>NZ_CP150371.1:3222500-5397500 GCF_051519835.1 Sorangium sp. So ce176
CATCGGATAAAAGGTACTCTGGGGATAACAGGCTGATCGCGCCTGAGAGTTCATATCGGCGGCGCGGTTTGGCACCTCGATGTCGGCCCATCGCATCCTGGGGCTGGAGCAGGTCCCAAGGGTTCGGCTGTTCGCCGATTAAAGCGGTACGCGAGCTGGGTTTAAAACGTCGTGAGACAGTTTGGTCCCTATCTGCCGTGGGCGTAGGACACTTGAGAGGAGCTGCCCATAGTACGAGAGGACCTGGGTGGACGTACCTCTGGTGTTCCGGTTGTCCTGCCAAGGGCATAGCCGGGTAGCCATGTACGGAACGGATAACCGCTGAAAGCATCTAAGCGGGAAGCCGGCCTCAAGACCAGGTGTCCCGGACCGCAAGGTCCCTAAAGACCCCTCGTAGACCACGAGGTTGATAGGCCGGGTGTGGAAGCCGAGCAATCGGAGGAGCTAACCGGTACTAATAGGTCGTGCGGCTTGACCATACTTCTAAGGCAAACATCGAAGCGTCGCGCCCGGAGTTCGGGTGACGAGCAGCGTGACACAGCTGGCCCAGCGTAGAGCATCGCGAGAAGCGAGCTCCGCGGGTTCCGATTGGACGCACCCACAAGTTTCCGGTGGTGATATCGAGAAGGCTACACCCGATCCCATACCGAACTCGGAAGTTAAGCTTCTTGGAGCCGATGGTACTGCCAGGGCAACCTGGTGGGAGAGTAGGACGCCGCCGGGATTTTCTTTCGACCTGCGCACAGGCATCGCCGTGCGCAGGTTTTTTTTTGTCTTCTCGCAGCCGTTCCGCGTTCTAGCCGCAGGCCGGGCGCGAACCGCCTACGGCGGTCGCCGGCGGCATGAGGCGCGCTCTGAACCGCACGACTCCGCCGTGAAGAGCGGCCCTCCCCGCGCTGGCCGAGGAATACCCTCCGCGGCGGTCTATCATCTGATTTCTCCCGGCGGCCGAGCGTTGCTACCCTAGGGGAACCTTGGGACCCAAGCGCTGGAAACTCGCCGCGGGCGTCGGTGGTGCCCTCGGCTGCGGGCTCATCGTGGGGTTTGCGCCCTTTGTGCGCTACCGCGCGGAGCAGGCTGCTGGTGGATATGGGGCATCGCTCGCGATCGAGCAGGTTCGGCCCACGTGGAGCGGCGTTTCGCTCAAAGGGGTGGACGTCCGGCTGCGTGGCGCTCCGAGCATTTTGATCCGCCTGGAAGAGGTGGACGTGTCCCTCGGGCTCGCGGAGCGTCGGGTGGCCATGCGCGGGGGAACCATCTCGGCCGTCGGCCCGCGCGACGCGATCCTTCACGAGCTGGAGACGTGGCGCGCTGGGCTGCCCGCGGGTCGCCCCGGTACCGCCTCGACAGGCGGCGGGAGCACCGAGCTGGAGGGGCTAAGGCTCGTCTGGAGCGACCGGGGCGAGGCGCCCACCGAGAGCCTGTCCGCGGCCGGAGTGCGCCTGTCGCGCGCCGAAGGGCGAACGGCCATCTCCGCCCGGGAAGCGATGCTGTCCCTCGGACGTGCGGCGTTCTCGGTCCGCGAGGGCCGGCTGGTGCTCGTCCGGGAGCAGGCGCGGTATCAGGTCAACGAGCTGTCGGCTGCGGCCATCGACGCCGAGGTCGCGCTTCCGGCGATCGAGCCCGAAAAGCAGGTGGCGCCCGAGCGCGGCGGCAGCACCCGGCCGGCACAGGTCACGAGAGCAGCGGACGACGCCGCCGGGGACGACGCGGGCCAGAACCGCGGGGCTGTGATCCGAGAAGCCCTCCTGCGAACGGCCCGCGGGGTCGACCTGGCGCTCGGTGACGAGGCCAAGGTGGACGTGGCAGGGGTGACCGCGCGGCTCAAGCGCGACGTCGACATGCTCAACCTGGGGCCCGGAAGCCTCGCGGTGCGGCGGGAGGCAGGCGCCCTCGTGGTGGAGCTCTCGCCTGGAGAGGCGGCGATCCCGGAGGTCGGCGCTGACGCCCAGCAGGCGCTCACGTTCCGGCTCCGCGTGCCGATCAGCGACGCGAAGGAGGTCCCGCAGGAGATCGTCGCGGACGTGCAGGGAGGACCCATCTGGCTGTCGACCCTCGGCGTCCACGAGGGCGACATGGGGCTGTTCGATGTGACGCGCACCTCGATCGTCAGCCGCGCGCGGGTGGTCCTGTCGGCGGACGGCCAGACGCTGGGCATCGACGGTGAGGGGAGGTTGAAGAACCTCTCCCTGCGGAGCACGGCCCTGGCCGACGAGCCCATCGCCGGCCTGGATCTGGCGTGGCGGGCAAAGGCAAACGGCAAGCTTGATGGGTCGAAGATCACCGCAGAGGACGCCGAGATCGACCTCGGCGCGCTGAGGTTGATCGCGCGGGGCGAGTACGAGCGCGCCGGCGCTTCACATCGGATCCGCGGCAGCTTCGAGGTCCCCCTCACGGCCTGCCAGTCGATGCTGGACTCGGCGCCGAAAGGGGTCGTGGCGAAGCTCCACGGAATGCGGCTCGCCGGCTCGTTCGGGATCGAAGGGAAGCTCCGCTTCGATACCGCCAGCCTGGACAGGACATTCTCGCTCGACTGGGGCATCTCCAACACCTGCCGCGTGACCGAGATGCCGCCGGAGCTGAGCGTCGACCGCTTCAAGCGCGCGTTCAAGCGCTTGGTCTATGGGCCCGGTCGCCAGCGCGTGGAGATCCAGTCCGGGCCGGGGACCGCCGAGTGGGTCCCCTACGAAGATATCTCTCGCTTCATGGAGGTCGCCGTGCTGACCACGGAGGATGGCGGCTTCCATCGACACCACGGGTTCGACGAGGAGGCCATCAAGAACTCGATCCGCGAGAACCTCCGCAAGAAGAGGTTCGTGCGGGGGGCGAGCACGGTCAGCATGCAGCTCGCCAAGAACCTCTACCTCGAGCGGACCAAGAGCGTGGCGCGCAAGCTCCAGGAAACCCTGCTCACGATGTACCTCGAGCAGGAGCTGACCAAGGAGCAGATCATGGAGCTCTACCTGAACGTGGTGGAGTTCGGGCCGCTGGTCTACGGCATCGGCGCTGCCGCGCGGCACTACTTCAACGCGTCGGCCGCGCAGCTCTCGCTCGGACAGGCGCTCTACATTGCGTCCATCCTGCCGAACCCGAACGTGCAGCACTTCGGCGCGAACGGCGAGGTGACGCCTGCGTGGAGCGGGTACCTGCGTAAGCTCATGCAGATAGCGCACAGGCGTCATCGGATCTCCGACGAGGAGCTCGAGAAGGGGCTGCAGGAGACCGTCGTGCGAGGCTCGCCAGCGCCTCACCTGGCGCCGCGGCAGCCCGCCGGGGAAGGCAGCGAGGAGAGGCCGGAAGACGAGCTGGGCGACGCCTGGACAGGGCCATGACCCGCGCCGTGCGCGGAACGGGCCCGGTCGCTCTCCAGGCGTGCGGCGCTCCGTCGTGCCGGGCATGCGACGAGCTACGCCTGGAATCGGCGATGCCCGACCGCCAGCCCTCTGCCTTCGGACCGCGCGGACCTGGCGGTCAGCGCTTGAGCGCAGCGGCCCGGAGCTTCGCGAAGAAGGAGCGAAGCAGGCCGGCGCACTCGTCCGCGAGCACGCCCGACGTGACAGCGAAGCGATGGTTGAGCCGATTGTCACGGCCGATCGTGAAGAGCGTATCCACCGCTCCCGCCTTCGGATCCGGGCAACCGTAGACAAGCCGCGCAATCCTGGCATTCACGAGCGCGCCCGCGCACATGGGGCACGGCTCCAGCGTCGCGTAGACCGTCGCTCCCTCGAGCCGCCACCGGCCAAGCTGCCTGGCCGCTGCCCGGAGCGCGTCCACCTCGGCGTGCCCGGTCGGATCCTGATCGATCTCGCGCCGGTTTCGGCCGCGCGCCAGCACAGCCCCGCTCGCATCGACGATCAGCGCGCCCACCGGGACGTCACCGGACGCTGCCGCAGCCTCGGCCTCCGCGATCGCCTCGCGCATCCGCAGCTCGTCGACGTCGTCCTCCGCTCGTACGGCGGCGGAGAGGAGCACCTCTGCTCCGTCATCCATTGCAGGTCTCGGGAACTGTCACACAACCGATCAGGCGCGCCCAGGAAGATTCGAACTTCCGACCCCCGGCTTCGTAGGCCGATGCTCTATCCAGCTGAGCTATGGGCGCTCTGGTAAAGGCAAGCAACAAGACGTGGCTACGCCACCGCACTCTCGCGTCGCGCTCAGTTGCGCGAAGTGAGTGCCGGCGTTTATACGCCCCCGAGCGCGCTGTCAAAGGAAAAGTGATGGGCCGGAAGCGGGCCCGCTCCGGCGTGCGGCTTCCGGGGACGAACGCGGCCCCGTTTCTCGCTGCTCCCGGCCGCCGGGCACCTCGCCTCCAGGGAGCTGAGGATGAGCCGGGTGGCTGAGAGCTTGCCCGCTGATCCGACCCGGTGAGGCCGGGCGAGCGAGCTGCGCAGTGCTCTGAGCCGCTGCCCATCGAGCCGACCGGCCGGGGCAGCGCTGGACAAAAACATGGCGCGCGGCGATTCCATCGAGGAATGGCCGCGCGCTTTCAAACGCTCTCGAACGGCAAGGCAAAGATCGAGTGAGGCGAGAAGCGGAGCGCAGACCAAGCTGAAGGAACGGAAGCAATCGTAAGCCAAGCAGCAGCCGAGCTATCGACGAGGCGAGATAAGCGCCAGCGAACGACCAAGCACAAGCGAACGAGGCCCTCAGGAGGTGAGGAAGACCGCGCGACGCTGCAGCCCACAGCGAAGAGCGCGGCCAATTCCGCCTTGAGCAGCCTCTGTGCCATTTCGTCGCGTCGTCCGCGGCGCACTTCCCGGCGCGCGACATCCGGCGGAATCATGACGTTTCGCAACGGTTTCTTCAGGGGTTACGAGCTCCAGAGCGGTCCAGGCTCGGGCAACGATGTCGCGTCGGAATCCGTGCTTCGCAATGTTTGCAGACCAAGGCCAGCAATGCCGCTGGCCTGCGACGCGGTGCGCTATCGCGGGCCGCCAAAGAGGTGATCGTGCGGGGCGTCAGCGTGGCAACGCTTGCAGAGCGGTAAGGCGCCGCGGTGCGTGGATGTGCCTTGAGGCGTCAGGATGACGTACTCCCAGTCGCCGCCGTCGGGGTCGTAGCCGGCTGGCCGCTTCACCATGGCCAGGAGCGTCACGGGCTCTGTCGAGCCTGCCGGGTAATGGAGCTCGACCACGGCGGCGCCGGGCAGGAGGACGTGATCCGGGCCAAGCACCGGGTACGGGGAGGCGGCCGCGTTGATCCGCACCTCCCCTTCCAGCTCGCCGGTGAAGTGCTGGGAGCGAGCTCGGTCGGTGGCGCGCTTGAAGCTCGCGAGCTGCGGGGCGAGCTCCCAGGCGGCGGGCTCCGCGGCGGGGGATGCGGCGGGCGCTGCGGCCGGCGCGCGCGGCTCGGCGATGGGGCTGGAGCCGCCCTCGATCCACGCCGTCGTCTCCGCGGCATGGCCTGGCGGGCGAGGCGGCGGCGCACAGCCGAGCGGCAAGGGCGCCCACCCCGAGGGGGACCGCGCCGCGGTCGCGAGCACGGCCGACGTCAGAGACACGGCTGCGAGCGCGCTGCGTGCAGAGAGGCGGGGTCGAGACCGGGACCGCACCGGTCGAGATGCTACACTGCCCAGGATGCACCTGGCCTCTTCCAGGCGAGGCCGCGCGTGGCGCGCCCTCTTCGCTGCAACGCTGGTCGCGCTGTCAGGCGCCGCGCTGATGGGAGGAGCCTCACATGCGGCAGCCGAGGAAGCGTCTCGCCGCGCCTGGCTGGGCGTGGAGCTGGAGCCCGGTCCGGCCGGAGGGGTGGTCGCGAAGCACGTGATCACCAGCTCGCCGGCGGCCAAGGCGGGCATCGTGGACGGGGACCATGTCGTCGCGGCAGATGGCGTCCCGCTCGAGGACCCGAAGCAGCTCGTCGCGCGGGTCGCCCTCGCGGGGCCGGGCAACGTGGTGAACCTCCGGATCCGGCGCGGCGGCCGAGAGCGGGACGTCGTGCCGACGCTCGTGCCGTTCCCCGGGCACGATCAGATCCTGCGCCTCGACAAGATCGGCACCTTCGCGCCGGTGTGGAAGTCGCTCACCACCGTCGCGGGGACCGTCCCGGCCAACGTCGGGGCCCTGCGTGGAAACGTGGTGCTGCTCGATTTCTGGGCGACCTGGTGCGCGCCGTGCCGCCTGATGGCCCCGCAGCTCTCGAAGTGGCACGCGACGTACGCCGCGCAGGGGCTGCGGGTCGTCGGCGTGACGAGCGACAACGTCGGCGTCGCGACGAAGACCGCGCAGGCCCTCTCGATGCGCTACGCGGTGGCGTCGGACGCCTCGGAGTCGACCTCCGCGGCGTACGGCGTCAAGGCGCTCCCCACGATGTTCGTGATCGACAAGAAGGGCGTCATTCGCGAGGTGCTGGTCGGGTACGACCCGTCGCGGCACGCCGAGGTCGAGAAGCTCCTTCAGGCGCTGCTCGCGGAGCCCGCGCCGTCGCCGTGACGGCCGCGGGGTCGCGGCCGTCCTCCGGGTAACCCGCCATGCTGCTCTCCATCGACGAGTTCCTGTGGGCGCTGCGGCGCGACGGATTCGCCGTGTCCACGGCGCAGGCGATCGACGTCGCGCGCGCCTGCGAGCTGGTCGGGTTCGGCAGCCGGGCGGCGCTGCGGGACGCCATCGGCGCGGTGGTCGTCGACCGCGCGGCCGACCTCCGCCGGTATCACGCCTCGTTCGACCGCTTCTTCTCGCCCGAGGGCGCGCACGTCGGGGACCTCTGGGCGCGCCTGCGGGAGCGCGGGTTCTCGGAGGGCGAGCTGTCGGCCCTCCGCGATCTGCTGAACGCCGCGGCGGAGCGCAGCGGCGTCTCCGGCGACGCGATCGGCTTCCAGGCGCTCGCCGGGACCGCGGGGGAGCTCGAGCGCGCGCTCCAGTCGGCCGGGATCGCGCGCGTGCTCGCGCCGATGACGAGCTCGCTCCAGGTCGGGTTCTTCGCGCAGCGGGTGATGGACCAGCTCGGGGTGCCGGCCGTCGCGAGCGCGCTGCGGCGGATCCGGAGCGCGCTCGAGGAGGCGCTCGGCGAAGAGCGGGGAAGGGCGCTCGCAGAGGCGCTCGGCGCGGAGATGGAGCGGATGCGGCACCGCGTGCGCGAGCACGTGACGCTGGCGCTGCGGCGCTTCGACGGCGACGAGCGCGCGACCCCGGGCCGCATGGATGTGCCGTTCGCCTCGCTCGGCGAAGGCGAGATGGAGGAGGTGCGCCGCGCCGTCCGGGCGCTGTCCGAGCGGCTCCGCGGCGCCGAGCGGGTCAGGCGGCGCCGCGCGCGGCGGGGCAGGATCGATCCCCACCGGACCCTGCGGCGCAGCCTCCAGACGGGCGGGGTGCCGTTCCACCCGGCGCGGCGGGCGCGCCGGCGCGACAAGCCGCGCCTCATGGTCCTGTGCGACGTGTCGGACTCGGTCCGCGTCGCCGCGCGGTTCATGCTCGAGTTCGTCTGCGCGGCGCAGGAGCTCTTCGATAGGACACGGTCGTTCGTCTTCGTGAGTGAGCTCGCGGAGACGACCGAGCTCTTCGCCGCGCTGCCGACGAGCTCGGCGCTCGAGCGGATCCAGCGCGGCGAGGTGGTGAGCCGCGCGCACAATTCGAACTACGGGCGCGTCCTCAGCGCCTTCGAGGAGCGCCACGGACGTGAGGTCGACAGGCGGGTGACCCTGGTGATTTTGGGCGACGGCCGCACGAACTACTTCGCGGACCAGGCGGAGGTCGTCAGGAGGCTCCGCGACCGGGCGCGGGCGCTGCTCTGGCTCTGCCCCGAGGGGCCCGGCGCCTGGGGTACGGGGGACAGCGCGATGCTGCGCTACGCCGCGGCGTCGACCAAGGTGCTGGTGGCCCGGACCGCGCGGGAGCTCGAAACGGCGGCGCGGGAGGTGGTCGCCCGGCGCGCTTAGGGCTATGGGTCGCGCCATGTCGCTCGATCAGAAGCTGCGGGAGCTCACGGCGCGCATCGAGAAGGGGGGCGCGCAGAAGTACCACGACAAGAACGCGGAGCAGGGCAAGCTGTTCGCGCGGCAGCGCGTCGCGCTGCTCCTCGACGAAGGGAGCTTCATCGAGGACGCGGCGCTCGCCAACGCGATGGATCCCGAGCTGCCGGCCGACGGCGTCATCACGGGCACCGGGACGATGGGCGGGCGCCCCGTGTGCGTGATGGCGAACGACTCGACCGTGAAGGCCGGCTCGTGGGGGCGCCGCACCGTCGAGAAGATCCTGCGCGTGCAGGAGACCGCGCGGCGCCTCCGGTGCCCGCTGCTCTACCTCGTCGACTCGGCGGGCGCGCGGATCACCGACCAGATCGAGATGTTCCCCGGGCGGCGCGGCGCGGGCCGGATCTTCTACAACCAGGTCGAGCTGAGCGGCCTGGTGCCGCAGATATGCCTGCTGTTCGGCCCGTCGGCCGCAGGCGGCGCGTACATCCCGGCGTTCTGCGACGTCGTGTGCATGGTCGAGAGCAACGCGAGCATGTACCTGGGCTCGCCGCGCATGGCGGAGATGGTGATCGGCGAGAAGGTCACGCTCGAGGAGCTCGGCGGCGCGCGCATGCACTGCTCGGTCTCGGGGTGCGGGGACGTGCTCGTGAAGACCGAGGAGGAGGCGATCGCGTTCGCGAAGCGCTACCTCGCGCTCATGCCCCAGAGCTCCGCGGAGGCTCCATGGCGCGTCGAGCCGCGGCCGGAGAAGGCGGGGCAGCGGCCGCTCGAGGACGTCATCCCCGCCGACGAGAACAAGCCGTTCGACATCATGGCCGTCATCGACGCCATCATCGACGAGGGCAGCTTCGTCGAGATCAAGAAGCTCTACGCGAGGGAGATCATCACGGGGCTCGCGCGCATCGAGGGGCGCGCGGTCGGGATCGTCGCGAACCAGCCGAAATACAAGGGCGGCGTGCTGTTCGTGGACTCGGCCGACAAGGCGGCGCGGTTCATCTGGCTCTGCGACGCCTTCAACATCCCGCTCCTGTACCTCGCGGACGTGCCCGGCTTCATGATCGGGACCGTCGTGGAGCGGCAAGGGATCATCCGGGCCGGCGCGAAGATGATCGCCGCGGTGAGCGAGGCGAGCGTGCCGAAGCTGTCCGTCATCGTGCGCAAGGCGTACGGCGCCGGCCTCTACGCGATGTGCGGGCCGGCGTTCGCGCCGGACGAGTGCATCGCGCTGCCGTCGGCGTCCATCGCCGTCATGGGGCCGAGCGCCGCGGTGAACGCCGTTTACTACAACAAGATCCAGGCGATCCCGGCGGGGCCAGAGCGTGAGGCGCTCGTCCAGAACCTGCGCGACGAGTACCGGGCCGACGTCGACCTGGAGAAGCTCGCGAGCGAGCTCGTGATCGACGCGGTCATCCCGACGGCAAGCCTCCGCCGCGAGGTGGCGCGCCGCTTCGAGCGGTACGCCGGCAAGGTCGAGGAGCGGCCGCGCAAGAAGCACCTCGTGCCGCCTGTGTGAGCGGCGCGCAGCGCGTGGGCGGGCGGCGTTGCGCGCGCGGCAAGGACGGCGTGCTCGGCGGCGCGGCCGCGCGTGAAGGTGATGTAGACTCGCCCCGTGCTCGCCCGCAGACTTCCGCTCTCCCTCGCGCTGCTCGGCCTCGCTCTCGCGGCGGGTGAAGCGCGCGCCGACGCCCCGGCCCCGGCGATGGCGCGCCTGCTGCGACCGCGCGCGGGGCGGCATCCGCTCGCCGATCCGCGCGGGCGCATCCCCGTGCTGGTGCCGCTGCCTGCGGGCGCCGACGCGCGGTCGCTCGGGCTGCTCCCGGTCGCGCCGGGCTTCGGGACCGTCCGGCTCGCGCCCGGCAACGTCGGCGCCTTCTCCGCCGCGCATCCGGAGCTCGCATTGCTCACGGGGCCGCCGCGGCGACCGCTCCTGGATCGGTCCAAGGTGTGGATCCGGGTCGAGCAGTACCGGCGGGCCACCGGCGCCGATGGCAAGGGGGTGGTCGTCGGCGTCGTCGACACCGGTATCGACGTGACCCACCCGGATTTCCGGGACGAGAACGGCAAGACGCGGATCCGATGGATGCTGCAGGCCGGAAGCCCCAGAGGGCTGCACGCGTCGCTCGAGCAGACCTACGGGTGCGATGACCCGGACCAGTCGCCGTGCGCGATCGTCTCCGACGTGGACATCGACGCCCTGCTCACGAAGGGCGAGCCGGGGCTCCTCCGCGACATCACGGGGCACGGCACGCACGTCGCCTCCATCGCGGCGGGCAACGGCGGGCCGATGGTGGCGGAGCGGCCGCGGTACGTCGGGGTAGCGCCAGCGGCCACGCTGATCGTCGCGGCGCCGTCGCGACCGGGCGAGGGCTTCGACGATCCGGACATCCTCAAGGCGGTGCAGTTCATCTTCGACCGCGCCGATGAGCTGAACATGCCGGCGGTCGTCAACCTGAGCGTGGGGAGCGACTTCGGGCCCCACGACGGGACGAGCCCGCTCGAGGCCGGGCTCGCCGCGATGGTCGGCAGCGCGCACCCCGGGCGGGCGATCGTTGTCGCGGCCGGCAACAGCGGCGCGCTGTACGAGGTCGACGGCGCAGGACCGATGGGGATCCACACGGAGGCGCACGTCTCGCCGCACGCGGAGACGCGGGTGCCCATCCGAACGCCGAGCGCGTCGAGCGGGCAAGGATACGTGTGGATCACCTTCCGGCCTGGCGACGAGGTGTCGGTCGGCCTCGAGGGACCGGGCGGCGAGGCGTGGATCGGCCTGGTCGATCCCGGGCATGACGCGGGTTACACGGGCGACGACGGCGAGACGACCGGCGCCGTGATCAACCGGCTCGCGAACGGGAAGTCGCCCATCACCGCGGACACGAACAGCGCGGTCGTGGCGTTCAGCGGGGCGTGGAAGGCCGGCGAGTTCGCCATCCGTCTGAAGGGCCGCGGGGACGCGCAGCTCTGGGTGACGGGGCTCGGCGACGTCTCGCCGTCGCACGACCTCGGGCTCCTGTTCACGCGCGGCATCAAGCAGGGCACGATCAACGTGCCCGCGAGCCACCCTGGCCTGCTCGCCGTGGGGTGCACCATCAACCGCGTCCGCTGGAAGCCGCAGGGGACCAGCGACAGCGTGCTCCTCATGAACCTCGACGGCGAGGCGATCCACGAGGACAGCGCCTGCTATTTCAGCGCGGCCGGCCCCACGCCGTTCGGCGTGGCCAAGCCCGAGATCAGCGCGCCAGGCGGCCTCGTCGCGGCGGCCATGGGGAGCGGGGTGGACCCGCGCGAAGGGCACGGAGGGCTGTTCGACATGCCCGGGTGCCCCGACGACGTGCCCTGCTTCGTCGTCGACGACTTCCACGCGATCGCCTCGGGCTCATCGATGTCCGCGCCGCAGGTCGCGGGCGCGATCGCGCTCCTCTTCCAGATCGACCCGAACCTGAGCCAGGCCGAGGTCACGGAGGTGCTCCAGGCGGGCGCGCGGTATCCGAAGGGCGACGTGCCGCTCGACGCGCAGCTCGGTCCTGGCGTGCTCGATCTCGAGGGCGCGCGCCTGGCGCTGCAGGAGGCCGGGGCGAGGGGCAACGAGCCGGCGTTCGACCGGAGCTGGTACGTGCTGTCGAGCGCTTACGCCAGACCCGACCCGTCATGGCCGGTCTGGGGGACGATCGAGATGCGGCGCCCGGACGGCTCGCCGCTGGGGGGCGGCGACGGGAAGCTCACTGTCTCGCTCCGCGGCGGGGTGATGCACACGCCGCTGCGGCAGGTGCGCCGCGGGCTGTGGCAGTTCGCTGTCGCCGCGCCCCGCGGCTCGGGCGGATCCACGCTGACGGTCGACGTGCTCTACGACGGCGTCTCGCTCGGCGCGCGCGAGCTCCCGGTCGGGAGCGACGTGTGGATGGCCAACGGGGAGCTCGGGGCGGCGAGCGGCGCGTGCTCCTGCGCCGCGGCCGGCTCGGATCGCGGGCTCCCGTCGAGCCGGGTGGCGTGCGGCCTCGCGGGCGCCCTCGCCGCGGCCATCGCCGCGCGCCGGCGCGGCCGCGGCTGAGCGCCGCCGCGGCCGAGCCGCGCCGGTGCCCGGCGACCGAGGTCGTCGTCGCGGCTTCACGTCCGGCTGCCATGCGGCGCCGTCCGTGTCACCGTGGCCGGGCGGCGGGGCGGGGTAGACCACGACGGCGATGCAACAGGACGCGATGGAGAAACGGGTAAGCTCAGATCGACCTCCCACGGCAGAGATGGACGCGGGGCGCGCGAGCGCGCCGAGGCCGCTCCGGTTCGCGGCGCGCACCGGCTGGGATCTCTCGGAGAACCGGCTCGCGTCCGTGCTCGCCGAGGCCCGCCGTGCAGGGCGCGCGCTCGTCGACTTCACCGAGTCGAACCCGACGCGCTGCGGGATCGCCGAGACAGCTCCGCTCATCGCGCTCCTGGGCGAGCCGCGCGGCGCGAGGTACGCGCCGCTGCCGCTCGGCGATCCCGCCGCGCGCGCCGCGGTGTCGCGCTACTACAAGGAACGGGGCCTCGACGTGGAGCCGGCCAGCGTCGTGCTGACCGCCAGCACGAGCGAGGCGTACGGCTGGCTGCTCAAGCTGCTCGCCGAGCGCGGTGACGACGTGCTCGTTCCCGTGCCGTCCTACCCTTTGCTCGAGTACCTCGCCTGCCTCGAGGACGTCGCCCTCACGCCGTACCCGCTCGTCAGGGAAGAAGGGTGGCGCATCGACCTCGGCGCGCTGGAGCGCGCCGCCGGCGAACGGACGCGCGCGGTGGTGCTCGTCCACCCGAACAACCCCACCGGCACGTTCGTGCGCCGCGACGACGCCGCGGCGCTCGAGGCGATCTCCAGCGAGCGCGGCCTCGCGCTGATCGTCGACGAGGTCTTCGGCGACTACGCGCACGGAGAGCCCGCCCCGGACCGCCTGCCGAGCTTCGCAGGCCGGCGGCAGGCGCTGACGTTCGTCCTGAGCGGGCTCTCCAAGGTGATGGCGCTGCCGCAGCTCAAGCTCGGCTGGATCGCTGTCTCGGGGCCGCCGGAGCTCGCCGCGGCGGCGGTGGAGCGGATCGAGATGATCGCCGACACGTACCTCTCGGTCGGCACGCCGGTGCAGCTCGCCCTGCCGGAGATCCTCGCCGCGCGCGCGCCCGTGCAGCGCGCGATCCTGTCGCGCGTGCAGGCGAACCTCGCGGCGCTCGACGCCGCGATCGCAGCGCGCGCAGGGGGCGCGGTCCGGCGGCTCCCGATCGACGGCGGCTGGTACGCGACGCTGGAGGTCCCGCGCGTCCACGACGAGGACGGCTGGGTCGAGCTCCTCGTGCGCGACGAGGGGATCATCGTCCACCCCGGCTACTTCTTCGACATGCCGCGCGACGGCTTCCTCGTGGCCAGCCTGCTGATCGAGCCGGCCGCGTTCGCGGAAGCCGCGCTGCGGCTCGTGGACCGGATCGCGCGCGCGATCAGCGGTGGATGAGGACCACCGTGGAGCGGCCGGCGTCGCGGGAGGCCCGCAGGCCGTGCCAGCCGTCGGGCACCGGCGGGTCGGTCCAGGCGAACATCTGCTTCGCGTCGATCGGGGAGAGGTTCACGCAGCCGCCGCTCTTCAGCTCGCCCCAGGCGTCGTGCCAGTACGCGCCGTGCAGCGCGTGGGGGCCGTGGAAGTTCTGCACGAACTGCACCTCGGAGTGGACGATGTTGTCGTTCGAGCTCGACACCATCATCGCCGTCACGAACTTCCCGTCGATGCGGAAGCGCCCCGTCGGCGTCGCCGCGGTCTCGATGGCGGGGATGCCCTTCCTCGGGACGCCGCCGCGCCCAGGCGAGATCAGCGTCGCGAAGACCGGGGTGAGCTCCTCGTAGGCGACGAACCAGCCGCCGAGCACGCTCACATCGATCCACTTGCGCGGCGCCGCGGAAGGATCGTTCTCGCCATCGAGCGGCGAGCGCTTCGCCGCCTCGATCACCACGGCGTCGTCCTCGAGCACGTAGATGCCGGGCTCCTGCGTCTCGAGGTACCGCTCGCCGTCCTCGACCTCGGCGCGACCGGTGAGCCCGACCGAGGCGAGACGCGCGAAGGACGCGCCGGTCGGCTCGAAGCGGTCGCCGGCGCCCCGCTGGTACTTCGGTCGATCGGCCTTGCGGAAGAACGCGAGCGGGAGCGAGCGCCCGTCCTTCAGCCATACTCCCTGGAAGCTCGAGCGCGGGTAGGGCTTCAGCCGATCCTTCGGCATGTATGCCTGATCCGAGGTCACCACCCAGGTCCGATCCTGCGCGTCGAACACCTGGGTGAACGCCACCGTCGAGCCGTTCACGATCCGGTCGCGCCCCTCGCGCACGAGGTCGCCGAACGGAAAGAGCGCGGGGGGCGCGACGCCCGCCGGCTTCAGATCGACCCCCACGAGGGCCTCGTCGATCTCCCGGATGGCGTCATCGCTCGAGCCCTCGGCCGCGCGCACCTTCGCGATGTTCGCGAGGTGCTCCGCGAGGTCCCACTCGGCGCGCCGCTGCTCCTTCGCGCTCGGGAGGGCGCGGTACCGTGGGGCGCCGGTCGACTCGGCGTAGCTGTACGGCCACGGGGAGTCGGTCCGCGGTGCGTGCGGCCGCAGCGCGGCCACGACCGGATCGTTCGGATCGATCGTCGCGGCGGCGCCCGCGCAGACGTAGCCCCGCGGCTCGACGGCGTACCACGCGTCGCACCCCTCGCCGGGCGTCCGCGCGGCCTCGACGCTGCCGCCGCGCAGCGCGACGGAGCCGCCGAGCCCGAGGTAGCCGCTCCAGCCCCGCGTCGGGTACGGTCCGGGGTTGATCCAGGCAAACCGCGCCTTCGAGTAGATGCGCGCGCCCTCCTGCGCGACAGCAGACGGCGCCGCCGCGGCCTCCGAGGGGGCCTTGTCGACGTGCACGGCGGGCTCGACCCCCTCGGCGCGGGCAGCGTCCGCTTCGGATGGGGCGCGTGGCGCCTCTGCTTCCGAAGGCGCGCGCGGAGCGCTCGACTCGGCGGGCTGCTGGGGGGCCTCGAGCGGCTGCGGTGAGCCCGCGGCGGGGCTCTCTTCGGAGCAAGCGGCGGCGCTCGCCGATGCGATCGCGCACGCCAGGGTCGCGAGGAGCAAGGAGGACGGTGAGCTACCCATGCAAGCAGGGAAGACTACTTGCCGGGACCCACGGCGGACAAGCGAACGACGCCGGAGCGGACGCCCGGCTCGCGCCTTACAGCCTGCCGAGCACGGCCACCACGAGCAGGATGACCCCGACGAGCGCTGCGGTGATCATCAGGAACCTCGTCAGCCGCGGCCTCAGCCACCTCCACAGGACGAGGCGAGCCACCTTCCACAAGAGCACCAGGATCTGCCGGAGTACCTTGCCCACGTCGAGAGCGTAGCGCAGTCCCGCGACGCGCGCCCCCGGCGCGCGTCAGTCGATGTCCACGCTCACCTTCGAGGCGTAGCTGCCAGGGGAGGGGAAGGTGACCTCGCGAAGCGCGCCGGCGACACACTCGGCGGCCTCCTCGCCGCGTTCGTCGGCGCTGGAGACGCCCACGCTGAGCGGCTTGCCGTCGGTGTCGATGTAGAGCGTGGCCTTGAGCTGGCTCGCGCCCGCCTGGCTGCGGCAGGACTCGAGCGCCGGCCGCGCCTTCTTGTATGGCGTCCCGAGCTGGTCGGGCGTCCACGGCACGGGCGGGCGCTCGTCGCTGCTCGGCTCGAAGGTGAAGCTGTTCTCCGCGAGGCCCTCCCCGCCGACCGGCCTCGGCCACCGCGTCGCCTTCAGGACCTTGAGCATGCACGCCTCGGTCTCACGGTCGCCCAGCGTCGAGTCCTTCACGAACGCCCAGCGCGCGGCGCCGTCCTCGGTCACGCGGACCTTGAAGCGGATCTCGCCGCCGAGATAGGGGATGCGCTGGACGCCCTTCTCGTAGCAGCGCGAGAGCCGAGGCGAGACGCGCTGGAACGCCGCCTGCACCTTCTCCTCGTTCATCCCGCCGATCTCGGACCGCGAGTTCATCGACGGGCGCGACTCGGTGACAGGCTCGGCGTCCAGCATCTCCGGCGTCGCGGGGGCGGGCTCGGCGCCGCCACAGCCGAGAACGGACGCGAGCGACGAAACAGCAAGGAGGGTGGGGGATCCCCTGAGAAGGCGAGTGAATTTCATGATCCGACGGCGACTCTATACGAGCCTCGTCTCCGGCGAAAAGAGGGCGCTGCGGGGCGCGCGCCTGTCCAGTGCCTGTGAGAGATTCTACGCCATCGCCATCGCCGACGCGCCGCTCCAGACGCTGGTCCGCTCTGAAAGCAGGCGCCCGTGGCGCGCTCGGTAGAGGCGCAGCGGGGAGGGGCCGTCCACGAGCGCCTGAGCGCAGAAGATGCGAGGGGGCGCGCCGGAGCGCACGGGCACGTCACTTTCACGGTGTGTATGGCCGTGGATCACGTGGAGGTGATCGTGCTCGCGGAGGAGCGCCATGAGCTCCGCGCCGTTGATGAGCCCATCCAGCCATTGCATCGCGCCGATGGGATGGCGGAGCGGCGGGTGGTGCTGGGCGAGCACGAGCGCGCTGCCCGAGCGCCGCGTCTCGGCGGCCAGCGAGGCGACCTGCGAGAGCTCGTGCGCCGCGATCGCGCCCGCCGAGCGGGTCACCGGCTGCGTCATGGCCGTCGACACCGCGGCGACGACGGCCCCCGGGAGGGCGACGGTCGTCCCTGGCCCGCTCGTCGCCGCGAAGGGACGGAGACAGCCGAGCAGGGCGCGCCCCCAGGCGTCGTCTCCCGTATATGCGTCGTGATTGCCGGGCACCAGCGTGACGCGCGACGGGTCCCAGCCGCTCTCCGCCAGCGCCGCGGCGAGCACCTCGAACTGCGCGGCAGTCCCGTCTTCCGTGAGATCGCCGGTGAGCACCAGGTGGTCGGCCCCGCTCCGCCGCGCCTCGACAAGCGCGGTCAGCGCGCGACGGCGGCGTTGCGCGGCGTCGATCGGGCGGCCGAAGCTCAGGTAGCGAAGCCGCCACCGCTCGGCGCCCCGGCGCCGATCGTGATCCGCCTCGAGGAGATGAAAGTCCGTGAGGTGCGCGATCGTTGTCATCCACATCATCGTGACATGCGAGCCACGTCGTTCCCGCGACATCGACGCAAGCTCTCGGCGACGCGATCCGCCCCTCCGAGAGGCGCCTCGAGCCGCGACGTCTCCCCGAAGATCGCGGCCGGACACCCGTCCTCCCTGCGCGGCGAGGAGACGCGCCATGACGCCCCGAGGCCACGCGCGCGACGCGCTCGTGACAGGGCAACTGGCGCCCTCCCGACTGCGCCCTGCGCGGCCCTCCGGGACTGACGTCCATCACGTGACGCGCCGGGCCTCTCCGGTGGCGTGGGCTCGCTACGGCGCGGGCGAAGCGCTCCCGGGGACGGGGAGATCGCCCGCGTCGACGTGGTCGCTCTCCTCGTTGTCTTCGAAGGTGTTGTCCTGAGCCACCGTCGGCGCGCGCGCGCCCTGCACGACCAGGCCGAACCGGTTGCCGGTGGAGCGGGAGCTCGCGAGCGCGCCGTCGCTGTCGTCGAAGAGCAGCCCGGCGCGCGCGCAGCCCTCCACCTGCACCGAGCTCACCTGCGCCGTCGAGCGCAGGACCAGGAGGCCGTCCCCCATGTCCGGCACCGACTCCAGCTGACCCTCGTCCAGGGTGGAGAGCGTTCCGCCCTCGACGCCCCGGACGAGCGTCTCCTCCACCCGGGCCGGCGAGGACAGCAGCAGAACGCCCGACGCGCGGCTCTCCAGCACCGCCGATCGCTGGATGACGATGCCCGCCGCCCCGCCGCTCAGCAGGCCGACGCCGCCCGTGCCGTCGCGCTCCTCCGGCCGCGTGCGCTCGATGAGGCTTCCCTCGAGCTCGAGATCGGCGCCGTGGGAGGCCGCCACGCCGGCGACGTGGGCCCCCAGGACATAGGTCGACGCCAGCGTGGCGCGCGCGCCCTGCACGAGCACGCCGGCGGCGCGATCCCGATGGATCGGGCTCGCGCGCGTGCCCTCGACCACCACGCCCGAGGCCGAGAGCTCCCCGCCCGAGACGAGCACGCCGACGTCGCCGGCGCCGCGCACGAGGCTCGAGGACAGCGAGAGCGCTCCGCCCCGCTGCTCGACAGCGATCCCGAGGCGGTCGTGCTCCGCGGCCGCGCCCTGGAAGAGGCTGCTGGACGCGTCGACCTTCGTGCCCGCGTCGGTGATGAGGAGCTGCGCGTCGCACGCGCCCGACAGCACGCTGGCGGCGAGCGACGCGAGGGCGCCCTGCTCCACGACAACGGCGCCGGACCCCGGGACCCCCGCGGCGGGGGCCGCGATGAGGCTGCGCGAGGCCACGAGCGACGCGCCGGCGCCCGTCACCAGCAGGCCGGTGCGGTGATCGACCAGGGCGCTCGCCTCGAGCGTGAGCAGACCCGCCTCGAGGAGCACGCCGACACCGTCGCTCGTCCCCGCCTGCGGGGCCGCGGCCTCCAGCAGGTTGCCGTCCGCGACCACCTCCTGCGCCTCGGAGCCGATCCGCAGGTTGACCGTGCCGCCGATCAGCGCGTTGTCGGCGAGCTGCGCCCGCGCCCCCGAGAGGACGAGCACGTTCGTCCAGGGGTCGCCGTCGACCCCGCCCGTCCGCGCGACCAGGCTGCGGGACATGTCGAGGCTCGCGCCCGGCTGCGCGACAACGACGCCGCTGCCGCTCGCGCCCGTGACGCGCACGTCGCGCACCGCCACCGTCGCCGCCTGGACGAGCAGCCCGATCGAGGGGCTGACAACGCTCACGCCGCGGACGCCGGCGCCCGTGACGTCGTGGAACCAGACCGCGCTGACGTTGCCGCTCGCGTCGCTCTGCTCGCCCCGGAGGGAGACCCTGGAGGCGCACCGCCCGACGATCTCGATCGGCTCCGTGACCTCGACCGGCTCATCATAGTCGCCCTCGGCCAGGATGATGCGCCCGCCCGCCTCCACCGCCGCCAGCGCGTCGGCGATCGTCGCGAACGGCCGCTCCCGCGACCCGGCGCCGTCCCCACCGCCGTACCCGGGATCGACATGGATATCGCCGGGCACCTCGATGACTTGGCCCCACGGCCCCTCGCCGCAGCCGTCCGGCCCGTCGATGGAAACACACCCCTCCTGCGGGAGCGCGAACGTCCCTTCCGGGCACCGGGCCATCGTCGGATGACAGCCCCCGTCCTCCACGAACTCCGCCGCACAGCCGGGGATCCCGACCTCGATGCAGCCCTGATTGTGCTGCGGGATTGTCCCGGGCGAGCAGCGCTCGGGCGCGGGACGACAGAGGCCGTCGTCCGCGATGAAGTCGCTGACACAGCCCTGAATTCCCACCGTGATACAGGCGCTCGGGCCGACGAGCTCCCCCGGCAGACACGTGAGCTCGCCCTCGTCCGGAAGCTCGCTGTACGGCGGGAGCTCGGTGCTCTCGCAGCCGGGGAGCGAGGCGGCGAACAGGCAGGCTGGGAGAGAAGAGGAGAGACGCCGGAGCGTCGAGAGTCCAAGCTTCGCGCGCGACACCTGGAGAACGTAGCAGATCGCTCCTCGCGCATGCCGGCAACGCGCGCTTTTCCTCGTCGTTCATCGCCGCTCGAGGCCGGACATTCAGAGGCGTGACCCGGACAGCCGCACGTCGGCGCGCGCCCAGGCGCGCTCGAAGCGCGCGTGTGCGGCGTCTGCCTCCTCTTCCCTGCCCTGTGCGCGCAGGCTCTGCTCGAGCCCGCAGAGCGACCAGCCGTTGTCCGGGTTCCGCCGCAGGTCCTCCCGGTAGACCGCCTCGGCGTCGCGCGGGCGACCGGCCTTGAGGAGCGCCGCGCCGAGCGTGTGCCGGACCGGCTCGGGCCAGTCCGGCGGCTCGAAATAGCGCAGTGTGTCCTCGACGCGCGCGGCCGCCTCCAGCATGCCGATGGCGGCGCCTGTCTCGCCGCGCTCCGACGCGATCTGGCTCTCCAGCACGAGCGCGGCGATCTCGAGCAGGTCCTTCGCGCTGTTCATGCCGATCGTCACGTCGCCGGCGCCCTCGGACGACATCGCCCGGAGCGCCGCCGCCTCGCGCGCGGCGTCGTCGGGGCGCCCCCTGGACGCGAGCGCCCGGCCGCGCGCGTAGCGCCAGATCCCCGTCGTGTAACGCTGCTCGGGCGGCGGCGCCGGCTCCGCGAGGATCTCGTCCCACCGGCCGAACCGGACGAGCGCGAACAGCGGCGCGGGCCGGAACATCTCGAGCGTCGGCATGTGCTGCACATGCTGGTCGGGCACCTCGGCGACGAGCTCGCGGGCGGCGCGCAGCGCGACGGCGCCGCGCCCCTCCATGCCCGCGGAGACCGAGAGGAAGTGGAGGTTGTGAGGGAAGTACATCATCGGATAGACGCCCTCCGGGCGCCGCGCGCGGATGTACCGGCGATCGACCGCGGCGGCGCGCTCGTTCGCGTCGGAGGCGTCCGCGTAGCGACCGACGCGAAAGAAGATGTGCGACGGCATGTGCACGAGGTGCCCGGCGCCCGGGGCGAGGCCGGCGAGCCGCTCGGCGCTCGGCAGCGCCCGCTCCGGCGCGGGCGACGCCTCGAGCGCGTGGATGAGATAGTGATTCGCGCCCGTGTGCTCGGGATCGCGCTGGAGCACGCGCTCGAGCGTGAGGACGATCTCCTCGGTCCCGGGCTGCGGCCGGCCGTCGAGCGTCCAGAGATCCCACGGGCGCAGGTCCATGAGCGCCTCGGCGAAGAGGACGCTGGCGTCGAGGTCGTCGGGGTAGCGGCGGGCGAGCTCGCGCATCGCGCCCGCATACGCGCGATCGAGGGCGCCGCGGTCGCCGCCCGGCGCGGCGGCGTGGCGCGTCGCCAGCGCCTCGATGTACGCGCGCTCGCGCTCGCTCACGGACGCGGCGAGCGCGCGCGCCTCCTCGATGGCCTCGAAGGCGGCCCGCTCCCGCGCGGGAGCGGCCGGCAGGTTGATGTTGGGGCCGAGCGTGAGCGCGACGCCCCAGCGGGCCATCGCGAGGCCGGGATCGAGGCGCGCGGCCTCCTGAAACGCCCTCTTCGCCTCGTCGTGGTTGAACGCGTAGACGAGCCTCAGCCCCTGATCGAAGTAGCGTTGCGCGATCTGCGATGAGGTCGTCACGGGGTGACGCAGAGAGCCGATGTCCCCGAACAGGGGGAGGGCCTCGGCGTCGGGCGCCCCCGGGGTCTCAAGGCCGGGAGGCGGCTCCGCTCCGGGCGAGGAGGGGCGCGGCTCCGCGCCGCACGCGGCGAGGGCGGCGCAGGCCCAGAGAAGGGGCAGGGTCATGAGCGCGGGTCGAGCTGTCATGGGCACCTCGCTGGAGCTCGGAACCGCGAGCTCCGACGGTCCAACATCCCCTCGCGGGGTCGCTTTGCCTCGGGCACCAGCCTCCGGCGTGAGCGCGGAGGTCGAGCCGAGCGAGGGCCATGCACGCGCGGTTCCCGCCGAGCGGGAAGACAGCGCACAGAAGGCGCGGGGTGCGCCCAGGCTGCTCGTAGCGCAGGCGCCGCCGGCGCGTTGCTCGATGGACGGACGGCGTGATTTGCGGCAACCTCGAAGCATGACGACGTGCAGGGATGAAGCTCGCCGCTGGGTTCACCGCTACGCGATCGGCGGGGCCGCGTTCGCCGCGCTTCCGCTCCCGATCTCCACCTCCGCCGGGCTCGTCGCGATCGAGACCCACATGATGTCGATGGTCGGCCAGATCTACGGCGAGACCGTGGGATCCGTGGCGACGACCGCCGCCGGCGGGAGCTTCGCGATCCTCGGGAAGGGACTCAAATTCCTCGCCACGCGGGCGGTCGGCTTCGTCCCCGTGATCGGGCCGGCCATCAAGATGACGATCGCCGGGCTCACCATCGAGGCGATCGGCCACGGCATCGTGGGGCACTTCGAGCGGAAGTACCCGGGCAAGACCTTCCAGAAGCCGTGAGCCTCCAGCGCGCGGACGAGGCGCGCTGGCGCGTCGTCGCGGCGCGCGCCGCCAGGCCGACGGCGCGCGCTCTCGAGGGGCGTCGGCGCTAGCAGCCGCTGCAGGCGACGGGGCAGGTCCCGTTCACCGGATCCTGACAGCTCACGCTCGGCGCGTCCGCGCTGGTGCCGTAGTCGCAGCAGATCGTGCTGCCGATGCAGCACGCCCCCTCGCCGCAGCAGATGCCCTCTTCGCAGCCGAACCCCTCGGAGCACGGGTCCTTGCACTCGCCCTGGATGCAGGTCCGGTCCGGAGCGCAGGTCGTGCCGCACTCGCCGCAGTTGTGCGGATCGTTGGCCAGGTTCACGCAGGTCGGGCCACAGCACGAGAGCCCGGCCTCGCACGTGCACGCCACGCCGCCAGCGCCCCCCTCGCCGCTGGAGCTGGTGGTCGTGACGACGCTGGTGGTCGTCCCGGGCTCCCCGCCCGCGCCCCCGCCGGCAGCGCTCGTCGTGGTGACGTAGGTCGGCAGAAGGTCCACGGTGCCCGGATCCGCTTCACACCCAGCGACGGCGAACCATGCAGCCAGCGACACCAACGCGATCACCCGATGACAGGGCATGAGCACCTCCAAACCAAGCATGACACTACCACGGAGGGTCACGGCCACACGAGGGGCATGGAGCGCGACGCGTCGCGTGCAGCGGGCGTCATCGCAGAGCCCGCTGCGCGCAGCGCGACGGCCCGCGCCAGCAGGGGCGCGCGGCGCATGCCACATCAGGGTGTGATGAGCTTGCAGTCGGACAAGACCCCCGTGTACCAGTCATCCGCCCTGTCGAGCCATGCGCCCTCGCTGGACCAGCGGATGCCCGGCCTCTTCATCTTGCCTTCGACGGTGTAGGTGCACTTCACCGCGAACCGCGCGGACGGCAGCTTGCCAGTGAGGGCGGGCTCGCTCCAGAGGCCGGCGCCGAGGAACTGCACGCGATCGGTCGTGGTGTAAGGGCGGAGCAGCTTCTTGTCGTCCGCATCGCCCTTCGACCAGCCCTTGGTCGGCGACTCGAACGCGCAGTGGCGCCCGCTGATCTCCTCGGAGGACCAGCAGGCGAGATCCTTGATGTCCGAGGACACGAGGGTGACCTCGACCTGGGCCTTGTCCCCGGGCTTCCACTTGGGCCCGGCGGTACCCGGCGCGGGCTCGCGCCCGAAATAGGCGAACGCCGCGGCCAGGCCGCCAATGATGATCAGGAACAGGATCATGCTCTTGCCGAGCGACCCGCCCTGCGGCTGCGCGGCCGCGCGGGGCCGCGCGCCGGCCTTCTTGCCCGCCGGGCGCCTGGCGGCTCCGGCCTGCTTCGCCGGCCGCGAAGCCTTGGCGGGCGCCGCTGCGTCCTCACGGGAAGCGGCCCGGCTCCCGCCGTCCTCCTCCGTCGGGGTGTCCTGCGCGCCAGCCTCGTCGGCCGGCGCGTCGTCGTCGAGGCGGTCCTTGTCTTCGGAGCTCGTAGCCATCGCGGCGCTTTATGTACCGGAGCGCGCCCCCGACTCAAGCATTCCGTGGACCGAACGGCGGCAGGCGATCGCCCGTCTCAACGCGCAGCCCTTGTTGTAGGCTGCGCTCCCAATGACGTCCGATGCCAGAAATCCCCGCGCGTGCCTCCTCGGGACAGGCCGCGCCCTGCCCGCCGCCCAGGAGAATGCAGCGCCGAGCGACGCGCCGCCGGCGGACGGCGCCCCGAGCGAGGCGAGCGCGGGCCGCGGGCGGCGCCGCGCCGCGGCCGGCGAGACGACGAGCGACCTGGCGGCGAGGGCGGCGAGGGCGGCCCTCGACGCGGCCGGCCTCGGGCCGCGCGACCTCGGGATGATCATCCTCGCCACATCGAGCGGCGACGCGCCGATGCCCGCGACGGCCGTGTACGTGCAGCAGAAGCTCGGCGCGGAGCTCATCCCGTCGTTCGACCTCTCCGCCTCGCTGACGGGCTTCCTCTACGGGCTCTCGGTGGCGAACCAGTTCGTCACGGCGGGGACCCTGCGGCACGTCCTCGTGATCGGCGCGGACCTGCTCTCGCGCCGCGTGGATCCGCGCGACCGCGCCGCGGCCGCGCTCTTCGGCGACGGCGCCGGCGCAGTCGTTGTCGGGCCGGCGGCCGGCGACGGGCGCGGGATCCTGAGCGTCAGCCTCCGCGCCGACGGGAAGAAGGCCGACGTGCTCCAGGTGCCCGGCGGCGGCTCGGCGGAGCCGCTCACCCAGGAGCGGCTCGCCGACAGGCGGCACGCGCTGCGCGTGAACCACGCCGAGCTGCGGCGCGCCGTCGAGGAGCGCCTCGGCGTGCAGGCGCTCGCGGCGATCGAGGCCGCGGGGCTCACGCCGGCGGATCTCGACTGGGTGATCCCGCACCACGCCGACGCCCACCTCGCCGGGCTCCTCGCCGAGCGCCTCGGGTGCCCGACGCAGCGCGTGTTCGGCGCGCTCGACGCGGCCGGCGCCAGCGCCGGGTCGGTCGCCATGGCGCTCGACGAGGGGCTCCGCGACGGCCGCATCCAGCCCGGGCACCGCGTGCTGCTGTGCGCGCTCGGCGGCGGCCTCACGTGGGGCGGCGCGGTCGTCCGCGTGTAAGCCGGCGACGCGTCGCCAGCTCATCACGAGCGCGCGGCGACATTACAAAGCGACGATGAGCCGTGCGCTTCGCCGCGGGCGCGTCGGGTCGGCCCTGGAGCCCGGATCGAGCTCCTCGGCGAGGCGACCGGCCGCCCGGAGGCGCCGCGGGTCGCGCCGCCGACGCTGGGGGGCACGATGAGCGCCGAGGCCGTCGCTCCAGAGAGCGTGCTCCAGGGTCGCTACGAGATCCTCTCCCTGCTGTGCAAGGAAGACCTCGCCGCGATCTACGAGGGACGGCAGCTCGCCACCGGGCAGCCGGTCGCCATCAAGGTCCTGCGCCTGGGCCGGGACGGCGGCTCTGCGGGCGCGGCGCGGCGGCGCGGCGCGCGGTTCCGGCGGGAGATGCGCTTCTGCGCGCAGCTCCACCACCCCAACATCGTGCCGCTCATCGACTCGGGGCAGACGGACGCGGGGCAGCTCTACGCCGTCTTCGAGCTCGTGGCAGGGCAGCGCCTGGCCGAGCTGCTGGCGGCCGAGGGCGCGCTGGAGCCGCGCGAGGCGCGGCACCTCATGCTGCAGGTCCTCGACGCGCTGAGCTGCGCGCACGGCCGGGGCGTGGTGCACGGGGATCTGCGGCCGGGCGCCGTCATGATCGTCCCCACGGGGGCGCAGCGGAGCGCGCTGGTGCTCGACTTCGGCATCGGCGCGGCCGCCGCGGGCGCGCGGGAGGGCGGGGACGAGCCGCCCGCCGGGGTCGAGGCGCTCTACGCGGCGCCAGAGCAGCGCCGCGGGTTCCCGCCGACGGCGCGATCGGATCTGTATGCCTGGGGGCTCGTGTTCCTCGAGTGCCTCACCGGCAGGCCCGCGGCGACGGGCGCTGCGGCGCCGGTCGGGGCGCTGCGGCCGGCGCACCCCCCGCCGGTACGGATCCCGCCGGCGCTCCTCGGGCACCCGCTCGGGGGGCTCCTGCGGCGGACGATCCTCGAAGACCTCGGGGCGCGCTCGGTGACGGCCGAGAGCCTGCTGCGCGAGCTCGAGGCCTGCAGCGCCGACGAGCTGCGCCGCGAGGACCTGATCCGGCCCGCCGCGCCGCTCCGCCCGGACGACGCAGGAGCAGCGACGGAGCCCGCTCGGAGCGAGATCGAGGCGACAGCGGAGGTGCCGTGGTCGTCGTGGGCCGCGGCGCCGCGGGTGCCCGGATCGTCGCTCGCTGGCGCGACGGGCGAGGACGCGGCGTGGCCCGGGACGCTCGTGCCGCCGGCGGAGCTCGACGCGACGGCGGCGCGCCCGAAGGAGGCCGAGCGGCGGCCGCTCACGGCTGTGTGCTGCGTCGTGAGCGCCACGGGGCCGGGGATCGCGGCGATGGATGTCGAGGAGGTCGACGAGCTCTTCGGCGAGATGCAGGAGCTCTGCGCCGATGTCGCGCGCCGGCACCGCGGGCGCCTCGCGGGCGCGCTCGGCGACCAGGTGCTGCTGCACTTCGGCCTGCCGGTGGCCCAGGAGGACGACGCCCGGCGCGCCGCGCGCGCGGCGCTGGAGATCGCGGCGAGGATGCGCGTGCGGAGCGCCCGCCTGGACGCGGGGCGCGGGGTGGCGCTCGACGTCCGCGCGGGCATCCACACAGGCGTCGTGGTCGCGCGCGAGGGGCCGCAGCGCATCCAGCACCTCGGGACGACGCTGCAGACAGCGGCGCGGCTCGGCGCGCTCGCGGCCCCGGGCGCCGTCGTGGCCAGCGGCGATACGCACCAGCTCCTCCGCGGCGCCTTCGCGCTCGAGGAGACCGAGCTGCGGGTGAGCCTCGGGAGCGCGCGCCCGGTCCCTGTCTACCGGGTGCGCGAGGAGCTCCCCCGCGAGGCGCCGGAGCGGCCCGGCCCTGGCGAAGCGGCGGCGCCGATGTTCGGCAGGGAGCAGGAGCTCGACCTCCTGATCCAGCGCTGGGGGCAGATCCGCAAGGGCGCGGGGCAGAGCGTGCTCGTGACGGGCGGGCCGGGGATCGGCAAGTCGCGGCTCGCGCTGGAGCTCTTCCGCAGGCTGAGCCCGGAGCCGCGCGACTGGCTGGAGTGTCGCTGCGTGAACGACCGCCGGCACAGCGCGCTCCACCCGATCGTCGATCTGCTCGAGCGGCACCTGGAGCCGGACGTCGGCGACACCTCGCGGAGCAGGCTGGATCGGCTCGAGGGGCTCCTCTCGAGGTATCCGTTCGATCTGGCGGACGCGGTGCCGGTGCTCGCGGCGCTGTTATCCATCCCGCTCGGGGAGCGCTACGCCCCGCTCACGGACCCGCCTCCGCGACAGAAGGAGCGGACATTTGCGACGTTGCTGTCCCTGCTGTTCGAGAAGGCGGAGAAGCGTCCCGTGCTGCTCGTGGTGGAGGATCTGCACTGGGCCGATCCCGCGACGATCGAGTGGCTTGGCGCGCTCGTCTCGGAGATCTCGTCGGCCCGGGTGCTGGCGCTGATGACGGCGCGGCCGGAGTTCGTGCCGCCCTGGCCGACGTCGGGGACGCTCCAGATCCAGCTCGGCCGCCTGGAGCGCGCGCACGTGGAGGCGATGGCCGCGGGGATCGGGGGCGGGAGGGCGCTGCCCGGCGCGGTGGTGGAGCAGATCGTGCGCCGGGCCGACGGCGTGCCGCTCTTCGTCGAGGAGCTGACGCGGATGGTGCTGGAGTCGGGGGCGCTGCGGGGGGAGGGCGATCGCTACGTCGCGGCAGAGGCGCTGTCGGAGATCGCCATTCCCACGACGTTGCGAGGGCTGCTCATGGCCCGCCTCGACCGGCTGGGGCGGGCCAAGGAGACAGCGCAGGTCGCGGCGGTGCTCGGCCGGGAGTTCAGCGAGGAGGTGCTCGGCGCGGTGAGCCCGCTCGGGGAGGAGGCGGTGAGGGAGGATGTCGAGAAGCTGATCGCGGCGGATCTGCTTCACACAAGGCACAGGGCGCGGAGCGTGGCGTACATGTTCAGGCACGCGCTGCTCCGGGACGCGGCGTACGAGTCGCTGCCGCGGCGCACGCGGAAGCAGGCGCACGCGCGGAGCGCGAGGGCGATCGAGGAGCGCTTTCCGGAGATCGCCGAGGCGCGTCCGGAGCTCCTGGCGTGGCACCACGCGTCCGCGGGGCAGATGCGGCAGGCGATCGCGTATGCGGAGCGCGCGGCCGAGCGCGCGCTCCAGCGGCCGGCCGGGCGCGCCGACGAGACGGAGGCCGTCACGCATGTCCACAGCGCGCTGGGCTGGCTGTCGGCGCTCCCGGACGACAGGGAGCGGGCCATGACCGAGCTGCGGCTCAACAACCTGCTCATCCTGGCGCTGCTGGACCGACGAGGATACATGGCCCCGGAGCTCGTCGCGGCAGTGAGGCGCTGCGAGGAGCTGAACGAGTCGCTGGGAGAGAGCCCGCTGACGACGGCGACGCTGGGGGCGATGTTCGTTTACCACCACGTGCGCAGCCCCCGCCGCGAGGCGCGGGCCGTGGCGGAGCGGCTCGTCGTGACGGCAGAGCGATCCGGGGATACAGGTCAGCTCGTCTGGTCGCTGCCTTTGCTTGGACAATGCCTGTGGATCGAGGGAAAGCTCCCGGAAGCTCGTGCGCACCTCGAGCGCGTCCTCGCGCTGTATAACCCCGAGGCGCACGGCGGACAGGTGTTCGTCTACGGATTGGATGCAAGGGTCTACGCCGAGATCACGCTCTCGGTCGTGCTCTGCCTGATGGGCTACCCGAGAGAGGCGCTCGCGTGCGGGGAGGCTGCTGCGGCGTGGGCTCATCGACTGCAGCACTTCACCAGCGTCGGGATGGCGCAGCTCTACAGGCTCATGGTTTACCACGGTTGCCGGATGCGCGCGGATCTCGCCGAGGAAAGCCGTGAGCTCGCGGCGCTCGTGGACCGGGAGAGGCTCTGGTTCAAGGACTATTGCTGGACTTTTTGCTGCTGGGCGGAGAGAGATATGGAGCGGCTGACGGAGCACGTGGACGCGCTCCGCAGCACCGGCCTCCTTCTGGGCATGACGTACTACCCGTCCCTAGAGGCGGAGCTGATGGCCGAGCGCGCGGAGCACGGTGCGGCCATCGAACGGCTCGATGACTGTTTGCGTACCGCCGAGCGGATGGGGGAGGTGTACTACGTTCCTGAGCTCTACCGCCTCAAGGCCGCCTCCGTGCTGGCCTGCGACCGGCGCGCGCCAGAAGGCGAGGCGTGCCTGCGCCAGGCGATCGTGCACGCCCGCGCGCAGGGGGCACGGCTGCCCGAGCTCCGCTCGGCGCTCGCGCTCTGCCGCACGCTGCTGGAGCAACGCAGGGACGACGAGGCGCTCGTGCTGCTGAGCGAGCTCGATCGCTGGCCAGCCGAGTACGCCGGGATGCCCGAGCTCGCGGAGGCCCGGGGGCTGCTTCGAGCGCACGCCGGTGATCCCCGCCGCGCGTGATGCGGCGAGACCGAGCCTTACGGCGCCGCGACCGCAGCTCCATGGAGTACGGGTGGGCGCCATGGCGACGCCCGAGAAGAGAGGCGTCATGTTCAAGGACGAATTTGCGGCGCGCGAGCTCCATGCGCCGGAATGTGAAGGTACCTACGAAGAGCCTCGTCGCACCTCCCTCCTCGACCCCGGGGAGCGCGCGCCTGCGCGCGAGGGGGCATCGCTGGCGGACAGGCTGCAAGCGTTCGAGTCTGCCTGCCTGCGCGCTATCGCTCTGGCGTGGGAAGACCGGGCGAAGCTCGAACTGCTGAGGAGCGATCCAAGGCGGTTCTTCAGGGCGTTCTGTGACTATGAGCTTCCGCAGAACCTCGATCTGAACATCCGCGAGTCGCCGCAAGCGCCCCCGGCGGAGGGCGGCGGCGCCTGGGGCTGGGACAGCCGGCACGGAAGATGGAACCTGCCAAAGGCTGAGATCACGCTCTACCTTCCACCACCGCCGGATCTGGCCGAGCGGGCTGTCGCGCTGGCCGAGCTCGGTGATCCTGACAAGCTGCCGCCAATCTGCTGCTGACTCAGCCGTCGATCCCGTAAAATCGAGCAGGGTTGTCCCAGAGCAGCTTGCGAACGACCTCGCCCGGCAGCCTGCCGCGGAGCGCGAGCGCCTGCCCCACCATGCCGGCGTCGTGGTCCAGGTGCGGGTAGTCGGTGCCGAAGAGCAGGTTGTCCTCTCCGATGCGCGGGACGACCTCGGCCAGGTACGGCTCGTCGGGCTCGAGACCGACGAAGCACTGACGGCGGAAGTACGCGGACGGCGCTCGCCGTACGTGCGGCTCGACCTCGCCGGCCAGGTGGCGGTACTCGACCTCGTCGAGGCGCCAGAGCCAGTAGGGCAGCCAGCCGCAGCCGGCCTCCAGAAAGGCGACCCGCAGGCCCGGGTGGCGCTCGAGCACGCCGCCCTCGATCAAGGCGAGCAGCGCCATCATCTGCTCCATCGGGTGCGAGCACGCGTGCAGGGCGAAGCGGGTGTGGAAGCGATCCGCGCCGGCCGCCGGCAGGTAGGCGTGCGTGCCCTCGTGTACCGCCACAGCGATGGAGCGCCGCTCGCACTCCGACCAGAAGGGCTCGTAGGCGGGATCGCCCAGCGTCCGGCCGCCGACCGGGTTGGGCCGGATCACGACAGCCCCGAAGCCGAGCGCCGCCGCCCGCGCGAGCTCGATCACCATCGCGCCTGGATCATGAAGGCTCATCAGGCCGACGCCCCGGAGCCGGGCGGGATCGTGAGCGCAGAAGTCCCGCAACCACCCATTGTAAGCCCGCGCGAACGCCGTCCCGAGCGGAGGATCCAGCGGGGACAGGCCCACCAGGTAGAGCCCGACCGTGGGATACAGAAAGGCCACGTCGATGCCCTCCCGGTCCATGTCCTCGATCTGCGCCTCGGGCCGCTCGATCGGGCTGCCCTGGCGGTGCCGCCGGCTGGCCGCCTGGGCGAGCTCGCGAGAGGCCCGCGCGCTCAGCCGGCGAAAGAGAGGGCGCCCGTCCACCACCGGCTGCGGCGGGAGCGGCAGCCATCCGCCCGGGCCTGCACACGCCACGCGATCCGCCAGATCGCCCTCGCCGACGTACGCGTAGCGCGGCGCGTGAGCGCGATGCTCGGGATCCATGTAGGTGCGCCAGAGATCGAGCGGCTCGATCACATGGCGATCCGCGTCGAGAATGCGGTGCCCGTCGCGCATGCGCGCTCCTTTCTCTCTCGTCTCCTCGTGCCCCGCCGTCACAGGACGAGGGGCACCGGGTTGAGATCCTCCTCCCGCGTCGGCCGGGGCAGCCAGCCCAGGCGGACCGGGACGTCGTACAGGCGCCCTGGGCCGAAGCGAGGCCAGATGTGCCGCAGCCCGGGGACAACCACCTTCACCGCCGAGAGCCCTGTGTCAGGGCGCGTCTGGTCGAGCACCACCGTCTCCAGCCCGGCGCAGGCGGCGCGCTCGACGCACGCGCGGACATCGTCGCGGAGATCGTCGCTCGGCGCGCTCTCGTAATCGACGCGCCGCCGCGGCGAGGCCCCCTCGGCCGGCTGCACGTACGACACGTCGCCGGAGACGACCTCCTGCCACGCGGCGCGCGCGCGATCGCGCGGATCGAAGAGCTGGTTCAGCTCCGTCAGCGCCCGCTGCACCCCGAGCCGGGCCTCGAGGTGGCAGCCGAAGCCCAGCGTGAGCCGGCCCGTGTCCGCCGCCCGCGCCACAGCGATGAACGCCGGGATGCGCAGGTCGGTCGTGGCGTCCAGCACCCAGAGGCGCCGGCCGAGCGAGCGATAGTGCGCCGCCAGCGCCTCGAAATAGGGCTCCTCGAAGCTGCGCAGATCGACCGCGGGCCGCGCCGCGCGGTTGTACCACCAGAGCGCGACCGCATCCCGCTCCACGAGCTCCAGGAAGCCTTGCAGGATCGCCTCCTCGAGGCAGTTGCCCGCCGCGTAGCCGCTCGGGCTCAGCGAGGCGAACCGCTCTTCCGGGGGCACCGGGACGTGGAGATAACAGGAGGCGGCCGGCAGGAAGCGCCGCTCGTCGCGCGTCAGCGACCACGCCGGCGCCCAGTCGATCGCCGCGTCCTCGTCGAAGGGGAGCGGGACGGCCCGGCGCGGGTCCTCCGCGGCGGCGCTCGCGGCCCGCCGGCCGCGGTACTGCGCCTCGCTGAAGTTCTGCAGATCGTGCGGATGGATCGCGGCGGCCCCGAGCTCGGCGCGCCGCGCGCGGATCAGCGGCTCGTCGCCCTGGAAGACGGCGCTGTGACGCTCGACCGCCTCGCCCAGCGCGGCGGCGCGCGCCTGCGCGGGCGTCCTGCCCTTGCCGCCGCTCGCGCGGTGGAAGTCGTCGAACGAGGGCGAGCCCGCCGCGGGACAGACGCGGTACGTGGCCCCGTACACCGGCCGGAGCGGGTGATCGCGCCCTTCCACGGGCCCGAGGCTGGCGACGATGCCGCTGATCGGGCTGACCAGGTGCAGGGCGCGCGCCAGGGTCTCTTCAGGAGAGGCGATCCGGTGCCCGCCGTCGTCCGTGAACCGCTTCGGACGCCGCTCGAGCCGCACAGGCGCGGCCGCGCGCGCCCGCGCGCCCTCCGGATCGCCGCAGGCGGGGCACTGGGGGCGCCGCGCCACGACGTGCTCCGCGGTCCGCGCGGCGGCGAGGTCGAGCGAGATCAGCCGGTCGTCGAGAAGGCCGGCCCCGCCGGCGGCGATCCACCGGGCCACGAGGACGGCCGTCAGGTCGAGCGCCGCGGCGCGGCCGGCGGGCAGGCCCACGAGGGGCGGTAGCAGCGGCCCGGCGAGGCCGAGGCGCCGCTCCAGGTAGGCCTCGACAGGGCGGTTGTGCCGCAGGCGGTGCGCCAGGCACGCCCAGCAAGGCCCCGCGCCGGGCCGGAACACGGGCCCGATCCAGGGCTCCACCCCGCCGGGCTTGACAGGCACCCAGCGCACCGCCTCGCGGAGCGCGCGCCGGTTCCACGCGTCGAGCTCGGCGGCCAGGTAGTCGCCGGTCAGCACGACGACCAGCGCGGGCTCGTCCCCCACCGCGACGCCCGCCGCCGAGAGCGCGCCGCAGAGCGCGTCGCGGAGCGGGCCGGCGAGCGCGCCGGGCGCGCGCGGATCGTCTCCCCCGACCGCGATCACCGAGACAGGCGCCGCGGCCAGCCGCTCGGCCGCGCGCCCGGCGCGCTCGCCGAGCGCCTGCCAGAACCCCGCGCGCTCCGGCGCGGGCGCGGGCTCGTCGAGGTAGCCGCGTTCCTCCAGCCGGCCCAGCGCATAGCGGACCTCGGCGGCGGACGCCGCGCCGGAGAGCGCCGCGACGAGCTCGGCCTCGGTCCGGCGCCCGTCGAGCAGCGGCCCGAGGAGGCGGTAGACCCGACCGCGGAGCATGAACCGCTCCCGCTCGCCGACGAGGAAGACGGTCTCGTCGTCGGCGGGCTCGACGCGCAGGTGGTGCTTTATCGCGAGGCACCTGTCCCCCATGAACGACCCCCCTGCGCGGGAGCTCTAGCACGCGGACCCCAGGCCCGCGCCGCGGCTGCCCCGGATCGGCGCGCCCGCCCGGCGCGCGCTCGCGGCCGCGCGCCCGCGCTACAGCCCGACGAGGTGACGTGGTCCGGCGTCGCGCCGATCGCGGGGCGCGGCACGCCGTCCGAGGTGCGCTCATCCAACCACCTCATGGCGGCACCAGGGCCAGCAAAGCCGTTCAGAGGAGCCATCCGGACCTCGGTGTCGACGTCGACGGACGGGCTCGTCGCCGGGCAGGAATTCTCCGTCTTCGTCACGGTGCAGAACCCGTTCGAGGCGCCGCTCGCGCTGCGCCGCGTGAGCACCGCGCTGCCCGCCGAGCTCGTCGACGTCGACAGGCGATGGACGGAGCAGCGGATCCGCCAGCTCGAGGACCGGCTCGCCGACCTCGAGGGCGCCGCGCATGCGTTCGCGCCGGGCCGCGACTCCCTCGGCGCGCGCCTGCGCCGCGCCGTCGGGCGGCTGCTGCGACGTCGCGCGCCCGGGCCCGCCGCCGCGCCGGGCGCGCCCGCGATCGCGCGCGATCTCCGGGGCGCGGGGGGCGCGGCGGCCCTCGCGGCGCTCGAGAGGCCCGCCGACAGCGGCGCCGGCTTCCGCGGCCACGCGCGGGCGGCCCGCGCGTGGGACGGCGACGACGACGAGGTGGATCCGAGCGCCGCGACCCCGGGGCCCTTCGGCGACGACGCCGGCGCCTTCCGCAGCGCCCTCCGGTCGCTGCGGTCGCCGGACCCCCCTGCGGTGCTCCAGGCCGGGAACTCGACGGCGCGGAGCTTCACCGTGCGATCGCGGCGCGCGCTGTGGTTCCGCGCCGCCTCGTACCGGCTGCTCATCGAGGTCGAGTACGAGATCGACGGCGCGAGCAACCTCGACACGATCGAGCACGTCCTCAAGGTGAGCGCGTCGCTCGGGAGCATGATCTGCGGCGCCGTCGCCGGCGGCGTCGGGGGCTGGTTCGCCGCGCGGGGCGGCGGCGCGCCGCTCGACGCGGAGGCCGGCGTCAGCCTGGCCGTGTCGCTCGTCCTTGTCGCCATGGCGGTCGTCCTGCTCGCGCGGAAGAAGGACGTGCAGCCCGTCCTCGCGATCGAGGACTTCTGGGGCGGCGTCGCCGTCGGGTTCCTGATCGCCTACGCGGGCCCCTCGCTCTTCGCGGGCCTCTTCGGCCTGCCCGGGCGGGCGCCGCCCGCGCCGAGCGCGCTCATCCTCGCGGCGCTGCCGCCAAGCTCGTGCGCGATCGGGAGCGCGGCGGCGCAGGCTTTACATCGAGCCCCGCGCCGTTAAGCAGATCGGGAGGGGAGGGGCCGTGTCCACGCTGCGTGCAAGGGCGACCGCCGAGCTCCAGCGCCGCATCGACGTACTCCCGCGCGACGTCGAGCGGTTCGAGGCGGCCGCCGCGGAGAACGCGCGCGGCTTCGGGATCCACGCGAGCCAGGTGCTCGCGCTGAAGATCCTCATGGACGAGCTGATCCAGCGCCAGCGCTGGATCATCGAGCAGCTCGGCGCAGATCTGTCCGACGCCGATTACGCGGACGGCTTCGGCAAGCTCCTCGTCGAGATCGCGGGCGCGCACGGGGTGTGGGGCGTCTTCTCGCAGACGCTCGCGCAGCGGGAGCAGCCGGCGCTCGCCCCCTCGCTCGACGCGGCCGATCTCGTGGCCGCCGACTGTTACCAGACGTGCATGAACCGGGCGCGCAACTGGGGGCTCATCCCGCGCGAGGGGATGCGCGAGCCGCCGCTGGTCTGCCTGGAGGCGCACTACGGGCCCGTCGCCGTGAGCCGCCAGAACCCGCTGCGCGTCCTCCGCAGCTCGCTCCGGAGCTACCGCGATCTCCGGCTGCCCATCCCGATCGTCCTCCTGCCGGCCGATCAGACCGAGTGCGCGTGGCTCCTGTCCGCGCTCTGCCACGAGGTAGGCCACAACGTCGATCAGGATCTCGCGCTCTCGAGCGAGCTGGCGCGGGCGCTGCTCCTCGACACGGACGGGAAGATCCCGTCGGAGCGACAGGCGATCTGGTTCGGCTGGACCCGGGAGATCCTCGCCGACGCGATCGGCGTCCTGCTCGGCAACGCGGGCCTGGCGCTGGCGCTCGCGTCGTTCCTCCTCGTCGTCGCGCCCGGGAGCCAGCAAGGGGAGCTCGACAGGCTCGATCCTCACCCGCACCCGATGGTCCGCGTCCCGCTGCTCGCCGCGCTCCTGCGGCGGCTCGGGGTCGCGCCGCTCGACGAGGCGGCCGACAGGCTGGATCGGGAGTGGCGGGCGCTGCGCGCGCCGGCGTGGGTCGCGCCGTTCCTCGACGACCTCGGCGCGATCGCGGGGACGTTCCTGGAGAAGAAGCTCGACGCGCTCGGCGGCCGCGCGCTCGTCGAGCTCCACCCGGACGCCGCGGCCGACGTGCGGCGCGCGGCCCCGCTCGCGCGCTTCCTCGCGAGCGGGGCGCTCCGCCCGGCCCCGGACAAGCCGTCCTATTTCCCCTACCGCCTCGTGCCGGTCGCGGCGCAGCTCGCTGTCGCCTCGGAGCCGCCGCCGGCCGATCTCTGCGCCGTCCAGCGGCGGGCGATGGAGTTCTTCGCGGCGATCCCGCGGCCGCCGATGCTGGCGGGCGCGGCGTCGCTGTCCCCGCAGCGCGCGTCGAGCTACGCGCGGCTCGCGCGATCGGTCGACTTCACCGGAGACGGCGCATGACCCCGGGATCGACCGCGCCGCCCTCTCGGTACCACGAGATCCTCGTCCGCGTCGCGCCGCTCTGCCCCGCGGGGAGGCCCCCGCCGCGGGCGACCGGCGGCCGCGTGTGCCGGCGCTACCACGCGTGGATCTACACGAAGCTCGCGCTCGCCTCCCTGGAGCTCGGCGACCCCGGCGCGGCCGATCCGGGCGGCGCGCCGCCGCCGCCCGAGGTGGCGGGGCTGCCGCTCATCGGCCACGAGGAGATCGCCGTCCACTGGCTGAGCTACGCCGAGTACCTGAGCAGCTTCTACGGCGGCGAGGAGGCCCTGCTCGAGCTGCGGCGCCGCGTCGCCGGGTCGATCTCCCGCGGCCTCCGGGGCATCTTGCGGCTCCGGCCGCGCGCGCCCCAGCGGCTGCGCATCTGGTGGTCGCCCGGGTCGCCCGAGCTCGAGGACCTGCCCTGGGAGATCCTCTTCCTCGGCGAGCGCCGCCCGCCCTGCCTCTCGCTCGTGCGGGGCGATCCGGGGAGGGTCGTGCCGCCGCTCCCGCTGCGGCCAGACCAGCCGCTGCGCGTCGCCGTCGTCGACCCGACAGGCGGCGCGCCCGCCGCGCTCGCCGACGCGCTGGAGGACCTCGGCCCCGGGATCGAGGTCGCCTGGATCGAGGAGGACGACGCGCGCAAGGCGCTCGCCGCGGCGATCCGCGCGGGCTTCGAGGTGCTCCACGTGGTGGCCGACGGCGCGGCGCCGCTCGGCCTCGAGGGCCTCCTCGAGTTCTCGGGGGACGAGGAGGACACGCTCTCGCCCCTGGAGCTCTCCGCCATGCTGCGCGGGTCGAACGTCACGATCCTCTCGCTCACCCCGCCGGAGATCCCCCGCGTCGGCCACGGCGGCATGCCCACCGTGCACCACGCCTTCGCGCGCTTCTGCCACGACAGCGGCGGCTGCCCGACGATCGCCGCGCAGCTCGGCCCCATGCACCCCCGCGTGTCCCGCGAGTTCTGGCGCGCTTTCTACCAGCGGCTCGCGGCGGCGCTCGACGTGGAGGACGCGATGATGAGCGCGTCGCAGCGCCCCCTGATGACGCCCGTCGTCCTGTTCCTCCGGCACCGCTTCGGCCGGCAGTTCACCCGGTACGACGACGACTCGCGGCGCTCCCCCGCGTGGCCGACGTCCGGCGCGGGGCAGACCCCCGCCGGGGACGTGCCGCTCACGCCAGCGCAGGTGACCGCCGATCTCTCGTGCTCCCGCGATCTGCTCGACGCGGCCAGGACGCTGGAGGCGCGCTACGCGTCGCTCGGGTTCGAGTTCCCCGGCAAGGAGCTCATCGAGCGCGAGAGCCAGCGGCAGGCAGGCCTCGACGAGGCGCTCGAGCAATCGCTGTCCGAGGAGACATGAGGAGCCCTGAGTTCGTGGTGGACATCGAGCCGGGCGGGGGCTCGCGCCTGCGGCTGTGCGTCCACGCGCGCAACCTCGCGCCGGTCGAGGACGAGCTGGATCGACCCTTTCCGAGCCTCCCGCCCGCGGAGCTCGACGAGCTGCGGAGCGGCTACGGGTCGGAGCAGATGACCGAGTCCATGGCCGATCTGGTCACCGGCTGGCTCCTCCAGAACGACCTCCGCGGCCACCTGGGCACGGCGGTGAACGCGGCGACCCAGCCCTTCCGGATCGTCTTCCGGACGCACCCGGCGGTGCTCCCGCACCTGAGCGACGTCCCCTTCGAGCTGCTCAAGCTCGGCGCCGACCCGCTCGCGCTGCACCCCTGGGTGCGGGGGATCGTCCACACGCAGAAGCGCCACCGCGCGGCGGCCACGCCGCGGACGATGCGCTGGGGGTGGCCCTTCCGCGTGCTGATCGTCCGCACGAACCCGAAGGACCTCGGCGGGTGCGTGCCGCCCGCGCTGCCCCTGCGCGATCGCGTCCTCGCGATCGCGGGCGCGTGCGGGCTCGCCGACGTGGTGGAGGTCGCCGTGCTGACCAGCGAGGACGGCGCGGGCGGGCCCGTCACCTACGACGCCCTCCGCGCCGAGCTGCGCAACGCGAGCTATAACCTCCTCGTTTACCTCGGCCACGGCGACCTGCAGGACGTCGCGTTCGAGGGGTTCCCCCCGATCGGCGTCCTCCTGTTCGAGCTCGACGGCAGCGAGTTCGCCAACCCGATCCGCGCCGACCAGATCCGGAGCGAGTTCATGAACCGCCCGGTGCCGGTCGTTGTGCTCGCGGGCTGCCTGACGGCGGGGAGCGACGTGGTGCGCGAGCGGCTCCCGCAGTGGATGCGCGGCAGCCAGAGCGTGGCGCACGCGCTCATCCACGGCGAGTCCGGCGTCCAGTGCGCGATCGGGATGCGCCACCGGCTGGAGACGACGGACGCCGAGCGCTTCCTCCAGGCGTTCGTCCTCAGTCTGCTCAAGCAGAGCCCGGGCGACGTCGAGCGGGCCGTGCGGGCGGGGCGCGAGGAGATGTTCGCGCAGAAGCCCTATCCGCCGAGCTGGTCGGCGCCCGTCCTCTTCCGCGCGCCCGGCGTCGAGCCGCTGTTCGACTTCCTGTGCACCGCGCCGACCGCCTACGATCCGCTCGACGAGCACGATCAGGAGCTGCGCGAGAAGGTCTGGAAGAAGCTGAGCGAGCTGCCCGCCTCGCTGCCCCCGGAGACCCGGCAGTTCTCGAGCTTCCTGCTCGACACAGTGGAGTCGGCGTTCCTCGACCGCCGGCGGCAGCGGGGCGCCTCCCTGGTGTGGCCCACGCGGGTCGAGGCGAAGCCCGGCGACACCGTCCAGGTGTCCGTGCAGCACATGGGCTCGCTCACCGTGTCGCGCCTGGAAGGCCGCCTGTCGTTCGCCGAGGCGATCGTGCCGCGCGCCGCCCGGCCGGGGGCGGCGCTCAAGGCCGCCGGGCTGCGCGCGTACTTCGCGCTCGATCAGCCGGGCGAGGTGCGGTTCTTCGCGTCCTGCCCCGCCGGAGAGCCGGTGACGCTCGGCGCCGGCCCGCTGTTCGAGGCCGATCTGACGCTGCCCGGCGTGTTCCCCGCCGTCTACGAGCTACGGGTTGACGCCCTCGCGTCCGACCCGAGACTGTTCTTGTGTGGATGGAATAATACAGTTGTGGTGTCTTTGCCATGAGGCCGCGCTGCGCAGAGGTCGACAGGGGAGCGACAGGGCCGGAGGGCCCTCGGCCACCGCTGCTCGAGGCGCACCCGGAGCTGCTGGCGCTCGTCGACCGGTCCGCGACCTTCCGCCGCGTCGAGGAGCGCTATCGCATCGAGCTCGACGGCCGGACGCACTACCTGGTGCGGGGAGACACGCTCGGCTCGCGCGAGGATCTGCTCGTCGACGCGCTCGCCCGCGGCGCCGCGCCCGAGGGCGCCGACCCGCTGAGCCGCGCGCTCTTCCTTGAATTGCCCGGGCACCTCCAGGAGGTGATCCGCGGCGCGACGCGGTCCGATCCTGAACAACCACCCAGGGGCCACGGCGCCTCTGGCCGAGGAGACATCGCCATGGCCATCACCGATCCGGTCACCGCACAGAAGGTCGAGGAGCTCAAGACGAGGCTCCCGACGTTCGAGCTCGATGGGAAGCCCATGTATGTCGCGGAGGGCGACCTCCTGCTGGACGAGGGGCAGCTCGCCGACTACGTGCCCCGCGCCGCCAACGTCGAGCCGCCGAACGTGCCCGCCGGCCCCGAGGGAGAGGGGCTGATCGGCATCCTGCAAGACGGCAAGCTGGTGCGCTGGCCTCCCGGGTTCGTGATCACGTATTGCGTGCTCAGGTCGACCTTCCGGGACGAGCGCGAGTACGCGACGGCGCGCGCCAACATGCTGGCGGCCACGCGCGACTGGGAAGCGACGTGCGGCGTCTCGTTCCGCCATGTCGCCGAGCTCGACGGGAGCGGCGGCCGCCCCGCAGAGGTCGTGTTCCCGGTGCGGCTCTTCAACGCGGGCGGGCGGTTCATCGCCGCTGCCTTCTTCCCGCACGAGCCGGCCCCGAGGCGGCAGGTCCTCATCGATCCTTCGTATTTCTCTCCCTCGCTCGGGTTCGACCCCGTCGGCGTGCTCCGGCACGAGCTGGGCCACGTCCTCGGCTTCCGCCACGAGCACATCCGGAGCGGCGCCCCGCCCGTCTGCCCGAGGGAGGACGCGTCGCAGACGATCGATCTCACGGCCTACGATCCCCGGTCGGTGATGCACTACTACTGCGGCGAGGTGGGGAGCCGCGATCTCGCGATCACCGAGCTCGACGTGCAGGGGTCGCAGCGGGTGTACGGCATGCCGCTCTCGAGCTTCCGGATGGTCGCCTGAAGGCCGAGGCGCGCGCCGGCGCAGCGTCGCCAGCTCCAGCCACCCGGAGTGCGCCATGAGCAGCCGCGGTGAGGACAAGTTGATCCGAGACGCCCGCCTCCAGGGGGACTACGAGGTCCTGTCCAGGATCGGCGCCGGGGGGTTCGGCGCCGTGTTCCAGGCGCGCCAGGTCGCGACGGGCCAGCTGGTCGCGGTCAAGGTCCTGAAGCCCTGCGGCCGCGAGGGGGCGGCCCCGAAGCGCGCCGCGCGCTTCCAGCGGGAGATGCGGCTGTGCGCGCGCCTGCACCACACGAACATCGTCCGCCTCATCGACTCCGGGCGCACGGACGATGGGCAGATCTACCTGGTGTTCGAGTTCGTCCCGGGAAAGAACCTCAAGGACGTCCTGCGCGAGGAGGGGGCGCTCGATCCGCGGGAGGCGCGCCACCTCATGCTGCAGGTGCTCGACGCGCTCTCGGCCGCGCACGCCCAGGGGATCACGCACCGGGACCTGAAGCCGTCCAACATCATGATCATGCCCACCGGGGCGCGGCGGAACGCGCTCGTGCTCGACTTCGGGATCGGCGCGATCGCCGAGGACGTCGAGGCCGCGGGCGAGCTCACCCTGACGGGCGACGACGAGCTGCTGGGGACCCCGGCGTACGCGGCGCCCGAGCAGCTCCAGGGGCGCGTCGCGACGCCGCGCGCCGACCTCTTCGCGTGGGGGCTCGTCTTCCTGGAGTGCATCACGGGACAGCCGCTCTTCTCCGGGCGGCGGGTGGCCGAGGTGGTGTCCATGCAGCTCGATCCCGAGCCGATCCCCGTGCCCGCCGCGCTGCTCCGCCACCCCGTCGGCAGGCTCCTGTCGCGCGCGCTCACCAAGGAGGTCGAGGCGCGCCAGGTGACCGCCGAGGGCCTGCTGAGGGAGCTCGAGGCGTGCGACCTGAGCGACCTCCCGCGGGGGCTGCGCGCCGGGCCGGAGCCCGGGCCAGGCGACGCGGCCCGCCCGGGGCCGGCGGCGGCGGCGGCCGCGCACGGGGACCGCCGCGCGCCGCCCTCGCCGCCGCACCTCCAGGGCGAGGGATCGGGGCAGCGCCGGCTGCTCACGGCGGTGTGCTGCTCGCTGCAGGTGTCGGCGCCCGAGCGGGGCCGCTGCGACGTCGAGGAGCGGGACGAGCTGCTCCGCGCGCAGCAGGAGATATGCTTCGAGGTCGCCCGGCGCTTCCAGGGGACCGTCGCCGGCGCGCTCGGCGAGCGGGTGCTCCTCTGCTTCGGCCACCCGGTCGCGGGCGAGGACGACGCCGAGCGCGCGGCGCGCGCGGCGCTGGAGATCGCGGCGAGGATCGGCGAGCTGGGCCACCTCCTCGAGGCCGGGCGGCGGCTCGGCCCGCGGGTCAGGATCGGCGCGCACACGGGGCTCGTGATCGTCCCCGAGGGCGGCGACGCGAGCGCCGGCGGCTCGGGGGCCTGCGTGGGGACGACGGCGAGCGTCGCCGCGCACCTGAGCGGGCTCGCGCAGCCGGGGGCGGTCCTCCTCAGCGGGGACACGCGCCGCCTGCTCCGCGACCGGTTCGTGACGGAGCCGCTGGGGGCCTGCCAGCTCGACGGCGGCGCCGGGCAGGTCGAGGTCCACCGCGTCGCGGCCGAGCGCCCGTCGATCGAGCCGCGCGTCGCGGCGCTGCCGATGGTCGGGCGGACGCACGAGCTCGCGCTGCTCTCGCAGCGCTGGCGCCGCGCCAGGGAGGGCCTCGGGCAGAGCGTGCTCATCACCGGGCCGCCGGGGATCGGCAAGTCGCGCCTGGCGGCGGAGCTCTACCGCGAGATCCGCGGGGAGCCGCACTTCTGGATCGAGTGCCGCTGCGCGGCCGAGAACCGCAGCAGCGCGCTCCGGCCGGTGATCGAGGCGCTCGAGCAGCTCGCCGACATCGACGAGCGCCAGACGCCCGAGGAGAAGGCCGGCAAGCTGCGGGCGCTGCTCGCGGCGTACGGCTTCCGGCTGGGCGACGCGATGCCGCTGCTCGCGTCGCTGCTCTCGACCCCGGCGGGGGACGACCCCGCGCCGCTCGACCTGGCCCCGCAGCGCCGGAAGAAGCTGACGCTGGGCGCGCTCGTCTCGCTGCTGATCGAGATGGGGGAGCGGCGGCCGGTGCTGTTCCTGATCGAGGATCTCCAGTGGGCGGACCCGACGACGCTCGAGCTCCTGACGCGGCTCCTGCCCGAGGTGGCGGCGGCCCGCGTCTGCGTGCTGCTCACGGCGCGGCCCGAGCTCTCACCGCCGTGGCCGCTGGCGGGTACGCTGCAGATCCAGCTCTGCGCCCTGGAGAGCGGCCAGGTCGCGGCGATGATCGCCGGCATCGCCGCGGGGAAGGAGCTGCCGCCCCGGGTCGTCGAGCGGGTGATCGAGCAGGCCGAGGGCGTGCCGCTCTTCGTCGAGGAGCTCGCGCGCGCGGCGATCGAGTCGGGCGCCCCGGTGGACGAGCGCGCGGCGCGGGGGCCGCTGCTGCCCGAGCGCCCGCCGTGCGCGCTGGCCATCCCGACGCCGCTCCGGGCGTCGCTCACGGCGCGCCTGGACCGGCTGGGGCGCGCGCGGGAGACGGCGCAGCTCGCCTCGGCGCTGGGGCGCGAGTTCAGCGCGAAGGTGCTGGTCGAGATCAGCGCGCTCGACGAGGCCGCTGTCCAGGAGGATCTCGACAGGCTCGTCGCCGCGGACATCCTGTTCCTGAGGCGTCGGGCGCGGCAGTCGACCTACGTCTTCCGGCACGTCCTGCTCCGGGACGCGGCGTACGAGTCGCTGCCGAGGCGGGCGCGCCAGCGCGCGCACGCGCGCATCGCGCGGGCGCTGGAGGCGCGCTTCCCCGAGATCGCCGCGGAGCGGCCGGGGCTCCTCGCGATGCACCACGCGATGGCGGAGCAGAAGCGGGAGGCGATCGCCTACGGCCGGGCGGCGGCGCGCGCCGCGCTCCGCCGGTCGATGAACGCGGAGGCGATCGCGGCGGCGCTCGAGGCGATCTCCTGGCTGGACGCCCTCGAGGAGCCGCGCGAGCGCGCTGATGCGGAGCTCGATCTCCACCAGATCACGATCGCCGCCGTGGCGTCGATCCGGAGCTTCGCCGCGGAGGAGGTCGACTCGGCGGTGCGGCGCTCGCAGCAGCTCATCGAGCGCGTCGGCGACGGGTCGCGCGCCCTCGCGATGCTGTGGGCGTGGGTCAACCACCGCTGGAAGCGGGGCGACGCCGAGCAGGCGTACGCGCTGGCGCAGCAGTACGTGGCCCTCAGCGAGCGCGCCGGCGACGCGCAGCACGCGATGGCGGCGCACCTGGTGCTGGGGCGGTCGCTCCTGATCGCCGCGCGGCTCGACGAGGCGCAGGCCGCCCTGGAGCGGGCCCTCGCGCTGCACGACCCGGAGCAGCACCGCGGGTCGGCGCTCGTGTTCGGCGTCGATCTCGCGGTCGGCGCCCAGGTCGCGCTCGGGGCGGTCCTCTGGTCGAAGGGGTACCTGGAGCGCTCGGCGGCGTGCCTGAGGAGCGCCGACGAGGCCGCCCTGGCGCTGCAGGACGCGGGCACGATCTGCCAGCAGCTCGTCCACGCGGCCATGGTGCATCACTGCCGGCGCGACAGCGGCGCGATCGCGAGCGCGGCGCAGCGGCTCCTCGGGCTCGCGGAGCCCCTCGGGCTGACGCAGTGGCTGACGTTCGGCGGGCTCTTGCGGGCGTGGCTCGAGCGGGACGTGGAGGGCGCGGATCGGCTGCTCGCGGACATGAGCGCGGCCGGCATGGGGCAGCCCTACCCGCGCTGGAGCTCGCTCGCCGCGGAGTCGGAGATGGATCTCGGCCGCTTCGACGCGGCGCTGGCGCGGCTCGACCGGTGCCTCCTCGCGGCGGGGGTGGTCCAGGAGCGCCGCTACGTCGCGGAGCTCCACCGCCTGAAGGGCGACTGCCTGCGCTGCCTGGGGGACCAGCGCGCGTCCGAGCGCAGCTACCGCGAGGCGGTCGAGCTCGCGCGGGGCCAGGGCGCGCGGTCGCTCGAGCTGCGCGCGTCGCTCCACCTCGCGCGGCTGCTCGAGGGCGAGGGGCGGTACGGCGAGGTCCACGACGCGCTGGCGCGCGCGCTCCGCGGGTTCCCCGAGGGGCGCGGGTGGAGCGAGCTCGCCGCGGCCGAGGCGATGATGCGCGAGGCGGCGATCAAGCTCGCGGCCGCGTGAGGGGGAGTCGAGCGCGCGTGGCGCGGACCTGTTATCGTGCGCGCCCCACCCCGCTCAGGAGAACTCATGAACGACGCTCCCCTCTACAGAGATGCCAAGCAGCCCGTGGACAGGCGGGTGGAAGACCTCCTGAGTCGGATGACCCTGGACGAGAAGGTGGGGCAGCTCATGCAGCTCGACGCCCAGGGAGATCTCGAGGACGCGATCGGGCGCATGAAGGTCGGCAGTCTGCTGCACTGCAACGGCAAGGACGCGGACGCGGCGATACGGCGCGCGCTGGGCACGCGGCTCGGCATTCCGGTGCTGATGGCCGACGACGGGATTCACGGCCATTCCTTCTGGGCGGGCGCCACGATCTTCCCCACGCAGCTCGGCATGGCGTGCAGCTGGGATCCGGGGCTGCTGGAGCGGGTCGCGCGGGTGACCGCGATCGAGATGCGGGCGACCGGGCTCAAGTGGACGTTCTCTCCTGTCCTGTGCCTCACGCGCGATCTTCGCTGGGGCAGGGTGGGGGAGACCTTCGGCGAGGATCCCTACGTGATCGGCGAGCTCGCCTGCGCGATGGTCAAGGGCTATCAGGGCAAGGGCCTCGACGATCCGGACGCGGTGCTGGCCACGGCCAAGCATTACGCGGGGTATTCGGAGACGCTGGGTGGCCGCGACGCCTCGGAGGCGAACATCTCGCGCCGTTACCTGCGCTCGTATTTCTTGCCGCCCTTCGAGCGGGCCGCGCAGAGCGGCTGCATGGCGTTCATGACGGGATATCAGTCGATGGACGGGATCCCGGCCACCGCGAACCGCTGGCTCCTCACCGAGGTGCTCAAGGAGGAGTGGGGCTTCAAGGGCATCGTCGTGACCGACTGGAACAACGTGGCCAACCTGGTGCTCGATCAGAAGGTCTGCAAGGACATGGCCGAGGCGGCCGCGGTGGCGGTCCGCAGCGGCAACGATCTGATGATGGCGACCCCGCAGTTCCACGAGGGGGCCCAGGAGGCGGTGCGCCGCGGGCTCCTGGCCGAGCCGGAGATCGACGCGGTGGTGCGGCGCGTCCTCTCGCTCAAGTTCTCGCTGGGGCTCTTCGAGGACCCCGGGTACAGCAGCGAGCAGCGGATCAGGGAGGTCATCGGGTGCGCGGCCCACCGGGATCTCAACCTGGAGGTGGCGCGGGCGTCGCTGGTGCTGCTCAAGAACGACGGCCTCTTGCCGCTCGTGGCCGGCGCGGCGCCGCTCCGGCGGATCGCGGTGATCGGCCCCAACGCGGACGACCCGATCGCCCAGCTCGGGGACTGGTCGCTCGGGTCGGGCCAGATGAGCGGCGGCAACGGTCCTCAGCACCCGCGCTCGAGCATCGTCACGATCGTGGACGGGATACGGGAGCTCGCGCCCGCGGGGTGCGAGGTGGTCCACGCCGCGGGCTGCTCGGTGGTCAGCGAGGACGAGTCGGGCATCGCGGCGGCGGTCGAGCTGGCGCGGGGCGCGGACGTGGTGGTCCTCGTCGTCGGCGATCGGATCGAGTTCATCGGCGAGACGAAGAGCACGGCGACGCTCGAGCTGATGGGCGGGCAGCGGGCCCTGGCGGACGCGATAGCCCGGACGGGGGTGCCCACGGTCGTCGTCCTCGTCAACAGCAAGCCGCTGGTCCTGCCGCGCTCGGTGCTCGGCGCGGCGGCCCTCTTCGAGGCGTTCAACCCGGGGATGATGGGCGGGCGGGCGGTGGCCGAGGCGATCTTCGGGCAGCTCAACCCTTCTGGCAAGCTGACGATCTCGTTTCCCTATCACGTGGGCCAGCAGCCTGTGTTCTACAACCAGGCCCGCGGCCAGCACGGGAGCCGCTACGCCGACCTCACGCAGGAGCCGGCGTTCGCCTTCGGCTTCGGCCTGAGCTACACGCGCTTTGCGTACGCCGACCTGAAGGTCCTGACGCCCAGCGTGGCGCGGGACGGCACGGCCTCCTTCGAGGTGACGGTCACCAACACTGGCGGACGCGAGGGCGTCGAGATCGTCCAGCTCTACATCGAGGATCTCGTGACCTCGTCCACGTGGGCGCTGAAGGAGCTCAAGGCGTTCCGCCGCCTGACCCTCGCCGCCGGCGAGGCGCGCACGGTGCGCTTCGACGTCCCCGCCTCGGAGCTCTCGCTGCTCGACGCCGAGGGGCGCCGCGTGGTGGAGCCGGGGGATTTCCGCGTCCACATCGGCGCGTCGTCCCGGCCCGAGGACCTGGTGAGCGCCGGCTTCGCGGTGGCGTGAAGGCGAGGGACCTCGCACCGGGTCGCCCGGGTTCTTCTCTCGATCATGAGAGAATGAACCACAGAGGCACAGAGGGCACAGAGGAAGAGAAGAGCGAAAGAATAGACCACAGAGGTACAGAGGAAGAGAAGAGAGAATAAGCCACAGAGGCACAGAGGGCACAGAGGGAGAGAAGAGAGGGATATGTAGATCCTTCTCTGTCTCTCTTTCTCTTCTCTCTCCCTCTGTGCCCTCTGTGCCTCTGTGGTTCAAATTCTTCTCCCATCACGGAACCAGCCTCGGCTAGGGTGGCGCGCCGCCCATGCAGCTCATCTCCCTGTGCCCCCTCGCAGCGTCGACGTTGCTCTGGCGAACGGCGAACGGCCCGTGTGTCACCGTCGCGGTGAAGGCGACCTTCCAGCTCGCGCCCGACGACGTCGCCGCGCTGGCCGCGCCGCTGCCGCTCTTTCACGACGTCTTCCACGAGCAGAACGCGGGCCGGAGCCTCTATGTCGCCTCGGACGCCGTGCCGCACAAACCGCGCGCCGACGTCCTGCTCACCGGCAGCGCGTACGCCCCGCTGGGCCAGCACGTGAGCCACCGGTGGGTGCGCCTCGCGGTCTTCGACGCGCAAGGGCAGGTGCCCACGGTCGACAAGCGGCTCCAGGTCGTGGGCGAGCGGCAGCGCGATCCGGCGACCGGCCAGGCGCCGGCGCCGGCCCCGTTCTCCCGGCTGCCCGTGCGCTACGAGCTCGCCTTCGGCGGCGCCCGCTGCCCTGAGAACCCCGTCGGCAGGGGGACCGACCCCGCCGACCTCCGGCTGCCGAGCCTCCTGAACCCCGCCGCGCCGGACACCCCCGAGGGCTTCGGGCCCCTCTCGAGCGCCTGGCCGCAGCGGCGGCGCGCGCTCGGCGCGTGGGATCCAGCGAAGCTCCTGCTGCCCGTGCCAGAGCTCCCGACCGCCATGGACTGGGGCTACTTCAACGCGGCCCCGCGCGACCAGCAGATACCCTACCTCCGAGGGGACGAGTGGATCCTGCTCGAAGGCCTCCACCCCACGGCCGCTCAGGTGCGCTCTCGCCTGCCCGGGCTGAGGGCCCGCGTGCTCCTCCGCGCGCCGCGCCTCGTCGACCCCGCCGGCGTCGAGCTCACCGTCCGCTGCGACACGCTCTGGATCGACGCCGACGCGCTCCGGTGCACCCTGACGTGGCGCGCGTCCCTGGCCGTCGCCGAGCGCGCCCTGGAGATCGTCGAGCGCGGCACCCTCCTGGTGACGCTCGCGCCCCCCGGCGAGCGCGTGGCGTGGCCCGCGCCCGAGCCTGCCGCCGCGGCGGCGCCGCCGGTGGGCGCGACGACGGCGCCGCTGCCGGAGGGCGTGAGGCCGCCCGCCGCCGCGCGGCCGTCGCTCCCGATCCCCGAGCCGGATCCGTCGGCCGCCCGCGGCATGAGCGCCGAGGAGTGGGCCGCGCGCGGCGCGGGCGCGGAGCCGGGTCCCCCGTCGCTCGACCTGACGCAGACGCGCCCCCTCGATCCCGCGGCGTTCGCCGAGGCGCTCCAGGCGTTCGACCCGGCGCCGCCCGGCGCCGCCGCCCTGGAGGCCGCCGGGGCGCGACCCGGCCCGACGGAGGCACCGGGAGGCGCGGGCGCGCCCTCCAGAGCGACGCCCGGCGCCGCGGAGGCGGCCGGCGCCCCGGCGTCGCGGGCGCCCGGGCAGCCTGCGGTGCTCGTCGACACGCGCGAGTTCAACCTGCAGGACGTGCTGCGCGGCGCTCGCCAGGAGGACGCGCCGTTCCCGCTCGCGCCGCCGGGGACCGCGGCGCAGGCCGAGGGCGCGCGGGCCCCGGCCGAGGTCTCGCTCGAGGCCCTCCGGCAGGCCTTCCCCGCGATGGCCGCGCACATCGCGGCGCACGGCGGCGCCCCGCTGCCCACGGCCACGCTCCCGCTGCCGGAGCCGGAGCCGTCGAAGCCGACCAGCGAGGATCTCGCCGGCTCGCCCGACCTGCCGCCGCCCGCGAGGACCACCGAGCACGTCCCGATCCTGAACCTCACCCCGTTCGCCGCGTTCACCGTCCCGTGGCAAGCCCGGCCGCCGAGGGACTCGCTCACCGTCGTCGTCAAGGGCACCTTCGACCTCGTGCCAGGCGCGCCGGCGGCGATCGCGGCCGACCAGGAGCTCCCCGGAGGCGACGTCCACGTCGACGACGACCCCGAGAAGAGCCTCCGCTACCCGTCCGATTTCGCGATCTTCAAGCCGAAGGCCGACGTCCTCCTGGTCGGGCACGCGCACAGCGCCGGCGACGCCGCGGCGCTCGTCCGGCTGCGCCTCGGCGACGCGCTCGATCGCTCCGTCGCGGCCATCGGCCCGCGCCGCTGGGACGCGCTCGGCGCGCCCACCGCGCCCGAGCCGTGGGACCGCATCCCGCTCCGCTTCGAGAGCGCCTTCGGCGGCGCCGGGTACGGCGCGAACCCCGTGGGGACCGGGCACGGCGCGCGGGCAGGCGGCGCGCTGCCGTCGCTCGAGCAGCCGGACAGGTTGATCCGCTCGTCGGGCGACAGGCCGTCTCCCGCGTGCTTCGCGCCGATCGCGGCGACATGGAGCGATCGACTCAGGAAGATCGGCTCCTACGGCGAACGCTGGAGGAAGACGCGCTGGCCGTTCTTTCCCGACGACTTCGACTGGACGTTCTTCAACGCCGCCCCCGCCGAGCAGCAGATCGCCTATCCGCGGGGAGACGAGGCCTTCGAGCTCTGGTCCGTGCGCCCGGAGGGGGAGGTCGTCCGCGGGCGGCTGCCCGAGCTGCGCGTGCGCGTGTTCAAGCAGGCCACGGAGAAGGCCGGCGGCGGGTTCTCCGAGGTGCCGATGCGGCTCGACACCGTGTGGTTCGACGCCGACGCGCTCCGGCTCGTGCTTGTCTGGCGGGGCCTGCTCGACGTCGCCGACGAGGACGCCTCCGAGATCGCGTCGCTGTTCGTCCTGAGCGAGCCGATCGCGAAGGGCGGCGCGAAGGGCGAGCCGACGGCGAAGGGCGACGCGCGGGCGCGCTTCTTCGCGGAGCTGGCGGCGCGCGAGGCGGCCGAGGCGCCGGCGGCGGGCGAGGAGGGGGCGGCGAACGACACGACGGCCGAGGAGGGCGACTCGGCCCTCGACGCGCGCATCGCCGAGGCGCTCGCCCAGGCGCGCGCGCGGCGGCGCGCCGCTGTCGCGGGCGGCGCGGCCGCGACAGCGGCGGTCGCCGGGGCCGCCGCGGCGGAGGCCGCCGCGGAGCCGGCGGCGACGGCAGCGCAGGGGGAAGGCGACGCCCCGCCGGGCGAGGCAGCGCCCGGCGCTCCGGTGGAGGCGCCGCCGCCTGCCGGACGCGACGCGATCCTCGAGCTCCTCCGCCTGGGCGAGCCGCTCGCCGGCGTCGACCTGACCGGCGTCGACCTGTCCGGCGCGGACCTCGCCGGCGCCGACCTTGGCGGCGTCCTCCTGAAGCGGGCGAACCTCCGGGGCGCCCGCCTGGACGGCGCGCGGCTCGTCGAGGCCGTCCTCGCCGAGGCCGACGGCGAGGGCGCCAGCTTCGAGGGCGCCGACCTCACCCGGGCCGACCTCACCGGCGCCAACCTCAAGGCCGCGCGCCTCGCCGGCGCCGTCCTCGAGCTCGCCGCGGCAGGGGCGGCGCGCTGCGAGGGCGCCGCGTTCGAGGGGGTCCGGGCGCCCGGCGCCAGCTTCGCCGGGGCCACGCTCACGGGGGCCTGCTTCGACCGCGCGGACCTCACCGGCGCCGAGATGATGCAGGCCGCCCTCGACGGGGCGAGCTTCCGCGACGCGACGCTGGACGACGTGAAAATTTACGGTGCGACGGGAACGCGCGTCACCTTCGACGGGGCCTCGATCGCCGACCTCCGCGCCGACGACGTGGTGCTCCGGAGCGGCTCGTTCCGCCGCGCGAGCGGCCCGGGCTCCGTGTGGGAGGGCGCCGACCTCACCGGGGCCGTCTTCTCGGGCGCGGCGCTCCGGGAGGCGAGCTTCACCCGGGCGACGGTCGACGAGGCCACCTTCGACGGCGCCGACCTTGTCGACGGCCGCTTCCGCAAGGCGCGGCTCCGCGGCGCGCGCCTGCGGCAGGCCAACCTGATGCGCGCCGCCTTCGACGGCGCCGACCTCGAGGGGGCCGACCTGCGCGGCGCCAACCTGTACCAGGCCGAGACATGGAAGGCGCGCACCGCCGGGTCGCGCCTCGCGGAAGCCTTCCTGGCGGGGACCAAGCTGGAGGAGCGATGAGCGGCGCCGACATGCTGAATGTCCTTCTCCGCCTCTCCCCGCTCCGCCCCTCCGTCCGCGTCGAGGTCCTCCGGCGGAGCGACTTCACCGACCCGCCCGTTCGGGTTCGTCGCGATCACCGAGGCGCTCGCGCACTACCGGATCTTCGACCCGGGGCGCCGGGGCGCGGAGGAGGACGAGGCGGTGCGCGCGGCGTTCCTCCAGCTCGCCAGCGAGAGCGACTTCCGCGTCGACGAGGAGACGGGCCTCTTCTTCGTCAACATCTTCATGACCGAGGACACGCTGCGCCGCTATACGCCGCGCTACTTCGACCGTCCGGCCGCGAAGCGCTACGCCGCTGTCAACCCCGGCTTCCGCACGAACGGCTGTTACGCCGGCTTCTGGTTCCGCTTCACGCGCGGCAACCTCCTCGCCATGACCCGCGCGATCGTGACGAGGCAATTCCGCGCGGCCGCCGCCCGTTGATCCGCCGCCAACGCCTCGATAGCGTCTCGCGATGGACGACAGCGAGCCTCTCTCCATCCTCGACTTCTCCGTGACTCAGCCGCATGCGCAGTGGGCGAGGGCCAGGGCGGAGGTCCCGGTCCAGCGCTTCGACGCCTCGTCGATCAACCCCGCGCCCACGTTCCTCGTCTCCCGGTACGAGGACGCCGAGCGGGTGCTGCGCGACGCCGAGACGTTCTCGAGCGCGATCAACAACGAGGTCGTCGGCAAGTACATGGGCGAGTTCATGCTGGGCATGGACGGCAAGGAGCACCGCCAGTACCGCAACCTGGTGGCGCACGCGTTCCGCGCCTCCGTTCTCGAGCGGTGGGACGACGCGCTGGTGCGGCCCACCCTTCACGCGCTCCTCGACGGCATCGCGCCCGCCGGGCGCGCCGAGCTCATGCGCGATGTCGTCCTCAAGTACCCTGTTCAGGTCATCTGCGGCATCGTCGGCGTGCCGCTCCGGGATCAGGAGCAGTTCGCGCGCTGGTCCGAGGACGTCGTCCAGGGCCCGCTGAACCCGCCGCGGGGACTCGCCTCGTCGCAGGCGATGCGGCGCTACCTCGCCCGCATCATCGAGGCCCGACGGCGCGAGCCCGCGGGCGATCTCATCAGCGAGCTCCTGTCCGCCGAGATCGACGGCCAGCGCCTCACCGAGGAGAAGATCTACGGCCTGCTCCTCCTGCTGCTGCCCGCCGGCGCGGAGACGACGTTCCGGGCGCTGGGCAACGCGCTCGCCGCGCTGCTCGCCCGCCCGGCCCTGATGGCGCAGGTGGTCGCCGATCGGTCGCTGGTCCCCGCCGTCGTCGAGGAGACGCTGCGCTGGGAGACGAGCGTCACCCTTGTCTCCCGCGTGGCCACGCGAGACGCCGAGATCGCGGGGTGCCCGATCCCCGGCGGCGCGGTCCTCCACGTCGTCACGGGCTCGGCCGGCCGCGACGAGGCCCGCTACGAGGCGGCCGACGCCTTCCGCCTCGACAGGCCGCCGCAGCCGCACCTCGCGTTCGGCACCGGCCCGCACCAGTGCCTCGGACTGCACCTCGCGCGCCTCGAGATGCGCGTCGGGCTCAACGCGATCTTCGATCGGCTCCCGGACCTGCGCCTCGACCCGGACGCGCCGGCGCCGGAGATCGCGGGGTTCGCGTTCCGCGGCCCCGCGGCGCTCCACGTCCTGTTCGGCCCTTCCTGACGCCTCGAGCGCCACGCTCGAGGCGTCAGGAGGGCGCTTCGCTACTGGCTCTCGAAGACGCGGTAGAGGTACGTCGTGTCCAGCGCCTGGAGGAACGAATAGGTCTCGGGATCGGCCGAGCCTGCGTGTCCGCCCTTCTCACCCTCGTAGAAATAGAAGGGGATGTTCATCTCCTTCAGGCGCGCGGCCATCTTGCGCGCGTGCGCGGGGTGGACCCGATCGTCGGTGGTGGTCGTCGTGAACAGGATCGGCGGGTACGCCACGCCGGCCTCGATGTTGTGGTACGGCGAGTAGGCCCGGATGATCTCGGCCATCTCGGGATCTTCGGGGTCGCCGTACTCGCCCATCCAGCTCGCCCCTGCGCCGATCTCGTGATAGCGCAGCATGTCGAGCAGCGGGACCTGGCACGAGACGGCGCCGAAGAGATCGGGCCGCTGCATCGCGACGGCGCCGACAAGGAGGCCGCCGTTGCTCCCGCCCTGGATCGCCAGGTGCGCGGGGGAGGTGACGCCCTTCTCGATGAGGTCCTCGGCGATGGCGATGAAGTCGTCGTACGACCGCTGCTTGTTCTCGAGGAGCGCGGCCTGGTGCCACGCCGGCCCGAACTCCCCGCCGCCCCGGATGTTGGCGACCACGTAGACGCCGCCCTTCTCGAGCCAGTGCTTGCCCGTGAGCCCCAGGTAGAAGGGCGACAGCGCGTACTCGAACCCGCCATAGCCGTAGAGCAGCGTGGGGTTCTTGCCGTCGGCCGCCGCCGCCCTGGGCTTGACGATGAAATACGGCACCTTGGTGCCGTCCTTGCTCGTCGCTGTGTCCTGCGAGACCTCGAACGGCGACGCGTCGAACAGCGCGGGCGACGCGCTGAGCTCCGTCACGTCGTACGAGTCGCCCTCGGGCCTCACCTGGTACACCGTGGTGGGCTGAAGGAAGCTCCGGAACGTGACATACGCGTCATCCATGCGCGGATCCGCGGTGACCTCGGCGGTCCCGAGCGGCGGGATCGGGATCGGCTTCGAGGTCCACGCGCCCTCCGCGTACGTGAACGAGAGGATCTCGGAGGCGACGTCGTGGAGCTGGGTGACGAGGATGCCTTCCCTCGATTTCGCGAGCCCGACGAACGCGCTCCGCTCGTCGGGCGCGTACACGAGCTCCGCTGTCGCCTCGGCGTCGTCCGGCGCGACGGACGCCAGCGAGCCGGACTTCAGCGTCGTGCCGGGGACGGTCCAGTCCGAGGCGAGCCGGATCAGCAGCTTGCCCTGGAAGAGATCCCAGAGCGTGGCGTCCTGGGGCACCTCGATCTTCACCGGCACATCGTCGCTCCCCAGCACGTAGTTGTCCGCGTGATAGAAGTCGACGTAGCTCGTGATGATCATGAGGCTCGACCCGTCCACGTCGTGGACGCTCCCGCCGGCGGAGAGGACTGTCTCCTTCCCCGACTCGAAGACGAGCTTCGCCTCGGAGAGCGGGGTGCCCCGGCGCCAGATCTTCACCCGCCGCGGGTAGCCCGAGGTCGTGAGCGAGTCCTCGTCGGCGCCGTGCGCGATGAGCAGGGTATCCTCGTCGCTCCACGCGACATAGGACTTCGCCTCGGGGAGGCTGAAGCCGCCCGCGACGAACGCCTTCGTTGTCTTGTCGAACTCGCGGATCACGGTGGCGTCCTTGCCGCCCCGTGAGAGCGAGATCAGGCACATGTCGGTGTCGTTGTAATAGCAGTCCGCTCCCGCGTAGACCCAGTCCTCGTCCTCCGCGGCCGCGACATGGTCGACGTCGAGCAGCACGTCCCACGCGGGCTCGCCGGCCAGGCAGGCCTTCGACGGCGTCCGGCGCCACACCCCGCGCGGGTTCGTCGCGTCCTGCTTGAACTGGTAGACGAAGCCGTCCGGCTCGGGGATGCACCGGAGCGGCGGCTCCTTGGTCCGCTCGCGGTAGTGATCGTCATAGAGCGAGGTGAACGGCTCACCCTCGGCGAGGGCGTCGAGCGTCGCCTGGTTTGTCTCCCTCACCCACTCGAGCGACTCCTCGGAGGTGGCGTCCTCCAGCCACGTATACGGATCTTCCCCGCCTGTCCCCGTGGCGCCCCCCGACCCCGTGGCGCCCCCCGCGCCCCCGGTGCCGCTCGCGTCCCCGCCGCCGCCGTCTCCGCCGCCGCCGCCGTCCCCGCCGCCGCCGCCGTCACCGCCGCCGCCGCCGTCTCCGCCGCCGCCGCCGTCTCCGCCGGTCCCTGTGGTCGCCGAGCCCGATGCCTGCTCGCCGTCGTCGCCGCACGCGATGAGCGCGCTGCCCGCGATCGCTGATACGATGATCCAGGCAGCGAACCCTGCTCTGGGTATCTGGTAATACATAGATGGATAATCTCCCTGTCGAGAAGGTGACATCCTGCCATGGGCGAACATGCAACGTCTGCGAGAGCAGCTTCCTGACGTCGAGTGACGAGGAGGAGACTCGCAGTTCTGTCCTGAAAGCTCTGTCTGGACCGGGCGACGTGGTGAATCCATGGGCCCTGTGATCGGCCCTGAAGCGGGCGAAGCGCGAGATCTCTGGAGAGCACCCCGCCTCACGGCCTCTCTGTCAGGCGCCACGCCGAGGAGGAGCACCCGGATAGGGGATCTCTTGGTCCACGCCCGTGAGGGGCGCGAGCGATGTCCACCGCTGCCGCCGGCGTGGCCATGTCCGGGATGGGCGATCCGGCGAGAGAATCCCCGGGGCTTCCTCCGAAACGCCACATCTCGCGCGCGGCCTGGCCACGGCGCCGCGCCACGTTCCCTCCCATGACCTGCCTCTCTTCCCCCGGCGCCGCGCTCCGCCCTCGGTCCGCTCGGCGCCTTCGCCGGCTCGGCGACGTCGCGCTGTCGCTGCTGATCGCCGCGGCCGTCTGGCTTCCCTGCCTCCACCTCTTCTTCCGGCGCGAGCCCGCCGAGCACCGCCCTTCCGGCGCGCTCTCGCCGCGCGGCCGGGCGCTGCTCGCGCATCAGCTCTCCCTGTGGGAGGACGCGGCCGCGAAGGAAGCGACGCTCGCGCGGATGCGGGCCACGAACGCCGAGTGGGACTTCATGGGCCGGACCTTCCTCGTCCTCGGGCTCGCCAACGCCGCGCTGCGGGATCCGGCGGCCGAGGCGCGCCACCTCGCCGTGATGGACAGGGTCATCGACGAGACCCTCGCGCTCGAGCGCGAGCGCGGGATGCTGCACTTCATGATGCCCTATGCCGCGGGGAGGCCGTTCGTGCAGCAGCCTGCCCGCAGCCTCTTCGTGGACGGCGAGATCGCGCTCATGCTGGGCGCCCGCGCGCTTGTCGCTCGCCGCGCCGATCACGAGGCCGAGCTCGACGCCCGCGTCGCCGAGATGCGGGCCCGCATGGAGCGGAGCCCTGCGCTGTCGGCCGAGAGCTACCCCGACGAGTGCTGGACCTTCTGCAACACGCTCGCCCTCGGCGCCATGCGCATGTCCGACGCGCTGCGCGGCGAGCGTCGCGGGCTGGAGCTCGGCCGCCGCTGGCTCGCCGTCGCGCGCGCCAGGCTGGTGGACCCGAAGACCGGGCTGCTCGTGTCGAGCTACACGCACGGCGGCAGGATCCTGGACGGCCCGGAGGGGTCGTCCCTCTGGCTCGTCGCGCACGCGCTGCTCCTGATCGACCCTGATTTCGCGCGCGATCAGTACGCGCGGGCGCGCCGCGAGCTCGGCGCGGATCTCGTCGGCTTCGGCTGGGCGCGCGAGTGGCCGCGCTCCTGGTCCGGTCCGCAAGACGTTGACTCGGGCCCGATCGTGCCCGTCGTGGGCGCGAGCGCCGGCTCGAGCGGCCTCGCGCTCATCGGCGCCGCGGCCTTCGGCGACGCGCCGTACCTCGGGGCGCTGCTCACCTCGCTCGACCTCGCCGCGTTTCCGATCCGCGAGGGCGACCGGCTGCGCCACGCCGCGAGCAACCAGGTAGGCGACGCGGCGCTGCTCCACGCGCTGAGCTCCGGCCCGCTCTGGCAGCGGATCGCCGCGGCGGGAGGTGCCCCGTGACCCGCCTGCTCGCCCTGGGCGCCGCGCTGCTCGCGTCGACCTTCCTCGCCTGTCACCTGCTCGGCCTGCGCGAGCACGTCTCGGTGCTGAGCGGCACGGCCCCGCCCGGCGGCGGGGGCGACCCCTCGCTCGGCGTCGCCTACGCGATCGCGTGGTTCGGCGCCGTGATCGCCGCGCCGATCCTCGCGATCGCGGCGGGCGTGCTCGCGGCCATCGACAGGCTCCGCTCGAGGCGACCCGCGCCGCCTCCGCCCGCGGATCCGGCCTCGTGACGCGCTCGAGCGCGCGGACTGTCTCGCCCGCAGCACAGCGCCAGCAGGTTGCTGCCAGCGCAACATGCGAGCCGCCGGCGCGCGCCATCTCACGCACCACGCAGGCTGAGAGCGGGATGGAACGGAACGTGCCGTAGGATGGAACGGAACGTGCTGTAGCGGAACGTGCTGCAGACGGAACGCGCTGCAGAACGTGCTGCAGAGAAGAGAGCCTCCGCCGCGCCTCGGCGCAAGAAGCGCAGGCCTCGTGTCTGCTGATGGAAGGGAGCCTCTCTTGGACCTCGAGCTCACTGGAAAGCGTGCCATCGTCACCGGCGGCAGCCGCGGCATCGGCAAGGCCATCGCGCGGGAGCTGGCGCGCGAGGGCGCCGACGTCGTGATCGCCGCGCGCGGCAAGGACAAGCTCGAGGCGACAGCCGCCGAGCTCTCGGCCGAGACCGGCCGACGCGTGGTCCCGCTGGTTGTCGACACGGGCAACGAGACCTCGGTCAACGCGCTGGTCGAGCGCGCCGTCGCCGCGCTGGGGGGCGTGGACATCCTGGTCAACAACGCCGCCTTGCCGGGCGGGATCTCGCCGGCCACCCGCCTCGACCAGATCGTCGACGAGCAGGTGATCGAGGACATCAACATCAAGGTCGTTGGCTATCTGAGGACCGCGCGCGCCGTCGCGCCGCACCTCGTCGCGAACGGCTGGGGCCGCATCATCAACATCGGGGGGCTCGCCGTGCGCAAGACAGGCCGCCCGGTCGCCACCCTGCGCAACGTCGGCGTCGCGGCGATCACGAAGAACCTCGCCGACGAGCTCGGCCCGAAGGGCATCAACGTCACGGTCGTGCACCCCGGCGCGACGCGCACCGAGCGCGTCCGCGCCGAGTCCGAGAAGGACCTGGCCGCCTCGGTGAGCATCGGCCGCATCGTGGACGCCCGGGAGGTCGCCTGGGTGGTCACGTTCCTGGCGTCGCCGCGGAGCGTCGCGATCAACGGCGATTCCGTCGTCGCGGGCGGTGGCAGCGTCGGCCCGATCTACTATTGATCCATCGCATCTCGCGCCGAACCCAAGAGAAGACCATGACCCTCCCGACCACCCGACTCGGCCGTACCGGCCTCACCGTTTCCCGCCTGTGCCTCGGCACGATGACGTTCGGCTTCCAGACGGACGAGGAGACGTCCCGCGTCATCCTCGACAAGGCCGCGGACGCCGGCGTCAACTTCCTCGACACCGCCGATGTGTACCCGCTGGGCGGCGGCCTGCAGACGGCCGGCCGCACCGAGGAGATCGTCGGCCGCTGGCTCAAGGGCAAGCGCGACCGGTTCATCGTGGCGACGAAGTGCGTCGGCCGCGTCGGCCCGAACGACTGGGACCAGGGCGCCTCGCGCAAGCACATCCTGGACGCCATCGACGCCTCGCTGCGCCGGCTCGGCACCGACTACGTGGACCTGTACCAGCTCCACGCCGACGATCGCGACACGCCGATCGACGAGACGCTGGAGGCGCTCGACGCCGTGGTTCGCTCCGGCAAGGCCCGGTACATCGGCGTCTCCAACTACCTGGCCTATCGCCTGGCGCGCGCGCTCGGCCGCGCCGACGTGCGCGGGCTCGCGCGGTTCGTCTCCGTGCAGCCGCGCTATGCGCTGCTGTTCCGCGAGATCGAGCGCGAGCTGCTCCCGCTCGCGCAGGAGGAGGGCCTCGGCGTGATCCCGTACAACCCGCTCGCCGGCGGCCTCCTCACCGGCAAGCACCGCCGCGGCGAGCCCACGCCGGGCACGCGCTTCACGCTCGGCGCGGCGGCAACGAACTACCAGCAGCGCTACTGGCACGAGCGCGAGTTCGCGACCGTCGAGAAGCTGCAGGGCATCGTCGCCGAAGCGGGCCTGTCGCTCACGACGGTCGCCGTCGCGTGGGTGCTCGCCAACCCGGCGATCACGTCGGCGATCCTCGGCGCCAGCCGGCCCGAGCAGCTCGACGCCACGCTCGCCGCGGGCAACCTCGCGCTCGATCCGCAGCTCAAGGCCCGGCTCGACGAGGCGACCGCCGAGTACCGCCGCGGCGACGCGACGCGCTGAGCCAGCCCTCACATCGAGCCAGCGCTCACATCGCCACGAACACCTTCACCTGCGACGGCGCGACGTGGGCGCCGGCGGGCATGTTCGCGTTCGACCCGTTATGGGCCGACATGGCTGTGTGATAGACGATCTTCTTCCCCTTGGCGTAGACCTTCGAGCTCGCGCGCTTGAAGGTCACCTGCCCGCGGTTCACGTTCGAGACCATCCCGCCGAGCGTGCCGGCCTCGTCGCCCTTGCTGCTCGGCATCTTCGACGCCTCGGTCACTGTCTCCTTCTTCTGGACGAGCACCTTGGAGACTGTCGACTCGCAGCCGTTCAGCGTCCCGATGTTCGGGAACGGCGTCGGCACGGGGGGCGCCGGCGGCGCTGGCACCTTGCACACGTCGGGCATCGCGAAGCACATGCCGCCGGCCTTCGTCGCTGCGGGCATCTTCATCTCAGGGACCCTCCACGGACACGCTGGCTCATCCGAGCAGGACGCGCTCGCCGTCGATCGATGTCTCCTTCTTCGAGACCATCGATGTCCGCTCGCTGACGAGCTGATACGCCTCGCGGATGAGCGAGCGCGCGCGCCTCGCCCGGATCTGGAGGAGCCCGTCGACGTCGCGGTACGCGTCCTTGGCCCGCTCGATCAGCCGCTCGGCCTGGATCTCCATCCGGCCGGCGGTGGCGGCGATGTGCGCGGCGGTCGTCGCGATCCGCTCGGCGAGCACGGTCGCCTCGGTCGCGTGGAGCGACGCCCGCTCCGAGGTGACGTCGACAGCCGCCGCGGCCACGCGCACGGCCGCCCGCTCGACGACGAGCCCCGGCTCGCCGCCCTCGCCGGCCTCGCTCGCCACGCGCCGCCCCGCCCGGTGCCGGACATCGCGCCTGGCGCGGAGCTCGACGTCGGTGGCCGCCTCCACGACGACCTTCCCCCGCGGCGCCGCCAGCGTCAGGTCCCCCGCGGGGGCGGCGACGCGCGCCGCGCCCGTCGCGGCGTCGTAGGTGACGGCGATGGCCCCCGACGCATCCCGGATCGCGATCGTGCTCCCCTCGGCCGACGCCGTGGCCCCCTCGGCCGTCTGGAGGACGGGCCCCCGGGCGGCGAGGAGGACGCCTACGATGTAAAAATCTGATGTGGTTGCGTGTTTCGAGACGAGCACCCTGTCGCCTGGGGTGGGCTGGTAGCCGGGGAGGGCGAGGCGCGCGCGGGCGGTGGCGCCCTCGACGCCGGGGGCGCCGGGCCTGACGACGCGCACGACGGCGCGCGCGGCGTCGTCCATGTCGACGAGGGTGGCCTCGAGCACGCCTCCCGGGGAGGGCTCGTGTTCCATGGCGACAGCGTCGTTCGCGTTCATGGGGTCTCCGTCCGGAAGTCTTCCGCGCGGGCGCGGTCAGGGTCGGTGTTCTTCGCGTTGCGGGTGCGCGCCCCGACGAGCTCGGCGTCATCGAGCTTCGCGCGGTGCAGGTCGGCGCCCTCGAGGTTGGCGTTCATGAGGTGGGCGCGCTCGAGGCGCGCGTGCGAGAGATCGGCCAGCGAGAGATCGGCGTTCGCCATCACCGCATCGCGCAGGTCCGCGCCCGGGAGCCTGGCCGCGCTGAGCCTGGTTTCGCGCAGGTGGGCGCGGCGCAGCAGGGCCTCGTCGAGCGCGGCGTCCGAGAGGTCGGCGCGGGAGAGGTCGGCGCCGTCGAGGATCGCTCTCTTGAGGTTCGCGGAGGGGGCCTGTAGGCCTGTGAGCTTCGCGCCCTTCATATCGGCGCCCTCGAGGTTGACCTGAGCGGCCTCGACCGAGGTGAGGTTGGCGCCGCGGAGGTTCGCGCCCGACAGCGTGGCGTTCGTCAGGACGCAGCCGCGGAGATCGACGCCCTCGCCGTTCGCGTCGCAGAGGAGCGATTGCTCGATCACGGCGCCTGAGAGCTGCATGGTGCGGAGATCGGCGCCGGAGAGATCCGCCGCGAAGAGGCGTGTCCGGCGGATGTCTGCTCCGGTGATCGAGGCGGTGGACAGGGAGGCTTCGGAGAGATCGGCGTCGGAGAGGTCGGCGTCGGTGAGGTCGACGTCGGCGAGCTGCGCCCCGCGGAAGGCGGCGCCGCGGAGCTTCGCGCCGGCGAGGCAGGCGCCGGAGAGGTCGGCGTCGGAGAGGTCGGCGCCCGCGAGCACGGCGCCGCGCAGGTCGGCCTCGGCGAGGTCGGCGCCGGTCAGGTTCACGCCGGCCCACGAGAGGCCGGTGAGCGCGGCCTTGCCGAGGGAAACGCCCGCGAGGTCGAGGCCGCGCAGGTCGACGCCCGCGAGGCGGACGCCCTCGAGGGAGCAGCCCTCGAGCTTCGCGCCGGCGAGGGAGGCCTCGTCGAGGGTGGCGCCGGCGAGGTTGGCGTTGCGGAGATCGGCGCCGTCGAGGGAGGCGCCGGTGAGGTCCGCCGCGGCGAGGGAGGCGCCGCGGGCTCGCCAGCGCTGGAGCTGGGCGCCGCGGAGCGAGGAGCCGTCGAGGACGAGCCCGTCGCAGGTAGCGCCGGAGAGGTCGGCCTGGGCGAGGTCGCACCCGATGAGGCGGGCGCCCTCGAGGGCGGTGCGGCGGAGGTCGGCCGCGGTGAGGCGGGAGGCTTCGAGAGAGGCGCCGGCGAGGGAGGCCGGGGGGCCCGAGGCGGAGAAGTCGAGTCCGGTGGCGGTGGCGCGGAGGAGATCGGCGCCGCCGAGGAGGAGGCCAGTCGTCGTGGCGGCGCGGAGGTCGATGTCGCGGAGCGAGGCGCCGGTGAGGTCGGCGGAGGAGAGGTCGGCGCCGTCGACGGCGGCGCGGTCGAGGCGGGCGCCCTGGGCGTCGCAGCCCTGGAGGCGCGCGCCGGAGAGCACGGCGTCGAGGAGCTCGGCCTTGTGGAGGCGGGCGGCGCGGAGATCGGCTCTCTCGAGGAGCGCGCCGGAGAGCTTGGCGCCGGTGAGGTCGACCTGGTGGAGCGAGGTGTTGGTGAGGACGGCGTCGCGGAGATCGGCGCCTGCGAGGCGGCAGGCCTCGCAGGGAGGGCCGCCGAGGAGGGCGTCGGTGAGGTCGGCGTCGGTGAGGTCGGCGCCCTCGAGGTTCACGTTGCGGAAGATGACGCCGGAGAGGGTGGCGCCGGTGAGGTTGGCGCCGCGGAGATCGACGTCGCGCCAGAGGGCCTTGGAGAGATCGGCGCCGCGGAGATCGATGCCCGGGGCGACGGCGCCCGAGATGTGGCTGCCGGCGAGCTCGTCGCGCTCGCTCTTCTGCAAGAGCTCGGCAGGGCTCATGCGCGATCCATCGTTGCTCTCGGCGGGCATGATCGCGGCGAGGCTAGGCTATCGCGCGGCGGGTGTCACTGAGGTAGCGTGCGACCTGGCATGCTTTCGTCGGCGCTGCCGGGGAGGCGCTGTGGCCGAGGGCGGGATGGCGGGGGAGGGGAGGACAGGGATGATCAGCGTTGCGGTCAAGGTCGAGACGGAGTGCGGCACCTGCCGGATGCCGATGCCGGTCAACACGCTGGCGCGCGAGGTGGGTTGCCCGAGCTGCGGCAGGCCGACGCCGGTGGATGGGGATGTCTGGCAGGCGCTGCTGCGCGATCCGGTCTACGAGGGGCCGAGGATGCTCCGGAACGAGGGGAGGCGGAGCTCGGCGGGCAAGATCTCGGCGGACTACACGCGGCGGGGGCCGAGCTGCCATGGCTGCGAGAAGGAGATATCCGTCGCGAGCATTCAGGAGGTGCGGGATCAGGCCATGCTCCGGTGCGAGCGGTGCGCCAAGCAGACCTGGGTGCGCAGGGTGCCTGCGGAGCTCGCGGAGGTGCTGCCGAACATCACGCACCTGGTCGGCGAGGACCCGGACCCGCTCGCCGGGGCGCCCGCGGCGGGGGCCCAGGCGGCGACGTTCCCGTGCCCGCAGTGTGGCTCGCCGGTGGCCTTCGACGGCGTGAACCGGGCGTGCACCTGCCGGTTCTGCAGCGCGAGCGTGCATGTGCCGGACGAGTTCGTGTACCGGGGGCGAAGGAAGGTGGCGGCGAGCTGGTTTCTCTGTTTCGAACCGTCGATCGCCGATAACGCCCCCGCCCCGCAGGCGGTCTCGGCGGGGCTGTTCGACTGGGACGAGCCGCCTCTGGCGACCGTCGACGCGGAGGGCAACCTTTATTGCGCAGCGAGGCAGCTGTACTGGGTGCCCGTCGAGGGTGATTTACCGAAACAAAAGGGCGACAACGTCCTTTGGTCCATCGATCCGTCGCTGAACATCCGCTGGCTTCACCGCGGCCGGTCGAGGGCCGCCCACCTAGCGCTCTCCCCGAGCGGTATGCTCCTCGTTACAGACCTGGGTAGGTCGTCCCGGCCCTGGCTCTCCTCCAGGACCGGTTTGCCTGTCGAGGGAGCCGACGGGACGGTGAAGGAGATCCATTGCGATCTTCTCAGACGCGACGTGCTGGCCTGCGATCGCGATGGAACGCTGCTGATCTTGCAAGGAGGCGTCCTTCGGCGCATCTCTCCGAGCGGCGCGGACGTGCCCGCAGGGCCTGGCGGCGATGCAGGGGGCGCGCTCCGCGCCGAGAATCTGGCGGGGCTCACTAACATCTATTGTGGTCCGGACGGCTCGACCTACCTTATGTACCGAGACGAGCTCGTCCGTCTGGACCCCGATGGGGAGAAGAAATACAAGGTGACGCTCTCCGCCGAGGCTTCAGACGTTCAGTTTAGCACACTCGGTGCCGATCTCGGCGTAAACGCCTACGTCCTCCGGAGCGGGCAGATCCTGCGGATCAGCGCGACGGGCGAACAGCGCGTCATCTTGAGCTCGGGGCGAGACAGGCTTCCTTGGCGTCAGATGAGTATCGCTGTGTGTCCGGAGGGGGCGCTCTGGCTGTTCGGCAAAAACGGGGCTGCCTGGAAGTTTGATGGAAACGGCGTTATGGTCTTCGCGAGCGAGAAGGAGGCCAGGCCAAAAAAGTTAACATCCAACGATGTTTACGAACGGCAGCAGGCTGACGTCAAGGCGAAGATTCTCGCCGAGCATGAGAAGGAGCGTGTAAGGCTCTTCAACGAACATGCGCACGTGCTGCATAGGCAGCAGCGACCTGGACGGATCGCTGCTTTGATATTTCTTGCGTTCGTCGTGCTGGTTGTGATCGCTGTATTCCGATTGTAGCTCGGTGCCGATGTGGGCGGAGCATCCGAGGAAGAGAGGAGTTCAGAGTCTGTGTCGCGGTAAGGCGCACGGGAGCGTGACGCCTGCGAAAGGTGACCGAGGGTCTCGGGTCACATTCGTCTAATTCTAACCCAAATCGATTCGGCTGCCGTTTACCGTGACCTTCGAAGAGGAGCATTGGACATTAGATGATCCCTTCGATAACTTCGCGGCGCCGCCGGTGAGGGTGCACCTCGACGCTCCCTTCTTGATCTCGACTGTGCCGCCGGTGACTTGGAGGCCATCTCCGTCCGAACCGACGGAAACATTGCCAGACTGGGCGCTCATTCCCCATCCGCTGCCCTTGACTTCGACTGAAGTTCTTCCGTTGATTTTGGCTTGAGCGCTTGCGATAACTTCAATGTTGCTCGCCGACTGTTGAAGATCTGCTGACGTCTTTATGGTAGTGTTACCGCTTGCTTGGATCTGGATCTTGCCATTGGCTCTGATCTTGCCGTTGCCTTTCGCGGTGGCGGCGAACGACGAGGCTGTTGTGAGGCTCATGAAGCCCCCACTAGAAATGTTGGTCGGTCCGCTGCTTCTCGACTTGTAACCGGTCGAGCGGAGCTTGATGGCGCCTTCCGAGAGGAGGTCAATGACGCCTTTGGCTGTGATGAGCGCAGCGGCGCCGGCACCGATAGATACGATACCCGGTGATTTTACGTGTGCCGTCGCACCACCAGCAACGACAGCGGTCGTCGCGGAGGATAGCGCTGCGGATGTTGCTCCACCGACGAAAGCGTTGACCTTGCCCATCAGGACGGCCGAGGTATCCCCACCACCTAGAAAATACGGTGGGGCGATGGGTGGTATCACGGCAGGAACACGAGCGACCGCGGCGAATCCGTTGGCTGCGCCTATCATGCCCGTTGCAATGCCAACCTGTGCGGCGCTCATCGCTTTGGCTGCTTTCTTGGTTGCGCTGCTCAAGAGCTCGGTTGCTGCCTTGTAACCCTCGTAGAGTCCTTTTGCGCCGCTGCTTAGGCCGGTGGCCATGTCGAGCCCGGCTGCGGCATATTTTCGAGTTTGCTCTTCTTCGGCGATCTTCTTTGTTAGATCCTCGGACTTCTTCTTTGCAGCGTTGTATGCCTCGGTGGCTTTGTTTGCCTCTGCGTATTCGGGCTGTTGTGCCTCCCACTCTTGTTTGGTCATCGCCCTGGGGACGCCGTAACGGTCAAACAGCATGGGAGGGTCGAGTTCCGAGTAGGGGGCTTTGGCCTGCGCCGCAGCGAGCACTCTCTTCATGTGCTCCTCCGCAACGACGACATCCTGGTTCGCTTCCGTCTGTTGTGCGGCATCCCACTTCTTTGGGATATCAAGCGCGCTCTTTGCGATTCCTAGGACATCATCGACGAGCTTTTGGCCTGTCTTGAAGCTTAGTGCCTTCGAGAACGATTCTGCGGCGCTGGCATATTGCACGATACTTGATGACGCCACGACCGACGCGATGTCGGTGAGTGTCGTGGCTACTGATGTGAGCGTGCTCACGCCCGCGTTCGCCACCGTCGTATAGGCCTCCGTGGTCGTGATCGCGGCGCCCGCCTCCGGGGTGTTCGGTGACCCAAGCTGGAACGTCGCTCCGCCGAACGGCGTCGACAGCTTGATCCGCTCTTCGCCGTCGTTGTCGTCGATGTTGATCTCGTTCCCGCCCCCCGTTCGGATCACGTTCCGCCGCGCGTTCTTCGCGTCGACGGTGCTCGGCGTCTGCGGGTTCGGCACCGCGCCGGCGATGATCGGCCGGTCCGGGTCGCCGTCGATGAAGGTCAGGATCACCTCGACCCCGCTGCGCAGCGGGAAGTGGAACCCGTACCCCGCACCCGCGTGGGGCTGGGCCATGCGGATCAGCCGTGAGGCCTTGCCGTCCTTGGCGCTGCTCGTGTCGAACAGGAAGCGCACGCGGTAGCGGCCGCTCTCGTCGACCTCGGCGTACTGGCCCTTCTCCGCGGCGTCGATCACGCCCGTGATGACGCCGTGCACCTTCGGCTTCGGCGTGACCCGCGGCGGCCGGTAGGTGGTCGCATACGGTATCGCCCTGAACTCGTTCTGGTAAGCGCGCTCCTCGCCCGTCCCGGCGTTGAGCGTCGCCTGCTGCAGCCGGTGGCGCACCTCGACGAGGAGCAGCTCGATGTCGCCGCGCGGGTGCCCCTCGAGCGTGAGCTTCGCCCCGGCGCCGAGCACCTGCACGTCGCTCGCCCCCTCGAACACCCTGCGGCCGGCGCGCAGCTCCTCGGCGCGGATCACCGCGATGCGCTCGCCCTCGTCGGGCGTCTTGAAGTGCGCGCCGTACTCGACGATATCGCCGCCGGACGCCTCCGAGACCGTGGCCGCGGCCATCAGGGGCACGTGCGGCGTGCGGTAGTTGTAGTCCTTCACCACATAACGGTTGGGTACCGTACGCGTCGTGCCCTCCAGCCGGTAAACGCCGATCCGATCGCCGCGCGGATAGAAATGCGCACGCCCGTCCCCGGCGACCGGCTGAAAGCCGCTGTTCGCGTCGGAGAAGACGACGACATCGCGGCCGTCGCGGTGCTCGAAGAAGAACGAGATGCCGAGGTGCTCGGCGAGGCGCGAGACGAAGTGGAGATCCGTCTCCTTGTACTGGACCACGTACTCGCGCGGCGGATAGGTCGACACCAGGCGGAGCTCGAAGTCGTCGCCCTCGTGAAGCCCAGCGCGCTCGAGCTTCTTCTTGATGACCTCCGGGACCGAGAGATCCATGAAGATCTCCGACGTCTCCGTGAGCGTCAGCCGGAACGCGCGCGGCACGAACGTGAGCGTATAGGCCATGTGCAACGTCTCGGTGTGGAGCGCGTCGCGCACCACGGAGATGACGCCGCAGATGCGCCGCTCCTCGCGGTCGCCCCTCAAGAACACCAGCGCAGCGGGCTCGGCGAGGAGGGCCTCCTCGTCGAGCCCTTCAGGGGTCTTGCACACCACGTGGAGCTGGAACTCGAACGGCTGCGAGATGACCTCGCGGCCGGTGAGGTCGTGGAGCTCGACCGCGTCGGCCGAGAAAGCACGTGATTCCAGGCGAGCAGAGAGGATGTCCTTCATGAGCGTCCTTCCGGTGAAGAAGCGCTACGATCGCCCGCCCGCGAGGACTTGTTCAAGCAGTTCGTGCAGCGGAGCGCGGCGGCGCTCGACGCTCCGTACCGCTCGCAGCGCCTCGCGCCGCCGCGCTCGACGCCGAGCGCGGCCGTCCCTCAGCCCTCCAGCGGCACCTCGAGCGCGTGCCGCCGCGGCAGCGTCCGGATCTCGCTCAGCGCGTTCTCCTCGATCTGCCGGACCCGCTCTCGGCTCACCGAGAACATCCCCCCGATCTCGGCGGGCGTGTGCGTCTGCTCGCCGTCGAGCCCGAAGCGCAGGCGGAGCACCTCGCGCTCGCGCGGCGTCAGCGACTCGAACAGCGAGCGAACCTGCGATGGGGGGATGCGCCGGTGAGTACGCTGCGCAGGTCGGCGCCTGCGAGGCGGCAGGCCTCGCCGGAAGAGCCGCCGAGGAGGGGGGCTGCGGAGGTAACGCCGGAGAGGGGGGCGCCGGCGAGGTTCGTGCGCGCATATCGACGGCGCGCTGGAGGGCCTGGGAGAGATCGGCGCCGCGGAGATCGATGCCGGGGGCGATGGCGCCCGAGATGTGGCTGCCGGCGAGCTCGCCGCGCTGGGTCCTCTGCCAGAGCGCGGTGCGGGTCGGGGCTGATCCATGGTTGCGCTCCGCGGGCATGGTTCGGTCGTGGCTGGGCTATCGCGCCGCGGACGTCACCAAGGTAGCGTGCCTCCAGGCGCGCCTCCGCGGGAGCTGCCGGGGAGGGGCCTGGGTTGAGAGCGAGAAAGCCTGAGGTTAGAGGGAAGATATGCTCAGCGTCGCGGTGAAGATTGAGACGGCGTGCGGCACCTGCCGGATGCCGATCCCGGTCAACACGCTGGCCGGCCGGGTGAGCTGCCCGACCTGCGGTAGGCCGACGTCGATCGCCAACGACCTCTGGCAGGCGCTGCTTCGTGAGCCGCTCTACAACGGGCCGCGCTTGCTCCCGAAGGAGGTGCGACGCAGCTCTGCTGGCAAGCTCTCTGTCGCGCACATCCGGCGGGCGCCCTCCTGTCAGGGCTGCGAAAAGGAGCTCCCGGCCGCCAGCATAGGAGAGGTGCTGGACCAGGCGATGCTCCGCTGCGATCGCTGCGCGGTGCAGACATGGGTCCGGGCGGTCCCCACTGAGCTGGCAGGAGCGCTCCCGAACATCACGCACCTCGTCGGCGAGGCGCCGACCCGGCTTGCTGGCGCTCCTGCGCCGCAGGCCGAGCCGGCGACGTTTCCGTGCCCGCAGTGTGGCTCGCCCATCGCATTCGACGGTGTGAGTCGAGCGTGCACGTGCCGCTTCTGCGGTGCGAGCGTGCACATCCCAGACGAGTTCGTCTACCGGGGACAGCGAAAGGTGGTGGCGCACTGGTACCTTTGCTTTCATCCGTCCGTCACCGTGCGCGCTCCCGCCGCCGAGGCTGTGGCCGCAGGCCTGTTCGACTGGGAAGAGCTGCCGGAGGCCGCCGTCGACGCAGCGGGGAACCTCTACTGCGCAGCCACGCAGTCGCGCTGGTTCTTTGATGAAAACGGACGACTGCAGCAAAAGATCGACCATGTTCTGTGGTCGTTGGACCCGTCGCTGAGCATCCGATGGCTCCAGCGCGATCGACCCGAGCCGGTGCGCTTCCTGGGCTGCGTGAAGGACATGCTCGTCGTGCTTGGCGCCGGAAGCTCGCTGCCGCTCCGGCTCTCTTCGACGACGGGCAATCCCGTCGAGGACGCAAGCTTTGCGGCGCCGAGCATCGAGCTCGCCGAGATCGAACATCGCCTCCTGGCCTGCTCTCCCGATGGCTCGCTGTTGTTCCAGAAGGATGGAAAGCTCCGGCGGGTGGCGCCGAGTGGAGCGGAGATGCCCGTATGGCCAAACAGCGCTCCGCGGAACGAGGCCGACGATGAACCCCCGTGGAGTCTGAAATCAATCGCTGATTGTCCGGTGGCCGTGCCCTCCTCGCTCACTGGAATGCACTTCGGTCCAGATGGCTCGCTCTATTTGCAGGAGGCGGATATGGTCGCCCGCTTCGATGCGATCGGGCGCAAGGTTTACTGTGTGGAGCTGGGTAATAATTCCGCGGATCGAAGATCTCTCTCGGTCGGCGCCGATCTCGACGGCCGTGTTTATGTCATTCGCAGCGATCGACTCGTGCGGGTTGGGGCGGCGGGCGGGCAGAACGTCCTCCTGCTCGTGGAGCGCGACGCGCTTCCTCGCGCGAAGATGACCATTGCGGCATGCCCAGATGGGTCGTTCTGGCTATTCGGTGAGAAGGGGCTCGCCTGGAAGTTCGCGCCCGGAGGCAGGCTGCTCTTCGCAAGCGAAGAGGAGCCCAGGCCGAAGAACCCAACCGTGGACGAGGTCGTCCAGCAGCACGTGGAGAGCACTATGGAGATGCTCAAGGTGCGGGGCCAGGCGGAAGTCGAGAATATGCAGAGAGTCTACCGCGAGGTATCGCGGCGGGAAAATGTCCGGGAGAGCCGAATCGGTGCAGTGTCCTGGATTCTCGGGCTCGTGTTCATTGTTGCGTTGGTGATAGCAATGGAATTGCGGTGTTGAGTAAAGTCATTATCCGAGCTCGATTCGGCGTCCCCTCAGCTTCACGGCCCCCCGCGGAGGTCGATGCCGGGCGCGACCGCGCCGAGAGGTGGCTGCCGGCGAGCTCGCCGCGCTCGCTCCTCTGCAAAAGCTTCTGCAGGAGCTCGGCAGCACTCGGGGCTGATCCATCGCTACGGTCCGCGGCCATGGTTCGGGTGAGGCTAGGCTATCGCGCTGCGGGGTCATTGAGGTGGCGTGCGCGCAGGCATGCTTTCGCCAGGGTGTCGGGAGATGCCGCGGTGATGGCGTGGGAGCGGGAGAGGTGAGGAGAGCGATGATCAGCATTGCGGTGAGGGTCGAGACGGAGTGCGGCGCGTGCCGGATGCCGATGCCGGTCAACACGCTGGCCGGCGAGGTGGGGTGCCCGAGCTGCGGTAGGCCGACGGCGATTGGCGTCGATGTCTGGCAGGCGCTGTTCCGCGATCCGGTTTATGAGGGGCCGAGAATGCTCCGGAACGAGGGGCGGCGAGGCGGGGCCGGCAGGCCGTGGATCACCTACACACGGCTGGGTCCCGCCTGTCATGGGTGCGAGAAGGAGATCTCTGTCGCGCGGATCCGAGAGGTGCGAGACCAGGCCATGCTCCGCTGCGACCGCTGCGCCGAGCAGACCTGGGTGCGAGAGGTTCCCGCGGAGCTCGCAGGAGTACTCCCGAACATTGTGCACCTCGTAGGCGAAGATCCCGACCCTCTGACCGCGGCGCCCGTTGCTGCCGAAGCGGCGACGTTCCCATGCCCGCAGTGCGGCTCGCCTGTGCCGTTCGACGGCGTGACGCGAACGTATGTGTGCCGATTCTGCAGCGCAAGCGTGCATGTGCCGGACGACTTCATCTACCGGGGGACAAGAAAGCTGGCGGTGAACTGGTTCCTGTGTTTTCATCCGTCGGTCGTAGACCAAGCGCCGGTTGCGCAGGCCGTCTCTGCGGGCCTTTTTGACTGGGACAGTCCGCCCGACGCTGCCGTCGATGCCGACGGCAACCTCTACTGCGCGGCCAGGCAGTCGCACTGGGTTCCCGATCATCATGGATCAAGGCAGCGGTTCGACGACGTCGTGTGGTCCATCGATCCTTCACTGAGCGTCCGCTGGCTACAGCGCGGCGGCTCCAGGGCTGTGCGCCTTGTGCTCTCCCCGAAGGACGTACTCCTCGTGACACAACGGGGCAGAGCAAACCGGCACTGGCTCTCCTCCGCGACCGGCAGGCCCGTCGAGGGACTGGGCGGTACCGTACAGCAGAACGACGGCGAACTCCTGGACTGCGATGATCTGACCTGCGACCGCGATGGCTCCCTGCTGGTCCTGAAGGACAGCACGCTGCGCCGGATCGCACCGAACGGAGTTGAACTGGACGTGTGGTTCGATGGCCCGCCTGGCACCAATGTCGACGACGCCAGGTCGTGTCCCGGCGAGCCCCTCGGTGTCGCGGTGGACATGTCCGCCGTGGGCATGCGCGTTCATCGTGGGCCGGACGGGTCGATCTTCTTCATGGGTTCACGTGAGATAGCCCGCTTTGACGCCAGCGGGCGAGAGATCTATGGCGTGGCGCTCATCTGCAGCGAGATGAATAGCCTGTATCGCAATCTCGGCGCCGACCTTCACGGCAATGCCTATGTCCTATGCACCGATCGTCTCTTGCGAATCAGTCCGGAGGGCGCGCAGAGCGTTGTCCTGACGAAGACGCGCGATAAGTTGCCACGCTCGGAGATGAGCCTCGCCGTCTGTCCGGATGGGTCGTTCTGGCTGTTCGGCACGAAGGGCGCTGCCTGGAAGCTCGGCGCTGACGGCGCGCTGCTGTTCGCCAGCGACAATGAGCCACGACCCAGGAAGTGGACGATGGCGGAAGTGTCTCGGTGGGCCTCCCAACAACGGTTCCAGCAGTCCATGGCAGAGTCAATCACCCGGATGCAAGAATCTGGTCTGGTGCAGGAGGACCGAGAGGCGGCGGAGCGCAGGAAGAAGGGTATTGTCGTGCTCATCATCCTGGGCATCGGACTGGGTGTCCTGTTCGGTCTGGCGGAGCTCCTGTCCGCTGTGAGGCGCGTGCCGTCGCCATAAGCATGTCCAGGATCAGCCCAGGTCGATTCGAGACCCCTTGAGCTTTACTGCGCCAGAGCGAAAGGCGACCTCTGCTCCGCCACCCTTGAGTCGGATGCCGCCGCTTGTTACCGTACACGTCGAGTCGCCTGCTTTGAGAATCGCGTTGCCCGCTGAGACCTCCAGGCCGTCTCCTTTGTTTCCAACCAATACTTCGCTGGACTTTGCTGTCATGCCCCAGCCGCTGCTGGTTACCGCCACCTCCTTGCCCGTCATCGCGGCGCTCCCGGACGCGGTCAGGGTCATGTCGCCAGCTGATTTCGTCGTCATGGCACCGCGGCTCTGAATGTTGAGGGTGCCTCCGGAATCGATGTCCAGTTTTGGGCCTGCTTTGACGAGGAGCTTGCTCTTGCTGACCGCCGTGAGCCTCGTATCCGACAACAGGTTCATCTGTCCGCCGCTCTTGAGGTTGGTGGTGCCGGTGCTCTTCAGCTTCAGCTTTGCATTGGAGAGCAGATCCACGAGCCCGTTGGACGTCACGAGGGTCCGCGCCATGCCAGCGATCTCGACAGAATTCGGCGACTTGAGCAGTGCTGCGTCATATCCGGCAACGATGGCCTTTCCACCAGATGATACAGTTGCAACTGTCGTTCCACCGACGAAGGCGTCCCTCATCCCAACAATGGATGCGGTCGTGGCTGCCGCATTCACGTTCATCGGGCCACCCGGCGGAAGGACAAGGCCCGGGATGCGGCCGATCCCGGCGACGCCGCCTGCGACGGCAGCCATCGACTTTGCAGCGGCGATGGTACTGGATTCTACGCTTTTCTGAAATGTCTTTACTGTCGTAGTGATGAGATCTCGAAGGCCTTTGGCTCCAGTGGTGCCAGTCTTTGCGAGCTCGACTCGGTTGAGCCACTTGCGTCGAGAGAGTGCATCCTCGCCCTCGGTGATCTGCTTCTTGTGTCCTTCTGCCGCCGCTTCCGCTTGTTTTGCCTCTATATCTGCTTTCTCGGCCTTCTTGACCTCTTCAGGATGTTGTTGAGCATGCCATTCTTGTTGTGTTATCGGTCGATACGTTCCGTCGGGATTCTCGACTTTGGAGAGCCCTCGCAGGCTCTCTTCGTACCATCGCTTCGCCATCGACTGCTCGATCTCGGTGGCACGCAATCGAGCGTTGCTTGCTTCTTCGTTCAGTTCTGCCTGCATGTGGTTCTCGAACTTGGCCGGAAAATCGAGGGCGCTCTTGGCGGCGCCGAGGATGCTGTCGGCCAACTTCGGCAATTTGTCTCCTTTGAGCATGTCCACGATGTTCGACGCTCCGGCGAAGATGATCGAATTGCCGGAGCTCATGAGCGCGGAGAGATCAGAGAAGACCGTGTTTACAGATGTGAGCGTGTTGACGCCAGCGGCGCCGATCGCCGTGAACGCCTCATCGGTCGTGATCGCGGCTCCTGCTGCTGGCGTGTTGGGAGAGCCGAGCTGGAAGGTGCTGCCGCCGTACGGCGTCGACAGCTTGATCCGCTCTTCGCCTTCGTTGTCGTCGATGTTGATCTCGTTGCCGCCGCCGGTCCGGATGACGTTCCTCCGGGCGTTCTTCGTGTCGACGGTGCTTGGCGTCTGCGGGTTTGGCACCGCCCCTGCGATGATCGGCCGGTCCGGGTCGCCGTCGATGAAGGTCAGGATCACCTCGACCCCGCTGCGCAGCGGGAAGTGGAACCCATACCCCGCGCCCGCGTGGGGCTGGGCCATGCGGATCAGCCGTGAGGCCTTGCCGTCCTCGGCGCTGCTCGTGTCGAAGAGGAAGCGCACGCGGTAGCGGCCGCTCTCGTCGACCTCGGCGTACTGGCCCTTCTCCGCGGCGTCGATCACGCCCGTGATGACGCCGTGCACCTTCGGCTTCGGCGTGACCCGCGGCGGCCGGTACGTCGTCGCGTACGGTATCGCCCTGAACTCGTTCTGGTAAGCGCGCTCCTCGCCCGTCCCGGCGTTGAGCGTCGCCTGCTGCAGTCGATGGCGCACCTCGACGAGGAGCAGCTCGATGTCGCCGCGCGGGTGCCCCTCGAGCGTGAGCTTCGCCCCGGCGCCGAGCACCTGCACGTCGCTCGCCCCCTCGAACACCCTGCGGCCGGCGCGCAGCTCCTCGGCGCGGATCACCGCGATGCGCTCGCCCTCGTCGGGCGTCTTGAAGTGCGCGCCGTACTCGACGATATCGCCGCCGGACGCCTCCGAGACCGTGGCCGCGGCCATCAGGGGCACGTGCGGCGTGCGGTAGTTGTAGTCCTTCACCACATAACGGTTGGGTACCGTACGCGTCGTGCCCTCCAGCCGGTAAACGCCGATCCGATCGCCGCGCGGATAGAAGTGCGCACGCCCGTCCCCGGCGACCGGCTGAAAGCTGCTGTTCGCGTCGGAGAAGACCACGACATCGCGGCCGTCTCGGTGCTCGAAGAAGAACGAGATGCCGAGGTGCTCGGCGAGGCGCGAGACGAACTGGAGATCCGTCTCCTTGTACTGCACCACGTACTCGCGCGGCGGATAGGTCGACACCAGGCGGAGCTCGAAGTCGTCGCCCTCGTGAAGCCCAGCGCGCTCGAGCTTCTTCTTGATGACCTCCGGGACCGAGAGATCCATGAAGATCTCCGACGTCTCCGTGAGCGTCAGCCGGAACGCGCGCGGCACGAACGTGAGCGTGTAGGCCATGTGCAACGTCTCCGTGTGGAGCGCGTCGCGCACCACGGAGATGACGCCGAAGATGCGCCGCTCCTCGCGGTCGCCCCTCAAGAACACCAGCGCAGCGGGCTCGGCGAGGAGGGCCTCCTCGTCGAGCCCTTCAGGGGTCTTGCACACGACGTGGAGCTGGAACTCGAACGGCTGCGAGATGACCTCGCGCCCGGTGAGGTCGTGGAGCTCGACCGCATCGGCCGAGAAAGCACGTGATTCCAGGCGAGCAGAGAGGATGTCCTTCATGAGCGTCCTTCGGGTGAAGAAGCGCTACCATCGCCCGCCGACGAGGACTTGTTCAAGCTGTTCGAGCAGCGGAGCACCGCTACGGCGCGCCGCGCTCCATGCCGCTCGCAGGGCCTCGCGCCGCCGCGCGAGCAGCGCCTCACGCCGCCGCGCTCGCCGCCGCTCTCTGCCGTCCCTCAGCCCTCCAGCGGCACCTCGAGCGCGTGTCGCCGCGACAGCGTCCGGAGCTTGCTCAGGGCGTTCTCCTCGATCTGCCGGACCCGCTCTCGGCTCACCGAGAACATCCCCCCGATCTCGGCCAGCGTGTGCGTCTGCTCGCCGTCGAGCCCGAAGCGCAGGCGGAGCACCTCGCGTTCGCGCGGCGTCAGCGACTCGAGCAGCGAGCGGACCTGCGTGTGCAGCCGGCGATGGACCAGCAGCTCGTCCGGCGCCGCCGCCTCGCTCGCGAAGAAGTCGCCCTGGCGCGCGCCGTCGTCGTCCCCGATCGGCGCGTCCAGGTACACCGGCGGGAGCGCCACCTCCCGCAGCGTCTGGATCTTCTCCATCGAGAGGCCGCTCCGCTCCGCGACCTCCTCGGGCGCCGCCTCGCGCGCGTTCTCCTGCTCCAGCTCCCGGCGGGCCTGCAGCGCGCGGCGCCGCGTCTCGGCGAGGTGGACCGGCATCTTGATGACCTGGCCCTGGTACAGCACCGCGCGCGCCAGCGCCTGCTTGATCCACCACGTGGCGTACGTGCTGAACCGGTAACCGCGCCGGTAATCGAACTTCTCCGCCGCGCGCATCAGCCCGAGGTTACCCTCCTGGATCAGATCGAGCAGCGGCACGCCGCGGTGCTTCAGCGGTCGGGCCGCCGACGCCACGAGCCGCAGGTTCGCCTTCACCATGTCGGCCCGCGCCTCCGCCGCCGCGCCGCGCGCGCCGCGCATCGCCGAGAGCGTCGCCTCGATCGCCCGCCGCTCCGGACCGCTGGCCTCGGCCACGGCCTCGCCCAGCGCCCGCTCGATCCGCTGCTCGACAACGGGCCCGAGGCGCACGTCGGTCAGCCCGGCCGACAGGTCGGTCCGGGCGCGCCGCGCGCGCGCATCGGTCTGCCCCGCAGCCGACAGCATCGACCGCGCGAGCCCGAGCAGCCCCGCGAGCCGGACGGACACCGCGTCGCGCGCCGTGTCGTCCGCGTCCGCGTTCAGCAGCAGATCGCCGGCGGAGACCCGACCGGCCTCCAGATCGTCCGCGATCGCCCCGAGCTCCCGCAGCGCGACAGGCGACGCCGCCCATGTGTCGATCGCCGCGCGCTCCGCCGCCTCGATCCGCCGGCCGATCTCCACCTCGAGGTCGCGGCTCAGCGGCGCGCTGCGCGAGATCTCCTGAAGGTAGACCTCGGTCACGTCCTCGCTCGGCCGCGCTGAAGGCGCAGCTCGGCCGCCGGCGGCCGTCTCCAGCCGCGGCAGCGCGACGTGGCCGAGATCGGCGCCGAGACGCACCTCGGCGCGGGCGTCCTCCACATCCATGGGTGTTCTGTCAGCCTCGCCCGCCAGGAGCGAGCTCATGGGCCTCTCCTTCATCTCGCTTACTCCACCAGGGTGCCGCGTCGCGGTTGATCCGCTCGGGTGCTCGCCGGAGCACGCGCCGTGGAGGGAAGCCCCGAGCAGGGACCACCATCCACGTCGGCCACACGCCACGGCAGAGCAAAGGGGCTCCGCCGGTGCGTCTATGCACCGTAATCACTCCCCGCGCTCAGGAAAGGGGCGTACGCGAGGACGTTTCCCGCTGGAGCCCCGAGCGCTTGCTCGTGCATCAGAGCGGCTGCTCGTCTTTCAGAGCGGCCGCTCGTCTTTCAGAGCGGCTGCTCGTCTTTCAGAGCGGCCGCTCGTCTTTCAGGGCAGCCGCTCGTCGTTCAGCCCTCGCGCTCGGCCGTCAGAGCAGCACCGCCAAGGGGAGCACGGTGGGGCGGCGCGAGGCCTCGCGGTGGAACACCCGCCGCACGCCGCGGCTGAGCGCGTCCTCGAGCGCCGGGCCCAGCGTGCGCGCGCCCGGCGACATCGCCGCGAGCGCGCTTCGAGCGCTCCCGAGCGCGGCCTCGAACAGCGGGCCGCCCTCCTCGAAATGCGCCACGCCGCGCCCGAGGAGCTCGGGGCCGCGCAGGATCTCCCCCGTCTTGCGGTCGGCCACCACGAGCACCATCACGAGGCCCTGATCCGAGATCTGCTCGCGCTCGCGCAGCACCATCTCCGAGACGTCGAGCCCGCCGCGCGCGTCGAGCCACACCCGCCCGCTCTTCACCGGGGCGCCGAGGCGCATCTGGCCGTTCTCGATGATCAGCGAGTCGCCGTCCTCGATCACGAACACCCCCGCCGCCGGCACGCCCATCCGGAGCGCCGTGCGCGCGTGGGCGAGCAGCATCCGGTACTCGCCGTGGATCGGGACGAAGTGCTCCGGCCGCACAGCGTCGAGCAGGACCTTCTGCTCCTCGGCCTGCGCGTGGCCGCTCGCGTGGATCGGATCGAGGCCGCGATCGAGCACGATGGCGCCGCGCTTCGCCAGGCGGTTCGCGAGCTGGCTGACCGCGATCTCGTTGCCGGGGATCGCGCGCGAGGAGAAGATCACCGTGTCGCCCGGGTCGACCCGCAGCCGGTGGTGATCGCCTACCGCCATGCGCGCGAGCGCGCTGTTCGGCTCGCCCTGCGCGCCCGAGGCGAGCACGATGAGGCGACCGGGCGGGAGCGTGGCGGCCGTGGCGTCGTCGATGATCACGCCGCGCGGGATGGTCAGGATGCCGATCTCCTCGGCGATCCGCGTGTTGGTCGTCAGGCTGCGCCCCGCGAGCACCACCTTGCGGCCGATCTGCGCGGCGATGTTGAGCACGCTCTGGACCCGGTGGACGTTGGAAGCGAAGAGCGCGACGAGGATGCGCCCCTTCGCCTCGCGGAACGGCCGGAGGAACCCGTCGGCCACCGCCGTCTCGCTCACCGACCAGCCGTCGCGCTCGGAGTTCGTGGAGTCCGACAGGAGCGCCGCCACGCCGGCGCGGCCGTACTCGGCGAAGCGGCCGAGGTCGAGCCGCTCGCCGCCCACCGGGGTGAGGTCGATCTTGTAGTCGCCGGTGTGGATGACGATGCCCTCGCCCGTCTCGATCGCGAAGCCGACCGCATCCGGGATGGAGTGGGTCACGCGCAGCGGCTCGGCGCGGAACGGGCCCGCCGTGAAGTGCTGCTGCGGCACGACCTCGCGCAGCGGCACGTCGATGCGGTGCTCGGCGAGGCGCTCGCGCACGAGCCGGAGGGTGAAGCGCGTCCCGTACACGGGGACGGGGAACTCGCGCAGGAACGACGGCAGCCCGCCGATGTGGTCCTCGTGGCCGTGCGTCACGATCACCGCGTCGACCCCGCCCGCCTCGCGCACATAGCTGAGGTCGGGGATGGCGACCTCGACGCCGAGCACCTGGTCGTTGGGGAACATGACGCCGCAGTCCACGAGCACGCGGCGGCCATCCTCCTCGATCAGCATCGCGTTCATGCCGACCTCACCGAGGCCGCCGAGAGGAATGATCCGGACTCCCATGCGCGCGCAGCCTAGCATCCTCGATCGCGCGCACAGACCCTTGCCTCGCGGGGCGGCCACGATCCCCGGGGCGACGCGGACCGACGACCGCATCGCGCTCCACGGACGGGCCCGTCTGGCGGCCGGTCACACCACGCGGAGATGCGAAGTCACCGGAACACCGCACTGGCCACGTTCCGCGCCGCCCGGCGGCGTCGTCGTGTCGCCGCTCTCAGGGCCCCACCACGGCGCACATGAACCAGGGCGCCGATGCGCCTCGAGGGCTTGCTCTGGGGATTCGCCCTATGCAACCATCGACGAACCATGCGCAAGACCAGGATCGGAGATCTCCCTTTCACACTGGTTGAGCTGATGTACGAAACCGCGGACACCCTCCTCTATCGCGCACACCGCGACAGCGATGGTGCTTCGGTGACGATCAAGGTGTTGAAGGGGGAGCGGCTCGATCAGCGGCACGTCGCGCAGCTCCGGCACGAGCTCGAGACAACACGCCACCTCCAGCTCGACGGCGTGATCCGGGCCTACGGGATGGAGAAGATCCCGGGCGGCGCTGCGCTCGTGATGGAAGATTTCGGTGGCATCACGCTCGACGCGCTCGCCCGCACGGCGCGGCTCGACCTGAAGGCGAAGCTGCGGTTCGCCTCGTCGCTCGCCGGGACGCTGGCGGCGGTGCACGGAAAGCACGTCATCCACAAGGACGTCAAACCGCAGAACATCCTCGTCAACCCGGAGACGAGGCAGGTCAAGCTGACGGACTTCGGGAGCTCGACCCGGCTCTCCGAGGAGACCCTCGCGGCGGAGAGCCCGGATCGCCTGGAGGGGACGCTCGCCTACATGTCCCCGGAGCAGACCGGCCGAATGAACCGCGTCATCGACTACCGGACCGATCTCTACTCGCTGGGCGTCACGCTGTACGAGCTCTTCTCCGGGGTGCTCCCGTTCCAGGCGACCGACCCGCTTGACCTGATGCACAGCCACATCGCGCGGGTCGCGACGCCGCTCTGCGAGCGCTCGCCGGAGATCCCGAGGGTGGTGTCCGACATCGTGCAAAAGCTGATGTCGAAGGTCGCCGAGGACCGGTACCAGAGCGGGACCGGGCTCAAGGCCGATCTGGATGCGTGCCTGTCGGCGCTCGAGGCGACCGGCCGGATCGCGCCGTTCGCGCTGGGCGCGCACGACGTCCCGAGCGAGCTCAGGATCCCGCAGAAGCTGTATGGACGCGACGCGCAGATGGCAGAGCTGCTCGCGGCCTTCGACCGGGCGCGCGCGGGCAAGTGCGAGCTGTTCCTCATCGCCGGCGGCGCGGGGATCGGGAAATCGGCGCTCGTGAGCGAGATCCACAAGGAGGTCACGCAGCGGCGCGGGCACTTCATCGAGGGGAAATTCGATCAGCTCAGCCGGAACATGCCGCACGCCCCCGTGGCGAGCGCGCTGCGCCAGCGCGTCCGGCAGCTCCTCACCGAGCCCGTGGAGTCGCTCGAGCAGTGGAAGGACAAGCTGCTCCGGGCCGCGGGGAAGAACGCGCAGATCCTCGTGGACCTGATCCCGGAGATCGAGCTCATCATCGGGCCGCAGCCGGCGCTTCCGGAGCTCGGTCCGAGCGAGTCGCAGAACCGGTTCAACCTGGTGTTCCAGGACTTCCTGCGCGTCATCACGACGGCCGAGCACCCGGTTGTGCTCTTCCTCGACGACCTCCAGTGGGCCGACCCTGCCTCGCTGAAGCTGCTGCAGCTCGTGCTGACCGACCCGAGCGGGGCGTACCTCCTCATCATCGGCGCGTACCGGGACCAGGAGGCGATCGCCGGGCAGCCGCTCATGACCTGGCTCGGGGAGCTGCGCGCGGCGGGCGTCGAGCGGCGCGAGATCCTGCTCCCGCCGCTGTCGATGGAGGACGTGCGCCAGCTCATCGCGGACGCGGTGGGCGCGCGCGGAGAGCAGGTGCAGCCGCTCGCCGAGGTGCTCTACGCGACGAGCCAGGGCAACCCCTTCTTCCTGAGCCAGCTCCTCAAGGAGCTCCACGCGGCGGGGCTCGTCGTCTTCAGCCCGGAGGCGGGGCGGTGGACGTGGGACCTCGCGCAGATCCGGCAGCGGTGGGGCGCCGTGAACGTCCACGATCTGCTCGTGGACAAGATGCAGCGCCTCTCGCCGGCGGCGCAGCACGTGCTGCAGCTCGCCGCGTGCATCGGCCACCAGTTCGACCTGAAGACGCTGTCGACCGTGCGCGAGAAGCCGCCCGCGGACATCGCCGCGGATCTCTGGGAGGCGCTGCGCGAGGGCATCGTGCTGCCGCTCGACGCCGACTACCGGCTCCTCCACACGTCCGGCGGCGTGACGGCGGAGCAGCCCCTCGAGGTGAGGTACCGGTTCTTGCACGACCGGGGGCAGCAGGCGGCGTACAGCCTCATCGAGGACGCGAAGCGGCAGGAGGTGCACCTCCGGATCGGCAGGCTCATGCGGGCGCAGCTCAACGGCGAGCCGCGCGACGAGGACCTGTTCAAGGTCGTGAGCCACAGCAACATCGGCATGGCGCTGATCGAGGAGCGCGCCGAGCAGCTCGATCTCGCGCGGCTCAACCTGAGCGTCGGGAAGCGGGCCAAGGCCTCGATGGCCCACGGGACGGCGGCCGAGCACTTCAAGGTGGGGATGTCGCTGCTCGGGCCGGGGGGGTGGGAGGAGGACTACGCCCTCTGCTTCGCGCTCCACCGGGAGCGGGCCGAGTGCGAGTGGCTGAGCGGCAACGAGGCGCAGGCAGAGGCCTCGATCCGCGAGCTCCTCGAGCACGCGCGATCGCGGCTGGAGCGCGCCGAGGTGTACAACCTGCGGATCCTGGTGCACACGATGCGCGGGGAGTTCGCGGACGTGCTGCGCGTCGGCCGCGAGGGCGTGGCGCACTTCGGGATCGTGCTGCCGGAGGGGCAGGAGGCGATCGGCGCGGCGTTCGGGGCCGCGCTCGCGGAGGTGCCGGTCCACCTCGCCGGCCGGCAGATCGATCAGCTCGCGGACGCGCCGTGGGCCGGCGACGCCGAGCAGCTCGCCGCCCTGCGGCTCCTCGCGGCGATGATCCCGGGCGCGTACACGCTCGATCCGACGCTGCTCGCGCTCGTCGCCGTCACCCAGGTGAACCTCTCGCTGAGGTACGGCAACTCGCCCGCGGCGGCGTGCGCCTACGGCATCTACTGCCTGCTGCTCGCGGGCGGGATGGGCAGGTACGAGGAGGCGCGGCAGTTCCAGAAGGTCTCGCTGGAGCTCTGCGAGCGGCCTGACGGCGTGGAGCTCCAGTGCAAGGCGTACGTCGTGTGCGGCGCGCCGTCGCACTTCTTCGAGCCGACCCGCGCCTCGGTCGCGTGCCTCGCCAGGGCGTACCAGGCCGGGCTCAGCTCGGGGGACTTCAGCTTCGGGGCGTACGCCAGCCTGAACATCGCGACGATCATGCTCTCGTCGGGCCACGAGCTCGGCCTGGTCCGGGAAGAGCTCACCACCTTCCTGCGGTTCCTGCAGCGGACGAAGGACCCGCTCGGCCTGCCGGTGATCGCCGTCGCGCAGCAGATGGTCGCGTGCCTGGAGGGCAGGACGAAGGGGCGCCAGAGCCTGAGCGACGCGGCGTTCGACGAGGGCGCGTTCCTCGCCGGGCTCGTGCCGGCGCAGGAGCTGCCGAGGTGCTGGTACTTCGTGTGCAGGCTCGTGCTCGCGGTGCTGTACGGCGATCACGCGGACGCGCTGCTGATGGCGGCGCGGGCGGAGCGGCACAGCGCGAGCGCGCTCGGCCTGTTCCTCCTGAACGACATCCCGTTCTACGTGAGCCTCGCGCTGCTCGCGCTGTGCGCGACCGCGACCGAGGAGGAGCGCGAGCGGCACCTCGCGGCCGCGGCGGAGCACCGGGCGAAGATCGCGAGCTGGGCGCAGCACGCCCCGGAGAACTACGCGCACAAGGAGCGGCTCATCGGGGCGGAGATGGCGCGCGTCCTCGGCAAGGAGGCGGAGGCGGCCGATCTCTACGACCAGGCGATCGAGCTGGCGCGGGAGGGCCAGTTCACGCACCACGAGGCGCTCGCGAACGAGCTGTGCGCGCGGTTCTACCTGAAGCGCGGGCGGGAGCGGATCGCGCGGTGGCACCTGGCCGATGCGTACAGGGCGTACGTGCGGTGGGGGGCGACGGCCAAGGCAGAGCACCTCGCGCAGGAGCACGAGCGGCTGCTCGACGCGCTCTCCATCGGCGAGACGCAGCAGACGAGGGTCCTCGGCACGACGGTCACGCGCCGCGGGAGCACCGAGTCGTTCGACGCCGCGACGGTCGTCCGCGCCATGCAGGCGGTCGCGAGCGAGAACGTGCTCGACCGGCTCCTCGATCGCCTGATGCGCAGCGTGGTGACGAACGCGGGGGCGCAGCGGGGCTCGCTGATCCTGGAGCGCGACGGGAGGCTCGTGATCGTGGCCTCCATGCGCGTCGATCCCGACGTTGTGGAGACGGGGCTGTCGGTCCCGGCGCTCGAGAGCGACGACCTCGCGACGAGCGTCATCCAGCTCGTCGCGCGGACGCGGGAGCCGGTGGTGCTGAACGACGCGCGGCAGGACAGCCGCTTCGCGAGCGACCCGTACGTCGTCGAGCACCGGCCGCGCTCGATCCTGTGCCTCGCCATGACCCACCAGGGGCGCTCGTCGGGCATCCTGTACCTCGAGAACAACGTGGCGCCGCGGGCGTTCACGCCGGGGCGGGTCGAGGTGTGCGGGCTGCTCGCCTCGCAGGCGGCCATCGCGCTGGAGAACGCGCTGCTCATCGCGAGCATCCGCGGCGGCACCGAGGCGCTGCAGCGCTCGAACGAGCAGCTCCAGCGGGAGCTCGAGCTGCGCGTGGCGTCCGAGGCGGAGCGGGAGCTGCTCCAGGCCGAGATGCTGCGCCGGCAGACGCCGCTCATCCCGATCACCGATGACGTGCTGGTCATGCCGATCGTCGGGCAGATGGACGGGGCGCGGGCGCAGCAGGTGCTCGAGACAGCGCTGGCCGGCTCCCAGGCGCGGCAGGCCAAGGTGGTGATCCTGGACATCACCGGCGTGGCGCAGGTCGACAGCGCGGTGGCGGAGGCGCTGATCAAGACGGCGAAGGCGCTGCAGCTCCTCGGGGCCAAGGCGGTGCTCTCCGGGATGCGGCCGGAGGTGGCGCGCGCGCTCGTGGAGCAGAACGTCTATCTGGGATCCATCGTGACGATGGGGACGCTGCAGAGCAGCATCGCCTATGCGCTCGGGCCGGGCGGCCTCTCGGGGGCGTTCGGCCGGCGGGCGAGCCCGGCGCGGCAGGCGTGAAGCGCGCCGCGCTGCTGCGCGGCGAGCGCAGCAGCGCGGGCGCGGCCCGGGTCAGGGCGTGCTGTTCGGATCGGCGGGATCGCTGCCGGCGTCCCGCTCATCCCCGTCGAGGAAGCCGTCGGTGTCGCGATCGATGCCGACGCGCACGCCCGAGCCGGGCGGCGTGCACGTGTAGGTCAGATCGTGGTGCGTCTGGGTGGCGAGGAGACGGAGCACGAAGTCGCTGATGGGCGGGACGGCCTGCCGGTCGGTGAGGAACTGGCCGCCTCCCACGTAGAGGAACCCGATCTCGTGCAGGAACCCCTGGGTCTTCGCCACGAGATCGCACTCCCCGAGGTCGGCGCGATCCATGAGCAGGTCGATGCGCGGCCCCGCGACAGTACCGTTCGAGTGGTTGAGCGTTATCTGCTGGCCCACGATGGGCGCCATGTTGCTCTCGATGGCGAGCACGTAAGACTCGAGCTGCCGGCGAATCACGTCGCCCGCCGGCGTGAAGGGGATGGCGTCGGGGTTGTTCGGGAACTGGTCGGAGAACCCGATCGCGGAGAAGAACCTGTACATCGTGTCGACGGTGCCGTTGTTCAGGATGCCGAACCCGCGGATCTGGTCGCCCATGTGCTGGTTGTCGCGCGACAGGAAGACGAACGGGATGTCCGCGAGGCCGAAGGCGCCGACCTTGGTGTACACGTTGCGGAGCTGCGGTATCTTGAAGAGCTGCGTCTGGAAGTCGAAGACGGAGCTGCCGTCGGTCCCGAAGAAGCCGGGGAAGTCGTCGCCCGGGTTGGCGTCCGGGTCGACCACGTGGCACCCGCCGCAGCTCGCGATCGAGTTGACGATGTCGCCGTTGAAGAAGTCCTTCCCTGCCTGCTGATCGGGCGTGAGCGAGTTGTCCAGGTTCCTGATCGGGTTGGGCGGGTAGGTGACCTGGAGCATGAAATCGGCGAACGCCTCCATGTCCTGGGCGGGGATGGGCTGGTCGCGTCCGAGCAGGCCGGGGAACGCCACCTGGAACTGCCGGAAGGCCTCCCGCTCGTCGAACGATCCGTCGTCCGGCTGGGCGCTCGGCTCGAGGTTGCCGCCGGTGCGGTCGCCGCGCCAGTGCATCGGCCCGTGGTTGGCGAGCCCGCGAAGGCTCTGCGTCATCATCGGGCCCTTCATCGGGTGGAAGATCGGGTCGGTGATGGGCTGGTTGAAGATGACGTCGTACAGGCCGAACGGGAAGGGGCCCGGGTCCGTCACGACGGAGCCGTCGGGGTTGCCGAGGTTCCAGGCGAGGTCGTCCTGATCGCCGTAGACGTGGCAGCTCGCGCAGGCCGAGTCGCCGTGGCTCGACGTGAGCGACGCGTCATAGAGGAAGCGGCGGCCGTTCACGATGCTGTCCGGCTCGGGGTTGTACATCGGGACGTGTCCCACCTCGGCCTTCGTCGTTGTGTTGATGATCGAGATGGAGTTGTCGAAGCGCGTCAGCACGTAGAGGCGATTCCGGCTCTCGTCGAGCACGAGCCCGGTAGGCCCGCCGCCGCTCACCGGGATCTGGTTCGTGGTGCTCGGCACGAAGGTGTCGTTCTCGAGCGCGGCGGTGCTGAAGACGCCGATCTTGCTCGACCCGAGCGCGGCGACGTACAGCGTCGCGCCGTTGCTGGTCACGGCCATCTCCTGCGGGAAGGCGAGGCTCTTCGCGTTCTCCGCGTTGGGGACCGGGGCGCAGCAGGTGCTGTAGTCGATGTGCTTGTTGAGGTGCCGCGGCGCGACGCTCCCCGGGCTGAGGACGGTGATCCGGCTCTCGTGCAGGTGGCCGCGCGTTGTCTCGCCGCCGGAGAAGATGCCGGGCCCCTCGAAGCTCTGCTGGCTGAAGGCCTCGGTGTTGGCCACGTAGACCTTCCCGTTCACCGGGTTGACGGCCATGTTGAAGAGGATCGTCCCGACGCCTGAGAAGAAGCCCTGCTCGCCGCTGATCCAGGCGGGGGGGTTCGCGGTGGCGTCGATGACGAAGACGTCCTTGTCGGGCAGCGAGAACCTCATCTGGTTGTCCCAGAGATTGCCCAGCTCGTCATACCAGTGTCCGCCGTCGTACTTCACGATGATGGCCGTCTCGGGCGCCGGCACGCCCTCGAAGTTGGTGCTGGGGCCTGGCACGCCGGGCACGCCGTTCGCCCCGAAGCCGTCGGGGACCAGCGCCTCGTTGACGGTGGCGGTGCGGTTGCCGGAGTGGAACGCCGCCGCGTACACGCGGTTGCCGTCCGGGGTCACGGCCAGGGCGCGCGGCGTATCGCTGAAGAGGGTGATGATGTTGAGCGGATTACCTCCGAGCGACTGGCCGAGCTGGTTCGCGTTGAAGACCCACACGTCGGCGCGGCCGACGCCCGGCGTCGTGAGTTGCGGATCGATGGGGCTGTTCTGGCCGCGGTGGGCGGTCGTGATGAAGGCGCGCCCCCGCCCCGGGCCGGCGAACACGATATCGCGCGGCTCGTCGCCGACGAGGAGCGTGCGCACGACGCGCCCGGTGTGACCGCCGAGGCCGAGCTGGACGACGCTCACGCTGTCCGACAGGTGGTTGACGACCCAGATCTCGTTGTTGCTGCGCGCGGCGACGGCGACGGGCTCCAGGCCGACCGATATCGACGTGCGGTGCTCCAGGCCACCGCTCCAGATGCGGAACACCTCGAGGCGGTTGTCGGGCGTGTTGACGGCGAAGAGGAGCTTCCCGTCCGGTGACATGGCCAGCGGGCGGACCTGCCCGCTCTCGAAGGCGGTGAACGACGGCGCCGCCTGCGCCGGAGCGCCGGAGAGCGATATTGCAGTCAGGGATGCGACGAGCGCGCCGAGCGTCGCCCACCGTGAACAGGGCAATCGAATCATGGATGCCTCCGTGGTGCCGTGTAGCTCCGGGCCACACAACGCACAACGCAACATTGTAAGGCCAGACGAAATGATTGTTCAAGCATGCAATGCGGGGCGATGTGATTTTTCGTAAAGGTACGATTCCACATCTGCGACACGGATGTAGGCTGAGCAGCGATGGCGCTCGGTACGACGCGTCATCGCATCTGGCGAGCACGCGCATCGCCGCGCGTCGCGTGGTTCACGAGGCGCGACCGGCGCCCATGAAGGAGGAGAGGGCGCCGGGGGGGCGTCCAATGGTAGTCTGGTGGGCCGCCCCACGCTGGGGCCGCCCGCCGCGCGTCCGACAGTGACGGGGTGAGAGCGGCCCTCCGTGAGTCCGCTCACTGCTCACCCACACGAGCGCCGTGCCGGCGATGATCGCGGTGCAGGAAGGGATTGGATCCGGCCCGAGGAGCCCGTAGTCTGGAGGGCTGGTATCGACCACCGGACCCGCAGCGCGGGGTGGGCGAACGGGTGATCATCGTGCGTTCTGGTCGAGAGATGGAGGAGAGATGAGCAGCTTGAGCGTGGATCCCGTGGTCGCGGACGGCCTCCGGATCGAGCCTGCCCTGAGCGATGACACCCTCACCGTCAGGCTCACCGGGGCGGGCGACATGGCGGCGGCCGCGCCGCTCAAGCAGTATGTCAAGGCGCTGGAAGGCGAGGTGACGCGGCTCACGATCGGCGCCGTCGAGTTCGACGTGCGCGGCATGCGGTTCATCAGCTCGAGCTGCATCAAGGCGTTCGTCGGCTTCATCTGCGGCGTCGCCGGCAACGGGCTGAAGTGCCGGATACGGTTCGTCACGGACGCGCGGCTGACGTGGCAACGGCGGAGCCTGAAGCCCCTCGATCGCATGTGCCCGGAGCTGGTCTCGATCGACGACGCCTGACGCGCGAGGGGGCCTGGCGCGCGGCGAGCGCGCGACGCTCCTGCTGATCGGTACGAGCGCGGCGGGCGCGTCACGCTCGCCGGCGCGCAGCGCGCACGACGACGGCGTCGTCTGCTCGGCGCGCGCGGCTGGCTGACGGTTTCAGCGCCGGTGGATGGTGCTCGGACATCGGCGTCGGACAGGATCGCTCGGCCAGGCCTCTTTGCGTCGGTCATGGCCGGCACGGCCCTGACGTCGTGTCCGGTCGTATCGGCGGTCCCCCTCGCTCATCCTTGCTTCGCTTCCCTAATCGCCTTGCGTGGCCAACACGGGGCGGCGCGCGATCTGGGCATCACAGCGAGTGGTATCCTCAGAGAGGTCTCGAAGTCCACCGTAAAATTTCTGTGTGGACGGAAGTGTGCTGTGGTGTGACGGCTGGAAGTGCCGAGTTCTCGCCTGTCAGCGCGATGCGCGATCGGATCCAGGGAGCGCTCCGGGGAGGACGAGCCCGGGCGACGACATCACGATCCTCGTGGCGCGGTATCGCGCGCTCGGTCAGCGCTCCCGAGGCGCCGCGCCGGGCTCACCCGGCGTCATGACCCGGCGCGGCGTCACGGTCATCTCCGCGCCTGTCACGCGCGCTGCGCTGGGCGCCCGATCAATCGACGACCGTGTGACATCCGAGCTCGTTCCTGGCGCGCTGATGGCAGGACGGGAAGTCCGGCGGCGCTTGGCCGCCGACGCGCACCCGCTGGCAGATGCCCGGGTGCCGCGTCGGGAACACCTGTCCCCATTCCCTGCCCGTCAGGGAGAAGCCAGACGACATGGTGCACTGGAGCCCTGCTTGCCTGGAGGCGTCGGGGCTCTCCGCCGACGCGGACGCGGTCACGAGAGCAAACGCTGTCACGAGGGCGAGCCCGATCCCTGCCTGGATTGTGCGAAGAGCGTCCATGGGTACCTGCCTTTGCGATGGATACGATGGAGGCCTCGGGCGCCGCACCCTGCGGCGCTCGAAACCTCGTGCGGCTCCATTGCAACGGGGGTGCCCGGGGCGTGCGTCACCGTCACGTACGGCGCGTGAGAGCGCGTCCAGAACGCCGATCACGTCGGCGTCGCGCGAAAAACGGCTCATGGGAAGAGGACCGCAAGGACGCGAGGGACGCAAGGGACGCAAGGGAAGAGAAGAGGGGAAGAGGAGAACAGAGCTTCATCTGTGCTCCCTTGCGTCCCTCGGGCCGATGGGGCTCGTGGGCTCGTCGCGGGCCGCCCTTCGACGCCGGCGAGCGGCGACGCTGGCGCGCCGAGACGCCACGCCGGCTCGCCGGGCGCGCGCCTCGCCCCCGGAGCCCTGGCGGCCGCCACCCCCTCGGCGCGTCCGCCACCCCCTGCCGCGTCGTAAGTCCATGAAATCACAGCCGCACCCGCCTGGCACGCCGTTCGCGAAAGGGGTCCGGCATGCAGGCCACGGCGCTCACCTTCTCTCTGCTCGGGCTCGACGCGCACCCCATCCGCGTGGAGGTCGACTCCGGCCGCGGCCCGTCGTTCTTCCAGATGGTCGGCCTCGCCGAGGCGAGCGTCCGCGAGAGCCGCGTGCGCGTCCGCGCCGCGCTCCAGCAGCTCGGCGTCGAGCTCGACGAGTACGTGATCACCGTGAACCTCGCCCCGGCAGATCTCAAGAAGAGCGGCGGCGCCTACGACCTCGCCATCGCGCTCGCTGCGCTCGCGGCGCTCGGCAAGATCCCCTCCGAGGGGCTCGACCGGATCGGCCTGCTCGGCGAGCTCTCGTTGAGCGGCGCGGTGCGCCCCGTCCGCGGCGTCCTGCCGGCGCTGCGCGGCGCGGCGGAGCAGGGGATCGGGCGCGCGATCGTGCCCCACGGCAACGCGCGCGAGGCGGCGAGCGTGGCCGGCGTCGATGTCCTCATCGCCGAGCACCTCAGCCAGGTCGTCGCCCACCTCCGCGGCCACAAGGCCCTCCCCGGCGCCGGCTCGATCGCCTCGCTCGCCGCCGAGCCGGGCGCCGCGTCGGTGGACCTCGCCGAGGTCCGCGGCCAGCACGGGGCGCGCCGCGCCCTCGAGATCGCGTCCGCCGGGGGACACAACCTCATCATGATGGGCCCTCCGGGCAGCGGAAAGACCATGCTCGCCCGCCGGCTGCCCACGATCTTGCCGCCCCTGGCCCATGAAGAGGCGCTCGACATCACCGCGATCCACTCGGTCGCGGGCCTGCTCTCGCCGGACAGGGGCCTCGTCGCGACGCGCCCCTTCCGCGCCCCGCACCACACGGTCAGCGCCGCGGGGCTCGTGGGCGGCGGCGATCCGATCCGCCCCGGCGAGGTCTCGCTGGCCCACCATGGCTGCCTGTTCCTCGACGAGCTCCTCGAGTTCCGCCGCGGCGTCCTCGAGGCCCTCCGCGAGCCGCTCGAAGAGGGCACTGTCGCCCTCTGCCGCGCCCGCGCCCGCGTCGTCTTCCCGGCTCGCCCGATCCTCGTCGCCGCGATCAACCCCTGTCCGTGCGGCTTCCACGGCGACCGCGGGAATCGCTGCGTCTGCTCCATCGACCGCGTCCGCGCCTACCGCGCGCGGCTGAGCGGGCCGCTGCTCGATCGTATCGACCTGCACATCGCCTTGCCCCCGGTCGACGTCGCGCACCTGTGCGCGCCGCTCCGCGCGGGAGAGGGCGTCGGCCGCGCGTCGCTCCACGCGCCCGAGAGCTCCGCGGCGGTGCGGGCGCGCGTCGTGGAGGCCCGGGCCGCGCAGCGCGCGCGGTTCGAGGCGGGGGAGGTCGTCGCGACGCACAACGCCGATCTCGGCCCGCGCGACCTCGCGCGCGTCGCCATGCCGGACGCCTCGGGCGCGCGCGTGCTCGCGTCGGCCGTGGAGCGGCTCGGCCTCTCGGCGCGGGCGTACACCAAGGTGCTGCGCGTCGCCCGGACGCTCGCCGACATGGACGGGAGCCCTGCCGTGCGCGCCGCGCACGTGGCCGAGGCGATCGGCGCGCGGCTCTTCGACCGCGAGGCCGCCGCCGGGCCGCCGCCCGCCGCCGCCGCGGGCGCCTGAGCCCGCCGCCGCCGCGGCGGGCGCGCGTGCCCGCCGCGCCACCTGGGACCATTGCGCCCGCAGCGACGCGGGCGCGATCGCGGCCGCCCCGACGGCCGCGCTGCATCGGCTGTTCGCGCGCTCGGGGGCGCGCAGGCAACAAGCACGTTCGACAAGGGAGAATCCAACATGATGATCGAGATCGCCGAGAAGCTCCGCACCGTGAAGACCGTTGTTGGCACCATCGAGAAGCAGTTCGGGAAAGGGGCGATCATGGCCTTGAACGACGAGAGTGAGACGAGGGACATCGGCCTGATCCGGAGCGGCTCGCTGTCGCTCGACGCGGCGCTCGGGATCGGCGGCTATCCGCGCGGGCGCATCGTGGAGATCTACGGCCCGGAGTCGTCGGGGAAGACGACCCTGACGCTCCACGCGATGCGGGAGGCGCAGCGGTCCGGCGGCGTCGCCGCGTTCATCGACGCCGAGCACGCGTTCGACGTCACGTACGCGCGCTCGGTCGGCGTCGACATCGACAGGCTGCTCGTCTCGCAGCCCGACAACGGCGAGCAGGCGCTCGAGATCGTCGAGATGCTCGCGCGCTCGAGCGCCGTCGACGTGATCGTCGTCGACTCGGTGGCTGCGCTCACGCCGAAGGCCGAGATCGAGGGGGACATGGGCGATTCCCACATGGGCCTCCAGGCGCGGCTGATGAGCCAGGCGCTCCGGAAGCTCACGGGGATATGCCACCGCACGGACACGACGCTCATCTTCATCAACCAGCTCCGGCAGAAGATCGGCGTCGTCTTCGGCAACCCCGAGGTGACCACCGGCGGCAACGCGCTCAAGTTCTACGCGAGCGTGCGCCTCGACGTGCGCCGCGTGGGGCCGGTGAAGGTGAGCGACGAGGCCATCGGGTCGAGGACGCGCGTCAAGGTCGTGAAGAACAAGCTGGCGCCCCCGTTCCGTGAGGCCGAGTTCGACATCCGCTGGGGTTCCGGCATCGACAGCGCCGCGGATCTCATCGACTTCGCCTGCCAGCTCGGCGTGGTGGAGAAGAGCGGCGCGCACCTGTCGTTCGGCGGCGAGCACATAGGGCAGGGGAGGGAGCGCGCCCGGGAGGCGCTGATCGGCAAGCCGACGCTCGCGACGTCGCTCCGCGCCGCCGTCGACGCGGCGGCGCCGGCGCGGCCCGGAGGCAGCGCGGCGATGGACGCCTGAGCGATGCCCGCAGAGGGCGAGTCCGGCGACGGGGCGCCGCCGGACCCGCTCCTCGCGTTTCACGACGACATGGCGCCTCACGAGGAGCGACGCACAACGGCAGGAAGATAAAGAGAAGAACACGGACGACTGCAGACGGTACAGGCGACAGAGACGACATCAAACGACGTCAGAAGACGACACGCAATCCAAGGGAGCACATCATGAACGAAGGACTGAACAAGGTGATTCTCATGGGCAATCTCGGGTCCGATCCGGAGCTGCGCTACACCGGCAACGGTACGCCGGTGCTCCAGCTCCGCATGGCGACGAACGAGTCGTTCGTCGACAAGAACAAGGAGCCCAAGGAGCGCACCGAGTGGCACAATATCGTGTTCTGGGGGCCGCGCGCCGAGGCGCTCGCGAAGGTGCTGACCAAGGGGGACGGCGTGCTGATCGAGGGCGGGCTGCGCACGTCGAGCTACGAGAAGGATGGAATCCGTCGCTACCGCACGGAGGTGATCGCCCGGGACCTCCGCTTCACGGGGCGCCGCGCCCTCGGGCAGCCGCCGCCGGGGCTGGAGGACGACGGCGAGGCGACGCAGCCCGGGGCGGGGGTGCCGACCACCGCGCGGCTCGGGAAGAACGGCGCGCGCGGGCGGCCCCCGGAGGTGCCTGCGCTGGATGAGCTGCCGTACTGAGGGAGGAGGAGAGACGAGCGAGGCGGACGCCTGAAGGCGCCTCGCATCGCTCCGTGGTGCCGTCATCTGAAGTTGAAGGCGGGGAGGCGGGAAGGAATCTGCAGAACTCTTCCCACCTTCCCGCCTTCATGTGACATCTCTCTGGCCCAGTGCCGCGGCCCACCCGCTGGCGACGCAGAAGGGGGCCTGTCAACCCCGAGCCGTTCTGCGTGCGCGGTGCTCCTCATGAGGCCGACGTTCTCCGGTTCAGCGCGATGTAGACGAGAAAGCCGCACAGGAGCGCGTTGATGGCCGGAATGCCGGCGCGAATGAGGTATCCCGCCGCCATCCCGCCCGCCCAGGCGAGGAGCGCGCGAAGGCTCATGGACTCCACCGTCGGGGGCAGCGAGCCGGTAGACCGGGTGCGCTCGAGCACGGCGCGATGCCGGCGCACAACATAGTATTCGGCGATCATGATGCCGGCGATGGGCGGGAAAGCGACCCCGAGCAGCGTGAGAAATCCGACGAGGTGCTCCAGGATCCCGGCGATCGAGAGCGCCGTCCCCGCCGCACCCACCGCGAGCGTCATCGCGCTCCGCGAGACGTGTCGACCCGTCGTCTGATGGACCGTGTTCACCAGGCCGAGGGAAGCCGAGTACAGATTCCAGTCGTTGATCTTCAACGTGGCCGTCACGAGGATCGCCGCCCCGGCGACCCCGACCTCCGTCGTCACGATGTGGATGACATCCGCGCTCTGGACGGCGTGGGCCAGGAGCACGCCGGTGAGGCCGATCGTGTACTCGCCGAGGGTCACCCCGACGAGCGTCTGCTTGACCACGTCGGCCCCCGAACGGTTGTACCGGGTCATGTCCGGGGTGAGGACCGCACCCACGATGAACCCGCCGGCCACGAGGGTTGCGCCCGCCGCGACGCTCATGGGCTCTCCTGGCGGAGGCATCGATACGAGATCGGCCACCTCGTGCCGGACGAGGGCGTTCCGGACCGCCCAGGCGCTCAGGGCCAGGAAGAGCGGAACCGTGATGTACGAGGTCCAGGCCATCGAGCTGAACCCGTAGATCACGATCAGCGTGACGGCGGCTCCGGTGACGATGCAATAGACCCACAGCGGCACCTCCGTGCCGGCGAGCGCCGCGAGGCCCTTGGCGAAGATGGCGTTCTGGACACCGAACCATCCGACCAGGCTCACCGCGGTCAGCAGGCCGAACAGCGAGGCGCCGTGACGTCCCAGGCCGGTCCACTGGGCGAGGACATACGTGGACAGGCCCTCTCGCTGGCCGGCGACCCCGATGAGCACCGCGACGATCTCCAGGAGGACCACGCCCAGGGTCAGCGCCCAGAAGGCGCCCCAGAAGGTCATGTGGAAGCCGAGCGTGGCGCCGAGGAGGAGCTGAGACAGCGCGGAGAGCTCGCCGAACCGCTGGACGGCGACGCTCCACCACGGGTAGCGCTCGGCCTCGGGCACGCGGGCCAGGGGGAAGTCGTCGCGCCCGATCATGCCCCAGCGCCGCGCCTTCGCTGTGGTCCCGCGGCCGTGGTGCTGGCCCGCGCGCGGCGTCTCGCGTGTCTCGCGTCCTTCGCGCGCGCTCACGGCTCGCTCTCCTCGAGGGGGACGAAATCGAGATCGATGCCGAAGGCGCGGGGCCCGAAGACCTCCAGCGCCTCGGGTGTGCGCAGGAGCGGCGGCGCCGCCACGCCGATGACATTCACCTGCTGCCCGTAGCGCAGCGCCTCCGTGGTGATCGGCTCTGCGGTCTCGCGATCCAGGATGCATACGAGATCAGGCACGCTGCACAGGACGCGCGTCCCGACGCGGGCGACCAGATTCTCGTTCTGGATCAGCACCTCCAGCGTCTCCCCGGAGCCCTCGGTGTCCCGGATATGCACCCAGCCCCTGGCGAAGCCCTCCGTGGTGCGGCGGTAGACCTCGATCACCTTGCCAGTCCAGAGGACGCGGCCGTGACGGTAGGGCGTCTCTCGAAGGGCACCGACGAGGCGATCGAACGGATCTCTGTGCTGCTCGTTCGCCTCCCGGATCGCCTTCCCGAGCGCCAAGCAGACGCCCAGGGTGCCGCCGATGGCCGCTCGCCGCACCGTCGGCCCATTCATGGGGTACTCGGCGGTGTGCGCGCAGCCTCCCATGCGGATCGTGATGCCGCGGGAGATCCACTCCAACTTGAAGTTGTCGCAGGCCGTGAGGATCACCGTGTCGCCGTGCTCGTCCGTGATGGCCATCGGCGTTCCGGGGACGCCGTGGACATGAAATGTCACCTGGTACATGTTGGGAAAGGCGCGGCCCATTCCGTCGGCGTCCACGACCGGCAGCCCGAGCTGCGCTCCCACGATGAGCGGCACGGTCGAGTTCATCCCGCCCGCCTCGGAGGGCATGGTGCATGTCGCCCGGACGCCGAGGAATGCCTCCAGCCGGCGCAGCGAGAGCGCGTTCTCGTCGCCGCGCGGTATCTTCTCGATGAGGCAGGTCGGAGCCCCCATCATCGCCGTAGGGATCACGTAATCTCCGTCTCCCACCTCCGCGAGGTGGACGATCTCCACGCGGCGCCCTTCCTCCATCACGCGCTCGAGCATCAGCCGGCCGATATAGGTATCTCCGCCGCCGCCCGTGCCCAGGAAGGCGGCGCCGAGGGACAGGTCGGGCAGGTCCTTGCGCTCCAGCACGAATCCCATCCCAGCCTCCTCACCCGTTCCGCAGATCGCCTATCGCCTTGACCCGGATCCGGGTCGCGTTGGACGGCAGGTAGGCGAGCGGCACCTCCTCGATGTCGAGGAGGTGGATGCTGGCCGGGTCAGCGCCTGCGGCCGAGGCCTTCGCGATCGCCTCCGCCTGCGCCTCTGCCAGCGCGTCGTCCCGGGATCGGCTCTCCAGGTTGACGACCCGGTCCACCTCGCCGGACACCTGCGCGATGGCGGCGCCGACTGCGTTGGCGACGTCGGCGTGCCGAGGCCTGACGATCTCGGAGGTCCCCTGGAGCGGCCTGCAAATCAGTAAGGAGCCCCCGCCCACCAGGACGACCGGAATGTCCGCCGCCGCGGGCTTGCCCCGATCGATGGCGGCCTCGACCATCTCGTGGATCCGCAGCGCCGCGCGCGCGACGAGCTCGTCTGGGAGGTGCGCGACTTTCGCGCGGTCGCCAATGACAGCGCTCCCTGCGGCCACGGCGATGTCCGTGGCGGTCAGCGTGTCGCCCCCGAACACCAGCGCTCGCTGTGTCAGCTCGTGGCCGGTGCTTCGCGGCCCGATCCGGAGAGGTCCGTCGAGCACATGGCTTCCGCCGCCGAGCCCGATGGACAGGACGTCGGGCATGCGGAAGTTGCAGCGCACGCCAGCCACCCGCAACGTCATCGACGCTTCGCGCGGCAGCCCGCGGCGCAGCGCGCCCACGTCGGTCGTGGTGCCGCCGATATCGACCACCATCGCGTCCGTGAGGCCCGTGAGGAAAGCGGCGCCGCGCATCGAGTTCGTGGGGCCCGAGCACAAGGTGAAGGCCGGATAGCGCTCCGCCCGGTCGGAGCTCATCAGGGTGCCGTCGTTCTGGGTGAGATAGAGCGGCGCCAAGACGCCGGCCTGCGCCAAGGCGTCGTGGAACGCTCGGATCGTCGTCGTCGAAACGTCCTTGAGGCAGGCGTTCAAGATGGCGGCGTTCTCCCGCTCGAGGAGCCCCATCCGGCCGATCTCGTGCGACAGGCTGAGGGAGGCGTCCGGCAGCACCTCCCGCAGGATCGCCGCGGCCTCGAGCTCGGCCTCGGGGTTGACGGGTGAAAAGACGCTGGCGATCGCGACGGAGCGGAGGCCTCTCCGGCCGATCTCCCGGGCGATGCGGCGCAGCTCGCCGGCCTCGACGGGCGACAGCCGGCGACCGTCGAACTCGTGACCTCCATGGGCCAGAAACCCGTGGTCGCCAAGCGCCCTGCGCAGATCGCAAGGCCAGTCCACCATCGGCGGCAGCGCCGCGGTCGCCGGTAGCCCGAGCCGCACCGCCGCGACCTCCTGCAGCCGGCGGCGCTCCACGAGCGCATTCGTGAAATGGGTGGTGCCGAGCATGACGCCGCGGATCTGGCCGACCGGCACCCGCGCTCGTTCCAAGAGGCGGCTCACAGCCTCGAGGACACCGCCGCTCACGTCGGCCGTGGTCGGCACCTTGACCTTCGCCACGACCTCCGCGCCGTCCACCATGACGGCGTCGGTGTTGGTCCCGCCGACGTCGATCCCCATGCGCATGAGCAGTCACCTCCACCTGAAGCCGCGGGTTCATGCCTTGTCGGCGCGGAGGGGCGAAGGCGCCGGCTCCTCCGCGTCGCGCAAGCCGTAATCGCGCCTGGCCTGCTGCTCGGTGATGTAGCCGCAGCGCAGATCGTCGAGCACGCGCGCGCGGCTCCGCCGCGCCGGATCGCCGTACCCGCCGCCCGTGCCCGTGTGCAGCCGGCAGAGCTCACCCCGCTTGAGGAGGTGACGGGCGCACTTGCCCATCGCTGTCCGGCCGCCGTCCTCGTGCACGAACTCCAGGTAATTGGGCGAGCCCTGCTGGCCGCCGTTCAGCCCCCACGGCGGGAATCGATGCCGACCGAAGGTCGCTGTGACCGTCGCCCACGCCGACGTGATGCGGTAATCGCGCACGAGGCCACGCCCGCCGCGGCGCTCGCCCGCCCCGCCGTCGACGATATCCAGCGCGTACTGCTCGACGCGGAGCCCATAACGCGTCTCGCAGATCTCGACGGGGATCATGTAGGTCTCGCCGTCGCCGGCGCACACGAGGCCGCTCTCGCCGTCCTTGTCCGCGCCCGCCCCCCAGCCGCCCGCCTGCGGCTCGACGAGGAGGTAGGGAGTCCCATCGTCGGGGTGGATGCCATGGACGATGGTGCCGCAGACCGAGAGGAAGTGTCCGGCGGTCAGGCGACGCGGCGCGAGGTGCGCCAGGGCCTTCCAGACGAGGTCCGTCGCGTACTGCATGGTCTCCCAGTAGGTGGAGACGGGGGCCGGCCTGTCCGCCGTGAAGATCGTCCCGGGAGGGCAGACGACCTGTACCGGTCGGAACACGCCCTCATTGGTCGGGAGCAGGGGATCGGTGATCGCCTTCCAGGCCTGGCGTACCGCCGAATGCAGGCTGGTGCGGCCGCAGTTGATGGGCCCGGGCACCTGCGCGCTCGTCCCTGTGAAGTCGCAGAGGAAGCTGTCGTCGATCGTCACCTTCACCCGCACCTCGAACGGGCCGTTCCCGATGCCGTCGTCGTCGATGAAGTCGGTCGCCTCGTAGGTCCCCCGGGGGAGCCTCTGCAGCTCCAGGCGAGCCCTGCGCTCGCCCTCGCCGAGGAGCTCCTTCATGGCGCAGAGGACGGTGCCCTTGCCGAACTTGCGAAGGATGCCGTGCAGCGCACGCTCGCCCACGCGCAGCGCGCCCACGCAGGCGTACAGGTCGCCGAGCGTCGCGTCGGGCGTGCGCACGTTGGCCCGGATGAGCTCGAGGAGCCCCTCGTCGGGCTTGCCGGCCTCGAAGAGCTTGATGCCGGGGAACTGGAGCCCTTCCTGGAACACGTCGGTCGCGTCGGTGGTCCAGGAGCCCGGATCCTTGCCGCCGACCTCGGTCCAGTGCGCCTTGTCCACGGCGAACGCGACGAGCTCGCCGTCGTGGAAGATCGGCATGATCAACGCGACGTCGGAGAGGTGCGTGCCGCCGCCCGCGTAGGGATCGTTCAGGATGACGATATCGCCGCTCGCCAGGCGCTCTCTCCCGAACCTATCGAGGACGTGGGCGACGGCGAAGCTCAGCGCGCCGATGAAGTCGGCGACCCCGTTGCCCTGCGTGAGGAGGTCTCCGCGCGCGTCCGTGAGCCCGGCGGCATAGTCGAGGACCTCGTAGATGATGGGGCTCATCGCGGTCCGCTGCAGCGCGTAGAACATCTCGTCGCCCGCGGCGATGAGCTCGTTCTTGATGATCTCGAGCGTGAAGGGATCGATCGTGGTTCCTGTGCTCATGGCGGATCCGTCGGCTCAAGCGGTCAGGGGGCGCTTCACCTGCCGGTGGGAGTGTCGATGTCGATGAGGAGGCTGCCCTGCTCGTGCACCGTGAGGCGATCTCCTGGAAACAGCACCGTCGAGGCGGCCGGCTCCTCGACGATGGCCGGTCCCTCGACGCGCATGCCGGGCCGGAGGAGAGCGCGCTCGTAAAGGGGGCTCTGGAGGATCCCGAGATCGTCGAAATCGACGACCCGAGAGCCTTTGCGCGCGGGCGCGGGATCCGGCGGTGAGCGCTCCAGCCGCGCTGGATGCGGCCTGTCCACGGCGCCGAGGGCTGCGACGTGGAGGCTCACGATCTCCACGGCGGTCTCCAGGCGGAACGTGTACCGCTGCTCGTGGAGCGCGTGGAAGCGCTGGAGAGCTTGCTCCAGCGCAGCGCTGTCCGGCGGGCCGGCGGGGAGGGGGACCTTGACGGTGTGCTCCTGGCCGACATAACGCAGCTCCGCGAAGCGACGCGTGGAGACGCGGCCGGGGTCGAGCCCTCCCCGGCAGACGCGGGCGATGATCTCGGGCTCGATGTCCCGGAGGAGCGCGGCGAGCGTCGATGTCTGCGACGGCTCGGCCCGCACCATGGCGGTCCGGACGAGGTCGGCCCGCAGATCGGCCATGAGCATGCCCCAGGCCGAGAAATGCGCCGGCGCGACAGGGACGATGACCCGCCGGATCTGGAGGCTGCGCGCCAGGGCCGAGGCGTGCATCGAGCCGCCGCCGCCGAAGGCGATGAGCGCGAACTCCCGCGGATCGTACCCGCGGCGGAGGGTCACGCGCCTGAGCAGGTTCTCCATGGTCGCGTTCGCGAGGCGGAGGATGCCGCGGGCGGCCTCGGCCTCGGTGACGCGGCACGGCGCGGCGATCCGACGGATCGCCCTGCCGGCGGCCTGCACGTCGAGCGGGATGCTGCCGCCGAGGAAGTACGCGGGGTTGATGCGGCCGCACAGGAGGTTCGCGTCGGTGGCGGTCGGCTCCTCTCCTCCTCGGCCGTAGCAGGCCGGCCCGGGCACAGCGCCTGCCGACCGCGGGCCGACCTCCAGCCGTCCGGCTTCGTCGATGCGGGCGATCGAGCCGCCGCCGGCGCCGATCTCTGCGATGTCGACCACCGGGATCATGAGGGGGTATCCCGGGGACGTCGGCGTCCACTCCACCTTGTACTCGGTGGTGATGCGCGCCTCTCCGCCCTGGAGGGCGGCGCACTTCGCCGTCGTGCCCCCGATATCGAGGGAGATGATGTCGCGCTCCCCGAGGAGCTGCCCGAGGGCGACGGCGCCGAGCACGCTGCCCGCCGGCCCGGACTCGACGAGGCGGATGGGCGCGGCGCGCGCCTCGGGGAACGTGGTGATGCCGCCGCTCGACTGCATGACATGCAGCGCTGGGCTCGCAGCCCCGCGCCCGGTCAGGCGGCTCTCCAGGCTGCTCAGGTACGAGGCGGCGAGCGGCTGGACGTATGCGTTCAGCACCGCGGTGCTCGTGCGCTCGTACTCGCGCCACTCCCGCGTGATCTCGGAGGACACGCTCACCGGCGTGGCGGGGGCCTCTGCGCGGGCGATCTCGGCGGCGCGGCGCTCGTGGGCCGGGTTCCCGTAGGCGTGCAGGAAGCAGATGGCGATGGCGCGGGCGCCCCGGTCGAGGAGCGCGCGGACGCCGCGCCGCGCGCCGTCCTCGTCGAGCGGCGTGAGCACCTCGCCCTTGTGGTTCATCCGCTCCGTGACCTCGAGGCGCAGATCCCGCGGGACGAAGGGCTCGGGTTTGCGGAAGGAGAAGTTGTAGATGTCCGGCCGGTTGGCTCGGCCGATCTCCAGCACATCGCGAAAGCCCCGCGTCGTGAGCAGCCCGGTGCGCGCGCCGTTGCGCTCGGTGAGGGCGTTGATGATCAGGGTCGTGCCGTGGATGAAACACCCTATCCGGGCGGCCGCCATCCGCGCTCGATCGAGGGTCTCCAGGACACCTCGCGTGAGATCGTCCGGTGTGGTGGGGACCTTGGCCAGCGAGAGCTCTCCTGTCTCCTCATCGAAGGCGACGAGGTCGGTGAACGTTCCGCCGATGTCACTGGCAACACGCATGAACACGTCTTCCTGGACAGGCCGGGCGGCCAGAGGCCGGGCGGCCAGAGGCCGGGCGGCCAGGGGCAGCGCCGGCTCGTCGGATCGCCTCGGCTGGGGCGCCGGCGACGCAGTTGTTCCGGCTCCGAGCGATCCCTGTGCTCCCGCGCGCCCATGTCAATGGTGGTGGTCGCGCGAGCCCGCCAGGCGCGACGGGGGAAGCTCCAGGCAGAGGTTTTCTCCGATGGGTCAACCGTGCAGAGCGTGGGAGGGTTCCGAGCGCATCGGGTCCTGTCCCTGACTGCATCGGGCCCTGTCCCTGACCGTTGGTTCCCGAGCGCACCCGCACCGGCGCCGACTCACGGTCGCTCTCGGTAGTGACGCTTGTCATGGTGATGCGATCGATGCACTGGGTGCTCGGCGCGACCAGGCCGGCTCGCGGCGCGGGTGGTGCGGTCGACCCGGTGGACCACAGCGCGCTGGCGGCCCGGGACAAGCGAAGCGGGGCGGTGCTGTGATCCAGCTCGCGGCGGTGGCGGCCGAGGGAGCCGAGGTGCGGCTCTATCGCTGCGACGCCGCGACCGGCGCGGCGCAAGGGTGGTCGCCGCTCGGGTCGGGCTGTCCGGCGCCGCCGACCGCGGCGTCTTGCGGCGCCTCGTCGCTCGGCATGGACCTCTGGTCGGCGAAGCTGCCAGCGATCGTGGGCGTGGACGGCCAGGCCATCGCCTGGGCCAGCCCGGCGGAGCTCGTGGCCGAGCGCGCCGAGCCGCCGTTCGATCGCCTGTGGCGCTGGCCGCTGCCGGCGCCGTGCCGTGCGTTCCGGCCGAGGACCGTCGACCGCCGCCTGAACGCGGCGGCGATCTCGGTCGGTGAAGGGCGGATCTACCTGCGCGACGGGGCCCGGCTCTGGGCAGTCGGCGCGCCGGACGAGGCCGGTCCTGGGTTCGCCGCTCCGTAGGCAGAGCGCGCGCGCGGAGCCGTGCGCAACCGTCGTCCCGCGGGTGTCCAGCGGCACGGAGGCGGGCCAACGTTGCCTGTGTGGCGGGCCAACGTTGCCTGTGTGGCGGGCCGGTCAACAAACCGTCGGTCCGCACAAGCTGGCGCCCCCGTTCCGTGAGGCCGAGTTCGACATCCGCTGGGGTTCCGGCATCGACAGCGCCGCGGATCTCATCGACTTCGCCTGCCAGCTCGGCGTGGTGGAGAAGAGCGGCGCGCACCTGTCGTTCGGCGGCGAGCACATAGGGCAGGGGAGGGAGCGCGCCCGGAGGCGCTGATCGGCAAGCCGACGCTCGCGACGTCGCTCCGCGCCGCCGTCGACGCGGCGGCGCCGGCGCGGCCCGGGGGCAGCGCGGCGATGGAATCCTGAGCGGTGCCCGCAGAGGGCGAGTCCGGCGACGGGGCGCCGCCGGACCCGCTCCTCGCCTTCCAGGACGACATGGCGCCTCACGAGGAGCGACGCACAACGGCAGGAAGATAAAGAGAAGAACGCGGACGACAGCAGACGGTACAGGCGACAGAGACGACATCAAACGACATCAGAAGACGACACGCAATCCAAGGGAGCACATCATGAACGAAGGACTGAACAAGGTGATTCTCATGGGCAATCTCGGGTCCGATCCGGAGCTGCGCTACACCGGCAACGGTACGCCGGTGCTCCAGCTCCGCATGGCGACGAACGAGTCGTTCGTCGACAAGAACAAGGAGCCCAAGGAGCGCACCGAGTGGCACAACATCGTGTTCTGGGGGCCGCGCGCCGAGGCGCTCGCGAAGGTGCTGACCAAGGGGGACGGCGTGCTGATCGAGGGCGGGCTGCGCACGTCGAGCTACGAGAAGGATGGAATCCGTCGCTACCGCACGGAGGTGATCGCGCGGGACCTCCGCTTCACCGGGCGCCGCGCCCTCGGGCAGCCGCCGCCGGGGCTGGAGGACGACGGCGAGGCGACGCAGCCCGGGGCGGGGGTGCCGACCACCGCGCGGCTCGGGAAGAACGGCGCGCGCGGGCGGCCCCCGGAGGTGCCTGCGCTGGATGAGCTGCCGTACTGAGGCCATCCGGCGGGGGGGAGCTGGCGCGGGGCGGCAGCCTGGTGCCGCCTCGCGGCGCTCCGCGTCCCCGCGGGCCACGGGCTGACCCGGGGCGCGTGCCTCTCTCCCGGCGTGCCGCTCGCGAGCGTGCGCTCCCCCGGCGCTCCCTCGCCACGCGCGCCCTGTCCCGGTCCTGCCGTCGCAGCGCGATTGCAGCGAGGGTATTAAAATTTAACGAAGACGGTTGGAATCCAGCAGAACCATTCTTCAGTGCCGAGCTTCCTCCGAGGGCGCGTCTCGCAAAGGCGTTCGCGCGAGGCGCTGCCGCATGGACGCCCGAGTCAATGGAGTGTGGCGTTCATGCACCGGTCGACACGATGCGGCAATGCGACCGGGAGCTGCTATGTACTACATGAACCTAGAAAAACGATGCCTGAGCTGACTGTCGAGGTGGAAGCAGGTTGACGGTGGCCCGGTATAGGCAGTAGATGCTGGATGCTAGGCTCGACCCGACCAGGTGCCACTTGCTGGCTGTGACTCCTCCTAGACCGAATCTGTTCGACCTGCGGAACGGCAACGTTGTAACCGTCAACCGAGGTAACTCATGCTCAGCAATGCCGCTCGTTTTCTGATGGTCTCTGCTGCTGCTTCTCTCGTGGTGCTCGGCTCCGCTCCGGCCGAGGCGTGCAGCGATGTCGCGGAGGCGGCGCTCGATCTCATCGAGGCTGAAACACCGGTCTCCAACGGCGCTCCGTTCTTCACGCGCGCCATGAGGGATCAGTCGGGCTACACGGGCACCGACATCGCCGTGCTCTGGGGCTCGACCAGCCCGAACTCTCATATCTACTACGACAACATCGTCGCAGAAAACTATTTCGAGCGTGTCACCAACGTCGCCGATATCGCGGCGGGCGACCTCCTGGCCATCGACCAGGTGGTCAACTCGTCGGGCACCGTCACGTACAGCGGCCACGCCGCCATCATCACGGGTCCGGCGACGCAGCTCCCGACGGCCTTGAGCCCGATCTATGCCAGCACGAAGCAATATGTCCTGCCGATCGCCGACGCGACCTCCTCGGTCCACGGCTGCAACGTCAGCTACCCGGACAGCCGCTGGTCGGGTGCGTGCACCGGAGGCACGTTCACAACGGGGCCGGGTACGGCTTCCATGCGCCTCTACACGGATCTCTCAGGAAACCTGCTGGGCTACACGTGGAGCGTCACCTCGGGCGCTGCCTACTATTCGCCCTCCACGCGTCCCTACGCCATTGGCAAGCTGACGTCCTGCTTGCCGTTCTCGGAGTGATCCCCTCTCCATCACCACGCCGGCGCGCGGTCCCCTGCGCGTCGGCGCGTGTCTCACGGCGCGTCGGCGCATGCCCGCCCACCCCGGGGCGCGCCCGGTAGCTCACACATCCGAGACAGCGGCCGCTGCCCGGGCCGGACGGCGATGTCGAGTCGACGCGGCCCGGAGCCGAGGGCCAGCCGCCATCATGTGAGATCGCTCCAGGCCAGCGACAGCGCCGCGCCGCGCCGCGCTCGGCGTCCGTCCCCACGTCCCGCCCAGGCGCGCCCGTCCCCCGCTGCCGCTCACCCCGAGCGCGCCGAGGATCGGGAGCGCGTGCCGCGCTTCGACGTGCTCTTTGTGGCCGCGCGCTTCCGGGGCGTGCTCTTTGTGGCTGCGCGCTTCCTGGGCGTGCTCTTGGTAGCCACGCTCTTCGTGCGCGTCGTCGCGCTGCCCGCCCGCCTCGCCGTCCTCCGTCCCTCGGCGCGTACCTCGGGTGAGCCGCTCTTCTTCTTGACCGCGGCGCGCTCCTCCGGACTCCGGGCCGCCTGCTCGGCCTTGCGCCGGGCCTCCTCTCGGTCGACTTCGACCCCTCCGTTCCTGCTCGCGGGCTTCTTGCGGCAGCTCCCCTGCTCGTTGGGTCGCTTGCCAGGGACCGGCTCGTAGCCGGGCCAGCAGCGCGAATCCTTCTCATAAGGACTGCTCGGTCGCTTCGTCATCGTGGGCCTCCGGGCGATCGTTCCGTCACCTGGAGCCCCGCGCGCCAACGTCAACCGGCACCGGTCGCCTGTCGCGTCCTGGTCGCAACGGCCATCGCCGCGCAACGCGGCTCCGGCCGTAGGCGTCGAGTGCTGCTGGATTCCAGCAGAACCAATCTCCGGGATCGCCCGATTGATGAGCAGCTCCCTCTCAGAGATGTTGGCGCACGGCGTCAGCCGCGTGATGGTCGAGCCGATGAGTCGTGGCCTCCATCAAGACGGTGGACACTGTCCGACGGTGCCATCCGAAGAGCTCTTGTGTCCCACATGAGCCTATCAAAATGAGTCTTTTGCTCGAGTGATGCTCGAAGTGTATTGACGGAAGCCGTGTATGGGAAGTAAACGTTGGAGGCTAGGCTCGACCCGACCAGGTGCGATTCTCTGGCTGTACACGATCGACCTCCTCAACCGAATCTGCTCGGCCTGCGGAACTGCAACGTGGTAACCGTTAACCGAGGTAATTCATGCTCAGCAATGTGTCTCGCTTTCTGATGGTGTCTGCTGCTGCTTCTCTCGTCGCGTTCGGCTCCGCCCGCGCAGAGGCCGACGAGGTGTGCGGTGAGGAAGACCCCGCTTTCGATGTCCCTTCCGCCATCCATGCGGGCGCGCTCACCGCCGTCGCTAACCCCCCCGTGGTGGGGACCGGCGCCGCGTTGTTCTCGCTGATCCAGGCGAACGAGTTCTGGGAGCACGGGGACCCGATGCTGGAAGAGGAGTTCGACGAGGACGATCTCTTCAACCTCTGGGGTTCACAGAGCCCGAGCTCGGAACAGTACTATGCCAAGCTCGTCGCGCAGCAGTCGAAGGCTGGCCTGGATATCGCGGTGATCTCGAACGTCACCTCCATCGCTGCGGGTGACGTGCTCGTCCTCAACAAGACGATGACATACTCGGGGCACACCGCGATCGTCAACGGTGCGGCGGTGGAGCTCACGACGCAGCTCAATCCGAAGTTCCTGAGCACGAGGCAGTGGGCGTTGCCCATCATCGACTCCACCTCCTCGAAGCATGGATGCAACACGACCTATCCCGATAGCCGGTGGACGGGGGGCAGCAGCTGCTCCGCCGGCACGTTCACCACGGGGCCGGGGACGGCGTACATGCGTCTCTACAGTGATCTGAGTGGGAATCTGCTGGGCCACACCTGGAGCGTCACCTCGTCTTCGACCGGCTATTACTCGCAGACGGAGCGGCCCTACGTGGTCGCAAGGCTGACGTCGACGCAGTGCGCTCTGGACCATGCGGATCACGGGGAGCCGTGACCCTGAGCCGCGCCCGCGCCCGCTTTCGCGGCGCCGCGGTCGCCGGGCGGTCCTGAGGGCGCGAGCGCGCTCGGGACCGCCCTCTCTCACCCCCGCTGCCTACCGCATCCCCTGCTTCTGATCCGACGCCGGCACGCGACAGAGCTGGGCGATGCCCTTTCCGCTCAGCTTCTCGCGCGTCAGCTCGAACTGCGGCACGTACATGCAGAAGCGCCCGCTCTTCTCGGTCGCGATGCTCGCGCGGCGCGAGATCATCTCCTCGAGCTCCGAGCGGGATACCGCGGTGTCCGTCTTCAGCGTGTCCGTGACCCGCAGCTCCGGCGCGTTCGGGCAGCTCATCGAGGCGGACACCGTGAGGTTGGGCTTCACCTTCTCCTGATCGCTGGCCCCTGACCCGGCCTGGCTGCCGCCCTGCGCCGCGCCGGCCTGGGCCTGGCGCTCGCCCTGAGCGCCGCCGCCCTGCGTCCTGCCGGCCTGATCCTGGCTGCCTCCCTGCGCCCTGCCGGCTTGCGCCTGGCTGCCGGCCTGAGCCCTTCCGGCTTGCGCCTGACTGTCGGCCTGAGATCCCCCGGCCGGAGCCTGGACGCCACCGGTGTCCTGGCCGCGGCCCTGCGCGCCGCCGGCGTGGGCGTGGGCGCCGCTGCCGGGCGCCTGCGCCGCGCCGCCCGTCTGGCCCTGCGCGCCCGTGCCGCCCCGTCCCTGGCTGCCGCCGCCGGGCTGGATGCCCGAGGGCTGCTGCGACTTGCCCGCCGCGGTCTGCTCGATCCGGCCGTTCACGGAGGCCGTGTACGTGCACCCGTCCTCGACCTGAAACGAGATCTGCTCCTGGAGCTTCATGGGCTTCATGGCCTGCTTCTTCTGGCCTTGCCCCTGTTGCTGCGCGCGCTGGCCGCCGCTCGCGCCGGCCTGGTCGCCGTGCTGCGCGCTGCCTCCCTGCTGCGCGCTGCCTCCCTGCTGTGCGCCGCCGTGCTGCGCGCCGCCCTGCGGCGCCCCCGGGGTGCCCGACTCACGCTGGTGCGGCTGGCCCGTGCTGCCCGTCTGAGCGGCCGCCAGCGCCGGCGCGGCCGCGAGCGCGCCCACGGTGAGCGCGACATGGATGTACCGATTCGATTTCATATTACCCCCACCATGCAACTTGCTCAAGTTCGTGTTCGCCACCGCCGCGGGCCGAGCGCGCCCGCCTACGCGGCCTGATCCCAGACTTTCCTCGTCAGCGCGTCCTTGATCCACGCGAGGTGCCGCTTCTCATCGTCGTAGTTGCGCTCGACGATGGCCCGCGCCTCGGTCGTGAGACCCTCGTTCAGCGCCGCCTCGTACTGCCGGTTCGAGAGCTCCTCGTTGCCGCGCATCGCGAGGAGCGCGCTCTGGTCTCCCATGCTCGTGATCGCCGTGAACCCCTCGATGATCTTGCCCTTGAGGTCGCGGGTCTGCGCCGGGGCGCCGCCGAGCGACGACACGTGCGCGCTCAGATCCACCACGTGGCGCGCGTGATCGTCCCGGAACCTCCCGAGCATCTCCCTGATCCGAGCGTGCTCGCACGCCTCGATGGCCTGGTCGTACGAGGCGACCGCGTCGCGATCGAGCTGGATGAGGTCGTTCAGGACCTCGATGACGTCTCTCGCCATATCGACACTCCTTCCGGGGTCGCGCTGGGCACAGACCCCCCGCCCACCACCTTGGGCCTTTGCGCAGGGACGCAAGCCATGCGCGACGCATCAGGCCACGCCCGCGGCCGCCGTCGCCGCGCTCGGCTCGATCGCCTCGCAGGGCCGAGCCCGGCGGCCGCCACGGGCGGACCGGCAGCCGAACGGACCGACGACCTCGACCTGGCACGGACCGTGAACAGTCGTCGGGAAACCCCGACAGCTTCCGTGCACCGGCGCGAGCGCCGGCGCCACGGTGGAGATGGGATGTGCCCATGAAACGATGTCTTCGCTCCCCGATCCGCGCCGCCCTCGCGCTGCTCCTCGTCGCTGCCGCCACGGGGTGCGCCGAGGGGCTCGCGAACGCGCCCAGCATCAACCGCGAGTGGACCCCGGAGGACCGCGAGCAGGACGCCATCGCCAACGGTCCGGGCTCGTGCCCGCGCGAAGGTCAGGATCCGCTGGCGCCCCCCGGCGAGCAGCGCGCCATCTGCCCGCGCCCGCCAGCGCCGACGATGCCCAGCTTCGCCGCCTCGCCCTGACAGCGCGGCTCCCGGGGCGACGTGACACGCGCGCAACAGAGGGTCCACGAGCGCCTCGCGAGCAGGCCAGTCGCGCCGCCGTCCGCGGCGGCGTCCGCGCGTTCTCGCATGCGCCCGGCGCGAGGAAGGCAGAATGTCCCTGCATGAGGCGATCTGCCTCATGCAGGGGAGCTCGCCCGGCGATCCCGGCCGCTACGGATCGGGGGCGCCGGCGTCCGCGGTCGCGCCTGCCGCCGAGGGGCGGCTCCGCGGCTCGCGCGGCTCGCTCAGCTCCTCGGGCTCGCGCGGCGCGCTGGCCGAGCGCTCGCACGCGCCGGCGACCGCCGCGTCGGTCGTGGGCTGGCCGCGCCGGCGGTGCTGCGGCGCGATCGGGATCGTGATCGGCTCCTCGATGAGCTCCGGCTCGAGCGCGCCGCAGGCGGGGACGAACCACGGTGCGCCCGGCTTGCGATCTTCGTCCACCTTCCACGCGCGCGGCACCTTTCTCAGCCCGACGGGATAAACGGTGAGCCCCCCGGGGTGGACGTGGATGCGCAGGAAGTTCTTGTAGTCCTCGATCCGGAGCGCCGAGAACGCCTCGTTGCCGTGCCGCCGCGCGATGTTGAGCGAGATCAGGAGATAGACGCCCATGAGCGTCGACCCGACCACGGCGCCGGTCACGCCGACGAAGAGCGTCACGCCGAGGAGGCTCCACAGCGACGCGTGGTGCCGGACGTCGACGTCGAGCAGCGCGCCGCCGAGGTAGGTGAGCCCCAGCGCGGCCCCGAGGTGCGCGAAGGCGTGGAGCGAGCCGGCGAGGCGGCGATACCAGGCCCGGCTCGTGTCGGTGAAGAAGATGAACAGGAGCAGGACGACGAGCACCCACGCCACCGCGCCCGATCCGGGCTTCGGCAACGTCAGGGAAGAGAGCATGTAAACGAAGGCGGCCACTGGCCAGAAGCCGAGGTTGTACCGGGCGAACAGGAGGTTGCGCCAGGCGAGCCGGCGCGAATCCGACGCTGACGGGAACGACGCCTTCAGGGCATAGCGACGCTGGTCCGCGCCCGCGCCGGAGCGGACCTCCTCGACCAGCTCGCCGTGGGTCGGGTGCAGGAACGCGCCCCCGCCGCCCGCGGTGATGTTCTGCCGGCCGTCCGCGGACTCGTGGCGGCGGTAGTGGTGCAGATCGCCGGCGACGCGCGCGACGACCTCGACCCCGGGCCGCGCGTCCGCGAGCTGCTTCTCGAAGAACGCGAGGTTGCTCTGGAGATCGGGGTTGTAGAGGGCGCCCTTCACCCAGTCCGGCTCGGCGGTGCAGAGCACCACGCGATCGCCGTCGCGCATCTCCTGCCTCGCCAGCCGGCAGAAATACTCGATCTGCGGCTGGTCGATGTCGGCCTCGAGGTGGATGTCCACGCCGAGCAGCCAGAAGCCGTGGGGGAGCTTGAGCGCGAAGTAGCTCCGCGACTGGAGCGTCTTCCACGCGCCGAGCGTGCGCTTCTGGCCGAACAGGCGCATGAAGCTCGTCAGCCCGTCGTACCAGTCGTGGTTGCCCGGGATCGCGAACAGGTACGGCGCCTCCTTCAGCTCGGCCTTCGGGAGCGCGGCCGCGTAGGGCTCGACGAGGCGCGTCCAGTACGCCTGCCGCGTGGCCGAGGGGTACACCTGGTCGCCGCCCATGATCAGCACCTCTCCGCGCCGCGTCTCCCGCCCGCCGAGCGAGAGCGCCGGCCGGGCGAGCACGCTCGCGATCGCGTACGTCGGGTTGAAGCCGTCGCCGGTGTCCGCCACGTAGTCGAGCCAGAGCTCGTCGCGCGCGGCGCCGCCGCGGACGGCGAAGTCGAACGGCGCCTGGGGCCCCGCGATCGCCTCGAGGAGCCGGAAGTCGCCGCGCGCGCCCATCAGGCGGGAGACGGTCATGTCGAGCGCGGAGCGGGCGAGCTGGAACGGGCTGTACCAGCACGTCATGACGGTCCGCTGGAGCGCCTCGAGCCGCTCGCGAGCCGGGCGATCGGTCATCCATCCCCTCCCGTCACGAGAGGGTATCACCGTCGGGGCGTCGCGTCGCCTCGGCCCCGCGGACTTCCACGCTGCAGGGCGCCGTAGTAGGCATTCTCGCCATGCAATTTCACCTGGGCAGGTTGATCGACCATGTTCATCTCCGCGTCGCCGACCTGGAGCGGAGCAAGCGCTTCTACAGCGCGGTGCTGCAGGTGCTCGGGCGCGACCCGGTGCAGGACGGGCCGGGCTATTTCTCCGCGGACGAGCTGTTCGTCTCGCCGAGCGACGGCGGGCCGGTGTCGCGCGTGCACCTCGCCTTCCAGACGGCGGACCGGGAGCAGGTGCACCGCTTCCACGAGGCGGCGCTCGCCGCCGGGGGCCGCGACAACGGCGCTCCCGGGGAGCGGCAGTACCACCCAGGGTATTACGGTGCCTTCGTGCTCGATCCCGACGGGAACAACATCGAGGCCGTCCACCACGGGCCGTCGCAGCGGTCGGCGCCATCGGTCGTGATCACGGCCGGTTCCTGAGGGAGCCGCGCTCCGGCGCGCGGCTCAGGCGCCGTCCTTGAGGCAGCCGGCGAGCTCGCTGAGGAGCTTGTCGGTCGCCTCCAGCCCGCTCGTGAAGACCTCGCCGTCCCTGGCGCGGCGGGAGAGCCGCATGTCGGGCGAGAGCCGGTACGGCGAGCCCTTCGGCTGCACCAGCCGGAGCACCTTGGCGTGGTCGAGCGGGGTGTCCTCGCGCAGGTGCAGCGTGACCCCCTTGGCGCTCGCCTCGCACGCGAGCGCCTTCAGCCGGCGCAGCTCGGTCTTGAGCCGCATCAGGTGCACGAACCGGCGCGCCTCGATCGGCGGCGGGCCGAAGCGGTCCTCCATCTCGACGGCGAGGTCCTGGACGTCCTCGGCCCCGCCGGCGCTGGCGAGCCGCTTGTAGAGGGAGAGGCGTACGCCGACGTCGGAAATGTACTCCTCTGGCAGAAGCGCGTCGGTGTCGAACGAGAGCTCGGGATCGACGTCGTGGACCACGGGCTCGCCGCGGAGCTCGTGGACGGCCTCGTCGAGCATCTGGCAGAAGAGCTCGAAGCCGACCTGGGCGACGGTGCCGCTCTGCTCGGCGCCGAGGAGGTCGCCGGAGCCGCGCAGCTCCAGGTCGAGCGAGGCGATCTGGAAGCCGGAGCCGAGCTCTGTGTGCCGCTCGAGGGCCTCGATGCGGGCGCGGGCCTCGTCGGTCATGGCGTTCGGGGGCGGGACGATGAGGTAGCAGTAGGCGCGCTCCTTGGAGCGGCCGACGCGGCCGCGGAGCTGGTAGAGCTGCGAGAGGCCGAACATGTCGGCGCGGTCGATGAGGATCGTGTTGGCGCGGGGGATGTCGAGGCCGCTCTCGATGATGGCGGTGGCGCAGAGGACGTCGTAGCGCCCCTCGACGAAGTCGAGCATGGCCTGCTCGAGGTTCTGCTCGCTCATCTGGCCGTGGGCGACGCAGATGCGGGCGCTCGGGACGAGCTCGGCGAGGCGGGCGGCGCGCTCGTAGAGGCCCTCGACGCGGTTGTAGACGTAGAAGACCTGGCCGCCGCGGCCGACCTCGCGGAGGACGGCCTCGCGGAGGACGGCCTCGTCGTGGCGCGTCACGACGGTGCGGATGGCGCGGCGGTCGATCGGGGGGGTGCTGATGATCGACATGTCGCGCAGGCCGGAGACCGCCATCTGGAGGGTGCGGGGGATGGGGGTGGCCGAGAGCGTGAGGACGTCGACGTTGGTCTTGAGGGCCTTGATGCGCTCCTTGTGGGTGACGCCGAAGCGCTGCTCCTCGTCGACGACGAGGAGGCCGAGGCGCTTGAAGTGGATGTCCTTGGAGAGGAGGCGGTGGGTGCCGATGACGACGTCGACGCTGCCGTCCCGGAGGCCGCGGGAGACCTCGTCCTGCTCCTGCTTGGTCTGGAAGCGGGACAGGGCGCGGACCTCGATGGGGTAGGAGGCCATGCGGGTCTTGAAGCTGAGGTAGTGCTGCTGCGCGAGCACCGTGGTTGGGCAGAGGACGGCGACCTGCCGGCCGGCGTTGGCGGCGCGGAAGGCGGCACGGATGGCAACCTCGGTCTTTCCGAACCCGACGTCGCCGCAGACGAGGCGGTCCATGGGGCGACCGGACTCGAGGTCGGCCGCGACCTCGGCGATGGCCCGGGCCTGGTCGGGCGTCTCGTCGAAGGGGAAGGTGGCCTCGAAGGCGCGGTAGTCGTCGTCCGGCGGATCGACGGGCTCGGCGGTGGCGGCGCGCCGCTCGGCGTAGAGGCGCAGGAGCTCGTCGGCCATCTTGCGGACGCTCTTCTCGACCCGCGCCTTCGTCTTGGCGAACGTCTGCCCGCCGAGCCGGTCGAGCCTGGGGGCGCCCTCGCCGCCGCTGAATTTTTGAATCTGGTTGAGGCGGTAGACGGGGAGGTAGAGCTTGTCGCCGCCGGCGTACTCGACGGCGATGAGATCGACCGTGGTTGACCCGACCTGCTTGTGGACGAGGCCGAGGTAGCGGCCGATGCCGTGGTCGACGTGGACGACGTAGTCGCCGACACCGAGGTTGCGGAGGTCCTCGAGGAACGCTTGCGAGGGCTTCGCGGAGGAGGCTGCGGCGCGGGCGGCGCGGCGGTGGGCGCGGGCGCCGAAGATCTCCTCCTCGGTGACGAGCGCGAGCCCCTCGGCCGGGGCGATGACGCCGCGCGCCAGCGAGCCGGTGACGACGAGCGCGGTGTCGCGCGGGGCGGCCGGGCTCGTGCCGTCGAGGAAGGCAGGGTCGAACGGGCCGAGGTGGGCCTTCACCCGCACGTCGCGGTGGCGGAGCAGGGTGACGAGGCGCTCAACCTGGGTCTGTGCGCGCGCGGCGATGAGCACGCGCAGGCCCGCTTCTTGCCAAGCGACGACGCGGCGCACCAGCGGGTCGAGGGCGCCGTGCTTGCCCCGCGAGGAACGGGCGGCCTTGATGGCGCGCTCGAGGTCCGACTGGTCGCGTGTGGCCAGGGAGGGAGCGCCCTCCGGGGCGACCTCGAAGCGCTCCAGCGAGTCCTGGTTTTCCACGGCGCCCTCAACCCCGGTGCGATGCAGCGCAACCACGGTGCGGGCCCCGAGCCACGAGGCGACGCGCGCTTCCTCGTCGTAGAAGGCGTCGAGCGGGAAGTGCGGCTCGCGGTCCTTGTGGTTCCGGTCGGCGGCGGCGCGGCCGAGCTCGTCGCGCAGGGCGGCGGTGAGGGAGGCCGGGTCCTCGAGGAGGACGAGCGCGTCGTCGGGCAGGTACGCCGCGAAGGAGGCGAGGTCGACGTAGGCCGGCAGGTAGCCCTCGGCCCCGAAGAAGGCGCGGCCGCTGGCGACGTCGTCGACCAGGGCGCGCGCCTTGGACGAGGGGAAGTCGATGGCGTCGCAGACGGCGCGGACGCGCTGGCGGGCGCGCTCGACGTTGTCAGGGGTGAGGATCGCCTCGCGCGCCGGTGGGAGCCAGACCTCCTTGACGTCGGCGACCGTGCGCTGGTCGTCGGGGTTGAAGGTCTTGATCGACGCGATGATGTCCCCGTAGAAGTCGATGCGCACCGGCAGCTCGGCGGAGGGCGCCCAGACGTCGAGGAGGGCGCCGCGAACGGCGAACGACCCGGGATCCTCGACGAGGGGGCTGCGGACGTAGCCGGAGGCGCCGAGACGGGCGGAGAGCGCGTCGCGGTCCATCTCCTGCTCGGCGATGACGAGCTCGGCGTGCTCGGTGACCTCGTCCCTGGGCACGACCTTGCGGGCGAGCGCGGCGATGGGGCAGACGAGGACCGACCACGGCAGGTCCATGCCGAGGTGGAAGAGCGTGGCGAGGCGGGTCTGGGCGCCGCGGCGGTCCGGGTTGACGTCGGCGTACGGGCTGGCCTCGTTCGGCACGTAGAGCAGGACGCGGCCGGAGGCGGTGGCGCCGGCGGCCTCGGCGTCGTCGGCGTCCCGGTCGGCGAGCAGGAACGAGGCGTCGGCTGCGAGGGCGCGGGCGCTGTCGACGTCGGCGGTGACGGCGACGACGGGACGGCCGGGGGCGGCGGCCATGAGGCGCCGGACGACGAGGGCGCCGGCCGAGCCGGCGGCGCCCGTCACGTGGAGCGCGCCAGGCGGCGCGGCCGCGAGCTCCGCGGCGATGTCGCGGGGCGTGACGACGCGGCGGTCCGTGGGGAGGTCGAACGACGGGAGCGGCTCGTGGTCGGCCGGTGCGGACGCAGGTGCGCCGCTCGCGTCGGTGTCGCTCGAGGCGAGCTCGTCGAGGTTGCGGGCGAGCTCGCCCATGGTGGCGGTCAGCGGGGAGATCGAGGCGGCGAGGAGGGGGCGCTCGGGGGGCATCGGCGCAGCGCGGTCTAGCATGGGGCGGGTGAGCCGTGAGGCGTGAGCCGAACGTGCTGGGCGGGGACGTAGGCGCGCCCTCGAACCGAACCGACAACCGAACCGAAACCGAACCGACCGTGGTTGACCCAACCGAACTGACCGAGGTTGACCCGGCCACCCGCGGCCACCCGACCCGACCGTGGTTGCGGCCTGGCCGCTGGCCGCCGACCCAACCGCCGGCCGGCCACCCGACCGTGGTTGCGTCGAATCCGAATCGGCGTCGAATCGTGGTTGCCGATCCGACCGCGGTTGCGACCGGCCCTCAAGTGGCCACCTGGTCCCCCGAGAGCCTGCCGTGGTTGCAACCCGGCCCGTGCCGAACTGACCGAGGTTGCGGCGAAGCGACCGTGGTTGCAACCCGGCCCGTGCGCGGGCCGCAGAGGTGCCCGACCGTGGTTGCGTCGACACCCAACAGCGTCGACAGCGATCTCAGGGCAACGGGCGCTCGCGAGGCGCCTACGCTGCGGCGAGCTCCCCGTCGTTGACAGCAACTCCGTGAAACACACGCATCCACCATGTTCCCACAGGGAAAACTGTAGTGCGTACGCCTGCTCGCCAATGCTCCAGCGAACGGCGATAGGCGACGCGAAACGCCCGCATCGCAGCAATGGCGGCCTTTCGTTCATGCTTACGCCCTCGGCCCACCGCAAACGTCGGATTGAGCTCTCGAAGCGGCTCCAGGCTCGTAGCGCGCTCGTAGGGTGAAACCTCGCACGCGCGCGCGGCGCCGAGGAAGTCAAGCTCCTTCTGTTTTACGGTTGCACGAGCCTGCTTCTCATGCTGCTCTAGCCTGTGTGTGATCTCGCGGCGAAACTGGTCAGCATCGCTAGCTTGTACGGATGGCGGAAGCGTGATCGGAAGTGCGGCTTCTTCGGGCCACTGTGGGTTCTTCGGGTTAAAATAAGTCTCGGGGCGTTTCGCGTGAAGTGTACCGCTCCCGATCTCACCTACGAGCACCTTCGCCCCTGGCCATTCGTATGCGTGCTGCACGAGACCAGCGGTTACTGGATTCGCGAGGGTATAAGCTATCTTATCCACAAGCGCATCCCGTGTTGCCAGGTGTACCACGCTCGTCGCCCCATGGTCCCACACCGGGCCCTCCCACGCGCGCAGGACCTTGGTTCCGAGCGCGGCAAGGCGATGGAACTGCTGAAGAAAGCGTGGGAGCTCGCCACGGGTGTCGGTAACAACAAGATGAAGGTGTGTGGACATCACGCAAAGCGCGTGTACGAGAACACCATAGCGGCGAGCCGTTACGGTCAGGGTGTAAATTATGAGCTGAGTGATGGCTGAATCGGGACGCAAGAGGAAGTGTCTTCGTAGGACACGGCGCGTGAGGAGATAGGTCGCGCCGGGGACGATTGCGCGGGGCTGGCTCATGGTCGGAGGGGGAATGTCAAGCTCCGTGCCAGACTAAAAAAGCGGCTGATTTCCAGGGATGCTGACGTCCGCACAGCGTCCGCCCGGGTGGCGGACGCCACCCTCTCCGCCACTTTCGCCAGCCAAGGCGGGTCGCTCAGGTCGGGGGTGTCATCGGGCGGCCGCTATCGCCCGTTCGTTGTCGGATGTCGATCCCGCAACGTGGGTGGGTTGCCGCCCAACGTGGGTCGGATTGCCGCCATATCCGGCCGTTGGCGGTTACCGGAACGTGCGGTTGCCGGAACGTGCCTCGGTAGCTGCCGCTGCCGTGGTCGTGGCGCAACCTGGGTTGGCTTGCTGCTGCTGCTGCTACAGGCGGACCCCGCCTCCTAGCGATGCCCCCCATACGGTCGCCCCGCGTTGCCCCGCGAGGCCGAACGGCGCGTCGAGGTTGACGGCAACCTGGGACCGAACGAACACGGCGTCGAACTCCGCGTTCACAAAGAAAAACGCCGCCCATTGCGAGAAGTCTCGCCCAGCGACCGTCTCTGATTGTGCGAACATCTGCACCCGCAGCCCGGGCGTCAGCGGACCCACCCTGACGCCTGCATGTGCGGCGGCCACGACCGCCAGCCGCGACGGATTCGAATTCACGGAAACGAGCATCGCGGGATTCAAATCGGCGCCGACGAACACGGACCCCGGCAGCTCCGTCCTGCTGCGAAGCAACAGCGCGATCGGGATCGCGTTCGGCGCCCACATCCAGTAATCCGCGAAGCCGCGCGCGGCCGTCGCGACGGTGTAATTGTACTCGACCTCCGTGTTCTCCGGGATCGTGCCCGGGAACGTCGTCACCGGCGGAGCAACCCCGAGCCCGCCGTGAATCGAGCGCTTTCCCTCCTCGAGCAGCGTCGCCTGTACCGTCACAAATGGATTTCCGAAGCGAAAGGACGAGCGCCGCGCCTCGCCTTCCACCTGGAACGTAGTCCAGGCCGAGGTCACGTCCGTGGTTGCGATCAGCCAACGGTTCAGGCGAACGCCCGCTGCTACCTGCGGCGCGACATGGACCGTCGCCATCTCCCTGTTCTGCGGCGAAGCTGTAAAAATGCCGTACAGCGCAACGTAACCGCGGTCTGCAGGTCGCATCGGCATGTCGCCCGTCGCCTGGGCCCAGCTCTGGGCCGGAGCGAGGGCTCCACTTACGGCAACCACGGTGACAGCGAGCGCGCGCCCTCTCCGGCTCACCTCGTCCTCCGGAACTTCTGCACGCCGCGGCCCCTCAGGCTCGTGACATAGACGCTGCCGTCCTGCCCCACCGCGATACCGTGCCCCCAGTCGATCTCCCCGGGGCCGTCTCCCGACGTGCCCCACCGGTCCACGATCTCTCCACCCAGGTTGAGCCGCAGCACATGCCCTCGAGGCCGCTCCGGATCCTGGTCGCCGCCGTCAACCACGTAGATATGCCGGTCAGGCCCGAAGGCGATCGCCCACGGCCGCCCCAGCGCGGCGCTCTTCCATTGCGCAAGGTAACGGCCGTCCGCGCTGAAGATCTGAACGCGCGCGTTCTCCCGGTCCGCGACGTAGACCCTCCCCTCGTCGTCCGTGACGATGCCGTGGGGCGTATCGAACTGTCCGCGCCCGAACCCCTTCTCACCCCACTCCGACAGGAACTCGCCGCTCTCGGAGAAGCGCGCGATGCGCGCATGGTTGTAGCCATCCGCCACGTAGACATCCCCGTTCAGGCCGAACGCCACGTTCGTGGGCCGGTCGAGCTGCTCCGGGCTCGTCGCGCACCCGAGCCCCACGAGCGGCACGAGGATCCACGCGCCCGCGCGCATCATGGCGTCTCGCCGAGGCTCATGACCAGCTCCCCCTGCGCGGTCAGCTTGAAGACACGGTTCTGCTCGGAGTCCGTCACCCACACGAAGTTGTCCCGATCGACCTCGATCCCGTGTGGATACATGAACAGCCCCTCCCCCCACGCGTCGAGCAGGTCCCCTGTCTCGGGCTCGAAGACCAGGATGGTCGGCTCCGGGATCAGCGCGTCGTTCCCTGACGTGCGCCCGGCCGCATGGCTGACCAGCACCCGCCCGCGCGCGTCGACCGCGACGTCGAGCGTCGGGCCGAACACCATGCCGTCGGGGGCGCGCGGCCACCCGTCCACCACCTCGTAGGGGCCCATGGGGGCGTCGTCCGCCGTAGGCCGCCGCGACGTGCACGCTCCCGCGAGCGCGACCGCCGCGAGCGCCAGGCCCACCGCCCGGCGACGTGCTGCGCGGTGGGCCTCGGGCCCCGCCGGATCATCGCGAAGCAAGCTCATACCGGAAGAAGATAACAGTGTTATCCTGCGTGGGTCAACAGAGGAGCGCTGGACGTGGCAGGGTTGTGGGCATGGGTGTGAGGGACGCCGATGAGCCGGTCGAGCGCGTGTTCCAGGCGCTCTGGGAGGGCCGGCTGACGCGGGACGACATGACCGCGCGCAAGATCGCGTCGTTTCTGGGCCAGACGACGATGGTGCTGTACCACCACTTCGGCTCGCTCGACGGATTCCTCATCCGCGTCGATGGCGCCGGATGGCGGCGGCTCGCGGAGCTCCTGGAGGCGCGGGCGCGCGCTGGCGCCGACGCGCGGGCGCTCGCTGTCGGCTACGTCGAGTTCGCGCTGCGCCATCCGGACCTGTACTGGCTCATGGCCGAGCGCCGCTTCGACAGGGCTGGCCTGCGGGAGCAGGGGCGCCTGCGGCTCGCGCGCCCTCTGTGGAGCAGCTTCGTGGAGTTGTTGCGCCGTCACGGCAGCTCGCGGCCGGCGGAGGACACGCACGTCCTCTTCGCGGGCCTCCACGGCATCGCGATGCTCACCCTGAGCGGACGCGCCAACCTGGGCGGAGGCGCCAACCTCGGACGCTCCAACCTGGGCGAAGACCCCAACCTGGGTGAGGAGCCCGAGCCCGCGGGCGAAGACCCCAACCTGGGTGAGGAGCCCGCAGGTGGGGCCCCCGTCGAGGACCGCAACCTGGGTGAAGCCCCCGCCGGCGCCAACCTGGGTGAGGCCCCTGCGCGGGAGAGCCCCGCCGCCGCCAACCCGGGTGAGGCCCTCGCCGCCGAGGCGGCTGCCTTCACGGCCGCGCGCCGCCTCGCCGATCTCGTGCTCCCCGCCCGTCCCCGTGAGCCGCTTCCTCCACGGCGCCGCACCTGAGGCGGCGCCTCCTCCGGCCCATCCGCGCCCGACGCACACGGCGCCCGGTCCGCTGCCCGGAAGAACGGGAAATCCCGTCGAGGCGGAGCCTCCACGCCGGGCGCATCTCCCGCCGAAGCGCGCCGTGCGCCGGAATCGCCCGCAAAACGACCGCAGCACATCGCGCCTATCCGCTGGACGGGCCGCATGGATGTGGGGGAAATCGGCACGTCCTGCGAGCTCGCGGCATCTATCTCTGTTCGGAGGTGCTTATGCGCGCGCGACGCAGGGTCGCTTGGTTGCTCAGCGGGGGGCTGCTCACCGCCGGCGCGGGGTGTGCCGGCGACGAACCGGAGGTGCTCGGCGCCGCTCGCCTTGCGGTCGCCGCGGGCGCGGACCGCGCCGTGCACGCGCCCGACGCGCTCGGACCCCAGCACGACGCGGCCATCGCCGCCAACGCCGACGCCAGCATCCTCGTCGCGGCGTACACCGATCCGCGCGGCGCGCTCGCCAGCCCGATCAGCCTGTCCGGCGTCGCGCGCTCCGCCGACGGAGGACGGACCTTCTCCGAGGTGCTCGGCCCGAACGGCGAGGCCGCGCTGCCCTCGGCCGCCGGCGGCCAGGTGCTCGGCGCGCCCCGCGTCGTCCACGATCCGCGACGCGACGTGTTCGTCAGCTCCTCCACCTACGTTCGCCCCGCCGACGGCCTCCAGGGCCTCTGCCTCCACGCCTCCAGCGCCGGCAGCGCCGCCGGGACCTCCTGGTCCGCGCCCGTCGAGGTGGCGCCCGCGTTCGTCGCGGGGGAGAGCGCGGAGCAGGCCTCCATCGACGTCAACACGGCGACCGGGCGGCTCTCCGCAACCTGGGTCCAGCGCGGCGCGGGCGCTCCCCGCATCCTCTACAGCCACTCCGACGACCTCGGCCAGACCTGGTCGGCCGCCGCGGCGCTCGCGCAGGCGCCGGCCGGCGGCGATCTCGACGGCCCGAGCGCGCGCGTCCTCCCTGGGACGACCGACGGCGACGCGACCGTCTACGCCGTCTGGCGCGCCATCGAGCCAGGCACCTCCCTGCGCAACATCGGCTGCCGCCGGTCGACCGACGGCGGCGTCACCTGGGGACCGACCATCCTCCTCGACAATACCGGCTACCCCCCCGAAGACCTGACCCTCGGCGTGGACCACGCCAGGAGCTCCCCGTCGATCGACGTCGACCCCGCCACGCAGCAGGTCTACGTCGTCTACCAGCGGTCCGGCGACCAGGGCACGGGGGACATCGCGCTGCGCGCCTTCACGGGCCAGTGCGCCTCCGGCCCCCCCGTCCTCCTCAACAGCGATCCAGGGCGCGATCGGGCCCAGCTCTTCCCCTTCGTCGCCGTCGATCGGTCGACCGGCACCGCGCACGTCGTCTTCTACGACCAGGATGTCGCGACCTCCGGCGACCTGACCGAGGTTGTGCACACGGCGTCGATCGACCAAGGCGCCACGTGGAGCCCGCCCGCGCCGATCTCGGACCGCCCCTTCCACGCGGGCCACGGCAACGACGCCGCCCGGCCGAACCTGGGAGAGCGCATCGGCGGCGTCGCGCTCGGCGGCGAGCTCTACAGCGTCTTCAGCAGGGCGGGCGCCGCACCCAGGTTCGATGAGGGGCAGCCGGCGTCGGCCTCCCTGATCGCGCCGAACGTCTATCTCGACACCGTCGACGAGTTCGTGCGCGTCCCCCCGCTGCGCGCCGCCGGCACCCGGATCGCGGATCCGGCGTGCGGCGCCCTCGCGAACGAGCGCATCGACCCGGGGGAGCTCGTCGAGGTCGGCATCTACCTGGAGAACTACCTCGCCAACCCGGTCTCCGGCAGGACGACCGTCTCCGGGGTCACGGCCACCCTCACCACCGAGACGCCGTCCGTGACGGTCGTGCGGCCGAGCGCGACCTACCCCGAGATCGAGCCGCTCCGCGTCGCCGCGGGCGACGCGCCCTTCCTCCTCCGCACGGACCGGGACTTCACCCCCGGAGCCCCGATCGACCTGACGCTCACGGTGAGCTCCGATCAGGGCACGATCGCGCTGTCCATCCAGCTCGAGACCGGCGGCCCGGGGACCCCGGACGTCCTCCTGCGCGAGGATTTCGACGCCGCGAGCGCGCCCGCGCTGCCCTCCGGCTGGCAATCGGAGCGCGCCGGCGGGCCGGCCTCCACCTCAACCTGGGTCGTTGCGCAGACGCTGACGGCCAGCAACAACGCGGCCTTCCACGACGAGGAGCCAACCACGGCGCACGTCACCCTCGTGTCGCCCGCGGTGACGATCCCGGAGGGGTCCGGAAATTCCAGTGTCACGCTCGATTTCGACCTCACCTACGAGCTGGAGGACGACCCGCAGAAGCTCGTCCAGGCGTTCGACGGGCTGACCTTGCGCGTCGAGGACCTCACGGCCGGCGCCGCGCTGCGGGCGGTGCTCGCGGAGGCGTTCGCCGGGCAGATCGTGACGGGCGCGCTCCACCACTTTCCCAAGCACCTCCCGGCCCGGGACGACCCCGACTACTTCTCGGACCAGTCGGTCTGGTCCGGCAGCTCCGGCGGGAGCAAGCGGGTGTCGATCCGCTTCCCCGGCGAGGGGATGCGCGGGCGGACCGTCCGGCTCCGCTTCGACTACACGCAGGACGACAGCCAGATCTGCACGGACGTCGGGCGCGCCGGCCCGTGCGGCGTCGCGATCGACAACGTCGTGCTCGCGGCGGTGCCGGTCGCGTCCGGGGCCTGCGGGGCGGATTTGGCCGTCACGCTGGCGGACGCGCCGGATCCGGTGTCGCCCGGCGCGCAGCTCACCACGACGATCACCGTCGCCAACGAGGGGCCCGGCGACGCGACCGACGTTGAGGTCACGTCCGTCCTGCCGGCAGGGGCGCGCTTCGTCAGCGCCTCCGGGGCCGACTGGACGTGCAACCTGGGTGACGACGGCCTCGCGTGCCGGCGCGCGTCGCTCGCCGCCGGGGCGAGCGCGTCGATCGCGGTCACCGTGGTTGCGCCCGCGCTCACGCCGCCCGCGGTCGCCGCCGAGGTCGAGACAACGGCGACGGTCACCGCGCGCGAGCACGATTCCGACCCGGCGGACAACGAGGACAAGGAGGAGACCGTCGTCTCGAACCCGGTCCGGCTGACCGGGTTCATGACCGTCGTGACCGAGCGCGACGCCAGGGACAACGCGATATATTCCGTGCTCATCCACAACGCAGGTGGGCGGCAGCAACCCGACAACGCGGGGTTCGAGTTTGTCGACGTGCTCCCGCCGGAGCTCGCGCTGAACGGCGCGTTCGCGGAGAAGGGCGCGCTCTCGTCCGACCCCACCACCAACACCGTCGGCTGGAACGGGTCGGTCGAGCCGGGGGAGTGGGTGCTCATCACGATCGACGCGAGGATCAGGCCGCTCACCGAGGGGCTCGTCGTGCTGAACCAGGGCACCCTCTCCTTTGACGCTGACTCGGATGGCGTCAACGAGTCGAGCGTATCCACGGACGAGCCGCTGTTCGCCGGCTCCGCCGATCCGACGGTGTTCACCGTGTCGCCTGCGATCTGCGGAGACGGCGTGCTCGGACGAGGCGAGGAGTGCGATGACGGGAACGCGCTGAACGGCGATTGCTGCTCGGCGCTGTGCGCCGCCGAGCCGCCGACGGTGCTCTGCCGCGCCTCGGGCTCGCTCTGCGATCCGGGGGAGTACTGCGATGGCGCAGGGCGCTGCGTGGACGACGTGCGCCTGCCGGACGGCGCGCCCTGCGGTGACTTCGACATCTGTAACGGCATCGAGCGTTGCTTCGAGGGCTCTTGTCTGAGCGACGTCGCGCTCGACTGCGATGATGGGGATCCGACGACCACGGACGAATGTCATTATTTCTTCGGCTGCCTCAACACGCCGACCTCCTCACCGGTTGAAGGTGCCGGGGGCAGCGCTGGCAGCGGCTACGGAGGAGGGCCCGCGGAAGATCCGGTCGGCGGCGGCGCAGGGGATGGCGCCGCGGGAGGGATAGCGGAAGGCGCCGGAGGTGGCCGCGACACGAGCGGCGGCGGCGCCGGGGGTGGCCGCGGCACGAGCGGCGGCGACGCGGGAGGGTCGGCCCCGGGTGCGGGAGGGTCGGCCTCAGGCGCGGGAGGGTCGGCCTCAGGCGCGGGAGGGTCGGCCTCAGGCGCGGGAGGGTCGGCCTCAGGCGCGGGAGGATCGGCCCAGGGCGCCGACGGCAGCGGCGGCGCCGACGGCAGCGGCGGCGCCGACGGCAGCGGCGGCGCCGACGGCAGCGGCGGCGCCGGCGGAGGCGGAGGTGCGGCGGGTGGGGAAGGGGAGGCGGGCCACGCCGAGGGCGGCGCGCCCCCCGGGCCGTGCTGCTGCTTCAGCTTCCGCTGCACCTACGCCGCGACGGGCAGCCCGACCGGCCCCGCGCCGGGCGCTGCCCGCAGCCCCGCGCCGCTCGCCCTCCTCCTCGCGCTCGGCATCGCGCGTCGCGCCAGCCGCCGCCGCCGCTGACGGCGGCGTCCGCGCGCGGCGCGCGCGCCGTCTCCCGAGATCACTTGTAGAGGAAAACCCCCTTCAGGTCCTCGGTCTGCGAGATGGGCGTGCCGCCCTTCGTCGAGGTGGCCCGGAACTGATAGATCATCCCCGGGACCAGCGCCGGACCGTCGTACGCGACGGTGACGTTCTCGCTCCCGGACACCCGGGGCACCTCCAGGTTCTCCCAGATCTTCTCCCCGAGCGCGTCGAACAGGCTCACCTCGTACATGTCTTCGCTGGAGTCGTCCTCGAAGACGAACGTCGGTGTCCCGCTCACCTCGTCCATGCTGCTCGCGCCCGGCGAGACGACAGCGAGCGCGCCCGTCACCTTGAACGACTCCTGGACAGGCTGATCGCCGCCGGCGACAGTGATGCGCACGATCTCGGTCCCGCCGATCGACGTGTCCGGATCCCGCACGAGCGCGTCGTTCTCGAACGCGGCGAGGATCACGTACTCGCCGTCGGGCACCCCGGCGATCGAGAACTCCCCGGTGACGTTGCCTTGCCGGAGCCCCCTCGGGGTCTCGCCGCGCGCGGTCATCTCGTCGAACGTATCGGCCACGACGAGGATGACCGAGGTCGCGTCCCCGTCGGGCGCATTCACGATCTCGACCTTGCCGCTCACGACAGCCGTGGCCTCCCCGGTCGCGTGCAGGTCCACGCCCTTCGTCTCCTTGCCCGCGCTGACGGCCGCGCTCGCCGTGTCGAGCGCGAGCCCGGCGCCATAACCCCTCACCGTGACCTCGCCTGCGGCCACGTTGAAGATCGTGTAGCTGCCGTCGAGATCGGCCGCGCCCGTGGCGCCGCCCGCGACGAGCAGCGTCCCGCCCGGCTGGTCGGCGTGGACGACGCCGGAGACGGAGCCGAGCCCCTCGCTTTCCGCGAGCGGCAACAGCGCGATCTCGGTGGCCGCCGACGCGACGGAGAGCGGCGTGCCCGCCGCGGTCGAGAGATCGATCGGCAGCGCGACCCGCGGCGCCCTCGGGAAGGTCTCGTACGCGAGCGCGTCTGCGCGCAGCGTGACATCGGCCCTGACCGGAACGCCGTTCGCGTCCCGCCGGGCCGGCACGGCGAGCTCGTAGGTCCCGTCTTCCCTGGTGACCGCCACCCGGGAGATCACGGCGTCGTTCGCGTCGCGCGCCAGCACCCGCGCGCCCGCGATCGCCTCGTCGTCGAGCGAGTTGTAGACCCGGCCCTTCAGCGTCACCGGCGCGAAGCACGCGGGCTCGGCCCCCTCCACCTCCTCGCACACCTGAGGCGCGGTGCACCCTGTCTGCTCGGACACCGAGCAGCTCTGCGGCTGACCCTCGTCGTCTCCGCCACACCCCACCCCCACCAAGGCGCAAAGCACCCCAGCAGCCATCGAGCGCATCACCATGGACTGGTCTCCTTTCAAACTCTCTCTCGCCGCAGGTCAGCTCCTCGGCGCGCGGGCGATCGGCGCCGCGGCCCAGGCTCATCCCCGGCTCGTGCGGAGGCAATACACCACAAGCACACAGCGAGCACAGAGGAGCGTGAACACCGATCCTCGTGTCTTCTGCGTTCCTCGTGGCTCGCTCCCCGTCCTCGAATCCAGGGAGAAAACGAATCGATGTAGCGTCAGTTCACGACGGGCTGGCAGCAGCCGGTGATACAGTAGTGGTCCGCCGCACACGGATCCTGGCCGGCGAGCCCGCACGGCTGGACCCCCGGCGCGCACTGGCCTCCGGAGTCGCCGCCGGACCCGCTGCCGCCGGTCCCGGGCGCGCCGCCGGTCCCGGGAGCGCCGCCGCCCGTGCCGCCGCCGTCACCGCCGGCGCCGCTGCCGGTGCCTGTCTCGAAGCAGTCGGCGGGGAGCGTCTCCTTGCCGAGGCACAGCTCGCAGCGGCCGCAGTCGTTGAGGCAGGCGTCGACGGGGGTGCAGGGCTCGCAGCGGCTCGGATCGGAGATGCCGTCGCGCGAGCACGAGCCCTCGCCGGTGCCGTCGGCGTCCGACCCGAGCCAGACATAGAGGCCGCTGCCGGCGGGCAGCTCGCAGCAACCGAAGCAGTCGCAGCCGTTCGGCGTGAGCGGACCGCATGTGTCGTGGCAGATGTCGGACTGCCGCATGTTGAGCTCGCTGCAGCTCTTGCCCTGGGCCCCGGGCGTCGAGGCCGATGGGTTGTAGGCGCACATCGTCCCGTTGCTGGACTCGGGGTGATAACCGGGCGCGACCTCGTTCTGATCGCACTGGTGGTTCCAGTGACAGTCGTCGTTGCCCGATCCGGAGTCCTGGTCGAAGTAGCAGTCGACGGTGCACGCTGGCCCGGCCTGGCCGGGGATCCCGCCGTAGTAGCTGTCCTCTGTGTTGTCGCACGCGCCGAGGCAGTCCGGATCCTGCGAGTCGAGGAGCCCGTCGCCGTCGTTGTCGATGAGATCCCCGCACTGGTACGTCTTGCCCTGACACATGACGATTGTCGTCGGGGTCGGGATCACGCCGCCGCCCGACGTGCCGGTGCCGGCTCCAGCCCCCTCGCCGCCGCTGGCGCTGCCGCCGCCGCTGGCGCTGCCGCCGCCGCTGGCGCTGCCGCCGCCGCTGGCACTGCCGCTGTCCCCGGCGCCCGCGCCGCCGGACGGGGCCGCGCCATCAACGGCGCTGTCGCTGCAGCCGGAGCCGAGGGTGAATCCGAACAGGGAGATCAGGAGCGAGAAAGAGAGCGGCAGAACAGGGCGCATGGTGTCTCCGGATGGGGCGCCGGCGCTCTCGGCCCCAGCGTGGGCTGCGGAGCGGTGTTCCGGCGCGTTCAGCCAGAGCAGTTACATCGCCGCAACGCCACGGCTCACGAAAATGCACGACGGTGAGTCGGCAGAGCCCGCCCGGATCCGGCGTTGGCCGTGGGGCGACAGCCCACCCTGTGTTTCACGGGGCCACCGAGCGGGCTACCTCTCTGTCTTTCCCGCTCTCCTGCCGTCTCTGGTGCCCCCGCGTTTTCGTTCACCTTTGTCGGGACGCCGACCCGGAACGCCGGACGAGGCCCAGCGCCGCCGCGAGGAGCGCCACGAGGCCGACGAGCGCGCCGCTGCCGCCGCCGCGCTGGAACGCGCAGACCAGGCCGGACGAGACCTCCGGCTCCGTCGTCTCGGCGCCGCCCGCGCCGCTCCCGTCGCAGGCGTCGCCGGCCCCGTCGGCGTCGCCGTCGGCCTGATCCGCGTTGGCGACGCGCGGGCAGTTGTCGTCGCCGTCCGGCACGCCGTCGTCGTCGTCGTCCTCATCATCGACGTCGCACGCGTCCCCCCGATCGTCGTCGTCGCCGTCGGCCTGATCGGGGTTCGCGACAGCGGCGCAGTTGTCCTCCGCGTCCAGCACGCCGTCGCCGTCGTCGTCCTCGTCGCAGGCGTCCCCCTGCCCGTCGCCGTCGCCGTCGGCCTGATCGGGGTTGGGCTCCTCGTCGCAGTTGTCCGCCGCGTCGGTCAGCCCATCGCCGTCCGCGTCGTCGCAGGCATTGCCCACCTGGTCGTCATCGGAGTCCGTCTGATCGGGGTTCGGCACGTCCGGGCAGTTGTCCGCCTCGTCCGATATGCCGTCGCCGTCGCGGTCGACGTCGGCGCCGAGATCGCACGCGTCGCCGCGGCCGTCGTCGTCGCCGTCGGCCTGGTCCTGGTTCGACACGTGCTGGCAGTTGTCCTCCGCGTCCGGCACGCCGTCGTCGTCGTCGTCGTCGTCGCACGCGTCGCCGACCTCGTCGCCGTCCGTGTTCTCCTGGAACAGGTTGGGCACGAGCGCGCAGTTGTCTTCCCAGTCGACAAGGCCGTCGTCGTCGCTGTCCGGATCGCAGGCGGTCCCGATGCCGTCCCCGTCCGTGTCCTCCTGGTCCGGGTTCGGATCCGCCGGGCAGTTGTCCTCCGCGTTGAGCAGCCCGTCGCCGTCAGCGTCGATGTCCGGCTCGCAGAAGTCGCCGACGCCATCGCCGTCGCCGTCCTCCTGGTTCGGATTGCGCGTGGTGGGGCAGTTGTCGCAGGCGTCACCGTGCTTGTCGTCGTCCCTGTCCTGCTGGAGCGGGTTCGCCACGTCGGGGCAGTTGTCGACGTCGTTGGCGACCCCGTCGTTATCGTCGTCCGCTCCGGAGGTGTCGTCGTCGCAGGCATCTCCGATGTCGTCGCCATCGGCGTCCGCCTGATCCGGGTTGCTCAGGCTCTCGCAGTTGTCGCTGTCGTTGAGGACGCCGTCGCCGTCGAGGTCGTCGTCACAGGCGTCACCGAGCGCGTCGCCGTCGAGGTTCGCCTGATCCTGATTCTGCACCGAAGGGCAGTTGTCGTTCGGATCGGCGACCCCGTCGAGATCGCTGTCGTCCTCCGCCCACACAGCCGTCGGCACGAGCAGCGCCATCAGGCCTGCCGTGAGCCCCACCCTCCACCGCCGACCGCGCGACCCCACGCCCCATGTCCCCGTACGCTTCATCGCGCCTCCGTCCTTCATGGCGACAGCTTCGTCACGAACACGTCCGTGCCCTCGCCGCCCTCGAGCTGCTTCTCGCCGAACCGCACGTCCCCGGTGAACGCGCCGGTCACGAACACATGCCGCTCCCGGTCGACCGCCACGCCGGTCGCCCGGTCCGCCCCCGGCCCGCCGAAGCGGTGGCTCCACCGGTAGCCGCCCTCGGGATCGAGCTTGGCCACGAACACATCGTCGTCCCCCGCGCTCTCCACCGGCCCGCCCGCGAGCGCGGCCTCCCCGCGGAACCCGCCGACAACGAGCACGTCGCCCGTCCCGTCGACGAGGAGCTGGCCCAGCGACGCGCCCCGCTCGCCGATGACCCGGCTGTAGCGGTGCTCGCCCCGCGGACCGAGCTTGGCCACGAACACAGCCTCTCGCGCCTCGGCCGTCCGGGGGCCCCCGCCGAGATCGATCGTGCCGCCGAACTCGCCGCCCACGATCACGTCGCCCGCCCCGTCCACGGCCACGGCCCGCGCCCGCTGCAGCTCCGCGTCGCCGAAGCGCCGGCTCCAGCGGTGGTCGCCGAGCGCGTCGAGGCTCGCCACGAACACGTCGAGATCCCCGGCGCTCTCCAGCGGCTCGCCGCCGAGGTCGAGCGTCCCGCCGAAGTCGCCGACGACGACAGCGTTGCCGTCCTCGTCCACCGCCACGGCGCGCGCCTGCTGATCGAACCCGTCGCCGAACCGCCGGCTCCAGAGCGGCGCCCCGTCGGCGTCGAAGCTCGCCACGAACACGTCGCTGCCGCCGGCGCTCTCGAGCCGGTCCCCGCCGATCGTCAGCACGCCCGAGAAGCGGCCCGCCACGACGATGCGCCCCGTCGCTGTCGCCGCCACCCCCGTCGCCGCCTGGAAGCCCCGGCCGCCGAGCGGCTGCAGCCACAGCTCCCGCCCCTCGGCGTCGAGCCGCGCCACGTAGCCGTCCCGCCCGCCGGCGCTCGTCCGCGGCGCGCCGCCGAACTCCAGCGTCCCGGAGAACTCCCCCGCGACAAGCAGGCCCTCGTTCCCGTCCGTCGCGAGCGCGTTCACGATCTGCGGGTCGAACGCCCCGAAGCGCTTCAGATCGAGCCCCGCCCCGTCGTCGGCCGCGAGCCGCGCCCAGAAGACGTTCTCCACGCCGATCGGGGTCACGCTCCGGTCGTCGAGCGCCACGCCCTCCGCCGCGGTGAGCCTGCCGAGGAGCGCCGCGGCGCTGTCGTCGGCCACGGCCACGCTCGCCCCCGCCAGCTCCCCGTCGCCCCCGAGCGCGCGCGCCCACTGCACCTCGCCGCCCGACGGCGGCGCGCCGCCCCCCGCGCCGCCGGCGCCCTCAGGACCCGGCAAGCTGAGCTCCGGCGCGCAGCCGAGCGCCGCCCAGCCGAGCCCTACACCGGCCGCAGCCAGGCGATATTTTTTTGTCCACATCAGAAAACTCCCTGCCAGACCACGCCGCGCGCGGTGGGGGTGACGAGCGGGACGAGCGACGCAGCCCGCTCGGTGCCCGCGGCGCCCGCCCCGGGCCGCAGGAGGATGCCGCCCACCGCCGCGCCCACGCCGGCGAGCCCCACGGCGCCGAGGGTCAGCGACAGGCCGAGGCTCCGGTTCCAGCGCGCCCGGAGCGCCTCCATGCTCTCGAAGTCGTGGACGCGCCTGTCGCACACGGCGCCGGGGCAGTCCTTGTCCACCCGGTCGCGCGCGGCCGCGTGGTCGATCGCGAACGCCACGCTGCCCCCGAGCGCCGCGAGCCCCACGCCGCCCGCCGCCCACGCCCACAGCGGCACCGGCGCGCGGGGCTCCGCCGGCGCGCCCGCGGGCGGGGGCTGGCCGCCGCCGGGCGCCGGCTCCCGCGCGCCCCCCGGCACGAGGGCGATGCGGACCTCCACCGGCGCGCGCTCCGCCGCCTTCAGCGTCACCTCCTGCCGCTCGGTCCGGAAGCCGGGCGCCGTCACAACCACCTCGTGGCGACCCGGGTTGAGCTTGCGCGGGTAGGGGAGCGCCGCGCGCGGGATCGGCTGGCCGTCGACCCGCGCCTCGATCCGGTCGAGCGACGCGCCCTCGACGCGCAGCACGAGCGACGGGATGCGCGCCTCGAGCTGCTCGACGAGCGCCGCGGCCGCCGCCCGCGCCTGCGTGAACGCGGGGGGCTCCTCCTTGCCGAGGGGCAGGTGGACGACCTCGTACGCCGTCTCCCGGGCCTCGATCAGCCGGCCGAGCGCCTCGTCGGCGCGCGCCAGGTCGAGCCCCGTCGTGGGGACGCGCATGAGCGCGTGGGCCGCCTGGAAGTCCTGGCGGGCGCCGGCGACGTCCCCGGCGTCGCGCTTCTTGCGCCCCTCGATGAGGAGCGTCCGCGCTGTCTGACGATCGGCCGCCGTGGGCTCGGCCCGCGCCGGGAGCGCCCCGGCCACCGAGAGGACAGCCAGGGCTATGCCTGCGGCGCGTGAGGCGCGAGGGCGCAGCAAACTCATGTCATCACCAAGCTGCCGGGACCGCCCCGGACCACCCGGTCATGCTCGCACGCCGCTCGCGCGGGGGTCAATCAGGTGGCCGGGCGATTCTGGGGCACCGACACGGCCGATACAGGGACGGCGACGACCTCCGGCGCCCTCGGCGGCGTCACGGAGTCTCCGGCGCCCGCCGGCACCTCGATCGGCGCGGCCGGCGCGAGATCGGCGGTCGCGGGGCCGCGGAGGACCCGGCCCGTCGCGTCGAAGCGCGCGCCGTGACAGCGGCAGTCCCAGCTCCGCTCCGCGGGATTCCACGACACGACGCCGCCGAGGTGAGAGCACATGGCCGACATCGCGTGGAGCTGCCCCTGCGGATCGCGGTAAACGGCGAGCTTCTTCAGGCCCCTGCGCACGACAGCGCCGGAGCCCGGGGCGATGTGCGCCGCGTCGTCGACATCGCCCTTGCCGAGCCACGAGGCGTACTGGCACGCTACGTTGAGGTTCTCCTTCACGTACTCGGAGACAGCGGCCCGGCTCAGGTTCACGCGCGTGGGATCGAAGACCGACGCCAGCGGGTTGTCGCGGCCCTGCACGAGATCCGAGATCACGAGCCCGGCGATCGTGCCGTGGGTCATCCCGTTGCCGCAGTCGCCCGTCGAGATCAGGATGCGCGAGCCGCTCTTGACCCGCCCGATGTAGGCGAGCCCGTCGACAGTCTCCATCACCTCGCCCGACCAGCGGTGCAGCACCTCGCCGGCCTGCGTGAAGCGCTCCCTCGCCCACGCCTCGAGGCGTGCGTGGCGCTGGTCCGCGTCGCTGGCCTGGCCCGTCTTGTGGTCCTCGCCGCCCACGATGAGCACCTCGTCGGGGCCGTCCGCGCCGTCGATGTTGGCCAGGCGCACGTAATGGAACGGATCGGCCGTGTCCCAGTAGAGGCCCGGCGGGACGGCGCCCCGGGGTATGCGCAGGCCGATGACGTACGTCCGGTAGCCGGCCTGCTTCATGTGCACGCTGATGCGGGGGATGAACGGCGAGTTCGTGGCGAGCACGGCCTCGCGCGCGACGATCTGGTGCCCGCGGGCCGTCTTGACGACGACCTTATGCGGCGCCGCGTCCTCGTCGACGTCGGTCACGTGCGCCAGCGTGTAGAGCTTGCCGCCGTCGCGCTCGATCGCCCGCGCGAGCCCCGCGAGGTACCGGCGGATATGGAACTGCGCCTGATCGGGGAAGCAGACGGCGGGCCCGGTGTCGAAATCGAGCAGCGGCGCCCGGTCGACGTAATGGACCGAGCCGAGCCCGGCGCGGTGCGCTGCCTCGATCTCGTCGCGGAGCGTGCGCGGGGGCGACCCCGGGGCCGCGTAGAGATAGCCGTGCACGCGCCGGAAATCGCAGTCGATCTCCTCCTCCTTGACGATCCGCTCGATGGTCTCGATCGCGGCCGTGTGGCCCCGCGCCGCGCGGCGCAGGTGGCCCCCGCTGTGGAGCTTCGCGAGCGACGCCCAGCGCCGGTCGAGCGCGTGGGTGATGTGCGCGGTGGTGAGCCCCGACTCGCCCCCGCCGACCGCCCCGTTGTCCAGGACGACGACGCGCTTGCCCGCCTTCGCGAGCAGGTACGCCGTCGTCAGCCCGGCGATCCCGGCGCCCACAACGCACACGTCCGCCGTGTGATCGGCCGCGAGGGGGGCCATCGGAGAGATGACAGCGTGGGTCCAGACGGTGTTCTTGTCGTAAGCTCGCTCCGTCATAACGTCTCCACGGGTGGACGCCGGGGGCCGCGCCCCGGCGCCGGTTCATCGGTGATCGATCGTATCCGTCGTGCTGCTGGTGCCGGTCGTCGCGATCGTGTCAATCGCCTCCGGAGAGGCGTCGTGAAGGAGAGACGACCCCGCGCGTCACGAGTCGCGCCCCGACAGGGTGACGAGCACCCCGTAATGGTCGGAGAAGCCGCTCTTCACCTTCTTCTTGCCGGCCTCGATCGTGAGGCTCGAGCGCATGATCTGGGTCCCCGACACATGGCCCTCGAAGCCGCGCAGGAGGACGTGATCGATGAGGAGCCCGCGGGTGCCCTTGCCGCCGTCGAGGGGATTGTCGAAGCAATACGTGCACTTCGCGTCCTTCTGGGACGCGTAGGGGTTCACGAACCCGCGCGCGAGCAGCCGGTCGTAATGGGCGGGCAGGCGCGCCGAGATCGAGGGCGCGATGGCGGGGCCGGTGTTGAGATCGCCGAGGAGGAGCGTCGCGCCGCGGCCGCCCGTCTTCTGGTCCACGTAGGCGAGGAGCGCGTCGATCTGCGCCGACTGGTCCTTCTGCCATGACGTGTTGCGGGGGTGCGGGACGCCCTCCAGGCTCGCCGTGAGGTGGGTGCAGAAGACGTGCAGCTCGCCGAGCGACGGGGGCGAGAGCCGGGTATAGAGCACGGCGCGGCGGTCGATCGCGGACGGGAGCACGAGCGAGTCGCGCTCGAGGATCTCGGCGTTCGTCAGGACGGCCGTGCCCGAGGCCCCGGAGTAGGCCTCCGGGGCCGCCGCGCCGCCGGCGCGCGCGGGGGGACGCGCGCCGGCGGCGCTCTTCGGTCGCGTGCGAAGGCACGCTTGCGCAAGCTCGTCAGGCCCCTTCCGCGGGTTCGCGGCGAGGCAGTTGAAGCAATCCGGCGACAGGCTGGTGAGCCTCGCCGAGCAGCTCCGGAGGAGGCACGGGAGCAACGCGTGCTGGGTCAGGCCGGCGCAGCGCTGCGCCGCGCACGCCACGAGCGGATCGGTCTCCTGCTCCGAGCACCCTCCCTCCTCGTGGCCAGGGGGCAGCCGGAACGTGCTGGGCAGGGTGCTGGACGTCGCGGCGACGAGCTTCTGCCAGTGCTCCTCGAGCCAGAACTCCTGCACGCAGAGCAGATCCACGGGCTGCTCGGCGAGCGCGCGGATCAGCGGCTCCGCGCGCTCGTCCACGTACTTCAGCACGCCCATCGCGAGCCCGCCGTTGTAGGTGGCCACGCGAAATGGCGTCGCTGGCGCCGGCCCGGCGCCGTCGCGCGCCGCGCCCTCCGGCGCCGCGGGCTGCGGCGGGGCGCCGCCCTCCGGCGCGCCGGCGCTCTCCCGCGCGCGACCCTTGTCGCCGCTGCAGGCGACGAGCGCGAGCGCGCAGAGGAGCGTTGCGCTCCGAAGCAAGGCCTTCCGCATCAGGCTGCTCGACTATGCAGATCACGTACCGCAGCCATTCGAAGCGAGGCGCGGCGCGACCGGCGAGAAGTCGCCGTGCAGCAGAGACAATCGGCGTGAGGCATTCCGCCACGATGGGGCAGACCTGCACTGCGCGAGGGGCGCGAGTCCAGCGGCGCGCGCGGGGGGGTAAGGGCGATCGCCGCTGTCGCGCCGCGCGCTCGGGGCGGACGTGGAAGGCAGGTAGCAGGATGTCGCTCAAATTTGGCCAGGCACCAGCTTGATTCGATGCGCGCACACGCGTACTCCAGCTCTACGGCACGGCGGATGAGGAGGTTCGAAAGCCCACAGCGGCGGGCAGCGAACCCTGACTCCACCGGACCCCCGGCGGCGGGGGCTCTTCGTCGATGCATGGAGGGAAGAATGAAAGAGCACTTCGTGACGAAAGTGGCCCAGCTTGCTCTCCTGACGAGCATGGGGCTGCCCCTGGGCTGCGACGGCTGCGACTCGGACCCTGGGGGCGGCACCACGGCGTCCTCGAGCAGCGCCGGAGGCGCCGGCGGGGAGGGCGGCGAAGGGGGAGCCGGCGGGCAAGGCGGAGCCGGAGGCGCCGGCGGGCAAGGCGGACTCGGAGGCAGCGGCGAAGGAGGCTCCGGCGGTCAAGGCGGATTCGGAGGTACCGGCGGCAGCGGCGAAGGCGGCGCCGGCGGGCAGGGCGGATTCGGAGGCGCCGGCGGTCAAGGCGGATTCGGAGGTACCGGCGGCAGCGGCGAAGGCGGCGCCGGTGGGCAAGGCGGATTCGCGGGCACCGGCGGGCAAGCTGGCGTCGGGGGCGCCGGGGGCAGCGGCGAAGGCGGCGCTGGCGGCACGGGCGGCAGCGGCGGCGGCGAGCCGCCTGCGTTCCTCGGAGAGGCCCTCTGGGGGATCGGCGCCGGCGACAAGAAGAACGACCGCGTCGAGGCGATCGCGTCGGATCAGGACGAGAACGTCATTCTCGTCGGCGGCTTCGAGACGGCGGTCAACTTCGGTGGAGAGGGCGACGGGCTGGTGAGCGAGGGCCGCCACGACGTCTTCGTCGTGAAGCTCGACGCGGCGGGCGGCCACCTCTGGAGCAGGCGTTTCGGCGATGGGGCCGAGCAGTACCCGTTCGCGGTGGCCACCGACTCGAGCGGCAACATCGTTGTTGCCGGCGAGTTCCAGGGGACCCTCAACTTCGGCGACGACCCGAGCGCCGCGCTCGTGAGCGCCGGCGGGCGGGATCTCTTCGTCGCCAAGCTCGACGCCGACGGCAATCACCTCTTCAGCAAGCGCTTCGGCGACGCGCTCGACCAGTACGCCACGGCCGTCGCCGTCGCCGGTGACGACGAGATCGTGGTCCTCGGCGTCGCGAACGGCAGCATCGACTTCAGCGAGGATGCCGGGGCCGCGCTCACGGGCACCGGCGACTCCAACGTCGTCGTCGCCAAGCTCGACGCCGACGGCGGTCACCTCTGGAGCAAGCGCTTCGGATCGATCGACAGCTGGCAGCGCTTCCGCAGCATCGCTGTCAGCGACTCGGCCCTCTACGCGACAGGCGCCTTCGGCGGCATCCTCGAGATCGACGGCACCGTCGTGGAGAGCTCCCTTGACGGCGAGACCTCCGGCGCGGGCGGCGCCGGCGGCGGCGGGGGCGGTGAGCCGATTCATGGCATCGACGGCCTCGTCCTCCGGCTCGATCTCGCCTCGGGCGGCCTCGTCTGGGCCAGCCCGCTGGGCGGCGCCGGCGAGCAGTTCGCGAAGCTCGTGAGCCTCGGGATCGACGGCAACCCCGTCGTGATCGGCAACTACGGGGCGGCGTTCCGGGTCGGGGACACGGACGTCGAGCTCTCCGCGCCGGGGGACTACGACCTCTACCTCGCCCGGCTCGACGCCGAGACGGGCGCGCCGCTCGCCGCGCGCGGGCTGCCGTCCACGGGCGACGAGTTCGTGTGGGGCCTCTCCCAGGATCCCTGGGGCAACCACGTGCTGAGCGGCTACTTCACCGGGTCGCTGGCGCTCGGCGGGGAGCCGATCGGTGTCGGGGCGCCTGCCTCGGGCGACGCGTTCGTCGCCAAGCTCACCCCCGACTTCTCCGAGCCGCTCTGGGCCGACGTCTACCGGGATCAGTACTACTCGTTCATCACGGCCCAGGCCGTCACGGCCAGCGGCAACACCGTCGCTGCCGGCCTCTTCTTCGGCGAGCGCATCGAGCTCGGCAGCGGCCTGCCCGCCATCGAGCACAGCGCGCCCGCGCGGGATCTGAGCAACGGCGACCTCTTCGTCGTCACCGTGTCCCCGTAGCGCCCCGGCGAGCGCGGCGCGCGGTCGCGCCCGGGACGGCCGCCCGGACGATCCAGCCTTCAGGAACGCCGAGGCGCCAGGAGACCGCAGGGGTCGATCCCCCTGAGTCCCTGGCGCCTCAAGTGAGGGGCGCTGACATCAGCGCCGCATCGGCGGCTCAGTGGCTCTGCTGGCCAGCGGCGTGCTGCTCGTCGCTGCTGCCGCGCTCGCCTTGCTCGTCCTCGCGCTCCGGCTGGCTCTGCGCGCTGTTCGAGCCGTCGCCCCGGGCCTCGCCGCCCTTGCGGCCGATCTGGGCCATGTGGCTGCGGTTCTGGCTCACGGCCGCGCCGCCCTTGCGGCCGATGGCGGCCATGTGCTCGCGGTTCTGGCTCACGGCCGCGCCGCCCTTGCGGCCGGCCGCGCGGGCCTCCTCGGAGCTGAACTCGTGGGCCGTGCCCTTCTGGTGCGCGGCCTTGCCGCCCATGCTCGCGATGGCGCGCTGCTGCTTCTCGTCCATCGCCGCGAACCCACGACTGCTGCTCTGATTCTGTTGCTGTGCCATGACGTGTCTCCTTAGGTGTCTGGGCGCATCGTTCAGCGCGCTCCCAGGGCAACCCAGGCGCAGCACCCCGCGATTTCCGCTGAACGATGTCGGCGCATCGGGTAACTGCAACGTGGATGCCATGGAGAAAAAGCCATGGACAGCGGCCTCTTCTCCGCGGATCCGGGGCGGTTGCCCCGGATTGCGCCGGGAGCTCGCCGTCGTCCGGGACGCGCAAACGGCGCGTCGATCCGCAAGAACTCCCGGCGCCCGCGGGCGCGCCCCGGCGCTGGAGAGGGCGCGGCGGCACCGCAGGAGTACGCTGCTCAGCCTGTCCGATACAGATTTTCCAGGCCTGGATCCGCCGCGCGGCAGACTGCCCCACCACGGATGAGCGTGCGCACCATCGCGCCCCGTCGTCCGCGCGGGAGCCGCCGTGATCCGCGGAGAGCGGACGCGATCCGGCTCAGGACAACAGCGCTCATTCGTCTGACCTCCAACGAACTCGATGTCGGTGACGTGCCGGCGGGCCGCTCGGCGCGCGACCTCGTGTCAAGCCCCTTGACGGGCTGGACCATGTACGTTGGGCCACGCCCCCGGCCCGCGCTCTCCAGGGCGCCGCGACGGCGGCCAGCGGGGCGCCCTCGTCGGTGGGGCGCCCTCGTCAGCGGGACGCCCTCGTCGGTGGGGCGCCCTCGTCAGCAGGACGCCCTCGTCAGCGGGATGCCTCGGAGCCGCTCGCGGGACCCCGGCGTCGCCCCCGTCGAGCGAATACCCCAGCTCCCGTATCAGCACTCTTGACAACACGCCGTTCGTGCTCTCCACCCGTTGACCGCAGACTGGCGCGGTGGGTACGGCAGGCACGCAGGGAGGCGCTCCAGCGAGCGCGCAGATTCTGCGCAGCCGGGCGCGGCGACGCCGCCTCGGAACGCGGGAGCGCAGGGGGACGCGTAGCGCCTGCGCCGCTGCGTCGCCGGGTTCGCAGGCGCGCGGGGCGAAGCAGAGGGGCCCCGCTGCGCGACCCCGCTCGGCATGGCCGGGGTAGGCCGTCTCGAGGGCGCCGATCCCCATCGCGGGCGCCTCCCGCGGCTGTCCCATTGCGCGCAGAAGCCCGTCAAAAACTCGACGTGCGCGTGGCCTCCGAGTTGCTGTGATGTCAAGGGAACGCCACACGTGGTACAGAGCGGCGGGGCTCGAGCTGCCAACGCGCGCACCACGCCATCCCTGGAACATTCGCCCATGCACGAGAGGCTTACAACGGACTGTGGTAAGGTGGCCGGCCCCCGCGGCCTGGTCGACATGGAGCGCGCCGGCGCGCTCTGGAGGGACGCGGTGCGCGGCATGGTCGCCCTGTTCTCCCTCCACGACCTGATCCTCATCGGCTATCTCGTCGCGACGACGATCTGCCTGCTCTTCGCGCCGCCGAGCGAGGTGCGAGCCCAGTGCGTGCACCGCAATCTGGCCGGCATCGCCGGCATGGTGTCCCTCTGCGTGTTCGCGCGGCGCGCGACCTTCGTGGCCCCCCTCCTCCGGAGCATCGTTTACCGGCTCTCGCTCGTCGGCGCCTTCCTGCTCAACTACCTCTCGCTCCGGACCATCCTGCCGACGGTGCGGAGCGACAACCTCGACGCGGAGCTCCTCCATCTCGACCTGCTGATCTTCCGCATGGAGCCGGCGCTCTGGATGGAGCGCTTCAACACGCGCCCCGTCGTGGAGTGGTTCTCGTTCTTCTATTTCAGCTACTTCTTCATCTGTTTCCTCTCGATGCTACTGGCGGTCTGGGTGGCCCGCCCCGGCCGCGGAACGAGCGAGTTCGCGGTCGGCACCTCGCTCGTCTACTGCGTTGGACAGCTCGTCTACATGGCGGTCCCCGCCTATGGTCCCGTCAAGGCGCTGCAGCACCTCTATCAGGGGCCGCTCGACGGCGGCTTCTTCTGGGGCGCCGTGAGCAGCGTCGTGCAGGCCGGCGGCGCGATGAAGGACGTCTTTCCCTCGCTGCACACGGCGGGGCCGCTCTGGTTCGCCCTGTACGCGTTCCTCCGCGCCCGCACCGACAGGCGCCTGTTCTGGCTGGCCGTCGTGGCGGCGTTCTTCTCGTTCAATATCATCATCTCCACCATGCTCCTCCGCTGGCACTACGCGGTGGACGTGGTCGCCGGCGTCGCGCTGGCCACAGGCGTGGCGTGGCTCACGCCGCGGCTCGTCCGCTGGGAGGAGAGCGTCCGCGAGCGCATGGACCAGCCGCAGCCGTGGAGCTTCAAGTAGCGCTCCCCCGGCGCTGACGCTGCCAGGGCCTCAGGCGAGCGGGGCCTCCCACGCCTTCAACGGCGCGGCCAGCGGCCGGCCGTCGGCGCGCCCGTCCGCGCCATCGGCCGCCGGCTGCTGTCGGGGCGCCTCATGAAGACGGACCGGCGGCGCCTCGATCGGCGCCGGCTCCTCGGCATCCTCGGCGGCGCGCTCCGGCAGGAAGCCGTCCGACTGCTTGCTCCAGAGCCGCTTGTACGCGCCGCCCCGGGCGAGGAGCTCGGCGTGGGTGCCGTCCTCGATGATCCGGCCGTTGTCGAACACGAGGATGCGGTCGAGGTGGACGACCGTCGAGAGGCGGTGGGCCACGACGAGCACCGTCTTGCCCTTCATGACCCCATCCAGCGTGTCCTGGATGGCCTTCTCGGTGATCGAGTCGAGGCTCGACGTCGCCTCGTCGAGGAGGAGGATCGGCGCGTTCTTCAGGATCACCCGCGCGATGGCGATGCGCTGGCGCTGCCCGCCGGAGAGCTTGACGCCGCGCTCGCCGACCATCGAGCGATACCCCTCCTTCATCTGCGCGATGAACTCGTGCGCGTGCGCCTTGCGCGCTGCCTCGACGACCTCCTCGTCGGTCGCGTCGAGGCGGCCATAGCGGATGTTCTCGAGGAGCGTCCGGTGGAACAGGCTCGGATCCTGCGGGATCAGGCTGATCTGCGCGTGGAGCGCGTCCTGCGTCATGTCGCGGATGTCCACGCCGTCGATCGCGATCTGGCCGGCGTCGATCTCGTAGAGGCGGAGCAGGAGGCTGACGAAGGTGGATTTGCCGGAGCCGGAGAAGCCGACCAGCCCGACGCGCTGGCCGCGCGGGATCGTGACGTCGAGCCGCTCGAAGATGGGCTGATCGGGCGTGTAGCCGAACGACACGCGCCGGAGCTCGATGTGGCCGCGCTCGATCTGCGGCGCGACGGCGCCGGGGCGGTCGACGAGCTCGTGGGAGCGGACGATGGTGTTCACCCCGTTCGCGACGTTGCCGACGAACTCGAAGAACTCGAGGAAGCGGCGGCTGAGGTTGCGCGCCTCGTTGATGATGAGGAGCGACAGGCTTGTCGCCATGACGAACTCGGCGACGTCGATGTCGCCGCGCTGCCAGAGCCGGAGCGCCTGGTAGAGCGTGCCCACCTTGAGCAGCGCGGCCGACGCGAACTGGAACCACCGCACGCGCTCGGAGTACCAGTTCGACCGGCGCACGGCCCGGAGCTCCCGGGCGAGCTGCTCGTCCAGGTACTCGCGCTCGAAGCCGAACCGGGCGAAGAGCCGCGCGCTCGTGAGGTTCGTGACCGAGTCGACGACCTTGCCCGTCGTCTCGCTCCGCGCCGCCGCGGCGCGCACCGCGTGCGGCTGGCAGCGGGTCGCGAGCCAGTACGAGATGCCGACGAACAGGACCGCCCAGACCGAGACGAACGCCGCGAGCTCCGGGTGCGCGCGGTAGAGCAGGCCGATCGAGACCGAGAAGACGATGGCGATCGGCCAGAAGTCGAACAGGACGGCCCACAGCGTCTGCGAGACGCCCATCGACGTCTCGCTGATCCGGTGCGCGAGCGCGCCGGCGAAGTTGTTGCTGAGGTACCTGTGGGAGTGGTGCTGGAGGTACGCGTAGAGATTGCGGGTCACGTTCTGGCGCTGCCACGGCCCGACAAGGATCTGGCAGAGCCCGGCGATGCGGCTGAACAGGAACTCGCCCACGATGAGCGCGACGAACAGCGTCAGGGCGCCGCGGAGCTCGCCCGTCAGCGCGGTCCGGCCGGCGCTCGACTCGTGCGTCACCCCCTTGATGACCTGCCCGACGGCGTACGGGATCATGATCCCGAACGACGCGTGGGCCGACTCGAAGACGAACATCGCCAGATACCACGCGCGGTAACGAGCGACGAAGTGGACGATGAACCGGAGCGGCGTGTCCGGGAGCGACGGCGCGCCCGGGGCGCGTTGGATCGAGGTCTTGATTTCCACCGTATTTCCTGGGCGCCGAGCGCGCCCTCATGAGCCGACGGGTCGTTGCCCTCCAGCGGCCTTCGCCCCGCGCAGGGGAGGGCGCCGGCGCGGGAGCGTCACGCGATGTTCATTGCCCGGCCGTCACGGCGCGGAACCGGAACGTGGGGTCGCGGTCCGTGCCGCCCGGCCTCGCGGCGCGCCACCCGAGGTGGTGCGCGTAGCTCCCCAGGCGGCCGTCCCGATCGAGCCGATCCTCCGTGACGGGCTCGTGGCGCTCGGCCAGCGGGCTCACGTAGAGCGCGTCGGTCGGGCAGTAGAGCTCGCACATGAAGCAGGTCTGGCAGTCGTCCTGGCGCGCGATGAAGGGCGCCTCGCCGGGCCTCGCCTCGAAGACGTTCGTGGGGCAGACCTTGACGCAGAGGCTGCAGTCGATGCAGCGGGCGTCGCTCAAGAGCTCGATCATGCGAGATCTCCTCCAGGGTGCGGCGGGTGAGGGAGCCGGCGAGGCTCGACCCATATGGACGAGAGCCCGCCGGTGATGAGGCAATGCGCCTGGCCGGGATCGGTGTCCGGCAGGTCGGTGCGCTGGTGCAGCCCGCGCGACTCGGCGCGCGCGAGCGCGCTGCGGTAGCAGAACCGCGCGGTGGCGAGCAGCGCGGCCGCCTCGCGCGCCCGGACCTGCGCGACGCCGGGGGCGTGGAGGTGCGCGCTTGCATCCGCTCGCGGTGGGCGAGCCCGCCGCTCCGCGCGAACCTCGCCTCGATCGCGCGCTCGCGCGCGGCGCCCTCGGGCGCCACGTACCAGGCGCCGGTGTTCGCGGGGGCCGTGGCGCCCGAGGTGCCGCCATACCCCTTGTCGACCAGAACGACGCTGCGCGCCCCGCTCGCGACAGCCCCGAGCGCGGCCCACGCGCCGGCGGGGCCGCCGCCGATCACGAGCACGTCGGCGAGGTCGTCGGTCCGCGAGGCGAGGGGAGGAGACGGCGTTGCAGGGGTGCTCATCGGGGATCCGCCGCGGCGGGCCCAAGCACCAATCGGGCCAGGGGGGTTGTCAGGGGGGACGCGCGGCGGGTGGCTCCGCTGCTGCCTCAGCAGCAGCCGGGTGGTGATCGGCTGCTGCGGCGCGCGCAGGACAGGCTCGGCGCCGCGCGAGGCCGCGCCGCTCCGATCGTCCGTGCCGGTCGTGGTAGGCTGCCGACGCGACGCTGCAGCGGGTCGCGCCGTTCCGCGCCGGTCAGCGGCGGGGAGCCGCGGGCGTACGGCGGGTGGGCGAAGGAATCGCCGTCATCGGCGCCCTACATCGCGCAGAAGGGCTGCCACTGGCAGTCCGGATCGCCGCAATCGGCGAGGCCGTCCCCATCGTCATCGTAGCCGTTGCTGCAGGCCACGTCGGAGTCCTCTGGCGACCATGTGCAGGAGGGCAGCCACGCGCATTCGGAATCGCTGCAATCCGCGTACCCGTCGCCGTCGTCATCGTAGCCGTTGCTGCACGCCGCGTCGGTGTCCTCGCGCACCGGTACGCAGTAGGGCTGCCACTGACATTCGGGATCGCTGCAATCCGCGTAGCCGTCGCCGTCGTCGTCGTAGCCGTTGCTGCAGGCCACGTCGGTGTCCTCGCGCCACGGTGCGCAGAACGGCTGCCACGAGCACCCGGGGTCGCTGCAATCGGCGAGGCCGTCGCCGTCGTCGTCGTAGCCGTTGCTGCAGGCCAGGTCGGTGTCCTCTGGCCACCATGTGCAGTAGGGCTGCCACTGGCATTCGGGGTCGCTGCAATCGGCGAGCCCGTCGCCGTCGTCGTCGTAGCCGTTGCTGCAGGCCGCTTCGGTGTCCTCGCGCCACGGCGCGCAGTAGGGCTGCCACGAACAATCGGGGTCGCTGCAATCCGCGTAGCCGTCGCCGTCGTCGTCGTAGCCGTTGCTGCAGGCCACGTCGGTGTCCTCGCGCGGCGGCGCGCAGAAGGGCTGCCACTGGCAATCGGGGTCGCTGCAATCCGCGTAGCCGTCGCCGTCGTCGTCGTAGCCGTTGCTGCAGGCCACGTCGGTGTCCTCGCGCAGCGGCGTCGTGTCGTCGACCCCGATGATGATCTCGAGCGTCCCCTGGCCGACGGAGACGACATCGCCGTCCGCCTGGAACTGGAACGCGACCATCGACGTCGCGGCTTCGTAGATGAAGACCGGCGTCGGGTTCGCCGACGTCAGGGCCGCCGGAACGGCCTGGTAACCCGAGCTGGTCCACCGCTCGAGGAACCAGCCGGGCTCCAGGTACACGTCATAGCGACCGACAGGCAGCACCGCGGTGAGCACCGTCGTGTCGCCGTCACCATGGACGAGCCGGTGCGTCGGACCGTAGAGATCGAACCACGCGCCGGACAGGCGGTACGTCGCGCCCGTGGCGCTGGTCCCGACGAGTGCGAGGCTGATCGAACCGACATCGGACGCCTGCTCGGCGCCGTCCGGCGCCTCCGCTCCACAGCCGATCGGGATCGTGAGAGCCGCCAGCATCGAGCACACGAAGAAATGTCGCAAGTGTCTCATGATGACTTCGTATCAGAGACGCTCGCGCATGAAAAGCACGTGCTGCGGACGCGCGATGGCCGCGCGCGGCCATGGCCGTGCCGGTATCGCGCATTCGCCTGTCCTCGCCGGCCGGCAACGACGGGCGTGTGTCGGCGCGTGTCGTGAACGCGTGCGCTTTCGTGCGCTTTCGTTACCTCACGCGCCGGAGCGGATCCCGCTCGTCCAGCATTGGACGTGCTGCACGTCAAACCCATGAGCCTGTAAAATTACAGTCATGTCGCATGTGGGCGCTGTGCTCGCGGCGGGTGAAGGGTTCCGGCCGGCCCAGCGAGGGGATCGGGCGATGTGCTGACGGGGGATCGACGGTCTGCCCGATCGATGCCGGGGCGCTCATTCAATGCGCGAGCAACAACGGGCTGTTCCGGACGGCATTACCCGCGACGGCAGACCTCCCGATCAAGACCTTGGATTGGAAGAACGAGGGCTTCGGCACCAGCGGAGGCGTCCGGGCCTCCGTGCATGGCATGGGAGGGGCCGAGATGGGGGGCGCGGCTCCGCCGTGACGATCGGTCACCTGGGAGCTCCCCGGCGGCGCGGCGAGGCCGCGCCTCGGCTGGTCAGGGGAGCTCGCCGCCCTCGACCCAGCTTTTGAGCGTCTCGTGCTCGGCCGCGGTCAGGCACTTGGCGTTGCCGGCGTCCCGCGCCGGGTCGCCTGTGCACCCGGCCATGCCGCCCGGCATGGATCCGTCGAGCACGCGCTTGAGAGAGCACGCGCCCTTGGAGAGACCCTCTCCCTTGCACGCCCTGAAATCTGCGTCGAGCTGCGAGGACGCGTAATCGATCTTGTAACCGCCGGCAGGCATCGCACCTGAGGTGTGGCAGGGCGCGCAGCGCGCCGTGAGGATGGGCTGCACGTCGGCCCACGCCGCGGCGTCCGCGGGCGCGCCGCCCTCGCCGCCGCTGCCGCCGCCGCCGCCGCCGTCACCGCCGACCGTGCCGCCCGCGCCGCCTTCGCCGCTGTCCGCGCCGCCGTCACCACCGCCCATGCCGCCCGCGCCGCCGTCACTGCCGCCCGCGCCGCCGTCATCGCCGCCCGTGCCCGTGCCGCTGGTGCTGGTGCTGGTGCTGGTGCTGGTGCTGGTGCTCGTCGAGCTCGAGTTCGAGTCGTCGCCGCCGCACGCCGCGAGACCGAGGAGCAGCGCGGCGGTGGTCGTGAGTATATGGAGCTGAGTGTTTCGCATCGAGAACATGCGCCACGCATATGCGACCCTGGCACCGCTGGCAATTCCCGTGGCATTGGTCGCGAGAAATTACGCCCATCCTCCTGAACGATTACAGCGCCACTTGTCCCCTCCAGGTCACCCACGCGGCCGCCCAGGGCTCTCGCCGCACGTCGGCCAGCGGCTCCTCTCTGGTCTGCGCGCGAGGTGTGCGGTACTCTCGTTGCCGAGGGCGCCGGCGCGGCTGGATGACCGACGAACCCAGGGTCAAGGGAGTGGCGTTTCGCTCCGTGTACGTGAGCTTCGGCAAGCTCCGCGGAGAGCCCCTCCAGAGGCTCAGCCTGGACGAGATGAGCGAGCCGCTGCGCCACGGCATCCGCTATGGCAGCATCGTCTCCACCGGGTGGTATCCGATCGCGTGGTACAAGGACCTGCTCCAGGCCATCCGGCGCACGAGCGGTGAAGGCAAAGACCTCATCCACCAGATCGGCCGCCAGTGCACCCGCGACGACATGAGCGGCATCTACAAGGTCATCGCGGCCCTCATCTCCCCTTCCACCCTCTTCTCCCTCGCCCAGCGCGTCTTCGCCAACTACTACTCTGTCGGCCGCGTCCAGGTCATCGAATCGCGCCGCGGCTTCACCCGCGCCCGCTGGAGCGGCTGCCACGGCTTCGACGAGAACATGTGGACCGAGGTCATCGGATCCTGCGGACAGCTCCTCGAGATCGGCGGCGCTCGCCACGTCCGCCAGCGCGTCATCGCCGGCGGCGGGGACTCCGACGATCGCCTCGAGCTGACCGCGCACTGGATCTGAGGGCCCGCCAGGATCGGCGGCCGCGCGCCCGGACGCCGCGCGTGCGGGCGCCGCCGCTCCTCAGGGCGCGGGCCAGGCGACGTTGCTGTCGAGGACGACGACGCGGAGGGAGCCGTAGGCGACCTCGTACCAGCGCCGACCGCCGAGGTGCGGGAAGCGCGCGAAGAGGTGGCGCGCGCCGCCGCCGCCGCACCAGTACTCGTGGTTGCCGAGCGCGGCGAACACGGCGTCGGGGCGAGCGGCGGCGAGCGCCCGCACCAGCGCGGCGCGCTCGGGATCGTTCGACTCGCGCCAGAACTCCAGGGTCGAGGTGCGCTGCAGGTCGGCGATGACGGCGATGCGGCCGCTCGTGGGCCGCAGCGGCACATCGAGGCTCCCCGCGAACCGGCGAGGGGCGGGCAGGGGCGCGCACGCGGCGAGCAGCGCGCTCAAGACGGCGAGGAGCGCGGCCGAGCAGCCGAGGCGCAGGCGGCGAAGAGGGGGGACGACAGGCATCATGGCTGGACGAGTCTCCCGCGGGCGAGGGGAGGCGGGATCTTGGCATGAAGCTCGTCAACACTCCCGCGGATCGCCTCGTCCACGCAAGAGCCAGGCGCCCGGCGACGGACGACCCCAGGCGCGCGCCCGCGCGCCGTCGACCTCGCCCCGGCCTCCAGCGAGCCCGGTTGACTTGATTCGGTGGGTCATCGACCATGTCGTCGATGGAGTCCTTCGTTGCCTTCATTCCGCTGTCGAACTGGCTACGGGGATTCGATCGCTACGCGATGCGCTATCCGAAGGCGTTGATCCACGAATCGGCCTTCCCCGACGCTTTCTACATGCTGAAGGATGGCGAGCCCTTCGCGCCCGGGCTCGAGGCGCGCGGCCTCCGCACGCGGGCCATCTGCGCGCTCCAGCGGGGCGGCGTCGATGACGCCGCCAAGGTGCGCGCATACCTCGAGCGGAGCGCCGAAGAGGGGTTTCAGGAGGTGTGCTTCAAGGAGCTCTACATCTCGAGCCTCTCGGAGAACCCGTGGGCGCCGAGCGCGGCCAACCAGTAGTGCGAGGCGAACCAGGTGCCCCTCTCGCTCGTTGTCCACACGCTCGCGGAGCTCGGCTTCGAGAAATGCGCGGAGCTCCCCTGGGGGAGCCCGATCTTCGAAGGAACAATCGGAGTTCGCGCGCTCCGCTTGGCCGCCGAACATGCCTCGCGTCCGCGGGAGATCGGCGCGATCCTGGGCCAGCGCGCGCGATGGCTGGAGGCGCTGACGAGCGCGAGGCCCGAGCTGAAGGCTTCCCGGTGCATCGGCTACCTCGCGATCTCGGCGAGGTCGTTCGAGGAATTGCTCGAGCTCGGGATCCTCGGCGTGCCTGCGCCGGTCTTCGGTGGGCCCGAGGGCCTCAGCGTCCTTTCAAGCCTCGAGAGCCGAGAAGCTCGCTGAGCCACGGCGCTCGAGCCGCGGATAGGCCACGCCGTTCGGCCCGATCGCGGCGCGCGGCCCTCGCCAGGAATCGTCATCATCGCGGGCGTCACTCGCGCCGCGGTGCTGTATCGTGAGTCCCTCGGCGCGCGATGCGACAGACGGGGAGCCGCCGTTTCGAGGCACCTTGGCCGCTTCTGCCGAGGCGCTCGCGAGGATGGTCGGGAGGGCTCGACTTGCGAGCATAACACACGTGGGCTCTTCAGCGATGTTGACACGTAGCCCGTTTCCTATAGGATGCCGAGCTCGGCAATGAGGACAGCGATGAACTTGCGAATGATAAAGTTTCCGGTCGCATCGTCATGGTTCGCGCTCACGGTGATCGCCTGCGCGCCCAGCAACCAGGGCACCCAGGTCGGATCTCCCGGTCAGGCAAGCGCCACGGATCAACCCGGCAGCGTCGCTCCGGGCGGCAGCTCGAATCAGAGCGGCGCGGTGCAGACGGCCCCGGCGGCGGAGCCTGCGCCCCTCGGTCCGCCGCTCCGGCCTGCTGCCAAAGGAGCGTACTTCACGGGGGAGTATCGCAACCTGTTTGCCGAGCTGGGACACAAGCCCGACGAGATCGACGCCAAGATCGCGAAGGCCTATGCGCAGCTGTTCCACGGCGATCCCAAGGAGGAAGCCGTCCTGTTCGCGGCGGGCAAGAACGCGAACGGCCCCAAGGCATACATCATGGACATCGGCAATGGTGACGTCCGCTCCGAGGGGATGTCCTATGGCATGATGATCGCCGTGCAGGTCGACCGGAAAGATGACTTCGATGCTCTGTGGAACTGGGCGAAGTCTCACATGGTTCATGCGGAGCCGCGTCACCCCGGCTTCGGGTATTTCTCCTGGCAGATGCGCCCGGATGGCACGGCCATCGATGAGAACCCCGCTCCCGACGCGGAGGAGTATTTCGCCACGGCGTTGCTGTTCGCCTCCCATCGCTGGGGAAACGGCAAAGGCATTTACGACTACCGGAAGGAGGCAATGGGCCTGCTCGACGCGATGAAGAACCGCAAGTCGATCGCCGGGGCGGTCAACGCGGACAAGCGCAAGACCACGCTTGTCTCGCTCTTCAACGCCGAGAACAAGATGGTGCGGTTCACGCCTGACACGGACAACTTCTCGAAGAACGGCGACCATACAGATCCATCGTATCACCTGCCTGCGTTTTACGAGCTCTGGGCCCTCTGGGGCCCCGAGGCGGATCGCGCGTTCTGGGCCGAGGCGGCCAAGGTGAGCCGCGATTTCTTCGTCAAGACGACCCACCCGAAGACAGGGCTCGCTCCGGATTACGCCAACTTCGATGGTACCCCCAAGGCGGCTTCGTGGGACGCAGGCACCGCCAACTTCCGCTACGACGCGTTCCGCACCGCGATGAACTGGTCGGTGGACGCGGCGTGGTGGGCGAAGGACCCGCGGGAGACCGAGCTGAGCGATCGGCTCCTCGCGTTCTTCGAGGCGCAGGGCCCCAAGTACAAGGCGAACTTCACCCTCGAAGGCAAGCCGATCGTCGAGCACGACTCGCTCGGGCTCGTGTCGATGAACGGCGTCGCGGCGCTGGCTGCCACCCACCCGCGGGCCTGGCGCTTCGTCGAGGACGTGTATCAACGCGAGGCGCCTACCGGTAAGTGGCGATATTATGACGGCATGCTGTACACGATGTCCCTGCTGCACTTGAGCGGCAAATTCCGCGTCATCGCGCCGCCTGCGCAGCCCGCGGCGACTGCTGCTGCCGGCAAGCGCTAGCCCGGAGGGGGGTTGCGAGGGCGCGCAGGGCGGCCGCGAGGCGCTGCGCGACGATCGCGCCCCTCTCGCTCCGGTTCCCTGAGCCTCCCGTACCGCCTCATCACCTCGCGCAGCCGGCCGAGCGGGATGGCGTGGGCGACGTTGTCGCCCTGCCCGAACGTCGTCGTCGCCGTCGTCAACGCGTTGAGGATGGCCAGAGAGCGCGGCGCCGTGCCCGCCCGTCCAGCAGGCCGCCGGCCAGCCGAGGCTCGCCCCTCGCCCCCGCCTGCCCGCGCGCCGCTGCCCCGCCCTCCACAAAGCCCCGCGCCCTCGCGGCGGGCCGATCGGACCTTGCGCGATCAACGATCTTCACTAAGCGCTCGGGATGAGCTGTCTCCCGCGTCGAGCGGGGCCGCAAGGCGTGATGAGCGGACGGATGAAACAGCGGTCGAGCCAGGAAGGATCAGAAGGGCGCGACTTCGTCCAGGGTCTGGAAGATCTCACCGGCGTTGGACCGGTGGACGACTCCGAGGATCACCTCCTCCGGGACACGGAGCTCCTGAAGCAGGAGATCGCGCGCGCGAGCCCTGGCCGCGAGTCGGGGCTGCTGCGGCTCCTCGCGGCGCGGGTCGCGATGAACAGCGCCTTTCAGTTCTGGGGCCTGCTCGACGCTCACGGGACGAACTGGGAGTCGAACTATCCGTCGGTCCACGGCGCGGGCGTGTCGCGGAGAGACGTGCACGGAGTGCCATTCTGGGATTGCCCCTGGTGGCGGGGCTCGCCGGAGGCCCAGGAGCGGCTGAAGGACGCCGTGCGGCGCGCGGCGCGCGGCGAGTTCGTCCGGTATGACGCGGAGATCATCGGGGGCAAAGAGGGCAAGGAGCGAATCACGATCGACTTCAACATCAACCCCGTCAAGGACCGGCAGGGCGACGTGGTCTTCATGATCGCCGAGGGGCGGGACGTCACCGAGCAGCGGCGGCTCGAGCGGGAGGTCGCGCGGCACAGGGACGAGCTCGCGACGCTCGACCGGCTCAAGACGGAGTTCGTGGCCAACGTGAGCCACGAGTTCCGCACCCCGCTCACCCTCATCCTCGGGCACGTCGAGGACGCGCTGTCCCGCCCGGCGAGGGCGCTCGCCGGCGAGGGCCTCGCGGCGGCGCAGCGGAGCGCCCTGCGGCTCCTCCGGCTCGTGAACACGCTGCTCGACTTCTCCCGCATCGAGGCGGGGCGCCTCGACACATGGTTCGAGCTGACCGATCTCGCCCAGCTCACCGAGGAGCTCGCGGGCTCGTTCCGCGCGCTGGTGGAGGCCGCGGGCCTGGCGCTCGTCGTGGACTGCCCGCCGCTGCCGGGGCCCGTCTATGTGGACATCGCGCAGTGGGAGAAGATCGTCTCCAACCTGCTATCGAACGCGTTCAAGTTCACGCTCGAGGGGCAGATCGCGCTCTCGCTGCGCCCGCACCGGGACGGCGTCGAGCTGTCCGTGCGCGACACGGGCGCCGGGATCCCGGCGGACGAGCTGCCGCGCATCTTCGAGCGGTTCCATCGCGTGCACGGCCTGCGTTGCCGGAGCATCGAGGGCACGGGGATCGGGCTCTCGCTGGTGCAGGAGCTCGTCAAGGTGCACGGGGGCTCGCTGCGGGCCTCGAGCGAGCCGGGGCAGGGGAGCACGTTCACCGTGTCGATCCCGTGGGGCCGCGCGCACCTGCCGCCGGAGCGCGTCGCCGCGACGGGGAGCTGCGCGACAGCGACAGCGACGTCGAGCGTGCGCCTGCACGTGATCGAGCCGTCCCGGTGGCCGGCGCGCGCGCGCGGCGACGGGGCCCACGACGGGGGCCTGCCCGCGCGGGCCGCGGACCCGGCGGCGGGGGCGCGGACCGGGGGCGAGCCAGAGGCGTGCCCGCGGGAGGGCGAGCTCCGGATCCTCGTCGCCGACGACAACGCGGACATGCGCGAGTACCTCGCCCACCTCCTCGCGCGGCGGTGGAGCGTGGAGGCGGTGGCCGACGGGCGCTCGGCGCTCGCGTCGGCGCTCGCGCGCCCGCCGGACCTCGTGGTGAGCGACGTGATGATGCCCGGGCTCGACGGCGTCTCGCTCCTCCGCGAGCTCCGGGCGGACCCGAGGACGAGCATGATCCCCGTGGTGCTCGTGTCCGCGCGCGCGGGGGAGGAGGCGGTCGTCGAGGCCATCGAGGCGCGCGCGGACGATTACCTGGTGAAGCCGTTCTCCGCGCGCGAGCTCCTGGCCCGCGTCCGGACGCAGCTCGAGATGGCGCGGATGCGGCGGGCGGCGACCGAGGCCGCGGAGCGGGAGCGCGCGCAGGAGCTGCCTCGCCTGCTGGACGCGGCGAGCGTGATGCTCGCCGATTCCCTGGATTATCCCACGACGCTCGCGCGGGTGGCGCAGCTCGCGGTGTCCGTCCTCGCCGACTTCTGCCTCGTCGACCTGAAGCAGGACGAGGAGGAGGGCGGCGGCTTGCGGCGGGTGGGCGTGGGCTGCGCGGACCCCGCGCAGGCGGCCCTGGCCGAGGAGGCGAAGCGCTTCGCGCCCGCGCTCGACGGCTCGCGCGATAACGCGCAGTCCAGGGTGCTCCTGGAGCGGAGGTCGGTGCTCATCGATCCGTTCACCGAGGCGCACATGCGCGCGATTGCGCAGGACGAGGATCACCTCCGGGTGATCCGGGAGATCGGCGGTCGCTCGTTCATGTGCGTCCCGCTCGCGACGCGGGAGCGGGCGTTCGGGACGCTGACGTTCATCGCCTCGCGGTCCGGGCGCCGGTACGGCCCGGCGGAGCTCGCGGCCGCGGAGGAGCTGGCGCGCCGCTGCGCGCTCGCCGTCGACAACGCGCGCCTCTACAACGACGCCCAGCGCGCGATCGCCCTCCGGGACGAGTTCCTGTCGATCGCCTCTCACGAGCTGAAGACGCCGCTCACCCCGCTCTCGCTGCAGATCCAGCTCCTGATGCGCCGCGCGCCGGAGCTCTGCTGCGACCGGGATCGCCTCTCGTGGCTGACGAGCCGCCTCGGGCTCGTCCGCCGGCAGAGCGAGCGCCTGCGCCGGCTCGTCGACAATCTCCTCGACGTCTCCCGCATCGCCGCGGGTCGCCTCGCCCTCGATCTGGAGCCTGTCCGGCTGTCGGACATCGTCCGTCAGGTGGTGTCCCGCTGCCACGAGGGCAGCGAGCTCGTCGAGTCGGGCTCCCGGATCGCGGTGAGCGCGGACGACGACGCCGCCGGGCAGTGGGATCGGGTCCGGCTCGAGCAGGTCGTCGACAACCTCGTCTCGAACGCGCTCAAGTACGGCCAGGGAAAGCCCATCGACATCGCGGTGACCTCGACGTCCTCGACGACCACGCTGACGATCGCGGACCACGGCATCGGGATCGCGCCCGAGCACATCGACCGGGTCTTCGGCCGCTTCGAGCGCGCGGTATCCGCGCGGAACTATGGTGGTCTCGGCATGGGGCTGTACATTTCCAGGCAGGTGGTCGAGGCGCTGGACGGCTCGATCGAGGTGAGCTCAGTCCTCGGCGAGGGCTCGACCTTCAAGGTTCACCTTCCGCTCGCCGGCCCAGGCGCCTCGAGCCGGCGCGGCCTGCCGGCCTGAGGCGCCCGGGTACGGTGCGCTCTGCGGGCTCCCGCCCCGCCCCTGCCGTATCGGAATGGAGCGACCCCGCATGACGATGAGCCCCCCTTGCAAGCGCATCTTGATCGTCGATGACGACGCCGCGATTCGCCGGACGTTGAGCGAGCTCCTGGAGGAGGAAGGCTACTCGGTCGCGTCCGTCGCGAACGGGCTCGAGGCCCTCGATTACCTGCGCGGCGATCCCTCGTCGATCGCGCTGGTCCTGCTCGACCTGATGATGCCGGTGATGGATGGCTTCCAGTTCCGCGCCGAGCAGAAGCGCGATCCGGCGCTCGCCTCCATGCCCATCGTGGTGATGACCGCCCGCGGCGGGACGGATCGCGCCGGCATCGACGCCGACGCGATCATCAGCAAGCCGTTCGACCTCCTCAAGCTGATGGACACCATCGAGCGGACTTGCCGGAGGGAGTGAGTCGTCCTCGGCGCGCCGATGTCTGACCTGATGAGGTGAAGACGGTAGGCCCGTGAAAAGGGTGTTCTTCTTCACCGTTACTCTCCTCTGTTGCCGCCAGCCAGGGGACAGTCCGCGCCCTGCGGATCGGAGCGCTGGAGAATCCAGTCGTTCTTCCAACCTCAGGACCGGGGCGAGCGGACGTGATCTCCCCTGGGCGATCTCGCGCGCGTGAGGAAGCTCCAGCAAACGCGAGGGCGGCTGGAGGGGATGGGTCGATGTCTGACCGTGATGTCGTGCCGGGCTGCCCGGCAACACCTACGTCTCTTCTCTCGCCCTGGAGATGTTCGCGAGCACCGCGAGCAGCTCCGCCTGCTCGATGGGCTTGGGCACATGCGTGTTGAACCCGGCCCGCAACGCCCGCGTGCGGTCCTCCGTGCGCGCGTACGCCGTGAGCGCGACAGCCGGCGTCCGCCCGCCGCTCTTCGCCGGGAGCGCGCGGATCTTGCGGATGAGCGCGTAGCCGTCCTCCCCGGGCATCGCGATGTCGGAGATGAGCACGTCAGGCTGCAGCGCCTTCAGCGCGAGCAGCGCCTCGGCCGTCGACGACACGGCCGTCACGCGCGCGCCGCACTGCTCGAGCATCGTGACGAGGAGCTCGCGCGTGTCGTCCTCGTCGTCCACCACGAGCACGTTGAGGTCCCTGAGCTCCGGCGGACGGTCGCTCTCGCCCGACAGCCCGCTCAGCCCCGGCCTCCCGCGGTCACCCGCGCGATCGTGCGGCGCCGCGAGCGGCAGCCGCACGATGAACGTCGCGCCCCGGCCCTCCCCGTCGCTCAGCGCCTGCGCCGTGCCGCCGTGCATCTCCACCAGGCTCTTCACGATCGTCAGCCCGAGGCCGAGCCCCCCGTGCTTGCGGGTCGTGCCGCTCTCGGCCTGCCGGAACTGCTCGAACACGTAGGGCAAGAACGAGGGATCGATGCCCTGACCTGTGTCGGACACCACGATCCCCGCCGACCCTTCGGCGCGCTCGAGCCGGACGCTCACGACCCCGCCCCGCGACGTGAACTTCACCGCGTTGCTGAGGAGGTTCCAGACGACCTGCTGCAGCCGCCCCGCGTCGCCCGCCACCGGGCCCACGCCGGGGTCGAGGACCGGCTCCAGGCGCACCCCCTTCGCGTCGGCGGCCGGCCGCACCACCTCGAGCGCGGCGTCGATCACGACAGCGAGCTCGACCGGCTGCACGTCGAGCCGGAGCTTGCCCGCCATGATGCGCGAGATGTCGAGCAGATCGTCGACGAGCTGCGCCTGCGCCAGCGCGTTGCGCTCCACCGTCTCCAGCGCCCTCTCGCGCCGGTCTTCGGCGAGGTTGCCCGTGCGCAGCATCCGGACCCAGCCGAGGACGGCCGTGAGCGGCGTGCGGAGCTCGTGGCTCATCGTCGCCAGGAACTCGTCCTTCAGGTGACTCGCGGCCTCGGCCTCGCGGCGCGCCGCCTGCGTCGCGGCGAGCAGGGCTCTCCGCTCCTCTTCGGCCCGCTTCTGCGCTGTGATGTCGAAGAACGACGAGACGACGCCGACGATCGACCCGTCCAGGCCGCGGAGCGGCTGCGCGTTCACCGAGAGCCACAGCACAGCGCCGCCCGGGCGCTCGATGCCGAGCACGACGCCCGACTGGGGCTCGCCGGTCCGGAGCGCGATCTGCGACGGATACATCTCGAGGAGGATCGGCGTGCCGTCCTCGCCTACGGCGCTGCTCGAGCCGCCCAGCGTCTTCGACCCGACGATCTGCTCCGCGGGCCGCCCGAGGATCCGCTCGGCGCTCGCGTTCGCTGTGCGGATGATCCCGCCCTCGTCCTGGAGCGTGATGCCCTCCTCGAGCGCGCTGATGATCCCGCGGTAGCGCTCCTCGCTGGCCCGGAGGGCCCGCTCCGCCTCGAGCGCGTCGGTCTCGTCGCGCGCGATCAGGACGGCGCCCGCCGGCGATCCGTCGGGGCGCCGCAGCGGCGACGCGGTGCCGGCGAGCGCGCGGATCGAGCCGTCCGGGCGCGCCACCAGCCAGCGCGCGTTCTCGACCTTCTCGCCCCGGAGCGCGCGGCGCAGCGGGCGCTCCTCGAGGGGCAGCGGCCGCCCGTCCAGCGACAGCAGCTCGTACGCGTTGATCGACTCCGCGCCGACGACGGCGTCGCGCTCGGTCACGCCGTGCTGCCGCTGGGCCTCCTGGTTGCAGATGCGGATCACCCCGCGTTCGTCCATCGCCATGATGCCGTCGCCGCTCTGCTCGATGAGCGCGCGCAGCAGATCGCGCTCCACCGCCGCGACCTGCTCGGCCCGCTCGGCCCGCTCGCGGAGCCGCTTCGAGCGGACGAGCGCCCCGACGCGCGCCGAGAGGGCGGCCGCGGGGCACGGCTTCACCACGTAGTCGTCGGCGCCCGCGGCGAGGCCCTCCACGAGGTCCTGCTCCTGCCCGGCCACGGTCAGGATGAGGATCGGGAGCCCGATCGTGGCCGCGCACGACCGGAGGAGCGTGCAGATCTCGGTGCCGGACATCCCCGGCATCACCTGGTCGAGCACGAGGACGTCCGGGAGATCGCTCGCCCACATGCGCTCGAGCATCACCGCGCCGTCCGTGAAGACCTGGACCTCGTACCGCGCGGCGAGGGCGCGCGCCGCCATCTCCGCCTCCAGCGGCGAGTCGTCGACGATCCAGACGATCGCGCGCGCCGCGTGCTCGCTCGGCGGAGGCTCCTGGGCCCCCTGCGCGGCGCCTGGCCCCGCCGCGGCCGTGGTGCGCCGCGCGGCGCTCGCGTCTCGCAGCGCGTCGGCGATCAGGAAGTCCATCGTTGTTGGCCGGTTCATGGTTCTCCAGGAGCAGCAGGGGCCGTGAGACTCCGCTCCCCGGAGGGGCCGCTCTCCAGGATCGACCGCGGCGCGTAGCGGCGTTGGGCCTTCGCGAGTCGTTACCGCCCAGTCTCATCTGATCGACATGTCGGGGCGACGCAAGCCCCTACGCCCGCCGAAGGCGCCCCTCATCCGCATCCGCGCGCGTGCGCCGGTGGTCAGCGTTTACAGCGCAGCGCGTGACCCCGCGCCCCCGCACAGCGCACAGCGCCGGCGCCGCTGATCGAGCCCCGAACCCGATTTTCGGGACGCGTCCGACGGGAGATCCCTGATTCTTTGAAGGACGCTCTGGTGTTCAATTGACACCTAGCGTACACGCCGGTTATTCCCTCGATCGAGCAGCGCTGTGGCAGAGATCCTCGTCGTCGATGACAGCAGAGTGATGCGTGAGATGGTGGTGGCCTGCTTGCGGGCCGATCAGTTCACGTTCGCGCACGCAGCGAGCGGGCTCGAGGCGATAGAGACGCTCTCGCTGAGGCCGTTCGATCTCGTGGTCCTCGATCTGAATATGCCCGACATCGGGGGAATCGAGGTGATCGAGTTCATCCGGGGCCAGGACAAGCTGCGGAGCCTGCCGATTCTGGTGGTGACCACCCGGGGTGATGAGGAGTCCCGCGCCCGGGCGCTCGGCGCGGGGGCCTCCGAGTTCATGACGAAGCCGTTCACGCCCGACGCCATCCTGGCGAGCGTGCGGTCGCTGCTGGAGAACCGCGCCGCGAACGCAGGATGAGCGACGCGCTCGACGTCAACGAGTTCGTGGCCGGCTACCTCGTCGAGGTGGAAGAGCACCTGTCCGCGTCGACCGCGAACCTCCTCGCCGCCGAGGCCGCCGTCCGGACCGGCGAGTCGAACCCGAAGGTGATCCGGGAGCTGTTCCGCTCTCTCCACACGATCAAGGGCCTCTCCGCCATGGTCGGCGTGGAGCCGATCGTGGACATCGCCCACGGCATGGAGACCGTGCTCCGGGCGGCGGATCGGGCCGCGGGGCGGCTCTCCGCCCCGTCCATCGAGGTGCTCGTCCGCGGGCTCCGGGCCATCGAGGAGCGGACCCGGGCGCTCGCGAACAAGCAGCCGGTGCCGCCGGCCGCGCCCGCGCTCCTCGACGCGCTCTCCTCGCTTGATGTCGCCGCCGCGCCGCGTCCGCCCCCGCCGACGATCAGCGTCGAGCCCGAGATCCTGGCGAAGCTCGGGTCGAGCGAGCGGATGCAGCTCGCGCAGGGCGTGGCGGGCGGGCGGCGCGCGCTGCGGGTCGACTTCGTCCCGTCGCCGGCGCGCACAGCCGAGGGGATCAACATCACGAGCGTCCGCGAGCGCGTCGGCAAGATCGCCGAGATCGTCAAGGTCATCCCGCTCTCGGTGCCGGCGAGCGACGGGGCGCCGGGCGGCATCGCGTTCGCGCTGCTCGTGCTCACGAGCGCCCCGGACGAGGAGCTCGCGCGGGCGGCGGCCGCCGACGGCGTCCGCTCGCTCACTGTGTCGACCCCGGTCCCGCTGGCCGTCGCCGACCCGTTCGAGCAGGAGCACGACGAGCCGGCGGAGCGGGAGCCCCAGCTCCGCGGCGTCGTGCGCGTCGAGGTGGCGCGCCTCGACGACGCCCTCGACAAGCTGTCGGCGCTCGTCGTCACGCGGTTCCGGCTCGCCCGCGCGGCCGCGGGCCTGCGCGCCCGCGGGGTGGACGTCCGCGATCTCGCGGAGATCCTCCGCGAGCACGACCGACAGCTCCGGGACCTGCGCGGCGCCATCATGCGCGCGCGCATGATCTCGGTGACCGAGCTCCTCGAGCGCGTGCCGCTTGTCGTGCGCGGCCTCGGCCGCACCACGGGCAAGGAGGTCCGGATCGAGATCGACGCCGGCAAGGCGGAGCTCGACAAGGCCGTGGCGGAGCGCATCTTCCCGGCGATCGTGCACCTGCTCCGCAACGCCGTCGATCACGCGATCGAGCCGCCGGCCGAGCGGCGGCGGCTCGGCAAGCCCGAGGAGGGCGTGATCCGGGTCTCCTGCTTCGAGCGCTCGAACAACCAGCTCGAGCTCTGCGTCGCCGATGACGGTCGCGGCATCGACCGCGCGCTGGTGGCGCGGCGCGCCGGCCGCCCCGCGCCCGAGACCGACGCGGCGCTGCTCGATCTCATCACGCTGCCCGGGCTGTCGACGCTCGACCAGGCGACGAAGACAAGCGGCCGCGGGCTCGGGATGGATATCGTCCGGCGCATCGCCGTGGAGCAGCTCGGCGGCGAGCTCTCCGTGAGCACGGCGCGCAGCGCCGGCACCACCTTCACGCTGAGGATCCCGCTTACGCTCACCATCGTCGACGCCTTCTCGTTCCTGTGCGGTGACCAGGCGTTCGTGACGCCGGTCGCGGCCGTCGAGGAGGTCATGGAGATCGACCCTGCCCGTCTCTTCCGCGGCCCAGCCCCGGGCCGCGCCCAGGGCGCTACGGAGCTGCCAGCCCCGGGCCGCGCCCGGGGCGGTACCGAGCTGCCAGCCCCGGGCCGCGCCCGGGGCGGTACCGAGTTGATCGAGCGCCGCGGCGAGGTCGTGCCGCTCATCGACCTCGGCGCCCTCTTCGAGCTCGGGCCCCTCGGCGCGAGCAGGGCGCTCGTCGTGCGGCGCAGCGGCGCGCCGTTCGCGTTCGGCGTGACCCGCGTCCTCGGCCAGCAGGAGGTCGTCGTGCGGCCGCTCGAGGACCCGCTCGTCAAGGTGCCGGGCGTGAGCGGCTCGACGGATCTCGGCGACGGCCGCCCCACGCTCGTCCTCGACCTCGTGACGCTCAGCGGTCGCCTCTCCTCGGGCCACGGCGGCCAGGCGGCCCTCGCGCGGGTGGCCTCATGAGCGGCCTGCACGTGGTCCTCAAGGTGGCGGACACCGAGTACGCCATCTCCGCGGCGGACGTGCTTCACATGGAGTCGTTCACCGGGGCGACGCGCGTGCCGGGGACGCGCCCCTACGTCGGCGGGCTCATCCAGATCCGCGGCCGCGTCGTGCCCGTCGTCGATCTGCGCGCGCGCTTCGGGCTGCCGACGATCGAGCCCACGCTGGACTCGCGCGTCATCGTGGTCCAGAGCGGAGGCCGCACCGTGGGCCTGCTGGTCGACAGCGCCCGCGAGGTCGTCAACATCGCCGCCGACGAGCTCCGCCCGCCTCCCGAGGTGATGACGGAGGAGAGCTCCGGCTTCGTGAGGGCGGTCGCGAAGCTCGGCAAGCGGCTCGTCATGCTCGTCGACGTCGGCAAGGTCATCGGTGAGGAGCAAGATCATGGCAGGTGAGGCAATCGCGGACATCGACGGGGCGCTCGCGCAGGCGGAGCAGTCCGAGCGCGCGCTGCGCCAGGCGGTGACGACCGCGGCCGGCGTCGAGCAGGCGGCCGCGCGGATCGCCGCCCTCGGCGCCGAGCACGCCGCCGCCGGCAAGGAGCGGGGGGCCTCGGTCGGGGCGCTCGCGGGCGAGATCGAGGAGGCGGGGGCGGCGGCGCAGGCGCTCGCCCGGTCGGGGCAGCGGATCAGCGACGCCGTCGGCGAGGTCGCGCAGGGCATCGAGGCGACGGCGAGCGGGCTCGGCGCGCTGTCGCCCGCGCTCTCCGCCGTGAAGGGCGACGCCGACGCGCTCGCCGAGTCCACGGAGGCCACCGCGGCGGCGCTCGAGGAGATCGCCCGCTCGGTGAAGGCGGTGAGCACCAGCGCGGAGGAGCTCGCGTCCTCGAGCGAGGAGCTCCTCACCTCGGTCTCGGTCACGAGCGGGGCCGCCGACGAGGCGGCGAGCCGCGGCGCGAGCAGCGCCGCGTCGCTCGAGGAGATCGCGGCCACGATCGAGGAGATGTCGAAGGGCATCAGCCGCCTCTCGACCGACGCCAGGGACGTGGGCGGGCAGATCACGACCATCGCCGGCGCCGCCACGGGCGTGACGGGCTCCCTCAACCGCGTCGCGAAGGACACAACCGAGATGGCGAGCGCGGTCGAGGAGACCGCCGCGACCGCCGAGCAGATGGCGCGGTCGATCCGCGGGGTGGCGGAGAGCGCGCGGGCCCTCGACTCGAGCGCCTCGGCGACCACGAGCACGATCACGGAGATCGCGAGCTCGGTCGAGGAGGTCGCGGCCACGGCCGAGAAGAACGCGGCGACCATCGAGGCGAACGCTGTCGCCGCCGAGGAGCTCGCGCGGACCGCGCAGCAGGTCGCGCAGAGCGCCGAGCAGATCAACGGCCTCGCCGCCGGCAACGCCTCGGCCTCGTCGCAGGTCGAGGCCTCCACGCGGCGGATCGTCGCCATCGTCGAGACCGCGCGCACGACAGCGGAGCAGGGCGTCGCGACCGCCCGCGAGGGCGCGTCGACGGTGGGCCGGTCCATCGCCGGCCTCGGCAGCATCCGGCAGGCGATGGTCGACTCCGCGTCGGTCATGAAGGAGATGGGCAAGCGCGCCGAGGAGATCGGCGACATCGTCCAGACCATCAACCTGATCGCCGATCGCACGAACCTCCTGTCGCTCAACGCGAGCATCGAGGCCGCGCGCGCTGGGGAGCACGGCCGCGGCTTCGCCGTCGTCGCCGAGGAGATCCGGAACCTGGCGGACCGGGCCGCCGTCTCGAGCGCCGAGATCGCCAAGATCGTCCGCGCGCTCCAGACGAGCGCCCGGGAGGCTGTCGCCGCGTCGACCGACGGCGTGAAGGTCGCGGACGAGGGCACCCGGCTCGCGAGCGACGCCGAGCGGGCGCTCGCGACGATCCTGCAGGGCGTCGAGGAGCTCGGCCGCTCGATCCGCGACATCGATCGGGCGAACGCCGAGCAGGTGCAGGCGGTCGGCTCGCTGACCCAGACCGCGGCGCGCATGAGCGACGAGGGCAAGGCGATCGCGCGCTCCGCGGCCGAGCAGACAAGGGCGGTCCAGGCGCTCGCGCAGGGCAGCACCGAGATGCGCCGCATGGCCCGGCAGACCAAGGAGGCGACGGCCGAGCAGGCGCACGCGCTGCGCGACGCCGTGAGGGTCAACGCGCAGCTCACCCAGAGCGCCGAGCGGGTGTCGCGGGCGATGGAGGAGCAGGCGACGGGGGCGGCCCAGCTCGCGAAGGTCGCGGCGCAGATGCGCGCGCTGACCAGCCAGACAAGCAGCGCCATGGCCGAGCAGATGCGCGCCCTGACGAGCATCACGGCGCTCACGCAGGACGCCGCCAGCGCGGCGCAGCGGATGGTCGCGGGCCTCGCGGAGCAGGCGGGCGGCGCTGCCGAGGTGGCGCGCACGATGGATGACGTCCGCAAGATGTCGGCCCAGTCCGCGCGGGGGATCGGCGAGCAGGCGCGGGCCGCGAAGCAGCTCGAGGCCTCGGCCCGCCAGGTGGCGCGGCTCGCGGCGTCGGTGACCGCCGCGGCGGCGGACCAGAGCAAGGCGACGTCGGCGCTCGTGAAGGAAGGGGAGGCGGTGCGCCGCATCGCCAAGCAGACCGCGCGGGCCGTGACCGACCAGGTGGAGTCCGTCGCCGCGCTCGGCTCGGGCGCGGGCCGCCACGCGTCGGCGCTGCGGGACATCGCCAGGGCGGCCTCGGAGCAGGCGGCCCGGAGCGAGCAGCACGCCGCCTCGATCGCCCGGCTGCGCGACCCGATGCGCGAGCTGCTCGCCGCCGTGGCCAGGCACGCGAGGGACTCCGGCGCGGTCGCCACCGACGCCGGCTACGTGCTGGAGCAGGTCGGCAAGATCCGGCACGCGAACAGCGCGCACGTCGACGCGATCGCGGGCGTCTCCGCCGCGATCGCGCACCTCAGGGCGAACGGGAAGCAGCCCCACGCGCCGCCGGAGACCGCATGAACCTGCGGCGGCCCCCGCTCGCCATCTCGGAGCCGGAGCGGCAGCGCGTCGAGCAGGTCGATCGCCTCGCCGCGTCCGGGGGCGCCGGGGTGCCCGCGCTCATCGAGATGCTGGCCGATCCGAGCTGGACGGTGCGGCGGGCCGTCATCGCGTCGCTCGCCGCGCTCGGCGACGCGGCGGTCCAGCCGCTCTGCGGATGCCTGAGCGCGCGGCGCGAGAGCGAGGCGCGCATCGCCGCCGCCGTCGACGCGCTCGTCGCGTCGCTCGGCGACGTCGACGGGCCCGTGCTCGAGCTGACCCGGGATCCCCGCCCGGCCATCGTCGCCGACGCGGCGCAGATCCTCGGCCGCCGCGCCAGCGCCAGGGCCGTCTCCCGGCTCGCGGAGCTCACGTCGCACGCGGACGACAACGTCGCGGTCGCCGCGATCGAGGCGCTCGGCCGCGTCGGCGGCAGGGCCGCTGTCGACTCGCTCGTGGACGCCGTCACCAGCGGAAATTTCTTTCGTGTCTTCCCGGCGATCGACGTGCTGGGCCGGAGCGGCGATCCGCGCGCGATCGAGCCGCTGTCGGTCCTGCTCGACGATCCGCGGTACGTCCTCGAGGCGGCGCGGGCGCTCGGCCGCACCGGCAGCCGGAGCGCGGTGTCGCCGCTGATGCGCCTCCTCGCGCGCCCGAGCGACGCTGTCGCGCGCGTCGCCGCGGTGGCGCTCGCCGAGCTGCGCGAGCGGTACCGCGAGCGCTACGGGACGGTCGAGCCGATCGACGAGGCGCTCCGGGGCGAGGTCCCGGCGCCGGGCGCGGCGCGGCGGCTCTCGCACAGCCTCGCGGGGGCGGACACGGGCGAGCAGGCGATGATCTGCGGCGTGCTCGGCGCGATCGGGGGCGAGGACGTCCTGCTCGATCTGACCCGCCTGCTCGACGCCGAGGCCCCCGTGGCGAGCGCCGCGGCCGACGCGCTCTGCCGGCTCTCCCGCAGCGCGGACTCCCGGGTGCTCGCCGCGCTGCGCGACGGCGACAGCGCGCGCAGGCTCCTGCTCCTGCCGCTCGTGCGCGGCGGCGCGGCCGCGGACGACGTCGCGCGCTGCCTCGCCGATCCGGACCCGGAGGTCCGCGCGGCGGCGTGCGACGCGCTCGGGCGCATCGCGGAGCCGCGCGCGGCGGCCGCGCTGTTCCCGGTCCTCGACGACCCGAACCCCCGCGTGGCCCACGCCGCGATGGCGGCGATCCAGTGCCTCGGCGGCGCGGAGGTCGAGGCGCTCGCGCTCTCGGCGGCGCGCGACGGATCGCCCGCCGCGCGGCGCGCGGCGCTCCGGATCCTCGCCTACTTCGCGCCCGCGTCGGCGCTGCCGCTCTTCGTCGAGGGCCTCCGCGATCCCGACATGCGGCTGCGCGAGCGGGCGATCCACGGCCTCGCCTGCTTCGCGGAGCCGACGGCGATCGAGGCGCTCGTCGGCGTGGCGGCCGACCCCTCCGCGCGGGTGCGCGCCGTGGCGATGCGGGCGATCGGGCAGTCGTCGCGGCGCGACGCGCTCGTGATCGAGGCGCTCCTCCGCGGGCTCCGCGACGAGGACGCCTGGGTCCGCTACTACGCCTGCCAGTCGCTGGGGAAGCTCGGCTGGGAGGCGGCGGCCGGGGCGATCGCCGCGCGGCTCCGGGACGAGAGCGGCCAGGTGCGCGTGGCGGCGGTCGAGGCGCTGTCGGGCATCAAGGGCGACCTGGCGCTCGCCGCGCTCGAGGAGGCCGCCCGCGAGAGCGACACGGACATGCGGCGCTCGGCGCTGATCGGGCTCGGCATCGCCGGGCGGGAGGAGTCGCTGCCGACGCTGCTCGGCGCGCTCGCGTCGCCGGACGTGGCGACGCGGCTGGTCGGCGTCTCGTCCGTCTCCGGCTTCTCGTCCCGCGAGGTCCTGCCCGCGCTCGTGCGCGCCGCGGCCGACGTCGACGAGAGCGTGCGCGCGACGGCGACAAGCTTCATCGCGGGGCGGCCCGGGATCGAGGCGACGAGGAGCCTCATCGCGCTGCTCGTGACGACGCGGGCATCGGCCCCGCTGCTCGCCGCGCTGTCCACGCCCGTGCCCGGCCGCGTCGAGGGGATCCTCGAGGCGCTGGCGACGGCGGACGACGAGCTCTCGCCCCTCCTGACCGCGGCGCTCGCGCGGATGCGGCTGCCCGAGGCGCACGCCGCGCTCCTCGCGGCGCTCAAGCTGCCGCGCGCCCCGGCGCGCAAGGCGGCGGCCACGACGCTCGCCGCCGTGGCCACGCGGGAGGCGTTCGCGGCGGTCGAGCTGGCCTCGCGGACCGATCCGGATCCCGAGGTGCGGCGCGTGTCCGCCTCCGTCCTCTCGCAGTGGGCATGACGCCGTGGTCATGACGAGCCGCCTCCCCATCTCCCCGCAGGTCTTCGCGATCTTCAGCGCGCTCATCGCCGAGAAGATCGGGATCCACTACGACGCCGGCGATCGCGAGCTGCTCGGCGACAAGCTCTCGGTGCGCGCCATCGAGGCCGGGTTCGACTCGCTGCTCGATTACTACTACTTCCTCCGCTACGACCCGGGGGGCGCGGCCGAGGTCGACGCGCTGATCGACGCGCTCGTCGTGAACGAGACGTACTTCTTCCGCGAGCTCCCGCAGCTCGAGGTCGCGATCGCGGAGTTCGTCGCGCCGCGGGTGGCGGCGGGGGGGCGGCCGCGGATCTGGTCGGCGGCCTGCGCGACCGGCGAGGAGCCGCTCACGATCGCGATGCTCCTGGCGGAGCGGGGCCTGCTCGACAAGGTCGAGCTCGTCGCGAGCGACGTCAGCGCGCGGGTACTCGCGCGGGCCCGGGCCGGCGCGTTCGGGCCGCGCTCGATCCGGAGCAACGCCCCGCCGCCCGCGTTCGCCGGCCGCTGGCTCCAGGCGGCGCCCGATCGCGTCACCGTGAGCGCCGAGGTCCAGAGGGCGATCGACTGGCGGCGGATCAACCTGCTCGACGCGGCCGAGGTCGCGTCGCTCGGGAGCTTCGACGTCATCGCCTGCCGCAACGTGCTCATCTACTTCCACGACAACACGGCGCGGTGGGTGGTCAGCAACCTCTCGCGGGCGCTCGGCGCGGGCGGGGCCCTCCTGGTCGGGGTCTCCGAGTCGCTGCTGCGCCTCGGGACCGCGCTCTCGTGCGAGGAGCGGGGCGGCGTGTTCATTTACCGGAAGACGGAGCGATGAAGACCCCCCCTGTCCGCGTGCTCGTTGTCGACGACTCTGCGTTCGTGCGCAAGGTCCTGCGGCAGGTCCTTGGCGCGAGCCCCTCGATCGAGGTCGTCGACACGGCCATGGACGGCCTGGACGCGCTGGAGAAGATCGCGCGCTACAAGCCGGACGTCATCACCCTGGATCTGGTGATGCCGAACCTCGACGGCATCGGCGTGCTCGGGTCGCTGCCGCGCGTGGGCGCGCCGCGGGTGGTCGTGGTCAGCAACGCCGAGGCGGACAGCGAGCTCGGCGTCAGGGCGCTCCAGCAGGGCGCGATCGAGATCGTCGAGAAGCCGACGTCGCTCGCGACCGATCGCCTGTTCGAGCTATCGGACGAGCTCGTCCGCAAGGTGCTCGCCGCGGCCGTGGCGAGGCGACCTTCGGCGGAGCCTCGCCTGCAGGCCGCGCCCCCGCCGCCCGCCCTGATCCCGGTGCCGGCGCGCACCCGGCTCATCGTCGTCGGCGCGTCGACAGGCGGCCCCCAGGCGCTGACGCGGCTCCTCACGGCGCTGCCCGCCGAGCTCCCGGTCCCCGTCGTCGTCGCGCTGCACATCCCCGCCGGGTACACCGAGTCGCTGGCGCGCCGCCTGGACGAGGCGAGCGCGATCTCTGTCGTCGAGGCGTCGAACAACCTCGAGCTCCGGCCCGGGCGCGCTGTCATCGCGCGCGGGGGGCAGCACCTCGAGGTCCGGCGGCACCTGGAGCGCGCCAGCGTGCATTTCGCGCAGGCGTCCAGCACCTCGCTTTATTGTCCGTCGGTCGATCTGCTCTTCTCGAGCGCGGCGGCCGCGATCGGCTCGGGCGTCCTCGCCGTCGTGCTGACGGGCATGGGCGACGACGGCCTGGTGGGCTCCCGCGAGATCCACAAGGTGGGCGGGAGGATCCTCGCAGAGGCCGAGTCGTCCTGCGTCGTCTATGGCATGCCCCGCCGCGTCCACGAGGCCGGGCTCGCCGTGGCCGACGCGCCCATCGACGAGATGCCGGCGCTGATCTTGCGCCACCTCTGATCGGCGCGGCGCGCCGGCAGGCTGCTCCCGCGCCCCCGCACGCGCGGCGCCCGGCGCGGGGATGCCCTCGACAGGGGCGCCCCGCGCCGCAGCGCGAGGCCCCGAAGCGCCGTCACAGGGGCCAGTAAACGACCTTGCCCTCGATCTCCTGGAACGTGGCCGCGAGCCCGTCCTGGGAGACGATGAAGGCGATCCGCTCCGGATACCCCGCCACGAACGCCGCGGCCGCGCGGTGGCGGGTGCCCCGCGCGTCGAGCGACCAGCTCGCGTCCATCCGCTGGTCGGGCGTCGCGGCGAAGATCTCGGAGATGATCCCCTTCGGCGGGGGCAGCTTCGCGCCGAACGCGAGCACGTCGAGCGTGTGGCTCATCACCACCGCTCCGTCGACTGTCGTCAGCCGGACGATCAGGTCGAGCAGGCGGTGGACGCGGTCGGCGCCCGGCAACGGCCGGTCCGGGGCGCGCGCCGCCGGCGCCTTCCCGGGCGCCTGCCGCGGCTCGTCCGGCGGATAGCTCCGGTGGGCGTCGGCGATCTCCAGGATGGCGGTCCCGAGGCACAGGGCGGGATCCAGCCGCTTGACCTCGGTGTCGAACGGATTCCCCTCCTCGCCGAAGAGCTGCTGCAGGCCCTCTCCCGGCCCCAGGATGGCGAGGAGCCCTCCGCGCCCCAGCTCGACCATCGCCTCGACCATGCGCAGGAGGTTGTTGCGCACGTGGCGGACGATCGGCGTCGTTTGATCGCGGAAGACTGTCCTCTCGATCGAGTCGAGCTGCGGGCGGTGCTTGGGCATCCACGTCCGCAAAGCGCCGCGCTCGTAGCGGACGACCTCCCATTCGCCGCGGTACACGGCCACGACCCCGGGCTTCGGGACCACGACGCGCACGAGCTGGTCGATGTCGAACGACTGCCGGCTGTGCGGCGTCGCGATGCCGGCGACGACGAGCGACCCGTCGTGCGGCACCACGGAGAGGAAGGAGCGCGGCCACGCGCACGCCGAGGCCAGGTTGGCCACGTGCTCCACGTCGAACGGCACCGTGGACCCGAACCGCACGAGATCCCAGGCGGGCCCCTCGGACTCGAAATCGGCCAGGCTCCCGGTGAAGACGAGCCCGACCGGGTTCAGGCGCCCCTCCTCGGTCGCCATGGACGCGAAGAACATCGTCTCGATGAGCTGCGTGAGGACGGCCTCGGACAGGACAGGCGCGCCGGCGGCGGCCCTGGGCCTCAAGACGATCGGATGCCCCGCGAGCTGGGATTGCCCCTCCAGCTCCAGAAATGCGGCGGTGACATCCGAGGGGTACTTGGGGCGCATGAGCTCGATATACCATCCTGATCGATCCGGGTCAGCGCGGCCGGCCGCCGCGCCGACCCGGGGAGCCGCGAGGCGCGCGGCGTCATGCGGCCCGGCGCGAGCCGCTCTTCTTCTTCGGGGTGTCCGTCCTGCGCACCTTCGGGCGGGCGTCGCTCGACCCCTTGTCGTCGTTCGCGGCCTTCCCGCCCTTCTCGCCGAGGCTCTTCTTGAGCAGCGCGATGAGGTCGACCGTGCCTGGTTCGCGGGGGCGGTCCTCGTCCTCGGAGGCCTCCGCGGGGGTCGTTGTCTGGCCGGATTTCACCTTCTTCTCGATGAGCTTCATCACGTCGTCGCGGTACTCATCCTTGTATTTCTCCGGCTTCCACGCGGTGGACATCTCGGCCACGAGCCGCTCTGCCATCTCGAGCTCCCGCTTGCCGAGGCCCTTCCCCTCGGCGTCCATCTCGGGCAGATCGAGCTCCTCGTCGGTGCGGAGCTCGTGCGCGAACCGGAGCAGGTTCAGCACGAGCGCGCGGCCGTGCGGCCTCACCGCGGCGAGGTGCTCGCGCGTCCGGATCACGACCTTCGCGATCCCGACCTTCCCCGTCTTCCGCAGCGCCTCGCGCAGGAGCACGTACGCCGTCACGGGGGATTTCTTCTTGCTGTTCTGTGACGCCGGGGCGAGGTAATACGGCTTGTCGTAGTACATCGGGTCGATGTCGGCCTCGTCCACGAAATCGAGGATGTCCACGGTCTGCGTCGCCTCGACGTTCGCGCGGCGCAGGTCCTCGTCGGACATCACGACATACTCGCCCTTCTCGTACGGATAGCCACGGACGATATCGTCCCAGCTCACCGGCTCGCCCGTCTCCCGGTTCACGCGCTCGTAGCGGATCGGGGTCATGTTCCGCTTGTCGAGCTGCGTGAAGTGGAGCTCGTTGGGCTCCTCTGCAGGGTAGAGGGCCACCGGGATCTGCACGAGCCCGAAGCTGATACTCCCTTTCCAGATGCTGCGCGGCATGCGCTCTCCTTCCACCCTGGTCCCGCCAGAGGTCCGTTCGAGGTGTGTGACCGGAGAGCAATGCAAGCCGGCGGCCGACGGTCCTATCCGGCCGTTTCAGCCGTGCGTCCTGGAGCGACGTCGCGTTTCGCCACAGCGGGCTGGGCGGCGTGACGATTGCTGCCCCGCTCGTCCGGGTTCGTTGTATACGAACAGGCGACATGCCGCGGCGGACCCACGACCTGCACGGAGCTGCGCCGGACGACAGCCGGACGGCGCTGCTCCTCATCGACGTCATCAACGACCTGGAATTCCCGGAAGGCGACCGGCTGCTCGCCCACGCGCTGCCGATGGCGCACCGCATCCGGGCGCTCAAGCAGCGGTGTCGGGACGCCGGCATCCCCGCGGTCTACGTGAACGACAACTTCGGTCGATGGCAGTCCAACTTCCACCGGCAGATCGAGCACTGCCTCGCGGAGGGCGTCCGCGGCCGGGAGATCGCGGCGCTGCTGCGGCCTGCAGAGGACGATTATTTCGTGTTGAAGCCCAAGCACTCGGGCTTCTACGGCACCACGCTCGAGATCCTGCTCGAGTCCCTCGGCGTGCAGACGCTCCTCCTCACCGGCATGGCGGGGAACATCTGCGTCCTGTTCACGGCGAACGACGCCTACATGCGGGATTACCGGCTGATCGTCCCCTCGGACTGCGTGGCTTCGGAGGGCGAGGAGGACAACGCGTATGCGCTGCGCCAGATGCAGCGCTTCCTCAAGGCCGATATCCGGTCGTCCGACGAGATCGACCTCGAGCGGCTGCCCGCCTGACGCCACCGGGGGGGCCGGGCGCCGGGCGAGCAGTCGCTCTTTGGTCACGTGGTGCGGGGCACGCTCAGGCGAGCGCCTTGTCCTTCGACGAGATGCCCTCTTCGGTGAGGACCGCGATGTCGGTCGCTCCGCCGCGCTCGAGGACCTGCTTGGCCAGCGAGCGCTCGTTGCTGTTCTCGACGTGGACCGAGATCAGGATGTTGCCGCCCTTGATCTTGCCCTCGTACTGCTTGGCCTCCACCTCGGGGATGCCGAGGCCGATGAGCGCGCCGGTCACGCCGCCGACCGCTGCGCCGGCCGCCGCGCCGCTCAGCGCGGCCATGATCGGGCCGGCCGCGATGAACGGCCCGAGCCCGGGGATGGCGAGCGCGCCGATGCCGGCGAGCAGGCCGATGGTCCCGCCGATCGCGCCGCCCGCGCTCGCGCCGGCCGTCGCGCCCTCGGGCGCCTTCGTGTTCTTCTCGTGCGCGAAGTCCCGAGTCCCATGCTTGTCGGGGAAGAGCGCCGAGATGTCGCTGCTCATGAAGCCGGCGCGCTGTAGCTCACCGACGATGATGTCTGCCTGAGCGAGCGTGCTCACGAGGCCCAGGACCGCTTTCTTCGTTGCCATGGTGTCATCCCTTTCGGACTGGTTCCGTTTGGACTGGTTCAGTCCACGTCCACTTCGAGCTGGTTGTCGACCCGCTGCACGCCGGGGATCCCTTGTGCGATCGCGGCGATGTCAGCCTTCTCCTTGTCGCTCTTCACCGGGCCGCGCAGCGTGACGACTTGCCCGTTGGTGATGATCTTGACGTTCTTGGCGTTCATCGACAGCGTATCGTTCGCCACAACCGCCTGCCGGATCTTCTGCGTGATCGTGCGATCGGCCTCGTTCTCGCCCTGATCCCCGGGGGTCAGCGCGGCGGGATCGCGGTCGCGATCGTTCTTGTCCGTGTTGTCGGCCGCCGCCGGCGTGGGGTTGTTCGCCCGCTGGGCGACCTCACCCGGCACCGTCGCTTTATTGTCGTCCGAGCGAGGCGTGCCTTCCGCTCTATCGCAGGCCGCGGCCGCGACCGAGAGAGACATCATGAGGAAGAGTTTCGCTGTGTTCATGCCCCGACGCCTTCGCAAGGCGCGGGCCATCGAGCGAAGAGAGCGCCTGTCGACCCGCTCCTGTGGCCGGGGCGGATCGGGATCGCGGCGAGAGATGCCTTTTACCGCGCTGCATCGTGGAGGACTCATCCGCGTGCTCGTGCCGCGACGCAGGGCGGTGACCGGGCTCAGGCTCTATTTCATGGCGGAGCGCCCCATGTGAGGCGAAGTGCCCCGTGCAGCCGCCGGCAGAACAGGGAGAATCGGTCATCCAGGACGAAACTGCACCGATCCGGTGTGTGCCTGTGGCGGGGCCGTGAAGAGCGCGCGTCGCGGGCGCTCGCTCTGGCCTGATCGTTCGCGGTCCGAGCCCGTCGCGGGCGTACGACCTTGGCAGCTCGTCCGTTCTCGCGGCGCGCGCTGTGGAGGTCAGTCCTCGCGGGGGCTCGTCGGGCGCTCGATCCCGAGCCGCCGCAGCTTCCGGTAGAACGTCGCCCTGGACATCCCCGCCTCGCGCGCGGCCTGCAGGGCGTTCCAGCCTGTGCGCTCGAGCGCGGCGAGCAGCGCGGCGCGCTCGTCGCGCAGGGATCTCGGCGCCCCGCGGCCGCCGTCCCGCGGCGGGGGCAGGTCGACGTCGTCGGGGCCGATCTTGCGGCCGTCGCACAGGACGACCGCCTTGGTGATCACGTTCTCCAGCTCGCGCACGTTGCCGGGCCAGCCGTGCTGGCCGAGCCGCCGCAGCGCCTCGCGCGAGAGCTGCGGGGCCGGGCGGCCGAGCTGCTCGGCGGCGCGGCGCACGAAGTGGAGCGCGAGCTCGGGCAGGTCCTCGAGCCGGTCGCGCAGCGGCGGCAGGCGGATCTGGACCACGGCGACGCGGTAGTAGAGGTCCTCGCGGAAGCGCCCGCGCGCTGTCTCGGCGAGCAGGTCGCGGTTCGTGGCGCAGACGAGGCGGAAGTCGACGCGCACGGCCTCGGCGCTTCCCACGGGGCGCACCTCGCGCTCCTGGAGCACGCGGAGCAGCTTCGCCTGCACCTCGAGCGGCATCTCGCCGAGCTCGTCGAGGAACAGCGTCCCGCCGCGCGCCGCGACGACGAGGCCGCTGCGGTCCCGGTCGGCCCCGGTGAACGCGCCGCGCACGTGGCCGAAGAGCTCGGACTCGAGCAGCGCGGCGGGGAGCGCGGCGCAGTTGATCCCCATGAACGGGCCGCTCTTCCGGGGGCCGGCGAAGTGGATGGCGCGCGCGACGAGCTCCTTGCCGGTGCCGCTCTCGCCGGTCACGAGCACGCTGACCGGCGTGTCGACCACGCGGTCGAGCGTGGCGAACACCGCGCGGAGGGCGGGGCCGCGCCCCACGATGGCGCCGTAGTCGTAGCGGTGCTCGAGGGCCTGCTGGCGGACGAGCACCTCTTCCTGGAGGCGGTCGATCTCGGCGGCCTGGCCGCGCAGGAGCTCCTCGACGCGGCGCCGCTCGGCCTCGAGCTCCGTTGTGCGGCGGCGCAGGTCCTCGACGAGGCGCGCGTTGCGCAGGGCGAGGGCGACCTGGTCGGCGAAGGCGAGGAGCAGGTCGACGTCCTCGGTGGCGAAGCGCGCGCGCCGGAAGCGGTTGTCGAGGTAGAGGGCGCCGAGCACGCCGTCCGGCGAGCGGATGGGCACGGCGATGACGGACCGGAGCCGCATGGCGTGGACCGACGCATGTTCTCGGAATCGTTCGTCTTCCTGGGCGTCCACGGTGACCACGGGCTCCTGCGTGGCGATGGCGCGCTCGGCGATGCTGTAGCTGAACTTGAGGTGGCTCCTGCCGACCTTCTCCCGGTCGACGTTGCGGGCGACGGCCACGCGGAGCTCGCCGCCCGGCTGCTCGAGGAGCAGGAACCCGCGCTCGGCGGCGGTGAGGTCGATCGCGGCGTCCATGGCCATGGCGAGGATGTCGGCTGTCTCGACGGAGGAGTTGAGCTTGCGGAACACCTCGAGGAGCCGCTCGAGCTTGGCCGCGCGCCCCGGCGCGGGCGGCGCCTCGGCGGCGCCGGGCGGCGCGGCTGCCTCGGCCGGCGGCGCGGGCCGGGCGGCGCGGCGGCGGGGGTGCATCCAGAAGGCGTGCTGGAGGGCCTCCGGGAGCGAGCGCGCCATGGCGGTCCAGGCGGCGGCGGCGCGGCCGCGCTGCGTGGCGGCGGCCTCGGGCTCGCCGGCGAGCTCCGCGGCGTCGGCGAGGGCGAGGCGGACGTCGGCGACGAGGTCGGGCTGCGCGGCGCGCTCGGCGAGGCCGAGGGCGCGCTCGAGGAGCTCCCGGGCGGCGGCGGGATTGGGCTGACCGGGGTTGAGCTGACCGGGGTTGAGCTGACCGAGGTTGGGGTTGAGCTGACCGGGGTTGAGCTGACCGGGGTTGAGCTGACCGAGGTTGAGCTGACCGGGGTTGAGCTGACCGAGGTTGGGTTGACCGAGGTTGGGGTTGGCCTGACCGAGGTTGGGGTTGGCCTGACCGAGGTTGGGGTTGGCCTGACCGAGGTTGGGGTTGGCCTGACCGAGGTTGCGGTCGCCGCCGTCCCCCTCCAGCAGCGCGAGCCGCCCCTCGAGCAGCGCGGCGCGCGCCCCCAGGTCGGGCGCTCCCCGCACGGCCCCGTGCCCGAGCGCCCGGCCGAGCGCCGCGCGGGCCTCGTCCAGCGCCCCGCGCGCCAGGTGCGCCCGGCACAGCTCGAGCTCCTCCTCGACGACCTCGCGCTGCGCCCCCTGCGCCTCGAAGCCGCCCCGCGACCGCTCGAAGCAGCGCGCCGCCTCCTCGGCGTCGCCGGCCGCGAGCGCGCAGTCCCCGAGGACCGACGCCGCCGCCGCCGCGAAGAACGGCGCCCCCCGCCGCGCCGCCTCCGCCTCTACGCGCGACGCCACCCGCGCGGCGCGCTCGAACGCCCCCACGTCCGCCCACAGCTTCGCCAGGTCGAAGTCGAGGACCAGCACCAGGTCCGCCTGCCCCAGGGCCGACGCGAGCCGCGCCCCCCGCTCGTAGGCCGCCAGCGCCTCCCCCAGCTCGCCCGACTGGTGGCACGCCGTCCCCACGTTGAGGCTGCACCGCGCCACGAGGTCCCCCAGCCCGTGCTCCTCCGCCGTGGCGAGCGCCTGCCGGTAGCCCACGAGCGCCGCCTCCAGCTCCCCCGCGCGGAACGCGTCGATCGCCTGGTACGACAGCGCCCGCACAAGCGCCCGCGGCGCGCGCCTGTCGCGGTGCAGCCCGGCCGCCAGCCCCAGGTGCAGCCCCGCCAGCCGCCGCTCGCCGAGGTAGCTCGCCGCCACGCCCACGTCCTCGTGCAGGCTCGCGAGCACCTCCGGGTCGTCGCACCAGCCGAGCGCCGGCTCCGCGCGCGCCCGCGCCTCCGCGTGCGATCCGAGCCGCAGCAGCGCCCGGCCCGCGAGATCCGCGAGCCCCGCGCGCTCGCGCGGCGTGAGCGCGCCCGCCTCCCCGCCGGCCCGCTCGGCCTCCTCCAGCCGCGCCAGCGCCGCCGTCGGGTCCCCCAGCTCGAGAAGGCACGCCCCGAGCCGCGCCAGCGCCTGCCCCCGCCGCGCCCCCAGCCCCGCCGCCCCGTCCCCCTCCAGGAGCTGCTCCAGCACCTCGCGCGCCCGCCCCGCGCGCCCGCCGCACTGGAGCGTCGACGCGATCTCGAGCCGCGTCACCGCCGCCGTCGCCGCCTCGAGCAGCGCCTCCGCGGCCGCCGCCCACGCCCGCGGGTCCGCCTCGCGCTCGGCCCGCCGCGCCAGGAACAGCCGCTCGGCGGCCGCCGCGTCGCCCGACAGCGCCAGGTGCAGCACCTGCTGCTCCACCCGCGCCGGGTACGCCCCCGCCACCCGCGCGTGCGCCGCCCGGACCGCCTCGCCCCCGAGCGCCTCCAGCAGCGCGGCGATCGGCCCCGCGCGCGTCAGCGTCCACCCCCCCGCCGCCCGCGCCGCGACGCCCCGGGCCGCCAGCTCGGCCAGGTGCGCGACAGGCAGCCCGAGCGCCGGCAGCTCCTCGTCCGCGACAGCGCCGCCCTGCACGGCCAGCGTCGCCACCGCGTCGCGCAGCGACCCCCGCAGCCCCCGCAGCCGCAGCGCGTAGCGCGCGCTCGCCCCCGGCGTCGTCGCGTCGAGCCCCGCGATGTCCCCGCTCTCCCCGAGCCGCCCCGCCGTCACAACGAGGTCCGCTGGCCACCCCGCGCTCGCGCGCCGCACCACCTCGGCCGCGTCCCCCAGGCCGATGTCGTCCATCCAGCGCTGCACCGCCTCGCCCCCGAGCGGCGGCAGCGCCACCTCGCGCGCGCTCCGCCCCGCCTCCGCCGCCACGGCGGCGAGCGGCGCCCGGCCGCCCCCGTGCGGCGCGCGCTCGGCCGCGAGGAGCAGGACCGGATCCTCGGGCCCGAGCAGCCGGACCAGCGCCTCGAGCATCTCCCGGTCCGCCCCGGTCACCTCGTCGGCGTCGTCGAGCACGAGCACAAGCGCCTCGGTCTCCGCCCCCGACCGCCCCCGCGTCAGGCGCTCGTGCGCGCGCAGGGCGCCGAGCGCGCCGGCGGGGAGCGCCTCCTCGCCTGTCGCGCGGCGGAGCATCGAGGCGACAGGCGCCGCGGTCCGCGCGAACCCCTCCACGGCCTCCATCCCGAGCTCGGCGTTCCACTTCGCCTCGCGCAGCACGCGGCTCTTCCCGCACCCCGGCTCCCCGGCGATCACGCATAGGCGCGGCCCGCGCTCCCCGCGCTGGAGCGCCTCCAGCGCCTCGGCGACGGCGCGCATCTCGCCGTCGCGCCCCACGAGGTGGGGCGGCTCCGGCGGCGGCGGGGCCAGCGCGCGCGGCGACGCGCCCACCCAGTCGAGCACCTCGCCCGCGTCGGCCGGCCGGTCGCGCGGCTCCGGCCGCACGAGCCGCTCGACCAGCGCGCCCACCGCCTCCGGCAGCGGCTCGGCGAGGACCGGGGCCACGGCGGCGAGGGTGCGGCCGAGCGAGAAGAGGTCCGCGCGGCCGTCGGCCGGCTCGCCGCGGATCACCTCCGGCGCGAGGTAGCCCTGGGTCCCGGAGACGCCGCCGTCGGGCCTCGCGCCGAGCCGCGCCGCGCACGACAGATCGATCAGCACAGCGCGCCCCGACGCGCCGACGAGGATGTTGGCCGGCTTCACGTCGCCGTGCCGGATGCGCGCGCGGTGGAGGAACCGCAGCGCGTCGAGCACGTCCACGATCGCGGCCCGCACCTCCTCGAAGCGCCGGCCTGTCACGTACTCGTCGAGGGGCGCGCCGAGCACCGCCTCCGACGTGAAGTAGAACCGCGGCTCGCCGGCTCCGGGTTCCCGGAGCATGCCGAAGTCGTGCACCCGGACGAGGTGGGGGTGGAAGAGGCCCGCCAGCATCCTGAACTCGCCGCGGAACGCCGCCCGCTCCGCCGTGCGCGCGCGCCCGAGCAGCTTCAGACAGATGTCGCGGCCGAGCGCCTCGTCCCGCGCGAGCCACGCCGTGGCGAGCCCCCCGCGCCCCAGGGGCCGGATCAGGCGGTAGCGGCGGGCGACGAGCGTTCCTTCGGCCGGGATCACGTGCACAGTGTATCACCATTGTGCCATATGAGACAGTGAGACAGCTTATGAGACACTTGTGCCTTGGTTTTCGCGTTGATTTCCGTCCTTTTTCGTTCGGCACCACCCTTGCTCTAAGGACCGGCATGGCGATGCGGACGACAGCCAGACACGGAGACCGGCGGGGCGCGGTCGTTGCCCTGCTCTCGGTGCTCCTCGGCGGCTGCGTCGTGAGCCCGCAGCCGAGCCCGCCGGTCCACGAGCCGATCCTGGACGGGGGGCTCATCGGGGTGCCCGAGAGCTTCGTGAAGCAGGAGCAGATCTCCCTCCAGGGCCAGCCGGGGGCGGTCGAGCCGGCCGCGGGCGTCGTCCTGGTGACGAACCTCGACAGCCTCGACGCCCCGGTGCTCGCGGAGGTGGCCGACGACGGCAGCTTCCTGGTCACCCTGACGGCCGCCGAGGAGCACGTCCTGCGGATCCAGGCGAAGCAGGGCGAGCGCCGCTCGGCGCCGGTGGACGTCGTGCTCGCGGGGTCGCCCATCAGCGGCACGCACCGGGCGCTCGATCATCTGCCCTGCCTCGAGATCGACACGTGGGTCTCGCTCGAGGGCGGCGCCGGCGCCCGCGACGTGGTCGTCCGCAACACGTGCCTCGAGGACGTCGCCATCGAGGCGCCGCGCCTGCGGCGGGGCGCCGCGCCGTTCAGCGTCAGCCCGGCGGCGGCCTTCGTTGTGCCGGCGGGCGAGACGGGCCTGGTCACCGTGCGCGCGGACGGCGGCGGGGTGGAGCGCGAGGACGTGCTCTTCCTCGACGTCACGTCGCCCGAGCCTGGGCGACGCGCGCTGACGCTCACGCTCTCCGACTGAGCGGTCGGGGGGCGTTCGGGAAGACGACACCGGATCACGCGCCGCGCCTGCGCGCGGCGTCCTGGGCCCCTCCTCGGGAGGGGAGGGGCTCTCTCATGTCTTTCGCCTCGCCGTCCGCGGCGGGGCCCTGTTGGAGGAACATCATGAACATCCAGAATCGTCTCAAGAATAGCCGACTCGGTTCCGTTCTCTGGCTCGCGCTCTCGATCGCCCCGTTCACCGTGGGCTGTCAGGTGGACGTGAGCGACGGCAGCAGCGGCAGCCTCGACTCCGACGCGGAGGAGGTGAGGGGCGGCGGCGGGCAAGGTCGCGCATGCGGCGGCCTCCTGGGGCTCAGCTGTCGGTCTGGGTTCTTCTGCGACTACGAGCTCGAGGCCATGTGCGGCGCGTTCGACCAGACGGGCACCTGCGAGCGCATCCCCGAGGTGTGCACGCGGGAGTACAACCCGGTCTGCGGCTGTGACGGCAAGACGTACGGCAACGAGTGCGAGGCGAACGGCGCGGGCGTCTCGGTGTCGGCGCGCGGCGAGTGCGCGCCGCCTCCGCGGCAGGAGTGCGGCGGCCTGCTGGGCCTCGCGTGCGACGAGGGGTCCTTCTGCGACTTCGCGCCCGACGCGATGTGCGGCGCGGCCGATCAGACGGGCGTCTGCGTGCCCACGCCGGAGGGGTGCACGAAGGAGTTCGCCCCGGTCTGCGGCTGCGACGGCAACACCTACAGCAACGCGTGCATGGCGAACGCGGCGGGCGTCTCGGTGGCGTCGCGCGGCGAGTGCGCGCCGGCGCCGGGCGGCGGTGTGGGCGACGCGTGCGGCACCCGCGGCGCCGCCGAGTGCGCCCCCGGGCTCTTCTGCGACTTCCCGCCCAGGGCCGACTGCGGCTCGTTCGACCTGCCGGGCGCCTGCGCGCCGATGCCGGAGGCGTGCACGTTCCAGTACGACCCTGTCTGCGGCTGCGACGGCAAGACGTACGGCAACGCGTGCGCCGCGAACGCGGCGGGCGTCTCGGTGGCGTCGAGCGGCGAGTGCGCTCCTGCCCCGGAGAAGATCTGCGGCGGCCTGCTGGGCCTCGAGTGCGACGCCGGTTCCTTCTGCAACTACAGCCTCGAGGCGATGTGCGGCGCGGCCGATATGACCGGCGTCTGCGACCCCATCCCCGAGGCCTGCACGGAGGAGTACAACCCTGTGTGCGGCTGCGACGACAGGACGTACGGCAACGCGTGCGCCGCGAACTCGGCGGGCGTCGCGGTGGCCTCGCGCGGCGAGTGCCGCCGGTGAGCTAGCGCCGCGGGAGCCGTCCGGGCCGCGCCCCTCGCGGACTCGACTCGGCGGCTCCCGCCGCTCGCTCCTTGCTCCCGAGCACTCCTGATCAGGAAAAGCCGCACGCGTCTGTGCGATTGATGCGGGAGGGCACGCGGCGTATGCCTGCGCTGCCCTCCTTGCTCATGTCTCCCCTGCAGACCTCCTCCGCGTCCTCGCCGGGCGCGTCGTCGCCTGGCACGTCGTCGCCTGGCACGCCCCCGTTTGCCGCGCCGTCGTCCGGCGCTTCCTCGCCTGGGTCGCTGCGCCTCGGGCTTGTCTGGCTGATGGCGGCGGCCTCGGGCGTCACGGTGGCGAACCTCTATTACAACCAGCCGTTGCTCGGAGACATCGCCCGTGATCTCGGCGGCTCGGGCGGCCTGCTCGGGCTTGTGCCCACGATGACGCAGGTGGGGTATGCGGCGGGGATGCTGCTGCTTGTGCCGCTCGGCGACAGCCACGAGCGGCGGCGGCTCATCGTGGTGATGGCGGCGCTGGCGAGCGTCGCCCTGCTCGGCGCGGCGCTCGCCCCGGGGTTGTCGTGGCTGGTCGGGGCGAGCTTCGCGGTCGGCATCACGAGCGTCGTGCCTCAGCTCCTCTTGCCGTTCGCGGCGCAGCTCGCGCCGGACGCGCAGCGCGGGCGCGTCGTCGGGATGGTGATGAGCGGCCTGCTCATCGGCATCCTCCTGTCGCGCACGGTGGCCGGCTTCGTCGGCACGCAGCTCGGCTGGCGTGCGGTGTTCTGGCTCGCGGCGGGGCTGATGCTCGCGCTCGGCCCGGTGCTGCGCCTGGCCTTGCCGTCGCAGCCGCCTGTCGCGCCGATGTCGTATCCCGAGCTCCTGCGCTCGCTGGGCCGCCTCGCCCGCGACGAGCCTGCGCTCCGGCTGCACTCCGCGCTCGGCGCGCTAACGTTCGGCGCGTTCAGCGCGTTCTGGGCGACGCTCGCGCTGTACCTCCAGAGCCTGCCCGGGCGCCACGGCCCCCAGACGGCCGGCCTCTTCGGCCTCGTCGGCGTGGCCGGCGCCGCCGCGGCGCCGCTCGTGGGCCGCTACGCCGACCTGCGCGGCGACAGGCGGATCAACGCGCTCGCGATCGCTGTGCTGCTCGCGTCCTTCGGGGTGCTGTGGCTGCTCGGAGGGTCCTTGTGGGGCATCGCGCTCGGCGTGGTGCTGCTCGATCTCGGGGCGCAGGCCAATCAGATATCGAATCAGGCGCGGGTGTACTCGCTGCGTCCCGAGGCGCGCAGCCGGATGAACACGATCTACATGACCACGTATTTCGTGGGCGGCGCGGCAGGCGCGTGGCTCGGCACCGCGGCCTGGACGCGCTGGGGCTGGACGGGGGTCTGCGCGGTGGGCGGGGGCATGTCGGCGGCGGCGCTGGCGCTGCTGTGGATCTGGGAGGCGCGGGGGGCGCGCGGAGGGGGGGCCGGCGGAGGGGGGGCCGGCGGAGGCTGAGGGCGGGGAGTGTGGTAGCCTGCAAGCCATCGCCATGAGCAGCATGGAAACCAGGGCCGTCCGGGAGCTCGCCGTGTCGAAGCGAGCGTTCTCCGTACCAGCGCGCTCGCTCGAGGATGCGGTCCGCCTCTGCGACCCGTTCAGCCCGCTGGACCCACGCGAGGACGCGCTCCTGCACGAGGACCTGAGCCGGATCCGGGGCGGCGACCGACTCGCCAGGATCGCGCGGAGCATCCGGCGCGCGGGCGGGACGCCCACGCTGCACCTCTTGAGCGGCCACATCGGGGGTGGCAAGACGACGGAGCTCCTCCTGATGAAGAAGCGGCTCGAGTCTGCCGAGGGCGGGGCGGCTCCTGTCACGACGCTCTTCCTCGACGCCGATGCGGTCCTCGACCGGACCGACGTCGATCTCGAGGACATCCTCGTCGCGCTCTGGGGTCTCGTGTACGAGAAGGAGCCAGTCGCCGCCGCGAAGACCCTCGGCGCGATCTGGAAGACCCAGATAGCCGACATTGTTCGCAAGGTGATCGCGAACCTGCCGGACAAGGTGCCCGACGCGGTGAACAAGCTGCTCGGCGACGTCCGCCTCGCCGGTGTGGACCAGAAGAAGACGGTGAGGACAGCCCTCGGCTCCGTGACCACCGCGCTCATCGAGGGGCTGAACCTCGCCTTCGACGAGATCCGGAGGACCCCGCCCAACGACCCTACCGGCCCGCTCGTGGTGCTGATCGACAACCTGGAGAAGCTCAGCGAGGGGCAGCGCGCCAGCGTCGAGCGGCTTTACCTCGACCGGATGGTGGCTTTGAAGCGCCTTGACGCGCACCTCGTGATCACGGTCCCGCTCTACCTTTGCTATGTGGCGGCGGGGGCCAGCCTGATCGGCCTGTACGGGGGAAATGTCGTGGTCCTGCCGATGATCGAGGTGCGGAAGCGGGCGGCAGACGGCGACGGGGACAACCAGGGTGGTCTCGACGCCCTGGTCCATCTGCTCGAGAGGCGGGTCGCGTTCGAGGAGCTCTTCGAGGAGGCGCGGGCTGCGGCAGCGCGGATTGCGCGGTACAGCGGCGGGTGCATCCGCCACGCGCTGCGCCTCGTGCTCGACGCCGTGAACGAGCACGACCAGCCCAGGGTCACGGCGGCCTCGATCGAGCGCGCGGCAGGCGGCATCCAGGCCGACTTCGAGCGGGCGCTCCCGGAGGCCTATGTGCCCATCCTCCGGCAGGTGGCGCGGGACAACCGTTTCCCCGACGGCTGCGACGACCAGGTCAAGCGGGAGCTGCTCCGGCACCTCTACGTCCTCGAGTACCAGAACGGCGAGCCGGACCCCTGGTGGGCGGTCCATCCGCTCGTGGAGCGGTGCCGCAAGTACCGCGAGAGCGCGTGAGCCAGGGGGCGCAGGAGCCGCTTGCGCTCCTCACCGCAGATTCGGAGCACAACCTCGACGTGCTCCGGCGCGGTCTGCGCCGGGCGGCGAGCTTCGCTTTCTACGTCGTCCTGGCCGCGGACGCTGCGCGGGCCGAGGTATTGCGTCGCCTCCGCGCGTGGAGCGGCTCGGGGGGCGTGCCCGAGCTGCGCTTCTTCGGGGAGGGGGCCGACGGGGCGGAGGAGGTCGCGCGGTTCCTCGCCGTCTCGGATCGAATCCACCCGCTCGCAGGCGCGGTGATCCCTGACGGCGTTGCTCTGGTCGACACCGGAGGTGGCGCCGTTGTCGCGTCGCTCAACATGGCGCGCGACGTCCTTGGCAAGCTCATTCGCGGGCCGCTCGTGCTGGTGATCGCGGCGGATCGCGCGGCGGAGCTGTCGGGGATGGCGCCGGATCTGTTCGATGTGCGGGCAGCGACGCTGGAGATCGCGTCGGTGCCCGGCGATCCTGCTCCGACGTTCGCGCTGCATTCCGCGGAGACGCGAGACAGGCCGCAGGCGCGGTCGCAGGCAGAGCTCCAGGCCGAGGCAGCCCGGTTGCGGGCGTTCGCTGACGACGAGATCCCGGCCGGCTCGCTCGCCGATGCCTGGCTCCGGCTCGGCCGTGCGTTCTTCGACGCGGCCGAGCTGGGCGAAGCCAGGGCGGCCGCTGAAGAGGCGCGGCGGCTCGCCGAGGGCGTCGGTTACACGAGCGGTGTCGGCGACGCACTGGCGCTCGAGGCGCAGGTGCTCGAGCAGACAGGGCCTGCGGAGGCATGGGAGCAGGCCTTGCGACGGGCTCTCGTGCTCCGTCGTGAGGCCGGTGATCCCGCCTGGACCGCGGTAGACCTGTGCAGGCTCGGGCGGGCTGTGGCGTTCCTGGGCCGGCCGGAAGAGGCCGAAGCGCTCCTGCGCGAGGCCATCGGCCTGTTCGAGAAGCTGGGCGAGGTCCGCGGGCGCGCCGTTGCATTGGGTTGTATCGCCGATCTTCTTGAGCGTCGTGGCCAGCTCGACGAAGCGCTCCGTATTCGCCAGCAGGAGGAGCTGCCTGTCTACGAACGCCTCGGCGACGCCGGCATTCTCGCCGTCACGCTGGGCAAGATCGCCGACATCTATCTCGCTCGTGGCCAGCTCGACGAAGCGCTCCGTATTCGCCAGCAGGAAGAGCTGCCCGTTCACGAGCGCCTTGGCGATGTGCGCTCCCGCGCCGTCACGCTCGGCAAGGTCGCCGACATCTATCATGCCCAGGGGAAGCTCGATGAGGCCCAGCGGCTCCTCGAGCGGGAAGTGCTCCCTGTCCATGAGCGCACAGGCGCTGTGAGGCTGCGCGCCGTCACGCTGGGCCAGATCGCTGGCGTGCTCCGGGCTCGAGGCGAACTGGATAAGGCCCTCCACCTCCTCGAGCGGGAAGTGCTGCCTGTACTCGATCGCCTCGGCGATATCCGCAGCAAGCTGTGCTGCGAGACCAACATGGCGATCATTCACCTCGAGCGGCACGCCCCCGGAGACAGCGAAGCCGCCGCCGAGCTGCTCCGTTCTGCCGGCCGCGATGCCGAGCGTCTTCGGCTGCCCGAGGCGGCGATGATCCGCGACCTGCGTCGCAACGCTGGTCTGGACCGCTGAACCCCAATCACGGCCCGCGTCTCGCCGTGGCGCAGCCGCGCAAGGCACCCGTCACGCTCTCGACCCGATGCGACGCGGCGCTCCTGTGCTCATCGATGATCTGACCCCCGGTCGGCCGTGAACGGGTCCACCTCTGTAGAGCGGCATCGGTCTGGGCCTGTCGAAGGGCCGGATGTCACCGCCCGTACGCGGTCCCGCCGAGGTGTTACCGATCGTAACGCGGCCTCGCCGAACGAGCCCACTCGCGCGTCTGCCGCCGGTGAAACGTGTAGGCCCTCCAATCCTCGTGTGGTACAGCAGAGCGCGCGTGTGAGGAGCAATGGCATCGACTCGCGCTCTCGCGCGCGCCGCCCGACACCGACGGCGGGCAACGCTGCCATCTGATTGAACTCTTTGACCGGCCCGGTTGCCGCATCACGCAGGGCGGGGATCCGTCTGGATCTGCCGATCTTGCGCCGGATGGGCTGAAGGGCAGAGGGCTTGGGCGCTGCGCCGCGGGGGACTCGGGCGAACACGAACGGAGCAACCTTTCGAGGGTTGATGACCATGCGGAAAATTCTCTGGGCTCTTCTGTTTCTATCGGTCGCCGCTTGCGGCGATGACACCTCCGGATCCCCGACTTCGACCAGCAGCTCTGGCTCGACGGCCGCGTCCGGCTCCACCGGCGCGCCGACGACCACCAGCGGCACCACCGGCCCGGGCAGCACCGGGCACGGCGGCGGCGGGGAAGGCGGCGTCTCCGGCACCGGCGGCGCCGGCGGAGCGACAGGCACCGGCGGAGCGCCGGGCGAGGGCGGCGGCGGCGGCACCCCCGGTGAGCGCCGCTGGGTCGGCACCTGGACGACAGGCCCGCAGCTCACCGAGACGAACAACAACCCGCCGGCGCCGGGCCTCGGCAACAACACGCTGCGCCAGGTCGTCTATACCTCGATCGGCGGCAGCAACGTGCGGCTGCTGCTCTCGAACGAGTTCGGCGACGGGCCGGTGACCATGCAGTCCGTGCACATCGCGGACTCGACGACCGACGACGGCATCGACGCGAGCACCGATCACGCCCTGACCTTCTCGGGCGCCGAGTCGGTGACCATCCCGGTGGGCAAGGCCGTCTTCTCCGATCCGATCGATTACAACCTCAAGCCCGTCAGCAAGCTCGCGGTGACCATCCGGTTCGGCACCGTCCCGGCCGGGATCACCGGGCACCCGGGCTCGCGGACCACCTCGTATATCCAGACCGGCGATGGGGTCTCGTCGGCGACGCTGACCTCTCCGGTCAAGACCGATCACTGGTACTACATCACCGGGCTCGACGTCATGGCCGATCCCACGGCCGCGGCGGTCGTCATCCTGGGCGACTCGATCACGGACGGCCGCGGATCGACGACGAACGGGAACAACCGCTGGCCGGACTTCCTGTCGCGACGGCTGCGGACCAACATGGGGACCGAGAACGTGGCCGTGTTGAACCTCGGTATCGGCGGGAACAACGTGCTGTCCGGCGGGCTCGGGCCGACAGCCAAGGCCCGCTTCCAGCGCGACGTCCTGGAGCAGCGCGGCGCGCGCTGGCTGGTCATCTTCGAGGGCGTGAACGACATCGGGACCTCGGCCGCCGGCACCGGCCCGACCGTCGCGGACGGCTTGATCTCGGCCTTCGGCGAGTTCATCGACAAGGCCCACGACAAGGGGATGCTCGTTTACGGCGTGCCCATCCTTCCGTTCAACGGCCACGACTACTACACCACCGAGCGCGAGGCCGCCCGTCAGGAGGTCAACGAGTGGATCCGCACGAGCGGCGAGTTCGACGCGGTCATCGATCTGGACGCGGCGGTCCGTGACCCCAACGATCCTTCGAAGCTGCAAGATAGCCTCGACTTCGACGATTGGCTGCACTTGAACCCGACTGGCCTCGAGACGATGGCGAAGGCCGTCGACCTCTCGCTGTTCACCAAGTGACGTCGAGGTAGGTCCGGGAGCACGGCCGGGCGCCTCGAGCTCGTGCGCGCCCGGCGAAGACCACCCGCTCCCCCGGTTGGGAGCGGGTGGTGGCCCCGCCCATCGCGCGGCGCTGCGCCCGGTGACAACCGGTGCCCGGCGCCTCGATCGATCATCGAACACGTAAACGCCCGATCTGCTGCATGTTCACGCTTTGCGTTGTGCGTCCGCACGTGGTCAGCCGTCGCGGTCCTGAGTCGCCTTGGCTGGAGGCGGAGGCATGAGCCGGATCCTGCTGGTGGAGGACGAGGTCGTCATCCGGAAGGAGCTGCGGAGGCTGCTCGCCCGCCACGGCCACGACGTCGTCGAGGCGGGGTCGATCGCCGAGGCTGAGGCGGGCTGCGATCTGCGCGCGTTCGATCTGGTGCTGGCCGACGTGCGCCTGCCCGGCGAGCCGGGCACGGAGCTCGTCGGCCGGTGCGGCGCCGCGCCTGTCTTGCTCATGACGAGCTACGCCACGGTGAAGGCGGCGGTCGAGGCCGTGAAGCGCGGCGCCGCGGATTACCTCTCGAAGCCGTTCGATCACGACGAGCTCGTCTCCTGGGTCGATCACCACCTCGCCGTCGCGCGGTCCGGTGAGGGCGCTGCGCCGGGCGCCGCGCCGCCGGTGCCGCCCGTGCCTTCAGCGCCGCCCGTGCCTTCAGCGCCGCCCGTGCCTTCAGCGCCGCCCACGCCGGCCGACGACGAGCTCGAGGGGCTTGTCGGCGGCTCGGTGGCCATGCGGGAGGTGTTCGCGCAGGCGCGCAAGGTCGCGCCGAGCGACGCGACGCTGCTCATCGTCGGCGAGAGCGGCACCGGCAAGGAGACGCTCGCCCGCGCCGTGCACCGGCTCAGCCCGCGGCGGCAGCTCCCGTTCGTTCCTGTCCACTGCGCGGCCATCCCCGAGGCGATGATGGAAAGCGAGCTCTTCGGCCACGAGCGCGGCGCCTTCCCCGGCGCGCTCGCCGCGCGCGCTGGGCTCTGCGAGGCCGCCGAGGGCGGGACGCTCCTGCTCGACGACATCGCCGAGCTGTCCGCGAGGGTCCAGGCGCGGCTCCTGCGCTTCCTCCAGACAGGCGAGGTGCGGCGCGTGGGATCGAGCCGCGCCCGGCCGGTCGACGTGCGCCTCATCGCCACGACGCGCCGGGATCTCGCGGAGCGGGTGCGCGACGGGTCGTTCCTGAGCGATCTCTACTTCCGGCTGCGCGTCCTCGAGATCCGCCTGCCGCCGCTGCGCGAGCGGCCGGGGGACCCGGTGCGCATCGCCGAGTCGCTGCTCAGGCGGCGCGCGTGGTCGACGGCGCAGACGCCGCTCGCGCTGTCGCCCGAGGCGCGCGCCGCCATCGCGGCCGCCCCGTGGCCTGGCAACGTCCGCGAGCTCGAGAACGCCGTTCACCGCGCCATGGTCCTCGCCGGGCGCAACGAGCTGGAGCTGGTCCACCTCGGGCTCGACGCCGCCCCCGCGCCGCCCGCTCCGTACGTCGATGCGCTCGAGGCAGCGTCCCCTTCCGACTCGCTCGAGGGCTATTTCCGCCGCTTCGTCCTGGAGCACCAGGCCGCGCTGACGGAGACCGAGATCGCCCGCCGACTCGGGATCAGCCGCAAGACCCTGTGGGAGCGCCGGCAGCGGCTCGGGATACCTCGCCCGCGCTCCTGACGGATCGCAGGCGGGCCATTCGACGCGCGCCGCGGTCGGGCCTCCCCGGCATGTCTATCCGCGGCTCCGCAGGAGCGCGCGCGTCTCCATCAGGATCTTCCCGAGCATGTTCCTGCCGACGCCCTCGGCACCACATCCCCAGTAGTAGTCCGAGGTGGACTTCTCGACGATCTCCTCGTCGCCTGTCGCCAGCAAGATCTCCCGGATGTCGGCGTGGGTCTCGAATTTGCGCAGGACCGCGCGCCTCATCACGTCATCCTTGACGCTCTCCCAGTCCGGGCGGAGCGGGAGCCGCCAATCCCGGCCCATTTCCTTCGCGAGCCCGGGCGTCGCGGCGAGGCGTACGCGCTCCTCGTGCTCGGTGCCGGCGAACTTCTGGGCCTGGAAGTAATGCTCGACGGTGGGCCAGTACCGGCCATCCACAGTGAAGCCGTGGAGAGAGGCGTTCGAGAGGCAGCCGTACTCGTCCCGGGGAACGTAGAACGATAGGACCATGATGGTTCCTCGGATGACATCGCCTGACCGGCTCCCCGCCGCGATGCGGTCGAGGCGAGCGCTGCCCTGTTTCATGTACGTGAGTTCACGGGCGTGTGCGTCGCCCGGCGCGAGCCTATCACACGGCGCGGCGGGCGCGGCGGGCGCGGGGTGGGGCGGGCGACGTCGTCGATTGATGTGGACCGGATGCTCGGCGATCACGGCGACTGCCCACGTCTCCTCGAGATGGCGCCCTCCGGGCCGTCGGGCGCGCGCGCTCGGCCCGCCTTGACCGACCCGGGCGAGGCCGCGCCCGCGAAAATTGATTGCATGCCTAACCATCAGGCGGTAGGGTCCCCGGATGTTCGACCACTGCCTGTACTTCAACACGACGTCGCTCGCCCGGCTGCTCGAGCGCGCGTGGAGCGCGGCGTTCGCGCCGTTCGGGCTCACGCCGCCTCAGGGCTTCCTGCTGCGCGTCGTGCTCAAGCGCCCGGGGCTGTCGCAGCGCGAGCTCGCCGAGATCATGACGATCGCGCGGCCGACCGCCACCCGCATCCTGGACGGGCTGGTCGGCCGCGGGCTGGTCGAGCGCCGGACCGGCGAGGCCGACGCGCGCGAGCAGCACATCCACCCGACCCGCGCCGCCGAGCAGATCGCGGGCGCGCTCGACGCGGCCAGCGCCGATGTCACGAGGAGGCTCAAGCAGGCGCTCGGCAAGCAGGTGTTCGACCAGGCCGTCGGGCAGCTACGCGGCATCCGCGCCGCGATCGGATAGCCGCCGCCCGCCCCGGCCCTCCCGGCTCGGCCTGATGGTTAGCTTGCTAATCGATTGCGATCGAACAACGAAAGGAATCACCATGCCCATCCTCAACGTCAAGATCAGCGCCCAGCCCAGCCCGGAGCTCGTCCGTCAGGTGACCGAGGCCTTGCTCGATCTCACCACGCGGATCCTGCACAAGAAGCGCGAATTGACCGCCATCACCTTCGACTTCGTGCGCCCCGAGCACTGGGTGGTGGGCGGCAGGACCCTCGCCGAGCAGGGCAAGCGCAGCTTCTACTTCGATATCAAGATCGTCGACGGCACCAACACCAAGGACGAGAAGGCGGCCTACGTCGCCGCCGCCTTCCAGGCGTTCGCGCAGCTGCTCGGCGAGCTGCACGACGAGAGCTACATCCACGTGCACGACGTCCGCGCAGACGCCTACGGCTACGGCGGGCTCACCCAGGAAACTCGCTACGTGCGCGGCAAGCTCCAGCCCGGGTGAGCCATCGGGCGCGCCGACATCGACGCCGCGAGGGCGCGGCGCGGCCTGGGTGATCCGCTCGGGGAGGCCTGGTACAGGTGGAGCAGGAGGCCCTCCCTGAAGAACCCTCGGCGGCTCTCGCCCTTCCCGCTGGCGCTGATCGCGATCTCCTGTGGTCCCGCCGCCGGGCCGGCCCCGGCGGCGCTCGCGCCAGCCTCGGTCGCCATCCCTCCCGCCCCGCCGGAGGCGCCGGTGCGCGCCGAGGGCGAGCCCGCCGACCCACCCGTCGACCCCTCGGCCCCGCTGATGTTGCCGGCCGCCGCGACGCCGCCTGCGCCCTGGGTCGAGCCGCCCCTCGGAGAGCAGGAGCGCGCGCGGGCCGAGCGGAGCCCGTTCAGCGAGCACCGCGAGGTCGCCCTCGGCGCGCGCGTCGCGGTCTTCGCCGCGCCCGGAGACGGCGCCGGCGCCCCGGGCGGCGCCGGCGCCCCGGGCGCAGCCGCTGTCGGCGCCTTCGCCGTCCACGAGGACCTCGGCGTCGTCGGCCCGTTGAAGCTGCCCGCGGGCTTCACCTGGGTCGGCCTCGCCGGCCAGCGGGACGACGCCCTCCACGTCGCGACGCCCGACGGCGCGCTCCACAGCGCCGCCGACGTCCGCGCCGCGCTCCGGCCCGACGGCTTCGAGCAGCGCGGCAGCGTCGCCGGCGCGACGGCCTGGGACGCCGCCGGCGGCCTCGTCGCCGCCGCGGCGGGGGAGCGCGTCAGCGTCTCCGCGGACGAGGGCCGCACCTTCACCTCGGCCGTCGTCGCGCCGGGCAAGGCGGTGCGCGCGGTGCTCGTGCGGCCCGACGGCGCGCTCGTAGCGCTCGTGGCCGCCGCCGAGGCGCCCGCGCGCGGCCGCCCCTCGCCGTCGGGGCGCCCGGCGCCCCCGCCGCGCCCCGCCGCGCCGGAGACGTTCCTCTCGTCGGATCGCGGGCAGACCTGGGCGCGCTCCACGTTCCAGCCGCGCGCGGTCGAGCGCGCCGGCTCCTGGATCTGGAACGGCGATCCTGTCTGCCCCGCCGTGCTGAGCCGCGACGGCCGGTCGTGGACCCGGGCCGCCCGCGCCGACCTGCTGCACGGCTTGCCGACCTTCGGCGCCGCGCTGCACCTCTCCGACGCGATCCGGGCCCGGGAGGCCGGCGCTCTCCGTTCGGCCCTCGTCCCGCCTGCGCCCGGGCCGCCGCCGCGCGGCGCCGCGGCGGTCGGGCGGGAGCCGCCGTGCAAGGACGACGACGCGGGCGCGGGCGGCGTCATCGGCAGCCTCATGGGCGGCTACGGGGTCTCCTGCGAGGGGGCGCTGTGCCTGCTCGCGGGCCTCCCGCCGCGGCCGCCGCCGACGCGCACCTGGCTCGCGGCGTTCGGCGACGGCCTCTGCGATCCGGCGCGCGTGCCGCCCGGCGGCGCCTGCGCCGCGCACCTCGCGCGGCCGCCCACGTTCGCTGTCGTCGACCAGCGCGCCGGCGCCGTGACGCCCGTCGCGGCGCCGGAGGGGTGCGCGCAGCCGGTCGCGCTGCGCAACGCGGCCGGCGTCGGCCTGCTCGTCTGCCGGGGCGGAGGCGGGATCGCGGCGCTGTTCGTGCGCGGCGCGCAGGGCCCGTGGCGCGCCGAGGGGTCTCACGCGATCCCGGCCGACGCCGTCGAGCACCTCGCCGCGGCGCCGGACGGCACGCTGCTCCTTGTCGGTCCGACGCCGCCCGCGAGCGCCCCGCGGCGCGCGCCGCTGCAGGTGCTCGTGCGCAGCCCGCTGCCGCTGGGCGCGCCGCAGGCGTGGCGGCGCGTCGTGGTGCCGGACGGGGTCGCGGCGCTGCCGGCCCCCGGCGGCGCCGCGCTCCTCGCGAGCTCGCCCGCGGACTCGGCGGGCGGGCGGCTCGATGTGTCGCTGGATCGCCCGGGTCACCCGGTGCTCGTCCTGGCGCGCGGGGTCGAGGTGTCCCAGAACCTGACGAAGATCGAGGTGCACGACGGCCGCGTGCGGCTCCGCGTGCGCCCGAAGCCCGCGCCGGGGCTCCTGGGCAATCGCTGGCTCTCGCCGCCCGGGCCGCTGGACGAGCGCTGGCACGTGCTGACCCACGGCGGCGCGCTCGTCCCGGAGGCGCCGCCGCCGGGGACGCCGGCCGGCGAGCGCCGGTTCGGCCCCGCGGGGCGTTAGCGGAGAGCAGGGACCCCGCCGATGACGGAATACGACACGCTGCGCACACAGGTCACGCCGCGGGATCTCCGTATCGCGCGCCGTCTGGCGCGCAGGCTGGACCCCATCGGCGGGTTCCTTCTCTACGGATTCCTGTGGATCTATGTCTCCGTGGCGGTCGCTGTGTTTGCGGCGAGGGCCGTTGGCTCGGTGCTGAGCTCGACAGGATCCATGGCGCTTCCGCTCGCTCTCTTCGTCCTCGCGTACATGGTGTATCCGATCTGGGTCTGGCGCAGGAGACGCTCTGCGCGGCGGTTGTTTCGCGACGGCACGTTCGTCGACGCGACCGTGGACAAGGTGAGACACTCGTACATGGGCCGCGGGCGCTGGCGGGCGCCGGTCACGCTGGTCAACCTCCAGGTCACCCTCGATGGCAAGGAGAGGTATCCGGGGCTGTCGCTGTTCGGGCACATCGAGCGGCTCGAGCGGGGTGACGTCCTTCCGGTGCTCTCCGTGCCTGGGTACAAGCACTGCGCCGCGTTCCCTGGTCGGGGAGAGCTCGTCGTCGCACAACAACACTTCTTTCCTGAGCAGGGAGAGGGTGGCCCCCGGCGGCGACGGGGCGCGGCGCATGCGCTCATCGCTCGGCGAGGTGATGAGCACCTCGGCCGTTGAGCCGGAGGAGGCGAGCTCGCAGCGCCATTCGGTCTTACCGAGCTCGATGTGCGCCAGGCGCGCAGCGGGGCCGACCTGTATCGTCGGATCGTCGTCGCCCTCCCGCAGGTAGATGACACCGACAGCCAGGCGTCTGGCCGCGGACAGCCAGACGTCTGGCCACGGACAGCCAGACGTCTGGCCACGGCGTCGCGCCTCACGCCGGCGGCGCGGAGAGCGCCTCGGCCAGCGCGTCGCCGAGGTGAGCGGCGTCGTTCCAGACGACGACGCGGTAGCCGCTGCTCGGGTCGTGCTCTAGCAGGCAGACGCCCGTGTTGGCCGGCACCTGCAGCGCCTTCAGCCCGCCGGCGTCCATCTGGAGTATCCGCCCGACAGCGGTCTTGATGGCCGCGCCGTGGGACACCACGCCGATCGCCTCGCCCGCGTGCCGCCCCGCGATCCGGTCGAGCGCGCGCATCATGCGATCGCCGAGCTCCGCGTACGTCTCGCCGCCCCCGCGCCGGACGTCGACGCCGCGCCGCCAGGCGGCCCACTCCTCGGGGAAGCGCGCCTGCACGTCGGCGCGGCTGAGCCCCTGCCAGGCGCCGAGGCTCACCTCCCGCAGCGCAGCGTCCGCGACGGGCTCGAGGCCCAGCGCCGAGGCCAGGCACCCCGCCGTCTCCGCGGCGCGCTCGAGGTCGGAGCAGTAGACAGCCGAGAGCCGGAGCCGCGCGCCGGCGAGCCGCTCCGCGAGCCGCGCGGCCTGCTCGCGCCCCCGCGCGTTGAGCCCGCGCCCCGCCTGTCCCTGGAAGACCTGCGCGCGGTTGTCGTCGGTCTCCCCGTGTCGGATGAGCATCAGCTTCGTGGTGGCGTGCACGATGGCCGCACTGTAGCAGGGCGCGCGCGGCGCGACGGGACCCCGCAGCGCCGCGCTGCGGCTCCTCGCGGCCCGCGGCGCCTCGCGCCCGGGTGCTGGAGCCGCCGTACTACGGCGCGCGACCCGGCGCGCCGCCGGAAGGTCGGCACGAGCATCCAGGCGCGACGGCGCTGACACGCGCTCTGCGCCTCTGATACGGTGACCCCCCTCCAGGAGACAGCCATGCCTCGCTTGAATCAGATCATCGCTATCGAGAAGGGCGTCAAGGCCCGCTCCCACCAGCGCCTCACCGAGGCGCACCACGCGCTGCAGAAGCCGGCGCTGCTCTCCGGGATCTCGCGCACCTACCGCGCGAAGGACGAGGAGGGGGAGCAGCTCCCGCCCGAGGCGACGAGGGTGCAGGTGAAGGCCGAGGACATCATCCGGAACACGGTCGACATCCTGGGCGAGCTCTTCGACGTCACGGCCACCAAGGATCACGCCAACTGCAAGGCGCGCGCGGACGTGGTGGTCGACGGCAAGGTGCTGCTCACGGGGACGCCGGTGACCTACCTGCTCTTCCTCGAGAAGCAGCTCGTCGACCTGCAGACCTTCATCAGGAAGCTGCCGATGCTCGACGCGTCGGAGAGCTGGACGTTCGATCCCTCCGCGGACTCCTGGGCGACCGAGGCCGTGCAGAGCGCGCGGACCAAGAAGATCCCGCGCAACCACGTCAAGGCCGAGGCGACGGACAAGCACCCCGCGCAGGTGGAGGTCTATCACGAGGATGTCGTCGTCGGTTACTGGAAGACGGTGAAGTTCTCGGGCGCGCTGCCGGCGCGGCGCATCAACGAGCTGCTCGATCGGGTGGAGAAGCTGCAGAAGGCGGTCAAGTTCGCCCGCGAGGAGGCGAACAACCAGACGGCCGAAGAGCAGAAGGTAGGGGCCGCCGTCCTCGGGTTCATCTTTGGCTCCTGACCGCGCTCCTGACCGCGCTCCTGACCGCGCTCCTGACCGCGCTCCTGACCGCGCCTGAGCGCGCGCCCGCTCGCCTGCCCCGGTGGTGCTTGCGCCGCGGCGGCCGGGGCGATATCGTGGCGGCGGAGTGCAAGTTGAAGCTCAAGCTCAGCTTGATGGGCACGGCGCCCCAGTGCAGGTTCGAGTCCTGCCCCCGCCATTTCATCGTCGTCTTCACGGCGGGGTAGCCCAACACGGCAGAGGCAACGCCGGCCCGTTCAACGGTCTCAAGCTCTCACTCCAGGCTCGAGCATTCGCCGCCGATCACCCAATCGAACGGGAGGAGGCTTGAATCGTCGGATGCTGGTTCAATTCCAGCCTGGCCAGCCCGCGCTGCGGTGAGGCGTTGCCTCACCCTCGCGCGGCGCCGGGGCGCTCCCGCCCCGGCGCGCGGAACACGATGGCCGGTAGTTCAATGGCAGAACACGGCGGTGTAAGGACTGACCTCTGACCTTAAACGTGTGGGTGTGCGCAGAGGGCGGCAAACCGAGGCCCGGGATCAGGCCAGAGTCCCGGGCCTCACCTATTTCAGGCGCCTCCGTCTGGCAGGCGCCGGGCACGCCCCCGCGCCGGGCGGGGCCCGATCCTCAGCGCGCTGCCGGGTCGTTGACGCGTCCCGCGAAGAGGATCGCCTGCGTCGCCGTGTCGCGGATGAAGAAGAAGAACGGTCGGTCCAGGACGATCGCCGCAGGCAGCGCCGGGAGACCCGAGCCCGTGGAATTGAGGATGACCCCGGTCGACCCTGATGCCTCGGTCCCGGCCTCCTCCACGTCGATCCTCGCCGCGTGAATGACGTCATGGATCCAGAGGAGCTCTGCGCCCGCGATGATGCCCGTGAAGTCGGCCTCGGTGCCGAAGGCGACCTCCATGCCGAGATCGATGAGCGCTCCCTTGAGAGAGGTGGACGTGCCGAACGAGAACTTCGGCATCGTGATGTCGACCGGCTGCTCGTAGGTCGAGTCGATGATCGCCTCGAGCGCCGCGCCGTCGAGCGACGCCTCGAACGCATCCGTGGTCCCCATGGCAGGCAGCACGAGGAACATCGAGACGGCGGACCCCGCATACGGGATCCCCACCGCCTCCCAGCCGTCGCCGGCGCCGTAGCTCGCCTGATGCCTGCCGTTCATCATCTGGGCGGTGACGGTCGAGCCGTCGCCGCGCTGGAACGTCCCCGGCTGCGTCGCGTCCTTCACGAACGCCGTCTTCCACGCGGCGTGGAAGTAGACGGCGTTGACGAGCACGGCCACCGTCTCCGGCGTCACGTCGTCCTCGAGGAGCTTCGGGATCTTGCTCTCCGTCCTGTCGCTCACCCACGCGTTGATGAGCCCCTCGGCCTCCTTCGTGGCGGCGGCGAAATCCGCGAGCCGCACGTGCGCCCCATAGCTCTCGGCGAGCACGTTCAGGAACGGCTTCTCGACGGGGAGATCGATCTGCGCCCAGATCGCGTTGGCCGTGTCGAGCCGGAAGCCGCCTTCCTCGGCGTGCTTGTGGAGCTGGAGGTCCACGTGGTTGAACGCCGGGTGCAACCGCTCCTGGGGGAGCTCGAAGCGCATCGCCGCGGCCATTGCCTGCTCCGTCGTCGTCCGCGCGCCCGCGTACGTCATCGCGAGCGCCGTCGAGATGCTGAGAGGCGCAAAGACGACGTTCTCCGTCGCGCTGTGGAGCGCGCGGCCGAGGTCGAGCGCGAAGCTCGCGTTGTTGCGCGCGAGCGACGCCCGATCCTCCGTTGAGACGTCCGGAGTCTCGATCCGCGTCACGTCCGAGGGCACCACGCAGCCGGGCTTCACCTCGAAGCACTCGACAGGGGCCTCGACCGAGCCGCCCCCGCCCTGGCCCGAGCCGCCCCCTCCCGCGTTCCCGCCCTGGCCTGAGCTGCACCCCACCAGGGCTGAGAGCCCGATGGCCATCAACCATGTTGCCGTCCGCATGACGCTGGGCCTCAGCAGGCTTCGTGCCAGAGCGACTCCGCGCGGAGATCACGTCGTCGCGCCCTGGAACGTGCCATGTGCAACCGATCGTCAGACCAGATTGCGCCACAATGTGCCGCACGGCAGCGCCACGAGCCCGACGTCTGGCCGCTCGCTACTCCCCCGGCGCGAACGGCGCCATCGACGCCCTCCGGGCCCACGTCCCGCCCTCGCGCACGACCCGATGGACGTGGATTCGATAGCTGACGTCGCCGCCGACCCCGTCGCGCGCGATATCGATCTCGTTGTAGCCGTTGCAGGGCCGCGGCCCGCTTGGCGTCCGGCGCGCCCATGGCGCCCTGGCGCAGGTGGCCGATCAGCGACAGGAGCTCATCCCGCACCGGGTCCGTCCCGTGCTGTCCGCCGAACTCCGCCGATCCGAGCCGCGCGAACCGGATGAGCCGCGATCTGCACGACGGCAACCCGCGCGTACGTGGACCCCACTGCCGCCTTCTGCATTCGCTCGCTCTCGCTCGCTGCTCCCCGCAGTCCGCCGCCGCCCGCTACTCGCCAAGCAGCGCCGCGGCCGCCTCCAGCGGCACCTCGACGCGCAGCCAGTAACCGCCCTTCTCGCGGCGCGCCTCCACTGTCGCTCCCCTGGCCCCGCGCTTCCGCAGCGCCGCCTGCGCTGTCCGGGCCGCCGCCCTGGCGCGCTGCTCCTCGGGGTCGCGCCGCTTCGGCCCGGCGGCCTTCTCACGCACCTTGCCGGCCTCCGCGTTCAGCTCGCGGACGGAGATCTCCTCGACGCGCTTCCCCGCGATCGTGGCCCCCTGATCGAGGAGCCACGCCGGCGGATCGACCTCGGGCGTCGCGGCCGTGTACCGCGTGAGCGCATAGGCCTTCTCCGGCCCGAGGGTCAGGGCCTTGTCGCGCGGCAGCGCGTCGACGACGCCGATGAGCTTCTTGGCCTGGCTCAGCCCCATGATGCCGCGCGCCTTGAGCATCTCCCCGAACGTGGCGTGCTTGAGCACCAGATACAGCTTCTTCCGCTGGAGCTCCCGCAGCGCCTCGCCGATCTCGTAGAAGTCCTCCGCGATCCGGGCCTTGCGGCGCTCGATGAGCTCCAGCAGCGCCTGCGCCCGCTTCTCGGCCGCGCCTCCGCCCTTCACCGCCTCGGCCCGGACCCGCGCGAGCGCGGCGCCCGCGCCTCCGGCCTTGTCGACCGCCGCTGCGGCCTTGTCGCCCGCGGCCGCCTTGCCGCCCGCGCGCGCCGCCCTGTCGCTCGCAGGCCTGCGCTTGCCCTCTACAGCCGAGGTTTTCCCCGTCTTCCCCGCCATCCGGTGCCCCCTTGTCTGCGCGTCGAGACAGCGAGGCTATCGCGCGATCGCGGACCGTGGAAGCGAAAGCGGAGCGCCGCGCGGTCGTGGCCAGACGTCTGGCCATGCGCAGCCAGACGTCTGGTAATGGTCAACTTTGACACTCAGTGGTCAAATTAGCCTGATTCCCGTGGCGACTGCGGATCTCGCCGCGTAGGTTCGGCCCAAAGAAGTGCAGCCCGCGTCGGCGGCAACCGACCGGGCTGCGTGGCCGAACCCCGCTCACACGAGGTCCGACGTGACTGTAATACATCTACGCCCTGGAAAGGGCAAAGGGAGCGGTGCGCCCAGAGGGCGGCACGGCTCCGTGTGCCTCACCCGAGAGGAGAGCGCCGCCCTGCGTGCGGTGCTCCAGAACCTGAACCGAACGCGCACGTGGGCCGAGATCGCCCGCGAGATCGGCGTCTGCCGCAACACCGTCCGCTTCGTGGCGAACGGGCGGACACCCGGGTCCGCCGGGCTCGCTCTTCGCGTCGCGCGACTCGCGGGGCTCGGTCTGGAGCGCATCCTGTCGCCTGGACCGGTCGACGCCGGCAAGTGCGACCGCTGCGGGAGGCCCATGTGAGCCGCCCGCGGAAGGGGGCCCGCCGCCCGCCTGCCGTACGACATCCCCGGAAGAAGCCGACGATGGAGGCGCTCCTCGCCGAGCGCGGCATCGTCCGCGCGACGCTCGCCGGCATCCCGAAGCGCGACCGCGCCGACGTGGAGCAGGCCGTGTTCATCGGCGCCTGGAAGGCCATCCGAAGCGGCAGGTACCGTCCGAACCCGAAGGACCCGCCGCGCGACGCGCTCCGGAAGTGGCTCCACGGCATCGCCTGGCGGCAGGCGGCGAAGTACCTGGACTCGGCGTGGGTGCGGCGCTTCATCCTGGACCCGCAGCCACTCGGCCTGCTCCGTGGCGTTGTCGGTCCGAGCCTTGACGCCCAGGTGGAGGCCCGCGACCTGCTCCGGGCGATCGAACGGCTGGAGCCGCGCCACCGCGACATCCTGCTCGCGGTCGACACGCCGGAGACCCTCGCCTCGTACGCCGCGCAGCGCGGGATGAACCCGTTCACGGCTGCCAGCCGCCTCCGTATCGCCCGCGCCATGCTGGCCCTGCGAATCCAGAGGTGGCGGCGATGAGCAAAGAAGTCCGACGCGATCCGAATAGCGGGAAGCCGTACAGCGCTAATTACGCTGTGGCCGTTGTGCAGGGCGGGAAGCGGCACGCCTCATGGCGTGCTACGTGAGCGGTTGGCTTACTGAGTGCGCCTCACACGACGCATGCTGTAGAAGTCTGGCGGACTGCCAGCGTGCTTGATGGCGGCTTCGCGGATCTTGGTGTTCATGCCCTCTTTCCCAAGATCTGCGTCGGTGGCGTCAGCGTTGCGCTCAACGAGAACGGCAACCTGGCCATCGGGCGTCTTAAAGATTGCGGCGTGGAACTCCTTCCCTTTGACGTCAGTGACGTAGGTGCTGTCCAGAGGAATGTTGAATAGCTTGATGTCGAACGCCATGCGGCCCATGTACGCATTCCTCGTCGTGCCGGTAGCGGCGCTTCTGTTCAGTTGTATAGCTGCACCTCCTGCGGGATGCGGGACTGCTCTGGCCGCCAGCTTTGTCCGTCGAAAGTGCCCGGCCATGTGGTCTCGTCCGATCAGTCAGCCTCACCGAACAAGCTCAACTGCACCATCCTGCGCGGCCCCGGCGCGGGCGGCGGCTCTGACGGCGGGGGCTCCGGCTCACGGGGCGGCGTAGGCGTCACAGGCGCAGCCGACGCACTCCCGACGAGCCGAAGGAACCCGCGCCCGTTCGGCAGGGCCCTGGCGGGCGCTGTGGGCGCTCCCGTAGGCGCCTCGGGCAGCTTGAGCGCCTTAGGCTTCGGCGGCTCCGTGGGCGCCTCGGCGAGCGCCGTCGCGACTAACTCCTCGATGCTCCAGACGCGATCGGCCAGCCCGGCCTCCATGGCGGGCGTGACGCGCAGGGCCTCGTGCGGGCGGCAGAAGTTGTAGAACGCCATGTGCAGCGCGACGGCCGCCTTGTGGTGCGGCAGGCGCTTGCTGAAGCCGTTGCAGAGCCGGGTGAACCGGCGGATGTGCATGCGGATCGTCAGGTTCTGCCGCTCGACGTGGCTCGTGCTGGCGCGCTTCATGTCGGGCACCCCGAAGACGGGCGTGCGGGTGATGAAGGGGTCCCGCGGGGGCTCGTAGCGGTGATCGTCGTCGCGGCGCGCCTTTCGCGAGTAGTTCTTCACGACTTGGGCGTAGTCGACGCCGCCCGCGAACGACTCGCCCACCGCCGCGACGTACGGCGCCCACCCGTCGCTGTAGAGCTGCGGGACGGTCACCAGCCGGGCACGCAGGTCCTTGATGAAGGCGGTGGTGTTCTCCTCGTCGCGCTTCCCCACTCGGTAGCTGATGATGAGCTTCGACGCGCTCGCCATCCCCACGAACACGTACGCCTCGCCGACCTCGGGCGAGTCGCCCGGCTTCACGCGCGCCTGCTTCTTCTGGACGTAGCTCCAGATTTCGTCGACCTGCACCGTGCGGCAGTCGACGTCGCGCACCAGGCGGTTGTGCAGCCGCTCGCAGCCCTCGCCCACGCGGAGCAGCAGCGACAGGATCGCGGGCTTGCTCACCTCCGTCAGGCGCGACGTGGGCCGGATGCCCGCTCCCTCGACAAGATGAGCCACGACGTCGATGCGCTTCGCCATCGGCAGCACGTGTGCCATGCAGGGCCTTGCCTTCCCTCCGGCGTCGGCCCATGCTCGCGGTGCGATGCGCGTTCGGCGGGCCACCGCCGGATGTTTCGCAGCCCTGTCTCCGGGGTCCAGCCGGGGACAGGGCGCTTTGCTAAGTGCCCTGCAATATAGCGCAAAACGCCTACGTTTCTCGGCGTTTCGGTGCAGATAGGACACTCGCTGTCCTAGCCCTCGTGCGCGGTTACATCCTGTTTATGGCCCTTTCGCGTCGTGACTCACGAGCGGCAACGGACATACCGGTACGCGTGGCGGTGGCGCTTCGGGCGCGCGGCTTGGATGTCGACAGGTAGGACATGCGGGCGCGCGGGTGGGGCGCGCCTCGCTCCGGGTTCGGCTTCGCGGACGTGCATCTCGTCAAGCTCGCCAGGACCGATGCGGATGGCGCAACTGGGCTTGTTCGGCGATGGCTAGTCTTCGTTTAGGTTTGTCGCCCGGTAGACGCGCCACACGTACATCACGCGGTCTTTTTTATCGAACGTAAGCCTGACTCGGTACCGTCCGACACGTAAACGACCGGTGACAAGGTTATCTGTTGAGCGTGTGTAGTAGTCGCCTTCGCCGGTTGCGGCAAACCTCATAACCGCGGCTGAGACGTCTCCGGACTCTGGCCAGTCGGCCTCCATGAGCGAGGCATCGCCCTGCGGGGTCCAGATAACCGACCACGTCATCGGCGATGGAGAGCTTCAAGCTTCGCGACTACTTCAGCGTGCGACTTGCACTGGCCGCTGATGCCGGCCGCCATCGCCGCGAGTTCTTCCTCGGTGTCAGGCTCATCGTCGATGGGCGCGTTCATGATGGCATGCCACACCGGGTCGTTCTCGATGGACGCAGGCGCTGCGACCGGCGCGCTGCTACGTCGGCGCCTTGCGCCCGCTGTTCTTGTGCCACCGTCCATGATCCACCTCTTGACTGGTATCTACGACTGCATATACGCCACGGCGTATCAAACTTCCAGCTCCGCTTGCGCATCCTGCATCGAGCGAGCCCAAGTAGGCGGACCTCGGGCACGGGTCGTGCCAAATCTACGCGATCGCGTACGCTCGCACTGTACGGCGCCCCGTATGGCAGTCGGGCGGCCCGCGCCGGTCGTGCGAAGCCAGGCGGCGTCCGGTATGACATCCGTGTCATGGATCGCGGTGTGCCCACCCACGGCTTCCGGGCGTTGAGGTCGGCTGCCGTCGCTAGACAACTGCCCACGATCGAGCACGGAGCATGCTTCGGATTTAGCATCAAGGCGGCTGCTGTCCGGTTGGTCAATTTTGACCATTACCAGACGTCTGGCCATGCGCAGCCAGACGTCTGGCCACGACCGCGCGGCGCGACGCGCGCGCGCCGCGGCCCGCCCCTGCGGACGCGCGACTCCAACGATCCACCCCACACATCCGCCCCTTGCTTCGCGCCCCGCGCGCGGGAAAGATCCCCGCCATGGCTCGAACAGCACCGGTGCCGAACATCCCCGCCATTCCCGGCATGAACCCGGGCGTCTTCGTGATGGGAGGCGGCGGCGCCGGCGGAGGGAAGGGCGGGCGCGGGGGCAACGGAAACGGCGACGGGCAGGGCGCCGGGGGCAACAACGGCGGCCAGAACGCCGACGGGGGAGGGAAGGGCGGCAATGCGTGCGGGCAGGGCACGGGCGCCGCCGCCTGCACGAATCCACGCCACGGCGGGAGCGGCGGCACGTCCGCCGGCGATCCCGTCGACGTCGTGACGGGGCGCGTCTTCACCGTGCCCGCCGTCGATCTCGGTCTGCCAGGCCCGCTGCCCCTCGTGCTGCAACGCCAGTACTCCTCGACCGCCCGCGAGCGCGATGTGGGGCTCGGCTTCGGCTGGTCGCACTCCCTCGCATGGATGATCATCCCATCCCGCCGGCGCGTCGACATCCTCCAGGACGATGGCACCGTCCTCGAGGCGCCCCTCCCGGCCGTCGGCGAGTCGCGCCGGCTCTTCGGCGGCGTGTCGCTGCGCGCCGCGCGTTCGGGGTTCGCGCTGTCCCTCGAGAGCGGCGTGACCCTGCTCTTCCACGAGCAGGACGCCCTCGACGACGTGTACCGGCTGAGCGCGATGGTCGACCGCAACGGCAACGAGATCCGGCTCGCGTACGACGGCCCGGACCTCCTCACCGTCACGGACTCCGCCGGCCGCGTCGTCCGCTGCGTGCGCGACGCGTCGAGGCGTATCGCGCGGTTCGAGGTCAAGACCTCCACGGCCCCGAACGGATGGCACGCGTTCCACCGATACGAGTACGACGCTGCCGGCGATCTCGTCGCCGTCGTCGACGCCGAGGGCAACGCGACGCGGTTCGTCTACAGCGAGCACCTGCTCGTCGAGCAGCACCTGCCCGACGGGCTGATCGTCCACCACCGCTATGACCGACAGGGGCGCTGCGTCGAGACGTGGGGAGCGCGCGGCCAGGGGCGCGACCCGAGCCTCGCCGACGGCCTCCCCGAGGTGCTGGCGGACGGGAAGACCGAGGCGAAAGGCCTCTTTCATACCCGGCTCGCGTACCTGGACGACGGGTATACCGAGGTCACCGACGCGTCCCAGCTCAAGCGCGTCATCGGCAACGCCAACGGACAGGCGGAGAAGGTCGCGTGGGGACCAGGCGTGCTGTCCCACGAGTACGACGAGCTCGGAAACTGGGTCTCGTACACGGATCCCCTCGGCGCTGTCACGCGCGTCGAGCGCGACGAGGCCGGCAGGGCGAAGGCCGTGATCGATCCGCTCAACCGGCGCACCGAGTACGCCTACGACGCGCTGGGCGCCGTGACAGCGAGGGTCCGACCCGACGGCCAGGAGATCAGGTTCGAGCGCGACGCGCGGGGCAACGTCACCTTCATCTCCGATCGTCTCGGGCTCGTTGTCGGCTACGACTACGATGAACGCGGCCTCGTCCGGCGCGCCGTCCTGCCGAACGGCGGCGCGACGGCGTTCGAGTACGACGCGCACGGCAACTGCACAGCCGTCACCGAGCCGAGCGGGGCCACGAAGCGCATCGCCTACGACGACCTGGGCCGCCCCGTCGCCATGACCAACGCGGCCGGCGGGATGACCCGGTATGCATACGACGCGCGCGGATTGCTCCGGTTCCTGGAGGACCCCACCGGCGCCAGGACCAGCTACGATCACGACGGCCGGAAGCGGCTCGTCAGGATCACGGACGCGGCGGGGCGCACGGGGAAGCTGACATGGGGCGGCATCAACGCGCTCTGCGAGGTGGAGCGGCCCGACGGGACGCGGATCGGCTACCGGTACGACAGGGAGGGGCGCTTCCTCGAGCTCATCAACGAGGAGGGGCGCGTCCACCGGTACCGGCGGAACGGCGCAGGTCATGTCGTGGAGGAGGAGACGCTCGACGGCCGCGTCCACGCGCTGCGGCGGGATCTCTGCGGCCGGCTGATCTCCTGGCGGAGCTCGAGCGGCGACAGCGTGGAGTACGAATACGACGCCGCTGGCCAGCTCGTGCGGCGCGTGTATGCCGACGACACAGCCGACGAGTTCGAATACGACCTGGCGGGCAGGCTGGCCGTCGCGCGCAACGCCAGCAGCGAGTGCAGGCGCACCTACGACGCGCGGGGGTGCCTGGTCCACGAGGTCCTCGCCATCGGTGGCGAGACGTACGAGATCAGGAGCAAGCACGACGTGATGGGCAAGCGCGTCGAGCGGTCGACGTCGCTCGGGTATCTCGAGCGGCTGACCCGGGACGCGATGAGCGACGTCGTGCGCGTCGACTGGGGCAACGAGGCGCTCGACATCTTCCGGGACGCGCTGCGCCGCGAGCAGCAGGTCGTGCTCCCGGGCGGCGGGCGCGTCGCCTACGCGTACGACGGGCTGGGCCGCCTCGCGCGGCGCACGGTGACCGAGGCCGAGGCCGCCGCCGCGGCCGTCGCGCCGCAGGGAGAGCCGCAGTGGGTGGGCCGCCTGCCGCGCGGTGTCGTGTCCGATGTGTCGTATGCCTGGTCGCCCGTGGGCCTTCTGGAGCAGGAGACCGATGCCCTGCTCGGCGTCACGCGGTATCAGTACGACCCGGTGGGCCAGCTCGTGGCGCGGCTGCCTGCGGAGGCCGCGGGCGAGCTGTTTCGATACGACGCCGCGGGGAATCTCCGGCTGGGCAGCGAGGAGCACGAGCACGGCCCCGGCGGGAGGACGGTCCGGCTCGGAGGCCAGTCGTACCACCACGACAGCGGCGGCCGGCTCGTCGCGAAGGACGTGCCTGGAGGCGGGCGGTGGACGTACGCTTACGATGCCCGTGGTCTCCTGAGATCGGTGCGCGATCCCGCCGGTCAGGTCACCGAGTTCGACTACGACGCGCTGTACAGGCGTGTCGAGAAGCGCGTGCGCGCCGGCGACGGGAGCGCGCGTCGGGTGCAGTTCGTGTGGGACGGCGAGCAGATCCTCCATGAGCTGACGCGCGGGGCGCCGGCGGGGGAAGCGCCCGGCGCGGAGGTGCGCACGTACTGCTTCCTCGACGGCAGCCCGGTGCCCCTCGGCGAGATCGACGCGTCGGGCAGGCGGCGGTTCTACGTCCACGCGCCGAACGGCTTTCCCGAGCTCGTGATCTCCGGCTCGGGCGCGATCGAGGCCGCGCAGCGACATCGCGCGTTCGGCGCGCTCGAGGGCGGCGGCGCGGGCGCGACGCCGCTGCGCTTCCCGGGGCAGTACGCGGACGGCGAGACGGGGCTCTACTACAACCGCTTTCGCTATTACGATCCCGAGATCGGCGCGTACATCAGCGCGGATCCCATCGAGATCTCGCGCAGCCCACGGCTGTACGGGTATGCGGAGAACTCGCCGCCGAACGTCGTCGATCTCGACGGGCTCCAGCCGATGACGACGACCATCCGGCCTTCCGGCGCGTCGGGCCGGAGCGCGGCGGGGCGCGATCGGGACAACCCCGCCGAGGTGCACCCGACGGTCTGGAACAACATGGCCAACCAGGTCCAGGTGCAGTCGCCGAACGGGACGACGAACTGGGAGTTCCCGCAGGCGACGCGCCATCCGGCGAACTGCTCCGAGCCCGCCGCGCTCAGCCAGCACCTGTTCGACTACGAGGATCGAAATGAGCTCCCGAGGGGGACGTGCGGGTCCGCGAACGATCCGAACAACAACCACCTGCGGGCCGCGCTGCGGGGGATCGATTCGATAGAGTCGACGCAGGACGATGGTGGAGCGCGCAATGCGTGCCCCAACTGCGGGGTGCTGATGCGCAACCTCCAGAACCAGGCCAACCAGGGGCGCCCCGAGGGCGAGCCGCCTGTCGATCTCGTGAACCGCGTCACCCCCGGGATCGACGAGCCGAGCCAGCGCTACAGGGACGGCGTGGCCGCGGGCAACCCGCAGCGCACCGCCGTGGAGGCGATGCAGAACCCGAACGCGCCCGGCAACATGGCCGTCCGGCCGCCGCCGAACTGGCGCCCGCGGGGGTCGCGCCGGTGACGCGGACGGGCGGTGCGGCCGGGCGGAGGGGCGGGCGGGTGAGCGCGGGGCGCCTCGACGGGGACCGTCGCGCGATGGCCGCGGCCGCGCCGGCGCTCCAGGGGCTCTCTGACGGCGGGTCGAGCGAAGGAGGATGGGTGTGAGCAGCGGAAAGGAAGGCGGCGGGGCGGCGGAGTCGCTGGCGGGCGTCCTGTCGCCGCGGGCGACGGCGTGGCTCGGGCAGCGCGGCGCCGCGCGCGATCCCGGCCGCGCGACGGCGCCGGAGGCCCTCCGCGAGCAGCTAGCGCGGCTGGGGCTGACGGACGTGGGAGCGCTGCTGCGGTTCGAGGAGGCCTTCGGCGGCCTCTGCGTTCCCTCGGCCGAGGGAGAGGCGCTCTGGTTCGGGATCGGGCTCCAGATCGAGAGAGGCGCGCGCCCGCGGAAGGGTCGCGCGGCGATGGGCGACTTCCCGCACGGGACGTACTGGATGGATGCGCGCGGTCGGGTCGTCGTCGACGACGGGGTGGTCGAGCCGTTCGTCCTGGCCGAGGACGCGCGGCGCCTCTTCGAGCGGTTCGCGATCGGGCAGGAGTACCCGGTGTGTGCCTTCGACTGGCCCGGTCGCATGGCCGTGGAGATGACTGTCGATGTCGCGGCCGAGCTCGCCGCGGCGATGGGCGCACGGAACGTGGACGAGCTCAGCGACGGCTGTCAGGCGGTGTTCCAGAGAGGCGATCTCGCGATCTGGTCGCCGCCCGCGTTCGCGGAGATGAGCGTGGCGCCGTGCACCGCGGTGGCGAGCGACATCGCGAGCGTTTGCGCGCTCGTCGCGGCCGTGCGCCAGGGCTTCCCCGACGTCGGCCTGAGCGTGCGTGTTGGCGGGGCGCACGGCGAGGAGCGCAGCGGCGCGCCGGCGCCCGAGATGCCCGCCGGCGTCCCGTACGAGCGGTGGGACGACGGTGAGCCGACGGGCGCTATCGCGCTCTCGGACGACGGGGGCGTCGTGCAGTGGATCGCGTCGGGCGACGAGGTCGTCGTGGAGCAGATCTCCCAGGACGGCCTGCGCCGGGTCCGTTTCCGCCGCGCCGAGGCGTGACCGGCAGGCGCGGCGCCCGGGTCGCCGCGCGCGGCTCGCCGCCGAGCCAGGGCGCGGCGGACGCCTGCGCGGCGAGCTCGTGGGCGCGCTCGATCGAGCCACGTTACCGCGGCCGCTCGGGCCAGGCGGCGCTCAGCACTCGCACTCGTCCTCCCCTTCATAGGACTTGGCGATGAACGTGATGTCGTACGGGTAGGTCGCCTCGGGCGGCCCATAGATACGGAGGAGAAGGTCGTTCGCGGAATCCAGCCCGTCGCCGTCGAGCCACACCCGCCCATTGTCGCTCTGCCCAGCTCCGACGAGGTCCATCGTCGCCGCGCTGTAGACCTCCACGAACACCGTGTTCTCTGGACGGGATGGCGGAGTGTACTGCTCACAAGCTGCGCCGCACAGCTCTGCCCCGGCGGCCAGGACGCGAAGCCTCCAGTAAAACTCTTCGTACCCGAGAGATGTATCGAGCAGGTACCAATCCTCATTGCCTTGACAGAGGACAAAATCGATCCTCGAGAACCACGCGTCGAAAGAGCCGGCACCACCTGCCGTATACGCGAGCGGCGCCGCCGAGGTGGGCTCGTCATTCCCCTCGTAGGCGTCGTCTTCACAATGCGACGCTCCGCCGCTCCCGGTGTCGCCGCCGCCTCCACCGTCCCCACCGGTGCTGCTGCCGCCGCCGCTGCTGCTACCGCCGCTGCCGCCGCTGCCGCCGCTGCCGCCGCCGCCGCTGCTGCAGCTATCGCCGCTGCTGCTGCTGTCGCCGCTGCTGGTGCTGCTGTCGCCGCCGCTGCCGCTTGTGCTGCTGCTGCCGCCGCTGCCGCTGGTGCTGGTGCTGCTTGTGCTGCTGCTGCCGCCGCTGCCGCTTGTGCTGCTGCTGCCGCCGCTACCGGCGCCTCCACCACCGAGGCCTGCGCCGTCGTCCGACCATCGCAAGCAGGACGTCGTTCCAAGCAACGGGGTGCACAGCGCAGCGAAACTCATGAGACGAATCGAGCCACGGATGAGGGACATACAGAACTCCACTGGGTACAGGTGAACAACGACTTCAGGGCAAGAGCTCGCCCTCGAAGCGCACGCATCGAGCATCGCGCGAACCATGAACGAAATCGACATGTCAGATCATATCATTTCTCACGCTCCCTCCTTTTTCTCATGGCACCAGCGCGACAGCGACGTATCCTTGCCGGCGATGGATACGCATCGATCAATGTGCTCTCGCCGCCCTCGTCGTTGCCGCCGTCCGCGTCGTCCTCGTTCAATGGTCCCTCACTCCGATCGCGGGGCTCGCCTCCGCGGCGTCGCGTGGGGGGCTGTGTTCGCCGCCGTCCTGGGGTGCCGTTCGTCGTCGGCGCCGCCCGCCCGTCAGGAGGTCATCGATATCCATGTGCACCTGACGCAGGCCGACGCAGTGGCACCCTTGCTCGCTCACATGACGAAACATCACATCGATCGCGCCGTCATCCTGGCCAGCCCGGACCTGACCAGCGGCCGCGGTGGATCCGGGCTCGCCGGCTACCGCACGGGAAACGAGATCGTCCTCGATGCCGCTGCGGCCCACCCAGGAAAGCTCATCCCGTTCGTCACCCTGGATCTGGGCAACGACGACCCCGCGTACCTCGCCGACCTCCGCCGCCGGGGCGCCTGCGGCGTGAAGCTCTACCAGGGGCACAACCTCTTCCACGAGCGTCCCCTCGACGACCCCTCGCACCAGGCGACATGGCAGGCGCTCGCGGAGAAGGCGCTTCCGGTTCTCCTTCATGCCAACACAGTCCGCTACCGGAGCGAGCTCGAGGCGGTCCTGCGCGCCTTCCCCGACCTGCGGGTCGTGTGCGCCCATCTCTGCGGTAGCCGCACCGACCTCACCCGCGTGGAGTCCCTGATGCAGGCGTTTCCGGGCCTCCTCGTCGATACGAGCCACGGCTCTTCCGGCCCGGCGGCCGAGGGGTTCGCGCACCTCGAGCGCGAGCGCGCCCAGCTCCTCAGGCTGTTCTCCCGCTGGCCCGAGCGCTTCCTGTTCGGGACCGATCTCGTGACGAGCGGGCTGAACCCGACGTCGACGGAGATGTGGGACCTGCAGGTGGAGTCGAACATGGGTCTCTTGAAAGAGGATCATTTTCGTTTCTTTCGTCAAACCGCCGATCAGTCGGCTCGCACCCTCGGCACCTATCAAGGCCTTCACCTGCCCCCCGAGCTCCTGGGCCCCGTCCTCGGACAGAACGCCACGCGATGGCTCGGCTCCTGCCTGCGGTGAGGGGCATCGCGCAGACCGCCGCCCGCGGCCTCAGGGGCCGAACTTCGCGAGGAAAACATCCCTGGCGGACCGGCGATTCACGAGCGGCCCCGCGCCAAAGTTGATCGTCCCGACGAACGGCCCGGCGACGAACACGTTGCCCGCCCCGTCCATGGCCGTGGAATGGCCGTACTGGTGCCCCCTGTCGCCGCTGTGCCTCACCCAGCGCACGGCGCCCGTCGCGTCGATCTTCGCGACGAAGGCGTCGCCATAAGTGCAGTCCATCAGGCCGGTGCCGAAGTCGACGTCGCCGTACATCAAGCCGGTGATGGCGATCTCGCCGCCCGCGGTCGTCGCGACGTCCAGCGCCGTCTGTGGCCCGTCCTGCCCGAGGCGCTTGGCCCAGAGGAGCTCACCTTCGGGGTTCAGCTTGGTCACGAAGGCGTTGCCGCCCCACGTGACAGAGCCGGGTTCGAGCGGTCCGAACCCTCCGGAGCTCACCAGAGGACCTCCGCCAAAATCCACGCTCCCTTGGAACGTCCCGCTGACGACGATATCTCCAGAGCCGTCGACAGCGACGCCGTACGCCCTCTGGAGAGCGGCGTCGCCGAACCGCTTGCTCCAGAGGTGCCCTCCGTCGGCGTCGAGCTTCGCCACGAGGATATCCTCGCCGCCCGCGTTGATCAGCGGACCGCCGCCGAGGTCGATCGTCTCGGTGAAGTAGTCGCCGAAGCTGCCGGCAAGAACGACGCTGCCCGACGCATCGAGGGCGACGTTGTGGATCTCCGTGTGGCCGAATTGCTTGCTCCAGAGGCAATTCCCCGCAGGGTCGAACTTCGCGATGTAGGAGTCGGCCTGCCCGGCGCTGGTCAGCGAAGCCCCGCAGAGGCTGATCTGGTCCAGGAAGAACCCTGCCACCACGACGTTGCCGGCTGCGTCCACGGCGATGTGGTCCGCAAACTGATCGGAATCAGCGCCGATTCGCGCCGACCAGACGTGATCTCCGTCTGCCGTGAAGACGGCCACGAAGGCGTCCGACCGCTCCTCTGGCCCCACGAGCGGACCGCCTCCGAAGTCGACGCTGCTTCCACGAGTCGATCCCGCCGTGGCGATGAGCCCCGCAGGGTTGACTGCGACGTCGTGTACGAAGCTGGAATCGGAGATTTGCTTGTCCCAGAGGAGCGCTCCTTCGCCGTCGAATTTCGCGAGGGCGAAGACCGAGCTGCCCCGGATCGAGAGCGGACCGCCGCCGAAGTCGACGCCACGGGCGACGTCCATCGCGAGGACGACGTGGCCCGCCCCGTCCACGGCGATGCGGCCTCTCGAGAGCTGGGGTTCGCCTGCGTTCGCGCCGAAGTGCCGGCTCCAGAGAGGATCGCCCGTGCCGGGCGCGCTGCCGCCGCCGCTGCCGGCGCTGCCGCCGGCGCTGCCGCCGCCGCTGCCGGCGCTGCCAGCACTGCCGGCGCTGCCGCTGCCGGCGCTGTCGCTGCCGGCGCTGTCGCTGCCGCTGCCGTCGTCACCGCCTTGTCCCGTCGCGCCGCCGGCGTCGTCGCCGCGAATGGGATCGAGCGGAATACCGTCGCACGCCGCGACAAGCACGTTGAGCACGATGCATCCAGGTACGATGAGGTGTTTCAAGGAGCCCTCTCCGATCTCGGCCGAGGAAGCGCGCGTCGCCTGTTCCTAGGAATGGCCGCCTGCCGCGCCGGCGGCTCACCGCTGGACGACGACGCCGAGCGAGAACGACGCGAGCGGGCTGAAGGTCGATGTCACCCGTCCCACGAACCGGACATCGACAGGCGGGATCGCCGCGCCGCCGAGCGCGCCCGCCGTGAGAAAGAGGGAGTCGATGAGCCGGAGACGCACCTCGGCGCGCCCGTAGACGAGGGCGGTGAACGTGGACTCGTCGCTGTCGACGTAGGGCGGCCTCGCCTCGCCCGACGCGCTCACGTGAGCGAGGCCCAGGCCAGGGGAGAGGACGAGCCCGAGACGGCCCGTCCTCGCGACGGGCGCGAGGACGAGCTCGGCGCCGAGGAGCGTGGAGCGAAAGCCGACCTCGCCTTCCGGTGCCTGGATCGTCGGGCCGACGATCGGCAGGTCCGCAAGGAGCCCGATGCCGACCCGGGCCGAGGGCCAGATCCGGAGCGAGGCGTCGAGCGCCAGCGACACGCCAGGCGTCTGCCATCCCAGGGCCATCGCGACGCCCACATCGACGAGCGCGGCCCTGGGCGCAGCGGGCACCGGGAACGGGGGCGCGGGAGGCGCCCATGCGCCGAGCGGCAGGCTCCGCCACGCCTCACCAGGCCCCAAGGCCACGGCCGGAGGCGCGACGGGTGCGGGCGGGAGCGGCGCCGGCGCGACGGCCGCCGGCGGCGCGTCGCCGGGGGCGCGGGCCGGCGACCGGAGCGCTCGCACCAGCTCTGCCGCGCGGAGCACCCGGGTATCGAGCGGGCCGTCCGGCGCCACGCTCGCGACGAGGTCCGCCCGCCCGCCCGACGCCGACCAGATCTCGATGGCCCCGTCGTCGCCTTCGGGGACGACGATGAGCAGCCCGTCGGGGGCTACCGCCGTCGGGCTCGCCTCGACCTGCACCCGCAGGCCCGCCGCTTCGAGCTCCTGCGAGAGCCGGTGCGCCAGCGCCCCGCGCGCGCCGGCGACGAGGGTGACAGGCGACCGCTCGTCGGCGGCGCACGGCGCCACGAGCGCCAGGCACGCGACGAGCGCGCCGCCCATCGAGCTCGCGGCGGCGCGCGCTCCCCACGAGCTCCGTCGGCGCCGGCTCGACCCCCGTGACCTCCGCGCGCACAGGCTCAATCGGCCCCGCCGGCGAGCGTCGCCGCGAGCCCGGCGTGGGCGCCGTTCGGGTAGGCCGCGAGGTAGCGCGCGGCGAGCTCGCGGGCGCGCGCGTCGAGCTTCAGGTTCCTCGCGCACTCGATCGACCGGCCGAGCGCCTCGGGCGCGAGCGCGCCGCGCGGCCTCTCCGCGAGGTACACGGCGAACCAGCGCTCGGCCTCCGCCCAGGCGCCGCGCCCGTCGAACGCCATGCGGCCGAGGTGGTACGCCGCCACGGCTGCGGCGTCGCTCCCGGCAAACCGATGGCGCGCCGTCTCGTAGAACCGGGCAGCGACGCTCGGCTTGCGCGAGAGCCGAGCCGCGGATCCGAGATCGACCAGCTCCGCGCCGCCGGCGCGCTCGAGCACCGTGTCGACGCCCAGGAGCTCCACGTCCGCGAGCGCCTCGCCGAGCTTGCCTGCGGCGAGGAGCGAGCGCCAGCTCTCGGCGGGGGCCGCCACGGCCGAGGGCGCCTCCGCGCGGGCCGGCGGCGAAGGCGGCGGAGCGGGCGCGGGCGCGCCGGCGCTCGCGCTCGGACCGGCGCTCGCGCTCGGGACGAGCGCGGGAGGCTGGGCGTGCGGGCTTGCCGTCGGAGCGACGGCCGGCGCCGGCGCCTGCGGCGCGGCGGCGCGCGGGGCCACGCAGGTCAGCCGTAGCGACTCGGGGGCGGCGACGGCGCGCCCGGGCGGCTCGACGCAGGGGCCCAGGACGCGCACCCGGCCGGCGCTCATGGAGACAGCGAGCTCCTCGGCCTCCGTGTCCCACGTGACGTCGAACTCGGTGCCGATCACGTGCACCTCGAACGGCCCTCCCGCCACCACCCACCGGGCGTCGTCGCGATGCACGACGCGCACGTGCAGCGATCCGCGCTCCAGGAGGACCCCTGCGCCGAGCGGGCCGACCTCGGTCACGCGGGCGCGCGTCCCCGGCGCGAGGTCCACGCGCGACCCGTCCGAGAAGTCGAGGCCGACCTTCGCGTTGTCCGCGGCCACCCACCGGCCCACGGCGCCCGGCGCCCCGTCGACCCGGTACGTCAGCGGAGTTCCCGGCCCGGACAGCGCGAAGAAGAGGGCGGAGGCGGCGACGCACGCCGCCGCGAGCGCGAAGCCGAGCCGCCGCCGGGAGGGAGCCGCCGTGGCGCGCAGCGAGAGCGCGGCCTCTTTGCGGTAGATCGCCTGGAGCCGATCCGCCGCCGAGGGCCGCGCCAGCCGCTCGAGCTCGGCATCCTGGTGCGCGGCGACCCGGCGCCCCAGGGCCGCGATGTCCTTGGTCCTCACGTCCATCGGTCGCCCTCCGCGAGCCAGGAGGCAAGCACTTCATCCTTCTTGCAGCGCTCGACGAACGCGATCTCCGCGCGGTGGATCCGGCGCTTGACGGTCGCCACCGACACGTCGCAAGCGGCGGCCACCGCGGCGAGCTCCTGGCCCTCGACGATCCGCAGCGTGAAGGCCAGCCGCTCGTCGGGATCGAGCGTCTCCAGGGCGCGGTAGAAGGCGCGCACGCCCTGCCGGGCCTCCGGATCGACGCTGGCCGAGATCTCCGGCAGATCGTCGCTCGCGAAGAACGCGAGCCACCGGTGCCGCCGCTTCTTGCGGAGCGCCTCGCGCGCGACGAACACGGTGACGCTTGTGATGAACGGCTTCAGCGCCGCGGGCTCGCGCACGTCGTCGATGCGGGAGAACACCCGGGCGAACACGTCCTGCACGAGATCCTCCAGGGGCCGGATGTCGCCCAGGAGGCGAAACAGCATCCGCTCGACGAGGCCCGCGTAAGTGTCGAGCAGGCGGCGCTCCGCCGCGGGATTCCGGGCGTGCAGGCCGCGCAGGACCTCGGACGAGGTGGGCTGCGCGTCGCCAGGGGGATCCGGCGAGCGGGGCTTTCGGACGACGCGGAGGTGCGCGGACATCGCGGTGACTTCTAAGATGGCCGGTCCCCGTCGCGACGGCTCAGCTCCGCGTCGCACGCCGGACGAGCTCTGCCGTCGCCTGGCGAGGGGGCACGTGCTCCGCACCCCACCTCCGCAGGCCTCGCCTCCGCAGGCCTGGCTCCGTGCTCGAAGCGACCGCGCACCTCGAACGGAAGGACCAGGGCCGTCGCTCGGTGGATGAAGGCGAGACAGGTCATCGTAACGCTCTCCCCGAGCCCGCTCGGCCACGCAGGCCGATGGTTGCCTCCGGCGCGGGCTGCGCTTCTTCGGCCGAGCTTGGCCCGTCAGGCGAGCTCCGGAGTCGAAGTGCAGCACTCGAACCCAACGTGCAGCACGGCCAGACGTCTGGCTGTGCGTGGCCAGACGTCTGGCCACGGCACATCAGGCGACGGCGGCAGACGATGTGTCGAATTTTAAACGAGTCAGGTCGAGCGCGCGTAATCGATGATTCGGTGTCCGTGGCGCGGTCGAAGTGTGTTGTTTTCTTTCTCTCGTTCGCAGTGCATGCCAGTCTTCGCCCGCCATGCGAAACCGATTCGATCGGCTGGCAAAGGACGTCGCTCAAGAGGGGCTCACGACGACTGGCAAGGTCGTGACCAACGCGGAGGTCGCCGGGGAGACGCAACTCGCGGACGTGTGGTACGAGCCCGACCCGGCGCGCGCGTCAGAGCGGGAGCGTCTCGGGCTGCTCGGCCGCCTCGCGGAGACGGCGTGCACCATCGAGGCGTACAGCGACACGCCGAGCGCGGAGGAGGCGCGCGCGTGCGTGGAGAAGCACCTGGCCGTGTGGCGAGGCCGCGCGGCCCGGGATCGCGCGGCGGAGGCCCCGTTCCTGTGGATGCTGTCGACCGGCCGCCCGGCGGCCGTGCTCGGCGGCCTGTGCAGCGCGCGGATGGCCGGCTGGCCCGCGGGCGTGTACGAGGGCCCCGGTCTGCTGCGAACGGCGCTGATCGTGCTGAGCGAGCTGCCGCGCGAGCGCTCGACCCTCCTGATCCGGCTGGTGGGCGGAGGGCGCGTGCTGCGAGAAGCGATCGAGGATTTCCGGCGGCTGCCGCTGGATGCGCCGGAGCGCGCCATCGCGCTCGGGCCTCTGCTACGCTTCCGGGCGGCGATCGCCGAGGTCGGGCCGGCGACACCGGAGGAAGAGGAGATCGTGATGACCACGCAGGAGCTCGTCGAGCAGTTCATCGAGCAGGGACGCACGCAGGGGATGGCCCGGGCCACCATCACGCTGTACGAGGCTCGGTTCGGCCCGATGCCGCCGGCGCTGCGCTCCGCCGTCGAGGGCATTCGCGACCTGCCGACGCTCGAGAAATGGCACCTCCTGGCCGGCACCGGGACACGCGAGGAGGTGCACGATGCCATCACCGCCGGCACTGGCGTCGGGCGCTCGTCCTGATCATCGACTGACCCGCGCTCGATCGGCGCTGCCGGCGCCGCGTTGCCGCGCGTGGCCAGACGTCTGGCTGTGCGTGGCCAGACGTCTGGCCATGGTGCGCTCCGGCGCTCGGCGGCGGCAATGAGCGAATTCCAAACGCATCGACCTGAGCGCGCGTCAGCGCTCCTTCCGGTGTCCGCCGTGCGGCCGGAGCGTCCATCTTTGGTTGGTCTCGTCCGCACCGCGTGCCAGCTTTCCCACCATGCGAAACCGATCCGGACAACCGCCAGAGGACATCGCTCAACGGGAGCCCACGACGGCCGGCGAGGTCCCGACCGACGCGCAGGTCACCGGGAAGAAGCAACATGCAGAAGTGCTGGACGATTCCGACCGGGCGCGCGCGTCCAGCCGAGAGCGGCTGACCACGCAGGAGCTCATCGAGCAGCTCATCGATCAGGGACGCAAGCAGGGGATGGCGCAGGCGACGATCGCGCTGTACGAGGCCCGGTTCGGCCCCATGCCGCCGGCGCTGCGCTCCGCCGTGGAGGCCATGCGCGACCTGCCGACGCTCACAACGTGGACCCGGCTCGTCGGCACCGGGACGAGCGAGGCGGTGCACGACGCGCTCTCTTCTCATTCCTCTTCCGCCACGTCCGCCCGGCGGTAGCCCGACGCGCGGTGCGAGCGCCTCGTGACGACCCTCCAGCGCAACGCGGGCCCACCAGCGCGGCCGGCTTCTGGGAGCGCCCCGCCCGCCGCCGCGGCGCTGCGAGGTGACGGGGCGGCCGGGCGCGGGTAAGCTCTCGCCGTGCCGAGCCCCCGGAAGACCACCCCCCTGCGCTGCCTGCCCGCGCTCGCGCTCGTCGCGCTGACAGCCATCGCCGGCCCCGCCTGCGTCAGCAAGCCGACGATGCAGCTCGACCACGCCGAGATCACCGGGATCCGCATCGGCTTCCCGCCGAGCCTCGGCGTCCTCATGACCGTGGTCGTCAACGTCCACAACCCGAACTCGTACGACGTCGCTGTGCGCGCCGTCCGCGGTCAGGTCATGCTCGCCGGCCGCTACACGATGCCCGTCGACTTCCGCGCCGACGGCGACGGCGTCTGGCTCCCCTCCGACCGCACGACCCAGGTCCGCGTCCCGGTCAGCATCCCCGTCGACCTGGGTTTCCAGCTCCTGCGCGAGTCGTTCTCCTCTCCGGTCATCCCGTACCGCTTCAGCGGCCGCGCGGACGTCACGGCGAGCCGCACGTTCCGGCTCGAAGCAGACGATTACTCGGTCGACGACCACGGCGTCATCCTCCGCCATCAGATCGAGGCCGCCCTCGGCGTCATGCGATGAGCATGAACGGCGACGCGCGCCGCAGCACCTGATCCCCGGCGCCCCGCGCCGCAGCACCTGATCCCGGCGCCCCGCTGCCCCGGGTGATGGTGGCCGCCGCCGTCAGGTGGAGGCCGCCGCCATCAGGTGGAGGCTCGAGCCTCCAGGCCCCTCGATGACCAGCGACGCGCGGCCGCCGCCGGGGACATCCCACGCGAGCCACGCTCACCTCGGCGGCGGTGCGCCGCGCGACCCCACGGCGCCGGAGCGCCGGCGCGACCGCCGCCGGGCCGCGACGGAGCGACGCTCTCCGGAGCAGCGCGGGTCGCGCGGCTTTGCGACAGGTTGCGCAGGTCCTGCATGATCCGTCACACGGCCCCGACCCGACGCGCCCACGGGCTCCCCCGGGCCCAGCGCGCGCCAGCGGGCCGAGGCGTTGGCCACCGACTTGCTTGAGATCGTTGATCGTTGATCGCTCCTGCCCTCGGCCACGGCCGCGAGGCTCGAACGCCGCGCGCGCCACGCGCGACGGCGCACAAGGCACTTCGCAGCAACGGATGAGGGCCGGCGGCGCTCGCGGGGGCACGAGCGGGGTCGCCCGGACGGCGGTCGACTGCGCGCGATCCGTCGAGGCGGGCGCCTCCCGTCGAATCCATGCGTGGCCTGTCAGCGGATGATGAAGAGAGATCGAGTTCTGAGAGTTCCGTCGTGCCCTGGAGAGACGCTGTCGTACGGCGCTGGCCGCGACGGAACATGACCTGAATCACGCGCCTTCGTCGTGATGGAGAGCGTTCATGATGGATGACTGTCATAGCGGGTTTCTCGCGCTCGATCCGGAGATGCGTCGCCTCCGCGACGCGCTCGAGACCGTGGCCCCGACGCCGCTGCCGGTCCTGATCCTCGGCGAGACGGGGACGGGGAAAGAGGTCGTGGGGGAGTGGATCGCCGGCATGTCGCGGCACGCGCGCGATCGCTTCGTGAAGGTCAACTGCGCGAGCCTCTCGGAGACGCTCGTCGAGAGCGAGCTCTTCGGGCACGAGCGCGGCGCGTTCACCGGGGCGGTGGCGCCCCGCGAAGGGCTGTTCGAGGCCGCCCACGAGGGCACCCTGTTCCTCGACGAGGTCGGGGAGCTGTCCCCGCGCACGCAGGCGAAGCTGCTCCGCACGCTGGAGTACGGCGAGATCGTCCGCGTGGGGAGCACGCGCCCGCGGCGCGTGGACGTGCGCGTGATCGCGGCGACCCACCGCGATCTCGAGCAGATGGTGGCCGAGGGAGAGTTCCGGCAGGACCTCTACTTCCGCCTCAACGCGGTCACGCTGCGGATCCCGCCGCTCCGGGCCCGCACGTGCGAGATCCTCCCGCTCGCGGAGCTGTTCGCGGCGCGCCTGTCGCGCAGGCTCGAGCGCCCGGCGCCGCGGCTCACGCCCGCGGCGACCTCCGCGCTCCTCGCGCACCCGTGGCCGGGGAACATCCGGGAGCTGCGCCACGTGATCGAGCGCGCGGTGGTCATGGCCAAGGGGGGTCCCATCCAGGCGGACCACCTGATGCTTGTCGCGCCGCGCGCGCAGGCCGACGCCGGGATCCGGGGCGACGTGCGCTCGTTCGAGCGGGACCGCATCCTCGCCGCGCTCGACAGGACCCGCCAGAACCAGACGCGCGCCGCGGAGCTGCTCGGCGTGTCGCGGCGCACCCTCACCAACAAGCTCAACGCGTACGGCATCGCGCGGCCCCGCAAGAAGGCCGCGCTGGAGGAGTGCTGACGTGGCCTCGCCGTTCCTCCGCACCATGCGGTCGCTCGAGATCGAGCGCGGGCCGAGGACCTGGATCCGCCTCGCCGTGATCCTCGCCGTGCTCGGCGCCTGGGCGGGCTGGATGCACGCGGCGCGCGTGTCGGTCTACGCCACGACGGCGAAGGCGCGCCTGGAGGTCAGCCGGATGGCCCACCGCGTGGCCGCCGCCGAGCCCGGGCGCGTGTCGGTCGTGCGGGTGGAGCTCGGGCGCCGCGTCGAGCAGGGCGAGGTGCTCGTCGAGCTGGACGCCGCGGTCGAGGAGAAGCGCCTCGAGGAGGAGCGCACCAGGGTGGCCGTGCTCGCGCCGAAGATCGAGGCGCTGCGGCGACAGATCGCGGTCGAGGAGGAGGTGCGCGCGTGGCAGGGGAAGCTCTCCGAGGCGTCGATCGCCCGGGCCAGGATCGACCTGCGACAGCGCGACCTCTCGGCCGCGCAGGGCGAGGAGCTCCGCGCCATCTCCGAGAAGCTGCACCGCGAGCAGCTCGCCTCGACGGCCGATCACCTCCAGGCGAGGACCCGCGCCGCCGACGAGCTGCTCAAGGCCGAGGGGGCGCGCGCCGATCTCCACCGGCTCTCGGTGGCGCGGCGCCACGACGAGCGGCAGGCGGCGGCGCACCTCGCCGAGCTCGAGCGATCGCTGGGCGACCTCGCGGCCGAGCAGCGGGCGGCCGAGGCGGCGGTGCACACGGCGCTCGCGCAGATCGAGCGGCGCACGATCCGCGCGCCCATCGCGGGCAAGCTCGGGAACATCGCCGCGCTCCAGGTGGGCGACGTCCTCCAGGCGGGCGACGTCGTGGCGACCGTCGTCCCGGGCGAGGACGTGCACGCCGTGGCGCTCTTCGCGCCGTCCGACGCTGTCGGGCGCGTCGTCCCCGGCCAGAGGGCGCGCATGCGCCTCGACGGGTTCGCGTGGACGCAGTTCGGCATGCTCGAGGGGGAGGTCTCCCACGTGGCGAGCGAGCCGTTCGACGGCGCGATCCGCGTCGAGCTCGCCGTGCGGCCGGACAGCGCGGCGTCGATCCCGGTGCAGCACGGCATGCCGGGGACGACCGAGGTCGAGGTCGAGCGCGTGTCCCCCTGGACGCTGCTGCTGCGCGCCGTGGCGCCGGGAGGCCCGCGATGAAGCGCGCGTTCCTCGTCCCCGAGGTGCTGCAGACGTCGCTCATGGACTGCGGGCCGGCCGCGCTCAAGGCCGTGCTCCAGGGGTTCGGGATCGACGTCCACTACGAGTGGCTCCGCGACCGCTGCCAGACGGACGTCGACGGGACGTCGATCGACGCGCTCGCCGCGCTCGGGCAGGAGCTCGGGCTCGCGACCGCCGAGATGGTGGTCCCCCACGACAGCTTCCTCCTTCCCGAGGCCGACTGCCTGCCCGCGATCGTGGTCAAGCGCGGCGCGGGCGACGCGCTCCACTTCGTCGTCGTCTGGCGGAGGATCGGGCCGTTCGTGCAGATCCTCGACCCCGGCAGCGGGCGGCGCTGGGTGCGGTGCGAGCGGTTCATGGAGGACATGCCGCACTTCCCGATCCCGATCTCGATCGAGAGGTGGCGGCGGTGGGCGTCGTCCGACGACTCGCTCGCGCCGCTCCGCGCGAAGCTGCGCGCGCTGGGCGCGCAGGGGGAGGCGCTCATCGGCCGGGCGGACGCCGACCCGGGGTGGCGGTCGTTCGCGGCGCTCGACGCGGCCGTGCGGATGGCGGCGCGCCTGGTGCGCGGCGGCGCGATCGCGCGGGGCGGCGAGGCGCAGCGCGTGCTCGAGGGCGTCTTCGACCGCGCGCTCGCCGGCGAGCCGGGCGCGATCCCGAAGGGGTTCTTCTGGGCGGCCGAGGGCAAGGCGCCGGGCAAGCTCCTCGTGCACGGGGCCGTCATCGTCCACTTCGCCGCGCGCGGCGAGGCCGCCGCGCGCGCGGCCGACGTGGCCGCGCGCGCTGCCGCATCGCCCGAGCGGCCGGCGGCGCCGCCCCCGCCGAGCTACCGCGGCAGCGCCGCGCCCTCCGTCGCGCCGGCGGAGCAGGCTCCCCGCGCTGTCGCGACAGCGGTGCTCCCGGCCCCCGTCCGCCGGGAGCTCGAGCTGCCGACGCCCTCGCCGTCCCGCCTCTTCTTCTGGATGCTGCGCGCCGACGCGGGCCGCGCGCTCGCGCTCGTGGGCGTTGCGCTCGCGGCCAGCGCGGCGATCGCCGCGATCGACGTTGTCGTCCTGCGCGGGCTGTTCGACGCGGTGAAGCACATCACGGTCGAGTACCAGCGCGCGCTCGGACTGCTCGCGCTGGTCGCCTTCGCCGCGGGGGGCCTCCTGCTCGAGCTCTTCGTGGCCCACGCCGTCTCGCGCCTCGGGCGCGCCCTCGAGGTGCGCTTCCGCGCGGCCTTCCTGGAGAAGCTGCCGCGGCTCGAGGACCGCTACCTGCGCAGCCGGCCCACCTCGGACATGACCGCGCGCGGCCACGCGATGCACCTGATGCGCGAGGCGCCGGCGCTCTTCTCGCGCATCGCGCGCGCGGCGCTGTCGTTCGCGGCGACGCTCCTCGGCGTGCTCTGGCTCTACCCGGGCGGGGCGTGGCTCTCGCTCGTCGCGGCGGCGGTCGCGCTCGCGGCGCCGTACCTCGCGCGGCGGCCGCTCGTCGAGAGCCTCATGCGCCTGCGCACGCACGCGGCGTCGCTCGAGCGGTTCTACCTGGACGCGCTGCTCGGCGTGGTGCCGATCCGCGTCCACGGCGCGGAGCGGGCGGTGCGGCGCGAGCACGAGGCGCTCCTCGTCGAGTGGGCGCGGACCGGCCGGCTCGTGCACGCGCAGTCCACCGCGATGCAGGCCGTCCAGGGGCTCGCGAGCACGGCGGTCGCCGTCGCGATCGTCGGGGGCTACGTCGCCGCGGGCGGCCCCCCGGCGGCGCTGCTCCTGCTCGTGTTCTGGTCGCTGCGCCTGCCCGCGGTGGCGCAGGAGCTCGTCGCCGCGCTGCTCGGCTGGAAGAACGTGCGCAACGCGTCCGTGCGCCTCTTCGCGCCGCTCGCGGCGCCGGAGATGGACCTGCCCCGCGCCCCCGTCGAGGAGGACGCCGCGCCGGGCGGCGCCAGCGGCGCGTGCGGTACGTCGATCGACCTGCGGGGCGTCAGCGTGCAGGCCGGGGGGCACACGCTCCTGTCCGACGTCTCGCTGAGCCTCCCGGCCGGGGCGCACGTCGCGATCGTGGGCAGCTCCGGGGCGGGGAAGTCGTCGCTGCTGTCGCTGCTCCTCGGGTGGCTCCGGGCGTCGCGGGGCGAGGTCCTCGTCGACGGGCGGCCCTTCGACGGCGCGGCGCTCGCGCGCCTCCGCCGCGGGACGGCGTGGGTCGACCCGGCCGTCCAGCTCTGGAACCGCACGCTCCTCGAGAACATCACCTTCGGCCACGCCGGCGACGCGCTCGCGCGCGTGCCGCGCTCGATGAATCAGGCCGAGCTCACCGACGTGCTCGAGGGCCTGCCCGACGGGCTGCAGGCGGCGATCGGCGAGGGCGGCGCGAGGCTGTCCGGGGGCCAGGGGCAGCGCGTGCGCCTCGCGCGGGCGCTGATGAAGGCCGACGCGCGCCTCGTGCTCCTCGACGAGCCGTTCCGGGGGCTCGAGCGCGAGCGGCGCCGGGCGCTCCTCGCCCGCGCGCGCGAGCACTGGCGGGGCGCGACGCTTGTCTTCGTCAGCCACGACGTGATGGACACGGTCGGCTTCGATCGCGTGCTCGTGATCGAGGGCGGCAAGGTGGTGGAGGACGGCGCGCCGCGCGAGCTCCTCGACGACCCGCGGAGCCGCTACCGCGCGCTCGCGGACGCGGACGCGCGCGCGCGGGATGAGGTCTGGTCGAGGGGGCGCTTCCGGAGCGCGACCATGGAGGGCGGCAGGCTCATCGTGGAGGCTGTATGAAGGCCGAAGGCGCCGAATCGAAGGCGGACGACACCGAGCGCGCGGCGGCGCTGGCCGCTGTCGCGTGGGAGCCCTCGGCGCTCGGGCACGCGATGAGCGCGCTCACGGCCGCTTGCGGGCTCGCGAGCGGCGCGGCGCCGTCGCCCGGCGCGCCGCCGGACGGCGACCCCACCGCGTGGATCGAGGCGTACGCGGGCTGCATGGGCGTCGAGGCGGAGGCGGTCGAGAGCAGCTTCGCCGATCTGCCGCGCGCGATCGCGTCGCTCGGCCCGTCGATCGTCCGCGTCGGGCAGGGCTACCTCGCGGTGATGTCCGCGGGCCGGCGCGGCCTCTCGGTCCTGACGCCGGCGCTCACGCCGGCGCGGGTCCCGCTGGAGGCCGTGCGCCGGGCGCTCTCCGCCCACCTCGAGGACCGCCCCGCGTCGCACGTGGACAAGTGGCTCGCGGCCGCGCGCATCCCCCCGCGGCGCGCGGCGCGGGCGCGCGAGGAGCTCCTCGCGCAGCTCGTCGCGGATCGCCCGATCAGCGGCATGTGGCTGCTCCGCCCCGACCCCGGGTCGAGCTTCCGGCGCCTCCTCGCGCTCCGCGGCGTGCTGCGCCGGGGCGCTGTCTTCCTCGCCGCGGCCACGGCGCAGATCGCGCTCGGCGTGCTCGCCTGGTGGCTGATCGGCGCGGGCGCGCTCGACGGCGCGGTGGAGCCTGGGTGGCTCTTCGCGTGGGTGCTCCTGTCGCTGTCGGCGATCTTCGTGCAGCTCTTCGCCTCCTGGGCGGGGGGGCTGCTCACGATCGACGTGGCCGCGCTCCTCAAGCAGCGCCTGCTCTGCGGCGCGCTCCGCCTGGATCCGGCCGCGATCCGGACGCGCGGCTCGGGCGAGCTCCTCGCGATGGTCTCCGAGTCCGAGGCGGTCGAGACGGCGGGGCTCGGCGGCGCGCTCGGGGCGGTGGTCGGGCTCGTGCAGCTCGCGAGCGCGGCGCTGGTCCTGTCCGCCGGCGCGGGCGGCGGCCTCCACGTCGCGCTGCTCGCCGGGTGGGCGCTCGCGGTGGCGCTGCTCGCCCGCCGCTTCGCCCGGCGGCGGGCGGCGTGGACGCGCGAGCGGTTCGCGATCACGAGCGGCTTCGTGGAGAACGTCGTCGGGCACCGGACGCGCGTCGCGCAGGAGGCCCCGCACCTGCACCACGTGGAGGAGGACGCGGTGCTCGAGCGCTACCACGCCGCCTCGCGCGCGATGGACCGGGTGGGCGATCTCCTCTCGTCGCTGCCGGCGCGCGGGTGGCTCGCGCTCGGGCTGCTCGGCCTCGTCCCGGCCGTCCTCGGCGGGGTGAGCGTCGGCCCGCTGGTTGTCGCGACGGGCGGCATCCTCCAGGCGCAGGCGGCGTTCGCGGCGCTGGCGACGAGCCTCGGCGCGCTCCTCTCCGCCGCCGTCTCGTGGCGGTCGATCGCGCGGCTCTTCACGGCGGCCGCCGATCGCGAGCCCCCGGGGATCCCGCAGGCGGTGCTCGGGCGGCCCGCGACGTCGGACGTGATCCTGGAGGCGCGGGGCGTCACGTTCCGGTATTCCGGGGAGCGCGGCGAGCCGGTCCTGCGCGACTGCGGCCTTGTCCTGTCGAAGGGCGATCGGCTGCTGCTCGAGGGGCGCTCGGGCGGCGGCAAGTCGACGCTCGCGGCCGTGCTCTCGGGGCTGCACGCGCCGACGTCGGGGCTCGTGCTCCTCCGCGGCCTCGATCGGCGGACGCTGGGCGGCGCGGCGTGGCGCAGCCGCGTCGCGAGCGCGCCGCAGTTCCACGACAACCACGTGCTGTCGGGGACGCTGGCGTTCAACCTGCTCATGGGCCGCGCGTGGCCCGCGTCGCCCGAGGACCGGCGGGAGGCGGAGCTCGTCTGCCGCAGGCTCGGCCTCGGCCCGCTGCTCGATCGGATGCCCTCGGGGCTCGATCAGGTCGTGGGGGAGACGGGGTGGCAGCTCTCGCATGGCGAGCGGAGCCGGCTGTTCCTCGCGCGCGCCCTGCTCCAGCGGTCGGACGTCGTCCTCCTGGACGAGAGCTTCGGGGCGCTGGATCCGCTCACGGCCCGCGAGTGCGTGGGCGCGGTGCTCGAGCGGGCGCCTGCGCTCGTCGTCATCGCGCATCCCTGAGCGGAAGGGGGGCCCACCGTCGTTCCAGAGCACCCGTAGACGGGTGATCCTGGACGCGGTGCTCGCAGCACAAAAAGCGAAAGGCCCGTCGCTGCTCATCGCAGCGCGGGCCTTCGCTGTCGTGTTGTCAGGTTCGAGGAGCCGGTCGCCGCGGGCTGCGGTCCGCGGCCCCTCGCGGGCGTGTCAGCAGCAGCAGCCGGGCGGACAGGTGCAAACGACGTTGGCGCCGGCCTGGAGGTCGGTGGGGACCTCCACCGTCAGGCGCGCAGGGCGCTCCTCGACCGTCTCCTGCTTCTGCTCGATCTCGCCCTCGCCCTCGATCTTGATCTGCTCGCTCATGGTGATTGCTCCGTGGATCGGTTGGTTATTTCCAGTTGCGCACTCGACGTCGCGCGATGAGGGGTATTGCAGCCGTCGTGCCACCGCGGTTTTTGCGCGGATGCGGCCTCCGTTGGGCGACTCGTCTGCGCTGCGGCGGCCTCCGTTGGGCAACTCCTTTCCCAGTTGGAGAAGCGGCTCGGGAATCGGCCTTCCCGCCCGGACCACCCGTGTTCCCGCGCCGGGGTCGCGGGCGGCGTTCGCGCAGGCGGCACGGACTTCGCACGTTGATGCGGCGATGGAAACGTCGATGATCCCCGAGCTGCTCTCCTTCCGCGCCCCGTGGCTCGAAGAGAAGCTCGTCAAGGACCGGATGGCCTCTTCCCGCGAGGAGGCGGCGCGGCTCTTTGACGAGGTGAAGAAATACATCTTCGTCTGCCGGGCGGACAGGACGCGACAGGTCCCCATGTTCTCCCGGAGGGTCGACGAGGTCTGGCACCAGTTCGTCCTCTTCACCGAGGAGTACGCGGCCTTCGGCCACACCTTCTTCGGCGAGTTCGTTCATCACACGGCCAACACCGCGCCTCGCGGCGAGCTCGGCGCGCGCCCCGAGATGTCCTTCGACCAGTACCGCGCCGAGTACGAGGCGCTCTTCGGGCCCATCTCGGACGCGTGGCGCGACGAGCTCGCCGTGACGCCCGACACGCGCCTCATCCGCGTCAAGTTCGGCCGCCCCATCTTCGTGCGCGTCGAGGAGGGCAGGGCAGAGCTCGTGTGGTCGCTGGAGCCGCCGCGCATCCTGCTGCGGATCGACGCGTGGGCGAAGGAAGCGCTGCAGTTCATCGTCGACTGCGATCACTTCTATGTCCGCGAGCTCCCCGGCCTCGAGGACAGCGATCGCGTGGCGCTCTGCCGTCCGCTCGTGAAGGGCGACGTGCTCCGGATCGCGCCGTGAGGCTCGCCGAGCTCACCGCCCTGTTCGGGCAGCTCGACTTCCCGCGCGCGCGTGTTGAAGACCGCCAGCGGCCGCCGCGCGATCACGTGCGCGCTGTCGAGGGCGCGGTCCGGGCCGGGCTCTCGGACGACGAGCTCCCGCTCGAGCTCCTCGCGCTCGAGATCGAGCGGCGCGACGGCGCGCCGGATCTCGCGCCGTTCCACGTGATCCCCGAGCTCGGCGTCCGCATCGCGTTCGCGTACTGGCGCCCCGGGCGCGCGGCCGGCGCGCACGAGCACTCCGACTGGACGGTCACCGCGGTGCTCCACAACGCGCTCGACGTCGCGACCTTCGACTGGGACGCGACAGCGCGCGCGCGGCGGCTCGTGCCAAAGCGCCTGTTCTCCGCGGAGGCCGGGCGGGTCGGCCACATCCACGGACCGTGCATCCACGACCCGCGGAATCCGACCCCGCGCTGGTCGATCTCGCTGCACCTGTTCGGGCCGCACGACGGCCCCGTGATCGAGGAGCAGGTGGGCCCCATCGAGGGGCTGAGCCTTCCGGCGCCGCGTTCCACCCAGGAAGACGCGCTGTCGGCGGCGCTCGCCGCGCACGAGCGGGAGTGCGTGCGCCGGGCGCAGATCGACGCCCTCGCGCGGCGGGGCGCGCCGGCCGCCGCGCTCCTCGCGCGCCTCCACGCCCGCGGCGACGCCGGGACCCGGCGGCGCGCCGCCCGCGCGCTCGGCCGCGCCGAGGACCTCGACGCGCGCACCGTCCTCGCGCGCCGGTGGCCGGGCGTGGACCTCGACGTCGCATCGAGCGCAGGCCGCGCCGAGCTCCTCGCGCGCTGCGGCGAGCGCGCGCAGCCCCTGCTCCGCGTGGAGGCGTGGGCCGCGCCCGCGCTCCGCGCCCTCGCGTCCGCCGTCGAGCTCCGCCCCCGCGACATCCCCTGTCTCGCCGAGGCGGAGCAGATCGCGCTCGCCCGCGCGCTCGTCGACTGGGGGACGTTTCAGCCCCTCGAAGCCCAGGAGAACTGACCATGGAACCCATGCAGACGGAATCGTCCACGTCGAGCGCGTCGAGCGCATCGAGCGCGCGCAGGCGGCCCGATCTCTTCGCCTACCGGGCGCCCTTCGTCATCGACAAGCTGCTCATGAACAAGACCGTGGCCACCGAGCGCGAGGCAGAGGTGCTGTTCCGGGAGCTCGCGCGCTATCTGTGGCTCGTCGAGTCCGACCGCACCCGCGCTTATCCGATGTTCTCGCTGCGCGTCGACGAGGCCTGGCACCAGTTCGTCCTCTTCACGATCGAGTACGCCGACTTCTGCGAGCGCTTCTTCGGCCGCTTCCTGCACCACGCGCCGAGCAACGCGCCGGTCACGCACGCGGCCCGCGAGGCGACGTGGGACGAGTTCGCGGCCGCGTACAGCGGCCTTTACGGCGAGCCGCCGCCCGAGGTCTGGAACGACGCGGCCTCCGTCTGCGGCCCGCGGCGCGTGATCCGCGATCGCGATGTGTCGGTCCGGCTGAGCGACGGCAAGGCCGAGCTCGTCGACGGCGACGCGGTGCTCGTCCGCGTCGACCCGTGGGGCGAAGCGGCCCTGCGCTTCATCGCCCGACACGGCATCTTCTACGTGCGCGAGCTCCCCGGGCTCGACCTGGACGACCGCGTCGCCCTCTGCCGGGCGCTCGTCGCGTCGCGCACGCTCCGCGTCGCGCCGTAGCCGCGATCAGGCGCAGATCAGGGGCAGAAGGTGACCTCGAAGCTCGTCTCCGACGAGCACGCGTGGAGGCCGGCGGCGTCGTCATAAGCATAGCTGTACGCCGTGGGACACATCTCGTGCATCCGGCGCACGTAGTCCGTGTGCTCCACGCTCCGCGGGTCCGCGGTGTCACGGCACGCGTCCGACGTCATGCAGGCGTTGGCGGCGGTGCACTGGCCCGTGGCCGGATCGACGGGCGTCGGGCAGCAGAGGTGGAGCCCGGGATCGGCGCTCTCCGGCTGGCCCAGGCCCCAGGGCGCCGGGTAATTCCACTTCTTGCAGGGCGCCATGCAGGCGACCACGTTGCCGTTCCTGTCGCGCACCCGCAGATCCTGGTGCGCGTACGCGGGGAACTGGCCGTTGCCGAGATCCTCGTCGCCGGGGCACTGCGCCAGCGACAGCCGCGAGCAGTCCGAGGTGATACAGCTCCCCTGCTCTGCGCCGGCGCCCCTGGGGACGACCTTGAAGGGCAGGGTGTAGCCGTCCACCTGGCTGAGGTTGTACCAGGTCTGGGCCGCGCCCCCCTTGGCCGCGAAGGTGGCCTCGAACTTCGACTCGAACGGCGGCTGGCAGCCGCCGGCCGGGCAGGGCGCGACGCTGTCGCCCGTTGTGCAGTTATAGCCGCTCTCGTCGCAGCCGGTCTTCGGCCAGAAGCGCGTCGCGCTGATGCCGCCTTCGGGCACGTTGTACGTGTACGCTGCGCCCCGGGTGAGCTTGACGTTCTGCGGGCCCTCCACGTTGGTGGAGTGGGCGACCCAGATCGGCGCCGCGCAGTTGTTGATGATCTTCAGCGTGCGCGCGCCGCCGGGGGAGGAGCCGCCGCTCACCTTGTCGAGCGTCCAGCGCTGGTTGGTGGTGCCCTGGTAGGGGTACTGGAGGATCGCCGTCCCATCGGCGGCGTTGCCCCACGCCAGGTCGACGACCTGATCGCTGTGGCGCGCGTGGATGCTGAACTGGTCGCCCCCGCGGTTGACGAGCTTCCACTGCTGGTTGCCGCCGCCGTTGTAGCTCCATTGCTGGATGACAGCGTTCTGCGCGGTGCTCACGTCGCGCACGTCGAGGGCCTTGTTGCTGTTGACGTTGACGATCTTCCAGTAGCCGTCGCTGGTCGGGGAGACGCGGAACTTCTGCGCGTTGGTCCCGTTGCAGGTCCACTGCTGCATCCGCGTCCCGTCGGCGGTGCTGGACGAGGGCACGTCGAGGCACTTGTTGGTGGCGACCGAGCGGATGACGTACTCCCCCTCGCTGATGCTCGAGACGATGACCGCATCCGAGTCGTCGACGGTGGCCTCTGTCGACGCCATCTCGTCATCGGCGATCAGACACCCCCCCAGCAGCAGGGTCCACCCGAGCGCCAGCGACAGACCACCTAGGGCAACTTTGCGAGCCATGATCACCTCCTCGTCGTTGCGGTGCCCCCTCCATCCCGGTGCACCCGCTTGCCGAGGACGATTGCAGGCGGCGTTCCACGTGGGCAGTCCGTGAGGCGCGCCCGGGTTGCGGAGGTTTTCGCGGGTGTTTCGCGGCGATCCAGGGAGCACCGGGGCGATCTGCTGGATCGCCCCTCCCCGGCGGGAGGCGATCCGCGGGATCACCCCTTCCACGCGAGGGGCGATCCGGTGGAGCGCACCGCGTGGCCGGCCTCACCCCGCCAGCCTCACGGGCTCGCGGCCGCCGTGGCGCGCCAGGCCTGCGCCTGCGCCGCGGCGACCGGCGTGCCAAGGTGCCGCTGTCGCGGCGGCCACGCGCGCGACCGGCACTGGACGGGAGAAGGGACGGAGAGATGACGGATCAGGATCCGAGGACGCAAGAGGACGTCAGCGCGCTCTTCAGGCCGTTTCGGCTCAAAGGACTGACGCTCGAGAACCGGTTCGTCATGGCGCCCATGACGCGCCAGCGCTCGCCGGGGAACGCGCCCGGCGAGCCGAACGTCGCGTACTACGCGCGGCGCGCTGCCGGCGGCGTCGGGCTGATCCTGTCGGAAGGGACGGTGGTGGAGCGGCCGGGCAAGCTCCATCTCCGCGACGTCCCTCATTTTTACGGTGAGCGGGCGCTGGCTGGCTGGAAGCAGGTCATCGACGCCGTGCACAGGGAGGGGGGCAAGATGGCCCCTCAGCTCTGGCACGTGGGCCTCGCGCAGCGCAATCCGAGCGGCTACGAGGAGCCCGCGGACCTGGAAGGCCCGGCGAACATGTCCCGCGAGGACGTCCAGGCCACCGTGCGCGCCTTCGGCAAGGCGGCGGCGGACGCGAAGCGCCTCGGCTTCGATGCCATCGAGATCCACGGCGCCCACGGGTACCTGATCGATCAGTTCTTCTACGAGGTGACGAACCAGCGCACCGACGAGTACGGAGGAAAGACGATCGGCGAGCGGAATCGCTTTGCCGTGGAGGTCGTCGAGTCGGTGCGAGACGCTGTCGGGCCGGAGATGGTGGTGATCCTCCGCCTGTCGCAGTGGAAGATCGGCGCCTACGACCACAAGATCGCGAGGACGCCGGAGGAGATGGAGCAGTGGCTCTTGCCCCTGGCAGCGGCGGGCGCCGACATCTTCCACCTCTCCCAGCGGCACTACTGGGAGCCCGAGTTCGCCGGCTCCGATCTGAACGCCGCCGGGTGGGCGAAGAAGCTCACCGGCAAGCCCACGATCACCGTGGGCTCCGTCGGCCTGTCGAGCGACTTCATGGGGGCCTTCGCCGGCGAGGCCTCCGCGCCCCGGGGGCTCGGTGAGCTCGTGCGCCGCTTCGAGCGCGGAGACTTCGATCTCGTCGCCGTCGGGCGATCCCTCCTCAACGACCCTTCCTGGGTGGAGAAGATCAGGACCGGGCGCACCTCGGAGCTCAATCATTTCACGAGGGAGAGCCTCGGCCAGTACTTCTGATACGGCGAGCTTGTCCCTGCTCTCGTGAGAGAAATTGAACCACAGAGGGCACAGAGGGCACAGAGGGGAGAGAGAGAAAGAGAATTTGATTCTTTGTTCTCTCTGTCTCTTTCCTCTGTGCCCTCTGTGCCTCTGTGGTTCGATTCTCTCCTCTCACGTCACGTGAGACGAGGGCGGCGGACGCGGTATCACCGCGTGCCCGCGCCCAGGTTGGCGACCATCGAGAGGCGCTGGGGGCCGTCGCCGAAGCGCGCGCGCAGCCTGGCGAAGATCGCCTGGCCGAGCTCGTCCCAGCGCGCCTCGCCGAGCTTGTCGCGCAGCAGGACCAGCGGCGCGTTGCCCCGGCGCATCCAGCCCCAGAGCTCCTCGGTCGAGGACGCCTCCATCGGGTGCTCGACCTCGCGCACCGAGACGTCCCGGAAGCCCGCGGCCTCCATCTCGGCGCGGAGCTCGCCCGGATCGCCGAGCGGGGCCTTGCCCTCGCCGAAGGGGAAGCCGGGCAGCTCGGCGCGGATCGCCGAGAAGAGCTCCCCCAGGATCGGCGCCCTGTCCATCGGCGCCCAGCTCCCGACGACGGCGCGGCCGCCGGGACGCAGCACCCGGAAGAGCTCACGGAAGCCGCGGTCGCGGTCGGGGAAGAAGATCAGCCCGAACATCGAGAAGGCGGCGTCGAACGAGCCGTCCTCGAAGGGCAGCGCCATGCCGTCGCCGACGTGGGCGTCCACCGCGAGCCCCGCGCGCGCGGCGCGCTCGCGCAGCTGCTCGACCATCGCGGGCGCGAAATCGACGGCGGTCACGCGCGCGTCCCGGGCGGCGAGGAGGGCCAGGGTGCCCGGCCCGGCAGCCACGTCGAGCACGCGGGCCCCCGGCCCGACGCCCGCGAGCCGGAGCGCGTCGGCGGCGTATTTCTCGAAGTGCGGGACGGTATCCACCGCGTACTCGGTGGCGACCATGTCCCAGGCGACGGGGGTGGCGAGGGGGTTCGGAGGCTGGGTCATCGCGCAAGGCTGCTATCACGCGCGCGGAGCGCTCGTCCAGCCGGCGAGCCAGCGGCGCCGGGACGCTGGCGCCGTCGCCGCGGCGCGCCGGTCAGCGCGCGACCGTGCTCTCGCGGCGCTTCCCGAGGCGCGCGAGCGCCTTCGTCTTGCTCTGTGCGCCGGCGGCGCCGGCCGCCGCCTCGGGCGAGCTCGAGTCGGCGTCCGACCCTTCCTCCTGCTCCTGGTCCGCCTTGTCGGCGTCGGTCTCCGTCGTGTCGTGAGGCGGCAACACAGCCTTCGCCGTCGACACGAGCAGCACGCTCGCCAGGGTCACGACGCTCGCCGAGCCGAGGACGAGCAGGGCGACATGCAGCAGTGTGCGCTGGAGGAGGCTGCCTTGGTTCAACTTCCGGAGTTTCTGCATCATGGTGCACCCTGCCTCGTGGTCCAGCGACCGCTCGCCGCGCGCATCCGGTGATGACCGGAGCCGCCAGCCTCTTCGTTACCTCTCTGGCCAATGCGAGCGTCATGCCAGCAGCCATCCGCTGGATGATCGCAGGAACCGCGGCGGTTCCTGGTGCCGCTCTGCCAAAGTGGACACGCGGGCCACCTAGAGAATGGCGCATCTTGCCAGAATGACAATCCGTCCTGCGCCGGGCGCTCGATTCTTGTGTGATTCCGGTGTGCCCCGGGACCAGGGTGTGTGGAGCGCGGCGCGTCCGGCGTGGCTGGCGAGCCGCAGGCGCTGTCCGCGCGAACCCGTCATGACGTCATGCTCGACACGGATGCTGCTGTCGGCTCATCGCACCTGCGGAGACACCTCTCCAGCGCCGACAGCGCGGCGCCGCGGTGGCTCAGGCGCCGCGGGCGCGCGCGGGGGAGGCGCCCGCGAACGTGCGCGCGGCCTCCGGGTGCTCCGCGATGAGGCGGAGCGCGCGGCGCAGGAGCGAGATCCCGGGCTCCGTCTTGTGCCAGCTCGACGCGCCGCTCGGGTGCGGCAGGCAGATCACGTCGACGTCCACGCCGTGATAGCGCGCGCGGCGCAGCTCGCCGATCACGCCCGCGAGCGGCCCCCGGTGGCCGAGCACCTGCTCCGCCGCGAGGCCGCCCACCGGCAGGATCAGCCGCGGCTCCAGGATCCCGACCTCCCGCGCGAGGTGCGCCCGGCAGCGCAGGATCTCCTCGGGATCCGGCCTCCGATCGCCGCCGCCCCTGGCCTTTCCCGGGAAGCAGCGCGCGACGGCCGACATGTAGACGCGCCGCCTGAACTCCTCCTCGTCCACGCCGAGCGCCCCCTCGAACCAGCGGAACAGGGTGCGGCCCGCCGTCCACGCGAACGGCCGGCCGAAGCTGCCCTCGCGGGCGCCGGGCGCCTGGCCGATGAGCAGGATCCGGCTGGGGACGGCCGGGCCGTGGATCGCCGGGCCGATCATCTTCGGGCAAGCGCGGCACGCGTCGAGGTCGCGATGCACAGCGGCGAGCCGCTCGTCCGGGGTCATGACAGAAAGGCGAACCGCGGGGACGCTCATCGAACCAGCATGAATTGAAGGGAAATCAGCGCCCGGGCGAGGCGACGCGGGCGCGCTCATCCGCGCGGCCGGCGGTCGGCGAGCGGGCGCCCGACGGCGGCCGCAGAGCGCGCGCGCAGGCGGCCCGCGAGGAGGCGCGCCGCGAGGACACCGCCGAGGAAGCCGAACAGGTGGCCCTCCCACGAGATGCCCATCCGCGTGGGCAGCACGCCCCAGAGCATCCCGCCGTAGAAGAGGCCGACCCCCAGCGAGAGCGCGATCGAGACGGCGCTCCGCTCGAACCAGCCGCGGAGGAGCAGGAAGCCGAAATAGCCGAAGATGACGCCGCTCGCGCCGACGTGCACCGAGGAGGGCGACCCGATGAGCCAGACGCCGAGCCCCCCCACGAGGGCCGAGAGGAGCGTCACGAGGGCGAGGTCGCTCGTCTTGCGGAGCATGATCAGCCAGCCGAGCCCGAGGAACGGGAGCGTGTTCGCCGCGAGGTGGGCGAAGTCGCCGTGGAGCAGCGGCGCGAGCGCGATGCCGACGAGGCCCGGGACCGTGCGAGGACGGATCCCGAGCGCGTCGAGCGATCCGCGGAAGATCAGGAAGTCGAGGAGCTCGATGGCCCAGAGGAGCGCGACGAAGCCTCCGAGCAGCGTCGCATGGAGCTTGAGCTCACGGGTGATCGTCCTGGTTTCGGTGGTGCTCATCCTGATCCCTCGCGGGCCCCGTGAACCGTGACGTGCGTGCACGAGGAGCCCACGCCTTCAGCCTAGCTCGTGGAACGAGCACGCGCGCGCGCTCTTCCCGCGAATCCCGTAAGCACGACGTGAGCCGTCGAGCCCGGTCCGCCGCGCGGCCCCGCGCGCGTCAAGCCCCCGCGCCCGCTCGCCCGGGCGCGGGTCGTCGCGGGCCGCGCGCCCGGCGCGGCCCCGGCGTCGATGGCTGTGCGCTGCGCGGGCCGCGCGGTAGAAGTCGGGCTCATGCTGCTCACCCGCGCCGAAGCCACCGGATTCCGTGAGACCTCCCTGCACGCGGACGTGATGCGGTTCGTCCGCGCGCTCGCGGCCCGCGACGACCCGCGCCTCCACGTGACGCGCTTCGGGACCAGCCCCGGCGGGCGCGAGCTGCCGCTGCTCGTGCTGTCGCGCGACGGCGTGCGCTCCCCGGACGAGGCGCGCCGCGCCGGGCGCCCCGTGGTGCTGATGCTCGACGGGATCCACCCCGGCGAGGTGGAGGGCAAGGAGGCGAGTCTCGCGCTCGTCCGCGACCTTCTCGACGGCCGTCACCCCGACTGGCTCGATTCGCTCGTGCTCCTCGTCGCGCCCCTGTTCAACCCGGACGGCAACGACGCGCTCGACCCGCAGAACCGCCGGCTCGACCTGAAGAAGCTCACCGGCCAGCCGGGTCCCGTCGTCGGCACCCGCACCCAGAGCCAGGGCATCAACCTGAACCGCGACTACCTCCGCCAGGCCGCGCCCGAGATGCGCCTGCTCCAGCAGCACGTGTGCGTCCCCTGGGCGCCCGATCTCACGATCGACAACCACGCGACCAACGGCTCGGTGCACCGGTTCCACATGACGGTCGACGTGCCGCACACCACCGAGTCCGGCCGCGCCGAGCCGATCGCGATGGTGCGCGACAGCCTCGTCCCCGACGTGATCGCCGCGGTCCGGAAGCGCGGCTTCGAGAGCGGCTGGTACGGCAACTTCGTCGAGGACGAGCGCGCGCTCGACGCGATCGGCGACGTCGACCCGACAGCGCCCGTGGGCCTCGGGTGGATGACGTACCCACACCACCCGCGGTTCGGCTCCAACTACCGCGGCCTCACGAACCGGCTCGATCTGCTGCTCGAGTGCTACAGCTATCTACCGTTCGAGGAGCGGGTGCAGGCTGCCTCGGCGTGGCAAATCGAGACGCTCACCTGGGCGGCCGCGCACGCCGACGCCATCCGCGAGGTGGTCGCCGCGAGCGCCCGGCCCCCGGAGCGCGTCGCGGTCCGGTACCGGCTCGAGCCGACAGGGGCCCCGGTCGACATCCTCACGCGCAGCCCCCGGACGTTCGAGGGCGCGCCCGTCACGCTGCGGATCCCGCACCACGCGCGGTTCGTCGGGACCACGGTGGTGGACCGGCCGCGGGCCTACCTGGTGCCGCCGGCGATCGCCGAGGCGCTGCGCCGGCACGGGCTCCGCGCGGCGCCGGCCGAGGGCGTCCACGACGTCGAGGTCGCGCGGGTGGCGTCGCTCGGCGTCGAGGGCGGCCGCGCCATCCTGGAGGCGGCCCGGGTCGGCGAGGTCGCCGTGACGTGGCGCGAGGAGGCCCGGCGGGCCCCCGAGGGGTGGTCCCGGGTCGACACAGATCAGCCGCTCGGCGCGATAGCCGTGTACCTGTGCGAGCCCGAGAGCGACGACGGGGCCGTCGAGAACGGCCTCGTGGAAGCGCCCGCGGTCGGGGACGAGCACCCGGCGTGGCGGGTCCGGTGAGCGCGGGGACGCTTGGCATTTCGGGAGCATTCTGCTTTTTCAATGCAGGCGATCCGCTCCGGAGCCAGGAGAGCGCATGAAGGACCAGATTCCCGGTTTTCTGTTCATCGACCACATCGCTATCGCCGTCCCTGCCGGGCAGCTCGACGCGCAGGTGAAGGCCTACGAGCTGCTCGGCTTCCGCGAGGTGCACCGCGAGGAGGTCCTCGGCACGGATCAGGTCCGCGAGGTGATGCTCCGCGTCGGCGACAGCGACAACCTCATCCAGCTCCTCGAGCCGCTGTCCTCCGCGTCTCCCGTCCAGAAGCTCCTCGAGAAGAACGGCGGCCGCGGGGGCTTCGCCCACGTCGCCTACCGGGTCCGCGACGCCCATGTCGCCTTCGACGCGCTCAAGGAGAAGGGATTCCGCATCATCGACGCAGCGCCCCGGCCCGGCTCCCGCGGGACGACGATCTTCTTCGTGCACCCGAGATCGCGCGAGGACGCGCCGTTCGGCTATCTCATCGAGGTGGTGCAGGCCCATGAACATGAGTGAGAGGCTCTTCGCCGACTTTGCGCCGGTCGCGCTCGAGGCGTGGAAGCAGGCGCTCCACCGGGATCTGAAGGGGAAGACAGCGGACGATCTCGCCTGGGCGAGCGCCGAGGGCCTGCTCGTGCCGCCGATCGTCGCGCCGGACAGCCCGGAGCTGCCCGAGGCCGCCGGCGGCCCGCTCGTGGCCTCGCTCGTCGCCGAGCTCCGGGGCGGCGCGGCGGAGCTGCGCTTCACGATGGGCACCAGCTACTTCTTCGAGATCGCCCGCCTCCGCGCCGCGCGCCTCCTGGCCGAGCGCCTGCGGCCGGGCGCGACGATCACCGCCGTGGTCCCGTCGGCGGCCGTGCCCGGCGACGAGCCGCACAAGAACCTCCTCCGCGGCGTCGTCGGGATGATGGCGGCGCTCGCCGGCGGCGCGGACGAGGTCGTCGTTGCGCCGCCCGAGCGCCTGCTCGGCAACGCCCGCGTCATCCTCCGCGAGGAGGCTCGCTTCAACGCCGCGGAGAGCCCCGCGGCCGGCTGCTGGCTCATCGAGCAGCTCGCGCGCAGCCTCGCGCGCTCGGCGCTGCGGCAGATCGACGAGGCCGCCGAGCTGCCCGCGCCTGTCGCGGCGCCCGCGGACGCCGCGCCGCCCGAGCACCTCGGCTTCTCGGCCGGCATCGCGCCGTTCCTGCGCGGGCCGTACACAAGCATGTACGTGGTCCGCCCGTGGACCATCCGCCAGTACGCCGGGTATTCCACGGCCGAGGAGTCGAACGCTTTCTACAGGCGCAACCTGGCCGCCGGGCAGACAGGGCTCTCGGTCGCCTTCGATCTGGCGACCCACCGCGGCTACGACTCGGACCACCCGCGCGTCGTCGGCGACGTGGGCAAGGCGGGCGTGGCGATCGACACCGTGGAGGACATGAAGATCCTCTTCGACAAGATCCCGCTCGACAGGATGAGCGTGTCGATGACCATGAACGGCGCGGTGCTGCCGATCATGGCGTTTTACATCGTGGCGGCCGAGGAGCAGGGCGTGCGCCCCGAGCTCCTCTCCGGGACCATCCAGAACGACATCCTCAAGGAGTTCATGGTCCGGAACACCTATATCTACCCGCCCGCGCCCTCGATGAGGATCGTCGCCGACATCTTCCGTTACACCGCCGAGCAGGCTCCCCGGTTCAACTCGATCAGCATCAGCGGCTATCACATGCAGGAGGCCGGCGCGACCGCCGCGCTGGAGCTCGCGTACACGCTCGCCGACGGCCTCGAGTACCTGCGCGCCGGGATCGCGGCGGGCATGGATATCGACGATTTCGCCGGGCGGTTCTCGTTCTTCTTCGGGATCGGCATGGACCATTTCACCGAGATCGCCAAGCTGCGGGCCGCGCGGCTCCTGTGGGCGAAGATCGTGAAGGGGTTCCAGCCGAAGAACCCGAAGACGATGGCGCTGCGGACTCACTGCCAGACCTCGGGCTGGAGCCTCACCGAGCAGGACCCGTTCAACAACATCACGCGCACGGCCATCGAGGCGCTCGCGGCCGTGCTCGGCGGCACCCAGTCGCTGCACACGAACGCGCTGGACGAGGCGCTGGCGCTCCCCTCGGACTTCTCGGCCAAGGTCGCGCGCGACACGCAGCTCTTCTTGCAGAAGGAGACAGACGTCTGCCGGGTCATCGACCCCTGGGGCGGCTCGCACCACGTCGAGCGCCTCACGGACAGGCTGGCGCGCGAAGCGTGGCAGTTCATCCAGGAGGTCGAGTCGCTGGGCGGCATGGTCAAGGCCATCGAGAACGGCCTGCCCAAGCTGCGCATCGAGGAGGCGGCGGCCCGCAAGCAGGCCCGGATCGACGCGGGCCGCGACGTCATCGTCGGCGTCAACGCGTACCGGCTGGAGCGGGAGGCGCCGCTCGAGCTGCGCGAGGTGGACAACTCCGCGGTGCGCGAGACGCAGGTCGCGCGGCTCCGGGAGGTGAAGGCCGCCCGCGCCGGGGCCGCCGTGGACGCGTCGCTGGCCGCGCTCACCCGCTGCGCCGAGACGGGCGAGGGGAACCTGCTCGCGCTCGCCGTCGAGGCCGCGCGCCGCCGCGCGACGCTCGGCGAGATCTCGGGCGCGCTCGAGCGCGTCTTCGGCCGCTACGAGGCCCCGGTGCGCACGGTCAGCGGCGTGTATGGCGCGGAGATCCGCGAGGCGGGGGCCGGCCGCGACGTGGAGGCGCTCGTCCACGAGTTCGCCGCTCTCGAGGGCCGCCGCCCGCGCATCCTTGTCGCCAAGATGGGCCAGGACGGCCACGACCGGGGCATGAAGGTCATCGCCACCGCCTTTGCCGATCTCGGGTTCGACGTCGATATAGGCCCCCTGTTCCAGACCCCGGAGGAGGTGGCCCGCCACGCGGTCGAGAACGACGTCCACGTGGTCGGCGTCTCGTCGCTCGCGGGCGGCCATAAAACCCTGGTTCCCCAGCTCATCGAGGCGCTCGGGGAGGCCGGCCGCGGGGACATCCTCGTCGTCGCCGGCGGCGTGATCCCGCCGCAGGACTACCGGGTTCTGGAGGAGCGCGGCGTCGCCGGCGTCTTCGGGCCGGGGACGGTCATCCCCGACGCCGCGGCGCGGATCGTCCGCACGCTCATCGAGCGGCTCGGCGCGCAGGAGGCGCGCCCGGGTTGAGGCCGAGCCCGGGGCAGCTCGTCGACGGCCTCCTCGCGGGCGATCGCGCGGCGCTCGCCCGGGCCATCACGCTGGCCGAGAGCGCGCTCCCGCGGCACCAGGCGCTCGCCGAGGAGGTCCTGGAGCTCTGCTTGCCGCACAGCGGCGGCGCCGTGCGGCTCGGCATCACCGGCGTGCCGGGCGTCGGCAAGAGCACGTTCGTCGACGCCCTCGGCGTGCACCTCGTGCGCGAGCGCGACGAGACGGTCGCTGTGCTCGCGGTCGACCCCAGCAGCCCTGTCCACGGCGGGAGCATCCTCGGCGACAAGACGCGGATGCCGCGGCTGGCCAGCGACCCGCGGGCGTTCATCCGCCCGTCGCCGTCGGGCGGCTCGCTCGGCGGGGTGGCGCGCGCCACGCGCCAGGCGATCGTGCTCTGCGAGGCGGCGGGGTATCGCAACATCCTCGTCGAGACCGTCGGTGTCGGCCAGTCCGAGGTCGCCGTCGCCGACATGACCGATTGCTTCCTGCTCCTCATGCTCCCGGGGGCAGGGGACGAGCTCCAGGGCGTGAAGCGGGGGATCATGGAGCTCGTCGATCTCGTGATCATCAACAAGTCCGACGGCGAGAACGAAGGCCGGGCGGCGCGGGCGCGGCGCGACTACGAGAGCGCGCTGCACCTGTTCCCGCCGGCGCCGCACGGCTGGACGCCCGTCGTCGGGGTCTGCTCGGCCCAGGAGAACCGCGGCATTCGCGAGGCGTGGGAGCTCGTGCTGCGCCACCGCGCGCACATGGAGGCAGGCGGCTGGCTGCAGCGCCGCCGGGCCGCGCAGGCGCGAAGGTGGCTGTCCGCGCTGATCGAGGCGCACCTGCGGGAGGCGTTCCTGCGCAGCGCCGCGGTGCGGGAGCGGATGCCCGGGATGGAGGGCCTCGTCGAGGCCGGCGCGCTCAGCCCGCTGCGCGCGGCGCGCGAGCTGCTGGACGCCTGGGAGGCGGCTGGAGGCGGCTGACGGGGTAGGGCGAGCGCGCTGCCGGAGGGCCCCGGTCCGGAGAGCTCGCTAAGATGTCCGCATGCGCCAGCTTGCCTTGTCCCTCGCCGCCCTCTCTCTCCTGCTCACGGCCACCGCGCCGGCGCTCGCCGAGCAGACCGTCACCGAAGAGAGCTGGGCGAAGTCCTACGGCTTCCGTCTCGGCGTGGAGGCGGACGTGCTCGCCCGCACCATCGAGGCGAACCTCCCCGGCCGGGAGGCGGCGAGCGGCGACGGGACGAGCGGCGACGGGACGGGCGGCGACGGGACGGGCGCCGGCGTGGAGGCGCGCTCCTTCGCGGCGTCCTTCGCGGTTGTCGCTCAGATCCCGCTCTTCGCGGGGCTCCACCTGGACGCCGAGCTGCCCCTTGCGTACGGGAGCAGCCAGGCGCGCCCGCCCGGCCCGGCGGAGAGCGACGCGGCGACCGTCGCGCCGGAGCTCGAGGGGTTCTTCTTCGGCAATCCGTCGATAGGGCTCCACTACGTCGCGAGCGTCTTCCCCATGATGATGCTCATCGGCGGGCTCACGGCCTCCATCCCCATCACGCAGGATCCGTCCGACGACACGAAGGCGGCAGCAGCGGCGGCGCTGGCCTTGCGCGGGTACTTCGACTCGCAGCGCGCGCTCCTGGATCACGTCCCGCTGCGAGCCCGCGGCGGCATCGAGCTGCGCCCGTTCGAGGCGCTCTATGTGCGGAGCGATCTCGTGGCGATGTTCGCCATCCCCACCGGCGACGGAGAGACGGAGGTCTTCATCGAGCACGCCAGCGAGGCGGAGCTGCGCAGCGTGGGCGGGTTCGGGGTCGGCGCGCGGCTCCAGTCCGTGTTCCCGCTCACGCAGGCCGACAAGATACAGCTCGCGGCCGAGCCCTTCGTCGGGATGGAGCCGCCCACGTCGGGCGTGTACTTCCGGGCCGGGCTGCTCGTGGCGCTGGACGAGCCCCTCGGGTTCGGTCTGGAGCAGGGCAAGCTGGCGACGGTCCGTGTCGCGCTGGGGGGCAAATTCTGAGTCGGCCGCGGCAGCGGCCGCGGGGTGGGGGCCCCCGGGAGAATTGAAATTCAACCCGGAGGCTCTAGGGTGCCGCCGATGCGCGACGTCTGCTGGCGCTGCCGGCGCCCCCGCCCGGTCTGCTACTGCGCGCTCCTGCCCTCGCTGCCGACGAGGACGCGGGTCGTGCTCCTCCAGCACCCGCGCGAGCGCCGGGTGGGCATCGGCACGGCGCGCATGACCCACCTGTCGCTGCCCAACTCCGAGCTCCACGAGGGGGTGGTCTTCGAGGAGGACCCCCGGATCATGGCCCTCGCCGCCGATCCGACGACCGCCGTGCTCTTCCCCGGAGGCGACCCCGACCCCGCGGCAGGACCGCCAGTGCTGTCGCTCCTCGTCGTCGACGGCACCTGGTGGCAGGCGAGGAAGATGCTCGCCGTGAACCCGCGCCTCGCCGCTGTGCGCCGCATCGGCGTGACGCCCAGGGCGCCGGGCAACTACCGCATCCGCAGGGAGCCGCGCCCGGAGTGCCTCGCCACGGTCGAGGCGGTGGCCAGCGCGCTCGGCGCGCTCGAGGGCGAGCCCGCGCGGTTCGACGAGATGCTCCGGGCCTTCGAGTTCATGGTCGACCGACAGATCGAGCACCAGGCGCGGAGCGACGGCCCGCGGCGGCGGTCGCGCGGGCCGGCCGCCTCGCCGCTCGGGCCGCTGCGCCCCTACCTCGCCGCGCCGGAGCGGGTGGTGCTCGTCGAGGGCGGGGCCAACTCGGGGTGGCCGGCGGACGCCGGCGCGGCCGGGCCCAGGTCCGAGCTCGTGCACCTCGTGGCCAGCCGCGCGTCGGGCGAGCGCTTCGAGGCGTTCCTCCGCCCCCGGCGGCCGCTCGGCCCGAGCGTCGCGCACCAGCTCGAGGTGCCCGAGCGCCGCCTGCTCGACGGCGAGGAGGCGGGCGCGGCCCTGGCCCGGTTCCGCGCGTTCGTCGGCCCGGGCGGCGTGCTCGGCGCCTGGGGCGCCTTCACGGCGGACCTGCTCGCGCAGGAGGGCCTCGGGCGCCCGCCCTCCCTCGACCTGCGCTACCTGTGTGCGCGGCACCTGCGGCGCCGTCCGGGCGGCGTCGCGAACGGGGCGCGGGCGCTCCTCTGCGGGGAACCCACGGAACCCGCGGAACCAACGCCGCGCGGCAGCGGGCGGGCCGGGCGCACGCTGGGCTGGCTCGAGGTCGTCCTCGCGCGCCTCCTCGACCTCGCCGGCGAAGAGGACGTTGCGGCGCGCGGCGCCGCATGAGACGCTCCGTCCGTGCATTCCATCCGGTTCCGCTGAGTCCGGCATCCTCGTCCTCCCCGTAGCCCCGGCGCCGCCGGCGGCACGCGGCGAGCGCGCGGGTGCCTGTCCGTGCCCTGTCTTCCTCCGGGTTCGCTCGAAACGTGGAAGACCGGGGCGCGTCGACTCACGCCCGGCAGCCTGGATGGAGCACGCCACGCGCATCGGATCGGTCGTGAGCTCGCGCCGCGAGTCTTCCCCCTTGTCACGCGCGCCGCCGCCCTGCCGGCGGCGCGCCCAGAGGCTCGCGATCATGACCGAACGTAAAGACACCTCGTCCACCGGTTCTTCTCCCTTCGCGCCGATCGACTCCGTCGGCGCGCTCGCCGATGCGGCGCGCCGCGAGGGGCTCCGGCTCGCCACGAACCACGCCGACTTCGACAAGTCCGGGCTCGACTTCCTCGTCGTGCACGCCCAGGACGAGGACGGCGTGCCGTGGGTCGTGCGCACGCCGCGCCGGCCCGCGGTGGTCGCCTTGGCCCGCGTGGAGGCGCGCGTGCTCGCCCTGGTGCGCAAGCACCTGCCGGTCGCCGTGCCCGACTGGCGCGTGCACACCGATCAGGTGATCGCCTACCCGCGGCTCGTCGACGTGCCCGCGATCTCCATCGATCCCGAGGCGGGCGTGCGCTGGAACCGCCTCGATCCGGCGGCGCCCTCGGCGGCGTTCATCGCGTCGATGGCCGAGGCCCTCGCGGCGCTGCAGCGCATCGGCGCGGCGGAGATCGAGGCGGCGGGCGTCCCCGTGAAGTCGATCGACGACACGCGCCAGGCCCACGCGCGCGCGATGGAGGAGACGCGCGCCGCGCTGGGGCCGCCGGACGTCCTGTGGGCGCGCTGGCAGCGCTGGCTCGCGAACGACGCGATCTGGCCGCGCCACCTCGCCCTGGTGCACGGCGACCTGCACCCCGGGCACATGCTGCTCGACGAGGGAGGCCGGCTCACCGGGATCCTCGACTGGACCGAGGCCCACCTCGGCGACCCCTCGATCGACTTCGCGCTCTTCGCCGGCGCCTTCGGCAAGGGGGTGCTCGACGCGTGCATCGCGCGCTTCGAGGCGGCCGGCGGCGCCACGTGGCCCGGGCTCGCGGCCCACGCCGCCGAGCGCTGGGCTGCGTGGCCCGCGCTGGCCGCGAAGTGGGGCGTCGACTCGGGCAACGAGGGCGTGATCGAGCACGCGCGGAGCATGCTCGCCGGCCTCGCGGCCGAGAGCGCGTGAAGCGCGGGTGACTCGAGGCGCGCGCGACGCGGCGGGCGTCGCGCGCGCCGCCCGCCGCGTCGGCGCGGACCGGCGGGACCGACGTCTCCGAAGCGCGTCGCGCCGCGCCTTGACCGACCCGGACCTCGACGTGGCCCGCGCGCCCGCGCGACGTTTGCGCCGCGATGATGCGGTGCGTCGTTCTGCGGTGCGTATTCAGAGGCGGCGGCCCTGGGTAGCCTCTTCTCCATGAGCGGAGGACACGACGCGGAGGCCGGCGCGGCGGATCGCGCGCTCGTGCTCGTGCTGCTGGGTACATTCCTCCTGCTCTCGCCGGCGCGCCTGCTCTGGGCCCGCGGCCTGCTCGCGGTGGCGGCCGTCTTCGTTGTGTGGATCGCGCTGATCGCGTTCGCCGCGCTCGCGACGCGCGCCGATCGCGCCGATCGCGCCGACGAGGGCCGCGCCGACGCCGGCCGCGGCGATCGAGGGCCGCCGCCTTGATCAACGTCGGCGTCCTCCTCTTCGCCACCGGCGCCTGGCTGGCCGTGCTCGCCGCGATCGCCCTCGCCGCGCAGCGCGAGCGGATCCCCCGCGCGCTCGCGCGGCACCCGCTCGTGCTCGCCCTCTCGCTCGGCGTCTACGCCTCGTCGTGGACGTACTACGGCGGCGTCGGCTTCGCGCAGCGCCACGGGCTCGTCTTCCTCGCTGTCTACCTGGGCCCGACGCTCGCGTGCATCGCCACGCCGCTGCTCTGGTCGCGCGTCCTGCGCATCACGCGCGAGCAGCGCCTCTCCTCGCTCGCCGACCTCCTCGCGTTCCGCTTCCAGAGCCCGGCCGCTGGCGCGCTCGCCGCCGCGTTCTCCCTCGTCGCCAGCGTGCCCTACGTCGCGCAGCAGTTCCGCGCGACCGAGCAGTCGGTCCGCGTGCTCTCGGGGCCGGGGCACGAGGAGGCCGTCGGCGCCGTCTTCTGCGCGCTGCTCGCGCTGTTCACCGCGTTCTTCGGCGCCCGCCCGCCCGCCGAGCAGGGGCGGGACGGCCTCGCCGCGGCTGTCGCGTTCGAGTCGGCGGCGAAGCTCGCCGTGCTCGCGGCCGTGGGCCTCATCGCCGTGCTCGGGGCGTTCGGCGGCGCGGGCGGGCTCGCGGACTGGCTCGGCGAGCACGCCGCCGAGGTCGAGGCGCTCGGCCGCCCCGTGCGCGAGGACGGCGGCTGGACCTCGATGCTCGTCATCAGCTTCGCCGCGGCCTTCCTGCTGCCGCGGCAGTGGCACATGGCGTTCGCCAGCGGCGCCGGCGACCGCGCGCTCGCCACGGCGGCGTGGGCCTTCCCGCTGTTCCTCCTCGCGCTCAACCTGCCCGTCCTGCCCATCCTCTGGGCCGGCACCCGCCTCGCCCCCGCCGAGCCCGCCGACAGCTACGTGCTGCTCGTGCCGCAGCTCCTCGACCAGCGCTGGCTCGCGCTCGCCGCGTTCATCGGCGGCATCTCCGCGGCGAGCGCCATGGTCATGGTCACGGCCGTCGCCCTCGCGAACGACAGCGCGACGCACCTGCTCCTGCCGCTCGCCAGGAGGACGCTGCGCCGCAACGTCTACGCGCGCGTGCTGTGGATGCGGCGCGGGCTCCTCACCGCCATCCTCGTGGGCGGCTGGCTCTTCCACCGCGCGCAGCCGAACCGCGGCCTGCTCGTCGAGAGCGGCATCGTGTCGTTCGTCGCCTTCGCGCAGTTCCTGCCGGGGCTCTTCGCCGTGCTCTTCTGGGAGCGCGCGACGCGCGCGGGGTTCATCGCCGGGCTCGCGGCCGGCATCGCGACCTGGACGGCCACGTGCCTCGCGCCGCTGCTGCCCGAGACGACCGGGGTCGACCCGTCGTGGCTCGACCACCTGCGCGTGGGCGCCGGCCGCGCGGGGCACGTCGCCACCTGGTCGCTGCCGACGCTCGTGTCGCTCGCCGTCAACAGCGCGACGCTCGGGCTCGTCTCGCTCCTGCGCCCGCCGGCCGAGGAGGAGCGCGAGGCGGCGCGCCTGTGCAGGCGGCGCGAGATCGGCCCGTCGGTCGAGCGCGCGACAGTGCCCGCGAGCGTTGACGCGCTGGAGGAGCGGCTCGCCCGGCTGCTCGGCCGCGAGGCCGCCGGCATCGAGGTCACGCGCGCGCGCATCGAGCTCGACATCCCGCGCGACGAGACGCGGCCCACCGAGCTCCACGCGCTGCAGGAGCGGCTGCACCGCAACCTGTCGCCGCTCGTCGGCCCCGTGCTCGCGAGGACTGTCGCGGAGGCGGACGCCCCCGCCGCCGGCGGCGCGAGCGGCGCGCTCACCGAGCAGCTCCGGTGGCTGGAGCGGCGCCTCGCCCGCGGGGAGACGCGGCTCGTCGGCGCCGCCAGGGAGCTCGACCTCCTGCGGCGGTGGCTCCGCTCGGTGCTCGCGCAGCTCCCCCTCGGGGTCTGCGCCGTGGGCTCCGACGGCGCGATCAGCCTCGTCAACCGCCGCCTCGAGGCGCTCGTCGGCGTCGAGGAGCGCGACCTCGCCGGGGCGCCGCTCGACCGGCTGCCGCCCCCGTTCGCGGAGCTGTTCTCCCGCGCCTTCCGCGCGGCCTCCGCGGGCGAGGCCGGCGCGGGCGCCGACGAGGTCGAGGTGCGCGTGGCCGGGCGCGCGCGGGCGCTGCGCGTGCACCGCGCCGCGCTCGACCCGCTCGACGCGCGCGCGGCCTCCGGGGGCGTCGTCCTGCTCGTGGAGGACCGCACCGAGCAGCGCGCGCTCGAGGCGCAGCTCGCCCACCGCGACCGCCTCGCCCAGCTCGGCCGCCTCGCCGCGGGCGTGGCCCACGAGGTCGGCAACCCGCTCACCGGCATCGCCTGCCTCGCGCAGAACCTCCGGGCCGAGGCCGAGAACGACGAGCTCCGCGCGCGCGCGAGCCTCATCCTCGGCGAGGCGGCGCGCATCGAGGCGATCCTGCGATCGCTGCTCGACCACGCCCGGACCGGCGCGGTGCAGTCGCCCGGCGAGATCCGGCGCGCGCGGGTCGGGCGCGTCGCGCTCGCCGAGGTTGTCGCCGAGGCCGAGCGGCTGATCCGGCTCGACCGCGCGGCGCCGCGCGTCCACGTGGAGCAGGCCTGCCCGGAGTCGCTCATCGTCATCGGCGACAGGCGCGAGCTCGTCCAGGTCTTCGTCAACCTGCTCGCGAACGCCCGCGACGCCTCCGCGCCCGGCGCGACAATCGCGGCGCGGGGGCGGATCGAGGCGGGCGAGATCGTTGTCGAGGTCGAGGACCACGGCAGCGGCATCCCCGAGGAGCTCCTCGGCGAGGTGCTCGAGCCGTTCGTGACGACGAAGCGCGACCCGAGCGGCACCGGGCTCGGCCTGCCGCTCTCGCGCTCGATCGTCCAGGATCACGGCGGGACGCTCGCGCTGCGGAGCGCTGTGGGGCAGGGGACGACGGTCGTCGTGCGGCTCCCGCTCGCGGGCGCGGCCAAGGCGCGGCGCGCGCCGGAGGCGGACGCGTGAGCCGGATCCTGCTGGTGGAGGACGAGGTCGTCATCCGGGCGGAGCTCCGGCGGCTGCTCGCCCGCCACGGCCACGACGTCATCGAGGCGGGGTCGATCGCCGAGGCTGAGGCGGGCTGCGATCTGCGCGCGTTCGATCTGGTGCTGGCCGACGTGCGCCTGCCCGGCGCGCCGGGCACGGAGCTCGTCGGCCGGTGCGGCGCCGCGCCTGTCGTGCTCATGACGAGCTACGCCACGGTGAAGGCGGCGGTCGACGCGGTGAAGCGCGGCGCCGCGGACTACCTCTCGAAGCCGTTCGACCACGACGAGCTCCTCGCCCTGGTCGAGCACCACCTCGGCGCCGCGCGGAGCGCCGTCGCGCCGGGCGTCACGCCGCCCGCGCCGCCCGGGTCGCCCGTTGTCGACGACGAGCTCGAGGGGCTTGTCGGCGGCTCGGCGGCCATGCGGGAGGTGTTCGCGCAGGTGCGCAAGGTCGCGCCGAGCGAGGCGACGCTGCTCATCGTCGGCGAGGGCGGCACCGGCAAGGAGACGCTCGCCCGCGCCGTGCACCGGCTCAGCCCGCGGCGGCAGCTCCCGTTCGTGCCCGTCCGCTGCGCGGCGATCCCCGAGGGCCTCATCGAGGGCGAGCTCTTCGGCCACGAGCGCGGCGCCTTCGCCGGCGCGCTGTCGCCGCGCGCGGGGCTCTGCGAGGCCGCGGAGGGCGGGACGCTCCTGCTAGACGAGATCGGCGAGCTGCCGGTGAGGGTCCAGGCGCGGCTCCTGCGCTTCCTCCAGACAGGCGAGGTGCGGCGCGTGGGCGCGAGCCGCGCCCGGCGCGTCGACGTGCGCATCATCGCGGCCACGCACAGGGATCTCGCGGAGCGGGTGCGCGGCGGGTCGTTCCGGAGCGACCTCTACTTCCGGCTGCGGCTCCACGAGATCCTCCTGCCGCCGCTGCGCGAGCGGCCGGGGGACGCGGTGCGCATCGCCGAGTCGCTGCTCGCGCGGCGCGCGGGGACGGCGGACCGGGCGCCGCTCGCGCTGTCGCCCGAGGCGCGCGCCGCCGTCGCGGCGGCCCCGTGGCCCGGCAATGTCCGCGAGCTGGAGAACGCCGTTCACCGCGCCATCGTCCTCGCCGACGCGAGCGAGATCGGCGTCGCGCTGCTCGGGCTCGACGCCCCTCCGCGGCCGCCTTCGCCCGCCCCGCGCGTCGCCGCGCGCGACGGAGCGCCCCCGTCCGACTCGCTCGAGGATTACTTCCGCCGTTTCGTCCTCGAGCACCAGCACGAGATGACGGAGACCGAGATCGCCCGTCGACTCGGGATCAGCCGCAAGGCCCTCTGGGAGCGGCGACAGCGGCTCGGGATCCCCCGGCCGCGCACCTGATCCCGCGGTCCTCGGCGCGGCGCGGCGCGCGTCCGGACCGCGGCGGCGAGAACGATGCAGGCTGTCCATAACTCCCTCGCGGCGCGGCGCGGTCGCGTGTTACCGATCGTAACGCGGCCTCGCGGGACGAGCGCGCCCACGTGTTCCCCCGATGGCGGAACGGGTATTCCCTTCGCGCCCTGCGTGGTATTCCGGACGTGGACTCCGAGGAACTGCTCTTATGGCACAGACGTCTCCCCAAACCCTCGCAGTGAACCCCACGAGCCTCGCCGGCGATGGTGAGGGCCAGCGCGAGGTCGTCGACAGCGCGACGCTCTGGAAGGTCATCTTCGCCTCCGCGGGCGGCACGATGATCGAGTGGTACGACTTCTATATTTTCGGGAGCCTCGCGGCGATCATCTCCACCCATTTCTTTCCGAGGGACAACCCGACAGCGGGCTTCCTGCTGACGCTGGGCACCTTCGCCACGGGCTTCGTCGTCCGCCCCTTCGGCGCGCTCGTGTTCGGGCGCATCGGCGACATCGTGGGCCGGAAGTACGCGTTCCTCGTGACGCTGCTGCTCATGGGCGGCGCGACGGCGCTCATCGGCTTCTTGCCGACCTATGAAACGATAGGGCTCGCCGCCCCGCTCGCGCTCGTCCTGATCCGCCTCGTGCAGGGCCTCGCGCTCGGCGGCGAGTACGGCGGCGCGGCGGTGTACGTCGCCGAGCACGCGCCCGACGAGAAGCGCGGCTTCTACACCTCGTTCATCCAGATCACGGCGACGCTCGGCCTGTTCGTCTCGCTGGCGGTGATCCTCGGGACCCGGCTCCTGCTCGGCGAGGAGGACTTCAAGGAGTGGGGCTGGCGCGTCCCGTTCCTCCTCTCGGTCGTGCTCGTCGCCGTGTCCTTCTACGTGCGTACGCGCCTGAAGGAGTCGCCGATCTTCTCGAAGCTCAAGGCTCAGGGGAAGACGTCGGCCGCGCCCATCAAGGACAGCCTCGGCAACAAGCGCAACTGGAAGGTCATCCTGATCGCCCTCTTCGGCGCGACGGCCGGCCAGGGCGTCGTCTGGTACACGGGCCAGTTCTATGCCCTCTACTTCCTGCAGAACACGCTGAAGGTCCCCTTCATCACGGCCACGATCGTTGTCGCCGCCGCGCTCGCCCTCGGCATGCCGTTCTTCATCTTCTTCGGCTCGCTGTCCGATCGCATCGGCCGGAAGAAGATCATGCTCGCGGGCAACCTGCTCGGCGCGATCGGCTTCTTCCCCGTGTTCTGGGCGATGAAGCAGAACGCGGACAGCCCGGTCGTGCTCACCGCGCTCGTGTTCGTGCTCGTGATCTTCGTCACGATGGTCTACGGCCCGATCGCCGCGTACCTCGTCGAGGCCTTCCCCGCGAAGGTGCGTTACACGTCGCTGTCGATCCCGTACCACGTCGGCAACGGCGTTTTCGGCGGGCTGCTGCCGCTCATCGCCTCCTCGGTGACTGTCGCGACCGGCAACATCTACGCCGGCCTGCTCTACCCGATCACGGTGGCGCTCATCACCGTTGTGGTCGGCGGCATCTACCTGAAGGAGAAGAGCGACGTGCGCCTCTGGGACGAGCTCGAGCGCCCGCGCGAGTCCTGACGGCCGCGAGGCTGTCGCTCGGAGGCCGCCGCGCCGTCGCGGCGGCCCGCCTGCAGCGCACCGGGCCTCCCCGGCATCCGGTGAGACGGCGCGAACAGCGTCGGCGAGGGCGAGCGGCTCATCCAGCGCTGCTCGCCTCTCGTGAACACGAATCGATCTTCAGCCACTGACACTCTCGACGAGCACGGCGCCGCCGGAGCTCGCTCGCCCGTGGTTCCACGTGGGCCACGCCAGCCCCGCCGGACAGGCGAAGACGGGCGATCCTCCTGCCGTGCTCGGCTGTCGTCCACCTCATCTCTCCTGCCGTCACCGCCTCACGCCCATCGCGCGAGGCCGTCGTGCGCTCGCGCTGGGACGATTCAGCACATCATGCGACCATCGCCCTTGAGTCGCTAGCAGGCTGAGAAATGACACTCATGCTCGATCTGCGACGTGTCGTGATCAGACATTTCTTGATCGGGAATCTGCCGTGAGCGCGCCGTGTCCCTTGCTTTGCGCGCACCGCGCTTGCGTGGTGCGCTTGGATGAATTGATTCGCGGCTCGCTTCATCACTTCAAGGAGAAAGCTTCATGCGCTTTATTGGCTTGCTGGGCCTCTGCTCGGCCTCGATCGCGTGCTCCCTGGTCGCCTGCATCGGCGCATCGACGGACGACGAAGAGATCGCGTCCCTGGAGGGCGGCGTCGTCAGCGCGGACGGGTCGATAGAGGCGGTCCTCTCCGTCCAGTCGCAGTGGGGGTCGGGGTACTGCGCGAACGTGTCCTTGAAGAACGTGGGCTCCGCCCCGATCTCCACCTGGAGCATGGTCATCGCGCTCAACGGCTCCAGGCTGGACAGCGCGTGGAACGTGACCACCACGCCGTCGAGCGGCCAGTTCTCCGTCGCCCCCTTGAGCTGGAACGCGGCGCTGGCCAGGGGCGCCTCGACGAGCTGGGGCTTCTGCGGGGTCGGCGCCAGCCTGCCCACCATCGCGTCGATCAACGGCGGCGGGGTCAGCGGCTCGGCCTCGGCGAGCTCCAGCAGCAGCGCGTCGAGCAGCTCCAGCAGCAGCGCGTCGAGCAGCTCCAGCAGCAGCTCAAGCGCGTCCAGCAGCAGCTCCGTGAGCTCCGGATCGGGCGGCGCCGGTGGCGGGGGCGGCGCGGGTGGCGCTGGCGGTGCGGGCGGCTCCGGCGGCGGAGGCGGGGGAACCACGGGCCCTGGCTGGGACTGGGCCGGGATCATCGGCACCGGGCAGAGCCTGTCGGTCGGAGCGCAGGCGACGCCGATCAGGGCGACCACGCAGCGCCATCACAACCTCAAGCTCTCGCTGGGCAGCGTCAGCGTGCCCCCGTTCAATCCGAACGCCAGCGGGCTCTCGATGGTGCCGCTTGTCGAGCCCATCCGCCCGCTCGCCACCGGGTATCCGAGCGCGTATCCGCGCAACATGTACGGCGAGTCGCCGCACACGGCCATGGGCGACCAGATCACCACGCTGGCGCAGGCCTCGACGGGCCGCGATTACATCAGCGTGCACACGGTCGTCGGCGAGAGCGGACAGGCCATGTCGGTCATCCGCAAGGGCGCCAGCGACACCGGCTCCACGGGCCGGGCCTACGCGGCGTCGCTGTTCGAGACCGCGGCGATCGCCCGCCTCGCCGGCGCGCAGGGCAAGAAGTACGGCGTCGGCGCGATCGTGATCACCCACGGAGAGTCCGACGCCGGCAGCGCGAGCTACAAGAACGATCTCGTCCGGCTCTGGACCGACTACAACACCGATATCAAGCCGCTGACGGGTCAGACCCAGTCGATCCCGATGTTCGTGTCGCAGCAGCACGCCTATCCGACCGGCTCGAACCAGCGGTCGGCGTCCACGCTCGCGCAGTGGCAGGTCGGCGTCGACCGCCCGGGCGAGATCATCTGCTCCGGGCCGAAGTATCAGTATCCGTACGCGAGCGACAACATCCACATGACGGTGGATGGCTACGAGCGGCTCGGCGAGAAGCTCGGGCAGATCTACCACGAGAAGGTGGTGCAGGGCCGCGACTGGCGGCCGCTGGAGCCGACCCGCGTCGAGCGCAGCGGCCGCGTGATCACGGTGCACTTCCACGTGCCCGTGCCGCCGCTCGCCTGGGACAGCGCGCTGCCCGCGCCGCACCAGGGCGCGCTCACCGAGTGGTCGCAGGGGAAGGGCTTCGAGGTGCGCACGGGGAGCTCCCGGATCCGGATCAGCTCCGTCGAGATCTCGGGCAGCTCGGTGCGCATCACGGTCGGCAGCGATCTGCCGGCGACGGGCGTCTTCGTCGGCTATGCGATGACGAGCGACGGCACCGCGTTCGCCGGCCGGACGTGGCGCTCGGGCCAGCTCCGCGACTCGGATCCGTTCGTCGGCTCGATGACGCGCGTCGCCCAGCCGAACTACGCTGTCGCGTTCGAGATGCCGGTGCCCTGAGCCGCGCCGGAGCGGCGCTTGGAGCCGCGCCGTCGCGGTAGAGCGCCGCAGCCAGACGTCTGGCCACGGACAGCCAGACGTCTGGCCACGGACAGCCAGACGAGGTGCCCCGCCGGGCGCGCGTGGTCCGGGCCGACGTACTGCTCGAGGATCTCAATGCCGGAGCGGCATTGATAGAAACACGCGAGCGCGTCGTACTTCACCTGAGAGTAGACGGACGGGCTCACGTCGAATGGGCGTGCTCCGGGTGGCGAGCCCGCAGGGGCCCTCAACCTCGGGTGGGTCGCTCTCACAGCGACAGCGAGGCGGCGGCCCCATCGATGGCTCCGCGGCGTCGTGGACAGCGCTCCTGCGCCGCGCCCTGGCACAGCTGAACGCCCGAGCACATTGACGAGGAATCCATAGCATGACGATACACTGGCGCCCGATGCTCAGACCAGAGGACGCTTGCCGCCGGCTCGCTGCAGCCCTCGGGATCTCGGCTGGCGCCGCGATCGTGCTCTGGCCGAAGGCCGCCCTCGCGAATGCCGGCATCCCGATGATCGTCCTCGCGTGGCCCGCATCATGGATCGCCTTTGTTCCCGTCGTGCTCGTCGAGGCTGCGGTGGCTCGGCGGGTCCTGGCCCTGCCGACGCGAGAGGCGATCAAGCTTTCTCTGGCCGCGAACGCATGGTCCACGCTCGCAGGGATTCCGATCACGTGGGCTCTCCTGATGTGCCTCGAGATGCTCGCTTGGTCCATGCTGCCGATGGTTGGACGTGAGCTCGAAACGGTCGCCACATCGCTCTTGATACCGTTCTCTGCTCCGTGGATACCCTCCGTCGGGGAGCGCTGGATCGTGTTCGCCGCCGGGGCCTTTCTCTGTGTGCCCTTCTTCTTCGCCTCCGTGTGGATCGAAGCGCGAAGCGCTGGACGCCGCGTGCCGGCGGCCGACGCACGCCGCTGGGCCAAGAGGGCGAACGCCGTCACTTATGGCTTCTTCCTGGTCATGCTCGCGCTGGTCGCGTGGGCGAGCCACGCGGGCATCGTCGGCTAGCCGCGGCCGCGGGCGCTGTCAGCCCGCCTGCAGCTTGGATATCAATCCGGTGCCTGATCACGCGCGGCGCACGTCCGCCTGCGCCTCCGGCAGGGCATCCCGGTAATTCCGCTCACAGCCGCGGATCGATCGGCTCGCTCTCCAGCGCGAGCACGCCGAACACGCACTCGTGCACGCGATAGAGCGGCTCGCCCTCGACGAAGCGGTGGAGCGCCTCCAGCCCGAGCGCGTACTCCCGGAGCGCCAGCGCGCGCTTCGACGAGACGCTGCGGTGCCGCAGCCGCGTGAGGTGCTGCGGCATCAGGTACTCCGGGCCGTAGATGATGCGCAGGTACTCCGGCCCTCGGCACTTGATCGCCGGCTGGACGAGCCCGCGCGGGCCGCGCACGATCCACTCCCACGACTTGACCACCATCCCCTCGCCGCCGCGCTCGACCATCTCCGTCCAGAAGGCCACCGCCGCGGCCTCGCTCTGCGGGTCGGAGAGGTCGACAATGCGGTGCGGGGTGGGGACGAAGAACGCCGGATCGACCTCGCCGAGGCGCGCCAGCATCCGCAGGTGAAAGCCGTGGTCCCGCGCGGCGTGCACAGCGCCCTCGCTCGCGAGCAGGTGGAACGGCGCGAGCCGCATGTCGGCGAGCGAGCGCACAGGCCAGCAGTAGCGACGGTAGGCCGCCACGTACCCGTCCATCGCCGCCCTCCGCGCCGCGTGCCGCTCGAGCAGCGGCCGCGCGCTCTCGTCCCGCGCGGCCGCGAGCTCCAGCGCCCGGACCGCCGCGCCGAGCGACGCGCGGCCGGACGAGCCCACCGCCGCGTACTGCCCGCGCAGGAGGTCCTGCGCCTTCGCGGACCAGGGCAGGAGCTCCGCGTCGAGGCAGACCCAGTCGGTGCGGAGCTCGGTCCACAGGTCGGCGCTCTCCATCGCCGCGCGCACCCGGTCGACGAGCTCCAGGCTCCGCGCCTCGTCCGCGAAGAACGGCCTGCCCGTGCGCGTCGTGCACACGCCGAGCGGCCCCTCGTCGAGGCGGAACCTCCGCCGCCGCGCCGCCTCGTCGCGGCACACGACGAGCACCGCGCGCGACCCCATGTGCTTCTCCTCGCACACGACGCGGCCCACGCCGTTCTGCCGGAAGTACGCGAACGCCTCGCGCGGGTGCTCGAGCACGCCCCCTTCCTTCGCCGTCTCGGTCGGCGACATCGTCGGCGGCAGGTAGATGAGCCACCGCGGATCCACGGCGAAGCGGCTCATCGCCTCGAGCGCCGCCGCCGCGTTCTCCTCGCGGATCGTCACCATGCCGTGGATCCGCGTGCGGATCGCGCGCCGGCCCCGGATGTCCTCGATGTCGAGCACGTCGCCGTCCTGCCCGCGCGAGCCGGCCCTCGGCTCGCCCGCCAGCGGCGCGAGCGGCTTCTTCGGCTCGTAGTACACGCGGCGCGCCTTGACCTCGACGAGCTCGCGCTCCGGGTAGCGCAGCGCCGTGAGCGCGCCGCCGAACACGCACCCCGTGTCGATGCAGATCGTGCGGTTCTCCCACTCGGCCACGGTCGTCGGCGTGTGGCCATAGACCACCATCGCCTTGCCGCGGTACTCCGACGCCCAGTTGTACCGCACCGGCAGGCCGTACTCGTCGGTCTCGCCCGTCGTCTCGCCGTACAGGCAGAACTCGCGCACAGCGCCCGATCCGCGGCCCTGGAACGCCTCCTTGACCCCCGCGTGCGCGACAGCGAGGTTGCCATCGTCGAGCACGTAGTGGCTGACGAGCCCGTCGATGAAGTCGGCCGCCTTCGCCTTGAACTCGTCCGTCTCGACCTCGAGCTGCGCGAGCGTCAGCTCCAGGCCGTGCGTCGGCTTCACGTCGCGGCCGCGCAGCTTCTTGAGCAGCTTGACGTCGTGGTTGCCCGGCACGCACAGCGCCGCGCCCGACGCGACCATGGCCATCGCGAGGCGCAGCACGTCGGGCGAGCGCGGCCCGCGGTCCACGAGGTCGCCGAGGAAGAGCGCGCGCCGGCCCTCGGGGTGCGAGGCGCGGGGCGCGTCCGGCAGCCCCTCCAGGCGGTAGCCGAGCGCCTCGAGCAGCTCGACGAGCTCGTCGAAGCAGCCGTGGACGTCGCCGATGATGTCGAACGGCCCGTGATCGTCGCGGCGGTCGGTCCAGAGGCGCTGCCGCTCGACCGTGGCCGCCGCGGCCTCCTCGGGCGACGAGAGCACGTGCACGTAGCGGAAGCCCTCGCGCCGGAGGTCCTTGAGCGAGCGGCGCAGCTCCCGGCTCTGGCCTCGCACGACGTGCGGGCCGAACTGCCGGTCGGGCCGGCCGGCGTTGCGCGCGTGGCAGACCTTCTCGGGCATGTCGAGCACGATGGCCACCGGCAGCACGTGGTGCTCGCGCGCGAGCGCGACGAGCGGCCTGCGCGCGTCCGCCTGCACGTTGGTCGCGTCGATGACGGTGAGCCGCCCGGCCGCGAGCCGCTTGCCCGCGATGAAGCGCAGCACCTCGAAGGCGTCCGCGCTGGCGGCCTGGTCGTTCTCGTCGTCGGACACGACCCCGCGGTAGTGGTCGGACGAGAGGATCTCCGTCGGCTTGAAGTGCGCCCGCGCGAACGTGCTCTTGCCGGAGCCGGACGCGCCGACGAGCACGACGAGCGAGAGGGTGGGGACGACGAGGGGCTTCTGCTCGCTCACGGCGACACCTCCGCGCGCAGGAAGACCGCCATCTGCGTGGGCGCGCCGAGCGCGGGATCCATCGGGCCGACGGGCAGGTGCTCGACCGTGTAGCCGTGCGCGCCCGCGACCCTCTCGCAGAAGGCGTGGAGCTCGGCGCGCGTCCACTCGAAGCGGTGATCGCCGTGGCGGAATGCGCCGCGCGGCAGGTTCTCGAACCGCTCGTTGTACTCGGCGTTCGGCGTTGTCACGACGGCGACGCGCGGGCGCGCGTGCTCGAAGACGCTGCGCGCGAGCGCGCCGAGGCGCGAGAGGTCCACGTGCTCGATGACCTCGACCAGGGTCACGGCGTCGTAGCCCGAGAAGCGCGCGTCCCGGTACGTGACGGACGCCTGGAAGAGCTGGATCCGCCGCTTCTGCTTGTCGGGCAGGTCGTCGAGGCGGAGCCGGTTCTTCGCGATCTCGAGGCTGCGCATCGACACGTCGGCCCCGGCGACGCGCTCGAACACGCGCTCGTCGACGAGGCGCTTCAGCAGCTTGCCCTCGCCGCAGCCGAGGTCGAGCACGCTCCGCGCCTCGGCCCGGCGGAGCGCGGCGACGACCGCCGCGCGGCGCTCCTCGTCGAGGCTCATCCGCGCCTCGGCCCTGTCCTCGGGCGCGGCCTTCTCGTCCTCTGTGTCCTCGGGGCTCGGGTCCTCGTCGGCGACGAGCCGCGCGAGCGCCGCGCGGAAGAGCGGGCGGCTGTGCTTGAGGTAGCGGAGCGCGATCGCCTCGCGCTCGGGGTGCTCCGCGAGCCAGCCCTCGCCCTTGGCGAGGAGGTTGTCGACCTCGGCGTCGCCCACGTAATAGTGCTTCTTGTCGTCGAGCACGGGCACGAGCACGTAGAGGTGCGCGAGCAGCTCCCGCAGCCGGCACGTCCTCGCGAGCGAGACGCGCAGGGTCGAGCCCTGGCCCCACTCCGGGAACGCCTCGTCGAGCGGGAGCCGCTCGGCCGCGACCTCGTAGCCGAGCGGCTCGAAGAGCCGCCGGAGCAGCGCCTCGCCGCCGCGGCACGGCAGCGCCTCGATCGTCGCCGAGAGGGGGAGCGGCGCGTCGGCGAGCTCCGGGCGGTCGCGGCACTTGCCGCCGAGCGCCGAGCCGAACACCTGCGCGATGGCCACGGAGAGGAACGACGAGGCGACGTAGGGCCGGTCGTTGACGTACTGCGCGAGCGTGCCCGGCTCGCCCACGCCGCGCCCGCGCACGAGGTCCACGGGGTCGACGTCGAGCAGGAGCGCCGCGGTGCACCGCTCCTCGGTCGCCTCGGGATAGAACACGTGCGCCTTGCCGAACGAGAGCGAGAACGACTGCGTGTGCGCCGGGTTCTTGACGAGCAGGTACCCGAGGTCGGTCGCCGGTCGGTGCGTCGTGGTGAGCGTGAGGAGCATCGGAAACCGCAGTCTACGTGAGCGGGGCAACGCGCGACAATCGCGGCGCGCGCGCGCCGCGAGCGCCTCGCCGGGGCGCGCAGGGGGGGAGTCACCGGTCGAAAGACAATCTTGTATCGACGGAGATCGCGTGTTCGAGGGGGAACGGTGGTGATGTGGGCGCCCGTGGGGCTCGATGTGGGCAATCGGCGCCGGCGCAGGTGCGTTTGCCCGAGGTGAAATGTTCGGCGGATCCGCGGGTCTTCTTCGTTCAGGAGGGATCATTCCAGAGTCGTTGGGTCTCAAAATGATCTTCTGTGACTTCGCGTGATGGCGAGCTCTTCAATCTGCATTATTGAAGACGTCACCGGCTGCGCCCTCGCGGCGCGCCCACACTGTGGAGAATGCGATGCGATCCTTGGCTTCTCGATCCTTTGCTGTGCTTTCTTTCCTTGGCTTTGGCTTGCTTGCTGCGTGCACCGCTCCGGTGCAGGGCGACGAGGGCGACGACGCCGCGGGCGACCTCACCAGCGCCGTGATCACGACCGATGGGCTCGGGGTCGCGGCGCTGACGAGGTCGGCCGACTGGGGCAGCGGCTACTGCGCCGAGGTGAACGTCGTCAACGAGGGGACGGCGCCGGTGACGTCGTGGACCGTGGTGATCGATCTCCGGCAGTCGAACCTGATCAGCCTCTGGGAGGCCGAGTCCAGCCGGAGCGGCTCGATCCTGACGGTGACCCCGCAGGCCAACCGTCCCGCGATCCCGGTGGGAGGCGCGACGAGGTTCGGGTTCTGCGCGGGCGCGACCGGGAGCGACTACCAGCCGGTGATGGTGTCCATGACCCAGAACGGGTCGATCGGCTCGGGCGGCACCACCGGCTCGGGCGGCACCACCGGCTCGGGCGCGGCGACCGGCGGCGGCGGGGCAGGGGGGAGCGGCGGGGGCGCGACCAGCAGCGCGAGCGGCGGCACCGGCGGCAGTTCCGAGGGCGAGGGCACCACGACGGGCGGCGGGACCGGCGGGACCTGCTCGATCCCGCTGCCGAGCTACGAGGACGGCGACGGGTCAGTGACGTGGTACACGCTCGGCCAGGGCTCCGGGGGGGTCGTGAACTGCAGCTTCCCGGTCCTCGGGACGAGCCCGGACAGGGTCGCGCACGTCGCGACCGGCGGCGGGCGGTATTTCGCGGCCATGAACACGGCCGATTACGACACGGCGGCCGCCTGCGGGGCGTGCGTGGAGGTGAGCCGCGACGACGGGCGCAAGGTCGTGGCGACGGTCGTGGATCAGTGCCCCTCGAACGGCAACCCGAAGTGCACGCCAGGGCACATCGATCTGAGCCAGGAGGCCTTCCAGCAGATCGGGTCGATCGACGATGGGTATCTGGGCACCGGCAACGGCGGGGCCCGGGGGAGGATCTCGTGGAAGTACGTGCCCTGTCCGGTCGAGGGGGATCTCTCCATCTCGCTGAAGGAGCAGAACGCCTGGTGGAACGAGTTCCGCGTGCAGGGCCATCGCACCCCGATCGACAAGCTCGAGGTCCAGATCAACGGCACCTGGCAAGAGGCGACGCGGCAAGTCTACAACTACTGGCGCGTCGGCAACGGCAACATGCCGGCGGGGCCGTGGCGCGTGCGCGTGACCGACGTCCTCGGCGAGAAGATCGAGACAACGGTGCAGGTCAGCACGGCCGAGCAGTCCGCGTCGGCCCAGTTCTCGACGTGCGAGTGATCCGGCCGCTGTAGGGCCGGCGCGCCGAGGCATCCCCTCGAATCCTTCGGGAAGTTCACAGGGGAGCCGGGGAGCCGGGGAGGGAAAACTTCAAATCACTCCCTGTCTCCCCGCCTCCTGTTCAATTTCTCCGCTGAACCGAGCCCGTCCGAGCCGGTTGTTCCAGCCCCGCCGCCCGTATCAGCCCGCGCCTCCTGCGCCGGCCGAGCCGCCCTCGCCGCCGGTGCCAGGCGCGCCGCCCGCACCCCCGGTGCCAGGCGCGCCGCCCTCGCCGCCGGTGCCAGGCGCGCCGCCCGCACCCCCGGTGCCAGGCGCGCCGCCCTCGCCGCCGGTGCCAGCCGCGCCGCCGGTGCCAGGCGCGCCGCCCTCGCCGCCGGTGCCAGTCGCGCTGCCGACGCCGCCTTCGCCGCCGGTGCCGGTGGCGCCGCCGGCTCCACCGCCGCCGCCCGCGCCCCCTGCCCCGGAGTCGTCCAGCGGGTACGTGTCGTCGAGGCACAACGCGCCCTGGGGCGTCCGGGTGCACACCTCCCCTCGTGCGCACTGCCTCTGGCCCCTCGGACACGGCGTCACGCCGAAGAGGCAGAATCCGTTGGTGTCGAGCCCCGCGGACACGCAGGAGGCGTCCGGCAACGGGCAGTCGCTGTGACGCGTGCACGCGTTGGCGCAGACGCCGATGTCGCCGGCGCCGAGATCGTCCGTGAAGCCGTAGAGGCAGAGCCCGCTCTCCAGCCCTCCGCAGTCCTCGTTGGCGATGTCGCCGCCGAGCACGCAGAACCCGGCGCAGACACCGGACTCCCCGCCGAAATCGATGCACCACGACGCGCAGGGATCCTCGTCGTCCCGGCTGACCTCGCACGGGGAGCCGTCGGGAAGCCCCGGCGTCGGCTCGTCGACGCAGAGGTTCCACCGGGGGTCGCACCGGCGGCCGCCGGTGCACTGGCCGTCCGAGCCGCAGCTCGGCAGGCAGATCGATACATCGTCGAGCGTATCGCAGCGCAGATCCTCGCGGCCCTGGCACTTCCCCGGATCGAGCTCCGTCGCGATGCTCTCGAGCGGAGGCTCTCCCATCGTGCAGCCGAGGAGGCACGCGCCGCCGATACACACGCTGCCCTCGCCGGCACAGTCGCTGTCCTCGCCGCACGCCGCCGTGCAGTACCCGCCCGCGGGGCCTCCGCCGAAGAACTCGGGGTCCGACTCAGGGATGCACACGCCCGAAGGGCCGCAATCCGCGTCGTCCTCGCACCGGGCGCCGAGAGTCATCCCGTCGCCGGGACCGCCGCCGCCCGCGGCGCTGGAGCCGCCGTCGCCGCCCGCGGCGCTGGAGCCGCCGTCGCCGCCCGCGGCGCTTGAGCCGCCGTCGCCGCCCGTGGCGCTGGAGCCGCCGTCGCCGCCCGCGGCGCTGGAGCCGCCGTCGCCGCCCGCGGCGCTGGAGCCGCCGTCACCGCCCGCGCCCGCGCCGGCGCTCCCGGAGGCCGAGCCCGTCGAGCTCCCGCCGGGGTCGTCGCTCGCGTCGTCCGAGCAACCAAGGAACGCCGTGGAGAAAGCGAACGTGGCGAGCAAGGTCGCCGAAAATCCTCGAATGCTCATCGATGCCTCCCTGGCCAGGAGCCCCCGCCCACATCAGGCGCGCGCTGTCTGCGTCTCCGCACCGTACCGGAATCGGCGCCGCTCCACGCGGACAAGCGACCTCGTGCAGCCGGGCAGCTTCACCTGCGCCCGCGGGGAGTCGCGCGGGCGCCGCCCGGCTCAGAGCCGCACCAGCAGGCCCAGGAACCCAGCGAACGTCGGCCGCCCCGCGGCGCCGAGCCGCTCGCCGCCGAGCGTCACGACGGCGCGCGGCTCGGCGAGGATCGCGTGCACGTCCAGCACGAGCGCCGCGCGCTCGGTGAGGCGCAGCCCGGCGCCCCCGCCGAGGGCCGCGGCCACGGACCAGACCTCGCCGGTCGCGCTCCGGAGCGGGGGCAGGGGGTCGCCGCTGATGAACAGGTGATACCCGCCGAGGCCCGCCGAGAGCACGGGCGAGACAGCGCCGCCCGTCTCGAACGCCCACACCGCCTCGAGGAGCGCCATCTCCTGCCGGACCGACACCGTGCCGAGCGCGCCCTCGAGCGCCGGCCCGAGCGTCGGCCCCGCGAACGTCAGCCGCGCCGCGAGCCCCGCGGGCAGCACGCCGCTCCCGGCGGGGCCGCCGCCGTACGACAGCCGCAGCGCAGGCCCCAGGGACGGCCCGACGCCGCCGGTGCTCTGGAGCGCAGCGAGCCCGGCCTCCACGCCGACGCCCGCGAACATCCCGGGCCGCTCCGCCGCCGGATCCGCCGCGGCCTGCCGCCGCGCCGGCGCCATCCAGCGCTGCACGTCGTCCGGGACAGCGACGCCGCCGTCCGCCGCGCCCCCGGGCCGCGCGCGCGACGCGAGCAGGTTCGCCTCCAGGAGGCTCGCTTGCAGGAGCTCGACGGCGCGCACCGCCATGACCGAGGGCGCCGCGGCGCCGGAGACCTCCACCGTGCGCACGACCGTCTTCTGCGTCACCCGGTCGACGATCCAGAGGTCCGCGGTGGCGCCCGCCCTGGAGCGGAAGATCGCCGCGGCCGCGAACGCGCCCTCGTCCTGCGCGGCGCGCTCGAGCGCAGCCCGCACGTCGCCCTCGCGCGCCAGCGGCACGATCACCACCTGGAACCCCGCCGCGCCGAGCTCGGCCTTGAGCCGCGTCGCCGCCTCGCGGACCAGCGGGTCGTCCGCGTCGGCCTCGAGGATGGCGACGCGCGAGGCGGACGCCGCGGCCTCCTGCGGGGGCGCAGGGGGCGCCGCGGCGGCCCGCGCGGGCGCGAGCAGGAGACAGGCCAGAAGGGCGAAGGAGCGCACTCGCCAGGGCTTTATCAGATCGTGGGCGCGGCGCGCGCTGGGCCGGCGCGCACGACGCGCACGAGAGCAGCAGCGGCGCGAGCGAAGAAGTGGCTTTACAGGGCGCGCAAATGGTGGATCATGCGGCCGACGTTACACGACTGTGTGGGGGTGGCCTCAACACTGCACCCACGGTCGAGGTGGACGGGTTCTCGTTCACCGGCTCCGTCGCGGCCGGCCGCAGCGTCGCGTGCGGCGAGCGAGCGAGTCGCTATTAGCTCAAGATGGACGGCAAGAACTCCGCCGTCGTGCTCAGGGAGGCGCGGACATGAAGCTGTTTCGGTTTGCAGGCAGTGGTGGGCCGCGCCTCGGGATCGAGGACGAACGGGGAGCGCGCCACGATCTGACGGCGGCGTCCCCGGAGGCGTTCGCGTCCGTCGCCTCGTGGCTCGCCTTGCCCGACCCCCTCGGTGCTGTGCGCGACGCGCGCGCGCGCGCCGCAGCCCACCCCCTGCCGCCCGACGTCCCGCTGCTCGCCCCGATCGACGGGCAAGAAGTCTGGGCCGCGGGCGTCACCTACGAGCGCTCACGCAACGCGCGCAAGGAAGAGAGCGCCGGCGGCGGCGACTTCTACGACCGCGTGTACGAGGCCGAGCGCCCGGAGCTGTTCTTCAAGGCGACGCCCCGCCTTGTCGCCGGCCCGGGCGCGCCGGTGCGGATCCGCCGCGACTCGAGCTGGAACGTGCCCGAGCCAGAGCTCGCGCTCGTCGTGTCCACGGCCGGCCGCATCGTCGGCTACACGGCCGGCAACGACGTCTCGTCGCGGTCGATCGAGGGCGACAATCCCCTCTACCTGCCGCAGGCGAAGGTCTACGACGGCTGCTGCGCGCTCGGCCCCGCCATCGCGCTCGCGGACGAGCCCGGGCTGGATCTGCGCGCGCTCTCCATCCAGCTCACGATCCGGCGCAGGGGCGAGGCGGTGTTCGCGGGCGAGACCTCGACCGCGAGGATGCGGCGCGCGCCCGAGGAGCTCGTCGCCTACCTCACGCGCGAGCTGAGCTTCCCCGCGGGCGTCGTCCTCATGACCGGGACAGGCATCGTGCCGCCAGACTCGTTCACCCTGGAGCCTGGCGACCTCGTGGAGATCACGATCCCCGGCGCCGGCACGCTCGCAAACCCGGTATCTCAGGGGTAATCCATGGAATTCTTCGCCCATAACGCCGCCACCGGGGAAAAACTCGGCGCCTTCCGCGACGCCACCGCCGCCGAGATCGACGCCGCCGCGCGCGCCGCCGACGGGGCAGCGCGGGCCATCGCCGGCCTCGCGCCGGAGATGCGCGCGCGACTCCTGGAGACAGCCGCCGACGAGATCACGGCGCTCGGCGAGCTCCTGATCCAGACCGCACACAAGGAAACCGGGCTGCCCGTCGCCCGCCTCGAAGGCGAACGCGCCCGCACCACCGGCCAGCTGCGCCTCTTCGCCGCCGTCGTGCGCGAGGGCTCCTGGGTCGATGCCCGGATCGATCCCGCGCTGCCGGACCGCAAGCCGCTCCCGCGCCCCGACGTGCGCCGCATGCTGCGGCCGATCGGCCCTGTCGCCGTCTTCGGCGCGAGCAATTTCCCCCTCGCGTTCTCCGTCGCCGGCGGCGACACAGCCTCCGCCCTCGCCGCAGGCAACCCGGTCGTGGTCAAGGCCCACCCGGCGCATCCCGGGACCTCCGACCTCGTGGCCTCGGCCCTGCGCTCCGCCGTCCAGAAGGCGAGCCTGCCCGCGGGCGTGTTCGGCATGGTGCACGGCGCCTCGCCCGATGTCTCGCTCGCGCTTGTGCGCCACGAGGCCATCCAGGCGGTGGGCTTCACCGGGTCCACCCGCGCCGGCCGCGCCCTCTATGACGCCGCCGCCGCCCGCCCGCGGCCCATCCCCGTCTTCGCCGAGATGAGCAGCATCAACCCGCTTGTCGTGCTGCCCGGCGCGCTGCGCGAGCGCCGCGACGCGATCGCCGAAGCGCTCGTCAACTCGTGCACGCTCGGCGTCGGCCAGTTCTGCACCAAGCCGGGCCTCGTCCTCGGGTTGGCTTCCCCTGAGTGGGATGCGTTTGCGCTGTCGGTCGCCGACCGAGCCCGCGCCATCACCCCCGGTGTGATGCTGCACGCCGGTATCCAGGAGTCGTTCGACCGCTCCGTGCGGGAGCTGAAAGGCGTGGAGTGGCTGACCGACGCCGGCGCGCGCGTCGCCCGCGTCTCCGCCGCCGACTTCGCGCGGCAGCCGCACCTCGCGCACGAGATCTTCGGGCCGTACACGCTGCTCGTCACCGCTTCGGACCGCGGAGAGCTACTTCAGCTCCTCGGCGCGCTCGAAGGCCAGCTCACCGCCACGCTCCACGGGACCGACGACGATCTCGCCGCCGCCCAGGACCTTGTCGATGTGCTCAGCCGGGTCGCGGGCCGCCTCGTCTTCAATGGTTATCCGACGGGCGTGGAGGTGTCGCACGCCATGCACCACGGCGGGCCGTATCCAGCGAGCAGCGACGTGCGCTTCACCTCGGTGGGAACCGCGGCCATCCTCCGCTTCGCGCGTCCCGTTTGCTACCAGTCGTGTCCGCCGGCGCTGCTCCCGCGGGAGCTGCAGGACGAGAATCCGCTCGGGATATCGCGCCTCGTCGACGGCCGGGCCACCCGCGACCCCCTCGCGCCCCGCGCATGAGCCACGACCCGGTGCTCGAGTCCGGCAGCGAGGCGATCTACACCCTGCGCACCACCGCGCCCGGGCCGTCGGGGCGCCTCCCGCTCGAGGCCGAGCAGCTGCGCGCCATGTCCAGCGGCGAGCTGTTCGGCTGGACCCAGAATGCAGGGATGGGGTGGGATCCCGCGCGCCTGCGCGGGAAGCAGTTTCTCGTGCTCAGCACGCAGGGGGGGATCCGCGCGCCCGACGGCACGCCGATCGCGCTCGGGTATCACACGGGACACTGGGAGGTGGGGCTGCTCATGGAGGAGGCAGCCCGCACGTTCACGGCCAGCGGGGCCATCCCCTTCGCCGGCTATGTCAGCGATCCGTGCGACGGGCGGACCAATGGCACCGTCGGCATGCTCGACAGCCTCGCTTACCGCAATGACGCCGCCATTGTATTCCGGAGACTGATACGCTCGCTGCCCACCCGCCGAGGCGTGCTCGGCGTCGCCACCTGCGACAAGGGCCTGCCGGCCATGTTGATGGCGCTCGCCGGCTCCCTCGACCTCGCCACGGTGCTCGTGCCGGGGGGCGTCACGCTCCTCGCGGAGGAGGCCGAGGATACAGCCAAGGTCCAGACCCTCGCGGCGCGCTTCGCGCGCGGGGAGGTGAGCCTCGACCACGCCGCCGAGATGGGCTGTCGCGCCTGCGGTTCCCCCGGCGGCGGCTGCCAGTTCATGGGGACGGCCGCGACGAGCCAGGTGGTGGCGGAGGCGCTCGGCCTCGCCCTCCCGCACGGCGCGCTCAGCCCGTCGGGCGCCGAGATCTGGCGCGACCTCGCCCGCCGCTCCGCGCACGCGCTCATGGCCCTCGAGGGACGTGGCGTGACCACGCGGGACATCGTCACCGACGACTCGGTCCACAACGCCATGGTGCTGCACGCCGCCGTCGGCGGGTCGACCAACCTGGTGCTCCATGTGCCGGCGATCGCCCATGCGGCCGGGCTCCGACGCCCCACGGTGGACGACTGGGCGCGCATCAACGCCCTCGTTCCGCGCCTGGTGGACGCGTTGCCCAACGGGCCGCGACACTACGCCACGGTTCAGGTCTTCCTCGCGGGAGGCGTCCCGGAGGTCATGCTCCACCTGCGCGAGCTCGGCCTGCTGCGGCTCGACGCGCGGACCGTCAGCGGTCGGACCCTGGGCGAGAACCTCGAGTGGTGGGAGCACAGCGAGCGGCGCCGGCGCCTGCGCGACAAGCTACGGCAGCTGGACGGCATCGATCCGGACGACGTGATCATGCCGGCCGGGAAGGCGCGCGAGCGCGGCCTGACCAGCACGGTGACCTTCCTGCGCGGCAACCTCGCGCCCGAGGGAGCGCTCGTGAAGAGCACAGCGATCGCTCCCCAGGCGATCGGACCGGACGGCGTCTATCTGCTCGAGGGACCTGCGCGCGTGTTCGGCAGCGAGCACGCGGCGATCGAGGCGATCAAGACGGGCGCCGTGCAACCGGGGGACGTGATGGTGCTGATCGGCATCGGCCCCGGTATCGGGATGCCGGAGACGTACCAGATCACCTCCGCCCTCAAGCACGTGAAGGACGGGCACCGCATCGCCCTGGTCACGGACGGTCGTTTCTCCGGCGTCTCCACCGGGGCGTGCATCGGCCACGTCAGCCCGGAGGCGTGGGCGGGTGGCCCCATCGGCCGCGTGCGCGACGGCGACCGCATCAGGCTCCGGATCGACACGCGCAGGCTGGAGGGGACGGTGGACGTCGTGGGGGTGGAGACCGGCGATCTCGACGCCCGTTCGCCCAACCCAGCCCTTCAACCGGACGGCCGAGTGAACCCGGATACGCGGTTGTGGGCCGCGCTTCAGGATGCCAGCGGCGGCAGCTGGGGTGGTTGCGTCTATGATGCGGAGCGCATCATCGGGCTCCTCGGTCGCGCCATCGCCGCTGAGCGGAGCTCCTCTGGCACATAAGCTTTTGATACAGCGCCATTTTTCCAGGAGAAAGGCGGATCGCGTGAGGTTTCATCATTCAGCCAGCGCGTGCAGCGTGGCTGTACGATGAGAACGTTCACAACGAGGAGCTTGACTTCCGGATCGCGTTTGGATTTCCTAAGCGCCGAAACCAGAAGATCTCTCGTGGTGGGCCCCACGAGCGCCGCCGATCGCGTCATTGAATTGTGAGGGCACTCGCGAAATCCGCGTGGTGCCCCGGGAATGACGCGCGACACCGTCGCTCGCCAAACGCGAATCGTTTGTACCCCAGTGCTTTTGCCGTGAGCATGCGGCGGCACGCAGACATTGCCCTCGTGGTTCGTGAGGGCGAGAACGTGACGACGTGTGACAGGCCGTAGAGATCTCTATCCGACCACGTCTCTTTGCTCGAAAGGTAGCGGCACGATGTCGATTGGCCAGTTGAAGTCACGTGGATCGGCGCGGCGCGCAATGGCGGTGTTGAGCTGTGCGCTCGGGCTCTGGGGTCTCTCTGCCTGCAAAGGTAAGCCCGACAGCGCTCCGGCCGCAGCAGGCTCCGCCAGCGCCGCGGCCGAGCAGGCGCAGGCGCCGAGCGGGCAAGGGCCCAAGGTCGTGTCAGGGCCCGGCTTCAGCCCCGAGTGCTTCGCGCCGTGGAAGCAGGACACCAAGTATTTGCAGTGGACGGCGCGAAAGCCGCCGTTCCGCCTCGCGCTCGTCAACGGCTACGTCGGTAACGCCTGGCGCATCCAGATGGTCAAGACGGCCAAGGCGTTCGCCAAGGACCCGAGCATCGCGCCGCTGCTCAAGGAGTTCAAGGTGGTGTCGACCGGCACCGACGTCGCGGCCCAGCTCGGTGCGATCGAGGACTTCATCAACCAGGGCTTCGACGGCATCGTCACGCTCGCCGTCAGCCCCGACGGCTTCGATCGCGTGATCCGCCTCGCTGACAAGAAGGACGTCATCCTGGTTCCGTTCGACAACGTGCTCGACACGGACAAGGTGATGCAGGTCAACGAGGACCAGCTGGCGATGGGGCGCCAGTGGGGCGAGTTCCTCGACAAGCAGCTCGGTGGGAAGGGCAAGGTGCTCGAGGTCCGCGGCCTGCAGGGCAACTCCGTCGATCGCGACCGCCACGTCGGCTTCCGCCAGGTCATGGAAGCGCCTGGGAAGAGCTACACCATCGTGGAGGTGGTGGGCAGCTGGGACGACGGCAAGGCTCAGAAGGCGGTGGCCGACGCGCTGGCCGTGCACCGCCAGTTCGACGCGCTCTTCGCGCAGGGCGGCTCGACGGGCGCCGTCCGCGCGCTGCTCGACGCCGGACACAAGCCGATCCCGGTCGCCACGGAGGCCGAGAACGGCGTGCGCAAGCTGATCGCGAAGCACCACGAACAGGGCATGAAGGGCCTGTCGCTCGGCCAGTCGCCGGGGCTCGCGGCCATCGCGATGAAGGCGGCGATCGAGGGCCTGCAAGGCAAGGCGCTGCCGCAGATGATCTCCGTGCCGATCCCCGCCGCCGATCACACGACGCTGAAGGACGGCGAGAACTTCTTCTCCCAGCTCTCCGACAACTTCTTCACGCCCAACGAGTTCCCGCCCTGCGGGGTCAACATCTCGGGCGTGAAGATCATGAATGAGTCGGAATCCGACGTGAAGTAGACGTGAAGTAGACGTGAAGTAGACGTGAAGTAGACGTGACGTGAAGCAGCGTCCCGCGCGCGCCCCAGCACCATGACCGAACCGGTGAGCCCTCCGCTTCTCGAGCTCCGGGCCGTCTCCAAGCACTACGGCGGAGTCACCGCCCTGAGCGGCGTCGACTTCGCCTGCGAGGCGGGGAACGTGCACGCGATCCTCGGCGAGAACGGCGCGGGCAAGAGCACCCTGATCAAGATCATCGGCGGCGTGGTCAAGCCGAGCGCCGGGGAGCTCTTGCTGCACGGCAAGCCGGTCCGGTTCGACCACCCGATCGAGGCGAACGCCGCCGGCATCGTCTGCGTCTTTCAGGAGCTGTCCCTGATGCCGACGCTGACCGTGGCCGAGAACATCGGCATCAGCATGCCGACCAACCGCCTGGGGCTCTTCGATCGCAAGGCGCAGGTCCGCAGGGCCGAGGAGCTCCTGGCGCGCGTCGGCTGCGAGGGCGTGAACCCGAACGCCTGGGTGAGCGACCTGCCGCTCTCGCGCCGCCAGATGGTCGAGATCGCGAAGGCGCTCGGCAAGGATCCGCGGCTGCTGATCCTGGACGAGGCCACCTCCGCGCTGACCAGCAGCGACGTCAAGAAGGTCTACGACCTCCTGGCCGAGCTCAAGGCTCAGGGGGTCGGCATGCTCTACATCTCGCACCGCATGCACGAGATCAAGGAGCTCGCGGGCGTGCTGTCGGTCTTCCGCAACGGTAGGCACATCGAGACCTTCGCCAAGGGCCAGCGCAGCGACGACCAGATCGTGGAGCTCATGATCGGCCGTGACATGGGCCACGTCTTCCCGCCGAAGCCGGCGGCGCGCAGCGCCCCGGCGACGCTGCTCGAGGTGAGCGACCTGAGCTGGGAGCAGCAGCTCGAGAGCGTGTCGTTCAAGCTCGGCAAGGGCGAGATCCTCGGCATCGGCGGGCTCGACGGCCAGGGCCAGCGCGAGCTGCTTCTCAGCTTGTTCGGTGTGCTCAAGGACGTGCGCGGCGAGATCAAGATCGACGGCAAGCCGGTCAAGCTGACGAGCCCGCGCCAGGCCAAGGACCGTGCGCACGGCATCGCCCTCGTGCCCGAAGACAGGAAGACCGAAGGCCTTGTGTTGCCGATGGCCATCGCCGCGAACCTGTCGCTGGCGTCGCTCGACAGGTTCACGAGGGGCGCGGTGGTCGACCGCCGGCGCGAGGCCGGGCGCATCGACGAGATGGTGCGCCGTATCCAGATCAAGATCGGCTCGCTCGACAACCCGGTGTCGTCGTTGTCCGGGGGCAACCAGCAGAAGGTCGTGCTGGCCAAGTGGCTGATGACGGAGCCGCGGCTGCTGATGCTCAACGACCCCACCCGCGGCATCGACGTCGGCACGAAGCAGGAGATCTACCAGCTGCTCCGCGAGCTGGCGGACGCCGGCACGTCCATCCTCTTCTACACCACGGACTACGACGAGCTGATCGGCTGCTGCGACCGCGTGCTCGTCCTCTACCAGAACCGCGTGCAGGGCGAGCTCGTGGGGCCCGACATCACCGAGAAGAACCTCCTGGACCTGGCCCTCGGCCTGCGCGGCGGGCCTGAGCGCGCGACGCGCGAGGCCGAGCACGCGCGATCAGAGGCACGATGAAGGACTGGAAGCTCCGCCTGCGCCAGAACCAGGGCCTGCTCGTGGCCGTCGGTCTGTGCATCTTCTTCTACGGGCTCTATTCGCTGTCCCATCCCAAGGGCTTCAGCGCGTCGCTGCTGGGACAGAACGCCAACGAGTCGTTCGTGCTTGTGGCGGCGTCCATGGCCCAGACGATCCCCGTGCTGACCGGCGGCCTGGATCTGTCCGTGGGGGCGGTGATCACGCTCGTCAACTGCGTGGCCTCGCACGTCCTTGCCGGCGGCGCGCTCGCGAATTTCCTTGGCATCCTGCTGTGCGTGGCCGTTGGCATGGCGGCGGGCCTGCTCAACGGCTGCCTCGTCGTGTACGGCCGCCTTCAACCGATCATCGCCACCCTGGCCTCGGGCACGATCTTCCTCGGCATCGCGCTGTTCCTGAGACCGACGCCCGGCGGCCAGGTCGATGGCGATCTGGCGTTCGCGGCCACCTTCGATCTCAACGAGCTGCTGCAGGCCGCGGGCGCCGCCCCCCTCGAGGGCGCGCTGGGCTTCGTCGGCAGCATCCCGTCGCCCGCGATCTGGATGGCGCTGCTCGCGCTGCTCTGGACCTACTACCGCCGCACCCGCTACGGCCTCGGCGCTTATGCCGTCGGCGCGTCGCAGGAGGCGGCGTACATGTCGGGCGTCCGCATCAAGCGCGTCAAGCTGGCCGCGTACACGCTGTCGGGGTTCTTCGCCAGCGTCGGCGGCCTCTACCTCGCGCTGCAGACGACGTCGGGCAACGCCGACATCCCACAGGCCGGCTCCTACACGTTGAACTCCATCGCCGGCGTCGTGATCGGGGGCACCTCGTTGTACGGAGGGATCGGCGGCGCCATAGGATCGCTGTTCGGCGCGCTGGTGCTCCGCTCCGTCGCCTTCAACTTCCGCGTCTTCGACGAGGGCTCGGCGCTCGGCCTCCTCGCCAACCCGCTCTACCAGCCGCTGTTCGAGGGCCTCATCCTGCTCGCGGCCGTCTGCCTCGGCGCGCTCTGGGTCGTCCGCGTCAAGAACCGGCTGCACGTCTTCAGGTGAGCTCGATGCAACAGCTCCTCTCTCTCAAGAGCCGTATCGGCGAGATCGACAAGCCGACCTGGTATGCGCTGCTGTCGATCGGCGTCGTCCTCGTGAGCGGCTCGATCGGCACGCTGATCACCCAGGGCACGCTGAGCTTCCTGAGCCCGTACTACCTCCTGCAACAGCTGCAGATCGCAGCCTTCCTGGGCGTGGCCGCCACGGGCATGATGCTCGTGATCCTGCTCGGTCATATCGATCTCTCGCTGCCGTGGGTGCTCACCTCGAGCGCCATGCTGTCCGCGGGGATCGGCGGCTGGGCCGCGTTGCCCTGCGGCCTGGCCGTCGGCGCCGCCGCGGGGCTTGTGAACGGGATCGGCGTCGCCTACCTGCGCGTGCCCTCGATGATCTTCACGCTGGGCACGAACACCGTGCTTCAGGGGCTGATGGTGCTCTACACCGGCGGCTTCGCCCCGCGCAGCGAGGCACCGGCGTGGATGGAGGTCCTGGCCGTGGGCAGGACGCTCTCCATCCCGAACCCGCTGTTCGTCTGGATCCTGGTCGGCGCGGTCGTCACCTTCGTGCTGAAGAAGACAGCGCTCGGCCGCTACATCTATGCCGTGGGCAACCAGGAGCAGGCCGTCTACCTCTCTGGCGTCAGAACGCACCTGGTGCTGATCGGCGCCTTCGTGATGTGCGGCGTGTGCTCCGCCATCGCCGGTATGCTGCTGGCAGGCTTTTCTCACAAGGCCTACCAGGCGATGGGCAACGACTACCTCATGCCGGCCATCGCCGCGGTTGTGATCGGCGGAACCAACATCATGGGCGGGCGCGGGACGTACCTCGGCACCGTCCTCGGCACCGTCCTGATCGTGCTGCTCCAGAGCATGCTCAGCGTGCTGCAGATGCCCGAGGCCGGCCGCCAGATCATCTACGGCGCCGTGATCATCGCCATGCTGCTGGTCTACGGCCGACAGCATCAGGAGGGGTGATCACCCGTCGAGGACGCCTTCGGGCGCGGCGCCAGGCGCGTCCAGCGGCGGATGGCCGGGCCGTGGGCACGCGTCGCCCTGGCTAGCGCCCGGCGCCGCGGGTGTTCAGGTAGACCGCGTACAGCGAGGTCGTGCCGCAGATGAACAGGCGGTTGCGCTTGGCGCCGCCGAAGCAGACGTTGGATACCGTCTCGGGGATCAGCACCTTGCCGAGGAGCGCGCCGTCGCTCGCGTGGCAGTGCACGCCGTCGCCGGCCGACAGCCACAGGTTGCCGTGCACGTCGACGCGGAAGCCGTCGTACACGCCCACCGGGCAGGTCGCGAACACCTCGCCGCCGGTCAGCGCGCCATTCGCGCCGACGCGGAACTTGCGCACGTGGTGCGGGCCGCCCTGCACGTGCGTCGCGCCTGTGTCGGCGATGTACAGCAGCGACTCGTCCGGCGAGAAGGCGAGGCCGTTGGGCTGCGCGAAGTCGTCCGCGACGACCGCGAGCGCACCCGAGACCGGGTCGATGCGGTAGACGCGCTGCGCGCCCTGCTCGTTCGGCGACGCGTCGCCCTCGTAGTCGCTGTCGATTCCGTAGCTCGGGTCGGTGAACCAGATGCTGCCGTCGGACTTCACGATCACGTCGTTCGGCGAGTTCAGCCGCCTGTCCTCGAAGCGCGACGCGAGCACAGTGCGCGAGCCGTCGTGCTCGGTGCGCGAGACGCAGCGGCCGCGGTGCTCGCAGGAGACGAGGCGGCCCTGCAGGTCGACCGTGTGGCCGTTGGCGTTCATCGCGGGCTGGCGGAACACCGAGACAGAGCCGTCGGTGTCGTCCCAGCGCAGCATGCGGTCGTTCGGGATGTCCGACCAGACGAGGTAGCGCCCCGCCGGGAACCACGCCGGCCCCTCCGCCCAGCGGCAGCCCGTGTACAGCTTGTCGACGTGCACGTGCGGGAGCGCGAGCTTGCGGAAGCGCGGGTCGATCACCTCGAAGCTCGGGGTCAGCTCGATGACCATCGGGTCTCCTCCTTCAATCCAGATGCCTGCGGCCGTCAATCCAGATGCCTGCGGCCGCGGCCGTAGACCAGCAATATCGCGAGGTGATCCGCAGATAGCGGAGCGCCTGGTGGCCCTGGCCGCCCCGGCGTCACCCGCCCTGCGTCACGGCTTCAGGAGGTCGCGCGCAACGGGCGCGTGCGCGCCGCGCGGGTGGCGCTTCAGGTAGAGCTCGGCGATCGGCCGCGCCGCGGCCCGGCCGCCGGTGCGCTCGACAGCGACCATCTTGCGGCCGAGCGCCTCGGCCGCGAACGGGCCGCCGGGCGACTCGGCGAGGTAGGTGTCGTACCAGGGCACGGCCGCGCCGGGCGAGCCGCCGTCGTCGACCATGCGCCCGAGCAGGAAGGCCGCCGCCTTCCCGTGGCTCGTCCCCGGGAACCGCTTTCGCGTCGCTGTGAGCGCGCGCTGCGCGACATCGCCGCGTCGCGCGTACCGCGCCGCGTCCGCCAGCGCCACGAGGTCGTCGAGCGCGCCCCTGTCGAGCACCCCGCCGAGGCCGCGCTGCTCCGCCTCGGCCAGGACCGACCGGAAATCGCCCGCCGCCACGCGCTTCGCCCAGCTCGGCGCCACGGCCGCGCCGTCCGCCGCCGCCGCGCCGTCCGCCGCCGCGCCGGCGCCGTCCGCCGCCGCGCCGGCGCCGTCCGCCGCCGCGCCGGCGCCGTCCACCGCCGCCCCGTCGGCCCGCGAGCCCTCCGGCCGCGCGGCCCCGGCGTCCTCCTCGGATTCCCCTCCCGCGCCCGCCTCGGCCGCGCTGCCCGGCCCGATCGCCTTCTCCCCGGCCGGCGCCGCCGCCGTCGCGGACGACGCGCCTCCCTCCGCGGGCGCCGCCGCGCTCGCGGCGTCGAGGCTCGAGATCTGCACGGCGCCCTCGCGCAGCCGCGCCACGAGCCGCTGACCCGCGCGGAGCGGCAGCCCGTCGGGCGCGAGCGGGCCGCGCACCGTCACGCTCCCCTCGTGCAGATCGACGCGCAGGGTGCCGTCGCCGCGCGTCCAGGTCACGTCGAACGCCGTGCCGGTGACCAGCACCGCGAACGGCCCGGCCTCGACCGACCAGCGCGCCTTCGGCCGCGGCGTGACGCGCAGCGACGCGCGGCCGTCCTCGAGCAGCATGCGCGCCCCGGTCGCGTCGACCTCGGCCACGCGCAGCGCGCTGCCCGGCGCGAGCGCGACAGTGGTGCCGTCCGTGAAGCGGAGCCGGGCCTCCTCGCCCCCCGCCGCGGCGATGTACCCGCCCGCGGCGCCGGCCACGCCCTCGACCGCGTAGTCGAGCCGCCGCGCCGGCCAGAGCGCCACGAGCGCCACAGCGAGCGCCACGGCGCCCGCGAGCGCGAACCCCCACCGCGGCCGCTCGCCCGACGCGGGCCAGAGCCCGGCAGCCCGCAGCCACGCCTCGAGGTGCCCCAGCGCGCCGCCGCGGCGCAGGGCTGCCCCGCGGCTCACCGCCTCCACGAAGCGGGTCCGCTCGGCGGCGTCGTGCGCCGCGTCGACGTCCACGGGGACGCCCTCGCGCGCGAGGTCGGCGAGACGGCTCAACTTCTCCGCTTCATTCATCGTCAACTCCTGGCAGCTCGAGCGCCTGCGGGGCCTTCGCGAGGTAGGCCGAGAGCGCGGGATCGCGCTGCGCGGCGGTGAGGATCCGGTGCGACGCGCGCGCCAGGTGGCGCTTCGTCGTGGCCAGCGAGCACCCGAGCGCGGCGGCGATCTCGGTGAGCTCGAGCCCCTCGATGAACCGGAGGACGAACAGCGTCCGGGACCTGTCGTCCACCTGGTCGAGGAGGAGGTAGAGCCGCCCGAGCGCCGCGCGCCCCTGCGGGTCCTGCTGCGCGCCGCCGACCTCCGGGAGCTCGCCCGAGGACGAGAGCGTGAGCCAGCGCCGCAGGCGCCGGCGCCGCAGCTCGCCGCGCGCGACGCGCACCGCGATGCCGACGATGAAGCTCGAGAGCATCGACGGATCCCGCAGATCCTTCGCCACCCGGAAGAAGCGCAGGAACGTGTCCTGCACGTGGTCGTCGACCTCGTCGCCCGGCCCGAGGGTGCGCTTCAGGATCCGGCGCACGATCGGCGCGAACCGCTGCCACACGATCGGCGCGGCGCCCGGGTGCCCCTGCGCCGCGGCGCGCGCCAGCGTCTCGTCGTCGGTCGCGGACAGCGGCAGCGCCTGCACGCTCCCCCTGTGCGTGGAGGGCGCGACCGCTGTCAAGGACGGGACGGTCGACCGACGGCCTCGGATCACGCCCAGCAGTGTTCCCGGGGGGCCTTCGCGGCTCAAGATTCGTTCGACGAGCTCACGCCCCGACACCCTCGGGAGGCAGGCTCCCGGCGCGTGTCGGCATCCATGGGGCACAAGCTCATCGCGACGAGGCAAGACGTGGGGGCGCGCGGCGTTTCGGTCGCGCGCGAAGGCTTCCGGCGCCTCCGCGAAGGCTTCCGGCGCGCGCCCGGAGCTTCCGTCGCGGAGCGCGACGCGAAATTTGCCGGGAAATTCGTCCTCCGGCGCGCGCCGGACGGCGCCGACGGCGGAGCCGGAACCGCCAAGTGCGCGAAATGTCCTGCTCCGGAGCGCGCCGAAGGGCTTCGTTTCCGTGACGGAAGCTTCCGGAGCGCGACGGAAGGTCTCAGACGTGCGCCGAACGCCTCGATCCGTGTGCTGGAGCACTTCGCCTGGCTCGCAACCGCGTCGTCCGCTGGTGCGGCGATTTCCGGCGAGCTGCCGTGTGCGCCGAGGGCGGACGATGTGGCGCTCGGGGATCGTGAGCCTCGTCTCGGTGCCGCTCGGGCTGAACAAGCCTGTGTTCGACGTGTGGCGGAGAGGGACGGCGTTCTCGGGTGACACGACGGTCGATCTGAGCCTCGCGGAGATCAACCCGCCGCTCGCGCGCGACATCGCGATCCTCGAGGTCGCGATCGCCACGTTGCTCGAGAAGCTCGTCCGGAACGCCGCCAGGATCGCGGACCTGCGGGCGAGGATGGATCTGCTCCAGCAGCTCGACACCGAGCTGCACGATCTTGTCACCCGGCCGCTCGACGAGATCTCGCGCACCGACCTCGACGAGATCCTGGACCGCTACGAGGACGTGGTCGACGCGGAGGCGCGGGAGGCGATGGAGCAGCTCATCGACGATCTGAAGCGGAGCGTCACGGACCTGGAAAACGAGCTGGCGAGCCTGATCGACAACTTCGGCGCGCAGGCGGACTTCGTGGCGGACGTGCGCGCGTGGCGGGCGAACGAGGCGGCGCTGGAGCGCGCGATCTTGGCGAGGTCAGGGGTGTCGCTGGCGGACCAGATGAAGGACAGCCTCAACCTGTGGACGGGGGACGGGCTGGACCTGGAGCAGACGCAGCTTTACGAGACGATCAACGCGTTCGCGGGGGCGATGTCGACCGTCGGCGAAGGGGTCGAGGCGTACGCGGGCATGATGCAGACGCTGGTGCACGCGACGACGCGCATCGGGGTGGGGTTCGTGCCGGTGGTGGGGCCGACGCTCGATCTGTGTGAGGCGGTGACGGGTAAGGCGTGGTGCTTGCCGTCGGGTCGAGAGCTGAGCGACGAGGAGCGGATCTTCTCGGGGGTGGGATTCGGGCTCGGGGCGATCGGGCCGATGTGGCGTGGCGTCACGAGCAGCGGCCTCCGGCCGTCTGCGATCCGGGTGGCCGGGGAGATCGCGGAGATCGAGGAGGCGTTCGCCCAGATCCTGAAGACGAACCGCGTCAGGGGGTACAAGACGCTCACCGGGGCGATCACCAAGTTCGAGGTGGACATCTTCGAGAAGAAGGCGGCCAAGTTCCTGGTGGACGACGGCAGGTCGCTCGTCGGGGTCGGCGACGACGGCGTGCGCGAGGTGGTCGGCATTCCGAAGCACTCAAGCCCCGGCGGTAGCGAGGGGGCGGCGCCCGACTTCGTGTCGATATCCAGGGGGCACAAGCTCATCATCAGCGAGGCGAAGGGCGGAACGATCCCGGTCGACAAGGTTCGCAAGCAGCTCTCGAATGCGATGAAAGCGCTGAAGGAGAAGCGGCTCGACGGAGACGTGGCCCGAGTCGAGCTCATCATGGAGCAGGGGGCGGACTTCAATCCGAAGAAGTTCACCGTCAAGGACGGCTACCTGTTCGATTCAGACGAGGGCAAGACGGTTACCCTCGACGGTTTCAACAACTTCATCATGGTGATACGGCTATGAGCTATTCAGCACCTCAATTCTTCGCCTGGTGTGACGAACCAGAACGGCTCGATGCGCTCGCTACGGCACTGTCCACGCTGGTCATCCCGGGGGCTAACATCAGCCTGATGATGAGCGCGACCATATCGTGCGAGACGCGCTCCATCGACGAGGTGCTCGCCATGGTGCGCGCCCACTTTGGAGGGCAGAAGAGCGCTCACATCCTGTCCGACGTGAGACTGAACGATTCCGAGCGCATCATGATGCTCAGCCTGGCGTGCTACCCGGAAGAAAGCGAACGTCGCCATCCCTACGGCCCTCTCAAGGTGGAGGCGGGCGAACGCAAGCGCGATTTTTACCCGTACGAGATCGCCGTGGGCAGCTACAGCCCGCGCTTCGTGGAGGCCGAGGCCGCGGTCGCCTGCCACCTCGTTCAGGGCGACATCGAGGACCTCTTGCTCCGCCTCTGCGCGCCGGACGCGAGCGGGCGCGTGCCGACCGGCGCCTGCACGGGCGAGGAGGACTGGATCGCCCCTGTCGAGATGTGCGCGACCTACAACGCGAGCGCCGCGGGGCTCGCGCGCGATCTCGCCCTCTCGTGGGTGAGCCTCCACGAGAAGCAGAGCGTCTCGCGCATCGCAGGCACGCCGCTGGAAGCCCTGCACGCGCGCGTCGACGCCGCGCCGCGCGGCGCGCGCGTGCCCATGAAAGGCACGAGCGAGCTCACGCGCTCGCTCTCCCGCGAGACGGTCCTCAAAGCGCTCGCGACGCCGCCGGCCACGCTGCTCGACGCGCTCGAGGCCGCGGCGGTGCCCGACGACACGTGGCGCGCCGCCGAGCCCAGGGCGCACGAGATCCTGGAGCTGCTCCGCCAGCTCGGGGAAGCACCCGAGGGCGAGGGCCCGACCGCCTTCAGCGCGAAGGTCACATCGCCCGGGCATGTCCGCTTCCTCGAAGAACACGCCCCCTTCCACGTGCGCCGCCTCCCGAGCGGCGGCGTCGTGCTGGCGACCCACCCGTACCGCACGCTCTGGCCGCTCTGGTCCGACGCGCTCTTCGTGCTCGGCCTGATGTCCTGACGCACGTCGTGCACGTTCTCCCTGCTCCGGACGTCGCACCCCGAGACGGCGCACCCCTCCCCGAGCGCGCGGAGCGCGCGATTTGGCGCGCCCCGCATGGGCGCGGAACTGGAGGTGAAAGTCCTCTTGCGACCCAGACGGAAAGGAACCCAACAGCGAAGCGACATGGGCGAGCCCGCGAGGGGTCGTCTGGTGGAAATCTAAGGCGCAGTGCCACCTGCACGTGGTCGTCGACCTCGTCGCCCGGCCGAGGGTGCGCTTCAGGATCCGGCGCACGAGCGTCAAGATTCGGCACGCCCGCGCATCGGAGGAGCTCGAGACAAGGAACGAGCAGCAACATCAATGGGATGTGCGCTGGACTACCGGATCTCGGTCACGGCGGCTCCCGGTGCGACGTCCAACGCCGTCACGGTAGAGTCCGTAACGGTTGTAACCTGTACGTATGACAACACTGGGCGGGGTTCATGTCACCGGATCTGCGAGCCCGCTGCAGGGCTACGCCGCGGAAGCCATCCTCCACCAAGGGGCCATGGTCACCGTGCGCCGCGCGCGCCGCGCGTCGGACGGGCAGCCGGTCGTGCTGAAGGGGCCGAGCGCCGGGCGGGCGTCGCCGCGCGCGATCGCGAGGCTCCTCCACGAGCAGGTGATCACGCGCGAGATCGCGCACCCGGGCGTCCTCCGCGTCCTCGACGTCGAGGACTGCGACGAGGGGCCCGTGCTCGTGCTGGAGGATTTCGGCGGCGCGTCGCTCGACATCGTCCTGCGGAGCGAGAGGCTCAGCCTGGCCACGACCCTGCGGATCGGCATCCACGTCGCGGACGCCCTCGCGTCGCTGCACCACGCGGGCATCATTCACAAGGACGTCAAGCCGCACAACATCCTCGTCCGCCGCGAGCCGCTGCTGGTCAAGCTCGCCGACTTCGGGATCGCAACGCGCCTGTCGCAGGAGGCGCCGAGGGCCGAGAACCCGGGCGCCGCGGAGGGGACCCTGGCGTACATGTCACCCGAGCAGACGGGCTGGATGAACCGCAGCCTCGACTGCCGGACGGACCTCTACTCCCTGGGCGTCACCCTCTACGAGATGCTCACGGGCGCGCCCCCGTTCACGGCGCCGAGCGCCGTGGAGCTCTTGCACTGCCACCTGGCCAGGACGCCGACGCCGCCGCACGCCGTGTCGGCCGAGATCCCGCGCGTCGTCTCCGAGCTCGTCATGAAGCTCCTCTCCAAGGCCGCCGAGGATCGGTATCCGTGCGCCGAGGCGCTGCGCGCCGATCTCGAGGAGTGCCTCCGGAGGTACGAGGCAGGCGGCCGCGTCGATCCTTTCCCGCTCGGCGAGCGCGACGCGGGCGGCCGGCTCTGGCTGCCGGAGAAGCTCTACGGGCGCGAGGCCGCGACGCAGGCTGTCGTGGCCGCGTGCGAGCGCGCGGCGGCCGGCGCCGTCGAGCTGCTCCTCATCTCCGGCCACGCCGGCGTCGGCAAGTCCGCCCTCGTCCGCGAGGTGTACAAGGTGCTCGCGGGGCGGCCCGGATACTTCGTCTCGGGGAAGTTCGGCCAGCTCAAGCAGCGCACCCCCTACGCGGCCATCGCGCAGGCGTTCGGCGAGCTGTGCGAGCGCATCCTGTCGGAGCGCGAGGAGCCCGCGGCGCGCTGGAAGGCCCGGCTGAGCGCCGCGCTCGGCTCGATCGGGCAGGTCGTCGTCGACGTGATCCCCGAGCTCGAGCGCGTCGTCGGACCCCAGCCCCCCGTGCAGCCGCTCGGGCCGAACGAGTCGAAGAACCGCTTCAGCCTGGCGTTCCAGACCTTCGTCCGCGCCGTCACGGAGGAGCACCTCCTCGTGCTCTTCATCGACGACCTCCAGTGGGCCGACCCGGCCTCGCTGAAGCTCCTCGAGCTCCTGATGACCGATCCCGACAACCGCGGGATGCTCGTGATCGGCGCCTACCGCGACCAGGAAGTCGACGACGCCCACCCGCTGGCGAGGCTCGTCGGCGCCCTGCGGGCGACGGGCGCGCCCGCCGCCGACGTGTGGCTCGGGCCGCTCGATCTCGAGGACATCCGCCGGCTCCTCGCCGACGCCCTGCGCTGCCGCCTCGAGGACACGGACGCCTTCGCGGCGCTGATCCTGGAGAGGACCGCGGGCAACCCGTTCTTCATCCACCAGCTCCTGCACGCCCTCGCCGGCGAGGGCGTCGTGCGCTTCGATCCGGCCGCAGGGGCGTGGGCGTGGAGCCTCGAGCGCGCCCGGAGCGCGGAGGGCGCGGAGGGCGTCGTCGAGCTCATGACAGCGAAGATCCGGCGGCTCGCGCCCGGCGCGCTGCGCGCCCTCCGGCTCGCCGCCTGCGTGGGCCACCGCTTCGACCTCCGGACGCTCGCGCTCGTCGCCGAGCAGCCCCCGGGCGAGGTGGCCGCGGCCCTGTGGGAGTCCCTGCGGGAGGGCCTCGTCGTGCCCCTCGACCCCGAGTACCGCTTCGTCCACGCCGGCGACGCGGCGGTCGCGGGCAGGCTGCTCGAGGATCCCTCGTTCCGCGTCTCGTACAGGTTCCTGCACGATCGCGTCCAGCAGGCGGCGTACGCGCTCATCGACGAGCCGGAGCGGAAGCGGCTGCACCACCGCATCGGCCGGCTGCTCGCGGCGCGCCTCGGCGAGGACCCGAGCGACGAGGAGCTGTTCGTCGTCGTCGGCCACCTGAACCTCGCCGCCGCCCTGATCGAGGATCCGGCGGAGCGCGGCGAGTTCGTGCGGCTCAACCTCGCCGCGGGGCGGCGCGCGCAGGCGGCGACCGCGTACGACGCCGCGTTCGGCTACGTGAGCGCCGCGGCTTCCGCGCTCGGCCCGGATCCATGGGCCGGCGAGCCGGGCCTCGCCTTCGGCGCCTTCGACGTCTTCGACATCCATGCCGCGAAGGCCGAGTGCGCGCACCTGAGCGGCCGCTGCGACGAAGCGGAGGCGCTCTTCGACGCGCTCCTCGAGCGCGCCGCCTCGGACGTCCAGCGCGCGCGCGTGTACTGCATGCGGATGGTCCTCTACAACGCGCAGCACCGCTGGGCGGACACGCTCGCGGTGGCGCTCCAGGGCCTGCGCCTCTTCGGCATGGAGGTGCCCACCGAGGGCGAGGCGCTCGCCGCCGCGCTCCGCGCGGAGCACGCCGAGGCCGAGCGAGGCTTCGCCGCCCGGCGGGGCGAGGACGTCGGCGCGGGTCCGGAGCTCGCCGATCCGCGCGTCAGGGTCGTCGTCGAGATGCTCGGCTACGGCTCGCCATCGGCGTATTTCCTCAACCCGCCGCTGGCCCAGCTCCTCGCCGTCAGGATGACGAACCTGTCGCTCCGGCACGGGAGCTCGCCAATGGCCAGCGTGGCGTACGTGTACCACGGCTTCTACCTGGCCGCGTTCATGGGCCAGCCGCACGAGGGCTACAGGATCGCGCGGATGGCCGTCGCCCTGAACGACAGGTACCGGGTCGATGCCATCAGGGCGAAGCTCGACTTCAACTACGGGGTCGTCATGAAGCTCTCGAGGCCGCAGCGCGAGCCGCTCGAGGTCCTCCAGCGGGCGCTGGTCGCCGGGATGGAGACCGGCGACTTCATGTTCGCGTCGGCGTCCGCCAACCTCCTCGCCCAGATGAAGCTCAGCCTGGAAGGCGAGCTGCGGCGCGTGCGCGAGGACGTCGAGGGGTTCCTGCGCTTCACCTGCCGCACGAAGGACGCGCTGTCGACGGCGGTCCAGACCGTCGCGCGGCAGGTGATCCAGAACCTCGAGGGGCGCACGCTGGACCGCGGCACGCTGAGCGACGCCGGCTTCGACGAGGGAGCCCTCGTGCCGAAGTTCGGGGCGGTGGGCTTCGTGATCGCCGCCGGCTTCTACTACACGAACAAGCTCGCGCTCGCGTACCTCTACGGCGATCACGAGGGCGCGCTCCGGATGGCGCGCCGCGCGCACGAGCGGGCCTTCGCCCTGGCGGGCCAGTACGTCGGCATCGTCGATCTGCCGCTCTACACCTGCCTCACCATCCTGGCGCTCGGCCCTCAGGCGAGCGAGGAGGAGGGCGGCGCGCTGGCCGAGATGCTCGCGTCGAGCCACGACAAGCTCGCCGTCCTCGCGCGCGACTGCCCCGAGCTCCGGCACCTGGAGCTGCTCGTCCGGGCGGAGCGCGCGCGCGTCGCCGGGGAGGCGCTGGAGCCGGTCCTCGAGCTCTACCAGCAGGCGAGCGACGCGGCGGAGCAGGCGGGATACGTGCGCTACCGCGCGCTCGTCAGCGAGCTCTGCGGCAGGTTCCTCGCCGCGAGGCGCATGCCGTGGCTCGCGCGGTCGTGCCTCGTCGAGGCCTACCAGGCCTACGCGCGCTGGGGCGCCACGGCCAAGCTGCGGCAGATGGAGGAGGCGTACGTCGAGCTGCTCCCCCGCGCGGCGGCGGGCCAGCCCGCGTCCGCGCGCCCCCTGTCGAACCTGACCTCGGTCGCCTCGTCGACGACCGAGATGGTCGCGCGGCGCGTGGCGCTGCTCGACGCGGCGGCGCTGATCCGCGCCGCGCAGGCGGTGGCGCGCGAGATCGACGTCGGCCGCGTGATGACGCGGCTGCTCCGGCTCGCCATCGAGAGCGTCGGCGCCCAGCGGGGCGCGCTGATCCTGGACCACGAGGGCGGGCCGCGCGTGGAGGCCGTCGCCGAGGACGACGGCGAGGTGCGCGTCGGCCCGTCCACGCCCGTGCGCGAGAGCGGCGCCGCGGCGGCCCGGGTTGTCGAGCTCGCGATGAGCACCGGGAGCGCCGTCGTCGTGGCCGATGCCGCGCAGGACGCGCGGTTCGATGGCGACCCCTACGTCGCGGCGCGCAAGCCGCGATCGGTGCTCGCGCTGCCCATGGTGAGCCAGGGGGAGGTCTCGGGCACCCTGTACCTGGAGAACAACGCCGCGCCGGACGTCTTCTCGCCGGCCCGCCTCGACGTGCTCGAGCTCGTCGCCGCGCAGGCCGCTGTCGCCGTGAAGAACGCCCTGCTCTATGCGCGCGTCCAGGCGGCGAGCGACGAGCTCCGCCGGGCCAACGACGCGCTGGAGACGGCCGTGGCCGACCGCACAGCGGAGCTCTCCGCGGCGAAGGCGCGGCTGGAGGAGGAGCTCGCCGAGCGGGCGCGCGCCGAGCAAGCGCGCGCCGGCCTGCAGGAGGACCTCATCCGCATGCAGCGCGAGCGGCTCGCGGAGCTGTCGACGCCGCTCATCCCGATCACCGACCGGATCATGGTCATGCCGCTCATCGGGACCATGGACGCGGAGCGGGCGGACGAGGCGCTCGAGGCGGCGCTGCGCGGCGTGGCGGACACGGGGGCGCAGGTCGTCATCCTGGACATCACGGGCGTGAGGGGCGTGGACAGCAGCGTCGCCGCGACGCTCGTCCGGACCGCGACGGCGCTGCGGCTGCTCGGCGCCGAGGCGGTGATCACCGGGATCCGAGGCCATGTGTCGCAGACGCTCGTCGGCCTCGGGATCGATCTCAGCGGGACCGTCGTCCAGGGGACGCTCCAGCGCGGGATCGGCTATGCGCTCCGGAGGACCGGCGAGGCGCCGCGGCTCGCCAGCGTGGCCGGCGACCGACGCTGAGCGACGGTCGGGCTCAGTTGGCGAGCTTGGTTTCCTCGCGCGGGCCGAAGATCGCTTCCCAGTTGGAGCGGTAGGTGTCGGTGGCGACCTGCGCGGGGCCGGAGCGGGGCGCCTCGGCCCCGCGCTGCGCCGGGAGGAGCACCTCCACGTCGAAGAGCCGGGCGTGCTCGGAGCGCTGCGTCAGCTTCACGAGCTCTCCTGTCAGCGGGCGCCCGTGCTCGGTGGGCCGCAGCTCGCCGACCTCGATCCGGTCCTCGCGGCTCCGGATCACCCGGAAGCCCTCGCCCTGCTCGACGGGGCTGTGGATGAAGACGACATCCTGAGTCGCGGCCGGCGCTGGCTTGTCGTGTTTCTGCGGCGGCTCGTCCTTGCCCATCCCTGAAAGCTTCCCACGTTTGCCCCCTGGCGCGCCAGGCGAAGCGAGCTGTCGATCCACGCCGCGCCCGCGTGCGGCCGGGCGCCTCGGCGTGCGTCGCCGCGCGTCGCCGCCGCCGCGCGGTTCGCCGCGCCGCGCCGCGCGCCGTCGGCCCTGCGGCGCGCTCCAAATTTGGCCAGCGCGCGCCTTAGGCCGTACTGCCGGCCAGTGGGCCCTCTGCACCGCGGAGGTCCCGCGATCGCGGACGCGGCTTCGCGGCGAAAGCGGAGGAATGGGCGTATGAACGTTCGAGGCGCAGAGGGAGATGGCGTTCGCAAGGCGCCGGAATCCTTGGAGAGAGATCGCGAGGCCGGCGCGGAGCGTCGCGCCGGCGCCGGGCAGCGGGTCCGCATCGAGGCGCTCGTCGCGGTCGGCGAGACGTCGGGCGGCGGCTTCGAGGCCGAGTCGATCGACATGTCCCCGGAGGGGATGCGCCTGCGGACGGCGTACCTGCCGCGGGTCGGCGACGCGCTGATCTGCCGGTTCGACGGGCTCGGCAAGGAGCTGGTCGTCGAGGGCGAGGTCTGCTGGCGCGCCGAGGAGGCGCGCGGCGGCGAGTTCGGCCTCCGCTTCACCGGCCTCGACGGCGAGGCGGAGGAGGCCGTGCGCGCGATGTGCTCGTCGATGGATGCGGGCGCCGCGCCGGCGCTCACCGGCGCCGCGAGCGCCGCGCCGGCCGCGATGGAGACGGCGCAGCGGGGCGCGCGCGTGCGGCTCCACATCGACGGCCTCGGCTCGCCCATGAAGGCGCGCGTGCGCACGGGCGGCCCCGACGACCTGGAGGTCGGCTCGAACCTGGAGTTCCTCAAGGTGGGCCGCTCCCTGGAGCTGGAGGAGGTCGAGCAGGGCACGCGCCGCGAGGCGTACATCGACCACGTGAAGGTCGAGGTCGACCCGGCGACGAGCGTGCCGCAGCTCGTCGTCACGCTGCGCTACGAGGCCCCCCGCGCCGCCAGGGCGTCGCGGCCGCGCGCGTCGTCCGAGAGCCTGCCCCCGGCGCTCGCGCCCGCGCGGGCGTCTTCGGTGCCGCCGCAGGGCGAGGGCGCGCCCGCGCGGGCGTCGTCGGCGCCGGCGCCTGCGCGCGATCAGGGCGAGCGCGCGCAGGCGCGTCCGTCGTCGGCGCCGCCGCAGGGCGAGCGCGCGCAGGCGCGTCCGTCGTCGGCGCCGGCGCCCTCTCGCGACAAGGGCGAGCGCGCCCAGGCGGGCGCGGGCGGCGGCGCGGCGGCCGAGGTCGAGGACGACCACGACGGCGACATCTCGCCGGCGCCCTCGGCGAGCGAGGCGCGCGCGGCGGACGCGGCGCCGCCGTCGCAGGACGCGGCGCCGGCCTCCGCGGCGGACGCCTCGGAGGAGGCGGGCGCGGCGCCGGCGTCCGGCGCGGAGCCGAGCCGGCTGCGCGACGTCGGCGAGAAGGCCGCCAAGGCGGGCAAGGCGGTGGCGGGGAAGATCGCGCCCGCGCTCGCCGGCGCCGGGGCGCGCGCGGCCACGGCGATGGCCGGCATGGTGGCGAGGATCAAGGCGCGGCGCGAGGCGCGGGCGGCGGGCGAGGAGGACGGGTCGACGAAGGAAAGCCCGCGCCGCAAGACGGCGCCGCCGCCGGCCGGCGCGCTGAAGACCGGCAGGCGCCGGGTGGTGCGCGAGGAGGCCGAGGAGGCGGGGGGCGAGGCGTCGGAGCCGCCGCGCTTCAACAAGAAGGCCGCCGCGGTCGGGAGCTTCCTTGGGCTGGCGGCGGTGCTCGTCGTGTTCGGCGCGGCGCGCCTGATCGGCGGCCTGGGCGGCGGCGACGCGGCGACCGCCGGGGCCGCCGCGCCCGCCGACGGCGCCCCGGCGTTGCCGGCGTCATCGGGCGCGCCTGCCCTGGCGGCGGCCGCCGCGCCGGCGGCCGCGCCGGGCGGCGTGCTGACCGCGAACGTCCCGCTGTTCGGCGCGACGCCGCTGTCGACGACCGAGCCGGTGCCGCCGACGCCGCCGGCCGATCCGGGCGCGCTGGCCGGCGACCCGCTCGCGCAGCAGGCCGCGGCGGTCCCTGGCGGTCCCGGCGACGAGGACGAGGCGGAGTCGGGCGACGACGAGAAGGAGAGCCCGCGCGAGTGGGGTCAGGGGACCGTCAGGAACCCCGTCGTGCTCAAGCTGAAGATGGACGGCCCCATCGACGAGCTGAACGGCGCCTCCGGCGCGATGGGCTTCACTGTGTCGCTCCCCGAGCGGCGCGCGCTGTCCTCGGGCAGCGGCCTCGCCCGCAAGGACAAGCGCATCGCGTCGGTGCGCGTGGTCAACACGGCGCACGGCGCGGAGATCACCCTGCAGTTCAAGGACGGCGTGCCCGCCTACAAGGCGAAGGCGCGCGGCGATCGACTGGAGATCTCGCTGGGACGCGACGAGCCGAAGAAGGTCGCGTCGAAGTCGACGTCCAAGAAGGGCGACGACAAGAAGAAGAAGAAGAGCGAGAAGGGGAGCGACAAGAAGGACAAAGCGCGCTGAGGGCGACGCGCGAGGCGTTCGCGGAGCGCCGCCCGGAGCGTCGCTCGTGATCCAGCCGCGGAGCGTTCGAAGGAACGCCTCGCGGCTGTGTCGTTCGCGTCGCGGCGCGCGCCCGCGGCGCCGAAAGCTCGCGTACTCGGGAACGTGCCTGTCAGGGGCGAGACCGCCGCATCAAGGCGTGGCCGCGGGCGTCGGGCCTCGGTCATGAGGCTGTCCGTCGGCCGGCTCGCCGGAGGCGTAGGGATTGAGGTCGTTCGTGTACAGGTCGCGGGCGTTCATCTGACCCGGGCGCAGCTCTCCGTCCCTGATCAGCCAGTCGATCCAGATCTGAACGTCCCTGTCGTCCAGCACGCCGCCCTTTCACGGACGACCGCGTTCTCCTCGAGGGGGCGCGAGGCCGTGGAGCCGGGCAGCGCTAGATGGATCCGCCAGGCCCCACCGGCGGCGGGATCGACCACTCCGCGCTGTCCGACAGCGTGGGCTCCGCCTCCTCCGCCGCGCTCCCGAAGAAATCCGCGACGTCGTGCCGCCGCGCCTCCGCGTCCGCCCGCCCGAGCTCGATGAGCTTCCGCGTGAACGAGCCGTCGAACAGCAGGTAGCTCGCGAGATCCGCGTCGTTCTCCGCCCCCACGTCGACCAGCGACAGGAGCCGCCGCATCATCGCCGGCCCGCCCTGCACCTTGCCCGCCTTCACGTGCTCCGCCGCCAGGCGCCCGAGATCCACGCTCGGCCGCACCACCAGCGTCTCCACGCGCCTGTACGGCAGCGCCCCGCGCTGCGCCGCGGCCGCGTTGATCGAGGGCAGGAAATCCGGGCCGAACGCCCGCTCGCCGTCCTCGATCATGTGGTTCACCCGCGTCAGCACCTCGAAATCGGTCTGGATGTGGTCGAGCAGGAACGCGTTCAGCACCTTGCCGAGCACCAGCGCCATCCCCGGCGGCTTGCCGCTGTCGCCCGCGTCGATGCTCCGCACCTCCCGCGACAGCCCGATCGCCAGCACGTGCGTCGCGCCCAGCCGCAGCGCCGGCGCGATCGGCGTGTTCTGCCGCACGCCGCCGTCCATGTACAGATCGCGCCCGATGCGCACCGGCGGGAACAGGATCGGGATCGCCGCCGACGCGAGCGCGTGCGGCGGGCCGATCAGCGCGCCCCGGATGATCGTGCGCGGCGGCGCCGTCGTCGGCAGCGCCCCGTCCGGGCCCGTCTGCATGAAGATCACCGTGCGCCCCGTCCCGATCTCCGTCGCGGACACGCTCACCGCCGACAGGTACCCGTGGCGCAGCGTGCGCGCGATCGCCCGCCACGGGATCTCCCGCTCGACGAGCCTCTGCATCGGCGAGACGTCGAACAGCCCGACGCCCTGCGCCCCGCCGCCGAACACGAGCTTCGGCAGCGAGATCGCCTGCCGCACCCCGAAGCCGAGCACCGTCTCCAGCTTGAGCTGCGTCCACAGGTTCACGAGCCGCCGGATGCCCAGCGTCGCGTCGTCGAGGTGCGCCGCGAGGTAGCACGCGTTCACCGCGCCGACCGACGTCCCGCACAGGATGTCGATGCGCGGCGGCGCCCCGCGGAGGCGGGCGAACGCGTCGAGCACGTACGACAGCACGCCGACCTCGTACGCGCCCCGCGCCCCGCCGCCCGAGAGGATCACCGCGACCTTGCGCCGCGGCTTCGTCCCTGTCCTTCCGCCGGTACCCGTCATGCCATCTCCCCGCGGCGGAGCGGGTCGTGCCCCGCCGCCGGACCCTCGGCCTCCGCGGCGAGGATGCGCCGCACCACCGTGCGCTCCAGGAACAGCGCCCTCAGCCGCGCGTCGCGGATGTAGCCCGCCACCTGGCGCACGTGCATCGCGGCGCGGTGGTAGGCGTCCCCCGCGCTCGCCGGCGCACCCTTCTGCAGCGCCGCGCAGCAGAGGTCGCGCACCTCGATGCCGTACTCGGAGCTGCTCGCCTCGACCGCGCCGAGCGCCGTCCGCGCGAGCAGCACCCCGGTGTGCACCTCGCCCGCGTCCACCCGCGACGCCGCCTCGATCGCCGTCGCGTAGGCGTGGTAGCTCATCAGCCCCTGCGACTCGGCGAGCTGCCGCGCCTCGGACGCGTTCGCGAGCGCCCCCTGGATGTCCCCCCGCGCCCTCGCGAGCAGGCCGCGAACGTTGCGCTCGTGGATCATGTCATAGACGCTGCCGGTCATCGCGATGAGCGCGCTCGCGTCGGCGCAGAGCGCGTGCGCGGCGTCGACGTCGCCCGCCTCGAGCAGGATCCCCGCCGAGCAGAGGAGCGTGTCGGCCCGCGCGTCCTGGTCGTCATAGCGCTCGTGCGCCTCCCGCGCCCGCTTCATGTACGCGAGGCTGCGCTGCAGGTCGCCGAGCTTGGCGTACGCGTGGCCGATGTTGCTCAGCGTCTTCGCGATCTGGAACCGCCCCCCGATCGCGAGATCGATGGAGATCGACGAGAGCCCGACCGCGATGGCGTCCTCGAAGCGCTCCAGCACGAACATCGCCACCGCGAGCGAGTTCTTCGCGCGCGCCTCGCTGCGCCGCGCCCCCACCGCGCGGAACACCGCGATCGCCTCGGCGTAGGCCTCCACCGCCTCCTGCACGCGGCCGACCCGGCGCAGCAGCACCCCCTTCGTGCGCAGCACCTCCGCGCGCGCCCGCGGCGTCAGCCCGCCCGTGTGCGTCACCCGCAAGGCCCGGTCGGCCGCGCTGATCGCGCCCTGGACGTCGCCGAGCTCGCGCAGCACCTCCGACAGGATCGTCAGCGCCTCGACCTCGAGCGCGGGGCGGCGCGCGATGCGCGCGATCTCGGCGGCGCGCTGGGCCACCGGCAGGCCGCGCGCGAGGTGGCCGTCGTCGAGGTCGAGCCGCGCGGTGCGCACGAGCGCGAGCGCCGCCCAGCGCGCCTGCCCGCTCTCCTTGGCGAGCTGGCGCAGCGACGCGAGGTGCTTGCGCCGCTCGCGGCGGCGTCCGAGGTGGCGGAAGATCGCCTCCAGCGCCTCGTGCGCGATCATCCGGCGGGTGTCGCCGGTCGGCAGCAGCGACAGCGCCCGCTCGTAGTACCGGCGCGAGAGCTGCGCCTGGTGCCCCGCGCGCGCGGCCCGCGCCGCGTCGAGGTAGAGCTCCGCCGCCGGCCCGGGCGCCTCGCCGCGCGCGAGGTGCTGCGCCACGATCGCGGCCGAGAGCCCCTGCGCCAGCGGCGTCGTCGACAGGTGCTCGCCGAGCCGCCGGTGCATGCGCACGCGGCTCGCGCTGTCGAGCGCGAGGTAGGCGACGTCGCGCACGAGCGGGTGCCGGAAGTCCACCGCCCCGGCGCGCCGATCGCATAGGCCGCGCGCGCAGAGGCGCGTCACCGCCTCGTCGTCCGCGAGCCGGGTGAGGTTCAGGATGTCGTCCTTGAGCAGCGGGCCCCCGGCGACCGCGAGCCAGTTCACGACGTCGTGCTCCGCGGGCGGCAGCTCGCGCAGCCGGTCGCCGATGAGCTGCTCCAGCGTCGACGGGAGCGGCTCGCCGCGGTCTCCGGTCCGGTCGTGGCGGACGAGCTCGTGCCGCCCGCCCGGGTGCTCGACGATCTCGAGGGTGCCCCGCTCGAGCAGCGCGTCGACCATCTCGAGCAGGAAGAACGGGTTGCCGGCGACGCGCGGCACGAGCTCGCCGCAGACGGCGGCCACGCCCTCGCGCACGCCGAGGCGCGCCTCCACGAGGCGCATCTGCTCCTCGGCGCTGAGCCCGCGGAGCTCGATCCGCACGAGCCCCTCGATGAACGGGGTCACGCGCTCCTCGGGGCGGGTGAGGAGCAGGACGAGGACCGGGAGCCGCTCCGCGCGCTGCTTCAGGAGCTCCGAGATGAGCTCCAGGCTCGGGCGATCGGCCCACTGGAGGCCGTCGATGACCACGACGAGCGGCTGGTGGCGCGCCAGCGAGCCGAGCAGGTATTTCACCCCGCGCGCCACCAGATCGCGGCCGTAGGCGGTCGCGTCCTCCTCGGGGGGCTCGACCTGCTTGCCCGTGACGAGCTCGGCGAGGCGCGTGACGAGGCGCGCCCCGAGCGGCGAGCGCGCGATCGGCCCGAGCAGCGCGCGGATGACGTGCGCCGCGTCGTCGATCGCGTGGTCGAGCCCCATCCCGGTCACGTCGCGGAGCACGTCGCACACCGTGGCGAGCGGCAGCTCGCTCTTCACCGGCGAGCACTCGACGTGCAGCACGCGCGCCTCGCCCGGCAGCTCCGAGAGGAACGTCGAGATGAGCGCGCTCTTGCCGATGCCCATCTCGCCGACGAGGACGCGTGCCACCGACTGGCCGCGGAGCGAGCCGCCCGGCGGGCTGGGCGGCTTGCCCGACAGGCTCGGCGGCGGGTCGCCCTCGCCGAAGCGCTGCGCGGGCTGCGCGGGCTGCGCGGCGGGCTCACTGAGCGCCTTCGCGGGCGGCGAGACCGCCTTGTGGTAGGCCGCGTGCAGGTCGGCGCGCTCGGCGTCGCGCCCCACGAGGTCGTTCGGCGAGAGCGCGATCTCGGCCATGCGCTCCTCGCGCGTCAGCGGGCGCTGCAGCGCGTAGAGCCGCATCTGGTGCGGGACCTGGTAGCCCTGCGCGTCGTCGAGGTCGAGCGACGGCGCGTCGCCCCAGCGGAAGTCGCGCCGGACGAGGCGGTAGACGCCGCCCGCGACCCACGTCTTGCCGAACGGGGTGCGGCTGCCGAGGCGCTCGGCGAGGAAGTTCGCGGGCTCCTTGAGCGCGTGGTTGATGAGGTGCCCCTGCTCGTCGCGCTCGCCGTACGCGATGCCGCGGACGATGCCGATCGCGGCGCGCAGCTCGACGGGCAGGTCCTCCGACGCGCCCGCGAGCGCCTCGTGCACGTCGACAGCGAGCGACGCGGCGTCGGCCGCGGCGCGCGACGGGTTGGCGAGCAGGCCCACGACGGCGCGCGCGCTCGCGTGCGACTCCCACGACCAGATCGCCCCGTGCTTGAAGGCGATCGCGTCGAGCGTCGTGCGGATCGAGCGCCCGCTGCGCCTGCCCGCGAGCCGCCCCTGCGCCCCGAGCAGCGCGTCGACGCCCTCGATGCGCATCGTCACCACGGCCACGTGGCGCACCTCGCGCACGACGCGCGGCGCGCCGGTGCCCTCGACGTCGCCGCCCGTGCGCGCGGCCGGCACCGCCGCGAGCGTCTGCGGCTGCGCCTCGGAGCTCTCGTCCTGCTCCTCTTCCTTCGGGCCCCCGGCGGCGTGCGCGCGCGCCTCCTGCTCTCGCTCGCGGCCGAGCAGGTGCGCCACGGTCTGCTCGACCGAGGCGTTGTCGACGAGCTCCTGCTTCGCGAGCAGCACGCGCGCGATCGCCCCGGCGAGGTCGCGCGCGGTCTGGAAGCGGTCCTCGGGCGCGCCCGCCATGGCGCGCATCACGATCGCCTCGAGCTCCGCGGGGATGTCGGGCGCGTGCGCGGACGGGGGCTCGAAGAGGCCCTCCTTGACGGCCTGGAGCAGCGCCTCGTCGTCGAGCTTGCCGTACGGCGAGCGCATGGCGAGCAGCTCGTAGAGCACGACGCCGAGCGCGTAGATGTCGCTCCGCCGGTCGACGCGCTCGCCGCGCGCCTGCTCGGGCGACATGTACCCGAACTTGCCCTTCAGCACGCCGGGCTCCTCGCGGAAGAGGTTCGCGCTGGCGATGCCGAAGTCGGCGATCTTCACGACCCCCTCGAACGAGATCAGGACGTTCTGCGGCGAGACGTCGCGGTGGACGATCGCGAGCGGCATGCCGCCCTCGTCCTTGCGCTCGTGGGCGTAGTGCAGCCCCTTGGCCGCCTCGGACACGATGAACGCCGACACGAGCGGCGGGATCCGCGACCCTTTCTGCTGGGCGGCCCGCATCAGCTTGCCGAGGTCGAAGCCCTCGACGTACTCCATCGAGAGGAGCAGCCCGTCCTCGCCGTGGTCGGAGAACTCGTAGACCTGGACGATGTTCGGGTGGTTCAGGCGCGTCGCGAGGTGCGCCTCCTCGACGAACATCGCGCGGAAGCGCCGCGACGACCCGTGCGCGGGGAGGATCCGCTTGACGACGAGGAGCTTGTACGTCCCCTCGGCGCCTCGCTTCTTGGCGAGGAAGACCTCCGCCATGCCGCCGGCGCCGAGGCGGCGCTGGATCTCTAGGTCGGCGAGCTGGGACGGGTGCTTGGCCATGCAGCGAAGCGGCGCGCGGGCGCCGTGGCTGGGAGGCGCCGGGCGCGGTGGATCAGGGTGACCGAGGAGGTGAAGACCGCGCGCGGTCCCCCGATCCGTGGGAGGGCTACGGGGTCACCCGCATGGTAGCGTCCCGCCCGCGTCTTCGGGGGGACAACCATGGTGGAAAGGCGAATCTTTCTGGGCGGGTCGGGGATCCGCACCGGGGGTGAGCCTGTCTGGGCGCAGCGCCGCCACGGCCCTGCCGCCGTCCACCGCCGCCCCTGAGTTTTCGCTTGCAAGGCGCCCCGGCGCCGCCCCTGCGCCCGGCTGGCTGCTGCCGGGGGCCGCGGGCTGCTGCGCGAGAGCCACCGGCTGCTGCGCGAGAGCCACCGGCTGCTGCCCGGGAGCCACAAAGCGATTGCCCAGGAAGTGGGCGTCTGTTAAAACGGATGCCGCGTCTGTGATGGAAGACGCCGGGCGTCCGACCCTGGGCCACTGGCACCTTCGGTGGTGGGGTCGTCTGCGTGCGTGCGTGCGCGCGCGCCTGAAAACCAGAGGATTCGCAATGGACATTCGCGTGACAGAGGCGGACGTCGTCGTCGTTGGCGGCGGCAGCGCAGGCTCCACTGCAGCGGTGGAGGCGCAACAGCGGTTGCCTCGGGGGAGGGTGGTCCTCCTCGAGAAGGCGCATATCAAGCGGAGCGGCGCGATCGCGATAGGCATGGATGGCCTGAACAACGCGATCATCCCCGGTCACTCGACGCCGGAGCAGTACGTGAAGGAGATCACGGTGGCCAACGATGGCATCGTGAACCAGCGCGCCATCTACGAATATGCGCGCAACAGCTTCGCGATGATCCAGGAGCTCGACTCGTGGGGAGTGAAGTTCCAGAAGACGCGCTCGGGCGATTTCGACGTCAAGAAGGTCCACCACAACGGGAGCTATGTGCTCCCGATGCCGGAGGGCTACGATCTCAAGAAGATCCTCACCCGCATGGTCAAGCGCGCCGGGGTGCGCGTCGTCAACCGCGTCATGGCGACACGGATCCTCGTGTCGGACGGGCAGGTCGCCGGGGTGATGGGCTTCGACACGCGCGAGGGCCACATCGAGGTCATCAAGGCGAGGGCGGTGATCCTCTGCTGCGGCGCCTCCGGGCGGCTCGGGCTGCCGGCGTCCGGCTATCTCCACGGGACGTACGAGAACCCCTCGAACGCCGGAGACGGCTACTCGATGGCGTACCACGCGGGCGCCGAGCTCACGGGCATCGAGTGCTTCCAGATCAACCCGCTGATCAAGGACTACAACGGCCCGGCGTGCGCCTACGTGACCGGCCCGCTCGGCGGACACACGGTCAACGCGAAGGGGCACCGCTTCATCGAGAGCGATTACTGGAGCGGGCAGATGATGCTCGAGTTCTACCGGGAGCTCCACTCCGCGAACGGCCCTGTGTACCTGAAGCTCACCCACCTCGCCCCGGAGACGATCACCGAGGTCGAGCGGGTCCTCCACCAGACCGAGCGCCCGAGCCGCGGGCGCTTCCACGAGGGGAGGGGGCACAGCTACGCGAGCGATCTCGTCGAGATGCACATCTCCGAGATCGGCCTGTGCAGCGGGCACAGCGCGTCGGGGGTGTGGGTCAACGAGAGGGGCGAGACCACCGTGCCCGGGCTCTACGCCGCCGGGGACATGGCGTGCGTGCCGCACAACTACCTGCTCGGCGCGCTCACCTACGGGAAGATCTGCGCCCAGAACGCGCTCGATTACCTCGATCGCACGCCCGCCGTCGAGCCGCTCGCGTCCGCCGTCGACGCCGAGCGAGAGCGCATCCTCGCCCCGCTGTCCCGCAAGAGCGGGGTGGCGCCTCACCAGTACGAATACAAGGTGCGTCGCCTGGTGAACGATTACCTCCAGCCGCCCAAGACCGGCAACCGGATGACGCTCGGGCTCGAGTACTTCCTGCGGGCGAAGGACGAGCTCGAGGAGGTCACCGCCGCGAGCCCGCACGAGCTCATGCGGGTGATGGAGTGCCATTTCATCCGCGACTGCGCGGAGATGGCCGCGCGCGCCTCGCTGTACAGGACCGAGAGCCGCTGGGGCCTCTACCATCATCGGCTCGATTTCCCCGAGATGGACGATCGCCGCTGGTTCGCGCACGTGAACCTGAAGAAGGACGAGCGCGACGAGATGGTCGCCTTCAAGCGTCCGGTGGAGCCCTATCTCTTCCCGATCGACGACGGCGAGCGCAAGACATACCAGCAGCTGCGCATCCCCGCCGAGGAGCAGCGCGCGTCGCTCTGACGCGCCGAGAGGTCAATCCATGGGTCACCTTCTTAACAGAGAGTCCGTCAAGGCCCAGCGCGCGCGGACCGCGGGCAACGCCGAGGCCGTCGTCCGCTTCGATCTGCCGGTCGTTGTCGACGAGGCGTCCTGCATCAAGGGCTGCCGCATCTGCATCGACTCGTGCCCTGTCGACTGCCTCGCCGTGAACCCGGAGACGGGCAAGGCGCACATGGCCTACGACGAGTGCTGGTATTGCCTCGCCTGCGAGATCGATTGCCCCAAAGAGGCCATCACCGTGAAGATCCCCTTTCTCATTCGTTGACGACGGAGCCGGAGACGACATGACCCATCCGTCCCTTGCGCAGGAGCTGGAGAGCGTCCTGCGCGATCCCGACCCCGGCGCGCGCCAGCTCGCGCTGACCCAGCTCGAGGACCTCTCGGATCCGGAGATCGTGCGCCCGCTCATCGAGGCCGTCCGCGACGAGGACCCCACCGTGCGCGCCCTCGCGCTCGGGCACCTCGAGGACCTCGGCGACCCCCGCGCGGTGCCGGTCGTCATCGGGGCGCTCGAGGACGAGGAGACCCACGTGCGCGAGGCGGCCGCCGCGGCGCTCCGCGAGTTCCGCGGGGCCGACGCCGCCACCCACCTGATTGACGCAATGCGTCATGGGCCGCCGTTCGCGCGGGTCTCGGTCATCGTGGCGCTCCGCGAGCTCCGCGATCCGCGGGCGCTCGCGCACCTCGAGGGCGCGCTCGAGGACCCCGCGCCCGAGGTGCGGCGCGAGGCGGTCCTCACCCTGGCGTACCTGCGGCGGCCCGAGGCGGCGCCCGCGCTCCGGGCGCGCCTGCGGGATCCCGACGCGCAGGTGCGGCAGGTCGCCGTCGGCGCGATCGACGCGCTCGACCCGGCCGGCGCCCCCGCGCTCGTCCAGGATTTCATCGCGCTGCTCTCGGACCCCGACTGGCGGGTCCGCGTCGAGGCCGCCATCGTCCTCGGCCGCTCGGGCCACGGCCTCGCCGTGCCGCACCTCCGGAGCGCGCTCGACGACGGCGCCTGGCAGGTCCGGAAGGAGTCGGCGCTCGCGCTCGGGCGCCTCCGGGCCGCGCCGGCGGTGCCGGACCTGATCCGGCTGCTCGGGAGCGACCTCCCGGATCTCCGCCGCGCCGCCGCCCAGGCGCTCGGCGAGCTCAGGGCGGCGGTCGCCGAGGCGCCGCTGCACCGGCTGCTCGGCGACACCGACGTCGAGGTGCGCAAGGCGGCGACCCGCGCGCTCGAAGCCATCCGGGCGGGCGCCGGACGACATGAGACCTTCGCGAGGGACTGAGTCGATGATCCACCGTATTCGCGCGCTCCTGCTCCTCGCGGCGGTCCTCGTCGGCCTGTCGTGCAAGCCGGACGCGAAGCAGACGATCCGCATCGCCATCGGGACGCAGGACACGACCATCAACTGCGCGACCGGCGGGCTCCTGATCCGGGAGCTCAAGCTGCTCGAGAAGCACCTGCCGAGGGACGGCAAATACAAGGATGTCACCTACGAGATCGAGTGGAAGGACTTCACCTCCGGGCCGCCGCTGACGACCGAGATGGTGGCCGAGAAGCTCGACATCGGCGCGATGGCCGACTTCCCCGGCGTGCTGAACGGCGTGGCGTTCCAGAAGCAGGGCAGCCGCAGCCTCTACATCGCCACGCTCTCCGGCAGCGCGCTCGGCAGCGGCAACGGCGTTGTCGTGCCGATCGACTCGCCGGCGCAGGGCCTCAAGGACCTCAAGGGCAAGCAGATCTCCGTCCCGTTCGGCTCGTCCGCGCACGGCATGCTGCTCCGGGCGATCCGCGATCTCGGCTGGGATCCGGACAGGGACGTCACGGTCGTCTCGCAGTCGCCCGAGGTCGGCGGCTCCTCGCTCAAGGCGGGGAAGATCGACGCGCACGCCGACTTCGTCCCCTTCGCGGAGCTGTTCCCGTTCCGCGGCTTCGCCCGGAAGATCTACGACGGATCCAGCGTGAAGGTGCCGACAGCGCACGGCGTCCTCGTGCGCGCGGCCTACGCCGAGGAGCACCCGGAGATCGTCGTGGCGTTCCTCAAGGCGGCGCTCGAGGCGGACCGCCTGTTCGCGGAGGAGCCCGAGAAGCACAGCGAGCTCATCGAGAAGGTGACAGGCGTGGACGCGGAGGTCGCCTACATGTTCCACGGCCCGCTCGGCATCCAGACGCGCGACTTCACGATCAAGCCCGAGGTCCGCCGCGCCCTCCAGGTGGCCGTGGACACGCTGACGCTGCTCAAGCGCACGGACACGAACCTCGACGTCGGCCAGTTCGTCGACGACCGCTACATCCGGCGCGCGGCCGAGGAGCTCGGGCTCGACTACGAGGCGCGGCTCGCGAGCCACGCGAAGCTCCCGCTGACCGGCGGCGACGCCCTGTCGGGCGAGCCCATCGCCGACCCGGCGCTCGCCGCGCAGATCTGGGTCGCGGGCGAGCCCAAGGTGCGCGCGTACCGGAGCCCGGCCTCCGCGCTCGCCGCGCTCGCGCAGCTCACGGCCGAGGGCAAGGAGATCCGCGTCGCCTTCGTCCACGATCGCGAGAGCGGGGTGAAGCTCCTGGCCGATCGCGCGTGGTACGCGCGGCGCCCCGACGGGAGCGTCTCCGCGTTCCTGGCGAAGGAGGACGCCGCGCGGTGGGCCGCCGAGAACGCCGCGGCGGTCGTCGACTTCGCGGCGCTGCGGGGCGAGGCAGCGAAGCTCACGGCGGTGGCGCCGTGACGATGATCTCCGAGCACACCGCGCCGCCCCGGGTGGGCCTCGGCGGCCGCGCGGGCTTCGCGCCGCCCCGGGGGAGCGCGGCTCCGCGGAGCGCGCCTCCGGCGGCGGCGGGCGCGCTCCAGCAGGCGAAGCGCCCGCGGCTCCACCTGCGCCGGGCGTGGCTGCGCGCCCTGTCCGTGGCCGCGTGCGTCGCCCTCTGGCAGTGGGCGTCGGCGTCGCGCGCGGATCTCGGCGTCGTCACGTTCACCAACGTGCCCGCGCCGACCGAGATCCTCGCCGCGGCGCGGGATCTCCTCGGCTCGCCGAAGCTCTGGCTGCACCTCTGGAGCAGCGTGCTCCGCGTGCTGGCCGGCTTCGTGGCCGCGGGCGTCACGGGCGTCGCGCTCGGGCTCGTCATCGGCAGGTCGCGGCTCGCCGAGGACACCCTCCTGCCGCCGCTCGAGGTCCTGCGCCCCATCCCCGGCGTCGCCTGGCTCCCGCTCGCGATCCTGATGTTCCCGTCGGCCGAGCTGAGCATGATCTTCATCACGTACATCGGCGCGCTGTTCCCGATCCTGCTCGCGACGATCCACGGCGTGGGCGCCCTCGACCCGCGGCTCATCGCGAGCTCCCGCAGCCTCGGCGCGCGCCCGCTCCGCCTCTTCCTGGAGGTCGTCCTCCCGGGCGCGCTGCCCAGCATCCTCACCGGGATGAGCATCGGCATGGGCACGTCCTGGTTCTGCCTCGTGACAGCCGAGATGATCGGCGGCCAGTACGGCATCGGCTACTTCACCTGGGAGTCCTACAACCTGCAGCGCTACCCGGACATCGTCCTCGGCATGCTGCTCATCGGCCTCCTCGGCATGCTGAGCAGCGCGCTGGTCAAGCGGGCCGGCGTCTGGCTCACCCCCTGGCACCGGCCCGAGGAGAACGCACGATGAAGCCCTCAGCGCGCCCCGGGATCCCGGGGGGCACCGTGGAGATCCGCGGCCTGTCCGTCGCCCTCGGCGCGGGCCCCCGGCGCGTCGAGGCGGTGCGGGATCTCGATCTGACCGTCGAGGGCGGGGAGCTCGTGAGCCTGCTCGGCCCCTCCGGGTGCGGCAAGTCGACGATCCTGAACGCCGTCGCCGGGTACGTGACGCCGGAGCGCGGCAGCATCGTCGTCGGCGGCGAGCGGGTCGAGGAGCCCGGGCCGGAGCGCGGCATGGTGTTCCAGCAGTGCTCGTTGCTCCCCTGGAAGACGGTGCTGAACAACGTCGGCTTCGGCCTCAAGATGCGCGGCGTCCCGGCCCGCGAGCGCGCGGAGGCGTCCCGGCGCCTGCTCGACCTCGTGGGGCTCTCCGGGTTCGAGGACGCGTACCCGTCGCAGCTCTCGGGCGGCATGCAGCAGCGGGTCGAGATCGCGCGCGTCCTGATCAACGAGCCGCGCGTCGTGCTGATGGACGAGCCGTTCAGCGCGCTCGACGCCCAGACCAGGCTCTCGATGCACGAGCTGCTCCTCGACGTGTTCCGCCAGGTGCGCACCACGGTGCTGTTCGTCACGCACGACATCGACGAGGCCATCTTCCTCTCCGACCGCATCGCCCTCATGACCCGCCGCCCCTGCCGCGTCGGCGCCGAGATCGCGGTGCCGTTCGGGAGGCCGCGGAGCGCCGCGATCGTGGGCTCGAGCGAGTTCGCCGCGATCAAGCGGCGGTGCCTCGAGGCCCTGAGCGAGGAGCGCGTGATCGCCGCGGCGCCCGCGACGCCCGCGATCACGGCGCCGGGCCGCCGCCAGCAGGCCGGCGCCTGAGGCCGGGCCGCCGCGCCGGCGCGCCTGCGCCGACCAGAGGGCACGCGAGCGCCACGCCGCCCGCCGCGGCGTGTGGGCGGGCTCGCGTATCCGCTTGATGTTCCATGCGGTTTTCCTTACTACGAGCCGAGAGGAGTGATCCCCATGCTCAAGAGATTCCTGCGGGTGACCGATTTGCCGCCCCCCGCCTCGGCCGCGCTGCTCGCGCTTCGCGTCGTCACCGGCATCGCGTTCATCTTTCACGGCTGGGGGAAGATCCAGAACCCCTTCGGCTGGATGGGGCCCGGCGCCCCCGTTCCGGGGTTCCTGCAGGCGCTCGCCGCGCTCTCCGAGGTCGGCGGCGGGCTCGCCTGGATCCTCGGCCTCCTGACGCCGCTCGCGTCGCTCGGCATCGCCGCCACCATGGCCGTCGCGGTCCTCTCCCACGTGACCCGGGGCGATCCCTTCTTCGCGATGGGCGGCGCCTCGTACGAGATCGCGGCGGTCTACCTCTGCATCGCCCTCGTGCTGCTCCTCGTCGGCCCGGGGCGGTTCTCCGCCGACGCGGCGATCTTCGGGCGAAAGAGCTGATCCGAGCGCCCGCGCCCGCGCGGCGTGACGCGCCCGGCGTCCAGGCGCCCTGGAGCGCGCCCGTCCGTCGCGGCGGTCGGGCCGCGCCGCGCGGTCCTCGTTTCCCGCCGCGCAACCGAGCACGGCCCCTGCCGCGGCACTATACATCCCGGGCGGGAGGGGACGCCGATGGGGGAAGGGTCGACCAGGCGATCGGGCCGCGCGCCGCTTGACGTCGTGATCTTCGGCGCGGCCTGCTCGGTCCTCGCTGGATGCGCGGCCCTGCTGGGCTGGTCGACGCGGGAGACAGCGCTCACCTCGATAGCGCGCGGCTGGCCGAGCATGGGGCCCAACGCCGCGCTCGGCCTCGTCCTGGCCGGCCTCTCGCTCGCGCTGCTCGGCCGCGGGGGGCGCCCAGCGCCGCTCCGCCGGCTCGGGCTGGCGAGCGCCGCCGCCGTCACGGCGCTCGGCCTCGCCCCCCTCGCCGAGTACATCCTCGGGTGGGATCTCGGCGTCGATCGCCTGCTGTTCCCGTCGCGCGTGGATTTCCCGAGCGAGTTCCCCGGCAGGCCGCTGCCGAACACCGCGCTCGCCCTCGCCCTGAGCGGCGCGGCGCTGCTGGCGCTGCCCGCGAGGACGCCGCGCGCCTGCCGGCGCCTGGTGCTGTGCGTGCTGGTGGTCGTGGCGCTCGCGCTGACCGCGCTGAGCGGCTACCTGCTCGGCGTCGGCCACTTCTACGCGCTGCCCCCGCTGCTCCCGTTCACGGGCATGCCGCTCCACGCCGCTGTCGCCCTGCTCGCGCTGTCGGCCGGGCTCCTCGCGGCGCGCGCCGATTGCGGCGCGTTCGCCGCGCTGACCGCGAGCGCGCCCGGGGGCGTCCTCTTGCGGCGCCTCCTCCCCTACGTCGTCCTCGTCCCGATCGTCCTCGGCCGCCTCTTCCTGATCGGCGCGGATCGCGGGGCTTACCCGATCGCCGCGTCGTTCTCGCTCGCCTCGGCCGTCACCACGCTCTTTCTCGCGAGCGTGCTCTGGATCGTCGCGGCGCGCCTGAACCTGCTCGACGAGGCGCGGCGCCGGGCCGAGGAGGCGCGCGCCTTCCTCGCGACCCTCGCGCACTCCTCGGACGACGCCGTGATCGGCACCGACCTCGACGGGACCATCCTGAGCTGGAACCCTGCCGCGGCGCGCCTCTACGGCCACAGCGCCGCGGAGGTGATCGGGCGCAAGGTGCCCGTCCTGTACCCGCCCGAGCTCGCCGCCGAGGTCGAGGCGAACCTCGAGCGCCTGCGCCGCGGCGAGCGCTTCGAGCACTTCGAGACCGTCGGCCGGACCAGGGACGGGCGGACCATCGACGTCGAGGTCACCGTGTCCACCATCGCGGGCGAGGACGGGCGCATGACCGGCTTCTCCGCGATCTGCCGCGACATCGGGCGCCGCAAGGCGATGGAGGCCGCGGTCGAGCGCGCCCACGCGGCGGAGCGGCGCCTGCGCGCGCAGCTCGAGACAATCGGCGCCGCGAGCGCGGCGGTGTCCGAGGCCCTCGCGAGCCCGGCGCGCTCCGACATGCGCTCCGTGCTGGAGGTGATCGCGCTTCACGCGAAGGGGATCTCGGGCGCCGACTACGCGGCGATCGGCATCTCGGAGGACGACCGCCGGCCGTTCGACCCGTGGGTCCCGTGCGGCGTCGCCGCCGAGGAGGCCGCGCTGCTCCGCACGCCGCCGCGGCCCGTCGGCGTCCTCGGCGCGGTGGCGCGCGGCGAGCGCCCGGTCCGCCTCGACGACGTCCGAGCGCACCCCGACTTCATCGGGCTGCCGCCGCACCACGCGCCGATTCACGCCTTCCTGGGCGTGCCGTTCCGCTTCCAGGACCGGACCGTGGCCAACCTCTACCTCGCCAGGCGCCCCGGTCGCCCGCCGTTCGACGAGGACGACGAGCGCGCCGTGGCGCTGCTCGCCGAGCGGACCTGCGCCGCGATCGAGACGGCGCGGCTCCACCGCTCCGAGGCGAGCGAGCGCCGGCGGCTCCAGGCGGTCGTCGAGCAGATGCCCGAGGCGGCGCTCCTGGTCGACGCGGCGGGGCGGCTCATCACGTGCAACAGGCTCGCGATGAAGTACGCGATCCACCGCGAGGGCGAGCGCGATCCCTGGGACAACGCGGCGCTCTTCGACCACCGATCGCCGTCGGGAGAGCCCGTGGACTGGCCCGATCGCCCGATGACCCGGGCCCTCTGCCGGGGAGAGGTCGTGACGGGCGTCGAGGGGCTGCTCTGGAGCGCCGCCGAGCGCGCGTTCGTCCCGGTGCTGGTCAACGCCGCGCCGGTGCGCTCGGACGACGGCGAGACCCAGGGCGCCGTCGCCGTCTTTCAGGACATCACGGCGCTCAAGGAGATGGAGCGGCAGCGCCAGGAGTGGACAGGCGTCATCGCGCACGACCTCCGGCAGCCCGTCCAGGTCATCGCGACGGCGAGCCAGCTCCTGCGCCGCCGGCTCGGCGCGGCGCCCGCCGCGGACGGCGAGAAGCAGATCGGGAGGATCGCCGACTCGGTCGACCGGCTGCGCCGCATGATCGACGACCTCCTCGACGCCTCGCGCATCGAGGCGCGGCAGCTCACGCTGGATTGCCGCGCGGTGGATCTCCGCGCGCTGCTCGAGGAGATCGTCGAGCGGTCGGCCGGGGCGACCGAGGGCCACGCCGTGCGGCTGGAGGTCCAGGGCGACGTGCCCGCCGTCCGGGCGGACCCGGGGCGGCTCGAGCAGATCGTCACCAACCTGCTCTCGAACGCCGCCAGGTACGGTGAGCCGGGGCGCGACATCGTCGTCGCCGTCCGCGCCGGGGCGGCCGGCGCGCACATCGCCGTCACCAACCGGGGCCCGGGCATCGCCGAGGAGATGCTCCCGCACCTGTTCAAGCGCTTCTGGCGCGCGCCGGAGACCGGGCCGCGCCGCGTCTGCGGGGTCGGCCTCGGCCTCTACATCACGCGGGGCCTCGTGGAGGCCCACGGCGGGAGCATCTCCGTCGAGAGCACCCCCGGGGCCACGACGACATTCCACGTCACCATGCCGTTCGCGAGCGCGCCCGCGCCCGCGCCCGCGCCCGCGCCCACCACTGAGACGTAGAGACGTAGCCGCCCCGCGACGGCGCTCCTGCGGACACGTCGAGCGCGGCCGACTGCCCGCTTGGCGAGCTCGGCAATCGCGAGACGAGCTCGTCCGTGGTGGAGGCGAGCTCTTCGGTGCTATTGGCGGTTTTTGCTACACCCATGCTCGTTCTCCGACTTCGGTTTTGCGGTACCACCATCCTTTCGCAGTATTCTGCGCTCAGGCCGCTCAGAATGATCGCAGAAGGAACTTCCTGAGGTTCTTATCCTTGCTACACCTGAGATCCGCTCCGGCCCGACGTCGGGGTAGTGAGGTGGCGCAGCAGTGAATTCCTGGTTCTTGCAGGTGGGTAGGCGGCTGGGGCCCGCGGGGCGCCGGCTTTGGGCACTCGGGATCATGGGGGTGGTGCTTGCGGTGGCTCTCGGGTTCGCGCTCCGCGCGGCTCCGAGCGAGCGCGCGGCGACGTACACGGAGCTTCTCCAGATCGCGCAGGCGGGGCAGGCGACCTCTGTCGAGGTGAGCGGAGATCGCTTCTTCGTGCGCCAGGCGGGCGGCGTCGCCGTGACGGCCGTCGTCGACGAGCCGACGCTCCGGCAGGAGCTCGTCTCCCGGTTCGCGACCGCCGGCGCCTCGGTCGACTTCGCCTCTCACGAGGAGAAGTCGCGCGCGGCCACCGCGGTGCTCCCGGTGGTGGTCCTCGCCGCCGTCGGGTTCGCGCTCTACTCGGTGAGCCGGCGCCGCAGCCCGAAGGTCTTCACCGAGGCCAAGGCCGGGGCGACGCAGTCGCCCGTCCGCTTCGCCGACGTCGCGGGCATGCAGGAGGTCAAGCAGGAGCTCGCCGAGACGGTCGAGTTCCTGAAGAGCCCCGAGCGCTTCGCGCGCCTCGGCGGCCGCCCCCCGCGCGGCGTGCTGCTGACGGGCGAGCCCGGGACCGGCAAGACGCTGCTCGCGCGCGCCGTCGCCTCCGAGGCGGGCGTGCGGTTCCTCTCGGCGTCGGGGTCGAGCTTCCAGGAGATGTTCGTCGGCGTCGGGGCCTCCCGCGTCCGCGCGCTCTTCGCCGAGGCGCGCAAGGCCGCCCCGTGCATCGTGTTCATCGACGAGATCGACGCCGTGGGCCGGGCCCGCGCGAAGGGGCACGGCGACTCCGCCTCTGCGGAGCACGACCAGACCCTGAACCAGCTCCTCGTCGAGATGGACGGGTTCGATCACGCGACAGGCATCGTCGTCATCGCGTCGACCAACCGCGTCGACATGCTCGATCCCGCGCTGCTCCGGCCGGGCCGCTTCGATCGCAAGATCACCGTGCCGCTCCCCGACGTGCGCGGCCGCGAGGAGATCCTCAACGTCCACGCCGGGCCCATCCCGCTCCAGGGCGAGGTCGATCTCAGCACCATCGCCCGCAGCACCCCGGGCTTCTCGGGCGCCGATCTGGCGAACCTGCTGAACGAGGCGGCCATCCTCGCGGCCCGCGAGGGCGCCGAGGCGGTGGACTTCACGCACATCGACCGCGCGCGCGACCGGGTGCTCATGGGCCTGGAGCGCAAGGGCGTGCTTGTCGACGAGGACGAGCGCTACGCCACGGCGGTGCACGAGGCAGGGCACGTCGCTGTCGGGCTCCTCGCAAAGAACTGCGATCCGGTGCACAAGGTGTCGATCCTGCCGCGCGGCCGCGCGCTCGGCGTGACCCAGGCGATGCCCGAGAAGGATCGGCTGATGTACCGGAAAGAGTACCTCGAAGATCAGATCTGCATGCTGATGGGCGGCCGCGCCGCCGAGATGGTCATCCTCGGGACGATGACGGCCGGCGCCTCGGACGACATCCAGCGCGCCTCGACGATCGCGTGGAAGATGGTCGCCGAGCTCGGCATGAGCCACCTCGGCCCGATCTGCGTCGGCGACGGGCACCCCTCGCGCAGCCCCGCCCTGCTCGACCGCGTCGACGAGACGGCGCGGGCGCTCACGGAAGCGCAGCTCGCGCGCGCCGTCGAGATCGTGAACTCCCGGCGCGGCGAGATCGAGGCCCTCGTCCAGGCGCTCCTCAAGCAGGAGACGCTCGGCAGCGACGAGATCGGGGCCTGCTTCCCGGCCGACCGACGCCAGCGCGCCACCCAGGAAGCCGCCTGATCCCCGCGGGCGCCGGGGAGAGCGCTCCTCTCCGGGCGCGAGCCAGCCGCGGGCTGGGTTGCGCAGGAGCGGGGCGCTGCCCCAGGAGCACCGCGCATGACCGTCTCCTCGCGATCCGACCTCGCCGCGACCCCCGCGCCTCCGCCCGTTGACCCTGCCCGTCAGGGCAGCGCACCCGTCGCCCACGACCCTCGCTTCGAGGTGGCGGCCCCCGATCGGTTCGGCGAGCGGTGCGTCCGCAGCCGCGCGGCGTTCGCCGCGGGGGACGTGCTCCAGCCGTTCGGCGCCGCGGCCGTGCACGACCGGCCGGACCGGATGACGCTCCAGCTCTCCCGGGACCAGCACATCGATCTCGAGCCGGGGTTCCTGGCGTTCATCAACCACAGCTGCGATCCGAACGCCTGCTTCGACGTCGAGCTGCGCGCGCTCGTCGCGCTCCGGCCGATCGCGCCCGGCGACGAGATCACGTTCTTCTATCCTTCCACGGAGTGGGCCATGGCCTCTCCGTTCGCGTGCCGCTGCGGGAGCGCCCGCTGCCTCGGCCGCATCGCGGGCGCCTCCCATGCGACGCCCGGCGTGCTCGCCGAGCACCGCCTCGCGCCGCACATCGCCGGCCAGCTCGCGCAGCGCGCCCCGCCGTCGAGCGGCGCTGCCTGAGCGAGGGCGGCGCCGTCCGCGCGCTCGCCGCGCGCGGCGCCGTCAGTTCATGTCCCAGAAGTACTTGCCCCCGCTCGGCGGCGGCTCGTCGGCGTCCCCGTCGGAGGCGCCGCCGTCCCCTGATTTTGTTAGCTGAATCACTTCTTCGAGCGAGCTCGCCTCGTCGCGCCAGTACGCTTCCGTCCCGAAGTGCGGGAAAGTCCTGGGGAAAATGGGATCGTGCCACCGCCGCGCGATCCAGGCGGCGTAGTGGATCAGGCGGAGCCCGCGCAGCGGCTCGATCAGGCCGAGGGTCGACCGGTCGAAGCGGCGGAGCTCCTCGTAGGCGTCGAGGAAGAGCTCGCGCTGCCGCCGGGCGATCGCGTCGCGGCCGGGCAGGAGGAGCCAGAGGTCCTGCACCGCGGGGCCGACGACCATGTCGTCGAAGTCGAGCACGCGGAGCGCGCCGTCGCGGAGCAGCAGGTTGCCCGGGTGCAGATCGCCGTGGATGCGGAGCGCCTCGACGTCGCGCAGGCGCTCCTCGGCCGCGTCGGCGACGGCGCGCGCGGCCGCGAGGTACCGCCGCTCGACGGACGCGGGGATGATCTTGCGCTCGGCGAGCCAGCCGAGATCCTCGCGCGCGTACGAGTCGGCGGAGAGCCGGACCCGGTGCTCGGCGGCCCTCGCCGCGCCCACGTTGTGGATGCGGGCGGCGAGCCGGCCGAGGCGCGTGAACAGCTCGTCTCCGAGCTCGTCGGGCGCGCGGCCGCCCATGCGCTCGAAGAGGCAATACTGGATGTGATCGATCTGCTGGAGCGTCTCGCCGTCGGGGAACGGGCGCGTCGGGCAGACGGGGATCTCGGCCTCCGCGAGCTCCGCGAGGAACCGGTGCTCCTCCAGGATCTGCTCGCGCGTCCAGCGCCCCGGGCGGTAGAACTTGGCGATGATGCGGGTGCGGTCCTCGAGCTCGACCTCGTAGACGCGGTTCTCGAACGAGTTCAGCGGGTAGCAGACGCGGTTGCACAGCAGGCCCGCGGCTTCGACGGCCTCGATCACCTTGTGCGGGGTCAGCGACAGGAAGAGGTCGGTCGGGGTGGTGACGCTCATGGTGGGAGGAGTTGAGCACCAACCGGCGCCGCGCTCGACGAGAAGTTGGGCCGCGCCGGTGCGAGCCGGGCGGGCGCGGGCGCGGCGCGCCGACCTTGCCCGGCGCGCCGCGCGATCGTGATACGCTGCAGAGCGAACCTCATGACGGACGAGACGCAGCTTTCCTTTCCTCATCTCGAGATCAGCAAGCTCGAGGCGATGGTCGAGATCATGTTCCTCGCCGCCTACGCCGACGGGTCCGTCAACGAGGCCGAGCGCGACGAGCTCGCGGGGCACGTGGCGGCGATGAGCGTGGGCCGCATCGGGGCTGACGTCGTCGAGACGCTCATCGCGATCATCGAGCGCTCGGTGCGCGAGGAGGGCCGGCGCGGCCGGTTCGCGGCGCTCCGCGCCCGCCTTCCCGACGTGCGGATGCGCGAGGCCGCGATCGAGCTGGCGGTCCGGCTCGTCGCCGCCGACGGTGTGATCCACGAGAGCGAGCACGCCCTGCTCGTCGAGGCGGCCGAGGCGCTCGAGGTGCCGATCGCGTTCAAGGGGCGCGTCGCGCCCGGCTCGGCCCGCTGAGCGGCCGGACGGCCGCGACGTCGGCGCGGGACAGCGTGCGCCCCGGTATTGCCTGAACGTCGCCGCCGGCGGCTTCAGCGGCCAGGTGGACGAGGCGCTGACCGACGAAATGAAGGCCGCGTGGGGGCCGCTCGCCTACGTGCGCGGCGCGATGAAGGTGCTGCCGGATCTCACCGGCTACGAGACGACGATCGCCTGGGATGATCAGGAGTTCGAGCGCGTCGAGGCGCTCAATGTGATCGTCGCCAACGGCAGGACCTGCGCGGGCGGGATGAAGGTGGCCGCCGGGGCGAGCATGGAGGACGGGCTGCTCGACGTGGTGATCGTCCGGTATGCCTCGCTGCTCGATCTCGCCGCTGTGGCGGCGCGCCTCGTCACGGGCAGCTACCTCGACAGCGCCGAGGTGATGCACAGGCGCGCCTCCCGGGTGCGGATCGCCGCCAGGCCGGGGATGTGGTTCAATGTGGATGGCGAGCTCCTGAGCAACGCCCCCATTTCGTTCTCCGTCGAGCACCGCGCGCTCAGCGTGCTGGTCGGCCCCGGATACGACGCCCGGGGCGAGGGGACCTGACACCGGCGGTCGCTGTGTCCGCCCGTGTGCCGGCGCAGGGAATGCGCCGCTGCCCGATGGTTGCGCCGGCGGATCCGGCCGCGCGACGTCCGTGACCGCCCGGGAGCGCGGCGCGCCGCTGAGCTGAGGGGAACGACCGTCATCCGGCGCCGGATCTGAGGCCTCGGGCCCGCACCCGGGGGGCCCCGGCGGGCGCGAAAGACGCGCTTCCACTGCGGTTTGTGTCGGCCTGTTCCTTGCACATACTCCATGCACAAGGACATGGATAGCCAACGAACTGACAGCTCCACGACGCCACATGGCGCATCGATGGAACCCACGTCGAATCGATCCCGCCCCGCAAGTGGCGGCAGAGCTTCACCGCGCGCGTATCGCTCACCGCGATCTCCGCGCTGGTCGGTGGCGCACCGTCCTCCATTCGAGCCCGTCGACCTCCGGGCTTCCGGCAAGCTGTCGAGGCCGTCTGGCTCGGTCTGGTGCCCTGGCGCGGATGTCGCGCCCCTGAACCCGTCGGCGGACGCCCCGGCGAGCGCGCCGCCGGCCACGCTGCGGACCGGCCTCGCCGGCCTTTCCCAGCCCGCCGCTGCGCCGGCAGCCGCAGTCCTGCCGTCTCCTGCGGCGGGCGAGACGACCGCCGTGCTGCGGCGCTACGCCCCAGGCGACGTCCTCGCGGGGCGCTATCGCCTCATGGAGCTCATCGGAGAGGGGAGCATGGGCGCCGTGTGGAAAGCGCGGAATGTCGCCCTGAACCTCGATGTCGCGCTGAAGCTCATCCGCAGCGATTGCTCCGTTCCGGAGGCCGCCTCGCGGCTGCTCCGGGAGGCGCAGGCCACGGCGCGCGTGTCACACCGCGCCGCGGTGCGGATCTTCGACCTCAGCGTCACGGAGGAGGGCGAGCCGTTCGTTGTGATGGAGTTCCTCCACGGCAGGTCGCTCGCGCAGGTGCTCGCCGAGTCTGGGCCGATGTCGCCCATCTCCAGCGTCCAGCTCCTGCTGCCCGTGATCGGCGCGCTCAGCGCCGCGCACGGCGCCGGCGTCGTCCACCGCGACGTGAAGCCGGCGAACGTCGTGCTCGTGCGCGAGGGCCGCAGGATGATCCCCAAGCTGATCGACTTCGGGATCGCCTTCACGGCGACCCGCGTCGTCGGCGACGGGTGGCGGGAAGCGCTTGTCGGGAGCCCGGCCTACATGGCGCCCGAGCAGGTGCGCGGCGGGCAGGAGTCCGACGCGCGCTCCGACGTGTGGAGCGTCTGCGTGGTGCTCTACGAGCTCGTGAGCGGCCGTCGCCCGTTCGGCGGCCCGGGCAGCATCTCCATCGTGCACGACGTGCTGCGCCTCGACCCGCCGCGCCCGGACGCCTTCGAGGCGCACCCGCGGCTCTGGGAGATCGTCGCGCGGGGCCTGTCCAAGGCCCCGGAGGATCGCTTCCCCACGATGGCGGCGCTCGGCCGCGCGCTGGCCCAGTGGGCGATCGCGTGCGGCGTCTCGCACGACGTGACCGGCGCGTCGCTGGTCGACTACTGGCTCCCCTGAGCGGGCCTGCGGAGGTGGGGTGAGCCGCCGGCCGGCGGCTCAGAAGCGGACGCCGCAGCCCTTCGCGTCGACGAACGCCTTCATCGACGCGAGCTCGTTCGGCACCGCGTCCCGGTAGGCCCAGCTGATCGCGCCTGCGTATCCCTGGCTGTACCAGCTCTCCAGGAGCTTCGACACATTCGCCGTCGAGAGGCCGGCGGTGGGGAAATCGCTCATGACGACCGGCTTGTCGGTGATGCCGTAGTCCGCGGGCGACTGGTTGTAAGGCCAGTACCGGTTGACCCGGTCATTCATGTGGAAGGTGTAAAAATCGATGTCCGTGGTCGTCCAGGCCAGCGACCACTTCATCGAGGCCGAGCCGATCGTGATGAGCGCCTGACTGTCCGCGCGCAGCGCCTGGATCGTGTCGCGGAGGAACGCCTCCATCTGCTCGTGCGCGATCGGCTCCACATCGGGGTCCGGGGCGTAATCGGGGTCGCCGTACGGGCTCGGTCCGGTCATGGCGAGCTCGGGCTCGTTGATCACGTCCCAGGCGACCATCCGGTGCCGGTACGGGCTCTGCTCGACCGCCTGGGCGATCGGCCTGACGACGTTCTCTATCAGCGCCGCGCGCCGCGCCGCGTCCGTCACGAGGGGGGAGATGCCCACGGTCTTCACGTCCCCGTCGACCCGGCTCGGGTGGAAGTTGTCGAAGGAGAAGAGGCAGAACATGAGGTTGATGTCCGCCTGTTCGGCGAGCTCGAGGGCCTTCTGGACGTCGCTCCGCGTCGTCTCGCCGAGGCCGGCCGGGTCGCCGTTCTCGTCGAAGACGACGCTCTCGCCCCGGATCTCCGGCAGCATCCACCACCGCGCGACGCTCGCCCCGTTGGCGCGCATGCCGGCGAGGTGCTTTGCGTGCGTTTCCGCCTCGGCCGTGACGCCGCGCTTGTCCCACGCGGCGATACCGCCGAAATCGCCGGCGAAGTTGTGCCACGCGTAGTTCATCCCGAACAGGAAGCGTGTCTTGCAGCCGACGGTGATACCCCCGCCGTTCGCTGGGCACTCGTCGACACACGCAACGGTGCTGGCGTCGCCGCCTCCGTCGCCTCCGCCGCCCTGGCCGTCCTCGCCGCCCCCCTGTCCGCCGTGCCCGCGCACCGGCGGCGCGCCGCCCTGTTCGCCCTCCGCCTCGCCGTCGAGCGAGCCGGTCAAACGGCAGGCGCCGAGCGCCAGGGCGGCTGCCGTGATGAGAGCGCTGCGTCCCAGTGCACTTCCAGGGGATTTCATGGTGTTAATGGGGCGATGCTACGCGCGCCCGTCCACGGGCGCCATCCGGATTCATTCATGCGCTCACCGAGAGCACCTTTTGCGACGCCGCGCGCGCTGCTCGTGCAATGGTCCTGCGCGATAGCGGTTATCTGCCCCACGACCAGCCCAGTTCGTCTGTAAGGTGGAGTGGGAGTGGTCCGAGCGCGGTGCAGGCGGGGCGGTCGCGCTGTCGCTGGCCGGACGGCGAGCGGGCCCTGTCGGCGGGCGCGACCGCGCGGGCGGGCCGGGCGGCGGCCTCGGCCGGCGCTGCCCGCGTTCCCCTTGAAACCTGCTTCCCCGGCCGGCTAATGGAGGGGGTCGGGGCGCTCGGGCCCCGAACGCCCCGCTAGCGGGAGGAGAACCACCGATCATGAAAGCGCGCGCAGCCGTGGCCCACAAGGCCGGCGAGAAGCTCACGGTCGAGGACGTCCAGGTGGAGGGCCCTCGCGAAGGCGAGGTGCTCGTCGAGATCAAGGCCACCGGCGTCTGTCACACCGACGCTTACACCCTCTCGGGCAAGGATCCGGAGGGCCTCTTCCCCGCGATCCTCGGGCACGAGGGCGCCGGCGTCGTCGTCGACGTCGGTCCGTCCGTGAGGAGCCTCAAGAAAGGCGATCACGTCATTCCCCTGTACACGCCCGAGTGCCGGCAGTGCGCTTACTGCACGAGCGGAAAGACCAACCTCTGCCAGGCCATCCGCGCCACGCAGGGCCGCGGGCTGATGCCGGACGGAACGAGCCGCTTCTCGATCGGCAACGAGCGGATTCACCATTACATGGGCACGTCGACGTTCTCGAGCTTCACCGTGCTCCCCGAGATCGCTGTCGCGAAGATCCGCGAGGACGCGCCGTTCGACAAGGTCTGCTATATCGGCTGCGGCGTGACGACGGGTATCGGCGCTGTGATCAACACAGCCCAGGTGAGGCCCGGCGACAACGTCGTTGTCTTCGGCCTCGGCGGCATCGGGCTGAACGTGATCCAGGGCGCGCGGATGGCCGGCGCCGATCTCATCGTCGGCGTCGACATCAACCCGAAGCGCCGTGAGCTGGCCGAGAAATTCGGGATGACCCATTTCGTCAACCCGAACGAGGTGCAGGGAGATCTCGTTCCCTACCTGGTCGATCTGACCCGGGGCGGCGCCGATTTCAGCTTCGAGTGCATCGGCAGCGTGAAGGTCATGCGCCAGGCGCTCGAGTGCTGCCACAAGGGCTGGGGGACGAGCGTCATCATCGGCGTCGCCGGGGCGGGCGAGGAGATCTCCACGCGCCCCTTCCAGCTCGTCACCGGGCGCGTCTGGAAGGGCAGCGCGTTCGGCGGCGCGCGCGGGCGCACCGACGTGCCCAGGATCGTCGACTGGTACATGGAGGGGAAGATCAAGATCGACGAGCTCATCACCCACACGATGCCGCTCGACGACATCAACCATTCCTTCGATCTCATGCACGAGGGCGAGTCGATCCGCAGCGTCGTGCTCTTCTCCTGAGCTGAACGGCGCGGGGGCGAGACGCTCCGTCGACGCGCGAGGCGCGCCCTCGCTGGCGCTCCCCGCGCGCCGGGGAGGCAGTCCGGCGCGCGGCGCTGCCTGCCCGGCCGCCGTGCGGTGACCGCCGGGGCGGACGCGCTAGGGCGCTGCCTGCGCGGCGTCGTGCGCGGCCGCGAGGCGCGCGGGCGCGCGGCGTCTGGTCGTGGCGCGTCCGGTCATCGGGGGAGATGTCGGTGCCATGGCGGCGGCGACGGGTGCTGCAACAATGCGGCCCTCTGTGACATCATCCGTTGCCATGGTTCATGTCACCTCCCTGGCGGGGCTGCCCGCCAACGCCCTCGCCGAGGCGAACGCGGCGACCGCCGCCTGCGATGCTGTCGTCCTCGTCGCCCCCTCGCCGATCGCGAAGCACGTGGGGGGGCTCGGGCCCGCGGTGGGCGCGCTGATCGAGGCGGCCGCGCGGGCGGACTGCGCGCTGGAGGGCAGGTGTGCTCCGATCGTCCTGCCGGCGCCCGGGGTGCCTGGCGGGCGCCTGGTGCTCGCGCCGATGGGGGCGCTCTCGGAGGAGATCGACGACGTGCGCTCCGTGGCGGAGGCGGCGTCGGCCGGCTTCGCGCGGGCGGTGGAGGCGGGGGCGAGCCGCCCGCTCCTCGTCGTGCGCGCGCCGGCCGGGCCGCGGTTCGCGCGGGCCGTCGAGGTGGGGGCGCTCGCCGCGCTCGGGAGCCAGTGGACGCCGCTCGAGGCGCGCGAGGCGGAGATGGCCCCGCGCACGGCCGAGTCGGTCGCGGTGCTCGGCCTGCCGGAGGCGCGCGCCCGCGAGATCGCGGCCATCGAGGTCGGCCGCGCGCTCTGCCGCGACATCACCGGCACCGAGCCGGAGCGGATGGCCCCCCGCCGCGTCGCCGAGATGTGCGAGGCGGCGTTCGCCAGGACGGGCGTGCTCGTCAAGATCGAGCGCAACGTCGACGACTACCCGCTGATCAGCGCGGTCTCGCGGGCGTCGCGGGTCGTCGAGCGCCACCGGCCCTGCGTCGTGCGGCTCGACTACCGGCCTCGCGGGGAGATCCGGCGCACGGTGATGCTCGCGGGCAAGGGCGTCACCTACGACACAGGCGGCGTCGACCTGAAGACGGACGGGAACATGGCCGGGATGTCGCGCGACAAGGGCGGCGCCGGCGCGGTCGCCGGGCTGGTGCGCGCGGCCGCGGCGCTCGGCCTGGAGGGGGTGCGCATCGTCGGGCTGCTCGGGCTCGTGCGCAACAGCATCGGCGAGGAGTCCTATGTGAGCGACGAGATCATCCGCAGCCGCGCCGGCGTGCGCGTGCGGATCGGCAACACCGACGCCGAGGGGCGCCTGATCCAGGCCGACCTGCTCGCGCTCGCGCGGGAGCTCGCCATGAGCGGCGCGCCCGATCCGATCCTGTTCTCGGTCGCGACGCTGACGGGGCACGTCTACCGCGCCCACGGGCCGTACACGGGCGCGATCTGCAACTCCGCCGCGCGGCCCGAGCTCGACCGGCTGGACGTCCTCGCGGAGCGCTGGGGCGAGCCGATGGAGCGCGTGCGGCCGCGGCGCGAGGACTACGCGTTCGTCGCGCCCCGATCGTGCGCCGAGGACGTGGTCTCGTCGAACCGCCTCGCCTCGGTGAACACGCCGCGCGGGCACCAGTTCCCGTTCGCGTTCCTCGACATCGCGTCGGGGCTCAAGGGGGGCACGCTGCCGTTCATCCACCTCGACATCGGCGGCGTCGGGGTCGAGTCCGTGGACTGGCAGTTCGGCCGCCCCACCGGCATCCCGATTCCAAGCCTTACCGCCTACCTGTCCGGCGAGTCTTCTTAGGGGCTCACCCGCTTCGGAGACGGGCCCATCTCGACGTTTTCGGTGCTCGGCGTACAGAAGTACGCCTGTGCTCCTTGTTGGGGGCTCACCCGCTTCGGAGACGGGCCCATCTCGACGTTTTCGGTGCTCGGCGTACAGAAGTACGCCTGTGCTCCTTGTTGGGGGCTCACCCGCTTCGGAGACGGGCCCATCTCGACGTTTTCGGTGCTCGGCGTACAGAAGTACGCCTGTGCGCCGAAAACGCCGATCTGGGCCCGTCTCCTGTGCGGGTGAGCCCCGGCAACGGGTGGGGATCGAGAGAACGAGAGAAAGAGATCGGGGACGGATCGGTGCGAGGGGGAGGGGAGCGCGACGTCTGTGGACTTCCTGGGATGACCGCCTGGCCACGCGCGTACGCGCGGGGCGTTTGATCCGTCCGTGATGGCGGGGTGGGGCGCGGCCGGAGCGTGGATGTGTTGCGCGGTATCAGGGGGGCGCGGTTGCGGCCGGCACGTCGCTGGCAAGCTCGGCGGCCATGGGGACAGCTCGTTCGACAGCAATCGTCCGTCGCGCCCTGATTCGGCCCGTGCTCTCCGGATGGCTCGCTGCGGCGGCCGTCGCGTGCGGCGCGGGTGAAGGGGGGAACAACCTGGATTCACAGCGCCTCGGCGCGCCGCAGCGCGACAGCCGCGAGATCCTCCTGGCCGCCGCGGGCGAGGACTCGAGGGCCGAGCGCGCGCAGCCGGCGCCCGAGCGGGCCGGCATCAAGAGCGTGCCAGTCCCGATCGGCAGCACCGGCTTCGCGCGCGGGCGGTCGACGGCCGTCGTCAAGGCCCCGATCGAGCGCGTGCGCGCCGAGGTGCTCTCGTTCGAGCGCTATCCGGAGTTCATGCCGCACTACAAGAAGTGCCGCGTGCTCGGGCGCACCCCCTCGGGCGGGTGGGATGTCTACATGGAGGTCCAGGCGCTGAACGGCGCTGTCACGATGTGGGCGCGCCTCGAGATCCAGAAGCCGGCGCCCGTGGATGGAGTCGAGACCTACTCGTCCCGCTTCGTCTCCGGCAACGTGCAAGACCTCCAGGCCACCTGGCAGCTGGAGAAGATCGACGACCAGACGACGCGCCTGTCCCTCGAGGTCTTCCTCCGGCCGAAGCTGCCGCTGCCGAAGAGCCTCCTCAACTCGGAGAACCTCGACGGCTCGGCGCGCGCCGTCGCCGCCATCCGGGCGCGCATCGAGCAGGGGCAGGACGGGGGCCGCTGACGCGCGCGCGGCGGCCGGCGATCGCGTCAGGGCAGCCGGATGCTGAGGTTGTCCAGCGCCCCCGAAGGGCCGGGGAGGGGGCGGGATCCGAGCGTCCACTTGCGCACCGGCGTCCCGGCCGGCAGGCCAACGTAGTTGTGGCGGTGGCGCGCGCCGTTCAGGTGCGCCCGGTTCCCCGTGAAGGCGCTGAGCCCGGCGGGGGCCTCGTCCTCGATGCCGTACAGCGTGTTCCGCGACAGCGTGTTCCCCTCGACGAGCGCGCGCGCGCAGGCCCTCAGCCAGATGCCTTTGCCGTCGTTGTTGGCGGCCTGGCACCCGATGATCCGCGCGTCCTTCTGGCCCTCGAGCAGGAACCCCGCGCCCTTCCGCGGATCGCCGCGCGACGGGCCCGCGTCGACCGGCGGGGCCGGCGGCTGCACGAACAGCGGGGCGCGGTGGACCGTGTTGCCGTCGGCGATGCAGTCGATGAAGGCGTTGTCCTCGCCCCCCACGAAGCCGCCCTCCGGGGCCGCGAGCGGCGCCGACGCGATGAACCCGGCCGCGAGCCCGTCGTCCTCGGCGGTCCCGCTCGCGTTGCGGTTCCCCACGGCGGCGCAGCGCCGCAGCACCACCTGGCGGGTCGAGTGGAGCGCGAAGCCGCCGGCGGGCGCGTTCACGCCCACGCCGTGGTTGCCGATCGCGCGGCAGTCCTCGATCAGCGCGCGGTACACCGCCCTGCCGATGCGGAAGCCGAGCGCGGAGAAATCCCTGACCCCATCGGCGGACGCGCCCGGGTTCGCGTTGTAGTTCCCGTCCGCCTCGCACGCGATCATCTCGAGGTTGCTCGTTGTCGAGATGTTGAACCCGCACGCGCGGTTGCCCGTGAGCGTGTGGTTCCGGTTCGCCCGGCAGCGCAGGAACTTGTAGTTCTCCCCCCACGCGAAGAACCCGGCCGGCTCCCCGCCCGACGTGTTGTCGTGCGCCTCGCAGTCCTCCACGAGCACGTTGCGGCAGACGACGAAGTCGGCGCCGACGACGTTGAACTGCACGCCGCTCGGCCGGGCGCTCGTGTTCGCGTTCCGGTTGAACACGCACTGCTTGACCTCCACGTTGTCGCAGAACAGGACGAGCGCCCCCAGCGTCACAACGCCGTCGAGCCGGCTCGTGTTCTCCGAGCACACGCAGTTGAGCATCCGGATGTCGGAGGCGAAGGTGATGGCGTTGCTCGCGTCCTGCGTGCGCTGCGTGCCCATCACGAAGATCCCGCCGTTGCGGCAGAGGAAGCTCGTGTCGATCACCCCGTCGCCGCCGCACCGGCTGACCGAGAGATCGCGCAGATCCACATGGCGGCAGTCCCTGGCGACGATCCCGACCCCCTGGATCCCGACAACGCTGCCGTTCTCGATGACGATCCGCCGCCGCCCCTCGACGTGGACGCCCACGTTCCCGGAGACGACCTCGCCCCGGCACGGCCTCGCGCCCGGGTCGGCGACGGTCCTCGGCGCCGGGGGGTGCACCTGCCGCAGCGTCCTGCCGCACAGGTCGAGCGTCACGTCGTCGCTCGCGATCGTGATCGCGCGCGCGTCCGCGTCGCTCGCCACCCAGTCGACGTCCGCCACCAGGGCGTACTGGCCGGGCGCCGTGATGACGAACGGAGCGCGGCGGTCCGGGTCCGGCCCGCCGTTGATGTCCCGCGCCGTGATGGGGATCCTGCGGCAGCACGCGTCGTCGTGGGGGAGCTCGCTCATGGTTCCTCGCCGCGAGTCTACGCCGCGGGGCGCCCGGCGCGCGTCACTGGATCGGCGCGGCGCGCAGCGACCCGGCGAGCTTCGCGTAGAGTCCGCTCCGCGGGTCGTCGCGCCGGTAGACGAGGCGGAAGTGGTCGCGCGCGAGGACCGCGGACCGGAGCAGCCGCTTCAGCTTGCCGCTGCGGAGCTCGGCGGCGACCATGTGGAGCGGCAGCACGGCAACGCCCTCGCCCGCGAGCACCAGCGCCTTCATGGCGGCGCCGAGCCCCACCCAGCGATGGCGGGCGAACGCGAAGCGGCCGACGCCGCCCGTCGGGTCGGCGAGGTACCGGAACAGCGGCATGGTCGGGTCGATGTCGAGCAGGCAATGCCGCGCGGCGTGCTCCGGGCGGGAGAACTCCTCGCGCTGCAGCAGCTTCGGGGAGGCCACGAACGCGTAGCGCTCCTCGTGCAGCGTCTCCGCCGCGAGGCTCGCGGCGCTCCAGCGGGCGCTCGTGACCACGCAATCGACGCTGCGGTCGTGGAGGCGCCGCAGCAGATCGTCGGAGGCGCCGAAGTAGAGGTGGAGCGTCACCTCGGGGCGCCGCCGCGTCAGCTTGCCGAGCTGGGGGACGAGCCAGGACATCCCGAGCTCGAAGCGCGTGCCGAGCGTCAGCTCGACGGGCGCGGGCGCGGGGCTCATCGCGCTGCGCAGGCAGTCCTCGGCGATCGCCAGGCACTGTCGAGCGCGCGGCAGCATGGCGAGGCCGAGCGGCGTGAGCTGCACCCGGCGGGTGGTGCGCTCGAACAGCGGCGCGCCCACCTGCTCCTCGATCTGCTTGATGCGCTGGCCGAAGGCGGCGGGGCTGAGCGCGACGGCGCGCGCCGCGGTCCGGAAGTTCAGCGTCCGCGCCGCGGCCTCGAAGCAGGCGAGGTTCTCCAACGAGGGGAGCAGCATGGCCGCATTGTATCGCTCGCCACTACAATCCCTGTCACGAAAGGTCGTCGCCGGCCGTCACGGGCGCCGTGGCGCGGGCGCTGAACTTCCAGGCCGCGGCGCTGCTCGCCGCAGCAGCCGCGCGGCCCACAGCGAGAGCGCCAGCAGCCCGACGGCCAGCGCGGCCCCGATCGGCGTGCGGTGTCGCTCGGTGAACGGGAGGTCTCGCGCGGCGCGGGAGGCGCCGAGGGCCGGGTTGGCCTGCGCGGCGCCGAGCCTCGCCGGCGCGGGCGGCTGCTCGCGCTCGCCGCGATCGAGGACGTCCGCCAGGTCGTAGCGGGGGCGCGCGCCGAGCGGGTCGCCGACGTACAGCCGGTGCGGGCCCGGCTGGGCGGCGCGGAACACGATCTCGCGGGCCCGCACCTCGGCTTGCGCGCCCGACAGCGAGAGCGGCGCCGAGTCGCCGTCGTGGACCGTGAGGCGGAGGAAGCGCTTGCGGGTGGGGCTCAGCGGGATCCGCGTCAGCGCGAGCGCGACCCCTGCCTCGCCGCGAGGATGGATGCGGTAGATGAGGCCGCTGCCCACCGGGGGCCAGACCGCGCGGTAGGTGGTCGAGGCGACCTCGATCCGGCGGCTGAACTCCGGCGTGGCGACGTCGAGGAGCACGGCCTGCAGCGGCGCGCCGTCGGCGCCGGCGTCGAGGGTGACGAGGGTCATCTTCGCCTCGCTGTCCCGCTGCGTCTCGACGATCGCGAGCGGCAGCAGCGCTGTCTTGCCGGCGTCGGCCGGCGGCTCGCACGAGACGGCGCCGCCGGTGATCCGGACCTCCGCGGCCGCGCCGCGCGCCGGGGCCACCTCGGGGACGAGGCGGACGCGGACCAGGGCGGCGCGCGAGAGCGGATAGGAGACGGCGAGGTGCTCGACGGTCTCCGAGCCCTGGGGGATCCGGTACACGTGGGCACCGCGCGCCACCTCGCGGAGCGACCTCGGGTCCGCGCCTGTGTCGACCCGCGCCTCGCGGAGGAAGCTGCTGCCGAGCACGCTGAGCTCGATCCGGCAGTGGCGCGTGCCAGGCGCGTCGAGCGCCCAGCTCGCGTGCGTCACGCCGGCGGCGTCGACCCCCGGGTCGAGCATCGTGGCGGCGATCCGACCGGGGGAGGGCGCGGCGCCCGCCTCGCGGATCATGTACGGCACCTCGGCGCCGTCCGGGCCGGCGATGCGGACGTCGGCGAGCAGCTCCTCGGCGCGGCTCTCGCGGTAGAGCTCGAGATCGACGTCGACGCGGTGGTCGCCGGCGGCGTCGACGCCCTCGATGGGCCGGACGAGCGCGTGCTTCTCGATCGACAGGGCCGCGGCGGCCGGCGCCGCGGCGGGCGGCGGCGCCGTGGCTGTCTGGGCCTCCGACGGCCGCGCGAGGCCCGTCGCCGCGAGCAGGGCGAGCAGCCCGGCCGCGCCCCTCGGGCCGGCGCGCAGCAGCGTCACGAGGCGCCGGCCGAAGCGGGCGTAGAGGAAGCCCCCGCCGACGAGCAGCGCGCCGACGCCTGTGAAGAGCGCGATCTGGTAGATGCGCTCCACGTGCCATACGTCCCAGGTCACGAGCTTCGCGATCGTGACGGCGAACAGCGCGAGCCCGGCGTACCGATGGAAGGCGTCGCGCGCGGCGAACCCCGCGGTGAGCAGCGCGATCGCCGCGAGGGCGAGGACGAGCGTTGTCGCCATCGCGAGGCTCCCCTGCTGGGCCTCGAGGGCGGCGCGGTGCTGCACGGCGAGCTCGACGAACTCCGCCTCGTCGAGGGGGACGGGCGGCGCGGGGGGGAGCTCGGTGATCGCGCTGCGCACCTCGATGACAGCTGTCGTGATGAGCAGGGCGTAGCCGGAGCCGAGCGCCGCGAGCCCCGCGGCGCGCGCCGAGGGCCGCGATCGCGCGAGCATCCGCCCCGCGGCGAGCAGGGCCGCGCTCACGCCCGCGAACGCCCAGGCCCTCGCGTTGAGCAGGACGGGGGGGGCCATGGCGCCGTCGCGCCCGCGCGTCTCGAACCAGGTCGTCACGAGCGCCTCGGCCTCGGCCCGATCGACGACGAGCGCCCGGGTGAGGGCGGCGGCGAAGAGCAGCAGGGTGACGGCGAGCCAGGCGCGCTCGCCGGTGCGCGCCGCGATCGCTGCCGCGACAGCCGCGAGGATGCCCCAGATCACGGTGACCGTCGCCCCGCCGAGCCCGAAGGCGACGGCCGCGGCGAAGAGGGCGAGCGCCTGCCCGAGCAGCAGGGCGATGCGATCCGCGGGGGGCGCGCCGTCGCGCGGGGGCGCAGCGCCGGCGAGCGGGGGCGCCGCGCCGGCGCGCAGGAGCGCCGCGCCGAGCGCGAGGTCCAGGGCGCCGGCCGTCGCGGTGAGCAGCGCGCGCAGGGTCGGCGCGTCCTCCGGCGTCGCGCCGAGCGCGGCCGCGACGAACCCGAGCGTCCCCACGCTCGCGGCGAGCGCGGCGGGCCAGGAGAGCGCGGGCTCGCGCGGGCGCCGCGCCGAGGCGCCCACGGCGCCGAGGAACACCAGCATGACAAGCGCGGAGGCGACGAGGAAGCCCGCGTCAACGGCCGCCGGCGCGGCCGCCGCGTCCGCCTCGGCCGCCGCGAGCGCGCCGGGGGCCGCCGCCGCGAGCGCGCCGGCCGAGGCGAGCGCCGCGGCGAGGAGCAGGGCGGGGAGCTCGGCGCGCGCGGCCATCCACGCCACGAAGGCGGCGGCGCCGGCGACCGCGAGCGCGAAGAGCGCCGCCTCGGTCCCGAACAGCAGCATGCCCGCGGCGCAGGCGAAGAGCGACGCGCCCGCGGAGCACTCGACGGCGGTCCTCCTGTCGACGCGGCGCGCGAGCCCGGCGTCGCGGAGCCAGCCCGCGAGGTAGACGAGCGTCCAGGCCGCGACCAGCGCGACGAGCGTCGTCCGGCCCGGCGCCGGCGCGTCCGCGAACGCCGCGGCGAAGGCGAGGAAGCCGGCGCCCATCGGCGCCAGGAGCCAGCCGGCGGCGCCGAGCGCGCGCAGCGCCGCGACCGCCGCGAGCGCGATCGCGATCGCGGCGGCGCCGAGCGCGCGCGGGGCGTCGAGCAGCAGCGAGCCAGCGCCGGCGTGCGCGAGCACGAGCGCCGCGACGCCGAGCGCGACGGCGTCCGCGGGCGCGGCGGCGGGGACGGCGCCGGCCGGCGCGGGGCCGCCGGGCGGGGCCGCGCCCGCGGCGGCGGCGGCGCTCCGGCCGAGCGCGCGGCGCGCCCACAGCGCGCGCAGGACGCCCTGCGACGCGGCGAGCGCGACGAACGCGAGGGGCACCGCGCGCGCGGCGAGCGGGAGGTACGGTCCCGAGAGCGCCTCGACCGGCTGGTCGGGCCAGGGGGCCGCGCCCGCGTCGCCGAGGGCCGGCGCGGCGCTCGCGTCGAAGTACCGGTCGTACCAGCCCGAGAACAGCGCCGCGTGGCCAGCGAGCGCGAGCCAGGGCGCGACGCGGAAGCCGAGCTTCGCCGCCACCGCGTGGACGACGCTCGTCATGAGCAGCAGGTAGCCGAACAGCAGGAGCGGCCGGTCCTGCCCCGTCGACAGCACGACGGGGTTGAGGAAGCCGGCGACCAGCGAGAGCACGAGGATCGCCTCGCCGCGGTGGCGGAGCGCGAGCGCGGCGCCGAGCAGGAGCAGCACCGTCTCCGCCGCGAACGCGGCGGAGAACGGGATGAGCTCGTACAGCACCGCGCTCGCCCACACCGACGTGACGAGCACAGCGAGCCCGAGGCCGAGGAGCGCGTGGACGAAGCGACGCTGCGTTCTCCCGCGGATCGCCTCGGCGATCGCGAGCAGCGCGGCGCCCGTCGCCGCGCCGATCGCGACGCGCCCGGTGGGCCCGATCCAGGCGTTGTCCGAGGCGTACTTGAAGAAGAAGAGCGCGCCGAGCAGGAAGGTGGCCGCGCCTGCGCGCGTGAGCCACGTGAGGCCGAGCGTCTCCTCGATGGAGGGTCCCTCCGGGGCGCCGCGGTGCGCGGTGCCGCCGGCGCCAAGGGCGCCGTCGTGGAGCGTCCCCGCCGGGCGAGGTCCCGTGGGGGCGGCGAACGCGGCCGGCGCTGCCGCCGGGAGCGCGCCGTCCTCGCCGGCGGCCAGCGCCGCTGGCGCGGCCGTCGTCAGCGCAACGGCGGGGCCGTCGGCCGCCGGAAACGCGATCTCCGGAGGCGCGCCTGCGGCGCCTGTGGCCACCGCGGGCATGGCGCCCGAGGCGTCGGCGGCGATCGCGGGAGCCGCGCCTGCAGCCTCGACGGCGGCCATGGAAGGCGCGACCGCCGCTGGCGCGATGGCCGCCGGCGCGACCGCCGTGGGCGTGACCGCGGCCTGGGCGGCTTGCTCCGGCCCCGGGGCGCTCGCGCTGCGCGGGCCCTGCGTCGGCGCGATCAGCCCGGCTCGTCCGCGCTGCCCGGAGAGCTCGGCCACGCGGCGCTCGAGGGCGTGGATCTGCAGCAGCAGATCCTCATTGCGCCGGTTGGCCCGGACGGCGAACACGAACGCCACGAGGGGGGCGATCAGGAGATAAGCGACGAGCCCGAGCCCGAAAAAAACCAGGATCTCTGCCCCCATGAGGACTTCGTAGCATGGGGGCTGCGCCGACGGCGCCGCCCGTCCGCGCGATGACGCCAGTGCTGTTCATGCTGCTCTTGCCGACAGCCCAGCGGAGCAGCGAGGACCTTTCGGCGCGCGCTGGGACTGGAGTAAGGTGCATCCTCATGAGGAACACACGCCTGCCTGATCGCCCGGCGCCAGGCGCCTGCTATCTTCCCCGTGTTCCCGGACGGCGGCGTTGCTCGGGGGGGGAGCGCGGCCATTCGGGAACAGTTCTTTTGTCCTCGCGACCTGCTGATCAGGAGACCCTGCGATGCTGAAGCACCCCACCGTCTCCGCATGGCAGCGCGATCACGAGGAAGGCGGTTATCAGGCCGAGATGCGCGGCTGGACCTTGCGGGTCCGATGGATCCCCGAGCGTCCCGGCGAGCAACGCGGCTTCGTGTGGGAGGCCGTCGATCCGTCGGGAAAGAAGATCACCGCGCGCGAGATCCACGAGGAGATCGAGGTGGCCATGGCGCACGCCGAGGAGTGCGTGGCCCCCGATCCCGAGAAGCACGAGTCGAAGACCATCGACTGAGGGGCGCGCGCCGGGCTCAGCCCGCCCTGTCCGCCAGCGCGGCCTTCCGGCCTCGCTTGCCCCCGTAATTCCGGATCACGATCTCTCCCACGCGGCCGCGGGCGTCGCTCTTCGCGTTGATGCTCCGGAGCGCCGCGACCCTGTCGATCTTGAACCGCTTGTAGAGCGGCGGGATCTCCGGAACATCGGAGTTCGAGAGCATCACCTTGACGCCTCGCTCGTCGAGCGCCGCGAACAGGGCCGCGAGGCGCTCCTGGTCGCGGAAGCTGAAGCCGCCCGCGCTGTAGGACGTGAAGTTCGCCGTCGACGAGACGGGCGAGTACGGCGGGTCCAGGTAGACGAAGTCGCCCTCCTCGGCGTGGTCGAGCACGCGCTCGAAGTCGCGGACCTCGAGCTCGACGGCCTGGAGCGCCGCCGAGCAGGCCCGGAGCTGGGGCGGGTTGCAGATCGACGGGTTCACGTAGCGACCGAAAGGCACGTTGAAGCGGCCGGCGCTGTTGACCCGGTACAGCCCGTTGAAGCCCGTCCGGTTCAGGAAGATGGTCCGCGCGGCGCGCTCCGGCAGCGAGAGCGTCGTCGGGTCGAGATCGCGAACCCTGTAATAGTGCGCCTGGTCGTAGGCATGGCTGCCCAGCGCGGCGATGACGTCCTCGACCCGATCGCGCACCGCGCGGTAGCAGTCGATGAGCTCGGCGTTGACGTCCGTCAGGGCGGCGCGCTTCGGCTGCAGGCAGAAGAACAGCGCTGCTCCCCCAACGAACGGCTCGAAGTAGCGCCCGTAGGACGCGGGCAGCAGCGGCTGGAACTGCCGGAGGAGCTGGCCCTTGCCGCCGGCCCACTTGAGGAACGGGCGTGGCAGCGGGGGCGCGGCGCTGTCGGGTTCAGTGACAAGTGCGGTGGTCATCGCGCAATACTGGACGCCAACCTACCAGGGCGCGCGATCGTCCTCAACCACCGCGGCTCACAGCGAGCGAGCTCACCGTCCAGAGCGCCTCGCCGGTCCGCCCCCGCGCGCGGGGGGCACGCGCGCCATGCGCCGCGCCACGCGTCGCCCCGGGCTAGGACGTTCTATGTCCACATCCCGGCCCCGGCGGGCGGCGAGGTGCCCTGTCGTCGAGGGCCGGTATTGGTTTATTTTATGAAACAATTACGGATGCTTGCAAGTAAACGTGAGCGCGAATGACCCCGTCTGTCCACCGCCCGGATCATGGCATGTCGTCGCTTGCGCGGCAGCGCAGCAGGGATAAGTTGAAGTCTCGTCACGCGGGCCGAGCAGCCGCTGGTTGAGCGGAGCTCTCCCGCATCCACGCACCGCCGCCTCGGGCCGTCTCGCCGGCGGCCCTGGGCGGCGCGGCAGGGGCTCGCCCGGGCGCAGCGCGCGGGCGCCCCGCGCCGGGTGGCGGCTTTTGTCGAAGCCGCCGTTCCCTCTCGACAGGAGGAATGCCGCCATGATGCTTGCCTTCGACCTCGATCGCGACGACGCCCCGCAGCAGCGCCGCCCCGCTCCGGCGGACGGACCTGGCTGCTTCGGCGAGGCTGCGGATTACCGGGTTCAGCGGATCCTGTACGCCGCGCGCGGCTGGATCGCGGAGCAGGACAGCATGACCACCGACGGTCGCTCGCTCCTGCTGCTGCACGCCCAGAGGACGCCTCCGGACCGGCGCGAGGCGCTGGTGCGCTGCTTCGAGCGCGTGCTCCTGCACGCCCCCCGGCCGGACCTCCCGGCGCTCGCCGCGTCGCTGCGCCAGGCGGGGCTCTCCGTCGATGACGGGCTCTCCGTGATGGGCGCCCCGGCCGGCGAGGTGTGGGCCGCCGTGCAGGGCCTCGGCCGGTTCCGCTCGTTCCCGGCGGGCCTCCACCTGTCCAGGGTGTCGCCGGACGACGACGACGACGCGATCCGCGCGATCCAGGAGCTCCAGGCCGAGAGCGGCCACGCGCCGCTCCCGGGGTGGGCCCTGCGCGGCGGCGGGGGGCGCTCGTTGACCCTCGCGCTGCGCGACGGCCGCGGCGCGCTTGTCGGCTGCACGACCCTGTGGGTCCTGACGCGGCCCGAGCCTGCCGAGGGCGGGCGCGAGGCGCTCTCGCAGCTCGGGCTGCTGGGCGCCCCGCCGCTCTGGATCCCCGACGTGGGCGAGGCGCCTTCCTGGACCGGCATGCCGATCTGCACCTGCCTGCGCGACGAGTACCGCGGCCGCGGGCTCGGGGCGCCGCTCCAGGCCGCGGCGCTCCGGGAGGGGCACGAGCGCTTCGGGATCCGGTGGTTCTACGCGCTCGTCAGGGCCGGCGACGAGATCGCGAAGCGCATGAACGCGCGCTGCGGCCTCGCCCCGCACAGGGCCGAGGGGTTCCTCCTCGCCTCGGCGGGCCCGTCGGACCGGCCCCGGCGCCCGGCCGAGGCGCGCCGCGGGTCAGGCTGACAGCACGGGCGCGAGGATCCTGCCGAGCTCCGCGGCGATCTTCTTCTGCTGCGGCACGCGCGCGCCGATCGAGGCGAGGTAGAGCGTCCGGTCGCACACAGTGAGCCGCGTCGCGTAGAAGTCGTCCCCGCCGGCCACGGCGTCGACGAACTCGTCGAGCTCGGCGTACCCGGCGATCTTGTCGGCGCAGCCGGCGCCCAGCGCGGCGAGCAGCGCGAGCTCGTCGTCGCTCCCCGCGCCGCCAGCGCCGCGCGCCCCGGCGAGGAGCAGGCCCTCCTCGCCGGCGAGGGCCACGGCGCGCGCGCCGCTCCCCTGCATCGCCCTCACCAGGCAGCGCTCCACGGCATCTTGAGGGACATCGCTCGGCGTCATCTGTTGCTTCATCGGGGTGCCTCCGGCCGCGACTCTGCGCCGACCGCCGCGGATGCCCAAGAAATCGGCGGCCGATCGCGGAGCGACGCCGTGGCGCCGCGCGCCGGAGATCCCGTCGCGGGCGGCCGATCTGCGCAGCTGGCCGATCGACGACAGCGCCGGCGTCTCGCCCGCGAGGCGCGGCGGATGCTGTCGAGCGCGCGCCCGTCGTGGTAGCCGTCGCGCGCCACCTCGACGAAGCCGTACTTCATCGGGGCATGTCGCCCACCACCGACCGGGCGAACGCGAGCTTGTCGTACGGCTCGTCGCTGACGGGGCAGCCAGCGTCTCTACCGGCGCGAAGGGGCGACCCGGTGAGCTGCTGTGCCGAGGAGGCCAGCCTGGAGGCGTCGTCCGGAACGTTCGAACGACGACAGCGCGAGGGCTGACAGGGAAAGAAAAGCCAGAGTGGCGATCCCAGCGGGAATCGAACCCGCGTTACCGGCGTGAGAGGCCGATGTCCTAACCGCTAGACGATGGGACCTTGTTCTGTCGAGAAGGCCTACAGCAGAGCTGATCGGCCTGGCTGGGGGACAAGGATTCGAACCTTGATAGCAAGAGCCAGAATCTTGCGTCCTGCCGTTAGACGATCCCCCAAGGGGTGAGCGCTCTGCATCAGCGCCACGGGCCGCGGAATCTACTCGGGCTGCCCGGTATGTCAAGCGATGAAAATCGGAGCCGGCGACGAAAGTTCCTCGGGCCGGAAATCGGCTGCATTTCGCGCCTGTTCGTCGAACGCCACCCCGCTGGATTCCACCCGGGCGCGCGCCGGCCCGCCTCGGCGCCGGGTCCGTCCATCCCCGAGATACCCCGCCTGGCCGCCGCCCGCGCCACCCCGTGGCGCCTTGCTTCCCGCTTTCTACAGAAATTTTCCTTTCCCCGTCCGGGCGCTGCGTCGGCCGAAAAGTCGCGGCTGTCTGCCGTGCGCCCTTGACGCGCCGGGAGCCTGATTTACTTTCGGCGCGGTTTTAGCCACCGGCCTGGGAGAGTGCCAAGCAACTGTGATCCCGGGTACTTAGCTCTCGTCGTGTGGGCGGAATGCCCCGGCGGTGGGGGCGAGCGGGACCTCCGGCGAGGCCGATGGTCAGTCAACCAGCCGAGGACGAGGAGCCATCATGAGAATCAGGCCGCTGCAAGATCGGATTGTCGTCAAGCGTGTCGAGAGCGAGACGAAGACCAAGGGGGGCATCATCATCCCCGACGCCGCGAAGGAGAAGCCGATCGAGGGGCGCGTCGTCGCCGTGGGCAACGGCAAGGTCCTGAAGGACGGCAAGGTTCGCCCGCTCGAGGTGAAGGTCGGCGACAAGGTGCTGTTCGGCAAGTACAGCGGCACCGAGGTGAAGCTCGACGGTGAGGAGCACGTGCTCCTCCGCGAGGACGACGTGCTCGCCGTCACCGAGTCCGCCTCCGCCGCGACGTGATCCGGATCCAGGCAACCGAACCCAAGCGTTGCAGATGCGGCCGCGCGGCCGCGAGGGGATTGAGAGATGGCTGCGAAGCAGATCGTTTTTAGCCGCGGCGCCCGCGCCGCGATCCTGAAGGGCGTGAACACGCTCGCCGATGCGGTCAAGGTGACCCTCGGGCCCAAGGGCCGGAACGTCGTCATCGAGAAGAGCTGGGGCGCGCCGGTCGTCACGAAGGACGGCGTCACGGTGGCGAAGGAGGTCGAGCTCGTCGGCAAGCTCGAGAACATGGGCGCCCAGATGGTGCGCGAGGTCGCCTCGAAGACGAGCGACAAGGCGGGCGACGGCACGACGACGGCGACGGTGCTGGCGCAGGCGCTCTTCGGCGAGGGCCTCAAGCTCGTCGAGGCCGGCCACAACCCGATGGACCTGAAGCGCGGCATCGACGCGGCGGTCGCGAAGGTCATCGAGGCGGTGCAGCAGGCCGCCAAGCCCACCAAGGACAAGGACCAGATCGCCCAGGTCGCCACGGTCAGCGCCAACGGCGACAAGGAGATCGGCGCGATCCTCGCCGACGCCATGGAGAAGGTCGGCAAGGAGGGCGTGATCACGGTCGAGGAGAACAAGCGCATGACGACGGAGCTCGAGACCGTCGACGGCATGCAGTTCGACCGCGGCTACCTCTCGCCCTACTTCGTGACCGACGCCGAGAAGATGACGGCGGTGCTCACGAACCCGCTCATCCTCGTCCACGAGAAGAAGATCTCCGCGATGGCCGACCTCCTGCCGCTGCTCGAGCAGGTGGTGAAGCAGGGGCGCGAGCTGCTCATCCTCTCCGAGGACATCGAGGGGGAGGCGCTCGCCACGCTCGTCGTGAACAAGCTGCGCGGCACCATCAAGGTGGCCGCCGTGAAGGCGCCCGGCTTCGGCGATCGCCGCAAGGAGATGCTGAAGGACATCGCCATCCTCACCGGCGCGACCCCGTTCATGGAGGACCTCGGGCAGAAGCTCGAGAGCGCCACCGTGCGCGACCTCGGGACCGCCAAGCGGGTCGAGATCGACAAGGACAACACCGTCATCATCGACGGCCAGGGCGACAAGACCGCCATCAAGGGCCGCATCGAGGCGATCCGCAAGCAGATCGCGGACACGACCAGCGACTACGATCGCGAGAAGCTCCAGGAGCGGCTCGCGAAGCTCGCCGGCGGCGTCGCGGTGGTGAAGGTCGGCGCGGCGACCGAGACGGAGATGAAGGAGAAGAAGGCGCGCGTCGAGGACGCGCTGCACGCGACCCGCGCCGCCGTCGAGGAGGGCATCGTTGTCGGCGGCGGCGTGGCCCTGCTCCGGGCGGCCGCCACGCTCGACGGGCTCAAGTTCAACGACGAGCGCGACGCCGGCGTGCGGCTCGTGCGCCGCGCCGTCGAGGCGCCGGTCCGTCAGATCGCCCACAACGCTGGCGTCGACGGGACGGTGGTCGTGGAGAAGGTCCGGTCGGGCGCGCCCACGTTCGGCTACAACGCCGCGACGGACACGTACGAGGACCTGCTCGCGGGCGGGGTCATCGACCCGGCCAAGGTCGTGCGCCACGCGCTCACCAACGCGGCCAGCGTCGCGGCGCTGATGCTCACGACCGAGGCCCTCATCGCCGACAAGCCCAAGAAGGAGAAGGCCGCGGGCGGCGGGGCCCCCGGCGGCATGGGCGGCATGGGGGGTATGGGCGGCATGGGCGGCATGGGCGGCATGGGCGGCATGGGCGGCATGGGCGACTTCGACATGGGTTGAGCGCCTGTCCGCGCCGCGCTCGGTCCGGCGCCGGCCTCACGCCGGCGCTGGCCGCTGAGCGCGCCGCTCCCGATGCAGCGGGCCGAGGGGTCCTCCAAACCATGCTGGCTTGGAGGGCCCCTCGCGCTTTGTGAGGCCGAGCGCTCTTGCCTGGGTTTTTGACCCGCGGTCGCGCAGGGCGCTAGACTCTCGGGCAATGTCGGAATCGTCGTTCGCCCGCCGTGGCCGCGAGTACGTGCCGGGCGACGTGCCCTTTCACGGGGGCGGTTCCCACGCCGGGGCGGCGATCATGGTGACCGACATGCGGCGATCCAGGGTTTTCATCGAGCTCCTGAAGATGCCGCTGAAGCTCGGCGGAGAGAGCTGAGCCGGTGGAGCTGCGCGTCATCGGCTGCCACGGCGGCGAGACCCCCAGGCATCGCACGTGCGCGTTCGTCGTGGACGACGTCCTCGCGATCGACGCGGGCTCGCTGACGAGCGGGCTCGAGATCAAGGAGCAGGCGCGGATCGAGGCGTGCCTCGTGAGCCACGCGCACCTCGATCACATCCGCGACCTGGCCACCATCGCGGACAACCGCTGCCAGCTCGGGTGCCCGCCGCTCGTGATCGCGGGCACGCGCGAGACGCTGCGGACGCTGAAGAAGCACTTCTTCAACAACGTGCTGTGGCCCGATTTCGCGGTGATCCCGACGCCCGCGCAGCCGACCATCCAGTACCTCGAGCTGAAGCCGGAGCGCCCCACGATGGTGGCCGGGCGGCTCGTGCGCGCGGTCCAGGTGACGCACACGATCGACGCCTCGGCGTTCGTGATCGAGGGGAGCGGCGGCGCCATCGCGTACAGCGGCGACACCGGGCCGACCGACCGGCTGTGGGAGGTGCTGAACCAGCAGCAGGACCTCCGCGCGCTGCTCATGGAGGTCAGCTTCCCCGACAGGGAGCAGCGGCTCGCCACGGTGAGCGGCCACCACACGCCGCAGACGCTCGCCGTCGAGCTCCAGAAGTACCGCGCGCCAAGGGACCTGCCGACGATGCTCTACCACATCAAGCCGGTCTTCCAGGCCGAGGTGGAGCGGGAGTGCGCCGCGCTGAAGGGGCTGAACCTGGAGGTCCTCCAGCTCATGGACCACTTCGTCCTGTAAGCGGCGGGTCGGCGGGTTGCCGGGCTGCCCGGCCCGAGGAGACCCTGTTCGTCGCGCGGCGGGGGGACGCCGCCGGACTCGCCTGAGCCCTCGCTCCTCCGGCGCTGCCGGAGGAGGCCCGGCGACGCGCCGCTAGCGGCTCTCCTGCGTGGGCTCGTCGTTGAAGGTGCGCTTGCCGTCGGGGACTTCCTCGACGCGGGCGAGGACGACCGTGATGTTGTCGGTGCCGCCGAAGTAGTTCGCCCGGTCGACGAGCGCCTTGCACGCCGCGTCCAGCGAGCCGCTGGACATCACGAGCTCGAGGATCTGATCGTCGCTCACGAGCCCGGACAGGCCGTCCGAGCAGAGGAGGTACACGTCGCCGTGGCGCGTCTCGTCCGTCACGAGATCGACGAGGACGTCCTCGCGGATGCCGAGCGCGCGCGTGATGACGTTGGCCGGGAGCTGCCGGACCTCCTCCTCGGTCATCCACGGCGCCATGTGCGCGGCGTCGCTGACGAGCGAGTGGTCGCGCGTGAGCTGCGTGATCTGGCTGTCGCGCAGGCGATAGCAGCGGCTGTCGCCCACGTGGCCGACCGTCACGTGCTCGGCGTCCTTGGAGAACATCGCCGCCACGATCGTCGTGCCCATGCCGAAGTCGGCGAGCGTCTTCAGCGAGCGATCGAAGATGCGCCGGTTCGCCAGCCGGAGGCCGGTGACGACGTAGTTCTCTTCCTCCGTGAGGTTCGGATCGGCAGGGAACGGCCACGTCGCGTCCCTCCCGACCGTCACGGACAGGAAGTCCGAGAGGGTGCTCACGGCAAGCTGGCTCGCGACGTCGCCCGAGCGGTGTCCGCCCATGCCATCCGCCACGGCCACGACACGGTACTCCTCGCTGACGAGGAGGTTGTCCTCATTGTGGTCCCGGAGGAGCCCGGTATCCGTCATCCCGGCAAACCGGGTCCGCAACATGGGCAGAGAGTAGACGCGGAGCAGGGGGGCAGCGCAAGTTCAAGGCGAGGGCAAAGCTGAAATCCTGGGCCGGATCTCCCACAGGGGCCGCTTCGCGCCCGCAAGAAGCGGCCGGCCGCTGGGGGCATGGACCTTCCCGGCGGCGCCCGCTCGCCGCGCGCACTTTGCTCTTGAAAGATGAGGGTGGACGTGGGGGTTGCTCGTCGCGCGGCGCCGCGCGCGCTCCGCGCACGCCCGATCCAGCGGGCGCGGCGCGCTCTCGCGGCGGGCGACGACGGCGCAGGCGGCCGCTCAGAGCCAGGTCTCGCCGATCGCGATCCCGAGCGCGGCGGCGATCGTCTCGGCGGCGCGCACGCCGCTCGCCTGCGCCTCCTCGAAGAGCGCCATCCCGGCCTGATCGACGTGCGCCCAGGCGACGCGCTCCGAGAGCGCGCACGGCGGATCGAACGGCCGCGCGCCGAGGAAGCCGGGGCGCGGGCGCGGCATCGCGTGGCCCCAGATCATGACGTCCATGCGCGCGACCTCGTCGCGCAGGTGCGGGTGCGCCGGCGCGAGATCGCGCAGCACGCCGTCCGCGATCGACGCCCACGGCGCGCCGAGCAGCGCCGCGCGCGCGGCGGCAACGTCGGGCCCGCCGTGGGCGCGGTAGTATGTCAGCACGGTGCGCTGCATCGGCGTCGCGAGGCGCGACCGCTGCGTCGTCGCCGCCGCGAGATCGGTGAGCTGGTGGCGCGCGTCGACGTAGCCGAGCCCCTCTGCGCCATAGAGGACGGAATCCCACGCATGGTTCGGATCGAGGGGCCGCTCGACGTGCAGGTTCGCCACGAGCCACGCCGACGTTGTCCGCTCGGGCAGCGCGCCCGCCGCGCTCCCCGCGAAGATCCGGCGCGCGACGAACGCCGGCGCCGCGAGGATCGCGGCGCGCGCCTCGACCCGGCGCGCCTCGCCGCGCTGCACGTCGATGTAGCCGACCTCGACGCCGCCCTCCGGCAGCGGGCGCACCGACGTGACGAGCGCGCCGAGCGACACGCGCGGCGCCGCGCGCTCGAGCAGCGCCTTCACGAGCCGGCCGTTGCCCTCGGGCCAGATCAGGTAGTGGCTGCCCGCGAGCGCCGGCGTGCGCACCTTGCGCCCCGCGAAGTAGTGCAGCCCCGCCCAGGCCGAGATCTCCTCCGGCTCGCCGCCGAAGTCGTCGAGCATCGCGTAGCGCACGTACCAGCGCAGGAAGGGCGTGCGGTACCCCTCGCGATCGAGCCACGCCGCCATGCTGATCCGGTCGAGCTCGAGGAGCTCGGGATCGCGCGACGAGCGCGCGAGCGGGATCTGGAACGCCGGGAGCCCGTCCCTGCCGGTGAGCTCCGTGAGGTCCTCCTCGAGCGCGTGGAACCGCTCGAGCTCCTCCAGCGCGTCGTCCGGCAGCGCGTCGACAGGCGCGAGGCCGGCGTGCCACGCGCCCTCGTAGAACAGCCGCTCGCCCGGCGCGTGGCAGAGCCTGCGCGGATCGAACACGGGGCGCCCCGCCGCGTCCCACCCGGTGACGACGCCCATCTGATCGAGCAGCCGCAGCGTCGCGCGCGCCTCGACGTTCGGCGCGGCGAGGTAGTGCGCGCCCCACGGGTACGGCACCACGCCGTCCTCGCCCCACGCGCTCGTGCCGCCGGGCCGCGGCTCGAGCTCGAGCACCCGCAGATCGAGCCCGGCGTCGGCGAGGCGCCACGCGGCCGACAGCCCGCTCACCCCGCCGCCGACGATCACGACGTCCGCGCGCTCCGGCGGGCCGGACGCCGTCCTCGTCGACGCGCCGCCGCGGAGCAGGTGGCCCGCGCCGTGGGCCGCGCCGACGATCTCGCCGGCGAGCGGCGGCCGCCCCGGCGAGGCCGCGTGCACGAGCCAGCCCGCCGCGACGGAGCTCAGGAAGCCGCGGCGGTTCACCGGATCACCGCGACCACTCGGCCCACTCGCGCGTGTACACGGAGACGAGCTTCTGGTCGTTCAGCCGGTTCACCGGCGCCTCGACGCGGCCGAGATCGCGCGGGAACCGGAAGAGCTCCGGCAGGCCGCTCGAGTCGAGGTAGCGGAGCTTCGACGGATCGACGCGGAGGGCGCCGGGCGCGGTGAGCCCCTCGCCGCCGGCCAGGATGAACCCCCACTCGCCGAAGCTCGGCACGTAGACGTGCAGCGGCGCGGTCTTCCAGCCGGCCGCCTCGAGCGTCGTCACGACGCACCAGAACGACTCGCGCGCGTAGTGCGGCGACGTCGCCTGGACCACGGCGAGGCCGCGCACGGAGATCCGCTGCCGGAGCAGGTGGTAGAAGGCGTCCGTGTACAGCTTGCCGACCGCGTAGTTGCCCGGATCGGGGAAGTCGACGATCGCGAGATCGAACGACTCTGTCGACTCCTCGAGGTACTTGAACGCGTCCTGGTTGCGGATGACGACGCGCGGATCGCGGAGCGCGCCGCCGTTCAGGTCCGCGGCGAGCGGCAGGTCGCGGAAGGCGTCCGTGACCGCGGCGTCGAGGTCGACGAGCAGGATCTGCTCGATCGACGGGTACCGGAGCAGCTCGCGCGCGGCGAGCCCGTCGCCGCCGCCGAGGACCAGCGCGCGCCGCGGATCGCGCCCCAGCGCGGCGACGGCCGGGTGCACGAGCACCTCGTGGTACCGGTGCTCGTCGTCCGACGAGAACTGGAGGTTGCCGTTCAGGAAGAGGCGCGTCGTGCGCGGGCCCCTTGTGACGACGATGCGCTGGTACGGCGACTGCGCCGCGTAGACGATGGGCGCCCCGAAGTAGATCGCCTCCGAGCGCTCGACGAACCGCGAGACGAGCGCGAAGGCCACCCCGAGCGCCGCGATGACGACGAGGCAGAGCGCCCGCAGCTTGACGACGACGGCGCGCTCGAGCGGGAAGAGGAACGTGCTCGTGAGCGCGACCGCCGCGTTGAGCAGGCCGAAGAAGAGGCTCGTCTGGTGGATCCCGAGGCGCGGCAGGAAGATCGCGGGGAAGAGCAGGCTCGCGGCGAGGGCGCCGATGTAGTCGAGCGTGAGCACCCGCGCGACGAGCCGCTTGAGATCCAGCGAGAAGTTGAGCAGCCGGATGAGCAGCGGGATCTCGAGCCCCACGAGCACGCCGATGAGCAGCACGAGCGAGTAGAGCAGCGCGCGGAACGCCCCGAGCGCGGTGTAGACCCGGAAGAGCATCGGCGCGGAGAGCCCGCCGACGAGCGCGAGGCCGAGCTCGATCTCGACGAAGCGCTCGAGGAGGCGGCTCTCGATGTACTGCGAGAGGTACGAGCCGATCCCCATCGCGAACAGGTAGAGGCCGATGACGAAGCTGAACTGCGCCACCGAGTCGCCGAGCACGTAGCTCGCGAGCGTGCCGGTGATGAGCTCGTAGATGAGGCCCGACGTGGCGATGACGAACACGCTCGCGAGGAGCGCCGGGTGCACGAGCCGGGGCAGCGGCTGCGCCGCCAGGGCGTCTCCAGGAGGGGCAAGCGCGGCGCCCGTCGAGCGCTCGTCGGTGACCGGCATCGGCGCGGTCCTAGCACCGCTCGTGCTGGATCACAGCTGGCCTCCGCTTCTAGTATGGTGCTCGCGTGAGCACGCCCTTCGACCGAGCAGCCGCGTGCCCCTCCTGCGGCGCGCCGATCACGTTTCGCTTCGCGGGCGCGATGGCCCAGGTGTGCAAGCACTGCAAGTTCGTCATCGCCCGCACCGATCGGGACCTGCGCGCCATCGGCCGCGTCGCCGACCTCGTCGAGATCCCCACGCCCCTGCAGGTCGGGGTCACCGGGCGCTGGGGCAACGAGCCGTTCGTTGTCGACGGCCGCGTGCAGCTCGACCGCGCCGGCGCGCCGGGCGCGCCCTGGCAGGAGATCTTCATCGCGTTCCCGAGCAGCGGCCGCTGGACGTGGGTCGCCTTCGCCCAGGGGCGCTGGTACGCGACCAGCGAGGCGCCGCTCCCGCTGAACGGCCTCCCGCCGTGGACCTCGCTCCAGCCCGGCGGCCGCGTCCACCTCGAGGGGCACGGGATGTTCACCGTCGTCGAGGTGGGACGCCGGCGCGTCATCTCGGCCGAAGGCGAGATGCCCTACGTCGCCCCGCCGGGCGTGGTGACCGGCTTCGTCGACATCGCGGGGCCGCGGGGCGAGTTCGGGACCCTCGACTACGGCGACGGCCGGAGCCTCCCGCCGAAGCTCTACCTGGGCCGGCAGTTCGACCCGGCCGTGATGCGGCTCGACACCGGCGCGCCCGTGGAGGCGCCCTCGGCGCAGGTGACCGCCGTGGCGTGCCCCAGCTGCGGCGGCAACCTGCCGCTCGCCGCCCCCGGCACCGCGGAGCGCATCGTCTGCCGGTACTGCGGCACCGCGAGCGACCTCACGAAGGGCGCCCTGACCGCGCTCGGCCAGGTCCCCCGGCCGCCCGTGGAGCCGTACGTGCCGCTCGGCGCCGAGGGCCAGCTCCGCGGCATGCGCGTGCTCTGCATCGGCTTCGTCATCCGGGGCTGCACGGTGGAGGGCGAGCGCTACCGCTGGCGGGAGTACCTGCTCTACGGCGGCCCGAGCGTCGGCTACCTGTGGCTCATGGAAGAGGACGGCGCGTGGCAGCTCGTGACGCCGCTCTCGCCCGGCGAGGTCCAGCCCATGGGCTCGGTCGCGACCTACAAGGGACAGACGTACTCGCTCAAGCAGAGCGTCCAGGCCGAGGTGGAGTACGTCATCGGCGAGTTCTACTGGAAGGTCGAGATCGGCGAGTCGGTCCAGGCCACCGAGTACCAGGGCTCGGACGGCAAGGTCAGCATCGAGCAGGCCCCGACCGAGGTCAGCGTGTCGTTCTGCTCCCCGCTCCCGGGCAAGGAGCTCGCCGCCGCCTTCCACCTGTCGCCCCCGCCGCGCCCCGCGCTCGGCGGCGGGACGGGGATGAGCGCCGGCACGATCCTCGTCGTCGTCGTCGTCGTGATCATCGTCCTCATCCTCCTCAGCGCGCTCAGCGACTGCGGCGGAGGCGGCGGGGGCGGCATCCTCTTCGTTCCGACAGGCGGGAGCACCCCGAGCTTCGGCGGCGGGAAGTGATCCAGCTTCACTGCTCGATTCGGCTGGACCTGAATTGAACGACGCCGCGCCGCGGCGACTGACGCGATCCGGCTGGTGCTGAGTCGGGGCGCCGAGGGCTGGACATGTCTGTGTCCACCCCCGCAGCGAGGGTGATCGCGCGGCGAGCGGAGCGGTCGGATTCGGGCAGACGATGGTCGGTTTCGGGTACCGTTCGCGGACGGCCGCCCGTGGTGGTCGAGTGATTTCAATGGGTTACACGCTGGTCAGCGGCGGCCCATGACGTGCAATGTGCCGCCGAAGCCGGCGCGGGCCGGTGACGGAGGACCATGCAAACCGTGAATTCGGTCGATCCGCACGCACAGCTGCGCGCGCTCTACATCTCCCTGCTCCGGAACCAGGAGCACTTCGACGAGTTCAAGCAGCTCCTCGCCCTCTACGTCGTCGCGCCCGAGTCCGACGAGGAGCCGGCCGACGCGGCCAGCGTCCGCGCGCAGCTCAACGGGCGCATCCGCTCCTGGATCGGCGGCTTCTTCGACGGGCTGAGCGCCGCTCAGGTGCTCCAGTGGCGGGCCATCGTCGTCGAGGAGCGCATCAACGTGTGCCTGTCGCCCTGGAAGGAGTCGAACGTCTATTGATGCTGCGGCGCAGGCGACAGGCGGGGATGCACCGCCATCGACGTACGTCTCACCGGCGCGGCTCCGCCCCGGTGCCATCTACCGGCGCCCCGGGTGCGCGGCCATCCACCGGCGCCCGGAGCGCGCGGCGCAGGTCCGGCGGGGCGGCGCGCCTCGCGACGGAGGTGCCCGCTCATGGATGAGGCGCTGTGGGTGGATGAGCTCTACAAGGCGTTCTGGCGGACGCTCCCCGGCATGCTGCACGCCGAGGCGCAGGGGCTGGCCCACACCCTCGGCCTGACGCCGTCGCGCGACGTGCCCTGGAGCGCGGTGTTCAGCAACGAGTTCACCCTGTCCGCGCCCGCGCTGCTCGCGGACGCGATGCCCGGCGTCCGGGGGGCCACGGTGCAGGACGCGCTCCTCGCGCACCTGCTCGCCGTCATCGAGGCGTTCGCCACCGACCGCATCCAGGACGCGCAGATCCGCCCGACCTGGCAGCTCGAGGCGCTCCTGGCCCACGCGCGGCGGGCGCGCGACGAGGCGCTCCGCCGCGTCGCCCCCGGCGTCGACGACCCGGCCATCGACTTCGCCCGCGCGGACGAGGCCACGCTGCTCGCCATCGAGGCCGAGCGCGCCCTCCTCGCGAGCGGCGAGCCCGCCGGCTTCAGCCGCTACTACGCGCTCTCCCTCGCCAAGCAGCGCGTCGGCTTCCCGGCGTCGATCGCCCTGGCGCACGCCGCGGGCTGGACGGCCGCGCAGCGCGAGGTGCTCTCGCGGATGCTCTCGTCGGTGTGGCTCGGCCTGCAGCTCCACGACGACGTCATGGACTGGCAGGACGACTACCAGCGCGGCGGCGCCTGGGCCGTCGTCCTGGCCTCGGAGCTCCGATCGCGCGCGCACGGGGAACCGGACGTCGGCGATGTCGGCGACGTCGACGTCGACGACGGCGATGACGACGCCGCGCGCGGCCAGGGCCGCGCCCCCGGCGGCGCGCACCGCCGCGGCGCTGTCGCGTACGGGCCGCTCGGCACGCCGCCCTGGGGCATCGCCGCGACCCCGAAGGGGCAGAGCGAGCCGCCGACCTCCAGCGTGCCCTCGTCCCTGATCCCCGTCCGGCGCATGGTCCTCGAGGCCGGCGTCCTCGGGGCGATGCTCGACGGGGAGCGCCGGTGCTTCCGCGCCGCCCGGCGGCGCGCGGCCGTCCTCGGCGCGCGCCGCGTCGCCGCCTGGACGGCGGGGAGGGAGGCGCAGGCGCAGGAGCTCGCGCGGTGCGAGGCCGAGAGCCCGGGCTTCGCCAACCGCGCCCATGCGCTCAAATCCTGGGCCAAGGCCGTGCTGGCATGAGCCGGGGCCGCAGCGCGGCCACGCGAAGGGGAGGGGGGCCTCCGGCGGCCGGCGCGGCCGCGCGAGGGGAGGCGGCCCCCCCCGAGGGCGGCGCGGCCACGCCGGGAGGCGCGGGCTCCCCGGAGGGCGGCGCGGCCGCTCCAGGAGGAGAGGGCCTCCCGGAGGAGGGGCCCACCCGCCCGGAGCGCAGCCGATCGAGCGCTCCGCCCCCGGCGTCCGCCGCGTCGCGCAGGGAGCGCCCGCCGCGCCCGCCGTGGGAGTTCGGCTACGCCCCGGTGCCGACGGCCGCGTGCGACGACGACGGCGGCCCCCTCGATGTCGTCGTCGCCGCGCGCGGCGCCGTGGCGCCCGACGCCGTGGCCGCGGCGCTCTCGGCGCGGTGGTCCGGGGTCGAGGTCGAGCGGATCGTCGAGCGGGCGCCCATCTTCTGGCTGCGCGTCCGGTCGCCCGATCGCGGGCGGCGCGCCGAGGTCGCCGCGGCGCTCGCGGCCGCGGGGCTCCCGGTGCGCTACGTCGCGTCGGCCCGGCGCACGAGCGCCGCTGTCGCGCCGCGCTTCGACGCCGCCCCGGCCGACGCGGCGCGCCCCGACGAGGGCTGGGCCCCGCGCGGCGCCTCGGACGAGGACGAGCCCGTCACGCCAGGCCGCTGGTTCCTCCGCGCCGAGGAGGGCGGGATCGCCGTCGATCGCCGCCGCTGCGGGACCGGCGCCGGGATGCGCCTCGGCGTGATCGACGACGACGCCCAGGCGGTCGACGAGCTCGGGATCGACCGCGAGGTGCTGGTCCTCGTCGAGCAGCCGCCGCGCAGCCAGGCGCACGGCGCGCTGATGGTCGCGTGGGCCGTCGGGCTCCGCCGCCCCGGCGGGTTCCGCGGCGTCGCGCCGGACGCCTCGCCGCGGCTCTACCTGATCCCGAAGCCGGGCGCGTGCGTCCTCGCCCTGCCTGTCGCGATCGTCCGGGCGGTCAGCGACGGCGCCGACGTCGTTGTCTGCGCCGCGTACATCGAGGGCTCCACGACGCCGATGCTCGACGACGCGCTCGAGTTCGCCGCCCGCCTCGGGCGCCGCGGGCGGGGCTGCCCGGTCGTGTTCCCGACCGGCCGCGAGGCGTCGAGCCCCCCCGACTCGCTCCACGCGAGCTTCTCGCTCGGGTTCGGCGAGCCCGCGAGCGACCCGCGCGTGTTCTGCGTCGGCCCGGGCGCCCGCGGCGAGGGCTGGTTCCTCTGGCGGGATCGCCGGCGGCGCAGCCGCCCCTTCGCCAACCGCGGCCCGGCGGTGCGGTGGCTCGCGCCCGGCGACGATCTCACGTGCCCGCTCCCGCCCGCGTCGGGCGTGGGGCCAGCGACCGAGCGGCTCTGCCACGCGGAGTCGAGCGGGGCGTCGGCCCTCGCCGCGGGCGCCCTGCTCCTCGTCCTGGCGCAGAACCCCGCGCTCCGCGTGCCCGAGCTCGACGACATCGTCCGGCGCACGCTCGATCCGGTGCCCCCCGAGGCGCCCGCGTCGGCCGAGCCGGCGGCCGACAGGTGGGATCTCCTCCCCGAGGCGCGCGACCGCGACGGCCACAACGCCAAGCACGGCTACGGCCGCATGGACGCGGGCCGGGCCTGCCTCGCCGCCGGCGATCCGATCGCGCTGGCGCTGGTGCTCCTCGGCGAGGACGACGCCGCGCGCGCCTGGCACGACGCGCGCGCGGCGCGCCCGCTCGCCCGCGGCCTGTACTCGCGCCGCCTCGCGCGCTGGGCCGTCCGCGCGTTGCTCGCCGACCCGGGCCTCTGCCACGGCCTCTGCGCCCTCGCGCGCCACGCCCGCCTCACCGCGGGGGACCCCCGGCGCCAGCGCGCCCACGGCGTGGGCGTCGTGCTGCGGCACCTCGCGGTCCTCGTCCGCGGCCTCGACGTGAGCCGCCCGGCGCCGGCGCGCTCGCCGGGCGTGCGGGACGAGCTCGCCGCCCTGCTCGACCGGCTCGAGCGATCGGCGACCGACGCCGAGGCCGTCGAGGCGGTCGAGGCGCGCTTCGGGGAGCTGGCGGCCGCCGTGTTCGTCGGCGCCGCGGAGCGCGCCGCGCCCGAGAGCGCTGCCCGGGCGCGCTCCGCCGCCCCTCCGGTGGAGTGATCCCGCCCTCATCTCCGTCTTGGAACGTAATGGATCTCGCGTGACCGCGCCGCCGGGCGACCGGGATCGCGGGGGGCGGGGGCGCCGCGCCTCGGACGAGGACGAGCCCCGTTGGTTCACCCGGGGTTCCAGCGTATCGTGGGTAGCTCGGGGCGCAATTTTCGCGCTGTCGAGTCTCCCGATGCGAGCTATCGAGAATCGGCGTTGGCTCCTTGCGGCGATCGTCCTCGCGGCGCTCGTTCTGGGCGGCCTGGGGATCAGGAACGCGCTGCGCTGGTACGAGCGCCCGTTTCCTGGCGTCCTCGTCGACCCGGACGGCGTTGTCTCGAGCCTTGGCCTGCCCTCCTGGGAGGGCTTCCAGAAGGGCCTCCGGTTCCCCGATCGGATCGTCGAGGTGAACGGCTGGCGCCTCGAGAGCACCGAGGGGCGTTACCGCGCCAGCGTCTGGGACGCCGCGGTCGAGCAGGCGGCGCGCGAGGGGCAGCGCTCGGTGCGCGCCCGCGTCGAGACCGCGGGAGGGCTGCGCGACGTCGAGCTCAGCCTCGCCCCCTTCGATCCGCTCGCCTGGTGGTTCTACGCCGGCGGGCTGATGGTCCTCGCCTCGCTCTACGTGGGCGCCGCGCTCATCGCGCTGAGCGCGAGCCCGCACGGCAAGCTCGCCCGCGCCTTCGCGAGCGCGGCGCTGTTCACCGCGCTCTTCCAGTTCACGATCTTCGACTACCACGGCGCGCGCGACCTCGTTCCGTTCTTCCACGTCGCCTACGCGCTCGTCCCGATGAGCTTCTTCACCCTGGCGCTCCGGCTGCCGGACGACGTCCCGCTTGTCGCGCGCTACCCCGCCCTCGGGTGGATCGCGCAGGCGCTCGGCGGCCTGCTCGCCGCCGGCCTGCTCGCCTCGCACGCCGTGGGGTGGACCACCGTCGGGCTCCGGGGCGTCTGCGCGACGCTCATGGTCGCGTCGTTCTTCTTCTTCTCGACCGCCCTGATCGCCCGCTTCGCCGTGGCCGAGGGGGATCGCCGCCGCACGCTGCGCGTGCTGCTCCTCGCGATGGCGCCGCCGCACGTCGTGATCGCGCTCGGCTTCATGCTGGCCATGCTCGGCGTCTCGGCGTCGCTGCTCGCCTGGTTCGCGATCCCGGCGCTCGCCCTCACGCCTGTCTCGAGCGTCGTCGCGTTCATCCGCTACGACCTCTGGGGGAGCCGCGCGCTCCTCTCGCGCCCGCTCACGCGGGTCATCATCGCCGGCATGATGGTCGCGCTCACCGTGATCGTCTGCTCCGCCTGCGCGGGGTACGCCGGCCTGCCGCTGCTCGGCGCGCTCAAGGTCGCCGTGCCGGCCGCCGTCGTCAGCGCCGTGCTCGTCGTGTTCGCGCTCGGCGCCGGCGACCGGAAGCTCTTCCCGGCGCGCGCGGAGTACAAGCCCACCGTCGAGCAGCTCAGCGAGGAGCTGACGCTCGTCACCGATCCCGAGGAGGTCGCCGACGCTGTCGAGCGCATCGTGGCGCGCTGGCTGCCGTGCGAGCGGGTCACCTTCCGCCCCTTCGCGGTCGACGCGGCCGACGCCGGCCACCTCGAGAACGAGGCACGGCCGCCGGCCCCCGAGCAGAGCGGCGAGCGGATCATCGGGCTCGGCCCGCCCGAGGTGAGCGCGAGCGAGCTGTCGCTGACGGTGATGTTCCGCGGCCGGCTGCTCGGCGTCCTCGAGGTGGGCCGGAAGCGCGGCGGCGCCCTGTTCACGAGCGAGGACCTCGACCTGCTCCGCACCATCGGCAACCAGGCCGCGCTCGCCCTGGCGCACGCGCACAGCTACGCCGAGCTGGAGCGGCGGCGGCGCGAGCAGGCGGCCGCGTGGCGCGACGAGCGCGCGGCGCTCATCGAGACGCTCGCGGCCGAGATCACCCACGAGGTGCGCTACCCGATCAACTTCTTCCGCTCGGTGTTCCAGCGCGGGTCGAGCGACCAGCGCCTGGACGCCGAGGAGGTCGAGATCGGCTGCGAGGAGGTCGAGCGCCTCGAGCGCCTCGTGATGGGGCTGCGGCGGGTCACGCACCGGAAGCTCGAGCGCCGCCGCCTGTCCGTCGAGGAGCTCGTGAGCCGGGCGGAGATGCTGCTGCGCGATCAGCTCGGCAAGCGGCGGGTCGAGGCGCGGGTGAGCGCGACCCCGAGGCTCCGCTGCGACCCTGATCAGGCGACGCAGGTGCTCGTGAACCTGCTCTCGAACGGGCTCGACGCGGCGGGCGAGGTGGGGACCATCGGCGTCACCTGGACGACCACGGAGGGCGGCGCCGAGCTCGTCGTGTGGGACACGGGGCCCGGGATCTCGGGCGACGCGGCGCGGATCTTCGCGCCCTGGTACACAACGAAGCCCGGCGGGACGGGGCTCGGGCTCGCCATCACGCACCGCATCGTCCGCGCCCACGGGTGGACCATCGACGCGGAGCGGCGCGACGGCAGGACGCGGTTCGTGATCGCCATCCCGGCCGCCGACGTGTCCCAGAGCGCAGAGGAAGAGGTCGCGTGAAGATCCTGGTCGTCGATGATCAGCGGAGCGGCCGCCGCACGCTGCGGCAGATCCTGACCGCGCTCGACGAGGTCGAGGTGCTGGAGGCGGTGGGCCTGGACGACGCCATCGCGGCGGTGGAGCGGAGCGCGCCGGACCTGCTGCTGCTCGACGTGCGCCTCTCGGACGACCCGCGCGACCGCGGGGGCCTGGAGATCCTGCGGCGGGTGCGGGCCTCGGGGCGCAGCACGCCCGCGGTGATGGTCACCTCGGTGAGCGAGCTCTCCGAGATCCGCGAGGCCATGCGGCTCGGCGCCCAGGATTACGTCCTGAAGGACGAGCTCTGCCCGGAGATGCTGCTGCCGATCGTCGAGGGGCAGCGCGAGCGGCTGCTGCTCAAGGGCGAGGTGGTGCGGCTGCGCGAGCGGGTCGATCGCACGTTCGGCACGAAGGCGCTGCTCGGCTCGTCCGCGTCGATGGAGCGGGTGCGCCGGATCATCGAGCGCGTCGCGGAGTCGAGCAAGACGGTGCTCATCCGCGGCGAGACCGGCAGCGGCAAGGAGATGGTGGCCCGCGCGCTGCACGAGATGAGCTCGCGCCGCGGCGAGCCGTTCGTGGCGGTCAACTGCTCGGCGCTGCCCGGGACGCTGATCGAGTCGCTCATCTTCGGCCACGAGCGCGGCGCCTTCACCGGCGCCGAGAAGCGCATGCGCGGCCAGCTCGAGCTCGCGGGCGCGGGCACCATCCTGCTCGACGAGATCGCCGAGATGCCGGGCGAGCTCCAGGCGAAGCTGCTCCGCGTCCTCGAGGACCGCCGCTTCCGCCCGCTCGGCGCCGAGTCGGAGATCCCGCTCCGCGCCCGCGTCCTCGCCGCGACGCACGTCGACCTCGAGAAGCGCATCCACGAGGGGCGCTTCCGGGAGGACCTCTTCTACCGGCTCAACGTCGTGACGGTGCACGTCCCGTCGCTGGCCGAGCGCGACGCGGATCTCATCGAGCTCCTGCTCGCGTTCACCGCGGAGATCCCGCGCAAGCTCCGCTACACCGACGACGCGATCGCGTGGCTCGTCCGGCGGCCGTGGCCCGGCAACGTGCGGGAGCTCCGGAACGTCGTCGAGCGGCTGGCGCTGCTCGCGGACGACGATCTCATCGACGTCCCCACGCTCGAGGAGCTGGCGCGCGAGCGGCCTGTCGTCGACGCGACGGCGGAGATCGACAGGCTGGCGCGCGCGCTGCTCGCGCTGCCCGAGCGGCTCGGGTCGAAGCTGCGGGTGATCGAGCGGGCGGTGCTGCACCACGCGATCGAGAGCTGCGGCGGCAACAAGGCGGCCGCGGCGCGGCTCATCGGCGTCGACAGGAAGATGCTGGAGCGGCGCTGGGACCGGCACACAGGGGAGGAGCCGCCGAGCAGCCGGCGTCTGACGCCGGCGAACGCGCCGCGGTACCTCGGCGAGGAGCCGCCGAGCAGCCGCCGCTTCACGCTGCCGTCGGACCCGGGCGACACCTGAGCGGCCGCACGCCCGCGCCGCGGGCTGCGCGCTACTTCCTGCCGATCCCCGTGTACACGAACCCCATCCCGCGGAGCTCGTCGGGCTCCCAGACGTTGCGCCCGTCGAAGAGCGCCGGGGCGCTCATGATGCGCTTCAGCCGGTGGAAATCGGGGCGCCGGTACTCGTGCCACTCGGTGACGACGACCAGCGCGTCCGCGCCCTCGGCCGCGCCGTACATGCCGTCGCTCAGGAGGATGCGGTTGCCGTAGATCGCGCGCACGTTCGGCATCGCCTGCGGATCGTGCGCCTGGACCGTCGCGCCCGCCTCGAGCAGCGCGTCGATCAGCGTGAGCGCGGGCGCCTCGCGGATGTCGTCGGTCTGCGGCTTGAACGCGAGCCCCCAGACAGCGATCGTCTTGCCCTTCAGCGCGCCGTCGAAGTGGGCGCTCACCTTGCTCGCGAGGACCCGCTTCTGGCGCGCGTTGATCCGCTCGGTCGCCCGGACGATCTCGAGGTCGTGCCCCACCGAGCCCGCCGTGTACAGGATGGCCGAGAGATCCTTCGGGAAGCACGACCCGCCGAACCCCGGGCCGGCGAAGAGGAACTTCGTGCCGATGCGCGGGTCGGCCCCGACGCCCTTGCGCACGAGCTCGATGTCCGCGCCGACCTTCTCCGCGAGCAGCGCGAGGTCGTTCATGAACGAGATGCGCGTCGCGAGCAGGGCGTTGGCGGCGTACTTGGTGAGCTCGGCCGACCGCGCGTCCATGAGCTGGATGCGATCGCTCGCCCGGACGAACGGGTTGTACAGGTGGCGCAGGATCTCGCGGGCCTTCGGGTCGTCCGACCCGATGATCACGCGGTCGGGCTTCATGAAGTCGTTCACCGCGTCGCCCTCCTTGAGGAACTCCGGGTTCGACGCGACGGCGAACGGCTGCGACGCGTGCGCGCTGATGATCTGCCGGAGCCGGTCGGCCGTCCCTACCGGGACCGTGCTCTTGGTGGCGATCACCTTGAAATTGTTGATGTTCTTGCCGATCGTCTCGCCGACGGCCTCGACGGCGGAGAGGTCCGCGGAGCCGTCGTCGGCCTGGGGCGTCCCCACGGCGATGAAGACGATCTCCGCGTCGCGGATGGCGCTGGCGACGTCGGTCGAGAAGCGGAGCCTGCCGTCGCGCGTGTTCTTCGCGATCAGCACGTCGAGGCCGGGCTCGAAGATCGGCATCTCTCCGCGCTTCAGCATCTCGATCTTTGCAGCGGACACGTCGACGCAAGCCACGTCGTTCCCGAAATCCGCGAACCCCGCGCCGGCCACGAGGCCGACATACCCTGTTCCCACGACGGCAAGCTGCATGGGCGGGACGCTACCACGACTCCGCTGCTGTTCGAGCGGGCAGTCGCGCGAAGTGTGACCTGCGATCGATCCGTCCCGCTCCTGCAGCGTGCGCCCTCGTACGGACGCGTCCGCCGCAGGGCCGCGGGCGCTTGACGCTCGCGGCGGCGGGTGGATCAGGGGTGTACGAACACGACCGTTCCGGTGAGCGAGCGCGCCGCGCCGTGCCAGCCCGGCGGGACGGCGGGCTCGGTCCAGAAGAAGAGCCGGCGCGCGTCCTCCGGAGACAGGTTGATGCAACCGTGGCTCTTGGGCCGGCCGAACTTGTCGTGCCAGTAGGCGCCGTGCAGCGCGTACCCTTCCTCGAAGTACTGCACGTAGGGGACGTCGCGCAGCTCGAACTCCTCGCCGACGGCGTCCGAGTCCATGGTGATGGAGATGTACTTCGTGTGGATACGGAATATCCCGCGCTTTGTCGCGGTGCTGGACTCGTGATCTTCGAGCCCCGCCTCGCCGCTGGAGATCAGCGTGGCGTAGACGGGCTTCGTGCCCTCGTAGGCGACGAGCACCTGCTTCGTGAGGCTGACGTCGAGCCACTTCTCGCCGTTCTTGCCCCACGCGGGCATCTTCTTCGCCGGGTCGATGCGGCCGGCGTGGCGGTCGTCGACCCAGTCGCCGTCCTTCGTCTCGTAGTGCAGCTTGCCGCCGAAGAACTGCTGCTTGCCTGTCAGCGGCACGGCCGAGCGCCACTCGAGCTCTCCGCCCTCGACGAGCTTCTTGCCCTCGACGCGCCAGCGCTTGCCGCCGGCGCGGCGCACGAGCGCGAACGGGAAGTCGATGTCCTTGCCGATCTCGACGCCGTGGAAGTCGGAGCCGCGGATGGGGCGGAAGCGGTCGGCCGGGACGACGCGCAGGTCGGTGGTGACGTTGTAGCGCCGGCCCTCGTGGAGGAACGACTCGATGAAGGCCATGCCGTTGCGCCGCGAGACCTCGTCGATCTTCACGGCGTCGTCGGTCTTGATGAGGCCGGAGAGGTTGGGGGCGCGCCGGCCGTCGCGCAGGAACCAGGGGATGTCGCGATCGGTGACGCGCTGCGCGAGCGCGTCGAGCGCGGTCGGGGCGGGTTCGGTATGCCACTTGAGCCACACGTCGAGGCCGTAGGTGGCGCCGCTCTTCTCGTCCTTGGCCCAGCGGTCGAGGTGCTTCTTGAGGCTCGGCTCGTGGCGCGCGACGTCGTCCTCGGTGGGGATGCGCGCGTAGGCGGGGCCGCCGCGGGTCACGACGCCGTACATGTACGGGAGCTTGTGGGTGACGTCGGGGCGGCGGGACGCGGCGCGGACGATCTCGTGATCGAGGTCGAGCGTCGCGTCGGGGCCGAGGCACACGTAGCCGAACGGCTTGATCTTGCGGAAGCCCCCGGGGCAGCCGGCGGTGCCGGCGGGCTCGGGGTCCATCTCCACGATCGCGCCGGCGCGGAGGAAGCCGACGCGCTTCGCGTCGGTGCTGGGCCGGGCGTAGACGCGGGTGAGCATCGAGATGCTGGCGAGCCGCGGGCTGCCCTCCGGGGGCGGCGCGGGCGGGGTGGCGACGCCGCTCAGCGCGACGATGGGCGGGCCCACGGGCTGGCCGGGCGGCGGCTCGTCCTCGGCGGGGGCAGGGGAGGCGGGGGGCGCCGAGGCGGCGGCGGAGGGCGCGGCGGCCGCGGGCTTCTGGCCATCGCCGGGGCCCGGGGGCTCGCTCGGCGCGTCGGGGGCGCTCCCGGACTGGCCGCACCCCGGGAGGAGCGCGGCGAGGGCGAGGAGCGCGAAGGCACGGCGGCTCGCCGCGAGCGTGGCTGCGGCGCGCGATCGGGGCGGCGTGTCCATGGCAGGGCGACCGTAATGCACAGGTGGGGGAGGCAGGCCAGTTTTCGGCGGGCCTGTGGCGGCGTCAGCGCACGCCAGCGCCAGCGCTTCCAGCCCGCCCTGGCGCCGGCGCGGCGCAGGGGATCGTGAAGGCCCGCGCCGGTTCAAAGGCGCGCGAAGGCCACGCGCCTCCGTCGCCGGCAGGCCTTCGATCGAACATCGCACCTGCCCCGCCGTGAGCGATGACGATCGAGCGCGGCGTGCGCTGGGGGGAACGACGGCCTCGAGCACCCGAGGCGCTCCCCGCGGGCAGGCTCCGGAGGCCCGCCGGCAGGGTCCCGAACCGGCCGCACCCCCCTCGCGAGGGGGCGGGGGCATGTCGCGACGTGCCGGAGCGGGCTCCGGAGGCCCTCCGGCTCGGTCTCGGATCGACCCGACCCCCCTCGCGAGGGGGTGGGGGCATGTCGCGACGTGCCGGAGCGGGCTCCGGAGGCCTCCGGGTCGGTTTCGGATCGACCCGACCCCCCTCGCGAGGGGGTGGGGGCATGTCGCGACGTGCCGGGGCGGGCTCCGGAGGCCCTCCGGTTCGGTTTCGGATCGACCCGACCCCCCTCGCGAGGGGGCGGGGGCAGGTCGCGACCTGCCGCGCGGGGGGCGACGCGTCAGGATCGCCCGCCGGTGGACTCCATCCACGCGAGCCACTCGTTCGCCTCGCGCAGGGCGTCCGCCGCGGCGACGAGCGCGCCGTCGCCGCCGAGCCGTGCCACGAGCGGCGCGAGCATCTCCACGCCTCCCCAGCCGCCCAGCGTCGACGCCAGCGTGACCGAGCCGGCGGCGTCGCCGAGGCTCCTGGCGAGCAGCCACGCCGCGTCATGGAGCGACATCCAGGCAGCGCAGCGGATCAAGCTCTCCAGCCCGTCCGTGTCCCCGCTGTCGCGGTACGCCGCGACGGCGCGGGCGGCGAGCGACGGCCGCGACGGCGCGGGGGCAGCGCAGCAGAGCGCCGCGAGGGCCGCGACGACCGCGTGCCCCGAGCCTCCGCGCTCGGCGATCTCGATCGCGGCGTCGAGCCCCAGCACCTCGATCGCCGGGGCCGCATGGTCGGCCACCAGCGCGGCGGCGACCCACGCCGGCCGGAGAGACGCCACCGCCTCGCGCGCCGCGCCGGTGAGCGGACGCCCGCGCTCGGTGGCGGCGGCGCGCAGCAGCGGGCTCGCGCCGTGGACCCCGCCGCCGCAGAGCTGTTCGACGACGTCGAGCGCGCGCGCCGTCTCGCCGAGCTCCGCCAGCCGCACGGCGAGCGCCGCGCCCATGCCGGTCATCGGGTCGTCCAGCAGCTTCAAGAGCTCGGGCAACCCGAGGAAGGGGGCCAGCGCCTCGGTGCATGAGGGGTAGTCGACCGGCTCGCCGACCGCGCTCGCGCCGTCGACGAAGGCGCCGAAGAGCGCCGACACGCCGCGGTCCCGCTCGTCGCCGGGCAGCGCTCGCACGAGCGGCGCCAGCGCGTTGGCGCGCGACCCGGAGGGGAGCGCCATCGCCGCGCGAAGCAGCGAGCGCGCCTGGCCGGCGTCCAGCCCGGGCGCCGCGGCGAGCTGCGCGAGCGCGTGGCCGGGTCGCGGGGTCGAGCGCGCGCGCTCGATGGCCTCCGCGACAAGCGCCTCGGCCTCGGACGGCGGGAGGTACCGGGCCGCCGTGAGCCACAGGGGCAGGCTGGGGCCTTGCTCGTCGCGCGACGTGGCCGATACCGCCCAGCGCGCGAACGTCGCCGCGTCGTCGTCCGAGCTGGCGCGCGCCGCCGCGAGCAGCGCCTGCGCGTCGCGCCATGGCTCGTTGCGCCATGCGGCCCCGCGCTGCCGCACGAAGGCGCGCGCCTTCGCGGCGATCTCCTCCCTGGATGGCTCCGAGGCGTGCGCCGAGAGCGCGAGGAGCGCGACGGCGAGCGCCCGCTCGGCGTCCCCGCGCGCCACGTCGCCGGGGCCGGCGTCTCCGGGCCCCCACGCGCGGAGCAGCGTCCCGAGCGCGCCTTGCGCGAGCGCGACGCGGACGAGGTCGGGCACCGGCGCGGCCAGGGCATCACCCGCGCCGGAGACCTCGAGCGGCGCGGCGGCCGAGCGCCGGAGGCGCCGCAGCTCGGCGCGGCGCGCGGCGAGGTCCTCGAGCGAGGACGGCCACGCCCAGCGCGGATCGCAGAGCGCGACGAGATCCGCGTGCGGCACGCGCGGCGACGACGCGCGCAGGTGATCGCCGGCGTACCGGCGGAGATAGGCGGCGGCGCGGCCCTCCGGGGGACGACCGCCCGCCCGGGCGCGCGCGCCCAGCAGCGCCCGGGCGGCCTCGACGAACCGCCGCTCGCAGAGGGCGGCGCCGTCCTGGCTCGCGGCTACCCAGGCCGCGCGCAGGGCCTCGTGCCGGAACCGGAGCGCGCTCCACCGCTCGCCCCAGGCGAGCACCGGATCGATCACGGCGCGGTGCTCGCCGAGCGCGGCGGCGAGCTCGGCCTCGTCCGCGCCGAGGAGCGCCGCCGCGTCGCCGAGATCGAGCGGCGCGAACGCGCGCGCGACGGTCGACAGCAGCGCCTCCAGCCGCGCCGCCCCGCGCTCGCGGAGCGCGCCGGCCGCCGCCTCCACGGTCGCGCGCGGCCCCGGGCCGTCGATCGCCGCCCAGGCGAGCCGATCGCGCCAGGGGGCGTCGATCTCGTCCAGCCGGAAGCCGCTCAGAGGCACCCAGGCAGCGCTGTCCGTGCCAAGGGCGAGCCGCTCTGCCCACCGCTCGGCCGCCTCTCTGGGACCGGTGACAGAGACCAGCACGCGCGCGGAGGGGCCGAGCTCGCCGAGCACCGACAGCGCGCGATCCTCGGGCCAGTCGGCGCACGCGTCCGGCCCGACAAGACCGATGAGGAGCGCCGGCTCGCCCTGCTCGACGTCCCGGCTCGCGACCTCGTTCACGAGGAGCTCGCAGAGCCCCTGGCGATCCTCGGCGTGCGGCGCGTCGTCGGGCCACAGGCCGGCCGCGAGCCGCGCCAGCACGTCGTGCTCGAACGGCGCACCGGAACCCCGGCCCGCGCGGACGAGGACGCGCTGCGCGCCGGACCCATCGAGCGAGCCGAAGAAGCGGTCGATCACCGTGCCCTTGCCGGCGCCGGCCGGCCCGTACACGACGCAGGCGCCGGCGCGATCTTCGCGATGCCAGGCGCAGATCGCGTCGAAGGCTGCGGATTGGCTGCGCCCGAAGAAGCCGTGATCCATCGCCGTCTCCCGCTCCGTACCGCTCAATAGCCCCTGGGTTTGCGGTACGTGCCGTACTGCCCGCGCTTGCCCTTGGCGCCGACCACCGCGTGGCCGATCTGGAGGTCCGCGATCATCTGGCCACAGGAGTCACAGGGGTCGACGCGCGGCCCCCCTTTCTCCTGGAACGTCTCGATCGAGACGTTCGGATCGTCGAACCTGGCCCTGAGCCGGCGGTTCGCCTCGGCATCGACCTCGTTCGGGGTCATCGGCTTGAACGGCTGCTTCTTGTTCCCTCTCGCCTTCGCGACCCTCTGCTCGTCCTGGATCTGCCCGGTGATGTCGTTCTTCATGCGCTGGAGTGCCTGCGTCTCGGCGCACGGTTTGTTGGTGAAGGTCTGCGGGATCTGCCCGCCTCGCTCGGGCGGCTTCCCGCGGGCCTCGTCGATGTTGTAGCCCTCGGCGAGGACCGTGGCGGGATCCGTGCTGTTGTCGACGATGCGCGTGTAGACGAGCCCGTGAGGATCCCCGAAGAAGAACGGGCTGTTCCTGGCATACGCGAAGACGTTGAGGCCGCCGAGCAGCTCCAGCGGATCCGGCGAGATGTACCGGCCCATCTGCGGGTCGTAGTACCGGTACCGGTTGTAGAAGAGCCCGGTCTCCGCGTCGGCGTATTGACCCAGGAACCGTATCGGCGTCGCAGCCGTCCCGCCCTCCTGCATCGCGGTGGCGCCCCACACAGTCCTTCCGAGCTCGCCGAGGACGCGGCCGCCGCCGTCGACCAGCCGCTCGGGGAAGCCGGCCAGGTCGTTCACGTAGTACACCCAGGCGCCCTCGCTCCGCTTGCCGCCCTGGTGCAGGATCTCTCGGTGTGCCAGCGGCTCGCCGCCGTCATCGAAGTGATACCGGCGCTCGAATTGGACGCCGCCCGCCTCCGTGACCTCGTGCAGCAGGGTGTCTCCGCACCAGTGAAAGCGCGTGCGCCGGAGCAGCTCGCGGCCGCCCTCGGGGGTCGTCCGGTAAACCTCCTTCTTGAGCCGCCGCGCGAAGGCATCGTAAGCAAACTCGACGACGGTTCCATCGCCCAGCGTCACCCTGGAGAGCGTGCCCGCCTTCGTCCACGCATAGGAGGTGAGGCGCTCGCCGCCCTCGGCGTGCCCGCGCCGCTCGGTGAGCCTGCCGCGATCATCCCAGGCAAACGTCGTCCCCCCGGCGCGCAGCATCAGGTTCCCGGGGCCGTACTCGCGCGGCGCCGAGGTGTCGCCGGCTTCATGGATGTTGCCGGTCGCGTCGTAGGCGAAGAGCTCGCCGCGGGCGCCGTCGGGCACGGCCGCGAGGATCTGCCCGAGCGCGTCGTAGCTGTACCGCGTCGTGCCGCGCCGCGCGTCCCACAGCGTCGAGAGCTCGGACGACGCGTTGTACTCGAGCCGCTGGTGAACGGTCACCGCAGGATCCCGCGCTCCCACCCAGCCGGGCTCGCCTGGGCCCGCTGCCCTCGCGAGGTGCGGCGCGGTGACGCGCTTCTCCACGAGCCTGCCCGCTGGATCATGGCCGAACAGCACGCGCCCGCCGTGCGACAGGATCCGCTCGATCTCGCGCCCGGAGGCGTCGAGCCGCACCTCCGTCTCGTCGGCCCCGTCGAGCAGCAGCTTGAAGCTCCGCCCTTCATAGTCGCGACGCCACTCCGCGGTGTGGCCGAGCGACGTCCGGTGGCGCACCGGCATGCCGACGACATCGTGATCGACGGTGACCTCGAACGTCGCGCCGTCGACGATCTGCCTCTCCTTGGTGATCCATCCCGCGGCGTTGCGCGTGAACTCCACCCTCCCGGCCGCGGTCTCGGCGGCGATGATGTCGTCGCGGGCGTCGTACTCGAACAGCTCCTCGGATCCGTCGGATCGCGTTCGCTTCATGATGCGCCCGAGGAGGTCGCGCTCGAGGAGGACCTCGTCCCCGTCAGGCAGCGTGACGCGCACGACGCGGTCCGCGAGATCGTGCTCGTAGCGGAGCTCGCGCCCATCGAACGTGCGCTCGCGCCGCTTGACGCCGGTCGGTCCGAGCTCGACAGCGTAGGTCTCTCCGCGCGCGTTGTGCACGCGGATCAGCCGCTCTTTGCGATCGTAGCGCAACCGGATGGTGGTCCCGTCGGGCAGCCGCGCCTCGGCGAGCGAGCCGGTCCCCCCGCGCACGAGGACCGTCCGACGGCCGCCGGGGTCGGTCGCCTCGACCAGGTTGCCGAGCCCGTCGTACGCGAACGTCGAGGTGAGCCCGCCCGGCGCCTCGATGGCGAGGACGAGCCCCTTGTCGCTGTACGCGTAACGGGTGATCGCGCCCTCCTCGTCGCGCAGCGAGGTGCAGCGCCCCAGCTCGTCGTACGTCGCCTGCCACAGCGCGCTGCGCCCGTCCGACGCCTCGACGGCGTTGCCGTGATCGTCGTAGCGATAGATCCGCCGCCGCCCGTTGGGCGCGACCGCCTCGATAGGGAGCCCGCGCGCGTCGTACCGCACCTCGAACAGCGCGCCCGTGGGATCCTTGAGCAAGAGCGCGTTCGGGCCGAAGCTGATCTGCGTCTCGCCGCCGTCGGCGTCGATGATCCGCGTGATGTCGCCGTTCGGGAGCCGCTCCACGCGCGTCTCCCGGCCGAGCGCGTCGATGACGCGCGTCTCGTTGCCAAAGAAGTCGCGCTCCCACCGCGTTGTCGCGCCCAGCGCATCGGTGTACGAGGTGAGGTGTCCGCGCGCGTCATAGGTCCTGGAGAAGACGCGCCCGTTGGCGACGGCCTTGTCGACCTTGCCGTGCTCGTTGCCAAAGTTCCTGAAGACACACGCCGCGTCGACGACCTCGCTGTAGCCATGAGGGCCATAGTCGACCTTGACGTGATGAATGCCCCTGGCCTTCGTGGAGCCGTCCATCAGCAGCTCGGGCAGGTCGTCCGCGAGGCAAGGGTCGAAGCCGCTCTCGTGCTCGCCCCACGTCTCGACGCCGCGCCCTGCCTCATCGTAACGGAAGTGAAAGACGAGCCCGGTGGGCAGCCGATACGAGACGAGCCGGTGATCGTCGTCATAGGCGTACGAGGTAGCGTGCCCGTCCGCGTCGGTGACCCGGACGAGGCGCCCGGCCTTGTCGTAGTCATAGCGCGCGGCGCGCACGATCCGCCCCGAGGGGCAGACGACCTCGATGGCGGCGATGCGCCCCTCCCGCGTGGCCACCACGCGGACGGTGCGCCCCACGCAGTCGACGATGCGCGACAGGGCCGCCTTGTCGTGGACGAGCTGGATCCGGTTCCCTGCGCGGTCCTCCACGGCCGCGAGGCGGAAGCGCCGTCGCGTCGGATCGTCCAGGTCGGGCTCGAAGGTCCTCCGCGTGCCGTCGGGCACGTCGAGCGCGAACCCTTCCCCGTGGCGATGCAGCACCCACCCGTGGGGCCCGAGGACGCCCGCGCCCCGCTCGACGGCCCCGAAGGCCACGTCGAGGCCGTCCTCGGTCCAGACGACGGCGCCGCTGCGGCGCAGCTCCACTTCCCAGGCGAACGTGTGCGTCCAGCCGTGGCCGAGGCCGACGTCCCGGTCGCGGCTCGACGTCGCGTAAGAGCGCGCGAGCTCGAGCGGCATCGGCCCGGGCAGCTCGAGGTCGACGACCGGCGTCGTGAAGACGCGCCCGGTGACGACATCGATGGGATCTCCGTGCGAGGCCGCGCCGCTGCGGCTGCCGCCGTGGTGCCGGGGGCAGCCGCCGCCGTCCTTCCCCGGCGTGCCGCAGGCGTTCTTGCCGCCGCCCTCGGCGTCCTTGCCGCCGTTCTTCCCGTCGGCGCCCTGCGCGTTCTTCGACCCCTTTCCGCCGCGCCCTCCGCTGCCTCCGCCGGCGCCCCCGCCGCCCATCACGAACACGCCGGGGTTCATGCCGGGGATCGCAGGGATGTTGGGCACCGGTGCCGTGCGCGCCATGAGAGCACCTCCGCCCGCCAGCAGGCATCACGGGCTCCGCGCTGTCAAGCGCGCCCCCGGCGCGCGGCATGCGCAGATCACGCGGTGGTCAGCCGCTATCCCGTCCTCGCCGGCGCAGCGACATCGCCCGCCCGCGCGGGCTCTCGCCGGCTCGCTCCTGCGACGCGCGCGTCGCGACGGGAGCCGCGCTCTCGATCGAGCACCGCGCCAGGGGCTCCCCGCGCTAGGGCCGACCGAACCTAAGGAGCAGCCCGAGCCAGCCCCTCGCCAGGTAGAGGAGGTTGATGGCCACGTAGATCCAGAAGAACACGTCGAGCCGGTCCGCGAGCGCGAACGCCCAGATGTGGCTCGGGTAGTGGTTCAGGAAGCGCAGGAACGTCGTCACGAGCCCCGCCGCCCGGGCGACGGGCGACAGGGGGCGCTCCTCGGTGGCGGTCTCGTAGTAGGCGGAGACGGACGTCTCCTTGCCGCTGATCTCCGGGCGGCGGACGAAGTTCGTCAGCGAGATGGCCGAGGCGATCACCGCGACGCCGACGACGCCGGCGAGCAGGAAGCGCGGGTCGCCGGCGGGCCAGAGCGTCGCGTCGAGGCCGAGCCCGCCGCCGCGGAAGAAGCGCACCGAGAGGGCGCCCGAGAGGAGCACCGCCTTGAGCTCGTCCGTGAAGAAGTCGAAGAGGTGGCCCTCCTTCGACGCGAGCTGCTTGTGGCGCGCGAGCATCCCGTCGGCGCAGTCGAGCAGGTAGCTCAGCTCGAGCACAGCGATCGCGGCGAGGCCCCCCGCCGCCGTGGGCAGCGCGACGAGCAGCGCGGCCGCCACCACGAACACGGCGAGGTTGAGCAGCGTGACCTGGTTCGGCGTGATCGCGGTCCGCGCGAGCAGCGCGACGACGCCGCCGGCGAGCGGACGCATCAGGTACGTGTTGAAGAGCTGATCGTGCTTCTTCCGCGTGGCCAGGTAGATCTGCTTCGCTTCTCCGAGCATGCGGGGCGCATCCTAGTGCCGCGCGCCCGCGCCGCGCGCGAGAAATCCGGTTGGGCACGTGGCCGTCGCGGGGCGGAGGCGCCGCGCGGACCAGGGCTGTTCCCATGGGGCTGCGCCCTTCGAATCGGCATCGCGGCGGGACGCGCGCAGCACAAAGGTGTTTCGCCGGAGCTTCACCGAGGTAGCGCAGAGCTCGTCCGCCGTCGGTGCGCGTTCCCGTCGTGACCGTTTTGGCCCGAGGCAAGGCCACGGCGCGAGCCGCTGAGCGGCTTCCCTCGTGCGACGAGAACGTTTATCACAGTTCCTCATTCATTGAGCCGTTCCCCCGGGAACGAAGCAATCCGGCGGCATCCCCGCTGTTCAGTCGCGCGTCGCGCACGGAGAAGATCGGATGAAGCGTTCCATTCGCGGTCTCACGCTCTCGCTGGCGCTCTTCGCAGGCCCGCTCGCGCACGCGCAGCCCGGCAAGCGGCCCGACGTCAACGCGTACCTGCTCGCGCCGAAGGCGGCGATCGCCCCGGCAGATCCGCGCGCCGCGGCCGCCGCGCGCGCCGGCGGGATCGTCACGGCCGTCGACGAGCAGCGCGGCGTCCCGAGCTTCCTCTGGGCGGCGCAGGGGGACGCGCCCGCCGTCGCCGCGGGCGTCAGGCCGGAGGCCGCCGCCCGGCTCCACCTGAGCCGGTTCGCGGGGGCCTACGGCCTGTCCAGGGCCGCGCTGGAGACGGCGCGGGTGGTCCACGTCCACGACCTCGGCCAGGGGCCCGTCATCGTCACCCTGCGCCAGCGCGTCGACGGCGCCGACGTGTTCCAGACCGACGTGAAGGTGCTCATGCGCCAGAACCTCGAGCTCGTCGCCATCTCCGGCAACCTCCACCCGGCCGCCGTGCCCGCGAAGGCGAGATCGATCCGCCGCGCGTTCCGCCTCGCGCCGGCCCAGGCGCTCGCCACCGCGCTCCAGGACCTCTACGGGATCCACCCCGGGCCGGGCGGCATCGTCGACACCCAGCGCCGCACCGGCGACTACCACGCCCTCGACCTCGCGCCGACGAGCGCGCTCCGAGCCGCGGGCCTCCACCTGGTCGAGCCGGCCCGCGTGAAGATGGTCCAGTTCCCCATGCCGGACCGGCTGGTGCCGGCGTACTTCGTCGAGTTCATCTCGGGGAAGGTCAAGTCCGTCTCCTCGGACGCCTACGACTACGTGATCGCGGCCGACGACGGCCGCGTCCTCTACCGCCGCGACCTTGTCGAGAACGACGCGTTCAACTACCGCGTCTGGGCCGAGACAACCGGGAACAGCCGGCCCCTCGACGGCCCCCAGGCCGACTTCGTGCCGCACCCGACCGGCGCGCCGGACGGGTCGCAGCCGGCGTTCGTCCCGGCGCCGCTCGTCTCGATGGAAGGGTTCAACAGGAGCCCGGACGGCGGCGTCGATCCGTGGCTGCCGGAGAGCGCCGTCCAGACCCGCGGCAACAACGTGGACGCGTACGCGGACCACAACGACCCGGACGGCTACTCGAACGGCGACATCCGGGCGGTCACGACCGCGGACAGGACGTTCGACCACGTCTACGACCCCTTGCTCGAGCCGCTGTCGAGCGAGGCGCAGACGATGGGCGCCGTGACCCAGCTCTTCTACGTGAACAACTGGCTGCACGACTGGTACTACGACTCCGGCTTCACCGAGGCCGCCGGCAACGCCCAGCAGGACAACATGGGCCGCGGGGGCCTCGGCGGCGACCCGATGCTCGCCGAGGCGCAGGACGGCGCCCTCACGACGGAGTCGCCGCGCAACAACGCGAACATGACAGCGATGTCCGACGGCGCCTCGCCGCGGATGCAGATGTACCTCTGGAACAGCCAGGATGTCCGGCGCTCGCTGACGATCGCGCCCGGCGGCGCCAGCCTGAACACCGCCACGGCCTCGTTCGGGCCCGGCAACTTCAACCTCACCGCCGAGGTCGCGCTGGTCGACGACGGCACCGACCCGAACCCGGATGACGCGGTGGATGGAACGCGCGACGGGTGCGAGGCGCCGCTCCACAACGTCGCGGGCAAGATCCTGCTCGTCGATCGGGGCGGCTGCACCTTCAAGCAGAAGGCCGTGAACGCCGAGGCGGCGGGCGCGGTCGCCCTGCTCATCGCCAACAACGCGCCCGGCGTGCCCGCGCCGGCGCTGGGGAACGGCGCGCCCGAGGACGCCGTGGTGAGCATCCCGGTGCTCTCCACCTCGTTCGAGGACGGGAGCAGCCTCAAGGCCGCGGTCCTCGAGGGGCCGGTCACGGCCTCGATGGAGCGCGTCCTCGGGCTCGTGCGCGACGGCACGATCGACAACACAGTCACCGCCCACGAGTGGGGGCACTTCCTCCACCGGCGCCTGACCCAGTGCGGCACCGCGCAGTGCAGCGCGCAGAGCGAGGGCTGGGGCGACTTCCTCGCCCTGCACATGGCGCTCCGCGAGGGCGACGATCTCGGCGGCACCTTCGCGACCTCGATCTACGCGTCGGAGGATAGCGGCGACAGCGGCTACTTCGGCGGCCGCCGGGCGCCGTACACGGTCGACTTCGCGAAGAACGGGCTCACGTTCAAGCACATCTCCGATGGCGTGGCGCTCCCGGAGCACCCGATGATCGAGGGCGGCGGGCCGAAGAACTCCGAGGTCCACAACGCCGGCGAGATCTGGGCGCTCATGATGTTCGAGGCCTACGTCGGGCTGCTCACGCGCGAGGAGGACGGCAGCCGCGTCTACTCGTACGAGGAGGCGCGGCGGCTCATGTCGGACCTCGTTGTCGCGGGGATGAAGCTCGCGCCGACGGACGCGACGTACACCGAGCAGCGCGACGCCCTGCTCGCGGCGGCGTACGCGCGCAGCGAGGGCGACATGCTCGCGCTCGCGAACGGCTTCGCGCGGCGCGGCGCGGGGACGTGCGCCGAGTCCGCGCCGCGCAGCTCGGACGATCTCGTCGGCGTTGTCGAGGGCTTCGACCTGACGCCGCGGGGCGCTGTCTCGCTGGGGCAGCCGAACGACGGCGTGCGCTCGTGCGACGACGACGGCTTCCTCGACGCCGGCGAGCGCGGCACGGTGACGCTCGAGGTGCGGAACGCGGGCCCGGTCCCGCTCCGCGGCGCCGCGGCGACTGTCTCCTCGACGAACGAGCGCGTGTCGTTCCCGGACGGGACCGCTGTCGTGTTGCCCGAGATCCCCCCGTACGGGACACGGACCGTCGAGATCCAGGTCGACGTGGACGAGGCCGTGGCCGGGATCGAGACGCTGGAGCTCCGCGTGGAGGTCACCGCCCCGCGGGCGTGCGAGACGGAGGTCGTCGGCGTCGCCGGGGCGCGCCTCAACATCGACGACGCGCCGGGCTCGTCGAACGTCGAGTCGGTCGAGAGCGAGGTGCCCGTCTGGGCGAAGAACGGCGAGGAGGCGGGCTCGGTCTGGTCGCGCGAGAAGACCGACCTGACGAACCACGCGTGGCGCGGCATCGATTTCCCGAGCCTTTCCGACACGCAGCTCGTCTCGCCGCCGCTCACGGTCGGCGCGACCGAGCCGCTCGTGATCACCTTCAGCCACCGCTACTCGTTCGAGATCACGCCGGCGACGGACGCCGCGGCGGCGATCCACTGGGACGGCGGGCTCATCGAGATCAGCGACGACGACGGCGCGACGTGGAACGACGTCGCGACGTACGCCGATCCCGGGTACGGCGGGCCGATCGGCAACACGGTCGACGAGCCGTCGGTGAACCCGCTCGCCGGCCGCGAGGGCTTCGTCGGCGCCAACGAGGGCTGGCCGGCGCCGGAGCAGGTGACGCTGGACCTCGGCACGGCGTTCGCGGGGAAGACAGTGAAGGTCCGCTTCCGCATCGGCACCGACGCCTACGCGGGCGATTTCGGCTGGGAGATCGACGACATCGAGGTCCGCGGCATCACCAACGAGCCGTTCGGCGCGCTCGTCGCCGACGCGCCCGGGTGCGGTGAGCCGCCCGTGGGCGAGGGCGGCGCCGGCGGCGAGGGCGGCGGCGTCGGCGGCGCCGGCGGCGAGGGCACCGGCGGCGAGGGCACCGGCGGCGAGGGCGGGGCCGGCGGCAGCGGCGGCGCCGACGTGCCGACCGACAACCCCGCGCCGTCCGGCGACGACGACGGCTGCGGCTGCGAGGTCGCCGGCGGCCCGACGACGGCGCCGACGACCGCGGCGCCGATGGCCGCGCTCCTCGCCATGGCGCTGATGGGCGCGCGGCGGCGGCGCCGCGGGGTCGCCTGATCGGCGGCCGAGGCGCTCAGCGCCGCGCGGGGTGAGAGCCGGGCGCGCCCGCGTCCGGCGGCTCCTCGCTCCATTCGACGGCGATCGAGTCCTCCTTCGCGCTCGCCGGGCCCGTCCACTCGGTCGTGACAGCGTCCACGCTCGCGGGCGGCTCCTCGCTCCAGTCGACGTCGATGGCGTCGACGACGGTCGGGCTGCTCGCCGGGCTCGCGCGGACCGTGGCGGGCCCGGCCTCCTCGCCGGGGCCGGCGGGCGCCTGCTGCCCGTGCAGCGTGATCGCGTCCGGATCGATCGCGCGCGCGAACCGCGACGCGTACGGGGGCGGAGCCCCGCGCAGGAGGGCGCGCACGTCCTCGAGCATGTGGCGCGCGTCGGGGTAGCGCTGGTCGCGGTCGAAAGCGAGCGCGCGGTCGACGACGAGGCACACGTCGCGCGGCGTGCGCGGCGCGCGCTGCGCGAGGGGCGGCGCCGGCTCCTTGCCCATCTTCAGCAGGAGATCGAAATCGGTGCTCGCCTCGTGCACGTGGCGGCCGGCGATCAGGCGGAACATCGTGGCGCCGATCGCGAACAGGTCGGCGCGCGCGTCGATGTCGCGGCCCTTCGCCTGCTCCGGCGGCATGTACGGCGTCGTGCCGAGCACGATGCCCATCCGCGTGAGCTCGCCCTGGAGGCTGGAGTCCTGGCGGATCCGCGCGAGCCCGAAATCGAGCACCTTGATGCGCGGGCCGACGCCGGGCGGGGGCGTGCTCTCCGGGTCCTCGCGGACGACGAACAGGTTGGCCGGCTTGATGTCGCGGTGGATGATCCCCTGCGCGTGCGCCGCGCCGAGCGTGTCGAGCACCTGCGCTGTGAAGCGGAGCACCTCGGCCAGCGGGACGCCGCCGAGGCGGCGCTCGCGCTCGGAGAGCGACTCGCCCTCGAGCAGCTCCATGACCAGGAACGGCGCGCCGTCCTCGGCGACGTCGATGTCGCGGATCTCGACCGCGCCGGGGTGGCGGAAGCGGTTCGCTGCCTGCGCCTCGCGCTCGAACCGGTCGCAGATCTCCTTCGACTTCGCCGCTTGGGGGTGCAGGATCTTGAGCGCGTCGCGGCGCCCGATCCGGTGGACGCCGACGTAGACGGCGGCCATGCCGCCCGCGCCGAGCAGCCGCTCCAGCGTCCACTTGTTGCGGAGCGTGGTCCCCACGCGTCGTGAAGCGGTGTCGCTGCTCATGGGGTCCTCGCGCCCATGGAAGCGGCGCCGCCGCACGCGGTCAACGAGCATGCGAGGGTACGGCAGAGCTCGAGCGCCGCGGCACCCCCCTCGGGGCGCTGCTCGACGCGCGGCGCCTCGCCGGATCAGCGCTGCTCGACGAGCGGCGCCTCGCCGGACTCGGGGCCGAGCCGCTCGACCTCGCTCCACAGGGCGTCGAGGTCGAGCGCGAGCCCCTCGAGGCCGGGCACGCCGGAGACCACGCCGTCCGCCGCGGCGCGCGCGTGCACGTAGCGGCCGTCCGCGCCGAGCTCGAGGAGATCGAGCGTCGCCGCCTGCGGGTCGATGAGCCAGTACCAGCGCACCCCGAAGCGCGCGTACTCGTGCAGCTTCTCCACGCGGTCCCGGCGCGCGTCGCGCGGCGAGGGAGAGATCACCTCGACCATGATGTCGGGCGGGACGTGAATCACGCCGCGACGGGGCGGCGTGCGGCTCCCGGGCAGGTACGCGGAGGCGTCGGGCTTCCGGCCGGAGGAGGCGGCCACGGCGAACTTCGCTTCCGAGCCCAGCACCAGCCCCCCCCGCGCGATCAGCCAGCTCCGGAGCACCCCGATGACCCAGGCCACGATGACCTCGTGAACCGCGTCCGGCACCTCTTCCTCCGCGAGAAAGCCATCGACGAGCTCGCCCGGCTCGTCTTCCGGCAGGCTGGCCCAGTCGGCGAGGGTCAGCCTTCGCCTGGCCGACGCCTGGCTCGCCGCGCCGTACCCGATCTCGACCGCGCCTTGTACCATCACGACGGTCTCCAGCGTAGCACGCCGCCCTCGGTCTCCCGAGGGCATCGCCCCGGCCCTCCGCCGGCCCCGGCACTCTCCGCCTCCCGCTTCCTCCCCCCGGCCGCGCCGGCTACCCTCGGCGGGATGTTTCACCCCGTCGTGGACCGGTGGTTCCGCGGGCGCTTCGGCGCCCCCGCGCCCGCGCAGGAGCGCGCCTGGCCGGTCATCGCCGCCGGCCGCGACGCCCTGATCAGCGCGCCCACCGGCGCCGGCAAGACGCTCGCGGCGTTCCTCTTCTGCCTCGACCGGCTCGTCCGCGACGCGGCGCGGGGCGCCCTCGAGGACCGCACGGACGTCCTCTACATCTCGCCCCTGAAGGCGCTCTCCCACGACGTCCACCGCAACCTGGAGCAGCCGATCGCGGAGATCTCGGCGGCCATGAGGGAGGCGGGCCTGCCCGCGCCGGGCATCCGGGCCGTCGTGCGGACGGGCGACAGCCCCGCGCAGGAGCGGCGCGCCATGGCGGCCCGGCCGCCGCACGTGCTCGTCACCACGCCGGAGTCGGCGTTCATCCTGCTCACGAGCGAGTCGGGGCGGCGCGCGCTCTCGGGCGTGCGGACCGTGATCCTCGACGAGGTCCACGCCATCGCCGGCGACAAGCGCGGCGCCCACCTCGCCCTGTCGCTCGAGCGGCTCGAGGACCTCGTTGTCAGCCGCGGCGGCGCCCGGCCGCAGCGCGTCGGCCTCAGCGCCACCGTCCGCCCGATCGAGATCGCCGCGCGCCTCGTCGCCGGCGCGCGCGAGCTGCCCGAGATCGTCGACGTCGGGCAGCGGCGGGACCTCGACCTCGCCGTCGAGGTGCCCCGCGACGAGCTCGGCGCCGTCTGCACGAACGAGCAGTGGGCCGAGATCTACGACCGCATCGCGGCGCTCTCGGCCGGGGCCCGGTCGACCCTGGTCTTCGTCAACACGCGCCGCCTCGTCGAGCGGGTCGCGCACGCGCTCGCCGAGCGGCTCGGCGAGGACGTCGTGGCGGCCCACCACGGCAGCCTCTCGCGGGCCCGGCGGCTCTCGGCCGAGCGGCGGCTCAAGGCGGGGGAGCTCCGCGTCGTCGTCGCGACAGCGTCGCTCGAGCTCGGCATCGACGTGGGCGCGGTCGATCTCGCCTGCCTCGTGGGCTCGCCGCGGTCGATCAACGTCGCGCTCCAGCGCATCGGCCGCTCGGGCCACGCGCTCGCCGCGACGCCGCGCGGGCGGCTCTTCCCGCTGACGCGCGACCAGCTCGTCGAGTGCGCGGCGATCGTGCGCGCGGCGCGGCGCGGCGAGCTCGATCGGATGGCGTCGCGCGAGGGGCCGCTCGACGTGCTGGCGCAGCAGATCATCGCCGCGTGCGCGTGCGAGGAGCGGGACGAGGACGGGCTCTACGACCTCGTCCGCCGGGCCGCGCCGTACGAAGGCCTGTCGCGCCGCGACTTCGACGCTGTCGTGGCGATGGTGTGCGGCGGCGCCGCGTCCGCCGCGGAGGAGGGCGCCTCCGCCGCGCGGGGCGCGCGGCAGCGGGCCGGCTCGCTCGTCTACCGCGACGCGATCGGCCGCCGCCTGCGCGGGCGGCGCGGCGCGCGGCTCGCGGCGCTCACCTCGGGCGGCGCGATCCCGGACATCGCGGCCGTGGACGTGGTGCTCCAGCCCGACGGCACCAAGGTCGGCACGCTCGACGAAGACTTCGCGATCGAGTCGTCCGCGGGCGACGTGTTCCTGCTGGGCAACACATCGTGGCGCGTGCTCCGCCTCGAGGGCGCGCAGATGTGGGTCGAGGACGCCCACGGCGCCGCGCCCACCGTGCCGTTCTGGCTGGGGGAGGCGCCGGCGCGCACCCCGGAGCTCTCGGCCGAGGTCGCCGCGCTCCGCGCCGAGGTCGCCGCGCGCCTCGAGGAGGAGCGGGCCGAGGGCGCGCAGCGGGGCCAGGGCGGCGGCGAGGAGGCGCGCGCGGCGCTGTCGATCGCGGCCCGGTGGCTCATGGAGGCGTGCGCGCTCGACGCGCGCGGCGCGCTGCTCGTGCGCGACTACATCGAGGCGGGGCGCGCGGCGCTCGGCGCGGTCCCGGGCGGCGCGACGGTCGTTGTCGAGCGCTTCTTCGACGAGGCGGGGGGGCAGCAGATCGTCGTGCACACGCCGCTCGGCGGCCGCGTGAACCGCGCGCTCGGGCTCGCGCTCCGCAAGCGCTTCTGCCGGTCGTTCGACTTCGAGCTCCAGGCGGCGGCGACCGACGACGGCGTGCTGCTCTCGCTCTCGGCGGAGCACGGGCTGCCGGTCGAGGAGGTGCTCGATCTCGTCCGCCCCGAGGGCCTCGAGGAGGTGCTCGTCCAGGCGGCGCTCCAGGGCCCGATGTTCCGCACGCGCTTCCGCTGGGCCGCGTCGCGCGCGCTCGCGCTGCTGCGCTTCCGGGGCGGGCGGCGGGTCCCGCCGGCGCTCCAGCGCATGCGCGCCGACGACCTCTTGCTCTCGATCTTCCCCGAGCAGCAGGGCTGCCAGGACAACCACGGGATCGGCGCGCACATCGACCCGCCGGACCACCCGCTCGTCCGCGAGGCGCTGCGCGACTGCCTGGTCGAGCTGATGGACGTCGAGGGCCTGCGGGCGCTGCTCGTCGGTCTGCGGAGCGGCGCGATCCGGGTCGTCGCGCTCGACACGCCGGAGCCGAGCGTCTTCTCGCACGAGATCCTGAACGCGAACCCCTACGCGTTCCTCGACGACGCCCCGCTGGAGGAGCGGCGCGCCCGCGCCGTCCGGGTGCGCCGCGGGCTCCCGGCGGAGGTCGTCGAGCGGCTGGGCGGGCTCGATCCGGAGGTCATCGCCGAGGTGGTCGCCGAGGCGCGGCCCGACGTGCGCGACGCGGACGAGCTGCACGAGCTCCTGCTCGACAGGGTGGCGCTCCCCGCGGACGAGGGGATCCGGAGCGGCCACGCGCGGCTCTTCGAGGCGCTCTGCGCGGCCGGGAGGGCGGCGGAGGCGCGCGCGCCAGCGGACGCGGGCGGCGCGGCCGGCATGGCCGGCGGCTCGCCGGGCGCGCCGCGCTGGGTCGCGACGGAGCGGCGGCCGCTGGTCGAGGCGATCTGGCCGGAGGCCGTGTTCGCGCCCGATGTCGTCGTGCCGCCCGCGCTGCGCGCGCCCGACGGGGCCGATCGAGGCGCGGCGATCACGGCCCTCGTTCGCGGCTTCCTGAGCGCCGCGGGCCCTGTCTCGACCGGGGAGCTCGCGCGCCGGCTCGACGTGCCCGCGCACGAGGCGCTGTCGGCGCTCGCGCGGATCGAGCTCGCGGGCGGGGCGCTGCGCGGGCGCTTCCGGTCGACCGCGCCGGCGGGGGCGGCGCGCGGCGGCGCGGGCGAGGCGGACGCGCCGGGCGCGCGGGACGTCGGCGGCGCGCCGGGGGGATCGGGCGATCTGTCGCTCGAGTGGTGCGACCGCCGCCTCCTCGCCCGCATCCACCGCCGCACTGTCACGGGGCTGCGCAAGGCGATCGAGCCGGCGACCGCGGCCGAGCTCATCCGGTTCCTCCTCGGGTGGCAGGGCGTGCGGCCGGGCACCCAGGCGCGCGGGCCCGGGGGCCTCGGGCGCGTGATCGAGCAGCTCCAGGGCTTCGAGCTCGCCGCCGGGGCGTGGGAGCGGGAGGTGCTGCCTGCGCGCGTCGCCGGCTACGAGGAGGCGTTGCTCGACGCGCTCTGCCTGTCCGGCGAGGTGGCGTGGGGCCGCGTGGTCCCGCGCGAGGCGGCGGCGCCCACGCGCGCGGCGCCGATCACGCTGGCGCTGCGCCGCGATCTCCCGTGGCTCCTCGCGCCGCGCGAGCGCGAAGGGGAGCCGCCGCCGGCGTCGCTCGCCGAGCCGGCGCAGGGCGTGCTGTCGTTCCTGTCGCGCGCGGGCGCGTCGTTCTTCGACGACATCGTCGCGGGCGCGGGCCGCTCCAGGGCCGACGTCGAGGACGCGCTCTGGGAGCTCGTCGCCGCCGGCCTCGTGACCGGCGACGGCTTCGCCGCCCTGCGCTCGCTGCTCGGCGGCGGACCGGCCGGCGCGTGGGGCGCGGACGCGGCGCGGCTGCGCGGCGGGGGGCGCCGGGCGGGCCCTGTCGCGTCGGGCAGGTGGTCGCTCCTGCGGCCGCGCCCGGAGGCGTCCGCTCCCCTGGCCGCCGGCGCCGTCGACGAGGCGGGCGACGGCCTCGACGTCGTCGAGGCGCTCGCGCACCAGTACCTCCGCCGCTACGGCGTTGTCTGCCGCGAGCTGCTCGCGCGCGAGCCGCGGCCGCCCGCGTGGCGCGACCTCCTCCGCGTCTACCGCCGGCTCGAGATGGCGGGGGAGATCCGGGGCGGGCACCTCATCGCCGGCTTCGTGGGCGAGCACTTCGCGCTGCCCGAGGCGCTCGACGCGCTCCGCGCCGTCCGCCGCGAGCCGCCGTCCGGGGAGATCGTCCAGCTCTCCGCGTGCGATCCGCTCAACCTGGTCGGGATCGTCACGCCGGGGCCGCGCATCCCGGCCGGCCTCGGCAACGTGGTCATCTACCGCGACGGGGTGCCGCTCGCGCCGATCGCCGCCGCGCCGGCGGAGCGGGCGCGCGTGCCCGCTGCGCTCTCGCGAGCCGCCGTGTGAGCCGCGTGGCGCGTCCGCGGGCGCGCGCGCCGCGCGGGAGGGTCGGGACAGGGGCTCGTCACGGCGCCTGGCGCTGCGCCAGGCGCTCGCGAGCGCCGCTGGTGCGTGACTGGACATCCAGGCGCTCTGGCGGGTCGCCGCGTCGGCTCGATGATGAACTCTCGCTCCGATGTGGGCGCCACGGCTCGGGGTAGAATTGCGAGGGATACTACCTGATTCGGCCGCGTCGACCGGCAGCGTCCGTTCTTGAAAAACTCCGGCGCGCGCGGTTTGTATAGTGGCCCCATGCATCTCTTCGATCGCAGCGCTCACGTCCGCGTCCTCGCGATGATCTCGGCCGCCACGATCGCCGTCGCCTGCTCTCCCAAGGTGAGGAACTATGGATCTGGCACCGACGGTGTCGGTGAGGGTGGAGGCGGGAGCGGCGCTGGCGGCAGCGACCCAGCCGGCGGCGGGGGAAACGGAGGCAGCGCCAGCAGCAGCAGCACCAGCGGCACCGGCGGATCCGCGCCCGAGCCCGGCCGGTTTCGCTGGGCGCTCCAGATCGGGGAGAACGGCCACGACTCGGCCGCAAGCGTGGCGGTGGACCCGAAGGGCAACCCCGTCGTCATCGGTCATTTCTCCGGCGCCATCGATCTCGGCGGAGGCCCCATCGTCGCGCAGGAGGGCTCTGCTTCGTTTCTCGCGAAGTTCGATCGAGACGGCAATCACCTCTGGAGCAAGTCGTTCAGCCTGAGCCTGTCCTCTGGCCAGCACGTCGCGCACACCGGCGGCGGCGAGCTCTTCGTGGGAGGTAGCTACTTCCGGAACGTCGATCTCGGCGGAGGACCGCTGCCCGAGAGCAGCGGCGGGCTCGGGCTCGCCAAGCTCGAGAGCCTGTCCGGCGATCACCTCTGGAGCAAGGGGTTCGGCGACCAGTACTCCAAGGAGCTGAGCTACGTCGCCGTGGACGGCGCGGGGGCGGTCCTCATTTCCGGCTCGATCGGCGGCACGGCCGATTTCGGCGGCGGGCCCGTCGGCGACGAGTACAGCGGCAACGCGGTTTACGTCGCCAAGCTGGACGCGCAGGGCAATCACGTCTTCACGAAGTACATCGATGACCAGAGGTCCTGGCTGGGAGCCGGCGGGCTGGCCGCGGACGCGGCGGGCAACGTCGCTGTGGCGGGCGCGTTCCAGGCGAACTTCAACCTGGATCCGGCCGCCGCCCCCTTCTTATCGCGGGGAGGAAACGACATCTTCTTCGCCAAGCTGGCGCCGGACGGCGCGCTCCTCTGGCAGAAGGCTTTCGGCAACAGCCTTGAGGACAACGCCTCTCAGGTGGCGTTCGACGCGCAAGGCAACGTGTTCCTGGCCGGCACGTTCCAGGGGAGCGTCGATTTCGGCGGCGGCGCGCTTGTCGCGCTCGGCACGAAGCCGAACTTCTATGTCGCCAAGTTCGATGCAGCGGGAAATCATCTCTTCAGCCGTGGCTTCGGCGACTCGGATCTCCAGCAGGTCGCGTCGATCGCGGTGGATGCATCGGGCAACACGCTCATCACGGGGACGTTCCTCGGCGAGCTCGATCTCGACGGCGCCGTGCTCACGAGCAAGGGCACGATGATGGACCCCAACGGATTCCTCTGGGGCGGCGACATCTTCATCGCCAAGCTCGGGCCTGGAGGCCAGCACCTCTGGAGCCGCCACATCGGTGATCCGGACGTCCAGTCCGCGAGCGGCGTGGCCGCCGGCCCCGGAGGCGAGGTGTTCGCCGTCGGATTGTTCCGCGGCACCATCGATCTCGGCGGCGGCCCGATGACCACGCGCGGCGAGGCCGACGGCTACCTGGTCAAGCTCGACCCCTGAGCGTCCCCCGCCAGCGGGGGCGCCGCCGCCTCCCGCACGGCCCGACAGGAGATCGCGCCTGCGCGCGCGCTGACGGAGAGGACCGAGAGCCCTGACGCGCTGCGCGCGCCGCTGTACGCTGTTCCGCCCTGCCCGAGCACACATTGCGCCCCAACGCTGATGCGTCAATATCCTCGTCCAACAACGCGCTCGGGGGGGCGTTCCTTGTCAGCCGAGGCCACCTTCATGTGGATTGCCCGTCCCGCGCTTCGACATCTCCCCACCTCCGCCCGCTGTACGCCGAGTCCGTCCCAGGTATCCTGGACGATGAGGATCGCGATCTTCGCGGTGCTTCTGCAGGGCCTTGGGTGCGGCAAAGGCGAATCGGCTCAGCGTGAAGGCGCGAAGGCCGAGTCCGGAGGCAAGGCGGAGAGGCCTGCGCCCGACGTCAAGGAGGTGACGCTGGCCCCTGTGACGGAGCTCGATGTTGAACAAACCATCGACATCTCGGGGACCCTGGACGCCGATGAGCAGGTGACGGTCGGGGCCAAGGTGCCAGGGCGACTCGCGTCGATCTCGGTCGATCTCGCGAGCCCCGTCCAGCGAGATCAGGTCATCGCTCAGCTCGAGACGAGGGATTACGAGCTGCGGATCGAGCAGGCCGCGGCCGCGCTGGCGCAGAGCCGCGCTCAGCTCGGCTTGCCCCAGGACGGGCCTGACACAGAGCTCGACGTCGAGAGCACGGCGATCGTGCGGGAGGCCCTCGCGACGCTGAAGGAGGCGCAGGCCAACCAGGTCCGGGCGCGCAACCTCGCCAGGGAAGGGCTGATGTCGGGCATGGACCTCGACGCGGCGGAGGCGGCGGCGGTCCGCGCGGAGACGGCCGTGCAGTCCGCGCGCGAGGAGGTGCGCATCCGCGAGGCGGCGGTGCGCCAGCGTCGATCCGAGCTGCGCATGGCGCGGCAGCAGCTCACCGACGCCGTGGTGCGGTCGCCGATCGACGGCATCGTGCAGGTGCGGCGGGCGAGCGTGGGCCAGTTCCTCGCCGCCGGGGCGCCGATCGCGGACATCGTCCGCGTCGACCCGCTGCGGCTGCGCGTGGCCCTGCCGGAGACCGAGGCGGCCGGCGTGCGCGCCGGGCAGCAGGTGCGCGTCACCGTCCCCGGGGACACCGCCGTCCACGCGGGGACCGTCGCGCGCCTCGCGCCCGCGATCGATCCGCAGAGCCGGACGCTGCTCGTCGAGAGCGACATCAAGAACCCCGGCCACCTGCGGCCAGGCAGCCTCGTCAACGCGCAGATCGTCGTGAGCGCGAAGCCGGCGCCGTCCGTGCCCGCGACCGCCATCGTCCGGTTCGCCGGCCTCTCGAAGGTGATCACGGTCGAGGACGGCAAGGCGAAGGAGAAGCAGGTGGTCACCGGGAAGGCCGCGGGGGATCGCGTCGAGATCGTCTCCGGGGTCGCGGTGGGGGAGTCGGTCGTCGCCCGCCCCGGCTCGCTCCAGCAAGGCCAGCCGGTGCGCGTGGTGGAGGGGAGCTAGGATGCAAACGCTCGCCAGGATCTGCATCCAGCGGCCCGTGTTCGCCGCGATGCTGGGGCTCGCCCTCATCGTCGTCGGCGCCGTGGCGTACTTCCGGCTGGGCGTGGATCGCTTCCCCGCCGTGGACCTGCCGACCGTCTCGGTCCGCACCACGCTCCCCGGCGGCGCGCCCGAGGACGTCGAGGCGGAGATCACCGAGGAGATCGAGGAGGCGGTCAACACGGTCGAGGGGATCACCGAGCTCCGCTCGATCTCGTCGAGCGGCAGCTCCGTCGTCATCGCGACCTTCAACCTCGACCGGGACGTCGACTCGGCGGCGCAGGACGTGCGCGACCGCGTGCAGGCGGCGCTGCGCAGCCTGCCCGTGGGCACCGATCCGCCCATCATCGCGAAGCAGGACAACGACTCGACCCCGGTGATGACGATCGCCCTCTCCGCCGATCGCTCGATCCGCGAGCTCACCGAGATCGCCGACAAGCTCGTGCGCGTGCAGCTCGAGCGCTCGTCGGGCGTCGGCGAGGTGCGCGTCGTCGGCGGGCAGGAGCGCGCGATCAAGATCTGGCTCGCCGCCGATCGGCTCGCCGCGTACGGCCTCCCTGCCACCGCCGTCCGCGAGGCCATCGTCCAGCAGAACGCGAACATCCCCGCGGGCAACGTCACGGGGAAGGAAGAAGAGCGGACGCTGCGGACGATGGGCCGCATCGAGAACGCGGGCGACTTCAACAACCTGGTCGTCGGCAACGTCGAGGGCAGGCCCGTCCGGGTGCGCGACGTCGGCCGCGCCGAGGACGGCACCTACGAGCAGCGGTCGCTCGCGCGCCTCGACGGCAAGCCCACCGTCGTCCTCAACGTCGTGCGGCAGTCGGGCGCCAACACGGTCGCGGTGATCGAGGCCGTGAAGGCGAACATGGCGAAGCTCTCCGACCAGCTCCCGGCGGACGTGAAGCTCGAGGTGATCCGCGATCAGTCGGGCTACATCTACACGGCGCTGCACGAGATCAACGTGCACCTCGTCCTCGGCAGCTTCCTCGCGTGCGCGGTGGTCCTCCTGTTCATGAGGTCGTGGCGGTCCACGATCATCGCGGGCGTCGCCATCCCGACGTCGGTCGTCGCGACGTTCGGCATGATGTGGGCGCTCGACTTCACGCTGAACAGCGTGACGATGCTCGCGCTCGTCCTGATGGTCGGCATCGTCATCGACGACGCCATCGTCGTCCTCGAGAACATCTTCCGCTTCGTCGAGGAGAAGAAGATGGACTCCTTCGAGGCGGCCAGGGCCGCCACGAAGGAGATCGGGCTCGCCGTGCTCGCGACGACGCTGTCGCTCGTCGTCATCTTCGTCCCCGTGTCGTTCATGTCGTCGATCTCGGGGCGGTTCCTGTTCCAGTTCGGGATCACGGCCACGGTCGCGATCCTCGTGAGCCTGCTCGTCAGCTTCTCGCTGACCCCGATGATGAGCGCGCGCCTGCTCCGCAAGGAGGCGAGCCGCGCGCACGAGGCGGGCGGCGAGGGCGAGGTGAAGACGCGCCGCGGCTTCTACGGCCGGCTCGAGGCCCGGTACACGGGCGCCCTCGAGTTCGCGATGCGGCACCGCGCGCTGGTCGCCGTGTCCGCCGTCGTGGTGATGGCGTCGTCGGTGCCGCTCTATGGGCTCGTGAAGCAGGAGTACATCCCCTCGGGCGCGGACGACGCGGAGTTCGAGATCCGCGTCACGGCCCCGCTCAGCGCGAGCCTCGGCGCGATGGACGACGTGATGCGGCGGATCGGCGACGACGTGCGCAGCGTGCGCGGGGTGCGCAGCGTGCTCGCCACGGCGGGCGGCGGCTTCATCGGCGGCGTCAGCTCGGGCGAGGCGTTCGTCCGGATCGCCCCGCACGACGAGCGCACGTTCTCCCTGACGCGGCTGTTCCGGGAGACGTTCTCCGGCAACCCGCTCCGCGCGTTCAAGGACAACTACGCGCAGAAGGACGTGATGCAGGAGGTGCGGCGCAAGCTGCGCAAGTACACCGACCTCCGGATCTCGGTCCGCAACGTGCCCTCGTTCAACATCGGCGGCGGAAATTTCGAGATCGACTTCGCGATCCAGGGGCCGGACATCGAGGCGCTCGAGCGCTACGCGAACGAGCTCCGGGACCGCTCCGCGCAGCTCGGCGGCATCGTGGACGCGGACGTGACGCTGAAGATCGACAGGCCCGAGCTGCGGGTGCTCATCGATCGCGAGCGCGCCGCGGCGCTCGGGGTCCGGACCGAGGACATCGCGGGCGCGCTGCGCCTGATGGTGGGCGGCGATCAGGAGGTCTCGCGCTTCCGCGACGAGGAGGCCAACGAGAACTACGACGTGCAGCTCCGGCTCATCGAGGAGGATCGCGACGAGCTGGCGGCCGTCCGCCGCCTGTACGTGCCGCGGACGGCGCGCCCGTCGTCGGCGCAGCAGCCGGGGGTCGCCGGCGTCGCGGCGGCGCCCAGGGCCGGGGCGCCGCTGCTCCGGGGCGACCTGGTGCGCCTCGACAACCTGGTGCGCATCGAGGAGGCGAAGAGCCCGTCGCGCATCGACAGGCTCGATCGCCAGCGGGTCTCGAGCCTGCGGGCCGGCGTGGCTCCCGGCTACGCGCTGGCCGACCGGCTGGAGGCGCTGCGCGGCGCCGCGCGCGAGATGGACATGCCGTCGGCGTACACGACCAGCGTGCGCGGCCGCGGCGCGGAGCTGGAGCGCACGTTCGGCGAGTTCATCTGGGCGTTCCTGCTGTCGATCGTGCTCATGTACATGATCCTCGCGTCGCAGTTCGAGAGCCTCGTGCACCCGGTCACGATCCTGCTCTCGCTCCCGCTGTCGGTGCCGTTCGCGCTGCTGAGCCTGTGGGCCACCGGGAACACGCTCAACCTCTATTCGGCGCTCGGCTTCCTCGTGCTGTTCGGCGTGGTGAAGAAGAACTCGATCCTGCAGGTCGACCACATGAACAAGCTCCGCGCCGAGGGCATGCCGCGCGCGCAGGCGATCCTCCAGGCGAACCGCGACCGGCTGCGGCCCATCCTGATGACGACGCTCGCCCTTGTCGCGGGCATGCTGCCGCTCTGGCTCGGCACGGGCCCTGGCGCCGAGGAGCGCCACACCATCGCGGTGGTGGTCATCGGCGGTCAGTCGCTCAGCTTGCTGCTCACGCTGATCGTCACGCCGGTCTCGTACTCGCTGCTCGACGATCTCGCGCACAGCGAGCGCTGGGGCCGCGTCTGGGCCCGCGTGGGCTCGCTCCGCGACCGGGCCGTCGCGCAGGCCGGCCGGCTCATCGCGCGCGTGCGGCGGACGACGTAGGCGGGGCGGGCGCTCGGCCGGGGCGCGTCAGGCCTTCGCGATGCCGAGCGCGGCCACGACCACCGAGGCCCAGCCCACGAGCAGCAGCAGCCCGCCGAACGGCGTGACCCTGCCGAGGCCGCGGGTGCCGGTCAGGGTCATCACGTAGAGGCTGCCGGAGAAGAGGAGCACGCCGCCCGCGAAGCACAGGCCGGCGACGATCGCCGCCCTCCCGCCGGTGCGCGCGGCGAGGTGCGCGGCGAGCGCGAGCGCGAGCGCGTGGACGAGGTGGTACTGGGCGCCTGTCTGCCACCAGGACGCGCGCAGCGCGCCGTCCGGCAGCCCGTCCAGCCGCGCCTTGAGTCCGTGGGAGCCGAAGGCGCCGAGCGCCACCGCGAGGAAGCCGTAGGCGCCCGAGAGGAGGAAGAACAGGCGTTCCATCGGGCGCGGAGCTTAGCCCATGGCCACGGCGCGTCACCGGCCACGTGACGCGCGGGCCACGGCCGCGCCCGTCGTCCCGCCGTGGACCGCGCCTCAGCCGCCCTGCGCCGGTCGCCGCGGGAAGATCGTCCCCCGGATCTCGGCGGGCGACGCGCCGAACGCCGCCGCGAGGTGGCCGAGGACGAGGCGGTTCAGCCGGCCGTCCGGCGGCGCCTTGACAGCGATCACGAACGCGGCGTCGACAGGCGTGCCGGCGTGCCTCGCCGCCCGCTCCGCGAGCGCCGCCGCCTCCGGCCCCGGGAGCTCCCCCCGCCGCGCCACGCGGATCTTCACGTAGAGCGCCGCCCGCATCAGCGCGTGGTAGGCGTGGATCCACGCCATCCAGCGCTCCTCCGGGCCCCCGGCGAGCGCCAGCGCGAGCGCCTCGCGCCGCCGCTCGATTTCATTGAAGGGCAGGTTGTCGAGCTCGTTCAGCGCGCCGGGGAACTCGCCCGCCAGCGCGCGGAACACCTCCCTTCCCGGGATCGGCTCGCCGGCCGAGCGCGCGCGCCGGAGCTCCGCGATCGTGCGGTACTTGCGGTCGAGCTGCGACAGCGCCTCCGGAGAGAGCCGCGCGCCGCCGTCGGGGCTCGCCGAGGACGTCACAGCCAGCCGTGCGGGAACGCGAGCACGTCGCCGATCGAGGAGGCGCCGAGGCACAGCGCGACGAGCCGATCGACCCCGAGCGCGTTGCCCGCCGCGGGCGGCATCCCCTCCTCGAGCGCGTCGAGGAAGCGCTCGTCGATCGGGTAGACCGGCTTGCCCTGGGCCGCCCGCGCGACCTGATCGGCGAGCAGCCGCGCCCGCTGCTCGACAGGGTCGGTGAGCTCGCCGAATCCATTGCAGAGCTCGACGCCGCCGACATACAGCTCGAACCGCTCGCACACCCGCGGGTCGCCTGGCTTCAGCCGCGCGAGCGACGCGAAAGGCGCGGGGAAATCGACGAGGAACACCGGGCGGGGAAGCGCCGCGAGCGCCGGCTCCACCTGATCCACGAGCAGGCGGAAGAACCGCTCCTCGTCGCGCGACGCGAGCGCGATCGCGTCGTCCGCGGGCACGCCCGCCCAGCGCGCGAACGCCTCGCCGACAGAGATGTGCGGAAACGGCCGCTCCAGGCTCACCTGCCTGCCAGCCGCCGAGATCGTGCCCCCGGCGCCGAGCGCGTCCGCCACACGCTGTACGATCGCCTCCGTGTCGGACATCACCTCGTCCACACCCGCGAACGCGCGATACCATTCGAGCATCGTGAACTCCGGGTTGTGCCTGTCCCCGAGCTCCCCGCGGCGGAAGCAGCGCGCGAGCTGGAAGCAGCGCGGAACGCCGCCCGCGAGCAGCCGCTTCATCTGGTACTCCGGGCTCGTGATCAGGAAGGTCGGGCGCGCCGCCTGCACCTCGAACGCGTCGAGGTGCAGATCGAGCCCGGGGGAGGGGACCATGCTCGGGGTCTCGACCTCGAGGAACCCGCGCTCGGCGAACAGCGCCCGGATCGCCGCGAGCGCCGCGGCTCGCCGCGCGAGCGCCGCGCCGCGCCCGCGGTGGATCGCGCGCTCGGTCTCGCTCGACGGCGGCGCCGCGGCGCCCGCGCGCCCCCGCGGCGGCCTCCGCGGCGCGATCCGCTCGACGAGCCGCGCGGACGCGAGCGCGCCGCCGGCCGGCGCCCCCTCGACGACCGCGAGGTCGCCGACCTCGATCGGCGCGGCGCCCGCGCCGTCCAGCGCGACGCGCACGGCGCCGAACGCGTCGCCGAGGACGACGGCGCCCTCCGCGATCTCGAGCACGCGGCCGCCGACGCGCACCCGGCCCGGCAGCGGCGCGACGGCGGACGCGACGTCGCTCGGGGCGAGCGTCTCCGGGAACCCGGTCAAGATGTTTGTTTCAGAGCGACCCACGGGGACCTGCGCCGGAAGTCCCGGAGACATACCACGCATGTCCGCCAAAGACGTCAGGCAAGAAGCCAACGACGGTCACAGATCCTCACGTTTCCGCGAGGGCGCCGCCTCGCTCCTCCTTGAAGACCCAACGTAACTCGATACGTTGGTCGCGCTCGTCGGTCCGGCCTCGCCGCGCCTCACGCGAGCGCTGCTTGCAGAAACCCAGCCGGAGAGAAGACCCATGAGACGACAGCTCCTCTTGCTTCCGTTGACCGCGCTCGCGACCCTCGTCTCAGCGGGGCCTGCCGCCGCGTCCGACTGGCACACGGTGCCGCCGGGCTCGCCGGCAGCGGCCCTGTCCGCTCGCAGCGCGGCGGGCGCGCGCCAGGCGGCAGAGGTGTATCTGAAGCACGCTGCTCCCGAGCTCGGGCTTCACGGCGTCTCGCTGCGCTATCAAAGGGAGCTCCTGGCCGGGGAGCACCGCACTGTCCGGTTCGAGCAGTTCCACCTCGGGCTGCCCGTGCTCGGCGCCGCCGCGGCGGTCCGCGTCGCCCCGGGCGGCCGCGTGACGGCCGTGGTGCTCGACGTGGCGCGGGACCTGTCGGTGTCGACGGCGCCGAAGTACCGGGAGGAGGCCGCGCGGAAGGCGGTGGAGACGACGTACGGGATGACGCTGGCGGAGCGGCCGAGCGCGGCGCTCGCGGTGTTCCCCGAGGCGGAGACGGCCGGCAAGCTCGTCTGGGTTGTCGACGTCCGGTCCGAGCGCGGCGGGGACCGCTACCTCGTGGACGCGCACACAGGGAGCATCGTCCACCGGCGGCCGCTCGCCGTGGACGCGCGCGGGCGCGTCTACCCGATCAGCGCCGCGGTCACGCCGCGGGTCGAGGATCGCGAGCTGACGGACCTCGACGCGGCGGATCCCCAGACCTTGAGCGGCTGGAGCGGCAACCTCAGGGTGGTGAACTACGTGGGCGGCGACCTCCTGTCCGGCGTCCCGCTCACCCTGGAGCAGAGCGTGGAGCCCAACTCGGGCGCGGACTTCCTCTACAATCCCCCTGCGAGCGCGGACGACGCGCACGACCAGTTCGCGCAGGTCGGCATCTATTACCACCTCACGCGGATGCGCGATTACTTCAGGTCGACTCATCAGCTCGACATGACGGCGCCCAGCTGGAAGCTCGTCGCGGTCGCCAACATGCTGGAGTCGGGCCGGCCGATGGACAACGCGTTCTTCTCGCCGGAGGGCGTGGGAGCGCCCTTCGACGCGCCGAACCTCGTCGCCATCGGCCAGGGCTCCTATTTCGACTTCTCGGACGACTCCGACGTGTTCCTCCACGAGTTCACTCACTACATCTCGGCCAACGCGGTCGGCTACAACGAGGGCCAGTTCGCGATCAACGAGTACGGGCTCTCTCCGTGGGGCGGCAGCATCGACGAGGGCCTCGCGGACTACTTCGCGTGCACGGTGAACGGCGACTCCACGCTCGGCGAGGCGACGCTCGAGCTCTTCGGGATGCAGCGCGAGCTCACGGACGACGCCAAGACGTGCCCTGACGATCTCGTCGGCGAGGTGCACGAGGACGGCGAGATGGTCGGCAGCCTCGCGTGGTCCTTGCGCGACAGGTTCGGTCCGGCGGTGGGCGACAAGCTGGTCTGGAGCGCGATGACGCTGCTCACCCGCAACGCCTCGCTCGACGACTTCGCCCGGGCGCTCCAGACGTCGGCCGGCGATCTGGTGAGCGCCGGTGAGCTCTCGGCGGCGGACGCCAGCGCCGTGGACGCGCTCATCAAGAGCCGCGGCCTGGACGACTGCGACGAGGTGCTCGACCTGAGCGGCGGCAAGTCGCGGCGGACGCAGATGTTCGGCATCGACTCGCTGATCCTGGGCTCCGGGGCGTCGTGCGCGGAGGCCCGCGCGCAGATCAGCCTCCAGAGCCTCTTCCACTTCAAGAGCACGCCGGATCCGACAGCGAAGGGCATCCGCTTCACCGTGCAGCTCCAGCCCGCCGGCGGCGGCGACCTCGAGTGGAACATCTACGTGAGGACCGGCCGTCATGTCGGCTTCACGTCGACCGGCTTCCTGCCGGCGGCCACGCGCTTCGATTACAGCGTGGAGAAGATCACGGACACCCACGGTGAGATCGTCATCGACGAGACCTCCGATCCGCCGTTCGACCCCGCGCAGACGTATTACATGGTGCTCGGTCACGGGAACTGTCCGCCCAGCATCGTGACGGCGGAGAGCGAGGATCTCGGGGTCGAGCCGCCGCCGGATCCCGTGGATCCCGTCGATCCCGACGAGCCGGAGCCCGGCTCGTCGGGCGGCGCGACGCCGGGGCCGACCAGGTATCCGCCCGCGGATCCGCCGGCGGAGGGGTGCGCGTGCCGCGCGGCCGCACCGAGCGCGCCCGCCGCCCCGTGGGCGGCGCTCTCGGGGATCGCGCTCGCCGGAGCGGCCGTGCTCAGGCGGCGCGCCCGCGCGCGCCGGGCTCGCGGCTGAGCCGCCGCGCGTCACGCGGCGCGCGCCGCTCCTCGCGGGGCGCGCCCTCTACCTAACGCCCGCCGGCGCCGCCGGTGCCGCCGGCGCCGCCGGTGCCGCCGGCGCCGCCGGTGCCGCCAGCGCCGCCGGTGCCACCAGCGCCATCCGTACCGCCCGCACCGCCGTTGCCGCCGCCCGCGCCGTCCGTACCGCCCGCGCCGCCCGTGCCCGTGGCGGTGCTCGTCGTCGTGGTCGTGCTGGTGTTGCCGGCCGACGGCTCCAGTGAGGGGTCGCAGGCCTGCGTGATCACGCCGGGTCGGCAGCAACGGTGTTGTTGCGTTTGCTGGCCGATGGCCGTGCACTCGAGCCCGGCCGCGCAGTCCTCGCTGCCGTTCGCGATGTCGCAGGGCTCGCCCTCGCGCTGGTCGCTGCAGCTCGCGGCGGAGGCGAGGACGGCCGCGGCGAGCGCGGCCAGGAGGAGCGCGGGGCGCAGGGCGTTGCGCGACGTCTTCAGGGCTTTCACGCGCGCTGGTCTAGCAGAACCAGGCGGGCTTGCCTATTGCCCATCTACGGCGGAGGAGCCGCCCTGTTCTTGGCGTCGATCGCGTCGATGAACAGCCCCATGTACTGCGCTGCGCTCGTGATCGAGAAGATGAGCGACAGATAGATGAGCAGCCGCCCCACGTGCACCACGTCGACCTCGCCGAAGTCGACGCCGAGGTGGATCCGGTACGGGTAACCGAGGATCAGGCAGACGATGCCGATCATCTGCAGCGCCGTCTTGATCTTCCCGCCGTCGCCCGCCGCGATGACGAGCCCCTCGGTCGACGCGATCGAGCGGAGCGCCGTGATCGTGATCTCGCGCGAGATGAGCAGCACCACCGCCCACGCCGGGATCCGGCCCATCGGGACCAGCCACACCAGCGTGCTGGAGACGATGAGCTTGTCGGCGAGCGGATCGAGGAACTTGCCGAGCACGCTCACGAGGCCCTGCCGGCGCGCCAGGTAGCCGTCGAGCATGTCCGTGAGCGCCGCGAGCGAGTAGACGCACGCGGCCCAGAAGCAGTCGCGCGGCGCGCCCCGCGCCAGGAGCAGGAGGACGGCCGGGATCATGACGATCCGGGCGAACGTCAGCAGGTTCGGGAGGTTCTTCGCGTCCTCCCAGAGCGTCCTCCGCCGCTGCGCCTTGATGCCCCGCAGGGACGTGTCCGCGCTAGCGGCCATCGACGAGAACCATCCCCTCTCCACCGAACGTCACGAACCCCTGCATCCCTCCGGGCGCCTCGGTCGCGGGCAGCGTGCGCGGCAGGAGCCGCCCCATCCACCCGAGCACCGCCGTCGCGCGCGTCGACGTCGGCCGCGACGGCGTGATCTCCAGCGCCGCCGCGCGCTCGGGCACCGAGAGCACCACGTGGCCGCGTCCGCGGAGCTGCACCATCGCGATCGCCTCGCCGTCGCCGGCCGGCAGGCGGCCGTTCTCGTAGCCGATCGGCAGCTCGAAGCCGATGAGGACGTCCTCGCGCAGGTAGATCGGCTCCTCCCCGAGCGTCACGGCGTGGAGCCTCCGCCCCTCCGGCGCGCCGAGCACGAGCTCGCAGCGCCCGCCGATCTCCACGAACGGCGTGCTCGGCCCGCCGAGCGGCTCGTCGAAGATGCGGCCGCGCGCCTGCCGCTTCAGCACGTGCGTGGCCGTCCCGGAGTGCACGCTCATCGTGCGCAGCCCGTCGAGCCGGGTCACGAAGCCCTTCGCCGCCTGCACGAGGACGACGCCGGTCGCGTGCCGCGCGATCGCGACGTCACGCGGGAAGGTCAGCAGCCGCTCGCGCACGAGCCCCAGCAACGTCTCCGGCGGCTGCGCCGCGAGCGGCGCAGCCGCCGGCTGCGGCGTCGCGGGCGCCGCCGCGGGGGGCGGCAGCGACGACGACCTCGCGGCGGACTTCCGGCTCGCCAGCGACGCCTCGCTCGTCGCGGGGACGGAGACCGAGAAGCGGCCTGTGGGCGAGGGCTCCTCGGGCGCCATCGAGCCGCGGCGCAAGGACGGCTGCGCGCTGCCTGCGAGCGGCGCCTGCACCGCCGGCATCGACGGGACCGTCGGCGCCGCGCCGCCCCTCGGGCCCGGCGCTCTGCTCACGCCCGCCGCGGCTCCCGTGCGGCCGTCCGCCCCGAGGCTCCGGACCGACGGCGGCGCCGGGATGGTCGCCATCGTCTCGCGGCCAGGCTCGATCGCCGACCAGGTCCCGGACGGGATGCGCGGCAGATCCGAGTCGTGCCTAAAGCCCGCGCCGGCGCGATCGAGCGCCTGCACCGCCTCGCCCGCGGCGCGCTGCACCTCGGCTCGCGCCTCGGCCTTGGCCTCGACCGGCGGCTGATCCTCGGTGTCGGGCGGCTCGATCGGGTACCTGCCCGTGCTGCCCCCCGTCATGTCGAGGAGGCGGCGCGCCATCGCGTCGTGGCCGCCCGCCGCGAACGCGTGGCTCGCGCGCTCGTAGTCGCCCATGCGCTGGAACGCGAGCCCCAGGTAGCCCCAGGCGCGCTGGTGCTTCGGGTTCTGCTCGAGCGCCTTCTCCAGCTCGGACCGCGCCTGCGCCGGTTGCCCGGTCTTGAGGTACGAGAGCGCGAGGTTGATGCGCGGCTCGACAGCCTCCGGGTGGGCCTGGATCAGCCGCTCATAGATCGCGATCGCGCGCGGGTAGAGCCCGAGCCGGAAGTAGACGATGCCGAGGAGATCCTGCCCCTTGGGATCGCTCGGCTGGAGCGAGAGGGCGCGCTCGAGCTCCGCCTTCGCGGCGTGGACCCGGTTGTCCTGCAGGAGCTCGCTGCCCCGGTGCAGGTGGAACAGGAACTCCTCCGCTGCGACTTCGCGGGTGGAAGGCCGGGGATCGTCGCGCTCGGGCATCGTCGGGTGGATCGTACACGAAAACGCACACGCGCCGTCAGGCGCTCGCCGCCTCGATCGCTTCGGCGATCGTGAACGCCCCCTCGTAGAGCGCGCGGCCCACGATCACGCCGCTGACGCCGGGGAGCTGCGCGAGCGCCCGGAGGTGGGCGAGCGAGCCGACGCCGCCGGAGGCCAGCACGGGGAAGCCGCATGAGCCGGCGAGCTCACGCGTTGCCTCCAGGTTCGGCCCGACCTGCGTTCCGTCGCGGGAGACGTCGGTGTAGAGGAGCGCGGCGATCGGGGAGCCGGCGAGCGCGCGGGCGACGTCGAGCGCCGTGACCGAGGAGACCTGCTCCCAGCCCTGCACGGCCACGCGCCCGTCCTTCGCGTCGACGGCGACCACGACGCGCCCCGGGAAGCGGCCGGCGAGATCGCGCACGAGCGCCGGATCGTTCACCGCGGCGGTCCCGAGCACGATGCGGTCGGCGCCGAGCGCGAGGTAGCTCTCGGCCGCGGCGGCGGAGCGGATGCCGCCGCCCACCTGCACGCTGCCGCCGTTCACGCCGAACGCCGCGATGATCGCGCGGACCGCGTCGGCTTGCACGGGCATGCCGGCCCGGGCCCCTTCAAGATCGACCACGTGGAGCCGATCGCAGGCGCGGCGGAGGCGGGCGGCGAGCGCCGCGGGGTCCTGGTCGTAGACGGTGACCTGATCGTAGCGTCCCTGGTGGAGGCGCACGGCCTGGCCTCCGAGGAGATCGATGGCGGGGATGAGCTGCACGCGGCGGGTCTAGCGCGCCTCTGCGCCCGCGGGTAGAGGCGGCGAGGGCGGGCGGCGCTCGCCGCGCCGCCCCGCCGCCGCGCCGCGGCGTCACCACGCCCCGCGCGCGCCGATCACCACGCCGTCCGGCCCTGCCGCGAGCACGCGGGCGCGGATCCGCCTTGACGTCGCGGCGGCGGCCTCCTCGCCCTGCTTCGGCTCGGTCAGGAAGAGCACCGCCGCCGCCCCGAGCCCGGCCAGCCCCAGCCCGAAGCCGATCGTGCTGACGAGCCCCGTTGTGCTCGCGCTCTCCGCCGCGTCGATCCCCGTCTGATCGCACGCCGTCTCGTCGCTCACGCCGATCGCGCTGCCGCAGTGCTCCTCGACGACGCTCTTCTTGCCGAGCGTGAGCGCGCCCGTCACCCCGCCGAGCACGAGCCCCGCCACGCCCACGCCGCCCGCCACGAAGGCGGCCGTTCGCCGCCCCGAGATGCCGCCGGACGGCGCCGCCGTCGAGGCGCCGTTCACCTGCAGCGCCACGCGCTTCTTCTCGCCCTCGGCGAGCTGGATCCGCGTCTCCCAGACGGGCCCTCCCGGCGCCTGCGTCGACACGACGTGCTCGCCCGGCTCCACCGGCACGCCCTTGCCGAGCAGGGCGCCGTCCACCGCGCGGCCGTCGCGCTTCACCACCGTCCCTGCGGGCGCTCCCGGCGGGAGGGACAGCGACAGCTCCGGCACGAGCGGGCCCAGCCGATCGCGCTCCTTCCTGGCCACCTTCGCGCGCTCGCCTTGCCGGCTCTTCTGGTCCGGCGTCATCTGCTCGTACAGGGCCAGGTAGTCCCCGAAGCGCGTGAACGCGCTCGCGACGCGGCCCCACCTCGACTCGCAGATCGCGAGCGTGAAGAGCGCCCCCGGCTTCGGCTCGATCCGATGGCTCTCGGCGATGGACGCGCAGCCGGTCTCGTACTTGCCAGCCTCCATGTCGGCGAGGCCTCGGTCGAAGAGGGCCTCCGCCGCCGCGCTCTCCTGCGCCGCGGCGGGCGTCGCGGCGGCGAGGTGGCAGAGGGCGAGGGCGAGAGGAGCGATCCGGCGCAGGCAACGTGTCATGTTCTGGCGCACCCACAGGGCGAAGGGTCAACCGGCGTGCTCGAGCGTCGAGCCGACGTCGCGGCGGACATCGGACCTCAATCCCGCCCGAGCAAGGGAACTTTCGGGCGAGGCGGCGGGGGCCGTCGCTCGCTCGGGGGCGGCTTCGGCGCGGCCCTCGGGGGCGCGCTCGCTGTCGCGCGCGCGGTCGGCCCCGCGCTGGCGCTCGCGCTGGGCGCGGGCAGGGCGGGCTCCGCGACGGGCGCGGGCGCCGGCGCCGCGTCGGGGGCCGCCGTCGAGGGCTCCGCCGGCTGCGGGGGCGCGCTCGGCGCGGGGGTGACCGTGGCGCTGGCCGCGCCGGCGTCCGGCGCCGCGTCGTCCGGCGATGCAGCCACGGCCGCCTCGGGCTCGCCCCCGGCACGGAGCAGGAGCCAGCTCCCCATGCCGAGCACCCCGAGGCCCAGGACGACCGCTGCGGCGACGACCGGCGTCCAGCTCGGCCTCACCGGCACGAGCGCCCCCCCCGTGACGGAGGTCACCGAGGTCTCCATCATGGTCGCCGCGAGGGGCGCCCCCGCCGCGCGAGACGGGTGATCCGGCGGGCCCATCGGCGCGACGCCCGTCATCGAGGGCGCCAGCATCGCGGGCGCCGTGGTCATCGCGGGCGGCGTCGTCGCCTGCGCCGCGCTCGCGGGCGTCATCATCGCGGGCGCCGCCGTCCCGTGCGTCCCCAGCGCGGCCGTCGTCGGCATCGGCGTCGCGAGCACCGACGTGGGGGAGCTCCCCAGCGACCAGGGCGGCGCGCTCGCGTGGGGCGCCGGCCCGCTGCTCGGCGTGGCGACGCCGAGCACGTCGGCGAGCGCCTGCGCCGCCTCGCTCGCGGTGCGGAACCGCGCCGCAGGATCGACGGCCGTGGCGCGGGCGAACCACGCGTCGAAGCTCGGCGGCAGCACCACGCGGTTCGCCATCGCCCGCTTCATCGGGGCCTCCTGCGGCCCGTGGACGACCACGAGCGCGAACGCGATCACGTCGCCCGCGCTGAGCGCCTCCGGGCTCCAGTACGGCGTCCCGACGAGCAGCGTGTACGCGATCATCCCGAGCGCGTAGATGTCCACGGCGCTGGTGAGCTTCGTGTCGACCCGGAACTGCTCGGGCGCCATGTAGATGGGCGTCCCGAGGCTGCGCGTCACGCCGGCCGCGGTGCCGCCCTCGGCGAGCAGCTTCGCCACGCCGAAGTCGAGGATCTTCATGCGGGGCGTCCCGTCGTCCCGCTGCGTCACGAACAGGTTCTCGGGCTTCAGGTCCCGGTGGACGATGGATGCGGCGTGGGTCCGGTCGAGGGCCGACGCTGTCTGCTGGAGGATCGTCGCGACCTCGCCGGGCGGCAGCCTGCCGAGGCGCTTCAGGCGCTTGCCGAGCTCCTCGCCGCGCAGCAGCTCCATGACGAGGAACGGCATCCCGGTCGCCTCGTCGATGCCGGCGTCGAAGACGTCGACGATGTACTCGCTCTCGATGTCGGCCGTGATCTGCGCCTCGCGCTTGAAGCGGCTGCGCATCTCCTCGCTCTGGAAGAGGTACGCGTGCATCACCTTGAGCGCCCGGCGGCGGTTCGTCTCGATGTGCACCGCCTCGTAGACGGACCCCATCGCGCCGAGGGCGAGGAGGCGCACGACGCGATAGCGGTGCGCAAAGACTGTTCCGTCCGCGAGCGTGGCCGACACGGCGGGAGGGTCGCGCGCGGCGGCGGTCGCGTCAAGGATCCAGGACCGGCGGGGCCCTGCATGCCGCGCCCCTCCCTGCCGGCGCGCGCCTCGGCCGCCCGGACATCGCGCTCACCGCGCACAGCAGCCCGGCGCCGGCGTATTCGCCCGTCGGGGAGCGCTCCTGGAGGGGCCCGACCCTGAAGATTGCCGCTGCTCGCCGCCGCCGGCCGCCGCGTCATGCCGCTCCGCCGCCGTGGGTGCGGTCTCGAGACGAGCGCCGCGACTCCCACGCTCCTCGTGTCGAGCTCTGGCCGCGATCGTCGCTCGACTCCGCCTCACCGGAACAGAACGACACGTGATCGATCGTGGCCAGTCGCGAGCCACCGCGAGAGCCGGCCGTGGTCCCGCCGCCGTGACCTTCGCTGGGTCCTCTGTTCTAGGCACCTCCGCCCATGCCGGGCGACCCCGGGCCCCGCGCCACCGAGCGGACTCCGCGGTTTTTGCCTTGCTCCGGGAGCCTCCAGCGGTTCTTCTGGGCGCGCGGCGCGAGGGGACGGGGCGCAGGTGGCGAACGGCGTGGCGCAGCACGGAGGGGTGCTGGTAAAGTCGCACCGGGCTCGATTTCGACGTGGCCAGGAGCAGCGAGCGGACGTGAGGCAAGCGGGGCACGACGGAGCGGATGAGCCCGATGCGCGACGCGCTCGCCTCGCCGCGCGGGGCCGAGGAGCGCGAGCCGGAAGGGCATGCACTCCGCACTGTCGACAGCGCGCGGCGGCGGAGCCTTCGGCTCATGGCGGGCCGAGCCCATGGGCATGACCGGATCGGCGAGCGGTCGATCGGACACCATCCTGATCGTCGATGACGTGCCCGCCAACCTCGCGGTCGCCATCGCTCACCTGGAAGACCAGGGGTTCGAGGTCGCGATCGCGCAGGACGGCGAGGAGGCCCTGGAGCGGGCGGAGCTCCTGCGGCCGGATCTGATCCTGCTCGACGTCGTGCTGATGCCCGGGCTGGACGGCCTGGAGACGTGCCGGCGCCTGAAGGCGCGCGCGAGCACCCGAGAGATCCCCGTGATCTTCATGACCGCCCTGGCGGAGACCGCCGACAAGGTCGCCGGCTTCGAGGCCGGCGGCGTCGACTACGTCACCAAGCCGTTCCAGCTCGACGAGCTCGCCGCGCGCGTCAAGACGCACCTCGCCATGCACGCGATGCGCGGGAAGATCGAGGCGCAGAACGCGCAGCTCCAGCGCGAGATCACCATGCGCGAGCAGTTCGAGGCCGCGCTGAGGCTCGCCCGTGACGCCCTGGAGCAGCGGGTCGCGGAGCGCACGAACGAGCTCGCCGCCGCGAATGCCACGCTCCAGGAGGAGGTCGCCGAGCGCAAGCGGGCCCTCGTGGCCTTGCGGGAGAGCCAGGAGCTCCTCCGGGCCGTCATCGACAACTCGACGGCCATCGTCTACGTGAAGGACGCGGAGGGGCGGTATCTGCTGATCAACCGCCATTGCGAGAGGCTCCTTCATGTGACCGAGGCGTCGGTCCTCGGCAGGGCCGATCACGATCTGTTCCCCCGCGCGCAAGCCGACGCGTTCCGCGCCCTCGATCGGCGGGTGCTGGAGGCCCGGACGCCGCACCAGGCCGAGGAGCACGTGATGCAGGATGACGGCCTGCACACGTACATCTCGGTCAAGTGCCCGCTGTACGACGCCGCTGGCCGCCCGTACGCTGTCTGCGGGATATCGACCGACATCACCGAGCGCAAGCGCGCGGAGGAGGAGCGGGAGGCGCTCCTCGCCCGCGAGCAGGCCGCGCGCGAGAAGGCCGAGGCCGCTGATCGCCTGAAGGACGAGTTCCTCGCCACGCTCAGCCACGAGCTGCGCACGCCGCTCACCTCGATCGTCGGCTGGGCGCAGCTCCTGCGCAACGGCGTCGTGGACGCGGCCACCCTGCGGCGCGGCTGCGAGTCCATCGAGCGCAATGGCTGGGCCGAGCTGCAGATCATTGAGGATCTGCTCGACGTCTCCGCCATCGTCACCGGCAAGATGACGTTGAAGGCGCGTCCGGTCTGCCTCGTCTCGGTCCTCCGCGCCGCGCTCGACACGCTGAAGCTGGCCGCCGAGGCCAAGGGCGTCAGCGTCTCGATGTCATCGAGCCCGACGAGCGGGAGGGCCTGGGGCGACGGCGGTCGCTTGCAGCAAGTCGTCTGGAACCTGCTGAGCAACGCCATCAAATTCACGCCGTCCGGCGGGCGCGTCGCCGTGTCGCTCGAGGAGGTAGGCGGCGTGGCGCGCATCCGCGTCAGCGACACCGGGGAGGGGATCAGCGCGGAGTTTCTGCCGCACGTGTTCGAGCGGTTCCGCCAGGCGGACAGCTCGGTCCGGCGCGAGCGCGGCGGGCTCGGGCTCGGGCTCTCCATCGTGCGGCACCTCGTGGAGCTGCACGGCGGCACGGTTCGCGGCGAGAGCGACGGGCCGGGGCGGGGCGCGACGTTCACTGTCGATCTCCCCCTCGTTCCGGCGGTCGAGCAGCATGCTGCGCCGGGCACCGCCGGCGCGAGGCGGGGCGACGAGGAGGCCCCCGCGCGGGCCCTGGCCGGCATGCGCGTCGTGGTGATCGACGACGAGCCCGACATGCGGGAGCTGATGACGCGCCTCCTCGCAGGGGCGGGCGCCGAGGTCCGCGTGGCGGGGGTCGCGCGGGAGGGCTTCGAGCTGGTCGAGCCGTGGCGACCGGACGTCATCGTGAGCGACATCGGTCTGCCCGACGAGGACGGTCACGCGTTGATCCGCCGTGTCCGCGCGCTGCCCGCCGAGCGTGGCGGCAAGACACCCGCGGTCGCGCTGACCGCCCACGCCGGCCAGGGCGCGCGCGAGCAGACGCTCTCGGAGGGCTACCAGGTCCACATCGCCAAGCCTGTCGATCCCGCCACGCTCATCGAGGTGATCGCCAGCCTGGCCAGCCTCGGCAGGGCCGATCTCTCCCGCGCGTAGCGGGATGGAGCGCGGCCGGGGGCTCCCGCGCCTCGGGCGCGAGGCAGCGCGCGCCGTGGTCGCGCACCGAGCCCAGACGCCGTCGCGACGAAGATCCGCGAGGAGGGCGGCCACGCGCTCGCTCGCGCGGCCGATCTCTGCCGCTGCTGTCCCGGCGCGTCGGGCCGATCGCTGCCGTGGCAGCGGGCCGGCCGCGTCGGGCGGCACCTGGCCGGGCAGGCGCTGGTTGCGCGGCGTCGACGGGCGGATACCATCGCTCGCCGACGATGGCTGTGCTGACGCTCGAGCAAGCGGCGCGCCCGCTCCGGCAGGCGTACCGGGACGGCCGCCTCATCCCTTTTCTTGGCGCAGGCTTCTCTGCCCCGCTCCAGCTGCCGATGTGGAAGGAGCTGATGGGGTGGATGGGAGCGGCGCTCGGCTTCGAGCCCGCGCTCTTCGAGCTGCACGGCCTCCCCCCGCAGCTCGCCGGCTTCTTCGCCCGGGAGTGCGAGGGTGGCGTCGACAGCTTCATCGCCGAGATGCGCGCGCGTTTCCACGCGCGCGAGGTCGACGAGCGCCGGAGGAGCTCGTGCCAGCACAAGGCGCTGGCGCGCCGCGACTTCACGACGATCTACACGACGAACTTCGAGCACCACATCGAGGAGGCGCTGCGCGACGCGGGCAAGCCGGTCGTCGCCCTCTCCAAGTTCGACGATTTCGCGCGGTGCCCGGCCCAGGGCGTGTGCCAGGTCATCAAGTTTCATGGCGATCTCGACTGGCCGGAGACGGTGGTGCTGACCGAGTCCCAGTACTTCAGCCGCCTCCGGCTGGAGGCGGCGCCCGACCAGCGCCTGCGGGCGGATCTGCTCAGCAACAGCTTCCTCTTCCTCGGCTACAGCTTCAGCGACGTGGACATCCGGTACATCTGGTACCGCATGGAGCAGATGCGCATCGAGGGCAGCTCTCCTGGCGCCAAGCGAGCGCCGAAGCGCCGTGGCTACTGGGCGACCTTCGGCGCCGGGCTCGTCCAGCCCGCGCTGCTCGAGGACTGGCACATCGACGTGATCGAGCTCGACCCCAACGACAAGACGAAGAGCGTCGTGGATCTGCTCGACGCGCTGGACGGATGAGGGCGATGGCGATGGTCTATTTCGTCTCATCCAGCGAGAGAAAGCTCGAGGACATGGTCCACGCGTGGCAGGACGGCCCGACGCCGCTGCGTCTGTTGCTCCTCGACGTGCCCGAGGTCCTCTCCTCGGACCTCGACACGGTTGTACGGGAGAAGGCCATCGCTGCTTACCGCGTGGCGCTCGTGCCGCTGTTCGTGGAGCACGGCGGGCTCTTCATCGAGCACCTCAACGGCTTTCCCGGCCCGCTCGTGAAGCCGTTCTGGGAGCGGCTGCAAGACAGGATCTGTTCTCTCATCCCCCCGGGGCTCTCGCGCGCCGCGCGCGTCGTGCAGAAGGTGTGTTATTGCGACGGCCGGACGCTCCGCGTCTACACGGGCACCGTCCCTGGCGAGATCGCCTGCGAGCGGCGGGGCGAGTGCGGCGCGGACTGGGAGCCGATGTTCGTCCCCGCCGGGCACACGCGGACGCTGGGGCAGATGCCCCGTGACGAGCGCCTCCGCTGCTCGGCGATCGCGGAGGCCCTGCGCGCCTTCCGGTGCGATATAGGCCTGTGACGCGCGCCGCGCCCCTCCGGCGCGAGGACACGTGTGCTGGACGGCGCGTCGACCCAGGGCGACCCGCGCGCGTCGCACGACGCACGGACGCGCGGGCTGATGGTCCGATGAGGCGAACACGCGTCCTTCGAGGAGCGCCGCCCTGAAGACGCCATGACGACCTGCTGCGCGGACCCACGCAGCGCGCGGTCACAGCGATCACATTATCGCCGATCTCCCACATTCACCGACACGCGCGAGATCCAAGGTGCCTCGTGCGTTCCGGCACCGCTGAAAACCGAGTGTGCCACCAGATGAGGTGCTTGACTTTCGTATCGCATTGGAGTTCCTACCGTCCTCGATCGCGGCAAGGGAGCAAGAATCTGAGGTCTGGCATTCCTCTCCCCTGCGTCCAGAGGTTACGCCCAGTCTGCGCGGAGGAGATCCATGGAGTTCAGGTTGCTTGGCGGTTCAGGGTTCAAGGTTCCCGTGCTGAGCCTCGGGACGGGGACGTTCGGCGGAGGCAACGAGTTCTTCAAGGGGTGGGGCGCGAGCGACGTGGCCGAGGCGAGCCGGCTCGTCGACATCTCGCTCGAGGCCGGGCTGAACATGTTCGACTCGGCCGATATCTACTCTGACGGGCTGGCGGAGGAGATCCTCGGCCAGGCGATCAAGGGCCGGCGGGATCAGGTCATCATCTCCACGAAGGCGACCTTCCGGATGGGCGCGGGCCCGAACGACGTCGGTTCCTCGCGACATCATCTGGTGAGGTCGGTCGAGGGATGCTTGCGCCGGCTCCAGACGGATTACATCGATCTCTTCCAGCTCCACGGCTTCGACGCGCTCACGTCGATCGAGGAGACGCTCGGCACGCTGAACGATCTCGTGCGAGCTGGGAAGATTCGGTATCTCGGCTGCTCGAACTTCTCCGGCTGGCACCTGATGAAGTCGCTGGCGATCTCGGAGAAGTACGGTCTCTCTCGCTACGTGGCCCATCAGGCGTACTATTCGCTGATCGGGCGCGACTACGAGTGGGAGCTGATGCCGCTGGCGCTCGATCAGAAGGTCGGCGCGGTGGTCTGGAGCCCGCTGGGCTGGGGGCGGCTGACCGGGAAGATCCGGCGCGGGCAGCCGCTGCCGGAGGTCAGCCGGCTCCGGAACAAGCTGGCTGTCGACGGCGGTCCGCAGGTGGATGACGAGTATCTCTATCGCGTGGTCGACGCGCTCGACGAGGTGGCGAAGGAGACGGGCAAGACCGTCCCGCAGATCGCGATCAACTGGCTCTTGCAGCGGCCGAGCGTCGCGAACGTCATCATCGGCGCCCGGAACGAGGAGCAGCTTCGACAGAACCTTGGCGCGGTCGGGTGGAACCTGACGGCCGAGCAGGTCGCGAAGCTCGACGCGGCGAGCAAGACGAGGCTGGCGTACCCCTACTTTCATCAGACCGGGTTCGCCGAACGGAATCCGTTCCCCGTCGCGGTCTGATCGCCAGTGCCTGTTGCGGCGCGATCGACCCGCTCGATCGCTGTTTGATCGTCACGACCTGACGGCGCGTGGCCGCGGCCGCGGCCGCGCCCGGCGTGCGCCGCGGGCGCCCAGCCTCGGTCAGGTTCGACCGGGTGAGGGCGACACGAACGGGCGCCCGCGCGGTGGCGCCCAGTGTCCGGACGTGCAGAATCAGCGCCGTGCTCATCCTCAGTGACTTCGACGGAACGATCACCCTCGCGGACCTGACGAACCGGGTCTGGGACGCTCACCTCCGTTATGACTGGCGGCAGGCGCTGCTCACGCCTGTCGCTGACGGCCAGCTCACGCCGCTGGGGCTCCTCCAGCGCGGCTACGCCGATGTCGAACGCTCGGCAGCGGAGCTGCTGGAGGAGCTGCGCCCCCACGCCGCGCTGCGGCCCGGCTTCGAGGACTTGCTGGCGCTCTGCGCCCGCCGGGGGTGGGTCTTCCACGCCGTCAGCCACGGGCTACCGTTCTACATCCGCGAATTTCTGCCGCCCGGCACGGCGTTCTCCTGCTTCGATGCCGTCTTCGACGGGCGCTGGCGGGTCACGTTGCCCGAGGCGGTGCCGCTCGGTCCCGGGGACGACTTCAAGGTCCGCGTGATCGAGCAGCTGAAGGCGGCGACGGGCGAGACCGCCACGGTCTACATCGGCGACGGTCGCCTCGACTATCCCGCCGCGCGGCGCTGCGACCGCGTGTTCGCTGTGCGGGACAGCGCGCTCGACGCGCTCTGCGCCCGCGACGGGGTGCCGCGCACGCCTTTCGACAGCTTCACCGAGATCTGCGAGGCGCTCGACGACGAGGCGCGGCCCGCGGATGAACGTGCCGCGCGCGAGCATCGATAGAGCCCTCGTCAAGGCACGTCGTCATCCGGCCCGCGCCCCTGGCACGGGACTTCCCTCCTCTGCAGCGCGGGCACCGAGCACATGGCCGGTCAGGCCATGTCGGTCGCTCCGCTGCGCTCCCGCCGTAGCTGCGTGTCGCGGCGATGTCCTCGATGTGATTCCTTCCGGAGCCTATGATGTCCTCGCCGTCACCTCGAGAGCCCTGATGGGCGAGAGCAGGTTCTCAGCGTCGTGCCAGGCGTGCCAGGCGTGCCAACGGGGCGTGCCAGAGGACCCGGCGAGCAAACGCCTTCTGATGGATTGACCTCGCGGATCGGCGACGCTTCCTTGCTTCGGGTGATGCCGCGGACGACCTGCCTGCGGCGGGAACCACATTGCTCCACGTGCCGGGCACGGGACGTGCCGTGTGTAACGGGCACGGGACGTGCCGTGTGCAAGCGCCTCGATCGGTGCGGGCGTCTGTCCGGAAGAGCTCAGTTCCAGCATGGCGCGCCTACCAGACGAGTGCTAGATTGCAGGTTTTGCGAGTAGTACATCCGCAACCTGGACCTTAGATCGCTTTAGACGGTGTCCATGAGCGGCGGTATACAGCCCAGCTGTACCCATGGCATGATCAGAAGGGGGACGGGGGCGAGACCAGGGCGAGACCAGGGCGGGACCAGCGCGGGATCAGGACGGGATCAGAACTGGATATCAAGAGGAGCTTGACTTTCTGATCGAATTGGCTAGTTCCTATCCGCTTATCTCGAATGTATGAAGGCGACGTAGGAGGCTCGCCCGTTCGTCTTGTGCATTGCCTCTCAGGAGCCGCTTCGACCGCGGTCGTGTGCGTGCGGGGCAGGATACTGCGTTGTTGGCCACCCTCCGCGCATGCGCTTCGGAGAGGGCTCAGCGGCACAGGGCGAGCGTGGTGCAGGTGAACTGTAAATTGCGGCCCTTGCGAGAAGGCCAGCAGAAGGAGAGCGGTATGATCAGGCGAATGACCGGCGTGGCATTCCTGTTGTCTGCTGCTGCGTGCAGCGTCGCCCACGATGGCGAGATGATGGAAGAGCAAACCGCCGTTGCGATCGATGAGCTGGGCGTTGCGTACATCCGTGTCGACAACCAGGGGATGTCCCACGTGACCGCGTGGGACGAGAAGACGGGCTACGCCGGCCTGTGCTACGCGATGGCGCAGGATCGGCTCTTTCAGATGGACGTGCTGCGCCGCAGCGCTCAGGGCCGCCTCGCGGAGATCTACGGTCCCGGAGAGGCCGACACCTTCCTCAATCAGGACCTCCTCGCGCGCGCGCAGAACCTGCCCGCGTTCGCGGCGGCGCGCTACGCAGCGGCGGCCGCGCGCACCAAGCAGGCCCTGCAGGGCTGCGCCTCGGGCGTGAACCAGTACATCTCCAGAGCGAAGGCCTCGAGCAGCGGCTTGCCCCTCGAGTTCCAGACCCTCGGTTATCAGCCCGATCCGTGGACGCCTCAGGACAGCGTCCTCGCCTACATCTACGTGGGCGTCACGTTCGACACCCTGACGTGGTTCACCAAGCTCGAGCGCGCGTCGGTGGCGACCATCGCAGGGACGGAGGTCTCGACGACGCTGATCAAGGAGGCCCCGGACGATGTGTCGATGTTTGACGCGCAGGGCAACCTGAAGCCGGTCTCGCAGTTCCTCGTGCCGCCCGGTCCGAGCGCGCCGTCGGCCACCATCGTCAACCCGCCACCGCCGCCTTGCCTGGAGGGCTCGCGCGAGCTCGCGGAGCGGCTCCGGCGCATGGCGCCTGCTGGCGGGCGGGCCAGCAACGCGTGGGCGGTCGACGGGCGCCTCACCTCGACCGGCAAGCCGCTCCTGGCGACCGATCCGCACTTCCCTCACTCGACCCCGTCCGCCGTCTACGTGGCGCAGCTCAAGGTGCACGGGCAGTACAACGTGGCGGGCTGGATGGTGCCCGGGTTCCCCGGGTTCATCAGCGGCCACACCGACAGCATCGCCTGGGTGCCGACCTATTCGCTCTTCGACAGCGTCGATCTGTACGTGGAGACGCTCCGCGGAGCGAGCGGAGGGGGCGAGGAGGTGCTCATCAACGGCCAGTGGAGGCCGGTCACCACGCGCGCGGAGACGATCCGCGTGAAGGGGCAGCCTGACGTGCAGCGGACGTTCCGCGCGACGCCCCACGGGCCCGTCATCAATGATGGCCTCGATGGGCTGGAGTCGATCGGCACCCTCGCGCTGAAGTCCACCGCAGGTCAGCCGGAGTGGAAGGTGGATGGCTACTTCGAGATGCCGGAGGCGACGAACTGGACGAAGTTCAGGGCGGCGGCGCTGAAGCAGAGCATCGGGTGGAACTTCATCTTCGCGGACTATACCGGGCCCTACGGCCACATCGGCTACCAGAACTCAGGGCTCGCGCCGCAGCGCGAGAGCCCGCTCAACGCGCTCTATCCGGTGCCGGGGACGGGCGGACACGAGTGGACCGGGTACGCGACCAACGCCGAGCTGCCCTCGGTCTACGATCCGCCGTCGCATGTCCTGGTGACGGCGAATCACCGGATCGTCCCGCGGAGCTACGCGCCGAAGGGGCGCCCGGTCCACCTCGCCAACTACTGGGATATGCCGTGGCGCGCCCAGCGGATCATGACGCGGCTCACGACGGCGACGGCGCCGCTCACGCCGCAGGACATGGCGTCGATCCAGCTCGACACGCAGACAACGATCGGGTTGCCGCTGCGCGACACCTACCTGGCGGCGCTCGGGCGCGTCGGCCTGCCGGCGGACGATCCGAGCGCGGCCGCCGCGGTGGCCGCGCTCGAGCAGTGGGACGGGAACGCTGCGGCGAGCAGCCAGGGCGCGGCCGTCTACGAGATGCTCACGTTGATCCTGCTGCGCAACACGGTGAGGGACGTGATCGGGCCCGAGGAGTATGCGCTCTTCGCGCCCAGCGTGTTCCTCACGAACCAGCTCAGCGGCTTGATGGACGTGCTCGATAACCCGCGCGCGCCGTACTTCGGCGCCACCGCGGGCGTCGACCCGGGGGCCCTGCGCGACCAGGCCATCCGCACGGCGCTCGGCCAGGCGGACGCGATGCTCCGCGACGCGCTGGGACCGGACGTGAGCGCGTGGACCTGGGGCGGGATTCACACGCTGACCTACAACCACCCGCTCGCGGGCGAGGACGAGCGCTTCGATATCGGCACATTCCCCGCGACCGGCGATGTGGGGACGGTGAACATCGGCGGGTGGTTCGCGAAGGTCGGCAACCTGGATCTTCCGCCTGGTGATTTCGAGGCGGGAGGCGGGGTACGCGGCGCCCTCGATCAGGACTCGCTCAGCGCGACGCGCCTGGTCTGGAACCTCTCGCCGCTCGACGGCTCGCTGGGCGTGATGAGCACCGGCATGAGCGGGGATCCGCGCACGTCCCACTATGCGGATCACGCCGAGGCGTGGAGAGCGGGGCAGATCTTCCCGATGCCGTTCTCGTCCGCAGCGATCCCTTGAGTCGACCGAGACACGACCTGACCGGCGTCGCCATCACGAACACGACCTGACGGACGTCGCCGGCGATCGACGGCGTCCGAGCCCTACACCAAGAAGACCAGACGCCCTTGCGCCCTGACCCGGGTCAGGCCCCTGCCCGGCGCCCGCCACCGAACCCGCCTCGCGGGTCCCCGGATCCATCGCTCCGACGCCAGCCGCCGTCGCCAGTCGCCGCGTCGGTCAGGTCGCGACGGCCCCTTGATGCGGGGCACGTCGCCGCCGCCCGTCACGTCGCGAGGCCCTCCTTGACGTAGCCCGCCGCCGCACCAGACGACCTACCGATGGCCGCTATGTGCAGCGTACCCACGGCGGATCGAACGTTTCAGCCCGTGTGTGTGAATCAAGCGACAGTTTCTGCGCGTCCTCCCTATGCACATCAGGAAGTCCAGGAGACGTCGACCCACGAGCTCGCCGCCCTGAGGCGCTCCATCGGGGCGGCGCGCGAGCCCCCTTGTCGATCGCCCCTGTCGCGCCCGCGTCGGCGTTCGCGCGACACCTGGAGCGACACGAGCATCGACGCTTCACGGGCGCACGGGCAGGCTCTCAGCAGCGGGTGTGTATGGATGCTTACGTGCTCGGTGACCGGGGGATCGCCGGTCCTGGGTGAAAGCAAGGAAACAGGAGAGAATGCATGACATCGACGACACTGCGAGCTGAGGACATCACGGTGAGGGCCTGTGGTATCACCGACGTTGGCCGTGTTCGTAAGAACAACGAGGACACGCTCCTCATCGCGCATCTCGCGTCGGTCGCCAAGACAGCGCCGCCTGCCCAGGCGGTCACCTTCGAGGCGTCCTATCCCGTCTTGCTCGCCGTCTCCGATGGCATGGGCGGCGCGGCCGCCGGCGAGGTCGCGAGCGCCCTTGTCGTCGAGGCGCTGCGCCGCGCGATGGCCTCGGCGCGCGGCAACTGGGATGAGGCGACCCTCCTCGCCGTGGAGCGAGCAAACCGCGAGGTGTGGCAGGCCTCGCAGCAACCGGGCCACAAAGGGATGGGGGCGACGCTCACCGCGATCTGCGTACACGGAACGGAGGCGCACGTCGCCGAGGTGGGCGACTCGCGCGCCTACCTGATCCGCAACGGGCAAATTCTCCAGATCACGCACGATCAGAGCTTCGTGCAAGCGCTCATCGACGCGGGCATGATCCAGCCCGAGGAGGCGGAGCGCCACCCGATGAGGAGCATGCTTCTACAGGCGATGGGGCTGGACCCGGAGGTCAAGGCCAGCGTCGCCCGGCTCGATCTGCGGCGTGACGATCGCCTGCTGCTCTGCTCGGACGGGCTCTCCAACAAGCTCTCGGCCGCGGACATGCTCGCCGTGGTCGAGCAAGGTCCCTCGCTCGAGGCCACGTGCGAGCGGCTCGTCGCGCTCGCGAACGGTCGCGGCGGGGACGACAACATCACGGCGATCGTCGCCGAGGTGCATGGCGAAGGGCTCACGCCGCCGCGGAGGGGCGAGAGGGTCGCCCAGACGCTCCACACGGTCACCGAGTTCGAGCCGAAGAAGAAGAAGATCTGACGCTCGCCCTGCCGGCTCTGCCGCGCTGCCTCTTCAGCCCATCTGGCCGACCTGCGCGCGTCCCGTGGCGACGGGGGGAGCGCGTCGCCGCCGACCTCGCTGTCGCGGTGCGGCGCGCTCCGCGCTGGTCGCCCGGACTTTCGCGCGCCCGGGCTCGGTCGTGCTAGAGGCGGGCGGCAGGACAGGGGAGCGCGCATGATCTCGGGAACACTTCGCGGCGTCGCCTTCGATCTGGACGGGACCCTGCTGCGATCCGACCATTCGGTCTCCGCGGAGATGCGCTCGCTGTGCGCGGCGTTGAGCCGGCAGGGGATCCTGCTGACGCTGATCAGCTCGCGCCCCGCTCGCTCCGTGGAGGAGATCGCCCGCGGCCTCGGGCTTGAAGGCCCATGGTCGGCGCTGAACGGGGCCATCGTCATCGGCTCCGGCCGGGAGATCCTCGACCGCTCGCCGCTGCCGGAGGCGACCGTCGAGCGCCTCCTGGCGCGCTACGGGCGCGACGAGCGCGTCAGCCTGAACCTCTACGCGGGCTTCGACTGGATCGTTCAAGCCGTCGACGTTCGCGTCCGCGTCGAGGAGCACATCATCGGCTTCGCGCCCACGGTCGATGCAGGCTTCGCGAGCCGCCCCGTCACCGACAAGATCCTGATGATAACGGACGAAGCGACCGGAGGCGCATGGCTCGCCCAGGAGCTCGAGGCGCTCGACGACGATGTCGCCGTCGCGCGCTCGAAGCCGAATTATATCGAGATCACGCGCAGCAAGATCGACAAGGGGCGCGCGCTTGCGTTCATCGCCGCCTCCCGAGGGCTGTCCGCGCGGGAGATTGTCGCGGCCGGCGACGGCGAGAACGACATCCCCCTGCTGAAGGCGTCCGGTTATCCCATCGCGATGGGGCACAGCCCGCAATCGCTCAAGCAGGTGGCCGAGCTCGTCGTCGGCAGCAACGACGACGACTCGCTCACCGATGCGATCGGGCGCATCTTCGGCGCGGCTCGGTCGCGCTAGCTCGGGCGGCCTCTCACGCGCGGGCTCGCCGCGTCGGTCGCTCGGCCGCTGCTGGAGGGGGCACCGCGCCCCGGGGCGCCAGGTCGGCGCGGCGCTCAGATGTGCTTCGGCGGATTGAGCTTCTCGTCCGCCGACCTTCTCTGAACGAGCGCCTTGGCCTTCTCGTACAGGATCCGGAGCCGCCCGCCCTCGGGCTCCCAGTACTCGGCGCGCTCGACGCTCAGCTTCAGGAGGGCGGCGCGAGGGTGCTCGGGCCCGTCCGGCAACCACGCCTTCCACGACGGCTTCCAGAGGCTCCGGATCTTCTCCTCGTTCCTGTCGATCGTCGCGCGCGCCGAGATCGAGATGTATGCCCGATCCCGCGGCCTGTAGCAGCAGACCGCGACCTGGTGATCGTGGGCGATCTCGCCGGTCTTCGGCGTCTCCTCCTGCGTCACGAACCAGAGGTCGCAATCCATCAGCTCGGCCGGCTCCTGCATCTCCATCGGCCGCCCTCGCAGCAGCCCCTCCGGGGTCATCGTGACGAGCATGGCGGTGTCGAACTCCCTGAGCAGCGCGCGCAGCTCACCCATCGACCCGCGGGCCTGAGCCCTGGCTCCTGGCTCTCCACTCTGGTGTTGCTCTCCACTCTGGTGTTGCATGACCACAAAGCTTGTCCGCGAGCCCTGACCCGCAAGCAAGGGCGCGCCCGGACCCGCCTGCGCCGCGGCCTGGCGGCGCTCCGGCGCCCCCTGAGACCCGCTGCACAGGAGCCCGCCGACAGCGGGGATTTGCGCAGTTGGCGGGCGGGACGATGGCAGGATGCGACGCCGCGACGCGCGTCCGCTCGGCCGAAACGGCCCTCTCCATGCCGGAAGTGCCGTTCGGCAAAGGCGCCGGGACGGCACGCATCCTGCTCATTGCGGGGCACACCTCAACCCCGCCATCAGGCTCTGCCATGACCGCGCTCTGCGACGATCTCGACGATCGCGTCCCCGCCCTCTCGTTCCGGGACGACGCCGCCCGGCTCCGGGAGGACTTCCTCGTGCTCGCCGCGCACGAGATCAGGACCCCGCTCACCTCGCTGCTGCTCCAGCTCCAGCTCACGAAGCGGATGACCGAGCTCGAGCCCGAGAAGACCCCGGCGTGGGCGGCGGCGATGCTGGCCGTCTTCGACCGTCAGCTCGGCCGGCTCGCCAGGCTGTGCGACGACATGTTCGAGGCGCGGCGCGCCGAGCCGCCCCAGCGCGCCCCGGTCCGCGAGCGGGTCGACCTCGCCGCGCTCGTCCGCGGGGCGGTCGCGGCCGCTGTCGCGCACCGGCCGGCCGCGCGCGGCGCCATCGCTGTCGCCGTCGACGGCGCGGTGATCGGCCGGTGGGATCGATCCCAGATCGAGCGCATGGCCTTCCACCTGATCAAGAACGCGATCCTCTTCGGCGAGGACAAGCCGATCTCGGTCGAGGTGCGCGCGACGCGGCTGTGGGCGCGGCTCATCGTGCGCGACCACGGCATGGGGATCGCGCGCGAGGACCAGGAGCGCATCTTCGCGCCCTTCGAGCGCGCGGTCCCGGTGGAGCGCTTCGGCGGCCTGGGGCTCGGCCTCTACATCGCGCACGCCGCGGCGCGCGCGCACGGCGGCGCGATCCGCGTGCAGAGCGAGCTCGGCCGCGGCGCGGCGTTCATCGTCGACCTCCCCCTCGCGCCGCGCCCGACCGAGCGCGGGCTCGCGGCGCGCAGGGGGCGCCTCACGTCACGGCGCGGCCTGGCCCCGCGCGCGCCCGAGCTGCCGCGCGCCGCGCACCTCAAGCTCGCGCACCACCGCTTGCTGCGCTCGCACTAGGTCCCTCGGGGCTCCGCCCCGAACCCGGCGTCCGCGTCGCGGCTCACCCGCCGAGGAACCGGACGAGCAGGCGCAGGCCGGTCTCCTGGCTCTTCTCGGGGTGGAACTGCGTCGCTGTCACGTTGTCCCGCTCGAGCGCCGCGGTGATCCGGTGCGGGCCGTGCTGCGTCGTCGCCGCGATCAGCGTCGGATCGTCAGGGACGGCGTGGTAGCTGTGGACGAAGTAGACGAACGGGTTCTCGCCCCCGAACGCGCGGAGCGGGCCCTGGACCTCGCGGGTGATCGCGATGCGGTTCCACCCCATGTGGGGGATCTTGATCCCGGCCCAGGGCTCGCCCGCAGGCGCGCTGGCCTCGGCCCCGTTCATCGCCGGGGTGAGGCGCTTGACGATACCCGGGAAGACGCCGAGCCCTCGCGCGCCTTCGGCCTCCTCGCTCGCGTCGAGGAGCGCCTGCATGCCGAGGCAGATGCCGAGGTACGGCGTGCCCTTTCGGATCTGCTCGCGCAGCGCGTCGCCGAGCCCGGTCGCCAGCGCGGCCGCGCAGTCGCGGAAGGCGCCCTGGCCCGGCACCACCACCTTGTCCGCCCGCGCGATGAGCTCCGGATCGCCCGTGCGCGTCACGGCGCACGGCGCGCCGGCCTCTCCGGCGGCCTGGAGGAGCGCACGCTCGACGGAGCGCAGGTTGCCCATCCCGAAGTCGACGAGGGCGATCGCTTGCATGGTCAGAGGCTCCCCTTGGTGGACGGGATCCCGGCGACGCGCGGCTCGATCCGGGTCGCCTTCATCAGCGCCTTGGCGAACGATTTGAAGCAGATCTCGACGATGTGGTGCAGGTTGTCCCCCTCGATGAGGCGGACGTGGAGGTTGGCGCCCACGCCGCGCGCGAAGCCCTCGAAGAACACGGGGGCGAGCTCGACGTCCCAGGTGCCGAGCTTCGCCTTGGGCAGCGGCACGCGCCAGACGAAGTACGGCCTGCCCGAGAGGTCCAGCGCGCACTGCGCCATCGCCTCGTCCATGGGGAGCGTCGCCTCGCCGTAGCGCGCGATGCCCGCCTTGTCGCCGAGCGCCTGCTGCACGGCCGTGCCCAGGGTGATGCCGCAGTCCTCGGTCGTGTGGTGGCCGTCGATCTCCACGTCGCCCTCGGCGTGGATCGTGAGGTCGAACAGGCCGTGGCGGGCGATCTGATCGAGCATGTGCGTGAGGAAGGGGAGCGGTGTCTTGATCGACGAGCGGCCCTGGCCGTCGAGATCGATCTCGATGCGGATGTCGGTCTCGCGCGTCTTGCGCTCGACGTTGGCGATGCGGGGCATGGCGCGTAGGGTAGTCGCCCCGGAAGGCGATGGGGAGCGCCACGGATGAGCCGCCCGTCCGCTGCTTCGGCCCCCGTCCACCTCCGCTTCCACCGCCGCGCCTGGCCACGTCGGGTTTCCCGGCGCCCGGCTGGCGGGTCTTGGACGCAAGCGCCGGATGGAATAAGGTGGCCCCCTGGACAACGTGGCGATGGCGGCGCCCGAAGGCAGCCCCAACGCAGGAGCGTCCGTGAGCGCACCGGTAGCCGAAGGTCAAATTCTGTCGGGGAAATACCGGGTCGAGAGCATCCTCGGGCAGGGGGGCATGGGCGTCGTCGTCGCCGCCTTGCACGAGCAGCTCCAGCAGCGGGTCGCCATCAAGCTGCTCCACCCCGGCGCCAACGCGGAGATGGTGGAGCGCTTCGTGCGCGAGGCGCGCGCGGCGGTGCGCCTGAAGAGCGAGCACGTCGCGCGCGTGCTCGACGTCGGCACGCTCGAGACCGGCGCGCCGTTCATGGTGATGGAGTACCTGGACGGGAGCGATCTGCAGCAGACCCTGCGGCAGCGCGGCCCGCTCGAGCTCGAGGAGGCCGTGGGCTACGTGCTCGAGGCGTGCGAGGCCATCGCCGAGGCGCACGCGGCCGGCATCATCCACCGCGATCTCAAGCCGGCGAACCTGTTCCTCGCGCGCGGGGCCGACGGCAGCGGCATGGTGAAGGTGCTCGACTTCGGCATCTCGAAGGCGCTGGCGGAGCCGTCGGCGACCGGGGCCGAGCCGGAGCTCGGGCTGACGAAGACGGCGATGGTGCTCGGGTCGCCGCTCTACATGGCGCCAGAGCAGATGCGCTCGGCGCGCACGGTCGACACGCGCGCGGACATCTGGTCGCTCGGCGCCATCCTTTACCAGCTGCTCACGGCGCGCGTCCCGTTCGACGCGACCTCGCTGTCCGAGCTCATCCTGATGATCAACACCGAGGCGCCGCCGTCTCCGAGCCTCTTCCGGCGCGACCTGCCGCCGGGCCTGGAGGCGGCGATCTTGCGCTGCCTCGAGAAGGACGTCACGAAGCGCTTCAGGTCCGTCGCCGAGCTCGCTGGCGCCATCGTGGATTTCGGTCCTCCGCTCGCGCTGGCCTCGCTGGAGCGCATCGAGCGGACGCTGGGGCTCGTGCCCGCGGTCGCCTGGCGCGACCGGGCGAGCGCCGCGCGCGAGCGGATGAGCGTCCCTCCCTGGCCGACCGCGCAGGAGCGGGCGAGCAGCGTCCCCGCGGCGACGGCGCAGTGGCGGGGGAGCGGCAGCGTCGCGCCGCCCGCGGGCTCCACGGCCGGCGGCATGGCGGCGGCCGCGACGGCCGGCCACACGGCGGGTCCGGCGGCCACGGCGCCTGGCTGGTCGGCCGCGGGCTCGGCGTCCGCCGGTCGCAAGCGGAGCAGCCTGGTGCTCGCGCTCGTCGGGGTCGGGGTCGCGGCGGTGGTGCTCGGCGGGGTCTTGCGCTTCTTCACGTTCCGCGGCGACCCGGCCGCCCCTGCGGCTGACCCGCCGACAACGGCCGCGATCACCTCTGTCGAGCCGTCCGCGCCCACCACAGCGGCTCCGCCTGTCGCGCCGGTCGTGACCGCCGCGACCCTGGCGGCGCCGGTGGAGACGGCGACCGCGCCGACACCGTCTCCGTCGGCGACCGCATCGGCGGCGCCTCCGGCGACCGCGCGGCCGGCCCCCACGGCGCCCCGGCGGACGGGCCCAGCGGGGTCGGCTTCGGCTCGACCGGCCGCGACAGCTCCGCCCTCGGCGGCGCCGTCGACCACGACCGCCGCGCCGCAGGGGAACGCGAATCCCAGCGTCTTCGATCGGCTCAACGAGAGAGCACCCAAGTGAGCTTGCCTGAAAACGAACGACGCCCGCGGTGGAGCCGCGGGCGTTTCCACATCGCCGCCGCGCTCGCGCTCGGCGGCGTCACGCTGATCGGCCCCGCGCCTGCTGCGGCTCAGCCCGCACCAGCCGCAGCCCAACCTGCGCCAGGCGCGAGCGCCCCTGCGGCCCAGCGGCCGCTGTCCGAGACGCTCTCGGGCGAGGCCAAGGCCGAGTACGAGGCCGCGCGGATCCTCTTCAACGACGGCGACCACCGCAACGCGATCATCAAGTTCGAGCGCGCCTACGAGCTCTCCCGCGACCCGCGGTTGCTCTGGAACATCGCGCTCTGCCAGAAGAACCTGAAGCGCTACACGCGCCTGCTCGCGACGATCGAGCTGCTCCTCCGCGACGCGGGCCCGCAGCTCACCGAGCAGGACCGCAAGGACGCCGCGGAGCTCATCGAGGCGACGAAGGCCTATGTGAGCCGCCTCGATCTCCAGGCGAGCGAGGCGGGCGCGACCGTCCTCGTCGACGGCGAGGAGGTCGGCAAGACGCCGCTGGGCGAGCCCGTGCTGCTCGACATCGGCACCCGCAGGATCCGGGTGACCAAGAAGGGCTTCAAGGACGTCGAGGTCACCGAGCAGGTGGCGGGCGGCGGCGTGGTCACGGTCAAGGCCACGCTGGAGAGAGAGGTCCACGAGGGCCGGCTCGTCATCGCGGCGCCGCCGGATGCCGTCATCTCCCTCGATGGCCGCGTGGTCGGCCGCGGCACCTGGGAGGGCCCGGTGCCGAGCGGCGGGCATGCGCTCCGCGTCACGGCGTCAGGCATGGTGTCGCACCAGTCCGAGGTCATGATCCTCGACAACCAGACGCGTCGCGTGGAGGTCTCGCTGCTTCCGCAGCCCAAGGGGAGCAACATCGAGACCTGGATCTGGGTCGGCGGCGGCGTTGTCGTGCTCGCGGGCGCGCTCCTCCTGGGCTTCGGGGTGCTGGGCGGGGACCCGCCGGTCAACGGCAACACGTCGCCCGGCTCGGTCCCCCTGTCCGCGCGGGGCGGCGCCTCGTTCACGATCCCCTTCGGGGGTGGCCGATGACGCGCGGCCGCCGGTACGGGCTCGTCTGGCCCGCAGCGATCGTGGCGCTCGCGTGCGGGGGCTGCTCCGCGCAGGACGAGATCGTCATCGCCATCTCGACGGATCTCGCGCTGCCGAAGGACTTCGACGTCCTCCAGGTGCAGGTGTTCGAGGGCGGCGCCCGCAAGTTCGATCAGGCTTACGAGCGGCTCGGCGAGGCCGATCCTGCCGCGCGGTTGCCGGCGACGATCGGCTTCTACTCCGCGAACGGCGGGGGTGAATCGATCCGGATCAAGATCAGCGCCCGCGTCGGCGACGCGCTCGGCCCGGTGCGCATCCTGCGCGAGGCGGTCACGAGGATCCCGAAGGATCGCGTCGCGCTGCTGACCCTGCCGCTCGACTTCCTCTGCGACGACTCGGCGCGCAGCGAGGAGACAGGCGACGTCGTGAGCACGCTCTGCGAGGAGGGGCAGACGTGCGTCGCGGGGGCGTGCGTGTCGAGCCAGATCGACTCGAGCGCGCTGCCCGACTACGCGCCCAGGGACGTCTACGGCGGCGGCCTCGGCGACGGGAGCGGGGACTGCTTCGACGTGACCGAGTGCTTCGCGGGCGGGGCGCCGGCGGCTGTCGACGCGGAGACGTGCTCCATCGCGGCCGACCGCGGGGCCATGCTGAACGTGGCGCTGCAGACGGCGGCGGGCGACGGGATCTGCGACGACGGCGAGGGCGACGACAGGCGGTGCCTGGTGGCGCTCGACGCCGGGAGCGACGCCGGCTTCCGGGTCGAGGAAGACGGGCGGATAACGCTGCCGCCAGCTGTGTGCGGGCGGATGGCGGACAGGATCGCGGCCGTGCTGACGGCGCCGACGACGGCAGCGTGCGCCCAGAAGACCGCGGGGCTCCCGACGTGCGGGCCGTGGTCGGCGTCGGGGTCGAAGGAGCCCTGACCAGGGGGGCTACCTGACGGCTGCGGGCGCGTCTCCCCCTCGCCACCGGCGACGGCCGGCGAGGATCGTCGCGACCGCGGCGAGCAGCCACAAGGCCGAGGGCGCCGCTGCCCCTTCCGCGCGCGCCGCGAGCCCGCAGCCGTTGCCGTGAGCCCGCGGCGCGCCGTCGCCGGGCTGCGAAGCGCCACGACCGCCGCCGCCGACATCACCGCTGCCGCCCCCGCCGCCTTCCTCGCCGCCCGCGCCCCCGCCGCCTCCTGCGCCGGTGCCGCCGTCGCCGCCCGCGCCGCCGTCGCCGCCCGCGCCGTCGCCGCCCGTGCCGCCGCTCCCAGCGCCCGCGTCGTTGGGCACGCAACCGCCGGCCACGCAGGTGCCGCCGGGGCAGCGCGCGCCCTCTTTCGGGAACAGGGCGCACTCGCCGTACCGCGGGTGGCACTGCGCGGCGGTGCAGACGTCGCCGGAGGGCGCGCACTGCAGCGGATCGCCGCCCTTGCAGACGCCGCCCTGGCAGGCGTCGGTCAGCGTGCAGGGATCGCCGTCGTCGCACGGCGCGCCATCGGGCCTCTGCGGCGCGTCGCAGGCGCACGCGTCGCCCACGCCGTCGCCGTTCGTGTCCTCCTGCGCGCTGTTCGCCAGGAGCGGGCAGTTGTCGTCGCCGTCGGGCACGCCGTCGCCGTCGTCGTCGTCATCGCAGCGGTCGCCCGCCCCGTCGTCGTCGTCGTCGTTCTGGCTCGGGTTCGCGATCACCGGGCAGTTGTCCGTGCGGTCCGGGGCCCCGTCGCCGTCGTCGTCGTCGTCGCACACGTCGCCGTCGCCGTCGCCGTCGAGATCGGCCTGGTCGGGGTTCGGGGCGGCGCGGCAGTTGTCGACGCCGTCCTCCACGCCGTCGTCATCCATGTCCCTGGCGTTCAGATCGCACGCGTCGCCCCGATCGTCCCCGTCCTCGTCGGCCTGATCGGGGTTGGGGACGAGGGGACAGTTATCGACCTCATCCGCGAGCGCGTCGTTGTCGTCGTCGCTGTCGCACGCGTCCCCGCTCTCGTCCGGCGGCGACTCGCGGGGGTTGTTCTCCTGCCCCGCGTTGGGCGCCGACGGGCAGTTGTCGACGGCGTCGGGCACGCCGTCGCCGTCGTCGTCAGGATCGCAGGCGTCGCCCGCGCCGTCGCCATCCAGGTCCGATTGGTCGGCGTTGGGCACGAGCGGGCAATTGTCACGGTCGTCGATCGCTCCGTCGCCGTCGTCGTCGGGATCGCAGGCGTCGCCGTGGCCATCGGTGTCGGTGTCGGTCTGATCGGGGTTCGGCGCCGCCGGACAGTTGTCCTCGACGTCGTCCGCCCCGTCGCCGTCGCTGTCGTGGTCCAGGTCCCAGTTGACGACGACGGCGCGCTCTGCCGCCGTCATCCCGAGCAGCGTCCCCTCGGGGAGGGCATCGAGGGAGGCCGCGCTCGCGTGCGCATCGGCCCGGCTCGCGCGCTGCCCGCCGAAGTGCATGAGGACCCGCGTCCCCCCGGGCGGAAGCGGCAGGACGAACTCGGCGAAGGGGCCCTGCATGCCCGCGCAGTCGAAGACGATCATCCCGACGCGCACCGGCGCGATCACCGCGGAGGGCCCGTGGAAGTTGAAATGCAGGCTCGGATCTCCCGCCATGTCGGCGTCGTCCGTGGCGAGCCATCGATCGGCCGGCGTGAACTCCAGGTCTCCGCTCTGCGTTTGCGTGATGGTGGTGCTGTCGTCGGCCCCGACGTTCGACTCGATCCGCACGACGGCGTCGAGCGTGCCGTCGGTGGGGTTGTGGAGGATCTCCAGGAAGCGCGCCCAGCCTGCGTCTGCGGGCACGTACACCTTCCGGGTGACCTCGAGGTTGCCGAGGAGCGTCGGCCCGTGGACGAGCTGCCGCCCGTCCATCTCCGCCGCACGCGTCGAGGCAGGGAAGCTGACGCCGTCGACGCGCAGCCGTATGCCGGTGTCGAAGGCGTCGGCGCTCCCGTCGCTGATCACCCCATCTGTCCCGACGTCCCACCGGAAGCCGAGGCCATCGATGAGCTCCTGGAGGGGCCCCGCGGAGGAGCACTGCGCCGCCGCGCTCCGCGGCGCCGCCGCGATCGCCAGCGTGACGCCGAGCGCTGAGGCCATGACGGTTCGCTTCATCATCTCTCTCTTGCTTCCGGACCGCGCCGCGCGGCCCGACCGCGCCCCGTCGCCCTCACGGCGCCGCGCGTCGCGGATGCATGCCTACTTCTTCTCCAGGACCACGATCTCGATCCGCCGGTTCTTCTCACGCCCGGCCGCGCTCTTGTCGTCCGCGATCGGCCGGCTCGACCCGTACCCCTTCGCGACGAGCCGCTCGGCCGCGATCCCCTTGTCGACGAGCCACCTGCGCACCGCCTCCGCGCGCGCCGTCGAGAGCGTCTCGTTGAACCTGGCGTTGCCCGAGCTGTCCGTGTGCGCCGACACCTCGAGCTTCACCCACTCCGGGTGCTGCGCGATCACGTCGCGCACCTCGGCGAGCACCGCCTCGCTCTTCGGGTCGATCGGCGCCGGATCGTTCTTCAGCACGCGGAACAGCACCGGCTCCAGCAGCGCGACCTGCGCGCCCTGCACCCGAACGCGCGTCGGGCAGCCGCGCGCGGCCGGGTCGTCGCTCGCCGGGCCCTTCTCCGCGGGGCACGCGTCGGCGTCGTCGAGCAGGCCGTCGCCGTCCTGGTCCGCGGGCTCGCTCGGCGCGGCGGGGCAGCCGGGGCGCGCCGCGCCGCCCGCTCCGTCGCCCTTCTCCGCGGGGCACGCGTCGAGCGCGTCGGGCAGGCCGTCGCCGTCCTGATCCGCGGGGCAGCCGCGCCGCGCCGGATCGCCGTCCCCGCCGCCGGCCTCGTCGGGGCACCGATCGTCCGGATCGGCGACGCCGTCCTCGTCCCGGTCCTCCACCGGACATCCATTTCGCCGCGCCTCCGCGCTGGCCGGCCCGTGCGCGTACGGGCACATATCAGCGGGGCCGGCGATGCCATCCGCGTCCGGATCCGGGTCCGCCGCCGCCCCCTGCGGCTGCGCGGGGGGAGCCCAGGCCACCATCGCCACCGCGCGGAACGACGGCGTGCCGATCGCCTCCCCGAGCCCCGGACCGGCGGCCGCCCCGAGCACGAGGCCCGCGAGGGGGCGGAGCCGGGCGCTCAGCAGGAGCTCGGCGCTCGTGGTCCGCTCCACGGCGACGCGCTCGCTCCCGGTGAGCGACAGCGAGCCGCCCTGCAGCATCGTCTCGGCGTACAGCTCCGTGCCGATCTGCAGCCGCTCGTCCCAGAGGAGCACGGCCGCGCCGCCGCCGTAGGCGAGCGTCGACGGGTTCCCGGAGCTCCGCATCACCGCGCCGCCCGCGACGCTCCACGCCACGCGCGAGGCGCGGCCGCCGAGCAGGAGCTGCGGCGTGACGCGGACCGCGCCCTCGCCGACGTACGCGTCCGAGGCGCCCGTGGGCAGGTGCAGGGCCGCGCTCGTGCCGATCTGCAACGCGTCGCCCTCGTCGCCGAGCAGCCGGACGCGCACGCCGAGGCGCAGGTCGCCGAGCGCGGGGGACGACGGCGCGTCGGGCGCGCCCACGCCGGCCGCGGCGGCGGGGCCGTCGCCGCTCTGCGCGAGCGCCAGCGGCAGCGAGGCCGAGACGAGCAGCCGATCCCAGAGCGAGAGCGAGCCGCCGACGTGCAGGAGCGACTGGCTGCCGACGATCACGCGCTCGGCCGCGGCGCCACCGGAGAGCGTGAGCGGGTCCTCCGCGTGATCGAGCATGACGAGCCCGCGGGGGACCAGGTGCCCGCCGATGAACGGCGACGGCACGGCGAACAGCGGGTCGCCCGCGGGGGTCGGATCGAACCGGCTCAGCGCGACGGCGCCAGGCCCCTCTGCGCGCGCGGGCGACGAGCCCAGGGCGATGCCGAGGAGCGCGCCCGCGAGCGCCGCGCCCACCGTGATGAGGCCTCTCATGGGCGCCGGATGGTATCCTCGTCAGCGCAGGCGGAGCAAAGACGATTCGCCCACGACGTTCCTGTTGTTGCTCGCGCGGGGCGCGCATCGGGTAGCATCGCGGTGACCGGAGCTCGGCCTGCGAGGCGAGTCTCCGCGAGAGCAAGGAGGTTCGATGCGAGGGAAGCACCTGGGCCAGGGGTGGCGCGCCGTCGCGGCCGCGCTCAGCGTGGGGCTCGCGACGGGCATCGCCGCGGCCCAACCGGCGCCCGCTGCGCCGGCGCGGCCGGCCCCGGCCGCGCCCGCTGCGTCGGCCCAGCCGGCGCCCGCCGCGGCCGAGAAGCCGCTCTCCGAGTCGCTGACCGGGATGGCCAGGGCCGAGCACGGGGCGGGCACCGCGCTGTTCAAGGACGGCGACCACGCGGGCGCGCTCGCGCGCTTCGAGCGCGCCTACGAGCTGTCGCGCGATCACCGCCTGCTCTGGAACGTCGCGCTCTGCCAGAAGAACCTGCGGCGCTACGCGAAGATGCTCGCGACGCTGCGCCGGATGGAGATCGACGCGGGCGCCGCGCTGTCGGCGCGCGACAAGCAGGACATCGCCGACCTGATCCAGGCCGCCGGGGCGTACGTGTCCCACCTCGAGATCACGGCGAGCGAGCCGGGGGCGACGGTGTTCGTGGACGACGAGCCGGTCGGCACGACGCCGCTCGCCGCGCCGGTGCCGGTCGACATCGGCGAGCGCCGCATTCGCGTCTCGAAGCCGGGCTTCGTCGATTTCGTCCGCCAGGAGAAGGTGGTGGGCGGCGGCAGCATCGCCCTCGTGGCGCGGCTCGACAGGGCGTTGCACCGGGGGCGGCTCGCGATCGCCGCGGGGGACGACGACCTCATCGCGCTCGACGGCAAGGTGGTGGGCAAGGGCCGCTGGGAGGGATCGGTGCCGAGCGGGACCCACGCGCTGCGCGTGACCGCGCCCGGGATGACGCCGCACGAGGTCTCGATCCTGGTGCGCGACGAGGAGCGCCGCCGCATCGACGTCTCGCTGGAGCGCGCTCCGGAGCGGGGCGGCGCGAGCAGGTGGCTGTGGATCGGCGGAGGCGCGGCGATCTTCGCCGGCGCGCTCGTCGCGGGCGCCCTGCTCTTCGAGCCGGGGACGCCTGCGGAGCAGGGCAGCCTCGGCACGGTCCCGCTCGGGTTTGGAGGGAGACGGTGATGCGCATGAAGCGGACGAGGGTGGGTTCGATCGCGGCGGTGGGCTTCCTCGGCCTCGCGGCGGCGGCTGGGGTCCCGGCCTGCGGCGGCGAGAAGGGGCAGCTCATGGTCGTCTTCCAGACGGACATGTCGCTGCCGAAGGACATCGACACGATCCGGGTGGAGGCGACGCTCGACGGCTCGGTCGTCTACGACCAGACGTTCGAGCGGCTCGGGGGCGAGGGCTCGATCCGCCTGCCGGCCACGCTCGGCTTCCTCTCCCCGGACGACCCGACGCGGGCGCTCCGGGTGCGCGTCATCGCGAGCCGCGGCGGGAAGGACGGGGTGCGCCTGCTGCGCGAGGTGGTGACCACCGTGCCGGAGGGCCGGACCGCGACGCTCCACATGCCCATCCAGTTCCTGTGCGACGGCTCGGCCGAGGTCGAGCGCGACGCCGCGGGGAACGCGCTGCGCGACGAGCAGGGCAACGTGCGCGTGAAGAACAGCTGTCCCGAGGGCCAGAGCTGCGTCGCTGGCTCGTGCGTGCCGCGCGAGATCGACTCGCGCGCGCTGCCCGAGTACGTGGCCGAGGCCGTGTTCGGCGGCGGGGACGGCGACAACGACGGGCTCTGCTTCGACACGCTCCGCTGCTTCGCCGCCGCCGCGTCGGCGCCTGTCGATCTCGAGGCGTTCGCCGCCGACGACACCGACTGCCGGGCCGCCGCGCCGGGCGGCGACGTCAACGTCGCGCTCCTCACGCAAGGAGGCGGCATCTGCGGCGAGAGCGCGTGCTTCGTGCCGCTCGACGCCGAGAGCGACGCGGGGTTCCGGGTCGAGGCGGGCAATGTCCTCCGTCTGCCCGTCGAGGTGTGCAGGCGGGCGCAGCTGGGCAAGCTCGCGGGGATCGCGATCGCGCCCGCCGGCGAGGGCCTGTGCCGCCAGAAGGGCACGGACCTGCCCACGTGCGGCCCCTGGTCGGCGTCGGGCGGGGGTCAGTACACCGGTCCCGACGCGTCGGCGCCCATCCCTGTCGCTGTCGCGCAGGTCCACCCGGTGTCGCTGCGCGTGACCGCGGGCGGCGTGACCTGGATCTCCGGCACCACCTTCGACGAGGCCGGCATGGCCAGGCAGGATGGCGAGGTGAAGGTCGCGCCGCGCGACGGCGGTGAGCCGCTGATCCTCGGCGCCGCGCAGGCCTCGCCGCGGGACCTCGCGATCGACGAGGAGCGGCAGGTCGTCTTCTGGACGAACGCGGAGGCCGGGACGCTGATGGCGGCCCCGCTCGGGGGCGGCGAGCCGCGCGCGCTGCTCGAGGATCTCAAGCAGCCCGAGGGCCTCTCGCTCTCCGACGGCGCGCTCATCTGGACCGAGCTCTGGGGCGGCGGCGTCTTCCGGGCGACGCTGAGCGGCGCCGGCGCGGACGTCGAGCTCGGCGCGCCCGAGGAGCTCGCGCCGCCCGACGCGGTGGTCGCGTCGCCTTACCGCGTGGCCAGCGCAGGGGACACCGTGTGCTGGACCTACCAGGGCACGCTGGGCAGGACCGACGGCGCGGTGGCGTGCAGCAGGGCAGGGGTCACGCTGCTGGTCGCCTCCGAGCAGCTCACCCCGCGGGAGATCGCGCTCGACGTGGACGGCCAGGGGAACGCGGCGGCTGTGTACTGGGCGAGCTTCGAGGGCGGCAGCATCTTCCGTGCGGCGCTGGGCGAGGACGCGATCGGCGAGGTCAGCGAGGTCGTGTCGGGCCAGGGCCTGCTCAACGGGCTCGCGCTCGACGAGGCGTACGTCTACTGGGCACGGCGCGACGAGGGTGAGGTCGTGCGCATGCCGAAGGACGGCGACGCGCCCGAGGTGCTGGCCTCGCAGCAGCAGCGGCCGGGCGACGTCGCCGTCGATGAGGCGGCCGTCTACTGGATCAACGAGGGCTCTCCGGATCAGGGCGACGGCGCGCCGGTGAAGGACGGGGCCATCGTGAAGCTCCCGAAGTGAAGCACGCGGCGGCCGCGAGGGCGCGCCCATCGAGGCGCGCCGCGCGCCCCCGCCGCGCGCCGCCTGCGCGCTCGCCGCCGCGTGTGCTATGGCCGGACCTGTGAAGCGAACGGCCCTTCTCCTGTTCCTGCTGGCGCTCCCCGCGTGCGGATCGAGCTACGCCCAGCAGGGCCCGAGCGACACGCTCCGGGCCTACGCGCAGGCGCTCCAGGAGGGGCGCGTCGACGCGGCCTACCGGCTGCTCTCGGACGAGGCCAAGCGGTCGATGTCGCTCGAGGCCTTCCGGCGCGCGGTCCGGGACAACCCCGACGACGCGCTCGAGATCGCCCGCGCCATCGCGCGGCCCGCGGCCGATCCCGTGGTGACCGCGACGGTCACCATGCCGAACGGCGAGGAGCTCCTGCTCGTCTTCGAGGGGGGCCGCTGGCGGCTCGACGCGGCGGCGGTCGACCTGTACGGCCAGGCGACGCCCCGGCAGGCGCTGGTGGGGTTCCTGCGCGCCTTCGAGCGCAGGCGCTACGACGTCATCATGCGCTACGTTCCAGACGCCGAGAAGGAAGGGCTCGGCGAGCCGGCGGGCGGCGCGCCCGGCGAGGCGGGCGTCGCCGGGGGTGAAGCGAGCGCTGCCGTCGGAGAGGGCGCGGCGCAGCCTGCTGGGCCCGCGGGCGCGGCGGGCAGCGCGGGCGCTGACGCGTCGCAGAAGCCCGGCGGTGGGACCGGGACGGCCAGGGCCGCCGCGGGGGCGGCGCAGCTCACGCCCGACAAGCTGAAGGCCGCGTGGGAAGGGCCTCAGCGCGAGCAGATCAACCGGGTCGTCCAGGCGATCAAGGCGGCGCTGCCGACCGCGACCATCGAGGAGACAGGGGACAGCGCGTCGATGGCGTACGGCGCTGGCGGCACGGTCGCTTTCACCCGCGAGCACGGGGTCTGGAAGATCAAGGACTTCTAGCGGCGCGCCCGCAACATGGCTTCGAGAAGAGCGCTGTACTAGGGTTGTCCGTATGCCGACAGGCGATCCTTCTTCGCGAACGCCCCCCTCGCCCGACGCCGACAGCGTCCCGATCCTCCCGCTCCGCAACTCGGTGCTGTTCCCGATGTCGGTCGTGCCGATCAACGTCGGACGGCCACGGAGCGTCCGCCTCGTCGAGGATCTCCTCGGCCGCGAGCGCGCGCTCGTGGGGGTGATCAGCCAGCGGTCGCCGGACGTCGATGAGCCGACGTTCAAGGAGCTCTACTCCGTCGGGACCGTCGCGCGCGTCGTGAAGGTCATCCGGCTCGGGCCGAACAACTACTCGGTCGTGCTGAACGGGCTCGGCCGCTTCCGGGTGAAGGCGGCGTTCTCGCTGGAGCCGTACATGCGCGCGCGGATCGAGCGCATCCCGGAGTCGCTCGTTCGCGACGTGGAGCTCGAGGCGCTCGGCGCCGGCCTGCGCGAGGCGACGCGCGAGGTGCTCGGCCTCATGCCGAACCTGCCGCGCGACACGGCGGGCATCCTCGACAACGTGCGCGAGCCCGGCGCGCTCGCCGATCTCATCGCATCGAACTTCCCGCAGGCTCAGGCGTCGGTCGGCGACAAGCAGGAGATCCTCGAGGCGTTCGACGTGAAGGCCCGTGTCCGCCTCGTGCTCGCGATGGTCGGCCGGCAGCTCGAGGTGCTGCGGGTCAAGAAGGAGATCTCCTCCATGGTGCAGGAGGAGATGGGCAAGTCGCAGCGCGAGTACATCCTCCGGCAGCAGATGAAGTCGATCAAGGAGGAGCTCGGCGAGGGCGGCGACGACGACGAGATCGAGGAGCTCCGCGAGCGCATCCGGCGCGCGAAGGTGCCGGCGGAGGTCGACAAGGTCGTGCGCAAGCAGCTCAGCCGGCTGCGCTCGATGGCGCAGCAGTCGGCCGAGTTCAACGTCACGAAGACCTACCTCGAGTGGATCGCGGATCTGCCGTGGTCCAAGACGACCGTGGACAAGCTCAGCGTCGAGAGCGTGCGGCGCTGCCTCGACGAGGATCACCTCGGGCTCGAGAAGGTGAAGAAGCGGATCGTCGAGTACTCGGCGATCCGGCAGCTCCGCACGGACAAGAAGGGGCCGATCCTGCTCTTCATCGGGCCGCCCGGCGTCGGCAAGACGTCGCTCGGCAAGTCGATCGCGCGCAGCATGGGGCGGCGCTACGAGCGCATCGCGCTCGGCGGCGTGCGCGACGAGGCGGAGATCCGCGGTCACCGGCGCACGTACGTGGGCGCGCTGCCCGGGCGCATCCTGCAGGCGCTCAAGAAGGCGGGGACGCGGAACCCGGTGCTCGTGCTCGACGAGGTCGACAAGATGGGCGTCGATCTGCGCGGAGACCCGGCGGCGGCGCTGCTCGAGGTGCTCGATCCCGAGCAGAACTCGACGTTCCAGGACCACTACCTCGACCTGCCGTTCGACCTGTCGCAGGTGATGTTCCTCGCGACGGCGAACAACTGGGACGGCATCCCGGGGCCGCTCGTCGACCGTATGGAGGTCATCGAGGTCCCCGGCTACACGCGGACCGACAAGCTCGGGATCGCGCGGGAGTTCCTGGTGCCCAAGCAGCTCTCGGCGCACGGGCTCACGGACGAGCGCCTGGAGTTCACGGAGCCGGGCGTCGCGTCGATCGTCGACCACTACACGCGCGAGGCGGGCGTGCGCGGCCTCGAGCGGCAGATCGCGGCGGTGTGCCGCGCGACGGCGGTCAAGGTCGCCGAGGGCCACGACGTGCGCGAGGTGGCGACGCCCGAGCACGTCGAGCAGGTGCTCGGGCCGCACAAGCACCGGCCCGAGGTGGCCGAGCGGACGCTCCAGCCCGGGGTCGCGACCGGCCTCGCGTGGACGCCGGCGGGCGGCGAGATCCTCTTCATCGAGGCGACGAAGATGCCGGGCAAGGGCAACGTGGTGCTCACCGGCAACATGCGGAACGTGATGCAGGAGTCGGCGAGCACGGCGGTGAGCTTCGTGCGCAGCAAGGCCGACCGGCTGCACCTCGATCCGGAGTGGCTCAAGGAGATCGATCTGCACGTGCACATCCCGCAGCACGGCACGCCGAAGGACGGGCCGAGCGCCGGGGTGACGATGTTCGCCGCGGTGGCGTCGCTGCTCCTCGGCGCGCCGGTGCGGAGCGACGTCGCAATGACGGGGGAGATCTCGCTGCGCGGGCGGGTGATGCCTGTCGGCGGCGTGAAGGAGAAGCTCCTGGCGGCGCACCGCGCCGGCATCCGGCACGTGCTCATCCCCGCGAAGAACCGGCGCGATCTCGAGGATGTGCCGCAGGACGTGAAGGATCAGGTCGAGATCACGATGGTGTCGTCGATGGAGGAGATCCTGCCGATCGTCCTCGAGCCCCCGCGCCGCGCCTCGTCGCAGAGCGCGTCGGCGGACGAGGTCGAGGAGCAGGCGGGGGCGTGAGGGGGCTCGCGCGATGACGCGGGTGGCGGTGGTCTCGGGCGGCAACCGGGGGATCGGGCTCGAGGTCTGCCGTCAGCTCGCGCGCCGCGCGATCCACGTCGTGCTGGGGAGCCGGGACGAGGACCGCGGGCGCGCCGCCGCGGCCGCGCTCGCGGAGCAGGGCCTCTCGGTCGAGCCCCGGCGCCTCGACGTATCCGACGAGGCGAGCGTCGAGGAGCTCGCGCGCGCGCTCGCGGCGGAGCACGGCGGCGTCGACATCGTCGTCAACAACGCGGGCATCGCGATGAAGGGCTTCGACGCGGAGGTCGCGCGCGCCACCATCGACGTCAACTTCTTCGGGCCGCTCCGGCTGACGGACGCGCTCCTCCCGCGGATGCGGCGCGAAGGGAGGATCGTGATGGTGACGAGCGGGCTCGGCGACCGACGCAGCGTCTCCGCGTCGCTGCAGGCGCAGCTCGGGAAGGCCGACCTGACGCGCGACGAGCTCATCGGGCTGATGCGCAAGTTCGTCGGCGACGTGAGCGCGGGGCGGCATGCCGCGGAGGGGTGGCCGTCGTCGGCCTACGCGGTCTCGAAGATCGGGCTCAACGCGCTCACGGGCGTCCTCGCGAGGGAGCTCGCGGGGGACGGGCGCGGGATCCTCTGCAACGCGGCCTGCCCGGGCTGGGTGCGCACGGACATGGGCGGCGCGCACGCGCCGCGGTCCGTGGAGGAGGGGGCCGAGACGCCGGTGTGGCTCGCGCTGCTGCCGAGCGGCGGCCCGCAGGGCGGCGTGTTCCGCGACAAGGCCCCCGCGGCCTGGTGAGCGGCGCAGGTCGCCGCGCGCCGGCGCGGCGCGACGCCCGTCGAGCCGTCGGCGCGGCGGCATGGAGCGGCTCGCGCGCGGCCTAGCCGTGGCACGCCCGTACGAACCCGCAGCGCAGCCTGCGGCACGTCTCGACCGGCACCGCGTCGAAGCGGCCCTCGCCCCTCGCCTCGGAGAAGCGCTCGGCGAGCCGGGCGAGCTCGCGCTCGAACCGCGCATGCTCGTCGTCCGCGATCGTCCCCGTCGCCCCCGAGGCCCTGAGCCACGCGGGCTCCGCCGCGGCGCCGAGGAAGAGCACGCCGGCGCGGATCTGTCGATCCGGGTGGCGCTTCCTCAGCGCGAGCGCGCTCGCCCGCAGGCGAAGCTCGTACGGCGCGAGATCCGCCCGGGGGCGCGCGCGCTTGTATTCGATGACGTCGATGAGCCCGCTCGGATGCAGCACGGCGAGATCGATCGCGAGCGCCAGCGCGAGCCTGGCCTCGCGCCGCTCGCCGGCGCCCTGGGGCTCCACGTCGAGCACGAGCGCCTCCTCCCGGAGCAGCGCCGCCTCCTCGTCCCGCGCCTGCCGCGCGTAAGGCCCTCCCAGGAAGCGGGCGATGCCCTCGGCGGTGCGCAGCGCGTCGGGGCCGTGCGGCGCGAGCCCCTCGAAGGTGAGCCGCGCGACGACGTCCGCGGCGTCCGTCGGCTCGCCCCACCGCGCGCGCGGCCAGCGCTGGAGCACTCGGTGCGCGGCGCGTCCGGGTGGGCGAGGGTCCGCGCCGTCCTCGATCTCGACGCGCTCCTCGCCGGGCAGCTCGGGCGGGCCCTCGACGTCGAACAGGCCGAGCTGGCCCTCGCCGGCGGGCTCGCCGATGCCGAGGAGGTGCCTCAGCCGGAAGCGGCGCGGGCAGCCCTGGAACGTCGCGAGCGATGCCGTCGCGATCCGCACCGTCTGCGCGCGCGCGGGCTCCGCGGCCGCCAGCGCGGGGGGGACCGGCGCGGCGCGCGCGTACGCGTCGGTGCCAGGGGCGGGCGGCTTCGCCTCGGCGAGCAGCGCGCGGGCCTCGAGCGTGGCGCTGATCGTGCCGGCGAGCAGCGCGGGCACCCCGGGATCGACGGCGGGGGCCGGCGCGGGTCGGGTCTCGGCGCCGCCGTCGGCCGACGCAGGTCGGGGCTCGGCGTTCGCCGTCAACGTGAGCCACGCCGAGCCGCTCCGCGGCTTGGCCGCGGCGCCGACGAGCACGAGCTCGCGGCGGGCGCGGGTGATCGCGACGTAGGTCAGCCGCTGCCGCTCGGCGCGCTCCCGCGCCCGCACCTCGGCGCGCGCAGCCTGGAGCGCGGGCGTGCTGATGGGCCACGACGGCCCGTGCGCCGGCGCCTCGGCGTCGTGGAGCCAGCCGGCCCGCGACGGCCTGTCGACGCGCCGCGCGTGATGGCGCACGAGCAGCGCGGCGGGGCGTTCCCCGGCGGCGGGGATGTAGCTCAGGCCGGGCTGGTCCGCGCGGGGCTCCGCGTTCAGATCCAGGAGCACCACGGACGGAAAATCGAGCCCCTTGCTGGCGTGGATCGTCGTGAGCCGCACGGCGTCGTCGTCGGGCGAGAAGACGGCGGCCTCCGGCTCGTCCGCCTCGTCGCGGATCCGGCGGTCGAGCCAGCGGACGAAGCTCGCGAGCGAGCCCCCCCGCCGGCGGGCGATGGAGATCAGGCGGTCGACGTTGCCGATCCGCGCCTGAGCGCGGGGGAGCGCGGCGAGGACGCGGTCGAGATCGAACGCGGAGACAGCGGCGCGGATCGCCTCCCCGGGCGTCGAGCGGAGCGCCGCGCGGCGCAGCCCGGAGAAGCGGGCGCGGAACGCCTCGAGCCGATCGCGATCCGCCGCGGGCAGCCGCGCGAGCGCGGGGAGGGGACGCCCGTCCCCGGGCTCGGCGTCGTCCGGCGACGGCGCCCGGCCCCCCTGCGCGGCAGCGGCGCCTGGCCAGCGGCCGTGCAGCGGGACCGTGAGGCCACGTCCAGGAGGCGCGAGGATCGCGAGCGCCGTGTCCGAGAGCGCCACCATCGGGCCGCGCAGGACGGTCGCGAGGGCAAGGCGATCCTGCGGATCGAGCAGCAGGCGGAGGATCGCGGCGACGTCGCGGATCTCCGCCGCGTCGAAGAGCGCGCGGCCCGCCACAACGTACGGGATCTCGAGGCGCGCGAGGGCGAGCTCGACGAGCGGGATCGTGCTCCGTCGCCGCGCGAGCACGGCGACGTCGCGGAAGCGCAGATCGCCGCCCTCGGCCTCCCTCGCGCCGCTGCCCGCGCCGCGGACGCGCCGCGCGATGTACGCGGCCGCGATCATCGCCTCGCGGAGCTGCCCCCGCGCGTCGCGGACGAGCGCGTCGACCCCGTCCGGGGCGCTGCCGTCGTCGTGGACGAGCGCGACCTCCGTCGGGCCCTGCGAGGCCCCGCCCGGCGCCGCGACGAGGTGCTCCGCCGCGCTGTAGGCGATCTCGAACTCGCGCGGCGCGCCTGCGCCGCCCTCGCGCGCGCGGTCCTGGGAGAAATCGCGCGCCGAGAACGCGTTGATGAACGCGAGCAGCTCGGGCGTCGACCGGCGGCTCTCCCGGAGGGCGACGAAATCGGCGCTCGGCTCGGGCGACCAGAGCGAGGGCGAGAGCTCGAGCGCGCGGCCCGCGGCGGCGCCCGCGAGCTCCGCGCAGACGCGGCAGAAGATCGCGACGTCGGCCCCGCGGAACCCGTAGATCGACTGCTTGCGATCGCCGACCAGGAACAGCCCGTGCCCCCGGAGGCCCGCCGCCGTCGGAGCCACGCCGGCCGGGCGCGCCAGGGCGGCGTCGTCGCGCTCGCGCAGGAGGTACACGAGATCGCGCTGCACCGCGCTCGTGTCCTGGAACTCGTCGACGAGCAGCACGTCGACCGACCCGCGCGCCGCCGCGCCGATCGCCGGGTCGTCGCGCAGGCCGTCCCGGGCCGCGCGCAGCAGATCCCCGAAGCCGAGGCCGCCCTCGGTGCGGCGGATGGCGGCGAGCCGCTCGCGGATCTCCTCCAGCAGGTCGACGATCCGCCCCTCGCGGCGCGACAGCGCTGGCGCCTCACGGAGGAAGCCGAGGAGCTGCTGCGCCTTGTCGCGGTGGGTCTCGCCCGGGAGCGCCTCGCGGAAGGCGAGGAGCGCCTCGTCGGCCGGCGTGCACTTGCTCTTGTGCGGCTTGCGCTGCGTGAGCAGCTCGATCAGCGCGGCGCCCGCCGCGCCCGCCGGGAACGGCCCGCCGCCGGCGTCGCGGCCGAGCGCCGCGGCGAGCGCGGCCGCCGGCTCGCGGAACGCGGCGCTGCCGAGCGCGGCGCTCTCGGCGGCGAGCCGGGAGAGCTCCCGCGCGAGCGCGCCGGCCTCGGCGGCGTGGTCGGACAGGGCGAGCCGGCGCGGCGTGAGGCCGTCCTCGTCGAGCCGGTCGAGCAGGCGCGTCACCTCGCTCCGCGCGGCCTCCACGCTGCCCGTCGCGGCGACGAGCGCGCGCGCGGCCTCGGCGCGCTCGCCCCCCTCCGCGAGCGCGCGGCTCAGCGCCTCGTCGACCGCGAGATCGCTGAGCGCCTGCGCCTCCTCCTCGTCGAGGATGCGCGCGGCCGGCGAGAGCCCCATCGCGATCGCGTGCCGGTCCACGATCTGCTTGGCCACGCCGTGCAGCGTGTCGATGCGCGCGGCGGGGAGGCGGGCGAGCGCCTCCTCCGCGCGCTTCCGCAGCTCGCCCACGGAGAGCGCCTCGCCGCCCGCGCCGACGGCCGCCTGCCGCGCGCGGAGGATGTCGGCGAAGGGGATGCTCGCCTCGCCGTCCCAGCGCGCGATCTCCCGCAGCGATCGCTCGATGCGGTGGGCGATCTCGCGCGCCGCGGCCCGGGAGAACGTCGTCGCGACGATGCGGTCCGGCGGCACCGGCGGCGCGGCGGACGCGGCGTCGGGCCGGCCGAGCGAGGTGAGGCCGAGCGTGAGCAGCACGTAGAGCGCCGTGAGGCGGTGCGTCTTGCCGGTGCCGGCGCTCGCGGCGACAACGACGTTGCGGCGGAAGGCGTAGATGAGCGCGTCGCCCTCGGCGAGCTCTGCCCCGCGCGGCGCGGCGCTCACGCGACCTCCTCCGCGGCCTCGTCGGTCGGCACGACCGCGGGGCGCCGGCACACGTCGCGCGCGTCGCAGCGCGCGCACAGCGTCGGCAGCGCCGGCCGCGGCGCGGCCCTGCCGTGCCAGAGCGCGACCACCGCCGCCCGCGCCGTGCGCGCGGCCTCACCCCAGCCCTCGGCGAGCGCGCGCTGCTCCTCGGCCGTGCGCGGCCACAGCTCGATCATCCCGCGCTGGCGCACGCCGATGTAGACGGCGCGCACCTCCTCCGCGCCCAGCGCGCGCGCCGCGATGGCGCTGTAGAGCGGGAGCTGGAGCGCGCGCCGCCGCTCCTTCGCGTCGGGGAGCTTGCCTGTCTTGTAGTCGACGACCCGCACCACGCGTCGATCGGTCGAGCGATCGATGCGGTCGATCTGCCCGTCGACCCACAGGCTCGGCGCGCCGGCCGCGCCCTCCTCGTCGTCGTCCGACGGGGGTAGCTCGAGCGGCTGCCACGGGGGCGCCTCTCCCGCGCCGAAGCGCCGCTCGGCCAGGAAGAAGCGGAGCTCCGGCGACTCCTCCCCGTCGATGGCGCGGACCACGACCTCCAGCACGTCCGCGATCGCCTTCTCGACCGCCTCGCGGCGGAGCGGGGCCATGGGCGCCGAGACGCCGAGCGCCGCCTCGGCCGCCGCGCGCGCGGCCGCGAGCTGCTCGGCCGGATCGTGGTCCGGGCCGAGCTCGCGCAGCGCCTCGAACGAGGCCTGCAGGGCGCGGTGGATCAGCGTGCCGCGCTCGCGCGCGTCGGCCGACTCGGCGAGGTCCTCGGCGCGGCGCACGTGCAGCACGCGGCGGGCGAACCCCGCGAAGGCGCAGCCCACGGCGCGCTCGATGTGGGTGACCGCGATCGGCCTGTCCGGGTGTGCCCCGCCGATCGCGGCCCTGAGCTGCGCGACAAGCGCGGGATCCTCGTCGAGGCGGACGCGCCCCGTGTGGACGTCGATCGGCGCCCGCGGATCGAGGAAGAAGTCCGCGCGCGCGCGCTCGATCCGGACGCGCTCCGCGATGTCCGCCGCCGGCTGCCCGCCGCCCGCGAGGGCGATGAGCTCCGCGTCGCGCGGCCCGAGCGTCGCCGCGTCCGGCGCGACGCGCGAGGCCGGCTCCGTCCGCTCGCGCGCGCCGCCCGCGACGGCCGCCTCGAAGAGCGGGTGCGGCTCGTTCGGCTCGCTGTCGTCCCCGCGCGTGAAGCAGACGGCGACGCTCCTCGCGCCGGCGAGCGCCCAGCCGAGCTCCGCGCGCTGGGCCGCCTGGCGCTCGCGCCCCGCCGCGGGGCGGCTCGGCGCGGGCAGCCGGGCGCGGAGCGGCTCGCCGAGCAGGGTCTCGTCCGCGCCGGGGCTCCCGCCGTAGGCGCGCGCGTCGAGCCCCGTCACCACCACGACGTCGTGCTCGAGCGCCGTGAACCCGGCGGCGACGTCGACGCGCACGGCGCCGGCGCGGCCCGCGTCCCCGCGCGGCCCGGCGCCCAGCTCGGCCGCGCCCCGCTCGATCTCCGCGTGGACCTCGGCCGCGGTGGCGCTCCGCTCCTCGCAGCCGAGGTCGCGCGCCGCCCGCGCGAGCGCCTCCGCCTGCTCGCGGATCGCGCGCGCTGCCCGGGCGCCCTGGCCCATCGCCTCGAGCGCGATCGCCCCGCCCCCCCGCCGCTCCCCGCGCAGCGCGGCGCGGAGCTCCTCGACCCCGGGCTCGCCGAAGCCCAGCTTGTCGAGGAGCGACAGGAACCGCCGCACGATCTCGGGCCGCGTCGTCGCCTCGCCGACCCATCGGGCGCTGGCGAGCAGCCGCTCGAGCGCGTGCGGCATCCACGCCTCCTCGTCGTCGCCTTGCGCGTCGCCCGCGCGGCGCAGCACCTCCGCGCCCAGGTCGAGCTCCGCCTCCTCCATCCGCGCCGCGCGGCCGGCGGCCCGCGTCGGTCCGGCGCGGCGGTCCGCGCGGCGCGCCGCCACGACGGAGATGAGGCTCTCGATGAGCAGCCGGCCCGTGCGATCCACCTCGACCGGCACGTCGCGCAGCCGGTGGGCGAGGTCGGCCGAGCGCTTCTCCGCCTCGGCGGCGGACGCGCGGTCCATCCAGGCGCCCGCGTGGACCCCGGGCGCGCGGAGGATCTCGATCGTCTGCTCGCGCCGGACCGGGCCCACGGCGAGGCGGAGCAGCGCGAGCGCCACGCGCCCGTCGGGGCAGCTCGCGGCGGCGCGGCCGCGCGGCTCCCAGAAGCGGACCCCCGCGTCGGCCAGCGCGGCCCGGAGCGGCTCGAGCGCCGCGTCGTCGAGCGTGGGCACGACGACGGCGATCCGCTCGGGAGGGACGCCGCGGCCGAGCGCCGCGGCCACCTCGGCGGCGGCGGCGCGCGCCTCGCCCTCGGCGGTCTTCGCGCTGATCGCGGCGAGCGGCTCCGCGCCCGCGTCGGGCACCCACGCGATCTCCGGCGCGTCCTCGAGCGAGGCCCAGCGCCGCTCTAGGGCATCGGCGACGGGCGCCGCGCCGTCGCCCTGGAGCGCGGGTAGCTCGACGGTGACCCCCGCGCCGTCGCGGGCGCGGACGGCGGCGTGGAGCGCCTCGACCCAGGCGAGATCGTCCGGCTCCCAGGAGACGGCGCCGCGGATCGTGACCTTGCGCGGCAGCGGGAGCGCGCCGGACGCGCCCCCGGCGCGGAGCGCCCGCGCGAGCAGGAACCCCGCGCTGCGCGGGTCCACGAGGCGCGCCGCCCGCAGGGCAGCGTCCGCCCGATCGAGCACCTCGCCGATGGCGATCGCGTAGGGTGTGCCGAGCGCCTGCAGGTCCGCCGGGGTGGTGCCGGCGCGCCGGAAGCTCCCGAGGGCGCGGTCCAGGGCGTGCGCGAGCGCGACGCGCGCGGCGGGCTCGATCGGCTGCCGCAGCCGGTCCGGCGGCAGCGCGTCGAGGGCGAGCCGCGTGGCGAGGCGGGTCGCCTGCGGGCTCGCTATCGCGACGTCGGGCGCGAGCAGGGCGAGCGCCTCGGAGACGAAGCTCCACCGTGAACGGACTTCCAGGCCCCCGGCACGCGCCTCGCGCCCCTCGAGGGCGGCGAGCTCGCGCTCGACGTGCCGCTCGGTCGGGACGAGGAGGAGCGATGTCCTGATCACCGCTGCCAGACGGCCGGGCGCCGCTCCTGGGAAGCGCGTTCGCCCCACACTGCAGGAGGATGCTGCGAGGGGGCCGGTGCGCCTGACTGCTCATCCGGCAAGGGGAACCTCACCGCACAGGCTTTACTTCATGCATCCGTCCCCTCGCAACCTCCGTCAGGCGCGAGGGGTGTTGATTAACTCCCGCGGAAGGTGGGAATTCCTGTGGGAAGCTCGGAAGGCATGTTGAAACCCCCGAGCGCACCACGGGCGGCCGGGGCCGCACGCCCTGGTAAGCCCGCGGAGCTGCGGGCGGAGGAGCGAGCCGGGGCGCGTCTGGGACGCTTCGCGGTGCTCACAGGCGCAGCGGCCTCGAAGGGCCGCTGGGCGGCGGTCAGGTCTCAGGACAGGAGTCCTGGCCGAGCTCTACAGCAGATGGGGTGAGGGAAGTGGTCAGGCGCTCTGTCCGGAGGCGCCCCGAGGACGACGGCCAGCTACCGGCGCGCCACGTCCTTGGAGCGATGCACGCTGGCGTCATCGGCCGGCGGCAAGTCGGACACGGTCGTGGGCGACGGGGCGGGGGCTGCCACGCGGCTGCTCTGCTCGGCCGCCTGTCCAGCCGGGTCGGAGCCGCTCTGTGCGGTGGCGGTGGTGCTCGCGGCCGCCTGCGACGGTGCGCCGGGCGCGGCGGTCGCCTGCGCGCTGACGGGCGGCTTGCCCTGGGCGCGGTCGCGCACAGCGGTCACCGCCCTGTCCGCCGCCCTGACGAGCTGCGTCGTCACCACCGAGGGCGGGAACGGGAGCTTCGGCGCGACGAAGATCTCGAGCTTCAGGATCGTGTGGTGCTCATCGATGGCGCGGAGCCGCCAGCGCGCGCGAAAATCGGCGACGTTGCCGCGCTTGAAGCGCCCGGAGATCACCTCGTCGGCGCCGTCCTTCGTGGGCGGCGACATGTCGGCGACGGTCCAGATGTGCGCGGCGCCGTTCAGGATCGGCACCTGGAGATACACCTCGCTCGTGCCTTTGCGCTTCGCGAGCACGCGGCTCTGGTCAAAGGAGCTGATGAACGTCTTGTAGCTCCCGTAGGAGGTGACGAGCTTCCGGACGGTCGGCAGCGGCGCTTTCACGAGGATCGCCGCGCCCCCGGTGTCGATCGCGGAGGCCGGTCCGGTGGTCTTCAGCGTGTACCGCAGCGCTCGCCCAAGCGACGCGAGCTTCTCCGATTCGGCGTCGGCGGCGCGGGCCGCGCGCGGGGGCAGCGAGAGGGCAAGGACGGCGAGGGAGAAGGCAAACAGAGACAGGGACCACCACTTCTTCATGGACTCTCCTGTGCGAGCAGCGTCCGTCGTCGTGTGGTTGCCAACCACGTCGCGGGCGTGCGCCTCGGGCGGCGAGAGCGCAGCCTCCCAGTACATGTAACTCGTTGAACGGGCAGCCGCACCCCTGCGCATTATACAAAGTGCGCCTTCGTCGGAGGCGGCTGGAATTCAGCGCTCGGCGTCGGAGCGCTTCGCGCCGCGCTGCGCGACGCCGCCGCTGTCCTCGGCGGCCCTCGCGCCCTGTCCGGCGGTGTCGGCTTCCGGCTCGACGGACGCGGCGGGCGGCCGCGCCGACCGCTCACCGGGCTCGTCCTCCAGGGGGGCCATCTTGCACGAACCGTCGAACTGCACGCCGCGATCGATGAAGATGGCGGGCGCGTGCAGGGCGCCGGTCACCTTGGAGGGCGCGTAGAGCTCGATGGCGTCGCGCGCGCGGATGCTCGCCTGCACCTCGCCGCCCGTGACGATGCACGTCACCACGTGGATCTCGCCGATCACGAGCGCTCCCTCGCCGATCACGAGCACGTCCTCGCCGCGGATCTCCCCGCGGAAGCTTCCATCGATGCGCACCCGACCCTCGAAGAAGAGCTTGCCTTCGAAGTGCGTCCCGCGGCCGAGGAGGGCGTTGATCTCGGTGGGCCTGTGGCCGCCCGCGTCGTCGCCGCGAGGGCCTCCGGAGGATCGCGGCGAGAGGGGCGAGTCTCTGTCGCCCGGGAAGGACGTCGGCTCCATCGCCCGTTGGATTACTTCAGGCATCGTCACATTCGCAACGGGGCCGCGCGTCAGCGCTGTAACGCGCCCGCTGATACGGCCAATTTTCATCAATGAATCTGGATGCTTATGGCGATTTTGCTGCAGGGTACGATTTCTGCAGAGAAGCCGGGCCGAGCAGATCTGCCGGCGCGTTGACGCGCCGGGTGGCGGGCGAGGCGGGCGGACGTCTGGCCGAGCGCGCGGTGGAGCGGTGAGGGTCCGAAGGGACCAGGAGAGGGAGTGGAGATGACGTTCCGATCGTTGCTTGTGGCTGCCGGTGTCCTGGGCAGCGTCTCGGTGGCGTCCGCGCAGACGCCGCCCGAGCCGCCGAAGGCTCCGCCGGCCGATCCCGCGCCGCCCGCCGAGCAAGCTCCTCCGGCCGAGCCGGCGCCGGTTCCCGCCGGTGCCGCCGCCGCTGCTCCCGGCGCCGCCGCTGCTCCCGGCGCCGCTGCCGCTGGCCCGGGAGTCCCTGCTGGGACCGTTGGGGCCCAGCCCGCGGAGCCGGCGCCGCCGCCCCCCGAGCCGGCGCCCCAGGTTGCGCCGCCGCCCACGAAGACCCCGGGTCCCGACGTGGGGCCGGTCACCACACCCGCTGTGCGCTGGAACCAGGCCACCGCGGCCGACGTCCTGCTCGAAGAGGAAGAGGAGACGACCCTGCGCTGGCGCGGGACGACGTTCACATGGAACCAGGGCGGGAGCACGACGCTCCTCGGCGTCGGCGGCGAGTACACCCCTGCCGTCCAGGTCTACGGCTGGGACTTCACGCTGCGGCCGAACTACTACGTGCTCGACCGTCCCAGGGACAAGGTCTCGGTGTCCGCCGACATCGGCTGGGTCGTCGAGCTCACGAACAGCGACATCACGACCGATTACCGGGAGCCGCAGCTCAAGGACGTGGCCCTCAACGCCCGGTACAGCCGCGAGATATGGGAGAGCGGCGGCGCGAACCGCGGCGAGTACAAGACGGACGCCGCCATGCGCCTGCGCGTGACCCTGCCGACCTCGCCGGCGAGCTGGAACTCCGGCAAGTACTTCACGCTCGGGCTCGGCCCGCAGCTCATCCAGAAGGTCAAGCTGCTCGGGTCGAAGGCCGACGGCCTCAACCATGTGACGGCGACGCTCGGCGTGACCTACGCCCACCTCTTCGCCGAGTCGTACACGCCGGTGAACGATTCCCTCCGGCGACCGCGGCAGGCTCCGAGCGGTGAGGTGGCGCTCGACGAGCAGCTCACCGGGTGGTCCTTCGCCATGGATCGGCTGACCACGAGCCTCGAGCTCAACCTGCCGCTCTACAAGGACCTCTCCATGGCGACGAGCTTCGGGTTGCTCAGCGACTTCAAGCACGAGTTCGGGGAGGGATGCGTCGAGATCCTCGGCGGCTGCGCCCCGTACGACGGCTCCGGGGGGACGACCTACGTCCCCCAGACAGCGTTCAACGTCAGCCTGAGCTACCCGGTCTACGAGGTCGTCGACCTCACGCTCGGGTACAACAACACCAACCGCCAGATCGGGCCCGACGGCCGCCGCAGGAACTTCTTCTACAGCCCCGAGGCGCAGTTCTATCTCGACATCACCGCGAACCTCGACGTCATCTACTCGAAGGTGACAGGCCGCGGCGAGAAGCCCGAGAAGCCGGCCATGGCCAGCGCTGCGGGCCCGCGCGGGCTCTAGCGGACGCGGCCCGGAGGCGGGCGCACGGTCACGCTCGGTTGCTCACGGTCACGCGCGCCCGCGGCTCTCGCCCGTGGTCAGCCCGCCGGCGATGAGGTGCGCGGCGCGCAGGGGCTCGGGGAGGTGGCCGTGCACCGAGAGCCGCGCGATCAGCGCGCTCGTGTCCTCGAGCGAGATCCCGGCGCGCTGCACGTACACGCCCCCGACGGGCTCCATCTTGCCGGCGCGCTCGATGAGCGCCCACTTGCGGCGCCCTCCCCGGACGCGCGAGAGCAGCGCGTCGCGGATCGCGTCGAGGTCCGGGAGGCGCCGCGCGACCACCACGACGGGGAGGGCGAGGGCGTCGCGCAGCGCCGCGATGTCGACCACGTTGAAGCCCGCCACGGCGATGCCCTGCAGCATGACCACCTGCGCCTGGGGATAGAAGCGGGAGCCGGCGATCATCGCGGCGATCGCCGGCGTGGCGTTCCGCCCGTCGCGCCGGACGCGGGTCGAGAGCACCCCCTCGAGGCGCAGGCCCGCGAAGACCGTCCCGACGACCGGCACGTCGCCGCGGTGCTCGCGGGCGAACGGGGCGTCGTCGACGCCGACGACGTGCGACAGGCGGGGGGCGCGCGGCGGCACGCGCAGAGCTTATCGCGCTGCCGGCTTCTCCGGGCCGGGCGGTCGTGCTGTACTGCTACTGTGCGACCTCCCCGGTACCTCTCCGTGATCTTCTCGCTGGCGTTCGGCCTCGCCCCGTCGCTGGCCCTCGCGCAGAGCGCCCCGGCGGCCCCGAAGGCCGCCCCGGCGCCCGCGAAGGCCGCCGCCGCGGGGAATCCGGCGGCCGACGCCCCCCGCGCGGGCGCCGCCGGCGCGCCGCAGGCGACCCGGCAGCGCGCCGCTCGCGCGCGCAAGCCGAAGCAGAAGGCCGCGGTCCTCGACGGGCGGCCGGTCGCCACGTTCCCGGGCTTCCGCATGCTCCCGACCGGTGGCTCGCGCGTTTTCGTGCAGATCCACGGCGGCAAGGTCGACGTCGCCGAGTCGAAGGCCGCGGGGCGCCTCGTCTACCGGATGAAGGGCGCAGGGGCGATCCAGACGAACCGCTTCCCGCTCGTGACCGCCTTCTTCGCGACCCCGGTCAGCCAGGTGCAGCTCGTCGACCAGGGCAACGATCTCGACATGGTGATCGACCTGCGCGCGCAGACCGACGCGACCTACCGCGTGATCGAGACCGATCAAGGGGTCGTGCTGCAGGTCGACTTTCCCCCGTCCGTCCCCGATCAGGGCGCCGCGCCGCAGGCCGAGGGAGCGCGAAAGCGCGCTGTCCGTCGCACGATCCCGCAGGAGCCCGGGACCGGTGACGAGGGCTCGACCGAGTTCTAGAGGCGCCCCGCCCGAGGACCTGCCGGCGCCGCGATCGCCTTCAGGCGGCGACCGCCTCCGAGCGCGCCTTCTCCTCCCCGCTCGGGCCCGGATCGGCCGCCGCTGCCGGCTCGCCCAACGCGGCCGCGGCGAGCGTGACGAGGACCATCCACAGGAGATCGGCGAGCAGGAGGTGCACGAGCTGCATCCACACCGGCGCGAGCAGCAGGAGGTTGAGCAGCCCCGCGCCGATCTGCAGCAGCACGAGCCCCCCGGTCGCCATCGAGAGCCGCTCGACAAGCGGCGACGGGCGCCGGGCCGCGATGGCGCCTCGGGCGAAGAGCAGGTAGGCGCTCACGACCACCGCCACGACCGGGTGCAACGTGCGCAGCGGCAGCAGGAAGTGGGCCGTGGGCGAGAAATCCTGCGCGATGCCCTCGCGGAGCGAGCTCGCCGCGAAGAGCGTGTCGCCGAGCGCGGCGATGGCCCCGGTCACGCCGACCGCGAGGACCCCCGCGAGCCCGACGGCGAGCAGCGCGCCCGTCGCGCCCTGGCCGCGCCAGCGCACGCGCCGGCCCCCGCGCGCCCAGTAGAGCGTGCAGGTCATGGCGCCGACGAGCAGGAACGTGTTGATGAGGTGCACGGCCATCCAGAGCGCGCGGGCCGCGGACGCGTCGTGGGCGACGTACTCGAGCAGGACGATCCCGGCGCCGACCGCCGCCTCGGTGATCATGAACAGCATCGACGCGGCCGCGCCGCCGCGCACCGGGTGGCCCGACGGATAGGCGACGAACGCCCAGACGAGCTGCAGCGCGACGAGCAGGAACGCGATGCCCGACGTGGCGCGGTGGGTGAACTCGATGAAGGTCGCCGCGCTCGGTGAACGTGGGATGACGTCGCCGTTGCACGTCGGCCAGTGGCTGCCGCAGCCGGCCCCCGAGCCGGTCGCGCGCACGAACGCGCCCCACAGGATCACGCCGAGCGTGAAGGCCAGCGCGAGCGCCGCGAGCTTCCAGAACCGCGCCTGATTCATGAGGGGGTCCTTACCGCGAAACCAGCGCGACGGCAGCCCGCGAGGCCGGCCCGCGAGGCGGCCCCGCGAGCCGGCTCGCGCCGTCGTGCGATCTCGTTGCGCCCGGACCCGGCCGAAGGGAGGATGTGCCCGTGCCGATCAGCGAGGACATCCGGGGCGCTCCGCCCTCTGCGCCGGCCGAGCTCCTGAGCAGCCGTCCGCCCAGGATCGTGGTGGCGGACGACGACCGCCTCGCGCGCCAGATGCTCGTGAGCATCCTCCACAAGGCCGGCTTCCAGGTCGAGGCGGTCGACGACGGCCAGGAGGCGATCGAGCTCATCGGCCGCGGGGGGGTCGATCTCGCGCTCCTCGACATCGTGATGCCCCGGCTCACGGGCCTGGAGGCGTGCAGGCTCCTCAAGAGCATGACGTCCGAGAGCTTCCTCCCCGTGGTGCTCGTCACGGTGAAGACCGACACGGCGAGCCGGGTCGAGGGGCTCAAGATCGGCGCCGACGACTACGTCTGCAAGCCGTTCGAGGAGGAGGAGCTCCTCGCGCGCGTCGGGGCGATGCTGCGGATCAAGCGGCTGCACGACCACGTGGCGGCGCAGCGCGCCTACCTCGAGCAGCTCTCCATCCACGACGAGATGACGGGGCTCTACAACTACCGTTACCTCTTCACGCGGCTCAACGAGGAGTTCAAGCGCGCGGAGCGCTACCACGAGCCGTTCGCCTGCGTGCTCGTCGACATCGATCGGCTCAAGGCGATGAACGAGATCGGGGGGCGCACGCTCGGTGACGCCGTGATCCGGCGCGTGGCCGACGGGATCCGCCGCTCGGTCCGCGAGGTGGACGTTGTCGCGCGCTACGGCGGCGAGGAGTTCCTCATCGTGCTGCCGAGCACGCATTTCGCCGGGTCGCTGACCGTGGCCGAGCGGATCTGGCGCGAGGCCTCCGGCAACCCGGTCGAGTTCGGCGGCGCGACGCGGCCCTGCAGCGTGTCCATCGGCGTCTCGCTGTACCCCTCGCGCGACGTCCGCACCAAGGACGCGCTGATCCGCGCCGCGGAGAGCGCGCTCCACCAGGCGAAGCGCGAGGGCGGCAACCGGATCTGCGTCTTCCAGCAGCACGGCCAGATCTACACGCCGACCGGGAGCGCCGAGCAGCCGGCGCAGCCGCCCCCGGGCAAGCTCCGGCGGTCCAGCGATCCCGCCTTCGTCGCGGCCCAGGACGACGCGAGGGAGCCGCAGACGCGCCGGGGCACGGACCTCCCGCCCCTCCCGCGCAAGCCGCTCTAGTCCGCCGCCTCACGTCGTGAACGCCGCCGCTCGCGCCCGCATCCTCCTGGTCGACGACGAGCCGGCCCAGCGCCGCGGCCTGGCGCGCGCGCTCGTGCGCGACTTCGACGTCCTCACCGCGGAGGACGGCCCCGCCGCGCTCGGGCTGCTCGCGACCACCCGCGTCGAGGTCGTGCTGCTCGACCTCGCCATGCCGCGCATGGGCGGCGCCGAGGTGCTCGAGCACATCAAGGCGAGGTTCCCCACCGTCGAGGTCGTGGTGATGGCCGGCCACAGCGAGGTCGAGGCGGCGGTCGCGGCCGTGCGCGCCGGCGCGTACGCGTTCGTGATGAAGCCCGTCGACCCGGAGGCGGCGCTCGCGACAGCGATCGAGCGCGCGATCGAGCGCCGGCGGCTCGTCGCCCGCGCCAGGGCGCTCGAGGAGCGGGTCGGCGAGCACGAGCAGCTCGGCGAGGTGATCACGAGCTCCGCCGCGATGCAGGAGGCGTACCGGAAGGCGCTCGGCGTCGCGGCCCTGGCGGCGCCCATCCTGCTGATCGGCGAGCGCGGGACGGGCAGGGAGCTCGTTGCGCGCGCCGTCCACCGGCGCGGGCCGCGCGCCGGGGCGCGCTTCGTCGCGGTCGACTGCAGCGCGCTGCCCGGGCCGCGCGCCGAGGACGATCTCTTCGACGGGGATCGCGACCCCGCGCCGGACGGGCACGCCGGCGCGGGCCTGGTCGAGGCGGCGGACAAGGGGACGCTCTTCCTCGAAGAGGTCTCGGCGCTGTCGCTCGCGGCCCAGGCCAGGCTGCTCCGGGTCCTCACCCACGGCGAGATCGCGAGGGCAGGGGGCGAGCCGCGGCGCGTCGACGTGCGGGTCATCGCGTCGACGTGCGCCGACCTGAGGGAGCGCGCCGCTGCCGGCCAGTTTCGCGAGGACCTCCTCTACCGCCTCGGCGTCATCCTCGTCGAGCTGCCGCCGCTCCGGCGGCGCCGGGAGGACATCGCGCTGCTCGCGAGCCACTACCTGAACCGGTATGTGCGCGCCCACGGCCGCGACGTCCGGCGGATCGGCCCCGAGGCGGCGCGGCTCCTGCGCGAGCACGCCTGGCCGGGCAACGCCCGCGAGCTCGAGAGCGCGATCGAGCACGCCGTGATCTCCGCGCGCGGCGAGGCGATCCTGCCCGCGGACCTCCCGCCCTCGGTGTCGGGGCGCGCAGGGCCGGAGCGGCGTCCCCCCCGGGACGCGCTCGTCCTGCCCGCGCAGCTCTGCGAGCTCCCCTATGCGGAGGCCAAGGAGCGCGCCGTCGACGCGTTCGATCAGATCTACGTCCGGCGCCTGCTGCAGCGCACGGGCAACAACCTGAGCGAGGCGGCGCGGCAGGCGGGCATGGATCGCTCGAATTTCCGGAGGCTCAAGAAGAAGATCGCGGCGAGGGGAGACGAGGAATCGACGCAGGAGGCGCAAGAAGCGCAAGAAGCGCAAGAAGCGCAAGAAGCGCAGGAAGCGCAGGCGGACAGGCAGCCGGGAACGCTGGCAGCGGCGGACGCGGGGGCGGGGCCGGACGGGGACGACGCGGGCTGACGCGCTCCACGGGCATCGCGCGCCCCACGCCGCGCAAGCGCGCGGCCGGCTCGTGCTACGTTGCGCCGAAAATGGCCCGACGCGCTGCACGAGGTGCCCTTGTCGCCGCCGCCGTCTCCCTCGCGGTCCGGCTCACCCCGTCCGCCGCTGCCGCCGCCGACGCCGGCGAGGCGCCCCGGCGGCAAGCGGCGGTCGTCCACGACCTCCCCCGCGTCCTCGCGCTCGCCGACCGCAATCACCCGAACGTCGCCGCCGCCCGCGCGCGGCTCAACCAGGTCCGCGCGCAGCTCGACGAGGCCCACTACGCCCCGTTCTCGCAGTTCAAGCTGACAGGGGGCGTCGCGCTCGCGCCGACCGTCCGCGGCAACAACGTCTTCAGCCCGAACACCGACGTCTCGCTCACCTCGAGCCTCGGCGTCGCCTGGCGCGCGAACATCGACGGCGTCGTGCCGCTCTGGACCTTCGGCAAGATCACGAGCCTCTGGGACGCCGCCGAGGCGAACGTCCGCGTCAACCAGGCGAACGTGGAGAAGGAGCGGGACGCGGTCCGGCTCGACGTCCGCAAGGCCTACTTCGGCCTCCAGCTCGCGCGCGACTCGCGGAGCCTGCTCATGGACGTGCGGCGCGAGATGGACAAGGCGCTCCAGCGCCTGGAGGAGCAGGTCGAGCGCGAGGAGGGCGATCCCATCGAGCTCCTCAAGCTGCAGACCTTCGGGGCCGAGCTCGAGGCGCGCGGGGCCGAGGTCGACAAGTACGTCGCTGTCGCGCTGGCGGGGCTGCGCTTCTACACGGGCGTCCCGGACATCGACATCCCCGACGTCCCGATCCGCCCGCCGAAGCACCGGCTCGGTCACGTCAGCCGCTACCTCACCGCGGCGCGCCTGTACCGGCCCGAGCTCGCGCAGGCGCGCGCGGGCCTCGACGCGCGCACCGCGCAGGTGCGGCTCGCGCGCGCGCAGCTCTTCCCCGACATCGGCATCGGCCTCCAGGTCGGCGTGAGCGCCGCGCCCGAAGTCGCCGATCAGCTCAACCCGTTCACCAGCGACCCCGGCAACTACTTCCACTACGGCGCCGCGCTCGTGCTGCAGTGGAAGCTCGACCTGCTCCCGCAGTCGGCCCGCGTCCGCTTCGCCGAGGCGCAGCTCGAGGAGATGGCCGCGACGCAGCGCCTCGCCATGGGCGGCGTCGCCACCGAGGTCGAGACCGCCTACGCCGAGGTCGTGGAGGCCCAGCGGCGCCTCGACGCCTACGCCAAGGCGGCCAGGTACGGCAAGCGGTGGCTCGTGATGGTGCAACAAGGGATCGACGTCGGGACGATGGCCGAGAAGGATCTCATCGATCCAGCCAAGGCGTACGCGACGAACCGCTTCAACCAGCTCAACGCGACGATGGATCTCGACATGGCGATGTCGCGCCTCGCGAAGGCCACCGGCTGGGACGCGATCGCGCCAGACGGCACCTGAGCCATGGGACCGGACGCGCTGAGCCAGGGCGCCGCCCTTGCTCCCCCGGGGCCGGCCTCTGCGCGCACCGCGGCTTGAACGCGGCCGTCCTTGGCACTACCGTGCGCCCCAGCATGGGAGCTGACGACAGGCGGGCGCCGCACAGAATGGCCGTGGCAGCGAACGGGGATGCGGCGCGCCGCGGCGCCTCGGGCGGCTCCACCATCGCGTTCTCGGTCCTGCTCGCCGCGGCGGCCGCGGCCATCATCGGCACTCTCCATTTCGTCGCCTACGTCGTGCCGACGGAGGCCTCGATGGGGATCGTGCAGAAGATATTCTACTTCCACGCCCCCGCCGGGTACGCGATGTACCTCGGCGCGACCGCCTGCTTCATCGGCTCCGCCGGCTACCTCGCGCGCGGCACCCAGTGGTGGGACTCGCTGGCGAAGTCCGGCGCGCAGGTCGCCGTGGCGATGGGCCTGATCGTCCTCATCACCGGCCCGCTGTGGGCCGCCAAGGCGTGGGGCGTGTACTGGACGTGGGATCCACGCCTGACCACCTCGCTGCTCAGCGTCCTTATCTACGTCGCCTATGTCGTGCTCCGCGCCTTCACCGGCGACAGCGACGCCGAGCGCAAGTTCGCCGCGGCCCTCGGCGTCCTCGGCGCGGCCAACCTGCCGATCATCCACTATTCGGTGAAGATGTGGGGCGGTAACCATCCCACCGTCATCACGGGCAAGGGCGGCGGCCTCGGGCACCCTGACATGAAGTTGGCGCTCGGCTTCGGCTTCCTCGCGTTCACGCTGCTCTCCCTCGCGCTCCTGTGGGCGCGCCTCCGCGTCGATCTCGCGTCCGCGCGGCTCGCGGAGCTCGAGCAAGAGGCCCTCGAAGTCGGCATCGGAGAGGACTGAGATCGTGAATTCCCTTCATTCCTTGTTCGCTCACGCGGCCCTGCAGCAACCGACGGGCACCACAACGGACGACCGAGCGCAGTCGTTCCGCCCCGTGCAGGGGGGGAACGAGATCCAGAGCGGGGAGAAGCTGCTCGTCGAGGCCTACGCCGCGATCTGGCTCATCGTCTTTGCGATGGTCTTCCTCTCCTGGCGCCGGCAGAAGCAGATCGATCGTCGCATCGACGCGCTCGAGGCCGCCGTGCAGCGGGCGCGGGCCAGCTCGGGCCAGGGGACGAGCTGATGCCGAACATCGGGGAGATGACCCCGCAGCACGCGCTCTACATCCCCGTGGTGCTGATGCTGGGGCTGATCATCGGCTACATCTTGGGCAGCCGCGCCGTGCGCGCCGAGCTCGAGCGACGTAGGCGCAGAATGAAGGAGTGACGGGGGCGCGAGCCCTCGTCCCGCGTCCCGGTGGGCGCTGCGAGCGCCGCGCCTGCCCCACTAGCCGGAGGTCCCAGGTGGTCGATTTCTCTGTGAGCGAAGAGCACAAGGCTCTCATCGATACGGCGCGCCGCTTCACGAAGGAGCGCATCATCCCGATCGCGGCCGAGTGCGATCAGAAATCGTACTTCCCGATGGACGTGTTCCTGGAGGGCTGGAACATCGGCCTCGTCAACCCGACGTGCCCGGCCGAGTACGGCGGCCCGGGGATGGGCGAGCTCGAGAACGCCCTGCTCGCCGAGGAGCTCTCCTACGGGTGTACCGGGATCCAGACGAGCTTCCTCGCCAACGGGCTCGCGCTCACGCCCATCAAGCTCGCGGGCAGCGAGGAGCAGAAGAAGAAGTACCTCGGCATGCTCAACGCCGAGCCGATCATGGCGAGCTACTGCACGAGCGAGCCGGACGCCGGCAGCGACGTCGCCGGCCTCAAGACCCGCTTCACGAAGCACGGGGACGACTACGTGCTGAACGGGCAGAAGTGCTGGATCACGAACGCGAGCTTCGCGCGCTTCTACGTGATCTTCGCGACCTCGAACCCGGAGCTCCGGCACAAGGGCATCGCGGCGTTCATCGTCGATCGCGACACGCCCGGCCTCCGCGTCGGCAAGAAGGAGGACAAGCTCGGCCAGCGCGCGAGCGACACGGCCCAGGTGTTCCTCGATGACGTGAAGGTGCCGAAGCAGAACCTCCTCGCGCCGGAGGGGCAAGGCTTCAAGCTCGCGATGGAGACCTTCAACCAGACGCGCCCCGACATCGGCGCGGCCGCGACGGGGCTGATGCGGCGCTGCGTCGACGAGTGCGTCGCCTACGCCAAGGAGCGCAAGGCGTTCGGCCAGCCGATCGGCAACCACCAGCTCGTCCAGTGGATGCTCGCGGAGATGGCGATCCGCGTCGAGGGGACGCGTCTGCTCTACCAGAAGGCCGCGTGGAACCTCGATCACGGGGTGCGCGACCCGATCGTCTCGAGCTTCGCGAAGGCCTATGGCGCCGACAGCGCGATGCTGACCGCCGTCGACGCCGTCCAGGTGTTCGGCGGCAACGGCTACGTGAAGGAGTACCCCGTCGAGAAGATGATGCGCGACGCGAAGGTCCTCCAGATCTACGAAGGCACGAGCCAGATCCAGCGCATCGTCATCGCGCGCCAGCTCCTGTCGTAGGGCGCCGATCGCCCCTGGAGAGCCGGCCGCGGGCACGCCGAGCGGGGCCGGCTCGCTCGGCGCCTCACCCGGGCGGCGGCCTCGCGTCTGGCTTCAGGGTTGGGGGTGCCAGATCAGCGTCAGCTCGGGGCCCAGCGTGAGGGCCAGGCCCTCGGCGGGGATCATCACGCGGCGGACCTTCTGGCCCGCGTGCCTCGTCCCGTTCGTCGAGCAGAGATCGAGCGCCATGATCTCGGCGCCGTCCCGCAGGAGCAGCAGGTGCGTCCGCGAGATGTGCGTGCTCAGGACGGCGCGCAGCCCGCGATCCAGGCAGTTGTCGGCGCGCCCGAGCAGCACGCCGTCGTCGAGCGCCTGCTCGGGCAGCTCGACCGCGGCGCTGCGGTCGCTCGACTGCAGCGTGAGCCGCACGTACCCGGTCTTCGCCCGAGGCGCCACCATCTCCTCGATGTGCGAGACAGGGCGCACCGACGTGATGTGCGAGATCTCGCCGCGCGCGAAGCGGTGGCTGGTCGTGATGCCCTCGGTCGGCGCCTGGGGCGCCGCGCCCTCGACAGCGGGCTTCTCGGAGACGCTCTCGAGGCCGCGCGGCGGCTCGCTCATCCCGCACGAGCTCACCTGCAGCACCCGCGACGAGGCCCGCGGCCCGACCGGGATGCCGCCGACAACGTGCTTGCCGATGCGGACGAGCAGCGGGCCGCTGACAACGATCGAGCGACGCGGCACGTCGTCGTCGACGAAGAACGGGATCGAGGTCTGCAGATCCATGAGCCGCAGCCCGAAGCCGCCGTCGCCGAGGTTGCAGCAGGTGGCGACCAGGTGGCGCACGCACACGTCGTCGCCCGAGGCGAACTTCACGTCGCAGCGCGGGTGCGAGCCGAAGACGGCGTACGCGCCGCTGCTCGCCGGCAGATCCAGCCACGCGACGTCGCCGCCCGAGACGCGGAACAGCCGGTACCCCTCGACCATCGGCGACTCGGGCGGGTTCAGCGCCATCACCGCCTCGGCGGTGGACAGGGCGCGCCGCATCGTCGCGACGTCGATCCGCGGTTGCACGCTCATCGCGCGCTCCACGTTCTGCGCGGCGTCGCGCCTGGGAGCGCTCGCTGCGCCGATCGCGCCGGCCGCGTCTGCCCGCCGAGCTCGGGCGTGAACGGCGGAATCGCTGTGCGAGCCTGCGGTGAATCCGCGGCAGGGAGGGGCGTGGTGGAGTGCAGACAGCAGCAAGGCCTCATGCGGTCGAGCCGAATCCTACCGGAATTTTTCGTCTGGGGCTCTTTCGCTGACGCCTCGAATCTGCTGCGGCGCTGGGCTCGGGTCGAGACGACGGATGTCCGGCTCAGCTCACGCCGACGCTGACCTCCGCAACGAGCTCGCCGCCCCAGCGCCAGAAGGCGACCGAGCGGCTGAACAGGAGGATGACCTCCAGCCCGAGCCCACCGCCGAATTCGAGCCGAAAGCGCCCGGCGTCCACCTCGATGAGTTGCATGCCCCCCGAGCACGCGAGACTCGGGCCAAGCATGGATCCGTGCGCGTTGGACGCTGGTGTGTCCGCCGGGGGCACGGCCGCGCCCGCGCCCGGGCAGGGCGCGCCGGGGCCGCGCCGGCGTGTGCCCGGCGACGTCGCGCAGCGCGCGCGGCCGCGCTCCGGGGCGGCAGGGCGCGCACGCCGGAGGGGGCGAGCGCGAGGCGGCCGCGGGCGGGCGAGCGCGGAGGCGAGCGAGCGTGGCGCGGTCGAGCGGCCGATCGCGGTCGAGCGATTTTGACGCCGCCCGCGCGGTGTCTATCCTGGTCGCGGTGTCCCGGATCCTTCCGCGCTTCGACTACCGCATCGAGTTCGCCGCATCGACGGATGTCGGCCTCGTCCGCCCGAGCAACGAGGACCGGCTCCTCTGCTGTCCCGAGCTCGCCCTCTTCGCCATCGCGGACGGGATGGGGGGCCACGCCGCCGGCGAGGTCGCCGCCCAGATCGCGATCGACACGGTGCGCGACGAGGTGCTCCGCCCGCCCGCGGCCGCGATCCTCGACGCCTACGTGGCCGACCCGAACATCGAGGCGCGCCGCGAGGTGTTCGCGCTGCTCCGCCGCGTCGCCGAGGCCGCGCACGACGCCATCCTCGAGGCGCGCCGCAAGGAGCCGAGCTACCAGGGGATGGGCACCACGCTCGACTTCGTGGTGCTCGCGCACAGCCGCGCGTTCTTCGCCCACGCCGGCGACAGCCGCGCCTACCTGGTTCGACCGACGACCACCGTCCAGCTCACCCAGGACCACGCCCTCTACGATACGCTCCGCGCGGCCGGCAAGGCGACAACGGCCAGGAAGCCGCAACGGAACCCGCTCGTGAACGCGATCGGGCTCGCGGGCACCGTCTCCGTCGACACGCTGTTCGTGGATCTCTCCCGCGGCGACCGCATCCTCCTCTGCACCGACGGCGTCCACAACGCGATCGACAGCGAGGCGTCGCTCTCGCGCTTCTGCGCGAAGGGCAGCCCCGAGGACGTCGCGGCCGGCCTCCTCAATCACGCGCGCGAGCGGGGAGGGCTCGACAACGCGAGCGTGATCGTCATCGACATCAAGGAGCGCTTCGTCAAGCGCGCGGACGACGCCGGGCCGTCGTCGCGCGAGCTCTCGGTGCTCTCCGCGTGCCCGCTGCTCGCCGGCATGAGCCCCGCCGCGGTGCTGGGCGCGCTCGCGGCGGGCGTCGAGGTGGAGCTCAGCGCGGGCGATCGGATCCCGCGCGACGTCGCGAGCGATCTTGTCGCTTACCTGGTGCTCGACGGGGCCGTGGACCTGCCCGACGGCCGGCGGGTCGGCTCGTCCGGGCTGCTCTTCCCCGAGTCGCTCGTGGGCGCGCGGCGCAAGGGCGAGCTGCCCGTCGCGGCGGGGCGGACGCGGCTCATCCGGATCCGCAAGGACGACTTCGCCGAGGTCTGCGAGCACGACGCCGAGCTCGCGGCGGCCCTGTACCAGCGGCTCGCGCGCTACCTCGCGCTCGGGACCGGCTGAGCGCGGCCCGCGCGATGCAGCTCCCCCTGCTCCACCTCGACGACCGCGTCGCGGCCTTCGCGAAGCCGTCCGGGCTGCTCGTGCACCGCGGCTGGGGCGACGCGCCTGTCGTGTTCGTCGATCTCGCCGAGCGCGCGCTCGGCCGGAAGGTCTACCCGGTGCACCGCCTCGACAGGGCCACGAGCGGCGTGCTGCTCGTCGCGCTCGACGCCGCCGCGGCGGCGCTGCTCTGCGCGCAGTTCGAGCAGGGCCTCGCGCGGAAGCGCTACCTGGCGCTCGTCCGCGGCGTGCCCCCGGAGCGCGGGTGCATCGATCACCCGATCCCGCGGCGCGAGGGCGGCCCGCGCGTGCCGGCCGTCACCGAGTTCGAGCGCCTCCACGCGCTCGAGCGCTACGCCGTCGTCGAGGCGCGGCCGCGCACGGGCCGCCTGCACCAGGTGCGCAGGCACCTCAAGCACATCAGCCACCCGATCATCGGCGATGTGAACTACGGCAAGGGCGAGCACAACCGCCTCTTCCGCGAGCGCTACGCGCTGCACCGCCTCGCGCTCCACGCGGCCGAGCTCGCCGTCGCCCACCCCGAGACGGGCGCCCCGCTGCGCCTCGCCGCGCCGCTGCCCGACGACCTGCGCGGCCCGTTCGACCAGCTCGGCGTGCCGGCGTGGATCGGCGCGGCGCCCGCGGCCTGAGGCCGGCCCAGGATCGGCGCGCTACTCGGCCTCTGGCGCGCGCCGCTTCGGGGCGACGCCGTGCCCCGCGGCGATCGCGTCGAGCGAGAGCGCCGGTCCCGCCTGGGTGAAGCCGCCGTCGAAGGGGTTCTCGGCGAGGAACATCGGCGTGTCGAGATCGACGAACGAGAACCCGCCCAGGCCGGCGGCGAAGCACGCCGACGTCGTCATCGCGAGCACCGACTCGACCATCCCGCCGATCATGAGCCGCAGCCCCGCCGCGCGGGCGACCGCCGCGATGTCGAGCGCCTCGGCGATGCCGCCCTTCATCAGCTTGATGTTGACGACGGTCGCCGCGCGCTCCGCCGCGATGCGGAGGACGTCCTCCGCGCACGTGGCGCTCTCGTCGGCGGCCACGTCGACGCCGGCGCGCCGCGTGACCTCCTTCATGCCCTCCCAGTCGTCGCGCGGCACCGGCTGCTCCAGGAGCGCGACGTCCGCGCCGAGCCGGCGCGCGTGCGCGACGAGCGCGACCGCCTCGCCGGCCGTGAGCCCGCCGTTGCCGTCGAGGATCAGCGACGCGCCCGGCGCGGCCGCGTGGATCGCCTCGATGCGCGCCGGGTCCGACGCGGCGAGGCGGCCGCCGACCTTCACCTTGAGGACGCGGAAGCCCATGGCCGACGCGCGCCGCGCGGCCTCCTCCGCGCGCTCCGGCGAGCCGGTGGTGATCGTGATGTCGGTCGTGAGCGCCGTCCCGGCGCCGCCGAAGAAGGCCCAGAGCGGCATGCCCGCGCGCCTCGTGAGCGCGTCGAGGACCGCCGTCTCGATCGCGCAGCGCGCAGCGCCCGCGCCGCCGCCCGCCGCCGCCCGGAGCGCGCCCGCGATCGCGCGCCACGCGCGCGCGTCCGCGCCCTCCGCGGCGCCGCGCAGCGAGAGGGCGGCGGCGCGCGACGCCTCCTGCGTCTCGCCGTTGAAGGCCGGCAGCGGCGCCGCCTCGCCGAAGCCGAGCGTCCCGTCGGCGAGCTCCACGGTGACGAGGAGGTTCTCCGCGCGCTCCTGCGCGCCGCCGGCGATGCCGAACGGCTCGTGCAGCGGGATGTCGAGCGCCTCGACCGAGACGCGCCGGATCAGGGTAGGGGACATGAGGGCAACCGCCGCCTTCTCACCGGCCTCAAGGAGAGGAGGCCGGGCCGAGCAGCGCCTCGATCTCGCGGGAGATCCTCGCCTCCTCGCCGTCCTCGTAGCCCGCGTGGACGTGCCGTACGACGCCGCTCCGATCGACGATGTAAGCGGTCGGCATTCTCGGCGGGTTGTATTTTTTCACCGCGCTCTGGTCCTTGTCCCAGAGGATCCTGAACCTGACCTCGGCCTCGTTCGCGAACGCCACGAGCTGCTCCTTCGAGACGTCCTCGGGGGCGTCGAGCGCGACGGCGATCACGGCGACGTCGGCGCCGAAGCGGTCGACGATCTTCTGGTACCCGGGGAACGACTTCCGGCAGGGGTGGCAGTAGGTCGCCCAGAAATCGACGATCACCACCTTGCCGCGCGCCTCGCCGAGCGTGGCGGGCCCTTCGCCGCTCACGACCTCGGCGGCGAGCTCGGGCGCCGCGGCGCCGATGAGGCCGCCGCCGACGACAGGCGCCAGGGCGGCAGGCGGGGCGCCGCCGCAGCCGGCCGCTGGCGAGAGGGCGAGCGAGGCGCAAAGGACGGCGGCGATGCGGGCGAACGGCGGTGACGGGCTCCGGCTCATGGCGAGAACTTCCTCTCTGTCAGGGCTCGCGATCGACGATGGACGCGAGCATCTCCCCCTCGGCGCAGAGCGTCCCGTCGACGCTCGCCTCCCCGCGCAGCTTCCAGACGTTCGAGCGGTGGTGAACCACCTCGACGTAGAGGTCGAGCCGGTCGCCGGGCGTCACGGTGTGGCGGAACTTCGCCTTGTCGATGCCGAGGAAGAACATGAGGTTCGACGTCGCGTCGAACGGGTCGGACGCATAGGCGAGGATGCCGCCGAGCTGCGTGAGCGACTCCAGGATCAGCACCCCGGGCATGATCGGCCGCTGGGGAAAATGCCCCTGGAACCAGGGCTCGTTGTAGGCGACGCACTTGTAGCCGCGGATGCTCTTGTTGGCGGTGACCTGCGTCACCCGGTCGACCATCACGAGCGGGTAACGGTGCGGCAAGATCGACAGGATCTGATGGATGTCGAGCGTGACGGGCTCCTGGGTACGGTCAGGCAAGGCCGACTCCTTTCACGGCGTCGAGCGCGCGGCGCGCTACTTCGGCGCGTCCTTGTTCTCGGCCTTGTCGCCGCCCGCTTCGTCCTCGCCCCCGCCGGTGTTGTAGAGCTGGATGATCTGCTCGGTGAGATCGAGGTCGGCGCGGACGTACGGGGCCGCCTGCTTGTCGAGGATGACCTCGTAGCTTGCCTTCTTCGCGATCCGGGCGACGATGATCATCATCTTCTTGATGATGGGCCCGGTGAGCTCGCCCTGCTTCTTCTGCAGCTCCTTGTTGTAGTCGACGAACACGGTCTGGAGCTCGACCATCTGGCGCTGCCAGTCCTCCATCCGCTTCTGCAGCGACTCGCGCGAGAGCACGCGCGACTGCTTCTCGATGTCCTCGCGCGCCCGCTGGAGCTCCGTCTGCTTCGCGTCGAGCTCCTGCTGGCGCCGGTCGAAGAGCTTCTTCAGGGTGGCCTGCGCGCGGATGCCGTCCTCGGTCTGCATCACGGCGTGCTGCACGTCGACCACGGCGATCCGGGTCTCGGCGGCGGCGACGCCCGGCGCGACGAGGGCGAGCGACACGACGGCGGCGCGGGCGATCCGGGCGAGGGGCGGCGCGGGCCGATGCACAGGGGAGCGGGCGACCATCCGAGGCGATTACCCGCCGCGTGACGGACGGTCAAGGTGTGCGGGACAAGGACCACGGAAGCGGAAGGTGGTGAGGAGGGGGCGCCGAGGACGGCCCCTCTCACCTCCTGCGGCGAGCGTCGCGGCGGGCGAGCGGCGCGAGCGGCCCTGGTCAGCAGCCGTGGATCAGAGGCACTCGCCCGAGATGCAGTCTTTGCCGTCGGGGCAGGGCGCGTCGAGCGTGCACTCCGGCGCGACCTCCTCCCGCGTCTTGCAGACGCCGTCCTCGCAGCGGATGAAGCGGCTGTCGATGAGCCGGCATGCCTGCTCGCTGGCGCACGGGTAATGACAGTAGCCGTCCTCCATGCACTCCTGGCCCTGGGCCGCGCAGGCCGTGCCGCCGCAGCCGGGCTGCGGCGAGGGGTCGGGCATGCACGCGCCGGTCACCGCATTGCAGACCTCGCCGTCCGCGCAGTCCGCGTGCGTCGCGCAGCCGGTGGTGCAGGCGCCATCGACGCAGATCGCGCTGCCCTCGCACGGCGCCGCGTCGCCGCACGCGGGGTTCTCGGGGTCGGGGACGCAGACCCCGCGGTCGCAGCGGGTGCCGGGCTCGGCGCAGGGGACGCTGTCGGAGCAGCCCTCCGCGCACTCGCCATTCACGCACACCCGGCCGGCGCCGCACTGGTAGCTGAACTCGCACGCGGCGATGCAGAGCCCGTCGACGCAGCGCGTGCCGTCGTCGCACGCCTCGTCGCCGTCGCAGGGGCACGTGGTGAGCTCCGCGTCGCAGGCGGCCTCGTCGCCGCCCGCGCCGCCCTGGCCCGCGCCGCCCTGGCCCGCGGGGGCCTGGCCCGCGCCGCCCTGGCCCGCGCCGCCGGCGACGTCGGGCACCGCAGGGCGACAGCCGTAGCCGTCGCAGAGAAGGCAGTTCTCGCCGTCGCTGTCGCACTGGAGCGAGGCGTCACCGCAGCCGCCGCAGCCCGCCGCGGTCGCGGCGATACCCAGAAACAGCGCGCCTCGACCCAGGATCTTCGCAAGGGGGGAATGAAGAAGCATCGAAGTCCTCCAGCGGCGGCCGGCACCGGCGCGGCCCTCCCGCACGACTACCATGCCGGGCGCTAACACGCAGCGTGCCATGGGCCGGCGGGAGAGGATGGCCGGGAAGCCGGACCGGCCGTTCGCGCTGTGAACCTGCGTTCACCTGCGCTGGTCGCGCGAGGTTCACTGGCCCGCGGGCGTGGGGGAGCGCAGCGTGAGGAGGAAGACGGCCGGCGCTCCGGCCCGGCAGGCGCCCTGCTGGCGGCTGCTGGGCGCAGCAGGCGCTTCCGGTCAGGGCGAAGGCGCGTGTGCGCCCGCTGCGAGCGGCCCGGTCGTTCGCAGCGCGGGGATCACGAGCGGTATCCGGCGTTCACGTCGACGTAGCCGTGCCCGAGATCGCTCGTGAGATAGGAGAAGTCGCCGGGGCCGCTGCCGAGCACGAGCTCGATGACGTAGGTGTCACGCGCGAGCACCTCGTTCGCCTGGCGCTCTGCGTCCGCCCCGATGGGCCCGCCGTTCCGCACGATCGGGATGCCGCCGACGAGGATCTGGGACTGGGAGGGGTCGAACGGGACGCCAGCGCGCCCCGCGGCGGCGAGCAGCCTCCCCCAGTTCGCGTCCTTGCCGAACAGCGCGGTCTTCACGAGCATCGACGTGGCCACCGTGCGCGCCACGTCGCGCGCGGCCTCGCGCGTCGAGAGCCCGCGGACGCGGATCTCGGCGACGTGCGTGCTCCCCTCACCGTCGGCCACCATCGAGCGCGCGAGCTCGCCGCAGACCTCGATGAGGCCGGTCGAGAGCTCGTCGCGCGAGACGCGGCGCTGGGAGGCGCCGGAGGACAGGAGGATCACCGTGTCGTTGGTGCTGGTGTCCCCGTCGACGCTGCACGCGTTGAACGTCACGTCGCACGAGGCGGACAGCGCCAGGCTCGCCTCGCCGGGATCGATCACGGCGTCGGTGAACAGGAAGACGAGCATCGTCGCGTGCGGAGGCCCCACGTCGGGGTGGATCATGCCCGCGCCCTTGCCGATGCCGAGCAGCGTGGCGCCCGCGCCCAGCTTGCGCTGCGAGAGCTTCGGCCAGCGGTCGGTCGTGCAGATCGCCTGGGCGAAATCGAGGTAGCCCTCGGGCGACAGGCGCGCCGAGAGCTCGGGGACCCGCTCGACGATCCGGTGCGCCGGCAGGACGGCGCCGATGACGCCGGTCGAGGCGGGGAGGACCTCGTCCTCCGAGGCGCCGATGGCCTGGGCGATCGCGCGCGTGGTGTCGAGCGCCGCCTTCCAGCCGGCCTCGCCCGTGCAGGCGTTGGCGCATCCGCTGTTGACGACGACGGCGCGGGCGCGCCCGGACCGGACGCGCTGCATGGCGATGTCCACGGGCGCGGCGCGCACCAGGTTCCTCGTGAACATGCCGGCCACCACGGCCGGCTGATCGGCGACCGCGAGCGCGACGTCGATGCGCCCGTCTTTCCGGATCCCGGCGCTGACGGCGCCGAATCGAAACCCTGCAACTGGCTCGAAGCTCATGAGGGCGCGGAGTCTATGCACGAACGGGCGTGGGGAGAAAGCGGCAACGGTGTGTTGGCGGCGCGCTGGCGGCGCGTCCGCGACGCCGCGCGGCGTCGAGCGCGAGACGAAAGCCCACCACGCGCGCGAGCGCTCGACGCCCGGATCGCCGCCCTGGCGCGCGACTCCCGCGCTTCCAGGGATCACTCCGCTGCTCATTCCAGATCTCGCCGCGGCGGATGAGGCTCCGGAGACGGCCGGGCTGAGCGCGGCATTTGCAATGCTTCGCTCCGATGAGCGCCGTCCGGATCATCGACATCAAGGGCCTGTATCAGCCGGGCTTTCCGGACAGCTCGGCCCCGCCGGGGGAGACCCGGGCCGCTGGATACAACCCCGGCTACACGAGCCTCGACGACCAGGGGCGCGTCTACATCAACCGAGATCTCGACGGGCAGTGGGCAAGGAATACGCAGCTCATCGAGATCACAGTCGAGGTGACGAGCCCCGAGGGCGAGCTCCCGGAAGGCGCGCGGATCCGCTGGAGCGCGCGAGATCCCGACGACCCGTTCAACGAAAGGCCGGAGGTGCACCCGGACTGGGCCCCCACGATTGATGAGAACGACTTTGACGCCGCGGAAAACTATGTGGGGCCGGCCAAAGACGACAACGAGGGGACGCCGGACACGAGCCCTGACTGGGAAGAGGTGGAGGGCTATTCGCTGCTCGACGCGACGGAGACCAGCGCGAGCACGGCGATCGAGGGAATGAGGAGCAAGATCCGGCGCCACATGACCGACATCGCCGGAGACAACCTGATCGTCCGCGCCGAGCTCGAGGCCGAGGGCCTCGCCGGGTCGGCCGCAGACGAGACGGGGATCATGACGCTCTGGCGCAGGATCGACGTCGAGTACATCCGGATGGAGAGCGCCCATCCGCTGGCCGTGGAGCAGGTGCCGGCGCACTTCGAGCCGGTCTTCACGCAGCTCGACTTCACCGAAGAGCGGGTGATCCAGGATCGACAGCACCTCGCGCTCGACGCGGGCACGCTCGGCGAGACCGCCTCCCGGTTCGTGAGCGAGGTCTTCTCCCGCGCCGGGGAGCCGGGCTGGTTCTGCCTGATCGCCGCGCTCGAGCCGCACCCCGTGCCCCAGGTCCGGGGCGCGCTGCTGTTCACCGGGATGGTCACGATCCGGGCCGGCGGCGAGGGAGAGCGGCGCATGGAGTACGTGGAGATCCCGGGAGAGCACCAGGACGCGAGCTACGTCACATTTGGCTGGGACGGCGAGCAGATCAGCTTCTCGGTCGCGATCGCGACCGTCCTCGCGGACCCGCCGCGGACGCGGCTCTGGCTCGAGCCGCACGACATCCAGAGCGAGTTCACCGCGGGCGACGGGTCCGTGGCGCACGCGTACAGGGACCGCCTCTTCTTCTTCCCTCGCGCCCGCCGCAGGGGCGCGGCGTGGGAGCCCCCGGGCTACGGTATCCCCGCGCGCGTCCAGGCCGACGTGCGAGGCCCGGGCGCCGCCTACGCCGCCGGCATGAGCCCCACGATCGACGTCGGGCCGGCGAGGTACTTCGCGGGCAGGACCATCATCTTCACCCAGCACCGGGCGTGGTGGGATCCGGGGCTCGCGGAGCCGCGGCCCGGCTTCGAGCAGCGCACGCTCCACACAATCGTTCACGAGCTCACGCACGCGTTCGGGATGCCGCACAAGTGCGGCTACTTCGATTACCGGACGCCGCGCCGGACCACGTGCTGCATGAACTATCGATCCCACTGGATGATCGACGCCGATCAGCAGCTCATCCCGGGGACCGCCGATCGGGTCGGCACCGACCTGTGCGGGCGCCACGTGAAGGAGACCCGACGCGTGCGCCTGGAGAACAACAGGGGACTCCGATGGAGGTGAGGGGCTGTCATGTCAGATGACCACGCGCGGGAAGAGACGACGCCGGCCGGCCCGCCCGGCCTGGCGCTGCGCTCGATCGATCACGATCGCCGCTACGTGCTCGGCTTTCCGCTGCACGTGGCCATCACCGTGTGCGCCGATCGACCCGGGGCCTGCATCCGGCGGCTGCCGCGCGCGAGCTGGGCGGGCAACGCCGGCGCGATCGGCGTCCGCCTCGCGCGGGCGGGCACCGGCGAGGAGGTCGTCAGCATCGAGCCCTCGCCGATCGTGATCCGCGAGCTCGGCACGCCGGTGTTCCTCCTCGATCCGGGCGCGTGCCGGCGCATGCTCATCGACGTGTCGTCGTACCTGCCCGCGGGGATCGAGCCCGGGAGCTACGCGCTGGCGATCATCTACGCGGCGCCGCCGGATCGCGTGGAGAGCCCGCCGGTGACGATCGAGCTCGCGGCGCCGAGCCCCGAAGAGCGGAAGGAGCTGCAGCGGCTCGCGCCCGAGATCGCCCGCTTCGGCTCATGGGGCCGCTGGACGAGCCTCCCTCCGGACGGCGCCGCGCCGGTCGCGGACCGCGTCGAGCCGGGCGATCCGCTGCGCTTCAACCGCATTCTGCGTACCCTGATGTACGGTCCGGATTCGCTCTGCGACGTGGATCCGGCCCTGCTCGACGTCCTCGACGGCGTCTACGCGCCGGAGGCGCACGCGCTGCGCGCCGAGCTCCACGCCGCGCGGGGAGACGCGGCGGGCTTCGAGGAGCAGGCGGAGATCATCCGGACGAGGTACCCGGGGCTCGCCTGGTGGATCGACAGGATCGAGGCAGGGCAGAGCGAGCTTGGCTTCGTCCGGGCGTGCCGGGCGAGGACGCGCGGCGGGGGATGAACGGACGACGGAGGAGGCGCGATCGGCGGCGATCGAGGACGCCGGGGACCACCAGGGCCGCGCTCTTCTCGCGCGCGGCGCGCCGTGCCCCTTGACCGCGGCGCGCGGGGTTCCGAACATCCTCGAGGGTGGACATGAAGGTTCGTTCATGATCGACGCGTCGACGCTGGGCAGGGAGCTCGCTGGCCGGTACAGCGTGGAGGGGCTGCTCGGCGTGGGCTCGATGGGCGCCGTCTTCCGCGCGCGCCACCTCGCGCTCGCGCGGGTCGTGGCGATCAAGGTGCTCACCGGGCACGCGGACCCCAACGCGGGGGAGCGGATGCTGCGCGAGGCGCGCATCTCGGCGCTCATCAAGTCGCCGCACGTGGTGGGCTGTTATGACTTCGGCTTCCTCTCGAGCCGGTCGCCGTTCATGGTCATGGAGTACGTGGGCGGCCCGTCGCTCGCCGCGCGGCTCCAGAGCGGGCCGCTGCCGCTCGACGACCTGCGGCGCTACATGCTCCACGCGGCGCGCGGGATGGCCGCCGCGACGGAGCTCGGGGTGATGCACCGCGACCTCAAGCCGTCCAACATGCTGATCGCACCGTCCGGGGAGCTGAAGGTCGCGGACTTCGGCCTCGCGCGCCTGACGGCCACGACGGGCCCTTCGGCCCTCCGCGAGCAGCCCCTCACGGCCATGGGGACCGTGCTCGGCACGCCGTACTACATGGCCCCCGAGCAGGCCTGGAGCCCGCAGGAGAGCGACACGCGGGCGGATATTTACAGCTACGGCGCTTCTTTTTACCACGCGGCCACCGGGCAGCGGCCGTTCGAGGAGCAGGAGCTGCTCCCGCTGCTGCTCGCGCACCGTCAGGACATCCCGGCCCGGCCGCGGGCGCTGCGGCCCGAGCTCGACGAGGACGTGCAGGCCGTGCTGGAGCGCTGCCTGGCCAAGGACCCGAAGGACCGGTTCCAGTCGTTCGAGGAGATCGAGGCCGCGCTCGTGGGCGCGCAGAGCACGCGCTGGGGGGATCCGCACGATCTGACGCTGCGCACGTACCTGGACCAGTACCAGCGCGTCCGCCCCGTCCTCCTCGCGGGCGGCCCTCCCGGGCCGGTGACATCGTTCCAGTTCCACGGGGACCGGACGCTGGCGATCGTGCGCGCGAACATCGCGGGCGTGTCCGCCGACGCGCTCGTGAGCGCGGACGACGGGCAGCTCACCATGTCGGCCGGCGTGGCGCTGGCCCTGAACCACGGGAGCGGCGGCGTCTGCCACATGGAGACGCGCAAATACGTGCCCGTGCGGCACGGCGGGGTGGTGGTCACGTCCGCCGGCCGGCTGAGCGCGCGGTTCGTGTTCCACGCGATCACGCTCGACTGGGACCACGTGGCGACCTACCGCCCGACGCGCGATCTCATCCTGCGGCTCCTCGAAGGGTGCTTCTACCACGCGGACACGATGAAGCTCCGGAGCATGGCGCTGCCCCTGCTCGGGGCGGGGAGGGCGGGCTTCTCACCCGCCGAGTGCCTCGACACCATGGTCGAGTTCCTCGTCAAGGCGATGCTCCTCGCCGGGACCGGGCTGTCGCACGTGACCATCGTGCTCCGGGACGGGCCGTCGCTCTGAGCTCGCGTCCGGCGCGGCGGCGCCGGGCCCCGGCGCGCCGGCGCCCGCGCCGAAGGCGAGCAGGGCCATGGGGTGCCATCGACGGTAGCTCTCGGAAGTCGTCATCGTGACCTCGAAATCTGCTGCGGCGCGCGCGGCGCCCCGCGACGGGGCGCCGCGGCGGCCGCAGCGATGGGTGGGGGATGGGAATGCGTTCGCCTGCGGGGCAGTGCACAGGGCCTGCCACGCCGGGCAGCGGGCGCGCCGGCGCGCCAGGGCGACGGATCGGGCCGTGAGAGGCGGCGGGAACGGCGCTGGCGCGATGTCAGGACACCGCAGGCGCGGGCGGGCGGCTGAGGCGATCAGGCCTCACCGGGGAACGCCGGCTCCGGCGCGCGCGGCGCCTCAGTGCGCGCTGGGGCCGTTGCCCTGCGCCGATGCCGGCGCAGGCGCCGCGACGGAGACGCGCAGCGCGCCGATGCCTCGCGCCGCGGGCGTGGCGCCGCCGATGTCGATGACGAGCTCGTCGCCGGGCGCGAGCGGCCCGACGCCCTGGGGCGTCCCCGTCGCGATGAGGTCGCCGGGCTCGAGGGTCATCACCCGGCTGATGTAGGCGACCAGCGCGGGCACGCCCCAGAGCATCTGCGCCGTCATCCCGTCCTGCCGCACCTGCGTGTTCACGAGCGCCCGCACGCGGAGCTCGGCCGGGTCGAGCTCCGTCTCGATCCACGGCCCCACCGGGCAGAACGTGTCGAACCCTTTGCCCCGCGTGAACTGCACGTCCTTCCGCTGCAGATCCCGCGCGGTGATGTCGCCGAGGCACGTGTAACCGAACACGTGATCGAGCGCCTCCTCCGGTCGAACGGCCTTGCAGCGGCGGCCGATGATCACGCCGAGCTCGGCCTCGTGCTCGACCCGGTGGCTCTCCGGCGGGAGCACGATCGACTCGCCGGGGCCGATGAGCGCCGAGGGCGGCTTGAGGAAGAGCATCGGCTCGACAGGGACGTCGTTCCCGAGCTCCTGCGCGTGCGCCGCGTAGTTGCGCCCGATGCAGACGATCTTCGTGGGGAGCACGGGGCAGACGAGGTCGACATCCGTCCACGCCACGGCCTCTCCCGTGGCCTTGCCGCCGAGCCAGGGGGGCTCGTCGTAGACGAGCGCGGCCGCGCCCTCGAGGCGGGCGAAGAAGGCCGGGCGATCCTGTTCCGGGGGCACGATTCGGGCGAAGCGCATGGCGCGAGCAAAGCGCGATCTCCGCGTCGCGGCAAGCCCGGGCCCCGCGCGCGCCGCCGCGCCGCGGGCGACGTCGGTCGCGCTGCGGACGCCGTCACGTCGCGGACAACGTCAGGGCCGCAGGCGCCGTCACCCCGGACGTCGCGCGACGAGGCGGGCCTCGTGGCGCCCTTCCTCGAGCCACCCCTCGTCGTAGCGGACCACCTCGAGCGCCTCGCCGAGCAGGCCGGGGAGCTCGCCGTCCTCGAGCAGCCAGCGCGCGCTCGGGTGAGGGTGCCGCTGCAGGTTCGACAGCGTCGGATGCACGACGACGAGGTGTCCGCCCGGGGCGAGCTCCGCGGCGCAGGCCGCGAGCCGGCGCTCGAGGAAGTAGAAGATCACGATCAGGTCCCAGGGCCCCGCCGGCAGCGGATCGCGCTCCACGTCGAGCGCGACAGTGCGCAGCGCGAGCCCCTCCCTGGCCGCGGCGCCCCGCGCGACGCCGAGCCCGACCTCGGAGATGTCGGCCAGGGTCACGTCGAGCCCGCGCCGGGCCAGCCAGAGGGCGTGCCGCCCCGCGCCGCCGGCCAGATCGAGCGCGCGCCCGCGCCGGGGGAGCAGCGGGTCGAGCGCCGTGAGCACCGCCGAGGGCTCGCCCGGATCGGCGCCCCCCTCGCTGTAACGAGCGTCCCACTTGATGCGATCGTCGTCCGACACGCTGGCCTCCTGCTCGCCCGGGCGGCGCGCCGCGCCTCACCCGACGCCCGGCGCGACGAGGGCCAGGATGGCAGAGGACGCGCGCCGAGCGTAGCCTCCCGCGCCGAGCGTCGGCAGCGGAGCGCCCGGCGCCGTCGGCTGGACACGCAGAACGACCTGGCCTACCAAGCCGGCCGCCTGCCATGCCCGACGAGTGCCTGACCCTGGCCCCCACCCCGGATCCCCGCCGCTTCCGCGCGCCCGACGGCGCGCTGCTCTCGCCGCCCGAAGGCTGGGCGTGCCTGCCGCCGGGCGACGCCGGGCTCACGCGGCGGGTGAAGCTCGCGGGCCCGTCCTGGATGGTGGTCGAGAAGCGCGGGAACAAGACGTTCTCCCGCGGCCTCTGGGCGCCGTCCGCCACGATCGAGGCCGCCCGCGCGGCGCTCGACGCCGAGCGGAGCACGCCCGCCTACGCGAAGAAGCGCGAGGCGGACGCCCGGCGGCGGGAGCGCGATCAGGCGGAGTACGTGCGCGAGTTCGAGGCCGAGGTCGCCGCGTTCCTCCGGTTCTCGCCGCGCTACGCGGCGCTCGCGCAGGCGCTCGCGGTGAAGGTGACGCAGCACGCGACCCCCGTGGGCAGCGGCACCGTGGCCCGCACGGAGCGGATCCCTGTCGCGCGGCGCGCCGAGTCGGCCGTGATCGCCTGGATGCGGCACCAGACCACGGCGTACGACACGATGAGCATCCCGCGCGTGAAGGGGATGCGCCGCGAGGTGCGGCGCGAGCTCGCGCAGATCTCGCGGGCCATCCTCGATCTGCACCGCGGCGACGCGCCGCACGCGCGCGCGTCGTGCCCGCTCTGCGCGGCGCTCTGACGCCCAGGGCGCCGCCGGCGGCCCGCGCGCCCGGGCGCGGCTCGACCAGGCGCCTCAGCGTTCGAGCAGACCCTCGCTGACGAGCCGCTCGCGCAGCGCCGCGGCGCCGTCGAAGCGGTGCGCGCGCATCCCCACCGCGGCCGCCGCGTCGCAGTTCTCCGCGCGATCGTCGACGAACAGGCACTCGCCCGCGGCGACGCCGATGCGGCCCACGAGCCTGTCGAAGAACTCGCGCGCCGGCTTGCGCACGCGCAGGTGATGGCTCGAATAGACCCCCTCGAACAGGACGTCGAGCGCGAACGTCTCGCGCAGCTCCTCGACCCACACGGGGTAGTTGCTCGCCACGAACCGCAGCGCGCGGCCCTCGAGCGCCTCCACGATGTCCCGCACGCCGGGCAAGAAGCGGTATCCCGCGCGGCGCACCCGGTTGAACGCCTCGATGTCGAACGAGACGCCCTCGGCGCCCTCACGAAAGAACCGGCGGACGAACTCGGCCTCGTCGATCTCGCCGATCTCGAACGCGGGCCAGCACGTCGGGTCGCGGTGCCTGGCGATCTCGGCCGGCGCGACGGCACGGATCGCCGCGGCGAGCGCCTCGCGATAGGGGTCGTAGAGGACGGTATCCATCAGATCGAAACAGACAGCGCGGACCATGCGCGGCGGAGCCTAGCACCCGCGCCGCCCGATGTGAGTATGTAGGTCACATATGCGCACAGCGGTTATTTCGTCCACACGGGTGAGTTGCGCTGTGAGCGCCTGAGACAACGTGTGATCTGGAGCGTATCTATGGAGCATTGGGCGGCATTCTCGCCTATACTCCGCCCTGGTCTGGTCATGAGGGTCCCGGCGCCACGCGCCGGCTTGGGGCCGACCCCCGGGAGCCTCACGCGCCGCGTTGCTTTGTTACCAGCGCAGGGCGCTGGTACGCGCTTGGAGAGGAGTCAGGACATGAGATTGCCCACGATGGCCATCGCTCTGTCGCTGGTCGCCGCGATCGGCGCGGCGTGCAGCGTGAACTCGGGCGCCGAGGACGGCGCCGACGCCTCTCAGAGCAGCACTGGGAGCGGGGTTGGGAGCGGTAGTGGCAGCGGAAGCGGTAGTGGCAGCGGAAGTGGTAGTGGCAGCGGAAGCGGGTCTTCCGACAACGGTTTTGGTGACGGGGGCAATCTGAATCCGGGCGGTAATCCCGCCGCGAGCGGCGCGGGCGGCTCGACGGGCGCCGGCGACGCGTGCGCCACGAAGACGTCCGAGGCCGGATTCCAGCAGGTGTATCTCGCCTTCGCCTTCGACGTGTCGGCCAGCATGGGGTCGAACGACGTGGAGTGGCGCAGCAAGGCGCTCAAGTGGGATCCCGTCGTCGCCGCGACGAAGCAGTTCTTCCTGGATCCCGCGTCCGAGGGGTTCAAGGCGTCGCTCACGTTCTTCCCGGGCCCGGGCGGGCGGCGGGAGATGTGCTCGAGCGACTCGTACACGACCCCGGCTGTCCCGATGACGCTGCTCCCCTCTCCGGCCTTCGGCGAGGCGATCGATGTCGTCACGCCCCCGGACGACCGTAGCTGGCGCATCGGCACGCCGACGGCGTACGCGATCGATGGCATCTTCGAGTTCATCCAGGCGGAGCGCCAGCAGAACCCCGGGAAATACGCGATCGTGCTCGTGACCGACGGCTATCCGCAGGAGTGCCGCGACGACACGGACTCGATCGATGCCGTCGTGGAGCGCGTCGGCGCGGCGCTCGCCAGCGACATCTCGACGTTCGTGATCGGGGTCGACAGTCCGCCGGGGGAGGGCTCGCCGCCGAGCCTCACCAACCTGCACCAGATCGCGGCGGCGGGCGGCACGGCGGAGGCGTTCATGCTCGACACAGGCAACGCCGCTGCGACGTCGGCCGCGTTCACCGAGGCGATCGAGGCGATCCGCGGCGCCGCGGTCTCGTGCACGATCCCGATCCCGCCGGCCCCCGACGGGAGGACGTTCGACAAGCAGAAGGTCGTCGTGTCGTACACGAGCGCCGCGACCAGCACCGCAACGACCCTCGACTATGACCAGACCTGCGCGACCGAGAGCGCGTGGCGCTACGACGAGCCGTTGAACCCGACCGCCATCGTGCTCTGCAACGACACGTGCGCCGCGGTGCAGGCCCAGTTCGAGGTGTCCCTGGGCGTCGACTTCACCTGCGAGGACGTGATCGAGGTCCCGCTGTGAGCTGCGCGCTCACGCGCCGGCGCGCCCTCGACCGGGCCGCGCCGGCGCGCCGGTGAGGCGCCCCTCGTTCACGGCGCGCACGCGGGCGGGGTGAAGAGCGCCGGGACGAGGCGGCGGTAGTCGTCGTGGCCGACGCCGCCGCGGAGATCGGCGTCGAGCTTGTAATAAAAGCACCGAGAGGGGGGGATCCCCGCGGCCGTGTAGGTCGCGACGTCGCTCGGCATGTTGCCGAAGCCGAACAAGGGCACGATCCCCGTGCGCGCCTTGAGCCAATCGAGCTCGACGGTCTTGTAGCGGGCCGCCGCCCCGCCGAAAGCGCCGGTGACGCCGATGGTTGTGTGGAGGATGCCTGGCGGGAAGCCCTGTTCCCTCAGCCAGACCCGGGTGTTCCCCACGAGCCACTCGGGGCGCGCTGTCACGTAGAACAGGTGAACCCCGCTGCCGGCGAGCGCGTGCATCGCCGCGGCCGCGCCGGGGTGGGCGGCCGGCGGGCCGCCGCCGAGGAGCTCGCCGACAACGGCGACCTCGCTGGACGTGAGCGTCCCGTCGATGTCGGTGACGGCGACGCGCGCGTCCGGCGGCAGGACCTCGATGAAGAGGTCGGCGCTCGTGCCGTCGCCGACAACGGCGAGGTGCACGCGGTGCCGGCCGACCTCGAGGCGGCGGCCCGCGGTCAGGTCGAGATAGACGCGCCCGCCGGTGTCCGGGATGCCCTCCGTGGTCGGGTGCAGGTGGTCGTCGTCGCTCGTCCGGAAGGCGCCGAGCCGCTCCCAGGCGCCGCTGCAGCCGCGCAGGAGATAGGCCTCGACGTCCTCGTCCTCGAGGTCGTCGTCCTGCGGCCCGTAGGCGAACTTCGCGATCGCCCACTGCGGTCCGTCGGCGCGAACGAAGAGGTCGCGCCCGCGGTGGCGCGGCCACCCGCTCGCCACGTCGCGCGAGCGCGTGTGCCTGAACCCGCGCGGCAGGGCGGGCGGCGGCGGCGCGTCGCAGGCCGGCCGGGCAGGGCATGCGCCGGCGCTGGCCGGCGGCGGCGCGGGCGTGGCGACCTCGCGCGGGGCTCCGCTGCAAGCGACGAACGACAGGGCGGCGAGGGCGAGCGTGGCGGGCGGAGCGGAGCGCAAGGCGAGACGACGTATACCGCGGCGGCGCGCGGGCGCGCGACCGGCCGCGTCACCGCGCGCGCCCGGGCGGCACGCGCCGTGGCGCCGCGCCGGGTCAGGTCCAGAAGCCGGTGGGGTGCCCGAGCAGCGCGCCGCCGGCCTGGCCGAACCACCCCTCCGCGGCGGCGGCGTGCTGAGAGAACGTGTGGATATCCCGGAACCGCCGCTGCACGGGCGACGCATTCCGGGCGACGCCGCCCCCGCCGGCCTGGTAGCAGGCGTCGACGGCGCGGGCCGCGACCTCCGTCACCCAGGCCAGGGTGGCCGAGAGCCGCGGCGCCATGGCCGCGGCGGCACCGGGGTTGTTGACGCACGCGTCCCAGAGCTCGTCCCCCGTGTCGCGGAGCAGGGCGCGGGCGGCGCGCACGCTCGTCTCGGCGCGGCCGAGGTGCACCTGGAAGACGGGCGAGTCCGCGAGCCCGGCGCGCGCGTACAGCCGCTTCTTGCCCGATCGCGCGAGCGTCACCGTCTCATCGAGCGCGCCCTGGGCGATGCCGACGGCGACGGCGCCCATGTGAAGCACGAAGTGCAGGACCGGCGCGACGAAGCCCGGACAGGCCACCGACGGCTGGCCCTGGAAGATATCGAAGCTGTGCTCCGCCGGGCAGAACGCCCCCTCGACGGCGATATCGTGGCTGCCCGTGCCGCGAAGGCCGAGCACGGACCATGTGTCGAGGATGCGCACCTCGCGCGCGGGGAACAGCATGCCCCGCATCTCTGGCGTTTCGCGGACATCGCCCGCAGCCCCCGTCCGCGGGCGGCCGCCGTCCATGAGCACGCAGTTCCCGAACAGCCAGGCGGCGTGCTCGCAGCCGCTCGCGAAGCTCCAGCGCCCGGTGACGCGGTAGCCGCCCTCGGTCGCGTGGGCCTCGCCCTGCGCGTTGAACCCGCCGCCGATGATCACGTCCGGCCCGCCGGAGTAGACGGCGTCGAAGCGCTCGCGCGACAGGAGCGCGAACAGGAGCGGGCTCTCCGAGCCGAGCATCACCGTCCAGCCGGTGGCCCCGTCCGCCCAGGCGAGCGTCTCCAGGACGTCCATCCCCGTGCGCAGGTCGACCTCGAAGCCGCCATGGCTCCTCGGCAAGAACATCCGGAAGCAACCCGCGGCCTTGAGCTGATCGAGCAGGTCCACGGGGAGGCGCCGCGCCTCCTCGATCTCCGCGCTCCGGGACGAGAGGGTGGGGGCCAGATCACGGGCGGCTTGCAGCACCTTCGCTGCGTGTTCGTTCGTCATCGTCGTTCGCTCCTCGACACCGAGGAGTATCGGGACGTGTCGAGGGCGGCAAGACGGCTCATCCGCGCGGATCGGTCACGCGGCCCATGAACAGCACGGCGCCGGTCGCCACGTCGCGGATGAGGAACGCGAACGGGTGATCCGCGCGGAACACCTCCGGCGGCGCCGGGGCCGACCGCGTGGCCATGGCGACGCCGGTGGCCGCGGCGGCCTCGGTCCCCTCCTCGTTGACCTCCACGAACGCCTTGTGTCGCACCTGGGAGATGAAGAGCGGCTCCGCCCGCGTGATCCCGGAGAAATCGGCCTTCGCATCGTCGAACGCGAGCGGCATTCCCAGCTCGATCAGGGCCTTCGAGAGCTCGAACTCCGCGGTGATCTTGAAGCGGGGGAGCGCCACGTCGACCCGCGCCGGCTGGAGCGCGTCGATATATCCCTCGAGCTGCCCGGCCGACAGGCGCTGCTCGACCTGCGGCAGCCCGTCCGCCTGCGTGGGCAGGATGATGACCATCGCCAGGGGGCGCTCGGGGTTCTGCGCCTCGTACGCGAGCTCCAGCACCGCGGCGCCGGCGGCCTGCCCGAGCTTCGCCTGGAGGGTCTTGCGCATCATCGGCACCGCCGGCGCGGCGCCGGGCTTGACCGTGAACGGCTCGTTCTTGGTGGCCTTCTTGTCGAAGGGGGTCGCCCACTTGCCCTTGAAATAGATGGCGTTCGTGAGGACGAGCCGGGTGAGCGCGGTGACGCTGTTCGGCGGCATCAGGTCCTTGATCTTCGCGTTCGTCTGCTGCTCGACCCACTGGTTGATGCGCACGCGCGCCTTCTCGCTCGCGCCCTTGAAGTCGACGAGCTCGATCCCCGCCCCGTAGTGCTGCTGGGTGGTGCTCTGGAACGCGGGCTCGAGCGTCAGCCCGGCCTGGCCCCAGAGGCGGTTGGCGATCCGGAGCTCGGGCGCCTTGGGGCCGGTGGCCTGCGTGAGCTCCTTGACGAGCGCGCCGAACGCGGGGTGGAGCGCCTCGGGCGCCAGGGTGAACTCGAGCGTCTTCGCCATCTGGGCCGCCGTCTCGCCCCGGGCGCCGGCGTAGGTCATGGCCAGCGCGGTCGAGATGCTCGCCGGCGAGAAGAAGAGCTTGCCCGTCGTGGCGGCGAGCTTGCCGTAGAGCCGCTGCGCGAACGCCGCGTTCGCGTCGGCGAAGGGGGCGCCCGCCGGCTGCTGCGCGCCCTGCGGCTGCGCCTCGGGCTGGGCGGGCTGGCCCGGCGCGGGCGCCGCGGTCCCGGCGGCCGGCGTCGCGCTCGGGCAGACGTGCTCCCAGCCGCACGCGCCGCCCTCGGCGCGCGCGCACTGCGGGGCGGCCGTCGAGCCGTCGTCACAGATGCGGGCGATCTTCGCGAGCGGACCGCAGTCGGCTGGCTGGCACGCGGCGGCGCCCGTGTCCGGCGCGGGCGGCGGGACGTGGCTCCGGGCCTGGCACCCGAGTCCGAGGAGGCTGCACAGCGCGGTGGCGATCAGGAACCTTTGGGCCATGCCGCTTCGGTACCAGCGCGCAGGGACGCTGGGAAGCGTCCTGCGGCTGCCGGATGCGGGCGGGCGACGGGCGGGGCCCTGCAGGGGTCACGCGCTCGACCCCGATCGTCCAGGGCAGCACCCGTGTTGCCGGCAGGGGGCCCGGCGCGCCTTCACGGGCAGACAGGCGCGTCCGCGCGCCTCAGAAGTTGTGGACGAACGTGAACCGGCCAGCGAGCTTGCCCGTGACCGGTTGGAAGGTGACGGTGCTGTAGCGGCCCTCCTCCTGCGTCTCGTAGCCGAGATACATCAGGAGCTTGTTCCCCGTGCCGTAGTTCAGGCCGACGATGCCGCCGATCTGCAGGCTGGAGAGGCCGGTGTCGTCCGCCGGCGTGCCCGCGGCGCCGGGGATCTCGTTGAGGTCGACGTTGAGCTCGAGGTGCGGGCCGAGGCCGAAGTCGTCCACCGGGTAGAAGAGGAGGAAATGCCGCGAATAATAGTAGTTCTGAGTGCCCTCGTTGAAGACGCTGTTGAACTGCATCATGTTCCACGACTCGAAATAGACGGGCTTCGCGTCGACGTACAGATAGAGCTGGGGCGCGACCAGCGTGGCCGCCAGGTGGTTGATGAAGTCGAAGCCGATACCCACCATCGGACTGACGATGACCGGACCCAGCGTGAAGGCAGGGCCGATGTCGAACTCCGCGTACCCGTTCGTCGCGAGGTAGATGTCGCTGGCGATGTCGAGCGGGCCGACCTTGTGCGAGGCGCCGGCCCAGACCTGGAGGCCGTAGTTGTCCGCGTCGAACCGGAACCAGCTCGCGATCGGGCTCGCCTCGGGCTGCGGCTCGCCGACCGGCTCGGCGGTGCCCTGCGCCGGCGGGACGGGCGCCGCGGTGCCCGCCGTCGCCGCGTCGCCCGCAGGCGCGGGCGCGGGCGTGGGCGCAACCGCGGTCGGCTCCACCGGGGGCGCCGGCGCTGTCGGCTCCGCGGGGGGCGCCGCGGCGCCCGGGTCAGCCGGGGGCGGCGCGGGATCCTGGGCCCAGGCGGCCGGGGACGCGAGCAACCCCACGACGCAAGCGAGCGCCGTGCAACATTTCCCCATACCGTTCTCGATCATTGAACTGCCTCCTCTGCGCAACATCGCGTGAAAGCAACATGAAACGTGAAAGCAACATGCAACGTAACGGCAGCGGGAAGACAGTAACGTAGTGATGAGCCACTACGCAAAGCCGATGTGCATGGGCGCGAGAGATCAACGCCGCGCCCGCGCTCGCGCCGTGATCGAGGCGGCGCGGCGCGCTTGCCCACCGGCGCGGCGGCCGAGGCGGCGCGGCTGCCCGCGGGCGCGCCGCCTCGACCCTCGCTTCGGCACGCTGGAGGAGCTCGGCGCGCGCGTGCGCGACGCGCGCGCCGCCGGTCTCGAGGTCATCCTCGACACCATTCACCATCTCATCAAGGACAGCGAGCTCCGGGACAACCCGCCGAACCCTCGAGGCGTATCTGCCGTTCGATCGGCTGATGGCCTACGATGGACAGGCCCTGTCCGGCATGCACCTGCCCTTCAATTTGCACCTGATCGCCGAGGCGGGCGCGCAGGGCTGAGGGCGCTCGCGCCGCCGCTCACTGGAGGTGGTCGCGGTAGAAGCGGTCCCGGAAGTCGAAGAAGGGGGCGAGGTCGGGGTGCTCGACGATGCTGTGCACGGACGCGCCCGCGAGCGCCGGCCTGAAGAGGCCTCGCGACGGCGGGAATTTCAAGGGGTGCACGAGGGTCACGGCGGCGATGTCGGCGAGCGACGGCTCGTCGCCGACGAGGTACCTCGACGTCTCGAGCCGGGCGCAGAGGTCGGCGAGGGTGGCGCGCAGGGTGCGCTCCGCCTCGTCGAGCCGCCGCTGGACGGCCCCGAGCCGCGCCTCGGCGATCGGGACGACGGCGGCCATGGCGCGGAGCCCGGCGCTGACGAGCGGCGTCGTCGCGGCGCCCAGCGCGTCGAGGTACCGCTCGTCGCGGGCGGCGTGGCGCAGCCAGACGAGCGGCCCGCTTTTGCCGAGCGTGTCGTCGAGCTGCGCCTCGAGGGCGAGCACCTCGAGCCGCGCGCTGGGGTCTTCCGGCAGCAGGCGCCGCCGATCGGGGAAGGTGCGCTCGAGGTAGAGGGCGATCTCGGTGGAGTCCGCGACGACCGTGCCGTCGTGCTCGATCACGGGGAGCTTGCGCTGGCCGGAGAGGCGGTAGATGGCGATCTGCTCGGGGCCGGGCTGGTGCTCCACGATCCGGTACTCGAGCCCCTTGAAGTCGAGCGCCGCTCGGGCCTTCTCGGAGAAGTGGCTGATCGGAAAGCGATGGAGGACGATCGTCATCGCTCGTCGATACCACGGGCGGGCGCCGCTGTACCGACTCCGGCCGGCGCCTAGATGACGCCGAACTTCTTCCCGACCTTCTCGAACGCCTCGAGCGCGTGATCGAGGTGCTTGCGCTCGTGGGTCGCCATGTAGCTCGTGCGGAGGACCTGCTGCTTGGGCGGGACGCCGGGGGTGATGAACGGGTTCACGTAGAGCGCGTAGTCGTCGAGCAGCGACTTCCACATCATCACGGTCTTGAGGTCGTCGCGGATGTAGATGGGGATGACGGCCGTCTCGGTCTTGCCGAGCTCGAAGCCGAGCCGCTGCAGCTCCACGCGCATGTAGGTGAAGTTCTCGCGGAGCTTCTCCTGGCGCCAGGGCTCCTCCTGCATGATCTCGAGCGCGGCCATGGCGGCGGCGACGCAGGGGGGCGCCGCGCTCGCCGCGAAGAGGAAGCTGTAGGCGAAATGCTGAATGTAATCGAGCACCTTGCGCTCGCCCACGAGCCAGCCGCCGATCGAGGCGAGCGACTTCGAGAAGGTGCCGCCGATGAGGTCGACGTCCTTGCCGAGGCCGAAGTGCGCCGCTGTGCCGCGGCCGCCGGGGCCGATGACGCCGAGGGCGTGCGCGTCGTCGACCAGGAGCCGCGCCTTGTGCTTCTTCACCACCTCGACGATCCCGGGCAGGTTCGCGATCTCGCCCTGGGCGCTGAAGACGCCGTCGGTGATCACGAGCGCCCCCTCGGTGTCGGCGATCTCGGAGAGCGCGCTGTCGAGCGCCGCAGGGTCGCTGTGCTTGTACCGCACCATCCGGGCGCCGGCCGCCTGCGCGAGCCGTACGCCGTCGTAGATCGACGCGTGATCGTCCTTGTCGATCATGGCGACGCTCCGCTTGTTGCTGAGGAGCGCGGAGATGGTGGCGATGTTGACCTGATAGCCCGTCGTGAACACGAGCCCCGCCTCCTTGCCGTGGTAGGCGGCGAGCTTCTCCTCCAGCTCGTTGTGGAGGCGCATCGATCCGTTCACGAGCCGCGAGCCGGTCATGCTCGTGCCGTACTTGTCGATCGCGTTCTTCGCGGCCTCTCGCACCTTCGGGTGCGTCGTCAGCCCGAGGTAGTTGTTCGAGCCGAGCATGGTCACGGTCCGCCCCTCGAGCTGGGCCTCGGGGCCGTTGTTGAAGTCGAGCGGCCGGAAGAACGGGTAGACGCCCATGGCGCGGGCGTTGTCCGCGGTCATGAACTTGTACGTCTTCTCGAACACGTCGCGCCCGCCGATCCGCGACAGCGACGTCCGCGCCGCCATCTGGGTCGCGAGCTGCTGCTCGGCCGCCGCCGCGACGTAGGTGCCGGCGCCGTTCGCGCCCGCGCCGTTCGCGCCCACGCCGTTCACGTGCGAGCGGGCGGCGGCCGGCGCCCTGGCGCTCACCGTCTCCTCGACGGTCGACAGCCCCGCGCCACCGGCCGCCGGCCGGGCGGACGCAGCGCGGGCCGGGGTCGCCCCGTGGACGCCGGCCTCGTCGTCGAGCGCCGGATCGATGTTCGGGAGCGCGTGGCCGTTCAGCAGGATGTCCCACGCCTCCGCGGCCCGCTCCCCGGCGGCGCGCAGGCGGTTCTTCGCATCCATGACCCCGGTGGCGAGCCGCATCACGCGATCGTTGCTGACGACTCGGACGACCCTGCCCGACGACGCGAGCTTCTTTGCTTGGTCGACCAGACGATCCTTCATGCTCATGCCCTGGCTCCTCACGCGATCGAATTAAGGGACGCGGTCCTTCCCGCAAAACCCGCGCCGGCGTGTCGCGTGGGGCCGCGCGCGGCCCTGCTCGATCCCGGTGCGCGTCGCCGCTAAAGCAGCCTGCGCGACGTGCGTCAACTGGGCACCACCGCGCCGCCCTGGCGTCGCCCTGCGCCGGCAGCGCGGGCGCCGCGCAGGCGCATTCCGCGTCGCGCATCGGGCTTCGCGCGGTGCGCCGCGGCCTTCGCAGAGCCCGCCCGCCCCGCCGCGCGCCGGACCCGCACCCCAGCAACTCCCGGCAGATGGGCGCACCGCGGCATGGGCCGAGATGCAACTCGTTGCGGAGTGATGCGCGCCGGTGTAGGAAAAGTTTTCAGGGTCTATGCGCCGTGTCCTAGTCGTTGACGACGAAGAAAACCTGCGCCTCGTGGTGCGCACGTTCCTCAAGCGGGACGGCTACGAGGTCGAGGCGGTCTCGAGCGGCGAGGAGGCCCTCGCGATGGTCGAGACCTTCGGCCCCGACGTCATCCTCACCGACGTCCGGATGCCCCGGATGGGCGGGCTCGATCTCCTGGCGACGCTCAAGGCCAAGGGCAACGAGGCCACGGTCATCGTGATGAGCGCGTATGGCAACATCGACCTCGCGATCGAGGCGATGAAGGCGGGGGCCTACGATTACATCCAGAAGCCGTTCAAGGCCGAGGAGGTGCTGCTCACGCTCCGCAAGGCCGAGGAGCGGGAGGCGCTCCGCCGCGAGAACCGCGCCCTTCGCCAGGAGATCCGGCGGGAGAACTTCTTCGAGGAGATCCTCGCGAAGAGCCCGCCGATGCAGGCGATCTTCAAGACGATCGCGAAGGTGGCCGAGTACAAGACGACGGCGCTCATCACGGGCGAGAGCGGCGTGGGCAAGGAGCTCGTGGCCCGGGCGATCCACCGGCGGTCGAGCCGGCGCGGCGGGCCGTTCGTGGCGGTCAACTGCGGGGCGATCCCGGAGAACCTGCTGGAGAGCGAGCTCTTCGGGTACAAGCGCGGGGCGTTCACCGACGCGATCAACGACAGGGCGGGGCTGTTCGAGCAGGCGAACCACGGCACGCTGCTGCTCGACGAGATCGGCGAGCTGCCGCTCTCGCTGCAGGTGAAGCTGCTCCGGGTGCTCCAGGAGGAGACGATCCGCCGCCTGGGGGACAACCGGGACCTCAAGGTCGATGTCCGCATCCTGGCGGCGACGCACCGCGATCTCGCGGCCGAGACGCAGGCGGGCCGGTTCCGCGAGGACCTGTTCTACCGGATCAACGTGCTCCCGATCGCGATCCCGCCGCTGCGGGAGCGGCGCGAGGACATCCCGATCCTGCTCGATCACTTCCTCGCGCGGAACAACGCGCGGTTCGGCATGAACATCCGCGGCTTCGAGCCCGAGGCGCGCCGGCTGCTCCTGGAGTACCGGTGGCCGGGGAACGTCCGGGAGCTGGAGAACACGGTCGAGCGCGCGATGGTGCTCTGCGAGGGCGAGCGCATCGGCGAGGCCGACCTGCCCGACCGGATCCGCGAGGCGCGCGACCCGATCCAGATGCAGCTCACGAGCGGGGAGCTGTCGATCAAGAAGACGTCGCGCGTGATCGAGGAGATCCTCATCCGGCGGGCGCTCCAGAAGACCAAGGGCAACCGGACCAAGGCGGCCGAGGTGCTCGAGATCAGCCACCGGGCGCTGCTCTACAAGATCAAGGACTACCGGATCGATCTCTGAACACATCGGGACGCCCGGGACATGGCGATCCGGCCGAGTCGACGGGCGATATTTCCCCGGATGTCCGGGAGGGGCTCCGGCCGATGGACGGATGACGACATCCTCCGGCGGGCGACACAACAGCTCCCTTGCGCCCGTCCCTCCAGGGGGGTACGTCGTCGCGCCCGACCCATGAAGAAGAATTACGTTCTCGACGCGAACGTCCTGCTCCACGACCCCCACGCGATCTTCAAGTTCGAGGACAACGACGTCATCATCCCGATCTACGCGATCGAGGAGATCGATCAGTTCAAGCGGGAGGGCTCGGAGCGCGGGCGCAACGCGAGGACCATCGCGCGGCTGCTCGACGAGGTCCGCGGCGCCGGGCCGCTCGCGACGGGCGTGCTCCTCGAGAGCGGCGGGACGCTGCGGATCGCCATCCCGGAGCGGCGGCCGGAGCTGCTCGTGGGGCTGGAGTCGGGCTCGCAGGACAACGCCATCCTGCAGACGGCGATCGACATCCGCGACAGGCACAAGGACCGGCCGACCATCTTCGTGACGATGGACACGAACCTCCGGATCCGCGCCGACGCGCTCGGGATCCCGGCGGAGACGTACGAGAACCAGCGGGTGGACGACCCGTCGATCGAGCAGTCGGTGGTCGAGCTCGAGGTGCCCGGCACCGAGGTCGACGCGTTCTTCCAGAACGGCTTCCTCGCGAGCGCCAACCTCGCGGATCTATTGCCGAATGCGGCGGTGCTCCTCCGCGACGCGGCGGCGCCGAGCCACACGGCGCTCGGCCGCTTCGACGCGGCGCGCGGGCAGATCGTCGCGCTGCGCGTCGGTCGGGAAGGGGTGATGGGGGTCCGGCCGCGCAACAAGGAGCAGGCCTTCGCGCTCGACCTGCTCCTCGACGATTCCGTCCGGCTGCTCACGCTGGTCGGCAAGGCGGGGACGGGCAAGACGCTGCTGGCGCTCGCGGCGGCGCTCAAGCGCACGACGGAGGACAACGCCTACAGCCGGCTGCTCGTGAGCCGGCCGATCATGCCGCTCGGGCGCGATCTGGGCTTCCTTCCGGGCGACGTGGACGAGAAGCTGAACCCGTGGATGCAGCCGATCTTCGACAACCTCGAGTTCCTGTTCTCGAACGGCGGCACGAGGCCGGGGCGCGACGCGCGCGGCTTCGTGGAGCTGCTCGAGAGCGGGCAGATCCAGGTCGAGCCGCTGACGTACATCCGCGGGCGCAGCCTGCCGCACCAGTACCTCATCGTGGACGAGGCCCAGAACCTCACCCCGCACGAGGTGAAGACGATCATCACGCGGTGCGGCGAGGGGACGAAGATCGTGCTGACCGGCGATCCGCAGCAGATCGACAACCCGTACGTGGACCACGCGTCGAACGGCCTGCTCGTGGTGGCGGAGCGGTTCAAGCGCGAGCGCATCGCGGGGCACGTGGTGCTCGCCAAGGGCGAGCGCAGCGAGCTCGCGGAGCTCGCGGCGAACCTGCTCTGAGGCAGGCAGCGCCGGGCGCGCGACGCGATCGCGGGAGGAGCGGGGGCGTGGCGAGCGTGGCGAGCGTGGTGAGCGCGGCGAGCGTGAAAGGAGCGGAGGGTCGTGGCGCGGCGTCCTCGGGCTAGAGCGGCGGAGCAAGGCGCGCCGCCGGCCTGGGTGCCGGACGCGGACCGGCTCCTCGGCGCGGCGGCGCGGCGGATCCGCGTCGTCGGCGCGAGCACGCCGGTGAACCTGGTGGAGGAGCTCGCGCGGCTCGTCGCGGCGTGGGGGCAGAGCGGCGCCGAGGTGCCGCGCTTCACCTATGCGCCGGCGCAGGACCACAGCGACGTCCGGAGGGCGATGGAGGCGGCCGCCGAGCGGCTCGCGGAGCAGGGGGAGCTCGGCGCCGTGTACGCCGGCCGCGCCCGCGAGCTCGCCGCGGAGGCCGCGATCTGCGAGGCCGCGGGCGGGGCGGGGTGCTGGGCAGCCGCGCGCCTGCGCTACGCGGCGCGCGACGCGTTCGACGAGCAGGCGGACGCGCTCGCCGCGGCCTGGGCCGAGGAGGAGGCGGGCGCGGCGGCGTGCGAGGAGGCGCGGGTGCGGAGCGACGACGCGCGCGCGCCGGGGTCGCTCGTGTCGCGGATGCGGCGCGAGATCGGGGCGCGCCGGTTGCCGCTGCGGGTGGTGATCGCGGACATCGCGCCGCTCGCCGCGACGGGCGACGGGGTGATCCAGGTGGCGCGCGGGCGCATGCTCACGCGCGACGACGTGGAGCGGACGGTGCTCCACGAGATCGAGGGGCACGCGGCGCCCGGCGTGCGCGCCGCGGCGCTCCCGCTCGGGATCTTCGCGATCGGGACGGCGAACGGCGGCGACGATCAGGAGGGCTGGGCGCTCGCGCGCGAGCGCGCCGCGGGCTACCTGGTCGGCGCGCGGCGGAGCGAGCTCGGGCTGCGCCACCTGGCCGCGCGGAGCGTCGAGCGCGGGGCGGGGTTCGTCGAGACCGCGCGGCTGCTCGAGGCGCGCGGGGCGCGCTCCACCGGGGACGCGCTGCGCATCGCGGCGCGCGTCCACCGGGGCGGCGGCCTGGCGCGGGAGGTCGTGTACCTGCCGGCGCTGCTGCGGGTCGAGGCGCTGCTCCTGGCGCAGCCGGCGCTCGGCCAGGTGCTCGCCTCGGGCAGGGTCTCGGTGAGCGCGGCAGCGTCGCTTGCGTCCTGGGCGCAGGGGAGCTGACCGGACGAGGCTGAGGGAGCCGACCGAGGTTGAGGTGAACCGACCGAGGTTGAGGGAGCCGACCGAGGTTGAGGGAGCCGACCGAGGTTGAGGGAGCCGACCGAGGTTGAGGCCGACCGAGGTTGAGGCCGACCGAGGTTGAGGCTGACCGAGGTCGAGGCCGACCGAGGTTGAGGTGAACCGACCGAGGTTGAGGTGAACCGACCGAGGTTGAGGTGAACCGGCCGAGGTTGAGGTGAACCGACCGAGGTTGAGGTGAACCGACCGAGGTTGAATGAGCGGTGAGCTGGCGACCGAGGTTGCCGGGTTCGAGCCGGAGGTTGGGAAGCCGGGAAGAAAATTCCGGGCTTCCCCTGAACTTCATGCCTTCCCGCGAAACCTATCCGGTGAAATGGAGGACCGCGGTCGGCGAGCGGAGCGAAAGGGGGCTGCGTGAAGGGAAGGATCACTTCAGCCGTGCGAGCACGGCATGGAACGCGCTTGTCGTGTCCGCCGGGAAGCAGGGTGTCCCGCGCGCGGGGGCTCGACCCGGTCGACAGCGCGCCGCGCGGAGCCGCATCCGGGAAGGCGGGGCGCGGAGGGGCCAGCGGGCGGAGGGGGACATGAACTCGAAGAAGACCATGGAGCGAGGCTCCAGACGGGCGCCGAGGGGGATCGAGGCCCCGACGGTGGTCCTCAAGGACGACCTTCATGTGGTCGATCTCGGCGCCGGCGTGATGCTCGACGTGTTCATCAACGTCGAGGGCCGACTCACGACGTTCGTCAGCCTGGACGGCCAGCTCATCGCCGAGCTCCGCGTCGCAGGTCACGCCTGAACCGAGGCGACGCCGCCTCGCCCAGAGAGGCCTGCAGAGGGGGCGAACGACCCGAGCGTTCGCCCCGCCCTCACGCCTCCCTGGGCGTGTCGCCGCGCCGCCCCCGCCGCTCGCCGTGCCCGGGCGCCCCTCCGGCGATCACGGGCCCGAGAACTCCCGCACCACGCGCAGGATGCCCTCCCCGTAGCTCGAGATCTTCGCCTGCCCCATCCCGCGCGCGAGGGCGAGATCGTCGAGCGAAGTGGGCCGGATCCGGGCGATCTCGCGGAGCGTCCGGTCGTGCGCGATGATGTACGCGGGCAGCGCCTTCTCCTTCGCGAGCGCCGCCCTGTGGGCGCGGAGCGCCTCGAACAGCGGGACATCCTGCTCCTCGATCTCGACGCCGGGCCCCTCGCCCGCCGCGCGCGGCGAGGGGAGGGGAGCGGCCGCCTCGGGGGGCGCCGCGCCGGCGTGGGCCGCTTCCGCCGATGACGGGGGCGCGGCAGGCCGCGCGCGCGCCGGCGCGGAGGCCGCGGCCGGCGCCCGCGCGGCGGGCGAGGGGCCCGGCGCCCCGCGGCGCAGCGGCTTGCGGCGCGCCGCGGGGAGCGGGAGCCGCACCCGGGCGGGCACCTCGCCGCGCATCACGCGCCAGCCCGGCGGCGTGACGAGCGGGACGGGGAACTCGCCGGTGGTGAGATCGATCCAGGCGTTGGCGAGCAGGACGCGCAGGATCGACATCGCCTCGTCGTGGCTCTTCCCTTCGAGGACGCCGAACGTGGAGAGCCGGTCGAGCCCCATGCGGCGGACGCGCTCGTTCGACTCCCCGACGAGCATCGACGCGATCGCCTGCATCCCGGCGCCGCCCTTCACCCGCGCGACGCCGGCGAGCGCGCGGCGCACGAGGTCGTTGTCGCGGGCGATCGCGGCCGGGTCGCTCGCCTCGAGGGCGTCGACCTCGAGGCAGACATCGCAGTGACCGCAGCCGCCGAGCGACTCGGCCTCGTCGCCGAAGTAGCGGAGGATGAAGTCGTGCCGGCAGGTCGCGGCGTCGACGTAGCGGAGCAGCTCGCGGAAGAGCCCCCAGGCGCGCGCGGCGTCGTCCGCGTTCGCCTCGACGCCCCCCTCGCCGAGCTGGCACAGCCGCCGGCGCAGCGCGATGTCCGCGGGCGCGAAGAGCAGGAGGCCGCGCGCCGGATCGCCGTCGCGCCCGGCGCGCCCGACCTCCTGGTAGTAGGCCTCGATCGACGACGGCGGCTGGGCGTGCACGACCAGGCGGACGTCGGGGCGGTCGATGCCCATCCCGAAGGCGTTCGTGGCCACCACCACGGAGAGCGTGCGGTCGGCGAAGCCGGCCGACAGGCGCGCGCGCGACTCGGGGGCGAGGCCGGCGTGGTACGCCTCCGCGTTCCAGCCGGCGTCGCGGAGCGCCTCGGCGAGCCGCTCCGCGCCCTTGCGGGTCGCGGCGTAGACGATGCCCGCGCCGCGGGGCCGCCCGGGGTCGCCGAGGGCGTCGGACAGCGCCCGCGCCGCGCGGCGCCCGGCCTCGCGCGGGCCGTCGACCGCGGAGACCTGCAGGTGGAGGTTGGGCCGGGCGAACCCGCGCAGGATCACCTTGGGCGGCGGCTCATCGGACCCGCGCGACCCGCGCCCGTCCTCCGTCTCGCCGTCTTCGTCGGAGGAGCGCAGCGGCCAGCCGAGCCGGCGGATGATCTCGTCGCGCGCGTCGGGGGTCGCTGTCGCGGTGCAGGCGAGCACCCGGGGCGGGCGGAGCCGCGCGAGCGCGGCGCCGATGCGCAGGTAGTCGGGCCGGAAGTCGTGCCCCCACTGGACGATGCAGTGCGCCTCGTCGATCGCGACGAGCGAGAGCCGGCTCGCGGTGAGCGCCTCGAGGAAGCCGTCGAGCGCGAGGCGCTCGGGCGCCGCGTAGACGAGCTTGTACTCGCCCCGGCGGAGGGCGCCGAGGCGACGGCCGTTCTCCTCGCGCGAGAGGCTGGAAGCGACGAACGTGGCGGGGATGCCCCGCGCCTCGAGCGCGCGCACCTGATCTTCCATCAGGGAGATGAGCGGGCTCAGGACGAGCGTCGTTCCGGGCAGGGCGACGGCCGGGAGCTGGTAGCAGAGCGACTTGCCGCCGCCGGTCGGCGCGACAACGAGGACGCGGCCCGCGCCCCCGAGCAGGGCGTCGATCGCCTCGCGCTGCCACGGCCGGAACGAGGCGATGCCGAACCGCTCCGCGAGCACGGCGTCGATCGACGGCGGCGGGCCTTCGGGGGGGCGCAGCAGGGAGGGGGCGAGGCGCTCGGTCAGGATGGACAAGGGGGGCTCCGCGAAGACCATGGCGGCGGCCTCCAGCGAGCGCCGTGCCCGCCGCGAGCCCTAGCATTTTCGCGCGCTTGCGTCGCGGCGGGGGTGGCGGCGCCATGGCGGCCGCGGGATCGCCTGCGGGCGCGGTAGGGTGGGTAGGGGAGCGGCGATCAGGCCTGGACGACGCCGATGCCCTTGGCGAGCGCTTCCATGTCGTCGAAGTGATAGACGTGGCGACCGGGGTTCCCCTGGAGCGCGGCGGCGACCATGGCGCCGGCGACGGTCCTCGCGTCGATCGGGCGGTACCTGCGCAGGCCTCCCTTCATCGTGAACCGGAGCGTCTGCGCCGCCGCGACGCCGATGGCCTCGCCCTTCCTGACCTCGCCCCGCTCCCCGAGCAGCAGGCTCGGGCGCATGACGTGCACCGACGCGAAGCTCGCGGCGGAGAGCTCCTGCTCGAGCTCTCCCTTCACGCGCAGGTAGAAGCTCGTCGAGCGCGGATCGGCGCCGACGGAGGAGACGAGGACGAGCTGCTTCACCCCCGCCTTCTCGGCGAGCCTGGCGACGGAGATCGGGTAACGATAGTCGATCTGATAGAAGGCCTCCTCGGAGCCGGCCTTGGCGATCGTGGTCCCGAGCGCGCAGAACACGTCGGTGACGCCGGCGAGCTCGGCGCCGTCGAGCCGGTCGAAGTCGACGATGCGCTGGGAGAGCCGCGGATCCTCAAACGGGGCGGGGCGCCGCAGCAGGGCGATGACCCGCGCGTACGCGGGCTGCTGCACGAGGAGGCGCAAGCAATGGCCGCCGACGAGGCCTGTTCCTCCCACGATGAGGGCTGTCTTGTCGACCGTCATGAGCTCCATGTCCCTGCAGAATCGCCTGCGGAGAGAGCGCCGCCGCGGGGATCCACAGCCGTACAGCGCAGCGTAACCGAAGCAGCGCTGGATCGATAGCGGTCGGCCGCCGCGCCGAGGGCGGCCAGGCTGGGCGATGGAGACCGACCTTGCGCGGCGCGGGCGGACGGCCTGGGCCGGACTCCCACGCTTGCCTCCTTCGTGTGTGCGGGCTCTACAGTCCCCCGATCGCCGGGCAGGACCGCGGCGCGTGGCTCACGCGGGGGTGGGGCTGGCCTTCTGCGAGATCTTCGTCCGCCGGGCGTGGAGTGCCCTGACGGCCATCGGGATGACCTGCTCCCGGTGCTTGGGTATCATGTTGTTCGGGAGCTGCTCTATGGGCCACCAGGTGCCCGTGGCCGGGACCTCGGCGAGCTTCGCCTGATGGACCCGGGACAGCATCCAGCCGCGCGCGGCGGCCGAGAAGTAGTCGCCGATGAACGTGAAGTCGGAGATGGCCACCCCGACCCGATCGAGGACGTGCTCGGGCTGCTCGCCCGGCGAGAGGACGCTCCCGGGGCAGCCCCACGCGCCCGGCTCCGACTCCGACGCTCCGCGCTGGGTCAGGAGCACCTCCAGGGCGCCGGAGTCGGCGTTCTTCCGGAGGCACACGGCGTCCGCGGCGAGGTGGATGGGGAGCCGCGAGATGGCGTTGATGAGCGAGCTGCCGATCGGTTCCCTGGGATCGACGCGCCCGAGCAGCCAGTCGGTCATGGACTTGAACAGCCTCATCGGGTCACCCTCCTCGACGGCGTGAGGTGGGACCGCCGGCTCGTCGCCGCGGGGCGCGCGTTCGGGCGAGCGCGTCGGTGCTGCTCGGGGCTGGACGCCGCGCCGGAGCCGTTCGTCGCGCCGCTCCCCGAGCGGCGCGCTTGGGTCGATGGGATCTCGGTTCGAGTTGGATCTAGCATAGGGTGTTGCGCTGGGTTCGTTGTGCGTTGTCGCGTCACGTGGAACAGGCTCAGATCTTCATGTCGCTCCTCCTGAGTTGTCGGACCGCTCCGACGACGTTGAGGAGCCTACAATAGGCATTGTTTCTTTGTCGTTTCATTCATGCAGCCCGCGCGTGAATCATCGACTTGCGTTGTTGATGGCGCTGTTGCTTGCGTGTTTCGCGAGCTCCGGACGCGGGGTCCAGGCGCGGTGTGCAAGCAGGTGTGGGAGGAGCGTTGACGCCCCGGGGCCGGCGAGCGCGCATGGGCTCGCCAGCGCGTCGGTGTCGCCGGGGTGTCAGCGGGGCAGTCGTCGCGTGGTCTGCTGTGCCGGCCCGCCGCGCGCGTCGTCGTCGGTCACCTCCGCCTCGACGTCGATGACCTGCCGTGGCGTCGCCTCTCGTCGCGGCCCGTCAGGGCGCTCGCCGAACGGCCCGCCGCCGCCGAAGTCGATGACCCTCATGCTGAAGAACGCGCCGGCGCCCGGGCCGGCTCCGCCGAAGCCTGCGGCGCTCGCCGCCGCCCGCCGCTCGAGCCGCTCGCGCACAAGCGCCGCGATCCGACGGCGCGTGGGCGGGAGCAGGAGCAGGATCCCCGCCACGTCGGTCAGCACGCCCGGCGTGATGAGCAGCGCCGCGCCGAGGAGCACGAGCAGCCCTCCGGTGAGCCCCTCGTCGGGGATGCGGCCCTCGGTCATCGCGCCCCGCCAGGCGGCGAGCACCTTGAGCCCCTCGCGCTTGCCGAGGGCCGCGCCGAGGACCGCCGTTCCGAGCGCGAGCGCGACGGTGGGCCAGAAGCCGATGAGGTCCCCGATCGAGAGAAGCAGCCAGAGCTCCACGATCGGGATCACCGTGAAGAGCAGGATGAGCTTGCCCATGACTCCCCCGTCTAGCGCCGTCCGCCGGGCGGCGCACGCGGCATGGAGCAAGCCGCTCGCCGAGGTGAACCGCGCGCCCGAGGGCCGCGGTCGTGGGCGAGCCGCGCGCGCGCCGCCGGGCCTCTCGCGGTCGGCCGCTCCGCCGCGGATCCCGCGCCGGAGTACCGGCCGCGGCGAGAGTGCGCTAAGACCGCCTGCCCCGGAGAAATCCATGACGACTGTCCCCGTGGAGCAGGAAAAGGTGGAGGCGTGCCGCGCATTTGCGGCCGACATCGCCGACGAGGTGCAGCGCTTCATCGACCGCCACACAACGGTCGGCGTCGAGCGCACAGTGGCCCGCGCCTACGGCGTGGTGGGCGCCGACGCCGAGGGGACGCCGCTCGTGAACGCGCTGGTCGACCGCATCCACAAGGCCGGGCAGGCCGGCCGCGGCGTCGCGTACCACCTCGGCCGGGCGCTCTGCGAGGGCGCCGCCTCGGTCCAGGAAGCCGCGGAGATGCTGGCGTTCAGCGAGGCGGCCGACTTCGGCCAGGGCCCGTCGGTGGCGGAGGCGCGCGGCGCGCTCGAGGCGGCGACGCGGGAGGCGATCGCCCGGATCGACAGGGCGCGCGACGAGCGCGAGGCCAACAAGGCCGCTCACCGGGTCGGCGCCGCGCCGCTCAAGTACGTCATCGTCGCGACCGGCAACATCTACGACGACGCCGTCCAGGCCAAGGCCGCCGGCTTCGCCGGGGCCGACATCGTCGCCGTGATCCGCGCGACAGCGCAGTCGCTTCTCGACTACGTGCCGGAGGGGCCGACCACCGAGGGATACGGCGGCACGTACGCGACGCAGGAGAACTTCAGGATCATCCGCCGCGCCACCGACGAGGCGACCCGCGACACCGGCACCTACCTCGCGCAGACCAACTACTCGTCCGGCCTGTGCATGAGCGAGATCGCCTGGATGGCGGCGGTCGAGCGGCTCGACATGCTGCTCAATGACGCGATGTACGGGATCCTGTTCCGTGACATCAACATGCAGCGGACGTTCATCGATCAGTACTTCTCCCGCCGGATCATCGCGAGGAGCGGGATCGTCATCAACACGGGAGAGGACAACTACCTCACGACCGCGGACGCGGTCGAGAAGGCCCACACGGTGCTCGCGTCGCAGTTCATCAACGAGGCGTTCGCCCTGCGCGCGGGCCTCCCCGAGGAGCAGATGGGCCTCGGCCACGCCTTCGAGATCGACCCCTGGCTCGAGGACAGCCTCCTCCTCGAGCTCGCGCAGGCCCAGCTCGTCCGGCAGATCTTCGACAGGCACCCGATCAAGTGGATGCCGCCCACCAAATTCAAGACAGGCGACATCTTCCACAGCCACGTCCACGACGCGATGTTCAACCTGGTCGGGATCACGACGGGCCAGTCGATCGAGCTGCTCGGGATGTTCAGCGAGGCGGTCCACACGCCGCTCCTCATGGACCGGTATCTCTCGCTGAAGAGCGCCCGCTACATCTTCACGGCGGCGCGGCACCTCGGCGACGAGATCCAGTGGAAGCCGGGCGGCGTCGTCGAGTCGCGCGCCCGCGAGGTCCTCGACAGGGCGCACGCGCTGCTGCGCGAGGTCGAGCGGGACACCCTCTGGGACGCGATCGGGCGCGGCGCCTTCGGCGACGTGAAGCGCACGCGCACCGGCGGGAAGGGGTACGCGGGGGTCGTGGCGCGGCACCCGGAGTACCTCAATCCGATCCTCGAGGTGCTGGAGCGATCTTGAGCCTGACTTGGCCCACCGCCGCGCGCAGCGCTTTCAGAGCGCGAGCACCCAGTGAGCGAGCGCTCGCCCGCGAGGCGCCGAGCGCCCCGGCGCCTGTCGGCTCGTCGCGCGCGCCCGGCGCCGCAGGTCGGCGCCTCGATGGACTCCACCCCTCGGGCCGATCGTCCGTCGCGCTGAGAAGGCGGGATTTCAGGGACAGAGCTCCAGAGCTCCAGCCGCTCAGCGCTCCAGCAGACGTTCCTCCTGACTTCACGTCTTCCGCGCGCTCTCGGCGCTACCTCGGTCACTCGATGGCTCTAGCGGCGCGAGGCCGGCTGGCGCTACTGTCAGCGAGGGATCGGCGCAGCCCGCCCCCCGCAGAAGGAGGTGAGCATGACATCGCGAAACATCCTGCGTGCGTATGGCGATCGCGAGGGCGACGGGATGGTCCAGATGTCGTTCACGCTCCGCGTCCTGCCGGGCGACCGCGCGCGCGAGGCGGCGAAGCGCTTCGCCGAGGCGCACGGGCTGCGCGAGCCCCTGGTCACGGCCATGGAGCAGGTCAGCCGTGAACACACGTATTTCGTCGTCTACGGACACTCCCAGCACGGGGTCGACATCTCGGACATCGAGGTTCAGGAGCTCGCCGCCCAGCCGCTCACGCGCGACCAGATCGAGGCGCAGGCGAAGAAGCTCGGCCGCAAGATCGTGGTCGTGGGCGCCTGTACCGGCAGCGACGCGCACACCGTGGGCATCGACGCGATCCTGAACTACAAGGGCTTCGCCGGGGAGAAGGGCCTCGAGAGCTTCAAGTGCTTCGACGCCCACAACCTCGGCGCGCAGGTCGAGAACGCCGAGCTCTGCGAGAAGGCGAAGGCGCTCGGCGCCGACGCCATCCTGGTCTCGCAGGTGATCACGCAGCGGAACTGCCACAAGGAGAACGCGGCGGCGCTCGTCGAGATGGCGACGCGCCAGGGCTTCCGGGACAAGGTGATCCTGCTGCTCGGCGGCCCGCGGATCGATCACAACCTCGCCGTCGAGCTCGGCTTCGACGCCGGCTTCGGCCCGGGGACGAAGCCGATCACGGTGGCGTCGTTCCTTGTCGAGCGCCTCGTGGGCAGGGCGTAGCGGTCAGGCGACGAGCAGGTGGTAGGCGGCCGAGAGCTCGGCGAACCGCGCGGTGCGCCGGGCGTGCTCGGCGGGCTGCGAGCCGCCGAGGTCGGGGTGCAGCACCGCGGCCAGGCGGCGGAACGCGCGGCGGATCTCGACCTCGGTCGCGCCCTCGCGCAGGCCGAGCACCTCGAGCGCCCGGAGGCGCGGCTCGTCCACGCGGGCGGCGCGCGGCGCGCCCCCCGCCGCGCCGCGCGGCGCGCTCGACGAGGCGCTGCGCGCGGCGCCCGCGCTCGCGACGCGGCGGTGGCGGTCCCGCGCGCGCGGGCGGCCGTGGAGGAAATCGCTCGGCGCGAGCGGGCCGGTCTGCCGGAGCGCCGCGGCGAGCGGCCGCGCTGTGTGGAAGCAGATGGTCGCCTCCTCGATCGCGAAGAGCGCCTCGAGGCGCGCGCGGAGCTGGATCCGGAGCGCGCGCTCGACCGCGCTCTCCGGGATGAGCCCCGCGGCCACGAGCACCTCGCCGGTCCGGCGCCCCCGGTGCGCCGCGACGAGCGAGGCGAGCCGCTGGATCGACGGCCCGGGCGCGGAGCCGTCCTGCGCGAGGATCTCGCCGAGGCGGGGGACCCGGAGCGGCGTCTCGACGGCCGTGACGAGGCCGGAGAAGAGCTGGATCCGGTGCTGCCGGCCGGGCACCGTGGAGCCGCTCGGCGTCCGGAGCTCGCAGAGCTCGAGGAGCCCGGTCGTCTTCTCACGGTACAGCGCGCCGAGCAGGTCTCCCAGGGTCGACGTGGAGAGGCGGCTGGGCAGTTGCATCGAACGCGGCGTTACCATCCCCGCCCGCGATCGGTCAAAGAAGCGGCGGGCGGGCGCGTGCGCGCGCACGAATGTGCGCCCGGGTCGAGGCCCGGTGTGCGAAGCTCCGCGCGAAAACGGCCCGGCGCACAGCGCCGGCGCGCGGATCAGGAGGAATCTGCGATGGGCTTGCTCGACGGAAAGGTCGCGATCATCACGGGCGCCGGCGGCGGCATCGGCCGCGAGGAGGCGCTGCTCTTCGCCAGGGAGGGCGCGAAGGTCGTCGTCAACGATCTCGGCGGCACGCGCGACGGGTCGGGCTCGAGCGACGCGATGGCGTCCCAGGTCGCGGAGGAGATCCGGGCCGCGGGCGGGGAGGCCGCCCCGAGCTTCGACAGCGTGACGACGCCCGAGGGGGCCGCGAGGATCGTGAAGACGGCCGTCGACGCGTTCGGCAGGGTCGACATCCTGGTCAACAACGCGGGAATCCTCCGCGACAAGACGCTCCTCAAGATGGATGAGGGGATGTGGGACGCCGTCATCGCCGTTCACCTGAAGGGGACGTTCCTGTGCACGCAGGCCGCCGCGAAGCAGATGATCGCGCAGGGCGGGGGAGGGCGCATCGTCAACACGACGAGCGTCTCGGGGATGCTCGGCAACTTCGGGCAGGCCAACTACGCCGCTGCCAAGGCGGGCATCTACGGGCTCACCCGCACCGCCGCGATCGAGCTGCAGAAGCAGCGGATCACGGTCAACGCGGTCGCGCCCATCGCCAAGACGCGCATGACGGAGGATCTGCCCATGTTCCAGTCGGCCGGCGACACGCTCACGCCGGCGCACGTCGCGCCCGCGGCGCTGTTCCTCGCGTCCGACCTGTGCGCCGACCGGACGGGCAACGTCCTCGCGGTCGCCGGCGCGCAGATGTACATTTACAAGGTCGTCCAGAGCCCCGGGAAGTTCAAGGACGAGGGCGGTATCTGGACGGCGCAGGAGATCGCCGATCACTGGGACGCCATCAACAAGCTCTGATGGCGACGCCGGCGCGCCGGCGCTGGAGGCCCGCCGATGTGTCGGCCGGCGCGCGGGGCGAGCGCGCCCGCCCAGGGCTGCCGTCGCCGCGGACCCGGGGGCGCGCGTCGTCGACCGGCGGGCAGCGCGCAGCGGGCGCGGCAGACGCGAGGGGCATCGGGCGCGCCGACCGTTGCTGTGCTGATCCCCGGATGCTAGGTTCGAACCGCTTCCTGGGTGCGATTGGCGCATCGGCGTACTGTTCGAGCAGGTCGTTCACGCGGAGTCTGGAGGTGCCACCGGTGACCGTCGTTCGCTGCTGTTACGGCTGCGCCTCGTCGCGCGGCGCCGTCTCTGCAGCGCGGAGGCGCTGAGATCCATGTCGCGCGACGCCCACATCCCGCTCGCCCTGTGGATCTGCGCGGCGATCGTGGCGCACATGGCGGGCGGCGGCGGCGCGGTCGAGGTGGCGCAGGTCATCGAGGACCGGGCCCAGCTACGCCAGATGGTCCAGGCGGTGCGGCAGGGCCTCCGGCCGGGCGACATGACGTTCGAGGTGCTGACCGACGGCCTGGCCGCCACGCCGCCTCCCGCCCCGCTCGCGCCGCCGGAGCGACCTTCGGACGCCCCGGCGGAGGGCGAGCCGGACAAGGAAACGCCCCCCGATCCGCAGCAGAAGCCCGATCCGCCCAAGGTGGCGCAGACCCCGCCGCCCAGGCCGGAGCCGCCGCGCGAGAAGGCGCCGCCGCCCCCGCCGCCCGAGCCGCCGAAGGAAGAGGTGGTCAAGGTGGTGCCGGTCAAGCCGGTGCCCCCGCCGCCGCTGCCGCCGGCGGATCGCCGGATCGCCATCCGCCAGCACGTCGAGAAGGACCAGGAGGACAACCCCGAGGCGAGCCGGATCGCGGACGACGCCAACAAGGTCGCCGAGGAGACCATGGCGCAGATCCGCTCGAAGGATCAGGACGATGCCGCCCCGACGCCCGGGACGCCGTCGGGCCCGATGGGGCCGAAGGACAAGGTCGGCGACAGCGATCACGACCACAGCGGCCACAGCGAGGAGCGGGCCGGCAACGAGAAGCACGCGCCCGGCGAGAGGAAGCCCGAGAGCGAGAGCGCAGAGCACCACAGCCCGGCGTCCCCGGCGCAGGCCGCGCAGGCCGCCCGGGTGGCGCCGCCGCCGAGCGTGCCGGGGGCGACAGGCGGCGGTCGCGTGGCGCAGGCGCCGCCCGCCGCCGTGCCGCCGCCGGACAAGGGCGCCGCGGGCGGCGCGGGCCCGGCGTCGCCCGAGGTCATCGACAGCCCGCACGGGGGCTACTCCCTCAACCCGGCGAACCCGGGCGGCGACGGCAAGAGCCGCGTCGCCGGCAAGAAGGCCACGCCGCAGCCCTACCAGAGCCCGGTCCGCGTCGGCTCGATCGGCCTCGGCGCGCCCGGGCTCCCCGGCGGGCCCAACCTCAACCTGAACATGGCCGGCGTGCAGGCGGCCGTGGGCAACGAGAAGCTCAAGGCGGAGCGGGCCGCGGACGGCGCCTCCCGCAAGAGCGCGCACCGGGGCTCGTGGGAGACGACGGACAAGTGGAGGAAGTGGCGCGCCGCGATCGAGAACTACGACCCCTCGGTCAAGCCCGGCAACCAGACCTCCCTCAACGCCGCGCGGGTGCCGTTCGCGACGTACATCAACATGATCCACAACCGGCTCCACCCGATCTTCGCGGAGGAGTTCCTCGCGTCGCTCGAGAGCCTGCCCTCCGGGCACGCGTTCAACCAGAACCGGGTGACGCACCTGGAGATCGTGCTGAACAAGGACAGCGGCAGCGTCGTGCGCCTCGGCGTCACGCGGCCGAGCGGGATGACAGCGTTCGACATCGTCGCGCTGAGCTCGGTGCACCGGGCGTCGCCGTTCGGCAAAGCGCCGGACGCGATCGTGTCGCCGGACGGCAACGTGTACCTGCACTGGGAGTTCCACCGGGATCCGTACGACGCGTGCTCCACGCGCAACGCCAAGCCCTTCCTGCTGAAGGCGCCGTCCGACGCCGCCCCGGTCGAGCCGCCGCCGGTGCGCAGGCCGCCGCGGCCCGTCCCGGGCGACGAGAAGAGGATGCCGTCGTCCGGGCCGCTGCTTCCGCTGCGGCGATAGGTCCCGGCTCTGCATCGGGACCGCGGCGATGTATCCTCGGCGTCATGCCGAAGGATTCCGACGCGGCCGTTCAAGTGACCAACGCGCGCATCGAGGCGGCGCTCGCGGATTCCCCAGCGTTCACCCGGGTCGAGCCGCAGTTCTACGTGGTCCGCCAGGGGACCGCGTACGTTTACCTGCATGTGCTGGCGTGGGCGCCGGATCGCGCGCTCGTGCGGCTCGTCGCCCAGCTCGCCCGCGGCGTCGAGATGACGCCGGATCTCGCGATGAAGCTGCTCCGCCTGAACGCGCGCATCCGCTTCGGCGCGTTCGGCTACGTCGCGCAGGGCTCGTGCGTCGTCATCGTCCACACGCTCCTCGGCGGCGAGACGCTCGACGCCGACGAGATCCTGGTCGCCCTCCGGGATCTGTCGGTGCTCGCGGACGAGTACGACGACCGCATCGTCGAGGAGGCCGGCGGCCAGCGGATGCAGGACCTGATCGACGCCTCCGCGACCGCCGCTGTCTTCACCGATCTCGACGCTGCCCCCCGCGCCTGGGACAAGGGCTGAGCGACGGGCGCTCCTCTTCATTCATGCTCCTCAACATCGATCTTCCCCCCGAAGCCCCTCCTCCCTCCGCCGCGCCGGACCCCGCCGCCTCACCGCGCCGCGAGGGGCGCGGCGACGCTCCGCCCGCCGAGCCCACCGAGCCCGCCGAACAGCGCTCCTCCGCCGCCCCGCGGCCCCCGCTCGTCGGCATGCCCGTGCTCGCGCTGATCCGGCCGCTCGCCGTGCTCGCCCTCCTCGCGATGGTCCTCGGCCGCATGCTCGCGCCCGCGATGGTCGGCCTGGCGGTGGGCATCGAGCGCACCGCCCACGCGGTCGAGCTCGCAGGCGCCGGCGCCTCGCAGCTCTTCGCGATCGGCGCCATCGTGATGGCGATGGCGCTGATCAGCGCGGTCGTCCGGAGCCGCGTCCCCTACGCGCTGCGGATCGCGGCGATCGTCGCGGGGAGCTTCGTGATCCTCGTCGTCCTGCACGCGACGGTGCAGCGCGTGCCCGATCTCTCGGCCGCGCTCATCGGCGTGAGCGCGGCGATCCTCGCGCTCGGCAGCGCCTGGGAGGCGCTCCGCGTCCCGTTCATGCGGCCGGTCGCGGCCGCGCTCGGGCTCGTCGGGGCCTCCGCGCTCGTGCGGCTCACCGGCGTGCTCCTGGCGGTCTGGGCGAACGAGCGCGGCTCGAAGGCGCTCGCCGGCGCGACGAGCTCCGTCGCGACCGCCGCGTTCGCGCTCGACGCGCTGGCCGTCCTTACCGCGACCGTCGCGCTCGGCGCCGGCCGCGACGCGCGGTCGCGCGGCGCCGAGCAGCCCCGGCCGGGGCCACGCCTCGTGAGCCCGCTCTCGCTCGCGGCGCTCGCCGCGGCGCTGCTCGCCACGCGCGCGGCGCTCGCGGGCGCCGCGGAGGACGCATCGATGGTCGAGACGCTCTTCCGCCGCGCGCTCGACCGGCTGCTCACGCGCCCGGCGCCCGTCGTGCCGCTCTCGATGCAGGTCTTCGTGGCCGCGCTCTCGGTGGCGGTCGTCGCGCTCGCGCTGATCGCCCCGCCGCGGCTGCCGGCGCTGGGCGGCGCGCTCGCGCTGCTGCTCGTCGCGCGCAGCGCCCCCGAGGTGCCGCTCGGCGCGCTGTCGCTGGTGATCGCCGCGCTCTGCGTCGCGCTCGCCTCGCGCGACGAGCGCGGGTTCTGGGCGTCCGTGCTCGCGACCGAGCGGGAGCGCGCCCCGAGCGCGCTCCCGGGCGCCGGGAACCGGACCCCACGGGGCCCCACCGGCGGCGCCTCAGGTTGACGCGAGCGACGACACTCGTTAAGGACGCCCTCGCTGCGCGGAGGATCAGCGCGCGGCGTTCCACCTGCTGCTCGCCACCGGGATGACGTGGGAGCGTCCGGTCTCGCCGGCCTCGCCTCGCGCGGACCCGGAGGGGCGCGACCCAGGCTCGCGACAGCGCGCCAAGGGCCCGGGAGAGTCTCATGTACCCTCGCGATCTCGTCTCGCTCTCCGCTGTCTCGCTCGCCGCGTTGACGCTTGGCGTCGGGTGCCCCGACGAGCCTTCGAGACCCGCCGGCGGGGCGGCCGCGACCACCGCGACGGCGGCGGCGCCGACGGCATCGGCCGCGAAGCCGAGCGCGGAGCCCGCGGCGTCTCAGGCGCCGCACGTCAGCGGCCAGGCGGCGGCGCCGGCGGCGCCCGAGGGCAAGGGGACGATCAAGGGCGTCGTCAAATTCACCGGCAAGCCGGTCGAGATGAAGGTCCCGACCGCGCGCAAGGACGCCCCTGTCTGCCAGGACAAGGACATCGTGTACAACGCGGTCGTCGTCAACGACGGCAAGCTCAGGGACACCTTCGTCCGCATCGCGGTCGGGGGCGTGCCGGGGAACTGGAAGGCGCCCGACGCGCACGCGGTGGTCGACCAGAAGGACTGCATGTATGAGCCGCGCATCCAGGGCGTGGTCTCCGACCAGCAGGTCGACATCAAGAACAGCGACCGGACGCTGCACAATGTGCACACCTACAAGGGCTCTGAGACGCTGTTCAACCAGGCGCAGCCGAGGGGCGCCGAGCCGCTCACGAAGACGTGGAAGGACGGCATCATCAAGCTCACCTGCGACATCCACCCGTGGATGCGCGGCTTCGTCGTGGTGACGGATCACCCGTTCTTCGCCGTGAGCGGCGATGACGGCGCCTTCACCATCGAGAAGGTCCCTGCCGGCAAGTACAAGCTCGAGGCGTGGCACCCCCGCTACGGCCTGAAGACGGCCGAAGTCTCCGTTGCCGACGACAGGCCCGCCCAGGTCACGTTCTCGTACGCGGGCACCGAGCCCGAGCCGGCGGAGAACAAGGACGAGCTCAAGGGCCTCTGGTGAGCCTCCCGGCGCGAGGGGCGCGGACGGCGCCCGAGGTCGCCCGGCTGGCCCAGCGCGGCGCGAGCGGGGCTGACGATCGGCCCTGCCTGGATCTGCGGCGCTGCAGACGGGTGTTCGTCGCGACGGAGCCGCTGCGGCGCGCCGTGACCGTTGCCGAACGCCGGTTCGTTCCCTATCGGAATCGAGCGCGATCAACTGACGATCTCGACTCCCCGAGGCGCGTTGCGCGCGCTAGTCTCCCGGCCCAGATGCTGTTCTTCCCCGTCACCCTCGCTCCGGCGATGAAGTGGTTTTCCGGCCTGGCCATCCCTCGGCCAGGGATCTTCGGAGATGTCGCGCTGCCGCCGGGCGCGGGCGCCGGACACGACAGCGAGGTGTCCGCGTGACCATGAGCGCCGAACAGGTCACGGAGCGGGCCCCTGTGCCTTACGTCCGGCAGGCGGAGCCTTCAGCGAGCGATGGCGACGGCGCGCTCCACACGAGCGCGCGCCCGCTGCTCAAGGTAGCGGCCGATCTGGTGAGCCTCACCAAGCCGCGAATCACGCGGATGGTGGTGGCCACGATGCTCGGCGGCATGTGGGTCGCCAGCCGCTATCTGCGGTCCGGGCTGGCCGGAGAGGCCGCGATCGAGCGCGCGGCGGTCCCGACGACACAGCTCTTGCTGGCGTTGCTCGGGACGGTCCTCGTCGTGTCGGGCGCCAACGTGCTCAACATGTACCTCGAGCGCGACACCGATGTGCTGATGGAGCGGACGCGAAACCGCCCCCTGCCGGCGCGGCGGCTCGCGCCCGAGGTGGCGCTCTGGTTCGGGATCGCGCTGTCGGCCGCGTCGATTCCGCTGCTGTTCGTGTGGGTGAACGCGATAACGGCCGCGCTCGCCGCGCTGGCGCTGCTCAGCTACGTGCTCGTCTACACCCCGCTCAAGCGCCGGACGACGCTCGCGCTGCCGATCGGCGCGATCCCGGGCGCCATCCCTCCGCTGCTCGGGTGGACGAGCATCACCGGGCGTATCGACGTGCCCGGCTTCCTGCTGTTCGCCGTCATGTTCCTCTGGCAAATCCCGCATTTCCTGGCGATCGCGACGTTCCGTCGCGACGAGTACCGGCGCGCGGGGCTCAAGGTGCTGCCCGTCGAGAAGGGAGATCGCACAACGCGGCTCCACATGGTGGGCTATCTCGCGCTGCTCGTCCTCGCCTCGGTGCTCCTCGTGCCGCTCGGCGTCGGAGGTCCTGTCTATCTCGGCGCCGCGATCGTCCTCGGCGGCGCCTTCTTCGGCGTCGGCGCCTACGGGCTCCGCGCCGGCACCGGCAACCGCTGGGCCCGCGGGGTCTTCGTCTCCTCCATGGTGTATCTGGTGCTCCTCTTCGCCGCGATGATGATCGGCGCATGAGCGGAGCCCGCCGGCTTGACGCGCTGGGCACCGGCTCCTAAGCGTCGCCGGATGGCGTCCATGGAGCCGACGCGCCAGGCCAACGGCGCTCCTCCTCTCACGGAGGTCGAGCAACCGACCAGCCAGCCGCTTCCGTCGGAGCGCGGTCACGACCAGCGGCCCCGGCGCGCGGCGCTCGGCGGCAGGCCGCTCCTCTGGATCGCGCTCACCTCGCTCGCCGGGCTCGTCGCGCTCTTCTTCGTCAGCCGCGCCGTCCGGAGCCACGCCGCCGAGCCGCCCGCGATCCGCATTCCGCTGCCGGCCTTCGAGCTGACGGACCAGCGGGGCCAGCGGTTCGGCCTGGAGCAGCTCCGGGGCCGCGTGTGGATCGCGGACTTCATCTTCACGACCTGCCCGACCGTCTGCCCCAAGCTCACGCAGCGCATGAAGGAGATCGAGCAACGGAGCCGCGATCTCGGCGGCGCGCTGCACCTCGCCACCTTCACCGTCGACCCGGAGAACGACACGCCGGAGGTGCTCGCGCAGTACGCTGCGTCGCAGGGGCTCCCGCTCGAGCGGTGGACGCTGCTGACAGGCCCTCTCGATCAGATAGAGTCGACGATCGTCAAGGGCTTCAAGATCGCGATGGGCAAGAAGGAGTCGAGCCCCGGCCTCTTCAGCATCTTCCACGGCGAGCGTCTGGTGCTGGTCGACCAGGAGGGCGTGATTCGCGGCTACTACGAGGCGAACGACGAGGGCATCCCCGCGATCTTGCGCGACGCCCGCGCCCTCGTGAAGTAGCGGCGGCCGCCCGGGATCGCCTCACACGGCGATCGCGAGCCGCTTGATCATCTTCTGCAGGCCGAAGCGCGACAGCCCCAGCAGCCTGGCGGCCTGCGTCTGGTTCCCGCGCGTGCGCGCGAGCGCGTCGCGCACGAGCTCCGTCTCCAGCGCGTCGATGCGCGCCCGCACGTTGAGGCCGAGCTCGCGCGGCGCCGCGCCGCCGTGCGCGATCTCCGGCGAGAGGTGCTCCCGGTCGATGGTCCCATCGCAGAGCACGAGCGCCCGCCGGATCTCGTTCTCCAGCTGGCGCACGTTGCCGGGCCACCCGTGGGCCGAGAGCCGATCCATCGCCGCGCGCGTGACCCGGACCGGGCCGCGGCTGTGCTTGGCGAGGAGGTGCTGGACGACGAGCGGCACGTCCGTCGCGCGCTCGCGCAGCGGCGGCACCCGGATCGTGATGATGTTCAGCCTGTAGAGAAGATCCTCGCGGAAGGCGCGCGCGCGGACGAGCGCCTCCAGATCGCGGTGCGTCGCGGCGATGACGCGCACGTCGACCTTGCGCGCCCGCTCCGAGCCGAGGGGCCGCACGAGGCCGTCCTCGAGGACGCGCAGCAGCTTCGTCTGCATGCCGAGGCTCATCTCGCCGATCTCGTCGAGGAACAGCGTGCCCCGATCCGCCACCTCGAAGAGCCCGGCGCGCGGCCGCTCCGCGCCCGTGAATGCGCCGCGCACGTGGCCGAAGAGCGCCGACTCGAGCAGCCCCTCCGGGATCGCGCCGCAGTTCTCCGTCACGAACGGGTGCGCCGCGCGCGACCCGTTCTGGTGGATGGCGCGCGCCACGAGCTCCTTGCCGCTGCCGGACTCGCCGGAGATGAGCACCGGCACGTCCGACGCTGTCACGCGGTCGACGAGGCGCAGCATCGCGCGTACGGGCTCGCTCTCGCCGACGATGGCGTCGTACCGGAAGCGCGTGTCGCGGCCGCCGCGCGCTCTGGCCAGCTCCAGCGCCGCCACATCGAGCTCCGCCTCGCGCCGCGCGAGCTCCTCGGCGAGCCGCGATGAGGCGCGCTCCGCGCGGCGAGCGGCGCGGCGCAGCTCCACCTGCGCGCGCGCGTCCGCGATCGCGAGCGCCGCGACCGACGCGATGGTGCGCGCCCACCGCAGCTCCTGCGCCCCGAACGCGCCGCGGCGCACGCGATCGTCCAGGTAGACGACCCCGAGCGCCTCGCCGCGCGCGATGAGCGGAACGGCCAGCACGCTCCGGAGCTTCAGCGCGTGCACGCTGCGGTGCACGCTCGGCAGCTCCCCCGCCGCGTCGACGGCGATCACCGGCTCGCGCGCCTCCAGGGCGCGGCGCGCGAGCGTCTGCGACAGCTCGAGCTGCTCGGCGCCGAGGCGGGAGCGCGCCAGGTTGCGCGCGGCCCGCGGGACGAGCCGCCCGTTCGGGGCGCGCAGGAGCAGGAGCCCCCGCTCGACCCCCGTCCAGAGCACGAGCGCGTCGACGACCCTGTCGAGCAGCGGCGCGAGCCGCTCGCGCTCGCCGAGCGCGCCGACGAGCGCCTCCAGATCGCGCGCCTGCTCGGGCCGGAGCCCGCTCTCCGGCAGCGCCCGCGCGCGGGCGACCCACGGCAGCGACCGGACCGCGGCGGCGATCTCCGGCGCGCCGGGCGATGCGGCGGAGGCCGCGGCCGAGCCCGCGTCGGCGTTGCGCCTGCAGAGCTCGCGCGCGGCCTCGGCGAGCGCGGCGAGCACGCGGTGCGCGACGTCCGTCTGCCCGGTCCGGACCGCGAGCGCGTGCGCCGCGGCGAGCGCCGGGCCGCGCGACGCGATCGGCGCGCGGGCTCCCGCGAGCGCGGCGAGCGCCGCGAGGGCGCGGTCGGGGACGCCGCCCTCTCCAGGCGATCGCGCGTCGCGGCCCGGCGCATCGTCTGCGGCGGCCGCCGCGACGCCGTCCTCCGCCACGGACGCCGCGACGCCGTCCTCCGCGGCGAGCGCGCGCGCCGCGCGCGCCCCCCACCAGTCGAGCCGCGACGCCGCGGCGAGCTCCGGGCTGCTCGCGAGCTCGTCGAGCTCCGCGACGCGGGCGCCGTCGAGCTCGCCCGCGCCGTGGCGCAGGAGCCGCGCCGCCGCCCGGAGCGTGTCGTCCGCGGAGCCGCCGGCGAGCAGCGCAGCGGCCCGGGCCGCCGCCGCCCGCGCGCCGGCGTGCGACCCGAGCCCCGCGCCCGCGACGCCGTCGCCGCGCGCGGCGGACACGTCCGCGATCGCCCAGAGCGCGTAAGCCTCCGCCTTCGTGTCCCCGGCGTCGCGGGCCCGCGCGATCGCGTCCTCGGCGATCCGACATGTCTCGTGCGCGAGGCCCGCGGTGGCGTAGGCCGCCGCGCACGCGAGCAGCGCGCGCGCCGCCTGCGCCGGCCGGCAGAGGTGCTCCCAGAGCAGCGCCGCGCGCGTCGAGGTCGCGATCGCGCCGCCGAGGTCGCCGAGGTCCACCGCGGCCGCCGCCTCGCCGGTCCGGTAGGTCGCCTCCTCGACCACGGCGCCGGCGCGCACGGCGTAGTCGACCGCGGCGCTGAACGACGCGTGCGCGCGCTCCGGATCGCTCGCGTGCCACGCGTAGCCGCGCACGGAGGCCATCCGCGCGAGCTCCTCGACGGAGCTCGCGAGCGCCTCGCCGCGCGCCACCTCGGCGAGCGCCCGCGCTGCGTCGCCGCGCAGCACGGCGATCAGCGCCCGCGCCTCGCAGAGCGGCGCGGTGAGCTCGGCCCCGGCGAGCGCCTCGGCCGCGCCCAGCGCCCCCGCGTCGATCGCGAGGCGCGCGAGCACTGCGCGCGCGCGCCCCTCCGGGTCCGCGTCGGCGTCGATGGCGGCGCGGGCGCGCTCCTCCGCGAGGGCGCGGTCCCCGGCGCGCCGCAGCACCTCCGCGGCGAGCGGCGCGGCCTGCTCGGCGTCCCGCACGCGCGCGCGCAGCACGAGGCTCCGCGCGCGCCCGAGGTCGCCGTGCAGCCGGAGCGCGTTGGCCGCGGCGACGACCAGGTTGGCGGGCGCGTCGTCGCGCTGCTCGATCGCCTCGATCGCGAGCGGATCCGGCGGCACCCGCGCGATCGCGAGCGCGAGCTCCGCCGCCTCCGCGGCGCCGATGCGCTCCGCCGCCGCTGCCCCGTCGCCGCCGCGCTCCGTCGCCGCCGCGCTCCGTCGCCGCCGCGCCCCGCTCCCGAGCGCGGCCGCCTCGACGTCAGCGAGCGTCCATGCCCGCGGCGGGATCTGCCGGGACAGCGCCACGAGCGCCTCCGCGAGCGCGCGCTCCGGGACGGACGCGACGGCCCCCATCGGCCACGCCGCGGCGCTCGTCCCCACGAGCGCCGTGAGCCACCGCGCGACGCGGTCCGGGCCGAGCCGCCCGAGCCACTGCGCCTCGCCCTCGGGTGAGCCCGCGCGCGCCGCGCCGGCGCCCTCGGCGCTGGCGAGCGCGCGCGCTCGCTGCACCATCACGAACGCGTCCGCGAGCCAGGCGGCCGCGTCGTCGCGCACCCCGAGCGCCGCCTCGATCTCGTGCCGGCGCAGGCGCAGGTACGCGGCGCGCACGCGGCGCGCGTCACGATCCTGCCGGTCGCGCTCCGCGCACGCCGCCCCGGGATCGCGGACGGCGCGCCCCGCGGGCCGCCCGGCGGAGGGGCCGCGCGCCTGCTGCGCGCCGGCGAGCGCGGCGCGGGCCGACTCGGTGACCCACGCTGCCGACGGGCGCGCCGCGGGGCTCGGCGACAGCAGGGCCCTGCAGATCGCGTCGAGCGGCGCCCCCGCCGCGCTCTCCGTGGCCACCGCGGCGCGCGCCGCCCCGATGGGATCCGGCGCGGCCGCCACGCCGGGGAAGGCGACCTCCGCGAGCAGCGTCCCCAGCGCGAGCAGATCCCTCGCCCGCGCGTCCCCGAGCTCCGCGTCGCCCCGCGCGATGTACCTGAGCGTCGCCCCCTCCACGGAGGTCTGGTGGAGAGAGCACGCGAGCCCCAGGTCGATCATCCCGATCCGCCCCTCCGGCGTCAGGATCAGGTTCTCCGGCTTGAGGTCTCCGTGGGCGAGGCCGATCCCGTGCAGGTCGCCGAGCGCCTCGCCCGCGTCGCGCGCGATGGCCAGCGCGAACGCCGCCCGCTCGTCCGCAAGCAGGCCGCGCGCCGCCTCGGCCACGGCTTGCCCCTCCATCCAGCGCATCGCCACGAACGCACGTCCGTCCTCGCCGGGGGCGCCCTCGATGCGCGCGACGCCGGCCCGCGCCGCGAGCCAGCCGACGTCGACGAGCTCCGGCAGCCGCGGCGAGAGCGCCAGCGCGGCGTACATCGCCTCGCGGGCGAGGGCCTGCCGCGCGGCGGCGCGCTGCTCCCGGGGCGCGCCGCGATCGCGCCGCTCGACCTTGAGCGCCACCGCGCCGCCGCGCTCCTGATCGACGGCCCTCCAGACCTCGGCCGACCCGCCGGACCCCGCGAGCTCCAGCAAACGGAAGCGCTCTGCCAACCGAGGTGACAGGGTTGACGGATCGAGCATCCCACGGATGCTCCCGGCGCGCGGGCCACCTGTCAACCCTGGTTACAGCCCCGGCGTGCCGCCGCCGGGCGCGTCGCCGCCGGGGGTCTCCGCGGGCATCGCGCCGTCGCAGCGCGGCGCGCCGCCGTCCGGCCGATCCACGTCGACAGCCGCCGCGTCACCGCACGTGTCTTCCGGGCCCTTGGCGTAGTTGTCCGCCACGAAGCGCGACAGCGACGCCTTGTCGAGGCACGTCGCCGTGTACGTGGCGCCCCAGGCCGCGGCGGCGATCGGCGTGTCCAGCGCGCCGTCGGGCGTCATGACGAGGCGCGCCTCCGGCCCTCCGGGCAGCATGAGGCACCTCGGATCGGACGCGGCCTCGGTCCGCACCTCGTCGAGCATCGCCGTCACCTCCGCGCAGCCGGACGCGGGGCACCTGTAGGCGAGGACGATCGCGCCGTGCTCGAGGCTGTGCACGTAGAGCTCGCGCGGCACCTCCGCCTCGTACCGCTTGTACGCGGCCCAGGAGCCCCAGTGATCTCCGCCGCTCGGCGGGTTGGTCGCGTACTGGACGGGCGTGCACGCGGGCAGGTGGCCCGCCGAGGGGACGGGGATCCCCGTCTGGATCACCACCTTGCACTCGGCCTCTCCCGGGAGCGGCGGGGCGTCCGGGAAGAGGGTGACGGGCTCTGGCGGCGTCGACGCGTCGCGCTCGTTGTGGACGACCGGGGGCGCGCCCTCGCCGCACCCGGACAACGGGGCGGCGAGCGCGGCGGCCGCCGCCGCGACAGCGCCATACATCCTCGCGAAACCGCTGCATTTCATGGTCGCAGGCTACCATGTCCGACGCGCGACGCGCGTTGCCCTGCGAGGCCGGCTCTGGTGTACTTGGGTCCTCCAGCGTGGCGAAGCAAGAGAACGATCATCGGCAGACGCTCGTCACCTGCACCTCGATCGCGCCGCCCGCGATCCCGGTGGAGCCCGGCACCGCGTGCCTGGTCGTGATCTACGGCACGGAGCTCGGTCGCCGCATCGCGCTCGGCACCGGGGCGATCGAGTGCGGGCGCTCGATACAGACCGATATCCCGCTCGACGACGAGGCCGTGAGCCGGCGCCACGCGCGCATCTCGTGGACGGGGATGAGCTACGCTGTCCGCGATCTCGGCTCGACCAACGGCACCTACGTGAACGACATCTCCGTCGACGAGCGCGTGCTCAAGGACGGTGACCAGGTCAAGATCGGCCGGACGATCTTCAAGTTCATCCAGGGCGGGAACGTCGAGCTCTCGTACCACGAAGAGATCTACCGCCTGATGACCTTCGACGGGCTGACGCAGGTCCACAACAAGCGCTCCTTCGAGGTCGCGCTCGAGCGGGAGGTGTCGCGGGCGTGCCGCTACCATCGCCACCTCTCGCTCATCATGTTCGACATCGATCACTTCAAGAGCATCAACGACACGCGCGGCCACCTCACCGGCGACGCGGTGCTCCGCCAGATGGCCGCGCTCGCCGCCGCGAACGTCCGCCGCGACGACGTCCTCGCGCGCGTCGGCGGGGAGGAGTTCGCGCTGCTGGTCCCGGAGATCCCGCTCGACAGCGCGCGCGTCGTCGCCGAGAAGCTGCGCGTCATCGTGGAGCGCACGCCGTTCCGCTTCGAGGAGGGCGAGATCGCCGTCACGGCGAGCTTCGGCGTCGCCGCCGTCACGCCGGACGCGCCGGTCTCGCCGATGGAGCTCTACCGCCGTGCCGACGAGCGGCTCTACCATGCGAAGAAGGGCGGACGGAATCGCGTGATGTGACGGCGCGCGGGCGCCGTCGCGGGGCCGTCAGGGGGCCGGCGTGGAGCAGTCGCGCGGCGCGGCGCCGGCGAGGATCCACGCCGAGAGGATGTCCATCCCGTCCACGTACGGCGTGAGGCTCGGATCGCCCGGCTGCTCGGGGAAGAACCTGAACACGGGGCCCGACTCCGGGGGCGGCATCGGCATGCCCATGACGAACGCGGCGCGCAGCCGCTCGGTCTCCTCGCGGAGCTGCTCGGCCGCCTCGCCGGTCAACGAGGGGTCGATCGCGCTCTCCCCGACGATGATCTTGTAGAGCAGGTAGCTGTTCCCCGGGTTGTTCGGGTCGATGAGCGGCATGGCCCTGCCGAAGCGCTCCGGGGTCTTCTCGGCCACGTACGCGTGCTCGCCGATCTGGGTCTGGTGCGCGGCGTGCCCGATCGCCGTCTCGAGGAGCGGCGCGGCGTTGTTGAACAGCGGCGCCCCCACGCTCAGCTTCAGCCCCGCCGAGGCGTTCCCCTCGACGTGGCAGCCTATGCACGTGGCGAGGACGTACGCCGCGCCCCTCACGCAGGTGCCGCACAGCGGATCGTCGGGGCACATGGCCGCCACGCACTCCAGGTCCCGCTGGCAGTAGAAGTCGCCGCCCGGCATCCTGAACTCCGGCATCGCCTGGGGCGGGTTCGTCGCCGCGACGGTGAACTCGACGCGCACGTTGTCGCGCAGCGGCGCGCCGTCGAACGCGCGGACACCGGACGGCGCGTCGTCGTCGACGGGCTTCAGGACCGTGAGCGCGTACCGGCTCCCCGGAACGAGGCCCTGCATGCCCTCCACCTGACGGAGGATGACCTCGCGCTGCACGGGGTTGTACGTCGCCGCCAGCGGGATCGGGTTGAGGCAGTCCGCCGGCGTCGTGACCTGCGTGGCCAGGTCGCCCGAGAGGCACACGAAGTCCGCGAGCGCCGCGCCGCCCACGGAGCGCGGCAGCAGGAAGCGGTCGAACTTGAGCACGATGCTCGCGGTCGACAGCACCTGGGTCGCGCCGGCCGGGTCGAGCGCGGTACGGGCGGGCTGGTAGTTCTGGTCGAGGCTGGTCGTGGCCCGCACCTCGATCAGCTGCACAGGCGGGGCGTCGACCGGCTGGTACGAGGCCTCGCCGACGTCGCAGCCCACCGTCGGGAGGGCCGCGAGCAGGCAGAAGGGGAGGGGAGTGAGGCGCGCCGCGCGGGCCGGCCTGCTCAGCTTTCGGCGTAGAGCGAGAGTTGCTCGCGCACGACCTTCTCGTTCACCCCGCTCTGGATGTGCTCCTTGAGACAGTCGGCCAGCGTGATCAGCATGTCGTCCACCCCCTTCTCCTCGATGAGCTTCGACAAAAGTTGGCGTGCCTCCCGTCCGTCGTCCTCGCGGAGGAAGCCCCGCACTGTCTCCAGCGTGATTTCCCCTTGGAAATCGAGATAGAGGTTGTCGATCAGGTACTTGATCAGCTCCTTCACGCCCGTTCTCCTTGGCGTTCGCGGCGATCGTTAGGGAAGCCGCGCGCACCTCGCTATACCCGTCGCCGGAAGGCCAGGGCAAGGAATATACTGACCGATTTTGACTTTTCATTGGCAACGCTGCAGGAACGTGTCGCTCGACTGATGGCACACGAGGCACGGGCGCGGGTTCCGGGAGAACGCCGTCTTGCACTTGCTCTCGAACCCGAGCGGATGCGGGTTCAGCCCTTGCCCGCCTGACGCTCCGCGGGTCGCGTGGCAGGTCGCGCAGTCCCGCTCGGTGTGGCAGGAAACGCACGCATTCAGGTTTCGCTCGGCTTCCCAGGCGTGGTGCTTCGCGCTCCGCGGCGCGTTGGTCCACTCCGCCGGCGGCGGATGGAAGCGGCGCCCCGCGGGCCGCGTGGCGCTCGGCGCGTCGCGCGCCACGCCCGTCCGGCGGTGGCAATCTGCACAGAACGTCTGCTGCTGATGGCAGCTCACGCAGCGCGGATTGTCCTGTCGGGCCGCCTGCGCGTGCATCGACAGGAAGTCGTTCGGATGGACGTTGCGCGGACGGACCTTCCCGTCGTGGCAGTCGGTGCAGTAGTTGTCCGTGTGGCACGTCCCGCAGAAGGCGCTGTCGTTCGCGGCGATCTGCTTGTGCCGCTCGAGCCAGTCGGGCGTGTGCCCCGCGTTGTGGAGCCACCGGGGCGGAAGCAGATCGCCCGTGGCGAACGCTGTCACGAGCCGCCCGTCGGGGCGCGTCAGGTGGCAGACGTCGCAGTCGCTCTTCGCGTCGCCCTGGGCCGCGCCGCTCATGTTGTGGCAGCTGAAGCAGCCAGCCATACGGGGCAGTTGCTCCCGCGTGGCGAGCTCGAGCTTGTCGACCCGGCCGTGGCACTGGCTGCACTTCATGTTGCGGCCCACGTGCTTCTGGTGCGGAAAACGGAGGTTCGCGTGCGGCAGCACGAGCGGCGCCACCTTGCCGCCGTTGCCCGCGTCCTCGCCGATGTGGCAGTAGGCGCACTGCCCGTTCTCATTCGTCCCCGCCTTCACCTGGGTGAGGTCGGAGTGATCGACATCGTGGCAGTTGTCGCACGTCTCGCCGGGCCTCGGCAGCAGCCGGTCCGACACAGCGTTGCTCGTGTACGCCGCCGCGTGGCACGACTTGCACGTCTGCCGGAGCCCCTTGACGTGCTTCTTGTGGTTGAAGCGGATCGTCAGCGTCTGCGGGGGGTAGATCTCGTCGCTCGGGATCGGCGTCGCGCTCGTCCCGGGCGGCATCCAGGCCAGCGGCACCTCCGCGTCGCCGGGCATCGGGTGCAGGCCCGACGTGTACCCGCCGTGCGGCGGCTTCGCGCTCGCCTCGCCCTCGGCGTCGCCTTCCTCGGCGTCGTCCGCGCCCTCGGCCGCCTCCTCGCCGTCGTCCTCCGCCGTCGCCGCCGGCTTCGGCTGGGCGGCCGCCTCGGGGCCCACGATCGCGAGCGCCAGCGCGCCCAGGCACGCGACGATCGCGACCCACCCGGGGATGAACCTCGCCTCGTTCCGCCGCGCGCCGCGCCGGCCGTCCTGTCCTGCGTCCACGCGTTGGCCGTCCTGTCCTGCGTCCATCCGATCCTCGCTCACGGCGCCACCCGCAGGTTCACGAGGCCGACGACCCGGAAGCGCTGGCCCACCAGCCGATTCATGTCGTGCTCCCACTCGAGCTTGAAGTCAGCGGCCTCGCCCGGCCGGTACCCGGCCCCGAGGACATACCCGAACGACGTCGCGCCCCGGTCCGGCCTGAGCGGGTCCTCCCAGTTGTACAGCGACACCCGCGCGCCGAGCGCGTAGCGCTGCCCGTGCAGCCGCCTCTCTCCCGAGAGATCGGCCCCCGTCCGCCGCCCGCGCTCCCCGGTCTGCAGCATCCCGCGGAGCTCGACCGACGTCGTGCGCGTCCGGTAGCGGCCCGCGAGGTTCGCGAGCACGTCGGTCGAGATCGTCGCGGCGCGGTTCTTCTCGTCGCGCGCGTAGTCCTCGAGATCGCCGCTGCTCGACGGATCGAGCACCGTCGTCCCGAGGCAATCTCGCTGAAGCCCCGCGATCTCGCACTGATCGGCGCCGAACTCCTCCGGGTTCCCCTCGGCGATCCACATCCGCGTGCCGCCCCAGGCCGCGAGGTCCACCTCCCGGGTGATGTCGACCGCCGCCCGCCCCGTGATCGTGGTGATGGGATCGTGGGTGAACCAGTTCCAGATCGAGTCGGCGTCGAACGTCGGAACGAAGTAGTCGACGTCCGCGCCCAGCGTGACGCGGCTGCCCGCGTAGACCTCGAGGCCGCCGTAGAACGAGCCGACGAGCTGGTTGTAGAAGTCGTAGGTCACCCCGCCCTTGATCCCGCCGAGATCCGGCTTGTTGATGTCGGCGGCGTACCCGAGCCGATCTTGCGACACGCGCGATCCCTCGACCGTGCGGACCGCCCCGCCCTGGTCCTGGAACTGCCGGCTGACCGTGGTCCCCAGGTTGTAGACGCGCCTGTAGGTGAGGCGGCCGTGGACGAAGCTCGGGCCGGCGCTCTCCAGCGCGACGCCGAAGGCGGGGGCCAGGTCGGCCTCGTGGTACGACGGGTAGTCGGCCGCGCTGCCGGGCTGGGTCTTGTCGCTGCCGAAGCCGCGGTGGCTGCCGCGCCAGATCCCCTGGCGCTCGTAGCGCGACGTCGAGAGCGGCAGTCCGCCGCGCTGCTCGAGGCCGCCGTACGCCTCGAGCTGGACGTAGTAGGGCGTCGTCACCCGGAAGAGCGCGCCGTCGAACGACCACCAGCCGAGCACGTCGCTCACGTACTGCCGGCCGACCCGGAAGCCGAGCCAGCCGCTGGCGACCTTCCGGCCCTCGAAGTACGCGTACATCAGGTCGAGCGGCGCCTCCTGGAGCCCCGGGATGAACCGAGAGCCGCCCGCGACGCTGTAGTCGGTCTCGCCGCCCTGATACGGGCCTTCGAGGTGGCCGTTCACCCCGAAGTCCGCGTCGAGCCGGAGCCGCAGGGTCGCCGAGTAGTCGGCCCCGCCTGGAGCAGAGTCGCCCTCGAGGTTGTAGACGGCGAGCCCCAGCGTCTGCAGGAGGCGCCGCCGCTCGATGTTCGTGTTCCCCCAGGGGCTCGCGACCTCGTAGGCCTGGACGCCCGTGGTCGACTCGACCTCGAAGTCGGCCGCGGCCGCGCCGCGCGGCGCGAGCGCACAGCGCACCAGGCAGGCGGCGGCCAGCGCGCGCGGCAGCGAGACGTACCGCGCGCTGGGTAGGGGCGTTGCTGGCTGCGTCCCGCCGGAGCGGGGGCGCGGCTCAGGGCGTCGTGACGGGAGCTCCGCCATCGACGAGCGGTGCTCAATCACGGACTCTGCGCTCGCTTTCCTGTGGTGCGGGCCGGCGTGCGCGGCCTCCGCTCTCAGCAGCCGCCGAGGGCTGAACAAGCATGAGGCGGAGTTTCGTCCACGCGCGGCGATGCTGTCAACCGGATCGCAGGACGAGCAGCTCTGTCACAAAAAGCGCGCTGTCAGCCGTAGCCGGCGCCCTTCCGGAGCTTGCCGTCCGGGCCGACGCTGAAGCCGTTGGAGTCCTGGAGCGCCTGGTTCGCGCTGTCCCGCAGCTCGGCCGGGACCGTCCAGCCCCGGCCCATCAGGCCCTCGGCCACCTTGTTCTTCACCCGCACCGACTCCTCGGCGGGCAGCATCTTCACCAGCGCCGGCACGCTCGCCTCGTTGTCCTGGGAGAAGGTGGTTTGCACGGCGTGGAACCGGACCGTCTCGTTCACGTCCTCGAGGAACCGCTCCACCGCGATCCGCACGTCGTCGCCCTTGATGTCGCCCAGCGCGACGATGAGCTGCTGCTTCGGCTCGACGTTGCGCGCGTACTCGGTGTCGAACCGATCGAGCAGGCGGACGAGCTCGGCGCGGCAATCCGCCTCATCGAGCACCTCCCGCAGGACCTTGAGCGGCCAGGTGAGCGCCTCGGCCTTGAGGCAGAACTCGACGACGGGCGGGACCGCATCCTTGCCGGCGTCCACGATCCCCCGGAACGCCAGATCTTTCTCTTCCTGGTCCGTGATCGAGGGATCGATGGAGAACGTGAAGCGCCGGAGGAGCGCCGCCGCCGCGTCGGCGCTCTTCATCGCGGCGAGCGACTGGATGGCGTCGAGGCGGTCGTACGTCTGGGCCCGCTTGTCCGCGACGACCTTGGCCAGACCGGCCACCTTCTTGTCGGAGGAGACGCCTCCGGCGGGGGGATTGCTCTTGCGGAGAAAATCGAAAATACCCAACGCTGACCTCTGGTGGCTGTCCCGCCGCCGCGGTCCGGTCTACCCGGCGTAGCCGCCGGCATCGACCGCCGAGGGCCACGATTGCGGCCTCGGCTGGTGCGATCCTCGCCCGGCTTGCGCCGGACGAGCCGGCTCGGTCACGCCGAGCCGGCGCAGCCGTCTACTCCGTCGTCTTGATGGCGGTGGGGAATTGAATACTCAAGCTCACGGTCACCATGCTGGTGAAGTGGAATTCGCGGTCCTTGTCGTCCACCTTGTTGTCGGGGAACGCCTCATCCGTGCCGAGCCCGTGGTTGTCGAAGCCCGAAGTATTCCACGCGAACGGCAGGGCGCGCCACTCCGCGCCGAAGCCGAGGAAGTCCGACGGGTAGAAATTCAGGCCGAGGCCGAACGTCGGCGCGAAGGCCAGGCGGCTCTCGAGCCCGAAGGTGGTCGCGCAGTTCTCGCTGCACTGCTTGCGCTCCTTCACCCCGACGGCCGCGTAGCCCGCGAAGAAGTTCACGTCCGTGTCCACGAAGAGCTCGGCGAACAGCGCCAGCTTGCCGCGGAAGGGCACGAACGTGAGCTGCGGGGCCGCGACCCACTGGATCTGAGCGAGCTGATCCTTCGTCAGGTCGCCCCGCGTCAGGTTGACCCGGGTCAGCTGGCATTCCTTCGTGAACGGCCGGTTGGTGCAGTCGCGTGCGTCGATCGCCACGCGCTGGAGCTCGTCCGTCAGCCCGGTGTTGTACTGGAACCCGTAGCCGCCCCAGGCGCCGATGCCGAGCCAGTCCGTAAGATGGTAGGTGAGGCGCATCCCCGGCATGATCGTCCGCCGGTACTCGTCCAGCAGCGTGAACGATGCGCCTGGAGCGACCTCGAACCGCCCGTCGCGGTGGAGCCGGAGCTTCCGCACGGCGGGCGCACCGGCCAGGGGGCCGGTGAGCTGAATCTCCTGCGCCTCCGCGGGCGCAGCCGTCATCATAAGTGCACAGCCGGTAAGCCCTGCCACCATGGTGCAGAGGCTTTGGACGAATCGACGCATCATGCCTGTCCCCGTCTTTGGCTGAATCATCCTCATGTCACGCGCTCGGCGTCCGCGCGTCCCCACGTCCAAAGGCCTCACTTTGGCAGCCGATATTCCCAGGAGAACGGCAGGAAGACCGAGAACCCGACCTGTGCCTGCACGTTGTTGGTGAAGCTGTTCCCCTCGGCGAGCCACGTGCTCTTGTCCTGGGCGCGCCCCTGAGCGACGCTGGGGTTCTCGAGTTCGTCGAAGAAGATGTAGTCGCTGACCTCGGCCATCGCCGCGAACCAGCGGTTGAAGAAGATGCGGATCCCGCCGCCGACGTGGAACGCGAGCTTCGGCTTCCAGTCGAAGGTGCGGTTGTCCGGATCGACGACGGCGATGGGCCGCGTCGAGATCGCGCCGACACCGCCCAGCACGTAGAAGTCGTAGTGGAAGATGAAGTCGCTGAACCCTGCGAACTTGCCGTACGCGGGGACGTACGTGAAGTTCGCATTCGCGTTCCACTGGTACTCGGTGATCGGCTCACCGATACGGGCCGCCCTGCTCGTCTGGAAGTTGAAGTCCGACGGGGTGTTGAGGCCGCCGTACCAGTTGCCGTTGACCCCGATCGCGAGGACGTTGGTCAGGTACCAGTTGATCGCGAGCCCGGGGCCGTTGTGACCGACGAACTGGTCGTTCATCGTCAGGCCGAAGTACGGGTTCACCTCGAAGCGGTGATAGCGCAGCGCGTAGATCTGCTGCACCGCGTAGGTCTCGTTGTTGAGATCCTTCGCGGCTTCCTTATTCAAGTCGATCGTGGGACACGCCGTCGGGTCGATCTTGCAGATGTCCCCGAGCCCCGCCTCATCGCCTTCCCCCTCGGCCGGGGCCTCCGGGGCCTCCGCCGGCTCCGTGCCCTCGGCAGGAGTCTCTGGCTCGTCGAGGTTGATTTCCTTGGGTTGCTCTTTTGGCTGAGCAAACGCCGTGAGCGGCACCGCGACCAGCGCAGCCGCAACGAGAAGCCCCACGCGAGCCTGGTTCATCGCCATCCCTTCCGAAGTCCGTGCGATGCGAGCGATCGATCGCCCAGGTAGTACAGCTTCCTAACTACTCGAATTTATTAATTAATTCGGTCAACCGCCAAGCCCGACGGACTATATCACGCGGAAAATCAAAGGATCAACAACCAAATCCTTTTGCCACGGACGACCGTGGCGGGCCGCCAGACGGACCGCCCGATCGACTCGGGCCGACCTGCGGATGGACTGCAACATCACCGCCGGCTCGGATCTGCCCATGTGCGTGCGACGGGGGTACATGACGATGGCGTCTCCTGTCGGTTCAGCGGCGCGGGTCGGCGGCGCGAGGCCCAGGACCATCGCCCGTTTCTTGGACCGTTGTCGAGAAAAGTGATTGGGGGGGTGACGCAGAGATCGCTCGCACGACGTGGAGCGGCGCGGAGCGCGCTCGTCAGGCGGCCGCGTCCTCGGAGCCGTTCGCGCGGCCGAGCATCGCCTCGACGAACTCGTCGGGCTCGAACTCGCGGAGGTCCTCCGCGCGCTCGCCGATGCCGACGTAGCGGACCGGCAGCCCGTGCTCGGCGCAGATGCCCAGGATGACGCCGCCCTTGGCGGTGCCGTCGAGCTTCGTCAGCACGATGCCGGTGATGGGCAGCGCCTCCTTGAAGAGCGCGGCCTGCTGCATGGCGTTCTGTCCGTTCGTGGCGTCGAGCACCAGCAGCGTCTCGTGGGGCGCCCCCTCGAGCGCCTTGTTCATCGTGCGCGCGACCCGGGCCAGCTCCTCCATGAGGTTCGTCTTCGTGTGCAGCCGGCCCGCGGTGTCGGCGAGCACCACGTCGGCGCCCGTGTCCTTCGCCTTCTGGATCGCGTCGAAGATCACCGCGCCCGGGTTCGCTCCGTCCTTGCCTCGCACGACCTCGCAGCCGACGCGCTTGCCCCAGACGTTGAGCTGCTGCACCGCCGCCGCCCGGAACGTGTCGCCCGCGGCGAGCACCACCGTCTTGCCCTCGGCCTTGAGCTGCGTCGCGAGCTTGCCGATCGTGGTCGTCTTGCCCACGCCGTTGACGCCGACGACCATGACGACGGTGGGCTGCGTCTTCAGCGAGAGCCCGCCGCCGGCGCCGACGCGGAGGATCCGCTTCGCGTGCTCGCGCAGCGCGTCCCAGACCTTGTCCGTGTCGGCGAGCTCGTTCCTGCTGAGCGCCGAGCGGATCTCGTCGAGGAGCAGCTCGGACGTCTTCACGCCGACGTCCGAGGTCAGCAGCACCTCTTCGATCTGCTCGACGACGTTGGGATCGATCTCCTTCTTGCCGGCGAACAGGGCCTTGAGCCGGCCGAAGAACCCCTCGCTCTCGCGCACCTTGGTGAGGCCCTTGCGGAGCCCCTCGATGTCGCGCTTGCGCGCGCCCGGGGGCGTCGTCTCCCGCGCGGGCCGCGCGGCCGGCTTGACGACCGGCGCCTCGACCACGGGGGGAGCCTCGTCCACCACGGGCGCCGCGGCGTCGGGCGCCGCCTTCTCGGCGGCGGGCGGCACGAGGGGCACCTCGACGGGGACGGGCGCCGCGACGGGCGGCTCCTCCCGCGGCGAGGGCTCCTTCGCCTTGGCCGGAGGCGCTTCCTCCGCCGCGGCCTTCTGGGGGCGCGGCTTGTCAGCCGGCTTGGCGGTGGGCTGCTTCGCCTTCTCCGGGAGCTTCTTCGGTCCGGGGGGCGCTTCGATCTCGGGCGGCGCCGCCTTCTTCGTGATGAAGTAGACGATCGCCGCCACCACGACGAGGCCGACGATAATTAGGGCGATTTCCACGTTGGCGTTCTCCGGCGAGGGAGCCGACTATATGGGACGCGCCCCATACGTCAACGTGCGCTCGCGGGGGGCGCCCGATCCGGCCAACGAAACTGCGGGTCGGCGCGGCTGCGGCGGTCGCCGCGCGCCGCTCGGTTCACGGAGGAGCGAGCTGCGAGACGCCCGGCTTCGGCTCCGACGCGCCGAGGTCCTGCTCGACGCGCTCGTCCACGGGTTCGGGGCCGAAGGCGGCGTGCTCGACGCGGGTCGCCCACAGCTCCACCTCGTGCTGCTGGGCCCTGCTCGCCGCGCGGCGCACGTGCCCGGGCGTCGGCTCCGGCGGACCCTCGAACGGGGCGCCCTGCCGCCGCGCCCAGCGGACGAGGCGGTCGAGCACGGCGCGGCGCCGCGTGACCAGCGCGATCCCCAGCTTGCTCGGCGGCGGGAGCGCCTGCTCGTAGCTGCTGTGCGTCGACGCGCGGACGACGAGCTTCGCGTCGCTCCGGTGCGGCGCCTCGATCGAGAACTCGCCGCCGTCGTCGGTCACCGCGCGCGCGACGACGCCGCTCCCGTCGAACGCGGGCACCACGATCGTGAGCTCCGCCTGCGCGATCGGCGCGCCGTCATGGGCGTCGGAGACGACGCCGCGCCAGCCGGTCGCGTCGTCGATCGGCCCCATGATGCGCACCCCCGCGCGGCCGGGCGGCGCGGCGGGCTTCTCCTCGCTCGCGTGCGCCGCCGCGCGCTTCGGGGCGCGCCGCCATCCGCCGAGCACCCAGCCCGCGATCGCGAGCACGGCGGCGCCGAGCGCCACCTGGCGCCACACGCCGGGGCCCGTGACGGGCACGTCGATCGCGAGCTCTGCGCCGGGGATCCACCACGGGGCGGCGGGCACGTAGCGGAGCGAGATCGGCTCGGTGCCCTCGCGCTCGGCGGTGAACGCGGCGATGACGCGCGCCTTGCCCGAGATGACCGAGGCCGCGCCGACAGGCTCGCCCGCGCGCAGCGCCTCGACAACGCCGCCCTCGACCGGGCCGCGCGACGAGCGCACGTCGACGTCGATCGGGACGCCGTCCTCCGCGCGCGCCGGCTCGACGGGGCGGGAGAGCGCGAGCGTGACCTGCGCGTACCGGACGACCCCGTGGCTCACGCTCGCCTTCGCGAGCACGTCGGTCCCGTCGAAGCGCGCGCGCAGCGCGCCCTGCCCGGCGCCGCCGAGGCTCTCCGTCGCGAGCTCGAACCGCGCCCTGCCGTCGCCGCCGGTCGGGGCCTCGGCGAGCTTCGCGCCGCGCTCGTCCTCGAGCGCGACGGTGAGCCGCTCGCGCTCGAACGGCGCGCCGAGCGCGAGCGCGCCGCGGCGCTCGATCCGGAGCGCGACGGTGACGTTGAGGGTCGGTCGATCGAGGTCGATCGCGTCCACCGGCGGATCGAACCGGAGGATCACCGGCGCGAGCGGGGCCGCGTACGCCTCGATCGGGATCTTCGCCTCGGCCGGCTCGTGGAGCTTCCCCCCCGCGAAGCGGACGCGCAGCGTCGCGTCCGCGAGCGGCGCGCGCCCCCGCAGGCAGAAGGCGCCCCGCTCGTCGGTCGCGATCACGTACCCGCCCTGCGACGCGCGGTGCTCGCGCGCGCGGGCCGCGCCGTCGGCCGCGCACCCCTCGGCCGGCGGCAGGTCCACCGGCGCGCCGCCGCTCGAGATCGCCTCGATGGAGAGCGGCGCCTCCGCGATCGCGCTCCGCGCGTCGTCGACGACGCTGCCGCGCACGACGAACCCGCCGGGCTCGGTCCACGCGACGGCGTCGATCTGCGCGCTCCCCCGCACATGGATGCGGAGCGGCGCACCTCGCGTCTGCGCGTGCGCCGAGGGCGCCGCGGCGAGCGCGGTCGTCGCGAGGAGCACCGCCGGCCACCATCGCCTCACGCCGCCCATCTCCCGAAAGCCTCCGGCGAGCTCCTCGTCATGATCGCGCATTATTCGTCACGCGGGCAGCGCCCGGGCAAGGAGAAGCAGCCTCGACGCGGTTCTGAGCTCGAGCCCGCCCGCCTCGCCGTCGCCCTGGCGGTGCGCGGCGAGGTCGAGCGCGGACGTACGCGGACGTGAGCGGACGGTGCACGTCGAAGACGTCGGCGCTGCGGCCGCGGCACGGCGCGTACGTTCGATGGATACGTGGATCGTGATGCCGTGTTCGCCCTGCTCCACCATGGCTCATGACCTTGAAGCCCCGCGCGCTGGGCGCGTCAAACCGTTCAGTCCGGCGGCAGCGAGGAGCGAGCGAATGCAAGGCAAAAGTGCGAGCGTGTGCGCACCAGATTTCGAGGGCGGGTACGATCATCCGATCGCCACGGCGGCGATGCGCTCGTGTATCGTCGGACGTGGAATGCGTCGCCCCTCTCCTGTGCTCGTGTTGCTGGTTGTGGCGCTCGTACTCTCGCTGATCCCCACGAGGCTCTACGCGGAACAGCGCACGAGCTACCTCGCCGAGCAGCTCAAGGCCAACGACGACTACCGCGTGCGCACGCAGGCGGCGCTGGCGCTCGGCGCGTCGGGGGACGACGCGGCGACGAAGCCTCTCTGCGATGCCCTCTCGGACGCCAACGCGTCGGTCAAGGTCGCGGCGGCCGCGGCGCTCGGCAGGCTCGGCAAGCCCGCGGGGCTCGCGTGCCTGCAGCGGGCCGAGGGGCGCGAGCAGACGCCGGCCGTCAAGTCGCAGATCCAGAAGTCGATCGCGACGCTCTCGTCGGGCGGCGGGGGCGGCGTGGCGGCGCCGCCTCCGCCGGGCGCGGACACGAAGTACTACGTGGCGATCGAGATCACGAACAAGAGCGGCCGCCCCGAGTCCGAGATCGAGCCGCTCCTCCGGGCCGCGATGCAGTCGAAGATCCTCGCGAGGCCCGGCTACGCCGTCGCGCCCAAGGGCGAGACGGTGGCTCAAGGCAAGAAGATTCTGAACGGCAAGAAGCTGAAGGGCTTCTATCTCCTCGCCACGGTCGAGCCGGCCGTGTACCAGGGCGGCAACCTCACCCAGGTGGTCCGCGTCAGCATGTGGACCTATCCGTCCAAGTCGCTCCAGGGTGAGTTCGCGCCCAAGCTCACGCAGAGCGGCACCCCGAAGAAGGACGTCCAGAGCGAGAACGTCCTGATGAAGATGTGCGTCGAGAACGCGGTCGAGACCTTCCAGAAGGTCGTCGCCTCGCTCTGACCCATCATCGTTGCTCGACATTGGCTTTTTCAGTGCGTCACGACCCCTGTCATCTCCAGCCAGCTTCGAGGATCCCATGAGCGACGCTTCCAGCACGGCCCCGCAGACCTCCGCGCCGGAGGTCAGAGCGCGCTACCAGCGGAGCGCGCGGAACTACCTGCTCGATCAGAGATTCCAGCTCAAATACACGGGGTTCCTCGTGGGCATCAGCCTCGCGCTCTCCGTCGCGCTCGGGGTCCTCCTGTGGAACGCCAGCTCGAAGATCATCGAGCAGAGCCGCAGCGCGGTGCAGCAGGGGCAAGAGACCGTCCGTCAGGGTCAGGAGACCGTCAAGCGCGGCCAGGAGGTGCTCGTCCAGAGCCGGCGGGTCAGCGAGGTCGTCGCGATGAACATCGCGAAGGAGTACAAGGACGACCCCGAGCTCGCGAAGACCTTCGGCGAGGCCGCGCTGCGCGACGAGAGCAAGCTGAAGGACGAGCAGGCGCGGCTCGAGCGCGACGCGGCGATGCTGCAGCAGCGCGCCGAGGCGCTCGGGCAGCATGCCGCCGGGGTCGCGCAGAACCAGCAGATGCTGCTCCGCCTCATCGTCGCGCTGCTGTCGTTGCTCGTCCTCGGCGTCGGCGTGGCGGGCATCGTCTTCACGCACAAGATCGCTGGTCCGATCTTCAAGATGAAGCGCCTGCTCCGCCAGGTCGGCGAGGGCAAGCTGGTCGTGCGCGAGCGGCTGCGGAAGGGCGACGAGCTCCAGCACTTCTTCGAGGCGTTCGAGAAGATGGTCGAGGATCTGCGGGCGCGCCAGCAGTCCAAGATCGCCAAGATGGATGCGATCCTCGAGAAGCTCGAGGCGGACGCGCGCGCCCCGCAGGCCTCGCGCGAGATCGACGCCGAGGGCCTCGCGCAGCTCAAGCGCCTCCGCGCCGAGATGCAAGAGCAGATCGACGCCTGACCGCGATCGCGCGCGCCTCGAGCGCCCGCGCAGCAGCATCGAAGTCGCCCCGAAATCAACCCGAAAATCTGATATCCGCTCACCGGCGGCGGCGCGGATCGTCTCCGCTCCGCGGCTAGAACGCGGCTTTGATGTGCTCGATCTTCGTCTCGCCGCCGGGGAGGAACGTCACCGACGCGGCGTCGAAGCGCATCCGCTCCACGCCGCGCACGCGCGAGAAGCGGGCGCGCCAGAGCTGCTCGCCCGCGCGCCGCACGCGGGCGCGCTTGCCGGCGTCGATGCTGTCGAGCGCGCGCACGTACGAGCCGGCGCCCCGCGTCCGCACCTCGATGATCGCGATGACGGGGCCGTCGCGCGCGATCACGTCGATCTCCAGTCGACCGACCCGCGCGTTGCGCGCGACGACCTCGATCCCTTGCGCCGCGAGGTAGGCGACAAAGGCGTCCTCCGCGCGCGCCCCGAGCGCCCTCCGCGCGTCGTCGAGCTCGGGAGGCCGCGGCGCTCCTGCGCGCGCGGCGCGCGCCGCGCGGGCGGGGCGCCGGCCTTCGTGTGAATCGGATCCGTCGCCTGAGGGGAGGGGGCTGCCGGCCTGATCGGCCGGCGCTCGTCGAGGGCTGCGCGGGGGGCGGCCGCCCGTCACCCGGTGCCTACGGCGTGCCTTCGCACTGTTCCGAGTTGTAGCGGCCCTGCACCTGGCCGCAGCCCTGCTCGTTCACGAACTGCGAGCCCTGCTTGATGCAGTACTTGCCGGTGATGTTCGGATCCCCGAGCCCGACGTTCGGACGGATCTCGGAGCACTCGAAGCCCTGCGGGCACTCGCAGAAGTTGAAATTCGGGTCGTCCGGCTCGCCTTCGGCCACGCCGCACCGGCAGGAGCAGTACACCGCCTGCTCCGCGTTCCGGTCCGAGTCGGCGGCGCACTGGCCGCAGACCGGCGACGCGACGGGATCCGTCGTCCCCGGCACGCAGCACGCCTTGCCCTGGTTCTCCGCCGCCGACTTGGTCGGGTCCTGGCAGCCGGTGATGTTGTCGTGGCAGATGTGCAGCGTGCAGACCCCGTTCTCGCCGCAGGTCCAGTCCCCGCTCGGGCAGTCCTGGGCGCTGGAGCACCGGCAGAAGGCGCCGCCCGGATCGCACATGCCGCTGAGGCACTGCCCGGCGCCGCCATCGTCCCTCGTCGGGTCGCAGTCGGGCGCGTAGGTCCCCGACGGCCTGCAATCGGTGCATGTGCCGGGCTGGGCGGGGTTACAGGTCGGCGGCGCCTCCTGGCCGAGCGGGCAGCTCACGCGCCCCTGGAAGTGGTTCACGAGGCAGATCCGCGTCTGGCACTGGAAGGACCGCGATTCGATGTTCTCTTCCGTCACCTTGAAGCCAGCGAACTGCGGATCGTACTCGTCTTCGGGCAGGCACGGGTCGCCCACGCCGCCGCTTTCACACGCGGAGGGCAGGCTCGCCATAGCGACGACGCTGAGCAGGCCGAGCAGGCCGGACAGAATGGAACGGGTCATCAGAACGTGCTCCTTCGGCGGCGGTGCGCGCCATCGCCTCGGCAGAGGCGCGCGGACGGGAGGCAAGAAAACGCTCAAGTCGAGGTGCTCAAAGGCACAACGTCAGCGGTTGGACCCTAGACGAAGGGCGCCAGGAGCGTCAACAGCCGGATGGAGCGCGCCACCGCCGACGTGGGGCGTCGCCCGCGCGGACCGTTCGACCCTGCGCCCGACGCGCCCTTGGGAGCGGCCGGTCACCGGGCCGTCGTGACGCGCCGGCGCGGCGAGCCTGTTAAGGAAGCGAGCGCGCACCGGTTCGATAATTCCACCCTCGACTCCTACGCAGTGCGCCACCCCAAGCTCGACGCGGGGCCTGGTGTCTGAGGGCCGGAATGTAGAGCAGGCCGACCGTTGGCATCGCTTGACAAGCCGCGCGCCACAATCCTACCATCCCCGGCCACACGCAAGTATCCGTTGATTCTCATTGAACTTTTTGGTTCTCGACCGAGTCGCCTCGGGGGTCTACGGCGCGCGCTTCCGGTGTGTGGAGCCGCGAACGGGGCGAAGGGGCCACGATCTTTACGTCGCCGAAAGCGAGGAACGACGATGCGGAACCGGGTGGCGAGTATCTGCCTTGTAGCTTCTGCCCTGTTGCTCACCCCCGCCATGGGGCATGCGCAGGGCAAGGGTAAGCCCGTCGCGGCTGAAAAGGCGGACGCCAAGGGCGGCACGAAGCCCAACAAGGAGATCAACCTCGACGAGGATGCTGGCCCCGTGACCGCGGGCCAGATGACCGAGCAGGCGGCGCAGGGCAAGCGGCTGTTCGACAGCGAGCGGTGGAGCGACGCCGCGCTGCAGCTCAAGCGGGTCGTCGACGGCGACACGGGCGACGACGAGGGCAACCGGCAGATCGCGCAGTACCACCTCGCGATCGCGCTGTACCGGCTGCAGTTCTACCAGGCGAGCTACGCGATCTTCTCGCAGATCGCCGACAAGCCGAACCACCTGAAGTTCAACGAGACGCTGCTCTGGCTGTCCAAGCTCGCGACGCAGCTCCCCGAGCCGGCGGACATCATCGAGCGCGTCGGCAAGTACAAGACCGAGCAGATCGCGCGGTTCAACAACCCCCAGCAGCGCGACCTCTACTGGCAGCTCAACTACCTGCTCGGCCGCTACAAGTACCGGAACCGGAACTACGAGGAGGCCATCAGCCTCTTCGCCAAGGTCGACGCCAACAGCAAGTACTACGTCCAGGCCCAGTTCTTCAGCGGCATCTCGTACGTGCAGCTCCGCAAGTCGGTGCCGGCGGTCAAGTCGTTCCAGCGCATCGTCCAGGCGATCGACGACGGCGTCGAGGGCGTCGAGGACGAGGCGCGCATGCGCGACCTCGCGTTCCTCTCGATGGCGCGGACCTACTACTCCGCCTCTGTCCGCCTCGACGACAACAACGTCCCGACGATCGACGCCGCGAAGCTCTCGGCGGCGGTCAAGTACTGGAACCGCGTCGACGTCGCGAGCGAGTACTGGCTGGACAGCCTCTTCGAGCAGTCCTGGGCGTACTTCATGGCCGGGCTGTACCCGCAGGCCCTCGGCAACATCCACACGATCGAGTCGCCCTACTTCCCGAACTCGTTCTATCCCGAGGCCGACATCCTGAAGGCCGTCGTCGCGTTCACGATCTGCCAGTACGGCGACGCGACCATCACGGTCGCGAAGATGAAGAAGAAGTACGAGCCCATCAAGAAGGAGCTCGAGGCGATCCTCAACCGGTTCCAGGGCGAGGGGAACGAGGAGCGCTTCTTCCAGTTCCTGAAGGACGTGGGCGCCGGCAAGGCCAACCTGTCGCCGACGGTCCGCCCGATCGTCGAGAACGCGCTCTCGGATCGCCAGCTCCGCCGCAACATGGAGTACGTGCGCGTGCTCGACGAGGAGGCGGCGCGGTTCAAGAAGGCGCCCGCGAACTTCCGCAACTCCCCGGTGGGCAGCGAGGTGACCGACGCCCTCGATTTCGCGCGGAGCCTCGCGGTCCGGAACGCGGGCACGCTCGGGCGGGAGCGCTACCAGCGCAACCTCGACGAGCTCAACGAGCACCTCCGCGACTCGTCGAAGATCCTCATCGACATCACCGCGGCCGAGCGGAACAAGCTCGATCAGCAGGTCGTCAGCGGGCAGCTCTCGAAGGAGGACGCGCTCACGTACGGCGTCGTGAAGCCCGACGACGAGCACGTGCTCTGGCCGTTCGACGGCGAGTACTGGCGCGATGAGCTGGGCTTCTACCGGCAGGTCGTGACGTCGAAATGCAGCAAGTGAGCCGTTTTATCATGGTTGGCCCCGCGGCCGTGGTCCGCGGGGCAGGCAGCGCTTCCTCACGGGGGTCCGTGGCGGAGGGACGGAGATGGAGATGAAGCAGTCGAAGTTCAGTGTACTGCATGCGCTCCGCGCGGCGGCAGGCACGTTGGCCGTCGCGGCGTGCGCGGTCACGGCGAGCCCCGCGTCCGCGGCCGACGCGTGCATCACGCAGCCCGCGAAGGACGCGATCGCCGCCTGTCCGGGCGGCAAGCTCCAGGTGTCGGCCGGCAAGAAGCCGCAGGTCAGCTTCAAGTCGGCCCCCACCGGGATCAACCTGAAGAAGCGAGAGGACCTCACGAAGCCGGCCAACCCGACCGCCTCGCAGGCGTCGGCGCAGCGCGACGAGCGTCGGAATCGGCTCGCCCCGAAGGTGCGGAGCCTGCTGATCACGGAGATCCAGGGCCTGGAGGGCCTGTACGCCTCGACGCCGAAGAACGCGCCGGATCGGCCGAAGCTGATGCGGCGCCTCGCCGAGGGCTACGTCGAGCTCGAGTCGGCGGCCTTCCGCGACAAGACCGAGGGGCAGATCAAGGCCGACGAGGCCAAGCGGAAGAACCCGAAGGCGGTCGCCGGCCTGCGGGCGGAGATCTCCAAGGCCGACAAGATCCTCGCCGCCGCGCGGAAGAGCGCGATCAAGTACTACACGAACCTCAAGACGCAGTACCCGAAGTACTGCCAGAGCACCAACGCGGCCGACCCCGCGAAGAGCACGGGCTGCACGGACGAGGTCCTCTACTACCTCGCCTACGAGTACGAGCAGGCGCAGCAGCTCGAGGACGCCCGCAAGGTCTACTTCGAGCTCATCAAGAACTGGCCGAACTCGAAGTACATCCCGAACGCGTACCTCGCGTTCGGCGAGCTCTTCTTCAACGAGGCGCAGGGCGACCCGTCCAAGTGGGACCTCGCCGAGCAGTCGTACGTCAAGGTCACCCAGTACCCGCCGCCCGAGAACAAGGTGTGGGGCTACGCCCACTACAAGCTCGGGTACGTCTACTGGAACAAGGGCGACTTCGCCCGCGCGATCAGCGAGTTCAAGAAGACGATCGAGTACGGCCAGCAGTACCAGCAGATGCCGAACGCGGCCCAGCTCGCTGTCTCGGCGCGCCGCGACATCATCCCGGTCTACGCGCTCGCCGGCGACCCGCGGAAGTCCCATGACTTCCTCCGGCCGCTCAGCGGCGACACGAGCGGCAGCTCCGAGAAGACGTTCAAGATGATGGACGATCTCGGGCAGAACTACCTCGACACCGGTCATTACAAGGAGGGCATCGAGCTCTACACCGACCTGATGACCCGCGACCGGGGCCCGAAGTACTGCGTGTACCAGGGGCACATCGCCGAGGCGACGCTCGCCATGAAGTCTGGCAACAAGGACCAGATCATGGAGGTGCTCGGGCGCCAGCTCGACGTCCACAACAAGTTCGGCAACGAGGGGCACCCGGCGGACGCCAAGCTGAAGTGCTCGAACATCACCGCCGGGCTGCTGACCGAGACGGCGATGGCCTGGCACCTCGAGGCGGTTGGCTCGGGCGGCGTGCGCGGCACCGGCGACAAGAAGACGATGCAGCTCGCCGCGCAGCTCTACGACAAGGTCGTCAACAACTTCAAGCAGGAGCAGTTCGCCAAGTTCGAGTTCCCTCGCATCCTGAAGGAGGACTGGCCGAACATCTTCAAGATCAAGTACGCGATGGCCGACCTTCTGTACTTCCAGAAGGACTGGGCCAAGTGCGGCCCCGCGTTCGACTCGGTCGTGGCCGAGGACCCGAACGGCCCGCAGGCGGCTGAGGCCGCGTACGCCTCGGTGCTCTGCTACCAGAACATCTACACCGAGACCCACAAGGACGGCTCCGACAAGAAGGGGGCCGGCAACCTCCCCGATCCGGGGACGGGCAAGAAGGGCGAGAAGGACAAGAAGGCGGACAAGGCGAAGTTCCAGCCCAAGGAGTTCAACGACAGCCAGAAGGGCATGATCACCGCCTTCAACCGCTACGTCTGCTACATCAAGCCCGCCGCGAACGACAAGGAGGCGCAGGAGCAGTACGTCGAGGTGAAGTACGCGCGCGGCCGCACGTACTTCGAGGCGCAGCACTGGGAGGAGGCCGCGCTCGCGTTCCGCGACGTGGCGCTGAACCACGCCGACAAGGAAGTCGGCATCTACGCCTCGCAGCTCTACCTCGAGTCGCTCAACGTCCTCGGCGCGAACATGGATCCGCCGCGTCCGTCTTGTTACGACGACATGGCCGCGGATGTGCCCAAGTTCATCGACCTCTACTGCAAGGGCGGCAAGGAGAAGGAGAACGCCGAGCAGTGCGGCATCCTGATCCGCATCCAGCGCGACATCGAGCGCCTGCGCGCCCAGAAGCTCGTCGAGGCGGCGGACGCGGCCGGCGGCGTCGAGGCCCTCAAGAACTACGAGAAGGCCGCGCTCGCCTACATGGACATGTGGAAGAAGTACGGCGAGGCCGCCTGCGAGGCCAAGCAGCCCGCCTGCGACAAGAGCGAGGAGGTCCTCTACAACGCCGCGAAGGCGTTCCAGGCCGCTCGCCTCATCGCCAAGTCGATCTCGGCCCGCAAGATCCTGCTGGATCCGAGGTACAACCTCCACAACACCGAGCTGGCGAAGACGTCGATCTACGAGATCGGCGGCAACTACCAGGCGATCGCGGTCTACGACGAGGCGGCGAACTGGTACGAGCGCTACGCCCGCGAGAACCCGAAGGGGGAGAAGGCCGCAGAGGCGCTCCAGGACGCTGTCGTGCTCCGGCTCGGCCTCGGTCAGGAGGACCAGGCCATCAAGGACGCCGACCTCTTCAACAAGAACTACGGCAAGGCGAAGCCGGCGCAGACGGCGCAGATCGCGTTCGCGATCGGCGCGCACTACATCGACCGCGAGGACTGGGATCAAGCGCGCCGGCGGCTGTCGACGGCGATGCCGCAGATCGACCGCAACGCGACGTTCGACGTCCAGGTGCAGGCGCACGCGATGTACGCGCGCGTCCTCCTGCAGACGAAGAGCGTGACCCCGGCGAACGGCGAGTACAACAAGGTCCGGGGCTACTGGAAGGACCCGGCGGCCGCGCTGAAGAAGCTCGACGCGATCGGCGGCGAGGAGCCGGAGAAGCTGCGCCGTCTCGGCAAGGTGCTGACCGCGGTGGGCGAGGCCTACTTCCACTTCGCCGAGCAGAAGCGGAAGGAGGTCGATAAGATCAAGTTCCCCGAGTACAAGGGCGCCGGGAACCGCGAGGACGTCCTCAAGCACATCAACACCAAGGTCGCCGACTGGGTGAAGAAGAAGCGCCCGGCGATCGAGGCGGCCGACGCGGAGTACCAGAAGATCCTCAAGCTGGAGCCGACGCCTCCGCCGCGGTGGGTCATCGCTGCCGGCGCGCGCGTCGGTCAGATGTGGGGCAAGTTCGTCGCCGAGTTCCGCGCCGCGCCGATCCCGAAGGAGTGGAAGGGCCGCGGAATGGTGCCGGGCACCGACGTCTCGTACGACGAGATCCGGGGCGAGTACTACTCGCGCCTGGATGAGGCGAGCGAGCCGCAGAAGCAGATGGCGAAGGGCGCGTTCAAGACCTGCCTCGACCTGTCCGTGAAGTACCAGTACTTCGACGACTACTCGCGCACGTGCGAGGTGTGGCTGTCGAAGAACTACGGCGCCGAGTACCACCTCATCGACGAATTCCGCGGCGCCCCGTCGCGGGTCAACTCCGGCTTGAGCGATCGTCCCGCGCCGCTGAACCTCGACGGGACCCCGTACCGCGAGGCGCTGACGGTCACCGACAAGCCGGCTGCCAGCAAGGAAGAGGGCGACGAGAAGACGAAGGAAGCGCCGGCGAGGTCCGGCGCCTCCAAGCAAGGCTCGCCGCTCGATCGGGCCACAACCCGACCCAGGAAGTGATGGAGCGAAACATGAGAAGCATCACCTCATTGGCAGCGATCGCGGTGTTCCTCCTGGCCGCGTCGGGTTGTGGCGGCGGTAGCACCGGCGGCACGGCGCACGCGGCGAAGGATCCCACGACCGGCAAGGCGATCACGGACAGCAAGGGCAACGCCGTGTCGGTCGCGGCGGCAAACAAGTTCAAGACCGCCATGGACACCATGGTCCAGCACGACAAGGCTGGCGATTGGACCGCGGCGACCTGCAGCTCGACGGCCAAGCTCTTCCTCGACGCGGCGGACGAGCAGGGGGACACGACGTTCGCCGAGGCGATCTACAACGCGGGGCTCGCGTACCAGCGTTGCAAGAACGACGCGGAGGCGAAGAAGCACTTCCAGCAGGCGCTCCAGAAGAACCCGAAGTTCCACCCCGCGCGGGTCCAGGTGGCGCTCTACAACCTGGCCGAGTCGGGCGAGCGGAACATCGACGCGGCGATCAGCGAGATGCGGCAGGCCGCGGTCGTCGACGCCCAGTACAAGAACGTCGAGGCGCTCGTGCACCTCGCGCTCCTGTACATGAAGCGCGGCAACCAGGTCGCCGACAGCGACGGACCCAACGACTTCCAGCGCGCGAAGCGGTACATCCAGAGCGCGCTGGCGGTCGACGACGCCTTCATGCCGGCGTTCAATCAGCTCGCCATCTACTACCTGGAGACGGCGAAGCAGAAGGCCGGCCGGAGGTCGGGCAAGGCGGTCGCGACCAACGTCAGCAAGCAGAAGAAGGTCGACACGCAGGCGCTGGAGCTCGCTGCGCTGGTCTGCTCCCAGGCCATCCGCAAGAACCCGAACTACGCGCCGATCCACAACACCGCGGGGATGATCCAGGTCGAGCTCGCGAACCTGAACGGCGCCGTTCAGGAGTTCAACCTGGCGAGGAAGCTCGACCCGACCTTCTACGAGGCGCAGATGAACTACGCGGCTGTGAACCTGAGCTTCCGCGGGTTCCAGCAGGCGGAGGAGGCGTACCGCGCGGCCCTGAAGATGCGTCCGAACGACTACGACGCTCACCTCGGCCTCGCGCTCGCCCTGCGCGGTCAGATCGACGACTCGAACTTCGACAACATGGTGGCGGCCGCCAGCGCGGAGCTCGACGCCGCGAAGAAGCTGTCCCCCGAGCGCCCCGAGACCTACTACAACGAGGCGATCCTCACCCAGGAGTACAAGGCCAAGTCGGGCGGCAAGTCCGCCGAGGGCGCCCTCCAGTCGGCGAAGGGGCTGTTCGGCCAGTTCATCCAGAAGGCGGGCTCCAGCGCCGAGTTCACCGACGCGGTGAAGCGGTCGAAGGAGCGCATGGAAGAGATCGACCAGATCATCGCCTTCAACAAGCAGACCGAGGCCGAACGCAAGGCGGCCGAGGCTGACATGAAGACGAAGGAGGCCGAGCAGGAGGCCGCTGCCGGGGCCGACGGCGAAGAAGGGGCCGCTCCGGCCCCGTAAGCAGCAGGAGCGTTGTCCTGAGCCCTGTCTGACGCACGTCGTGAGCGGCCCGAGCCCGGCAGAGCGAGCGAGGAATACGGCAGTATTCCAGGCGAGCTCTACCGGTGCGTCGGGCCGCACCGCAGCGCGTCAGGCAGCGCGACCAGCCTCCCTCTCTCTCCGCGTGCTCGCTGCATGCTCGCCGTCACGGAGGAGAGGGGGGCTGGTCACTTTCATGGCATCGCTCGGGAACCTTGGGTTGAATCGGCTGTCGAGGCGGATGTGGGTCGTGCTCTCTGCCGCCTCGAAGGCTTGCGAAGCTGGTTGACCGGCCGCCGCGATAGGCGGTACAATGGCACTGTAACGGCGTCGGAACATTCTGAGGAGGCTGAAATGAGAGGGTTGACCCGATTGGGTGCGGGAGTCGTGGCTGCCGTTCTTATGAGCGTGGTCGCCTCATCGGCGTTCGCGCAGGAGGCTCAGGGCGGCGGCGGTGGGAAGAAGGACGAGGGCTACGGGTACGAGTTCTCCGACGATCCGCTGAACGCCGGTGGATTCGGCCCCAACGACGCCACCATCCGCGTGCGCCCCGGTCCGGTCCGGACGACGCTGATCCGGCCCCGCACCTCGTTCGTCCCGGAGATGCTCAAGTCGGTCGAGAACCTCTGATGTGCCGGGCAGGCTGGAACCTGCCCTATCGATTTATCCCCAGATGCTGGGGGCGTGCGCCGCGGGGCGCATAGGGAAGGCTGGCGGAGATGGAAGGCAAGCAAAGGGTCGCTCTCACATTTGCGCTCTACCAAAACGAGGCGCTCGTCCGTCGGGAGACGATCACGCAGGATATCGTCAAGGTAGGCAAGGACGCGAAGAGCCATCTGCGTGTCGATGACGAGCTTGCCTCGCGCATGCACGCGGTCATCGAGGTCGCCTCCCCGCAGGACATCACGCTCATCGATCTCGGCAACGAGCCGGGAACGATGGTGAACGGGGCGCGCGTCAACAAGTGCAAGATCAGCCCAGGCGATCAGCTCCAGATCGGCGGCACGAAGATCATGCTGGAGCGCGCCGAGCCGGTGGCGGTCGCCGCCGCGGCGGGCCCCGCGAAGCCGGTGCCGGCGAACCCCTTCGCCGCGGCGCCCTCGAACCCGTTTGCCGCCGGTGCGCCGGCGAACCCGTTCGCTGCCAGCGCGCCGGCGAACCCGTTCGCCGCGAGCGCGGGGGCAGACCCGTTTGCCTACAACAACCCGTTCGCGCAGTCGGCGGCCGCCGTCGACGAGGTGCCGCCGGACGCGCCGGAGGGATCCTACACGTACACGCTCGTGAAGAACGGGCCGGACGTGCCGAGCGAGGAGGTCGAGGTCCCGGCGGCGTCCGTCGAGATCATGATCCTGTGGGATGCCGCCGTGCTCCACGTCGAGCACCTCACCCCGCCGCGCTCCTTCTACGTGGGTGAGGAGGAGGGCAAGAACTTCAAGTGCGACTACTTCATCCCGTCGGAGAAGCTCGGCACGACGCGCGCGCCCATCGTCCTCGCGGACCGCACCGGCTCGGTCTCGGTGGTGCTCCTGCCCCGCGCGACCGGGACGATCGAGCTCCCCGGACATCCGAAGATGACGGTGCAGCAGGCGATTGACCAGGGGCGCGCGCAGCCGTGCTCCGAGCTCTCGGGCGCCTACCAGATGGCGCTGCCGTCCGGCGCGAAGGCGAAGGTCGAGCTCGACGGCATCATCTTCCAGGTATCCGCCGTGAACGCGGGCCGCGTCGTGGCCGGGCACTTCCAGCTCGACACGCAGGGCCTGCTGTACACCGGCCTCTCGATGGCGGTGCACCTCGGGCTGCTCGCGGCGATGGCCTTCTTCATGCCGCCGCTCGGCGACACGGGCGAGGACGGGATCTCCGCGGATCAGCAGTTCCTCATCCAGCAGTACCTCGCGGCCGCCGCCGAGAAGGAGATGGAGGAGAAGGAGACCGAGCAGGTCGCCGAGAACGCGGCGGACAACAAGGAGGGCGGCACCGGTACCCGCGCCAAGGGTGAAGAGGGTTCGATGGGTAACCCGAACACCAAGGCCACCGGCAACCGCTATGGCGTCCAGGGCCCGGCCGACAACCCCGATCCGCACATCGCCCGCCAGGCGGCGCTGCGCGACGCCGCGGAGTTCGGCATGATCGGTCTCCTCAACGCCGGCGCCGGCGGCGATCCGAACGCCCCGACAGCGCCGTGGGGTCGTGACGACTCGCTCGGCAACGATGCGCTGAGCGCGCGCGGCAACATGTGGGGCGACCAGATCGGCGACTCGTTCGGCGCTGGCGGCCTCGGCCTCTCCGGCATCGGCGAGGGCGGCGGCGGTCGCGGCGAGGGTATCGGCCTCGGCTCGATCGGGACCATCGGTCACGGCGCCGGCACCGGCACGGGTCAGGGCTTCGGCTCCGGCCACGGCCGCCTCGGCGGGTCGCATCGCACCAAGCCGCCGCAGGTGCGTATGGGTGCGACGAGCGTCAGCGGCCGTCTGCCCCCCGAGGTCATCCAGCGCATCGTGCGCCAGAACTTCGGTAGGTTCCGGCTCTGCTACGAGAACGGCCTCAGGAACAACCCGAACCTGCAGGGCCGCGTCGCTGTGCGCTTCGTCATCGGGCGCGACGGCGCTGTGTCGAACGTGGGTAACGGCGGCTCGGACCTGCCGGACAACGGCGTGGTCTCGTGCGTGGTGCGGGCCTTCTACGGCCTGTCGTTCCCGCAGCCCGAGGGCGGTATCGTCACCGTCGTCTACCCGATCATGCTCAGCCCCGGCGGCTGAGCTCGCCTGATAGCGTGGCGTGCGCGAGCGCCCTGCACGGACCGTGCGGGGCGTTTGCCATTTCAGGACCGGACGCGACCTGAGCCGCGGGCGCGCTCGGCGTCTGCGTCCATCGCGCGGCGGTCGGTGGGGGGGGGCGCCCAGGTCGTCGCGCGTCGCGCCGCAGGGGAGGGGCGGGCGGCGCCCGAACGCCGTCCACACGGTCGCGGGTGCGGGAGCTGAAGCCCTGGACTTCCGCGGTTGCATCCGCCTATTCTCGCGACGCCGCGCGAGGTTGAACGCGCGCCACCTCAGGACGCATGTGACGGTGCCACACCACGGAGCGGCGCAGCTGGCTCCGGGATGCGGGGACGGAGCGGCGCAGCCGACTCCGGGTTTGCTGAAGGAGCGGCGCAGCCGACTCCGGGTTGCTGAAGGAGCGGCGCAGCCGGTCCGGGATGCTGACACGGAGCGGCGCAGCCGCTCCCGGGATGCTGGAGAGGGGCGACGCGACGCCCACGATCACTTGGGAGCCGGCGGCGCCGGTTTCATTCGAAAGGTGAGGAGATGAAGCTTCGGGCATTCTTGATGGTTGGGCTGGTCGCGGCGAGCGCGGCGGGGCTGGGCTGCACCCGGCATCGGCAGGAGGCCGTCATCCTGGCGAATCAGGCCGACAAGGAGGTCGCCGTCAATCCCGAGGGGGCGGCGAACAAGTACGAGCAAGCGACCAAGCTCGACCCCACAAACCACCGCATCTTCTTCAAGCTCGCCATGGCGCACAAGAAGAAGGAGGAGTGGGACAAGGTCGCATCGACGCTGGCGCGCGCCACGCAGATCGCCCCGAAGTTCGCCAACTACTGGTTCGAGCGGGGCTGGGCGCTGGAGCAGCAGGCGAAGAAGAAGACGATCTCCTACGAAGAGGCCAAGGAGCCCTATCAGAAGTGTATCGAGAACGATCCCAACTTCGCTGACTGCTACTCGCAGCTCGGGAACGTTTACCTCTGGACGGATGACGAGCAGAAGGCGCTCGAGAACCTCACCAAGGCGATCGAGCACAACCCGGACGAGATCCGCTACTACGCGGCGCTTGCCGACCTCTACACCCGCCTCGGCTACACGAAGGAGGCCGAGCAGGTGCTGAACGAGGGGAAGTCGTTCGCGAAGCCCGGGGACAAGTACCTCTTCGGCATCCACAGCCTGCTCGCGACGGTCTACCAGGAGCGCGGGGCCACGGCGGAGATGGTGGCCGCGCTCGAGGCCGCCCGGGCGGCCGCGCCGGCGGATGGTCCCGAGTCCGTGCAGATCCTCTGGAGCCTTGGGAGCACGTACGCGACCCTGGATCCGCCTCGCAAGCAGGAGGCCATCCAGATGCTCAAGGGGTTCACCACGCGCGCCTGCAAGGGATCGAGGGCGGCGAGCTTCAAGACCGAGTGCGAGACGGCGAACACGCTCGTCGCGCGGCTCGGTGGCCAGTAGCTGTGATGCCGCGCGCCGCGCGGGACACGTGAGCGTTTCAATCCGTTCGAAGGTCGGGGCCGAGGGTCGATAATCAATGGATCTTGCGCAGCGTCTCAATCATCTCGAGTCGGTTCATGACTGGCAAGGGCTCGTCGAGGAGCTCGAGAAGGGGATTGCGGCCGAAGGGGACGCGACCCGGAAGGCGGCATATCACCTGAAGCTCGGGCGGCTGCTCGAGGAGAAGTTCCTTCAGGCCGTCAAGGCGCTGAAGCACTTCCAGGACGCATACAAGCTGAATCCAGCGCTGCTCGAGGCGCTGGAGTCGGCTCGTTCCATCTACTGGGACCTCGGCAAGACCAACATGGTCCAGAAGCTCCTGGAGCTCGAGCTGAGGAACGCCCCGGAGGGGACCGCGGCCGCCGAGCTCCTCGTGGAGCTCGGCGACGTGCTGTGCGACGCGGGCGATTTCGAGCGGGCGACGGCGACGTACGCGCGCGCGCTCGGCGTCTCCAGCGGCACGAGCGAGGAGGCGCGCGCGTGCCTCGGCGACATGCAGGTCGATCAGTCGTCGTGGGCGGCGCACATGACGGAGCTGGTCGACGCGGCCGACGCGGCCGCGACGACGAGCGAGCGCAAGAGGCTGCTGCTCCGCGCGGCGCGGCTCGCGAAGCGCTTCGATCGCGGTCAGCTCGAGGACCTGCTCCGGCGGGCGTACGAGGCGTCGCCCTCCGACAAGCAGGCAGCGGCGATGTTCGAGGGGCTGCTCGCCGAGGAGGAGCGGCCGCAGGCCATCGTGGAGACGCAGCGCCGTATCCTCGACGCGCGCGCCGGCGTGGCGCGCGGCGAGGCGGCGTTCAAGTTCGGCGTCCGCTGGGCCACGCGGCACCAGAACGTCGAGATCGGCTCGAAGCTCCTGGAAGAAGCGCTCCGGTACGACCCGTCGAACGAGGCGGCGTTCGCCTACCTGCGCGAGCTCTGGGGGACGAAGGAAGGCAACTGGGAGCGCGTCGCGGCGCTGGCGGAGAGCGCCGCCAACCAGAACGGCAGCTCCCCGTACATGATCGCGCAGGCGGGCGGCATCGCCTGGCGGCAGCTCGGAAACCTCATCCGCGCGAGGAGCTGGTTCGAGCGGCTCTCGGCGGTCGCCCCGACGCACCCGAGCGTGAGCGCGTTCGAGGCGCAGATCGGCGAGCGCCTCACGGCCGCCGCGGCAGCGCCCGTCGCGGCAGCGCCCGTCGCGCCTGCGGCGCCCGTGGCCGCCGCGCCCGCGCCCATCGATCGCGCGGCGGACGCCACGCCCATCCCCGTGAGCGCGCCGGCGCCTGTCAGCGTGCGCGCTCCCGTGAGCGCGCCGGCGCCTGTCAGCGTGCGCGCTCCCGTGAGCGCGCCGGCGCCTGTCAGCGCGCCGGCGCCCGTGAGCGCGCCGGCGCCCGTGAGCGGCAGGGCGAGCACGCCCGCGGACGTCCCGGCCGACGCCTCGTCGGACGATGACGCCAGCGCGAGGACCTCGGTCATCGCTGCAGAGCCGGCGCCGCCGGCGCGCGCGCCCGCCGAGAGCAGGCCCGCCGACTCCGAGATCGGCCGGCGCCCGACGGCGCCGCCGCCGCCCGCCGCCGAGGCCGCGGGCCGGGTCGAGGAGCTCAAGGCCAAGGCCCAGAAGCAAGAGCAGGCCAAGCGGTACAACGAGTACGTCAAGACGCTGATCGAGATCGCCGAGGCGGTGTCGGATCCCGCCGAGAAGATCGAGAACTACTCGAAGGCGGCCGAGCTCTATTCGGGCAAGTTCTCGAACGCGGCCGAGGCGGTGAAGTGCTACGAGGCGATCCTCGCGATCGACGGCGAGCACACGCAGGCGATCGACTTCCTCCGCCAGAGCTACGAGAAGCGGCGCGACTGGGAGAAGCTCATCGGGCTGCTCCGCCGCGAGGCCGCGGCGCTCCCGGAGGGCGGCGAGCGCGCCGCGAAGTACCTCGAGATCGCGAAGCTCGCGTCCGAGCGCGTGAAGAAGGTCGACTTCTGCATCGAGCTCTGGGACGAGGTCCTCGCGAACGACCCGGAGAACCCCGAGGCGCTGAACGCGCTGGCCGGGCTCTACGAGAAGAACAAGGACTACCAGGCGTTCGCGCGGGTGCTGCAGAAGCAGGTCGACACGACCTTCGACAGCGGGCAGAAGCTCGCGCTCCTCAGCAAGCTCGCGCAGCTCTACGGCGAGCGCCTCAAGGACGACGAGGCCGCCGTCCGCGCGTGGCAAGAGGTGATCGCGCTGAACCCCCAGGACCGCAAGGCCCAGGAGGCGCTCAAGAAGGCGTACCTCCAGCTCCAGCGCTGGGACGACCTCGAGGTGTTCTACGCCGAGAGCGGCAAGTGGGACGAGTTCATCCGCGTCCTCGAGTCGCAGGAGGCGAAGGAGACCGACGACGCCGCCAAGATCAGCCTGCTGGTCAAGATCGCCGAGCTCTGGATGAACCAGAAGCAGAAGGCCGATCGCGCGGCGCGCGCCTACGAGAAGGTGCTCTCGATCGACGGCTCGCACCTCGCCGCGGCCGAGGCGCTGATCCCGATCTACACGCAGGCGAACAACCCGAAGGGGCTCGCCGGCGCGATCGAGGTGAAGCTCTCGCACGACCAGGACGACGTCTCCCGGCTCGACCTCTACCGGCAGGTGGCCGCGCTCTACGAGACGCGGCTCAAGGAGCCGCAGCGCGCGTTCGAGCGCTACCTCTCCGCGTTCCAGATCGCCCCGCAGGACGAGCAGTGCATCGACGACGTCGAGCGGGCGGCGCGCGCCACCGAGGGGTGGGACGCGCTCATCGACGCGTACTCGACGGCGATCTCGCGCGCGGAGGGCGAGGGGGACATCGCGCTCGGCGTCGATCTCCGGCTCCGCCTCGGGCGCGTGCTGCTCGACGAGGTGAAGCGCATCGACGAGGCGCTCGCGCAGTTCCGCGCCGTGTACGAGGCGGACGGCGAGAACGAGGCCGCGATCAGCGCGCTGGAGCGTCTCTACCGCGAGACGGGCCGGTTCGGCGATCTGCTCGGCATCTACGAGAAGAAGCTCGAGATCATCGCCGAGCCCGAGGAGCGCAAGCAGATCCTCTACGCCATCGCGGAGCTCTATGAAGGGGAGCTGCGCGACGCGGCGCGGGCGATCGCGACGTACCGCCAGGTGCTCGACGACGAGCCGACCGACCCGCAGGCGCTCGCGGCGCTCGACAAGCTCTACCGCGAGCAAGGGGACTGGGAGTCGTACGTCGACGTGCTCCGCAAGCGCATCGACTCCCCGCTCGACGAGCAGGCGCTCATCGACCTCAAGTTCCGGCTCGGGAGCACCCTCGAGAAGCACCTGAACGATGCGGCCGGAGCGCTCGAGAACTACAAGGAAATCCTGATCCTCGATCCGGGCAACGACGCGGCGCGCCTCGCGCTCGAGGCGCTGCTCTCGAACGAGTCGCTGCGGGCCGAGGCGGCGGCGATCCTGCAGGAGATCTACGAGGGGCGCGGCGACTGGGAGAAGCTGATCCAGGCGCTCGAGATCCTCGCGGCCGCCGAGGGCGACACGGCGACGCGCGTCTCGCTGCTCCGGAAGGTGGCGCGGACGGCGGCCGAGAGCCTGAACGACCTGGGCCGCGCGTTCGACGCGCAGTCGCGGGCGCTCAAGGACGACCCGTCGCACGCCGAGACCCGGGCGGAGCTCGAGTCGCTCGCCGCGCAGGCGGGCGCCTGGGATCGGCTCGACGTGATCTTCAGCGAGATCGCGGACTCGCTGAGCGACGCCCGGCTGAGCCGCGAGTACTGGATGCGGCTCGCGAGCATCCACGAGCGGCTCGGCAAGGTCGAGGAGGCGGCGAACGGCTATCTCCGCGTGCTCTCGATCGATCCGGGCGACTCGGAGGCGCTCGAGGCGATGGACGCGCTCTACCGGCGCACCGAGCGCTGGGGCGATCTCATCGGCGTCTACCGGCGCCGCATCGAGCTCGTGCACGAGCCCTCCGAGCGCGAGGGCCTCTACGCCCAGATGGCCGAGGTCTACGAGCAGCGGCTCGGGCAGCCGGAGGAGGCGATCGCCGCCTACCGCGAGGTCCTCTCCATCGACGACACGAGCCTTGTCGCGCTGACCGCCCTCGACGGGCTCTTCAGCCGCCAGGGCATGTGGGAGGAGCTCGCGGACAACCTCGAGGCGCAGCTCAGCATCGCCGTCGAGGAGGAGGCGCAGATCCGGCTCATGCTCCGGCTCGCGGCGCTCCGGGAGTCGCGCATGCGGCTCGTCGATCCGGCGATCGACATCTACCGGCAGGTGCTCGAGCGCGAGCCGACGAACGTCGAGGCGCTCGCGGCCCTCGAGCGCCTCGGCAAGCTCCCCGAGCACGAGGTCGCGATCGCGGAGATCCTCGAGCCCCTGTACCGCCAGTCGGGCGACTACACGAAGCTCATCGGGGTGCACGAGGTGCAGGTGCGCCGCAGCGACGACGTGACCCGTCGCGTCGAGCTGCTCCACCAGATCGCCGTGCTCTACGAGGACGCGGGCGGCGACCTCAGCTCGGCCTTCGACACCTACGCGCGGGCGCTGAGCCAGGATCCGGCCTCGGAGTCGACGCAGGAGGGGCTCGATCGGCTCGCGCGCGCGACCGGTCGCTTCGCCGACCTGGCGCGCGTCTTCGAGACGCTGGCGGCGCAGCAGACCGACGCGGAGCTCGCGAGCACGCTCTACACGATGAGCGCGCGCATCTACGAGAGCGACCTCGGCGACATGGACAGCGCCGTCGGGCACTACCGGCGCGTGCTCGAGATCGATCCGCGCAACCTGCACGCCGCCGAGTCGCTCGAGCGGCTGTTCCGGACGTCGGAGCGCTACAACGAGCTGTCGCAGATCCTCCAGCAGAAGGCGGACATCCTCGACGACCTGAACGAGAAGAAGCTCGCGCTGTTCCAGGCCGCGAGCATCGAGGAGGAGGTGCTCGAGCGGCACGACCAGGCCATCGCCGTCTACGGCAAGGTGCTCGAGCTCGACGCCGAGGACCTGCGGGCGATCGACGCGCTGACCAAGCTCTACCTCAGCCTCTCGCGCTGGCAGGAGCTGCTCTCGGTCTACGCGAAGAAGGCCGATCTCGTCCTCGATTCGGGCGAGAAGAAGCGCATCTACTACCAGATCGGCGCGGTGTACGAGCGCGAGCTCGGCAACGTGGCGAGCGCGATCGACACCTACCAGCGGGTGCTCGAGATCGACCCGGACGACCTCCAGGCGCTCGGTCGGCTCGACGTCCTCTACCAGACCTCGCAGAACTGGCTCGAGCTGCTCAGCGTGCTCCAGCACGAGGCGGAGATCACCTCCGACCCGGCCGAGGGCATCAGCTACCAGTACCGGATCGCGGAGCTCTACGAGAAGCACCTCGACGACGTGCCCCGCGCGATCGAGCTCTACCGCGACCTCCTGCAGCAGATGCCCGATCACGAGCCGACGCTCCGCGCGCTCGAGCAGATCAAGGACGGCAGCAGGGACGCGCTCGGCGCCGCCCTGGTGCTCGAGCCGATCTACGACGCGTCCGGCGAGTGGCAGAAGCTGATCAGCGTGCTCGAGGTCCGGGTCCGGGTCGCCGAGGATCCGTACGAGAAGGTCGATCTGCTCCACCGCGTGGCGCGCCTCTCCGAGGAGATGCTGAGCGATCACCTCTCCGCCTTCGAGACGTACGCGCGGGCGGTGACGTGCGACATCGGCAACGAGGAGTCGCTCTCCAACCTCGAGCGGCTCGCGATGATGGTGAACCGCTGGCCGCAGGTCGCCGCGCTCTACGACACGGAGCTCGGCCGGCTCGGCGAGGAGCCGTCGCGCTTCGTCGAGCTCGGGCTCAGGCTCGCGCAGATCTTCGAGACGCAGCTCGACGACATCGACAGCGCCGTCGCGCGCTACAGGCGCGTGCTCGAGGTCGATCCGGAGAACCAGGCCGCGATCGCGTCGCTCGACCGCCTCTTCACCGCGACCGAGCGGTGGAGCGACCTCGTCGAGATCCTCTCGCGCGAGGCGGAGATCGCGCAGTCGCCGGACGAGATCCTCGAGTTCAAGTACCGGCTCGGCGTGGTGCACCAGACGCGGCTCAACGACCTGCCGGCGGCCATCGCGGCGTACCGCGAGGTGCTCACCGCGGCCCCCGAGCACACGCCGACGCTGGAGGCCCTCGAGGGGCTCTTCGCGGCCGGGATCAAGCAGATCGAGATCGGCGCGATCCTGGAGCCGCTCTACCAGGCCGCGGCCGAGTGGGAGAAGCTCGGCGGCGTGCTCGAGGCGGAGCTCGCGCACCTCACCCAGGAGTCCGACCGGGTGGCGATGTACTACCGCCTGGGCGAGCTCCACGAGGAGCGGCTCATCTCGGTGGACGGGGCCCTCAGCGTCTACATCCGGGCGCTCAAGGAGTACCCGCGCGACGAGAAGACGCTCGAGGAGGTCGAGCGGCTCGCCGGCTCGGTCGACGGCGGCTGGGAGCTGCTCGCGAACGCGTACGCCGACGTGCTCGGCATCCACGCCGACAAGGACGTGCAGACCAGCATCGGCAAGCGGCTCGCGCGCGTCTTCGAGACCGACCTCAGCGACGTCGCGAAGGCGGAGGAGACGTACCGGTACGTGCTCGGCATCGAGCCGCTCGAGGCGGAGGCGCTCTCCAACCTCGACCGGATCTACACGCAGCTCGAGCAGTACCCCGAGCTCGCGAGCGTGCTCGAGCAGCGGGTGCGCGCGACCGAGGACCGCCCGGAGCTCGTCGACCTCTACCTCCGGCTCGGCCAGACGTACGAGGAGCGGCTCGGCCAGCTCGACGACGCCATCCGCGCCTTCCGGCGGATCTTCGACGAGCTCGAGACGACGAACGAGCAGGCGATCAGCGCCCTCGAGCGCATCTACACGACCAAGGGGGCCTGGACCCAGCTCAAGGTCGTGCTGGAGCGCGAGCTCGAGAACGCGATGGGCGACAGCCAGGAGGCGGACATCCGCGCCAAGATGGCGCACCTGCTCGCCGACCGGCTGAACGACGTCCAGGGCGCGGTCGAGACGTGGAAGCGCGTCCTCGACCTCCGCGGTGAGGATCCGGAGGCGCTCGCGGCGCTGTCGAACCTGTACGAGCGGGTCGGGCAGTGGGCCGAGCTCTGCGACGTCCTCGAGCGGCACTACGACATCGCGATCGACGACGAGTCGCGCGTCGCGGTGCTGCTCCGCCGCGCCAAGCTGTTCCACGAGCAGCTCGGCCGCGACGACTCCGCGCTCGACGACTACCAGCGCGTCCTCGACATCGACTACGCGAACCTCGAGGCGCTCTACGCCATCGCGGCGATCTGGCGGCTGCGCAACGAGCCCGAGCAGATCGTGACCGCGCTCCACCAGACGGTGGATCGCGCGCGGGACGTGCTGCCGGCCGAGAACGTGATCGCGCTCTACCGCGAGCTCGGGACGACCTACCAGCACGTCCTCGGGCAGTCGTACGACGCGATCGACGCCTGGCGGAAGCTGCTCGACGTCGACCCGAAGGACTTCGAGGCCATGGCCGCCCTGGAGAACCTGCTCCGGGCGGAGGGGCGCTGGGTCGAGGTCATCGACGTCAAGATGGGCCGGGCTGCGGCCTACGAGTCGCCGGCCGACAAGGTGCGCGAGTACCTCGAGGTGGCGCAGATCTGGGAGCACCAGGTCGAGGAGAGGGACAAGGGCACGCTCGCGTACGAGAAGGTCCTGGAGCTCGAGCCGACGCACGACCAGGCCTTCGCGGCGCTCGAGCAGCTCCACGACGCGGCCCGGCGCAGCGAGCCGCTCATCGAGCTCTACCTCGCGCGGCTCGACTCGCGCGAGGAGGTGCACGAGAAGACCGAGATCCTCCGCAAGGTGGCCCGCGTCTTCGAGGAGCAGCTCGAGGACAAGCCCCAGGCCTTCGACGCGCTGCTCACGGCGTTCGAGATGGACTTCTCCGACATGGACACGGTCCGCTACCTCGAGCGCATGGCGCAGGCGACGAACCGCTGGCCCGAGCTCGTGCAGACGGTGAACGGCTGGCTGCAGCAGCAGACCGCGCCGCTCCAGAAGATCACGCTCTGCCTGCGGCTCGCCAAGTGGTACGCGGAGGACCTCGGCCACCCCGAGTACGCCCAGCCGTACTACCAGCAGATCCTCGCGTACGACCCGAACAACGTGGCCGTGCTGCGCCAGATGGCCAACTACCTCAAGAAGACCGGCCAGTGGCAGCAGCAGGGCCAGATGCTGACCAGCGCCCTCAACGTCGCGGTCACCGACGTCGACCGGAAGGAGATCCTGACCGAGCTCGGCGAGGTGCTCGAGAAGCACATGGGCGAGGTCGAGCAGGGGCTCAGCTTCTACCGGCGCGCCCTCGACGTCGATCCGCTCCACCTGCCCGCCCTCGAGGCGCTGGAGCGCATCTACACGGACCGCGATCAGTCGAACGATCTCGTCGACGTGCTGCTCCGCAAGGCGCGCGCCGTCACCGAGCCCGACGTTGTCGCGTCCGTGAAGCTGCGCACCGCCGGCCTGTACGAGACCAAGCTCGGCCTGATCGACAAGGCCGGCGCGGTCTACCGCGAGGTGCTGGACATCGACGCCTCGAACCTCCTCGCCATGCGGGGGCTCGAGCGCGTGTACACGAGCACGCACCAGTGGCCGGATCTCGTGCGCGTCCTCGAGATGCAGCTCGACGTGGTCACCACGGAGCGCGAGCGCATCGACGTGCTGATGAAGATCGCGACCCTCCAGGAGGAGCAGTTCCTGAAGCCCGATCTGTCGGCCGCGCGGCTCGAGCAGGTGGTCGAGATCGACCCGTCGCACGAGCCGGCGCTCGAGGCCCTCGAGCGCTGCTACCGCCGGCTCCGGCAGTGGCACGATCTCATCAACACGTACGACCGCCACATCAACGCCGCCGAGGATCGCCAGAAGAAGATCGAGCTCTGGTCCCACACGGCGAAGGTCTACGCGGAGGAGATCGAGGATCTCGACCGCGCGATCGACGCCTACCTGAACATCGTCGACATCCAGGAGACGCACATCCCGGCCCTGGAGGCGCTGGCCAAGCTCTACGAGAAGCAGGACAACTCGTCGAAGGCCATCGAGTACATGACGCGCGTCGCCGACCTCACGGCCGACGGCAAGCAGCGCGTCGAGATGTACTACCGCATCGGCCGGCAGCTCGACGAGAAGCTCGGCGAGCGGGGGCTGGCGCAGGAGCGGTTCGAGATGGCGCTCGATCTCGATCCGTCCCACGTGCCGACGCTGGCGGCGCTGCGGGTCATCGCGATCGACGCGGCCGACTGGGACCGGGCGGCGCGCTACCTCGAGCAGGAGCAGATGAACACCGACGCGCCCCGCGCCAAGGCGCGGCTGCTCGTCGAGCTCGGCAAGCTCCGCGACGACATGCTCGGCGAGCACGCGCTCGCGGTGCAGGCGTACGAGATGGCGCTCCAGAGCGACCCCGACAACGAGGACGCCGCGATGCCGCTCCTCACCGAGTACGTCTCCACGGAGCGGTGGGCCCAGGCCGAGCCGCTCGCGGAGATGCTCGTCCGCAAGAGCGGCAAGCGCGACCGGTCGGAGCAGCACCGGCTGCAGCGGACCTTCGGGCGGGTCCTCGAGCGGCTCGGGAAGGACGAGGCGGCGCTCAAGGCCTACACGGCTGCGCACAACCTCGACCTGACCGACCAGGAGACGATCCGGGGCCTGGCGGACGTCAGCTTCAAGCTCAGCGACTGGGCGAGCGCGCTGACGAACTACCAGAAGGTGCTGACCAGCCTGGACGAGGCCGAGACCGAGGAGCGCGCCACGGTCTACTACAAGCTCGGCTGCATCAAGCAGGCGCAGGGGCAGTCGAAGCAGGCGGTCAACAACTTCGAGAAGGCGCTCGGGGCCGAGCCCGCGCACCGGCCGACGCTCGAGGCGATGGTCTCCGTCTACGAGGGCCTCAAGGACTGGAAGCAGGTCTGCCAGTACAAGCGGCAGATCCTCGACAACATCATGGACGGCCCCGAGCGGTTCAGGATGTTGAACGAGATCGGCGACATCTGGGTCGAGAAGGAGAACAACATCCCGAAGGGCGTGGAGGCCCTCGAGGAGGCGCTCGAGCTGGAGCCGCACAACCACGTGCTGCTCCACAAGCTGCTCCAGCTCTATCAGCGCACGGGGCAGTGGTCGCAGATGGTGGAGTGCCTCCAGCACATCGCCGAGCTCGAGCCGCAGCCGGATCGCAAGAGCCGCTACCTCTACACGATGGCGCAGATCTACCGCGACAAGCTGGAGGACCCGGCGCGCGCGGTGGAGCTGTTCAACGAGACGCTGGACCTGAACCCGCACTCCCTCGAGGCCTTCGAGCGCATCAACAAGATCCTCACGGCGCAGAAGGAGTGGAAGCAGCTCGAGCGGGCGTACCGCAAGATGCTGCACCGGGTCGCCGGCAAGGGGAACACGGACCTCGAGTACAGCCTCTGGCACGCGCTCGGGCTCATCTACCGCGACCGGCTCGGCGACAGGACGGCCGCGGTCGAGACGTTCCGCATGGCCTCGAGGCTCAAGCCCGACGACGCGACGGAGCACCTGATCCTGGCGGAGCTCTACGAGCAGGCGGAGCAGTTCGATCAGGCCACCGGCGAGTTCCAGGCGATGGTCAAGCTCGATCCGATGAAGATCGACCCGTACAAGCGGCTCTACCGCCTGTACGTGGACGGCAAGCAGTACGACCAGGCCTGGTGCGTGGCGGCGGCGCTGGCGTTCCTCCGCAAGGCCGATCCGGACGAGCAGCAGTACTTCGAGGACTACCGCCCGCAGGGGCTCATCCAGGCGAAGAGCCGGCTCGACAACGAGCAGTGGATCAGGAACCTGTTCCACGAGGAGGAGAACCTCTACGTCGGCAAGATCTTCGAGATGATCGCGGGCGCCGCGCTCAGGGCGAAGATCGAGACGCTGAAGCAGCGCAGGGAGCTGCCGGTCCTCGACCAGCGGTTCCTGCAGGATCCGGCGACATCGACGGTGACGTTCGCGCGGACCTTCGGCTGGGCTGCCAACGTCCTCGGCATCACGGCGCCGCGGCTCTACGTGCGCAGCGACGTGCCCGGCGCGCTCGTGGCGGTGGCGAACGAGCAGCCGGCGTCCGTCGCGGGGCAGACCGTCTTGACCGGGTTCTCGCCGCAGGAGCTCACGTTCATCGTGGGCAAGCACCTCGCGATGTACCGCGGCGAGCACTACATCAAGACGCTGTTCCCGACGGTCACCGAGCTGACGGTGCTCCTCTTCGCGGGGATCAAGCTCGTCGCGCCCGACACGCCGGTGCCGCAGGACATCGAGAAGCAGATCACGGCCACCGCGCAGACGCTCCGCGGGTTCATGCAGCCCATGCAGCTCGAGGGGCTCCGCATGGTGGTCAAGAAGTTCCTCGCGGAGGGCGCGAAGGCGAACATCAAGCGGTGGGTCCAGTGCGTCGACATCACGGCGGCGCGCGCGGGCCTGCTCCTCTCGGGCGATCTCGAGATCGCCAAGAAGATCATCGCCGCCGAGCCGCAGCAGCCCGGGGATCTCCCGCCCCAGGACAAGCTCAAGGAGCTCATCACCTTCTCGACAAGCGATCAGTATTTCGCGCTGCGTCAGGCGCTCGGCATCGCCATCGGCGAGGGCTGAGCGCGCGCGGAGAACGACCCAAGGTAGCGGAATTTTCCTCAACCATCGGAGCACCCGGGGCCGGAGCCGTTCGCTCTCGGCCCCGGGTGTCGGTCGGGATGCACATCTCCATGAGTCTGCTTGACGAGTCAGCAATCCTTACGAACGATCGGGTGCTGTGACCTCGTCATCGATGATCGTCCGGCTCCCCGTGCAGTCCGCGAGAGGCTTCGGGAGATACAGGCTGATCGCAAAGCTTGGGCAGGGAGGGATGGCCGAGGTCTTCCTCGCTGCGCATCGCGGCCCGCTCGGGTTCGAGAAGCTGGTCGTGATCAAGCGGCTGAAGCCGGGCATCGCGACCGAGCCCGAGGTCAACGCGATGTTCCTCGACGAGGCGAGGCTCGCCGCGCGGCTGAACCACCCGAACGTCGTGCAGACGTACGAGTGCGGTCAGATCGACGACCAGTACTACATCGTCATGGAGTACCTGGAGGGGCACTCGCTCGACCGGATCTGCCGGAAGATCGACCCGTCGCGGCACCGCGCGATCTACCTGGCGATCCTCTCCGACGCGCTCGCCGGGCTGCACTACGCGCACGACCTCATGGACTTCAACGGGCAGCCGCTCCAGGTGGTCCATCGCGACATCAGCCCGCACAACATCTTCGTCACCTACGACGGGCAGGCGAAGGTCGTCGACTTCGGCATCGCGAAGTGGGCGACGCGCGACGCGGACACCAGCACCGGCGTCGTCAAGGGGAAGATCCGGTACATGGCGCCGGAGCAGGCCCTCGCGACGATGGTGGATCGCCGCGCTGACGTCTTCTCGATGGGCCTGATCTTCTGGGAGCTCGTCGTGGGCGAGCGCTTCTGGGGGGATCTCTCCGACGTGCAGATCCTCCAGCGGCTCACGTTTGGCGAGATCCCGCAGCTCCGCGAGCGCTGGCCGGCGGCGCCCGAGGCGCTCGATCGCATCTGCTCGCGCGCGCTCGCGATGGCGCCGGAGGACCGGTACGCGACAGCGGCCCACATGCGCGAGGACGTCGAGGCCTACCTCGCGACCATGGGGCGGCGCCCGTCGTCGGCGGAGATCGGCCGCCTGATCGGGGAGACGTTCGCGAACCGCCGCGCGGAGGTGCGATCCGCGATCAGCGATCAGCTCGGTCGGCTCCACGCGGACACGGCCGACGGCCCGGAGGAGTTCGAGGTCCTGCCGGTGCTCGAGGAGCGCGGCGCCGCGCCGTGGTCCCAGCGAATGCCGATGTCGCAGATGGCCGCGCAGATGTCGCAGATGTCGCAGCCGTACGCCCATCAGGTGCCGGACCACACGCTCGGCGACGACGGCGCGCGCGAGGACAGCATCTCAAACCGTCAGACGATCCCGACGATCATGGTGGCCAACACGCAGTCGACCCGGCGTAAGGCGCTCTGGACTGCGGGGATCGCGGTGCTCTCCGTCCTGCTGATCGGCGGGGCCGCGTGGGCGGTGATGACCATGAAGTGGCCCCCGCCCGGGCCTGCGCCGGAGCAGGCGCTTACGGTCGAGCCGACGGTCCCGGGCCCCGGACCCGGCCCGACCCCTGCTCCTGTCGCCAACCTCATCGAGCTCCGGATCATCGCCACGCCGCTGGACGCGAAGATCTACCTCGACGACGTCGAGCTCCCCAGCAACCCGTTCTTCGCGCGGTTCAGCAGGGATGGCACCGGGCACCGCATCCGGGTCGCGGCCGACGGCTACACGCCGGAGGCGCGCTTCGTCGTGTTCACGCGCGACGAGGTGCTGACCATCAACCTGCGCCCGGTGGCGCAGGCGCCGACGCCCAGGTCGGGCGGCTCTTCGCCCCGGAAGTGACAGGCAGGGCCGCGGGCCCTCGTCGCCCGCCGCGGAGGCGCGCCGCGAGCCCCCGGGCGCGCCGCTGCTGGCGCGCCCGGGGGCCCAGCGCGCCGCGCGCTGCCTGCCTCCACGCGCGCCGCCCGCGCCGCTACGGCCTGCTGTTCAGCATCGCCTCGAGCTGCGGCGGCACGCAGCCGTACGCCTCGGCGGCGGCGAGCAGCGCCGAGTTCTGCGGCAGGTTGAGCAGGAACGAGCTCGCGTAGAGCGTCCCCTCGAGGCCCTTCAGCCGGCGCAGGAGCGGGGGCATCGCGCGCTCCATCGCATCGCGCGCGCCCTCCAGATCGCCCATGTCCACGCACGCGTCGTGGAGCGCCAGGTAGATCGGCGCCTCGTTGAGCAGGCTCGGCGCGCCCGCCTCGACCAGGGCCGCCGCCTCCCGCGCGATGTCGCGCGCCTGCTCGGCGTCGCCGAAGCGGCGCTCCGCCTCGGCGCAGAACCCGAGCGCCACGGGCAGCACGTCGCGGTTCTCCGTCATCCGGTAGGCCTCCGTCGCCTTCTTCAGCAGCGAGCGCGCCCGCGCGAGCCCCGACGACTCGAAGCGCAGGAGCTCGCAGCCCCGGTAGAACAGGATGCCGAGCGTCACCCTGTCGCGCACGACCCACATGCTCCCCGCGGCCTCGTCCGCGCTCGCGCGCGGCTCCGCGAGCTCGGCGTCGAGCCGCGGCTCGGGGCCGAACGTGGCCGCCCAGCAGAGCAGGATCATCTGCCCGTGCCGCACCGCCCCGGAGCTGCCGATCGCCTGCGCCCGGGCGATGCCCCCCTCGATCTCCTGCAGCGCCTCCGCCCGCGCGCCGATGGTCGTGAGCGCGAAGCCGACGTTCATCGTCAGCATCGCCTCGCGCTCCTGCAGCCCCGCGCGGCGCGCGGCCCGCGCCGCGTTCCGCCGCGCCTCCAGCGCCGCCGCGGGCTCGCCGCGCGTCTGGTGGGCGACCGCGCGCGTCTGCCAGGCGTCGACCGCGGCCCACACCAGCCCCCGCCGCGCCGCGAGGTCGAGCAGGTGCGCCGCCTCCTGCTCGGCCATCGCGAGCTGCCCGGCGAACGCGTGGACCTGCGCCAGCGTGGCCGAGCACTGCGCCTCCTCCTCGACGCGATCGATCGCCCGCGCGCGGTCGCGCAGCGCCGTCAGGCGCCCCTCCAGGTCCATCCCGGAGCCGCACGCCTGGTCGTAGCGGGCGCGCGCGGTCAGCGTGCGGAGCTCGCTCGCCTCGTCGTAGACGTTCTCCCACATCGCCCGGATCGCCGAGTCGCGCTCGGGCGAGCGCGCGTCGAGCCGCGAGTACGCGTCCTCGAGGAGCACCGCGCGCGCGAACCCCGTCGGCTTGTCGGACGCGAACACGAGCGCGCGATCGGCCATGGTGACCGCGTCGCGGAGCGAGTTCGTCGCGAGGGCGCGCCGCGCGGCGGCCTCCCAGCGGATCGAGGCCTCCTCGTGCTCGCCGCCGAGGTCGAAGTGCTGCGCCACCGTCGCGCTGTCCTCGCCCATCCGATCGAGCCAGCGCGCGGCCGCGGCGTGCAGCCCCTTGCGGAGGTCCTCGCCGGCCGAGGCGTACGCGACGTCGCGGACGAGCGCGTGTTTGAACAGGTACTCGCGCGCGGCCGGGAACCGCGACGCGGGCTGCTCGACGAGCAGCTCCGCGGCGATGAGCTTCTTCAGCGCCGCCCTGGGCTCGACAACGCCGACCTCGGCGAGGCCCACGTCCCACACGGACAGGCCGAAGACGCTCATGCGCACGACCGCCTCGCGGGTGCAGTCGTCGAGCGCGTCGAGGCTCACCTGGATCGCCGCCTCGATGGTCGGCGCCGTGGCCGCGTCCTTGCCGGAGGCGATGACCCGCGCCAACTCCTCGGCGAACAGCGGCGAGCCGGCCGCCTGCTGCGCGACGCGGTCGAGCGTCGCGTCGTCGACCGGCCGCGCGGCGGCCGCCGCGCTGAAGACGGCGCGCGCGATCTCGCGCGTGGCCCGGCGCGCGATCGGGCGCAGCTCCACGCGCACGTGGTCGCGGCCGGTGAAGCGCTGGCCCTGGTCGCGCCAGAACGCCGGGCGCACCATGAGCATGATGAAGAGCGGCCTGCCCGAGGCGCGCCCGAGGAGGTGGTCGAGCCACGCGACGCTCTCCGGGTCGGCCCACTGCGCGTCCTCGACGAGCAGCGCGCACGGCTCGAGCGAGGCGGCGCCGACAGCGATGTCGGTCATCGACAGGTACAGGGCGTCGCGCGCGCCCCGCAGGTCGATGCCGTCGGGGAACGGCTGGTTCGCGAGCAGGCGCGCGAGGAGGCCGCCGTCGCCGTGGTGCAGCCGCCGCGCGCGCACCGCGTCGTCGGCCTGCTCCACCGACGCGCCCTTCGGCAGGCCCATGAGGACGCGCAGCCCGTCGGTCGCGACGCCGAGCGCCTGCGCCCGCCCGAACGACTCGCAGCGGAGCTGGACGAGCCGCGGCGGATCGGCGCGATCCGAGATGCGGCCGACGAACTCCCGCGCGAGCCGGCTCTTGCCGATCCCCGGCGGCCCCGAGATGCTCACAACGACCGGCGTCCGCTCCTCCACGCAGCGGTCGAAGGCGGCGACGGTCGTGATGAGCTCGGCGTCCCGCCCCACGAACGGCGTCTGCGCGTCGGGCCGCTTCGGCGCGCGCGAGAGCACCCGCACGGCGCCGCCCTCCTGGGGCGCGCACAGGTAGCGCCCGCGGGACAGCTCCACCGTTGTCGCGTCCGCGAGCACCCGCCCGAGGCCCGCCTCGCGCGCCAGGGCGACCGCGCGGTCGACGACCTCGCCCGCCGAGCGCGTCCTGTCGACGCGCATGCGGCCGGAGGCGACGCCGACGCGGCCGCCGCGCTCGCCGAGCGCGAGGCCGAGCTCGAGGGCGCGGGACGCCTCGTCGCCGTGGGCCTGGCGCACGCCGAGGTGGGCGGCGATCGAGTCGGCGCCGAGCGGCAGCGCGTCGGCCCCGCGGCGCCGCAGCGCCTCGAGCTCCCGCTGCCGCTCCTCGCCGGTGGCCACGTGCAGCGCCACGATCGTGGTCACGAGCCGCGTGCCCATCACCCCCGGCGGGTTGTCGCTCACGCGCAGCGGCGACGGGGTGGGCAGGTGCGGCTCGTCGAGGAGGGCCGCGAGCTTCTCTGCCACCTCGCGCGCCGAGCTCGGCCGGAGCCCCCTGTCGGCGAGCAGCAGCGCGTGGATCAGGTCGTCGAGCGCGGGGACGACGTCGAGCAGGAACTCCGAGAGGCGCGGCGCGGGCGTCGTCGCCAGGCGCACGAGGGTCGCGATCGAGGTCGGCCCCATGTGCGGCGGCCGGCCGGCGATGAGCTCGAACAGCGTCGCGCCCAGCGAGTAGAGGTCGCTGCGCGCGTCCACCGTCGCGTCGCCGCGCGCCTGCTCCGGCGAGATGTACGCCGGCGTGCCGACGAGGCCGCCCACGTCGGTCGTGAGCACGACCTCCTTCGACGCCGCCACCCCGAAGTCGACGAGCTTGATCCGGATCGGCCCCTCCGGCGGCCCGCGGAGCAGGAGGATGTTCGACGGCTTGATGTCGCGGTGGACGACGCCCGCGTCGTGCGCGGCCGCGAGCGCCCTCGCCACCTGCCGGCCGACCTCGAGCCCGTCGCGCAGCGCGAGCGGGGAGCGCCGCTGGCGCGTGGCCAGGTCCTCCCCGTCGAGCCACTCCATCGCGATGAACGTCGACCCCTCCTCGATGCGGTGCCCCTCCGCGTCCGACGCGCTCGACTCCACCGTCCCGAACGCCACGACCCGCACGATCCCCGGGTGATCGAGCTCCGAGAGGATCTGCCCCTCGCGCGAGAGCCGGGCCTGGCCCTCGGCGTCGACGCCGACCGCCGTGATGATCTTCAGCGCGACGTACCGCTCGGTCTGCACGTCGAACGCGCGGTGCACGGTGCCGACGCCGCCCCGGCCGATCTCGCGCTCGATGTGGAACCGGCCAGCGACGAGCGGTCTTGCTGGCTCGATGCGCACGGGGTCCATGCGCTAGCCGAGGGGGGCCACGGGATGAGCGCCGAGGGCGCTCGGACGCGGCAGACAGGCGATCTCGGGGCGCCGGGCCGGGTGGGCCTGCGGTGTTCCGACAGGGCGCATCGGAGAGGAGACTACGCTGTCGTTCATGGCAGTTCCAGCGTCGCGGTCGCGGACGTACGCGCTCGAGCCGCGCCTGGTCCTGCCGCGGGGCCACGCCGCGCGCGCTCGCGCCGCGCCCTGCGTCGCCGGTCGATCGAGCTCGCCGGGCTTCCCTTGACGGATCCGGCGGCTCCTCTTACGGTCGCGCTCTGCGCTAACGCCGGGAGCCATGTCGATGCTCGATCGCGTCGCCGTTCACCAGACCCGGCTGCGCACGCCCGGCCTCGGGCTCGATGCCAAGGGCGTCGCGCTCGGGGCCAAGGGGCTCGTCCTGCTGCCGTCCATCGATCGGCTCGTCGCCTTCCTCGCGCTCTACACGAGGCAGGGCTCGCTCGGGGACATCCTCCGGTCGCTCGTCGTCGAGGTCGTGCGATCGAAGCTGGGCGCCCGGGAGGTCACCCTCCTGTTCGCGGCCGAGAGCAGCGACCGGCTCGACCGCGTGGCGGAGATCGCCCGGCTGGCGGGCGGCTACTGCTTCACGGGGACGAGCCGGCACTTCGTCCAGTACCGCGACGCCGCCGCGCCCTTCGGGTACGACATCCCGCAGATCCTGCCGAGCGACGCCGCGCTCTCGCTCTACCACAACGCCTTCTCGCAGACGTACGAGGTCGAGCGGCGCCTCGACGTGCGCGGGCTGCTGCTGCGGCTCGAGCCGCACCTCGATCCGGCCGCCGGGCGCGAGCCCGGCCCGCGCTGGATCCTCGCCGAGTCGGGCCTCGGCCCGGCGCTGATCCGCTACTTCTCCCGGAGCAGCGTCGAGGCCGAGGTGGGCCTCTGCGAGTGGCCGCCGGAGTCGAGCTTCGACGACGCCCCGATCCTCCGGTACCTCTTCCGCGTGCCGGCGATCCCCGGCCGGATGGTCCCGTTGCTCACGGGCACGCCAGGCCTCGGCTACTTCGTCCCGGTCGCGCCCGGCGCCGCGGTGGAGATCGGCTTCCGGCACCCGGTCAACCTCCGCGCCTGCCCTGTGTTCAGCGAGGCGGGCCTCGTGCTCTTCCGCGGCAGGGGCCGCGAGGCGCTGGAGATCGCGAAGCTGCCGGCGATGGGGGACGTCTCCGCGTTCGCGCGGGTCGAGCTCAGCCGCGAGCCGGCGGTGGCGCGATCGACGGCGGACGCCCAGCGCCCCGCGTCGGTCGTGCTGTCGCTCCGCCTCGTCCCGAGCTCGGAGCCGTGGCGGTCGGTCACGGCCTCGTGGATCCGGCCGGAGGAGATGCAGCTCCTCCGGCACGTCGCCTACGCGCTCGGCCCCGACACCCTGCGCCGCGCCCGCATCGCCTTCACCGCCGCCGGCGCGTTCCTCCGCCACCCGACCGGCATCGAGGGCATCCCGGTCGGCGAGTTCTTCCGCGAGGTGCACCCGGGCCTCTACATCCCGGCCGGCTACGACGCCGTCCCTGCGGTCGCGCCGGCCGTGCTGTTCCGCGCGCTCGGCGCCCCCGCCGGCCAGGCGCTGTTCATCGGGCGCGACGGGGGCGCTGTCGGCGTGCCCGAGGAGGCGTTCCTCCCGCTCGAGGCCGCGCTCCTCGAGGCGCAGCAGTGGTCGCCGGTGGCCGCGCTGTCCACGGGCCTCACGACCGCGCTGGCCACCGAGCTGCCCGAGGTCGTCCTCGGCGGCGTCGGCATCCGGCCGTTGCGCGACCTGGCGCCGCCCGACGCGCCGGCCGAGCCGAAGGCGCTCCCGCCGGGCGCCGGCAGGGCATGACCCACCCCGAGGCCATCGCCGAGCGCGTCGTCGAGCTCCAGGCGAGCGTGCTCGCCCCGCTCGTCCTCGGCGGCCCCCTCCACCTGGTGCGCCCCTTCGGGGTCCGGCTCGCGCTGCTCCTCGGCCACGGCGCGAGCGCGATCGACCGCGATCTCGGCTCGCGCATCGACCTCGCGCGCGTGCGCGTCGCGCGCCTCATCGCGCCGATCGACGCGCTCCCGGAGCTCGTCGCCGCCGACTGGGCGCTCCTCGCCGCGCTGAACGACCTGCTCCAGCTCACGAACCACGAGCTCGCCAGCGCCCTGACGCGCAGCCGGTACCCCCGCCTGCTCGCGAGCGTGCGCGATCTCTGCGAGCTCGTGCCCGCGCCGGCGGACGTCGCGACAGCGCTCTCGCGGCACGCGACGTTCGCCCGCGTGCTCGACTGCTTCCGCACGGACGCACACGTCGCCTGGTGGACGGGCCGCGCGAGCTTCCGGGGCCAGCGCCCGCCCGCCCGGCTGCTGCGCTGGCGGCAGCTCCGCAACGTCGAGGTCGAGACCCGGCGCGTCGGCCTGGCCGACATGGGCCACGGCACCCCGGGGCTCGCGCCGACGGACTTCGCCGACGCGCTCTCCCTCTGGCTGACGCGCACGCCGCTCACGGATCTCGCGACCGCCACGCGGAAGAGCCCGCCGTTCGCGTGGTCGGCCTCGACGCTCGCTGTCGTCGCCATACCCCCTGGCCGGAGCCTCGCGTACCGCCTCCTCGTGCGCCAGCCCCACGACCTCGCCGTCGCCGCGCTCGCGCGCGCCGCCAGGGAGGTCCCGCCCCGGTTCGGTCAGGCGAGGGTGATCGCCGAGTCGTTCGCCAGCGAGGTCGCCGCGGGGATCAAGCTGCTCGACGAGCGCTCCGGGGCCGCGTGAGCGCGCGCGCGCGCCGGCGGTGGTCCGCGCGCCGCGCCGCGCGGCTTTTGATCGGCGCAAACGGGGCGTGATACGCTCCGTCCCCATCGAGCGAGACCGCCGTCTCGCCCGTCGTACCTTCGACTTCACGTCACGAGCCTCGCTCTGGAGCGACGAACCGTTTGAACCGGCAAGACGCTGAACACGCCGAGAAGAGTCCCGCTCTCCCCTTGCGCTCCTTCCGTCTCGGCGGTCGCTCCCAGGACGCGGCCCGACGCGCTCTGCGCTCGAGCGCGCGCGCCGCGGGCCTCGCGCTCGCGCTCGCGCTGGCGGTGAGCCCCGGGGTCGCGTTCGCGCAGGCGGAGGCGCTGCTCGACGAGGGCAAGCAGCTCATGAAGAAGGGCAAGCTCGCGGAGGCTTGCCCCAAGATCGAGGAGAGCTACCGGCTGAGCCCGAGGTCGGCCACGCTCCTCGCGCTCGCCACCTGCCACGAGAAGCAGGGCAAGATCGCGACCGCCTGGGTCGAGTACATCGATCTCGGCGCCGCCGCGCGCAAGGAGGGCAACAAGCGCCTCGAGGCCGACGCGAAGGCGAGGGGGGCGAAGCTCGAGCTGCGGCTGCCGCGGCTCACGCTGAACGTGCCGCGTGCCGCCGCTGTCGAGGGGCTCGAGGTGACGCTCGACGGGACGCCGGTCGACGGCGCGGCGTGGGGCCAGGCCCGGCCGATCGACCCCGGCCAGCACAAGGTGAGCGCGAGCGCCCCCGGCAGGAAGCGCTGGGAGCAGACGGTCACGATCAAGCGGGGCGACAGGAAGGCCGTCACGGTCCCGGCGCTGGCCAGGGACGCCTCGGCCGCGCCGGAGCCGACGCCGGCCGCGGAGGCGCCCGCAAAGGAGCCGCCGGCGCCGGTCGCCGCGGCGCCGGACCGGGGCGCGGCGGGGGCGGGGAAGGGCGCAGGAGGCGCGGGGAAGGGCGCAGGAGGCGCCGGGAAGGGCGCAGGAGGCGCCGGGAAGGGCGCGGACGGGCCGGAGGCGGCCGCAGCGGAGCCGGAGACGGCCGCAGCGTCCGCCGAGGCCGCCGCGGCCGAGGAGCCGGCGCCGACCCCTGGAGCATCGCCGCGGCACGCCGGGACCTTCGTGATCGAGGCCGGCGCGGCCGGCGGCGCGCTGATCGGGCTGATCGACGCGGGCAGCTTCGGCAACCTGAGCTCGTATTCGTACAGCTACAACGTACCCGAGGGCGAGCTCATCGCGCCCTGCAACGATGACGTCTGCCACGCGGGCTTCGACCCGGCGATCGGGCCGTTCGCCGGCGGTCAGGCCTTCGTCGGGCTCGCGCTCTCCGAGGAGCTGCACCTCGGCATCCGCGCGCTCGGCGGCTATCGGTTCGGCGGCGGCTACCTCGCCGTCGGCGGACCTTCCCTCTCGATGCGCTTCGGGCGCCTCTGGCTCGGCCTCTCGGGGCTCGCCGGCGCGGTGGGCCAGAACGCGAAGGTCACCGGCGTGAAGGGAGAGATCCCCTCCGAGATGGTCGACCTCAACCACGGCCGGACCGAGGTCGAGGTGACCGCGCGCGAGGGCAGCCTGCCCGAGACCGCGCTGGTCGAGACGCTCGCGTTCGGCGGGAGCGTGGACGTGTCGCTCGTGCTCGCGGACCTGCCGAGCTCGAGCTGGACGTCGGGCGCGCTTCTCCTGACCGTGTCGCCGACGTTCATGAAGGGGCTCGACGGCTTCGTGCTCGTCGCGCCGGCGAGCCTCGGCTACCGCTTCTACTGACCGCGGCGGTCCCCCCACGGTGGGCTGCACGCCGGCGGCGGTCCCCCACCGGCCGCCCGGCTACCCCGCCTTGCCGGCGCGCCCCCGGCGGGCGCGGCGCCCCTCGCTGCGGATGCCGTCGGGCCGGTCGGGGAGCGCCACCTGCGGGGCGAAGCCGATCGCCGCGAGCTCCTTCTCGCCGACAACGTCGCCCTCGGCCATGAGCGCGGCGCGGAGCAGGACCGCGCCCATCTCCGCGTCGTTGCCCGGCCACGGGTGGTCGAGCACGGCCTGCAGCGCGCGCAGATCGAGGCCGAACGGCCGGCCGCGCAGGCGGACGCCGATGCGCGCGAGGTGATCCAGCGCGAGCGCCCGGAGATCCTCGGCGCGCGACGCGAGCGACGGCAGCGCGACCGCCCGATCGCCGAGACGATCCGCGAGCCGCTCGCTCATCTGGCCCGTCGCCACCAGCGCGTCGACCGTCTGGGGCACCGCCACGACGAGGCCGACATCGTCGGGCAGCGCCGCGCCGAGGTAGCTCTGCACCTCGGGCGACAGCGCCTGCGCGTCGAGGATGAGCAGCGTGCCCCCCCGCGCCGCCTCGATCGGCGAGCTGTCCGGATCGCGCCACAGCGCGAGCGCGCGCGGCGTGTCCTCGGAGCCGGCGGCGGGCGCCGCGCCGTCGCGCTCGGGCGAGCCGCCCCGGGCGCGCGCGAACGCCTGCGCGAACGCCTCGGGCGCGGGCGCCGCGCCGTCGACGATCGCCAGCGGGCCCGCCACCCGCGCGGAGCTCAGGTGCACGACAGCGCCCCACGCGACAGCGTCGATCCCGGGCGCCGTGAGCAGCGTGACCGGGCCGCCGGCGGCGCCGAGCCGCTCGAGCTGCTCGATCGCCGCGCGCGCCGCGGGGCTGTAGGCCGCCGCCCGCGCCGGCCGCGCGAGCAGCCCCGCGATCGCCCGGAACCGGCCCGCGCTCTGCGCCACCGCGCGCTCCAGCCGGCTCACCTCGCGCGCGCGCTCCTCGGCCTCGCGCCGGGCGGCGACCTCCCGGCCGCGCGACCCGGACAGCATCGCCGACACAGCGATCACCGCCCCGAGCCGGTCGGCGACGGCGCGCAGACCGCTCACCTCCTCCAGCGTCATCGGCGACGCGCGCCGGCCCCGCGGGATCGCGAGCGCCCCGATCGGGCCCTCCGCGTCGTTCACCAGGGCCACCACGCCGACGTCGCGCTCGGCGAGCCAGGCGAGCAGCGGGCGCACCTCCGGCCGCCGGACCTCGACCGCCTCCGCGGCCTCGACGCGCAGCACGCGCTCCGGCTCGACCTGGGCGAGCTCGATGAGGCGCGCCGGCACCTGCGCCGGCTCGCTGCGCGCGTACCCCGCGCGATCGACGGTCACCCGCTCGGGCGGCGAGAGCAGGTACAGCGCCGGCGGGGCCTGCCCGGCCATGCCCGCGTCCGACGCCTCGCGCAGCGCGGAGAGCGCCGTCTCCAGCGCCGCCTCCGGCTCCGGGTTCATGGCCGCGCGCGTCGCGGCGTCGAAGGCGCCGAGCCAGCGCGCCCCCTCGGGCGCGAACCGGCGCGCGAGGGCCGGCGCCGCGAGCCCCGCGAGCGCGCAGATCGCGCACGCGCCGAACACGGCGACGCCGATCGAGGACTGCGGCGCGCCGCGGAGCCCGAGGTCGCCGCGCGGCGCCTCGTGCACCGCGTAGACGGCGAGGAGCGCCGGCGGGGTCGCGAGCGCCGCGATGGCGAGCGTGAGGCGCAGCGCGCGCGAGACCTTCGCGGCGTCCGCGGCCACGGTGCAGAGCGCGACGCACACCGCCGCGATCGCGCTCGTGACGGGCAGGATCGCCTCCGGGCTCGCGACGCCGACGAAGGCCGCGGCGACGCCGACGGCGAGCGCCGTCGCCGAGAGCAGCAGCGCCGCCTCTACCCGGTCGGCGACGCCGAGCTCGAGGCGCCGCGCGATGCGGACGCGCGCGAGCGCGACGAGCGTCACCGTGAGCGAGCCGAGCGACGCGGCGGACGTCGCGTAGTGCACGAGCAGCGGATCGAGGTCCGCCGCGCGCGCGGGCGCCACCGCCGAGATCGTGGGCAGGGCGACCGCCACCGTCCAGAAGAGCGAGGCGAACGCCGCGGCGTCGAGGCGCCGCGTGCTGGGCGGGGGCTCGAGCAGGCCGCCGAGGCCCGCGATGCGCGCGAGGCCGACCAGCGCGGCCATCGCGGCGGCCGCCGCGCCGAGGTTGCCGAGCGCGATCAGCGCGAGGCCGCTGGGGCCGCTGCGCGCGGCGGCGAGCATCGCGGCGCCGGTGAGGCAGACGGCGGCCGCGCGGCGGGCGGCCGGCTCGATCCGGTCCTCGCCGCGCGGCGGCCGCTCGACCCAGCGGAAGCCGAGGGCGAGGAGCACCGGCAGCCCGAGCAGGGCGAGCCACGCGGGCCCGTGGCCGCCGGACGCGCGGAGCGCAGCGAAGGCCGTGTAGGCGACGGCCGCCGCGGCGATCCAGAACGAGCGCCGGCGCAGCATCGCGGCGAGGGTAGCGTCTGGCCGCGGGGGCGCCAACGAGGCGGTCTCATCCAGGGGACGATCGCCCCGCCCGCGCCGCCGCGGCGGTCAGCCGCTCGCTCACTTCCTCAGGGGGTGAGCGCCGCGATGAAGTCGCGGAGACACGCAATCTCGGCGTCGCTGAGCGGCGTGCCTCCGAGCGGCATCCGGTTGTTGCACGGCGGATCGGGCGTGACCTTCGTGTAGACCGAGCTGGCGTCCGGATCGCCGGGCACGAGCACCATGCCGCCGCACGCGGACGTCTGGCCCCGGATGCTGGTCTCCCACCCCGCCGCCAGCGAGAGGCCCGCCTGCTTCGAGTTCGCGTCGTGGCAGCCCGCGTTGGCGCACTTCATCGTGATCATCGCCGGCGCCTCGGCGCATCCGGTCGGCGCGGGGCCGGTTGCCGTCGAGGTGGTGGTGGGGTCGCCGCCGGTGGCCGCGGTCGTGGCGCCGTCGCCGCCGGTGGCCGCGGTCGTGGCGCCGTCGCCGCCGGTGGCCGCGGTCGTGGCGCCGTCGCCGCCGGTTGTCGCTGCGGGGGAGGTGGTGCCGGATCCCTGGGTGTCTCCGCCGGCGCCTTGCTGGCCGCCCGGGGGGAACTCGTCCTCGTCGAGGGTCCCAGCGCAGCTGATGAGGAGCGCGCTGCCCGTCAGCAGGGCGGCTGCGGTGAGCGCGATGCGCCCGTCAAGGGAAGTCAAGAACGTCACGTGGTACCTCTCTCTCTCAGTAGACATAGGCTCCGGCGAGCCGCAGTCCCAGGTATTGGTCGATGGCCCCACCCGCGATGTACGGGTCGCCCTGCTCGGGCTGGAACGACGAGAAGAACCGGGCGTACTCGACGAGCACGCGCGCCTCGACGCCGGTCGCGACCGGGATCATCAACCCGGCCATCGCGCCGATGCCCTGCACGCTCGCCCCGGTGAACCGCTCGTAGACGGAGCCCGACGAGAGCGGCAGGAGGTACTCGGCGCCCAGCGCCAGCGCGACAGGGCCGACAGGGAAGCGGCCGTCGAGGCCGGCCCGGAACAGGGTGTAGGAGACGTTGGGCACCGTCCTGGCGAGATCCGCCGGCGCCTCGATATCGAAGGTCAGGAACCGGAGCCCGGCGGAGATCCCGAGCTGGGACGCCTCGCCGATCGACAGCCGCTCCCGGAGGCCGAGGTTGATGCGCTGGTAGGTGGTGCTGATCGGGTCGCCGTCGCCCACCGCCGAGTTGAGGCCGAGCGCCCGCGCGTAGCCCGCGGTGATCCCGAGTCCCTTGAGCACCGCGATGTTCGTCGACGCGAGCGGGTACACCTCGCCCGCGATCGACAGCGCGGGCTGCCCGAAGACGCTGTAGGGCCGCAGGTTGTTCGTGCGCGGATCGGAGTAGTCGAACCAGCGGCCGATGAACTCGACGCCGACCTCGACCGAGAAGAGCGCCGAGTTGACGTCGTTGCGCTTGCGCTTGCCGCCCCTGTCGGCCGCGCCGGCGTCCTCGCTGGCCGTCTCCTCGCCGTCGCCGTCGCCGTCGCCCTCCTCGCCCTTCTGTTCGTCGCCGCCCTCGCCGCCCTCGCTCGCCTTGTCCTCCTCGGGCGGCGGCGGCGCGATCTGCGCCAGCGTCGGGCCGAGCAGCTCTTCCAGCGCCTTCTTGCGGTCGTCGCGCGAGCCGGTCACCGGCACCGCGCTGTCCACGGAGAGGTCGCCGGCGTTCTCGTCGACGTAGACGAGGTGGACCTCTTTCTTCTTCTTCTTGTTCGTGCGCGAGACGCCGTAGATGACGCCTTCCGCCTTCGCTGCCTTGCCCGCCTTGCGGATGCGGTCGAGGGCCTTCTTCCGCTGGGCCTTGGACACCAGCGTGTCTCCGACGGGCTTGGTCTGGCCGGCGCCCTTCAGCGCCTTCGAGAACGCAGCCTGCTCGACGACCCCCAGCGTCTCCGGCAGCAAGGCAAGGATGTCCTCGCGGATGGCCGCCGCGTTGGGACCCTCGATGTGAACCGCGATCGACTTCGACGCCGTGGGAGCGGCGAGCGTGACGGGAGCGAGCGCGAACGTCACGGCGGTCGCGGCCGAGAGCCCGAGCAGGATCCGCCCGCAGAGGCTCATAGAAAGGAACAGCGTTGTGGTCCTGGTGGGTTTGCGCACGGGCCTCTCGCTAGCGGCAATGACGTCAACCGGGGCTTGCACGCGCGCGAGCCTACAGGCGACGACCCCACAGAATCCAGCGTAATTTCGAAGCGCTGGGCGATCTTCGGCGCGACACGCAGTGTCGCTAGGAGACTACGTTACAGCCGGATTCACGGGATCTCTCCGCCGCGGCTCCTTCCATAACTGCCTTCCGTGGAGTAAAAAAATGCCGTCGCGCGATGCGCAGCGCCACAACGCGACGCATCGTGGCGACGACGTCCTGGAGAGAGGGCCTATGGATCGGTCAAGAGGACGGCGCCGCCGAGGGGAGCGCGGACCCGGCGGCGCTCTCGGGATCGCCGTGCTCCTCGCGACGGCGGCCGCCTGCTCGGGTAGGCCCGGCGACGGCGCGACGCACGAGCCGCCGCGCTGCGCGGAGATCCAGCCGGGCGCCTCGCCGCTCCGGCGGATGACGCGCTTCGAGTACAACAACACGATCCGGGATCTGCTCGGTGACGACAGCGCGCCGGCCGGCGCCTTCGTCGTCGAGGAGGAGGCGCTCGGGTTCAACAACCAGGCGGCGGCGCTCGGCGTCACGCCGCTCCTCGCCGAGCAGCTCATGAAGGCCTCCGAGGCGATCGCGGCGCGGGCCGCGCGCGATCCCGAGCGGCTGCTCGCGGGGTGCGATCCGGCCGTGCAGGGGCCCGACGCGTGCGCCGCGGAGCTCATCGAGCGGCTCGGCAAGCGCGCGTTCCGCCGGCCGCTCACGCCGCAGGAGATCGAGCGCTTCGAGCGGCTCTTCGCCTGGGGCAACGACGAGCGCGGCTTCTCGACCGGCGTCGAGGTGGTGATCCAGGCGATGCTCCAGTCGCCGCACTTCCTCTACCGCGTCGAGCTGGGCTTGCCGGACCCCGCCGGGGGCGCCGTGGTGCCGCTGTCGGACCACGAGATCGCCTCGCGGCTCTCGTACCTGCTCTGGAGCTCGATGCCGGACGACGCGCTGCTCGCCGCGGCGGACGCGGGCGAGCTCCGCACCGCCGAGCAGATCGCGGCGCACGCGCGGCGCCTCCTCGAGGACCCGCGCGCCCGCGCCGCGGTCGCGAACTTCCACGCGCAGTGGCTGCAGCTCACGAACATCGCCACGATCACCAAGGACACGGCGGTCTACCCGCGCTTCCACGACGGGCTCCCGGCGCTCCTCCGGGCCGAGACCGAGGCGTTCCTCGATCACGTGGTGTTCGAGGACGAGGACGGCGACGTGGCGACCCTGCTGACGGCGCCCTACTCGCTGATGAACGCCGAGCTCCGCGCCTTCTACGGGCTGGAGGAGGCCCCGGCGGGCGGCGCGGCGGCGCCCGGCGACCTCGCTGTCGTGCCGCTCGATCCGGCCGAGCGCGCGGGCTTCCTCACGCACGCGAGCCTCCTGTCGGTGCTCGCGAAGCCGGACCAGTCCTCGCCCATCCACCGCGGCAAGTTCGTCCGCGAGCGGCTGCTCTGCCAGACCCTGCCGCCCCCGCCGCCCGACGTGGACATCCAGCCGCCCGCGGTGCGGCCGGGCATCCCGACCCGCCGGCAGTTCGAGCGGCACGCGGAGGACCCGGGCTGCGCGGGCTGCCACCGGCTGATGGATCCGATCGGGTTCGGGTTCGAGCACTACGACGGCATCGGCCTCTACCGCGCGACCGACCAGCAGGTGCCGGTCGACGCGAGCGGCGAGATCACAGGGAGCCGCGGCACCGACCGGCGCTTCGACGGGGCGGTGGAGCTCGCGCACCTGCTCGCGGAGAGCGACGAGGTGCGCCAGTGCGTCGCGACGCAGTGGTTCCGCTTCGGCTACGGCCGCGCCGAGCAGGCGGAGGACGAGTGCAGCATGAGCCAGATCCAGAGGGCGTTCGCCGACAGCGGGTACAACATCAAGGCGCTGCTCGTGGCGCTCACCCAGACCGACGCGTTCCGCTACCGCCGGGCGCCGGGCGCCGGGGGCGCGCCGTGAGCGGCGCCGCGCGGCACCGGCCGTCGAGGCGGCGCCTCGATCGCCGCACGTTCCTGCGCGGGGTCGGCGGGCTCGCCGTCGCGCTCCCGTTCCTCGACGCGATGTCCGGCTCGGCGAGCGCCGTCGAGTTCCCGAAGCGCTTCGTCGTCTTCTTCACGGGGCTCGGCACGGTCAAGGAGGCCTGGCAGCCCACCGGGACCGAGGCGTCGTTCGAGCTCGGCGACATCCTCGCGCCGCTCGCGCCCTACCGGGACAAGCTGCTCGTCATCGAGGGCGTCGACATGGAGTCCGCCTACAGCGGGCCGGGCGACGCCCACCAGCAGGGCATCGGGCAGGCGCTCACCGGCACGGAGCTCCAGGAGGGGACGCTGTTCCCCTACGCCTGCAACCCCGCCGCGCGGGTAGGCTGGGGCGGGGGCATCTCCGTCGACCAGTTCCTCGCCGCCCGGCTCGGGCAGCGCACGAAGCTCTCGTCGCTCGAGCTCGGCGTCCAGGTCCAGTACGCCAACGTCTCGTCGCGCGTCTCGTACCTCGGCCCGGGCCAGCCCGTCCCGCCCGAGGACGATCCGCGCGCGGCGTTCGACAGGCTCTTCACCGATCTCAGCGCCGATCCGGCGGACCTCGCGCGGCGGCGCGCGCTGCGCCGGCGGGTGCTCGGCGACGTCATGGAGGACTACGGCGCCCTGGCGCAGAAGCTCGGGGGCGAGGACCGGCAGAAGCTGGAGCACCACCTGGACGCGCTGAACGAGATCGAGGCGCGGCTCGAGGCGCCGGGGCTCCTCGGCGGCGCGTGCGCGCTGCCGGAGCTGGGCGAGCCGCTCGACGTGTACGCGAACGACAGCTTCCCCGCGATCGGGCGGCTGCAGATCGATCTGCTCGCGACGGCGCTCGCGTGCGATCTCACGCGGGTCGCGTCGATCCAGTGGAGCGCGACGCAGGCGGGGAAGGTGTTCACCTGGCTGGGGCAGTCGGAGACGCACCACGCGCTCTCGCACGCGAACCTGACCGACGAGGACAAGCAGCGGCAGCTCGTCGACATCGGCCGCTGGCAGGCGGAGCAGCTCGCGTACCTGCTCGGGAAGCTCGACGCCGTCCCGGAGGGCGCGGGCACGCTCCTCGACAACACCATCGTGCTCTGGTGCACCGACATCTCGGAGGGGCAGAGCCACTCGCGGCGCGACATGCCGTACGTGATCGCGGGGGGCGCCGGCGGGGCCCTCCGGACCGGGAGGTACCTGCGCTACGCCGGCGACCCCCACAACAACCTGCTCGTCACGCTGTGCAACGCGATGGGCGTTGAGGTGTCGACCTTCGGCAACCCCGCGTACTGCACGGGGCTGCTGCCGGGGCTCCTGGCCTGAGCGGCGGACGCGGCCGCGGGTCGGCCGCGGGTCGGCCGCGGGTGTTTTGGGCTTTTCGTCGCGCGCCGATTTTGGCAAGTACGCCTGCATGGGCGGCCTGCTGTCCTCCGGGAAGCCTCGTCGTGCGCTGCGCTCGGTGCGCGCAGCGCGCATGGTTCTTCGTCTCGCGCGCCTCGCGGCGCTCTCCGCGGCGGCCTGCGGGGCGTGGGCGTGCCAGAAGGCCGCGGACGCGCCGGCGGACGCCGGGGCCGTCGCCGACGACGCGGCGACCGGCGCGGCGCTCGCGACCGGCGCGGCGCAGCAGGAGGCGCCGGTAGGCGCCGCGGCGGAGCCGCCGAGCGGCAAGCCGCTGCTCGGCGTGACCGCCTTCGTGGCGACCGTCTACAAGGAGCCGCGCGACACGTCGAAGAAGCTCGGCTACCTGCGCGTCGGATCGAGGGTGGCCCGCGCCGCGGAGCCCGCCGGCACCGCCGGCTGTCCGGGCGGCTGGTACGAGATCGAGCCCCGCGGCTTCCTCTGCGTGGGCGAGGACGCGACGCTCGATCTCGACGACCCGATCCTCAAGGCCGCGGGCCCGGGGCCGAACCTGAGGACAGCGCTCCCGTACCGGTATGCGTTCGTCCGCGCCGTGCTGCCCCTCTACCTGCGCGTCCCCACGGCCGAGGAGCAGCGCAAGTCGGAGTTCAAGCTCGACGAGCACCTCGCGTGGTTCGAGGAGAACAAGGCGACAGTGCAGCGGGTCATCCTCGGCGCGAACGACGTGCCGATCGACGAGCGCGGCGCGCCGCTGCCCGGGAAGCAGCTCGGCGAGCTCGGCCTCGCGAAGAACTCGCTCGAGCTCGGCGAGGGCGCCCTGCTCGGCGCGGAGGGGGAGAACGATCCGATCCCGTTCTGGCTGGAGGGCGGCAAGCGGCGCATCCGCAACATCAGCGACTTCAAGGTCCCGGACTACGCGGTGTTCGCGGACCGGGCGCGGCGCTTCACCGGCCTGTCGCTGATCGGCTCGTTCCCGACCGGGCCCGAGTCGCTGAACCGGCGGTTCGCGATCACCACGGATCTGCGGCTCGCGCCCGCGACGAAGATCAAGCCCGACACGGGCTCTCCCTGGCACGGCGTCGAGCTGAACGATCAGCTCACGCTGCCGCTCGCCTTCGTCCGGGCGCGGAGCGCGCGCGACGTGCAGATCCAGGGCGACAAGGCGACGCCGGGCAAGGAGCTGCCCTTCCGCGACGTCGTCCCGCTGAGCGGGAGGATGCGCCGGATCGAGGGGGTGAAGTACTACCGCACGAAGGACCAGCGGTACGTGAGCCAGCTCGACGTGGGGCTGGCTGTCGCCCCGTCGTCGTGGCCCGTGGTCGCGGAGAAGGGCGAGAAGTGGATCGAGGTCTCGATCCAGCACCAGACGCTGGTCCTCTGGGAGGGCAAGCGCCCGGTCTACGCCACGCTTGTGTCGACCGGCCAGGCGGGGGTGGCGGACCCGAAGACCACGACAGCGACGGTGCGGGGCATCTTCCGGATCCGCAACAAGCACATCACGGCGACCATGGACTCGAACGAGTCGTCGAGCGTCGGCGGCCGCGCCGACACGACGGCGGAGGCGCCCTCGGCCTCGCGCGGCGCGAAGCCGGACAAGGGCGGCTCCTCGAAGGAGCGTGCCTCGAAGAAGCCGGGCGCGAGCGCGGCGTCGAAGCCCGAGGCGGGCGCGAAGGCCCCCCGCAAGGGCGACGGGGAGTACGGCGTCACGCGGCGCCGCGGCGAGGGGACGTACGCCCTGAAGGACGTGCCGTACATCCAGTACTTCGCGGCCGGCTACGCGCTCCACGCCGCGTACTGGCACGACGTCTTCGGCACGCCGCGCAGCCACGGCTGCATCAACATGTCGCCGATCGACGCCCACCGGGTGTTCCTGTGGACCGAGCCCCGGGTCCCGCCGGGATGGCACGCCATCAACACGGGCGAGGAGTTGGGCGAGGGCACCACGATCATCGTGCACGAGTGAGAGGCGGTCGCCCGCTTCGGATACGGGCCCATCTCGACGTTTTCGGTGCTCGGCGTACAGGAGTACGCCTGTGCGCCGAAAACGCCGATCTGGGCCCGTCTCCTGTGCGGGCGACCGCCGCGATCGCCGTCTGGAGGAGAGAGGGGGAAGAGAGAGGGGGGGCTTCAGACGGCGCGGCGTGGAGCGGTGCGGAGGATGTCGTCGACGGCCTCGTCTGCGGCGGCGGCGAGGGCGTCGAGCAGCGCGGCGAGGCCGTCGTGCTGCTCCGGCGTGAAGGGGGGCATGCCGAAGCGCGAGCGCACGCCCGCGAGGCGCAGCGCGAGGCCGGCGCCGTCCTGGTAGCCGGCGATCCAGGGGCCGTGGGCGAGCTCGTCGCAGATGCGACGGAGACGCGCCTCGAAGGCGGCGCGGTCGGCGAGCGCGGCGGGCGGGGAGGGCGCGTCGGCAAGGGACGGGGCGTCGGTGGGCGCGGCGGCGGGGGAGGGGGCGCGCCGCAGGAAGTGGTGGATGGAGGCGGCGGCCTCGCCGGGGACGCCGTCGATGGCGGTGAGTCCGGCGCGGAGGGCGTCGAGGGCGGGCGCGAGCCCGGTGCGGCGCAGGAGCGCGCCGTCGAGGCACATCTCCCAGAGCACGTGGGCGAACAGCGCGAGCCGCGGCGCGCCGAGCGAGGCGCCGCGCAGCGCGTCGGCGAGGCGGCGCTCCCCCTCGACGAAGACGGGCGCGGCGTGGAACCAGCGATCGAGGGCGACGTGGTGATCGATGCCGGCCAGCACCTCGGCGAGGCGGGGCGGCGGGGCGGCGGGGCGCTCGGCCGCACGCGAGGGCCTCACGCGCCGGTCGGCCATGCGCCAGAGATCCGGGAGCATCGCCCCCGCGCCGGCGGCGACCGATCCGAGGTCGCGCGCCGCGAGGTGGCGATGAAGCAGGAAATTCATGGGTTCAGGATGGCGCCGCCGCGCAGGGCGGTCGACGGTAAGCTGACCGTACCTGACGCGAGCTGACGCGAACGGACGGTCAACCGATGCCGCGCTCCCTCCCCCGCCTGTCGCTGTTCGAGTGGAACGACTCGCCGTGGTCTCCCGGTCCGCTGCGCGAGCTCATCATCGAGTCGCTGAGCCGGACGATCCGGTGGGGCGGCATGCTGCGCGGCCTGATCGAGCCGTTCCGGCGCTTCCTCGCCGCCTCGGGGGCGACCGAGGTGATCGAGCTCGGCGCGGGCGCGGCCGGGCCGTCGGAGGTGCTCATCGGCGAGCTCCTGCGCGCGGGCGCGACGCCGCCGCGGTTCGTGCTCACGGACCTCCTGCCGCAGCCGGAGGCGTGGGCGGCCGCCGCCGCGCGGCACCCGTCGTTCGTCGCCTTCGAGCCCTCGCCGGTGGACGCGACGCGCATCCCGCCGGCGCTCGCCGAGGGCCGCGCGCGGCTGATGATGAACGCCTTCCACCACTTCTCTCCCGAGCTCGCGCGGGCGATCCTGGCCGACGCGGTGCGCGGTTCGTCCGGCATCTTCCTGTCCGAGGGGTTCGAGCGGACCCCGCTGGGGTTCCTGCCGATGGTCCCGGTCGGCGTCGCGGCGCTCGCCGCGAACCCGCTGCTCACGCGCCGCTCCCGGGCCGCCAAGGCGTGGCTCACGTGGGCGACGCCGATCGCCGCCGCGGCCAGCGTGTGGGACGGCGTGGTGAGCACGCTGCGCGTCTACTCCGAGGCCGAGCTGCGGGAGATGGTCGCCCCGCTCGGCGACGCGTTCACGTGGGAGTATGGCACCTACCGCTTCCCGCTCCTCGGTAAGGGGTACTACTTCTTCGGCGTGCCTGCGCGATGAGCTGGCGCCGAGGGCGCTCGGCGATCGCAGGAGCCTCCGACGAGCAGCTCACCGGGGATGGTGAGCCAGCGGTATTTTTGCGGCCGGGAAAGCCGGCCATTTTGTTGAAAAAAAATTGACCCGCTCCTCCCACCACCGCGCACAGGGGCGGAAGGTGGCGGCGCGGTGTCTCCGACGTCGTTCCATGCGGATTCGACGGCTTCTACCGCTCGGGAAAAGGGGCAAGACATGATGGCTTATCGACGGACCATGATGGCGGTATCGGCGCTCGTCGCCCTCGTGGCGGCGACGGCGTGTGCAGGAGGTACCGACGACGCTTCCTCGGACGGCGCAGGGACGGCGAGCGGCGGCGACGGGACGACGAGCGGCGGGACGACGAGCGGCGGCGACGGGACGACGAGCGGCGGCGACTTCGGGGAGGACCCAGGCGACATCGGGGGTAGCGCGAGCTCGGGCGGTGACCCGAGCGCGGGCGGCGACGCCTGCGGCAGCGAGCTCATCGCGATCGTGCGCGACTTCAAGGATACGCACCCGGATTTCGAGGTCCGGCCCGGGGAGGACCGGGGCATGGTGGAGGCTCAGCTCGGCGCGGACGGCAAGCCGGTCTATGCGGGCGGCGCCGAGGGCACGTTGACCACGAGCGGCAAGGAAGCCTTCGATCAGTGGTTCCGCGACGTGCCCGACGTGAACACCGCCATCCAGATATCCATCTCGCTCACGGACAACGGGAACGGCACGTCCACGTACGACGATACCGACTTCTTCCCGATCGACGACATGGGGTTTGGCAACGAGGAGCGGCGCCACAACTATCACTTCACGCTCGAGCTCCACACCACGTTTGAATACAAGGGTGGCGAGGTGTTCACCTTCTCGGGCGACGACGACCTCTTCACCTTCATCAACGGCCGCCTCGCGATCGATCTGGGCGGTATTCACAAGCCGGAGAGCGCGACGATCGACCTCGACGCGCGCGCGCAAGAGCTCGGCATCACCCCGGGCAACACGTACGCGCTCGACTTCTTCTTCGCCGAGCGCCGCACGACCGAGTCGAACTTCCGCATCGACACGTCCATCGGTTGCTTCACCCCGGTCGTCAACTGAGCTCGCTCTTCCGCTGACCCGGCGCGACCTGGCCCCACAGCGCCCTTCATTTCCCGCCGCCCGCGTTCCCCGGCTCACCGCCCCGCCCGCGCCGTACCCCGCCCAGCGGCTCGCGCCGACCGCCCCCCTTTCCCCCGGGAGCGGCGGCCGCTGCCACCTTGCTCGTGGTTCATCGCAACAGGTAGCCTAGGCAACGATGCAGGCCAGCGACCCGTTCGGCTGGATAGGGTCGATCATCGACGGCCAGTTCGCCGTCGAGGCGCTGGCGGGCGAGGGAGCGTTCGGCGTCGTCTACAGGGCCCGGCACCTCGGCTTCGACGCGCCCGTCGCCGTCAAATGCCTCAAGATCCCCACGGGCCTGAGCCCCGACCAGCAGGACGGCTTCCTCGCCAAGTTCCGCGAGGAGGCGCGCCTGCTCCACCAGCTCTCGCGCCGGACGATGGGCATCGTCCAGGCGCTCGACATCGGCGCCGCCGCCGCGCCGCGGGGGCCCTGGACCCCGTACATCGTCATGGAGTGGCTCGAGGGCGAGACGCTCGAGCAGGACCTCAAGCGCCGCCGCGCCGAGAACGTCGCGCCGCGGAGCCTCGGCGAGGCGATCAAGCTCCTCGCGCCCGTCGCCTCCGCGCTCGCCGTCGCGCACGACGGGAACGTCTCGCACCGCGACGTCAAGCCGGCCAACCTGTTCCTGCTCGGCGATCGCATGAAGGTGCTCGACTTCGGGCTCGCCAAGGTCTTCTCCGAGACACCCAAGTTCGCCGAGGCGCTCGTCCAGACGGGACGAACGTTCCGCGCCTTCACGCCGCAGTACGGCGCGCCGGAGCAGTTCAGCCCGCGGTTCGGCGCCACCGGGCCCTGGACCGACGTCTACGCGATGGCGCTCATCCTGATCGAGGTCGCCAGCGGTCAGCCCGCGCTCTGCGGCGCCGACGTCATCCAGCTCTTCGTCGCGTCGAGCGATGAGGCGATCCGGCCGAGCCTCCGCGCCCGCGGGGTGAACGCGAGCGTCGACGTCGAGGCGGTCCTCGGCCGCGCGCTCGCGATCCACCCGTCGCAGCGCTTCCACAACCTCGGCGAGATGTGGTCCGCCCTGGAGGCGGCCCAGCGCGCGAGCGTCGTCGTTATCGCGCGCGACACCCTGCGCGCGCCCGCCTTCAGCCCGGGCGGCAACGACGACGATCCCGACGGGCTGCTCGACTTCGCCGCCGTCCACGTGCCGCCGCTGCCCCCGCCGCCGTCGCTGTCGCTGCCGCCGTCGTCGCGGCGGCCGCCGTCGCTGCCGCCGCAGTCGCCGCCGCGGTGGGCGCCGGAGAGCAGCGGGGTGAGGGGGACCGTGAACCCCGATCGCAGCGCGCCGAGGGGGCGCGCCGTCGTGCCGTTCGAGGGCGGCGAGCACCGGATCTGCACCGTCCTGTTCGCCGATCTGTCCGAGGTGAGCGCGCTCTCGTCGCGGCTCGATCCCGAGGACGTCAAGGACGTCGTCGACCGCTGCTACCAGGTGCTGGCGGAGCACGTCGAGCAGATGCACGGCGTCGTCGAGCGGCCGATCGGCGGGCGCGTCATGGCCGTCTTCGGCGCCCCCCGCTCGACCGACAACGACGCCGAGCGCGCGATCGTCGCGGCGCTCGGGGCGCAGGCCGCGATCCCGAAGCTCACGCTGCCGCGCGCGGCGCGCTCGATCCGCCTCTCGGTGCGGATCGGGATCACGACAGGGCGGGCCTTCGTCGGCACCGGCGGCTCGGCGCGCCAGGACCTCGCCGTCGTCGGCGACGCTGTCGACGGCGCCGCGCGCCTCCAGCAGCTCGCGCCGCGCGGCGCGATCGTGATCGGCCGCGACACCCACCGCCTCGTCCTCGGGCGCTTCCGGATGGAGCCCTTCGAGGGGCTCGCCGTCGTGGGCCGCGCCGCGCCCGAGCCCCCCGCGCGCGGCGCGGCGCTGCCGATGTACCGCGTGCTCGGCGAGGGCCCGCTCCACCACACGTTCGCCCTGCCCGATTTTCACGGGCTCGCGACGCGCCTCGTCGGGCGCGGCGCGGAGATGCAGCGGCTTTGCGATCTCGTCGAGACCGCCTTCCACGAGCGGCGGCCGCGGCTCGTCACGCTGGTCGGCGCGCCCGGCGTGGGCCGGACGCGGATGCTCGCCGAGCTCGTCGCGGAGCTCGGCGGCGGGGCGGAGCGCGGCGGGGCAGCGCGCGGCGGGGCGGAGCGCGGCGGGGCAGCGCGCGGCGGGGCGGAGCGCGGCGGGGCAGCGCGCGGCGGCTCCGGCCCCGAGCACGGCCTCGCCTCCGCGCTGCCAGGGGAGCCGTTCGTCCTCCCGGCGCAGTGCTCAGCGCTCGCGCAGGAGACGAGCTACGGGCTGGCCGGCACGCTGCTGCGCCGGTGGTTCGGGATCCACGAGGCCGATCCGGCGCAGGTCATCCTGCGGAAGCTGCGCCGCGGGCTGCGCTGGCTGCGGCTGCGCGCCGCGCGCGCCCGCGCCCGCGCCGAGCGCGAGGCCGCCGGCGCGGGGGTCCGGGCCGCGCTCGGGGGCGCGTCGCCCGTCGTCGCCCGCACGACGTCCGTCCCCCTGCGCGGGCCGATCAGCTCGACAGTGAGCGGGCGCAGGGGAGCCGGCGCCGTGCAGTACGAGGACGACGACGAGCTCGATCCGTCCCCGTCGCTGGCGAGGCCGCTCGGATCGAGCGATCTCGAGGACATCCTCGCCCGGCTGGCGGCCATCCTCGGCGCGCGGCCAGCGCCCGCCGGGCTCCTCGACACCGCGGCGCGCGGCAGCATCCTGGCGAAGCGCCGGATCGCGTCCGCGCTCGCGCACCTGGTCACGTTCGCGCTCGAGCGGACGCCGATGGTGATCGTCTGCGACGACCTCCAGTGGGCCGACGACGCGACGCTCGATCTGCTCGAGGAGCTCGTGGCGCACGCCGAGGGGCTGCCGCTCTGCGTTGTGTGCGCCGCGCGCCCCGAGCTCTACGAGCGCCGCCCGGACTGGGGCATCGCGAAGGAGGCCTACGTCCGCGTCGAAGCGCTCCCGCTCGCGCGGCGGCACGCGGAGGAGATGATCCGCGATCGGCTCCGCGGCGTCGCCGAGCTGAGCCCCGAGCTCGTGCGCGCGCTCGCCGAGCGCGCCGAGGGCAACCCGCGCACGGTCGAGGAGATGCTCCAGCACCTCGTTGACGCCGGCGCCATCGAGGCCGAGGGGGGCGCGTGGCGCGTGCGCGAGGACGCGCTGGGCACGCTGAGCCTGCCGCCGACGGTGCACGGCGTCGTCCAGGCGCGCCTCGACCGGCTCGACGCCGACGCGCGCGGGCTCCTCGCGCAGGCAGCGGTCGTCGGTCGGACCTTCTGGGAGGGCGCTGTCGAGCGGCTCCGGAACGACGCCCCGCAGGCGCGCTCGCCGATGTCGAGCGAGCGCATCCTCGCGGAGCTCCAGGATCTCGATCCGCCGTTCTCGGTGCGCCACGGCGGCGGCGCGTCCACCGGCGAGCTTCTCGCGCGCCTGTGCGAGCGCCAGCTCATCCGGCTGCGCTCCCCCGCGACATTCCCGGGCGAGCGCGAGTACGTCTTCGCGGAGCAGGCGACGTGCGAGGTCGCCTACGAGATGCTGAGCCTCAAGATCCGTCGGCGGATCCACCTGCTCGTCGCCGACTGGCTAGAGCTCCGCGCGCCGGGCGACGAGGGCGCCGCCCTGCTCGCCCACCACTACGATCGGGGCGGCGATCTGCGGGCGGCGGCGGCGGCGTACGCCCGCGCCGCGACGTACGCCGCCGCGATCGGCGAGGGCGCCGAGGCGGCGCGCCACGCGGCGCGCGCCCGCGAGCTGCGCGAGGAGTTCGAGGCCGACGAGGCGTAGCGCCGGGCCGCGTCGACGCGCGGCGCCCCGCGCGCGCCCCGGGCTCCGCGCGTCAGCGCTTGCCGTGCCGCAGCCTCGGCAGGCGGGCGCCTGACACGAGCAGCGCGTGGCGCAGGGCGTCCTCGAGCTCGGCGAAGGTCTCGAACGTCCGCGCGTCGCTGCCGAGCTCCACGATCGCCTGCGCGACCCTCGGGGAGATGCCGGAGATGAGGCAGCGGCTGCCGAGCAGGCTCGCGGCGCGGGCGACCTGGAGCAGGTGGTCGACCGTCGGCGCGTCCACGTCCTCCACGCCGGTCAGATCGAGCACGGCGAAGTGAGCCTGCGTGCGGACGACCTCCCCGAGCAGCTTCTCCATGATCTGCGTGGCCCGGCCGCTGTCGAGCGCGCCGATGATCGGCAGCACGAGGACGCCCTCCCACGCCTGGATGATCGGCGTCGAGAGCGCGCGGATCGCCTCCTGCTGCTGGCGCAGGACGCTCGCGGTCCGCTCGCGCTCGGCGTTCTCCTCGGCGAGCAGCCGGTTCTTGCCCTCGAGCTCCTCCGCGTACGACTCGAGGCGCTCGATCGACTGGCGGAGCTGATCCTCGAGCCGCCTGCGATCGGTCGTGTCCCGCATCGTCACGGCCACGCCGGCCTGGATCGGCACGACGTGGTGGTGCACCCAGGCGCCCGGGCGCGACGGCTGGCCGGGCGGCGCGGGCAGGAGGACCTCCTCCTCGAGCGGCGCCCCCCTCCGGACGACGCGCAGGCACCTGTCGAGGAGGACGCCGGCCTCGGGCGAGTGACCGAGCTCCGACAGGCGCTGGCCGAGGAGCCCCTCGCGCGGCATCGAGAGCATCGCCGCGGCGCGCGCGTTGAGCCCCGTGATCACGAAATCGGCGACCTCCTCGCGCTCGTCGCGCCGGGAGATCATCGTGAGGAAGGCGTCCATGCTGGCCTCGACGGCGGCGTGGAACCGCACCTCGCTCTCGCGTCGCTGCTCCTCGGCGCGCCGGCGATCGGTGATGTTCTCCGCGACGATGAGCAGGTTCGTGGCGTCGCCGGCGCCCGGGATCGTGCTGACGTGGTTCGCGTACCACGCCGGCTCGCCGTTCGCCCCGAGGCCGACCGCCTCGTACTGCGCCCGTCCGCCGGTCTGGAGCACGGTCTCCAGCGCCCGCCTCACCGTGTCGTGGTGCTCCGGCGACGTGAAATCGTAGAGGCTCCTGCCGACGATCTCCTCGCTCCGGAGCACCGGATACAGCCGGTTCACGGAGACGATCCTCGCGTCCTTGTCGGCCACGATCAGGATGTGGGGGATGCCTTCGTACAGCGCGCGCAGCTTCTCCTCGGAGTCGCGGAGCGCCAGCTCGGCGCCCTTGCGTCGCGTCACGTCGCGGGCGACGAAGTAGACGAGCCCCTCGTCGAGCGCGAGCATCGCGTTCCACTCGAGCCACCGGTACGAGCCGTCCTTGCAGCGGAAGCGGTTCTCGTAGGTCAGCGTCTGCGCGCCCGTCGAGAACGTGTCGGTCTCGGAGAGGGTGCGCGCCTTGTCCTCGGGGTGGAGGAAGTCGACGTACGGCCGGCCCATCAGCTCCTGGCGGCTGAAGCCGAGCGTGCGCTCCCACGAGGGGCTGAGCTCCTTGAACCGCCCGTCGAGCGTGGCGGTGCCGAGCATGTCGACGGCGAGCGCGTAGAGCCGCCGCTGCTCCTTGTCCTCCTCGCGCACGACGGCGCGCAGGACCGGCCCGGCGCCGTCGGCGAGGGCGAGCCGCGCGAGCTGCGTATCGCCGTGGACGAAGCCCCCGCCCGGGCGCCGGTAGAGCCAGCGGAACCGCTGCGGCTCGCCGCGGCTCGCCGCCTCGATCTTCTGCTTCAGCCCTTCTGCGGAGGCCTGGCCATCGGGCTGGAGGAGCGGCGACAGGTCCGCGAGCTCGCGCCCGAGGAGGCCCTGCTCGGGCCCCGAGAACAGCCGCGTCGCGCCCGGGTTCGCGTCGATCACGCGGCCGTTCTCGAGGAGGAAGAGCGCGTCCTCGGCCGCGTCGAACGCGGCGCGGTAGAGATCTCGGTGGCTCATTGTCGGCGCCGTCCACTGTCAGGAGCGCCACGCTGCTGGGTTGTCCTCTCGACCTCGATCGCCAATCCGCACCTCGAGCGGCCGCCGTCCCCACCGCTCGGTCGCTGCCGCAACGGCCCATTGTGCAGGAACCCCCGCTGGAGTCGAGATCGATGCGCCGCGCAGCTCGCCCGTGCGCCTCGTCGCGCGCTGTTGGCTGCCCGCCATCTGTCTCCGACTATCTTCCGTCTGCCTTCCGTCTGCTTTCCGTCTGCCCCGACGACCTGTCGCGCGTCGCGCGCGCCGTGGTAGCGTGGGTGTGTGTCGGGGAGGTTTCCTTCTGCACGGCCTGCTGGCGGGCGGCCGGCGCGCGGCGTGAGGGGCGCGCGATGATCTCCGAGGCGTGCGGGCTCTGTGCGTGGCCGGCGAGCCTCGTGGTCGAGGACGTCCAGCGGCACAAGAGCGCGCTCATCGACGTGGCGTTGCGGATGCGCGCCGACGGCAAGGAGCCGCTCGCGCGCGTGGCCTTCCGGGGCGCGCTGTACTGGCAGCGGTGGCTCCTGACGAAGGAGCCTGGGCTTCACGAGGAGGCGCGCGTCGTCTCCGGGCTCGAGTTCGCGCGCGAGGCTGGCGACTGGAAGGAGGCCGATCTGCTCGTCGCGCACGCCGACCGGTCGAGCGCGCTCGCGGAGCTGCCGTTCGTCGAGCACTGGAAGAAGCTGGTGGCGCAGCACTTGCCGGAGCAGGTCAGCGACGAGCAAGAGCTCGAGGAGGCGTTCCAGGAGTTCCGCCGCCACCCCAGCGAGCAGGCTGCGGAGGGCGTGCGTCGTTGCGCGACCGCGATCGCGCCGCTCGGCTCGCCGGTCCCTGTGCACACCATCCTCGCGCGTGTCGCGACGGGTCTCGGTCAGACCGACGAGGCCGAGTTCCACCTCGCCGCGCTGGTCGTCTGCCGCCCGCTCTGGATCCCCTACGTCGTCCAGCTCGCCGAGCACCAGGCGAAGCTCGACCTCCCCCGCGCCCTCCGCACGATCGAGGCCGCGCGCCGCCTCTTCGGCCCCGACTTCTGGCTGCCGCTGTAGCTCTCGCTCCCTCGACCGAGGCGCGCCAGCCGGCTCAGGCCAGCGCCAGCGTCCTCATCCACCCGCTGATCCGCGTCCCCGCCGGCTTGGGCCACCCCATCCGCGCGAACCGCTCGAGCAGCTGCGGCGTGTGGTCCCCCGTCCGGCTGTCCTTGAAGGACGCCCGCGCCGCGTCGAGCTCCCGCGCCGCCTCGTGGAACCGCCCCTCGTGGTACGCGAGCCACGCGAGCGTCAGGTGCCGGTGCTGCCGCGGCTCGGCCTCGGCGAGCGCCACCGCCTCGCACGCCATGAGGTGCTCCCGCGCCTGCTCCGCGTCCCCGCGGTGGAGCGCGATCTGCGCGAAGAGCAGCCGCGCCTCGACGAGCCCCCACGGGTCCGCCAGCGTCTCGTAGATCCTGCCGGCCGCGAGCGCGTGATCCTCGGCGAGCTCCGGCGCGCCCGCGTCGAGCGCCACCATCGAGAGCAGCCGCTCGCACCCGGCCTCGCCGCGCGGGTTCGCGAGGTCGCGGAAGCTCTGCCGCGCCGCGAGCGCGCCCTCGCGCGCCGCATCGAAGCGCCCGAGGCGGTGATCCACGTGCGAGAGCGTCAGGTCGCACTGCGCGAGCCCGAGCCGGTAGCCGATCGCGTCGAAGTCGGCGCGCGCCGTCGTGAGCAGCGTCCGCGCCGCCTCGGACAGCGCCCCGGCCTGCTCGACCATGCTCTGCAGGAGCAGGCACTGCGCCCGGCCGAGCCGATCGCCGACCTCCAGGAACCGCGCCTCGCCCGACGCGAGCACCGCCCGCGCCCGCGTGTGCTCGCCGAGCTGGTAGTCGATCTCCCCGAGCAGCACCTCGCACTGCGCCTGCCCGTGGCGGTGGCCGATCTCGTCGAAGATCGCGTGCGCGCGCGCCACGAGCCGCCGTCCCTGCGCCTCCGCGCCGACGTCCGACGCGATGTGCCCGAGCAGGCGCAGGCAGTGCGCCTGGTTCTCCCGGTCGCCCGCGTGCTCGAAGATGCGCCGCGCCTCCTCCGCGTCGCGCCGCGCCTCGTCGAGGCGGCCCGCCAGCCGCAGCGCCTCCGACCGGAAGCGGAGCTGCGTCCCGAGCCGCGTCCCGGTCAGGATGGGTCGCGTCTCCACGCCGTTCCGGAGCCCCGGGCGCGAGTCGCTGCCCGACAGCTTGCCGTCGAGCACAGCGAGATCGCGCAGCGTCGCCGAGATGTCGCGCGAGCTCTGCCAGTGCGCCGCCACGTGCGCGTGCATGAGGTCCGCCGCCTCGTCGGTGTCGCCGGCGCGCAGCAGGTTGACCACCCGGTGCCGGAGGATGCGGCGGCTCGACGCCGCCGGGTGCGCCCCGAGCGCGTCGGCGGCCGCGCGGAAGACGCGCGCCGCGTCCGGCTCGAGGAAGAGCTGCGAGAGGAGGTGCTCCTGGAGCAGCGCGTGCGGCCAGCGCAGCCGGTCGCCCACCGCGAGGAGGATCTGCGCGCGCTGCATCGCCGCGATCGCGCGATCCGCGGGCAGGTCGAGCGCGTCGAGCAGCGCGCGCAGGATCTCGCGCCGGATGTCGCCGCCGAGCGCCGCCGCGGCGCGCGCGCCGCCCCGGAGATCGGCGGGCAGCGCCGCGAGCCGCTCCTCCCAGAGGTCGGCGGTGGTCGACGCCTGCACCGCCATCGACCCGCGCGGCACGAAGTACTTGCCCGCCCGGAGCTGGAGGTGGCCGCCGCCCGCCCACGCGTGCAGGAGCTGCAGCGCGAAGAGCGGGTTCCCCTTGCACCGCGCCGTCGCCGCCTCGGCCGCCGCGTCGTCGAGCGGCAGCGTCTCGCGGAGCAGCGCGTGCGTCTGCGTCGGGTTCAGCGGGGCGACGTCGAGCCGCTCCCCGCCGTACGCCGCGAGCGCGCCCTCGATCCGCCGCGCCGCCGCCGGATCGCACTCGACCGCCTCGCTCCGGACGGTCGCCACGACGAGCAGGCCGAGGTTCGGCGCGTCGCGGTGGAGCGTCAGGAGCCCCTCGAACGTCGTCGACGAGGCGTAGTGCAGGTCATCGAGCCACAGCAGCACCGGCCGATCGCGGCCGATCCGCTCCAGCGTCTTGCGGATGATCAGCCAGCGGAGCTCCGGGCGATCCAGGCGGAAGCGCTTCCCCGTCGGGCCGACCGCCTCGCTGCCGGGAGGCGACGGCTTGATCCACTCGGCTGTCGCGGCGACCCACGTCTTGCCGACCTCGTCCTCGGGCGGGACCTCCCAGAGGTTCATCAGCACCTTCTCGACGATCTCCCGCTCCGCCCGCTCCAGCCGGTAGTGCTGGGTCACCGCGCCGAGCACGCCGTCGAGCGGCGCCGCGATCCGCCGGTAGCGCGCGCGGAGCGGCACCATGAGCGCGCGCTCGTGGACCTCCTCGCAGAGCCACTCGGCCAGCCGGCTCTTGCCGACGCCGGCCTCGCCCGCGAGCAGGACGAACCGGTGCATCGCCTTCGGCGCGTCGACCATCTCGGCCACGACCTCCATGAGGCGCGCCCGCTCGCCGGTGCGCGCCACGAACGGGCTCGGCCGGAGAGCGAGCAGGCCCGTGGTGGTCACGGACGGCGGCGGATCGTCGTCTGGAGGCTCGATCAGCTCGGGCGTGAGCAGCTCCTTGCGGCTCGGGGGCAGCCGGCCGCTCGTCAGGAGCGCGATCGGCAGCGGCGTGGCGATCGCGTTCACGTCGCTGCGCGGCTCGAAGCGCTTCCAGACCCGCCGCGCGTCGCCCGCGAAGTCGAACCGGTGCCACGGCCGCTTCGCGAGCAGCCGCTTCGCGAACTTGGCGACGTCGCCGGGCACCTCCGGCGGCAGCGGCAGATCCGGGATCGGCGCGCTCCGGTGCTGCTGGAGGAGCTCCTCGTTCGTGCCGTCGTAGACCTCGCCGCCGGCGAGCAGCGCGTAGAGGATGCAGCCGAGCGCGTAGAGATCCGTCGGAGGCCCGACGTGGGGCGCCGCGAAGCGGATCTGCTCGGGCGCCATCCAGCCCGGGGTGCCGGCGCCCCAGCGCACCGTCGGCTCGCTCTCCCGGGAGCCGTCGAGCCGGTGATCGATCCGGTCCTGGATCAGCCAGGCGAGCCCGAGGTCGAGCACGTGCACGATCGGCGGCTCGCCGCCGTGCTGCAGGTCGACGAGGACGTTCGACGGCTTCAGGTCGCCGTGGATCACGCCGCGCGCGTGCGCGTGCGCCAGCGCGCCGAGGACCTGGTCGATGGCGCTCCAGATGATCGGCCAGGGCAGGGGGTTCTCGAGCCGCGCGAGGTAGAGCCACTCGTGGAGCGATCGCCCCGGGACGGCGTCCATCACGAGGTACGGCGTTCCGTTCGCGAGCGCCCCGAAGTCGCGGGCCTTCACGAGCGCCGGGTGCGAGAGCCCGGCGAGCGCGCGGGCCTCCTCCTGGAACCACCAGGCGTCCTCGGGGCGCGCGCCTGTGCCCGGCCGATCGAGCAGCTTCACCGCGACGCGCTCGTCGATCACGAGATCGCGGCAGAGATAGACGACGCCCATGCCGCCGCGACCCAGCTCGCGACGGACCTGATAGCGACCGGCCAGGATGGTGCCCGGTAAAAAGCCTTCTTCGGACATGGCGGAGAGCGGTCCGATGATAGCCGTGCCGGCCGGGCCCGGTAGGCACATCTCGCCGGGGTGGCCCCGGGGCGCTCGGCCCCAGTTCGTCGTGTCGCGCCAGCGCAGCGATGCTAGCTTCCGGCCATGGATGCCGCTGTTCGCGTGCTCGCGTTCGCAGGCGCGAGAGATGTCCTCGGCGCCGGAGAGGTCGCGCTGCCGCTCGCCGGCCCCTGCACGGCGGCGGAGCTCCTCGACAAAGTCTGCGCCCGATATCCTGGGCTCACTCCCTACAAGGGCTCGATCCGGGTGGCCGTGAACGGCGTGTATGCGACGCCGAGCGATCCTGTAGGTTTCGGCGACGAGGTGGCGCTCATCCCACCTGTGGCGGGCGGCTAGGGAGACCCGCGAGGGACGACATGCCTTCTCCGACTGGCCTCGATCCGGCGCCCACCTCAGCAGACGCATCGGCCCTGAGGCGGCGCTCGTTGCCGCTCCTCGGCGGCGGCGGCGGGGCCGGGCGCCGCGCCGCCATGATCCCGTACCGGGACGGCGCCGTCGAGGCGCCCGGCGCGCGCGCGACGCCCCCGCCGCGGAGCGTGCGCATCTCCGTCACCGACCGGTGCGACTTCGCGTGCACCTACTGCCGCCCGTCGCGCCACGACGGCTACACCGACGGCCGGCTCATGACGCCCGCCTGGCGCACCCTGTTCGAGGCCCTGCGCGACGCCGGCGTCCGGCGGGTCCGCCTGACCGGCGGCGAGCCGCTGCTCCACCCCGACATCGTCTCCATCGTCGCGTGCCTCGCCTCGCTCGGCTTCGACGATCTGGCCCTCACCACGAACGCGTCGCAGCTCGCGCGGCTCGCCGGGCCGCTGCGCGACGCCGGGCTGCACCGCCTGAACGTCTCGATTGACACCCTCGATCCGCAGCGTTTCCGCGAGGTGACGCGCGGCGGTGACCTCGCCCGCGTGCTGGGGGGCCTCGACGCGGCGGTCGCGGCGGGCTTCTCCTCCATCAAGCTGAACACGGTCGTCCTCCGCGGGGTGAACGACGACGAGCTCGAGCGCCTCACGCTGTGGGCCTGGGAGCGGCGGATGATCCCGCGCTTCCTCGAGGTGATGCCGATCGCCGAGGGGGCCAGGCTCGTCGGCGAGCACCTCGTCACGGCGGCCGAGATGCGGGCGCGGCTCGCCGAGCACCTCCTCCCGGAGGAGGCGGTCACCGATCCGGGGCTCGGCCCGGCCCGGTACGTCCGAGCCCGCCGTGACCCGTCGCTCCGCGTGGGGTTCATCTCGGGCACGAGCGACACGTTCTGCGAGAGCTGCGACCGCCTGCGCGTCTCTTCGACGGGCGTGCTCCGGCCGTGCCTCGCCACGGACGACGGGGTCGACGCCTCGCTCGAGGCGAAGGCCGGCGATCGGGCGGCGATCCGCCAGCGCCTCGACGAGGCGTGGCGCCTCAAGCCGGACGGCACGGTGTGGAAGGGCTGCACCGAGGAGACGGCGTCCTCGGTGTCGATCCGCGCTATTGGCGGCTGAGGCGGCGTCTGACGCGCCGGCTGATCGGCGCGGCTCCGGGTCACGGTTCGGCTTCCGGTCCCGCGGCTCGCCGTGTCAGATTCCGGATCGATGTCGCGAACCCCCGAACAAACCGGCGAGGGCCAGGCGCTCTCGACCCACCTCTCCCCGAGCGGCGAGGCCCGCATGGTGCCTGTCGAAGGCAAGCCCGTCACGCACCGCCGCGCGGTCGCGTCGGGCGCCGTGCGCATGCGCCCCGAGACCATCGCGAGGGTCGCGCGCGACGACGCGCCCAAGGGCGACGTGCTGGCCGCGGCGAGGATCGCGGGGATCATGGCGGCGAAGCGCACGCCGGAGCTGATCCCGCTCTGCCACGGCATCGCGCTCACGCACGTCGCGGTCCAGCTCGACGTGGACGAGGCCTCCGCGTCGATCCGCGTGACCGCCGCCGCGGAGGCGCTCGATCGCACAGGCGTCGAGATGGAGGCGATGGTCGCGGTGAGCGCCGCGTGCCTGACGATCTACGACATGCTGAAGGGCATCGACCGCGAGATGGTGATCTCGGAGATCAAGCTCCTCGAGAAGAGCGGGGGCCGCTCCGGCCACTTCCAGAGGAGCGCGCCGTGAGCCGGATCCGCACCGAGCCGCTCCGCCTCGACGAGCTCATCGCCGCCGTGTCCCACCCCGGCGCGGGCGGTATCGCCACGTTCCTCGGCGTCGTTCGCGACGTGAACGACGGCCGGTCCGTCACGCTGCTCGAGTACGAGGCCTACGGCACGATGGCCGAGGCCGAGCTCGAGCGGATCCTGGCCGAGCTCGCCGCGGAGATCCCCGGCGTGCGCGTCGCCGCGACGCACCGGATCGGCGCGCTCCGGATCGGCGACGTCGCCGTGGCCTGCGCCGCGAGCGCGCCGCACCGGGGCGAGGCCTTCCGCGGGTGCCGCCTGCTCATCGATCGCATCAAGGCGCGCCTGCCGATCTGGAAGCGCGAGCACGGCCCTGACGGGCCTTACTGGGTCGGCTGGGAGGACGCCCGCTGCGGCGGCGAGCACGAGGAGCACCACGGGCACGCGCACGGCCATGGCGGCGCGGCGCCGCCGGGCGACGGCTAGCGCACCCGCAGGCCTGGCGGCGGGGGCCGCGTGGAGAGCGGATCGTTCTCCTTCAGGCGGTTGTTGTGCCGGATGTCCGTCCCCTTCACGAGGAACACCACCGACTCGGCGATGTTCATCGCGTGATCGGCGATGCGCTCCAGGTACTTCGCGATCGACTGGATGCGCGTGGCCCTGTACACGGTGCTCGGGTCGCGGCTCATCGTGTGGAGCACCTCCTGGAAGATGCGGGCGTAGTGCTCGTCGATCACGTCGTCGCGCGTGAGGAGCTCCTTCGCGCGATCGCAGTCGCGGGCGACCAGCGCGTCGAGCGCCTCGTGCACCACCTCGATCGCCTCGTCCGATAGGCCCTGCAGCTCCGCCGCCGGCGCGAGCGGCGGCTCCTCGTTGAGCTCTTGCACCCGCTCGCAGACGTTCACCACGAGGTCGCCGATGCGCTCCAGGTCGGTGACGATCTTGAGCGCCGTGGTGACGAAGCGCAGGTCGGAGGCGACGGGCTGGCGCGTCGCGAGGATCCTCATGCACAGCTCGTCGACCTCGCACTCCAGGCTGTTGATCCGGCGGTCGAGCCGGATCGTCGCCTTGGCGAGGCCCGTGTCGCGCGTCGCGAGCGCGGTCGAGCCTTTCTGGATCATCTCCTCGACCAGGCTGCCCATCAGCAGCAGCTTCTCTCGCAACGTCCGTAGCTCGTGCTCGTAGACCTTGCTCGTGTGCGACGTCGGCATGAATCTCCCCGCTCCCCTCAGCCGAACTTACCGGTGACGTAATCTTCGGTCTTGCTTTCCTTGGGGTTGGTGAAGATGGTCTGCGTCCTGTCGAACTCCACCAGATCCCCCATGTAGAAGAAAGCCGTGTAGTCAGAGCACCGCGCGGCCTGCTGCATGTTGTGTGTGACGAGCACGCAAGTATACCGCTGCTTCAGCCCGTCGATGAGCTCCTCGACGCGCGCGGTCGCGATCGGGTCGAGCGCCGAGCACGGCTCGTCGAGGAGGATGACCTCGGGCTCGACGGCGAGCACGCGCGCGATGCAGAGCCGCTGCTGCTGGCCGCCGGAGAGCGAGAGGCCGGACTGGTCGAGCTTGTCCTTCACCTCGTCCCAGAGCGCGACCTGGCGCAGGCACTTCTCGACGAGGCCTGTAGGGTCCTTCACGGAGTTGCCGTTCAGCTTGTGGCCGGCGAGGACGTTCTCGCGGATCGACATGGTGGGAAACGGGTTGGGCTTCTGGAACACCATGCCGACGCGGCGCCGCAGCCGCACCGGGTCGACGGCCTTGTCGTAGATGTTCACGCCGTCGATCATGACGGAGCCCTTCGCCGTGGCCCCGGGCACCTGCTCGTGCATCCGGTTGAGGCAGCGCAGGAACGTCGATTTGCCACAACCGGACGGCCCGATCACCGCCGTGACGTGGCGATCCGGGATGTCCAACGTGATGTCGTGGATCGCGTGGAATTTGTGGAAATAGGCGTTCAGCCGGGTGACGCTGATCTTCGCTGGCGGCGCCTGGGGCTCGGGCTCGACGGAATGGCCGTCGATGCCGTTGGCGTCGAGCCCTCTGCGGCGCTGACCGATCTGTGCATTGTGCGGCGAGTCGAACGAGCTCATCGAGTGCCTTTAACGCGCCTTGACGCTCCGGGACGTGACGATGCGGGCGAGCAGATTCAGGAAGAACACGATGGCGATCAGCACGAGCGCGCCAGTCCAGGCCTCCTGCTGCCACTTCGCGTAGGGCGACGTCGCGTTGCGCCAGATCTGCACGGGCAGCGAGGCGATGGGGCGATCGACGGCGACGCTCCAGTACTGGGAGCCGAGCGCGGTGAGGAGCACCGGCGCGGTCTCGCCGGCGATGCGGGCCACGGCGAGCATCACGCCGGTGCCGATGCCGGGAGAGGCCGTGCGGAGCACGACGAGGAGGCTCGTGCGCCACTCCGGGACGCCGAGGGCGAGCGACGCCTCCCGGAGGTGCGCGGGCACGAGCTTGAGCAGCTCCTCCGTCGTGCGGGTCACCGTCGGGAGCATCACGATCGCGAGCGCGATGCCGCCGGCGAGCGCGGAGAACTGCTTCATCGTGACCACGACGAGCGCGTAGATGAACACGCCGATGGTGATCGACGGGACGCCGCCGAGCACGTCCGCGATGAACCGGATGGCGCTCGCGAGCTTGCCCCGGCCGATCTCGGCCAGGTAGATGCCGGCGAGGATGCCTGTCGGGAGCCCGATGCAGGAGCCGATGGCGATCAGGATGAGCGTGCCGACGACGGCGTTGCCCATGCCGCTCCGCTCGTCGCCGACCGGCTTCGGGAGCTGGGTGAAGAAGTCGAGGGACAGCCCGCCGATGCCCTTGCTGACGACGTAAATGAAGATGAGGAACAGCGGGACCAGGACGACGACGGCGCTCGCGGCGCAGAGCCCTTCGAAGAAGTAGCCGCGGGCGCGGCGCAGGCGCTCGCCGGGGGCCGGCGCGAGCAGCGTGCGCCGGGGGGCGCTGGACGGCCTGGCGACGGGGGGAGGGGTCGTGCTGCTCATGCGCGTCGCTCCAGCTGGCTCTTCGTCGAGCTCACCAGCCATCGGGCGAAGAGGTTGAGGAGGAGGGCGACCCCGAAGAGGAGCAGCGCGATCTCGGAGAGCGCCGACACGTACATGTCGCTCGTCGCCTCGACGAACTCGTTCGCGATGACGCTCGACATCGAGTACCCGGGGTGGAGGATCGAGGCGCTCACCTTCGGGACGTTGCCGATGAGCATGGTGACCGCCATGGTCTCGCCGAGCGCCCGGTTCAGCCCGAGGATGATGGCCCCGATGATGCCCGAGCGCGCGGACGGCAGGACCGCGTAGCGGATGGTGTCCCAGGCCGACGCGCCCAGGCCGACCGCCGCCTCGCGGTGGAGCTGGGGCACCGCCTGCATCACCTCCCGCGACACCGACGTGATCGTGGGGACGATCATGATCGCGAGGATGACGCCCGCGGCGAACATGCCGAAGCCGAGCGGCGGGCCCTCGAAGAGGGGCAGGTAGCCGAAATACTTGATGAGGACCGGCTCGACGGTGTCCCGGAGCCAGGGGCGGAGCACGGCGATGCCCCAGAACCCGTAGACGACGCTCGGGATCGCCGCGAGCAGCTCGACCATGAAGCCGAGCGGCCTGCGGATCCGGTGGGGCGCCAGATCCGACAGGAAGATCGCGAGGCCGAGCGAGACGGGGACCGCGAGCGCGATGGCGATCAGCGACGTGACGATCGTGCCGTAGATGAACGGGAGCGCGCCGAACTGCTCGCGCGCGGGGTCCCACACGGTCCCGGTGAGGAACCCGAGGCCGAACTTGTCGATCGAGAGCCGCGATGACCGGACGAGCTCCAGCACCATCAGCAGGGGCACCGCGAGCACCGTCAGGCCGAACACCGTCAGGATGGCGCGGAACGCTCGGTCTGCGCCGCGCGCCCCGCCCGCCGCGTCGCCTCCTGTCGGCGACGAGGCAGCTTGTTGCATCGGGACTTCTACCGTGCTCATGACCTACCTGCGCGCACCGCGGCGGCGACGCCCGGCGGAACCGCCGCTCGCGCCGCGCGCGGGCCTTCCTTCGGGGTTACTACGGGGCGAGCAGCGGCTTGCCGTCGGGGCCCACCAGCGCGGCGAGCTTCGCGTTGACCTTCTCCACGACGGCTGCGGGCAGCGGCGCATAGTGGAGATCGTGGGTGAACTTCTGGCCGTCCTGCATCGCCCATCTCATGAACCGGGCCAGCACCTTCCCCTTCGCGAGATCCTTCTGCTCCTGGTACGCGAGGAGGTAGGTGAAGCCGGCGATGGGATACGCGTCCTCCCCCTCGGCGTCCACGAGCGAGATCCGCAGATCGTCGGGCATCCTGGCGGCGGCGCCGGCGCCCGCGGCGGTCGTGCTCTCGAGCGACGGGGCGACGAACTTCCCGCTCTTGTTCCTGAGCGACGCGAACGTGAGCTTGTTCTGCATCGCGTACGCGAGCTCGATGTACCCGATGGCGGCGGGCGTGCTGGAGATGAGGGCGGAGACGCCGTCGTTGCCCTTCGCGCCGAGGCCACCCGGCCAGTTGACGCTGGTCCCGGTCCCGGGGCCGCTCTTCCACTCCGGGCTGACCGCGCTCAGGTAGTCGACGAAGATCTTGGTCGTGCCGCTCCCGTCCGAGCGGTGGACCGTCGCGATGTCCTTCTCGGGGAGCTTCACGTCCGGGTTCTCCTTCTGGATGGCCGGGTCGTTCCACTTCTTGATCTTGCCGAGGAAGATTTGCGCGGCGGCGTCCGGCGTGAGCTTCAGGCCCGACGGGATGCCCTCGAGGTTGTAGGTCAGCACGACAGCGCCCAGGCACGTCGGCAGGTGGAGGATGCCGGCCGCCTTCGCGAGCTGCTCCTCGGTCATCGGCGCGTCGGTGGCGCCGAAATCGACGGTCCGCTCGGTGATCTGCCGGATCCCGCCCCCGGAGCCGATCGACTGGTAGTTGATCTTGACCTTCGCGTTGGTCTTCTGGAACTCGGAGATCCACTTCGTATAGAGCGGGTATGGGAACGTCGCGCCCGCGCCCGTCAGCGCGATCTCTCCATCGGCGGTCGGCTGGGGTCCGGCGCTCTTGTTCGAGCCGGGGAGCGAGCCGGTGTCCTGCGGGGCATCGGAGCGACCGCATGCCGCGGTCACGGTCAACATCGCGAGGGTGAGCAGAGTTCGAGTCATGCAGCCTCAGGCGTAGTCGAGCTCTGTGACAGCCGCGTGACAGCGAGGTGGAACGGAGAGCACCGCTCTTTCCCGGCTTTGCAAGGTTGCAAGGTCACGCAGCGCGCGCGAGGCGGACGGTGAACTGGGTGCCGCGGCCGATGGCGCTCTCGACCTCGATCGAGCCGTTCATCAGCTCGACCAGGTGCTTGACGATGGCGAGGCCGAGCCCCGTGCCGCCGAGGTCGCGCGAGCGGCCGGCGTCCACGCGGTAGAACCGCTCGAAGATGCGGCCCAGGTGGTGGGGCGGGATGCCGGGGCCGTCGTCGGCCACCGCGATCGTCACCTGCTGGTCGGCCGACCGCGCCTTCACCAGGACGTGGGCGCCCTCGCCGGCGTACTTGATGGCGTTGTCGAGCAGGTTCATGAGCACCTGCTCGAGCGCGCGTCGGTCGCACCGCGCTGGCGGGAGGGCGGCGGCGTCGACCGTCACGGTGATCCGTCGCCGCCGCGCCGACTCGCCGAGCAGGTGCGTCACGTGCTCGATGGCGGGGGCCACGTCGAGCCCCGACAGCGAGAGGCGGAAGCTCTTCGCCTCGATCTTCGAGAGGTCGAGCAGGTCGTCGACGAGGTGGCGCAGGCGCTTCGCGTGCCGGTCGATCACGTCGACGAACTCGGCCGCCTCGTGCGGGTCCTGGAGCGCGCCGAGCTGCAGCGTCTCGGCGGCGGTGCTGATCGCGGTGACAGGGGTCCGCAGCTCGTGGGACACGTTGGCGACGAAGTCGGTCCGGATCGTCTCCAGCCGGCGGAGATCGGTGACGTCGTGGAACACAGCGATGAACCCCGGCTCGGTCGAGCCCCCGTCGTGGTCCGCGCCGCGCGCGTCGTGCGCATCGCGTGCGTCACGTGCGTCACGTGGGCAACGCGCCGGGCTCTTCCTGCGCGACACGCGCACGAGCAGCCGCCTGGGCAGCGTCCGCCCGAGCTCGACCTCGACGTCGACCGGCTCGTCCCGCTTGCCGGCGAGCTGGATCGCCTCGGTCAGCCGCGCGTTGCGGATCGCCTCGATCACCGATCGGCCGAGCGCGTCGTCGCCGAGGGGGGCCATCGCGCGCAGCGCCCGGTTGGCGAGGAGGATGCGCCCGTCGCGATCGAGCACGAGCACGCCCTCGCTCATGCCGTCGAGGATGCTCGCGAGCAGGTCGCGCTCCGTCCGGGCCTCGGCGATGGATCGGGAGAGCTCGCCCGTGAGGTGGTTCAGCGCGCGCGCGAGCTGGCGGAGCTCGCCCGAGCCGCGCAGGGGCGCGCGCGTCGACAGGTCGCCCTCGGACATGGCGAGCGCGGAGCGGGTCAGCCTCCGGATCGGGCGCGTGATGAGGAACGTGGCGGCGGCGCCGACCGAGATGGCGACGACGATCACGGCGCCCATGCCGATCAGCAGGGTGCGCCGCGAGCGCCAGACGGCCGCGTCGACGGCGGCGCGCGGGCTGTGCTCCGGGACCAGCGCCGCCTCCATGTCGCGCGCGGCGAGGCGCTCGATCGGGACGCCCGCGACGAGGAGGACGAGCACCGTCGCCCCCACGAGCTTCGCGCCGACGCCGAGCCGCCGCAGCGCGCGCATGGCGCCCTACGCGGCCTCGGGATCGGCGCGGAACCGGTAGCCGACGCCGCGCACGGTCTCGATGTAGTCGCCCGCGGCCCCGAGCTTCTCGCGGACGCGCTTCACGTGGGTGTCGACGTTGCGCGCGGTGACGTCGACGTGCGACCCCCACACCTCGTCGAGCAGGAGGTCGCGCGAGAGCACGCGGCCGCGGCGATCGTAGAGCATCATGAGCAGGCGGAACTCGAGCGCCGTCAGCGCGATCTCGTTCTCCTGCACCCAGGCCCGGTGCGCGGCCCGATCGACCCGCAGGATCCCGAAGTCGAACTTCTCCGGGGCTGACGTGGGGCTCTCCGACCGCTTCAGGATCGCCCGGGCGCGCAGGATGAGCTCCCGCACGCTGAACGGCTTGACCACGTAGTCGTCGGCCCCGAGCTCGAAGCCGACGATCCGGTCGATCTCCTCGCCCTTGGCCGTGACCATGATGACGGGGACCGCCGAGGTCTGCGGGTTCTGCTTGAGGCGGCGGCAGATCTCGGTGCCCGACATGTCCGGGAGCATCAGGTCGAGCAGGACGAGATCGAACCGCTCTTCCTTGACCGCTCGGAGCGCTGTCTCGCCGCTCCCGGCGGAGACCACATCAAACCCAGCCTGACGAAAGTTATAAGTAAGGACGCGCTGAAGGTCGCGCTCGTCCTCGACGATGAGCACGTGGCTCGGCATGGACGACGGGTGTAGCAGCGCATTGTGTCAGCTTGATGGCGATCGCGCGTGCCGCGCGTCGCCCCCGCGAGGCGGAAATCCAGCGAGCAGCAGGCGAAGAGAGAGAGCGAGGAGAGGCGTACGGGAGAGCGGGCGGGTCGATGGCGGACGGATGGAGCTGCCGGGGGCGCGCGGCTGCGGACGAACCGCAACGACGGGATGGCGGCGGCGCGCGTGGCGCTTGCAAATCTCAGAATTTTCGCCTAACTGGCCCGCCCATGGCCCTCGAGCGAACCCTCTCAATCATCAAGCCTGATGCGATGGAAAAGAACACGGCCGGCGCGATCATCGCCCGCCTGGAGCAGGAGGGCTTCACGGTCAAAGCGATGAAGCGGATCCACCTCACCCGCGCGGAGGCGGAGGGCTTCTACGCCGAGCACCGCGGGCGCGGCTTCTTCGGCGAGCTCGTGGAGTTCATGTCGCGCAGCCCCATCCTTGTGATGGCGCTCGAGCGCGAGGACGCGGTCGCGAAGTACCGCGAGGTCATCGGCGCGACCGACCCGGCGAAGGCGGCGGAGGGGACGATCCGCAAGCTGTTCGGGGCGAGCGTGGGCGAGAACGCGGTCCACGGCTCCGACAAGACGTCGACCGCGGCGCGGGAGATCGCCTACTTCTTCGCGGGTTACGAGGTCGCTCCGAGCGCGACGGCCTGATGCTCGGCGAGCGGCTCGCGGCTGCGCTCGGCGCGGCGCGCGACGGCGCTGCAGGCGTCGAGAGCTTCGCGCACCTGCTCGGCTCGCGCCGCGTCGGGCCGCGCGGGGTCGCCCTCGCGCTGCCCGAGGTGTGCGAGGGGTGCACGGCGCTCCTCGCGGCCCTCGACAGCCTCTCCGCGGCGGTCCGCGACGGCTTCGTCGAGACGGGCGACGCCGCGGCGGCCGACGCCGCGTGCGCGGCGCTCGGCCACGCCAGCGTCGAGGTCGCGCGCCTCACCGACGAGCTGTCGCGCGCCTCGGCGGGCGCCGCGCCGGGGCGCACCCCCGCGCGCGGCCGCGGGGAGCGCGGCGGCTCCGAGCGCGGCATCGACGCGCGGCAGCGGCTCGCGCTCGAGTCGTCGGTCCGCCGGGCGGCCCGCGAGCTGAGCGGCTCGTTGCGCCTGTCCGAGCTCGTGATGGCGACCCTCGAGCTGCGGCCGACGCCGCTCGACCTCATCGACGTGCTCCGCAACTGGAGCGCCTCGCCGGCCGAGGGGCGGCCCGTCCTCGCCATCGCGGTCGCCTCGTCCGACGGCCGCGCCAACGAGGTGGAGGGCGACGTGCGCGCGGTGAGCGGGCTCATGGAGCTCGCCGTCGGCATGGTCAGCGCCGCCGGCGTCGCGAGCCCTCACCTCACCGTGTCGCGCCTCCCGGACGGGCGCTCGACGGTGCGCATCGCGGAGCAGAGCCCGCGCGAGGCGGCGACGTCGGTCGCGCTCGACGTGGTGGTGCGCGACGGCGGCGAGCGCGCCGTCGCCGTGGCCCGCGTCGTCGCGCGGCGCGCGCGCATCGAGCTCGCCGAGGGGACCGGCGGCCGCGTCGTCACGATGACGTTCTGACGCGGTGCCGGTGGTGGCGCGGCCGTGCTAAAGGCGGCGCCATGGTCACCGACGAATCCTTGAAGTCCCTCGTTGAGGCGGCGTTCCGCGACCGCGAGCTCCTGCGCTCGCCCGCGCACGAGGCCGCGGTCCTCCGCACGATCGAGTGCCTCGATCAAGGCCTGCTCCGCGTCGCCGAGCGCGACGCCAGCCCGCAGGCGGGCGGCGAGGGCGCGGCGCTCGCGGGCGAGGACGCGCCGCACCGGTGGGTGACGCACGCGTGGATCAAGGAGGCCATCCTGCTCTACTTCGCGCTCCGCGGCATGAGCGTGATGGAGGCCGGCCCCCTCGAGTTCTACGACAAGATCCCGCTCAAGCGGGGGCTCGAGAAGGCGGGCGTGCGGGTCGTGCCGCCGGGGGCGGTGCGCTACGGCGCGTTCCTCGAGCAGGGCGCGATCGTGATGCCCGGCTACGTGAACATCGGCGCGTGGGTCGGCTCGGGATCCATGGTCGACACCTGGGCGACGGTCGGGAGCTGCGCGCAGGTCGGGCGAGGGGTCCACCTCGCCGGGGGCGTCGGCATCGGCGGCGTGCTCGAGCCGCCCGGCGCGCGACCGGTGATCATCGAGGACGGCGTCTTCGTGGGCTCCCGGGTCATCGTCGTGGAGGGCGTCGTTGTCGAGGAGGAGGCGGTGCTCGGCGCCGGCGTGGTGCTCACCGCGTCGACGGCGATCCTCGACGTCACGGGGCCCGAGGTCGTCGAGCACCGCGGCCGGGTGCCGGCGCGCAGCGTGGTGATCCCGGGGACGCGGCCGAAGCGCTTCCCTGCAGGGGAGTTCTCGATCCCGTGCGCCCTCATCATCGGCAAGCGGAGCGAGGCGACCGACCGCAAGGTGTCTCTGAACGCGGCGCTGCGCGACTTCGCGGTGCCGGTGTGAACACGCTGCCCGACCAGGACGCGGCGGCCGAGGCGGCCCTCGCGGACACGCTGCTCTGGCTGTGCTCCGTCCCGTCGCCCACCGGCGAGGAGCAGGCGCTGTGCTCGGAGGTGGCGGAGCGGCTCGGGCGGGCCCGGCTCGCCGCGCCGGTGCGCCGCCACGGCGACTCGCTGGTGGTGCAGGTGACGCAGGGCACCGGCGGCCCGAAGATCGCGCTGGCCGGGCACCTCGACGTGGTGCGCACCTCCCACGACGGGCCGCCGCGCATCGAGGGGGATCGCCTCTACGGCCCCGGCGCGAGCGACATGAAGTCCGGCCTCGCGCTGATGCTCGACCTCGCCGAGGGCGAGCGGAAGGACATTGCCGGGGTCGATCTGACGCTCGTGTTCTACGCCCGGGAGGAGGGTCCGTACCTCGAGAACGAGCTCGCGCTGGTGATCGAGCGCGAGCCGGGTCTCCGCGCGCTCGACCTCGCGGTGTGCCTCGAGCCGAGCGACAACAAACTGAGCCTCGGCGCGAGCGGCTCGCTCCACGCGGGGCTGACGTTCCGGGGGCGTACGGCGCACAGCGCGCGGCCATGGCAGGGGGAGAACGCCATCTACAAGGCGGGCCCGTTCCTCGTCGAGCTCGCCGCCCTCGCGCCGCGCGAGGTCGAGATCGACGGCTTCGTCTACCGGGCCGTGACGACGGCGACGATGGCGCAGGGCGGGCGCGGGCGGAACGTCGTGCCCGACGAGTTCACGATGAACCTGAACCACCGCTTCCCCCCCGGGACGTCGATCCAGGAGGCGCAGCGGACGATCGAGGCGCTCGTGGCCGGCCGCGCCGAGATCGCCTGGCGCGATCTCAGCCCCTCGGCGCCGCCGCACGCGTCGCACCCGCTCGTCGTGGCGCTGCGCGAGGCCGGCGTCGCCGCGGTCGAGCCGAAGCAGGCGTGGACCGACGTGGCCCGCTTCGCGGAGCTCGGCGTGCCCGCGGTGAACTTCGGCCCGGGCGAGAACGCCCAGGCGCACCAGCGCAACGAGTGGGCGTCGCTGCGAAAGCTGCACGAGGGTCGCGCGATCCTCCGCCGCTGGCTCTCGGCCTTCAAGCCGGCCTGACGGCGCGCACCCCGCGGCGGCGCGCGCGGCTGTCCAGCGCCCGCCGCTCTGCTACGCGCGCTCTGCCTCGGCGGAGCGCACCGAGAGCCCGGCGGCCGGGATGGTGAAGAAGAACGTGCTGCCGTGGCCGGGCGAGCTCTCGACCCAGATCGTGCCGCCGTGGGCCTCCACGATGCCCTTCGTGACGAACGCCGCGAGGCCCATCCCCTGTCCCATGGGCCTCCGGGCCGGCGCGTGGCGAGCGAAGAGCAGCGGGTGCAGCTCCGACGGGATCCCGGGGCCGGTGTCGGCGATCGAGAACCGCGCGTCCGTGCCCGATGTCTCTGCGCGCACCGTGATGCGCCCGCCCTTCGGCGTGAAGCGCAGGGCGTTGCCGAGCAGGTTCGCGATCACCTGGACGATGCGATCCCGGTCGCACGCGATGGGCGGCACGTCGTGCGGCATCTCCTTCGCGATCTCGAGCGGCTTCAGCGCGACCGTCGGCGCGACGAGCTCGATCGCCCGGTCGAGGATGGGCTCGACCTCGTGCGCGCCCTTGCCGATCTTCAGCGAGCCGCTCTCGATGCTCATCGCGTCCACGAGGTCCTGCGCGAGCTGGTTGATCTCGTCGGACGCGCGGGTGATCGCCTCGAGCTGCCTCCGCCCCGGGCCGTCCTGAGGGATCGAGCGCATCAGCATGCGAGCGCTCACGACGATGACGCTCAGCGAGTTCCTGAGGTCGTGAGAGATGGTGGACACGGTCTCGCGGAGCATGCGCTCGGCCGCCTCCGCGCGGCGCTCCAGCCGCTGGCACTGCTCCTCGAGCCGCTCGCGCTCTGCCGCGTCGCCCCGTGAAGCGTGTCGCTCCGAGTCCACCTTCGATCGCCTGGGCACCCTGGCGCGCAGGGTAGCCGGTCCTGCCGAGCGAGGCCCGCTCGCCGCGACGGACGTCGAGCCCCTCTTCGGCGCGCGCAGGGGCACCGCCGAAGCGCGCCCGCGGAGCGTGCGCCCGTGCGCTGATTCCGCGCCGTCCGTCGCGTTCTTGCCGGCTTTTTTTCTGGTCACCCCCGCCATCCTTGTTCCCTCTTGGCTCTCAGGTGATCAGTTAGCCAGAAAGACTGTGCTCGGAATAGTCAGGTGGTGCCTCAGTCAAGTCCTGGCAACGCGGGAGCGCATGTGCGTGTTTCGCGGTCTCGCTGGTCTCGCGAATCTTGCGGATCTCGCGGATCTCGCCAGTACTTGCCTGTTTTGTTTGCGTTGTCCGCGCCGTCTCGCTCGTCGGCGTCGTCTGCCGGTCGGCCTCGTCCCACGTCAGCTTCGTCGGCGTCGATGGTTCGTGTGCGCCGCGCAGACTTCGTCGGTGCTTCGGCGAGGGATCATCGACCCGTCAGGTCGCCCTCTCCGGCTGCGACGGCGCTCCGCGCGCCTCGCTTTCGGTTCGCGACAGGAGGCGGCGAATCTCGAGCACGAGCGTGTCCGGCAGACACGGCTTCGTGAGGAAGGCGTCGCAGCCCGCGTCCTTGGCCTCGCGCGAGTGCCCGGCGAGCGTGTGACCGGTGAGGGCCACGATCGGGATCCGCTTCGTGCGCGGGTCGTTCTTGAGGTGGCGCGTGGCCTCCCATCCGTCGATCTCCGGGAGCGACAGATCCATCAGGATGAGGTCCGGGATCAGCTCGAAGGCGCGATCGAGCGCTTCCCGCCCGGTCGCCGCCTCGGCGACGCGGAAGCCGGAGAAGGACAGGTACTCCGCGAACATCTCCCGGTTGTCCTGGAAGTCGTCCACGACCAGGACCAGCGGCGAGAACGCGTTGTCGTCACACTTCACTTCCATCCCAGTGAACCTTTCCATTCGTCAGCGCGCCGGCCGATCGATCGCGAGCGGCGCCGGCGTCGTTCGGCCAGCCTGACGCACTCCACCTAGGGGAGCGATCCGCTCGGGTCACGCGAAGTTTGTATACCTTATTGCCGGCCCGATGCCGGGCATTTCCCCTCCCGCGCAGGGATAGACCTGCACTTGCCCTGAGGGGGTCTAAGGGTAGTCCCTACTCGCCCTGGGTAGGCCCGTAGGGTCGGCGAAATCCGATGATCTCGTGGAGCAAACGAGCGGCGCTATCCCAGTCGACCGGCTTCACGAGCACGCCGTCGAAGGCCGAGGCGTCGAGGGCGGCGCGGGCCTCGAGATCGCGCCGGCCGGTGCACGCGAAGATGGCGACGTGCTGGGTCGCCGGGTCGGCGCGGAGCGCCTCGGCGACGACGAAGCCGTCGATGCCGGGCATCCGCAGGTCGCACAGGATCACATCCGGCACGTCCTGCGTCGCGAGGAACACGCCGCGCAGCCCACCGGCCGCTCGCTCCACCAGGAAGCCGTGCGCGGCGAGCGCCGCCTCCGCCATGAAGAGGAAGTCGGGATCATCATCCACGATGAGGACCCGGCGCCGCCGCTCGATCACCTGGGTGTCGTCGTCGGCTGGCTCTTCGTCCCGCTCGGTGAACTCTCTGCGCTCTGCCTCGGACATGCTCCCCCGCTCGCGGCTCGGCTGACAGCGCTCCCCAGGTGCTCGGGCTTGGATGCGCGGCCGGGAGAGCAACGACTTCCGCCGGCGTTTCTGGAAAGGTCCCCCCACGATGGTAGAGGCGGAACCTGGACCCAGGGTACACCTTGTGCCCAGGTCGCTTATCCGCAACCATCAACTGTCCAGCGCAGGTGGGGGCTCTGCGCGGTTCGTCCTCGCTGGCCGGCGACCGCCGTTTCGGGGTGGGCCCGACGACAGTTGGCTTGCTCGTCTGATGCTCAAGCTCCGCGCTGCTGCATATTCGGAGCAGGCGTTTATGTGGATGAATGACGAGTTCTTCGCGCGCGTTGGCCACGACCTGCGGGGTGAGCTGGCGACCATGCTCGCGGGGGTCCATTATCTTTTGCGTTACCAGAAGGACCTCGGCGCAGGGCCGCGCGACATGCTGGAGCGCGTGCGAGGCGCAGGCGAGCGGCTGAAGCGGCTGCTCGACGAGTTCGACAACTCCATCTGGCTCCGCGCGGACGCGAGCCGTCCGATGGCGATCGCCCGGTATGACGCTGTCGAGCTCGTCCGCCGGGCGGCCGCGCACCTCGAGGGGGCGGCAGCCGCTCGCGGCGTGGGCATCTCCTTCGACGCTGAGCCCGAGGGCGACGCCACGCTGGAGGGGGATCCAGAGCTGCTCAGGGTGGCGCTCGAGTACGTGCTCGGCTTCGCCATCCTGCGGTCGCGCGACCGGCCGATCCGGGTCCGCGTCGCGATCGCCGACGTCGGGCCGGTGGTGACGGTCGTCGACGAGGCGGGCCCTGTCGCGCCGGAGCCGCTCGCTCGCTTGCTCGATCCGTTCGGCGAGCGGGCGGCGATCCCCGCCGACCCTGTCGCGCCGCGCCGCCGCGAGCGGCTCGGGCTCGGGCTCGCGATCGCGCGAGGCATCCTCGACGCGCACGGGGGCGGGCTGACCGTGGAGCCCTCGCCCGAGCGCCGGGATGGCGGCGCATCGGCGTCGGGCGCGGTCTATGCTGCGACCGGGCTGCGCTTCACGTGTACCCTCGGCGGCGTTGAAGGGAACGCTCACCCGGAGCCTGCGTGAGACGCGAGGCCATCGCCACACGGTCGGCGGCGACGATGGCAAGACGAGGTCTTTCAGGGCCCCCAACGCGCGGATCGTGTCCGATGAAGACTTCGTCTAGGATGGACTCGGTTGCACGTCGCGAGCGTGCTCCATCTTCCACCGCACACGGATGAATGCGCCTCGATGCCGACGCTGAGCTCTCTCCTCGTGCAGCATGGGGTTACCTCGATGCGAGTGGTCGAGGAGGCGATCGCTCGCCAGGTGCTCCACGGCGGTGACCTCGCCACGAACGTGCTGGAGCTGGGCGCGGTGCGCGAGCGCGAGCTCACGGCGCTGCTCGCGGAGAGCCTCGGGCTGCCGCCCGCCGTGGGCCGGCTGCGCCCCGCGTCGCCCGAGGTGCTCCGGGTCGTGCCGGTCGATCTCGCGGTCGAGCACAGCGTGTTCCCGCTCGATGTGCGCATGGATCTCGAGGCCGCGGCGATGGGGGCACCGCAGCCCGAGGCGACGCTGGTCATCGCCACGGCCGAGCCTCTCGCGCCGGCGGTGGCGGAGAAGCTGAGCGTCACGCTGGGGGTCAGCCTGCGTCAGCTCGCCGCGCCGCTCGTGCGCATCCGCCAGGCGTTCGCCGAGCACCACGGGATCGCCCTCGATCGGCGCATGTCGCGGCTCGTGAAGCAGCTCGACGCGCGCGCCGAGCCGAGCCTGACGGAGGCGGTCGAGAGCAGCGCTGCGGCGGCCGCAGCGCTCCCGCCCAGAGCGCCTCCGCCGCCAGCCTCTCCCGCCGGGAGCGAGACGGCGTCGGCCGCCAGCGTCGATGCGTCGTCGCCCGCCGGGGGCGCGGCGGCGGCGCCTGCTGGTGCGCAGGAGGCAACGCCGGCCGCAGACGACGCGACGCTGCCTTCCGGCGTCGGTGCAGCCCCGCGCGCGCCCGTCGATGCGGCCGCGCCCGTCGATGCGGCCGCGCCCGTCGATGCGGCCGCGCCCGTCGATGCGGCCGCGCCCGCCGCGGTCGACGACCGTGCGGAGGCGGCCGAGACGCAGGAACAGAAGCGGCACAGCATCGACGATGCCCCGACCGTGGAGGCGCTGACCTCGATCTATGACGAGGAGACGGTGAGCGCGGAGGCCGTGCTCAGCGAGGCCGTGCCCACGCCGAGGAAGCCGCCGCTCCACGAGCTGGATGACGAGCCGACCGTCGTCGCCGAATACCCGCTCGACCTGCCTTCGTTCCGCTATCTCGAGCCACGCACGCTCCGGGTCGAGGCGCCCGCGTCACGCGCGACCGAGGTCGCGCCGCAGCGCGATCGAGCGATCGCGGCTGCAGCCAGGGACGAGAGCGCCACGGGAGGCCCGGGCGAGGAGCCCGAGCATCCGGACCGCGCCGCTCCGTCGCGTGAAGAGCCCGCGATCGAGCCCGCAGAGCCGACGCCGCGCTCCGAGGAGCTCGCGCCGCGGCTGGCGTCGTTCGCCGCGTCGGAAGCGGTGCACGCCGCGCCGGTCGTGGCGTTGGCGGAGCCGCCGGCGGCAACGCCCGTGGCGCCGGCTGTATCGCCGGCGCCGCATGTGCCAGCGCCGTCCGGGGCGCGTCCGCCGACGCGGGGCAATCACCTGCTGACTGGCTGGCTGAAGCGGGCGTCGGCCGCGCATCGCGCTCAGCAAGACACGGTGCCGCCAGCGGCCGCCTCGCTCCAGCGCCAGCCCGGCGGAGCGGCTCCTGTTGCGCCTGCCGCCTTGCTGCCCGCGGCGCTGGTTCCTGCGGCGGCGGCGCCCGCGGCGCTGGCACCTGCCGCCGTGGCGCACGCTGCTGCAGCGCCCGCCGCCATGGCGCCTGCCGCCGAGCGGCGCGATCGCTCGTCCAGCGCGCCGCCGGTGGAGGTCCCCATACGCGCAGCGGGCCGGTCCGCGCCCGCTGCGCAGCGGCGGAAGGGCCCGTTCACGCTGGCCATGGCCGAGCAGGAGCTCGCTGCGGTCGACGCGAGCGAGGCGGTGCTCGCGGTCCTCTTCGACTTCGCGCAGCAGTACTTCGAGTACACGGTCCTGTTCACGGTGCACGGTGAGCGCGCCGAGGGCCGCAACGCCGCAGGCCCGGGCGCAGAGCGCGAGCGCGTCGCGACGATCGCGGTGCCCTTCGATCGTCCGAGCGTCCTCGCGAGGGCGCGCTCGCTCCGCGCGCCGCTCGTCACCGTCCTCGCCGGCAGCGCCCCCGACGCCGAGCTCCAGCGCGAGCTCGGCCGGAAGGGCCACGCGGCCGCCGTGGCCGTCGTTCCGGTCGTCGTGCGCGGCCGCGTCGTCGCGCTCATCTATGGCGACGACGGCGCCACCTCGGTCGAGCTCGCCAGCATCGGCGATCTCATCGCGCTCGCCGGGATCGCCGCGACGGTGCTGGAGCGGCTGATCCTGCGGAAGAAGCTGAACCGGAGCGGCGCGACCCAGCAGAGCGACAGCCCGGCGGCCCGTGACTCCGCCGTGCCGCTGCACCGGGCATCGTCGCCGCCGCAGCCGGCCGCCGCGCCGCCGCACCGGGCATCGTCGCCGCCGCAGCCGGCCGCCGCGCCGCCGCACGAAGCGGCCGCGCCCACCGACGAGCACGCCGCGGAGGGACCGCTCTCCATGCGCACCCGCGCCGCGCTCCTCGAGCTGAGCAACATGGTCCGCGCCGAGACGCACGGCTCGCCCGTCGCAGATGCGGGGGCCGCCTGGCCCGACCTGCATGCAGCTCCCGGCCCGGGGGAGCCGCGGCGCGCCGACGGCGCGGACGTCGAGCCGCAGGGCGCGCCGCCGCAGGGCGGCTGGTCCACGGAGGACGGCGGCTCGGGGATCGACGCTGTCGCGAGGGCGTTCGGGCTCCGCGGCACCGGCGTGGAGGCCGATCCCGTGCAGCCGGACGAGGGGCCCGCGCACGCGATGGCGTTCAGCTCGACCATCCCGCCGGCACCGATGCCGCACGCACCGAGCCGCCCGGTCGAGCCGCAGTTCCGCCTGGGCCGCGAGGCCGGCGCCGACGTCGTGTCGGGCACCGCCGTGACGGCGCCGATGATGCCCGCCGTGACGGCGCCGATGATGCCCGCCGTCACGGCGCCCGCGCCGCCGGCGGTCATCGACGAGATCCCCGACCTCGAGATCCCGACCGCGCCGTCGCCGTCGCCGTCGCCGTCGGAGGATCTCAGCGAGCCTGAGGACGCGCGGACGAGGCGGTACTCACGCCCTCCGTGGATGCTCGACAGCTCGATCATGCCCGGCGGCGAGGAGCACCGCGAGCCCGGGCCGCCGCCGGCCGCGGGTCGCTCCGCCTCGCGGCGTCGCACGCCCGTCTCCGTCGAGGGCTCCGTCGCGTACCCGCGGCCCCCGTCCGAGCGGCGCGCCGCGGCCTCGCCCTCTCCGGCAGGCGATCTGCGCGCGGAGTACACCTCGCTCCTGCAGCACTTCCTCGCGGGCGGCGAGGCGGGCGCGCGGGCGTTCGCCGAGCTCGTGCGCCACGGTGAGACGGCGGTCTCGGTCGTCGCCGCGCGCTTCCCCGGCCCGCTCCGGGTCGATCGCCAGCGCTTCCGTGAGCAGCTCGCCGGCCCCGACGGCGCCGCGGGCGTCGCCGCCGCGCCGCCCGCCTCGCAGTGCGGACCGCTGCTCGAGCTGATCGTGGCGATCCGGCGCCCGGCGCTCCCCTTCATGACCGTGCGGAGCGCCTCGCCCGATCCCGAGGTGCGCTTCTGGGCCACGCACGTGCTCGGCGAGCTCCCGTACCCGGAGGCCGCCAACGCGCTGCTCCCTCGGCTCTTCGACGACAACCTGGCCGTCCGCCGGATCGCGGTCCGGTCGGCCTCCTTGCTGATCGCGGCGCCGCCCGCGGGCGGCCCGATCCTGCAGGGGATCGAGCACATCGCGCGCGACCGCGAGGAATCGCCGACGCGGCGGCTGACCGCCATCGACACGACGGCGGAGATCCGCGCCGGGTCCGCCGTGCCCGCGCTGATCAGCGCGCTCACCGATCCTCACGAGGCGATCGTCGAGGCCGCGGCCCGGGCGCTGGTCGTGATCACGCGGGACGATCTCGGCCGCGACGCGCGCAGGTGGGCGTCGTGGTGGTCGAGGAACGGCGAGCGCCACCGCGTCGAGTGGATCATCGACGCGCTCACGCACGACAAGCCCGCGATCCGCCGCGCGGCGATCGACGAGCTGAAGGGCATCACCAGGGAGTACTTCGGCTACTACGAGGACCTCCCGCGGCAGGAGCGCGAGGCCGCCCAGCAGCGCTACCGCGCGTGGTGGACCTCCGAGGGGCGCTCGAGGTTCCGCTCCACGAGCTGACGCTGCCCGCGCGGGCGCGGGCTGGCGGCCCTGCCGCGCGTCGACGCGGCTGCCGGCCCTGCCGCACGAAGCACGCGCGCGCACCGCAGCGTCCATCGGACCGCGGCGTCGATCAGGAAGGTGGGCGGCTCGCCGGATCACGGGAGCCGCCCTCGGGGCGGGTTGGTCTGGGGGAGGGAAGTCAGACCGCGCGGAGGCGGCTCACTTCGGGGCGGCGGGAGCGGCCGGGGCGGCGGCGGGCTGCACGGCGCCTGCCGGCTTCCTCGGGGCTTCCACCTTCGCGGCGGCAGGCGCGGTCTCGCCGGCCTCCTTCATGGCCTTGTCGATGAGCTTCTTGAACTTCGAGAACGGCTGCGCGCCGCTGATGAAGTAGCCGTTCACGACGAACGCCGGCGTCCCGCTGATGCCCGCCTTGTCGGCGACGGAGTTCTCGGCCTCGACGAACGCCTTGTGGGTGTTCGTGTCGAGCGCCTTCTTGAACTTCGTCATGTCGAGGCCCGTCTCCTCGGCGTACTTCTCGAGCGAGGCGCGCGAGAAGGCCTCCGGCTGCCCCTGGTTCTTGAAGAGCAGCTCGTGGTACGCCCAGAACCCGGCGTTGCCCTTCTGCGCGTAGGCCTCCTGCGCGGCCTCAGAGGCGAGCGGCGCGTTCTTGTGCATCGGCAGCGGCCGGTGGCGCCACACGATCTTCAGCTTGTCGCCGTAGGTCTTCGAGACCTGCGAGACAGTGTCCTCGACGCGCTTGCAGAACGGGCACTCGAAGTCCGAGAAGACCTGCATCACGACCTTGGCCCGCTCGCCGCCCTTCCACGGGCTGTTGGGCGCCGGCGGGGTGACCTCCTTGCGCTCGGGCGGCGGCGGCTCCTTGCCGTCCTTGATGATCTCGGCGTAGAGGTCCTTGGCGGCGACGCCCTTCGCGAGCAGCCCCTCGGCCTTCTTGATCTCCTCGTCGACGATCGTCTTGAACTTGTCGATCGGCTGCGCGCCGACGAGCCGGCGGCCGTTGATGAAGAAGTGCGGGGTCCCGGACGCCTGCAGGTCGTCCGCGAGCTCCTGATCGGCGGCGATGGACGCGCCGTACTTCTTGGTCGTGATCGCGACCTTCACCTTCTCGACGTCGAGCCCGAGCTCCTTGGCGTAGCCGAGCAGATCCTCGTCGGTGAGCTTCTGCTGGTTCTTCCAGAGCAGGTAGTACGCGTCCCAGAAGCCCTTGTCGCCCTTCTGAGCGCGGGCCTCCATGGCGAGCTCGGCCGCGGGCTCGGCGCGCTGATGGAACGGGAGCGGGTTGTTCTTCCAGACGAACCGGACCTTGTCCCCGTAGGTCGTGAGGAGCTCGTCGATGGTCGGGACGACCTTGCTGCAGAAGGGGCACTGGAAATCGGACCACTCGACGATGGTGACCAGCGCGGTCGCCGGGCCCTTGGCGGGCGCGTCGCCGACGGGCACCTTCCAGACGGTCTTGTCGTCCTCCTGCGGGCGCTCGCGGTCCTGCTTGGGCGGCGCCTTCGCCTTGTTCTCCGCGGCGAGCTTGGCGTACACCTTGTCAGGCTTGGTGCCCGAGGCGACCGCCGCCTGCGCGGCCTTGAGCTGCTCGTCGATGACGGCGGTGAACTTGTCGATCGGCTGAGCGCCGCTCAGGAACACGCCGTTGATGATCGAGGCAGGCGTGCCGGTGACGCCGGACGACTTGCCGACGGCCATGTCGGCGTCGATCTTGGCCATGTACTCCTGCCGATCGTACGCCGCCTTGAACTTCGCCTTGTCGACGCCGGCCTCGGCGGCCCACGCCTCGAAGTTGGCGGGCGTGAGGGCCTTCTGGTTCTGGAAGGCGAGCTCGTGGAACTTCCAGAACGCCTTCGACCCGCCGAGGCGGAACACGGTCTCGGCCGCGAGCGCCGCCGGGCGCGCGTTCTTGTGGAAGGGGAGCGGGTTGTTCTTCCAGATGATCCGCAGCTTCTCGGGGCCGTACTTCTCCTTGATCTGGTTGATCGTGGTCTCGACCCTGGTGCAGAACGGACACTCGAAGTCGCTGAAGACGACCATGGTGACCGGCGCCGTCCGCGAGCCCCACATCGGGTCCTTCGACGAGACCGGGATCGCCGCGTCCTCGTCGCTCCACGGCTGCCCGTCGTCCACGGCCGACGCGATCTCATGCCCGCGCGAGCCGGCGCTCCGATCGATGCTCCACATCAGCCCCATCCCTGCGATGAAGCAGAGAAGAAAGCCGACGATGGCTGTTCCCTTGTTCATGAATGATTTCCTCTCTCAACGTTGGTGAGGCCCGCCAAGCGGGCCCCTCCTTCAACGCGGGCGCGACACCAGGTGGCGCGCCCGCGACAAGATGGCCAATCGAACTCCCTGGATGGCGAGCCACCCAGGGCCGAAGGAGCCGCCGCCGCGTGCGCGCGGCGTCAGCCCCTGGCGGAGCGCCGGGACCGCTCTCGACCCGTCGCGCTGGCGTCAGCGCCCGGCTCCGGCCGCGAGGGGCGCGTCGCCCGTGGAGGGGCGCGCCTGCGCGACGTGGGCCCGGACGAGCGCCTTCGGGCTCGGGTCAGACCGGCAACGCTCCGGATCTCGCGGCGGCGCCGAGATCGCGATCCGATCCGCGGCCTCCGAGAGACCGCGCGGCGCGATCGACCGCGGCCCGCCGGCGAGCGCGCCTCATCGAGGCGGGTGGTAGACGCCCTGCTCGACGCCGGAGCGCGGGCCCCCGGCCGTCGCCATGAACGAGAAGCTCGCCGCGGGCGCGAACGGGGCAGGAAGGACGAACTCCGGAACGAGCAGCGCCGGCTGCGGGGCGCTGGAGAGCTCGCCCGCGGGCACGGGGTGGCGCGAGCTCGGCCCGACGCTCGGCGACGGATCGCCACCGTCGCACCCGGGGGCCGCGTCGATCCGATCGTCGGCGACAGGCAGGGTGCGGGGCGGGGCGACCGAGGAGGCGCCGCGGGGATCGCAGATCGGCGCGTCCCTCGTCTCACCCGTCGCGTCGTTCACGCTGGTCAGGATGGTGCACGACGGCTCGTCCGGCGGAGCGACGAGCGTCATCCGGTCCTCCTCGCAGACCGGAACGATCGCGGCGCCCGCACGCAGCGGGATGACCATCGCCAACGCGAACGTCAGCAAGATCATCAGGCGCTGGACAGCGTGCCGGGGCATCCCTCGCAAGGATTAGCCGAGGCCCGCAGGAAGAGCAATGGCCCGGATCCACAGGGGATCGCGGCGTTTCATGGGTTCCCTGGACGGATCCATGCTCCGCCCACACGCTGTGTCCGTTGCGCGACTTTGTCGACAGGGTGTGGATAACCCTGTGGATAATCTGGAGAGCCCCTGTGTCGAAATGGTGCGTTGAGCCGGACCTACCAGGGATCTTCACGCATTGTGAGGCCTGGCGAAGCGGGCCTCCCGAATTTGGCCCACCTTGTCCTACATCCGGTAGGTTCGCTCCATGGCGAACTCCTCGGTGACCGTGCCTCGTCCGGTTCTTCCGCCCTCGCACGAGCCCAGCAGGAGCGGCTTCGCCGCGGACGACGTTCCGCGGCCGCTCGGCCGCTACGTGCTCCTGCGACGCATCGCGCGCGGTGGCATGGGCGAGGTGTTCCTCGCCTCGACGACCGGCCTGGAAGGGGCCGAGCGGCCCGTGGTCGTGAAGATCATCCGCCGCGAGCACGCGTCCGACCCGAGCTACATCGCGCGCTTCCTGGACGAGGCGCGGGTGCAGGCGCAGCTCCAGCACTCCGGCGTCGCGCAGGTCATCGAGGCGGACGTCGACCCCGCGACGGGCGAGCCGTACGCCGTGGTCGAGCACGTCGAGGGCCGGAGCCTCGGCGAGGTCCGGGCCCGCGCCGTGCAGCTCGGGCACCGGTTCGACTGGGCGGAGGCGGTCGCGATCGCGACGATGATCGCGGAGGCGCTCGCGCACGTGCACGAGCGCAGGGACCCGTCGGGCGGCGCGCTCAGCATCGTGCACCGCGACCTGTCGCCCCAGAACGTGATGCTCGGGTTCTCCGGCGACGTGAAGATCATCGATTTCGGCACCGCGCGCGGGCAGAACCGGCGTTGCCACACGGTCGCGGGCGTCGTGTTCGCGAAGCCGGGCTACGTCGCGCCGGAGGTCGCCAACGGCGACCCGGGCGACGCGCGGGTCGACCTCTACGCGCTCGGGATCATGCTCTGGGAGCTCTGCGCCGGGCGGCGCTTCCTCCAGGGCGACGCGCAGACGCACATGGCCGCTGTCGCGCGCAACCAGAACGACCCGCCGCCCATCGCCGTGGGGCTCGAGGCGCCGCCGGCGCTCGACGCCGTGATCGCGCGGCTCACCGCCTTCGACAGGGACGCGCGGTACCCGTCGAGCCGCGCCGCCGCGCGCGATCTCGCCGCGCTCCTCGGGGCGGCGGTCGCCTTGCCCGGCGGCGAGCGCGGCGTGCGCGCGCGGGCCGCGCACCTGATGCAGCGGCTCTTCCCGGGCGAGCCGGGGCGCTCGCGCAGCGAGTTCGCGAGCCTCGTCGCCGCCGCCAAGGCGCACCGCGCCACGGCCGTGACGCCGGTGAGCCCCCGCGCGGAGGCGATGGCCTCCGCCGAGCGCGGCGACGAGGGCATGCTGCCGGGCACGCGGTACCGGCTGCTGCGCGAGATCGGGACCGGCGCGAGCAGCACCGTCTACGAGGCGGAGCACGTCGACCTGGGCCGCCGCGTGGCGCTGAAGGTCGTGTCCGCCGAGCACTCCGCGACCGACGTTGTCGCGAGCCGCTTCCGCCGCGAGGCGCGCGTGCTCTCGCGCCTCTCCCACGAGCACCTCGTGAAGGTCCACGACTTCGGCATGGCGGCGGATGGCCGCCTGTTCTGCGGCATGGACCTGCTCGAGGGCGAGACGCTCGACGCCGTGCTCGTCCGCGGGGCCGCGATCGACTGGCGCGACGCGCTCGCGATGGCCGTCAAGGTGCTGAGCGCGCTCGAGCTCGCGCACGCGGAGGGCCTCGTGCACCGGGACGTGAAGCCCGAGAACCTGTTCCTGACGCGCCCGAGCGGCGCCCCGGGCTCGACCTCCCTGGCCGACGCCGGCCTGAAGCTGCTCGACTTCGGGCTCGCGAAGTGCCTCTCCGAGGATCGCGGCGAGGCCGACGGCGTCGCCGACGCCACCGGCGCGGGGGAGGGGCCGGCCCGAGCCGCGATCGCGATCGTGGGGACGCCGGAGTACATGGCCCCCGAGCAGGCGGCGTCGGGGCGCATCGACGGGCGCGCCGATCTGTATGCGCTCGGCTGCGTCCTCTACGAGATGCTCACCGGGCGCCTGCCGTTCGTCGAGCCGAGCCTCGTCTCGCTGCTCGACGCGAAGATCAAGGGGAGCCCCGAGCGCCTCCGCGAGCGCGCGCCGTCCCGGCAGATCCCGCCGTTCGTCGACGAGCTTGTGATGCGCGCGCTCGCGCGCCACCCGAGCGTCCGCTTCCAGAGCGCGACAGAGATGCGCCGGGCCGTCCTGACGGCGCTGGAGGCGCCCGCCCGCGCGCGCTCCCGTCGCCGCGCGCTCGGGTTCGCGGCGGTCGCCGCGGTGATGACGGTCGCGGGCGTGCTCGCCGTGGGGAAGGGGCGCGAGATCGCGGCCGGCGTCCCCGCTGTCGCGAGGCTGCTCGATGTCGCGGGCGACGCGGGCTCTTCGCCACAGGAGGCGGCGGCCCAGGCCGCTGGGCCCGATGTCGCTGCGAACGACCGGCCGGCGGCGAACGCGGCCCCGGCGGCGGAGACACAGGCGGGCGCGGAGGCGCCGGCGACGGTCGCGCCCGCAGCGGCGGCGACCGCGGAGAGCGCCACGGTCACGCAGACACCGGCAGCAGCCGCGGAGACGCCGGTGGCGTCGGCAGCCGGCGCGGCCGCGTCCGGCGCGGCGGGGCAGGGGATCGCTGCGCCTCCGGCCCTCGCTGTCGCGCCCGCCGCCCCGCCCGCTGTGGCCGCGCTCCGGGCGGGCGCCGCGCCGCCCGCGCCGGTCGCCCCGCCCGCTCCGGCGGCCGTCGCGAAGAGCGAGGCCGCGAAGCCGCCCGCCAGGGGCGAGGCTGCGCCGCGCGGGCCCGCCGTGGCCACGCGCAGCTCGGCTCCGAAAACCGACAAGCCCGCCGCGCGCGACGCGGCGGAGCGCGCCTCGCGCGAGGTCGCGAAGCGCGACGCGAAGGCGCGCGACCGATCGTCCTCATCCTCGGCGCGCGAGTCCGCGGCGCCGACACCCGCCCGTGGCGAGGCTGACACGCGGGACAAGGAAGGCCACGAGGATCACAGCGAGGCGAAGCGGCGCCGTCACAAGCGGCGGTCGCGGGTCGCCAAGGCCGAGTAAGCTGCGCCGCTCGCGGCGCATTTCCCTCGCGCGCACGCTGCGGCGTTGTATACCGCGCAGCCTGCGATGGCTCAGATCGTCCTGCCCGCGCCCGGTCCGAACGCCGTCACGTCGGGCCCACCCCATCGCGCCATCCTGAGGCTCGCGCTGCCGACCGTCGCGGCGATGCTCACCCAGAGCATCGTCAACGAGGTCGACATCGTCTTCTTCGCGCACCTGCCGTGCCCCGAGTCCTCGAACGCGCACGCGGCGCTCCTGCCGTCGCTGATCGTCCTCTGGCTGTTCGGCGGCTCGCTCAGCGCGATCTCGGTCGGCACGCAGGCGTTCACCGCGCGCCGCTTCGCCGAGAAGCGGCCCGAGGACGCGGGCGCGGTCCTCGCGAACGCCCTGTTCTTTGCGCTCGTCGCGGGCGTCGCCTTCTCGGCGCTCGGGTACCTGACGATGCCCTACATCCTGTCGGTCATCATCAAGGTGCCGGACGCGCGCCAGGCGGCGCTCGACTACCTCGGCTGGCGCCTGCTCGGGGTGACGTCGATGGCGGCGACGTTCGCGCTGAAGGCGTTCTTCGACGGGATCGGCAAGACGCACATCCACCTCGTCTCGGCGCTCGCGATGAACGCGCTGAACATCGTGCTGTGCCTCCTGCTCATCTTCGGCAACGACGCGCTCGGCATCCCGAGGTACGGCATCGCGGGCGCGGGCATCGCGGGCTTCATCTCGACCTACGTCGGCCTCGCGATCATGCTCGCGTACGCGCTCCTCCCGCAGTACCGGCGCGTCTACCGCCCGTTCGCCGCGAGCAAGCTCTCGGTCCCGCTCACCTGGTCCATCCTCAAGCTGTCGATCCCGAGCGCCGTCGCCACCATCGCGATCATGACCGGCTTCGGCCTGTTCTACGCGATCGCCAGCAAGCTCGACCAGGTCGCGCCGGCGGGCGTGATCTCGCCGCTCTGCCCGGGGGGCCGCGCCGAGCCGGTCTACGGCGCGGCGACCACGGTCATCGTCGGGATCCTGAAGCTCACGTTCACCGCCTGCCTGGCCTTCGGCACCTCGACGGCCACCCTGGTGGCGCAGTCGCTCGGCGAGAAGGACGGCGACAAGGCCGCGCGCTTCGGCTGGGTGAGCGTCCGGCTGGGGCTCGTGATCTTCGGCGTCGTCGGCCTGCTCGAGGCGATCTTCGCCCCGCAGATCCTCGCGTTCGCCAGCAGCAGCGAGCTCGTCCAGGCCGCGGCGCTCCGGCCGCTCCAGGTGATGGGCATCTGCACGCCGCTCGTCGCGGTCGGCATGATCCTGACGCAGGCGCTCTTCGGCGCGGGCAACACGCTGTTCGTGATGGTCGTGGAGCTCATCCTCCACTTCACCTGCCTCGTGCCGCTCGCGTGGCTGCTCGGCATCACGCTCGGCTTCGGCCTGATGGGCATCTGGGGGGCCGGCGTGATCTACGTGGTCCTCCTCGCCGCGACCATGGTGTGGAAGTTCCGCTCGGGGGACTGGAAGAAGATCCGGCTCGACGCGCAGGATCAGCCCGGCAAGGCCGCGCTCGGCGAGGGCAGCGGCGGCCCGAGCGCGCAGGGGCTCTGACCCGGCCCGCTCACCGGGGGAACGCCGCCGCGTTCCCGCCGTCGACGGTCAGGACGCAGCCGGTCGTGGCCTCGGCGGTCGCGAGGTAGAGGAAGCTCTGCGCCACGTCGGCCGCGGTGGTCTCGCGCCGGAGCAGGTTGTCGCGGAAGTAGTCGTCGACCGAGACGTTGCGGGCGCGCGCGCGCGCCTCCAGCAGGCCGGCGCCGAACAGCGCGGTGCGGATGCGGTCGGCGTTCACGGCGTTCGCCCGGATGCGCTGGGGGCCGAGGTCGACGGCGTACTGGCGCATCAGCGCCACGAGCGCCGCCTTGGCGACGGCGTACGGGCCGAAGGCGGGCCCCTGGTTGAACGCGCTCTTCGACGCGTTGAACAGCAGCGCGCCGCCCGCGTCCTGGGCGAGCAGCACCCGCGCCGCCGCGCGGGCGACGTTCTGGTGGCCGAGCAGGTTCAGCTCGAGCGAGGCGCACAGCGCCTCGTGCCCCTCCGACGTGTGGAGGGACCCCGAGAACGCGCGCCCGGCGTTCGAGACGATCACGTCGACGCCGCCGAAGTGCGCCGCGGCCTGCGCGAACGCCCGGTTCACGCTCGCCTCGCTGCGCACGTCGCACGCGATCTTGATGCAGCGGCCGCGGTGGCGCGCGTCGAGCTCGGCGGCGGCCTTCTCGAGCGGCTCCTCGTCGCGATCGAGCAGCGCCACGTGCGCCCCCGCGGCGAGGAACGCCGCCGCTGTCGCGTGGCCGATCCCCGACGCGGCGCCCGTGATCAGCGCGATGCGCCGATCGAGCGGGCCCTTCTGGCCGGTCCCGAGCTTCAGCTTCGCCTGCTCGAGGCTCCAGTACTCCATGTCGAACAGGTCGAGCTCGGGGACCGGCTCGTACCCCCGGAGCGCCTCGGCGGCCTCGATCACGGAGACGGTGTGCTCGTAGACGTCCGCGACGATCTCGGCCTCGGCGCGCGAGCCGCCGACGCACAGCGCGCCGACCCCCGGGAACAGCAGCACCCGCGGGAACGGATCGAGCTCGTCGCGCCTCACGCCGCGCGCCGCGCAGGAGCGGCGGAAGTACTCGTGGTACTCGGCCACGTACTTCGCGATGCCCTTGTCGACGGCCGCGCGGAGGCGCCCCACGTCGGCGACGGCGTGGCCGTCGACCACGAGCGGCCGCGCCTTGGTGCGGATGACGTGATCCGGGGTCGCGCAGCCGATCTGCGAGACGCGGGCGAGGTCGTCGCGCTCGCAGAACGAGATCAGCTCCAGGCTGGTGCGGAGCGTGCAGACCCACGGGCGGCCCGAGGCGCGGGCGAGCGCGCCCCGGACGACCGGACCGATGGCGGCCCGGATGTCCGGGTCCGGCGCCGACACGGTGGGGTGCGAGGCGATCGCGCTGCGCTGGACGATGTAGCGCTCGGCGCGGGTGACCGCGTCGATCATGCGCGTGTAGCTCTCCTCGGCTGTCTCTCCCCACGTGAAGACGCCGTGCTTGTCGAGGATCATCAAGGACGGGAGCGACCCCTGCTCGAGGCGCGCCCGGATGAGCTCGGCGACGCGGCGCGCGAGCGCGAAGCCCGGCATCACGTAGGGCACGAAGAGCGCGTCGTCGCCGTAGATCGCCCGGACGACCTCGGCCGAGCCGCGCAGATCGATGACCGACAGCACGGCGTCCGCGTGCGTGTGATCGACGAACTTCGCGGGGATGATCGCGTGCAGCAGCGCCTCGACCGACGGCGTCGGGCTCGATGGATCCAGCATCTGGCCGCGGAGGAGCGCGACCATCTGCTCGTCGGTCATCGCCTCGAGCTCGCACGCGCGCTGGAGCGGCGCGAGGCGGCACGCCGGGAAGCCGCGCGGCTCGATCGTCGCGAGATCCCACCCGCTGCCCTTGATGAAGAGCACGTCGACGCGGTCGCCGAGCAGGTCGACGGCCGTGCTCTTGACGCTGGTGTTGCCCCCGCCGTGGAGGACGAGCGACGGATCGGCGCCGAGCAGGCGGGAGGTGTAGACGCGGAGGGCGAGATCCTCGCCGCAGGTGGCGGCGTAGGTGTCGAGGTAGCGCTGGGCTTCTGCCTTGCTGTGGCGAGGATCCATCGATCGGCCGCCTACCCCAGCGGCGGAGGCGCCGAAAGCCCGCCGCTCAGTAGCGGTAGTTCTCGGCCTTGAAGGGGCCCTCGGCGGGGATGCCCAGGTACTTCGCCTGCTCCTGCGTGAGCTGCGTCAACTCGACCCCGAGCTTCGGCAGGTGGAGCGCAGCGACCTTCTCGTCGAGCTTCTTCGGCAGCAGATGGACGCCGACCGTGTACTTCTCCGTCCACAGGGCGATCTGCGCGAGCACCTGGTTCGAGAACGAGGTCGACATCACGAACGACGGGTGGCCGGTGGCGCAACCGAGGTTCACGAGCCGGCCGCGCGCGAGGACGATCAGCCGCTTGCCGTCCGGGAAGATGAAGTGGTCGACCTGCGGCTTGATGTTCTCCTCCTTGATCTCGGGGTTCTTCTCGAGCCACGCGATCTGGATCTCGGAGTCGAAGTGGCCGATGTTGCAGAGGATCGCCTCGTCCTTCATCGCGAGCATGTGCTCGGCCCGGACCACGTCGGCGCAGCCGGTCGCCGTGACGAAGATGTCGGCGATCGGGGCGACGGTCTCGAGGCGCTTCACCTCGTAGCCCTCCATCGCCGCCTGCAGCGCGCAGATCGGGTCGATCTCGGTGATGATCACGCGCGCGCCGAGGCCGCGCAGCGACTGCGCGCACCCCTTGCCGACGTCGCCGTAGCCGCACACGACGGCGACCTTGCCGGCGAACATCACGTCCGTGGCGCGCTTGATGCCGTCGCCTAGCGACTCGCGGCAGCCGTAGAGGTTGTCGAACTTGCTCTTCGTCACCGAGTCGTTGACGTTGATCGCGGGCACCTTGAGCTTGCCCGCGCGGTGCATCTCGTAGAGCCGGTGCACGCCCGTCGTCGTCTCCTCCGACAGCCCGCGGATCGGGTCGTTGCCGGTGAAGAGATCCGGGTGCTTCTCGTGGGCGATGATCGTGAGATCGCCGCCGTCGTCGAGGATCATGTTGGGCCCCTTGCCGCCCTTGAAGGCATAGAGCTGCTGCTCGATGCACCAGTCGTACTCCTCGATCGTCTCGCCCTTCCAGGCGAAGACCGGGATGCCGGCCGCCGCGATCGCCGCCGCCGCGTGGTCCTGCGTCGAGTAGATGTTGCAGCTCGACCAGGTGACCTCGGCGCCGAGGGCCACCAGCGTCTCGATCAGCACCGCGGTCTGGATCGTCATGTGGAGGCAGCCGGCGATGCGCGTGCCCTTGAGCGGCTGCGTCGGGCCGTACTCGGCGCGGAGCGCCATCAGCCCGGGCATCTCCTTCTCGGCGATGCGGATCTCCTTGCGGCCCCAGTCTGCGAGCGTGATGTCGGCGACCTTGTACGAGAGCTTCTTCTCAGCAGTCATGATGTCCCCTTGTCGTTATCCCGTGAATGCGCCGGTGCGCGCGCCGCGCCAGCCGACGAGTAGCTGCCAAACCAGGTGTCGATCCGGGCCTTCTCCCTGCCAGGCGGACGGCAGCCGCCGGATCTCGATGCCGCAGAGCCCGGCCTCCTCGGCGAGGCGCCTGAGGTCGGCCGGCGTGAAGCCGAGCCAGATGTCCGCCTCTTGCTCCCGCAGCGTCGGATCGTTGTGCGCCTCGTAATCGAGCACGCACACCGCGCCGCCGCGGGCCCGCAGGGCGTCGTCCCCGTGGGGGGGCGCGGCCGGCCGCGCGAGCTCGACGAGCGCGCGCATGGCCCTCGCCGGCTGCGGCGCGTGGTGCAGCACGCGGGCCGCGAACACCACATCGGCGCCGCCGGAGAGGGGCTCGCCGGCCTCGGGCGGATCGCCCCCGAGCGCGCGGGCCACGGCGCGGATCACCTCGGATCCGTCGATCTCGCCGCACACGAGCTCGACATTCTCGAGGCTGCGCCGCCGCATACGCTCTGCCGCGAGCTGGAGCTGGGCGCTCGCGCGATCGAGCGCGACAACGCGGTCGAAGACGGGAGACAGCACCTCGAGCAGCGCCCCGTCGCCGGTGCCCGCATCGACCGCCAGCCGGCGGTGGGGCAGGAGCGGCGCGAGCGCGGCGAGGTAAGCGGCGAGCTCGGACGGCGGCCCCGAGCGGAGCGGGCGCCCGCCGCGCGCGAAGAACTCGCGGGTCTCGGCGTCGCGCGCGGCGAGCACCTCCTCGATGCGCGCGAGCGTGCCGTCCGCCGCGCACGCGCGCTGGCCCGCGCGCACGGCGTCGTCGACCACCGGGTCGGTCGTGGCGCGCGGGTCGAGGCGGAGCAGCGTCCACGTGCCCTGACGCCGCGCGAGCAGGATGCCCGCCTCGCGGAGCGCGGCCGCGTGGCGCGAGATCTTCGGCTGCCCCTCGCGGAGCAGCTCGGCCAGCTCGCCGACGGCGAGCTCTTCCGCCGCAGCCAGGCCGAGGAGCCGCACCCGCACCGGATCGGCGAGCAGCCTGTACAGCTCGCACCGCGCGACCGCCTCGACAGGCTGGGCCGGGGACTCCATGACGGTGGTCACGGGCAAGCTATATGCGTCGATGCGCATAGATGCAAATATAAACTCGTGGTTCCGACCACCTTCTGCCGGGGTGACGGGAACCACGCCCGCCAGCGCCGAGGGGATCGAGGCAGCCACGCTCCGCGAGGCTCGGCGGGCGCGCTCCCCGGCGACGAGCACGCCGTCCGTGGTTGAGGACAAGCAGGCCATCTTCCGTGGCTGAGGTGCGGGAAGCGCCGTCCGTGGTTGAGGACAGAAGAGGCGGCGGCCGTGCGCGAAACGCGGCTTATTCCACCTTCCCTGGATCTGCCGTGTGTCCCGGCGCGCCGCGGTGGGCGGCGCGTCAGCCGAACGAGCGGACGGCCTTCTCGAGCTTCGCCTCCTCGGAGGCGCGGAGCAGGCCCACGGCGACGACGGTCAGCCGCTCCGGCCGGAGCAGAGCGCGCGCGGCGTTGCGCACGTCATCGACGGTGACGCGGGCGAGCTCCTCGTGCCGTTCCTCCGGGGTCCGAGCGATGTCGGCGAGCGCGGAGAGCCCGTAGAATCCCGCGGTCGCCTCGGGGTCGTCCTGCATCGCCTCCACCGACCAGAGGTGGCGGTCCCGCGCCTTGGCCAGCTCGTCCTCGCGCGGGCCGGTCTCGGCGAGCTCCCGGAGCAGCGCGAAGATCTCCCGGACCACCACGGTCGCGCGGTCGTGCTGCACGCCCGCGGCGATGTCGACGACGCCGTCGTCCTCGTACGCCTCGAACATCCCCGACACGTCATAGCAGAGGCCCAGCCGGTCGCAGATCCGCTCGTACAGCCGCGTCGACATGCCGTCGTCGAGCACGCGGAGCAGCATCTCCACGGCGGGCTCGCGCGGATCGCGCTCGCTCACGCCCCGGAACGCGACCCGCAGCTCGGTCTGGCTCGACTGGTTCTCGATGAAGCGGAACCTCGGCTTCTTCTGCCCGTTCGGCGGCGGCGTGGCGGGCACCTGCTCGCCGCGCGGCATCGCGCCGAAGTGCCGCTCGATCACCCGCGCGCACGCCTCCGGATCGAACCGCCCTGCCACGCAGAGCACCGCGTTCGCCGCCGTGTAGTGCCGGGCGTGGTGCGCGCGCAGCATCGGCTCGTCGAACCGGTCGAGCGCGTCGATGCCCCCGGTGATCGTGAAGCCGAGCGGGTGCCGCTCGTACATGAGCGCGCGGGCGTTGTTGTCCGCGTCGATGTCGCGCCCCTCGTCGTCGAGGTCCTCGAGGATCTCCTCGCGCACGATGCCGCGCTCGACCTCGATCGCGGTGAAGCGGGGCGACGTGGCGACCTCGCCGAGCAGGGCGAGCACCGGGTCCAGGTTCGACGGCGGCACGGAGATGCTCATCACGCCGTGGTCGACGTGGGTCGCCGCGTAGAGCGTCCCACCGAGGCGCTCGAAGGCGAGCGCCTGCGCGTGCGCCGAGGGCAGCGTCGACGTCCCCCGAAACACCATGTGCTCGAGGAAGTGAGAGATCCCGTTGTTCTGCTGGGTCTCGAACCGCGAGCCCACGCGCAGGTAGAGCGAGGCGACCGCCCGGTGCACCTGCGGTTGCGGGACGAGCACGACCTTGAGGCCGTTCGAGAGGACGACGTCCCGAGCGTCACGCAGCGGGAGCGACGTCATTCCCCCTCGTCGTCGATCGGGAGCTCCGGCTCGCCGGAGCCGTCCTCGGCCGGCCTGGCCTCCTTGAGGAGGCTCTGGTCGTACTTCACCTCGCTGCCGATGGTCGACTTCAGCCGGCGCATGTACCCGACGAGCGCGTCGTTCTGCTTGGCGGCCCGCATCGCCGATGTGTAGAACTCGCGGTCCTTGTCCCATTGCTCCTGGCTCGGGGAGGTCTTCTCCTTGAGCTGGATCACGGCATACCCGTTCTCCAGCGCCACGACGTCCTTGGGCAGGTCGCCCGGCTTGTCGAGCTGGAAGGCGATGCGCGCGGGCTCGGTGCTGTCCCTCGCGTCCGCGATGGGCGACCCCGACACGTTGAACGGCAGGCTCGCCTCGACGGTGGGCCGGTTCGGATGGTTCGCGATCGTGTAGGGCGCCCGCGCCGCGCCCGGCTCGGTCTGGCCGTCGTTCTTCGTACCGCCCGCGTCCGTGGCTCCGCCCTGCTTCGCGGCCTTGTCCTCCGGCTTCGCGCCCGGCGCGGCGGCCGCGCCCTTCGCGGGCGTGAGCTGCGCCATGTAGGCGGCGAGCGCGTCCTCCAGCGACTTGCCGCCGGCGGCGGCGGCGAGCACCTGCTTGGCGGCCTCGGCCGCGAGCCGCTCCGACTCGTGGGCCACGTAGAGATCGCGCGCCGCCTCCAGCCGGCCGATCTTCTCGGCCTCGGCGTCCTTCGCGATCTGCTCGACCTTGATCACCTGGAAGCCGTCCTCGGTCTCGACGAGGTCCGACACCTCGCCCGCCTTCATCTCGAAGAGCTTGTCCTCGACGGGCTTGCTGAGCCGGCCCTTGGTCACGCAGCCGAGCTCGCCGCCGCGCGCCGCGCTCGGGTCGTCGCTGGCGCTGCGCGCCACGTCGGCGAAGCTCTCGCCCTTCTTGAGGCGCTGGACCGCCTGCTCGATACGCGCCTTCGCGGCGGCCTTTCCCGCCTCCGGCCCCTGCTCGGCCTCGTCGGGCTTCACCTCGGCCGTGATGACCCGGGCGACCCGGCACTCGGGCAGGTACTGCGCCTTGCGCCCCTCCCACGTCTTGTCGAGCTCCTCCTTGTTGGCGTCGGCCCAGGCCTGGATCGCCTTCTCCGAGGTATCCACGACGAGATCGCTGTAGAAGCGCCGGTCGAAGCGCACGTAGCTGAGCGTCCGGGTGGATTTCTCGCGGGAGAACTGCTCGAACGCCTCGTTCTCGCCGACCCGGACCCGCGCGCGGATGAAGTCGCGCATCCGCGCCGCGATGAGCTCCTTCCGCTGGTAATCGCGGAAGTCCGTGGGGCTCATCTTCGTGATGTTCCGGATTTGCCGCTCGTACTGCTTGTTGTCGAACTTCTTTGTCTGGCGGTTGCGGACGTCCAGGTAGCGAATCAGGTCCTCTCGGAGGTTGAGCGCGTAACCGACCTGGCGGATCTTGTCCGCCGGGAGCGAGACACGCACCCTGCCGGTCCCGAGCTCGGCCGTCAGCTCGTCGTCCGAGACGCTGATCCCGAGGCGCTTCGCGTCCTCGTTGAGGAGCCACCGCTCGTAGAGCCCCTCCGCCGTGATCCGCCGGAGCCCCATCGCCCGGAGGCGATTTTCGTCGACGCTCCGCATCGCGAGCAGGTTCCTCGAGGCGTTGAACTCGATCGAGGAGAGGCAGCTCCCTCGGACCTCGACGGCGCAGGTGCTCGCGGTCGACTGCACGGGGCCGGTGTTCGGGCGAAACTGGACGATGAAGACGACGGCGATCGCGATGACGATGGCAGCGCCGAAGATTTGGCTCAGTCTGTTCACGAAGGGCTCGCTCCCGGGGCGCGCTGCTCGCTCCTCGAGCAGCCTCTCGCCTTGGCCTGGCGCGGCATAGCACGGCGTCGACGGCGTGTCTTTACGGCGGTCGAGAGCGGGGTTAGGGGCTCATCCCATGGCAAGCTCGAAGTCACACCTCCCTGATTGCGGCCTCTACCTGACGACAAAGCCGCTCCCCGGAAACGAGGACAAGGTGCCTGCCGGCATCATCGTCTCCTTCCACAACCACTCGGACAACGGTCTGCCGACGGTCACGACGCCCGATCACAACGTCCACAACCGCTGGCACTTCCACGGCCCTGCCGTCTCGTTCCGGGGCACGACGTGGGCGGACTCGCTGCAGCGCCTCCCGGCCGAGGGGTTCTACACGCTCCGCAAGGAGCTCACGTTCGACGGGGGCAACTGGCCGAAGGGCACGCTGGTGCAGCTCGGCTACACGCAGGCGGGCATGCCTATCCTGTTCATCGCCCGCGTGCGATCGCGGCTGCAGGAGAACGACCTCTTCTTCTCCGACAAGGGCGTGGGCATCAAGCGCGACCAGCTCTCGCTGCTCGAGCCCGTCTCCGTGTTCGAGGAGCCGAGCGACGGCTCCGGCCACAAGCCCGACCACGCCGAAGCCCACTGATCAGCTCGCCCCTCCCGTCCAGACTGAACTTACTCGGGAGGTGTCGAAACTCATTCCCGGGCACGGCGTGTGCTTGTAATTTTCTTCTGTGATTCGACGCAGAACCCTCACTCCTCCGTCGCTCCAGATTCCACCTCAGCTCCTGGCGAACCGCCGCAGAAGCGCTCGCCGTGAGCTCAGCGAGCGGGTGCGCCTCGAGACCGAGGATCGCGCGGTCTCGGGCTGGACGCTGAACGCCAGCGTCGGCGGGCTTCGGGTGGTGATAGAAAATTCACTCGATCCCGGTACGGAGCTAACGGTCTGGCTCGACGGCAGGGCCCCGCGCCCCGGCCGGATCACGTGGGTCCAGGACGAGCCGGACGGGTCGATCGTGGGCGTCTGCTTCCTCGACGAGGGGGAGCCGAGGCCGTCGCGGTCGAGCTCGTAGCCCGCACGGGACGGCGCAGAAATGCGCGGGCGCGCCAAAGCGCCACAGACCCATGGCAGCGCTGTCAGCTTGACGAGGCCCCCGCAATTTTGCGATGGATGTTCCTGCTGGCATGGGGGTAGCCGGGAACCAGCGGACGATGCCGACACCCGCGGAGATAAAGAAAGCCCTGCTCCAGGCCGGATTCGAGGTCTACCGCACCCGAGGCGACGCCGTGCACGTCGCGGAGCGGGTGCGGGAGAACCTCCTCATGGACTCGGGGATCGTCGTGGGCGCCGAGCCGCTGCGCGTCGGGTTCGTTGTGCGCGCGCAGCGCAACGACTTCCCGGGCGCGGCGGACGAGCAGCTCTTCGAGCGGGCGCGCGGCCTGGCCGAGCCCGCCGTGGCGCGCGGCTACACCGAGGGCGAGGCCGCGCTCCGTCAGGTCCGCGATCCCGGCGACGCGGAGCGGACGCTGGACACGTGGTGCGAGGTCCAGTTCGAGAAGCCGGTGGCGTCGCTCGAGCTCGCCGTCAGCGAGGTGGGGTTCGCCCTCTCGCTGGAGAAGACTGCCCTGCCGCGGTAAGCGGTCGACGATGCCGTTCGACCGAGCCGCGAGCCTGCTCGGGCCCTCCGGCCCGTTCGCGCGCGGCCTGCCGGGCTACGAGGACCGCGAGGGGCAAGTCGCGATGGCGAGCGCGGTCGAGCGGGCGATCGCCGAGGACCGCATCCTCCTCTGCGAGGCGGGCACCGGGACGGGCAAGACGCTCGCTTACCTGGTCCCCGCGATCCTGAGCGGCCGCAAGGTCGTCGTCTCGACCGCGACGAAGGCGCTCGAGGACCAGATCTACACGAAGGACCTGCCGCTCGTGGCCGAGCACCTCCGGCTGGATCCGCGCGCGGCGCTGGTGAAGGGCCTCGGCAACTACCTCTGTCTGCGCCGCTACAACGAGCTCCGCCAGAGCCCCGGCGCGGGCGCCGGGACCGCGGGGCGCTCGCTGCCGCTCCTGGAGGCGTGGGCGCAGGAGACCGAGATGGGCGACGTCGCCGAGCTCGCCTACCTCGCGGAGGGCGATCCGCTCTGGCGGGAGGTGGCGTCGTCGAGCGAGACGCGGCTCGGGGCCTCGTGCGACTACTACGACGAGTGCTTCGTCACGCGGATGAAGCGCGACAGCGAGGCGGCGCGCCTGCTCATCGTCAACCACCACCTCTTCTTCGCGGATCTCGCGCTGAAGATCGCCGGTGCGCGCCGCGGCTTCGCTGGCGCCGGCGCGCTCCCCCCGTACGACGCAGTGATCTTCGACGAGGCGCACCAGCTCGAGGACATCGCGACGAGCTTCTTCGGCGTCCGCGCCTCGCGCGCGCGGGTCGACTCGATGCTCCGCGACGCGGACCGGGCCTTCATCGCGTCGGGCCTCGCCGACCACATCCTCGGGCGGGGCGAGGGGACGGCGATCACGGCCGTGGTGCGCGAGTCCGCGGACGCGCTCTTCGATCGGCTCGCCGCGCTCGGCGGCGCCGCGGGCAGCGCGGATCGCGGCGACGCCCGGGTCCCGCTCGCCAGGGACGCGTGGTCGGGCGAGCTGCTCGGCGCCTACCATCGCCTGGACAACCACCTCGAGGCGCTCGCGAGCTACGCGAGCGCGAACGCGATCAGCGAGGCGGTGCAGCTCGTCGGCAACCGCGCCGCGCAGCTGCGCGACGACGCCGCGCGGATCGTCGACCCCGCGACCAACCAGGTCACGTGGGTCGAGGTGCGCGGGCGCGCCGTCTCGTTCGGCGCGTCGCCGGTCGATCTCGGGGACATGCTGCGCGAGCACGTCTTCGAGAGGATCGGCGCCGTGGTGCTGACGAGCGCCACGCTCACAACGGGCGGCTCCGGCGCGTCCGGGTTCCGCTTCCTCCGCTCGCGGATGGGCCTCGACGAGGAGGTGTCGGTGCCGGTCGACGAGCTCGAGGTCCCGTCGCCGTTCGACTACCCGAGCGCCGCGCTGCTCTACACGCCGCGCGACCTCCCCGAGGCGACCGACGCGGCGTTCGTCGATCGCGCGGCCGATCGCATGGCCGAGCTCATCGGCATCACCGGCGGCGGCGCGTTCGTCCTGTGCACGTCGATCCGCGCCATGAACGCGCTCGCCGCGGCCCTGCGCGCCCGGCTCGCCCGCGCGCCCGCGCAGGCCCGGGCGGCCGGGGGCGCGGCGCGGCAGCCGATCCCGCTGCTCGTGCAGGGGGACGCGCCGAAGGGCGCGCTGCTCCGCCGCTTCCGCGCCGAGCGGCACGCCGTGCTCGTCGCGACGATGAGCTTCTGGGAGGGGGTCGACGTCCCCGGCGAGGCGCTGCGCCTCGTGATCATCGAGAAGCTCCCGTTCGCGGTGCCGACCGATCCCGTCGTCGCCGCGCGGTGCGCGTCGATCGAGCAGTCCGGCGGCAACCCCTTCATCGCCTACAGCGTCCCGCAGGCCGCGATCACCCTGAAGCAGGGCTTCGGCCGGCTGATCCGCACGCGCACCGATCGCGGCATCGTCGCGATCCTGGACCGGCGGGTGCGCACGCGCGGCTACGGCCGCGTGCTGCTCGACAGCTTGCCCGACGCGCGCCGGACGGAGCGCATCGAGGACGTGCGCGCGTTCTGGACCGCCGCCCCGGCGGAGGCGCAAGGAGAAGCGCCGGCGCGCGGCGACGAGCCGCGGTGAGGTGAGCGTGCGGTGAGGCGGAGGCGCGGTGAGGCGAGCGGAGGCGGGGGCGCGGTGAGGCGAGCGCGCGGCGGGATGGCCGTCAGGGGTACGACGTCTTGCCGTAGATGCACCAGGCGCCGCCCTTCTTCAGGGCGATGGTCTGGCGGAGCTTGTAGTCCTTCTTGAACCGCGGATCGTTGTACGACGCGCGCGAGGAAGGCACCGTGGGGTTCCGGCAGTCGGCCCCGGAGGCGATGATCAGGAAGTAGCGCGGGTTCTTGGAGAAGAGCGCGTCGGTGTAGCCGGTGCCCACCTTGTGCGTGTACCCGCCCGGCAGGCTCGAGACCTCGGGGCTGAGCAGCCCCAGCATGTCGACGATCGGGAAGCCCGTGCGGTACCCGACGTAGCCGATGTCCGCGATCGCGATGGGGCCGGGCTCCGCGTTCTGCACGAGCCAGTCGGCCGTGCGCCCGGCCGCGTCGTCCCAGAACCCCTTGTCGTTGACGAGGAGGTTGCTCTGCGCCCGCCAGAGCTCGCCGGTGCGGGTCGCGATGGTGATCGCGCCGAACGCCGCGAGCGCGAGCGACGCGGCCCGCTCGCGCCGCGCGGCGATGCCGCGGATCGCGTCGTCGGCGAGCAGGAACGCGAACGGCTCGGCGGGCGCGAGGAACCGGAAGTACGGCATCCAGTCGCCGCCCACCACGACGACGTACACGCCGAAGAGCAGCGCGATCGACGCGATCGCGAGGCCGCTCCGGCGCCGGTGGACGATCGACGACGCGACCGAGACGAGCCCGAGCCACAGGAAGGCGCCGGCGTGCTGCGCGTACTTGCGGACGTAGTCGCTCCCGCCCTGGAGCTGCTGCGCGAAGTTGCCGGTCTTCGCGGCGAGCGTGTTCGGGAGCCACGCGCCGTAATAGCTGTGCCGCCAGAGCAGGTGCGCCGCGACAGGGAGCGCGAAGGCGAGCAGGCGGAGCAGGTTCCGCCGCGAGAACGCCTGGTCCACGTGCCAGATGACGAGCAACCCGAGGAACAGCGGCGCCTCCGGGCGGGTGAGCGCGGCGAGCGCGAACACCACGCCGGACCAGGGGAACGAGGACAAGGTGAGCGCCAGCCGCGGTGCGTCGCCGGCCGCGGCGGCGTCCTCCTCGCGGAGGAAGAGCTCGGTCCCCGCGAGCGTGAGCAGGAGGAAGAGCGGCGTCTCCAGCCCGAACACCGCGTAGCCGGAGAAGAGGATGCTCGTCGCGAGCAGCCACGTCGCGAGGCAGGGGAGGTTCGAGAACGCGCGCAGCCGCCGCGAGAGGAGGTACGTCGGGACGAGCGCGCCGCACGCGCACGCGACGCCGAGGACCTTCGCCGCGGCCGGCGGCGTCGCCCCGAGCTTCACCGCGCCGGCGAGGAGCACGGTCCAGAGGAAGTTCGTGTAGCCCTCGACGCGCTCGCCCACGTTGTAAACGAGCCCGTTGCCGTTCGCGAGGTTCTCCGCGTACCGGAACGAGATGTACGCGTCGTCGATCGTGAAGCTCGCGACGCGCAGCGCCCCCACGAGCGCGACCAGCATCGGCAAGACCAGCCCGAGCGCGACCTGGAGCCACGCGGGGAGGGGAGCGCCCGCGAGCCAGGTCCGAAGATCGCGCGCCGGCGATGTCGGGCGCTCCTCGTCATCCATCGACTCCTCGTCTTCCGCCGGCTCGTCGCGTCCTACCTCGTCGCTCGTGTCCACTGCGCTTCTGGCCTCGTCGCTCATCGGGGGCCGACCATACCGCGATTGTCACAGCCATAACCTCGGGCTGCGTAAATCAGGACAGGATGGTGTGCGAACACCCCGACGCAGTGCGAACGAAATTGCGCACTCCGCTCGTCGGATTAGGCTTTCAAGGCAGCCATGATGACGGCCTCGGGCGAGATGAACGGTGTCGCAGGCGCGATCGTTTCCCGGATCGCTGCGGCGTCCGCGGGCGGACGCCGGCGTCCCGGGGAGGTCGATCTCGCCGCCGAGCTCGCGCGTGGCCGCAGCGCCGTCCGTGAGGCGCCGGGGCGTCCGGTCAGCCCGGCGCCCGCGCTGACAGGAAAGGAGTCGAATGATGAGCGACGTCGTCGCGCACCTGCCCGTGATCCTTCTCGTCGTTGCGCTCGCGGCGCTCGCCCTCGCCGCCGTCGGCCTCGCGCGCAGGGCCCGGGCCTCCGGCGCGCCCGCCCGCGCGCTCTCCGTGAAGGAGCGGGCCATCGTGGCTGCCTGCGCGGACGCGCTATTTCCCGCCGGCGGACCGATCCCGCTCTCGGGCACCGAGGCCGGGCTGGTCGAGTACGTGGAGCACTACGTTGCGCGCACCCCGCGGCCGCTCCGGCCCTACCTGCGGCTGCTGCTCCACGTCGTCGAGCTCTCGCCCTGCGTCTTCGGGCCGCGGCGCGCCCGCTTCACGCGGCTCCCGCCGCCCGATCGCATCGCCGTGCTCGCGTCGATGGCGCAGAGCTGCATCTACCTCCGGCGGGTGACGTTCCTCTCGCTCCGGACGATGCTCTCGATGGGTTACCTCGCGAACGAGAAGGTGGCCCGCGCGATCGGCGTCGCCTGCTGCGCGACGCCCTTTGAGCGCCGCGCGGCCGCGCGCCCGGCGGGCGAGGGGGTCGCCGTGAACGCGCCGTCGCTCGCGCCGGGGGTGACGGCATGAAGCTCCCCGGCCTGCCGGGGGCGCTCCCGCCCGCGAGCCCCGAGCGGCGCCCGCTCTCCGTGGCCGCGCTCCGAGCGCGGGCCGCGGTCGAGCCGCTCGCGCCCAGCGAGCCGCGCCCCCAGGTGAAGGTGTTCGCCGACTACGACGGTGAGGTGCGGGCGTCCTGCGAGGTGCTCGTCGTCGGGTCGGGGCCGGGCGGGGCGGTCGTCGCCAAGGAGCTCGCCGAGGCGGGGCGCGACGTGATCCTCGTGGAGGAGGGGCCGCCGTTCGGGGTGGAGGATTTCCGGCAGGAGGCGGGCGAGTCGCTGGCGCGCACGCTGCGCGAGGGCGGGATGCGCGCTGCGCGCGGGCGCATGCTCATCCCGACCATGCAGGCGATCGCGCTCGGGGGCGGGTCGGTCGTGAACTCGGCGATCTGCGCGCGCTCGCCCGCGTGGGTGTTCGACAAGTGGGCGGACCGGACAGGGACGGCGTCGATCACGCTGGAGGCGCTGTCGCCCCACTACGAGCGCGTCGAGCGCCTGCTCGGCGTCGCGCCCACGCCCGTCGAGGTGCAGGGCGAGCGCAACCTGCGCTTCAAGCGGGGCTGCGACGCGCTGGGCCTGTCGAGCGAGCCGACCCACCGCAACGTGCGCGGCTGCCGTGGCTCGGGCGAGTGCTTCACGGGGTGCCGCAACCGCGCGAAGATGTCGACCGACATCTCGTACGTCCCCGCCGCGATCCGGGCGGGCGCGCGCGTCTTCACCAGCGTGCGCGCGGAGACCCTGCTCCTCTCCGGCAAGCGGGCGGTCGGGATGCGCGGCCGCACCATCGAGCCGTTCACGTGGCGCGAGGGGGCGCCTGTCGAGATCCGGGCGAAGCTCGTCGTGCTCGCGGCGGGCTGCATGGCGACCCCGCTCATCCTGCTCCGCAGCGGCGCCGCCAACTCCAGCGGCCATGTCGGCAACGAGCTGCAGCTCCACCCGGGGCTCGCGATCATGGCGGTGTTCCCCGATCCCATCGACCCGTGGGAAGGCGCCACCCAGGGCTATCACTCGCTCCACTTCCTCGAGCAGGGCATCAAGCTCGAGGTCCTCTGGTCGCCCCCCGCGGTGCTCGCCGCGCGGTTTCCCGGCTTCGGGCACGACTACCAGCGTCACCTCCGGACGTATCACCGCATGGCGCCCTTCGATGTGATCATCGCGGCCGAGCAGTCGCGGGGGACGGTCCGTCCGAAGCGCGGCTCGTGGGATCCCGATGTGCGGTTCGACTACGCGCCGCGCGACGTCGAGAAGATCCAGCGCGGCCTGGGGATCCTGTCGGACATCTGCTGGGCGGCGGGCGCTGCGTCGATCCTGCCCGGGCTGCACGGCATCCCCGACGAGCTGACGTCGCCGGCAGAAGCCGAGATCCTGAAGAGCAAGCGGCTCGACGGGCGCGACACGATCACCGCGGCGAACCACGCCTTCGGCTCGGCGCGGATGTCGAGGAACCCTCGGGACGGCGTCGTCGACGAAGAGGGGCGCTGCCACGATCTGGAGAACGTTTACGTCGCCGACACGAGCGTCTTTCCTGGAAGTCCCGCCGTGAACCCGATGCTTACGTGCATGGCGCTGGCCGATCGCATCGCATGCGGCATCATCGAGCGCTGGTGATGCACGCGCTGGCGTGTCACCACAGGGGGCAGCGACCCGGGGGCGTCGCATCCGTTGCGCATGGACGGCATGTCACGGACGGCATGTGAGGGGGGCTTGCACCGAGAAGTAGGCAACTCCCGAGTTGATGTGAAGCCCTCGCAGGGTACACATTCAGCGGCACGTTTCATATCGCACGGGGCCGAGCCGTCCGTCCGCCGAGCTGGGAGGGAAGCTTTGGGACCGAACGCAGTATCTGCTGCAATTCCGCGCGGACAAGCGCGCTCGCCGCATCGGAGCCACAACCAGCACGGCCGTGTGCTGCTGGTCGAGGACGAGCCCGACCAGGCGGCCATCCTCGAGGCGGTGCTGCGCCATGAAGGGCTCGACGTCGTCGTCGCCTCGAGCGGCGAGCAAGCGCTCGAGATCCATCAGCGGACCCCGGCCGACGTGCTCGTCACGGACCTCAACCTGCCAGGGATGACGGGCGTCGATCTGATGCGCCGGCTCTCCCCGGGCGAGCTCGATGGGCCCGAGCCGAAGACGCCGCCGCCCGCCGTCGTCATGGTCACCGGCGCCGCGTCGATCACGAGCGCCGTCGACGCGCTCAAGCTCGGCGCGGCCGACTACCTCCAGAAGCCGCTCGACCCAGCGCGCCTCGTACTGCTCGTGCGCCAGTTGCTCTTCGACGGTCCGGCCCGCGAGTTCGTCGAGGGCGAGGACGACGATCCCCTCCACGGGCAGCTCGTGTTCGAGGGGATGATCGGCGGCTCGGCCCGGATGCGGGAGGTCTTCACCCGCATCGAGCGCGTCGCCGCGACGATGGCGCCCGTGCTGATCGTGGGCGAGAGCGGCACCGGCAAGGAGCTCGTCGCGCGCGCCATCCACAACCGGAGCCGCCGCCGCGCCGGCCCGTTCGTCCCGGTGCACACAGGCGCCATCCCGCGCGAGCTCATCGGCAGCGAGCTCTTCGGCCACGAGAAGGGCTCGTTCACCGGCGCGTTCGCGGCCGCGGAGGGCAAGTTCGAGGCGGCGGCCGGCGGCACCGTCTTCCTCGACGAGGTGGGCACGATGGACGCTGCGGTGCAGGTCAGCCTGCTCCGCGTGCTCGAGACCTACCGCTTCACCCGCGTCGGCGGCCGCAAGGAGATCGAGGCCGACGTCCGCGTCGTCGCCGCCACGAACAAGGATCTGCTCGATCTCGTCGACGACTGCGTCTTCCGCGAGGATCTCTACTACCGGCTCAACGTGTTCACGGTGACGCTGCCCCCGCTGCGCGAGCGCCGGGAGGACATCCTGCCCATCGCCGAGCGCTTCCTGCTCAAGTTCGCGAAGCGCTACGGCACCCCGGCGCGCCGGCTCACGGACGCCGCCGTCGAGCGGCTGACGGAGCACGACTGGCCGGGCAACGTCCGCGAGCTGCGCAACGTCATCGAGCAGACCGCGCTCTTCGCCTCGAGCGAGATGGTGTCGGCCAACGACGTCCAGCTCGGCCAGGGCCGGATCGAGCGGCGCTCCGGCCGGCGCGCCCATGACAGCGTCGCGTCCCAGCGGACCGCGGCGCCGGTCGTCCCTCTCGAGCCGGCCGAGCCGCTCTCGGTGCCGATCGTCCACCCCGCGGACATGGCGGTCCCGTCCGACCCTGCGCCATCGCACGTCGTCGCGCCGCCGCCGCCCTCCGTGGGCCCCGCCTCGCTGCCGCGGAGGCCTCAGGAAGGCAGCATCCCCGACGCGGAGCCGCCGCGGGACGCCGGCGAGGCGGCCGAGCACCCGCTCGTGCTGCGCCTCCCGGTCGGCACGCGCCTGGCCGACGCGGAGCGCAAGCTCATCCTGCTGACCCTCGAGGCCGTGCGCGGCAACAAGCAGCGCGCGGCCCGCGTGCTCGGGATCAGCCGCCGCGGCCTGTACTCGAAGCTGCAGGCGTACGGCGAGCACGTCGGGGGCCACGAGGCCCCGGGGCCGAGCGAGACCGCCGAGCCCCACGATCCGGTCGACGACGTGCCGGTCGTGACCGACGAGCCCAGCCTGGAAGAGCTCGGTTCCGCGCGCGGCGACGCCTGAACGGCGCGCATCGCCCTCCGCCGCCGCGCGTGACCGGCCCTCCGCGGCGCGCGCGCCCCGCGCCTTTCCTGGCAGGTCGGCGCGCGGGGCGCGACGTGACCGGTCGCACTCCAGGCGCCGGCCTGCGCGCCCGTGTGACGCACCCCGACAACGGTTCCATCAGCGGCTTCGTTCCTTTGTGCTTTACGAAGGGATGACGACCTCGGCTATCGTAAAGCGGAGCTGCGAGATCAGACGCGCGACTGGCACGTCAGAGAGCGAGCCACCGGCGCGGCATCAAGGTAAACTTTACGCGACGCCTCGCCGGCATTACCCCCCTGCGGGCCAGCCCCCAATGAAGATCACCTGCCAGTCCTGTCAGTCGAAATACACGGTCTCGGACGAGAAGGTCCAAGGCAGAACCGTCAAGATCAAGTGCCGCAAGTGCGGCGCCACGATCCTGGTGAACAGCTCGGGCGTGACGACCAACGGCGGGGTCGCCGATCCGGTCTCCGGCACGAGCGTTCCGAACGACGGGACCACGTACCTGGTCAACGTGGCGGACGGCGATCAGCGCTCGATGACGCTGGCCGAGATCGTCGCCAGCTACCAGGCGGGGGTGATCAACGCCGAGACGTACATCTGGGCGGACGGGATGGCCGACTGGCAGCCGGTCGGCCAGGTCGACACGATCGTCGCGGCGCTGCACGCCGGCAGCGCCCCGGTCTCGACGGCCGTGCAGGAGCCGGCGCCCGTGCAGTCGCAGCCCGCGCCGAGCGCTGGCGCGGCCGCATCGCAGACCTCCTCGGGCATCGAGGCGGTCGCGGCGTCCGCCCCGGCGCCCCGCGCGGCGGCCGTGCGCCGCGATCCGGCGCGCCCGACGCAGGACCTCTTCGGCGCGAGCCCGGCGCCCGAGGCGCATCGGCCGAGCTCCGACGACGTGGCCACGAGCGCTCCGCTCTTCAAGAGCGGCACCGCCCCCGGCCAGCGCGACGAGAACTCGATGCTGTTCTCGCTGAGCGCCCTCACGGCGAAGGCCGCGCCTCCTCCGGCGCGGTCGAGCGTCAGCGCGTCGGAGGACTCCGGCCTCATCGACCTGAAGGCCCTCGCGTCGGGAGCGGGCGTCAGGGCGCCGTCGCCGGTGGCGAGCATCGTCGCGAACGACGGCGGCCTGTTCCAGCTCAGCGCGCCCATCGTGACCACGGCGCGGGCGCCGTCCGTCGCGCCGCCGACGAGCATCGAGGCGGCGCCCAAGAACCGCGCCCCGCTCATCATTGGCGCCGGCATCGCGATCGCGGGCATCGCGATCGCGGGCGTCTTCTTCATGATGAAGGGCGGTGGCGAGGCGCCGGCGCCCGCCGCTGCCGACAACGCGACCACGGCGGCAGCCCCGGCGACGACGACACCGCCGGAGCCCGAGCCGACGCCGACCGCGACGGCGACCGCGAGCGCGACGGCCACGGCGAGCGCGGAGCCGGTCGCGAGCGCGACGCCGAGCGCCGCGCCGACGGCTGCGCCTGCCCGCGCTGGCGCGCGGCCTGCGCGGCAGACCTCCGGCGGCTCCGCAGGCAAGGCGCAGCCTGCCTCCGGCTCCCCGGCCCCGGCCGCCGCCCCCGCGCCGGCCAAGCGCGGCGGCTGCGGGTGCGCGGCCGGCGATCTGATGTGCGCGATGCAGTGCTCTGCCAAGGGCAAGTGAGCGCGCGAGGGCTGTCCTGGCCCTCGCGATGAGCCGAGATCCCGTCGCTTGAACCTCTCGCTCGGCGTCCGCGCTCCGCGCCGGCAGCGACGCCGTCTGCCCAGACGGCGATCGCAAGGACGGTGCGGCGCCCAGGGGGGCGCGCTAGCATCGTCCGTCATGAGCGAGCCCGACCGGCGGTATCACGCGCCGATTGCGCGTCGGGCGCCGGGCGCAGCGCCGCTCTTCGCGACGATGCTGCTCCTCGGCGCGGGCGCCGCAGGGTGCGGCGGACGGGCGCCGAGCGCGGCGCAGGCGTCGCGCGGCGGGGCTGCGCAGCCGGCGCTCCCGGCCGCCGGTGGGCGAGCCGCGCAGGGGGCGCTCGTCACCATGATCACGCCCTCGCAGCTCCTCCCTGACCTCGTCGGAGAGCGCGGCGTCGTGGCCAGCGAGGCGGGGTCCCGGCGGGTGCTCATCGATCGCATGCGCCTCATCGCGCACGACGACGGATCGCTCGAGCGCGCCGCCGAGCTGCTGCCGTCCGGTCAGGTCACCGCGCTCAAGCTCCCGACGCGGCTCGGCGGCGGCTACCTCTTCTACGCCTCGAACCGCGGGAGCGCGCAGCTCTGGCGGGCCCGGGAGTGGCTCGCCCCGCTCGATCCGCTGGTCCAGTTGCCGTCGGAGGCGAACGAGATCACCGCGGGGTTCGATCGCCTCTACGCCCGGCTCTCGCACAGCCACCGGCTCATCGCGATCGACGCGCAGAAGGGCGAGCCGATGCCGCTCGGCCCGCTCCCGTCGGCGAGCGCGTACGGCCAGCTCGCGTTCGCCGACGGGTGGCGCGCCGTGGTCGAGGCCGATCTGCGCGGGCTGCTCGTCACCTTCGACGCAGGGGCCACGTGGCGGCCGGTCGAGGTCGACGCGCGACCCACCTCGCTCACGGTCATCGGCGGCGACCCGGCGGTGATGACCGCGAACGGGTTCTACTCGGTCGACGCGCGCGGCGGCGTCACGTACCGCACCCTGGAGACGCCCGAGGACGTGCAGGAGGCGCCGGCGCGGGCCCAGGGGCCTTTCGGGCGGCGCCCGCTGCGCGCCGCGGTCGAGGACGGGTGGCCCGACTCGAGCTCGACCGCGGTGGTGGCCCGCGCCGGCGCCCTGGCGCGCGTCTCGCTGCGCGACGGCGCCGTGGTCGACGTCGCGCTGGACGCCTACCCCGAGCGCGAGGCGACGTGCCACGCGATCCGCGCGGGCGCCTCGTTCGGCTTCGTCTGCGGCGAGCGCGACGGGCCGACGACGCTCTACGCCTTCCAGCCGCCGTTCGGCATGCGCCGGCTCATGCGCTTCGAGGAGCCGCGCTTCGTGGCCGCGAGCGGCAACGGCGCGCTGGTGATCCGCGGCGCCTGCGGAGAGCGCGGCGGCGCGCATGACGGCCGCGCGTACTGCATCGTCGCCGCCGACGGGGGCACCCGCGAGATCCACGTCCGCGCGCCGGCGCGGGACGTCGGCGTCGAGCGCGTCGTCGCGCTCTCCGACGGCCGCGTCGCCGTCCTCTCGCCGCCGCGCCTCGGGGCATCGGGGCAGCTCACCCTGCTGAAGGGGAGCGACGTCACCACCGTCCCGCTGATCCTTCCGGGCAAGCCCCGCAGCATCGTCCGCGATCTGCAGCGCGGGATGTGGATCGAGGGGTTCGAGGAGCGCGAGCCCGGGGTCCTCGGCGGCTGGGTGGAGGCAGGCGGCCCGATCGTGGGCGTCCGGATCGACGTGAAGAGCGGCCATGTGACAGCCGGCGCGTCGCGCCAGGACGGCACGGGCGCGCTCCTGTCAGGGCGGTTCGCGTTCTCTCTAGGAGAGGGCGAGCGCTCCGCCGAGTCGACGGACGGCGGCATGACCTGGCGTTCGGTCGAGCTGCCCGAGCGGGACGACGACGCCGCGGCTCCCCGGACGCGCGCGTGCGGCCCTGTCGGCTGTGTCTTCAAGGGCTGGATACGCGTCGGCTGGGGCAAGACGGCGCTGCCGGACGACCTCGCCGAAGCGAAGCCGCCGCCGGTGCTCCAGACGCCGCTCCGCGCGGGCAGCCCGATCGCGATGCGCTGCGAGGCGCTCGGCTCGTCGACCCCGCCGCTGCCGGAAAGGCCATCCGCCGCGCCCGCCGCGCGCCCCCGGCAGCCGGCCGCGCGCCCGCAGTCCAAGGAGGCGGCGAGCTCGGCGTGGGCGCCCTTTCGCAACACCGCGCCGCCCACGCTCGGCGCGGATGAGATCGGCTTCGACAACGGGGCCCCGTACGACATCGTGACCGTGCGCGCCTACGCATGGGGCAAGCGGGGCGCTGACTGGGCTCGGGCGGGGCGCTGGCTCATCCGGTTCGACGATCGCTTCGACCCGGATGGCGGGGTGCGCTCCAGCGCCGTGAGCGCCTCGCCCTGGTCGGACGAGGCCACCGCGGCCGAGGCGCTCGGGGTCGTCAACTACGGGGCTGCCTCCTGGGGCGCGTACCTCGACCCGGGCGGACGGGCTGCCCTGACCCACGTGTGTCGGGGCGCAGGATGCAGCCTGTTCGCGGTGTCCGAGGGGCTGCCGGTGCTCCCGCTCCGCGACGGCGGCGGCCGCTCAGGCAACTTTCTCCGGCCCTTTCCGAACGGTGCGGTGCGGCTCGGCGAGACATGGTTCTTCGTGGCGCCCGGCGGCTCGTACGAGTCCGTGACGCTGTGGCGCGCCGACCTCGGCATCGCGCGGCCGCTCGCGACCTATCATCGTCCCGCGCGCACGAGCTATGGAGTCGACCCGCCGCGCCTGGTCCGACGCGCGCTCGGCGGCGGTGTCGGCCTGCTCATCTCGACGGCCCCGGATCCGGGCGTGCGCGCCGGTTCCTGGCATGTGCTCCCGATCGACCGCGATACCGGCGCGCTCGGCGAGGCGGTGCCGCTCGGGCGCAAAGATCTCGTGGACACGCCGCTCGACCGCTGCCAGCCGGGCCAGGACGGCTGGCTCCTGGACACGAGCCTGGAGGGCTCACCGAGCTTCGATCTCGGCGGCAGTTACCCGTCGGTCGATGGCGCCGAGTTCCGGCTTCGCCTGGATCCTGGCGTCGCGTGCGTCGAGGCGATGTCGGTGAGGCTGCAAGGGATCTTCTCGAAGACGCCCGAGAAGCAGCACGACGTTGCTGCCAGCGCCATCCCGCTCGCCGCGACCGAGCGGACAACGGGGCGGAGGTGGCGGCTGCGCTGCGAGCCCAGGGGCGCTGGCCGATGAGGCGCTGGTGACCGCGGGCGGTCAGTTGGCGATGACGTCCGTGGAGACGGCGTCCACCTTCCCCTCGACGCTTGCCTCCAGGCCCCCGTAACGGACGGTCCCCAGCCAGTCTGCCGTCCACGAGATCGGCGCGGCGGCGCTGTTGACCTGCGCTTCTCCTGAGGCGTTCACGACGATCTCGCCAGTTCGGCCGGCCTTCGCCTGGGCCTCCAGGCCATCGTGCCAGAGGATCCCGAGCCCGCTCGCGCACAGCGTCGCCATGCAGTCGCTGTTGCAGCCGGAGTAGCCGACGAGCACATCGCCCAGGGTCGCACAGTCCGCCGCAGCGGCGAGCGCGGCGGGGACGGACTCGGCCTCCGCCTCCAGGGTCGCCCCGAGCGCCGCGGCGCCGCCCACGTAGAGGCTCGGCACCCAGGAGAGGGTCCCGGCGAGCCGGAGCACGTCGCCGGGATCCGCCGTCCACGTCATGACGTCGGGCGCCCGTCCGCCCGTGTTCTCGGTGGGCGCGCTGCCGAGCCAGCTCACGTCGAAGAGCGCGCTTCCTGGCATGTCTTTCGCGCCGTTCAGCTTGCCGTCGATCGTGAGCGGCGCAGCTTCCTGTCCGGCGCGTGCCCACCCATGGCACCGGTTGCGCAGCGAGGTCGGCAGCGCGGCGACGTGCGCCTCTGCGGCGGTGTCCCAGCCGTGCTCCCGACGTCGCGCCGCGAACTCGGGCGCCTGGTCCGGGGGCGCGGCGCGCTCCATGGCGTCGAGCAGGGACGCGGCCTCCGCGCCAGCAGGCAAGAAGGCGTCGAGCATCTCATCGGTCGCCGTGTCGAGCAGCGCGTCCAGCCCATCCGCCGACGCGATCGTCAGCTTCGTGTTGAGGCTCGTCGCCGCAAGGTCGATGGGCAGATCCCTGACCGGGACCCACACGTCGCGCGAGGAGCCGGCCTGCAGCTCTCGTTCACTCGTGCAGCCCCACATGATTTTTCCGCTGTGGAGCGCAACGGTAAGGGTCAGCCCCACCGGGGCGCCCGCGACGATGAGCGGTTCATCCGGGCCGCCATGCGCCACGAGCGCGCCCGCGGGCGCTTCGGGCGCTACGGTCGCGAGCTCCTCGCACGTGGCCCCCGTGATGACGCTCGCCGTCCACTCCTTCGCGAGACGCCTGCCCTGGTAGAGCGGAAGGACGCGCAGCGCCCCGAAGCCCTCGGCGCTCACCGACACGCCGAGCTCGGCGGCGGGGCCATCCTTCGTTGCGGCGCGAAGTCGAAACGTGCTCCCCAGGCTCGAGGCATGGAGCTGGACCGAGGCCCTGCCGTCCTCGCCCGCCACGACGGTCGTCCTGTCGACCCACGCGCCCGCGGCGTCGCCGAGGAGGGTAAAGGTCACCTCGTAGGGCGCCGGCGGCTGGCCGGCGACCCAGACCGTGTGCAACTGCCCCGGCGCGAGTTGCAGCGGTCCTTGCTCCTCGAACGCCAGGATCACCGGCGAAGAGGTGTTGGTGGGGGGATCGGGCGCCGGCGATCCCGCTTCGTCGCTCATGCGAAGCGAGCAGGACGCCAGACCGAGCATGGCGACCCGCGGCGCCCAGTGTCTCCAAGGCAAGCTCACGATGGGAGTGTACCTTGCACCCTCCCCGGCGAGAAGCCGCGGGGCCGAGCGCACCACGCCGCTCCCGGTGAGCCGTGGCCGAACGCGCTGCTGGAGCAGCTTACGGCGCAAGCGGGCTCACACGAGGGCGAAGCTGCTGTCGGGCCCTCGCCCCGGGAGCATGCCGTCGCTCCGACGAAGGGCGAGCCCAACGGCTGCGCCGCGGGGCCGGGCGGCGCGCGTCGCGCGCTGCGGACGACGACGCCGGCTCGCGATGCGACATGCCCGCGAGGCGGCGCCGTGAAGCCGCAAGGAGGCGACTACTTCACGTAGATCTGGCCGACGGCCATCCCGCTGCCGCGGGCGCGCAGGACGGCCTTCGCGGGGCCGCCGATGGGGAGCGGGTTCTTGAAGCACTGGCCCTTGCCGCCGAGCGTGGCGTTCGGGCCGGTGGTGCTGTCCTGGGCGAGCACCACGGGCGGCATCGGCGGCGTGTGCGCGACGAGCTGGATGTCGAGCTCCTGGAGGCCAACGCCCACACCGATGACCGAGTAGCACTTGCCCGGCTGGATGTTGAACGGCTGCTCGAGCGTCTGGCCGTCCTGGAACTGCCCGGCGAACGCGCCGCCTTCCGCCTGCATGCCCTGGACCTCGGAGGCCGCCATCGCGGTGAGCACCGGGGTCGCCGCGGCCACCATCGTGGGCGCGATCGGTGCGGCTTGCCCGCCGCTCGCACCCGCAGCGGGGGTGGTCGGCGTCGTGGGGGTCGTCGGGGTGCCGGCGGGTTGACCGTACTGACCAGCCGGGGCGGGCTGGCCGTACTGACCGGCCGGGGCGGGCTGGCCGTACTGGCCCGGGGGGTACTGGCCGGGCGGGTACTGGTTTGACGCCCCGTACTGGTTCTGCATCTGCGACGGGTTGTTCGGCTCCGGGTCGCTGCCTCCGCAGCCGAGGGGCGCGAGGCCGAGCAGGGCTGCAGGGATGAGGACGTACAAGCGCATACGAGGCTCCTTCAGGGTTGTGCGAGGTGAGGCCACGACATTGGGACGCTCGCCGCACCCGCGGCGGCTCACGGCCGCTGGTCACGAACGGTAAGACGGCCCAGGTGGGGGCGTGTTCTACAACGACTTGGCGGCGCGAGGCCAGACGCTGCGGTTCCCGGGCCCGAGGCGCGAAAAACGAGCGAAATGCGGCGCTGATCCCCGGACCCCCGAGGGCCGAGAGCGCGCCGTCCGCCGTCGTTCGAGCGCTGCTCCCCGAAGACGAGCACCGCGCTGCGTCGAGCGCCCGCGCCGCGATCATGCAAGGTCGTGGCCGCCCGACGCCATCGCGGAGGCGCGCTGCGCCTGGTCCACGCGGCGCGCGGCTCACGGCGGGCCCGAACCCGAAGGGGACAGCGGCGCGCCGAGCAACGAGGACGTGCCCTGTCGCGGCATCTGTTCGCAGGCACATCCCAGCGGGAGGGGACCCAGCGGCGCGTTCGCCCAGTTGACGCGGGCGACGGTCGACACCAGAAAGCGTGCTCGTACCTGCGCGTCCGGGGCGCGAAGGTCACGTGGTCGCCTGGCGAGCCGGGTGCGATCCCGTCGAGAGCCCCCTGCCGGTCGGGTCAACGCGCGGTCCGGCGACTCGCGCGGCTTCTGTGTACGTTGAAAGATGGGCGATCCCGCTCGCGGCGGGAGATCAGGAACGAGCCATGAGCGACATCCACCAGGCGATCAAGGATACCGTCGAGAGCAACCGCGTCGTCCTCTTCATGAAGGGCACCAAGACCTTCCCGCAGTGCGGCTTCTCGGCGCGCGCCGTCGACATCCTGAAGAAGTGCGGCGTGGAGTTCAAAGATGTCAACGTGCTGACCGACCCCTCGCTGCGGCAGGGGATCAAGGACTACTCGCAGTGGCCGACGATCCCGCAGGTCTACGTGGACGGGAAGTTCATCGGCGGCTCCGACATCCTGATGGAGATGTTCCAGTCGGGCGATCTGCAGAAGATCCTGTCGAAGCAGGAGTAGGCTGCGGGACGCGCCTGGCGAGCGCGGGCGATCAAGAGCGCGGCGCTTCGAGCGAGCTCTACCGATCGCTCGGGCCTCAGGCGGCGCGCAGCCCTGCTGCGCGCATGGCGCGGCGCAGGACCTCGTCGAACATGTCGCCGGTGAGCCGCCCGGTCTGGGTGTTCTGCTGGCTCACGTGGTAGCTGCCGAAGAGCCGCGCCTCGCCAGCGCCGCCGCGCGGATCGGGGATCGTCGCCTCCACGCCGTGCGCGAACGGCGGCAGGCGTGGATCATCCTCGGCGCGACGCCGCGCGCGCTCCCCGGCGGCGGAGGCGCGCTGAGCGCGGGCGAGCGCGCCCACGGCGTCGTAGCCGATCTTGCCAAGCGCGAGGTAGACGCGCGCGCGGCGCAGGGCCGCGAGCTCTCGCTCGATCCAGGTGCGGCACGCCGCGAGCTCGTCGATCGCGGGCTTGTTGTCCGGGGGAGCGCAGTGGCAGGGGGCCGTGATGAACACGCCCTGCAGCGCGAGGCCGTCGTCGCGTGACGTGCTCGTCGGCTGCGACGCGAGCCCGGCGCGGAAGAGCGCCGCGTAGAGGAAGTCGCCCGAGCGGTCGCCCGTGAACATCCGACCGGTGCGGTTCGCGCCGTGCGCCGCCGGCGCCAGCCCGACGATCACGAGCGGCGCGTCCGGATCGCCGAAGCCCGGCACCGGACGGCCCCAGTAGGTCTGGTCCCGGTAGGCGCGCCGCTTCTCGCGCGCGATGTCTTCCCGCCACGCCACGAGCCGCGGGCAGCGACGGCACCCGACGAGCTCCGCCGCGATCTGCTCGAGCGCGCGCCCCGCGCCGCCGGCGCTCATCCGCCGGGATCCTCGACGGCGGGGCCGCCGATCGCGCTCGCCGCGGCGGCGGTTTGCTCCACGTCCCCACGCTCCGGCGCGACCGTCTCGATGACCGGGCGCGGCGGCGGCGTGGCCTGCTCCGACAGGCTGCTCTGCTCGCCGGCCATCATCCCGGTCACGATGCGATCGAGCACCGCGTCGAAGCGCAGGCGATTGAAGCGCGCGCCGCTTGCCAGCCAGTCGATGTGCCCGCCCTTGCCCGGAAAGTGGCCGACGACGTCGAGGTGATCGGCCTTACCGGCCCAGATGAGCTCTCCCCAGACCTGCGAGGCGAGCGGGACAACGCCGTCGTTGGCGTCCGGCGGCGGCAGCTCGCCGAGCACGCGCGCGAGCTTCTGTTCGATCGAGCCGTCATGCGAGCGGCAGGGGTAGTGCTCGTCCAGGCGGGCCGTGATGTTCGAGAGCGCCGTGAAGATGGCGGCCGACATCGCCCCCCACGGCGACCTGAGCGCCGACACCCAGTCGCGGACGGCGTTGCGCGGGGCGTACGTCGCGACGCTCTGGTAACGCAGGCCGGCGCGGTCCTCCAGGCCGGCGTGGAGCAGGTCCATCGCCTCGGGCATGAGCTGGACGATGGCGCCCTGATCGTCGCGGAGCAGCTTCAGCCAGGCGCGCAGCTCGCGGCTGGAGGCGTCGTCGAGCACGCGGATGAAGCTCTCGACGGCGCGATCGATGAGCTCGATCTCGAGGAAGCCGAACTGCGCCCGGCCGAACGCGGCGACGAGCGCCGACGCGGCCGCGAGCGGCGGCGCGCCGAGCTTGAGGCCCGCCACCGTGAGCGCCGTGACGGCGTAGAGCAGGCGCTGGCCGCTCACCGTGGCGAAGAAGGCGGCGAGCGGCGTGCCGAAATGCGGCGTGTTGATCGTGGTGACGGACCGCAGCCGGCTCGTCCAGCCGAGCCGGCGGTGCGCGTTCCCGGGGAGGCGCACCGAGGGCGAGGCGACGAGGCGGGCGTCGAGGCCGCCGGTCGAGTGGCCGATGATGTGGATCGGGCCGCCGTCGTCCCCGGCGCTCTCGTCCACGAGGCGAGCGAGCTTCGCGGCCCGGCGGAGGAGGGAGGCCGTCGGGTGCACCTCGCAGACGCGTATCTCGACGACGCGGCCGCGATCGCGGAAGCGCTCCTCGATCGCTCGGCTGAAATGCTCGAAGTACTCGAGGGAGGCGAGGGTGGCGAACCCGAACATGCCGGGCGATAGGTAGACGCGCGTCTTCTGCACGCGCAGGAATGTGCCATTTCCCTCGGCCGCGCGCGGCATTTCCCGCGCCGACCAGGCGCTCCCGGGCCCGCCCCGCGAGCCCCGGGCGCCGCGCAGAGAAGCGGCGGGCACGCCGACCTCAAATCCGGTTACTCTGCGATCGTGGACGACCTCAGCGCGCGGGAAATCGAGGCGGCGGTGCAGGAGGCCCTCGGCCTGTTTGGAACGTCGGGATCGGTGAGCGTCCAGGGGCGGCAGATCGCGCTGCGCGGGCGCGGGGCGCCGGTGGCCATCGACCTGGAGCAGCTCGTCGAGCAGTGGCCGCTCCTGCCGCCGGACCTGCGCGCGCGCAAGGCGTCCGACCTCGCGCGGCGGCTCGCGCAGGCGCAGCGCGCGGTGACCTCGATGGCGCCGCCGGGCGCGAGGGCGCCGGGGCGGCCGGCGCGTTACGTCGTGATCCCCGTCGTCGCGGTCGCGGTCGCGCTCGTCGGCGCGCTCGTCGCGGCGCGCGCGCTGCGATCGCGGGAGGACCCGGTGGCCTCGCCGGTCGCGCCGGAGACGACCGCGGCCGAAGACGCGGCGAGGCACGCGCGCACCTGCGAGGCGGCGCGCAAGCGGATCTACTCCGGCGCATCCATGGGGCCGTTCGAGCTCGCGGGCTGGGTCGCCGAGCTCTGGCTGGCGACGCCGCGCGGCGCGATGCAGGCCGCCGCAGAGCAAGAGCCCCCGAGCGCGGAGGCCGTGGGGCTTGGTGGGCTCATCTCCGAGGGCAAATTGACGGCGAGCGCCGACGCCGAGCTCGCGGCGGTGACCGACGGGCTCGTGGAGATCGTCCCGGGGTTCGACGCGGAGGAGGCGGGGCGCTCGCCGTCGTGGCGCGCGATCACCGCGCGGTTCTCCGGCGGCTATGCGCGCGCGTACTTCGATCCCGCGCTCCGGGCGCGCTTCGTCGCCCTGGCCGACCGCATGGCCGACGGGGCATCCGCCGAGCTCGGCGCCCTGTATGCGCGCTGCGCGCACCTGCCCTACCACGACGCGGGCGCCTGGTTCCGTGGATCGGACCCGGCCGCCGCGGCGGCGGCGCTCGTCCATGCATCCGGCCTGTTCGCCGAGCTGCCGGCGGTCGATCGCGGGGCGCTGGCGGCGCTGAAGGGAGCGGGGCCGATCGACGCCCTGCGCAGCGCCGGCGCCTCGCTCGATGGAGCGAGCCTGGGCAAGCTCGTGGGGGCGCACGGCGGCGGTATCACCAGGGGCGGGGCGGGCGCCGTCGTCATCACGTTCCCCGTCGGCGGCCCGACCCGGGCGACCAGCGCGAGCCGCATCGTCGCGCGCAAGCTGCAGGTCGGCGTGGGGCAGGACTGACCGCTCACTCGCCCGCGGCGAAGTGCACGATCGAGTAGACGCGGGCCGCGTCGCCGGCGCGCCGCGCGAGGAGCGCCCTCCCGCCGAGGAAGTCGAGCTCGACGACGAAGGCGAAGCCGACGACCTCGCCGCCCTGCTTGCGCGCGAGCTCCGCGGCCGCCGAGGCGGTGCCGCCGGTCGCGAGCAGATCGTCCACCACGAGGACCCTGGCTCCAGGCTTGATCGAGCCCTTGTGCATCTCGATCTCGGCCGTGCCGTACTCGAGATCGTACGCCACGCGATCGGCCGCGGCCGGGAGCTTGCCGGGCTTGCGCACGGGCACGAAGCTCGCGTTGAGCCGAGCCGACAGCGCGCCGCCGAAGATGAAGCCACGCGACTCGACGCCGACCACGACGTCGACGTGCTCACCGATGTAACGCTGGGCCAGGAGATCCAGCGTGATGTGGAGCGCCCGCGGGTCGGCGAGGAGCGGCGTGATGTCCTTGAAGAGGATGCCCGGCTTGGGAAAATCCGGGACATTGCGGAGGTGGGCCTTGAGGTAGCGGAGCGCGTGCTCGGAGGGCAGGTCGTCGTGGTTGAACATGGCGCCGGAGCCTAGGCGAGCGCCCCCGACCCGGGAAGCGCAGCAGGGCGCCGCAGCGCGAGGCTTCAGGGGGTCCGGCCGTCGTTGAGCTCCGCGGCGATGCCGCTCGCGATGCCCTCGTGCTGCGCTGCGAACAGGTCGAGGGTCAGCGGGGTGACGCTGACGGCCCCCTCGTCGTACGCCTCGGTGTCGGATCCGGGGACGAGGTCGTGGCGCACGCCTGCGCCGCCGATCCAGAGGTACTCGTGCCCGCGCGGATCCTGGCGGAAGATCACCTCCTCGGTGTACAGGCGCGCGCCGATGCGCGTGGCGCGCACGGGCCAGCTGCTGCCCGCGGGGATGTTGACGTTGAGCAGCGGCGCCGGCCGGCGCCCTGCCTGCCCGGCGGCGCGGTGGAGGGCGAGGGCGAGCTTCACGCCGAGCGCCGCCGCGGCGCCGCGCGAGGCGCCTGCGTCGGCGGAGAGCGCGATCGAGGGAATGCCGCGCAGCGCTCCTTCGCGCGCGGCGGCCACGGTCCCCGAGTAAAAGATGTCGGAGCCCAGGTTGAGCCCGTGGTTCATCCCCGACACGACGAGGTCGGGGCGGCGCGGCAGCACGCGCGCGCCGGCGTGAAGGGCCACGTAGATGCAGTCGGCGGGCGTCCCGTCGACAGCGAACACGCCGGGCGCGGCTTCCAGCAGCCGGAGGACGCGGTGCAGGCTCAGCGAGTGGCTCGTGGCGCTCTGGTTGACCGCGGGGGCGCACACAACGACGTCGGCGTGCTGGATGAGCTCGTCCCGCACCGCGATCAGACCCGAGGCCGAGTAGCCGTCGTCGTTGGAGAGGAGGATCAGGGGGCGCATGCGTTGCCTCGACGGGCCTCCGGATCAGCGGCCGAGCATGCGCCTGGCGAACGCGGCGACGAGCTCGACAAGGGCGCTGATGCGGCCGAACCATCCGGCTCCGCCTCGCACCCGCGCCATCGCGAAGGCGATGGTCCGGAGCGCTGGAGTATAGGGATACCACCACAGCTCGCTCTTCGCCCTGCTGCGATCTTCGAGGTAGAAGCGCGGCCGCGTCAGCTCCGCGAGCGCGTGCGGGCTGCTCGTGACGCCGAAGCCGCTGTCGCCCGTCCCCGTCCACGGGGCGGCCGGGAGCGCGCCCGTGAAGCCGTGGTTGTTGATCGTCACCACGCCCGATCGCAGCCGGCGCGCGAGCACGTGGGCCCGCTCGTACCCGCGGGTCCAGAGGCTGGTCGTGAGCGCGAAGCGCGACGCGTTGGTGCGGGCGATCGCCTCCTCGGCGTTGTTGACCACCAGGACGGGGAGGACGGGGCCGAAGGTCTCCTCCCGGAGCAGCGGCGTGTCCTCGCGCTCGACCTTGAGGACCGTCGGCGGGAAGGCGAGAGAGCCAGGCTCCGGCGCGCCGCCGGCGAGCAGCTCGGCCCCGTCCGCGACGGCCGCTTCGAGCTGACGCCGGACGATGTCGGCCTGCCGCGCGGTCGTCATCCGCCCGACGTCGATCCCCGCCCGGAGCTGCCCGGTGAGCGCGACGACGCGCTCGATGAAGCGGTCCGCGATCGCCTGCTCGACGTAGACGCGCTCGATCGAGGCGCAGTTCTGTCCGGCGTTCGTGAAGGCGCCCCAGACGACGCCGCGCGCGGCGCGCTCCAGATCGCAGTCGTCGAGCACGATGGCGCTGTCCTTCCCGCCGAGCTCGAGCGACGTCGGGACGAGGCGCTCGGCGCACGCGACCGCGACCTTCTTGCCGGTAGCGACGCTGCCGGTGAAGACGACGAGGTCGACGCCGGCGTCGATGAGCGCGGCGCCGACGTCGCCGCCGCCCTGCGCGACGGCGAGGACGCCGTCGGGGAGCAGCCCGTCGAACAGCAACGCCACGAGGGCGCCGGAGCGCGGGGTGACCTCGCTCGGCTTGAAGACCACGGCGTTGCCCGCGAGCAGCGCCGGCACGATCGTGCGCAGCGGGATCGAGACGGGGTAGTTCCACGGCGTGATGAGCGCGACGACGCCGCGCGGTTCCCTCCGGACGCGCCCGGCCTTGCCCGGGTAGGCGAGGGGGTTGAGATCGACGGTCACCTCGTCGAGCAGCTCCTCGATCGACACGGTCCAGTAGTCGATGAGATCGGCGTTCGGCAGCACCTCGGCCAGCGCGGCTTCCTCGATCGGCTTACCGCACTCGCGGTGCAGGAGCGCCGCGATCTCCTCGGCCCGCGCGAGCAGGCGCCGCTTGACCTTCCCGATGAGCTCCGCGCGCTCCCCGATCGGGACCTCGGCCCAGACGCGCTGCGCCGCCCGCGCCCGGACGACGATCTCCCCGACAGCGGAGGGCGCTGTCTCCGCGACGTCGTCGAGGGGCTCTCCCCCCGCCGGGCCGCTCACCGGAAAGGGTCCAGCGCTCGCCGTCGCGCCGGGCGTCCGCAGGGCCGCCGCTTCGTCGGCCTCAGCGCCTGCCGCGTGGGGGAAGGCGGTCGTCTTGGATTCCATGAGGGGCGCAGCCTAGCACCGCGCTCCTGCATACCCGCAGGAGCGCAGGCCGCCCGGAGGGCGGGCTTCCATCGAACAAGCGCGGTGGACTTTTTACGGAGCAGGATCGCCCGCCGGCGCAGGCGCGTCTCCCCCGGCGGGCGCCGGCGCCGCGCCCTCCTGGTCGGGGGCGGGGGTGGCGGCCGGGCTGGCTTTGCGCTTCGCAGGCCGTTCGGGCGCCGGGCTCGTCGGGGTGGGATTGATCGACAGGACCGTCTGCTTGCGGCAGCCCACGATGACCGCCTGGCCGGAGGAGAGCCACGCGGGGGTCGACGTCTTCTCCGTCGTCAGCTTGCCGAGCCGCACGTAGCGCGTCCCGCAAGGAACCTCGAGCGTCTCTCCCGTGTTTCCGGCGAGCGAGCCGTTCACGTACACCGAGGCCTGCTCGGGCGAGTTGACCAGCAGATGGCCGCGGTTCGACGGCAGACTCTCCGAGCTGCCCGCAGCCGGCGCGGCGGTCTCGGCCGGCGCGGCGGTCGCGGTCGGCTCAGCCGTCGCGGTCGGCGTCGCGGTCTCGACCGCCGACGGCGCGGCGGGCGCCGTCTCTGCGGGCGTGGCGGCCGGCGTCGGCTGCGTGGGCGGGGGCTGCGCCGTGACGTCCTGCGCTGCGCCCGCGTTGGTGTCAGGACCGACGTTCGCCGGGGGCGCCGGCTCGGAGCCGAACAACCCCAGGCGGTGCGCGACGGCTGCGCCGGCCACGAGGAGCGCCACCGCCGCGATGAGGAGGCCCACGCGCGAGCGAGGCGCCGCCGGGCGCTCGGTGACGCTGACGCTGGTGTCCGCGGGCGGCCGCGTCGTGGCGACCTCGGACTGCTTCGGCGGCGCCTTGTCCGCCGGGACGATGGGCGGATCCTTGGTGATGACCTTCGGGAGCAGGTCGCGGTCGAGCGGCTTCGGCCTGGACTTGCGATCCCCTTCGTCGACGGCCCCCCTGGGCAGCACCCCGGGAGCCGCGTCGACCGTCTCTTGGTCGTGGACCGAGCGGGCGATCGCCTGGGCCTCGGACCGCGCGGAGCGGACGGCCGTCTCCTCGTCTTCGAGGCCCTCGGGGCGCGAGCGGATGACCGTGGGCTCGTCCTCGAGCATGCCGCGGATCACGGTCGGCTCATCGTCGACCATATCGCGGCTGAGCTCGCGCTCGATGGCCGGCTCGCCCATCGCGCGCCGCGCGTTGGCCGCGAGCGTCTCTGCTGGCGCGGCCTTCGGCGTGACCGGTTCGCTGATGGCCGCGCCGCGCTCCGCCGCCGCCTCCAGCGCGAAGGCGCCCTCCTTCGCGACCGGCGTGCTCGCGGCGCGCGCCGCGACGGGGGCCTCGGCGCGGTCAGCCAGCGACCTGCGCGCCTCGGCCGCCGCGGGCTCCGGCCTGCGCTCGGCGGGGAGCTTCAGCGCCGCGCCCGGCTTCGGCGCGGCGGTCGGCTCGTCGGGGAGGAGCCCCGCGAACGAGAGCTCGCTGTCGCTCTCGACCGGCTTTCCCCTCGCCGCGACGTCCTCGTGCGGGAAGAACGGCTTTCCTTCGGCGCGCGGGCTGGAGCCGCGGGCCGGCGGCACCGCCGCGCCGCCAGAGAGCTGGCCGGGCGACCTGGCGGCGACCGGCGCCCCGACCTTGGACGCGGCAGGTCTGGCCGCATCTCTCGGCTTCGGCTCGGCGTCCGCGGGCGGACGGTAGGTCTCCTGGCCACCGGCGATGGGACCGGTGTCGCGGGCGTCGGCCCGCGGCAGGTCGAGCGAGGCTGCGGGCCGCCCCGCCGCCGGCCTCTCGGGGGCGCCGAGCGACTGCGCCGAGGCGCGCGCCGGCGCTGCCGCGGCCGTCCTGGAGGCCGATGTCCTGGCCGCGCCCGCGGCGGGCGTGGCCGCAGCGGGCGTCTTTACCGGAGGCTGCTGCGGGGTCTTCGCCGCCGGCTGCTGCGGGGTCTTCGCCGCCGGCTGAGCCTCCTGCGGTGCCCTGGCGGCCGCGGCCGGCTGCCTTGCAGCGGTCTGCGGCGCCTGAGCGGCGGGCGACGCGGCGACATGGCGCGCATCGTCGAGGAACGGCTCGGGGGCGCGAGGCGGCCCGCCCGCGGCGACCGCTGCCGGCCGCGCTTCGCTCGCCGGCGACGTCTCCGCCGGGCTCAGCCCGCCGTCCGGCCAGGCCGCGCCTGCGATGTCGTCGGCGATAGCGCCGGGCGCCTCACCGCGGTGAGGGACGAGCTCGGCCGAGACCGGGAGCAACGTCCGGGTTCGAGGCGCAGCGGCGTTCCGCTGCACCCGCTGGAGGAGCGCTTCGAGGGTGGCGACTTTTTCTGCGACGTTCACGCCGCGCCAGCATATCGCGGCTCGGCGCTCGTTACATCATTCGCGGTGAGGGGGGCGCGATCAGGGCGGGATCTCCTGCGGAAATCCCGCCGGAACGCCGGATCTGAGGAGGGTCAGAGGGTCTCGAGGAAGGCGACCAGATCGTCGAGCTGGGCGTCCGACAGGTGAGACGTCTTGCCGTGCATGTCACCGCCGCCACAGGCGGCCTTGGTGAACCGGTCCTTCAGCGTCGTCGCGCACCCGTCGTGCATGAACGGCGCGCGCGCGCCGATGCGGACCAGCGACGGCACCTGGAAGGCCTTGCCCGTGCCGACGTCGAACGACTCGTTGCTCGTGAGCTGAGCGCCCGCGTGGCACCTCGCGCAGTCCACGGTCTTGTCGTGGAAGAGGGACTCGCCGCGCGCCACGGCGTCCTTGTCGGGCGCCGACGACACCGGCGGCGCGGGGAGGCTGTCGATCCACCGGGCGAAGACCTTCACCCGGCGCGGACCCTGGTGCATGCCGCCCATCCGCCGCTCGAACACCTCGCTCATGATGGCCTCGATGCCGGACATGTCGCCGTCCCAGTGGAACGGCGCGGTATTGAGGATGCCGCCGCTCACGAACTGGGTGCGCCGCGGCCCGATCGGGTTGAAGACCCAGGTGTGGCCGTCCTCGCCGCCTTCCGGGTGGCACGACGCGCACGCCATCGAACCCGACGCGTTCTTGTGGAACATCTCGTGGCCGGTGTCCCTGCGGCTCTCGCCGGGGAGCGTGATGACGCGGTTGCGGGAGACGCCGTCGAGCGCGAGCACCTGGAGGCTCGCCGGCTCGCGGGTCTGCACGATCACGGCGTCGCCGGCGAACGCGACGGCGGTGGGCTCGCCGTCGACCGTCACCCGGTGCTGCGGCTCCATGCAGGTCCCCTGCTCGAAGCCGACCTCCACATTCTGGCTCAGGCTCGCGGGGCTGGTCACGAGGACCTCGTTCCTTCCGGCCGCGACGACCGCGTACGACGCGCCGTCCTCGGAGATCGCGAGGTCGACAGGGAGGGTCGCGGACGGGAGGGCTGGCGACAGCTTCAACAGGCCGTTCGGGGCCGCAGTCCCGAGCTCCGACACCGTGCTGTGCACGATGCTCCCATCGCAGCCGCCGGAGCTGTAGCCGCCCTCCACGATCTCGACGGGCGCGATCAGGGCGCGCTGGTGCACCATCGCGACGCCCCCCGTCGGCAGCGGGAGCGTCCGCCAGGCGACGGCCGGGGCGAACACCTGCCCGAACAGGTCGAACTGCGGGAGCGACTCTCGCCCCGCGATGCTGCCGTTCGCGTCGACCGTGAGCAGCTCCGCCGCGCGGAATCTGCTGACCAGGAGCCGATCACCGTCCACGACCACGTCGCGCAGGTCGCGCTCGAGCTGCACGCGGCGCGTCGCCGCCCCGGGACCGGCCGGGAGCGTCACGAGCTCGCCGCCGAGGCAGGCGACATGGAGCTGGTCGGTCGTCGCATCGTAGGCGATCCCCCTCGGGGCAGGGCACGCGTCGCGCCGGTCGACGACCTTGCCGCTCTCCGCGTCGATCGAGACGACCGCGCCTCCGCGGCGGAGCGCGACGTGGAACCGCCCCACGTCATCCTCGACGACCCTGCCCGGCTCGTCTCCCTTCTCGAGGACGATCTCCGCGGTCAGCTTCTGCGCCTCGAGATCGATGATCCACACCCGATCGCGATCCGGATCCGCGGCCACCGCCCGGACAGCGCTCCTGCTCACGGCGAGCGTGCCACCGCTGATCGCGGGCGGCGGCTCCGCCGCGACCGCGACGCTCCCGGGATCGTCTACCTGCGGGGGCTCGTCTTCCCCGAGCTCCCACGGAGCGCAGGCGGCAAACGATGATGCGGTCGCGAGGATGGCGAGCATCGGGGAGAAGCTGCGGCGCGATGCAGGCAGTCTATGCATGAGGGCCTCCGGTCCGCCGCCAAGCAAGATGGCGGCCACTTCATTGGATGTTCTTCCATCCCCTGGAGCATCGCAATACGCGCTGCCGCGGAGCGCGCGACGGATTGCTGCCGTCCACAGCGCGCGTGCGTGGGTGCGGACGGTGCGTTGCCCACGCGCTGAGCGGCGCACCGGACCAGACGCTTCTCAACGTTACCGGCGCTGATGTCCCGGCTGTCATGGCTCACTGCGGCACGGCATGACGACCACGCCAGGCCACGGCGCCGAGCGGGGTCACGGACAGCGCCAGCGGAGTCACCGATTCCTTCGCGCCAGAGCTGCCGTCGGTTCGAGCGGGCTAGCTGCCCGGTCACGCGCCGGGTCACGATCGCGGCAAGGCGGGGTGAGCGATCGCCGTGGCGCGGTGCGGGCGATCGCCTGTGACTTGACGGGTGCTTTCGCCGCCCATAAGTGACCGACCGGTCATGAAAAGCACCGCACCCTCGTCTCGACGCAGCATCTCGCTGGCCTCGACGCTCGCCGGGCTGCTCGCCCTCGGGCTCATCGCGCCGCCCGCCGCGGCGCAGCCGGCCGCTCCGCAGCCGGCCGCCCCGCAGCCCGCGGCCCCGCAGCCCGCGCCGGCCCCTCCCGCCCCCGGCCAGGCGCAGCCCCCGCAGGCTCCCGTCGCTGCGGCCCGGCCGGGGGCGAAGGCCGATCCGCTCGTCACCGCGCTCGCCCCGCAGCCAGGCGGGTTGACCCCGGACGAGTTCGCGAAGATTGCCCTGCAGACGCACGCATCGCTCCGCGCCAGGCAGGCCGACCTCCGGGCCGCGTCCGCGCGGGTCGACCAGGCTGCGGTGAGCTTCTTTCCGCGCATCACCCTGACCGCGAGCTACATGCGCCTGTCCGAGGTGGAGCAGGACCCGCGACTTGCGGAGTTCGGCCTGGGCGCGCAGTTCCTCAACCAGTATTCGCTGTCGGCGAGCCTGGCGGTGCCCATCTCGGACTACGTGCTCCGTATCTCCCAGGGATACGCGGCGGCGTCCCACTCCGAGAGCGCGAAGAAGCTCGAGGTGCAGGCCGAGGCCTTGAAGATCGCGGCCGACGCGAAGATATCGTTCTTCAACTGGGTTGGGCTGAAGGGGCTGCTCGTGGTCCGTGGCGAGGCCGTGTCTCAGGCGAAGACGCACCTGGTGGACGCCCAGCGCACGTTCGAGGTGGGGCTGCTCTCGCGGGCAGACGTGCTCCGTCTCGAGGCGCAAGTCGCGAGCGCAGAGCAGCTGCTCACCGAGGCCGAGGCGATGCTCCTCGTCGCCGACGAGCAGATCCGGATCGCGCTGGGGGCGGCGGCGCAGGGCAGGCCGCTCACGGTGGGGATCGACGTCATGACCGGCAGCGTCGCCGCGCAGCCGCCTCCAGCGTCGCTCCCCGCGTTGCAGCAGGAAGCGCTCGGGAAGCGGCTCGAGATTCGCGCCCTCGACGAGACGCTCTACTCGCTCAAGAAGACCGAGCAGATCACGCGGGCCGGCTACTTCCCGCGCCTGGATGCGGTCGCCGACCTCACGTACGCGAACCCCAACCAGCGCATCTTCCCGCAGCGGGAGGAGTTCGACCTGACATGGACCGCAGGCGCCCGCGCCACGTGGGTCCTCAACGACATCGCGACGACCGCGGCGGCCTCCGCCGAGGCGAGCGCCCGGACGGCGCAGGTCGCGGAGCAAAAAGCCTTGCTGCGCGACGGGCTTCGGATGGAAGTCGCCCAGGCCTACACCGACGTGAGCAAGGCCGCGCGCAGCATCGAGACCGCGGAGCGGCAGCTCGCGGCGGCCGAGGAGTCGATGCGCGTCAAGTCGGAGCTGTTCCGGGCCGGGCGCGCGACGAGCACCGACCTCGTTGACTCGGAGAGAGAGGTCACGACGGCGCGGCTGCAGCAGCTCAACGCGCGCGTCGGGGCGCTCGTCGCGAGGACCCGGCTGGAGCACGCGATCGGGCGCGATGCGAACGACGTGAAATGACCGGTCCGCGCGCGTCGTCTTCGCTTGCGCGGCCCTGCTGGCCGGAGTAGGGAAGGCGTGCGCCGCTGCAGCGCGGGTTCCTGCGGCGCTCCCGCGGGCATCGTCCGCACCATCCTCACCGGCCGAGGCAGCGCTTTCACGGTGCGCGCCCGGCCCGCCCGTCATGACGGAGCTTGCGCTCATCCTCAGCGGCGGCCTGATCGGGCTCGCCTTTGCGGCCTATCTCGCTCGCTGGGTCGTCGCGCGCCCCGCGGTCGAGCCGGAGATGCAGCGCGTGGCCGCGCTCATCCAGGGGGTCGCCGAGGCGTATTCTCGCCGCCAGAGCAGCGTCATCGGCGCGGTCTCCGCGATGCTCGGCGGCGCCATCTTTCTCGCGTACGGCCTCCTCCGGCGCGCGGGGGAGAAGAACCCGGTGCCCGCGCTGGAGCTCGGCGTCTGGCTCACGCTCTCGTTCGCGGTCGGGGCGGCCAGCGCGGTCGCGACGGGCCGCATCGCCACCTGGATCGCGCTCCGCACCAGCGTGCGCGCCGCGAGCGGCGCCCGCCGCTCGCTCGATCTTGCCCTGCAGATCGCCCTCCGCGGCGGGGCCGTGTCGGGGCTCTTCGTCGTGAGCATGAGCCTCCTCGGCCTCGGCGGCCTGTTCGCCGCGGTGCTCGCGTTCCGGGGCGGCTTCGGGGCCGAGCCGGCCGAGGCGCTCGCGCTCGCGCCGACGATCCCCTGGGTCATCGCCGGCTACCCGCTCGGCGCCTCGTTCGCCGCGCTGATGGCGCAGCTCGGCGGCGGCACCTTCTCCAAGGCGGCCGACCTCGGCGCGGATCTCGCCGGCGCCGAGGTCGGGCTCGATGAGGACGACCAGCAGAACCCGGCAACGATCGTCGACCTGGCGGGCGACATGGTCGGGGACTGCGCCGGGCGCGCGGCCGGCGTCTTCGCCTCGACCGTCACCGAGAACGCGGGCGCCATGGTGGTCGGCGCGATGCTCTTCCGCAACAACGCCGGGCTCCCGAGCGCCCTCGCCGTCGTGCTCTTTCCGCTGGTCAGCCGCGCGTTCGGCCTCATCGCGACGCTCTTCGGCGTGATGGTCGTCAAGACCGACGACCGGGAGGACGCCTTCAACGCCCTCGTCCGCGGGCTCTACGTCACGGCGATCCTGCACGCCGTCGGGATGGCCGGGGCCGCCAAGTGGCTGCTCGGCGCCCACTGGGTCGTCTTCTTCGCGTGCGGCGTCATCGGCATCGTCGCCGGTGTCGGCGTGCTGCACGTCACGCAGTACTACACCGAGCAGCGGCATCGCCCGGTCCGCGAGCTCGCCGAGGCCGCGCGCAGCGGCTCCGCGATGGCCGTGCTCCGCGGGCTCGCCATCGGCCTCGAGAGCTCGGTGCTCCCGCTCCTGGTCGTCGTCGGCGCGACCTTCGGCTCGTACCTGCTCGGCGCCCGCTCGGGCCTCGCCGGGGGAGGCCTGTTCGGCACCGCGGTCGCCACGATGGGGATGCTGGGCACCGCCGGGTATGTCCTCGCCATGGACGCGTTCGGCCCCATCGTGGACAACGCGGGCGGCATCGTCGCGCTGACGGTGGCCCGCGACCGACCGGACGTGCGAGGCCGCACCCTCGTGCTGGATGCCGTCGGCAACACGACCAAGGCGCTCACGAAGGCGTACACGGCCGGGGTCGCGGCGCTCGCCTCGCTGCTGCTCGTCGCCGGCTACCTCGACGAGTCCCGGCGGCGCGCGCTGACGTTGAGCGCGCCGAGCACCGGCGACACGGCCGCCATGGTCGTGCGCCTCGACCGGCCCGAGGTCTACCTCGGCGCGCTGGTCGGGATCCTCCTGGTCTTCTGGCTCGCCGGGCGCTGCATCCGCAACGTGCTCCAGGCAGGCCGCCGCGTCCTTGACGAGGTGAGGCGCCAGGCCCGGGCCCGCCCGCCGGGCTTCGTCGGCGACCACGAGCCCTGCGTCGAGATGGTCTCGCGGGCGGCGCTACGCCACATGATCGCCCCGGCCCTTGTGTCGGTGGCGGTGCCGGTCGTCGTGGGACTTGCCTTGCGCTTTGCAAGGACGGAAGATAATCCTCTGGTCGCGGCGGATTCGGTCGCGGCCCTGATCATGGCCGGGACGGTCGCAGGCGTCCTCGGGTCGCTCTTCTTGGGGAATACCGGGGCGATCTGGGACAATGCGAGGCAGTACATCGCGACCGGCGCGCACGGCGGGCGCTACCTTGTCGACGAGACCGGGGCGCGGGCGGACAACCCCACCTACGGCGCCGCCGTCGTTGGCGACACGATCGGCGATCCTCTCAAGGATGTGGCCGGTCCCGCGATCCATGTGCTCATCAAGATGCTTCCCGCCGTGACCATCGTGTTCTTGCCGTTCTTCATCTGATGCCGGTTCTTCATCCAGCGGGATCCGCCAGAGATCCCGTCCACCCGACCCCTCCCGGCGAATTGCCGCCGCACCTGTATCCCGAGCCCACGACGTGCCGCCTCCGATCTCCGACGCACTCTCCACCCTCAGCGATCGTGGCCTGCGAAGGCTCCTTGGCGCCCGCACCTTTCTCCGCGGGCTGGAGTACTTTCGTCGCCGCGTCGTCGAGGACATTTCAATCAACGAGACGATGGCGAGCGGCACCGTCCGCGCCGCCGACTCCGAGCCGTACCCGGTCAAGGTGGAGCTCTCGCCCGATGGCATCCAGTCCCAGTGCTCCTGCCCGGCCTTCCAGAAGGCCGGACAGCATTGCAAGCACGTCGCGGCGCTGCTCATCAGCATCCGAGACCAGGCTCGCGGCGCGCAGCCCCGACGCGAGCCGCCGATCCCGGCGCTCGTCCCTCAGACCGCCCATGCCGGCGGTGACGCCCTGAAGCGCGTGCGACGTCGTGACCGCCGCGGGCGGCTGGCGATCACGCCGCCGGCGCCTGTCCCCACCGTCGTTGGCAGCCACGGGCCGCCGGGCTCCGCCGTCGCCCTCACGGCCCCCGTGCTCGACGCCACGGCCAAGCAGACCGGCATCGGCGCGTGGCTCCCGCCCGAGGGGGTCACCGGCGCCCGGCGCGTGGAGTTCCGCCTTCACGTGCGGCAGGGAGCGCTGACCGTCACCGTCCTCGACGCCGAGGCGCGCGTCCCTGTGCTGCCCTCCGCGGCGCTCGCCTGGCAGGCGCTCTATCCGACGCCCGATCGCGACGCCCTCCGGCTGCTCGCCCGCTTCGAGAGCGGCAACCCGCGTCACCCCGCCGTCGATATCCGCGGCGAGGACGTGGCCGAGCTGCTCCCGCTGCTGGAGGGCCAGCGCGTGCTCCTCGAGCCGGCGCTCATGCAGCTCCGCTTCGGCGAGGACAGCCTGCGGCCGCGCTTCGACCTCGAGACCGTCGGTGGCGACACGATCATCGTCAAGGCGAGCTTCGAGCGGGGCAACGACAAGCGCCGCTTCTCCCTGCTGCAGGGCGGGTGGTTCGAGGGCTGGCCGGGCTGGCACATCGACACGCAGGAGGGGCTCGCGCGCCGCATCGACAAGCGCGTCTCGCCCGCGGCGATGCGCCGCCTGCTGCGCTCGCCGACCATCGGCGAGCCGATGAGCGAGCTGCCCCGCATCATCATGCAGGGGCTGCCCAAGATCGCGCTCGAGGTCGGAGCGGAGCTGCCCGACCTGAACCAGATCGCCGAGGTCGTCGACCTCGTGCCCACGTTCCGCATGCGCGCGGGCGGCTCGCTGATCGAGGCGCGCGTCACGCTGTTCGCCGCGTACGGCGACGCGGAGGTCGCCGTACGCGCCGACGGCATCTCGCCCCCGGTGCTCGTGCAGCCGCCCGAGGAAGGGATGAAGCGCGCCCGCTGTATCCGCGTGGACATCGCCGCGCAGCAGGACGCGGCGGGCAAGCTGCTCGGCCTCGGGCTCAGGCCGGACGAGACCGGCCAGGGCTTCATCGCGAACGGCGACCACGCGCTCACCTTCTGGACCGAGGGCCTCGCCGAGCTCCCCGACGACTGGGACCTCTTCGTCCCCGAGGATCTCGTCGACACGCAGGTGCGCAGCAAGCCCATCGGCGTGTTCGCCAAGGTCACCTCGGGGATGGACTGGCTGAACGTCAGGCTCAGCTTCGAGAGCGAGGGCGTCGGCGTCGATCGCGACGAGCTGCGCCGCTGCCTCGCCGAGGGCAAGCGCTACGTCCGCCTCGAGGACGGATCGTTCGCAGCGTTCGACCCCGACGCCGTGCGCGCGATGCTCGATCGCGAGGTCGAGCTGATGACGACCGCCGGCAAGAACGGCCGGCTGCCGCTGGCGCAGGCCGGGCGGGTGCACGAGCTGCTCCAGCACGCGAGCTCGTCGAGCGTGACCGCCTCCGCGCGCGAGCTCTTCCACAAGCTCAGCAACATCGACGAGATCGGCAGCACCAAGCGGCCCCGGAACCTGAAGGCGACGCTGCGTCCCTACCAGGAGGCCGGCCTGTCGTGGCTCAAGTTCATCCACGACATCGGCTCGGGCGGCGTGCTCGCCGACGACATGGGCCTCGGCAAGACGGTCCAGACGATCGCGCTCCTGCTCGCCGTCAAGCAGGAGGAGAAGCACCTGCGCGCGCTGATCGTCGCGCCGACGAGCGTCGTGACGAACTGGGAGCGCGAGCTCGCCCGGTTCGCGCCGTCGCTCTCGGTCGCCCTGTGGCACGGCGCCGACCGCAAGGACCAGATCGACGAGGTGAAGGCCGCCGAGGTGGTCATCACGAGCTACGCGCTGCTCCGCCGCGACGAGGACTTCCTCGCGCAGCTCGATCTGACCTACGCGATCCTCGACGAGGCGCAGCACATCAAGAACCCGATGAGCGCCACGGCGGCCGCGGCCAAGCGGCTCCGCGCGAAGCGCCGGCTCGCGCTCACGGGCACGCCCATCGAGAACCGGCTGTCGGAGATCTGGTCGATCTTCGACTTCGTCTCGCCGGGCCTTCTCGGCTCGCTCGACAAGTTCGAGGCGCGCTTCTCTCGGCCGATCGAGGCGGGCGACTACAAGTCCGCGCAGCGGCTCCGCGCCGTGATCCACCCGTTCATCCTGCGGCGCACGAAGCAGGAGGTCGCCAAGGATCTGCCGGAGAAGATCGAGATGGACCAGATCTGCGATCTCACCGGCGAGCAGCGGGCGCTCTACATGCATGTGGCGCGCGAGGTGCGGGCGCAGGTCCTCGGCGAGGTGGAGCGCGTCGGGCTCGCGAAGAGCCAGCTCCAGATCCTCGCCGGCCTCACGCGGCTCCGGCAGGCGGCCTGCGACCCGCGGCTGCTCGGCTTGCCGCGCGAGTTCGGCGACGACGACTCGGGCAAGCTCGTCGCTGTGCGCGAGCTCATCTCGAACGCCGTCGAGGGCGGGCACAAGGTGCTCGTCTTCAGCCAGTTCGTGATGATGCTGAAGCTCATCGAGCGGGCGATGAAGGAGGATGGCGTCGCCTACGAGTACCTCGACGGCTCCACGAAGGACCGGGCGGAGCGCGTCGAGCGCTTCCAGAGCGATCCGAGCGTGCCGGTCTTCCTCATCAGCCTCAAGGCGGGCGGCACCGGCCTGAACCTCACCGCGGCCGACACGGTGATCCACTTCGATCCGTGGTGGAACCCCGCGGTCGAGCAGCAGGCCACCGACCGCGCCCACCGCATCGGGCAGACCAAGGTGGTGACCGCGTACCGCCTCATCGCCGCGGGCACCATCGAGGAGAAGATCCTCCTGCTCAAGGCAAAGAAGCGCGAGCTCGTCGCCTCCGTCCTCAGCGAGGACGCCGGCGGCGCCAAGAAGCTCACCAAGGCCGATCTCGAAGAGCTGTTCGCGGTCGACTGACCGCCCTGGCGACACGGCGCGCGGGGAGCGCGCCGGTCGCAGGGCACAGGTCGGGGCTCACAGCGCGGGGGAGCGAAGGGGGCGCGCCCGTCGAGGGGCGCGCCTCGACCGAGCGACGGCGCGCCGGTCGTGGGGTGGGGTGGGGTGAGGTGCGTGGCCACGGTAGGTGGCCGTCGGGAGCGGGGTAGGGGAGCGGCTACTGCTTGTTGCCGCTCAGCACCATCAGGTGGTACTTACCGAACTCGCTCTGCCCGAGGGTGAACAGGACCTCGATCAGCAGGCGGTACGGCGTGGTCGCGTCGGCCACGATGATCGCCTCGGACGACGACGGATCGAGCCCCTTCGCGGCGCGGATGGCCTTGTCCGTCTCGCGCGCATGGGACAGGGCGTTCGCGAGCGGGACGACGTAGAGATCGTTGGGCCCGCTGCGCTTGTACTTCGCGTCGACGCCGGACTGGGCGAGCTGCTCGCGGTTGGGGAGCACGACGATCGGGGTCGGGTCCTCGCCCACGAGGATCTGCGACTTCGAGACGATGACGACCACGCCCTCCTGCGAGGGCTCGGACTGCATCACCGACTTCGGCAGGGTGAGGTCCTTGGACTGCGGGATGGATGCCGCGGACGATCCCACGCTCTTCAGCAAGAAGACGAGGATGATCGTCATCAGGTCGAGCATCGCGGTGATGTTCAGGAAGTCGATCTCGGGCTCACGCCGGTTCCGCCGGATCGCCTTTCGCAGGGCCGCCTTGTAGCGGACGATGCTCGCCTTCGGCTTCGGCGGAGGGGGCTGCGCGGCGGCGCTCATCGGGCCACCCCGAAGTGGACCTCCGGGAACAGCTCCTCCCCGGCGTCGCTCCTCAGCGCGTCCATCACGTCGATGATGGTCTTGTAGTCGACGCCCGGGTTCGCCGTGATCGTCACCTGCGTCTCCTCTTTGAACTCGGGACGGGCGTTCTTGAGCCGCTTCGCGCACGCCGTGAGGGCGGGAAAGTCATGGCTCTCGTTCGTCTTCAGCACCGTGACCCCGCTGCCCACGTCCTGGCAGCCGGTCGCGATGTTGCCGCTCGACGTCTTCAGCGAGATCCCCTGGCTGGTGATGAACGCGGAGAGGTTCAACGCCTTGCTGGAGAGCTCGCTGCGCACCTTGCCCCCGCCGATGGACGGCGGCGTCGTGTCGATCGACGACACGAATGTCACCGAGACGCTGGCGAGCACGAAGATGAGGATGTTCATGATGATGTCGAGGTAAGGAACGACGTTGAGCTCGCCGGCCTCCTCCCCGGCTTCGGGCTCCTTGGGCTGCGAGAGGCGCCGGATCTTCGATCGCTGCGCCGAGCTGAGCGGGACGTCTTGCGGATCCGCCATGGGCTAGTAACCAGGCTTGCTGCTGATCGTGAGCAGGTTGAAGACGCGCTCCGTGGTCGCCTCGAGATCGTGCTGGATGTTCTTGGAGCGGGTGTGGAGCAGGACGTGCGCGATCATACACACGACGGCGATCGCGAGGCCGAACGCCGTGTTGTACATGGCCTCCGCGATGCCGTTCGAGAGCATCCGCTGCTTGTCGGCCTGGGAGAGGCCCTGGGCGGCGATGGAGGCGAACGTGTTGATCAGGCCCGAGACCGTCCCGATGAGGCCGATCAGCGTCGCGATGTTCGCGAGCGACCAGAGGGCGCCGACGCGCTTTTCCACGGCGGGCTTGAGCTCCGACAGCTTCTCGCTGAGGGCGGCGTCGATCTCGTCGGCGCCCTTGTTCGCGTGGGTGAGGCCCGCCTTCACGAGCTGCAGGATCGGGTAATCGCTGGCGTCGCAGAGCTTGATGGCGCGGTCGATGTTGCCGGCGGCCACCAGCTTCTTGACCTGCGCGAAGAACTCCTTCGAGTTCACGCGGTAGCGCCCGAGCTGGAACGCGGTTCGCTCGATGATGATCGTCACCACGACCGCCGAGACGACCAGGTTCGCGATCAGGAAGGTCGGATTGTGCTTGATGGCCTCCCACATCCCACCTTCGCCACCACCCTCGGCCGCCAACATCAGCAGATGACGCATCCTCGAAGTCCCTTTCTCAGCGTCGTCAGAAGCCCGACAATCTCTAGGCGCCGCGACTATAACTGCCGCCCGATCCCGTGTGCAAGCTCGGCGATGCGGCCACGACCGGCGGCAAGTTGCCGGGATCGGCGCAGATCCGCGCCAGAACCCGCGTGCGACGCGGCGCTCTGGCGCCCATGGCGGCGAGGCGGCGCCGACCGTCCCGAGGCGCCGGGGTACGGAACGCCCTGAATCACTTCGGCCGCCGCCGCCTGGCCGGCTGCCGCGCCCTGCCGTCCACGGGGCCGCTCGCCTGCCGAGCCGGAGCGCACCCTCGTCGGGTAATGCTGCACGCACTGCCGCAGTGCGCTGTCGTGTCGACCGGCGTCACGCCGGCGCCGCCTCTCCTGGAGGCCACGGGCTCCGCTGTGGGTCCGCCCGCTTTCTCGCGTCGGAGCACCGCATAACCCTGCGATTGTTGTAAAGTTTTGCCCGTATCAGAGCGCTCACGTGTGGCCAAATCTCTCTTGACGGCGCCGGGTCTCAATCGCGAAGATGCGCGAGTCCCCCGAGCGCATCGGCGGTGCTCGGCCAGAAGGTGGCACGCTCTGCGGTGACGGGGAGCCGCGCCCAGAGCCATCACGGGCCCCGGGGGTGACGACGCGAAGTCAGTCTTGGACGACAGGTGAGAGAGCTGGGACGGCGCCGGGCGCCGGGACCAGGAGAGACGATCAGGACTCTTGCAGAGGTCAGCGCCGCTCGGCTAGCGTCCCGTGGGCATCTCGCCAGAGAGCGACAGGAGCACGTCGTCCACGGCCAGCGCCGCCAAGCGAAATAGGCCTCTCATCCGTTCTTACGTGTGAGTGAAAGACTGCCGCCCTCGGCAACACGAGTCTGACAGAGGGAACCGATCGAGTTGCGCGAAACCTCATCCCGGGGACGCGAGGCGAACTGGAGGACAGAAGCAATGCACGGAGCGTATGAAGCTTTCAAAGAGGGTGGATGGGGTATGTGGCCCATCCTGTTCTGGTCGATCCTCACGATCGGCATCATTGTCGAGCGCGCCCTCTACCTGTTCGGCTCGTCCATCAACAAGGACGTCTTCCTCGCCACCATGCAGAAGTGCATCCTGGCGGGCGATGTCGCCAAGGCTGTGAAGATGTGCTCCGCGGCGAACGCGCCGCTGGCCCGCATCGTCCAGGCCGGTCTCGTCAAGGTGAACCGCCCCGACGAGGAGGTCCAGGCGGCGATGGACGAGGCGGCTCTCCGTGAGCTGCCGAAGATCTCGGCGCGCACCTCGTACCTCGCGCTGCTCGCGAACCTCGCGATGCTCTCCGGCCTGCTCGGGACCGTGACGGGCCTCATCAAGTCCTTCGGCTCCGTCGGCGGCGAGTCGGTCGATCCGAGCCAGAAGGCTCGCGTGCTCGCCCTCGGGATCTCCGAGGCCATGAACTGCACCGCCTTCGGCCTCGGCGTGGCGATCATCGGCCTCATCGGCTTCGCCGTGCTGAACGGCAAGACGCAGCACATCGAGGACGACATCAACGAGGCGTCGGTGCAGATCCTCAACCTGGTCGTCTCGAACCGTCAGAAGGTGAATGTCGCTGCGGTCGGCCAGGCGGCTGCCTGATGGTCCTCGGCGGGCCCGGGTCGTCGAGCGCCTCCCGCGCGCTTCCACCTGGGCCCGCTCCCGTGCCTCGAAGCCCCGGACGGCGGCTTGCGCCGCCGGGGCCCCGGGAACTTCAGCAGAGCGGCGAAGTCAGACCCAGCATGGTGGCCCTCCGCGAGCTGCGGGCAGGGCGTTCCCGCAACAACTTGGATAGGTGAGCCCAGGCTCACGTTGGGAAGGCAATATGGGCGGCGTAGACGTCGGCGACGGCGGCGGCAAGAAGCGGGCGACGAACTCGGATATCAACATGATCCCGTTCATCGATCTGCTGATGGTCACGATTGCATTCCTGTTGATCACGGCGGTCTGGGTCACCAACTCGCGCATGAACGCGGACGCCCAGGTCCCCGGTCCGCCGGACCCCAACAAGGAGCTCACCCCGCAGACGCCGGAGAAGGTGCTGAACCTGCACATCGGCGAGAGCGAGTTCGGGCTCGTGTGGAAGCAGGGCGCGACGGTGGTCAACGAGGTCAAGGTCCCCAAGACCCAGATCGAGGTCGGCGACGCGTCCTCGAAGATCGTCCGCTACCCCGAGCTGGCGAAGCGGATCGAGGAGGAGTGGAAGACGCACGGCGGCCATCGCGACCCGAGCGACAAGAAGCTCGACCAGGCCATCCTCCACACCGACAACCGCACGCCGTTCAAGGAGATCGTCGCGGTGCTCGACGCGCTCTACGCGCCGAAGCGCGAGATGAGGCTGCCGGACGGGAACAAGCAGGTCCCCGTGTTCAACATGACGTTCTCGGTCCGCTGAGGCAGGAGCGCGCACATGGATAGGTTCAATCCGAAGCACCACAAGAACCCCCACGCCCACGTGATCCATCAGCCGGGCCGCCGGCTGATGAAGGGGGTGCCGCTCCGGTTCGTGTGGAACAAGGTGTCGGGGCACGGCGCACGCAGCCCGAACGCGGGGCTCAACCTCGTGAGCTTCATCGACTTCCTCATCGTGACCGTGATCTTCCTCCTGATGTCGTTCTCCGCGTCGGGTGAGATCGCCGTCGATAAGAACGTCAAGCTCCCGAAGGCGGAGAACGTCGATGACATCATCGACGCGCCGATGGTCGCGGTGAACGGCAACCAGATCCTCGTCGACGGCGCCCTGGCCGGGTCGACCCGCGCGATCGAGGAGCTCGGGCGTCTCCAGAAGATCGACGAGCTCTTCAACCTGCTCAAGAACAAGCGCGAGCTGTGGAAGCAAGTGCAGCCGAACAAGCCGTTCCCTGGCGTGTGCATCCTCCAGGTCGATCAGAACGTGCCCGCGCTGGTCGTGAAGAGCGTGTTCCAGACCGCGGCGTTCGCCGGTTACCCGAACGTCAGCTTCATGGTCGGCAAGCTCCCGAAGTCGCAGTGATCCTCGCTTCTTGACCTATCAAGCAGAGAAGATAGGGGCGCGCTGGGCGATGCCCGGCGGCCCCGGTCACCCTCGGACGTGGTGGCACCAGCGGCGCGATCGGCGCAGCCGTCCCCTCCGCGCAGCTCGTGTGGAGGAGGCTGTTCCGCGCGCGTGATCGGGCCGGTGCCCCCTGCGTGGAGCCTCTCCTATGTCCTCTGAACAGCCGCCCCGCGAACGCGGCTTGCCTTCGGTCTACAAGGCGCGGGAAGCGCGCTCGAAGATGCGCTGGCCCCCGGTGAAGTTCTGGGGTTACACAGCCCTCGTCCTCGCGGTCTCGGCGATCCTGCACTGGAAGTGGTCCCAGGGGCAGATCGAGAGCGCGCGCCAGAAGCTGATGGCGCGGCAGCGCGCCGTCGCCGTCGAGCTCGGCCCGCGCTGGCTCCCGATGCGCGAGCGCGTCGAGGGCTGGACCCTCGATCTGTCGCAGAGCGCGGGGGCCGAGCTCGTGGACCGGGAGGCGCTCAAGGCGTGGAATTTCCGCGAACTTGCGGGCATTTACCTGCGCCTTCGGGTGGACGAGGCGACGAGCGTCGACGCCGTCCGGAAGAACGCGCAGCAGTCGCTCCGCGACGCGTTCACCGCGTGCCTCCTGCGGGTGCCGAACCCGAACCCGCTGGCGGGCGCGGAGTGCAAGCGCACGCGGGATTGCACTGCGGGCGAGTACTGCAACGAGGCCGAGCGCTGCTCGCGGCCCGCGCAGCCGTTCAACCTGCGCGTCGCGTACCGGACGATGCACGTCCTCTCGGACGAGTGGGTGCGCGACGCGCAGGACGCCTCGAGCGAGCTCCGCCTGCGGCTCCTGGAGTCGAGCTTCGAGGACACGATGCGGGACGACGTGCCGCTCGCGGCGGAGCTCCTCACGCGGGCGCAGTACTACCTCCTCGTGCTCGACGAGCCCGCCGAGGGCGCGACGACCACCGAGGCGCTGCTCGCGGTGCCGCACATGGCGCGGGTCGGCGTCTGGCGGCTGTCGGACGGCAAGCCGATCCTGCGCGTGCGCAGGGAAGCGAGCGGCAACTTCATCGGCGGAACGCCGTCGGTCGAGGGGGGCGCGCTCGAGGCGCGGCAGCGGCAGGCGAACAGCTGCGCCCTGGCGCTCGCGGTGCGCGAGGCGATGGGCGACACCACCGCGACCGGCGCCGAGCCGCAATGAGGCCGCGGGGCGATCGGCGCGCCCCGCGAGATCAGCGCGCGGCCACGGCGCAGGTGAAGTCCCGCGCGACGATGTGCACGTCCGTGAGGTTGTGACCGGTCGGCCCGATCTCGAGCCGCGTGCCGAGGGCGCGGTGAGCGGCGGCGTCGTCGAAGCGCGCGAGCGCCGCCTCGATCGCGCGGTCGTCCATCGCGGCCGCTGCCGCGCGGGCGACGACCGCGCCCGCTGCGCCGGAGCTGCCGTCCGCGCCGTCGGTGGCCGCGCAGAGGAGCACGACGTCCGGCGGCAAGTCGCGCAGGGCGGCGAGCGCGATCCAGCCCGCGCGGCCGCCGGCGCCGCGCTCGGCCGGCAGCGCGAGCGTCGGCTCGCACGGGATCACGGCCGCTTCGCCAGGGGCGAGCGCGCGCGCGAGCGCGAGGCGACGCTCCACGATCGCGCGCGCGTCGCCCTCCTCCGCCGCGGCGGCGACGGCGCGGAGCCCTGTCCGGGCGGCTAGGGCGGCCGCCACGCGCTCGGCGAGCTCCTCCGGACCCGCGAGCAACCGCGTCTCCAGGAGCGGCGCGTCCGCCGGCTTCAGCGACTCGCTGAGCGCGGGCGCGAGCCGCGAGAGCTGCGGGGCCCAGCGGTCGAGCGCGGCGCGCGCCTCCTCCACGCGCGTCGGGTCCGGGACCGTGGGCCCTGAGCTGATGTCGTGCGGGAGCCCGCCCACGACGTCGCTCATGAGCAGCGTCAGCACGCGCGCCGGAGCTGCGGCCGCCGCGAGCCGCCCGCCCTTGATCCGCGAGAGGTGGCGACGGACGAGGTTGACGTCCTGGATCGGGGCGCCTCCTTCGAGGAGCGCCGCCACGAGGGCCTGCTTGTCGGCGAGCGACACGCCCGGCGGCGGCGCCGAGAGCAGCGCGGAGGCACCGCCGGAGATGAGGGCGAGCAGGAGATCGTCGGGCCCGAGCGCGGCCACGATCGCGAGCGCCGTCGCGGCCGCGGCCATGCTGCGGTCGTCGGGGATCGGGTGCGCCGCGCGCATCACCTGCAGCGGGCGCAGCGCGGCCTCGTCGGGATCACTCCCAGCAGCGTGCGGATCGCGCGCGGAGAGCGCGGCCGCCGCGACGGTGACGGCGAGCCCCCCGGCGATCCTGTCTGCCCAGCGACTCCGGAGCGCGCCCTGAGCCATGCCGAGCGCCGCCTTGCCCGCCGCGATCACGACCACGCGGCCGCTCGGCGTGGCCGCCTCGGCGTCGATCGCGCGCTCGACGAGCCCTGCAGGATCGAGCTCCGCGAGCCCGGCGCGGAGCGCGCCCACCAGCGCCGCGCGCAGCCCGTCGAGCGCCGCGCTCACGGGCTCCTCGCCCCCGCCGTGCCGCCCCTCCCCGCCACCTCGACGGGGGCGCGGCCCCGGGCATAGGAGCGATCGCCGGCGTCGACGAGGTGCACCCGGAGGACGTGGTGCCAGCTCAGCGTGACCGACAGGAGCGCCCGCTGCGCGTCGCGCGCGCTCTCGCCGCCGGCGAGCTCCGGCCCGCGCCAGCGGAGCGCGCCGCGCAGGCCGAGGAACGGGCCCGTGGCGTCTCCCAGGAGCGGCACGTCGAGCGACAGCGAGAGCTCCAGCCCGGGCTCAGGGGCGAGGCCGGCGCCCGGCGGTGCCTCCCAGAACGAGCCCACGCCGAGCGCGACGGAGTCGAGGAAGAGGTCGAGCCAGGGCGGCCCGCGCTCGAGATCGCTCGCGTACCGGGCGAGGAAGAGCGGCTGGAGGAAGACGCCGCCCGCGAGCGAGCGCGCGACGGGCGTCCCCTTGGCGCCGAGCGCGTCGATGTAGTGCGCGTAGAGCCCGGCGGTGTGCAGGTAGACCGCAGCGCCGCGCGCGCAGAGCGCCGGTCCGCCCTCCGCGAACGAAGCGCCGGCGCCCAGGCGCAGATCGAGATCGCCGTCGAGGCGGCCGTACGCGCCGTCGTTCTCGGCGCGCGCCGTGGACGCTCCGGCGAGCGCCGCGAGCGCCGCGACGCCGGCGAGCGCCGTGGCGCTGGCGCGGCGTCGCGGCGCCGGATCGAGCGACCCCCGGGTTGCTTTCTTCGATGTTGCCATCAGCGTATCAGCGCCTCCCGCACCGCGTCCCGCAGCTCGGGCGCGAAGAGGATCCGGGTGCGCGTCATGGTCTCGTTGCGCAGCCGGTCCAGCAAGAAGGACACCTCGGCGGGGCGCCGCGGGCGTCCTCTCGGGTAAACGACGAGGAGCGACTCGTCCTCGGCGTAGGGCGTGTCCTCGGCGACGTCGACGCCGACGTACACTTCCGGGTCGAGCCCCGCGGCCTGCGCGATCCCGCGCACCGTCTCCAGCGCCACCCCGCGCCGCGCGTCGCGCTCGGCGGTCCCTTCGCCGGGCTCGGGGAACAGCTCGAGCGCCTTGAAGAGCGAGCGCGCGCGCAGGCGGCGGGCGAGATCGGAGAGCACGGGATCGGGCGCCGCCTCCCAGGCGTGGATCGCCCCGAGCAGGACCTGATCGTCGAGCTCGATGTATTCCCCGAACGTCGGCATATCGCCGGACGCCATCGCGGCGATGGCGGCGGGCACCTCGGGGATCCGGTCTCCCTCGGCGAGCCGGGCGACGACGCGCCGGAGGATGGCGCCGATCATCCACTCCGCGCTCCGCGTCGTCTTGTGAAAGTAGACCTGCTGGAACATGAAGTAGCGCGCGAGCAGGAACGACTCGATAGCGCTCATCCCCTTGGTCCCGTCGATGGCGAGCGACGGAGCAGGCGGGGCGGACGCGGCGCCGCCGCCGGGCATCTCCACCTGGACGTCGCTGAACCTGAGGCTGCGCAGCAGCCACGGCAGGTCGTACTCGCCGTAGCGGACGCCGGTCGCGTGCGCGTCGCGCAGCAGGTAGTCGCACCTGTCGACGTCGAAGGTCCCGCTCACGGCCTTGGCGAGGTAAGGCAGCTCGTGTCGACCGCCGATGAGGTCGGCGACCCGCTGCGGCAGGTACGGGTCCTGGCGCACGAGCACCTGGTGCACGTCCGAGGACGGGTCGAGCAGGATGCGCTCGGTCCATCGTTCATGGTGGAGCGCGCCCGGCATCGCTTCCTCGAAGAGGTGCGAGAGCGGGCCGTGGCCGAGATCGTGCAAGAACGCTGCGGCGATCGCGTCGCGCGCGCGGTCGCTGGTGACCCTTTGCCAGAACGGGAGGTCGCGATCGATCTGACGGAGCCTCGCGATCAGGAGGCGCATCACATGGGCGGCGCCGAGCGCGTGCGCGAAGCGGGTGTGCTCGGCGCCCGGGAAGGCGAGCGACGTCAGCCCGAGCTGACGGATGCGCCGCAGCCGCTGCACCTCGCGGGCGCCGAGCAGGCGCGGAACGATGGCCGCCTCGCCGCTCTCGAACTCGATGAGGCCGTGTACCGGGTCGCGCAGGATCAAGATGGGTCTCCACGCGACCGCATGGGCGCAGGGGGCGCCGGGTCACTCGGGAGTTGCCTGATGATGTCGAACCGCGCGCGTGCGCGACGAGTGGGGGGCTGGTCGCTTCGGGCGTGCGGTGCGGAGCTTCGGGCGTGCGGCGTGGAGCACGGCATGATGCGCCTCGACAGGGGCGGGAAATCAGGGAGGTGTGCGACGTTCCCACGCGAGCGCACGGGAAGGCAAGGGCGCCTGTCGCGGAGCGCCCTCGTGAGCGGTCCGGCGACCCGGTCGTCGCCTCCCGCGAGGACGCCAAGCGCGCGGCGCCGAGCCGCCCCGATCGAGGTGCGCGACGGGCGCCCCGCCGCGGGAAGGGACCGGAGCGCCGGCGCGGGATCCTGCGGATCGACGTCGCGTGACAAACGTCGAACGCCAAGAGCAACGCCGTGACGCTGAACGTGAAGACGAGCGCGACGATGAACGTAATACTGAAGGTGAAGACGAACGGCGCCGCGATGAACACGATGAGCAGCGCGGAATGTGTCACGGCGCGCGTCGGGCACCGCAGCACCGCGAGCGTGCCGACGCACGCGAGCCGCGCGGGCGCCTGGTGAGCGCGTACGAGCGTATACGTGGTCGACGGGGCGTGTGCCGGGGGGCGTGACACGAGACGTCGAGATGGCTCAGGTGCGCGCAACGGCGAGATGCGCGAGGACACGCAACGACACGCGCGGCGCGTGGCGCACGACGGCGCGCGACCCCGGCGCGGACGAAGCAGACGAAAATGAGAACGGGGAAGGAAAGTGCTCGATTTCTTGAAGCTGGACGAGCATCCTGGTGTACGTTAGGAGGCTGGCTATTCCGCTGGTTAACGTGGGTCATTGGATATCCCGGAGATAGGTCGAGAACATGACCACGACCAACGGACGACAGTCGGGGCGGGGACATCCTGCAGATGAGGAGCTAGGTCGGGTGACGCGCGAATCGGGAGGCATGGCGAGCAGTGACGAGGCTGAGCTCGACGAGTCGCCGAGGCGGCTCGACGCCATCCTCCGTGCGCTTCCAGAGTCGGAGCTCAAGGGCCTCATCACGCGGATGGGGATCCGCATCGACGCCGCGAAGCGCATCGACGCGCCGTCTCAGGCGGCGCGCGCGCTGGTCGGCCTCCCCGACGTGCGCGACCCGTCGCGGCTCCCGACCGCCAGCCGCGAGCTGCTCCACCGCATCGCCGAGGCGGGGGGCGTGCTCGTCGTCCCCTCGCTCCCGGCCGGGCTCGAGCCGCTCATCGCCCGCGGCGTCGTCTACGCGCGCAAGACCGACGAGGGCATCGAGCTCGTGCTCCCGGCGGCGTTCCTCGTCCAGCTCAAGAGCTGGGAGAGCGAGGACCCCCGCGCGATCCGGGCGCTGCTGGCGCAGGCGCCCTTCGAGACGATGAGCGCGATCGCGACGCACTACCTCGGCCGCCCCGCCACGCCGCCCATCGCGCTGTCCCTCGAGGTCGCGTGGGAGACGCTGAGCGATCCGGAGCGGCTGCGCGAGGAGATCGACCGCCTCGCGCCCGTCGAGCGCCGCCTTCTCGAGGCGATCGAGTCCGTCGGCGGCGAGGTCGACACGCAGGAGCTGCTCGATCTCGAGCGGGAGCCGATGCGCCTCCGCAGCGCGAGCGGGGTGACGGCGAGCCGCCGCGGGGCGGGCTTCGCGCTCGAGCGCCGCGCCTTTCTCATTCCGATCCATCCGAACCGGCACGTCGTGCCCACCGAGGTGGCCGCCATCGTCGGCGCGGATCGCCGCCGGATGCGCGAGAAGCGGCGGGAGCAGATCCGCTCGTTCGTCCTCGAGGAGGACCACGCGCCGCGGCGCGCTCGCTTCGCCTCGGATCCCGGGATGCTCGCGCTGGCGCTCGGGTACTGCGTGCGCGAGCCAGGCAGCGACGTGCGCCCCGGCGTCGGGACGCCGCGGTCGCTGCTCGTCCGGCTCGCGCAGCGCTTCGGGCGGGACGTCGAGAGCGTCGCGCTCGTCGCCGCGCTGTCGCGCGCGGTCGGGCTCTGGGACGCGTCGGCCGCATCGCCGGCCACGCCGCCTGGCTCGCTCCAGGTGCAGGAGCTGACGCCGCTCCTGTTCACGACGTGGCGCCGCGGCGGCGCGTGGGACGAGGCGCGCGCCGAGCGGGAGGTGCTCCGGGTCGCGTCGGACAACCGCGACGCGAGCCCGATCAGCGCGCTCCGCGAGATGGTGCTCGACGCGCTGCACGACCTCGGCGAGGGCCGCTGGGTGCCCTGGCAGTCGCTGCAGGGCTACCTCGCCGCCGACGAGCGGATCGCCGGGGTCGAGCGGCTGGTCCGTCGCTGGGCCGAGCGCGCCTCGGTCGAGGCGCCGGAGATCCCGGAGATCACGCGACGGATCGCGCTGGAGTCGCTGCCCGCGCTCGGCATCATCGATCTCGGTGGTGCCGAGGACGCGGCCAGCGCGGAGCTCGCGCTCCGGCTGACGCCGCGCGGGCGGGCGCTCCTCGCGGGCGCTGCGCCGAGCTCGGACAACAGCAAGAGCAAGTTCGTGGAGGCCCACGCGCTGCGCGTCGGCACCGGCGCCAGGGTCTCGGCCGTGCTCGGGCTCTCGGCGTTCGCCGAGATCGGCCGCGTCGGCGACCAGGTCGATCTTCTGCTCACGCCGCCCTCGATCGCGCGCGCGCTGTCGGTGGGCCTCGACAGCGACGCCCTGCGGGCGCGCATCGAGGCGGTCGCGCCGCTGCCGGACACGATCTCGCGCATGCTCATCCAGGCGAGCGTGGTGATCGGCAAGGCGAGCTTCGTCGGCGCCTCCGGCTTCCTCTGGATCGAGGACCCCGAGATCCGCGAGCTGCTCCGCAGCCGCAGGCCGGCCGCCGAGATGTTCGTCGATCCATCGCCCCCCTCGGGCCTGCTGATCGAGGCGGGCGTGGATCTGGAGCGGCTCATCCGGCGCTGTCGCGCGCTCGGCGTCGAGATCGAGGCCGACCTCGGCAACCTCAAGGCGACGCGACAGACGCCGGCGCACGGCACCGAGGGGCCGCACCGGACCTCATCGACGGCGAACATGCGCCGCTCCAGGACCCCGCCGGCGCGCACCCGCTGAGCTCGCTGTGCGCCGGCATCGCGCGGACACGGGCGCGGGGCCGGTTCTGATCAGCAGCGCGCCAGCGACGTCGGCTCCAGCAGACCACGGAGGCGCTCCGAGGGCGGAGGCTCCGCTCGCGGTGTGCCATGGGCGCAGGACGGCTTCAAGCCGCGCCCGCTTGCGCATCTCCCGCGCGCTCGTCCCACCTGCGCGGAGGTTTTTCGCAGCCCTTTGCATTCCTGCGACGTGAGGGGAATCGCTTCGCCGGAGCGCGACGTGTATACCTTAGCTCGATGGCGCGCTCCTCTGGAGAGCCGGACTCGACCGACGGAGACGACCCGGTCGGCCCGGAGACGGCTGCGTTTCCGCTCGGCGCGGGGGAACCCAAGGCCGACAACGTCTACACGATCGCGCCTGGCACCGTCATTGCGCGCAAGTACCGCGTCGAGCGCACGATCGGCCGTGGCGGCATGGGCCTCGTGGTGGAGGCGCTGCACCTCGATCTCGATACGCGCGTCGCGATCAAGTTCCTGCTGCCAGAGTTCATGTCGTACACCGAGGCGGCGGAGCGGTTCATGCGCGAGGCGCGCACGGTCGCCAAGCTGCAGACGCACCACGTCGTCCGCGTGCTCGACGTCGCCGCGCTGGACAGCGGCGAGCCGTACATGGTCATGGAGCTGCTCGACGGCGAGGACCTCGCGTGCCACGCCGCCGAGGCGGGCACGCTGGCGATCGGCGAGTGCATCGATCACATCGTCCAGGCGTGCGAGGCGCTCGCGGAGGCGCACGCGCTCGGGATCGTCCACCGCGATCTGAAGCCGGCGAACCTGTTCCTGACGAAGCGCCCCGACGGCGCGCCGCTCATCAAGGTGCTCGACTTCGGCGTCTCGAAGATCCTCACCGGCGACACGGGCAACGTCTCGCTCACGCAGACGACAACGATCCTCGGCTCGGCGCTGTACATGTCCCCGGAGCAGATGCGCTCGTCGAAGAGCGTCGATCCCCGCACGGACATCTACGCGCTCGGCGTGTGCCTCTTCGAGATCATCGGTGGCAGGCCGCCGTACGTGGCCGACAGCTTCCCGGAGCTCTGCGCGAAGATCTACACGTCGCCGCCCGAGCCGCTCCAGGACCTCCGCCCCGAGGTGCCCGAGGGCCTCGTTGAGGTGATCGAGAGGTCGATCGCGCGCGAGCCCGAGGATCGTTACCAGTCGATCGCGGAGTTCGTGCAGGCGCTCGCGCCGTACGCCGCGCCGGGCACGCGCACGACCATCGCGGGGATCCTCCGCCTGCACGCCGCGGAGCTCGACCTGCCGCCGCCCGCCTCGCGCGCGGCCATGACGAGGACCCTGTCCCGCGCGTCGCGCACGAGCAGCGGCGGCCCGTCGGTGACCGACAAGGGCGCGCGCACCGCAAGCTCCACGCCGCCGTCGGACGACGAGGCCCCGCGCCGGCGGCGCACGCTGCTCTACGTGGCCGTCGGCGCCGTCGCGGTCGTCGTGGGCGCGTGGGGGGCGCTCCAGTTCCAGCGCAGCCGGTTCGCCCTGGGGGGCAGCGACGTGACGACCAACCCGGCGGTGCCTTCGCCGAGCGAGACGGCGGCGTCCGTCGAGCCCGCGCCGCCGTCGCAGGCGCCGGCCATGCCGGCCGCGGCGCCGAACGTCATCCCCGCAGGCGACGCCGAGAACGCGGGCGCCGCCGTGACGAGCGCGGGCGCAGCGGACGCCGGGGTGGCGGACGCGGGCGTCAGCTCGAGCGAGGCAGCGGCGGACGGCGGCACCGGAGCGGCCGCGGCAGCCACGACAGCGCCGGACGCGGGACCCGGCAAACCGTCGCGGGGCGGCGGGCGAGGGCGCGGACGCCAGGCAGGGGGCACAGGAGCGGCTCCCGCTGACGATCCGGAGCCGCCGCGCACCGTCGCGCCGGCGGTGACCGTGAACAGCGATCTCTCGATGGAGACGTGCACCGCGACGATGCCGGACGGCACCAAGAAGGTCGTCCCCTGCAAGTGACGCGCGGCGAGCCCGCGCGTCCGCGGCCCGATCACGCCGGCATCGCGGCCGGATCGCCCAGGATGGCGCCGGTGAAGCTGGAGCGCAGGTAGAAGCCGCGCGGCAGCGCCGCGATGATCTCCCCGTCGCGCCCGAACGCGAGCGTCCGCGAGCGCCCGGTCGCGGCCTTCGGCCGCACCTGTAGCCAGCGCCCTGCGCGCGCGGTGAGCGCCTCGATGGCGCCGATGCCGATGAGCCCCATCAGGTCCTCGAAATCGGCGCGCAGGACGCCCTCCTGCGCCTCCGTGGGCCGCCAGAGCCGCGGGGCGCCGAGCCGTCGCTCCTCGCTCGGCTGGCCCGGCGCGGCGATGATCGGGATCCAGAGCACGTGGGCGAGCTTCGCGCGAGCGCGCGACGTCTCCCACTCCGCGCGATCGGCGTCCGACAGCGAGATCGAGCAGACGAACGTCGATTCCTGCGGCGCGCCGGCCGCGTCCACGGGGATCGTCTTGAGCTCGATCCCGAGGTGGGGGAAATCGGGCCTGGACGTCGAGCCGGCGGTCGCGCCGAGCGCGCGTTCCACGAGCGCGCCGGCCGCTCCCTTCGTGCGAACGCCGCCGCGCGGCACCGCGCGCTGGAGCGCGCGCGCCAGCTCAGAGAGCGTCATGCCCGTCAGCGCGGCCGCGCGGCAGCGGAGGTCGGCTTCATCGCGAGGCGGTTCCAGGGCCGGGATCAACACGCCGCCCTTAGAACATCGACCGACGCGACTCCAGCGCTCCGGCGCGATCGAGATAGGTTGGCCGCCGGGATGCGCCGGTACGTCGATGGGAATCGAGCAGCGCTGACCCGGGGGCCATGGCGGCCTGATTTACGCGGCCCCCCCGAACGCGCCGCCAAGAAGAAGCCTACTGCCTAAATCCCTCTTTGGACCGCCGGATTTCTGAGGAAAAGTGAGTCAGGAATTTCCCGTATGGCTCTTGCGGGATCCAGCGACGCTGTGCCTCGCAGCCCGCCCGTCGTCGAGCGGCCACCTCAGGTCGGCGAGCTGACCGGTGATGCGGAGGAGCATCTCCCGCAACGAGGAGGCAGTCGCCCGGTCCCGCGGGTTGTGTCGTAGGCAGGCATACAAGAACGCCCCGATATCGGCGGTCCGGGCATCATCGGCCAGGCGCTTGACCGGCGCGGGCAGCCCGTCGTGCGTGACGTGCGCTGTGATGAGCGCGACCTCGGTGGGCCCGTCGAACAGCGTCCTCCCGGTGAGGAGCTCGTAGGCGAGGCAGCCGAAGCTGTAGACGTCGGCCGTGAGCGGGGTCGGGGTGACCCCGGGTGGAACGACCCCCCAGATCTCCGGGGCGCCGTAGCAGCCGGTGGCGCAGCCCGGGCGGATGTGGCGGCCCGCCAGGCCGAAGTCGACGAGCACGGGCTCGCGCCCGCCCCGCAGGATCACGTTGGTCGGCTTGATGTCGAGGTGCCCGACGCCGACAGCGTGCATCGCCTCGAGCCCGGCGAGGATCCCGTCGAGCAGCGCCACGGCGCTGCGCGAGGTGAGGCCGCGCGCGTCGAGCAGCTTGTCGCAGCGGATGCCCTCGATGAGCTCCATCACGAGGATCGGCTTGGGGCGGGCCCCCGCGTCGAACGTGACGAAGCCGGCGAGGTTCGGGTGATCGGGCAGCGAGAGGAGCGCGCCCGCCTCCTCCCGGAACAGCCGGAGGAAGTCGGCCTCCGAGACGCTCCGCGCCGCCGTGTGATCGTACTCCGGCACCTTGAGCGCAAAGCGCTCGGCCGACGGATCGTGCCGCTCCTCGGTGCGGGTGACGACGAACACCGTCCCCAGCGAGCCGCCTCCGAGCTGGCGGTGCACGTAGAAGCCGCCGAGCGTGCGCCGGTTCGGCAGCCACGCGGGCAGCGGCTGCTCGGGCAGCGTGACGCTGCCCGGCGCGCTCGGGCGCCGGACCGGGAGCCGCATGATGCGCGGCACGACGAGGGCGACCACATCCGCGAGCGCGCCCGGGATGCTCGCGCGCGCGGCCGAGACGAGCGCCTCGACCGGCGCGGCGACGCCCATCTCGACGCCCTCTTCCTCCTCTTGCAGCGCGACCTCGATCGCCAGGCGCAGCGGCTCGGTCGCGCCGGCGGGCGCGGAGGCGGGGTGCTCCCCGCAGCGCCGGCGAGCGCCGGCCGTGAGCTGCGCGAGCCGCGCCAGGGCGTCCTCCAGGGCGCTGAGCGGCGAGGCGTCCGCGTCCCCGTCGCCCGCCCCTGTCAGCGCGCTGAGCGCGCCGGCCGTGTTCACCGCCCCGAGCGCGCGCGCGAGGCGGGCGAGCGCGCCGCGAACGATCTCCGTGCGCTGCGAGGCGCCCGCGGGCAACGCCGTGACGAGCGCGTCGAGGGCGGCGATGCGCTCGAGCGCCGCGCGCGCGCGCTCGGCCTCGGCGAGCTCCGCGTCGAGCGACCCCTGCCGCGTCGACCGGACCGACACCGCGGCGTCGCTGTCGGGCGCGCGCCCCCCGCGCGCGCCGCCCTCGCGCCCCCCGCGCGCGAACCGCGCGTAGGCGCGCAGGAGCTGGGCGACGTCCGGGTGCATGCTGGCCTCCCCGAGCACCTCCAGGTCGTCGGGGTCGCCGCCGCGCATCGCCGCGTGCAGGAAGATGTCGGCCGCGTCGGCGGCCCCCTCGCGCACGAGCGCGTCGAGGCCGCGGGCGACCGACGCGGCGATGGCGCGGCGGAGCGACGAGCCGCGGTCGGCGCGCAGCCGGTCGAGCAGCACGCCGATCGCCCCCGTCCAGCGCGCGAGGACGCGCGCCTTGAGCTCGGGCTCGCCGCCGAAATCGGTGCTCTCGCCGTCGATCAGGTGGATGAGCGCGCGCAGGTTGCGCTGGTGCACGGTCACGTGCAGGGGCGGCGAGGCCCTCGCGCGCGCGGCAGGCCCCTCGGCGCGGAGCAGCCAGCGGGCGAGCCGCTCGTCGAGATCGTCCAGCGAGGCGACCCCGGTCGCGTCCTCGCTCGGCCGGCGGCTCAGGAGCAGCAGGCTCTTCAGCAGGCCGGAGCCGAGCAGCTCCGTATCGAGCTCGCGCACGAGCCCCACCGCGGCCCTGCGCGCCGCGGTGCTCTGCCCGTCGTCGAGATCGCTGAGCTCGATCTCCTCGAGCGCCCCCACGACCTCGGCCGCCAGGGCGTACGCCTCGAGCGCGCGGCCGTGCGCCTCGCGCGGCCCGGTCTCGACGAACGCGGCGACGGCGCCGTCGAGCGCGCCGCGCAGCAGCGCGACCCCGGCGCCGTCCATCGAGAGGTCGCGGTGGACGACGCGCGCGAGCGCCGCCAGGCCGTCGTCGCGCGCGTGCGCGCTGGGCGGCGCCTCGAGCGCGTCCTCGAGCGCGCGGGCGCACCGCGCGGCGGCGCGGGCGCCGAGCGGCTCGCCCCGGCTCATCGCCCCGCGGAGGTCGCGCCGCAGCTCGACGATCGCCTCGGCCGTCGACATCGGCGACGCGCGCGCGATCTCGTCGAGCAGCGCGTCGGCGGCCTCGGGCTCCGCGTCGGCCGCGACGGGGAGGCCCCACGCCATCGCCGTGGCGATGCCCGGGTCGGCCGTGAGCAGCGGGCCCCGCAGCAGCTCGACGGCGCGGCGGAGCGCGCCGTCCGGGTCGACGGCGATGCTCGCGGCGAGCGACGCGGCCCCGCGTCGCCACTCGGTGGGGGAGAGATCCTGGCCGAGCAGCGCGCGCACCTCGTCGGCGAAGTCGGGCAGCAACCCCGCGAGCAAGCCGCGCGCCGCGGCGACGTGGCGCCAGACGAGCGGCTCGCGGTCGGCGAGGAGCGTCTGCCACGCGAGCGCGATCCCGTCGGCGCTGCGGTCGAGGTCGCGCCGGCGTCCGTCGCTGACGTTGCGGAAGACGCGGAGCGGGAGGTCGTCGCCTTGCATGGCCCTTCGGGTCGCCTCGCGCGCCGCGCGCTCGAGCAGGCGCGCGGCGAGGCGGCGCTCCGGGAGCGAGCCGGTCGAGGGCGCCGCGATCCAGTCGCGCGACAGCTCGCGCCGCGAGGCGAGCAGCAGCGCGAGCGGATCGACGGGGATGTCGGTGCCGGCCGGGAGCCAGAGCGAGAGCATGACGCGCGCGCGGATCCCCGCCCCGGAGAGGCCGCGGGCCGAGCCGGCGGCCATGCGCGTGGCGAGCGCGACGAACGTCGCCGCGTTGCCGGCGTAGAGCTGGTTGAGCACGCGCCGGCCGAGCTCGCGCCGCTCGGGTCCGTGCGGGAGCGCCCCGGCGATCTCGTAGAGCGCCACGCTCGCAGCGGCCGGCGCGAGCCAGCTCAGGTCGTCGAGCAGCCCGTCGGCCATGGCGGTCTGGACGCTCCGCAGCAGCCCGTCCGGGCTGAGGGAGTCGAGGGGGGTCGAGCCCTCGAGCGCGTCGACGAGGGCGATCGAGGCGATCGTCTGGCGGAACAGCGCGCGCCGGACGTTCGGGTCGTCGTGGGACGTGAGATCGACGAGCCCTTCGAGGTATTCCGCGCGCGGTCGCATCGGCAGGTTGCGCAGTCTAGCGCGACGGCGCGCCGGCCCCCCTCCCACGCCGCAGCAATCCTCGCGCGTCACGGAACCTCCCGCCCCCTCCGCTGTCGCGTCGCTCCGCCCGACCCCGGGAGAGCTACCTCCCCCTACGATGATCGGACGCGCCGGGGGCGCGCCCCGGCCGCGCGCCCCCGCCCGCCGAGGACGCAATCCGCACGTCGCGCGCAGGATCCACGGGCGGACCCGGTGGAAGTGAGCTCGGAAGTGGGTTAAGCGGGGACGCGCGGGGAGACTCACCGCCTCGCGCGCACGCCGCGCCACACCGCGACCGAGGAGCTGGAATGCAAGGAGACGCGGAACAGAGCTTCTCGTTCGACCTCGACGCGTTCCGCGCGGCGTACTCGCGCTTCCTCGCGCCCGCGGACGGCGAGGCGCAGCGCATCCTGCTCACGGGCCATTCCCACCAGGCCTGGCCCGACGTGGCGCGCGACGCGCTCGCGGCGTGCTTCGACGACGCCGCGCGGCTCGTCGACGACAAGTGGGACGCCGCGGTGTTCCCGAAGCGCGCGGCGGTCGGCGAGGCGATCCTGGAGCGGATGGGCTTCGATCGCGGCGACGCCATCGTCTTCGGCCAGAACACGCACGAGCTCGTCTATCGGCTGATCACGGCGTTGCCTCGGCGCGAGCGGCCGCGGATCGTCACGACCCAGGGCGAGTTCCACTCGCTCAGGCGTCAGCTCGCGCGCCTCGACGAGGAGGGCGTCGAGGTCGAGTGGGTGAGCGTCGAGCCGCGCGCCGCGCTCGCCGATCGGCTGCTCGCGGCGCTCCGGCCGGGCACGTCGATGCTCGCGATCTCGGCCGTGCTCTTCGAGAGCGCGACGGTGGTGCCGCGGCTCGACGAGATCGTCGCGCGCGCGGCCGAGATCGGCGCCGTCCCGCTCGTCGACGCCTACCACGCCTTCAACGTCGTCCCGGTCGCGTGGGGCCGCGCGGCGCCGCACGTCTTCGCTGTCGCGGGCGGCTACAAGTACGCGGCGATGGGGGAGGGGATCTGCTGGATGCGCGTCCCGCGCGCGAGCGAGCTGCGCCCGGTGTTCACGGGCTGGTTCGCCGACTTCGGCGCGCTCGCGGGCAGCGGCGGCGGCGTCGCGTACGCGCCCGGCGGCGCGCGCTTCGCGGGCTCCACGTTCGACCCCGCCGCGCTCTACCGCGCCGCCGCGGCGCTCGAGCACTGGGATCGCTTTGGCCTCACCGTCCCACGGCTGCGCGCGATCTCGCTCCGGCAGACCGGGCGCATCCTCGGCCTCCTCGACGCGGCGGGCCGCGCCGGCGACGTGATCTCGCCGCGCGAGCCCGAGCGGCGGGGTGGCTTCGTCGCCGTCCGCGCCGAGCGGGCAGGCGACATCGTCGAGCGCCTCCGCGCCCGGCGCGTGCTCGTCGACGCGCGGCGCGACGTGCTCCGCATCGGCCCCGCGCCGTACCTCACCGACGCCGAGATCGACGAGGGCGTCGCGGTCCTCCTCGAGGAGCTCGACAACTAGCGCCGCGCGCCGCCCCGAACGCCGGCGGCTCGCTCGCGCTCACGCACATTCGCGCCTCACTTCGCCTTGATCACCGCACACGGCCCGCGGTACTTTCTGAATATGACTATCAACTTCACGCGCGGCCAGCGGATGCTCGCATTCCTGTGTCTGGCTGCCGTGCTGCTGGGCGCTCCGCTCGCCCGCGCGGATCAGGGAGATCCACCCGAGATCGAGGCGCAGCGGCTCGTGCACATCCTCGGGTACATCGGCGCCGACTACGGCGGCTCCGTCGCCAACGGCGTCGTCACCGTGCCTGACGAGTACGCCGAGCAGCTCTCGCTCGCCGCGGACGGTGCGAAGATCGCGGCGCGCGTCCAGACCGCGATCCCCCCGGAGCGGCAGTTCGATCTCTCGGCGCGCATCGCGAAGCTCCGCGAGCTGCTCGACAAGAAGGCGCCGCCGGAGGACGTCGTCGCGCTGATCACGGGCCTGCGCGCCGAGCTCGTCGGCGCCTTCCAGATCGAGGAGGCGCCGCGCGCCGCGCCGAACGCCGCGCGGGGCAAGAGCCTCTACCAGGAGCACTGCGTCACGTGCCACGGCGAGACAGGGCGCGCCGACACCGCGCGCGCGGCCACGCTCACGCCCCGCCCGGTGAACTTCCACGACCCCGAGCGCGGCGAGGCGATCGCCCCGTACCGCGTCGTGAGCACCGTCCGCTTCGGCGTCGACGGCACGGCGATGGTCCCGTTCACGTTCCTCTCCGACGCGGACCGCTGGGATCTCGCCTTCTTCATCACGGGCCTGCGCCACGCCGACGTCGCCCCCGCGCCGGCCGGCGTCGCGCCCGCCTACACCCTCGCCGAGCTCGCGGCCCGCACGGACGCCGATCTGCGCGCCGAGCTCCGGAGCGCCGGCGTCCCGGCCGACGCCGAGGCCGCGGTGCTGGCCGATCTGCGGCTCCGCGCACCGTACGAGGACCGCGCCGCCCGCACCCCGCTCGGCCTCGTCCGCGTGAAGATCGAGCGCGCGCGCCAGGCGATCGCGCGGGGCGATCGCGACGCGGCCCGCGGGCACCTCATCGACGCGTACCTCGAGGGGATCGAGCCGATCGAGGCCCCGCTCCGCGCCGCCGACGCCTCGCTCGCCGCCGCGCTCGAGGCGCGCAGCATGGACCTCCGCGGCCACCTCGAGCGGGGCGCGTCCCCCGCCGAGCTCGGCGCTGTCATGGACGCGCTGCTGCGCGACGTCGGCCGCGCCGAGGCGCTCCTGTCGCCCGCCGCGGCGCCGAAGAGCTTCGCGTCGACGGCCCTCTCGAGCGCCGGCATCATCCTGCGCGAGGGGGTCGAGGCCGCGCTCCTCATCGCCGCGCTCCTCGGGCTCGCCGCCCAGGCGGGGCTCGCGGACAAGCGGCGCTTCGTGCACCTCGGCTGGATCACCGCGCTCGGGCTCGGCGTCCTCACGTGGATCGCCTCTGCCCGCATCGTCGCGATCTCCGGGGCGCAGCGCGAGCTCATCGAGGGCGTGACGGCGCTCCTCGCGACGGCGGTGCTGTTCTACGTGAGCTACTCGCTGCTCGCGAAGCGCGAGGTCGCCCGCTGGATGAAGTTCCTGAAGGCGCAGATCTCGCCGCGGCGCGCGGCGCTCTCGCTCTTCGGCGTCTCGATGCTCGCGGCGTACCGCGAGGCGTTCGAGACGGTGCTGTTCTACCAGGCCCTGCTCGCCTCGAACGCCTCCGCGACAGCGGCCCTGGCGGGCGCCGTGGGGGGCGCTGTGGTGCTCGTGGCCGTTGTCGCGGCCTACACGCGCGCCGGCAGGTTCGCTCCCCCGCAGGTCTTCTTCCGCATCTCCAGCTACCTCCTCTACGCGCTCGCGGTCATCTTCGCCGGGCAGGGCGTGGCCGCGCTCCAGATGGCCGGCAAGGTGCCTGTCCACGCGCTGCCCTTCGGCGGCGTGCCCGCCCTCGGCATCTTCCCGACCGTGGAGACGCTCGCCGCCCAGCTCGTCCTGGTGATCCTCGCGCTCATCGGCATCCTCGCGGAGCGCCGCCACGCGAGCGCGGCGCCGAAGCCCCCCGCCCCGCCCGCCCAGGTCGCGCCCGGCCCCGCGGCGTGAGCGTCGCGCCGCGGAGAGCGCCGTCGAGGCCCTCTCGGCGGCCGCTCAGGGCTCGCTGTGCACGCGCGGCGCTTCGGGGTACAGCGCCCGGAGCCCGCGCCACGCGACGTCGGCCGCGCTCTCCGCGGGCTCGGCGAGATCCCACTCCAGGTAGAGCTTGTCGCCGTCGTAGCAGCCGAAGCTCGTCGAGAGGCAGAGCAGCGGCTCGCGCTCGGTGGCGTACCCTGCGCGCGCGACGTCGTGCCCGTAGACGGCCACGCGGGCATCCGGATCGAGCGCGCGCAGGAAGGCGTGGGCGCGCTCGCTCGAGGTGCTCCGCGCCCAGAGCAGCGCGCCGAGCGTCCCCTGCAGGCTCATCTCCGTGAGCGGCACGTCGACGAACCCGTCGAGCGGGAGCCGCTCGAGATCCTCGCGGCTCTGGATGCGCGCGTGCGGCGCGGCGTGGACCATGACCATCCGGGCCGTGTGCGCGACCGCGACGAACGGCCACCCGCGGAACCAGCTCCGCATCGCCAGCGTGTCCTCCGGGCCGAGGAGGTCCTCGAGCCGCTGGGCCTCGTCTGGAAAGAATTTCGCCACCACGGGGCCGCCGACATGCGCATGCTCGTGGTTGCCAAGCAGGTAATGAACCCTACCGGGGTGGCGATCTGCGAGGCTCCTCGCCTTTTTCAACAAGGTCACGGAGTCGCCCCGGTAAAACGAACCCAGGTAATCAGGCCATTCGCCCTCATCGAGCTCGGGGCCGTGCACCAGGTCGCCCGTGACCACGAGCACCGCGCCGTCGCGGCTGGCCGCCGCCTGCTCGAAGATCTCGGCGATTCGCTCGAAATCCGCGACATTCCCCTGAAAGTCGGTGGCGACGATCAGTCTGCCCCGCTCGGGGAGGTCGACGACACGCTGCACGTCTCCAGCATAGCCGAACGCCCCTGCTTCTCCTTGCGCGAACTGAGCCCGCTCACCGTCACCTTGGCTTTGTCGCCGCGCGTTGCTGCGCGGCGCCCAGTCCGCCAGGTCATCCAGATTTGCTGCATTAATACAGCAACACTGTCCCTTGGCGGTCCTTCTGGCCCGGGCTAGGCTCCCTCGCTGTATGCAACACCGGAATCTTTCAGCGTGGGTCGACGAGGTCGCGCTGCAGACGCGGCCCGATCGGGTCGTCTTCTGTGACGGCTCCGAGGCGGAGAACCGGGCGCTGATCCAGGGGATGCTGAGCGACGGCACGCTCCTCGCGCTCGACGAGGAGAGGTACCCCAACTGCTATCTTCACCGGAGCGATCCGACCGACGTCGCCCGAACTGAGCACCTCACGTTCATCTGTAGTCGGGACAGGGACGACGCCGGCCCGACGAACAACTGGATGTCGCCGAAGGAGGCCCCGCAGAAGGTCGGCCGGCTGTTCGACGGGGCGATGAAGGGGCGGACGATGTTCGTCGTTCCCTACCTGATGGGCCCTGTCGGGTCGCCGTCGGCGAAGGTCGGAGTCGAGATCACCGACAGCCCCTATGTCGTGGCGAGCATGCGGATCATGACGCGCATGGGCCGGGTGGCGCTCGACGCGCTGGGCAGCTCCGAGGAGTACTGCCGGGGGCTGCACTCGCTCGGCGACCTGAGCCCGGAGCGCCGTTTCGTCTGCCACTTCCCCGAGGAGCGGCTCATCTGGAGCATCGGCTCCGGGTACGGGGGCAACGCGCTGCTCGGCAAGAAGTGCTTCGCGCTGCGCATCGCGAGCACGATGGCGCGCGACGAGGGGTGGCTCGCGGAGCACATGCTCATCCTCGGCCTGGAGGACCCGGAGGGCCGCGTGACGTACGTCTGCGCGGCGTTCCCCAGCGCCTGCGGGAAGACGAACCTCGCCATGCTCGTGCCGCCCGCGTCCCAGAAGGGATGGAAGGTGTGGACCGTGGGCGACGACATCGCCTGGCTGCGGATCGGCCCCGACGGCAGGCTCTGGGCCATCAACCCGGAGGCCGGCTTCTTCGGCGTGGCTCCCGGGACGAGCTCGAGGACGAACCCGAACGCCCTTGCGACGCTGTCCCGCGACTCGATCTTCACGAACGTCGCGCTCACGCCGGAGGGGACGCCGTGGTGGGAGGGCTTCGATGGGCCGGCGCCGCCGGCGCTCACCGACTGGAGGGGCCGCCGCTGGACGCCGGACAGCAAGGAGCCCGCGGCGCACCCGAACAGCCGCTTCACCTCGCCGGCGCGCCAGTGTCCCTCCATCTCACCGGAGTTCGACGCCCCGGGGGGCGTGCCGATCTCGGCCATCGTTTTCGGCGGCCGGCGCGCGAGGCTCGCGCCGCTCGTCTGCGAGGCGCGCGACTGGGCCCACGGGGTCTACCTCGGCGCGACGATGGCCTCGGAGACGACCGCGGCGGCGACCGGGAAGGTGGGCGTCGTGCGCCGGGACCCGATGGCGATGCGCCCCTTCTGCGGATACAACATGGGCGACTACTTCCGGCACTGGATCGAGCTCGGCGAGCGCCGCGCGGCGTTCCCGAGGATCTTCCACGTGAACTGGTTCCGGCAGAGCGACGCGGGCAAGTTCCTCTGGCCGGGCTTCGGCGAGAACCTCCGCGTGCTGCGCTGGATCGCGGCGCGCGTGAGCGGGGCGGCGAAGGGCCGCGACACGCCGCTCGGGATCATGCCCGCGGAGGGGGAGCTCGACACGAGCGGCCTCGACGTGAACGACGAGGCGCTGCGCGAGCTCTTCGCCGTGGACCGCGACGCGTGGCTGGAGGAGGCGCGCGAGCGCGAGGCGTTCCTGACGTCGTTCGGCGCCCGCATGCCGGAAGCGCTGCTCCGGCAGAACCGGGATCTCGCGGCCCGGATGCAGGCGTGAGCCCGCGCCGGCTGCGCGGCGACGGCCGGCGCGGCCGGCGGTAGCGGAGTCCCCGACAGGACACTTCGAGCCACGTGGCCGGCGCCGAGGCGAGGGTCGCGGCCGTCCTCAGCGCGTGCGCCAGCCGCGCCGGACCCGGAGGCGAGCCGCGCCGGCCGCGCTAAAGCCGTGCCCGTCCGTTTCTCGCTGAGGACGGTCGGGAGCGCCTTGACGCCGGTCCAGCTTGGCCCACACACTTCATTCAGAAAATTTTGAAAGTTCAATGAGCCCTTCAACCGACATCCACCGTCAGGCGGAGCTGCTCGCGGCGGACGCGATCGGCGATGTCATCGAGCACTGGGGGTTCCGGCGGGTGCTCGGGCGGATCTGGACCGTCCTGTTCATCGCGGGCGGCGCCCTGTCCGCCGCGGAGATCGGCGAACGCCTGCAGGTTTCTTCCGGCGCGATGAGTATGTCACTGACAGAACTGCAGAGGTGGGGTGTAGTACGAAGGGTATGGAAACCGGGCGAGCGGAAGGAGTTCTTCGAGGCCGAGACGGACTTCTGGAAGATGATTTCCAAAGTGTTCGCCGAGCGCGAGCGGCTGATCGCCGACTCCGTGAGGGAACGGCTCGAGCGGGCGTCCGCGTTGCTCGAGGGCCTGCCGCCGACCGACGCGGCCCGGTTCAGCCTCGATCGGGTGGAGCGGCTCCTCTCGTTCGTGATCGTCGCGCAGACGGCGCTCGATGGGTTCATCAAGAGCAGGACCGTGGATTTCTCGCGGTTCGGGGATCTGGTCCGGTTCCCGATCCGCGCTGTGCGGTCCCGGCGAGGCGCATAGCGGGCTCGTGATTTCGGAGGGCTCGACCGCTACGTGGGCCCCGCGCGGTGCGGGGAGCAGCGTGCGCTCGTGCATCCAGGTGGAGATGGGATGACTGCGACAACAACGTTTACTGGGACGGTCCAGCGGAGCGATGTCGTCTCGAGCCTCGGAGGCATGTGCGCTGGACGCGGGCTCGACTCGCTCGCGGCGCGCCTCGCGGAGCTCAGGCGCCTGCTCGACGGGGACCTCGCGGATGTCGAGCGCGAGCTGGCGAAGGTCGGGCTGGACGGGGACACGCCGGCCCACCAGAGCGCGCGGCACCTGCTCGGGCTCAGCGGCAAGCGGCTGCGGCCCATCTGCGTGGCCCTGGCCGCCCACATCGGCGGCGGGTTCAACGAGGCCGCGCGGACGTTCGCGGTGGCGGTCGAGCTCGTCCACAACGCGACGCTCCTCCACGACGACGTTGTCGACCTCGGCGACCGCCGGCGCGGCGCGGACGCGGCGCGCGTCATCTACGGAAACGCCGCGTCGATCTTCGGCGGCGATTACCTCCTGCTCGACGCGCTCTGCAAGATCCAGGCGGCGGGCATGCCCGACGTGCTCGAGCGGGTGCTCCAGGTGATCAAGGAGATGGTCATCGCGGAGGCGCTCCAGCTCGCGTCGCGCGGCCGCGTGCGCACGAGCACGAGCGAGTACTTCCAGATCGTCGACGGCAAGACGGCCTCGCTGTTCCGCTGGGCGATGTTCGCGGGGGCGCGCGCGGGCGGCGTGAGCGAGCCGCTCTGCAAGGCGCTCGAGGGCTTCGGCACGAGCCTCGGGGTCGCGTTCCAGCTCGTCGACGACGTCCTCGACTTCGCGGGCGATCCGGAGGCGACCGGCAAGGCGCTGCTCACGGACCTGCGCGAGGGGAAGATGACCTACCCGCTGCTGCTCGCCATGGAGCGCGACCGGGAGCTCACGCCCGCCCTCGAGGCGCACTGCGCGACCGAGGACGCGGCGGTCGAGCCCGAGCTCGGCCGGCGCATCGCGCACATCATGATCGAGAAGCACGTCGTGGACGACTGCCTGGAGCTCGCGTCGCGGCTCTGCGGGGACGCGGTCCGGAGCATCGAGCCGCTCCCGGAGTGCCCGGCGAAGGCGGCGCTCGAGGGGGTCGCGATGTCGACCCCCCGGCGGAGGCGGTGAGCGGCGATGACGATCTCCCTGATGCAACGCGCGGCGCCCGTGGACGACACGGCCGAGCGCGCCCAGTCGACGCGAGCGCAGGCGACGCGCGGAGGCGCCCGATGAGCCAGAACGTTTCCAGCCGGATCAGCGGCTTCTACAAGCGGTGCCTCGAGGATCGGCTCCGCGCGATCCAGGCGCTCGGCCTGCTCGACGAGGACGCGCTCGCGCACCTCGCGAGCGGGGGCGGGCTGCCGACGGCGGTGGCCGATCGGATGTGCGAGAACGTCATCGCCACGCACGCGCTCCCCCTCGGGCTCGCGCTGAACTTCCGCGTCAACCAGCGCGACGTGCTCGTGCCGATGGCGGTGGAGGAGCCGAGCGTGATCGCCGCCGCGTCGAACGCGGCGCGCATGGTCCGCCTGTCCGGGGGCTTCTCCGGCGAGGCGGACCCGCCGATCATGACCGCGCAGGTCCAGCTCGACGACGTGCCGGACGCCGAGGAGGCCGCGCGCCGGCTCACGGCGGCGCGCGAGAGCCTCCTCGCGGCGGGCGACGCGGCGATCCCGAGGATGGTGGCGCGCGGGGGCGGCTGCCGCGACGCCGAGGTGCGCGTCCTCTCGGCGGAGCTCGGCGTGCTCGTTGTGCACCTCTACGTCGAGGTCGGCGACGCCATGGGCGCGAACCTTGTCGACACCGTGGCGGAGGCGGTGGCGCCGCTCGTGCAGCGCATCGCCGGCGGGACGCTCGGGCTCCGGATCCTCTCGAACCTGACCGTCCGCCGCCTGGTCCGGGTGACGGCCACGGTCGGCGACGACGCGCTCGGCGGCGCGGACGTGGCGAGCGGCGTCGCGCGGGCGAGCCGCTTCGCGGAGCTCGATCCGTACCGCGCGGCCACCCACAACAAGGGCTTCATGAACGGGCTCGACGCGGCCGCTGTCGCGCTCGGGCAGGACTTCCGCGCCATCGAGGCGGGCGCGCACGCGTACGCGTCGATGAGCGGCAAGTACCGGCCGCTCAGCACGTGGGAGCGCGTGCCCGGCGGGCTCGTGGGCCGCGCGGAGCTGCCGCTCGCCGTCGGCACGGTGGGCGGCTCGACCGAGGTGCACGCCGGCGTGCGCGCGGCGCTGCAGCTCGTGGGGGCGAAGGGCGCGCGCGAGCTCGCGGTGGTGCTGGCCTCCGTCGGGCTCGCGTCGAACCTGGCGGCGCTGCGCGCGCTCGCCAGCGAGGGCATCCAGCGGGGCCACATGCGGCTCCATGAGCGGAAGCGCGGGCTCGACGGCGCCCCGGCGGCGGGGAGCGGCGAGGCCGCCGCGCCGCCGTCGGGCGAGGGCAAGCGGTTCGCGCCGGAGCGCGGCGAGGGGCACCGCGCGGCGCAGGTGGAGGGCGGGACATGAGCCAGGTGGGGCAAGACGAGGCGCCGCGCGGGGAGCGCCGCGCGGGCAGCGGCGAGATGTTCGACGGCATCGCCGAGCGGTACGACCTCCTGAACCGGGTCATCTCGATGGGGCTCGATCAGGGCTGGCGGCGGCGGGCGGTGCGCTCGCTCGAGCTCGTCCCCGGCGCCACGGTGCTCGATCTGGCGACCGGCACCGCGGACCTCGCGATCGCGATCGCGCGGACGCACGACGTGAAGGTCATCGGGGTCGATCCGTCGCAGGGCATGCTCGCCGTCGGCCGCCGCAAGGTGGAGGCCGCGGGGCTCGCCGGGCGGGTCGAGCTCGAGGTCGGCGACGCGGAGCAGCTGGGGCTCGGGGACGCGAGTGTCGACGCGATCTCGATGGCGTTCGGGATCCGCAACGTACCGGATCGCGCGCGGGCGCTCCGCGAGATGGCGCGCGTCACGCGGCCCGGGGGGCGCGTCGCGGTCCTCGAGCTCAGCGAGCCGCGCGGGGGGCTCATGAGCAAGCTCGCGCGCTTCCACATCCACACAGTCGTCCCGTACATCGGCGGCGCGATCTCCGGGAGGGACGAGTACCGCTACCTGCAGGACTCGATCGCGAGGTTCCCCTCGCCGGAAGAGTTCGCGGAGCAGATGCGCGGCGCGGGGCTCCGGGTGCTGCGCGTGGAGCCGCTCACGATGGGCGTCGTGTGCCTCTTCGTGGCGACGCCGGGGGAGGGCTGAGGTGCCCGCGCGGGAAGGACGATCGCGGTGAGCGGCTCGAACCTCCACTCGGCCTGGGCTCAGCTCTTCGTCCGCGCGCTGGCGCAGGCCGGCGTGCGCGACGTGGTGCTCTGCCCAGGGTCGCGCTCCACGCCGCTCGCGCTCGCGGCGATGGAGAGCGGGGAGGTGCGGTGCCACGCGGTCATCGACGAGCGCGCCGCGGCGTTCTTCGCGCTCGGGCAGGCGCGCGTCACGGGCCGCCCCAGCGTGTTCGTCTGCACCTCGGGCACGGCCGGCGCCCACGCCCTGCCGGCGATCATCGAGGCGCACCAGAGCTTCACGCCGTTCATCGCGGTGACCGCCGACCGGCCGTGGGAGCTCGCCGACGCGGCGGCCTCGCAGACCATCGATCAGATCAAGCTCTTCGGCGACCACGTCCGTCACTTCGCCGAGATCGGGCTGCCGGATCCGTCGCCGCTCGCGCTGCGCGCCGTGACGCGCATCGCGGCCCAGGCGGTCTCGCGCGCGCTCTCGCCCACGCCGGGGCCGGTCCACATCAACGCCCGCTTCCGCAAGCCGCTCGAGCCGGTCGAGGTGGCCGGGCCCGAGCCGTGGCAGGCCGAGTGGGAGGCGCTGATGCGACGCGCCGGTCCGCGGGTCGTGTCGGCGCGCGCCGCGGTTGACGCGCGCGCGCTCGACGAGATCGCCGCGCGCTGCGCGCGCGCGGAGCGGGGGCTCATCGTCTGCGGTCCGGCCCCGAGCCGCGAGGACGACGCGCGGGCGCGCCGGACGGTGCTAGATCTGTCGCGGGCGACCGGCTTCCCGGTGCTCGCCGAGGGCACGAGCCAGATCTACTTCGGCGGCGTCGCCGACGGCGTCGTGATGCCGGCCTCGTTCGATTCGTTCCTGCGCGCGCCCGAGTTCCGTGCGGCGAACGCGCCCGACCTCCTCCTGGAGATCGGCGCCCCGCCGACATCGGCCGGGTACGCGACCTACATCGCCGAGCACGGGGGTTGCCGCCGGTTCGTGGTGTCCCCGCACGGCTGGAACGATCCGACGAGCGCCGCGGCAGCGCTCGTCATGGCCGAGCCCGTGGACGTGTGCGAGGGCCTCGCGGCGCGCCTCGCCGGGGCGGCGGGGGACCTCGGGCGCGCGCGGAGGGAGTGGGCCGCGTCGTTCGCGCGCGCCGGCGAGCTCGCGGCGGCGCTGGCCGCGCGCGCGTGCGCCGGGGACGAGCTCACCGAGGGCGAGGTCGCCCGGGCGGTGGCCAGCGCGTGCCCGGAGGGCTCGCTGCTCGCGATCGGCAACAGCATGCCGGTGCGCGATCTCGACACATACTGCCCGCCGTCGGCGCGCGCGCTGCGCGTCCTGCACCAGCGCGGGGCGAGCGGGATCGACGGCCTCGTGTCGGCCGCGGCCGGCGCCTGCGCCGCCGCAAGCGAGCCGGTCACGCTGCTGCTCGGCGATCTCAGCCTGCTGCACGATCTGACCGGCCTGCTCCTCGCCGCGAAGGTCGCGGGGGAGCGCGGCGCGCCGCTCGTCGTCGTCGTGGTCCAGAACGACGGCGGCCGCATCTTCGAGCACCTCCCCATCGCCGGGCGAGGCGCGGATCTGCTCGACCGCGGCTTCACGATGCCGCAGCACCTCGATTTCGCGCCCGCGGCGGCGATGTTCGGGCTCGCGTACGATCGCGCCGGCACGGCCGAGGGGCTCGCCCGCGCCCTCGCCGCCGCCCACCAGCGGCCTGGCGCGACGCTGATCGAGGCGGTGGTTCCGCCCCACGACGGCGCCGCCCGCGTCGGGCGCCTCTGGTCCGATGTCCGCCGCGCGGTCGCCGCGCTGATCGGCGGGCCGGCGGCGGCCGATCTACAGCCATCATGAGCGGCGCGCGCGCCGACAACCCGAGCCTGCGGAAGGAGAGGGAGCCACGGTCATGAGCCAGGTCAACGCGAACAGCAGCTCCGGAGCCGAGGACTTCACGCGTGAGGCGTCCGGCGAGGCCATCGCGCCGCGCGGGGGCGATCGCTCGGCCGCGGGCGGGCGGCGTCGCTGCGCGCAGGGGAGGGGATCATGAGCGCGACGGCGGCCTCCCAGGCGGCCGGGGCGGCGGTCTCGACGGGCGTGCGGCCGGGCTCGTTCCGGGCGTGGCTCCTCGCGTGCCGGCCGGCGACGCTCACCGCGGCGCTGGCGCCGGTCATGGTCGGCACGGCCGTCGCTTACGCGCTCGGCGGCATGCGGCTCGGGCCGGCGCTGTCGGCGCTCGCGGGCGCGATGCTCATCCAGATCGCCACGAACTTCGCGAACGACGTGTTCGATCACGAGAAGGGCGCCGACACGCACGAGCGGCTCGGCCCCACCCGCGCCGTGCAGGCGGGGCTGCTCACGCCGCGCCAGGTGCGCGTCGGGCTCCTCGTCACGATCGCCCTGGCGCTGCCGTTCGGGGTGCACCTCGCGCTCGTGGGCGGGTGGCCCATCGTGGCGATCGGCGTCGCGTCGATCCTCTCCGGCGTCGCCTATACCGGAGGCCCGTATCCGCTCGGCTATCACGGCCTCGGCGACGTCTTCGTGTTCGTGTTCTTCGGCCTCGTCGCCGTCTGCGGGACGGCGTTCGTCCAGCTCGGCTCGGTCCCGCCGCTCGCGTGGGCGGCGGCCGTGCCCGTCGGCGCCCTCGCCACCGCCGTGCTCGTCGTCAACAACGTCCGCGATCGCGACACCGACGTCGTCGCCGGCAAGCGCACGCTCGCCGTCCGCTTCGGCCGCAAGGCGGGCGTCCTCGAATACGCGATGCTCCTCGCGGTCGCCTACGCCGTCCCCGTGGCGCTCGCCGTGGGCGAGGGCCGACGGTGGACGCTCCTCGTCGTCGCGACGTTCCCGCGCGCCGTGCGCCTGCTCCAGGTGCTGGCGACGACCGACGGCCGCCCGCTCAACGAGTGCCTCGCCGGGACGGCGAAGCTGCTGCTCGCCTACGCGCTGCTCTTCTCGCTGGGGCTCGCCGCGGGGCTGTAGGGATCATGCGCGTCGCCGCCGCCAGCCTTGAGCTCGTCGAACTCGAGGGCGCGCGCCGGGGTCTCGTGCTGTCGATCTCCGACGAGGACGGGCGCGTGGGCGTCGGCGAGGCCACGCCGCTCCCCGGCTTCTCGCCCGAGTCGGCCGACGACGACCAGCGCGCGCTCGCCGAGCTGCCAGGGGCGCTCGGCCCGATCGATCTGCCCGGCGGCGCGCCGGGCGCGGCGCCTGCGGCGACGGTGCTCGCGATCCAGCGCGCGCTCGCGCCGCTGTCCTCGCGGCTGCGCGGCGCCCCGGCGGCGCGCTTCGCGCTGGAGACGGCGCTGCTCGACCTGCTCGGCCAGCGCCTCGGCGTTCCGGTCTCGGCCTGCCTCGGCGGGCACCGGCGCTACGAGGAGGTCCAGGTCAACGGGCTGCTCACGACGTCGTCCGCGCTGCCGGAGATGCTCGATCGCGCCCGCGCCCTCGCCGTGCGCGGCGTCGGGACGATCAAGGTGAAGCTCCGCTCCCGCGGGCAGGAGGGCTTCGCGCGCGATCTCGAGGCGCTGCGCGCGCTCCGGCGGGAGCACCCGGCCGTCGAGCTCCGGCTCGACGCGAACGCGGCCTGGTCGCTGGACGAAGCGCCCCGCCGGCTCGGCCTGCTCGCGCCGCTCCGCCCGCGCTTCGTCGAGCAGCCGGTCGCGCCGGAGCTGCTCCACCACCTCGGCGCGTGCGAGGTCCCATGGGCGGCGGACGAGTCGCTCGCGGTGGAGGGCATGCCGGAGCGCCTGCTCGACGCGGAGGGCTGCGCCGCGTTCATCCTGAAGCCCGCGATCCTCGGGCTGCTGCGCGCGCACGAGCTCGGCTGCAGGGCGCAGGCGCGCGGCCTCGGCGCCGTGGTGACGCACCTCTTCGACGGCCCCATCGCGCTCGCCGCCGCGTGCGAGCTCGCGCTGTCGTTGCCGCGCGCTCCGCTGGCGTGCGGCCTCGACGCGCACGCCGGCCTGGAGGCGTGGCCCGCGATCCGCGTCCCGCAGCTCCACGAGGGCGGCCTGATCGCGGCCAGCGATCGGCCGGGTCTCGGGGTCGGACGATGGAGGGCCTGAGCCTCCTCGACGCCGCGCGCGACCCCGCGGTCGCGGCGCGGACGGCGCTCGTGCACGGCGGCGGCGACGCGGACGCGCCGCACGCGCTCGACGTCCCCGGCGTCCGCGTCGGCCCCGGCGGCGCCCTCCGCTTCGGCGATCTGGCGCCCGCGGTCGCCGCCGTCTGCGCGCGGCTCGCCCGCGCGGGGGTGGGGCAGGGGGCTCGCGTGGCGCTCGTCGCCCCGACCGCGCTCGGGACCGTCGTCGTCCTCCACGCCCTGCTCGCGCTCGGCGCGGTCCTCGTCCCGATCCACCCGCGGCTCACGGCCGGCGAGGCGAGCCTCCTGATCGACGACGCGCGGCCGGACCTCGTGCTCCGCGAGCCCGAGCTCGCCGCCCTGCTCGACGACGCCGGACGGGAGCTCGCCGCGCGCCGAGAGCGCGGGCCGCGCGCCGCCGAGGCCATCGAGATCGCCCGGGCCGCCGGCGTCGTACCGCCGGATCCCTCGGGCGATCTCGCCATCGTCTACACCTCGGGCACGACCGGGCGCCCCAAGGGCGCGGTGCTCCCGCGCCGCGCGTTCCTCGCCGCGGCCGAGGCGAGCGCGGCCAACCTCGGCGTGCGCGACGACGATCGCTGGCTGCTCTGCATGCCGCTCTGCCACGTCGGGGGCCTCTCGATCGTGACGCGCTGCCTGCTCGCGCGGCGCGCCGTCGTCCTCGTGCCCCGCTTCGATCCCGCCGCGGTGCTCGCCTCGATCGCGCGCGACCGCGCGACGCTGCTCTCCGTCGTGCCGACGATGCTGCTCGCGCTGCTGGAGGCCGACAGCGACAACGTCCTCGCCCGGCTGCGCGCGGTGCTCGTCGGCGGCGCGGGCGCCCCGGAGCGGGCGCTCGGCGAGTGCGCGCGCCGCGGCGTCCCCGCGCTCACCACGTACGGCCTCACCGAGGCGTGCTCGCAGGTCACCGTCCAGCGCCCGCGCGATCCGCGCACCCGCGAGCCGGGCTCCGGCGCGCCGATCTCCGGCGTCGAGCTGCGCATCGCGGGCGCCGGCAGCGATGGCGTGGGCCGCATCGAGATCCGCGGCCCCGTGCTGTTCCGCGGCTACCACCGCGGCCCGGAGCGCGCGCCGGAGCTCGTCGTCGACGGCGCCGGGTGGTTCAGCACCGGGGATCTCGGCGCGGTCGACGCCGCCGGGCGGCTGCACGTCGCGGCGCGCCGGAGCGATCTCATCGTGACCGGCGGCGAGAACGTCTACCCCGCCGAGGTGGAGCAGGTCCTCGCGTCCTGCGCGGGCGTCGTGGGCGCGGTCGTGTTCGGCGTGCAGGACGAGCGCTGGGGCCAGGTGGTCGCCGCGGCGATCGTCCCCGACCACGGGGCGCCCGGCGCGATGGACGGGGCCGCGCTCCCGCCCGCGTTGCTCGACGACCTCGCGGCCGCCGTCGCGGCGCGCCTCGCCCCGCACAAGCGCCCGCGGCGCCTCTGCGCGGCCGCGGCGCTCCCGCTCACCGCGGCGGGCAAGCTCGATCGCGCCGGCGCGGCGGCGCGGTTCGCGGCCGCGCTCGCGCCGTTCCCGCCGCGCTAGCGCGCCGCCGCGCCGGAGCCGCCGCCCGGCGCGGCCGCCCCCAGCGCGCTGCGCAGGTCGTCCGGGAGCGGACACGGAACGAAGCGCGCGCCATCGATGCACACGTGCACCGTCTGCCCGACGGCGGCGATCCCGCCCGCCGTCGTCACGCGGTAGCCCACCGTGAACGACGTATCGCCGAGCTTCGGCGCGAGCACCTCGACCTCGATGGTGTCGCCGAACCGGAGCGGCAGCAGGTAGTCGGCCTCGGCGTGCACGAGCGGCAGCTTGAGCGCGCCGCCCGCGATCAGGCCCGGGAGGTCGATGCCCCGCTCCTTCAGCGCGATCATGTACGCGTCGCTGAAGTACTCGAGGACCCGCGGGTAGAAGACGATGCCGGCCGCGTCGACGTCCTGGAAGCGCACGGAGCGGCGCTCCACGGCGAGGCGCGGCGCGGTCTGCTTGAGCTCATCGACGCTGAACGCGCGCTTCATGCGCGGCAGGCTAGCGCAGGCGGCGCCGCGCGCGTCGCGCGGAGAGCCGAGCGCCGCAGCACCCGCCGGCCCCCGGCGCCGGCGCGAACGGCGACCGCGCCGGCAGAGCAGACCCTCGTCGCGTGGCCGGCCTGTCCCTTTCTGCTCGCCGCCGCCCGTTTCGCGGTCCATGCTCGCCCCCGATGGCTGACCGATGTCCCGGCGGCCTCGGGGCCGTGTCCCGCAGGCCGGGGCGCGCCGCCGCGGAGGATCGCCAGAGGTGCGCGAAGCGACGTCGCGGGACAGCGGCGCCGCGCGGTCGCGGCGCGGTCGCAGCGCTCGCTTGCCTCCTGGCGGCGTGCTCCGCGATCGCGTGCGAGCCTGCGCCGACGTCGACCCCGACGCCGATGCCCTCCCAGAGCCCGCCCCTCGCCTCGCTCGCGGCGCTGCCGCGGCCCCAGTCCGCAGAGACCCCGGCGCCGACCGGCGCGGCGCATGCTTCGAACCCGCTCGGCCTCCCGGCGTACCCGGTCAAGCTCGACCCGGGCCGCCGCGTGTTCACCTTCTCGGATCGGATGCTCGCCGGGGCCAGGCTCGGATCGACGCTCGTTCTGTACGCAGCGACCGTGGTCGGCTTCGAGGGCGACGATCTGATCATCGAGGCGAAGGGCGGCCCTTCCTACAAGGTTCACCCGGGCTACGTCGTGGCCGTGCCCGACGTGCCCCGGCTCCGTCCCCACGATCCGGTGCTCACGGAGTGGAACGGCGTGATGAAGCACGCCGTCATCACCCGCTTCGTGAAGGACAAGCTCGAGGTCCGCTACACCGACATGGACCCGCGCACCCCGCTCGCGCAGCTCAAGGGGGTGCGCTTCGTGGTGCAGACCGAGGGGCTCGTCCCCGGCAACTTCGCCGCATGGAAGGACGGCGAGACGTGGCGCCACGTGCTCCTCGTGTCGCGGCTCGGCGGCCCCCCGGCCGACCAGGGCGCCGTCCTGACGTCGCTGGCCACCAGCTCCGCGCGGTGGTTCGCCCTCGGCTACGGCGGCGCCGCCCTGATCGCCGACGAGTCGGCGCTGCGACCCATCCCGATCAAGCCGCGGCTCAAGATCGGGGCGAGCGTCTGGGCCGAGTGGGTGGGCACGCTGCGCCCCGCGGTCGTGCAGAGCGCCGAGGAGACCGGCCTGTACACCGTCAAGTTCGAGCGCGCCGGGCGGCCCGTCACCGTCGGCTGGGGGCTGCTCACGCCGCCGCTCGGCCCGTAGACGCAGGCGCACAGCACGGCGGCCAGCGCGGCGCAAGTGCGCAAATCGCTACGCGTTTTCGCCACACAGCGAGAGTGGTAAACGCTGTAGTATGGATCTCAAGAGCGCATGGCTGGCGACGCGACAATGGGTCCCGTTTGCCGTCAGGACCATGGCCTATGGCACTGTCTCCCTGACGCTGGGGCCCCTCACGCCGCGGCGCTCGGCGAGCCTCTGGGCGATGCGCCGCTGGTGCCAGGCGAGCGCGCGCGGACTCGATATCGACATCGAGGTGAGCGGCCTCGAGAACGTCCCTTCCGGGGTGTTCGTCTACTGCTCCAACCATCAGAGCGTGCTCGACATCCTGGCCCTCGGCGCGGTGCTCCCGGGCGATTTCAAGTGGGCGGCGAAGCGCTCGCTCCTGAAGATCCCTTTTCTCGGCTGGCACCTCCAGCTCGCGGGCCACGTGCCGGTGGATCGCACGGTCGGCACCCGCGCCGCGGCGGAGGCGATCGCGCGGTTCGAGCAGGTGCTCCGGGAAGGCAAGCCGCTGCTCGTGTTCCCGGAGGGGACGCGCAGCGAGGACGGCGTGCTCCGGTCGTTCAAGAACGGCGGGTTCTACGCCGCCGTCCGCGCGGGCGCGCCCGTGGTGCCGGTCGCCATCGACGGCACGCACCTGCTCATGAAGAAGGGCGCCATCGACACGGGCGACGGCACGATGCGGCGCGTCCGCGTCCGGATCGGCGCGCCGCTCACCGTGTCCCCGGACGGCCGCGAGGGCGCGCGGGTGAACGACCTGCGCGAGCGCGCCCACGCCGCGGTGAGCGAGCTGCTCCGATCGATCGGCGGCCGCGTGGAAGCGCCGGCCGTCGCTGCGACCGCGTCGGAGCCGCCGGCGAGCGGCGTCCAGACCGAGCAGGCGCCCGGCTGACGCGCCGGCGCGCCGCCCCGGATCAGTCGCAGAGGCTCGGGAGCTCCTCGATCTCGTCGAACAGCTCGGCGTAGTCGTCGATGCGCCGACCCCCGTACGCGTCGTCGTCGAACTGGTAGAACACGCGCCGGCCGAGGGGCATGATGCCGGCGTTGTCGTAGGCCTCGGCGTCGGTCTCCGTGTTGCCGAAGGCCCAGGCGAGCCGCATCTCCCTCTGGTCGAAGAGCTGCTGCAGCTCCGCTGTCTTGTACTCCGCGGCGCTCCGGCCCAGCGCGCCGGTCAGGCCGAGCGTCGTGTGCACGATGCCGGGCGGGAAGCCGTAGGCCTCGAGGAAGTCGCGCGTGCGCTGCACGAGCCACTCCGGCCGCGCGGTCAGGTACATCGGGCGGTAGCCCTTCGACGTGAGCAGGTGGAACGCCGCCGTGGCGTGCGGGTGCACGTTGGGCAGCAGGCCGGTGAGCAGGGTGGCGAACTCCTCCGTCTCCGTGCCGGTGAGCGTCCCGTCGACGTCGCTCACGAACATCGGCGTCCCCCGGGGGACGACCTCGATGAAGAGCTCGGTGCTCGACAGGTCGCCGCGGACGACCAGGTGGACCCGGTGCCTGCCCGGACCGAGCCGCTGCGCTCCGGGGATCTCGAAGTAGACGCGGCCGCCGCTGTCGCTGACCCCCTCGACGTCGGCGTGCGACGAGTCGCCCTCCGTCGTGGTCGCCGAGCCGAGGCGCTCCCAGGCGCCGTCGCAGCCGCGGAGCAGGTAGATGTCGACCCGCTCGCCCTTCAGGTCCTTGTCGGTGAGCCCGTAGGCGAACTTGCCGAGGATCCACTGCGGATCATCGGGGGCCAGGTAGAGGTCGCGCCCGCGGTGGTTCGGGCTCCCCGCGGCCGCGATGAGGTACGAGGTCGGGTGGTTCCACGAGAGCTCCTCGCCGGAATCCGGCGGCGCCGCGTCGCACGCCGGGGGCGGGCCACAGAGGACGCCCGCAGCCCCGCCGCTCGAGTCATCGCCGCCCTCGCCGTTCGAGACATCGCCGCCGACCGACAGCTCGCCGCCCTCGCCGCTCGAGTCATCGCCGCCGCTGCCGCCCTGGTCTTCTCCGCCGTCCGTCGACCCGCCGCCGCCGCCGCCCTGGCTCGATGTCCCGCCGCCCGTCGGCTCGTCGCCGGGCGTCCTCCCGAGCGTCGCGTCGGCCGAGCCGCAGCCGATCGCGAGCGCTGTTGTGGCCATAACAAGAAGAATCTTGATGTGCATCGCGCCCGAGTGTGGCCGACTCGCCCCCGATCGAACAACGGCCTTTCAGGGGGCCGACGCCCTCGCTGCTGTCGCGTTCGACCCTTGCGCGCGGGCCGGACTCCGGGCAATCGTAGCTGCCCCAACGATGCCCAAGCCCAGCCCGAAGTTGCTGCTCCGCCACGCCGGTGACTACCTCAAGGCTCACCCCGAAGAGATCGTGAGGGCGCTGCGCGGCGCGCTCGGCCTGCGCTTCGGCGTCCCGATCGATGCGCTGCGCTATCTGGCGCGGGAGCTCAGCGGCGGAAAACGTGCGCCGAAGGACATCGTGATCGAGGCCGCGCCCCCCGGCCTCCGACTCGCGCTCACCGTGAAGGCCATGGGCGCCCCGATCCGGGCCTCGTTCGCCGTCTACGCCGAGGAGCTCGATGTGGGCGCGGACGCCGTCCGCGTCGGCCTGCGGATCGCCGACCTCAAGCTCCACGTGATGGGCGACGAGAGCTCGCCGATCGCCGGGCTCATTAACTCGGGGGCGATCGATCTGAACAAGCCCGGGAACTTCGTGTCCTTCATGCCAAAGCGGCCAGCCGCGCTGATCGACGCGAAGGATGACAGGATCACCCTGGATCTGCTCAAGATTCCGGCGATCGGCGGCAACCCGATGGTCGCCCGCGCGCTGCGCATCTGCGCGCCGGTGCTCGGCGTTCGTGCGCTGAAGACCAAGGATGACCACCTGGACGTGCACCTCAAGGCCACCCCCTCCGGGGTCCCCGCCGCGATCGCCGCGGCACGAGCGGGCGTCTGAGGCCCTTTCCGGTGAGGGCTCTCGCCCGCTAGACTGAGGCGCGCATGTCTCGGCTCCCAGAGCCCGCGCCGGCCGCGCTCTCGCTTCAGTTCCTCGCCGAGATCGCATCCGGGGCGACCACCCGCGTCGATCTCTGCCGATCGGTCGGTCCGATCCGGCCAGGGGAGCTGCTCGCCGTCAAGCGGCTGCACCCGCACTTCGCCGAGGATCCGGCGGTGTCCACCCGGTTCTTCGACGAGGTGCGCACGACCGCGGCGCTCAAGCACCCGAACGTCGTCGAGGTCGCCGGCTGGGGGAACGACGAGCAGGGGTCGTACTTCGCCGTCGAGCTCGTGCAGGGCGTGAGCCTCGCGCGGCTCATGAAGACCGTCTTCGACACGGGCGAGGTCTTCTCCGAGCGGCTCGTCGTCCACATCGGCGCGACGCTCTGCCGCGGGCTCGCCGCGGCGCACGAGCTCCGCTCGCCGGCCGGCGAGCTGCTCAACCTGGTGCACCGCGATCTCACGCCCGGCAACGTGCTCGTCGGCTTCCAGGGCGAGGTGAAGATCGCCGATTTCGGGCTCGCCAAATCCTCGCTCCGCGTGATGACCACGGCCGTCGGGGCGCGCCGGCGCGTGACGACCTACATGGCCCCGGAGCAGGCCCGCGGAGGCCCCGCCGACAAGCGCTCCGACCTGTTCTCGCTCGGCGTCGTGCTGTTCGAGCTCTTCTCGGGCAAGCACCCGTGGCCGTCGTCCAGCGACTACGAGCTCCTCCGGGCCCTGACGACGCAGCCCGCGGCCGACCTGCGGGAGCTCCGGCCGAAGATCGACAAGGAGCTCGTGGCCATCGTGATGCGCTGCCTCGAGAAGGACGCGTCGTCGCGCTTCCAGAGCGCGGACGACATCCTCGCGCGGCTCGAGGGCTGGCTGCGCAGCCACGGGTACCTCGAGGGCAACGAGGAGGCGCTCGGCCGCTTCGTGCGGCGCAACGCCATGAGGCAGATGCGCTGGTTCGAGCGCGCGGTCTCCGGCGGCTTCGCGGGCGTCGACAAGGCGCCGCGCCCCTCGCTCTCGGCCACGACGGCGATCCCGCGCCGGCCCCCCGTGGACGCCGCGCGGGACAGGGGAGCGGGCGCCGCCGACCGGCTCCGCGCGAGCGGCGCGGAGCGCGCTCAGGAGGCGGCGCGCGCGCAGGAGCGCGTCCACGAAGAGGAGTCGACCGACTTCGATCCGCGCGGCGGCGGCGTCACGTCCTCCCCCTTGCCGTCGAGCGCCACGACCCGCCGCGTGGACATCGCGGACGAGGGCGCGCGCCTGCGCGGACCGATGTCGTCCGACGCGTCCGACGAGAAGACTGTCGTCGTCGGGGGCAACGGCCGCGGGCGCGCGGACCCTGCGTCCGCCAGCTCCGTCAGCGGACGGCATCGCAACAGCCAGCCGTCGTACGGCTCGATCACGTCGCTGGACAGCGAGCCGCGCCCGCCGTCCGCGAGGCCGCCGCAGCTCGATCCGCCGCGCTCGACGACCGCGGTCACGTTCTCCGCGGAGCGCGACGCGGGGGCTGTCGCGCCGGCGCACGGCGCGCACGAGGGCGAGAAGGAGCTCGACGTGGAGGTCGACCGCCTCACGACCGAGGCGATGCGGCTCCGCGAGGAGGCGCGCTTCGCGGTCGCGCACGCGGAGCGCAAGCTGGCGGTGGCCAAGGTGGCGGCCCACGTCTCGTCGATCGCCACCGAGGCGCTGCGCCTCGCCGCGAGCTCCGGCGCAGAGCGCGCGTCGCGCCGCCTCGACGAGGCGCTCACGCTCGAGCGGGCGATGCACAAGGCGATGTCGGCGCCGCTCACGCTGGCGCCCGAGGCGGCCGCTGGACCTGTCGCGTGGGGCAACGAGCAGCACGCCATCCTGGCCCAGCTCGGCCTCGAGCACCTGGCGTCGCCCGCGACGTCGCGGCCCCCGGACCTCGGCCAGCCCCCGCAGAGCCCCCCTCCCGCGCCCCCGGACCCGAGCGCGGCCCCGCGGATCGCGACAGCGGCCCCCGCGACGAGCGCCGCTGCCGGGGCCGTCGCCGCGCCGCTCGTCGTCCAGGGCGGCGCGTCCGGCGTCGACGTGCCGAGCAGCCCGCCCAGCTCCGTGGACGCGCTCGCGTTTCAGGCGAGCATCCGGCCGATGCTCCTCGGCGTGCCGCGCACGATCGTCGTCGCCGTCGCGGCGGCGGCGTTCGCGGCGTTCGTCCTCCTGGCCTGGCTCTATTCCTGAAGCGCCGTCCCGGCGCTCGCCGTCGCGCTCCGCTGCGTCTCCGCCGCGCGGGCGCGGCGCCGAGAGGTCGCTTGATCCCGGCGGGGAACGGCGGCTACCGTCCTTGATCATGAGCGAGCAAGGCGACTGGGTGCTTATCGGCCTCGACGAGAACACGGCGCGCCGGCAGGGGATCCCCGCGCGCATGCCGGTGCCGCGGGGCGAGTTCGAGGGGCTGGCCGACAAGGGGCTCGGCATCGACGCCGCCCGCAAGTGGATCAAGGACTTCCTCACGAACTCCGAGCCCGGCAAGAGCGGCGTCTGGCGCAAGCAGAACAGCGCGCTCGTCTCGCAGTTCGAGGCCTTCCTCGACAAGGCGCCGGTCTGGGAGCGCGCGCAGAAGGCGTTCGGGGAGCGCGACTACGAGAAGGCGATCTCGGCGCTCAAGCGCATCGTCACCATGGACCCCGACGACCACGCCGCGCGGCTGAACCTCGCCTCGGCGCAGGCGAACATCGGCGATTACCCCGCGGCGCTGAAAAGCTTCCAGGCGATCCGGAAGACGTTCCAGGGCGACGCCGACTACCACGTGGCGGTCGGGCAGGTGCACCTGGCGATGCAGAAGAAGGACGCCGCGCTCGACGAGATGGTCCTCGCGCTCGAGGCGAAGCCCGACTGCCAGCCGGCGCTCGACGCGATGGTGCAGCTCGGGGTGCTCGTGCCGATCTACGAGAACCCGCGCGACGCCGCCTCGCTCGTCTACGTGCGCTCGGACGCGGTGCTCGAGTACCTCGCCGGCCAGTGGGACGCGGCGCCGCGCGACAGCGCTTTCTACCTGGAGCAGCTCGCCTACCACGAGCGCGAGCTCCGTCACGACGTCGCGCTGGCCGCCGCCGAGCGCGCCGTCGCCGCCGCGGAGGGCGCGGGCGTCGAGCGCGCGCAGCTCGCGCGGATCGCCGCGCTCCGCTCGCTCGGGCGCGTCGACGAGGCGCTCGCCGCGGCCCAGGCCTACGTGAAGGACGCGCCGTCCTCGTCGGGCGCGTGGGTCGAGCTCGCGAAGTGCCTCGCGCAGGCCGGCCGCGGCGAGGAGGCCCCCGCCGCGATCGAGCGCGCGCTGGAGAGCGACCCCGGCGACCTCGCCGCGCTCTCGCTCCGGTTCTGGCCGGCCGATCCCGCGGACATCCAGAAGGTCAACGAGGCGATCCCCGCGCTCGCCGCCTTCGCCGCGGCGCACCCCGAGAGCGCCGGCGCGCGCCGCTCGCTCGCCCGCGCCGAGCTCGTCGCGGGCCGCATCGACGACGCGCTCGCCGGCTTCGCGTCGGCCGTCGCGCTCGCGCCCGGGGACGACGATCTCAGGGCCGAGTACTGGAGCGAGCTCGGGAAGCAGCAGCGCTACCCGGAGATCATCGCCGACGCCGCGAAGCTCTCGGACCTCGCGAAGCGCGACTGGAAGCTGCGCTGGAACGAGGCCGAGGCCTACGCCGCCCTCGGCAAGAACATCGAGGCGCGCGCGGCGTTCTCGGCGATCAACTTCGACGAGTCGCTGCACGTCGACGTGCGCCGCCGGGCCAAGCGCGCGGTCAAGACGATGGACGAGACGCCGCCGGTCGTGACGTGAGGCGGCGGGCGCTCAGAGCGAGCCGGAGACACCGAGCCCGAGGGTGTCCGCCGAGACGATCGGCTTGACGGACAGGGAGACATCGTTGCGGACGAGCTTCTTCTCGGGCGCCGCGATGCCGCCGATGAACATGGCGGCGCCGGCGACCTGAGCGAGCCCGTCGATCATCAGGATGAAGACGCCGCCGCCCTTGGCTTCGGCGGTGCCGATGGTGATGAACGGGCCGGCGAGCGGGATGTAGAGCGGCATGTAGCTCGCTCCGCTGCCGCCCTGGGCGCGCTCGTCGGCCTCCGCGACGAGCCCGACCATCGCCGAGAGCACGTAGGTGACGCCGAACGTCACGGCGCCGCCGATGATCAGCCCGCGGCGCGCCCTCGGCTCGACGCGGTAGCCCTCCGGGATGGCCTGCCCTTCCTCGTAGTTCATGATCCTCGGCCCGACGGGGGGAGCGCCGGCGGGCGGGGCGTACCCGGGCGGCGGGGCGTACCCGGGCGGCGGGGCGTACCCGGGCGGCGGAGCGTATCCAGGAGGCGGGTAGTAGCCGGGCTGCTGCCCGTAGGGGGCGGGAGCGCCGTACGGCGCGGGGGTCCCGTACGGGGCGGGCTGGGCCTGGGCGGTGCCCGGAGGCGCGGACGCGCTCGCCGGAGCGGACGCCGCAGGAGGCGCCTGCGCGAAGGCGGAGGAGGCGCTGAGCAGGAGCGCGGCCAGAGGGGCAGCGCTGGCGAAGAGGGCTCGCGAGAGGTGCGTCGTGGCGCCCTGTCCGGGATGAGTTCGCATGGTCAATGACGCTAACGCAGCTCGCGCGCCAACGTCCAGATGAGCGCAAGCGGCCGCTGTGCGCGCCCGTGCTCCACGCGCTGTTGCTCTCGGGTGGTGTAGCCGCGCAGGAGCTCGCCCATGAGGCACAGCGGCTGAGCGTGACGCTAGGTGCGCGCGTGCTCGGGCATCGGCTGGCCCCTGGCGGCCCCGTCGTCCTTGCGCGGCTCGAGCTCCCGAACACGCGGGGCCTCCAGCAGGGGCGGGGTCTCGCCCGTGATCAGCCGCGAGGCGCGCTCGTAGGTCAGGTACGACAAGGCCCACGAGAACAGCACCATGAACCGGTTGCGGAAGCCGATCAGGAAGAGGATGTGGATGAACAGCCACGCGAGCCACGCGATGAACCCGGACAGCTTCAGCCTGCCGAAGTCGGCCACGGCCGCGGCGCGCCCGATCGTCGCCAGGGATCCCCGGTCGCGGTAGCGGAACGGCAGCCGCGGCTGCCCCCGCAGCGCGCGCGCGATGTTGCGCGCCGCGTGGCGCCCCTCCTGGATGGCCGCGGGCGCCACGCCCGGCACGGGCGTCCCGTCCTCCTGCTTCAGCGACGCGAGGTCGCCGATGACGTAGATGTCCTCGTGGCCTGGCGCCGTCAGGTCCGGCTGCACCAGCACGCGCCCTGCCCGATCGAGCGGCACGCCGAGGGTGCGGGCGAGCGCGGACGCCGCCACGCCCGCCCCCCAGAGCACGGTCCTGGCCTCGATCCGCCGGTCGCCGATCGATACGCCCTCCTCGTCGATCCCGGTGACGCGGCAGTTCGTCCGCACGTCCACGTTGAGCGCCGCGAGCTGCCTCCGCGCCTTCTCTCCGAGCTCCGGGACGTACGACGGCAGCACCTGTCCTGCCCCCTCCAGCAGGATGATGCGCGCCTCGCACGGGTTGATGTGCCGGAACTCGCGCACGAGCGTGTGCCTGGCGAGCTCCGAGAGGGCCCCGGCGAGCTCGACGCCCGTGGGGCCGGCGCCGACCACCACGAACGTCATCCAGGCGTCGCGCCGCGCCGGGTCGGTCTCGCGTTCGGCCGCCTCGAAGGCGAGGAGCACGCGCCGGCGTATCTCCAGCGCGTCCTCGACGGTCTTGAGCCCCGGCGCGAACTGCGCCCACGCGTCATGGCCGAAGTAGGAGTGCGACGCCCCGGCCGCCACGATCAGCGTGTCGTAGCCGATCTCGCCGTCCTCGAAGATCACCTTCTTCTGGGCAGGGTCGATCGCCGTCACCTCGGCGAGGAGCACGCTCGTGTTCTTCTGCTTGCGGAGGACGCGCCGGATGGGCGCGGCGATGTCGCTCGCGTTCAGCCCCGCCGTCGCGACCTGATACAGGAGGGGCTGGAACGTGTGGTGGTTTCGCCTGTCGATCACGGTCACGCGCACCGGCTCGCGCCGGAGCGCCCGCGCCGCGTAGAGGCCGCCGAAGCCGGCGCCGATGATGACCACGTGCTCCATGCCCGGGGCCCTGCTGCACGCCCCCCTGAACGGCAAGAGTCGACCCTGCCGATCTCTCGTTTTCGCTTCGAACGTCCAGGCTCGTGTCCTCGTCAGGACACGGATGGACGGCGAGACGGTCGCTCGCCGGCATGCCCGTTGGTCGGGAGTCGCCTAATGATCTGTCGGGAGTCGCCTTCTTCGGCGGGCAGGTGCGCGCGGCGGGGTCGGGTCGAGCGGCCCGTGCGGAGGCGGCTACACCGCCTTGCCCTGGGCGATCCATTGGTTCATGGCGACCGCGCTCTGCTCCCACCCTTGCCGCAGCTCCTTCTCGGCGGTGCTCTCGATCAGGCCGCCCACGCCGAAGACCTTCGCCTCGATGACGAGCTCGGCGATCCGACGCGTCTTGTTGTCGCCGATCGCCTCGGCGCGCACCACGCCCTCGTTGCGCATCTTGTCCGCCAGGGTGCTTGGCGTCAGCTTGAAGGTCCACACCTTCGTCGCCTTGTTCAGCCTGCCCTCTTCGGTGTAGCGGAAGCCGGAGCCGAGCAGCTTCTCCACGGGGCCGGGCAAGTTCATCTTGGGCTTCCCGGCCGACCTCCGGACGATCTCGCTCTCGGTCTCGAACTGCTCCGTGATGGTGTACTCGGGGAAACCGAGCTCCTTCCTGTAGAGCTCCTCGTTGAAGGTCTTGTCCAGGAACAGCTTCCAGAACGTATCGATGTTGCAGTTGATCTCGTTCGTGACGGTGAACTTGCCCATGGATGGTTCCTTTGCGGTGCTGATGCGGTCTTCCCCCGCGTGTACCCCACCCCGTCCGTGGCGTCCATGTCCGCCCTCGGCCCGCGGACATACGTGCTGCGCTGACGGCGCGTCCGTCTCCGCTGCGCGCGCTCGATGCGGCGGAGACGCTCGCTGCGCGTGATGCGGAAATCTGCGCCGAGCTTCCAGCGTTTCCGTACCCGTGCGAACATCATCATGCTGTGACGTGCATCCTCGTCATCGACGACGACGCTGCGATTCGAGGCATGTTTGCGCGCGCGCTCCGTACGCTCGGCGACGTCGAGGAGGCCAACGGCGGGGCGCCGGCGCTGCGGCGGCTCTCCGCGCGCAAGTTCGAGCTCGTGGTGCTCGACCTGCACATGCCGCTCGTCGACGGCTTCAGCGTGCTCGATTCGCTCTCGGCCAAGGGGGCGCTGAACCGGGACACGCCCGTGTTCGTCGTGACCGCCGATGAGTCGCAGCAGGCCCGCATCCGCGCGCTGCGGCGTCACGCGATCTTCCTGCTCTCGAAGCCGGTGCACCTCGCAACGCTGGTGTCGCTCGCGGAGTCGTCTCTGAAGAAGGCGGCGTCCCGCGTCACCCCGACACCGCCTTCGCCGCTCCCCGACAAGTCTCAGGTTGACAGGCCGAAGAAGGACTGAGCGCCCGCTGCGCCGAGGCGGGCTGGGCGGCGTTACCGCGGCGCCAGGTCGAGGTTCGGCGGCGGCGCGGGCGCGCGCGGCGGGGCCTGGCCCGGAACGGGCGCGCGCGGCGGGGCTTGCGTGGGGCCCGGCGGGCTCGGCGGCGACGCCGGGGGCCGCGGCGACGGGAGCCCGGTGACGCCCGGCGTGGGCATCGGCCCCGGGACGCGCGGCGCAGGGGCGACCGGGTACGGCATCGCCGGCGTGGGCGCGGCGCCGGGTTGCCCGCTCGCGCGCGGCGCGGCGGCGTCGGCGGGGACCTCGGCGCCGGCTCCGGCGTCGGCGGGGACCTCGGCGCCGGCCCCGGCGTCGGCGGGGATCGCCGCGTCGGCGACCACCTCGACCCCGGCCGCGTCGGCCGGCGCCGCGGCGTCGGCGACGGGCTCGATCGGGGCCGCCACGGCGGGCGCGCTCGCGTCCTGCGCTGTCGCCGCGTCGGCGGCGGCGTCCGGCGGATCCAGGGTCGGCCCCGGCACCGTGGGGATCGCGAAGGGCGACACCAGGGAGCCGAACGACAGGCCGCGGGAGCGCCGGATCAGCAGGAGCGCAACGACCGCGGCCAGGCCCAGGATGGCCAGCGTGAGCAGCGCGGTCCGGACGAAGGACCCCCTCGCGGAGGCCGGGCGCGCGCGCCGCTCGGGGATCGGCGCGCCCGCGCCCGTGGGATCGCCTGCGTGCGCCTCCGGCCCCGCGTGCGTCGGCGGCAGGCCCAGCGGGAGCGGCTGAAGCCCGGCCGCGAACTCGAGCGGCGAGGCCGTCGCGTCCGGGTGCGACTTGCGGGTCGCGTCCGGGTTCGACTTGCGCATCGCATCCGGGCTCGACTTGCGCGTCGGGTCCGGGGTCGACCGCCGCGAGCTCGTCGGCCCCGGAATGCGCGAGCTGGCCGGCCCCGACATGCGCGAGCTCGCGGGACCCGACATGCGCGAGCTCGCGGGACCCGACATGCGCGAGCTCGCGGGACCCGCCGCGGACGAGGCAGGCGCCGCATCGGACGACGTCCCGTCCTCCGTCGCTTCCGGCCCGTCCTGCAGGATCGGCAGCATGGAGATGCGCCGGAGCATCACCTCCGTCGCGTCCTCGGGCCGCGCGGCCTGCGGCCGCTGCGGGTGGGCGCGCTCGGCGAGGATCCGGTCGAGCTCGTCGATCGCCTGGTCGATCCGCTCCTTGCGCGCCTCGGCGACCCCGGGGAGCAGATCGCGCACGAGCTGGCCGACCTGCTTGTCGGTGTAGCCCTCGCGGACCGCGAGGCTCACCTGCTCGAGATCGCGGCGCAGCTCCGCGGCCGTCTGGTACCGCTCGTTCGGGTTCTTCGCGAGCGCCCGCATGATGATGCGGTCGAGCTCCGGGTGGACCTCGGGCATGATCTCGCGCGGCGGCTGCGGGTTGCGGTTCGCGATCTGCTGCATCGCCTCGAGCGGGCCCTTGCCGCGGAACGGCGTGTGGCCCGTCACGAGCAGGTACAGCAGCACGCCCATGGAGAAGAGATCGCTGCGGCGGTCGAGCGCCCCGCCCATGACCTGCTCGGGCGAGAAGTACCCCGTCTTGCCCTTGATCGCGCCGACGCGGCTGATCTGCGCGCGCGCCCGCGTCTTCGCGACGCCGAAGTCGACGACCTTGACCATGCCGTCGAAGGTCACCATCACGTTCTCCGGCGTGACGTCGCGGTGGATCAGGTTGAGCAGCTCCCCCGTGTCGTCGCGGACCTCGTGCGCCGCGTGCAGGCCGGCGCACGCGTCGATCATCACGTGGAGCACCCAGCCGAGCGGCAGCAGCGCCCGCTTCGCCTTCTGGTTCGAGAAGATCTTCGCGATCGGCGCGCCGTCGATCCACTCCATCGCGAGGTACGGCCGGTCGCGGACCTCGCCGTACGCGAGGATGTGCACCACGTTCGGGTGGAGGATGCGCGACGCGGTGCACGCCTCGTCGAGGAACATCGCGCGCGCGTCGTCGTCCCCGCGCATCGCGTCGGACAGCAGCTTGACGGCGACGATCTGGACGGAGCCGTTGGGCCGCCTCAGGCGCGCAGCCCACACGGCGGCCATGCCGCCCACGGCCGCAGGGAACAGCAGCTCATAGGGGCCGATCGTATCGCCCGGCTGGAAGTTACCGGGGTCGTCGTCGTTCCAATCACTCCACGGATCTTTGGCCACGCGCTCCCCCACCATGTCGGAAGACGTGCAGCGCGACAAGACCTGGCGCTCGGCACCGTCCTGCCGCTCCGCTGCGCGGCGCCGCCGGTGTCAGGCCCGGCGACGCTCGCCTACCATGCGCTCGAGCCGCCCGAGCGCCCGTACGAGGACCTCCTCGCTCGGGCCGAACGAGAAGCGGACGTGATGCCGGAACCGCGACGGCCGCCCCGCCCGCCGCTTGCCCGGGTTGACGTCGAAGAACTCGCCCGGCACGACGATGATCCGCTCCCCGAGGGCCGCCCGGAAGAAGCCGTGCCCGTCGGAGAGCCCCGGGGGCAGATCGGCGACCGACCCCCAGACGTAGAACGTGCCCTCGGGCTCCGCGTCGATTGTCACGCCGAGCTTGCGCAGCCCGGCGATCAGGAGCTCGCGCTTGCGCGAGAAGGCCCGGTGGATGGCCGTCGTCTCGGCGCGGGTGTGCTCGATGGTGAGCAGCTCTGCCGCGGCGCGCTGCATCGGCTTCGAGCCGCCGCCGTCGAGGAAGCTGCCGGCGCTCGCGACCGCCTCGATGACCTCGCGCGGCCCGAGCGTCCAGGTGACGCGCCAGCCAGGGTAGCGCCAGTTCTTCGTCAGCCCATCGAAGAGCACCACCGGATCGCGGTCGACCTCCTCGACGTAGCGCGCGGCGCTCTCCATCGGCGCCACGTCGCCCATCCCGTAGACGTAGTGCGAGTAGAATTCGTCGAGCAAGAGCGCGCAATCGAGCTCCTTTGCGGTGCGGACCCAGGCGGCGAGCTCCTCGCCGCGCACGTGCTTTCCGGTCGGGTTGCACGGGTTCGAGGCGAGGATCGCGCTCAGCCCGCGGCCCAGGATCTCGCGGCGGAGGTCGCCGACCGAGAACGAGTAGCCCCGCTCGCCCTCGAGCAGGATCGGGATCGGCGAGAACAACCGGAAGACGTCGAGCAGCTCCTCGTACGCGGTGTAGTCGGGCAGGAAATGGCCGAGGTTGATCTGCCCGAGCGCCGCCGCGGCGCGGGTGAGGGCGATGCGGCCCCCGCCCGACACGGCGACGTTCTCGGCTGTGTAGCGCGACGGCATGCCCCGCCGGTACGCGCGGTTGTACAGCGAGGCGATCGCCTCGCGCAGCTCCCACAGGCCGGCCACCGGCGCGTACTCCTGGTCGTCGCCGGCGATCGGCACCGCCGCGCAGCGCTCGGGCGCGCCCGGGAGCGGGCCCGTCTCGGGCTGCCCTTGCCCCAGGTTGCACCAGCCGTCCGCGCCCTCGTCGGCGCCCGGCCCGGAGGGACCCGCGGACGCGGGGTCCCGACCCGGATTGAACCCCAGGCGCGCGGCCTCGGTCGTCACGTAGATGACGCCCGTCCGCGGCACCTTCCGGAAGGCGTGGACAGCCCGCTCGTCGGCGCGCCGGGGCGGCCTGTTCTCCCGGTCGGCCGGCGCCCCCGGGTCGCTCGGGCGCGCGTCGTCTCCCTGGAGGTCGCCGGGCTCTTCTGGATGCTCTCGCACTACGTCCGTCATTGTTCGCTTCCAGGCATCACGGGGGTGCGCTGTCGAGGTCTCCCAGCGCGGAGGGGCGAGCGCCTCAGGCCTGCTGGGCGGCAGGCTTTCCGCCGTCCGCCACCGCGGGCTCGACGCGCCGACCCCACGGCACCGGCTTACCCGAGAACAGGCAAAGCAGGTAGTAGCAGAAGGCGAGTGAGACAGCGGTCAGCGCCGTGTACTTGTCGTCGTTATAGTGAAACGTGATCCAGATGAACTGGCTGAGCGCGGCCAGGCCGAACAGGGGCACCTCGATCTGCCGTTTCAGCCGGGTGAGCGGCGCGCTCAGGATCATGAAGGAGTAGTAATAACAGGTGAGCTGCGAGAGCAGGATGATGAAGATCTGGGCCAGGCACTGGGCCACCCAGAGCGAGCGGATCCGCCGGCACACGTAGACGAAGGCGGCCAGGCTCGCCGCGATGATCCCGTAAGCGACCCAGCGGTATTTCGCGTAGCGCTCGTTGCGCATCCGCTTCCAGACCTCGAACGGGTCGACGAGCTTCGTGTCCTTCGTGTACTTCATCCGGCCGGACTCGACGCCGGTCCCGGGCTTGTGGCCGACGAGCACGCGCAGGCCCATGTGGTTGGTCAGCGGCGTCTGGTCGTGCACCTTGAGCGTGTGCTCGTAGAACTGCACGTACGAGTCCTTGCCGGAGACCTTCATGCTCACCGGGATGAGCACGGCCGCCGCAAGGACGCCCCCGATCAGCACCTGCACGTGCGACCTCGCCATGCGCTTGTGGCGGACGAGGTGAATCCCCGCGACCGTCAGCCAGCCGATCACGGGCAGGCCCGGGAAGATGCGCAGGAGACCGGCGTAGACCATGCTCGCGCCGGCCAGCTTGAAGTACCGCTTGCGGATGAGGCAGGCCGACAGGACGAGGTAGAAGAGCCAGTCCTGCCGGAGGAACGCGCCGCCGGTCCAGTAGAACGGCGCTGACGACTGGCAGCCCCAGAAGATCGCAGCGACAGCGAAGACCCGCCACCCGAAGGCCCAGAAGAGGGCGGCGAACATCCCGAGCAGATAGAAAATATCGAAGCTGGCGAGGAACTGGAGGTAGCGCGTGCTGGCCGGCTGGAGGTCCGCCCAGAATTTGCCCATGATCGTCCAGACCGGCGGCGGGTTGTAGCCGTGGTCCTTCTGCATGTCCTCCCAGTAGCCCTTGTCCGAGGACGTCCGGAAGAACTGGACGTCGGCCTTGAACGCCTCCCAGCGCTCCGGGGCGAAGTGCGCCTTGCAGACCTCCGGTTTGCCGAGGACCTCGCTCGCCGGCATGAGGAGATTATCGCCGCCGAGGTTCCGGATCTTCTTGTCTGGATGGCGGACCTCCTTCGCCATGTCCAGCTTGACTTGCCGCCCGGTGTCCTCGTTCGTGTACGTGACGAGCCCGAGCTCGTCCTGCGCGATCAGCGCGCACTTGTAGAGGCCGTCGTACCCCATCTCGGGGAAGTACTTGGCCCCCATGTAGTAATGGAACTGATCCCAGCGGTGGTAATACTTGGGATAGCCGAAGCGGAAGCCGTTGAAGTAGCAGAGGATGGCGGCGATCCCGAGCGCCACGCCGACGAACCGCTTCCAGCGCTCGGCGATCGGCCGGCGCATCCCGGCGCGCTGCGTCTCGTAGAAGACGCAGAGCGCCGCGCCCATCGCGATCAGCACCTTCGCCAGGTCCACGGCGCGGGCGTGCTCGTCGATGTACCGGTGCAGACCATAGAAGAACAGCGCGACGCCGCCGGCGACCGTGACGTAGCGCGCCAGCACGCGGGAGCGCGCCGGGGTGAACGAGTTGAGCGCGTACGCGACGGCAAAGAACGCGGCGAGGGCGGCGACGATCTCGATGATTTCTTGTGACGTGAGCTTCATGGCCTGCGTGTCGGATCGGGATCGGGGGTGACGCGGCGGGCGCGCCGGCGGGCCTCTGCGACGGTTGCCACCGCGGCGCCCGGCGGCGGGCGCTGCCGCCGCCGCCCCGACCCGCGGAGGCGGGCTGGAGCGCGTCGGTAGGGGCGGTGCCGTAGGTGCAAAACGCACCCCGTCCCGGACGGGCTCCACAGGGGAGGCGGGGCCACCTTAGCCGAAATCCAGGGAGTGTGGCGTTCTCGTTGAAGGGGGCGTGGGGAACTGCAGGCGACCGCAAGGAACTGCGAGGAACTGCGGGTGCGAGCACAGCAGGGCGCCGCGGAACCGACAGGAAGAGCAAGGAACCGTCGGGAACGGCCAGGCGCGCCTTGAGCCGCCAGGAACAGCGGGAACAGCGGGAACTCACAGCAGGAACAGCCGGGGACACCCGGGGACACCCGGGAACACCCGGGAACAGTGGGGAACAGCAGGGAACAGCGAGCGCACCCAGGTGCCGCGTGTGGCCAGGGCGGAGCCGTGTCAGTTCGACGTGCTGCGCAATTGAGCGGGCTTCCTCCGCAGAGCAGAGCTCGTGTATCGTCTCCCTTCGTGTCGAACGACAGTTTCTCTTCCGCTTCCTCGGGGGGCTCCGAGCGCGAGGGGGCTCGTGGTCCCTACGGCTTTGTCGTCCGAGTCGACGGCGCGCCGCCGCTCTGGTGCCGGGAGGTGCGGGGTTTCCACCGCGCCGCGGTGGCAGCGGCCGATCCCGACGCGATGCCGCCCGCCCAGCTCGTGCTCGTCGGCCTCGACGAGGCCACGCGCGCGTGGCTCGCGACGTGGGCGGAGGACAGCGAGCGCGTGCGGCGCACGCTGACGATCCGCAGGCTGCTCGACGACCGGGAAGCCACCGCTGTCGTGACGCTGGCGTCCTACGGCTACGGCGTCGAGACAGCGCTCGCCGTCGAGTCGGTGGTGGTGCCGGCGGGCGAGGGGCCGGCGGCCATCCTGCGCAGCGGCGTGCACACGAAGGAAGAGATCGACGCGATGCTCGCGGTCCTCGCCACGGCGCTGCCGGAGGGCGAGGAGACGAGCTGGTTCGTGCACATGTAGCAGGCGCGTCATCGGCCTCGCGCCCCGCCCCCCGCGCCCCGCGCCCCGCGCCCCGCCGCGCAGCGCCACGGATCCCGCCGCGGCGCTGCCGGTCTCGTACGTTCCTTCGGTTCCGTCGGTTCCGTCGCGCGCGCTCTGCGCGTCCTCCCGTTCGACCGCTCTGCTTCTCTTCAAGCTGCGCTGCGCGGCTGCCGTCTGGCCGCTCCGGCAGCCGCGCCAGCGGAGGTGAGAGCCGGAGAAAAAGGAAGTGAATCACTTTGCATGTTTCGGTGCGTGAGCCCCTTGCTCGCCTGAACAGCGGTGATAGGCTGGTCCTCGGCTTCGGACGGAGCGTCAGCTCCAGGATGGTCCTGCCGCGGAGCACCGTGGTACCGAGGTCGATACCAGATCGGCGGGCTCTCCGCTGATCCGCAATCGAACACCCTTGCCATGCCGGACGATCTCGTTCGATCCGGCGCGGGGTGCCGGCACGCCGGAGGAGGGATGGACACCATGCACAGTACCAGTGGCTCTTCTATACCGGAGGCTGGGAACAGCTGACCCTCGTGGAGCGTGACGCAGGGCCATCGGGGCCTTGCGAGACGCGTCCGCGCTCGGCCAGGTCCGGCGCCTAGCAACCTGTTGACAGCCATCGCGACCTCCGCGAGGCCGGCAGAGAGAGAATCGTGGAAGACTCAGGTCTTCCGGAGACGGTTCTCACCGGTGCTCCGGGGTCGATCGCTCGTCGCGATGGGGCAGGGGAGGCGCCGCACAGGCGGGATCAAGCGGGGTCCAGAAGGCCTCCGGTAGAGGCCCACGGGACGGGTCGGGTGCAAGCGAAGCACCCGACCCGTTTTTATTTCCATTGCCAGCGCGCGCTTTTTTGTCCTGCGCCGCGCCTGTCTGGTAGGCGGCGTCCATGCGGATGCTGCTGCTGATCGCGGTGCTGCCGGCGTTGCCTGCGCTCTCTGGGTGCGTCGAGGCGTTCGGGGACCAGGCCGCCGGCGAGCCGGGGACGGCGCTCGGCGCGTTCCACGTGGTCGCGACGCAGACGTCGAACACGTGCGGCGAGGGGGCGCTCGGCGCGGCGCGCCTCTGGGAGTTCGACGTCGAGCTCGCGCGCGACGAGGGCGCGCTGTACTGGGACAACGGCGCCAGCGTCGTCGAGGGCGTCCTCGACGACGACGACGAGAGCTTCTCGATCGAGGCGCGCGTCGTGGTTGACATGCGCGGGGGCGACATGCCGCCGGGGCCGCCCTGCTCGGTCGCGCGGCGCGACCGAGCGCGCGGAGAGCTCCGCGGCGTGGACGACGACATCGCGCGCTTCGAGGCGAGGATGACCTACGAGTTTGCGCCCACGACGGGCTCGCGCTGCGAGGATCTCGTGGCCGGCGAGCTCAGCGTCGCGCCGGTGTTCGCGGCGCTGCCGTGCGGGATGACCTACGATCTCGAGGCGAAGCGGAGCGCCCGTCCGCCCGAGTGAGCGGCGGCGGAGCGTGGACCTCCGGGCGCGCGTCGCGCTAGGGTGCCGCGACCGTGAAGCACGTCATCCATCATCTGGGCGGGCGCGGCGGACAGCGCTCCATCCTGGTCCACGGCGGCGCGGGCAACGTCGCCCCCGAGCGGCGGCCGCTGCACGCGGCGGGGTGCCTCCGCGCCGCGCGCGAGGGGGCGCGCGTGCTGGCGGAGGGCGGCAGCGCGCTCGACGCGGTCGAGCGCGCTGTGCGCGTCCTGGAGGACGATCCGCTCTTCAACGCGGGCACGGGCGCGTGCCTCAACGAGGAGGGCCACATCGAGCTCGACGCGTCGATCATGGAGGGCCGCGGGCTGCGCGCCGGCGCGGTCTGCGCGCTGGCAGATTTCGCCGAGCCGATCGCGATCGCGCGCGCGGCGCTGGAGGACGGCCGCCACGTGCTCTACGCCGCGCACGGCGCCGCGAGGTTCGCGCGGATGAAGGGGTTCACGCCCGTGGGCGAGGCAGCGCTCATCACCGAGGCCGCGCGGGAGGCGCTCGCCGCCGCCCAGCAGGGCGCGGGCCGCGCGACCTCCTGGGCGGGCAGCACGGTCGGGGCGGTGGCGCGGGACGCGAGCGGGCTCACCGCCGCGGCGACGAGCACGGGCGGCACGGTGAACAAGCGGGTCGGGCGGGTCGGCGACTCGCCGCTCATCGGCGCGGGCACGTACGCCGACGACGAGGCCGGCGCCGTGTCCACGACCGGCCACGGCGAGGGGATGATCCGGCTCGCGGTGGCGCACTCGGCCGCGGAGCGGATGCGCGCCGGCAGCAGCGCGGTCGACGCGGCGCGGGAGATCATCGCGCACCTCGCCGAGCGGCTCGACATGACCGGCGGCGTCATCACCATCGACAGCGACGGGCGGTTCGGGCTGGCGCGCTCCACGGCGACGATGTCATGGGCGGCGGCCGGAGACTGGGGTGAGGAGAGCGGGGTGTAAAATGTCTTTGCAAAGTGCATTCTGGCCCTGCTGCACCTGAGCGGCGAGCTCCGGGCGTACGCCCCGCAATGAGGGGGCGCCGGTCCGGCGCCGCTATGCGCGGCGCCGGCGCAGCGCCATGGAGGCGGCGGCGAGCAGCAGCAGGCCGAGCTCCGCGGGCGCGCGTCGCGTGAGCTCCGCTGCGGCGGGGGTGGCGAGATGGCAGCCGCCCCCGTCGAGGAATCCGCTGCTCGGCGGCGGCAGGACGCAGTCGCGCCCATCGCAGACATAGCCGTCGACGCAGTCGCGAACCGAGGAGCAGGGCTTGGCCTGGCGCCCATTTCGGGGCGAGCACGCGAAGGGGGCATAGTCGGGGTGCAGCGATGTGCAGACGCCATCTGCGGAGGCGCCCCGGTGATCCGAGCACGCCTCGCAGAGATAGACGTTGCAGGTCCGGTCGCAGCAGACGCCGTCCGCGCAAAAGCCGCTCTGGCATTCGATGGCCGCCGTGCAGATGCTGCCGTTCGGCATCGGCTGAAACACCTCGGCGCCGATCGGATGATTCGGAAGGTGGGTGCCGCCTCCGGAGACGAGCACTCGCCCGTCCGGTAACAGCGTGGCGGCATGCCCGCGGCGGGCGTCGAGCATGGACGCGATGAGCGACCACGTGTTGGTCGTTGGATCGAACGCCTCGGCGCTACCGGGATGGATCGCCACGGAGAGATCGCTGCCGCCGGTGACGAGCACCAGCCCCTCCGGCAGAAGCGTGACGCTGTGTCCGATGCGGCCATGGTGCATGGGCGCGAGGGGTACCCACGTGCCGAAGGCCGGGTCGAGCGCCTCGACGGCGTCGAGCGCTCCCTGATCGCCGTAGCCGCCGGTGACGAGCACCCGCCCGTCCGGCAGCAGCGTCGCCCTGTGCTCCGCGCGGGCGGAGATCAGGGGCCCGATGGGCACCCAGCCGCCGGAGGCCGGGTCGAATACCTCGGCGCTGTTGATCGCGCCCTGAGCGCCGTAGCCGCCGGCGACGAGCACCCGCCCGTCCGGCAGCAGCGTGGCGGTATGAGCGGACCGGGGGATCGTCATGGACTCGAGGGGCAGCCACTGGCTGGAGGCCGGGTCGAGCGTCTCGACGGTATCGAGCGCTCCCCGAGCGCCGTGGCCGCCGGCGACGAGCACCCGCCCGTCCGGCAGTAGCGTGGCGGTGTGGTGCTGGCGGGCCGCGCTCAGGGAGTCGACGGGTGACCACCTCTCGGTGGCGGGGTCGAACACCTCGACGGTGTTTTCCAGCGTGCCCATGTCGACGACGGTTCGACCACCGCCGGCGACGAGCACCCGCCCATCCGGCAACGGCGTGGCGGTGTGCCCCATGCGGACCGCGCTCAGGGAGTCGAGGGGCGACCACGCGCCGAAGGCCGGGTCGAACACCTCGGCGCTGTCGAGCGCTCGTTCAACGTCGAGCCCGCTGACAAGGCCTCCGGCGACGAGCACCCGCCCGTCCGGCAGCGGCGTGGCGGTATGCCCGGCGCGCGCGGCTGTCGGGGGCTCGACCGACCGCCAGACGCTGGAAGCCGGGTCGAACACCTCGACGCTGTCGAGCACTGCTTGATGGCCACCACCTCCGGCGACGAGCACCCGTCCATCCGGCAGCGACGTGGAGGTGTGCCCATGGCGGGCGGTGACCATGGGGTCGAGCGGCAACCACGCGCCGGAGGCCGGGTCGTACACCTCGGCGCGATCGAGCACGCCGTCCTCATAAGAGTAGCCCCCGGCGACGAGCACCCGATCGTCCGCCATCGATTCGGCTGTGTGCAGGTAGCGGGCGGTGCTCATGGACGCGACGGATGCCCAGCCGCCCGAGGCCGGGTCGAACACCTCGGCGCTGGCGAGCACTCTCTCGAGATCACCACCGCCGATGACGAGCACCCGTCCGTCCGGCAGCGACGCCGCGGAGTGCCCGTAGCGGGCGGTGCTCATGGATGCGACGGATGTCCACGTGCCGAAGGCCGGGTCGAACACCTCGGCGGCGGCGAGCACTTCTCCAGGGGCATAGCCGCCGACGACCAGCACCCGCCCGTCGGGCAGCGGCGTCGCGGTGTGCGCGTGGCGGGCGGTGTTCATGGACGCGACGGATGTCCACGTGCCCGAGGCGGGGTCGAACACCTCGGCGGCGGCGAGCGCCTCTCCAGGGGCATGGCCGCCGGCGGCGAGCACCCGCCCGTCGGGCAGCAGCGTCGCGGAGTGCCTCGAGCGCGCGGTGCTCATGGACGCGACGGGTGACCACGTGTCCTCGGCCGGGTCGAACACCGCGGCGGTGGCGAACGGTTCCTCGTCGTACGGTTGCGCATGAGCGCTGCCGCCGGCGACGAGCACCCGGCCGTCCCGGAGTCGCGTGGCGGTGTGTTCAACGCGAGCGGAGCTCACGGTCCCGAGCGATCGCCACGTATCGGAGGTCGGGTCGAACACCTGGGCGGTGCTCTCCAGCTCGTTCGCCTCGACGTCGCTCTGGCCGCCGGTGACGAGCACCCGCCCGTCGAGCAGCGGCGTGGCGGTGTGCCTGGCCCGGGCGGCGCTCATCTTCCTCTTGAGCTTCCACCGCGGATCCACGAGCACCGTCTCGCCCTCGGCCTCCACCCAGAGCTCGAGCCGCTCGCCCTCGGCGACGAGCCGCGTCCCGATCGGCCTCCCCCCGGCTGCGTACGCTGCGGGCGCGGTCACGCGGACCTGCGGCGCGCCGCGCGCGTCCGCCAGCTCGACGGCCTCGCCCTGCTGGCGCAGCATCGCGCCGTCGACGTGCCAGCTGGCCACGGGCGCGTCGCGCCGCACCGCGCGCGGCTCGAGCAGCAGCCACTCTTCGTAGCCGTCTTCGAGGGCGGTCCAGAACGAGGTGCCGCCCGCGCGCGGATAGGCGATGGCGTTCTCGGCGGCGGCGCCCTCGCCCGCCGCGCCGAGCTCCCGCACCCGCGCCTCGGAGCCGTCGCCCAGGGGGAGGCGGAGGGCGCCGTCGCCGTGCATGGGGAAGCGGGGGCGCGGAGCGGCCTCACCGGGCCGGTCCTCGGGCGCTTCGAAGGAGCGCACGGGCTCGAACGAACCGCGCGCCGCGGTGAAGGCGAACGGGCCTTGGAGGATGGCGTCTGCCTGCTCGGGGAACTGTCGCCGCAGGGCGCGCGCGTCGAGCGGATCGGCGATCTCGCTGCAGCCGAGCAGCACGGCGAGCACGCCCGTCCAGAAGAGCGCCAGCGTCCGCAGGCCGGGATGGCGCGTCGAACCCGCGATGGGCATATCGAATCTCCCTCTCCTCCTGTCAGTAAAGGTCCTAACGAGCTCCGATCCCCGGTGCGACAGTGAGGAACACGGGGCCAGTGAGCCTCTCCTCCGGGAACGTCCCGTAGCCATCGGGCCCCGCGGCCACGACCTGGCGCGCGTCCCACGCCGATCGCCGCAGGCTGACGAGCACGGGCAGCGCGACGCCCGCGTTCAGCTGGAGGTGCCGGCCGAGCGGCAGGCCGATCCGCTCCTCGGGTCGCGCGCCAGCGTCACGCGCGCGACCTCCGTCTGATCGCGGGCGTCGCGCCGCCGAGGCCGTCATCTGCGGCGCCGGCGCAGCGCCGCCGAGACGGCGGCGAGCGTCAGCAGGCCGAGCTCCGCGGGCACGCGCGCCGCCGGCCCCGCGGCCGTCGCGATGGCGAGGTGGCAGCCGCCCTTGTCGAGGAACCCGCCGCTCTGCGGCGGCAGGACGCACTCGCCCTCGACATCGCAGACGAAGCCCTCAGCGCAGTGGTGGACCGACTTGCAGGGCCTCGTTGGTTCCCCGGTCTGCGGCGAGCAGGCGAAGGGCAGGTAATCGGGGTGCAGCGACGTGCAAACGCCGTCGGCGGAGGCGCCCCGGAGCGTCGAGCACGCTTCGCAGAGATAGACGTCGCAGACCCGCTCGCAGCAGACGCCGTCGGTGCAGTGGCCGCTGCTGCATTCGACGTCCGCAGCGCAGGGGCTGCCGTCCGACATCGGGCGGAAGAGGACGACGCTGTCGAGCGCTCCTTCATCGCCGCCGCCGGCCACGAGAACCCCGCCATCCTTCAGCAGCGTGGTGCTGTGCCAGTACAGGCCCAGGGGCAGGGGCTCGAGAGGGAACCACGTCCCGGAGGACGGATCGAACGCCTCGACGGTGTGCGGCTGCAGGGTGAAGGCCTGTATGTTGGCGCCGCCCACGACGAGCACCCGCCCGTCCGGCAGCAGCGTCGCTGTGTGATCGATGCGGGCGGTGTGCATGGACCCGAGGGGCAGCCACCTGCCGGAGTCCGGGATGAACACCTCGGCGCTGTCGAGATCGCCCGCGGAGTCGAAGCCGCCGGCGACGAGCACCCGTCCGTCCGGCAGCAGCGTCGCGGTGTGCTTCGAACGCGCTGAGGTCATGGCCCCGAGGGGCAGCCACCCGCCAGAAGCCGGATCGAACACCTCGGCGCCGTCGAGCATTCCATCAGGGCCATAGCCGCCCGCGACGAGCACCTGCCCGTTCAGCAGCAGCGTCGCCGTGTGCATCTGTCGCGGAGCGAGCATGGGCTCGACGAGCATCCACCTGCCTGAAGCGGGATCGTACAGCTCGGCGCTGTCCAGAAATCCGGTTCCATTTCGAATGCGGCCGCCGGCGACGAGCACCCGTCCATCCTGCAGCAGCGTCGCGGTATGCGAGTACCGGGCGATGTTCATGGGGCTGGCCGGCTGCCAGGTGCCGGAGCCCGGGTCGAACAGCTCGGCGTGAGTCAGCGATCGCAGCTCACCCGATTGGTCATCGACGGTCTCGGAACCGCCGGCGACGAGCACCCGTCCGTCCTGCAGCAACGTTGCCGTGTGCTGGGTCCGGACCTGACCGATGGGGCCGACGACGTGCCAGGTGCCGGAGTCCGGGTCGAACACCTCGGTGACGTCGACGAGCCCTCCGGGGTGTGGGCCGCCGGAAACGCCCGTTCCGGCGGCGACGAGCACCCGTCCGTCCTGCAGCAGCGTCGCTGTGTGCTCCTGCCGAGCGATGTGCAGCGGGGCGACCGACCGCCACATGCCCACGTCCGGGTCGAGCAGCTCGGCGTCGTCGATCGTTCCATGCACGGAGCCGCCGGCGACGAGCACCCGCCCATCCGGCAGCAGCGCCGCTGCGTGCTTGGCCCGGGACCTCTGCAGGGACTGGAGCGATAGCCACCTGCCGGAGCCCGGGTCGAACACCTCGACGCCGTCGAGCGACCCTTCAGGGCCGTGGCCGCCGGCGACCAGAGGCCGCCCGTCCGGCAGCAGCGTCGCCGTGTGGTCGGCGCGGGCGGCGGCCATGGGCCTGACGGCGACCCATGTCCCCGAGCCCGGGTCGAACAGCTCGGCGCTGTTGAGCACGCCCTCAGGACCAGCGCCGCCGGCGACGAGGACCCGCCCGTCCGGCAGCAGGGTCGCCGTGTGCGTGGTGCGGGCGGCGAGCATGGGAGGCAGCGGGGACCACCTGCCCGAGCTCGGGTCGAACAGCTCGGCGCTGTCGAGCACGCCGTCGGCGCCTTCGCCGCCGGCGACGAGGACCCGCCCGTCCGGCAGCAGCGTCGCCGTGTGCGCCGTGCGGGCGGCGAGCATGGGCTGCAGCGTGGACCACCTGCCGGAGCTCGGGTCGAACAGCTCGGCGCTGTCGAGCGCTCCTTCAGGGCCGTAGCCGCCGGCGACGAAAATCCGTCCGTCCGACAGCAGCGTGGCCGTGTGATCGGCGCGGGCAGCGTTCATGGGATGTCCGGTGGACCACCCGCTTGCCTGGCCGGAGTCCGGGTCGAACACCTCGATGCTGTCGAGCGCTCCTTCGAGATCCGGGGCGGCGGTATCGCCCTCGGTGCCGCCGGTATCGCCGCCGATGACGAGGACCCGCCCGTCCGGCAGCAGCGTGGCCGTGTGATCGGCGCGGGCGGCGCTCATCGACCCCTGGACCGACCATTCGCCCGAGGCCGGGTCGAACAGCTCGGCGCTGTCGTGCGCGCTCCAGCGATGATAGCCGCCGACGACGAGGACCCGCCCGTCCGGCAGCGGCGTCGCCGTATGTCGGTAGCGGGGGGAGTTCATCTCTCTGACGGGCCTCCACCGCGGATCCACCAGCACTGTCTCGCCCTCGGCCTCCACCCACAGCTCGATCTGCCCCCCCCGGGCGACGAGGCGTGCGTCGACCGGCCTTCCTCCTGCCGCGTACGCCTCGGGCGCCGTGACGCGGAGCTGCGGTATTCCGCGCGCGTCCGCCAGCTCCACGGCCGCGCCGTCCTGGCGCAGCGCTGCGCCGTCGACCTGCCAGGCGGCGACGGGCGCGTCGCGCCGCACAGCGCTCGGCTCGAGCAGCAGCCACTCCTCGTAGCCGTCGTCCTCCAGGGCGGCCCAGAACGACGCTCCGCCCTTCCGCGGATAGGCCACCGCGTTCTCCGCGACAGCGGCCTCGCCCGCGGCGCCGAGCTCCCGCACGAGGGCCTCGGCGCCGTCGGGCAGCGGGAAGCGAAGGGCGCCGTCGCCGCGCTGCGGGAAGCGCGGGCGCAGACCGGCCTCGCCGTGCACGTCGGCCTGCCCGTCGGTCTGCGCGTTGGGCGGCCGCAGCGCCTCGAACCCGTCGCCTGCCAGGGTGAAGGCGAAAGGGCCTTGAAGGACGGCGTCCGCCTGCTCCGGGAACTGCCGGCGCAGCGCGCGCGCGTCCATCGGACCTTCGACCTCGCTGCAGCCGAGCAGCAGGGCCAGCATGGCACTCCAGAAGACCGCCAGCATCCACGAGCCGGCACGGCGCATCGAACCCTCCGCGAGCATCTCGACCTCTCTCCAGGCAGCTCAGTAGAACTCGTAACGAGCGCCGATCCCGGGCGCGATCGTCAGGACCACGGGGCCGGTGAGCCGCTCTGCCGGGAACTGCCCGCGGCCGTCGGTCCCCGCGGGCACGACCTGACCCGCGTCCCACCGCGCCTGCCGGCGATCGACGAGCAGGGGCAGGGCCACGCTGGCGGTCACCTGGACGCGCCGGCCGAGCGACCATCCGAGCCGCACCTCGGGGGTCGCGTAGAAGAAGAGGGCCGGGTGCTTCTGGACGTAGGGACCGAGCTCGTACGGCGCGTCGCCGCTCGTCATGAACGCGCCGTTCGTCCGCTCGTCGAGGAGCGAGCCGATGAGGGCCCCGCCGCCGAGCCGGAAATGCAGCGGAACGCGGTCGGAGAGCGGCAGCGTGAGGCCGATCCACCCGCCGAGGAGCGCGCCGCGCAGCGACAGCCGATCGTCGACGGTCCCCTGGTTGTCCTCGAGGCCGACAGGCGTCACCGTCGTCGCGCGGCCTTCGAGGCGCTGCGACGCCGCCAGGTGGCCGGCCGTGACGCCGAACCCGAGGCCCATGCCGAGCTCGTAGCCGACCTGGAGCACGGCGGCGCCGCCCGTGCCGAGCGACCCCTCGCAGCTCCGGATGCACGTGCCCGCGACGCCGCCGCCGAAGCCGGGGACGAGCACGACCCTCGTGACGGCCTCGGCGACGAGGCGCGACGGGCGCGAGGGCCTGCGCCAGAAGGGCGACCCCGGGTCGCGCTCCAGCGCCACGCGCGCGACCTCGATCTGGTCGCGCCCGAGGACCACGCGGCGCGACTCGGGCAGGAACCCGGGCGCCGCGATCTCCACCTGATGCGCGCCCGCGCGCAGCCGCCCTTCCCACAGGCCTCGGCCCACGAGCACGCCGTCGATCGCCACGCTGGCGTTGACCGGCACCGGCTCGATCCGCAGCGCCGAGACGAGCTCCTCCGCCGAGAGCGTCAGCGGCACGGTCCTGTCGACCTCGACCTCGACGCGCACCGGCGCTGTGCCGAGGCGTCCGTCGCCGCGCAGCGCGACGGTGTGCTCGCCGGGCGTGAGCAGCCCTTCCCAGGGGGCCTTGGCCATGATGTTGCCGTCCACCAGCACATCCAGCGGGCGGCCCTTCTGCTCGACGACCCGCAGGCGCCCCATGCGCGAGAGCGGCCGGAGCCGCGCCTGGACGCGCGCGAGCCGGTCGCCCGCGACCTCCACGCGCTGCTCGAACGGCTCGAAGCCCTCCTTGAACACGCGCACCCAGTGGCTGCCCGAGGTGATGCGGAGCGGCGCCGACAGCGGCGCCTCGCCGCGGCGCCGCCCGTCGACAACGATCGACGCGCCCGGCTCGGCGGCGTCGATCTCGAGGATGCCGACCATCCGGCGCAGCTCGTCGAGCTGGTGCTGCGCCGCCGCCTGCGCCGCGGCGGGCAGCCGGTCGCCGAAGTCGCGCAGCAGCGCCTCGAACATCTCCAGCGCCTCGTCGTGGCGCCCGAGGTGCGTCAGGCAGAGCGCGGCGGCGCTCGTTGCGGTCCAGTTCGTGTAGAGCTGCCGCGCCGCGAGGTACTCGGCGAGGGCCCTGGCCCATTCGCGCCGGTCGTAGAAGGCGAGGCCCCTCCTGTAGTGCTCGGCGGCCCTGTCCCGTGCCGTGGGCTCGGCGGGCTGGGGCGCGTCGGCGGGCTGGGGCGCGTCGGCGGCGGGCTGGGGCGCGCCCGTGGGATGGGGCGTCTCCTGCGGCGCGGCGAGCGCGCAGGGGGCGGCGGCGAGGACGAGCCCCAGGGTCGCGACAGCGAGGAGGCGACGGCAGCGGGGACCGCGGTTGTGTTCGCGATGGGTCGGGCGAGAGGACAAGACGGGCCTCGGTCAAGGGGGGCCGGCGCGCGGCTGAAGCAGGGGAGCCTCGCCAGGTGGTAGTGGCGGAAGCGGGCGAGCTTCATCAAGGAATCGACGAGAACCGCACGAGTCCGACGAGAGCAACGAGCGCAAGGCGAGGTGCTCGCACCCTCCCCCTGCGGAGGCCATTACATCCCATTACATGATGAGGCGCGGGCGACGTAGCCCCCGATCGGCGCTGGGACGAGGCGCTCGATCGGGCGTCGGGCCGTGTGACCGAAGTGGCGGGCTCGGGCGTCAGGATCTAGTCTGGCGCCCCATGATCCCCGCCGGTCCCTTGCCCATCGTCCCGCTCTCCTCGCCTCCACAGCTGACCTGGCGTGTGCCCGGCTCGAAGAGCATCACGAACCGCGCGCTCGTCCTGGCGGCGCTCGCCGACGGCGAGAGCACGCTCGACGGGGTGCTGCACAGCGACGACACGCGGCACATGCGGTCTGCCCTGGAGGCGCTGGGGATCCGGATCCAGGACGCCGGCCCGACCACGCTGGTCGTGGAGGGGGGGCGGCACCGGCTGCGCGCGCCGGGGCGCGAGCTGTTCATCGGGAACAGCGGCACCACGGTGCGCTTCCTGGCGGCGCTCGCGTGCCTCGTGCCCGGCGAGGTGGTGCTCGTCGGCGACGAGCACATGGCGAAGCGCCCGATCGCGGATCTGGTCGACGGGCTGAGGCAGCTCGGGGCGGACGTGGAGTGCCCGACAGGGTGCCCGCCGCTCCGGATCCGGGGCGGCCGGCTGCAGGGCGGCACCCTGACGATGCGCGGCGATCGCTCCAGCCAGTACTTCTCGGCGGTGATGATGGCCGGCCCCCTCGCCGAGTCCGCCATCGATCTGCGCGTGGCCGGCGAGCTCGTGAGCCGCCCGTACGTCGAGATCACGCGCCGCATGGCCGCGGACTTCGGCGGCCGCATCGACGAGGCCGCGGGCGGGTTCGCTGTCCATCCCGCGCAGGGGTACCGGCCGCGGAGGTACGCGATCGAGCCCGACGCCTCGTCCGCGAGCTACCCGTTCGCGCTCGCCGCGGCCGCGGGCGGCACCATCACCGTGCCCGGGCTCGGCGAGGGCGCGCTGCAAGGCGACTACCGGTTCGTCGAGCTCCTGGAGCAGGCAGGCGCGCGCGTGACCCGGCAGGCGGGCGCCACCACGGTGAGCGGCGGCGGCCGCCTGCGCGGCGTCGACGTCGACATGCACCACATCTCGGACACCGTGATGACGCTGGCGGCGATCGCGCCGCTGCTCGAGGGGCCGACGACGATCCGGAACGTGGCGAACATCCGGATCAAGGAGACGGACCGCCTCGCCGCGACGGTGGCGGAGCTCCGCCGGCTCGGGCAGGAGGTGACCCACGGCGACGACTGGCTCCGCATCGAGCCGCGCCTGCTGACGCCCGCGCTGGTGCACAGCTACAGCGACCACCGCATGGCGATGAGCTTCGCGATCCTGGGGCTGTGCCGGCCCGGGGTGACGATCGAGAACCCCGCCTGCGTCGCGAAGACGTATCCGACGTTCTGGGAAGACGTCGAGCGGTGCCGGGACGTGGTCGGCGGCGGCGCGCCGCCAGGGTGACAGCCGGCGGCGGGCCGGGGCGAGACGTGACGAGCCTCCATCGAGGCACCGGCGGCCCCGGCGCGCAGCAGAGCAGCAATCCGGCGGCGCTCATGGAGGGGCACGCCGAGGATCTTCGGCCGAGTGACGGTCCCCTGGCCGGAGGATGACGGTCCGTCCATCGGCCGATGATCGTCGGTCCTCGACGGCGGGACGAACGGTCCCCGGCCGAGGACTGTCAATCCACGGACACGGGATGAACGACCATGGATGGCGGGATGGTCAATCCACGGGCAGGTGGATGGTCGACCATGGATGGTGGGATGGTCGACAGTGGATGGGCGACGGTCGAACCCCGGCCGGGGGTGATCCGGCGCGTCCGCGCATCTTTACGCAATCACGCTGCGGCTTGCCGCAATCCATTGCGTACTCACCCCTCCTCACGCGTCGCCGGGCCGCGTGCGACAGGGCGTGCGGCCACTGGCATCCTCCTTGATTGTGCCCTGCGCCTACCTGCGCGCCGCGCGAGCCGTGATGACCGGCCGTGGCGCGCGCCCCCCAGGAGGAGCCCATGCCGTCGCGAAAGAAGAGCACGAAGAACACCCCGAGCCCCGTGACGCCCGCCGGCGCCGAGCCCACGCTCGGCGGCGGCCGCGCGCCGGAGGCCGATTTCGACGACACCATCGCGAAGAACCGCGCGCTGCCCATCCTCGATCCGGCGAGCTTGCCAAGGCCGCCGGCCGGCTTCCGGCCGACGGATCCGGACACGCGCAACCGCCGCCTGCGCAAGGTGTCTTCCGAGCTGCGCGCCGAGGTGCTCGCCGCGCTGCGCGAGGCCGCCGGGCTGGATCTGGCGGCGGACCTCGGGAAGTACGCGCCCGACCCGCAGCGCGCGCCGGCGCTCGCCGAGCGGCTGGAGCGGGTCGGGCGCCTGTCGGCCGCTGTGCAGGCCCTCGCGCTGTATGCCCGCGAGATGGAGCAGATCGCGCTGAGCGACGCCCTCGTGTTCCTCGAGGCGGAGAACAAGCAGCTCGCCAACGCGCTCGAGCACGCGCCCGAGCTGGCCGAGCGCTACGCGGCGCTGCGCGCGCTGTTCGAGACGCGGGCGGCGTCCATCGTCGAGGGGCGCGCCCGGGCCGCGAGGGGCGCGGTCGCCGTCGCGCGACCGCCGGCCGCACAGCCCGCGGCCGCGCAGCCCACGGCCGCGCAGCCCGCGGCCGCGCAGCCGCCGGCGGCGAGACAGCCGGCCGCGCCATCACCGGGCGCACAGCCGCCGCAGGCATCTCCGCAGACGGCGTGAGCGGGTGACGTCGAGCGCGATCCAGTCCGTCGATCCCCGGGGCTGGATCGCCGGCGGCGCTCGCTCGCCGCGCAGGGCAAGGGCAGCCTCTGCCTCGATATCGAGATCACCGACGAGACCCGCACCAGGGCCGAGGAGGCGCCGCAGGTCTACGAGGAGCTCGAGAGATCCCCAGGCGCCTGCGTCTCCACCGGTTGCGCCGGCGGCTCCGGCTCCTTGTGGAACATCCCGGCGAGGATCCGCTCCGCCGCGTCGGCAAGGATGTCGCGCGAGAGCCGGGCCTCCTCGTCGAAGAACCGTGTGGCCACCCCCGCGTCGAGCGCGTGCGTCGCGAGCAGCGCGAACGCCTGCGCCTCGTCGAACGTCGCCTCGGCGGTGAGCACGCGCTTGCCTGGCCTCAGGTCCTCCTGATCGAAGCGACCCTGCCACGTCTCTCCCAGGGTCACCGAGAAGTACTGCGCGGCCACGTTCCCGGGCCGGGCCATGTGCGAGACAGCGACGACCGCCCGCAGCCCGTCGCGCTCCTCGGGGGTCATCTGCCGCCGCCAGGCCTCGACCGTGGCGTGCATCGTCTCGATCTGGTCGCGCGCCGCGTCCTCGGCGTTGCGCAGGACGTCCTCGGTCTGCGCGCGGGCGAAGGCGGTCAGCGCCTCGGGCGCGACGCCGCCTGTCGCGCTCGCCTCGTCGAGGAGCGCGACCGACGCGCCGAGGAGCCGGCGCTGCCGCGCGAGCTGCTCCGGGGTGAAGCCGCGGCTGTCGAGGTCGCCCGCGGCCGCGGCGATGCGCTGTCGGAGCTCGGCCGTCTGGCGACGCGCGCCGCCGTCGAGCGCGCCCCGCCAACCCGAGAGGAGCGCGTGGACCGCCACGGGGACGTGCGCGATCGCCTTGAGCTCGTGGTAGCGCCGGGTGCGCGCGGGCCCCTCGAACCGCTGCCCGCCGCGCCGCAGGATGAGGCTGTCGTCGATCTGGGCGATGATCGGCTCGATGGTGGCGAGGACGGCCTCCCGGCGCGCGGCGTAGGCGTCGAGGAACGCCTGGTTGAGGTCGCCGAGCGGGTCGCCCGGGGCCAGCGCGGCGCTGCCGGCGTCGGCCTGCGGCGCGGCGTCCGGGGGGGCCGGCGCGGCGCTGTCCTCACACGACACCCCGGGAGATGCGCGCTCGATCATCTGCGCGGGCTCCATAGCACACGCGCGCGCGCCGAAGCCGAGGGCGGCTCCAGCGCGCCGGAGCGCCGGCGTGGACCGGGACAGGCGCGCGAGCTCGGGCGCACGCGCGCGCTGGCTCAGCGGCGCGGCAGCGCGTTGGCGTCGAGCCAGTCGAGCGCCTCGTCCATCACCCGCTCCGCGTCCGGCATCTCTCCGTGGCGCGCGCCGGGCATCTCCCGGTAGACAGCCGGGATCTTCGCCGCCATGAGGCCGCCGGCGCCCTCCTTCATGCGGTACTTCGCGTCGAACTCGCCGCTGATCATCACCGCCCCCCGGATGCCCCGGAGCCGCGCCGCCGAGGGCGTCGTGGGCGCGCCGAGCAGCACGAGCCGCGAGTACCTGTCCGGCCAGCGCTCCGCGAGCCGCTCCGCGATGTAGGCCCCCTGCGAGTAGCCGATGACAACGAGGTCCTCCGCCTCGCCCCCGCACGCCGCGAGCGCGGCCCGGATGCGGCCGTCCTGCTCCTCGGGGTCGGGCGAGTACTTGCTGAACACGCCGTCCCCGCCGCAGGGCACGTTGCCCTGCAGCCCGAGCACCCCGCCGTGCTCCCGCGCCGCGCCCTGGATGGCCTGCACGTAGCCCAGCCCGTGCCCGCACATGCCGTGCAGGAAGATCATCCGCGGACACGCGCCGCCCCGCCCGGTGACGACGAACGCCGGTTGGTCGCCGGGCACAGCCATCTCCGTCGCCACCAGCGGCGGATCGACAGCGCGCTGGTCGACCTCGACCATCGCCGGCTGCGCCGGGCGCTCCTCCGCGAACGCTCGCTCCTCCTTGCCACACCCCGTCGTGAGCACGGCGAGGCCAAACCCGGCTATGGCTACAACGGAAGATTCCATGAAACTGGCGCAATGCCAGGACCGGGCCAGCGCCAGCGATCGCTCGCGCTCATCGCGAGGACGCCGCGGAAATGAGGGCAACACGAGCGGAAAGGGCGGCGGGCGAGCGCTTCATCTCTTCCTCTTTTTCGCCACACCCGGAGCTCCGTCTGTGCGCGCTGTTGACGTGTCCGTCTTAACGGAATATTTGTCCGTTTTGTTGGATGGGCCTGGTGGGGCGACGTCCGCGGCGCGTCACGCCGAGGGATCGCGGCGCCCGGCTCGCGGCGAGCACCTCGGGCGCCGCGACGACGAGGCCGAGGACCACGCCTCGTGCGCTGAGCGCGCCGGGACGATGGATTGAAGAGATGGATTGAAGAGGAGGAGCACATCCGATGAGCAATCGCGCCCTGGAGCACTTTGGCGAGCGATACGGCGGCGAGGGAGCGGCGCCCCGCTTCGAGCAGTGGAACGCGGTGATCGAGAGCCTGCTCGGCCATCGCTCGGTGCGCCGCTACGCGCAGGAGCCGCTCCCGGAGGGGGCGCTCGAGCTGCTCGTGGCCGCCGCGCAGTCGGCGCCGAGCTCCTCGAACCTGCAGCTCTGGAGCGTGCTCTCGGTGCAGGACGCCGAGCGGCGGCGGCGCCTCGCGGAGCTCGCCGGCGGGCAGGCGCACGTGCGCGACTGCGGGCTGTTCCTTGTCTGGCTCGCCGACCTGCGGCGCATCGGCGACCTCGCGAGGCACCGCGGCGTCGGGCACGAGGGGCTCGAGCATCTCGAGATGTTCGTCATGGCCGTCGTCGACGCGGCGCTCGCCGCCCAGAACGCGCTCGTCGCGGCCGAGTCGATCGGCCTCGGCACTGTCTACATCGGCGCGCTGCGGAACCACCCGGAGGCGGTCGCGGCCGAGCTCGGCCTGCCCCCGCAGGTGTTCGCTGCCTTCGGCCTGTGCGTCGGCTGGCCGGACCCGAGCACCCCGGCGAGCATCAAGCCGCGGCTCCCGCAGGAGGTCGTCCTGCACCACGAGCAGTATGGCGCCTTCGAGCGCTCGGTCGGCGCGCTCGAAGGCTACGACCGGCTGATGGAGCGCTTCTACGCGAAGGAGCGCATGGGCGTGCAGGGGAGCTGGAGCCGCCACTCGGCCGCGCGCGTCGCGTCGGCCGACGCGCTGCGCGGGCGCGACCGGCTGCGGGCGGCGCTCGCCTCGATGGGCTTCGGGCTCCGCTGACGCGGCGGCGCCCCGCCCGGCGCCGCGCGCGAGCGACGGAGTGCGCGCGGAGCAACACCCGAGCAGCAGGCCCTGGTGCCTCGCCAGCAACGAAGGACGTCGCCCGCCGGAGAGGGGCAGTGAGCGCGTGATGGCATATCGGCTGCATTCCGGATGAGACGAGATGAGACGAGATGAGACGAGGCGGGAGAGGGAAGTCGGCCTGAGCAAGGGAGTCGCCGATCATGAGCGAGCTACGAGAGCCTGAATCACACGCGGGAGAGGGGGGACGCGCCCTCGACCGGAGCGACACGCTGGCGCTGGAGACCGACGTGCTCGTCCTCGGCGGCGGGCCCGCCGGGACCTGGGCGGCGCTCGCCGCGGCGGCGAAGGGCGCCCGCGTGGTGCTCGCCGACAAGGGGTACTGCGGCAGCAGCGGCGCCACCGCGCCGTCCGGGGTCGGCGTGTGGTACGTGCCGCCCGTCCCCGAGCTGCGCGAGGCGGCCAAGGCGAGCCGCGAGGGCCTGGGCGGCTTCCTCGCGGACCGGGGCTGGATGGACCGCGTGCTCGACAGGACGTGGTCCAGCGTGAACGACCTCGGGACGTGGGGTTACCCGTTTCCGACAGACGACGGCGGCCAGCCCGTGCGCCGCAGCCTGCAGGGGCCCGAGTACATGCGCCTCATGCGCAAGCGGGTGAAGCTCGCGGGCGTGCGCATCCTCGACCACAGCCCCGCGCTAGAGCTCCTCGTCGACGCGGACGGCGCGGTCGCCGGCGCCGCCGGGATCTGCCGGCAGCTCGGGCACCGGTGGACGGTGAAGGCCGGGGCCGTCGTCATCGCGACAGGCGGGTGCGCCTTCCTGAGCAAGGCCCTCGGCACCAACGTGCTCACCGGCGACGGGGGGCTGATGGCCGCCGAGGTGGGCGCCGAGATGTCGGGCATGGAGTTCTCCAACGCGTACGCGATCGCCCCGGCCTTCGCGTCGGTCACCAAGACCCTCTTCTACAACTGGGCGACGTTCTATCGCGAGGACGGGCGCGTCATCGAGGGGGCCGGCTCGCAGCGAGGGCGATCGGTGATCGCGGAGACGCTGCTCACGCAGCCGGTCCATGCCCAGCTCGACAAGGCCGACGAGGCGCTGCAGGCGTGGATGCGCAAGGCCCAGCCGAACTTCTTCCTGCCGTTCGACCGCGCGGGGATCGACCCCTTCCGGCAGCGCTTCCCCGTCACGCTGCGGCTCGAGGGCACCGTGCGCGGCACCGGCGGGATCCACATCACCAGCCAGGCCTGCGCGACCTCGGCGCCGGGGCTCTACGCCGCCGGCGACGCCGCCACGCGGGAGCTCATCTGCGGCGGCTTCACGGGCGGCGGCAGCCACAACGCGGCGTGGGCCATCTCCTCGGGGCAGTGGGCCGGCGAGGGCGCCGCCCTGTTCGCGCGCGGCGTCGGCGCCCGCGCCGGTCAGCGCAAGGTCGAGGGCGCCGGCCGCGCGGCGCTCCCCGCGGCGGGCGGGGCGAGGCCGATCGACGCCGAGGGCGTGATCCGGTCGGTGCAAGACGAGGTGTTCCCGTACGACAAGAACCTCTTCCGCACCGAGCGCGGGCTCGCGATCTCGCTCGACCGGCTCGACGCGCTCTGGCGCGACGTGCAAACGGCCCGGCCCGCGGCGGAGGTGCGCGAGGCCGTGCGGGCGCGGGAGGGCGCGGCCATGGTCGCCACCGCGCGCTGGATGTTCAACGCGGCGCGCGCGCGCACAGAGACGCGCGGGATGCACAAGCACAAGGACCATCCAGGCCTCGATCCGGCGCAGCAGCGGCGCCTGATCACCGGGGGGCTCGACAAGGTCTGGGTCCGCCCCGAGTCGGCCGCGCCGGCGTCGACAGGCGCGGCCGCCGCGGAGGCGCACGCGCCATGATCGAGCTCGTCAGCGACGCGCGGTGCATCGGGTGCGATCTCTGCGTCGAGGTCTGCCCGACCGACGTGTTCGATCCCGTGCCCGGCGGCGCGCCCGTGATCGCACGGCAGGGCGACTGCCAGACGTGCTTCATGTGCGAGGCCTACTGCCCGGTGGACGCGCTCTACGTGGCGCCGGAGGCCGAGCGGCCCGTCCCGGTGGACGAGGAGCAGCTCTCGGCGTCGGGGCTCCTCGGGAGCTACCGCGCCGCGGTGGGGTGGGGGACCCGGCGCAAGCCGGGCGCCGAGGCCGACGAGACCTTCCGCGTCCTCGAGGCAGCGCGCCGCGGCTGATGCCCGCGCCGCACGCTCCGCTGCTCCCACGCCCGCCGTTTCCCCCCTCACCACGGGAATCTTCCGTTCCTGCGCTATTCTCTCTCGCTGTGAGCCGGTTCGAGGGCGAGCGGCTACTGCGTGACAGACGTGCGCTTGGCTGGCTGGGGCGACGTCCCCTCCGACATCCTTGCGGCCTCCGCGGGCATCCGTGGTGGTCGCCGTGCCGGGCATCCGGGCAACGCAGCTCGGGAGCGTCCGATGCGATGTTGACTCCACTCAAGACCATCTTGTGGGCCAGGCGCCCCATCGACGGCGCGGCGCCTCCGAGGGTGGCGGCGACGACCGCACCACACCCGCGCTGGGACCAGCGCCGCTTGCCGGAACGACCTCCCCGGCCGCGCGCGCTGACCCGGCCGCGCGCGCTGACCGCCTTGCACCGGGGACCCCGGCTCGGTACTGTGCTCGCTCCTCACGACCGATCTGCGAAGGTCTCGATCCCTCGGAGCGATGACGTTGTGCGTAGAGCCAGCCTTGCCATCGCTCCGTCAGAGCATGGCGGCACTGACGAACGTGACGTGGTTCGCGCGCTCATGGCAGGAGAGCCGTGGGCGGCAGCCGCGGTGTGGAACGCGCATGCGCCCAAGGTGTTCCGGATCGTCGCGCGCGTGCTCGGGCCCGGCGCCGACGCAGAGGACGTCACCCAGGAGGTCTTTGTTCGCGTGTTCTCCAGGGTATCCGGGCTGAGAGACCCCGACGCGCTGGGGAGCTTCGTGTACTCGGTGACCGTCCGACTCCTGAAGTGGGAGCTCCGCCGCAGGCGCGTGAGGCGCATCCTCCAGCTCTCGGACACTGCCGAGCTCCCGGAGCAGGCTGTCGCGCCGGTGGACAGCGAGGCGCGCGAGGCGCTGGGACGCCTCTATGCGATCCTCGACACGCTGAGCGCAGACGACCGGACCGCGTTCGTCCTCCGCCACATGGAGGGGATGAGCCTGCCGGAGATCGCGGAGGCGACAGGGATCTCGCTGGCCACCGTGAAGCGCAGGCTCAGCCGGGCAACGGAGCGCGTGTCGTCCGAGGTCGAGAAGGACATGTCCCTCGCCGCGTACTGCATGAGAGGGGAGGCGCGGGATGACTCTTGACGAGGAGAAGAACCCGGCACTCAGCCCGAGCGCCGCGCGCGCTGTCGAGCTCGCTCGCCTGTCGCTCGGCACGATGTCTCCCCAGCAGCGTGTCCAGGGGCTGCTCCGCGTGACGGAGCGGACGGCGAGGCGCCAGGGCTTCCGGCTGTCGCCCCTCCGGAGCGGAGCGCTCGCGCTCGCCGTCGCCGCCGCCGTCCTGCTCGGCGTCAACGGGTGGCAGCGAGGGACGCGCGCCGATCGGCTCTCCTACGAGGTGGAGGGCGGCGCCATGCAGCAGGACGGGTCCGTTCAGGCGGACACATCGAGCCGCCCCAAGGTCCGGTTCTCCGACGGCACCGAGGTTCAGCTCGCCGAGATGGCGCGCGCGCACATCGTGTCGGTGGACGAGCAGGGCGCCAGGGTCGCCCTCGACAGGGGAGAGGTCCACGCGCGCGTTGTCCACCGGTCGGAGGCGCAGTGGCTGTTCGACGCGGGGCCGTACCTCGTGACAGTCACCGGGACGGCCTTCGCGCTTTCCTGGGCGCCGGAGGACGAGCGCCTCGATCTGCGGCTCGAGGACGGCGCCGTCGTCGTCAGCGGGCCGCTGTCCGGCAAGCCGATCGCTGTGCGCGCCGGGCAGTGGCTGACCCTGTGGCAGCGCACGGGAGAGGTGCTCCTGCGCGATCTCGATCTTCAGCAGGGCGCGGAGGCGCCGCCGGCGCTCTCCCCGCCGGCACCCGTCAGCGCCGGGGAGCCCGGCGCGGCGCCGGTTCCGGATCAACCCGAGGCGCCCGCGAGCCCGACGGCGGCGGCGCCCGCGAGCCCGACGGCGGCGGCGCCCGCGGCCGAGCCGAGGCGCGACTGGGCCGGGAAGCTCGCGGCCGGGAAGCTCGACGTCATCGTCGACGAGGCGCAGCGCCGCGGGCTCGACGCCGCGCTCGCGGAGAGCAGCAACGAGGAGCTCTCGGCCCTCGCGGACGCGGCGCGTTACACGCGGCGGAACGACATCGCGCGGCGGGCGCTCCTCGCCCAGCGCCGGCGCTTTCCCGCGACGCAACGGGGCAAGGAGGCGGCGTTCCAGCTCGGCCGCCTCGCGGAGACCCAGGAGGGAGGCGCCGCGGCGCTCGCCTGGTTCGAGACCTACCTCAAGGAGGCGCCGCGGGGCGCTTACGCCTCCGAGGCGCTCGGGCGCAAGATGGTGATCGTGCAGCGGCTCCACGGCGACGCCGAGGCCGAGACCGTCGCGCGGGCGTACCTGCGCCGGTTCCCGGGCGGAACCTACGCGCAGGCAGCGCGGGCCCTCGCTCGGACGCCGTGAGGTTCGCGCGGGCGCAGGCGCTGGCCGGGGCCCTCACGCTCGTCCTGTGCGCGGCGAGCCCCGCGGCGTCGGGGGAGCCTGCGCGTGTGGTCCTCGTGCGCCCCGGCGCCGCGGATCCGTCGATCTCCGAGGCGCTGATCCGCATCCGCGGGGAGCTCGTCGCCGACGGGTTCGACGTGGAGCTCCTCGATGCGCAGTCGGCCTCCGCCCCCCGGCCGACGATGGACGACGCCGGGCAGCAGGCCGGCTCCGCGGCCCTGATCGGGCTGTTCCTCGCGCCGGACGGTCAGGCCGCCGAGCTCTGGGTGGTCGACCCGCGGACGAACAAGACGCTCGTGCGGCGGATCGACACGCGCGGCGAGGCGCGGGAGCATATCGTCGAGGTGCTCGCTGTGCGCGCCGTCGAGCTGCTCCGCGCGAGCCTGCTCGAGCTGCTGATGTCCTCGCGGCGCGCGGCGGCGCCCGCCGCCGCGCCGCCCCCGGGCAAAATGAGCCCGCAGGAGCCTTCACGGGCAGAGAGGTCGCTCGACCCGCCGCGCCGATCGATGTGGGGCGTCGAGCTGGGGGGCGGGCTCCTCGCGAGCCCGGGCGGCATCGGCCCGGCGCTGCTCCTGGTCGCGCGCCTGCGCGTCGCGCCGCCCGGTCCGAGCGGTCGACTCGAGGCGCGCCTCTCGCTCGCCGGGCTCGGGACGGCGCCGCGCGTCGCCGGGCCGCAGGGCAGCGCGACCGTGCAGCAGCGGCTCGGGCTCGTCGAGCTCGCGGCGCTCCCCTGGCCCGAGCTGCGCTTGCGCCCGAGGTTCTCGGTGGGCCTCGGGGCGCTCCACGTCGCCGTCGACGGCGAGGCGTCGTGGCCGTACAGGGGGACCCACGACGCGCGGTGGGCGTTCGCCGCGGACGCCGGCGCCGGCGTCGAGTTCGGGATCGTGAGGCGGCTCGACGTCGTCGTCGAGGCGCACGCGCTCGTCGCGCACCCGTATCCGGTGATCCGCTTCGTCGAGACCGAGGCGGCGAGCGGCGCGCGCCCGGCGCTGCTCGGCACCCTCAGCCTCGTGGGGTGGCTGTGAGCGGAGGGCGAGCGGCGTCGCGCCGCGCGCCCGGCGGGAGATCTTCCCGAGGCGCTGTCGTCCGCGCCGGCCGTCGCCGCGCGCGCAGGCCGTCGATGTCGCCGAGCAGGTCCCACGCCTCACGGCGGGGCGCCGGGCGTCACGGCTCCGGGCCGCTCGTGGTGCCGGCTTCGGCGCCTGTCTCGACCGGGATCAGCCTGAACTGCTGGCTGGCGCCGCCGTTGGAAGACCTCTGGAAGAGGGCGGTGCCGTCGGCGGGCGGGGAGCCGTACGCGTCGATGACCTTGCCGCTGAGACGCGATGTGATGCGGACGGCGCCGCCGCCGAGATCGGTGACGGACCATTGCTGGTTGGGGTTGCCGTGGCAGGCGTACTGGACGATCACGGCGCCGTCGGCTTTCGACGCGCCGCGGACGTCGAGGCACTTGTCGCTGCTGACGTTGCGGATCCGGTGATACCCGCCGTCCACCGCCTCGAAGCGGAACTGCTGGTTGGTGCCGCCGTTGCAACTCCAGAGCTGCAGGACGAGGTCGTCGGCGGTGACGACGGCGGCGTCGACGTCCACGCAGCGCCCGCTCTGGACGCCGACCAGGTTGTAGAGGGTGTCCGCCGCGATGTCCGCCTCGACCTCCGCCGGGACGGCGTGCTGGGAGAGCTCGGCGATCTCCGCCGGGGCGAGCGCCCGGCTGTAGATCGCGATGTCGTCGACGTCCCCGACGAGGAGCCGACCCTCCTGCGGCCATCGGCCGACGTAGAGGCTGGTGGGGCCGGGCGAGATCGTCCTCTCGATGGGCTCGGTGCTGTGCAGGCGCCCGTCGATGTAGAGGCTCATGGTGAGCGCCTCGCCGTCGACGACGCCGGCGGCGTGCGTCCACCGCTGGAGCTCCAGGCAGGAGCACAGGACGCGGTGGTAGTCGCCTGTCTCCGGCCCCTTCCAGAACCCGAACTGCATGCCCCGCGCCTCGCCGTCGTAGCCGATGTTGAGCTCCCATCCGCCGGAGCTCGCCGTGCTGATCACGGTCCTCAGCGTGTCGCCGGCAGGGGGCTCGCCGGTCAGCACGCGAACCCACGCCGAGACGGTCCAGCTCGAGGCGGCGTTCGGGAATCCGCCCACCGTCATGAACTCGCCCTCCTCGAAGTGCAGCGCCTGCCCGAAGCGGCCGTCCTCCACCCACGTGCCGCCGGTGAGCTCGCCGTCGCGCCGGTTGCCGGACCGATCGGCCACGACCGTCCCTTCTCCGTCGTCGAACGCCCAGTAGGCCACCAGGTCCTGGGTCAGCCTCGACGGCGTCAGCTCGACGGCGTCGATAGGCCCCCGCTCGCAGGCCGCGAGCCCGAGCGCCGCGACAGCGGCCAGGCAGCGGGGCGCCGCACGTCCGCCCGCCATCGCCGTTGCGCTGAGCGTGGTGAGGATGGCGCGGTGCGGCGTACGCGACGGCTGCATGTCAGGGATTCTTGCGTACCCCAAACTCATACGGTTCACCATGAAACTGCGCGGGTATGCTAGCTGGCCCCGCTGTGTCGCCCGGAGCACCGCCGCGTTCTCGCGAGGCGGGTTCAAATTTTCAGCCCGTCGAGAAAACGCGGGACCCGAGCGATCGAGGTGATTGAGTCTGCGCTGATGTTGCAACCTGGGCCAGAGATCATCGTGCCGCTCACGGCCCGGAGGCGAACCGCCGACCGGAGGCGGAGCGGCAACGCGAGGTACCTTATGAGGCGTCCTGTTCTCTTGATCTGTTTCTCGCTCGCTGCCGGGCTCGTGGCCTGCGGGGCGAGCGATACAGGCGCCGGCGGCGCCGGCGGCGACGGCACCGGCGCGGGCGGCGACGACGCGACCGGCACGGCGTCGGGAGGCGGCTCGACGGGCACGGCGCCCGGAAGCGGCGCGACAGGCACGGCGTCGGGCGGCGACGCAGCGTCGGGCAGCGGCGGCGCGGGCGCGGGGCCCGGCGCGGGCGCCGGCGGGGGCACGCCCGCGCCGACGGGGTTCGCGCAGATGGAGGATCTCGACCGCGGCGTCGTGGCCGTTCCCACGGACGGGGGCATCTACGTGGGCTTCCGCCTGTTCGGCTACGATCCCGACGACATCGCCTTCAACGTCTACCGGGACGGCACCAAGGTCAACGACGCGCCGATCACGGACTCCACCAACTTCGTGGACCGCGGCGGAACTCCGAGCTCGGTCTACACGGTGCGGCCGGTCGTCGGCGGCGTCGAGCGAGGCGAGTCGGAGGCCGCGTCCGTGTGGAAGGATGGATCCCTGTCCATCCCGACGATGGCGCCGCCCGCCGGGGACGGCTACACCTACTCGAGCGGCGACGGCAGCGTGGGGGACCTGGACGGCGACGGGCGATACGAGATCGTCGTCAAGTGGGATCCGTCGAACCTCAAGGACAACTCGCAGGCTGGCCGCACCGGCAAGACCTACCTGGACGCCTACACGCTCGACGGCGCGCGCCTCTGGCGCATCGATCTCGGCGTGAACATCCGGGCCGGGGCGCATTACTCGCCGTTCCTCGTCTACGATCTCGACGGCGACGGGAAGGCGGAGGTGGCCGTCAAGACAGCGCCGGGGACGCGCGACGGCAAGGGCGAGTTCCTGAGCAAGGGGCCCGCGGCCGGCGACGACGACGCCAAGGACTACCGCAACGGCGACGGCTACATCCTGACCGGCCCGGAGTACCTCACGGTGTTCTCGGGAGAGACAGGCGCCGAGCTCGCCACGACCGCGTTCCTTGTAGGGCGCGAGGACCCGTGCAGCTGGGGCAACAACGAGTGTTACGGCAACCGCGTCGACAGGTTCGTCGGCACGATCGCGTTCCTCGACGACACAGGGCGCCCGAGCGCGGTGTTCGGGCGGGGCTACTACGCGCGCACCACGCTCTCGGCCTGGAACTACCGCGACGGCGCGCTCTCGAACCTCTGGACGTTCGACTCCAGCTCGAGCCGTGACAACGGGAAGTTCGCCGGCAAGGGCGCCCACTCCATCAGCGTCGCGAACGTGGACGACGACCCGCAGCAGGAGATCATCAACGGCGGCGCCACGTTCGACGACGACGGCACGGGCCTCTGCACGGTGGACTACTACGCTCACGGCGACGCGCTGCACGTCACGGATCACATCCCGTCGCGCCCCGGCCTCGAGGTGTTCATGCCGTACGAGAGCGGGGACGCGCCCGCGTACGCCATGCGCGACGCCCGCACGTGCGAGGTCCTCTGGCAGGGGCCCGGCAACGGCGGCGAGGAGGGGCCTGGCCGGGGCGTGGCGGCGGACGTCGATCCGCGCAACCCCGGGAGCGAGGCGTGGGTGAACAACAGCCAGCTGCTGAGCGGCTCGGACGGCAAGAGCGTCGGGAACCGCCCCGCGTCGAGCAACTTCCTCATCTGGTGGGACGCGGACCTGAGCCGCGAGCTCCTCGACGGCAACGGCATCCGCCAGGTCGACGGCGACGGCGGCAACTTCACGGCCGACGGGTGCGCCGCGAACAACGGCACGAAGAGCAACCCGACCCTCAGCGCCGATATCCTGGGCGACTGGCGCGAGGAGGTGATCTTCCGCTGCGGCGACTCGATTCGCATCTTCACGACGAGCCAGCCCGCGAAGAACCGGATCCACACCCTGATGCACGATCCGCAGTATCGCGTCGCCATCTCGTGGCAGAACGGCGCCTACAACCAGCCGCCCCACCCGAGCTTCCACATCGGGGAGGGGATGGCCCCGGCGCCGAAGCCGGACATCCACGTCCGCTGAGACACCCCGGGCGGCGTCGCCGTCGGCTCGACGGTGGCGCTCGTCAACCGGGGTACCACGTGATGCGCGGGTCATCGGGCGCGCGCGCGTGGTCAAAGGCGGCGTCCGCAAGTCGCGCCAGATTGTACTGCGGCCGCCAACCCAGCAGAAACTTGGCCTTCGTGTTGTCCAGCCACGTCGAATGGTAGGGCGTCTTCACCCTCACGCTCGGCAGGCCCCGGGTGGTCTCCAGGTAAGACGCCAGCTCACCGTAGTCGACCGGCTCATCCATGCAGATGTTGAAGGTCTGCTGGCGGGCCTTCTCGTTGTCGATCGCCATGAGGATCGCGGCGACGAGATCCTCCACGTGCACGAAGTTGCGCTTCACCGGCTTCCCGTCAGGGTCGAGCATCACCGGGACGGCGCCCGAGCGGACGTATCCCTCTGCCGCCTGAGCTCCGACCAGATCGCGCCACCTCGGCCCTCCGAACACGTCGTCACCGAACGACAGCTGGGCCTTGAAGTCGTCCTTCTCCATGATCCACGGCGCGCGCAGGCAGCATCCGTTCAGGCCATACTGGACGTAGTATTGCTCGAGCATGACCTCCTCGAGCACCTTGGACAGCGCATAGCAACCCGGGTAGGCGCTGTGCTTCTGCGCCTCCGTGACGGGGACCGGGTGTGGATAGAAGAAGTGGCCCATCCCGGCGTCGCCCCCGATCAGGATGAACTGCTGGAACGCAGGGCTGACGCGGCAGGCCTCGAGCAGCCAGAACATGCCCTTGATGGCCACGTCCATGATGCTGTCGGGGGTCTCCTTGCTTGTCGCGAGGTGCAGCACGTGGCTCACGCCCTCCACCGCTTCGCTGGCCACGCCGCCGTGCTCGATCGATCCACGCACAACGTCCAGGCGCGCCGTCCGCTCCAGCATGCGGTTGTGGCATAGCGCACGAACCTGCCAGGCCTCGAACCTCGGGTCCGACAGGAACCTGCGGATGAAGGCCTGGCCGACCTTCCCCGCCGCGCCGGTGACCAGAACTCGTCTTGTCTCACTCACGTTGTCGCTCCTCGCTCTCCAGCACCATCGTTGAAGCTGCCGCTCGTCGGCCCTGGCCGCTCATGTCGCGCGCCTGGCCGAGCGGACCAGGAGCTGCTGCATGACGATGAAGCCCAGCAGCAGCAGCCCGATGCTGATGTGGTGCCAGGGGGACGGGAGACGCCCATCCAGGTTGAGCACCGCCCGCACGAGCCCGGTGATCATCACGCCCATCAGGGTACCGACGACGCTGCCGACACCGCCGGTCAGCAGCGTTCCACCGATCACCACCGACGCGATGGCCTCGAGCTCCAGGCCGACGCCGATGTTCGGCTTGCCGGCGCTGTCGATCAGCGCCGTGGTGACCCCCCCGAGACCCGCGCACAGGCCGCTCAACGCGTACAAACACACAGTCGTGGCGCCGAGCGGCACTCCCATGAGCATCGCGGCTTGCCTGTCCCCGCCGATGGCCAGCACGTTCCGGCCGAAGCTCGTGCTCCGGTGCAAGATCACGCCGAGCGCGAGGACGACAAGAAACAGCAGGGCCGTCGCGGTGATCCAGGTTCGATCCAGGCCAGGGATCGCCAGCGCGAAGCCGAGCTCATCGACGATCCAATCGAAGAAAGGATGATCGATGCTGATGGGCTGCATGCTGACGACGAAGGCCAGTCCGCGCGCGAAGAACATGCCCGCCAGCGTCACCAGGAACGGCGGCAGAGAGAAGCCGTGGATCAGGTAACCCGTCGCGGCGCCGAGCGAGACCGCCGCCGCGAGGCCGATAGAGAAGGCCAGCAGCGGGTGGTGGCCACCTGCGACAAGCGTGCCCACGAGGACCGTCGTGAGCGCGACGACGGACCCGATCGAGAGATCGATGCCCCCCGCCAGAATGACGAAGGTCATCCCCACCGCGCAGATGCCCATCGCCGCGTTGCCCTTGATCAGGTCGACCAGGAACCGCAGGCTGCGCGCCGAATCGTAGAACGTCAGCGCGCTCGCGTAGAGCGCGACCAGGAGGACCGCCGTCACGACGAGCGGCAAGTGCCGCCGGTCCCAGCTGCGCAGCGCTATTGCCATCGCCTGACCCCAAACAGCGCGACGAGGCGCCGGCGCGACTCCTCGGAGATCAAGAGACAGCTCATCAGCATCACGATGGCCTTGGGCATTGGCTCGATCTCCGAAGGGACGTGCTGGCTGTACATCGTGATGGAGAGCGTTTGTATCAGCAGCGCTCCTACCAGCGTGCCGCCGAGGTAGAAGCGCCCGCCCGTCAGCGCCGTCCCGCCGATCACCACGGCGAAGATGGCGTCCAGCTCCCGCAGGCGCCCCACGCGATCGGGGTCGGCCGTGGAGATGTACGACGCGGCCACGAGCCCGGCGATGCCGGCGCACAGACCGGAGAACCCGTACAAGCAGAGCTTGATGCGGCGGTCACTGACGCCCGCGAGGTGGCTGGCCCGCTCGTTGTCGCCGATCGCTTCCATGAACAGGCCGAGCGCCGTCTTCCGGGAGAGGAGCGCCGCGATGGCGAACACGACGGCCACCAGCAGCATGGAGAACGGCAAGCCACCCAGGTGACCATTGCCGATGAACGCGAACGTCGCATCCACGTGAGTCACAGGCTCGGCGTTGGTGATCAGCATCGCGACGCCTCGAATGCCGATCATGCTGATCAAGGTGACGATGATGGGCTGGATGTTCAGCAGCGTGACCAGCGCGCCGTTGAACAACCCCGCGCCGCCCGCGACGAGCAAGGACACGAGCGCCGCCACCAGCGGCGGATATTGATGGTCCTTCATCAGGATCACGCAGGTGGCGCCGGACAGCGCCATGACCGAGCTGACCGACAGATCGATGCCCCTGACGGCGATCACCAGGGTCAGGCCGATGGCGAGCAGCATCACCTCCGAGCCCTGGTTGAGCAGGTTGATGGGCGTCCCGTAGTAGGCCCCGTCGCGCTCGACGATCGAGAAGAAGTTCTTCGACAGGAAGAAGTTGAACACGAGGAGCGCCGACAGGCCGAGCATGGGCCAGGCCTCGCGGCGCCCGCGCTTGAGCAGCAGGGCACCGACGCCAGCGGTGAAGAGGATGATCCCGACGCCGGTGACGCTGGCGTTGGTGCGCAGCGCTTCAGAGATCTTCTCGGGCATCGGGCGAGGCCTCCTGGCGCTGGGCAATGGCCTGGATGATCGACGCAGGGGTCACTGACTCTCCCGCGAGCTCGCCCTGCTGTTTGCGATCTCTCAAGACCACCACCCGGGTACAATTCCGCTCGATTTCCTCGAGCTCCGATGAGATCAAGAGCGTGGCGACCCCCCTCTCGCTGAGCGACTTGACCAGCTTCTCGATCTCCAGCTTGGCGCCGATGTCCACGCCACGCGTGGGCTCGTCGAGGAGCATCACCCGTGGTTGCGTGACCATCCAGCGCGCCAGCAGCACCTTCTGCTGGTTGCCGCCCGATAACAGCTTGATCGGCGTCTCCGGGGATGGCGTCTTGATGCTCAGGGCCGTGATGTAGTGCTGGACCAGGCGATCCTGCTCGTCGCGCGGGAGCACCCGCAGCGCTCCCCGCGACGCCTGAAGGGCCAGGATGAGGTTCTCTCGCACCGACAGGTTGGGCACGATGCCGTCGACCTTGCGGTCCTCCGGGCAGTACGCCAGCCCCGCCTGGATCGCGTGCCGCGGCGTCTTGAGCTTGAGCGGACGGCGGTCCACCGTGAGCTCACCGCGATCGGCGGGCTCGATCCCGAAGAGCATCCTGGCGGTCTCACTCCGGCCGGAGCCGAGCAACCCCGCGAGACCCACCACCTCGCCGGCGCGCAGCGCGAGGTCGATCGGCCCGATGACCCCGCTGCGCTCGAGGCCGCGTGCGGCGAGCACCAGCCCTTCGGCGCTCGACTCCCCGTCGAGGCCGGCAGGGCCGCCCGGCGCGGGTTTGTCCGGCGCGCCGAGCTTCACGCCCAGCATCGCCTGAACGAGCTCCAGGCGAGGCAGCGCGCTGCTCGCATACTGGCCTACCAAGCAGCCGTTTCTGAGCACCGTGATGCGGTCACTGACGGCGTAGACCTGATCCAGGAAGTGGGTCACGAAGAGTATCGCCAACCCTTGCGCCTTCAGCTTCCGCATCACGTCAAACAGCCGCAGCGTCTCCGCTTCGTCCAGGCTCGATGTGGGCTCATCCAGGATCAGGACTCGGGCATCCACGGCGAGCGCGCGGGCGATCGCCACCATCTGCTGGAGCGCCGTGGGCAGGGCTACAACCGACCGCGTCACGTCGAGGTCGAGCGCCAGGCGCGCGAGGGCCTGCCGAGCCTTCGCGTGGACCGCGCGCTGGTCAATCAGGCCGAAGCGCCGGGGTTGACGGCCCAGCATGATGTTGTCCGCGATGGAGAGGTGCGGTATCAGGCTTATTTCCTGGTGCACCGCGCTGATGCCCAGCGCTTCTGCGCGGCGAGGAGAGGTCGGCTGGATCGTCGTACCGTCCAGGCGGATGGCCCCGGCGTCGGGGGGGAAGACGCCGGTCAACAGCTTGATCAGCGTCGACTTGCCAGCCCCGTTCTCCCCCATCAGCGCCTGGATCTCGCCCGCGTGCGCCTCGAAGTGCACGTCATGCAGAGCGCGGACACCAGGGAACGATTTGCTGAGGCCATCGACAGAGAGCGATGCGTTCGAACCAGGCATGCGCCTGCTACTCCGTGGCTGAGGGCCGATCGACTCGCGAGCTCACCGGAGGAGGGGGCCGGCGCCGCCGCCGCTGCACCCCCGCCGCCGCTGCGCGATCTCAGTAAGGGCGCGTGCTGATGAGCGCGGCCGCCTGATCGCGCTCGAAGACCTTGCCGGGGACGATTGTCCGCTTCGGCACCTTCTCACCGCGCGCGATCTTCTCGATGGTGTCGAAGAGCAAGGGGCCGTGCACGGCGCTGCACTCTACCGTCGCGTTCAGCTTGCCTTCGATCATGGCCTCGAAAGCCGGCTTCACGGCGTCGACCGAGACCACCAGGATATCCTTCCCGGGCTTCAACCCCGCCGCCTCGATCGCCTGGATCGCCCCGAGCGCCATGTCGTCATTGTGAGCGTAGACGGCGTTGATCTCCCCCTTGTGGGCGGAGAGCAGCGTCTCCATCACGGCTTTGCCCTTGGTGCGCGTGAAGTCACCGCTCTGGCTCGCGATGATCTTCATGTCCGGATGCTTCGCGATGGCCTCGGCAAATCCGGCTTTGCGCATCGTCGCCACGTCCGCCGCTGGCGTCCCCACGAGCTCGATGATGCGGGCGCTGCCGTTCGTCTGCTTGGCGAGCCACTCACCTGCCTGGCGCCCCTCCCAGACGAAGTCGGCGACCAGCACCGTCTCGTACAGGTCCTCGTCGGCGTCCACGCCCCGGCTCGTCAACACCACCGGGATGCCAGCGCGCTTGGCCTCCTTCAACGTAGGCTTCCAGCCCAGCGATTCCTGCGGCGCGATCACGATGATGTCGACGCCCTTGGTGATGAACCCGTTGACGGCGTTGATCTGGTTGTTGTGCACGTTCTGGCCGTCCGCGAAGAGCAGCTGGATCTTGCGCTTCTCCGCTTCCTCCTGGACCGACTTGCTGTGCGCGACCCTCCAGGAGCTCTCGGCGCCCGTCTGCGAGAAGCCGATCACGATCTCGGACAGCTTCTTCGGTGCCCGCCGCGCTGTGTCGTTGGCCGAGCCCGGCTTCGACGTGGCGCGCTCGGCCTCACTCTCGCTGCGGGCGCAGCCAACGGCGATGGATGCCGAGCCCAAGATGGACAGGAACACCCTCCGTGACACTGGATTCCGGGGCTTCATGCTCGTCTCTCTTCCTGCTGTAGCTGGTGGGCGCGGGGCGATGACGGCCTTGCGCCGGACACCGCTGCATACCACCGATCTGTCATGGGCATCAAGGCCGTTGCCATGCTGGCCATGGGCTGGGTTGGACGCCCCGCCGTCTGACTCGAATGCCACGGACAGAACGTGGGGCGTCGTGCTTTCATATCACACAGCGCCGGCCATATCACACAGCGCCGGCGAGAGCGCCGGTGTAGAAGCTGGAGCTGCCGTACGTCGTCTCGTTCCTGTCGAAGCGACCGGTGTCCCGCCCCTCGGGAGGGCTACGTCAGGTTCGTGAGCGGCCCGGTGCAGTAGCGCGGGTCGCCGAACGTGTCCCGGGTGTCGCCGAACAGGTTCAGAATCGAGACGAGCAGGTTGTTGTGGGGGAGGTTCGGGTACCGGACCCAGCGTCCGGTGCGCAGGCCGCCGCCGCCGCCGGCCAGCAGGAACGGCATGTTCGTCTTGTTGTGGCTCGGCGGGTCCGAGAGCTCGGACCCGAAGAAGACGACGCTCTCGTCGAGCAGCGAGTGCCCGCCCATGTCGACCTTCTCCATCTCCTGCAGGAGATAGAGGTGCTGCTTCGAGTACCAGTTGCAGATGCGCTCGCACTCGGCCGGCTTGAAGCCGCCGTCGTGCTGGTAGTAATGGTGGTGCTCGGTCAGGTTGAGCCAGGGGAAGGTGTGCTTCGCCTCGGTGTCGCTCCACTGAAGCGTGCCGACAGCGGTGATGTCGCAGGCGAGCGACATCACCAGCATGTCCATCATGAGCTTGCCCACCTTGGGGATCGCCGCGTCGGTCGAGGTGTCCTTGATCGAGCCGTTGTCCGAGGAGTTGAGCCCCGTGCGCGGGTTGTAGTCGGACGTGTCGACCCGCTCCGGCGCCTTGCACGCGCTCGTCTCGACCGGCACGTTGCTGATGCTCATCTCGATCTCGCGGATCTTCGTCAGGTGCTGGTCGATCTTCTGCCTGTCGGCGGTGCCGAGCCGCGAGGACAGGGCGGAGTAGCGCCCGTCGAGGAAGTCGAGGATCGATTTCTTTCGCGCGAGGCGACGGGCGGCATCGTTGCCGGCGGTGGGATCCAGCGAGCCGAAGAGATCGGTGAAGATCTCCATGGGATCGAGGCGCGGCGGGATCGGCTTGAACGGCGCGTTGGTCTCGAAGTTCGCGGCGTTCATCGGCGAAACGAGGCCGTGGGACTTGCCCGTCGCCCAGCGCACCGCGATCTCGATGCTCGCCTTCGCCTTCTGACCGGCGGAGATCCGGGAGGCGATCACCTGATCGATGGAGGGCCCGTTGCCGTAGCCGCCGTTCGGGGAGCCCTCCTGGGCCGTGCCCGTGAGCCAGGCGATGATCCCGGCCTGGTGCTGCTCACCGCGCGCGCTCTTCAGGTCGAGGCCGTCGACGACGAGCAGCCGGTCCTGCACCGGCGCGAGCGGCGACAGGATGGGGCTCAGGGTGAAGTTCGTCTCGGTGCCGGTCGGCCGCCAGCGGTCCATCACGGTCCCGCCCGGCGTGTAGACGGAGAGGAAGCGCTTGGCGGGAGCGGGGGCGGCGCGCGCGGTGCGCTCGGGGCCCATGATCTCCAGCCAGGGGAGCGCGATGGCGATGGCGCCAGCACCGCGCAGCACGGCACGTCGGCTCAAGCGAAAGTTCGACATAACCATCACTCCTCTTGGGCAGCCATGTAGTGGAAAGCGTCCGTCTGCGTGAGCTCGACCAGGAGCTGCTTGACGTTGTACCCGGACGCCTTGAAGGCGGCCTTGACGTCCGTCTTGGTGCAAGCGTCCTCGGAGCGCAGCGTGAGACCATAGCCGTACTCGGCCCAGCGCGTCGCGAAGCAGCCCAGCACGTCCTCGTTCTGGGCGAGCTCACGCACCAGCTCGATCGGCCCGCTCACCGTGACGTCCGTGCCCGGGACCCCGCCGCTGGCGTCGATCTGCACGTCGTTCTCGGTCGTGCGGAACTGGCCGACAGCGTCGTAGTTCTCGAACGGAAACCCGGCCGGATCCAGGAACTGGTGGCACCCCGCGCAGACAGGATCCTTGCTGTGCTGGCTGAAGCGCTCCCGCGCCGTCGCGCCGGTGTACGGATCCGGCGGCTTCACCCGCTCCAGGATGTCGCCGGTGGGGAGCGGGATCTTCTGGCACATCAGCTTCTGGATCACGAACGAGCCGCGGATCACGGGGTTGGTGTTGTTCGAGTGCGTCGTCCCGGCCATCACGCCCGCCTGGGTGAGGAGCCCGAGGCGCTGGGTGGTGTCGAGCTGCACCTGCTGGAACTCGTCGCCCGTCACGCCCTCGACGCCGTAGAACGCCGCGAGAGGACCATTCATGAACGAGTACGGGGCCGTCAAGATGGACGGCCAGGTGCCCGTCCCCTCGAAGATCTCGTGCTCGAGGAACCGCTGCGTCTCTTCGCGCATGAACGAGCCGAGCGTCCGCGAGAAGGTCGGGAACGCCTCCGCGTTTCGCTCGAGGTCCGCGAGGTTGCTGATGGGGAGCAGGTTGTCGAAGAAGAACCGGACGGTGGTCCGGAACCGAGGGTCCTCGATCATGCGCTCGGCGTGCGCCCGCACGCCCTCCTTCGTGGAGAGCTCACCCGCCTGCGCCGCCCTGCGCAGCTCGTCGTCGGGCATCGTGCCCCAGAGCAGGTACGAGAGCCGCGTCGCCATCTCGTCGCCCGTGGGCCGGCGGAGCGCGGGGCGCTCCGGGTCGGGCGTGCCCCACTCGATGCGGTAGAGGAAATCGGGCGATTGAAGCAGCGCCTCGATCACCGTGGCGATGCCGACGTCGAACGTCGCGTCCGTGCGCCCGACCGTGTAGAGCGCGAGGAGCTCGTCCGCCTCGCCGGCGGCGAGCGGCCTCCTGTAGGCGAGCGGCGCGATCCGCTCGACGATGGTGCGCGCGCACGCTTGCTCGCTGTCCGCGCGCACGTCGCTCGCGCAAGGGGCGAGCTTCGCGAGCGCCTCCTTCGTGGCGGTCGCGCGCCGGGCGACGCCCTCCGCGACGGTGCTGAGCTGCTCGGCCAGCAGGCTCGAGACCGACAGGGCGTCGGCGTCATTGCCAAAGCCGTTTCCGACATCCTCGCTCGGCAGCGAGAAGGCTGGCTCGGTCGTGTCGCCGAAGAGGTCGCGGACCGTCTTGTTGTACTCGAAGCGCGTCAACCGCCGCAGCGGCGCTCGCCCGGGGTGCACGAGGCCGTCGTCGCAAGCGAGCGGCGCCGTCGTGGTGGGATTCTCGGTGTCAGGCGCGCCCACGTCCACCCCGTCCCCCCCGTCGCCCGAGCTGCCCATGTTTCCAATGCAGCCGCTGGCCAGGATCAACGCGATCGGGACGACCGACCGAAGGCCTCGGAGAGGACACGCCTGTTCATGGTTCAAGGATTTGTACATCGATGTCGCTCTTCGCCCGCTCCGGGCGCGCTGAAGTCCCATCATCGAACAACATGATTCTCTTGTGAGTACAAACTGTCGCGCAGCCCTCCTCCCGGAAGGACCCTGCTACTGTGTAGGACGTATCGAGACTGTTCTGGCTGCTCAATGCTCCAGTGAGAAAATCAGGGAATCATCTCGATGGACGTGATGTGTTCCGCGGGCGCGCCATCGACGATCTGCCCCAGCGAACCGGACGCGCCGCCCCCTGGCGGCGGACTGATGGGGAGGGATGAGCGAAAGCAAGCGCCAGCGGAGCACTCGTCAGGCAGTAGCGGTTCGCCCTCGGATCGGCTCACCGCGCGCGTGAATACAGCGGAGATGAAGCTTTGCTTTGGCAGCGTAGCCCTGCGGGCGGGCGAGGTGCGGCCTGCGCAGCACGAGGTGCTGGCGGCGTGCTCGTGACGCAGCACCCGGCGGGCGAGGCCCGGCCGGAACGCGTGGAAAACTCTGGCACGGCGCGTGCGATGTCCCGGCGTCGACACGGGCGTCGACGGGCGCGGGCGAGGACGTCCCCCCGGCCGAGAGCGCCCGGCAACCCTCTTTTCTCCGGAGCCGTCGCATGAGTGGACTCAGTCTCGTCTTCGATACACCGCAGCTCGCGCAGGACTACGAGGTGCGCAGCGCCGAGCGGCAGTTCCGCCACGGCCAGCGGCTGATCGCCGAGCTCGGCGTGCGCGCCGGCGAGCACGTGCTCGACATCGGGAGCGGCACCGGGCTGCTCGCAGAGCACGTGGCGGGTCTCGTCGGGCCCACGGGCAAGGTGCTCGGGATCGACCCGCTGCCGCTGCGGATCGAGATCGCCCAGCGCAAGGCGAAGGCGAACCTCTCGTTCCAGGTCGGCAACGCCTACGCGCTCGACGAGCTCCCCCTCGCAGGCGAGCTCGTTCGGCAACTTCCTCGGTCACCTGCCGGAGTCGCTGCGCACCCAGGCCATCGAGGACATCGAGCGCGAGCTCGAGGCCTTCCGGACGCCCGAGGGCATCCGGCTCGAGGGCAAGCGCCTCTTCGCCATCGCCAACAGACCCGCGTCGCACTGAGCAGTCCACCGGCCCGCCGGGCTCCGCACCGCGATGGGATTCCGCGGTGCGGACCGGCCGGCCCCCCGATCAGGAGAACTCCGCATGAGCGCCACAGTGAACCAGAGCAGCAATGTCCTCGAGATCGTGCCGATCGCCGGCCGGATCGGCGCGGAGGTGCGCGGCGTGCGCCTCTCGGCCGATCTCGACCCCGCCACGGTGAGCGAGATCCGGAAGGCGTGGCTGCGTTACAAGGTGATCTTCTTCAGGAACCAGCACCACCTCGACGACGCCGGCCAGCAGACGCTCACCGCGCTGTTCGACGGCAAGCCCGTCGCGCACCCGACGGTGCCGGTCGTCCAGGGCACCGACTTCATCCACGAGCTCGACTCGCGGCACGGCGGCCGCGCGAACTCATGGCACACCGACGTCACGTTCGTCGACGCGTACCCGAAGGCGTCGATCCTGCGGGCGCTCGTGATCCCCGCCCACGGCGGGGATACGGTCTGGGCCAACACCGTCGCGGCGTACCAGGACCTGCCGCCCGCGCTCCGCGAGCTCGCCGACAAGCTGTGGGCGGTCCACAGCAACGAGTACGACTACCAGGCGCGGAAGCCGCAGTCGTCGGCGGACGACGTGCGGCGGTATCAGGAGGTGTTCACGTCGACGGTCTACGAGACCGAGCACCCCGTCGTGCGCGTCCACCCCGAGACCGGGGAGCGGTCGCTGGTGCTCGGCCACTTCGTCAAGAACCTCCTCGGCGTGTCGTCGTTCGACTCCGCGCACCTCTTCCAGGTGCTCCAGGAGCACATCACGCGCCTCGAGAACACCGTCCGATGGCGCTGGGCCGCGGGCGACGTGGCGGTCTGGGACAACCGCGCCACCCAGCATTACGCGATCAACGATTACGGCGATCAGCTCCGCGTTGTGCGCCGGGTGACGGTAGACGGCGACGTGCCCGTCGGCGTCGACGGCCGGCGCAGCTCCACCCGCAAGAAGGCGCCGCGCGCCTCCGCGACGAGGACGGAGAGCGCCGGCGTGTCGGCGGCTGCTGCCGTGGCGGTCGCCACGGCGTAGCGCGGCGAGCCGCGGGCGGCGCGGATGTCATGGCGGGCCGCCGCTCACCTCGAGCGCGCGGCCCGTCGCCCGGCGCGCGTCGTCGGAGGCGAGGGGCGCCGCCGCGCCGGCGACATCCCGCCGGCTCGCCCGGCCCGCCGAGCGCGCCGGCGTCGATCGGGGACCGGCTTTCCGGGGCGCGGCGCCCGGGTCCACGGCGGCCGACGGATGGGTCCTTGACGGCGGGGATCGCGTGCGCTTCATCTGCGGCGGAGGAGTGCCGCGTGGGTACAGCGAGCAAGCGCGACGACGCCCGAGGGGGAGAGCAGAACACGGCGCACGTCGTGGTGATCTTGCTGATCGTGGCCTTCGGCGTGCTCGCGCTGCCGTGGATGGTCCTGCGCAAGCTGGAGGGCCGCGCGCTGCCGCCGGGCGGCGGCCTGGGCTCCGGCGCCACGGCCGATGACCTCGCCCAGGGCGGCAAGATCTATTACCGCTCGTGCACCAGCTGTCACCAGGCGAGGGGGGAGGGGAAGCCCGGCCGCTATCCGCCCCTCGTCGGCACGTCGTGGCTGCTCGACGACGCGGAGACCCCGATCCGGCTCCTGCTGCTCGGCGCGACCGGCCCGATGGAGGTGAACGGCGTTGTCTACAACGACGTGATGCCCAACCTCGGCGTGACGCTCTCGGACGAGGAGATCGCGCTGGTGCTCACCTACGTCCGATCGAGCTGGGGGAACAGCGCGCCCGCGATCACGGAGGTCGACGTCGCGCGGGTGCGCGCCTCGCTGGGCGACCGGCAGGCGCCGTGGGCCGGCGGCGCGGAGCTCGCGGCGGCCCGGGCGACGCGCGTCCTTCCCTGAGGGGCGCGGGCCGGACGGCGCTGCGCCCGCAGCGGATCGGGCGGCGCGCGTGGCGGGCTAGCCGTGGCGATGGGGGGCGCCGCGCGCGGCGCAGGGACCTCCGGCGCAAGCGGGGCGCCGGAGGGGCTCGTGGGGCTCGCCGGCGCGGGCGATCAGAGCGGGCTGCCCTGGCTCGTGGACGTGCGCGCAGAGCCCGCCGCCGCCGGCCCCCGGGTCACGGCGGGCGTCGGCCCGGGCGGCGGCTTCGTGCAGCTCGCGCTGCCGCTCGGGCTATGAGTGACGAGGTCGCTAGCCTCTTGAAGACGACTGCCATGTTGCGCCAGGCGGCCTGGTAAGACTCACCCGTCTTGCGCGTTGCTCCTCACGCGGGCGCCTGTCTCCGGGGCGCCCGCGCCGGCCATGACCGACGGATCATGCCCTGCCCGCGCGCGGGGCGCGCGTTCGGCCTGGATGCGCGAGGGGCATTCTTCGTGCAGGGGGTGCGCGCCGTCCGATTCCCTTGCCGACGAGGTCCCCGATGAACACCGCACACGCCTTTCGCCTGACGCTCGCCCATCGCCTCTTCGCCCTGCTCGCGCTCCCCGCCGCGGGCGCCGCTGCCGGCTGCGTCAGCGCGTACAGTAGCTGTCCCGAGGATCCCGAGCCCGTCTCCACGGTGGCCTGCTTCGCGTGGCCGCAGGACGACGCGGGCGGCGCAGGCGGCGGTGCCGGCGGCGCAGGTGGCGGCGGGGGCGAGCCGCTCGCGTGCCCTTCGCGGTCGGAAGGACAGGAGATCCTCAATCAAACGCACTTCGCGTCTCACTCCGTCAGGAGCGACGGGACCTTGAAGGACGGCGAGTGCTGCTATGAGGCCTACGTCATCCCGATGTGCGAGGGGCGCCCGTACCTCGTCGACGAGGTGGCGCGGACGGCGGCCTCCGTGCGCGCCCGCCGCGACGCCGGGTGGGGCGCGGCCGACGCCATGGCCCCGCGGATCGATCACCTGTCCGCCGATCTGCGGGAGGCGCTGGCCGCGGCGTGGACGCGCGACGCGCTCTTCGAGCACGCGTCCGTGGCCTCGTTCGGCCGCTTCGCCCTCGAGCTGCTCGCCGCGGGCGCCCCGGCCGGCCTCGTGGAGGAGGCGCACCGCGCGGCGCTCGACGAGGCCCGCCACGCGCGCCTCTGCTTCGCGCTCGCGAGCGCGTACGCGGGCGAGGCGATCGCCCCCGGCGCGTTTCCGTTCGAGGGGCGGGTGGAGGTCGAGGCGGACCTCGCGTCGATCGCGGCGCGCGCCGCGAGGGAGGGCTGCATCGGCGAGACCCTCGCGGCGGTGATCGCGGCCGAGGAGCTCGGCGCCGCGGAGGACCCGGCGGTCCGGAGCGCGCTCGCGATCATCGCCGCGGACGAGGCGCGCCACGCGGAGCTCGCGTGGCGCACGGCGGCGTGGGCGATCCGCGTGGGCGGCGAGCGCGTGCGCGCGGCGGTGGAGGAGGTGTTCGCCGGGCTCGAGCGCGCGGACGCGTGGGAGATCGTGAACGGGGGGCAGGACGACCGCGTGGAGGGCGCAGCGCTCGCGGCGCACGGGCGGTTCGGGGCCGCGGCGCGCGCCGATGCGGCCGCGCGCGCGATCGCCGAGGTGGTACGGCCGGCGGCGAAGATGCTCCTGGCGCGGCGCGGGGACGGCGCGGCCCGGAGCGTGAGGGTGGTCTGAGCGCAACGGCCCCTTCGGTTCATGCCTCTTCGTCGCGTCCGCGCGCCCCTCGCGCGCGCGTTGTGGGGTGACGCGCTCCGCGGCTAGGCTGGGCGCATGTCCGATCTGCTCGTCAACATCGATGTTCCGGCGCTCGACCCTGCTCTCGCGTTCTATACGCGAGCGTTCGGCCTGCGCGTCGGGCGGCGCTTCGGCGACGCCTTCGTCGAGCTCCTCGGCGCGGCGGCGCCGATCTACCTCCTGGTGAAGCCGGCTGGCAGCGCGCCCGCCGCCGGCGCGTCCCCGCGCGACTACCGGCGCCACTGGACGCCGGTCCACCTCGACTTCGTGGTCGACGATCTCGAGGCCGCCGCGCGCCGCGCACAGGAGGCCGGAGCGGTCCCCGAGGCCGACATCGAGGTGGCCGCGTGGGGACGCATGCTCCGCCTGGCCGACCCCTTCGGCCATGGCATCTGCCTTCTTCAGTTCAGCGGCCGCGGCTATGACGAGATCGCCACCCACGGCTGAGCGCGGCGCCCGTCCCGACGTCCTGTCCCTCAGCGCGACCTCCGGTCGAATCCTCTGACATGGAGCAACGGCGACCCTCAGGGAGGCACCGACCAGAACGCCGGAGTCCCCCGCGTTCTCGGATTCAAGCCAGGACGGCGCGCAGGGCCCGACGGACATACAGGCTCATCGATATGCTGAGTTGAAGGCCAACGGATCGTTGCCCAGGGGCCATGCAAACCTTGATATACGAGCCGTGAAGGAGTCGCCCGGCAGGGCGCCTCACGACACGAGAGGGGCCCCATGTTCGTCGTCTCATCGGAAGCACTCCTGAGCTCGATCAGGGAGCCGGCTGCCATGCTGGACCATGATGGGCGCGTCCGGGCAGTGAACACGGCGTGGTCGCGGCTCGACGTCGAGCAAGCGCTCGCGGGCGGCCGCTTCGCCGTCGCGCGCGACTACCTGGCGTGCTGCGCCGAGGCCCGCCGCGCGGAGCTCGTCGAGGTGCTCGGGCGAGGGGTGCGCGACGTCCTTGCCGGAAGGTCGCAGTCGTTCACGCTGGAGTACGCCTGCGACAGCGCGGCGCCACCGCGCCATTTCGAGCTCGTCGTGAGCGCGCTCCCGGCCGACGGGGGCGCCGGAGCGCTGATCACCCATCACGATGTGACCGACCGCGAGGAGCTCGCGGACGCGCGTCGCCAGGCCGACGCGCGTTTGAAATACATCCTCGAGATGCTGCCCGAGGGCTACTGGGAGTGGGACATAGGGACCGACGTTGTCTATTACAGCGACCGGTGGTGCGAGTCGCTCGGGTACGCTCCGGGCGAGCTCGAGCCGAACGTCGCCGGATGGGTGAAGCTGCTCCATCCGGACGACGTGCCGCGCGTCATGGCGGCCGTGAACGGCTATCTCGAGGGGAGAACCCCGAGCTACCACTGCGAGACCCGGCTCAGGATGAAGAGCGGGAAGTACCGGTGGAACATCGATCGCGGCAGGATCGTCGCCCGGGACGCGAGCGGAAAGCCGCTGCGCATGGTCGGGATGGAGATCGACATCACCGCGCGGCGGGAGGCCGAGCTCGTGATCGAGGAGCAGTCCAGGCGGCTCCGGGATCTGTCGACGCCGCTGATCCCGATCACCGACAAGGTCGTGGTGATGCCGCTCGTCGGGATCGTCGACGCGCAGCGCGCGGACCAGGTGCTCTCCACGCTGCTGGACGGCCTCAGCCGGACCCAGGCGAGCGTGGCGATCCTCGATGTCACGGGCGTGAGCCTCATCGACTCGCATGTCGCGTCGGTCCTCGTCCACGCGGCGAAGGCGGTCGCGCTCCTCGGTGCCCGGGTCGTCCTCACCGGCCTTCGCCCCGAGGTGGCCAGGACCCTGGTGAAGCTGGATGTCCCGTGGGGCAACATCGTGATGCGCGGGACGCTCCAGTCCGGCATCGCCTACGCGACGAGCGCCGAGCGCGGCCCATCCGCGCCCTGACGCCGGCCCCGGCGCGCGCTGCCTCGCCCGGCCCTTCAGGGGCTGATCGGCCGTCAGGTCTGCAACGCAGCGATCTCAGAAACGAAAGCCTCGGGGGAATCCTGACGGGTAACTCAGCGAAGTGACTAGAGAAAGACCCTGGCCCGTGTCCTGCTAAGAAGGGATGGCAGAGCGCCCGTGACGGCTTCCCCCCCCCGCCGTCGAATGGGCGCTCTGTTTTTTGTGCTCCGGCAAAGCGGGCGCCGGGGATCGCCGCCGCGGGCGGCTGGCTGGCTCCCGGCCAGGGCCGCCACGGGTCGGCGGTGACGAGCGCGATGGCGAAGCGCGACGTAGTCGCGGTTGCTGGGCTTGTCGGCGTCGACGAAGGGACGCCTCGTGTGCGCTCCTGCACAGGAGGCGTGGCCAGCGTCACGCGGCGCGGAGGGCGCCGCTGTCGCGGGCGCGCAGGGCGACAGGGACGCCGCCCGCGGGGCCCAGCGTGACGTTGCGCCGCACGGGGCGGGGCGGCCTTTGGTCGAGCAGCTGGAACTGCCACGCCGAGAGCGCCACGCCGAGCACGATCTTCATCTCGAACATCGCGAAGGCCGCGCCGATGCAGCGGCGGTTGCCGCCGCCGAACGGCAGGTACTCGAACGGAGAGAACTTGCGCTCCAGGAAGCGCTCGGGCCTGAACCGGGACGGCTCGGGGTAGAGCTCCGGGCGGTGGTGCACGAGAAGGATGCAGGGCGCGACGCCCGTCCCCGGCTGGAGCTCGTGCTCGCCGAGGCGGAACGGCCGCGCCACGAGGCGCGGGACCTCGGTCGCGATCGGGTACAGGCGCAGCGCCTCCTTGCACACAGCGTCCAGGTAGGGCAGCGCGGCGAGGCGCTCCGGGTCGGGCTCCGGGCCGAGGGCGTCGATCTCGTCGCGCAGCCGCGCGAGGACGTCGGGGTGGCGGTGCACGTGATCCAGGGCCCAGGCGAGGGCGAGCGCGGTGGTCTCGTGGCCGGCGAACAGCAGGGTCCGGAGCTGGTCGAAGATGGCCCGGTCGCTCATGACCGACCCGTCGTCGTAGCGGGCCGAGACCAGGAGGCTCAGGATGTCGTCGCCCGGCGCCGCGCGCGCCCGCTCGATCTGGTCGCGGAAGAGGGCCTCCAGGGCCTCGACGCGCCGGCGGAAGCGCGCGTAGGGGCCGAAGCCGCCGAGCTCGCGCTGCAGGAGCGGCAGGAAGGCGAGCGCCGGGGTCACCGCGTCGCCCATGGCGACGACCGCGCGGGCGAACGCGCGCGTGCGATGCGGCTCCTCGACGCCGAAGACGGCGCGGATGATGACGTCGAGCGAGATCGCCTGCGTGATCTCCTGGGCGACGGCGCGGGGCGCGCGCGCCGCCTCGGCGAAGCGGCGGGCGGCTGTGTCGGCCATGATCGCCGCGTAGGCGCGCATGCGATCGCCGTGGAACGGCGGCGTCAGCAGCTTCCGCTCGCGCCTGTGGCGCTCGCCCGACAGCACGAGGAGCGAGTGCTCCCCGAGGAGGGGGGCGATCGATTTGACGGCGTAGGGGACGAACGTCTCCGGCGGCGCCGTCATCACGTCCTGCACCGACGCGGCGCTGCCGGCGATCACGACGTCGCCGTTGTACATCGGCATGTTGAAGACATCGCCGTAGGTGTCGGCGCACCGGAACAGGAGCTCGAGCGGACGCGTGAGGAACTGGTAGGTCGTGCGAAGTCGGCCCTGCGGGCCTCGGGGAAGGTGGCTCATGGCGTACCTCGGGAGGAGCTCGCCCCCGGCGGCGCGCGGCGCCTCACCGGGAGCAACGCAACGATGGCCACGGCGCGGCGCCGCGGCAGCGGCGCCGGGCGCCAACGTTGCGACGGATCGCGCCAGGCCCGGCTTGCGGGGTGGCGGGGCCGCCCAAGGAGCTGCTGGGCGAACGGGGGGAAGTTGCCTTGCCTTCGGTCTGCCGTTCCATGATCAGCGCCTCCAGGGTCCTCCGCCTGGGGTGACGCAACGCATTGTAGACGAATCTGGAGCTACTGCGCGCCACGCGGACTGGCAAGCTGCGAGCAGCCATTTCGGCTGCGCGTCAAGGACACGCAGATAGCGAAACGGGCTCTGGTCCAATCACGTAACTCCGGGAGAACCCGTGTGTCGACAGCATCGGTCGTGCGAGGGCGAGCCGCGGCGTGAGATCCGCGCGGGGCGCGCCGCCGCTCGATGATCGACTTGCCCTGACGCGCGGGCCCCTGTCTCACGCGATCAGGGTCGACCGCCGGCGCACCTCGGACGTCGACGGTCACCTCTCGCCCGTGCCGCCATGGCGAGAGCGAGTGTGGCGAGGACGACGGCCTCCAGCGCTCGGTCGAGCCCGGGCTGGCGTGCCGCTACAGCGCACCCGCCGGACATCGGCGGCTCGCCGACCGGACGCTCGGACGAGCCCACCGTGGCAGAGGTCGACACACCCGAGCCCGCGCCGCCGATCCCCGTGCTCGACACGTCGATGCGCGCGCCTCCGCCCGTCTCTGTGGAGGACGCGCCGGCGAAGGAGCCCACCCGGACTGCGTCGCCATTGCCGGCGAAGGAGGTCATGCCGCCGTCGTCGGTGAAGGAGCCCGTGCCGCCTGCGCCGCCACCAGATCCGCCCTCGCCGCCTGTCCCGCTCGACCCATCGTCGACGCGGAACAGCGTGTTCCCCATGACCACGTACCAGGCGCCCTGGAACCAGCGCGCGTGTCCAAGCTGCGAGCTGATCTCGCGCGGAGCGGCTCCCGGGGCGCCCAGGTAGCGTTTCGGCGGGTTGAGGAACATCACCTCGCCGGCGTCGCTGATGCCGTCGTGGCCGAGGCGCCCAGGTGGGTCGTCGAGCCGGCTGGCGGCGGCGAAGAAGCTGATCTGGTGCTGCTCGCCGGTCGGGGTCCTCAACCAGACCTGCTCCGAGCGGTACGCGCCCCGGAGGAAAGCGATGTAGCCGCCGTGGAGCTGGTAGGCACCTGTATCGGTGCCTGCGGGTTGCGCGACCGGAGCGACGCCGAGCGGCAGCTCCCCGGACGGCGTGGCCAGGAGGGGCTGATACACGTTGCGATCGACCCTCTTCGTGAAGACCACGTTGAGCCCGTCCGTCACGGGGCGCGTGATCTCATCCCCGCTCCTCAGCAGCAGCGTGCTTACTCCAGCCATGTGCGTGTAGAGCGAGCGGCCATCCACATAGGTGAGGAGCCCGCTCTCGGCAACATCGAAGCTCACCGGATCCAGCGTGGCGCTGAGCACGAGCTCGTCGGTGTCCGACGCGAGGTTGCGCAGGTAGGTGCCGCTCCCCGAATAAGCCAAGTAATCGCCGCTCACGAACGCGATCCGGCCCTGAGCCGCCAGCCTCAGCAGGGCACCGTCTCGCCACTCGTACACGGCGGTCCGGACGCCCGTGCTGGCCACTCCCGGCACCTCCATCACGGCGCCGGTGCGGGTGAGGAGCGCTCTCGACGAGGCGTTGAGCCAGTACGGATAGGGCACCGTCATGAGCCGCGTGATGGTCCGGGTCGCCCGATCGAGCACGGCGAACTCCGTCTCCGCGTTGATGAACAGGATGCGCGACGCATCGAAGTCGAGGATCCGGCCGGGCGCGTCATCGACCGCTGTGAGCAGCGGGCTGCCTTCGACGTGGACCGTGGCTCCCTGGAGGAACGAGCTGGCCCAGGTGTCGAGCACGGTGAATCGCAGGTTGACGGTCTTGCCGTCGAACGCGCGGAGGTCGACCACGGTGTCGACGGCCGACGTGCCCCGCGCGATCTCGACCGAATCCAGCGAGCTGCCGTGGATGTCAGCCATGACCCGGACCGTGCAGTCCTCCGGGTGATCGTCGACGCAGGCCGCGGCGACCCGGAGCGTCGGATGGGCGACCGTCTCGTGCCTCGGCGCCAGGATCTGGACGGTAGGCGGAGCGTCGATGAACACCGTGCGCTGAGCGGAGGCGCTGGCGCCCGTGACGTCGGACGCCGTGACGGTCAGGACGTGCTCGCCGTGCGGAAGCCCGAAGACCGAGATGCTCGCCTCGTAGGTGGCGCCGCCGGATCTCGTCCGCGGCGTTGACCGCCATCGCCCAGGCCGACGCGCCGATACCGGCCGCGGGCGGAGCCGAGATCGAGGGGCTGAACTGGCGGCTCCAGAGCACGTCGCCGGTCGTGGTGAGCTTCTGGATGGTGAGCTGATGCACGCAGGGGCAGTTCGAGACGGGGACGATGGACGCGCTCGTCGTGACCACGTCGCCGGCGCTGTCGATCGCGAGGAGCACCTCATCTTTTTGCTGCTCGTGATCCGCGTGGGCCGGGATCGCCGCCGCGAGCGGTTGACTCCAGAGGATGTCTCCCGTGGCCGCGTCCAGCTTCGCCAGGGAGGGCGTGGTCTCGAACCTGCCGGTCACGGTGAAAGTCACATAGGCGTCGCCGAGCGCGTCGCCGACGAGTTGCTTGAAAGGTCGCTCCAACTGCGCGGCGTCTGGCGAGACCGAACCCCGACTCCAGATGTGATTCCCCTCGGGGTCGAGCTTGGCGACGAAGCCCCCTTCGCCTTGGTAAGGGGTCACGATCCCGCAGCCGCCGAAGCTCGTTGCCACCGTCTCGCTGGTGAGGTGGGTGCCGGCAAGCAAGACGTTGCCGCTTCCATCGACGGCCACGGCGCGGCCGACCTCGTCGAAGATGACGCCGAATCGCTTGCTCCAGAGCAACGCGCCCGCGGGATCGAGCTTGAGCAGGAAGATGTCCCGCCCGCCAGCGCTGGTCAGAGGGCCTGCGCCGAAATCGATGGTACCTTCGAAGGTGCCGATGACGTAGTAGTTGCCGGCGGGGTCGCTCGCGATCGAAGCGCCCTCGTCGGCGCCGGTGCCGCCATATCCCCGCGACCACGGCGGCCGCGGAGCACAATCGGTGTCGCCGTCGCAGCCCTCATCCTCCGGCGTTGCGCACACCTCCACCGTGGGCGTCACCTCGCCGACGCAGGGACCATACCCGGCACCGTCGGGGAGACACGTCTGCGTACCGGGAGCGCAGCGGCCGACGCCCCGGGTCCCGTCGGGGCCGGTGTAACACGCGACGACGGAGCCGGGCACGCACGTCGCAGGCGGGTCGCCGCCCGCCGAGCCGCCGCCGGTGACAGCGATCGTGCCGGTCGAGGACAAGGAGACATCCTGTACATCGGCATCGAAGTTGATCGACCAGAGCTCCGTCCCGCTCGCGTCGAGCGTCGCGAGGCCGCGTCCGGCGACCACCAGGTCGCCTGCAGGGTCGATCACGATCCTGTGGCCGAAGCGGATCGAGCGGCTGAAGATGTACTCGCCTGCGGCGTCCAGCTTGACGAGGACGTGGCCGCCGGGGAGGGTCCCGCCGCCGAAATCGATGGTGCCATCCGTTGTGCCCGTCACGAAGATCTCGTCCGCCTCGTTGATCGCCACCGCGTGCGCCGTCGAGTCCCCGTCGCGCGCGCTGGACAGGAATGTTCGCTGCCAGAGCACATCGCCTGTCGGAGCGTACTTGGAGACGAGAAACGTGCGCGGATTGTAAGAGCTCGAGCTCTCGGTCGCCGCGATCACAGGGTTGCCGGCGCTGTCGAGCGCGAGCCGCGCGCCCCGGGAGAGGTCTGCGGGGATCCTCTGCGTCCAGAGGAGGGCCTTGCTCGAGGCGTCGAGCTTCGCGAGGACGGCGGACTCGTACCGGATAAGGGCGAGGTACATGTTCCCACGAGCATCGATGGCGATTTGCTCGATGGACGCCCAGTCCGTGGCGTCATGGCCGCTATCGCTCCAGACAGGGTTGCCGTCTGGATCGAACTCGGCCACGAAGTAGGACCCGTCCGTATAGGGGAGGAGGCACCCGTCCAGCTCGGGGCTGCCGTTGTACAGTCCGGTGAGGAAAACGTTGCCGCTCCCGTCCACGGTCACGGCGCCGCTGCGGTCGGGGCCAGCGGCCCCGATGCGCATGCTCCAGAGCACCGAGCCCGAAGGATCGAGCTTGAGAAAGAAGATGTCCGACTGTCCGGCGCTGGTCAGAAGGCCGGTACCGAAGTCGACGGTTCCGCTGAACGTGCCCGAGACATAGTAGTTGCCGGCCGCGTCGCTCGCGATGGAAGAGCCCGCGTCGTTCGCAGCGGCGCCGAACCCCCGCGCCCACGGCGGCGGCTGAGGGCAGTGGGGCTCGCCATCGCAGCTCTCGTCCTCGGGCGTGGTGCAGCGCTCCGGTGCGGGCGTCACCTCGCCTGTGCACGCGCCATAGCCGAAGCCGTCCGGACGGCAGGTCTGCGTCCCAGGAGCGCAGCGCCCCACGCCGCTGGTTCCGGCGGGACCGGTGTAGCAGGCGACGATCGACCCCGGCACACACGTGCCGTGCGGCCCTCCGCCCCCCATCGAGCCGCCGCCGTGGCCGCCGGAGCCGGTGGCATCGCCGTGGCCGCTCGACGATGCTCCCGCGCCCGCTGCGGTATCGCCGGTGCTCTCCCCTGGAGAGCCGCCGCCGGCGGCCGTGCCTGCTGCGCCGCCGCCGTCGATGGGGTCGCACGCGGTGAGGGAGGCAAGGGCTGTGATGGCCAGGACGGACGAGGCGCAGAGGCGCCCCCTAGGACTCGAACCACGACGTCCAGTGCATTCGGTCGTGTCGCCTTCGTTGCTCGGCAGCAGCGCTGCGTTCATCCCGTATTCATGCGAGAGCTGCCACGGCCCTCACGCCGTTCGCTCCTGCGGGGCTCTCGCAGGACGTCACGTCCGGACGCGCCGCTGGCCGATGGAGGCCAGCGGCGACCCGGCCGTCGTGCGCCGCCGGTCGGGCCTGCGTTCGGGCCATGGCCTTCGATGCGGCGCGATCCACCGCCGCTTGCCCCTGGCGAGAGCGCCGGAACGCAGCGGTTCCCTCATGGTTGGACGGCGCGGCGCTAGCGGGCGCAGGTGCGCCGGTACTCGCCCGGCGTCGTGCCGGTCCAGCGGCGGAAGCTGCGGTAGAAGTGGCGCGGCTCGCCGTAGCCGAGCAGGAAGGCGATCTCCTGGAGCGCGAGATCGCGCCGGCAGACGAGGTCGAGCGCCTTGCGCCGCCGGACCTCGTCGAGCTGCGCCGTGAACGAGGTGCCGAGGTCCCTGAGGGCGCGCTGGAGCGAGCGCGTGCTCATGCCCAGCGAGCGCGCGATCCCCTCCTGGTCCGCGTCGCCGCGGTCGAGCCGCTCGTCGATGCGGGCGCGCACGCGCGCGTCGAGCGGCGCCGTGCTCGCCAGGGGCGCGGCGCTGGCCGGCGCCGCGCGCGTGGCGAGCAGGTGCTCGGCCTGGCGGACGAGGTAATCGCGGACCAGGGGATCCGCGCCGACGACCGGCGCGTCGAGCACGCGCGCGTCGTAGACGAGGCCCGCGGCGCCCGCCTCGAAGCGCGCCGGGGCGCAGAGCGCCTCCTCGTAGAGCGACGGCGGGTGCCGGCGAGGGTGGCGGAACATGGCCTCGATCGGCCGCGCGGAGCCGTCGAGGTAGAGCGCAATGAAGCGCGCGAGCGCCGCGATCATCAGCTCGATCGGCTCGGCCAGGGCGACGACGCGCGGCTCGTGCTCGAGCGCGAGGTGGACGACCTCGCCGTGCTCCTCGAGCGTGATGCGGAGGTACGGGTCCATGAGGCGGCAGAAGCGGCCGTAGGCGGCGACCCCCTGCCGCAATGTCTCGCTGTGGCGGAGTACGTGCCCGACGATGCCCACGACCGACACCGGGATCCAGCGCGCGTACTGGAGCCCGAGCGGCTCGCCAGGGAAGCGCTGGAGCAGGAGCTCCCACAGCGAGAAGAGCGACCCATACGGCACGAGCTCGTCGGGCGCGTCGAGCGCCTCGGGCGCGATTCCAGCGGCGCGGAGGAGATCGTCGCGCGGCACGCCGCGCGAGCAGCCGAAGGCGATGAGGGCCACGGGGATCGATGCAAAGACGACGTCGCCGTCGAACATGGCGTGCGCGGAGGATAGCGCACGCGCCCGAGGAGCTGCGTGCGCCACGACGCGAGCTGGCCCGGGGCGCGTCGGGGCAGCGCCGGCCGGCGTCGTGTCAGCCACGATCGCGCGATCGGCCATGGCGCGAACCCGGCGAGGCCTCTCGCCGTTCGGAACGAAGCGGTCTTGTCGCGCTGCGGACGATCGCGGCCGTGACTCGTGGGCTCCGATCGACGACCCACGATCCTCGGACGGCGTTCACCTTGAACGAGCATGCCCGCTCTGACATGCTCCTCGCGCACACACGGGGGGTACGATGGGGGTGCATCATATCGCGCTGGCGACCGGGGATATGGCCGCCACACACCGCTTCTATACCCAGGTCATGGGGTTCCGTCTCGTCAAGGTCATCGCCGTTCCGTACGAGGGCAGCCGCGATGGGGGCTGGGCGAGGCACGCCTTTTATCGGACGAGCGGGTCGGATGGTCCGCTCCTGGCGTTCTGGGATCCGCATGAAGCGACGCTGGAGGGGCGCTTCAGGACGGACCTCTCGACAGGGCTGGGGTTGCCGGTGTGGATGAACCATCTGGCCTTCGACGCGCCGACGGTCGAGTTTTACGGCCAGATGCTCGCGCGGTGGCTCTCGCACGGCATGGAGGTGACCGAGATGGATCACGAGTTCTGCCGGTCGATCTACACGATGGATCCCAACGGCATCATGGTCGAGTTCTGTCAGACGCTCCGGGCCTTCTCGGCCGAGGAGGTGGAGGACGCGGAGCGCGCGCTACTCGATCCCATGCCGCCGCTCGAGCTGCGGCGGCCCGTGATCGTCCACCGGCCCCAGGTGCAGTGATGAGCGCGCCGCCGATCGACGCGATGCTGGGGCACGGGCGCCGCCCGGCGTCCGCCGGATACTGGCCCTCGCCCGAGGACGATCCGGCCGTCTCGCTCGGGCGGGAGCCGGTCGTGGCCGTGGGGAGCGACGGCGCGCTGGTGCGGGGCCTGCTCTGGACGCCGCCGGGCGGCCGGCTCAAGGTGGCGGCGGTGCTCGCGCACCCGCGGGCGGATTTCTCGGTCCATTACCTTTGCCCGCTGCTCGCGGCGCGCGGGATCGCGGCGCTGGGGTTCGCGACGCGCTACGTGAACAACGACACCGACTGTCTGCACGAGAAGGCGGCGCTCGACGTCGAGACAGCGGTGGAGGCGGCGCGGGCGCGGGGCGCGGAGTCCGTTGTGCTGCTCGGCAACTCGGGGGGCGGCTCGCTGCTCGCGCTGGCGGAGGCGGGCGCGGCGGCCGAGGGGCGAAGGCTGGGCGACGCGTTCATCGCGCTGGCGGCGCACCCGGGACAGGGGGTGTTCCTGGAGCAGGCGATCGATCCTTCGGTGGTGGAGGAGGCAGATCCCCTGTCTGTCGATCCGTCGCTCGACATGTACGCGCCGGACAACGGCTGGCGGCCTTGGCCGGAGCCGTGCAGGTACGACCGCGCGTGGCTCGCGCGCTATCGAGCGGCGCAGCGGGCGCGGGTCGCCCGCATCGACGCGATCGCGCGGGCGGCGCTCGAGGCGCAGGCCGAGGCGGAGAGGGCGATGGAGGGGATGGAGGCGCGCCATCCCGACTGGAACCGGCTGCGGCGGCGGAGCGCGCTCGGCAGGTACCTGACGGTGTACAGGACGGTGGCAGACCCGGCGTACCTGGATCTGACCATCGAGCCGGATGATCGCGCGATGGGGTCGATCTTCGCGTCGCCGGATCCGTTTCTGGCGAACCATGGATACGGCGGCGTGGCGCGGACGCTGACCGCGCGAGCGTGGCTGTCCACGTGGTCGAGCCTGTCGTCGAGGGCGCGGCTCGCGGACAGCCTGCGCGCGGTGACGATCCCGACGCTTGTCGTGCACGCGACGGCGGACACGGAGATCCGGGGGCGGCAAGCGCGGGAGATCTTCGAGGCGAGCGCGGCGCCGGACAGGAGCTATGTGGAGCTGCGTGGCGCGACGCATTTCCTGCACGGGCACCGGCAGGCGGCGGCGGAGCTGATCGCGGGGTGGATCCGGGAGCGCCTCGGTTAGGGGGCGGGCGGGGGCCACGGACCGTGGCGGCGTGTCAACGCGCCGCGCCCGGCCGAGGCGGAGGGGCTGAAGGCGCGCCGTCGTGGCAGGGCGCCACGCGATCCGCGCCCCCGAAGAACTCGGCCGCGAGCAGCGACCACGCCCGCGCGTTCTCCGGCGGGCCGCACTTGAACGGCGCCTCGCCGAGCCGCTCGCCGCGGAGCGCCGCCCGCTGCTCGCGGTAGTAGCGGATCGCGAGCTCGGCGGCGTACTCGCCCACGCCGTTGCCCGGCTGGAACGCGTAGTACGTTCCCCCCTTCACGAGCGTCTCGTTCGGCGCGTACGGCGTGAGGCACGAGATCCTCGTCCCGCAGCGCGCGACGATGCGGTCGTAGATCGGCGCGAGCGCTGCCTGCGACCACGCGCCGTGCGCGCTGTCGTTCAGGTGGAAGATCTCGTGGAAGAGCGTCTCCCGCACCGCGTCCGCGGAGCGGTGGAGCGAGCCGGCCAGGTTGTAGGCGACCGTCCAGCCCGTGGCGTAGGCGGAGGGCGTCCGCGCGCGTACGGACCGGAAGTACCGCAGCGCGAGGGCGCGGTGGCGATAGCGCACGGGTGAGCTGGCCGCGGCCGCGAGATCCGCGACGAGAGCGTCGACGTCGGCCATCGCCGCGGCCGTCCACTCGAGGTGGCGGCGCTCCGCGCGCACAGGCAGCTCCGGGACGAGGTGGAGCGTGCCGCGGTAGCCGCCGTCCATCAGGTGCTCCCGCTCCAGCCCGGCGACGCTGCCGTTCCCGTCGAAGAGCGCGGTAGCGCTCGCCGCGGCCTGCGCGTCGCCCTGGTAGCGGAGCGCGAGCAGACAGCGGACGCGCTCGTGTTCCGGCGAGGGCGTGCCGGCGGCCCCGGCATGGCCGGGCCGGCAGGCGTCGATGCCGGCCTGGTGCGCGGCGGCGTCCTCAGGGAACAGGATCGCCTCGGCTTCGTCGGCCGTGATGGAGGGGGCCGGCTCGGGCGCGGCCGGGGAGGGGGCATCGACCTGCGCGCCGCGCGCTGACGCTGCCGGTGCCGCCGTGGCAGCGGCGCTGCTGGTAGGCACAGGGCCTCCCGGGGCAGGAGGCGCGCCGGCCGCGGGCGCCGGCGAGGCCGGAGGCGGCGCTGCGGCCTTGCCGGCAGGCGCCGCGTTGCCCGGGCCGGAGGGGGCACACGCGACCGCGAGCGCCAGCGCGGCGAGGAGCGGCAGCGTGGCGTCGGGGCGCATCCTCCCAGGATGCCAAAATGCCGGGCGCCGATCTACGGCACCACCACCGTGTCGTTCGTCTGCAGCGGCAGGTCCCCGCGGAGGTCGCCCTGGCCGACGACGTCCTCGAACACGAACGGAATCCGGCGCTCGCCGTGCGCGTCGCGCCGGACGATCACCACCTCGTCGGGATCGGCGAAGCGCGTGAACCCGCCCGCCAGGGCGAGCGCCTGGAGCACGGTGATCTGCGCCCTCGGCGTGAACTCGCCCGGACGCGACACCTCGCCCATCACGTAGACCCGGTAGCTGTGGAGCTCTGCCACCTCCACGCTCACGACCGGCTTCTCGTGGTAGAACCTGGCCGCCTGATTCGCGATCTCCTCGGCGATCCCCATGACGGTGCGCCCCGACGCCATGATGTCGCCGACGAGCGGGATCGTGATGAACCCGTCGGGCCGCACGGTGACGCGGTGGCTCAGCGCCTCGTTCTTCCAGGCGCGCACCTCCAGCACGTCGCCCGGACCGACGGCATAGGCGCTCGTGGCGCGGCGCTCCGCCTCGAAGTCGACCCGCGGCGCGCTCGCGCCGCAGCCCGAGAGCGCCACGAGGACCCCGAGCGCGGAGCAGAGAAGGGCAATCCGGACACAGCGAGACCACATGCGGTTTCCAGCCTCCTCGACGTGATTGGCGTGATTGACGTGATCGACGCGACAGCGGGGTCGACGTCACCGCGCACAGCAAGCCCCGATCCCGCCGCCGCGCCTCGCGCCTGCTCCTCGCGCGCGCACCGGCGCGCTTCCCGCGTGCCGGTCGGACCCACAGTGCTAGATCCGTCGCGCTGAAGGGGGGAATGCGCGCCGCGCCTCATCGCGCCTGCGCCGGGCGCCGCTCCGCGGCCGTCACGAGGGCGGGGCGCGGGCGGCCCGCGCGCGGCGCACGGCGCGCCACACAATGGCAGCGTGGGTCGTGTGCGCGCTGTGCGCGCTCGTCATCATCAAGCCGCAGGAGTTCATCCCCGAGCTCTCGGGGATTCCGCTCGTGCACGCGGCGTTCGGGCTCACCCTCCTCTGCGTCGCCCTCGACGTCGTGTGGCGGCGGCTCAGGCCGGCGCTCGCCCCCCAGATCGTCTATGCGATCGCGTTCCTCGCCTGGGCGGCGCTGACCACCGCGCTCAAGCGCCCGGCCGCGCTCGAGGAGCGCGGCATGCAGCTCGCGACCGTCGCGGGCGTCTTCCTCGCCGTCGCCTTCGCCGCCGCCTCGCCGCGCGGGCTGCGCGCGCTCGCGATCACGCTCGTCGGCTGCGCCGTCCTCACCACCGCGGTCGCGATCACGCAGGCGTTCCAGCCCTACGGCTGCATGCTCGCCGAGCCCGATGACTGGGCGGGCAGAGGCGAGCTCGATCCGGATGGACGCCCGTGCGACACCAACCTCGACTGCCGCAAGGATCCGCCCGTCCCCGACGGCAACTACCGGTGCGAGCGCCCCGGGCCGCTCGGTACGTCGACGATCGACGGCCGCGTCCGCTACCGCGGCTCGCTCGCCGATCCGAACGAGCTCTCGTTGATGGCGGGCATGTCGATCCCGCTCGCGATCGCGCTCGCGGAGCGGCGCGCCGCCCCGCGCGCGCCCCGCAAGCCGCGCGGCGGCCGCCCGCGTCCGCCGGACAGCGCGCCGCCCGCCGGCGCCGGCCCACGCGCGCCCGCGCCTCCCCGCCGGGCGCGCGCCGCGCCGACGCTGCCTCTCTTGCTCACCGATCGGCTGCTCTCGCGCGTCGCCTCGGCGCTGCGAGCGCTGCCCGTGACGGCCGTCGTCGTGGCGATCGGCGCGACGGTCGTCATGTCGCGCTCGCGCTCGGGGCTCATCGTGTACCTGGCGGTCCTCGGGCTCACCTTCATCCGGCGGAGCGGGACCCTGGGCGTCGTCGCCGCCTGCTTCGTCGGGCCGCCCATGCTCCTGATCGGCGGCCGGAGCGGCGACGAGGCGACCGAGAGCTCGGAGGAGCGCGTGGCGCTGCTCCGCGAGGCCTTCGAGATGATCCGGCGCACGAAGGGGATCGGCGTCGGCGCAGGGCAGTTCGGCGACGAGTCGTCGTTCGGCCTGACGGCCCACAACTCGTACATGCTCGCCGCCGCCGAGACGGGCCTGCTCGGGATGTGCCTGTTTGCGCTCGTCCTCTATGCGTCGCTCAAGGTGCCCCTCGCGATCTGGCTCGGCGACATCGAGGTGGGCCCCGCGGCGAGGCGGTTCGCGCCGGCGATCTTCGTGAGCCTGTGCGGCGCGCTGATCGGCATCTTCTTCCTGTCGTGGGCGTACAAGGACGTCCTCTACATGGTGATCGGCGCGTCCGCCGCGCTGTACGGCGCCGCGCGGGCCGAGGACAGCCGTGTCTCCGTGCGCGTGTCCGCCAGGGAGGCCGCGCTGGTGTGCGGCGCGATGTTCGCGGTGCTCGTCTCGCTCAACATCCTTCTGCGGATCCTCGGGTGAGCGCGGGCCGGGCCGCCCGGCGGGCCACCCCGGGAGACGGCGAGCCGGCAGGCTCCCCGTCTCAGCGCAGCGCCGCGAGGATCGCCTCGCAGAACCGGCGCGCCGCGAGGGGGCCGCCGTGCTCCAGGTACAGGTACGGCTCGATGAGCTCCACCTCGATGATCTGCAGCCGTCCTTCGCGGACGAATCCATCCACCCGAGCATAGGTCGCCTCCCCGGGCAGCAGGTCGAGGACCGCGGCTGCTTGATCGAGGAGCGCCGGCGGCGGATCCTTCGCTGTCACCGTCGCGCCGAACCTCGCTTGCGTGCGGAAATCGCCGCGGACAGGCACCTTCACGAGCCCATGGCTGAACACGCCGCCGAAGAAGAGGAGCGACAGTTCCCCGTCGCGCGGGATCTCCGGGAAGAACGGCTGTATCAGGAGCCCCGAGTCGCGCAGGATCGTCTCGGCGTGATCGAGCGCCCCCGCGGCGTCCAGCGAGCTCGCGCGGAGCGTCCTGTAGGCGCCCGCGGAGATCGCGGGCTTGAGCACGATCTCCCCCCATCCGAGCGACGAGAGCTCGGCCCGGAGATCGCGATGTTCGCCCCGCTCCACGTACAGGAGCGGCGCGACGCTCGCGCCGCCTCGACGCAGCTCGAGGAGATAGCGCTTGTCGCTGTTCCAGCGGATGAGCTCCGCCGGGTTCACGAGGCGGGCTCCGATGTCGCGAAGCCGATCCTGCCATGCAAAGAACTCGGTCGACCGCTCGACGTAGTCCCAGCAGGCCTTCGGGAGCACCGCGTCGAAGCGCGCCCAGTCCACCTCGGGATCTCTCCACCTCACCGCCGTCAACTCCGCGTCGAGCCGCGCGAACTCTCGCCGGAGCACCTCGCTCTCGTCCACCACCTCCCGCTGCGCGTCGATGAGCTGTTGATACCCGTCCATCACGGCGTAAGCGATGTTCATCATGCCGTCGTCCCTCGCGTCGCGCCGCGGCGCCCTGGCCGCCAGGTTCTCGCGTGCGTCGCGCGGCCGTCAAGAGGGCTCGACGGGCCCGACGCCGCCAGCCACGGACGCGGTGGAGGCGCCAGCCAGCCAGCGGTGGAGCTCGCTCCTCCGCGAAGCCGGATCTCGGCTCGCCGAATGCCCCTCAGGGATCAGCCTACGACCCATCCAGCCCTGCCCGGAGCCGCATCGCGCGCGCCGCGGAGCAGCGCCTCTGGAGGGCTCGCTCGTTCCACGAGCCGCCGCACAATGCTGTTGCCTCGCGCATCGCATCGTGCTCTTGAAGATACCGTGTCTTCCCTCGCTCAGCAGATCGCCGCGCTCCCTGCTCCTCTCCTCTCCCGCCTCCGGGCGCGCGGGTTCGACCCCGACCGCGTCGCCCGGTGGGCTGCGTCGATCGGCAAGGACCGCGACGCCCGCAACCGCCTCCAGGGCACGGTCGAGCCGCCCGCGCCCGGCGATGTCGTCGGCCTGCCCGCCGAGGGCACGCCCGAGCATGCCCGCTGCCGCGAGGCGGGCCTCGACGCGCTCCGCCGCGGCGAGGTCGCCCTCTGCGTCCTCGCCGGCGGGATGGCCACCCGCATGGGCGGCGTGGTCAAGGCGCTCGTGGAGGTGCTGCCCGGCCGGACGTTCCTCGACCTGCGCCTCGCCGAGAGCGATCACCTCCGGCGCACGACGGGCGTCCCGGTGCCGCTGTGGCTGATGACCAGCGAGGCGACAAGCGAGCCGATCCGCGCGGCGCTCGGCCCGCGCCTCGACGCGCAGGGCGATGTCTGCGCCACGTTCGAGCAGCACGTCTCGCTGCGCCTGACCCCGGAGGGTGAGCTGTTCCTCGACGAGGACGGCGAGCCGAGCGTCTACGCCACCGGCCACGGCGACCTCCCGGACGCGCTCCGGGAGAGCGGAATCCTCGGCCGCTTCATCGCCCGCGGCGGCAAGACGGTGTGGATCGCCAACCTCGACAACCTCGGCGCGACGGTGGATCCCGTCATCCTCGGCTGGCACCTCGGCCACGGCGGGCCCCTCACCGTCGAGGTGGTCGACAAGGGCGGCGACAAGGGCGGCGGCCCGATGCGATGGAACGGCCGCCCGGTGATCGCGGAGGACTTCCGGCTGCCGACCAGCTTCGACCCGAAGGTCGTGCCCGTCTTCAACACCAACACCTTCCTGGCCAGCGCCGAGGCGCTCAGCGCGCTCGCGATGGACTGGGTCTACGTCGAGGTCGAGAAGAAGGTGGGCGAGCGCAAGGCGATCCAGTTCGAGCGCATCCTGAACGAGATCACCTTCGGGCTCCCGGCCAGGTTCCTGCGCGTGCCGCGCGACGGCCTCGCGGCCCGGTTCCTCCCCGTCAAGGACGTCGAGGAGATGGAGCGGCGGAGGCCGGCGATCGAGGCGATCGCCCGGGCGCGGGGCTTCCTCGGCTGAGCCGAGGAGCGCCGCCCGCGGCCGTTGTCCAGGGCATCCAGCGCCTCGTCACCACGTGACCGCGAAGCGTTGTGTCCCGCATTCCGGCGTAAATCGCTGTTGCGTTGCTGCTGCAAAGATCCGGTGCGTCGTTGGTCGGGGCGAAGAGTCGGATATGAGCGATGGTCAGACAGCTTCTCTCGATGCGGCGACCTCGTCCGACGCCTTGTTGCTGTCCAACCTTCTCGAGCTGTACATTCACGATCTCAGCGATCTGTTCCCCGGGATCGAGCTGGGGGCGGACGGGCGCTTCGGCTACCCCAGGCTCCCTCTCTACGGGTCCGAGCGGGATCGGCGGTTTGCCTTCATCATCCGATGCGGCGGGCGCGTCGCGGGCTTCGTCTTGGCGACGCGCGGTTCACCTGCGGCGGAGGACCCGGACGTCCTCGATATCGCCGAGTTCTTCGTCCTCCGCGGATACCGCCGTTCCGGTGTGGGTCGTCGGGCAGCGTTCCTGCTGTGGAGCGGTCTCCCCGGCACGTGGACGGTGCGCGTCTCCGAAGGGAACCGGGGTGCTCTCGCGTTCTGGAGCGGCGTCATCGCGGACTTCACGAAGGGCGCTGCGACAGAGTCCACGCGTCCGGGCGAGCCGAATGCTTGGCGGGTGTTCTCCTTCGAGAGCGCGCCGGGCCGCGCCACCGTCTGATTCATTCGGCGACGCGGCGCGGGAGCGCTGCGGCCGCGTGCCAGGAAGACAGACTTTGTGCCAGGCTGTGCCGGGTCCCTTGCCGCGGAGACGCTGAATTCCTGCGGATCTCGCGCTGGTACATCTTCTGCTACGAGGCGGTTTCATGACCAGCCCGCCCCCCTCCATGGCTCACTTCCGAAGCGCGTTCGCCCATCGTCTGACACGCGCGATCCTCGCCACAGCAACGCTCGGCATGGCTGCTGGAGGCGCCGCCTGCAGCGCCAGCGTCATCCACGATCGCCCGTCCGGCGAGGGCGGCGGCGGGCGCAGCGACGATGGCTCGGGAGCGCCTGGAGGGATGGGCGGTGAGGGAGCGCAAGGCGGGTACAATCCCGAGGTCGTCACGTCGGTCCAGGCGGGCGGCGTCTCGTGGACGGAGGAAGGAACTGTGTGTGTCGCGCCAGAGCTCCTGGGCGAGGGAGGGCAGGGCGGCGCGGGGGGCTCCGGCGGCGCAGGCGGCTCCGGCGGCGCAGGCGGCGTGTACACGGGCGCATGTCCTACGCTCGACCCCATGGACCCGGACGTCCCCGGGCCTCCCGCCGGGTGCTGGTACAGCAGCCTCGGCGGCGGTGTCCCGCGAGGCGGCCAGTGCTGCTACGAGTTCGCCGCGAGCTGCGGCGGCTCGGGCCGCCCGTTCCTCGTGGGCGATCGCGCCCGCACCGCGCTGGCGCAGCGGCGCGCGGCGGGCGCATGGGGGGCCGCCGCGGCGCGTCCGGACGTCGCGCCGCTCACGCCGGCGACCCGCGCCGCGCTGGCCGAGGCGTGGCTCCGCGACGCCTTGCTCGAGCACGCCTCGGTCGCCTCGTTCTCGCGGTTCGCGCTGGAGATGATGGCGGTCGGCGCCCCCGCCGAGATGCTCGACGCCGCGCACGAGGCAGCGCGCGACGAGGTGCGGCACGCAGCGCTCTGCTTCGGGCTGGCGAGCGCCTACGCCGGCGCGGCGCTCGAGCCGGCGCCGTTCGCGTTCGGGGGCCGCGTCGAGGTCACCTCGGATCTCGCCGAGCTCGCGGCGCGCGCCGTCCGCGAGGGCTGCGTCGGCGAGACGCTCGCCGCCGTGCAGGCCAGCGAGCAGCTCGCGCACGCCACCGACGCGGCGGTCCGGAGCGCCCTCGCCGCGATCGCCGAGGACGAGGCGCGGCACGCCGAGCTCGCGTGGCGCTTCGTGGCCTGGGCGCTCCAGACCGGCGGAGACGCGGTGCGCCAGGCCGTCTCGGCGGCCTTCGAGGCGGCCCTGGCAGCGCCCCCGCCGGCCGCCGCGGCGGCGGACGCCCCCGCTGCCGCCCTCGCCGCGCACGGGCGCCCCGACGACGCCGTCATGGCCGCCGCGCGCCGCTGCGCGATCGCGGATGTCATCAGCCCCGCCCTGCGCGCGCTGCTGGCTGCATAGCCCGGCGTCCGCGCCGCCAGCGAGCCGGGCGGTGACGTCCGCCTGGCTGGTCTTTGCCTCGAGCTTCGGCCTGCTGCTCTCCGACCGCATGTAGCGGCAGGCGCTGCGTGCGGTCTCTCCGTCGCTGAAGCTGGCGTGGGGGCCTGTCCGATCCCAGATGGGAGCTCTGAGCGGCATCGGGGCGATGATTGTCGGTCTGTGCGCGCCGCGCGGTGACGCCCCGCCGCGCCGATCGAGGTGGAGCCGGCGCTGGCCCGGTGAGCCGGGAGGAGCGGGGGAGACGCTGTCAGCAGGGCTGGTCGCCGATGATCGTGGCGCGCTCCATCTTGCGCACCGCAGGCCAGTAATCCTGGACGGCGTAGTGCTGGGTGCAGCGGTTGTCCCAGATCGCGACGCTGTTCTTCCTCCAGCGAAAGCGGACCTGATACTCGGGGATCGCCGCCTGGCTGATCAGGTAGCTCAGAAGCTGGCTCGCCCCGGGCGCGAAGTCCTGGCCGACGCGCACGTTGTCCGGCGTGTGGAAGTTGACGAAATGTGTGGTCGTGCTGTTGACGAACAGGACCTTTTCGCCGGTCTCCGGATGGGTGCGCACCACCGGGTGCTCTGCGTCGGGGTAGCTGATCTTGAGCGCGCGGCGCTTCGATATCGGCAGGGCGGCACCGAAGGTGGCCTCGATGCTGTGGCTGGCGCGCAGCCCGGCGATCTGCTGCTTGATGTGCTCGGGCAGGCGGCTGTACGCCTCGACCATGTTGACCCAGATGGTGTCGCCGCCGACCTCCGGCGTCGCGATGCAGCGCAAGACGCAGCCCATCGGCGGCGCTTCGCGCCAGGTCGCGTCGCAGTGGTACGCGTTCTCGTAGTGCTCCGGCGGGCTGTCCAGGTCCTTGTAGATGCGAACCAGACCCGGATGATCGGGATCGCTGGCGGCCACGGGGTGGTCTTCGAGGTCGCCGAAGCGTCGCGCGAACGCGACGTGGTCGGCGCGGGTGACGTCCTGGTCGCGCAGGAACAGCACCCGGTGCTTCAACAGGAGCGCCCTGATCTCGGCAAAGAGCGCGTGGTCGCGCGCGGCGTCGGCCAGGCTGACGCCGCGGAGCTCGGCGCCGATGGTGCAGGTGAGCGGCTCGACCTGGATGGGGCCGCGCGTCGGCGCGCAGGCCGCGCCCGTTCGGGTGGGTGCGGAGCTGGTCATTCTGGTCCTCCTGGTTCCGCTGGTGTGGGCGCGACGGTGTACCGTCGAGCTCACGCGCTACACGACGAAGATCGAGGAGCCGGTCGTCCTGCGCGCCTCGAGGTCACGGTGCGCCTGCGCGGCGTCCTCCAGCCTGTAGCGCTGGTGGATCTCGATCCGGATCCGCCCCGCGGCGACGTGGCCGAACAGCTCGCCCGCGAGCTCGCGCTTCTCCGCTGGATCAGCGATGTAGTCCGCGAGCGCCGGGCGCGTGACGAACACCGATCCCTTGGCCGCGAGCTGCGTCAAGTCAAGCGGTGGGACCGGGCCTGAGGCCGTGCCCAGGCACACGAGCAGCCCGCGCCGCTTCAGCGAGCCGAGCGAGCCAGCGAACGTGTCCTTGCCGATGCCGTCGTAGACGACCGACACGCCGGCCTCGCCCGTCAGCTCGCGCACGCGCCTCGCCACGTCCTCGCGTCCGGAATGGATGATGTGATCGCAGCCGTGGGCGCGAGCGATGTCCCCCTTGGCGTCGGTCGACACCGTGCCGATCACCATGAGGCCGAGGAGCTTCGCCCACTGCGAGACGATCAGGCCCACGCCGCCCGCCGCCGCATGCAGCAGGATGCTGTCGCCTGCCTTGAGGGGCCAGATGCGGCGCATCAGGTAGGCCGACGTGAGTCCCCGCATGGTCATCGCCGCGGCTGTCTCGTAGCTGATGCCGTCCGGCAGCCGGATCAACGGCGCCGCGCGCAGGATCCGCTCGGTGCAGTACGCACCGAGCGTGTCGAGGAAGCCGGTGTACGTCACCCGGTCCCCGGGCGCGACGTTCGTGACGCCTTCACCGACCGCCTTCACCACGCCGGCGGCCTCTACCCCGATCCCGCTGGGGAGCTGTACGGGATAGAGCCCGCTACGAAAGTAGGCGTCGGCGAAGTTGAGCCCGACGGCGACGTGCTGGACCAGGGCTTCCCCGGGACCCGGGCTGCCGACGTCGACATCCTCCCAGCGCAGGACCTCCGGCCCGCCGGTCTGGTGAAAGCGGACTGCATGTTCCATCAAATTCCCCCGGATCCCGTCCCGGCGCGAGGTCGCCACGCGCAGCGGCACACCGCGCTCGCCCGCCGTCGGTTGGGCGCATGGCCGAGCTTCGCCAGCGTCTCGTCGACGCTCCTGTACGTCTCGCCGATCTTGTCGATGCGGCGCGCGTCCTTGCCGTCCGCGAGCTCGCGGCCGAGCTCGCGCGCGATGCGGACTGTCTGTTCGATCTGCTGCGCGGAGGAGCTCCTGCCTGTCGGCGCACTGGAGCACGGCAGTGCCGTCCTCTCTGGTTCCTGGCCGCTCCGAGCGCAAGGGGTACGGCGGGATGGGCGCTAAGCCGTCGTGCCGGCTCGTCCTCTCGGCGCCGTCGTCGTGGCGCGGATGAACCAGGGCTTTCACCCTGACCTGTTCTCCGCGCCGTGGATGAAGCGGAGGCTCACAAAGGCTTGATTTGCTTTGCCTGCCGAGCGAGCTCCGGGCGAGGATACAAGCATGCTTGAACGGGCTCATGGGACACCGGAGCTGCGCAGTCGTGCCGTCCCCGAGACGTCCGCCTGGACGAGCCGCGCGCGAGCGGGCGCTCGGCGCAGGCTGGGCGCGTCGCTCGAGGAGCGGCTCGCGAAGGGCTCGGCGCTCGCGATCGCCGGGATCCTCCTTGCGTGCGGTCAGCCCTCGGAGCAGCGTGCTGTGGAGTCCGCGTCCGGCAGCGGCGGCGCGGGGGCGACCGCAGGCGCCGGCGCGATCGCGGGCGCCGGTTCCAGCGGAGGCGCGACGGGTACGACGGCGAGCGGGGGCGCCTCGGCGAGCGGCGCGGGCGGCGGTCCAGGCGCCTGCCAGGAGGGCACGACGAGCACGACGTGGGCGACGAGCTGTCAGGCCACGCGGGAGAGCTGCACGGCAGGCACGTGGAGGGCGCCGCGCGACGGCGGCGAGACGCGCGCGCCCCTGCGCCACGAGTCCGAGCACTTCGCCATCTACTGGCCAGAGGGCACCGACATCACGCTGGGCCAGGCGGAAGCGGCGGCGGAGACGCTCGAGGGCATCTGGAGCGCTTACTTCGGCAGCCCGATCTTCTTCCCCGAGCCGTACTGCAGCTCGGCAGACAAGTGGAAGGCCGCTGTCCACTTCGACAACGACTTCCCGCTCTGGGGAGGCGGCTGGACCCGCAACGGCATCAGCTACATGGGGATGTGGATCGGCCCCGGCGCCGCGCGGGATCGGTGGGGGCTCGCTCACGAGCTCATGCACGGCGTGCAGTCGACGACCCAGGCATTCCCGGAGTGCGGCGGCGTCGGCTGCTGGATCTTCGAGAGCCACGCGAACTGGATGCCGCACCAGATCTGGCGGGACGACGTGCACTGCTCGGAGATGCTGCCGAACATGCCGCACCTCTATTACGGCAACACGCGCGACCGTTACTGCAACTGGCAGTTCTTCGAGTTCTTGAAGGACAAGCACTGCCATGGCGCCGTCAATGACATGTGGGCCTTCGAGGCCCCGAGCGGCCAGCGCGACCCGTGGCAGAAGCTCATGCTGAGCCGGGGGTGGGACATCGAGCAGCTCAACGATCTGTTCGGCGAGTGGGCGATGCACAACATCACCTGGGATTACAAGGACCCGCCGCCGACCGACGGCGCCGATCGTTCCAGCGTGTATCGCCAGGCGTACGGGTCGATCGAGACCGATCCCACCTCGCGCGGCCGCACGGAACGGCGGCTGCGGCTCACCCGGCTCGAGGCGCTCGACGCGGACTGGGCCCAGGACCGCCGCTTCGTCTCGCCGTACCACTGGGCGCCGCAGCGCTGGGGGTACAACGTCGTGCGCCTGCACCCGGAGCCGGGCGCGACCAGCGTGCAGGTGGAGTTCCGGGGGGTCACGCAGGCCGACGCAGAGTCCGGGTGGCGCTGGGGCCTGGTGGCGACGGATCCGGATCTGACAAGGGCGCGCTACAGCCCGCTGCAGCGAGGGGCCGACGGCGCGCTGAGCTTCTGCGTCAGCCCGGGCGAGAACGTCTATCTGGTCGTTGTCGCGACGCCGACAGAATACCAGAAGCTGGTCTGGACGAATCCGTCCGACGGGCCGGCGTACCCCTCGATCTATCGCTATCCGTACATGGTGCAGGTGGATGGGGCCTGGCCCGCCGGGTTCCAGGACGGTCAGGTCGAGGCGTGTCCGGCGGGCGCGGTGAGGCATTCGAACGGCGGCGGCTGCGCGCCCCCGGGCACGCCGTCGAGCGTTTATGTCGGCCCTTACGCCCGGATCCTCGGCGGTGAGGTGAGCGGGGATGTGCGCGTCGAGGATCACGCGACCATCGTCAACGGGACGATCTCCGGCGGTCGGATCGGGGCGCTCAGCCTGGTCGGGCAGGGCGGCGCGGGCATTCAGGCGCGCGACTTCGACGTGAGCGGCTCGGCGGTCGTGCAGACAACGTTCTATCCGCTCGGCTGGTTCGGCGGCGGCCAGTCCGTCTCCGGGACGGCGCGGCTGCTCGGAGATGTCGAGTTCGTCGCCACGTCGAAGTCGAGCAATACATTCTACGGCTTCGTCCCCGGCGACTGGACCGGCGTCTCGTTCGTGGCCGAGGTGACGGTCGCGCCGCCGTACGCCTGGCGGCCGTGATGCGGCGGCCCGGCGATCGGAGAGGCTGACCCCAACCCGGGACGGGTCGCCCCCGCCGCGAAAATTCTTGACCCCTCCTTCCACGCTGCCGTAAGTTCATTTTGAAAATGATGTTCATTATCAATTTCGGGCGCACGCTGGCGGGGGTCGAGGACGGCGTCGATGCCTTCTGGCGGCAGCGACAGCGTCGCGGCGCTGGGTGCCGTGCCTCTCGTGGGGTGGCGTGCGGTGGGGGGAGGCGCTCGTGAAGGGGCCGGCGGCGTCGGCGTCGAGCGGCCGCGTTCGCGCCGCGGCTCTTCGGGGGTGGGGGAGCGACGGCCCGCAGCTCGACGCCGCGCTCGTGGGCTCGCTCCCGCGGGCGAGGGCCGCGCTCGGGCTCGCCGGCCTGGGCCCGTGGCACTGCTCGCCGCGCGTCCTCCGGCTGATCGTCGCGCTCGCGCTCTCGAGCGGGGAGATCGGCGTCCTGGTGAGCGCCGCGGTCGGGAGGGAGGACGGTGCGGTCGCGGAGGAGCCGTCCGGCGAGGCGTTGCGCGTCCTCATCGACGCCGTGCTGACGAACGCCCGCGCGGCGCGCCGGCTTGCGCGCGCGCTCGACGCCGCGCTGGTCGACGAGGCGTCCGGCTACCGGGGGCTCTGCGTCTCGGAGCTCGCGGGGCGCTGGGCTCTCGCGCGGGCCACAGCGCCGGCGAGGGACGCAGCGGCGCTCCTCTGGGCGAGCGCGCGAACGCCGGGCTCGCCGATGCGCTTCCTCGAAGAGCGCATCGCCGACGATATCGAGCTCCGCGCGCTACGGGCCATGGCAACGTCGATGAGGGCGGCGGGCGCGCCATGCTGGACCGGTCCGACGCGCCCGACGCGCCGCTCGAACGAGCGGCGGGGCGAACGAGGCCCCGGAGCGGTCGCCCTCGCCGGGAGAGGGCGGTAGCGGGCCTCACCGCGGCTGGCGCGCGTCGCGCAGCGGCCTGGGAGCGGGCTCACCGTGGTTGGCGTGTCAGCCCGGTGAGCGGGCACACCGCTGGTCAACCTCAACCTGGGTGAGGTCATCGCCGCCGCTGGCCAACCTGGGTGAGGTCGTCGGTCAACCTGCGTGGCCGGTCAACCTGGGTGAGGTCGTCGGTCAACCTGGGTGAGGTCGTGCTCTTCGGCTTGACAAGAGACAGACGGATCTGTCATGAAAATGAAAATGACTTTCAACATCGATGCAGCCCCCTCGTTTGCTCGACGCGAGCTCGCAGGCGTCGCCGCGTGCGCCTACGCAGCCGACGCGTTCCCGGACCTCGGGTTCCACGACGACGAAGCGCGCCGCCTCGCCCGCGTGCTCGACGTCGAGCGCGCGGGCTTCACGGAACAGGAGCTCCGCCCGCTCGCGACCCGCGCGCGCCTGGTGGACGACGTCGTGCGCGACTTCTTCCGCCGCCACCCGGACGGGCTGGCCATCGGGCTCTTCTCCGGGCCGTGCACTCGCTTCTCGCGCGTCGACAATGGCCAGCTCCACTGGATCGAGATCGACGTTCCCCGCGTGATCGCATGGAAGCTCCGGCGCGCCCCCCGGACGCCGCGGTACGCGCTGGCCGCCGCGTCCCCTGGCTGCGACCACTGGATCGATCAGCTCTCCGAGGCGCACGGCTGGCCCACGTTGATCCTCGGCCTCGGCCTCTTCTCCCAGCTCGGCCCCGAGCGGATCTCCGCCTTCCTGACCCAGGCCTCCCTGCGCCTCGCGACAGGCGTGGAGCTCCTGCTCGACGCGACCCCGTGCCTCCGCCTTCGTCCCTCCACGGCCAGGGGCGTGCGCCACGTCGAGCTCCACCGAGAGGGGGGCGGCGTCGAGACGTTCCCGTGGTTGCGGGTCCTCGACGAAGACGACTACCCCGAGCCGCTCGGCGCCCGGGTCCGGACCACGAACGGGCTCGCGCGATTCCTTCGGAAATCCCAGTTCCCCATCCTCCGCCATCTCCGGCGCGTGTGAACCCTCGAGAACAGGATCAGGAAAGAAGACAAAGGATCTCGATGAACATCCAGCAATCCGTTGACGCACCGGCGCCGGACGGCGCCGCGATCTGCCCTCGCGACGCGCGCGTGTCTCCGGGGAGGGCCTCCACATGAGCCGTTACACAGGACCTCGCGTGAAGGTCATGCGCGCGCTCGGGGTCGAGCTCCCCGGGCTGTCGGCGAAGAAGACCGAGCGTCGGCCCTATCCCCCCGGGCAGCACGGCCAGGCCCGCAAGAAGCTCAGCGAGTTCGCCCTGCGGCTCCGCGAGAAGCAGAAGATCCGGCTCAACTACGGCCTCACCGACACGCAGCTTCGAACGCTCATGCTCGAGGCGCGCAGGAGCAAGATGGCCGCCGGGGCGAAGCTCATCGAGCTGCTCGAGCGGCGGCTCGACAACGTGATCTTCCGCGCGGGCTTCGCGCGCACCATCCCGGCCGCGCGACAGCTCGTGACCCACGGGCACGTGCTCATCGACGGAAAGCGCGTGGACATCGCCTCTTACCGCGTCCGCGCCGGAGAGACGGTGAGCGTGCGGGAGCAGCGGCGTGACCACCAGACCGTCGTGGCCGGCCTCGCGAGGGCGGACATGGAAGCTCCCTCGTGGCTCGCGGTCGACAAGGACGCCCGGCAGGCGCGCGTGAACAGCCTGCCGGACGAGACGAGCATCCCGTTCCCGATCGAGGTTCAGCTCATCATCGAGTACTACTCGCAGCGGCTGTGACGGCGAGCGCGTGATCAAGGCCGCCGGCCGGCGCGCTTCTCCGGATCTTCGTCGAGCAGCTCCTCGATGTCGGCGGCGGCCTTGTCGAGGATCTTCACGGTGCGCGCGAGCACGGCCGGCGTGAGGCGCCCGCGGCGCATGGCGTGGCGCAGCAGCTTCATGAGCGAGCCGACGCGCTTCATGACGTCGCCGAAGTCCTCGGCGAAGCGCTCCCACGAGGTCTCGGCGAAGCGCTCGTAGAACTCGTCGACGTACTCGCGGTTCGCCTTGAGGTCCTCGCGCCCGGCGTCGGTGATCTCGTAGACCTTGCGCCCGTCGGCCTCGTTGACGCGCGCGTGCCCGAGCTCCTCGAGCATCTGCAGCGTCGGATAGATGACGCCGGGGCTCGGCCTGTAGGCGTCGCCGCTGCGCTGTTCGATGGCCTGGATGACCTCGTAGCCGTGGCGCGCTCGCTCGGCGAGAACGTCGAGGACGAGGTAGCGCACGCCGCCGCGGTCGGCCCGGAGCGGCGGTCCTCCGAACCAGTCGCCCCACCAGCCGGGCGGCCCGCCGCCGAGGCCGGCCCGACCTCTCCCGAACGGACCACCCCTCGGCCCTCGCGGGCCGGCGTGATGGTGGTGGCCATGGTGGTGGTGGTCACATCCCCAGAACATAGGTGAGCTCCTTCTCTTGCTCGGCGGCGGACCGCCACGTCGGCGAGCACGCAGTTGCCGCGCGCGTGGGCGGACCGCCCCGGCCCTGCGGATCCGGGCAGCCCGCGGCGCCCGATCCGATAGTCTAAAAGATATATCTAGACGATAGCTCTCGACATGCTCCTGTCAAGGCGCGGACCCGACCCGGGTCGAGGCTCGCGCGCCGATACGAACGGGCTGGGCCCCCAGGCCGGCCCGCGCGGCGGCGAAGCGGCGTCGACAGCGCTCTACAACTCCGCCGAGGCCTATCTACAGAGGTGGGAGCGCACGCTCGACCGCTGACCCCCCTGCGCCCCTCTGGCCACCGTGGGCCACCCAGGCGCGCTCTTCGCGCGGCTCACCGGAGCGCGTACTCCAGCCCCCAGATGTTCACGGAGCTCCGCTCGGGATAGTACACAGTGAGCTCGTCCGATGTCTCGAGCCGGGCGGCGTCGATCAACGGATCGGAGAAGAACCGCCCCGCGTCGGTGTCGTCGAGGAGCGTCCACGTCGCGTAGCCGTCGCTCGGCGATGCGCCGGCGATGCGCAGATCCGGGAGGATCGCGTAGACGTTCTCGGTGGAGGAGATCGCGAGCTTGCCCCGGAAGTTCTCGATGACCCGCAGGCCGAGCCCATGGCGCGCCCACGTCCCGTCGGTGTCGCGCACGTAATGGAAGAACTCGCTGCGCGACCGGGCGCTCGTGAAGTTGGCGTTGTCGGCCTCCCCGTCGGGCAGGTGCGAGAGCAGCACGTGGACCCGGCCGCTCGCGTCGACCGCCATGTGCTCCTGGTTGATGAGCCCCCGGTTCTGGCCGATCGGCCACACGGAGAGCCCCGTCGTGCTCCGGGTCACGAAGGATGCGCCCGTCGTCGCGACCTTCTCACCCGCGTTGTTCGTCCAGGTGCGCCCGTGATCGTCGCTGTACACGTACAGGAGGTCGTGGTTCGTCGTCGCGTCGGGCGTGTCTCGCCAGCACCACGCCGCGTGCAGCCGCGAGCCGCCGCGCGTGTACGCCAGGCCGTGCAGGTAGGCGTTCATGCTGGCGTCCGTGCCCTCGATGTACTCGCCGAGCGAGGTCCAGGCGTGGGTCGCGGCGTCGTACTCCCACAGGTGCTCGTCGCCGCTGCCGCTCTCGCCGATCCGGGCGCTGAAGAGCAGCTTGTTCCCGCCCGGCTCGGTGACGAACCGAGGGTAGGTGACGAGCCGCACGGTGTTCGAGCCGACCAGCGCGCCCGAGACGGCGCTGAAGCTCGCGGCGGCCCAGGCGGCGCCCTCCGGGTCGGTCAAGAGACCCGTGACCGAGCGGCGGTAATGCAGCGTGCTGCCGTGGTGATCGAACGCGACGTGCAGCGTGCCGTCGCCGGGCGCGACGCCGAGAGAGATCGTGTTGTGGGCGTCGTCGGCGCTCAGCCGGTGGTCGGTGAAGTCGAACTTCTCCCAGGATCCGGCGGCCCCGCCCGGGCTGGCCGGCAGCTTGCGGCGCGCGAGGACGACGTTGCGATTCCTGTTCCAGAAGGCCGTGTACTGGTAGCCGTTGAAGGACACGATCGCGTCCTGCTGGAACGACTCGCCGTTCACGTAGCCGCCATAGGACACCACGGTGAGCCCCGACTCCGCGAGCTTCCCCTCGCCGCGCTTGACGATCCCGGGCGCGACAGCTCCCGTGCCGCCGGCGCCGGTCGTCGAGCTCGTCGCGGTGACCCCACCGCTTCCCGTGCTGCCCGCGCCCCCCGCGGCGACGCCGCCGGTGCTGCTGCCGCTCGCGCCGGCGGCCTCGGTGGCCGCCCCTCCCGCGCCCTGGCCGCCGCCGACGGCGGCACCCCCGCTCGATGTCGAGTCGCCGGGCGGCGAGGCGGGCTCGCCGTCGCTGCAGCTCGCCAGCCATCCGACCGATGAAAGAACGAGCAGCAGGGACAAGGGAAGGGGATTGGTCATGCGTCTGCCCGGCGATACTGCCGTTCAGCGGCGGCGCCAAGCGGCGCCGGCTTCACGCTCTCCGGGGCGGCCCTGCAACGCACGATGAGGGGACCGGCCGCGCTCGTGGCGAGTCCGGAACTGGGCCCCAGAACTGGAACAGCATGGCCCTGTTGAACGGAGGGCCCGATGATCGCCTGTCCCCAGACGCGTGTCCGCGAAGGAACTCGCGCTCCCAGCATGCGCAACGTCCACGGCGCTCGTCCTCCTCGCCTCCCTGAATCGCCTCTCCCCGTCTCCTCGACGTGAGTGCGTCCCCAGGTGACGCGCCCGCGAGCACGCGACTTGCCGTGAGGGCGCGAAACTCCGCCGCGCGCGCCCTGCGCCGCGCGGCGGCGGACGCGCTGCCCACGCGGCGAGGAACATCATGTCCAGCCTGAGCACGGAGAGCACACCCCGCGAGCGCCTGGATCGCGCGATCAGCGTCCTCGGCCGCGTCCGGATGTACTGGCGCGGGGTGGCCGCGATGATCGCTGTCGGGCTCTCGATCTCGCTCGCCCTGGCGCTCACGACGAAGCGGGTGTGGCGGAGCGAGGCCACCCTCCTCTACCGCGAGACGATCCAGACCGGCCGCGACCCCCAGAGCAGCGCCGCGCGCGCGGCGCGCCTCGGGCCGAAGCTCAAGGACACGCTCACCGCGCGCGGGACGCTCGCCGACGTCATCGAGGAATTCGGGCTCTACCCGGAGAAGACCGCCCGCTCGATGGTCGAGGCCGTCGAGGAGATGAAGGACCACGTCGGCTTCCGCGCGCAGAGCAGCGATACGTACGTGATCTCCTTCACCCACGACGACCCGCACGTCGCGCAGCAGGTCGCCGCCCGCCTCACGCAGATCCTGATCGAGGACTACCGCCGCGCCAGCGTCGGCGCGGCGACGATGACCCGCGACTTCCTCCGGGAGGAGCTCGGCGACGCGAGCGCCAAGGTCGAGGAGGCGAGCCGCGCGCTCGCGACGTTCCTCGCAAGGAATCCGCAGTTCCAGTGGGGTCTCAACGACTCCCCGTACGCGCCCGCGCCCCAGACGCTCGGCCCGCCCGGCGCCCCCGCGCCGGCCGCTGGGCGGGTCGCGCCAGCGCAGCCCGCTCGCCCCGCCGATCCGCAGCTCGCCGCGCTCGAGAGGCAGCTCGCCCGGGTCGACGCGCTGCTCGGGGCCGGGCGGTCGCCGTCGGCGGCGTCGGGGCAGCCGTTGCCCCACAGCGTCGTCGAGGCGCAGCGGGCCCGCGACGCGGCGGCCACGGCGGTCGCGTCGGCCGAGGCGGCGCTCGCCGAGAAGCTCACGACAGTGACCCCGCTCCACCCGGACGCCATCGCCGCGAAGCGCCGCGTCGAGGCGGCCAAGGGCCAGCTCGCGGCCGCCGAGAGCGCGCTCGGCCTCGTGCGCGCGGGCCTCACCGAGGTGTCGCGCGACGAGGCGCGCGCGCTCACGCCGCCGCGGCGCGCGGCGCTCGAGGCGGAGCGGAGCGCGCTGCTCCGGCAGATCGGGGGCCTGCGCGCGCGCGCCGGCGGCGGCAGGGCGGACGTCGGCGGCGAGGCCCGGCGCGCCGCGCGCGCGCCGGTGGGGAGCGCGTCGGGCGGCGAGGCCCTGCGCGGGTCGGGTGAGCCCGACCAGGGCGCCGAGGAGCGCGTCATCGAGCTCGAGACCGAGTGGCACCGGCTCCGCCTCGATCTCGAGCGGGCGCGCGAGTACCTGAAGACGGTGCAGGCCAACGAGCGCGCCGCGAACCTGTCCGCGGACGCCGCCGAGGACAAGAGCGAGACCGAGCTCGACATCCTCGACCCGGCCTACCTGCCGAGCCGCCCCGATCGCGGGCGGGGCCGCGTCCTCTTCGCGGGCGCCGCGGTGACGTTCTTCTTCGCGCTCGGCGTCGCCGGGGCCCGCGTGCTGCTCAACGACACGCTCTACGACGGCGGCGACATCCACGCGCTCGGCGGCCCCGCCCTGCTGGCCGCGATGCCGGAGCTCCCGGCGCGCCCCCCGCTCCGCGAGCGCGCGATCGTCTCCGCGTACGGCCCCGAGCCGTCGAGCGCGCCCGGATACGCCGACGGGCCGTCCATCGCGCCCCCGCACATCACGGAGCCGCCCCACGCGCCCCCGGATCCGGACGCGGCCTCGCCCGATCTCGCCCCGGAAGACGCGCTCCCCGACCACCTCGATCTCGACGGCGCCGACGTCCTCCCCGAGTCGTCCTGGAGCGCGCCCGCGCTCGCCTGCGTGGGCGCGCGCCCCCTCTCGTACGCGCCCAGCGCCGCGTTCGGCGAGCCCGAGGTGGAGATCCTCGGCGCCGACGTCGACCCCGAGGGGTACGGCGTCTTCGAGCTGCTCCGCGGCACGCCCGCGGCGGCGCTCGCGGCGCTCCGGGTCCTCCGGCACCGGCTCGATCAGCGGCGCGGGGGCGAGCCGCTCGCCGTCGCTGTGGTGAGCCCCGGCCGGGCCGAGGGCAAGACGGCGCTCGCGACCCGGCTCGCGATGACGCTGGCCGAGGCCGAGCGCGCGCGCGTCCTGCTCGTCGAGGGCCACCTCGCGCGCCCCCGGGTCGCGGCGCTCCTCGGCCTGCGCCTGCCCGCGCACGCGGGCTTCTCGGGGCAGCTCCGGCGGCGCATGGCGGGTCAGGTCCGCCCGCTCGGCGTCGTCGCCGTCAGCCCGTCGCTCTCGGTGCTCGCGGAGCCGTCGATCGAGGCGGGCTACCCCGAGGCGCTCCACTCGGTCCACTTCGAGGCCGCGCTGCGCACGCTCCGGCGCTACTACGACTACGTGGTGATCGACGGCCCGCCGGTCCTCGGCTCGGGCGACGCCAACGTCATCGAGGACGCCTCCGACGGCATCCTCCTTGTCGCGCGCGCCTCGATGACGCGCGCGTCCTCGCTCACGCGGGCCGCCGAGCAGCTCGGCGAGCGCCGCATCCTCGGCGTGGTCCTGAACGACGTCGCGCCGCGGCCGGTCGCGAGGAAGCGGATCGAGGTGGAGGCGCCGGCGACGTAGCGCGGCCTCCGTCCTTCAGCGCTCCCGCGGCAGGAACGTCCCGTGAAACGTCTGCGGCGAGGCGTGGGGCAGGAGCATCCGCGCCAGCGGCGCGTCGTCGAGGTGCGCCGCGTCCCAGACGTGGACGGCGCTCTTCCTGGCCTTCACGTCGGTGATCAGGGCGAGCACGTGGCCGTCTCCCTCGGCCGCGCCGGGCGAGCGCGGCACGAACACAGGCTCCGAGGGCAGCTCGTGCGGCGCGAGCTGCGCCCGGGTGACAGCGCCCGTGCCGAGCTCGACGCGGGCGATGCCGTTGCCGTGCCGGTCCTCGTCCTGCCTCGCCGTGGCGAGGAAGACAACGCCGTGCCGGTCCCCCTCGACCCGCGGGTCGCAGCGCGGGAACTCGCCCATGACGCCGCCGAGATCCTCCGCGACGAGCTGCTCGCGCGCCGCGCGCACGCGGTGGCGCACGAGCACGCCGCCCTCGATCGACGCGCTCTCGGGCCTGTCCGGGTCCTTGCCGATGACGCCGAGCGTGTCGAGCCCCGGGTAGCGGACGAGGTCGACGACGAGGTCTTCGCCGTCGTCGTGGGCGTTCGCGAAGTGCCACTGGAAGAACGGCTCGACGCTGAAGCGGCGCACGCGGGAGACGTCGTCGATGTCGACGACGATCACCTCGGTGCCACGGCGCGGCTCGAAGCGCACCCAGGAGTCGAAGCTCCCCCACTGCAGGAGCGCGCGCGCTGTCCGGATGACAGCGGGCGAGACGAAGAACACGAGGTGCCTCCGGGTCGCGCAGAAGTCGTGGAGCATCACCGGCGCCTGCAGCGGCACCGCGCCGAGCGCCCGCGCGCGGCCCTCGTCGTCGACCGCGTAGAGGTCGAGGTGCGGCCTGCGCCCGTAGCGGACGCCGAAGTTGTAGCTGGTCTTCCGGGCGGCCACCCGGCGCGGGTGCGCCGAGAAGGTGGGGCCGACGACGCCGCCGAGATCGCTCTCGCCCAGCGTGTCGAGGGTCGCGGGATCGAGCTCCGTCGGCCTGCCCGCCTCCATCAGCGCGAACAGGCGCCCGCCGGCCACGAAGGGGCTCGTGTTCGCGACGTTCTTGCCCTTGCTGCCCCTCAGCGCGCGGAGCAGGCGCGTGGGCCACGGCAGCGTCGAGCCGTGGAGGCGCCGGCCGGCCGCGAGCTCCTGCAGGAGGCCTTGGCTGCGCACCAGTCGGTGCGCGCCCTCTGCCCGTCCGCCCACCATCCGCACGGCGAGCACGCCCCCGTCCGCCTCGAACGGGTGCGCCACGGCGACGCCGAACAGGGTGGCGCGGGCAGGGCCCACGCGAAAGAGCGTGCCCTCGAGCCCTTCGGGCAGCGCTCCCTCGACGGAGAGCGGCGTGAAGCCGTACTCGGCCTCGATGTCGGTCAGGTGATCGAACCCGCGCTCCGCGCGCGCAGCCTCCGGGGAGGCGCCGCGCGCGCCGGCGAAGGCGGCCTCGAGGGCGGCGTCGGGGACGGTGGCAGACAGGGCGATGGACATGGGGACCTCCGGGCGGCCGATGTGATCGGTGATCACATTTGCTCTCCGCCTGTGTAATCATCGATCACATTCGCGCAAGCCGGATCCTCGTCGCGCCGCGCGCGGCGCCCGGAACCCCGCGGATCGCGGCGGATCGCGGCGGATCGCCGGTCTTTCCCTTGACGCCGCCGCCTGTCGCCGGGAAAGCGCGGCATGCCTCCGGGTCGAAAGCGCGCCGAGGATCCGCCTGCGGAGGCGGCGACCCCCAGGAAGTCGCCAGCCCGGCGGGCGTCCTCGAGGCGCCCGGCGCGCGGCTACCATCATGGGGACCTCAAGCGCGCCCTCGTGGACGCGGGGCTGGCGCTCCTGGAGGAGGGCGGCGTCGAGGCGGTCCGGCTGCGGGAGGCCGCGCGGCGGGCCGGCGTGTCTCCGGCGGCGCCCTTCCGCCACTTCCCCTCGCGCGAGGACTTCCTCCGCGCGGTCGCCCTCGCCGGCATCGAGCGGTTCGAGCTCGCCTCGGCGGCGGAGATCGCGGCCGCTTCGTCCCCGCTGCTGCGCTTCCGGGCGCTCGGGCTCGCCTCGGTCCGCTTCGCCCTGGAGCACCCCGCGCTCTTCGAGCTCCTGAACGGCCCTGCCTTCCGCGCCGACCCGGAGGGCGCGCGCGAGCTCCTGGCCGCCGAGGACGAGGCGCGATCGCGGCTGCAGGCGATGCTCGAGGAGGCGCGGGCGCGCGGCGAGCTGCGCCCCACAGACCCCATCGTCACGGAGGTCGCCGGCCGGGCGCTTGCCTACGGGCTGGCGCGCATGTTCCTCGACGGCCACCTGCCGCGCGAGGGCGCCATGGAGCTCACCGCGGCCGTCCTCGACGTGCTCGGCGAGGGGCTCGCGCAGGCGCCTCCCGGGGCGAGCCGGTCGGACTGAGGAGAAGAAGAGGACCGCGAAGGCGTCAGGGAGAGAAGAGAGGAGGGGAGGGGAAGGAGCTCCGGCGCGACGGCGCCTTTCCTCTCCATCGATCTCTTCCCCTTCTCTCCTTCGTCTCTTGCGCCCTTGCGGTCCTCTTCTCTCCGTTTCCATCCCGTCAGCCGAGCTTGAAGTTGATCGACTTCGGCCGGGTCAGGTGGAGGAACCCGAGCGCCGAGAGCGTCGCGCCCTTGCCGGTGTTCTTCGTGCCCGTCCACGGGAGCGCGGGATCCAGCGTGTCGCACTGGTTCATGAAGACCGTGCCGACCTCGAGCTCGGCCGCGAGCCGCGCCGCGCGCTCCCTGTCGCGCGTCCAGATCGACGCGGTGAGCCCGAGATCGCTGTCGTTCATCAGCGCGAGCGCCTCCTCGTCGGACGAGACGGGCACGATCGGCAGCACCGGCCCGAACGACTCGATGCGCATCACGTCGAGATCGGGCGCCGTGTCGACGAGGAGCGTCGGCTCGAAGAAGCGGCCGCGCCCGTCGACCTGCGTCGCCCGCCCGCCGCAGAGCGCCCGCGCCCCCCGCGAGAGCGCCTGCTTCACCTGCGCCTCCAGGAACGCCGGCGCGTGCGGCTGCGCCATCGGCCCCAGGTTGGTGCGCTCGTCCGTGGGGTCGCCGAGGACGTAACGCTTCATCAGCTCGAGCGCGGCTTCCACGAAGGCGGGATAGAGATCGCGGTGGACATACGCTCGCTCGACAGCGCAGCAGCTCTGTCCTGCGTTGTAGCAGGCGCCGTCGACGATCCCGTCCACCGCCTTCTCGAGGTCCGCGTCCGCCGCGACGTACGCGCCGTCCTTGCCGCCGAGCTCCAGGCCGGCGTCGACAGCGACCTTCTTCGACGTCGCCGCGTAGATCCTGCGTCCGCCTTCGACGGAACCGGTGAATCCGACGTAGTTGACGCGCGGGTCCGAGGCGATGCGCTCGGACGTGGGGTGGTCGCAGTGGAAGGCCTGCACAACGCCGGGGGGCGCGCCGGCCTCGGCGAACGCCGTCGCGAAGTGCTCCCCGCAGAGCGGCGAGCGGGGCGAATGCTTCAGCAGCACCACATTGCCCGAGAGCACCGCGGGGATGACCACGTTCACCGCGGTGAGGAGCGGATAGTTCCAGGCAGGGAGGTTGAAGACCACACCGAGCGGGGCGCGCACGATGCGCCGCTCCGTCCCCTGCTGCTCGGGGAGGACCACGTCGGCGAGCGAGGCCTCGGCGATCGAGATCATGTGCCGAGCTCGCTTGGCCATGCCCGCAATTTCATTGCGGGATTGGCGCAGCGGCTTGCCCATCATCCGGGTGATGTCGGCGGCGATCGACGGCGCGCTGGCCTCGATGCGCTCGACAGCGCGCAGGCACAGGGCGGCGCGCTCGGCGAGCGGGGTGCGCGCGAAGCTCCGCGCGGCGGCGGTCGCGGCGTCGAGGAGCCGGTCGACCTCAGTCTCATCGGCGAGGGGCCGGCGGGCGGCTTCTTCGAGGGTATAGGGGTTGTCGATCGCCAGGTCGGGCATGGCGGGGGAGATTAACCCAGTTCCCTGGGGGGCCAAGCGTCGTCTAGACTCGGGGCGAATGCGCGCCATCGCGGCAGGGCTATCGGACGTCGGCAGGGAGCGGGTCCACAACGAGGACCGATACATCCTGCTCCCCGAGTTCAACGTCTACGTCGTGGCGGATGGCATGGGCGGCCACGAGGCCGGCGAGGTCGCGAGCCGGATCGCCGCGAGCGCCATCGCGGGCTACTTTCGCGAGGCGAACGGCAAGCGCCGCAAGGCGTCCACCGGCGACCGGCTGCGCGCCGCCGTGACGTACGCGAACGCACGCATCTTCGCGCACGCCGACGATTCCCGGTTCTACCGCGGGATGGGCACCACGGTCGTCGCCGCGGCGTTCGCGCCGCGCGAGCGGAAGTTCTACGTCGCGCACGCGGGCGACAGCCGCTGCTACCTGCTGCGCCGGGGCGGGTTCGCGCAGCTCACCCGGGATCACTCGCTCATCGCGGACGCGCTGCTCGAGCGGCCCGATCTCACCGAGAGCGACCTCGCGTACCTGCCCCGCAACGTGATCACGCGCGCGCTCGGCATCGGCCCCAGCGTCGACGTCGACCTGCGCGCCGAGCGCGTCGAGCCCGGCGACGTCTTCCTCCTCTGCTCCGACGGCCTGCACGGGCTCGTCGACGATGGCGAGATCGCGCGCATCATCGAGGACAACGCCGTGCTCGCCGACGCGTGCTGCAAGCTCATCGACTGCGCCAACGAGAACGGTGGCCGCGACAACATCACCGCCGTGCTCATCCGGATCGAGGAGACAGCGGCCGCGTCGTGGAGCCAGCGCCAGGGCGCGAAGACCCGCAACGCGCGGTAGCGCGCCAGGCTCAGAGCACGCCGGCGGCCGCGCGATCGAGCAGGCCGTCCATCACCTCGAAGAGCTGCCGGTTGCCGTCCTGGGAGTAGCCCGCGAGCTTCTCCTCGCAGGCGGGGATGGCCTTCACGAAATCCAGGATGACCGCCGGGTCGTCCAGCGAGCCGGCGGCGCGGCCGAACCCCTCGCGCTCGAGGTAGCGGGCGTTGAGCACCTGCTCGAACTGCCGCCCGAGGGGGACGGCGAGCATCGGCTTGCGCAGGTAGACGGCCTCGCCCATCAGCGTGAACCCGCCGCCGGCGATGACGGCGCGGCACGAGGCGAGATCGTCGATGAAGCCCGCCTCGCTGAAGGGGCGGTAGCGCAGGTTCCCCTCGACCTGCTCCTCCTGGATGTCCCGGCGCATCCCGTAGATGCGGCACTCGAGCCCGGTCCTGGCGAGCGTCTCCGAGAGCGCGTCGTTCCCCTCGGCGGTCTGGTAGACGAGCAGGTGCTCCCCGCGGCGGCGGTTCGCCGTGATGATCTCGGGGCGGAGGATCGGCGGCACCAGCGTGGTGTCCTGCTTGCGGACCGGGGGGCGGAAGAACGTGGCGATGACGTAGTGTTTGCAGAACGGCAGCTTGCTCTTCACGAACGCGCGCGTGATCTGGAAGTCGGCCTCGTGGCCGGCGAGGATCTCCGGGCCGTGCGTGCACCGGTTGATGATCTGCATGTTGTCGACCGAGACGATCGGCAGCCGGTGGAGCTTGGCGTAGAGGTACGTCCACGACTCGAAGTCGCTGACGGTGAGCTCGGGGCGAAAGTCCTTGATGAGCTCGAAGTACGCGGCGATGTTCCTCGGAATGCCCGTCGCGCCGGAGAGCACGTTGGACCAGAGCGTCTTGCCGCGCCGGACCCGGTTCTCCTCGTAGATCATGTGGAGCCCGTGGATGCGGTTCACCCCCGCGAAGCGCTTCGACAGGAAGTCGGTCGCCCGGCCCGACGCCATGATCTCGAGCTCGTGCCCCTGCGCGAGCAGGTGTTCGATCACGACGCGCGAGCGCATGGCGTGCCCCATCCCTTCGCCGACGACGCCATAGAGGATCTTCATGACGCGCGAGTGTAGCGGGGGCGACCCGGGCTCCGGAAGGAATCGGCGGCGGATCTGGAGCGAGCTCTTGCCGCTCGAGGTGGTGCGCGCCCCGCGGACGCTCGCGCTGCTGCGGCGCCACGGCCTGGAGCTCTCGGTCGCCGTGCGGCCGGAGACGGCGGCCGGGCTGCCGGATCTCGCGGCGGCGTGCGCGGACGCCGGGGTGGCGGTCGCTGTGTGGCCGATGATCGAGGACGAGGCCGGGCGCTGGGCGAGCGCGGGCAACGCGGCGGCGTTCGGCGCGTTCGTCGCGCGGCTGCTCGAGGTGCTCGACGCTCGCGGCCTCGCCGCGGCGGAGGTCGTGTTCGATCTCGAGCCGCCGATCGAGCACGTGCGCCGGGCGCTCGCGGGCGGCCGCGGCGCGCTCGAGCTGCTTTGCGGCGGCCGCGCTGGAGCGGGCGTGGGCCCGCTGTGGCGCGACGCGGAGCGCGCCTATGCCGGGGTGGCCGCGGCGCTGCACGCGCGCGGTGTGGCGACGTCGGCGGCGATCGTGCCGCTCGTCCTGGCCGACGGGCCGTCGCGCGGCTGGGAGCGCCTCCTCGGGACGCCCGTATCGGCGCCGCCGTGGGGGCGCGTCGGCGCGATGCTCTACACGTCGCTGCTGGAGGGCTACTCGCGGGGCGCGCTCGGCCGGGCGGACGCTGTCGCGCTGCTCGCCTCGGGGTGCCGCGCCGCGGTGCGGCGTTTCGGATCGAGGGCGGGCGTCTCGCTCGGCGCGGTCGGCACGGGCGCGCTCGGCGACGAGCCGGTCTACCGGTCGCCCGACGAGCTGCGCGAGGACGTCGCTGTCGCGGTGGCCGCCGGGGTCCCGGATCTCGCGCTGTTCGACCTCGGCGGCGTGCTGGCGCGCCCCCCGGCCGACGCCTGGCTGGAGGCGTTCGTGTCCCCGCCGATGGACGCGCGCCTCCCCCGGGCGACGCTGCGCGCGCGCGGCGTCGCCGCGGCCGCCGCGCTCGTCGGGCGTGCGGCCGGCTGCGCTCGCCGGAGCGATTAGCCGTGATGTGACTTGCCCTGGCCGCGGTAGCGCTTCCAGTGATGCCGCTTGTTCTTGTTCTTCGGCCTGCTGTTGCTGGAGCCGCCGATAGACGTCTTCTTGGTGGACAACGACATGCGCGCTTCATGGCGCCGGGACGGAGCGAGCGAAAGGGGGCCCGGAGGGCGCGAGGCGCGAGAGATTCCTACCGTTCTTGACCAGGTTGCTCGATCCCCTCGTTCCCAATCACCAGGAGCTCGATCCGCCCGCGCTTTGTCGGCTGGTCAAAGAATTGGCGGCGCACGAGAACGCGCGCTCGTCCTGTCGACAACGCCGGGTCGGTGCGCCTGCGGAAAGCGCGCCAGTTCTGCGACCCCGCGCAGCGCAGAGCTGTTGAGGCGCGATCGATGACATTGCGAAATGAATCCTTCTTCCGGTGCGCACATTGACGTTCGTTGCGCATCGTGTGATAGGTTGATGCGGTTCGAATTGGTTTATCTTGTGTGCCCTTGCCGCGCCCCCGATGTTTGTGCCTGATACCGTGATGGGGAAGAATTTGAACCACAGAGGGCACAGAGGGCACAGAGGATAGAGAATTTTTCTCTCTCTCTTTTCTTCCCTCTGTGCCCTCTGTGCCTCTGTGGTTCATTCTCTCTCATGATCCACAAGCCTCGGCGACGCGGCACCAGCTTGACTTGATGGAGGTGCCTGTGAATCGAAGCAATCGGTGGGTCCTTCGCGCGACCCTGGCGACGTCCACCACGGCCGCGTGCGCCCGCAGGGGAATGGCGCTCGGCCTGGCGCTCGCGGCAGCGGCCTGCTCCACCGCGGGGGACACCGGCGGGAGCGTGGATGCGGGCGATCGTGGCGACGCGATCACCGAGAGCGCCGCGTCGGGGACGGGCGGCGCGCTCGCGACAGGGGGAGCCCCCGGGACGGGCGCCGGGGCCGGCGACGCGGGGAGCACCGGGACCACCGGCAGCGGCGGGGCCGGCGGCGCGGGGACCGCCTCGAGCGGCGGCGCGACGGGCGACGGTGGATCGCCCGGAGAGGGAGGCGCCGGAAGCGGCGGCGCCGGAGCGCCCGACACCTGCAGCCGGGCCGCCGCCTGCGGCACGCACAAATGGGCGTGCTGGCCGATGCCGAACCCCGCGGGCAGCGGCCTGCCCAACCCGGCGAGCACCACCGATGTCGGAGGGGGCGTTGTGCGCGACAATGTCACGTGCCTCGAATGGCAGCAGAGCCCTCCTTCCGAGGCGTACACATGGGACCAGGCGATCCGCTATTGCGAGGACCTGACGCTCGGCGGGCACTCCGACTGGCGCCTTCCCACGCGCATCGAGATGACGTCGATCGTGGACTTCACCCGGAGCCCGGCCATCGACACGGCCGCATTCCCGGGCGCGCGGGGGGGCTTTCACAAGACGTCGTCCGACTGGATCCTCACGATCCGGCAGGCCGGCGCCGGGGCCGGCCGCGACTATGCCTGGGCGTTCAACATGAGCGACGGGATCGTCAGCAACGCCTACTCCAAGGCGACGGCGGCGAGCCTGCGCTGCGTGCGAGGCAATGGCGAGGGGGAGGCGCCGAGCAGCCCGGCCGTGGCGCCGCCCGATCAGTACACCGTCGTGTCGCCCGGAGAGGTGATGGATAACTACACCGGGCTGATCTGGCAGCAGGGCTATTCGCCGACGACGTTGCGCTGGGCCGACGCGGCGGGCTATTGCGAGACGCTCGGCCTCAACGATCGCGCCTGGCGCTTGCCGAGCATCCGGGAGCTGGCGACCCTGGTCGACGAAGCGCAGGTGGCGCCGTCGATCAACCGGGCGATGTTCCCCGACACGCAGTACGGCGCCCGCAGCAACGACTGGTACTGGGGCTCGCACGAGGCCGCGAGGAGCGCTCCGGCGGCGTGGGCGCTGAATTTCGACGATGGCTTCACCGGGTTCAACGCCGGCGCCAGCGGCAAGTGGAACTACTTCACGGAAGCGTGGGTGAAGTGCGTGCGCTGAGCGCGCCGTCGCGGCGCTGAGCGCGGCGTCGCGGCCGCCGCACCCGCGGCAGGCGGGGCGCGGGCGGGGCACGGCCGGAGCGCGTCGATTCGATGGCGCCCGGTCGCGGCCGTCGGATAGCGTGTGCGGGTGAGCCCGAACGCGCTGCCGGCGCGCCCCCGCCTCGCCGCCCACGTGCTCGCGCGGCGCCACCTGGTCGGCGAGGAGGAGCGCATCATCCTGCACGACCTCCGCACCGGCGAGCTGCTCCAGCTCGGCCCGCGCGAGTGGGGCCTGCTCTCCGCGGCCGACGGCACCCGCGACGTCGAGGGCATCGTGATCGCGGCCGCCCGCGAGGGCGCGCCCGCGCGCGTGCCCGCGGCGCAGGCCTTCTTCGCGCAGCTCCACGCCGCGGGCCTGCTCGGGGCCGAGGACGCCGGCGAGGACGCGGCGCCCTCGGCGTCCGCGGCGCTCGCGGCCCCCGCGCTGCCGGCGCGCGACCCCCGCGAGCGCCCGCTCGAGGTGCTCCCCGACTTCAGCCTGCACTGCGACGGCAGCGGGAGCTGCTGCCGCATCTACGCCTCGATCCTCTTCGATCCCGAGGAGGCCGCGCGGGCGCGGGCGCTGCGGCCCGAGGTGCTGAGCGGCGGCGCGCGGCACGAGCGCGCCTTCACGCCGGACCGCGGGACGTGGCCGTGCGCGGCGTCCGTGGTCGCGATGCGGGACGGCCGGTGCGCCTACCTGGAGGGCGAGGGCGGCGCGGCGCGCTGCTCGCTCCACGCGGCCGGCGGGCCCGAGGCGAAGCCGCTCGGGTGCCGCACGTTCCCGGCCAGCTTCATCGACGACGGCGAGTCGATCCGGATCTCGGTCTCCGTGGAGTGCGCCTGCGTGCTGGCCAGCGTGGGCCGCCCCGGCGGCGCGCCGCTCGTCGACCCGCGGCTGCGCGCGCGGGGCGATCTCGACGAGCGCCTCGACGTCGCGGCGCTCCCTGACAGCGCCGAGGTGGCGCCCGGCGCGGCCGCCCCCCGGGCCGAGCTCGTCGCGTGGTCGCGCCGCCTCGCCGCGGCGACGCCGCCGCCCGACGTCGCCGCGGGCCTCTTCTCGCTCGCCGCCGCCGTCGAGGCCGAGGGCCTCACGGGCGACGCCGTCGCGCGCTTCGAGCGGCCCGACCCGCTGGATCCATCGGCGCTCGGGCCCTGGCTCGCCGCGCTCCACCGGCGGGCCGCGCGGCGGGCGCGCGGGGACGCCGCCTGGCGGAGCGAGCGGGACCTCGCCCGGAGGGCCACGCAGTGGATCGCCGCCGCGACCTTCGCCCTGGCCGACCCCGACCTGCTCGCCGCGCTGCTCCTGTCGCCCCCGCGCGCCCCTGATCGCGAGCGCTTCTACCTGCGCGCGGCGCTCCACGGCCACCGCCTGCTCGGCGCGCTGCCGCTCTCGCTCGCGCTGCGCGATCGCGCGGCGCGGCTCGTCGTGGCCCGGGCGCTGCCGCTGATCTGCGCCGAGGCGGGCGCGGACGGCGACCCCGCCTGCGCCGAGCCGATCGCGCTCGTCGAGGCGGTGCTGCGCGGCCACGGCCTCGACGCCTACGCCGCGGACATGGCGCGGGCGTCGTGATCGCGCCGGCCGGAGAGACATCTCCCCCGATCTTGTCGATAATGCGCCCGCGATGGACCAGCCGCCGCTCGACAACAAGACGGATTTCGCCGCGCACCCGCAGCTCCTCGTCGATCGGGACGGCGAGAAGCTGGTCACGATCGTGAAGGCGAGCTTCGAGCTCCAGGAGGACGGCGGCTTCGAGCTCGCGCCGCCCGAGCGCACGCGCGCGATCCGGTTCGCCGACCTGCCGTGGGAAAAGGAGAAGCCCGAGAGCGTCGCCTACCCGGCCGACATCTGCCTGTTCAAGCCGGCCACCGACGTGATCTTCGTGGCCAGGGCGTATGCGCCGAGCGGCAAGCCGGCGCCCTCGTTCGACGTGCGCGTCGAGGTCGGCCCGCTCAAGAAGTCGCTTGTCGTGTTCGGCAGGCGGCTCTGGGTGGACAAGGGCGCCGCGCTCACCGCGCCGGGGCCGATCGAGGAGATCGACATGCGCTACGACCACGCCTGGGGCGGCATGGACGACGAGGATCCCGCGGCGATCCTCGAGGAGCCGCGCAACCCGATCGGCATGGGCGTCACGCGCGCCCCCGCCTCGCTCACCCACCAGCCGGCGCCGAACATCGAGGACCCGTCATTCCCGATCCGGACCGCGAAGTCCGCGCCGCCGCCCGCCGGGATCGGGCCCATCGGCCGGCACTGGGAGCCGCGCCGCAGGTACGCGGGGACGTACGATCGGACGTGGCAGGAGCTCCGCGCGCCGCTCCTGCCCGAGGACTTCGACCACCGCTACAACCTGTGCGCCTCGCCCGGCCTGATCGCGGATCCGCCGCTCGCGGGCGGCGAGCCGGTGCGGGTGCTCAACCTCACGCCCGACGGGGCGCTCAGCTTCGAGCTCCCGAGGGTGCAGGTGGAGATCGAGTTCCAGGTGAAGGATCGCCCGCCGGCCGCGTTCGCGCCCCACCTCGACACGGTGCTCGTCGACCTCTACGCCACCGGCCCGCAGAAGCCGGTGGCCGTGGAGATGGTCTGGCGCGCGCACGTCAAGGCGCCCCGGCGGATGAAGGACGCGCGCGTCGTCGTGCGCGAGCGGGGGCGCGCGTGAGGCCCCTCGCCGTCCTGGTCGCCGCGGGCGCGGTCACGCCCGTCGGGCTGCGGTCGATCGACACCGCCTTCTCGCACCGCGCCGCCGCGGCCGCGATGCGCGAGGCGCCGCTCCTCGACGCGAAGGGGGAGCCGGTCACGATGTGCTTTCTCCCCACGCTCGATCCGCTCGCCACCGGCGCGTCGCGCGCCGCCCTGCTCGGGGCCCGCGCGCTCGGCGAGGCGCTCGAGAAGCTCGGCCCCGCCGCGCGCGGGCTGCGGATGCAGATGGCCCTGTGCCTGGACGAGCACCTCGGGCAGCGGCAGCCCGGGGGCGAGGTCCCGGCGCAGCGGCTCGCCGCCGAGCTCGCCGCGCGCGCGGAGGCGCCCGCGCCCGGGATCTCGGTCAAGGTCGCCACGCGCGGCCCGGCCGGTCCGGGGTTCCTGCTGCCGGAGCTGTGCGACGCGCTCGCCCGCGGCGCGATCGACGCGGCGCTGCTCGGCGGCGTGCACACCGACTACGATCCCGCGCGCATCGCCGCGCTCGACGCCGCGGGCCGGATCTTCCGGCCGGACAACCTCGACGCGCTGATCCCCGGCGAGTGCGCGGCCTTCGTGGTCCTCATGCGCCCCGACGTCGCGCGCCGCGCCCAGCTCCGCGACCAGGGGCAGATCGTCGGCCTCGCCACCGCGCACGAGCGGGCCCGCCCGGACAACGACGAGTCGGCGTTCCAGGCCTCGGGCCTCACCGCCGCGCTCCGCACAGCGCTCGCGCCCCTGTCCGACCGCGGGCTGCGCGCCGGCTGGATGCTCACCGATCTCACCTTCGAGACCTTCCGCCATTTCGAGCTCCAGGCCGCCTCGGTGCGCACGCAGCAGCTCTTCTGCGATCCGCAGCAGGTGGAGAGCCCCGCGCAGCGGATAGGCCACCTCGGCGCCGCCGCCATGCCGCTGCACCTCAGCATCGCGTCCGAGGCGTTCACGCGCGGCTTCGCGCCGCACCCCTGCGCCGTCTCCCTCGCCGGCAGCGACGGCGGGGAGCGCGCGGCCATGGTCGTCGTCGCGCCGGGCTGACGCCGGTACGGCGAGCCCCCTGCCGCGCTCCGGCGGCGATTGCGGCGCCATTCCGACGGTGGCGCGGGCACGCGCAGCATTCCGTCGCCCGCCGTGAGCTCCGCAAAATTCGGCTCCCACGCCCGTCGAAATTCCGCTGCCATGCCGTTTCCGCCGCGTCCGCGGGGCTTGGCGCCGCCCGCCGATCGCCTACCATGCCCCGAATGGCCGCCACCTTCGCCACCTTCTCCCTCGAGGGCGACAACCTCCCCGCGGACATCGCCGTCACCCGATTCGAGGCCGTCGAGGGGGTCTCCACCCCGTACGCGGTCGACGTGCGCTTCTCGACGCTGGACACCGCCTTCCGGGTCGAGGATTGCCTGCGCAGCCGCCTTTGCCTGCGGGTCATCGACACCTCCGGCGCGCAGCGGCTGTTCGACGGCGTCGTCGACCGCGCCGGCTTCGCCCGCGTCGCGGGCGAAGGGCGCCAGTTCGACGTCCGCCTGCGGCCGGCGCTCGCGGCGCTCGCGCACCGCGAGGGGTGCCGCATCTTCCAGGAGAAGAGCATCGTCCAGGTGGTGCAGACCGTCTTCGAGGAGGCGGGCTTCGGCGACAAGGTCGAGTGGCGAAACGCGAAGGAATACGAGGCGCGGGAGTTCATCGTCCAGTACCGCGAGTCGCACCTCAACTTCGTCTCACGCCTGCTCGAGGACAACGGCCTCTTCTACTACTTCCGGCACGAGGTCTCCGGACACACGATGATCATCACCGACGATCCCTCCTCGTTCGAGGTCGAGGAGGGGACGCCGGTGATCTTCCGCATGGCGCAGGGCGGCCTCCCCGGCAGCCAGCCGCTCGCGAAGCTCACGAGGACGCGCGCCCTGCGCACGAGCAGCGTGCACCTGCGGGACCACGATTTCGAGAAGCCCGCCGTGAAGCCGGAGTCCGCGCTGCCCCGCAAGGAGGCCATCGAGCTGCCCTATTTCGAGTACCCCGGCGGCTTCACCAAGGGGAGCGTGGGCGCGCGCCGCGCCGACGCCCGCATGCGCGAGCTCTCCGCCGACGCCGACGTGTGCGAGGGCGAGAGCCGCGCGGCGGGCCTCAAGGTGGGCGAGCCGTTCCTCGTCGAGGGCGCCGCCGAGCCGTGCCTCAACGGCGAGTTCGTTGTCACCCGGCTGGTCTCGCGCGGCAACCAGACGCTCACCGGGGGAGAGACGAACTACGACGTCGAGAACCACTTCCGCGGCATCCCCAAGGGCGCGCCCTTCGCGGCCGAGCGCCGCGCGCGCCGGCCGCGCATCCGCGGCATCCAGACGGCGGTCGTCACGGGGTCGAGCACCCAGGAGCAGGCGATCCACGTCGACAACTACGGCCGCATCAAGGTGCGCTTCTTCTGGGACCGGCAGGGCCAGCAGGACCACACAGCGAGCTGCTGGCTGCGCGTCTCGCAGCTCGCGATGGGCGGCTCGATGATCCTCCCCCGCGTCGGCTGGGAGGTCTCCGTCGCCTTCCTCGACGGCGACCCGGACCGGCCGCTCGCCCTCGGGCGCACCTACAACGCGGAGAAGACGCCGCCGCAATCGCTCCCCGCCGCCAAGGCGTCCGGCTCTCTCAAGAGCATGTCGTCGCCGGGCGCCGGCGGCCATAACGAGGTCGGCATGTCCGACAGCTCCGGGAGCCAGGGCTTCGGCGTCCACGCCCAGAAGGACCTCAACGTCACCGTCAGGAACGACAAGGTCGATGAGGTCGCGGTCAACGAGGAGAACCACATCAGCGTGAACGGCTCCCGCTCGGTCAAGGTCGACGAGTCGATCACCGTGGCCGGGAACCAATCGCTCGACGTCGGCGCGGTGCTCTCCCACAAGATCACGGGCAACCAGAGCATCTCGATCGGCGGCAACGACACGACCAACGCGATCAGCAATCACGTCGAGAAGGTCACCGGCAACCGCTCGTATACGGTGAGCGGGAATCAGATCACGATATCGAACGGCATCGAGCAGTCGATCACCGGCGACATGAGCCGCAAGGTCGGCGCGGTGCAGATCGCCGGCAGCCTCGCCTCGATCAACGATAACGTCCTCGGCGGGATGGCGGAGACGGTCGGCGCCGTGAAGGCGCAGATCATCAACGGCAGCCACGGAGAGCAGATCTCCGCCAACAAGGACCAGACCTCCCTCGCGGCCGAGCTCCACCTGACCAAGGGCTCGATCTCTCAGGTGGCGACGGGCGTCACCAACCTGGTGGGCGGCCTCCATTACCAGAAGCTGAACGGCGATCTGGTCGTCCAGGCGCCGCTCATCACGCTCCTCGGCGCCGTCGGCTCGTTCAAGGGCGGCGGCAGCGAGCTCAAGCTCGGCGGCGGACCCGTCGTGATCAAGGGGACCAAGATCGCGGTGAAGGGCGCCCTCGTCGTCAAGATGGGCGCGTCGATGAAGCTCGGATCGTGAGGTCCGCGGGCGCCAGTGAGGTGAAGAGTGGCTGAACATCATATCCTCGCGATCCCCTCCGTCAGCGTGGAGGGCAAGGTCTACCGGGTGCTGCGCTTCGAGCTCACCGAGCAGCTCTCGGAGCTCACCCGCCTCGAGTGCGACCTGCTCGACGACGAGGCGGCGCTGCCGCGGCCGAAGGACGTCCTCGACAAGCGCGCGGTGTTCACGCTCACGCGCAGCGACGACACGCAGACCCGCGCCTTCGCGGGCACCATCGTTGTCGCCGAGCTCCTGCCCGACAGCGACGACGTGCCCACGCTGCGGATCGAGGTCGCGCCGGCGCTCTGGAACCTCGGGCAGCGCGCCGACTGCCGGATCTTCCAGGAGAAGAGCGCTGTCGACATCGTGAAGGAGGTGCTCGAGGGCGCGGGCGTGCCCGCGGGCCAGCAGGACTGGCGCCTGGCCGAGCCCCACCCGGCGCGCGTCTACACCGTCCAGTACCGGGAGCGGGACCTCGATTTCATCCACCGCCTCCTCGCCGAGGAGGGGATCTACTTCGCGATCCACGTGAAGAACGATCAGGACGTGCTCGTCTTCAGCGACTCGCCGACCGGCCTCGAGGACATCGAGGGCGCGACGACGCTCCCGTTCTTCCAGGACTTCGGCGTCGACGGCTTCGCGGATCGCGTCGTCCGCCTCTCCCGGGAGGTCTCGGTGCGGAGCGACAAGGTGTTCGTCCGCGATTACAACCCCGAGAAGCCCTCGCTCAAGCTGGAGGCGTCGGCCGAGGGGAGCGATCCCGGGTCGCACGAGCTCGAGATCTACGAGTACCCCGCGCGCACAGCCGACGTGAGCGCGGCGGAGCGGCTCGCGAAGGTGCTGCTCGACGCGGTGCAGGCCGGGCGCGACGTCGTGCGCGGCGAGAGCGGCTCGCTCGCGCTGCTCCCGGGCCGGCGCTTCTCGGTGGAGGGCCACCCGTACGACCCGCTCAACCAGGAGTACCTCGTGGTCCGCTCGCGCATCGCCGGCAGCCGCCCGCGGAACTTCGAGATCGCGGGCCGCGCGGGCGCGGGCGACGGCGACGGCGCGCGCGACCTCCGCATGGCCTGCGAGTTCTGGGGCGTGCCCACCGGGACGACGCGCTACAGGCCGCCGCGGCGCGCCCGCGAGCAGGTCGTCCCGGGCGCGCAGACGGCGATCACGACCGGGCCCTCGGGGCAGGAGATCCACACGGACGCGAGCGGCCAGGTGAAGGTCTCCTTCCACTGGGATCGCTCCGGAAAGAAGGACGACACGTCGAGCCGCTGGATCCGCACGAGCCAGGTGCCGACCGGGGGCTCGATGCTGCTGCCGCGCGTCGGCTGGGAGGTCACGGTGCGCCACCTCGAGGGCGACGCCGACCGGCCCTTCGTGCTGGGCCGCATGTACAACGCGCTCACGCCGCCTCCCTACGCGCTGCCGAAGGAGGCCGGCAAGAGCTCCCTCCAGACAGCGACGACGCCGGGCGGGGGCAGCTCCAACGAGCTCAGGATGTCGGACGCGAAGGGCGCCGAGGAGATGTTCATCAACGCCTCGAAGGACATGTCCACCGAGGTGAAGAACAACGCGACCGAGTCGATCGGCAACAACCACGCGAAGAAGATCGGCGCGGATCAGTCGACGAACGTCACGAACAGCATGACGAGCAGCGTCGGCGCCAACCAGAAGATCTCGGTCTCCGGCAACCAGGCGATGAAGATCGAGACCTTCCACGTGGACGACATCGGCGGCGACCACACGCTCGCGATCGGCGGCAACCGCGACATGAAGGTCGGCGGCGATCACAAGCGCGACGTCACCGGCGACAGCGCGCTCACCGTCTCCGGCAACCAGATCGATCTCGTTGTCGGCTCGGTCACGGACGCGACCCTGGCCGGCTTCAAGCACGAGGTCGGCGCGGCGCTGGTCGAGCTCGCGCTGGGGCACCGCACGGTGACGGTCCAGGGCGACCGGAGCGAGACGGCCACCGGCGCGAAGGTGATCGCGGTCAAGTCCGGGCGCGGCGTCGAGGTCGGCGGATCGATGAACGTGAAGGTCGGCGGCGCGATCGTCAACGTCGCCAACGGCGATCGCGTGGAGAGCTCGCTCGGCGCCTACACCGAGCTCGCCGGCGGCGCGCACATCGTCAAGGCGAACAACGTCGTCTTCGAGGCGACCGGCGCGCTCACGCTCGTCATGGGCGCGTCGATCGTCTCGCTGACGCCCGCGAGCGTCGCGATCCTCGGCCTGTCCGCGAAGCTCGACGGCGACGTCGCGGACACAGCCGCGCTGGTACTCGACAACTGAGGAGCAGGAGGCGAACGTGGCACGCCAGACCGTAGCGCACTTCACGATCGAGGATGTCCCGGCGGCCCGGGTGCTCCGCTTCGAGTCGATCCACGAGGCGGGCAGGCCGCTCGTGCTCGACGTCGAGGTCGTCCTCTACACGTACCAGGAGCTCGACGCGATGATCGGGAAGGGGGCGGTGCTCTCCTTCGGCGCGTCGGGCGAGGAGCCGCGCCTCATCGCCGGGATGGTGGAGGCCGCGACCTCGATCGGCTCGACCGAGCTCGGCATGGATATCCTCGGCGCGCGCTACGCGGTGCGCGTCGTCTCCTCGCTCGCGCTGCTCGCGCGCAGCGTCGACTCCCGCATCTTCCAGGAGATGAGCGCCAAGGAGATCGTCGCGCAGGTCCTCGAGGAGCACGGGGTCTCCCGGGTCGAGTGGCGGCTCAGCGGCGACTGTCCGAAGCGCGAGTACTGCGTGCAGTACCAGGAGAGCGCGCTCGCGTTCATCTCGCGGCTCATGGAGCACGAGGGCATCTACAGCTTCGTCGAGGTGGACGCCGAGGGGGAGCTCCTCGTCTTCGACGACGACAGCACCGTCGCCGGGCCGATCTCCGGCGATCCCGCGCTGCCGTTCCGTCGGCGCACCGGCCTGAGCGCGGCCGACGAGCGCGACGCGATCTACGCGATCCGCGAGCAGGAGCGGGTGCGCTCCGGCAAGTTCGTCCTCCGCGACTTCGACTTCAAGCGACCGAAGCTCGACCTCACGGTGACCGCGGCGTCGAGCGAGCGGACCGAGCTCGAGCGGTACGACTACCCGGGCGGCTACTTCGAGCCGAGCGAGGGCGAGCGGCTCGCGAAGATCCGGCTGGAGGAGGAGCAGGTCGAGCGGCGCACGATCGACATCGACGCCGTGTGCCCGCGCCTCGCGGTCGGCCACAAGCTCACGATCACGGACGCCGGTGAGCTCGACGGCGAGTACTTCCTGTTCTCGGTGACGCACACCTTCGTCCACGAGGAGGACGGCGAGGGCGCCGCGCCGCGCTCCAGGGCGCGTGCGCGCCTCGTGCCCGCCGACGTGAAGTACCGGCCGCGGCGCATCACCCCGATCCCTGTCATCGAGGGGCCGCAGACAGCGACGGTGGTGGCGCCGGCCGGCTCGCAGCCCGAGGCGATCCACACCGACGAGCACGGCCGGTGCAAGGTCAAGTTCCACTGGGACCGGAGCGACGCTGTCGACGACAAGGCCTCGTGCTGGATGCGCGTCGCGCAGCTCCAGACCTCGGGCTCGATGATGCTCCCCCGCATCGACTGGGAGGTGATCGTCGAGTTCCTCGAGGGGAACCCGGACCGCCCGATCGTCACGGGCCGCCTCTACAACGGCGTCTTCATGCCGCCGTACGCGCTGCCCGAGGGCAAGACGCGCACGGCGATCCGGACCGCGAGCACGCCGGGCGGCGGCGGCACCAACGAGGTCCGCTTCGAGGACAAGGCGGGCGCCGAGGAGATCATGATGCACGCCCAGCACGACATGAAGACGGCCGCCGCGAACAACGCCAAGAAGAACATCGGCAACAACGAGACCACGGTGATCGGGAACAACGCGTCGCTCGAGGTCGGCGGCAACCAGACGACGAAGATCACGAAGGGCTCGTCGAACACGGTGGGCGCCGATCAGACGATCAGCGTGGGCGGCAACCGCACCCTCGAGGTGAACGCGGTGTCGGCGCTCACGGTGAAGGGCAACGCGACGACCACGGTGGGCGGGAACCAGTTCGAGATGGACGGCAACCCGCTCGAGGCGATGCTCGCGCTCGCCGCGCAGGCGGCCGTGCAGTTCGCGAGCGTGATGGCGAACAACGCGATCTCGGCGATCCAGGGGCAGGTCGACGGCGCGATCAACCAGGTGATGGCGCCGATCAACGGGCTCACGCAGCAGGTGCAGGGGGTCGCCGGCGCGATGGGGGCCGTCGCCGGCGGCGACATGAGCCGCATGCCCGGGATGATCGCGGGCGCGTCGGGCATCCCCGGCGCGAGCCAGCTCGCCGCCTCGATGGGCGGGGGAGGTCGCGGTGGCGCTGGCGCTGGCGGCGGCGGCGGTGCTGGCGGCGGCGGTGGTGCTGGCGGCCCTCCGAACATGCTCGCGGCGATCGCCTCGAACGCGGCGCACAACGCGCTCGCCGGCGGGATCTTCGTCCAGCCGGAGGCGCTCGCCTCCGCGCTCGGCATGGACTCGGGCGGCGGCGGCGGCCAGTCGATGGCGAACGCCGCCGGGCCGGAGGGCAACGTCGACGGCGTCGACGCGACCGACCGCGAGAAGGGGCCCGGGCACTCGACAGCGAAGGTCGCGGGCACGCACAAGGAGGACGTCGGGTCGATGAAGGTCCTCGGCGCGGTCCAGGCCATCGACAACAACGTGACCGGCAAGAAGACGATCGACGTCGGCGCGGCGACGGTGCAGGTCGCGTTCGGCAGCTATTCGGAGACCGTCACCGGCTCGAAGAACGAGAAGGCGACGGGGCTTGTCGTGCTCAGCAGCGCGGGCGAGAGCGAGACGGTCACGGGCTCGCGCACCGCGATGGTGGGCGGCGCGGTCGTCGACAAGCTCAAGGGGTCGCACGTCGTGCAGGCCGTGGGGCCTGCGACGTTCATCGGGGCGTTCCACAAGGTGGAGGCGAAGGGGGCCATCGTCTTCAAGTGCGGCGCCAGCGAGGTGGTGATCGACGGCGGGGGCGTCACGATCACCTCGCCGCTCGTGGCCTTCCTGGCCCCGAAGATCCAGCTCCCGAAGAAGGTCTCGGAGGTCTGATGGCGGCTCCTTTCGACGGTGGTTCCGCGCAGGCCGGCGCGCCGCCCGCGGTGGAGGAGCTGGAGGCCGACGCCGGGGCCGAGGAGGCGTCCGACGCCCCGCGCGTGACCCTGGACGACGTGCTGGCCGAGCCCGCCGCGCCGGCGGCGGCGCCGCTCCCGGCGCGGCAGGCGCAGCCGCTCGGCGCCGCGATGCGGACCGCGCGTGTCGCCTCGATCGCCGGCCGGGCGGCGCAGATCCTCGTGCGGGGCGTGGACGGGCCCATCGAGGCCGAGGTCGCGCCCGAGGTCGACCCCGAGGTGATCGCCGACGCGCGCGCCCGCGGCGACGCCGTGCTCGTCGAGCTCTGCGACGGCGCGCTGCCGCTCATCGTCGGGGCGCTCGCGACGCAGCGGCCGAAGGCGCTCCACCTCAAGGCGGAGACGATCACGATCGAGGGCGAGCAGGAGCTGCTCCTGCGCTCGGGCCGTGGCGCGGTCCGCATCCGCGAGGACGGCGACATCGAGGTGGTGGGCAGCCGCATCAGCGCCGCGTCGCGGGGGCTGTTCCGGATCGTGGGGCGGCTGCTCCGGCTGAACTGACGCCGCGCGCCGGGCGGGCCCTCGGGGCTGGGCTCAGCGTCGCGCGCTCTGCTCGACGAGCGCTTGCCATCGCGCCTTGAGCGCCGGATCGGACTGGAAGCGCTCGTGCCACATCGCGTGGAGCGCGGTCCAGCTCTGCGGGTCGAGCCCGTAATGACCCTGGATCTCGTGGACGTGCGCTGGGTGCTCCCGCACGTCGGCGCAGATGCGCGCGTACTGGGCGAGCGAGATGCGCTCCACGCGCCGCTTCATCTCCGCATCCACCTCGGGGCGCGCCCCTGCGGCGGACCGCGAGAGCGACGTGCTGGCCAGCGGCCCGTCGCCGGAGCTCGGCTGCTGGAACGGCAACGCCCAGCTCCCGCTCGGGAGCGGGGGCGGCCGTGGCACGGCCTCGTCCCTGCTGGAGGCCCGTGGTGCGGGAGAAGCGGCAGGGCGGGCGAAGGGAAGGGCGTTGTCGGCGGGAGGCGAAGGGCTCGGGCGCGAGAACGGAAGGGCGTTGTCGGAGGGAGGCGAAGGGCTCGGGTGAGAGAACGGCAGCGCCTTGTCGGCCGTGGGAGCAGGGTTCGGGCGCGAGAAAGGCAATGCGTTGTCGGCCGCCGGAGGAGCGACGGGGCGAGAGAAGGGCAATGCGCTGTCGGCCGCCGGAGGAGCGACGGGGCGAGAGAAGGGCAAAGCCTTGTCGGCCGGGGGCGAGGGGCTCGGGCGCGAGAAGGGAAGGGCGTTGTCGGTCGGAGGTACAGGGGCCCCTCGCGCGAAGGGCAATGCGCTGTCGGCCGGACGTCCAGGGACCTTCCGGGCGAAAGGCAGCGCGTCCTGGAGCGGGACAGCGCGCATGTCGAGGAGCGTCACGAAGGCTCGCGGCGCGGTTGGCGGCGGCTCCGGGATCGGCGAGGCCCGAGGTGTCGGCGTGGCCGCGGGCAGCGGCGACGGCGTGGCCGCGGGCAGCGGCGGCGGCGTGGCCGCAGGCAGCGGCGACCGATCCACGGGCGGTCGCGCCGGCGGCGCGACCGCGCTCGATCTCGCCCACGGCGAGCGCGCAGCCTCCTCGTCGCTCACGCCCGCGGCGGCCACCGGGGTCGCCCCGTCCGGGTGTGCACCCCCCAGCGCCGGGAGGTGCGCCTCGGGCGCCACCGGCATCGGCCCCTCCGGCTTCCTGCGCGCCTCCCGCTGCTTCACATGGGCGCGGCGCTTCTGCTCGGCGATGAGCTCCAGGTAGCGCTGGCTCGGGCGAAGCTGCCCCCGCGCGGCCTGCGCGGCGAGCCTCGCCATCCAGCGCTCCCGCGCCGCCTCCCACGCCTCGACCGAGAGCCCCGCCCCGGCGAGCGCCTCGTCCCGAGGCGCGCCCGCCTCCAGGGCCCCCGCGATCGCGGCGAGCTCCTCGAGCGTGATCGATCGCCTGTTCCCCTCGCTCTCCACCATGCCTCCCCCAGCATACCCGCCGCCGCGCCGCAGCGCGGCCCCGGCCGATCCCGCGGCGCGGCCGTCCCTCTACTTCATCGCCCGCTGAAACCGCGCCACCAGCTCCTCGTCCTCCAGCATCGCCGCCGTCCACCGCTGCTGCGCGCTCAGGTAGTCGTCGAGCGTCAGGTCCAGCCGGCTCAGCACCGTCGCCATGTCGGTGCCCCGCTTCATCGCGCGCGCCGCCTCGAGGAAGCGATCGAACGACAGCTCGCTCCTCGCGCGGGCGCGCTGGACACGGGCGAACGTCTCGGCGAAGGCGGCGACCAGCGGCGGCACCCCCACGTCCTCGCCGTCCTCGTCATCCGCCTCGGAGAGGCGCGCCTGCCAGGCGTCGTCGAGCGCCTCCCAGCGCTCCTCGTCCAGCCCGTGCGCGGCGAGGAGCGCCGCGCGATCGGCGCTCGGATCCGCAAGCTGGGCGGCCAGCGTCGCGTAAGCCTCGAGGTCCTCCGCGGGATCCTTCATCGCGCGGTCAGGCTACCTCAGCGCGCAGCTTGGGGCCTCCTCGGCGCAGGTGTATCCATGGCGCGTGTCCTTCACCTATCTGCCCTTCGTCGCGCCCGGCGGTCAGGAGGGGCAGCCCTCCGCGCCCGCCGGGATGGCCCCGCCCGCCCTCGACCAGATCGAGCGCGGGCACGCAGCGCTCCGCCGCGCCGCGCTGTCGCTGGAGCACGACGCCGAGCCCGTGATCGACCTGACCGGGCCCGCGCGCGCCCTGGAGCGCGCTGTCGGCGCGATCTACGACGCCTTCGACGGCCGCGCCGACCGCCTGGGCGCCGTGCGCGCTGCCATGGTGGAAATTGACAGCGTCGCTGTCCCGATCGGCGAGGCGGCGGGGCTCGACGCGGGCCTCGCGAGAGTGGGCGCGCTGCTCCGGGACGCGCGCGGCTGGCTCGAGCACGCCGAGGCGCGGCTCGCCGGCGCGCCGCCGTCGGCGCCGCTCGACCCGCCGCCGATCCTCGCGAGCCGCGATCGGCCGCGGCTGCACGCGGTCCGGCGCGCGTCGCTCGTGCCGAGGCTCAAGGTCCCGGAGCCGCCCCCGGCCGAGCTCGTGGCGAAGCCGCCGCCGCCGATCCCGCGGCCGAGGACGTTCGACGAGCTCAAGGCCGCCGTCGCGACGCTGAAGCAGCGCGCGCCCGCGCCCGGCGCGCTGCCGGCTGCGGCGGCGGCGCGGCCGCTCGCGCCGCGCGGGGACGAGCCCGCCGCGCGCCCGGCGCCGCCGCCGGGCTTCGCGCGGGAGATCGGCGCCGCGATCGACGACGTCGCCTTCCTCCGCGCCCGCACCCGCGAGTGCTTCGAGGAGGTCGCGATGGTCGGCATGCAGCGCGCGCCGCTGCTCGGCGATCCGTTCCGCGGGGCGCTGGTGCTCGAGCGGCGCATGCTCGCCGCGATCGACGTGATCGCGGCGATCGGGGCGCCCGCGCTCGAGCACGTGCCGCGGCTCGTGGCCGAGGCGCCGGTGAAGGACCCGAGCCTCGCCTTCGCGAGCGCGATGGTGCTCGGCTGCTTCGCGGGCCGCGACGCGCTGGCCGCGGCCGAGCACGCGCTGCTCCGGAGCGAGCGGGACCGGGCGTTCATCGAGGCGCTCGGCGCCGCGCTGAAGCTCGTCCCGCACGAGCTCCTGCCGCTCGCGCTCCGCAGCCTGCTCCGCGAGCCCGATCCGCTCCTCCGCGCGATGGCGATCGACGTCCTCGCCTACCGGGGCCTCGCGACCGAGGACGAGCTCGTCGCGGCGGCCTCGGACGAGGCGGCGCCCGTCGCGGCGCGCGCGCTCCACCACCTCGGCTGCGCGCCGGGCCAGCGCCTGCCCGAGCTGATCCAGCGGGCGCTCACGTCGGCCGCGGCGGCGGATCCGGAGCTCCGCGAGGCCACCTGGACGGCCATGGCGCTCTCGGACCACCCGCACGCCTCGATCACGCTGCGCGCCGCGATGGAGGCGCCGGAGGGCGGGGACGCGGCGGCGCTCCTGCTCGCGCTCGCGGGCGACGAGGCGGACGCGCGGCACCTCGTCGCGCGCGCCTTCGAGGCGCCGCGCCACGGCCTGATCGTCGCCGCGGGCTGGGCGGGCGCGGCCTCGTCGGTGCCCCTGCTGATCGACCTGCTCGAGCGTGAAGGGGACAAGGCGATGAAGCTCGCTGCTGCCTACGCGCTGGAGCGGATCACCGGCGCGGGCATGTGGGAGGAGGTCGCGGTGGAGGACGACGAGATCGTCGTCGCCGAGCCGCCCGACCCCGACGTGGGCGAGCCGCGCGAGCTCAAGCTCGCGCAGCTCGTGAGCGATCCCCGCGATCTGCCGGCGGCGCCGGCGCCGGAGCTGGTGGAGCAGCCCACGGTGGACGCCGCGCGCTGGCGGGCCTTCTGGATCGAGCGCTGCCAGGGCTGGGACCTGGGCGCGCGGTACCGGCGCGGGCTCCCCTACACGCCCGAGGTCGCGCTCGACGAGCTCGACACGGGCCGGGTGACGCCGGGGGAGCGCCGGTCGATCCAGCGCGAGCTCATCGTCCGCACCGGGAACTTCGTGCGCTTCGATCCGCACGACTTCGTGGTGGACCAGGAGGAGGCGATCGCGGCCTGGCGGCCGATCGCGTCGCGCGCCTCGGGCGCCCCGGGCCGCTGGACGCGGCCGCGCCGGCGCGCGGGGTGAGCGCGGCGACATCGACGAGGCGGCGCGCGCGTGGCGCCGCCTCCTCGTCGGGCCGCCGGCCTTGCCGCGCCGCGGCGGCTGGAGCATGGCCTGGGCCGGGCGCTGCGCCCGCCGAGGGGGAGCATGGAGCAGGGCGGACTTCGGAAGGGCGGCAGGGAGATCCTCGTGGCCGCGGCGCTCGCCGTCGCCGCGCTCGCGGCGCCCCCGGCGGAGGCCCAGACGAAGGAGGAGCTCGCGGCGGCGCGGGCGCTCTTCCAGGAGGGCGTCGCGCTGAGCGCGGCGAACAACTGCGCCGCGGCGCTCGCGAGGTTCCACGCGGTCGCGGACGTGCGGCGCACGCCTCAGGTGCTGTTCAACATCGCCGAGTGCGAGGCGCGGCTCGGCAAGCTCGTCTCGGCGCTCGGCAACTACCGCATCGCCGCGGCCGCGGCCGCGGGCGACCCCAGGGCGAACGACGTCACCGCCAACGTCGGCGCGCGCATCGAGGACCTGGAGCAGCGCACCCCGAAGCTCGCGATCCGCCGCGGCCAGGGGGCGCTCACGGCGACGATCCTGCTTGATGGAGCCGCGCTCGGCGCCGCGGAGCTGAGCGCCGACATCCCCGTCGACCCCGGGCCGCACGTGGTCTCGGCCAGGATCGGCGACCGCGAGGTGGTGCGGGAGACCGTCACGCTCGCGGAGGGCGAAGAGAGGACCGTGGAGGTCGCGATCACCGAGCCGCCGGCGGAGCCGCTACCCGCGGCTCGGGCGCCGGAGCCTCCGCCGGCGGCCGCGCCGGCGCCGGCGGCGCGGCCGTCGCGGGTGCCGGGCCTCGTGGTGCTCGGCGCCGGGATCGCGAGCGGCGCCGTGGGCGGCGTCTTCCTCGGCCTCCGCGCCGGCACGCTGAGCGATCTCGACGCGCTGTGCGGCGGCGACACGAGCTGCCCGCCCTCGGCCAGGCCGACCGCCGATCGCGGCCGGCTCTACACGGGCGTCGCCGAGGTCGCGATCGGGCTCGGCGTCGTCGGCGTGGCCGCGGGGATCGCGCTGCTCGTGACGAGCAGCGGCGCCGCCCGCGCCGAGCCGCGCGCGGGCGCCGTCGCGGACCGACGAGGCGCCGGCGGGGGCGCTGACCGCGCGGCTGTCGTGCTGCACGCGCCCGGCGCCGACCTCGCGGGCCTCAGCGTCGCCGGCGGGTTCTGAGGGCCGGCGCCCGCGCCGCCGCGACAGGCCCGGCGCCCGCAGCGCGGTGACAGGCCGGGCGCCGTGGGCCCGTCATCCCTGGCTCTGGCAGCAGAACGTCCTCGGGGCGGCGCCCCGCGCCGCGCCGGTCGCGGCGCCGCCGCTCGGGGCGCACGCGCCCCCGGTGGGCATGGACGACGTCACCTTGCGCCCGACGATCGTCGGGTTTCCCTCGACGTTCGCGCACTCGCCAGCGAGGACCTCGACCAGCGACGTGTCGCACGTGTCCGTCTCGGGGTCGGCGTAGAGCGCGATCGTCGTTCGGCACGTCCCGCTCGACGGCTCGCCGCAGGCGCAGTCGTCCTCGCAGCCGCGGTCGTCCTCGATCTCCGTGAAGAACACGTGCTTCTCGGTGTACGCGCCCGGCGGGCACGCGTCGTCGCCGTCCTTCGCGATGCAGAGCCCGCCCTCGAACGGCGCGCCCGGCCTGGGCACGCAGACCTGGCCGAGGTTGCAGCCCTGGCCCGGCGGCGCTGCGGGGCACGCGCGCCCGAGCCCTGTCCATCGGGGGGTCGCCACCTCGACCTGCACGGGGCCTGGCGCGCAGCTCCCTCCGGTCGCCTCGAGAGGGGTCGCGGAGACCGAGGCGACGCACGGGTGCGCTTCCCGGGTCGAAAGGCATTCGTCGTTCGGCTCGCAGGTCGCCCCGCCGCCGAAGACGCCGTCGGGCCCCGCGCACACGTCGCGCGTCCAGCCGGGGATGAGCTTCAGGTCCCAGGCGCACACCCACGGCGATCCGCACGGCGCGTCGCTGACGCTGATCTGGATGCTCCCCAGATCCCCGCACCGCTGTCCCTGCGCCGGGCCGCACGAGCACGTGCAGCGCGCCGGCGGCGCGGACAGACCCCGGTTGCCGACGAACGGCTGCCCCGCGGCGAACGCGGCAGGGCAGCCCGGGTCCATCGCGGGCGCCCCGTCGAACAGCGCGAAGTAGCCGCTCCACCCCTCCGGCACCGCCGTCGTGCACACGAAGTCGCCGCAGGCCGGATCGGCGCAGTCGACAAGGCCATCGCCGTCGTCGTCCGCGCCGTTCGAGCAATCCTCCGACCCGGGCCCGCTCGAGCTGCTGCCGCCGCCCCCCGATGGCTCGGGCTCGTCGAACGTGTACTCGGGGTAGAGGCACGCCGCGGGCGACGCGAGGGCGCCGGCGGCACAGAGCCCGATCCAGGCCGCGAGGCGCGCTCCCCGGTCGACAAGACAAGAGCTCACCGAGTCACCTCCTCGCCAGGGCCGCCGCGGCGCCGCGCTCCCGCGCCGCGCCGTCGTGACGCGGAGCCGGCTACTTCTTGGCGGGCGCGGCGGGCGCCGCCGGCTTGGGCGCCGGCTTCGCCGGGGCCGCCTGCGGCGCGCCCTTGGCCGGCGGCGCGCCCTTCGCGGGCGGCGCGTCGCCGGCCTGCCCGCTGTTGTACATCTGGATGGCGCGGTCGGTGAGCTCGAGATCGGCGCGGTAATAGGGCGCCGCCGACTTGTCGAGGATGAGGTCGTAGCCCTCCTGCGCGGCGAGGCGGCGGAGCAGGCCGAGCACCTTCTGCAGGATCGGCGTGGTCAGCTCGCTCTCCTTGCGCTGCATCTCGCGCTGGTAGTCGACCATCGTCGCCTGGAGCTCGGCGGCCTGGCGCTGCCACGTCTCGAACCGGCGCTGGAGCGCGTCCTTCGGCGTCTTGCCGCCCTGCGCCTCCTTGTCGAGCTTGTCGCGCTCGTCGGCGAGCGCGCGCTGCTTCGAGTCGAGCTCCACCTGCCGGCTGTCGAACAGCTTCTTGAGCGTCGCCTGGACCCGGAGCCCCTCCTCGGTCTCCAGCATGGCGCGGCGAACGTCGACGACGGCGATCTTCGACTGCGCCGACGCGGGCGCGGACGACAGGAGCGCCGCGCCGCCCAGCGCCGCAGCGGCGAGCAGCGGCAGGACGCGCGCCGCGAGCCGCCGGCCCGCGTGCGCGGCGCGCGGGCTCGCGTCGGCCGGACGCGCGGGGCTGGAGAGCGTGGAGCAGCGCGCGAAGGGCCGCTCAGAGACGTGGTTTTGCATCGCGGATGGCCTTAGCTACCCGGTCATCCAACGTCAAGAACGTGGCGCGCCCTTCTCGCGCGCCGGAGTCGCCGCGCCGTCGGCGTGAGCGTCCTTGCCTTGCGCGGAGCCCGCGCCGCGCTGGGCCGCCGGATCGCCGCCCGGCGCATCCGCGCGCTCCCGCCGCGGAGGGGCGTCGCTCGCCTTCGCGCCCTTGCCCCGCGGCGGCGCCGCCGCAGGGCGCTGGGAGGGCCCCTCGGCGTCCCTCGGCGCCTGCTGCGCCGAGGGCGCGGGCAGCGAGCGGCCGAGGCGCTCGCGGGCGAGGGCGACGAGCCGCCCGACATCGTCGCTCCCGCGCAGGAACGCCTCGCGGTGACGCGGATCGCGGAGGGCCCCGACGCGCGCGGCCAGCGCGGTGAATGCGGCGTCCAGCGCGGCGTTCGCGCCCGCCTCGTCCCCGGTCGCGAGGAGGGCTTCCACGAGCGTGAGGCGGATCGCGTCGTTCCACTCCTCGATGGGCCCGCCCTCCAGGTGGCGAGCGGCCTCGCGCGCCGCGTCGAGCGCCTCCTTCATCTCGCGGCGCGCGAGCTGGACGCGCGCCAGCGCGAAGCTCGCCATCGCCTGGAGCGCGGCCGCGTGGCGCGCCGTCTCCTCGCAGAGCCAGCGCGCGATGGAGTGCGCGGTCCCGTAATCGCCGGGCGCGCCGCGCCACACGAGGAAGATCGCCTCGTACAGCCGGCCGACGATCCTGAGGCGCGCGACATGGCACTCGTCGGCGAACCGGCCCGCCTGCCGCTGGCACGCGATGCCCTCCTCGAGGTTGCCGAGCCGCGCGTACGACATGCCGAGGTTGTGGAGCGCGAAGCCCTCGAGCACCCGCAGCTTCCGGCTCCGCGCGTCGACCAGCGCGCGCTCGAGCATCGCCTGTGCGTCCTCGAACAGGCCGATGTAGTTGAGCGTCGAGCCGATGTTCAGGCGGGCCTTGGTCGCGACGACAGCGTCGCCCGCCTCGTCGGCCTCGGCGATGAGCGACGCGCCCGCGGCCACCGCGGCGGACAGGTCGCCGACGTGGATGAGCGCGGCCAGGCGGGCCTCCTCTGTGTGGCGGAGGGCGTCGGTCGAGCCGCCCGAGCGCGCGACCTCGACCGCCGCGTCCGCCGCGCGGAGCGCCTCGGCGGGCCGGCTCAGGTCCACGAGGCCGCGGACGCGCGACGCGAGCAGCATGGCGCGGATCGACGGAGAGAGCGCCGCCGCGAACTGCGGCGACAGCGCGGACGCGGCGCGCGCGTCCCCCTCGGCGCTCTGGCCCGCCTCGATCATGCAGGTCACCGCGAGCACCTGCGCCTCGCCCCACAGATCCGAGCCGGGCAGCGCGAGGCGCGCGGCCTCCTCCGCCGCGTCGAGCCCCTCGGGGACGCGGCCCATCAGCTCGCAGATCGTCCCCTTGTGGACCAGGAGCGTCGCGCGCGTCGTCCCCTCGGCCCCGCACGCGAGCCCGCGCGTCGCGAGCTCGAGCGCCGCGTCGAGCGCCGTGCCCCTCGCCGCGGCGCTCCGCGTCGCCCGCGCGTAGAGCAACGCGGCCCGCGCGTTCTCGCCGCCGGCCTCGGCGTGCCGCGCGACGAGCCCCGGGTCGACGTCGCCCGCGGACTCGAGCCACGCAGCCGCGGCGCGGTGGAGCGCGGCGCGGTCCTCCTCGAGGATCGACGCGTACGCCGCGTCGCGCACGAGCGCCTGACGGAACGCCCACTGCGCCTGGCCCGCGACGCGCGGCTCGATCTGGCGCGCGATGATCTCGCCCGCCTCGAGCTCGGCGAGCTCCGCGCCCACGGGGCGCTCGAGCAGCGCCTCGACGCCGCCGGTCCAGAACACCTGGCCGAAGACGGACGCGGCGCGCAGCGCCTCGCGCACCCCCTTCGACATGCGGTCGACGCGGAGCTGCACGAGCGCCTGCACGCTGAGCGGCACGTCGTCGCGCCCCTCGGCGGCGTGACGGATGAGCTCCTCCAGGAAGAGCGCGTAGCCGCCGGCGCGCTGCACGATGGCGCTGCGCGTGGCCGGGTCGGCCTGGGGCAGGGCGGTCGCCACGAGCCGGTCCGCGGCCTGCGGGGACAGGGGCGCGAGCGGCAGGCGGGTCACGTTGCGCTGCGCCCACAGCGCCGGGAACCGGCCGAAGAGCTCGGGGCGCGCGAAGCCGAAGACCCCGAAGCGCAGATCGGTACAGCCGAGCAGCCAGTCGACGAGCTCGATGGTGGTGCCGTCGGCCCAGTGCATGTCCTCGATGACCAGGATCTGCGGCGTCTCCTCGGACTTCGAGCGGAAGAACGCCTCGATCGCCATCCGCATGCGCGACTCCATGAGCTGCGGGCTCTCGCGGGCGGCGCGCAGCGGCTCGTTGCCCTCGTCGGGGAACGGCACGCCGGTGAGCTCCCCGATGAACGCGGCGAGGAAGCGGAGCGGGCGGGAGAGGCGCGTCGCCACGTGGGCGCTCACCTTCTGCACCTGGTCCTCGCGGCGCTCGCCGTCGTGGACGCCCATGAGCGTGCGCAGGGCGCGACCGAGCCCGGAGAGGCCCGAGCCCTGGCTCATCGGATCCCCGCGGCAGAGCAGGATGACGGGCGCGTGCGGCGCCATGTCGAGGCGCTGGATCAGCTCGGCGCGGACGCGGCTCTTGCCGATGCCGGCGGGGCCGGTCACGAGCGCGGCGCGCGGGACGCCGTCCTCGGCGAGCTCGCTGAAGATGCCCTGGAGCCTCGCGATCTCGTGCTCGCGCCCCATGGTCGGCGAGGGCCGCCCGAGCAGCTTGCGCGCGTCGAAGCCGGTCGCGTCCTCGTGGAGGAGCACGCCGCCGCGCGCGTCGTCCTGGACCACGAACCGCCCCTCGAGCGCCGCGGTCGCGTACGCGTCGATCCGCACCGCCCCGGGCACGGCGGACTCGAGCTGCTGCGCCGCGCGCTCGAGCGCCTCGCCGGCGAGGTTCGCGCGGCCGCGGACCGCGTGCCCGACCGCGACCGAGACCCGCGCGCCCGGCGTCGACCTGGCGACGGTCAGCGCCGCGCGCGCCGCGCGCATCGCCTCGTCGCCGCGCGATCGCTCCACCCCGAGCACCGCCACCATCTTCCCGCTGAGGAGCGGCTCGAGCCGCGCGTCGTCGCCGAGGACCTCGCGGAGCGCGGCGTCCACGTCGGGGCGGAGGGGCCCGGCGCCCAGCTCGAAGAGCACGCAGGCGACAACGCGCCGCTCGCTCGTGGCGAGCCGCGTCTGCGGCCGCTCGTCGCCCGGGCCGGCCGGGGTCGCCGGGGTCGCCCTGATCTCCGGCGCCGCCGCCCGCCGCACCGCCGAGGCGGACCTGTCGGTCGCGGGGGGGTCGTTGTTGAGCTCTCCGACCCGCGCCAGCGCGCGCGCGAGCTCGCCGCCGTTCTCGTACCGCTTCTCTCGATCGCGGGCGATGGCGCGGGTGATCACCTCGTCGAGCGCCTCCGGCACGTCGAAGCGGATCTGCTGCGCGCGGGGCGGATCCTCGAGCACGAGGCGGCCGAGCAGGGCGATCGCGTGCTCGGTCTCGAACACGTTCCTCCCGGTGACCAGGCGGAACAGGACGGAGCCCAGCGAGTAGACGTCGGCCCGCGCGTCCACCGGCTCGCCGCGCGCCTGCTCGGGCGCCATGAAGTGCGGGGTGCCGATGATCGTGCCGCGCTCGGTGGGGCAGTCGTCCGGGACCGCGAGCTTCACGACGCCGAAGTCGATCAGCTTGATCGCCGTGCCCTTGCCGCGGACGAGGAAGATGTTCGAGAGCTTGAGGTCGCGGTGGACGACGCCGCGGGCGTGGATCGCGGCCATGGCGGCCGCGCTGCGCCGGACGACCTCCACCGAGTCGCGCAGCCCGAGCGGCGCGCGCCGCTGGCGTTGCCCGAGGTCCTCGCCGTCGAGCCACTCCATCGCGAAGAAGAGGCGCCCGTCGAGCCAGGTGCCGTGGGCGATGTACTGGACGATGTTCGGGTGCCGCAGGTCGGCGAGGATCGCGATCTCGCGGGCGAAGCGGGCGCGCTCTTGGGGCGACGCGGCCGCGCGCAGGATCTTGATCGCGACCGGGGCGCCGGTCGACTGATCGGTGCCCTTGAAAATATCGCCCATGCCGCCGCTTCGGCTGCGGGCTTCGATCATGAAGCGGTCGGTCGGATCGGTGAACTCCGGGAGCACCGTTGGGACAGGCTACGCGAACTTCGCAGCCTCGTGCCAGAGAGAAGGCGTCCCGCGCCGTCGCGGTCAGCCGCGCGGCGCGAACGCCGCCGCCACGCGGCGCGAACGCCGCCGTCGGGCGACCTGGGCCGGGTTTCGCGCGGCGCGCCGCGCGGTCCAGGAGGGCGCGGCGAGGCGCGGTCCGCGCCGGGGTCGAAAAATCCAGCACAGCGAACCGCGGCCTCGCGCCCCTGGCGCACCCCCGGCGCGCTCAGAAGCCCGCGAGCAGCCCGGCGCCGACCGATGCCGTCAGGCGAGGTGTCCTCAGGGCGTCGATGGCGGGGGCGTCCTGGAGCCTGAACGCCGAGAGGAGCTCGCCGTGGGCGTAGAACCAGAACGTGTCGCTCAGCGCGACCTCGGCCCCGCCGCGGACCCCGAGCGCCATGATCAGCAGGATCGTGTCGAGGTCGCCGCCGGGCTGGCCGGAGAGCAGCAGCGTGCCGACCTCCACGAGGCCGCAGCCGACGAACGGGTCGCGCAGATGGAAGCACGAGGCGATGGCGCCGGACACGATCGACCGCGTGTACAGCGCCTGCTCCGCCGAGCCTCCGGCAGAGCTCGAGGCGCCCTGATCCGCTCCCGCGCGGCCCGTTCGGGCGCCTGGCGCGAACGCGGGGAAGACGTTCCGGCTCTCGAGAGCGAGGCTCACGCTCCTCGACAGGCGCGACCGGAGAGCGCAGGAGAAGCCGCCGAGCACCTCGCCGGTCACCCCGATCCGCGCGAGCGCGCCGGCGCTGATCTGCGTCGAGTGCAGCGGCTTGCCGGGGGCGATCGCGGGCTGCGGGCGCGGCGCCGCGCCCGCAGCCCGCGGCGTCGCCGGCAGCGCGACCTCGGAGGGCGCCGCCGCCGCGGGAGCTCGCTCGTCGAGCCCGAACGGCGTCAGGGCGAAGGCGATCGAGAGCGCGACGTAGCTGGTGAGCTGCCCGCACGCGGCGTCGCTGCTCGGGACGTCGAACTCGCGTTGAGAGGAGACGTTCCCGGCTGCGTCCCGGTACTTGACGGTCGCGACGAGGTCGGCGCCGCGAGGGACGATCGCGACCGCGACCTCCTCGGGCGCGTCCTCCCGGAAAGGGTCGTACCCCGTGCGCGCCTGGATCTGCTCGCGCAGCGCGGCCTCTCCAGGGCACGCCGCCGCGCGCGCCTCCTCGCTGTACTGCAACCGCAGGACGCGGCGCGCCGGCTCCGCCGCGGACGCGGGCGCGCCGAGCAGGAGAGAGGCCAATACGATGTTGAAGAGAAAGGGTCGTTGCATCCCGGGTCAATGGCTCCGCTGAGCGAGTCGTTGGTGGCAGCCATTGAGAGCTCTCGAGTCACAGCGCGTCAAGATCGCACGGCGCTTCTTTTTACGCGATCTCGAGCCCGTCGTGCGCCGTATGTATGGTAATCGAGCGCCACGTGACGCAATGGGATCGCAATGCGATTGCGGTCGAGCGTGAGCGTTATTCGTGACGATTGTCGCCAGTCACCCATATATCGCTGCTCCGCGGTCCATCCCACGAGCACGCCTGTCTTCGTGGCAAACGAGGACCGTTGGCCGTAAAAGGCTGCAATCCGGAGGTGATCGCGATCCGGCCGCGGGCGCACTGGCGCGCTCCGTCGCTCACGCGGCGCGCGCGCCGCGCGCGCCGCGCGGCCCGAGACGATCGATCTTGAAGTGAGGGGAGGGGGAGGGAGAGAAGGAGAGCGGCCGGCGAGCGGTCAGGCCGCGCCGACGCCGGCGCGCGAGGCGAGGCGGGCGAGGTCCTTGGGGTCGCTGACCCGGACGAGGATGACGGTGATGTTGTCGCGCCCGCCGCCCGCGTTCGCCTTCTCGATGAGCGCCTGGGACGCCTTCTCGGGATCGGGCTCGGCGAGGAGGATGTCGCGGATGGCCTCGTGCGTCGTCATCTTGGAGAGGCCGTCCGAGCAGAGGAGGTAGACATCGCCGGGGTGGGGGCGAGCGATGATCAGGTCGACCTTGACCGCCGGGGAGATCCCGATCGCGCGGCTCAGGTGGTTCGCCATCGGTCCGGTGATCCCCGCGGCGCCCATCGTGTGATCGGTGGTGAGCTGCGTCAGCTCGTTGTCGCGCAGGCGGTAACACCGGCTGTCGCCGACGTGGCCGATGTAGAGGCGCTGCTTGTTGGGCGAGAAGCGGGCGCTGACGAGGGTCGTGCCCATGCCGCTGAGGCTCCGCTCGGCGTGGGCTCGATCGTAGATGGCCTGGTTCGCGCGCTGGATCGCGACCGCGAGCTCGCTGCCGCGCCGGGGGACATCGGGGTAGGCGCGCTCCGCGTCGCTGTCGACGAACGACGGGTCCCGGAACGCCCGCGCGATCGTGTCGACGGCGAGACGGCTGGCGACGTCGCCGCCCGCGTGGCCGCCCATGCCGTCCGCCACGGCGAACAGGTAGTGCTCGTCCAGGCAGAGATAGCAGTCCTCGTTCTTCTTGCGCTTCTGGCCGGGGTCCGTCTGTCCGACGGCGCTGATGAGCAGCAGCGGCGACGAGCTGGTCGGCTCGTCGACGGCTGCCTCGTCGTCGTAGATGATGGGGACGGCCGAGGGCTCCTCGCGCTCGTGATCGTCGTCGTCATCGTCCTCCTCGTCGCCGCCGTAAGACGGGGCGCTCGGGCGTTTGATCGCGTTCTGCAGCACCTCCGGCGGCGCCAGCGTGATCAGCGTGAGGTCGTCGTCATCATCGTCGAACGCGTCGTCGTCGTCGTCGCGGCGCGACGACCCGGTCGTGCGCTTCCACTCGGCGCTCGAGACCCGCTCCGCGCGGCCGTGTCCTCCCGTTGTCTTCGCGTGGGAGCTCTCGCTCGCGGGCACGCGCGTGCCGTCCTGCGGGCCGACTGCGCCCGGACTCGTCGTCGAACCTTCGAGATCTGCCTCCCCCTCGTCGAGGGCATGGGCTCCTGGGCCACCCTGCGACGGCGCGATCGCCGCGCGCGGGCGGGCCCGATCGCCGTTGTTTGAACGAAAATACCAATAGATCAGCCCGAGAAGGGCGATTCCCATGACAAGGGCGGCTGCGAGATCGGCCATGTCCCGGCGACCAACGTAGCAAAGGCGCGCCGCGTCTCCGAGAGCAACATGCAGGGGGACGGACGACGGCGAACGTTCCTGGCCCTCGGCCCGCACAGCGGCGCTGCCGGGGCGCACCTCGGCACCTGCCAGCGCAGGAGGGCGCCTGCGCGGCGCGCGACCGATGGCGGACGGGCGCCACAGCGAGCCGCGAGCAGGTCGTTCGCCGAGCTGCGCCCGCTCGCCGGCCCGCTTTGCGCCCGTGCTGCGCTGCGGCAGGCGCGCAGGAGAGCGCGCTCCTCCGCTTTCCCGCCGGGAAGCCCGCCGCGCGTCGACGTCGACGACGTCATGCTGCGCACGGCGCGGCTCTCCCTGCTCCCCTGCTGGAGCCGAGGGGCTGACGGCGTCTTCGCGCCCGGCGTCCCTGCGCTCGCGGCGGCGCCCCTCCTCGGTACACCCGTACACGGAATCCGCGCGGCGCGCTCGCCGCCGTCTGGCGGCGCCTCGCGGGGCGCGCGGGGGTTGGCGTGTTGGGCGCGCGTCCGCCGCAAACGAACTCCTGGAGCGGGTTGCCAGTGCTCGTGGTGCTGACTAGTCTCCGCGCCCGCATGACGCTCGCCTGCGCACTTCTCCGGACACCTCGCATTCTTGGTGCAGGCCTCGCGGCCTCGATCGTGGGCGGGCTCGGGGTGGCCGGCTGCTTCGTCGACAGCGAAGGCTTCCCGCCGCCGGTCGAGGGGTTCTATTTCCCGGCGGGCATCGCGGCCTCCCCCGGCGGCCGGGTCCTCTACGTCGCGAACTCGGACTTCGATCTCCAGTTCAACGGCGGCACGGTCCAGGCGCTGGATCTCCAGCGGCTGCGCCGGCGGGCGCTCGGCCTCCAGGCGTCGCTCAACCCGGCGGAGGCGGGCGCCGGCGCCAGCGTGAGCGCGGCGTGCGAGGCGGCGGGCCTGGGCCCGAACGCCGCGCCGCTCCTTTATCCGGGGCCGTGCGGGCCGCTCGACACCTCCACCCTTGACGGCGACGAGGAGATCGTCCGTCGCTCCGCCGTGATCGGCGCGTTCGCGTCCAACCTCGCCCTCGTGCACAGGCCGCTCGCCGAGGTCGCCGTGACCGAGGGCCCGCTCGCGCGGCTGTTCGTGCCCGTCCGCGGCGACCCCTCGGTGACCTTCTTCGACGTCGCCGACGACCGGACCGACGCCCCGGCGGCGCAGCGCTGCGAGGGCGACGCCTGCTTCCAGCTCGACTGCGGCGCGACCGCGACGGGCGGGCGCTGCGCGAAGGATCACCGCATCGGCGAGGATCCGGGCCAGGAGCGCATCCGGCGCAAGCTCCCGCTCGAGCCGTTCGGGATCGCCGCGGGTCCTGACGGGCGGAGCATCGTCGTCTCGCACCAGGTGGCGAACATCGCGAGCGTCATCGTGAACCCGTGGGAGGGCGCAGGAGCAAGCGGCACGAGGCCCCAGCTCGCCGGGATCCTCACGGATCTCGCCCCCGGTCCGACGGAGCTCGCGGCCGTGCCGCCCCCGCGCCTCGTCAGCCAGCTCAGGGCACAAGAGAAGGCGATCGACTACCAACCCGCCTTCGCGCTCACGTATGTCGCGGCGCCGCAGCTCGATCTGCTCCGGTACCAGGAGACCGTGGACCCAGCGCCGGCGCTCCTGTTCCAGTCGAGCGCGACCCGGATCAGCGCGCTCGCGAGCGGCGCCGACTCCCGCGGGATCGCGGTCGACGCGAGCGAGCGGCAGGCGTGCGAGGCGGGCTGCGGGGACGCCGACCTCGAGTGCCTGGCGCGGTGCGCGGCGATCCCGATCCAGGTGTTCGTGGCGCACCGCTACCCGAACTCGCTGATCATCGGAGAGCTCACCACGACGCTGATCGAGCGGGAGTCGATCAACCCCGAGGACCGGTGGGCAGCGGCGTACGAGACGCTCGCGATCCGCGACGCCGCGCCGCTCGCGGCCTACCCGTCCCGCGTCGAGGTGGGCGACGTGATCGGCGCCGACGGCGCGCGCCACCGGAGGGTCTTCGCGCTCGCGTTCGACTCGGGCCTCGCGTTCTCCTACGACCCGGAGGCGCGCCGCATCGACGCCGTCATCCGCACCGGGCGAGGCCCCCAGGCGCTCGCGTTCGACACGGGCCACACGTGCGGCGCCGAGAAGGAGCGCTGCGACTGCTCGCCGGGCGACGACGCCTGCGAACCCTATTCCCTCATGTACATCGCGCATTTCACCGACTCGTACCTCGGCGTGGTCGATCTCGACATGCGCAAGGCGAACACGTTCGGATCGATGATCCTCACGGTGGGCAAGCCCGTCCCGCCCCGGGAGTCCCAATGAAGCCGCGCGCCGCGCTCCTCGCCCCCACCTCCGTCCTGGCGCTCGCCGGGTGCGCCGGGGAGGCCACGCCGGTCGACGTCGAGGCCCTCGCGCAGTCCGGCCGGAGCGCCTTCGTCTGCCTCGCCATCGACCAGCCCGATCCGGGGAAGCCGGGCGTCCTGCGCTCGCTCCCGATCACGGACTGCTCGACCCGCACAGCGGACTCGCCCAGCGACTTCGAGGTCGACGAGGACGAGGGGGGCAGGGCCAAGCTGCCGCACCTCTACGCCCTCGTGACGCAGACGTCGCGCGGCGAGGTCGCGGTCATCGACATGACCACCGAGCGCTCGCCGATCCTCGATCTCGACTCCGGCACGCCCGGCGCGAGCTTCCTCCCGGTGGGCGCGCAGCCGGTCGACATCGTCGCGACGCGCGGGGGCACCGCGTCGTTCGTCTCCGTGGCCGAGCCCGGGCGCGAGGGGATCTTCGCGCTCCCGTCGGCCAGGGTGCTGCCGCGCGAGGGGTGCCCGGTCCCGGCGCTCACCTCGTGGCCCTCCTGCTCGCTCGGCTCGCCGCCGGGCGAGATCCTGCTCGTCTCCGACCCGCCGGGCCCCGACGGCAAGCTGCGGAGCTCGTGCTCGAGCGACTACGACATCGACCCGGCGAGCCCCGGCGAGGCCGACACGACCGGCGACGCGTGCGGCAGCGCGAGCGGCGACCTGAGCCAGGAAGGGCTCGGCCGGCAGAAGCTCCTCGTGAGCATGCCGGAGCTCGGCGGCTTCGCCGTGATCGACGCGCAGACGCTCCTCGAGGATGAGCGGTACGCGGAGGGCGGGTTCGCGCCGTGCGAGGTGGAGCGGTGGGTCCCCCTCCAGGTCACGCTCCCGCCGGCCGCGCCGCCCGGCGCCGCGCCGCACGGCCCGGAGTGCGTCGCGCCGGCGGCCTCGGCCAGGCCGGCGCAGGCCGTCGAGGCGCCCCGGCCCGCGGGGCTCGCGCTGGCCGGCGATCGGCTGTTCGTCGCGGATCTCGACGCGCCGGTGATCCACGTCGTCGATCTCCCGACGCCGTGCGAGCCGATCGAGCTGCCCCCGCTCCTGCCCGCGTCGACGCTCGACCCCGAGCGCGTCGTCACGACGAGCCGCGTCGCTGTGAGCCAGGCGTCGCCGCCCGACTTCCGCCGCTACCTCTACGCTGTCGACGCGGGCGACGGCAGCGTGATGGTCTTCGACGTGAGCGACGGCGCCGCCAGCCGCGCGCCGCTCTCGCGCCCCCATCCGGAGTGGAACCCGTTCCAGCCGCCCGACCGGATCCGCCTGCCGGCGCCCGTCCGCGACCTCGCCGTCGTGCAGCGCGAGGCCCCCGCCAGCCTGCCCGCGACGGGCGTGGCGCCCGAGGGGATCCGGTGCGATCCCGATCCGCGCCTCAGGACGTGCGACAGCAACGTCGCCTCGTGCGACATCGAGACGCTGTACCGTACGTCGTCCGATCGCGACGCGGGCGCCGGCCCGCTGAAGCTCCGGGGCTCGTTCGGCTACCTCGTGCTCACGAACGGCGACGTCGCGATCGTCGACGTGGACGACCTCGACGCGGACTGCCGCGGGCCCGCGATCGGCAGCGCGCGCGCGGGCTGCGGCGAGGGCGCGCCGACCGGCGACCCGCTCGCGACGAGCGGCGAGGTCTCCTGCAACGTCGTCACCCCGCACGCGCTCCGCTCGGCCAACTACATCGTGACGAGCGACAGCTCCGGCCAGCTCGAGCCCGGCGTGCAGGGCCTGCCGGTCCTCTACGACCGCACCGGCACGGTCGTGCCGTTCTCCGCGGAGAGCCCGAAGATGCGCGCCACGTTCCCGTCCGGGGACGCGGCCGCGCTCACCCTCGCGGTGGGCGTCGTGCGCGAGCCGATCGAGGCGGCCGACAGCGGCCAGACCCTGCTCGACGAGCAGGGGCTCGTGCTGAGGTCCGGCGATCCGCAGCACGCGCTGTCGATGAACCTCGAGGATCCGCGGGTGCACCTCGCCAACGAGACATGGACGGTGACCTACGAGGGCGTGCTCCCCGGGTTCACCCGGACGTTCGTCAGCTTCGGCGAGGACGGCGCGGTGGGGAGCGCGGACGCGCGCTTCTGCCACCGCGGCGTGCAGAGCCAGGCCAGCGTCGAGGAGCAGCTCCGCGCCGCCGGCGTCGAGGATCGCGAGGCCGCGGCCCGGGCCGCGCAGCTCGCCGATTTCGTGCAGATCACGTCCGCGCTCCCCGCCGAGGACGCCGCGTACTGGGACAACCTCGAGTCGGACGTGTGCTCGTTCGAGAGCTGCAACGCGAAGTACGGCAGCGTCATCACGTCGCGCCCGGGGCTCCGCGTGGTCGAGGCCTACGAGGACCACCTCACGCTCGAGTCGCGCGATCCGGCGGTCGACGAGGTCGCGTTCGCGGCGTGCTGCTTCGGCGGCGAGGTGCAGCTCGGCGTCCGCGCCGCGGGCCAGTGGGTTGTCCAGAGCGGCGGCGCCGGCTTCCTGCACCACGTCGTCGCCGACCCGGAGACGGGCCGGTGCCGCAACGCGTGCGACGACCGCCTCGCGCGGCTCAACGGGCGCGTCGCGCACACGCCCGACGACGGGCGGGTCACCGACGGCGACCTGGGCGCCTTCGTCAACCCGATGTTCCGCTTCGCGGTCACGGGCGGCGTGCCCGAGCAGGACATGCAGTTCCGCTTCACCACCCAGGGGGCGTTCACGCCGCTCCTCGTGCGGCTCAGCGACAGCGTGGAGCTCGTGGAGCTGCAGCCGCAGGCCATCCGGCTCGTCCCCGCGACGGGGGAGCTCGCCATCACCGACGGCTCGCTCCAGGGCCTCATCCTGCTGAGCGCCCGCAGCGTCGGCGTGAGGCGCCGGTACAGGTGAGCCGCTCGTCGAGCCCGCGCGCCTAGCGCGCGGCGCTCACGCGCAGCCACCCCTGGGCGAGCGCGTCGGCCCACGCGGCATTCCGAATTCGACGCCGATTTTTCCACAAAAACCGCGAAGTCAACGCGCGCATCCCGCGTAGACCTCATCGGGCGTCGAGACTAAGACGCCGGCGATGCATCCGTCCGAGCAGCCCGCGGCCAGGAAGAAGCTGACGCCGGTGATGCGCCAGTACGAGGAAGCGAAGGCGCTTCACCCTGACGCGATCCTCTTCTTCCGGATGGGCGACTTCTACGAGATGTTCAACGACGACGCGGTCCTCGTCTCGCGCGCGCTGAACCTGACCCTCACGAGCCGCAACAAGGGGGAGCCCGAGGAGATCCCGATGGCCGGCGTCCCGCACCACGCGGCGCACGGCTACATCGCGCGGCTCCTCGCGCTCGGCCACAAGGTGGCGATCTGCGAGCAGTGCGGGGATCCCTCGAAGATCAAGGGGCTCGTGCCGCGGCAGGTGGTGCGCGTCGTCACGCCGGGGCTCGTGACCGACAGCGAGCAGCTCGACGCGCGCGCCAACCACTACCTGGCCGCCGTCGACGGGGGCGGCGCGCCCCGCGGCGACGGCGGCGCGACGGGCGGGCCGTACGGCCTCTCGCTGCTCGATCTCTCCACGGGCGAGCTCTCGGCCACCTCCATCCCGGACGCCGCGACGCTGCTCGCGGAGCTCGCCCGGGCCGACCCGCGCGAGGCGCTGATCGCCCGGGATCTGCCCGACGTCCGCGCGGCCGCGACGTCGCTCGCCTGCCGCGCGGCGCTGCGCGACGACGACGATCTCGACAGCGCGCAGATCGCGTCGATCCTCGACGACGCCGCGCTCGAGCCGATCTCGGCGGCGGCGCTGGCCGAGCACCCGCTCCCGGCGGTGCGCGCGGCGGCTCGGGCGCTGCGCTTCGCGCGCCGCTGCAGCCCGGGCGCGCGCATCCCGGTGCGCCGCATCGCCCCGCACGACACCTCGGGCACGCTGCGCATCGACGAGACGGCCCAGTCGCACCTCGAGCTCGTGCGCGCCGCGGACGGGGGCCGCCGCGGCACGCTGCTCGACGTCGTCGACTGCACGGTCACCCCGGGCGGCGCCCGCCTGCTGCGCCGCCGCCTGCTCACCCCGCTCGCCGACGTGGCGGGGATCCGCAGGCGCCTCGACGAGGTGGAGCTCTTCGTCTCGCACCCGCGCGCCCGGGGCGAGCTGCGGGAGGCGCTCGGCGGCGTCGGCGACCTCGAGCGCCTCAGCGTCCGCGCGCTCCTCGGCGAGGCGACCCCGCGCGACCTCGGCTGCCTTCGCGACGGCCTCACGGCGGCCCCGGCGGCGGTCGCCGCGGTGCGGTCGATCCCCGACCTCGGCAGCGCGGCGGCGGAGCCGCTGCTCGCCGAGGCGGCGGCGCTCGATCTCGCCGCCGACGTGCGCGCCGAGCTGACCGCCGCGCTGATCGAGCGGCCGCCGCCCAACGCGCGCGAGGGCGGCATCTTCCGCGAGGGGTACGACAAGGAGCTCGACGAGGCGCGGGCCGTGGAGAAGAACGCGACCGAGCTCATCCTCGCGCTCGAGGCGAAGCTCCGCTCGCAGACGGGCGCGCCGTCGCTCCGGGTCAAGTACACGCGCGTGTTCGGCTGGTACATCGAGGTGACGCGCGCGCACGTCAGCAAGGTCCCGGAGACCTTCCGCCGCAAGCAGACCGTCGCGACCGGCGAGCGCTACACGAGCGACGAGCTCGACGAGCTCGCCGACAAGATCGAGCACGCCGGGGCGCGCGCGCTGGAGCGGGAGACGGCGATCTTCGAGCGCCTGCGGACCCTCGTCGCGAAGAGCGAGGGCCGGCTCCGCGCGCTCGCGCGCAGGCTCGCGGCGTGGGACGTCGCGGCCGCCCTCGCCGACGTCGCCCACCGCAACGACTACGTGCGGCCGCACGTCACCTCGGGCGAGGCGCTCGCGATCCGCGACGGCCGCCACCCGGTGGTCGAGCGCTTCGCGGCCGCGGGGCACTTCGTGCCGAACGACACCCGCCTCGACCTCGCGGGCGAGCGGCTCTGGCTGATCACAGGCCCCAACATGGCGGGCAAGTCGACGCTCATGCGCCAGGTCGCGCTGATCGTGGTGCTCGCGCAGATGGGCAGCTACGTGCCGGCGCGCGAGGCGGAGATCGGCCTCGTCGACCGGATCCTCTCGCGCGTCGGCGCGAGCGACAACGTCGCGCGCGGCGAGAGCACGTTCATGGTCGAGATGCGGGAGACGGCCGAGATCCTCCGCGACGCGACGCGGCGCTCGCTGGTGATCCTCGACGAGATCGGCCGCGGCACGAGCACCTACGACGGCCTCGCGATCGCCTGGGCGGTGGCGGAGCACCTGTTCGAGGCGGTCGGCTGCCGCGCCCTGTTCGCGACGCACTACCACGAGCTGACGGAGCTCTCGGCGCGCGCGCCGGGCATCGCCAACTACTCGGTCGCCGCGCGCGAGCACGGCGACGACGTGATCTTCCTCCACAAGCTCGAGGCGGGCCCCGCGAGCCGCAGCTACGGCGTGGCGGTCGCGCGCCTCGCGGGCGTCCCCGAGGGGGTGCTCGCGCGCGCCCGGGCGATCCTCGCGGCGCTGGAGTCGGGCGCCGCGCTGCCGGGCGGCAAGCACGCCTCGCTGCGCGGCCGCTCGCGCTCGGGCGCCGCGCAGCTCGACCTCTTCGTCCCGGCGCAGGCGGCGGTGCCGCCGGAGCAGGCGGCCGTCATCGAGACGCTGCGCTCGGTGGACGTCGACCGGCTCGCGCCGCTCGACGCGCTCAAGCTCGTCGTGAAGCTGAAGGGGCTGCTCGGCAACGGCGCGAAGTGACGGGCGGCGCGAGGCGACGGTGACCGCGCGCCGGCTCAGTCCGGCGCCGCGATCTCGCGGAGCTCGGTGCCGCCCGCGTACGCGTAGCTCACGAACGAGTCGAACCCCGTCACGAGCAGCCCCACGGGCGCGGAGGCCGCGATCCGGTGCACGCCGTCGCGCTGCCTCCCGGGCAGCACGTTGTCGGGCGCCTGCTTCTCCGGATCGATCGTCGCGAAGCCGAGCTGGCACCGGTACACGACGAACGGCGGCGCGCCGCGCCCGCGCTGCTCGTCCGTGAGGCCGTCCGCGGGCGCGATCTCGCACTCCTCCGCCCCGAGCTTCACGCCGTCGAGCTGCACGACGGCGGACGGCGGCGCGATCACGGAGATGAAGTCGAACGCGTACTTGTCGGGCGTCAGGAACACGTAGTCCTGCCGGAACTGCTCGACGGGCGGCAGGATGAGGAGGCTCGGGTCTCCGCCCGGCAGGCCCTGCCTGACCCCGGTCGCGTTCTGGCTGGCCATGATCTGCGACACGATCACCGGCTCGGAGCTCTCGATCAGGAAGTCGCCCCACGCCGTCACGTCGTGGAGCTGGCCCAGCGAGGACAGCGTGATCCGGTCGTCCGGCGGCGGCAGGGTCGTCGTGATCTCGGCGCCCTTGCTCGTGGCGGCCACGATCCTGACGTACTCCGGCTCGGGCACGATCTCGATGCGCGCGCCGGCCTCCTTCACCGTCTGCGACCGGTTCGGCGAGTGCGGCACGGCGAACCGCTTGCCCGTCGCGCGGATCGGGTCGAGCTGGTCCTCGAGGTGGTCGGCGCAGCAGCGCCGGTCCGCGAGCGTCCTGAAGTGGGGCGCGTCCGACGCCTCGCCGCCGGTGAACACCGCGATCGGCTGGTCGGCCTTGATGATCGATCCGGTGAAGTCCGCGTTGAACCCGCCGGTCTCCAGGTTGAGCACGTCGAACGCGCCGAGCTCGACCTCGATCGACCCGCTCGCCGGCGTCTCCGGCACGGGCCCGCCGCCGACCACCTTCGCCGTCGTCTGCACCTGCACCTTCGTCCCGTCGCGCGTCCCCACGATGGTCAGGAACGCCCGCAGGTCGATCGGGTTCAGCGGGTTGAAGTTCGTGTCCGGGTCGTCGGTGCTCGCGATGGTCTGCGGCCACCCGGTCACGACGTACGCGGTCGACATGACGCCCGGGTTGTAGGTCAGCGCCTCGCGCGGCTTCAGGAGCGACGCGTCGTTGGAGAACACGTTGACGTTCTCCAGCGGGTTGAACTGGTACGCCACGACGGGGAACTTCGACGTGATCTTGTACGCGTGGCGCGTGAGCGCCGTGTGCGTGCCGGTGTTGAACTCCCCCTCGGGGCTGCCGTCGACCTCGCGCGGCCCGAGCTTGAACACCTGGAGGTAGAGCGGCGCGATGATCGCGCTCGCGATCTCCACGGGCGCTGGCGGATCGCCCGGCGCGCCGTCGTCCTGGAAGATGTGGACCTCGTTCGGCACGTCGGGCTGCGGGTTCGAGATCACGACAGCGAACTGCTGCGCCGCTGCGTTGCTGGTCGCGTCGATCCGCGCGTTGTCGAGATCGACAGCCCAGTACTCGCACCCCACGTTGCTCCGCTCGACCTCGGCGACGGCGCAGAGCGGCAGGCAGCTCCCGCCCCGGCACGCCTCGCCGGCGCCCGTGTCGCACGTGTCGAGCACGCCGCCGAAGCTGCCGTCCGGCTCGCACGTCACGACCTCCTGTCCCCGGCATGTCGTCGTGCCGGGCACGCACGGCCTGCATCCGAGCTCCACCGACGCGCACACGAGCTCCTGGGCGGCGCAGTCGTCGACCGTCACCCAGGCCGGCCCCGCGCCGGTCTCCTCGCAGCGCGCGAGGACCACGCCGCACCGGATCTCGCCGGTCGCGCACGGCGGCGGGGGCGGCGGCTCGTCGGGGATGTCGCCCCACCGCGTGCCGCGGTCGAAGCAGCTCGGCGAGAGCGCGAGCCCGAGCAGCGCGGCGACCGTGAGGGCCGCGGCCGCCGCGGATCGTCGCGCGCGGCGCCCTACCCGGCGAGCGCGCGTGGTGTGGACCGGCTTGTTCATCACAGGTGCGCGCTGAAGCTGTCGAGGGAGTACGCCGCCATCCCCTGCGGCGTGAGCTGCCGGTAGACGAGCTTGCCGTAGTCGAAGCCGTCGATCCGCGCCCCGTACACCCCGACGGTGATCGGCCCCGGCGGGATCGCGCCGTTGTCGATCCCGAGCTGCCGGATGTCCGGCACCTCGATCGCGTGCGATCCCGCCGGCACGGCGATGGTCCACCGGATGAGCCCGTTCCCGCTCGCGATGTCGTAGACGCTGAGGTCGACGGGCGCGCCCGCGCTGAACGTGGTGGCCAGGTGCGCGCCGTCCCAGGCGCGGTTCTGCGCCGGCGTCTCCAGGGTCGGCACGCCAACGAAGTCGCCGACGCGCACGGGCTCGCTCGTGGTGGTCGAGAGGATCCGACCGACGACGGACAGCGGCGTGAGCCCGGCCTGGCCGGTGACGGCGCGCGCCGAGGAGTGGTAGCTCGCGCCGAGCAGATCGCGGGTGAGCGGCGGGACGCCCACGAACGTCAGCCTCCCGTCGAACGGGATCAGCGGGCTCTGGGCGCCGATCGGCAGCGTGGCGAACCCGTCGTTGCCGATCATCAGCGACACGTTCGCCTGGATGCGGTCCGGCCCCTTGGGGCCCTTCGTGGGCGCGGTGACGTCCATCGCGAGGGCGTGATCGAGGGGCTGGTTCATCCGCACGAACACGTCCCTCGTCACCTCGCCGGGGAGCGCCGGGATCCCGCGGACGATGCCCATGGCGTACGCCGTGAACCGCGGCGGGACCACCGATCGATCCTCGAGGCCCGCCAGCGCATAGAGCGAGCGGTTGCCGGGGGCGAGGTACATCGTGAACCCGTGCCCGAGGTCCCCCGGCGTGGTCGGGGTGATCGCCTGGATCGCGGACGGCAACTTGAAGGTCGCGAGCGGATCGCTCCCCGTCGTGAACACGTACGCGACCTGGCGCTCGGTCTCGCGCTGCGGGGTCGGGACGTTGCTCCACGCGGCGCCGCCTGGGTCCAGCGACTCGTCCCAGACGAGCTCGCCGTCGATCACCCCGGCCGTGCCCACCTTGCCGCCGACAGGCGGCGGCGGATCGCCGGACGCGCCGCAGGCGGGCGTGAGCACCGGATCCAGGTACACGGTCGCCGTGTCGACAGGCACATCGACGAACGAGATCGGGCTGTGGCACGTCGCGGCGACCGTGACGGTCCGCGGGGCGTCGAGCGAGGCGTCCTCGAACACGGCGACGCCGGACGCGTCCGCCTCGCCGATGATCGCGGACGTCAGGCTGCTGCCCACGACGACGCGCGCCCCCGGGATCGGGTCGCCGGTGAAGTTGTTGTAGACGAGGACCCTGAGCCGCCCGGCGAGCGGCGCGCCGCTGAGCCCGCCCTTGTAGCCGTTCGTGCTGTCCTCGTAGGTGTAGCCGTCCAGCAAGAGGATCGTCTCGCCGCCGGTGGTCACCGCGATCGTCTTCGCGCCCGGCGTTCCCCGGGGCACGGTGCATACAAGCCGGGTCGGCCCCTCGACCGCGAGCGACGTGCACGGCTTCTGATCGATCCTCGCGATGGTCGTCGCGTCCCATCGCGTCCCTTGTCCGATGAGCTCGATGGTCGTCCCGCCGGAGATCGGCCCGCTCGACGGGGACGCGTACAGCGCGTCGTAGACGTAGCCGCCCGGCAGCGCCCTCCGGGTCGACGTGTCGTCGCCGTTCTGTGCGACGAGCTCGACCGGCCCTGCCGCGCCCGGGGGCGCGACCACCTGGACCCGGCTGGGATCGATCGGCACGATCGCGGACGGATCGACCTCGACGTCGCCGAACCAGACGCGGACCCTGGAGCTGAAGCCGTTCCCGTGGAGGAGGACGCGCTGGCCCCCGTTGAACGGCCCGTGCGTCGGGTCGGCGCCGAGCAGCGCGTGCGGATCGGCGCTCGGCAGCCCGGCGCTGGTGGACGAGGCCGTGGCCTGCGGGTCCACGCCGAAGTCGCCGCCGCCTCCGTCACCGTCGGTCTGCCGGCGGATGCCCTCGGGCGCCGAGGCGATGCAGGCGGACACGACGGCGAATCCTGCGCAACATGCGGAGAGCGAGGCGAAGCGTGCTGTAAGAAAGGCGGTTCGCACGGGCGGAGTGTACGTCATCGTGGAGGCCGGGACACGGCGCGGCACGGAGCGCTCGCCCGCGCCGCGCGCCCCCCCGCCCGCTGTCGGAACGCGTCCAATCCAGGGCGAAACGACCGGAAAAGCGCGGGCAGCTCGCGGGAACCTCGCGGGAACATGGACCGCTGGCGCGGCGGCGCCGCCGCTTGACAAGCGGGACGCATCGGGGTAGCAAACCGCCCCCTCGTGCGGTCTCGTGACGAGGGGGACAGCAGAGGTTGAATCCTCGCTGTCGCTGCGAGCAAATCCACACGCTCTCCTGGCACCCACGGCATTCCGCGACCCGGTGCCCCATCGACACGGACGCTCCTGTCCGTGCGTGGGGTTGGTCGCGGGAGGGGGAGCGGCGGACCAACCGAAAGGACACAGCCGTGACTGATACCAGCTATTCCGAATCCGCTCCCGCGGCCGACACCATGCAGGCCGTTGCCCCCCAGCCGGGGGATTTCCCGCTCCCGCTGCGCTCGCTGCTCGACGCCGGCGTGCACTTCGGCCACCAGACGAAGCGCTGGAACCCGAAGATGCGGCCGTTCATCTACGGCGCGCGCAACGGCATCCACATCATCGACCTCGATCAGACGACGCGGCTCTTCAAGCGCGCGTACGACTTCCTGACCGACGCCGTCGGCCGCGGCGGCCACGTGCTGTTCGTCGGCACGAAGCGCCAGGCGCAGGACATCGTGCAGGAGGAGGCCCGGCGGTCGGGCATGTACTTCGTCACGAACCGCTGGCTCGGCGGCACGCTGACCAACTTCCGGACGATCAAGCAGGGCCTCGATCGCCTGCGCACCCTCGAGCGCATGAAGGAGGACGGGACCTACGAGCAGCTGCTCAAGAAGGAGGTCGTCCGCCTCGAGAAGGAGCGCGAGCGGCTCGAGAAGTACCTGGGCGGCCTCAAGGGCATGGGCGGCCTGCCCGCGGCGATCTTCGTGATCGATCCGCACCAGGAGTCGATCGCGATCAGCGAGGCGCGCAAGCTGAACGTCCCGGTCGTGGCCATCACGGACACCAACTGCGACCCGGATCTCGTCGACTTCGTGATCCCTGGCAACGACGACGCCATCCGCTCGATCCGGCTGATCACGGCCCGCGTCGCGGACGCGTGCGTCGAGGGCGCGCAGCGCCGCAAGGACCACGGCGAGGGCGCGCACGGCTCGCAGCCTCCGGCCGGCGGTCGCGGCCAGCGCGACGAGATCAACGTGTACCAGGGCGGCCGCGGCGGCCGCGGCGGTCCGCGCCAGCAGCAGGCGTCGTAGCGGCGGCGCGAGCCGCATCGAAGCGGCCCGACGGCCCAGGGGCCGGGAGGTGGAGCGATGTCGCCGCCTCTCGCCCCGGATCGGAGACCGCAGCGCGCCGAGGGCGCAGGGACAGAAATGCGAATTTCATTTCTCTGCGCCCTCTGTGCTTCTGCGGTCCGATCTGCGCATCGCGCGGGCGCTCGTGGTCATCAGTCTGAAGTGCGATGAAGAGGGGCCGCTCGACGCGGCTCCTTCCTATCTAGGTTGAAGGAGAAAGAGCCATGGCCGGCATCAATGCGCAGGCGATCAAGGAGCTTCGTGAGCGTACCCAGGCGGGGATGAGCGACTGCAAGAGCGCCCTCACGGAGGCCGAGGGCGACATGGAGAAGGCGGTCGAGATCATCCTCAAGAAGGGTCTCGCGAAGAGCGCCAAGCGGGCCGGCGCGTCCGCCACCGAGGGCGAGGTTCGCGCGGCGGTCGCGGCCGATCGGCGGAGCGCGACGATGGTCGAGGTCAACATCCAGACCGACTTCGCCGCGCGCAACGACGCGTTCCGGCAGTTCGTCGGCGACGTGCTCGCCGCTGTCGAGAAGGCGCCCGAGGGCGCGGACGTGAGCCAGCTCTCGATCGGCGGCAAGTCGATCGCCGACACGGCGACCGAGCTGACCGCGCGTATCGGCGAGAAGGTCGCGGTGCGCCGCTGGGATCGCGTGTCGATCCCGGAGGGCAAGTACGGCGTCGCGCACGCGTACGTGCACCTCGGCGGCAAGATCGGCGTGCTCGTGGCGGTCGAGGCGTCGAGCCAGGCGGTGGCGGAGCACCCCGAGGTGCAGAAGTTCATCGACGAGACGGCGATGCAGGCCGCCGCGATGAGCCCGCTCGTCCTCCGTCGCGACGAGGTCACGGCGGAGCTGAAGGCGAAGCAGCAGGAGATCTTCGAGGGGCAGCTCCGCGAGGATCCGAAGCCGAAGCCGGAGTCGGCGTGGCCGAAGATCATCGAGGGCAAGTTCAACAAGTGGTACTCGGAGGTCGCGCTCCTCGAGCAGGAGTCGGTCGAGGCGGCGTCGCGCGGCGTGTCGGGCCAGACGATCGACAAGCTGCGCGAGGCGGCCGCGAAGGCGGCCGGCGGCGAGCTCACGCTCACGCGCTTCGTGCGGTACGAGCGCGGCGAGGGCATCGCGAAGAAAGAGGACGACTTCGCCGCCGAGGTGGCGAAGATGGCCGCGAGCTGACGCGGTCCGATGCGGGGGCGCCTCGCCGCCGTCTCGATCGACCTCGACGAGGTCCCGAACTACCTCGCCCTCCACGGCCTCGCCGTCCCGGGTCGTCCCGGGGCGGCGGCCGCGCTGCACGCGGTCTATGACGCGGCGCTGCCGCGTATCGCCGACTTCGCTGCTTCCCACGGCATCCCTGTCACGCTGTTCGCGATCGGCCGCGACCTCGCGCGCCCGGAGAGCGCGGCGGCCCTGCGCGCGCTGAGCGACGCGGGCCACGCGGTCGAGAACCACTCGTACGGGCACCGCTACGACCTGTCGCGGCTCCCGCGCGCCGCGATAGCGGCCGACGTCCTGCTGGGCGCCGAGGCGATCGCGGAGGCGGTCGGGCGTCGTCCGACGGGCTTCCGCGCGCCGGGCTACACAGTGAGCGACGCGCTGTTCGACGCGCTCGACGCTGTCGGGGTCGCGTTCGACTCCTCGGTGTTCCCGTGCCCCCCGTACTACGCCGCCAAGGCCCTCGTGATGGGCGTGCAGCGCGCGCAGGGGAGGGGCTCGGCGGCGATCCTGGACACCCCGCGCGTGCTCGCGGCGCCGCGCCGCCCGTACCGGCCGGGGCGACCGTGGTACCGGCGCGGCGGCCGGCGCTTCGTCGAGCTGCCGATCCAGGTGACGCCCGGGCTCCGGCTGCCCGTCATCGGCACGAGCGTGGCGCTCGCGGGCGCGGTGGGGGCTCGGTGGCTCGCGCGCGCCTGCGCCGGCGAGGCGCTCGTGAACCTGGAGCTGCACGGGATGGATTTCCTCGACCGGCGCGACGGCCTCGAGGCGCTCGCGCCGTACCAGCCGGAGCTCCGGGTGCCGCTCGGCAGGCGGCTCGATGCGCTGGGGGCGTTCGTGGCGGAGACGGCGCGGCGAGGGGCGAGGTTCGTGCGGCTGGACGAGGCGGCCGGGGAACGCCGGCTCGTGGGGTGACCCGGGGGGGCGCACCGTCATCGGCACAACTAGCTCGGGACGAGTCGCTTCGCGACGATCATGCCAAGGGCGCCGGCGAGAAGGCAGCCGACCAGCGTGATCATCACGTTGGCGAGCCCCGCTGCCCACGACTTGTACTGGATGAGCCTGAGCGTCTCGTTGTTGAAGCTCGAATACGTGGTGAAGCCGCCCATGAGACCCGTGCTCAGGCTGAGGCGGAGCGTCGGCGACATGAGCTCTGTCGCCGCGGCGATCTCGCCGATCGCGCCGAGCAGGAACGACCCGAGCACGTTGACGGCAAGCGTGCCATACGGGAAACCGGCGCCGAAGCGCTGCTGGCACCACGTCGAGAGCCCGTAGCGGGCGAGCGTGCCAGCCGCCCCGCCGAGGCCGATCCAGAACCACCGATCCATGGGCCCAGCTTAGCGCGCAGGTCGCCACACTTGCGCTCGTCGGCAGCTCCCTCGCGCCCTTCCCGCCGCTGGCCCAAGGCTCGCCGGGTGAAGCGCCGCTTCAACACGACAGGCCCCTGCCGCCCCGATCTGCACGGCACGATCCCCCGAGCGGCTCCCCGCCTCAGGAGCGCCGCGCCCGTCAGCAGCAGCGCCGCGCTGCGGCCTACTCCGCCGCCTTCCTGAACTCGATGACCTGCCCGCCGTCGCCCTTGCCGCTGTCCGCCAGCGCCGGCCGGTTCACCCGCGAGATATGATCCGGCGCCACGCCGGCCGCCGCGATGAACTGGCGCGCCTGCTCGTTGTCGCCCGAGGCCAGCTCGTCCGGCGTCCCCGACGCCACGACCCGCCCCTGGATCACGAGGAACGCCTGGTGCGCGATGCGGAACGTGCTCGCCATGTCGTGCGAGATGACCACGCTCGTCACCTTGTAACGCGCCCGCGTCTCCTCGATCAGGTCGTCGACCATCCGGCTCGTCAGCGGATCGAGCCCGCTGGTCGGCTCGTCGTAGATGAGGATCTCGGGCTCGAGCATCAGCGCGCGCGCCAGCCCCACGCGCTTGCGCTGCCCGCCCGACAGCTCCGAGGGCATCCGGTCCTCCTTGTTCTCGAGGCCGAGCGAGTTCAGCATGCCCACGACCTTGTCGCGGACGTCCTTCTTCGACATGTGCTTCCGGTGCTCGCGCAGCGGGAACGCCACGTTGTCGAAGATCGTGAGCGAGTCGAGCAGCGCCGCGTACTGGAACACCATGCCGAACCGCTGGCGCATCCGGTTCATCTCGTAGTCGTCCAGCGCGCCCATATCGACGCCGTCGACCCAGATGTGCCCGCTGCTCGGCCGCTCGAGCCCGATGAGCAGCCGCAGCAGCGTCGTCTTTCCCGCGCCCGACCCGCCGATGATCACCGCCGTCTCGGTCCGCCGGAGGTGCATGGTGATCCCGTGCAGCACCTTCGTCGGCCCGAACGATTTCTTGATGTCGTCGACGAAGAGGTGGTCCTCCGGCAGCCAGCCCGGGGGCATCTCGAGCGCCTGCTGCGCGCCCCCCGGCGCGGCCTCGGTCCCGTTCCCGGGAGGCCGCCCGTTCCGGGGGGGCTGGCTGGGCGGCCTTCTCGACATCGGCGCGTCACGCTACCACGGAGGGGGCCCCCGCAGGACGGCGATCGCCTTGCATTGCCGTAAGGCGCAGCACGCGCTTGACGCGGCCGGGCGTGGGACGGAAACGTTGCTCATGACCGACGACATACTCAAGGCAGCCCTCGACACGGCCGAGGCCAAGATCGACAAGGACGGCTGGGCCGAGCTCCCCGAAGGGCGGCTGCTCACGCTCTACGTCGCCCATGAAGGCGTGTCGCTCCCGGTGACCAAGATCGAGGCGGTCTCGAGCGTGGGCGGGCTCCTGAAGGCCCGCAGCACCAAGGGCGAGACGTTCGTGCTCGCGCTGAAGGACGTGTTCGCCATCGCCCTCGACGGCGGCGGCAAGGGAGCGCAGACCAGGAAGGCCGGCTTCCTGGGCTGATCGCGGCGTCACCTTCGTATGGGCAGATCGCCGAGAGCGGGGGGAGGTCCTGGGGGGCGGGCCGCCGAGCGCGCCGTCGACCTGGCGCTCGCCGAGCTGCAGCGCCGGTTCGGCCTCGGCCGCAGCCTCGCCGCCCCCGGGTGGGTGCGCGAGCGGGTCCTCGCCGTCCTGAGCGGCGTCGCCGCGCGCCACGGCGTCTCCCCGCTCGCGGCCGCCGAGCGGCTGCACGACGACAGGGTGGCCTCCGAGGAGATCGTCAGCGCCCTCCGCGTGGGCGAGACGCGGTTCTACCGCGATCCCATCATCTGGGAGGCCATCGTCTCCTCGGTGCTGCCCAGGCTCCCGCCCGACCTCCCCATCGCCGGCCTCTCGGCCGGCTGCAGCACCGGCGAGGAAGCCTATACGCTGGGGATGATCCTCGCCAGCGCCGGCCGCCGCTTCAGCGTGCTCGGGGTCGACCGCGCCCCGGCGGCGATCGAGGCGGCGCGCGAGGCCGTCTACTCCCCGGAAGCCGCCGAGCAGCTCCCCCCGGCTCTGCTTCAGCGGTACTGTGAGCAGAAGGGCGGAGCGCTGCACGTCTGCCAGAAGCTCCGCGACGTCGTATCCTTCGAGGTCTGCGACCTGGTGCACGCCGTACCGAGCGGCGGTTTCCAGATCATCTTCTTCAAGAACGTGCTCCTGTATCTCGCTGAGCCGGCCGGCGACGCGGTGGCCCGCCGCCTCGCGGCCGAGCTCAGCCCGGGTGGGCTGCTCTTCTCGGCCGCGAGCGAGGCGCCGCGGCTCTGCAGCGCCGGCCTCACCTCGGTCAGGGTGAACGCTCACGTCACCGCCTTCCGCGCCCCGGGCTCCTGAGAGAGCTACACCACATCGAATGAGCTTCGACCTCTCCCCCACGTCCAGGCCCAGCGGGCTCGCCGAGCTCCGCGCCGCCTACGCGCGCGAACGCGCGGGGCTCGACCGCACCGTGCCGAGCGGCCCCACGCCCGCCGCGGATGCCTCCGCGCTCGGGGTCGCGCTCGGACGGCGCCACGCGAAGCTGCTCGACGACCTCCTGGCCCGCCTCTTCCACCTGCTGCGCGAGTCCGGCACGCCGGGTCGCGCCGCGTGGGATTCGGTCGCGATCGCCGGGGTCGGCGGCTACGGTCGCGGCTCCGTCGCGCTGCGGAGCGATCTCGACGTGCGCATCCTCGCCCGCGACGCCCAGCGCGCCGGCGCCATCGCGGACGCGCTGCTCTACCCGCTCTGGGACATGGGGGTCACCGTGGGGCACCAGGTCGTCACCATCGACGACCTCGTCGAGGGCGCGCGCGAGGATCTGCCCACCGCGACGAGCCTGCTCGACTGGCGGCACGTCGTCGGCGACGCGTCGCTGTCCGAGTCGCTCTGGCAGCGCGCCGCGATGGGCATCTTCGCGCACTCGGAGCTGCCCCGCTTCATCGAGCGGCTCGGCAAGGAGATCTCGCAGCGCCACGAGCGCTTCGGCGGCTCGGTCTACCTGCTCGAGCCCGACGTGAAGAACGGCGCGGGCGGCCTGCGCGATCTCGACGTCGCCCGCTGGGCGGCGAAGGCGCGCTACGGCGTCGGCGAGTTCGACGCGCTGGTCCGCTTCGGCGCGCTCGTCGCCCGCGAGGCCGAGGAGATCCGCGGCGCCGCGGAGATGCTCTGGCGCATCCGCAACCTCCTCCACGCCCACTCCGGGCGGCGGACCGACCGGCTCACGTTCGACGAGCAGGAGCTGTGCGCGGGCGCGCTCGGCTACAGCAAGGGCGCGGGGCCTGCCGGCGACGGCCAGAAGGCCGCGCCGTCTCCCGACGAGCCCGCCGTGTCGCCCGAGGCGATCGAGCGCATGATGAGCGACTACTACAGGAGCGCGCGGACCATCTCGCGCGCCCTGGACGTCATCGTCTCGCGCGCCACGCCGACGCTGACGCGGCGCCGCCGCCGCGACGAGGATCTCGGCCGCGGCGTCCGCCTCTTCGACGGCTGCATCACGATGAGCGATCCGGATCTCCTCCAGACCGACCCGGCCATCGCGCTGCGGCTCGTGTCCGAGGCCGTCGAGCGCGGCGTCCCGCTCCTGCCCTACGCCCGCGGGGCGATCGTCCGCGCCGCCGGCGATCCGGCGTTCTGCGCGGCGCTCCGCGAGAGCCCCGAGGCCGCCGAGCGGTTCCGGACCCTCGTCGCCACGTGCAAGGAAACGTCGCTCCAGAGCGGCTCGGTCGTGCGTGAGCTGCACGACCTCGGCCTCCTGCTCGCGATGATCCCCGAGTTCTTGCCGGTCGTCGGGCGCGTCCACCACGACGTCTACCACGTGTACACGGTCGACGTGCACTCGGTGGCCGCTGTCGATCGGCTCGCGGCGCTCGTGCGCGGCGAGCTCGCGGGCGAGTTCGGCCTCCCGTGCCGGCTCGCCGCCGAGGCGACGCGGCCGACGATGCTGTTCTTCGCCACGCTCCTGCACGACGTGGGCAAGGCGATCGGCGGCACCGATCACAGCCGGCGCGGCGCCGAGATGGCGAGGAAGATCCTGGAGCGGCTCGGCTTCCCTCCGGAGGACATCGACGAGGCGTGCCACCTCATCCTGAAGCACCTCGTCATGTACCTCATCGCGACGCGGCGTGATCTCGACGACCCCGCGACGATCTCGGAGTTCTGCCAGGAGGTGCACGGCCGCGAGGGGCTGCGCGACCTCTACCTGCTCACGGTCGCGGATCTGTCGACCACGAGCCCCACGTCGATGACGTCGTGGAAGGCGCGGATGCTCGACGAGCTGTACCTCTCGGCCGACGCGGCCCTGCGCGGCGCGCGCGAGGACGGCGGGCCGCTCGGCGTCGACGATCAGCGCATGGCCCGCGCCATCAGCGACACGGTGGGCGCCCTCGAGGACATGCCGGCCGCGAGCGAGGCGGAGCGGCGCGCGCAGCGAGACTTCCTCGCCCGCTACCTCGCGTCGATGCCCGAGCGCTACCTCCTCGCGAACAGCCCGGTCGCGATCGCCGCGCACGCCGAGCTCGCGCGGCAGCAGCAGGGCGACGGCAACAGCGTCTCGGTCGCGCTCGTGCCGTCGCGGCACCCGGAGGCCGCGGAGCTCTGCGTTGTCGCGCCGGATCGCCCCGGCCTGCTCGCGGCGATCACGGCGGCGCTCGCCGCCTCGCGCCTCGAGGTCCACGCCGCGCAGATCCACTCGCGCGCGTGCGACGACCAGGGCCTCGACGACGGCGGCGCGATCCGCGCGCGGGCGAGATCGTCCCCGCCGGCGGGCGTGCGACTCCAGGCGGTCGACCTGTTCTGGGTGCGCGACCGCGGCGAGGGGGTAGGGGGCGTGGCCCGCGCGATCCCGAAGCTCATGGCCGACATCCAGGCGGCGCTCACGGGCCAGATCTCCGGCGCGGAGCTCGCGAAGAAGCGGCGGGGCGGCGCGCTGCGCGAGCGCCCGACGCCCAAGGTCCGGACGCAGATATCCATCGACGACCGCGCCTCCCACCACACGGTGATCGAGGTCCTCACGCGCGATCGCCCCGGCCTCCTGTTCGCGGTCTCGGACGCGCTCTACCAGCTCGGCCTCTCGATCTCGGTCGCCAAGATCAACACGGAGGGGACGCGCGTGGCCGACGTGTTCTATGTGAGCGAGGCGGACGGGACGAAGATCTCGAACGGCAAGCGGATGCAAGAGGTCGAGGAGCGGCTCCATGCGGTGCTCCAGGGCCTGGACGGCGAAGGGAGTGTCGTATGAACGAGAGGTGGTTGTCGCGCGCGGCGTGGGCGAGGCCCGTCGCTCATCGGGTGGTTGTGGCGGCGGCGGTCGCGGCGGTCGCGGCGTGCGCCACAGCGTGCGGTGGAGCGCAGGAGCCCCCGCGCGAGCAGCTCTTCGCCGATCCGCCCGAGGGCAGCGACGCGGCGACGTCGAAGGGCGCGTCGTCCACGGCGCTGGATCGGGGCGTCGCGTACATCAAGAACGAGCGGTACGAGGAGGCGAAGCAGCACCTCCTCCAGGCGATCGAGCACGAGCCTGGCAGCGCCGAGGCGCACTACTACCTCGGGCTCGCGCGCGAGAAGACGAACGACCGCGCCGGCGCCGAGGCGTCGTACAAGAAGGCGCTGGCGAGCGACCCGAAGCTCGAGGCCGCCTCGCTGAACCTGGCGGCGCTCTACCTGGACGAGCCGCCGCGCCCCGACGAGGCGATCGCGGTGCTCACGAAGGCGATCGAGCAGACGCCGGACCGGGCCGCGCTCCACCAGAACCTCGGCTACGCGTACGGCCTGAAGAAGGACGTCGCGAACGCGAGCAAGCACTACGAGGCGGCGCTCAAGGCCGAGGACACAGCGGCCACGCGCTTCGCGTACGGCGCCATGCTGTTCGAGGCGAAGGAGCTCGACCGGGCTGCCGCGGAGCTCAAAAAGGCGCTCGCCGCGACCGGTGACGACGTGGCGACGATCGCCACGATCGGGCGGATGCTCGGGCCGGCGAAGGCGTACGCGGACTGCGTGGCGGCCTTCGACCGCGCCATCAAGCTGAAGCCGGAGGCCGAGTTCCACGTGCGCCGCGGGACGTGCCGCCACGAGCTCGGCGACGAGCCGGGGGCGCGCGCGGACTACCAGGCGGCGATCAAGGTGGAGCCGCGGTTCGCGGCCGCGCACTACTACCTCGGCCTGTCGTTCCTGGCCGACCGCAAGCCGCAGAGCGCGCTCGCGGCGCTCACCGAGGCCGGGAAGCACGGCGGCGACACCGAGATCGGCAAGCGCGCCCGCGCCAAGGTGAAGGAGCTCAGCGCCAGGCTCAAGTGACGCCGTCGCGCGGCGGCCGCGCGCCGGAGCGCCGCGCCCGGGCCAGCAGCGGGCGCCGCGCCAGCGTGCGGCATCGATCGAGCGCATCGCGCGCAGCCGGCGCCGGGCAGGCGCCCGCCCGCGCGCGGAGGCTCACGCGCCCAGCAGCGCGATGATCCTGTCCAGCTCGTCGAGCGAGCCGTACGTGATGCCGAGCTCGCCGCGGCCCCCCTGGTCGCGGACCTCGACGCGGGTCCCGAGCCGGCGCATGAGGCGCGCCTCCAGGTCCTTGATCGCCGGCGACTTCCCCGCGCGCTTCTTCTCGCCGGGCTCCTCGCCGTCCGTGGCCCCCCGGGCCTCCTTCTCCTTCGCCGCCTTGATCAGCGCCTCGACCTTGCGGACCGGGAGCTTGCCGTGGACGGTCCGCTCGGCGACGTCGGCCATCACCTTGTCGCTCGGCGCACCGAGCAGCGCCCGCGCGTGACCCTCGCTGAGCTCGCGCGAGATCACCATGGTGCGGATGCGCGGCGGCAGCCGGAGGAGCCGGAGCGAGTTGACGATCGTCGTGCGGTCCTTGCCGACGCGCTCCGCGAGCGTCTGGTGCGTGTAGCTGTGCTCGCGCAGCAGCCGGTCGAACGCCTCGGCGATCTCGATCGGGTTGAGATCGGCCCGCTGCACGTTCTCGACCAGCGCCAGCTCGAACGCCTCCTTGGGGGAGACGTCCTTGACGACGACGAGCACCTCCCGGAGCCCCGCGCGCTGCGCCGCGCGCCACCGCCGCTCGCCCGCGATGAGCTCGAAGCTGTCGTTGCTGGACTGCGTCCTGCGCACGATGAGCGGCTCGATGAGCCCGTGCTCGCGGATGCTCCCGGTGAGCTCCTCGAGCTCGGTCTCGTCGAAGTGCTGCCGCGGCTGCCCCTTCTGCGGCACGATCTTCTCGATCGCGCACACGAACACGCTGCGCCCTTCGGCCGCCGTCGGTGTCGCCGGCGGCGCCGCCGGGAGCAGGGCGTCGAGCCCCCGTCCGAGCGCGCGTCGCGCCCCTTTCTGATCGGCATTCATGATCTGGGTCGTGCGTCCCTCTCGCGCGCTCCGGTGGTGGGCGGGGGTGAGGGCTCGGCCTGCGGCTCCGCCTGGGCGGCGTCCCCGCGCTGCCGCTTCTTCGGGTCCGCGGCGGCGGGCGCGCCGTCCAGGATCTCGCGCGCGAGGCTCAGGTAGCCCTGCGCGCCCTTCGACTGCGCGTCGTAGAGCAGCGCCGGCTTGCCGTGGGACGGCGCCTCGCTGAGCTTCACGTTGCGCGGGATGATCGCGTCGAACACGCGGAAGTGCGCCCTCACCTCGTCGGCCACCTGGTGCGTGAGCGAGTTGCGCCCGTCGAACATCGTGAGGACGACGCCCTCGACCGTGAGCTCCGGGTTGAAGGCGCTCCGCACCCGGTCGATGGTCGCCATGAGGTGCGTCAGCCCCTCGAGCGCGTAGTACTCGCACTGGAGCGGCACGAGCACCCGGTGGGCGGCGGTGAGCGCGTTGAGCGTCAGCAGGCCGAGCGACGGCGGGCAGTCGAGGACGACGAAGGCGTACCCCTCGAGGTGCGGGCGCAGCGCGTGCCGCAGCCGCACAGCGCGATCGTCCGCGTCGACCAGCTCGAGCTCCGCCGCGACGAGGTCCTGGGTCGCGGGCACCACGTCGAGCAGCGGCACCTCGGTCGCGACGACCGCCTCCTTCAGCGTCGCCCGCCCGATCAGCACGTCGTAGAGCGACAGCTCGAAGCTCCCGCGCCGCACGCCGACGCCGCTCGACGCGTTCCCCTGCGGATCGCAGTCGACGAGCAGGGTCCGGCGCTCCGCCGCGGCGAAGCTCGCGGCCAGGTTGACCGAGGTCGTGGTCTTGCCGACGCCCCCCTTCTGGTTGGCGACGGCAAAGACGACAGGCGAAGGCTTGGGGGCGGAACCGGTCTTGCCGGGCGCGCCCCCCTCGTTGGGCGATGGCATCGTGCTGTGTCGCGTCCGACCCGGCTGCTTACACGACCCCCACCGGCACGTCGAGAGATGCGGCGCCTCGGCCTGCTGGTTCGACCGGACGCGCGCGTCCGGCCCAGCGCGCCGTTCGCTCGCCGGATTGTTGGCCTGAACGGCGGGGATGTATACAGTGACCCACATGTCGCTTGATGTGGTCAAGGGTGAGCGCGCAGCGGGGCGGTCGATCCGCGGGCGCGCCTCGAGGCGGGGCCGTTGCTTCGGCCTCGGTGGGGCGCTGCTGGCTTGCGGCGACTCCGGCCCTGTCGACCGCGTCCTTGCCCGCGCGTTCTGGTGCGACGGGCGCGCGCCTGCGTTGCTCGCGTCTGCGCAGGTCCTCGTGCTTTCGCCTTCGCTTCAACGCAGGTCGGCGACCGGCTCGCCCCGTCGTCTGCCCTCGACGCGCGTCGAGGGGCAGCGCTGACCGCCCCTGGATCTACGGACGTGATGCCCAGCTTCGCCGAGCAGACCGACGCCCCGACGTCGCCTCGGCACATGTGAGGAGGACAGATGCCGCTTCCCAAATCGTATCAGAACTTTGCCGAGTTCGAGCGGGAGATTCTGCGCCCGAACCGCGTGGGCTTCTCGCTCGAGGACATCGTCGAGGACGAGGGATCCTTCGACGCTGAGCTCGATTTCGAGAAGGATCCCTTCGACGTCTCGGACGACGATTGAGCGCGGCCGGCGCGTCGCGGGTGAGCCTCGTCGCTCCCGCTCGCGCCCCGCGCCGCCCGCTGCGCCGCGACGCCGTCGACGACGGCGCGCCGCGCGGCGATGCACATCAGCTTGCACGATCCCTCCCGGGATCCGAGCCCCGGCGGCCGCCTCTCCGCCGGGGCTCCTTTTTTTCAAGCAGCGTCCTGTCGCTCGTCTTGACCCCCCCAGCGACGCGTGGCACGAGTGCCGCCCTTCGAAAAGAACGCCATGCAAGTCAACGTCGAAAAGCTTTCTCCCGTGCTGATGGAGTTTCAGGTGGAGGTCCCCGCGGACCGCGTCCGGAGTGAGGTCGACAAGGCCTATTCGGCGCTCCAGCGGACGGCCCGGGTCCGGGGCTACCGGCCTGGCAAGGCGCCGCGTCAGGTGCTCGCGCACCTCTACGGCGGCCGCATCCACGCCGATGTCGCCCAGCGGCTCGTGGACGCCACGCTGAACCAGGCGCTCGCCGACAAGCAGGTGCAGCCCCTGTCTCAGCCGGCGATCGCGCCCACCGAGCTCCGCCCCGACGACACGTTCTCCTACAAGGCGCGCTTCGAGGTCCGCCCCGACATCGCCGAGGTGAAGTGGGAAGGCTTCGAGGTGAAGCGCCCCTCGACCACGCCGTCCGAGGAGATGATCGACGCCGAGATCACCGCCCTGCGGCGCGAGCACTCGACGCTGCAGGCGCCTGAGCCCGAGCGCCCCGCGGCCAAGGGCGACATGGCCACCATCTCCTTCACCCTGGAGATCGGCGGCGCCCTGCGCGACACGAAGGAGCAGGAGATCGAGACCGAGCTCGGCAGCGGCCAGATCTTCAAGGAGATCGAGGACGCCCTGCACGGGATGACGCCCGGCCAGTCGAAGGACGTCCAGGTCACGTTCTCCGAGCAGCACTCGAACGCGGACCTCCGTGGCAAGGAGGCGATCTTCCACATCACGCTGAAGGACCTGCGCGAGCGCATCTTCCCGGAGGTCGACGACGAGTTCGCGAAGGACTGCGGCGAGGAGAGCCTCCCCGCGCTCCGCGAGTCGGTGCGCAAGAAGCTCGAGAAGGAGCTGACGCAGCGGGCGAGCGACGCGGTCGCCGAGCAGCTCGTGATCGAGCTCTGCAAGGCGAACCCGATCCCGGTCCCGCCGTCGCTCGTCGATCAGCAGGCGCAGCTCGCCGAGCGCGAGCTGCTCGCGACGGCGCGCCGGCAGGGGCAGCGGATCGATCCGACGCCGGAGTTCCGCGCGCGCGTGCGGCTCGACGCCGAGATGAAGGTCCGCGCGGGCCTGGTCATGGCCGAGATCGCGAAGGCGAAGCAGGTCAAGATCACCGAGGCCGACCTCGAGAAGGGCTACGAGGAGCTCGCCGAGCAGACGGGCAAGAACGTGGCGAAGATCAAGGCGGAGTACCGCGAGCCCCAGAAGCGCGAGCTCTTCGCCGGGATGATCCTCGAGGACAAGATCCTCGACATCATCGAGGCCGCGTCGAACGTCACCGAGGCGGACCCGCCGCAGCAGCCCAGCGGCGCCTGATCCACCCCGGCCGCGACGGCCGACAGGGGCGCGGCGCCCTCGCCGCGCCGCGCCGCGCCGCCCCTCCTCCGACGACATCGATCACCTCCAGCGCGCTGCGCGCCGGCGCGGCGCGCGTTCCGTGCGTTGCCCGGCGAGCGGTCGACGATTCCGGTAACCTCGGGCGCGTTCGGTCTTGCGATCGGACGCAGTCTGGCCCAGGAGTAGAGCCCCTGCCGCGCGGCAGGAAACCCCCCGGAGCACCGGATGACCCGACGAGTCGAAACCCGCACCCAAGCCATCGAGTTTCTCGAACGCGAGAAGGCCTACATCCTCCCGACGGTCACGGAGGTGACCCACCGCGGCGAGCGGGAGTGGAACATCTTCAGCCGCCTCCTCAAGGATCGCATCGTCTTCATCGGCACGGAGATCGATGATTTCGTCGCGAACGCCGTGATCGCGCAGTTCCTCTTCCTCGAGAGCGAGGATCCCGAGAAGGAGATCCAGGTCTACATCAACAGCCCGGGCGGCGTGGTGACGTCGGGCCTCGCGATGTACGACACGATGCAGTACGTGCGTTGCCCGGTGTCGACGATGTGCATCGGCCAGGCCGCATCGATGGGCGCCGTGCTGCTCGGCGCGGGCCGCAAGGGCCGGCGCTTCGCGCTGCCGCACGCGAGGATGATGATCCACCAGCCGCTCGGCGGCGCGCGCGGTCAGGCGACGGACATCGAGATCCAGGCGCGCGAGATCAAGAAGATCAAGGAGACGCTGATCGACATCCTCGTCGACGCCACCGGCAAGAACCGGGACGAGCTGGCGAAGGACATCGAGCGCGACTTCTACCTGAGCGCGACGCAGGCCAAGGAGTACGGCCTGATCGACGAGGTCTTCCCGAAGCGGAACAAGTAGGTGCCAGCGCCCCCTCGGCTGGCGGGCGTGCTCTGGCGGAGGGCCGGTGCGGAGCGGCGTCGAGCCGCGGCGCGACGTCGCGCTGCGTGGCGACGCCGCGCCGCGCAGCGGCGCCACGTCCGCGGCGCGCAGGCGCGCGGAGCTGCCGGGCGCGGCACGGTCGCGCGCGGTCGCGGAGCGCGCGGCGGCGTCAGCCGATGGGCTCCGGTGCCCTCGCCCGACCCTTGGCTTTCCCCGCAGCGCACGGTCTCATCTGGGGCTCGCGCCGGGGCGCCATCGGGCGATTCCCTGACTTCGGCCACAGGCTGGAGACCACCCCCGTTAGCTTGCGACGGTACGGGCACCGGACTAGAATCCGAGCGCGGCGTTTGGCTGCGCATCGCTGAAAATCCAGGGGACGGTGGAAGCCGTGCCCCTCTCAAGTTGGCGGGGCCGCGACGGCGGAACCCCACCTCTCGTTGAAGCGGCGGCGTCGGCAGACCGCACTGAGGGTCGAAGTGGAGCGAAGGCGGGACGATCACTCGAATGGCAATCTAAGCTGCTCTTTCTGCGGCAAGTCGCAGAAAGAGGTGAAGAAGCTCATCGCGGGCCCCACGGTGTACATCTGTGATGAGTGCATCGGGCTCTGCAATGACATCATCGCGGAGGAGGTCGAGAAGGACGAGCCGTACGCGGGGTCGACCCCGGTGCCCAAGCCCGCCGACATCAAAGCGACGTTGGATGAGTACGTCGTCGGCCAGAACCGCGCCAAGAAGATCCTCGCTGTCGCGGTGCACAACCACTACAAGCGCATCGACAGCCGGGTCTCCTCCGACGACGTGGAGCTGTCCAAGTCGAACATCCTCCTGCTCGGCCCGACGGGCTCGGGCAAGACGCTCCTTGCGCAGACGCTCGCCAAGATCATCAACGTCCCCTTCGCCATCGCGGACGCGACGACGCTGACCGAGGCCGGCTACGTCGGTGAGGACGTCGAGAACATCATCGTCCAGCTCCTCCAGAACGCGGATCACGACGTCGAGCGCGCGCAGCGCGGCATCGTCTACATCGACGAGATCGACAAGATCAGCAGGAAGAGCGACAACCCGAGCATCACGCGCGACGTCTCGGGCGAGGGCGTGCAGCAGGCGCTGCTCAAGATCATCGAGGGGACGATCGCCAACGTCCCCCCGAAGGGCGGCCGCAAGCACCCGCAGCAGGACTTCCTCCAGGTCGACACGACGAACATCCTGTTCATCTGCGGCGGCGCGTTCGTGGGGCTCGATCAGATCATCCAGCGGCGCATCGGCCAGAACACGCTCGGCTTCGGCGCGGACATCAAGGCGAAGAAGGACTTCAAGCTGGGCGATCTGCTCAGCGTCGTCCAGCCGGAGGACCTCCTCAAGTTCGGGCTCATCCCGGAGTTCATCGGGCGCTTGCCGGTCGTGGCGACGCTCCACGAGCTCAACGAGGAGGCGCTCATCGACATCCTCACGAAGCCGAAGAACAGCCTGGTGAAGCAGTACCAGAAGCTCTTCGAGATGGACGGGGTGAAGGTCAAGTTCACCCGGGGCGCGCTCGTGGCGGTGGCCCGCCAGGCGCTCGAGAGGAACAGCGGCGCGCGCGGCCTGCGCGCCATCCTCGAGTCGGCGATGCTCGACATCATGTACGACGTCCCGTCCCGCACCGGGATCAAGGAGGTCGTCGTGAGCGAGGACGTGATCGTCAAGCACGAGCCGCCGCTCATCGTGTACACGAAGGAGGCGGAGCTCGCGTAGCGCTTGCTCCGGGGGGCGCGGCCCAGGGCGCTCGGCGAGAAGCCCGCGCCAAGCCGAAGCGCGCCTCGCCCCCGAGAACCGCTCTTCCAGCGCGCCGGCGCCGCGCGCGTCCTCACGGGACGCGGGCCGACCCGGCCGAAGTTCAGCAGTAGACCAGGAAACTCGTGACAACCGAGGCGGGGCTGCCCCGGCCTCCTGACACTCCCGGAAAGACGGCGGATGTTCTTCAAGAACGACAGTGATCGCGGCAAGAACGCACCCGAGCGCGGGATCGTCCCGTTGCTCCCGCTACGCGACATCATCGTCTTTCCCCACATGGTCTCCCAGCTCTTCGTCGGCCGCGAGCGCAGCATCGCCGCGCTCGACGAGGCGATGAACCGCGGCAAGGAGATCTTCCTCGCCGCGCAGCGAAACGCGAAGACGAACGATCCGACGCCGGACGACATCTTCGGCGTGGGCTCGGTCGGCGCGATCATGCAGCTCCTTCGCCTCCCGGACGGGACGGTGAAGGTCCTCATCGAGGGCAAGCGCCGGGCGCGCATCCGCCGTTACGTCCAGAGCGATGCGTACTTCCTGATCGAGTACGACGAGATCGTCGAGAGCTCTGTCTCGAGCGTCGAGGTCGAGGCGCTGATGCGCTCGGTCCAGTCGACGTTCGAGATGTACGTCAAGCTCAACAAGAAGATCCAGCCCGAGGTCCTGATGGCGGTGCAGGCCATCGACGAGGCCTCGAGGCTCGCCGACACAATCATCGCCAACCTGCCGACCATCAAGCTGACGGACCGGCAGGCGCTGCTCGAGATGGAGGAGCCGCAGAAGCGGCTCGAGCGTCTCATCGAGCTGATGCAGGCCGAGATCGAGATTCTCCAGGTGGAGAAGAAGATCCGGAGTCGCGTCAAGAAGCAGATGGAGAAGACGCAGAAGGAATACTATCTCAACGAGCAGATGCAGGCCATCCAGAAGGAGCTGGGTGGCGGCGAGCGCGACGAATTCAAGAACGAGATCCAGGAGATCGAGGAGGCCCTCAAGACCAAGCGGATGAGCAAGGAGGCCGCCGCCAAGGTCAAGAAGGAGCTCAAGAAGCTGAAGATGATGCACCCCACGAGCGCCGAGGCGACCGTGGTGCGCAACTACATCGATTGGATCCTGGAGCTCCCCTGGTACGACAAGAGCGAGGAGCGCTATGACCTCGTGGAGGCCGAGCGCATCCTCGACGAGGATCATTACGGGCTGAAGAAGATCAAGGAGCGGATCCTCGAGTACCTCGCGGTCCAGGCGCTCACGAAGAAGCTCAAGGGCCCGGTGCTCTGCTTCGTGGGCCCGCCCGGCGTCGGCAAGACGAGCCTGGCGAAGTCGATCGCGCGCGCGACGGGGCGCAAGTTCGTGCGGCTGTCGCTCGGCGGCGTGCGCGACGAGGCGGAGATCCGCGGCCACCGGCGCACGTACATCGGCGCGCTCCCTGGCAAGCTGATCCAGTCGCTCAAGAAGGTCGGGACGAACAACCCTGTCTTCCTGCTCGACGAGGTCGACAAGATGTCGACCGATTTCCGCGGCGATCCGGCGGCGGCGCTGCTCGAGGTGCTCGACCCGGAGCAGAACCACACCTTCAACGACCACTACCTGGATCTCGACTACGACCTCTCCGACGTGATGTTCATCACGACGGCGAACACGCTCTCTGGCATCCCGGTGCCGCTCCAGGACCGCATGGAGGTCATCCAGCTCTCGGGCTACACGGAGTTCGAGAAGCTGAACATCGCGGTGAAGTACCTCGTTCCCAGGCAGCGCAAGGAGTGCGGCCTCGAGGACGTGTCGCTCGACTTCACGGAGGGGGCGCTCCGGACGATCATCCACCACTACACGAAGGAGAGCGGCGTGCGCTCGCTCGAGCGCGAGATCGCGAGCGTGTGCCGCAAGGTGGCCCGGAAGGTCGTGTCGGACGGCAAGGACAAGCCGATCGAGGTCGTCGCGAAGAGCATCCCGAAGTACCTCGGCGTGCCGAAGTACCGGCTCGGAAGGCGCGAGGAGCGCGACGAGGTGGGGCTCGTGAACGGCCTGGCCGTGACCAACGTCGGCGGCGACCTGCTCCCGGCCGAGGCGACGGTGGTCCCCGGCAAGGGCAAGCTCGTGATCACGGGCCTGCTCGAGAAGGGGATGGAGGAGAGCGGGCACGCGGCGATGAGCTACGTGCGCTCGCGCCTCGATCGGCTCGGGCTCGAGGCGGACGTCTACCAGAAGGTCGACGTTCACATTCACTTCCCCGACTTCGTCCGGAAGGACGGGCCGAGCGCCGGCGTGACCATGGTGACCGCGCTCGTGAGCGCGCTGATGAAGGTGCCCGTCCGGCGCGATCTCGCGATGACGGGCGAGATCACCCTGCGCGGCCGCGTGATGCCGATCGGCGGGCTCAAGGAGAAGCTGCTCGCCGCCCACCGCGGGGGCATCAAGACCGTGATCCTGCCGAAGGAGAACCGGAAGGATCTCCGGGACGTGCCGCGGCGGGTGCTCAAGTCGCTGCGGCTCGTGCTCGTGGAGCACGTCGACGACGTGCTCCGGGAAGCGCTCATGCTCCCCGACGCCAACGCGATCTTCGGGCCCCCGAAGGACGTCCTGGAGTACCGGGACGGCGAGCTCGTCACCCAGGAGGCGCCGGCCAAGGTGCCGCCGGCCCCGGCGGGCGAGCCGACGCCGGCGGCGCCGCCCGCCGCCTGAGCGGTGCGCGAGCGCGCCGCTGGACGGATAGGCTGGCGGCGGGCGCCGAGACGCACTAGCTGGCGTCGCGATGATTCGACGCGCACTGATTTCGGTATCCGACAAGACGGGACTGCTCCCGCTGGCCAGGCGGCTCGCGGACAAGGGCGTGGAGATCCTCTCGACCGGGGGGACGCAGCGGGCGCTCCAGGAGGCCAACGTGCCGGTCGTCGGCGTGGAGGCCTATACCGGCTCTCCCGAGGTGATGGATGGCCGGGTGAAGACGCTCCACCCCAGGGTGCACGGCGGCATCCTGATGCGCGGCGCGATCGACGACGACGACCTCGCGCGGCTCGGGGGCGCGCCGATCGACCTCGTGATCTGCAACCTCTACCCCTTCGAGGCGACGGTCCGGAAGGCCGGGGTCACGCACGCCGAGATCATCGAGAACATCGATATCGGCGGTCCGTCGATGGTGCGGAGCGCGGCCAAGAACCACGCGCGCGTGGCGGTGGTTGTCGATCCGGCCGACTACGACGCCGTGCTCGCCGAGATCGACAGGGCAGGTGAGGTGTCGAGCGCCACGCGCCGCCGGCTCGCCACGAAGGCGTTCGCGCACACGGCGGCCTACGACGGGATGGTGGCCGGCTATCTCTCCTCGCTGCCGGAGGAGGGCGAGCCGAACGCCGCGGAGCGCGAGGCGTATCCGCGCTTCCTGACGCTCGCCCTCGAGCGGGCCTATCCGCTCCGGTACGGCGAGAACCCGCACCAGTCGGGCGCCTTCTACCGCGAGCGGGGCGCGTCCGCTGGGTCGCTCGCGCTCGCGGAGTCGCTGGGCGCGGGCGGGAAAGAGCTGTCGTTCAACAACCTCGTCGACGTGGACGCGGCGTTCGAGGCGGTGCGGGAGTTCACCCAGCCCGCCGCCGTCGTGGTGAAGCACACGAATCCGTGCGGCGTCGCGACGGCCGTTGATCTCGCGACCGCCTACCGGACGGCGCGCGAAGCCGACGCCGTGAGCGCCTTCGGCGGGATCGTCGCGCTGAACCGCGAGGTCGACCGCGCGGCCGCCGAGGTGCTGATCGAGACCTTCCTGGAGTGCGTGATCGCTCCCGCCTACACCCCTGAGGCGGTCGAGGTGCTCCGGACCAAGAAGAACCTCCGTGTGCTCGCGACCGGCGCGCTCCTGCCCGCCGACCACCGGGAGCTGACGTTCAAGCGCGTCGGCGGGGGCCTCGTGGTCCAGGCCCGCGACGCGACAGCGGCCGGCGAGGTCCGCGGCGGCAAGGTCGTGACGAAGCGGGCGCCCACGGAGCGGGAGATCGAGGCGCTCGAGCTCGGCTGGGGGGTGTGCAAGCACGTGAAATCCAACGCGATCGTGCTCGCGGTACCCGGGAGCACTGTCGGCGTCGGGGCCGGGCAGATGTCCCGGGTCGAGAGCGTGCGCATCGCCTGCAGCAAGGCGGGCGAGCGGGCCCGCGGGAGCGTCCTCGCGTCGGACGCCTACTTCCCGTTCCCGGACGGCCTGCAGCTCGCCGCCGAGCACGGGATCACCGCTGTCGCGCAGCCCGGAGGCAGCGTGAGGGACGCGGAGGTCATCGCGGCTGCCGACGCGGCGGGGGTCGCGATGGTGTTCACCGGGACGCGGCACTTCCGTCACTGACCCGCATCCAGGCGCCGGCCCATCACGCCGCCGGGGGGGAGGGCAGGTCCCCCCGGCCGGGGAAGGTGCTCGCCGCGCGGCGCACGGGGCGCTTCCACGCTCGCAGAAAAGTTGACCTTTGGTCCTTGACTGTGATGATGGTCGACGCTGCGCCTGGGCAAAGCGCTGTGCGCGGCGTGAAGGAGCGAGCTGTGGGCGGAATCAGCGAGACGTGCAGCGTGTGCGGAACCGGATTCGAGGTCCAGTTCCGGTACCAGATGGAGGAGAAGGACGGCGGCTTCTCCTTCTTCTGCTCGCAGAAATGCCTGGAAAAGAGCCAACTCGGCGGGGAGGCCGGCGCCGCACTCGCCACCTGCGACGCGTGCGCGAAGCGCTTCACCCCGGATCTCGTGTCGCAGGTGCTCTACGTCGCCGGGCGGCGGCACTACGCGTGCTCGCTGGGGTGCCGGACGCAGCTCGTGCGCGAGGCGAAGGGGGTTCGGCTCGGCGACATCGCGGCAGCGGCCGCGGTGCCGGCGGAAGGACTGCCGTCGACCCGCCGCGAGGTGCCAGCGGCGGGGGGCGCGCGCGCTGCCGCCGAAGCGAGCCAGCCGGCGGCTCCTGAGCGGGCTGGCCGGCCCAGCGCGCCTGGGGCGGCCGCCGCGCCGGCGATGCGTCCGGCGGAGCCACGGGGGCAGCAGGGGGCGATCGCGGTGCCCGTTTCGCCGGCCGGGGGAGCGAAGCGGGCAGCGCAGCCGCCGCAGCGTCCTGCCGGGGTGCCCCGGTGCCTGGCAGTGTTCAACCACAAGGGCGGCACCGGCAAGACGACCACGGCCGTGAGCGTCGCGGCCGGGCTCGCGGCCCGCGGCAAGCGGGTGCTGCTCGTCGACACCGACGCGCAGGGGAACGTCTCTGTGTCGCTCGGCGCCGGCGCGGAGCGATCGCTCTATCACGTGCTCGTGATGGGGCTCCGGGTCGCGGACGCCATCAAGACGGTGCGCCCGAACCTGGATCTCCTGCCGTCCAACGAGACGCTGGCGGCCGCCGAGCTCTACCTGGCCGGGCGCCAGAACCGCGACCGTGTGCTCTCGGATCGGCTCTCCGCCGCGGCGGCCGACTACGACTACGTGGTCCTCGACTGCTCGCCGAGCCTCTCGCTGATGAACCAGAACGCGCTGGTGCTCGCGGACAGCGTGCTGGTCCCTGTCGCGTGCGATTACCTGTCGCTCGTCGGTGTCCGGCAGGTGATCAAGACGGTGAAGAACGTGAACGCGCTGCTGCACCACCCTGTGCAGATATGGGGCGTGCTTCCGACGTTCTTCGACGGTCGCGCGAAGATCGCGCGCGAGGCGGTGAGCACGATGACGCAGCACTTCGGGGAGCGCTGCCTTCCGCCGATCCGCCAGGCCATCAAGGTGAAGGAGGCGCCCGCGCAGGGCCAGACGATCTTCGAGTATGCGCCGGGCACTCCGGCGGCGGACGATTACCTGACGGTGGTCGACCGCATCATCGAGAGCCGCGAGCGCGGCGCGACCGGATCCGACGCCGGCGCGGCGCGCGATCAGGGGTCGTGGAGCACCGATCGGCCGGGCGCGGCAACGGAGCGGCCGGGCGCTGCGGTGGCTGGCGCATGAGGGACCCGCGAACGCGGGGTCCCGCAGGATGAAGGGACCCGCGAACGCGGGGTCCCGCAGGATGAAGGGACCCGCGAACGCGGCGTCCCGCAGGATGAAGGGACCCGCCGACGCGGGGTCTCACCGGGGATGGATCGGGCAGGGAGCTGGAGGAAGCAATGAAGAGCGAAGGCGATCTCGGGGGCGCCGCGCGGGCGCTGCTCGATCGCGACGAGGTGGAAGGTGTTTTGTCCGGGTCATTCTACACGCCCGCGGAAGCGCCTCGTTCGCGCGCGAAGACCCGGACGACCGGCGCCGGCGCCGCGTCCGAGCCGGGGGCTGCGCCGCCCGAGAGACCGCAGCACTACAAGGTCATCTGCATCTCGATGTACACCGAGGATCTCGAGCGCCTGGACGAGATGGTCAGCGCGCTCAAGGCGCGCGGGATGACGAAGGCCAACCGGAGCGCGCTGATCCGCCACGCCCTCTCCCAGGTGGACCTCGACAAGATCCCGAAGGGGATCTAAGTCAGCTTTTCAGGGGGACTTCCACGACATCCCACACGACGTTCACGCCGGCTTCTCCAGCATCGGCCGCGAGCGCCGCAGCGTCCCCTGGCGGCGCGCCGGCAGGACGATGGCGGGAGCCAGCCCGGCCTTTCGCGATCCGGCGCGCGCCGGAAAGACCACCCACAGGCGCCAGCGTCCACGGTACCGTGGCGCAGCGCGTCTTGCCCCGGCAACCGCGTCGGCGGCACGCGGCGTGCTAACATCGCGAGCGGTCGAGGCCTATACCGACGAGAGGGAACATGAACCAGAACTACGTAGGATACGGGGCCCGGTCATCGGCGATCCGTGCCGGCACCGATTCGCGCGAGCGCTTCCTCGTGCGAACGTACAATCACCTGTTCGGGGCGATCGTCCTCTTCGCGGCGATCGAGGTCGCGCTTTTCAAGACCGGCGTCGCCTCGGTCATCGCCCGGGCGATGATGGGCACGAGCTGGTTGCTGGTGCTCGGGGGGTTCATGCTCGTGAGCTGGCTGGCCAGCCGCGCGGCGCACACCTCCATGTCGAAGCCGGTGCAATACGCCGCGCTGCTCGGCTACGTGCTCGCCCAGGCGATCCTCTTCGTGCCGCTCCTCTACATCGCGGACATGGTCGCCCCCGGCGCGATCCAGAGCGCCGGGCTCGCCACGATGGCCGGCTTCGCCGGGCTCACAGCGATCGCATTCGTGACCCGCAAGGACTTCTCCTTCCTGGGCGCGCTCCTTCGCTGGGGCGGCATCTGCGCGCTCGTCCTCATAGCGGCCGGCGTGCTGTTCGGCTTCCAGCTCGGCACGTTCTTCAGCGTCGCGATGGTCGCGTTCGCCGGCGCTGCGATCCTCTACGACACGTCGAACGTCCTCCACCACTTCCCCGAGGACCGGTATGTCGGCGCCGCGCTCGAGCTCTTCGCGTCCGTCGCCATGCTGTTCTGGTACATCCTCCGCCTCTTCACCAGCTCCCGCGACTGAGCGGCACGCACCCGCTTCGGATACGGGCCCACCTCGACGTTTTCGGTGCTCGGCGTACGGGAGTACGCCTGCGCGCCGAAAACGCCGATCTGGGCCCGTCTCCTGTGCGGGTGCGCGCCGCTCGGCGGGGCGTGTGCCGGGCGGCGCCGAGCGGCGGCGGGGCGTGGGCCTGACGGAAACGGTTGCGCGCTCGGACGTGCCGGGGTCTCATGCGGGCCGAGGAGCGACTGTGAGGAAGATTGCGTGGGCGCTGGTGGGGCTCGGGGTTGTTCTGGCAGCGTGCCGAGGGGGGGACGCGGAGAAGAAAGGCGAAACGGTCGCGGCCGTCACCGTGAGCGGCGCGGGCGAGGCAGAGATCCTCGCGCGGCCGCTCTCGCTCAGGGGCGTCAGCCTCGCAGGGGCGGAGTTCGCGGTCGACCCGTTCGGCAAAGGCACGCTCCCAGGCACCCCGGGGGTCCACTACACCTACCCGGATCCCGCGTTCTCCAAGGGATACACGTCCGCGGATTACTTCCTGGCCAGGGGGATGAACACCTTCCGGGTGCCGTTTCGCTGGGAACGACTGCAGCCCGCGCGCAACCAGCCGCTCAACGCCGCAGAGCTGAACCGGCTGAAGACGACCGTCAACAACCTGGTCGCCAAAGGCGCTTACGTGGTGCTCGATGTGCACAACTATGGGCGCTATGGAACCGGTGTCGTCGGCGCAGAGATCCCGAACGCGGATTTCGCCGAGTTCTGGGGGCGGGTGGCCGTCGAGTTCAAGGGCAACACGAAGGTGGTGTTCGCCCTCATGAACGAGCCGCACGACATGCCGACCGAGACGTGGATCGAGGCCGCCAACGCCGCGATCGTCTCGATCCGTAGCACCGGGGCGACGAACCTCATCCTCGTCCCCGGTAACGGGTGGTCCGGAGCGCACAGCTTCGATGCGACCTTCTACGGAACATCGAACGCCGAGGCGCTCCTCAAGATCGTCGACCCGAAGCAGGCCGTCGCGTTCGAGGTCCACCAGCACCTCGACGAAGATTCCTCGGGAAAATCGCCCAGTTGCGTCAGCGAGACCGTCGGGGTGGAGCGCCTGAAGGTGTTCACGGCGTGGCTCAGGAAGCACCGGAAAAAGGGGTTCCTCGGCGAGTTCAGCGGCGGGGCGAGCGCTGTATGCCTGAAGGCGATCGCCAACGTCGCGATCTACCTCGAGCAAAACAAGGACGTTTACGTGGGCTGGACCTACTGGGCGGCAGGGCCCTCCTGGAAGGACTACTTCACGTCGCTCGAGCCGCGAGATGGCGCAGACACGCCGCAGATGATCTCGCTGCAAGCGCATCTGTCGGCGTCGGTTCGGTAGCCGGTGCCCCCGGGGCCGGCGGTCGCTTCTCTCAGGATCCGAAGAGGCCCTGCGCCGCGCGCACCAGGGAGAAGAGCAGCAGGCCCGCCAGCGCGACGAAGCCCCCCACCACGATCAGCAGCCCCGCATAGAAGCGGGCATCCGAGGGGCGCGCGCCGCCCTGGCTCCGCGCGGCGAGGTGCGACCGCAGGAGGTCGAGGTTGCGCACGTTCGCCTTGTAGGCCGCGTCGAAGAGGTCGCCCAGGAGGGGGATCATGCCGATCAGTGCCTCGAGACCCACGTTGAGCATCATGCGCAGCAACGTCGAGGCGGGGAGGCGGTACCGCGTCGCCGCGAGGACGATGTACATCGAGAGCCCGAAGCCGATGAGATCCCCGACGCCCGGGATCAGCCCGATCACCGCGTCGTAGCCGACCCGGTAGCCGACGCCGGGGATGCGAATGGCGTTGTCCAGAAACTGCCCGAGCGCGTTCAGGCGCCTCAGCCGTTCATCCTCGATGTCAACGGTCTTGAGCGCGGCGATGGGGGGCACGGGCATGGCGGACCGTTCTCCGGGATGCAAGGTGGAGCCTCTCAGGTAGTGCACCTCCCGCGCCCCATCAACCGCGACGCCGGAGGACCTGCAGGACAGGCCGTCGCCCAGGTCCGCGGTTTCTCCGGTTCCGGACATCGCGAAGAAGCGGACGGACGCAGGGCGCTCCGCGCTGTCGGAGTGCGGTGCCCCGGCTCACGGCGAGCGGGGACGGGCCGGCGCGCTGCGGGCACAGGTCGTTCAGGAGCGCTCCCCGTCGCCCGGACGGAGAGCGCGCACGCCAACCGGGGCATATGCGTTGCTACTGCCGGTCGTCATGGCGACAGCATCGTTTTTTGGAGGCGCCCGGCGGTCCAGCTCCTCGGAGATCGTTCTCCTCGGGCAGGCCGCAGGGCTCGGGCTGGTGACCGGAATGCGTTCCATGCTGGGCGTGAGGATCCTCGCGTCCAGCGCCCGGCGTGGCGCGTTCGACGGGCAGAGCGGGAGCTTCTGGCGCGCGCTCCGCTCGCCGACAGCGCAGCGCGTGATGAGCGTGCTCGCGGGCGGGGAGCTCTTGTTGGACAAGCTGCCCTCCGCGCCGAGCCGCCTCTCGAGAGGGCCGCTGAGCGGGCGCCTCGTGATCGGGGCGCTCCTCGGCGCCGCGGTAGGCGCCCAGAGCCCCGAGAAGAACCTGCGCGTCGCCGGCGCTGTGGTGGGCGCCGTGGCGGCCGCGCTGGGGGCGCTCGCCGGCAACCGCGCCCGCGCGTGGATGAACCGCGGGACGCGCGTTCCCGCCCCGGTCGGAGCCATGATCGAGGACGCGATCGCCTTCGGCCTGGGCGCCGTGATCGCGCGCCGCTGAGCGGGCGCATGCGCAAGAGCGCCCGCAGGGGGCCTCCGGCCCGCGCGCACGTCGCTTCCTGCCACAGCGGGGCGCCGCTGCCGTTGCGGTCACGGCGCCGCGATGCATGCTGGCGCCCGCCATGCCGCTGAGGCCGCGCGCTCACCTCCGCCGAGCTGGACTGTGCGGCGCCCTCGTCGGCATGGCCAGCGCGCTCCTCGGCGCGCTGGGCGCATCCCCGGCGCGCGCCCAGGGAAGGTACGAGTCCGCGCTGCTCGGCGGGCGATCCGCGCTCCTCGGGAGCACAGGGGTCGTGCTCGGCGTCGACGGCGCGGCGCCCTTCCTGAATCCGGCGACGATCGTGCGCATCGAGGACCGCAACATCGCGTTCTCGTCGTCGTTCTTCCGCTACGCGCATCGAACGCTGGCGGCGTGGCACCAGCCAGGTCCTGTCGACGCCGATCGGTACGGGGACCTCCGGCTCGACCGGACGACGGTGACCGACCAGGGCCTGAGCACCCTCCCTGACGCGACCTGCTACTTCTTCGACCTGAGGAGCGGCGCGCGAGACGGGAGTCCGGCGCGGGTGCCCGTCGGCCGCCAGACCCTCGCCGCGTGCCTCGCGAAGACGGAAGAGAGCGAGTTCGGGTTCGACGCGCTCGGGTTCTCGGGGGAGTCGGCCGGGCGCCGCGTGACCCAGGCGCAGACGCTCCGCTACAGGTGGGGGCGCTACAGCGCCGGCCCGTCGTGGAGCTACAGCGTCAACGACCGCCTCGCCGTGGGCGCCTCGCTCTCGGTCGTACGCACGCGGTACACGAGCGCGCTCAGCATCTCGAGCATCGTGGAGGACACCGGTACGGGCGCGGCCAGCAGCACGACGTACCAGACGGCGCTCTCGGGAGACTCGTGGGACCTCCTCGCGCACCTCGGGGCGACGTACCGGCTGACCCGGGTGTTCTCGGCCGGGATCAGCGTGAGGACGCCCAGCGTTCACGTCTTCGACTCCTTCGACGGGAGCTACCAGGACACGCTCGCGACCGGGACGGCGGCGGTGCGCCACTGGTCCGGCGCGGGGGAGTTCGTGGCGCCCTCTCCGGCCCGCGTGGCCGTGGGCGCGAGCGCGGAGTGGAGCAGGCTGCGGCTGGAGCTCGACGGCTTCTTCTACATGGGCCAGCCGGAGTTCGCGCGGATCGCCGCCGATCGGGAGGAGATCGCGATGGAGGCGGGGACGGTGACGAGCCGGCGGCAGAGCCGGTTCGGCGTCGTCGAGGCGGCGGCGCCCGTGGTCAACGTGGGGCTCGGCGCCGAGGTGTTCCTCACGCGCGATCTCAGCCTGGCGAGCGGCGTCGTCACGGATTTCAACGCGCTGTCCAGCCTGCGAGGACCCCTGTCCGTCGAGTCGAGGCTCTTCCTCGAGCGGATGAGCGGCGTGCACGCGGCGCTCGGCCTGGTGTCGTACACGCGGTACGGCGATCTCGTGTTCGGCGCGCGCTTCGATTACGCCGCGGGGCAGATGGCGGCGGTCAACACCTTCGCGTCCCCCGTGCGGCTGGACCCGATCGACTGCCGTGAGCTCGGCGCGACGCTGGTGCTCGCCGGGCGGATCAGCCTGCGCACCGTGGAGAACGTGGCGCGCGAGATCGGGGACGCGGTGGAGGGCTCGGCCGCCGCGCCCTCGGAGCGAGGCGCGCCGCGGGAGCCGATGCGGGAGCCGGCCCAGAAGGACTGAGCGGCGACGCGGCGCTCCCCGCGGCCGAGGGGATCGAGGGCAGGAGCCGCGGCGCCTCGGGTCACGGCAGATCCGCGTCCGGTCGCGGGCGCGGCGCAGCGCGCGTCACGCCAGCGGCTGCGGCAGGTCGTCGGGCGCGATCGGCACGACGCGCACCCGCTCCTCGTAGAGCGCGCCGCCCTCGCCGATGTCCGTGGTACGGGCGCGGATCAGCGCGTTGGCGCAGCGGCCGTCGCGCAGGTGGCCGCCCTTCGGGATGAGCGCCACGTCGCGGCGCTGGGCGGGATCATGGCGGAGCCGCACCGTCATGGTGCCGACGCGCGACGCGATCCGACAGACGCCGCCGTCGGGTACGCCGCAGGCCGCGTCGGGGTGGACCGTGACGACGGCGGGGCCCTGCTGGGGCCGCGCCCACTGCGATGATTGCGACTTGTCGGTGGAGAGCGCCATGAGGAGCAGCGGGAGCTCGCCTGCGTCGGGATCGCCGCGCTCTTCCGGCGCCTCGGTGATCAGGTTGACCCGCCCGCTCGGGGTCGGGAACTTCCGGTCCGCGAACAGCACCTGCGGCGCCAGCGGGTTGCGCACCGGCCCGCGCTCCAGCGTCTCGAGGGTGACGCCGAACGGCGCGAGCTTGGGCTCGGTGAGCCGCCGCTTCCAGTCGCGGGCGCTGCCGTCGAGCGCGCCGCCGAGGCCGACGCGCCGCGCGAGCGCCTGCATGATCTCGAGGTCGCTCTTCACCCCGTCCGGCGGCGGGACCACGGGCGTGGAGACGCCGAGGTAGTGGTGGCCGTAGGCGCCCAGGACGTCGTCGGCCTCGAGGAGCGTCCTCGTGGGCAGCACGAGGTGGGCGACCCGCGCGGTGTCCGTGAGGAAGGAGTCGGCGACGACGACGAACTCGCGGGTCGCGAGCGCCTCCGCGACGGCGCCGGAGTCGGGCAGCATCGCGACCGGGTTGCCGGCGGTCACCCAGACGGCGCGGATCGGCGGGTCGCTCATCCCGAGCACCTCCTGCCCGAACAGCGGCTCGCAGACGGTGCGGGGCGCGGCGCGATCGCCCTGGAGCTGCGCGAGGTCGAACGCGCCGCGCCGCTTGAAGTAGAACGAGACGCCGCCGCCGGGGACGCCGAGGTTCCCGCTGACGGCCGAGAGCGCGTCGAGGGCGCGCACGATCGCCCCGCCCGAGGTGCGGCGGCCCATGCCCCAGCCGACGAGGATGGCCGCGGGTCGCTCGGCGCCGAGGCGGCGCGCGAGATCGAGCGCGGCGCGCTCGGGCACGTCGGCGTCGCGGCACCACGCGGCCACGGAGCGGCGCTGCGCGAGCGCGCGGAAGTCGTCGAGGTGGTCGCAGTAGTCCGCGGCGCGCGGGTCGGTCCACCCCTCGTCGAAGAGCACGCGGGCGACGGCCATGGCGAGCGCGAAATCGCCGCCTGGACGGGGCTGGTAGAAGGCGCTGCACAGGGAGGCCGTCTTGTGGTGCACGGGATCGATGAGCACGAGCTCCGCGCCGCGCGCCTTGGCCTCGCGCAGCACCGGGAGGGTGTGCGGGCTCGAGGTGAAGACGTTCTTGCCCCAGAGCAGGATGTGCCGGGCGTTCTTCAGGTCGGCGAGGTCGTTGCTGTCCTCCTCGCCGAAATCGGCGAGCTGCGCGGCGTCGCCCGCGCCGGAGCAGATGTCGCCGCGCTTGACAGTGACCGGCCCGAACCGCGCGAAGAAGGCGTCGGGCATCGTCGTGAGCATCCCGAGCGAGCCGCCGCTCCGGTAATGAAAGATCGCGGCCGGGCCCGACTCGCCGCGGATCCGGAGCAGCCGCTCGGCCGCGGTGTCGAGCGCCTCGTCCCACGAGACGGGCGTGAGCTCGCCGCCCTTGCGGAGCAGCGGCGCGGTCAGGCGCTCGGGCGAGTACTGCGTCTCCAGGAAGCGCGACGTCCTGTAGCAGAGGAAGCCTCGCGTGATCGGGTGGTCCGGGTCGCCGCCGAGGCGCACGATGCGGCCATCCTCCACGGTGGCCACGATGCTGCAGGCGTCGGGGCAATCGCGGTTGCAGAGGGTCTTGCGGATCTGCTGCATGCCGGGAGCCTAGACCAGGCGGGCGTGCGGGGGTACGCCCGCTCGCCGGTCCGGGCTCCCTCCACGGGCACCTGACGGGGACTGGAAGCGGGGAGGGGCTAGTCGGCGAGGCGCTCGGGGGCGTACTCGCGCGACTCGTCGCCGGAGACCTCCTGCGCGATGACACGGAGCTGCTCGTAGCGCTCGCGCAGGAGCGACCAGAGGCGATCGCGGATGTCCCTCGAGTCGAGGCGCTCGGGAGGGCGGGTGTTGCTGAGCAGCCACTTCGCGGTGCTGTTGATCCGGGTGACCTCTTCCCTGGTGATCGAGATCCGGCCCTGGACGTGGCCCCACCGGTCCTGGATGAGGTTCGTGATCGTGGCCGCCGCGCTCGCTGGATCGCCGGCGACGAGCGCGCGCCGGACGATGCCGTAGGTCTCCGGGACGATGCCGCGCGGGAAGCACACCTCGGCCGCGGCGATCGTCGGGCGCAGCGCCTCGTAGAGCTCGTCGAGCCGCTCGGTCACCTCGGGAGGCGGCGCGCTCTCGGGCTGCATGCGCGTCACCGCGTAGTCGAGCGCCATCGCGAGCTCCGGCAAGCTGCGGATCGCGTCGAAGCGCGACTTCGGCAGCCGGCGCCGGTGGCGCGCCGGATCGCGCGTGACGGACTGGACGGCGCGCCGGACGATCGCGAGCACCCCGGCCGCGTCCCCGCGGAAGGCCTGCACGTTGGCCGCGGGGAGGTCGCTCGCCGGCATCGCGTAGCGCTCGTAGCGCTCGCGGTCGAGGCTCTCGTCGCCCCGGGCGCGCGGATCGACCGGCGGCGACGCTGCGACCGAGGGCGGGGGCGGCTCGGCCGGCTCCGGCCGCTCGGGTGCCGCCTGCAGCGGCTCGCCCGCGCCGGGGCGCGCTGGTGGAGAGGGCGCCTCGGCGGCGCTCCTCGGCTCGTCCGGACCGGGCTCCACCGGGCCGGACGCCGCGCTCTGGGCGGAGCTCTCGGCCTCGAGCGGTGTGGACCGAAGCGCTGGATCCCGCAGCGCCTCGAGGTCGTCTCGCGCACGCGTCATCCCGATCATCGTACGTAAGTCGGCGCGACGGCACAAGATCCGGAGCCGCTGGCGAGCGCTGCCGTCGACATGCCTCCGCCCGCTCCGCGCTGTTTCGCGCCGCTCCCCTCGATTCGTCGCCGTTCCGCTCCGCGCCGTTCACGCCTCAGGCGTGGAGCGCATCCCAGAAGGTGCGCAGATCCTCCGAGAGCGGCGCCTCGACGCGCACGCGCTCGCCTGTCACCGGATGGGTGAGCTCCAGCAGCGCGGCATGGAGGGCGTGACGGTCGAGCTCGAGCGCGCGGCGGTCCTCGTCGGTGAGCACGCCGTCAGCGCCGCGCGCGAACATGCCCTCGTCGGGCCCGTAGAGCTTGTCGCCCACGAGCGGCAGGCCGCTCGACGCGAGGTGGAGGCGGATCTGGTGCTGACGGCCGGTCTCGAGCGTGCACTGGACCAGCGCGTAGCGGCGGCCGGTGAGGGGATCGGCGCGGCGACCCAGGACCTCGCACGCTGTCGCCGAGGCGAGGCCGCGGCCGGGCGACGCGACGCGCATCTTGACCTTGTAGCGGCTCGAGGTGTCGAGCTCGAGCGGCAGCTCGACGCGGAAGGCGTCGTGCTCGGGCCAGCCCCAGGTGATCGCGGCGTAGCGCTTGGTGACGCCCGTGCGCTCCTCGAACTGCGCCTTCACCCTCCGATCGGCCTCGGGCGTGCGGCAGAGGAGGAGCACGCCGCTCGTCTCGCGATCGATCCGGTGGGCGAGGAACAGCCGCTCGCCGGGGCGCGCGGCCTCCATCATCTTGATGACGGTGCTCTTGTGGTACCGCGCCGTGGGGTGCACCGGCAGCCCCGGGGGCTTGTTGACGGCGAGCAGCGCGTCGTCCTCGTGGACGACCGGGATCGGGGTGTCGGGCGCCTGCTCGTCCCACGGCTCGCGCCAGAGGAGGATGCACTGCTCCGGCCGCACGCGGTCGCTGCCGCGCAGGCGCCGCGCCTCGGGCGAGTAGGCGCCGCGGGCGACGATCTCGGCGGCGCGCGTGCGGCTCGTCCGCTTGAGCTGGCTCTGCACGAACCGGTCGAGCCGCATGCCCGCCGACTCGGGCGGCACGCGCAGGACGGTGACGACCGACCCTTCCGGCACCTCCGCCGGCCGCACCACCGGCGTGCCGCGACCGAAGGGGCCGCTCGTGCCCGCGAGCTCCCGCGCGCTGATCCTTGTCATGGGTCGAGGTTGCCGTACGCCTTTAGCAAAAGCGCCGGCGGGTTGCGCGGAAAAGACGGCCGTCGGCGGGCGCAGCGGAGCAACGCGGCCAGCGCGGCGGCGCGTCGCTCACAGGGGGTCGATGATCTCGCAGGGGAAGTCGAACGAGATGCCCTGCGTCGCGGTCTTGAGGCGCTCGCAGGCGTCGCCGGTGAGGACGATCTGGGTGGAGCTCTCCATGTGCCAGCCGTTCTGCTCGTCGTAGGGAACGGGCGCGCCGTCGATGAGCACCTGGCCTTCGGACGCGTGCGCGAGATCGACCTCGATCGAGCCCTGGAGGTCGAAGGTGCAGCTCTTCGCGCCGGAGATGGCGGCGTTGAGCTCGTTCTCCAGGGCGGTCGCGTTGGTCGGGTCCGGCGTGTAGACCGTCGCGGTGCCGCCGACGTCGGCGTAGGTGCCCGCGCCGGTGAAGCAGGATTGCTGCGTGTCCCGGGGCCGCTGGACCGGCTGGCCAGCGCCGGCGTTTGCCAGGTCCTGGAGGTGCTCCGCGAACGAGCCCTCGCCGAGGCCGAAGACGAACGTGCCGATGCCCTGATCGTAGGCGGACTGGACCGCGCCTACGACGTCGTCGCGCGCGCACGCGGCGGGCCCGTCGTCGCAGCGGTCGGGCTCGCCGTCGGTGACGAAGAGGATGTACTTGGGGCCGGGCTCTCCGAACGCGACGAGCTCGGGGATGATCTCCTCGTTGAACGTCATGCCGGTCGGCGTCTCGAGCTTCTGGCCCGGCCTCATGGAGGCCTCTTCGTACGCGGCCGCGATGTCGGCGTGGTTGTTGAGCGTGATGACGTCGGCCCCGGTGAGCAGCGGGCACTGGGAGGGCGCGATCCCCGTGAAGGTCAGGAAGCCGAAGCGGACCTTCGTTTGCAGGGTCTCGACGACGCTGAGCACGGCGGTCTTCAGCGGGTCCCAGAACCCGCTGTCGTACATGCTGCCCGAGCGATCGACGACGATCATGACGGTCGGCGTTTGCGGCTCGAACGCGATGTCGAGCTGCTGACACCCGCCGCCGTCGCCGCCGCCGCCGCTCGTGGCGATCAGGCTGCCGCCGCTGCCGACGAAGATCGGCTCGGAGCCGCCGGTGTTGGCGGCGCTGCCGACCGTCGCGCCGCCGCCGCTGCCGCCGCTGCCGCCGCTGCCGCCGGAGCCCTGGGGCGAGGATGGGTTGCCGTCGCCGCTGCCGCCGCAGCTCACGGCGATGCCGGCGGCGAGGAGGGCGAGGAGCAGGGAGATCCTGGGAAAGATAAGGGTGCTTCTCACGATCACGACGATACACAGGCCGGACGCGGCGTCCAGTCGTGCCGGCGCGCTGGTGAGACGACGGGCGCCGCGGATCCTGTCGGGGGCGCAGTCGGCCCAGGCCGCCGCGGAGATGGTGGAGGCGGTCGGCGAGGAGCCGGAGGCGGTGGAGGAGGGGCCGGCCCGAGCATCTGCTGCTCCAGCCCACACGCCCTGACAGCGTCCACTTCCGAAGTGTCTGCGCTTCGCCACCTCCACGCCCGCACGTGTGGACGCGCACGTGCGGTCACGTGCGGGCGTCACCGCCCGCGGGCATCCGACCCTCAGGACGACGATTTTCCTCGGCCATTCCGGTCTTTCCTTGTCGAGTACGGGTTGGCCCGAGCATTGCCAGACTCAGCAGCGACCGCGACGCGACAACGCGCGATCCCGTCGAAGCGGCGCCGGCAAGCGCCGGTGCGACGAGCCGGATGAGCGCGCAGCTCGAGCGCGGACACGAAGATCCTCGTGCGATCGACGTGCGCCGTGCCCGGGAGATGCCAAGCGGGCAGTAGAACCATTCAATCGACGCTTCAACATGACGGAGTTTGACATGCTCAAGAAGATCATGACCGGTGGTTTGATGGCGGCGGCCCTCTCGGTGGCCTTCGGCGCGTACGCCAGTCCGACCGATACGGTGATCGAATGGCGTATCGATGCGTACGTGGCCAGTTATCGTCATCAGCCCGACGGCAACGTCGTCATCAAATTCAAGAGCTCGCCGACCTCGACGGCGATCATCAACGCCTTCCCCGGCAATGGCGTCGCGGACATCTGCGGCGGGGTGGAGAGGTTGGTGTTGAGCTCGGGGCTCCCCGGCTTTCAGGATATGGTCAGGTCCATCAGCACTGCTGCCGTCGCTGGCAAACAGGTGAAGATCGGTTACGACGCATACAGCGGCGATTGCTACCTGAAGGAGTTTCTGGTGTACACGTGACAGGCTGGCTGTGACCGGGTAATTGGCCTGGCCGGGCCGAGGGGCTCTCCGGAACGCCGCCTGCTCCGAGCGTGAGACGAGCGTGACGCGATGAACGCGCGTCGCGCGCGGATTCCAGCGGCCTGGCGGCGGCCGCGGCGCCACCCCCCCCCCACATCCGTACGAACCCTGCGTTTCTTCAGAACTGTCGCGCCGAAGCACGGCGCGGCCACGCCCGGTATGCGAATAGCTTGTTTTTTGCGGACGCACGCGGCGCCGTCGAGCCGACGAAGTGACTGCAGCACGTCGCAGGCGCGAGTCGAGCCGCGTCTCGTCGTGAGGCAGTCGCGACTTGCGTCTTTCCTCATGAGACAAACGAAAGGAGCCCATCGTGAAGTACCCCATACTGACCGCCTGCGCCTTGCTGCTCACTGGCGCTTGCGGCGGAGAAATCGAGCCGAACGAAGAGCCCGTCGCAGGGACGCACGACCACTTTCGCTGGGGGTGGTTCGGGGTCGACCACAACGACATCACGGAAGCCGCGCTCAATTTCCTTTCGGAGGATGTCGCGGACGAGGTCGGCGACTACAACGAGGACACTGACGGCGGATCCACGCAATATAAGAGCAAGTACCACGTCGACAATTGCCGGATCCAGGAGGCCTTCGACAGCGTACGCGAGCGCTACAAGACCGTTGTGGCTGCGCTCGACCCCATGAACCGTCAAGGTCTCAACGCGAAGAAGGCGTTCGGGACCATCACGCACACCGTACAGGACTTTTTCGCGCACAGTAACTGGGTGGAAGCGTTTTACCCGTCGATGCCGCTCCTCGACCACAACGCCTTTGAGTTCCCGTGGGTCGCGACCGGGACCACGATCGGCGGTATGATGGTTCTCACCAACTCGCTGCCCTCTTCGTTCACGATCAACCTGCCGAGCGAGTCGCGGGTGCCGCTCGTGACGCCGGCCGGCTCCACTGCGACCATCAAGGGGCTCATCACGGGCACCTACGAGGACAACGAAGAGTCGTCGATCTGTCCGTCCGGAGCTTCCATCGAACACGGCGACCCCTTCTTTCAGGGCGACTATGAGACGTTCCTGTCGAAGGACGATCCCGACAGCCCGTTCCACGATGAAGCGCGCTCGATGGCCGAGATGCAGACCAGAGAGGAGTTTTGCCGGCTCGCCCGGCTGGTGCTGCTCCGATACGGCGATTCCGGCCTCGACTCCCTGATCGACGTCTTCGAGGCCAACAGAGCCGGTTACGAAGCCGCTTGTCCCCACGACCGTAGCGTGGTCACCGCCGTCCTCGCGTCCGCGATCTGGTAGCCACGCGGCCGTCGCCGTCGGGCAGCAGCTCGTCGAGCCGAGCTGCTGCCGGCCCGCCTGCAGCTCGCCGAGCACGTGCGTCGCCCAGGCAAGCGGGGCGACGCACGTGCAGGCGACACGAGCCGACGCGAGCGCGCGACCGTCGCCCGGAAGGCTCCTCGGGTCGCGCGGGATCGCCAGGCGCCGGGCGAGCGGTCACCGGGCGCGCGCGAACCCACGCGCAGGGCAACAGCGGCCATCGCGCAGCCCCGCGACGTCGATCGCATGCTTCTTGAGCAGGCGATACAGCGCATACCGGCTCGTCAGCCCGAGCGCACGCGAAGCGCGCGCCAGGTTGCCTTCCTCCTGGGCGATGCAGGCGCGGATCTCCTCGGTCGTCGGCTCGGAGGAGCGCGCGCGCTGATCGCGCGGCGCGTCGCTGTGCTGGGACGGGGGTGGATGGCCCGACGCGCGCCGGCGGTCCTGGCCGCCGAGGAGCACGTCAGGCCCCCCCGGGAGCGTGACGATGCTCCCCGGGCTGTCGGCTATCGCCTGCCAGAGCAGGCCATCGAGCTCACGCACGTGGGTCGTGAAGCGGCGATGCAGCAGGTGCTCGATGAGCTCGCCCGAGACGCAGTAGTCGCCGTTCTCGTCCCGAGCGAAGCGGCGGATGAGATCGGGGCTCCTCTCCCCGGCGCGCCGGAGGAGGTGACGCACGAACAAGGGGATGTCCTCGATGCGCTCCTCGAGCCCGGCCACGGTGAGGCGCAGCGTCATGCGCGCGAGCAGGTCGTGCTTGAGCGCCTCCGGCGGCCGGTTCGTGGCGGCGAGCAGCCTGACATCGGCGCGCCTCGCGGCGGCCTCGCCGAGGCGCTGGTACTCGCCGTCCGCGTCGAGCACGCGCAGGAGGTTCGCGTGGATGCTCGACGGCAGCTCGCCGATCTCGTCGAGGAGCAGCGTGCCGCCATCGGCCGCGCCGACGAGGCCCGGCCGCTCAGGCATGCCCGGGTTGGGGTAGTTCTTGATGTTCCCGAAGAGCTCCGCGTCGACGAGCCCCGGAGGGAACGTGGCGGCGTTGCGCGCGACGAGCGGACGCGCCGCGCGCCTGGAGAGCGCGTGCGTCGCGTGCGCGACCCGCTCTTTGCCGGCGCCGCTCGGGCCGAGGATCAGGGTGTGCAGGTCCGATCTCGCCGCGAACGCCGCCTGGTCGCGCAGCCGCCAGGCGGCGGGGCTCTCGCCGACGAGGCCGAAGGCGTCCGCGTCGCCGAAGCTGCCGGCGCACGCTTCGGGAAAGTGTCGCAGCGGCGGGAGCGAGCGCGCGCGCCTCGTGCACCAGAGCAGGAGCTCGTCCTTGAGGAGCAGCGTGTCGCCCGGCGTGAGCACGCACCGAGCTACAGGCGCCCCTCGGAACAGCGCCGGGCAGGGGCCCTGGCGCTCGACGTGGAGCCCGTCGCCGAGGAGGCGGACGCTGAGCTCCCCGCTCGAGATGCCTGGGCCCCTGAGCGGCGACGTCGGCTCCAGTTGACCCGGGCGCTGCCGGAAGAACCGAACGCGCGCGGCGCGGTCGCCGTCCGGCGCAGGCATGTGCCCGAGCACCTGGGGGCGATCCAGGCGCGTGAAGAACGCGACCTCGCCGACGCGCCACGGCTCCGCGGCGGACCAGGCGATCACCAGGGCCAGCGCATCATCCTCCTCGGTCGCTGAAGAACGCAGCGCCGCCTCACCTGATACAGACATCAGCCATTCCCTCGAACGAAGCGATCCAGCGGAGAGGCATCCCGACAGGGATGGCCGGGGGCAACACCGCGAGCGCCAGCCAAGCAACGCGTATACCAGCGAGCTCTGCCGGAGGCCGGCGTCGCGCGCAGAGCGCTCTGCTGCGTTCGTGTGACAGTCAGGGCACGGAGAACGCGCGCGCGACGCGATCTCTCGGCGGTCGATCTCTCGGCTGTCGTCCGACTGCGGGCATGCGCGCGACGACCGGGTGACGTCGGGGGACAGGCGGCACGAGAGGGCATGTCGCGCGCTGGCACGCTGGCACGCTGGCACGCTGGCACGCGGGCGACGGCGCGCGGGGCTCCCCGCTCGGCCGCCGTCTCGGTGGTCCGGTCGAGGAGGCGGCGATGCGCGGCCCGAGCCACGCGGGGAAGCGCGACCGCGCCCGAGATGCCCGAGACGAGGACGCGCGCGACGGCGAGGAGCCCGCCCCCGATGTGCGGAAGCCGCCCCGTGCGCCCCCCGGTTCGTGCTACACACGGCGCCCGCATGGACATCCTCTTCGCTGCTTCCGAGATCGCGCCCATCGTCAAGGTCGGCGGGCTGGCTGACGTCGTGTCGTCGCTCTCGAAGGCGCTCCGGCTGCTCGGCCACAAGGTGACGATCGCGCTGCCGCGCTACCGGGCGCTCGACTCGAGCGGGCTGATGATGGCGCGCCGCCTCACCCCGATGCCGCTCGAGGTCGACCCGCAGATCGCGCCAGGGCCGATCCCGGTGACGCTCTTCGACGGGCGGCTCAGCACGGGCGTGGAGCTCGTCGTCCTCGATGTGCCAGGGTTCCACGATCGATCCGGCATCTACGGCGAGGACGGGCGCGACTACGAGGACAACGCGCGCCGGTTCTCGCTGTTCTCCCGCGCCGTCGTCGAGCTCGTCCGCCAGCGAGCGCGGTCGGGGTCGCCGTTCGACATCGTCCACGCCCACGACTGGCCCACCGCGATGGTGGCGTACCTGCTCCGCCACCAGCAGTCCGTGCCCGGCCGGACCGTGCTCACCCTCCACAACGTCGCGCACCAGGGCCTCTTCCCGAAAGAGACGCTCCCGTACCTCGGCCTCGACGACGACCACTTCCGGCCCGACCGGCTCGAGTTCTACAGCCAGCTCAACTTCCTGAAGGGCGGCATCCTCGCGGCCGACGCGCTCACCACCGTCTCGACCACCTACGCGAACGAGATCCTCACGCCGAAGCAGGGCGAGCGGCTCGACGGCGTGCTCCGCACCCGCGCGAGCCAGCTCACCGGCATCGTGAACGGCATCGACTACGCCGTCTGGAACCCGATGACGGACCCGGCCATCATCGCGCGCTACGACGCCGAGGACGTGAGCAACAAGGGCCGCTGCAAGAGCGCTCTCCTCCAGGAGATCGGGCTCGAGATCCGGCCGGATCGCCCGCTGCTCGTGTCCATCGGCAGGGTGGTCGCGCAGAAGGGCAGCGACCTGCTCGCGAGCGCCATGCCGAAGATCCTGAAGGGCGACGTCAGCGTCGTCGTGGCCGGCGAGGGCGACCCCGAGCTCATGGCGAAGCTCACCGCGGCCGCGGCCAAGGCGCCCGAGCGCGCGAAGTTCCTCGGCGGCGTGAGCGAGGCCGTCGTGCACCGGCTCATGGCCGCGGCGGACCTCGTGGTCGTGCCGTCGCGCTTCGAGCCGTGCGGCCTCGTGCAGCTCTACGCGCAGCGCTACGGCGCCGCGCCGATCGCGTGCCGGACCGGAGGCCTCGTCGACACGATCGTCGACCTCGACGCGGCCCTGGAGACGGGCACGGGGTTCCTGTTCGACAAGCCGACCGCCACGTCGCTCCTCGGCGGCGTGCAGCGTGCGCTCGGCGCCCTGACCTCGCCCCGCTGGCCCGCTGTCCAGCGCCGCATCATGCGCCTCGACCTCGGCTGGGACCGCCCCGCGCGCCGCTACGTCCAGGTCTACCGGCAGACCCTCGCGAGCTGAGCGCCGCGCGACCGGAACGGCGCGCTGACTGACACGGACGGCGCGCTCGACGGAATGGAGCGCTCGAGGGGGCGCGACCCGACCCGCGCCGGGCGCTGCCCGCGCGACAACATGACGCATTGTCGTGGGGTCGAGGCCACGCCTATAGGAGCGCCGTGCTGCCCAGAGCCTTCGCCTGCGCCGCTGTGTTGCTGTCGCTCGTGGCATCCCCGACGCCGGCGCGCGCGTCGGCCTGCTGCGGGACGGGCCACGGGGCCGCGCAGTGGCTCGCCCCCTCGGAGCGCGCCGCCGCGACCTTCTCCCTCCGGATGACGGAGCAGATCGGGGCGTGGACGGCCGCGCGCGACTTCGCGCCGTCCGGCGAGGGCGTCTACCGCCGCGAGCTGAGGGCCGAGGCCGCTTGGATGGTGCGCGTCAGGGAGCGCTTCCAGGTCGGCGTCGCCGTCCCGCTGATCGGCGCGTGGGGCGGGTCCGCCGACGGCGCGTCCTCCGCGGGCGGCGGGCTGGGCGACGTCAGCGCCGCAGGACGGATCACGGTTGTCGAGGACCACCTGTCGCCGTGGATCCCGGCGGCCGCGTTCACTGTCGGCGCGTCCATCCCGATCGGGAGCTCCCAGGACGCCGCGATCGATCCGCTCGGCGTCGACGCGACAGGCCTCGGCGTGGCCGAGGTCCGGCCGGGGATGCTCTTCGAGAAATCGTGGGGCTCGTTCCAGGCGCTGCTCGCCGCCTCGGTCAGCGTCCGCACCAGCTACCGTCTACCGACAGGCGAGCGGATCGCGCCCGGAGACCGCGCGCAGATCCTCGTGGCCGCGGGGCCCGTGTGGCCCTCCGGGGTCTCGCTCGCCGCGGGCGGCCTTTACGAGCGCGAGGGGCCGCCGCGCGAGGACCGCCACCTCATCGGGAGCAAGGTGCGCGAGCGAACGGCGCTGCTCGCCGTGCTGGCGTACGACATCAGCGCGCGCTGGACCGCCGTCGGCAACCTCCAGGCGGACCTGCCCATCGCCGGGATCGGCCGCAACGAGGGCGCCTTCGTCGCCCTGTCCGCTGGCCTTCGTCACGTGTGGGGGAGACATGACTGACCTTCGTGATCGTCCGCCGACAGCCGTGCCCTCGGGTCGTCGCGCGGCGCGGGCCCGCGGCGCGGCGCTCGCGGCGCTCGCCCTCTTCGCGCTCCACGGCTGCGGCGCGCCGCGCGCGGGCGAGGACTCCGGGAGCCGGATGGGGATCGGCCGGAACGGGCGCATCGAGTTCGCGGTGGAGCCGACGGCGCCGCTCGCGCAAGGCAGGAACACCTTCCACGTGCGGCTCACCTGGGCCGATTCGGGGAATCCGGTGAAGCGGATCAGGCTCCGCGCCCACGCCATGATGCTCGGCATGGCCCACGGGGCGTCGACGAGCGACGGCGAGGAGATCGAGCCCGGGCTCTACGAGGTGGCCGACGTCGCGTTCTCGATGGGAGGCCTCTGGGACGTGCAGCTCCGCGCCCTGGACGCGTCCCTCATCGACGAGGCGGAATTCGAGTTCGAGGTGCACTAGGCTCTCGCCCCGTGCGAAATCTTGGAGAGGAGACGTCCTGCGCGCGCCGCAGGTGCAGCGGGACGAGCGCGCCGCGGCGCCGTGCCCTGGTGGCCTCCGCCGCGGCGCTGCTCTCGGTCGCGGCGGTCGCCGCGCCTGCCTCGGCCAACGGCCGCTTCCCGGCCGCGGGGCAGATCGCGGCCCACCCGAGCGACCCGTCGCGCCTGATCGTGCGCGCGACCTACGGCCTGCTCGCCACGCAGGATGGCGGCGAGGAGTGGCGCTGGATCTGCGAGCCTGTCGTGGGCTTCGGCGACAACGAGGACCCGATGGTGGCGTTCCTCGCCGACGGTACGATCATCGCGGGCGTGTTCGACGGGCTCAGCGCGTCGAGGAACGGCGGCTGCGACTGGTCGTTCGCCGCGGGCGACCTCCAGGACCGCTACGTGATCGACCTCTCGGCCGACCGCGAGGACCCGTCCCGGGCCGTGCTCGTCGTCAGCACGGGGCTCGGGTCGGGGCGCTTCCTGACCCAGCTCTGGGAGACGAGCGACAACGCGGAGCGCTGGACCAAGGCGGGCGTGGACCTGCCCGAGGACTTCCTCGCGCACACCGTCGACGCGGCCCCCTCGCGCCGCGAGCGCGTGTACGTGAGCGGCCGCTTCGGCGCGCCCGACTACGCCGGGGCGCTCGAGCGGACCGACGATCGCGGCGCGACGTGGACGCGGCTCGACATCCCGGACAGCAACGACAGGCGCCTGCCGTACCTGGGCGCGGTCGATCCCGCCGACCCCGACACAGTCTACGTGCGGCTCGACGGCGAGCCGGCCGACGCGCTGATCGCCTCGCACGACGGCGGGGAGACCTTCGCCACGATCTTCGAGGGCCAGGGCAACCTCCTCGGCTTCGCGCTGTCGCCGGACGGAGGGAGCGTGATCGTGGGCGGCCCCCAGGACGGGATCTGGCGCGCGCCGGCGAGCTCGCTCGCGTTCGAGAAGATCTCGGACGTCGGCGCGCGGTGCTTGACCTGGACCGCCGAGGGGATCTTCGCCTGCGGCGACGAGTTCACCGACGGCTTCACCGTGGGCCGCTCGATCGACGAGGGAGAGACCTTCGCCGCGCTCCTGCACCTCGACGGGCTCTGCGGTCCGCTCGAGTGCGCGCCCGACAGCGGCATGGCGTCGACGTGCACCGACCTCTGGGGCGCGACGGAGCTCACCATCGACTCCCGGCAGTGCGGCGGTGACGCCGGGACCGGCAGCGGCAGCGGCAGCGGCGGAGGATCGGATCCGCCGCCCGCGGGCGAGGCGGACGGGTGCGGGTGCAAGATCGGCGCGGCCGGGGCGCAGCCGGCGGCGCCGTCCGGGGGCCGAGCGATCTGGCTCGCGCTCCCGCTCGCCGGCGCGCTCGCGCGGAGGCGGGCTCGGGCGCGCTCTTGCGCGCGCCAGGGGCGCGGGGGCCCGGCGCCGGCCGCCGCCTGACAGGCGGCGCGCTGCGGGGCGCTCCAAGGAGCGCTTCCTCTTCATAACTGCTTATGGAAGAACGCCGGTGGGGCGATCGGCCGGGGTGATCTGGATCGCCGCGGCGCCGTCCCCGGGGGAGCCGGCGGGCAGGACGCGATCGGGTTCGTTTCTGGATCTACGTCATCGCGGGCTGACGTAGACTGACGGTGGCTTGGCTCCGGCCAGCGCGTGAATGGCCCCTAGAGACCTTCCCAAGTCGCCGCTCGCCGCATTCCTCCGCGCCCACGGCGCGGGGATCCTGGAGGCGTGGGAGCGCGCAGAACGACGCCGCGCGCCGGGCGAGCAGTCCCCGGGGTACCTCGCGCTGCGCGAGGAGCTGCCGTCGGTCTTCGAGCGCATCGCCGAGCGCCTCGACGCGGCCGTGTCCGCGGCGGGGGTGCCGGAGGGCGACGAGGAGCGCGACTCGTGGACCGGCGTCGAGTCGCTCGCGGCCGAGTTCCCCGAGCCGCTGCTCGGCTTCCGCGTGCTCGACCGGCTGCGCGACGGGTTCGATTTGGAGGACGTGACCGCGCAGTACTCGGTGCTGCGCCGCTGCGTGCTCCGCGCGCTCGAGCGGACCGGTACGCAGCCGTCGTGGCTCGAGCTGACCGTCCTGCACGAGGCGCTCGATCAGGTGATCATCGATCCGGCCACGCGGAGCGCGGCGGCGCGCGAGCGCGCGCTCGGCGCGCTCGATCGCGTCTCGGCCGAGGGCATGGGCAACGTGCAGATCGACAGGCTCCTCCGGCGGCTGCTCGAGGTGCTCCTCGAGTCGGCGCGGTCGGTCGACTGGGCGGTGATGCTGCTCATCGAGGGCGAGGTGCTGCGGATGCGCGCGGCGATCGGCGTCGACGAGGCGCTGTGGGGCCTGCGCGCGTACCGGCTCGCCGAGGGGTTCATCGGCCGCGTGGTCCGCGAGCGCCGCCCGGTGGCGCTGCGCTCGGCGGCGCCGGATCCGCTCGCCACCGACGCCGGCGGCGGCGCGGCCGGGCCCGAGTCGGGCGCGCAGGGCGAGCGCCCGAGCGACGCGCTGCACGCGCTCTACGGCGTGCCGATGCTCTCGGAGGGGCGGCTCGTCGGCGTCGCTGTCGTGAGCTCGCGCCGCGTGGCGGAGTTCTCCGAGGGGGACCGGCTGCTCTTCCGGAAGGCGGCCGAGCGCGCGGCCGCGCTCGCGACCCAGGCGCAGCTCCGCGAGCAGCTCGCCTCGGAGCGCAGCCGGCTCGAGACGGCGATCCAGCGGCTCCCGGTCGGCGTGGCCGTGGCGGAGGGCGCGTCGGGCACCCTCGCGCTCAGCAACCGGCGGCTCGCGGAGATCGTCCGCGGCCACGAGGAGACGCCGAGCAACGCCCCGCTGCGGACGCTGCTCAGCGAGACGGACGACGACCAGCGCGCGCGCTGGCTGCTCTCCCGGGCGCTGCACGGCGGCGAGACGGTCGTCCGCGAGGAGCTCGAGTTCCTCCGGGCCGACGGGGAGCGCCGGCGGGGGAGCTTCAGCGCGACGCCCGTGCGCGACACGGAGGGGCGGATCTCCGCGGCCGTGATGGTCGTCGAGGACGTCACGGAGATCCGGAAGGCGGAGCGCGCGCGCGAGCTCCTGACCGAGGCGAGCGCGCTGATGACGGAGTCGCTCGACCACGACGCGACGGTCGAGCAGGTGGTGCGGCTCGCGGGCGAGCGCTTCGCGGACCTCTGCGCGCTCGACCTCGACGACGGCGGCGGCCTCCCGCGGCTCGTCGCGGCCGCGCGCCTGCCCGAGGCGCGGGCGCTCCTGCCGAGGCTGCTCAAGCACCCGCCGCTGCTCCTCGGCGAGACCGGCCCGCTGGCCGAGGCGACGGCCCGCCGGGACGTCACCCTGGTCCCGCTGGTGACCGATCCCTGGCTGCAGCGCGTCGCGCGCGGTCCGGAGCACCTGTCCGCGCTGCGGGAGCTCGGCGCCCGCTCGGCGATCGTCGTGCCGCTCGCGGCGCGCGGCCGCAAGCTCGGCTTGCTGAGCCTGTGGACGGTCGAGCGCGAGCTCCGGCAGGACGACATGGGCGCCGCCGCCGAGCTCGGTCGCGTCGCGTCGCTGGCCATCGAGCTCGCGCGGCTCCACCGCGAGGCGGCGCGCTCGAGGTGAGCCGCCCGGGGCCGCCGGGCTGCTTGCGTCCCGGCGGCGGATGAGGCGAAGCTCACGCCCTCGCACGCGACCTTATGACCACGACCAACCAGGAACGTCCTCTCGCTGTGCTCGTCGGAGTGCAGCTCCCCGGCGTCGACGACGTCGAGCACGCCGCCGATCTCGCCGAGCTCGGCCGCCTCGTGCACACGCTCGGCTTCGACGTGATCGCGACCGTGTCGCAGCGGCGCAGCGCGCTCGCGGCGGCCGCGGTGCTCGGGGAGGGGAAGCTGAAGGAGCTCGCGGAGCTCACGGGCGGCACCGGCGTCGTCCCCTCGGGCGCGCCGGAGCGGAAGAACAAGGCGCGCGCGCGCCGGGCCGCGGAGAGCGGCGAGGACGACGAGGACGGCGAGCTCGACGGGGACGACGGCGAGGACGAAGAGGACGGGGACGCGGTCTCCGGCGCGGGCGGCGCCGGGCAGGCGGCGCGCCGGGCGACGGTCGTGGCGGTCGACCACGACATCTCGCCGAGCCAGGCGCGCAACCTGGAGCGCGCGACGGGCGCGCAGGTGCTCGACCGGGCGGGCGTGATCATCGAGATCTTCCACCGCCACGCGCGGAGCCGCGAGGCGAAGCTCGAGGTGGAGATCGCGCGGCTCAACTACGTCGCGCCGCGGCTGCGCGAGACGGGCGGGGGCGGGGACCGGCAGCGCGGCGGCATCGGCGGCAAGGGCGCCGGCGAGAGCGCGCTCGAGCTCGATCGCCGCAAGATCCGCGACCGGATCGCGGAGCTGAAGCAGGAGCTCGCGTCGGTCCAGCGCGAGCAGTCGACGCGCCGCGCGCTCCGGCAGGGCCAGCGCCGCGTCGCGCTGGTCGGCTACACGAACGCCGGCAAGTCGTCGCTGATGCGGGCGCTGACGGGCAGCGAGGTGCTCGTCGCGGACAAGCTGTTCGCGACGCTCGACACGACGGTGCGCGCGCTCCACCCGGAGGTGCGCCCGCGGATCCTCGTCTCGGACACGGTCGGGTTCATCAAGAAGCTGCCGCACGATCTCGTGGCCAGCTTCCGCTCGACGCTGGACGAGGCGCTCGAGGCGTCGCTCCTGCTCTACGTGGCCGACGCGTCGGATCCGACGTTCCGCGATCAGCTCGGGGTGACGCGCAGCGTGCTCTCCGAGATCGGCGCGAACGAGGTGCCGAGCCGGCTCCTGCTCAACAAGGTGGACCGGGTGCCGGAGGACGAGCGGGACGCGCTGCGCCTCGAGTTCCCCGAGGCGACGCTGCTCTCGGCGAAGACCCCGGCCGACGTGGCGGCGCTGCGCGAGTCGATCATCGCCTTCTTCGAGGGGTCGATGGTGGAGGCCGAGCTCTTCCTGCCGTACGCGAAGCAGAGCCTCATCGGAGAGATCTACGAGAACGCGCGCGTGCTCTCGGAGGAGTACGGCGACGACGGCGGCCGGCTCGCTGTGCGGGCGCACCCCGCGGCGCTCGACCGGCTTCGCAGCCTGCTCGCGCGCTGAGCGCGGCGAGGCCGCGCGGCGGTGCGCCGGGGAGCCGCCGCGGCGTCAGCGGTGCGCGCGGCGTCGCTGCCTGCGGCGGCGCAGGAACAGGCCGATCGAGAACGCCAGCAGGTGGAGCCCAACGATCACCGCGACGAGGATCCACCGTTGCACGCGCGGAGCGTAGCACCGCGGGGACGGAGCGCGGGGCTCGGCGGCCCGCGTGCTACGTTCCCTCGACCCGTCCCGCCGCCTCCGCGCCATGACATCCCCCGACGCCGAGCTCGAAGCGATCGTCCAGAGCGGGCTCGAGGCCTACCGCGCCGGGCTGTTCTTCGAGGCGCACGAGCGCTGGGAGGTCGGGTGGCGCGACGAGCCGCACCCGGTGCGGAAGGCGTTCCTCCAGGGGCTCATCCTCGTCGCCGCGGCCATGCACAAGCTCACGCGGATGCAGAGCCCGTCCGGAGCGGTGCGCCTGCTCGGCAAGGCGCACGCCCGGCTCGCGTGCGTGCCGGACGGCACGGGCGGCCTCGCGATCGGGCGCCTGTCCGGCGACATCCTCCGCGCGGCGAGCGCGATCGAGCGGCTCGCGATCGAGGGCAAGACGGAGCTCGACGCCGCGCTTCTGCCCAGGATGGAGGCCCACGGCGAGGGCGCGTCGTCCGCGCCCGCGAGCGCGCGTCCACGCTCGTGAGCGTCTGACCCGAACGGGCGTGCGGTCGAGATTGCGCTTGTTGCGTGCGACGAGGGAGGCGGGCGTGACATCGTTTGCCTGGGGTGACGATCGCAGGCGAGCGGCCCTGTGGGGGGATATCGTGGCAGACGGGTACTGTGGAACCGGGGTGGAGGGGACGGCGAACGACGAGCCCCGAGCCAAGCTGCAAACCGAAAGGAGCCGCGTGAAACGGCGCAAGCAGATCCTGATCGTGGACGACGACCAGGAGATCCGGGAGATGCTCGAGATCACGCTGTTGGAGGAGGGCTACGACGTCCTCTCCGCGAGCGACGGCGAGGCCGCGCTCGCGCTGCTCGAGCGCAACAGGCCGAACCTCATCCTGCTCGACATGCGCATGCCGGTGATGGACGGCTGGGGGTTCGCGCGCGCGTATGCGTCGTGCCCCGGCCCGCGCGCGCCGATCCTGGTCATGACGGCGGCGGTCGACGCCGGCACCTGGGCGCGCGAGGTGGGCGCGTGCGCGTCGGTCGCGAAGCCGTTCGACCTGAACCGCCTGCTCGACTCGATCGCCGTGCACGCCGGCTCGCCGACGGGATCGAGCTCGGCGTCCGCGTGAACGGGCTCGGGCCGGGATGGCGCCCGGCGTCTGAGCCGCCCGGCGATGGGAGCCGCTGATCGGCCGCTGCTCGGTGCCGGGGGGCGCTGCGCGGCGATGGGGCGCCGCGCAGCGCGGCGGAGGAGGGGGCGTGGAGCGCGGTCGCTCCGCGGCGGCGGGAGGAGCCGCCGCGGAGCGACGTGGGATCAGCCGCCCGTCGCGCGGCGCATGGCGCACATCAGGTCGCCGCCGCAAGGGTCGGCGGGAGCGCGGCGGTCGTCGGCGCCCGTCGCCGCGGCGCCGGCCTTGCCGTGCTGCGGGGCGGCCGCGCCGGTGACCCGCGCGCGCCCCTCGGGGGCGCGGCGCGCGGCGACGACGATCCCGGGGTCGCCGCCGGGGGCGCCGGCGACCGCGCGTTCCGCCGCGGAGGGCGCGGAGGGCGCGGGCGCGCGCTGCGCGCGTTCGGCGAGCTCAGCAGCAGGCGGCTCGGCGCGCGGGAGCCGCGCCTCGAGTGCGCGCGTCGCGGCGGCGAGCCCGGCGGTCGCCGGAGGCCCGGGATCGGCGGCGCGCGGCGCCACGAAGCCCACGGTGAGGGCCACGACAGCGCCGGCGGCCGCGAGCAGGGCGGTGGCCTGGCGGGCACGCCACGCGGGCCTTGCAGCGCCCTGCGCCGACGCGGGCGCGCGAGCCGACGCGGGCGGCTCGCCGAACGGGAAGATCGGCAGGACGTCGAGGACCTGTGGGGCGCTGCGCTCGCCGGCCCTCAGCGCGCTCAGGTCGATGACCCCCGAGGACGCGTCGCGATCGTCGTCCGCGACGTGCGCCGCGGGCGAGGTCGCGGCGGCGGCGCTCTCCGTGGTCGGCTCGGCGTCCACCGAGAACGCGACCGAGGTGTCTTCTCCGGGGTTGGCGACAGCGGATCGGTGTTCGTTCGTCCACTCCTTGTGCTGCGTGCTCTTCATGGTTGCTTCTGCTTCAGCCGTATCGGCCGAACGCTGGAGTCGTGACCCACGGGCGGCCGGTCGGCGTGTCCTTTCGTGATTTGGACATGCGCACGCGCGATCGCTTGGGCCAGGGGCGCGCGTCCGCGCGCGTTTCATGGCTCACCGCGCGCGTCACCGCGCTCCACGCCGCGCTGCGCGCGCCGTCGTACGCAGCGACGGACGCACCCGTAGGCGAGATCGGGGCGCACCTGAGGCGACGGACGTCGGCGGCGTTCGCGATCTTGCGAGCGGACTCGCGACGCCCATACTTCGACCGCTCGGATCGCCGAGGGCGTGCAGCCGGCGGGTATCATGACCGCGTGCGCTCGGGGAAGTTGGTTGCGATCGGGGCGTTCCTCGTCGAACAGAAGTTCCCACGCAAACGCGGATCGGATACTTGAGGTGAGATGAAACCTACACGGCTCTTCACGGTTCTGGGGGCGCTGGCGTTCCCCCTCGCGGTGGCTCTGGTCAGCAACGGGTGCAAGAAGGAGGAGGAGGAGCTGCCGCCGGTGCCCCCGGCGCTGCCGACGCCGGCCCCGACGCCGACGCCCACGACGCAGATCGTGCCCGAAGAGGACGCCGGGGCGGACGCGGCCGACGCCGACGTCGCGGACGCAGATGCCGGGAAGAAGGTGGTCGGAACGGGCGACCCGAGCGGCATCCGCAAGTGCTGCGCGGCGCTGCGCCAGAACGCGAAGTCGGCGCCCCCCGAGCAGCAGGGCGGCTACCTCGCGGCGGCCTCGGCGTGCGACGGCCTGGCGAACTCGCCGCAAGGCCGGCAGGCGCTCTCGACGCTGCGCGGCCTCCTGCTCGGCGCGCAGATGCCCGCCTCCTGCCAGTAACGGCGAGGCGGGAAGCGAGGCCGCGGGAGAGCTGCGGCGCGGCCCCTCCGCCGGACGTGCTGGCGGAGCGGGCCGAGGCCCGACGGCGGCGATGCCGTGCTCGCGGCAACGTCAGCTGTGCGCGTGGCCTCAGCCGTGCGCGTGGGCCTCAGCCGTGCACGTAGACGAGCGTGCCGCCGCCCTCGATGTTGAGGGCGCCGTGCCACTCGGGCGGGACGGCGGGCTCGGTCCACTCGAAGAGCCAGGCCGCGTCGGCGGGCGCCAGGTTGATGCAGCCGTGGCTGCGCGCCTTGCCGAACTCGTCGTGCCAGTAGGCGCCGTGAAGCGCGTACCCTTCGTGGAAGTACTGCGTGTACGGCACGTCTCGCAGGTCGAACGCCTCGGACGCCTCGTCGTCGCCGTCCATCGTGGTCGAGACGTGCTTCGCGTGGATGTAGAACGACCCGCGGACGGTGGCGTCGGTCTCCTCGGGATCCGCCATGCCGCTGCGCCCGCTGGAGATGAGCGCCGCGAACACGGGGCGCGTGCCCTCGTAGGCGACGAGGATCTGGCGGCGGATCGAGATGTCGATCCACTTCTTGCCGTCGCGCGCGAACCCCTGAGGGTCCTTGCGCAGCTCGGCGATGACGAGGTGGTCGCCAGCGAGCCATGAGCCCTCGGTCGTCTCGAGCAGCCCCTTCGCGCCGCCGCGCGTGCGGCCGGTGAGCACCCAGCCCGAGCGGAACGGCGCGAGGCCCGCGTCGACGAGCGAGCGGCCCGACGCCGATGGGCGATGCTTGCTCGCGCCGTGGGCGCGGACGAACGCAGGCGCGCCCTTCAGGTCGGGATCGACGCGGGGGTCGGTGCCGGGCGGCGGGAGAGGAAGCTCGTCGGCGGGGGGCTCGGCGATGGAGAACGAGGCGCTGGCGGCGTGGGCGGGGGAAGCGGCCGGGGACGTGGGGGCGACCGCGGGCGTCGGGGAGGCCGGGGCCGCGCCGGCGATCGGAGCGGCGGTGCCGGGCGGGGACGTGGGGCCGGCGGCGCTTGCGGGGACCTCGGCGCCCTCGGCGTCGAGATCCTTGATGACGACGCCGCGAAGCGCGCTGAGGCGCGCGGGGCGGGTGCGATCGAGCGGGATGAGGTCGAGCTCGGTGGTGAGGCCGAAGCGGCGGTTGGTCCACTCGAAGGTGGTGATGAGGCCGAAGGCGGAGCTCTCCTTGGCGCGGCCGGTGTGCACGGAGTAGTGGAGCTTCTCCTCGGCGCCGTACGGCTTGGGGAGATCGCGGCCGGCGAGCAGGAACGCGGGCACCGTGTCGAGCGGCAAGGAAGAGGGCGCGACGGCGGCGCGGGCGAGGTGGCCGTTGAGCGTGGAGCCCTCGACGCGGCGCTGATCCTCGACCGTGGGGAGCCGGAAATAGAGGTGCGGCGGGGGCGAGCCCGACATGACGTAGTGGTACGGCACGGGCGCTCCGCGGCGCGGGCCGCGCACAGCGGCGGCGACCACCTGGTGCTCGAGCGCGAGCGAGGCGCCCTTGCCGACACAGACGTAGCCGCGCGGCGCGATCCGGTACCAGCCGCCAGCGCACCCCTTGGTGCCCGCGGGGATCTCGGCCCGGTCGACGACCGCGCCAGCGCGCAGGTAGCCGAGCTTCGTGGAGCGCTCGTCGGGGGCGACGTAGATCCAGGTGCGCATCGCGATGCTGGCGATCTTCGCGCCCTGGCCCGGGAGGGTGGCCTCCTTGGGAGCGGCGGAGGCGGCGGCGAGAGAAGGCGAGCCGGGAGAGGGCGAGCCGGGAGAGGGCGAGCCGGGAGAGGAAGCGGCTGCGTTGTCGGGCGACGCGGGGGCGCCGGATGCGGTGGCTGCAGGAGCGTCGGGGCGGCGGTCATCGGTCGCCCGGCCGGGTGGATCCTGGGCCGGAGAGCAGGCGGCGGCCAGGAGGGCGAGGGCGGGCGCGGAGGTACGAGCGAGGGAAGGCATCGACGCGAGGGCGCAGGCGGAGACGGAGAGAGCAAGGCCGCGGGCGCCCGCGCGGGCGTGCGCGAGGACGCGACCAGCGGGCCACGAGGAGCTGGAGCGCGAGCCGGGAGCCGAGCGGGCGAGGTGTACGCCGAGCGGCGGGGGCGATGCAATCTCCTGCCGCGCGGCGCGGGCGGGGCGGCGGACGGGACGGCGAGGCGTCGCGCCCGCCTAGCGTCGCGCTCGCCTAGCGCTTGACCTTCTTCGCGAGCAGGTCGCCCAGCGTGCCGAAGTTGCGCGGAGCGGGCTTGGCGCTCTTGTCGCCCTTGTCATTGCCACCGCCGGAGCGCTCGGCCTTGGCGTACGACTCGAACTGGCCGCGCTCCTCGTCGACGCGGAGCGCGGAGATCGACAGGCGGATCTTGCCGGACTCGTCCACGTTGAGGATCTTCGCCTCGACCTCCTGGCCCACGGTGAAGTGCTTCTTCAGATCGGCCGCGCGCGGCGTCGCCGTCTCGGCCGTCGGGACGAGGCCGCGGCCCGAGCGGCCCGACGTGCCGGCGATCTGGACGAAGACACCGTACCGCTCGATGCCGGTCACCTTGCCCTTGACGCGGGCCCCCTCGACGAGCAGCGGCGCACCACCGGCAGCCGGCGAAGAGACAGCGAGCGGCGACGCGCTGTCGCCGTCATCGCTCGCACGAACGACCACCGGGGTGAGGCGCACCTGGCCGGTGGCGAAGTCGACGCCCGAGACGACAGCAGAGACGCGCGAGCCGACCGAGACCCGGAGGTTGCCGTCGCCATCGCTCAGGGCAACGCGCTCGAACATGCCCTCCTGCTTGCCACCGAGATCCGCGAAGACCGCCTCGCGCGCGACCGCGACGATGGTCACCTCGACGGTCTCGCCCGTCTGGTACTGACGGCGGCGCTGCTTGCCAGCCCCCTCGGACTGCTCGAAGAGCGAAGCGAACGATTCTTTGGAGGCGGCGGAAGGGCGCGGCGGCGACATGGCGGGACCTCATAGCGCGAGGCGAGGGCGCGAGGAAGGCGGCCGTGAGGGAGAAGCGAGGGGGGAGAGAGACGGGAGGGGAGGAGAGGCGGGCGGGACGGGGTGGACGGGGGCGTTCCGGCGAGGGGAGGGTGAGCGGGGACGGGAGCGGGAGCACGGCGCCTGGAGGGGGGCGTCGGCGACGGGGGCGCGGGAAGGCAGCAGCAGGGAGAGGAGCGCTGCGCCTGGGTCTGGGAAGCACACGCAGCGCGCTCGGCGGCGCGGCGCGGCGCGAAGCGGGCGGCGGGGGCAGGAAAGGAAAGGTGGAACCTGCCTGGACCTTCTGCTAGCTTCGCCGGCCGCTGAATCGGGTCGATAGCTCAGTCGGTAGAGCTGCGGACTTTTAATCCGTAGGTCCAGGGTTCGAGTCCCTGTCGACCCACTGAATGATTCCGAGGGGTTAGACGCGAAACCTCAGGTGGAATCGAGGCGGAGGTGGGCAGCGGCGCTGCCCACCCGGGCGTCTGGCGGACGGCGCCCTTGATGGCCGTCTCGCTCAGGTGCGCGTACCGGTGCGTCGAGGCGATCGACGTGTGGCCGAGGTGCTCGCGGACCTCCTCGAGCGTCCAGCGACGGCCCCACCAGCCGGCGACGAGCGAGCTGGCGCAGGTGTGGCGGAGGTCGTGCCAGCGGACCGAGCGGGTGATGCCGGCGGCGGCGAGGTGGCGGTCGAAGAGGTCGACCTTCTTCTGCTTCCGGCGGCCGGTCGGGAGCGTGACCATCTCGCTGCGGATGAGCGGGGTCTTGCCCTTGGAGACGCGGCCGCCTCGGGCGCCGGGGAAGACGAGGGATTCCGGGTTGTTGGGGGCGTAGGTGGGGAGGAGCGCGAGCCAGCGGCGGCAGACGTCGACGGCGTCGGCGGAGAGGTAGACGCGGCGGATCTTGCCGTTCTTGCGGGGCTGGTTCTTCGAGCCGAAGCGGACCACGACGTGCGGAGCGTCGGCGTCGAGGCGGAGATCGGCGAGCTCCAGGTTGAACTGCTCTCCCTGGCGGAGGCCGGTGAGGAGGGCGAACAGGATGATGAGGCGGTCGGCCTCGGGGATGGCGCTGCTGGTGCGGATACGGTGCTGCTCGTCCGGCTCCAGGTAAGTCCACGGCTCGACGGTGGCGTCGCGGGCGCGGCGCTTGGTGGCCTTCTGGACGCGCTTCTTGAGGGCGGCCACGGGATTCGTGGTGATGTGCTGGGGCATTGCGTCGTCGAGCATTTGCCGGAGCAGCCCGATGACCTGCTTGACCGTGGAGGGGGAGATCGGCTTGGGCGCGCGATAGGGTGTTGCGGTCAGCTTCTTCTGGAGAGCGCATATCCAGGCGTCGACGTCGCCCGGCGTGATCATGACGAGTGCCATGCTGGCGAGTGGGGAGTTCTCGATATGCGTCCGCCATCGGCCACGGTCGGTCGAGATGCTGCGGATGCCGTCGAGGCGCTCTCGGCGGTCGAGCCATTGCTCGCCCCAGGCTCGGAGGGTGATGCCGGTGACGTCGCTGGCGCGTGAATAGACGGCGGCGCGTAGCTCCTCGGCCTCCTCCCCGGTGGCGCAGGAGCCTATCCGGCGGCGCTCGCCGTTGATGGTGATGCGGACCAGGTGCCGACCTTTGCGTTGCTCGCCCATCCGGCCCTCAGGGTAGCACGCCGAGCTTCTTCAGCGCGGCCGCGGCCCGGGCCTGCGTCAGCGGAGACGCTGCGGGCAGAGCCGCGGCGCGAGAGGGCCGGCGGACCGGGCGCGGGAGCTCCGGCCCGGGATCGTTCGCAGCAGCCTCGATCATGTGCGCGAATGCGCGGAGGAGACGCGCGAGCTCGCGAGGCGTGAGGGGCCGATCCTCATGCCCGACCAGGTCCTTTCTTGCAGCATCGCCTTTCATCGTCGTTCCCTTGGGTTCGTGCGCGCGTGGCCATCGGAACTAGGATGGGTGGCCCCTTCGCCGCCGACAGGTCGTGCGAGGGGGATCGGGATGGCCCGCTGTGCATCCGTTCGAGGCGAGCCTGATGCAGGGCCCGCCGAGGTGCACAAAAAGGTAACTCTGGCGCGAGGCATCTCGGTGCGAGGTGCCCTTCTCCACGAGCGCAATAAACCGAATCATAACGCGAACTTGCGCGCGCTCAGAAAACTCGCCGGGGGCGGTTTTGAGGGGTTCAATTTTGTATCTCGGAGCGCGCGCGCGTACGGGCAGTTGGGCGCCCCCTCGTTGGGCTCGAAGCAGTTGCGGGAGCGGCGGCGTCGAGTTGACCGGTCCGCACCTCGCATCCGGTCGCACCGCCGTGATCCTGCTGTCCCGACCCATCGCACGCTCTCGCCCAAGGACAGAAACATGTTCGCCAGCCGACGCCCGCGATCGGTCGCCACGGCGACGGATCACGCGGAAAATCCGTGCGGCTGTCCGTAAATTCATTGGGCGCCTTTCCGACTAGGTTCGTGATCCTCTCGGCCGAGTTCCGATCCCGCGAGTGGCCATCTCCCATGCAAGCTCGAGTGTTCCCCAGTCCCGCCGGCGGTGCTGAATCTGAACGCACATTGCGGTAGGGTGTGCACACCATGGCAAACCCGAGTCCCCGAGCCTCGCGGGATCCTGAGTTCCGCCCAATCGCTCCCAAGGCGCGCCGTGTCCTGCGGGACTTGATGTACCGCAAGGTCGTCGACCTCGGTTTCGAGCGCGATGTCCTGGCCGCGGGAACCGCCACTCTCCTCGACGAACACCCGGCGCCACAGCTCCCGAAGCCCGTGCTTCTTGTGCCTGACGACGTGCCGCTGTCGACCGAGGAGGTAGAGGCGGCCTTCCGCGATCGTTCCGTGACGAGCTTGCCCTGGATCCAACAGGCCGCGGCCGTGCTGGATGCACGGAGGACGCCGATGACCGCCGAGGAGATTGAGACCTTCCTCGACGGACTCACGACGCACCGAGAAAAACTCGGCCCGCGCAACAGGCCAGGGCCGAGCGATCTCTTCCTCGCGGATGAGGACGGCCGGCTCACGCTGAACCCTGTCGCGCCGGGCCTGGTCGCGATGCGACGGGCGGTCCGAGGGCTGCCGCCAGCGGTGCTCGTTCAGCGGTCCCGGTCACAGCCCACGGCGTGGGAGGAGGGCTGCGTGGTCCGTCGCGTGGAACCGGAACCCGACGCCGAGGCGACACGCGACGCGAAGACCGAGGAGATCGCGCGCCCGGCCCGCCGCGCCGTCCTTCGCGTGGTGCCTTCCGCAGAGGATCCCCAGGCCGTGGCGGTGCTCGACGTCGGCCGGCGATCGATCCAGACCTTCCTCGGTCGCGACGTCGCCAAGCTCGCCGGGCTGCTCGAGCGCTTCGACGTGATCGCGGGCCTCCACATCCGCGACACGCTGCGCGCGCTGGGGTTCGACGCCGACCGTCGCCAGGTCGTGGACCTCGATCCGCCGGAGAAGTCGAGACGGCTGAACCGTGCGGGGCGCACGCTGCAGATCACGCCGGAGCTCCTCATTGCCGGGACCACCCGCATCCGCCGCCCGCTGGGCGAGCCTGAGAGGGTGGCGCTCTACCTCGCCGAAGGCAACCATTGGCGGCTTGCGCGCCGGATCGAGAGCGATGTCAAGGCGCTTCACGCGCTCTACCGGTACGGTGTCCTCCATGGCGCCGTTCGCCTTCGCTGGGGCTTCGTCGACGAGATGCTGGCCACCGACTGGGCCCTGCCCGGTGACGTGAGCCTCCACCACCGGCTGAAGAGCGCCTACGAGAAAGACGCGGCCGTCGACTTGGTGGTGGGGATGGCGCCGGGTTGGGCGGATCCTTGGTGGCGAGCGCACCGCGTCCGCATCGTCGACGTCAGATTCCCTGAGGTCGTCATGACCAGGAACGAGCGGGGAGTGAAGCTCCTGGTCCCAACGCATGAGATCCAGGCGATTCGCGTGGCGCCTGATGATGACGATGGTGAGCCGTGGGCATGGCACAGGATCCGAGTTCGGAACAAGCTGTAGGGCGCATCAACTCTTTACACTGGCTCTCGTTGCGAGTTGGTACACCTGCGCGGCCCAGACCAAAACGGAATGGGCGGCACGGGCGGCGGGGTCCTTGTCGCCCATCGCGTCGAGGATTGTAACTACTCGTTTTTGCTCGACTTCGTCGATGTCAGCCCAACGGGGCAGCGCTTCCTCGAGCGGTGAGATGCGACAGATCGGCACCCGGGCTTCCGTAGCTTCAGGATCGTTCCGATGTCCAGGGGTCGCCTCGTCCAGGACCAAGCGGGCCAACGTCAGCAGCGCTGCCGCCACCTTGCCTGCTGGAGCGCTGTAGTACGCGTTGAAGCCTTCTTCGATGAGCGCCTGCACATGGCTCTTGCTCAGCGGAACAATGCGCCATTCCATTCGCTCGGTCAATTGCTTGAGGATTGAACGGTGGTTCTCGGACTCCATGTGTGCTCCGTTGAATCGCCGGCTGCGCTTTCGCTCGCGTGCTGGCTTCCATCGACGGGGGTCACAGTTGGGCTGCTCCGTGGCTTCCGACGCCCGGCAGGGTCGTGTTCAATGCAGAGCGTTCGATGTCCTCCCCAGCGGACCCTCGTACGACGCTGGGGTCGCCATCGTCATGCTGTACCGGAAAGCTCGTCAGTGCGGCAGCGCGACAGGCGAACTCAGCTCCCGGCATCGCGCGGGCAGGCAGCGGTGAGCGAAGCCGCAGCTGAGGAGGCGGCGGGAGCTTGGCCCGTGGGCTCTTGGCAGCCTCAGAAGAAGGCACCACGGGCGGTGGAACATCCGGCGCGCGAGGAGGAACCGCGGCCGGGCTCGTCGACGTCGGACTTGACGTTGAGGACCCCGCCAGACGCGCCGAGCGCTCGCGCCTGGTGATGGGGTCACCGAGCTGGAGCACTGTCGTGTCCTCCGCGTCCGCCCGGTAGTCATCGTGCAGACGCCACAGGCGCTCCCAGTACCGCGCAGGCGTGCCCGTGAAGACCTCGATCTGCCGTGCGAGGCCGGGCGTCATCGGATGATCGCTGTTCAGCAGCCGCTCGAGCTCCTTTCGTTCTAACCCGGTGTTCTTGGTCAGCTTTTGCTGCCACGAGGGGATCGTCGCGCAGAACGTTTCGAGGACCCTGCCTGGCCACGGGACGGGGCGCGCGCGGACTTCTGTCGTCGCCGCGATGAGGGCGTCCACATGGCAGTCCAGCAGACGCCGATGTCGCTCCAGCTCCCGCTCTGCTTTGTCCTTCGCTTCGGTGAGGGCCAGCTCCTCGTCCTCATGCGCCTGCTCGCGTGCCTCGCGGAGCCCGCGCTCGCGGCCCAGCGCTTCGCGCGCGGTCACCGCGAAGCCGATCGAAACACAGGCCATCATCGCGAGAACGATCGGCGAGATGAGCCACATCGTGCCGAGCAAATCCTCCATGTCTTCCTCCTGGACGTGCGCATCCTTGCCCGAAGCGAAACGGATCTCGGCCTTGTGCTGTCGATGACAGCACCGGAGCCTCCGCCTGTTAACCGTCAGTGGACAGCCGACGGTTCAGCGAATCTGTGTGAACAGCGCTTCGCGCTCCGCAGCGGACCGCCCCCGCGGAAACTCCCGCGCGTGGGCCTCGAGCAGCCGACGCGCCTCGAGATAACCGAGCGCGGTGTGGGCTTCGATTGCCCTCCGGGCCTGTTTGACCAGGCTCCTCTCCCGCTCGCTCGCGGGCAGGCGCACGGCGCTCCCCGGCGACGCGGCACGAGGAACTGTCATCGCCGCGGAGGCGGGCGTGCTGTTCACCATGACCCCAGCGCCCGCGTTGCCATCTCCCGCCGGCCACGAAACCGCGTGCGCGACGACGGCGGCGACGCTGGGTACGGTGGGCGCCGTGACGTCCTGTGCGGCAGGCGCGGTCTCAGACGCGTGGACCGCCGCCGGTCGCGGCCACCACTCCCGGCCGGGCCAGCGCGGCACGCCGTAGACGAGAGCGCCCGCCACAACAACGAACGCAACCTGCACGAGGACTCTCAGGCCCAGACGGCGCAAGGGGGCCACCCACGACGCGCGATCGCGGAACCCGAAGGCGAGCGGCGTCGCCACGCACGCGTCCTCGTCCCAGCCGCGGGAATGCTGCTGCGCCTTCCATCGTCGCTTCTGCGCGTCGAGCTGCTCGCGCGCCCGCCGGTACTGCGTCTTCACCGTCTGGACGTTGAGCCCGAGCTCGGCCGCGATCTCGACCAGCGGCGTCTCCTCCAGCTCGTGCTTGATGAGGATGTCCCGGTATTTGGGGTCGACCTGGGCGATCAGGTGCCGCGTGAGCTCGGCCCGCTGCCGCAGGCGGAGCAGGTCTTCCGGCGTGGGGCCCCCTCCACGCAGCTCGCGCTCGTCGAAGGACGTCAGGAACTCGCCCCGGCGGCCCGCGTCGCGTACGTGATTGCGCGCCTGATTGAGGGCAATCGTGACGCGGTACGGCGCCGAATCCCCGCCCGGCGCGATCCGCTGATCCGCTTCCAAGCCCCTCAGCAGCGCCTCTTGCGCGACGTCCTCCGCGTCTCGCGCCGGAACACCGCGACGGATCGCCAGGCGCCGGAAGAGATCGAAGCTGGTGGGAGGGACCTCTGGCTTGACCACGGCGGGTAGCACACCTGAGCCGCCCTGCAGGGTTCAGGAAAATGAGCGGACGGCCGACTTCGGTCGGATAATGTGTGCTAATGTAGCATGATTGGCTGCCCGCCGTCTAGTTCCGTCGCGGTGGAACGGACCAACACATTCCGTAATTGCTCTGTTCTTTCTCGTCCATGGATCAATCGACGGAAATGCCTGACCGTTGACGCCGCGACGCTGGCGTCAGTACCGTCGCCCACATGCGGTGCGCTCCACGTTCACTGTCGATCTTCTTGATGATGGGTGCCGCCGCCGGGCTTGTGAGCCCGGCCAGCGCTCAGAGCATCGCTGGGACGCCGCGACGAAGGGTCGGTTCGACAGTGAAAGACCTCGTACGCGCTGGGCAAAGGGCTCGTGCTGCGGGAAAGTGGTCCGAGGCATATGATGCCTACAAGGCAGCCCTGGATGCAGCCGAGCCATCGGTGACCACGGAGCGAGAGCGCGCGGAGATCGCCGGGGAGCTCGGGCTCTGCGCGCTTGTGTTGCGCAGGTATCGCGACGCGGCCGAGCACCTCGCCTGGAGCCTTGAGCAACGCGAGGCGCTTCCTGCAGGCCTCCAGCTCCGATTCGAGGAAGGACTGCGGAAGGCAACGACGCACGTCGCGACGCTGCTGGTTGCGGTCGATCCGCCGGACGCCGAGGTGCTCGTCGATGGCAAGCCCGTAGGCAGGACCGCGCGGACGCACAAGCTGTTCCTCGAGTCCGGGCAACACATGGTGCGGGCCCGCGCGCCGGGACGCGAGGAATCTCTCCAGGTGTTCACAGCCATTCCGGGGAAGGAGCACGAGATGCTGATGCAGTTGCCGCGCTCCTCAGGCAGTACCAAGGAGGTGGCGACGACAGCACCGAGGGAAGCACCCAAGGCGCTGAGCTCTACGCTGGCTGTTCGGTCGCAGGTCCCGAGTCCGTGGGCTTCGTGGCCGGGGACGCTGCGTATCGCGGGAATCGCCGTCACGACGGCTACCGTGTCGGTGGGAAGCCTGCTCATGATTCGGGCCAGCAGGCTTGACGGCGACCTGAGCGAGCGGCGTGACGGGCTCAACCGCGATCCGACGACGAGCTCGACCATGTGCTGGCAAGCGCCGCAACGCTCCGCGTGTGCTGAGCTGCTCCGTCTGCGGGACGAGCGCAACCTCTCCGGAGTCGCGGGCACGGCCCTGGTCATCGCAGGGGGCGTCATCGGGGCGGCGACCGCCGCGTCCTTCTTCACGGACTTCTCGTTCCTGGGACTCACGCCGGCTCAGGAGCGGATCCACGTCTCGCCCGTGGCGACCGGGCACGGGATGGGCGTGAACATCGGGGGGCTGTGGTGAGGACACCGGGAGCCGTGGAGACGCGTTCGCAGGAAGGCCGAAGCACGAGGACGTCGGTCTTGGCTCTCGCGCTCTGCGCGTGGAGCGCCAGCACACTACCGGCGTGCACGTACGCCGATGTTTGCTGGGAGGTGTATGCGTGCGCGCCCGATCCGGAACTGCCGCCCGGACCGTGCGAAGGACAGCCCCAGAGCGCGTCGGCGCTCGACCAGTGCGGGGTGTTCGTCAGCGAGCAGGGCAACGACAGTAACCCCGGTACGAAGGGCGCGCCGGTGAGGACCTTGCAACACGCCGTCGGGCTCGCCGTGAGCGGGCGAGGCAACAGCGAGGCGCCGACCCGGCGCGTGTACGCTTGCGGCGGGGCGTTCGAGGAGGCGATCACGCTGCCCTCGGGCGTCGACCTCTGGGGCGGCCGTCGCTGCGATGGCGGCGACTGGTCGTACGGGGGGTCGTTTGGGGGGCCCGACGCGTTGACCACCATCGCGCCGCCGGCAGGAATCCCGCTGCGCGTCCTCGGGGCAGAGGAGGACGCCACGGACGCCACGTCCATGATCTTCGGCGTGCGTGTCGTGGCGGCCCATGCCTCCGCGAGGGATGGCAAGTCGTCGATCGCGGTGATCTTGAGCTCCGGTGCCAGGGCCGTCGTGCGATCGAGCGAGGTGCAGGCCGCCGACGGCAAGGACGGGGAAGCGGGAGAGGACGCGCCCGCGGACCGTGCGCAGGACGGCGCGCTGGGCAACGACGGCGCGGACGCCTGCACTGCGGATGTCGTGAAGGGGGCCCGACCGGCCGTGACCATTTGTGGGGATGGCACCGAGTCGACGGGCGGGTATGGGGGTGATGGCAGGATGGATGCGGGCGGCGATGGCACCTCAGGACAGCCAGCGCCCGCTGAGAATCCGGAAGGCCACGGCCTTGGGGGGGCCGGCGCCGCGAGTGACAGGTGCAAGCCGGGTGAGGACGGCGCCAAGGGCGACGACGGCCGTCGTGCTGCCGGCGCGACTGCCGTGGGGTACCTCGATGTCGACGGCTGGATCGGCGTTCGGGGTGGGGACGGAAAGAAGGGCGGCATCGGCCAGGGCGGGGGCGGCGGAGGCGGCAGCAAATCGCGCGGTCCCATGACGGCGTGTCGCACAGGTCTCCCGCAGGGCGGCGCGGCCGGCGGCTCCGGGGGCGGCGGCGGCTGCGGTGGCCTCGGAGGCAAGGGGGGCGGCTACGGCGGCGCGAGCATCGGGATCGTTGCCTTGCAGGGGAGCGTCCTGACCATCGAGGACAGCGAGGTCGTCGCGGGCGATGGTGGCCGCGGTGGCGTTGGCGGAACGGGCCAACTGGGCGGCGTTGGGCGGTCCGGGACCCCCGGCGGGCTTGGTTACGCTGGAACCGAGATGTGGCACGCGTGCATGGGCGGCAGCGGAGGCGACGGTGGCCGCGGGGGCGACGCCGGTGGCGGCCTCGGCGGCCACTCGCTCGGGATTGCGTCGGTAGCCGCCACTGTGACACTTGCCTCGGATGCGATCGTCACCCACCGAAGCGGCGGAGAGGGCGGATTCGCAGGCAACGCAACCACAGTGAACGACGAGGGCAACGGAGCTCGGGGGGTTGCCCGATTCTGGTATCGGTTCGACGCACCTGAGCCGGAAGTTCCGCAATGAGCGGCCCGGTGCGGGTACCTCGCGACAGGAGACGCCCATGAGAAAGACGACCGTTGCAGCCCTCTCCGTCATGTTATCACCGTGGGCGATCGGCTGCGGGACCGCCCCCGGACCGGGCGATGCTGGGGGATCGCCCTGCGATGGAGCCTCGTGCCAAGGCGATGCGCCGCCGGAAGCGGTCTGCCTGGATCATATCGCCTCCGATATCCTCGACGATGGTTGCGGCGTGTTCGTCGCCGGGTTCTTCGGGCTCGGCGACGACAGCAACCCCGGAACGAAGGCAAAACCTGTGTTCTCCGTTCAGCGCGCCATCAACATGGCGCGCACCGGAAGAGGGCGCGTCTTCGTCTGCAACGATAACTTCAGCGAGCACGTGCGCTTGCCTTCGGGCGTCGATCTCCTGGGAGGCTTCCACTGTCGACATTGGGGGCGCGACGATAATAAGAAGGTATCCGGGCTGGACAGCGGAGGCACACACTACGCCGGTCCGATGTTGTTCGTCGAGCCGGCGAGCCCGAGCGATACGGGGGCCGCGGACGGCGTATCGACGATTGCCGACATGTCCCTGGACGGGAGAGGGCCGATCTCGATGCTCATCGAGCCGGGCACGGCGGTCGAGATCATCCGGAGCGAGATTCACGGGAACGGCGGACCGAGTGGCCTCGATGGCGAGGAGTGGCCGTGGCCGAACCGAGCAGCGACCGGCCCCGACGGGCTCTACGGCGGGGACGCGTGTACCGCCGCCACCGTCGCCGGGGGTCCGGCGGTGGTGAGCCCCTGTGAAGGCGGCGCACCGAGCACCGGTGGCAAGGGCGGCGACGGGTTGCCCGACGGTGCCGAGGATGGCGAAGCCGGCGCCCCGGCCCCGACGCCGAACCCCACGAGCTCAGGACGCGGCGGCCATGCGGACCGGGAGAACGTCGGTTGCCACAGCGGGTCTCCCGGGAGCTCTGGAGCCCTGGGCACGGTGGGGGCGGGCGGCGAGGGCATCGGGCGAATCAGCGAGGCCGGCTGGGAGGGCGACACGGCAGGCGAGGGCGGCAGGGGCATGCCCGGCCAAGGTGGCGGCGGCGGCGGCGGCCGTCGCGGCGGGCTCGCCGCGTGCGGCGTGGCCTCGAAGGGCGGCGCCGGCGGCGGCTCCGGAGGCGCCGGCGGCTGCGGTGGGCGAGGCGGCCGGGGGGGCGCGAACGGGCACCCGAGCATCGGGATCGTCGCGCTCAACGCGGCGAAGCTCACCGTGCGCGACAGCGTGATCACGGCGCGCGGCGGGGGACCGGGTGGCGACGGGGGCCCGCCTGAGCGCGGTGGACCAGGCGGTCGAGGAGCGCCGGGGGGCGCCGTCGGGGACGGCACCTGGTCGTGTGGCGGGGGGACGGGCGGCTATGGCGGCGAAGGCGGTTTCGGTGGCCCGGGGCGCGGCGGCGACTCGATCGGCATTGCCTACCTCGACGAGGACCAGCTCACGCTGGAGGGGGTCACCTTCGAGGTCGGACCGCCAGGCAAGGGCGGCATGAGCTGGAACCATGACGGCAGTACGACGTCGGGAGCAGACGGCACCGTCGCCGAGACGCTGCGCTTCCCTGAATAGGAGCAGTGCGCATGAGGGCCTCGTCGATGGGCCCGAGGCGTATCGATCCGCGCGCTCAAGCGCGATGATCCGCAGTGCGCGTTAGGTCGGATTCTCCTCGTGCTCGACTACGTCGTCGGCGCGTTCGCCTTCGGCCTCGCTGTCGGGGTCGCACTTGCTGAGGAGGTGGTACGCGAACAGGGACGCGGACTCGCGGAGCTTGGCGGCCTGGTGCTTGGCGGCGTCGTCCCCCTGGGACCGAGCGGTGGGATGATTCTTCTGGTCATCGGCCCGAGGCTGCTGCGTCTCGTTGGGCCGCACGCGGGGGTATGCGGGTCGTCCCCTCCGGCGTTTGTTCGGCTCGGAGTCCTCCGGTGGCGGCATCTGGCGCGGCGGACGCTCGCCCGCGAGCACCTTCCGGGCCCGCTCCTCCTGCTCCACGAACGTGGCGGCGTACGCCACGAAACGCAACGCATCGAACGGGACGCCGGCCTTGTCGAGCTTTTCGCCCAGAAGGGGCGGGAGCCGGGCGATCCGTGCGTACTGGCTCCGGCGCGCGTGCGACACCTGCGCGCGCACGTCAGGCGGCGCGCCGAGGAAGGCAACGCACCAAGCGTACGTGATGCACTCCGGCAACAGCAGTCGCAACTGGTGGTTGTCGTCGTAGCCGCAGGCCACCGCGAAGCGGGGCGGCGCGGGCCTCCTGCGGCGCTGGAAGCGCCCTCCGTTGCCAGCGGGCGCGTGCTGCGCGATGCGCTCGGCTTCGGCTTGTAGGCGCTCGCGCTCACGCCCCAGCTCCGCCTCCCTCCGGTCGAGGGCCTGCTCCCGCCGTACGAGCTCCGCGCGCGCCTGCTCGATCTCAGAGCGCTCGCGGGCGATCTGCATCTCCTGCGCGTGGCTGGTGGTGCGGTCCTGGGCGAACAGCTCAACGACGACCGGCGCAGCAGCGGCGAGCGCCGGTGCGGCAGCGCCGAGGACCTCGAGCAGCGGCGGGGGCTGACGTGCCTTCAGGGGAGGGGCGTCCACCCGCGCCATCGTACCGACGGATGCGGTCCGATCGAGCCCATGGCCTATTTACGACGGCGTAAACCGACCGTGCGTCGATCGCAGTCGTTGTCTGATGCTCAATTATTTCGCGTAGTTAGCCGTCCGCCCAAGCGGGGCTCGGTGCGGGGAGCGCCCCAAGAGCACGCATCTGCCGAACGGCAGAGAAGGCCCTCCCGATGCCTGGTGGTGTACATTCGCCGGGATCGCACGGCAGCAAGGCCGCACGAGACCCGGGAGACGACCATGGCCCGCACTGCGCCTGTACCGAACATCCCCGCCATCCCTGGAATGAACCCGGGCGTCTTCATCATGGGAGGGGGCGGGGCCGGCGGCGGAGGCGGCGGCGCTGGCGGTAACGGCTCTGGAGGTAAGCAGGGCGGCAATGGAGCCAACGGCGGCAAGGAAGCCGGCGGCGGCGGGAAGTCCGCGTGTGGCAGCGCAGGCGGCGACGGCGCCGGCTGCCCGAACCACCATGGCGGCAAGAAATCGGGAATGGCTGCGAAGGGCGACCCGGTCGACGTGGTGACGGGCCGGGTGTTCACGATTCCCGCCGTCGACCTCGAGCTTCCGGGACCGCTGCCGCTCTCGATCGTGCGGTCGTACACCACCGCGGCATTCGAGCGCGACGTCGGGCTGGGGTTCGGGTGGAGCCACTCGCTGGCGTGGGAGATCGAGGTGCGCCAGCGCACTATCCGCGTCTGGACCGACGATGGGCCGGTCGACCTCGACGCTATGCCCGTGGGCGCCGGCGCGGCGGGCCCTCACGGCTGGGTCCTCGCCCGGGAGGAGCGCGGCTTCGTCCTCGATACCGGCGACGACCGCTGGTACGTGTTCGCCGAAGCGGTGGGGAAGCGGTACCGGCTCACCGCGATCAAGGACCGATACAACAACGAGATCAGGCTCTCGTACCGCGAGGGCGTGCTCGCCGAGATCACCGATAGCGTCGGCCGGACCGTCCGGGTCCGGCGGGCGCCCGACGGGCGCATCGGCGCCTTCGAGATCAAGAACGCGCAGGAGCGCGGTGTCTGGGTGGCTTTCGCGCGGTACACCTACGACGAGGCCGGGGATCTCACGTCTGCGATCGACGCCGACGGATACGCGACGCGCTACACATACCAGGAGCACCTCCTCACCTCCCATACGAGCCCCACCGGGCTCACGTTCTCATTCCGCTACGACGATCGGCGCCGCTGCGTCGAGACGTGGGGCTCCTACGACGATGGGCGCGACCGCAGCTTGGCGGAGGACGTACCGACGCACCTGGCCGACGGGAAGACCGTCGCCAGAGGCATCTACCACTGCAAAATGGAGTTCGGAGAGGACGGATACACCGAGGTTGCGGACTCCATCACGGTTCATCGCTACTTCGGGAACCGCTTCGGCAAGGTCGACAAGGCCGTGAGCGCCGGGGCCGTGCTCAGCCGGACGTACGACGAGCACGGGCACCTGCGGACGTTCGTCGATCCGCTCGGCGCCATGACCATCTGGCAGCGGGACAGCCTCGGCCGGGAGCTCTCTGTCACCGACCCGCTCGGTCGAATGACGATCATCGAGCGCGATCCGGACGGGCACGTCCGCCGAGCGATCGATCCAGCCGGCGGCGTCACCGAGATCTGGCGGATGCCCGACGGGCTCACCTGGACCGACCCCCTCGGGGCGGTTTTCCAAGTGCGCCAGGACGCGCGCGGGCGACTGGTCGAGACGGTGGCGCCGAACGGCGGCCGCACGACGTACCTCTATGACGATCTTGGGAACATGGTCGAGAAGACCGACGCGCTCGGGGGCAAGACGCAGCTGGCCTACGATTACTGGGGTCGGTGCCGCTCGATCCGCGATCCGAGCGGCGCGGTGGTGTCGTACACCTATGACAATCGTGGCAACCTTACCGGCGTCTACCGGCCCGGTGGCGCAACGACCCGCTACGAGTACGACGGCATGGGGGACTGCACTGCGGTCCTCCAGCCGAACCAGCAGCTGACCCGGTTCGTGCGAGGCGGCTTTCACAAGCTCTGCGAGGTGCACAAGCCGAACGGAGAGATCACACGATTCCGGTACAACCGTGAGGGACGCCTGGTCGAGATTCAGAACGCGCTCGGGGAGCGCCACAGGCTCGAGCTCAGCATCGCGGGGATGGTTACCAGCGAGCGTGGGTTCGACGGGCGCGTGTCTCGATACAAGTACGATTACAATGGCCGGCTCATCTCCGTCGAGAACGCCGCGGGCGAGAAGACGGAGTACACGTACGACCTCGCCGGGCAGCTCGTCGCGCGTACCTTCGGCGACGGCAGCGTCGAGACGTTCACCTACGACGCCCGCGGCGACCTCATCGCCGCCGAGAGCCCCGTTGGCTCGTTCTCTTATGAGCGCAACGCCGTCGGCTGGGTCGTGTCCGAGACCCAGATCGTGGGCGGCGAGGCTGCGACGGTCCGGCGCACCTTCGATCTCATGGGTGACGTCATCGAACGCACCACGTCGTTCGGTCACTCCGCCAGGTGGATTCGCAACGTTGGCGGGCTCGCCGAGAGGGTGATCCTCGACGGAAGAGACGAGGTCGGGATCGCGTACGACGCCGCGGGGCGAGAGGTCTGCCGCGCGCTCCCGCGAGGAGGCCGGATCGAGAGCGTGTGGGACCTGATGGATCGCCTCGTCGAACGGCGCGTCTGCTCGCCGTCGAGCCGCGTCCCGGTCGGGCCGAACGAACCAGCATGGGTGGGCCCAGCCCCGGCGTCGGTGACGGTGCACCAGGCGTACCGATACTCGCCTGCGTCGGAGCTCGTCGAGGCGTGGGACCAGGCGTACGGTACGCGCCGCTTCGAGTACGACCCTGCGAGCCAGATCCTGGCGAACGTCCCGGAGCACGAGCGCGCCGAGCTCTTTCGCTACGACGCCTGCGGGAACGTGTTCGACGCCGCCGGCGGCAAGGAGGAACGCTCGTACGGTCCTGGCAATCGCTTGCTCAGCAAGGGAGACACCGAGCTCGTATGGGACGACGACGCGCGCCTCAAGGAGACGCGCACCAGGACGCCCGCCGGAGCGCTCGAGGTCACGCGGTTCGCCTGGGACGCGCGTGGGCTCTTGCAGTCGGTCGAGCGCGCCGACGGCACCGTCGTGGAATTCTCGTACGATCCGGACGCCCGGCGCGTCGCCAAGCGGGTCTCCCGGCGGCTCTCGACCGGCGAGCTGCGGCCGGACAGCGCGACGAGGTTCGTCTGGGATGGCGCCGAGCTCGTGCACGAGATCCGGCAGCTCACCCGAGACGCGGCTGCCCCAGGCGTGGAGGCGCGCACGTACGTCTTCGAGGCCGGAGCGCCGTGGGCGCAGCGCGCCGGGGAGGGTGAGTGGTATCACTACCTGAACGACGAGATCGGTACGCCGGAGCGCCTCGTCGGCCCCGACGGCGCCGTCGCATGCGAGCTGCGGCGGAGCGCCTGGGGAAAGATCGAGCCCGCGCCCGGCGCGTCGACGTCGACGCCGATCCGCTTTCGCGGGCAGTACTGGGACGACGAGATCGGCCTCTGCTACAACCGCAACCGCTACTACGATCCCGAGGCTGGTCGCTATATCAGCGCTGATCCGATCGGGATCCTCGGCGGTCTCAACGGATTCGCCTACGCGGAGAACCAGCCGACGCGGCTCACCGATCCGGACGGGCTCATGGCCAAGGCTTCGACCGAGATCGAGGCCGGCGGCAAGACGCACCGCGGAAAGAGCGCGTTCGGGGGGCCTCTCGACCCCGCGCTCCAGACCGCGGTCGACAATGCGCACAAGAAGTTCGACGATGGCGAGGTGGCGGGGCCGAAGCCATCGAGCGCCGGGCAATGCGCCGAGATCGAGGCGCTGAACAACCTGGCAAAAGACATCCGGGGGGACCGCCAGAAGAACGGTAAGACGTTGAAGGACCCCAGGGCCGAAGATGTCGAGATCAGGAGGGAGCTGCAGAAACAGGTGAAGGAGGGTAAGATGACGACGAAGACGGACAAGGACGGTCTGCTCATGGATCCATGCAAGTTCTGCGCGCAGGTCCTGCGTGAGCTCGGCCTTCACCCGGCGAACAACGGGGGCACTGGCAAGAAGAACGGCGTCATCGGCTCGGACGGCAAGGCGTGGAACGGGAATGTCTGGCACAAGGGACGCTCGATGCCGTTCAGGACCGCGCCCTCGAGCACGCCGCCTTTCGCAGGGTCATGAGCCCTCCTTCGCGAGCACCGGATGCGCCGGCCGCAGGCCCGGCGGCTGCGGAGCGCGGCGTCCTCGCCTTCTGGCGCGAGGTCGAGCGCTGCCGCAGCGCCCCCCTCGGCGGGAAGGCGCGCGCTGGAGCCGTGGCGCACCTCGATCGGTGGCTGGAGCATGGCGGCGCGCGCGCGGCGCTGCTCGGGCCGAGCGGGCGCGGCAAGTCGGCGCTGCTGGGCGCGTGGGCGCTGGAGCTGGCGCGCGCGGGCCGGCACGAGATCGCGTTCGTCCCCGTGAGCCGCCGGTTCGGTACGGCGCTGGAGCATACGGCGCTGAACCTCCTTTACGCGCGCGTGGCTTCGTTCCTCAGGTCTCCACGGCGCACCGGCGAACGCCCGCACGGGGTCGAGGAGACGCGGCGCGACCTTGCGATCATGCTCGAGGAGGGCCGCCCGCCCGAAGACAGGCCGCTCGTCGTGATCCTCGACGGGATCGACGAGGCTGTCGGCTGGACCGCTGATGCAGCGCAGAGCTTCCTGCGAGACCTCGGCCCCGGCGTGCGCGCCGTGCTGTCAGCGCGCTCGCTCGAGGCGCTCGGAGGGCTCCGGGAGGAAACGGAGGCGGTCGCGCTGCCACCGATCGAGGCCGAGGAGGTCCCGGAGGCCATCGGGCGGAGGTTCGGCGATCTGCCGGCCAGCGTGATTGACGACATCGCGCGTGTGAGCGGCGGGGAGCCGCTCCTTGTGGAGGCGCTCCTTGAGGCACTGTCGCGGGATCCCGCGGCGGTGGCGTCGGTGCTCGCGAGCGCTCCCGTCGGGGCTTCGGGGGTCCTCGAGCTCTGCGCCGGCGGCGCGATCCTCCCCGCGCTGCCGTGGCTTGCAGGCGCGCTCGGCCCGATCGAGGGTGAGGAGCTCTTCGTGGTCGCGACGGTGAGCGCCGGAGCCTGGAACGAGCTGAGCGGACCGCTCGTCGCCGCCGGAGAGTCGGGCCTCGCGCTCCGTCACCCAGCCTGGGCGGAGGCCATCGAAGGGCGGCTCGCGCCGCACCAGCGCGCGGCGGTCGATCGCCGGTTCGCCGACCACGGGAAGCGCGCATTCGCCTCGGGCACGGTCTCTGAATACGTATGCCGGAACTGGCGCGCTCATCTGGAGCGGCTCGACGCGAGCCTCGCAGAGCGGCTCGAACTGGTCTCGAGGGCGTGGCTCGACGTGTGGAGGACGCGCCCGGATGGATCGTCCGGGTTCATCGCCGACGTGGACGCGACGGCGGTCTGCGCGGCGCGCCTTCTGGTCGATATCGCGGCCAGAGAGGATGTCGTGGAAGCGCTGGCCGCGCGGGTCCGCTGCCTGCTCGTCACGAGCTCTGTGAGGGAGATCCTTGGCTTCGAGGAGGCGCGGCGCGCGCTCGCCGCGCTGGCCGCGCAGGACGAAGAGGACGAAGAGGACGAAGACGAGGAGGGGGCCCTGGGCGGCGAGGGCTCCGCCGGACCACACATCGAGATGCCGCGCGTGGGCGAGGACATCCTTGACGCCGGGCGGCCGATCGCCGACGCCGCGGAGCGCGCCGGCGCCCTGATCCGGCTGGCGCACGAGCTACCCGACGCCGAGCGCGCCGCTGTGCTCGGCTGGGCGCTAGAGGCCGCCCGCGAGGAGCATGCCGGCGGGGCCGCGCTCGCCGCCGCTGCGGCCGCGCTCGACGGGCAGGCACGGGTGACGGCTGCGCGCGAGGCGGCGGCGCGGCTCGGTCGCGAGCGGACCAACGAGAGCCGGCTCGCGCGCGTGTCCCTGGCGGCGCTGCTGCTTGAGGCCGAGGCGCTCGACCTCGGTTGCCACGCGTTCGCCGAGGTCCCAGCCGACGCGAGGAGCGACGAGCTGCCACGGCTCTCGGAGGCCGCCGCGCGATGGTCTCCCGCGGCGGTTCGCGGGCTCTGGGCATGGTCCGAGGCGCTGCCCCCCTCGGAGCGGCATCTGGTCCTCGCGCGCCTCGCTTCGGGCCTGCCCGAGGCGGAGCGGGAAGCGGGCGCGTTGGAGGCGCTGGGGCTCGCGCTGTCGCTGCTGTCGGACGACGCGCTGCCGCCGGACGCTTGCTGGAGCATCTGCGCGCTCGCGCCGCACGCACCTGCCGGCGCCGCGTCAGCGCTGATCCAGGCGTGCGCGGCTGCGGCCGGCTTCCGGCGACCGGCGGTGACGGCCGTGGCCGCGCGCCTCTGCGATCTTGGCCGCGTGGAGGATGCACTCGCGCTCGTGGCGACGCTGCCCGACGCGTCGGACCGGATCGAGGTACGGTCCGCGCTGCTCGCGCACCTTCCCGCCGCGATCCGCGAGGCCGCCTGGGCCGAGCTGTCCGGCGATCTGCGGGCGAGCGACGGCGCGCGCACGCTCCTCGAGCGGAACGCCGCTGCGTGGACCCGGGCTCTCGGGGCGGATGCGGTCCTCGACCTGTCACGCGAGCTCGGCGCCACGTGGCCAGCCCTGGTCGCGATCGCCGGGGCCTCGCCGGACCACGCGCCGGCGATCACGCGCGATATGGTCGAGCGCGCCCTGGAGCTGCCGAGCGACGAGGGCGAGGCGCTCTTCGCGCTGGTCCCGCTGGCCGCCTCGATGACCGAGCCGCACGCGCGTCGCCTTTGCGAGCGCCTCCTGCGCTACCTCGATTGGAAGGGGCGGCCCGATCTCCTCGACGACTGGACGAACGACGACCTCGGGCACCTGGCGCCATTGTTCGCCCGCATCGCTGGACCGCGGGGCGCCGTCGAGGTGGCCCGGGAGATCGTCGACGTCGCGCGGTGGCTCCCCTGAGCGTCCGCGGAGCCACGGCCGGCGCGACGCGTCGCGCTCTCCCGGAGCTCGCTGATCCCGGTGGTCCACGCAGATCCCGGGTACCGCGAGCTTCGGAAACGGGTGGGGTGAGGCCACGGCGCTCGCCGGGAGCGGCTCAGGCGCGAAAGCGAGGGGCGCGGCGGGGTCGACGCGGCAGGTTCATGGCGTCCTGGGGCATGATTAAGGCCCCTGCGCGGCTCGATAAACAAGCGGTCGTGAGGCGCCGACGGGAGCGTTGCGCAACAGCGCAATTCGTTGCGGCACATGACAGCGCGTTGCGCTCACCTCCTCGTCATCTTCAGACGCCGCGCTGAGATAGCGACCCATCTCGCGCCGGCGCGTCGGTTGCCGTGCGGCCACACCGCGACGAAACGACGGCGTGTCGCCACAACGGCAGGCCAGATCCCATCGGACAGCACAGGGAGTTTACTTCGTGAGTGAGTCACCGATGTTTTCGACCATGGTCCTTCCCCCCGCATCTCGTCGCTGACGACGTGATCGGCGTCGGGCTTTGCAGTGCGGTGCTTACCCCGCGCCGAACTGCGCGTCGCCTGTGGTCTGGCGTAGGCGCAGCTCTGTGTATGCGCGTGCGGCTTTGGCTCCTCCTCTCACATCACTCTCTTGACGCTGCTCGCGTCGGCGCGCTCTACTCCGCTGTCGGGGCGGCATGGCATCAGGGCAGAGCATCGCTGGCTGGATCGACATCTCTCCCGCGGCGCTGAGCAAGCTGCGAGCCGAGCTGGAGCTACACGACAAGAGCGTGCTCGACGAGATGGGCGTTGGCGCGATCCATACGGGTTACGCCGATCTCTTCTTTCCGGGTACCTCCGTGCTGCACACCCGGGCGCGCTACCTGCTGTTCGTCCCGTGGATCTACCTCGGGCTCGCAGCCCACCCGCGGGCTCGGGCCGATCGTGTGCGCGAGCTTAAGCAGAAGGCCGAGCTGTGGTTGACCGGGCGCCTTCGCGCTCACACTGAGGACAACGACGAGGGCATCATCGGGGGAAGGGTCTACCCCGAGCCACCCGCCCAGCCGCCCGATTTCGCCTACTGGTCGGCGCTGCGCGAGTATCGCCTGTACGAGGGGGTCCCGCGAGCACAGCTCCTCGCGCGCTGGGACCGGGCGCGGGTCATGCTGCGGAAGGACGTTCACACGCGCGAGGACCGCGTGGATCAGCAGCCGCTTGGCCTGTTCGACGTGCCTTCCTTGCCTAAATGGTGGATGCAGGAGGACGCGGACGTCTCCTTCCAGCTCGAGTCCGACGAGGCGGAGTTCCTCCGGGAGCGCCTCGCCCAGCGCCGCCCTCCCTGCCTCCTTGGCGTGGCCGCACGCCTGCTCGGCAAGGGCTCCCGGCCGAACGCCAAGACCGTCTGGGGAGACGCTTTCATGCGCCGGGCAGCCGAGGTGTTCGATCGCGATCACAGCGGCCCCGATCTCCGTCCCACGTCGGCCGCAGTGGCCCTCCAGCGGGCGGATGGCGCCTCGGCGCTCGCCGAGCTGGTGCGAGCGATCTACGCGGCGCTCGTCGAGGGGTTGCGGGAGCAGGATCTACGGGCCGCGGGCCGGCTGCCCCTCCCGGATGACCATGCCCACTACCGGGAATACCTGCGGAGCTACTGGGAGGACGACAAAGGTGAGACGGTACGCCGCGCGTGCGATCTGCGGCTCCACGGGCTCATGGCCGATATCCACCTTCCGGGGCGGCTTCCGGAGCTGCTCGCCCACGTGCAGGCGCGCGCGAGCTCCGTCCGGCGCGCCTCCGACGTCCACGCAAGGCTCCTCGACAACACCACCCTGGAGCTGTTCACCGGCCTGGAGTGGGACCGCAAGCGCACGCGAGCGAGGCTCCCCCGGCGCGACGGCCGCGGGCGTCGCGAGGGCTTCGGGAAGGGTACGATCCGGGTGGCGGACATCAACTACCGCTGGCCCATGGTCTCCAGGATGCTCCGCGACATCCAGGAGGGCTTGCCCGATGTCTGATCAAGAACAGCAGCGCGTCCGTTCCATGGGGGGCCTCGCGCTCCTCGACTGGCTCCGCCCACCCCCCGGCTTCGTCACCGATGCCGCGCTCGGTACCACCTACTCGCTCGACCTCGTCACCTGCGCCGCGGCGCTGGTCAGCCTCGACGGGACCGCGCGGGATAACGCGGATTTCGGGCTCACCGCAGCCCTGCGCGCCATGCAGCGCCTCGCGGAGCGGGTCTTCGTCGTGGGCCAGCAGGGGTGCGTCCACGCGCCGGAGCGAACGAGGGAAGCCCTCCTGCCGATGCTGGACCGCTTCGTGCGCATGGCGCGCCGTCCGCTCGACGAAGGCGCCTTCCACCCGAAGGTCTGGCTGGTCCGGCAGGTTCACGCGCGACATCCCGGCGCGGTGCAGCAGGAGGACGAGGTACGCTACGTGCTCGTCGTGGGCTCACGCAACCTGACCCGCGATCTGTCGTGGGATCTCGGCGTCGCGCTGCAGGGATATGTACGGGGACCGCGCGAGGCCAACCTGCCCGGCGTCGGAGACTTCGTCCGGTTCGCGTGCCGCTTGGCGGATCTCGCGCCCTTTGCCGGTCGCTTCGCGGACGTGGATCAGGTCGAATGGGAGCATCCGGAAAAGGTCCGCTCCATGCGGTTCGGATTCCACGGTGAGGAGCGCATCGGTGCCTGGGAGGGGACCATCTTGCCCGAGCTGCTCGAGCGCGCGCAGAGCGTGCTCTGGATCTCGCCGTTCCTGGACACCAAGGGGGTGGAGGCAGCGGCGAAGCTCTCCGAGAACGCCGAGTACCGACGCCTCGTGGCCGGCACCGCGGATCTCAACTGCGTCGCGCAGAAGAGCTCGAGCCGGAGATACCTGGACCGCCTTGAGCTGCGCTCGCTGCCGTCGGTGTCCGAGGAGCCGTCGCGTCGCGCGGCGCCGGACGAAGCTGATGTGGACGTCACCTCGACGGAGAACCCCGAGCTGCTCGAGGACGCGCGCGGGCTGCACGCCAAGGCGATCGCGGTCTGGACGTCTCGCACGAGCTCGGTCCTGATCGGCAGCGCCAACCTTACGGGCCGCGGGTGGCTCGGCGCCAACGTCGAGGCCTGGTTGCTGCTCGAGGGGCGCATGGACCTCGCTGACGCGCTCTGGGCCTGGTCGGAGCAGGTCGCGGCCGAGTACCACCTGCCGGAGCCCAAGCACGGCCAGGAGCAGGACGAGGAGGCGCTCAACCGATGGCATCACCGGATCGCAGCACGCTCCTTCACGCTGCGGGAGGACGCACCGTCCGAGGGCGCGGAGCTCTCCGCGGATACCCCGCCTCTTCTGGCAGACGCGCGCGACGTCGAGCTCCGTGTGGGCCGCCTGGCGCGCCCGGCAGACCTCTGGGCCTGGTCTCCGGGAGCGATGTCGATGACGCTCGCTGGCTGTGAGCTCGCGCAGCGAAGCTCCCTGCTCCTCTTCGTCCTCCGCACCGGCAGCGGCGATGATGCGCAGGAACGCGCCTGGCTCCAGCACGTGCGGATCGAGCCAGCCCTGGATCCGGATGCCCGCGATCGCGCCCTCCTCCGGAGTGCGTTACCGCCGGAGCAGTTCCTGGAGTACCTGCGCGGGCTCCTCGATGACGACCTGCCTGACGACCTGGACGGCGAAGATCGCAGCGCATCGGCGCGATCGGCGCACCAGGATCACGCCGGTGGTGAGCCGGCGGCGGGCGTGGGCGTCGAGGTCCTGTTGCGGGCGCTGGCCAGAGCACCCGACGCTCGCGGCAAGGTCGCGGAGATCGGCCGCGCGCTCGGCGCGTACCTGTCGGCGGCCGACGCCGAGGAACCCCGGCTCGCCGAGCTGCAGGCGCTCTGGCGTGCGATCGAGGAGGTCTACTCGTGAAGCTCGGTGCCGCGTGCAAGCGGTTCCAGAAGGCGACGGTCGCCGCGGCCGTCCAGGCGCTCAGAGATCCAGCCGGATCGCGCCGCTTCCTGGTGGCTGATGAGGTTGGCCTCGGAAAGACGCTGGTCGCGCGCGGGGTCATCGAGGAGCTCATGCGCCGCCCGGCGTCGCCTCCGCGCATTTTCTATGTCTGCTCCAGCCTGGGGATCGCCCACCAGAACACCGCACGATTGCTCGAGATATTGCCCGAGCAGGACCGGGATGCAGCCAGGGTTCAGGTGGATCGCCTGGGCCTCGTGCCGAGCCAGCCGCGCCCGGGGCCGGCCCCCTTCCACCTTTACTCGCTCACCCCGGATACCTCGATCAGGACCACGGGCCGGGGTCGCGCGGAAGAACGTGTGCTGATCGGCCGAGCGCTCCAGCAGATCTGCGGGCTGCGCGAGTCCGAGTGGCTCCGTGGCGCCCTGCAGGGCGCGGTCGGGCAGCGCTGGAAAAGCTTGTGGGACAGCAATGCCTGGCCCGACGACGCCGAGGCGTACCTGGAGCCGTTCAAGCGACGTTTGCGCCGCGAACTCGGGCTGAAGGAACACGCGTGGACCTCGACCCTGACGGACGCGGTCAGACAGCGGCTCCGCGACGGGAACGAGGCGTCTCTCACCGACACGGTGGGGCGGCTGCGGCGGGCCGTGACGCTCGCGGTCATCGACGTCGTGGCGCCGGACCTCGTGATCTTCGACGAGTTCCAGCGCTTCTTCGAGGTGCTCGTCGAGGACGACGAGGAGGGCGAGCACGACCACGGGGACGAGGACGAGCGGGACCACGAGGAGGAGGCTCACCACGTCCTGCGCGCCATGCTCTCGCCGGAGGCCGCCGGCGGCCACACGCAGGACCGGCGCCCGGCGGTCCTCCTGCTCTCGGCGACGCCCTACCGGATGTTCGCGCGCTTCCGCGAGGGCGGGCAGCACCACGACGAGCTCTTCCAGCTCCTCCGCTTCCTCTTCGCCGACACCGCTGGTCAGCACCTCGCCGAGCTGAAGCGCGATTTTGATGCCTACCGAGACGCCTTGATCCGCGACGCCCCCGGATCGGCGCGGGCCCTCGAGGCCAAGCGGCGCATCGAGCAGCGGCTCCGCCGCGTGATGGCGCGTACCGAACGCGAGCTCCTCGCGCCGCCCTCGCAGGACCGACGCCGCAGGACGCGCAGCACGGCCGAGGCGCCGGTCACGGCGCAGGACCTCGTCGTCTTCAGGCACTTCCTGGAGAGCGTCCGCGATGACGACCGCTACGCCGTCGAGGCGTACTGGTCGTCGATTCCTTACCCGCTCCAGATGATGGGGAACGACTATGCCGCCAGCAGGCACGCCGACCCGAGCCGCGCCGGCGGCCTCGCAAAGGCGGCCCGGCTCGTGCCCGCTCGCCTCGGCGATTACACCTACGAGGCCTGGGCCCATCCCAGGCTCCGCGGCCTACTCCAGCGACTGCCCGCCGACCTGCTCAAGCTCCCCTGGCTGCCGCCGTCCCGACCGTGGTGGCCGCTCGCCGCGCCGTTCGCCGACTTCCCGAGCGCGACGAAAGCCCTGGTATTTTCGAGATTCCGCGCCATCCCTCGCGCGCTTGCGACGCTGCTCAGCTACGAGGCCGAGCGGCGCGCGTTCGGCGGGGCGCCAGGGCGCCGGCGCTACGGTTACTTCCGGACCCGATCGGTCAGGGCCGGCCGGCGCCCCCGCGGGACGCGTCGCCTGCGCCCATTGCCTGCCGAGGCCTTCACCTTCGGTACCTCGTCCGGGCACAACCGCAGGCTGCTCCTGATGTTCCTGCCGCTTCCGGCGCTCGCCGCCATCGGCGATCCGCTGGCCATGGACGGGATCGCGAGCGGCACGCTCGACCGCGCCGCCGCGCGAGCGCAGGTCCGCGCCCGGCTGGTCGAGCAGCTCGGCGAGGACCGCTCGCGCACGCGGCGGGATCCGCTCGGGTGGGCGCTCGCGCTGGAGCGGCGGAACGCCGCCGGGTGGAGCGCGCTGCGCAAGGGAGCAGCGGCCTGGGTCGCGAAGGAAGGCAAGGATCACGGACGCGCATCCAGATCCTTGCGGCAGGCGCTCGCTGCGGCGGCGCCGGCCGGATCGCCCTCCCCGGGAGATCTGGAGGATCTTGCCGATCTGGCGCTCACGGGGCCCGGCGTGGCGCTGTACCGCGCCGTCCAGAGGGTGTTCGGTGGCGCGAAGAACGAGGCGGAGCGCATCGAGGCGGTGTGTCGCATCAGCCTGGGGCCCCTGCGCACGTACCTCGACGGACCCGAGTGGCACCTCGTGCTGAAGCAGCAGGGCGGGCGGCGGTCGCACGCCGACGCCGTTCGCGCGGCGGTCTGGGGCGGCAACCTCGAGGCGGTCCTGGACGAGTACCTGATCACGCTCCAGGGCGTCGATGCGGCCGAGGTACACCACGAGGGCGAGGCAGAAGCGCTTGCGAAGCTCGGCGAGGTGCTCGGCGTCCACCACGGCGCGCGGTTGCAGGTACACACCCTGCTGCGCGGTAAGGCGATGCGGCTCCGCTGCCATGCCGTGCTGCCGTTCGGTCTCGGCGCTGGAGCGCTCGAGGAGCAGCAGGCCGTGCGTGGCGATCGGGTGCGCGACGCATTCAATTCACCGTTCCGGCCGATGGCCCTCGTCACCACGTCCATCGGCCAAGAGGGCCTCGACTACCACCGCTACTGCCGGCACGTGGTCCACTGGGACCTGCCCAGCAACCCGGTCGACCTGGAGCAGCGCGAGGGGCGGGTGGATCGCCACGGAGGTCTGGCCGTGCGGCGGGCGCTCGCCGGGCGCATCGTGGATCTGCCGCACGACCGCAGCCCGTGGCGCAGCCTGGCAGCGCGGCTTCGCGCCGAGGAGTCGGCCGGCGGGCTGGTGCCGTGGTGGCAGGTGGAGGGTGCGGAGATATTGCGTTCGGCGGTCATGCCGAGCTTCTCGGAGCAGGCGGGGAGGCTCGCTGCGCTGGAGGCCGATCTGGCGCTGTATCGCTATGCCCTGGGCCAGCCGGATCAAGAGGCGCTGGTCCGCGCCCTCGCGCGCCGATTGGACAGGGTAGGGGAGGAGGACCGAGCGAAGCTCCGCCGCTGGCTGCGGGAGGTCGCCATCGATCTTTGCCCATTGCCGCCAGAGGAGCGCGACGCGGGATGAAGCGTCATCCCTGCGGGGGCGGAGCGGTTTTTCCCTGTTGGCTACTCAAGCCGCGCTGGTGTCCGCGAGGAGCGACAATGCGGCGTCAATATCGGAGAGCGAAGCCTCCCGGGTTGTCCGTTTGCGGAGCAGCCGCAGATTGAGAGCGAGCAGCTCGCTGACCTCTGGCGAGGGCAAAGGCAACCCCTTCAGGTCGTAGAGCTTGCGAGACAAACGCGAGGGTGGGTGCAGCGCGACCAGCGCCTGAAGAGCCGCGGATGCTGCCTCCGCATCGCTGACCTGGATCGCAGCCCTTAGCCGGCGCAGCAACACCACTGCCAGCGCCTCGCGCATTGCGGCGAGGAGCTTGGGCCGCGACGCGGCCTCGCCCGTCGCCGGGTCCGGCTGACGCGCGCTGTCGCGCATCAACTTGTAGATGGCCGCCCACGCCTTCTGCTGCACCAGCACCTCCATCACGCGGGGTCCGTGCTGCTCCCACAAGGTCCGGCTCGACAGCACCGTTGCCAGCCACCTCATCAGCTTGTCCATCGCGTCATGCGCCATCGGGCGCTGCACGATCCTATCCAGGGCCAGGCTCACCAGATCGGCTGGCGGGTTGCCGTGTCTGGCGAGCCAGCGGGCGAGCGCCAGAAACTCCCGCTCGTCCGCGACAACGCGCGCCCGCCGGCGGCCCGCCGGCGCGACGCTGGCAGGCAGGTCCACCTCGTCGGTCCAGCGGTACCAGCGCTCGCCGGGCTCCTCCGCGCGCGCTTCTGCGATCGCGACGAGCGTCGCCTCGTCCAGGAGCCAGGGCGCCTGCGCATGCACCCTCGTTGCCGGCAACACCGGTAGCCCCCGGCTGCGAGCGGCGAGCTCCTGCTTCAGATCCTCGGTGAGCAGCAGATCAGGCGCGAGCTGCGCACGCTGGAGCGCCACGAGGATCGGAGCCTCCGGCAGCCCGTATCCCAACAAGTCCTCGCCGGCCTCTGCGCGCTCCCGGCGGAGCGGCTCCCGCGTCCAGTCGTGGAGACGCGCGGCGGCGGCGGCTCCCCCGAGGCGCAGGTACGCCGCGACGGCATCCGCGGCAGACGCCTGGCCGTACGGCCGCAAGAACATGTCCGGCGCTGGCAGCCGATCCGGCGGCAGCGGATCAACGGCAGCCGCCACCTCGCTCAGCTTCGATATCGGCAGCTCGCACAGGAGGTCCGGATCCTCAAGGACCATGGCCAGCAGTCGAGCAGCGCGCGGCGGGGTGACCGGGAAGGACGCTCGCCGCCCGAACTGCGTTCGCACGTCGTTGAATCGAGGCGGGAGCTTCTCCTGGTAACTGAAGAGCCGCTCCTCGAAGGCGTCGTCCGCACTTTGGGGTAGCGGCGCCCATTGCAGAACCCAGCCGACCAGCTCCCCGGCCGGCATCCACCGGAACTCGCCATCGGTGAGGCTCCGGTAGGCGATCACCAAGCTGCTCTCCTCGGCCGGGTCGACATGCAGCACGCTAGGATCGGCGAGGCAGCGGTCCAGGTACCGGAACGCGCGCTCCCATGCGTCGGGCTCGCCGCGCTGGAACGCTGCGTACACCGACTGCGCCAGCCAGGGCGCAACCACCGGCTCATCGAGCGACGCCCAGGCGAGTTCGCCGAGCAACTCCGCGGCCAGGGCCCGGTCCCCCCGCGCGTGGCCCTTGAACACCCCCTCGAAATCGAGCCCATGAGACGGACCCACGAGCTCGGCCACCAGGCGGCTCCAACGCACGCCTTTGCGGGCGGCCGTCAGGAACTGCGCCACATACCACGCCCTCGCCCGGTTCCGCGCTGCAGCGTCGCCAGGCCAGTGCAGCGCCAGGGTGAGCAGGTAACGCCCTTCACTCGGTCCCAGACTCAACCCTAGATTCAGCGTGCCCGAGTCCTCGAACGGCACCTCGGCCGGCAGTGCATCCTCCGGGCTCAGGATCGCGAGCATCTGCCGCGAGTCCAGCCACGCCACGACGCTGGCGCGCCCCCGGAGCGTCCGCGCGGCTTGCAGAGGGCCGGCGTCCACGGGCACGACAGGCAGCAGCTCGTCGCCCTTGTCCACCTTGCCATCCTCTACGGCTGCAGTATCTGAAGCGCTGTCGTAGAACACTGGACCTCTCCCGATCAATATCAGTACATCGGGCGAGGTGAGCTCTTTGTCTCCGCCTCTCGCGGTGGTGCGCAGCGCTTCGCGACACTTCATGTCGTCGCGCCGGTGCGGAAACAGCCAAACCGCGATATCGCAATCCTCCCGGCGCTCGAGCACGCCGTGGAAGAACGGGCTCATCCCTCGCAGGTGCCTCGCGATACGCCACCAGGACTCAGCATCCACCCTGGTTCGCAGCCGCTCCGCCACATCGTCGAGCGCGTCCGGCTCCAGTCGGGCCGCCCACCCTTCCAAGATCGCCGCGAACCATTCAAGGTGGGAGCCTTGAGGAAGCTGCGCGAACAGCGCCTCCACGATGGGCACGGATCGCGGTGGCCTGCACGCAATCCACTCCATCAGGAAATCCGGCGTCAGCTCCTGAATGTGCTGGTAGAGAAATTCGTGATCGTCCTCGGTCAGCTTCTGCTGTTGAAAAATGTGCAACGCGACCTTGGGCACGTCCCCCTTCGAGACGCGCATGAGCATCGCGAGTTCCGTCTTTTGCATGACGAACCACCATTCGCCGCGGATCGCCGCCGCGGGGCAGCGCAAACCCCTGCTGCACCGTGCCGGTGACGGCGCGGACGCAAACCACAACCCCCGCGATAAAGGAGGCGGCGGCTACGACAAGGGCTTCTGTCGTCCGACTCCCCTCGGAGAGGGGCACCACCGGCACCGTCTAGGGGGGGGAGGGATGGCTCCTCCTGCAAGTGCAACCCCTGGCGCAGGCGTGAGCTTGAAGCAGTCGCCCCACCCCTGTCAAGCCCTCGCGCTCCTCCCCCGTGCTCCCGTGTGCCGCACGGTCCGGGTTGCCTCTCCCCTAGATAGATCCGGCAACATTCGCCGCCGTTGAGGCCCACCTTGGCAAACCGCCTCGAGACCCCCACCGTTCGATCGCCCGCCTGAAGGCCGCCGGCCTCCGTCATCGACACCTCACCGAGCCGGACTTCGCCCGCTGGCCGCGCTTCCGCAGCAAGCTCGGCTGGCGCGCGTTCATCGAGCTCCTTCACGAGAACCTTGCCACGGCTTTTCCCGGTTCCCCTCTACCTCAGCCGCTGGGTCCTCGATCCCTTCGAGGGCCTCACCTAGCCCTAGGCCGAGTGCATCGTCGCCGACATCTGTACTGGACTTTTGTCCCGTTGACGTTGGAACAACCCTGACAGATATTCCAGGACGCCTCGTCGCCAACCGAGGCTTGTCTCTCCTCCGTCGCGGCGTGGATCAGGAGGCCCTGCGCGCGGTATGTTCGTCCGGCGCAACGGCGAGGCAGGTGCGGGTGACGCGAGCGACGACGGCAAGCAGTAGGCGTGGGCTGATCCAGAACCCCATCCTCAACTCTCCCTTCCACGAGCCCACGCGGCACTTCGCGTTCACCGCGGAGGGCATCACCGACACGGTCATCGAAGGCCGCCGCCCGAGCAGCTACTTCATCCCCATCCCCCAGCCGAAGAAGAGCACCCAGCTCACCATCGGCGAGGTCCTCCAGGAGCGGCGCGAGGAGATCGCCCTCGTCAACGGCCTGCGCGACCGCGTGTCCCGGTGGCGCCAGGGCGGCTACATGCACGTCGAGCGCCGCACGCGGCACCTGCTCGAGCACTGGCGGCGCGAGGAGCGCGAGCAGAAGCTCTTCTTCTGCCAGCTCGAGGCTGTCGAGACGGCCATCTACCTGCTGGAGGCGGCCGGCCCCCTGAAGGATCGCTTCGGCGAGGACATCCTCGGGCGCGCCCAGACGGCCCACAACCCACTCCTTTTCCGGCTCGCCTTCAAGATGGCCACCGGAAGCGGCAAGACCGTGGTCATGGCCATGCTCATCGCGTGGCAGGGCCTCAACAAGCTGGCGAACCCCGAGGACAAGCGCTTCTCGACGAACTTCCTGGTCGCCACCCCCGGCATCACCATCCGCGACCGCCTGCGCGTGCTCCTGCCCGAGGACCCGGGCAACTACTACCGGGCGCTCGATCTCGTCCCGGCCGACCTGCGCGATCAGCTCGGGCAGCTCCGGATCGTGGTGACGAACTACCACGCCTTCCAGCTCCGCGAGAAACTCGAGGCGCCCAAGCTCACGAAGGAGATCCTGCAGAAGGCCGGCGTCCCCAGCCCGTTCCAGGAGACGCCCGCCGAGATGGTGCGCAGGGTCTGCAGCGGGCTCGATCCGCGCCACGACGTCATCGCCCTCAACGACGAGGCGCACCACTGCTACCGCGGGAAACCGACCGAGGAGAAGATCACCGGCGACGAGCGCAAGGAGGTCGAGGCGCGCGAGGAAGAAGCGCGTATCTGGATCACCGGGCTCGAGCACGTGCACCGCCACTTCGGCCGCAAGGACGCCGCGCACGCGCCCGAGGGAGGCCGGGGCAAGCAGCGCGTCCGAGCCGTCTTCGACCTCTCGGCCACGCCCTTCTTCCTGCGCGGCTCGGGCTACCCCGAGGGCACGCTCTTTCCGTGGGTGGTCTCGGACTTCGCGCTCGTCGACGCGATAGAGGCCGGCGTCGTGAAGGTGCCGCGCGTGCCTGTCTCGGACAACTCGCTGAAGAGCGAACAGCCGATCTACCGCGAGCTCTGGCCGCACGTGCGCGACGCGCTGCCGAAGAAGCGCGCGGGCAAGGACGCCGAGGGCCGCGACCCGGTGCTCCCCAAGGAGCTCGAGGGCGCGCTCGAGAGCCTCTACTCGAACTACGAGGCCCTCTTCCGCCGCTGGGAGAAGACGCGCGGGCCGCACAGCGCCTCGACGCCGCCGGTGTTCATCGTGGTCTGCAACAACACGGCCGTGTCGCAGCTCGTCTACCAGTACATCGCCGGCTTCGAGAAACCCGGCCCCGAGGACAGCAAGATCCCCGTCCCTGGGCGGTTCGCGCTCTTCAGCAACGTCAAGGAGGGAAGGTGGCTCCCGCGGCCCAACACCATCCTGGTCGACAGCGCGGAGCTCGAAGCGGGCGGGGCGATGAGCGACGAGTTCAAGCGCATCGCGGCCAAGGAGATCGAGGACTTCAAGCGCGAGCACCGACGCATGCACCCCGGGCGCGACGCGGAGGCGCTCACGGACGGCGATCTCCTGCGCGAGGTGATGAACACCGTCGGCAAGCCCGGCAAGCTCGGCGAGGGCGTGCGCTGCGTGGTGTCGGTCTCGATGCTGACCGAGGGGTGGGACACCAACACGGTGACGCACATCCTAGGGGTCCGGGCGTTCACGACGCAGCTCCTCTGCGAGCAGGTGATCGGCCGGGGCTTGCGGCGGATGAGCTACCAGCCGGACAAGGACGGGATGTTCACGCCGGAGTACGCCGAGGTCTACGGCGTGCCGTTCCGGTTCATCCCGATGACGGACGTGGCGACGCCGTTGCCGGAGGACAAACCGCGGACGCACGTGCGCGCGCTGCGGGAGCGCGCCTCGCGGCGGGTGCAGTTCCCGCGGGTGATCGGCTACCGGTTCGAGCTCCCGACGGAGCGGCTCGAGGCGAAGTTCGGTCCCGAGGCGCGGCTCGTGCTCACGACGCGAGACACGCCGACGCAGACGGAGATGTCGTCGATCATGGGCGAGCGGGTGATCCACTCGCTGGATCACCTGCGCGCGCACCGCGAGCAGGAGGTCGCGTTCTGGCTCGGCCGGCACGTCCTGCAGCGTTATTTCCGGGAGAAGGACGGCTCGCTGCAGAGCTGGCTCTTCCCGCAGGTGCTGGCGATCGCGAAGCACTGGCTCGCGGAGTGCGTGACGCTGAGCGACGACACGTTCCCGCAGCTCCTCTTGCTCTCGCAGTACGGGAGCAACGCGGCGGACAAGATCTACCGGTCGATCGTGACCGCGCACGACGGCGAGGCGCACGTCTTGCCGGTCTTCCATCCGGACGGGGCCGTGGGCACGACGGACGGGGTGGACTTCGTCACGGCGCGGCCGACGTACCTCACGCGCGAGGACAAGTGCCACATCTCACACGTCGTCGCGGACACGGAGAGCTGGGAGCAGAAGGTGGCGCAGGCGCTCGAGGACATGGACGAGGTCGAGGCGTACGCGAAGAACCATAACCTCGGCTTCACGATCCCGTACACGATCGATGGGATCGAGCGGCGATACTACCCCGATTTCATCGCTGAGGTGCGGCACGAGGCGCTCGGGCCGCTGCACCTGGTCCTGGAGGTGACCGGGCAGCGGGAGCAGGACAAGGCGGCCAAGGTGGAGACGGCCCAGAAGCTCTGGGTACCCGCGGTGAACAACGACGGTGGGCACGGGTTGTGGGCGTTCGTCGAGGTCACGGACCCGTGGAACGCGAAGGACGTCATTCGAAGGGCGCTCGGGCGCCTGGCGACGGCGGGAAAGAGCTGATCATGGCGGGACGCAAGAAGAGCGGCAGCACGACCTCCACGACCGAGACGCCCATCGAGGCGCTCGTGCACAAGGACACGCGCAAGAACATCCCGACACGCGAGATGGGGGAGCTCGTCGCGGACGAGGAGGAGACGCCGCAGGAGATGCTTTATCCGCGGGATCCGACGCTGGATCCGCAGCTCGTCTGGAAGGGGAAGGACGAGCAGGATCGGAAGGATCTTGCGGTGCCGGTGGTGCCGATCTACATCCAGGAGAAGATCAATCCGAAGGCGCTGATCGAGGATCTGCGGGCGCGGGCGGTGGGACAGAAGCCGCAGCTCGGATTATTCGAAGCTTTCGATCAGAAACGGGACTTCGAGGAGCAGATCGAGTTCTACCAGCACGACGAGCGCTGGACGAACCGGATGATCCTCGGCGATTCGTTGGTCGTGATGACGTCGCTCGCGCAGAAGGAGGGGCTCAAGGGCAAGGTCCAGATGATCTATCTGGATCCACCGTACGGAATCGAGTTCGGATCGAATTGGCAGGTGTCGACGCGCAGGCGTGAGGTCAAGGACGGGAAAGTCGAAGATCTGGTACGGCAACCAGAGCAGGTCAAAGCCTTCCGAGATACATGGGAAATCGGCATTCACTCATACCTTGCCTACCTACGAGACAGGCTGACGATCGCCCGTGAACTGCTCGCAGAGAGCGGAAGCATATTCGTTCAGATTGGCGATCAGAACATGCACCTCGTTAGATGTATTCTCGACGAGGTGTTCGGTAGCAAGAATTTTGCTTCGATCATATCGTACCGCACCTCGGTTCCGTTGACGTCGAGCGGCCTCGCGAGCATCAACGATTACATCATCTGGTATGCCAAGAACATTGAGGTGTACAAGTATCGTGTGCTTTACGTACCAAGGGAGACCGGCGACAAGTCGAGGTACACGAATGTGCAACTACCAGACGGGACACGGCGCGGTCTGGCGAGCAACGAGCGGCAAAACCCAGAAACACTCCCACAGGGAAGCAGAGTGTACGCCGTCGAGAACCTCGTTTCCTCCGGATACACTACCTCGTGCACGTTCGATTTTGAGTACAACGGCGAACTTTACCGCACGAGTTCCGGAAAGAGCTGGAAGACCACCCGGCAGGGAATGGTTCGCCTAGCAAAAGCAGGTCGAATAAGCGACAGCGGAAAAACTATCCGGTACGTCATCTTCAATGACGATTACCCGGTGATGAGGATGACGAGCAGCTGGAACGACACAGCTGGTGAAGCGGACAAGACGTACGTTGTTCAGACGCACACAAAAGTGATTGAGCGATGCATGTTGATGACCACGGATCCTGGCGATCTGGTGCTCGATCCGACGTGTGGCAGCGGGACGACAGCCTTTGTCGCCGAGCGATGGGGTCGCCGATGGATCACAATCGACACCAGCCGAGTGGCCATCGCGCTGGCAAGGAGCAGGCTGGTTGCCACCGAGTTCCCGTATTTCATCCTTGCGGATAGCTCCGATTCCGTGCAGCGCGAGAGCGGCGGCGACGTGCGAAGCGGATTTGTGTATCAAAAAATCCCGCACGTGACGCTCGGATCGATCGCTAACAACGAAAATATCGATGCGCTCCACGCTCGCTTCGAGGAGCAACTCTCTCCCGTCCGTGCCAAGCTGAACAAGCTCCTCAAGAAGAAGTGGGAGGAGTGGGAAGTCCCCCGCGATGCCGACCCCTCCTGGCCCATCGAAGCCAAGGCAGCCCACGCTGAGTGGTGGCAGCTCCGCCGCGCCCGACAAAGAGAAATTGACGCCTCCATCGCCCGCCGCGCTGACAGCGAGATCCTCTACGACCAGCCCCACGAGGACCCCAAGCGCATCCGCGTCTCCGGCCCTTTCACCGTCGAGAGCCTCTCTCCTCACCGCATGCTTGACGCGAGCATCCCGGTCCCCAAATCGCAGACCGCCGGCGCCAACGCGAGCACCTTCGTCACTACCATCCTCGACAACCTCAAGAAGGCCGGCGTCCAGAACACCATCAAGAACGAGCGCCTCCTCTTCGACCGCCTGAACCCCTTCCCCGGCAAGTGGATCCAGGCCGAAGGCGAGTTCACCCACAAGTCCGGCGCCATCCGCCGCGCCGCCATCTCCATCGGTCCGGAGCACGGTACCGTCAGCCCTGAGCAGGTCCGCGGCGCCGCCAAGGAGGCCCTCAAGCACTTCGACCTCGTCGTCGTCTGCGGTTTCGCCTTCGACGCGCTCGCCTACGAGGCCGCCAGGGAGTTCTCCCCGAAAAACGGAAGCAACCCGCCCCCCTCGCCGAAGGGCAGCCCCGCGCAGAAATCGATCACGGTCCTGCTCTCCCGCATGAACCCCGACCTCGCCATGGGCGACGAGCTGCTCAAGAAGACCGGAGCAGGCAACCTGTTCATGGTCTTCGGCGAGCCGGATATCTCGCTCCAGAAGACGAAGGACGGCAAGCTCGTCGCCGAGATCAAGGGCCTCGACGTCTACGACCCCACGACCGGCGAGATCCGCAGCCACACGACCGACGATATCGCCTGCTGGTTCATCGACACGGATTACAGCGGCGATAGCTTCTTCGTGCGACACGCTTATTTCACCGGCGCCAACGACCCTTACGAGAAGCTCAAGCGCGCGCTCAAGGCCGAGATCGACGAGGACACCTGGGCCTCGCTCTACACCACGAAGAGCCGGCCCTTCGATCCGCCCTCCTCCGGGCTCATCGCGGTCAAGGTCATCAACCATTACGGTGACGAGGTCCTCAGGGTCTACGAGGCGCGATGAGCCCCCCCGCGGAGACGACGCTCGCCGCATGGAGCGCAGAGGCGCTGCGGCTGCTCGCCCGCGTCGCGCGGGCACGCGGGCTCGATGGGCTCCGCCGTATAAATGCACTTAACAAGCTGCTTAACGTCATCGGCGGCCCGGACGAGGTCGAGGAGGCTCTCGCCGAGGTAGGCGCGGCGCCGAGCGACGTCGAGATTGATGTGCTCACCAGGCAGGCGCTCGAGCTTTTGAAGGAGTACCCCAAGCTCAAGGCGCGGGCGCAGGCCGGCAAGTCCCAGCTCGCGCCGCCCCTCGTCGGGCCGATCGCGGTGGACCCACCAGCGCCCCCGCCGGTGGAGCCGTCCCCTCCGCTCTCCTTCCCGCCTGGCACGCGCCCGGTCCCGTTCCCGCAGGCGCAAGCCCTCTCCCTCCTCGCGGACCCGCTGTTCTTCCGCGAGGTGACTCTTCCGCGCGGCCCGACACCGCGGGACCTCAGCTCGCCCGAGGCCGCCGCGCAGATTCACAAGCGGCAGGAATCCTCGATCGCCTCCTTCTTCGCCCCCTTGCCCGCCTCGGAGTGCAAGCCGGAGGCGAGCGCGTGGACGGCGTCGCTCGAGCTCGACGACAACCTATACGTCGTGACAACGGCTCTCGTCGGGCTCCCGCAGTTCGTCAAGACGCTCGATCTCGTCTCCGGAGAGCAAAGGGTCACGGTGCTCGCGTCGAACTTGCGTAGCGGCACCTGCCGCACGCGGGTCCGCCCTTCGACCGAGAAGTACGTGTGGTCTGCGGGCGCGTTCGACGAGGACGTGGGCGAGGAGCTCAAGGCCCTCGAGCTGCCCGGTCTCCCGGCCAGCCGTGCGAGCGCATTCCGCCTCGACGCCGCCGGGGCAGGCCAGCTCCTCGTGGGCGCCGTGCTCTCGCCGGGTCGCTCCTATCGGCTCTTGATCCCGCCCGAGCTCCCGGTCGAGGGGTTCGCCGCCGTGGACGTCTCAGCCACGCCCGCGCCGTGGCGGCGCGTCGAGATCACGCTACCAACGCCGGTGCCCACGGAGCTCGCGGCGCGGCTCCTGCGCATGGGCCTCGCGGTAGCGCAGACGGCGCTCAACGTGAGCTTCGCCGGCATCGCGGCGCGGGAGTACCGCCGCGGACGAGGCGGCGAGCGCTACGCCTGCTTTCGTCCCGAGGACGCGCCAATCGTGCGTGTGGCCGGCGTCGAGACGAAGGAGCCGGGTGCGCTTGTGCTCTTTCTGGCCAGGCCCCACGGGCAGACGCGTTTCCCCCTGCCACCGGGCAAGGACCACCTGGTCGAGCTCGGGCCGCTCGTCCCCGGCCGTTACGCGCTGGATGTGCTTAGCCTCGACAAAACGCGCGAGCCGGAGCGGCTCTTCTTCCAGGTGGACGAGCAGGCAGGTCGCACCCCGGGGATCACCGGCGCGAGGGTTTCCTTGGAGCTCGACGGCGAGTCGATGGCCGTTGAAGGCGCGGCGAGCCTGGATCTCGATCTCGGCCACCTCGATGCATCACGCCTGCGCATCCATGCCCCGCCGCTCTGGCGCATCGGCGCGCGCTGGGAGGGCGCGTGCTCGAGGAGCTTGCCGCCGCTCTTCGCCAATGGGCGCGGCGAGGTGCCCGCCGAGAACCTGCTCGCCGCGATCCAGGCGGAACGCGAGACGGAGCGCATCGGGGATCTGCATCTCGATTTGGGCGACCTGGGGGCCGTCACTCTGCGACATACGCAGCGCCTCTCCCCGGAACATCTCCGGGAAAAACTCCGCGCGCTCCTCGCGGAGCGGGGCTCGACCGTCGCCGAGGAGCCCGATCTCTCCCTTCTCCGGACGATCTGGATCGACCCCGTGTGCTCCGTCCTCGGCTACCAGGTGCGCGAGATCGCGCCCATGCTGGACGACGCAGGCAGAGCCCGCAGCTTTGCGGCCTTCGCGCTGGAGGCGACGGTTCGGGAGGACGAACGCATCACCGTGGAGCGGCCCGCCGCCCTGATTCTCGGGCGGCGCGGCGTCGATCTGGTTTCGACGGCCAGGGATACGGCGCGCGACCTCGCCTCCAGGCTGGGCAGGCGCGACGGATTCGTGCGGGCCATCCTGACCGACGGTCTTTCGTGGGCGCTCTGGGAGCGGGGTCGAGCCTTCGCGGCGGCGCCGCTCGCGCTCCGGGACGCGGTCGAGGACGGCACCGGCGCGCTCTTCGAGGCGTTCCTTTCGCGATTCCACGCCTGAGCTCATGGATATGACGATGCGCTTCGAGGTCCTCACACCCGATTCGTACGCAAGACGGGTCGCCGACCGCTACGGCGGCCATCCCGACCGCGGGACCGAGGTCATCGCGGAGGTGACCCGCGCGGAGCTCTTCGCGCTCGGACAGACGCTGCGCTGGGTGCTCGTGCAGCGGGTCGAGAAGCTGCTCTCGCTCTTCGGCGTCACAGCGGAACGAATCGGGGAGATCGTACGCACGCTCGAAGCGATCGGTGACCTCAGCGCCGGTCCTGGCGGAGAGGTGGCCTGCGCGCCGCTTCGGGGCGTGCGCGTGAGCGCAGGGCGCTGGCTCCTTGTGGGGACGCTGCCCTCGAGCGAGATGAGCACCATCGGGCACATGACAGGGCTCCCGCGGCGGCTCTCTGTCTCCGAAGATCAAGCCGTGCAAGCGTGGGTCGAAGAGCGTAGCGGGCGCGTGATCGACGTCGCTCGCTGGGCGGGTCTTGATCGCTCGGCGCCCCATGATCGCTGGCTGGGCGAGCTCGCGGCGCGGCTCGACGCGGCTTCGCGCTTCGAGGACCGGGCGAGCGCCCTCTCCTGGGACGACCTCGGGATCTATCAGCCCAAGGGGGAGGACGCCTCGCGGGCGGCGCGGTGGAAGAGGGGGCCGCTCGGCGACGAGCCCGCGCTCGTCCGCGCGCGCCAGACAGGCGGATGGTCCGCGTACGCATGGGCGCGCGGCTCCGGAGACAAGAGAGCCTTCGTCCCCCTCACGGGCGACGAGGCCAGGCGCACGATGTTCGCTGTCGACGCGGCCGCAGGCCTACCAGTGCGGTTCGATGTGACGCGGACGGATGGCGGGCAGGAGATCGCGCTGCCGGTGCTCCTTCCAGCCGCCGAGTACCGCCTTCTCGCCGCGGTGGGCGAGATGCTCGACGAACCGCGGCGCGTTCGACTGGACGAAGGTGCGTTCGAGCAAGCCGCGGTGCTCCTTCGGGAGCGGCTTGGTGCCGCCGTCGAGGAGGCGCGGAGGGAGCCGTGAGAGATCGGCGAGAGCTCAACATCAAGCCGAGCTGCGCCCACGAGATCCAGGCCTTCCCGTCCGAGCAGGCCGCGGTGCTCTGGGAAAAACTCGCCAGGCTCGTCGACGATCCGATCCCCGACGGGAAGCTGAAGAAGAAGCTCAAAGGCAAAGGCGGCCTCTGTCGCCTGCGCGTCGGGGACTACCGCGTCTTCTACAGCTTCGGCGATACGTGGATCCGCCTCATTGCCATCCGCCGGCGCGATTCGAGCACGTACGGCAACAAGACGGTTGCGATCGGCGCCGAGGCCCCGGGGGCTCTCCCGCCGCGCGGGGAGGAGCAGGAGGCGGAGGTCCTGGACACTCCCTCGGAGAGGCCCCCTCTCGCCTTCTCTGTGGCCGCGCCCACGCCAGGTAAGAAGTTACCTTCGCCGATCACGCCTGCATGGCTTGCCTCCCTCCACATCCCGCAAAGGCACTACCCGCCCCTGCTCCTCTGCACCACCGAGGACGAGCTGCTCGCGGCAGACGTACCGCGGTACGTGCTCGAGTGCGTGGTCGACAACCTCTTCCCCAGGCCGCTCCGCGAGGTCGTGCAGCAGCCCGACCTCGCAGTCCACGACCCGCACGACCTCTTGCGCTTCAAGGAGGGCACCCTTTTCTCGTTCCTGCTCCGGCTCGACCCGGACCAGGAAAAGCTCACGACCTGGGCCCTGAAAGGGCCCACGATGGTGCGGGGCGGCGCGGGGACGGGCAAGAGCACCGTGGCCCTTTACCGCGTGCGGGCCGTGCTCAGGCAACCGCATGCGACCGGGAAGGAGACCGCGCTCTTCACCACGTACACGCGCGCCTTGCAGAGCGCGAGCCGCCAGCTCCTCGAGCAGATCCTCACGCCGGCCGAGATGGAGCGCGTGCGCATTGCCACGTGCGACGAGCTGGCCCGCGAGATCGTGTCCCGGCGGCGTCGTATCGAGCGCATCGAGACGGACCCGCTCTCCGTCCTCGCCGCCGTGCGCGAAAATTTCCTGCCCGCAGGGCCTACTATGTTCGAACGCAAGCTCCGCGCTCGGGCCCTCGCCAGGATCTCCGATCGATATCTGCTCGACGAGATGACGTGGATCATCGAAGGGCGCGAGCTCCGCACGCTGGAGGAGTACGAGGCGGCGCCGCGGCCCGGGCGCGGCGTGGCGCTGGGAGCGAAGATGCGCGCCGCCGTGTGGGAGCTTTACGAAACCTTCCGGGCGAGGCTTCAGGCCTCGGGGGGCGAGACCTTCGGCGCGCTACGCCGTGAGGCGGCCGAGATGGCCCGCACCTGTGACGACGTGCAACGCTTCGGTCACGTGCTCGTCGATGAGGCCCAGGACCTGCCACCCGTGGCGCTGAGCCTGCTCGCACACCTCGCCAAGAGCCCCGAAGGCCTGTTCTTCGCAGCGGACTCCAAGCAGTCGATCTACTCGCGCGGCGCAGGCTGGAGCAGCGCGGATCCGCGGCTCATGTTCAAGGGGCGGACGGCCATTCTCCAGCGCAACTATCGCTCGACCGTCGAGATCGACGCGGCGGCGTTTGCGCTCCTCGAGCCGGAGCCCGACGAGGAGCTTCCCGCGTCGACGAGCCCTCACGAGGGCCCCATGCCCGTGCTGCTCCGCGGTGCGCCGCCCGCGCGCGAGGCCCACTGGGCGGCGCATTTCATCCGGCAGATGGCCCGTCACCTGCGCATCCAGATGCACGCGGCGGCGGTGCTCGCCCCGGACAGGGCGACCGGCGAGGCGATGGCCAGGGGGCTCAAGGCCGCGGGTCTCGCCGCGCGCTTCTTCGAGGGGCGCGACCTCGATCTCGGGGCGCCGGCGATCAAGGTTCTTACTTTCCATTCGTCGAAGGGGCTCGAGTTCCCGATCGTCGTGGTCTCTGGCCTGCACCCGGGCAGCTACCCGATCGCCGCCGACTACGAGGAGCCTTCCGCGTTCGAGGAGGCCATGCGGCACCACCGCCGGCTCCTCTACGTCGCGTGCACCCGTGCCATGCGCGGCCTGATGCTGATCGAGCCCGAAGGCTGCGAGGACATCGCCGTCACCCGCCTCGGGGGCGAGCGGTGGAGCGTCGAGGAGGCGTCGTGACCGCTTTCCGGATGAACAAGTATGCAGAGGAGGACGGCGGCCTCTGCAACGTCGAGGACGCGGAGTTCCTCCATCGCAAGCTCAAGCCCGGCGACGTCTTCGATTTCGCGGGGGTCCGCTCGATCACCCCGGCCTTCCTTGATGCGCTGTTCGCCGGAATGAAGCCCGAGTCGCTGGTCGAGTCGTTTCAGGGCGTCGAGGGCCCCGTCGCGGACGCGCTCGGCGAATGGCTGGACAGGGTGGGCGACGCCGAGCCCTCCGGGGCGCGCAAGACGAGGCAAAAGCCAGCTCCACCCCAGGAGCCTCCCCAGCCTGCGGCGCCGCTCGCTGTCTTTGAGCGCACCGACGACGACGAGAAATACACCCCGACCCGCCTCGCGCACCGCCTCCGCGGTCAACTTCGACGTTATATCGAGAGCGCCTATCCCCTGAGCGACGCCACGCTCATCAAGGCGCGCCGCGTGCTGCTCGATGAAACCGATCACGGCACGCTCCTCTCGCAGGAGCCCTTCGTCGAGACCACGCCGCGCTACCACGTCTTCCGCGGCACGTACGACGATTTCGGCCTACCCCCAGAAATCGCCGGGCTGCTCGATCGGCTGACGCGAACGAGGACCGACTACGATCCCGAGAGGAGCCTGCTTTTCCCCGAGATCTACAAGCACCAGGAGCAGGCCTTCCGCGCCTTTCTGGTCGACGGCAAGGATCTCGTGGTCGCGACGGGCACGGGGTCGGGCAAGACCGAATGTTTCCTCGTTCCCCTGCTCGCGCGCCTCTACGAGGAGGCGACCGCGCGCCCTGAGAGCTTCGCGACGCGGGCCGTGCGGGGCCTGATCCTCTACCCGATGAACGCGCTCGTGAACGACCAGATCTCGCGCCTGCGCCTGCTCCTCGGGAGTACGGCGGTGATGCACCAGTTCCGCGAGCTCGGGCCGGGCCGCCGCCACCCCCTGTTTGGCATGTACACCGGACGCACGCCTTATCCGGGACCGCGCAATCCCGGCAAGGATGGGGCGAGCGTCGAGCCGCTCCTCAAGAAATACCTCGAGATGCCCACGGATTTGGCCCTCGATCTGAAGAAGCTCGGCCGCTTTCCGGCCAAGGATCTGCGTGCATTCCTTGCCGCCGAGCGCGCCGAGAAGGTGACCTACAAGACCGGAAAGAAGAAGGGCCAGCCCTACACGAAGCACAACTGGCCCGAGCGGCTGCAGACCGGGCGCGATGATCGCGAGCTGCTCACCCGGCACGAGATGGTGCACGATCCCGAGACGGGGCGCGGCGGGGCGCCCGATGTGCTCGTCACCAACTACTCGATGCTCGAGTACATGCTCATGCGTCCCTTCGAGCGGCCCATCTTCGACGAGACGCGGCGCTGGCTGGAGCAGCCTGGCGCGAGCCTCCTGCTGGTCCTCGACGAGGCGCACATGTACCGGGGCGCCAAGGGCGCCGAGGTGGCCTTCTTGCTCCGGCGGCTCTTCGCGCGCCTGGGCGTCATCGACAAACCGGAGAAGGTCCGGGTCATCTGCACCAGCGCCTCGCTCGGTGGCGGGGACGCGCAGGAGACGGCGCGCCGGTTCGCCGCGGATCTCACGGGAAAGCCGCCCGAGCATTTCGAGGTCGTCTTCGGCGTGCGCGAGCAGCCCTCGCCGGCCGCGCCAGGGGATCCTGCGCTCGCCGAGGTTCTCGCGCGCGTGCCTCTGCCGGCCCTGCAAGGCGATGCTGGCCCCGACGCGCTCGTCGATGCGGTGGAGCCGATCCTCCGGCATCTCGGCGACACGCAATCGCGGCCTTCGTCTGCCGAGATCCCCGCACGCCTGGTCCGCGCCCTCGAGGGGCGCCCGTGGTTGAACCAGGTGCTCGCGTTGACCTCGGAGCGGGCGAGGCCGCTCGGCGAGCTCTCGAGCGCGCTCTTTCCGGAGAGCCCTGTCGCGCGGAAGGCCACCGAGGTGCTCCTCTCGCTCGGGACGCTGGCGCGGCGCTCGCCCACGGAGGCGAGCCTCTTGCCGACGCGCATTCACATGATGTTTCGCGGCCTCGCGGGTATCTACGCCTGCATCGACCCGCGCTGCTGCGGGCGGCAGGAGCACCCAGGCGAAGAGGCGCCGCTCGGCAAGCTGTTCGCGACCCCGCGAACCCAGTGCGACGCCTGCGGCGCCCGAGTCTTCGAGCTCGCCTCGTGCCGCACCTGCGGCGGAGCGTACCTGCTCGCCCGGGTGCCGAAGGGCCAGGCTGCCTCCGCCCGGTTCCTCTGGGGCGAGCTCGATGGCGAGCTGGAGACCATCGAGATCCTCCCCACCCGCCCCCGGAACGAGGAGGGCGTGGAGGAGGCCGCGATCCAGCTCGCCACGGGCCACATCGTCCCGGCGAGCGACGCCAATGACCCCCGCGTGCGGCGCATCTGGCTCCCTCGCGACCGGGAGACCGGGCGCCGCAAGCCGGAGTTCACGCGTTGCCCACTCTGCCAGCCCCCTGGGCTGCCCCTCACCGTGCTGCGCAGGGCCTTCATCACGGACCTACGCACCCGCGGCGAGCAGCCGTTCACCGCGCTCATCGAGGCACAATTTGCCGAGCAGCCGCCGCAGAAGCGCGATCCCCACCTGCCCAACGAGGGACGCAAGGTGCTGGTTTTCAGCGACGGACGCCAGCGGGCCGCGCGCCTCGCGCCCGCGCTCGAGATGAGCCACTCGCGCGACGCTTTCCGTCAGGTGCTCCTGCTCGCGGCGCGCGAACTCGAGACGATCGGGAAATCGCCGCGCATCGGCAGCATGTTTCCCGCGCTGCTCCGCGTCTGCACGCGGCGGGGGATCGATCTGTTCCCGGCCGCGGACGAGGGCGCGTTCCACGCCTACCTCGCGCAGGCGCGGTCGTTGCCGCTCGAGACGCTCCTCGAGCACGCGGCCCAGAACATCATCCAGGCCACGCTCTCGTACGCGAAGAGCCTCTTCGCCGAGCTCACCGACAGGTACTTCTCGCTCCAGGCCATGGGGCTCGCGACGGTCGAGGAGGAGCCCGCCCTGGGCTACCTCTTCAACGACTTCCCGGATGTGGGCTTGCCCGCCGGAGAGGTCCGGGGCCTCTTTCGTGCCTGGCTCCGCGCACAGCTCGAGCGCAAATGCTTCCTGCCGCCCGGGGCCAGCTTGAGCCAGCTCGGAGAGCCTTGGGAGCGGCCCGAGGGCATCCGGCTCGACGCGAAGAATGACCTCATCCCCATCCGCTTCGGCGAGTGGATGCACGCCACCGTGGGCGAGGAGAACGCGAAGAAGGTGGCCGCGTGGTTTGTCTCGCTCGTTAGGAGCAAGGGCTTCCTCGTCCTGATGAACGACGCTTATTACCTCCAGCCCAACCTGCTCGTCCTGCGCCCCCGCACCGACGAGCGCTGGTCGCGCTGCACAAGCTGCAGCCGGCTCGACGTGCACGAGATCCGCGGCCGCTGCACCGACTGCCTCGGCCGGATGGTGGTCGAAGATGACGCGCTGTACCTCGACGCGCGGTACGGGTTTTACCGGGACCAGGTGCACCGCGCCCTGCAGGGGGACTCCCGCGAGCCCTTCGGGCTGACAACCGAAGAGCACTCGGCGCAGCTCTCCAATCTGAACGATGATGATGCGTTCTCCACCACGGAGAAGTACGAGCTGCGCTTCCAGGACGTAAGGGTTGAGGGCGAGCCTCCGATCGACGTCCTGAGCTGCACGACGACGATGGAAGTCGGCATCGACATCGGCGCCCTCACCGGCGTCGCGCTGCGGAACGTGCCGCCGCACATGGCCAACTACCAGCAGCGGGCCGGGCGGGCCGGGCGGCGCGGCCGCACGATCGCCTCCGTGATCACCTACGCCCACGGCGGCTCGCACGACGCCTGGTATTACGAGCATCCGGAGCGGATTATCTCCGGCGAGGTCCGTCCTCCGGTCGTCTACATCGAGAACCAGAAGGTGCTCGAGCGGCATGTGCATGCGTTCCTCGTCCAGGCCTTCTTCCACGAGACAGTCGCCGCGAGCGGCCGCTCCTATCAGCTCTTCGCGTCTCTCGGCACGGTCCGCGATTTCCTCACATCGGGCGAGGCCTGCTCGCTCGAGCGCCTCGTCGCCTGGCTGCATGGCAATCGCGCCCGGCTCCTCGCTGATCTGCGCGCGTGGATCCCATCGTATAGCCACGGGTTCCGCAAGAAGACGCACGCGGAGGGCGTGATCGACGGCGCCATCGAGCGGCTGGTGCAGAGGCTAGAGCATGATCTGCCGGTCGACCTAGCGCGCGCGGAAGGGCTCGATGACGCGCAGCGTGCCGGCCTCGAGATGCAGCTCGACGAGCACCTTTTGCAGATGCTCATCGACCGTGCCATTCTGCCCCGGTACGCCTTCCCGACGGACACCGTCTCGTTCTGGGTGCCGGAGCGGCGACGCCCCGGCGCGAAGACCTACAAGCGCCGGTTCGACTACAGTCCGCAACGCGATCTCCAGATTGCGCTCTCCGAGTACGCACCGGGACGAACGCTCACGATCGACAAGTTCCGGTTCGAATCGGCCGCACTCTACTCCCCCTATCCACCCGGGGTACGCGACGTCCTCGCCCGGGCGACCGCGTACAGCGCCTGCAAGTCGTGCGGGTACATGACGCTGGACGCTGCAGCGCGCACGCTCCCAGCTTGCCCGGTGTGCCGCGAGCCCCAGCTCGCGACGCTCGATTTTATCCGGCCCGAGGGCTTCGCGCCCGACGTGAACAAGGAGCGCGATATCGATCGCGGCGGGGCGATCAGCTACGCGGGAATGTCGACGCCCGCGAAGCTCGAGGTCCAGACCGTCAGGCGATGGAACGAGGTGCGCTTCGACGGACGGATCAGGCTCCTCGCGCGGCCCGAGACGATGGTCGTGGTGAACAAGGGCGTCGGGGACCGTGGCTTTCACGTGTGCCCCGCGTGCGGGTCGGCGGAGCCGGTCTTCGGCCCGGGGTTCACGACGCCTCGCCTGGTGGGCAAGGATGGCCGCGCCAAGGTGCACACGCACCCCATCGAGGAGGGCGGCCAGTGCACGGGGACCGTCACCGGGCCATTCTATATGGGCCACCAGTTCCCGACGGACGTGCTCCTGCTGCGGCTCACACTCGCCTCACCGATGAAATGCGCCGTCGATGCACCGCGCTCGGGCCGTGCGGGGCGGATGGCGTTGACCTCGCTGGTCGAGGCCCTTTGCCTCGCGGCGTCGCGCATCCTGCAGATCGACGAGGGCGAGCTCGCCGGCAACTGGAATCCCGTTCCCGGCGACGTCACGCGCGAGGCGGACCTCTACCTCTACGATCTGCTCCCCGGCGGCGCTGGCTACACCCATCAGGTCCGCAGAAATCTCGGGGCCATTCTCGAGGAGGCGCGGCAACTTCTCGGCGGCTGCGATTGCACCTCGTCGTGCCACCGCTGCCTTCGTCATTACAATAACCAGACCGTGCACGGTTCGCTCGATCGCAGGCTGGGCATCGCGCTGCTCGAGTATCTGCTCGAGGGCGCCGTGCCCTCCGTGTCCCCCGAAGAGGCACTATCCGCGCTCCGTCCGCTCACCGAGCTGCTCTCGCTGCGGGACATACCGTTCGAGCTCGGGGCCTTCGCGATGGCGCCGGTGCCCCTCCGACTCGACTTGGCCGGAGGCGAGCTCTGGGTCGACGTCCACCACCCGCTCGTCGACCCCGACGTAGTCGGGGCGCGAGCGATGGAGGAAGCACAGGCCACCATGACGCCGGTTGTGGCCCTCGATACGCACACTTTGCTCCACGATCTGCCGCGGGCCTGCAAGATCCTCGGCGTGGAGGAGGGGTGACTATGGAGGCGCCGGCGTTCTATCGCCTGACGGGACCGACGGAGTGGGCGGGACCGCCGGAGACCTTCAGCTATTCGAGCTTGAAGCGGATGGCGGCGTGCCTGCGGCAGTGGCAGCTCGCGAGCTCGAGATACGGCGATCTGGCGCGCTGCCCCGAGCGGCCGAACGAAGCGGCCGAGCTCGGGGTCATCGTGCACGAGATGCTGAGCCGCCTGTTCCACACGATGGCCGTCGCCGGCTACCCGGAGCTCGGAACGGAGGCCTTTCGGGTGGCCATCGCGCAGTTCGATATCCTTGGTACGGCGCGCAGGCTGATCGAAGGGGTAGAGGGTCGGGCAGCGAGCAACCCCCGCGCGCTCGGGTTCCGGTTCCAGGCGACCGCGCGGGATGTCTACAACAAGGTCTCCCAGGCCTTCCGGCAGGAGTACACGAGCATCTCCGCGCAGGCCTCGAGGCTCGCGCCGCTCCCCCAGCAACCCGAGGCGGCCATCGGACTAGCTGGAAGCCGCCTCCAGCTCCTGGAGGTGCAGGGCTTCTTGTCCGAGGAGGAGATCCGGCACCCGAGGTTCCCGATCCGTGGTTTCATCGATCTGGTCGTACGGCGCAATGGTCGGACCGTGATACTCGATTTCAAGACCGGAGCCTCGCAGCCCCAGTACCGCGAGCAATTGCTCCTCTACGCGCTGATGTGGTGGCGAAAAACGGGCGATCTGCCCGCCGGCATCGAGCTCCGCTACGGGGCGCGCGTTGAGGCATGGCCGATCACCGACGCAGAGCTCGTCCGCGTGGAGGAACAGATCGAGGAGAAGATTCGCCGCTACCGGGAGGGCCTCTCGCTAAAGCCGGCAGCAGCGAGCCTCGGGCCTCATTGTACGGGTTGCGGCGCGCGGCAGTTCTGTGATGACTACTGGCAGTGGAGCGGCGGGTCCGGTGACGACCAGCGCCAGAGCGAATGGGTCGACCTGGAAGTTGTGATCCAGAACATCGTAAACCGTACGGGGTTCGTTGCGCGCGACCGCGCCGGCCGGGAACTCGCCGTAGTCTGCGATGAGGACGTGCCGCCCGGGTACGGGCGCCTGGCGACGGGCGGGCGACTCCGCCTCCTCAACGTCCGGCGCGAAGACGCCCCGTCCGCGCTCCGTATCACGAGGACGACGGAAGTATTCGGCGGTGACGTGCTGCAAAGCTTTGCTGTTGCGCCCACACCCGCCGGAGGGTCGAAGGAGTGATCATGGCTCTGTTTCAAGGCGCGAGAAAGTTACCTTCCCAGCACGTCTCGATCCGGGTATCGTGGCACGATGCATAGATCTCGTGGGCGACTGCCGGATCGGCGAGGTGACGGTGCCAGCCTTCGGGAGCCATACACGTCCGGACATTGCCGCCATCACGAGCCGGACTACAGGCCTGAGGCGACAGCGTCCTGGCCTGACGTATACGGCGTTCTAACGAGCGCGCTTGCCGCGCTCGGCTGAGAGGTCGACGACGGGCGCCTGGCTTCTGGTCGCAGCTTCCTGCGCAGGCAGCCCAAGCAGCCGCCCAATCGCCTCGTGCGCAACGCGCACGGCTTCGACGTCCCCCGCTGCGGCAGCAGCTCCCAGTCCCTCCCCGAGCTGCGCGACCAGCACCGCCCGCCCGGAGAGGGCAGGGGAGGCCGCCGCTCCCGCCCCGCTAACCCCCGCGGCGACCTGCTCCGCCAGCCGCACCAGCATATCCACCCCGACGGCCTCCCCCGCCGCCACCGCCTTCAGCGCCGCCACCGCCAGCTCCCGCCCCCCGCTTTCCCCCGCGCCCCCCGCATCACCCCCACCTCCCGCCTGCCCACCTTCCTGCCCACTTTGCCCCCTAACCCCGCGAATTCCCTCAGCACCCCCAAGCTCTTTTAATCCGTAGGTCCAGGGTTCGAGTCCCTGTCGACCCACTACGTAACTACGGGGAACTGCTTACCTTTCCGACCAACACCCCGCCTGTTCCAGTATTTCTCCACGGGCATGCGTCTGGCGTCCAACGGCCGCTTGAAAATGGCCTGCACGCTCCTCACGGCCGCCGAGCGATGCGGAGGTTTTTTCGAGCGTCTCAGGACCGACGTCAGTCACCTCGTGGCCTACTATGTTGGCCAGTCGTCGCAACAAGCCCTCGTCCTTGACAGGGCGAACCGGCCGTCCGCGACCCTGCGAACGGCCAGCACCGCTCGGGCGCGCGAGCTTCATCTCGGAAAGTCCGTCGACGCCGAGACGGCGCGCCACGCGGCGAGCTCCTGCGTCACGAACGCGTTCTTCGCCTCGATCGCAGCGATGGCGTCGGTGCCGAGCGGGAGACGGAGCGGCGGGTTCTTCGCGCGGGCGAGCTCGACGACCACGCGGGCGAGCCGCACCGGGTCGCCAGGCTGCTGGAGGCTGACCTCCTTCGCGTGGCTCCGGACCTGGCCCGCGGTCTCCGCATAATCGGCGATGACCTCTCCCGTCGCCACGGCGGACTTCGCCTCCAGGAACTCCGTTCGGAAGTAGCCCGGCTCGAGGACCGTCACCGCGATGCCGAGCGGCGCGAGCTCCGCGTGCAGCGCCTCCGAGATCGCCTCGACGGCGAACTTCGTCGAACAGTAAATGCCGAACCCAGGCCCCGACCGGTAGCCGCCTACCGACGAGAGGTTCAAGATCAGGCCGGCGCGCTGCTTCCGGAGCTGCGGCAGCGCGGCGCGCGTCACCGCAAGCAGGCCGAACACGTTCGTCTCGAACACGCGCCGCACCTCGTCGCCCTGGATCTCCTCGATCGCGCCGATGACGCCGTAGCCAGCGTTGTTCACCAGCACATCGATCCGGCCGAACCGGGCAACGGCAGCCTCGACCGCGGCGGCGACGGAGCCCTCGTCCGTCACGTCGAGCGCGAGGGGGAGGAGAGCCTCAGGCCGCCCGAAGCGGTCCGTGATGCTCCTCGGATCGCGCGCGGTGGCGACCACCCGATCGCCGGCGGCGAGCGCCGCGCTCGCGATCTCCGCGCCGATTCCGCGCGATGCTCCCGTGATGAACCACACACGCTTGTTCTCGCTCGCTTCCATGGGGATCTCCTCTTCGTTGTCCGGGGGGTTGCGCCCCTCGCAAGAACGAAGATGCAGCATCCAAACCATGAATAAAATACGCAAAATGATTGATGATTTATGAACTAAAACTTCATAATAGGGCATGCCCGACGCGCTCGACCGGCTCACGACGTTCCTCGCCGTGGGCCGCTGCAAGAGCTTCACCGCCGCCGCCGCCGCCGCCGCCGCCGCCGCCGCGCTCGACGTCACCCCCACCGCCGTGCTCGAGGCGTTCCTCACGAAGGGACCTGGCTTCTACCTGTACTTTCCGGCGCGCACGCAGGAGCAGCCAGAGCTTCGCGCGCTCACCGAGAGCGTGACGAGCTCTCGCGGGCAGAAGGCCAAGCGTCGTTCAGGTCGGACCGGCGTCTCCGGTGGTGGGGTCCCCGCGTGAGGCCGGTGGCGCTCGCGCTGCGTTGACGCGACCCCCGGGGGCGGGTTGAATCTCCGGCCATGACCGTCGTTAGCCGCATCTTCGAACGGCTCCTCGATCTCCCGCCGGCGGAGACGCGCGACATCGTGGTCGAGCGCGATCTCCCGGTGCCGATGCCCGACGGCGTCACGCTGCTCGCCGACCACTACCGCCCGCGCAGCGGCCCGAAGCGCCCCACGATCCTGGTGCGATCGCCCTATGGCCGGGCCGGCTTCTTCGGCCTCTTGTTCGGGCGGCCGCTCGCGGAGCGAGGGTTCCAGGTGCTCCTGCAGAGCTGCCGGGGCACCTACGGCGCAGGGGGGGAGTTCGATCCGTTCCGCAACGAGCCGGCCGACGGCGCCGCCACGCTCGAGTGGATCAAGGCGCAGCCGTGGTTCTCGGGCGAGCTGGCCACCTTCGGGGCGAGCTACATGGGGTTCGTGCAGTGGGCGATCGCCGCCGACGCAGGGCCGGAGCTGAAGGCGATGGCGACGCACGTGACCAGCTCCGAGTTCCGCAGCCCCATGTACACGGGCGGATCCTTCTGGCTGGACACGGCGTTGACGTGGACGCACATCGTCCACAATCCCGCGGAGTCGGTGCTCCGTGCGGCGCTCGCGATGATGACCGCCGAGAAGCTCGTGCGCGCCGGCGCCGCGCACCTGCCGCTCCGCGAGACGGACACCAAGGTGATCGGCAAGCCGGCGAAATTCCTCCGCGCGTGGCTGGAGCACGATCAGCCCGGCGATCCCTGGTGGAAGCCCGTGGATTTCAGCGAGCGCGTCCGCGACGTGACCGCGCCGGTGTACATGCTCGGCGGCTGGTACGACGTCTTCCTGCCGCAGACGCTCGCCGATTACCAGCGCCTCCGCGGCGCGGGGCGATCGCCGCACCTGACGATCGGGCCCTGGGCGCACAACGATCAGAGCTGGCTGTCGGTGGCGATGCGCGAGTCGATCGCCTGGCTCCGCGCGCACCTCCTCGGCGATCGCAGCGGGCTCCGCGATCTGCCGGTGCGGCTCTTCGTGATGGGCGCGAACGAGTGGCGGGATTTCGTCGAGTGGCCGCCGTCGGGCTACGCGGAGGAGCGCTGGTATCTGCAGTCGGCGGGGGGCCTCTCCACGCGCGCGCCGGTCGCCTCCGGGCCGGATCGATATCGCTACGATCCTGCGGATCCCACGCCCTCGGTGGGCGGCGTCAGCCTCAGCCAGAACGTGGGTCCGAAGGACAACCGGGCGCTGGAGACGCGCGCCGACGTGCTCGTCTACACGAGCGCGCGGCTCGATCGCGCGGTGGAGGTGATCGGCCCGGTGAAGGTCGTCCTCCACGTCGCCTCCAGCCTGGAGCACACCGATTTCTTCGCGCGCCTCTGCGACGTGGCGCCCTCGGGGCGATCGACCAACCTCACCGACGGCATCCTCCGCCTCTCGCCCGGCAGCCCGCCTGCCGAGGCCGACGGCACGCGCCGGATCGAGATCGATCTCTGGCCGACCGCCCACCGCTTCCAGCCCGGCCACCGCATCCGCGTGCAGGTGTCGAGCGGCGCCCACCCGCGCTTCTCGCGCAACACCGGGAGCGGCGAGCCTCTCGCCACCGCCACGCGCCTCGTCGCCGCAGAGCAATCGATCTACCACGATCCCACGCACCCCTCGGCGATCCTGCTCCCGGTCCAGCGCTGACGAGCGCGGATCGACCTGTCGGACCGCGCCGTCGCGACTCGCGCGTGCGTTGGGCGCCGGCGGAGGCCGGGCTTCCCATGAGGTCAGACTGATCGATAGCGACGAGCGGAGCTCGCACGCATACCGCCAGAAGCACCCCTTCGGGGTGATGCCGGCCTTTACAGCCCGCTGTATCAATAACTGATCGATGCGTCGAGAGGGCCGCCCCTGCTCCACGACCTGCGGGGCCGTACCACGAAGACGGGCTCCTCCTGCTCGCGCGTTCATGCAACCATGAACCGGAGATGGCCGCAAGCACCAAACAACTGCAGTCGATGTAGCCGAGCTATGAAGTCGGGATGCCGAGGTTGCTCGCGAAGTCGGGACCGATCGGCATCGCCATGACGGGTTCGATGACGCTGATGAATTGCACTGCAGCGACGAGGGGCGCGATGGATCGCTCGGAGTGAATATTCTGCATATGGTTTACATCATGGCTTACGTGGGTCGTCTCGAGAGCCGCCTCCTCGAGGCCTGGCGTCTCGACGGCATTCGTTCTGTCGACCTGCAGGAGAGAACGGTGGAGCGAAGGATCACCCTCCTCCTTGGGAAGCATCGAGCGTGGCTTTCACGTGGTGCAAAAAAACGTAATTAGAAGACCCCGATCGTCCAGGAATAGGCTTGCGCGTCGAATATCCAACTGTTATTAGGTCCTGGAAGAAGCCCACATCGATCGTGTTGTCTTCAAGCCCCGGCGTCCTCCGTCTCGGCGATGACGGAATCGCAACGTACCCTCCGGTGCAAACAAGCCGGAAAAGTGCGTCTGAAGCGCGGATCGAGCCTGGCGATTCGTCCAGAAGGGAACTGATTCAGGGATTGGTTCGCTACCCTTGTCCACATACTGAAAGGGAGTCAAGTGTTGCAGTCGATGTACGACGTGTTGATTGTTGGCGGTGGACACGCCGGTTTGAGCGCAGCCCTCACCCTCGGGCGCGCGCGTAAGAAGGTGCTTCTGGTCGATGGTGGACCCGGCCGGAATCAGGCTGCCCACGAGGTACACAATTTCCTGTCTCGAGACGGTACTCCTCCACCGGTGCTCCGGAAGCTCGGTCGGGAACAGCTCGCGCCCTATCAGACCGTTGCCTACACGGAGGGGCGGGTATCCGAGTTGGTCCGGAGAGATAACCAGTTTTGGGCTCGCTTGGAGGACGGCAAAGAAATCCTGTCGCTGGCCGTCCTGCTCGCGGTCGGAATGGTGGATGAACATCCGCGGATCGATGGCTTCGAACGGTTCTGGGGTAAATCCGTTTTTAGCTGCCCCTACTGCCACGCCTGGGAGTTTCGTGACAAGCCGCTCGCTGTCATCGAGTCAGGTCCCAAAGGTCTGGGCGCATGTCGTATTCTGAGAAACTGGTCGAGCGATGTCTTCCTCTTTACTGACGGTGTCACGGACCTCGATCCTGAAGCTCTCGATCGCCTCGAGAAGGCAGGGGGTGCAGTCATCATCAAAAAGCGGGTTCGTAGGTTTGTGGGTGACACCACGCTGTCAGCCGTCGAGCTGGAGGACGGGGAGCAAATCCCACGAGAAGCAGTCTTGATGTTTCCCAAGCAGCACCAGATGCCGCTCGTCCAGCAGCTAAGCCTGGATCTCACGGAAGATGGATTCGTCCGGGTGAGCGAACAGAGAGAGACTTCGCAACGAAACATTTTTGCCGCGGGCGATCTGACCTCGCCTTCCCATCTGGCCATCATTGCCGCCGCGGAGGGCACCATTGCGGCGATTCAACTAGTTTATCGTTTTACCCCTTAGGGCCTCCTGGCAGCTGTTACCCACACCGGATCGAGAGGCTATGCTCATTCGTAAACTTGACGACAAGGATGCGTCCATTTGCGCTGCGCTGGTGCGCCAGGTTGGTTGGAACACCACCGAGGCGAGGTGGCGGCTGCTGCTCTCCGTCGGCGACGCTTTCGGTCTCGAGCTTGACAACGGTGAGCTGGCGGGGACGGTGATATTCAACCGATTCGACGCGCTGGCCGTCATTGCAATGATGTTCGTGAGCGAGGCCCACCAGCGGCGCGGTTTTGGGCGAGAGCTGCTGCAACAGGCGCTGAAGCAGGGCAACGACATCGTCGTTTATTTGTTCGCGTCGAACATGGGACGGCCGCTGTATGAGCAGGTTGGCTTCATCGCGACGAGCGTGACCTCCGTGCGGCTCCAGGGGCGCGCGAGCTTGAGGCGCGCGGCCTCACGCGACGGGTTACGGAACATGACCACCGCAGATATCGATGTGGTTTGCGCGCTGGACGAAGAGGCGCAGGGGTGTTCGCGCCGTCGCCTGCTCAAAGCGTTGTTCGCCTCGTCCGACCGCGCGCTGGTGGTCGAGCGTGGCGGTGAGGTCGTCGGCTTCGGACTCTCGTCGTGGCCCACGGACATCCGCCAGGTCGGACCGATCGTTGCGCGGACTGAGGAGGATGCGCGCACCCTTGCCACGGAGCTGGCTGCGGATGTATCCGAACCGCTGTGCATCGACATTCTCTCGGACCAGCAGGCGATGCTAGCCTGGGGGCAAGCCGCTGGACTCGCTGTCGTCGAAAATGTGCCACTCATGACGCTCGCTGGAGCGCAGCTGCCGGGACGGCGCGGACTCATTCGCTCCCTTGCTGGCCGCCCCTTTGGCTGAGCGGGCTGAGCTCATGTGCTCGACGAACGCGCGCGCGCTCGCGATGGCGTGGCAGCTCCTGTCGATCCACGCGAAGGGAATCGCGCCGCAGAAACGCCCATCGACGACGTTCTCCAGGAGCAAGGACCACTGGTACGCTCCGTGAGCGATGCTCATCTCCTCCCGAACACGCTGGAGGATCCGCGAATCGATGTGCAACGACATGCGCTTGGCGTCTTGAGCTAGACGTTTTGCGGCGTACATCCTCGCGATCTCGGCGTGTAGCTCGCCGAGGAACTCCAGCTCTTCCCAGACCATGTTTGCAAATGTGGCGTCGTGCGGAAGAGTCCGAGCAAGAACATCGCAGAGCACCTCGCGTAGTCGCTCGGCCCTGTTCGTCTGCGGCATCCCCTGAAAATCGGCGTGACCGGCGAGCAGAGTCCAGATGTAGCGCCGGTACCTGCCTGTGCCGAATAGCCACTCCACGAGCTCGTCGCGCAAGCCTTCGGCGGAGCTCCCGAAGAACGGCTCGGAGATCGTGCGGTTGGGTCGAACAAATGGCTCGCTGTGCGCACGGCCATGTTTCGCGGCGACGTTCTCGAGGCGGAGGAGCTCGCCAGCGTGCTGGAGCGCTTGGATTGCATCTTGTCGCTTGATGTCTTGCGCGGAGAGGAACCTCAGGAGCTCCCCAGACTCATCCGCGACGCGCGCCTCGCGGAGGACAGCGCGCCATTGACGCTCGGGGTAGAACATCCGTGAGGCGACGTCGACGAGGCGCCGCCCAGACGTACGGTCCAAGATCTGCCGCCGGATGCCGTGAGAAACCGCGTACCGGACGTTGACCAGCGCCACGGAGACGGCGCGATAGTCGTTGTCTTGGTCTGTGCCGACCGCGACCTCGCCGTCGCTGCTCAGGACGCCCATCCGAAACGCTCGATAAACTAGACCTATGCCTCGTACGCCGACCGGCCAGCACTCGGCGGCGCGCAGCGCGCCCATGCTCGACGCGCCGAGTACCAGCGCGCCATCGCGCACGATATCGATGACCTCGCGCGGCGATACAGCGAGCTCGTGCGAGAACACGCCGTCGATGATGACGAAGAGGGCGCCGCCAAGCTCCCGGTCGCGATACAGGTCTCCACGCACCACGGGGGCTCGAATCCGCGCACCGGGAAGCAGCTCAGCCACCGCGCTCGGTGAGATGCTCGGGCCGACGTAGACCCAAGGTGTGTCCGCGTGCGAGGTTTCGCGTTGCAAACGGGCAGATGTCACAGCAAGTGCCTCAACTGGCGCCAGGACGGACGCTCGCCGCAGGTGGCCGGCCCGCTCATCCCTGGCACGATGATGCGAACGACGGGGACCTGGAGATCGGACCGGGTAAGATCCGCGACGATGCAACGCGTGAACCCCGCGCCAGCTAAACGCTCGCAGACCTCCTCGAGGTCGCGCAGCAGGTCACCCGACGAGCTGCTCCTGGCAGCGTCAAACGGGTGCAAATCTCGCGGATAATAGAAGTCGGCGAGTCTCTGCAAAGTCCACGTGCGATCAATGGATTGGCCGCCTTCGAAGGTATCGCGCGCACCCTGCATCGTGACGACGCGGCTCTGCACGGCCTCGGTCACGGCGCGGAGGACGGCGCGTCGGGGGTCGAGATCGGTCCCCCAGCCCGCAAAACGACGCTCAGCAGCGCCGTGGAGGCTCGGAAACGCCGGGTCCAGGATGCCAGCGGCGAAGGTGGACACCGCTGTGCTGTTGATCAGCTCTCCGATCGCGAGCCGCAGCCCAGCGCGAGTAATGCGATCACGCCATTCCTGGAGCTCACCCGGGATGGTGTCGAGATCTATCATCTGACATTGTGGCACGTCGTGGTCGTCGGACTCGGCGACCTCATCACAGAACTCGTACTGTGCAACAGTGTCGCGTTCTATGACTTCGCACAGGGCGTGCAACGCCGCCTCCGTGTAAGTATTCCCCGATGCGAGGCCGTTGGTGTGGGGCCCCGGATAGATCCCATCGCTGCCGGGGGTGATCACCAGGTCGACCGGCACCCAGACGTGCTGCCGCTGGATCAGGTCGAACGCCATCATCCAGGAGCATGCGCGGTCGGGCCGGTAGACGCTCCGGAACGGCAGATCGCAGTCCTCGAGGTTCAGCACCGCGTCGCCAGCGCTCTCGCGCAGCTCTTCGAAGGACGCGCGACGAACCTCGGTGCTGGCGGGGAGGTCTTCCGCGCAGCACCGCTCGATGGCTTCCATGACCGCGCTCAGGCGCGCGGCGCGGTGGGTCAACCCCTTGCCTGCGTGGGTGGTGAGGTCCTTGGCGAGCGGCGTGACGGCCACCCAGCTTGGCAGCCCCAGATAGTCGAGCGGAGTCACATCGACGACGCGCGTGATGGGTACCCGTCTGAGCAAAGGTCGTACCCAGACCTCCGTCTCATCAAACGACCGCGCGTGACCGGCGGGGCTCACGGCTGGTGCAGCGGTGAATCGATCGGCGGCGATCATCGAATGCGACTCAATCTCCAGCAAGGAGTAAGATGATTCTTGATTCGTTCAATGCACGCCAGAGCGGGTCCGCCGCAACGGTGGCTGCGGTGTCCGTGGAAAAATATACAGTCGAGGCGCCCTTGTTGCTCGGGGGTCACTGACGAGAGAACGCTCAGCAGGATGCGCTCGGTCCTGCCATGGAAAAGCCGCGAGGCACCTCTCGTTGAGCATATGAAAGTTCGCGATATCCAGCCCTGCTAAACGAACAGGGCTAGAGATCGGAATCGCATTTGCATCAATCAGTCGATGTGCCCCGCGACCACTCTCCTAAATGTCAGGAGAGGCAGCTAGGTTCCTGCTCAGGCGCAGACAGTGGTGCTGCCCTTGACATTCGACTTGATCTTCATCGAACGCTTGGGCTGCGCGACATGAACCTGCTGGGCGTTTCCCTGATTATTGTACATGATGACACTCCTTCCTGGTTCTAGAGTGGCGTGCAGGTCCGAGTGGACATGCAACCAGCTCTAGTTGGTTGCAGCAACATGGCAGCACCTTACTGCGCATGCGCCTCATACCTTAGATATTGGGATTGGCTTGTCAAGCTGAGCTTGAGCGGGCGCGCTCAACGAGATGCCTCCGGCGACAAGGCCTCCGACCAAGGAGCGAATGGGCGTCATGTGACAGATATGTTTCATTTTGTTCGCCACCTGGTCACGCCGCAAGATGCGCTGTGGGATCCGCAGTGAAGAGCTCGTTCCGCGCTTCATCGGCCAGCGCGGAAGCATCATTCTCAAAATCGGAAACGCTGTCAATGTCCAAACGAGCGCGTCGATTTTATGGATATCTCTGGTTGAGATGGAAATGGCAATCTGGTCCTGGTCGCCCGCTCAGTCGAACTGGCGCTGCCTGCCGTCGGGCTCTGGAGTTCGCCAGTGGGTCCCAGAGCTCGGCGAGGCGCGTGCCGCTCGCGACGTCGTCTCCCTTCACGGCAATCGTCAGCCTCCACGTGAAGACGTCGAAATTGTCGATGCGGCGGGCGAACGGGTCCTCGAACGCTACGCCCGCTGCTTCGCGCCGCGCCGGGCTGCAACGAGCCGCAGCGCCGGCGCGCGACCCTCGCGCTGGGAGGAAGCGCCCGGAGCACCGCGGCGGATCATCGAGGCCACGTTCCATCCGCCGTGACGCCCTCTGCACCGGCGGGCCACAAGATGAGCCTGCCGCAGCCGAGGCCCGGAGACAGGCGCATCCGAGCCGCCCGCAACCGCGCCGGTGTCATGTCCAGAGTATGCGGCGACACGGTGGGCGACGCCAGACAGCGAGCTGGAACGGCGGCGTTCCAGAGGTGAAACGATGCTGCCGCTGCTGCGGAGAGCCGAGCTGGGAAGAAGGCGCGGGCAGTGAATCTTTGCAGTCTTGCGTGGGCCCTGGGTGCATCAGGCCATACATTTCTCTTGCGCGACGGCCGAGGATCGAACAAGGATTGCGCTGTCGCGTTGATTTGGCGTTTTGATGCCTCAATGCGTGACATCGCCCGGATGATGCCCGGATCGATGTGTGCATTGATAAAGCTGGCATCAGGGGGTTGATGGCCGGAATAGCGTCAACTGCGCAACGAGCATCGGGGCGAGCGATGCCGCCCGGTCGTGGGGTGTCATGGCGGCCATGTGAGTGACGATGCTCTCAGACGGTTGGTCGCGATGGTGCACGAGCGCGTGCGCACGATGCGTTGCGGAGGCTCGACCGTTTGAACGATTCTCCCGGCAAGGGATCTCCTGCCAGGCCCTCCGTCGGAATCAGGGTGTTGGTTGCAACGTACAGGCTCACAATGCTGAACACTGTTCTCAGACAGAGGGCCTCGGCCCAGGCCGACCGCTGCGCGTTCGTGTTCCTCGACTACGATCACCCGCCGGCTGGCAGCTGTTCGTCGACCGCGATGACCTATGGTGAGCTCGACGCCCAGGCGCGCGCGATCGCGGCAGAGCTCCAGCGCCGGTACACGCCTGGGGACCGCGCTTTACTCCTGCTCCGCTCGGAGAGGAGCTTCATAGCCTCTTTCTTCGGATGCCTCTACGCGGGGCTCGTCGCGGTGCCTCTACCGCCGCTGCGATCCGGCGCGTCGCAGCTCTGGTTGCGGGCCATCGCCGAGCAATCTCGGGCCGCCGTCGTGCTGGTGGACGGGTCATGGCAGGAGGACGTCATCCCGCACGCGACGAGTCCCGCGGCGCAGGCTCTGGATTGGCTGCGCATGGACGAGATCGACCCTGCGCTCGCAGGAGCGTGGAGGGATCCGCATGTCCACGAGGATGCGCTGGCGTTCCTCCAGTACACCTCTGGCTCGACGGGCGCTCCGAAGGGGGTGATGGTCTCTCATCGCAACCTGATGGTGACCTCCGCGGATCTGAACAGCGGCTGGGAGCACGATGACGACAGCGTGATGGTCACCTGGCTACCCATGTTTCACGACATGGGGCTTATCTACGGTGTGCTCCAGCCAATTTTCAGGGGTTTTGTCTGTCACGTGATGAACCCCAGGGCCTTCCTTCATGAGCCTTTGCGATGGCTGGAAGCGATGTCGACCCTCGGGGGGACGCACACCGCGGCGCCTAACTTCGCGTATGATCTGTGCGTTCGTCGATACCGCCGCGCGGCGCCGCGGCGGCTCGACCTGAGCCGCTGGCAGGTTGCGGTGAACGGGGGCGAGCCGGTCGACGCGGCCACATTGAGCCGGTTCGTCGAAACGTTCGGCCCCAGCGGTTTTGGTCCCCGCGTGTTCGCTCCGGGGTACGGGCTGGCCGAGGGGACGCTGAAGGTGGCAGCCTCGGCGCGAGACCAAGGACCGATGTTCGTCGCCGTGGACAAGGCCGCGCTCGAGCGCGGCGCTGTCGTCTTCGACGAGCAGTCGCCGAGCCGTCGAACGCTCGTGGGGAACGGGCAGAGCCACGCCGGCGCCACCCTCTTGATCGTGGACCCCGAGACGCAGCATCGCTGCCCAGCGGGGCGTGTTGGCGAGATCTGGGTCTCTGGGCCGATGGTCGCAGGAGGCTACTGGGAGCGGCCGGACGTGACTGAACAGACGTTTCACGCACGTCTCTCCGGCGACGACGCGAGCGGCCCTTACCTGCGCACCGGCGATCTTGGCTTCCTCCACGATGGTGCGCTCTTCGTGACAGGGCGGCTCAAGGATCTCCTCATCATCCGCGGGTGCAACCACTATCCCCAGGATATCGAGAGGACGGTCCAGACGTGCCACCCGGCCTTCCGGCCCGGCCGGGGCTGCGCCGTGAGCATCCAGGTCGAAGGGGCTGACGGCGAGGAGCGGCTGGCGGTCGTCCAGGAGCTCGACGAGGACGAGATCGGCCGCCTCGACTTCGTCGAGCTCGCGGCGACGGTGCGGCGCGCTGTCGCGGCGGAGCACGGCGTTCATGTCTCGCAGGTCGTGTTCTTGCACCCAGGCGCTCTCGTGAAGACCTCGAGCGGGAAGCTACGGCGCCGCGCGTGCCGTGATGATCTTCTCACGGGCCGGCTGCGGGAGGTCTGGCGCAGCGCTGTCGAGGACGACGATGAGGCGACGGTCGAGGAGCGAGCGCGCCAGTTGATCGAGGGCGCTCTGCTCGGAGCGCCTCGGGTCGGCGAGGGGTCACTCTACGAGCTCGGCCTCGACTCCCTCCGCGCTGCGGAGCTCGTCGCCCAGATCGCGCGCGAGCTGCACGTCGAGGTTCCGCTGCAGCGGATCCTCTCGGCAACCACGCTGGGCGAGCTGGCGAGCGCTATCTCCGGGCTCGTCACGCAGGAGCCCCCTCGGGTCGACCACGCGCCCGAGCTACAGCCTGCTCCGCAGGATCGACACCGTCCCTTTCCTCTGTCCGATCTCCAGCAGGCGTACTGGGTCGGTCGCAGCGGGGCCTTCGAGCTCGGGAACGTCCGCGCCCATGCCTATCTCGAAATAGAGACGGCGTGTGACGATGTGAACCGGCTCAACGCGGCGCTCCGGCGGCTCGTGGCGCGGCATGATCTCTTGCGAGCGGTGATCCTGCCCAACGGGCAACAGCAAGTCCGCGAGCCTGAGCGTGCCGATACGATCCCCGACGTCGCTGTGTCGTCCGGCGAGCCGGCGCAGCTGGCGATGATCCGGCGCGAGATGTCGGACGAGCTGGCGCTGTCCGATGACCATCCGCCCATCGAGATGCGGCTTTCGCGCAGCGCTCTCCACGGCTCGCGTCTGCACCTGCGCGTCGACCTCACGGTCGCGGATTTTCGAAGCCTCCTCATCTTCTTGCGGGAGCTGCGAGCGCTCTACGACGACCCTGATGCGGCGCTGCCTGCGCTGGAGTTGACCTACAGAGATTACCTCCTCGCGATGCACGGGATCTCTGGATCCGATGCGCATCAGCGGGCGCAGCAGTACTGGTGGGGTCGGCTCGACGCACTCCCGCCGCCCCCCGAGCTGCCCCTCGCCCGGAGCCCCGGCTCGATCGCTCGACCACGCTTCGCTCGGCGAACTCGGGTCGTCGAGTCCGGCGTCTGGTCGTGCCTCAAGGCCCGCGCGGCGCGCGCCGGACTTACCCCTTCGGCGCTCTGCCTCGCGGTCTTCGTGGAGATGGTCCGCACATGGAGCGCTCGCGGCGACTTCACGATCACCGTGACGACGCTGAGCCGGCAGCCGCTCCACCCCCAGGTCGACGATCTCGTAGGTGATTTTGCATCGACGGTGCTGCTCGCCGTGGACGCGGAGCCGGGCGCGGATCTGCTCGCCCGCGCTCTTCGCCTGCAGCGCCGGCTCTGGGAGGATCTCGAGCACCGCGCGATCAGCGGGATCCAGGTCCTCCGGGAGCGTGCCCGCAGGCGGGGAGCTGGCCGCTCGTCCGCCATGCCGGTGGTGTTCACGAGCACGCTGGGCGTGGATTCGCAGGGAGACAGCCTCGAATCCTTCGGTCGCCTGGTACACAGCGCGAATCCAACGCCGCACGTCTACCTGAGCAGCCATGTGCTCGAGAGCGGCGGGGCGCTCGTCGTCCATATCGACACCGTCGACGAGCTGTTTCCGGATGGCTTCCCGGAGGAGCTCCTCGCTGCCTTCGGGGCGTTCCTCGAGCTTCTGGCCGGCTCGGATGCCGCCTGGCACGCCCAGCAGCGCCGGTGGACGCCGCCCGCGCAGCTGGCGCAGCGCGCTGCCGTCAACGCGACCGAGCGCCCGCTGAGCGACGATCGGCTCCACACGCGCTTCGTCGCGAACGCCAGGCTTCATCCGAACCGGACGGCGCTCCTCGCTCCGGATCGAACGCTCTCGTATGGCGAGCTCGCCCGGCGTGCCGGTGCGCTGGCGCTGCATCTCCGAGATCTCGGCGCCACGCCGAACACCCTGATCGCGGTCCTCCTTGACAAGGGGTGGGAACAAGCGGTCGCCGTCCTCGCCATCTCCATGTCAGGCGCCGCGTATCTCCCGATCGAGGCCGGGCTCCCGGCCGCGCGGCGCCGGCTCTTGCTCGACGAGGGCGGCGTGAAGATCGTCGTGACCCAGCAGGCGCTCGTGGCGAAGCTGGATCTCCCCGAAGGGGCGCGCGTCGTCTGCGTCGATGACGTCCCGCACGCCCTGGAGATCCCCCGGATCGAGGACACGCAGAGTCCGGATGACCTCGCTTATGTCATTTACACCTCTGGGTCGACCGGTCGGCCGAAGGGCGTGATGATCGACCACAGGGGCGCCGTCAACACCATCCTCGACATCAATGATCGCTTCGCCGTGGGGCCCGACGATCGCGTCCTCGCGATATCCGCGCTCGGCTTCGATCTCTCCGTGTACGACATCTTCGGGACACTGGCGGCCGGGGCGACCCTCGTCACGCTCGACGCCGACTCCGCGATGGATCCAGGGCGGTGGGCCTCCGCCGTCGTCGAGCATCGCGTGACCATCTGGAGCTCGGTCCCTGCGCTGATGCAGCTGCTCGTCGAGCGGGCGGAGGGGTCGCCTGCGGGGAGCGTGTCCGCGCTGCGCCTCGTCATGCTGAGCGGCGACCTGATCCCGGTGGGGCTGCCCGATCGGATCCGGGCCGCGTTCGGCGGCGCGCAGGTCGTGAGCCTGGGTGGCGCGACGGAGGCCTCTATCTGGTCCGTCGTCTACCCCATCGGGATCGTCGACTCGGCGTGGAGGACCATCCCTTACGGCAAGCCGCTCTCCAACCAGCAGTGTCACGTTCTCGACGAGCGCCTCGAGCCCTGTCCCATCTGGGTCCCGGGCCGGCTGTACATCAGCGGCACAGGGGTCGCGCTGGGTTACCGCAACCAGCCATCCGAGACGGATGCTCATTTCGCGCTCGATCCGCGCACGGGACGCAGGATCTACCTCACCGGCGATCTCGCGCGCTACCTGCCCGACGGCAACCTCGAGTTCCTCGGACGTGAGGACTTTCAGGTCAAGATCAACGGCTTCCGGATCGAGCTCGCCGAGATCGAGGCTGTCCTCGCGCGGAGCCCGGCGGTGCTCCAGGCCGTGGCGGTGGTCGATACGGCCCCCGGCGGTGAGCGGCGGATCGTCGCTTATGCTGTCCCGTCGAACGGCGCGCCGCTCGCGACGCACGACGTCCTCGCGCACGCCCGGGCGCTGCTGCCTTCGTACATGGTGCCATCGCTCCTGATCCCCATGAAATCGCTCCCGCTTTCGGCGAACGGCAAGGTCGACCGCGCGGCGTTGCCTGCTCCGTCGGTATCGGTCTCGCCGCCGCCTGATCGGGGCAAGGCGACGGCGATGGAGCAGCGGATCGCCGCGGTGATCGCCAGCGTCCTCGGCGTCGGTGCCGTGGATCACCAGCAGAACCTGTTCGAGCTCGGGGCGACCTCGCTCCACATGCTCCGGATCCAGACCCGGCTGGCGAACGAGCTCGGGGTCGATCTGAAGGTCGTCGACCTCTTCACGCATCCGACAGCCGTATCGCTGGCCACGCACCTCGTTCGGGCGCCCGCCGAACGCGACCCGGCCGTGCGTGGGCTTGCCGAGGCGCAGAAGGCCTTCTTTCGACGGCGGCGACGCCCCGCAGAGGATCTCTCATGAAGGAAGCGCTCGAATCACCTGGGGCCGGACACATCGCGGTCATCGGCATGAGCTGCCGCTTTCCGGGCGCCAGCACGCCCGAGCAGCTCTGGGATAACCTCGCGGCGGGAGTCGAATCGATCTCCTTCTTCTCCGAGGAAGAGGCGCGGGCGGCGGGCGCGCCCGCGTCGGTCCTGGGGCACCCTCGGCACGTGCGTGCCGGAGGCGTCCTCCCTGACCTCGATCTGTTCGACGCACGCTTCTTCGGGATCAGCTCCGCCGAGGCCGAGCTGCTCGATCCTCAGCACCGCCTGTTCCTCGAGTGCGCCTGGGAAGTGATGGAGCGGGCGGGCTACCCGCCGCCCGGCCCACGCGCGCGCGTGGGTGTCTATGCGGGCGCGAGCAGCCTCGATTACCTGCGCTTCCATGCCCGACCCCTGCTCGACCCGAGCGAGCCGAACCGCTACTTGCAAGCCTGGCTCGCGAACGACAAGGACTATCTGGCGACCCGCGTCTCCTACCGACTGGGGCTCCAGGGGCCGAGCATCGCCGTGCAGACGGCGTGTTCGACCTCGCTGGTCGCCATCACGCTCGCCTGCCAGGGGTTGCTCAGCTACCAGTGTGATCTCGCCATCGCCGGGGGCGCCGCCGTCTCGTTGCCGCAGCAGAGCGGCTATGTGTACGAGGAGGGGAGCATCCTCTCGCCAGACGGCCATTGCCGCGTCTTCGACGCGCAGGCGCAAGGAACGGTCTTCAGCAATGGCGCCGGCTCCGTGCTCCTCAAGCGGCTCGATGAGGCTATCTCCGACCGGGACTGCATCCATGCCGTCATCCGCGGCGGCGCCATCAACAACGATGGATCGCTGAAGGCGGGCTTCTCGGCGCCCAGCACCTCCGGGCAAGCGGCGGTGATCGAGATGGCCCAGGCGCTCGCCGACGTCGACGCGGAGACCATCACCTTGATCGAGGCGCACGGCACTGGCACGGCGCTGGGGGACCCCATCGAGATCGCCGCGCTCACGCGCGCGTTTCGGGCCTCCACGTCGCGAAAAGGGTTCTGCGCCGTGGGATCCGTGAAGGCCAACCTGGGCCACCTGAACGCGGCCGCCGGGCTGGCCAGCTTCATGAAAGCGGTCCTCGCGCTCCAGCACAAACAGATCCCGCCCAGCTTGCATTACGAGAAGGCGAACCCCGGCATCGACTTCGAGAACAGCCCTTTCTACGTCCCCGCGCGCCTCTCCGCGTGGGAGACCGATGCTGTGCCGCGGCGCGCGGGCGTCAGCTCGTTCGGAATCGGCGGGACGAACGTCCATGTGGTGCTGGAAGAGGCGCCCCCGCGCGCCCCGGTCGGTCCGGGTCGTGGATGGGGTGTCCTCACGCTCTCCGCGAAAGACACTGTCGCGCTCGCCGCGCTCGTGCAGCGCTACCTCAGCCACCTGCACGCCAGCGAGCAGGCGCCGATCGAGGACGTCTGCTTCACCTCCAACGTGGGGCGCCCGCACTTCGCTCACCGCATCGCGATCGCGGGGGGGACGCGTCGACAGATCATCGAGAGGCTGGAAGCGCACTGCGCGTCACCTCCACCCGGCGTGCCGTCCGAGGCTGGGCCCGTCGAGGTTGCGTTCCTTTTCGGCGGCCGGGCGCCAGTCCATCCGGCGATCGTCGAGGATCCGACGTTTCGCGGCGCCGTGCAGCGATGCGACGAGCTCCTGCGGCGGCGCCTCAGCCGCTCGATCCTGTCGACCCCTGAGCCCGGCTCTCCGGACGCGATTCTTCATGCGGAGTTGACCTCCTTCTCGGCAGGCTATGCGCTGCTCGAGCTGTGGCGCTCCTGGGGGGTCGAGCCGGTCGCTGTCCTCGGCGTGGGCACGGGGGGGTGTGTCGCCGCCGTCGCCGCCGGGGTGCTTCCCCTCGAGGAGGCGCTGGAGCTCGCTTTGCTGCGGGGCCGAGTCCTGGCCGCGGCAGGATCGCGCGAGATCACGCCGGAGACGCTGAAGTCGCCGGACGTCCAGCCGCGTGTCGCCGAGCTCGTCCGCGCGATAGACGCGATGTCGATGAGCGAGCCCCGGGTCGGGGTCGTCTGCAGCGCCACGGGCGAGACGCTCGACCGCGGCGCGCTCGGGAAGGCCGCCCACTGGCTCCGCGCGCTCAGCTCCGAGGAGGTGGCGTGCCAGGCCTGGGAGACGCTCGATGCGCTCGGAATCGGGGCGTGCCTGGAGCTCTCCTCGCACCCGGTGCTATCGGCCGCGGCGCGTGAGCAGGGGCTCGCGTCACGCTGCGTCTGGCTCGCCAGCCTGGTGCAAGGCCTGCCGAGCTGGCAAAGCCTGCTGGAGAGCTTGGCGGCGCTCTACATGCGCGGCGCATCCATCGACTGGCAGGGCGTTCACCGCGATCAGCCCCGCTCCCGCGTTCTCCTGCCCGTCTATCCGTTCCAGCGCAGGCGCCACTGGCTCCCGGTTGCGAGCGCGGAGGTCGCCCCCACGGCCGCGGGGGAAGACCCGTTGCTCGGCAGGATGACCCGCTCACCGCTCGTCGCGGAGACGCTGTTCGAGGTCGTTCTTCGCGCGGACAGGCCGTCCTTTCTCCCCGATCATCGTGTGTACGGCGAGGTCGTCGTGCCCGGCGCGTGCTTCGGGGCGATGTTCCTCCGCGCGGCGCGGGTGGCGTTCGACCGTGACGACGTCGAGGTCGCCGATCTGTGCTTTCCCGAGGCGATCGTCCTTCCCGACGGCGAGGCACGCACGGTGCAGATCGTGCTCGAGCGCACGGCCCATGACGGCAGTCCCGCGCGCCTGATTCGCCTCGCGCCGGGCGGGAACGGGGCGAGTCCCGGATGGTCGACCTCAGCGACGGCTGTCCTGCGCGCGCGAGGGCATCGCCCGCAGGAGCAGGGGCCGTCGCTCGCGGAGCTCTCGAGGCTGTGCCTGGAAGAGGTGCGGACAGCGGAGCTCTACGAGGCGCTCGCCAGCTGGCATGTGCAGCTCGGTCCGAGCTTCCGGTGGGTCACGTCGATTCGCAGAGGGAATCAAGAGGTCGTGTGCCGCCTGAACGCGCCGATCTCCGCGGGCGAGCGGGAGGCCTACCGGCCGCACCCGGCGCTGATCGACGCGTGCTTTCAGGTCCTCGCGGCCACGATCCCTGCGGCGGGAGGCGACACATTCGTGCCTTTCCGAGTCGACCGGCTCTGGCTCTCCACCGGCCACGACGATCGTGAGCTCTGGTGCCACGGCAAGCTGCGCGACGCCTCGGGCGCGGACGACAGGATCATCGGCGATCTGAGGCTCTTCAGCGCCGGCGGCGAGCTCGTCGGCGAGATCAGCGGGCTGGAGTCGAGGAGGGCGTCCCGGCGGACGCTGCTCCGCGCGGCCCGCGGTCCGGTAGCGCACGCGGGCTCGCTGCTCCACGCGATCCGGTGGCGCCTGGCGCCCTCGACCCGTGCCGCCGATAGCGCGCCCGCCTGGATCGTGTTCGTCGACGCGCGCGGGCTGGGCGCGGAGGTGTGCGATCTCCTCCGCGCGCGCGGCCATCGCTGCGCGGTCGTCGAGCGTGGCACGTCGTTCGAGCGGCTCTCCGCCCTCCATTACCGGATCGGCTCGTCGCCTTCGGACATGGAGCGGCTCCTGGACGAGGCAACAGCCCAGCTCAAGGCCGCTCGGGTCGGCGTCTTGCACCTCCAGAGCGTGGACGCAGCGCCGGTGGACGCGATGACGAGCGCCTCGGTGATCGAGGCGCAGGAGCTCGGGTGCCGCACGGCGCTGAACCTCGTCCAGGCCATCGACAAGCTCGCGGCGCCGCCTGCGCTTCGCCTTTACCTGGTGACGTGCGGGGCATGCTCGGTGATCTCCGACGGCGCGCCGGACGCTGCTCCGGTGCAGGTCGCGCAAGCGTCGCTCTGGGGTCTGGCGCGGGTGATCGCCGCGGAGCGACCGGCGCTGCGCTGTACGACGGTAGATCTGCCGCATCCGCTCGATCAGAGCGGCGCTCGCGCGTTGCTCGACGAGCTCGCGGCCGACGACCCGGAGCAGGAGGTCGCCCTGCGGCGGGGTGATCGGTTCGTCCCGAGGCTCGTCCAGGCGAGCGCGTCGACAACGGACGCGGAGCCCGCGCGCGTGCGCGCCGACGGGAGCTATCTCGTCACCGGCGGTCTTGGCGCCCTCGGCCTCTACGTCGCTTCGTGGCTTGTGGAGCAGGGAGCGCGCCACATCGTGCTGGCTTCACGCAGCCGCGCGTCTGCGAGCGCGGCGAGCGCGCTCGACGCCCTCGAACGGGCAGGCGCCAGCGTCGTCGCAGCTCAGCTCGACGTGACGTCGGAAGACGACGCAGCCAGGCTCGTCGCTCGCTTCGGCGCGGATTGGCCGCCCTTGTGCGGCGTCGTCCACGCAGCGGGCATGCTCGAGGATGGGAGCCTGGTCAACCTCGACTGGGAGCGCTTCCGCGCCGTGCTCGCACCGAAGGTGGACGGGACGTGGATCTTGCACCGGCTCACGCAGGGGCTGCCCCTGGATTTCTTCGTCTGCTTCTCCTCCATGTCCTCGGTGCTGGGCCCGCGTGGTCAGGCGAGCTACGCCGCGGCCAACGCGTTTCTCGACGCGCTCGCGCATCAGCGCCGAGCGCTCGGGCTGCCGGGCACGAGCATCAACTGGGGGCCATGGGCTCGTGCCGGGATGGCGGCCAGCTTGAGCGAGCGCCTGGCACGGCGGATCGCCGACGCCGGCGTCGAGCCGCTCGATCCAGAAGAGGCGTGCCGGCTCTTCGGCCAGGCAGCGGCCGGCAAGGAGGCCCAGATCGGCGTCGCCCGCGTCGACTGGCCAAAGTACCTGGCGCGGTTGCCGGACGGCGCGACCCCTGCAGTGCTGCGTGGCCACAGCGCCGCGGAGGACGGGCAGCAAAGAGAACGAGGCTTCATCGACGAGCTTCGACGTGCGCCGGCGGACAACCGGCGGGCGCTGCTCGAGGAGCATGTCCACGCTCGGGTGGCGGCGCTGCTCGGCGTGGAGGCGGGCGAGCGGCTCGCCCGCGATCGAAGCTTGTTCGACTATGAGCTCGACTCCCTGCTGGCGACCGATCTGCTGAGCCGGCTCCAGACGAGCCTCGGGATCACGCTGGGGGCCACGCTCCTGTTCCGTCACCCGACGATCGAGGCGCTGACCGATCACCTCATGACCGCGCTGTTCGGCGCGACGCCTCGCGAGGCGGCTGGCGCGCCGCCTCCTGCCGCTCCCTCGCCCGCCGTTCCCCCCGCGATCCCGGCGGCATCCGCCGCGCTCGACGGGCTCTCTCCCGAGGAGATCCTGGACCTCTTATCGAGGAAAATCGAGGAGCTGCATGGCAGCTGAGAAGACCGAGGCCTCGCCGAAGCAGGGCATGAACGAGGGCGCGAGGAGCCGTGATCCGATAGCCTTGCTGAAGGCCTCGTTCATCGAGATCGAGAAGCTGCAGCGGAAGCTGGACGCCGCAGAAGCCCGGGCGACGGAGCCGATCGCGATCGTCGGCGCGGCTTGCCGGCTCCCTGACGGCATCGAGACGCCCGAGGATCTCTGGCGTCTCCTCCTGGAAGGCGTCGATGCCGTGATCGAGATCCCGCGAGATCGCTGGGACGTCGACGCCTACTTCGATCCCGACCGCGATGCGCCGGGCAAGGTGTATTGCCGCAATGGCAGCTTCCTGGATCGCGTGGACGAGTTCGACGCGGAGTTCTTCGGCATCGCGCCGAGGGAAGCAAAGGCCATGGATCCCCAGCAACGGCTCCTCCTCGAGGTCGGCTGGGAAGCGCTCGAGCGCGCGGGCATCGCCGTGGAACGGCTGCGAGACACGCGGACCGGGGTATTCGTGGGCATCATGCATCAGGACTACTCCCGTCTCCTGTCGGATCCCGACGCGCTGGACATCCACAGCGGAGCCGGCAACGCGGTGAGCATCGCTGCGGGGCGGCTCTCGTACGTTCTCGGGCTGCAAGGGCCCGCGCTGACCCTCGACACGGCGTGCTCATCGTCTCTCGTCGCCATCCACGTCGCCTGCCAGAGCCTCCGGGCGCGCGAGTGCTCGCTGGCGCTCGCCGGCGGTGCGAACGTGAACGTGTCGCCCATCTCGACGATCGTCGAGTGCCGTGCGCACATGCTCTCGCCGAGCGGCCGCTGTCGTGCGTTCGACGCTTCGGCAGACGGGTTCGTGCGCGGGGAGGGCTGCGCGATCGTGGTCCTGAAGCGCCTGCACGACGCCATCGCGGACGGCGACGATGTGCTGGCGGTGATCCGCGGATCCGCGGTGAACCACGACGGCGCGAGCGGCGGGCTGACCGTGCCGAGCGGCGCCGCGCAGGAGGCGCTGATCCGCGCCGCGCTCGAAGGCGCGCAGGTGAAGCCGAGCCAGGTGGGCTACATCGAAGCGCACGGCACCGGCACGGCGCTGGGCGATCCGATCGAGATGCTCGCGCTCAGCGCCGCAGTCGGCGAGGGCCACACGAAAGACAGCCCGCTGCTCGTCGGCTCGGTCAAGACCAACTTCGGTCACCTCGAGGGCGCGGCCGGCGTCGTCGGTTTCCTCAAGGCGGCGCTCGCGGTCAAGCACGGCGAGATCCCGGCCAACCTTCATCTTCACGAGCCCAATCCCCACATTCCGTGGTCGTCGCTGCCGGTCGAGGTCGTGTGCCAGCGCGTGCCCTGGCCCGAGGGCGACGGGCCCCGGATCGCCGGGGTGAGCTCGTTCGGCTTCAGCGGCACGAACGCCCATGTCGTCCTCGAGGAGCCCGGCCCGCACGCGCGACGCCGACCTTCGGTCGCGAGGAGCGAAGCGGATCCGGCATCGCCGCACCTCCTGGTCCTCTCGGCGAAGACGGAGCCCGCGCTCGCGCAGCTCGCGGCTCGATACAGCGTGATGCTCGGCGCAACGCCGACCGTGGAGCTCGCGGACGTCTGCTTCTCTGCCAGCACGGGTCGCTCCCATTTCCGCCACCGGCTCGCCGTGGTGACCTCCTCGGTCGCCGAGCTCTGCGAGCAGCTCGCCGCGTTCTCCCGCGGCGTGCACGCGCCGGGCGTGACAGCGGGGGCCTCGATCGCCACGCGGTCGCTGAAGATCGCGTTCCTCTTCACCGGGCAGGGCTCCCAGCTGCGCGACATGGGTCGAGGCCTGTACGAGACAGAGCCGGTATTTCGCGCGAGCCTCGATCGGCTCGACGCGTTCGCGCGACCGCACCTCGGCGTTCCTCTGGTGCACATCCTCTTCCCGGAGCCCGGCGCAGCGCCGCTGCTCGACCGGACGGAGTACGCGCAACCAGCGCTGTTCGCCCTGGAGATCGCGCTGGTCGAGCTCTGGCGATCGTGGGGGATCGAGCCCGCCGTGGTGCTCGGGCACAGCCTGGGCGAGTACGCCGCAGCGTGCGCGGCTGGTGTGTTCAGCGCGGAGGACGGGCTGCTCCTGGTGCTGCGCCGCGCGCGGTGCATGCAATCGGTCGACGAGAGCGGGGAGATGGTGGCGGTGCGCGCCGGCGTGACAGTCGTCGAGGAGGCGCTCGCGGCCTCTGCCGAGGACGTGGTGATCGCCGCGATCAACGGCGACGCGCAGACCGTGATCTCCGGCCGACGCGCGTCGGTCGAGCGCGTCGTCTCCAGGCTGCGCGAGCGCCGGATCGCGACGGTGAAGCTGAGGACGTCGCACGCGTTCCACTCGCCGTTGATGGACGCGATCCGCGACGGCTTCACCCGGGCGATCCGCGATATCCCCCACGCGTCGCCCCGGCTCACGCTGATCTCCAACCTCACCGGACGTCCGTTCGACGGCGAGAAGCCATCGGCCGAGTACTGGAGTCGCCATCTTCGCGCGCCGGTGCGGTTCGCCGACGGGTTGGACGCGCTCCACGCGCAAGGGTGCGACGTGCTCGTGGAGATCGGCCCGGGCTCGACGTTGCTCGAGTTCGCGCGCGAGCGGAGACCTGACGGATCTGGCGTTCGCCTGCCGAGCTTGAGCCCTGTGCTGGGAGACCCGCGCTGCATCCTTACCAGCCTGGGCGAGCTGTACGCCCGCGGGGCGCGCGTGGACTGGAGCGCCGTCCACCGCGCTCGCGGCGGCGCCCGCGTGGATCTTCCCACCTACCCGTTCCAGCGGCGGAGGTACTGGGTCGATGCGCCGCGCCCTCGAGAGCGGGCAACAGAGACGCCGGGCGAGGGGAGCCTTGTGACGCGGCTCCTGGAGCAGGAGCGCGCGCAGGAGCTGGCAGGCTTGCTGCACGACAGCGGAGCGCTCCACGAGGTGGATCGTGCCCTGCTCGCCAGGGTGGCTGACGCGCTGGTCCGCGAGCACCGGCGTCAGCTTCCTCGCCGTGTCGACGGATCGCTGTATGAGGTCCAGTGGAACCCGTCGCCGCGTCGACGCGCCGACGCGGCGCACGCTCCGACGGGCGATCGGCGGACATGGATCCTCTTCGTGGACGAAGGTGGCGTGGGGGACACGCTCGCTGGCGTGCTGCGGCAACGCGGCGACGCGTGCCGGATCGTGCGAAAAGGCATGTCCTTTCACGAGCTAGGCAGCGGAGAGTGGCAGATCGCGCCGACCGAGGCGTCCCACGTGGAGCGCCTCTGGGCGGCGCTGCACGAAGAAGCAAGGGGCGCGCCCGGCATCGTTCACCTGTGGAGCCTCGACGCGCGCTGTGCTGCCGATGCGTCGGCCGACGCGCTCGCGGAGGCCATGCGTCTGTCGTGCGGCAGCGCTCTGCACCTTGTGCAGGCGGCCACGAAGCACGCCCCCACGGCGAAGATCTGGTGGGTTACACGGGGCGCTGTCGCCACGGAGCGTGATGGCGCGCCCGCGCTCGCGCAGGCCCCGCTCTGGGGAATGGGCCGGGCTATCGCGCTCGAGCACCCGGAAGGCTGGGGTGGGCTCGTCGATCTGGCGCCGGTGGCAGAGGTCGGCGAGGCGACCGCGCTCGCCGCGCAGCTCTGCGATCCGGCCGGCGACGACCAGGTAGCCCTGCGCCGCGGCCGCGTGTACGTCGCCCGCCTGCGCCGCTACGCGCCGCCGCCGACGTCCGCCCTGGCGATCCGCGAGGATGGGGCGTACCTGATCTCGGGCGGGCTCGGCGCGCTCGGTCTCCATGTAGCGACGTGGCTGGTCGAGCGCGGCGCGCGCCACCTGTTCCTGTTCGGGCGCAGCGCGCCCTCGCCCGCCGCCGAGCAGACGCTGAACCGACTGCGAGCGCGTGGCAGCCGAATCCACGTCCTCGCGGCGGACGCCGCGAGCGAGCGCGACGTCGCCCGCGTGCTGGACGAGGTGCGCGCCGCCGGCGTCCCGCTCAGGGGCATCGTGCATGCCGCAGGGGCCCTCGATGACGGGGTGCTGCTTCTCCAGGACTGGGAGCGATTCCGCAAGGTGGTGGAGCCCAAAGCCCGGGGCGCGTGGCTCCTCCACGAGCTCAGCCACGGCAGCGCGCTCGATTTTTTCATCCTGTTCTCGTCTGCGACAGCGATCCTCGGATCGCCCGGGCAAGCCAATTACGCTGCTGCCAACGCGTTTCTCGATGCCCTCGCGCACCACCGGCGCGCGCGCGGCCTCCCGGCGCTCAGCGTCAACTGGGGGCCCTGGGGGGAGGCCGGTATGGCAGCGCGCGCCGAGGTAGAGCGGAGGGGTCGACTCGAGAGAAGCGGCGTCGAGGCGCTTTCCCCCGAGCGCGCGCTGCTGGCGCTGGAGCAGACCGTCGGCGGCGGCCACCCTCAGATCGGGATCTTCGACATCGACTGGCCGTTGTTCGGCGCCCGGCTGCCCGCGACGCAACGGAGCTCTCTTCTCGCGGAGCTCCTCCCGCGCGCCCACGCGCCGCGCGCGCAGCTCGAGAGCCCGCCCCGGGATGTGCTCGAGAGCGTCCTGCGCACCCCTGCCACGGACCGCGCGCCGGTCCTGCGCGCCCTCGTCGCGGCGCAGCTCGCCGGGGTCCTCGAGCGCGAGGACGCGGAAGCCATCGACGCGAAGACATCGCTGCTCGAGCTCGGGCTCGACTCGCTGATGGCGGTGGAGCTCAAGAGCTGGATCAAGGCCTTTCTGGGCATCGACGTCCCCCTCGAGCTCTTCCTCGGCGGTTCAACGCTGGAGGACCTCGCCGAGCGCGTCACCGTCGAGCTCGCGCTTCGTGAGCTCGTCGCCCCGGCCCCACCCATCACCGCGTCGACCGACGCGTTCGAGATCATCGAGCTATGATACCGTCTGAACTCATCACCGAGCTTTCCAGCCTCGGCGTGCGGCTCTGGGCCGAGGGCGACAAGCTCTGCATTCAGGCACCGAAAGGCGCGCTGCGCCCGGATCTGCAGCGTCAGCTCGTCGAGTCCAAGGCCGCTGTGCTCGCGCTGCTCCAGGGTAGCAACGGCCGCGCGGCCTCGCCGATCCTTCGGGAGTCCGGCGCCGAGCCGGAGGTGACCGATGCACAGCGGCGCCTCTGGTTCGTTCATCAGCTCGCGGGGGAGAGCGCGCTTTACAACGAGCGCATGGCGCTGCGCCTCACCGGCGCGCTGGACGCCGAGGTGCTGGCGCGGTGCCTGACGGAGATCGTACGCCGACACGCGATCCTCCGCTGGACGATCCGCGAAGGGCTTGGTGTGTTGAAGCCTGTCGTCGCCGCGAGCGCCCCGGTCACGCCAGCGTTCTTCGATCTCTCCGCGCAGCCGGAGCCGCTGCAAGCCGAGGCCGTCGAACGCATCCTCCGGGAGGAAGTGGAGCGGCCTTTCTCGCTCGAACAAGGGCCACCGTTTCGCGCCGCGCTGCTGCGGCTTGGTTCGGCGCTGCACATCCTCGTGTTGACGGTGCACCATATCGTCTTCGATCGCTGGTCGGCGGGGATCTTCCTCCGGGAGCTCGTCGCGCTCTACGAGGCGTTCTCCTCGGGCGAGCCATCTCCGCTCCCTGAGGTACGCCTCGACTACGCCGATTACGCCCGCTGGGAGCGCAGGCGGTCCGCGGATCGGTCGTTCGAAGAGCAGCTTGGCCGGTGGAAGCAGCGGATGGCAGGGGCGCCGCCGTTGCTCGATCTGACCCCGGGCCAGCCGCGCCCCGCGGTCCAGGGATTCCGCGGGGGGAGCGTGCGATTCCACCTTAGCGCGGAGGTGACGGAGAAGCTCAGGGCGCTCGGGCGCCGACATGGCGCCACGCTCTACATGACGCTGCTCGCCGTCTTCAAGGTGTTGCTCGCGCGGCGCTCCGGCCAGGATGACATCCTCGTGGGCTCTCCGGTCGCGAACCGGACGCGGCCTGAGACCGAGTCGATACTGGGCCTCTTCATCAACATACTTCCGCTGCGTACGCGCCTCGCCGGCGATCCGAGCTTCGATGAGGTGCTCGAGCGCGTCCGTCGCGTCGCCACCGACGCCTTCGATGACCAGGAGGTGGCGTTTGCGAGGTTGGTCGACGAGACCCAGGCGAATCGGACGTTGAGCTACCATCCGCTCGTTCAGGTCCTGTTCGCGCTTCACAACGTGCGCCTGCCGAAGCTCGAGCTGCGCGGGCTCACGGTGACGCCGCTGGAGCTCGACAGCGGCATGGCGCGGTTCGACCTGTCCCTCATCCTGGAGGAGGTCGACCGGGGGCTCTCGGGCGTCTGGGAGTTCAACACGGATCTGTTCGACGTCGCGACGATCCAGCGGATGGCGGGGAGCTTCGAGGAGCTCGTGCGGGGCGTCGTCGCCGATCCAGCGCGGCGTATCGGCGAGCTGCCGATGCTCACGACCGCGGAGCTATCGCAGCTCAACGCGTGGAGCGACACGGCGGCAGACTACGGAGCCGACAAGCTCGTTCACGAGCTCTTCGAAGCGCAGGTCGAGCGGACGCCCAGCGCGGTCGCGGTGGTGTTCGAAGGGCAGCGGCTGACGTACAGCGAGCTCAACGAGCGCGCCAACCAGCTCGCTCACCACCTCCGCTCTCTCGGCGTCGGGCCCGAGGTGCTCGTCGGGCTGTGTGTGGAGCGTTCGCTCGAGCTGCTCATCGGGATCATCGCCATCTTGAAGGCCGGCGGCGCCTACGTGCCCCTCGATCCCGCCTATCCGAAGGACCGGATCGCGTTCACGCTGACGGACGCTCGGCCAGCCGTGCTGCTCACGCAGCGAGCGCTCCTGTCGAGGCTCCCGGAGCACGACAGCCACACGCTGTGCATCGACGCGATGGGGCCGGAGATCGCAGGGCAGAGGAGCACCAACCCGACGAGCGGAGTGACGCCCGAACACCTCGCTTACGTGATCTACACCTCGGGCTCGACCGGCAAGCCGAAGGGCGCGCTGGTCACCCATGCGAACGTGACCCGGCTGTTCCAGGCGACCGAGGCGTGGTTCCACTTTGACGAACGGGATGTGTGGACTCTGTACCATTCCTCGTCGTTTGACTTCTCTGTCTGGGAGATCTGGGGCGCTCTGCTGTATGGCGGCCGGCTCCTCGTCGTGTCGTTCGAGGTCACCAGATCTCCGGAGGTCTTCCACCGGCTTCTCCGCGAAGAGAAGGTCACCGTGCTCAACCAGACGCCGTCTGCTTTCCGGCAGATTGTGACCGCGGACGCAGCGGCTGGCGGAGAGGACGCCGGATTGGCTCTCCGGCTGGTCATCTTGTCTGGCGAGGCGCTCGATCTCGAGAGCCTGCGACCCTGGTTCAAGCGCCACGGTGACCGCACACCTGAGCTCGTGAACATGTACGGGATCACGGAGACCACCGTGCTCGTCACCTACCGGCCGCTGGTCGCAGAGGACGTCGACGGCGCCTCGGTGAGCCCCATCGGGCGTCCAATCCCGGATCTCAGCGTGTACGTGCTCGACCAGAACCGCGCTCTCTTGCCCATCGGAGTCCCAGGTGAGCTCTATGTCGGCGGCGCCGGCGTGGCTCGCGGGTACCTGAACCGCCCCGAGTTGACGGCGGAGAGGTTCGTTACCGACCCCTTCCGTGGCGACGCCGGCGGCCGTCTTTACAAGACGGGCGACCTTTGCCGATGGTTGCCGGACGGCAGCCTGGAGTACCTGGGACGAATCGATCATCAGGTAAAGATTCGAGGGTACCGGATCGAGCTCGGCGAGGTCGAAAGTGTACTGAAGCAGCACCCCGCCATCCATGACGCGGCGGTGATGGCGCGCGACTACGCGCCTGGAGACAAGCGCCTCGTTGCGTACCTGGTGGCGCGCGACGCGGCGCAGCCGAGCGTGGCCGAGCTGCGCAATCACCTGCAGGGCGAGCTGCCGGATTACATGATTCCGGCTGGATTCATGTGGCTCGACGCCCTGCCGCTGTCGTTCAACGGCAAGGTCGACCGCAAGGCCCTGCCGGCGCCCGAGGTGGCGCGCCCCGAGCAAAGCGCGGCCTATGCGCCGCCCCGCACACGGACCGAGGAGCAGATCGCGAGCGTCTGGGCCAGCCTCCTGCAGATCGAGCGGATCGGTATCCACGACAACTTCTTCACGCTGGGCGGCGACTCGATCCTTGCCGTGCAGATGGTAAGTAGAGCCCGACAGGCAGGGCTCGGGCTGTCGGTCCGGCAGATCTTCGAGTACCAGACCGTCGCGTCGCTTGCGGCGCAGGCCACCACCGTGGTCGCGGCGCAGGCCGAGCAGGGGCCCGTCACCGGTCCGGTCGCGCTGACGCCGATTCAGCGCTGGTTCTTCGAGCAGCAGCAGCCGGAGCCGGATCACTTCAATCAGGCGGTGCTGCTCGAGCTCCGCGAGCCGCTGGAGCCGGGGTGCCTCGAGCAGGCCGTGCAGGCGCTCGTGCGGCACCACGATGCGCTGCGGATGCGGTTCGTGGCCGAGGGCGGGAGCGTGCGTCAGGTCAGCGGCGCGCTCGATGAGGCCGCCGCGGTGAGCGTCGTCGATGTCTCGGCTGTGCCTGCGCCGGGCAAGGCGCACGCGCTCGAAGCCGCTGCGGCAGAGGCGCAAGCAAGCCTGAGCCTCGCGCAGGGTCCGCTGATGCGCGCGGTGCTGATACACCTCGGCGCGGGGCAGCGGGGAAGGCTCCTCCTGGTGATTCACCACCTCGTTGTCGACGGGGTCTCGTGGCGTATCCTGCTCGAGGACCTGCAGACGTCGTATGCGCAGGCGCGCGCGGGGGAGCCGATCCGGCTCCCGCCGAAGACGACGTCCTTCCAGGCGTGGGCCGAGCGGCTCACGGCGTATGCGCAGTCGGAAGCGGTGCAGAGCGAGAGCTCGTTCTGGCTGGCGCCGAGCTCACCTGTACGACTCCCGCGTGACGTCGAGGAGGGAGACAACACCGTCGCCTCGGCACGAACGGTCGAGGTGGCGCTCGGCGTCGAAGAGACCCGTGCGCTCCTGCGAGACGTTCCGGCGGTCTACCGGACGCAGATCAATGACGTCCTGCTCACCGCGCTGCTGGAAGCGTTTGGCGAGTGGACGGGGGCGCGCGCGCTGCGGCTCGACCTGGAGGGGCACGGGCGGGAGGACATCGGCGGTGGCCTCGATCTGTCACGCACGATCGGCTGGTTCACGGCGCTGTTTCCCGTCGAGCTGCGGGCGCCTGCGGGCGGACCTGGGGAGGTGCTCAAGGCGGTCAAAGAGCAGCTGCGCAGCATCCCCGGCCGAGGCGTGGGCTTCGGGGCGCTGCGGTACCTGAACGAGGACCCCTCGGTCGCTGCCAAGTACCAGGCGCTCCCGCGCGCCGAGGTGCTCTTCAACTACCTGGGGCAGCTCGACCAGAGCTTCGCGGAATCCCCCCTGTTCGAACGCGCCACCGAGTCGACCGGGCCAGCTTGCAGCCTGCGCGGCGCTCGGACGCATGCGATCGAGATCAACGCCTTGGTCGCCGAGGGGCGCCTGCAGATCGCGTGGACGTACAGCGAGAGCCTACACCGGAGGTCCACGATCGACCGCCTCGCGCAGGCGTTTCTGACGTCCCTCAGGACGCTGATGGCCCACTGCCGTGCAGCGGAAGCGGGCGGCCGCACTCCATCGGACTTTCCCCTCGTGCAGCTGACCCAGGCCGCCGTGGATCGCCTCGTGGGCGTCGGGAGGGCGGCGAGGGACGTCGAGGATGCCTATCCCCTCTCGCCGATGCAAGAGGGCATGCTCTTCCATGCTCTCCGTGACCCGGCCTCTGGCGTGTACGTCGAGCAGGTCGCCTTCAAGATCCCAAAGTCGCTCGTTGTCTCGGCCTTCAAGGAGGCCCTGCAGACGCTCGTCGCCAGGCACGCCGTCCTGCGCACGGCGTTCGTGTGGGAGGGGGCCGACGAGCTCCTGCAGGTGGTGCGCAGCGGCGTCCCGCTGCCGTGGGTCGAGCTCGATTGGCGTGGTGTCCCGGAGAGCGAGCAGCAGGAAAGGACGTCCACGTGGCTCGCGGAAGACCGCGCCAAGGGCTTCGATGCCAGCGTGGCGCCGCTGATGCGGTTCACGCTCATCCGGCTGACGGAGGAGGCCTATCAGTGCATCTGGACCTTCCATCATGTGATCCTGGACGGCTGGTCGCTGCCGCTCCTGTTCACCGAGGTGCTGCAGCTCTACGAAGCGGCTCGTGACGGGCGACCCGCCGCGATGCCGAGCCGGCGGCCGTTCCGCGACCACATCGCCTGGCTGAAGCAGCAGGCCAGAGCGGACGTCGAATCGTTCTGGCGCCGCGCGCTCCAGGGCTTCTCGGCGCCGACACCGATACCGTTGGACCGGCCCCGCGGCGCGGCGCCGCCCGCCGGCTCGGCGCCGCCGCAGCACGAGCGGCGGCTGACCGCCGCGGGCCAATCGGCGCTTGAGCGCTTCGCCCGCAAGCACGGCCTGACGCTGAGCACCCTGGTCCGCGGCGCCTGGGCGCTGCTCTTGAGCCGCTACAGCGGAGAGAGCGACGTGCTCTTCGGCGCGACAGTGTCGGGACGCTCGGCGGGCATCGACGGCATCGACGCCATGGTAGGGCTGTTCATCAACACCATCCCCGTGCGCGTGCAGATCACGTCCGAGCAGCCTGTCGTGCCCTGGCTGCAAGAGCTCCAAGCGCGGCAGACCGAGCAGCTTCCTTACGAGCACAGCCCGCTCGCTCAGGTGCGGCGCTGGAGCGCTGTCCCATGGCAAGAGGACCTGTTCGAGAGCGTGCTCGTCGTCGAGAACTACCCCGTCGACCAGATGCTGCGGGAGGGCCACCCTGCGCTGGAGATCACCGACGTCCGCCCGATCGAGCAGACCAACTACCCCCTCACCATGGTCGTGAAGCCCGGGCGGGAAATGGCGCTGCAGATCATCTATGCCGCGGAGCGGTTCGACGCGGCTGCGATCGAGCGGATGACCGGCCACTTTCAGTCTCTCCTGGAGAACCTCGTGGCAGAGCCCGAGCGGCCGGCTTCGCAGATTTCAATGCTCACGAAAGAGGAGCGAACGCAGCTCGGCGCCTGGGCCGGCGCCAACGTCAAGTACCCCAGCGGTCGTTGCGTTCACGAGCTCTTCGAGGCGCAGGTGGAGCGGACCCCAGAAGCCGAAGCGGTGGTGTTCGAGGAGCAGCATCTGACATACCGGGCGCTGAACGCTCGGGCGAACCGGCTGGCACATCGACTGCGTGCCCTCGGGGTTGGGCCGGAGACGCTGGTGGGCGTGTGCGCGGAGCGATCGGTGGAGCTGGTGGTGGGGCTGCTCGGGGTGATGAAGGCCGGAGGGGCGTACGTGCCGCTCGATCCGAGCTATCCGGAAGAGCGGCTGCGGTTCATGATAGCGGACGCCGGAGCGCCGGTGCTGCTCACGCAGACGCACCTGGTAGAGCATGTGTCGGGCTCCAGAGCCACGGTGGTGTGCCTGGATGCGGAGCCCGCGGAGGGGCGAGAGGACGATCCCGCGAGCGGAGCGACGGAGTCAACGCTGGCGTACGTGATATACACGTCAGGCTCGACGGGCCGCCCGAAGGGGGTAATGAACACGCACGGGGGCCTGAGAAATCGCCTGCTGTGGATGCAGGACGCGTTCACCCTGGGGCCGGGAGACGCGGTATTGCAGAAGACGCCGCACAGCTTCGATGTGTCGATATGGGAGTTCTTCTGGCCGCTTTTGACCGGAGCGCGGCTCGTGGTAGCCCGGCCAGGGGGGCACCGAGATAGCGCCTACCTTGCTCGGATCATAGAAGCGCAGCGCGTCACGGCGGTGCATTTTGTCCCATCGATGCTCCATGCGTTCATGGAGGAGCTGAGCGCTGGCCGATGTGGCTCGCTCAAGCGGGTCATCTGCAGTGGCGAGGCGCTGTCTTATGAGCTCATGACGCGGTTCTTCGAGCGCAGTCAAGCGGAGCTGTACAACCTCTACGGCCCGACAGAGGCATCGATCGAGGTCTCATTCTGGAAGTGCCAGCGCGACGACGCGCGCGGAGTTGTTCCCATCGGTCGGCCTATCGCGAACACGCAGCTCTACGTGATGGACGCGCACGCGTCACCCGCGCCGGTAGGCGTCCCGGGAGAGCTGTACATCGGCGGGGTCGGGGTGGCGCGCGGGTACCTGAACCGCCCCGAGTTGACGGCGGAGAGGTTCATAGCGGACCCTTTCAACGCCGACCCGTGTGCGCGCATGTACAAGACCGGCGATCTGTGCCGGTGGCTTCCAGATGGCAACATCGAATACCTGGGCCGCATCGATCACCAGGTGAAGATCCGCGGCTACCGGATCGAGCTCGGCGAGATCGAGAGCGTGCTGGCGCAGCATCCATCGGTCCAGGGTGCGGTGGTGCTCGCGCGCGAGGACACGCCCGGGACCAAGCGGCTCGTGGCGTACCTCGTGGCGCGCGATGCGATCCGACCGGACGTCGACGAGCTGCGGGAGCTTTTGCAGCGCGCTCTGCCGGAGTACATGGTCCCGACTGGATTCATGTGGCTCGACACCTTGCCGCTGTCGCCTAGCGGCAAGGTCGACCGCAAGGCCTTGCCGGCGCCCGACATGGCACATCCGGAGCAAAGCCGTACGTACACGCCACCACGTACCCACGCGGAAGAGCTGCTCGCTGGCGTCTGGAGCCACGTGCTCAGGATCGATCGGGTGGGTATTCACGACAACTTCTTCACGCTGGGCGGCGACTCGATCCTTGCCGTGCAGGTGGCAAGTGGAGCCCGACGGGCGGGGCTCGGGCTGTCGATCCAGCAGGTCTTCGAATACCAGACCGTCGCGTCGCTGGCGGCGCAGGCCACCACCGTGGTCGGGGCGCAGGCCGAGCAGGGGCCCGTCACCGGTCCGGTCGCGCTGACGCCGATTCAGCGCTGGTTCTTCGAGCAGCAGCAGCCGGAGCCGGATCACTTCAATCAGGCGGTGCTGCTCGAGCTCCGCGAGCCGCTGGAGCCGGGGTGCCTCGAGCAGGCCGTGCAGGCGCTCGTGCGGCACCACGATGCGCTGCGGATGCGGTTCGTGGCCGAGGGCGGGAGCGTGCGTCAGGTCAGCGGCGCGCTCGATGCGGCCGCCACGGTGAGCGTCGTCGATCTCTCGGCTGTGCCTGCGCCGGCGAAGGCGCACGCGCTCGAAGCCGCTGCGGCAGAGGCGCAAGCAAGCCTGAGCCTCGCGCAGGGTCCGCTGATGCGCGCGGTGCTCATACACCTCGGCGCGGGGCAGCGCGGAAGGCTCCTCCTGGTGATTCACCACCTCGTTGTCGACGGGGTCTCGTGGCGTATCCTGCTCGAAGACCTGCAGACGTCGTATGCGCAGGCGCGCGCGGGGGAGCCGATCCGGCTCCCGCCGAAGACGACGTCCTTCCAGGCGTGGGCCGAGCGGCTCACGGCGTATGCGCAGTCGGAAGCGGTGCAGAGCGAGAGCTCGTGCTGGCTGGCGCCGAGCTCACCTGTACGACTCCCGCGTGACGTCGAGGAGGGAGACAACACCGTCGCCTCGGCACGAACGGTCGAGGTGGCGCTCGGCGTCGAAGAGACCCGTGCGCTCCTGCGAGACGTTCCGGCGGTCTACCGGACGCAGATCAATGACGTCCTGCTCACCGCGCTGCTGGAAGCGTTTGGCGAGTGGACGGGGGCGCGCGCGCTGCGGCTCGACCTGGAGGGGCACGGGCGGGAGGACATCGGCGGTGGCCTCGATCTGTCACGCACGATCGGCTGGTTCACGGCGCTGTTTCCCGTCGAGCTACGAGCGCCTGCGGGCGGACCTGGGGAGGTGCTCAAGGCGGTCAAAGAGCAGCTGCGCAGCATCCCCGGCCGAGGCGTGGGCTTCGGGGCGCTGCGGTACCTGAACGAGGTCCCCTCGGTCTCTGCCAAGTACCAGGCGCTCCCGCGCGCCGAGGTGCTCTTCAACTACCTGGGGCAGCTCGACCAGAGCTTCGCGGAATCCCCCCTGTTCGAGCGCGCCACCGAGTCGACCGGGCCAGCTTGCAGCCCGCGCGGCGCCCGGACGCATGCGATCGAGATCAACGCCTTGGTCGCCGAGGGGCGCCTGCAGATCGCGTGGACGTACAGCGAGGGCTTACACCGGAGGTCCACGATCGACCGCCTCGCGCAGGCGTTCCTGACGTCGCTCAGGACGCTGATGGACCACTGCCGTGCAGCGGAAGCGGGCGGCCGCACTCCATCGGACTTTCCCCTCGTGCAGCTGACCCAGGCCGCCGTGGATCGCCTCGTGGGCGTCGGGAGGGCGGCGAGGGACGTCGAGGATGCCTATCCACTCTCGCCGATGCAAGAGGGCATGCTCTTCCATGCTCTCCGGGACCCGGCCTCTGGCGTGTACGTCGAGCAGGTCGCCTTCAAGATCCCACAGGCGCTCGTTGTCTCGGCCTTCAAGGAGGCCCTGCAGACGCTCGTCGCCAGGCACGCCGTCCTGCGCACGGCGTTCGTGTGGGAGGGGGCCGACGAGCTCCTGCAGGTGGTGCGCGGCGGCGTCCGGCTGCCGTGGGTCGAGCTCGATTGGCGTGGTGTCCCGGAGAGCGAGCAGCAGGAAAGGACGTCCACGTGGCTCGCGGAAGACCGCGCCAAGGGCTTCGATGCCAGCGTGGCGCCGCTGATGCGGTTCACGCTCATCCGGCTGACGGAGGAGGCCTATCAGTGCATCTGGACCTTCCATCATGTGATCCTGGACGGCTGGTCGCTGCCGCTCCTGTTCACCGAGATGCTGCAGCTCTACGAAGCGGCTCGTGACGGGCGACCCGCCGCGATGCCGAGCCGGCGGCCGTTCCGCGACCACATCGCCTGGCTGAAGCAGCAGGCCAGAGCGGACGTCGAATCGTTCTGGCGCCGCGCGCTCCAGGGCTTCTCGGCGCCGACACCGATCCCGCTGGACCGGCCCCGCGGCGCGGCGCCGCCCGCGGGCTCGGCGCCGCCGCATCATGAGCGGCGGCTGACTGCCGCGGGCCAATCAGCGCTTGAGCGCTTTGCCCGCAAGCACGGCCTGACGCTGAGCACCCTGGTCCGCGGCGCCTGGGCGCTGCTCTTGAGCCGCTACAGCGGAGAGAGCGACGTGCTCTTCGGCGCGACAGTGTCGGGACGCTCGACGGGCGTCGACGGCATCGATGCCATGGTAGGGCTGTTCATCAACACCATCCCCGTGCGCGTCCAGCTCGCGTCCGAGCAGCCTGTCGTGTCCTGGCTGCAAGAGCTCCAAGCGCGGCAGACCGAGCAGCTTCCTTACGAGCACAGCCCGCTCGCTCAGGTGCAGCGCTGGAGCTCGCTCCCAAGGCAAAAGGACCTCTTCGAGAGCGTGCTCGTCGTCGAGAACCACCCCATCGACCAGATGCTGCGGGAGGGGCACCCTGCGCTGGAGATCACCGACGTGCGGCCGATAGAGCAGACCAACTACCCCCTCACCGTGGTCGTGAAGCCCGGGCGGGAAATGGCGCTGCAGATCATGTACGCCGCGGAGCGGTTCGACGCCGCCGCGATCGAGCGGCTGACCGGCCACTTCCAGTCTCTCCTGGAGAACCTCGTGGCGGAGCCCGAGCGGCCGGCTTCGCAGATTTCAATGCTCACGAAGGAGGAGCGAACGCAGCTCAGCGCCTGGGCCGGCGCCAACGTGAGCTATCCCATCGACCGTTGCGTTCACGAACTCTTCGAGGCGCAGGTGGAGCGGACGCCCAGCGCCGTCGCGGTGGTGTTCGAGCAGCAGCAGCTCACCTACCGCGAGCTCAACGAGCGCGCCAACCAGCTCGCTCACCACCTCCGCTCTCTCGGCGTCGGGCCCGAGGTGCTCGTCGGGCTGTGTGTCGAGCGTTCGCTCGAGCTGCTCATCGGGATCATCGCCATCTTGAAGGCCGGCGGCGCCTACGTGCCCCTCGATCCCGCCTATCCGAAGGACCGGATCGCGTTCATGCTGACGGACGCTCGGCCAGCCGTGCTGCTCACGCAGCGAGCGCTCCTGTCGAGGCTCCCGGAGCATGACAGCCACACGCTGTGCATCGACGCGATGGGGCCGGAGATCACAGGGCAGAGGAGCACCAACCCGACGAGCGGGGTGACGCCCGAACACCTCGCTTACGTGATCTACACCTCGGGCTCGACTGGCAAGCCGAAGGGCACGCTGGTCACCCATGCGAACGTTACACGGCTGTTCCATGCGACGGAGGCGTGGTTCCACTTCGACGAACGGGATGTATGGACGCTGTACCATTCCTCGTCGTTTGACTTCTCTGTCTGGGAGATCTGGGGCGCTCTGCTGTATGGCGGCCGGCTCCTCGTCGTGTCGTTCGAGGTCACCAAATCTCCGGAGGTCTTCCACCGGCTTCTCCGCGAAGAGAAGGTCACCGTGCTCAACCAGACCCCGTCTGCCTTCCGGCAGATTGTGACCGCGGACGCAGCGGCTGGCGGAGGGGACGCCGGACTGGCCCTTCGCCTGGTCATCCTGGCTGGCGAGGCGCTCGATCTCGAGAGCCTGCGACCCTGGTTCAAGCGCCACGGTGACCACGCCCCTGAGCTCGTGAACATGTACGGGATCACGGAGACCACCGTGTTCGTCACCTACCGGCCGCTGGTCGCAGAGGACGTCGACGGCGCATCGGTGAGCCCCATCGGACGTCCAATCCCCGATCTCAGCGTGTATGTGCTCGACCAGGACCGCGCTCTCTTGCCCATCGGAGTCCCAGGTGAGCTCTATGTCGGCGGCGCCGGCGTGGCTCGCGGGTACCTGAACCGCCCCGAGCTGAGCTTGGACAGGTTCGTTCCTGACCCCTTCTGTGGAGACGCCGGCGGCCGTCTTTACAAGTCGGGCGACCTTTGCCGGTGGTTACCGGACGGCAGCCTGGAGTACCTGGGGCGAATCGATCATCAGGTAAAGATCCGAGGGTACCGGATCGAGCTCGGCGAGGTCGAAAGTGTGCTGAAGCAGCACCCCGCCATTCGTGACGCGGCGGTGATGGCGCGCGACTACGCGCCTGGAGACAAGCGCCTCGTTGCGTACCTGGTGGCGCGTGACGCGGCGCAGCCGAGCGTGGCCGAGCTGCGCAATCACCTGCAGGGCGAGCTGCCGGATTACATGATTCCGGCCAATTTCATGTGGATCGACGCCCTGCCGCTGTCGTTCAACGGCAAGGTCGACCGCAAGGCCCTGCCGGCGCCCGAGGCAGCGCGCCCCGAGCAAAGCGAGGCCTATGCGCCGCCCCGCACACGGACCGAAGAGCAGATCGCGAGCGTCTGGGCCAGCCTCCTGCAGATCGAGCGGATCGGCATCCACGACAACTTCTTCGATCTGGGCGGGCACTCTCTGCTGTTGGTTCGCATGCACGCACAGCTCCGGAGCCTCGGGCACGAGCTCAAGCTGGTGGATCTCTTCCAGTTTTCTACCGTGAGCCGTCTCGCCGAGCACCTGGAGAGCGCTCCGCCGCAGCCGGCGCGCTTCGAAGCGATCGAGGAGAGGGTCGACAGGGGCCGGGAAGTGCTCGAGCGCCTCCGGCGGGAGAAAGGAAGGAGGCGCTGAATGAGTGACTTGCCTGTGGGTTGCGTCGCGATCATCGGCATGGCTGGGCGATTCCCCGGCGCTGCTGATCTCGACCAGTTCTGGACCAACCTCCGCGACGGCGTGGAATCGATCAGGTTCTTCGACGGCGGCGGAGCGGCCGGCGAGGGAAGTCCGCGCGTCGTCCGCGCAGCCGGCGCGCTTGACGACATCGACAGGTTCGCCGCGGAGTTCTTCGGCGTCTCGCCGCGCGAGGCCGAGCTCATGGACCCGCAGCATCGGCTCTTTCTCGAGAGCGCGTGGGAGGCGATCGAGAGCGCCGGCTACAACCCCGCCTCGTATCCCGGTCGCATCGGCGTCTATGCGGGCACGGGCCCGAGCGACTACCTGATGAAGAACATCGCGATGACGCCCTCCGTCGTCCACACAGCGGGCGAGTTGCCGATCATGCTCGGCAACGACCCCGCGTTCCTCGCCACACGGGTCTCCTACAAGCTCGACCTCAAGGGGCCCGCCATGTACGTGGGCACGGCCTGCTCGTCATCGCTGGTCGCCGTGCAGCTCGCGGTCCACGCGCTCGCCACGTACCAGTGTGATATGGCGCTCGCCGGCGGCGTCAGGATCGGCGTGTTCCCGGAACGAGGTTACGTGTTCCAGGAGGGCGGAATCCTGTCCCCCGACGGGCACTGCCGGGCGTTCGACGCGCGAGCGCGCGGAACGGTGCCCGGCAGCGGCGTGGGGGTCGTCCTGCTCAAGCGCTTGGAAGAGGCCCTCGCCGACGGCGACGTCGTCCTCGCCGTCATCAGGGGGGCCGCCGTCAACAACGACGGCGCTCAGAAGATCGGCTATACGGCGCCGAGCGTAGCCGCGCAGTCCGAGGTGATCGCCGAGGCCCAGGCGGCCGCTGGCGTCCAGCCCGATGACATCACCTACATCGAGGCCCACGGGACAGGCACGCCCCTCGGTGATCCCATCGAGATCGCGGCGCTGACGCGCGCGTTTGGCGCCACGACGAGCAGGCGCGGCTCCTGCGCCATAGGATCGCTGAAGACGAGCATCGGCCATCTGGATGCGGCCGCGGGCATTGCAGGGCTGATCAAGGTCGTCCTGGCATTACGCCACAGGCTGTTGCCCGCGAGCCTCCATTTCGAGTCACCCAACCCCGAGATCGATTTTGCTGGCAGCCCGTTCTACGTGAACACCGCCCTCTCTCCGTGGGACGCAGGCGCCGCGCCACGCCGCGCGGGCGTGAGCTCGTTCGGTATCGGAGGGACCAACGCGCACGTGGTGTTGGAGGAAGCGCCCGAGCTCCCGGCATCAGGGCCGTCCAGGCCGTCTCAGCTCCTGGTCCTGTCTGCGGAGACGAGCGACGCGCTGAAGAAGGTGACTGCGAACCTCGCCGACCACCTCCGGCGAGACCCGAGCGTCAACCTCGCCGACGTCGCCTTCACGCTGAGCACAGGCCGCAAGGCCTTCGCTCACCGCAGCGCGTTCGTGTGCCACGATCCGGCCGACGCCGCGGCCGCGCTGAGCACAGCAGATCCGCGTCAGTCGATCGGGTCGGACGTCGTCGCCAGGGAGCGTGTCCCGGCGTTCGTGTTCTCCGGGCAAGGCTCCCAGTACGAGGGCATGGCGCGCGAGCTCTACGAGCGAGAAGCTGTGTTCCGCGCCCACGTCGACCACGCTGCGGACATCCTGATGCGTCGTCACCCCGCGTTCGATCTGGTCGGCGCGCTCTATCCGCGCGCGGACAGCGCAGAGCCGAGGCGGACGCTCGACCGGACCGAGCTCGCGCAACCCGCGCTCTTCGTGATCGAGTACGCGCTCGCGCGGACCTTGATGGCCTGGGGGATCCACCCGCAGGTGATGATCGGGTACAGCATCGGCGAGTACGTCGCTGCGTGTCTGGCCGGCGTGTTCACGCTGGAGGATGCGCTAAAGATCGTGGTCGCGCGGGGTCGCCTCGTGGGGGAGCTCCCGGAGGGGTCGATGCTCGCGATCCGCCTGTCGGAGCGGGAAACGCGCGCGGTGATCGGCGACGATCTGTGCCTCGCGGCCGTCCTCGGACCGTCCGACTGCGTGGTGGCGGGCGAGACGCCCGCGATCGAGGCCCTCGCGCGTCGCCTCGCGGAAGGCGGCATCAGCAGCACGCGCCTCGCGACGTCCCACGCGTTTCACTCCCGCATGATGGCGCCCGCTGTCGATCGCCTGGCCGATGTTGTCGCGGGGGTCAGCCTCCATCCTCCCACGATCCCTGTCCTGTCGAACGTCACCGGACGATGGATGACAGCGGAAGAGGCCACCAGCCCGCGCTACTGGGCGGATCACCTCCGGCAGACTGTCCGCTTCGCGGAAGGGATGGCGGAGATGCTCTCGGACGAGCGGCGCGTGCTGATCGAGGTCGGACCGGGGCGAACGTTGGCGCCATGGCTGGAGCGGAGCGCTCGTGGCGGCGATCGGCTGCGCGCCGTGTCCCTCCTGAGGCGGCCGCGCGATCCCAGCTCGGATCAGAGCTTCCTTCTCGGCGCGCTGGGGCGGCTGTGGCTCGCGGGGCTCTCGATCGACTGGAGCGGGCTGTTCGCCGGCGAGCATCGCCGCCGCAGCGCGCTTCCTACCTATCCCTTCGAGCGTCGTCGCTACTGGATCGAGCCTTCGGCGTGGGGCTCCAAGGCGAGCACGCTCGCGCCGGAGGCCGACATCGCTCGTTGGTTCTACGTCCCCGTGTGGAAGCAATCGATCTCCACCCTGGCGCGCTCGGGCCGGCGAACGCCGCGGGCGAGCGGGCGCTCCTGGCTCGTCTTCGGCGGCGAGCGCGGCATGGGACAGGACGTCGTCACGCGCTTGCGCGCGTCCGGTGACGACGTGGTGGTCGTGGCGCGAGGCGGGCAGTTCGCGAAGCTCGAAGAGCATGCCTACACGCTCGATCCCGCGCGTCCTAGCGACTACATCCGTCTCCTCGACGAGACACAGTTCGCCAGCCGCTCACGCCGAGCCGTCCTTCATTTTGGCGCCGGGCTCGAAGAGCGCGGGCCCGCGGAGGCCGAGCTCTTCCACGAGCTGCTCGGCCTCGCACAGGCGCTCGGCGAGCGGCTCGTCCTGTCCTCTCTCGGCGCGGGAGCGGGCGAATCGCAAACCCCGTTCTTCGTCGTGACGAGCGGGCTCCATGACGTCACGGGTGCAGAGCGCCCGCGCCCCCACGACGCCACCGTGCTCGGCCCGGTCCGCGTGATCAACCAGGAGTACCCGGGCATCCTGTGCCGCAACATCGACGTCGATCCCGCCGGAGGCCGAGGGGTCGCCCAGCTCCTCGCGGAGATGGAGGACGTGCCGTCCGATCTCCTGGTCGCCTACCGCGGCGAGCACCGCTGGGTCCAGGCGTTCGAGCAGGTCTCGTTCGAGCCGCCCGCTGGCGAACCGCCGCTCCTCCGACGACAAGGCGTCTATCTCATCACGGGCGGCCTCGGCGGTATAGGGCTCGTGCTGGCTGGGTACCTCGCGCGCGCCGCGGCCGCCAAGCTCGTGCTGGTGGGCCGCTCGGACTTCCCGCCGGAGGAGCGCTGGGACGGTCTGCTGGCGAGCAGCGGCGGCTCGGGAGCTCCAGAACGCACGCGAGAGCAGATCCGCGCGCTCCGGGCGCTCCAGGCGTCCGGCGCGGAGGTGCTCGTGCTGCGCGCAGACGTGGCCGACGAGGCTTCGATGCGTGAGGTGCGGCGGCGCGCGCAGGGGCGGTTCGGCGCGATTCACGGCGTGATCCATGCGGCCGGGCTCCCGCCCGATGGGCTCATTCACACGAAGACACGGGAGGCCGCCGAGCGCGTCCTGGCACCCAAGGTGCGGGGAGGGCACGTCATCGAGACCGTCTTCGGCGGTGACGCTCTCGACTTCATCGTGCTCTGCTCCTCGAGTCAGGCTTACATGGGCCCCCCTGGAAGCGTCGACTATTGCGCAGCCAACATCGCGCTCGACGCGCTCGCGGTGCGGCTGTGCAGGGTCCATGGGCATACGGCGATCTCCGTGGCGTGGGACGGCTGGGGTAAGCTCGGAATGGGCGTCGACGCGTCGGATGTGTCGCGCTACCTCCCAGCGGACCTGGTTCGCGGCGGCATGACGCCCGGCGAAGGGATCGAGGTCTTCCGTCGTATCCTGGCGAGCCCTCGGCCTCAGGTGATCGTGTCCACCCGCGACTTCGATGGCCTCCTCCAGCGAACCCGGGAAGCCCTCTCCGTGGCCGCGCTGATCGCGCCTACCGAGAAGCGGCCCGCAGGCCGGAACGCGCGCCAGCCCCGCCCCGCGCTGACCAGCGAGTACGTCGCGCCGAAGAGCCCCCTTGAACGCGCGCTCGCGGACATCCTCGGTGAGCTCCTCGGCTTCGCCGACATCGGCGTTCGCGACAATTTCTTCGAGCTCGGGGCTGACTCGCTCACGTTCGTGCAGATGGTCGCGCGGGCCCACGAACGAGGCATGAGGCTGGATTCGCGGAAGCTGTTCGAGCTCGACACAATCGCTGCGCTGGCGCCGACGCTCGAGCTCTCTCCCGCCCGCCGGACGCCAGCGAAGCGGGAGCCAGGACCGGTCCCGCTCACGCCCATCCAGCGCGCGTTTTTCGCTCAGGGCATCGACGATGCCCGCCATTTCGATCTCACCGTCGTGCTGGAGAGTCCCGCCGAGCTGGTGCAGGAGCGCATCGAGCGTGCGCTGGAGTGCGTCTTGGATCACCACGACGCCTTCCGACTGCGCTTCCGCCGCCGTGACGGCGAGTGGACCCAAGCGCAGATCGGCGCGACGCACCTCGCCGGTGTCAATCACATCGATCTCAGCGGTAGCCCCCCCGCCGTGCACCAAGCCGCCGCCGCTGCCGCCGCCATGAGCCTGCGGTGCGAGCTGGATCCAGTGAACGGACCGCTCGTTCGTGCCGCCCTGTTCTCGCTGGGGGGCGACTGCGGAAGCCGCTTGCTCCTCGTCGTTCATCACCTGGTGGCGGACATCATGAGCCTGCGGATCTTCGTACAGGACCTGGAGCACGCCTACCTGCAGCTCACGCTCGGCCAACCGGTTCAACTCCCCGCCGCGACGGCATCGTTCCGGAGCTGGGCGGAGAAGGTGGATCGGTTGGCGCGCGCGGGGGCGTTCCGCGACGAGCTGGATTACTGGCTCTCTCAGGGTCGGGCGGGCGCCGAGGATCTGCCCGGCGATAGCCCTCTCCCGGCAGAGACGAGGGTAGCGAGCGCCTCGCTCGTCCTCGCCGAGGCCGAGACCCGTGCCCTGCTCGAGGCAGCGCGGCGCTTGCGGGTGAGCATGGGTGACCTCTGCCTCGCCAGCTTGGCCCTCGCGCTTGCCGCGCGGACGAATCGAACCGCGCATCTCGTGGACGTGGAGGGGCTCGGGCGTGACGCCGCGCTCGCGGGGGAGGATCTCGACGTCTCTCGCACGATCGGCTGGTTCACCGCCATCTTCCCGATCCTCATCGATCTCGGCCGCGCGCGCGACCTGAGCGAGGCCCTTCCGGTGATCCGCGCGCGGCTCGCCGAGGTTCCGCGTGGGGGCGTCGGCTATGGCGTGCTCCGCTGCATCGACCCGGATCCCGAGATCAGGACCCGGCTGCAGGCGCTGCCGCGCGCGGCGGTGAGCTTCCTCTACATGGGCAACGTCGACGCGGGCGGCGATCATGACGCCCTCTTCCTGCCGGTGCGAGAGACGATCGCTCCTGACCCCGACGCGCGTACGCTGGGGGGGTACCGGCTGAGCCTCACTGCGGGGGTGTTCGCCGGTGCCCTCCGTCTCGACTGGACGTACCGGGAGCCAGGCTTCGACGAGGCAGCGGTCACGGAGATCGGCCAGCACATCGCAGGCTCGCTACGAGCCTTCGCCGCTGCACCGAAGCTCACCGAGCCGGCGGAGGCCGCGTTGAGCGAGCGGCAGATGAAATCGCTTATAGCGCAGATCGGCGTCGTCGACGCGAACGACGTTTGACGCGGCGCTCCCTGCGAGGTGGACCCCATGGAGTTCTCGATCCCCAGACATATCGCCGATCTCTCGCAGGAGATCCGTGGGTTCATCGACGCCCAGGTCATCCCGCTCGAAGCCGATCTCGCGACGAGACCGTTCCTCGAGATCGAGAGAGCCTTGGATCGCGTGCGCGCTGACGCCAGGAGGCGGGGGCTCTGGCTCCCGCAGCTCTCCGAGAAGCACGGCGGCATGAACCTCGGCGTGCTCGGCTTTGCCCTCATCAGCGAGCAGCTCGGCCGAAGCCCTCTCGGGCATTACGCCTTGAACTGCCAGGTTCCGGACGCCGGGAACATGGAAATCCTCATCGAGCATGGGACTCCGGAGCAGCAGGAAAGGTGGCTTCGCCCCCTCCTCGCAGGGGAGATCCGGAGCTGCTTCTCGCTCACGGAGCCGGAGCACCCTGGCTCGAACCCTCTGTGGCTGGATACGACCGCGTCGCCTCGCGACGGCGGGTGGGTGTTGAACGGCCGTAAGTGGTTCTCCACCGGCGCCGATGGCGCCGCGTTCGCGCTCGTCGTCGCCATCACCGATCCCGCCGCGGAGCCCCATGCTCGACAGAGCGTATTCATCGTCCCGACCAGCGCGCCGGGGTACCGTCTCGTCCGCAACCTATCCATCATGGGGCAGACCGGCAGCGGCTGGGCGAGCCACGCCGAGATCGTCTACGAGGACTGTCGCCTCCCTGCCGAGAGCCTCCTCGGGTCGCGCGGCGCTGGCGCCCTGATTACCCAGTCGCGCCTCGGCACCGGGCGCATCCATCACTGCATGCGCTGGATCGGCGTCGCTGAGCGCGCGTTCTCGATGATGTGTGAGCGCGCCGCGCGCCGTGAGCTCGCCCCTGGCGACCCGCTCGGGGGCCGCCAGATCGTGCAGACGTGGATCGCCGAGAGCCGCGCCGAGATCGACGCCGCGCGCCTGCTCGTGCTGCATTCCGCATGGAAGCTCGAGACCCGCGGGATACACGAGGCGCGGACGGACGTGTCGCTGGTCAAGTTCCACGTGGCGGACGTGATGGCGAAGGTGCTGGATCGCGCGCTCCAGGTGCACGGCGCCCTGGGGATGACTGACGATACCATACTGTCGTTCTTCTACCGTCAGGAGCGCGGCGCGCGGATCTATGACGGGCCGGACGAGATCCACAAGACCCTCGTCGCGAGGCGGATCCTCGCCGGCGCTGGGCTCCGCAAGGACGAGCGTCGATGAGCGCGCTGATGGACGAACCGGCAGAGCCGCGACCCGGCGAGGGGCTCGACGTCGCTGCGCTCGCCGCGTGGCTCCGCGCCAGCGCGCCGGGGCGGGGCGGGGCGATCGAGGTCGCGCAGTTTCACGGCGGCTATTCCAACCTGACCTACCTCGTGACGGTGGGAGGGCGTGAAATGGTGTTGCGCCGCGCTCCCGACGCGGCCGAGGGGCGTGGCGCGCGTGACGTCATGCGGGAGTACGATGTGCTCGCGCGGCTGTGCGAGGTCTACCCGCTGGCGCCGCGCCCCATCTGCCGCTGCGATGACCGTTCGGTGATCGGCGCGCCATTCTATCTCATGGAGCGGAGACGAGGTCTCGTCTTGCGGCGTCAGCTCCCCGCCGGGCTCGCGCTCGGCGTCACGGAGGCACGCCGCCTCTCCGAGGTGTTCATCGACACGTTGGCGCACCTGCACAGCATTGACGGCGAGGCCGCTGGTCTTACCCGCCTGACGGCCTCCGAGGGCTACGCGGGACGCCAGGTGCGGGAATGGATCTTGCGCTACAAGCGTTCTGCGGTGGGCTCCCAGGTCGACATGGCTGACGTCGCGCGCTGGCTGGAGGCAGAGCTTCCCCCCGACGGCGCGGCGGCGATGATCCACAACGACTACAAGTACGACAACCTCATGTTCGATCCCGGCGATCTCACGCGTGTTGTCGCCGTGCTGGACTGGGAGATGGGGAGCATCGGCGATCCGCGCATGGATCTCGGAACCGCGCTGGCCTACTGGCAAGAGCGTGACGACCCGGCTCATCGCCTCCTGGCGGTCGGCCCGACGTATCTCCCCGGCAGCCTGACCCGGCGCCAGCTCGTGGAGCGCTACGAGCAGCGGACCGGCCGGCCGTTCGCGCGCGCAGTGTATTACTATGTCTTCGGGCTCTTCAAGGTCGCGGTGATCGCGCAGCGTCTCCATGAGCGATACTTGCGTGGCGAGACGAGAAACCCGCGCCTCGCCGGGCTAGGGCGCCACGTGACGCTGCTCTCGCGGGCGGCGGCCGAAGCGGCGGGGAGCGGGCGCTGCTGAGCCCTGCGGCCCAGGCTCCGGGGAGATCCCTCATGGACCAAGATCGAATTGAAGGTATTCACTTCCTCTCACCGACGCAAAAGGGCATGTTGCTCGAGGCGCTCTCTTCGCCGAAGTCGGGGATCTGCGTGGAGCAGTGCGTCTTGCACCTGCGCCCCACCGTGGATCGAGAGGTCTTTCTCCGTGCCTGGCAGCAGCTCGTCGCGGAGCAGCCGATCTTGCGGACATGCTTCGCATGGATGGACCTGGAGGAGCCACGCCAGGTCGTCCTCCGCTCCGCGAGGGCTCCCGTTCACGAGGAAGACTGGAGCGACCTCCCCGAGGACGCCGTGGAGGAGCGGCTTCAGCGCTACCTCGCCGAGGATCGGCTCCGCGGGTTCCCTCTGAACAAGGCCCCGCTCGTGCGTCTCGCGCTGTTCCGCGCGCGCGGCGGCGGCGCCTGGTTCGTCTGGACGCACCATCACCTTGTCACAGATGGCTGGTCGGTCTCGATCATCCTGAGCGAGGTGCAGCGTCTTTACCTCGCGTTGCAGCAGGGCCGGGCGCTGCTCCCGCCGCGGCGGTTCTACTGGCATTACCTGGCGTGGCTCGAGAAGCAGCAGATGGCCGAGACCGAGGCATTCTGGCGACGCAGGCTGGCGGGCTTCGTGCGGCCCAACCGGCTCGGCGTGCCTGCCGAGGCCCTCCGCGCGCTGCCGGCGGAGCCCTACGGGGAGCAAGGAGCGTTGCTCTCGGCGGAGACGACGGCGGCGCTCACGCGCCTGGTCCGTGGCCACCGCGTGACCATGAACATTTTGATCCAGGGGATGTGGGCGCTGCTCCTCGGCCGGTACGGGGGCGAGACCGACGTCGTCTTCGGCGCCACGTGCTCGGGCCGGCCGCCCGACCTGCCCGGGGTAGAGCAGATCATCGGGCTATTCATCACGACGCTCCCTGTGCGCAGGCTCATCCAGCCGGAGGCCCAGCTATGGGACTGGCTGTCGGAGGCACATGGCGAGCAGCTTCGCCAGCGAGGCCATGAATATTGCTCGGCGGGGCAGATCCACGCGTGGAGCGAGGTGCGGAGCGCTCAGCGCCTCTACGACACCCTCGTCGTCTTCGACAACGTGCCGAGCCGGTCCGCCGCTCCGCTGGATCTGGCTGCGTTCGTGGACCCGGGGCAATCCCGCACGGTCGGATCCCGGACCAAGCACGCGCTCACGCTGCTCGTGTCGCAGGGTGAGAGCGTGCGCCTGTCCCTCCTCCACGACCGGCGTCGCTTCGCGGATCAGGATGCCTCCCGGATTCTCGATCACCTCTGTCTCCTCGCGTCGATGATCGCGGCGAGCCCGGAGCCCTCGCTAGGCTCGCTCCTGGCCGCGATCCGCGACGACGAGCTCCCCAGGGTGGCGCCGGTCTCGCGGAGCATCGATCGCATTTTCGTCCCGCCGCGCGATCCGCTGGAGCGCCGCGTCGCGCGTATGTGCGAGCAGCTCCTCGATGTTCAGCCCGTAGGGGCGCTCGACGACTTCTTCGAGAGCGGAGGGCATTCGCTGCTCGCCCTCCGGCTCGTGGCGTCCCTTCGCGAGGAGTTCGGGAAAGAGGTGCCATTTTCCATTCTGCTGCAGAATTCCACGGTCGAGGGCCTCGCGGCCGCCCTGCGCGTCGATGCTGCCCAGGAGCCCTGGCCAACGCTGGTCGCCCTGCGGGCGCAGGGGTCGAAGCGGCCATTTTTCTGCGTGCCGGGCGCAGGAGGGAGCGTTCTTTACCTCCACCGGCTCGCGGCGCACCTCGGCGCTGACCGGCCCTTCTACGGCCTGCAGGCGCGCGGGCTCGACGGCCTGTCCGAGCCCCAGCGGTCCGTCGAGGAGATGGCCGTGCACTATCTTGACGAGATCCGGGCGGCGCAGCCGCGCGGCCCCTACCTCCTGGGCGGCCACTCGTTCGGCGGCTTCGTCGCCTTCGAGATCGCTCGCCGCCTCGTCCTCGGCGGGGAGCGGGTGGCGTTGCTCGCGCTCTTCGACACAGTGGCTCCGCTGGATGGGCTCGCTCCCGAGCCCAAGATCGAGAGCGAGGAAGAAACGATGCGGGGGGTCGCTGACATGGTGGAGCAGCTTTTTGGCCGGGGAGAGGCGTCCCCGCGCCAGCCTTTGCACGGCGCGCCCATGGAGGTGCTCCGGCGCCGCATCGCCGATGCTCGGATCGCCACGCAAAGCGCCTCGGCAGACCAGATCCGTGGTTTTCTCTCTGTTTTCACCGCCAATCGCCGCACCCGCTACCGGCCTACGAGCGGATGCTCGGTGCCGACCGTCGTCTTCCGCGCCACGGAGTGTCTGCAGGAAGGGGGCAGCGCGCTGCCCGGCTCCTCGGGCGACCCGACGAATGGATGGAGCAGGCTTTGCAGCAGCCCGGTGGAGGTGCGCTGGGTACCGGGCGATCATCTTTCGATGATGACCGAGCCGCACGTCGGCGTGCTCGCAGCCGCGCTGAACCGAAGCATCGAGAGCATCGCGGAGCGACGTGAATCAACGTCGGGTGCCGAGCCGTGAGACCGCGGAGCAAGGTCCCTGCCAGAGGTCGTCCTTCGACGGGATCCGGCCACCATCGATTTCCCAGGCTCGCGCGCTGCCGCTCCGGCGCGCTGCGACGAGCGTGAGCGGCCCCTTTGTCGATCGTCTCCGCGGCGTGCGGCGGCGTGCGGCGGCGTGGAGGCGTCAAGGCCTCGTCTTGCAGCCCCCGTAGCGCTCCACGCTCGTGAGGGTCGGGGGATTGGAGAAGTACGTCGCGTCATACCCGCCCGTGATGAGGACCGAGCCGTCTTGCAGGGTCGTCGCGGTGTGAAAGCCCCTCCGGATCGGGTCGTCGATCACGGTCCAGGTATCGTTGGACTCCTTGTAGATCTCGGCGCCCTCGCTGCCGATGGCCATCACGCGGCCGTGGGGCATGGGCGCCACAGCGGACGCCCAGGTGTGGCGGAAATTGGGCGGCGGAGTCAGCGTCCACGTGTCGCTCGCGGGATCGTAGATCTCGGCGGTCTCGCCGGCATCGACGAGGACCACGACCTCCTCCTCGGTACCGCCGTAGATCTGGCCGCCGCCGCCGACCACCAGCACGCGCCCGCTCGGCAGCAGCGTGGCCGTGTGCTGCATGCGAGGCAGGTTCGTCGGCGCCGCCGCCGTCCAGGCACCCGTGGCCGGATCGTAGATCTCCACGCTGGTGCGACCCGCGGGCCGCTCGTCGCTGTTCAACGTGTACCCGCCGACGACGAGCACGCGCCCATCCTGGAGCAGCGTCGCCGTGTGCAGGTGGCGGGTCACCGACATGGTACCAGCGCTGGACCATGTGTTCGTGGCGGGATCGTAGAGCACGGCCTCCTTGAGGACGCGCTCGTCGTCGCTGCCCCCCGTGCGCAGCACCAGCCCGCTCGGAAGGAGAGTCAGCGCCGTCTGGGCAAATTCCCACCCACGGGCCGCCTCGCCGGGCGTGAGGGGGACGCTGGTCGTCGTGCCCATGGTCGGATCATAGACCAGCCCGCCAGGGCTGAAGAGCACCCTGCCGTCCTGCAGGAGCGCGGCGCCCACGGGAGACATCGCATAGGGCAGCGCGCCGCCGGTCGTCCACGTGTCCGTCGCGGGATCGTAGAAGTCGACCGCCGTCGGGTAGGGGTAGGCGCCGCTGCCGCCTGCGACCATCACCTGGCCATCCGGCAGGAGCAGGGCGATGTGCCGCTCTCGCGCCTGGGGCAGCGGCGCGACGGACGACCACGCCGCGTGGACACCGACGTGACGGCGGCACCTCTTCTTCGCGTGGTGGTCGGACGACGACGCCGTGTGCGCCTCGAGCGCCGCCTCCTGGAGCGCACTCTCCGCGAGCGACGCGGGCTCAGGCCCAGAACCGCACCCGGCGGCCGCGAGCGCGGCGAGCGACAGAAAGGCAACCAGACCAGGATGGCAACGACCGGTGGTAGACATGGTAGGACCTCGTCAGGAGCTGGGGGAGGGTGCAGCCGCCCCCCAGGGGGACGCGCCAGAGCGCAACAGAGGATCATACCAGATGGTCGCGGGGGGGGGGGCGGGCGTTCCGCGAGGCGCCGGCCTGTGAGGCTGCGCCCCGCAACGTACATCGCCATCCTCCAGCGTGGCATGTCGCTCCCAGGTACTTCACTTCAGCGGGCTCGCCGTGCCCGAGACTTCCATCCTGCGAGCTCCTCGCGGCATCTAGGTCCGCCGACGCAGGGCTGCAGGGCTGAAACGAGGACCGCCGCATCCACCGCAGTCACGTCGCCGCCGTCGGCCTCGAGAGCTCGTCGACGCTTTCCGGTGCGAACTGGAGCTCATGGCTCCCGGTGAGCGATGAAGTGAACTCGATGGCTTGCCGGCTACAGGCGGGCCTCGCTCACCGTGAGCATGGGCCCTCCCGGTTCTCCAGGCAGTAGCTCAGCACGCACGTGGTGTGACGAATGGCCTCGGAGCCGCACGGGTCGAGCTCGCAAACGCTGCGCTGGTCGTTCAGGCAGCCCATGTAGTCGTCGAGCTCGCTCGTGCAGTCGGCTGCCTGGCTCTTGGCCTCCATGTCCTCGCACAGGCTCGCGCAATCCCAGGTCCTGGGTGGATGAACGGGGTCGAGCTCCTCTCGCCTCGTCCACATGGTTCCGCAGCCTGATTCATGCGCCTTCTTGCAGGTGCTCTCACAGTCAGCCCCGCAACCCATGGTAAGGCCGCTCATCAGCGTCAGGATGGATGCCGCGAGCGGCGTAGAACTGATCTTCATCATGATGATTGTCGCATGGTGGTGCGTCTCCTTGCGATCCGGGCAGGATTCGGACCGGCGCGCGAGCTGGCGCGCCCGCACGGGCCACCGCGCTCACGTGCAGTGCCCGCGCCTGGCGAGGCGACGTGCAGGCTCGCCGCCTGCGTGCGTTCCATCCCGCGTACGACGTGCTATCGCCCTGAGAACCCGCAAACGCTCGCACCCCACGGCATCGACACCCCCATGACGCGCGCCCTCCTCCAGCACGGCTTCATCCGCTCCGTCCAGCTCCTGCGCGAGCGGGTCGCCGACTTCTCCAGGTATCCGTTCAGCATCCCCGCCGTGCGCGGCCTGGAGGAGCTCGCGCTGCATCCCAAGGTGACCTTCCTCGTCGGCGAGAACGGCTCCGGAAAGTCGACCCTCATCGAGGCGCTCGCGCTGCTCGCCGGCTTCAACGCGGAGGGCGGCTCGAAGGGCTTCAACTTCTCGACCCGGCGCTCCGAGTCGGAGCTGCACACGGCGATGCGGCTCGTGCGCGGGCCGCGCCGCGAGAAGAACGGGTTCTTCCTGCGCGCCGAGAGCTTCTTCAACGTCGCCACCCAGGTGGACGAGCTGGAAGTGACCGCGGGCTACGGCGGCACGTCGCTGCACGAGCAGTCGCACGGCGAGTCGTTCCTGGCCCTCGTGAAGAACCGGTTCAAGCCGGACAGCCTCTTCCTCCTCGACGAGCCGGAGGCGGCGCTGTCGCCGGCCAGGCAGCTCACGCTGCTCGCGCGCATGCACGAGCTCATCGAGCGCGGTCGATCGCAGTTCATCATCGCCACGCACTCACCCATCGTGCTCGCCTATCCAGCGGCGACGATCTACCGGCTCTCGGAGGACGGCATCGCGCCGGTCGCGTACGAGGAGACGGAGCACTTCGCGCTCACGCGCGACTTCCTGCTGCACAGGGACCGCTTCTTCCGTGAGCTCTTCCGGGACGATGGGTGAGGGGCGCGCGCGACGGGGCGCCCCATGCATGGCCAGGGTGCCGTAGACTCGCGGGCGATGAAGGCGAGCCGGCGCGGTCTTTACGAGATCCTGGTGACGGAGGCGCTCGCGCCGGGCCTGCGTGAGATCGACGGCGGCCTGGAGGCCCGCACCGGGGAGCTCCGGGTTGCCGAGGCCGCCGACCGCATCGCGCTGCACCTGGGTCGTGTCGTGCAGCGCGCGATCGCGGGCGTGCGGGACAAGGAGCGCGTGAGCGTGGGCGTGGGGCTGGCGCGGAGGCTTGTCGCGCAGATCGACGAGGCGATCGCCGGCGCAGAGGTCCAGCCGGATGCGCCCGTCGAGCCGGGGACGGTGCTCCGGGCGATCGTGGGGCGGCAGCCGGACGGCAGGCCGGAGACGATCGACGAGCCGCTCATCCCGCTCCTCGACACGACGCTCCTCACCAACGCGCCTGGCGAGCCCAGGGTGGGTCATCAGCTCCTGACGGAGGTTCGATCGGCGGACCGCATCGACGTGGTCATGGCGTTCGTCCGCTGGAGCGGCATTGCCCCGCTCCTCGATGCCGTCCGCGTGCACCGTCAGGCGGGCCGGGAGCTGCGCGTGCTGACGACCACGTACACGGGATCGACCGAGGCGCGGGCGCTCGACGCGCTCCGCACGATCGGCGCCGACGTGCGGGTCTCGTACGACACGGGCACGACGCGCCTGCACGCGAAGGCCTGGCTGTTCCATCGCGCGTCGGGCTTCTCGACGGCCTATATCGGCTCCTCCAACCTGACGCACTCCGCGCAGATCAGCGGGCTCGAGTGGAACGTCCGCGTGTCCGGGGCCCGCAACCCGGATGTCGTCGCCAAGGTCGCCGCCGTCTTCGAGAGCTACTGGAACAGCGGCGACTTCGTGCCGTACGACCGCGAGGAGTTCCTGGATCGCATCGATCAGGCATCGAGCGGGGCGATCTCGGTGATCCTCAGCCCGGTCGAGCTCCGCGCAGAGCCGTTCCAGGAGCGCCTGCTCGAGCAGATCGCGCTCTCCCGCGAGCGGGGGCACCACCGCAACCTGCTCGTGTCGGCGACCGGCACCGGCAAGACGGTCATGGCGGCCATTGACTACGCCCGGCTGCGCGAGGCGCTGCCCCGCGCGCGGCTGCTCTTCGTGGCCCACCGCGAGGAGATCCTGGAGCAGAGCCTGGCGACCTTCCGTCAGGGCCTGCGGGATCACGCCTTCGGCGAGCTGTGGGTCGGCGGCCGCCGCCCGCGGCGCTTCGAGCATGTGTTTGCGTCGATCCAGAGCCTCGCCGCGGCGGGGCTCGACGATCTCGACCCGCGCCATTTCGACGTGGTGATCGTCGACGAGTTCCACCACGCCGCCGCGCCGTCGTACAGCGCCTTGCTGGAGCACGTGCGGCCCGTCGAGCTCCTCGGCCTCACGGCCACGCCCGAGAGGAGCGATGGGCTGCCGCTGCTCGGCTGGTTCGATGACCGGATCGCCGCGGAGCTGCGGCTCTGGGACGCGATCGACAAGCATCGGCTGGTGCCCTTCGTCTACCACGGCATCCACGACGGCCTGGACCTGCGCGAGGTGCCGTGGCGCCGCGGGCGCGGCTACGACGTCGAGGGGCTCTCCAGGCTGCTCACGGCCAACGACATCTGGGCCCGGCAGGTGGTGGCCCAGCTCGCCGCGCATGTCGATGACCCGCGGAAGATGCGGGCGCTCGGGTTCTGCGTCAGCATCGAGCACGCGCGGTTCATGGCGCGCGTCTTCCGCGAGGCGGGCATCGCGGCGACGGCCGTGTGGGGGGACAGCCCCGGTGAGGAGCGGCGCGCGGCCCTGGCGAAGCTGGGGGCGCGCGAGGTGAACGTCGTCTTCTCGGTGGACCTGTTCAATGAGGGGCTCGATGTCCCCGCGGTCGATACGCTGATCCTCCTGCGCCCGACCGACAGCGCAACGCTCTTCTTGCAGCAGCTCGGGCGCGGTCTGAGGCGCAGCGCCGGCAAGACCGTTTGCACGGTGCTCGACTTCGTCGGGCACCATCGCCGCGAGTTCCGGTTCGATCGCCGCTTCGGAGCCCTGCTCGGCGGGAGCAGGAAGGAGGTCATTCGGCAGATCGAGAGAGGATTTCCGTTTCTGCCCGCGGGCTGCCACATGGAGCTCGATCGGAAGGCGTCGGAGCTCGTGCTCGAGAACATCCGGCAAGCCGTGCCGTCGGGGTGGACGGCCAAGGTGGACGAGCTGAGGAGGCTCGCCCGCGGCGGGGACGTGAGCCTCGCGCGGTTCCTCGAGGAGACCGGGCTCGAGCTCGAGGACGTGGTTGCCGGCCAGCGGTCGTGGTCCGACCTCCGTTGTGAGGCGGGACTTCCGTTGCTGGGCGCGGGACCGCACGAGGAGGCGCTGCGGCGCGCGTGCGGGCGGCTGCTGCACGTCGACGACTTCGCGCGGATCGAGGCGTACCGCCGGCTGCTCGCGTCCGAGGCGTGTCCGGATCCGGCGGCGATGAGCGTCCGCGAGCGACGGCTCCTGCGGATGCTCGTCGCCACCGTGGCCGATCGCGCTGTCGGCAAGACGGCCACGCTGGCCCAGGCCTGCGCGCTGATCTGGGCGCATCCCCAGGTGCGCGCGGAGATCGTCGAGCTGATGGGCGTGCTCGCCGGGCGCGTCGACCATGTTCACCGGGCGCTCGCGGCCCGTCGGGACGTGCCGCTTGAGGTGCACGCGCGCTACTCGCGCATCGAGATCCTGGCGGCGTTCGGGGTCGGGGGCAGCGCGAAGGTCGCGCCATGGCAGACGGGCGTGTACTGGGCGAAGGACGCCAGGGCCGACCTGCTCGCGTTCACGCTCGACAAGACGAGCGGGCAGTTCTCGCCGACGACGCGCTACAGCGACCACGCCATCAGCCGGCAGCTCATCCACTGGGAGAGCCAGTCGACCACGCGCGCCGAGAGCGAGACAGGTCGACGCTACCGGCAGCACGAGGCGCTCGGCACGGCGGTGATGCTGTTCGCGCGGCTGCGCAGCGATGAGCGGGCGTTCTGGTTCCTGGGGCCGGCGAGCTACGTGCGGCACGAGGGCGAGCTGCCGATGGCGATCACGTGGCGGCTGCACCATGCGCTGCCGGGAGACCTGTTCGCTTCGTTCGCGGCGGCGGTCGCGTGAAGGGGCGATCCGGGCCCACGCAGCCTCCGAGCGAGGAGCCGAGAGGCGCAGGAGCTGGCCGTCCGACGGCGCGAGCGGGGTGGGGGAGGTCGCCTCCGCCAGGGCAACGGAGCGACGGTGGGAGGATGCCCAGGCGGCGCTGAGCCAGGCGGAGCTCGCGCTGGACGAGTTCCGGGGGACCGACGTGCAGCGCTCGGAACGCGGCGCTGCGCTCCTCGCGCAGGTCGTGCGGCTGCGGCCGGACGTCGACGCGGGCGTGGAGCAGACCCGGCAGCGGCGAGAAGCAGAGGAACGGCGGCGGCGCCGGGGGGCCACGGGAGCGGGGGAGACCCAGGGCCGGCCGGCGTTGCGGAGCGGACGCCGTCGCTGACCGATCTCGCGTGGGCGATAAACCTCCACGAAGGGGCCGGCGCGGCGCCACTGGCCGTGGCTCACGAGCACGACGCGCCTGGCCATGGGCTCCCTGTTCGCTGCCTCGGAGAGCCATTCTCCTGCAGAAACACGAATGCAATCAGCCCCGTTCGGCGCGTCAAACGCACCGATCGGGTCTCGCATTGATGGCCATGTCCGCGCGTCGATTTGCCCATCGACGATGGTTTACTTATCGCATTCGAATGCTACCCTCCATTCATGAGAATCCTTGGCCTAAGCGGCGGCCACGAGCCGGACCATCAAGGTTATCCGAGACCAGCATTCAACGCGGCGACGTCGCACGACGGCGCCGCCGTCCTCCTCGAGGACGGAGAGGTCGTCGCGGCGATCGAGCAAGAGCGGCTGAACCGACTCAAGCATTCGAACAAGGCCCCCTTCCAGGCAGCGCGCTTCTGCCTGGAGAGCCGGGGGCTCCGCGTCGACGATGTGGACACCATCTGCTTTTACATCAGCGAAGACTGGTGTAACGCCGCGGTGAAGCGCGGGCTCTTCTCCTCCGACCCCGAGCTGCGCACCGCGCACGATGTCATGAGGCGCCTCTTGCTCGCCGAGTTCGGCGTCGACGTGGAGCCCGAGCGCATCCAGTTCGTGAAGCATCACACGGCCCACGCGATGAGCGCCCTGATCGGCTCGGGGTACGAGAGCAGCCTCGTCTTGACGCTGGATGGCTGCGGCGATGGCGAGTCGGGATCCGTCTCCGTCGGCTCCGGCGGCGAGCTTCAATCGTTGAGGGACATCGCGGAGCGGGACTCGCTGGGCAATTTCTACGTCCAGGTGATACGGTTTCTCGGGTTCTCGCTGTTCGACGAGTACAAGGTCATGGGGCTCGCTCCGTACGGCGATCCGCGCAGGTACCGGGCGCTGTTCGAGGCGATGGTCACGCTGCTCCCGGAGGGCGCGTGGGCCATCGACGTCGACAAGATCGTCGATCTCCACGACGTGATCCGGCCGCGCGCCCCGCGGGAGCCGATCACGCAGGACCACAAGGATATCGCCGCCTCGCTCCAGGAGGCGCTCGAGACAATCGTCTTCCATTGCCTGCGGCACTTCCAGCGCGAGACCCGACAGGCGAGCCTCTGCTTCGCGGGCGGCGTCGCGCACAACTGCACATTGAACGGGAAGATCCTCCGCTCCAGGCTGTTCGAGCGGGTGTTCGTCCAGCCGGCCGCGCACGACGCCGGCTGCGCGCTCGGCTCCGCCATGGCCGTGCACATGCGAAAGGCTCCGGCGCGGCGACCGCCCGCGATGAGCCACCTGTACTGGGGAAGGCACATCGGCGAGCGGGCCGAGGTGCGAAGAGCGCTCGACGCGTGGCGCGACCTCATCAGCGTGGAGGAGCTCGCCGACGCGCCCAGGGCCGCCGCCGAGCTGATCGCGGCGGGGAGCGTGATCGGGTGGGCTCAGGGCCGGTCCGAGTTCGGTCCCCGCGCGCTCGGCAACCGCAGCATCGTGGCGGATCCCCGGCCGGCGGCGAACAAGGACATCATCAACGCGATGGTGAAGAAGCGCGAGGAGTTCCGGCCCTTCGCGCCCTCCGTCACCGAGGAGGACGCGCACGACTATTTCGATCTCGGCGGCGCGGAGACCTCGCCCTTCATGATCTTCACGGTGCCCGTCCACGAGCACAGGCGTCAGCAGCTCGGCGCCATCACCCACGTGGACGGGACCGCGCGCGTCCAGACGGTCTCCAGGCGCACGAACCCGCGCTTCTGGCAGCTCATCCGGGCGTTCGGCGACATCACCGGCGTACCGGTGGTGCTCAACACCTCCTTCAACAACAACGCCGAGCCGATCGTCGACTCTGTCGACGACTGCGTGACCTGTTTTCTGACGACGCGGCTCGACAAGCTCGTCGTCGGCGACTACCTCGTCCACAAGAAGCCTGCGCCGCCGTCGGCCTACGCGGAGCTCGTCCCGTCGTTTCCGACCTTCGTGAAGCTGCGCTCGCTGCGAGGCCCCGCGCCGGGCGGCTACGTGGTCGAGCGCGCGATCGTCACGACCTACAACGACGCGAAGTACCCTGTCTCCGCCGAGACGTTCGAGGTCCTGTGGCGGGCCGACGGCCGGAAGCGGCTCCGCGAGCTGCTCGACGACGTGACGGACAGGGAGGCGGTGATCGCCGAGCTGATCGAGCTCTGGTCGCAGCGCGTTGTGCGCCTCTTGCCTGCTATCGATCATTGACGGCGGGTGAGGGGGGGAGCCGCCGAGCACCCGGAGGCCGGCGCTCCCCCGCATTCTACCGGTACCCCGTCATGGTGATGATCACGTCCTCGGGGCAGATCTGATCGGTCTCCACCTCGAACCCGTGATCGCGCAGCATCCGCCGGACGCGCTCGCCTCTCCCGCCGAAGTCGTGCAGCTCGAGGACGACGGCCCGGATCCTGCCCCAGTCGCCGGGGCGAATGCCTTCCAGCACGTCGATCTCGGCCTTCTCGGCGTCGATCTTGAGCAAGTCGATGTGCCCGATCTGCTCCCGTTCGATGAGCTCGGACAGCGTCGTGAGCTCGCATTCCACGCGCCGCATGCCACGCCTCATCCACCACGCGTGACAGTCGATGAGCAGCGAGTTCACCGCGCGCGGGAGGCGCCTCATGTAGGCCGGCAGATCCGCGTGGTGCTTCTCTCGGATCCGTTCGTCGTAGATGGCCGCGAGCGTGGCCTCTTTGTCGTCGCTCGCCATCATGTCGTACATGCTCGAGATGGCGCTCTGGCGCGGAGCGTAGTGGAAGGTCGCGGCGCCCGCGGTTCGACCAAGGCCCGCGCGGTGCAGCCGCACGCGCTCCGATCCGGACGACCCCAGGTTCATCCGGAGGAGCTCGAATGTCTCAGGGATCGGCTCGAAACAGTGGATCCGCGCTCGTCCGCCCGTGCGCTTCAGCACCTCGAGCGCGAAGAGCCCGATGTTCGCGCCGACGTCGATCACCGTCACCTCGCCGCCGGCCAGGAGGCGCTGCACGCGAGGCCTGAAGTAGCCCTGCACCTGGAGATGCAGGGTCCTCGCCATGTCGGGGACGCGATCGTGAACGACCCTTTGATCCGGCAACTGGATTGAGAACGTCTTCATGCTGGCTCATCCCGATGTGTTGTTTCCGTCCCTCGCGCCGCCGCGCGCACACGAACGCGGGCCCCGCTCACCGGCACGCGCGCGCGATCGCCCGCAGATCGTCGATGACGTCGCCGGCGACCCTCTGCGCTGTCGCCGGCGCATGCACGTTTGCGCTGTAGCGCCACCTGAACGTCAGGGCCTCTCCGCGGACAAGGACGTGGCACTCGAACAGGTTGAACCGCAGGTTCGTCGCCGCCTCGTCATACCCCGTGGATTCATTCGCCACGCGCAAGATCGATCCCTGCGCGGGCGGCTCGACGCGCCCCTGGTAGTTGAACAGGATCCCCGGTCGCTTCCGGAGCCGCCCGAGCTCCGCGCTGAGCCGGGCGTCACCGCCGAGGTACTTGAGGAGGTTGTAGCCATGGCCCCCGTTCGGGATGCGATCGATCTGCCGGCTCACGTCGAGCAGCGCCGCGAGGGGCTCTTCTTGGCTCGGGCGCCGGAGCACGAGCACCCGCTCGGCGCTCAGCCAGCCCACCGTGCGCGACGCGTCGAGCTCCGCGCGGTGGGGCATCAGATCACGCCCCGAGTTCAGGACCATGATGTCCTGCAAGGAGCGGCCCGTCCAGGCTGTCACGCCGCGGAGGACCGCGGCGATGAGCGCGTTCTCCGTGCTCACCCCGAAGCGCGCCGGCAGGTCCCGCAAGATGACCTGGGACTCCTGCTCGGGGAGCGACGCCCAGTGATCGCGGACCGACGCCACTGTATGGAGATGCCGGGTCGCCGGGTGGTCCGCCGGGAGGAGGTCGATCTCGTCCCAGGGCAGCGAGAGCCAGTAGGCGCGCTCCCTCGGCAGGACCTCGTCGTTCACCCACCGCTCGAGCGCGCGCGTCCAGCGGCCGGGCGAGGCGCCCCTGGGCGGCAGGCGGGGCGCGGCCGTCGTCGCGAGCTGATGCGCGAGCTGATGATAGATGGATTGCAGGTCGAGCGCGGCGATCATCATCGATATCCAGTCGACGACGAGGTGGTGCGCGTTGAGCCATAACCGGCCTCGCCCCTGCTCGTCCCACCGGAAAAACACGATCCGGAACAGCCGCCCGCGCTCGAGCTCGTACTCGTCCTGCATGCGATCGCAACGCCGCTCGAGCTCGGCCGGGCGCTGATCCTCCGGGACCTTCGACAGATCCACGCACGCGAACGGCGCCTCGGTCCACGGCTCGTCGATCACCTGGCGAAAGCCGCTCGGAGCGCGCTCGAAGCGCGCGCGGAGCGCCTCATGGCGGTTCACGAGGATCAGCGAGGCGCGCGCGAGCCTGTCGAGATCGAGCGGCGCCACGGCCTCGAGCAGCAGGTTCACGTTCCAGCGCGCCGGGCGGGTGCGCTCGTGGGCCTGCTCCAGGTACCAGCGCTGGAGGGCGGTGAGCGGTTGCTCCCCGATCTCTCGTTCGACGTCCCCCTCCGCGCGGTCCAGGGAGGCGCGTGCGGTCACCAGGCGCGCGATCGTCTGGTGCTGGAAGAGCTGCCGCGGCGTCATGTCGAGCCCCGCCTCCCGCGCCCGCTCCACCAGCGCGATGCCAAGGAGCGAATCCCCTCCGAGCGCGAAGAAGTTGTCGTCAACGCCCACCCGATCCAGCTTGAGGACGCCGGCCCAGAGCGCGGCCATCCGGCGCTCTGCCTCCGACGACGGCGCCCGGTAGGCCGCGCTCGCCCCAGGGCGGTGCTGGAGGGCCAGATCGAGGACGGCTCTCCGATCGACCTTGCCGTTGGCCGTCAGCGGCATGCGATCGAGCGCGACCCACGCGCCGGGCACCATGTACAGCGGCAGCCTCGCGGCGACGACCTCCTCCAGGACGCGAGGATCGAGCGCGGCGCCCCGTTCAGCCACGTAGCAGGCGACGAGGCGCCTGGTCCCGCTCGGGGTCGTGTCCACGCACACCACCGCTTGCCTGACCTCGGGGTGCTGCGCCAGCGCGGCTTCGATCTCCCCGAGCTCGATGCGGTTCCCCTGGATCTTCACCTGGAAGTCCTCCCGCCCGATGAGCTCGATGTTCCCGTCCGGGAGGAACCGCCCGAGATCGCCAGTCCAGTAGAGCCGCTCGCCCGTCTCCGGGTGCTCGAGGAAGCGCTCCGCTGTCTGCTCAGGATCCCGATGGTAGCCGCGGGCGAGGCAGATCCCACCGACGTACATGCGGCCGACGACCCAGTCGGGACACGGCTGCATGCGCTCGTCGAGCACGTGGACACGCTGGTTTCTGAGGGGCTTGCCGTAAGGGATGCTCTTCCAGGTCGGGTCCACCTCGCCGATGGGATAGAAGATCGACCAGATCGAGGTCTCCGTCGGCCCCCCCGCCCCGATGACCCGCGCCCCCGGGCAAGCGCGGCGGATCTGATCGGGCAGGGACACGGGGATCCAGTCGCCGCTCAGGATGACCCAGCGCAGCGAGGGACACGCCGGAGGACCGCCGCCGAGGTGCTCGATGAACATCTGCATCAGCGCGGGCACCGAGTTCCAACCCGTGATCTGGTGGGTCTCGATGAGGTGCCGCCAGTGCGCCGGATCCCGCGCGCCCTCCGGTGAGGGGATGACAAGGGCGCCTCCCGCGCCGAGCAGCCCGAACACGTCGTACACGGAGAGATCGAAGTGGACGGCCGAGAGCGCGAGGGCGCGATCCGAGGAGGAGACATGGAAGCGCTCGTTGATCTCGAGGATCGTGTTCAGCGGGCCGCGGTGATCGAGCGCAACGCCCTTGGGCTTCCCCGTCGAGCCCGACGTGAACAGCACGTAGGCGAGATCGTCCGGCCCCTGGACCGCCGCGACCGGGCTGTCGTCCTCCGACGCGAACGCGCCGTCGTCGTCGACAGCGATCAGGCGCAGGGCCTCGGGCCAGGCCAGCGAGGAGGCCAGGCGCGCCTGCGTGAGGACGATCTCCACCTGCCCCTGCTTCAGGGTCGTGCGGATGCGCTCGATGGGCCACTCCGGATCGACGGGCAGGTACGCCGCCCCCGATTTGAGGGCCGCCAGGATCGCCACGATCTGCGCCCATCCCTTGGCCGTGGCCACCGCGACGAGCGCGTTCGGTCGGGCTCCGAGCGCGCGAAGGCGCCGGGCGAGCGCGCTGCTCTGCCGATCGAGCTCCCCGTAGGTCAACGTCCTCTCGGGGCTGATGACCGCCGGCGCGGAGGGCCGCAGCGCCGCCTGCCGCATGAACCCGCTGTGCAGGAGGTCGCTCGAGACCTCGCGCGTTGTGTCGTTGACGCGGGCGCGGACAGCCCGCTGCCGCTCCGGGAGCTCGATGGTCGCCGCCCTTGTCCAGGACGCGTCGTCCCGAGAGAGGCGGCCCAGGAGCGCCTCGTACGCCTCCAGGAGATCCACAGCGAGGCCTTCAGGAAACAGATCGTCGGCGGCGCCGGAGCTCAGCGCGAAGCCCCCCTCGTCCTGCCGGATCTCGTGCTCGATGCAGGCAGCCTGCGTGCCCTGTCCACCTCGCTCGGACCGGAAGGGCGCGGCGACGTGCAGCCTGACGGCCGTCGCGCCGGGGTGACGCGCGCCTTCGTCCGGCGCCCGCGTCCCGGGCGCGACGCGCGCGACGGCCTCGTCGAAGGACCGGGCGAGATCGACGAACGGCGCCTCGCCACCGCGGCTCACCTCGATCCCGCCGCTCCCCGCGCCGATGGAGACGGACAGCACGCCGTCCGCCGGCTCGCCCGGCGCGCCGACGACGATGACCAACGGCGACGTGCTCCACGCGGCGACCGCCTGCGCGAAGGCGACGACGACGGCTGCCCCAGGGCTCACGCCGAGGAGCGCCGCGCGCGCCTCGATCCGGCGGAGGAGCCCGGCGTCGACGCGCCGGGCGCGGCGGACGAGCCGAGGAGGCTCCCCCGCGGGGGCGCTCCGCACGAACGGGAGCGCGGGCGCCGAGAGCGCCCGGCGCGCAGCCGCGGCCGTCGCCGGTCCGAGCGCGTCGCCGCCGAGGAGCGCCGAGACCCTCTTCTCGGGCTCACGCGCCGCTTCGGCGAGGAGGCGCTGGAGGAGCTCGGCATGGCGCGCGATCGTCGCCTCGCAGAACAGCGCCGTGTCGTACTCGATATGACCGCTCAGGGTCGCTCCGTCGTGCTGCATCGACAGGGTGATGTCGTACTGCGACGTCCCGGGATCGATGTCGATCGGCGTCACCCGCGCCCGCCCCAGCGCGATCGGCGCGGGCACCTTGGGCTGGAAGGCGAACATCACCTGGAACAGCGGAGTCCGGCCGAGGTCTCGCTCCGGTCGAACGGCGTTGACGAGCCGCTCGAACGGGATGTCCGCGTGAGCGAACACGCGCACCGCCGTGCTGCGCACCCGCGCGAGGAGCTCGCCGAACGGCGGATCGTCCCCGAGATCGCCGCGGAACACGAGGGGGTTCACGAAGCACCCGATGACGCCCTCGAGCTCTCGGTGATCACGCCCCGCGATCGGCGTCCCGACGAGGAGGTCCGCCTGCCCGCTGAGCCGATGGAGCAGCGCGAGGAACCCGCCCATCAGGACCATGAACGGCGTCACGCCGCGCTCGCGGCCGAGGCCCTCCACGGCCTCCGTCAGCGCTCGCGAGAAGCGGAAGTGGTGCCGCGCCCCCTGAACCTGCTTCTCCGCGGGGCGAGGGTGATCCGTCGGGAGATCGAGCGTCTGGCTGGCGCCCGCGAGCTCGGCCTTCCAGAACGCGATGTCCTCGCTCCGTGTCGCCTCGTCCCAGCACCGCCGCTCGTGGACCGCATGGTCGCCGTGCTGGACAGGGAGCGCGCCCCAGCGCGGGCGCTCGCCCGTCGAGATCGCTTCATAGGCGGCGGCGAGCTCGCGCACGAAGATCTCGTGCGACCAGCCGTCCGTCACGATGTGGTGCATCGCGAACGCGAACAGGTACCGCTCGTCGTCGATCTGCGCGAGCTCGGCCCGCACAAGGGGGCCTCTGGCGAGGTCGAACGGGCGCCCGGCCATCCGCCGGAGCCGCGCGAGCGCCGTCGCCTCGCGCGCGTCCGGAGCGAGCGCCGGGCGCCGGTTGTCGATCTCCTCGAAATCGAGCTGCGCCGACGGCTGGACGATCTGGACGGGCGCCCCGTCCACGACGCGGAACACGGTGCGGAGGGCCTCGTGCCGCTCGATGACGGCATGAAGCGCGCGCTCGAGGGAGCGCACGCACAGGGGCCCCGCGATCTCGGCCGCACCACCGACGTTGTAGGCCCCTGTCCCGGGCGCCAGCCGGTCCAGGAACCAGAGCCGCGTCTGCGCGTACGACAGCGGGATCACAGCGCCCGGGTCGCGGCGGCGCAGCGCCGGGCGCGTCGATGGACGCGCGCTCTCGTCGATCCGCCGGGCCAGGTCGGCGAGCACCGGCGTGTCGAACAGCCACCGGAGCGGCACCTCGGCGCCCGCTCGCTCGCGGATGCGGGAGACGACGCGCATCGCGAGCAGCGAGTGGCCCCCGAGCTCGAAGAAATTGTCGGTCCTGCCCGGCGCGCGCCCGAGGAGCTCTTCCCACACAGCGGCCACGAGCCTCTCCGTCTCGGTCGCCGGCACCTGCCGATCGCGCGCCGGCGCGCGCTCCAGCGCGTCCGGGCCCGGGAGCGCCTTGCGGTCGATCTTGCCGTTCGGCGTCTGCGGCAGCCGCGGCAGCTCGATGAAGCGCGCCGGGAGCATGGCTTCGGGCAAGAACGCGCGCGCGTGCGCCCTGAGCGCGTCGGGGCTCACCGGCTCCGCCGCGGGCACGTAATAGGCCACGAGCACCGATTCGCCCACCGGGTCCCTGTGCGCCGCGCAGACGCACTCCCTGACGCCGGGGTGGCGCGCCACGGTCGCCTCGATCTCGCCGAGCTCGATGCGGAAGCCGCGGATCTTCACCTGATGATCGATCCGGCCGAGGAACTCGAGCAGCCCGTCCTGCGCGATTCGCGCCAGGTCGCCTGTCCGGTACATCCGCGCGCCCGGCGCCGCCGAGAACGGGTCGTCGACGAACCGTTCCCGGGTCAGGTCGGGCCGGCCATGGTAGCCACGGGCCAGGCCCGCTCCGCCGATGTACAGCTCCCCGGCCACGCCGATCGGGAGCGGCTCGCGCCGCTCATCCAGGATGTAGATGCGCGTGTTGGCGATCGGGGATCCCAGGGTGATCCTGTCCGGATCGTCGACGCGCGCCGCGGCGGACCACACGGTCGTCTCCGTCGGGCCATACAGGTTCCAGAGGCAACCCGCGCGCACGCCGAGCTCCCGGGCGAGGTCCGGCGGAAGCGCCTCCCCGCCGGACAGCGCGCGGAGGTGCGGGCTGCCGGTCCACCCCGCCGCGAGCAGGAGACGCCACGTGCTCGGCGTCGCCTGCATGACAGTCGCTCTCGAGCTCTCCAGCGCTCGCAGGAGCGCGGTGCCGTCCCGCGCGTCGGCGGCGGACACGAGGACAGTCCTTGCGCCGACGCTCAGCGGCAGGAACAGCTCCAGGACGAAGATATCGAACGACGCCGTTGTCACCGACAGCATCACGTCGCCGGCGTCGAGGCCGGGCCTGTCCCGCATCGCCTCGAGGAAGTTCACGACGCTGCGGTGCTCGACCTGAACGCCTTTGGGGTGCCCTGTCGAGCCCGACGTATAGATGATGTAGGCGAGATTCCGGCTGCACGGCGGAGCCACGAGCGGCTCCTCGGCCAGGCCGGCCTCCGCGGTGAGATCCTCGAAGAGCACCGTCCGCTGCGGCTCGCCGGCGGGCGAGGGGCGCAGCGCGCGCTGCGTGAGCAGGACGGCGGTCCCTAGATCGCGCAGGATGTAGCCGATGCGCTCGCCCGGCAGCGCGGGATCCAGGGGCACGTAGGCGCCGCCCGATCTCAGGATCGCGAGCAGCCCGATGACGAGATCGAGCGATCGCTCCATGCAGATCGCCACCGGGACGTCCGGGCCGACGCCCATCGCGCGCAGCCGGCGCGCGAGACGGGCGGAGGCGCGGTCGAGCTCTCCGTACGTGATCTCGTCGTCGCCGAGCGCGAGCGCGACGCGCTCCGGATGGCGCTGCGCCTGCCGCTCGAAGAGCTCGTGCACGCAGAGATCCTCGGCAAAAGGCCGCTCCGTCCGGTTCCATCGCTCGAGGAGCAGCGCGTCGTCCTCGTGCACGACAGGCAGATCGAGCACGCGCGTGTCGGGGCGCGTGGCCGCCGCGCGCAGGAGCGCCTCATAGCTCCTGAGCATCCGGTCCACCGTCTCGCGGCGGAACAGATCGGTGTCGTACTCCAGATCGAGCCGGATGCCCTGGGGGCGGTCCCAGGCCTCGACGGTCCAGTCGTACTTCGACGTCATCACCGGCACCTCGACCGGCTCGAGCGTGAGCCCCGTGAAGACCGGCAGATCGGCCGCCGCGCTCTGCAGGATGAACAGGGTCTGGAACAGCGCCGCGTGGGACGTGCTCCTCTCGGGTTGCAGCGCCTCCACGAGCAGCTCGAACGGCAGCTCGTCGTGCGCGAAGGCGTCGAGCACGTCGCGCTTCGTCCGGCGGAGGAGCTCGACGAAGCCGGGGTTGTCCGAGAGGTCGGCGCGAAGCGCGAGGTTGTTGACGAACATCCCGGCCAGCGGCTCGATGTCTCGCCGCGTCCGCCCGGCGACGGGCGACCCGACCACGACGTCGAGCTTCTGCGTGACGCGACAGAGGAGGATCTGGTACGCGGCGAGGAGCGCCATGAAGAGGGTGACGCCCTCCCGCTGGCACAGCGCCTTCACCTCCGCGGAGAGCCGGGGTGACAGCGTGAGCGACGCCTTCGCTCCCCGGTGCGCCTGCGAGGCCGGGCGCGGCCGGTCCAGCGGAAGCTCGACGAGCGCCGGCGCGCCGCGCAGCCGCTCTTTCCAGTACGCGAGCTCTCGTTGAAGGCGCTCCTGGCTCCACTGGCCTCGCTGCCAGACGGCGTAGTCGCCATACCGGACGGGCAGCTCGGGCAGCCGCGGGGCGCGCCCCGCGACCAGCTCGTTGTAGAGCGTGGCGAGGTCCCGGAGCAGCACGCCCCAGGTCCAGTGATCGCTGGCGATATGATGCGTCGCCAGGAGCAGGACGTGCTCCTGCGCTGTCAGGCGAAAGAGGGCTGCCCGGAGGAGGTCGCCTCGGTCCAGCGCGAAGGGCGCATGGGCGATCTCTGCGCACCGGAGGGCGAGCTCGCGCTCGCGGGCCGCCGGCGCCGTCGTGGAGAGGTCCGTGACCGCCACGGCGACGCCGGACGCTGGCAGCACCTCCTGATAGGCGTCCTCGGTTTCCTCGCCGAAGCGCGTCCGCAAGATCTCGTGCCGCTCCGCGAGGAGCGAGATCGCCCGCTCCAGCGCCGCCACGTCGAGCGAGCCCCGGAGGCGCGCCGCGCCGTGGAGATTGTACGCAGGGCTGTCGGGCTCGTACCGGTACAGGAACCAGAGCCGCTGCTGCGCGAACGACAGGGGGAACCTCGATCGCGTCCCGGTCCGCTGTGGCCCCGCCGCCGCGCCGCCGGAAGGACGTTGTCCCTTCAGCTTCGCGACGAGCGCCTTGAGCTCCTCGGACGACAGGCCTTTGATCCGCTGCTGCAGCTCGCTCAACGTGGCGTTCCTCTCCGGGTTCCGGGGCGTTCGTGGTTCAGGACGGCTCGCCGGGCGCGGCGGCGTCTGTCATCGACTCGAGCAGCGCGAGGCGCTCGGCGAGAGCGCTCGTGATCTTCTCGGCGAGCCCCGCGACGGTCGCCCCCTCGAACATGTCCTGTTTCGGCAGATCGACGTCGAACGCCTCCTTGACCCGCGAGAGGACCTGGATCGCCAGGAGCGAGTGGCCGCCGAGGCTGAAGAACTCGTCGTGGATCCCGATGGGCCGCCGGCCGAGCAGCTCCTCCCACTGCGAGCACAACACGCGCTCTATCTCGTCGCGAGGCCGCTCGTCGTCGCCGAGGCGCCGCCGCGGACCCGCGGAGGGCTCCAGCCGGGCGCGGCGCTGCTGCTCGGCGAGGGCAGGGAAGTCGTGCGGCGAGACAACGATCTGCTCGGGCCCGGTGAGCGCGAGGATCTGCTCGATGGCCCTCATCCCGTCTTCCGGGGCGATGCCGCGCGACGTCCGCTGCGGCGGCGCGGAGAGGGCGGCTCCGGCGCCGCCGTGGACGCGCTGGAGGACGAAGCCGGTCACGTCGGCGATGACCCGCTCCTGCTCGTCGAGCAGGGTCACGTCCGCGGAGAGCACACGGCCAGGCTCTGTCTCCTCTCGGCGCAGGCGAACATGGCTGAACAGCCTCGATGGAGTGGGCGCCAGGCAAACCACGCGGCCATACGCCGCGGGGAGATAGATCCCTCGGGGATCGAGCACGGCGGTCGACGCGGTGGCCACGTCGAGCAGCGCTGGATGCAAGCCGTACACGGACAGGTCCGCCGCGAACTCCGGGCGAAGACGGATGTCGACGAGGGCCTCGTCCTCCCCGACATGGAGCGATTCGACGCAGTCCCAGCGAGGTCCCCACCGCAGCAGGCGGCTCGCGTTGACGGCCTCGAAGAGCTGCCGGGCCGCGGCCGGGCGGCAGCGCCGCCGGATCGACTCGACCGGCGCGCGCTCGCGCGCCTCGCCGAGAGCAGGCGCCCAGTAGCCCGACGCGAGGCGCTCCCTGGCCCCGGTGGGGCCCGGAGCGAAGATCGAGAACTCGGTCCGCGTCCCGCTCCGCTCTGTCGCGAGACAGACGTCCTGCGGCGCCCCGTCCTCCACGCGGCAGGGCGCGTGGAAGCGGACCTCCTGCAGCTCCACGGCACCCATCCCCGAGAGCGTGGCCGCGGCCCGCGCCATCTCGAGCAGGGTCGTGCCGGAGACGAGCCCGGCGTGCTGCGTCCGGTGCTCCACGACTGGCCAGTCGCGCGCCAGGCTGAACCGCTTGTGGAATGCCCGCGGCCCGGCCGCCCCGCCTTCAACCCTGTCGATCAGCGGGTGTGGCCCCCGCAGGTTCGACCTCGGCCCAGGCGGCAACGGCCCCGGCCGGGTGACCCCGGCCCGCGCCGCCATGCCGATCTGCTCCCAGCCGTCCCACGCGATGGCGAAGCTCGGGTTGCCTGTCGTGCTCTGGTGCGCCCCGGCGAAGGCGTCGAGGTACGCGTTCGCGGCAGCGTAGTCCGCCTGGCCGATCGCCCCGAGATGGGAGAACGTCGACGAGAACAGCACCAGGAAGGGCTGCTCCCGCTCCTGCCCGAGCTTGTCGGCGAGGTTCCGTGTCCCGGTGGTCTTCGGCGACAGCACCTGGCAGATCTCCTCGTTCGTCCGCGCCTGGAGCGGGCCGGCGCCCGGAACCCCGGCGCCGTGGAAGACCCCGTCGACGCGCCCGAAGCGGGCCCTCGCCTCGGCGAACGCGCGCGCCACGTCCCGCGGCTCGGCCACGTCCCCGGTGGCGACGACGAGCTCTGTCCCCTGCGCCTCCATCCGCTCCAGCGCCTCGAGGATCTCGGCGATCGAGGCCAGCGCGTCGTCGCGCTCCCGGTAGCTCGACCACGCCGATCGCGGCGGGAGCGGCGTTCTCCCCATCAGCACGAGCTTCGCCGACCAGGTGCGCGCGAGGTGCTCGGCGAGACGCAGCCCGAGCCCACCGAAGGCGCCCGTGATCATGTAGACGCCCCCTCGCCGCAGGCGCGACGCCTCCGCGGCCGGCGAAGGAGGATGGACCGGCTGGAACGCCGGAGCCCAGCGCTGCTGCGCGCGCAGGAGCACGAGGTCGTGCTCCGGCTCGCCCGCGAGCTCCCGGAAGACGGCCCGCGCCCACGGCGCGTTCGTCTCGCCGTCCCGCGGCGGGATCACATCGACGACGCGACAGCGGACGCCGGCGAGCTCGTTGCCCAGGCTGCGGCAAAGGCCGATGAGCGCGGCTTGGTCCGGCGAAGGGGTCACCTCGCCGGCGATCGCGTGGGCTCCCCGGGTGACGATCGCGAGCTCGATCTCGGCCCTCGGCGGCGCGGCGCCGAGGCTCCGCGAGACGGCGCACACGCTGAGCAAGCCCCGCCGCAGGGTCTCTTCAGCGCTCTTGCCCGGCCCCCCCAGCGCGCTCCACAGGTGGACGATGCGCCGGGGGAAGATGCCTTGCCCGTCGAGGGTCGAGAGCAGCGCCCGGAAGTCCTCCTCGCTGTCAGGGCGCAGGACGAACGCGGAGGCGCCCGACGCAGCGAACGCCGGCCCGGGGCGGGCCGTGATCAAGCGAGCGCCCGCGTCGCGGAGGTGCGCTTCCAGCGCGCCCGCGCTCTCGCCTGCGTCGGTGAGGAGCAGCCACGGCGCCTCGTCCGCCGGCCGGGATACCGGGGCGGCCTCGTGGAGACGGGACCAGCGGAGCCGGAACAGCCGCGCACCGCCGGCGTCCTCCGCGCCCTCGGGGGCCGTCGCCTCCGCCGTGCTCGTGGGCGGCTCCGGTGGGCCGTCCTCGACAGCGTGGCGCGTCCGCTCGAAGGGGTAGGTAGGCAAGGGGACCCGGCGCGCCCGGGCGTCCGGGAAGACCGCTTGCCAGCGCAGGTCGGCGCCGCGCGCCCACAGCTCGCCGGCCGCTTCGAGCAGCACGCGCCGGCCCTTCCCGGCGTCGCCAGGCCCGGGCAGCAGCGGAACGGCTGCGCTCTCCGCGTCGCCCCCGAGCCCCGCGCGCACGAGCGAGCACAACGTCGAGCCGGGCCCGACCTCCACGAAGAGATGCGGCCGCCCGCCCTCGAGCACCGCTCTGACGCCGTCTCCGAAGCGGACCGCGCGCCGCAGGTGGTCGGCCCAGTACTGGGCGCTCCGCGCCATCGAGCCCGTCATCCACCCGCCGGTGACGTTGGAGAGGACGGGTATCCGGGGTTCGCGCAACGTGAGCCCCGCCATGGCCCTGCGGAACTCGTCCAGGATCGGCTCTGTCGCCGCGGAGTGGAAGGCGTGGGAGGTATGGAGCCGGCGTCCCTTGATCCCGCGCGCCCCGAGCTGTGCCTCGTACCTCGCGACGGCCGCCTCGGCGCCGGAGACGACGCACAGCTCGGGCGCGTTCACCGCGGCGAGCGACAGCGCCGCCGGCAGGCTCTCGAGCACCGCCCCCTCGGACAGCGGCACCGCGAGCATCGCCCCGCGCGGCAGCGACTGCATCAACCTCGCGCGCACAGCGACCGCCCGGAGCCCGTCCTCGAGCGAGAGCACCCCCGCGACGCAGGCCGCGACGAGCTCGCCGACGCTGTGCCCGAGGAGCGCCTCGGCGCGCACTCCCCACGACTCGAGCAGCCGCGCCGCGGCGTACTCGACGACGAACAACGCCGGCTGAGCGACCTCTGTCTCCCGGAGCTCGTCGGCCGGGCCGTCGAACAGCAGCGCGCGCAGGTCGCGGCCGAGGAGCGGCCGGAGCCTCTCGGCGCACTCATCCACTGTCTCCCGGACGACGGCGTGCTCGTCGTACAGCGCCCGGCCCATTCCGGGGTGCTGGCTCCCCTGTCCGGTGAACAGCATCACCACGCCGGCGGGGCCCCGCCGCGCCCCTCGCCCCGGCCCGGGCTTGCGCAGCCGCGCGACGGCGTCGGGCAACGAGGACGCGACGACGACATCGCGGTGCAAGAACCTCCGCCTCCCCTCGAGCAGCGTGAACGCCGCGTCGCGCAAGGAGAGCTCCGGGTGCGCCTCGAGATGCTCCGCGAGGCGCGATCGCATCTGCGCCAGGGCCGCCTCGCTCCGGGCCGACAGCGCCAGGATCTCGCTCTCTCCCGCGGGGGTCGGCTGGTAGGCAGGACCTTCCTGGAGGACAGCGTGCACGTTCGCCCCCCCGATGCCGAACGAGCTCACGCCGGCTCGCCGAGGGCCGTTGTCCCTCGGCCAGGCACGGAGCGCCGTGTTCACGTGGAAAGGGGAGCTGTCGAGATCGATCTCCGCGTTGGGCCGCTGGTAGTGGAGCGTGGCCGGGATCTGCGCGTGCCGGAGCGCCAGCACCGTCTTGATGAGCCCGACGATGCCGGCCGCCGTGTTCGAGTGGCCCACGTTCCCTTTCACCGATCCGAGGGCGCACCGGCGGAGCGGGGCGGGGGCGCGCCGGAAGGCTTGTTCCAGGGCGCGGACCTCGATCGGGTCGCCCAGCGATGTGCCGGTCCCGTGCGCCTCGACGTAGTCGATGGTGTCCGGCCGGACGCCGGCCACCTCGTGCGCCATCACGATCACCGAGGCCTGCCCGTCGATGCTCGGGGCGGTGTACCCGACCTTGGCGGCGCCGTCGTTGTTCGTCGCGGACCCGAGGATGACCGCGTGGATGAAGTCGCCCTGCTCGATCGCTTCCTCGAACCGCTTGAGCACGACGACCCCGACCGCGTCGCCGAACACAGTGCCCGCGGCGTCGGCGTCGAAAGGACGGCAGTGGCCGTCGGGAGAGCATGGCCCGCCCTTCTCGTGGAAGTACCCGCGCCGCTCCGGGAACATCACCGATGCAGCGCCCGCGATCGCCATGTCGCACTCGACGGCGCGCAGGCTCTGGCATGCCTGATGGACCGCCGCGAGCCCGGTGGAGCAGGCCGTCTGGACGCTGATGCTCGGGCCCTTGAGGTTGAGCTTGTACGCGACGCGCGTCGTCAGATAGTCCTTGTCGCTCGCGATCAGGAGCTGAATCGCCTCGGATGAATCGAACTTCTGAAGCAGCGCGCGGTGGTGCGAGAGGAGATACGTGTTCATCATGGCGCCGGCGAAGACGCCGATCCAGCCGGGGTACCGCTCGGCGTCGTAGCCTGCGTCCTCGAGCGCCTCGTACGCGCACTCGAGGAACAGCCGCTGCTGCGGATCGATCCACCGCGCCTCCCGCTCGCTGTATCCGAAGAAGTCGGCGTCGAACCACTCCGGCCTGTCGAGGCAAGGTCGTGCCTTGACGTAGCTCGGATCCATCACCCGGGCGCGAGGGACCCCGGCGGCGAGCAGCTCCTCTTCCGTGAAGCGGGTGATGGACTCCCTGCCATCGCGCAGGTTCCTCCAGAACGCCTCCGGATCGTTCGCCTGCGGGAATCGCCCGCTCAGCCCGATGATCGCGATGGCGTCGCCCAGATCTCCGAGGTCCTGCATCGTTCAATCCTCCGGCTTGCCCTGGGGCGAGGCCTGCTCTGGCGCGAACGACGCGAACGGCGCAGACGGCGCGAGCGCGCGCCGCTCCAGACCTCGCTCGCGCTGCCGCCGGGCGCGCGCGGCGATGGCGTTGAACCGGACGCCTTCCGCCGCGCCCGGCGCGGCCTCGCCCGCCGCGGCATCCTCGCCCTTCGCCGAGGGGGGTGCGTTCACCCCGAGGGTCCTCAGGTAGGCCGCCTGCCGGGACACCGTCGGATGCTCGAACAGGTGGATCAACGATACATCCCTTCCGAAGCGCTCGCGGAGGTGCCGCGCCATGCTGACGAGCAGGAGCGAGTCGCCCCCGAGATCGAAGAAGTTGTCGTCGTGACCGACGTGCGGGCGTTTCAGCACCTCGGCCCAGATGCGGGCGACGGCGCTCTCCAGCCCATCTCCCGCGACGGCGGCGGGCCTCGTCCTGGCCTGCTGCGCGCGCGGCGGCGCGTCCTCCGGGACCGACCGCCGCGCGCCCTCCGCCGAGCCAGGGAGCCTGTCGACGACAACCACCCTGACGGGCTGCTCCGTCCAGCGCTCCGCGATGTACGACGAGAGCGCTCGCGCGAGCCGATCGCGCAGCCGCTCCGGCCTCACCAGGGCGGAGCCCTGCGACGACGCAGCGCGGGTCGCGGTATCGACCATGGCCCCCAGCGCCGCCGACTCGCGGGCCAGCGCCTCGACGGTCGTGTCCGAGACCGAGATGGCCCCCCCGACGAGGCCGTGGAGGTATTCGTACCGCGGGCCGACATGGAAGAGGTGGGCGACCTGCGCGAAGTCGAATCCGCCCGTCTGACAGAGCCCGATCTGGTGGTCCGGCGCCGTCGACTCGAGCAGATGGGCGATGATGCCGGCCTCCATGAGGCACAGATCCCGCGCCCGGCTGCCGTACACCGGCTCGATGGCGCCGAGGTCCGCCACGAGATACACGCTGAAGGCCGAGCTGTCGAACGCCTGCCCGTTGGGGCCCCCGTGGACCGAGCGATCGATGTGCGCGCCGGGCTGGATCGTGACAAGCTGCTCACGCTCGGGGTGAACGTAGTATGTGCCGCCGGGGACCCGCTCGATCCGATCCGGCTTCACGTACAGATACGCATGCACCGGATACAGGTTGCCCGCCGAGGCATAGAGCTGCTTGGCGAGCGGATAGCCTGGCAGCCTCACCGGGGAGAGCTGCCGCAGGAAGCGCGCCAGGCGCTCGAACGCGATCGGCTCGCTCAGGAACTGGCGGTAGCTGCGCCGCCGCGCGAGCGCCGAGAGCTCCTCGTCCGTGCGCGCGCGGGCGATCAGAGGGATGGCAGCCCCGGAGAGATCGTCGCGCTGCGCCGGCTTGCTCAGCTTGAACTTCAGCCTCGCGATCGGATCCTGCAGCAAGGAGACGGTCGAGTCCGCCGCGCCCTCCCGGATCGTCACGTACGCGACGAGCCCGGCTCGCTCGTCCGCCGCGCGCTCCACCCTCGCTGCCTCGACGCTCGGGTGCTCGCGGAGCAGCTCCTCGAGCCCGGGCGCGAGCGCCGGATCGGCCACGATGCCCGGCGGAGGCTCGCCGGGCGGCGCTTCCACGCCGGGCTCGCGCGCCGGATCGCGGAGGGCGCTGCGATCGACCTTGCCGTTGCTGGTGAGGGGGAGGCGGGGCAGCTCCACGAAGGCGCCCGGCGCCATGTAGTCCGGGAGCTTCGAGGCGATGAACGCCCGCAGGGCGGGGGTCTCGAGCGCCCTGCCCGGGGCCGGGACGACGTGGGCGATCAGCCGCTTTCCACCGCTCGCCGTGCTCCCCACCGAGACGGCGGCGCTCGCCACGTCGGGGTGCTGAAGCAGCGTGGCCTCGATCTCCTCGAGCTCGATCCTGTGCCCTTGAATCTTCACCTGGAAGTCCTCGCGTCCCAGGAACTCGATGTTCCCGTCCGGCAGACAGCGTCCCAGGTCGCCTGTCCAGTACAGCCGCTCGCCTGTCTCCGGGTGCGTCACGAAGCGCTCGCGCGTCCTCTCCTCGTCACGCCAGTATCCGCGCGCGAGGCCCATGCCGCCGATGTAGAGGCGCCCGGACACCCCGTCGGGACACGGCTCCATCGCCCTGTCGAGCACGTAGAACCGCTGGTTCGCGAGCGGCTTGCCGTAAGGGATGCTCTTCCAGCTCGGCTCCACGTGGGTGATCGGATGGGCGATCGACCAGATCGACGCCTCCGTCGCCCCGCCGAGGCTCAGCACCGACGCACCCGGGAACGTCTCGCGGATGCGATCGGGCAGGGTCACGGGGATCCAGTCACCGCTGAGGAGAACGGCGCGCAGGGGCGCGAGGGCGCCCGAGCCGAGCGCCCGGTGCTCGACGAGCATCTGCATGAGCGCCGGGACGGTGTTCCACAACGTCACGCCGTGCCGGGACATCAGCTCTTCCCAGTGGCCGGGATCGCGCAGCCGGGCCGGATCGGGCAGCACAACGGCGCCCCCCGCCGCCCACAGGCCGAAGAGGTCGTAGACCGACAGATCGAAGGCGAGCGACGAGAGCGACAGGACGCGATCGGAGGCCTTCACGCCGAGGCGCGCGTTCACGTCCGCGATGGTGTTCACGGCGCCGAGGTGGTCGATCGCCACGCCCTTCGGCCTCCCCGTCGAGCCCGAGGTGAAGATGACGTAGGCCAGATCGTCGGATCGCTGAACGGCCTCGAGGGGCGATCCGTCCTCTGACAGTCCGCCCGGCGCGTCCAGGGGCACGACGATCGTCCCCGCGGGCCACCGGGCCGGCTCCGCGAACCGCGCCTGGGTGACGACGATCTGCGCCGCTGCCTGCTCCAGGATCCCCCGGATCCGCTCCCGGGGCCATGTCGGATCCACGGGCACGTAGGCGGCCCCGGACTTGAGGATACCGAGCGTCCCGAGCGCCTGCGCGATGCCCTTCTCGCAGGCGATGGCGACGAGGGTATCGGGGCGCGCGCCGCGGGCCCGCACGGCTCGGCCGAGGGCGTTGCTCTGCCTGTCGAGCTCCCCGTAGGTGATGCTCCCCTCGGGCGCGATCACCGCGGGCGACTCGCCGTGGGCCGCCGCGCTCCGGAGGAACGCCGCGTGGAGCAGCTCGTCCGGCGCTGCCCGCTGCGTCCGGTTCACCTCGGCGCGCGCCGCCTGCTGTGAGACAGGGAGCGCGACCCTCGCCCGCTGGAACGCCTCGTCGCCGCCCGCCAGCCGCGCGAGCAGATCGAGATAGGACTCCATCATCGCTCCGACCATCCCCTCGGGGAAGAGCGCCTCGACGACATCCCAGGAGAGCGCGAGGTCCCCTCGGTCCTCGGTCACCTGATGATCGAGCCACACATGCGGCGTCTGGGTGACCATGAAGACCTCCTCGCCGAGCCAGGAGAACAGCGACTGCGGCTCGGCCCCTCCCTGGCCGAGCAGGCTCGTGAACACCACGGGGACGCTCGGCGCGCGCAGCTGGCGGAGCGCCGGGATCGCCCCCGCGCGCCGGTGCTCGATCGCCGTCCAGAGCTGGTCCTGGGTGGCGCGGGCCAGCTCGGAGACCCCCCTGTGCCGGCCCACGTCGAAGCCCACGAGCACAACCGTGGTGAAGTCGCCGACGATCTCCGAGACGTCCTCGTGCAGCGGCGGACGCTCGAACGACGTCAGCGTGAGCGAGAACTCCGGGCGGGCGCTCCACTTCCCGAGCACCTGGGCGAACGCCGCGAGGACGACGGCCGAAGGCGTGAGGCGGCTCGACTTCGCCCGGTTCTTCAGCGATTCCCACGCGGACCGGTCGAGGCGCCCGCTGTGCCGCACGAACCGCGGGGGCGTGACGTCTCGAGGCTCCCTGGCGAGCGGCAGGTCGGGCGCGGGGGGAAGGCTCGCCACGCGCTCGCGCCAGTACGAGAGCGAGCGCTCGTGATCCGGTGTCTGGCGATGGCGCTCCGCATCGACGATGCAGTCCCGGAATGTCACGCCGAGCGGTGGGAGCTCGAGCTCGGGGTGCTCGTAGAAGCGCTCCAGATCGCGCGAGACGATCCCGCAGCTCCAGGCGTCGAGCGCGAGGAGATCCAGGTTGATGTGCACGCGGCACCTGCCGTCTGGAAGGAGCGACACGCCGGCGTCGAACAGGGGCCATTCCGTGGGCGCGAACACGCGGTGGGACAGCCGATGACGGATGTCATCGAGCGCCCGGCCGGCGTCGGCCGGCGCCATCGCGCGGAGGTCCCAGACCTTCGGCTCGAAGCGGGGCACCGTGCGCTGCGCTCGCTGGAGCCCGTCTTCGGTGAACACGGACCGGAGCATCCCGTGCCGCGCGATGACCCGGTTCCACGCGCGCTCGAAGCGCTCGAGATCCAGACCATCGCACTCCCGCTCGATGTAGCCGTGACAGCCGACGCCCCCGAGGTCGAAGGCGGGCTCGCGCCCGACCAGGTACGCCCGTTGAACGTCGGTCTGGGCAAAGGGCGCCTCCGGGTCGCCGTCGCCCGGGCTGACGACGGGGGCCTCGCCCTGGCGGCCGCGCGACGGTGACGGGTCGGCGACCCGGCGCAGAAGCTCGGTCAACGTCATTCCCTCGATCAAGCTCAGCGGCGAGATCTGCCTGCCGCTGAGCCCGGCGATGCGCTCCGCGAGCTGGATCGCCTTGATCGACTCGAGCCCAACCTCGACGAGCGGCACGTCCCAGCGCAGCTGCGCGGCGTCCACCTGGAGGATCTCTCCCACGAGCGCGCCGAGGCGCGCGGTAAAGCCCGATTCGTCGGGCTGCGTGCGGGCCGCCGCGGAGGCCCCGTCCTGGGCCGCGGCCGCGCCCGGCGCTCCATCGCGCGTCGGCGCGCCGTGGAACACGCCGAGCGGCTCCAGCTCACCGCGCAAAAAGGCCGCCTTGCACGCCCTTCGCTGCGCCTTCCCGCTCGTTGTCTTGGGGAGGCGGCGCGGAGGGAGGAGCACGACCGCGTGCACGGGCAGCCCGAACTGCTGCGCCACGGCGCGCCGCGCGGCGCGCGCGAGCGCCTCGAGATCGAGCCCGCGCTGCCCGCGCTTGATCTCCTGGCAGACGACGATCGCCTCCGGCTCCTCGACAGGGAGGCTCAACCCGTCCTCGAGGCCCACGGAGAAGGCGGCTCCCCCGTCGGTGGCAAAGGCCTCGTGGGCGGAGCACACAGCGAGCTCGATGTCCTGCGGATAGTAGTTGCGTCCCCGGACGATGATGACGTCCTTGAGCCGTCCCGTGATGAACAGCTCCCCGTCCTGCAAGAACCCGAGATCGCCGGTCCGCAGGAAGCGCAGGTCGCCTGCCCCGCGCAGCCGCGCGCCGAACGAGGCGCGGGTGGCCTCCGGGTTCTGCCAGTAGCCGCTCACGACAGCGCCGCTCTCGACCCACACCTCACCCACCTGCAGATCCGGGGCGGGCTCTCCGCTGGCTGGATCGACGATCGCGACGCGCGTGTCGGCCAGCGGGCGGCCGCAGCTCACGAGCTCCTGTGCGTCGGTGTCCGCGGCGGAGCAGGCGCGCACCCGCCCCTCTTGCAGCGCCGTGGAGCTCACCTTGACGACGCGCGGCGGGCGCCTCGGCGAGACGCTGACCCCCAGCGTCGCCTCTGCCAGGCCATAGGAGGGTCGCAGCGCGTCGGGCCGGAATCCGCTCGGCGCGAAGGCCGCGAGGAAGCGCGCGAGGGTCCCCGCGCGGACGGGCTCGGCCCCGTTGATCACCGTCTTCCACGCGGACAGGTCGAGCCGGGCGCGCTGCTCGGCGGTCGAGCTCGTCACGCAGAGATCGAAGGCGAAGTTCGGCGCCGCGCTGTGGTGGCCGCGGTGGCGCGACAGCGCCTCGAGCCAGCGCATGGGCCGGAAGATGAACGACGCCGGAGGCATGCCGTAGCATCTGCCGCCCACGAAGAGGGGCAGCATGATCCCGTGAATCAGCCCCAGATCGTGGAAGTGGGGCAGCCAGCTGACGAAGGTGTCGCCGCGCTCGATCCCGAACCCGTCGGCGAGCATGCGGCAGTTCTGCAGGACGTTGCGATGGCTGACCATCACGCCCTTGGGGCTGGAGGTCGAGCCGGAGGTATACTGGAGGTACGCGACGTCATCGGGCGCGCCCGGCGCCCCGTCGGCGCGCCCGGCATCGGCGCGCTCGGCGTCGGCGCGCCCGGCATCGGCGCGCCCGGCATCGGCGCCCGAGGAGCACTCCTCCAACGTGTGAATGGGCAACGTGTGAATGGGCAACGTGTGAATGGGCAGCGTGTGAATGGCCGACCCGGAGCGCGAGGTCGATGCGCTCCTCTCCCGCGGCATGGGTCGCGCGGTGAGCGCGCACGCAGGAGCACAGTCGACCGTGATGGCGTCGAACCGGGACTCCGCCTGATTCGGTCGCGGGAGCGAGGTGGGGACGGCCACCATGTCCGCCAGCAGGCAGCCGAAGAACGCCTCGACGAAATCGAGCCCAGGGGCGAACAGGAGGAGGACGCGGCTCCTCGGAGGATAGTGTTTCCGGAGGAAGGCGGCGATCGCTCGAGCACGGGCGTGGAGCGCGGCGAACGAGAGCGCCGCCGTCTCCTCCTCGCCTTCGTGAAGATGAATGTACGCAGGCGCGTCGCCGAGCTCATCCGCGCGGCGAGCGAGCAGCTCGGGCAGCGATTCCATGGCGCTCCGAGATTCAAACAAGTGATCACGCGCGGAACTGGGCTCATGCCGAGCAAGAGTCATACCAGATGTCACGAACAGTTCCTTTCGATGCAAGCAAGCAAGACGACCTGCGTGCGCACAGGCACTTCACCCATCGAAGCGATGCGCGCTGCCCGCAGCGCATCGGAGGCTTCGCGCGAGACTCAGGGGGGCGCGAAGGGTCGAGACGATCCTCCGGGCTCCGCGCTCGCTCCGCTGCGAGCCCGAGAGGATCGTGGGGTAGGTGGAGCTCTCAATCCACGGGCGCAGGTCATGACACGAAGGAGAGGTCCTGTCTAGCCCACCAATCGACGGAACCGGCCGTACCCTGACGATGCGTGAGAGATCCGTGCCGCATCGATGTGCGAGGCATGCTCACCCCACGATCGCCTCATGATGCGATGTTTAAGTATTGTTATTTAGTGTTTAGATGGACACCGAGCCACGGGGCCCATCTGCGTGGAAAGTTTTCGCCCTGCTGAACTGTTGCGAGCTGGCGAACGGTCCACCGCGGTGCGCAGCCATTCGATCCCCGGACGACGCTCTGGCCGGGCCGTCCCAGCACTCGATCGACGCGAGAGACCGGGTTGCGCTCCAGGTTGGAATTGTCGCGAGCACATCTGGGCCATCGGGATCGCAAAGCACCTCGCGCGAGGGCGACCTGCCGAGGGCGATCGCGTGGCGGCTGCACCACCCGCTGCCGGGGGGCGCCTCCGGGCGGCCCTCACCGGTACAGGCAGTACTCGTCGATCTCGTTCTTGCAGTCGATCACGTCGTCGCAGACGCGCTCGAACGGAAGGGGTTCCCCCTCGGCGCAGAAGAATGCTTCCTGGCGCGGCGAGCAGTTGGCCTCGTCGGCGCCGTCGTCGCAGTCGAGTTTCCCGTCGCAGAGCGCCTCGTTGCGCACGCCGCCCTGCTCGTTATCGCAAGGATGCCAGTTCACGCGGCAGAGCTGCGACGCTTCGACCCCGGACCGCGGCGGCTCGCACGCGGAGATGTCCACGTCGTCGCACATCGGCAGGCTCTCGCCCGGTTCCTTCATGCAAGCGGCCCAGCACGCCGCTCGGCTCAGGTACAGGTTGTCGGTGATGCAATCGAGGTACGGCTCGTCCGCGGGGAGCGCCGCGAAGCAGGAGGCGTTCAGCCGCCCCTCCTCGGCAATGCAGCCGCTGATGTCGACGTCGATGCCGTAGGCACAGCGGCACATGGTCTCGGCCCAGGCGCGGATCGCATCGACGTGGCGATCCCGGGCGGCAGGCCGCGGCGCCGGCTCCGGAGCGGGGCACGCGCCGGCTCCCGGCCCCCGGCTCACGAGGTACGGCGCGGCCGTCGCCCGGGGGTCGAGGTCGCCCCAGCACCACGCGCTCCCGTCGTCGCGCACGGCGCAGGCGTGATGCCCGCCCACGGAGAGGTCGATCACGCCGTCGAGGCCGGCGACCGGTCCGCTCCCGAAGGCGCGATCGTCCGGCGTGCCGTCGCGGCCGTCGCCGAGCTGCCCGCCGTCCGACCAGCCGCGGCACCACACGCCGCCGTCCGCCTTGCGCGCGCACGTGCTCGAGGCGCCGGCGCCGATCTCGACAACGTCGCTGCCCATCTCCAGGACCAGGCCCGGCGCGTCTTCCGAGGGCGGGCCGAGCCAGGGAGAGCACCAGACGAGCCCGCTCCGCTTGAGCACGCAGCGATGCGCGGCGCCGAGCGCCGCGCCGGCTTCCGGAGAGTCCGCGCCCTCGCGCAGCGGCTCGGCGCGATCCCAGGCCGAGATGTCGACGATCCCCTCCGGGACGAGCGCGGCCATGTGGTCGAAGCCGCCGATCAGCCCGAAGACAGGCCGCTCGTCCGAGACCGCCGCGAGCGTCGGACCCTGCCGGACGCCGGAGGCGTCCGTGCCCCAGCACGTGGCGTGCGTGAGCGCATCGAGGGCGCAGGTCTGCCGATCGGCGAGCGCCACGTCGATGAACGCACCGGAGAGGCCAGGCGCCTGGAGCGCGACGGGGAGGCTCGAGCTCGCGTCCGACACCCCCGCGAGCTGCCCTTCCCCGTTGTCTCCCCAGCACCAGAGCTCGCCGCCGCTGGTGAGCGCGCACGTGTGCCTGCCGCCCGCGACAACCTTCACGGCGGCGGGGACGCGGACCTCCACGGGCTCATCGCGCCGCTCGTAGCTGCCGTCTCCGAGCTGTCCGCGCGTGTTGTCGCCCCAGCACCACACGCTGCCCCCGGCGAACAGCGCGCACGCGTGCGCCGCGCCGCTCGTGACGGCGAGCGCGCACCGTCCATCCGGGCCGGCGCCGGTCGCGCTCGATCCGCCCGCAGCACCGCCGCCGGTGTTGCCCGTCGCGCCGCGCGGGTCGTCGAGCGACACATTCCCGCCGCACGCAGCGAGGACCAGACCGAGCGCGAGCCAGCAGCGCTGGAGTAGCGGCTGCGAGCCGCCGGTGAACCATCGAAGAGCCATGAGCTTACCCCCCGATATCGAGTGGCCCACGCTAACAAACCTTCCGACGCGCCGTCCACGTCGACCGAGGGATCCGACCGTGGGCGGGCCGCGCCGCTGGTTTCTGTGTTTGATGGTGCTGTTCATTTTCATCGGGCTCACTCGGGCAGGCGCATCGAGAGCATGGAGTCGATCGCGCCGCGCGAGAGCCTGCCTGGCAGAGCGGGGAGCAGCTCGGCGGCGGCGGAGGGGACCCTCTCGGGGTGGATGACCGCGACCTGGATCGTGCGCTGCGCCTCGTCGAGCAGGATCATGAAGTAACGATCGCCGACGGGCCGGCGCCACGTCGGGCAGCCGTCCGAGCGCCCGCCGGCCTCGATGACGGGCCCCTTCTCGTAGGCCTCTTGCGCGCACGCATCCACGACCTCCACGTCACCGGCGAAATCGTCGCGATCACAGCCGCTCCCGCAGACGCTGCCGCCGATGTGCCCCTCCTGGTACGAGCGGACTCCGGTGCTCATGAACTCGCGGTTGCTGTATTCGTTGTTGTCCATCACGACCTCGAACACGTTGATCTCGCCGCAGCCGTCGCCGACGGTGCCCGTCTTCGAGTAACAGTTGCAGAGCCCGTTCCACTTGCGCCCGCCGTCGCGAATGAGCTCGGACGCGACGAACGCGACCCACGGGCCGGGATGGCCCTGCCCATCGCCGTTGCATTTCTCGACGCCCGCGTCGTCGAACGTCATCGACGCGAGGAAGACGACGAGCTTCGAGCCCGCCCAGCCGAGGTGCATGACGCCCGGGTCGTCGGGACAGTAATAGTCCTTGCCGTCACCGCACGCGAAGGGCCTGTCCTGCATGAAGTACGTGACGCAGTCCGTCTTCGTGAGGTCGCCCGTGAAGTCGGCGGACGTTGTCTGCTCCTGCGTGACGAGCAGGTTGGAGCCCACGCCGCTCCTCGCGTCCCACGACGAGACCATCTGCCAGGCGGCCGGCTCGCTGCCGGGCTGGTAGACGGCGAGCTGCTTCACGCGGATGGCCTTCATGATGAGGGTCATCTCCTCGTCGAACGGAGAGAGCCTGTCGCTCGTCGTGGGATGCTCCGTCATGCAGCAGTGCCCGCCCCATGTGTCGTTGCCATCCTTGTAGTCGCACGCTGGATCGCCGGGCTCGCGGTCGATGCGACGGGGCCACCAGCCGGGCGCGCCGATGTTCGTGAACGTCATCGTCCCGCCGCGCGTCGGGGCGCTCGGCTCGGGGACGTGGGGGCCGAGACCTCCGCCGGCGCCCGTGGTGCTGGTGGACGGGCCCCCGCCGGCGCCTGTCGTGCTCGTGGACGGGCTTCCCCCGCCGGCGGCCGTCGTGCTGGTGGACGGGCCTTCGCTCGCCTGGCCGCCTGCGCCGCCTTCTCCTCCGAGGTCGCCTCCGCCACCGCAGGCGCATGCGAGGAGGGCGAGAGCGGCCCGTACGAACGGCGATGAGCGCTTCATACCCGTGAGTGTTTCCGGAGCGCGCCCGGTCCGTGATGGAAAGCGGCGGGATCAGAGCGGATAGGTCATCGCGAGGTGCACAGGGGCGCTGCGAGGCCCACAGGGGCGCCGCGCCGAGAGCGCGTCGACGCCGAGTTCGTAGATGTGTGCCTCCTTACTCTTGACGCCGCGTTGCCGTCGGAGGAACGAACGGGCTCATCGGAAACGGCCGGGGGGAACACATGGGATACAGGTTGAAGGCGAAGCGAGCGCTCTGGTGCTCTGCGGCATGCTCGGGCTGGTGCTCGCGTCGGCTTGCGAGTTGCAATACACCTTGCCTACCTCTCTGATCTGCCCTATCCGCCTGCGTGCAGATGCAGGTCGTGCGGGTTCCGGTGATGGCTGATCCCGTTCGTGATGTAGTCTACGTCGCCGTGGGGCGAATCGCTCGGTCGGAGCTGGTGAAGATCGTATCTCCGGTCGTTGTCGAAGACGACGATCTCCTTCTTGGCCCATCGAGCGCGGATCCGAGGCGCCACCGCGTCGTGCGCACACGGCACTGGGGAGTACAGCCATCCGCCAAGCTCAACAAGGAGCTTGCTCGTTCCGGTGGTGCCCCCATGTGCGTGGTGCTTCCCCCGACGCTGCGCGGCCTGCTGAGCTTCTGCCGGGTCTGCGCTTCGGGGGTTGAGCGACGGCGGCCGGTGTTTGCCATGCATCTCAGACCGGACCTGACCGGCTCAGCGCCACAGGGGGTCGATCCAGCGGAAGAGCTTGCCTTCGATGTCGCGGACGCCCTCCGACGGAAGCCACCCATGGATCGCTGCTCGGAGCTGGAGACAGCGCTCGCTGCCACGTTATGGAGATTGTGGTGCCGTCGCTCGCCCGTTGCCCTGTCCAGATTCTGTGCATCTGGTGGAGCGCTCCACCCACGGCTCGCAAGCCTCGGGCGCTACCACGCAGGCTACTTCCCCAGACAAGATGGCCAGAAGCTCTTGCTGTCTCGCTTCGACGAGCTTCTTCTGCGGCAGCTTTCTCGCGAGTGGATCACGCCAGTAAAGTTGTTTGTGAACGGAATGAGGGACGAGGCGGGGCTACATTCCTGGCTCACCCACGTCGGCGACCTGTTCCTGCCCAGGCGACTTCTCGAGTGGTCCCGCCATACTCGTGGGCAAATCGTCGAGTGCATGGAGAGGCCGGAGAGGCCTTCGGACATGAGCAGATGGGCCTTCCGATGGCATACGGGCGGCGAGGCGATACTCGATGCACTGCCGAGCCTCCAAGCCGCACCGCCGCTGTCAATCGGAGGTGCTGTCGCGTACGATGCCGATCGGGCGTGGGTGTGTCGCTCCGATGCAAAGGGCACACCTTATTTGAGCCGACCTGGCGCGGTAGCAGGGAGTGAAGGGCGGGCGTGAGCCGCTGAGCCAGCCATCGCAGAGCACGTCGACGGATCGATGCCCGCGTTGGCGCCGTGGATCGTGACCACCCCCGCGGCGTGGCGCCGGGCGGCCCGCGCTACGCGGCCACGCCGAGGGTGCCGATCTCCTCGAGCTCGCGGATCATCCGATCGAGCCCGCCCTCGTCGGCCCTGAGGCCGAGGGCCGCCGCGGCGTGGGCGAGGAGCTTCCGCTCCCGCAGCGACGCGAACTTGTCCACGGCCGCGGCGATCTCGAGCGCGCGCAGCAGCGGGGCGCGCGCGCCCTCCGGCACGCCGCGGAGGCGCTCGATCCAGGCGATGTCGTCGGCGAGCCGATCGTTCTGGCAAGCGCGCGCCGAGGCCGGGAGCTGCCGCAGCACGGCCGCGAGCAGCGCGGTCTCCTCCGGCTTGAGGCGGCCGTCGGCGGTGAAGATGAACCACAGCCCCTCGAACAGCCGCTCGACGTGCGGGCGCAGCGCCTCGTCGCAGAGCGCCCCGTCGAGCGCGCGCCTGTAGCGCAGGTATCGGCGCGCGGTATCCCCGAGGCGCCGGGTGACAACCCAGCTCGTGATCGACGACGAGGCGACCGAGAGCACGGGCACCAGGTTGCGCGCCGCGCTCTCGCCGGCGAGCCGCACCGCGAGGTGCTTGGCCACGTCCGAACCGCGCTCGCGCGCCGAGCGCGCCAGGACGCCCGCTGGGTCGTCCGTGTCCTGGGGGGGCTCCACGACGCCGAACGTGAGGGCGAGCAGCGCCCACACGTCGGCCGGCTCGTCCGGATCGAACCGGAGCCCGAAGAGATCCGCGAGCTCGCAGACCATCCGCACGTGCAGGAGCAGCCGGAGCGCCATCTCGCCGCCCATCGCGAGCACGGCGGCAGGGATCGCGACGAGCCCGCCGAGCCCGTTCGTCTCGGCCGTGGCTGCAGCCGCGCCGGTCGCGAGCGCCCCGGTCGCGCTGCCCGCGAGCGCCGAGCGGACGCAGGCGCGCCGGATGACAGCGCGCGCGTCGGTCGGCTCCGTCACGCCGGTCGACGCCGCGATGCCCGCGGGTCGAGGCCGCCGGTTGTAGCGGCGCACCGCGCGGGACAGGAGCTCCTCGATCCACGCGTCGACCGGGCGCACGCGCACGCCCGCCACGCTCGTCGCCTCGGTCAGCGGGAGCGCCGCGCCCCCCGCTGCGTCACCAGGATGCGCAGCCCCGTTGGTCATGGATCACGGCGGTTCAAGATGCATTCCGCGCCCAGCGGGCGCCGAGGCCGAGAAGGGCGGCGTGGATGCGTTGATCCGCCCATCGCCGCTCGCCTCGCCCGGCCGCTTCGTCATTGTCACCGCGGCGCGGCCGCCCGTACCATGAGGCCTTCGGTCGACGCGCGTCCAAGGGGGGCGCGGTGCATGGCGAGCTTCGATCCGCTCTTCGATCCGCTGCGCCTCGAGCGTGTGCTCGAGGCGACGATCACGCTGCCGGACCCGCCACGGCCGGCGCCGGCGCCGGATCCCATCGTCATCACCCGCCCGGGCGTGGCGCGCCACGCCGCCCGGCGCGTGACGCTGCTGCAGGTCCGCCTGCGCGCAGGAGAACCCGCGCTCACGGTCGCCTCGCCGGTGCGCGCGGCGGTGCGGCGCGTGGCGCTCGATCCGGCGGCGCCGCTCCCCGGCGGCGGCGTCGAGCTGCTCGAGCTGTCGCCGCTCCCGTTCCTGGATCACACCCCGGGCGCGCCGTCGCTGCTCGAGGAGACCTTGCGCCGCCTCGGGACGCGCGGCGTGCCGACCTTCTATGTCGCGCCGTTCGCCGCTGCGGCCGCCGCGCTCCCGCCGGACGAGCCGCTCGACGACGCGCTGCTGCTCCGCGGCGCGCCGATCGTGGAGCTCACCCCCGGGGCCGTGTTCTCCGTCGGCGTCCTGTTCCAGGACGGGACCGCGCTGCCGCCGGTCACCGCCTTCGGGCTGATCGCCGACGCGCTCGAGGCGGCGGGCGACGGCGCTGCCGCGGCGGCGTGGCGCGCGCAGCTCGCGACGCTCGGCGGCCCGGCGCGGCGCTTCGTCGCCGTGCGCCACGACGGCGGCGCGCTCGGCGCCGCGGCCGGGTTCGACCTGGAGCTGCGCCGTGACCTGGACGGCGTCGCCGTGGCGACCGCATCGGTCAACGCAGGCGCCGACGGCGATCTCGAGCCGGCCGCCGCCGCCTCGCCCGTCGGCTCGCTGTTCGCGCCGCCGCCCGGGCACCACGTCGCTGTGCGCTGGGCAGGCGACGCGCCCACCGGATCGTCGCTGCCGGTGCAGGCGCTCGTCGGCACGCGCGTGAGCAGCCCGCCGGGCGCGTTCCTGCGGGTGCCCGCGCTCGCCGAGCCGCGCGCGACCCTGGAGGTGCTCGACCTCGCGCGCTGGTACCCGCCCGTCCCGCCCGGGCACGCGGTCGAGCGCTACCACACGAACAGCCTCGTGATCCCCCTCGTCGACGGGATGGCCACGTTCCAGGCGCTCGTCGAGGACCTGCGCGCGTGCATCCGCACGCCCGCGGATCCGCCCGGCGCGCGCTTCCGCGCGCACCTCACGGGGTGGACCTTCAACCGCTTCCAGCTCCTCCCCGGCGGCACGCGGACCGATGTCGTCGAGCTCGCGGAGGACATCCTCGCGCGCGACGGCGCGGTCCTCGTGCTCGCGAACCGGTTCCTCAACCTGCGCGACCCGGAGCTGTCGGGCTCGCGCGCGGCCGCGGCGCTCCTGCTCATCGCGCTCGGCCACGCGACGCTGGTGATCGAGCTCCTGATCAAGCTCGCCGCGGAGGTGTTCAACGTCTCGGCGCCGACCGCCGAGACCGACGACTGGGTCGTCTTCGCCTGGTTCGCGCTGCCGGCTGTCGCCGGCATGCTCGGCCTGGCCGCCGCCGAGCTGGGGTGGCTCGAGGACGCGCTCGTTGGGATCCTCGAGACAGCGCGCGCCACCGTCGACGATCTGAACGCGCTCGCGCCAGGCACCGCTGTCTGGTCGAGCAACCCGGTGCGGATCGCCGACAACCCGCTCGCGCCGCTGTACGGCGACAGCCCGCTGTTCGGGCTCGAGGACGACGCGGATCAGTTCGGCGTGTACCACAACAAGATGCAGCTCGTCCGGCGGCGCGCCGACGCGCGCGGCGACGAGTTCGTCGGGTTCCTGGGCGGGATCGACGTCAACCGCAACCGCCTCGACGCCCCGGGGCACCAGATCGGCGGGCCGTACCACGACGTCCACGCCCGCTTCAGCGGGCCCGTCGTCGCCGACGCCTTCCGCGCGTTCTACGAGCGCTGGGCGCGCGACGCGGGGATCGACCCCGCCGCGCTGGAGGCCGAGCTCCCCGCGCCCGTCGCCGCGGCGATGCCCCAGCACACGGGCGCGCGCCACATCGCGCGCATCGGGCGCACCTACCCGCGCAGCACGCCCGCGCTGGAGTTCGCGCCCGGCGGCGATCGCGGCACCTACGACACGCTCCTCGCGGCGATCGGCCAGGCGCGCGACCACATCTACATCGAGGAGCAGTACTTCACCCCCGACGATGTCTTCGTCGACGCGCTGCGCGCCGCCGGCGGGGCCGGCCGCTGCCGCCGCCTGCTGATCGTCGTGCCCGGCGAGGGAGACCAGCCCTTCGGCGACCTGCGCCGGCGGCACGTCTTCGCGCGCCTGCGCGAGGTCTGGGGCGACCGGATGATCGTCGGCTACCCGCAGCGGCGCCCGCGCCTGCGCCGGGCCGACCGCTTCGCGAGCCGCGGGCGCGCGTGGCTCGTGGGCGATCTCGCGCCGGGGGCGACCGAGCTGTACGTGGGCCCGCCCGCCCGCGCGATCGGCGCGCCGTCGTGGCTCTGGGTCGACGGCGAGCTGATGCTCGCGCGCAGCGTCACCCGCCCTGTCGTCCACGAGGGGGAGCCGGCGGCGCGCATCGTCGTGGATCGCGGCGGGATCTCGGCGAGCGGCCGCTGGGGCGCGCACCCGCGCGCGCACAGCGCGGGGGCCGCGGTCACCTTCTCGCAGCCCGCCGGGATCTACGTCCACGCCAAGTGCATGATGATCGACGACGTCTTCGTCTCGATCGGCTCGACCAACCTGAACCGCCGCGGCTTCTTCTTCGACGGCGAGATCAACGTCTTCGCGATCCCCGAGGAGCTGCGCGGCGCGCCCGACAACCCGGCGCGCGCGCTCCGCTCCGCGCTCTGGGCCGAGCACCTCGGGATCCCGCCGGCGCAGGGCGGGGCGCTGCTCGGCGACGCGATCGCGGGGTTCGAGCTGTTCCGCCGCCCGCACCTCGGCGGGTCGCGCTTCGCGCCGCTCGAGAGCACGGACATCCGCCCCTTCCTGTCGCTCCCCGACACGCAGCTCTGGCCGATGACGCTGATCGGCGCGCTCGCGCTGCTCCTCGAGGGCGTGCCGGCGGGGTTCCTTTCCTTCTTCCACCGCACCGCCTGGAACCTCGTGATCGACCCGACGACGGGGACCGATCCTGCACCCACGGAGGGGCCCGTCCCGTGAGCCTGTTCGCGCGCGCGATCCCCCAGGTCGAGCCGCCGATCGTCGGCGTGCACCTGCTCTGGAGCGGCCCCCATGCCTGGCTGTACTCCCCCGCCGGGTGGACGATCCAGCGCCGCCAGAGCGCGCCGCGCCCCCGCTGGGACTGCGTCTCGCTGACCGCCGACCAGCTCGCCGCGCTGCGCGCGCGCCGCGAGCTGCGGATCCGCCTCGGCGTGCTGACCGATCGCGTCGGGGCAGCGCCCGCGCCGCTCCTCGCCGCCACCGGGTCGCTCGCCGCCGCCAGGGCCGCCGTCGCCGCGAGCGCCGTCGGCGCGGCGCCCTGGGAGGTGATCACGGTCGAGCTCGACACGCCGAGCGACGGGGTGCGCATCCCCGTCCAGGCGACGGCGAGCCTCGCTGTCGCCCTGCGCGACGGCAAGGTGGTCGCCGGCGGGCGGGCCGTCGCCGGCAACACGGCCCACGAGCTCGTCGCGGCGGGGATCGACACGGTCGTGGTCCACGCGCGCGGGCTCACCGCGCTCGGCGTCTGCGTGTCGCTGGCCAGGGAGGACGACTGGCGCGACGCCGCGACGATCGCGCGCCTGCAGCTCCCGCTGCGCGAGCTCGACCCGGAGCTGACAAGCGCCGACGACGAGTACGACGAGGCGAAGCGCCGGCTCCTCCCCGGCGAGACCCTGGATCGCGGCGAGCTCGAGCACCTGACCGGGATCCTGCGCAAGGTCGTCGCCGCCGCCGGGCCGCCGCGCCCGATCGACATGACGCTGCTCCTCCGCGACGACCCCGAGCTGCGCCACGACGAGCTTGTCGCGCTCGATCCGCTCCGCGCCGTGATCGCGCACCCGCGCTGGCGCCGGGTGCTCGGCTTCGCGCACTTCGACGCGGACCCGGCGCTCGTGCCGGGTCAGGTCTATCAGTACCGCGTGAGCGGCGGCTGGCCGGAGGCCGACCTCACGGACCGCGTTGTCGGGTTCCACACCGCCCCCGCGACAACGCAGCTCCCGGCGGAGCTGTCGCTCGGCGACGTGCGCGTCCGCTTCTCGAGGCCGCGCCTCGTCGAGCTGGCCGATCCGCGCCCGTCGGATCCGATCGCGCTCACGCGCCGCGGCGTGGCGCTCTCCCCGCGGCGCGAGCCCGGGTGGCTGACGCCCGGGACCGACGGCTGGAGCGCGGTGATCGATCTGCCCGTCGCGGTGACGTCGCTCGTCCTCGAGCTGGGGCACGCGGCGCACTCGTTGACCTTCGCGGCGGGGGCGCCGTGGCTGCCGCAGGGGCCCGAGGCGAGCGTCCCCGCCGGCGATCGCCCGGCGCTCTCCTTCGCGACGCCGGTGCACCAGATCCGCCTGGGGGGCGAGGGGTTCCTCTGCGCGCTCCGCTTCCCCGCGAAGAGCGAGGCCGCGATCGTCGAGCGCGCGGTGGTGCTGCCCCCGCTCGTCCTCGCCGACACGCCGCGCCCGGCCGCGCCGCTCGCCGCGTGGATCACCAACCTCCAGCAGCCGGAGAGCGTCGCGACAGGCGACGCGCCGCTCGGGCCGCCGCCGCCGCGCCACGCGCTCGGCTTCGAGGTGCGCTGGATCCCGGCGCCGACCGAGGGGATCGACGCGTGGCCCGCGGAGCTGCCGCCGCCGCCGATCGACGCCGCGCTGTTCCAGATCGAGCACACGCCCGCCGGCGGGGCGCCGTCCTGGACCCCGCTCCTCGACGAGGACAACCACGTGACCGGCCACCGCGACGAGGTCGCGCTGCCGCCGATGACTGTCGGCGGCGACCTGATGGCGTCCTTCCCGGAGGTGCTGTCGCCGGCGCCCGGCGGGCTCACGCTCTCCTGGCGCGACGTGTTCGACTTCCCCGACGGGGGCGCGCCGGTGCGGCGCCCGCGCCCGGAGCCGGGGACGCGCCACCGCTACCGCGTGCGCGCCGTCGACGCTGTCGGGCGCGCGGGGGCGGCGTGGTGCGAGACAGGCGAGCTCCGCCTCGAGAAGCGGCGCCCGCCGCCGCTGCCCGCGGGGCCCGACGAGGCCAAGGCCGACGCGCTCGCGCTCCCGGCGCCGACAGGGGTGCACGCGCGCGTCCTCGTCGCCGGCGCGCCCGACCTGACCGACGGCGAGCGCGCGATCCTCGGCGGGCACGGCAGCGCGATCCTGCTCCGCTGGGGGTGGCACGCCGCGCAGCGCGCCGAGGACCCGTACGCGACCGAGTTCCGCGTGTACGCGACCCGGCGGCGCCTGGACGCGATCCCGGGCGTGCTCTCCGCGGTGTCCGGCTCGGGCGGCCTGTACCTGGCGACCCTCACGCTCGGCGAGCCGGTGCTCGCGAACGCCGCGCGGCGGCTCCGCCTGGACGCGGGGTACCCGTTCGAGATCCTCGCCCATGACGGCGGCGCGGCGGGGGCGCCGCTCTCCATCACCCTGCGCGCCCAGGTGCCGCTCCCCGGCGGCGCCTTCCCGGTGCCGCGCGCGGGCGCGGTCGTGCTGCCGGTCCACCTGACGCCCGACCGCACGACGGCGCCCGCGTGGGGCGCGCGCGTCGAGGTGCGGGCGATCGGCCCGGACGCCGCGTACGAGTCCGCGCCGATCTTCGATCTCCTGGACCTCCGCGCGGATCACCCGCACGACCGCGCGCTCGTCGGCGTGAGCGCCGCCGACGCGCAGGACTACGTCCCGGACCGGCTCGCGCCCGGCGACGCGCGCCCGGGCAACGAGAGCGCGATCGCCGGCGTCGAGGTGGAGGGGCGCTGGCAGGGGCGCCCGGTGCTCGTCGAGGCGCCGGCGCTCGCCGACGTGCCGGCGGTTGTGACGCCCGAGCCGGGAGATCGGCCGATGCGGCTCGTCCTCGACGTGACCCCGCTCCTCGCCGGCGCCGGGCTCTCGGGGAGCGAGCGCGTGCGCCCCGAGCGCTGCTCGGCGGACGAGGTCTTCCGCGCCTACAGCGCGCGCGACGGCCGCGTGCTCGCGCGCGTCCTCGAGCCGCCGGCGCCCGGCGACGCCGAGGTGGAGGTGGCGGTGCCGAACGCGTCGGATCGCGCCGCGATCCTCGCCGCGCTCGACGGGCACGACGTCGGCGCGCTGACCGACCGTCACGCCGTGTTCCTGGCCGCCGCGCACCCGTACCGCGCGCGCCTGTTCACGCCGGTCACGCAGGAGCCGGTCACGCTGCCGCGCTTCGCCGAGACCCTGCCGAACCGCGGCGCGCGCTGGATCTACCGCGTCCGGCTCGCCGACGCGGCCGGGCGCCTCTCCGCCGACGGGCGCACGCTGCGCGGGGTGGTGCGCGTGCCGGCGACGACCCGCGTCCCGCCGCCGCGGCGCGAGGCGGCGCAGCCGGGCGATCCGCGCGCGCGCCTGCGCCTGCGCCTCGAGGGGCCCGGCGAGATCACGCACCTGCTCCTGTTCCAGCGCGTCGACCCGGTCGACCTGGAGCGCGCGCCGTCCGGCGACGAGGCCGAGCTCCTGCGCGTCCCCGGCGCGGCGCACCTGCCGCCGGGCGCGGGGGTGCGCCTGCGCCTCGGGGGCGAGATCCTCGCCCCGCAGGTAAAGAGTCTTTCCGATCCCGACGTGGCCGGGGCGCCGCCCTCGCGGCGCGTGGTCCTCGACCTCGCGCTCGTCGACGGCCAGCGCGCGCGGGTCTGGGCCGTCTCGGTCACGCGGGACGGGGTCGCGTCGGCGCCCGAGGCGTGGGCGATCGCGATGCCGCGGGCCGCCCTGGCGGCCGCTGCGCTCTCGGTCTCGTCGAGCCCGCCCGAGCTGCTCTTCACCTGGACCTGGCCGTCCCCGGCCGACGCGACCGAGGTCGTCCTCGAGGCTGCGCCCGCCGATCGCGACGCCTGGTCGCGCGTCTCCGGGCGGATCGCGCGCGACGTCGCGGCGCACGCGCACCGCCCCGCGCCGGGCGTCTTCCGCTACCGCCTGCGCGCGCTCTCGCTCGACGGGCGCGACGCGCTCTCCGCCGAGGTGACGCCCTCATGAGCCGGATCCGACTCTACACGCTCCTCGGCGTGAGCACCCCCGACGAGGCCGCCGAGCGCTGGCCGCGCGATCTCGTCCGCCCCTTCGTCGGCGTCCTGCAGGGGGGCAGCGACGCGCTTTACCGCGACCTCATGATCCACCTCCAGGACGCGCTGGAGCTGCGCGGGCTCCGCCCCGGCGCCGACGGCGACAGGCTGGGGCTCGTGGCCGACGTGCACGTGACCCCGCCCCCCGTCGCGCTGCCGCTCGTGATGGCGCAGCTCCCGGAGGTCGCGTTCCACCTGCGCGCGACGGCGAACCTCCCCGCGACGCTGTTCGTGACCCGCGGGCCCGGGGGCGCGCTGGAGGTGGCGATCCAGGGGCTTCCGGTGGCGATGCACCTGCCGCCCGGGTTCGTCCAGCCGCTCTACACCGAGGAGGAGCTCGCCGGCGTCGTCGGCGATCCCCCCGACAAGCTGCTCACCGACGCGTTCGAGCCCGATCACGCGGACAGCCTGGAGATCGTCGCCAGCGAGTCGGGCCCGACGCGGGTCAGCGTGCGCGTGAACGTGCGCCTCACCGAGACCGGCGACTTCCTTTTCGACACGGTCGTGCCGCTGTCGATCGGCGCGTGCAAGCTCTCCGGGCTCCCCTGCCGCGGCCTCCACGACGTGCAGCTCATCCCGTCGCCGCGCCCGCGCCACGTCGAGCGCGGGCGCGAGGGGCCCGAGATCGCGCTCGAGTGGGCGCGCCACGACATCTCGATCGCCGACACCGACGCGAGCTCTCCCGGGCTGATCACGATCCGGACGATCGATCTCGACACCGCGCGCGGCCCGCTGAAGGGGCTCGCCGAGCGGATCCGCGCGCGCCGCGACGAGGCCGACGCCGTCGAGCTGGTGCTCGAGGACGTCGCGATCCCGTTCCGCACAGCGCCGCCGCTGCCGATCCCAACGCACGGCCGCTTCCACCTGCGCCGCAGCATCGTCGCGGGCGACGCGGGCGGCGAGACGTGGGATCTGCGCGACGCGCCTGTCGAGATCGAGGTGCGCGGGACGTACCTGAAGCTGTTCCGGCTCATGCTCCAGACGCCGGGGGGCGGCGAGTCGCCCGCGGCGTTCGACGTGAAGTGGAGCGACTCGCCCGACGACCCGACCGGCGCGCTGCAGGGCGAGGTCACGCTCACCGACGGCGGCGAGCTCCTCGTCGGCGCGCTGAACCCGGCGCCTGTCACGTTCCTGCGCGTGCTCGGGGCCCACGTGCGCCTCGGCGCGCTCCGCTTCGGGGTGTCGCTGAAGAAGGTGTTCGACGGCGACGACGACGCCTGGACCGATGTCCTCGCGCTGCTCGGCGACTTCCAGATCGACACAGTCCGCGACGGGCAGATCTTCGAGCTCCAGGACGCGTCGGGGAAGCCGGGGTTCCAGGTGCTCCACGACGTCGGCTGGGCGTTCGGCAAGCCGTCGCTCGGCAGCCTGTACGACCCCGACGGGCTCGACTTCGTGTTCGCCGACAAGCTCCGCCTGCGCATCGAGGAGCTCGGCCTTGTGACCGAGAACAACGGCGGGCTCTACCTGCTCGTGACGGCGGGGCTCAGCACGCCGCTCGGCGAGGCCACGCCCCCCGAGCCCGCCGAGGTCGGCGCGCCGGCGGCGCCCGCCACGACAGCGTCCGCCGACGACGCGCGGCGCAAGGGGTTCGGCCTGCGCCTGCACCGCCTGCGGATGCTGCTCGCGCGGAGCAACGACACCCAGGCGCCGTGGCTCCTCGACGGGATCAGCTTCTTCGCCCGCAAGGGGAAGTTCGAGCTGGCCGGCATGGGGATGGTCAGCGCGTACGACCAGGGGGCGAACCACCACCGCGAGATCGGGATCGAGCTCTCGTTCCGCTTCGACGCGCTGGGGCGCACGTTCGACCTCGGCGGGCAGCTCCTTCACGGGCGCGTGACAGGCGCCGATGAGTTCACCTACCTGCTGCTCGCGCTCTCGTTCGGGCGCCTGCCGCTCGGCGCCACCGAGCTCGCCAACGTGCGCGTGCTGTTCACGTCGAACCTCGCGCCGCGCCTCTCGCCTCCCGACGGCCACGGCCAGTCCATGCGCCTGTTCCGCTGGTACAAGCAGAACGGCGACGCCATCGCGGTGCCGCTCTCGCGCAAGCTGACCGCGTGGCAGCCCGCCGAGGGCGCCGGCGCGGCGGGGATCGGGCTCACGATCCACCTCGCCGCGACGCGGGCGATGGGGCTCGACGGCTTCCTCTTCTACCACGAGGGCGCCGGCGAGCAGGGGCTGCTCGCCGGCGTCGAGCTCTACCTGGCGAAGTCGAAGAAGCCGATCGCGTTCGGCGTCTTCGAGTGGGACATGCAGCGCGACAAGTTCGGGCTGCTCCTCGGGATCGCGCTCGGGCTGGAGAACCTCCTCGGCGACGATCTCCCCGGCTTCCTGGCCGATCTCGCCGCGCTCACCGGGACCTTCTTCTACGGCAACAAGCCGGACACGCTCGCGATCGGGCAGTACAACGATCCGTCGACCTGGCTGCAGTTCCGCTTCGCCTTCGGCGGGCGCGTCAGCTTCGGGATCTCGGCCGCTTTCTGTCACCATCGCGTGGACGAGGCCGACGCGCTCGACCCCACCGTCGAGAGCGTCAACGTCTGGGCGCTCAGCCTCTCCCTGCAGGGGGGCGGGAAGCTCGGGCCGCTCGGGAGCCTGCAGGTCTACCTGACCGTGCAGGTCGTGATGGGGCAGTGGCGCAACGAGGGGATGGCGTCGGGGCACCAGTTCGTCGTCGAGGCCGGGATCCGCTGCAAGGTGTTCGGCTGCTTCAACTTCGGCGCGCACGTGAAGGTCGACGTCGCGGCGCTCGGCCCCGGCGACCCGACCTACCACCGCAAGAGCACTGTCTTCCGGATCGAGACCCCCTGGTACCTGCCCGATCTGACCTTCCGCTGGGAGAGCCAGGACGGGACGCCGGTCCCCGAGGCGATGCCTGTCGTGTCGCTGCCGCTCGCGAGCGCGTCGGCGCACCGCCCCGCGGGCCCGCGCGAGGCGGTGGCGATCGGCGTCACCCGCCCGGCGGGGGGCCTTGGCGACGGGCCCACGTACGCGCTCCGGGCGCTGCGCGACGCGGCGCCGGCGAGCCCCTCGGACGCGGACCTGGCGGCGCTCCGCCCGGTCGCCGTGGACAGCGTGATCGCGCTCGACCTGGGCGCCTCGTGCGACGCGTGGGCGACAGCCCTGCCCAGCACGACGAGCACCGCCGGCGGCGCCCAGCGCTCGAACGACCTGGAGGCGCGCTACGAGATCGTCGAGATCGGCGTGCGCCGCCGCCGCCGCTTCGGCGACGGCGTCTGGCGCGATCTCCTCGATCCGCTGACGACCCGCGTCGACGCGCTGGGAGGCCTCTCGGCCGAGGAGCTCGAGGCGCGCTTCCGCCCCGTCGTCACGTTCGACTGGGACCCGGACGTGCACCGGGTGGGGCGCGTCGACCCGCGGCGGCTGCTCGTCAACGCGGACACGCCCTACACCTTCGCGACGCGCAACCCCGAGGCGGACGAGATCGTCGCGGCGACGCTGCCCGGCTGGCCCTGCTGCCGGCGCGCCGATCGGCCTGTGCGATGGCACGTCGTCCACTTCCACGACACGCCGCCGGGCGTGCGCACGCCGGCGATCGAGCGCTTCAGCGAGAGCGCGAGCACGCTCCGCTGGGTCGGGGGGCGCCCGCCCGTCGTGATGCCGCCCCAGGTCGCGCCCGGCGGGACCAACGTCGCCGCCGTCGGCTTGGGCGCGCGCCCCGCCGGGGTGATCGCCGCGGTGAGCTTCGACGAGCCGGCGGCGATCTGCGAGGTGTACGCGGCCTGGAAGCCGCTCCACTCCGCCGCTGCGCTTGTCGTGGAGGCGTACCGCGGCCTCGAGGTCGTGGCCTCGCTCAAGTTCGCGATCTCCGACGTGTCGCCCCCCGCGCCGATCCAGGTGAGCGCGCCGGACGGGATGACCTCGCTGCTCCTCCGCAAGGAAGGGGACGTCGAGCCCGACAGCGGGGAGCCGCCGGTCGAGCTGATCTCGCTCCGCTACCGCACGCTGCGCGAGGCCTACGAGCTCCTCCTCGACCTGCTCCGCTGCGATGCGCAGGACGAGCGCGCGCACGGCGCCGGGCGGCTGGGCTGGCTCCCCAACACCGACTACGAGATCACGCTCCGCACCCGCGTCGTGCTCGGCTACGCCGCGGCGGGCGACCAGGACGCTGTCGTCGAGCAGAAGGCGTACTTCCGCACGCGCGGTCCGCTCGGCCTGAACGCGTGCTCGTTCGCCGGCGAGGAGATCGACCCGTACGTCGAGTCGCGCTACCCGGCGCCCGCCGATCGCCTCTACCGCGCCGAGGCGCTCGCGGTGGCGTTCGACGAGCGGCTGAACGTGCTCCTCCCCGTCGACCGCGCGCCGGCGCCGGGTGATCCGGAGGAGCGCCAGCAGCTCGTCCGCTGGGTGCTTGTCGTCGACAAGGTCGGTGGCGCGGCGGGGCTGGAGCGGATCTCGCAGACGGTCGAGGACTGGATCGTCGCGCACCGCGGCGCGCCGTCGCCGCCGACAACGCCGCCGCGCCGGCCGCGGATCCTCGACGCCGAGGTGCTGAGCGCGCCGATCCGCCGCGCGCCGTCGACCGACCCGCGCCGGCTCCGCCTGGAGAACATGATGGCGCGGCCGGGCGCGTGCGCCGCGCCGCGGCGGATCCACGCCTCGCAGCTCCTCGTGCACCAGCCTGTCGATCCCGGCGCGCCGGCCGGCGTGCCCGCGCGCTGGGAGCCCGACGAGGAGTACCGCGTCAGCGTGCGCGCGGAGGGGGCGCCGTTCATCGATCGCGGCCGCTTCGAGCCTGAGGACGCGACCGCGTGCACCTTCGTGGCGGAGAGCGGCGCCGCCGCGGCCTGGACGGTTGACGACGGCGCGCTCCGCCCGGCCGCGTTCCCGCCCGGCGACGCGGCGCAGCTCGCGCTTGTCGGCGACGGGGCGGGCTGGGAGCATGTCCAGGTACGCGCGACAGTCGATCCCGAGGGGGGCGAGGCCGGGATCGCTGTCGCGGTCGTGGGCGCGCCGGTGGCGCAGGCGATCTTCGCGCTCATCGACGAGCGGGGCGGGGCGCGGCGGCTGCGCCTGGTCGAGCGGCGCGGCGGCGTTGTGCGCGAGCTCGCGGCGCGTCCGCTCGCGGACGACGCGACGCGCCCCTACGTGCTCGAGGTGACGTCGTACGACGATCGCGTGCGCGCCGCGGTGGGCGACGTGGTGGTCCAGCCGGACGAGGATCGCGGCGCGGTGCGGGGCGGGCGGATCGGCCTCTGCGCGCGCGGCGGCGGGCGCTTCGCCGGCCTCGCGGTGCAGGGGCTCGACGTCTGGCGCGCGCACCTCCGGACCAGCCGGTACATGGATTTCCCTGCGCACATCGACAGCTGGGACGGGGCGCTGCCGGAGCTTCCGCTGGGCGTGGCCGGGGCGCCGACCACGACGGCGGCCGCGCTCCTCGCCGAGGACGCGCGCGCGATCGCCGCGGCGATGGCGGCGGGCGCGGACGCCGAGGCGCGCGACGCCCTGTTCCGCCGCTGGATCGCGGCGCTCTCGGTGCCGCTCCGCGAGCGGCCGTCGCGGCTCGCGCTCACGCGGCTTGTCGCGGGGGGCGCGACCGAGCTCCTCCTCGTCGAGAGCCCCGAGCCGCTCGCGTTCAGCCGCGACGTGACCCTGTCGGTGCACCGCCGCGCGAGCGCTCCGGAGCCGGCCCCGACGCCGCCGCGCTGGCCGCCGTCACCGATCCGGGGCAGGTCGCGCCCGTCGCCGTTCGCGAGCTTCCTGGAGCAGATCGAGCTCGCCGACGACGCGCTGCTGGTCCCGCCGATCCCGAGCGAGCTGCGCGCGCTCCGGCGCCTCGTCCGCGTCGAGCGCGCGCGGGGCGAGCGCTTGCGGGACGAGCGCGTGTTCCACGTGTACGAGCTGCCGCCGCGGGTCGACCCGACCATGACGAACCGTGCGCCGCGCGTGGCGACGCTGGTCCCGGGCGACAGGATCCCGGAGAGCTACGCCGCGCTCGGAGCCGGCGAGCTGGGGCTCTTCGACGAGCGCAACAGGCCGCTGCTCGCGCCCGAGCCGATCCCTGAGCCGCTTCCGTACGCCGAGGTCCCGGTCGTGATTCTCGGCAGCGGCGACGAGCTGCGCGCGCTCGTGATCCCGGTGGGGCCGTCGGGCGACCATGCGCCGTTCGAGGCCGGCGAGCATCGCCTCCGGTTCGCGATCGACCGCGCGCGCTGGCGCAGCGAGACAGCGGACGACGTCTCGCGCTACCGCGCGGCGAGCACGCGCGTGGTCGGCTGGTGACGCCCGCGTGGAGATAGAGGGCGCCAGGACCAGCAGCGTTCGGCAAGGGGCGGTGCGTCGGGACGCCCTTCTCACGATGTCGGAGGCGGACACCCGCTCGGTGCGACGCGTCGGAGGAGGCGTCCGGCAGGCCTCCGTCGCGTCGCTCCTGCACATCCGGTACAGTCACGGGCATGGCCCCTCCCGTCGATCACGGCGCCCGCAAGACGTACTGGCTCCTCGGTCCCGACGGGCACAGGGTCGAGAGCACGACGCCCGGCACGCTGGGTGGTAACGCGAGGGCGAAGATCTACGGCCGCCTCGATTGCGGATCTGCGCTCGCCGCCATTCGCGATCACGGAGAGGCGTACACGCAGCACCGGGTCTTCTTCGCGGACGAGGAGGCCGCCGTCGCGGCAGGCTACCGGCCGTGCGGCAACTGCATGCGTGACCGGTTCGTCGCATGGAGGGAGAGCCAATCGCGTGTGTTGTCGGAGGCGAACGACGTGAGCTGGCGCAACGCGTCGCACGTCGACAGGCCCGCGGAGAACACGGCCGCCGCCGACGCGGCCCATGAGATCGCGAAGGAGCTCGATCTCGGGGAGAAGACCGGCGTCTGGCAGCTCCCGCTGCGAGACGACGAGGTGCTCCGGTTGCTGTTCGATCCGCCCGGCGCCATCACCGATGCGTCGAAGGGCGATCTCAGCGACGCGCTCTCCGATGCCTTCGATGGCCTCGACGTCACGCTCGCGGCGGCTGAGCCCCTCACGGGGATCAAGGCTCGGCCCGGCGCGTTCGTGGCCAGCTTCTCGATCCCGAAGGTGTCGTCCGTGTCGCTCGACGCCTTCGATCTTCTCGGCATCTCGCATCGCGAGGACAGCTACACCACGCTTGTAGCGCGCGCCTTCGCGCACGACGCGGGCTTCCGGGCCGCGCTGCTGCCCGCCCTCGGCGTGCCAGCGACGGCGGCAGCCGAAGCCGACTGGATGTGCCGCCTGCGCGTCGGTGTGACCCCCGGCGAGGACGAGAAGAGCGTGCCTGACCTCGTCTTCTTCTCCCGCCAGGCGCGCCAGATCGTCATCGTCGAGGCGAAGATCCACGCTGGCGAGGGCGACAGGCAGACGATGCGGTATGCCGTGCCGCAGGCGCGGGCGAAGCTGTGCCTGCGGCTCGGCCTCGACGCCCCGGAGTCCAACCAGCGAGGCTTCTTCCTGACGCTCGACGGCACCCCGCCGAGGTCGTCCTGGTTCAGGCCGCTCCGGTGGACCGTGGTGGCCGACGCCGCGGCGGCCTCGACCCACCCGGACACGGTCGGCCTGCTCCTGCGCGAGCTCGCCGCTCGGATACGAGAGCACGACGCCTGGCCTCCGCCCGAGCCGGCGACCCCTGTGCTCCGCTACCTGCATCGGCGCCCGGGCCTCGTCACCGAGGCCGTCGTGTTCCACCGCTTGCTCGACGCGGCCCGGATGCCGGACGAGGGGTTCGTCACCAGCCATGGACACACGGCCAACCCGGGGTGCGGTTACATCCCGCTCTTCAAGTGGAGCAAGCCGTCCTGGGAGCGGCGCAGATCAGGAGGCAATCCTGGCATGTCGGTCCACTTCGAGCTCCAGTGGAACACGGCGACCGACGGGCTCGCGATCTATCTTCACTGCGAGACGAACCCGTACCTGTCGAAGAGCGATCTGCAGGCGAAGCACGGCGACGCCGCGCTGAAGGAGCACGCGGCGGTCCAGGACGAGCTGTTCGTGGAGCTCGCGCGACGAGGTGAAGCCCTCGAGGCCGCGGGGTGGACGCTCAGGCGCGGCTACAACATGCTGGCAAGCCACAAGTTTCCGAGGTTCATCCGCGTCGACGACTTCCGCGCGGGGCTGCGCGATCTCCTCCGGGTCGTGGCGGCCGTCGTCGACGGGTGGGCGCAGCGGCGGGCGGTGACCTGACGCGGGGGGCGGCGTGGCGCGTCCGCGGCTGGTCTGGCATGGGCGCCCCTCGGACGAGCCGCCGAGAGCACACAGGACAGCTCGCCTCCCGGATCCGGGCAGCTCGTGGACTTGATGGCGCGACGGGGACCAGCCCTTCAGATTATTTGATCAGGGCGTGTTCAGCCCGTTCGCTTGTTCGCCGCGTGATGACGCGGTCACGAACGGGTCAACCATGTACCGAGGCGTGGCATTTCCTGCCGCGACGAAATCATCCGTGGTGGCGGGACCACGGATCCACCTGGGTGACGCGGCGTTGACGCCAGCTTCAATCCCGGTCCGGCGCTCCCAGGGGGAAGAGCGGCCGGAACGGCCGCGCGTCATCCACCGCGCGGGCGAAGGACGGGCGCGCGAGCAACCGCGCGCGGTAGGCGCGCAGCACGGGGAAAGCCTCGGAGATCCGGTGCGTCCAGTCCGCGTAGAACAGCGAAGGCGCGGCCGCGCAGTCCGCCATCGTGAAGTCCGCGCCAGCGGCGGCCCAGGTCCTGCCGGCGAGCTGCCCTTCGAGCCAGGCGTAGGCGAGCTCCAGCTTCTGTGCAGCAAGGGTCAGTCCTTCCTGGCGCTTCACCGGATCACCCGTCAGCGCGCCGTCTACCGCGTGCTGCACCACGCTCATGACGTGCAGGTCGAAGAAGCGGTCGAGAAAGCGCACGTCCAGCGCGGCGATCGGGTCTGCGGGCAGCAGGCGCACTGGCCCGGGATGCACGAGCTGCAGGTACTCGATGATGATGCTGGTCTCGACGATGTTGCGCTCGCCGTCCACCAGCAGCGGGAACTTGCGCAGGGGCCAGCGCCGCAGCCACTCGGTCGCGTGCTGCGGCGTATCCGGCCCGATGCAGCGGAACTCGAAGGGTGTGCCGTTCTCGTACAGCGCAATCAGTGCTTTCTGTGTGTACGAGGAGAAGGGATGACCGTAGAGCGCGAGCGACATCGTGGGACTCCTGGTTCGAACAACTTGCAATTTGCAAGTGGTTCGAACCCTACTCCTACCGCTTGCGCAGTGCAAGCAGTAGTCTCAGGAGAATGACCGTGCCGCAGACAGGACGATCCGGCTGCCCGATCAACCTGACGCTCGAACAGCTCGGCGATCGCTGGAGCCTGATCGTCATCCGCGACGTCATGTTCGGGAACAGGCGCAGCTACGGCGAGCTGCTCGCGCAGAGCGAGGAGGGCATCGCCTCGAACATCCTCGCAGACCGGCTGAAGCGCCTGACCGCGTCCGGCTTGCTGACGCGACGCCCCGATCCGAGACACCGGCAGAAAGGGATCTACAGCCTCACGGAAGCGGCCATCCAGCTCGTGCCGCTGCTCGCGCACATGGGCGCCTGGGGCCGCCGGCATACGCGCCCGAGCAAGGAACTGTCCGTGCGCGCGGAGCTGCTGGAGAAGGGCGGCGCTCCGCTGTGGAACGCCTTCATGGACGAGCTGCGCCACCTGCATCTCGGCGCGCCGCGTCCGGCGCGCTCGGTGTTCGGCGAGCTGCAGGCCGCCTACGAGAAGGCACTGGCGCACCGCGCCCGCTGAGGGACGTCGAGGGGCTACCGCCGCCAGGGGCACGAAGCCGCCGCGCCGAGCAGAAAGAGCGCCAGAGCCCAGGGCACGTCAACCGATTGGAATCAAGAGATCTTCAACCCGGTCGGCGTTCCAGTCCAGGACAGCGAACCGAAGAACTCCCGCAGATCGACGGTCAGGGCCATGGGCGTCTCCGTCGCCAGGAAATGCCCGCCGCGCGCCAGCTCGGTCCAGCGCACGATGTGGTGGTCGCGTTCGGCCAGCCGGCGCACCGCCACGTCCTGCGTCAGCGACACGGCCACGGCCATGGGCACGGTGCCGCGGCCCCCGTCTCTCGCCGTCATCTCCACCGGCCGCACGCGGTCCGTGGCGAAGGTGCGGTACGCATCGACCCATGGCAACTCCTCCGGTCTGCTCGGAGCCGATTGCCGGTCCGCCTCGAAGGCCACCAGGACGACATCGCAGGGTAGCAAGGCGCGCGGCCGCCGCGTCAGGTCAGGAGCGGTCGAGGCGCATCTTCGTGGCGTCGGGATGAATGCGGCGCGCCTGTCGAGCAACAAAGCGACCATGACCGAGGACATGGAACGTAGTGGCTCCAGCCCTGGGGCTCGCCTGTGGGCCGCGTCCGCCCTGACCATCGCGGCTCTTGCCGGCCCGACCGCGTGCGAGCCTATCGGACGCGGAGGCAACACCGGCGGAGAAGCAGGCTCAGGCGGCGGCGGCTCTCCGGGGGTAAGCAGCGGCGTCACGGAGGGCGCGGGGGGATCGAGCAACGACGGCGGCGCGCCTGGCGACGGCGGCGCGCCTGGCGACGGCGGCGCGCCTGGCGACGGCGGCGCGCCTGGCGACGGCGGCGCGCCTGGCGACGGCGGCGCGCCTGGCGACGGCGGCGCGCCTGGCGACGGCGGCGCGCCTGGCGACGGCGGCGCGCCTGGCGACGGCGGCGCGCCTGGCGACGGTGGCGCGCCTGGCGACGGCGGCGCGCCTGGCGACGGCGGCGCGCCTGGCGACGGCGGCGCGCCTGGCGACGGCGGCGCGCCTGGCGACGGCGGCGCGCCTGGCACCGGTGGTAGCAGCGCGACGGGCGGCACCCCGCCGGGCACGTGCGTGCCGGGCTCGGTCGTCGCCTGCTACACCGGCCCTGCCGGGACAAAGGGCGTCGGGCGCTGCGCTTCCGGGACACAGACCTGCCGCCCCGATGGCTTCGGCTACGGCCCATGCACAGGCGAGGTGACGCCCGATCGAGAGCTCTGCGCCACGCCGGAGGACGAGAGCTGCGACGGCGAGCCCTACTGCGCTCAGCCGCCGCCCTGGGCGCGGGGCTTCGGTGGCCCTGGCTACGACGTGGGCTGGGCCATCGCGAGCGACGCCTACGGCAACTACTACGTCTTGGGCTCCTTCGAAGGAAGCGTCGATTTCGGTACCGGCCCTCTGACCAGCGCCGGACAGTCGGACATCTTCTTTCTCAAGCTCGACGCCGCGGGCTCGGTGCTCTGGAGCCAGCGCTTCGGGACCGAGCGCAACGATCGCGGAACCGCTCTGGCGGTCGACGAGAACGGCAACGTCCTCCTCGCCGGCACGTACGACGCCAGGTTCGGGCGGCCGGGCCTCGAGCTGAACGGGTGTCATCTCCCCGCCCCTGACGAGTACACCTCCCTCTTCGTTGCCCAGTTCGATCCGGACGGCAACCACATCTGGAGCAATGCTCCTTATGGTTATCAGGACGTGTACTCCGTCGAGCAGATCGCCGTCGATGCTCGCGGCGACATGTACGTCGTGTACCTCCAGTGGGAGATCGCCTATCTCATGAAGATCGACGCCGCGAGCAAGAGCTCCCTGTGGACAGAGCACCTACCAGGATATTACGTTCACGGCGCGGGGCTCGCGCTCGACAGCGCCGGTAACCCCGTGGCGGTGGCGATCCACGGATCGGGCCCCCCTGAGCTCGGTGCGAGCGGGTTCATCGTCTCCAAGTACGCTCCGACGGGCGATCTGCTCTGGTTGCAGCAGTTCCAATCCTACTCGGACCCTTCGTGGGGCAGCGGCGGCGTGACGGCGCACGCGGTGGCGATCAATGCGGAGGACGAGATCTTCGTGACGGGCGAGACGGATGGATCCGTTGACTTCGGCAGCGGGACCCTCCCCGCCGGCTCCGTCCTCGTCAAGCTGGATGCCGCAGGCGAGCCCGTGTTCGGCCGCTCCGTCCGCTTCGGCGACAGGATCGCGCTCGATCCCGCCGGCGACATCATCGTCGCGGGGCGCGGCCTCGCGATGCTCGACGCGGGCGGGACGGAGCTCTGGTCTAACAACTTCGATGCCAATGTGCGGGATATCTCCTTCTCCCCGAACGGCGCCGTCGGCGTCGTCGGCGGCGCGGCGGGCCCCGTGGACTTCGGAACCGGCGCGATCACCTATGGAGGAGGGTACGCCGACGTCTACGTCGCGACGTTCAACCCGCCAGGGAGCGGCGACGACGGCGAGGGCGGCGACGGCGCAGGGTCGACCGGCACGGGCGGCGGCGACCCGGCAGCGACGTGCGCGCCGGGCTCGGTCGTCGCGTGTTACACCGGCCCCGCCGGGACCCGGGGCGTCGGGCGCTGCGCTCCTGGCGCGCAGACATGCCTCCCCGACGGCGCTGGGTACGGCCCCTGCGTCGGCGAGGTGACGCCCACCAGCGAGGCCTGCGCGACGCCGGAGGACGAGGATTGCGACGGCGAGCCCCGTTGTCCTCTGCAGCCGCCGTGGTCGCGAGGATACGGCGGTACCGGCGCCGACGTGGGCTGGTCGATCGCGAGCGACGCCGCCGGCAACTACTATATCACCGGCTCCTTCGAAGGTACCGTCGACTTCGGCGCCGGCTCGCTGATCAGCGCCGGCCTCACGGACGTGTTCCTCCTCAAGCTCGATCCCGCCGGCGCTTTGCTCTGGAGCGAGCGCTTCGGCGGCGCTGGTACCGAGGCCGGCGGCGCCGTCGCGGTCGACGACAGCGGCAACGTGTTGCTGGCCGGCACCCACAGCGGCGCTGGCGTGAGCTTCGGCGGCTGCGAGCTCCAGTCCCCCGCCTATGGCAACGCGGTCTTCGTCACCAAGCTCGACCCCGAGGGCAATCACCTCTGGAGCCGGCAATCCGTGTCGGCAGAGCACGCTAATCACTCCTTCGAACGACTCGCCGTCGACGCGCTCGGTGATGCCTACGTGACGTTCACCCTGGAGTGGGAGTGGGAACCGTCGACGCCCTCCCTGGCGAAGCTGGACAGTGCAGGAAGCCTCCTCTGGAGCAAGCCGCTCGCGACGGCGATCCCGCTCCACGACGAGTACCAGCATCAAAGCGACAACGTCCTCGTCGCGGTCGACGGCGCCGGCTTCGTGATCACGGCGAGCGCGTCGATCTCCGATGGCCTGTCCTGCCCCTGCGCTCACCGGTTCACCGTCCAGAAGCTCACCCCGACCGGCGACGTTGTCTGGAGCCGCCAGCTCGGCCCCTCGGACCCGGCCGCCACGGACATCGGCGCGTCCGCCCTCGCGCTGGCGGTCAACGCCGACGATGAGATCCTCCTGACGGGCTACACCGATGGGACCGTCGATTTCGGCGGCGGTGTGCTCCCCGAAGGGGCCGTGCTCATCAAGCTGGACGCCGCGGGCGAGCACGTCTTCAGCCAGCCCATCGCCTTCGGCGACGCGCTCGCCCTGGATCCCTCGGGCAGCATCGTGATCGCCGGCGACGGGCTCTCGATGCTCGACGCGAGCGGGGCGACGCTCTGGACGAGCAGCTTCGACGCGAGCGCGAAGGACGTCGCCCTCTCCCCGAACGGCACGATCGCCCTCACCGGGGCTGTCGAGGGAGCCACCGACTTCGGGACCGGGCCCATACCGTACGCCGCCGGCACCGATGTCTTCGTCGCCACGATGACCCCTTGAGCCCCCCGGCACCGCCGACCTGTGTCGAACTCCAGCAGGAGGACGCGACAGCACAGTAATGCTCGTAGCTGCAGGACGAGGCGATTGGTCGGACCGCTCTCTCGTCGAGGCCGAATGAATACGGCGCTCTTGCCGAGCACCGAAGCCCGCATGGACGAGTACATTGAACGTAGTGGTTCGATCCGCGGGCGTCGCCTGTGGGCCGTGTCCGCGCTGACCATCGCGGCCCTTGTCGGCCTCACCGCATGCGAGCCCATCGGCGGCGGCGGGGACGGCGGCGGCGATGCAGGCACTGGCGGCAGCGGCGGCTCTCCTGGGGTAAGCGGCGGAAGCGCGACCGATGGTGCGGGAGGATCGAGCGACGGCGGCGCTCCTGGCACCGGCGGCGACGGCGGCGCTCCTGGCACCGGCGGCGACGGCGGCGCTGCGGGCACCGGCGGCGACGGCGGCGCTCCTGGCACCGGCGGCACTGGCGGCGCTCCCGTTACCGGCGGCGACGGAGGCGCTCCCGGCACCGGCGGCACTGGCGGCGCTCCCGGCACCGGCGGCACTGGCGGCGCTCCTGGCACCGGCGGCGACGGCGGCGCTCCTGGCACCGGCGGCGACGGCGGCGCTCCTGGCACCGGCGGCGACGGCGGCGCTGCCGGCACCGGCGGCGACGGCGGCGCTCCTGGCACCGGCGGCAGCAGCTCGATCAGCGGCGGCGGCTCACCGGGCACCTGTGTACCGGGCTCGGTCGTCGCCTGCTACACCGGCCCTGCGACGACCAGGGATGTCGGCCGCTGCGCCTCCGGGACGCAGACCTGCCGCCCCGACGGCTTCGGCTATGACGCGTGCGAAGGCGAGGTGACGCCCGCGCCAGAGCTCTGCACCACGCCGGAGGACGAGAGCTGCGACGGCGAACCCCGCTGCGCTCAGTCGCCGCCCTGGGCGCGGGGCTTCGGCAGCCCTGGCAACGAGGAGGGCTGGTCTATCGCGAGCGACGGATCGGGCAACTACTACGTCTCCGGGTCCTTCGAGGGAACCATCGACTTCGGTGCCGGCCCGCTGACCAGCGCTGGACGGTCAGACATCTTCCTTGTCAAGCTTGATCCCTCGGGCTCGGTGCTCTGGAACCACCGCTTCGGGACCGACGGCGTCGAGCGCGGAGGCGCCGTGGCCGTCGACGAGAACGGCAACGTCTTCCTCATCGGCCTGTACCACGGCGACAGCTCGCACCTGGGCCCCGAGGTGGGCGGATGTGCCCTCCCCGGCAATGCCGAGTCCTTCTTCGTGGCGCAGTTCGATACCGACGGCAACCACATCTGGAGCAATGGGCCCTATGATCTCCTTTCGGTGCGCTCCGTACCGCAGATGGCCATCGATGCTGCTGGCGATATCTACATCGTCGCCCTCGAGTCGCATGCCGTGCTCGTGAAGCTGGACGCCGCGAGCAAGGCCCTCGTCTGGAAGCAGATGTTACCCGGGCGCATCGGTCACGACGTGAACGACGCGCGACTCGCGCTCGACAGCGCCGGCAACCCGGTGGTGGTGATAAACCTGCCCGGGAACGGCTCCGCCCATGACGGGCCCAGCTTCATTGTCTCCAAGCTCGCTCCGACCGGCGATGTGCTCTGGGAGCGAGTGTTCATGTCCAGCTCGTACGGCTTGTACAGCGGCCCGACCGCCGACGCGGTGGCGGTCAATGCGGCGGACGAGATCCTCGTGACGGGCGAGACGGATGGATCCGTCGACTTCGGCAGCGGGACCCTCCCCGTCGGCTCCGTGCTCGTCAAGCTGGATGCCGCAGGCGAGCCCATCTTCAGCCGCTCGGTCCGCTTCGGCGACAGGATCGCGCTCGATCCCGCCGGCGACATCATCGTCGCGGGGCGCGGCCTCGCGATGCTCGACGCGGGCGGGACGGAGCTCTGGTCTACCAACTTCGATGCCAATGTGCAGGATATCTCCGTGTCCCCGAGCGGCACGGTCGCCGTCACCGGACGCGTGAGCGGCCCCGTGGACTTCGGAACCGGCCCGGTCGCCTTCGAAGGAGGCATCTTTGACGCCTATGTCGCTACCTTCAACCCGAAGGCGAGCGACGAGGGCGACGAGGGCGACGAGGGCGAGGGCGGCGACGGCGCAGGGTCGACCGGCACGGGCGGCGACGGCGGCGATCCACCTGCCATGTGCATGCCTGGCTCCGTCGTCGCGTGTTACACCGGCCCCGCCGGGACCCGGGGCGTCGGGCGCTGCGCTCCTGGGACGCATACATGTCTTCCGGACGGTGCTGGCTACGGCCCCTGCGTCGGCGAGGTGACGCCCACCGGAGAGGTCTGCGCGACGCCGGAGGACGAGAGCTGCGACGGCGAGCCCCATTGTCCTCTTCAGCCGCCGTGGTCGCGGGGGTACGGCGGGACCGGCGCCGACGCGGGCTGGTCGATCGCGAGCGATGCCGCGGGCAACTACTATGTCACCGGCGCCTTCGAAGGTACCGTCGACTTCGGCGCCGGCCCGCTGACCAGCACAGGCCCCACGGACGTGTTCCTCCTCAAGCTCGATCCCGCCGGCGCTTTGCTCTGGAGCAAGCGCTTCGGCACCCGCTTTTTTCCGGCAGCCGGCCGGTCCGTCACCGTCGATGAAAGCGGTAATGTCTTGCTGGCCGGCGTCCACAAGACGAGCGCGTTTCACGGCATGAGCTTCGGCGGCTGCCAGTTCCTGTCCACGGACCACCTTGACGCGACCTTCATCGCCAAGCTCGACCCCGAGGGGAACCACATCTGGAGCCGGGAGTCCGTCACGCCAGGCGTGCAGCTTTACCGACCGTTCGAAGCACTCGCCGTCGACGCGCTCGGCAACGCTTATGTGACGGTCATCGCGCAGAGCACGAGCTGGCTGGTGCCCACCCTGGTGAAGCTGGACGCCGCAGGCAGCCTCCTCTGGAGCAAGCCGCTCACGGCGCCGTTCCTGTATCATGTCGATGGCCAGCACCAGAGCGACAACGTCCTCGTCGCGGTCGACGGCGCCGGCTTCGTGATCACGGCGAGCGCGTCGATCTCCGATGACCCGTCCTGCCCCTGCGCTCACCGGTTCACCGTCCAGAAGCTCACCCCGACCGGCGACGTTGTCTGGAGCCGCCAGCTCGGCCCCTCGGACCCGGCCGCCACGGACATCGGCGCGTCCGCCCTCGCGCTGGCGGTCAACGCCGACGATGAGATCCTCCTGACGGGCTACACCGATGGGACCGTCGATTTCGGCGGCGGTGTGCTCCCCGAAGGGGCCGTGCTCATCAAGCTGGACGCCGCGGGCGAGCACGTCTTCAGCCAGCCCATCGCCTTCGGCGACGCGCTCGCCCTGGATCCCTCGGGCAGCATCGTGATCGCCGGCGACGGGCTCTCGATGCTCGACGCGAGCGGGGTGACGCTCTGGACGAGCAGCTTCGACGCGAGCGCGAAGGACGTCGCCCTCTCCCCGAACGGCACGATCGCCCTCACCGGGGCTGTCGAGGGAGCCACCGACTTCGGGACCGGGCCCATACCGTACGCCGCCGGCACCGATGTCTTCGTCGCCACGATGACCCCCTGAGCCCCCCGGCGGCGGCGCCGGGCGCGATCGACCGCGCCCGGTCCGCCGTACCGCCGCGGAGCAGAGAGTTTTTCCAGACGATCATCCGAGGAACGCACCGTGAGGTGCGAGAGGTGAGGAGAATCATGCGAATCATCCGCTTTCTGCTGGCGTCGCTGTTCTGCGCGCTCGCCATGCTGCCCGCGCGCGCGGCCTGGGCGGCCATCAATGTGACATTCGTGGAGCCCGCGCAGCGCTCATGGAGCCACACGTATGTCAACATTCACGTAGAGGTGAGCTCCACGCTCCCGATCGCGCGCGTGTTGGCGCAGATCGGCGCAGGCTCGGTGATCCTCACGAACACCGGAGGCACCGCCTACAAGGCGGGCATCTCGACGTTCGGGATGCCCTACGGTGAACACGTCCTGACCGTCACGGCGACCGATGTCGCAGGCACCAGCGCGTCCGCGCAGCGCACCGTGTTCCAGAACCAAACGCCCACCGCCCACATCCTGGCACCGCTGCACGAGACGGTCGCCCACCCGTCGCTCCGGCTCGCCGCGACCTGCGTCGACGACCACCCGGAGGACTGCACCATCCGGGCCACCGCTACCTTCTACGACACGAACCCGTCGACCTCGGTCGAGCTCGCGCGGGGCACCGCGGCGCTCGACACCGTCGTCGACCTCAGCGCATACAGCGGCCGTAGCTTCAGTCTGCGATACCAGATCGTGGACCTTTATTCCAGCATGAGTCTCGGGGGGCCCACGGTCCAGGTCGAGGCCAGCCCGTCGCTCGAGGCGATCGATGAGGTGCCCGGACGCATCGTCGATTTCGACGGAACGCGGATCCTGTTCATCAAGGGGCGAGAGGAGCTCCTCGTGCTCGATCGGGCGACGCGGGTCACCACGCGAGTCGTCAAGTTACCTTATCCGTACCAGTTCAACGACTCCATGAGAGCGTTCCTCGCCGGCGCCGGCGCCGTGATGGAGGTGCCGGCGCTGCCCGTCTCCGGCCGCCCTTCGAGCGCCGTCTACGAGTGGCGCGACAGCGCCCTGCTGAAGCTGGCGGAGAACGGCAGCATCGCGTTCGTCAGCGGCGATGCCATGGCGTACTCGGGGAGCGGTACGTACGTGCGCGATCTCGCGTCGGGCACCGACGAGCTCGCGCTCGGGGGCGCGCTGGACCGCACCAACATGGATGTCGCCGAGGACGGGCTCCTCGCGTATGTGAATGGCCGCTGGTCGCTCTACACGCGCAGGGATGGAACGAGCACGCTGCTGGCCACGAGCGGGGATGAAATCACGCGCCCCGTGACGGACGGGTACAATGTCGTATTCACGAAGATCCTCCGATCCGGCCAGCCTCAAAGCATCCTGGCCACGCCATCCGGGCAGGTGCCGCTCGGCGTCGCCCCTGTCGCGCGCCCCGAGGGCGCCCAGAGGGGCGCTTACCAGCTCCACGCAGGTTACATCGCTTTTCTCAAGGGCTCTCGCGGCGCGGAGCAGGTCTGGCTCAGGACCCCGAGCGGGGCGCAGCACCAGATCAGCTTCAGCTCCCCGAGCCAGCTCGACGATCCGCCTGCGCGCCTGGGCCACGACGGCATCAGCGACACCGGCGAGGTGATGTTCATCACCCCGCCGAAACGCTACCTCGGCGCCCCGGGCGCCGCTCCGCGCGAGATAGGCTCGCACCTGGGACACGCACGCTGGTTCGAGGGCGCCTGGTACGTGGTGTTGGCGAACACGCTGTTCCAGGTCGACGAGGGGTCGAGCGGTGAGGGCGAGGGCGGCAGCGCCGGTGGGGCGGGCGGCTCCACCGACGAGTCGTTCACGGGCGCGCACGGCGCGCGCGCTGCCATGTCGACGACGAGGCTCGGCGAAGCGGGCGCGCGCGCGACGAACGCCCCCGTGACAGGCTCGCCCGAGCTTCCAGAAGGCGAGGTGCCGGCGGCCAGCGGATGCGCTGTCGCGGCGCGCGAGCCCGGGCTCGGCGGGGCCCTGGAGGCCGTCGTCCTCGCGACGCTCGGCCTCGCCATGGCGGCGCGGGGGCGACCCAGGCGCAGGCGAGATCGCGGAGGAGCGGACGCCGCGCCGTCATGGCGAGCGGCGCCGCAGCAGGGATCGGACACGCCGAGCCTCCGAGCGGCTGCCTGTTCCTGCGTGCGCGCGTCGCCCAGGTAGTGATCGCGCTGCGACGGGTGATGGGCGGCGACGCTCGGCAGCGGCTCGCCGAGCCGGGAGGCGACGAGCATGTCGAGGTGATACTCCCAGGCCGGCCCGGTATCGCCCGCGAGCGCGGGATCGGTGAGGTGCTGGACGAAGGTGAGCTCGGTGGTCTCGAAAGGGGCGTGGCCCGCCGTTCATGCATCAGGGACGGCGGTGATCTCTCCGGTCGTGTACAGCGCCGAAGTGTCCCAGGCGAGCCCTGGGGCGAGCGGCAGGGCGATATTCACGGCAGCGAACGTCCCCGTGAGGTCACCGAGCCAATCGAGCAGAACGATGGTGTCCCCGGCCTGGAACGACATGGAGCCGTCGGCCGGCCGGACCTCCAGCGCCCCGTCGAGATCGATATCCCCATCCACCTGGAGGAGCGGCAAGGAGCTCGAGCCTGCGACCGCGATGCTGAGGGCGGCGCCCGTCCCCTGGCTGTAGCTGCCGGCGATGTAGGTCGAAGGGTGAACCTCTCCGACGGAGAGCTCGCCGGCCTGCAAGTTGGCGAGATCGCCCATGAAGCTGCTGGTCTCGAGGCGCCCGCCGGCGAAGTCGAAATCGCCCTCCGCGACCTCCATCGCGCCGGCGATGAGGTCGCCGTCCGCGAGACGCACGGAGGGCCCCAGGTAGGGATAGACGTAGGGGACGCTGGCCGGCTGCGCAGTCCGGAGGACGCCGCCGATGCTCACGAAGGCGCCGTTGTCGACGAGGATCGACGGAGAGTGATTGCCTATGGCAAAGACGGTGACGTCGCCGCTGTTGAGCCACGATGCATAGACATCGTTCACCTTGATGAAGCCCCCGGCGAGCTCGGAGTGGATCTCGGTGTCCTCCGTCATGAGGGTCCCATAAGCCCCGACGGTGAGCGTGCCGTGCCGACGTCTCGCCCCCACGCGCAGGAGCCCCTGGTTGCTCCACGTGCCGCCCCAGCCGCTCACGCTCGCGTGGCTGTTCCGGAAGTCATCGCCGTCGATGCGCGCGCCCACGGTGAAGAGCTGGCCGCGGTGGATGTTCAGCAAGCTGCCAGTCTTCACGCCCAGGATGAACTCCCCCGTGCTCACCCACGTCGTCGCGGAACCCGTGATGGCGACTTCGCCCCCGCAGATCGTGCAGTTGCCGACTCCGCCGATATACACATTATGTGAGAAAATGCTCGCACCCTGCTTGAGCTCGACGTGGCCTTGCCCATTATAGCCGATGGAGATGTTCGTCCTGCTCGTCAGGGTGGCGTCGTATCCCTCGACGAGCACAAAACCATCACCCAGCGAGCCTCTGGCGCCCACCGTGAGATCATCGGTGGTCACCTCGGCGCCCTTCCGGACGACGAGCCAGCTCTCGGTATAGTTTCTGCCGAGCACGATCGATCCATCATTGACCCAGGTTGAGCCATACCCGTCGACCTGGATGAGACCGAACCCGGCGCCTCCCCCCTCCACGGATGCGCTGGGGCTGATCAACGTCCCGCCATGGGTCACCTCGACCTTCCCAGCTCTCACGATGAGCTGGCTCAGCCCGAGGTCCCACGGGTCGCTCGGATTTGTGGGCGTCACATCTCCCGAGACGGTCACGTCTGCATAGGCCGGCCCCGCCGCGCCCACCGAGGCTGCTACGAGCAATGCCGACAACCCGGTTCGAGCTTGCTTGTTCATGTGTCGTACCTCTCCAAAATAGATTTGCTTATGAGTAGAAGAGAACATCCGCAATAGCAACGAAGACCCAGGGGGCCGTGCAAGAGCACCGCCCAGAGCGCCGAACGGGTTAAAGGTTCAACAAATCCGTGGATTTGGGAGCCGGCGTGCACGGCAGCGTGCCTGTCGATCGATGCGCCGGGGGCCGTGGGTGCGCGGTGGGCCATGCGACCCGGCGTTCTCGCGAGGTTTCAATCCGTTCGGTGCTCCAGCGCTCACGTCGCACGCTACGGTGCCCCGGCCAGCAGGAGCATTCATCATGAACGAGCTCTTTGTGGGCCCCCGGATGTGGGCGCTGGATGGACAGCCGGCCCGGACTTCATTGACCACGCTCGGAACAGCATGACCTGGTAGGAGCCAAGGCCTACCGCCGGCACGAGGTCGCCGTCGCCGTTCCTCTGGCCTACGTCGCCGGATGGGTGCCGTCGCCTCGCGGCGAGGTCGAGTCGCGCGCCCTGCTGGATCTGCTCTGGCTCGTGCAGCCCCGGGAGCGGGCGATCTACGCCGCGAGGGAGGCGCGTCTCCTTCACGACGAGGCGCTCGCGAACGAGCTCTGCGCGCTCCATTACCGCGACAAGGGCAGGCAGTTCCGAGCGTGGTGAGGAAGCGGGCGAGGCTGGGTGGTGTGGCGCAAGTGGCTCGATCGCCGCTCGCAGAACGCCAAGATGACCTGGGAGCGTATGCATCGGCTGCTGGAGAGGTATCCCCTTCCGCGGCCGCGCATCATTCATCCTTCGTTTCTCTCACCGAAGAACTCCCGCAGATCGACGGCCAGGGCCATGGGCGTCTCCGTCGCCAGGAAATGCCCGCCGCGCGCCAGCTCGGTCCAGCGCACGATGTGGTGGTCGCGTTCGGCCAGCCGGCGCACCGCCACGTCCTGCGTCAGCGACACGGCCACGGCCATGGGCACGGTGCCGCGCGGCTTGGGCGCCCAGGCGGACGGGTCGTTGAAGGCTTCATAGTACAGGTTGGCCGAGGGGCCGCTGGTACCGGTGAACCAGTACAGGCTCACGTTGTCCAGCAGCGCGTCCAGGCCCACCGCGTCCTCCGGCAGCGCGGCCGCGGGATCGGTCCATTCCTTGAACTTCTCGACGATCCAGGCCAGCTGGCCCACCGGCGAATCGTGCAGCCCGTAGCTGAGCGTCTGCGGCCGCGTGCCCTGGATCTGCGCGAAGCCCATCATCCGGTCGCGGAAGTTCTGCAGCCGCTCCAGGCGCTGCTGCTCCGAGGCCGTCAGGCCTTCCAGCTCGGCGGGGTCGCCGGATGGAAACGTCACCAGCGCATTGCAGTGCAGGCCTCTGACATGCTCGCTGTCGACGCGGCCCAGCTCCACCGCGATGAACGCGCCCACGTCGCCGCCTTGCACGCCGTAGCGTGTGTAGCCGAGGCGCTGCATCAGCGCCGCCAGCGCACGGGCACAGCGGCCGTGGTTCCAGCCGGCGTCCGCCAGCGGCATCGAGAACCCGTGACCCGGGATCGACGGGATCACCAGGTGGAAAGCCTGCGAGGGGTCGCCGCCGTGGCGGCGCGGGTCGGACAGCGCGTCCACCACGCGGTCGAACTCGGCAAAGCTGCCGGGCCAGCCGTGCAGCAACAACAGGGGCTGCGCGTCCGGCTCGGGCGAGCGCAGGTGCACGAAGTGGATCGTCTGGCCATCGATCCGGGTGGTGAACTGCGGGCGGCTGTTCAGGTGGGCCTCGCATCGTCGCCAGTCGTACTTGTGCTGCCAGTGCGCGGCCAGCCGCTGCAGGTAGGCCACCGGCACGCCCCTCACCCAGTCGCCGCCCGGCAGTTGCGCCGGCCAGCGCGTGCGCGCCAGGCGTTCGCGCAGGTCGTCGATGTCGGCTTGCGGAATGTCGATGCGGAAGGGGTGGATCTCGGAGTCGTGGTGCATGGAGGGCCTCGGGTTGGTCGAACTCGCCAGTGCGAGCCGGCGGCGCCACCGTATTCACCGGGGTGTGCCCGGTCTTGGAAGAAAACGACAGGCTCAGGCCTCGACGGACCGTCTGGGCCCTCAGCGCCCAGGCCCGCGCCGGGCCGCAGCCCGCACCACTTCGCCGGGCGTCCTGCCCATGATCCGCTTCAGCGAATTGCCCAGGTGCGCCTGGTCGGCGTAGCCGCAGGCGGCAGCCACGTCGGCCGGCGCATCGCCATGCATCAGCTGCTGCAGCGCCGCCTGCGCACGGTGGATCTGTGACAGCTGCTTCGCCGTGAGACCGGTGGCGCTCAGGAACCGGCGCTGCACCGAGCGCAGGCTGGCGCCGGCGCGATCGCCTTGCAGCACGCGGAACACCACGGGGTCTGCCACCAGCAGGCCGGCCCCGATGAGGCGTGCCACCAGATCGTCGGCGTTCTCGAAGTCGGGCACCTCGAAGGCTTGCGGCCCCAGCAGGAACGAGCGCGGGTTCGCCAGCGGGCGCAGCACGCCCTGGTCCAGCATGCCCATCGCCGGCACCCCCGGCATGAACACGCCTGGCCGGAAGGCGATGCTCAGGTACTCGTCGCCTGTCTCGTAGCCCAGCGTCACCGGGTGCGTGATCAGACCTGTATGCAGCACCTGCAGCCGGTCGCGGCGCTTCATGAACACGAGGTCCCAGCAGCCGTCGGGCAGGGACTGGTCCTGCGTGTCGTCGCCGTAGGCGACGCGCGTGATCCGCTGCACCAGCGCATGGTCGCTGCCGCGGATGGAGCGCGTGGTCCTCATCGGCAGCTTCCCTCCGTCATGCTGCTCAGGATGGCCGACCGCTCCGCGATGAGGAGGCCTGTCGCCGCCGGAGGGCGAACGCGGCGAGGACCGCCGTCAGGAGGCCAAGGGTGTCATCCCCGCCGACGCCCGCGACGTGGCAGCCGCAGCCCTCGCCGTCGCTGTCGCTGGAGGCGTCGCCACCCCCGCCGGCCGCGCCGCTGCCGCTGCCTGCGCCCACGCCGCCTGTGCCGCCCGCCTCACCCCCGCCCGCGGATCCGGTGCCGCCGCCCATCCCGCCCGAGCCGGTGGTGCCGCCGCCCGCGCCCCCTTCGCCGGAGGGCCCCGGCGGCGGCACCGTCGCGCAGTCGCCGAGCGAATGCTCGAGCGCGCCGAGCGTGAAGCTCCCGCTGCCCGGCCGCCCGCGCGCGCAGTAGTCGTCGGTCACCGCGGCCTCGGCGGGCGCCTCGCTGACGAGCGACGCCACATCCCCTTTGAGGTGCAGGTCGCCGAGAGCTGGATCTTCGTACCACGTTTGAAACGTCGCGAGCCCTACCTCCGCCAGGTTGTCACTCTCCTGATGCGTGCCCCCGTCGCGGTCGCGGATCTTGCCCGTGAGCACGTTGCCGCGCGCGACGCCGCTGGTCGTCGCGAAGCGGAAGTCGATCCCGCTCGTCGCGATCAGCGTATTGAAATGGAGCCGCGTGTCCGTCGCGCGGTTCAGATAGATCCCGACGTCCGAGCAGCTCGCGATGATGTTGTTCCGCATCGTTCCGCCTGTGTGCTCGACCTCGCAGGGCACGTCGGGGTCGTAGGCCGGGGCGCAGTACTGCGCCCCCGTGCCGCCGCCTTGCTCAGGGAGGACATCGGCCTTGAATAGGAGTCCCGCTCGGCGTCGAGCCGGTCCGCCTCGGCCCGGATCTCGGGATGGTGGTCACCCGGCGCAGCCGCTGGGAGCGGGCGCGGGAGGTCAGCTCGTCGGGCGAGGTGATCCCGTGGTTGGCCTGGCCGTCGGTGAGCAGGAGGACGCGGCCGATGGCATCCTCGGGCAGGTGCGCGCCCACCTCGGCGCAGCCGCGGAGCCAGCCGCCGCCCAGGTCGGTGTTGCCTCGCGCGGTCACCGTGTCGAGCGCGGCCTCGGCGCGGAGCCGCGCCCCGGGCGTGGCCTCGGTGGAGGGGATGGGCACCTCGACCTGGTGGTCGAAGGTGACCACGCTGAAGCGGTCGCCGGGCTGGAGGGTGCGGATGGCCTGGCGAGCAGCTTCCAGCGCGAGCCGGAGCTTCTCGCCGCTCATCGAGCCGGAGCGGTCAATCACCAGCGAGAGGTGGACAGGCTTGCGGGCCTGGCTCCCCTCGGGCCGGGGTACCTTGATCTCCACCCGGAGCAGTCGCTCCGAGGGCTCGGCGGGGAGCGATGGTCGATCGGGGCGAGCGTTGAACATGGCGGCGGCACCATGGCACACCCCGCCCCTGGCTACCGTCAAGGGGTCGACGGCTTCCGCCGGCCGGCGGCCTGGAAGACGGCCTCACCGCGACGGGGCCAGGTAAAGAGCCCTGATCGCGACCAGCCGCTCGCTGATCGCGATCACCTGGCGCACGCCACCCGCGGCGCCTCGGTGGGCCAGTCCCTGCGCGCTAGCTCCCTCGCACGCGAGCAGCGGATCTTTTCTTCCGCACGCCGGATCCTGGCTGCCGGTCGGCTCGTGATGCCGGTCGCCACAGCCGCAGAAAGGCGCGCTTTTCAGATGGCCACGAGGGTGGCATCGCTCGTGCTTCTGCCGATGCCCAGAAGGATGGACCCATGGCAGAGCTCTTCTTTCAGAACCTCGTGAACCATCGCCCGGAGGTGGCCCAGAAGGCGACATATGAAAACCTCCAGGCGTTCTACCGGTATCTCGAGCGTGCGAAGCAGCACCTCGAGCGCACGCGCTTCGAGCTTGGCTGGACGCTGCTCGGCGCGGTCGTGCGGCTCGACCCGCCCCGCGCCGCGCGCGACGCCGCTTCGTGGCGTGCGCAGCTTCAACAGCTCCTCGGGAAGCGCCGTGTGTCGCTGCGCCCCGCGCGCGGGCCGGCGCTCGCGCCGATCCATGTTCACGCCAAGGAGGCCATCGTGGTGCTCGACGCGGCGCCGCTGCCCGGCGTGGAGATCGAGGTGAGCGCCCAGGGGACGGGGCGGGCGCTGCGGGCGCTCCCGGTACTCCTCAGCGACGACGAGCACCTCCGGCAGGCGCTCGCCGATGCTGGCCCGGTGTGGATCGAGCTCGTGGAGCCCGCGGAAGCGAGGAGCACGGCTGCGATCGAGGCGTTCCTCGACGAGGACACGGAGAAGGTCTACGAGGTCGTGCCGGGCGAGCGCGAGCGCGAGGCCTATGCGGTTGCGCGCCGGATTGGCGTGCAGGAGCGCGACCCCGAGCGTCTCGCGCTCCTGCTGACGCGCCTGCCGCGGACCCCGGTCCTGTGCATGCGCCCCAACACCTACGTAGTCGAGTGCGAGATGCGCGCCATCCAGGCGCTTCAGGACCAGCCGCTCCCCGGGCACCGTCCCCTGATCCGGCTGTTCGAGAACGTCGAGAGAGTCGAGTGGCCGCGGCCATCGCCGCCCGCCGACTCTCCTGGCTGGCAGGTGCTGACGCGTGAGGAACGGCCTGGCACACGCGAGCAGCGCGAGTTCGTCGAGCGCGCGCTCCGGACGCCGGACTTCATGCTGCTCGAAGGACCGCCAGGGTCCGGGAAGACGACAGCGATCGTCGAGCTCATCCTCCAGCTCGCTGCGCGTGGTCGCCGGGTGCTGCTCTGCGCTTCGACGCACGTCGCCGTCGACAACGTCCTCGAGCGCCTGAAGGACGCGAAGCGCCCCGGCGGGCCGGTGCTCGCGGTGCGCATCGGACCGGAGAAGCGCGTCGGCGAGAAGATCAAGGACTACTGTCTGAATCGGATGGTCGCGAAAGAGCTCGCGAGCGTGCGCGCGGCCCTGGAGGAGACGTCGGAGCGAAGCTCGGGGCAGGCGCACATGCTCGAGGCGCTGCGCGCCGAGGATGCTTCCGAGACGCTCAAGAGGATCCTGCTCGACTGCGCCGAGGTCGTATGTGGCACGACGATCGGGATCCTCAAGCACCCCGATGTCGAGGGGAGGGTCCGGGGATGCGGCGTGTGGGAGCCGGTCTTCGACGCGCTCATCCTCGACGAGGCGAGCAAAACACCGTTTTCGGAGTTCCTGGTGCCGGCGCTGCTCGCACGGCGATGGATCATCGTCGGCGATCGTCGCCAGCTGTCGCCCTATGTCGAGGAGGCGTGGATCGAGACCAACATGGACGCTGCGCTTCCCGCGGCGTCGCGCGAGGAGGCGGGCGGGGCACTGCTGGACGCGTTCAGGCTCACCCGGTCCGACGACGGCGCCCTGCTCGTGGCGTCCGAGAGCGAGGAGGTCCGTTCCCTTTACGCAGAGCGGATCGAGGAGCTCTTCCCCGATGAGCCCATCGTTCGTCTCGATGTCGGTGAGCCGCCGGGGCCGCTCCTTCTCGCCGCGGCACGCGCTGTCGTCGGGACGCCAGCCCAGCTCGCGGCGGTCGCAGACGAGCTCCCGCTCACGACCTGCGCAATCCGCCTCCCGGCTGGGGACGAGCTCGAAGCGACACGGCGCCGGCATGGGGCACGCGCACGGCGCCGCCAGGAGGACGAGGAGTCGTGGGCCAGGTCCGTTACATGGCGGCTCGTGCGTGATTACGAGCTGCGTCTCTTGCCTGAGCTGCTCGGTGACGAGGAGGGGACCTCCGTCGCGCAGCGGTATGCGCGGGAGGTCGAGCTGCTCCTGCCCAGCGAGGGTGGATCTCCCCTGCTCGCGCGGGTGCGTGAGAACATCGAGCGCGTCCGACGGGTCGCGCTGCCGTCGATCCTCGAATCGCTCCAGGTAGGCTTCGATCCGGCGCGCTCGACGCGAGGGCGGGGCTTCTGGAGCAACACCCTCGCCCTGGGGCTGACGCAGGCGGCGAAGAACGAGCGGCTCGTCTCGCTCCGCTACCAGCATCGAATGCACCCGGACATCGCCAGCTTTCCCCACAGGCATATCTACGGCGGCGAGCTGCTCGAGACGCCCGAGCACATGGCCGAGGAGCGTCCGTTTCCATGCCCGAGGTATCGCTCGCGCGTGGCGCTGCTCGATGTCCGTGGGCAGGAGGTGAGGCGTCCTTCAATCGCCAACGAGGCCGAAGCCGATGTCGTCATCGAGGAGCTGCGCGCGCTCGCGACCTGGGCCGCAGGCGTCCCGCGCAGGCAGCCCTGGTACGTTGCTGTTCTGACGTTCTACCGCGGGCAGGAGCGGCTGATCCGAGACCGGCTCCGCGCAGAGACCGGCCAGCGCGGCGAGCAGCGGCACTTCTCATTCCATGACGGAGACCGGCGGCTTCTGGACGTGGATCTCTGCACGGTCGACCGGTACCAGGGGCACGAGGCGGACATCGTGCTGCTCTCGCTCGTCCGTACGCGGAGCCCGGGCTTCCTGAACAGCCCCAACCGGCTCAACGTGGCGATCACGAGGGCGCGCTACCAGCTCGTGCTCATCGGAGACGGACAATTTCTGGCGAGGCAGCAAGAGCGGGCACCGATGTGCTCCCGGCTCGCGTTGGATCTCAAGCGCTGGGGCTGCGTCGAGCGTCGTTACCAGGAGGGATGAGCGATGAGGATCGTACTGCGACGGACTGTCAACGTCCGCTGGGCGCTCGTGCAAGGGAAGGTCGCCTTCGCCGAGAGGCGCGTGGCGGAGCACGCCGTGGTGGTCTGGGCGGCGGAGCGCCTGCGTGAGGGACTCGAGGCGCGTGCCGAGCAGCTCTGCGAGGCCACGGCACAGGGGCCGCTCCTCGGGCTGCCGCCTGTGGTGGGGCGCAGGCTTGCCCGGGTCTGCGAAGAGCTCGGCCTGCTCCACCTCGACAAGGAGCGGATCGTCCGGCTCACGCCGGAGGGCGAGCGTGTGGCGGCGAGCGCCGAGCCGCGCGTCTTCGTCCCGCAGCTCGGCGCCTGGTGGATGTTCTGGGCCGAGGATCCCTTGCTCGCCCAGCGGCTGCTGCGCGTCGAGCCTGGCAAGGAGCCTTCGGCACACAAGGAGCGCCAGGCAAGGCATGGAGAGCGCGGAGAGGAGAGACGGCAGTTCCATGACCTGCCCGACGCCGTCGCGGCGCTCTGCGACGAGCGCGGCGAGCGTCCCCCGCTGGAGCTCGCGGCGGCGAGGGATGGTCGTCCGGTCCGCATCGTCGCGCTCGAGCGCAAGGTCGAGCTCCTGCGCTCGCAGGACCGGCTCACGGTCGAGCTAACGTTCGAGCCGGATGCCACGGAGGGGTTGATCCAGCTCCGCGGCCGTGTGGCCGACAGGAGCGTCGATGCGACGCTGCCGTCGCTGCGCGATCGCGATCACGCGCATACATGGCGCACGCTGCTCCGGTCGAAGGGGACAGAGGACTGGTGGAACCCGAGCTCGGGGAAGCTGCGCGTGCCGTTCAACGGCCTGCGCGACGAGGCCCGGGAGAGCTTCCAGCTCCAGATGTCGTTCAGGGCGCCGGAGATCGACCGGCTCGGGCGGTTCGACGACACCGTGGTCGACGGCGTCCCCATCGAGCCGGCCACGCAGGGCGACGCGCAGCGCTGGTTCGAGTGGCTCCTCGAGCGACGCGCCGACCGCACGCAGTGGCCCGAGATTTTCACGGCCAACGCCATGGATCTGATGCAGCGCTTCCGGGGCCATGACGTCCGTGTGCCGGCGCAGAGCGACTTCACGCGTCAGCTGCGTGGCGCCGAGCGTCCGCGCGGCGCGTACTGGCACCTTCAGGCACCGCTGGATCTTGATGGAGGGTTATCGTGGTGAGCAACAGCATACCTGGCACGCCCTGGGTCGAGGATCGATCCAATGACATCATCCAGGACGTCTGGGCTCGCACCGGTGCGCCCAGCGCGGCGCGGGCGCCATCGACCGGCCGGATCATCCAGGCGGAAGAGGGCGGGACGCTGGTTCGCGCCGTGGCAGAGGCCGTCGAGGCCGCTCGCGACGTGGTGCTCGTGTCGAGCTTTCTCTTCGCCGATCCTGCCACGGAGCGGGCATTGCTCGACGCCGCCAGGCAGCGCCGCGTGAGGGTCTACCTCCTGGTGGCTTCGGAGGCGCGGCTCGACAAGGAGGTCCGCGGCGACGACGCGTCCGCGACGACGATCGTCGAGGAGCACAAGCGGCTGCTCGATCGGCTCGCGGGATGGGTCTACGTGCGCTCGGCCGAGCACTTCCATGCGAAGTTCGTCATCGCCGATCCGAAGAGTGAGCCGCGGGGGATGCTGCTCACGGCCAATCTCACCCGGGAGGCGCTCACGCGCAACCACGAGCTCGGCGTACGATTGCGGCCCGAGGAGGCCCGGGCGCTCGCCGGGCTGTTCACCTGGGCCTTCTGGGAGTCAGCGCAGCGGGAGCTGCTCGAGGAGGGGCGCCTGCCGCCCGTGACGGCGCCGGCGCGGATCCCGCTCCCCGATCCCGCGCACGGCATCGTGGCGACTGCTGGAACGAGGCGCGATCTGCGGGCTGCCGTGCTCAACCTCATTGCGCAGGCGAAGCGCTCACTGGTCCTCGCGACCTTCGGCATATCGGACCCTGAGGTGGTGGATCTGCTCGAGGAGCGCGCTCGGAAGGGAGTAGCGGTCACGCTGCTGGTGCGCCACCCGCGCGCGGCGATGTTCGAGAGCTTATGCCGGCTGGCGCGCGCAGGCGTGGAGGTGCTGGGCGTGAGCGAGTGGCTGCACGCCAAGGCGATCGTCGCCGACGGCACGCGTGGCCTCGTGATGACGGCGAACCTGGAGGCGCACGGCCTCGACCAAGGCTTCGAGGCTGGCGTGGAGCTTGCGGGTGACGACGCCGCGGACCTCGCGCGGGTGCTCGCCTCCTGGCAAGCGGCGGCTCCGTCGCGGCTCCGGGCGTCGGCGCGTGTCGGCGAGCTGCGGGGCACGGTCCAGGTCATGAATGGCAAGGGGTACCGCGATCTCACGGTCGAGGCGAAGGGACGCATCGACGGCGGTGTCGCCAAGGTTGACTGCTGCACCCGGATCGCGAGCGCCGAGCGTCCCCCGGAGCGCCGCACGCCGGACGGGAGGCTCTACCAGCAGGTCGAGCACGTGTGGTCGATCGAGCTGCCGGTGCTCGCCAAGGGCGCGCGCCCCTTGCCGGCGGAGAAGGACCCAGAAGGGGCGGTGCCGCCGTTCCCGATCCACGTGGAGCCTGGCGGCCGGCGCGTCTTCGCGATCGACGGCCTCGGCGAGCTCGACGCCGCGCGGGCGGCCATGGCGGCGTTCGGCGTCCAGGCGGTCGTGCTACGGGGGTGAGCGATGGGTGTGCAGGCGACAGCGGGGCTGCTTACCTGGGCCTCGGTCGGCGGCGGGCCGGCCGTGCTGGGGGACGTGCTGCGCCTCTTGCGCGAGAAGGATGTACGGATCCGCCGGGTGCTCTACCTGATGCAGTCCGCGGATATGCCGCTGCCGGCGAGGGCGGATCTGGGCGACGTCGAGCTCGATCGGATTCTCGTCCCGCTCGCAGACCCGACCCATCACCGGGTCATCCATCATGCTCTTCGAGAGAATGTCCTTCCGCGACTACGCGCGCTGGACGGGCCGCTGCACATGCACCTCGCGATGAGCTTGCTCTTCGGGCATGTGAAGGGCGCGTTCACCGGCGCAGTTCGCGAGCGGAAGGGCTTCATCGAGGAGGCGGTCGGCGGCGTTCTCTTCCTCGACGAGGTCCAGGACCTCGATCGGCCGGTACAGCGGCAGCTCGTGCGCACGCTGCAGGATCCGGAGCGCCGATTCCGCCGTGTCGGCGAGACGCAGGAGAGAAAGGTGGATGTCGATGTAGTGAAGCTCTCCGGCCTCGGAACAGGGACATGGGAGGACCGCGTGCGCGGGTTCAAGCGGAGGCTCGCTCGCGCGGTCCGACAGGAGCACCGGTCGTACGTGGCCGCGGCTCGGGCGCTCGGCGTCAGCGAGCGGATACTCCGCGAGCACGTGAAGAAGAAGGTGTAGGCAGGGGCGCCAGGGCCTTCTTTTCGGCGCGCCGCTTGGGCGCGATCGCCACTGCCGCGCCTCGCGCTCGCGAACTTCCCGGCCGATCGCGCTCGCCTCCAGGCGTCGCGAGGGGAGGGGGCAGAAATCTGCGGATCGGGGTGGTTGTCAACATGGCGTCCCCGGGGCGCTGCCAGGGCTCTCTGCGCAGCTCGGTAGACAAGCGGTCGTGAGGCGCCGACGGGAGCGTTGCGCAACCGCGCAATCCGTTGCGGATCATGCACAGGGCGTTGCGCTCAGTTGCGCATCGTCTTCAAACGTTGCGCCGAGATAGGGGCGCACCTCGCGCCGGCACGCCGATTGCTATGCCGCCACGCCGCAACGAAACCACGGCGTGTCGCCAGGGCGGCAGGCCAGATCCCATTCGACATCACAGGAGGTTTTCCCCGTGAGTGAATCACCGATGTTTTCGACCATCGTCCTCCCCCCGGATCTCGTCGCGGACGACGTGATCGGTCTTCGAGATCAGATGAGCGCGCGGATCGCGGCGGTGGTCCGGCCCAAGGGCGGCAAGCGCAAGGAGGGCGACGCGCCGCTGCCCAGGGGCGTCGATCCCGTCGCGGCGCTGCCGCCGCACATCGACAGGCCGTGGAAGCGCTTCGACGCCGCCGCCACGGAGCTCCAGGGCTTCCGCGGCCTGCGGGCGAGCGCGCAGGCCGACCAGCGTCATGCGGCACCGAGCGAGGCCGAGCGGAGCGCGGCGAACACCGACAGCGACGACCGATGGCGCGCGTTCGAGCAGTGGAACGCGGGCGCCGCCGGGCTCTCCGCCGATGGGGAGACGCCGTCGCCGTCCGAGGCGCGCTGGCTGCATGGGCAGCTCTTCCCGGCGCCCGAGGGGCTTCGCTTCATCACGCGCCGGCCCCGCGTCCAGTGGGCCGCGATGGTGCAGCGGATGAAGACGCTGGAGGAGGAGCGCGCGCAGGCGGTGCTCGAAGGGTTCGGCGGGACCCGGCACTACCGGCAGCTCGTCGCAGCCCACGCGCGCTTCGGCGAGGCGTACGGCTTCACGAACGTGGTCCTCGCCAGGGAGGGCGCGCCGACCGACGGCCGGCCGCAGTGGAGCGCCGCCCGGGATGCGCTGCGGAGCCTGATCCAGAAGATCGAGAGCCACGCCGACCCGGAGATCCCGGGGAGCGAGGCGCTGGCGGCGTTCCTGCTGGCGCCGTACGTCGAGATGGTCGACGACCTGGGGAGGTCACGTCGGAAGGCGCCGGCGAAGAAGCCCGAGGCCGTCGCGGCGGCCCCGCTCGGGGCGGGCGGGACGCCGTGAACCTGTCTCGGTGAGGTGGGTCGTCCACGCGGGAGATGGGGGGCACCCGTCTCCCGGTGGACGTGGGTCCACGAAAAGATGGGTGGCACCCGTCTCCGCGGTGGACGTGGCTCCACGGAAAGATGGGTGGCACCCGTCTCCCGGTGGACGTGGCTCCAGGAAAAGATGGGTGGCACCCGTCTCTGCGGTGGAGAGGCCACCGTCAGACCGACGCGATCCCCTGGCCAGCCTGTCTAGCCGGCACCTTGATGTAAGAAATCCCACTCCGTGCCGCGTGTCGCCCTCCCGTCGGAAGACCTCGTCGACGGCGTGGACCGGGGTCGATGACAACCGGCGCGACGAGGCTGTAGCCTCGTCGTGCATGCTGAAGGCGCTTCTGCACGGGAAGCTCGGCCGCGTGGCGGTCGGCGTCGACGAGGAAAGCGACGGAGACACGCTGGAGGAGGGAAGCACCCAGGGGACGGCGGCGGACGGGCTGACGGAGCTCGAGGACCCGCTCACGTCGATGGTGTTCGAGCGGCTGGAGTACCTGCCGGCCGAGCTCGCGTGGGCCATCCTGCGTGGCGCGAGCAAGCCCTTGGGCGATGGTCCGCCGATGCCCGCGATCCCTCCCGCGGGGGTGCCCTCGTGGTCGTTCTGGCCCAGCCTTCGGCCAGGCGATCGAGGGCGGAACAAGGTGCGGGTCGAGCCCGATGTGCTCGTCTCGTGGGGCGACACGCTGCTCCTGATCGAGGCCAAGCATCGGGGATTCCAGGACCCGGCACAGTGGGTGGAGCAGATCCGCGCGGTGCGTGCAGCGCCCGCGCACCCAGAGAAGCAGCTTTGGCTCATCGCGGTGGGAGGGATCGTGATGCAGGAGGGGCATGGCCACCTTGCTCGTGTCCGGCGCGAGGTCGCGAGCGACGTCGCCGGCGTGCTCACGATCCGGTGGGAAGATCTGCGCGAAGTGCTCTATCCGATCGAGGCTTCGACGCGCCCATCGCCGCAGTCGGCGGTCCTGCGCGACATGGCTGCGGCGCTCGAAGCGTGGGGGTACCGTAGGAAAACCTGGTTCTCGTCGTTGCCAACAGCCACAGAACGACTCGGGAGCGGAGACTCGGTGTGCACGATCCAGGGGTGGAGGATCCAGTGAGCGAGAAGAATGACGATCTGGCTGGGGCGCTCGCCGATGTGCGTCGCGCATACAGGCTCCTGCACGCCTACCATCGGCGGCTGTGCGATCTGCTGCAGCTGACGGACGAGTTTCTGGCCGAGCGGGGCTTCGAGTTCGATCGATGGGCGCCCATCAACGTCGCGAGGCTCCCCCAGTCGACGAAGCCGTTCTTCAGGCCTGAACACTGGGCATGGGACCTGACGCCGGCCTACCAGGTCGAGTGCGTGTGGCGGGGATCGAGCAACGGAACCCACTGCAAGATCCACATTCATGCCATCGCTGATACGGGATACGATGGCTCCAGCGACGGCGAACCTGATCCTGCCAGCTTCAAGTCCGCCAACGAGGCGGTCTCCGAGCTCCGGATGGGCTTGTACCGAACACGAGCGAAGAAGCCCGACTGGAGCTCCGCCTGGAGCCAGCTCTCGCGCTCTGCCAACAGGAAGAACGGGGCCGAGCACAAGATGAGGGTCGGCGGAGATGACTACGCGTACCGTTACTTCGATCTGAATCTCGCCGCCCTCGGGGACGAGGGTGCTATCCGTGAGAAGCTGCTCCTTCCGCTCGACAGATGGCGGCTGGGCGCGTGATCCCGCCCTCGAACAATTGCAACCACCATCGCGAACCCCCGCTCGCCGCCCGCGCTTGACAGCCACGGAAGAACAGCGATTCCCCTGGGCGACCCTCACGAGGACCGACGTTGACCGCGCGCATCCTCCTGGTTCGACACGGCCGCTCCGGGCACGTCCACACCGGCTGGATCGACGCCGCCGGCTTCCAGCGCTGGCGCGACGCCTACGACGCCGCGGGCCTGGCGCCCGGGGAGACGCCGCCGCCCGCGCTGCGGGCCCTGGCGCTTCAGGTGGGCGCGGTGGTCGCGAGCGATCTGCCGCGCGCCCGCGCCTCGGCCGAGCTGCTCGCCCCCGGCGCCGAGATCGCCACGTCGCCGCTGCTGCGCGAGCTGGAGCAGCCTGCGCCATCGCTGGGCAACGCGCGGGTGCCTCTGGCGGTCTGGGCGCTCGCGATCGGGCTCAGGAAGGCCCACGGAGCGCTCCGCGCCGAGGCGCCGCCCGCCGCGGCGCAGCGCCAGGCGGGCGACGCGGCCGAGTGGCTGATCGGGCTCGCGGCCCAGCGCGGCAGCGTGCTCGCGGTCACCCACGCCTGGCTCCGCGAGGTACTGGCGCGGACGCTGGTCGATCGCGGGTGGCGGCGCGTCCACGCGTCGGGGCGCTACGCTCACTGGAGCGCGTGGACGCTGATGGATGGGCGCCAATCCGGATCGTGCTCGTAGTTGCCCGGCGGGCCGTCGCCGCTGGCGCCGGTTCCCGCGGACGGCATCCCGCTCGGCCACCCGGATCGCGCGGGCGGACGCTTCGCGCGAGCGCGAGGACCCGCGCCCCGCGGTGCGAGGTGGCAGGCTCCCCGCCGGGACCTAACCTTGGCCCTCACACTCACACGACGCGGGGGCGCGGCGTCCGGGGCCTCCGGTCGGGATCCGGGAGGGAACCATGGCACGTGCGATGTTCTGTGCGCTCTTCACCGCAGGGATGCTCGCGATCGGCTGCGCCGCCGGCAACGAGGCCACGCCCCCCAGGGCGGCCTCGACCCAGGGCGGGGTGCGCCTGCCCGAGGGAGCGAGGCTCGTGGATCTCACGTACCCCTTCGACGACAGGACCATTTACTGGCCGACAGCCGCGACGGGCTTCGTGCTGAACCAGGTGCACCACGGCCCAACCGAGGCTGGGTTCTTCTACGCATCGAACGACTTCTGCGCGCCGGAGCACGGCGGCACGCACCTCGACGCGCCCATCCATTTCGCGGAGGGCAAGAGCACCGCCGACGCCGTGCCGATCTCGCGCCTCGTCGGGCCGGCCGTCGTCGTCGACGTGTCGGCGGCCGCTGCCAGGGACGTCGATTACCGCGTGACGAGGGCCGACATCGAGGCCTTCGAGCGGGCACACGGCGCCATCGCGCCCGGGACCGTCGTGCTGATCCGCACCGGATGGGGGAGCCGCTGGCCCGATCGGAAGCGCTACCTCGGCGACGACAGGCCCGGCGACGCATCCAACCTGCACTTCCCCGGCATCGGCGAGGACGCCGCGCGCGCCCTCGTCGCGCGGAAGGTCGCCTCGGTCGGCATCGACACGGCGAGCATCGACCACGGGCCGTCGAAGGACTTCATCGCGCACCGGGTGCTCCTCGGCGCCGACATCCCCGCCTTCGAGAACGTCGCCTCGCTCGACGCGCTGCCGGCGCGCGGCGCGCTGGTGCTCGCGCTGCCCATGAAGATCCGCGGCGGCTCGGGGGGCCCGCTCCGGATCATCGCCGTGCTCCCGCCGTAGCGCCGGCGCGGCTGGCGCTACGGCGCGGCTGGCGCGCTGCCCGCGGGTGGGGATCCTCGACGGGCGCCTGAGAGGGCGAGCCGGGCGCTCCTGACGTTCGCCGGCAGGGCGCCGCTGCCGGCCAGGAGCACGCCGCCAAGCGGGCCCGGCGGCGCGCTCAGCCGTCGATGACCTTGGTCTGGCCGGGGTTGAGGATCTGGATGACGCCTCCCCAGGCGCACATCAGCTTGGCGGCGCTGTCGAGGGCGGGCATGCCCTTGAGCATCACCGTGACGCTGCCCGGGATCCAGGTGCCGGCGGGCACGGGGACGCACGGCATGGGGGTGAGGACGCCGAGGGCGGCGGCGGTGGCGGCGGCGACGGTGGGGTTCGCCAGGGAGGAGCAGGCGCCGAAGGGGAGGACGTTGAGCACGGGGGCGCAGTCCGAGATGTTGGCGGCGGGCAGGGTGGCCATGGCCTGGTGGACGGGGAGGACCATCAGCGTGGCGGGGGCCATGCCGAAGCTGCACATCATGGTGGCGCCGGCGCAGACTTGAACGGCCATGATCGGGGAGGATAGGGGAGGGGCTGGGAGCGGCCCAGTTTCCGCTCGATCCGGCCTCGGCGGGGACGGCGGCGCAAGGTGAAGCGCTGCCTGGCTCCTGCGCAGGACGGCGTCGCGCTCCGCGGCACCTCAGCGCTTCAATGCTGCTGGCTCCACCACGTGGTGAACGCCTGATAGATCGCGTCGATGTCTTTCGGGTCGAGGGGCAGGTCCTTCCCTTCAGGTCCGGCGGCGATCGCCGCGAGCTTGTTCTGAAAGCGCTTCTTGTAGGCGATGAGCTCGCGTTGGCGTAGGTCGTCCATCGTGACTTCGCGCTTCTCTGCGAGGATCTGGGCGATGGGATAGTCGGTCGTCAGCAGCGCGTCGTTGGCACGTACCAGCTCCATCGCCTTGAGCTTGCTGGACAAGGCTGTTGCGTACTTTCCAGCGCCATATTTCCCTGCCTTGGCCTCTGCTATCAGCACCGGCACGAGCTTCCCGTCGTCCACGACGCCGACGAGCACGTCGATCTCGGCGATGTCGCGCCAGCCGTCTTCGGTGGCGATCGACACCTTGACGCCGGTCAGGCAGACGTGCTTTTCGGGTCGATAGACAGCCGTCAGCTTGTGTTTCGTCAGGTATTCGGCGATCAGGCCTCTCACCTTGTTCTCGGGGAGCTTCTTGCCCTTCGAATAGTAGAGCCAGCGCTGGACTTGCTCGTCCTCGAGGATCCCGAGCGTTGTCAGCGAGGGCACGCCCGACGGGTTGAGCGCCGCGGCGCGCTGGATCGTCGTTCTCTGTGCGACGGCCGCCGGATGGGGCGGCTTCGCCGGCGTCGTGGGCACCGCCTTCTTCTGCGCCACGGTGGCGGGGTGGGGCTGCCTCGCCGGCGTCGTGGGCGCCGCCTTCTTCTGCGCCACGGTGGCGGGGTGGGGCTGCCTCGCCGGCGTCGTGGGCGCCGCCTTCTTCTGCGCCACGGTGGCGGGGTGGGGCGGCTTCGTCTGGGCTCGATCCATCTCGGCTCCTCCGATCCTCAGGTCTCGTCGTCCAGCGTCTCGTACATCACCCTCGGCCAGGGTGCCGCCCCGTCCTGGGGGGCACCGGCACCCTCGCCGCGCGCACTACGTCGAGCGCGACGGTACGGGCGAAGCGCTGGACCGCGCTGCCCGCGAGGACGCGGCGCTCGGGGAAGAAGGCCTGGATGACGCGGGGGGCGCGGCGTGAGGGATGGCCGATGACGAGCACGGTATCACCCCTGCCCGCGGAGGCTACAGAAGCTTGCTGGAGGCCCCGGCTCCGCGCTCACTCGCCTCCACCGAGGGCCCGGGGTGTTGCAGGTCGGGTCGCGGTCCTGTCAGAGGTCGATCTTCGGTCCCATGTCTTCGCTGGTATTTTCGGGGACCGCTCCTCCGAATCGCAACCCCATTGGCGCGGGTGACGCCAGGCGAGGAGTCATCGAATGCCGTGCAGGTCGTCAATGCCGCACACGACAGATGTGAACCACCTCTACTGCGTGCGCGCGCTCTGCTGCGTGCGCGTGGCACGTATTACGTGCAGCCGCACCATTCGTGCGAATAAAATCAGCTATTACGGCGGATTTTGCGCTGGCATCGCCCACCGATATCGATACGTTGTGCCCCGCCAGCGCCCCGCCGCGACTGACCGACCATCGGCTGCTCGCGTGCACCAGCCCTCTCTGGCCACGGCGTCCACTGTTCATGGAGCCCCGCATGCCGACGCTCGAGCACAATGGCATCGTCGAGATGTTCCGCGAGGACATCTCCGGCGCCGGGGCGTCGGCGGCAGAAATATCTATTATTTCAATTGGTTCCGACTGCCGCGTGGCCGAGTCCTCTTCCGGCGTGGCCCAACGCGGGCCCAACGAACCGCCTGTGAAGGCGCCAGCGTCCGCCGTGGCGGGGGCGGGGACGTCGTCCGGGGGCGCCGTCTGACCGGGCGGCGCGCCGGAGGCGGAAGCTTCGGCGCTCGCCGAGCCCATGCCTGCTCCAGCGGACGCGGGTTGGCCTCCTCCTACCGAGCCGCCCTTTCCTCTCAGCTCGGGGATCGCCTCGTCCAGGGGGGCAAAGTCGCCCAGCCCAAGCTCGGCGATCTTGCGCGCGGCGCGCTTGTAGTGGTGGATCTGGCCGCTCGACTTGTGTCCGGTTCGGTCGGAGATCCACGTCTCCGTGCGACCATTCGCGAGCTTGATGGTAATGAAGGTCGCTCGAGTGTCGTGCAATCGGATGTTCAGCCTCGACTCCGTGGTCTCGAACAGCTCGGGTCGATCGACTCCCGCGCGTTGGAGGTGTTCTCTGAAGCGTTCCGCCCCGTGACAACCCGGCAAGGGGTCACACTTTGGCCCGACGAAGACACGCCGATTGTCCGGCCAGAGCTCGCGATAAGCACGAAGCGCGCGCACCACATCAGGCGATAGTGCCCAGGCACGGGGGTCATCGGTCTTGTTCTCATCGAGAACAACGGCTCCCCGGTCAAGGTCGACATCCGACCATTCGAGAGTTCCGGCCTCGTCGGCTCGCATTCCCTCGCGCGTGAGGAAGCCGTAGTAGATCCGGAAGCACAGCGGGACCACCCCCGTGCGCCGAGTTCGCGCCTTGCCGCGTGCTCGCGTCCAGGCGCCAGCCCCAGGCCGCCCCGGCGTCCGCCAGGACGAGCTCGCGCAGCGCCGCTCGGGCCGGCCCGCGGTTGTGCCCGGCGCGCGCCGCCCTGTCGCATGCGACAAAACGGAGGTCGGCGGCTCGCCGGAGACGCGCAGCCGACCCCGCGCGAAATTACCAAATCGACCCCTTCGCGCCCCTCCAAAATCGGCCCCTCGGGCGCTCTCTCGAAACGGCCTAACTGCGCGTCATCAGAGCGGGTTCCCCGCCTGACTAGATCCCGGTAACTCGCGACGAGTTACCGGATCGTCAGAATTACCATTTCGGGCCGCCTCACGCGCGCTCGTTCAGGCTCTGTCCCGAACCCGAAACGCCACAACAACGGAGGTTCGGATGTGGCAGGAGTAGCTACCCTCGCGCGGTCGGCGGCTCCAGGCGCGCGGTCGGCGGGCCGCGCTGGCGGGCGACGCTGCTGCACGGGCGGCATCGTGTGCAGCCCCAAGCGTTCGGCAGTCAGCGCGCCGTGACCGCGACCTTCCCGACGGCGCGCTCCGACGAGCCGCCCGCGCGCGAATGAGAACCGTCAGGGAGATGGAGGGGGCTGGGGCCCATCCTGATCAACTTGTTTGAGGGGCGCACAAGGAAGCCCCCTCACTGAACTTGGTGAAGTTCGTCCGAGGGGGCTCCCCTCCGGGTTTCAGGACCGGAGGTAGACCATGCTGGACGACCCCCATCTTGGGCGCGGGTTCTTCAGGGTGCTGGTGGAGGTGGACGAGGCGGTGACGCGCCGGGTCGCGGCCGAGGGCTGCCCCGTGTGCGACGGGCCGCTGCACCGGTGCGACTGCGACCGCAAGCCGCGTGGGGCCCTCGTCGCGCCAGCGGGCGAGGCGTTCGCCCGTCGGTTCAGCTTGTGCTGCGGGCGCGAGGGCTGTCGGAAGCGCGCGATGCCGCCGTCGGTGCGCTTCCTCGGGCCGCGGGTCTATTGGGGGGCCGGTGGTGATCCTGGCGACCATCGTCGCGCTCGCCCTCCGCGCGGCTGCGAAGATCCGGCGGCGGACTGGGGTGCCGGCGCGCACGACGCGCCGATGGCTCGGCTGGTGGCAGGGCCCCTTCCTGCGCACGGGGGTGTTCGTCTCGATCTGCGCGCGACTCATCGGCGCCGACGTCGGGCGCGTGCCGGCTTCGATCGTCGATCGGCTCGAGGGTACGCAGACGCAGCAGGTGAGGACGATGCTCGAGCTGCTGGCGCCGCTCACGACGATCTCGGTGCCCTACGGATCACGTTTCTTGAGGGGGAGCGCCTGAGCCTCGCGCCCCGCAGAGGAGGTGATCTCCGCGGGGATTCCGCGGCAATGTAGGGTCGAACACTCGAGCGACGACGAGACGTCGCTCGTGAAGGAGGCCCTCATGAGCCAAGACCCGCGGGCGGCGGTGCGCCCGCCACGGGCCGGTCCGTGTCCGTCGAGGAGCTGCGCCGTCCCCATGTCCGCGTTGGCGCCGCCGCGAAGGAGGCGCCGATGAGCCACCCGATGAAGCCCGACGACGGGGCACCGGCGCGCGTGCGCTGGGCACGTCTGCGTTTCTCGATCACTCGAGGCTGCCGGCAACCCGAGCCTCATGACCACCGTTCCCGCTCCGTGCGCGAGAACAACAGGGCTTCGATCTCGTCGAGGATGCCAGCGAAAACACCCCAGAAAGGGAGCTACCGTCATCCTCCGTATTGGCTAGCGGTTCCAACGCCAATCGCGGATGCGTGACCGACCGGGAAGCGCTCAAGGCTCGCCGCGCTCGCCAGCTGAACGCGGGCAAGCCCCGTCGCAAAAGCCAGCCGAACCCGGACAAGCCACGCCGCACGTGCCGACTGGGAGCGGACGCCTCCGTTGAAGAGGACGGTCGGCGATCGGGAGGGATCTGGCTTGACACTACGTTCCATAGAAGGACAAGCAAACGCGTTCCGCAAAGCAAGATTCTCGGAGCCGTTGCTGGCTCGTGCAGTCCGACTGTACGAGTTTGTCGACAGAACGGGCCTTATGCGATCAGACAGGCCTTCCACTCGTGAACCGCCTGCGATTACCGCGACGTCGCACCAAGCGGAAGGCATCCTACCGTATAGCTGTACACTACTGGCACCAAGCGGAAGGCATCCTACCGTATAGCTGTACACTACTGGTCGACCCCATTGGCGTCAACCTCCGGCATGGGAAAGTCGGTCGGCTCGGTCAGGCTCACGAGGTGACGATACTCCCGCCGTCGGGCGCTAGAGCCGTCCGGCCGAAGTCCTCGAGTTTAGCGCGGTTTGAACAATCGCGCGGCAGCGGAATAGGTGGACTTCGTAGCGGAATCGGGTCATGTGTGCGCTCACATCGCAGCCGCCGCACAGCAGCGAGTCGTTCGGATTTTTCCGCTCCGGTAGCAGGTTGGCCTGAGGGCCGTCGTCAAGAAAGCGCGCTCGGAGCTCCGAGGTATCCCATGAGGCAACTAGCTCCTTCTGTTCTCATTCTACTTCTTGCTTGCTCGAGCGAGTCCGCTCCAGGCGACGGCTACAGCCCAGGGGCGAGCGGTTCGAGCTCGGGTGCCGCGGGCTTGGGCGGAACCGATACCAGCTCTGGCGGCGGCGCTGACCCCGCCGGAGCGGGCGGCACGGGCGAGGCCGCTGGCAACAGCTCGGGTGGTACCACTGCGGGGTCCGCAGGCACCGGCACGAACTCCGGAGGCAGCGACGCGGGCGCGGGCGCGGGCGCGGGCGCGGGCGGTAGCGGCGGCCAGGTCAATCGGCCCGAAGTGGTGCTGGCGGGTGACAATGTGAACGCTAACGGACCGCTCGAGACGACGGTTCAGGACCTCTCGTTCAGCGGCGGTGGCCACATTCTCGTCAGGCCGACGACGCTCACCACCGAGCCCAACAAGAAGCACCCGGTGGCCATTTGGGGTCCGGGCGGAGGTACCCCTCCTCGCGACTACCTACAGCTGCTGACGCGCATGGCCTCGCACGGCTTCGTCCTCGTCGGTATTCGAGAGTCGACGGGCGACGCCGTGCTCATGTCGGCGGCGATCGATTGGCTGGAGGCTCAGGACGCCGATCAGAACAGCCCCATGTACGGCCGCTTGATCCTCGACCGCGTTGGTGTGTTCGGGCACTCGATGGGCGGGCTGTCGTCGGAAGCGGCTGCTCAAACCGATGAGCGCGTCTCCACCGCGTTGCTCAACAACAGCGGCTCCTTCGAGCACAACGCCCTCGTCAATCTCAAGATCCCTGTCGGCATCATCTACGGTGAAACGGGTCAAGAGGCGCCCAACGCCGAGGGTGACTTCAACAACGCCGGCAACAAGGGGCCAGTCTGGCTCGGCAAGATGAAGGGCGGTGGTCACGGCTCGGGGCCTTGGGACGGCGCCGGAGCGAACGTTGCTTGGATGCGTTGGCACCTCGGCGGGGAGAACTCCCGCAAGGACGCGTTCCTCAAAGACGGTGGCGACTACAACAACAAGGGCGTGTGGCAGACTCAGTCCAAGAATTGGAACGAGTGGAAGAACTGGAACGAGTGACAGGCGGTACACCGAGCAGACGTTCGTGCTCGGCAGCATCACGTTTCAGGACGGGCTCGTGACATGAGCCCGGCTGGCTGCGTCTGGCGCGCCCTGTTCTTCGAGGATGTCGCAACCTAGCAGGCGATCGAGCGGCACGTAGGTGTCCGGCTTGCCCGCTTCGCCGGCGACTCGCACGCCGACCGTGCTGGGCATGTAGTGGCCTTGTCGCTCGCGACGCCATATCTTGCGCGCCGGCTTGTAGCTGGAGCTCACCTCCGCGCGCGCGAGCACGCCGTTCCAGTAGACTCGCCGCCGCCGCTCCTCTGGAATGACGCTGCGCGGGAACGCGCTCAGCAGGCTCTCGTCGACGTGCGCCGCTTGAAAGCCATGGGCTCGGCGCCGCGGCCTGGCGTGAGATTCCTGGAGCTCGGCGCGACCGTCCACCTTGCTGACATCAGGCTCACGTGCGCTGTCGCGTGGGCCCGGGCGCGTCGCCGCTAACGCGCTATCGGTACCGGTTCACAGAGCCTCCCCGTCGACCCTACTCAGGGAAGCGCAGCGTCTCGACGGCGATGCCGTCCTCCCCCGTGAGCTCCTCGCCAGACCAATCCCAGCTCGTTCCGCCTGGGCCCGGCAGCCCGATCTCGAAGGTGACCCCCTCCAGCGTGAGCTGGTCCTCGTCGAGGTAGGCGATGGCGATCGAGTCGCCGCCGCGCCCGGGACCGCCGTAGCCGCCGTCGCCTCCGAGGCCGCCGCTGCCACCCTGGCAGGACCACGTGCCGTCCCCCACGGCGCCACCTGGAGCGCCTCGGCCGCCTTTGCCCCCTTCCTCCGGCTCCCCGCCGTCGCCGCCTGGGCCCCCGTCGCCGATGCTGATGATGCTGTCGCGCACCGTCACCTTGGCGTGGAGCGCCACGATCGCGATGCTCGGGTAGCCGTTCTCGCCCCCTCGGCCGCCCCGCCCCCCGCAGCCGCCCGCGCCTCCGGAGCCGCCGGCGGCGCCCCCCTGGGAGGCCACGCCGCACACCGCGAGCCCACCGCGACGCCCGCCGCCCCCGCCACCGCCCTGGCCCGGCATCCCCCGGGCGCCGTCGCCGGCCCAGTCGGCGTGCCATCCGGTCTCGTCGATCCGCCCGCGGCCCTTGCCCGCTGCGCCGGCGGCGCCCCACATACCGCTTTGCCCGGGGGCGCCGCTGCTGCAACCACCGTCTGCCCGGTTGCCACGCCCTCCTTCCCCACTGTAGTTGGGGTTGGGCTCGGGTACGGGCTCGCCGTCCTCCCCATCTCCAGCGCCGTCGGCGAGCCCGTCGCCTCCCTTGCCACCGGCGCTCGGGAGCCCTCCCTCGCAGGAGTTCACCGCCCGAGCCCCACCCGGGACCGTCGCCGCGGAGCACGCGTCTCCCCCATACTGGCCGTCCGGACCCGACGCTGCCCGGCCCGGCCATTTCTCCCCGTCGCGGCCGCCCGGTCCCGGGTCGGCTTCGATCGTGCTCCCGATGATCTCCACCGCGGCGCCGGACCGAACGACCATCCCGATATGCCTCGGGCTGCGGATGTACATGTGATCGATGGTCGAGACCCCGTCCGCAGCCCCCGTGTCCTCGGCCCGCGCCGGCTCGATGGTCAGGGGGATGTGCCCGACGGGGCCAACGATCTTGGCCGTGCCGTACACCGGATCTGAAAACTCGGGCGGCCGTTCCCATTCCAAGAAGTTGAAGCCACCATGGAGATCCACCCCGGAGGGCAGCGTGATGGACTCCACGTAGGCGTTGCGGGTGAGGAACACCCGACCGCGCCCGGTGCGCGCCAGCTCGATGGCGTGCGGCAGGGTAGTCACCGGTCTGTCCATCGTGCCGGGGTTCGCGTCGTCACCGCCGAGATCCGCATAGTGGACGAACACGCCGCAGCCGTCCAACGCCCGCCCCACGGCGAGATGCTCCAGGCAGACCGACTCGGGGATCGGATCACCTGCGCACGTCGATGGACTGCCGCACGGCGGCGCGCCATCAGGGTCGTTCACCCCCGGCGTCGTGCCGCAACCGGCCGTGGCGAGCGGCAGAAGAGAGACCAAGAGGATCGCGGAACTCAGGCGCATCGGCATCCCTCGCTGGCAGCGTCTCGCGAAGCGCGAGTCAATGGGGCGGCTCGCTTGCCGCACCGAAATGATAGAGCTCCCCCCACGGGCCATTCGCGCCTTTGCCCACCTGGTCGTTCGGGCCGGCGTTCCCCGCGAGGCCGCCTTGGCCGGCGCCTGCGGCAACAAGTTTGGTTCCGGGTCGAATGGCGAAGTTGGGTACCACGTAGGCGATGCCGACCGACGCGCCGCCGAGCCCGCCGCCGGCATCACCGCCGCGACCGCCATTGCCTCCCGTGCCGCCCTTGCACGCGTCCCACATGTCGCCTCCAGTATAACCGACGCCGCCGTGGGCGCCGCGTCGCCCGACGCCACCCGGTTGGCCCGTTCCGCCGACCCCGCCTTGGCCGCCCTTGCCCGTGAGCACTTCGGTGTTCGCGAGGGTCAAGTCCGTGCCCTCCAGCGCGACGATACCGATGCTCGCGCCGCCATAGCCGCCGCCCCCGCCGCCCCTGCCTCCGCAACCTCCGCTTCCCCCCGAGCCGCCGGCCGCGCCACTCTGGGGGAGACCTACGGGGCACGCAAACATGGACCCGCGCGACTTGCTGCCGCCACCGCCGCCGCCGCCGTGGCCGACGCCGCCCTTCTTCCCGTCCTCACCACGGACACCGATCCATCCATCGTCGCTGAGGATGCCTGGGCCAAAGGCGCCAGCCGCGCGAGCGGCGTCGGCGCCGTCTGCGCCATCGTTCCCGTCCTCGCATCTCGTGGCGTCCGCGCCGACCCCTCCGCGGCCGTCGCGCTCGGAAACCTCCACCGGCGCCGGCTTTCCCGGGGCGCCATCGCCGCCGATGTCGAGTCCGCCGTCACCGCCGTAGCCGCCCGTCGATTCGATGCCGTCGTCGCACACGGTGACCACCGGCAGGGCGCCCACGGCGGCGTCCGCAGTACACGCGTTCGCGCCGTTGTTACCTACGACGCCATCCGTCGCTCGATAGCTCGGCGCGTCCTGGCCCGGCTCCCCGTCCTTGCCGTTGCGCGCGATGATCACGCTGTCCTGCACGACCGCCCTGGCCCCCGTGCTCAGAATCACCGCGATCGACGACTTGCCATCGGGCGCCGAGGCGGCCGCCGCGACAACGCGCACGCCGGAGATCAACGACGCCGTGTCGTCCCCCGCGAGCTCCTTCTCCACCGCCCCGAGGACCCGCAGCGGGATCCCCCCCGGCGGAGCGATGATCGTCCGGTGATCCGGCCCGCCGAATGTCCCCTCATACGACCAATCCCCGCCGTCACACAGACGGGCGCCCCAGAGGTCGACCCCCGAGGGCAGCGTGATCGTCTCCGCGAACTCCCCCCCGCACGCGTACACGCGCCGGGTCGCTGCCTCGCCGTGGGCTCGCCCGTGCGCGGCGAGCCCGATCGCGTGTTGCAGGGTCTTCACCGGAGCGTCCTTCGTTCCGGGGTGGTCGTCGTCGCCGTGCTCGCTGACGAACACCCCGCACTCATCCAGCGCCGGCGCCGTGCCGGGCTCTCCCTCGCACGGACCGGGCGGAGGCACCGGATCGGGTTCGCACGCCTCCACCTCCCAGCAAGGGTCGGAGTACGGGCACCCTGTCAGCGTGCTCGCGCCGCACATGAAGATCGCGAGGGCGACGACGGACGTCGCCACGCGCCGGCCTTCCTTCGAACGCATCTGCTCGGCCCCCGATGTCCTCACCACAGCCCCTCGACCATCACGCCGATCTCTCGCCCGGTCGCCACGGGCGAGGCGTGGATCCGATCCTCAGCCGGCGTGAGCCCCAGGAAGGAGAAGTCCGTGAAGAACGACGCGGCGGTCGCTGCCCCGATCACACCGCCGGCGATGAGCATGGCCGTGCCCACGCCCGCGGACAGGTTGCGCTCGTCTCGGAGGCGGAGCAGGTCAGCGCACGCCGGGCGGTCCGCTGCTTGCCAGCACCTGGACCCGCTCGCCGTCGCACCGCCGTTGAGCCCGTCGCGCCGTTCGCTCAGATCGCCGTCAAGACTGGTGGCCCGGATCATGAGCAGGCTGCCCGCGGACAAGGTGGCCGTCGTGACGGCGATCCCGGCGATTCGCAGCGTCGTCGGCCACGATGCCGGCTGCCCGGGATCGGGCGGGCGCAGAGCGGGCGGTGCGCTCGCGGTTTTCGGTGCTGCGGGTGCGCCCTCCTTGGCGCTGCTCACGGCCGCGCGCGGCAACTGTATCGTCATGGTCGGCTCCGTCGCCGCCTGCGCGTCCAGCGTCTGGGATCCTTCCTCACGGCCCGGTGCTCGGGCCCGCACCATGTGCTTGCCAGGCTCGAAGAACAGTGTGTAGGTCCGCCTGGGTCGGCCGATGGGCTTGCCGTCGATGAGCACCTCGGCATCCGGCGGATCCACCGACAGATAGAGCGTCGCGACGAACGGAACGGCCTTGGCCAGCCCGTCCGCGAATCTTTTTTGCTGTTCAGGAGAAAGGGCCTTACGCCGCTCAAGGCTCCAAGCCAGGTGCTCCGCTGCGTCACGGAACTTGCGTAACTTGAGCTCGCAGAGGCCCAGCTCTCCAGCGACCTCAGCGGATTCTCTCTCTGTAACAGATGTCGCGTCGATCGCCTCGAAAGCCGCCTTGTAGGCGGCGTGTGCCTCGGTCCACTTTCCCGATGCCCGAGCTCGTCGGGCGCGGCGAAGATGGTCCTTTACGATCGAGCCGTCATTTCGTGCGGGGACCGGATTGCGTTCCTCCGCACGAACCGGATGCGTAGTGCCGATCGCGACGCCGAGCGTCAGGCATATCCAGAGCGATTGCGCAACGAAACGCACGCAGAGACAGTACTTACGCCAGCCGTGGCGCGTCAACGGCGCTGAAACTGGCATGCCCTGGACGATCGGACGAGAAAAACCCCGCCCGAACAGGGAATGCGGCCATCGCTGCTCGTGTAGCCGCGCTCCCTGCGACCCCACATGTCGCACCTTATCCGACCGACCCTAGAGCCACCCTGCATTTTCTTGAAGCCCTGCAGACGGCTCAGGTGTTCTACCGGTGATGGGCGAGCCAGGCAGCACCCCTACCGGCTTCGAGTTCTTCCGGCGCCTCGCGCGGCGTTTCGGGGCCCCGGCGCGGCACGCGGAGGACCTCGCGCAGGATGCCTTGCTGCGTGGACTCGAAGCGGATCTGCGGGTCGAGCTCGGGGAGGCACGAGCGTCGTACGGTGCCACCATCGTCCTGAACCAGGCGCGGAACCACGTCCGGAACGAACGCCGTCGGGGGGAAGTCCTGACCTCGTTCGACGACCACGACTTTCGGGCGGAGTGCCCGACTCCGGAAGAGATGCTCCGCAGGCAGCAGCGGGAGGCGCTCATCCGCGACCTGATCAACCAGGTCGACCCCAAGTACCGCGACATCTTGATCAAGCACGGGATCGAGGAGGTGCCGCTCGTCGAGATCGCCTCCGAACTGGGGCTCAACCCGAAGACCGTGAGGACACACTACCGCCGAGCGCTCGAGGACCTTGCCGCGGCCGTAGAACGCTGGAAGGCGCGGCAACGCTCGCGCGGATGGGACGACGCTCCATGCGTCCCGTTCGCCTTCGATCTGCGCGACCGGGACGGGTGGCTGATCAAGCTCGGCCGCCTGGGCATCAAGATCCTGGTGCAGGGGGCGGTCGTCGTGCTGACCGGCGCCGTCATCGCGACGTTGCCGGACTCGTTCAGCCCGGAGTCGTGGTTGCGGGCGGCGGTGGAGCGCGCTCCTGCGCCCGCACCGGCCGAGGAGGAGATCGCGCAGCCAACGGCCGAGCTCCCGATGCGCGGGCCGGCCGCGGCGGCCGCACAGGAGACCGCGCAGCCGGCGCAGGACCGAGACGCACGAGTGCCTGTTCCGTCAGGCGCGCCGGTTCGTCGTACCTCGCTCCCCGTCCGCGCCGTGGTCCCAGCCGTCACCGAGCGCGAGCAGGGCCTCATCGACGAGGCCCGAAGGGCCATCGAGGTCCATAGCGCAGTCGCAGATGCCGAGGCGCGACGATTGCTCGAGACGCATGCACGCGAGTTCCCGCAAGGGCAGCTCGCTGCGGAGCGTGAAGCGCTCCTGATACAAATTCGCTGACCGGTCGGCTTTCCAGCGACAGCTAAGCAAGCGGGGAGGACGGTGCTGTCATCGGGCGGCACAAAGCCGGGATCCGCCTTGCGCCGAACAGGAATGCTCACGTCAAGGAGGAGAAACTCATGGAGGACATGCTGGCTGCGATGTGGCTCGTCTCGCCGCTCGGGCTCGCGATGATATCCTTCGTCGCGATCGGTTTCGCGATCACGGCGCGCGAAGCGCTGGGACGCGAACGCGGGCTTCGCGAGGCACGCGAGCACGCGCATGATGACGAGACGTCGGCCCTCACCGATGCGAAGGAGCAGGCAGCGGAGGAGCGGGACCGATACCGGCGCCTTCTGGATTGTCATGTCGATGCCGCGCTCGCAGAGCTGACAGACGCCCGCTCGCGCCCGGTCCCCTGGCCAGGCAGGGTCCTCGAAACGTTCTGCGCGACGATTCCTTCGTGGAAGAGAGAACTGGCCGAGAGCACAGGGCTGGAGCCGAGGGAGGTGGAGCGGCTGCTGCGGAGCGACCTGTCGATAACGCCCGGCCTCGCGCGGCAGCTGGAAGCCTTCACGGGCGCGCCGGCGCGGTACTGGGAGCGCCTGTGGCGGTTGCACGACGACTACCGGACGGACGCAGAGGAGACCGTGGTGATCCAGCTCGGCGAGCCCGTCACCAAGTGCGAGAGCTCGGCGCGTCCCGCGTCGTCACCGGCGCCGAGCCCGGTGCCGCCGGCTCCGCCCAGGATACCTCCTCGCGCGCGCGACGTTCCTCCGCCCGTGCTGCCGTCTCCCGAGCCTGCGGCCAGGAGCCCACGGGCGAAGCTCCCGCCGCCTCCCCAGCCGCGGCTTCGGTCGCCCCTGCCTGCTCGCGCCGAGGCGGGCGCCGAGCTCGCCTGTCGCGCTGCCACGCTGACGAGCTTCCCGCTACGGCGCGACGAAGGCGGGTCCAGTCCTGTACGCGGCTCGGATTGGGACGACGTTGAGCGCTCGTCGCTGAACACGACACTTCCAGGAGTAGGGAACCATGGGTGAGCGCGGCCGCCCCTCGCCTTCCGGGGAGATGCGCATGCGACCGGGGACACACGTTCCATTCGAAGTCATCGTGCGAAACATTTTCATGATCAGGGACAACCTGCGCCGACTCAAGGTTCCAGAGTGCGACCGTTCAGACGTGCTGCAGGAAATTCTTCTCTCTGCTTGGCGAACCGTCGAGGCAGGCGGGTTCCATGCGAGCGAGCGCCTGTCGGTAAAGAAGGCGGTGAGGCGCTGGCTATTCGTAGTCACATGGCACCACACAACGCACTACAGGGAACACCAGCACCAGTGGGAGAAAGGCCGCGCCTCGTACACGCATCCGGCGATGGATGGCTACATGCCGCCGCCGTCCGCACAGTTAGAGGCGCGGCTCAGCCTCCGCGGCTTGGAACGGCTCGAGCCGCCTCTGCGCGACGCCGTGGCTGATTCCGCTTTGGGGTACACTGCGGAGGAGATCGCGGCCGAGCATGGCCAGAATCCCAACACAATTCAGGATCGCTTGCAGCGTGGAAGAAAGCAACTGCGAAGAGCGCTCCGCTTGACGGATGCTCCTACGCTGCTCGCCCTCAGGAGCATGCTGACGAGGATGGCACCGCTCCGGCAGCTGAACAGCTACGGCTGACGCCTCCATTGGGTAGCGGGCCATCTTCGGGGAGGACCGCTGACCGGTGCCGCAGAGGTACGCTGGCGAGCCATCATCATAGGACGGGAGATTGCGCCGGGGGGAAAGCCATGTGTCGTCCGACGATTGAATACGAGCGCGCTGCCGCGCATGCGCGCCTGTTTTGCCCGACGCTGGTTCGTGCCGTGATGCGCTGGCTGGGGAGGCTGGGGGTCCCGCTGTGCCATCGTGGCGACGTCGCGGGTCAAGTCTGGCTCAACGCCTGGGAGAGCTGGCCCAGGTTCGACCCGAAGCGCGGCAGGCCGGAACGCTGGTTGAACGCGATCACCGTACACGCTGCCTCGCACTACCACGAGCGTGCGCAACACCGCAGGGAGGAGTTGGTCGATCTAATCGAAGTGATCGATCCAGCGCCGGACGCTGCTGCTGTGATGGAGTGCGACAACATGGTGACCAGCACCATCGACGTAGTGAACGAGCTCGATCCGGAGCTAAGATTTGTGCTCGTAGCACACGACCTGAACGGAGTCACTATGGCCAAGATAGCCGAAGACGCAGGGCTACCTCTCTCTACGCTCTACAAGCGACGCATAAAGGCCATCAGCGCGCTACGTGAATCCGTCAGGCTTCGGGAAGCTAGGGAAGTCTCCACGTACTGAGTGGGGCTGCAATGAGCGTCAAAGGCCTGATTCTGCACTTCCGACGCGACTTGGACGACCACGAGGCAGAGCGAATGGTCGACGCATCTTATGATGCCCAAAGGGGTCACCAAAGTGTCGCCTGTCGAAGCCGGTTACGAAGACGACTTGAACCGCCAGCGGGTCAAGCGAGAGCTGCTCGACAAGATGCGTGCGCTTCTGGACGGAGAATAGGCGTGGAGCTCGGCGCCGACGAACCCGCGTACGAGGGGGTCGGGGCCGGTACCTTGAGCAGCAGCGGAGCGGGCAGACCGCGCGTTCGGCGCGAGCAGGAGGCCCGATGGACTTCCGTGATCCCAAGCACCGAATGAGCCTCACGTTCCCCGGCAAGCCGGTCACGCGGCGAGTGTCCGTGGCGCGTGTCCCCGGACGACATCGATGCGTACCTGAAAGCGCGTGGCTGCCTGTCGGCCATCTCGGTAGAGCGCAAGTGACCTCCGGGCATCCCCTACGACTGAACGCCGCCCAACTGGCTGGACAAGCCGACGCGGAGCGCGGGCAGGCGGACGTCTACCTGCGCGAGGACGGCGACGACCTCAAGATACAGGTCATCCCGGAGGCGCGCCTAGCCTACATCGGGCTCATGAAGCGGGACGGGTGGAAGATCGTGGAAGAGACCGCGCGGTGATACCCCGAGGCGGCCGAGGAGGTCGAGCCGACGGTGGCCGACTGCTGGGTGTCCGAACCCAGCTATTCGGTCAAACCTATCGGTTCGCGGAGGGACTGGTTACCGCCATCCATGCACCAGGCGCACTGGTTCATGGGTTCGACGCCTTTCTGCAATCAAGCTGGGCGGTACAGAACCATACCTCGACTCCTGCTGCCGACGGAGAATACATAACGACACCGCTGCCTCCCGCTGCCGTAAATGGTCTCACGCCTCCGTGTGGCACTTCCCAGACGTCCGATGAATTATATACGTTCTGTACCAACTTGGGCGCGCCGGATTTGTTTACGAAGATCGTGTTAGGTCGATCGGTCCACCACATGTGGGCGTTTATGTCCGACAAGTATCGATAGTAGGCATTGGCAACCGTGGGCACGATGAGCGCTCCACAGGCGACAAGGAGAGCAAGTGAACGCCTCATTGAACGTAACCTCCCAAGCGGGAGTTTACTCGACGAACGGCGCCACAGATAGCCTGTCGAATCGAAGCCGCTTCGCAACGACGTCACCGGTACGGAGCGGGGCGCCGCTACCGCGGGAGCGTAACCGGCGCGCTCGGCGTCAGCGCGGACGGAAGTGCCGGCGCAGGGAAACTGCGCGACGGGGTGAGGTGTGACCCAAAGCGGGCGCTTCGGCGACGCGCTGTGGCCCCGGCACCGGTCTCCAGCGATACCATCAGCGCCTCCGGTAGTACCAGCCGCGGTGGTAGCCGCTCCGCGGACCCAGCCCGCCGCGCCACCGCGGTGCCGCCCGCGATGAGCCCCTGTGCGCGCACGCGCGCGACGCGGTGCTGTCGCGGCAACTTTCAACCCCGCACACTGATGTGCCGATCCGGTGGAGCCTCCAGGCGATGCGCCTTGGGTCGACGCGGACCGGCTGCGCCTTGCTCGAACGGGACGGCATCGACGTGAGCCGCGTGCGCGGCGGACCGAAGCCGCCGGTGCGGGCCGAGGTGCCGGAGCGGGATGCCGGGTGGTCGCGTGGGGAGGTTGTGGCCGCGCTGTGCGCCGCCGAAGCGGAGCTGCTCGCGACGCTCGAGCCCGAGCGTGGCCGCGCGGTGAGAACGGAGGACCTCGACGCACAAATTTCTGTAACGTGTTGATATCACTAAGCTTCCTCGCGCCCATCCTCAGCGGGTGGGGGCGACAACGCAGAGGCCTCGAGCTAGGCGCTCGGCATGTACATGACCGACTTGTTGATCGACTGGCTGCATGGGCTTCCGAAGGATGTGCGCTTCGCCGTCGAGGGGCGGCTTCGCATGGGCGGCCCCGATTGGATCCAGCGCAACACCTCGAACGACGATGACGAGAGCGTCGTCAAGGCGCTGCGAGCGGCGGAAGGTGCCCAGGTCCGTGGCGTCGCCGTGGTGATCACAGCGATCCTGAACAACCCCACCCGCACCGATGACGCCAAGCGCTGGGCCGAGGCGAAGAAGCGGTGGAAGGAGATCGGCGAGATCGTCACCTACGACTCGGTGCACGAGGTCTATGTTTTGCGCGGCATGAAGTACAAGATAGCGCCAAGCACGCGCGTTGCGACGGCAATGGTGTTCGATGTGCTTCGCGTTGGCGACGGCATGGTGGTCGCCAGCTTCGACTTCGTCGATCAGCCCGATGGTCGACGTCAAGTGGTGTACCTGCCAGGGGGCAGCGCGACCCGCAACTCGCTTGGCCAGGCGGATGTGTTGAAAATGTACGAGTGCTGGGAAACCGTCGGAGGACAGCACAGGACGCGCACATAGCGCGTCGTCACGCATCCCCCACCTCAGCCGGCCACCACGCGCCCCCGAGGCACCACGTCGCTGCGACGATGCCGCGCGTACTCGACTTCCGCATTCGCATCACCGGAACAGCCGTGCCGGTCCTCGCCACGACCATCGCCGGCATCGTTGCGTCCGTTCTGACGGTGCTGCTCGGAGACATAGGAGGCTGACCGTCCGGCGCATACGCGTCGGCGTGCTGGCGCGATCCCGTCAAGGGCCGCACCGGCGTCTTGCCGCGCGAGCCCGGCGGAGCGCCTCAGGCTTGAACTGGTGGCTGCTGGCGGTCTTGACGGCCGAGCCACTCCGCCAGCCAGCCGGGCGACAAGGGCGCGTACGCGAGCACTCTCGGACGGCCCAAGGTCCCGGGCGCGGGCGGCAAGCGATTCGGGGATCGGGAACCGCCCCGACCTGTACCGCTGGACCGTAAGCGCCCAGCCATCGCCATAGGCGCGACCCCTTGCGGTGATCGTCGGGGTCGACGATGCTGGGCGCGGGCGGCGACTACCCAGGGGCCGAGCGGACGCGAGCGGACGCGGGCGGGCACGAGAGGGCCGGCGAGGTGCCCCCCTCCGGCGCCTCGGTGGCAAGGATCGAGCTCCGCGTCGTTCAGGGCGCGCCGGCGTCGCCGGCGGCCGTAGCAGCGGGCAACGAGCGCGCCCACGCGTCGGGCAGCAGCTCGTCCAGCCGTTCACGCGGCCAGCCTGCCTGCAGCTTGCCGATCACGTCTGTCGCCCAGGCGAGCGGGTTGACTCCGTACATCCGGCACGAGCCAAATAGCGTGTAGCCGACAGCGAGGCGTTCAGCTCCCTTGTCCGAGCCTGCGAACAAGTAGTTTTTTCTCCCGAGCGCCACGCATCTTATCCGCCGTTCGACTTCACCGTTGTCGATCTCGAAACGCCCGTCCGTGAAGCAGCGCCGCCACGCTGCCTCCTGGTTGATGGCGTACTGGGTTGCGACGTAAAGCGGCGTATTCGGCACGAGCCGCAGGTGTAGCTCGTGAACCCACTCGTATAGATCGTCGACCACGGGGAGCGACAGCTCCTGCCGGCGCGCCAGGCGTGCCTCCGCGGACAGCGCTTCGGCCTTGCAGGCGGCCTCGATGCGGTAGATCGCCTTGAAGTACGCGAGCGCCATGGCGGCCCGCGCGTCACCGCCCTTCGCCGCCTTCTCGAACTTCGCGCGGATGTGCATTCCACAGCCGAGCCGGCGCACCTCGGGCACGATCATCTCGCCATCGTCGTCTCCGCGCAGCATCGCGCCGTAGCCCGCGTAGCCATCGCCTTGCAGGTAGCCCGTGAAGCCCCGCAGCAGCGCCGCCGGATGCTTCGCCCTCCAGTCCGGCGCGTACACGAACGCGACGAGCTCGGCCCCGACGAAGGACCAAATGTGCCCTCGCTTCACCCCCGCTGGATGATCCTGATCCAGCACGCGTATCCCGGTGTCATCGGCGCGCAGGTAGCACGAGCCCAGCACGCGCTCCTGGATCCTCTTCGCCACAGGAGCGAGCACATCGAGCGCGAACGCCGACCACTCTCCCAGCGTCGACGGCGACAGCGACACGCCGCAGCGAGCGTACTGCTGCGCCTGTCGGTACAGCGGCATCGCGTCCTCGAACTTCTCGACGATGATGTTCGCGAGCAGCGCCGGCCCTGGGCGGCCCCGATCCATCACTTTCTCGCTGTCGGCCGTCGTGACGCCCTGCTCTGGGCAGTCGGGCAGGCGAGCTTCTCCCTCTGCTCCTCGATGATCCGGAACTGCGCCGGGACGAACTCGAGAATCTCGCTTGTACGGTGGCCGATGCACTTCTTGTCCGCGCCGCACTGCGGGCACGTGCGCTCGGCTTCGGGGACTGGCACGAAGCGCGTCTCGCGCGGCAGGTGTGCGGGAAGCGGCGAGCGCCCGCGCCGTCCTGGTGGAGGCTTCGGGGGCTCAGGAGGTTGCGGCACCAGGCCCTGCTCCGGCTGCGGCGGCGCTTCGGCGAGAGGCTCCGACGTGGGCGCCGGGCCAGCGGCCCCCTGCGGCGGCTCCGCCCCGAGCTCAGCGAACAGCAGCATCAGCTGCTCGGTCGAGACCTTCTGGCTTCTGCGGCCGTACAGCTCGCGCAGCGCGCTCGCGAGCTTCGCCGACAGCGCCGTGTTCTTGTCGCGCAGATCGACCAGCAGCCCGAGCACAAGCTCGATGAGCTCCGAGAGCTGCCCGGCAGCCGCGAGCTGCTCCAGCTTACGTTGCACATCCGCCAGATCGGCGGGCAGCACTGCGTGGGACGGACGGGGACTGGTCACCGGGCGCGCTGGATATCGAGCCCGCGCGCATCCATCAAGCGTTGCTTCGTCACGTCGAGGTTTCTCACGCCGGGTCTCCAGCGCTTGCGCCGTACGGCCTGCGACAGGTCGAGCCCTTCGAGCATCAGCGACAGCTCGGCCGCCTCGACCTCGACGTGGGTGGCGCCCTGGGGCAGGTCGCGGGCGAGGTGGAAGCGGCCACGGGCCAGTTTTTTTGCAAAGATGGCATATCCGGTGCGATCCCAGAACAGCACGCGCACCTGGTCCCCTCGTCGATTCCTGAACACGAACAGGTGCCCACAGAGCGGATCAGCTCCGAAGCGCTGAGCGACCAGGACCGACAGCCCATCAAAGCTCTTCCGCAGATCGGTAGGCTCAGCCGCGACGTAGACACGCACCGACGGCGGCAGCGTCAGCACGACGTCTCCTCGGCAGCGAGCGCCAGGACGCGCTCGAGCGTGGCCGGGTCGAAGCCCGGCCGGACCCGCACCACCCGCCCGTTGGGCAGCGCGATCTCGATCGGCTCCGGCGCGATGGGCGATGCGTCGGTCACCACGTGGACCGGCAAGAAGCTCGGTGCCTCCCCCGACGGCGACGACCGCGAGGGCCCGTCAGCCCTCAGCTTCCAGCGCCACCAGTACAGCTGCTTCGGCTTGTATCCTTCGCGCCGCGCGAACTTCTCGGCACTCAGCCCGCTCCGCTCCCATCGCTCCACCCGCTCGGCCCACTCCGCCCTCGTCGCCATCGCTTCCTCCTGCGTCGCGATGGGGACAGGTAACCGGCGCCGCCGGGGTGGTCACGATGGCCTTGGTCGGACGGATACAGTGGGACAGCACGCCCTTGAGATGGATCGTCGCGACGATGACGACGATTGACGAGGGGAAGGGCGCGAGGCTCTTGCTTCGGCCGAGGCCTCCGCGTTCCCAGCGGCGTGGAGACTGGTCGTCTCGAAGCGGCGGGCTACTGTCGGCGCGAGCTTGCTCGCCCCTCCGGTGCTGGCGGCAAGCCGAGCAGTCGGCCGATCGCCTCGTGAACGACGCGGGCTGCCATCTCGTCCCCGAGCGCGACTGCGCGGGTGAGCGTCTCGGCGAGCGAGGCGACGAGGGCCGCCCGAGGCGACGGCTGGACCATCGCGAGCTCCCCAGGCCCGGGGCTTGAGAGCTGGGCCCGGGTTGGGTCCATGCCGTCCGAGGGGGTGCGATCCGTCGTCAGACCCTCCCCAAATCCCCGGGGATGCGACGGATCGCGACGGTTCGCCCCCACAGAATCGTTCCGCGAGAACCCCGAGCTCGCGCCCCATTTCATGGCGACTCTGTTCCATGTGAACGTGCCGTCGCACGCCTCCGCGGCGGTGGTCGAGTCCTCGCTCGACCAGCTCCTCCCGGTCGAGTTCCGCGCCGACCTGGTGCTCGAGCTGCGGGACGCCGCCGGCGTGCTCGTTCTGGCGATCGTCATCGAGGTCCAGCGCGAGGAGGATCGGGACAAGAAGTACTCCTGGCCGGTGTATGTCGCCGTCGTGCGCGCCAGGAAGCGCTGCGACACGGCCGTCCTCGTGGTCGCGACGGACGCGGCCGTGGCCGCCTGGGCGGCGGAGGACATCGATCTCGGGCTGGGGCTCGGGCACGTCAAGCCGCTGGTGCTCGGTCCGACGGTCGTGCCGGCTCTGGAGGCACTGGTCATGGAGCGGCAGACCGAAGGCAAGGCGACGTTCCCCCCGTTCACGCAGAAGATCTTCGAGCGCGGCATCAGCGAGGGCTTCCGCGACGGCGAGCGGAAGGGCTTCCATGACGGGGAGCTCAAGGGGAAGCACGAGGGCGAGCTCAAGGGAAAGCGCGACGTGCTGCTCCGGCTCCTCGCGCGGGCGGGGATCGCGCTCTCGGACGAGCAGCGCAGCCGGATCCTGGGGTGTGACGACGGCGCCACCCTGGATCGGTGGGCCGAGAACGTGCTCGAGGCGAAGACCGCTGCCGACGTGCTCTCGTGAGCCCACCGTCGCGCCCGACGGCCGTCCCGGCCGCGATGCCGGCAATGCTGGACAGGGGCGGGCTCCGGTCCTGACCGCGACCCGCGCCACCGAGACGCCCGCCGGGCCCCCGGGCCGGGCGGCGGACGCGAAGGCGCGCTCAGCCGTCGATGACCTTGGTCTGGCCGGGGTTGAGGATCTGGATGACGCCGCCCCAGGCGCACATCAGCTTGGCGGCGCTGTCGAGGGCGGGCATGCCCTTGAGCATCACCGTGACGCTGCCCGGGATCCAGGTGCCGGCGGGGACGGGGACGCCCGGCATGGGGGTGAGGACGCCGAGGGCCGCGGCGGTGGCCGAGGCGACGGTGGGGTTCGCCAGGGAGGAGCAGGCGCCGAAGGGGAGGACGTTGAGCACGGGGGCGCAGTCCGAGGTGTTGGCGGCGGGCAGGGTGGCCATGGCCTGGTGGACGGGGAGGACCATCCGCGTGGCGGGGGCCACGCCGAAGCTGCACATCGTGGTGGCGCCGGCGCAGACTTGAACGGCCATGGCGGGGGAGGATAGGGGAGGGGCGGCGGAGAGCTAAATTTTCATTGCCAGTCCGCGCGCATATCCCGGCACGTGAGCGAGCACATCGCTCCGGAAACTGCTGAAGACCTTGTCGCGCTCGTCGGCGTGGGTAGCCCCGCCGCTGCTCTTGGACTGACCGTTGAAGAACCCCTTCTCGTAGTCCCTCCGGGCGCTGCGCAGACCCTTGATGTGATAGTCGCCGGAGACGCGGTAATAGGACGCCTTCCACTCGCCGCCGCTGTGGTCCCACACATCGGCCTGGGCGCCCACGATCGAGAGCTTCCACTCGCCGAGCTTCTCGCCGATGTCGATGCCCTTGCCGCTGTCATTGAGCGGGATGCCGTCGAGCTCGACTCCCGCTGTCTTCTTCGCGGCCGCCCTCTGCACCACGGTGGCGGGGTGCGGCGGCCTCTCCTTTTTTGCGGGGGCAGCCTTCTTCTGCGCCACGGTGGCGGGGTGCGGCGGCCTCTCCTTTTTTGCGGGGGCAGCCTTCTTCTGCGCCACGGTGGCGGGGTGCGGCGGCCTCTCCTTTTTTGCGGGAGCAGCCTTCTTCTGCGCCACGGTGGCGGGGTGCGGCGGCCTCTCCTTTTTTGCGGGGGCAGCCTTCTTCTGCGCCACGGTGGCGGGGTGCGGCGGCCTCTCCTTTTTTGCGGGAGCAGCCTTCTTCTGCGCCACGGTGGCGGGGTGCGGCGGCCTCTCCTTTTTTGCGGGAGCAGCCTTCTTCTGCGCCACGGTGGCGGGGTGCGGCGGCTTCGTCTGGGCTCGCGCCATCTCGGCTCCTCCGGTCCTCAGGTCTCGTCGTCCAGCGCCTCGTACATCACCCTCGGCCCCGGGGCGGCCCCGCCCTCGGGGACGGGCAGCCGCGCCGCGCGCAGCACGTCGAGCGCGAACGTCGAGCACTGGCGCTTGTCCAGGCTGTATCGGTATCGCCCCGACTCGTACTCCGCGATCTTCGCCATCGCCGCCCGCGCCTGCTCCCGCGTGATCGCGTAGTCCTGCGTCTTCACCCCTGGCCTGTCGAAGGCGCCCTGGTCGTCGTGCACGACGCCCTCGACGCCCATCCTGAGCCGCCCCAGGTCGCGCTGTGGGTCGTAGCTCGAGTAACGGGCCGGCGAGAACCCGAACGCCCGCCGCTCCCCGCTCGGCTCCTCGATCGCCACGAAGCTGTGCCCCGCCACCGGCTCGGGCAGCGCCTTGTCGTGCATGTAGGCGCCCACCAGCAGCCGATAACCCCCCTTCGCCTGCGCCCCGCCGCTCCTCGCCTGCGCCCCCGCCGGCCCTCCCGCCCCGCCGTGCGCCGGCCCCGACGACCCGGGCCCCATCTTCCCCTGCGCCGCCGCCTTCCCGTGCCGGTCCGCCTCGGCCTCCAGCTCGAAATCCTGCACCACCGCCACGCCGTCGCCGAAGGGGTTGGCGACCCGCCCCTCCCGCTGCTGCACCACGTGCGTGAGCTCGTGGCCGAGGAGCTCCTGGCCGTAGCGCGTGTGCGGCTGGTAATGCTCCGGCGTGAAGTAGAGATCAGCGCCGAGCGTGAAGGCGAGCGCCCCGATCGAGGCGGCCTCGGGGCCGACGTGGACCCGCACGTCGGAGAAGTCGGCTCCGAAATAGCGCTCCATCCGGAGCTGCACCGAGGGCGGGAGCTTCTGCCCCGCCTTCGCCGGCCCCTCCAGGAAGCCCGTGGGCGGCTGGAACGCGTGGACGTCCGCCTCCTTGCGCTGCGCCGCCCCGCCGGCCCGGGGCGCCGCGCCGAAGGGCGCCTGCGGCGGCGCGACGGTGGCGGGGTGCGGCGGCCTCGGCGCGAAGCTGAGCCCGGGCCTTGGCTGGGCGACGGTGGCGGGGTGCGGGGGCCGCTGCCGTGGGTCCATGGCGGCGCGCGGCTGCGCCGCGGTGGCCGGGTGCGGCGGAAGGACCGCGCGGGCGAAGCGCTGGACCGCGGTGCCCGCGGGGACGCGGCGCTCAGGGAAAAAGGCCTGGATGACGCGGGGGGGCGCAGCGGGACGCATGGCCGATGCCGAGCAGGGTATCACCCTTGCCCGTGGAGGCTCCAGAAGCTTGCCGAAGAGCCCGGCTCTGCGCGCACGGCGCTCCACCGAGGGCCTGGGGGTGGTGCAGCCGGCGTCGCCGGTCCTGCGGGGGTCGATGGGCGGTCACACGTCGTCGCTTGTGTCTCCCGGCTCCGCTCCTCGGTCTTGGGAACCACGTTGGCGCGGGGACCACGAGGCCAGGAGTCATCGAGTGCAGGGCAGACCGCCAACACCGTGCACGATGGCCGGGAACTATCTCTCTGCGTGCGCGTGACGGCATTACGTGCAACCGCACGATCGGCGTGCACAAAATCAGCTCTTGCGGCGGATTTCGCGCTGGCGCCGTCCATCGGTATCGATACGTTACGTCGCGCGAGCATGCCGCGCGAGCATGCCGCCGAGACCGGTCGGCGATCGCTACGATGCGCTGCGCGAGCCCATGAAGCGGGCTCTGGAGGCACTGGTCATGGAGCGGCAGACCGAAGGCAAGGCGACGTTCCCCCCGTTCGCGCAGAAGATCTTCGAGCGCGGCATCAGCGAGGGCTTCCGCGACGGCGAGCGGAAGGGCTTCCACGACGGCGAGCGGAAGGGCTTCCACGACGGGGAGCTCAAGGGGAAGCAAGAGGGCGAGCTCAAGGGGAAGCACGAGGGCGAGCTCAAGGGAAAGCGCGACGTGCTGCTCCGGCTCCTCGCGCGGGCGGGGATCGCGCTCTCGGACGAGCAGCGCAGCCGGATCCTGGGGTGTGACGACGGCGCCACCCTGGATCGGTGGGTGGAGAACGTGCTCGAGGCGAAGACCGCTGCCGACGTGCTCTCCTGAGGCGACCTCGCGCCCGACGACACCCGGCACAATGTTGCCATTGACGGGAAGCCGTCGTTACCTTCCCGCCTCTGGACATCCCCGCCGCCCTCCGCTCCCTCGAGCTCTCCCGCGAGGACGACGTCCCCGAGCTCGCCTGGCTCGCCGCGACGTACGACGATCCCCCCGCCTTCTGGTCCGCCCTCGCCGACCACGCGCGCCGCGCCGGCCCGGCGCCGCGCAGCCGCCCAGGCCACGCGTACGACCTCTACCACGACGCCATCGGCCGCCACGCAGGCGCCGGCCGCGCGGCCTTCGTCGGCTACCAGCGCCGCGCCGGCTGGCAATCGCTCTCCTATCCGGATCTCGCCGCCCGCGCTTCCGCCTGCGCCCGGCGCTGGGCCGCCGCCGGCGTCGCCCCAGGCGCCGCCGTCGCCCTCGTCCTTCCGCTCGGCATTCCCTGGCTCATCGCCTTCGGCGCCGCCCTCCGCCTCGGCCTGGTCGTCTCCTTCCTCGCCCCCGCCGGCGAGCGCGCCCTGCTCCGCCGCCTGAAGGCGCTGGATCCCGCCCACGTCGTCGTCGATCCCGCCGCCCCGCCGCCCATCGGGCCCTTCGCCGAGCGCGCCCTGCCGCTCGCCGGCGACGGCCCGCCGCTCGCCGCGCCGCCGCACGCCTATGCGCCCGACGAGCCCTGCGCGCGCCTCTTCTCGCCCCTGCGCGCGCCCCTCGCCGAGCCGGTGGACCTGCCCGCGGGCGCCGCGTGGCAGCGCGCCCTCCACGACGCCGTGCTCGCGTATCGCCTCGGCCCCGGCGACGCCCTCGCGCTCCCCGGCTTCCACCCCCAGCAGCATCACCCCGCGGCGATCCTCGCGACCCTGCTCGCCGGGGCCACCTTCGTCGAGCTCACGCCCGCCGACATCGCCGCGCGCCCCGGCCTCCTCGACGAGCAGCCCATCACCACCCTCGGCATCACGCCAGGGCTCTGCGAGGCGCTGCGCAAGGCGCCGATCGCGCGGCCGCCGAAGCTGCGCCAGTGGGTGCGGAGCGTCGACGAACCGCTCGACTGGGTGGCCTGGAACGAGCTCGTCAAGAAGAACGACCTCGCCGGCGTGCCCTCCACCAACCTCCTCGTCGACGCCGCCGCCGGCGGCGCCGTGCTCTTCTCCACGCGGCGCCCCGGCAGCGTCCAGGCGCTCGCGCTGCCGGCGGCCGGGCAGCCCTACACCCTCTTCGACGCGACAGGGAGCGGCGAGCCCGCAGCCCGGGGCGCAGGCGTCTTCGTGCCGACGCCCGCGGGCGACCCGAAGAAGGACGGGTGGTTCGTTCTCGCGCGGCGCGGCACGGAGTTCCTGTGGGGCGGCACGCTCGCCCCCCGGCGCGCAGGGCGGGCCTTCCCGGCCGCGGAGCTCGCGGAGCGGGCCGCGGAGGTGCCCGGCATCCTGGGCGCCTGCGTGGTGCCCATCCCCACCGCCGACCCGGGGGGGCGCTGGGCCTTCGTCCTCCTCGCGTTCGCGGGCGCGCCGCCGGACGGCGCCCCCGCGAACGCCGCGCTCTCCGACGCCCTCGCCGACGCCATCCGCGAGGATCTCGGCGACGATTTCCTCCCCGACCGCGTCACCGTGCTCCCCCTCTACCCCCGCATGCAGGGCCGGAAAGTGGACGCCGCGTGGTGCCAGCGGCAATACTCGTCGGGCTTCCTGGCGGCGAAGGCGCAGCACCCCGTATTCCGCCGCCTCGCCGGGCTGCGGGGCCTGGTCCTCGGGGCTTGAGCGCGGGCCGCCGCACGGATCCGCCGCATGATCGATATCGCCCTCGCCTCGCGCGCGCTCGACGGCCCCGGTCAGGACATGGCCGAGTCGGCCGTCGACGCGCTTGTGCGCCTCGTCCAGACGGGCGAGCACCTGGACGCGGCGAGGCAGGCGGCGAAGGCGCTCGCGGCGGGCGGGACCGACATCCGCGCGATCGCCGCGCTCCTCCTCGGCGCCTTCGGGGAGCGGGGACCTGCCGCGCTCCCGGGCATGCTGGACGTCCTGACGGGCGCGACAGGGCGGCGCTGGGAGGCGATCCGGCCCGCGGCGCGGCGGGATCGGGCGGTGGACTCCGCGCTGTGCCTGCTGTTCCGGAGCGTGAAGGCGAGCATCGATTTCCACGAGAGCGCGCGCGACGCCACCTGGCGCGCCTGGGTGGAGCGGGTGGAGCGCGATCTGGCGCGCGCCTGCCTCGACGCCGCCGCCGCCTTCGAGGCCGCCGCCGCCGAGCGGATCGCGTCCCCGCGCTGCGTCGTCGAGCTCGCCGGCCTGAAGGCGCGGATCGAGCTCTTCCTGCAGAAGATGCCCCGGCGCGAGCCCCCGCCGGAGCCGGTCGCCGCGCCGGAGGAGAAAGCGGAGGCGGCTGCGGACGACGCCGATGACGCGGAGGCGGCCGCCGACGCGGCGCCTGCTGCCGCCGGGATCCAGGAGGGCGAGCCCGCGCCGCCAGCCCCCGGGACGCGGGTGATCCAGGTCTCGCCGGCGCTGGAGCAGTTCATTCGCAAGCTCGAGGCGTTCGCGGGGCTCGTCGAGCAGGGCGAGATGGGCAAGGCCGCGATCGTGGCCCGGGACATCAAGGCCGCGGTGGACAGCTTCGATCCGCGCGTCTACCTGCCCGCGCTCCTCGCACCCCATTTCCGCCTGCTCAGCGCGCACATCGACGCTATCGCGCCGCACTGGGCCGCGGCGGACAGCCCGGCGTGGGAGGCGCTGGAGCAGCTCTATCAGGTCGATCTCGACGCCTTCCTCGAGCCGTGAGCGACGACGCGATGACGGCCGCCCGGGAGCACCCCGACGAGGATCCCGCCGGCGAGGACGGCCCGCTCGAGGCGGCCATCCGCCGGCGCGCGAGCGCGTTCGACGTGCCGGCGCTGATCGCGCTGCTCCGCGAGAAGCTTCCCGACCGCGCCATCCGGTTCTGCTGCCGCCCGTCGCTCTCCACCCGCTCCGCGATCGTGCACGACGTCGAGATCGCGCCCGATCACGTTGTCGTGACCCTGAACCTCGGGCTCCGGAGCAGCACCAGCCCGCTGCCCTCCTATTTCCTGGAGCTGCTCGCGCACCCGCGCGCCGGCCCGGCGCTGGAGGGCATCCTCGCGACGCTCGACGATCGCCTGCTCCGCGACCGCGCGGAGGCCCTCCTGCCCGAGCGCGCCGAGCGGCTCTTCCCCCGCGCGGCGGACGTGCGCCGCGACGCGCTCGCGCTCGCGCGGCCGGCCTCGCCGCTCGCGCTCCACTGGCTCCTCGGGAAGGTCTACCCCGAGCTCGGGGTGAGCGTGCGCCGCGCGCCCGTGCGGCGCGGCATGCCGGCGCAGGATCCGCGCCTCGGACAGGCGGTGCTCGGCTTCGCCGCGCTCGGGGGCGAGGCGGAGATCGCGGCGCCCGGGCTCGACGCGATCCTCGTCGCCGACGAGTCCACCACCTGGAGCGGCGAGCCCTGGGCCGCGGAGGCGCGGCGCCGCCTCGAGGCGCGCGTCCTGCCCGCGCTCCGCGACACGGGCCTTCACCTCCGCGTCGTCCTGCTCGACCGCCAGGCCGATGGCCGGCTCGATTTGGTGGGCGCCTCCCACCTCGGATTCGAGCCGATCGTGCGGGCGCGCCCGCCGAAGGCGACTCTCCTGTTCGAGGGGCGCGTCCCGCCCGCGTGACCCGAAAGTTGGTCCGCAGTTGATGAGTGTGTGAGCCTATGCGTCGTTCCGGGGGCCGTGCGCGATGCGCAGAGAGCGCCCCCGAGCGCCCACTGTGCCGAGCGAAGAAGGAGGACGGCGTTGAGCAAGCCGATCCAGGAGCAGATCTTTAAGTCGCGCCTGACAATTACCTACCGGACCGACATCACCGGCACGGTGCAGCAGGAGAAGCTGCCCTATCGCCTCCTCGTCCTCGGCGAGTTCGCGGGTCGATCCCTCCGTCGAGGGAACCTGCTCCCCGACCTGGCGACCCGGAGCGTCCGCACGATCAAGCGGGGCACCACGGTGAACGATCACCTGCGCGAGGTGATCCCGATCTGGCGGATCCCGAACGAGGATGAGGCGCTCGGGCCGCTCCGGAGCGCCATCCCCGGGCAGATCCACTTCCACAAGGTGACGTGCTTCATCCCCCGGACGGCGCTCGAGAAGGACGGGGACGCGGCCTTCAGCCTGAGCGGGTCGGCGCGCTTCGAGAGCGCGAGCGACGACAACGGGATCGCCGACATCACCGGCGAGGTGAAGGTCCACGGCACGCTCACGGTGACGATCGCCAATCGCACGGCCACGGCCAAGGGCGCGAAGGTCAACGTGACGGGCGCCGTCACCGGGACCCACGTCGATCCGGCGACGGACAAGGTCGTCGGGATCATCACCGGGTTCCTGGAGACGCCGCAGATCTCGCTCGACGACAAGCAGGTGACGATCTCGCCGGCGGAGGAGGGCGATGACGATGGCGCCGCGGCAGCCGCCGGGGACCGGAAGGTGAAGGCCTTCACTGTCACCGTCAAGGATTCGCAGCCTGGCCGCGCGGAGCGGACGATCCCGTTCACCGCCATCGACTCGTTCGCTCCGGACGCCGTCGCGGGCAGCATCCCCGAGGTGCACCGCCTGCGCGTGCTCAAGCAGCTCCTCCTGGACCTGCAATCGGCGCTCAGGAACCGGCCCGACCTGCGCAAGCGGCTGAAGGAGATGCTGCCGGCTTATGGCGAGTCCACGGCGGCGATCGAGGCGAAGCTCGCGGGGTTCCGCGAGCTCAAGGCCTGGGCGGGCGAGAGCTTCCCGCTGCTCCAGATCGAGCGGTCCGCCGTCGCGGCCCCGGTGAGCGGAGGCGGCGGAGCGGCGGGCGGAGGCGGCGGAGCGGCGGGCGGAGGCGGCGGAGCGGCGGGCGGAGGCGGTGCCGATGGCACCTGAGGCCAGGTCCCTGGTGAGAGCGCTCGGCAAGACGAGGCGGGAGAATCAGCGATGGCTCTGACGAAGAACGCGAAAGAGTTGCAAGAGCGCCTCCTGGAGACGCTCGGAGAGACGCCCGGCGATCTCTATATCAACGGTGATCCCAGCGGCAGCCCCAAGGCGATCATCAGCGCCGCGAGCAAGCCCCTGTCGGTGGCTGCCGCCGGGGCGCCGCTGTCCTCCGGCGGGGACACGGCGGCGGCCGCGCCGCTCCATTTCGACGATCGCAGCACGGAGATCAACGAGGGGGCGCGCTTCATGAACGCCCTCGCGGTGCTCCTCGTGAACAGCGAGGACATCAACCGTGACCTGAAGAGCTTCAGCGACATCCTCGACACGATCGGCCGGCTCACCGCGGAGATCGACCAGAAGGTCGCCTCGTACCTGGATCTCGTCTACCACGACGACGACTTCCAGGCGTTGGAGGCCGCGTGGCGCGGGCTCGACGACCTCGCGTCGAGCGTGAACGACGACGACGTCACCATCGACTTCCTCGACGCGAGCAAGGAGGAGCTCTTCAACGACCTCGTCGACCACAAGTCGGACATCTTCGGCGGGGAGCTCTTCAGGAAGGTCTACATCGAGGAGTACGATCGCTACGGCGGCAAGCCCTTCGCCTCGATGATCGGCCTCTACGACTTCCAGTCCTCGGACGAGGACATCGAGTGGCTCGGCGCCATGAGCAAGGTCGCGAACGCGAGCCACTGCCCCTTCGTGGCGGCGGTGCACCCGGCGTTCTTCCACCCCAGCAAGACGATGGAGGAGGTCGCCCAGATCGGGGATCTCGACGCGGTGCTCGCGCATCCCAGGTTCGGGAAATGGCAGGAGCTCCGCGACACCGACGCGGCGGCCTACATCGCCCTCACGCTGCCGCGCTACCTGCTCCGCGACCCCTGGACGAACGGCGCGTCGATCCAGCGGGGCAACCAGATCGGGTTCGGCGAGACCGTCCGCCCCGGCCGCACCGACGACGCGAGCAACTTCCTCTGGGGGAACTCGGCGATCCTCTTCGCCAGGAACATGGTGCGCTCCTACGAGCGGAGCGGGTGGGCGCAGCACATCCGCGGCCCGAAGGGCGGCGGCATCGTCGAGGGGCTCACGGTCCACACGTACACCAAGAACGGCTATGAGGAGATCCAGCCCCCGGTCGAGATCGCCATCCCCGATTACCGCGAGCTCCAGTTCGCGAAGAACGGCTTCGTCCCGCTGGTGCACAAGAAGAACGAGGCCACCGCCACGTTCTTCAGCTCCCAGTCGATCAAGAAGCCGCGCCTCTTCGTCGAGGACCTGAGCACCAAGAACGCGCACCTGGTGACGAACCTGGCCTACACGTTCTCGGTCACCCGCATTGCCCACTTCGTCAAGCGGATGATGCGCGAGTACATCGGGAGCACCGCCGACGGGCCGTACATCCAGCGGGTCCTCGAGGGCTGGCTCGGCCAGTACGTCACCACGATCACGAACCCCGACGACCTGACGCTGCTCTATTACCCGTTCAAGGCGGTGGCGGTCGAGGTCGAGCCGAAGCCGGGCCCCTTCGGCTGGTACAAGGCGACGCTCTCCGTCCTGCCGCACGTCCAGTTCGAGGGGATGGATGTGGAGCTGCGCCTCGAGGCGGCCCTCGGCGGGCCCTGAGGCCACGAGTCGACGAGGACGAGCCCCCCACGCGCGAGAAAGGATGAGCGGCCATGCCGACGTTTCGTAGAACCCTCGATATCTACCAGGGATACAACTACAAGAAGGACAAGCAGACGCCGGTCGGCTTCATCACGAAGCTGAAGCTCGGCGACACCGACCTCACGGCGGACCAGACTTGCAAGGACCCGACCAACCCGACGACGGATCTGAAGGCCGTCGCCGTGCTCTCCGACATCCAGTGGGAGACGGGCGTCACCGACGCTGTCTATTTCGCCGGCCAGGTCTCGGTCACCAACAAGCAGAGCCTCCTCACGCTGGTCTACACGTCGATGACCAACGTGCTCGCGGAGTTCCAGTTCTCGGTCTACGACTATGACCCGCTGGCGAAGAAGTATTTCCTCTGCTTCCACAGCAACCAGACCGACATGAAGGGCATCCTCGAGAAGAACGGGGATGAGCTCAACCTGGCCGTCGCGGACGACGCCTCGACCCAGGTGCAGTCGCCCGAGAACTACGCGGCCACCACAGGCATCAAGCCGCAGCCCACGGCGCAGGCGCTCCAGATCGCTGTCGGCGACGGCAAGAACTTCGCCAAGGCCTGGGGCCTCACGGTCGGCTGAACCGGCCGCCTGGAGCAGCATGGCGGCGTCCACCCTGGCTCGTCCGACCTGGCGGATCGGGCAGATCCTCCTGCCCGAGCACTTCGCCGGCCTCGAGGCGGCGCTCGCCGCCGAGGCGGCGCTGCGCGCGGGGCTCAGCGCGCCGGCCTACGGCGTGGCCCGGCTGGCGTGGAACGGCGACGATCCGACGGACGGCGTCCTCTGGATCACCGCGCTCACCGCGGTGCTGCCGGAGGGCGCGCTCGTCGACGTGCCAGGCAACGCCAGGATGCGCGCGCCGCTCGACCTCAAGGAGGCCGGGCGGCGCGAGGTGGAGGTCTTCGCCCACGTGCTCGACCCCGACGACGACGGCGGCGCGGGCGATCCGCCGATGGAGCTGCCCTCGCCGCGGGAGATCCCGCGGGCGTTCCACGTCATCGAGCTCTCCACCGAGCGCGCCGCGCTGGGCGCCCGCGGCCGCGTCCCCCTCGGCCGCTTCGTCCTGCAGCGCGGCGCGTTCCGCCTCGACGAGTCCTCGGCGCCGCCGCTCCTGCGCCTCGACACAACCCCTTACCTCACGCGCGCCCTCTCGGCGCTCCGCGGCGATCTCGCCGGCCTGGAGAGCGCGCTCGACGCGCGGGCGCTCGACGCGCTGGGCCGCGGCGAGTCGCTCGGGCCGGTGCAGCGCGTGCGGCTGGAGGCGCGCAAGCTCGCCGCGCTGCTCGCGGACATCGAGCGCGGCGTGCCGCTCCACCCGTACGCCGTGTTCTCGGCGCTGCGCGCGTTCTCGCTCGACGTCTACCTGCTCGACGAGCACGCGTCGCCGTGGCGGCCGCCGGCCTACGATCACGACGCGCCGGCGCGCTGCTTCGGCGAGGTGCTCGCGCACATCGGGCGCCGGACGGCGGCGCCGCAGCCGACCTCGCCGGCCGTCGCCTTCCTCCCGGACAACGGCCGCCTCGTCGCCGCCGAGCTGCCGGACGAGGCGCTCTCGGCGCCCGAGGTCTACGTGGCCGTGCTCAAGGCCCGCGCGGCCGATCAGGTGCCGCTCGACGGCGCGCGGCTGGCCAGCCCGACCCGGCTGCGGATCGTGCGCGAGCACGCGCTCCGCGGCCTGCGGCTCGCGCCCACGTCGAGCCCGCCGTTCCGGCACGGCTTCGGCGGGGCTGTCGACTTCTACCGGGTCGTCGGCGGCGCGGCCGGCGAGGAGGGCGGCGAGTGGGCGCACGCGGCGCGCGAGCGCGCCCTCGCGTTCCACCCGCCGCCGCACCTCGAGGGGCACCAGGTCGTCCTCTGCTGGAGGCGGCCGTGAGTACCGTATACTGTCAGCGCTCGGGGGCTCCGCGGGGACAAGCCCCGCTACGTCCCCGAACCCCCGCGGCCACGGAGGCGCTGGATCGTGTCGTTCTTCGGGAAGCTTGCCGGCGCTCCGGACGAGCGCGCGCTCGAGAGCATCGCGCGGAACCTCGAGGCGGTGCTCAACGCGAAGCGCGGGCACGCCGGGGCCGTGGAGGTCTTCGGGATCGGGGGCTACGACGGGATCCACGCGACGAAGCCGTTCCTCGGCGCGCTCACCCAGGAGATGTTGGAGCAGGTCAGGCGCCACGAGCCGCGGCTCACCGAGCCCCAGCTCACCCTGATCGGGCGGGATCGCGCGCTCTGGGTGCGCTTCCGGCTCAGCGGGCGCTGCCAGGGCGAGGTCTGCTCGTTCGCGATCCTCTTCCACAGCGTCTTCCGCGGCGTGCGGGTGCTGCCGGCGGCGTAGGGCCGAGGGGAGGGGCGCGGCCGTGAGGGAGCGCCTCCAGATCTCGCTCACCCTCACGCTGGCGGGGACGGCGCGCGAGATCCCCGGCGGCGACGTGCGCGGCCTCGGGATCGAGATGCACGCCTGGGGCGTGGAGGGCTGGGTGGAGTTCGTCGTGCAGGACGACGACGGCCGGCAGGGGAAATACGGCGACGCGATCCTCGAGGATTTCCAGAAGCCGGACCTCGCCGAGGTGTCGCTCTCCCTCCAGGCGGTGCACCTCGAGACCGACACCGAGCCGTCCGCCGCGGTCCTGAAGACGGGCGGCGTCGTGCTGGAGCGGGCGCTCCGCGAGGAGGTCCACCAGCCCGACGGCGCGGCGGCCGACGCGCTCTCCCGGTACTACCGGGTGAGCTTCGCCGATCCGGCGCGCGCGCTGTGGCGCCAGCACTTCCCCTGCGATCTCGCCACGAACAGGTCGTTCAAGGACGTCATCGAGGACCACAAGGGCGCGAAGGCGACGCTGACCTACGACTTCGACCCGATCACGGCCGCAGAGCCGCTGATCTTCTTCCACCTCGACCCGGCCGCGGGGAGCAGCTTCTACGATCTCGTCCTCTGGTACGTGCGGCACCGGGGGGGCGTGTTCACCTTCGACCACGCGGCGCGGGCGTACGCGATCAAGGGGGCCAAGGACGCGAGCGGCGAGGCGGCCGAGCTGCCCGCGGACGACGTCGCGCGGCTCACCTCGGTCTTCCCGGCGATCCCGCGGCACACGCCGCGCGTGCGCTGCTCGAACACGGGGTCGCCGCGCACCGAGGTGGGCGAGAACGCGAACGCGGCCGCGGGGGTGTTCCGCGACGTGCTGATCCGCACGCCGATCGCCGCGGAGGTGGACGGCCGGGTGGCGCTCGAGAAGGCGCGGCCGCTCCTGCCGGGGCGGGAGGTCGAGGTGGTGTTCCGCCGCTTCCCCACCGTGCTCGTGGCGCCGGGCAGCCTTGTGTCGATCTCCGCGACCGGCGGGAACAGCGCCGCGCTCCTCCTCGCCGCGGAGCCGTGGCGCGTCCACCGGCTCTCGATCGAGGCGCGCGCCGTCGACGAGGGGCCGGAGCAGGGCTACGGCGAGCCGGCGACGGCGTTCGAGCTCTCGATGTCGGCCCGCCTCGAGGCCAGGGCCGAGCCCGCGCTCCGGCTGCCGCCCATCGTGGACCCGCGCTTCCCCGGGTACCTGGAGGGCAAGGTGGTGAGCACTGTCGGCGAGGACGACCACATCACCTACCAGTTCGCGACGGACTCGAGCACCTCGGTCGAGCGCTACACGATCGAGATCCCCCTCTTCGAGGACCAGGAGATCACCGCGCCCTACGAGCCGACCTCCGGCTCGGGGACGCTCTACCTGCCGCTCTACAAGGGCGAGCGGGTCCTCTGCGCGCTCGACTTCACCGGGGCGCGCGTCGTGACGCTGCTCGACTGGCGCGCCGACGCCAGGGCCCCCGCGGACGGGCAGGGGCAGCACCTGTTCCTGGGCAAGTCGGCCACGAACAGCACGTCGGTGCTCCACGACTACCAGGACGACAAGCCCGTGCTCCGCGTCCTGCGCACGAACGACAAGGACACCGTCCTCCTCCAGCTCGAGGAGGGCAAGCTCACCCTCAAGGTCGAGGAGAAGCAGGGCTAGCCCATGGGGACCCTTGTCTGCACCATCGAGATGGACAAGGCCGCGGGGCTGACCGTCACCATCACCAACGCCGACGCCAAGATCACGCAGACAATCAAGATGGACGGCACGATGATCGAGCTGAAGGTCGCGGGCGATCAGGCGACGAGCGTCATCCAGCAGGTCGCCGAGAAGGTCACCATCACCTGCAAGCAGTTCGAGGTGAAGGCGGAGGAGACGATCGACCTCTCCTCGGGCAAGGCCTCCACGTGGAAGAGCGGCGACACGCTCACGGCGCAGAGCGCGAAGGACATGACCCTCGCGTCGGACGCGAACGTGAGCGTCTCCGGGCAGAAGATCGCGGCCGAGGGGCAGACCGAGGTGAGCCTGAGCGGCGCGTCGACGAGCAAGGTCTCCCTCGCGAGCGCGGGCGCGACGGTCTCCTCGGGGGGGAAGCTCGAGCTGTCGCAGGCGCAGGCGGCGATGTCGGGGGTGCAGGTGCAGGTGAAGGCGGACGGGATGATGTCGCTGGAGTCGTCCGGGATCGCCACGCTGAAGGGCAGCCTGACCAACGTGCAGGGCAGCCTGATCAACCTGGGCTGAGGAGCGAGCATGAGCGCGACAAGCGAGCGGCTCTCTGCGATGTTCCTTGCGGAGCTCCAGGCGCTCGACGCCTTCGCGGCCCGGCGCGAGGCGGAGGGGGGGCTCCTGCCCGGGCGCGACGACCCCGACGTCCGCCGGATCCTCGAGGCGATGGCGTTCTTCTCGGCGCGGACGCGCGCGGCCGCCGCCGCCTCGACCCGCGCGGCGGTGCGGCGCATCGCCGCCGGCACCCTCGACGATCTGCTCGCGACGTCGCCCGCGGCGATGATGGTGCAGGCGGCGCCGGACGGCGGCCTGATCGAGCCTTCGGGGCTGCCCGCCGGCACCCTCCTCCGCGTCTCCACGCCGGAGGGCAAGGCCGGCATCTTCTCCACCGCGCGGCCGCTCGCGGTGCTGCCGATCGAGATCGAGGGCGCGGCCCTCGTCGAGGTGCGGCGCCGGCTGCGCCTCACCCTCCGGCTGCGCGCGCGCCGGCCGATCAAGGGCGCGGTGGAGCTCCCGATCCACGTCCGGCGCCTCAACGACTACCGCGCCTCGCTCGCGTTGCACGACGCGCTCGAGCAGCACGCCGTGGGGGCGTTCGCCGTGGCCGACGGCGACGGGCGCGAGGCGCCGTGCCGGATCGCCTTCGGCGCGGAGCCGCCGCGGCGCCTCGCCGACGAGGTCGGCGAGCCGGGCGCGCTCGCGCGGATCCGCGGGTTCTTCCACCTGCCGGAGCAGGACCTGTTCGTCCACGTCGCGGTGCCGCCGGCGCCCTCGCCGTGGAGCGCGCTCGCGATCCACCTCGAGCTCGACGAGGCGTTCCCGGCGGACATTGTCGTGCCGCACGACGCGTTCCACCTCTTCGTCGTGCCCGCCGTGAACGCCTGGACCGACCTCTCCGCGCCCGTCCTCTGCGACGGCACCCGGGACGGCTACCCGGTGCAGAGCCCGAGCGCGGTCCTCGAGGCCGTCGAGCTCACGGGCGTGCGCGGGGTGTACAGGAGCGACGATCGGGGGCTCTCGCCGATCCTCCCCGCCGCGCTCGCCTGCGGCGGCGACACCTACGAGCTCGAGGAGGACGAGGAGGGCGGCCCGCCGCGGCTCCGCCTGCAGATCGCCGGCGCGTTCGAGCGGCCCGCGAAGGTGCAGGTGGACGCGCGGTGGTCTCAGCCCGGCCTCTGGTCCTCGGCGGCGGGCCGGCTCGCGATCGCGCCGCAGACGCGGCACCTGCCGGCGATCTCCTTCCGCGCGCTCGGGCCGCTGCGCCGCCCCGAGGAGAGCCCGCTCGCGCGCGACCCCGCGCGCTGCCTCGACGTGCTCTCGCTGCGGATGCGGCCCTCGCTCTCGCGGCGGGACCTGATGGGCGTGCTGGAGATCCTCGGCACGGGCGCCGACGGGCCCTACCGCGGCGCGCACGCGCTCGTGGACTCCCTCGATGTCGCCGAGGCGGCCGACCCGGCGCGGCGCGCGGGCGGCGTCCGGCGCGTCTACCGCCTCGCGCTGCGGCGGCGCGGCCCGGAGGACGCGCCGCTGCTGCGGCGGCTCGCGGCGCAGGTGGTCGAGCTGCTCGACGCATGGACCGAGGAGCCGGTGGACGTCGAGATCGACGCGCGCGGGGACGCGCCCCGGCGGGCGCTCCCGGCCGGCGGGGGGCGGGCGTGACCCCGCGGATCTGGGCGGAGATCGTCGCTGCCCACCAGGACGCCGAGCGCATCATCGCCGCGGCGTTCGGGGACCGGGCGGCGCGGCCCGATCTCGACGCGCTGCGCGCGCGCCTGCGCCGCCGCCTCGACGAGCTGCTCGCGGCGCTCTCGCCTCCGGCCAGCGAGGAGGACGCCGTCTCCGCGCTGGTGCCGCTCGTGCTCCTGCTCGACGAGCGGGTCGAGGGCCGGCTCACCCGGCTCGATCCGGACGAGCCGCCCGCGTGGCCGGCCCTCCAGCGCGACCTGTTCCCGGCGGGCGACGGCGGCGACGTGTTCTACGAGCAGGCGGGGGCCCTGCTGCGCCTGGCCGCGCCGCCGGCGCTCGTCGTCGGCGCCTACCTCTTCTGCCTCAAGGTCGGCTTCGAGGGGCGCCTCGTCGACGCTCCGGCCCAGATCCCGCGCTGGAAGGAGCGCCTCGCCGCGAGGCTCCCGCCGGGCGTGCCCCTCGCGGCGGAGCCGGCGAAGCCCGCGTCGCGGAAGGCGCGGCCGCGCTGGCACCACGTGGCGGCCGCGGTGGGCGCCCTGCTCGCGCTGCAGCTCGTCCTCTTGGCCATCACCCGCGGGTTGTGATGCAGTGGCCGCCGTGGCGGCCGATCCCGAGAGCAAGCACCCCACGTCGCCGCTGCCCGCGTCGCCGATGCCCGCGTCACCGATGCCCGCCTCACCGATGATCGCGCGATGGCGCGAGACGGCGCCGCACCCGGCCGCGCCGGCGCGCGGTCCGCGGCCCCGGGTCCAGGCCCCGCGCGAGCCGCCCGCCGCGCCGCCTGCGGATCCGGTCGACGTGGAGGGCCGCGCCCCGCCGAGCGAGGCCGCGCCGCGGGCCCCCGTCGTCGCCCGGCCGAGCGAGGCCGCGCCCCGGGACCCCGTCGTCGCCCGGCCGAGCGAGGCCGCGCCGCGGGACCCCGTCGCGCTCCTCGCCGAGATCGAGGAGGCGATCGCCGCGGCGGCGCCGCCGGCGCTCGTCGCTGTCGCGCGCGCGGCGCTGGATCCGCTCCGCGCCGCCCTGGGCGCGCCCGGGGCGGCGCGCGATCCAGCGGCGCTGCTCCCGGCCTTCGAGCAGGCGGAGGACATCCTCGAGGCGCTCCTCCTCCTGCCGGCGCGGCCCCCGCCCCCCGTGGAGAGCTGATGGGCGCGGCGAGCGCGGCACCGCCGGGCCGCGAGGGGGGCGCGCTGCCGTGAGCCTCTGGATCATCGTCGTGTTCGCGGTGGTCGGGGTCGCGCTGGTGATCCTCGCCGTGATCCTGCTCGTCCGGCAGCAGCGCCGCGCGCCGAAGGCGCCGAGCGCGCCCTCGCTCGGCGCGGCGTGGTCGCGCTTCGTGCGCGGCCTGCCGGCGAGCGCCCGGCGCGATCCGGTCGTCGTTGTCCTCGGCGAGCGGCTCGCGGGCAAGTCGCGGCTCGTCCTCGCCGCCCTCGAGCAGGGCGGCGGCCCCGCGCTGGCGGCGCCGGACGCGCCCGACGATCCGCGGCTCACCCTCTTCGCCGGCCGGCAGGCGCTCGTGCAGGAGATCTCCGGCGACCTCCTCGAGGACACGCGCGCCGAGGCCCGGGACGCCCTGCGCGAGCTCTGGGAGCCGCTCTCGCTGGAGGTGCCGCTCGTTGTCGTCGTGCTCGACGCGGGCGCGCCCTCGTGGTCGCCTGTCGGGCTGCGTCGGCTGGGCGCGCTCGCGCGCGCGAAGGTCGACCTCCTCACCGCGCTGCGCGGCACGCCGCCGCGGGTGCGCGTGTGCCTGACCCACCTCGACGAGGCGGCGGAGGGCTTCCGCGAGCTCGCGCCGATCGCCCGCGACGCCGGCCACACAGCGGAGCTGACCCCCGCCGGCCGCAGCGCGTCCGAGCTCTCCGCCGCTGTCGCGCCGCTCGGGACCTACGTCTCCCCGGCGCTCGCGACGCTGTCCCCCGAGGCCCTCGGGCGGGTGACGCGGTTCCTCACCGCGTCCGGCCCCGGCCTGCTCGGCGCGCTCGCGCCGTTCCTCGACGCGCTGCTCGGCGGCCGCGGCGCCGCCGCCCCGTCGCTCGAGGGCATCGTGCTGGCGGGGCTGCCGGAGGGGGAGGGCGGCGCCGCCGTCCTCCTCGGCGATCCGCTCTCCTTCGACGGCGCGCTCGTCGATCGGGACGCGCGCGTGTTCGACCGCCGGCGGGCGAGGGCCGCGGCCCTCGCCGTGGCCGCGGGGGCGGCGCTGCTCCTCGGCGCCTACGGCTGGCACCTCCACGTGCTCGGGCGCGCCGGCGACGCGGTGGATCGGCTGGAGAGGGCCGCGGAGGACGCGCGGCGCGCGCCGCCGAGGAGCTGGCCCGCGAACGCGAGGGCCCGCGAGGCCGAGGCCGCCGCGGCCGACGCGCTCTCCTCCGCGCTGCGCCCGCTCTGGCCCCCGCTGCGCGTCGCGTTCCCGTCCGACAAGCAGGACCTTGTCGCGCGCTTCCTGACGAGCCTGCGCGAGCTCTACCTCCTGCCCCGCGCGCGCGGCGGCGAGCGGGGCGGGCGCATCTATGCCCTCTCGCTGCTCTACGCCTCCAGGGACAGCGCGCTCGGCGAGCGCATCCGGAGCGCGCCCGACGCCTGGGCCGCGGCGCTCGACATCCCGGCGCGGATCGCGCTCGACTACATCGATCGCAGCGAGCGTCCCTGGTCCGGCAGCGTGGCGCCGCCGTCGGGCGGCGAGGCCGAGGTCTCGCTGGCGGACTGGGAGGGCTGGCTCGGCGCGCTCGACGAGGCGCTGCGGCGGGAGACCCTCGGCCAGGACGGGCTCGACGCGCTGCAGAAGCAGGGCGCCGCGCTGTCCGCGTCGATCGGCGGCGCGGTCGAGGTGGACGGGCTGGACGCCGTGATCGAGGAGCTCAGGGCCGTGCGCGGCGACGAGGAGGTCGACGCGCTGCTCGGGCCGGTGGCGGCCCGGCGGCGGGAGCCGCGGTGGGTGACCGAGAACCGCGAGGCGCTGGAGGGGCTCCTCGCGATGGTGGGGCAGGGGAGCCTCGCCGTGCCCTCGGCGAAGGGCAAGAGCCTGCGCGAGGCGCTGAAGGATCTGGCTGTCGTCGGGGGTGACGCCGGCGCGAAGGCCGCCGTCCACGCGATCGTCGTCGACGGCCGCGCGACGCGCACCTACGAGACCCGGGCGTTCTCCGATCTGCTCCGCTCGAGCCGGTCGGGCCTGTACGTGCGGGCCTTCGTCGACGACGTGGGCGCCGCGGGGCGGTCGCCCTTCTTCGCGCGGGCCTCGGACTACCCCGCGGTCGGCCTGGGCGACGCGCGCCAGCGCGGGGCCACCCGGAGCCTCCCGGGGACCTTCACGGCGCGGGCCGTGGACGCCGAGATCAAGCCGCCGCTGCTCGCGTTCGACGCCGCGCTCGAGGGCGCGCGGGTGCCCCGCGACGAGCGGGCCGCGCTCACCCGGCTTGTCGCCGACGGCGTCGCGCGCCACGCGTCCGAGCACCGGGCGGCGCTGTGGGCGTACGTCTCGAGCTTCCGGCTCGACGTGACCTCCGCCGCGGGTCTCCGCGCCGATCTGGAGGCCATGATCGGCCCGGCCTCCTGGTTCACGGACTTCTGGGTCACGGTGGCGGAGAACGCGCGCGTGGAGCCCGAGGGCAACGCCTATCTCCAGGTGCTCGCGGACGCGCTCGCCGCGTTCCGGCCGATCGTCGAGGTGATGGCGGGCGAGAAGGGGAAGTATCCGGGGCTCGACGCCTACTACGCGGTGATCTCGCCGATGCTGCCCTCGCTCGACGACGGCGCGCCGGCGGCGCCTGGCCCGGCCGACGCGCCGCTCGCGGATCGGCTGCCGCCGATCGGGAAGCTCGGGCTCGCGATCCTCGACGTCGACAAGCCGGCGCCGCTGCAGCAGGTGACCGCGTGGCTGGACGGGGCGCGCATCCACGAGAAGGCGCAGCGCGATCCGTTCCTTGCCCCCGTGGCGCTGGCCTACGGGATGGCGCTCCAGCGGGTGGAGCGGACGATCGAGGCGGCGTGGCGGGAGCAGGTGCGGCCGCAGGTGGCGCCGTTGCTCGCGCGGTTCCCGCTGGATCCGCGGGGCGAGGTCGAGGTGTCGCCGGAGGATCTGCTGGCGGCGGTGGGGCCGAAGGGGACGTTCCGGTCGGGGGTGGATCAGCTCCTCGGACCTGTGTGCCGGAAGGGGAGCGCGGCCGGGTGCACGCCGAAGGCGCCGGCCGGGTCCCGCGCGGTGCGGGTGCCGGGGGAGGCGGTGGAGCTGGCGGGGTGGGCGGAGAAGCTCGCGGCGGCGCTGTGGGACGACGGGGGGAACCCCAGGGCGATCGCGCTCCAGGTGCGGCCGCAGGCGCTCCCGGAGGTGCAGTACGGGGCGGGGATCGGGGTGACGCGGTCGTTCCTGCGCTCGGGCGAGACGACTGTCTACGGGTTCAACCAGGCGCCGGCGTGGCGCGCGCTGCCGGTGACGTGGTGGACGTCGAGCGCGGCGAGCGCCGGGATGGAGCAGACGCTGGTCGGGGCCAGCGACACGCGGGCGCAGACGATCGAGATCAGCGGATCTGCGTGGCGGTTCTACCGGCTGCTCTGCCGCGCGGCGGCGGGATCGGCGGGGGTGGTGACCTGGCCGTTCGATCCGCCGGTCTCGTTCGACATGCAGCCTGCCCCGTGGGCGCTCGTGGTGCCGCCGGGGAACCGGGGTCGGCGGTGCGTGAGCGCGGTGGCGACGGACTAGCGAGGAACCCTCCGGGGCTGGCGAAGGGGTCGTCGACCCGTGGAGGAGCCTTCCGGGGTTGGCGAAGGGGTCGTCGACCCGTGGAGGAGCCCTCCGGGGTTGGCGAAGGGGTCGTCGACCTGTCGGGGCAGGCCCTGGGGGTTCCCGGATCGGGTTGCCGAGGTGCCGGTACAGCCCGATCGGGTTCTTTCCAGGGGTCGTCGACCTGTCTCGACAGACCGGAAGGGTTCCCCCCGCACCTCGCCGACCGGTTCCGCGGGCCGAGGGGCCAGTTCCGCCCGCCAGGGGTCCGGAGAGAGAGATTTCAACGCCAAGGCGCAAAGACGCCAAGGCGCAAGCAAGAACAGTTGTCATGCATTTTTGCGTCGTTGCGCTCCTGGCGGCTTTGCGTCGAAATCTCTCTCCTCCCTCTCCCGAGGCAGATCCCTGGCTGGACTATTCCGCGGGTCTTCATCCGGAGCTGCCGCCTGGTAACCGGCAGTGAACAGCCGACGACTCAGCGAATGTGCCTGAGCAGCGCTTCGCGCTCCGCAGCGAACGGCCCGCGCGAGTGGACCAGGCGGCCGAGGAGCGCCGGGGGGCGCCGTCGGGGACGGCACCTGGTCGTGTGGCGGGGGTGGGGGCGGCTACGGGGGCGAGGGCGGATTCGGTGGCCCGGGGCGCGGCGGCGACTCGATCGGCATCGCCTACCTCGACGAGGACCAGATCACGCTCGAGGGGGTCACCTTCGAGATCGGACCGCCGGGCAAGGGTGGCATGAGCTGGAACCATGACGGCAGCACGACGTCGGGAGCCGACGGCACCGCCGTCGAGACACGTCGCTTCCCTGACTAGGAGCAGCGCGCATGAATAGAACGACGCGGGTCATCCCGGACTCCTTTCGAGATAGAAGCAGCAACTTCCGACCCCCATGCCCCCGCTTCAGGCCGTCGGCGATTTCGAAGACACGTCCTGGAGTCTTGTATTCAAGGTATATCTGCTTGAGCCGATGAGCGACTTGGCGGTGCGCGCAGCGTCGCGAGGGACCCCTTGAAGTGGTGCGAGGGTTCGGTGGATTTCTGGCGTTCGATCCACGGGCGAGATAGCGTCCGCGGGGAGGCCTACCTGCGTTGTGCTGGGCGGCGCCGCGAGAGCAGACGGCGGGCGGGCTCCAAGCCCCGTGGGGGGGCCGGAGGGCTGGGCCGACGCCAGGGCTGGAATGAGCAGGGCCCAACTCCGCATCGAGCTGGGTGGTAAGGGCAAGGAGCGTGGGGAGATGAGCGAGCCCAATCGAGGCGGCGGGTGGCACGGGACGATGACGAGACCGCCGCATCCGGCAAAAGCGCCACCGCGGAGGGAGCCGCACGCGGCGACCGTGGCGCAGCAGAAGCCGTCGGCGCCGTCGCCCGGGGGAAGGGAGCCGCACGCGGCGACCGTGGCGCAGCAGAAGCCGTCGGCGCCGTCGCCCGGGGGAAGGGAGCCGCACGCGGCGACCGTTGTGCAGCAGAAGCCGTCGGCGCCGTCGCCCGAGAGGCTGCCGCCCCATCCGGCGATCGTGGTGACGCCGCACGCGGCGACCGTCGCGCTGCAGGCAAACAAGAAGCGGTCCAACAAGGAGATCTGGGACAAGAAACAGAATGACGCCGCGAGACGGCAAGCCAGAGTCGTGGGGTATGGAGGGGATCCGAAGAGGGCCCTGGACGCACGCGAGAACATCGATAAAGCGCTCCGGCTCGACGTTACAATCCCCAATACGCATCTTCATGCGGGCGGCAAACGGGGCGGCGGCGGCGAGGGGGTCAGAGGCAAGAGGGGCACCGGCGATCAGGATCTGCTGAGCGCGCGCCTCGAGCAGGCGGAGACGGCTCCGACGAACCGAAGCGGTGTGCCGCCGGTCAGGAGGAAAGCCACAGCGGCTACCTCGCCTGGGCCGAACGTCTTCGAGCTCCGGAAGACGGCGGTCAGGATCGCGAACAATCGCGGCGGGACCAAGGAGGAGCGCCGAGAGACGTTTGTCAACTGGCTCCGCGAGCAGCTTCCAAAGAAGAACCCCGAGACGATCCGGGGTTGGGCGTTGAAGGACCTCCCGTGACGCGCGGATGCAGCCCAGACGCGCCATGCACCCGTGTCGGATGCGTCGAGCCGAGCCTGTGTTGATGGTGCCACCCCGCCCACGGCAGGTCCTGCCAACGCCGAACCGGTCAGCAGGCGCGCGAATCAGCAGGGGCGACGTTGCGGGCGCCATGTTCCCATGAGGGGCGCCGGGAAGTTCTGGTGACGCGGGCGCTCAGGTCTGCCGCGGCGCGCCCACGACGCGCAGCGTCGGCCTCCGCGGTCGGCCCGAGCGGGGCTCGACAGGGGCTGGGGGGGCGCTAGAGCTCGTCGAATCGCTTCATGCGCAGGAGATACAGGGTCATGCGCACGATCTTCCCGTAGCCCGACAGCAGGTTCGTCTTCACCCATTGCGCCCACGAGCTCGTGGGAATCAAGAACACTCCCTCGTTCGGATCGAAGGCCACGACGCCCGCCGGCGTGCGCACGGCCGCCATCCCATGGCCGCCGGGACCCTCGCTGTCCCGGAACTCGAAGGCGACGAGGATGGCCGCGCCGTCGACGCCGAGCAGGCTGTTCTGGAGCGAATCCGGCTCTCCCAGGTTGACCAGCGCGTACGCGTCGAACAGCACGGCATACCCGGTATCGATGTCCTTCAACACCGCCTTCCTGAAGCGTTGCTGGTTGATGGCCACGCGTTGCAGCCAATCCTTGTTGTCGACCGAGAAGAACTCTGTGTAATCGTTCTTCTTCGGGAACGACTTGCCGACGACGTGGAACGAGAGGACCATGTTCACGAAGGCCGCGTTGAGCGCGCCGCAGATCCCCTCGTCGCGGACCTGCTTCGAGAGCGTCTCCGGGGCGAGCGCCAGGATGGCGTCGTGATCGACCGGCGCGAGCAGCCGCGCCTCGAGCTCCTCGAGGATGGGGTCCTTCTTCTGCGCACGTTGAGCGGTGCGGAGGACCGGCGCGCCGCGCGGCCAGGCTCCAGGGGTGGAGCGCGGCTGCGCGATCGTGGCGGCGTGAGGGGCGCGCGACGGCTGCGCCACGGTGGCGGCGTGCGGGGCGCGCGACGGCTGCGCGACCGTGGCGGCGTGAGGGGCGCGTGACGGCTGCGCGACCGTGGCGGCGTGAGGGGCGCGCGCCGTCGCTGCGGAATGCTTCGGTCGATGCGTCCTCCGGGTCATCGCTGTCGTGTCTCCGTGAGAGGCGGACAGGTTGCCATGACCTCGGGACGGGCACCTAGTTCCTCACGCCCCCTGCCTCGGATTCAGGGCCATCTCGGCACGATCCGGGGGATGCAACCCGGCAGCGAGGCGAAGCGCCTTTCTCGGCGCGCGGGCACGGTGCCACCCTCGCCAGGCGGCGGCTGCGGGGCCGGCGCGCCCCGGTGTTTGTTTGCCGGGGGCGGCGAGCGCGGATAGGAAGGTGGACCGCGCCGGGTCGCCGGGAGCCGTATGTCCATCAACCGTCGACCGCCTGCTCCGCCCCCGAACGCGCGCGCGCCGCACCCTGCGACGGTGGCGCAGCCCAGGGCCGCCATCGGCGGCACGGCCCCGAGAGCGCCGCACCCTGCGACGGTGGCGCAGCCCAGGGCCGCCATCGGCGGCACGGCCCCGAGAGCGCCGCACCCTGCGACGGTGGCGCAGCCCAGGGCCGCCATCGGCGGCACGGCCCCGAGAGCGCCGCACCCTGCGACGGTGGCGCAGCAGGAGCCCGCGGCCGGGGATGCTCTCCAGCCGTACCGCAAGGGTCAACGCAACCGGGGGTTCCTCGACTCCAAGAAGGCGAAGACGAAGGCGGAGCGATCGCGGCACGTGAGCGTGGTGAAGCACATCGATCGCCAGCAGCGGGCTTACCTTGCAGGGAAGGTCGACCCCTCCTTGCTGGACGGGCCCATCGTGAACCTCCCCGTCTGGGCGGCGCTGTTGCTCCTCTCGGCTTCCCTCATCAGCGCCGCGGAGGCGCGATCCATCGAGGACCACCAGTCGCGCCAGCCCGCGCGGCGCTCTCCCCAGAAGCTCCCGTCGAGCCCCGGAGGCTACTCCAACACCACCGCGCTCGTTCCGGTGCACGGCGGCACGGACGTGTGCCCGGTCCGGCCTCCTCCGCTGGTGCGCACCCCCGGCATGATCGGCGGCCTGTTGCCCGTGCCGCCGCGGTCCTCGACCTCGCCGATCGGCTCCTCCGATCTCGTCGATCTCCTGCCGGCCCGCGACGTCACGCTGTCTCCCGGCGAACGCCTGACGCGATCGATCTTCGAGGCGTGGCGCCCGAAGGTGAAGGCGCTCGGCCAGCGCGAGAGCCTGAAGCCCATCTACAAGCAACTGGCGACCTTTCGAGGCGGCGGCGCCAAGCTCTCGGCGATCTCCGGCGGTGATGGAGGAGCGTACTTCCTGAAGGCGGGCGGGAAGACGGGCTGGGTCGTGAAGCCGGGCGACGAAGATCTGATGTGCCCGAACAACCGCAAAGGGTTCGGCTACGACGGCAATCGCCTCCACGCCGGGATCCCGGTGCACACGGCGGTACAGCGGGAGGTGGCGACCCACCACGTGGCGAACCGCCTCGGGCTGGGCCACCTCGTCCCTGGCACGGTGGCGACCATCTTCGACGGGTCGGGCGTCTTCAGCACGAAAGGGCCGAAGCTCTGCTCCGCCCAGCAGTTCCTCCCCGGGATCATGGGCGTCGGCGAGCTCCGCGACGAGCTGGTCACCAAGCTCCGCCAGGGAGGCGCGCCCATCCACGAGGCGGCCGACTCGGCCACCAAGCTCATCGACGGGATGCTCGACGAGGCCGACTTCGCCGACATGATGCTCCTGAACTGGCTCACCCACGACAATGACGCGCACGGCGGCAATTGCGCGGTGTACGTCAAGGGGGGGCCGGGCGTCTCCGCGGAGACGCCGCTGGCGGTGAAGGATCTGCTGAAGAAGCCTGTCGACGAGATGGGCAAATACACGCTCGGCATGAAGAAGATCGACAACGGCCTCGCCATGCCCGAGAAGAACACCAACGGGCGGAATTACCTGTCCGTCTTCCCGAAGTTCAAGCAGCCCGTGAGCGCTCGTGTCCACGACAAGCTCAAGGAGTGGACGACGACCGCGAGGGGCGGCCTCACGCCCGTCCAGGCCGTGGCGAAGGAGCTCGACGAGCTCGATCTCGACCCGGAGGGGATCAGCACCGCCGGCGACGCCATGGTGGAGCGCATCCGCAAGTATGAGAGCAAGAGCAAGACCGTCCAGAAGCGCGGCTGGAGCTACGAGCGGTTCCAGAGCCTCGTCGGCTACGACTACCGAGGCTGAGTAGTTGCCCGCGCGGCACCCGGCGCGGGAAGATGGGCGCCCCATGCGCGTCGCGGTTCTGATGTTCCTCGGGGTGGCGCTCGCGCTCCCGGGTTGCGGCGGCTCGACCCGGGAGCTCCGCCTCACCATCGCCCCCGCGGCCGATATGAACGACGCCCGCTCGTGCTACGTGCTCGCCCGCGCTGTCGACGGCAAGGCCTTCTCGACGGAGTCGTACGATGACGTGGCGAGCATGGCCATGGCCCCGGACGAGTCGGTCCTGAGCGCGCTGGCGGTGCTCCCGGGGGTGAGGCAGGTGCTCATGGTGCCCCTGCCGGAGAAGGGGCGGGTGGCGATCTACGCGCTGTTCAAGCAGCCGGAGGACGAGGCGTGGCGCCTGCTCCTGCCGGAGGAGCTGCCGCCGGAGGTGGAGATCCGGCTGGGTCGCAGCCGGATGTGCTGGACGAGCGGCAGCGCGCCGAAGGGGGCGACGGGGCTGTGCCGGCAGCGGAGCGAGGGGCGGTAGCGAGAGCCCCGCTCTCGGAGCGCGCGACCCACGGCGGGCCAGCGCCTCATCGATGCAGGCGATGCCGGCTCGCAGGTCTTGTGAGGCGAAGCTGGGTGCCTGTTCACGCTGCGGGCCGCGCGCGGCGCGCCGCCCTGCGTGATCCGGATTATTGGCCGAGCGAGCCGCGCCGGCGCACGCTCGTCCCCGCTCCGACGTGACGCCTCGACGCCCTCCTCATCCGGCCACGGCCGGGACCGCGAAGCCGCCGCACCCGGCGACCGCGCAGCGCGCCGAGGGGCCGGGCGCGAAGCCGCCGCACCCGGCGACCGTGCAGCGCGCCGAGGGGCCGGGCGCGAAGCCGCCGCACCCGGCGACCGTGCAGCGCGCCGAGGGGCCGGGCGCGAAGCCGCCGCACCCGGCGACCGCGCAGCGCCGCGCGGCCGGTGCGCAGGCGCCGCACCCGGCGACCGCGCAGCGCGCCGAGGGGCCGGGCGCGAAGCCGCCGCACCCGGCGACCGTGCAGCGCCGCGCGGCCGGTGCGCAGGCGCCGCACCCGGCGAAGTCCGCGGCGCCGCACGCGTCGCGCGGCGCGCCAACGGGGGCGCACGCGTCGCGCGGACCGGGCGTCGCAGAGGCGCGGGGACGTGTGGGGCAGCCCGCGATGCTCGTCGACTCGTTCGTGGTTCAACCCCCGACCTTCGAGCCCCTCGACTCCGGTCCCTCGCGCGGCTTCTCCTCGCGTGTCTTTGGGCGCCTGAAGGACAGGCGTGAGGGCTTCAAGACGACGACGAAGCCGGGGGAATCGCGGAAGAAGCGCAGTGAGCGGCTGTCGGAGCGACGTCGCATGAAGCGCGAAGAGCTCGTGAGGTTGAGCCGCTCGAGGCAGCTCGAGCGGACAGACGGGGAGGACGACCCCTACGAGCTGCCTGTCGAGGCGTCCTACAGCATCGGCCAAGATGGCCTCTTCGAGGGGAGGGGCGTCCGGCGGGACGGCACGGCCGTCCTCATCCAGGGCAGCTCGATCGCGGGGATCCGCTACGAGATGGTGGAGGCGACCGGGCCGCGGCGGTGGAAGCGCGTGCCGTACTCGGGGCCCGAGGGCGGTCAGTAGGTGAGCGTCGCGGGCACGGCCCAGTGCGGGGCGGCGTGGAGCGCGTTGAGATGCCCGATCTGCACGAGCGTCGTTCCCGGGACCAGCCGGGTGTCCTGGATGCCGGTGATGTTGGCGGCGAACACGTGGTCGTAGCCGTCCTGCAGCCCATCGAATGCCGCGAAGCGCGCCGCGGAGATGTTCATGTTGTTCATATCCCCGCCGATGACGACGAGGTTACCGCTCGCGACGTCCTGCGCGAGCCTGGGGCACCCGTCGAACATCCGGATCCCCTGCCCATTGCGGTGCAGGAGCGGCGCGTGCCAGGTGTAGAGCACGCAGGTGTTCCCTGCGTGGGAGAACCTCACGCGGAGCGGCGGTCGCTGGCTGAACCCATCGAGGCCGGCCTGGAATGCGGAGTTCGGGCAAGCGTACTGCGTGGTGTAGTCCACGAGCGCCGCGACGGGAGCGCCCCCGGGCGGCGCGCCGGGGGCGCCGATGGTCGCGGTGTTGTAGACGACGGCGTAGGCGCGGAGCAGCGAGGGATCGGGGTGGATGTTGGCGCCCGTGGGTGTGTGCCACGTCCGGTTCTCGGCGATCGCGGGGAGGACCCCGTAGCCCGGGGCGAGGGCGTTGAGGGGAGCGTAGAACGGCGCGTTGGCCTGCCGCGCTGCCTCCTGGATCACGGCGATGTCGATGTTGCAAGACGTGATCGCGGTGGCGAGGTCGGTGATGTTCCCGCCATAGGCGTTCCACGACAGAACGGAGATGGTCGGCATGCGGCGTCCTGTCCCCTCGACCGTTGTTTGCGTCGGTCCGCCCCGATATCACGGGCTGGTGCGGAGGGGGAACTTCGCGGCCGACTTGCAGCCCTGCCGCTTTCTTGCCCCTCCGCGGCCGCCTGCCCTTCCATTCCGGGCATGCCTCCGTCCCTTGTCGACCGAGTCCGGGTCAATGACAACAACCGCGAGCCCCGCCAGCCGCTGGTCCTGCTCGTCGACACCTCGGGATCCATGACAGCCGATCTCCCGGACCTCGCCGCCGGCCTCGACGGCCTCCGCGCCGCGCTCGCGCGGGACACCGTCGCCCGCAACCGCGTCGAGCTGGCGGTCGTGACCTTCGGCGGCAAGGTCACGGTCCACGGCGATTTCGGCGAGGCCGCCGTCTTCGAGCCCCCCGCGCTCGCCGCGGCCGGCGATACGCCCATGGCCGCCGCGATCGAGCAGGCCCTCGAGCTCCTGGAGGCCAAGAAGCGCGCCTACCGCGAGAGCGGCCTCGATTACTACCGCCCGCTCATCTTCCTGCTCACCGACGGCGAGCCCACCGACACCGCCCGCTGGCCGGCGGCGGTCCGCCGCGTCCGAGAGGCCGAGCGCGAAAGGCGGCTCGTCCTCCTCGCGGTCGGCACGAAGACCGCCAGCTTCCAGCGCCTCAAGGAGCTCTCGCCCGATCGCGCGCCGCTCCGGCTCAAGGAGGCGCAGTGGGACACCATGTTTCAATGGCTCAGCAGGAGCCTCCAGGCGCGGAGCCGCTCCCGGCCCGGCGAGGAGGTCCCGCTCGAGGATCCCACAGGGCCGCGCGGGTGGGGGGCGCTGCCGTCGTGACGGGGTGGCTCGTGTTCGGCGCGTCGGTGCGCGGGCCGCAGCACGAGCAGGAGGGCTCGCCCTGCCAGGACGCGTGGGCGTCGGGCCCCGCCGGCGGGCGCCGGGTCGGCCTGTGCCTGTGCGACGGCGCCGGATCCGCCGCGCATTCGGAGATCGGCGCCGCCGCGGTCTCGGCCGCGGTCGTCGAGGCGCTGCGCGAGCTCGCGCCGGCCGGTCCCCAGCCCCTCCGCGACGCGGTGCGCGCCGCCTGCGCGGCCGGCCGGCAGGCGCTCCTCCGCGAGGCCGAGGCGCGCGCGCTCGCGCCCGCGGATCTCGCCTGCACGCTGGTGGCGGCCGCCGCGTGGGGCGACGCCGTCGCCGTCGCGCACCTCGGCGACGGGGCCGTGGTCGGGCGCCGCCGCGGCGACGGGCAGCTCGTGGTCCTGAGCGCGCCCGATCGCGGTGAATACGCGAACGAGACCTGGTTCGTCTCCTCGCCCTCGTGGGAGGCGCGCCTGCGCGTGGACCTCCACGAGGGCGTCGACGCGCTCTGCGCCTTCACCGACGGCTGCGAGGGCGCCGCGCTCGTGCGGGGCCGCGCCCTCGCGCCCTTCGCGCCCTTCTGCGCCCCGCTCCTCGACTACGCGGCCGAGGTCACCGACGCGGGCGCCGCCGGGCGCGAGGTGGCGCGGCTGCTCGACGCGGAGCCGCTGCGGCGGAGCTCCGGGGACGACAAGACCCTCGCCGTCGCGCTGCTGCGCGCGCCGCCGTGAGCGCGGATGAGCGCGAAGGCGTACCGGGATCCCGCGGGGAGGGTCGTCGAGCTCGGCGAGGAGCTCGGCGCGGGCGGCGAGGGATCCGTCTTCGCCGTCCGAGGGCGCCGGGCGCTCTGCGCCAAGATCTACCGCCCCGGCAGGGCCGAGGAACGCGAGCGGAAGCTGCGCGTGATGCTGGAGCGCCGGCCGTCCTGGCTCCTCCGCCGCGCGCTCGCCTGGCCCGTCGCGCCGCTGACCGAGGCCGAGGGGCGCGGGGCGTTCGCGGGGTTCCTGATGCCCCTGCAGCGCGGCGCGATCGAGCTCCACCGCTGCCTGGTGCCCGACGAGCGCATGCAGATCGCCGGGTGGCTCACCCAGCGGGACCTCTGCCTGCTCGCGGCCAGGCTCGCGCGCCTCGTCGAGGGCGTCCACCGCGCCGGCCACTGCGTCGGCGACCTGAAGCCGCAGAACATCCTCGTCTCTCCGCTCGCCGGGCGCGTCGCCCTGGTGGACGCCGACTCGTTCCAGATCCGTGATCCTGCGGCAGGGCAGATGCACGGTTGCCCGGTGCTCACGCCGGAGTACACCGCGCCGGAGCTCTGCGGCGTCGAGCCCGGCCGCGCAGCCCGCACCCCCGCGTCCGACGCGTTCGCCCTCGCCGTGCTGATTCACCAGCTCCTCCTCGGCGGGGCGCACCCGTTCGAGGGCGAGCTCGCGCCGGGTGGCGCCCGCGACGCCGAGCGCATCCCGGCGCGGATCCGCCTGGGCCTCTGCCCCTTCGTGCCCGGCGTGACGGGCGTCCGCCCCGCCGCGGGCGCGATCCCGTTCGCGACGCTCCACCCTGGCCTGCAGGCGCTCTTCATCCGCTGCTTCGGCCCTGGCCACGTCACGCCGGCCGAACGCCCCGGCGCGGCGGCGTGGCGCGCCGCGCTGCTGCGCGCGAAGCGCGAGATGGTCCGCTGCGCCAGCAGCCCGGCGCACCTCCACGACAAGAGGCTCCCGCGTTGCCCGTGGTGCGAGCGCCGGCAGCGCACAGGGATCGATCTGTTCCCGGCGGAGCAGGGGTTCCAGCGCGCGATCGCGCGGGTCCGCGATCCGGCGGTGGCGCCCGAGGCCGAGCGGATCCGCTGGCTCGGCCTGCACGCGCGCGGGCGCTTGCGGGACGGCGCGCTGAGCGCGGCGGAGCGGGCGTGGCTCGACCGGGCGGGGGCGGGGCTCGGGCTCGGCAGGACCGCGGTGGCGCGGGTGGTCGAGGAGGCGGCGGGGAGGGCGACCGAGGTTGGGGTGAGGGCGACCGAGGTTGGGGTGAGGGCGACCGAGGTTGGGGCGAGGGCGACCGAGGTTGGGGCTGGTTCCGGGCCGGCGCGCGCATGGCTCCCGCGGGGGACGGGGGTCTTCACCTCGGTCGCGTCGATCGCCGCGGCCGGCGCCTGCGCGGCTGGCGTCCTCGTCACATCGAGGCTGCTCGCGACCCCGGGCGCTTCGCCGGCGCCGCGCCCGCGGCCCTGCGCCGTGATCGCGCCGCGCGCGATCATCGGCAATACCGGGGGCACCGGCGCGCACCTGCGCGCGGCGCCGTCGACGGGGAGCGACAGGCTCCCGCTGCCCGACGGCACGGCCCTGCGCCTCACCGGCCGCACCCGCATCGCCGAGCAGCTCGCGTGGGCCGAGGCCGAGGTCGTCGCGAGCGGGCGCGTCGGCTGGGTGGCCACGCTGTATCTGGTCCAGGAGACACCCCGTTGAGCGGGTCCTCGTGGTCCCATCGGCCCGAGTCGGGCGCGCGCTACACCCCCGCCTCCGCCCTCGCCATCGCTCCCCGCGCGCTCGCCACGGCCGCAAACCGCTCCGCCAGGTACTCCGCCACCCTCACATGCTGGCTGAACACCACGTTGAACCGTAGATGCGGATCCGTCGCCCCGTCCGCCAGGAACGTCGCCCCCCGCGCCAGCAGGATCTTGTTGAGATACGCGTCCTTCACGAGCTCGTCCACGTCCACCCCGCGCGGCACCGTTCCCCAGAGGAACAACCCGCCTTCACCCGGATGGTCGAGCTGCACGCCCGCCTCTCGCAGCCGCCGCGCCGCTGCGTTCCGCGCCACCCCGAGCTTCTGCTGCAGCCTGTCGATGTGCTTTCTCCACCTGCCTGCCGACAGCACCTCCAGCAGCACGAGCTCGTTCAGCGCGCCGGTGGTCAGCACCGAGTAGATCTTCTCGCGCAGCAGCGGCTTCAGCCGCCCTGGCTCCGCCGCGATGTAGCCCAGCCGCAGCGCAGGGCTCAGCGCCTTGCAGAAGCTCGAGTAATAGACGACCCCATCCAGCCCCGAGAGCTGCGCCAGCCGCGTCGGATGCCCGGGGTGGAAGTGACCGTGCACGTCGTCCTCGGCGATCAGCACCCCGTGCTGGTGCGCGATCGTCAGCACCCGGTGCAGGTTGGCGGCGCTCGATCCCCAGCCGGTCGGGTTGTGCAGCACGCTCTGGAGGAACATCAGCTTGGGCCGGTGCTCGCGGCACGCGGCCTCCAGCGCCCCCGGATCCACGCCGTCCGGCCTCCGCGCCACCGGCACGATGCGGCAGCCCGCCTGCCGCAGACGCCCGAACATCAGGAAATACCCCGGGTTTTCCACCAGCACCGCGTCGCCCGGCTGAAGAAAGGCGCGGCAGATCATGTCGATCGCATGCGTCCCGCCCCACGTGGTCATCAGCCGCCCCGCATCGGCCGCGATGCCCTGCGCGCGCATCAGCATCGCGATGCGCTCGCGCAGCTCGGGCAGCCCCTGCGGCGGGATGCGCGCCGCCATCCCGGCTTCGTTGCGGGCGAGCGCGCGCTGAAGCACCGTCGCCGGGATGGCGTCGCTCAGCCAGGTCGCCGGCAACGCGCCGCTGCTGGCCAGCAGCACGCCGGCGCGCTGGTCGTTGGCCTGCTGCGCCAGCCACACAGGCTCCTGCTGCTCTCCGGCCTCGAGCCACGCCTCGTCGGGCATGGCCGCGGCCGCCTCGCACACGAAGAACCCGGCCGTGCCGCGCGACTCGAGCAGCCCGGCCGCCACCAGGCGATCGTAGGCCGCCACCACGGTGTTGGGGCTCACGCCGAGCTGGCCTGCGAGCTGGCGGATCGACGTCAGCCGCGCGCCCGGCGGCAACTGCGCGCCCTCGATCAGCGCGCGCAGCCGCGCCTCGATCTGGTCGGCCAGGGGAACGGTGGAGTCGCGGTCGAGCGAGAACATGGGTCAGCGCAGGAACAGGAGCGCCAGCACCGCCAGCGCGGCGGCCATCATGCCATTGAACACCCGCTGCCGTCGCGGGTCGGTCAGAAGACGCCGGATCGCCACGCCGAACAGCGCCCACGCCGAGATGCACGGAAAGGTGATGACGAGGCCGATGGCCGACACGAGCAGCGCGCCGCTCACCAGGGCCATGCCCGCCGGCATGAACACCGAGGCCAGCGTGACCGCCTTGACCCAGCTCTTCGGGTTGACGGCCTGGAACAGCGCCCCCTGCGCGAACGACAGCGGCCGCGGCACCTCGGCGCCCTTCATCGCGACGCCGCCGGTGAGCTTCCACGCCAGCACCAGCAGGTACAGCGCGCCGGTCACGCGCAGCACGCCGTGCAGCACCGGATAGGCCGTGAACAGCGCGCCCAGGCCGAGGCAGGCGACGAAGGTCTGGACCGCGCCGCCCACGCTGATGCCGAGGACATGCGGCAGCGAGCCGCGGTAGCCGAAGTTGGCGCCCGAGGTCGTTAGCATCATGTTGTTCGGCCCCGGGGTGCTGGACATCACGAAGCAATAGGTCGCCAGGGGCAGCAGCTCGGTCATCGCGGGTCGCTCCGGTCAGGTGTGGCCCGGAGCGTAGGCAGGCGGCGTTCGCCGGTGAAGGCACAGGGGCCGCGCCGATCGAAGGCACTGTACCAGCCGCGGGACCGGTACAGACGGCGCGAGCGCGCACCTGCTACGCTGGAGCAGCGCAGCCGGACGAGGCCGTGGGCGCGGAGGAGATATGAAGGAGGAATCAGCGGCACGCGGGCCGGACAAGGCATCCTTCTTCACCCCGGAGGTCCGCTTCTTCGACTTCTCGGGCGAGGTCCCTGGTGAGCGATGCAGCGACGGCGGGCGCGTGACAACCGCCCTGCCGCCACCCACGCCGACACAGGTCCCGCGTGGCCCTGGAGCTCGCTCCAGCCACCCCGACACACCCCCTCAGTCGCACCCCCCCACGCTCCACATCCCCGGCGCCTCCACGTGGAGCGTCACGACCTCGTCCTTGTCGACCCCCAGCCCCTCGAGCGCCCCGGTGGTGCGGTATCCAAGGAAGAGCTGCTCGTCGCCGACGTCGAGGACCTGCTTCTGCGCCCGGCCGTGGATCTCGTGCTCCGCCACCGACGCGGTGATCTCGTTGCAACCGAACGGCCCGTAACTCACGTGCGCCAGCATGATCGGCCCGGCTTCGTTGAACCCCGTGATCGAGAGCCCCGTGAACATCCCGTCCCCGTCGTCGCTGCTCGGATCCGTGAACGGCGTGAACGTCCGCTCGCCCTCCAGGTTGTAGAGGTTCGCCACGGTGCTCGGCGCGCCCGGGTTGCTCGCCATGAAAGCGACCTTCCCTTGGCTCGCCGACCTGGCCTCGTCGATCCGGTAAATCCCCACGCCGCCGGAGACCTCCCCGAACCCGATCCACTTCTGCAGCCCTCGGTCGTATCCCTCGTTCTGCCGGTTCTCGACAAGGAAGTACTGGTCCGGATCCGACGTCTCGATCTTGTAGATCGTCGGAGCCACGCTCTGCCCGAAGAGCTCCGCGCCGGCCGACTGCACGATCGGAATGTCCTGCGCCGGCGCCCCCGGCTGGATCACGGTCGGCGCCAGGAACCCGGCCTTGAGCCGGCTCCACGCGCCCATGGCCACGGGCGTCGAGCCGGCGGGCGATCCGGTCGTCGTGCCCCAGCTCCCGCTCGCCATCACGCACCACGCCCCGACCGGGGTCGGGCCCTTGTAGAGATCCGGCAGGCCGATCGCCGAGTGCCCGAGCTCGTGGACGATGACGCCCACGGTGGCCGGCATCGTGGTGGGCACGCCGCGGATCTTGTGGACCTGGCGCTCGCCGATCACCGCGTAGCCGCCGAGGACCTTGCCGTCGAGGGTGATCGGGTCGTCAAAGCCTGTCGCGTGGGCCCAGACCGAGGGCGTCTTGCCGGTGTTCGATGTCTCGTAGCCGGCCACGACGAAGAGCACGTTGAGCTCGTCGCCGCGGACCTTGCCGTCGCCGTTGGCGTCGAACGAGGCGAAGTTGACGAACGGATTCGCCATCACAAGCGCCTCCTTCAAGTAGGGCTGGAGGAGCGCGAAGTCCTTCTTGCTGTTCGGGTGCGCGAACGGCAGCTTGATCCGGACGATGCCGTCGTTGGCCGTGCCGTGCGTCTCCCGCGCGCGGATGAACGAGAACTTCCCGCGCGACATGTCGGCGTAGTAGTGGTTCACCGAGCCAGGGAGGCTCCCGTACAGGGTGTCCTTCCATGTCGCGATGTCGGTCACGAAGCCGCCGGTGAACGCCCCCGGCGCGGTGATCCCGCCGCCCTGCGTGAACTCCAGCAGGATCGTGAGCAGCGGGCGCCGCACCCCGGTGCTCGCGGGCGGGGCCGCGAACGACCGCGCGCCCGGGGAACGCGCGATCGCCGCCTCCCAGAGGTCGTCGAGCGCCTCCTCGTCGATGCGCGCGAGCAGCGCCGGATCCACGGGGCCGCCCAGCGCGCGGAGATCGCGGACCAGCACGCCCGAGGGCACGAGGGCAGGGGCGCCGCGCGCGTCCGAGCCGAGCTCGGCGACCTCGTAGTCGCCCGAGAGGTCGTTGAGCACCACGACGGTGCCGTCCCGCATCCGGAGGTAGTCGAAGTGCTCGTCGCCGATCACCTCGGCGTGGAACATCGCGCCGGTGGGGTCGAGCGGGATCTCGCGCAGCCCCGGCTCGGCGAGCACAGCGGCCGCCGGGCGGCTCACGCAGACGGCGCTCGCCAGCGCGGCCAGCGCGACGAGCCCGAGCCTCGCCCCGCGCCGCGCCCCGAAGATCGCCCGCTGCTCCACCGTGTCTGCGCCGCTGTCACGAGATGTCATGTCCGCATCCTCCTCGATCCGCGTTTCGTCGCGTTCGAGGGGGCACATCGCAACGCGTGTGCCGCGCCCGGACGGCGCGGATCGCCGCGCTCTCAGGCCGATTCCGGGGTCTCCCGCGAGCGCGTCGCCGCTGCGTCGCCGCGCGATGACACCTCGCCGGGACACCCGTCACGCGCGCATGACGGCCGCTGTCACGGCGGCGTTACAGCCGATCCAACCATGGATCCCAGGGGCAGCGCGCCAGCGGTCCGCGCTCCCGCGGGCGCGCCGGTTCCGGGTTGACGCGCACCCCCTCAGGGGCACCATGGCGCTCATGGGCGAGGATCCCGGGGCGACCTGCACGCTCACGAGCTTCGATCAGGGCCGCGCCCTGCGGCTCCCGGCCGTCACCGTGACGGTCACCCTCCCGGACGGGCGCACGCTCGCCGCGCCGCTCGATCTGCGCCCGCTCATCGTCGGCGCGGGCGCCGACTGCGATCTGGTCCTCGCCGATCCCCGCGCCTCGCGGCGGCACTGCGAGATCCGGATGACCGAGCGCGGCGTGCTCCTCCGCGATCTCGGCAGCAAGAACGGCACGCAGGTCCGCGACATCCGCATCGTCGAGGCCTTCCTCCCGCCGGGCGTCCCCGCCACGGTGGGCAGCTCCGAGCTCGTCGTCGGCGCCGCGGGCCCGCCGTCCGTCCTGCCGCTCTCCGCCGCCGACGCGTTCGGCGACGCGGCGGGCCGGAGCCTGACCATGCGCGCGCTCTTCGCGAAGCTGGAGCGCGCGGCGCCGACGGACGAGACGCTGCTCCTGCTCGGCGAGTCCGGCACCGGCAAGGAGGTCCTGGCGCGCGCGATCCACGCCCGGAGCCGCCGCAAGGACGGCCCCTTCGTTGTCGTGGACTGCGGCGCCGTCGCCCCGAGCCTCGTCGAGAGCGAGCTCTTCGGCCACGTCCGGGGCGCGTTCACGGGCGCGGCGGGGGCGCGGCCGGGGCTGCTCGAGCAGGCGAGCGGCGGCACGCTGTTCATCGACGAGATCGGCGAGCTCCCGCTCGATCTCCAGCCGAAGCTCCTCCGCGCGATCGAGGGGCGGCAGATCCGGCGGCTCGGGTCGAACGAGTGGGTCCCCTTCGACGCGCGGATCGTGGCGGCCACGCACCGGAACCTGCGCGCGAAGGCCCAGGACGGCTCGTTCCGGGCCGACCTCTACTTCCGGCTCTCGGTGGTGGAGGTCCACGTCCCCGCGCTCCGGGAGCGCAAGGACGACATCCCGCTCCTCGTCGAGCGGTTCCTGGCCGCGCGCGAGCCGCCGCGCGCGCTCGCGGACCTGCCGGCGGGCGCGCTCGCCTTGCTGGAGGGCCACGACTGGCCGGGCAACGTGCGCGAGCTCCGGAACACCGTGGCGCGCCTCGTCCTGTTCCCCGAGCTGCTCCACGAGATCGTCGGCGCCGGGCCGCCGGCGCCGCGCGGGAGCTCCGGCCCGGAGCCCGCGAGCGCCGCGCCCTCCGGCGCACCCCCCGCCGGCGCCTCTCCCGCCGGCGCCCCCGCCGGCGCGTCTGCCTCCGGCGCGGAGCCTGCCGCCCCCGCGGACGCCCGCCTCCGCCGGCTCCTCGCGCTGCCGCTGCCCGAGGCGCGCGAGATGGTGCTCGAGGAGCTCGAGCGCGCCTACGTCACCGAGAAGCTCCGCCAGCACGGCGGCAACATCTCGCAGGCGGCCGACGCGATGGGCGTCTCCCGCCAGCTCGTCCACCGGCTGATGCAGCGCCACGGCCTGCGCGCCCGATGATCCCGCCCGCGGACGCCGACGAGCCCTGCGCCGCCGCCCCGCCGGGGCCTCGGCGCGGCCGCGACGACGCGACGCTCACCGGCCCTGTCACGCCCGCCGCCCCTGGCAACGGCCTCGGCGCGGCGGGCGACGCCCCCGCCGCCGCGCCCGAGGCCACCCCGGACCTCCGCCTCGGCGAGGGCGCCTCCGGCCCCGCCGCCGCGCCGGAGGAGCCCTCGCCGATCCCGCCCTCGCTCCACGCCCGCTTCGAGGACTTCCACCTCCTCGGCCGGGGCGGCATGGGCGTCGTCTACAGGGCCCGCGATCTCCGGCTCGGCCGGCGCGTGGCCATCAAGCTCGTCCTGGCGGGCGCGCACGTCGACGGGACGTTCCTGCGCGAGGCCCGGTCGCAGGCGCGGCTCCGCCACGAGAACGTCTGCGAGGTCTTCGAGGCCGGCGTCGCCGATCGCGTGCCGTTCATCGTGATGCGCTACATCGAGGGCCGCTCCCTCCAGGAGGCCCGGGACGACCTCACGCTCGAGGAGAAGGTGCGCGTCGCCCGGACCATCGCCGCCGCGCTCCACGAGGCGCACCGGATCGGCCTCGTGCACCGCGACGTCAAGCCGAGCAACATCCTCCTGGAGCGCGGCGAGGACGGGTCGCACCGCCCCTACCTCATGGACTTCGGCATCGCGCGCGACGCCGGCGAGGGCGGCGCGACCCTCACGGGCGCCGTCCTCGGGACCCCCGCGTACATGGCCCCCGAGCAGGCGGCCGGCAGGGTGCGCGCGCTCGACCGGCGGACCGACGTCCACGGCCTGGGCGCGACCCTCTTCGCGCTGCTCGCCGGCCGCCCGCCGTTCGTGGGGGGCTCGGTCATGGACGTCCTCCGCCAGGTGCTGGAGGCCGACGCGCCGCCGCTGCGGGCCCTGGACAGCGACGTCCCGCAGGACCTCGAGGCGGTTGTGGCGCGCTGCCTGGAGAAGGAGCCCGGCGCCCGCTACGAGTCGGCGCGGGCGCTCGGCGAGGACCTGCAGCGCTTCCTCGACGGCGATCCCGTGCTCGCGCGGCGCGCCTCCCTCGCGCGCCGCCTCGCCCGGCAGGCGCGGCGGCACCGGGCGGCGGTCGCGGGCGCGGCCGCGCTTGTCGTCGCGGCGCTCGTCGTCGTCGGCCTGTTCGTCCGGAGCCGGCGCGCCGCCGCGGAGCAGGCGACCCTCGCGCGTGAGCTCGGCGAGACAGTGAAGGAGATGGAGCTCTTCCTCCGCGGCGCCCACGGGATGCCGCTCCACGACGTCGAGCGCGAGCGCGACGTGGTCCGCGCCCGGCTCGCGGCCGTCGAGGCCCGGATGGCGACCGCGGGCGAGATCGGCCGCGGCCCCGGCGAGTACGCGATCGGCCGCGGCCTGCTCGCGCTCCAGGAGCCGCGCGCCGCGCTCGACCACCTCCGGGAGGCCGAGCGTGCCGGGTATCGGTCGCCGGGGCTCGACTACGCCGCCGGGGTGGCGCTGTCCGAGCTCTACCGCCACGGCCTGGAGGAGACCCGCCGCATCCAGGACAAGGCGCAGCGCGAGGCCCGGATCGCGGCGCTGGAGGCCGAGTACAAGGCGCCGGCGGTCCAGCACCTGCGCGCGGCGCTCGGCGGCGCCATCGAGGCGCCCGCGTACGTGGAGGGGCTGCTCGCGTTCGCCGAGGGGCGGCACGAGGAGGCGCTGGAGAAGGCCCGGGAAGCGTTCGCGGGGGCGCCCTGGCTGCACGAGGCGAAGAAGCTGGAGGGCGACGTGCTCTTCACGATGGGGAGCCGCCACCGCCACGACGCCGCTGCCTTCGACTTCGAGAAGATGAAGGGCCCCTTCGATCGCGCCGCCGAGGCGTACCGGATCGCCGCGGATCACGGCCGATCCGACCCCTCGGTCCATGTCGCCGCGTGCGAGCTCTGGGCCCAGCTCATGAACGCCGCCGGCATGCACGGCGACTCGATGCGCCCGAGCTTCGAGCGGTCGCGGGAGGCCTGCGGGCGGGCGATCGCCGCGAGCCCGCGGAGCCCCGAGGCGTACATGAAGCTCGCGTGGGTCCACAACTGCTTCGCCTGGTGGGTCGCGATCGGGATGCAGAACAGCGAGGACGCGGAGGCGGCGCTCCGCGAGGCGAGCGCGCGCGCCGAGGAGGCGCTCCGGCGGAGCCCGGACGACACCATGGCGCGGTACGTGGCCGCCAGCGTGTTCCGGGCGCGGGCGTACCACGCGAACCTGATCGGACGCGAGCAGGGCGAGGCCCTCGAGCGCGCCATCCAGGGCTACGAGGCCGCGCTCCAGCGCGAGCCGGACTTCGCCTGGGCGCTCAACGAGCTCTGCGCGGTGTACTCCGAGCGCGGCCGCTACCTGTCCCTGCGCGGTCAGGATCCGGGCGGCTCATTCGAGCGCGCGCGGGCCCGCTGCGATCACGCGCTGGCGCTCGATCCAGACTTCGGCCACGCGCGCACCTCCCGGCTGGGCCTCGACCTGTACGAGGTGGACCACCTCCTCCGTACCGGCCGCGCGCCCGACGAGGTGGTCCAGAGGACGCACGGGCTCATCGACGCCATCGGTCACAAGGATCCCTCCTGGAAGTGGGGCCCCTACTGGCGGCTCTGGCTGGACCACGCGCTGGCCATGCACGCTGTCGAGGCCGGCGGAGATCCCGGCCCGGCGCTCGAGCGCGCCAGGGCGAGCGCGCGGGAGATGGCGCCGGACGCTGTCGCGTTCCCGGAGGCGGTCCGGGCGACGCTGGCGATCCTCGAGGCGCGCGTCCGGATCGCGCGAGGCGAGGACCCGACCCCCTCGATCCGGATCGCGCGCGAGGCGCTCGATCGCAAGCTCTCCGAGGCGCCCTGGGACGTCGCGGATCGCATGCAGCGCGCCGAGGCAGAGGTCCTCGCGTTCCAGTGGAGCGCAGCGCGGGGTCGCCTGGACGCGGCGCGGCTCGACGCGGCCCTCGCCTCGCTGAGCGACCTGCTCGACGAGCCGCGCGCCGATCCGCAGCTCTACGCGCTGCTGGCCGAGATCCACGAGGCCCGCGCCGCCTTCCGGGCGGACCGCCGCCAGGACGCCGCCGCCGACATCGCCGACGGGCTCCGGCACGCGGACGCGGCGCTCGGGATGAACCCGCGGTCCGATCGGGCGCTCGTGGCGCAAGGCAAGCTCTGGCTGCTCCGCGCCGCGGCGACGCCCGACGCGGCCGCCCGGAGGGAAGCCGCCCGGCGCGGGGCCGCGGCCCTCGAGGCGGCGATCCAGGCCAACCCGCTGCGCGCCCGGACCGCCGCCGTGCGCCTCGCCGAGGCGCAGCGGCTCGCGGGTCAGGCGCCCGCCCCGCCCTGACCATGCCGGGAGGGGGAGCGAGCCCGCGCGGGCACCCCCTGAGCTCACATGGGAGGGGAAGGCGGCGGCTGGCACCAGTCGGGCTTGTTGTCCGTCAGCCACGTCATCGTGCACGGCTTGCCCTCGCATTCGTAGTGTCCCGACCCACCCACATTGATGCATGAGCTGTGCTCGAGGAGTCCGCCGTAGTTGAGGCCGCAGTTCGCCACGGCCTCCTCGTCTTCGCTGCAGTACCGCTGCTCCAGCGCCGTCTTGGCGTCGATCCCGCACCCCCGAGCGAACAAGGTTGTCGGGTAGACATCGACGGAGACATCGATGACTCCACCGCCGGTGATGGATCGGGTGTGCGCGCACCAGACGGCCTCGCGATGAATGAACTCGGGGTGATCCTCTTGTGCGTTGAACGCTGACCCCGCGATCAGGATGTCGACCCCCACGGTCTTGTCGTTGACGAATGCGATCACGCACTCCATCACGCTGGCGATCACCTGGTCATCGAGCCCCTGCTTCGCCCAGCTCGACGCGCCGAGCACCATTCCCTCATTCCCATCCATCGCCCCGACCGTGCAGTCGAGGAGGTGCCCGAAGAGCTCCTCGTTGCCCCCGAGCTCGGGCTTCCCGACCTTGACGATGTTCGGGTTCATCACGTCGCCCTGCATCAGCGGCTGCTTCAGCGCGTTGGCGATGGTCAGCTTCCAGGTGTGCCACGCGGCGTTCGGGACGCCGTTCGTGCCCGGCATTCCAAGCGCCGTCACCTCGATCCTCGGCGCGTCCACCTCGATCTCCGCCTCGGGCGCCGTCGCGCAGGCCGTCGAGAGGAGCCCAACCCACATCACCATTCCTGGCGCACAGCTGGAGTGTTTCATCGCGATCTCCTCATCCAGAGAGTTTCAAGCCTTCTTTCCGGCGCGCTCGCCGGTCAAGGAAGCAAGGGGCGGTGTTCGCCGCCCCGCGCTCCGAGGAAGATAGCATGCGCCGTGCCACGCTCGCGAACGGCGCGAGATCCGCGGAGCGCCTGCGCCCTTCGCGTCGAGGCGGCACGACGGCGTGACGGCGGCGCGACAGGTGACCGCCGCGCGGACATCGGCTGTCACGCTGCCGTGACAGCGCGGCCGGACCGTCGCCGTGCGCCTCGCCGAGGCGCAGCGGCTCGCGGGTCAGGCGCCCGCGCCGCCCTGACCAGCCCGGGAGGGGGAGCGAGCCCGCGCGGGCACCCCCCTGAGCTCACATGCGAGGGGAAGGCCGCCGCCGCTGGCACCAGTCGGGCGTGATGTCCGTCAGCCACGTCATCGTGCACGGCTTGCCCCCGCACTCGTAGTGTCCCGGCGCACCCACGATTGTGCATGAGCTGAGGTCGAGGCGTTCGCGGTAGTTGAGGCCGCAGTTCGCCACGGCCTTCTCGTTTGCGCTGCAGTACCGCTGCTCCAGCGCCGTCCGGGCGTCGATCCCGCACCCAAAAACGAACGAGGCTGTCGGGTAGACATCGACAGAGACATCGAGGACTGCACCGCCGACGGTGGAGTCGGTGCGCGCGCACCAGACCGCCTCGCGATGAATGAACTCGGGGTGATTCTCTGTTGCGTTGAACGCTGCCCCCGAGATCAGGATGTCGACCCCCTGGTTCTTGTCGTTGACGAATGCGATCATGCACTCCATCACGCTGTTGATCATCGGCTCTTCGAGCCCCTGCGTCGCCCAGATCGACGCGCCGAGCACCATTCCCTCCGTCCCATCCATCGCCCCGACCGTGCAGTCGAGGAGGTGCCCGAAGAGCTCCTCGTTGCCCCCGAGCTCGGGCCTCCCCACGGTGACGATGTCCGGGTTCATCACGCCTTCCTTCATCAGCGGATGCATCAGCGCGCTGGCGATGGTCAGCTTCCAGCCGTGCCACGCGGCCTTCGGGACGCCGTTCGTGCCCGGAAGTCCAAGCGCCGTCACCTCGAGCCCCGGCGCGTCCACCTCGATCTCCGCCTCGGGCGCCGTCACGCAGGCCGTCGAGAGGAGCCCAACCCACATCACCATTCCTAGCGCAGAGCTGGAGTGTTTCATCGCGATCTCCTCATGCAGAGAGCTTCAAGCCTTCTTTCCGGCGCGCTCGCCGGTCAAGGAAGCAAGGGGCGATGTTCGCCGCCCAGCGCTCCAAGGAAAGCATGCGCCGTGCCACGCCTGCGAACCGCGCGAGATCCGCGGATCGCCTGCGGCCTTCGCGTCGAGGCGGCACGACGGCGTAACGGCGGCGCGACAGGTGACCGCCGCGCGGACAGCGGCTGTCACGCTGCCGTGACGGCGCGGCCGGAGGGCGGGGAGCCCATCCTCATCGCCTGGCCCAGGCCACCGCAGGCCGGTGAGCGCGGCGATGGTGCCACCTGAACGGAGGCCCCGCGCACTTGACTGGACCGGTTCGCATGTGGTCCAAACGGTGGGGAATCCCCGATGAACGCGCGCTCCGGGCGCGCCGCGGGACGAAGGGGTGGATTCATGGACGAAGAGCAACGCTGGTTCGACGACCTCCCGGTGATCGGCCGCCTTCCCCCTGCGCAGCGCGCCGCGGCGCTCCGGGCGCTCGATCCGACGCCGGACGCCGAGGTGCAGGCGCGAGCGAAGGGGTTCTTCTCGTCCGTGCCAGAACCGTGGGAGCACACGTCGCACGCGTTCGGCTTCCTCCCGCCGGCCGCCCCTGGCTCGGGCCTCGTCGACGTGCTGCCCGCAAGCCAGATCAAGGCCGATCCCGCGCTCAAGAACGCGCGCATCGCCGTCAAACTCGACCGCCTGCGCGTCGCCGCGTACCCGGGCCGCGGCGTGCACCGGATCCTCTTCGATTTCTACGCCAGGAACCAGCGAGAGGGCGGGGAAGACGACCTGCACTTCAACATGGTCTTCCGGGCGCAGCAGGGGCAAGGCGCCGCGGTGGTCGGCTACCCCATCTTCCTCGGGCTGGGCGTCGGCGCCAGCGGGGTGGGCTTCCGCTGCCATACGGTCAACGTCAAGAACGAGCAGGACGAGGCGCTCCTCGGCGTCCTCGAGTCGGACTCCATGCGGCGGGGGCTTCAGCTCCTCTCCACCGTGCAGCCCGCGCTGGCGCCGCTCTCGACGATGGCCGTGGGGATCACCCGCGCGCTGGCCGGTCGCCATCGCAACGTCTCGGTCCAGGATTTCTACCTGGGGCTCGATTTCGGCGACTCGGCGACCGGCGCGCGGCTCCGCGAAGGCACCTATTTCGCGGTCCAGGCGCCCGAGGAGATCACCGCGTCGTGCTGGCAGCAGTGGGCCTACAACGCGCAGGGCCAGCACCTCGTCTCGCGCGACAACCCTGCGGTCCCCATCGCCCACAACTACATCGCGTTCAGCGTCTCCCGGCATCCGGCGTGATGAGCGCCGCCTTCTCGAGCGGGTACGCGTTGCTCGTCGGAGTCGGCGGCGACCTCCCCGTCACGGCCAGGGATGCCGAGGACCTGGCGGCGCTGCTGCGCGACCCTTCGCGCGCCGGCTACCCGGACGGCCAGGTCGATGTGCTCACGGGCTCGCAGGCCACACGGGCGGGGATACTGGCGGCCCTGGACCGGCTCGCCCAGCGCACCCTGGGCGATCCCGAGGCGACCGCGATCCTCTACTATTCGGGGCACGGCGGCCGCTTCGGGCCCACCGCGGAGATGGCGAGATACTACCTCCTGCCTCACGGCTGGGACGAGGCGCGCCGCGACGAGACAGGCGTCTCCGGCGAGGAGCTCACCGCGCGCATCCGCGCGATCCCGGCGAAGCGGCTGCTCGTGCTGCTCGATTGCTGCCACGCCGCCGGCCTCCCGAGGCCCAAGGACGGCGCGAGCGTCGCGGCGTTCGCGAAGTCCGGCCTGCCGGAGATCGACGGGCTCCGGAGCGGCGCGGGGCAGATGGTCCTGACCTCCTGTCGCGGAGACGAGCGGTCGTACATCCGGCAAGGCGCCGCGAACAGCGTGTTCACCGCGTGCCTCCTCGAGGCGCTCCAGGGCAGCGCGCCCTCGTACCTCGGCTTCGCGTGGGCGCTCGACGTCGTGAGCTACCTCCTGCGCGAGGTCCCGGGCCGCGCGCCGGCGCCGCAGCACCCGGTCCTGAGCTGGGCCGACAGGACGGAGAGCTTCACGCTCTGCCGGGTGCCGGCGGCGAAGGGCGCGGCCGCGCCGGCGCCGGCGCCGGCGACTGGGTGGCGTCGCAAGCGCGTCCAGATGGAGATCGGCAGCCTCATGCCGGCCTTCGAGCTCCGGCGCACTCTGATCGGCCGGCTGAGGACCGCCCGCGCGCTCTCCACCGATCCCGCGGAGCAGCTCCGGATCGAGCGCCAGATCGACGAGGCCGAGCGCGCGGCGGAGTCCGACACCCAGCGGCTCGATCGTCTCCACGCAGAGCTCGACGAGGCCTAGCGGAGCGAGGGCAGGGATGATCGAGGCGCTGCTCCAGTCCACCATCGACAGGATCTTCGACGTCCTGAAGCGGCTGCGGAACGAGCACGTGACCGCGCGCCCGGAGCAGCAGCTCGCCCTGGAGCGCCGCATCCAGGAGCTCGAGGGCGCCGTCTCCGAGCTCGGGGAGCTGCACGACGGGCTCGACGCCCTGCTCGCCTGCTGCCTGGATCGCGAGGAGCACGTCCGCGACCTGCTCACGAGGGAAGTGCGGCTCCGCGCGGCCCACGCCGAGAGCACCGACGAGGCGTCGCGGCTCCAGTACGAGGGGCAGATCGCGGAGCTGAGGTCCCAGCGCGACGGCGTCGCGCGGGAGCAGTTCGCGCGGGTGATCCGCGCGCTCGACTTCGCGCGGCAACGCTCCGAGTTCAAGCGGCGCCTCGACGCGCACCGGCTCGCGTCGGTCCTCATCCAGGGCGACTCCGAGCACGGCCTGTACTGGCTCTCTCACCGGCTCCGCGACCTCGTGCGCCCCGGGAAGCCGATGATCCTGCGGCACTCGTTCCGCGCGGCCGCCGTGGATCACTCGCTGGACGGCCTGCTCATGGGGATCAGGCGCCAGCTCCGGCCGAAGGTCCAGGACGCCGATCTCACCCGCTGCGTCGTCGACGAGATCTGCAGGCTCTGGCCGCAGCAGAGCGTCGTCCTCGTCCTCGACAACGTCGATCTGCTCGGCCCTGCGGGCCTCACCGCGCTGCTGGACGGCCTCTGGTCGCCGCTCGTCGACGCCGCGGAGGCTCGCGCGCGGCCTCCGGGGAAGACGTGCATCGCCGCTTTCCTCCTCGTCCACACGAGCGCTCCGGGCGGTCCTCCCGCGCTCGCGCGGCAGGACGACTCCCCCCGCAGGCCGCTCCGGATGGATCTCCCGTGCTTCGACGTGAGGGTCCTGGAGGAGTGGATCAACGCGCACATCGCGGGGGGCGTCCCGCCCCACCTGAACGATCCCGACCTGCTGTTCGACATCCTCGAGGAATGCAGCGGCGTGCCGTGCGACGTCGTGGACGAGCTCTGCCAGCGGTGGCCCTACGATTGGTATCGCCAGAGCGATCTCCAGAAAGAATGGTTTCAGCCATGAGCCAGCCCAGACGATCCTATGAGGGACGCGAGCCCGCGCCGGGCGGAGGCCTCGGCGTTCGGCCCTACATTCCCAGCCCGGAGCTCGTCGAGGCGGTGCGCATCGCCCAGCTCCTCGAGCGCCCGCTCCTGCTCAAGGGCGAGCCCGGCTGCGGCAAGACGCGCCTCGCGGGCGCGATCGCCGCAGAGCTCGGGCTGCCTTATTTCGAGTGGCACGTGAAATCCACGAGCCGCGCGCGCGACGGCCTGTACACCTATGACGCCGTGGGGCGGCTCCGCGACGCCCAGCTCGTCGCTGCCCGCCTCGTCGAGCCGCGCGACGACCGCAGCTACGTCCGCCTCGGCCCGCTGGGCCAGGCGTTCGTCGCCGAGCAGCCGGCCGTGGTGCTCATCGACGAGATCGACAAGGCCGACATCGATTTCCCCAATGACCTGCTCGTCGAGCTGGATGAACGGCGGTTCCGGATCGACGAGATCGACGAGACGAAGATCGCGAAGCACGCCCCGCTCGTGGTCATCACCAGCAACGACGAGCGCGACCTGCCGGACGCGTTCCTGCGGCGCTGCGTCTTTCACTACCTCGAGTTCCCGGGAGAGCAGCAGCTCTTGACGATCGTCCGGGCCCATTTCCCCGCGCTGAAGCAGGACCTCCTCGACGCCGCGATCCGGCGGTTTCGCGAGCTCCGCGCGAGGATGGCGGCGGAGAAGGGCGAGGGCGGCAAGCGGGTCGGCACGAGCGAGCTGCTCGACTGGGTGCGCGTGCTCGCGGCCCGCCCGGAAGACGAAGCGCTGCGCCTGCTGGCGGGGGCGCTGCCGTTCCCCGGCGTTCTCCTCAAGAGCTGGGAAGATCACGCGCGCTTCGCGAAGCGCGCGGCCGACGAGGGCGCGCGGTGAGCGGCGGGGCGACGCCCGGGCCCGCGCCGCCGCTCGTCGCGGAGGAGCTGCCCCTCCTCGAGCTCTTCCAGGACCTGCGCGAGGCCGGGCTCTCGCTCGGCACCCGCGATTACCTGGAGCTCCTGCGGGCCCTGCGGATGGGCGAGGGCCTCGACGACACGCGGGCGCTGCTGCGCCTGTGCCAGCTCCTCTGGACGGGGACGCGCGAGGAGGCCCGGTTGCTGGAGCGCCTCTTCGATCGCACCGTCGAGGCGGCCGCCCGGCGCGCGCGACAGGCGCCGGAGCCAGCCGCCGTTGCGCCCGAGCCCGCGCCGTCGCCGCCCGCGCCGGCCGCAGGCTCCCCCGCTGCGCCGCCGCCGGCCGCGGCGCCTGCTGCCGGCGCCGCGCCCTCCGCGCCCGCCGCGACCGAGGCGCGCCCGCCGCCGCGCGGCCGCGCGCTGGAGCTGGCGCTGGCGATGCTCCGCGGCGCGCCGGGCGAGGTCGAGCCGACCGCCCTGCGCCGCGCGCTGCCGGACGAGTACCTGCCCGTGAGCCCCCGGCAGATGCGGCAGGCGTGGCGCCGCCTGCGCCGCATGGAGCGCCGGGGCCCCCGCACCGAGCCGGATCTCGACGCCACCCTCGCGCAGATCGCACGTGACGGCGTGTTCCTGGGCCCCGCGCTCGTGGCGCGCCGGACCAATGTGGAGCGCCTCCTGCTGCTCGTGGATCGGCACGGGTCCATGACGCCCTTCCAGGTCATGACGAGGCGCCTCGTGGAGACCGCTCGCCGGGGCGGCCGCCTCGCGCACGTGGGCGTGTGGTACTTCGACAACACGCCGTTCGAGCTCGACGCGGGGCTCGCCGTCCACAGCGAGGGCGCCGGGAGCGAGCTCGTGCTCCTGCGGGACGTCCTCTCCGCCGGCCCGCGCGCCGTCACCGGCGCGCTCGTCGTCAGCGACGCCGGCGCCGCGCGCGGCACCTACTCCACCGAGCGCATCGAGGCGACCCGCCGCTTCCTCGGCGAGCTCCGCGCCCAGCTCCGGCGCGTCGCCTGGATCAACCCCGTCCCGCGCCATCGATGGCCGGGCACCAGCGCGCAGGCGGTCCGCGCGGTGGTCCCCATGTTCGAGGCCGATCGCGCCGGCCTCGACGCGGCGCTCCGCGTGCTGCGCGGCCGGCGCCCTCATCCGCACGGAGGCCCCTGAGGTGCAGCCCGAGCCTCGCCGCCGAGTCCGCCCGGACCGCGTCTCGCGGCTCCTCGACGCGTTCCGCGCGCGCTTCGGCCCCGCGCACGAGCTCTTCGCCTGCCATGCCGCCTTTCCGGCGGCGCTGACCCCGGAGCTCGCGTACCAGCTCTGGGCGGCGTTCCGCACCGACGTCCGGGGCCAGCCGCTCGGGGTGCCGTGGATCGCTGTCGCCGATCTCCTCCTGTCCTCGCTCTGCGCCGAGATCGGCGAGGAGCTCTACGAGATGGCCCCCGACGTGCGCGCTGCCCTGCGCCGCCGGCTCACCGAGGACCCGCGCCTGGGCCCGCAGCGCGTGCAGGAGCTCTCCGGGTTCCTGATCGATGCGGCGGCGGCGGCGCTGCACGCCGAGGATGCCTACGACCGCACCCTCGCGCAGACGCAGCGCCTCACGGCGCTGGCCTACGGCGCGCCCGAGCGGACCGCGGCGCTGCTCGCGGGCATGCTGGCGGAGCTCGGCGCGGACGATCTCGCGTCGTGGATACGCATGGCGTCGCTGATCGGGGGACTGGCCGAGCCGCTGGCTCAATTTCCGATGTTGCTGCAATTTGCGCAGGCCATGGCGGCGTGGGGCCGCGGGGAGCCGCGGCCGCTGGCAGCGTTCGTGGCGGCGCATGGGCCTGCGACGGAGGTGGCGGGGGTGCGCCTCGAGGTGCCGGTGCCGGTCGAGGCGATCGCAGCGCGCGTGGATCGCGGCCCGGAGACGGTCGTGGCGGGCGCCCCGGAGCCGGCGCCCGCGGAGCCGCCGAGGGCTCTGCGGGTGCTGGTCGCGGGCACGGGGAGCTTTCCGAGCCTGCCGCTCCACGACGTGACGACCTGGGCCGCCAAGGCGCTCGGTGAGGCGCTCGCCGACGCGGGCCATGTGCTGCTGACGGGCGGCTACCCCGGCGTGGACGAGGTCACGGCGCGCGCGTTCGCCGCGCAGTGCGAGCGCCTCGGGCGGCCGGTCGAGGGGCGCCTGGAGCAGGTGGTCCGCCGCGGCATGCGGCCTGTCTTCCGGGGGGGCCGCACCATCGAGGTCGCGGCCTCGCCGCCGGAGGGGTGGGCGGACGAGGTGCTCCGCCGCTGCGACGCGCTGGTCATCGTCGGGGGGGCCGAGCTCGTGGCGGAGCTCGCGACCGCCGCGCTGGAGCGCGGCAAGCCGGTGATTCCGCTGCCATGGACAGGCGGCGCCTCGCAGCGGATCGCGGAAGCAATCCGGGAGCTCCCTCCGGACCTGGATGCGCCCGTGGCGACGCAGGCGCGCGCGCTCCGGCTGCTGGAGGGGGGGCCTCGGTTCCAATCGGACACACGCGCTCTGGTGGATCGTGTGATGGCCGTGCTGGCGCTGCACAATCCCGCCGCGAGAAGGGATTACAGCCGGTTCGCGCTCGGCATGGCGAATCTCGTGGGGATTCTGGGGGTGCAGGTCTTCGCGTCGCTCCCGATCGAGTCGTCCCGAGCCGACGCGTCGCTCCCGAGTCTGTCGTATATGACCGAGCTCCTCACGGCGGCCGGCGTGGATACCGTGCCGGCGCTGGCGTCGGCGGCTCCGGCGTCGGCGTTTCAGCAAGCGCTCCAGGAAGAGCTCCAGCGCATCGAGGCGACCCTGCCGGCCATGGCACCCTGGCTGGTCGAGGATTGGCTGACGCTCCGTGGCGCGGAGGGCTGGGTCGCCCGGGAGAGGGCGCTCGCCGTGCTCACGCCGCTGCTCGCGCGGCACGCGCAGCCGCTCGCCCGTGCCGTGATCGGCCGCGTCTTCGACGTTGGCGCGGGCTTCACGGCCTCCGTTGCCGAGCTGGACCCCGCGTATCTCGCCTGGATCCAGGAGACGCGGCACGTCCTCGGGTCCGACGAACATCAGCGGTGGGTCCAGGACATCGCCACTCGCTGGGCGGAGGCGTACCTGGTGGAGCGGTCGCCGACGGAGGGCGACCGCATCGTCCACGGCATCGTGCGCGCTCTCCAGGCCGCCGAGCTGGCGCCGCGGCTCGACCTCGTGCTCCCGTTGCTGGACTCCGAGCACCCGGCAGCGCGTGTTGCAGGATACCTCGTCTGCCGCACGTTTCATCTCCCTGTCTCGGCCGAGGCGCTGGACGTATGCCTGCAGATGGAGCGACGGGAGCTGGAGCAGCGCGGCGCTGCGAGTGCGCTCCGGCAGCTCCTCGCGTGTTACGAGACGCTGCCCGGGCTGGACGATGGCGCCCCGTCGCGACGTGCGGCGGCGGGGCTCGCGCGGACGGCGCAGATGCTCGACGCGCAGGAGCGCGCCGATCCGGACGGCAGGTATCGTCAGCGCATCCGCGCGCTCCTGCAGGGCCGGTTCAAGGCGGCACGGACGCTGCTCGATCGCCTCGACTCAAGCGCGAGGCGCTACGAGGAGATCCGGAGAACGTTGCGGAGCGGCGCAGTACGGACCGACCTGCTGGACGAGCTGGTCAGCGAGTTTCACAAGACGCTCCAGGGCGCGGGGCTCACGCCCGAGGAGCTCTCAGCGAGGTTTGATGCCGGCGGTGGTGGAGATCGGATCGTCGCGATCGCCGGTGTGCTCGTCACGCCGGATCCTGCGTGCTTCGAACTTGTGCGGCGGGGCATCGACTCATCCAGATCCGCCTTCGAGCAATACTGGGCGATCATCGCTGCTGGGCGCATGGTGAAGAAGCTCGATCGTCGCTCGCTGAAGGCGCTTCGCGCAGCGCTGGAGCATCAGATAAGCGGCGCGCCCGGGACGAGGCTCAAGACGAATGATGTGGCCCGCCGCGGGGCCGCGCAAAACCTTTTTCAAGTCGTCCGCGACATGCTCGGAGAGGCACCGCGCAAGACGCCTGTGCCACCGTCCGAGTCGCCGTCCTTCCGTGCGCTGCTGGACATGGTGTCCATCCCGGCGGGGCGGTTCTGGATGGGCAGCGACGCGGGGGAGCCCGGCGCGTTCGATGACCAGTACCCGCGCCGTGAGGTGGTGATCGCGGCGTTCGAGATGGCGCGGGTGCCGGTGACCCAGCGGCAGTACCGGGAGGTGACGGGAAAGAACCCGAGCACGATCGAGGGCGATGAGCTGCCCGTGATCAACGTGAGCTGGGAGGACGCAATCCGCTTCTGTAACGTCCTTTCCGAGCGGGATGGCCTGACGCCGGCATACCGGCTCGACGGCGGCGAGGTTCAGTGGGATCGCGGCGCTGACGGCTACCGCCTGCCCACGGAGGTCGAGTGGGAGTACGCGGCCCGGGGCCACGACGGCCGGATCTACCCCTGGGGCAACGCGCTTCCCTACGACCAGCTCTGCTGGGACGGGCACGACGACGAGCTCGGGCGCGGCAAGCGCGCCGGCCCGAGCGCCGTCGGAATGTATCCGAGCGGCGCTTCGCCGTTCGGCCTTCTGGACATGGCAGGCAATGTCCAGGAGTGGTGCTGGGATCGCTACGGTCCGTACCCAAAGACGACGGAGCCTGACGTCGACCCGACGGGCCCGGCGGAAGGGGAAACCCGCGTGCTGCGCGGGGGATCGTGGCGCAGCGTGCGCCGTGCGCATGTGCGCGCGGCCGACCGCGCCCGCCATGAGCCGTCGTGGCGTGACAGCCGCGTCGGCTTCCGCTGCGCGCGTGGACCCATCGAGTGAGCGCAGGTCTCGGGCGGCAGGAGCGAGCGCGCGTCTGGCCTGTATGCCTCAACCCCGTCCCCGGGCGGGCGCTTCGTTCACCAGTCGCCGCGCCGGAAGAGTCGATAGGCCTCGATCCACTCGAAGCCGCCTGGCGGAGGCCTCGGGAGCGGTAGATCCAGGACCTGGATCCGCTGCACACGCGCGTCGCGCTTGCATGTGGCCACGATTTCCTCGGTGTCATCGAGGTCGATGCCGATGACCTGAACCGGAACGCCGAGCACTTCCGTCTCGAAGGGGATCTCGAGGTGGTCCTGCATCATGGTCAGAAACCCGACGCGCTGCTCGGACTCCCCGTAGGCGTCGACGATCGCCTCTTCGATGAGCCCCCTGAGCCGTGCCTTGTCGATTGCCGGCAGCGCTGAAGGCGCTGGCCTGCGCGATGTGCCCACCGCGCGCCTCGGCGTGCCGGGCCCTTTCGTTCGTGAGCTTCGTGTAGCCATCGGGCGCCTCCGCGCGGATCCTTCACCGCGCCCTTGCAGGTCTCCATCGCCTCACGGGCATACCTGCGTCTGGTTCTGTACCGTGCTCCCGTGGGCACGACAAGCGGGCCCATGGGCGAGATGGATGAGACGAATCGAGCGGCTCAGCCGCTCGCCTGGGTCATTCGCCCTCCGCTCGCCCCGCGGGCTCGCCTGAGGAGGCTCTCGAGACGCCGCAAGAGCTGATCCGGTGGCTCCCCGCCAGCGTCGCCCTCGAGCGCCTCGCGGTACCAGCGCCCCACCAGGCACAGTTCGTACAGGTGCACGGCCGGCCCCTCGATGCGCGGCCGCCCCTGGGCGGCGTACGCATCCAGGAGGCGTGTCAGGCCATGATCGACCTGGAACGGCCTCGCGCTCCCGCGCGTGACGATGGCCATGTCGTACGCGGGGTCGCCGCGGGTCGCAACCTCCCAGTCGATGACGGCGTAGGGCTGCTCCCAGTGAAGGAGGATGTTCTGCCCCAGGAGGTCCCCGTGGACGAGCGTCGAGGGCGCTTCCTCCGGCAGGTGGTCGAGCGCCCACCGCTCCGCCTCGCGGAGCGCGGGAACGCCGTGGAGGGCCGAGATCTCCGAGAGGGCGTGCGCGCGTCGCGTGGCGTGCCCCCCGAGGCCGAGGATGTCGCCCGCGTCGACGGCGTGCACCGCCGCGGCGACCTGCGCGACGACCTCCCAGGGCGCCACGCTGGGTTGGCGACCGGCGCGTAAGTCGAGCGGGACCCCCTCGAGGTAGGAGCGAACCGCCACGTCCTCCCCGTCGATGGGCACGATCGCCGTCAATGTCGGCACGCGGATCGCGCGCGTTCGGGCGGCGACCCGTTCGAGGAGTGCGCCCTCGCGTTGCCAGCTCGTGCGCGTCCGTGCGGCGCTGCCCCTTGCGGGGATGAACGCGGCATATGCCCCGGAGCGGCCCTCTGGATCCGGAACCAGCTCGACGTGAGCCGCATAGACCTCGTTCGAGAGGCCGTGACCCACCTTGACCACGCGATCGATCCGGGGACTCCCGAGGCCCGAGAAGGCGGCCTCGAGGGCTCGCTTCGCGCGCGCCCATCCCGCCCCGGCGTACCGGGCAGCCATCTCACGCAACCTCCGCGACATCGATCGCATCCCCGACGCGCGCAGCGAACCGCGCGCGCCGCCCGCGAGCCGTCGAGAAGCAACCGGTCGGCCCGAGGACAACGCCAGAGGAGACGCGACGCTCGTCGTGTTTGTCGTGGAACGAGAGTAATCCGGCCATGACCCACGCCACATCATCGCACGGGTGAAGGCCGAAGTTGAGCCCCCTCGTGCATGAGTACGCCGCGCTCTTACCGAATACCGAATCGGCGAGGGAACGCACCAAGCTATGATGCACGCAGTCGCTGCATTCCGAGATGAGTTCATGGGTTGCCAAGTTCTTTTTTTTTTTGCCAGAATGTCGCGTATCCGAACGGAATTCCCGTGCATTTCTTTTAGAAAATAATCCTGCTCGACGTAATGGAATGAGACTCCGCGCGCCTTCGCGACACTGCCTCATCACCCCTCGTACAGCAGCGCGGATCGCGTACCCTGCGCCGCGATGAGAAAGGTCGGTCGCAACGAGCCCTGCCCGTGCGGCAGCGGGCGCAAGCACAAGAAGTGCTGTCTCGGGAACGGGGGCGGCGCGCCGTACACGCGCGCCGATCGTCAGGCCGCGTTGCAAAGGGTCCTCCTCTCGGCGCATCCCGACGACATCGACGATGCCAGGAGGAGGTTCTTGGGCAAGCACGCCCCGCTCCTCGATCGGTGGAGGGACGACGTTGTGCTGGAGATGGCCGAGGTCGCATTCCAGTTCTGGCTCATCTTCGACGTCGACGCGTTCCGCGAAGGGGTGACGCTCGCCGAGGAGATCCTCCAGGATCACCACGATCTCGGCCACGGCGAGCGCAGGTACCTGGAGATGGGTCGCGCGAGCTCCATGCGGCTCTACGAGGTGGTCCACGTCGTGCCCGGAGCGGGCGTCACCCTGCGCGACGTGCTCCACGGCGGCGAGGTGCGCGTGCGCGAGCGGTCCGCGTCACGCGCGCTCCATACCTGGGACCTCGTCGCCGCTCGCGTGATGCCGAAGGGCGCCTCCGGCGAGCCGGAGATCGACGGCGGCCTCTTCCCGGTCCAGAGCCGGCTGCGGGATCGGCTGGTGGAGCAGCTCACGGCGCTGAGCGCCGACCTCGACGAGGCCACGCTGCGCGAGGCGCGCGTGCCCATGTTCTTCGACGCCTGGATCGGCCCCGGTCTGCCGCAGCTCGTGAACCACGACGGCGATCCGATGATCGTGACGCACGTCCACTTCGACGTGATCGACGAACGCAGGCTGGTGGCAGCGCTCGACGGCGCGCGCGACCTCAGCCGCGACGGCGGGGAGCAGGTCTGGTCGTGGGTCGGCAAGGCCGCGCAGCGAAGCGGGCCGGTCTGCCGCGCTTTCCTGCGCATCTTCCAGGGGCGCCTGGAGATCCAGACCAACTCCCGCGAGCGCGGCGAGGCCGCGAAGGCGCTCGTCGAGCGGCTCGCCGGGGCCGCGGTGACGTACCGCCTCACCGAGCACCAGGACGTCGAGCAGGCCTTGCTCGCGCACCCGCGAGGCGACGCAGGCGGCACGCCCGCGGCGGCGCCGGAAGCGCTGCGCCAGGCCGCGGTGCAGATGCTCCAGCAGCATTACGAGAAGTGGCTCGACGAGGCGGTGCCGGCGCTCGACGGGCTCACGCCGCGCGCAGCCGCATCGGTGGACGACCTTCGGCCGCGCGTCGCAGAGCTCATCGAAGGGCTCGAGCGCCTGTACGAGCGCGCCCTGGCGGAGGGGTCAGCCGCGTTCGATCCGACATGGATGTGGGAAGAGCTGGGGATCGAGGACCTCGCGCGCGGCCGATCGCGCAAGCAGGCGGCGCCGCGGTTGCCCCACGAGATCATCGCGGATCTCGCGCCCGATCTCGTGGAGGTCGCCGCGGACATCGGCGAGCGAGCCCGGAGGGCGTCCCGCGACGATCTGACGTGTGCGATCGACCGCCACGAGGTCGAGATCGATCTCGGCTTCCGCCGCCTCCTGCGCGACCTGGCTCAAGACGCCGAGGGCGGCGTCGCCGCGGAGCCCGATGCCGCGGACGGGCGCGCGATCGTCGCCTCGTGGGTCGAGAGCCTCTCGAATTTCGAGCTCCACCTGCGCAAGGTCTTCTGGGTCGACGAGGGGCTCTCGTGGATGCTCGGCGCCACGGCGCTCGACGTCATCGGCGAGGCGCTGCGCCCGCCGTTCACGAGCTTCGCGCTCGTCTTCACCGACCGCTACGCGCTCGGGCTCGCGGAGCGCCTGCTCGCCGAGGACCCGTCGGCGCGCCTCCGCGGCCGGATCCTCTCGGTGCTCACCGTCTACGTCAGAGCCACCGCGGACGGCGCAGGGCCCATGGACCTGCGCCTCGCGTTCGCGGCCGACGCCCGCGATGGCGGATGGCCCGAGCTCGTCGTGCGCGAGCTCTCGGTGCGACAGGACGCCCGGATCGTCGATCTCCTGAGGACCCTCTCGCCCGGCGACGAGCCCGGCGAGGAGGTCGAGACCCTCATCGCCTCACCGCCGCTCCGCGGCCTGGTCGGCCTCATCATCAACGCGATCCTCTACGCGACGAGCGCCGACGCGGGCGCCGTCCCCGGCGACCCGCGCGGCGACGACGCGCCCCCGCCGCGCCGCCGCCGCGGTGGCGCGATCCCGCCCACGGACGGCATCTTCCGCCTCCCCGGCAAGATCGACGTCACCTCGCTGAAGCAGCTCAAGCGCGTGCGCCGCGGCGCATCCGATGCACAGGCGATCCGGCGCTGCATGGTCCGGGGCCACTGGCGCCGCGCGGGGCGGAGCTGGAAGGACGCGAGCCCGCGATGGATCAAGCCGTACTGGCGAGGACCGAGCGCGGCGGCGATCGTCGAGCGGGAGTACCGGCTGAGCTGCGCCCCAGGGGTGGACACGTGAGTGACGACGCCCGCGCCACCCGCCCGCCGCGCCCGGCGGAGCGTCCGCTCGAGGACGGCAGACGCTACGGCCCGGAGCCGTGGCGCGAGATCGAGGGCGTCTGCTTCTGCCACTGGGACCGGTGGCTCCTCCGGCTCGCGCTGACCGATCCGCGCGGCCTCGACGGGATGGCGCGCGAGCTCCGCGCCCGCGCGGCGAGCCGGCGCGTCAGCAGCGACGGGGCCGAGGCGATGCTCGCGCAGGTCGCCGACCTCCGCGGCCGGCTCGCGCGGCTCGCGCGGACCCCGGAGGAGGTCCTCGACGCGGAGGAGCGAGCGAGCGAGTGGCTGCTGAAGAAGGCCTTCAAGCGCGTATGGCACGCCGGTCCGAACCGCCGCACGGACGCGATGCGCAACACGCCCCGCCGGCGGCTTGAGGCGCGCGCGCTCCGCGGCAACTGGCCGCGATTGCCGGTGTCGCCTGCGCGCTTCGAGCGCGAGCTCCGTGACGTTGCCGGCGTCGATGGCTATTACGACCACCGCGCCACGGACCTGCTCGCGTTCCTCGTCGAGAACCGCATCGGCGTCCTCCTCGTGACGGCAGTATCGGATCTCGAGCGCATGGCGCTGCACCGGGGAGCGATGACCGCCGTCATCGAGATGATGGAGCAGGTCGACGATTCCTTCGCACGGATGAGCGAGGTGTTCAGGGCGAGCGAGCGCGCGTATCTCGATCTCGCTCGTGCCCACGCCGGGCTCGACGGCGTCCTGCGCGATATCCTCGAGCTCGCCGTCTGGGAGGACTATGGGATGATCTGCCAGGTCGAGGCCTTTCTGGGGGCGCTCCCGGAAGAGCACGCGAACCTCGCCGTCCGCGAGCTGGCCGCGATCATCTCGGAGCTGCGGCGAGAGCGCCTGGATTACCAGCTCGCGCGCGCGGTCGCGCTCCGCCGGGCGGTGCTGGCTCCCTGGGAATGAGCCGAGCGGCTCACCTGGCGCGCTATCGAGGCGCGATGAGGGGAGCCTGCGTCTCCAGCGGATCGATCCCCCGCAGCACCGCGGCCCCGTGCGGGCCGGCGCGGCGGCAGCCTTCCTCGACCGAGAGGCCGTGGGCGAGGAAGAACGTGAGCGCTCCCGCGAAGCTGTCGCCGGCGCCGTAGTCGCCGACCACCCTGCCGGGCGCGGGCGGCGCGTCCACGAGCGTCGTGCCCCCGTCGCGAAGGACGCGCACCGGGCGCGGGCCATCGGTGAGCACCAGCGCGCCGGGGCGCGGATCGTAGGCGTCGATCGGCGCGTTCTCGCGCGGGTCCTCGACGCTGCCGATGACCACCTCGGGCGCGACCGCCGCAGCGCGGAGCGCCGCGCTCCTGCGGGCCGTCACCACGAGCCGGCGCGCGGCCCGCGCGAGGCGCAGGCTCTCGGGATCGGCGCCGGTGAAGTACACGGCGTCGCAGTCGGCGAGGATCGACCAGGGGAGGGGATCGGTCGCGGCGGGCTGGAGCGGGCTCCCGGTGACGATGATGGTGCGATGCCCGTCGGCGTCGACGACGGTCACGACGCGCGGGTGGTCCACGCCGCGCCGCGCCGCGTGGATGTGAACGCGCTCGCTCGCGGCCCGGATGCGCTCCTCGACGGCCCGCGCCGCCTCGTCGCGCCCGAGCGCCGTGAACAGGTGGATCTCGGCGTCGCTGCGGCAGAGCTGCGCGAAGGCGACGCCGCCGCCCCCGCCGGGCAGGAAGCGCGGGTCCTGCAGGTGGACGATGTCGCCCGATCTCGGGATGCCCTCGGTGCGCCCGAGCGTCACGTGCTCCACGTGGCCCACAACGGCGATGCGCGGCGTCGTCATGCGGCTCGACATAGCACGGCCGCCCCGCGCGCAGCGGGCGCGCGGGCGTCACGCAACCCGGCGACGCCTCCGGTCAGATGCCTCGACGTCCCCGCTCCGGGGGCGTCAGAGCTACGGCTCGCTCAGCGCGCCGCCAGCATCCACGCCGGCGCCCACCAGTACGGGTAGAGCAGCCGGCGGTCGACGCGCGCGAAGCCGGCCTCCTGCAGCAGCGCCGCCCAGTCGTCGATGGGGTGCTCGAACGTGGTGCGGGTGGCGCCGCGGTCCGCGTAGCCGAAGAGCACCGGCATCAAGAAGCCCTGCGCCACCGCGTCGAGATCGGCGCCGGCGTACTCGGCCAGCCCCTCGCGGTAGCGCTCGAGCACGTGCCGCGCGGTGTCCGGCGAGAGCGGCTCGTCCATCCGCGGCGCGTCGAACTCGGCGACGAGCAGCACATCGCACTGCGCGCGCGCCCAGCGGAGCAGCGCCGGCCTCTCGGCCGGAGCGATCGCGTGCAGGCAGAAGGTCGCCTGCGCCGCCGTCCAGCGCCGCGACGCCATGTCGGGGTCCGCCGCCAGATCCTGGAGCCGCCCGCCGAACGCCTCGAAGGCGACGCCCCGCGCCGAGAGCGCCGCGGCGCACCGCTCGAGCAGCGGCGCCGCCGGCTCCACCACCGTCACCCGCCGCACGGCCGGCGTCAGCGCGGGCAGCAGCGCCATCCCATCGCCGGCGCCGATATCGAGCAGATCGAACGGCGCCTCCGGGTACTGGCTGGCCAGCGCCGCGCTCGTCTCTCGGTAGAGCGGCACGTTGCCGCCCCCGCGGATGAAGGCGGCGAATCCCTCGGCGGACACATAGACGTTGCGCTTCCCCTCCCGGGCGACCCGCGCCAGGTGCGCCGCGGCCGCCTGGAACAGCAGATCCCCTGGCGAGGCCTGCGCTGCGCGGGCGGCGAAGGCCGCCGCGTCCGGATAGCGCTCGTCGGAGAACGCCAGCATCGCGAGGTAGCAGAGGTCCTCCGGCGACGGCGCCGCCGCGGCGGCCGCCGCTGCGTCGAGCCCGCCGGCGCGGTGACGATCCCAGATCCGTTCCAGCATGGTTCTCCTCTCGGCGTGGAGTCACCCGCTCGGCGCCAAGCGGGCTCAGGATCCATGTTCAACGCTCATGGATCGTTCTTGATGACTGCTTACAAATATCACAGAGCCGACACACCCGGGTCGAGCGACGCAGGCCAGGCGCCTGCGTCGCCCGGCCCGGGGCGCGCCTCAGAGGAACATCCCGCCGGAGGCCTCGATGCGCTGGCCGTTGATCCAGTGGCCCTCGGGCGAGAGGAGCAGCGCGACAGCGCCGCCGATGTCGTCGGGGAGGCCGACCCGGCCGAGGGCGGTCTGGGCGGCGATCATCCTGTTCAGCTCGGCGTTGTCGCGCACGGCGCCGCCCCCGAAGTCGGTCTCGATCGCGCCCGGCGCGAGCACGTTGACCGTGATCTTCCGCGGCCCGAGCTCCTTCGCCAGGTAGCGGGTGAGCACCTCGACTCCGCCCTTCATCGCGGCGTAGGCGGCGTACCCGGGCAAGGTGAACCGCGCGAGCCCCGACGAGACGTTGAGGATCCGCCCGCCGTCGGCGATGAGCGGGAGGAGCTTCTGCGTGAGGAAGAACGTCCCCTTCAGGTGGACGTTCATGAGGGCGTCGAACTGCTCCTCCGTCGTCTCGGCGAAGCTCGCGTGGGCGCCGATCCCGGCGTTGTTCACGAGGTAGTCGAGGCGATCGCGCCCGAAGCGGCCGGCGAGCTCCGCCTTCACCGCCCCGGCGAACGCGTCGAAGCCGCGGACGTCGCCGACGTCGAGCGCGAGGGCCGCCGCCTTGCCCCCCTTGGCCTCGATCTGCTTCACCACGTCCGCCGCCTCGGCCGCGTTGCTGCGGTAGGTGATGACGACGCCCGCGCCGCGATCGGCGAGGTGGAGCGCCATGCTCTTTCCCAGGCCGCGGTTTCCACCGGTGATGAGGGCGACGGGGTTGCGCTTCGATGTGCTCATGGTCAGGTCCTTTCGCGGGTGACGCGGCCGCTCGCCGCTGTCTGAGGTAGTGAATAGCGCTCCGTTCCTGGTTGAGAAGGACCGGGAGATCCGACACACTGTTTCGGCAGGCGAAACAATGAGCGTCGACCTCGAAGCGCTGAAGATCTTCGTGAAGGTGGCGGAGCTCGAGAGCTTCACGCGCGCCGGCGATCACCTCGGCATGCCCAAGGCGCGCGTGTCGCTGCGGCTGAAGGCCCTCGAGGCGGAGCTCGGCAGCCGGCTCCTCCAGCGCTCGACGCGGGTCGTGCGCCTCACGCCGGACGGGGAGGCGCTGCTCCCGCGGGCGCGGCGCCTCGTGCTCGAGGCCGACGACATCGGCGGGATGTTCCAGGCGGCGAGGGCCCTGCGCGGGCGCGTGCGGATCGATCTCCCGGTGAACTTCGCCCGCAACGTCATCATCCCGCGCCTGCCCGAGCTGCTCGCGCGCCACCCCGAGCTCGAGATGGTCCTCAGCACGACCGATCGACGTGTGGAGCCGCTGCGCGAGGGGTTCGACTGCGTCGTGCGCATCGGCCCCCCGGGCGACGCGGAGCTCGTCGGCCGCAGGCTGGGCGTCCTGCGGATGATGAACTGCGCGAGCCCGGCGTACCTGCGCAAGCACGGCACGCCCCGCCGGCTCGAGGATCTCGATCGGCACCTCCTCGTGCATTACTCGTCGACGCTCGGCGCCGAGGCGCCCTCGTTCGAGTACCCCGACGACGGCGGCTACCGCGAGCGGCCGATGCGCAGCGCGGTGACGGTCAACAGCGCCGACGCCTACCGCGCGGCGTGCGTGGCGGGGCTCGGCATCATCCAGGCGCCGCGGGTGGGGATGCTCGAGAGCATCACCTCGGGCGCGCTCGTCGAGGTCCTGCCCGCCCTCACGTGCGCGCCCATGCCGGTCTCGCTCCTCCACACGCACGGCAGGAGCGTGCCGCGCCGCGTGCGCGCGGTGATGAGCTGGATCGCCGAGGTGCTCTCTCCGCACCTCGACGCGCTCGACCGCTGACCACCGTTCAGGGGCGTGATCGTCAGGGCTTCGCGGCGCCGGCCATGAAGGCTGCGAACGCTTCTGCGTGATCCGGGTGCCAGCGCGACAGCGCGGGTCGATTCCGGATCAGATCGTCGGCCGCCCACTGGATGCGTCGCTCGTCCATCTCGCGCGTCACCGCGTTGTCGGGGCACAGGATGTAGAAGTCGCCCCGGCCCATGCTGTCGACCATCAGGTCCACCACCTGATCCGCGGTCCATGCCTCGGCGGGCTTCTCCGGGCCTCGCGCGGTCATCCCGGTGAACGTGTAGCCCGGGATCAGGAGGTGGGCGGTGATCTGGTTGCCGGGGACGTTGCGGAGCTCGTGAGCGAGCTGCTCGGTCAGCACCTTCACGCCGGCCTTGCTGACGTTGTAGGCGGCGTCGCCCGGCGGGGTGGTGATTCCCTGCTTCGATCCCGTGTTGACGATGGCGCACGGGGTGCCTTGCGCGAGCATCGCCTCGGTGAACGCCTGCACGCCGTTGATCACGCCCCAGAGGTTGACCTCGATGATCCGCCGCCAGCGCTCGGGGTCCTTCCACGGCTTGGCGCCGTTGCCGATGCCGGCGTTGTTCATGAGGATCGCGACCTCGCCGAAGGCGTCGTAGGCGACCTGCTTGAGGCGCTGCACGTCCTCGAGCCTGGCGACGTCGGTGGGCACCGCCCGCACGTCGTCCTTGCCGCCGGCCGCGACGGCGGCCGCGCTCGCGGCGGCCTCGTGGAGCGCCGGCCCGTCGAGGTCGGCGAGGCAGACCTTCAGGCCCATGCGCGCGAAGCGGCTCGCGGCGGCGAGGCCGATGCCGCTGGCCGCGCCGGTCACCACGGCCACGCGGCCGGGCGTCAATGCGGGATGGTCATTCACTGGGGATCTCCGTCCTGCGTTGCGGCCGCGCCGTGGTGGCGCGACGGCCGCGGCGAGTGTAAAGGGCGTCGGCCCGCTCAGCCACCGTCTCCGGCGCCGGTCGCCGCCCGGCGCCGGCCGCTCGTTCCCACGCCGCGAGAGAGCTCCCGTCTCCCGTCTCCCGTCTCCCGTCTCCCGTCTTCCGTCTCCCGTCTCCCGATCCTCGTCCTCGTCCTCGTCTGGCGTGCTCGTGCGCGTGCGCGTGCGCGTTCCCGATCCATCCCTTCTCCCGTCACCGTGAGATGTATAGCGGCACGACCGAGGACGGGAACGCGCACGCGCACGCGCACGCGCACGCGCACGCGCACGAAGAGGGGAGACGGGGATCGGGAGACGGGAGACGGAAGACGGAAGAGAGGAGACGGAAGAGAGGACCCGGGACGGGTGGACTTGACAGCGTCGACTCCCGGACGACCGGTCTCCCTGAACACCGCGCCGAGCGCTCAGCCCAGGTGAATCACCGCCCCGCACGCCACCAGTTGATGCACGGCGACCAGCATCATCACGAGCGCCGTGAAGCACCCGAACACCCTGCGCACGCCTCCGCGCCTTCCCCCCGCCACCACCAGGCTCACCTCCCTCGGCGGCTCAGGAGACTTTTTTTTTATCGTCCCCAATCTCTTCCACCTCGCGTCCGGGGCCGACGGCGCCTCCTCCCCCTCGAGCAGCGCCACCGGCGGCGTTCGCTTCACGATCGCCATCGCGCTCGCCGCCCGGCTCTCCTGATGGCTCCGCTTCCAGGCGCGGATCGCCTCCTCGGGCAGCCCGAACACCTCGCAGGACCCGTACGTCGCCGCGAGCCCGCCGAGCACGCGAAGGTGCCAGTCCTCCGGCACCGCCGCGGGCAGCGCCTCGACCTCCTCCGGCGGGACCGGGGGGAACCAGACAGCGAAGTGCTGCACCGGCCGCCCCGTCCAGTCCCTCCGCGCCGGATCGAGGAACCGCGCCGCCACATAGGCGAACGCGCGCGGCGCCTCCCGCCCGCGCCCCTCGATCTCGAGGAGCCCATAGCGGAGCTCTCCGGCGCCCGCGTCGGCGTCGCCGAGCATCGCCTCGAGCGTGGTGAGCCAGGCGGGGAGCGCAGGGATCTCGGGCACGCAGATGAACTCGTAGTCCCAGTGCTCGCCGCGCGTCCTCCACAGGAGGCGCGATGTCTCGACGGCGCGGGCGGGGACGGGCACGGGCGCGAGCATAACGGCCCTACTGGTTCTGGTGGTAGGCCCTCAGCCCCTCGTCGTCGCGCAGGGCCGCCACCATGCCGGTCAGGACCGCCTTGAACGTGTCGCCCCTCCGGATCGCGTCCTCCCGCATCCTCTTCAGCCGGTCGACCCGGGTGCTCGCGAAATCCTTGATCGACACGAACCTCAGGATCTTGCTCACGATCTGGTACCGCTTCGGCAGGAAGTCATCCACGGAATCGACGAACTGCATGAGATCCCGCAGGCCCTGGAAGAACGTCTCCTTGGCCGACTTCTCCTTGCGCGAGGCCTGCGCCTCGCGGACCGCGCCCTCGACAGTGCTCACCAGGACCGCGGGGGCGAGGGTGCGCACGCCGAGCGAAGTCTTCGGGTCGACCTGCGCGTCGGGCGGGGCGGCGACCGACGAGAGCAGCATGAAGCGGTGCCCGAACGCGTGCTCGGCGCGGAGCACGGCGCAGAGCTTCGCGAGCTGGTCGTCGGCGTCGCGGCAGACCTCGCGCTCGAAGTCCCTCGCGCTGTACTCCGGCGGGAACAGGTCGGCCTTGCTGAGGGCGAGGATCCACTCGCGCGGGAAGCTCACCTCCTCGCCCGCGGCGGCGCTCGTCCGGCGCAGCCGATCGCACTCGTCCGCGAAGTGCTCGAAGAGCCAGCGCATGTACCCGGTGCCCTCGCTCCTGTACTTCGCGCCGTCCGCAAGGAGGATTCCCACCTGGCTCATGCCCAGCCGGAGCAGCCCCTCGCGCATCGCCTCGCGCTCGTCCGCGTCCACGGGCTCTTCCTCCCACCAGCGCCCGGGGTAATCGTACCAGTGGATGCGGACCGCCGGCTCCGGAAGGTCCCGCGGGAAGAAGTCGAACTCGATCTCGTCGAAGCGCGTGCTGCCGTCGGGGAACGTGCCCTCCTCGAGGCGATAGAAGCGCCCGAGGAGCCGGTTGCCCTGCGCCTTGTTCACCGCCTGGATCTTGTACGCGTACTCCTGCTGGAACGAGGGCTGGGTCTGCGCCCGGTAAAAGGCCGCGAGGAGGACCGTCTTGCCGGCGCCGGAGGCGCCGAACACCGCGACGTGCAGATCGAGGGGCGGCATGCCGGGTGCGATACGGGAGCGCGCGCCCCGGCACAAGCGCCGCCGCGCGGCGCCGGCCCGGGCTCCCACCGCGCCCGCCCGCCCGCCCGGCCGCCGCCGCCGCGACGCGCGCGCTACTCCGCCACCCGCACCTTGCGCCGGAAGACGCTCGATCCGCCCCGCGTGTCGTGGACCACCGCCCACAGCGACACGACCCCCGCCTCCGAGGGCGGCGTCCACGTCGTGCCGTGGTCCGCGATGAAGCCCCGCGTCGTGTCGCTCACGAGCCGCCTGGCGCCGTCGAACCCGCCCCCGTCGGTGTAGTAGTCGACCCAGATCGCCTCGCGCACGGGCGGCCCGCCGAGCCCGGCAACCTCGACGTCCTCCTCGGCGACGTCCCCCACGACAGCGTCGATGTCGTACGTCGTGCACTCGTCGGCGCCGCCCGTGGCCGGCGGGCTGCAGCCCTGGGCCGGCTGGGGCTCGTCCGCCCGAGCGCACCGCTGCACGACGGGCAAACCCTCCTCGTCCTTCTCGAGCTCGCTGTCCCCGCGCTTCACCGTGAGGTCCGTGATCGGCGGGTTCGCGTTGGGGCGCCGGTCCGCGAACGCATAGACCTGCGTGTAGCCCACGACGAAGCTGTCCGCGCCGAGCACCGCCCCGTCCTCGCCGACGCACTCCAGCGGAAACCCGGCCTCGAGCGGCGACGACGCCACGCGCGTCCTGCCGGCGCACACGGTGAAGAACACATAGGCGCTCGCCTCGAAGCTACCGGTCTCGGTGGGCCGCGCGCCCTCGAAGATGTCGTCGGGCAAGCGCATCTTGAACCTGGCCCTGCCAGGCTCGCCGCTCTCCTCCGCCTTCATGTCGTCCCGATCGAAGAGCCTCGGCGCGCCTTCCGTCTCCTCGTTCTCGCCGTCCTCCGCCGCGCCGCCGGGGGCGAACGCCGCCGCCGCGCCGAGGAGCTGCGGCAGACACCCGATGTGCTCGTCGATCCCGATGGGCGGGTTCACGCAGCCGCCGAGCCACGTGACCTCGACCGGCCGCGGGCCCGCGCCCTCGCCGGGCGCGTCGACGTAGGTCATCTCGAACGTCACGCCGTCGCCGAGCGGCGCCGCCGCGTAGGGCCTGTCCGCCGTCACCGCGAGGACGCGGAGCCCCTCCACCTCGGACGAGGGCGCGAAGCCGGCCCCCGCGCAGCAGGGGACGCCCAGGGCCAGGGTCGCGAGCGCGGCGAGCAGCGCGCGGCGCGCGGGCAGTGCGGTCCGTTTCATCAGAAGTCTCCTCGCAGCCCGAGCGTGGGCAGGAAGGGGAGCCCCGTCACGTACTCCCGCTTCGAGTAATTGAAGTTGTAGCTGATCCCCTCCGCGGCAGCGTGGTTGTAGACGTTCTGCACGTCGAGGTAGAGCCCGAGCTGCCACGTCTTGAATCGCCACGTCTTGTCGGCGCGGATGTCGAGCTGATGAAAGAGCGGCATCCTCTCGCTGTACTCGCCCCCGAGCGGGAACGGCGAGTAGCGCGCCGAGGACGCGTGGTAGACCGCGTTCACCCGGTTCGGATTGCACCCCTTCTCCTCCGGATCGCAGACATAGGGCGTCTGCAGGTTGCCCGACACGAGGCGGAAGCGCGCGCCGAGCTCCCAGCCGCGGCCGAGCCGCAGGCTCCCGAGCACGGTCAGGACGTGGGGCTGATCGAACGGCATGGGGTGCTCCTCCTCGCCGGGGCCGTCGGTGCGCATCGACCGGGAGAGCGTGTAGGCCGCCCAGCCGAAGAAGCGCTCGTCGGGCTTGTACTTCAAGAGCACCTCGCCGCCGACGGCGTAGCCGGTGCCGTCGTTGGCGTAGCCTTCCTTCTCCGGCGAGAAGACCACCAGCCGATCGAGCGCCTTGTAGAACCCCTCGACCGTCACGTTGATCTGCTTCGTGATCTCCTGCTCCACGCCGAGGCCGTAATGGACCGCGCGGTTCGACTTGAGGCCCGCGGTGCCGAACGGCTCGATGGCCTCCTGGAACTGGGGCGCCTGGTGGTACAGGCCCACGCCGCCCTTGACCGTCGTGCGCGGGAACTCGCTCCGGACGTCGTAGCGCCCGTTGATCCTCGGGCTCACGTCGAACGTGCGCGTGTCGAGCGCGTAGTCGAGCCGCACCCCGGGGACGAGCCGCGCGCGCGGCGAGGGGACGACCTCGAACTCGGCGTAGGCGGCCGGCCGGGAGTACGCGCCCTTGAACGACTGGTCCTGGAACGGGGCGAGCGAGAACGGCTGGTTCGACGGGTGGCCGGCGGGCGACCGCGTCGGCGCGCGCACGTTGACCGTGGCGATGCCGCCGGAGAGGTCGGCGCCGGCGTTCATCGTGAGGTACCGCGCGAACCTGTGCGACAGCTCGAACCGGAGGTCGAGCGAGGTCGAGGTGACGTTGAAGGTGAGGGGAGCGGCCTCGAAGTCGACGACGTCCCGGCCGAGCGCGAGCGACCAGAGGAGCCGATCGCGGCTCCCCAGGCGGTTCTCGTAGCTGAGCTGCAAGCGCTGGAACGCCGTGTGAAACCCGAAGTCGCCCGTCAGCGCCGGCTCGTCCTCGGGCGGGTTGTCCAGCGTGATCTCGAAGCCGTCGTCCGATCCGTAGAAGCTCGCGCGCACGCGCTCGGCCGGCGAGGGGCGGCCCTCGAGGACGAACTGGTAGTCGTAGTAGGCGGGCGCCTGCGTGACGCTGGAGCCCGCCTCCTTGAGCACCGGCCCGAGCCACGCGTCGACCCAGCTCCGCCGGCCTGCGGCGATGAACGTCCAGTCCTTCAGGAGCGGGACGGGCCCCTCGAGGAGCAGGCGCCCGTCGATGAGATCGAGCTGGACGACGCCGTGGTACTTGCCGTCCTGCTTCGGCGAGCGGAGCCCGACGTCGACGATGCCGCCCATGGCACGGCCGTACACGGCGCTGAAATTGCCCGGGTAGAAGTCGATCTTCTCGAGCATCTCGGTCGGGACGACCGACGAGAGCCCGCCGAAGTGGTAGATGATCGGCACCGGGGTGCGGTCGATGAACGTGAGCGTGTCCTGGGGCGCGGACCCGCGCACGATGAGCAGCCCGAAGCCGCTGCGCGCGACGCCGGGCAGGCTTTGCAGCGAACGCAGCGCGTCGCCGCCGGTGCCGGGGATGCGGTCGATCTCGCGGCGCTCGAGCGTCCTCCGGGTCACCTCGCGCGGCGGGCGCTCCCCCTCGACGGTCACCTGGAGGCCCGCCGGCGCGCTGCCGTCCGTCGGCGCCGCGAGCGAGATGCGGTAGCGCACCTCGATCGCCTCGCCGGCCGCGATCTCCTCGTCGGCCGCGAACGGCGCGAACCCCACGGCGGCGACCTCGACGCGGTACTTGCCGGGAGGGAGGTTCTTGAAGCGGAACTTGCCCTGCTGGTCGGTCTTCGCCTCCTCGCGGCCGCCGTCGGGGCGGAGGAGGCTGACAGCGACGTCCGGGAGCGGCTCGCCGGTGCCCGCGGCCATGACCGTCCCGACCACCGTCTCGACGTCGGCCGGGGGCGCTGGCGCGGCCGCCTCGGCGGGCTTCGGCGTGAGCGTGAACGCGTAGCGGTAGAGGATCCGGGACGGCGCCGGCGTGCCGTCCGGGCGCCGCGCCGGCTCGAACACAAGGCCGGGCGCGGCGGCGAGCGCGGCCTCGTCGAACCCGTGTCCGCCCGGCGTCGCGACCTCGGCCTTTGTCACGCGCCCGGTCCTGTCGATGTCGAGCTTGAGGATGACGCTCCCCTCGACGCCCGCGCGCTGGGCCTCCGCGGGATACGCGGGCGGAGAGTACGTGATGAGCTTCGGCTCGGAGGCGGCGGCGGGCGGCGGCTGGGCCGTGCCCGGCTCGGGGACGACGACCGCGCCCGCGCCGCCGCGGGGGACCGAGGCGCCGCCCGGGTCCCCGTCGGCGGCCGGAGGCTCGGCCGGAGGCGCGCCGGCGGGCTGCGCGCGCGCCGCGCTGCCGGTGAGGGCGACAGCGAGCAGCAGCGCTTCGGAGACGAGGAGGCGCATCGCGGAGGACGCTGTGGAACGCATGCGCCGCCCCTCTCGCATGACGGGCGCGAGGCGAGAAGATGCGTCGCGAGGTCGGAGCGTGCTTCTCAGCGTCCGGATCCAGCGTACCGCGGTTCGCGGTCGCGCTTCACGGGCGCGCGTCTGCGGTGATGTGCGCGGCCTTGCCGCGCCGCCGGCGCGGCGATCTCCCGGTGATCAGCCCCCGACCTCGGCCATGAAGCGGCTCACGTCGTCGCTGTCGCCCACGAGCAGCAGCGTGTCGCCGTCGCGGATCACGTAGTCCGGCGTGGGCGGCTCGAGGCGCGGCTTGTCGACGGGCAGCTTGCTCGTGTGCGGCCGCACGCCGAGCACGTTGATCCTGTAGCGCTGGCGGATCTTCGACCCCGCGAGCGTCTGCCCGACGAGCGGCCCGTGGGCGCTCCAGGGGACGACGCGGTAGTGGCTGGCGAGATCGAGGAGGTCCTGGGCGAGCGGCGTGGTGATGTCGGCCCCGACGCGGCGGCCCATCTCGGTCTCGATCTGGATGACGCGGGTCGCGCCGACGGCGCGCAGGATGTCCGCCTGGCGGTCGGTGGCGGCGCGGGCGATGACCTCGCGCACGCCCATCCGGACCAGGGAGGCCACGCAGAGCACCGACGGCTCGAAGTGCTCGCCGAAGGTCACGATCGCGGTCTCCACGTACTGCGCGCCGATCCCCTCGAGCACCTTGTGGACGGTGGCGTCGCCGACGAACGCGGCCGAGGTCTTGTCCTTCACCGCGTCGACGGCCTCGGGGTTGTTGTCGACGGCGATCACCTCGGCCCGGTTCTTCCAGAGGGTCTCCACGATGGAGGTGCCGAACCGGCCGAGCCCGATGACGAGGACGCTCTTCGATTTCATGGCCTCAGGTCGCGCGCCGCTCCGCTGCGGCGCGGCGCCGTGAACCTCTCACGGATGCGCGCCCGGCGCCACCGAATCGGCGCGCGCGAGAGCCCGCGCGCGGGCCTCCGGCGCAGGCGCATGCAGCATGCGGGTGACCTCCTCCACGCAGTCGACCCACGCGGGCCATCCGGCCGGTGCGGTGCGCGTCGACCTGCCTGCGGGTCTCGCTAGCCACGCGGTCGACCAGGCCAGCCTCCCAGTCGTAGGCGGTGGAGAGCGCGGACTGGACCCAGGCCACATTCGCCGGCGATCCCTCCTGTGCTTCCACAGCGCCAGGGCGAAGACGAAGGCCGGCGCCGAACAACGCGCCGACGACCTGGGTTCCGGCGCGAGCGAGAAATTTGGAGAGTGTTATGGCTGCATCCATCGAGACTGACCCTGATTGGCTGGCGTTGGTGTGATCCGGCCAGCGCGATGTGCCTGGCCAGGTGGATGAAGCAACGAGCCGGCCCGCCCATCGGCGCTCGTGTGAGCTCGCGGGCCCGCCGCCGGCGCGCTCGTCCTCGAGTCGCAAGCTGTGACTACATGGAGTGCATCATCTGACGATGGCGGAGGCGAGAGCCGCCATCGGACCGAATCGTCTCCCGACAAAGCGTTATTCGGGAGGTCCTCACGTCGCAGCCTGTCTCGACGGCGGTGGTCGTTGTTTCGAGACGTGCGCGGCGATGCTGCCACGTCCTTGACATAACTATATGAATGTGGTCCTGGTTACTCGCCGGCAATGCCTTTGGTATTGTGGGGTTACGCCTCATGCGTGCGCGCGAGGGGCTCGTAGCTCTACCGTGTCCATCGTTTGTTTGTAATAAATATTTGTATATTTGATTACTTTGTCTCCGAGGTCGCAGTGTCGGTACGCCGGAGTGGAGCGCGTGATGAATAGGTCTGCTGGTCACTTGACCTCTCTCGACGACATCCGGACATGGCTCATCGCGCATCTCACCGCGCGTGTCGGGGTGGACCCGCAGGCATTTCATCCGACCGAACGGTTCCAGCGGCTCGGCCTCAACTCGTTGAGCGCGACCGCGATGCTGGCGGAGCTGGGCGCGGCTCTCGGGCGGCCCCTCTCGCCGACGCTGGCCTGGGAATATCCGACGCCCGAGGCGCTGGCGCGCCACCTGGCCGGAGGTGATGCGGCAGGGGACGCGCCGGAGGTCGCCCTCCAGGCGAGGCGGGCCGACGACGAGCCCATCGCGATCGTCGGAATCGCCTGCCGCTTCCCCGGGGCGCCGAGCCCGGAGGCCTTCTGGGCGCTGCTGCGGGACGGCGTCGACGCGATCTCGGAGGTGCCGGCGGACCGCTGGGACGTCGACGCGCTCTACGCGCCCGACGCCGCGGCGCCGGGCAAGATGAGCACGCGGTGGGGCGGCTTTCTGCCGGACGTCGACCGCTTCGAGCCGGGCTTCTTCGGCATCTCGCCGCGCGAGGCGGCGCAGATGGACCCGCAGCAGCGGCTCGCGCTGGAGCTCTCGTGGGAGGCGCTCGAGGATGCTGGCATCCTGCCGGCGAGCCTCAGGGACACACGCACCAGCGTCTTCTTCGGCGCGATGTGGATGGACTACAGCCGTGTCCCGGGGGCGGTGCCGGAGCAGATCGCCCAGCATACGGCCACCGGCCAGGACCTGAGCATCGTGCCGGCCCGGGTCTCGTACACGCTCGGGCTGCTCGGGCCGAGCGTCGCCGTGAACACGGCTTGCTCGTCGTCGCTGGTCGCGGTGCACCTGGCCTGTCAGAGCCTCTTGCGGGGCGAGTCGCGCCTCGCCCTGACCGGTGGCGTCAACCTGCTGCTCGCCCCCGAGAGCACCATCGCCATGACGAAGTTCGGCGCGATGGCCCCGGACGGCCGCTCGAAAGCCTTCGACTCGCGCGCCAATGGCTACGTGCGGGGCGAGGGGGGCGGCGTCGTGGTGCTCAAGCGCCTGTCCGACGCGCTGGCCGACGGCGACAGCATCTACTGCGTGATCCGCGGCAGCGCGGTCAACAACGATGGATTCAGCAACGGGCTCACCGCGCCGAGCCCCCGCGCGCAGCAGGGCGTGCTGCGGGACGCCTGCGCCGCAGCCGCCGTCGCGCCCGCCGATGTCCAGTACGTCGAGGCCCACGGGACGGGCACCATGCTCGGCGATCCCATCGAGGCAGGCGCGCTCGGCGCGGCGCTGGGAGCGGGCGCGGGACGGCCGCCGGAGCGGGTGCTGCGCATCGGATCGGTCAAGACCAACATCGGCCACCTCGAGGCGGCCGCGGGCATCGCAGGGCTCATCAAGGTGGCGCTGTCGATGCGCCACCGGACGCTGCCGCCGAGCCTGCACTTCCTGCAGCCGAACCCGCACATCGCCTTCGAGGCGCTCCGGCTGCGGGTGCAGACGACGCTGGAGTCATGGGAGGGAGAGCAGGAGCGGCTGCTGGCCGGGGTGAGCTCGTTCGGCTTCGGCGGCACGAACAGCCACGTCATCGTCGAGGCGAGCGCCCTGGCGTCGCCTCGGCTGTTCGTCCTCTCGGCGGAGGGAGAGGAGTGCCTGCGTGCGCATGCGCGGAGGCTGGTCGAGGCGCTGCGCGCCCCGTCGGCGCCCTCGCTGGAGGCGCTGTGCGCGGCGTCCGCTCGGGGAGCGCACGGGACGTGGCGGCTCTCGGTCGTGGTGCGGTCGCGCGCAGAGCTCTCGCGGCGCCTCACCGCCTTCGCGGAGGGCGATGCGCCGCCGGGGCTCCACGCCGGGCAGGCGCGCGTGCGGCGGCCGCGGATCGCGATGCTCTTCACGGGGCAGGGCTCTCAGTACGCGGGGATGGGGCGGTGTCTCTACGAGGCGCAGCCGGCCTTCCGGGCGGCGCTTGACCGCTGCTTCGAGCTGCTCGAGGGGGAGCTCCCGCGCCCGCTGCGCGAGGTGTTATGGGCGGCGCCCGGCTCGGCCGACGCTGCCCTGTTGAACCGCACACGGTATGCCCAGCCGGCGCTCTTCGCCGTCGGATACGCTCTCTCGGAGCTGTGGCGGGCCTTCGGGATCGAGCCCGACGTCGTGCTGGGTCACAGCCTCGGGGAGCTCTGCGCGGCCGCCGTTGCCGGCGTGCTCTCTCTCCCGGACGCGGTCAGGCTCGTGGCTGCTCGCGGGAGGCTGATGGACGCGCTGCCGGAAGGCGGCGCCATGGTCGCCATCGCCGCCGACGAGGAGCGGGTCGCGCCGCGCGTCGCGCCGATCGCCTCCCAGGCCGCCATCGGCGCCGTCAACGCGCCCGGCCACGTCGTCATCTCCGGCGCCGAGGACGCGGTCGCGGCGATCGCCGCCTCCTTCGCCGCGGAGGGCGTGGAGACGAGGCGCCTCGCCATCTCTCACGCCTGCCACTCGCCGCTGATGGCGCCGATGCGCGACGACTTCCGTCAGGTGGCGGAGACGGTGACGTACCGGCCGCCGCGGACCGCGCTGATCACCAACATCGAAGGCCGGAGAGCCGCCGACCCGATCGCGGGGCCGGAGCACTGGGTGCGCCACCTCGAGGCCCCGGTTCGCTTCGCGGACGGCCTGGCGGCGCTCGCGGCAGAGGACGTGGACGTCGCGCTGGAGGTGGGCGCCCACCCGGTCCTCCTGGGGCTCGCCGCGCTCTCTCCGCGGTTTGCTGCGGAGCGGATCCCGTCGCTCGAGCGGGGGGAGGACGACGCCGCGGCGGTGCTCGAAGCGTTGGGCAGGCTGTTCGTGGCCGGCGCGCCGGTGGAGATGGAGGGGAAACCGGACCTCGCCAGGCTCTTCGTGCTGTCGGCGAGGAGCGAGGCGGCGCTGCGTGCGCAGGCGGAGCGGCTGTGGTCGCACGTGGAGTCGCACCCTGAGCAGGGGCTCGGGGACGTGGCGTACAGCCTTGCGACGACGCGCAGCGCGATGGAGCACCGGATGGCGGTGGCGGCGAGCTCGCGCGAGGGGCTGCGGTCGGCGCTGGAGGCGGTGGCGCAAGGCGGGACGCCGGCCGGTGCGGTGGTGGGCGTGGTGCCTTCGTCGCGCGGCAAGCTGGCGTTCCTGTTCACCGGGCAAGGGTCGCAGGCGCCGGGGATGGGGCGAGGGCTCTACCGGGCGTGGCCCGTCTTCCGCGAGGCGATGGACCGCTGCGCTGCGCTGTTCGACCGGGAGCTTGCGCGGCCGCTTCTGGAGGTGATGTGGTCGGAGCCAGCGAGCGCCGAGGCGGGGCTGCTGGAGCAGACGGGTTTCACGCAGCCGGCGCTGTTTTCGCTGGAGTACGCGCTCGTGGCGCTGTGGCGGTCGTGGGGCGTGGAGGCGGAGCTCGTGGCGGGCCACAGCATCGGGGAGCTGGTGGCGGCGTGCGTGGCCGGGGTGTTCTCGCTGGAGGACGGGGCGCGGCTCGTGGCGGCGCGGGGCCGGCTGATGCAGGCGCTGCCGGCGGGCGGGGCGATGGTGGCGATCGAGGCCGAGGAGGGGGAGGTGGCGCGCGCGGTGGCGCCGCATGGGGCGAGGGTGTCGATCGCGGCGGTCAACGGCCCGCAGCAGGTGGTGATCTCCGGTGCCGAAGAGCCGGTGCGCGAGCTCGCGGCGTGGTTTGCGGGGCGCGGGGTGCGCACGACGGCACTGCGCGTCTCGCACGCGTTCCACTCGCCGCAGATGGGTCCGATGCTGGAGGAGTTCAGGCGGGTGGCGGAGTCAGTGAGCTACCGCGCGCCGCTGCTGCTGCCGGTGGTGAGCAACGTCAGCGGGGCGGTGTCGGGGGCGGAGCTGGCGACGGCAGGCTACTGGGTGGAGCACGCGCGGCGCGCGGTGCGCTTCGCCGACGGGGTGAGGGCGCTGTATGCGGCGGGCGCGAGCACCTTCGTCGAGGTGGGGCCGCGAGCGACGTTGCTCGGCCTCGTCCCGTCCTGCCTGCCGGGCGCCGAGCCCTCGCTGGTGGCGTCGCTGCGGAGCGGTCGAGAGGAGACGGCGTGCGCGCTCGCGGCGCTGGGCGCCGTCTGGACCGCCGGCCACGCCGTGGACTGGGCGGGCGTGTTCCCGGCCGGCGCCCGGCGGGGCCCGCTTCCGACCTATCCCTGGCAACGAGAACGGTGCTGGCTCGACGCGCCGGACACGGCGAAGGTCCCGGTCGGGGAGGAGACAGGGCGCCCGCCGGAGCCGCCCCAGCCATTCTATCGGCTCGACTGGCGAGAGGCGCCTCCGCCCGGCGCCTCCGAGATACAGGCCCAGGGTCGCTGGGTGGTGGTGTCCGCGCGTGGCTCGGCGGCGGCCGAGGCGCTCTCGGCGCGGCTCGGCGGATGCGCCTCGACAGAGCCCGCAGGCCTCGAGGCGGCGCTCCGCGGCACCGACGCTCCGGCGGGCGTGATCTGCCTCTGGGAGGCCAGCGCCGGGGAGGAAGCCCCGCAGGCGTCGCTCCGCGTGGCGACCGAGGGCCTCTCGGTGGTGCACGCCCTGCGCGAGCGGGCGCCCTCGCGCCTGTGGTGGGTGACCATGGGCGCGGCGCCCGTCCACGCGACGGAGCGGGTCGACGTGAGCACGGCGTCCCTCTGGGGTCTGGGGCGCGCGGTGATGCAGGAGCATCCGGAGCTCGGCTGCACGCTCGTCGACCTCGCGCCGGGCGAGGATGCCGTCGACGCGCTGATGCACGAGCTCGGTGCGCGCGACGAGGAGAGCCAGGTGGCCTGGCGCGCCGGCCGCCGGTACGTCGCGCGCCTGGTGCGCGCCGAGCCGATCGCGACGGCGTCTCCGGCCCCCCTCTCCCTGCGTGCTTCCACGCGCGGTTCCTCAGGAGGCGCCGTGCTGGTGACCGGCGGCCTTGGGGCGCTCGGCCTGCACGTGGCCCGCTGGCTCGCCCGCCAGGGGGTGCCGCACCTTGTGCTGACGGGCCGGCGGGGACTGGAGACGCCCGGCGCCGCAGACGCGGTCGCGGAGCTCACGGCCCTCGGCGCGCGCGTGACCGTCGCCGCGGTGGACGTCGCTGACCGACAGGCGCTCGGCGCGGTGCTCGCGGCCATTCCGGCGGAGACGCCCCTTCGAGGCGTGGTGCACGCCGCCGGCGTGCTCGACGCTGGCATGCTCGCCGACCAGACCGCCGCCCGCCTCGCCCGGGTGTTCGGTCCCAAGGTGGCCGGCGCCTGGAACCTGCACGAGCTGACCGCCGGGCAGGCGCTCGATTTCTTCGTGATGTTCTCCTCGGTGGCGGGGCTCTGGGCCGCGGCGGGGCAGGGCAACTACGCGGCGGCCAACAGCTTCCTGGACGCGACGGCAGCGCACCGGAAAGCCCAGGGGCTGCCGGGGCAGAGCCTCGCGTGGGGACCGTGGTCGGAGGCCGGCATGGCGGTGGAGCTCGGGGCCATGCAGCAGGCGCGGCTTGCCCGGCTTGGCATCCTGGCGCTGCAACCGGCGCAGGGGATCCGCCTGCTCGAGCAGGCGCTGGCGCGCCCGGAGGCCCACCTCGGGGTGGTGTCGCTCGATCTGCGGGCCGCGAGGCAGGCGTTCGGCGCGTCCGTGCCGGCGATGTGGCGCGCGCTCGTGCGAGCGCCGGCGGCGCCGCCGGCGACCGGCGCGCAGAGAGGCTGGACGACGCGGCTCGCGACGCTGCCGCCGGCGCGCCGCGCCGAGGAGGTGCGCGCAGCGGTGCGGGAAGAGCTGGCGCGGGTGCTGTCGCTGCGCTCGCCGGGCGCCGTGCCCGTCGACCGCCCGATGCGCGAGATGGGACTCGACTCGCTCATGGCGGTCGAGCTGCGCCGCTCGCTCGGCGAGCGCGTGGGCGCGTCGCTGCCGGCGACGCTGGCGTTCGATCACCCGACCGTCGACGCGCTGACGCGCTGGCTGCTCGCCGAGGTCTTGGTCGGGGCCGAGCCGGTCGAGGCGCCGGCGAGCGCGCCCTCGAAGAAGGTTGCCCTGAACGAGCCGATCGCCATCGTCGGCATCGGCTGCCGCTACCCGGGCGGCGTGGTCGATCCGGAGGGGCTCTGGCGGGTGCTGGAGGAGGGGCTGGACGTCATCGCCGAGATGCCGCTCGACCGCTGGGACGTGGACGCGCTCTATGACCCGGATCTCGACGCCCCGGGCAAGATGGCGACCCGCCGGGGCGGCTTCCTGACCGACATCGACCAGTTCGACCCGGCCTTCTTCGGCATCTCGCCCCGCGAGGCCGCCAGGATGGATCCGCAGCAGCGGCTGCTCCTGGAGACGAGCTGGGAGGCGCTCGAGCGCGCCGGGATCTCGGCCGAGCGGCTGATGGGCAGCGACACCGGGGTCTTCGTCGGGCTCATCTACCAGGAGTACGCATCGCTCGGCGGCGGCGTCGAGGCGCTGGACGGCTACGTGGGCACGGGGAGCTGGGCCAGCGTCGCGTCGGGCCGGATCTCGTACGCGCTGGGGCTCAAGGGGCCCAGCATGACCGTGGACACAGCGTGCTCGTCGTCGCTCGTGACCATCCACCTGGCCTGCCAGGCGCTGCGGCAGGGCGAGTGCAGCCTGGCGCTGGCCGGCGGCGTGACGCTGATGCTCACGCCGTCCACCTTCGTGGAGTTCAGCCGGCTGCGGGGTCTGTCCCCCGACGGCCGGAGCAAGAGCTTCTCGGCCTCGGCCGATGGCGTGGGGTGGAGCGAGGGCTGCGGCGTGCTGGTGCTCAAGCGGCTCTCGGACGCGCAGCGCGACGGCGATCCGATCCTGGCGCTGATCCGCGGCTCCGCCGTCAACCAGGACGGCCGCAGCAACGGGCTGACCGCGCCCAACGGGCCGTCGCAGCAGGCGGTCATCCGCCAGGCGCTGCAGCAGGCAGGGATAGCCCCTCCGGACGTGAGCTATGTCGAGTGCCACGGCACCGGCACCTCGCTGGGCGACCCGATCGAGGTACAGGCGCTGGGCGCCGCCCTCGGCGCAGGGCGGGCGCCAGGTCGACCGGTGGTGATCGGCTCGATCAAGTCAAACATCGGGCACACCCAGGCTGCGGCGGGCGCGGCCGGCGTGATCAAGGTCGCGCTGGCCATGCAGCACGGGCGCATTCCCAGGAACCTGCACTTCGAGGCGCCCAGCCCGCACATCCCGTGGGAGGCGCTGCCCGTGAAGGTGGCGGCCGAGCCGGTGGCCTGGCCGAGGAACGGGGCGCCGCGGCGGGCAGGCGTGAGCTCCTTCGGGATCAGCGGCACCAACGCGCACGTGGTGCTGGAGGAGGCTCCGGCGGCGGAGCCCTGGTCCGCGGCGCCTCCGCTTCCGGCAATCCCGGTGGTGCTGTCGGCGAGGAGCGAGGCGGCGCTGCGTGCGCAGGCGGAGCGGCTGTGGTCGCACGTGGAGTCGCACCCTGAGCAGGGGCTCGGGGACGTGGCGTACAGCCTTGCGACGACGCGCAGCGCGATGGAGCACCGGATGGCGGTGGCGGCGAGCTCGCGCGAGGGGCTGCGGTCGGCGCTGGAGGCGGTGGCGCAAGGCGGGACGCCGGCCGGTGCGGTGGTGGGCGTGGTGCCTTCGTCGCGCGGCAAGCTGGCGTTCCTGTTCACCGGGCAAGGGTCGCAGGCGCCGGGGATGGGGCGAGGGCTCTACCGGGCGTGGCCCGTCTTCCGCGAGGCGATGGACCGCTGCGCTGCGCTGTTCGACCGGGAGCTTGCGCGGCCGCTTCTGGAGGTGATGTGGTCGGAGCCAGCGAGCGCCGAGGCGGGGCTGCTGGAGCAGACGGGTTTCACGCAGCCGGCGCTGTTTTCGCTGGAGTACGCGCTCGTGGCGCTGTGGCGGTCGTGGGGCGTGGAGGCGGAGCTCGTGGCGGGCCACAGCATCGGGGAGCTGGTGGCGGCGTGCGTGGCCGGGGTGTTCTCGCTGGAGGACGGGGCGCGGCTCGTGGCGGCGCGGGGCCGGCTGATGCAGGCGCTGCCGGCGGGCGGGGCGATGGTGGCGATCGAGGCCGAGGAGGGGGAGGTGGCGCGCGCGGTGGCGCCGCACGGGGCAAGGGTGTCGATCGCGGCGGTCAACGGCCCGCAGCAGGTGGTGATCTCCGGTGCCGAAGAGCCGGTGCGCGAGCTCGCGGCGTGGTTTGCGGGGCGCGGGGTGCGCACGACGGCGCTGCGCGTCTCGCACGCGTTCCACTCGCCGCAGATGGGTCCGATGCTGGAGGAGTTCAGGCGGGTGGCGGAGTCAGTGAGCTACCGCGCGCCGCTGCTGCTGCCGGTGGTGAGCAACGTCAGCGGGGCGGTGTCGGGGGCGGAGCTGGCGACGGCAGGCTACTGGGTGGAGCACGCGCGGCGCGCGGTGCGCTTCGCCGACGGGGTGAGGGCGCTGTATGCGGCGGGCGCGAGCACCTTCGTCGAGGTGGGGCCGCGAGCGACGTTGCTCGGCCTCGTCCCGTCCTGCCTGCCGGCGGAGGCGGAGCCGAGGATGGTCGCCTCGCTGCGCGCGGAACAAGAAGAGGATCGAAGCCTCGCCGAGGCGCTGGGCGCCGTCTGGACCGCCGGCCACGCCGTGGACTGGGCGGGCGTGTTCCCGGCGGGCAGCCGCCGGGTCCTCCTGCCGACGTACTCCTGGCAGCGGCAGCGGCACTGGGTCGACGCCGCGCCGTCCGCGCCCAGGGGCCTCGGGGCTGCACGCCTCGATCCCCCGCCGCCGCGGGCGGAGCCGTCCGTGGGGGTACGCGCGGCGGTGCTGGACGAGGCCGAGCCGGCGCCGGCGCCGCCGCCGCGGCCGCGCGAGCGGGTCCCGGGGGCGTGGGCCGCGAGGCTCGCGTCGCTCCCGGCGTCGGCGTGCGCCGCGGAGGTCGACGCGGCGGTGCGCAGCGATGTGGCGAAGGTGCTGACGTTCCGCTCGAAGGACGACCTGCCCCACGACCGTCCGCTGACCGAGCTCGGGCTCGATTCGGTCATGGCGATGGAGCTGCGCAACGCGATCGCCGCGCGCCTGGGCCGGCCCCTCCCGCCAACGCTGGTGTTCGATCACTCGACCGTGGGCGCGCTGACGCGGTACCTGATCGATCAGGTGCGCTCGGCCGAGCCGAGCGGTACGGTCACGCGACCGGCGCCGAGGCGCTTCGTCGACGAGCCCATCGCGATCGTGGGCATTGGATGCCGCTTCCCCGGCGGGGTGCGGGATCTCGAGAGCTTCTGGCGCCTGCTCGAGCAGGAGGTGGATGCGATCCGCGAGGTCCCGAAGGAGCGGTGGGACATCGACGCTTATTACGATCCGGCCCCCGATGTGCCCGGGAAGATGACGACCCGCTCCGGCGGCTTCCTCGACGAGGTGGACCGGTTCGATCCAGGCTTCTTCGGGATCTCACCGCGCGAGGCGGTGAAGATGGACCCCCAACAGCGCCTCTTGCTGGAGGTGAGCTGGGAAGCCCTGGAGCAGGCGGGGATGCCCCCGGACCGGCTGCTGGAGAGCGAGACCGGGGTGTTCGTGGGGCTGGCGACCAACGATTACGCGCAGCTCACCTCGAGCGCGCTCGAGCAGCTCGACGGGCACGTGTTCACCGGCAACGCAGCGAGCGTCGCGTCGGGGAGGATCTCGTACCTGCTCGGCCTGAGGGGCCCCAGCGTGACCGTGGACACGGCGTGCTCGTCGTCGCTCGTCGCGATGCACCTCGCGTGTCAGAGCCTGCGGTCCGGGGAGTGCTCCGCGGCGCTGGCCGGTGGGGTGACCCTGAACCTGACGCCGGCCGGCTTCGTGGAGTTCAGCCGGCTCCGGGCGCTCTCACCGGACGGCCGCTGCAAGAGCTTCGACGCGTCGGCCGACGGGGCTGCGTGGAGCGATGGCTGCGGGATCGTCGTGCTCAAGCGGCTCTCGGATGCGCAGCGGGACCGCGATCCCATCCTGGCGGTGCTCCGGGGCTCGGCGATCAACCAGGACGGGCGGAGCAACGGGCTCACGGCGCCGAGCGGTCCAGCCCAGGAGGCCGTGATCCGGCGGGCGCTAGAGAACGCGGGGGTGGCCCCGAGCGCCGTGGGCTACGTCGAGGCGCACGGGACCGGGACGCCGCTCGGCGACCCGATCGAGATGCTGGCGCTCGGGAAGGTGCTGGCCGAGGGCCGGGCCGAAGGAGCCCAGGTCCTGGTGGGCTCGCTGAAGTCGAACATCGGACACGCAGTGGCCGCGGCCGGGGTCGGGGGTGTGATCAAGACGGTGCTGGCGCTGCAGCACGAGAAGATCCCCAGGTCGCTGCACTTCCGCGTGCCGAGCCCGCACATCCCGTGGGCGGAGCTGCCGGCGAAGGTCGCTGCCGAGGCCGTTCCGTGGCCGGCCAGCGGCGCCGCGCGGATCGCGGGCGTGAGCTCGTTCGGGGCGAGCGGGACCAACGCCCACATGGTGCTGGAGGAGGCGCCCCGAGCCACGCGCGTCGACGCGAGCGGGGAGACTCCCGTGGTGCTGCTGCCCCTGTCGGCGAGGAGCCCGGAGGCGCTCTCGGCGCTGGCCCGGGCCTACCGTAGCTTCCTCGCCCGATCGCCCGCGGATCCGCCGTTCTCTCTCGAGGACATCGCCTACACGGCGAGCGTCCGGCGCAGCCATCATGCGCATCGCCTGGCCCTCGTGGGGCGGTCTCGAGAAGAGCTGTGCGAATCGATCGATGCGCTGCTCGAGGAGCAGGAGAGCGCCGCGACGCAGGTGAGACCGAGCTCGTCTGCGCGACCAAGGCTGACCTTCGTGTTCGCAGGGCAGGGATCTCAGTGGGTCGGTATGGGGCTGGAGCTGCTCCACAAGGAGCCCGTGTTCCGCGCGTCCATCGAGACGTGCGACGCGCTGGTGAGGCGCCAGGCGGGCTGGTCTCTGCGGGACGAGCTCGAGGCCCCGGAGGCGACATCCCGCCTGGACGAGACCGAGGTAGTGCAGCCGGTCCTCTTCGCGATCCAGGTGGCGCTCGTCGCGCTGTGGGCGTCGTGGGGCATCGTGCCCGACGCCGTCATCGGCCACAGCGTCGGCGAGGTGGCGGCCGCGCACGTGGCCGGCGCGCTCAGCCTGGAGGACGCCGTGCGCCTCACCGTCGCTCGCGGGCGCGTGGCGCAGCGGGCGACGGGGCTCGGCAAGATGGCGCCGGTCGCGCTGTCGGAGGAAAAGGCGCTCCTCGCGCTGCAGGGCTACGAGGACCGTATCGCCGTCGCGGCCGTCAACGACCCCGGCTCGGTGGTGCTGTCCGGGGAGGCGGATGCCCTCGCGGAGGTGATCGAGCGCCTGCAGCAGCAAGGCGTGGATTGCCGGATGCTGCGGGTCGACTACGCCTCGCACAGCCCGCAGATGGCGCCGTTCCAGCGGGCGCTCGCGAGCGAGCTCGACGGGCTGTCGCCGGCGCAGGCGAAGCTCACCATGTACAGCACGGTGACCGGCGCCAGGCTCGAGGGCGGAGAGCTCGGCGCGGCGTACTGGGGGAGCAACCTCCGCGAGCCGGTGCGGTTCGCCGCGGCCGTCGAGGCGGCGATCGGCGACGGTCACCGGCTCTTCCTGGAGGTGGGTCCGCACCCGGTGATCTCGGCCAGCATCGAGCAGTGCCTCGCAGCGGCGAGGATGGCGGGCCACGCCGTCGCGACGCTCCGGCGCGGCAAGGACGAGCGGCGCAGCCTGCTCCAGGCGCTGGGCGCGCTGTACACGCAGGGCGCAGCGGTCGCCTTCGAGTTGCTGTATCCCAGCGGCGGACGCTGCGTCCCGCTGCCCCTCTATCCCTGGCAGCGGCAGCGATACTGGGTGGAACCGGCGCAGGAGAAGGCTGGACCCTCGCGGGCGGCAGCGTCGAAGTACCCGCTGCTCGGGGCGCATCAGGTGTCGGCCCGCACCGGCGAGCACCTCTGGGAGGTCGTGCTCGATCCGGAGGTGCTGCCGCTCCTGCGCGATCACCGCGCGCATGGCCTTCCGCTCGTGCCGCTATCGCTCATCGCGGACCTGGTCCTCGCCGCCGCCGGGGAGCTGTGGAGCACCGGGGCGGCCCTCGTGCAGAAGTGCACGCTGGAGGCGCCGTGGATCCTCCCCGACGAGGGCCGGCGCACGGGCCAGCTCGTCCTGATGTCGCAGTCTGACGACCGGCTCCTCTTCGAGCTCTTCAGCGCGCCCGACGGCGACGGCGCCTGGCAGCGGCGCGCCTCTGGCGAGGTGGTCCGCGCGCCAGCGACGCAGGGCGCCTTCGACGAGCACCAGTCGCTCACCGAGATCCGTGCACGGTGCCGCGAGGAGACGGCGGAGCAGGACGACGAGGCGCAGCTCCGCGCGCGCTGGCTCTCGCTCGCAGGGCCTTTCCGTTGCGTCGCGAACGTCTGGCGCTGTGCCGGGGAGGCGCTCGCGCGCATCCGGCTGCCCGAGCCCGGGTCGCCTCAGGTCGCGGGCTTCCGCATCCATCCGGCCCTGCTCGAGGCCGGCATGCGGACGCTGATCTCGGCGGCGCCGGAGACCGAGGCGTCCGTCCTCCTGTTGCCGGATCGCTTCGAGCGCCTGGGCCTCCATGGCCGTGTCGCGGGGGCAGCGTGGAGTCACGCCCTGCTGCACGACACGGGAGGCGACGGCGCAAGGACCGGCGACGTTCGTCTCCTCGACGACGACGGGCGTGTCGTCCTGGAGATCACCGGGCTCCGCCTCCGCCCCGCCCCTGCCGAGATCGCGCGGCAGGCCGCGGGGAGGCGCCTCCACGACTGGCTCTACGAGCTCGCGTGGGAGCCGAGACCTCTCGGGCGCGCGCGGACGCAGGTCGAGGAGGCCGGCCGCTGGCTCATCCTCGCGGATCGAGGCGGCGCCGGCGAGGCGCTTGCCGGCGCGCTCAGGGATCGTGGCCGCGAGGTCCTCGTGGCCTTCGCGGCGCAGGAGCGCGGCGTCATCGGCCCCAGGGAGCTCACGCTCGATCCTTCCAGGCGTGAGGACTTCGCGTGGCTCCTCGCGGAGACCCGGGAGCGGCTCGGTGCGCTGCGGGGCGTGGTGCACCTCATGGGCCTCGATGCTGTCGTCGTCGACGAGGCGGATCCCGCCGCGCTGAGGGCTGCGCAGGACATCGGTTGCCACAGCGTCCCGCCGCTGGTGCAAGCGCTGGTCTCCGCCGAGCTCCCGAGTCCCCCCTCGCTGTGGTTCGTCACGCGGGGCGCGCAGCCCGCGAGCGACAGCCCAGCGCCTCTCGCGGTCGCGCAGACGCCGATGTGGGGCGTGGGGAGGGTGCTCGCGCTGGAGCACCCGGAGCTCTGGGGAGGCATGGTGGACCTCGACCCGGTCGCGACGGGGGCCGACATCGCGCGGCTCGCCGAGGAGCTCTTGGGGTCCGACGGTGAAGACCACATCGCCTTCCGCGGCGACGAGCGGCGCGTCGCCCGCGTCCGGCGGGGCCATGCGGAGGAGCTTCCGAGCGCTCCGGTCGCCCTGCGCCCGGACGCCTCGTACCTCGTAACCGGCGGCCTCGGCGGTCTCGGTCTCCAGGTCGCCCGCCGGCTGGTCGATGCGGGAGCGCGGCACCTCGTGCTCACCGGGCGCAGGGGGCTGCCGGACCGCTCCACGTGGGACGCGCTGCCGGCGGACGACGCGTCCCGAGCCACGGTGGCGGCCGTTCAGGACATGGAGCGGCGCGGTGCGTCCGTGACGTGCGCGGCGGTGGACGTCGGCGATCCGACGCGGATGGCCGCCCTCATCTCGCAGATCGCGCCCGCCTTGAGGGGTGTCGTCCACGCGGCGGGCGTGTCGGTGCGGAAGCCGATCGTGCAGACGACGCGCGAGGACGCGACCGCCGCCCTCGCGCCGAAGGTGGAAGGCAGCTGGATCCTGCACCAGCAAACCCGCGATCTTCCTCTGGATTTCTTCATCATGTTCTCGTCGGCTGCGGCGATGTGGGGCGCCGCGACGCAGGGCGCCTACGCGGCGGCCAACCACTTCATGGATGGCCTGGCCCACCACCGTAGGGCGCTGGGGGCGCCGGCCACGAGCATCGACTGGGGCTCCTGGGAGGGAGGCGGCATGATCACCGGAGCTCCCGACGAGGTGCTGCGCTTCTTCGAGCAGATCGGCTTCGGCATCATCCCGGCGGAGCAGGCGATCGAGATCTTCGGCCGGTTCCTCGGGGGCGGAGCGCCCGTCCAGCGGGCGGTCGCCTCCGTCGACTGGAGCCGCTACAAGCCCATCTTCGAGAGCCGGCGGAAGATGCCGCTCTTCGAGCACATCGACGCGGGCGGCACCGCCCGGGAGGCCGAGGCCGGTCCTTCCGCGCTCCTCCGGCAGCTCGCTTCGGCCTCCGGCGAGGATCGGGCCGAGATCCTCCGGGCGCACGTGCGCCGCCGGGTCATGGAGGTGCTCGATCTGCCTGCGGATGCCCACGGGCCCCCGCCCGAACAGGGCTTCTTCCAGCTCGGGATGGACTCGCTCATGAGCGTCCAGCTCAAGCGGCGCCTCGACGCCGATCTCGGTCGAACGCTGCCAGCGACGCTCGTGTTCGAGCATGCGAGCATCGGGGCGCTCAGCGCTCACCTCGCCGACGTCCTCGGGACGGATCTGTCAGGCGCCGCGGCGTCGGAGGAGCGGCCTCCCCCGTCACGACGACCCCCCGCGCGGCCGCCGGCCATCAAGGCACCCCCGTCACGGCGGCCGTCGGCCTCCGAGCTCCCCGCGTCACGACGGCGCCTGGTCCGGCCGCCGCCGCCCGACGCGACGCCCGCGAGCGCCTCGGAGGACGAACTGCTGAACCTCCTCGCGAAGGAGCTGGCTGCGCTGAGCGTGCGGGGCGCGAGAGGCGCGCGGAAGTAGAGGCCCATGAGCAGCAAGGAAGATATCAGCCGTCAGAGCGTCCTCAGGCAGGCGCTCCTCGACATGAAGCTCCTGCGCGAGCGGCTCGACGAGGCCGAGCGCGCGAGGACCGAGCCGATCGCCGTCATCGGCATGGCCCTTCGCTTCCCCGGCGCGGAGAGCCCCTCGGAGTTCTGGCGCCTGCTCTCCGACGGCGTCGACGCGAGCGACGAGGTCCCGCGCGAGCGGTGGGACGTCGACGCCTGGTACGACGCGGATCCGAGCGTTCCGGGCCGCATGTACACGCGCCGGGGCAGCTTCCTCCGCGAGGTCGATCGGTTCGACGCCCGCTTCTTCAACATCAGCCCGCGCGAGGCCGTCAGCATCGATCCCCAGCACCGTCTGTTCTGGGAGACGAGCTGGGAGGCGATCGAGCGCGCGGGGCGGGCGCCGAGCGAGCTCTCCGGCAGCCGCACCGGCGTTTTCCTGGGCATGACCAGCAGCGAGTATTACGCCGCGAACCTGCTCGCGAAAGCCGGCGACCCGCGGCAGCTCGACGACTACGTGCTCACGGGCACGCTGCCGAGCGTCGCGCCCGGACGCCTCTCGTACATGCTCGGGCTCCAGGGACCGAGTCTGACGATCGATACCGCGTGCTCGTCGTCGTTGGTGGCGGTTCACCTGGCCTGTCGCAGCCTGCGGAGTGGCGAGACCGACCTGGCGATCGCGGGCGGCGTCAACCTGATCCTCACCCCGTGGGGGAGCATCCTGCTCAGCAGGATGCGGGCGCTCTCGCCCGACGGCCGCTGCAAGTCGTTCGAACAGACGGCGGACGGCTACGGCCGCGCCGAAGGGTGCGGCGTCGTCGTGCTCGAGCGGCTCTCGAGCGCGCTTCAGCATCGAAGTCCCATCCTCGCCGTGATCCGTGGCACGGCCGTCAACCAGGACGGGCCGAGCAGCGGCCCGACGGTCCCGAACGGGCTGGCGCAGCAGGACCTGGTGCGCCAGGCGCTCGCCGACGCAGGGGTGGAGCCTGCGGAGGTGGATTACGTCGAGGCGCACGGGACGGGGACGTCGCTGGGGGACCCCATCGAGGTCCGTGCGCTGGGGGAGGTACTCGGCGAGGGACGGCCCCCGGGCCGCCCCTTCTATCTCGGCTCCGTGAAGGCCAACATCGGCCATTGCGAGGGCGCAGCCGGCATGGCGGGGCTGATCAAGGCCGTGCTCTCGCTTCAGCACGGAGAGATCCCGCCGCAGCCCGTGCGCGATCCGAGCCGGAACATCCCCTGGCACGAGATCCCGGCGCGCCTGCCGGCGGAGCTCACCCCGTGGATCCCGCAGGGCGAGCGCCGCATCGCCGGGGTGAGCTCGTTCGGGATCAGCGGGACCAACGCGCACGTCGTGCTCTCCGACCCCCCTCCCGTGGAGCCGCCCGAGGACGCGCTGCCGACGGAGCTATCGATGCCCTTGCACATCCTCGCGCTTTCGGCGCGCAAGGGGGAGGCGCTCCGCGCGCTCGCCGCGCGCTATGAGGCCTATTTCGCCGGGTCGTCCGGGGTATCCCTCGCGGATGTGTGCTTCACGGCCGGCGCTGGACGGTCACATTTCGAGCATCGGCTTGCGGCCGTGGTCGCCTCTCCCTCGGAAGCGCGGTCCCGGCTCGCCGCGTTCGCGTCCGGGGAGCCTGCTCCGGGGATCGTCACCGGGCGTGTGCGCGGGGACGCCAGCCCGAAGGTGGCGTTCCTGTTCACGGGGCAGGGGTCGCAATACGTAGGGATGGGAAGGCAGCTCTACGAGACGCACCTGACCTTCCAGGAGGCGCTCAATCGCTGCGATGAGATCCTGCGCCCGCTCCTCCCGGTTCGACTGCTGGACGTGCTCTACCCCGACCAGCGACCCGGAGGCGCTCCCTCGCTGGACGAGACGGCCTACACGCAGCCGGCGCTTTTCGCGATCCAGTATGCGCTCACGGAGCTGTGGCGGGAGTGGGGGGTCGATCCGTATGCGGTGCTGGGCCACAGCGTCGGGGAGCTCTCGGCCGCGTGCGCGGCGGGTGCCTTCTCGCTCGAGCAGGGGCTCGCGCTGGTCGCCGAGCGAGGTCGGTTGATGCAGGGGCTGCCCCGCGACGGGCAGATGATGGTGATCTTCGACGGCGAGGAGCGCGTGTCGGAGGCGATCGCGCCATGGGCGAGCCAGGTGGCGATCGCGGCGGTGAACAGCCCGAGCGAGACGGTGATCTCCGGGGCGCGAGAGGTCGTGCAGCGGATCTCTCGGCAGCTCGAGATCGAGGGGGTGAGGACCCGGGAGCTGAAGGCCTCACATGCCTTTCACTCCCCGCTGATGGCCCCCATCCTGGACGAGATCGAGCGCGCCGCGGCCAGGGTCGATTACGCGTCACCTCACATCAAGCTGATCTCGAACCTCACGGGCAGCCCAGCGTCGTCCGGCGAGCTCGCGAGCCCTCTTTACTGGCGGCGCCACACGCGCGAGCCGGTGCGCTTCGCCGCCGGCATCCGGAGCCTTCAGGCCCTTGGCGTCGACATCTTCGTGGAGATCGGCCCGAAGCCGACGTTGCTGGGCATGGGTCGGAGATGTCTGCCCGCCGACGTGGGGGCGTGGCTGCCTTCGCTCCGCGACGGCAAGGGCGACTGGCATACGGTGCTGAGCTCGCTGGCCGAGCTCTATACGCGCCGGGTCGAGATCGACTGGCGCGGCGTCTACCGCGACGCTCCTCGCAACCGCGTCGTGCTGCCGACCTATCCTTTCCAGCGCGAGCGCTACTGGTTCGACGCCTCGGGGCATGAGCCCGCGGCGGGGCGCGCGCCGGCGCCGCGCGCGAGCGACGCCCGGGGAGGTCATCCGCTCATCGGGCATCGCGTCCACTCACCTGTCACGGTGGCCTTCGAGGTGAAGCTCGATCCGAAGGCGGTGAGCATTTTCCGCGACCACCGCGTCTTCGGGTTCAATGTGGTCTCGGGTGTCGCGCACCTCGCGATGGCGAAGGCGGCGCTGGGCGAGGAGAGCGGCGCCCCCCAGGCGCTCACGGTGGCCGATGTCGCTTTCCGGGAGGCCCTCGTGGTGGCCGAGGAAGAGCCTCGAGTCGTGCAGGTGGTGCTGGAGCCCGCGGCGAGCGGCGATGTGTCATTCCGGCTCTTCAGCGTCGATGGCGAGCTCGTCGGGAGCCCCGCCGGCTGGAAGCTGCACACGGCGGGCGTCCTTCGACCGGGGACCGCCCCGGCTCCTCGCTCTGCGGCGAGCGAAGGCTCCCTCGCGGGCGTGAGGGCCCGGTGTCGTGAAGAGATCGCCGGCGACGATTTCTACAGCAGGCACTGGAGCGACGAGCATCATCTCGGCCCGAGCTATCGTCTGGTCCAGCGCGTCTTCCGTCGAGACGGCGAGTCCCTCACCGAACTCCGCGATCCGTCGGAGACCGGCCTCGAGGCGGGGTCGTACGCGTTCGCTCCCAGAGCGCTCGTCGCCGAGGCGCAGAGCCTCGAAGCCGCGGTACATTCCTTCAAGGCAGCGCTGCCCGGCGAGCGCTCGCAGCATCCGAGCGGGAGGACGTATGTCGCCATCGGCATCGAGCGCCTGCATCAGCCCAGGGCCGCGCCGGGGAAGGTGCGCTGGTCCCACGTGCGAATTCGCGAAGAGGGAGAGGCCGGCGACAGCCTCGTCGTGGATGTGCGTCTGCTCGACGAGCGCGAGGAGGTCGTGGCCGTCGTCGAGGGACTGCGCTTCTGGCGGGCCGCGCCCGAGGCGCTCCGCCGCGTGGTGGAGGGCAAGCGCGGCGCTGGTCGTGGTCGCGAGGTCTCCGTCGCGGCACGCCCGGCGATCCAGCTCGACGCGGCGCCCGTCTCCGAGCGCCAGGCGCTCATCGAGTCGTACCTCCTCGAGCAGGTGTCCGGGGTTGTGAGCCTTCCGCGCGCCGAGATCGATCCCGGCGCGTCGCTCCGGGAGCTTGGACTGGACTCGCTCATGGCGATGGAGCTGAAGCATCGGATCGAGAAGGAGCTGGGCCTCGCGGTGCCCGTGGTCGACCTGCTTCGCGGTCCGAGCCCACGTGAGCTCGCCGGACAGATGGCCGGGGCTTCGCCCGCGCCGAGCGGCCGCGCGGCGGCGGAAACGGCCGCGGACGCCCGGACGAAGCTGTGGTTCCGCCGCCGCCCGCGAGCCTCCGAGGCACGCCTGCGCCTCTTCTGCTTCCCGTTCGGGGGCGGCAGCGACTTCACCTACCGTACCTGGGGTGACGCGCTCGGCGGGCGTGTCGAGGTCTGCCCGGTGAAGCTCCCTGGCCGCGAAGATCGGCGGGAGGAGCCCCCCTACGAGAGCTTTCCCCCGCTCCTCGACGCGCTGCAGCGAGCCATGGAGCCCCTCCTGGACATGCCGTTCGCCTTCTTCGGGACAAGCATGGGCGGGATCATTGGCTTCGAGCTTGCGCGGAGGCTGGAGGGCACGCGCGGGCGGGGGCCGATCCATCTCTTCATCGCCGCATCGCCGCCCCCGCACGGGGTGACCGTGGTCACCGAGAGCATCCGCGACGCCGTCGACACCGACGTCTCGGAGGCAGCCCGGCGGCGCGCGCTCCAGCGACTGGGGTTGATGTCGGATCCCATGCTGGATCACCCCGATCTGGTGGAAGTGCTCCTGCCAGTGATGCAGGCTGACCTTCGCTTGATGAGGAGCTACGCCTGCGACGAAGGCGAGCCTGTTCGCTGCCCCATTTCCGTGTTCGGCGGCACGGACGACACGCTGGTGCGCCGCGACGCCCTCTCGGGCTGGGGACGATACACGCGGGGCGAGCTCGTGTTGCGAATGGTCTCTGGCGACCATGTGTTCGTGAGCAGCGCTCGCGAGCAGGTGTTGAAGGCGGTCGCTCAGGATCTCGCGCGCTGCGTCGAGCTCATCTGAGCCGCACCCTCCACCGAGCCGCCGGGCGGGCGCTCAGTCGAGCGCGTCGTGGTGCTAGCAGCGCGCCGACATCCACGCCAGAGGCGACGGGAGCGGCGCACCCGCGGGGGTCACGTGAGGCTCATCCGGGGCACCGAGCGCTCCGCGATCGATCCGCGCGGCTCGGCGCTCACCCCGAAGGCCGCGAGCGTGAGCACCGCCATGAGGGCGCCGAACACGACGAGCCCCATGAAGATCGCGATGCCGACGTGCAGCGCCACCGTGGCCGCCACCCAGAGCCGGCGGCTGCGCCGCGGCCAGATGAAGAGCGCGTAGCCGGCCTCGACAAGGATCACGAGCCAGCCGGCGACCATCGGGATCCAGGGGTGGTGAGCGAGCCAGGAGAGATCGATCTGCCGATACTCGGGCAGCATGACCGAGCGCCAGACCGCCTCGCCGCTCCACCACTGCTCGCCGGACGCCTTGTGGAGCCCGCTCGCGAGGTAGGAGATGCAGAGGTGTACCTGCACGACGCGCAGCGACAGCCGCGTTGTCGCCGGCGGGTCGCCGGGCGCGCGACCGAGCCAGCGGTCCAGCGACAGCGCGGCTCCGGAGGGCATCCACAGGAGGTAGAAGAGAAAGATGTGGGCGTAGCTGTCCGCGCCGTAGCTCGTGCTGTCCGCCGTCATCATCAGCAGCAGGTGGGTGAGCCAGGCCAGCGCGGCCGCGGCCCTCGCCCGCCACCCGAGGAGGAGCGCGACGAGCGCGAGCGCGTAGAGCGCGCCGGTGCCCCGGATGAGCGCTGCCTCGCCGATGCCCAGCGGGGCGAGGGCGTCGATGAGCCAGCCGACGCGGAGAAGGTGGCTCCGGGCCATCATGTCGTTGAGCGGCCCCTGGAGGAAGCCGGACCGCCCGTACAGATCGAGGAACACCGGCGCGACCATCGCGGCCTGGAGAAGCAGCACCGACGCGAGCCCGATCCGCAGCGCCGCGAGGGGCACGGCCGACGCAGGCGCGAACGCGAAGCGATCGATCGCCTGCCACGCGCGCCCGAGCGCCGCCCGATCCGCGGGGCGAAGCGCGGCGTGCCCGCTCATGGCGCCTCCTGGACTGGCTGCTTCGCGGCGCGCGCCGTCGCCTGGGGAACGAACTTCGCCTGGTAATGCCGGTGACACCTGAACCCGTCTCCCTGGCGGTACGCGTGCATCGAGGCGACCTCGCATTCCTCCACGCGCACGACGACGCTGACGGCGCCGGGGTGCCTGGCGAACATCTTCCCGGCCCAGGACGCGGCGATCGAGCGCTTCAGCGCCGGATCGTCCTGAAGCCAGAACCTCCCGACGATGTTCCCGGCGCGCAGGTCTGCCTCGGAGCTCGTCCCGGGCTTGAGGTGATCCGTTGTCGCCGCCCCCGTCGCGTCCACGATCTCGAACGTCGCCGAGGGGGGCGAGGCGACGGCGGGAGCGAAGAAGGCATACCCGCTGTCGGCGCCGGAGAGCGTGCCGTACAAGGCCAGCGCGTCCGCCAGCCACCGCCCGCAGCCGAGGTCGATCGGGAACGCTCCCAGGACGATCACGAGGCCGAGGTGCCCCGCGGCCGCGGCCAGGACCACGAGCGCTCGCCACCGGTCCATCGCCTCTCTTCGCATCATTCCCCCTCTCACACCGGCTTCTGACGGCCGCGCGCCGGCCGGCGAGCTCCGGCGCCGAGGATGAAGGACAGCCGGTCACCCGGGTGCCTCATCCTGCGTCGCCGGTCCGCTGGACGAGCGTCAGCGATGCTCGGCCAGGAGCACGACAGGCGTGGGCAGCGCCCCGTACGAAGCCGCGCCGAGGAACGAGCGCCCGTGGAACCAGTGGCCGCGATGACCGTGGTGACCGTGGTGGCCATGGTGACCGTGCTGACCGTGATGGCCGTGCTGACCGTGATGGCCGTGCTGACCGTGATGGCCGTGCTGACCGTGATGCGATTGGCGATCACTCATCAACTCGGCCGAGAGCGGCGCCGGCGCCTCTTCGACAAGCGCGAGATCCTCCACAGGCCTTGTGGCGGCAGCAGCGGTGAACTGCGCGCCACCGAGCGCCACAGCGCATGCTCCCAAGGTTACGATCAGCTCCACGAACTTCATCGTTGACTCCTTCCAAGGTCGAGCTCCCAACAGGGGGGCCGTGGAGCCTCGCGATGCAAGCGGTACGCCGATCCGGTAGGAACATGGGGTGACAGCGGCGCTCTCACAACCCCACGGTGAGCCCCGACATCGCCGAGTAGGCGGCAGGAACACCCGGTGATCGCTCCTCGGTGTGCAGGAGTTGTACTGAGGAGCCCCCTCGATTCTTCGGAAAATTCACGGGGAGGCGGGGAGGAAAATCTTCAAAATACTCCCCGCCTCCCCGCCTCCCTGTTGAATTTCTCCGCTGAAAACGGCTGCCAAATGGGGGAATTCCCTGGTAGGTTGTACGGTGAATCCACCAGAGAAAGGCCACGACGACGCGAACCTGGCCGGGCGGGCTCGCGCGGATCTCCTGGTGAAAGGTCGGATCTCCGTCGAGCGCGGCGATCGCCTCAAGGCGCCTTCAGGACGCGCAACAGATCATCGACGATCGCCTCGACGTCGCCCTCCTCGTGGTTGACGAGCACGGTGATGGCAGCGTCGCGCTCTACAGCGCTGTACGACGCGGAAACGAAGCCCCACATGCTGCCCCCATGGCCGTAGGTCGCGCCGACCGGCGATGCGCGTCGGGCGAGCCCGAGCCCGTAACCCCGCGCGTCCGCCGGCAGGGCGCCGACCCAGGTGGTCATCTCCGCGAGCTCGGCCGGGCCGAGCAGCCCGCCGCCGAGGAGCCGGACGAAGAACGTGGTGAGGTCCCCCGTGCTCGACACCAGGCCGCCCGAGGTCCACGCGGACGACGGGTCCGCGGCGGACGTCGTGTCGACGAGCTCGCCGCCGTACGACCCGTAGCCGCGCACGAGCCCGGGCACCGCGGGCTCGGCGCCGTCGAGGTACGTGCTGGCGAGGCCGGCGGGCTCGAGGATGCGCGCGCGCAGCAGCGCCACGACAGGCTCTCCGGAGACCGCCTCGACGAGGCAGCCAGCGACGATGTAGTTCGTGTTGGAGTACGCGAAGCCCCGGCCCGGCTCGAAATACGGCGGCTCTGCGGCGGAGAAGGCGATGAGCTCCTCGGGCGTCCACGCGCGGGTCGGGTCGGCCTCGACCGCGCTCAGGAACGCGTCGGTGTCCGTGTAGTTGAACAGGCCGCTTGTATGATTCAAAAGCTGCCGTATCGTGATCTGTTCGCCGCGGGGGACCCCCGCCACGTGCGCCGATACGGCGTCGTCGAGCGAGAGCGCACCTTCGGCGCGGAGCATCAGCACCAGCGTCGAGATGAACGTCTTGGTGATGCTCCCCGCGCGGAAGAGATCTCCTGGCTTCATCGGCGTCCTCGGCTCGATGTTCGCCACCCCCGCCGCGCCTCGGAACGAGCAGCCCCCGAGGTCCACGGCCGCGGCGGCGCCGGGGAGCCCCTGTGCGTCGACCGCTGCGTCGAGCGCCGCCTGGAGCCGGGCGGCGAGCGGGGCGCAGGCCATGGCGTCGCCTCCCGGGCCCGCTGCCTCCCCGGGCCGACCGCCGTGGTCCCCGCCGACGCTCGCGGCCGTCTCCGTGGGGCCGGCGGGGTCGGCCCCACACCCGGCGAGCGACGAGAAGGCAGGAAAGGCAATCAAGGCAAGCCGGTGAAGGACATGACGCATCGAGCAGATCTCCGGACCCTCGCGCACGTTGAGCCCACCGCGCCGGGGCGACGTGACCCGGAAGGGCACGACGGCCTCGCGCGCCGAGCGGCGGCAAGAGACGGAAGACCGCTGTCGATGTCAACCGGTCTGCAAAATAGAGGTGAGTTCGCGCACGGCCGTCAGCGGCGAGCGTGACTCCCCGCACTGCGGAGACCTACGTTCGGGAGGGATGGAGAGCGTGGAGGAGCGAAGCGTGATGTGCTCTGGCGGGTCGCGCCCGGCGACGCCTCAGTAGAGCTCGTCCTGGTGCTGCCAGCGCTCCGAGATCCACGCCTTGAGGTAGGCGATCTCCTCCTCGTAGGTCGTGAAGTCGGTGCGCGTGTTCCAGCCCTCGTAGCTCCTGTACGCCTCGCTCCACCGCGCCTCGTCGCGGCGCGCGCTCGCGTCGATGCGCTGGATGTAGCCGTCCACGAGCGCCTGCACCTCGGCGTCGGCGAACACGCCGTGCAGGACGTCGTTGTAGCGGGCGCGCAGCGGGTCGCCGATCGAGGGCTCCTCCAGGAAGCGCTGGAAAAGGAGGTTCATGGTCGTGTAGTCGACGCGCTCCGACGCCGACTCGCGCGACGTTTCCCACGCCTGGCCGAAGCTCGCGTTGAAGTCCCACGGCGCATAGCGGAACACGTTGCCGGGCGCGGGGTCGTGGTAATGGTAGCTGTTCTTCCCGGCCGAGTCGTTGGCCACGATGAACGTGGCGAAGATCCACCAGTCCTCGTAATCGCGCCGATCGATCCGCGCGTCGATCTCGGCGACGAACGTCTCCGGATCGGACGTGGCCACGAAGTCCACGAGCTCTTCCAGGTCCGCGAACGCCCCCGGCTCGCCCTCGGGCGGCTCGCCCTCCTTCTTCTCGAAGCCGTCGTGCAGCGTCTCCTTCGGCTCGCCCTCGCCCCTGTAGGGCGTGAGCGCGAAGTTCGCGTCGTGGCTGACCGCCTTGTAGAGGTTGCCGTCCTGCGGATACCCGTGGTCCTCCATCAGGTACCCGTTCACGTGATCGACGACGGTGTAGAGGCCCCGGTACTCCCCGTCGATGTACAGCACGGCGCTGTAGGTCTTGATCTGGATGTGCTCCGGATCGAGGCGGTTCCAGAGATCGTAGGCGAGGCGCTGCCGGACATAGGAGTTGTCGTCGAACGTGCTGGCGAGCACGACCTTGCGACGATCGGTGAACCCGCCGGCCTCGTCGGGCTCGTTGAACTTGTCGTTCTTGGGGAACTTCAGGGTGTAGCTTTGCTTCGGGTACGAGAGCGAGCTCTCGCCGCGGAGCTCCGCCTCGGCCTGGTACGTGTGACCTCGGTAGACGACCGTGGCCGGGGCGTACTCCTTGGCATCGGGCCCCGGCGAGAGGAAGAACACCGGAAGGCCGTACTCCTCGGGGTAGCTGGCCGGATCGACGACGGGCACGTTCGACGGATCGGCCCAGTCGTCGGCGACGCCGATCTTGACGCGCCCGACCTCATCGGTCTGCGCGACGCGGATCTCGACCTCGTAGACAGCGGCCTGGTCGAGCCCGGGCGAGAACGTCACCTCCCGCGCGACCGGATCGTAGGCGGCGCCCTCGGGGAGATCGACGACCTCGAAGGCGTCGCCGGGGAGCGCGAGGCCTGTCGAGCACGCCACGGGGAACTTCACTGTCTCCCCCTCGAGGAGCCAGTGCGGCCCGCCGCCGGACGGCGCGCAGGCACCGCCGGGGCCGGAGCCGCCGCCGGGGCCGGACGGGTCGCCCGTCAAGGGGTCGCCCTGGGAGGGCGTGTCGGAGCAGCCGGCTGCGTGAAGCGATATCAAGGCCAGGGCCGCTGTCAGCGGCCTGAGCAGGTGCAATTTTCGCATGGGGGGTGAATCTAGCGCGGACGCGCGCAGGCGGAAGGGCACGTGGACGGATGCCGTGCGGTTGTGGTGGGTCAGCGACGGCCCGATCCGCACTACGCTCGCCGGCGTGCCCACGACGACGCTGACACGAAGAGATCTGAACCGGGCCACGCTCGCGCGACAGATGCTGCTCTCGCGCGAGCGCGCCACGGCCGTCCACGGGATCGAGCGGCTCATCGCCCTCCAGGCGCAGCTCGCGCGGCCACCGTTCATCGGGCTCTGGTCGCGGCTCGCGGGGTTCCGGCGCGAGCACCTCGTCGAGCTGATCGCGCGCCGCGAGGTCGTCCGGGCGCCGTTCCTGCGCGGCACGCTGCACCTCGTGAGCGCGAAGGATTACCTGGATCTGCACCCGGTCATCGCGCCGGTGCTCCACGCCGCTGTGCGATCGGTCCTCCGCGCGCGCGCGGACGCCCTCGACATCCCCCGGCTGGTCGCCGAGGCGCGCGCGTACTTCGATGAGGCGCCGCGCACCATGGACGAGCTGCGCGACAACCTGGCCCAGCTCCACCCCGACGGCGACGTGCGGGCCATGGCGCTCGCGGTTCGCATGCACCTGCCGGTCGTCCAGGTCCCCGCCGGGACAGCGTGGGGCTACCCGGGAACGGCGGACTTCGCCCCGGCTGCGTCGTGGCTGGGCAAGCCGTTCCGCGAGGTCGACGGGCCTCGCGCGCTCGTGCTCCGTTACCTCGCGTCGTTCGGCCCGGCGACAGCGACCGACGTGCAGACGTGGTCCGGCCTCACCCGGGTCAAGGACGTGCTCCAGTCCCTGCGGGAGCGGCTCTGCACGTTCCGCGACGAGCGAGGCCGTGAGCTCTTCGATCTCCCCGATGCCCCGCGCCCGCCCGCGGACGCCGCCGCGCCGGTCCGGTTTGTCCCCGACTACGACAACCTCCTGCTCGCGCACGACGACCGCACGCGGGTGATCGCGGACGAGCATCGCGGCCGGATCGTCCTGTCCGCGAACCTGCGCATCCTGCCGACGTTCCTCGTGGACGGCTTCGTGGCCGGCACGTGGACGATCGAGCGGAAGAAGGCCTCGGCCACGCTCGTTGTCGCGCCGTTCGAGGCGCTCTCCAGGGGAGCGCGCGATCAGCTCGCCGAGGAGGGGGAGGCGCTCCTCCGCTTCGTCGAGGAGGACGCCAGCCTCTTCGATGTGCGCTTCGAGAAGACAGGACCTGCGAAGACGCCTGGCGCCCGGGCGAAGGGCGGCGGGAATGCGAAGGCGCCCGCGGCGCGGGCCAAGGCCGGCGCGGCCCTGAAGGCGCCTCCGGCGCGGGCGAAAGCTCGAGCACCCGTCCTCGGCTCGACAGATCCAGGAGCCGCGCCATGTCGTCGGGCTGCGGGCACGGCAGCGCGGCGATCTCGGCCTCGATGAGCTGGGCCGGCGAGGGGAGCTGTCCCGGCCGCTCGTCGCGGATCCACGACAGCCCCAGCGAGCGCTGGAGCCGATCGAGCAGCGCGCCCGCCTCCACGGGCTTCGGGAGGAAGTCGTCGCACCCGGCCTCGCGGCTCCGCTCGACCTCGCGCCCCGCGACCCCCGCCGACGAGGCGAGGATGACGGTCCGCTCCAGGGAGGGGATCTGCCGCAGGCGCCGGGTGGTCTCGTAGCCGTCCATCCCCGGCATCGCCAGATCCATCACGATCAGCGCCGGAGCGCGCTCGGCCGCCATCCGGAGCGCCGCCTCGCCGCCCTCCGCCTCGAGGACCGAAAAGCCGAGCGGCGCCAGCAGATCGCGCACAACGGCGCGGTGTCGGCGTTGTCGTCCACCACGAGCACGCTGGCCGTCTGGTACCGCTGCTCGGGGTGCTTCTCGAGGCAGCGCTCGACGAGCCGCGCCACGACGGCGGGCACGCCCTCGACGAGGCTCTCGATGGCGAGGTGCGCGTGCACCAGCGCGAGCGGGTTCTTGTCGAGGAACGGCCGCCGCCCCGACAGCGCCTCGAACAGCATCACGCCCAGCGCGTCGGGCAGGCTCGCCTCGGTCGCCTCCTGGGCCAGCTCCGACGCGATGCCGAAGTCGACGAGCACGACCTCGGCCCACCCTTCATCGACGAGGATGTTCTGCGGCTTGACGTCCTTGTGCATGATGCCGGCCGCATGCACGCCCCCGAGCACGCCAGCCGTCCCGAACGTCAAGGCTTTGCTGTGCGCGTGCTCACGCCCACAAAATGCCGAGTGAACTCGCACACTTCGCCAGGAACAGCGATGTCGCGTACCGCCGGCGCCGCTGTGGGTGAGGGGGATTGCGAGACGAGGCGATGACGTCCTGCGCGATGCGCTGTCAGGGCGCCGTCTGATCGAGGGTGACGTCCACCCCCTCGGTCACCGTGCAGTACCCGCCGTAGCTCAGCCCGCAGCTGTCGATATCGACAGTGGTCGTCCCGTAGGGCTCCCCGCTCCTCGGCGCGTCGCTTTGCTCTTCGATCTCGTCGGCGGAGAGCCACGCGAACACGCGCCAGCGCTCGTGATCGGTAATGCCGAGGACGGCGCCGATCTCGTACGGCTGAGGGAAGCTCAGCCCCTCCAGAGACACCTCGTGTGTGAGCCATCGATCGTCGCCATCGAGGTCCGGACCGGGGAATTGCGGGTTGTCCGGGTCGAAGGGCGTGTCCGAGGCCGGGACGGCGCGGACCCGGAGCGTCTTGCGCTCGCTCGTGCTCACGCCCTCACCCAGCGAGACGACGCCCCTGGCGCCGGGGCCCTCGGGATCGCCCATCGGGCACCCGGCGAGCACGCCGCCGAGGGCGGCCATTGCGAGCACAACAACGGATCTGCGATAAGCCATGATGGATCTCCTCTGTGAGCATCGCGCGGCCGCGTGGCGCGCTGTCGCGACGACAGCGGCCTTCGGGAGGCGCGGATGCCTCCTGCTCCCTGGATGAGCCGAAGCCCCCCGGCCCTTCGCGGAATCGTCGCCGGCGCCGCTCCGGCGGGGCGGGCAGCACGATCCCAGCGCCCCCGCCGCGCGCGCCGAGCGCCCCCGCTCACCCGATCCCTACCTTCTCCTCCGGCAGCCGGTAGAACCGCGACCGCGCCTGGTTCGCGAGCGCCATCGCCAGCGTCAGCGGCCCGATGCGCCCGATGAACATCGCCAGGGTGATCATCAGCTTCCCCGGCGCGCTCAGCGACGGCGTGACGTTCGCCGACAGGCCGGCCGTCGCGAGCGCGCTGATCGTCTCCAGGGCGAGGCCCAGCGGGTCGTGCGGCTCCAGGGTGAGCATCACGAGCAGGAAGCCCGAGACGAGCACCACCATCAGGCACGCGATCGCGAGGGCGCGGCGCACCGTGGCCGCCGGGATGGTCCGGCCGAGCAGGTGCGGCGCCTCGTCCCCGCGCAGCTCGGCGCGCAGCGCCGCGAACAGCGCGGCGAACGTCGTGATCTTGATCCCGCCCGCCGTCGATCCCGGCGCGCCGCCGATGAACATCAGCATGCAGGTCAGCATCCACGTCGCCGGACCCATGAGGCCGTAATCCACCGTGTTGAGGCCCGCCGACCGCGTCATCGCCGACTGGAAGAAGCTCGCCATCACCTTCACGGGCCACGACAGGCCGCCCATCGACCGGCGCCACTCGAGCGCCAGGTAGCCCAAGGTCCCGACAGCGAGCAGCACAGCGGTGCCGATCAGCACGACCTGGCTGTGAAGCGAGAGCCGCGGCGGCCGCTCGCCGCGGAGCCGCAGCCTGGCCCGGCGCAGGAGCTCGTCGTGCACAGGAAAGCCCAGGCTGCCGAGGATCACCATCCCCGCCAGCACGCCGGAGACGGCGGGCGAGCCGACAAGCGGGACGAGCCCCCCGCCGAACAGCGAGAAGCCCGCGTTGCAGTACGCGCTGACCGCGTGGAAGACGGCCGCCCAGAGGTGATCGCCGGCGCCCGAGAGCGGCTCGCCGGCGACGGGCCCGGAGGCGATCTCGTGGTGGGGCAGGAAGCTGAACAGCAGGCCGAGCGCGCCCACCGCCTCGATGCCGAGCGTGAACAGGACGATCGCGGCGAGGTTGCGCCGGAGCCGCGCGAACGACTCGGCGTCGATCATCTCGGCCATCACCGCTGCGTCGCGCAGCCTGAGCTTCCGGCCGGCCACGATGGCGAAGAACGTCGACAGGACCATGATCCCGAGCCCGCCGACCTGGACCAGGAGCAGCAGGACGGCCTGGCCGAACGGCGTGTAGGTCTCGGCGACGTTGTGCACGGCGAGCCCGGTCACGCACACGGCGCTCGCCGCCATGAACAGGCCGTCGACGAACGACGCGTCCGCGACGTTCCGGAGCGACTGCGGCAAGGTGAGCAGGAAGCTGCCGAGCAGCGTGGCGACCCCGAACGAGAGCACCATCAGCCGGGCCGGGTGCTCCGCGGCCGTGGCCATCAGCCGCTCGATCGGCCGGCGCCCCAGCAGGCCGACGAGCGCCACGACGAACGCGAGCACCGTGTAGGACCGGTAGAGCACGATCCCCCGCTGCCCCGCGTCCTCGGCCGCGTGCCCGAGCACGATCAGCCACTTCTCGCCGATGCACGCGAGCAGCAGGACGAGCGCGAGCAGGAACAGGGCGAGCCGGGGCTTCCTCGCCTCGACCCGCGCGCCGGCGAGCGCCTTGCGCAGGCGCTCCAGCGACACGACGGCCGCGATCCACGCGGGCACGAGCAGCGTCTCCAGGGCGGTCAGGGCCGCCGACGCGCGCGGCGTGATCGCGAGGGCGAGGTCGAACCCGAGGAGGACGGCGCTGCCCGCCAGCAAGGGCGCCGGCCGCATCCAGGCGGCGCGCCGCCGGGGCGCGGCGGTCGCGCCGGCCGCGGTGACCCCCGGCGCGGCCGGCGCCGCGGGCTGCGCGAGCATCGCGAGCGTCAGCCGGGCCTGCGCGGGATCGCCGGGCGGCTCGGCGCGCAGCGCGCTCGGCGGCGAGGAGGGGGTCGGTGAGGGATCCACCCGCGGCATTCACGCCACCGCGCAGGGCGGCGTCAAGTTACCCTCCCGTCCGCTGCGCGACCCCGCTCCTGGAACGCCGTTCGCTTGCTGTCGCTCGACCCGCCACAGGAACCACCGGAGCACACCGATGAGCGACAAAAACGCCTCAGTTCCCCGCGCGCACGGGACGTTCGACGACTTCTGGGACCACTACCTCCGGGAGCACCGGACCGGCCTCAACCGCGCGCTGCACCTGACGGGCACGGCGGCCGCGCTGCTGCTCGCCGGCGCGGGCGTCGTCCGCCGCAAGCCCCGCCTGCTGCTGCTGGCGCCGCTCGTCGGATACGGGCCCGCCTGGCTCGGGCACTTCCTTGTCGAGCGCAACCGCCCGGCGACGTTCCACAGCCCGCTCTTGTCGCTCCGCGCCGACCTGCGGATGCTCCGCCTCGCGGTGACCGGCCGCCTCGGCGGCGAGCTCCGGCGGGCCGGCGCGCAGCCTCTGGAGGCCGCCCCCGAGGGCACCCGCGCGATCCCGCGCGACCCGCTGCCCGACAGCACGCTGGCCCTGCTCGCGGACCCTTACCGCCTCATCCAGCGGCGGTGCCGCCAGCTCGGCGCCGATCTCTTCGAGACCAGGCTCCTGCTCCAGCGGACGATCTGCATGACAGGCCCCGAGGCCGCGCGTCTTTTCTACGATCCGTCCCGCTTCACGCGGAAGGGCGCCGCGCCGGTCCGCCTCAAGGCGACCCTCTTCGGCAGCGGCGGCGTGCAGGGCCTCGACGCCGAGGCGCACCGTCACCGTAAACTGATGTTCATGTCCATGATGGCGCCCGAGGCCCTCCAGCGGCTCGTCGACATCGCCGCGGACCAGTGGCGGACCCACGCGCGACGCTGGGCGGCCACCTCCGAGGGCGTCGCGCTGTACGAGCAGGCGCACGAGGTCCTCACCCGCGCCGTCTGCGCCTGGGCCGGCGTCCCGCTGGCCGAGGAAGAGGTCCCCCGCCGGACGCGCCAGCTCGCCGCGCTCTTCGAGGGCGCCGGCGCCGTGGGCCCGCGGCACTGGCGCGCGCTGCTCGCCCGCCAGCAGGCCGACGCGTGGCTCGCCGGGGTCGTCGAGCAGATCCGCGCCGGCCGCCTGAGCGTGCCCGAGGGCAGCCCGGTCCACGTCGTGGCCACGCACCGCGGCCTCGACGGCGAGCTGCTGAGCCCGAAGGTCGCCGCCGTCGAGATCAACAACGTCCTGCGCCCGACCGTGGCCGTGTCGGTCTACATCACCTTCGTCGCCCACGCCCTGCACGCCCACCCCGCGTCGCGCCAGCGCATCGCCGCCGGCGACGAGGCCTATCTCGAGCGCTTCGTGCAGGAGGTCCGCCGCTTCTATCCGTTCTTCCCCGCGGCCGCGGCGCGCACGCGCGACGCCTTCACGTGGCAGGGCTACCGCTTCCCGGCCGGCGTGCGGGTGCTGCTCGATCTCCACGGCACCAACCGCGATCCAAGGGCCTGGGAATCCCCGGATCTCTTCCTCCCGGACCGCTTCCTGCGCGAGCAGCCCGGGATGTTCGACATGATTCCCCAGGGGGGCGGCGACCATCGCGAGCACCACCGCTGCCCCGGCGAGTGGATCGCCGTCGAGCTCATGAAGGGCGCCGCGCGCTTCCTCACCCGCGAGATCCGGTATGACGTCCCCCCGCAGGATCTCGAGATCGACGGCGCCCGGCTGCCGGCGCTCCCGAGGAGCCATTTCGTGATGAGCCATGTCGCCTGGCGCGCCGACCCTCCGGCCCGGGTCGCCTCGCCCGAGGTGGGCATCAGCAGCCCGTGACCGACGCCGGCGCTCGCGACGGCGAGGGCCCGCGCGCGCCCGAGCGAATGCGGCCTGGATAGCACAACCTCTCCACACCTGGCAGTGGAGCGGCGCCTATGGCCACCATTTCTGGGTCGACCCCGGCGCGAAGCTCACTGTCGTCGTCCTGACCAACACCGCCTTCGCCGGCATGGTAGGCGAGCTCCCCGACGCCGTACGGCGCGCCGTCCAAGGCCCCGCGCAGCCGTGACGCGGGCGCGCGGGACGATCGGTTCGCTGTCCGCGATCGTCTCCCGCGCAGCAGCTTCCCGTGGCGGCGCCCTGTCGCAGCGCGCTGCCGACTACCTGGATCACCTGACCTGTCATTGCTCGATCACCTGACCTGTTCTTGATCGCGCGTCGCCAGACGCGAGCGACGCCATCGTGTCGGCACCGTCGCGCGGATCACCGCGACGGCCGCGCCGCCCGGCTTCACGTGAGGCGCCTCTCCGCGGGGTCATGGCGCTGCCGTACTCGCCTCGGTCCTCTCTCCTACGCTGGATCCGGAGGAGAGGGGAGTCTTGTGCTCGCAGATCGGCCCATCTCCGGCGGCGCTCGGGGAGCTACCTTGCCGGGTCCTATCCTTCATACGCGCACCGGAGCATGGGTATTGTGATTCGGATTCGGGTTGACAATTGCCATTTATGGTAAAGACCTCTTCCGTATCGGGGCGCGATTCAATGGGCGCCCTGTGATCCGCGGTTTCACGTCGGAGGCTCGCTCATCAACGCCCGCCGGCCCCTGGAAGACGGTGGGACTCGATCAGCGCCGTCATCTGAAACAAACAGCGAGGTAGTCACATGTCCGTCTTCTTCTCACGCCGCTCGGCGATCTTCATGGCTCAGGCTGGTTTGCTCTCCACGGCGTCGTGGAGCTTCATCGGTTGTGGCCCCACCGATTCCCTGGACGGTCCGTTCGGAGCTCACGATCAGCCCTTCGGCGCCGGCGAGTCCTTCGCCGAGGAGGGCGCGGGCTCTGCTGACTTTGCCGCCGAGGACGCCGCCTTCACCTCGCGCGAGGTCGTGCGAGGGCTCTCGTTTCCGATCCGGGTCGCCTGGGGGCCGGACGGCCATCTGTGGTTGACCGAGCGCGTGGGGAAGCGGGTCGTGCGCGTGAGGCCGTCGGACGGCCAGAAGGCGACCGCTGTCACGATCACGGAAGCGCACCAGTCGGGGGGGCAAGACGGGCTGCTGGGCCTGGCCCTGCACCCGGATCTGCTCCAGGGCAATGGCGCCGACCATGTATACGTCTCCTACACCTATGACGCCGATCCAGGCTCAGCCGTGAGCCGCAGGACGAAGATCCGTCGCTACACGTACGACCCGACGACCGGGACCCTGGGGAGCCCTCTCGACGTCATCACGGGCCTGCCTGGGAGCGACGATCACAACTCCGCGCGGCTCCTGTTCGGCCCCGATCGGAAGCTCTATTACACCGTCGGGGATCAGGGGAACAACCAGTTCAACAGGAAGTGCCTCCCGGTCGGCTCGCAGGATCTACCCACGGCCGGCGAGGTCGCGGCGCAGGACTGGTCGAAGTACGCCGGCAAGGTCCTGCGCTTGAACCTCGACGGCTCGATCCCGTCCGACAACCCGCAGATCGCAGGTGTCCGCAGCCATGTCTATTCTTATGGCCATCGCAACCCGCAGGGCCTCACGTTCCGCGGGGACACGCTCTATGCGAACGAGCATGGGCCGAAGAGCGACGACGAGCTGAACGTCATCCAGCCCGGCAAGAACTATGGCTGGCCGCACGTGGCCGGCTATCAGGACAACCAGGCTTACACGTACGCCAACTGGTCGGCCTCGACGACGCCCTGCGCGTCGCTCGCGTGGAACGACTACACGCCTCCTTCCTCGGTCCCCCAGCAGCAGGAGAGCGCCTGGAGCCACCCCGACTTCACGGCGCCGTTCTTCACCTTCTACACAGTCCCCAACGGCTACAACTTCCAGAATCACACGTGCGGGTCCGCCGCTTACATCTGCTGGCCGACGATCGCGCCCTCCTCGCTCCACCACTACGCTGCTGCGTCCGGCGTCCCCGGATGGGAGGACTCACTCCTGATGACCACCCTCAAGAAGGGCGCTGTGTACCGGGTGAAGCTGAGCGCGACAGGGGATTCCGTTGTCGGCGAGCCCGTCGTCCACTTCCAGACCACCAACCGCTACCGCGACCTCGCGATGAGCCCGGACGGCCGGACCTTCTACGTGATCACGGACACCGAGGGGAACACGAGCGGTCCCACCGGCGGGTCCACGACGGCCCTGAACAACCCGGGAGCGATCCTGGAGTTCAAGTACACGGGGGCGGACTGAGCCAGCTCCGGCGACGGGGAGCAGCCAGACCGGCCCCAGCGGATGAGGGGAAGCTCGCGGCTGTGCAGGGATGGGCCGCGGCCGCCGCGGTCGGGATACGACGCGGCCGCCGCGGTCGGGAGGCGAGGGGGTCAGCGTGCTCGGCGTCGAGAGGGTCGACCTCGACGCCGAGGCGCGCCGCCTCGGATCAGGGCGGGCCCGCGGCGCCGTCCTGGATCCATTGACGCAAGATCCCGAGCTGCTGCTGGGTCATTGTCGGCCCGGTCGTGCTGGGCGGCATCACGCCGTCGATGCACTGTGCCGTGGCGGTCGGCGTGCAGCCCGCGCCCGCCGCCAGCCCGGCGGCCTTGAGGTAGAGCCAGCTATGGTCCGGATCGCCCGGGACGACGAGCTTGTACTGGCCGCCGTCGAGGGAGGGGCGGTTGACCAGGCCCTCGACGATCTTCTTCGAGCTGATGTGGCCACCGAGCGTCAGCCTCGCGTTGGCGCCCGACTCGGCGTGGCATCCGCTGCACAGGTTCGTCGTGTCCTCGAACAGGGGCCGCACCCTCTCGTGGAAGAACCCTGACTCCACCGGCAAAGGCTCGTTGGGGTTCACGACCTCGTCGGGCGTCAGGTCCTCCTGGATGATCTTGATCTCGGTGTCCATCTCGCGGCACTGCGCGACGAGATCGTCCTTCAGCTTCTGGTCGTCCGGCTTCAGGCCCTTGGCGAGGCGATACTTCTCCCACACGTTGTCGATCCAGCCATGGAGCTTCCAGAACATGTAGTTGTCGATGTTCGCCTCGGTGTTGTTCACGCCGTGCTTCGTATTGCCCGGACGCGCCCACTTGGCGTGCAGCACGAAGTGAAGGCCGACCCACGGCATGTTGTTCGCCGGCATCCTCAGCCTCTGACCCACGTTGCACTGGAGCCAGAAGCCGAGCGTCCCTTCGTCCGGGAACCGCGCGAGGTTCTCGGGCTTGTCGATCTCGTCGCCGATCCTTCCAGCTTCGAGGGCGGACGCATCCCAGTCCTTCCACGCGGAGCGCCACTGAGGCGGCACGTCTTCCGCCGAAGTCGGAAACTTGGTGAAGCCCGTGAACTGCTCGCTGTGGTTCGGCCAGAGCTGCTTCAACGCCTGGATCATGTGACGGTGAAACACAAGGAACTGATAGCCGTCGCCGGCGCTCTGGCAGTTCTGATCCTCCGGGACGAGCTGGGTGAACTTGCAAATGTTCACCTTGCTCAACCCACCGCCGCCCGGGAGGTTGCAGGCGCGGATCGCGTGCCACTCGACGTGGGCCGCCTGCCACGAGTTGTCATACATCCATTGCAGGACTTCCGGCTGCACCGTCAAGTCGACGATGTTCGGATCGGTGTTGCCGGGCGGAAAGAACTCCGCCGGCCCATCCTTCATGGTCGGGCTCGAGTCGCTCGGGTGGGGCATATAGCCGTTCACGCAGTGGTCATACGGATGCATGGTCGAGTCGCCACCACCCGAGCCCGAGGCCGCGTGCGAGCTCGAGGCCGAACCCGAGCTCGAGCTCGAGCTCGGGCCGGAAATCGGGCTCGATCCGCCCGATCCGCTCGACACATCAGGTGCCCCCCCGGTGCCATCGGGCGCGCTACCTGACGAGTTGTCCCCTTCGCCGCCGCACGCGCTCAAGGACAACGCGGTCAGCGCCACGAGCGTGGCCAGACGTCGTCGGGATGTGCGGCGGTCGGTCGCAGATGCGTGTTGCAAGTTGTTATATCGCATGTAGCTCTCGCAGGACGGTAATCTCAGTCCGTCAGTCGCGTCCAGCCCCACATCGGGCGGACGGCCTCACTGCCTTCACTGCACTGTACCAGCGGCATACATGCTTGGTCAACAGTATTAACTTATCACTTTTATTTGCATATTTATCAACCAATGGTTGAATTCTCGTGAGCTGGCCGCGGAGTGAAGGCGGTCTCTTCGGTGAAATGGATACGTGGTGATGTGGCGTCGATGATTCAGGACGGGCGGATCGCCAGGTCACGCGCCGAACATGGATGGCTCGTAGCGCGTCACCCAGGTCTTGAGGTGCAGCTCGCAGAAGATCAGACGAGGCGCCGTGAAGCCTGCCCTGGCCAGGAGCGCGAAGACCTCGTCATCCGAGGCCGGGATCCTCATCGACGCCGCGGCCTTCTTCATTTGCTCTGCCGCCTCGGGCGGCCGCCCGTCCGCGAAGAGCCGCCGCTCCTCGACGGCCCTCAGCAGCGGATCGTCTCCAACCCGACAGCCGATCACGAAGGGCGCCCCCGGCTTCAGCCGCCCGGCGATCTCCCGCAAGAGATCGAGGCGCGCCTCCTCCCCCGGGAGGTGGTGCAGCACGCCAATCATCTGGGCGCCGTCGAACAAGGGCCCACGCGCGAGATCGCGCAGCTCGCCGGCATGCAGGCTCGTCCGATCGAGGAGGCCTTCCGCCGCGAGCTTCTCTCTCGCGACGGCGAGCATCTCCGACGACGGGTCGACGCCCGTGAAACGGACGCCGGCCCCCGCGTAGCGCGCGAACGGCTTCACCTCGCTCCCGGTGCCGATGCCGACCATCAGCAGCGACGCGGTGTCCTTGTCGGGGAGCGCTGCGGCGATCACCTCGGCGATGACCTGGTGCATGGCGCCATAGCCCGCCCACATCCGGTGCACATGGCCGTCGTAGCTCGATGCTCGATCGCGATCGAATGTCGCTGCGTGGTTTCCGTGCTCGTGCGCCTTCATCACGTCTTCTCCTTGGCCGGCGGTCGCCCCGACCGCCTGCAGCAAAGGAGTACCGCCCTTCATGCCGTCTCGGCAGGGCGCGGCTTTCGATCCGATCGGCGGGGTTTTCTGTGGTGACCCCGCGCCGGGCGGGGGGCGACCCACCGAGCGTGGCCGTCCACGCGCCCTCGGCTAGCGCGACGCGACCCAGCGCGCGATCTGGTCGCCGAGGATCGGCAGGGTGACGGCGCCCGAGCCGAGCAGCGCGTCGTGGAACCCCTTGATGTCGAACCGGGGCCCGAGCTTCTGCTCGGCGTCCTTGCGCAGCCGCTGCATCTCGAGCTGGCCGATCTTGTACGCGAGCGCCTGCCCGGGCATGGTGAGATAGCGATCGACCTCGTTCGCGACGACGCTCTCGTCGAGGATCGTGTTCTCCATCATGTAGCTCACGGCCTGCGCGCGGCTCCAGCCCTTCGCGTGCATGCCCGTGTCGACGACGAGCCGGCACGCGCGCCAGGCGTCGGCGCTCAGCATCCCGAGCCGATCGACGTCGCTGGAGTAGAGCCCCATCTCGTCGGCCAGCCGCTCGCTGTAGAGCCCCCAGCCCTCCGTGAACGCCAGGACGTTCGCGTGCTTGCGAAACGTGGGCACCTCGCCGAGCTCCTGCGCCAGCGCGACCTGGATGTGGTGGCCAGGGATCGCCTCGTGGAACGCGACGACCTCGGACTCGAAGCGACGGCGCGTCTCGGGGGCATACGTGTTGACGTAGTACGTCCCGGGGCGGCTCCCGTCCTGCGCGGGCTCGCGGAAGAACGCGGGCGGCATGTGCTTCTCCTCGTACGCCTCCATGCGCTTCACGACGAGCGGGGTCCGGGGCAGGGCGCCGATCCAGGCAGGGACCGCGGCCCTGGCCCGCGCGACAGCCGCCGACGCCGCCGCCTCGACCTCGTCGCGCGTGGAGAAGGTGAGCGCCTTGTCTTCGCGGAGGCGGCGCTGGATCTCCGCCAGATCGGAGGTGCCGAGCGCCTTCGCGCCGAGCGCGCGCATCTCGTCCCGGATGCGCGCGACCTGCTCGAGGCCGATCGCGTGGACCTCGTCGGCCGAGCGCGCGAGCGAGGTGCTCACCTGGACGAGGCGCGCGTAGCACGCCGCGCCGCCGGGCACGTGGGACAGGCCCGCGCGCGCGTCGTCCCTGGCGCGCGGCAGGACCTCGCGGGCGAGCGCCTCTCGGTAGCGCGAGAAGGCCGGGCGGACACCGCCTTCGACGGCCTGCTCCACCGCCGCCGCGAACGCCCGCTGGTCCGCCTCCGGCCAGCCGGGGTGAGCGGCGTCGCGGGGGCTCATGATCGCCCACGCGCCGGACGGCTTCGCGAGCAGCTCGTCGAGCTGGGCGATCACGCGCTCCACCGTGGCGCGCGGGGCCACCTTGCCCTGCTGGAGCGCCCGCCGGAGCCGGTCGGTGCGAGCGTCCATGTACGCGCCGATCTTGCTCCAGCGCGCGACGAGGGCGCGGCCCTCCTCCACGGTGCTCACCGTCTGGGCCCGCGCGAGCTGGAAGAGCTCGACCTGGGGCCCCCGGAGCTGGTCGGCCGCCCACGCCGAGAGGTCACAATCGCGCCGCGCGAGGTCGCCCTCGATCTCGTGAACCAGCATGCCGCGCGTGACCCGATCGGGGAGCGCGAGGGACGCGGCGTCGATCGCCCGCACCCGCCCGAGCAGCGCCTCGAGCCGCGTGATCTCGCGCGCGCGGCCGGCCTCGGTCACGTCGGGGAGGCGATCGTCGTGGCTGCGGAAGCCGAGGAACGTCGCCTCGATGGGCTCGGCCGCGATCCGGCCGTCCCAGTACTCGGCGGCGAGCGCCGCGCCATGCGCTGCTGCGGTGAGGCCCTGGGCCCGTCCTGGCGTCGCAGGGGACCGGGGCTCGATGCAGGCGAGCGGGGCCAGGGCGACGAGCGCCAGCGTGAGCAGCACGGTCCATGATGAATGGAGCACAGTTCCTCCAGCGTGGGTGTGTCGGGCGCTCTCCCGACCCTGCATGACCGCGCGTCGGTCACCCGGTGGATGCCGGCGACCTCGGTCGCCCTTCGCTCGAACCGTACTCGACCGCACCGTTCGCGTACATGGAGCTCCTCGGGGCGCGGGGCGGCGGCAGGTGCTCGCCATGGACAGCGCGCGCCAGGCCCTCTCTCCGCGCCGCCAACGACCAGCCTGGCCGCTCACGCGTCGATCGGTGGAGTCGCCCCACCTCGGCTCGCGCAGCGCGTCGTCCGCGCCCGCGCAGCGCGTCGTCCGCGGCCGCGCAGCGCGTCGTTCCCCGACGATTCAAAGGGCCGAATGGATCTCTAAAGGAGAGGTGGCGCGTCGGCGTGCAGCGGGCGTGATGGGCCCGCTCGTACGCCGGCGTTTCACTATCACGTCTCCAGAGGAAACCGTCGGTGAGGCGCCCGTGCCCACGCAGAGCGACGAGCCTCGGGCTCGCTCACACCTTTCGTTTCGCTCCCGTGATCACTGCGACACGGGCCGGGAATAGGAGACGCATGCGCATGCGAACATTAAGACACCTCTCGTACATCGGTACGACGATTTTTCTCGCCTCAACACCTTTCTTCGCTGGCTGCACCGGCAACATAGCGGATGGTGATGACGATGACGGGTCGACCTCCGGCAGCAGCGGCGGCGACACGGGGGGGGAAACCACGCTGCCGCCGCCGGATGTCTGTGTCCCCGGCATTCCGGCGACGACCCAGATCCCCCGCATGCTGAACCGGCAGTACGAAAACACGGTGCGGGACCTCCTCGGCGTCACCACCGTGGGCACCGAGAGAAAGGCGCCCGCCGAGCTGCTCGTCTCCGACTTCGAGGGGCCGATGACCCCTCCCGCGTGGAGCATCTATCAAGATGTCGCCGCGCAGATCGCCAAAGAGGTGATGGCTGGGCCGAACAAGTCCAGGTTCATCAGCTGTGACCCCTCGGCGGCTGGCTGCCTCGAGGAGACCATCCAGACCTTCGGCCGCAAGGCGTTCCGTCGCCCGCTGAGCGCCGAGGAGGTGGCGCGATTCCTGAAGCTAGGCCAGACGACGCCGCCGGGGACGCCCGACGAGGTCGCCGAGACGACGCTGATGGCCTTCCTCGTGTCGCCCTCGTTCCTCATGCTCCCCGAGCTGACGACCACCCCGGCTGCGTCGGGCAAGGGCATCCAGCTCTCCAGCCACGAGGTGGCGACGAGGCTCTCGTACCTGCTCTGGGGCTCTGCTCCGGATGACGTCCTGAGCGCGGCGGCCGACGGCAACCAGCTCCAGACCAAGGAGCAGATCCTGGCACAGGCGGAGCGGATGATCGCCGTGCGCGAGAAGGCCGGGCCGCTCGTGACCGCGTTCCACCGCAACTGGGTGCAGATGGACAACGGAAGCTCCCACTGGTGGAAGGGGGATCACGACACCGACGTGTATCCGCTGTACTCCGAGGGCGCCGAGCTCAGCGCGCGGGCCGAGCTCGACGCTTACTTCGAAGAGGTGGCGTTCGCGGGCGGCTCGTTCGATGACCTCCTCCTCAGCAATGTCGCCTTCGTCAACAAGGACAACGCGGCGATCTACGGGCTCGACCCTTCGGCGTACGGCGCCGAGTTGACCAAGGTGGAGCTGGACCCTGCCGAGCGGCCGGGCTTCTTGACGCGCGCCGGGTTCTTGAGCTCCTACTCGGGCTACGACGCCACGAGCCCGATCCTGCGCGGCGCGTTCATCGCGTCCTACATGCTCGGCGCCAATCCGGGGCCGCCCCTCCCCGGCGCTACCATGCTGACCGTCGACGGCGATTTCACGACGCAGCGCCAGTACGTCGAAGAGCTGACGAAGCCTGCGAACTGCGCGGGCTGCCACGCGGTCATCAATCCGCCGGGGTTCGTGATGGAGGGCTTCGACGCCATCGGAAAGGTGCAGACGAGCGATCCTCGTGGTGGTGCGATCGACGCGAGCGTCACGACGAACACCATCGACTTCGGCGGCGGCAAGGTGAAGGAGATCACCTCTCCGTTGCAGCTCATGCAGGAGATCGCTCAGACTCCGAAAGCCAAGCAGCTTTACGCTCAGGCGTGGGTCGCCTATGCCTACGGGCGCGACCCGAACGGGAACGACAAGTGCCTCGTCGATCAGCTCGACATGAAGCTGTCCGAGAGCGGCTACAGCGTTCTCGACCTGCTGGCCGATCTCACGCAGACGGAATCGTTCACCACGCGAGTGCGTGAAACGCAGTAGAAGCTGAGGAATGTCGAACATGAGCAAGCAACTGAACCGCAGAATCTTCCTTCGTGGCATGGGCGGAGCAGTCCTGGCTGCGCCGTTCCTCAGCTCCGTGTGGGAACGCACCGCGAGGGGCGACACCCCTGCCTCCGGCAAGGCGCTCATCGTGATGTTCACGCACTACGGGTGCGTCACGAACAAATGGTTCCCCGAGAAGAAGCAGGGGGAGCTCACGGCTGCCGACCTCGAGGCGACGAGCCTCGCGGCCCTCGCTCCCTATGCGAAGAAGCTCCTCATGCCCCGCGGCATCCGCTCGATGAACGAGTGGACCGCCAACATGTCGCGTGGACAGGGGAACGACTCCCACACGCAGATCGTGGGGTCGTTCTTCACCTGCCAGCCGGTCACCCCGAACAGCAACGACCCGTTCAGCTTCGAAACCGCGACGAAGTTCAACGCAAAGGCTGTCGGTCCTTCGCTGGATCACGTCATCGCCCAGCAGCTCAGCCCGCAAGGCACGCCGTTGCTCTTGAACACGGCGGCGCAGAGAGACAGCGCGCAGTCGGGGATCTCCTACTCCGCCGCCGAGACCATGTTCAGCGGCCTCAACGCGTCGCAGGCCTTCAGCGGCCTCACGGGGCTCTTCCAGACGGGGGAGCCGATGTCCCCGGACACCTACGCGACGATCCGCGGCAAGAGCGTCATCGACCTCGTGAAGGACGATCTGCAGACGCTCGAGCGGTTCGACATGAGCAGCGCCGACAAGCGGAAGCTCGCAGCCTGGAAGGAGCTCCTCCACTCGACAGGCAACGTGATGGTCACCGCGCAGTGCAACGCGGAGCTCGGCGCGATGCTCGGCGCGACGGCGGCGAACGCCTCCAAGGCCGGGTCGGGCGGCTTTGGCAGCGACGTCCTCACGACCAAGGTCTCCGGCGACCTGGATGGCGCGGACATCTATTCGGCCATCGCAGCGCTCTCGGCCGCCTGCAACGCCAACCCGGTGATCTTCTTGAAGTACCCCGGGAATTACAATTTCAGCGGGCTCGACATCACCATGGAGTCGCACGCCCTCTCGCACCGCCTCGACAATGCGGGCATGCAAGGCAACTGCCTGCCCAACGCGCTCGAGATGCTCCTGAAGGTCGACGCCTATTACGCGCAGAAGTTCGCGAACCTCGTCCGGATGCTCGACGACATCCCGTCGGGGAGCGGGACGGTCCTCGACAGCAGCGCCGCCATCTGGTTCCAGGAAATGTCGGACGGCAACGCGCACAACCTCAACAACGCGCCGATCATTCAGGCTGGCAGCGCCGGCGGTTACTTCAAGACCGGTCAGATCGTCAACCTCGACCCGTCGTCGAACCTGACGAACGGCAACAGCATGTCGCAGTGCGCCAACGGCACCGGCACGGTCAACGGCGTCAATCAGGGCACCGGGACCGATCCGAAGGTTGGCAACGCGCCGATCAACAAGTACTTCGTCAACATCATGAACGCCCTGGGCGTGAAGGCGAATGCGGATGGCTTCCCTGCGAAGGGTGGCACCGCGGAAGTGACCAAGTTCGGCTATTCCGACAAGACGGAGGACTTCATCGGTGGCAAGGGCGCCGTCGCCGGCGCCACGATCCACAATCCGGGCGGGTTCACGGAGCTCAAGGCCTGAGCACGCTCGGAGCGAGGTCCTGAACATTCGGACGAGCTCGGGAGCAAAGACCCCTTCTCACCGGAGGGGTCTTTGCGTTCGTGCGTCGGCGGTGACGGCGGGCGCCGCGGCGTGTTCGCTCTTCATGATTTGCCTCACCTCGCGGCCCCGCGCTGCGCGACGATGGCGGACAGCGATGGGCTGGCCATCTCTTCTCATGTTCATGCTGGCGAAGCGTCTCCTCATCCTTGCCGCCGTCCTCCTCCCGCTGGCCTGTTCGAGCGAGGCGAGCGACGGCGCAGGGGCGGGCGGGGACATCGGTGACGACGCGCTCATCGTTCCGGAAGACCTCACCGTCACGGCGCTCCCCGGCGGAAACGGCGTGCTCAACGCGATCGCGCTGACCCTGCGCAAAGGACCAACCAGCACCGAGCTCTACGTCGCCTTGAGGAACGACGGGGATATCCCGGCCTGCCACGCCGCCGTCGCCGTCGATCTCTATGACAGGACCCGGCAGTCCATGGCAGCCGGGATCAACGGGTTGCTCACGCAGCATTTCTATCGACTCACGGATGGCTCGGGCACCATCGCTGCGTGCGTGGGTCCAGGTGACGTGACAATGGCCGCGGTGACGGACTTGCCCTCGGACCTCGTGATCGAAGACGTGGAATTCGTCGTCTACCGATGCAATTACTTTGCCCTTGACGTCGTTCCCATCGATGGCCTCACCATCAGCCAGGTGAAGGCCGTGACGGGTGACGCCGGCACGGCGTATACGGGCACGCTCCTCAACGGGCTCGACGTGGCGGTGAGAGATCCCTCCGCCACGGTCTTCTCGGTCAATCGCGTCGGGCGCCCGCTCGGCGTGGCGATCGGCAGCGGCGCGGTCCAGATCCCGCCGGGCGGCAGCTGGGTCTTCGAGACGAACACCGTCGACACCGCCGGACCTGATCATGCCGCATACCCGGCAGGCGCGCTCGCGGCGCAGTAGATCCATCGCAGCCGCCGAAGGCGCCGCCGGTGCCATCGAGTACGCTTCCGCTGACCGTCGTGCGCGCGATGGTCACGGAGGCCAGGCGGCCCCTCGACGAGGAGGCGCGCGTGGACGCGGCGGATCGTCGAGCGACCGAGCTGCAATCTTTACGGCCAGGCGATTGGAATTCGGGGCGTTCTGCCGTTCCCGGATCGGGATCGGCCATCTGGACCAGGGCGTGTCCGCAGACGTGCGCCTGTGGGGCGACGCAACCCGTCGGCGGCTACTCGCCGAGCGCTGCTACTCCAGCGCGCCGTCGGCGATCCACTGCGCGAGCGCCTCGATGTAGTTGTCGGGTACGCACTTGGCATCCCCCTCGTTGACGCACTCGATGGGCATTCGCGGCGTCGTGCCGCACGGCTCCTTCAGGATCTTGATGAGAGCGCTCTCCTCCGGCTTGCCGGGATTGACGATCGGGAGATCGCCGCAATTCCTGGAGATGTGCGTGGTAAGCCTCGTGCGCAGCTCAGCGTCGACCTTCAGATCCAGGGGGTTCTGCTCGTCGTTATGGCAACCCGCTCCGAAACAAGAGGATCTTTCGATAACGAACTTCACCGTCTCGAACGTCGGGGGGACCGCGTTGCCACTGCCGGTCGAGCCGCCGCCGTCGCCACCGGTGCTCGCGCTGGTCGAGCCAGCCCCGCCCGAACCGATCGCGCTCGACGTAGACCCACTGGCGCTCGTGCTTCCGGCGTCCGAGCCGCCGGCGCCTCCAGCGCCGTTGTCGTCAGGGGTGTCGGAGCAGCCTGCGAGCGGTGACAGGATGGCGACGGTCGCCGCCGCGATGAAGCTGGAGAGTCGAAGTTTCATGGTTCACGATGAAGGTGGTGAGAGGGAAGATTCAGCTCTCGTTCCCGCTGGATCCAGGCGAGAGGCCTGGATGTTCGGATCGTGGAGGCGACGCGCGGCCGGTGAAGGGATCGGTGAAATCGAACCTTTCTGACCACGTCGCCCGTAGGCAAGAGCTGCGCGAGGCGAAGAACGTCCTCTTGGACAGGTAGAATGAGCAAACACGCTCCGAAAATCAAGCGGTTCGTGGTCGCCATCCTCGTGTACAGCCATGCTGTACACGCCGGTTGACCCTCGTGCCTTGTGCGCTCGAGCCGGTCTCACGCGCCCAAGGGCACCTCTCGAGACCTTCTCGGCGTCGATCAGATCGCGTACCCGAAGCTCTTGATTGCTCCTCAGGCCTGCTCGCCGGGCTCGGCCGCGCCGGCTGCTGGGTGGTGCCGCTCGCTGAGATGGCTCACTGGATCGGCGCCTCGAGGCTTGGCCGCCCGGACGGGCGCGTGCTCGGCATCCCGGACCGCTTCGATGAAGACAGGTCCGCCGCCCTCTCGGGTTCGCGTTCGCGAGGTGATTCGCGAGGTAAAAAGACAGGACACCTGTCGTAGAAATATGATACAGGTGAAGGACGCATGGGCGACGAGCGTCCGTTTCGATCCAGCGTGCGCCGATCTGCGCTGGATCGACGCCGCGCACGACAGGCGCCCCGCGACCCCGCGCAGCCGGACGCAGCGCGGGCCACTTCTGTTACCGATCGTAGCGGGACGTCGTCCGCGTGTTACCGATCGTAGCGCCACGTCGGCGAGCGAGGCCACCCGCGCGCCCCGCCAGCGGTGAAACGTGTGTTCTCTCGGACCCCTCATGTGGTACCCTCTCGGGGAAATCAGCGGACGGCGCGTGCGCTGCACAGCGGGCACCATGGTGTGCAGCGTCGCCAGGTAATCAGAAGAACGCACGGCCGGCCGACCGGTCGCGGGGGCGTTCATGGACGGCGCTCCGCTCGTCGATGGCTCGGACGGCCGAAGGGGCACTCCGATGGAGTGCTGTCGCTCCTCCAGATGGCAACGCCTTCAACGCAAGCAGCGTGAGAACGGCGATGGCGACCACAAGGAAGTTGATCGAAATGCCTTCCACCGGGAATGTACATGCGGTCGCGCTGGGCGGTGTTTCCGACGGAAGAGAACGCAGCACGACCGGTTCGAGCATGAACATGCCGAACCCCTTGGACTCAGCGAGGCCTACCATGTCCCTTCGACCGAACTACTCCAGACTGCTCACCGTGACCGCCCTCCTCCCCCTGCTCGGCGCGTGCGTGTCGGGCGTTGACACCGACGACCTCAGCACCGGCAGCACCGGCAGCACCGGCAGTCCGGCCGGCGGCACCTCGTCGGCCGATACGTCGTCAGCGAGCAGCGGCAGCGGCAGTGGTAGCGGTACCGGTGGCGCAGGCACGGGAACGAGCGGCCCCGCGACGAGCGGTTCGGGCGTCGGCGGATCGGACCCGGCGGGAGGCACAGGCGGCGGCGGGACTGGCGGTTCCACGCCCGGCGGGGACGCGGTGCTGACAGGCGTCGAGACCCCCGGAGAGGACTGTACAGTTCCCAGCATGCCCGCCTTCGGCGATCTGAAGGCGTACGACAAGCTGCACGATCCCTTCACCATGATGGACGGGACGAAGGTGACGACCCGAGCGCAGTGGGTCTGTCGGCATCGGGAAATCTCCGAGATGATCCAGCACTACGAGACCGGCCCGAAGGAGATCAAGGAGGCCACTGTCGCGGGCAGCATGTCTGGCGGCAAGCTGACGATCAACGTGGGCGGCGGCGCGCAGGATGTCTCCTTCACCGTCGACATCTCCCTGCCCAGCACCGGCACGGCGCCGTACCCGGCGCTGATCGGGCTCAGCGGCGGCTCCCTCAACAACGACCGCCTGAAGCAGATGGGCGTCGCGATCATCAACTACAATCACAACGGCGTGCAGCCGGAAGGCAATCGAAGCCAAGGCATCTTCTCCAAGTTCCACGGGAACGCGGAGAGCGGCGCCCTGATCGCCTGGGCCTGGGGCGCGAGCCGCATCATCGATGCCCTCGAGTCCACGCCGGATGCCAAGATCGATCCGACGCGCCTCGCCATCACGGGCTGCTCGCGCAACGGCAAGGGGGCGCTGATGATCGGCGCCATGGATTCGCGCATCGCGCTGACCATCCCGCAGGAATCGGGCTCGGGCGGCGTCGCGGCGTGGCGGGTCTCCGAGGTCGACAACATGGGCAGGACCGGCAGCTCCGGCGTCCAGAACCTCAGCAGGACGTACGGCGAGCAGCAGTGGTTCAGCAAGGCGATCGAGCCTTTCGGCAACGCGGTGACAAAGCTCCCGCTCGATCACCACCAGCTCGTCGGCATGGTGGCCCCTCGCGGCCTCCTGATCCTCGGGAACCTCAACTACGAGTGGCTGAGCACGAACAACGCTGACCAGGCTGGCGGCGCCGCCAGGCTGATCTACGAGGCCCTCGGCGTGAAGCAGAACATCGGGTACGTCGACAGCGGGCACAACCACTGCGGAACGGACTACAAGAACGGCGAGCAGGAGGCGATCGAGGCCTTCGTCAAGAAGTTCCTGCTCGAAGACGCCGGCGCGAACACCGACGTCTGGAAGCCGAAGAACGAGCTCGACAAGGCCAAGTGGGTGGAGTGGACGGCCCCGACGCTCCCCTGATGTAACGGCACGACACAGCGGCAAGTCAGCAGGCGAAAGACGGGCCCGGTCACCCAGGAGAAGGGCCGGGCCCGTTCGAGGGCCCTGTCACGCCAGGGCGTGGCCGGGCCGTCCTGCGAGGCCCTCCCGCACCGCCGTTGCCACGATCGATCGCACACCTGGGCGACCCGACGCTACGGTTGCGCCGCGGCCTTTTTCGCCCGCGTCTTCGGCGCGCTCGCCACGCGGGTCTGCCGTTGCCGCAGGGCGTTGTCCTGCTTCTGCCGGTTGGCGCTCTTGCGCGTCGACTTGCGCGAGGGGCGGTCCGCGGCGGAGTCCTCGAGGGTGGCGGAAGCCCGGGTGGTGTTCAGCTTCGTGTTCCGGGCGGCCGTCGAGCTGCCGCCCGCGCGACGGTCGGTCGAGCTCCAGCCGGGCTGCGCCGTATCGACCGTCGCGTCGCGGCGGTCCTTGTCGGGCCGCTCGGCCGCGCGCGCGAGGTTCTCTGCGCCGCGACCGACGCGTCGCCCGATGAGGCTGCCGTCCTCCGGCAGCGGAAGCGGCCGGCGCTTGCGCCGCCGGCCCCCGCCTGCCTCCCCCTCGGCCGCCTCGCCCCCGCCTGCCTCGCCCCCGGCCATCGCGCCTGCGGCGGCGCGCGTCCTGCGCGAGCTCCGGGGCGAGGTGCTCCGCCGCCGGCCGCGCAGCGCAGCAGCGGGCCGCGCGCGTCGGATCGCCCGGCCCACCGCGCGCTCCACGACGTGACTCGCCCGGTCGATCGCCTCGCGGATCCCCACCGCGACCTCCTGAGCGATGACGCTATCGAGCCCGTTCAGCACGACCTTGATGCGGCAAGCGGTGTCCACGCCGCCGCGCGGGCCGTTCACGTCCTCGAGGCGCACGCTGACGCGCTGGATCTCGGTCGCGAACTTGCGCAGCCTGATCCCGAGACGCGCGCGCGCGTACTCGCGCACGTCAGGGTCGATATCGAGGCCCGTGGTGCGGACGGCGAGCGGCGTGCTGTCGATCGGCGTCCGGCCGCTCACGCGCTTGATCGGGCGGGCGACCTCGCCTGCGAATACGGCGCGTCGCGATGGCTTGTGCGTCTTGCTCATGCTCATGATTTCCTTGTGCTTTCCTTCCTTCGTGGCTCTGCGCGAGGCACGGGTTCCCGGGGAAGTTTGACCCGCGGGGCGATTCGCCCCTGAACGCGGCGAGGCTCATCCTCGCCCTCGATCCGCGCGATGAGCATGCGCGATAGCCCATCTCGGATACTGGACGATGATGTTGCACGATTCGTGCCATTTTGGTGCTTCCTGGAGAGCGGATTGCGAGAGCAGGGGAGCGAATCTCGAGAGCACGGGAGTCGCTCTCGAAAGCAGGAAGCGGCTCGCGAGAGCAGGAGAGCGCATGTCGCAGGGCGTCGAAGCGACGCGCGGGAATCAAGAGCTGAGACCCAGCGCCCGTGTGCGGGGCCGGCCACGCCGGGAGCGGCGCCCCACCGGGTCACGTGGCCCCGTGGCGCTGCGCCCAGCCGCGCTGGACCCCCGCAGGACCCCACCGGCGGCGCGCGTTCGACGTCTGGCAGCGCGCGACGCTGACCTCGAGCGTCTTCGATCATTCCACCACGCGGGCCCGGGCGTCGCCCTCCCGGGAGCGGCTGCTCCGCCTCGCGTGGTCACCCGCGCCTGAACCGTACCCGTCCCTCCGCTGCCGAGGATCATCGCAGGGCCCTGGCTGGACCTGCACAGGGCCGCGCCTCACACCCTGCCTCCCGAGCGCTCGAGCGCTTCCTCGTTGCACGGAGGCGCTCGGCGCCGGACGCCGCGGCCCGCGGCGGCGGGTCCGGCCCGGCGCCCCCCACGGCTGTCTCGAGCGCCGGTGTGCGGATTGCATCAGGCGGAGCGGCATCCGAGGCAGCGATGGCGGGCGGCGTCGGCGACGTGAGGAGCGCGCGGCACGCCAGAGGTCGAACGGTGGAGAGCGGCGGGCGGATTGACCGGTCCCGCTGGGCCTGCGCCGTCCCGATGCAGGGGCCTGAAGCAGGAGATGCCGGATGGGGGTGCATGATGGTGACGCAGCAGGACATCAAGCCAGGGATGGTCGTCCGGAGCGCGGACGGTGAGAAGCTGGGCAAGGTGACCCGGATCGAGCCCGCCACGTTCGAGATCGAGAAGGGCCTCTTCTTCACGGAGGAATACCTGGTGGGCTACGACGAGGTGGCCGGCATCCGGAATGGGGAGATCCTCCTCACGCACGGTCGAGAGCACCTCGCCGGGGACCGCGGGAAGGCGCGTGGGGCCGGCGCCTCGATCGAGAAGGGGGAGGAGATCCGCGTGCCGCTCGTCGAGGAGGAGGTCACGATCGGCAAGACGGTGCAGGAGGTCGGCCGGGTCCGGATCACGAAGCAGGTCGTGACCGAGGAGCAGCAGATCGCGGTGCCCGTGGCGCGCGAGGTGGTGCACGTCGAGCGCGTCCCCGCGAGCGGGGAGCGGCCGGCCGCGTCCGACACCCTGTTCGAGGAGGGGTCGATCAGCGTCCCCATCCGCGAGGAGCGCGTGGAGGTGTCGACGCGGCCCGTGGTGAAGGAGGAGCTCCGCATCGGAAAGGACGTGATCCAGGACCACGAGACGGCGAAGGCGACGGTGCGCCGCGAGACGGCCGACGTGCGGACCGAGGGAGATCTGCCGCGCGAGCGCGGCCGCGGCGAGCCGGAGGCGATCGCGCCCGAGGAGCCGCCGATGGAGCGGGCCACCGGGACGGGCGGACGGAGGCGCTGACCGGCGCCGGCGTCGCGCGCGCCTGATCCAGCGCCGCGGAGGCTCAGCGGCGCGCGGGCGGCGGGCGCGCGCTCACGCCCCCTCCTCGCCGTCGCTCCCGCCGCCGAACCAGCGCTGCAGCGTCCGCCGGTCGACGCCGAGCACCGACGCCGCCCGCTGCTTCTTGCCGCCCACGCGCCGCAGGACGAGCTGCGCATACTCGCGCTGGAGCTCGTCGAGCGTCATCAGCCGATCCGCCGCGGCCTCGAGGAAATCCGGCGTTTCCCGCCGGGCGCGCACGCCCTCGGGGAGGTCGTCCGGGGAGATCCGCCCCCCGTCGCAGAGCGCCGCGGCCCGCTCGATCGCGTTCTCCAGCTCGCGGACGTTGCCGGGCCAGTCGTACGCGAGCAGGCGCTTCACCGCCGCGCCCGAGAACCCGGCGATCGGCTTGCCCGCGCGGGCGGCCGCGCGGGCAAGGAAGTGCTCGGCCAGCGGCAGGATGTCGTCCGTCCGGTGCTTGAGCGACGGGATGGCGATCTCGATCACCGCGAGCCGGTAGAAGAGGTCCTCGCGGAACGCCCGCTCCGCGACCGCCGCGCGCAGATCGCGGTTCGTCGCCGCGATGACGCGCACGTCGACGGGCTCCGACGACACCGAGCCGACAGCGCGGACCTCCCGCTCCTGGAGCGCGCGCAGGAGCTTCGCCTGGAGCGGCAGCGCGAGCTCGCTCACCTCGTCGAGGAACAGCGTCCCGCCGTCGGCCTCCTGGAACATCCCGGGCCTGTCGCTGCGCGCGTCCGTGTACGCCCCCTTGCGCACCCCGAACAGCTCCGCCTCGATGAGCGTCTCCGGGATGGCCGCGCAGTTGACCGCCACGAACTTCCTCCCGCGGCGCCGGCTCTCGCCGTGCAGCGCCCGCGCCACGATCTCCTTGCCGCTGCCGCTCGGGCCGCTGACGAGCACCGTCGCCGGGTTGTCGGCCACGCGCCGCACGAGCGCGATCACCTCCTCGATCGCCCGGCTGCGCCCGATCATCCCCGCGATCGAGAACCGCTGCGCCACCTCCGAGCGCAGCTCGGTCAGCTCGACCGTCATCGCCCGCTGCTCGAGCGCGAGCTCCATGCGGAGCGCCAGGTCCGCCGGCTGGAACGGCTTCGGCAGGTAGTCGAACGCGCCGGCGCGCATGGCGCGGACGGCGGTGTCGATCGAGCCGAACGCGGTCATGGCGATGATCGCCGTGCGCGGGTCGAAGCGCGCGATCCGCTCGATGAGCTCGATCCCGTCCATCCCGGGCATGCGCACGTCGGTCACCACCAGGTCGAACTCCCGCTCCTCGAGCAGCGGCAGCGCCAGCAGCGGGGTCGTCAGGGTCTCCGGATCGTGGCCCATGTCGCGGGCGATGTCGGCCACGAGCTTCACCATCTCGAGCTCGTCGTCGACGACGAGCACCTTCGCGCGGCCGCTCACGCGCGCGCCTCCGCGCCGCGCGCCCCGAGCGGCGCGGCGGCGCCGCGCGGCAGGGTGACGCGGAAGCAGGCGCCGCCGTGGTCGCGGTGGCTCGCGGAGACGAGCTCGACCGAGCCGCCCGCCTCGCGCACCATGCCCTCGACGATCGCCAGGCCGAGCCCGGTGCCGCCGCGATCGCTCCGCGACGTGAAGAACGCCTCGAAGATGTGCTCGGCCACGCCGGGGGGGACGCCCGGCCCGCGGTCCTCGATCTCGATCGCCACCTTGCGGGCGTCGAGCTTCCGGAGCCGCACCGCGATCTCGCCCCCGCGCGGCTGCGCCTGCGCCGCGTTCAGGCACAGGTTGAACACCACCTGGAACAGGTGGTCGGCGTCGAGCACCACGTGCAGCGGCGCCCCGTCGTGCTCGATCCGGGTCGTGATCCCGCGCTGCCGGCACTCCGGCCCGAGGAACGCGAGCACCTCGCGCGCGACCTGGGCCACGTCGCCGCCGCGGCCGAGGAGCCTCGGCGGGCGCGCGACCGAGAGCAGCCGCGCCACCACGCGGGAGATGCGCTCGGATTGCGTCGCGATCGTCTCCAGCTCGCCGCGGGCGGCGTCGGACCACCCCGGCTGGTCGGCGAGGCGGCGCGCGCGCGCCAGGATGACGTTGAGCGGCGAGCCGATCTCGTGGCCGATCGAGGCGACCACCTGCCCGACGGCCGACAGCGCGTGCGCCTGCTGCAGCTTGCGCTCGACGGCGGCCCGGGCGGCCTGCTCCTGCTCCAGGCGGGCGCGCGCCTCGGCGAGCGAGGCGGTCATGGCGTTGAACGCCCGCGCGAGCCGCCGCAGCTCCTCGGCGCCCGCCTCGGGCACCGTCACCCCGAGCTCCCCGCGCGCCACGCGCTCGACGCCCGCCACGATCGCGCCGGCCGGGCGCCCGACGGTCGCGCGGCTCGCGAACGCGGCGATGAGCGCTGTGGCGGCGAGGAGCGCGGCCCCGGCGAGCGCCAGCCCGCGGTTCGAGCTGCTCGCGAAGGCGTCCAGGTAGCGCAGCTCCCGGACCACCACGGCGACGACCGACAGGCCGCGCTGCGAGAACGTGACCGTGCGGACGAGCGCCGGCCCGTCGCCGAGCGCCTGCTCCTCCTCGATCTCGGAGCCGGTGGCGAGCGCCCTGCGCGCGAGCGCCGCGAGCTCGGCCGCCTCGCCGGCGATCGGATCCGTCACGAGGATCGGCCCCCCGCGCTCGTCGAAGGCCGCGATCCCGAGGATGTGGTCGGCCTGCGCGAGCCGCTCGATGCGGTGCTTGAGCAGCTCGACCTGGCCGCGCTCCACGGCCCCGCCGATCGCCGCCTCGACCAGGCTCGCGTGGTGGCGCAGCTCGGCCGTCGCCTGGCTGCGGAGGAACTGGTGCCGCGTCGTGTGGATCACCGCCCCGTAGAGCGCCACGGCCAGGACGATCGGCACGAGCAGCATGAGCCAGAGCCGGAGCGTCAGCCCCATCGTGCTCCGTCCCTCGCGGGTGGACGCGTTCATGCGATCCAATGTCCCAGATGCGACACCATGTCGCACTCTATCAATGCTCCCAGGGGTCCTCGCGGCCGACCGGATCGGATCGACGGCCGCGCGTATCCCGGCGCCGGCGCTCTCTTCATGCCGCGGACGGGCAGCAACTCTCAAGCCACCTGGGCACGGATGCTGCTCCCACCCGGTCGCGCAGACACGCCCACGGGACATGGTGGTGATTCCGGAACTCCTCATCAAGCGATGTTTCCCGGCGCTCCTCGGCGGGATGATCATGACGGCCGCGTATTATCAGGCGCTCGGGATCTCGTCCCTCGTCAAGGAGGCGTGGACCACCGATCTTCCGCGATCGCGGCCGCCGCGCGAGCCGCCGCCGCCCGACGACGATCGCCGGGAGCACGCGACGAGCGCGACGGCCATCCTCTCGCGAAACCCGTTCGACTCGGTGACGGGGCCGCTCACGCCGAGGCCCGCGGGGGAAGGGGAGGGGGACGAGGAAGCGGTAACCTTCGGAGATCCCCTGCTGGACCCGATCTGCGACGGCGCGCGCGTCCTCTTGATCGCCGCCTCGGAGGACCCTTCCTGGTCGTTCGCCACGATCGCGGTCGGGCGGGGGGAGCCGCTCCTGCGCCGCGCGGGCGATCCGGTCGAGGGCCGCTCCGTGCTCGCGATCGGCTGGGATCGCGTGTGGCTCATGGAGCCCGGGGCCCGCTGCCAGGTCCGCATCGGCGACAACCGCCTCGCGCCGGCGCGGGCGAAGGCGCCGGCGCCGAGCCCCGCGCCGAAGAAGCCGAGGCGCGGCGCGCTCCCGCCGGAGATCGCGTCGAAGATCCGGAAGGTGAGCGATCGCGAGTTCGTGGTCGACCGGACGGCGCTCGAGCTGGTCCTGGAGAAGCAGGGCGAGCTCATGCGCTCCGCGCGCATCGTGCCCGCGCGGGAGGGAGAGCGGGTGATCGGCGTCCGCCTCGCCCGCGTCACGCCGAACTCGCTGCTCACCGCGATCGGCCTGCGCACAGGGGACACGATCCGCTCGATCAACGGGTTCGACATGACCGACCCGCAGAGCGCGCTCCAGGCCTACGCCCGGCTGCGCTCCGCGGACAACCTCGCGATCGCGGTCCAGCGGGGCGGGGGAGACATGACGATCGACATCCGGATCCAGTGAGCCTGCGTCGGCGGGACCCTCACAAATCCATGACCTCGACCTGGTCCGATTCGGAAGCCCCCTCCGTGATGCGCAGCAGGCCATCGACCAGGTGGCCGAAGACGTCGTCGAGGCTGTCGCCGCCGGGGGCGCCGAGCAGCGGCACCGAGTCGCCCCAGTCGCGGACGAGCATCGTCTCGCGCTCCTGCGGAGGCGGCCAGCGCAGGCTGAGGACCGCGCGCGTCCGGCTGCTGATCGCCAGCGCGTCGAGCGGCCGCCCCGCGAGCGCGGCCTTCGCGCGCCGGAGCTCCTCGTGGAGCCTCCGCGCCGGGAGCATGACGCGCTGCCCGCCGAGCGCCCTGGCCGCGCCGTGGATCGCCGCGAACTCCTCGCCGGGCTCCCCGTCCTCGATGTGGTGTTGAATGCTGTCGCGCAGCAGCGCGTACACGATCCAGCGCTGCTCGATCCACCCCTTCGGCCCAGAGAAAGACAGGCTCATGGCAGAATTCCTAGCGCGCTGATCATTTGAGATCAAAGCAAATTCATGATCGCGCTCTCCTGCTCCGGACGAGCGGCGCGCGGCTCAGGGATGCCCTGAGGGGCGAGGCCGGTCGGGGCATTCCGGATGCGATCTGTCTGCATCCCGGGCTTGACGTTGGACGGCCGGTGCAGAAACTCATATTCTCGTATTGCCCGGTTTCGAAGCGGCGAACCGCGCCGGCATTCGAGCTAGCGACGAACGTCGCGACATCGCGAGAAAAGCAGGAGGACCCCGATGAGCTACGAAAAGCCCGAGTTTGTCGAGATCAAGATGGATGCGGAGATCGGCTCGTACCAGAGCGATTTCGATCCCATCAATTTCACGCGCCCGGCTCCGGCGGAGCGCGTCGAGGTCGCGGGGGAGGCGGAGTAGGGGCACCGGGTAGGGACGGCGAAGAGAGAGCACCGGAATGCGCCTCTGCGTCCTGGGTTCGTCGGCGGGCGGCGGTCTCCCGCAATGGAACTGTGCCTGTTCGAACTGCGTCGAGGCGCGCCGGGGCTCGCCGCGCGTCCGCCCTCGGACCCAGGACGCGCTCGCGCTCGAGGCGGGCGACGGCCGCTGGTTCCTCGTCAATGCGTCCCCCGACGTGCACCGGCAGATCGAGGCCTTCCCGCCGCTCCAGCCGCGGGCGGGCCGCGCCACGCCGATCGCGGGGGTGATCCTCACGAACGGCGATCTCGACCACGCGCTCGGCCTCTTCTCGCTGCGCGAGAACACGCCGCTCGCCGTCTACGCGACCGAGCCGGTGTACCGGGGCCTCGCCGAGGGCAACACGATCTTCCGCACGCTGCAGCGCTTCCCCGGGCAGACAGTGTGGCGGCGCCTCGAGCTGGAGAAGCCCACGGAGCTCGCCGGGCCGGACGGCGCGCCGGCCGGGGTGACGGTGACGCCTGTACCGCTGCCGGGCAAGGTGCCGAAGCACCTGGAGGGCCTCGCGCCGGCCTCGCCGGAGGACAACATCGGCCTCTGGGTCCGCGACGCCGCGAGCGGGCGCCTCGCCGCCATCGCGACGGCCGTGGGGGCCGCGGGCGAGTATGTGTCGCGCCTCGACGGCGCGGACGTCTGCTTCTTCGACGGCACCTTCTGGTCGAGCGACGAGCTCGTCCAGCTCGGCCTCGGCAAGGCGCGCGCGGAGGACATGGCGCACCTGCCCATCGGCGGCGACGGCGGGAGCCTGCAGCTCCTCGCGGGCGTCGGCGCGCGGCGGAAGATCTACACGCACATCAACAACACGAACCCGATCCTCGTCGAGGGCTCGCCCGAGCGTCGCGCCGTGGAGGCGGCGGGCTGGGAGGTGGCCGTCGACGGCCTGGTGATCGACCTATGAACGACGAGCCGCTCTCGCGGGAGGCGTTCGTCGCGCGGCTGCGCGACGAGGGCGCCCGCCGCTACCACGACAACCACGCTTTTCACCAGCGGATGCACCGCGGCGAGCTCTCTCGCCGCCAGATCCAGGGCTGGGTGCTGAACCGTTACTATTACCAGACGCGGATCCCGATCAAGGACGCGCTGATCCTCTCGAAGAGCGAGGATCCTGCGTTCCGGCGGCTCTGGATCCACCGCATCGCCGACCACGACGGCGCGCGCGAGGGCGAGGGCGGGCTCGCGCTGTGGCTGCGGCTCGCGGAGGGCGTGGGGCTCGACCGCGACGAGGTCGCCGGCCTGACGAGGGTCTTGCCCGCTGTGCGGTTCGCCTGCGACGCCTACGTGACGCTCGTGCGCGAGCGCAGCCTGCTCGAGGCGGTGGCCTCGTCGCTCACGGAGTTCTTCGCGCCCGATCTCATGTCCCGGCGCGTCGTCGCGTGGGAGCAGCACTATCCCTGGGTCGACCGGGCGACGCTCGATTACTTCCGCAGCCGGGTGACGCGCGCCCGGGCCGACTCGACCGAGGCGATCGATTACGTGACGGCGCGCGCGACGACGCGCGCCGCGCAGGAGGCCTGCATCGCGGCGCTCATCACGAAGTGCGACATCCTCTGGGCGATGCTCGACGCCATCGCGGCGGCCTACGGCGCCGAGGCGTGACGTCGAGATGAAGCTCGCGCCCGGCGACCGGCTGATCCTCGCCAGCAAGGCGCGGCTCGTGCGCGATCGCGCCTCGGGCCGCGAGATCCTCCTCTACCCGGAGCGCGGCCTCGCGCTGAACCCGGTCGCCGCCGCTGTCGCCGTGCGCCTCGACGGCACGCGCACCGTGGGCCAGATCGCCGCCGAGATCGCGGCGTCGTTCGCCGCCGCGCCGCCGGGCGAGGTGGAGCGCGACGTGCTCGTCTTCCTGGAGCAGCTCGCCGCGCGCGGCCTGCTCGAGCGGCGCGCCGGGGACGACGCGGCGCGGACGGCCGGGGACGCCGCGCGCGCCGTCGGGGACGCCGGGCAAGACGCCGCGCGCGGCGCGCCGCCCGGGGCCGGCGCTCCCGCTCCAGGCGCCGGCGTGGCGGCGGACGCCGCGGAGCACCGCCCGTACACGCTGATCGCGGAGCTCACCTACCGCTGCCCGCTGCGGTGCCCGTACTGCTCGAACCCCGTGGAGCGCGCGGGCGCCGCCGGCGAGCTCTCGACGGAGGACTGGTGCCGCGTCTTCGCCGAGGCGGCCGAGCTCGGCGTGATGCAGGTCCACCTCACGGGCGGCGAGCCGCTCGCCCGGCGCGACCTCGAGGCGCTCGTCCGCCGCGCGCGGGAGCTCGGGCTGTACACGAACCTCATCACCTCCGGCGTCCCGCTCGCGCGCGAGCGCCTCGCCGCGCTGCGGGCGGCGGGGCTCGACAACCTCCAGCTCAGCGTCCAGGACGCCGACCGGGAGCGCGCCGACCGCATCGCCGGCCACGCGGCCTTCGACAACAAGCTCGCGGTGGCCGGGTGGGTCAAGGCCGAGGGCCTGCCGCTCACGGTCAACGTCGTGCTGCACCGCGCGAACATCGAGAATGTCCCGGCGATCGTCGACCTCGCCGAGCGGCTCGGGGCCGACCGCCTCGAGCTCGCGAACACGCAGTACCTCGGCTGGGCGCTCGCGAACCGCGAGGCGCTCCTGCCGACGCGGGACCAGCTCGAGCGCGCGTTCGCCGTCGCCTCGGCGGCGCGCGAGCGGCTGCTCGGGCGGATGGAGATGGTCTTCGTCACGCCGGACTACTACGCCGCCTGGCCGCGGGCGTGCATGGACGGCTGGGCGCGCCGCTACCTGCACGTCGCGCCGGACGGCCTGGTGCTGCCCTGCCACGCGGCGCACACGATCCCCGGGCTGCGCTTCGAGAGCGCGCGCGAGCGGTCGCTCGCCTGGATCTGGCGCGAGGCGCCGGGCATGAACCGCTTCCGCGGCGACGCGTGGATGCCGCCGCCCTGCCAGGGCTGCGATCGCCGCGCTGTCGATTTCGGCGGCTGCCGCTGCCAGGCCTACCACCTCACCGGCGACGCCGCCGCGACGGACCCGGCCTGCTCCCTCGCGCCGGCGCACGGCATCGTCGAGGAGGCCCGGCTCCGCGCCGCCGCCCCCGCGAGGCCCGAGCCTCGCTACCTCTACCGCAGCATGCCCCGTTGAGCGCCCCCGCGCCCAGGCCGTACGCGGTGCTCGGCGTCGTCGCCGTCGGCACCCTGATGTCCGCGCTCGGCGGCAGCCTCATCCACGTCGCGGTGCCGCTCGTCCGCCGGGATCTCGGGGTCGACATCGGCGCCGCGAGCTGGGTGCTCGCCGCCTACTCGCTCTCCGTGAGCGCGCTGCTCCTGCCGTTCGGCCGGCTCGGCGATCGCCACGGCAAGGGGCGCGTGTACGCCGTGGGGTTCGGCGTCTTCGGCGCGGGCTCGGCGCTCTCCGCGCTCGCGCCCACGCTGGCGTCGCTCCTCGCGGCGCGCGCCCTCCAGGGGGCGGGGGCGGCCATGCTGATGGCGAACGGTCCGGCGCTCACCACGGCCGCGTTCCCGCCGACGCAGCGCGGCCGCGCGCTCGGCCTGCAGGCGACGGCGACGTACCTGGGCCTCTCCCTGGGGCCCTCGATTGGCGGCTGGCTCGCGCAGCGCGCCGGCTGGCACGCGGCCTTCTGGATCAACGTGCCGATCGCGCTGGCGGGCGCGCTCCTCGCCCGGTCGCTCGTCTGGCGCGGAGCGGCCGCCGCCGTGACCGTCGCCGTGGCCGGCCCGCCCCCTGACGGTCGGGGCGGGGAGGGCTCGCTGTCGACGGCCCCGGCCCGGGACCCGGCGGCGGCCGCGCCCGCGCCCGGCGCGCGGCCCTTCCCGTGGGCGAGCGCGCTCCTCTTCGGCGCGGCGCTGAGCGCGCTCCTCGTCGCGCTCACGCGCGGGCAGCGCTGGGGTGTCCTGAGCCCCGCGACAGTCGGCCTCCTCGCCGTCGGGGCCGCCCTCGCCGCGGCGTTCGTGCGGTCGGAGCGGCGGAGCCCGGCCCCGCTGCTCTCGGCCGCGCTCCTCGCGCAGCCGGCGCTCGTGGCCGGGCTCGCCGCCGCCTTTCTCCAGTACGCGGCGGCGTACATGATGCTGTTCCTGCTGCCTTTCTACCTGCAGGGGCCGCTCGCGATGACAGCGGCGGACGCGGGCCTCGTGATGACCGTGCAGCCGGCGGTGATGGCGGCGACCACCGCCGCGAGCGGCTGGCTCTCGGACCGCATCGGCGCGCGCGCGCCGGCGCTCGCGGGCATGACGGCGCTCGCCGTGGGCCTCGCGCGCCTGGCCACGCTCGGCCCCGACCCCGGGCGCGCCAGCCTGCTCGCCGCGCTCGCGCTCGTCGGGCTCGGCTCGGGGCTGTTCACCGCGCCGAACAGCAGCCGCATCCTGGGCGCGGCGCCGCGCGATCAGCAGGGCACCGCGGCGGGCCTGCTCGCCGAGGCGCGCAACGTGGGGATGCTGTGCGGCGTGGCCGCCGCCGGGGCGATCTTCGCGGCGCTCGGCGGCGGGCGGCCGGGCGAGGCGGCGGCGGGCGACGGATTCAGCGCGTTCGGCGCGGCGTTCCGGGGGACGATGCTCGCGGCGTCGGCCCTCGCGGTCCTCGGGGCGGGCGTGACGGCGGCGGGGTCGCCCCCGCGCGGGAGGGCGGCGCCGCCGCGATAGCGCGGCCTCGCCGTCCCGCGCCGGGGCGGCGCGGGGCAGGAGCATCGGGTCGCCTGGAACAACGCCCTGTCGCCCGGCGGCAGGTCCCGCAGTTGGGGCTTGACGTCTCCGAAGCGTTTGGATTTGCTGCTCCGCCAGCGAGAGCGCGCCCCATGCCTGAATCCAGCGGGAAATCCGAGAGGGGCTTCGCTCGTTTGCTGCGCGAGCCGGTCGTCCATTTCCTCTTCATCGGCGCGCTGTTGTTCCTCGCCCACCGGCTCATCGTCGGCGATCCGAGGGTCGTCGTCGTCAGCGCGGGGCTGACGGCGGACCTGGAACGGCAGCTCCGCGATCAGACGGGGCGGGCGCCGACCGAGGCGGAGCTGAAGGCGGCGCTCGACAGGTGGAAGCAGGAAGAGGTGCTCTATCGTGAGGCGCTGCGGGAGGGGCTCGACCAGCAGGATGCGACGGTGAGGACCGTGCTGGCGGACAAGCTGCGGGCACGGGCGGCTCAGCAAATGGCCGCGCGGAGGCCGACGGACGCAGAGCTGGACGCGTGGTTGGCCTCTCACCGGAGCCGGTACGAAGCGCCGCTGCGGTACGATTTCCACATCGTGGCTTTTCCCAGGAGCGACCCGGCTGCAGAGCAGCAGCGCTCGACGTACCGACGCGCGCTGGCCGACGGCGCAGACCCGAGGACGCTCGGTCGTCCGATCGTGGGTGGCAACCTCACCCGCGATGAGCTCGCAGCCAGGTTCGGACCTGCGGTCTCCGAGGGCATCGGCAAGTCGCCGCTCGCCTCGTGGCAGGCCCTGGAGACCGACGACAGCCTGCTGCTCGTGCGGGTCAACGGGACGAGCGGGGGGCTGCCCAGCCGCGAGGAAATACGCCCGATCCTCACCGCGGATTGGGTCGCCGCGATGAAGAAGCAGGCAGCCGACGAGTTCGCCGAGAGCGTCCTCGCGCGGTACAGATTCGAGAAGACGCCTTGACCCGTCTGTCCCTGCACCGACTGGCGTGGTCCCTGCCTCTCTTGCTGGCCGTCTCTCTGGCGCCCACCCCCGCTGCTGGCCACGAGCTCAATTCAGCGTCTCTGTCGCTGACGGAGGTGGAAGGGCAGGACGGGCGGTTCCTCATGCGCTGGGAGGCGAGCTCGTCCACGCTCAGATCCGAGCTCGCGACGCCCGCTGTGTTCCCCCCGGCGTGCAAGCTCGACGGGGCATTTCTCGACTGCGGTGACGCCGGCCTTGTCGGCACCATCGAGCTTCCCTGGCTCGAGGGGACCGAGACCAGCGTGATGCTGGTGATCGAGTGGCGGAGCGGAAGCCGGCTTGTGCGGGTGTTGACCGGCAGCGACCCGAGCCTTCCGGTGTACGGTATTCCCTCTTCCGCCGGGCTTCGCGGGCTGAGGCCGATCGTCGTCGATTACACGCGGCTCGGCGTCGATCACATCCTGACCGGGTTCGACCACCTTCTCTTCGTCGTTGCGCTCACGCTCCTCGTGCGCGGCGGCAGGAGGCTGATCGGCGCCGTCACGGCCTTCACTGTCGCGCACAGCCTGACCCTGGCCTGCGCCGTGTTCGGCTGGTTGACGTTGCCGGCCCCCCCTGTCGAAGCGGCCATCGCGCTCTCGATCGTCCTTGTCTGCGGCGAGTGCATACGGCCGACCGACTCGCTTGCTCGCCGGGCCCCATGGGCGGTCACGTTCGCCTTCGGGCTCCTTCACGGGCTCGGATTCGCGTCATCGCTGCTCGACATCGGACTGCCGGAGAGGCATGTACCGGCTGCGCTCTTGTTCTTCAACGTGGGCGTCGAGATCGGTCAGCTCGGCGTGATCGCGCTGGTGGTCGCGCTGCACCTCCTTGCCGAGCGAGCCTCGATGCAACCGGCGAAGGTGCAGCGCGGTCTGGTGTATGCGATGGGCGGAATGGCAGGCTACTGGTCGATCGAGCGCATCGTGGCCGCGCTGACGGGCCCCAGCGTGTAACCAGCTCCGCAGTCTTTGGGGCGCGGCCTGCCGCCGCGGGTCCGGCCGTCGACCGGGAGCGTGCCGCGAGACGCACGGGCGCCGCATGGGCGCGCCGTCCTGGCGCGGACGGGGGTGGGAGCGGGGGCCGCCCGAAGCCGCGCCGGGGACGGCGCGGCACCTCGGGCGGCTCGCGTCAGGGCGAGAGCGTGACGGACTTCGGATCGAGCGCCACTTCGTAGTAGCCGCGCGGATTCCAGGGGAGCGGGACGCCGTTCTGCTTGAGCGTGCCGCCGGTGACCGTCACGCGCACATACTTGCCCGGCGGGAAGTGGTCGGGGAGCTGCCAGTTGTAGGTCGTTTCGCCGCCGGACATCATGGTGGTGCCGGAGGTGACCGCCTTCTGACCGCGCCAGTAGGCGCCGACGTTCTCCATGGTGCCGATCCACACGTCGCCGAAATCCTTGACGTGCTTGACGTGATCGACGAACGCCTGGAGCGGTATGGGCTGATACGCGCTGTCGCTCCCGCCGGTGAAGCCGTGGATGCAGAAGGTGCGCCACTTCTTGGCGGTCCGCGCGCTCGTGACCTGCTCGTCCATCACCGCCGTGGAGGCGCCGGTCGGGGGAATGAAGGTGGGGAGCGTGAACGGATCGGTCGAGTCGTTCGGGCTGATCAGGTTGTTGGACACGCCGCGATTGATCATGAAGCGCGTCCGGGCGATGCCCGTGTACACCGACGCGCCGTTCGGCGCCGCCATCGTCCACGGCGTGAGGTCGAACTTCTCCCGGAGCCACTGCGTCGCGGCGTCCGTATCGGAGCCGCTGTCGTTGCTCGAGTGGCTCTTCGTGTGGTTGGCGAGCTCGTGCCCGTCGTCCAGCGCCCTTTGCCACACCGGATCGTTGGCTTCGGCCCTGCCGGTCCAGACGTAGAAGGTGAACGGCACGCCGAGCCCCTTCAGCGTCTCGTAGTTCTGGATCTGGCTCGAGTTCACGTCGTCGAACGTGTACGTCACGGCCCCCGAGAAGCCGGCCCAGTCGATGACCTTGAACCCGCCCGCCGCGCCGGACGGCTTCGCGACGTTGGCGGCGCCGGGGGGCGTCGGGAGGCCGGAGTCGACAGGCGGCACGCCGCCGCCCGAGCCTCCACCGCCCGTCGCGACGTCACCGCCGCCGCCGCCGTCGCCGCTGCCACCGTCGCCGCCGCCGCTGGCGCTGCTCGATGCGTCGGGGCCCCCGGTCGATGTCGAGGTGCTGCCGCTCGCAGGGCCGGATGTGGCGCTCCCCGTCGTGCTGCTGGCTTCCGTGGTCGAACCGCCACCGCTGCCGCCGGAGCCAGCCCCGCCATCCCCGTCATCGCCGCAGCCGCTGACGTGCAGCGCGCCGAGCAACACCAGGGAACCGAGCGCGAGTGACGATGATGCAGGAAAATTCCCGAGAAGGCGTAATCGCGAAAGCTTTGACATGGTGACAAATATTCCCACAAACCACGTGGATGATCACCATCTATGCAAACTAACGCATCGCGTCGGTATCTCGTGGACGGGGGGTTGGGAGCGAGCGCTGCATCGACGGGGTGCCCCGTCGAATTTTCCTGGTGACCCGGCGATCGCCGGGCCGCGGCAGCGCGTGCTCGCCGCGTCGCCAGGACGCAAGCGCGTTCGGCGGGGCGACGTCGAGCCGCCGCCGCTCGCGGTTCCGAGGAGGGGACTAACGGCCCATCAGGGCGTCCATCACCTTGTTGTACGTCTCTTTCTTCTGGTACTGGTCATTGAAGAGCAGAGACTGAGAGCTCTGCCCGTTGCAGAGCGCCCCGCTCCAGGAGTTGAGCCACGACCTGCCGTCGTTGATCCCCCAGAAGGTGATGGCGGTGCACTCCGGCATCACGAAGCAGGCCTCGACGATGTCGTGATAGTACTCGAGCTGCTCCTCTGCGGTGACCTGGTTGCTGCAACGGTTGATGTCCATCTCCGAGATCAGCACTTCCAGGCCCAGATCGGCGAACCGCCTCAGGTTTGCCGCCACGTCCGCTCCGCCGGCTTCGTTGTTCGGGGGGCCGATGTGCATCTGGAACCCGACGCCGTCGATCGGGACTCCGCGCTCGACCATCCCTTTGATCATCTCGTAGACGAAGTCGGCCTTGTCGTTGAGCGCGTCGATGCTGTAGTCGTTGTAGTAGAGCTTGGCGTTCGGGTCTTGCTCTCTCGCGATCTGGAAGGCGAGGTCGATGAACCGCTCCCCGAGCGCGTTGAAGAACACCGAGGGCCTCATGCGGGGATTGCCGACGCCGGTGTCGCTGTTGGTGATGACCGCTTCGTTGACCACGTCCCAGGTGTCGATGCGGTCCTTGAAGTGGCCCATCACGTTCTCGATGTGCCTGCGGATGGCCTGCTCCACCTGCGTCGCCCCGCTCAGGGAGTTCGCCCATCCCGGAAGCTGGTTGTGCCACACCAGGGTGTGACCCTTGACCTTCATGTTGTTGCTGCGCGCCCAGTTCACGATGTTGTCCGCGGCGCCCCAGCTGAACTGCCCAGGATTGGGCTCCAGCGCGTCCCACTTCATCTCGTTCTCGGCGGTCACATAGCTGTGCTCGGCCGCAGCAACGCGCTTGTAGTCTCCATTGTTGAGACCACCGCCAGAGATGGCCGCGCCGATCAGGATGGGCGGGTTCGCCTTCTCACCGGCCTCCCTGAGGGTGCTGGCGCTCGCAGCAGGCGTCCTGACGGCCATGCCGCCGCCGGTGCCGCCGGTGCCGCTCGTCGAGGAGGTGGCGTCGCCCGTCGAGGAGGTGGCGTCGCCCGTCGAGGCGCTGGTGCTGCCCGTCGCGCTGCCCGTGGCGCTCGTCGAGGCGTCGGTGCCGCCCGTCGAGGTGCTGGTGGTGCCGCCCGTCGCGCCACCCGTGCCGCCCGTCGCGCCCTGGCCGCCGGTCCCTCCCGCCCCGCCGTCGCCACCGTCCGAGCAGCCGATGGCACACAGGAATGCCGAGAGTAGAAGGGTAAAGGGTGCTGACCTCATGTTCGCGTCCTCCGGAGAAAAAGGGGTCGCCCTAATTCCCGCGAAACGGCGCATTTATCAAGAAAAAAAGGACTCCTTACTAAGCTAATTCACGCAGAGCGGCGCCTTGTCATCACCGGGGCCACACCGCGCGCGGGCGGGCACTCGAGGTGGTGCCGCAGCGGCAGCGGATCGGCCGCTGTCACCTGGCCCACAGCGTCACGATGCGATGCCGAGAGACATCGGTCCCCGGCAAACAATTCAGTCTCGACACAGAACTTTATTCTGGCGAGAGTGTGCGTCCCAGGCGGACGGGTAGGACGCCCGACGCCTGGCTCTCCGCTGTCCACAGCTCGGCGCGCAGGCCTGCTCGACGTCCTCCGCCGCGGTGCGCTGTGGGGGTCGATGGGACACAGGCTGGATGACCGGTCGAAGACAGCGCGTCCGCCGTCCCCTCACCAGCGGAGCTCGGCCGGCAGGAACTCCGCGATCAGGTCCTCGTAGAACGGCTTCAGCCGCTCCACGTCGGGCGGGGCGTCGGCCTTCGAGTAGAGATCGTAGGGGTTGAACCGCCGCACCCACTCCATCATCCGCCGATCCTGCTCGTTCATCAGATGTCCGTACGCGCCCTCGCGGTGCGCCGCGTAGAACGAGTGATATCGGATCATGGCGAGCGCCTCGAGCGGCAGGTGGTCCTTCACCACATGATACAGGTACTCGTCGTGCCCCCACGACATGTGCACCTGGGAGAGCCCGGCGCCCTCCTCGTAGATCCCGCACGGCGTCTGGTACGCCGGGTTCGCCGTGTCCGGATTCCGCGCGAAGAGCTCGGGGAAGACGATCCGGTCCGAGGTAGCACAGCCCACCGGGAAGGTGTCGCCGACAACAGCCCACTGCGGCTCGCCCCACGTGCACAGGATCTTCCCGGCGTCGTGGATCAGCGCGGTCAGCACGAACCACCGCGGCTGCCCGTCCCGCCGCGCCGCCTCCGCGGACTGGAGCGCGTGCGCGATCTGCGACAGCTCCGTGTCCGGATCGCTGTCGTCGACCACCCGATCGAGCAGCTCGAGCGCCTCCCACATGCCCATCCGGCGCCTGTCGAGGCCGAGGTACTGCCGCTCTTTCTCCTGCACGAAGGCCAGCGTCTGCCCCTCGTGGTTCAGCCGGTAAAGCTCCTTCACGCCCGGCCTCGCCTCGGCGCCGTAGTCGCGGAACGGTGAGGCTCCCTGCGTTCCCGCTGCTCCGGGCGCGGCGCTCCCCTCGACGCCCGACGTGTGCTCATGTTGCTCGCTCATCGCCTCGGCGCTTAGCGCGCCATACAGCCCAGCGCCAGCGCCCGATCGAGACCTCGCGAGCCGCGTGCCCGCGTGGAGCGGCGCTAGCGCGCGCCCTGGAGCTCGCCGAGGATCACCTCATCGGCGTGGACCGTTGTCTTGCCCTCCTCGATCAGGGTCTTGAGGCGCGCGAGGTCCGCATCCATCGCGCGCTCCGGATCGGGGCCGAAGAGCGTCGCGACGGCGCCCGCGGGCGGGGTGTACGAAAGCCCGATGTCGAGGCGGGTGCCCTCGGGGGCCTCCGCGAGCCGCACGATGCCCTCGCTCTCGATGGCCTCGCCGGGCAAGCTCCGCCAGGCGACGACCTCGTTGGGCACGAGCTGCGTCAGCTCGGCGTCCCAGGACACAGGCATGCCCGCCGGGCCCACGGCGGTCCAGCGCATCCGGCCGTCGCCCATCGTCTCCACCTGGCGCAGGTGCGACATGAACCGAGGGAAGCTCTCGAACTGGATGAACGACAGGAACACGTGCCGGATCGGCGCGCGCACCGTGAGCGTCCTGCGGAAGACCACGACCGGGCGGGCCGCGCCGACGCCGAGCGCGCCCCTGGCCGGGCGGTCGCCCGGGCTGTCGCTGGTCTCCCGGAGCAGCAGCGCGGCGCCGGCCACGCCGAGCAGGACCCCGAGCGGACCGCGGCGCCTGATCGCGTAGCCCACGAGCCCCAGGCCGAGCGCGCCCATCAGCCAGCGCGCGGCGGGCGACCCGCTCGCCCTGGTGAGATCGGGCCGCTCGCCGGTCGGAGGGAGGTCGCGGGTGGACTCGTCGAGCAGCGCGCCCGTGCGATGCGCGAGGCCCACGGCCTTGTCGACGGCGCTCGCCCGGCGTCGCGCGCCGCCCTCGGGGTCGAGCGTGTACATCAGGCCGGCGCCGAGGCCGAGCGCGGCCGCGACGGCGGCCGCATCGCCGAGCTCGCGCCGCCTGCGTAGACCCACCGATCGCAGCACCTTGTCGAAGACGTTCATCGTGGTTCTCCTCCGTACCTCGCCCGGTTGCGGCCCCGGGATGAGACCCGCCTCCGCGCGCCGTGAAAGCTCGAAGCCCGGCACCGCAGGGCAGATGGGCCCGTCGCCCCGTAGCCGACACCCAGGCTCATGCGGATTGAGCGGTCGGGTTGGGCCTTATGCGGCGCGCGGCGCTCGAGGGCACGAGCTCCGGAGGCGGCGCGCGCCTGCTCCTGCGCCTGTCAGCGCCGCAGGACGGCGGCCATGCGGCCGGAGACCGTGGTGCCGCTCAGGACCACGGCCGACCCCAGCGTGAGCAGGCCGACGAGCGTGAGCACCACCGGATCGATGCCGACGAGCGCGAGGATGCCGAGCACGACAGCGCCGGCGCCGACGAGCGTCTGCAGGCCGGAGGCGGCCACGGACGCCTGGCGGGAGGCGTCGCCGAGGCGCTCGTGCGCGCCCGGCACGTCGAGCGCGCCGAGGTCGGCCGTCGCGCCGCCGCCGAGCAGGAGCGCGCCGCCGAAGACGATCACCGCCACCGGGAGGAGCACCGGCGCGGCGATGCCGACGAGGGCGAGGATGCCGAGCACGACGCCCGCCGCGCCGCCGATGAGCTCCGCGCCGGTGCCGCCGCCGAGCTCGGCGCGCGTGTCCCACCCGACGGAGAGATCGCGGAGGCGCGCGGCGACCGCGCTGCCGTGCGCGAGCAGCGCGATGCCGAGGGCGATCGTGGCGATCGGGATGAGGTAGCCCTGCATCGTGCCCGTCAGCGCGAGGATCGCCAGGACCACGGTCGCCGCCCCGCACGCCACCTCGGCCAGCGAGCCGCCGAGCAAGACCCTGGGTGACGACCTGTCCCGCTCCGAGGTCAGGCGGGCGCTCGGTATCGTCTTCGTCCCGGCGTCCTCGTTCCGTGCGAACCGTTCACGATCCTCGGGTCCCATCGTCGCCATGATTCCCCCCTTCTCGCGTCGACGCGCTTGCAAGGCGCGACGCGCGTTCGCGCTCATCGCTGCATCGGGTGCGCCACGCGCGCCGGGCGCCTCTGCCGGGCGCGTCTGCCGGGCGCCTCTGCCGGGCGGCGCTCACTTCGCGGGCGTCGTCGGCTTCATCGTGGCGGTGCCGCCCACCGCGTCGATGCGCTGCTCGAGCTCGCTCAGCTTCTTGTCGATGTCGGCCTTCGCCGAGCTCCAGGGCTGCTTCGTGTCCTTGCTGAGCTCGTCCAGGGTCCCGATCACCTCGCGGTGCTTCGCCTCGATGTCCTGCAGCCCCTGGTCGACGGGGCCCCGATCCGCCGCGGGCATTGTCGGGGCCTGCGCCCTCAGCTCCGCCGCCCGCAGCTCCAGGAGCCGAGCCCGCTTGCGCGCATACTCGATGTACTCCTCCTTCGTGTCTTGCTGCGCGCTCTTGAGCGCCTCCTGGAGCTCCCGGCGCTCCTCGGCCACGTCCTTCTGCGCGCCGGCCTTCTCCTCCCCGGCCTTCTTCCTGGCGTCGGCGATCTTCTGATCGGCCTCGCGGCGCGCCTCGGCGACCTTCCGATCCGCCTCACGCTGGATGCGGGCGGTCTCCTCCTGCGACTCCTTGCCGGCCTGCACGACGTCCTCTCCGGGGTTCCTGTCACAGGCGGCCACGAGCGCGGCGGCGGCCATCGCGGCGAGCAATGATGCGGTCCTGTGGAACATCACGAGTCCTCCTTTTCTGGATCCAGGGTTGCTTCAACCACGCTCGAGCCGATGTGTGCATGATGGCAGCCGCCCGAGCTGAGAGGCTGCGGTGCCCTGCTCATGAAGGCACACGAAAGTCGCATGCAAATTCACGCCCTGAGCGCGTCGCGCGGGCGAACGAGGCCGGCGCCGGGCCGGTCGGGGCTCGAGCTCAGCGGCCGCCTGGCCCAGGAAGCGGTCTCTTCAGCCATCGCCTGATGCGTGCGTTCATCCGCGCTCGGGTCGATCCCGGCGTGCAATAAGGCATGTTCCTCATTGCGAGTCATGGCGGTGCGCTCCACCGTAGCGGTCCGCGCGACGGGCTGAGCGTGCTGTTCGCCGTCGCAGAGCCGTCGCGAAGACGCCGCATTTTCGTGGCTGAACAACGCTGGCAAGGAGCTGTGACATGCGAGATCGATTCGGCAGGGACATCAATTACGGACAGGGCGATCGCGACTGGGATCGATGGGACCGGGACGAGGGCCACGACCGCGACCACGGGCGTACGACGCAGCGCGGCCACGGTGACTACACGCTTGATGAGGGCCGCTTCGCTGCTGGACGCGAGCGCGGTCAAGGCGAGCACGACCGTGGCTTCAGCGGCTACGGCCGCGACGAGAACCGCGGTTACGGCGGCTACGGCCGAGAGCCGGAGCGCGGCTACGGCGACCACGGCCGAGAGCCGGAGCGCGGCTTCAGCGGCTACGGCCGCGACGAGAACCGCGGTTACGGGCGGGACTACGGCCGAGAGCCGGAGCGCGGTTACGGGCGGGACTACGGCCGAGAGCCGGAGCGCGGTTACGGGCGGGACTACGGCCGAGAGCCGGAGCGCGGCTTTGGCGGCTATGGCCGAGAGCCGGAGCGCGGTTACGGACGGGACTACGGCCGAGAGCCGGAGCGCGGCTTTGGCGGCTACGGCCGAGAGCCGGAGCGCGGCTGGGGCCGCGACCAGGACCGTGGCTTCGGTCAGGGGTTCGTTCGCGACGTGCGCGACGCGGGCCGCTCTGCGATGCAGAGCGTCAGCGGCGCGCTGAGCAGCGCCGGTGACCGCGTGCGCAGCGCGCTCGGCCGTGGACCCAAGGGCTACAGGCGCTCCGACAGCCGCATCCTCGAGGACATCTGTGAGATGCTCGCGGATCGCGACGACATCGATGCCGGCGAGGTGACCGTGCGCGTGCAGGACTGCGAGGTCACGCTCGAGGGCACGGTGAACGAGCGCCACCACAAGCGCATCATCGAGCAGATCGCCGAGAGCGCGCGCGGCGTCGAGGACGTCCACAACCAGATCCGCGTCCAGCGTCCTGGCGCGACGACGACCGCCGCCCCGGCGATCGGCACGATGGGCACGGGCACGGCGTCCACGGCCGGCACCACCGGCGCGCAGCAGACAACGCCTCGCGGGATGGCGAACGACGTGGCGCGCCGCTGAACCTGCAAGTCGACGCGGTTCGCGCCCCTCGACCTCGTGCGGGCCGCGAACGTGCGATCCGTTGTCGCGATGCGACACGATGTCGCAGCGCGGAGCGCATCGCAGGTGCCCTCGCGGTAACGCTTGTCGGATCGGCCGTCGCGCGCCCCCCCGACGCGCCGGATCAGCTTGCGCGACGCCGCTCGATATGTTTTGAGTTCAAAGTAATCGAGCAGCTGCGCCTGTCCGCGGTGAGCCGCGGGCCAGCGTCGCGCTTTCGTGTCCGACGCCTCGCGGCCTCGCGGCCTCGCGGCGCGCGGCTCTCCTGTGGCAGGTCGCTGAGCGCCTGGCGGAGGGGGTCGCGCCCCGCGCGGCGAGCGACGCCCGGGCCACCGCAGAGGAGGGGAGTTCCATGGCTCGACTGCTCATCGTCTCCAACCGTCTCCCGATCAGCGTCCGCGTCGACCGCGGCGCGCTGTGCCTGACGCGCTCCTCGGGGGGCCTCGCCGCCGCGATGCGCGGCCCTCACGAGCGGATGTGCGCTGTCTGGATCGGCTGGCCGGGGAGCGTCGCGGGCCTCACGCCGGAGCAGCGGCAGGACGCCGACGCGGCGCTCGCCGGGATCCGCGCCGTGCCGGTGCACCTCGGCGCCACGGAGCAGCACCGCTTCTACGACGGCTTCTCGAACGGCGTGCTGTGGCCCCTGTTCCACTACCTGCTCGACAAGGTGAACCTGGACGCGGAGCTCGACTGGGAGGCCTACCAGCGCGTCAACGAGCGCTTCGCCGACGCCGTCGCCGAGCAGTACGCGCCGGGCGACATGATCTGGGTGCACGATTACCAGCTCATGCTCCTCCCGGCGCTGCTCCGGCGGCGCCTCCCGGGGGCGCAGATCGGCTTCTTCCTCCACGTCCCGTTCCCGTCCGCCGAGGTGTTCCGCATCCTCCCGTGGCGGGAGCAGATCGTGCGGGGCCTGCTCGGCGCCGACCTGCTCGGCTTCCACACGGCCGGCTACCGGAAGAACTTCGCCGCCTCGGCGGCGCACGTGCTCGACCTGGACCCGGACGAGGCGGCGATCGAGCACGACGGGCGCAGGGTCGCGCTCGGGGTCCACCCGATCAGCGTCGACGCCGCCGAGGTCGCGCGGATCGCGGCCCACCCCGCCGTCCGCGAGGAGGCGGCGCGGATCCGCGCGGAGGCGCGCGGCCGCAAGATCGTGCTCGGCATCGACCGCCTCGACTACACGAAGGGGATCCCGCGCCGCCTGCTCGCGATCGAGCGGTTCCTCGAGCGCGAGCCGGAGCTGCGCGACAACGTCCGCTTCATCCAGCTCGCCGTCCCCACGCGGGAGATGGCCGGCGCGTACGCCGACTTCCGGCGGATCGTCCACGAGATGGTCGGCCGCATCAACGGGCAGCACGGCACGACCCAGGCGACGCCGATCCACTACATCCACCGCTCCCTGCCGCTCGATCAGGTGGTCGCCCTCTACGTCGCGGCCGACGTCATGCTGGTCACCCCGCTCCGCGACGGCATGAACCTCGTCGCGAAGGAGTACGTCGCCGCGCGCGTCGACGACGACGGCGCGCTGATCCTCAGCGAGTTCGCCGGCGCCGCGTCCGAGCTCGCGGAGGCGATCGCCGTCAACCCGTACGACATCGGCTCGGTCGCCGCGGCCGTGAAGCGCGCGCTCACCATGCCGGCCGCCGAGCAGCGGACGCGGATGGCGGCGCTGCGCCGCCGCGTCGACACGAGCGACGTCCACGCCTGGGCGCAGTCGTTCCTGGACGACCTCGACCGCGCCGCCGCGCCGGCGTCGGAGGCGGCCGGCGCTGTGAGCGCGCGCCGGGAGATGCCCGAGAGCGTTGTCGAGCGCGTCCGGCAGGCGCCGCAGCGCGTCTGGATCCTCGACTACGACGGCACGCTCGTCCCGTTCGCCCCGATGCCCGACCTGGCGGCGCCCGACGAGGAGCTCCTCGCGCTGCTCCGGGCGCTCTCCGAGCGCGACCGCGTCCACGTCGTGAGCGGCCGCCGGCGCGCCGACATCGAGCGCTGGTTCGGCGCGCTGCCGCTGCACCTGCACGCCGAGCACGGGTTCTGGTCGCGCCCCGTGGCGTGCGACGACTGGGTCCCGCTGGCGTCGGACGCCGCCGCGTGGAAGGGCGAGGTCCGGGACTTGCTGGAGGACTTCACCCGGCGCACCCCGGGCAGCTTCATCGAGGAGAAGACGGTGACCCTCGCGTGGCACTACCGCACGGTCGAGCCCGAGCTCGCCGGCGAGCACGTGCGCGCGCTGCGGGCGCGCCTCGCGGAGCGCGTCGCCGCGGACGCCCTCGAGCTCCTCGGCGGCGCGAAGGTCCTGGAGATCCGGCCGCGCGGCGTCCACAAGGGCCGGGTCGTGCCGCTCATCCTGGACGACGTCCCCGCGCGGGCGGAGGTGATCGCGATCGGCGACGATCGCACCGACGAGGACATCTTCGCGGCGCTCCCGCCGTCGGCGTGCACCATCCACGTCGGGAACAACAGCAGCCGCGCCGCGTACCGGCTGCCCGACGCGGGCGCGGTGCGCAACCTCCTGCGCTCGATCCAGGCCTGACGCCCCGGCCCGGCGCCGCCCGCGAGCGCCGCGCGCTCGCAGGGGAGGTCTCGGCCGGGAGCCGCGCTATAAGGCCCGCCATGAACCAGGATCGCGGCCTAGAGCCGCAGGCTGGCGGGCCGCCGGCGGCGCCCACCGGCGCGGCCTTGCAGGAGCGCATCGCGGCGGTGTTCGACATCACGCCCGAGGCCCGCGAGGCCATCGTCCAGGGCATGCTCGAGCGGAGCACCCGGGGCGCGGCCGGCTACTGGCTCCAGCTCCTGCTCGCGATGGGCATCGCCTCGCTCGGGCTCGTGCTCGGCAGCGGGGCGGTTGTCATCGGCGCGATGCTGATCTCGCCGCTCATGGGGCCGATCGTCGAGCTCGGGATGGGCCTCGCGATCGGCTCGCCCTTCCTCGCGCTGCGCTCGTTCACGCGCGTCGCCTTCAGCATCGTCGTGGTGGTGACGGGCGCCGCGCTCCTGACGCTGATGCTGCCGTTCCACGAGGTGACGGCGGAGATCGCCGCGCGCACGTCGCCGACGGCGCTCGACCTGCTGATCGCGATCTTCTGCGCGATCGCGGCGGCTTACACCACGGTGAGGCCCGGCTCGGACACGACCTCGACGGCCGCGGGGACGGCGATCGGCATCGCGCTCGTGCCGCCGCTGTGCGTGATCGGCTACGGGATCGGCACGCGGGTGAAGAGCATCTCGGGCGGCGCCGCGCTGCTCTTCACGGCGAACCTCTGCGCGATCCTCCTGTTCGCCATCCTCTGCTTCCTGCTCCTCGGCTACAGCGCCGTGAGCACCGCGGAGCTCGAGCACGCGGAGCTCGCGAAGCAGAAGCCGGGCGCGATCCGCCGCGTGGCGCGCGCGCTCCAGGTCTTCTTCGACTTGCGCCATGGCTGGATTTTTCGCGTGATGATGCCGCTCGCGCTCCTCGGCGCCGTGTATTTCCCGCTGCGGGAGGCGCTCGCGCGGGTGTCCTGGGAGGTGCGCGTGCGCGCGGCGATCCAGCGGATGCTGGACGCGTTGCCGCAGAGCACGGTGCGGTCGAGCCTCACCGTCGATCACGGCAGCGTCGCGGTGCGCCTTGTGACGCTGGGGCGCGCCGACGAGGCCGAGCGGATCGAGCGGGACCTGCGCGACAAGATCGCCGCTGTCGCGGGGATGACCCCGAAGGTCGACGTGATCGCGGTCCTTGACGCGAGCGCGTTCGATGAGGTGGCGGCGTCGGTGCGGGCGACGGCGGCGCCCATCGACGTGGTGCGCAAGGAGCCCGAGCTCGGGCTCCTCCGCCAGGAGCTCGCCGCGTCGCTCGCTGGCGCGTGGCCGCACGCGGCGGGGCCGCTCGTCGAATGGAGGCTGCGGTTCCCGGAGAACGAGCCGCTCGTCATGGAGGTCGTGCACGTCGGCCCCGCGCTCGGCGACGCGGCGGCCGATCTGCTCGGCCGCGCGCTCACGCGGGAGCTCGGCGCCGAGGTCGCGGTGCAGGACCGCGCCATCGCGCCCGAGCCGATCGTCGCCGAGCTTGCGGGCGGGTGGCCGTGGCTCCAGGAGGCGGGGCCCGCGCTCGCGTGGGTGGACGACGTGGAGTCGCTGTACGGCTGCGTCGAGGTGCCCCCGGTCCCCGGGGAGAAGGCGGGCGAGGGGATCGCGCCGGTCCTCGCGGCGCTCCGGTCGCTGCCGGCGCTCCGTACGGACCGGGTGCACGTGCGCGAGGGCGCGCGGTGGCGGGCGGTCGTCTCGGCCGCGCCGTGTGCGCCGCAGGAGCCGGCGCCGGCCGACGCCAGCGCGGCGGCGGCCACGGGCGCGGCGGCGGCCACGGGCGCGGCGGCGGCCACGGGCGCGGCGGCCGCGAGAGGCGCGGCGGCGGCCGCCGCCTCCGGCAAAGGCGGCGGCGCTCGCTGAGGCCGACCGCGCGCCGCGGCTACTTCTCCGCCGACGTCTCGGCCTCCTGGAGCGACCGCGCCGCGCCGGGCACCTGGACCCCCGAGAGCACGAGCCGGCCGGCGAGGAGGCCGCTCACCGCCGCGATGGCCGAGGCGAGCAGGATGCCGAGCTTGGCCGCGGCGAGCTGCGCCGGGTCGTTGAAGGCGAGGCCCGCGATGAAGATCGCCATCGTGAAGCCGATGCCCGCGACGCAGCCCACCACGGCGATCCCCCGCCAGCCGACGCCGCGCGGCAGCGCGCAGACGCCGAGCCGGACCATCGCGAAGCTCGCGAGGAAGACGCCGAGCGGCTTGCCGACGACCAGCCCGAGCATGACCCCGAGCAGGATCGTCCCGGAGGCCGCGTGGCCCAGCGACGTACCGTCGACGCGGACGCCGGCGTTGGCGAAGGCGAACAGCGGCATGATCCCGTAGGCGACCCAGGGGTGGAGCGCCGCCTGGAGCCGGACGACGGGCGGCAGCGCCTCGCGCTGGGCCGTCTGGATCCGCCGGAGGGGGCTCAACAGCTCGTCGGCCCGGTGGCCCTCGCGCCCGGCGAGCGCGCCGACCTCGTCCACCACGCCGCGGGCCGCCGTGAGGAAGCCGTGGCTGCCGAACCAGGAGCGCACAGGCGTCAGCAGGCCGACGACGACGCCGGCGATCGTCGGGTGGACGCCGGCGCGGAGCATGCCCAACCAGAGCACGGCGCCGGGGACGACGTAGGCCACGGGGCGGCGGACGCCGAAGCGCTGGAGCACGAGCACGGCCAGCCCTCCGCCGGCGGCGATGAGCAGCCCGGTCCACGCGACGCCTGACGAGTAGAAGAGGGCGATGACGATGATCGCGCCGATGTCGTCGATGATCGCGAGCGCGAGCAGGAGCACGCGCAGGGCAGGGGGCACGCGGTTGCCGAGCAGGGCCAGCACGCCCACCGCGAAAGCGATGTCCGTCGCCATCGGGACGCCCCAGCCGTGGCGCGAGACAGGCGATGTGTTGAGCGACAGGTAGAGGAGCGCGGGCGCGATCATGCCGCCCACGGCCGCGGCGACCGGCAGCGCCGCGCGCTTGAGATCCGCGAGCTCTCCCTCGTGGATCTCGCGCCGGATCTCCAGGCCGACGACGAAGAAGAAGATCGTCATCAGCCCCTCGTTGATCCAGAAGTGCAGGGACTGCGTGAACACGAAGGAGCCGACGCCGAGCGTGATCGGGACGTGCCAGAGGTGCTCGTACGCGTCGCCCCAGGGCGAGTTCGCCCAGGCGAGGGCGATGACGGACGCGATCAGGAGGACGATCCCGCTGGCCGCCTCGATGTGGAGGAAGCGATCGAGCGGGCCGAGGACGCGCTGGGCGAGGCGCCGCGCGGGGGCCCAGGTTCCGGGGGCGAGCTGAGGATGGGATCGATGCAATGGACCGCCAGGACGCGAGCGACGTCGCGCGTTGGGGAAGGCGGCCCGACCGTCCCGTGACTACCTGTCGCGGCGCTCCACGGCCACGACACCCGCGCCGGAGGATACTCGTCCGGGCCATCGGATCCAGCGCGAACGAGCTCGCCCGGCCGGGGGCGCCGCCGCGCTCCGCGCGCCGGCTGCGCTGCTGCGGGGAGAGCCGAGGTGCCTGGCTGCGGACAGGCCCGGTGCCTCGCTGCGGACCGGCCGGGGCCCCGCTGCGGAGGACCCTGAGCGCCCGCCGCGGAGCGGTGAGCTCGATCCGGATGCGCAGCGTGGAATGTGAGCTGGCCGCGACGCATCGTCAGGTCCGGGAGGTGATGGATGACGCAGGATGCTCTCGATCTCGCCGCGGTGGCGGCCTTTCTCGTCGCGCGGCACGGCGATGCGCTCTGCGACGCGGCCATCGACATCCGCCCGATCCAGGGCGGGCTCTGCTCGGACGTCGCGCTGATCACCGCGCGGCTGCGGGGCGGCGCGAGGCCGCGCCGCGTGGCGCTGGTGGCCAAGCTCGCGCGCGGCGCGACGGCGCGCGAGGTGACCGTTTACCGGCGGCTGTCCAGCTCCGTCGCGCGGCGCTTCTCGCCCGAGCTGCTCGGAGCGCAGCGGCTCGGGCGCCGGCGCTGGCTGCTCTTCCTCGAGCGGATCGTCCCGGCGCACCCCTGGCCCTGGACGGACAGCGCGCACACCGCCCGGGTGCTCGACCGGCTGGCGCGGTTCCACGGGGAGACGGCGACGGGAGCCCCCCTGCCGGCGTGGGATTACGAGGCCGAGAACCTCGCCGCCGCGCGGAGCACCCTCTCGCTGGCCGAGCGCGTGCCTCGCGACGAGGTCCCCGCGCTCGCCCGGGCGCTGCCCGCGCTGCGGCGGGTCGTCGCGGCGCTGCCCGTGATGCGCCGCCAGCTCCTCGCGTTCCAGCCGCTCGGCAGCGCCGTGATCCACGGCGACGTGCACCCGGGCAACGTCATGATCCGCCGGCGCGGCGGCGTCGCGGAGCCGGTGCTGCTCGACTGGGCGCGCGCGCGGGTCGGCTCTCCGCTCGAGGACGTGAGCGCGTGGCTCCAGGCCCTCGGCTACTGGGAGCCGGAGGCGAGGCGCCGCCACGACACGCTGCTCGGCGGCTACCTCGCGGCGCGTGGCCTCTCTCCCGCGCTGACGCGGCCGCTGCGCGACGCCTACTGGTTCGCGGCCGCGTCCAACGCGCTCGCGGGGGCGCTCGGGTACCACCTCTCGCTCTTGCTCGCGGGCGCGGGCGCGGCGGGCCAGCCCGGCGCTGCGCCCGAGGCGCGCGCGGCGGCGGCCCGGAACGCGGCGGACTGGCTGCGCGTCATCCGTCGGGCGGACGCGTGCTGGAGCTGACGCGCTCGCGGCCGTCGAGGTGCTCGCGGTCGCCGAAGCGCAGCAGCACGCCGCGCTCGCCCTGCCACGAGACCGCCGTGAGGCTGGCGTTGCCGGGCCGGAACGCCTCCCAGCGCGCCGGCGGGATGCCGTGCAGCGCCCCGAGGATCTGGCCGATGACGCCCGCGTGCGTGACCACGAGCACGCGCTGCCCCGGGTGGGCCGCGGCGATGGAGCAGACGGCGGCGAGGCAGCGGGCGCGGAGCTCGCGGTAGCTCTCGCCGCCGGGCCAGCGGAAGTCGTCGTCGTCCTGGCGCAGGTTCGCCTCCCAGAGCGCGGCGTGGCGCGCCTTGACGTCCTCCATCGGCGCGCCGTCCACGTCGCCGCAGGAGATCTCGCGCAACCCGTCGTGCGGGCGCACGGGGCCCCACGCGCCCGCCGCGATCTGCGCTGTCTCGATCGCGCGGCTCAGCGGGCTCGCGTACACGGCGTCGAACGCCGGCCCCGCGGCGAGGCGGCGGCCCAGCGCCTCGGCCTCGTGCCTGCCCTGCGCGTCGAGGGGCGTATCGGTCCACCCGCTCATCGGTGTCCCGGGGCCGGCCCGGTTGCCGGCGGTGCGGCCGTGGCGCACGAGGATCAAGAGGCTGGGTTGCATGGCTCAGGCGCGAGCAGGGCTGCTCGGCGCCAGCCTAGCGCGAGCGGTCGCCCGGGCGAGCGCGTGGGGTCGTCTCGCGCCGAGCCGGGCGGGCTCGTGGATTCTCGGCCGCGTCTCCGCGGGCCGCGCAGAGGAGCCCCAGCGTCATCCAGCGCAGGAGCCGCATCCGCAGAACGCATGATGAGCCGCCACCACGGGCCTCGCGGAGGACCTCTGGATACGCGCGCCCCGCTCGCGGTGAGGGTGGCCGCGAGCTTCGCCCGGGGGAGCTATCTGCATTACAATACGGCCCATGTCGTCGCCTCATGTTCCTGGAAATAGGCAGCGTTGCTGTACTCGCCGCAACGTGGCCGCATCGCTTCCACTCCTCCTGGTCGCCGCGCTCGCCACGCTCTCTGCCTCCGTGGTCGGCTGCGAGGCCCAGGAGCGCAGCTTCGGTGATCAGGGGGGCGGCGGCTCCGTCGGAGATGGCGGATCGAGCCCTGGTTCCGGGGGGAGCTGCACCACGCCGTCCGATTGCCCTGCTTCGTCGGAGTCATGCCAGATCCCGGCGTGCGTCGACGGCCGGTGTGGTATGGCGCCGCTCCCGGAAGGCACCGAGATCGAGCCGGCGGACGGCGACTGTCAGCGCACCGTCTGCGATGGTCACGGCGCCCGGGTCGTGGTCCCCGCGGACGAGCTTCCGGACGATGGCAATCCGTGCACCGCCGACGACTGCGACGGGACGACGCCCAGGCACGCGCCCCAGCCAGGATCGTCGTGTGCAGGCGGCGTCTGCGACGAGGCCGGCAGATGCGTGTCGGCGGGGTGCGTGAACGACCTTGATTGCCCTGAGACGGATTGTCAGTACAGCCTCTGCATCGCCGGCGGCTGCGTGGAGGAGCCCGCTCCGCCGGGGAGCCCGTGCAACGACGGGCTGTCCGAGTGCGACGGCGCAGGCGAGTGCCGTGGCGCTGAATGCAACGAGGACAGCGATTGCACGGACTGCGGCTGGTCCGACACCTGTATTTGCCTCGACGGGATGTGCTTTATCCTGGAGGAATGAGGAGCTCCAGGCCGGGCCGCCGCCGCTCCGGGGCGCGGCGGCGGGCGCGCGCTGCCTCAGCGGAGCCCGAGCCGCTTCGCGAGGTGGTGCAGGTTGCTGCGGTGCATGCCGAGCGAGCGCGCCGCGGCGGCCCAGTTGCCGTCGTGCCGGGCCACGGCCCGCTGGATGAGGCCGCGCTGGAACGCGTCCACCTGCGCGTGCAGCGGCGCCTCCGCGTGCAGCGGCGCCTCCTCCGGCGCCTCGCGGCCGGCGGCGGCCGCGGCCGCCGGGAGGCCGGCGCCGAGGTGGCCGGGCTCGACGACGACGGGCGCCCCGCGGGGCACGCCGCGCGACGCCTGCAGCACCATCCGGAACAGCGTGTTCTCCAGCTCGCGCACGTTGCCCGGCCAGGAAGCGCTCACGAGCAGCGCGCGCGCCGACGGCGTGAGCCGCACCGGGCCGACGCCGAGCCGCGCGCGCGCCTCGTCGCAGAAATGGCCGGCGAGCAGCGGGATGTCGCGCCGCCGCTCGCGCAGCGGCGGCACGGCGACGCGAACCACGTTGAGCCGGTGGAACAGGTCGGCCCGGAAGCGGCCCTCGGCCACCTCCTTCTCGATGTCGCGGTTCGTGGCCGCGATGACGCGGACGTCGACGCGCAGCGACCGGTCGGCGCCGACCCGCTGCACCTCGCCCTCCTGCAGCGCGCGCAGGAGCTTCGGCTGGATCGACAGCGGCAGCTCGCCGATCTCGTCGAGGAAGAGCGTGCCCTTGTCGGCTACCTCGAGCTTGCCGGGCCGGTGGTGCTCCGCGCCGGTGAACGCGCCGCGCACGTGGCCGAACAGCTCGCTCTCGGCCACCGACTCGGGCAGCGCGGCGCAGTTCACGTGGAGCAGCGGCTCGCCCCGCCGCGCCGACGCCGCGTGCACGGCGCGCGCGACGAGCTCCTTGCCGGCGCCTGTCTCGCCCGTGATCAGCACCGTGAGATCCGACGGCCCCACGAGCGCGATCTCGTCGCGCAGCCTCTGCATCGCCGGGCTCGTCCCGAGCATTCCGGCGCCCCGCTCGCGCTCCGCGGACCGCCGGAGGTCGTCGGCGACAAGGCCGAGCCGCTCGGCGCTGTGCTCGAGCGCGTCGATGAGCTGGCTCGTGCGCACCGCCGCCCCTGCCAGCGCGCCCAGCCACGAGAGGGTGTCCTCGTCGACCCGCTCGAAGGCGCGCGGATCGAGGGCGTCCACGGTGAGCAGCCCGAGGAGCGCGCCCTCGACGCGCAGCGGACAGCCCAGGCAGGCGTGGACGTGCGCCAGCGCGGTCGCGTCCGACGCGAGGAGCCCGTCGAACGGATCCGGAAGATCGGTGTCCGGCGGGAAGCGCACCGGCGCCGCGGCGTGACAGAGGATGTCGAGCCGCGGGTGCTCCCGCGCGCGGAACGTGCGCCCGAGCGCCTCCGGCGCGAGCCCGTGCGCCGCGAGCGGCACGAGAACGCCGTTCTGATACCGCATCAGGCACGCCGCGTCGCACGGCACCACCTGCCGCACCGCCTCGAGCAGGCGCCTGTAGCGATCCTCGGCCCCCAGCGACGTCGTGAGATCGAGCGCGACAGAGAGCAGCGCCTCCAGACTCGGCATGTTGTCGAATGTACAACGACGTTGTTCGGTTGACAACGGCGCGTTGTTGCGAAAACAGCAACGACTGTGATTTAAGTCAAAGAAAACAGTTACTTGTAGGTGAGGCACGCCGCCTGCTTTGCTGCCTCGTGTCACGACCGGAGCACCAGGCGCCGCGCCGCGGGAGGCGCGGGGGCACCGCTGCTCACGCGAACAACGAGGTCGATATGCATAGCCTAAGGCGACTCTGGCTGGCGCTCGCCGCCGTCATCACCGCTGGATTCTTGATTCTCGGCTTCATGGGACGGGAGGTGTACCGGAAGGCCCCGCCGATCCCGGAGCGGGTGCAGACGCCGTCCGGCAGGGTGTTGCTGACGAAGGACGAGCTCCTCGACGGGCAGCTCGTCTATCAGAGCATCGGCGGACAGCAGGTCGGCAGCGTCTGGGGGCACGGCGCTTACCAGGCGCCGGACTGGTCGGCCGACTGGCTCCACCGCGAGGCCGAGGCGCTCCTCGCGATCTGGAGCCATCGAGAGCACGGCGCGCCGTTCGCGGCGCTGCCCGACGAGGCGCAGGCCGCGCTCAAGGCCCGCCTCCAGAAGACGATGCGCCACAACGGGTTCGACCCGGCGACCGGGACGCTCACGGTGTCCGACGATCGCGCGGCGGCGATCGAGCAGACGGCGGCGCACTACCGCGCGCTGTTCGGCGATGAGCCGGGCCTCACCGGCCTGCGCGAGAGCTACGCGCTGCACACGGGCGCGGTGCCCGACGCGGGGCGGCGCGACAAGCTGACGGCGTTCTTCTTCTGGACGGCGTGGGCCTGCGCCGCGGAGCGCCCCGGCACCGGCGCGAGCTACACGAACAACTGGCCTCACGAGCCGCTCATCGGCAACGTCCCCACGACGCCCAACGTGATCTGGTCGATCGTGAGCATCGTGCTGCTGCTCGCCGGGATCGGCGCCCTCGTCTGGTATCACGCGTTCCGCCGCGGCGAGGAGCCGCCCGCCCCCGCGCCGGCGCGCGATCCGCTGGGAGGGTGGGAGCTCACCCCGTCGATGCGCGCCGTCGGCAAGTACTGCGTCGTCGTCGTCGCGCTGCTCGTGCTCCAGGTCGCGCTCGGCGCGCTGACGGCGCACTACACGGTCGAGGGACACGAGGTCTTCGGGCTGCCTGTCGCGGACTACCTCCCGTATGCGGTGACGCGCACCTGGCACGTCCAGCTCGGCGTCTTCTGGATCGCGACGGCCTTCCTCGCGGCGGGGCTCTTCCTCGCGCCGGCCGTGGGCGGGCGCGAGCCGAAGGGGCAGCGGCTCGGCGTGAACGTCCTCTTCGGGGCGCTCGTCCTCGTCGTCTTCGGCTCGCTCGCCGGAGAGTGGCTGTCGGTCAAGCAGCGCTTCGCCCTCGAGATGTCCTTCTGGTTCGGACACCAGGGCTACGAGTACGTCGACCTCGGCCGCGCCTTCCAGATCGCCCTCTTCGGCGGCCTCATCCTCTGGCTCTTCCTGATGCTGCGCGCGCTCTGGCCCGCCCTCGCGCGGCGCGACATGGGCCGGCACATCGTGCTGCTCTTCACCGGCGCGACGGTGGCCATCGGCATGTTCTACGGTGTTGGCCTGTTCTACGGCGCGAAGACGCACCTGTCGGTCATGGAGTACTGGCGCTGGTGGGTCGTGCACCTCTGGGTCGAGGGGTTCATGGAGGTCTTCGCCACGGCGGCGATCGCGTTCCTGTTCACGCGGTTCGGCCTCGTGCGGCCCGACAGCGCGGCGCGCGCCGCGATCCTGTCCACCTGCATCTTCCTCGTCTCGGGCATCCCCGGCACGTTCCACCACCTCTACTTCAGCGGCACGCCGGTCTCGGTGATGGCCGTCGGCGCGAGCTTCAGCGCCCTGGAGGTGGTGCCGCTCGTCCTCGTGGGGATGGAGGCGCACGAGACCTGGCGGATGCAGGACCGGAGCGCCTGGATGCAGGCCTATCGCTGGCCCATCCAGTTCTTCGTCGCTGTCGCGTTCTGGAACTTCGTGGGCGCGGGCGTGTTCGGGTTCCTCATCAACCCGCCGATCGCCCTCTATTACATGCAGGGCCTGAACACGACGCCCGTGCACGCGCACGCCGCCCTCTTCGGGGTCTACGGGCTGCTCTCGCTCGGCCTCGTGCTCGTGATGTTCCGCCGCCTGTTCCCGCACGCCGTCTGGAGCGAGGCGCGGCTCCGGGTGGCGTTCTGGGGGATGAACGGCGGGCTCGGGCTGATGATCCTGCTGAGCCTCCTGCCGATCGGGCTCGCGCAGGCGTGGGCCAGCGTCGAGCGCGGGCTGTGGTATGCGCGGAGCGCGGAGTTCCTGCAGCAGCCGCTCCTCGAGGCGCTGCGCTGGATGCGGCTCGTCGGAGACACCCTGTTCATCGTCGGCGTGGCGGCCTTCGTTTGGTTCGTCGCGGGGCTCTTCACCCGCCGGCCGGCGGGCGCCGCCTCGGCGAGGCCCGAGGCGGCGGGCGAGGCGGGCGAGGCGGAAGCGCTGCCCGCTCCTGTCGCGAGCCGCGCTCCGGCGGCCTGACCCTGCGCCCGGCGGTCGCGTGGAGCAAACCAGGTTCTCTCAGGACATCAGGCGCCGGGCGCGCTGCCCGCGGGGATGAACCGGAGCGGCAAGGCGACGGGGCCGCGGATCGTGAAGACGTGGTTATAGCGGATCTCCCCGGGGACGCGCTCGATCCGCTGGTACCGCGCGATCACGGCCTCCACCGTCGCCCGGGCCTCCAGCCGGGCCAGCGCCGCGCCGATGCAGAAGTGAATGCCGTGGCCGAACGGTAGCGCGCCCTGCGCGCCACGGTGCAAATCGAAACGATCCGGATCCTTGAACCGCTTCTCGTCCCGGTTGGCCGAGGCCAGGACCGGGAGCAGCAGCGCGCCGCGCGGCACGGTCACCCCGGAGATCGCGACCTCGGTGGTCGTTATCCGGGGGACCATGTGGATCGGGCCATCAAAGCGGAGCATCTCCTCGACGAAGAGCGGGATCAGGGCGGGGTCGGCGCGCAGCCGTTCCATCATGTCGGGGTGATTGGCGAGGAACAGCAGCGAGTTGCCGAGGAGATGCGTCGTCGTCTCCAGCCCGGCGATCAGGAGAAGGAAGAGGAACTCGACGATCTCGGCGTCCGTCAGCCGCTGCCCGTCGACCTCGGCGCGCACCAGATCGCTCACCGGATCGTCCGTGGGCGCGCGGCGCCGCTGCTCGATGACCGCCATCATGTACCTGGTCAGATCCGCGATGGTCGTCCGGACGCGCCGGGCCTGCTCCGGGTCGAGCGGCTCGGGCATGATGGTGGCGATATCGTCGGACCACCGCCTGAAGTCGGCTCGGAGCGCGTGATCGAAGCCGAGGATCTCGCCGATGGCGAACGCCGGCAGCGGGTTCGCGAGCGCCTCGACGAAGTCGACCTCGCCCGCGAGGCCGTCCGCGAGCTCCGCGGCGACGGCGTGGAGGCGCGGGGCCATCCGGGCGACGGTCGCGGCCCCGAACGCGCGATGGATCAGGGCGCGCAGCCGCGTGTGCGACGGCGGGTCCAGGGCAATCATCGAGTTGCCGAGCGGGTTGTATCCGACCCAGGGCGGCTCCAGGGTCGCCTTGAAGCCCTCGGAGGAGAAGACTCCCGGGGTCTTCAGGATGAAGAGCACGTCGTCATACCGGGTCGCGAGCCACATCCCGCCGGGCTCGACCTGGCAGACGGGGCTCGCGCGTCGCATCTCGGCGTAAACCGGGTACGGGTTCGCGCGGAACTCCGGCGCCAGCACATCAATCGGACGATTCATCGGAGCTGCCTCCCGGCCGCCCGTTCAGCGCGGGGCGCTCGGGGCAGCCATCCGAAGAGCGGACTTCTCGATCGGGGGAGCGCCACCGTTGTGTAAGGCGCCGTGCCCCAATTCAGATATGCCACGCGCCGCGCGTTCCACGCAATAGATCATCGAGGCGAGCGCTGTCGTGTCTCTGCCCTGCGCGCGCCCGCCCGCGCGCGGGCGGGCGCGCGCAGGGCGGCGATGACGATCTCGCGGAAGCGGCGGGCGCCCTCGTCGAGGTGCGTCCGTTCGTGCCAGACGAGCTGCATGCGGAAGACCATCCCGGGCCCCGGCGGCTCGACGATGGCGAGCGGCGCGACATGCGCGAGCGCCTCGGCCAGGCGGCGCGGCATGCCGGCGACGAGATCGGTGCTCGCGGCGACGATGGCGGCGGCGAAGAAGGTCGGGACGGTGACGGCGATCTCGCGGCGCAGCCCGTGGGCCGCGAGCATCTCCTGGGCGGCCCGGTTGCCGATGCCGCCGCGCCCGAGCGCGACGTGGATGTCGATGTGGCGCATCGCGTTGAATCGCTCGCGCGTCAGCCGGCGGCGGGCGCACGGGTGTTCGCGGTGAACGACGAAGACGCTGTCCTGCTCGAACAGGTCCGCGGCGTGGTGGCCGGGCGGGAGCGGGTGCGCGGGCGAGATCGCCGCGTCGATCTCGCCGCCGCCGAGCCCGCCGGCGGCCTCGAGGTGGTCGACGCTGACGACGCGGAGGGCGGCGCGCGGCATCTCCGCCGCGAACGACCGCGCGATGGCGGGCAAGCTGCAGATCTGGTCGACGTCCGAGCATGCGATCGCGAACGCGCGCGTGGTCGCCTTCGGGTCGAACGAGCGCTCGCCCTCGATCGCCCCCGCGATCTCCCCGAAGGCCGCGCGGAGCCGCGGCGCGATCTCCAGCGCGCGGGGCGTCGGCGCGAGGCCGCGCCCGCTCCGCACGACCAGCGGATCGCCGAGGAGCGCGCGCAGCTTCGCGAGCGAGTTGCTCACCGCCGACGGCGTGACGCGCAGCCGCCGCGCCGCGCGCGCCGCGCTCCGCTCCTCGAGCACCACGTGGAGGACGAGCAGCAGATTGAGGTCGATCGCCGATAAGTTCACTGTCAGTGACGATTACCATCACGGATCATCACTGGCAATGAGCGCCAGTCGCGCCCATGCTGGCCCGGACATCGAGATATCGAGAGGAGGTTTCGGGATGACACAGCGGGATGTGCGGCGCGCGATCGTGATCGGCGGGGGCATCGCGGGCCCGGTGCTCGGGATGTTCCTGCGGCGGATCGGCGTGGAGGTGACGATCTTCGAGGCGCGGGAGGCGCCGGCGGAGCAGGAGGGCGCCTTCCTGGGCATCGCGCCGAACGGGATGAACGTGCTCGCCGATCTGGGCGTCGCGGAGGCGGTGCAGGCGCGGGGCGCGCCCTTCGTGGGGATGCGGTTCGAGAACGCGCGCGGCCGGCGCATCGGCGAGATCGACCAGCGCGAGGCGGCGCGGCGGTTCGGGGCGGGGCTCGTGATGATCCGGCGCGGCGCGCTGCACGCCGCGCTCGCGGAGGAGGCGGTCCGGCGCGGCGTCGCGATCCGGTACGGCATGCGGCTCACCGACGTCGACAGGTCGGAGCCGCGCCAGGTCGTGGCGCGGTTCGGCGAGGGCGGCGGGGGCGGCGAGGCGCGCGGGGACGTGCTCATCGGGTGCGACGGGTTCCGCTCGCGCACGCGGGCGTGCGCGGTGCCCGACGCGCCCGCGCCGGGGTACACGGGGCTCCTCGATTTCGGCGGGTTCGCGCGCTGCCCCGGCGCGCCGATCGAGCCGGGCTGGAGCGTGATGGTGTTCGGCCGGCGCGCGTTCTTCGGCGCGTTCGCGGCGCCGGACGGCGAGATCTGGTGGTTCCACAACGGCGGGGAGCCCGAGCCGGGGAGCGGCGCCGCGCCGGGGCAGCTCCGCGAGCGCATCCTGGCGCTGCACGAGGGCGATCCGGGCTGGATCGCCGACGTGGTGCGCGCGACGCCGGAGGTGCTCGGGCCGTGGCCGCTCCACGACATCCTCACGATGCCGCGCTGGCACGACGGCCGGGTGTGCCTCATCGGGGACGCGGCGCACGCGACGACGCCGCACGCCGGTCAGGGCGCCTCGCTGGCCATGGAAGACGGGATGCTCCTCGCGCGGTGCCTCCGCGACGAGCCCGACCCGCAGCAGGCGTTCGCGGCGTTCGAGCGAGCGCGGCGGCCGCGCGTCGAGGCGATCGTCCGGCAGGCGCGGCGGATGGGCAACCGCAAGGCTGTCGCGGGGCCGGTGGCAGAGTGGCTGCGCGACAGGGCGCTGCCGCTGTTCCTGCGGCTCGGCGCCGCGGCGCAGGAGCGCGCGTACGCGTACCGGATCGACTGGGAGGCGCGGGCGGCGTAGCGGCGGGAGGGGCGGGGATCGGGCCCGGCGCACGTTGCGGGCTGGAGCGGATGGTCGTAATTTGGACCAGACCGCGAGCTCGAGGGCCCCGATGAAGAAGATCAACGTCGCAGAGGACATCGTTCCGATCGGTGAGTTCAAGACGCACGCGTCCGAGCTCCTCCGGCAGCTCCACGCGACCCGGCGGCCGCTCGTCATCACCCAGAACGGCAAGCCGGCTGCGGTCGTGATCACCCCCGACGCGTTCGAGGAGATCGAGCGCCGAGAGCTCGTCAAGGCCAAGGTCGCGGCCGGGATCGCGAGCGTCGAGAGGGAAGGAACCCTCCCTTCCAGCGAGGTTCGCGCGCGGCTCAAGGCCAAGATCCGAGCGAGCTCAGGTGCCCGCTGAGTGGTCGCCCGAGGCGCTCGCCGACCTCGAGGACATCTGCGCCTACATCGCGCGGGACGACCCGAAGGCCGCCGAAGCCTGGATTGACAAGCTCATCAGCAAGGCCGACAGGGCATCGGCCCATCCCCGTGCAGGTCGCGTCGTTCCGGAGATCGAGGATCCCGACATCCGAGAAGTGTTCCTGAAGAGCTATCGCGTCATCTATCGTGTGGAGCCGGAGCGCGTCATCGTGCTCACCGTGCTCGAGGGCCACCGGCGGCTGCGATCGAGCCGGCTGCGCTGACGCTGGTGACTTCCCCCTTCCTCGAGGCGCCTGGATCGGCGTGGGTCGCGAGCAACGCGCTCGCCTTTGCCCTGCGCGACCGCTTCCCGGTCAGCCCTGGCCACACGCTCGTCGTCCCGCGCCGCCTCGTCCCGACCTGGTTCGACGCCACCGCCGAGGAGCGCGCCGCGATCTTCGAGCTCGTCGACGCGGTGAAGCGGCAGCTCGACGCCGAGCTCCAGCCGGACGGCTACAACATCGGCATCAACGCGGGCGAGGCCGCGGGGCAGACAGTGATGCACCTGCACGTCCACGTGATTCCCCGCTTTCGCGGTGACGTGGACGACCCGCGCGGCGGCGTGCGCCACGTCATCCCGGGCAAGGGGAACTACCTCGCAGGAAGACCCTCGCCGCTCGCGACGGGCGGCGCAGAAGACCCGTTCCTGCGGCACATCGCGCCGAACCGGCATCGATCGGAAGCTGCTCGTCCCGGGTGGGCTCGCAGCGCAACGATCTCCCGGATCTCCTGCGCGGCTGGTTCGGCCCCGCCGCCGGCCAGCCCGGAACGGCGTTCCACGTCCGCTTCGCGCGTTCACCCGACGGCCTCTGGGCCGAGCCGGAGAGCCCTGACGCAGCCTCCGGGGTGCCGCGCGGCCGGCTCGTCGCTTTCCCCGATCTGCGCGCGGCGGCCGGGTCCCGGGGCGCTCGTCGCGCCCGACCGCATTCGAGCGCCTCTATCCCTCCAGGAGCGCCGCCCCGGAGAGACCGCCTTCGTCCTCGTGCGGCTGCCCGGCGAGTCCGCCTGGCGATACCTGGGGGTGGCCCGCTATCTCGAGGACGAGGGGCTCTGGGCCTGTCCGGGGATCGATCACCAAGCCTACCGCGCCCTGGGCTCGGGCCGCGGGGTGTCCCGAACGCTGCCAGGCGGGGCCCGCGAACGCGCTCGGGCGCTCGTCGAGGAGCTGCTCCGCCGGCCAGGCGCGGGCGCGATGGTGGAGCGGTACGGCAGGCGATGCCGGATCGTCGGTCGGACCGAAGCGGGGGGGCTGCTGACCGATCTCGCCTGGGTGATCGTCGGGCGCGATGATGTGAGGAAGAACAGAGGCCTGCTGGACGAGCAGCGGGTCAACCGTCTGCGTTATCTGGAGGGGACGCCGAGGGCGGCGACCCGGTGGATCGATACAGGATGGGCGCTTGTGCTCGAGGCGGAGGCTGCCGGGGCGGGGGCGACGTGATGAAGTGGAGAGCGGCCTGGCGTTGTCGCTCTCAGCGGTGAGCGCACCCTCTCTGGACCTCGAGATCTCGGCGCGCCCGTCAGTCCTTGTCGTCGGACTGGGCGACATTGTCCGGCACGCCGAGGGCGACCGGGCCCATCCCCTTGCCCTTGAACCGGTTGTGCCAGAGGCTCTGTCCGGTGATCGAGAAGCATTCGATCTCGCCCTGCTTGCCGACGAAGAGCCGGTCACCTTCCAGGAGGAGCGTGGCGCGACCGCTCACGGCGGTCTTTGCCTCCCAGAGCAGCTCGCCCGTCGGGTAACGCAGGCAGGTGATCCTGCTGAAGCTCGCCGCGTAGATCGTGGTGGGCGTGATCAGGAGCGCGGTGGACGATTGCATCATCCCGTCCAGCTTGTGCTCCCAGAGCATGCGCCCGGTGACCGGATCCACGCCGAAGAGATGATCCAGGAACGCCGCCACCAACACGGGCTTCGGCGCGGTCGTCCGGTACTCGCTCATTCGTCGCCTCCCTTCCTGAACGAACGCAGCGTAGCATCCGCCCGGCGTCGGCGCGGCAAGCTATGAGCACGCGCGCGGTCGCGCCGGGACGCGGCGCGCGAAGGCTCGTGGAGAGGCCCTGAGCCGCCTTCTTCCACAGGGCCAGGAGCGACCCTTCACCGCTGCAGCGCCTCAGGCCCTGTTGCGCGCGGGCGGGATCAGGTACCCGCAGCTCCGGCCGAACCACCGCAGCACGTCGAGAGACGACAGGATGCCGACGACCTTGCCGTCGTCCGAGGTGACAGGCAGCCGGTGCACGCCCTCGTAGGCCATGAGCGACGCGGCCTGGCGGATGCTCGCGCTCTCGTGCACCTGCACCACGACGGGCGTCATCACGTCGCGCGCGGTGGCCCTGACGGGCTCGTAGACGTGAAAGCCCTGCTCGATGTCGAGCGGCGCGATGTCGTCCGGCCGCAGGGTGAGCCGCTCCGACTCCTCCGTGTCGCCGCGCTCCTGCGCTGCACGGAGCACGTCGGCCCGGGACACCATGCCGACCGGCTTGCCGTCCGCGTCGACGACAGGCATCCCGCTGATCCCGTGGCGCACGAGCAAGGCCGTGATCTCGTCGACCGTGACCTCCGGCCGGACGCAGAGGACGTCCCTGGTCATGATGCCGGCGAGCGGCGTCTCCGGATCCAGCGGCCTGCCCATGCCACGCGGCAGATCCGCGCGCTCGGCGCCCCGGTCCGCCGGGCCGGTATGACAGAGGACGGACGTCGTGCGCGCGGTCGCGTCGAAATGCAATGCGTGAAAGCGATGGCACGACTCGCACTCAGGCACCGTGGTCGAGCGCTCCTGCACCGGACAGTAGACGGTCGCCACGACCGACGCCTCGCCGTCGTCTCCGACGATGCGCGCGCTGCGGATCGTGTGGTGCGGGATGGGGTGCTCTCCGTCGATCGGTCCAGGGCTCGTCATCGTCGTCTCTCCGGTTGCCCCGGCGTCCTTCGCTCGAGGCCCGTCATGCGCTGAGCACCGTCCGTGCCACGCGCCGCCGCGGCATCGCCCGCTCCGGCGCGCGCGGCGGCCGGGAGCGATGCGACCCCGTCGGTGCGCCACGTCTGCGCCTGCGCGCGCCGTTTGCGCCGCGACGAAGGAGATGCCGGCCGGCCGCCTCGCGCAGAGCCCGCTCCCGGCGCCTGCGCCAGCGCCTCACGCGGGCGCCTCTGTCGGCGCCCCCTGAGCAACCCGCTCTCGGCGCCGCGCGAAGAGCTCGACTCCGGATGCATGGCACGGAGCGTGCGAGCGCGTGCTGAGCAGAGCGGGTCCTTCCGCCGGTGCGGCCTCGCGAGGAGGCTGAGGAGGCTTTCATGTCGAGCGCGAGCGCAGCAAGTCGGTTCATCGTCGTCGTCGGGGTCGACTTCTCGGAGCTGAGCAACCGTGCGCTGGACCAGGCGCTCGAGTCCGCTTGTTGCCGCGAGAACGCCGAGGTGCATGCTGTCTACGTCGAGCCCGAGAGCTGGATCGGCGTCGGGCTCGCGAGGGCGCCCGCCACGGCCACCCAGCCCGACGTGGCGCTCCAGCAGCTCCAGCAGCGCGCGAGCGAGCGCGTGCGCGCCATGGGCGGCAAGCTCGACGGCGACCGGCTGAAGCGCGTCGTCGTCCACTTCCGCCGCGGCGCCGCCGCCGAGAACATCGCCCAGCTCGCCGCCGACCTCGACGCCGACCTCGTCGTCGTCGGCTCGCACGGCCACCGCGGGCTCGAGCGGCTGCTGCTCGGCTCGGTCGCCGAGCGCGTCGCCAGGCTCGCTCGCTGCCCGGTGTGGATCATCCGGCCGAAGGACCACGCGACCGCGGGCCGGGTCCCCGAGATCGAGCCGCCGTGCCCGGAGTGCGTGAAGCACCGGCAAGAGACCGGCGGCGCGGCGCTCTGGTGCGCGCGCCACGCGGAGCACCACGTGCGCCCGCACCGCTACTCCTACGCTACCAACGGTGTCTACGCGGCGTCGAGCGCGGCTTATCAGGCGACGCCCGAGTGATTGGAACGCGAGGCGAGCTCGACCGGACTGAGCACCTGCCGCGCAGCGCGGCTGGAGCTGCAACCTGTCATCCGCTGTAAACTGAACATGGCGCGCCATGCCCGGGCCTGGCAAACACGCCTGAAGGCCTGAGCGCCGAGCGTCGCTGCCTGTCTCCAGCCTCCTGTCTGCTGCCTTCATTCCCGCGGATCGCCCGGCTGATCGCGATCGCGTTGGCCTGCCGCGTATTGACGTAGGGGCACGCGCGAGGGATATACCGTGCCATGAAGCGGCCTTGCATCGTCCTGGCAGCCGGCGTGTTGTCCCTCTCCGCGTCCGCGATGGCGCAGCCGGTGAAGGTGTTCGTCCTCGCGGGGCAGTCGAACATGGTCGGGTTCGGGGTGGGCGCCGATCTCCCGGTCGATCTCCGGAGCCAGCCGGACATCTGGTACGACCACTTCAACCCAGACGCGCGTCAGGGAGGGCCGTATGCGGCGGCGACGAGCACCGACTGGGGGCCGCTCGAGCCGAAGGGCGAAGCCCGCCGCTACGGGCCCGAGATCACGTTCGGCCGCGCGATCGCCGCGGCGTACCCCGAGCACCGGATCGCGATCGTCAAGGTGTCGCAGGGGGGCACGAACCTCGTCGACCACTGGGGGCGCGGGCTCCCGCCCGACCCCGAGTCCCTCTACAAATCGCAGCTCTACCACGCGCTCCTCGGCAAGCTGGACTCGGCGACGTACGCCGACGATCACGCGCTCGAGTACCCGGACGAGGTGACGCGCCTCGACAACGCGCTGGCGCGGCTCGAGTCGGAGGGGCATGCGGTCGAGATCGCCGCGCTCGTCTGGATGCAGGGGGAGAACGAGGCGGGGTGGTCGGCCGCGTTCCGGTACGGCGATGCGCTGCGCGACTTCATCGCGGCGTTCCGCGAGGACGTCGGCGTCCCCCGTCTGCCCGTCGTGCTCGGCCGGGTCAGCGACAACCTCTACCCCGAGAACGGCGGGCCGATCGCCGTCGGCAGGGAGGCGAACATCGACGCCGTGCGCGCCGCGCAGGTGACCGTGGCCGAAGAGGATCCCCGGGTCGCGTGGGTCGACACGGACGACTTCGCCCCGCGATCGCCCGACGACACGTACCATTTCGATTCCGCCGCCTACCAGGTCCTCGGCCAGCGCTTCGCCGATGCCTACATCGCGCTGGCCAGCGCGGAGGGCTCGTCGAGCGCGTCCTCGGCGACCAGCGCCGGGAGCACGGGCGCGGCGGGAGGGGGCGCCGCGGCCGGGTCGAGCGGGAGCGCCGGGGGCGGCTCCAGCGCGACCGGGGGCGGCTCCGGCGCGACCGGGGGCGGCTCCGGCGCGACCGGGGGCGGCTCCGGCGCGACCGGGGGCGGCTCCGGCGCGACCGGGAGCTCCGTGGCCGCCACGGGCGGCGCGGGGGGCGCGGGCGCGGCGGGAGGGGGCGTCACGGGCGGATCGAGCGGCGCCACCGCGACCATGGGCAGCGCCGGGAGCGCGGCCGGAGCGAGCGGGGACGCGCCGGCGGGCGCCGGCGGAAGCGGCGGCTGCGGCTGCGGAATGGCCGGAGGCGCTGGCCCTGGATCGACAGCGGTGGCGCTCGGGCTGGCCGCGCTCGCGGGCCTGCGTCGCCGCCGCCCTCGAGGGCGGCAGGCAGGATGACGCGTCACAAGGAATGACGCACGGGAGATGAGGCACGGGAGATGGCGCCGCAGAGGCCCGTCGTCATGCCGCACGGGCCTCTGCGGGCGCTCACCGTCGCTGGCTCACTCCGCCCAGCACATACCGTAGTCGTCGCAGATGTAGCCTTCGCGGCAGTCGCTCGACGTTGTGCACTCCGTGAAGCAGAGGCCCTCGACGAGATCGCAGGCGGAGCCGTCGCTGCACGCGGTGGTCGCGTCACAATCACTCGTGCAGTAGCCGCCGGGCCAGCCGCTGCCATCCTCGGTGATGCAGAACAGGCCGGCGCAATCGAAGTCGGAGGTGCACGCTTCACCGTTGGCGCCCTCGCCGGGCGGCGGGTTGCAGTAGCCCGAGACCGGATTGCAGGAGCCGCCCTCCAGCGCGCACTGCGCGTCGCTGGTGCAGGCCGGCCAGCAGGTGTTGTCGGGCAGGCACGTGTAGCCCTCGCGGCAGTCGCTCGACGTGGTGCACGTGGTCAAGCAGATGCTGACGATGGAGTCGCAGATGCCGCCGTTGCAGTCGCTGTCCGCCGTGCAATTACCCGTGCAGAAGCCGCCGGGCCAGCCGTACATGAGCTCGCTGGCGCACGTGGCGCTGGCGCACTCGCTGTCCAACGAGCAAGACGTGCCGTCTTCGCTCCCGTCCGACGGCACGTCGCAGTAGCCTGACGCCTCGTCGCACACGCCCACTTCCGCGCACTGCGCGTCGCTGGTGCAGCGCGGCTGACAGAACCCGTTGATACACCCATAGGCGTCGCGGCACTCGCTCGATTCCGTGCACTCGCTCAGGCAGAAGCCGAAGCCATCCGGCGTGAACCCGCAGATGCCGCCGCCGACACAATCGGCGTCGGCCTCGCAGAAGCCCGAACAGTAGCCGGCAGGCCAGCCGTAGATCTCGGGGATGCAGACGTCGCCCTCGCACGCGGAATCCACCGAGCAGACGGTGCCGTCGGCGCCGAGCTCGCCGCCGCCCGCGCCGCCGTCGCCGCCGGTGCCCGTGGTCGCGGAGGTCGTGGTCGTGGTCGTGGCGCCGCCGCCGCCGTCGCCGCCGCCCGTGGTGGCGGAGGTGGTGGTGGTGGTCGTGGCGCCGCCGCCGTCGCCGCCGCCGCCCGTGGTGGCGGAGGTGGTAGAGGTCGTGGTGCCGCCACCGTCGCCGCCGCCGCCCGTGGTGACGGAGGAGGTGGAGGTCGTGGTGCCACCACCGTCGCCGCCGCCGCCCGTGGTGGCGGAGGAGGTGGAGGTCGTGGTGCCACCGCCGTCGCCGCCGCCGCCCGTGGTGGCGGAGGAGGTGGAGGTCGTGGTGCCGCCGCCGTCGCCACCGGTGCCTGTGGTGGCAGAGGAGGTGGAGGTCGTGGTGCCGCCGCCGTCGCCGCCGCCGTCGCCGCCGGTGCCTGTGGCGCCGCCGCCGTCGCCGCCCGCGCCGCCGGTGCCCGTGGTGCCGCCGCCGTCGCCGCCGGTGCCCGTGGTGCCGCCGCCATCGCCGCCGGTGCCCGTGGTGCCGCCGCCGTCGCCGCCGGTGCCCGTGGTGCCGCCGCCGTCGCCGCCGGTACCCGTCGTGGTGGTGCCGCCACCCGCACCGCCGCTGCCGGTCCCGGGGGGCACCGTGGAGTCGTCATCGCCGCACGCTGCGGTCGTCAACAGACTCAGCGCAAAGAGGTATACCAAAGATCGCATCTTCATCCGCAGCTCTCCAGCCCGTGAGGGTCCAGTGACGCAGCGCCGTCGCTCGGAGGTGTCCAGCGCGGCTCCGCGGTCCACGCGCGCGCACATCTTCTGCCGAAACGGCACCGAAGCCAACGCTTCTTTATGCTGTCTCGGCTCTTTTGCGCGGGAGCGACCGCGCATTCCGCCCCCCACCGCCCCAGCGCTCGCCCACTCCCGGGCGCCGAGAACGCAGACAGCAGCTTTTCGACGGTCCTTCGCGCGCCATTGCCGCGCTCGCTCCAGATGTCGCGCTCTCTCCGCAATAACGGATGACGCATTGTGGATCGCAAGGTCCTTTTCTCCGATCGGCCCGCGAGCCCGATTGAAGCCCGCGCGCTCGTCCCGAGCGCGCGTCTCTCAACGTTTCCACATCGTTCCGCGGCGCCGGACCGGCCCCACCGAGCGCCCCCGCCCCCCGTCCGGCCCACGAGCGCGCCTCTCTCCTGCGGGCCTCGCGCAGCACCGCGCGCGGGCCACACACACACTTGCACGCGCCACCCGCCAGCGCGCTGTCGCTGCGCTGCGTACCCTCCTGCGCTTACCTGGCCCGACCAGGGCAGCGACCCACTTCGCTGCTGTCGGCCGAAGGCAGCTTGGATGATTGACCGCTCTCTCAGCGGACTGGTATAGGTAGCTGTTTTCTTTTAACCGAATTTTACAGCCACAGTCGAGGCGAGAGACGATCGAGCGCGGTGTGCGCAGGTGGAGGGTATCTGGGGCTTTCTGCGCCATCGATGCCGTTCGCCCCTGCCTGCCCCGCGGCGGCGCGCTGCGCCTCGGCGCGACCCTCTCTCGCTTCGGCCAGAGGATGAGGAGACCACGATGCGTGTCAGACACGTGATGGCCACAGCAGCTCTCGCCGTTGGGTTCGCGGCCTGCGCCAGCTCGGGGGCGGGTGAGCCCCTGGAGCCGGTGTACGCGACGGTCTGCGAGGCGCGCTGTGCCTGCGAGGACTGCTCCGGGGACAACGATGGCCTGTGCGAGGCGGAGCAGGACGCGCTCACGGACAGGGCCGAGGAGCGCTGCCAGGATGAGCACACGGAGTACATCGAGTGCGTCCGCCTGGAGGGCCGGTGCGTGGACGGGCATCACGTGGCCGAGGTGTGCGACGAGGCGGAGGCGGCCCTCCTGGGCTGCCTCGATCTGGGTGATGAAGAGCACTGTTCCACCGCGGGCGACGGCATCTGCGATGAGCCGGAGGGCACCGGCGCGTGTCCGGCCGGCACCGACCCCGACGACTGCCGCTCTCTCTGCCCGTCCACAGGCAACGGCGTCTGCGACGAGCCCGAGAACACCGGCCTCTGCCCGGCGGGCACCGACGTCGAGGACTGCGCGCTCCCGCGGTGCGAATACGTGATGGACGGGACGTGCGATGAGCCCGAGGGGACGAATCGCTGCCCGGAGGGGACGGACGTCGACGACTGCGCGGCGCCGACCTGCGCCGACACGAACGACAGCGAGTGCGACGAGCCCGAGGGCACCGGGACCTGCGCGGAGGGCACCGACGTCGACGACTGCGCGGTGGAGCCGTGCCTCACAACGAACGACGGCGAGTGCGACGAGCCCGAGGGCACCGGGACCTGCGCGGAGGGCACCGACGTCAACGACTGCAACGACCTCGGCACCTGCGACAACCTCCGTTCCTGCGGCAACGAGACGTCCGGGTGCGTCGCGTGCGCGAACGAGGGGAGCTGCGCCGACGCGCTCGAGGCGTGCGTCAGCAACGACGAGTGCGTCTACTTCAGGCAGTGCGCCGTGACCTGCGCGAAGGGCGACGCGGCCTGCCTGAGCGTGTGCGAGAGCCAGCGCCCCGCCGGCGCTTCCATGTACCGGCTCTACGACAGGTGCGTCCACTGCAGCGAGTGCCGTATCTCGTGCAACAAGCGCGGGCTCTTCGGGTGCTGATCCTCGTCGGCGCCGGGCGCTCGTCGCTCGCAGGAGCGCGGGGCCAGGGGCGCGGGGGCCCGCCGGCGGGCCCGCTCTGGTAGCATCGCGCCGCTTGCCGGAGCTCCCTCTCTCCCCAGCCGATCTCCACGCCGTCCTCGAGCCGCTCCACGGCGCCCGCCCGCTGCCCGCGCGCGCCTACTGGGACGAGGACGTCTTCGCCTTCGAGCAGGCCGAGATCTTCGGGCGCTCCTGGCTCTGCGTCGGGCGCGAGGACGAGATCGCCCGGCCGGGAGAGTGGCTGCTCGCGCCGCTCACGCCGGCGGGGGTGCTCGTCGTGCGCGGCGCCGATCTGGAGATCCGCGCGTTCCACAACGTCTGCCGCCACCGCGCGGCGACGCTGCTGGAGGGCGCGTGCGGCCGGGTCGATCGCCTCGAGTGCCCTTATCACGGCTGGACCTACGAGCTCTCCGGCGCCCTGCGCGCCGCGCCGCACGCGCCGCCCGGGTTCGACCGCGGCGCGCACGGGCTGCTCGGCGCGCGCGCGGGCGCCTGCTTCGGCTTCCTCTTCGTGACGCTCGACCCCGGCGCGCCTGCGCTCGAGCGCGCGCTCGGCGAGGCGCCGCCGTGGCTCGCGCGCCCCGAGCTGCGCTCGCTCCGGCGGGGCCGGCGGGTGGAGTACGAGGTCGCCGCGAACTGGAAGCTCTGCGTCGAGAACTTCCAGGAGTCTCACCACTTCCCGCGCGTGCACCCCGGGCTGGAGCGGCTCACCCCGTGCGACGACGCCGTCTCCTGGGGCAGGGGCGGCCCGTGGCTCGGCGGGATCATGGACCTCGCGCCCGGCGCCGAGACGGTCTCGACCACGGCGGCGCGCGGCGCGCGGCCGCTCATCGTCCCCGAGGCGGAGCGGCGGCGCGTGCGCGACGCCATGCTCTTCCCGGGCCTGCTCACGAGCCTCCAGCCCGATTACCTGCTCACCTACAGGCTCACCCCGCGCGCGCCGGACCGGACCCTCGTTGTCGCCGACACGCACTTCCACCCCGCGGCGTTCTCCCCCGGCTTCGATCCGGGCGACGTGTTCGCGTTCTGGGACACCGTGAACCGCGAAGACAGCGCGATCTGCGAGCGCCAGCAGCGCGGGATGCGCGCGCCGGGGTACGCCCCGTCGGCGTACGCCACGGTGGAGGACGGCGTGCACGCCTTCGACGGCATTGTCGCGCGCAGGTACCTCTCGGCCCTCGGCGCGAGGACAGCATGAGCAAGCTCTGCGGCCTGTGGGGCCGGCCGTACATCGACCTCTCGCCGCTGATCGACACGTCCTGCTTCGCGGAGCTCGATCGCGAGATCGTGCTCGGGCTCTGCCGCGTCGAGCCCTCGTACACAGGCGGCAGCCTGAAATGGATGGGCGTCGTCGCTCCCTGGGTGCAGGAGGATCCGTATGTGGACTACGGGCACGCGATCGGCGGCTTCTCGCGCGAGGAGTTCCGCGAGTTCGTCGCGCTCGCCGACGACCCGTCGGCGTTCGATCTCGACAGGCAGCGGGAGTACACGTTCGGCGACGAGACCGAACACCCGCTGACGCGGGCGCAGATGCTGTACCTCAAGTACCGTTACGGCGTCTATTTCCCGTGGAAGGTGTGCTATCACCTCCTCGAGAACGACCGCTGGGAAGACAAGCACTCGGGCGCTGGAAAGGACTTCTCGGAGGAGGCGAGGGCGGTGTTTCCCCGCACGGTGGAGTTCATCCGGGGCCTGCCGTTCGTCGAGATCGGGCGGTGTGTGATCTTCGGCCTGGAGGCGAACGATCACGCGCCCGCGCACCGCGACACCGAGCCGGGGAGCGCGATCGGGGCGGCGCAGTCGATCTCGTTCGCGCCGCGCGGCGGCAAGCGATTCTATCTCTGCGACAGGGAGGGGGAGGAGCGCACGATCGTGCGCGCGCCCATCTACTGGTTCAACGACATGGACTACCACGGCGTGGAGCCTGACCCGTTCTTCCGGTACTCGATCCGCGTGGACGGCGTGTTCGAGCCCGAGTTCGTGAGGCGGCTCCAGCGGCTCCACCGGCGGTAGGCGAGCGACCTCTCGGCCCGGACGCGCGGCGCAAGCAGATCTCGCGCGGCGGCAGCGCGCGGCGCGGCGAGCGCGGCCGTTCCGCCGCGCCGCGCCCCGATCGACGTCGCCGGCCGCATCGCGCTTGCCGCCGCATGTGCTCGCCTTCAGAAGGAATGAGCCCTGCCGCGAGGCCCGCCGAATGACCCACGACCTGCGCATCACCCCACCCGACGCCAAGGCCCACACCGAGCCGGAGCTCGCCCTCCGCGCGAGCGAGGACCGCTTCACCTCGTTCTACGCCGGCTGCCCCGTCGCGCTCTTCACGACCACGCCCGAGGGCCGCTTCATCGACGCGAACCGCGCGTTCGCGCGGCTCCTCGGCTACGCGGACCAGACGCTGTTCCTCGACCTGCCGGTCCCGAGCTTCTACGCCGACCCGCGCCGGCGGCAGGAGATCATGGGCATCCTCGACCGCGACGGCGCCGTCCACGGTTACGAGGTCGAGTTCGTGCGCCTCGACGGCACGCGCGTGTGGGTCAGCATCAGCGCGCGCGCCATCCGCGACGCGACCGGGCGCGTCGCGCGCTACGAGGGCGCGCTGGAGGACGTGACGCCGCGCCGCAAGGCGCAGGAGATGACGCGCCTCAGTGACCAGCGCTTCCACCTGCTCGCCAAGGCCACGAACGACACCCTCTGGGACTGGGACTTCGCCACCGGCGCGATCTGGTGGAACGAGAACTTCGAGCGCACGTTCGGCTACCCGCTCGACCAGATCGAGCCGGGCGTCGAGAGCTGGACGCGCCGCATCCACCCCGACGACGTCGAGCGCGTCTCCCGCACCATCCACGACGCCATCGACGGCGTCGCGACGACGTGGAGCGACGAGTACCGCTTCCGCCGCGCCGACGGCGAGTACGCGTACATCGACGATCGCGGCATCGTGCTGCGCGACGCGGGCGGGAAGGCCGTCCGCATGCTCGGCTCGATGATGGACGCCACCCTGCAGCGCCGGCAGCAGATCCTCCTCGCGTGGCAGCGCAAGGTGCTCGAGAAGATCGCCCTTCATCAGAGCCTCGAGGAGACGCTCGACGCGCTGTGCCGCGACGCCGAGGAGCACTCGGCGGGCCGCCGCTTCAGCGTCCTGCTCGCGAGCGACGACGGCCGCCTCCTGTTCCACGGCGCGGCGCCGAACCTGCCGGAGGCCTACAACAAGGCCGTGCACGGGCTGGTCGTCGGCCCGTGCGCCGGATCGTGCGGCACCGCCGCCCATCGCCGCGCGCCGGTCGTCGTGGAGGACATTGCGACCGACCCGCTCTGGGCCGACTTCCGCCACCTCGCCCTGCCGATCGGGCTGCGCGCCTGCTGGTCCACGCCGATCGTCTCCTCGAGGGGCGAGGTGCTCGGCACCTGGGCCGTGTACAGGTCGACGTCCGGCTCGCCGACGGCCGCCGACGAGGAGGTCGTCCGCGTCGCGACGCGCCTCGCCGCCATCGCCATCGAGCGCGCCCGCGCGGAGCGCGCGCTCCAGGAGAAGGAGGAGCGCCTGCGCGCGGCGCTCGACGCCTCGGCGACCGGCACGTTCCGCTGGGACCCGGCCACCAGCGCGCTCGACTGGGACGAGAACCTCGATCGGCTCTTCGGCCTGCCCGTGGGCAAGACCGCGCGCCACATCGAGCAGTTCACGAGCCTCGTCCACCCCGACGACCGGGAGCGCGTCCTCGCCGCGCTCGATCGCTGCGTGCGCGAGGGCGCCGACTTCGACCTGGAGTTCCGCGTTGTGTGGCCCGACGGCAGCGTCCACTGGCTCCTCGATCGCGGCCGCATGCTCCGCGACGCCGAGGGCAGGCTGCTCTACATGACGGGCGCGTGCACCGACGTCACGGTGCGCATGAACGCGGAGGTCGCGCTCCGCCAGCGCGCGGACGAGCTCGCGAGGATCACGGAGGCGCTGCAGCGCACCAACCACGAGCTCGATCAGTTCGCCTACATCACGTCGCACGACCTCAAGGCGCCGCTGCGCGCCATCGGGAACCTGTCGCAGTGGATCGAGGACGACGTGGGCGACCACCTCACCGACGAGTCGAGGCGGAACCTGGAACTCCTGCGCAACCGGGTGCAGCGCATGGACGCGCTCATCGACGCCATCCTCGCGTACTCACGCATCGGGCGCGTCCGGGTGCCCACCGAGGTCGTCGCGGTGGTGCCGCTCATCGAGGAGGTCGTGGACCTCCTCTCGCCGCCGGAGGGCTTCCGCGTCGAGGTCGACGGTCCCCTGCCCAGCATCGTGGCGGAGCGGGCGCTGCTCCAGCAGGTCTTCATGAACCTCGTCGGCAACGCGATCAAACACCACCACGACAAGCCCAGCGGCCGCGTCGTCATCTCCTGCGCGGACGCCGGCTCGCACTGGCGCTTCACGGTGGCGGACAACGGACCCGGCATCGCGCCGCGCTACCACGAGAAGGTGTTCGTCATCTTCCAGACGCTCGAGGCGCGGGCGCGATCGGGCGGCACCGGCATCGGGCTCTCGCTCGTGAAGAAGATCGTGGAGAGCAGCGGCGGCGCTGTCACGCTCGACTCCGACGTCGGGCGCGGCGCGGCCTTCACGTTCACCTGGCTCAAGGCATGAGGCGCGGCGCCGCCGGGGCCGCGCCGGTCAGGGCGCTGTCGCCGGCTCGGCGGGCGGGGCCGCGGCCGGCGGGGCCGCGGCCGCCGCCGTCTCGGCGGGCGGGGGCTCGAGGAGCGCCGGAGCAGGCGCCCCGCTCACCACGAGGTGGATGAACTGCAGCTTCGCCACGGCGACGCGCGGGAGCACGAACGGGTAGAAGTCGTGCTGGCCCATGCTGCGCGACATCTCGTTGAGCACGGCGGTCAGCTCCAGCCACGCATTGAGGAAGTCGAGGAAGCTCTTCGCCCCCGGATCGTCCGGCCGCCAGAGCGCGTCGGTGCGCCAGGGCTCGACGTCGAGCTCCACCTCGTCGGCGTCGATGCCGAAGCTGAGCGCTGTGTCCACGGTGTCCACCATGTGAAGGTAGTGGGCCCATGTCTCGGCCCAGTCCTCCCACGGGTGCATGCTCGCGTAGGCGCTGACGAAGCGCTGCGGCCAGTCGGCGGGCGGGCCCTGCTCGTAATTGGCCTTCAGCGCGGCGGCGTAGTCCTGCTGCTCGTCGCCGAACAGCTCCCGGAACGACGCCAGCCAGCCGGTGTCGCGCACCAGCCGGTCCCAGTAGTAATGGCCGACCTCGTGCCGGAAGTGCCCGAGCAGCGTGCGATACGGCTCGCGCATCGCCGCGCGGATGCGCTCGCGCGTGGCGTCGTCGGCCTCCTCGATGTTCAAGGTGATCACGCCGTCGGCGTGGCCTGTCATCACCCGCGGGCCGTCGGGCGGCGAGGCGAGGAAATCGAAGCAGAGGCCGCGCTCCGGATCCTCGCCGACCCTGGATTTCACCGGCAGGTTCAGCGCCAGGAGCTGGGACACGAGCCGCCGCTTGGCCGTCTCGATGCGGCGCCACAGCGCCTGGTGCTCGGCGTTGCCGGCGTCCGGGATCGTGCGGTTGAGCCGGCACGCCGTGCAGAGCGCGGGCGCGTCGTCCGCCTCGACCGGGACGAGCCAGTTGCAGCCCGACGCCGAGTCGAAGTTGTCGCAGCGCCTGTAGAGCCGCGGCGGGTCCGATGTGTCGTCCCAGCGCTGCCATGTGTCCTCGGTCGGACCGGGCTTCAGCGGCAGCAGCTTGGCGCGATCTGTCTCGTAACCGAGCGCCGTTTTGCAGGCCAGGCATTGGCTGTTGCGGAAGAACACCGGTCTGTTGCACTGGCAGCGGTAGGCGCGCGGGGCGGTGGGTTGCTTGACCGGTTTCCACGCGCTGCTCAGGCGCGCGCTCAGGGTGTCGAATCGGGTGGGCATGGTGGTGGGAAGATCTCGATAGGGGGCGGGTCTGGCCGCCCGGGGCTCGCGTGTTGGCAAGCGATGTGCCAGGCCTGCGAAGCGAATTTCGCTTCACGGGATGGAGTCCATGCCTCGCGGCTGGCCTCTGGCGGGACGTGTGTCCAGCCCGGAGCTCGACGCCCGGCCACGGCGCGGCGGCTCACGCGGACGTCGCGGAGTGCCTCAGTGTGGCGAAAACGCCGTCCGTTCGGGCAGGCGGCCGGGCATGTCGCGCGCGACGGGTCGACCGCAGAGGATAGCGCCTAGAGGCGGCGGATCCAGGCGCGCAGCGCCGCGAGCCCGGCCTCGTCGACCACCTCGGTCCCGAGGGGCGGCATCGATGGCCAGTCGGGATCGCGCCGCCGGGCGCGCTCCACCACGTCGCTCTCCTCGGGATCGCCCGGGTGGATCACCGTGCCCACGGCGGTGCGGTACGTGGCCGTCGCCTCGACGGAGGCGAGGTCGCCGACCCGGAGCGTGAAATCGAAGCTGCGAACCGGGTCGTAGCAGCGCGCGCCGTCGCTCTCCGGGCGGCGCTTGTTGTGGCAGTGGCTGCAGTTCGCGTGCAGCCACCCGAGGGCGGCGCGCGCCACGGCGTCGCCGGGGAGCTCGATGGGCGTGGGCGGAGGATCCGAGAGCATCCCGCGGGCGGCGATCTCGTCGAGGTCGACCTCGCCAGGGCTCGCGGCGAGCTGGATCGCGGAGAACCCGAGCACGCGGCCCGCCGTCCCGCCGTGGCAGCCCATGCACTCGGCCGCCGCGGGCACGTCGTGCTGTGTCCCGCGCGCGTCCACGGCGCCCCCGGGCGTCGCGAGCGCGTCGGTGCCGTCCGCGTTCCAGACGTAGGCGAGCGCGGCCCAGTCCTCGGGGGCCGAGCCCACCTTGGCGAGCACGCGGGTCTCGACGAGCACGCCGTCCCTGCGGAACTCCTTCCAGAGACGGGTCCCCTCGGGGAACTGCCATGCGTCCTGATCGCCGGTGTCGATCTGCGCGCCGGGCGGCAGCCGGATGAACCGGCGCTTCTCCGCGCCGTCGCTCCAGAGCTCGAATCCGGGCTCGTAGGCCAACGCGTCGCTCGCCACCGTGCCCGCGGCGATGTCGGCGTACAGGCCGGTCTGCGACAGCGCGGCCGGCAACGCGGACTGGCGCGCTGGATCGGGCGCGTCGCAATGGCGGAAATCCTCGCAGCCGGCGGCGGCAAGGCCGGCGGCGGCGATGAAGACAAGGGTGGCTCGAGGGGGAATTGGGCCTCTCTCTCGGTCGGACATGGCCGTATCTAGGCAGGCGCGATGTGCCATCTCCAGTGATGGTTCGTGATAGATGTCATCACCGTGGTGAATCTATCGACCATCGACCTGAACCTGCTCCACGTCCTCGCTGTCACGCTCGAGGAGCGCAGCGCGACGCGCGCGGCGCGGCGGCTCGGCGTCACGCAGTCGGCGGTCTCGAACGCGCTCGCGAGGGCGCGCGAGCTCCTCGGCGATCCGCTGCTCGTCCGCGACGGCCGCGGCATGGCGCCGACGCCGGCGGCCGAGGAGCTGCTGCCGGAGCTCGCCGCGGCGATGGGGCAGCTCCGGGCGGTGATCGAGCACCGGCGGGCGTTCGATCCGCGGACGTCGACGCGGGAGCTGACGCTGGCCTGCGCGGACAACTCGCAGATCGCGGACGTGCCGCCCGTGGCGGCGGCGCTCGCACGGGAGATGCCGCTCGCGCGGCTCCGCGTGGTGAGCGTCGATTACCTCGTGGCGTCGGGGGGCATGTCCGCGGGCGGGATCGACGCGGCGATCGGGCTGCGGAAGGGCGATCCTGGGCTGCGCGCCGTGCCGCTCTACCGCGATCCGACGGTCGGGGTCGTCCGCCACGATCACCCGATCGTGCGCCAGCGCCTGACGCGGGGCTCCTTCCCGCGGCTCGGCTTCATCGACGTGCACATCCCGCTCGGCCGTCCGGGTCGGGGTCACGCCATGGTCGAGCAGGCCCTCCGCGCGCAGGGCCTGGTCCGCCGGATCGCCCTGGTGGTCCCCGGGTTCGCCGCCGCGGCGATGGCAGCGGCGGGCGGCGACCTGGTGGCGCTCATGCCCCGCCGCGTCGCCGTTGCGCTCGGGTCGCACCTCCCGGTCCGGATCGTGGAGCTGCCCCTGGAGCACCTCGAGCACGAGATGTGGCTCGCATGGCACGAGCGGACACACAGGGATCCCGCGGCGGCGTGCCTGCGGAGGGTGATCCTGGAGACGCTGCGCGCGGCGGATGGGCCTGTGGTTCGACCCGACCCAGGTTGAGGTAGATCATCCACCTGGGCTGTAATTTATTGCTTTCACGGCAGCCGACCCGGGTTGGGGTAGCCCGACCCGGGTTGGGGTAGCCCCTGCAACGCTACGACCCCAGCCGAGCCATCGCGTCGACCGCCGCGCGCCGGAGCGCCTCTCCCTGGTAGACGACCGCCCCCGCGTGCCCGGTGTCGAGCCACCGCAGCTCGCTCGCCCTCCAGAGCGCGTGGAGCTCCTCGACCTGCTCGGCGAACACGTACCCGTCGCGGCGCCCGCCCACGATGACAACAGCGTCGAGCCGCCGCGGCGCCGGGTGGCGGTCGAGATCTGCCGCGCCGAACAGCGCCCCCAGCCGCGTCCTCGCCGCCGCCGCCCCGCCCAGCGCCTCGAACTCGATGCTGATCGACAGCATCCCCTCGGTGAACACCGGCACGACGCTGCGCCCCGCCCCGATCACCGCCACGGCGAGCGGCCGCGCCGTCACAGCCGCCGCCAGCGCCGCGGACGCCCCGCCCATGCTGAAGCCGCCGACGCCGATGCGCTCGTACCCCTCGCGGGCGAGGTGCTCCACGAGCGCCCGGGTCTCCTCCACCGTCGCGACGTTCATCAGCAGGTGCTCCGCCACCGTGCGGATCGCCGTGGCGCGCTGCCCCGCCGGCCGCCGCAGCCCGTACAGCGCGTTCTCCAGCAGGATCACCTCGATCCCGCCACGCGCGGCGAGCGGCCGCCACAGCCGCGTCCGGCTCGCGAAGCCCTCCTCGCCGGACGCCGCCAGCGCCACGTACACCGGCCGCCGGCGCCCCCGCTCGGGCGCCGCCGGCGCGATGCGCCGCACGAACGCCGTGCTCGCGCAGGGCGGCAGCCCGGGGCACGCGGCCGGAAACCAGCCGTCGGTCACCTCGACAGCCCCCTCTCGCCGCGCCCGCCCCCAGGTGACCTCCGCCGCGCGCGGCGCCTCCGCGAACCGCGCCACGGCCGGCACCCGCTCGAGCACGCCCTCGTCCCCCCAGCCGCCCGCGAACAGCCGGCGGCGGCGCGTCAGGACGGCGGCCGCGTGATCCAGCCAGTGAACGGAGCGCGATCGCCGCACGGCCCTCACCCCGCCTCGTCGAGCACCACGCCCCGGGTGCGGAAGCGCAGCACCTCTTTCCCGTGCTGGTTCCAGCAGACGCCGCTCATCGCGAGGCGCACGCGCCCCGCCTCCGGCACGACCTCGGTGACGGTCGCCTCGCAGCGGATCGTGTCCCCGGTGAAGACAGGCCGCAGGAACTCGAACGTCATCTCCCGCGCGAGGTAATCGATCTCGCCGCCGAGCCGCGTCGGGATCGTCGCCGTGAGCAGGCCGTGCACGACGCGCCTGCCCTGCGCGTCCGGCCGGGCGTGATGGCGCCCGGCGTCGCCGGAGACACGCAGGAACTCGAGGACGTCCTCGTCCGTGAAACAACGCTCGCACACCGACACATCGCCCACCTCGAACGGGCGCCCACGCTTCATGGTGCCATCCTCCTGTCCCGACCCACGCAGCGCCGACATAAACGATGGCCGCGCGCTGCGCCAGCATCATCGACAGCGCCAGCGGGCAGTCCTGCCGCGACAGAACCATTGCGGGCGATCCTTCTTTCATCCGTGCACCTCTTGCGCGGACAAGAACATGACAGCTCGATCTCATGACTCGATGTCTCGCGCGAGCGCTGTCGCGCTTCGTCGGCTATCTTCCGCGGGCCGATGAACGCCAATGTCCTCGCGTGCGCTCTCGCTGTCACCCTCCTCGCCGCGTGCTCCAGGACGCCGTCGGACGCGGCGTCGACGGACGCAGGCGCGGCCGCGAGGCGCGGCGCGCGCCTCCGCATCGCCGTCGTGCCCAAGGGGACGACGCACGAGTTCTGGAAGAGCGTGCACGCGGGCGCTGTGAAGGCCTCTCGCGAGCTCGACGTCGACGTCGTGTGGAAGGGGCCGCTCAGGGAGGACGATCTCAAGGCCCAGATCGACGTCGTCGCGAGCTTCGTCGCGCAGGGGGTGTCCGGCATCGTTCTCGCGCCGCTCAACGACGCGGCGCTGAAGGCGCCTGTGCGCGCGGCGGCGCAGGCGAAGATCCCGGTGGTCGTGTTCGACTCCGACCTCGCCGGCGACGAGCACGTGAGCTTCGTCGCGACCGACAATCACGCGGCCGGCAAGCTCGCGGGAGAGCACCTCGGCAGGGCGATCGGCGACAAGGGCAGGGTCGTCATGCTCCGCTACCAGGAGGGCTCGGCGAGCACGCAGCGCCGTGAGCAGGGCTTCCTCGACGCGGTGCGCGCCCTGCCCGGCGTCACGATCGCGAGCGAGAACCAGTACGGCGGCGCCACCACCGAGACGGCGTTCAAGCGGAGCGAGAGCCTGCTGCTCGCGCTCGGCGCGGCGGAGGGGGCGATCGACGGGGTGTTCACCCCGAACGAGTCGACGACCTTCGGGATGCTGCAGGCGCTCCGCAAGACGAACGTCGCGAGGAAGGTGAAGCTCGTCGGCTTCGACACGTCGGAGAAGCTCCTCGGCGCGCTGCGCGAGGGCGACATCGAGGCGCTCGTCGTGCAGCACCCGTTCAAGATGGGGTACGTCGCGGTCAAGACGATGGTGGCGCACCTCCGCGGCGAACCGGTCGAGAAGCGCATCGACACGGGCTCGCGCGTCGTGACGAAGCAGGACCTCGACGACCCGGCGGTGAGGGAGATCGTGAGCCCCGATATCGCCAGGTGGCTCGGGGAGTGAGCGGCCCATGGCCGGAGCGCGCGCGCCCCTCCTCGAGGTGACCGGCCTCGCGAAGGCGTTCGGCCAGAACGCTGTGCTGCGGGGCGTCTCCCTGCGGATCGCGCCCGCGAGCGTCCACGCGCTGCTCGGCGAGAACGGCGCGGGCAAGAGCACGCTGACGCGCATCCTGCTCGGCATCGAGCGCGCGGACGCCGGGGCGCTCCTGCTCGGGGGAGCGCGGTACGCGCCCGCGTCGACCGAGGGCGCGCGCCGCGCCGGCGTCGTCCTCGTCCCGCAGGAGCGCACGCTCTGCGCGCACCTCACTGTCGCCGACAACGTGATGCTCGGGATCGAGCCGACCGCCCGCGCCCGGCTCGGGATCCGGGACCGCGGGCGCGCGCGCGCCGTCGCGCGCGGGGCGATCGCGCTCGTCGCCGCCGACCCGGCGCGCGTGCCGCTCGACGCGCGCGTCGGCGAGCTCGGCGTCGCCGATCAGCAGCTCGTCGAGCTCGCGCGGGCGCTCGCGCAAGGCGGCCTCCGCGAGGACGGGCGCCTCGACGCCCGGCTCCTCGTCCTCGACGAGCCGACGTCGAGCCTCGGCCACGACGACGCCGCGCGCCTGTTCGATCGCATCCGGGCCCTGCGGGACGCGGGCCTCGCGGTGCTGCTCGTGACGCACTTCCTCTCGGACGTGCGCGCGCACGCGGACCGCTACACGGTGCTCCGCGATGGCCGCGTCGCCGGGGAGGGCGATCCGCGCGAGACCGAGCCGGCGCAGATCGTCCGCGAGATGCTGGGCCGCGCGCTCGAGGAGGCGCGCGCGAGCGGGGCGCCCGAGGCGGCGACCCAGGACGGCGGCGAGGTGGTGCTCGACGCCAGGGACGTCGCCGGGGTGAGGCGGCCGGAGCGCGCGTCGCTGACGCTGCGCCGGGGAGAGATCCTCGGCATCGCCGGCCTCGTCGGCTCGGGGAGGACGGAGCTCCTGCGCATCCTCGCGGGGCTCGACCCGAGGCGGAGCGGCTCGGTCACGCTGCGGGCTCGCCGCGGCGTCGGGCTCCTGAGCGAGGATCGCGGCGGGGAGGGGCTGATGCTCGGCCGCTCGATCGCCGAGAACGTCTGGCTCTCCCCGCGCGCGCCGCGCGTCGCCGCGCCGGCGTCGCTCCTCGCGGAGGCGGCGCGCTGGATCGAGCGGCTCGCGATCCGCGCCCGGGGCCCGGATCAGCGCGCCGGTGAGCTCTCGGGCGGCAACCAGCAGAAGGTCCAGATCGCGCGCCTGCTCCGCGAGGACTTCGACGTGCTCCTCGTCGACGAGCCGACGCGCGGCATCGATGTTGCGAGCAAGGCGCAGGTGCTGTCGCTGCTCCGTGAGCTCGCGGGCGCCGGCAAGGCGATCGTGCTCGTGTCGAGCCAGCTCGACGAGCTCGTGACGACCTGCGATCGCGTCGCTGTCCTCCGTCGGGGGATCCTCGAGCCGCCGCGGCCCGCGTCGTCGTGGACGGAGGCGTCGCTCCTCCTGGAGGCCTCCTCGTGAAGAAGCGTCCGCCGTGGGTCGGTCCGCTCGTCGCCCTGGTGCTCGTCTACGCGCTCTTCGCGGCGCTCGCGCCCGACACCTTCCTGCGCAGCGAGAACCTGCTCACGATGGCGCGGCAGACGGTGGTGGTCGCCATCTGCTCCATCGGCATGACGCTTGTCATCGCGACAGGCGGGATCGATCTCTCCACGGGCTCGCTCGTCGCGTTCACGACGGTCGTCCTCGCGACCCTCCTGCGCGCGGGGGTGCCGGCGCTCCCGGCGGCGCTCGCCGCCACGGCGGCGGCGGGCTTCGTGGGCGTCCTCACCGGCGCGCTCGTGGGGCGCGCGCGGATGATGCCCTTCGTCGTGACGCTGGGCACGATGAGCGCGCTCCGCGGCGCCGCGAAGGGGCTCGCTTCCGAGCAGAAGATCGACGCCGATCCGCGCGGGCTCGACGCGCTTGTCTCGGCCGACCTCACCGCGCCCGGGCTGTGGATCACCGTGGCGCTCGCGATCCTGGTCTTCGCCGTCCTCACCTTCATGCGCTTCGGGCGCCACGTGTTCGCTGTGGGCAGCAACGAGGCCGCCGCGCGGCTGTGCGGCATCGACACGGGGCGCGTGAAGATCGCTGTGTACACGCTGTCGAGCCTGCTCGCCGGCGTCGCGGGTGTCATGGAGTTCGCGACGCTGACGGTCGGCGACCCGACGGATTCGATGGGCCTCGAGCTCGAGGTCATCGCGGCGGTTGTCATCGGCGGCGCGCCGCTCTCGGGCGGCGAGGGGAGCGTCGCGGGGAGCGTGATCGGCGCGCTGCTCATCACGACCATCCGGACCGGCGGCGTCCACCTCGGGCTGCCGAGCTGGGTGCAGGAGATCGCGACGGGCGCGATCATCGTTGTCGCTGTCGCCGTCGATCGGGCGCGGCGCGCGCGCGGCGTCAGCGCGGCCGCGCGATGAGGTCGACCATCCTCCGCGCGATGTCCGTGAACGTATCCTCGGCCTCCGGGTCGTCCGGCAGCCGGTCCGGCAGCGTGGGGCGCGTGCGGTGGACATTGTAGCGCTCGGGCAGGCGCGCCCCCGGGAAGGCCCGGTGCAGCTCCGCCATCCCGCCGAGCAGCGCCACGAGCGCGCCCATGGTCGCCGTGCCGTTGTCGGAGTCCCACCCGGACAGGGTGCCGATCTGCACCGTGCGCGGGAAGCTCCCCTCACCGAACAGGAGGGCCATGGTCCCGGTCGCCAGGTTGATCGCGGACTCCGTGAACCCGCGATAGACGAAGCCGTGCGCCCGGGCTTGCTCCTGGTAGCGACGCGCGATGGCGTCGCGGACGGCCTCCCAGTCGTCGCGATCCTTGCTCGCCAGATACTCGGAGAGCACGAAGTCGATGACGTCGGCGGCCTTCGACGCGTCCGGCAAATAGCCCCTGGCCTCGCGGACGATGCGCACGATCTCCTCTCGTCGTGGCTTTTCCGGATCGACGGTCGCCGCGAGCGAGAAGAGGAGGACATGGAACTGCGCGGCATGCGCGGCGTGCTCCCACGCCGTGGTCCGGATGGGGAGATCGGCGATCCGCAGCGCGAGCTCCGGCATGCCCGGCGCGAGGGCGCCGAAGATCTCCGTGGTGAGCTGCGCGTCTATTTGGAGCGACTCCGGGTTGAGCGCCGGATCGCTCGTGGCGGGGGGCAGCACGCCGCGCTCCATGAGGTCGCGCGCCCGCCGGTTGGAGACCCAGATGAAATCGTTGATGTGCGCGCGCCACCCGTCCCGGATCTGCTCGGGAGAGAGGAAGAGCGTCCCCGCCTCGGTCATGAGGTGCAGGTAGACGGCTTCGATGTCGGTGTCGTCGTCGGCCGGGCAGGGGTCGAGCAGCACGAAGTCGATCCGCGCCCCGTCGCGGCCCAGCGGTTTCCCCCAGTCGGCGTCGGTGAAGAAGGGGCGCTCGACGCGGACGCCCTCGGTCCGCAGCCCCGTCCAGTTGGCGATGCAGGCGCCGACCCACATCGCGCGGAGCCGCTCCGCGTACGCTGCGCGATCGCGCTGCGCTCGCGGCCGGGGCGACATTCCCGGCGGGTCCCGTTGCTCCGCGCGCTCGGCGAATGCGCGGCTCGGCGCGCTGCCCGCGCCCGCGGGCGGAGATATCGAGAGCAGCGCGAGAAGCAGGCCGCTCCACGGCGCAGAGCCCCCGAACCGGGATGACCCTTGGGCAAGTCGTCGATCGCCGTGCGTGCGCATGGATTGCTCGTCGAATGCGCGCCCGGAGCGTCGCGCCTGGTCTCGCGTCGCGGTGGTGCAAGCGCGATACCGGTATGTCCCCGCTACCCCGGTGACGTGGTGTCCTTAGGTTGTGATCATGAGCGACCGACGTCTCAACGGGGCCGCCACCGCCGGCGCGCACCTGGATCTCTCCACCTCCCGCGCGGTCCACGGCATCATCGACGCGCCGGTCGCCACGGCGCCGAGCGCCGCGTCGATCGATCCGGTGCTGGAGGATCTCCTCTCCTTTCACCCCGGGTGGGTGACGCGGAGCGTGACAACGCACGACCCTTCGGGTGGCAACGATGATGGATATCGCGCCGGCGTCGCGCTCGAGGGGGAGCACCGGGTCCTGTTCCATGCCCGCGGCGAGGGGAGGATCACGCGGATCTGGATGACGGCCCCGCGCGCGGAGCTCGATAAGCCGGACCAGGAGCTCTGGATAGAGATCGACGGACACACTGTCTTTCGCGGGTCACCCCACGATTTCTTCGAGGGCCGGGGCCCCTGGAGATCGCCGCTCGCGCTCGGCATCGACGCGAGCTCGGGCGCGTTCACCAGCTATGTCCCGTTCGCGTGGTCCAGCGAGGCAAAGGTCCGCTTCCGGGGCGTTCCCATCTACTACCAGGTCACCTACCGCGAGGGCCCCGGCGCCGCGTCGGGCCCGACGCCCGAGGCGCTCGCGCGGTTCATGGCCGAGGACTGGACCGCCGCCCTGCCCGCGCGATCGCACCACCAGGGCCCGGGCCCCGGCGCCCCGCTCGTCCTCGCGACAGGCCCCGCGACTGTGTCGGGCCTCGACCTCCTGATCCCTGCGGGGCGCTTGAAGGATCTGAGGGTGAGGATCGGCGGGCAAGCGCCCGTGCCCGCGTCGTTCTTCTTCGGACTGGCCAGCACGGGCGCCGAGGCCGACGGCGGGTGGACCCCCTTCCGGAGCGCGCTTCACGCCGCCTGGGCGCCTGACGCCTCGGGCGCCGGCAGGCTCGCGACCCGCCTGCCCATTCCGCTGGCCGAGGGAGAGGCGCTCTCGCTCGAGATCGCGGAAGGGGGGGAGATCAAGGGAATCGAGGCGGCCGTCCCCCTCGCGCCCGCGCGCCCCGGCGTGCGGCTCCTCGCGCGTTACAGCGATCAGGAGGCCCCTGGGCGCGAGACGACGATGCCCTTCTTCGAGAGCGACGAGCCGCTCCAGTTCGTCGCCCTCCTCGAGCACATCAGCGGCGGCCGCCTCGGCGACCGGTTGTACCTCGAGGGGGACGAGATGATCCGGACCGACGGGATGTCGTACCCCCTCCAGATCGGGACCGGCACCGAGGACTACTACAACGGAGGGTTCTATTTCATCGGCGCGCACAGCAATCCTTTCAGCGGTCAGCTCCGCTTCCTCGTCCTCGATCCCGAGGACAGCTGGAGGAACGCCCGGTTCGAGCATTCCCTGTACCGCCTGCACGTGGCCGACCCCATCGTGAGCCGCTCCGGCATGCGCTTCGGCATGGAGGCCGGCCCGACAGGCGCCTATACGCCCCTGCGGGTGCGCTCGCTGGGCCTCTCCTATGCGTTCGCGGATCATCGGGTGATCGGCGAGCAGAAGGTCCGCGCGCGAGGGCCGCGGCGCCTCGCGCGCTCGGCCGTCGACGCCGAGCGCGCGGCGCCCCGGCGGCGCTACCGGCTCCGCGAGGGCCGCGGGATCACCCGGATCGAGGTCCAGCGCCCGCCCGACGCGCGCGGGCTCTTGCTCCTCCGCGCGTATTCCGCGGAGAAGGCCCCCCAGACGGCCCGCGTGAGGCTCGACGGGCGGGAGGTCGGCGTGATCCACGAGATGCTGGCGAACCCCGTCCGGCCGCTCGCCGAGGACGCGCTCTGGATCGACATGCTCCCCGGCGAACGCGGTGGAGACAAGCGCCCTGTCCTCGAGATCGACGCGACGAGCTCCCCCGCGCCGTGGAGCGAGGTCAGCTACACGCTGCGGTTCTTCTCCGGACCTCCCGCGCCGCAGCTCACGCAGGACCCGGCCGTGAAGATCTTCGACGCCCATGACCTTCCCGGGGGGCCGTTCTACGTGAACGACCATTCGATCCTCCAGCTCCCCGACGGCCGGTGGATCCTCACAGGCATCTTCCGCCGCGAGCCGTATCGGTCGGACCTCGAGCGCGAGTTCGTCCTCGCCACCGCGCCCGGCCCCGGGCCGGAGCGCTGGATCGAGGCCGCCTCGCCGAGCTTCTCGATGGCCTCCGAGCGCTTCGCCGCCCGCGCCCTCGCCGACGAGCGCTGGATCTGGGCCCCGCACGTGGCCCGGGACCGCGACGGCAGCCTTGTCATGGTCTTTCACGTGGGCACGCACGACCCCGACCGATCCGGCTTCCGGATGGCGCGCTCGCGCGACGGCATCCACTGGGCCCGCGAGGGAGGGACGCTCTTCGAGGACATCTGCGTGGCGCGCGATCCGATGCTCGTCCGGCTCGGCGATCTGTGGGTGATCTATTACACGCGCTGCGCGTCGCGGGCGTCGCCCCGGAGCGGGGTCGCCTACCGCACGTCGCCGGATCTCGCGCGCTGGAGCCCTCCGGCCATGGCGCTCACGCTCGGGCCGGAGACCGCGATGCCCAACAGCGGTCACACCGAGTCTCCGTTCGTGTTCGAGCGCAAGGGGTGGTTTTACCTGACGTTCACGAGCTACCCTGTCGATTACGACGCCACGTTCGTCCACCGCTCGCGCTCGCCGTTCGCGTTCCCGCCGCGCCCCATCGCCCGGCTCCGCGCGCATGCGGCCGAGTGGGTCGCCGAAGGGGGCGACTTCGACAAGGGGCGCCTGTTCTTCACGCACGCAGGCGCCGGGAAGGGCGGCGTCTTCCTCCAGGAGCTCTTCGGCCTCTGAGCCGCGCGCATCGGCCCACCGGCCCGCCGCAGGCGCCCCACGTACACCGTATGGTACGCCGTACTCCTACCGGACGAGGGCCGGCGCGCTCAGCGCGTTCGCGTCGGTCATCCCCGCCTGGACGCGCGCGTAGAGGCCGCACGCCTCGCCGGCGATGAGGTAGACGCCGTGGTTGACCGCCTCCCGCCGCTCGTTCTCCAGCGCGGCGAAGTACCGCTGGGCGATCCACCGGCCCTCGCGGGCCTTGGCCAGGGAGGCGCGCCAGACGTGATCGGGCGTGTGGCGCCCCAGGATCACCTCTTCTCCCTCGGCGCCGTAATCGCTCTTCAGCACCCACTCCTCGCGCTGGGCGAGGAGCAGCTCGGGGTGCACCGTCTCGAGCCGCGACGTCACCGGGACATAGCGCTCTATCACCGCCTGCGCGTGCGGCGAGAAGCGGTGGAGGTGCTCCCACATGAACGCCATCGAGCGCTTGTTCTGCGGCAGCACGGCGCCGAGCGGGTTCAGGACCGCGACGCGCCCGTCGGCCGCGGCGGTGAGCACGGCGCCGAGCGGGCCGACGAGCGGCTCCGGGTCGGGGATCTGCTCGTCGGTCCACACGCTCGATCGCTCTCCCCACCAGTCCGTCTTGTAGTGGCGGAGCAGCACCGAGAACGGGAGATCGAACAGCGACAGGCCGCGCTCGTCGTGACCGAGGTTGTACGGCGAGCCGAGGATCACCGTGTAGCCGCGCTCCTCGAGCCAGCGCCGGTACAGGCGGATCACCGAGAGATCCTCGGTGAACTCCGTCGGGTACACGAAGCCGAGGCGCCGCGTCGCGGCCTCGCCGAGCAGCGCGCGGGCGACCTCCTCCACCATCGCGCAGAACCTGTCGCCGAGCTCGCGGTTCGGGTCGCGCGCGCCGGGGTGATCCGGCGCCGCGAGCGCGCTCAGCACGACCGCCTCGGCCTCGCCCGTCGGCGTGTCGCAGTTGAGCTCGGCGATCGCGGGGCCCTCGTCCGTCAGGAACACGTCGGCGCGCGCGATGCCGTGCCACAGCGGCTGCGACGAGAGCCACATCGCCTTCTGGCAGGGGGTGAGACAGAAGAAGTCGTCGAGCAGCGCGGGCTCGTCCGCGACAATCAGGCAGAGCTCGTTGTAGACGGCCGCGACCTCCTCGGCCGCCCTGTACAGGGCGCGCTGCTCCGCCGCCGTGACGAACACCGGCTCCTCGCGGAAGCGCGGCGCGCCGTCCACCCACGGATCGGTGATGAGGCCCGTGTCGACGACCTTCGCGGCGAACGCGTCGTAGGCGCGGACAGCGTCGCTCATAGCAGGCGCGCGATCGCGAGCGAGGTCGCGAGGTAGGTCGCCGCCTCGAGGGCGCCCATGCCCTCGTTGCGCTCGGCCGCGATGCCGGCGTCCAGCCGTCCGCCGCGCAGCGAGAGCGGCGCGCCGAGCAGCAGGCTCTGCACGAGGAGCTGCCGGACGGGGTAGAGGGCGAGCAGGTAGAGCAGCACGCCGCCATAGCCCTTCAGCGACACGAACAGCCCCTCGAAGTCGCCCTCGAGCGCCCGCGCGATGAGGATCGCCACGGCGATCGTGGCGCCCGCGTAGCTCAGGGCGGCGGCGAGGTTCTCTCCCTGGATCTGCTCGGCGTCATCGTAGGTGGTGAGCGCCCGGAAGAGCGAGATGAACACGTGGAGCGTGACCTGCGCGAGCAGGAAGAAGCCGAGGGAGATCGCGAGATCGCCGAGGTCCTTGCCCGCGATCGCGCGCGAGGTGATGAGCCCGGTCGCCACGTAGTGCGCGCCGGCCGCGAGGCCCGCCGCCGCGTTGCCCCGCTCGATCTCGGCCGGGAGCCGCGCCCTGAGCAGGAGCCGGATCCCGAGCTGGCCCGTCGCGATGACGAGGAGCAGCCCCACCACCGCGAACGCGCTCACCCAGAGCAGATCGCGCGCGAGGCCGGAGCCGTCGAGGCAGTTCTTGACGGCGTTCGCGGCGACGAGGAACACCGCGAGCACCTGGCCCACCGTGAGCAGCCGGCGCGCTGCGTTGCCCTCGGCGAGGTCGCGCGCGACAGTGTGCGCTGGCGAGAAGATGCGCTGCCCGATGCGCAGGAGGGCGAGCAGAGCGAGCGTGGTGCCCAGCCCGAACCCCATGACGTAGGACAGGTCCATGACCCCGCACGCTACAGAACGAACCATGACCCGTCTACGTGGGCACGCGTACAGTCTCGGCGCCGTCGCCTTGCGATGTCCTCGTGACTCCGATATCCCGTTTTCCCGAGCCCCTGGAGTCGCTGCCGCGAGGTCGAGCACGCGAGCTCAGCGCTGCAGGGCCGCACGGACGAGCATGGAACCCACCGAATCCTCCGGACCCTCCCACGAAGCGCAGATGATCGAGGAGCTCCGGCGCGAGAACGAGGAGCTGCGTCGGCGCGTCGCCGAGCTCGAGGGCCCCGCGCGCCGCTTTCAGGCCCTCTACGACGGGGGCGTTGTCAGCGTCCAGATCTATCACGACGGCTACAGCGCGAAGGGAAACGCCTGCTGGGACAGGCTCTGGGGGCTCCGGCCGGAGGAAATCCATGGCAAGTATTCCCTCCTGGAGGACGCACAGGTCGCCGCGGGCGGGTTCCTGCCCCTCGTCGAGCGGGCCTTCCACCACGGGGAGGCCACGAGGCTGCCGACGATCCGGTACGATCCCGTCGAGCTGACCGGTTACGGCTCAGCCCGGTGGGTCGCCTCGGTGCTGATCCCGGTCAAGGGCTCTGAAAGGCCACGCGAGGTGATCCAGCTCCACGTCGACGTCGGCGAGCTCAAGCACTCGGAGGAGGAGCTGCGAGCCCAGAAACAGCGGCTCGAGGCGGCGGTCGCCGAGCGGACGGCCGCGCTGGCGGAGCAGCTCCGGATCAGCGAGGAGCAGCAGCGCGCCATCACCGCGCTGTCCACGCCCGTGCTCCGCGTCTGGAGCGGTATCCTCGCTGTGCCGCTGATCGGCCACATCGATCCTGACAGGGCCGCGCGCGTCCTCGACGTGCTCCTGCAGAGCATCATGTCCACCAGCGCGGAGCACGTCATCATCGACGTCACCGGGGTGCCGCAGATCGACGCGCCCGCGGCGCGGCACCTGCGCGACACGGTGCGCGCCGCCGCGCTCCTCGGCGCACAGTGCATGATCGTCGGGATCTCGGGCCACACGGCGCGGATGCTTGTCGAGTGCGGCCTCGATTTCGAGGGGGTCCCGACCTTCGCCACCCTGCAGGAGGGGCTGCGGCGCCTGCTGTCCAGCCGCCCCGGGGCCGGGTAGCCGGGTTTGCGGGGCGGGCCGCCCTTTGTGATATGGGTGGGCCTCCCGGGCGGCGACAGCCCGGCTCCCGCGGCGCACCCATGGTCGAACCTCCTCGCGACTCAGCCATCCAGGGCATTCAGGGCATCTTCGGGCGGCCCTACATCGACCTCGAGCCGTACCTCGACCTCTCCGCGCTCGACGAGATCCACGAGGAGATCTGCCTCGGGCTCACGCAGGTGCCGATCGACTACACAGGCGGGAGCCACCGCGCGATGGGCATCATGCCGCCGTCGCGCGTCGCCGAGGCGCTCGCCGACTACGGTGAGGTGATCCGCGGCCTGAGCGACGAGGATTTCCTCACGTTCCAGCACCTCTCGGACGACCCTTCCGCGATCGACGCCTCCGCGCGCGATGCGCTCGAGTTCGGCGAGGAGCGCGAGATCCCGCTCTCGCGGCGGCAGATGCTCTGGCTCAAGTTCCGCCACGGGGTCTACTTCCCCTGGAAGGTCTATGTCGAGCTGATCCCGAACCGCACTTGGAGCGACAAGAGCCGGAGCGAGGGAAAGGACTTCACCCGGCTCGCGAGGTCGTTCTTCCCGAGGACGATCGCCCACGTGAAGCGACTGCCGTTCTCGTCGATCGGGCGCTGCAACATCATGGGGCTCGAGGCGAACGACCACGGCACGGTGCACAGGGACGGGGAGGGGATGCATGGAGAGGGGGGCGAGGGCGGGCAGCGCGAGCCCGACCACTTCATCACGCTGTGTCCGGCGGGCAACAAGCGCCTGTTCTTGTGGGACGAGCAGGCGCGGCGGAAGACGCCTGTCGCCGGCCGGGCGTACTGGTTCAACGACCACGATTACCACGGCGTCGAGGCGGATCCTTTCTTCAGGTACTCGCTGCGCGTCGACGGCACCTTCGCGCCCGGGTTCATCGAGGCGCTCCGGCGCGACAACGGCGCGAGGCCCGCGCTGCCGCCGTCGCCGCCGTCGGCTGCGCGCGCGCCTCGCGACGCCGAGGAGACCGCCGCGTGAGCAAGCTGGATGAGCCGTTCGAGCGCGCCGAGGTGCTCGACAAGCCCGGGATCGTGGGCGCGCGCTGGTGGCACCAGGGCCTCGCGGACGCGCCGAAGGACGCCTCGCGGCGGAGCGCGATCATGATCGCGCTCGGCGCTGTCGGGCTCGCCGGGGTCGCGGCCGCCATCGCCGTGGCGGCGGACGGGTGCTCGGACGACGACACCGAGGTCCAGAGGAAGCGCGCGCTCGACATGCAGCGGAGCTTCGGCTGGAGCTTCGGCGCGGCGCAGGAGAGCGTGACCTTCGACGGCGAGTCGAAGAAGCCGTTCGATCAGGGGGCGCTCGCGAGGATGTCCACGGACCTGAGGCCCGTGGACGAGTCGCTGCGCGCCTATTACGTGCCCTCGCTGTTCGAGTCGCCGTACGCGACGCCGACGAGCGTCCCGCAGGGCGATCCGGCGCCCGTGACGCCGCTCGGCACGGTGCTCCGGCCGATCTTCACGCCGGCGATGGACAGGGCGTACCGGAGCGGCAAGGCGCTCGCGTCCCTGCTCCTCGCGGCCCGGACGACAAGCGGCCTTCGTCGAGACATCCTGGTCATCGTGGACCTGGACGGCCCCGCGTCGGTGGCCTTCGCCGCCGGCGCCGCGGAGGCGTTCGAGCCGGTGTTCACGTTCGACAACTGGCCGCACCCGCGCGGCGTCGTCAAGGCGCACCTGACGCTCGCGGCGGCGGCGTACTATCAGCCGCTCTTCGCCCGCGCGCACCCGGGCCCGCGCGCGACGATGTTCGTGCTCGATCGGCAGCGGCTCTCGGCCTATTCGGACGACGCGACGCAGTTCGACAACCGGTATGTCGCGAGGCTGCCGGCCGCCGATGCGCTCTGGGATCGGGGGATCCGACACGTGCTGTACGTCGTGCCCACCCCGGCGGACACGACCGAGTCCGACGACCTCAACGACGACCTCGTGGCCTATCAGGCGCGCCGGCTCGATGTGGCCATGCTGCCCGCGAACGTCTTCGCCGCGGACCCCGCGGAGGCGCCGCCGGCGAACGCCACCGAGGAGTGGCCTGCGTACCATTATGGCGGCCGCGCTGCGTCGCACGGCTGGTTCTGGGTGGACTATCCGTGGGGCCCGCCCCCGCGGCCGGCGCCGGTCGAGCCGGGCGCGCCGAGGCCGGGCAAGCTCTACACGCCGAAGGCGCGCGCGACGCCGTTCGCGAGCAGCAGCGCGCTCGGCGGGTCGCCGCCCGTCCCGGAGACCTTCGGGACGGTGCCTGTCGTCGTGGCGCTCGGCACCGGCGCGATCCTCGGCGCGGCGCTCAGCCGCAGCGGCTCGTGGAACCGGGCTTCAGGCGGGTACGGAGGCTGATCGTGGAGCACTCGATCTTCGCGATGGAGGTCTGCGCGCGCATCGACCCCGGCAGCCCCCTCCAGCGCACGCTGCGCGAGTCGATCCTGGGCCATTGCGAGACGATGAGCCTGAACCAGAAGTGGCACCAGTACCGCCGCGCGCAGGTGGCGCTGCTCCACAACCTGAACGTCCTCGAGAAGGGGTGCTGGGATTACTTCGACGACGACTCCCGCGCGCTCAACGATTACGGCATGTGGTCCCGCGGCATGATCACCGAGGAGGGCGCGCGCAAAGGCCCTTCGGGGACGCCCGACGTGTACCGCGGCCAGCCGCGTTACCTGACCTTCACGATGGCGTTCCTGCTGGTCCAGGGCTCGCCGACCGACCGGATGATCCGCGCGGTCTGCGACGTCCCGAAGAACCGCCTCTGGCGCCGCGACGTGTTCGGCCACATCCTCCAGAACCTCGGACACGTGAGCTTCGCGAGCGTCAAGTCGGACGTCATTTACCTGATCCCGCGGGACGAGGGCTGGGCGCTCACCGCCGAGGACCTCAAGGATCCGAAGTTCCACTACCTGCGGCAGATCGTGTAGCCCCGCGGCGATCCGCTCAGAACCACGTCTCCCAGCGCCCGCGGTCGATCTCGGCGGCGTGCACCGTGGCGGAGACGCGATCGCGGTCGCCTGGAAAGGGCTGTATCTGGTGCAGCCGGTAGCTGTCGATCACGAGCGCGCCGCCGGGGCTGTAGCGCGCGACGAGGCTCCGGGCGGAGCGCGCCTCGTCGACCGCGTCGTCCCGCCCGTCGTAGAGGACGTCCCACAGCTTGAGCCCGCCGTCCGCCTCGGGGAGATCGAGCATCACGACCACGGTGATGGCGCGGAGCCGCCGGGCAAGGTGGTAGTCGGAGAGCCCCTCCGTGTCGAAGTGGACGACGCCGCCCTCGCGCGCGACCTTCTCCCCCGCGGGGAAGATGTGCACGCCCGGCCCGCAGAAGCCGCGCCGGGGCTGCGCGAGCCCGCCGGTGAGCGCCGCGACGAGCTCGCGCATCCGGCGCTGGAGGCCGGGGAGGTGGCGCTCGACGCGCGCGTCCGAGGCGGCCGCGTCGGCGAAGTAGAGCCGCGAGCGCCCGGTCTCCAGGTGCGTGTAGAAGGCGCGCCCCAGCGAGAACTGCTCGCCTCCGAAGTCGGCAGTCCACTCGGCGCGGGCGGCGCGGACCCCGGCGACGAGCGCGGCGCGCTCCTCCTCGGAGAACACGCGCTGTATCTCGAGGGCGAAGTGGCGGTCGAGCGCGTCGACGGGCGGCGTGCCCGCGCGCGGGGAGGGGGAGGAGGACCCGCGGAGATCGAGATCATCGAGCCGCCGTACGGAGGCGCGGCGCGCGGTGGGCATGGCCAAACCACCGTTAGCACCCTCCGAGGGGGCCAGCCAACCAGCGGCGCGCGGCCGCGGACGCGGATGCGAGCGCGCGCCGGCCGCGACGCCCGGAGAGCCGGCCGATTCATTCCAGCGCGCGCCGCCGGTTCCGGGCCGGAGAACCGGCCGGTTTTTCCGGCGCGCGCCGCCGGTTCCGGGTTACAGTGCCGCCGCGGAAGCACCTTTTTGCGAGCGAGGACAGCGATGGTGTCGGGCAGGCGAGGGGAGAAGCGGCAGGAGCAGCAGGCGTTTGCGCTCAAGGGCACGATGCCCGCCATCACGATGCTCTGTCTGAAGACGGCGGACGTCTCGGCCGTCGAGCGTCAGCTCGCCGACCACATCTCGCAGATGCCGCACTTCTTCCTGCACCTGCCGATCCTGCTCGATCTCGAGGCGCTCGGCGACGAGCACGTCGACCTCGGCGCCCTCGCCCAGCTCCTGCGGAAGCACAACCTCGTGCCCATCGCGGTGCGCAACCCGACCGACGCCCAGCGCGAGCGCGCCGTCGCCGCCGGCCTCGGCGTTCTGCGGACGCCCCTCTCGCGCTCGACGCGCCAGCCATCGGCCGAGGGGAACACGCCCACGCCGGCGCCCGTGGCCGTGGCGCCCGCGGCCGCGGAGCGCGGATCGACCGGGGCCGCCGCGGATCGCGGCCCGGCCGCGCCCGCCCGGCGCCCGCGCGAGGCCGCGCCGCCGCCCGACGCGGCCGAGCCGCCGCCCGCCGGGCTCACCGTCCGGCACCCGGTGCGCAGCGGGCAGGTCATCTATGTGCCCCACGGCGACCTCGTGGTCCTCTCGCCGGTCAGCTCCGGCGCGGAGCTCATCGCCAACGACAACATCCACGTCTACGCCCCCCTCCGCGGCCGCGCCATGGCCGGCGCCCACAACAACGCGGACGCGAGCATCTTCTGCATGAGCCTCGAGGCGGAGTTCGTCTCGATCGCCGGCCGCTACCTCATGGCCGACGAGATCCCCGACGAGCACCGCGGCAAGCCCGCCCGCATCTCGGTGCAGAGCGACGGTCTCGTGATCACGCGGCTGTGATCTCCGGGTGAGCCGCCCAGGTCGCGAGACCGGCGCCCGCAGGGAGCTCACCTCGGCCGGAGCTCGACAAGGACGAGCAGGTACTCCGGCGGGTTGTTCGGCGTCAGCTTGGCGTACGGGTTCCGCAGGGTGGGGAACCCCGTGAACCGCTTCGTGCTGTACTCGCCCCAGGACGGGTTGATGAAGAGCGGTATCACCGGCGCGGTCTGCACGAAGATCATCTGCAGCGCGTCCAGGATGCGCTTCTGCTCGGCGGGATCCGTCGCCGACTCGAACGCGTGGAACAGCGTGTCGGCCTCCTTCGCGCCGAAGCGGTGCCAGTTGCGCGCGGACATCTCGCCGACAGGCTTCACGAGCTCCGCGCTCATGAGATCGCGGTAGAAGTTGTATGGTGTGGGCTCCACCGTGGTCCAGCCCATCGACATATCGAACGTGCCCTTCTGCAGCGCCTCGTGGAACGCGCTGAAGTCGTACGTCCGCATCGACGCGTCGATGCCCACGCTCTGCAGGTTCTGCGTGACGATCTGGACCGCGCGGACCCAGTCCGACCAGCCGCTCACCACGTTGATCTCGAAGCGCAGCGGCTTGCCGTTCCTCGTCCGGATCCCGTCCGCGGCCCTCGGGTAGCCCGCCTCGTCGAGGATCTGATTCGCCCTCTGCACGTCGAGCCTCACCCAGTCGCCCGCCTCCACCGCCTTCTGGTTGCGGAAGCGCTCGTAGGAGTCGTCCAGCCCCGTCGCGTCCGCGGCGTGCGTGTAGTTGTCGGCCGCGATCCTGACGATCTGCTCCCTGTCGATCGCCATGCTGATCGCCTTGCGCACGCGCACGTCGTCGAACGGCTTCCTCGTGGAGTTCGGGTACAGCGTGGCCGTGCCGCCGACGAGCGGGAACCAGTAATGATGGTTCGCAGGATCCTTCTCGACGAAGACCCGCTCGATGTCGGGCACGAAGGCGCCCGCCCAGTCGATCTCGCCGTTGATGAGCGCCAGCATGACCTGATCGTTGCCCGGGTACGCCGGGAAGCGTAGCCCCTCGACCGCCGGCTTGCCCTCTTGCCAGTACTTCGGGTTCTTGCCGAGCTCGTACACCTGGTTCTGGAACGTCTTCACCTCGGTGAACGGCCCCGTGGCCACGGGGTTCTCGTTCGCGTACGTCACCGGGTCGGCGACGTCCTTCCACTTGTGCTCCGGCACGATCGGCTGATGGCCGATGTAGCTGAGGCCCGGGACATAGGGCCGCTTCAGCGTGAACTCGACGACGTTCTCGCTCTCGGCCGTGACGCCGCCGAGGAACTTCCATATCCCCGAGAGATCGAGCGCCGGGTGCTTCCTGAGGAGCGCGAACGTGAACGACACGTCCCTCGCCGTGAACGGATGCCCGTCCGACCACTTGACCCCGGATCGGATCGTGAACGTGAGCTTCTTGTTGCCCTCGCTCCACGCGTGCTTCGTCGCGAGCCACGGCGTGTACTCGTTCCTCATCGTGTTGTAGATGAGGAGCGGCTCGTAGATGCCGGCGACGGTCGGGAATCGCGAGTTTCCCTCCGGGAGCAGGGGATTGAAATTGCGCACCCAGGTGGCCTGCTGCTCCCTGGCGATCGTGACCATCGCGGGGCCGTTCGGGGGCTTCTCCGCCGGCAGGGGCGCCGGTGTGGACGCCTGCGCCCCCCGGTCCGGGGCGACCTGGGTGGCCTCCGCCTTCTCCTTGGACGAGCAGCCCGCCGCGCCGCCGGCGGACAGCACCAGCGCCGACAGGAGGAAAGCGCGACGTGGAATGGATCGATTCATCCCAGGCATAAGGTTCTCCACACGCGCGATTCCGACTCCCCTGCGATGATCCATTGCAATGGAAACACGTCCGACCCGGCCTCCGCCGGGGCGTCACCGCAAGGCGCCCGCCCCAAGGTGCCTCGGTCGAGGGCTCCATCCCCGATTTCACACTCTATCGGTGGATGTGCGAGCATGTCAACTTACCCGATTTCTGGACCTCCTCGCGCCGTACAGCGAAACTGGCGGCGGCCCCGGATCGGACCGGGCGCCGGAGGCTCGGTCGCTTCGAGCCCCTCCAAGGAGCGGACCGTGACCACCCCTCTATCACGACGCCTCGTCGAGCTGAGCCACACCGTCGAGCACGGCATGACGACGTACAGGGGTGTGCCGGCTCCCGTGATCTGCGATTTCCTCTCGCGCGAGCAGTCGCGCGCTGTGTACGCGGAAGGTGTCGAATTCCACATCGGCCGCATCGACATGGTCGCCAACACGGGGACGTACCTGGACAGCCCGTTCCATCGCTATGCGGACGGAAAGGATCTCGCAGACCTGCGGCTCGAGTCGCTCGCCGATCTGGAGAGCGTTGTCGTCGAGGCGCGGGACCGGTCCGCGCGGGCGATCGACGCGGACGCGTTCGACGGGCTCGACCTCGCCGGGAAGGCCGTCCTCGTGCGCACCGGCTGGAGCGCGCACTGGCGCACGGATCGCTATTTCGAGGGCCACCCGTTCCTCACGCGGGACGCGGCGCGGCTCCTGGCCGGCGCGGGGGTCGCGTTCGTGGGCGTCGATACCTACAACATCGACGATACCGCCGACCCCACGCGGCCGGTCCACTCGATCTTGCTCGGCGCGGACATCCCGATCTGCGAGCACATGACCTCCCTCGACCAGCTCCCCGCCGCCGGAGCCCGCCTCTTCGCCGTCCCGGTGAAGGTCCGCGCCTTCGGTACATTCCCGGTCCGGGCGTTCGCGATGCTGTGAATCGGGCGGTTCGTGCGAACCGCGGGGTCGCCCGATTGGGGGACGGCGGGATCGCCGCATCCCCGCATCGCCGCGAGCGGCTCATTCCCCGTCCAGCGGGAAGAGCTGCAGGTTCACGGCGACCACGCGCTCGGGTGGCCATGACTCGGCGATCACCGCGCGCATGTTCTGGTAATAGCTCACGTGGAGCTCTGACAGCTTCGCGAGGTCGGCCTCGGAGACCGTGAAGACGTTGAACGAGAAGCGCCCCTCCGCCTTGCGCGAGAGCCGCTCCAGCCCGACGCCGGCCCAGAAGCACTTGAGCCGGTGCTCGGCGTCCGGGTCGGCGCGCGTGTCCACGGTCCGGATCGGCGCGACGCTCCACCGCCCGCGGCTCTTGCGGATCTGGCCGGCCTCGGCGAGCCGCTCCAGGCAGCGCGCCTCGTCCTCGACGGGGAACCCGAGCCGCCGCGCGATCCACCCCGGCTCGTGCCGCGGCAGCGCCCGGTACGACGGCATCTCCAGGGCGAGCAGGATGGCCGGCAGCAGCGGCTCCTCGTAGACGGCGCGGCGCTGCGCCTCCAGCGTGCGCCACGCCGCGCTCGCCGCGGGGAGCGCCGTCGGGTCCGCGAACAGCGCAACGAAGTCGAGAAGGCGCAGCGAGCACGCCTCGATCATCCTCAGGAAGTCCGGCAGCCGCGGCTCGGCCTCGCCCGAGAGCCAGCGCGCGACAGCGTACCGGCTCCTGCCTGCGCGCCGCGCCACGTCGACGATGGGCGACATCCCGCGCATCTCGCTCAGGAGCGCCGCGACGCCCTCGGCCGACGCCGGGTCGGTGTGCGCGAGCCACGCCGGCAGCGACGGGAAGAAGCGCCCGACCGCCCCGGCGACGTCGACGCCGGCGCGCCGCGCCGCCGCGAGGAACGTGGCCGCGGTGGGCCATCGCCGGCCGGACTCCCACGTGTAGACGACGTTGGTGCGGAAGCCGAGCCGCCGGCTGAAGGCGCGCTGCGAGCGCCGGCCGCGGAGGGCGCGGATCAGCTCCTGCGCGAGGGATTCGTGATCCATGTCTCGCAGGTTCGCACATCCACAGGCCTTGTTGCGGTATGGAATGTGCGAAGCTGCCCTGGCGCCGCTCGAGGGGCGAACGCAAGGTAGGCCGCAGGAGGTCTTGATCATGAGCGAGCGGGGTTGGCTTTCTTGGGCGGTCGCGGCGGTGATGAGCGCCGGGCTCTTCGGGTGCGGCGGGGGCAGCCCCCAGAGCGGCCAGATCGGCGGAGTTCAGGCGGGCGAGGGGGCGTGCCACGAGGAGGCGGAGGCCATCGCCGCCGACGCGGAGACCGCGCTGGGCTTCTCGGCGCAGGACGTGGTGACCTCGCTGTCCGGCGAGCGCTCCGCCCCGCTCACGTGGGCGAAGGGAGGCAGCACCACCGCGACGCTGTCGCTGGGCGAGATCGTCTCCGCGCGCTTCGTCCGGTCCACGACGCCGCCGAGCAGCGGATCGGGCGGCGCCGAGCTGGCGCTCGCCGTGGACTGCGCCGATCACCTGCAGATCGAGGTCCCGCTGGCCTTCTCGACGGAGGACGGCGCGTTCGACGAGACGTTCACGGTCACGCTCAGGGCGCTGCAGGCCGACTCGGCGAGCTTCACCCACCGGATCGATCTCGACGCGCTTCAGGGGACGTACGAGGTCACCGAGGTGGATCCCGCGGAGTTCAGGAAGGTGATCGTCTACCTGAACGGTACGCTGAGCAGCAGCGCTGTCGACGGCGTGATCAGCGGGGTCGCCGAGACGCACCCCACCAGCAGCGGACCGGATGGATCGGTGTCCGCGCGGATGTTCAGCGTGGCGGATTTCTGAGTCGAGGCGCCGCCGCTGGCGAACCAGGCCGGAGCGGCAGTACCCTCCTACTCATTCGTCTGCCGTTTCGTTTCGTTTCGTTTCGTTTCGTTTCATCTCGTCTGCCCGCTCCCGTCTGCCTTCTCCCGTCTCCCGACTCCCGTCCCCGTGCGCGTCTGTCGTGCGCGTGCGCGTGCGCGTTCCCGATCCATCCCGTCTTCCGTCATCGTGAGCCGTGGAGCAGCACGACCGAGGACGGGCACGCGCACGCGCACGAAGAGGGCAGACGGGAGAGGGCGGACGGGAGAGGGCGGACGGGAGAGGGCAGACGGGGAGGGGGCAGACGGGGAGGGGGCAGACGGGGAGGGGGAGGGGAGGGCGTGGTGGCGAATGCCATCACCGCGAGTGCTCCGTCATCCTCTTGAGAGATGCACCCATCGAGCAAAGCCCCCTCATGGTAGGTTGTGCTCATGCTCCGGCTTCACCTCCCGCCCGGCGTCGCGCGGTTCTCCCGCAGTGGCCTGGAGCCACCCCGACTTCCTGATCGTCAAGCCGCCGCGCTGCGGCCACATGGCGGCCATGTGCAGCGGCTTTCTGGGCAATGGCACCGTCATGCGCGCCTACCCTCTCCACGAGCGCTGGGGCGAGGGCGATATCCTGGTGCGCATCGGCGAGGCGCGCGCCTCCCTGCGCGTTGTGACGCCGCGGGAGCGGTGAGGGGAGCGCCGTCTGTCCTCCGGCGCTCTACTCCATCCCGTCCGCGATGAAGACCTCCGGGTTCAGCACGAGCTTCCCGTTGACGATCTTCCCGGTCCTCGTGAACAGGCTCGTCGTCCCGTCGCCGTCGAGATCCCCCTCCGCGGAGACCTCGAAGCCGTCCTTGCCCGGATCGGGCCCGCCGCGCGCCGGACCCTTGTAGCCCGATCCGGCGCGATAGTCGTACTGGTAGTAGGCCCGCATCGTCAGGTTGAACTGCAGGCACCGCCACCCCGAGGTGTCGTCGCCCTGGTTGAAGTCCTGTCCGGGGCTCGAGGACGGCGTGTAGCGGGTCCCCCGCGGCACGGCGGCGGGGACCGGGGCGGCCGACTTGCAGAGGTGGCGCGACGACGGCGGCACGCTCTTCTGCGAGCTCGCCGCGCGCTCGAACGCCCCCACCGCGCTGCGGGCGATCACCCCGATCGTGTTCTTCGCCTCCGCCGTCTTCGCGGAGGCGAGGTAACGCCGGACGCCGTAGACGGCGAGCGCGGCGCTCGTGCCGAGGATCTCGACGCCGCCCTGGCCGCCGAGCGCGAGCTCGAGCCCGCGGTCGCTCGGCGCGAGCGTCACGGAGAGCAGCGTCGGCGAGGCGCCGAGGACCCCGAAGCTCGCCGCCGCGGCCCCTTCGAGCAGGCCCGCGAAGGTCTGACGATCGATGTACATCTCCAGGTGCGAGGGCGCCTTCGCGCGCGCCCGCGCCTCCGCGAACGACGGGCTCGCGGCCAGCGATTCCTTCTCCTTTCCGAAGCGCGCGGCGACCTGAGCGAGGAACTTCCGGTCGCCCGCGCCGATCAGCACGAAGCCTTGCCTCGACTCGGCCCTCAGCTCGTTGTGGTCGTCGAGATCGTCCGCCACCCATCCCGGCCTGGTCCGGACCTTCTTCGAGGTCCGCTTCATGTGCGCGGCGACCGCGTCGAACACCTTCTTCTGCGCCGCCGCATCCGCGGCCGCGATCGCGATCAGCACGGCGTTGTGCCGGAGCGCGTCGTCGCGCCCGCCGTCCGCGAAGGCGAGCTTGTGCTTGGGATCGCGGTACATCCCGATCGCGGCCTCGCCGCCGAGCGCCCTGTCCACGTCGCCGAGCTCGAGCCCGACCTCGGCGAGGGCGCCCGCGGCGGCGGCCGCGACGGGCCCGCCGGCGAGCCCGTTGAAGGCGCCGAGGACGTCGCTCACTGTCTTTCCGGGCGATCGCTGGAAGGAGAGCCCGAGCGCCGCCAGGGCACCCGAGGGCAGCTTCGCCATGGCTCCGTGGTCCGTCGCCGCGAGCACGGTGCCGAGGCGGGGATACTCCGGTCCGAGGGCCGCGAGCTCCACGCGGAGGCCGGGCGTGTCCTGGCTCATCGGCAGCGCCATGAAGAGCCGTGAGCCGGGCTCGGGTGCGGTGGCGTCGCCGCTGCTCATGCGGTGGAGGTCGAGCGCGAGCCACGGATCCTTGGCGCGCTCGGCCTGGAAGAGCGCGGAGCTCCTGAACGACGCCTCGCGCTGCCTCGCGACGCGCAAGGCCCTCGCCAGCGGCTCTGGCCGGGCGCAGAGGAGGGCGACCTGCGCCTCCGCGAGCCACGCGCCGTGCGCGAACACCCTGTCCTTGTCGTCCCGGAGCGCGAACGCGCCGCCCTCGCCGGTCTCCCGCGGCAGCCCGTTCAGCAGGCGCTCGACCGGCGCTCTGTCGCTGAATCGCGCCGCCGCGCAGCCGTGCCCGAGCAGCGCCCCCACGGCGCCGCCATGGGACGCCTCGCCGCCGACGAACACCATGGCGCCGTCGAGCGACGCCACGACGGCGCGGGCGAGGTCCGGGCTCACGCCGGGCTGGCGCGCCAGGATCGCCGCGAGCTCCTCGACGAGCGCCTCCTGGACCGCCGGCGCGCCCGCGAGGAGCGCGCCCGCCTGCGGGAGGCTCGCGACGAGCACCGCGTCGCTCGGGACGACGTCGACGAGCGACTCCACGCTCCGCGGCATCGCGGGGGCTGTCGGCGGCGCAGTCGCCGCGGTCCCCGCGGGCGCGGCCGACTGCGACGGCGGCGTCGCCGCGGTGGTACCTCCGCAGGACGCGAGCGCGACCAGCCCGGCCGCGGTGAGGACTCTGGGTAAGGACAGGCGCCTCGACATGGATGCTCTCCTCATGCGCGGGCGTCCTGGTACACCCGACGAGCCCTCGCGTCTCCGTCAAAGCACGGCTCCACGGGGCTCCGCGTGCCCCGGTGTACGCGCGCTCCTCCTGCCCGCCGCCGGAGACCCGGGGCTGCCGAGAAAGAGGCGCTGTCGAGCGTCAGCGGCGCAGCTCCTCGCGGATCTCCATCAAGATCTTTCCCAGCATGTTCACCCCGCTCCCGTCGCCGCCGTCGGCCCAGTAGGCGTCGTTCGTTGTGTGCTCGACAAGCTCGGCGTCCCCGGTGTCGAGCAGGGCGCGCTTGAGCTCCTCGTGCTGGGTGAACTTTGCCCGCACCACCTCGCGCATGATGTCGTCCTTCACCTGCTCCCAGTCGGGGCGCAGCGGGCGGCTCCGCTGTCGACCCATGCGGGCCGCCTCACCGGGGCCGGGGGCGTTGCGGATCTCCTCCTCGTGGTGGGTGTCGGGGAACTTCTGGGCCTGGAAGTAGTGCTCGCTCGTGGGCCACACCTTGCCTTTCAGCGTGACCGGATGGCGCGAGAAGTTGGAGAAGAAGCCGTAGGCGTCGCCGGCCCGATAGAAGTGGATGACGGTCATGGACCGATTCTACCCCACGCGCTGGCGCGACGGCGCTGTGCCGGCGACCCGACCTGGGTCAGGTCGGCCTCGACGCACAGGGAATCGAAGGCACCTCGACAGCGCGCGAGGACCGGGAACGGCGCGAGGAGGGCGGTTGGACCGCCCCTCCAGGACCGATCTCGGTGGTCTGGGGCGGTTGCTCCGCCCCTCCACGCCCTCGCGCGGCCCGGGCTCCCGCGTCAGACAGCGGTCGCCAGCACGGTGACGGGCCTGGTCGGGAAGACGTGCTGGCGACGGCCATCGAAGCGCACGCCGACGACGTTGCCCGGCGATAGCTTCCGGAGCGCCTCCTCGCCGACGAAGAGGGTCTCCTGGTCGACGAAGGCCGGACTGCCGTCGTCGGGGACGACCTCGAAGACGACAACGACGAAGAAGCCCTTTTGCTTCACGAACTCCCGCACCACCGAGCAACGGAGGACACGCCCGCGGCCGAGGGAGCCGAACGACGCTACCAGGGTGGAGGCAAGGTGCCGCAGGAACCGTACGAGCTGCAGCATCGCGAAGAGGCCCCCCGCCGCGACGAGGATCAGGTACGCCGGCGACTCGACGGCCTGGGTCGCGGCCCAGGCGGCGAGCCCGGCGCCCCCGAAGACGAAGACCGCGTAGAGGAAGAAGCCGAAGCCGTTGATCGGCAGGTGACGGACGAGCGTCCAGTAGGCCGAGAGGAACACGTTCGCCACGGCTTGCTCGGCCTCGTCTCTGGACACCGACGCTGCCCGCGCGTAGTGGTCGACGGCCTCGTCGCGCTTGCCGTCGACGAGCAGCTGCTTGACGCGCTCGATGTCGTCCTTCGAGGCGGTCTGAGCCCTGATCTGCGCGACGGGAGCGCCGGTGGCGGGCCGCTCGACGAAGAGGTTCGTGTTGCAGAAGATGCAGATGACGTGGCGCTGCCCCGGCGCGACGGAGAGCGGCGCCCCGCAGTTGGGGCAAGAGGTCATCGAGAGGAGGAGGCTCATGGGGAGGTGAGCGTACCTCGGACGTCGCCTGCGCTGGAGCGCATCGCGCGCGCCGACGATCTCGTTGCGGCGCCTTCCGCGCGCGCCGACGAGCTCGCCCAGGCGCCGACCGCGCACACGAGACCCTCCTCGCGCACCGCTCGACCCCGAAACCTGCCAAGATGCGCCGCCATGGGATCCCGATCACACGTGCTGCACGCGGTCCTCTGGGCGACGGTCTTCACCGCGTCGCTCGCCGCGATGATCGGGGTCATGCTCGCCTTCCGCCGCCGCATGATCGACGACGGCGCGGCGGCGGTGCAGCAGTTCGCCGAAGACATCCTGCCGCTGGTCCTCGCGACCGGGAAGAACATCGCAGGGCCGCCGACGCGACCGCTGCCGCGGATCGAGCTCGAGATCGACGGCGGCGAGGTGTTCGCGATCGGCGTGCACGAGAGGACTGTATGAAGCGGCGGCCGGAACGCCATTGGGCGCGCGCGCAGCGGACCACGATCGTCCACGGCGTGCTGTGCATGCTGCTGATCCTGATCGCCCTGCAGCTCTGGCTGCTCACGGCGACGATGAACGCCTTCCTCGGGGGAGATGACGGGGTGGTCTGGCCGGCGCTCGGCGCCAGCGCCGCGTGCCTCGCGCTCAACCCGGGGCTCCTCCGCTATCTCGGGTGTCTATGACGGCGTCGCCTGGCGGCCTCGCCGGGATGCACCCGGCGTACTTCGCGCTCGTCATGGCGACCGGCATCGTGTCGCTGGCGTGCCACGTCGTCGGGCTCGGCGCCGTGGCGAAGGCGCTCTTCGGGCTCAACCTGCTGTTCTACCCGGCCCTCTGGGCGCTCGCGATCGCGCGCCTCGTCCTCCACCGGGACCGGGTCCTCGCGGACATCCTCGATCACGGCCGCTCGGTCGGCTTCTTCACGGCCGTGGCGGCGACCTGCGTGCTCGGCACCCAGTGCCTGCTGGTCGGGGACGCTTACCGTGCGGCGTTCGTCCTGTGGGTCGTCGGGATCGCCCTCTGGGGCGTCCTTACCTACGCCGTCTTCACCATCCTCTTCGTCAAGCTCGAGAAGCCGGCGCTCGCTCAGGGCATCAACGGCGGCTGGCTGATCGCTGTGGTCGCCGCGCAGTCGGTCAGCGTGCTCGGTACGCAGCTCGCGGCGCGGCTCGGCGACGCCGCGCCGCCCGTCCTGCTCTTCTGCCTCGCCATGTGGCTCGGCGGCGGGATGCTCTATCTCTGGATCATCGGGCTCATCTTCTACCGTTATGCGTTCTTCACGATGAGCCCGTCGGATCTGGCGCCGCCCTACTGGATCAACATGGGAGCGGCCGCGATCTCGGCGCTCGCCGGGGCGACGCTGATCGCGGCGGCGCCGCACTCGCCGGTGCTCGAACAGCTCCTGTCGTTCCTCCGCGGCATGACCTTGTTCTGGTGGGCCGCCGCGACCTGGTGGATCCCGATGCTGGTGATCCTCGGCGTCTGGCGTCACGTCTACAGCCGCTTCCCGCTGCGGTACGATCCGCTGTACTGGGGTGCGGTGTTCCCCCTCGGCATGTACACGGTGTGCACGGCGCGCCTCTCCACCGCCGTCGACGCGCCGTACCTCGTCGAGATCTCGCGCCGCTTCGTGTACGTGGCGCTCGGCGCGTGGCTCACGACAGCGGTCGGGATGGCGATGCACCTCGTCCGTTCGGCGCGGCGATCCTAGCGCGCCGAATGGGTTGAAAGTTTCCTGGATTCAACGGGTTGCGAAGCCCGACAGCTCCGCCGGGAAGCAAGCGGCCGTGAGCCCGTCGCCGGGCCATTTCGGTTGACGCCGCCGTTGTGAACGTTCACAATTGCCCTCGAACGCCCCTTTCGCTTTGACCAGGACAGGCCGTCGTGCGCGCAGGGCGCTTGTCTTCGGGATCGATCCTGGCACGGCTCCGCTCGCCTCGTCATCGCGGACAGAAGGTGCGTGACTCACTGTCCCGCGCGCCCATCGGCGCATTCACCACGTGCGAAACCGAGGAGCGAGATGGCACGTTCAGGAAGCAGCTCGAGAGCACGATTCCTGGTGGCGCTCTCATGGATTTCCGGGTGCAGCGACCCGGGGACGGCGACCGGCGGAGACGCAGGACCCGATGCCGAGGCCCCCGCGTGCTCCGAGGGCACCTGGGATCACGACGGCGACAGGGCGACGAGCTGCGTCGCGTGGACAGGCTGCACCGCAGGCACCTTCGTGAGCGCCGAGGGCTCGCCTGCGGCGGACCGGCGGTGCACGGCGTGCCCGGAGGACACCTTCAGCGACACGATGAACGCGCCGAGCTGCAGGATGCAAACGCCCTGCGCGCCCGGGACGAGCCGGACCGCGCCGGGGACGAGCGCCGCGCCCGCGCCGTGTGACGCCTGCTCGCCGGGCACGTACTGCGCAGGTGGGACCGCCGCGCCTGTCGATTGCGCGGACGGCGCCTGGGACGACGACGCCGATCCCGCAACGACATGCGTCGCGTGGACCGACTGCGTGCCAGGGGAGCGCGTCGGCACGGAGGGGAGCAGCACCGCGGACCGCAGCTGCATCAAGTGCACGAACGGCGAGCACACGGCCTCGGTGAACGCAAGCAGCTGCTCCCCGGGTGCCTGGGTGCTGAGCTACTTCGGGCCGCACCAGGACGTGCCGAGCGACTCGCTGCATCTCGCCTACAGCACCGACGGGCTTCGCTGGTCGACCCTCGCCAATGGACAGCCTGCGTACCAGCTCTCCGGGATGGGGACGAATCACATCCGAGATCCGTTCCTGTTCCGCAAGAACGATGGAACGTACGTCTATATCGCCACGGACTGGACGCTCTCGGTAAACGACTCGAACTACTGGAACCATCCGAGCTCTAAGATCTTCGTGGCGGACTCGACCGACCTCATCACCTTCACGAACCCCCGGCTGATCACGCTCACGAACCTCCCGGGCCCCGGGGCCACCCCGATGCACGCCTGGGCCCCGGAGGCTTACTACGACCCCGATCGTAAGCTCTATGCGATCATCTGGTCCGGAAACGACACGACGGGCGCGAACCGCATCTACGTCAGCTACACCGAGGACTTCGCCACCATCGTCAACCCGACACCCGACGTGCTCTTCGATCCGGGCTACAGCGTCATCGACGCGACGATCACGCAATGGAATGACCGCAACTACCTCTTCTTCAAGGACGAGACGGACAGCAGCGGGAGCGCGCTCACCGGATCGGGCAAGGACATCCAGATCGCGCGCTCCCCGACGCTCGCGCTCGATCCGGCGACGTTCACGCGATGGAGTCCAGACTACATCACGCGCGGGTCGGCCCAGAGCAGGAGACGAGCGACGGAGGGGCCCTTCGTCATCAAGGATCCGCGGCAGAATCGATGGTACATGTTCGCCGACTATTACCTGAACGGCGGTGTGTTCGGGTGCTGGAGCACGACGGATCTCGACTCGGATCCGGGCTCCTGGACGGAGCTCCCGAGCGCGGAGTACCGCTTTCCGTCCGACGTGCGCCACGCGAACGCGGTCCGGGTCACGCAGGCGGAGCTCGACGCGCTCATCGCCCACTACTGAGCATCCTGCCGGAGCCGCGGCACCTGCCGCCCCCGGGCCCGCCGACACGAGCGATCCGGATCTCGTGTCCTTCGAGGCCGTCACACTCGACGCTCCATCGATAACCGATCTATGCGTCGAAGGGGCCGCATGTAGACCAGGCCTCGTCTTGACATTTCTCATGGATGGTTGGAGTCTCCCCTTATCATGAGCGCACCGAAATCTCCCCGCCCAGAGCGCACTTCCCTCGCTGCGCCACGCGTCGCGCTCGCGGCGGCAGCTCGCGCCTTCGCCGCATTGCTCGTGGTGGTCGGGTGCTCGGATGAGCCCTCGGCCGATGCCCCGGACGCGTCGACCAACTCATTGCGGATCGTGACGGCGGGCGCAGCGCTCAGCACCTCGGAGCCCGGCGGGCGGGCGACCGTGCGCGTGGCGCTCGACGCCGCGCCGAGCGAGCCTGTCATGGTGCCTGTCTCGAGCTCGGATGCGACCGAAGGCTCGGTCTCACCGGCGACAATCTCCTTCACGGCGGAGGACTGGCGCGTCCCTCGAGAGATCACGGTCACGGGCGTGGACGACGCGGAGCGCGACGGGGATCAGATCTTCCGCGTCCGCTTCGGGCCCTCGGTCTCTGCAGACCCAGCATGCGACGGCCTCGTCGCGGAGTCCGCTGACATCACGAACACGGACGACGACGGTCCACGGACGGCAGCGATCGTCGTCAGCGAGCCGTCGGGGATCCTCGCCGAGCGCGGCGCGCCCGTGACGTTCACCGTGCGCCTCGCGTCGCAGCCGAGCGCGCCCGTGACGATCGCGCTCAGCGTCAGCGACACGACCGAGGCGACGCTGAGCCACGCGGAGCTGACGTTCACGGAGGCGAACTGGAGCGCGGCGCAGACAGTGACCTTGAGCAGCGTCGATGACTGGCAGACCGACGGAGCGCAGCCCGTACGCGTCGTCTTCGGCTCACCGGCCAGCGAGGACGCCGCGTATGCGGCCCTCGCCGCCCCCGCTGTCCTCGAGCTCTCCAACCTCGACGACGACGTCGGAGGGGGGTACCAACTTCGCACGACGCACACGGAGGGCGCCCCGTTCTACGTCGCGCACTCCTACTATCACGCGATGATCACCAACCTGGACGACAGGGCGAACAACCAGGTCCCTGCCGACTTCCAGTGGAAGGTGGTGCCCGGCCTCGCGAACCCGGATGATCCGACGCTAGTGTCGTTCGCGTCTGTGAGCTTCGGCGATCGCTACCTGCACGTCGACAGCGCGAGCTCGACCCGGTACCCGATGCAGAATGAGACGTCCAACCGGGCCGGCGGGCTCTGGCAGACGCCACCCGAAGAGAGGAGTCACCTTCTGTGGATCGACGTGTTCACGGATACCACCACGTTCCGGAGGGACGCCACGTTCCGGATCGTGCCCGCGCTGAACGGCGATCCGACGATGGTCTCGCTGCAGTGGTACTCAGACGAGACACGTTATCTCCGGCACCTGAACTACCAGATCCACGCGCACGTGCTCGACGGCACGGCGGCCACGAGCTCGGGGGCGTCGTTCGCGCTCGAGCCGCTCGGCTATCTGGTCTCGCAGCGCGCTGATCCCCACATCAAGCGGCATACGGACGGTTACTACTACTTCACCGCGAGCGTGCCGACGTACGATCGCATCGAGATCAGGCGCGCGACGACGATCCGAGGCCTGGCCAGCGCGACCCCGAAGGTCGTCTGGACGAAGCACGCGACAGGCCCGATGGCGGCGCACATCTGGGCGCCAGAGCTGCATTTCATCGACGGCAAGTGGTACATCTACTTCGCCGCCGGGAGCTCGACCGACATCTGGGCCATTCGCATGTACGCGCTCGAGAGCTCATCGGCCAACCCGATGGATGGCGGGTGGACGGAGCGAGGGCAGATCGTGACGGACTCGGACACCTTCGCGCTCGACGCGACGACGTTCGAGCACGGCGGCAAGCGCTATCTCGTGTGGGCGCAGGAGGACCCCGGCGTCGCGGGCGACAACAGCAGCCTGTTCATCGCGGCCATGGTGAACCCGTGGACGCTGGCCAGCCCCAACGTGCGGATCGCCAGACCCGAGCACGCCTGGGAGACGGCGGGGTTCGCTGTCAACGAAGGTGCTGCCGTGCTCGAGCGGAACGGGCGGGTCTTCGTCAGCTACTCGGCGAGCGCGACCGACGCCCGCTACTGCCTCGGCCTGCTCACGGCGAGCGCGACGGACGACCTGCTGAGCGCCAGCTCGTGGACGAAGAGCGAGGAGCCAGTGTTCGTCAGCGCGAACGGGCTGTATGGCCCGGGCCACAACTCGTTCACGACATCGGCGGATGGATCGATGGACGTGCTCGTGTACCACGCGCGGAACTACGAGAAGATCACGGGGGACCCGCTCTACGACCCGAACCGTCACACGCGCGTCCAGCGGCTCGAATGGAATGCAGACGGAACGCCGAACTTCGGCGTACCGCTCCTGAACGGCGCGAATACGATCGGCGATTGACGCTTCGGGCCGCCACCGCATCCCCGGGGGCGACGGCGCGGCTCGGGGTGCTGGCGAGCGAGGCGACCACGCCCGCCCGGGGCGACGGATCGGTCACGGCGAGCTCCTCGGGCCCGGGGCTTAGCCTCACCGGGCCCACCGTACGGCCCGCTGCACGCGCTGGTTCACCTAGAGAACCTTACATGACCGTCTCGGTCGGCAGGATCGCACCGGCCCAGGACGGACGCGCGCGCGGCCGCGGCGCGGGCCATGGTCAGCTTGTCCACAGCGGGATCCAGCCCCGTAGAATCAACCGTTCGCTGGCCACCAGACGTCACGGCGCCCCGCTGCACGGCGCCGTTGCGCTCCAAGAGCCCCCTCGGTACCCTCGGGGGGAAGAATGACGTCCACCGCGCCGCAGGGCTGCTGCGAGAGGGGCCATGTCCACCGTTCGGCTCCCCCTCGGACCAGAGCCCTGCCTCCCGCCGCCGCTCGCTCCGGCCCGATGAACAAACGGCGCGGCGCCACGTCCCCCCTCCACGGCATGCTGCACACGGCGGCGTACGCCGACATGCGGATCAAGCACCACGCCAGGGCCGAACGCCGTGGCTTCGCCGACCGATGAAAGGAGTTTCGACAACATGAAGAGGTTCCTGGCTCTTTCTGCCGCCCTGGGTTGCTCCCTCGCCACGTCGCTCGCGCTCGCGGCCCCTCTCCCTGTGATCGGCCAGTGGCGGACGATCGATGAGCAGGGGGTCGAGCAGTCGGTGGTGGAGATCTACGAGAAGGGCGGGAAGATCTTCGGCAAGATCGTGAGCCTGAAGCAGCCGCTCGACGAGAAGGGGAAACCGAAGGTCTGCAGCGCCTGCGAGGGTGCCGACAAGAACAAGCCCCTTGTGGGGCTCGTCATCATCAAGAACATGGTCCGCGATGACGACGAGTACGAAGACGGTACGATCCTCGATCCGAACAACGGCAAGACCTATAGCTGCGAGCTCGAGGCGATCGAGGGCGGGAAGAAGCTGAAGGTGCGCGGCTTCTTGGGCATCTCCCTCCTCGGCAGGACCCAGACCTGGCTGAAGAAGTAAAATCTTCTCCTGCACCGGTCGTGGTGCCCCCTGGCTGAACGTGGGGTCATCTGAACCGCCAGGAGCGCCAAGAAAAATATACAGCTCCTGGCTTCCTGGGGCGAGCGTCGCTCCGCCGTGACGTCGCGAGGTCGGCATCCCACGGCGCTCCAGCGGCGTCGCGACCCCTTGACGTGGACTGAGCTTCGGCTTCTCCTGATTCTCTATGCTCAGCCTGAGAGTCTCTCTGGAGCGATGGGCGTGCTTCGTGGTGGGCATGCTGGCGATGATGACCGCGGGGTGCGAGAGGAGCGGAGCTCCCGGCGACCCCGCGCCTGTCGGGGCCGTCGCCTCGGCGCTCATGGGCGACGAGCCCGACCTCGTGATCGCGAGCGTGAGCGGGCCGCCGAGCGCCGTGCCGGGCGGTCATTTCACGACATCCCTCACCGTGTGCAACCAGGGCAATTCGGTGAGCTCCGGCACAAACGTCGAGGTGAGCCTGTCGGCGGACGGCATCATCACACCGTCGGATCCTGTCACCGGCTACGCCTCGCTGGGGAACCTCTACCCCGGCGAATGCGTGGAGCTCGGCGTCCAGACCCTCGCGGACGTGCCCGACGGCGCGTACACGCTCGGCGCCGTCGTGGACTCGTTCGGTGATGTGATCGAGCTCTCGGAGGCCAACAACGCGGCTTCGGGCGGCGAGATCGGCATTGCCTACGGCCCGGATCTCATCGTCTCTGCCGTGAGCGGCCCGCCGAGCGCCTCGCCCGGCGGCAGCCTCGACGTGGAGGTCACTGTGTGCAACCAGGGCACGACGGCGAGCCAGACCCCGACCGTGGAGGTGCTGCTCTCGCTGGACGCCGCGATCGAGCCGTCCGATCAGCTCGTCGGCGGCGCCCCGCTTCCATGGCTGGATCCTGGCCAGTGCGACGCGGTGACCGTGCCTGTCAGCGCCAGCGTCCCCGAAGGCGTCTATTTTCTCGGCGCGGTCGCGCGCGAGGACGGGTGGAACGACGAGCTCATCACGTCCAACAACGCCCGGGCGGGCGGGCCGCTCGGCGTCGGCCACCGAGCGGATCTCGTCGTCTTCGCAGTGAGCGGGCCGAAGAGCCTCGTGCCCGGCGCCGGCGTCTTCGACGCCTCGTTCACCGTCTGCAACCAGGGCACGGTGCCAAGCTACGGCGCCGATCTCGACCTCCTGCTCTCGTCCGATGGCGCGATCACGTCCGCCGATCTCCCGATCGGCGGCAGCCATGTGCCCTCCTTGAGCCCGGGACAGTGCTTCTCTGCGACCATCGCCGCGAACGCCTACGTACCGAGCGGCGCGTACACGCTGGGCGCGATCGTGGATCCTTTCGACGGGGTCCTCGAGCTCGTCGAGACGAACAACGCCCTGGCAGGCGGCTTGATCGGCGTCGGCGACCAGCCGGACCTCATCGTGTCCTCGGTGAGCGCGCCGCCGAGCGCGACGCCTGGCGGCACGTTTGACGCGTCGATCACCGTCTGCAACCAGGGCACGCAGCCGAGCAACGGCGCCCACGTGGAGCTGCGCCTCTCCTCGGACGCGATCATCGCGGCGACAGACGTCGCCGCCGGTGGCGGTCCGGTGCCGCCCCTGGAGCCGGGGCAGTGCGCCACAATGACGTTCCCGGCGAGCGCCTACGTGCCGGAGAGAGCCTATCACCTGGGCGCGATCGCGGACGCGAGCGACGCGATCTCCGAGCTCATCGAGGACAACAACACAGCGACCGGCGCCTTGATCGGCGTCGGCCACCGGCCGGACCTCGTCGTCTCCCGCGTGAGCGCTCCGGCGAGCGCCGCGCCAGGCGGCGGCTTCGATGCCACGGTCACCGTCTGCAACCAGGGGACGGCGCCGAGCTACAGCGCCCCCCTGGAGCTGCGCTTGTCTCGCGACGCGTTGATCACGTGGAACGACGCGCCCGCCGGCGGCGCCCCGGCGCCGCCCCTGGATCCCGGCCAGTGCGCCTCCCTGACCATCCCGGCGAGCGCGTACGTACCCGACGGCGCCTACCACCTCGGCGCGATCGTCGATCTGTACGACTGGCAAGAAGAGCTGGTCGAGGCCAACAACGCCGCAGCGGGCGCGCTCCTCGGCGTCGGGCATCGGCCGGACCTCATCGTCTCCGCCGTGAGCGGGCCGCCGAACCTCGTGCCCGGCGGAGCATTCAGCGCCTCCGTCACCGTCTGCAACCAGGGCACCACCTCGAGCCCCGGCGGCGGCGTCGACGTGTTCCTCTCGGCCGATACGGCGATCACGCCGTTCGACGCGCCCGCCGGGAGCGGCCCCGTGCCCGGCCTGAGCCCTGGACAGTGCGCCTCCGTCGCCGTGCCCGCGAACGCCTACGTGCCCGACGGCGCCTATCACCTCGGTGCGATCGTGGACCAGGGCGGCTCGCTCACCGAGCTCATCGAGACAAACAACGCCGCGGCGGGCAGCGTCCTCGGCGTCGGCAACCAGCCGGATCTGATCGTCTCTGCCGTGAGCGGGCCGCCGAGCCGCTTCCCCGGCGGCGGCTTCGAGGCGTCGGTCACCGTCTGCAACCAGGGCACGCAGCCGAGCCACGGCAGCGACGTGGAGATGCGTCTCTCCGCAGACGCGACCGTCACGGCGGCCGACTTCCCCGCCGGCGGCGGTCCGGTGCCCTCCCTGGATCCGGGCCAGTGCGCCACCGTGACCATCCCGGCGAGCGCGTACGTACCCGACGGCGCCTACCACCTCGGCGCGATCGTCGACCCGCACGGCTGGGCTCACGAGCTCATCGAGACCAACAACGCCGGAGCAGGCTCGCTGATCGGAATCGGCTACTGGCCCGACCTGATTGTCTCGATGGTCAGCGGCCCGCCCAGCGTCCTGCCCGGCGGCAGCTTCGACGCCGAGGTCACCGTCTGCAACCAGGGCACGACCCCGGGCTCCAGCATGGTGGAGCTGCGCCTGTCCGCCGACGCCACGATCACGACGAGCGGCGCGCTCGCGGGCAGCGCCCAGGCGCCGAGCCTGGAGCCCGGCCAGTGCACGGCGATGACGATCCACGCGAGCGCCCACGCACCCGACGGCGCTTACCACCTCGGTGCGATCCTCGATCCGTACGGATGGCAGCAGGAGCTGATCGAGACCAACAACGCGACGGCAGGCGGCCTGATCGGCGTTGGCAGCCGCCCGGACCTCATCGTCTCCGCCGTGAGCGGACCGCCCAGCGTCCTGCCCGGCGGCGGCTTCGACGCCGAGGTCACCGTCTGCAATCAGGGGACGACCCCGGGCCACGGCATCCACGTCGATCTGCTCCTGTCGAGCGACGATGCGATCGCGCCTTCGGATATCCACGCCGGGAGCGGCCATGTGCCCGGCCTGGACCCCGGGCAATGCACCTCCATCGCCGTCCCCGGCAACGCCCATGTGCCCGACGGCGCCTACCACCTCGGCGCGATCGTGGACGCGGGCGGCTCGCTCGCCGAGCTCATCGAGACCAACAATGCCGCGGCCGGCAGCTCGATCGCCGCCGGCACCCAGCCGGATCTGATCGTCTCCGCCGTGCGCGGGCCGCCGAGCGTCTTCCCCGGCGGCAGCTTCGACGCCGAGGTCACCGTCTGCAACCAGGGCACGCAGCCGATCTACGGCGCCCATGTGGAGCTGCGCCTCTCCGCGGACGCGACGGTCACGACGGGCGACACCCTCGCCGGCGGCGGTCCGGTGCCCTCCCTGGATCCGGGCCAATGCGCGGCGGTGACCATCCCGGCGAGCGCTTACGTGCCCGACGGCGCCTACCACCTGGGCGCGATCGTCGACCCGCACGCCTGGATCGCTGAGCTCATCGAGACCAACAACGCCACCGCCGGCGACCTTGTCGCCATCGGCCACGGCCCCGATCTCGTCGTCTCGGCGGTGAGCGGCCCGCCGAGCCTCCCGCCGGGCAGCCACTTCGACGCCGCGATCACCGTCTGCAATCAGGGGACGGCCCCGAGCTACGCCCTCGGCGTGGAGGTCCGGCTGTCCGCCGACGCGACGATCACGACGTCCGACGTCCTCGCCGGAGTCGCATGGCTGCCTGGCCTCGATGTCGGCCAGTGCGAGGGCCTCGTCGTCCCTGCCGACGTCTATGCTCTCGCGGGCACCTACACGCTCGGCGCCATCGTGGACGCCCACGGCGGAGTCCCCGAGCTCCTCGAGAGCAACAACGCCACGGCCGGCGGCGAGCTCCTCGTCGTCTACTGATCCGCTGGCGGCGCCGCGCACAGCGGGTGCATCGCTGTGTGGCGTGAGCAAAGCCTGCGCGGGGCGATGCTCCGCTGCGCGCCTGTCGGGGCGCCAGGGGACGCCGCCCTGCGCCTGCGCGCGAGAGGCCGAGGCGCGTGCTTCAGCGGCGGCAGCCGACGCGCTCGGTCGCGACGACGACGTCGTCGTAGAGGATCGTGCGCGCGTCGGAGACCGTCATGCCGCGCTCTTCCATCTCCGCCCGGCGGCGCGCGTCGGAGTCGCGCTCGTAATAGGCGTCGAGCGCGAACTTCTTGAAGCGAACGTCACCGCTCGAGCGGAAGTCGAAGCCCCCGAACGGCACGGGCGGCGTGCACGCGCTGAAGTCGCACCCTCCCGTGTGGAACTGGTCGCGGAGCCAGGTGCCGTCGGGGTGGCCGGGGCGGTAGTCGCCGATCGGCACGCCGTCGATCCAGAACGCCAGCGCGCCGTCGCTCTGGCCGACCGTGTTCGCGCGCGCGTGCATCTCGACGCAGAACCAGCGGTCCCGCGGGAACGGCGCTTGCCCCGGCGGCTGGAAGCCGTTTCCGTAGTGGTAGGTCGTGCCCTGATCACCCGCGCAGCCCGGCGTCGCGGTGCCGTCGTTACAGCGGCCGGAGCGCATCTTGTACCAGTAGACGTAGAAGTTGAAGACATCGTCGGTGTTCGTGTCGAAGTCGAACCAGAAGCCCTCGTCTCCGGGTGGCACCGTGTTCGCGAGGCCGCTCGCGTCCCAGCCCTCGGCGCCCGCCGCCATGCGCACCCAGTGGTGCGGGTTCGGGGCGAGCTCGGGGAACCGAACGTGAAAGCGCCAGTAGATCGTGTCGGCGCGCTCGTGGGTGACCCACGTGGACGACGAGATGTACGTCTCCTCCGCCAGATCGGCGGTCGTCACGCTCGATCGGAGGTAGCCCTGCCCGGCGTGGGCAGTCGCCTCGTCGGCCTCGATGCGCAGGGTGCGCGTGTCGGCGGCGGGCCCGTCCCAGCGCCCCCAGCCTTGCTCGAAGTCGTCGTGGAAGAGCACGGCCGGGTCACCGGCGATCCCCACATCGTCCGGGTAGCGCTCGCTCAGCGTGCCGGGCGGGGGCGATGTATCGCCGTTGCCCCCGCCGCCATCGCTGTTCCCGCCGCTGCTGGCGTGCGGCGAGGGCACGTCCGGCCCGGAGCCGCCTTGGCCGCCGTGGCCGCCGTGGCCGCCTCGGCCGCCGGTGCTCGGCGTGGAGTCGCAGGCGGCGAGGATCAGCGCGATCACCAGAGGGAATTGCGGATGGTTCATCATCCTTCCACGTTATCCGCTGCTCTGCCGCCCGCGCGAGCGCCTCGCGGAGGGGAGCGGCGAGCGCCGTGCACGGCAGATCCGACGGGGTGAGCGCGCATGTCGCCGCCCCCGTCACCTTGCCGATGGTGCCGCTGACCGAAGGGCGGCGCTGCGGGGAGGGGGGCAGCGCCGGCCCTTGTCAGGGCGCCGCCGCGGCGCCGGTGGGGCGGGGAAGCCCGGCGCACCAGTCGAGCACGTCGGCGAACCGGCGCGTGATGAGCACGCCGAAGAGCGGATTGCGCGCGAGCTTGGCCTGGGTGGTCGCCGGGCTCGAGAGGCCGCAGAGGAAACGCGCCGCCTGGCGAGGGTGGCCCAGGGCGCCCGCGTGCGCCGCGCGCAGCGCCGTGAACGCGGCGACGTCGAGCCCCGCCGGCATCGGCGGCGCGTGCGCCGGCTCCGGCAGCGTCACGGCGACGCCGGTGCGGCAGAAGGTGCAGCGCCCGCACGCGGCGTCGAGGCGTTCGCCGAAGTACGCGGCGAGCGCGGCGGCGTGACAGCGCTCCGAGGTGAGCAGCTCGATCACCTGCCGCACGCGCGCGATCTCGGCGTCCTCGCGCTTCGCGAAGCGCGCGAGGAGCTCGCCGACGAGGGCGCCCGCGTCGTCCGTCGAGGCGACGCGCACGAAGCGGTGCCGGATGTCCGACGCCTTGAGCTCCGCGAGCCCCTGCCGCTCGAGGTACTCGAGCGCGCGCACGACCCGCTCGCGCGGCTGCTCCAGCGCGGCGGCGGCGGCGGCCGGGTCGATCGCGTACAGCACTCGCCCCTTCTTCGCATGGCCGAAGAGCGCCTCGAGGAACCGCGCCGGCTCGCCCTTCACCGACGCGATGACCTCCTCGAGCCTGCGGTGGAGCCGCACCTCGTAGCCGGCGTAGTACGGCGTGAGCTGCCGGACCGCGCCCATCAGCTCGAGGTAGGTCAGCGCTGTGCGGAGCACGAGCGGCCGGACGTCGTGGCGCGCCCCAAGCGCGTGCAGGCCGAGCTCCACCTGGGGCGCGGCGAGCACGGCGCCCACCACCCCGTGGAGCGCGTCCTCGGTCGGCGTGTCGCCGTAGGCGAAGTTCTCGAGGACCGGCAGATCGTCGCCGCACACGAAGACCTCGACCACCGAGTGCGCCTGATCCCTGCCGGCGCGGCCGATCTCCTGGCTATAGCTCTCGAGGCTCTTCGGGAGATTGTAATGATCGACATAACGCACGTCGGGCTTGTCGATCCCCATCCCGAACGCAATGGTGGCGACAACGATGCCGCTGTCGCTCTGCATCCAGTCGTCCTGCACGCGCGCGCGCTCCGCCGCCTCCATCCCGGCGTGGTACGCGCGCGCCGGCAGCCCCGCAGCCGCGAGCCCCTCGGCCACGTGCTCGGCGGTCTTCTGGAGCGTGACATAGACGATGGTGGAGCCGGGCGGCCGGGATCGCAGGCGCTCGATCAGGGCCCGGTCGCGCGCGGGCGCGCTCACCGCCGTCGCGCGGAGCTCGAGGTTCGGTCGGTAGAAGCCGGTGATGACCGTGTGCTCCTCGCGGATGCCGAAGGTGGCGCAGACGTCGCGCACGACCCCGGGCGTCGCGGTGGCCGTCAGCGCGAGAACGCGCGGCACGCCGAGCGCCCGGGCGGTGTCCGCGAGCCTCAGGTAGTCGGGGCGGAAGTTGTGTCCCCACTCGGAGATGCAGTGGGCCTCGTCCACCGCGAAGAGGGCAATCTTGAGCTCTTTCAGCAGCGCCATGAACCGCTCGCTCACGAACCGCTCGGGGGCGACATAGAGCAGCTTCGTCTTGCCCGAGCGCAGATCCCTGTGCGCCTCCGCCGCGTCGTCGGCGGAAAGCGACGAGTCGAGCCGGACAGCGGCGATACCGCGCGCGCTGAGGAAATCGATCTGATCCTTCATCAGCGCGATCAGCGGAGAGATGACGATCGTGACCCCGTCGAGCAGCAGCGCGGGGAGCTGGTAGCAGAGCGATTTGCCCCCGCCCGTCGGGAAGACCGCGAGCGCGCTGTGGCCCGAGAGCAAGGCATCCATGACCGCGCGCTGGCCTGGGCGGAGCTCGCGGAAGCCGAACCGCGCCTCGAGGACGTCGAGGAGATCGGGGCCAGATGATGTGGGCTGGTTCAAGGGGATATCCTACGCCTCGATCGCGCCGAGGAACATCCCGCCCTCGCGCGCGGCGCGCGATGATCGACGCGGCGCTGTTTCAAGGCGGCCAGCCGGGCGTTCGGCGGCGAGGCAACGCCGGCGGCGTTCGGGAGCGGTGAGGAAACGGGGACCGCTCCGGGGCTCGTCGCCGCCCGGCCCGCGGACGCGCTCCGAGCCCCGGGGCACGGCCGCCACCTCACGGCGGCGCGTTCGCGGGCCGGCGCACGCCTACTTCGTCGCTGCCTCTGTGGCCTGCTGCGCCTTGCGGTAGGCGGCCACCTGCGTCTTCGTCGCCTGGAGGATCTGCGAATACACAGCGTCGCTCCCCGCGGACTGGCACGTCTGCGAGTCGGCCCCGAACAGCGCGTCCTTCAACATCCGGCGGGGCCTCGACTTCGCCTGGGCGACGAAGTTCATCCCCTTCTCTCGCCAGAGGGCGCAATCCTCCGCCCCGAGATCCTCGCACATCCGTGCGTCGAGATCCTCACAGACATTGCACCCCATCGCCAGGGCACCGACAACACACAACACCAGAACATTCATCTTCGATTGCATCAATAACTCACGAGCCGGATTATGGTTTCGGCCGCGGAGGATACCCCATGTCCGCCTCGGGGAACAGGGGGTAGTGCGCGCCACCCAGGCCGAGGGCCTCCGAAGCCCGTTCCGGCAGGTCGTGTACGATACCAGGATGCGGAGGAGCTCGTCCGCCCTCACCGGGGCTCGTCGCGCTTCCGGAACCACATGGAGAGATAGCGCTCCCCGAGCTCGATGAAGGCTTCGCGCATCATGTCCTCGTAAACGATGGCCTCGATGGTCCCAGGGCGCGAGGCGGCGGGCTGCTGCTGAATGAGCCCGGCCGGGACCCGCCGCGCGATCGTGTGGCTCGTGAGCAGCGGCTTCGCGTCTCCGGGCAAGAGGAACTCCGTCTTGAAGAAGAGCTTGAGCCCCATGATGATGATCTGCGGCTTCTTGCTGCCATAGGCGATCCCGGACGACTCGACGCGATAGCTCACCACGAGGGAAGGGGAGGTGACGGAGAGCTGCTCCTCGGCGGAGCCCTCGACGGGCGGGCCCGGCTCGAAGGTGACGAGCTCCGGCTCGAACCCCCGCGCGAGCCCCTCCGCCAGCGCCTTCGCTGTCCGCTCCTCCTGGGGATCGAGGCGGGTCGCATCCACGTAGCGCGTCGGCAGCGACGTGACGCCGCGGAACATCGGGCTCTTCATCACGAGCTCGTCGGCGCGCTTCAGGTCCTGCGACGGAAGCCGCCGGAAGCGGACCTGGACGGCCGGGCCGCGGAGGCCCTGCGGCGTGCTCCTGGGCCCCACGCGCTCCGCGTAGGCGAGGAGCCGCCGCACGAGATCCGCGTTCTCCTCGCTCCCTTCGGGCATCTCGCTCCTGTACCGATCGAGCGCGCGCACATGGATCGCGTGCCTGGCGTCGTTGAACTCCCTGTCCAGGCCGTGCTTCGGGTAGCGCTCCGCGAACGCCAGCAGCGCCGCGAGCGTGCCCGCCTCCCGCGCCCGATCGAGCTCCGCGGCGAGCGCGGCGCGGCGGGCCGCGGCCACCTCGGCCTGGATGCCCGTCCTGGGGTAGGCGCGGATGAAGTCGTCGATGGCCTCCACCGAGCCCTTCGCCACCGCGAGGCGCAGCTCGGCCCGCGGCAGCAGCACCTGCGAGACGACCTCCCCGTGGCCGCGGCCGCGCGCGATGTAGCTCTGGTACGCGGCCACGTCGTCGCGCGCCCGCGCCGCGGCGTACATCCGAGCGTCGCTCATCCGGTTGCGGAGGAAGAAGAGCCCCAGGCCGAGGGCCACGCCGACCGCGGACGCGAGGAGCCATCCATGGCGTTGCCACCCCGGGACCTCGCGCGAGAGCGGGATCGGCGACGCGAACGGGCTCTCGAGGGCAGGCGGCTCGAACGGATCGAGCCGGCGCAGCTCCGCGGCGTCGGGCCTCGCTCTCATGCGGCTCCACGCCTCCTCGATCTCCCGGATCACCTCGCCCGAGCGCGACGGGTCCTCGAGGGGAAAGGCGTGCTGCGTGCCGCCGAACGTGAGGACCACGGCGCCCCGGCGGTCCGCCGAGACGCGCGAGAGCTCCGCGAGCGAGAAGACCCGGAGCCTGTGGTCGCGCGCGTCGATCAGGTTCGCGGGGAAGACGAACAGGCCGGGCGCGAACGGCAGCGTGACGAGGACGGCGTTGTAGGCGAGCGCCCGGAGCACGCCGAGGGCGGTGGTCGCGGCGAGCAGCACGTACGCGGCGGCCGCCGCCGTCGGGTGGAGCGCGAGGGCGCTGTTGACGTCGCCGAGGCCGGCCGCGCAGAGCGCCGCCAGCAGGAGGCCCGCCGCGGCGCTGACCGCGAGCCAGGCCACGATGGTGCGCCGAGTCCCGGGCCGGCTGACGATGGGCGCCGGCGCGAACCGCCCGCGGAACGCCTCGAGCACGCCGTCCTGAATGGCACGCGGAAGCGTGTAAAAATTGATCTCGTGCATCGCGCTGCTCCCACTCGGCGCCGGAGCTCGGCGCCCTTCCGCACCTCGACCTACCGGGCGACCCTAATGCATTTCGCCCCGAGCTCCGAGACCGGAGATGGCGACTCCTTGCAGCAGGAGCGTGCAACAACGCGTCGACTTCTGCTCCTCTGGCACTTGTGCAGTCCACTCGACGCTGGCGCTGCGGCGGGCTGCGGCGACGGCGAGGGCCGGGGCGACGGCTCGAGCGCGCTGCCCGAAACGTTCGACGCGCGCACAGCGTCGCCCGGCGATAGGGCTTCTTTCACTCACGCGCTCGAGCGCTGGATCGGCGGGACGTCAACATGACCCTCGTCCAGGCGCAGCCGTGCAGGGCCCAGGGGGTACATGTGTGTGCGCTGACATGTGTGCGCACCGACCGGGGGCGCCCGCGTCCGGCCGCGTCATCTGAGGCTGCCACGTGCCCCCGGAGGCGGATATCCTGGCAACATGATGAACTTTCGCGGGCTTGCGGTCGCAGCGCTCGTCGGCCTCTCGGCCTGCAGCGCCCAGGAGCGCAACTTCGGCGGCGCGGGCGGCGTGGGCGGCGTGGGCGGCGCGGGCGGTGACGCTGGTGCCGGGACGACGACGCATTCCAGCGCGAGCATGGGCATGAGCACCATGACAGGGTGCATGGGGGCAGAGGACTGCTTCAACGGCGCAGACGACGACTGCGACGAGGCCGTCGACTGCGCGGACCCGGACTGCGCCGAGGGCGCTGTCTGCCTGACGGCCCCCACGAACTTCCAGCCCGGCGCCCTCGTGGACGCGGCAGAGCCGTGCCCCGACGGCTTCACCGCAGGCGAGACGCTCCTCTTCCGCGGCCTCTCCGGCAGCGGGTGCGAGGGCTGCGGCTGCACGCCGAACCCGACCGACTGCGCGGCGGATCTCTACCTCTACGCGCAGACGTCGCAGTGCGAGGCGGACGAGGGCCTCAGGGGCGGCACCCTGGCGAAGCGGGTCGGGTTCCCGTGCGACGAGACGCCGATCAACAATGGATTTGTCAGCTGGGGCGGCGTTCGCGCGGGCCCCTTCGAGGTGATCCAGAGCTGCACTGCGACCGGGACGGCGATCCCGGCGCCGGCGCGGTGGGCCGAATCGAAGAAGTTCTGCCACGCGAGCCCGGGCGCCGGCTGCGGCGCCGGCGAGGTCTGCGCCCCGAAGCTCACCCCGGCGGAGCAGTGCGCGCTCGTGTCGGGCAGCGCCACCTGCAGCGGCTACGCGCGGCGCGAGAGCGACTGGTTCCGGGGCTACACCGACACCCGGACGTGCTCGTCCTGCGCCTGCACGGCGAGCGGCGGCGATTGCAATTACGTTCGGGTCGAGCTCGGCAACGACTATAGCTGCTTCGATCACGCGGAGATGTCGCAGGGCAGCCGGTACTGCGGGTACGCCTACTCGCCTCCGGCGCACCTCGTCGGCAAGCCGACCAACTCGACGTGCACCGCGCGCACGAGCCTCAGCGGCTCGCTGGATCCGACGGGGCAGTCGACGCTCTGTTGCGTCAAGTAGACGCAAGGCCTGGACTGCAGGGAGTGAGCTGCAATACGCTCGCCGGCAGTCGCTGGAGGAGGTGCCATGAGCCTGTTCGACGTTCCGGTCCTGCCGCAGAACGACACGCCGAAGAACCGCGAGGAGCGAGCGCAAGCGCTCGCGCAGCAGCAGACCCGGTACCTGTACGATTATCCGTCCATCGTCGGCGGGCTGCCGATGGCGGCGGCGCCCATCCCGGTCGATCTCTCCCTCGAGTGGTCGCTCCAGGTCGCCGGCGTCGCCATCGCGCTCGGCGAGAACCTCGTCAGCATCCTCTTGCCGAACACGCTCAGCTTCGACGTCCAGATCCCGGTCGTCCTCGGACAATCGGGCTTCAGCGATCGGGCCGAGGCCCAGCCCAGGGGCGAGGTCGTGAACCCGGACCCGGAGGTGCTTCAGAGCGACCCCGAGCTCGTGGAGCGGGCCATGGAGCTTCACGTTTTTCTGTCCGAGCAGCGCGAGAAGCTCGGGAAGCTCGCGGCGAGGGCGCACGCGCAGAAGAGCCCGCAGCCGGCCGACCCGCTCTCGCTCGTCCGCCGCCCGGAGGCGGGCGTGCTCCCCACGGAGCCCTCCAGGGTGTTCCCCGCGGCGCCCCTGAAGGCGCCCCTCAAGGCGCCCACCACGACCACCGGGGCAGCGGCCGGGACCGAGGTCACGGACGCGAGGGACATCGGCCAGTGGCTCGCCGATCTGGTGAGGGGGATCCTCGACTTCTATCTCTCGGTGGTGGGCCTCCAGGGGCGCGCCGACGATGTCCAGCAATACGCCGCGCAGTTCCGCAAGATCCCGCTGCCCCCCTCCGCCGGCGTCTCGCAGACGGACGAGTTCTTCGCCGCGCTGCGCGTCGCCGGCCCGAACGCGATGATCCTCCGGCGCGCGACGCCCGCCGATCTCGCGGCGTTCCCCGTGACGGACGAGCGGTTCGCCAGCGTGACGGGCGAGCCCGGCGCCACCGTCCAGGAGGCCGCCTGCGCCGGGCGTATCTATCTCGTCGACTACGCTGCGCTCACCAAGCTCGTTCCTGGCACGGACCCGCAACCGAAGTACGTCTGGGCCCCGAAGGCCCTTTTCTACGTGCCCGCCGCGGGCTCGGGGCGTCGCTCGCTGCGGCCGCTCGCGATCCAGACGGGCCAGGACGCCCAGAGCCCCATCTTCTACCCGAGCGACGACGTCTCCTGGAGCGTCGCGAAGCTCGTCGTCAACATCGCCGACGGGAACTACCACGAGCTCATCAGCCATCTCGGGCTCACCCACCTGCTCACCGAGCCGTTCGTGCTTGCGACAGCGCGCCAGCTCGACCCCACGCACCCGCTCAACCTCCTGCTCACGCCGCACTTCGCGGGCACCCTGCTCATCAACTACGCGGCCCAGACGTCGCTCATCACGCCGGGCGGCCCGGTGGATCTCCTGCTCTCGGGCACGAGCGCGTCGCTGAACGCGCTCGCCGCGAGCGCCGTCCAGGAGGTGCGTTATAACCAGACGTTCCTCCCCCAGGCGCTCGCCGCCCTGGGGGTCGACTCGAAGGAGGCGCTCCCCGATTATCCCTACCGCGACGATGCCCTGGCGGTCTGGAACGCCCTTCACGACTGGGTCTCGGACTACGTGGGGTTCTATTACGAGAGCGACGGGGACGTCGCGGGCGACTACGAGCTGCAGGCGTGGGTGCAGGAGCTCGTGACCGCCGGCCACATCCAGGACATCGGCGAGGGCGCCCCCGGCGCGGCCGCCCGGATCGAGACGGTCGGGTACCTGTCCACGCTCCTCACCCAGGTGATCTTCACGGCCAGCGCGCAGCACGCGGCCGTGAACTTCCCGCAGCGCACGATCATGAGCTACACGCCGGCCCTCCCGCTCGCCGGCTTCGCGCCGTTCCCCGCGCCCGCCCAAGCGCCGGCGACGCAGGTGCTCGACGTCCTGGCGCCGCTCGGCGAGTCCATCCTGCAGCAGGCGGTGCTGGGGGGGCTCGGCGCCGTCTATCACACAGTGCTCGGCCAGTACGGCGGGCAGTTCACGGATCTGCGGGCGCGCGCCGCGCTCGCGCGCTTCCAGCAGCGGCTGCAGGCCATCGAGGAGCAGATCCACCTCGCGAACGGCCTCGGCGAGCGCACGGCCTACTCGACCCTCCTGCCCTCGGCCATCCCGCAGAGCATCAATATCTGAGCGGCGCCGGCGGGGCGCCTGCCCGTTGGCCAGACCCCACGCGGCGAGCCCCAGCGGCGACCGGACGCGACGCCGGGGGCGCTCGCCGCGAGCCGGGAGGTCTCGGGGTCAGAGCGTCTCGAGGTACGCGACGAGATCGTCGATCTGGGCCGGCGTGAGCGCCGAGGTGACGCCGTGTCGATCCCCTCCGCCGCACGGGCCGAAGCGGTCGTGGAGCGTCGCGGCGCAGCCATCGTGCATGTACGGGGCGCGCCACGCGAGCCCGCGCAGCGAGGGCACCTGGAAGGGCCCGCCCGTGCCCACGTCGACTGTCTCGTTGTTCGTGAGCGTCTCGCCGGAATGGCACGTCGCGCACTCGAGGGTCGGGTCGTTGAAGAGCGCCTCGCCGCGCGCCGCGGCGCCCTCGTCCGCCGGCTTCGACCGGGGCAGGGCCTTGATCGCGTCGAGCCACGCCGCGAACGCGCGGAGGTGATCGGCGTCCGGAAGCGAGCGGCCCATCCGCTTCTCGAGCACCTCCGTCATGAAGCCCCAGTAGTCTTTCAGGTCACCGTCCCAGTGCAGCGGCGCCGTCGCGAGGACGCCGCCTGCGACGGATTGCGTGCGGCGCGGTCCGACGGGCTCGAAGTTCCATACCCGGCCATCTTCATGCCCCTCCGGGTGGCAGGACGCGCAGGACACGGCGCGGGATCCACCGCCGTCGCCATGGAAGAGGGCATGGGAATCGTCGAGCCGGCTCTCACCGGGAAGATCGAGCGCGCCGATCACTTCGCCGCTGAGGGTCGCGAGGCGCAGGATGCTCGGCGGCTCCCGTACCTGCACGAGCAGGTTTCTCTCTCCGTCGTAGCCGACGGCGATGGGCTCTTTCCTGACGCCGACAAAGAGCAGGCGCTGGTCAGGGGCGAGCGTGCAGGTGTCGATCCCGTCGTTCCGCTCCAGGGACTCGAGCGGCGCCTCGATGACATAGCCGCTGCCCGCCTGCAAGATCGCGGCGCTGCGCTCATCCGGCGACACAGCGATGTCGACAGGGAGCAGCCCGATCCCGATGCTGCCACCACCATGCGTGGACAGCGCCGCGCTCGACGGATGGGCCTCGCCGGGCAGCGGTCGCATGAGGGTCACCGCTGTATGGACCAAGCGCCGGTCGCAATTCTTCGAGTAGTAGACGCCGGCCCCCGTGCTGCTGACGGGGCTGACGAGGCTGCGCTGGTGCACCATGGCCACGCCGCCCCCAGGCAGCGGGACCGTCCTCCACGCCACCCCCGGCTGGAACTCACGCGCGTCGTCCTCGATGCCGTACAGCTCGCCCGGGATGTACGCCGGCGGCCTGATGCGCTCGGCCACCGTCCCGTCCTTCGCGATCACAAGGAGCTCGGAGGACCGGAAGCGGCTCACGAGGAGCGAGTCCCCCTCGACGATCACGTCGCGCAGGTCGCGGTCGAGGCGGAGCTGGCGGACCGGCCGGGCAGCGACATTCGAGGAGAGCGTCACGAGCTCGCCGCCCGCGCACGCCACGTGGAGCAGGTCTGTCGAGGCGTCGTACGCGATCCCGCGGGGCGCGGGGCAAACGGGCCTGCGGTGCATCTCCTTGGTGGCGAGATCGATGGTGACCACCGCTCCACCGCGGCGGAGCGCCACATGAACGAAGCCAGCCGCCCCCTCGGCCACGCGCCCGGGCTCGTCATCCTTCTCCAGAGGGAGGATGGCGTCCACCTCGAAGCTGGCGAGGTCGACGATGGAGATCCTGTCGCGGTCCGGATCCGCAGCAACGGCGAGCGCCTTGTCGGCGGTCACCAGGAGCGTCCCGCCGCTGATCGGGGGAGGCGGCACCGCGGAGATCTTGGGGGGCGGAGCTGGCTCCTGGGACTCCTTCCAGCGTTCGTTCACGTCCCACGAGACATCGTCATAGCCTGAGAGCACGTTGCACCCGGCGATAGCCGAGATCATGGCGATGAGCGTGGTGAGCCCCGCTCCGGATTGAGCTTTCATTGCGCCTCCTGCGACCGGCGCGGCGATGCAAGAAGGTTGCCGGGGTCGTGCGTCGAGCCTCGGACGACAACGGCTCTCCCTGTGATATGCGAGATCGCGGCGGGCGCGCCGGATTCAGGGGGCGCGTCCATGGTGCATGGATTCGCCTTCTTCGCCTGGGGCACAGCCTTCCGGCCGCCGGAATCGTGCTGGATGACGCAAGATGTATACGCTGGAAGGGCCAGCGTGTTGTCGCGATTCCACATGTGGCGATCGACAGCGGCGCGACCCGGACCAGGTCGGGGTCGCAGACCGACCGGTCCCTGGCCGGGGCGCTCAGGGGGCGCGGGGCGCGCGAACGCGCCGAGGGAGCGCGACCGGATTCGCGACAGACTTGTTACGCCCGGGGTCGCTGTCCCTGCGTTAAACCTCTGGTGCCGGCGGACGGCGCGTGAGCCCGCGACGGCCGGAGGTCGTCCGAGGCTCGGCGCCCTCTCCGATGGAACGCAACTGCACGGAGGCAAAGAATACAGATGGACAAGATCACCGTCACGGGATTGCCCTGGGTCCCGCCGTTCGCCCATGGGCTCGTTCGCGACTTGCGCGTGCGCTGGGCGCTGGAGGAGGCCGGGCTCGCCTACGAGGTCAGGCTGGCCGATGGCGGGGAGCGGAGCTCGCACGCGTACCGTCAGAAGCAACCCTTCGGGATGGTGCCGGCCTTCGAGGCGGAGGGTCGGTGGCTGTTCGAGTCGGGCGCCATCGTGCATCACATCGCCGCGGACTCCGAGGCGCTGATGCCCCCCGATCCATACGGCCGCGCCAGCACTGTCGCCTGGATGTTCGCCGCGCTCGACACGGTTGCTCCGCCGATCCAGGACCTCTTCGCGATCGACCTGCAGCACGGCGAAGAACCGTGGGCGAAGCTGCGGCGTCCCGGGGCGGTGGATGCGGTGAAGGTCCGGCTGGGCGCGCTCTCCGCCTGGCTCGACGGACGCGACCATCTTGTCGATCGCTTCACCGCGGCGGACATCCTGATGACGACCGTGCTGAGGTTCCTCCGGCACACAGACCTGGTGACCGAGCTCCCCGTGCTCGACGCCTACGTCAAGCGCTGTGAGGCGCGGCCGGCCTTCCAGAGGGCCTTGCGCGATCAGATGGCGGACTACGCTCGAAACGCTCCCGTCGCAGCCTGAGGCTGTGCGATGCGACATCCGCCGCGCAGAGGTCTCGATCCGCTCGCCGGCTCACGCCGCCGGCGACTCGTCAGCGGCCTTTTCCGCTTGGCCGTGGGCGCCATCGCCCTGGTCGCGATGGGCGCTCTTGACGAGGAACCGTCGGTCGCGTTCTCGGAGGAGCAGCCCTTCGGTCAGCCCTCGCCGTACAGCAACGGCCGCTCGTGCGCCGCGTGTCATGTGCCGGAGGACAGCTTCACGCTCACGCCCGACAACGTGACTCGGCTGCTGGAACGTGGGCCGATTCGATGACAAGGGCAACGTCACAACGCCCCCGAGCCGGTCAGTCGCCCAGCCACGCGCGCGCGAGCGCCAGCGTGCGCGCGTTCTCCGGCACGTTGTCCAGGAAGCACGCCCGCCACGCCCGGTTCGCGATCTTCCCGGCGCGCTCCAGCAGCCGGTCGCGCCCGAGCGCGATCGCCGCGCGCGCCCGCCGCCCGTCGCCCGAGGCCGCCAGCGCCTCGGCGTGCACCAGGTAGACGAGCGACTCGCCCGTCTCCAGGTGGCCGAGCGACGTCACAACCGCCGCCGCCAGCTCCGCCGCGCGCCCCGCGTGCTCCAGCGCCTCCGCCGTGCGCCCCTGGGCGAGCAGCACGTTCGCGAGCGTCGCCAGCACGCACGGCGCCAGCGGCGGCATGTCCGCGAGCAGCTCGCACGCCCGCCGCGCCTCGGCCTCGGCCGCCGCGAGGTCCCCCGCGAGCCGGAACGCCTCGGCCAGGTAGATGTACGTCCCCCCTCGAGCCGCCGCTGCCCCGCCGCCACGAAGTGCCGCCGCGCCTCGACCTCGAGCGCCCGCGCCTCCTCGAGCGCCCCGAGGTGCAGCAGCGCCCGCCCCAGGTTCTCCTTCGCGTGCGCCACCGTGTTCGCCAGCGCCAGCCGCTCCGCGTCGGCCAGCGCCGCCCGCAGCAGCGCCGCCGCCTCCGCGTACGCCCCGAGCTCGTTGCAGAGGTGCCCCGCGTTGCTCCGCGAGCTGCACGCCATCCGCGCGTCGCCCGCGTGCGTGAACCGCTGCGCCGCCGCCTCGCACCGCTCCCGCGCCGTCCCGAGATCCCCCGCCAGGATCGCCCGGTGCACCCCGAGCCGCAGGATCGCCGCGCTCACCGCCGGATCGGTCCGGAACCGCTCCTCCACCGCGTCGATCCGCCGGCACAGCGCCGCCGCGTCCTCGCACTCGCCCCGCAGGACCAGGAGCCCGCTCGCCGCCTGCGCCATCACGATGAGCTCGGGCCCGCGCGCCGCCCGCTCCGACCAGCGCTCGCACAGCGCCCTCGCCAGCCCCGTCGCGGTCTCCTCGTGCCCCAGCGGGCAGGCCGCCAGCGCCACCAGGTTCGCCGCGCGGTACCAGCGGATGCCCCCCTCCGGCAGCGCCCGCATCGCCGCGACAGCGTGCTGCTCGGCCGACGCGAAATCCCCACGGTACCTGTGCGCCTCCGCCTGGATCGTCGCGATCTCCCCGAGCTCCTCGCCGGCCGCGCCGCACGCGATCGCGCGCTCGGCGCGCTCGATCGCCGCCGCATAGTCGTTCCCGCCGAGCGCCTGCTCCGCCGCCCGCCGGTAGCAGTTGATCGCGCGCTCGCGCTCCCCGCCCATCTCGAAGTGCGTCGCCAGCACCATCGCGTCGGTCTCGCCCGCCCGCGCGAGCCACCCGCCCGCGAGCTGATGCCCGAGCGCCCGATCGTCCTCGGTCAGCATCTCGTACGCCGCGTCGCGCAGCAGCGCATGGCGGAAGATGTACTCCACCTCGCCGTGGAATTTTGCATCCGGCCGCCGCGTGACGAGCTCGCGCTGCTCCAGGTCCGCGAGGCAGGCGTCGAGCTCGGCCTCGTCCACCGGGTCGCCGAGCAGCGCCTGCGCCGCGCCGCGCCAGAACACCTCGCCGAAGACGCTGCCGGCGCGAAGCAGCCGCCGCGCCTCGGGCACGAGCCCCGCGAGGCGCGCCTGCGTCATCGCGAGCACGGTCTCGGGCACGCCGTCGGGGCGGCCCTCCATCGCGGCGCGCACGAGCTCCTCGAGAAAGAACGCGTTGCCCGCCGAGCGCCCCACGATCTCCTCGACCACCGGGGCCGGCGTGGCCGGGCCGAGCGCCTCCAGCACGAGCCGCTCGCACGCCTTGCGCGACAGCTCCTTGAGCCGGAGCTCGGTGAGCGCACGCTCCTCCCACAGGCTCGGGAAGGCCTTGCGCACCTCGGGGCGCGCGAGCGCCAGCACCATGAGCGGCTGGTCCACGAGGAGCCGGAGCGCCGCGTCGACGTACTCGACCGTGGGCCTGTCGCCCCAGTGGAGGTCCTCGAGCACGAGCAGCAGCGGCCGGGCGGCGCACTCGGCGCGGGCGAGCTCCACCCAGGCCCACTGCATCTGGTCGGCCATGCGCTTCGCGTCCTGCCGCGCTGCCTGGAGCAGCACGCTGTCCTCGTCCGGGAACGGCGTGCTCACCATCTCCCCGAGGAACTCGGTGACCGGCCGCCGCAGGGGCTCGGGCACGTGCGCCGCGACGCGCGCGGCGAGCTTCTGCCGCCGCGCCTCGATCGGCTCGCCGTCGAGCAGCCGCGCCGCGCGCCGGACGATCTGGCCGAGCATGCCGAACGGCGCGCCGACGCGCATCGAGTCGCCGCGCGCCGTCCAGATCTCCACCGGCTCGCCGCGGCCGGCGAGGCGGCGCACGAGCTCGTGGCGCAGGCGCGACTTGCCCACGCCGGCGCCGGCCGTGACGAGCACCGCGCGCGCCTCGGACTCCGCGGCGCACTCCTCGAACGTCGCCTGGAGCAGCAGCAGCTCGCGCTCGCGGCCCACGCACGTCGTCGGCTTGCCGAGCAGCCTGCGGGCCTCGTCGGCGGCCTCGATCTCGCCGACGAGGACGAGCCCGTCGTGATCCCGCGCGACCTCGAACCTGTCGCTCAGGAGGGCGGCGGTCATCGGGTCGAGCAGGATCGGCGGCGCGCCGTCGGCCGCGTCGGCCGCGCGCCCGGCGACGCGCGCGCCGGCGCGGCCCTCGAGCAGCGCGCTGGCGCGGTCGATGACCTGCTCCATGGGCTGCGCCCGCTCGATCTCGTCCCACCCTGTCGAGAGGGCCACGCGCGCGCCGGGCAGGAGCCCGCGCAGCGTCAGGGCGCAGCGCGCGGCGCTCGTGGCGAGCTCGGTGGGCGAGCCGGCGCCCGAGAGCACCGCCGCGAGCGAGCCGTCGCCGAGCAGCTCGAGCTGCGCGCCGTGCCGCGTCACGACCTGCCGGAGCGCCTGCGCTGTCAGGCCGACGCCGTCGAGCGCGCGCCCGTCGGCGAGCGGGACGGTGCGGTCGCGCAGCAGGCCGGCGGCGAGCAGGCCGCGGCCGAGGTCGCCCACGTCCGCGGCGAGGATCACGCTGGCGAGGCGCCGCTCGCGGCCGGTGAGCGCGGCCGACGACGCCGGCGCGGCCGACGAGACGGGCCCGGAGAGCTTCACCTCGAGCGCCCGCAGCGCGTCGACGACGGCGGCGGCGTCGCCGGGGCGCGCGGCGGGCTTCTTGGCGAGCAGCTTCGCCACGAAGGCGTCGAGCGCCGGCGGCAGCCCGGGGCAGAGCGAGCTCGGCGGCGGCGCCTCGTCGAAGACCACCTTGGCGAGCGTGGCCACGAGCTGCGCGGCGGCGAACGGGGGCCGGCCGGCGAGGCACGTGAAAAGGACGCACCCGAGCGAGTAGAGGTCCGCGCGGGGGTCGATCTCCTGCTCGCCGGTGACCTGCTCGGGCGGCATGAACGACGGGGTGCCCAGCGTCTGCCCTGTGCGCGTCAGCGCGTACGTCGCGTCGTGGAGGTGGACGAGGCCGAAGTCGACGATCTTGACCTGGTCGAGGTCGCCGTGCGGCAAGAAGAGGTTCTGCGGCTTGATGTCGCGGTGGATGACCCCCCGCGCGTGCGCGACAGCGAGCCCCTCGGCCACCCGGGCCGCGAGCCGGAGCGCGGCGGTCGGCTCCAGCCGGCCGCGGGTGAGCCGCGCGGCGAGGTCCTCGCCGTCGAGCCACTCCATGACGAGGTACGGCTCGCCGTCCGGCATCACGCCGTTGTCGACGTACCGGACGATGTGGGGGTGATCCAGCGCGGCGAGCGCGCGCGCCTCGCGGGCAAACCTGTTGCGCGCCTCGTCGCTCGGATCCCTCAGGAGCTTGATGGCCACCGGCGCGCCGGTCGCGACGCTCCGCGCGAGGTAGACGGTCCCGAGGGAGCCTGCCCCCGCGCGACGCTCCACCTCGTAGTGCGGTCCGATCCGCTGCCCCGGTGTCATTCGCGCAACAGTATCGCATGAGCGTACAGGTGCGCGCGTCACCGGCCCGGCGCGCCGGCGCGGGCGATGGCGGAGATCGGCGATCCAGCGAACGGCCGCCTCGTCCATCGGCAGAAATTCGCGGCGAACAGGGCGCGTTGGGCTGTCCTACATGTAGGGAATTTGTATCCAGTTCTGGCGCCGGGGTACGCTGCAAGATTCGCCGCGAAAAAGTTGTTCGTTCGGTTCGCGATGACGTACCCAGTCGAGCGCGTCCCCGGCCTCGCTGAAATCGGGTGGGCGCCGAGCTCCCATTGCGTCAACGGCGTTGAGTGAACGCCGGCAGACGGGCATCCGAGCGGGCTCGACCGTCGGACAAGCCACGTCTTTCGAACCATTCAAGGAGGTTTCTGGTGTCAAAGGTAGTCGTCGTCACCTCGGGCAAAGGCGGAGTCGGCAAGACCACCACGACCGCAAACCTCGCGTCCGGCATCGCGGCGCTCGGCTACAAGACGATCGCCATCGATTTCGATGTGGGGTTGCGCAACCTCGATCTCGTGATGGGGTGCGAGCGCCGGGTGGTCTACGATCTCGTCAACGCGATCCGCGGCGAGGCGACGCTTCGTCAGGCGGTGATCAAGGACAAGCGGATCGAGACCCTCTATGTGCTCCCCGCGTCGCAGACGCGGGACAAGGACGCGCTCACGCTGGACGGCGTGGGGCGCATCCTGGACGAGCTGCGCGCGGCGGGGTTCCAGTACATCTTCTGCGACTCGCCGGCGGGCATCGAGTGGGGCGCCCAGATGGCGATGTATTTCGCGGACGAGGCGATCGTGGTGACGAACCCCGAGGTCTCGTCGGTGCGCGACTCGGACCGCGTGCTCGGCCTGCTCGACGCGAAGACGCGGCGGGCGGAGCTCGGCGAGGAGGCGGTGAAGACGCACCTGCTGCTCACGCGGTACGCGCCGGCGCGCGTGGCCAAGGGCGAGATGCTGGCGCACCAGGACGTGCTGGAGCTGCTCGGCATCCCGCTGCTCGGGGTGATCCCCGAGTCGACGGCGGTGCTCCAGGCGTCGAACGCCGGGACGCCGGTGGTGCTCGATCCGACGAGCGACGCGGCGCAGGCCTACCTCGACGTGGTCCAGCGCTTCCTCGGCGAGGAGCGCCCGCACCGCTTCCTGGAGCCCGCCAAGAAGGGGTTCTTCAGCCGGATTTTCGGCGGCCAGGCGGCCACCGCCTAGGGAGATCTGCCATGTCGATCATGGATTATTTCCGGAGGACGCAGCCGAAGTCGGCGACCGTGGCGAAGGAGCGACTGCAGATCATCGTGGCGCGCGAGCGCGTGCGCCCGACCGGCGAGCCCGACTACCTGCCGCGGCTCAAGCAGGAGCTGCTCCAGGTGATCTCGAAGTACGAGCGGATCGACCTGGATCAGGTGAGCGTCAACGTCGAGCGCAGCGGCGACTGCGACGTGCTCGAGCTGAACGTTGTGCTGTCCGAGTCGGAGAAGGCGGCGGTGCGCGCCGCGGCGGCGACCCGCGGGGGCGCGGCGGCGGCGAGGAACTGCTGACGGATCAGCGGGCCGCGGAGCTCCGCGGCCGAGCGCCCGCCGCTCCGTGAGGGGCGAGGGAAATCGGCCTTGCAAGGCAGGGTGCCGGCGCGGAGACTCCGGCACCCTGCTCACGAGGGCGCGACGCGAATCAGTTCTCGAACCGGATGTTGTCCATGTAGTAGGGGCCGGAGTTGGCGGTCACGTTGAAGTTGAACTGCAGCTTCACGTCGCTCGGCGCCGCGTTGAGCGCCGTCAAGGTGGCCGCCGGGAGCTGCGAGAACTGGACGGGGTTGAACGCGCCCCGGGTGAGGCCGTTGAGCACGACGTTGCCGGCCCACTGGTTGTGGATGCCGGCGGACGGGATCGAGATCAGCACCTCCAGGTTGCCGACCCAGCTCGGGTTCGGCTGCTGCTTCGACACGAAGAGATCGAGCTTGATCTTGTTGCCCACCGGCGTGAGGCCCGAGGTGCTGAAGTTCGAGCTGACGATCTCGTTGAAAGCGCTCGGCGTCCGGACCTCCAGCGACGCGATGCCCTCCTTCACCCGGCCCGTGTGGGTCGCGAGCAGGGCCTGCGGCGAGGTCCACGCGCCCGGCTTCTCGAACCCGAGGGTCGCATTGTTGAGGAGGAAATCGGTCATGACCTTCTCGCGGAACGGGAGGAACACGTCGAGGACGGCCGTCGAGAGGATGAAGCGCCGCGGACCGTTCACGTTGCTCGGGTCGACCGGCTCCGTCTTCTCGGAGGTGTGGGTGAAGACCAGCGTCGTGGGGAACGGATCCGACAGGCCCACGTCGAGGGTGCTGCTGGGGCTGTTGGTGGCGTCCACCGGCTCGTGGCACCCCGCGCAGGCGAGGGACTGAGCGCGCCCGACGATCTGATCCACGGACAGGTTGCCGGCGGTGCCGGACAGGTTGCTGCCCATGGCGGTCAGCTTGTTCGCGATGTTGGTCCTCAGGGTGGACGTCCCGCTGCCGATCGCGTTCAGGTAGTTGTTCTGGAGCGGGATCATCAGGCTCTCGCCCGCGTTCATCGAGTCGGGCAGGGCCGACGGGTAAGCGAACCGGTTGACGTCATCGGCCGCGGCGAGCCTCTCCACCATGTCCGGGAGGACGGTGCCCTGGAAGCTGGTGACCCGCGAATCGCCCGAGATGCCGGGCGCGAAGAGCTTCGCGGACGGGTTGTCCTTCACGAAGGACGGGATGACGTTCAGCGAGGGGCTGCCGCTGGTGCCGTGCGTGAGCCTGTACTCCCGGAGCGACCAGGCGTCGAACGCCTCCTGGAACAGCAGGAACTCATTGGTCCGGATCTGGCCGTTGTTCGGGCCCGGCGTGTGGCCGTAGTTGTCGATGTGGATGACGGGCCCGACGCCTGACGCGGGCAGGCCATTGAAGTAGAAGGACTTCAGCTCCGCCGCCCGGGTCGCCACGGTCTTCGAGGGGGTCGACTGGTTCAGCCAGAACTCGACGATGGGACGGCACCCTTGCCGGCCGAGGCTGGGGGTCGGGTTGGGCAGCCGGCCCTCGAAGATGATGAAATTGCGCCGAGAGGTCTGGTCGGGCCTGGCAGCGTCGAAGTCGGGGTGGCCCGACTTCCGCGCGAACACGATCCGGTACTCCCCGCAGTGTGCGCCGTCCGGAGGGGCGAGATCGAAGCGGTTCGCCAGCGTCGTCGCCATGTACGCATTGTCGCCGGCCGTCGTGGAGAACGGATCGCTGGCGGACTCCTGTCCCACGGTCCGGGGGCAGCGGACCGGCCACCCGTTGATGGACCCCGTCGTGGGCGTCTCGCCGGGCTGCGGGGGAGGAAACACGTCGTTCGGGTTGGCGGCCGTGTCATCGCAATGCGGGACGGAGGAGAAGAGACCGGGGGCTTCCCTGTACGTGTCCATGAACCGCTGGAACAGCGTGAGGGGCGTGAGGCCCGGGACACCCGACTGGGTGACGAGCTGCTGCAGGACGTCCTTCAGCGAGAACTGGGACACGATGTCGACTTCCGTGACGGTGAGCGACTTCAGGCGGTCGATCGCGAACGGCAACGAGAGCTCCTCGGCGGCCTCGCCGAGCTCGACCTCCGTCGCGTCGAACAGCTCGCTGGAGCCGTCCACGTCGCCGTCCGCCGGCTCGAAGTCCGCGCACGCAGCAGGCAGGAGCGCGAGCGCGGCCAGCGCGGCGTGCCGCGCCCTCCGCCATGTCCCGGCGGAGCCAGAGACAGACAACGAGCGTACCGACGTGCTCGAACTCGAACGCTTGCAGAACATGAGACCTCCTGAAACAAACATGATGACGAGCGCGCGCCCACCGGTGGGCGCGCGCTCGAGGACAAAGAGAGATGGAATCCGGGCGAGCGCTGGAGAGCGCCGCGCGCCGGCATGATGCGCGGGTCAAGCACGCTCGCCCTGGCCCGGACACGCGCCGCCGTGGCCCGCGCTGTCACGCAGCGCGGCCTTCTGGATCCTTCGAGGTGACGATCCTGCGACGCCTTGCTCGAGCGCAGATCGCTCTCGCGATCAGCTACAAGCGAGCGCGACGGGAATATGGATGCTGTTTGTGTCCAGGGCAAGCATTACATTCTGTCGCGAGCTTCTCTGTTCCTGGCTCGCGCGCCGCCGCGAAGATGCTTTGCTGGGTGCACAAAATGGGTGACGCCGGCGCGCACCGCCATGGCGGCTCGGGCCGGGTCGAAGGGGCCGCGTTTGCGCTGCGGCCTCCGGGCTGTGGCGGGAAGATGCGTCCTTGCGTCCCTTTGCGTGTCCCTCAGATGCGATAGCCGGGCCAGCGGCGAGGGAGAGCCTCGCGGCCTGGACTCCCGCTGGAAGCATCCGGGGTGCCGAGCGCGCGATCCCACGGAGGGGATGGCCCGGTTGCCGGATCCCGACGCGAGCCACGTCGAGGTCGCCGAAGGGACGCCTGCTGGCAACGTTTGCCTCGCTGGCAATTTTTGCCATCGTGCGATGGCAAAAATTGCCATGTCGCCGCCGCCCCCAGGTCCGAGGAGGTCGAGCCGGTCAGGCAAGGCGCCGATGGCGGGCGAGCAACGGCGGTGGCACCGGCTGAGCCCAGCGGTCCCTGGCCCCCGTCGAACGAGCGATCCCTCGACGCGCGTCGGCTCCGGCGCCTCGAAGCGACGCCGCTCAGGGGCGGTACCGCGGATCGTCGAGGAAGGCGGGATCGGTCAGCGACCGCAGGAACGCCACCAGATCGGCCTTCTCGTCCGGAGAGAGCCCCAGCTCATCGATCTGCGGATCGGTGGAGAAATGGCCCAGCCCGCCGCGATCATAATGGTCGACCACCTCCTCCAGCGTCGCCAGCGATCCGTCGTGCATATAGGGGGCGCTCGCCGCAATGTTCCGCAAGCCGGGCACCTTGAATTTTCCAAGGTCTCCCGTCCGTCCGGTGATCTTTTGCCGCCCGACGTCACCGCCGTCGAGGTAGGTGCCGTTGTTGAAGAAGCCTTCGTTGGTGAGCATTCCGGACGGGTGGCAATGGAAGCACCCAGCCCGCTCGGTCAGGAACAGCGCCTCGCCGCGGCGCTCGGCGTCTCCGAAGCGCGTGTCGTCCCCGCGCCGGTGCTGGTCGTAAGGGCTGTCGGCGCTGACGATCGAACGGACGAAGCTGGAGATCGCCCGGCGCAAGGACTCCTCGCCCGGAGGCCCGCCATAGGCATCCGCGAACGCCTTCACGTAGACGTCATCGCCGGCGACACGAGCGACGGCCTCGGCGAGCGGTAGATCCATCTCGTCGGGGTGCTCGATGGGCAGGCCCGCCTGCTCTTCCAGGGTGGCCGCGCGGCCATCCCAGAAGAAGCTCTCGCCCCAGGCCAGGTTCACCAGCGCGGGCGCGTTCCGCTGCCCCAGGCGGCCGTCGACCCCCCGGGAGACGGGGTCCGGATCGGCGAAGGCGTGCTCCGGGCGGTGGCAGCTCGCGCACGCCATCTCACCGGTGCGAGAGAGGCGCTTGTCGAAGAAGAGCCTCTTGCCGAGCTGGGCCCTCGCCTCGGTGAGCGCGTTGGCGGCCGGCGCCCTGGCCGCCGCTGTGCGCGCCGGAAACCCGGCGGGGATGGCGTCCGTGACGAGCGGCGGCAAGGGCCCAGGGGCCGCCGACCCGTCGTCGCCGCATCCGCCCGCGAGGAGCAACGCCGCCAGGCCGACAGCCCCTCCACGGTTGAAGCGCGGCATCACGGGCCGAAGGCGAACACAGTCAGGTCGGGGATGCCGCGCCGCAGGCGCTCACCCGCGAGGAGCTCGTCTCCCACGGGCCCTGGCGGCGACACGAACCCTGTCAAGTCGACGTCCGCCGTGGCGCCCCCGAAGACTTCGTCCATGACGACCCGGACGACCTTGCCCGTCGCGCCGCTCGCGGGCACGGACAGGGCGCCTCGCACCTCGACGGTGGGGGCGAGATCCATGACCAGGTTGCCTCCCATGTGGACCGCCGGCGGAACGCTGGCCGGCCCTCCTTCCGGATCGACGGGACCACCCCCGGCCGGCGGAGCCACGCTGCCCTCGTAGCGCAGGAAGAGGTAGCCAGTGTGCGGCCACGTCATCTGGGAGGCTTCCGACAGGGGCGCGACGCTCGTTTCGGGCCGGGAGATGTTGCAGGCCTGGTGCAAGCCCCAGACGAAGCTGACCCCTTCATAGCTGCCAGCCGGAGCGCGCAGCCGGAGCGTGGCTGAGCCGGGGTCCTCGGCGTTGTAGAAGTGGACCCCGTAAGGCGTGGGGGCGCCGTCAGGGCCGACGATATCGACGAACACGAGATCGCCGTCCGCCCCGATCAGCGCCGCGTGCGAGACGTAGAAGCGAACGTTGAGCGGCGTGACGGTGCTGCCGTCCGGCGCGACGTTCGGCTCGCCGAACACGAACGGCTCGCCGCCGAGGACGAGCTCGAACGCGAGTTCGACGAGGGTGCCCTGGGTCCTGATGGGCGCCGGCCGCTCTGCGCAACCGGTCGGCCAGGTGGCCTCGGCCTGGCCGCCCGCGCCGGCAGCGTCGGGTTGGGCGGCCGCTCCACCCATGCCGCCCGCCCCACCGGACCCGTCGGGCTGGCTGCCGCCGGCCCCGCCGGTCCCGGACGCCATCTGCTGAGACGAGCACGCGCCGCAAGCGGCTGACGCGCCCAGTAGCAACCCAATGAATCGGAACAGGTCAGGAGATCTCATCGTGGGATCGATCGTACGCGTTGACGCACCTCACGAGAACAGATGACGCTCCGCTGGGATCTTGCTGGGCGATACGCCGGGGGGTGCGGGCGGCCATGCGCCGCCGGGCCAGCCAGATCTACGAGGGCAACCACGGCTTGCCCGCCCGCGCGAGCCCGCCGGGCGCGTGCATCCGGGCGCTCCAGAGCAGGATCGCCGCCACCGTGGGCGCGGCGATCGCCACGCCCACGATCGCGAGGTCGAGCGCGCCGCGCATCCGCGGCAGGTTGAACAGCAAGGCCTCGATCAGCGTCAGCGCCGCGTCGCAGGTGACGAGCGCGGCCATGAAGAGGAGCAGAGAGGGCCTCAGCCGCCGGCTCAGCCGCAGCATCGCCAGCGAGAGGCACACGTCGAACGCGACCCAGGCCCATTTCACGGCGGGCGAGGGGAACCACCGCGCCGCGGGCGAGAGCGCGAGCAGCGCGGTCCACGGGATGAGCAGGTAGCCGAGCAGCTCGAACACCACGGCCGGCCCGCGCAGCAGCGTCGCGACGCCGAAGCGGAGGAGGCCCCCGCGCGCGAACGCGGCGAGCACGTCGTGGATGGCCATCGCGCCGCGTCCGCCGGGCGGGTACGCGAGGTGGATGGGCTCCCAGCGATCGGGGCGCAGCTTCGCCTTGAAGGCGTAGAGCCCCCGAAAATCGTACAGGCGAGCGCCCAGCCGGCGCGCAGCGCGCAGCCCGCCGCCGACCGGACCGGCGAGCGGCGCGAGGCCGAGGGTGACATAGAGGCACCCCTCCGCCGCGGCGGTGCGCATCGCCTGATCCACGAGCAGCTCCGCGGTGCCGTTCGGCGCGGCCGGGTCGCGCAGCAGGTCCTCGAGGAAGAGGCCGCGCCGCGCGTACACGGGCACCGCCGAGAGGAAGCCGACGACGGCGCCTCCAGCCTCCGCCACGAAATAGCGGCGCTCGCCGGCGAACGAGAACAGCTCGAGCTGGACGAGGAAGCCCATGAGCGCCATGGGGCGCGAGGAAGCCCAGCGGGCGACGAGGCGCTCCACCCCGCGCCGCAGCGGTCCGGACGCGTCCGCGAGCTCGTCGGGGCTCAACGCGCGCGCGATCACGCCCTTGGCGCGCGCGCGGCGCAGCTGCTCGCGCAGGCTCCGGCTGGACCGCAGGACGCCGGCCCAGCGCGACGGGTCCCACACCGGCTGCTCGCCGATCTGCATCGTGGCCCACGGGACCACGCGGCAGAACCGCGCCTCCGTGCCGAAGAAGCACGCCCGCCGCCCGTTTGCGGAGGCGGCCTCCACGAACGCCTCCGCGACGTCCGCCAGGCGCTCGGGCGTCGCGAGCGGCGCGCCGGCGGCGACCCACGCGGCGCCCGTGTCCACGTAGGCCACGCAGGCGTCGTCGCCCTGGAACCAGTAGCGAAAATCGGACTCGAGGGTCTGGAACGATGTCGCGTTCCAGCCATGACACCGGAGCAGCGCGAGGACGCGCTCGCGTTCGGGGCTCTGCTGGGGCGGCTCCACGGTTCGACAGGGATGCCGCCCGGGCGGGCGGCGCCGGGGGCGGCTATACGCCGCGCCGCCCGCCCGGACAACACCGCGCGCGCTCCCGGCTATTTGCGGCCTGCCCGCAGCGGGGCGCCCTCCGCCATCGCGATCTCCCGCGCCCGCTCGGAGGCCGCCCGGATCAGCGGGCCGAGGAGCTCCGCGGGCGAGCGCTCCTCGCGCCAGCCCGGCGGCTCGCCGAGCTGCGTCAGCAGCGCGGCGTGCGCCGCGGGCGGCTCGAGCGCCACGTCGAGCGCCGGCGGCGGCTCGCGCCAGGCGTCGAAGTCGCTCGCCGCCATCCTGGCGAGCGTCACCGTCGCGATCGGCGGCGCGTCGTTCTCGCAGGGAGCGGCCTTGCCGGCGCCTGCTCGCTTGCCCGGCGCGGCGCCTGCCCGCGCGGCGCGGAGCGCCTCGATCACCTGCGCGCGCGTGCGCCCGCGGAGCTCGAACAGCAGGAACGGGTCCTTGTCGAGGGCCTCGCCGAGCACGTAGTGGGTGGCCGCGACGTGCTTGCAGGGGTTCACCCAGTCGGGGCACGAGCAGGCCGTGGTGAGGTCCTCGGGCTTCTCCGGGAACAGGCTCGTCCCGGCGCTCCGGAACGCGTCGTCGATGTCCTCCGGCATCCGGCCCGCGAGCAGCTCCGCCGCGAACTTCGCGCGCTTCGCCATGGCGGCGATCGCCTTCGCCCACGTGGCGTCGTCGAGCCGCGCGAGGGTGAGGATCACCTTGTACGGCTTCGGCTGCGAGCCTGTCACGCGCGCGACAACGAGGCCCGGCTTCACGGTGAGGTCGTGCGTCCGCCCGGCGCGCGCGTACGTGCGCCCGCGCGCGAGGCGGCCCGCCTCGTCCGGCGCCATCCGCTCCAGCGCCTCGACCCAGCGCTTGCCCCACCAGGTCGTGCCGGCCCGCTTCATCCGGATGCCCCGCGCGGGCGGCGGCGGCTTCGGCCCGGCCTCGCGGCGGAACGGCGCCCAGCGCGCCGGCGAGCTCATGTCCGCGCCTCCCCCCGCGCGCGCCTCGCGCCCTGCCGTCGGCTCCCCGCGCGCCGCGCCGCCGGTTCGCGCTCGTCACGTTCGTCGCCCTCCGGCTCGTCGCGGTCGTCCAGCTCGCCCGCGAGGGCCACGGCGTCCCGCGACAGCGCGAACAACTCGCGCAGCGCGACGTTGTCGAGCTCGGTGATCCACGCCTCGCCCTGACCCACCACCTGCGCCGCGAGGTCGCGCTTCTGCTCCAGCATCCGATCGACCTTCTCCTCCACGGTGCCGGCGCACACGAGCTTGTGGACCTGCACCGTGCGCCGCTGCCCGATCCGGTGCGCGCGATCGGTCGCCTGGTCCTCGACCGCTGGGTTCCACCAGCGATCGAAGTGGAACACGTGGCTCGCCGCCGTCAGGTTGAGCCCCGCGCCGCCGGCCTTGACCGAGAGGACGAAGACGCGCGGCCCCCGCGGATCGTCCTGGAACCGCCGCACCATCGCGTCGCGCGCGAGCCGCGGCGTCCCGCCGTGGAGAAAGGCGACCTCGGTGTCGAGCGCCGAGGCGAGGTGCCGGACCAGCCGGTCGCCCATCTCGCGGTACTGCGTGAAGACCAGCGCGCGATCGCCGGCCGCGAGCGCCTCCTCGAGCATCTCCGTGAGGCGCGCGAGCTTGCCGGACCGGCCCGCGAGCGGGCCCGCCTCCCCGAGGCACTGCGCGGGGTGGTTGCATATCTGCTTCAGCATCGTCAGGAGCGCGAGCACGAGCCCGCGCCGGGTCATGCCCTCGGCCTCCTCGATGCGGCGCATCGCCTCGTCGAGCGCCGCCTGGTAGAGCGTCACCTGCTCGCGCGTGAGCGTGCAGTAGACCCTGGCCTCGTCCTTCGGCGGGAGGTCCCCGGCCACGGCCGGGTCGCTCTTCACGCGGCGCAGCAAGAACGGCCCGACGACGCGCCGGAGCCGCTCCGCCGCCTCCCGGTTGCCGTACCGCTCGATGGGCACCGCGTACGCGCGCCGGAACGCCTCGAGCGGGCCGAGCAGGCCGGGGTTCGCGAACTCGAGGATCGACCAGAGCTCGGCGAGGCGGTTCTCGACCGGCGTGCCGGTGAGCGCGAAGCGGTGCGGGGCGCGGAGCGCGCGCGCGGCGGCGGCGGTGCGCGACGCGGCGTTCTTGATGTTCTGCGCCTCGTCCAGCACGACCGCCGCCCAGTCCACCTTGGCGAGCGTCGCGGCGTCCCGGCGCAGGAGGCCGTACGTGGTGATGACGAGCGCGCCGTGCGCCGCGCGAGGGCCGCTCGGGTCGCCTGCGCCGCCGTCGTCGTTCGCCGCGCCGTTGTCGTTCGCCGCGCGGCCGACGTTCGGGCCGCCCGCGCGCGCCGCGAGCTCCTCGGCGGAGCGGGCGCGCCCCTCGCCGTGGTGCCGCACGAGGGGCAGGGCAGGGGCGAAGCGCGCCGCCTCGCGCTCCCAGTTGCCCACGACCGACGTCGGCGCGACGAGCAGCGTCGGGCGCGCGTCCCCGGGCGCGGCCGCCCGCCGGCTGACCAGAAAAGCGAGGAGTTGCACGGTCTTACCGAGCCCCATGTCGTCCGCCAGGCAGGCGCCGAGGCCGAGGCCCGCCATCGTCTGCAGCCAGGCGACGCCGCGCGCCTGGTACGGCCGCAGCGTCCCCACGAACCCCTCCGGCGGCGCGGCGGCGCGCTCCGCGCCCGCGCGCAGCCGCTCGATCGCCTGCGCGAGCGGCCCCTCGGCGACCACGGACACCGTCACGCCGGCGACGTCGGCCTCGCCCGCGAGCGCGACCTCCAGCGCCTCGCGCGTCGGGAGGCGCCCGCCGCCGGCCTCGAGGCGCCGCTGGATCTCGGCGAGCTCTTCGGGGACCACGACGATCCACTGCCCGCGGTGCCGGACGAGCGGCGACTTCTGCCGCGCGAGCGCGGCGAGCTCGCGCGCCGAGAGCGCCTCGTCGCCGAGCGCCGCCTCCCACCGGAAGTCGAGCGCCTCGTCGAGGCCGAGCCCGGCGCCGCCCGCGACGACGCCGGCGGTGCGGCCCGTCGCGCCGACGCGCATGCGGAGGCGCAGGCGGCGCTGCCCCGAGGCCAGGAGCTCGCCCGGCACGATCACGCCGAAGCCGGCCTCGCCAAGCGCCGGGGCGGCCTGCGCGAGGAACGCCCACGCCTCCGCTGGATCGAGGGCCACGCGCTCCGGCCTCGCCTCGCCGAGGGCCCGCGCGATCGGCGGGAACAGCCGCGCCGCGGCGCCGAGCGCGCCGAGGAGCGCCTCCTGCGGGTCGGAGAAAGCCCGCCCGAGCGCCTTCAGCGTGCGCCCCCTGGCCTTCCACACGTCGGCGGCGGGCACGAGAAGGCTCGGATCGTCCGTGGCTTGCAGCAGGAAGCCGAGCGCGAAGCCGCGGTCGCCCTCCGGCAGCTCGAGCCGGAAGCAGGCGCGCAGCGCATCGCAGGCGCCGAGCGCCGGCCGGACCCAGGCGTCGAGGTCGGCCGCGAGCGCGCGCTCGGCGAGCCCCTCCGTGGCGAAGGCGCGCCGCTCGCCGGTCAGGGCGAGGACCAGCCGGTGCTCCCAGGGCGCGTGCGCCGGTCGCTGCGGCGGCTTCGGGTGGTTCGTCGCGCTACCGCGCGCGAGCGCGTCGGCCACGGCGTCCAGGAAGGCGCGCAGCAGGGCCTCGGCGGACCAGACCTCCGGGGCGGAGGCCGCCCGCGGGCGCCCGCCCCTGGCCGCGCCCGGCCCGGCGTGCGCGGCCGCGGGCACCGCGTGCGCGGCGACAGGCATGGCGCGGGCGAGCGCCTTGACGCGCGCGGCGTCCTCCGGGGCGGCGAGCGACACAGCCCAGCGCGCTTCCGCGCCGCCTCCGTCGCCGGGCGTGACGCGGGGCACGACCCGCTCGCGCACAACGAGATCGAGCGCCAGCTTGCTCGCCAGGCTCCACGCCGCGACCGACGGCGGCGCTCGCCCGAGGTCGTCCTGGGCCATGCTGGCGAGCGCGGCGACGCCGTCGAGCAGCGGGGCGGCCTCGCCCGCCCTCCGCTCGACGCGGCCCGCCTCGGACACCACGATCGCCTCCGCCGGGGCTGTCGCGCCGAGCGACCGGGCCGCGATCCGGTCAGCATCGGTGTCGCCCCAGAAGAAGAACCGGAGATCGTCGGGCAGAAAGACGAGCGGCATCGGCGCGTGAATTCATTGCACAACCGACGGAGAGGAAAAGGGACTTCGCGCGTCGTGAGATCGAAAAAAACGATGGCCCGGACAGGAGCGCACTCGCTGACATCGCCCCTTCGGCCCTGTGACTCATTGCGAGATCGGGTCTCGATTTGCCGGTTTATTTTGGAAACCCCGATGTCCAGCCGGCTCGACGCCAGGGTCGTGGAAAGCAACATGGCTCGAAGGAACGGGGAGTGCGTGGGGTGTTGCTCGCTCGGCCGCCCGCCGCTGTCTCGCTGAACCAGCGCGGCTCGGTCCGGTCGCTCTTGCCGGAGCGGCGCCTCGGCGGGCGGCGAGACACCGCGTCGAGCGCGTTGGCGAGCAGGTGGAGGAGCACCTGCTGGAGCTGGGTCTCGTCCCCCCGCGCGGCTCCGGCCACGAGCCGGCTCACCTTGCGAGCGAGCTCGCCCAGGTCCAGCGCGGCCACGCTGAGCTCGCCCTCGCGGAGCACCGCGCGCATCCGCTGGATGACCTTCGCGGCGCGCCGCTCGTCCGCCACGATGTCGTCGAGCGCGGCGCGCGTCTCACGCGATGTCCGGCGCTCTGTCAAGCGGGACCTTGGTCCCATGGATCGCCCGACCCGGGCCGGTTACCCCTCCAGGCCCCTCTGTCGAAGCCTGAGCGGGCCGCGGGGGTACCTGAAAGGAGAGACAATGGCTACAGTCAGCTTCTCATCGGACTGGTCTCATCAGCAGAACGGCGACATTCGATCCGGGGAGCGCATGCGGATCGAATACGCCACGGAGAGGTTGCCTCATCACCGGGCGGAGCGCTACGGGCAGAGGGCGTGGAGCATCCTCGTCCACCTCCGGTTTCATCCGAGCCTGCAGGGGGGAACCGGCGACGTCTCCTCAGGAGCGTGCGAGGTGGACGTGCCCGCGAACACCAGCCAGATCGAGCTGTGGTTCCACAATACAGATCACACGGGCGGATCGAGCTGGGATAGCCGCTACGGCCAGAACTACTGGTTGGACGTGAAGACTGCCGGGTGAGGCGCGGGCCGACCGCCCCGCCGTCACGCTGTACCGGTGACATCACCGCTGCCTGATCGATGTTGATCTCCGAGCTGTCGTGGGCGCAGGCCACCAGGACGTTGTCGGCGTGGGCGGGCCGCGGCGGCCATGAGACCAAGGTCCCATGGCGAGGGCCATGACCCGGGACTACAACCGGCGGGCCTCGCGGCGGTGCGCGGAGGCCTCAACCCACTTGCAAAGAGAGAAGCCATGACGTCCAGCGTGACCGTCCCCGATGACGACACATTTTACCATCCGCGTATCCCACTCGAAGGCGAGCACGGCGAGGTGATCTGGTCGCGGCCGCTCACGGGCCCTGCGGCGCTCGCGTCGGCGCGGGTCAACCAGCTCGTGCTCCACCGCTCCAGGGACGTCCACGGCAAGGCGATCGCGGTCTCCGGCATCGTCGCGCTGCCTCGCAAGGCGCCACCGGAGGGTGGCTATCCGATCGTGAGCTGGGCGCACGGGACGGTGGGCTGCGCGGACACGGGCTGCACCCGTACCTGCTCGGCGAGTCCGAGGCGCACGGCATCCTCGAGGTCGCGGCGACGCACGATCCCGTCGAGCTTGGCTTCCACTTCGGCCTGATGGACACGGACCTCCCGAGCCTGACCACGTGGCTGGAGGAGCGGTTCATCGACATGCCCGGGGAGCAGACGCCCGCGCCGAGGTGAGCGCCCGGCGCGGGCCGCGGTGCGCCAGCCCCACCACCCCATTTCCCTGGCGCGCTCGGGCGCGCCGGACGAGCAGCGATCGAATCCAAGGAGAAGAAGCGATGACCATCAACAACACGCCGATCATCAACACGCAAGAGGGCCCGGTCCAGGGCGTGGTCGAGAGCGACATCCTCGTGTTCAAGGGCATCCCGTACGCGAGGCCGCCGGTGGGCGACCTGCGCTGGAGGAAGCCCCAGCCCGTCGAGCCCTGGAAGGAGACCCGCCTCGCCGACACGTTCGGCAAGTCGTGCCTCCAGCCCACCTATCCCTCGATGGATGGCTCGGGCGACGTGGGGCCGCAGAGCGAGGACTGCCTGTACCTGAACGTCTGGACGAGCGGCGTGGATCCCGGCGCGCCCAGGCCCGTCATGGTGTGGATCCACGGCGGCGCCTTCAAGATCGGCTTCGGCAGCGACCCGATCTACGGCGGGGGTCCGCTCGCCAGGCAGGGCGCGGTGGTGGTGACCCTGAACTACCGCGTGGGCCTCCTCGGGTTCTTCGCCCACCCCGCCCTGGAGCAGGAGCAACCCGGCGGGCCCGTCAACTTCGGGCTGCTCGACCAGATTGCCGCGCTGGAGTGGGTGCAGCGCAACATCGCGGCGTTCGGCGGCGACCCGAACAACGTCACGATCTTCGGCCAGTCGGCGGGGGCGGAGAGCGTCCTCGCCCTGTTCGCCTCCCCGCTGTCGCGCGACAGGACCCCGGCCCTGTTCCACAAGGGCATCGCGCAGAGCCCCTACGCGATCCCCGAGCAGAGCCGGGACAAGGCGTCCGAGATCGGCGTCAAGATCACGCGTGCGCTGTTCAAGCTGAACGGCGCGCAGGCGACCGTGGAAGAGCTGCGGGCCGTGCCGGCAGAGAAGTTCATCGCGAAGTTCATGCCGACCCCGGAGAACCCGAGGGGCCAGGTGCCGTACCTCGGCCCGGGCCCCGTGCGCGGCGACGAGGTGCTGCCGAAGGGGCTCCGGGCCACGTTCGAGGCCGGCGAGCAGGCGAAACGGCCGCTCATCCTCGGCAGCAACAGCAACGAGGCGAGCGTGCTCGAGGCGTTCGGGATGGCCCCCTCGGCCGTCATGAAGGCGATCGTCGATGCGGGAGGGATCGCGGCCGAGATCTTCCTGGAGTACCTGAAGGCCCTGTACCGCGACGACCCGGAGGTGACCGAAGACGACATCGAGGATACGGACCGCTTCGCCACGCTGGTGCTGCGCGACATGCTGTTCACCATGAACGCTCGGTGGTTCGCCGACGCGCATTCGAAGGTGGCCGACACCCGGTGGTACTATTTCAGCTACGTGCCCGAGGGAGATCGCGCCGACCAGCCCCATGGCGTCGGGCACGGCGGCGAGATGATCTTCCCGTTCGGGGGCGCCAAGGACGGCTTCACCGCGGCCGATCGTGACATGTCCGCGAAGGTCAGCGCCTACTGGTTCTCGTTCGCGAAGACAGGCACGCCCGCGGGCGAGGTGCGATGGCCGAAGCACATGACGAACCTGCCGTCGTTCCAGCAGGACAAGACCCTCAAGCTCGGGGAGAAGATCGAGGTCGCGAACGACTTCAGGAGAAGGCGCCTCAACGCGTTCATCGATCTCTATCCGACACTCGAGAAGAAGCTGGAGGAGGGCGTGGCCCCCGGGGGGCCGCGCTAGCACGCCCGCCGCGCGGCGGCCCGAGAGGCCCTCGTCCCCGGCTCGGGTACAGACCTGTCGCCCCGCTTCCGTCGACCAGCCTCCGGCGGGGCGGCGAGATCGAGCGAGGCCCGAGGGGCCACGGCGCCAGCATGGAGACTGCCGCGTGCAGGACCAAGGTCCCAGGGCGGGGTGCGGCGACCGGGGCTACAAACGGCGTGACGAAGGGAGAGCCTGCTCGCCGCGGCGCCCCTCGTGCACCTCGCGTCGCGTGGCGTAGCCTCGCCATGGCGGTCTCTCCCGTCGTTCGAAGGAGGTTCGTCATGAAGAAGATCCTGTCGCTCCAGATGCTCTCGTACCGCGATTTCTGACGCGATCGAGGCCCTGGCCGGCCGCTCCGCCGCGCGGGGCCCGACCGGGGCATGGGACCAAGGTCCCATGGCGGAGGGCGCCGGCCGCCGCCAGGATCCTGCCGCTCGGACACAACGAGGGCAACGCCCCACGGGTCAAGGAGGTACGAGATGTCGTTTGCGCAGCAGAATCTTCCGCCGATCGGTCTTGAAATCCCATGCAGTTGCTACGCGGTCGACGTTCCCTTCAGGGTGAACGTCCTCGGGATCGTCACCCTGGACTTCAGGGGGGGGGTGGAAGGTGAGGGTCGAGGCCAACCGCGCGGCGGGTGTCAGCGGCGTCAAGCTGAAGATGATTGGCCTCGAGTGGTGGGCCGACAGCCCCGTGCTCGGCAGGGTCACCATCAGCCAGGCGGATACCGACGTCACGCCGCTCAGCCTGCTCGAGGTCGTCAGCGGTAATCCTGACAAGTACCGCAACACCATGTTCCTGGACTTCACCGTCACGATCGAGCGGCCGCCGGGCGGCGGTCCGCCCCTGGAGCTGTCGAGCACGAAGACGGCCAGGCTGTTGAACGACAATCTCTTTTACTATCCGCCGCAGGGGAACGTCTACCAGCTTCAGGAGCCGGTCGACCTGGCGCCTGCCAGCGCGCTGAGCCAGGTCGTCGCCACGCTCCTCCAGCTCCCGCTGACCGTCTCGCACAACCCGTGACGCTCAGGCGGCCGTGCAACGTCGAGGTCCCGGCCGCCGCGGCCTGAGCCCGGCGCGAGGCCGTGACCAAGCTCTCCGAGCGCCGAACCCGCCTGGCGCTCGCGGCCCTGTTACCTCTCGTGACGGCGTGATTTCAAGTCACGCCGGACGCGCGTGGCACGCGGTCAGAGCTTCATGTTCATCACGTCGCGCACCTCGTCGAGGGTCGCGCTCGCGAACTTGCGCGCCTCGTCGATGCCCTTGCGCAGCACGCTCCGGATGTAATCGGGGTTCGCCTCGAGCTCGGCGCGCCTCGCGCGGTGCGGGGCGAGGTAGCCGTTCAGGCTCTCCGCGAGGAGGGCCTTGAGCTTCCCCGCGCCGCCGTCGCCGATCGCGTCGGCGATCTCGCGCTGGTCCCTTCCCGTGGAGAGGGAGACCAGCGTGAGGAGGTTCGCTACCTCGGGGCGGTTCTGGGGGTCCCAGGTGATCACGCGCTCGGAGTCGGTCTTGGCCTTCTTGATCAGGCCAGCCGTCTCGTCGGCGGTGGCGCTCAGCAGGACGGCGTTGTTCCGGCTCTTGCTCATCTTCTGCGAGCCGTCGAGCCCGAGGACGACAGGCGTCTTGCTCAGGAGCGGCTGGGGCTCGGGGAACACGGCCTTCTTCGAGGCGAACCGCTCGTTGAAGCGGCGCGCGATCGTGCGGGTGAGCTCGAGGTGCGGCAGCTGGTCCTTCCCGACCGGCACGACGTTGCCCTTGCAGAACAGGATGTCCGCGGCCTGGTGCACCGGATAGGTGTACATGCCGGCGTTGATGCGGCTGAGGCCGGCGGCCTGGATCTCTTCCTTGACGGTCGGGTTGCGGTCGAGCTCGGCGTTCGTGACGAGCGTGAGGAACGGGAGGAGGAGCTGGTTCAGCTCGGGAACGTGGCTGTGCGGGAAGATGAAGGTCTTGCCGTCCTCCGGGTCGATGCCCGCGGCGAGGTAGTCGATCGTGAGCTGCCGGATGTTCTCGGAGATGTTCTCGAAGGTGTCGCGGTCGGTGAGCACCTGGTAATCCGCGATCAGGATGAACGTGTGGACCCCGAGCCGGTGAAGGCGCACGCGGTTCTGGAGGGAGCCGAAGAGGTGCCCGACATGGAGCCGCCCGGTGGGCCGGTCGCCGGTCATGACCCGGTATCTCCCGGGATTCGCGATCAGATCGGCCTCGAGCTTGGCGCTCCGCTCGAGCGCGGCCTCGTAAGTTCCTGCGTAGATCTCGTCCATGCTGGGTCTCCTGCGACGGCGGCACTCTAGGGGAAAACGCCCGCCTTGTCCTGATTGTCGGCGCCGAGATCGACACGGCCGGACACGCGCCCCGTGAGCGCGATACCTCCACCGCCCGTCAGCGCGATGCTCATGGCCGACGGGTCCTTATCGTCGCCGGAGCTCCTGGCCGAGAGGGGGGTCGCCTTCCGGGTCGAGATCGCCTGCGAGGCCCGCGGGGGCATGCGCGTCAAGCGCGAGCGCTGATCGGCCACCGCCGCGGGCGCGCTACCAGAGCGTCGCCGTGGTCAGCGCGAAGAAGATCACGTAGGCGATGTTGAACCCCGCGCCCTCGGTGTACTCCCGCGCGCGCGCCGGCAAGGCGCGCTTCACGGCGAGCCAGACAAGGGTGGCGGCGACAGGGTTGACCGCGGCCATCCAGGTGGGGAAGGCGGTGCGCCCGCTCGCCACAACGGCCGAGAACCAGAGCGAGGCGACGAGCGTGCAGAGGAAGATGACCGCATACCCGAGCTGCATGACCCCGTGCTGGCGCTCCAGGGCGGCGAAGAGCGCGTCCCTGGCGGCGCCGCCGGCGCGGAGCGCCTGCGCCGTATCGCCCAGGTAGATGAACGACCCGTGGACGAACGGGCCGACAGCGATCGCGTACGCGAAGAGCAGCGCCGGCGGCAGCGCCCACGCCACGCCCGCCGGGCGGAGCCCCTGGTAGATCGGATAGACGCCCGCGAGCACCAGCGGCGCGGCGAACACGCCGAGGAGCCCACCCCAGAGGAGCCGCCTCGGCGGCAGGATGGACAGGTTGGCCAGGAGCGCCGCGCGCCGTCGCAGCTCGGGGCGCGCCACCGTGTCGATCGGCACGGGGACGCCGCGGGTCGGGCCGACCTTCGGCGCGAGCAGGAACACGTCGCCGACCGCGTAGATCAACGAGCCCAGGGCCGCGAACAGGCCGCTGATACGAACGAACGGGAGGACGTCACTATCCATCGTGGGTCTCGCCTGCAGAGGCACCCTGCCGGTGCGCCCCGCCGAGGCTGCAAGCATGCGTGGGAAGGGGAAGACGATCGCACAAGTCTAGAGCAGCCGCGCGCGGCGTGTGGCACGCCGGCGTGAAGCGGCGGTTTCTGTGCAGGTGTGATTTTTGCCTCTCACCGTAAATCTTCGCCCGTTGCGCCGGGCCCGCGATCCTCGTGTGCAGGGCGGGTTCGGGTCTGGCCGGCCCGGGGCGGGGCGGCTGCTCCTGATGTCGCCTGATCGAGGGGGTGTTAGGCTCGCCGGCGTCGAGCGGGCGCGGCGCTGTGCCGTGCCGGGAGGTCATTCGATGTCATCCGTCAGGGGATTCACCCTCGAACTGTCGCGAATCGAAACCGTTGGACTGGGGCTCGTCCGGCCCGAGTGCGTGATCGCCGAGCCCGACGGCACGCTCTGGACCTCGGACGCCCGCGGCATCGCGACGCGCATCGATCCCGACGGACGGCAGGCGACGCTCGGCCCCGACGTGGGCGAGCCGAACGGCATGGCGATGGATCGGCAGGGCAACCTCATCGTCGCCGCCCTCTCCGGCGGCAAGGTCCACAAGCTCCACCGCGACGGCCGGTCCGAGGTCCTCCTCGACTCCGTCGACGGCAAGCCGCTCGGCGCCGTGAACTTCTGCTTCGTCGACTCGCGGGATCGCCTCTGGATCTCCGTCCTGACACGGCAGCTCCCGTGGTGGAACGCGGTCGCGGGCAACCTCCGCGACGGGTACATCGTGCTCGTCGACGAGAAGGGCCCCCGCATCGTCGCCGACGACATCAGCATGACGAACGAGGTGCGCCTCGACGCCGACGAGCGGTTCCTCTACGCGGTCGAGACAGTCCCCGGCCGCCTCATCCGCTTCCCCGTGCGCGACGACGGCAGCCTGGGCGAGCGCGAGCAGTTCGGGCCGGACAGCCTCGGTATCGGCGGGCTCATGGATGGATTCGCGTTCGACGCCGAGGGCAACATCTGGGTGGTCGCCGTCTGCCGCAACGGGCTCGCGGTGATCTTCCCCGACGGCAGCCACCAGACCGTCTTCGAGGACCCGCGCCCCGCGACCCTCGAGGGCATGACCGTGAAGCTCAGGAGCGGGACCATCGAGCCGATCGATCTCGGCGCCTGCGCGGGGAACACCCTGCAGCTCCCCACCAGCATCGCGTTCGGCGGCCCCGATCTCCGCACCGTCTACATGGGGTCTCTCGCCATGTCGCGGCTCATCTCGTTCCGCGCGCCCGTCGCGGGGCTCCCGCTCGCGCACTGGAGGTGATCACGCCATGCCCCGCGTTCACCTCGTCACCACCGGCGGCACCATCGCGAGCCGCGTCGACCCGGAGACAGGGGCCGCGGTGCCCGCTGTCCGCGCGGAGGAGCTCGTCGCGGACGTCCCCGCGCTCGGCCGCGTGGCCGACCTCGCTGTCACCGAGTTCTGCCTGGAGAGCAGCTGGAACCTCGGCCCGGACAGGATCGCGGCGCTCGCGCGCGTCGTGCGCGGGCTGACCGCCGATCCCGCCGTGAGCGGCGTCATCGTCACCCACGGCACGGACACGCTGGAGGAGACAGCGTTCGCGCTGGACCTGCTGCTCGACGGGGAGTCCCCGGTGGTGCTCACCGGCGCGATGCGGGACGCGAGCACGGCGGGCACCGACGGCCCGCGCAACCTCGTTTCCGCGGCGCGGATCGCCGTCGATCCAGCGGCGCGCGGGCTCGGCGTGCTCGTCGCGCTGAACGACGAGATCCACGCCGCGCGGTGCGTGATGAAGACCCACACGACCGCGATGAACACGTTCGCCTCGCCGGGCGCGGGGCCCGTCGGCTCGGTCGACGGCGAGGGCGTGCGCATCCACGCGCGCCCCGCGAGGACGCCGACCTTGCCGCTCGTCGACCCCGAGCCGCGCGTCTACCTCGTCAAGATGGCGTCCGGCATGGACGACCTCCTCCTCCGCGCGCTCCTCGACGCCAGGGCGCGCGGGGTCGTGATCGAGGGCTCGGGCGCGGGGAACGTCTGCGGGAGCTGGGAAGACGCGATCCGCGATCTCGTGAAGGCGGGCACCCCGGTCGTGCTGAGCTCGCGCTGCCCCGGCGGCCGGGTCACGCCGACGTACGGCGCGCCCGGCGGCGGGCGGCGGCTCCGGGACCTCGGGGTGATCCCCGCGGGCGCGCTCTCGGGCCCCAAGGCGCGGCTCGCGCTGATGTTCGCGCTGGGCGCCGGGCTCGACGCCGCGGGCCTACGCGCTTATCTCGAGCGGCTTGGCGGGTGACCCGTCGCCCCTCGGCTGCGGGGCGCGCCGCTCGTCGCCGGCGCCCTGCCGCTTCAGCTTCTCCTCGACGCGCGTGCCCTTGAAGAAGCTCGCGTTGGCCTCCGTGTAGAGCTTGTACGGGTTCTCGAACACGTAGGCCTTGAAGTCCTCGGCGCTGATCACGCCCTCCTCCACGAGGTGCCAGCTCTCCGCCAGCGCCTCGGTGAGATCGGGGACGTCCCAGTGGCCGACGTCCGAAGAATAGATGGCGTTGATCTTCGCGCCGAGGGGGTTCGCCCTGGTGTTGAAGGCGGAGGCGATCGTGCGGTCGTCCGACTCGGAGCCGAAGAAGAAGTTGTTCACCCAGCGATCGCGGATGTCCTCCACCTTCTCGATGCCGGCCGCCGCGAAGTCGTTGCGGTGCTCCGGCCCAGGCTGGCGCGCGTCGCTCGTGTACCCGGCGCCCAGCGTGTCCGCGATGAGCTGCTCGCCCTCGATCGAGCGGCCCTTCACGAGATCCCCGCCGTACCGCCGGAACAGCTCGCTCAGGAGCGCGCGGTCGGTCGCCGCCGGGTCATAGTGCCTGAGGCCCTCCGGGCCGCGCTTCTGGAACCGATCCACCAGGTGGATGTAGACCCGCGCGCCCCAGTCCGCGCCGCCCTCGAGCATGCCGATGCGCAGCCCCGGGAAGCGGCGCGTGACGCCCCCGAAGAACAGCGCCTTGGCGAACGCCTCCGAGCCGTCGGCGAAATGGCCGATGTGGTTGTTCATGTAGTTGCTGATCGACGAGCGCCCCGTCCATCCCTGGCTCCCGTAATGGGTGAGCACAGGCACGCCGAGCTCGACAACCTTCGCCCAGAAAGGATCGTAGTCGTGCTCGCTGTCGATGCCGTAAAAATCGATGTACGTCGCGTACTTGGCGATCTCCGGGTGCTGGTCCGCGGGGTACTTCTCCGCGATCGCCTTGATGGGGCGGCGCACGCCGCCGGCGATGTTGATCGCCTTGAGGCCCAGCTTCTTGACGGCGAACTCCAGCTCCTCGATGCCCTCCTGCGGCGTGTTCAGCGGGATGCCCGCGACAGGGGTGAGGCGGTCGCTGTACTTGCGGAAGAGGTCAGCGTGGTAGTGGTTGATCGCGCGCTGGAGCGCCTGCCGCTGGCCCGGGTCCTTCACGGCCAGCGGCGCGAGGGTGTTGTTCGGGAACAGCACCGAGTAGTCGGACCCCTGCTCCTCCAGGCGCTCGGCGAGCAGCGAGGGGAGGTGGTACGTGGCCACGTCCAGCGTGTTGCGCGTCACCCGCGCCCACCACGGCGATCTGACCGTGCGGTGGTGCTGCCGCTCCTCCGGCGTCTGCGCGTACCAGTCCTTGCCGCTGCTGTTCTCGGCGTTGCGGCGGCGGGAGCTCAGCGCCTTGCGCAGATCGTCGACGAGCCTGGCGCCGCCGTACGTGGCGACGAAGTCCTCGAGGGCCGGGGTGTAATCGTTGGTGTGGATGTCCGTGTCGATGACGGGATAATCGAGCTTTTCCTTGACCGCCACGGAGGGCGAGGCCTTGAGACGAGCGATACGGTCGGTCATTGAAGACTCCGGAAAGGGCAGGGGCGCGCCGAGGTCGCCGGTGTAAGAGCAGATGGCCGTGCTGGCGCGCGGCACGTTGCAACGCGCGTGCCCCGGCGCCGGCGCCGCCGCCGCCCCTCTCACCGACTCTGGATTTCAGCGCCCCTCCGGCGCTCCTGCCCCGCGCCCTGCTCGGATCCGCGCATCGCCCGCCGCCGCGCGGTGCTCGGATCCGAGCACCGCCTCAGCGTCGCTGCTGCCTCAGCAGCAGTCGGTCGCGCCCGCGACGGGCGGCGACCGCGCCGCGTCTCCGCCGCTTCCGCCGCTCGACCGACCCGGATCGCGTCACTGCGCGACGCAGTTCTCCACCATCGATTCCCAGACTGCATCTCCGGTGGCGATGCTGCCGGCAGCGGTGGGGTGGATTCCGTCTTGCGTGTAGTCGTTGTGTCCGTTCCAGACCGGACGAAGGTCCAGCCAGTAGCACTTCGGTGACGTGAGCCCGTCGCACAGCTCCTTCATCTTCGGTCGGAGCGTATCGAGGCAGGACTTGAGCGATGAGAACTGGTTTCCGATGGGGTCTGGATAGAAGAAGTAGAGCACCTTCTCGACGTTGTCCTCCGCCATGGTCTCGAACAAGGACTCCGCCGCCGCGAGGGCTCCGTCGCCGTCCCCTCTCAACAAGCAGTCGTTCCCGCCCCCATCCATCAGCACGTACTTGATCATGCCGTTCTCCGCGGCCTTGCGGTACTGGCTGGGGATCTGATCGTTGGCCAGCGTCGTGCCGCTGACCGAGTTGTCGATGTAGCGCTCGTTCTCGGCGAGGGAGCCGTTGGCCTTGGCCTGCTTTTCGATCTGCTGGGTGATGCCGTGAGTCGCGGCGATGAACGACTCGCCGATGACCGCGACCTGATTTCCCTTGGTCTGGCCCTTGACGCACGCGTCCGAGCCCCCGCTCGTGACGCTCGTCTCTCCGCCGCTGGACGTGCTGCTGCTGGCCGGCCCGGTGCTTGCGCCACCGCTGCCCGAGGCGCCCACGGCCGGTGAGCCTCCGGTCCCGCCAGGGTCCATGCCGCCCGTGCCGCCCGTGGTGCCCGTGACCGTGGTCCCCGCGCCGCTGGTGGCCCCGTCCGTGGTGCCTCCGCTGGTCGAGGACGTACTGTCGTCGTTGGCCTCACCACAGGCACAGACGCCGATGCTCAGGAGACCGAGAATGCTCAGATTCGTAGCGACGTAGCGACGTAGTGACCGCATTTTATTTCTCCAGGTTCCGCTTGGTGCCGAGGTTTCAAGGCGCGAGATGTCCTCATTCGCCCTGGTTCAACGACGTATCGATGCGTCGAAGGGACAGCGTTCACTCCACATCTGGCCGGGGGATGCCAAGGGAGGTGACTGCCACGACTTCGTACCCGAGCCAGCCGGATCGAGGTATAGGGATACTCGCCTATGCCTCGACGCGAGTCACACGCCCACGCTGGTGGACTGAACAATTCGGGCGAGGGGCGAATCCGGTGTTGACCGCAAACTACAGGGCTTGTCCCGGGCCGGCCAGCGCGCCGCTGACCAGCCCGGCCAGAGCGCCTGACCCGATCACGGGCCCGCGATGAAGCTGTCCTGGTAGGCCGGGTCCTCGACAGCGAGCGCGGCCGGGGTGGCCGTGAGCGGGCGGATCGTGTCGAGCATGACAGCGAGCTCGCTCGTCTCGCGGCTGCCGAGGCTCGCCTCGTACGCGCCGGGGTGCGGCCCGTGCGGGACGCCGGCCGGGTGGTGCGAGACGCTGCCGGGGCCGACGCCGCGGCGTGATGTGAAGTTGCCGCGGCAGTAGAACAGCAGCTCGTCGCAGTCGACGGACGCGTGGGGGTAGGGGCAGGGGATCGCCTCCGGGTGGAAGTCGACGGGGCGCGGCACGAAGCTGCAGATGAGGGCGCCGCGCGCGGCGAACGTGCCGTGCCAGTCCGGCGGCAGGTGCACGAGCCCGACGCGCGCCTGGAAGCTCAGGATCGGGAACGCGAACGGGTACACGGTCCCGTCCCAGCCGACGACGTCGAGCGGCGAGCGCTCGCAGGCGAAGCCGTGGAAGGCGCGGCCGCGCTTCACGACCAGCGCGCGGATGCCCTCGTCGAGCGGGCCGACGAACGTGGGCCGCCGGAAGTCGCGGTGCGAGTACGGCGCGTCCATCCGGAGCTGGCCTACCTCGTTGCGCCATTTCCGCGGGAGGTGGACGTCCGCGGCCTCGATCGAGAGCCAGCGCTGGGGCGCCGCGTCGGGGATGAAGCGGTGGAAGAGCCCCTTGGGGATGACGACGTAGTCGTCCTGCTCGAAGCGGAGATCGCCGAGCATGGTGCGCAGGACGCCGCCGCCCTGAAAGATGAAGAGCAGCTCGTCGGCGTCCGCGTTCGCGAAGTACACCGGATCGGCGGCGTCGGGCTGGGCGACCCCGATCACCACGTCGTCGTTGAAGAGCAGCGGCACGCGGCAGTCGACAGCGGGCCCGCCGCGCCGCGGCAGGTCCTGCGACCGGTAGTGCCGCTTCGCGAGCGGGCGCTCTGGCGCGGCGACAGGCAGCGCGAAGCCGTGCGCGGCCGGCGCGAGCCGGTGCTCGTGCGGCCGGCGCTCGTGGTAGGCGATCGTGTAGGGGCCGTCGAAGCCCTCGCGCGTCAGGCACTCCTCGTAGCGGAGGTCCCCCGCCTCGCCCCGCAGGGCGATGTGGTGCTTGCGGGGGACGGTCCCCGCGACGACGCGGTCGAGCATCAGCCGTGGCCCTCGGCCCTCTGCTGCCGCTCGATGCTCTCGAACAGCGCCCGGAAGTTGCCGGCGCCGAAGCCGCGGTCGCCCTTGCGCTGGATGAGCTCGAAGAAGAACGGCCCGGCGTCGGGATCGCGGTGCGTGCCGGCCGACTCCTTGAGGAAGATCTGGAGCAGGTACGACCGCGCGCCGTCGCCGTCGACGAGCACCTCGAGCTCCCGCAGCGTCGCGACGTCCTCGTCGATCTGCTCGATGCCGAGCTGCCGCACGCGCTCGGGCAGCATGTCGTAGTAGGCGGGCGGGGTCGGCATGAACTCCACGCCCCGCGCGCGCATGCCGCGCACGGCCGTGAGGATGTCGTCGGCGGCGAGCGCCACGTGCTGCACCCCGTCGCCGCGGTGCTCCTCGTTGAAGACGTTGATCTGCGAGCTCTTGAAGTGCGGCCTGTACGGCTCGTTGTTGGCGAACTTCACGCCCGAGCCCGGGTCCCACATCACGGCGGAGCGCAGGCCCGAGCCGTGGTCGGCGTCCCTGGCGACGTCGTTCGTGTGGAACGCGATCTTCCAGAACGGCTCGAGCCCGAGCACGTGCTCCATCCAGAGCAGGGCGGGCGCCATGGTCTGGAAGTTCGAGGTGATGTGATCGAACCGGGCGATCCCGAAGCGGTTCTGGCCGCCGCGGGGCGCGCCGTGGGCCACGCAGCCGGGGAACAGCGCAGGGTAGCCGCGCCGCTCGACGAAGCGGAAGGTGGTGTCCCCGAACGGCGTGGTGATCGAGAACGAGGCGAAGGTGCCGCCGCCCTCGTCCGTCACCCGGTGGATCTCGTCGATCGGCGTGCCCCCGCGGCCGTCGAGCAGCCGGAAGGCGCGGTCGATGTCCTCGACCTCGAAGACGATCGTGCCCACCCCGTCGGGGTGCTTGCGCAGGTAGCGCCACGCCCGCCCGCCCTCGCCCGTCGGCTGCGAGCAGACGATGGCGCACTCGCCGGCCTGGAAGACGACCGACCGCTGCGCCGCGGCCGCGTTGAGCTCGGGCGAGCTCGCGGCGACCTCCTGGAAGTCGAGCTTCTCCGTGTAGAACCTGCGGCTCCGCTCCAGGTCGCGCACGTAGTAGTGCAGCGCCTCCACCCGCTTGATGCCTATCGACTCCACCTTGGTCATTCCAGTCCTCCGTCGTGAGGGGTCCGGCCGTGGCGCACGGGCCGCTTCGCGGGGGCGCTCATCCGGCCACCACCCGCTGCGCGATGCGACCGAAGAGGCTCTCGCCCGAGCCGCTCAGCATCTCGATCATGATCGTGTCTCCCGGTCTCATGAAGGGAGTCCTCGCCGCCCCGTGCTCGAGGATCTCGAGCGTGCGCTTCTCGGCCAGGCACGACACGCCGCGCGCCGGATCCCGGTTCGACACGGTGCCGCTGCCGAGGATCGTGCCGGCCGTGAAGCTGCGGGTCCTCGCGATGTGCGCGATGAGGTCGAAGAACGAGAAATGCATCTCCGGGCCGGCCTCGGGATCGCCGATGAGCGCGCCGTTGTAGGTCGAGCGGAGCCGCAGGTGGACGCGCCCGTCGCGGAGCGCGTCGCCGAGCTCGTCCGGCGTGATCGCGAACGGCGAGAACGCCGTGGCCGGCTTCGAGCAGAAGAACCCGAAGCCCTTCGCGAGCTCCGCGGGAACGAGGTTGCGCAGCGTCACGTCGTTGGCCAGCAGGAACAGGCGGACGTGCCGGTGGGCCTCGTCGCGGCGCGTGCCCTGCGGGGTGTCGCCGAGGACGGCGCAGACCTCGGCCTCGAAGTCGAGGCCCCAGGCCTCGTCGCGCAGGACGATGTCGTCGGTCGGCCCGAGCAGGACGCCGGAGCCGCCCTGGTACACCAGCGGATCGGTCGTGAGCGTCTCGGGCGGCTCGGCGCCGCGCGCCCTGCGCACGAGCATGATGTGGTGGAGGTACGCCGACCCGTCGATCCACTCGTACGCGCGGGGCAGGGGCGCGGCGAGCTCCTCCACGACGAGCGGGGCCACGGCCGCGCCGCCGCGCTCGATGTCGTCGGCGATGCGGCGGAGCGCCGGCTCGGCGCGCTCCCAGTCGTCGAGCGCGGCCTGGAGCGTGGGGAACGCGCTGCCGGCCGGCGCGCAGGCGAGGCCGTCGCGGCGGACGACGACGAGCGTGCCGTCGCGGCCGGGGCCGCGGAGAGAGGCGAGCTTCATGCGGGTGCGAGCTCCTCGTGGCGCCCCCGCACGACCAGCGCGTCGCGGGCGGGTCGTGGACGGGGAGCCCTCATCGCGCCGGGGATCACTTCTGCACCTGGACGCCGAGGAACAGGGCATTCCCCTTCGCCCCCGACAGATCGCTTCGTTGATAGCCGAGCGCCACCCGCGCCGCGTGGCCTTCGATGATGTAGCCCATCTGGGCATCGATGAGCAGATAGGGATCGGCGCTCTTCGGCTTCGCTTGCTGGAGCCGGACCAGGGGCTGCAGCTTCCCGACGCCGACGTTGTCCGGCGTGAGGTAGCTCGCGAGCGCAAAATAGGAATAGTCAAACCGCTCGAAATCGCCAAAGTACTTGTAAAACGCGCCTTCGAGCGTGATCGTGCCCGCCGTGCCGAGGTTCTTCTCGAACAGGAGGTCGGCGTTGACCTCTCCATAGGTGTCCTTGCGCGGGACGCCCGGCGGCGCGCCGTCCGCAGGGGGCGGCAGCGATTCGACGGAACCTTCCCTCTGCACTTCACCGGCCACGCCGAGCGCGAGGATGTTCTTCTCTCCGAGGTACGTGGACCTCTGGTAATAGGCTGGCTCTGGGTCGAGCAAGCTCACGTTGATCCTCGCCGTGTAGAGCGGGCTCACCGAAGAGTCATGCAGGTTGAAAGCACCCACGTAGTATTTGAACAGGCCGCCCGCTACCTTGCCCCAGGCGGTCACCCCATCGTTGCGCCCGAGGGGCCCCTGTCTTGGACCGATCGGCGGCGCATAGGGTTCGAAGAACCCCGGATAGTTCCACGGCCCCATCGACCACGGCCCGGAGAAGGCGGAGCGATCCGAAGGCACGATCATCCGACCGATCCAGACGTTCAGCACGTCGTGCACCCTGAACTTGGCGATGGCGTCACGGAGGGTCGCGCTGCCCGCGATGTTGCCCCCGGTCGGGGTCGGGCCGAACTGAGCGACGATCGCGCCCTGCACCCCGATGAAGCGGTTGATCTCGCCCGAGAACGACAGATCCAGCTCTCCGTCCCCGAGCAGCCTGTCCATCTTCTCGCGCGCGGCGGGGTTCTGGAGGCGACCTCCGACGCGCGCCCAGGCCGCGACGCTGATCGGCTTCTTCCATGGCTCCTCCTCGGCCGGCGGCGCCGGCGAAGCCGGGCCGGGCCCGGCAACGCCTTGCGGCGCCGGCGCGCCGGCGCGGGCTTCCGCAGACGGCGCTCGCGCCGCGCCCGCGTCCGCAGGGGGGCTCGCGGGCTCGGCCGCGGGAGCCGCGATCGGCGGGTCTTCGCCCGTGGGCTCCGGCGGTGCTTCGGGCTGCGCTTGTGCCAGCGCCGCGCCATCGAAGGATGTGATGCCGAGGATGACGACCAAGAACCCTGCGCCAACATCGCCTAGACGTCTCGACGCCATCGTCCGTTTGCTCATGCGTTCTCCGTGGTGTGCTCGTCCATCGAACAGCCGCGCGCACCTCGCGGGCGAGCGGCGGGCCGCCGTTCTCCGTGCCCCATTCGAGCCAGGCCAGCATCAGGCCAGCCGATGTCTCGAGGGGCTCACCCTCGCGGGCGTCCCTAGCCGATCTCGTAAACCGTGAGCCGCACCCGGTTGGCCAGCCGCTCGCCCACGGCCAGGGCCAGCACGGCGTTCAGCCGCAGGAGCCCTGGCGCCGAGGTGCGCATGCGGATCGCGGTGCGGAAATAGTAGAGCCCGGGGTCCACGACCTCGCCGCGCCCGAGCGCCGCCAGCACGTCCGGCGGCCCGGCGCGCACTCCTTCCGAGAGGATCTCCACCGTCCCCTGGCCGGCGATGTCGAGGATGTAATGGGCCGAGATGTCCATCCGCCCGTCGGCCCAGATCGTCTGCCAGTCGCCGCCCGGCAGCACCCGCCCCTCGAGGCCGCCGGCGACCGTGCCGCCGACGATGGGGATGAAGCGACGGCCGGGCGAGCTCGGATCGACGGTGACCGGCGGGGCCACCGCCACCTCGAGCGTCATCAGGGGGATGAGGGGCGGGCTCACGCGAGCGGCTCCGAGGAGCGCTTCAGGCCGGTCAGCACCTTGTAGCGGGCGGCGATGGCCTCCAGCTCGCCGGGGGCGAAGACGTCCTCGATATGGTCGAAGCCGTCGGGCGCGCGGTCCTGGGCGATTTGCATGCACTGCTCCGGCCCGTTGCCGCGGTTGGCCGCGACGATGGCGGCGGTGGCCGGCAGGCGCTCGGCCTCGTAGGCGGCCAGCGCCTCCACCGGGTCGGCATGCGCGGCGAGCGCGCGGACCAGGGCGCGGGCGTCCAGGATGGCCTGGCTCGCGCCGTTGGAGCCGATCGGGTACATCGGGTGGGCGGCGTCGCCGAGCAGCGTCATGCGCCCATGGCTCCAGCGCGGCAGCGGATCGCGGTCGACCAGCGGGAACTCGTAGATGGCGTCAGCGCCCCGGATCAGGCCGGGCACATCCAGCCAGTCGAACCGCCAGGCCTCGAACCTGGGCAGGAAGTCGGCGGGGTCGCCCCGCCGATTCCAGTCCTCCCGTCGCAGGCTCTCGGCGACGGCGAGCTCGGCGATCCAGTTGATCCTCTGCCGGCCGTCCGGCCCCGGCGGGGAAATGGGATAAGCGACGAACTTCTGATCCTGATGCCCGGCCATGATCATGCTGGCGCCGGTGAGGAAGGGCGCCGCCAGCGTGGTCGCCCGCCACAGGATGCGGCCGCCATAGACCGGCGGCCCCTCGTCCGGATAGAGGCCGGCGCGCGCCGCCGAATGGATGCCGTCGGCGCAGATCAGGAGGTCGGCATCCACCGTCCTGGTCGCGCCCTCGCGGTCGAGGAAGCGCGCCACGATGCGGCCTTCGCCCTCCTCGTGGCCCGAGAGGCGCCGGTCGCAGATCACCCGGCCTTCGCCCAGCCGTTCGATGGCGGCGTCGAACAACACGCCCTGCAGGGCGCCGCGGTGCAGGGAGATCTGCGGCGCGGAGTGACCCGCGAAGCGGCCGCGCGGCTCGCCCCAGATGCGCTGGCCGAAGCGGTTGAAATAGACAAGCTCGCGGGTCGCCACCCCCTGCGCCAGGAGGGCCGCGACCAGGCCCAGCTCGTCCAGCACCTCCCCGGCGTGGGGCAGGAGGTTGATGCCGACCCCGAGCGGCAGGATGGTGGGCGCGGCCTCGAACACCGTCACCTCATGGCCCGAGGCGTGCAGCGCCAGAGCCGCGGCCAGGCCGCCGATCCCGGCGCCCACGACGATCACTTGCATGATATTCTCCCGCAGACATGCGGCTTGACGCCGCCCCTTGTTGAAGCCGCCGCCATGCCTCAGTCACCGGCATGGTGGCCGCGGATGGTCATCACCGCGGCCGCCACCCCGGCCGACAGCACCACAGGCACCATGGCCATGGCCACGCCGGCGGGGCCCCAGCCCTGGCCCAGCAGGTGGCCCGCTATCAGCGGCCCGCCGATGGAACCCAGCCGTCCGGCGGCGATGGAGGCGCCGACGGCCAGCCCGCGCGACCGCGCCGGGTAATAGAGCGGGATGACGCCGTAGAGCGAGTATTGCGCGCCCAGCAGGAAGAAGCCGGCCAGGCCGGCCAGCACCAGCACGGGCAGCAGGCTGTCGGCCCCCGCCAGCCCGAACAGCGACAGCGCCAGGGCGGGATAGGCCGCGATGATGGGCAGACGCGGCCCCAGCCGATCCACCAGCATGCCGATGACCCAGCAGCCGATGACGCTGCCGACATTGAAGGCGAAGGCGGCGCCGGCGCCCCCCACCCCGCCCAGGCCCTTGGCCGCCACCAGCGACGGCAGCCAGTTCAGCAGCAGATACAGCACCAGCAGCGTCAAGCCGAAGGTGAACCAGGCCAGCACCGTGATCAGCAGCCGGCCCTGGCCGAAGAGCGCCTCCACGGCGCCCGGCCGCTGGGCGCCGCCGGCCGCCGGCGCGCGGCTGTCGGGCATCAGCCGCGCCATGACCGGCAGCAGCAAGAGCGGCAGCACGCCGCCGGCCAGGAAGATGCTGTGCCATCCGAACCGCGCCAGGAAGCCGGCCGCGAACAGCGCTGCCAGCGCGCCGCCGGCCGGCATGCCGCTGAACATCAAGGTGGTGGTGCGGGTCCGCCGGTCGGGCGGGGCGATCTCCAGGGCGACGGCCACCAGCGTGGGCATCGCCGCCCCCAGGCCGGCCCCAGCCAGGAGCCGGTAGAGACCCAGCGACACCGGTCCTCCCGCCACCACGGTGGCCAGCGTGAACAGGCCGAAGACGCCGACAGCCATCATCAGCAGCGGCTTGCGGCCCATGCGGTCGGCCAGCCAGCCGCCGGCGAGCGCGCCGCAGACCAGCCCCGCCATGCCGGCCCCGAACACGACGCCCGCCTGCCCGGGCGTCAGCCCGAGCGCGGGGATCAGCAGGGGGGCGGCGACGCCGATGGCCTGGATGTCGAACCCTTCCAGCAGGGCGATCAAGAAGCACAGCGACAGCGTGACGGCGCCGCGCGGCGCGTGAGGGGGCGATGCGCCCATGGGAGATCTCCCGTTTCCGTCCCGTTGCCCGGGATCGTTGGAGCTGGCCGCAGGCTGAACCACGCTGGTTCAAGCGAGACCCGCTTCAGAACTGTGAGAAGAAATTCCAGATCGACTCACCGGAATTGTTCTGCGGGGCGTGGCCCCCGCTGAACTCACACCAGACGACGGGATAGCCCGCGTCGCAACCTTCGTAGCTGACGCAGGGGGTCGGCGAGACCGGCTTTGTCTGCTGATCGCAGTGGTTTCGTTCGAGGAAGACATCGCGAGCGGACCGACCGTTCTCGACCGGAACGATGTCGTCGGCGTCGCCGTGGGCGCCCCACATGGCCACGGGGCTGTCGCCGTCCTCGCAGCCGCTGTAGAGCGCGCCGGACATGGAGCCGATGGCGCGGAAGACATCGCCCATCGCGCAGCCGATCGCGTAGGACATCATGCCGCCGTAGCTGAATCCGGTCGAAAAGACCCTGCTCTGGTCGATGCAGAGCTCGGCGTTGAGGCGGTCGAGCATGGCGCGGAGGAACGCGATGTCGCGGCCGCCCCTGTTCTCCCAGCCCTGGTCGATGCCCTCGGGCGAGACGAAGATCGCCGAGCCGTCGGCGCGGCCCTGGAGGCCGTAATAGCCGCCGCCGAACCCGGTCGCGACCTGGTCGGCCGAGCCCCCGCGGGGATGCCACGCGAAGATCAGCCGGTAAGCATGGCTCGCATCATAGTCGTCCGGCACGGCGAGGATGTACTCGCGCGTCGCGCCCCCGACATCGATGCTGAAACGGCCGCTCCTCGGCGCCGTCGCGCTGCCGCAGCCCGCGCTCTGCGTCTCTCCTCCAGAGCCGCTCGAGCCGGAGCCGGCGGCGCCCGTGCCCGCTTCTCCCGAGGCCGTGCTCCCGCCGCTGCCGCCGACGCCGCCGCCCCCCGACGAGCCCGTCGTCACCGACGGGCCCCCCGTCGTCGACGAGCCCGCCGTCGCCGACGAGCCCCCCGTGGCACCGGAGCCGCTGGTGCCGGGCCCTCCGGCGCTGCTGCTGCCGGACGATGCCTCGGCCGTCCCATCCTCCTGGCTGGAGCAGGCCAGCGCCGCGAGCGCCGCGAACGCCGCGAGCACGACGACCCCTGGTGCGGTCGTGCCGAAATTGCGAAGCGTTTCCATTCGTCATCGCCTCTCTGTTCGAAGATCGCCGCCCTTGCTCGCATCACCCGATGCAGGTGACCGCAAACACTTCGTAACCCAGGTCCTCTGGATCGAGGCATAGGCATACTCGCCTATGCCTCGACGCGAGACGTCACGCCCCCATCGGCGGACTGGACGATTCGCGTGAGAGCCGAATCATTCGAGGCGCGCGACCTCGGCTCCCCGTGACCGCGCCGCGTGCGATATCGGGGCGATGGCTTCCTTTCTCATCAAAAAAATACCATCCAGCGCGATCGCTCCGGCCTTCGGGAGAAACGTGATCAACGCGTGATTGATCCCGGGAGCTCCGATCCACGGGAGGATCGGAACAGCGCCAGGCGGGGTCGTGTTGCGACCCCTCCGCCGACGCTGCTCCTGCCATCACCTCGGCCGGCAGCGCAGGGAGCAACCGCAGCGGCAGCAGCAGCGCAGGCGGCGATACTGCGGCTACATCCGCTCTTCAAACGATCCCTCCGAACCACCGGCACCACGGCGTACAGCGGGATCCATGAAGCTCGGATTGCTCACGCTGACATGGGTGGCGACGGCGTGACACCCAGCGACGCACTGACCTTCCCGAGAAAGCAACTTGAAAATGCGACGATCGACGTGTCTTTCAATGACGTGGATTGGTGCCACATTCCTCCTCATGTTCGTCGCCTGCGGCGAAGGTGAAGGCAACAAAGGAGGCGAGCCCGAGCCCAGCGGAGGCAGCGCCACCGCTGCATCCGCTGCATCCGGAGGAGCCTCGAGCGTGAGCGCCGCCGCTGGCGCGAACACGGCCGGCATGGGCACCAGCGTGGGCTCGGGTGGCTCCGGTGCCGGCGGCGCTGCGGGTACGGGCGGGTCCGTTCCCCACGAGGGCCGCTGCGGAGGCGGCGTCGAGAACGGCCGCAGGATGGAATGCCTCGATCGCGGCGTGGTCGCCGCTCCCAGCGGGGACAGCGCTTTCGTGAGCTGGCGCTTGTTCGGCACCGACCCACCCGACATCTCCTTCAACCTCTATCGTCAGAACGGCGACGAAGCGCCGGCTCTCGTCTGCTCCACGGGACCGAACGCCGGAACTTGGTGTCTCGACGCGAACGACACTGCCGGCGCATCTTATTTCGTGCGGCCGGTGGTCGGAGGCGCGGAGGGAGCCCCGAGCGGCGCGGCGACGCTGCTCGCGCAAGACTACCTGCGTATCCCGCTCCGCGCGGCCGGCGACGGCGCGTTCGTGCACCTCGCGTGGGTGGGCGACCTCGACGGAGACGGCGAATACGATCTCGTGGTCGATCGCATCAGCACCGCTGCGCCTCTCGTGGACGCCTACTCGCGTCGCGGTGAGTTCCTCTGACGCCTGAATACGGGCCCCCTCGGGGCGGACCAGAACAACATCGAAGGCGGCGCGACCACCATCAGCAACGGTCACTGGGACGGGCTGACCGTCTTCGACTTCGACAGCGACGGCCGAGCAGAAGTGGCGATCAAGACCGCCAACGGCTTCGTCTTCGGAAATGGTACGACCCTCGACCACGGCAACGACCAGGACCAGTTCGTCTCTATCGTGTCCGGCACGACCGGGGCCGAGGTCGCGCGCGCTCCGCTGCCCGACGACTTCGAGCGCGACGGTCCGCTCCAGTGCCACTTCGGGGTGGGTTACTTCGACGGCGTGCGGCCCAGCGTCGTGACCAAGTGCAAGAATCGAATCGGCAGGGGCGGGTTCAACCTGGTCGTCGCCGTGTACGATTTCGACGGCAGCCGGTTGACCCAGCGCTGGAAGTACGTTCGCGACGGGAGCGGCGGTGCGGACTACCACCAGATGCGCATCCTCGACGTGGACGGCGACGGCAAGGACGAGATCGCGGACGGCGGCTACGTGATCGATGACAACGGGAAGGTCCTGTACAACCTGGCCCCCCAGGGCGTTGTGCACGGAGATCGCTTCCACATCACCGACCTCGATCCGGCGCGACCCGGCCTTGAAGGATGGGGCATCCAGCAGGACAACCCGAATGGCCTCGAGACCTACTACTACGACGCGCGGACGGGGAAGCTCTTGCGCGAGTATCGGAATCCGAACGGCGCAGGCGCCGACATGGGCCGGGGCACCGCGGCCGACCTCTTCCCGGAACACCCCGGTTACGAGTACTGGAGCTTCAACGGGATGTACGCCGCGAGCACGGGTGACCTGGTGATCGCGGAGAGGGACTCGAACGTGCCTTGGCCGAACTTCCTCATGCAGTGGGACGGAGATCTGGGGGGTGAGCTCCTCGACAACAACCGTGTCGGCGACTGGAATCTCACCGCGCGGGACAGAAATTCCTATAGCTGGCGACGGACGTTCGACGGGCTCGTCCAGGCCCGCGGCGCCATTCCGTTCTACGGCGACGTGTTCGGCGATTGGCGTGAAGAAGCGCTGCTCGAGAGCAGGGATCACGCGGAGCTTCGCATCTACACGACGACGTACGAGACAGACGTCCGGCTCTACACGTTGGTGCACAACCCCGGGTATCGGAACTGCCTAACGGTCCACGGCTACCGGCAATCGAACCTCGTCGACTACTTCCTGGGCTACGGCATGGGCGCGCCGCCCCCGCCATCCATCCGCCTGGTCAACCCACAATGAACCAGGTCGCACGCCGCTGCCGTCCAGCTCCGCTCTGGATCCCGATGGCCCTCGCGATCGTCGCGCTCGTCCGTCCGACGTCGGCTCACGATCCATTCGAGATCACGACCGTCGGGCAGGTGCGTTCGGAGAGCATGGACCTGCTCGTGACGATGACCGGCGCCAGTGCGGTGGCGCTGGTCGCGAAGGACGGGAACGTGCGGGGTTCTTTTCGGCCCGAGCAGCTCGCCGAGCTCGAGGAACGATTGAGAAGCGCGGCCCTGGAGCTCTACGAAGTGACCTCGCGGGGCGAGGAGCTCGTTCCACGGACTGCCGAGGTCGGGCTCTCGGAAGAGAACGAAGTCGAGTTCCGCCTCAGCTACTCCCGCCCGCAGCCGGGGCCGCTTCGGGTCCGCGCCACCCACCTGGGCTGGCTCGCCGAAGGCTACGCGAACGCGGTGACCTTCACGAGCGAGGCGCCTCGGCTCGTGCTCGGCCTGAAGGTCCTCAGCGCCTCGGACCCCGTGCTCGACGCGGTGCTGCCGGAGCGCTCGGCCGAGGCGCCCTCCGCCCCGGCCACCTCGGCGCCGGCGGCGCCGCGCCTTGCGATCATCCAGAGCTTTCTTCAACTGGGTGTGGAGCACATCCTCGCTGGTCACGACCACCTGCTCTTTCTCGGGGGGCTGCTCATCGGCTGCCGGAAGCTGCGCTCGACGCTGCACCTCGTGAGCTGCTTCACGGTGGCGCACTCGCTGACGCTGGCCCTCACCGTCCTCGATGTCATCGTGCTCCCGTCGCGCATCGTCGAACCGCTGATCGCGGCTTCCATCGTCGTGGTCGGGCTCCAGAATTCGCTGTCCGGCGGCGAGCCGAAGCAGCGCCTGCTGCTCACTCTCTGCTTCGGGCTCATCCATGGGCTCGGCTTCGCCGGTGCGCTCCGGGAGACCGGCCTGGGGGGATGGGACGGAGCGTCGATCGTGACGCCTCTTCTGTCGTTCAACATCGGGATCGAGCTCGGCCAGGTCGTGCTCGCAGCCGTCGCCTTGCCCGCTCTGCTGAAGCTCCAGCGCCTGTCCCACTGGCCCATCGGCGCGCGCGTCGCGTCACTCTTCATCGCCGTCGCGGGCGCGTGCTGGCTCTTCGAGCGTACCGTGCAAGCCTGAGCTCGCGCAGATGGCTCTGGCGGCGACGATTGGCACGGACGATGGACATGCGACCGTTCACATCGTGACCGAGGGGCATCATGGCGCTCGCCTGCGACATCACCGCGGTCGGCACCTTGCCGTGGAGCGACGGTCGGGGGGACGACATGGAGATGGCGCGGCCAGGCAGGAGCTCGATGGCTCATCGGGTGACCTGACCGGCCGAGTCCGCCGCATCCACCCCCGGCGCAGAAATACTTTGATGAGCGATCTTCACGGCCTCTCGAGAAATGTCGCGCGAATCGTGATTGATCTCGGACGCTCGCGTCCTCCTTAGGGCAAGACGCGACGCACGGCGGTCGCATCGCGTCCTTTCTTCAACACGGGCTTCCAGCCGCGGTACGTCCGGTCGGCTGGGACACCGAACACCGGTACGCCACGGGAGGTCCGCATGGCCAGTGGACGCCTTTCACGTCGACGATTCCTCGCTTCTGCAGGGGTGACCATAACCCTTCCTCTCTTGCCTTCCTTGATGCACACGCCGAACGCCGCGGCCGCGCCGTGCGCGCCCGTGAGGCGATTTCTCGCGTACATGTTCCCGAACGGGCACCACATGCCCGAGCACAAGCCCGAGGGCGCGGGCGCGGGCAACCAATGGAAGTTGCCGCCGATGCTCGCCTCCATGGAAGACCTGAAATCAGAGCTCGTCTTCGTCAGCGGCCTCGAGAACCAGCACAGGCGCAAGGAGTTCGGTGACCACGCCATCGGCTGCGGCGCGCTGCTCACCGCGCGCAAGCCGACGAAGAACAAGCCGTTCACGAACAGCTCGGTCGATCAGATCATCGCCGACGCGCAGCAGGGCTGTGCCCGGATCCCCTCGCTCCAGCTGGGCACCCACGACGCGGGCCCGAGCGACCAGTTCGGCACCTACTACACCCGGAGCATCTCCTGGCGCGGGCCCGTCGTGAAGAACGACGACGGATCCATGTCGTTCCCTGCCGGCGAGGCCACGCCGCTGGGCAAGGAGATCGACGCCCAGCGCGCCTTCGACCGGCTGTTCGCCGGCAGCGATCCCGGGGCCAGCGCGGCCCAGGCGGAGATGCGCCGCGCGCTCAGGAAGAGCGTGCTGGACGCCGTGGTCCCGCATGGCGGGTGGCTGCAGACGCGGCTCAACCCGGCCGATCGCGCGAAGGTCGACCAGCTGTTCACCGGGATCCGGGAGCTCGAGCGCGACATCGCGGCCAGCGGCATGGGCCCGACCTGCTCGCCCCCGCCCGAGCCCACGAACGTCAAGGACTTCCAGCAGAAGCTCGACTTCCTCCACACGCTCATGGCCATCGCGTTCCAGTGCGATCTCACCCGGGTCATCACCTTCATGATGGGAGACGCGCTCAGCAATCGTAATCTCGGATTCATCGACGACGTCGAGCGCCTGGGTGGCGACGCGGGCGATCACTCGGTCTCGCACCACAGCGGCCAGGACGGGCTGGTCAAGAAGTTCCGGGCCATGACGCTGTGGAAGATGGAGCAGATCGCGGCGTTTCTGCGCAAGCTCCGCGATCTCACGGACTTCGACGATCAGCCGCTCCTCAACAACACGCTGGTCTGGATCAGCAGCGAGATCGCCGACGGCAACCTGCACAACCACGACGACAAGCCGATCCTCCTGGCGGGACGGCTGGGAGGGCTCGTGACCACCGATCGTCATGTGAGGTTCCCGACGAGCAGGGACTACTCGAAGGTGAAGACCTACGGCGATTTCTTCATCACGCTGCTCGGTCTGTACGGTGTTCGTGTCAACGAGTTCGGTAACGACGGCAAGGAGGCAATCGTATGGCAAAGCTGAGCTGGTTGCGTCGCGCTCCGTGGGCTTCCGCGCTGCTCATCGCCTCCGCCTGCACCGGCGTGCTCAGATCCTCGTCGGACAGCGGCCCCGGAAGCGACCCCGGAAGCGACCCCGGCGGCGACACCGGGGATCCGGGCGAGCAAACCACGTCGGGCAGGCAGCCGCTCGTCGTGCGGCGGCTCAACCGGCTGGAGTACAATAACACGGTCCGTGACCTCCTCGGCACCGAGCTCCGGCCGGCGGACGAGTTCCCGGCGGACGATCTGGGCGCGGAGTTCTCCACCGTCGGCTCCGCGCTGAGCCTGTCTCCGGCGTACGTGCGGGCTTACGAGGAGGCGGCGTATGCGCTGATCGACGACCTGCTCGAGGCGCCGGAGGACCGCAGGGGCCGCGTGATCTCCTGTGATGTCTTCAAGGAAGGTGAGGCGTGCGCGAGGTCCATCCTGCGCGCGTTCGCCCGGCGCGCGTGGCGCAGGCCGATCCTCGAGGAGCACCTGGAGAGCCTGATGCTCCCGGTCACCACGGCGCGGGAGATCGGGGCCGAACCCGGCGAGGGCCTGAGGCATGCGCTGGCGGCGGTCCTGCTGTCGCCGTTCTTCGTGTTCAAGCTGGAGATCGATCCGGACCTGTCCGCCACGGAGCCCCGGCGCCTCGAGGCGCACGAGCTCGCGACCCGCCTCTCCTATGCCCTGTGGAGCACGATGCCCGACGAGGCGCTCTCCCCGGCCGCCGACAGCGGCGCGCTGAGGAGCGACGCCGAGCTGAAGGCGCAGATCGATCGGATGCTGGCGGACCCGAGGTCCGACAGCCTGCTCGACAGCTTCGCTGCGGAGTGGCTCGACTTCGCGCACCTGGAGTCGCACGAGTTCGACGCGGAGGTGCTCGGTGACGCGAGCGCCGATGTCCTGCGATCCATGAAGCTCGAGGCGCGCAACTTCATCCGCGCGTTCTTGACCTCCGAGCGGCCCGCCACCGAGATGATGTCCGCGCGCTTCACCTTCGTCGACGCCACGCTCGCAGGGCTGTACGGCTTGCCCGATGAAGGCGAGGCCGAGCCGGAGGCGGACGGCATGTGGCGCGTCGACACGTCCTCCGTGCCCAGGTCGGGGCTGCTGACCCTGGGCGCGCTGCTCACGACGACATCGCTGCCCTCGCGGACCTCGCCCGTGAAGCGAGGAGACTTCGTGATCTCCCGGCTCCTGTGCCAGGCCATCCCGCCGCCGCCGCCGGGCGTCGCCACCGAGCCCCCGGATGTGCCTGGCCTGACGCTGCGCGAGCGCATGGAGCTCCATCGGGAAGATCCGGCGTGCAACGCCTGCCACGCGGCCATGGATCCGATCGGGTTCGGCCTCGAGAACTACGATGCCGTCGGCAGGTTCCGCACGCACGACGGCGATCTCGAGATCGACGCCAGCGGGAAATTGCCCGATGGAACCGAGTTCGAGGGCGCGGTGGCGCTGGGCGCCGGCCTGGCCGAGGATCCGAGGCTCTCCCGGTGCATCACACGGAAGTTCACGACCTTCGCGGTCGGGCGCCTGCTCGCCAACCACGACGACCCCTGGGTCGAGCAGGTCACCGCGGAGGCCGAAGCGCGCGGCGGCTCGCTCGGTGAGATCATCAAGACCGTGCTCCTGAGCGAGGCGTTCCGCAGCCGTACACCGGCGCGGCCCTGACGGCGCCGTCCGGGCGCCACGCGTTCATCCGTTTTCAGGCGATTGCGAGTTGGTGGAAGTCTCCCGCCATGGTCCGGCGCGGCGGCGAGAGAGGAGTCCTTACCTTGAACACGACACGTCGGCTGCGATCAAATCTCAACATCCTGTCCGCACGCGCCGCCCTCGCTCGCCCAGGCGATGCGAACGTCCCTCCTGACCGTGGGCCTCGCGGCGCTCGTGGGCCTCGGCTGCAGCCGCCTGCCGAAGCTGATCGGCGTGTTCATCAACCCCGGCCCGGGCGATGGGCCGGGGAGCGCGCGCGGCCTGGAGTACGATACCGTCTCCGACGCCTACGTGAACTTCATCGAGACCGAGGTCTTGCCCGGGATCGAGGCCGACCATGGCGTGACGTTCACGGACGATCCCGAGGGGAGAGCCAGCTTCGGCTGCAGCTCCGGGGGCGCGGCGGCCTTCACGATGGGCTGGTTCCGGCCGGACCTCTACCGCCGTATCCTCACCTACTCGGGGACGTTCGTGAACCAGCACCCCGACGACGAGTACCCCCACGGCGCGTGGGAGTACCACGAGAACCTCATCCGCACGTCGAAGCGCAAGCCGCTGCGCGTGTTCCTGCAGGTGGGCGAGCACGAACTCGGCGCGTCGAGGCCCGCCACCGACCTCCACAACTGGGTCTCGGCCAATCGGAACATGGCGCGAGAGCTCGCGGCCAAGGACTATCACTACCGGTTCGTCTTCGCGCGCGACGCCCGCCACTGCGACTCCGGCGTCATCGCGCAGACGCTCCCCGAGACGCTGCTCTGGCTGTGGCGCGGCTACCCGCGCTGAACGCCGGCTTGCCCGAACAGGGCGAGACACTGATCGTCGAGGACGCCGCCGACGAGATCGAGCGGCGCGCCGGAGTGCTCGTTCATCCATTGCGCCGGGACGGCCAGCTCGCGCTGCGCGCCACCGGTCGCCTTCGTGACCTCGGCCATCGTGCAGCCGAAGACGATGCGGCTGATCCGGGCGAGCCACGCCGCGGTGAAGCACATCGGGCACGGCTCCACGGTCGTGTACAGCGTGTACCCCTGCAGATCCGGCCCGACGGCCGCGCAGGCGCGGCGGACGGCGCCCACCTCGGCGTGCCACGTGAAGTCGCGCTGGGCGTTCACCTCGTCGGTCGCCTCGGCCACGACCGCGCCGTCCGGGGCCACGACGAGGGCGCCGAACGGCGGCTCGCCCGCCCGCTGCGCGCCGCGCGCGACCTCCAGAGCCCGCGCCATCAGCTCCTCGTCGCGGCTCATCGGACGAGCCTCGCGTCGAGCAGCGACTCCGGCGCCGGCGCCTTCTTGACGAGCTTGGACTGGACCGCGAAGTCGACGACCGACTTCATCGAGGCCACCGCGGGGCCGGCCTTCTCCGCGGCGCCGAAGAGCCGCTTGTTGTCGGCGAGATCGTAGATCTTGTCGCCGGCCAGCATGCCCTTCACGTCCTCGGGCGAGGCGCTCAGGTACTTGCCGATGATGGGGTACGCCTTGTCGGGCTCGCTGCGCAGCGTCTGGACCCCGCGATCGACGGCGCCGAGGAACTTCTTGTAGGCGTCGCCCCCCGCGTCGAGCTTCGCCTTGTGCACGACCACCGAGTTCGTGATCGTGTCGGGCATGCTGGCGCTCGAGAAGATCACGTGGCCGCCGGTCTTTGTCGCCTTGGTGATCCACGGCTCCCACGTGACCGCGGCGTCGACCTTGCCCGCGACGAACGCCGCCCCGGCGTCGTCGGCGCTCATGCTCGTGATCTTCACGTCGCCGGGGCTGATCCCGCTCTTCTCGAGGCCGAACAGGAAGAGCATGTGATTGACCTCGCCGAGCGTGAGGGCGACCGTCTTGCCCTTGAGATCGGCCATCGACGCGATGCTGTCCTTGGCCACCACGGCGTCCGCGCCGTTCGAGCTGTCGACAAGCGCGATCGCCACGACGTCCGTCTCGCTGTTGCCGTTCAGCACGGCCAGGTTCTGCAGGGTGGTGAGCCCGACGTCGAGCTGGCTCGACGCCAGCGCCGCGAGCGTGTCCCCGGGGTTCGAGAACGGCTTGAGCCCGACGTCGAGCCCGGCCTGCTTGAAGTACCCGAGATCGTTCGCGAGGAAGACGCCCGAGTAGCCGATCCACAGGTCGTGGCCGACGGTGAGCTTCAGCGGCTCGGCGGGGGGCGCCGCGGCCCCGGGGCGCTCGCCCGGGGCGGGTGCGGCGGCGGACGCCTCGTCCGGCGCGGCGTCCTTGTTCGAGCAGCCCACGGACAGCGCGAGGCACGCGAGCGCTGCCCCGAGCTCTTGCATGACGGTTCTTCGATTCATGATCCCCCTTCCAGTGGCGTGTTGGTGAGCCCGAAGAGCAAGCGGTCGCGCTGCGCCCCGGCGCGCGCGCGCCCGCGCAGGAGCGCCAGGATCTCCCGCTTCTGGTGCAGGAACGCCTCGTCGAGCTTGAGCTCCGACGAGCGCGCCTGGCGCGCGAACGTGACGTCGAGGCTGGCCAGGACCCGGCCCGGCCGCTCGGAGAAGACAGCGACGCGATCGGAGAGGAGCAGGGCCTCGTCCACGTCGTGCGTGACGAGCAGCGTCGTGATGCGGTGATGCTGGATGAGGTGGAGCAAGAGCTCCTGCATGTCCTCGCGGGTCTGCGCGTCGAGCGCGCCGAACGGCTCATCCATCAGCAGCACCTCGGGCTGCCCCACGAGCGCCCGCGCCAGCGCGGCGCGCTGCTGCATGCCGCCGCTCAGCTCCGCGGGGAGGCTGTCGCGGAAGTCCCAGAGCCCGACGAGGCGGAGGAGGCCGTCGACCCGGGCCGCCGCCTGCCGATCGCGCTCGACCGCGCGGGCGCGCGCGAGGGTCAGCGGAAACCGGACGTTCTCGCGCACGCTCAGCCAGGGGAACAGCGTCTGCTGCTGGAACAGGAGGCCGATCTCGGCGCCGGGGCCGAGGACGCGCTCGCCGTCGAGATCGACCGTCCCCGTCGTCGCCGGCTCGAGCCCGGCCACGATGTGGAGCAGCGTGGACTTGCCGCACCCGGAGGGGCCCACGAGGCTGACGAACTCGCCCTCTCGGACATCCATGTCGAGCGGGCAGAGGGCGACCGTCTCGCCGCGGCGACCGGGGTACGACTTCGCGACGCCGCGCAGCGACAGCTTCATGTCTCGCGCCCCCGCGCCCAGGGGAAGAGCCGGCGAGAGGCCGCGCGGAACATCCAGTCGAGCCCGAGGCCGAGCAGCCCCAGCACCAGAAGATAGGCGTAGATGCTCGGCGTCTGGAGGAAGCGGTAGAAGCGCAGGATGCGAAAGCCGAGCCCCTCGGTGGCGGCCACGAGCTCCGCGACGACGACGTAGCTCCACGCCCAGCCGTTGCAGATGCGCAGCGCGCCCCAGACGCCGGGGAGGGCGGCCGGGGCCAGGACGCGCCAGACGATCTCGCGCCGCGTCGCCCCGAGGCTCTGGCTGATCTGGACGAGCGGCGTCGGGACCCGCCGCACCTCGTCCGCTGTCATGATCAGGAGCTGAAAGAAGGTGCCCAGGAACACGAGAAGCACCTTCGCTCCCTCGCCGATGCCGGCCGCGATCATGACCAGCGGGATCAGCGCCGGCACCGGGACATAGCGGAGGAACTCGGTCGGCGGCTCGAGCAGCGCGGCGACCCCGCGGAACGCGCCCGCGAGCACGCCGAGCGGGACCGCGAGGACGGCGGCGGCCGCGAACCCCGCCGTGACGCGCAGGAAGCTGTGCTGGACGTCGGTCCACAGCTCCCTCGACGCGAGCGCCTCGGCCGTGGCGCCCCCGATGCTCGAGAGCGTCGGGACGATCGCGGCGTCCGACCCGCTGCGGGCCGGGAGCCACGCGTACGCCGCCACCATCGAGAGGAGGCTCGCCGCGCCGAGCGCGAGGCGGGCGCGGCCCGGAATGGCGCGGCCGAGCGCGAGCCAGCGCGGCGGCGCCCGCCCGCACTGGCGCGACGGCGCGAGCGGCTTCGTGTCGACAAGCATCCTCGTGAAGGCCTCCGAGCCTCCCATCGTGACGTTCTCTCGAGACAGACCGAGTCGGGACAGAGGAGATCTGGTCCCGACGTGGGTTCATGTCGGCGCCCGGGAAGCAGGCGGGCCAGGTACCTTCATCAGGATTGGCCTGAATAGATGTCATCAGTCCGGCGCCACACCGTCAAGCGCGATCTGGAGCGCTGGAGCGCGCGCATCGAGGTGGGCGGGTTGCCCTCATCGCAGCATCGTTCGCGCTGCGTCCGGGAGGATGGGTGCGTGTGCGAGGAGAGGGGCTGAGCGCCACGGCCTCTCGGGGGTCGCGTGTCGTTCACGGGAGCGACATGGGGAGGGCGCGGGCCCTGGCCTTTCGCCGCGACATCGCGTAACGCACGCCGGCCCGGAGGTCTCTCAGGAGGACGAGCTCCTCCAGCGCCTCGCCGGTGCTCGCCAGGGACGCCGCGGTGGCCGCGGACATGCCGACGAGGACGCACTGCGCGCCGAGCAGGACCGCGGCCTGCACAGCGCGCAGCAGGTGGCGCGCGACGTGGCTGTCGATGACGGGTACGCCGGTGAGGTCGATGATCACGAACTCGGCGTCGTGGCGCTCCACGCCTTGCAGGAGCGCCTCCATGAGCTGGCTGCTCCGCGTCCCGTCGAGGTGGCCCACGAGCGGCAGGACGAGGATGCCGTGCTCGATCGGCAGCACCGGCGTCGCGAGCGCGGCGACCGTCTCGAGGAGGCGCGCCTGGCTGGCGAGCAGCTCGGACTCGGTGCGCCGCAAGGCCTCTTCGGTCCGCTTTCGCGCGGTCACGTCGACCACGACGCCCACCATCCCGATCACGCGCCCGCGCGCGTCACGGAAGGGGACGATGTTCTCCAGGGTCCACCCGTCGCTGCCGTCCTCGAGCTTCCACTGGAGCTCCACGTTCAGCCGGGGGATCCCGTCGGCCATGATGGCCTCGTCGTTGTCGTGGTAGCTGCGCGCGACCTCGGGGATGAAGATGTCCTCATCGCGCCTCCCGACGATCTTGTCGGCCGAGAGGCGGTAATGCGCCGTGTAGGCCTTGTTGACGGCGAGGTACCGGTGAGCTCGATCCTTGAAGAAGACCATCGCCGGGATCGCGTCGAGCAGCGCGGCGTGCCCGGCGGCCTCCACCGAGAAGAACCTGGCGAGCAGCCCCTCTTCCTGCTCGGCAGGGCGGGCGTCGCGCCGCGTCGCGCCCGCTCGCCGCGCCTCGGCCAGCTCCTGCTCCAGCTCCGCAACACGCTCGCGAAGCGCCACGACCTGCTCACTGAGCGGCATCTCGTTATCTGGATCGGGCTGCATTCAGGGTACCAGGTGTCAGCTTGATCGCAGTATCCGAAGATGCTTCGGGACGCAACGCTGGTCCGCGGGACCGGTGTACAGGCCCCGCGCTTCGCGCTCAGGACCCTGCATGGCAAGAGAGCATATCGACTCACCTCGCGCCCGCTCGTCCGGGTTCCACGCGCGCGGTAACGCAAGCTCAGGCTCGCCCCCTCGGCAGGAGATGCCGCGTTGACTCGAGGGCCGCTCGAAGCGGTGGTCTCGCCGGATGCTGGTGTCGGGCTGAGCCGTCGCGCTGGACAGGGGGTCGTCGCCAAGAGGGGTTGATCCTCCAGGGCGCCAGGGCGTGAGCGTTTCGGGCGCGTCAATGAGCGCCGCGGGCGCGCGCCGCGCGGCGGCGGGGCGCACGGTGAGCGCACGGTCCGGCGCGTCGCCGGGCCCGCTCAACCGAGAAGGTCACCCCCATGAACACGCACCCGAAGCGCCTCACCGCCGTCCTCGTCTGCCTCACCGCCGTCCTCCAGGCGTGCGCCGAGGGCCCGACCCCGGCCGCGCCGGAGCGCCGCCGCGTCGGCGGCTTCACGACGCCCGAGTCCGTGCTCCACGACGAGGAGCGCGACGTGTACCTGGTCTCGAACATCGTCGGCTCGCCCGTCGAGAAGGACGATCGCGGGTTCATCTCGCGCGTGTCGCCGGACGGCGAGATCCTCGACCTCACCTGGATCGACGGCGCGTCCGAGGGCGTGACGCTGAGCGCGCCCAAGGGCATGGCCCTCGCGGACGGCAAGCTCTACGTGGCCGACATCGACGCGATCCGCGTCTTCGACGCGAGCGACGGCGCGCCGATCCAGGACATCGAGGTGCCCGGCGCCGGCCTGCTCAACGACATCGCCGTCCTGCCCGGCGGGTCGATCGTCGTCTCGGACTCGGGCGTGACGGTCATGGACGGCGCGATCACCGGGACGGGCACGGACGCGCTCGTCGTGATCGATCCGGGCGGGCAGCCGTCGAGGCTGCTCGCCGACCCCGCGCTGCCGCACCCGAACGGCGTCGCGTACGCCGACGGCGAGATCTGGGTGGCCTACCTCGGGGCCGCGCGCCTCGACGCGGTCGCCGCCTCGGGCGAGCCGCGGCGCGAGATCGCGCTGCCCGCGGGCACGCTGGACGGCCTCGTGCGCCTCGACGATGGCCGGCTCCTCGTGTCGAGCTGGGACGCGAGCGCGATCTTCGAGGTCGACCCCGCCGGGGACGCCGCGCCGCGCGTCTCCACCCTCGCCGAGGATCTCCCGAGCCCCGCCGACCTCGGCTGGGACAGCGCGAGGAGCCGGCTGCTCGTCCCGCTCTTCAACGACGACGAGGTCGTCCTGCTCGACGTCGAGTGAGCCCGCGGCGCTGCGCTTTGGCCGCCAGCGCGACGCGCTTACGCTGATCCGCCCCGGCCGGCCTGCAGCGCGTCGCCGCGGCGATCGCGCCGCCCGTCGATCGATCCGGCAACCAGGAGCGAACATGAACACCCAGCTCACCCGACTGCTCGAGCCCACGGATCAGGCCCAGGCCTGGAGCGCGCTCCGGGAGGCGATCTCCCGGCTGGAGCGCGCGTCCTCGACGTACGGCGCGGCCGGCGCCGGCCTGGCCCGCTGGATCGGCGTCTTCACCCGCGCGCGCGAGCGGATCCAGATCCATCGGCTCTCGCGGCCGCTCGTCGTGCTCATCCTCGACGGCGCGAAGCGGATCTTCCTCGACGGGCCGGACGGCAACACGCGCCTCGTCGCGCGCGAGGGGCAGATCCTGCTCGTGCCGCAGGGCATCCCCCTCGAGCTCGTGAACGAGCCGGACCCGGAGCGCGGCGTGTACCGCTCGTTCACCATCGAGCTCCTGAGCGAGGTCGACGAGCGGCTCCAGCGCCGCTACCCGACGCTCTGCGTGCAGCGGGGGCTCGGCGGCTTCGAGGCGGATCGGCCGCACCTCCTGCGCTCGGCGATGCCGTCGATCCAGGCGCTGATCCACCTCGTGAACACGCTCCTGCTGCCCGGGGCGCACGCGCTGCTCCTCCAGCACCGGCTGGAGGACCTCATCCTGACCTTGCTGCTGCAGCACCGCGAGCAGCTCGAGGAGGCGCGCGCCGCGTCGTCGACGCTGTCGCTCGACCCCACGCTCGCGATCCGGACGCTGGTGCGCCGCGACCCGGCGCGCGCGTGGGCCGCCCAGGACGTCGCGCGCGCGCTCGGGGTGAGCAACGCGACGCTGCGCCGCCGGCTGGGCGCGAAGGGGCTCTCGTTCAGGACGCTCGTGTGGAAGGAGCGGCTCGAGCTGGGCAAGACGCTGCTGCGCTCGGGGCGCCACGGCGTGCTCGAGGTGGCGACGGCCTGCGGCTACGACTCGGCGTCGCGCTTCGCCGAGCAGTTCCGGCGCTCCGAGGGGCTCAGCCCGTCGGAGTACCGCGCGCGGCACCGGCCGGGCGCGGACGACGGCTGCTTCGGCGAGGAGAGGGGGTCGAGGAGCGGGGTCGGGGGCTGAGCAGCTCAGCGCATGACCGCTTGCGCGATGGTCTCGATCATCCGCGGGATGGCCACGGAGATGAGGATCCCGAGGTTCGCCCGCTTGTTGTCCACCAGCATGCCCTGGAGCAGCTTGCCGTGGTTGAGGACCACCACCGTGTGGTTGCCCGCCATGTCCATCAGGTAATACCGCCCGAGCGGCGGGAAATTCGAGTCGCGCAGCGAGGTGTCCAGCTCCTCGGTGATGCGCGTGAAGAGGGCCACCGCCACCGGTTGCTGGTTGAAGCCGGCGAGCGACAGGCCCGCCGCGCGCTCCCAGATGTCGGTGGCCAGCAGCCCATCGCGAAGGATGTTGCGGAGATCATGGACTGCGGCCTCGAGGACTTTGGTATCGATCATCGTGCTTCCGTGGCTCCTGGGCGCGCGCGCCCGCGTTGAAAATCCCGCATTCGTTACAGCCCGTGCAGGGTCGTCTCGAGCGCCTCCTTGAGCTGCTCGAACGCCCGCGTGGAGAGGGCCTCGTCGCCCACGGTCCCGAGGCAGAAACCGCCGCGCGCCGTGCGCGCCTCGACCCAGGACATCATCTGCGCGCCCAGCCAGAGCGCGCCCGCCGTGGCGTCGACGCCGGGGATGCTGCGGACGCCGACGAGCGCCGAGAGCAGCGGGCCCACGAGGGACACGTGCGCCTCGGAGATGCCGTGCGCCGCCAGCGTGAGGCCGTTGTCGTCGGCGACGAAGGCGCCCACGCACGCGTGGTGGTCGAGCGTCCAGGCGACGAGCGTGTCGAGCCGGTCCGCCGGGTTGTCGGAGGTCTGCACGAGGCGCGGCACCTCCTTCGGCGGCGTGGGCGCGGGCTTCGCCGGCGCGGCCTTCGCCGGCGCGGGCTTCCCCTGCGCCGCGGGGCGCGGCGGCGCCATCGGGCTCACGAGCGTCGTGCGCTCCTGCGACCGCGGCGCGGTCACCTGCGCGAGCAGCGAGCTCACCCGCTGCGCGTCAGTCCACGAGACGGATCGGACCGTCATCCTCGCCTCCTGCCGTTGTGCCCAGGCGCTCCTCGATCTCGGCCACGAGCTTGTCGAACACCGCAGAGACCGCCGGAGGTCGGCGGCTGAGCAAGCCGAGCGGCACGCCCGCGCGGCTCGCCTGGAGGAACGTGCTGTCGCGCGGCACCGCTGTGTCGAAGACCTGCTCGCGGTAGAGGGACCACAGCTCCTCCAGCGACGCCAGCGGCACCGGATCGCGGAACGAGCTCATGGTGCCGATCACGCCGAGCAGCGAGCAGGCGGCGCCGATCTCGCGCAGCCGCGCCAGCATCTCGAGCAGCCGGGGCAGGGCCCGCAGCGCGAGCGGCTCGCACTGCGCCACGGCGATGACGCTGTCCACCTCTTCCAGCGCGATGCGCGACATGCCGCCGAGCCCGGCCGGCGTGTCGAAGAGGACCAGATCGAAGTCGCGCTGGCCCTGCTCCAGGATGCGCCCCACGATGTTCGCCTCGCGCGCGTTGACGGCGAAGCGATCCTCGTCGAGCGCGTCGACGGGGCCCATGGGCAGCAGACAGAGCTCGGGGAGCCGGGTCTTCACCACGCCCTCGAGCGGTGGGCCGTTGCGCGCGAGGCACGCGGCCAGGCCGGGGCGATCGCTCACGCCGTCGAGCGACATGCCGATGGCGCCCTGCAGATCCGTGTCGACGAGGAGGGTCCGCGCGCCGCGGCGCGCGAAGGCGAAGGCGCAGTTGAGCGCCACGGTGGTCTTTCCGACTCCGCCCTTCAGGCTGGCGAATGCGATGGATCGGGTCATCTTGGGTATCCGAGCTTGCGTAGCTGTTCCAGGTTAGCGCGCACGAGGCTGGATGCGGGATCGAGCGCCGAGAGGTCGGTGAGGACGCGGGCCGCCTCGCTGTAGCTGCGCTCCATCAAGAGGCGCCGCGCGTCGGCGTTGAGCTGCTTGATGCGGCCCGCGAGCTGCTCCGGCGAGGCGAGCGCGACCGCGAGCCGCCGCGACGAGATCGGCGGCGGCATGTCGACGCTGCCCTCGTCGATGCGGCGCAGCGAGTCGAGCACCAGCTCCGCGAGGTCCTTGAAGATGGTGCGCTCCTTCGTCGAGCCCCCGGCCGGGTTGACGCGCACGCGCATCTCCGGGCGGATGAGCCGCGCGAACGCCTCCTCGCCCACGCCGAGGGCGTCGAACGCCGTCCACACCTGGCCGCGCCGCACCTCGATGAGACCCACGTCGCCGCTCTCGTTGCTCACCACGAGGACGTGAGAGTCGCCGGACATGCAGATCATCTGCAAGAAATCGACGGGCACGAAGTTCATCCCGACCGGCGCCGATTGCGCGCCCGCGGCGTGCGCCATGAGGACGAGCGTCTCCTCGGCGATGGGCCACGTCACGCGCGTGACGCTGCTCACCGCGCCCGGGATCTCCGCGCCGTCGTGCACGGCGAGCACCAGCCGCGCCGTGCGGCGGCTCAGCTGCGCGATGGCGTCCTCCGACGCCCCGGGGAGCGACGGCGCGTAGATGATCAGCTCCACGCTCGCCGCGCCGTCGAGCGCCTGATCGAGCTCTTCCCACGTGGCGGCGCCGAGCGCGCTCACCTGAGCCTGCCCGGCGATGACGCGAATGCACCGCATGCGCTCGCGCAGATCGGGATGGGCGATCACGACGATGGGCATTCCATCAGCCTCCGAGGTCGCGGTCGCGCTGCGCCCGGCGCAGCATGACCGCCGCCGCGTTGTCGCCCGGGCGCATCTGCGCGCACGCCTCGAACGCCTCGACCGCCTCGGCGAAGCGGCGCTGCACGAAGGCGGCGGTGCCGCGGGAGAACGCCTCGCGGTAGCGCCGATCCTCCTCGGTCTCGACCACCGGCAGCGTGAAGCGCGCGCTCACGGGGGCGGGCTCCTGCGAGCGCCGCTCCAGCCCGCGCGCGGGCATGGTCGGCGGCCCGGCGTCCATGGGAGCCTCGGACGCGGTGGTCTCCGGCGCGTTCCGGAACGACACCGGCGTCCTCTCGCTGTACGGCGACGCCACCTCCCTGCCCGTGTACAGGCCGACCAGCACCTGCAGCGTGCGGAGCCGCCCGAGGGGGCACATCTGCACGATGTCGTCGAAGGTCGACGAGCCGTCGATGTACCGCGCCACCATCAGCGCGTCGGGCGAGCGACCCGCCGCCACGGGGATGGGCCCCGCCACCTGATCGAGGCCGCCCAGCCGCTTGGCGTAGGCGCCGGCGAGGAACTCTTTGATGCGTTCGATGCTCGTCTGCAGCTCGCGATCGTTGGGAGACTCCGATCGCGCTCGGTACAGCACCGCGAGCGCCTCCTCGTAGCGCTTCTCACGGACCAGCCGCACGACCTCCTCCCGGACGGGAATGGTCTTCGGGATCGCGCGGCTCTCGGGTTCCGACACCAAAGCTGAGTCGTGTTGGTCTTTCACGGCACAAATCGGCAAGTTACATGCCCGAGCCTCCGGCCTTCAAGCTGTTTGATTGAATGTTCGGGCCGCGGCCCCCAGCGTCGCCCATCGGCCTCGCCATCGTCACAGGTGCGAGCGTGTGCGGGATCGGTCAGAGCCAGACTCTACATCAGTCGCTGCGACCTGAGCCCACGTGAAGGCCAGGACAGGGGCCGGGCCTATAAAAGGAGACCCGCTGCCGCGGCCTGCGGGGTGCGTCGCCGGGCGCGCTCGGACGCCCCGCGGGAGCAATCGTCGGCCCCTCATCATTGCTCGCTCTCGGTCTTGCTGTCCTACACGGGCGCTTATTTGTACACCTGAGTGCCGCGTCCGACGTCTATGGAAGGATCCCTGAAGATATTGGATTCAGCTTACGCCGGACTTGCGCTACAGTCGGTACACCGAGTGGGAACACCCCCCAGCGTTGAACGACGACTGGAGGCGGTTCGAAGCTGGATCAGAAAAATCAACCTCGGAAATGCAGCTTGGGGGGGGGCAGGCAAGAATTCAACCCGGGCGAGATCCGGCAGCACTCACTTCGGTGACGCTGTGACCTTGTCTTGGGCATCACGAGGCGCCCTCGGCTCCTCGGAATAAGCAAACAGAGGGATAACTAGACCAACGACACAACAGCCGAAAGGAGATCGCTTATGCGGCAGGTCTTGCGGCACATCTTCCAGAAGAAGCAGGCTTACGCTCGTCTACCCCTGTTCGAGCGGATGCGGGACGACCGGCTCGATCCTATCGAGCGGCTCGGCTTCTATCCGTGCATGGCTTACTTCATCCTGAGCTTCGGCGACCTGAACCGGTTCGTACTCCGGGACGAGCGCGAACCGGACATGTACCAGGACATGGTCAACGTCCACTCCCGGGAGGACGATCACCACTGGCCGTGGTACCTGGAGGATCTGACGAAGCTCGGCTTCGACATCGAGGCGCGGGGCTCGGACTGGATGAACTTCCTGTGGGGGGAAGAGACAGTTCAGAATCGGATCCTCACGACCCGGCTGACGGAGCTCATCAAGGGCACGTCGGGGCTCGAGCGGCTCGTCATCATAGAGGCGATCGAGGAGACCGGCAACGTCCTGTTCTCGGCGATGCTCCCGCTGGCCAAGGCGCTGGAGGAGCGCCTCGGCACGGAGCTCCGCTACTGCGGCCCGCATCATTTCGAGCGCGAATCGGGCCACACAGTGGACGCGGATCACGCCGCGCTCGCGGGCATCTCGCTCGACCCGGCCACGCGCGCGCGGTACAAGGCGCTCGCGGACGAGGTGTTCGCGATGTTCGAGCCGTGGACGAACGAGCTCCTGCGCTATGCCCTCAAGCACCCGGTGAGCGTCGCCGAGACCGACGGCGTGAGCGGGGTGATGGTCCGGTCGTCGATCCTCGCCGCGTGAAGCAGCGCGGTTGAGCCGCTCCGGTCCGCGCCGCGCGGCCCCCTCCACCGCACCCCACTCCGGCACGCGCCGCGCGCAGAGCGCTCTGCGCGCGGCGCGGACGCCGATGGCGTCCCACCCTACCATGCCCTGCCTCTGCCGCCGGGCGGCCTGATCGTCGAGATCACGGACGCGCAGCCAGGGACGAGCCCGTGGCGGCGGCGGCCTGACCTCGTGAGCGCCGAGCGCGCGGCCCACCTTCGGCTTCGGGCGGCTCCCCGCTCCCTGCTCAGAACGAGCCCTCGCGCAGGTTGATGCCGTGCTCGAGGTACGCCTTCAGACAGCAGGCCATGTGCATCCAGCCCTGGCAGTTGCCGTAGGACGCCTGCAGCCCCGACGCTGTCTCCTTCCAGCCCGACTCGGCGATCCGGACGAGCGTCGCGCTCGGGCCCAGCGCCTCGAAGTGCATCTCCACCGTCGTGTTGTAGGGGAGCTCCTTCATCTGCTTGCCGTCGCCGTCGTCGGAGGGCTCGCTCGCCGCCCACTCGAGGACGATGAGCTTGTCGGTGACGACCTGCTTGACGGAGACAGGGAAGGGCTTGCCTCCGTCGAAATCGGCGAAGCTCCACATGACGGTGGTCCCCTCGTCGAGCGGCCCGCTCGCGCCGCCCGTCGTGAAGTACCCGCTGAGCTTCTTCGGGTTGTAGACCGCATCGAAGACCTCGTGGACGGGCTTCTGAACCTTCGTCTGCACCTGGAACTTGAGCTCCATGACACCCTCCTTTTCGCGGTAACGCCTCGGCCGCGCGCCGGCGCACCGTTGCGCCGTTGCGAAGGCGCAACGGGCGCACGGGCGCGCCGGACGTGGCGACCTGTCTGCGCGGTGATTGACCGCCCCCGCATCATGTTATATTATTATAACATGTCAAGCGCCGAGCCGGATGACCTCGTCTTCAAGGCGCTGGCCGACGGTCGCAGGCGAGAGATCCTGGACCTGCTCACGGACGGGCCGAAGACGACGGGCGAGCTCTGCGACCATTTCGCGGCGTGGGATCGCTGCACGGTCATGCAGCACCTCGGGGTGCTGGAGAAGGCCGAGCTGGTGATCGTCAAGCGGGAAGGGCGCCACCGATGGAATTACCTGAACGTGCTCCCCATCAAGCGGATCCACGACCGGTGGATCAGCCGCTACGCGTCCGCCGCGGTCGAGCTCCTCGCCCGGCTGAAGCGCGATCTGGAGACGTGAGGCGGCAGCAACAGCAGCGCCGCGGCCAGGGCGCTGGACTTTCGTCGCTCTCCAGCGCTCCGGGCGGCGTCTTGTTCCCTGCGTGCGGCACCGCTAGGGATCGAGGGATGCGTACGCACCTTCCGACGCGCCATCTCGCCTCGATCGCGGTGATCACCTGCCTCCTCGCGGCGACAGCCTGCAGCTCCAGCGAGGACGCTGCGCTCACCGTCGCCGAAGCCCGCGCCCTCGCCGAGGGCTCCACGGCGACTGTCGAGGGGTTCGTGACCGTCGCGCCCGGCACGTTCAACTCGGCGACAGGAGACCAGGGCTTCGCCCTCCAGGACGCCACCGGGGGCATCTACGTGAGCCTGCCCGACGCGCTCGATCTCGAGCTGGACGTCCGGGTGCGCGTCACGGGGAAGCTCGGGCAGACGGCCCAGCAGACGGTGCTCAACGCCGATGCGGCAGCTGTCACTGTGCTCGACGCGATCGGGCCCGTCGAGCCGACCCTCGTGACGACCGCCTATGTCGGAGAGGAGGTCGAGGGCCTGCTGGTCAACGTGAGGGGCGCCGTGACAAGGCCCGTGGAGGACGACCAGCCCTACGGCTTCAAGGTGTATATCGACGACAGCTCGGGCGAGACCCAGGTCTTCGTGCACATCGTGGACGGCCGACCCGTCATCGACGTGGCGTCGCTCGCCGTCGATCAGGCCATCTCGGTGACCGGCCTCGCCGCGCAGTACGAGGCGACCTACGAGGTCGCGCCGCGCCACGCGGGCGACCTAGCGCCGCAGTGAGCGCGCCGGCGCGGGAAGCTGGACTTCGCCGCGGGCATCCAGGATCGTTCCCCGTACGGAGGGACGAGCGATGAGCAAGCACGAACCGGCAAAGACGCAGCGCATGGTGAGGCTGGGCTCCACGGGGCCCGAGGTGTTCCGGCTGGGGCTCGGCTGCATGGGGATGTCCGGCATGTACGGCGCCACCGACGACGCCGAGAGCGTCCGGACGATCCAGGCGGCGATCGACCTCGGCGTCACCCTGCTCGACACGGGGGACTTCTACGGGATGGGGCACAACGAGCTCCTCGTGGGGCGCGCCATCGCCGGCCGGAGGGAGCGGGTCCAGCTCTCCGTGAAGTTCGGCGCCCTCCGGGGGCCGGACGGGGGCTGGGGCGGGCTCGACATGCGCCCCGTCGCGGTGAAGAACTTCGCCGCCTACAGCCTGAAGCGGCTCGGCGTCGAGGTCATCGACGTCTACCGCCCCGCCCGGCTCGACCCCGCCGTGCCGATCGAGGAGACCATCGGCGCGATCGCGGACCTCGTGAAGGCGGGCCACGTGCGCCACATCGGGCTGTCCGAGGTCGGCGTCGAGACGATCCGCCGCGCGCACCGCGTCCACCCGATCGTCGACCTGCAGATCGAGTACGCAGTCGCGACCCGCGGCCCCGAGGCCGAGATCTTCCCCGCGCTCGCCGAGCTCGGCATCAGCGCGACCCTCTACGGCGTCTACGCGCGGGGGCTCCTCACCGGCAGCAAGCCGAAGGGGCCGGGCGACCTCCGCGCCCACTTGCCCCGCTTCACCGGCGAGCACCGCGAGAGGAACGAGGACGTCGTGGGCGCGTTCCAGCGCTTCGCCCAGGAGCGCGGCATGACGCCGGGGCAGCTCGCGCTCGCCTGGGTGCTCGGGCGGCAGCCGGCGTTCGTGCCGGTGATCGGCGCGAAGACGCTCGCGCAGCTCGACGACGCGCTCGGCGCCCTCGACCGGCCGCTGTCGCAAGCCGACCTGACGGCGCTCGAGGCGCTCGTGACGATCTCCGGCGACCGCTACGCAGCGCCGCAGATGCGGCAGCTCGACAGCGAACGCCGGTAGAGCCTTGCCCCACGAGCAGCGCGCGCGGGAGGTCGTGAGGTGAGGCGCGGAGGTCCGCGCGCCCGCCGCGCTGGCGCGCCGGCGGCGATCGCCGCGCGCGGCGCCTCGCTGCTGCCTCGCGTCGCCCGCCTGTCGCTCCTCGTGGCGCTGACCCGCTGCGCCGCGGGCGAGGGCCCCCCCGCCGCGCCCAGGGCGCCTGCGGCGCGCCCGACCGCCCATGCGCCGAGCCCGGCCGCGCCGATCGACGACCCGCCGCTCCTCGTCGCGGAGGCGTCGGGGGTGTGGCTCGACGATCCCGGGCGCCGGGCGAAGCTCCTCGCCCTCGCGCCGCAGATCGAGGCCCACCTCGGCGCCGAGCTCGTCCGGCAGGAGCTGCCGGGCTTCACGATCGGCGTCGTCGTCGGCGGCGAGCTCGCGTATTCGCGCGGCTTCGGCGCGCGCGATCCGGCGAGCTCGGCGGCGCCCGACGCGGACACTGTCTACCGCGTCGGGTCGATCACGAAGACGCTCACCGCCGCCGCCATCCTGCAGCTCCGGGACGAGGGCAAGCTCGCGCTCGACGACCCCGCGTCACGCTACGTCCCGGAGCTCGCGAAGGTGGTCTATCCGACCTCCGACTCGCCGCGGATCACGATACGCCACCTGCTCACGCACTCCTCGGGGCTGCCGCGGCTCGGGCGGTTCAATTACTCCGACCCGTCGCGCGACGTCACGGAGGCCGAGCTCCGCGCGGCGGTGCCCGGCGCGATGCTCGAGGTCGTCCCCGGGACGAAGGAGGTCTATTCGAACTTCGGGTTCGCGCTCCTCGGGCTCGTCGTCGAGCGCGCCTCCGGGCATCGCTACCGCGACCACGTGAGCGAGCGGCTCCTCGCGCCGCTCGGCATGTCGTCCTCGTTCTGGGAGCAGCGCGCGGTCCCGCCCGGGCGCCTCGCGACGGGGCACCGCAAGAGGGCGGGCAAGCTGGAGCCCGCGCCCCACTGGCGCTTCGGCGCGTCCGAGGCGGCCGGCGGGCTCTACGCCTCGCTGCGCGACATGGCCCGTTACACAGCGTTCCAGCTCTCGGCCTATCCGCCGCGCAGCGGCGACGACGCGGGGCCCCTGCGGCGCAGCTCGATCCGGGAAGCCCACACGACCGCGCGGCCCGCGCGCCTCTCGGTCGCGCCGGCGGCCGCCGAGGGGCGTCATGCTGTCGACGCGACGGCGACCGGGTACGCGTATGCCTGGCGCGCGCACCAGAGCTGCGAGGACGATGCTGTCGTCCGGCACAACGGGGCGACGGACGGCTACTCCGCCTGGGTGGAGCTCTACCCGCGGGCCGGCGTGGGGCTCGTGCTGCTCGTGAGCCACGCCGACGCCGACGTCGAGGCGATCCTCGGGGAGGTGCGCTCGATGCTGCGCGAGGCCGGCGTCACAGCGCCCCGGCGGGAGCGCCCGAGCGCCCGCCTGGAGTCGGCCTTCCGCGGGGCCGTCGCGCTGTACGAGCGCTTCGAGCCAGCGCGCTACGAGGCGCTCTTCACCCCGGAGTTCCGGGGAGCCATCCCGGACAGCACCTTCGAAGAGACGCTCCAGCGCTTCAGGAAGACGCACGGGGCCTGTCGGCCCGGCGGGCTGATCGCATGGCAGCCGCCGCTCGAGGCGCGCTACGCGATGGCGTGCGAGCGGGGGCGCATCGAGGCGAAGCTCGCGCTCGACGCCGGGACGTCCAGGATCATGACGTACCGCCTCGACGGCATCGCGCCCCCGACCGAGGCGATGAAGCGCAGCGCGCAGCAGGTGCTCGAGCTCGCTGCAGGCCAGCCGACAGCCGCGGTCGGGCCCGTGCTCTCGAGCGCCGCCGACGCCGGCGCCGTCCAGGAGGAGCTCCGTGCGCTGCAGGAGCGCCACGGGTGCAAGCTCGGCGGCTCGGTCGCTTCGGACGGGGATCAGGAGCACACGTTCCGCGTCGTGTGCGAGCGCGGCGGGAACCTGGTGATGAAGCTCAGGATCGAGGCGGGCGAGCCCGGTCGCGTCCGCGGGATCGAGCTCGACGCTGCAAAGCAGGCGGGCAGGTGCCCGAAGGAGCTCTGAGGAGCGCGCGCGGGCACGTCGCTGGCTGTATGATGTTCGTTTGTCCCGCCATGAGATTCATTGAAACATGAGCTCGCCTGCTCCCTCCGCAGCCAGGATGTCAGCCGACCGTCGCGCCGTGTCGCTGCACCTCGCCGACGGCACCTTCGTCGCGGCATCGCCGGCCGCCCTCGGGGTCTACGGCGCGGCGCCCGAGGCGCTCCTCGGGCGTCGCTTGCAGGATCTCGTCGCGCCCGAGGACAGGGCGGACGCGGAGGTCGCGCTCGATGAGGCGAGGCGCTCGAGCGACGCGATCTCCTTCGTCGTCCGGCTTCAGGGAGACGGCGGCTCGCCCCGACGGATCGAGATCGTCGCCCACGCGCAGGGCGGCGCGGCGGGCGAGAGCCGGCTCTGCTGTACGGCGCGCGACGCGTCGACGGCCGCCCGCGCGGCGGCCGAGCAGGTGCAGCTATCGAGCAGGGCCGACGAGATGGGGCGCCGCCTGGATCGGCTCATCGCGAGCGTGCCCGGCGTCGTCTGGGAGATATGGTTCGTCGACGATCCGTCCCGCCAGCGGGTCAGCTTCGTGAGCGAGCGCGCCCTTGCCCTGAGCGGCTACACCCCCGAAGAGTGGCTCTCCGAGCCGGACTTCTGGGCGAAGATCACGCACCCCGACGATCGGCCGGCGGCAGACGCATCCGGCACGCTCGCCGCGACGGGCTCCGCCAGCGCGCAGAGCCGGTGGACAACGAAGGACGGCCGCCTCGTCTGGGTCGAGACCCAGATGCGCGCCCTTCGCAACGACGACGGGAGCCTGGCCGGCTATTGCGGCGTGACCATGGACATCACCGCCAGCAAGCAGGCCGAGCAGGAGCAGGCGCGCCTGCGGGAGGAGATCATCCAGTCGCAGGCGCGGCTCCTCGCCGAGCTCTCCACGCCGCTCATCCCGCTCAGCGACGGCGTGATCGCCATGCCGCTCGTCGGCTCGATCGACAGCGCGCGCGCCGAGCGGGTTGTCGAGACGCTGCTCCAGGGGATCAGCTCGTCCGGCGCGCGCACGGCGATCCTCGACATCACGGGCGTGCCGACAGTGGACACGCAGGTCGCGGACGCCTTGCTCAAGGCCGCGCGCGGCGTGCAGCTCCTCGGGGCCGAGGTCGTGCTCACCGGCATCCGCCCGGAGGTCGCCCAGACCCTTGTCACGCTCGGCGTGGAGCTCACCGGCATCGTCACCCGCGGTACCCTGCAGGACGGGATCCGCTACGCCGTCAGCGCCGCTCGACCGTGGCCAGGACGCCGAAGCGATCCCACAGGGTCGTCCGGACCGGCCGCCCTGCGGCGCTGATCGTGACCGGCTCGTCGAGGACGCGATCGGCGCGAAGCGCCGCGGCGGCGCTCGTCAGCCCGCTGTCTCGATGCGCCCGTCGGGGTAGCGCGCGAAGCGGCCCTCCTCGCGCGCGTGGACCGGGTCGTCGCTCGGCCACGGCCACCCGCCGAAGCCTGTGCGCCGGTAGTCGAGGAAGGCCTGCTGGACCTCGGCCATCGAGGTCATTACGAAGGGGCCGTGCTGCGCGACGGGCTCGCCGATGGGCCGGCCCTGGAGCAGCAGGATCTCTGTCTCGTCGGGGCCGTTCTCGAGGAGCGCGGCGGCGCCGTCGCGGAGCGTGATCCGCTGCCCCGCGGGGACGCGGCGGGCGCCCACGCGCAGCTCGCTGCCGCGGAAGAAGTAGAGCGCGCGGTTCGTCCCGGGCGAGGCGGCCGGCAGCGTGAAGCGCGCGCCGGGCGCCATCTTGAGCGTCCAGATCGCCACGTCGGCGTCCGCGCGCGACGCCCACGACCTCGGCGGCGGCGCCGGCGGGCGGAGCTCGCCATACCGGCCGGCGACGACAGTGAGCTCGGTCGAGCGCCCCGCGGCGTCGCGCACGAGCTGCCTCGGGATCGTGTCGCCCCACATCATCACGAAGGCCGGGTCGGCGAGCTTGTCCGCGCGCGGGAGGTTGAGCCAGATCTGGAAGAGCTCGAGCGGGTTGGGCCCGCCGCGCTCGACGAGCGGGAACATCTCGGCGTGGACGATGCCGCTCCCGGCCGTGAGCCACTGGACGTCGCCGCGGCCGTAGCGCGCGGCCGCGCCGAGGGAGTCCGAGTGATCGATGAGCCCGCGCCGCACGACGGTCACTGTCTCGAAGCCGCGGTGCGGGTGCTGCGGGAAGCCGGGGACCACGGCGCCGTGGTACATGCGCCACCCGTCCTTTCCCGCGAAGTCGCGCCCGATGGCGCGGCCGGCGAGCGAGGCGGCCGGCCCCATCCTGTCGTTGCCGGCCGGATACGCGTCGTCGTGGTGCACGCAGAAAAGGAACGGGTCGAGCGTCTCCCACGGCGACCCGAGCGGCGCGACGTCGCGGACGACATCCTGCGCGGCGAGCGCGGCGTCGTCGGTGCTTGTGGACGAGGGCTCGGTGCGGGCGCATGCGGCAACGACAGGCGCGGCGGCGAGGGCACCGAGGGCAGAGCGGCGATCCATGGCAGCCATCGTAAGGCGCGGCCCAGGGAGGAACAACAGCGCAGGCGCGCAACGTGGCGTTGCGGCGGGAGCAACCATCGACGCTCCGGCGCGCAGCCGCGCGGCGTTTGCCGGGGGGAGCGGCGGTCGAGGGGCGGCGAGGACGACCGGGATCGCGCGCGGGTTGTCTGCGCGCCCCTCGATGCTCCGCTGGTCCAGGTGGTAACGTCGATCCTCGTGTCCAGAGAGCGCTCCGAACGGAGCATCATCTTCCTCGTCGCTGCGGTCCAGTTCATCAACATCCTCGACTTCGTGATGGTGATGCCGCTCGGGCCCGACTTCGCAGTCGCCCTCGGCATCTCGATGTCCGACATCGGCCTCATCGGCGGCAGCTACACGGCGGCGGCCGCGATCTCGGGCCTGGCCGGCGCGTTCTTCCTCGACCGGTTCGACAGGCGCAGCGCGCTCGCCGTCGCGATGCTCGGCCTCGTTGTCGGCACCGCGGCCGGCGGCCTGGCGACCGGGCTGCCGAGCCTGATGGCGGCGCGCGTGCTCGCGGGGGCGTTCGGCGGGCCCGCGACGTCGGTGGCGTTCTCGATCGTCGCCGACGTCATCCCCCCGGAGCGGCGCGGCAAGGCGATGGGCGTCGTGATGGGCTCGTTCTCGGCCGCCTCGGTGCTCGGCATCCCCGCCGGGCTGGAGCTCGCCCGTCGCGGCGGCTTTCCGCTGCCGTTCTACGCCGTCGCGGCGCTCGGGCTCGTCGTCGCCGGGCTCGCGATCTTCCTCCTGCCCTCGATGCGCGGCCACCTCGCGGGCGCGCGGCCGCCGGGCGGCGCGCTGAGCGAGCTCCACGCGCTCGTCCGGCGGCCCATCGTGATGCTCTCGTTCGCGACGACGGCGGTCGTGACGATGGCGTCGTTCCTGGTGATCCCGAACATCTCCGCGTACGTGCAGTTCAACCTCGGGTACCCGCGCGATCGGCTCGGGCTTCTCTACTTCGTCGGCGGCCTGGTCAGCTTCGCGGCGATGCGGGCGGTGGGGCCGCTGGTGGACCGGTTCGGCTCGTTCCAGACGGGCGCTGTGGGGGCGGCGGTGCTCGTGGCCGTGCTCTATGCCGGGTTCTTCTCGTACGTTCCGGGGCTGCCGGTGCTCGGCATCTTCATCGTGTTCATGCTCGGCATGACGTTCCGCAACGTCTCGTACAACACGCTCACGTCGAAGGTGCCGCGCCCCGCCGAGCGCGCGCGCTTCACCTCGATCCAGTCGGCCGTGCAGCACATGGCGGCCGCGCTCGCCGCGTTCTGGTCGGCGAGGATGCTCCACGAGCTCCCCGACCACCGCCTCGACGGGATGCCCATCGTGGCCGCGCTGTCGATCGCCTTCACGATCGCCTTTCCGGTGCTGTTCCTCGGGATCGAGCGCCGCGTCGCCGTGGCCGCGGCGACGCGGCCGTAGAGCGCCGAACAGCCTGAAACACCCAGGAATGAAGAGATTTGAACCACAGAGGCACAGAGGACACAGAGGAACAACAAAAAACGCTGTGTCCTCTGCGCCTCTGTGGTTCGTTTTCTCGGGGTTTCAACCTGTGCGGTGCTGCGCGCGAGCCCGTGAGCAGCCCCCGATCGAGGTTGGGCGGCGTGTGGTCGTGACTGACCACCACGATGCGGCGGACCCCGTCGAGGTGATGATGGTAGTGGTCGATCCTCTCCGTCATTGCCCCCTCTCCCTGGATCGAGGTACAGCCAATCCCATGCGTGCGACACGTCCTCGATTCGCCTCCCGAGTCTCCCCCCGATTCGAACCCCCGGGCGAGGCGACCAGGGCCGTGAGCCGCCCGTCCAGAGCGCGATGAGCCAGCGTCCAGGCGGGGCAGGGGACGATCCGCGCGAGATCGGCGCCGTCGTCGACGGCCTCCGCAAGGTCCTCGCGGACGTGCGCGACGGCGCGCTCGACGTCCGGTGGGACGACGCGCTGCCCGAAGGCCATCCGCTCCACGGGCTCCAGGACGACATCAACGCGCTCATCGCGGCGGTCGCCATGGAGCGGACGCGGAGCCTCGATTACGTGGAGAAGGTCGAGGACCAGCGCGCCACCATCGAGCTCCAGCGCGCCGCGCTGCGCGAGCTGTCGACGCCTGTCATCGAGGTCTGGAGCGGCGTGCTCTGCCTCCCGGTGGTCGGGGTCATGGACAGCGAGCGGGGCGCGCAGGTGATGAGCGAGCTGCTCGCGACGGTCTCCGAGCGCTCGGCGGGCCACGTCATCATCGACGTCACCGGGATCCTCGCGATGGACGGCGAGGCGCTCCGCCATCTGGTCAACGCGGCGAGCGCCCTGCGGCTGCTCGGCGCCGAATGCGTGATCACGGGGATCAAGCCGCTCGTCGCCGATTCGCTCGTGGAGATGGACTTCGACCCGGGGCTGCTCACGACGCGGAGGAACCTGCGGGAGGCGCTCCGCCATATCATCGCGGCGAAGCGCGCCCCCTGAAGCCGGCGGCGCGTCTCTGGCGATCCGCGCGTTCGGCCTGCGATCGGCGCGCGGGCGTCAGCTCGCAGGGTTCATCTGCGAGAAACGATAGGCGCCCACGGTGGCGGCGAGCGACGAGAGGACGAGGAGCGAGAGCGCCAGGGCGACGTTGTGGAGCGATTCGCCGAGGCCGACCATCCAGAGCCAGCGCGCGTCGGGCTGCACCGCGCCCATGTACGTGAGCGACTTGATGGTGCCGCTGACGAACCCGAGGCCGCCGGACATCAGCGTCAGGATGCCGAGGCTGATCTGGAGCGGAACGAAGCGCCGCTCGGGCGAGATGGCGTAACGGACGGATGCGGCGAGGAGCAGGAGCCCGAAGACGAGCGTCGGGTACATGCCCCAGCCGCCCATGTGAAACGCGTCAGACATGATGCGGACCTCCTTCGATGGCGGTGCTGACATGCGGTGGGGGAGAAGGTTCCCGGGGCGAAGGAGGGAAGTGCGTCGCGGCGGGCGAGTCGGTCGATCCATCGGCGCTGGAGCCGCTGAAACGGCTGTGGCACGGCGTTGGCCCGGGCGGCTCGCTGCTTGCATGCGCTCGAACTTCGGGTATAGCCTCCGCCTCATGAGCGGTCCTGCGAGCTCGCCGTTGACGACTCAGACCTTCGAGCTGCGGGAGTCCCCGGACAGCCGGGGAGTCTGTTCATACCTCCTCGTCATCGGCGCTTCTTCGTCGTACCGCCGCGCGCTCCCCGACGACGGCGTGCTCATCGTGGGCCGCAGCGACGAGGCCGACGTGAGGCTCGACACCGCCGCGGTCTCCCGGCGGCACGCCAGGATCGCCGTCTCCAGCGGCGAGGTCCGGATCACCGACCTTGGCAGCCACAATGGGACGCTCGTCAACGGCGAGCGCATCGAGGGCTCGCGCACGCTCGGCTCCGGCGACGTTGTCACCATCGGCGATGCCACGCTGATCCTCCGGCGCGAGCTGTCGTCCAGCGGCGGGGCGCTCATCGACATGGGCCGGCTGCGCCGGCGCGTCGAGGAGGAGATCGAGCGCGCCGCCGACTCGGCGCGGCCGTTCGGCCTGGCCGTTGTGTCCCTCGGGTCCGTCCAGATGCGCACGGCGCTCGAGCAGCGGTCGCTCTCGGCGCTCCGGCTCGTGGACATGGTCGCCTGGGACGGGGCCTCTCACCTGGCCCTCGGGTTCCCCGAGCTCGGCGGCGAGGCGGCGCGCGCCGCGGTGCTCCACCTGCTCGAGGCGATCGCGCCGCTGGCCCCCGACGCGCGCGGCGGGCTGGCGGCCTATCCGTTCGACGGCGGCGACACGGAGACGCTCCTCGCGGGCGCCCGGACCGCCGCGTCGATCGCCGCGCCGGGGGCGATCGCCGCCGCCTCGGAGACGGCCGTCCAGCACGTCATCGGCGAGCGCACCATCGTGGTGGCCGACGCGGCCATGATCCGGCTGTTCGAGCTGATCCGGCGCCTCGCGGCGAGCGATCTGCCCGTCCTCGTCCTCGGCGAGACGGGGGCGGGCAAGGAGAACGCCGCCGCCGCTGTGCACCACTGGTCTGCGCGGGCCCAGCGGCCGCTGATCACGCTCAACTGCGCCGCGCTCCCCGAGACGCTCGTGGAGAGCGAGCTCTTCGGCTACGAGAAGGGGGCGTTCTCGGACGCGCGGGCGCCCAAGCCCGGCCTGCTGGAGCGGGCGCACGGCGGCACCGTCTTCCTCGACGAGATCGGCGAGCTGCCCCTCGGCGCGCAGGCCAAGCTGCTCCGCGCGCTCGAGGTGAAGCGGATCACGCGCCTCGGCGACGTGCGCGATCGCGAGGTGGACATCCGCATCGTCGCCGCGACGAACCGCGATCTCGAGGCAGAGGTCCAGGCCGGCCGCTTCCGGCAAGACCTTCTCTTCCGCCTGAGCGCCGCTGTCGTCGAGCTGCCCCCGCTCCGGGACAGGCGGCGTGAGCTGCCGATCCTGGCCCGCCTGTTCCTCGCCGAGGCGTGCGCCCGGACGGGGCGGCCCGCGCTCGACCTCTCGGAGGCCGCGCTCGCCGCGCTCTTCGCGCACCCGTTCCCCGGCAACGTGCGCGAGCTCAAGAACGCCATGGAGTACGCCGCCGCGACGGCGGACGGCCCGGTGATCGAGCCCTGGTGTCTGCCCGAGCGCATCGCCGGGCTCGACGTCGCGCCGCGGCCCGCGGCGGACCCGTCGGCGCCGCCCGCCGCGGCGCCCCTCCGCTTCAAGCCGATCGCCGAGGAGATCCGGGACATCGAGCGCACGCGCATGTGCCAGGCGCTCGACGCCGCCGACGGGGTCCAGAAGCGGGCGGCGGCGCTCCTCGGGATGCCTGTCCGCACCTTCACGTTCAAGCTCAAGCAATACGGCATCTCCGCGCGGGAGGGGAAGCGGAGCGCCTGAGGCGGGCTCGGCTCCCCCGGGGGGCCTCCGCTGCCAGGGATACCGGTCTTCGCCGGAGCCGTTGATTCGCGCCGACTCCCGGGCTCAGAACACGAACCGAGCGGACAGCCACGCAGCGTCGAGCGACGCGGCGGGCCGGAGCTCGACCTTCACGCCGCCGCGATCCTCGGTGCGGGTCGACTGTGGCCTGTTCATGAAGAGCAGGACCGTCCCCGTGATCACTGTCGCTCCGCCGGCGATGAAGGCGCCGATCGCCAGCCGGTTCTCGAGGACGCTGTCTCCGCCCGCGGCAAGGGCGAGCGGCTCGCAGCCCGAACCACAGATGTCCTGGAGGCGCTTCTGGGTTGCCCTGTGGTCCGCTTCGGCACGCCACGCCAGCACGCCGCCCGCGACGCCCAGGGCCGCGCCTGCCCCGAGCGTCGCCCACGGGATCCAGGCGGCCCACCGCTGCCTGGTGACGACTGTGTCGACGCTCAGCGCGAGCTGGCCCGAGGCCTCTTTGCCGGCGAGCGCGACGACGGGCTTGACGACCGTGAAATAGCCGTTCTTTCTCGCCGTGATGACGTGCTCTCCCGGCATGACCATCCGGCGCTCGGCGCCGGGGCCGACGAACCAGGGCTGGCCGTCCAGCAGCACGACGGCGCCCGGCTCGTCACAGCGGATCTCGATGGCGGCGAGCTCCCGCTCGACGAGCGCCCGCAGCGCCGCGCGCGCCTCCTGCTCCAGCTCGGGGTCGAGCGAGCCGGGCCCCCAGCGCAGGGAGAGGCGCAGGTTCTCGTGGGCGAGGAGCGGCAGACCGATGCTCCTGAGCGCCCGTCCCAGGTAGAGCCGGAGCTCGGGGTGATCCCAGGCAGCCAGCGCCTCCTCGTATTTGGCCCGCGCCTCGGCCAGCATCATGCGCCGGTGCAGCTCGCGCGCCTCGGCGAAGAGCGACTGTGCCCTCTGCTTCCGCTCCTCGGAGATGCCCTGATGCCATGGTGGCAGCGGCGCCTGGGCTCGCGCGGGCGCAGCGCACACGGCCACGAGGGCGATGGGCAGCAGGAGATGCGCTGTGGAGAGCGCGACTCGAGGGTGTCGTTTGCGGGTCGTCGTCATGAAAGCCGAGCCCCTCTCACCTCCGGGGCGTCCGTGGACCTCCGCTCGCGCACGCCTCTAGCACGAGTCCAGGCTCGCTGGTCACCTCGCGCGCATGTCGAGATCGACATCGAGCGCGCGTGCGTGATCAGACTACATTGAACTGGGGGCCTGCCGAGCGGGCCGGCGCCAGGGGTGTGCCGTCGGATGCCTGGATCGCGCCGCGCGGGCGATCCAGGGGAGGCCGTGTGGCAGGGGAGCGTAGGTACTCCGCGAGGTGAAAGGGGACATGCGCGCACGGGAAGAGTACTATGCTCGCGGCGTGGTCGCGTGCGCTCGCGAGATGATTGAGACCCGGACGATGCCCGCGACGGCCCCCCAGCCGTCGTCCCCGGAGCAGGCCCGGCCGGCGCCGTCGGCCGGCGATCGTGTCGGCCATTACGAGCTCCTGCGCGAGCTCGGCCGGGGTGGCATGGGGGTCGTCTTCCTGGCGCGCGATCTCCGGCTCGCTCGCCTCGTCGCGATCAAGCTCCTCACGAAGCTGAGCAGCATCGGAGTCCAGCGCTTCCTCGTCGAGGCGCAGGCCACCGCGCGTTGCAAGCACGAGCACATCGTGACGATCCACGAGGTCAACGAGCACGGCGGATTCCCGTACATGGTGCTCGAGTACATCGAGGGGCAGAGCCTCCGCGCCTGGATGAAGCTGCGCCGGCCCGCCGACGCCCCCGGCCGGGCGCGGGCGGCGCCTGTCGCGCCCGGCCTGGCCGTCGAGATGATGGTCCCCGTCGTGCGCGCGCTCGCGAGCGCGCACGCGTCCGGCATCGTTCATCGCGATCTGAAGCCCGAGAACGTCATGCTCGACGCCTCGGGCGCGATCAAGGTTGTCGATTTCGGCGTCGCCTCGCTGCGCGAGGGCGAGGCGAGCCTCGCGGCCGAGCGCCCCGTCGCCGAGGACATGCGCCTGACCCGCACGGGCGCGCTGGTCGGTACGCTGCCTTACATGTCTCCCGAGCAGTGGGCGGGGAAGGAGATCGACAAGTCCAGCGACATCTGGGCGGTGGGCATCATGCTCCACGAGCTCGCGCTCGGGGCGCACCCGCTCGCGCCGTGCAGGATGCCGGACCTCATCGGGGTGCCGCGCCTCGACGAGCCGATGCCCGAGGTCAGCGCCCGCCACCCGGAGGTCGGCGCGCTCGGCGCGATCATCGACCGCTGCCTGCGCAAGCGAAAGGCCGAGCGCTTCGCCTCCGCGGAGGAGCTGTTGGCCGCGCTCCTGCCGCTCCTGCCCGGACGCCGGGAGATCCACCTCGGCGCCGACGAGAGCCCGTTCGCCGGCCTCTCGTCGTTCCAGGAGGCCGACGCCGACCGCTTCTTCGGCCGGGCGCAGGACCTCGCGGGCGTCGTCGCGCGCCTCCGCAGCCAGCCGCTGCTCGCGATCGCGGGCGCGTCGGGGGTGGGGAAGTCGTCGCTCGTGCGGGCCGGAGTGATCCCGGCGCTCAAGCGCTCCGGCGAGGGCTGGGAGGCGCTCGTCCTGCGGCCCGGGCGCGCTCCGATGGCGGCGCTCGCGGAGCTCTTCAGCCACCCCGCCATGACGCTGAGCACCGACGTGCGGGAGCTCGCCGGGCAGGGCGGCGCATCGACGCGCGCGGCCCTGAGCGAGCGGCTGCCCGCCGAGCCCGGCCTGCTCGGCGCCGCGCTGCGCGGGTGGGCGGGCCGCGCGCAGAAGCGCCTCTTGCTGTTCATCGATCAGTTCGAGGAGCTCATCACGCTCGGCGCGCCGGCCGAGGAGCGCGCGGCGTTCCTCGCGTGCCTCGAGGGGATCGCCGACGACGCCTCCTCGCCGCTCCGGGTCGTCCTGTCGGTGCGGTCGGATTTCCTCGATCGGCTGACGGAGCACGAGCATTTCATGGCGGCGATGCTCCGCGGCCTCGTGTTCCTCCGGCCGATGGGGCGCGAGGGGCTGCGCGAGGCGCTGGTGAAGCCGGTGGAGGCGGCGAGGCACGAGATCGAGGATCCGGCGATGGTCGAGGGCATCCTCGAGGCGCTGGAGACCACGCGCGGGGCGCTGCCGCTGCTCCAGTTCACCGCGGCCAGGCTGTGGGAGATGCGCGACCGCGGGCGCCGGCTGCTCACGCGGGCGAGCTACGAGGCGCTCGGCGGCGTGGCCGGCGCGCTGGCGAGCCACGCGGACACGCTGCTGGCCGGGATGAGCGAGCGCCAGGCGAGGCTGTCGCGGGCGGTGCTGGAGCGCCTTGTGACGCCGGAGCGGACGCGGGCGGTGGCCAGCCTTGCCGAGCTCTGCGAGCTGCCCGGGGACCCGGGCGAGATCGAGCGGGTGGTGGGCCTGCTCGCCGACGGGCGGCTCCTGGCGATCGAGAAGGGGAGCGACAGCGCGGAGAGCACGGTGGAGCTCGTGCACGAGTCGCTCATCGAGCGGTGGCCGACGCTCAGGCGATGGCTCGACGAGAACCAGGAAGACGCCGTGTTCCTCGACCGGCTGCGCGCGGCGGCCCGGCTCTGGGACGCGAGCGGCCGCGCCGCGGACACGCTCTGGCGCGGCAAGGTGGCCAGGGAGGCGCGCGACTTCCGCGAGCGCTACAGGGGCGCGCTGCCCGAGCGGGAGCGGCTGTTCCTCGAGGAGGTGCTGCGGCTGGCGTCCCACACGCGGCGAATGCGGCGCCGCCTCGTCTCCGGGGTCATCGCGGCGCTGTCGATCCTCGTCGGCGTGGCGGGGGCGGGGATCGTGAAGCTGACCCGCCAGAACGGGGTGATCACGGCGCAGCTCGACGCGATCCGGCGGGGGGAGGACACGCTGAAGCAGGCGCTCGCGAGCGAGGCGGCGCAGCGGAGCGCGGCCGAGCGGGCGCGGCAGGAGAGCGAGGCAGAGCGGCGGCGGGCCGAGCAGCTGCAGCGCGAGGCGGAGGAGGCGCGGGATCGCGCCGAGGCCGAGGCCGAGCGCGCCCGCGCGGCGGTGGGCGAGGCGCGGGCGGCGCGGGACACGGCGCAGCGGTCCGAGGCCGAGGCGCGCGCGGCCGAGGTGAAGGCCACCGAGGAGGAGCGGAAGGCCAGGGCGGCGGCCGAGGCCGTGCTGCAGAGCAAGCGCGAGCAGGAGCAGCTCATCGAGCGGACAGCGGGGAAGATCGGCGAGAGATTGAAGTAGCGGGCGCCGCGGCTACCGCCGCGGTGCCGTCCGCGTGTGACGGTAGATGGATCCGCTGCTGCCGACGACGAGGGACGTAGTTCCTGCGTCCCACCCCGCGTAAAGGGATTGATCCGTCGTGGAATTGAGCTTGAGCCACGAGATCCCGTCGTAGTGCAGGAACGTGCCGTTCTCACCCACGGCAAAGACATCGTCCGGCGCGCTCCCCCACACGCCGAGCAAGTCTGCCAGCGTGGTCGAGCTCATGGCCCGCCACTGCTGGCCGTCGTAGTGCAGGATCGTGCCGCCGTCGCCCACGGCAAAGACATCGTCCGGTCCGCTGCCCCATACGCCACTCAACCGTTCCGAGGTGGGCAAGGTCATCTCGTGCCACGCCACGCCGTCGTAGTGCAGCGCCGTGTCCGGATCACCCACGGCAAAGACATCGTCCGGCGCGCTCCCCCACACGCCGGACAAGCCATCCACCGACGATGGCGGGCTCGTGACCTCCCAGTCCAGGCCGTCGTAGTGCAGGATCGTGCCGTCATCACCCACGATGAAGACGTCGTCCGGCGCGCTCCCCCACACGTCAAGCAACGAGTCCGCCGATGTGGTCAGGGAGATGTCCTCCCAGTCCCGGCCGTCGTAGTGCAGGATCGTGTCGTCGTGACCCACGGCGAAGACATCGTTCGGCCCGCTCCCCCACACGCCGGACAACAGCTTGCTCGACGCGGGGAAGGTCATGTCTTCCCAGCCCCGGCCGTCGTGGTGCAGGATCGTTCCATGCCCCACGGCGAAGACGTCGTGCGGCCCGCTCCCCCACACGCCAAGCAGATAATCCGACGCTGTCGATTTCATGGGGTGCCATTCCTGGCCGTTGTAGCGCAGCGTCGTGCCGCTATCACCCACGGCGAGGACATCGCGCGACCCGCTTCCCCAGATGCCATACAACAGCGTGGTCTCCGCGGGCAAGGTCATCGTCTGCCAGCTCTGGCCGTCGTAGTGCAGCATCGTGGACTGATCCTCCACGGCGAAGACATCTTCCGGCCCGCTCCCCCACACGGCCAACCACCATGCATGCGGCGTGTTGGTTGGCATGACCGTCCAGTCCAGGCCGTCATAGTGCAGGATCGTGCCGTTGCTGCCCACGGCGAAGACATCGTTCCACGCGCTCCCCCACACGTCATTCAGCGATACCCCCGGTGCGACCGGGCTCATGGCCTTCCAGTCCAGGCCGTCATAGTGCAGGATCGTGCCGTTGCTGCCTACGGCGAAGACATCGTCCCACCTGCTGCCCCACACGCGGAACAGCACGTCCGACATGGGCGCGGGTTGCTGTTGCCAGTTCAGGCCGTCGTAGTGCAGGATCGTGCCTTCACCCCCCACGGCGAAGACATCGTGCGGGCCGCTCCCCCACACGCCGAACAACGGCCCATGCGCTGGGGTCGAGGGCATGGCCGTCCAGCCCAGGCCGTCGTAGTGCAGGATCGCGCCGCCAGTACCCACGGCGAAGACATCGTGGGGCCCGCTCCCCCACACGTCCCATAGCTCTTCCGACGTGGGAGACGGCATTCTCTGCCAGTCCTGGCCGTTGTAATGCAGGATCTCGCCGCCAGTCCCCACAGCGAAGATATCCTGCATCCCGCTCCCCCACATGTCGCGCAACCCTTCCCCTGTAACGGGATCCTCTCGACGCCAGTTCCAGGCGCCGCACGGGGTGGTGGACAGGTCATCACAGGAGTTGAGGCACCCAGGGCGGCCGAAATCGAAGCGCAGGGAGACGCAAGACGTCATGACGGGCAACCCCGGGTCGCAGATTTCATCCTGCGCCAGCGCGCCGTCGCCGCAGTGTGTCTTGCAGTCGGGCCTGCAATACCCGCGGAGCTTCGAGTTCCGCTCACCGCCGCACGACGGGTCGGTCGCGACGATCCCGCCCGCGCCGCAGTCGCACGCCTCGCCGTGCACCGCATCGACGACGCCGTTGCCGCAGCGCTCGTCGGACGTGCAGTCGGCGCTGCACCCGTCGCCGCCCATCGTGTTGCCGTCGTCGCAGACCTCGCCGCGCACCGCATCGACGACGCGGTTGCCGCAGCGCTCGTCGGACGTGCAGTCGGCGCTGCACCCGTCGCCGCCCGTCGTGTTGCCGTCGTCGCAGACCTCGCCGCGCACCGCATCGACGACGCGGTTGCCGCAGCGCTCGTCGGACGTGCAGTCGGCGCTGCACCCGTCGCCGTCCACCGTGTTGCCGTCGTCGCACAGCTCGAACGGAGAGGCGTCGTCATCGACGACGCCGTTGCCGCAGCGGGACGTGCAGTCGGCGCTGCACCCGTCGCCGTCCGTCGTGTTGCCGTCGTCGCAGACCTCGTCGTTCTCCTCCTCGACAACCCTGTTGCCACACGTGTTGCGGTGGCCGGGGGCAACACACACGGGTTTGCTCTCGTCGTCCTTCGGGTCGCGCCGGAGGCACTCATGGTCGATCGGGCAAAAGCTCTCGCCGCAAGGTCTCCCGCCCTGGAGGCATGCGCCCGTGACGGCGACCAGAGCCATCACGAACACGATCGCCACGGCGTGACGAGGTGCCCAACCGCCGTGCGGAAGGCCCGTGACGCTCCCGCTCATTTCATCGCCCCGTCTTCGCATCGTTGCCCGCATGTCCCCTCGCTGTCTCCTCTCCCGGCGACCGACAGTCCGCTCCGGTATTGCACCGCCGCGCTCCGGGGCGCAATCGGGGTCGGCGCGATGGCAATCCTTGCCATGCCGCTGCACCTCGGCGATGGCAATCTTTGCCTCGCAGGCAAGGTTTGCCGCGCGTGTGCCGGCCCAGGGCGCCGCGGCGACCGCAGACCTGCACGGCGCAGCAGGCGGGTTGCGAGGGCGGCGTGGGCGTCGAGGCCGCCGATCTCGCGGGGGATCATCCGTGCTTCGAGGAGAGCGAGCGCTACAAGAGCGCCTTGCAGGAGGCGAACGACAGGAGTCACGACCCCGATGCAGGGGCCCTGTGCGCCTTCTACTACGATAGAGCCATGGACATGGCGACGACGCCCGCGACCGGCCAGTCGTGCACGACGAACGCCGATTGTCCGGACGTCGAATGTCCGGATCCGGCGCTCGGGAGACACGGGTATTGCCAGTTCGGCAAGTGCAAGACGGCGATCGACCTCTGCGAGAGCGCGCCTGTCGAGCCCGGCGGGGCCGGAGGCCCTCCGGCGTGACGAGGACGCCGGAGAGCGTCCGGGGAGGGGAGCCCGCCTCGGCCCCCCCCGGGGTTCGAGGCGAAAAGGGCTCCAGACCGGGGATCCACGGGGGGTCTCGGGCGCTTGACGGCGGCGTGGAGCGGTTCGGGGCAGCGCTGGAGCGGTTCGGGGCAGCGCTGGAGCGGTTCGGGGCAGCGCTGGAGCGGTTCGGGGCAGCGCTGGAGCGGTTCGGGGCGGCGCTGAAGCGGTTCGGGGCAGCCGCGCGGCGGTTTGCGGCGGCGGCTGCCTCTCTGGGGCTCAGCGCGTCGAGGGGCCCCGCGCCGCCCGACGAACACCCTCTCCGGGGGCCGGGCAGCCCGGATCCACCGCCCGGCGCCGCCGCCTCAGCTCAGCGCTGCTGCGCGCCGAACCGCGCCTTCGCCGCGTCCACCGCGGCCTTCGTCCACTTGTCGACCTCGTCGTCGGTCAGCGTCCGCTCCGGCGACCTGAACCACAGCGCGAACCCCAGCGAGTGCGTCCCGGTCGGCAGCTCGCTCCCGCGGTACCTGTCGAACAGCTCGACCTTCTCGCAGCGCTCCCCGGCCGTGCTCCGCAGCACGTCGATGACCTGGCCCGCCGGCACCTCGAGCGGCAAGAGCAGCGCCACGTCGTGCCGCATCGCCGGGAACCGGCTCGGCTTCGCGGCCACCTGTGCCTTGTACGCCGCCGCGACAGCCGCGAGGTCGAGCTCCGCCGCCACGACCCCGCTCGTGATCTCCAGCGCGTCGCGCACGTCCGGGTGCAGCTCCGCCACGTACCCGACCGCCCGGCCGTCGAGCGTCACGCGCGCGCCCTTGCGCGGGTGCGCCCACGGCGGCGGCTCGCCCTCCAGATCGAACGCCGGCGCCGCGCTGCCCGCGAGCTCCGCCAGCACCGCCTCGACAACGCCCTTGCCGTCGTAGAAATCGACGTCCTCGGGCCGCGTCAGGTAGCTGTCGCGCGGCCCCGCCAGGAGGACCGTCAGCCGCGTCGGCTCGTCGACCGGCGGCCGCTCGACAGGCGCCCGCTGCCCGGCGCCGCCGGCCGCGTTCGCGCCTGCCGCGCCCTCCGCCGCGCTCGATCCGGCCGCCTCGCCCTGGCGCGCCAGGAACACCTGGCTCACCTCGAACAGCCGCACCCGCGGCACGTTGTACCGCTGCGACCGCTGCGCGACAGTGAGCAGCCCCGGCACGAGCGACGGCCGCATCACCGACTTCTCCTCGGAGAGCGGGTTGAGCAGTCGCAGCAGCGACGCGCTGTCGTACCGCGCCGCCTTGAGCTCCTGCGGCGACAGGAACGAGTACGTCACCGCCTCGTGCAGCCCGATCCCGGTGCAGATCTGGCGCACCCTGCGCCGCAGCCGGTAGTCGCCCTTCGCGCCCGCGGGCGCCGCCGCGACGTGCGGCAGCCGGCTCGGGATCTTGTCGTAGCCGGCGACGCGCGCGACCTCCTCGATGACGTCGATCTCCTCGACGATGTCCGGCCGGTGCGCCGGCACCTCGACGACGAGCTGGTCCGCGAGCTCCGCCACGATCGAGATGCCCAGCGTCCCGAGGATCTCGCGCGTCCGCGCCGGCGCCTCGGCGCCGATGATGCGCTCGTACCGCGGCAGGCGCAGCGTCAGCCGCCGCGGGGCGCGCGGCGCGACGTACGCGTCGATCGGCTCGCCCGCCGCCCCGCCGCCCGCGAGCTCGCAGAGGAGCGCGCTCGCGCGGTCGCGCGACAGCGGCACGCCCGAGATGTCCACCTCGCGCTCGAACCGGTGCGACGCCTCGGTGTGGAAGCCGTACCGGCGCGCCGACCTGCGGATCCCGCGCGGCTCGAAGTACGCCGACTCGAGGAACACCCGCGTTGTCGTCGCCGTGACGCCGCTGTCCGCGCCCCCGATCACGCCGGCCAGCGCGACGACGCGCTCCGCGTCGGCGATCACGAGGTCGTCCTCGTTCAAGGACAGCTTCTGCCCGTCGAGCGCGACGAACGCCTCGCCCGGCCGCGCCATCCGGATCTCGATCGGCAGGCGCAGCGTGTCGAGGTCGAAGGCGTGGAGCGGCTGACCCCGCTCGAGCATCACCAGGTTGGTCGCGTCGACGATGTTGGTGATCGGCCGGACGCCGAGGCGGCCGAGCCGCACCCGCGCCCAGAGCGGCGAGGGGCCCACGCGGACGTCCTCGATCACCTGGCCGGCATACCGCGGGCAGCGCGCCCCGTCGCGCACCTCCACCGACGCTTGCGCGGCCCGAGCAACGTCGTGCGGCGGTGTGGCGACGGCCGGCGGCTGGAACGGGATGCCGAGCACCGCGGCCACGTCCCGCGCCACGCCCAGGTGGCCCAGCGCGTCGGGCCGGTTGGGCGTGACGCTGAGCTCGATGATCCAGTCCTCGAGGCGCGGCTCCCAGTCGAGCAGCGATTGCCCGGGGCGGCCTCCCTCGACCGTCAAGAGCCCCTCGTGGCTCGACCCGAGCCCGAGCTCGTCCTCGGCGCACAGCATGCCGGCCGAGGCGACCCCGGCGACCGCCTTCTCGGTCAGCGTGACGAGCGCGCCGCTGCGGTCGACGACCTGCGCCCCCACGGGCGCGTAACAGACGAGCGCCCGCGCCCCCGGGTCCGGGACGTTCTGCGCGCCGCACACCACCTCGACGCCCTCGCCGGCGCCGCCCGCGTCCACGCGCACCAGCGTGAGGCCCTTCTTGCTCGGGTGCGGCCGCTTGCCGACGACGCCCGCGAGGACGACAGGGCGCAGCGCGGCGCCGACGTGCGTCACGCGATCGACCTCGAGCCCGCCGCGGCCGAGCGCCGACGTCACCGCGTCGACGCCGGGATCGGCGCCGAGGATCTCTTGAAGCCACTTGTAGGATATCAGCATGGGAGTCGGGCCTGCGGAGAGCGGTGAGCCGGCTAGAGGCTTCCGAGGAAGCGGACGTCGTTCTCGTAGAAGGCGCGGATATCGTCGACGGCGAACTTCATGTTGGCCGTGCGATCCACGCCGATGCCGAACGCGAGGCCCGTGTAGACCTCCGGGTCGATTCCGACGTTCCGGAGCACCGTCGGGTGGACCATGCCGCACCCGAGCACCTCCAGCCAGCCAGTCCCCTTGCACTGCGGGCAAGCGCGGTTCGCGCCGAAGCAGACGAGGCAGGACACGTCGAGCTCGGCGCTCGGCTCGGTGAAGGGGAAGTAGCTCGGCCGGAAGCGCGTCCTCGTGTTCTCACCGAACATCCGGCGGCTGTAGACCTCGAGCAGGCCCTTCAGGTCGGCGAGCGACACGTCGCGATCGACGACGAGCCCCTCGATCTGCACGAACATGGGGCTGTGGCTCGCGTCGTCGTCGCGGCGATACACGACGCCGGGCGCGACGATCATCACCGGGGGAGGGTGGGAGAGCATCTCGCGCACCTGCACCGGGCTCGTGTGCGTGCGGAGGAGCACGTTCTGCCCGGGATCGCCGGCCACGTAGAACGTGTCGTGCATGTCCATGGCCGGGTGATCCGCCGGGAACCCGAGGAGATCGAAGTTGTAGCGCGCGAGCTCGATCTGCGGCCCCTCGGCCACGTCGAACCCGAGCCCGACGAAGATATCGACGATCTCGTCGAGCGTCCGCATGATCGGGTGCGGCCGCCCCGGCGCGCGCCAGCGGCCGGGCAGGGTGATATCGAGCGGCGGCGCGGAGAGCTCCAGGTCGCGCGCTGTCCGCTTGATCCGCGCGGTGGCCAGCTCGCGGGCGCGCTCCACGCGGCCCTTCACGGCGTTGAGCCGCTGGCCGAGCTGCTTGCGCTCCTCGGGCGCCGCCCCGGGGAGCTGCTTCATCAGCGCATTGAGCGAGCCGCGGCGCCCAAGCAGGCTGGCATACAGGCGGTTCAGCTCATCGAGATCGCCGATGGCGGCGAACTGGACGTCCACCGTGCGATCGACCTCGTCGATGAGGCGGCCGAGTTCGGGACCACTCATTGCCGCCCCCTTACCTCAGAGGCCATGGCAACGCAAGATGTCACGTCCCGCGCAGCTCCTGCCTGCCCGCGCTGGACGTCGCGCGTGCGTCCCGCGCGGCGTCCAGCGCCGGCAGCCGCGCCGCGCGCCCCGGCGGAGCAGCCCTCCCGGGCGACGCAGCCCCGCGCCGCGCGGCGCGCAACACCCCATGTCCACGCGGTCAACCTCGGGTTGACAGCCCTCCGCTCGCGACGGCCCGCTCCGTCGAGAGAGCGTCGCCGCGCGCCGGCCCGCCGCCGACGCCGGCGCCGATTCCCATGGACGCTCGTCGCGCCGCATCGATCTGCTCGTGTGAGGCGTACCCGCGAGCTCGTCGCGACGGGCGCGCGTCAACCGCGGCTGTCGATCGCGTCAACCATGTCAACTCGAGGTTTACCGCGTCTCCCTCGGACTCTGTCCGTCTGAATCGAAATCGCATCTCGACGATGCTGAGAATGCCTGGGTCATGACGCCGTTCGATGGGCCTTGATGTCCCTGGCTCGTCGCTTGCTCTGAGCGCGGACGAACCAGGACGAGCGCGGACGAGCCTGTCCGCGCAGGGGCGCCGTGCGCGCTCCGATCGATGAACGGGCCACATCAGGTGTGCTCATCAGGGTGGTTTGCGCCCTGGCGACAGCCCTGCTGCCTGCGCTCGTGCAACGCCAGCTCGCCACGAGATCGACGAACCCGTGAAGCCCATGTTCCTTTTCTCTTTCGCGGCGCTCTGCGCGGCCCCGGCGGCCGCGATCGCGCAGCCGCTGCCCCCTCCCGTGACGCCCTCGCCCGGCGAGGCGCAAGGCGCGACGGGAGCGCCGGCCGTCACGGCCGAGAGCACCGAGCCGGCGCAGCCCGTGGCCCCGTCCCAGCAGCCGGTGACGAAGGAAGAGCCCAGCACGCCGCCGCAGGAGAAGGTGCCGGAGAGCGGGTTCTTCTTCGGCGGCGTCGGCCGCGCTGTCGCGGCCATGGACGGCGCGGGGGACGCGCCGCGCGACGCCGACATCGTCTTGAGGGGCTCGCGCCTCGACGAGTCCACCTTCGTCCAGCTCGACCTGGAGCGGCAGGATCACTGGCAGTCCACGGGCGCCACCACGCGCGTCGCCGTCCGCCTGGTCGTGGACGCCCCGACCCTCCATTACAACAACGCGCGGCCGTGGAGCATCAACATGTCGCTCCGCAACGCCTTCGTCGAGGAGCGAGATCTCGGCCTCAAGGGGCTCTCCGTGTGGATCGGCTCGCGCCTCTACCGCGGTGACAACAGCGAGCTGCTCGATTTCTGGCCGCTCGACTGGCTGAACACGCTGGGCGGAGGCGTCCGTTACGACCTGCCCTCGAAGCGCACGTACTTCGCCGTCCACGCCGGCGTCAACCGGCCGCTCACGCCGTATTACCAGCAGGCGGTGGAGCGCCCGCCCGCGCTCAACCAGCCCGGCACGGCGAACGTCAACGTCCTCGATCGCCAGCGGCTCATCTCGAGCTTCAAGGCGAGCCACACAGTTCCCGTCGGGGAGAAGGGCGGCGTCAAGGGCGTCCTGTACGGCGAGCTGCACACGACGCCCTCCGGCAGGCGGGAGACGGCGGAGGCGGGCGTCTTCGAGGACCTGCCGCGCGACGGCGGGTACGTCATCGGCGCCCAGGTCAGCCCGTTCACCGGCGTGGACAACGGGCACCTGCACCTGTTCCTCCGTTATGCGGGCGACCTCGCGGCGTACGGCGAGTTCGGCAGTCCGATTCAGCCCGCGCCGGACGGCACCGCGTCGGGCGCGCGCGAGCTCATGGTCACCCTGAGCGGCAATTACGAAGCGGGGCCGCTCGGCCTCATGGCCTCCGGGTACGTGCGCTCGTTCCGCAATGCGAGCGACACGTTCGACTTCAGCGATCTGGACGAGGGCATCTTCGTCGTGCGGCCGCACGTCTACCTGCGCGACTGGGGCGGTATCGCTGTCGAGGGCTCGTACCAGGCGCAGCGGCGCGGGAGGGTCCCGCCGCCGGCCGACCCCGCGGCGCCCGGCGCGTCGCCCGGAGCGAGCCACCACGACGCGAGCGTCGTGCGCTTCGGGCTCGTGCCGTTCCTGAACGCTGCCGGCAAGGGCGATCTCAAGCGCCCGCAGTTCCGCTTCATCTGGCTCGTCACCCGGCGCGACGACGGCGCGAAGGCGCTCTATCCGCGAGACGACGTGTTCAGCCAGCGCGCGTGGGAGCACTTCATCGGCCTGAACGTCGAGTGGAACATCAAGGCGAGCCCGGCTTTCTGACGCGGTCACGGAGCGTCGGGGCTCCTCCGCGCGACATCGTCAACACAATTAACAAACGCAAGGAAGGTCTCTGTCCATGAAGCCATTGAATCCTCGAGAGGTCGTGGTCCGCGCGACGGCGTCCCACAAGGGGAGGAAGCTCTCCGTCACGCCGGCCGACAGCCCGATGAAGCGCCTGCATTACGGTCGCATCCTGCTCGACCAGACCGCCCCGAAGGTGGTCTTCGAGACGTGCGGGCGCGAGGTGGGGCTCCTCTGCATGTCCGGCCAGTGCGTTGTGCAGGTGAACGGCGGGGACACGATCGGGCTCGGCCAGTACGACGCCCTCTACGTGCCGCGCGGCTCGACGGTGGCGGTCAGCACGACCTCCGCGGTCGACCTGGTCGAGTGCGGCGCCGAGGTGGAGGGGAATTACCCGATCCAGGTCGTGCGCTACAGGGACGTCGAGCAGAGCCCGGCGCTCAAGTTCACGGCGGGCGGCGACGCCACGACGCGCGAGCTCAGCATCCTGATCGGCAAGAACGTGGACGCCGGCCGCATCGTCGCGGGCTTCACGCGCTCGGCCCCGGGGCACTGGACGAGCTGGCCCCCGCACGAGCACACCGAGATCCTCGAGGAGATGTACGTCTATTTCGACATGCCGCCTCCGGCGTTCGGCGTGCAGCTCGTCTACACGGACCCGGAGACGCCCGAGGTGGTCGCCGTCGTGCGGGACGGCGACGCCGTCCTGATGCCGGCCGGCTACCACCCGAACGTCGCGGCGCCCGGGCACTCGATCAACTTCGTCTGGCTCATGGCGGCGCACCGCGAGCGGGAAGATCGGGTGTTCGGCGTCGTCAACGTGCAGCCGGCGTTCAGCCAGCGCGGGTCCGGGCTCGAGGCGAGCCTCAAGTAACCATCGCGTGAGCGAGCCGGCGTCACGCGGGCTCCAGCGAGGAGGAGTGCTTCTCATGGTCATGAAATCGGAGCCCACAACGGGCATCGTCGAGGTGCCCGCGGAGGTGCCACGCCACGCAGACGCGGGCGCCGCCGCGCCGCAGGCCGCCGCCGGCGTCGGGGGGTATCGCTGGGTCATCTGCGCCCTCCTGTTCACGGCGGCGACGATCAACTACGTCGACAGGCAGGTGCTCGGCGTCCTCAAGACGACGCTGCAGAAGGACCTCGGCTACAACGACATCGACTACGGCAACATCGTCACGTCGTTCCAGGCCGCTTACGCGATCGGCATGGTGACGATGGGCCGCCTCATGGATCGCGTCGGGACGCGGCGCGGGTTCTCGTTCGCCGTCGGGTTCTGGAGCCTGGCGGCCGCCGCGCACGCGCTCGTGGGCAGCGCCGGGGGGCTCTCCGCCGCCCGGTTCGCCCTCGGCGTCGGCGAGGCCGGCATGTTCCCGGGCGCCATCAAGACGATCGCGGAGTGGTTCCCGAAGAAGGAGCGCGCGCTCGCGACAGGCCTGTTCAACTCGGGGACCAACATCGGCGCGATCGTGTGTCCGCTCGTCGTGCCGTGGATCGCGGTGACGTGGGGGTGGCGCGCCGCCTTCGCGCTGACAGGCGCCATCGGCGCGCTGTGGATCGTCGCCTGGATGATCCTCTACCGGCCCCTCGCGGAGAACCCGCGCGTCTCGGAGGCGGAGCGCGCCTACATCACGAGCGAGCCATCACCGCCTGTGGGCAAGGTCGGCTGGCTCGAGCTCCTCCCGCACCGCCAGACATGGGCGTTCGCGATCGGCAAGTTCATGACCGACCCGTTCTGGTGGCTCTACCTGTTCTGGGTCCCCGACTTCCTGAACCGCAAGCATGGATTGAACCTCCTCCAGATCGGCCCGCCCCTTGTCACGATTTACCTGCTCTCGGACGTGGGCAGCGTCGCCGGCGGCTGGTTCTCCTCGATGCTGATGCGCCGCGGCTGGACCGCGAACGCGGCGCGCAAGACAGCGATGCTCGTGTGCGCGCTCGGCGTCGCGCCCGTGTTCCTGGCGACGCGCACCGACTCGCTCTGGGTCGCCGTGCTCCTCCTGGGGCTGGCCACCGCCGCGCACCAGGGGTTCTCGGCGAACCTGTTCACGCTCACCACGGACATGTTCCCGTCGCAGGCCGTGGGCTCGGCCGTCGGCTTCGGCGGTATGGCCGGGGCGATCGGCGGAATGCTCATCGCGCAGATCGCCGGCCGCGTCCTGCAGGTCACCGGGAGCTACTCGACGCTCTTCATCATGGCGGCGTCTGCGTACCTCCTGGCGCTCGCCATCATTCATGCGCTCGTGCCGCGGCTCGAGGCCGCGCGACTGCGACGAGGATAGGACAATGACAAGCCATCCGTTTCGTTTGGACGGCAAGGTCGCGCTCGTGACGGGCTCGGCCACGGGGATCGGCGCCGCGATCGCGACAGCGCTCGCGGGCGCCGGGGCGGACGTCGCCTGTCACGGCAAGGACGATCCGGGCGAGGCCACCATGGCCGCGATCCACGGGCTCGGTCGGCGCGCCATCGGGATGTCCGCGGATCTCGCGGACCGCGCGGCCCACGCGGAGCTCGTCCGGAGGACGAAGGCAGAGCTCGGGCGCCTCGACATCCTTGTGAACAACGCGGGGCTCATCCGGAGATCGCCGGCGGTCGAGTACTCGGACGAGGACTGGGATCTCCTGATCGAGGTCAACCTGACGTCCGCGTTCCGCCTGTCGCGGATCGCTGGCAAGGAGATGCTCGAGCAGGGGTCGGGCCGGATCATCAACATCGCCTCGCTGCTCTCGTTCCAGGGAGGGATCCTGGTCCCGGCCTACGCGGCGTCGAAGGGCGGAGTCGCCCAGCTCACGAAGGCGCTCGCCAACGAGTGGGCGGCGAGGGGCGTCAACGTGAACGCGATCGCGCCCGGCTACATCGCCACGGACAACACGGCCGCGCTCCGGGCCGACGAGGGGCGCAGCCGGCAGATCCTGGAGCGCATCCCGGCCGGGCGGTGGGGAGAGCCGAGCGACATCGCCGGAGCGGCGCTGTTCCTGTGCTCGGAGGCGAGCAAGTACGTCCACGGCCACGTGCTGGTCGTCGACGGCGGTTGGATGAGCCGTTGAGGAGCCGAAGATGAAGATCCGCGATGCAAAGAGCTGCGAATGGGATCAGGTGAGCCTCGGGGAGGTGATGCTGCGCTTCGATCCGGGGGAGCGACGCATTCACACCGCGCGCACGTTCGACGTCGGCGAGGGCGGGGGAGAGTACAACGTGGCGCGGGGGCTGCGGCGCTGCTTCGGGCTGAGGACAGCCATCGTCACGTCGCTCGCGGACAACCCCGTCGGGCGGCTGATCGAGGACCTCATGCTCCAGGGCGGGGTCGACACGTCGGCCGTGCGCTGGGTCCCCTACGACGGCGTGGGACGCGAGGCGCGCAACGGCCTGAACTTCACCGAGCGCGGCTTCGGGCCACGCGCCGCCGTCGGTTGCTCGGATCGCGGCCACAGCGCGGCCTCCAGGTTGAGGCCCGGGGAGCTTCCGTGGAAGGCCCTCTTCGGCGAGCGCGGGGCGCGCTGGTTCCACACCGGCGGCATCTTCTGTGCCCTGTCCGAGACCACCGCCGGCGTGGCGCGCGAGGCCATGGAGGTGGCGCGCGAGCACGACGTGCGGATCTCGTACGATCTCAATTACCGGCCCTCGCTGTGGAAGAACTTCGGCGGCCAGCAGCGGGCGCGCGAGGTCAATCGCGCCCTGATGCCGTACGTCGACTGCCTGTTCGGCAACGAGGAGGACTTCGTCGCGGCGCTCGGCTTCGAGGTGTCGGGCGTGGACGGCAGCTACAGCCGGCTCGACACGGCGGGGTTCCGCCGGATGATCTCCGAGGTCGTCGCGGCGTACCCCAACATCTCGGTCGTGGCCACGAGCCTCAGGACGGCCAGGAGCGCGAGCGTCAACGGCTGGGGCGGTATCCTGTACTGCGACGGGGAGTTCTACGAGGCCCCGCAGCGGGACATCGAGATCCTCGATCGCGTGGGAGGCGGGGACTCGTTCGCCTCGGGGATCGTGTACGGCCTCCTGACGGAGCAGGGCCCGCAGTGGGCGCTCGAGTGCGGCGTCGCGCACGGGGCGCTGGCGATGTCGACCCCGGGGGACACCTCGATGGCGTCGCTTGGCGAGGTGCGGCGGGCGATGGGCGGGGCCAGCGCGAGGATCGAGCGATGAGCCCGTCGAGGAACCGAGAGCAGATCGTCCGCCGCATCGAGGAGATCGGCGTCGTCCCCGTGGTGCGCGCGCCCTCCGGCGCGCTCGCCGTGCGGGCCGCGCGCGCGCTGCTCGCGGGCGGCATCGAGGTCCTGGAGATCACGATGACGGTCCCGGACGCCCTCTCCGTCATGCACGAGATCGCCTCGCGCATGGGGAGCCACGTCCTCGTCGGCGCGGGCACCGTGCTCACCGCCGACGCCGCCCGCGGGTGCATCGAGGCCGGCGCGCAGTTCATCGTGAGCCCCGGGCTCAACCTCGAGGTCATCCGCGCGGCGCACGAGCTCGGGAAGGCTGTCTTCCCCGGGGCGCTCACCCCGACCGAGGTGATCACGGCGTGGAGCGCGGGCGCGGACGCGGTGAAGGTGTTCCCGTGCTCCGCGATGGGCGGCGCGAAGTACCTGCGCGCGCTGCGGGGGCCGCTGCCGGACGTGAAGATGATGCCGACCGGCGGGGTCAACCTGTCGACGGCGAGGGATTTCATCGAGGCCGGCGCCGTGGCGCTCGGGGTCGGCGGCGAGCTCGTCGACACCGCCGCGCTCGCGGCCGGCGCGGACGGGGTCGTCACGGAGCGCGCGCGCGAGTTCCTGTCCGTGGTCAGGTCCGCGCGCGCCGAGCTCAAGAAGAACGCGTGAGCGTGGCTGTCTGGAGGAGCAAAGAAGCATGATCGACGTTCAGAAGAGAGATGTTCCGAGCCTCTCGCGCGTGTCGGGCGGCGATGTGGAGTTCTTCACCCCGGAGCCTGGGCTCAGGCGGCGCGTGCTGGCCCACAACCCGAACCTGATGCTCGTCGAGCACCACATGGAGAGCGGCTGGGCCGGGGCGCGCCACAGCCACCCGCACGACCAGCTCGTCTACGTCATCCACGGGCACCTCAGGTTCTCGTGCGGAGACGAGGAGTTCGAGGCGCGATCCGGGGACAGCTTCGTCGTCCGCGGGGGCGTCGATCACCAGGCCTGGGCGCTCCAGCCGTCCGTCGTCCTCGATGTGTTCACGCCCGCCCGCGAAGATTACATGGCCCGATCGCGCTAGCCCGCCCGTCTCTCCCGACCACCACCATGGCTTTGAACCGGCCCTGCGCCCGGCGCAGCGGACGTGTCTCGACCGAGGAGCCCCATGAAACGCAGAACGTTCGCGAGTTTGACGCTCTTTCCCCTCCTGCTGGCCGCCTGCGGCGGCGGCGAGCCGGGTCCTTCGAACCCTCCCGACGTCGTGCCGCCGCAGGAGCACGCCGAGGCCCTGGCCGCGATGAGGCGCGCGGCCACCTTCATGAGCGAGGAGGTCGCCTACGAGGGCGGCTACGTGTGGAGCTACCTGCCGGATCTCTCGCGGAGCTGGGGCGAGATGGAGGCGAAGCGCACCATGCTGTGGGTGCAGCCGCCCGGCACGCCGTCGATGGGGCACCTCTACCTCGACGCCTATCACGCGACCGGCGACGAGCTCTATTACAAGGCCGCCGAGGCGGTCACCCTCGCGCTCATCGAGGCCCAGCACGAGAGCGGCGGCTGGAATTACATCTATGACTTTGCTGGTGAGGAGTCGCTCGAGGACTGGTACGACACCATCGGCAAGAACGGCTGGCGGCTCGAGGAGTTCCAGCACTACTACGGCAACGCCACCTTCGACGACGCCGGCACCGCCGTGGCCTCGCAGCTCCTCCTGCGCATGTACCTCGAGAAGAAGGACGAGCGGTTCCGCGAGCCGCTCTACAAGGCGATCGGCTTCGTCACCGAGAGCCAGTACGACGGGGGCGGCTGGCCGCAGCGGTTCCCGCTGATGGGCAAGGATGGCAAGCCCGACTACACGAGCCTCATCACGTTCAACGACGACGTGGCCGGAGAGAACATCAAGTTCCTGATCATGTGCCGCCTCGCGCTGGGCGAGTCGCAGCTGCTCGGGAACATCGAGCGCGCCATGGACAGCTTCGTCGCCCTGCAGCAGCCCGCGCCGCAGCCCGGGTGGGGCCTTCAGTTCACGCCCGAAGGCAAGCCGTCGGGGGCGCGCACCTACGAGCCGGGGGCGCTGACCACGCACACGACGGCCAACAACATCCAGCAGCTCCTGAATTTTTACAGCCTGACCGGAGACGAGAAATACATCGCCCGCGTGCCCGAGGCGCTGGACTGGCTGGAGAAGGTCGCGCTGCCGCCGGAGCTGATCGAGAGCTTCCCGGATCGCACGCACCCCACGTACATCGAGATCGGGACCGACGAGGCGCTCTACGTCCATCGGCGCGGCTCGAACGTGGTCAACGGCGAGTATTACTTCGACAAGGATCCCGGGAAGCCGATCGGCCACTACGGGCAAGCGCGCAAGCTCGACGTGCCCGCCATGCGCGCGCGCTACGAGGAGCTGACCGCGATGTCGCCCGACGCGCTGACCGCGGGCTCGCCGCTGGCGATCGCGGGGCCGGTGGAGCTGCCGAGGTACTTCTCGCTGCGCGAGGTGAAGCTCGACGACCTCTTCGCCGGCCGCACGATGACGACGACGCCGGTGACCGAGGAAGAGGCGCAGAAGGTGGTCAGCGAGCTCGACGCGGAGGGCTACTGGCCGACGAAGATCACGATGATCACCAATCCCTACATGGGTCCTGGCAGCGCTGCGCCGTATCTCGAGGACACGTACGCCATGACGCATGTCGGCGATCGCAACGATACATCGCCCTACGACCCGACCAAGGCGCCGGCGACGTACCCGGCCGAGGAGCCGCCGACGGGCATCTCGGTGGAGAGCTTCATCAAGAACATGGGCGTCCTCATCGCCCACGTCGCGCCCGTCAAGTGAGCACCCCACGCGGTGGCGCTTCGCCATGGCACCCCGCGTGCTTGGGTGTCGTGAGACCACGCGCAATCCTGGTGACTCGATGCCGGCGGCGCGACGCCGGCGCGCGGTGGTGCAAGGAGTCGAAGCATGAGATTGCTTACGGTTGCCATGTCGGTGCTGAGCGTGGCTGTGGTGGGGCTCGGGTGCGGAAGCAGCCCGGGCGACGGCGGAGGAGCAGGTGGTGGCGGGGCGGCGAGCTCCTCCGGCGGGACCTTCGGCGACGGGGGCTCGCCCGACATCGGCGGGCCCGGGCCCGGATCGAGCGGCACCGGCGACGGCAACCCGACGGGCGGAGACGGCGCGTGCGCCAGCCAGACGGCGGCCGCGTCCCTCCAGCCGGTGTACCTGGCCTTCGCGTTCGACGTGTCGGGCAGCATGGGCAAGGGCGACAAGGACTGGCACGACAAGGCGCTCAAGTGGGATCCCGTTGTCGCGGCGACCAAGCAGTTCTTCGCGGATCCCGGGTCCGAAGGGCTCACGGCGTCGCTCACGTTCTTCCCCGCCGACGACGACAAGTGCTCGACCGACGCCTACACGACGCCGGACGTGCCGCCGACGCCGCTCCCGTCGGACACCTTCGCCGCGGCGATCGATGAGGTCGAGCCAGAGACGTCGGACGACTGGCGCGGCGGCACGCCGACCGCGTGGGTGATGCGCGGCACCAGCGCGTTCATCGAGGCGCAGCGCGAGCAGACCCCCGGCAAATACGCGATCGTGCTGGTGACGGACGGCCACCCGCAAGGGTGCGACGAGGACTCCGACACGATCGAGGCCGTCGTGGCCGACGCGCAGGAGGCGCTCGCGAGCAACGTGCTGACGTACGTCATCGGGGTCGAGAACCCGCCGCTCCCGGGCGCGCAGGATACCGTGTCCGGCCTGGACAAGATCGCCGCCGCGGGTGGCACGGACAAGGCCGTCCTCATCGACACCGGCGATCCGTCGCAGACAACGGCCGCGTTCAAGGCGGCCGTCGACCGGATCCGCGGCGCCTCGGTGTCGTGCACGCTGGGGATCCCGCCCGCGCCCGACGGCAGGACGTTCGACAAGGAGAAGGTCCGCGTGAACTACGCGAGCGGATCGAACACGCCGGCGTCGCTGCCGTACGACCAGAGCTGCGCGACCGAGGACGCCTGGCGCTACGACGAGCCCGCGAACCCGACGCAGATCGTGCTCTGCGACGGCACGTGCGCCGCGGTCCAGGTGGACCTGGCGGCGGCCCTGAGCGTCGACTTCACCTGCGAGAGCGTGATCGAGGTCCCGCTCTGACAGGAGCAGCCCGCGCGGCGCCGGCGCCGTCGACCCGTGTCAACCTCGAGTTGACACTGTGGACACGCGCGGTTGCACACGCACCGCGCGACACCAGACCACCACAGCAGCGATGAGGCGCCCGTCCTCCGCCGCGCAGCGTCGAGCGACGTCGTTCGACGTTATTCGACGTCATTTCCGGCGAACGTGGGAGTGCATGTTACAGTCCAGCAACGCCGCCGAGATGTTGTAGAACAGGGCGACGATGGCAACGGCGCAGGAGCGCGAGCGGAGGACCCTCGATCGGTACACGCTCCACGGCGTGATCGCCTCGGGGGGGATGGCGTCCGTCCACTTCGGGCGCCTCGTCGGCGCGCACGGGTTCGCCCGCACGGTCGCGATCAAGCGCCTGCACCCGCAGTTCGCCAGGGACCCCGAGTTCTCGTCGATGCTCCTCGACGAGGCGCGGCTCGCGGTGCGCATCCGCCACCCGAACGTCGTCACCACGCTCGACAGCGTGCAGGCCGACGGCGAGCTCTTCCTTGTCATGGAGTACATCGCTGGCGAGTCGCTCTCGAGCCTGCTGCGCGAGGTCAGCGCGCGGGGGGGCCGGGTGCCGCATCCGGTCGTCTCCGCCATCGTCGCGGGCGCGCTGGCGGGCCTTCACGCGGCGCACGAGGCGACCGCCGAGGACGGGGCGCCGCTCCAGATCGTCCACCGCGACGTGTCGCCGCAGAACATCCTGGTCGGCGACGACGGGATCGCGCGCGTGCTCGATTTCGGGATCGCGCGCGCGGCGGTGCGGAGCCAGGTCAGCCGCGTCGGGCAGCTCAAGGGCAAGCTCAGCTACATGGCGCCAGAGCAGCTCCGCGGGGCGCCGCTGACCCGCCGCGCCGACATCTACGCCGCGTCCGTGGTGCTGTGGGAGGCGCTCACGGGACGCCGGCTGTTCTCGGGAGAGTGCGACGCGGAGATCTACGGGCGGATCCTCGAGGGCGTCGTCCAGCCGCCGAGCGCGTTCGGCGACGTGCCCAGGGAGCTCGACGAGGTGGTGCTCCGCGGCCTCCAGCGGGACCCGGAGCGGCGCTACGCGACCGCGCTGGAGATGGCCGCTGCCCTGGAGGAGGCGCTGCCGCCGGCGAGCCCGCGCGCGGTCGGCGCGTGGGTCGAGACGACGGCGGGGCCGCTGCTCGAGGCGCGGGCGAAGAGCCTCGGCGAGATCGAGACGTCGCAGCGGAGCGCCGTCCCGGCGCCGCCGCCGTCGAGCCCCGCCGCCGCGGCCCCGGCGCCGCTGCGGGAGATCGACACGAGCGCGGCGCGGTCCCCCGGCCACCGCGCGCGCCCGCCGCGGTCCTCGATGACGGTCGCGACGATGACGAGGACGGTCGAGGACATGGCGCGGCCCGCTGTCTCCGCGCTCGCGACGCCTGTCGCCGGGGCGGCGGGGCCGCGGGAGCCGAGGGCGTGGGGCACCCGCGCCACCTCGCTCGCCCTCGGGGCCGGCGCGCTCGTGCTGGCGGTTATCGCCGGGCGCTGCGGCGCGAGCCCGGGGGTCGCAGCACTGCCGGCCGAGCAGGCCAGCGCGGGCGCCTCCGCGACGCCCGCTGTCGCCGCGGTGCCGGCGCCCGCGGCGAGCACGCCCGCGGCGGGGGCCTCCGGGCCCGCGGGAGCGGCCTCCGCGCCCGCGGTGGAGGCCTCCGAGCCCGCGGCGGCCGCCGGGCTCGCGGCGGGGGCCTCTGAGCCCGCGGGAGCGGCCTCCGCGCCCGCGGCGAGCGCCTCCGCGTCTGCAGTGGCCTCCGCGCCCGCGGCGAGGGCCTCCGCCGCGCGCGCGCCCGCGGCCTCCGCGCCCGCCGCCGCGCAGACGGCGCCGTCCGCGCGGGAGCGCGCCGCGGCCACCGCGCGGCCGCGATCGCGCTGCGTGCCCCCCTACTACGTGGACGGCAGCGGCATCCGGCGGATCAAGCGTGAGTGCCTCTGAGCGGCGGAAGCGTGTAGCCTGCGCCGCGATGAAGCGGGTCCTCCTCGCCGCCGCGAGCGCGGCCGTCACGCTCCTCGCGGGCTCGCGCGCCCGGGCGCAGGGCGTCGGCGAGACGTGCGCGGGCGCGTACGAGCAGGCGCAGCAGCTCGTGCGCGATCGGGCGCTCCTGCGCGCGCGGGCGGAGCTCCGGATCTGCCTGAGCTCGTGCCCGGCGACGCTCGCCCGCGACTGCCAGAGCTGGAGCGAGATGGTCGAGCGCGACATGCCGAGCGTCGCGCTGTCGGCCACGTCCGCCGAGGGCCGCGCGCCGGGCCGCGTGCGGGTGCTCCTCGACGGCGCGCCGCTTGTCGAGGCGCTCCCGAAGGACCCGATCGAGGTCGATCCGGGGCGCCACACGCTGACGTTCGAGGACGCGGCGGGGGCGCGGGTCGTCGCCACGGTCACGCTGTCGCCGGGCGACAAGGCGCTGCCGATCGTTGTGCGCTTCCCGGCGGCCGCGCCTCCGCCCCCGCCGCGCGCCGCGGACACCGCCGCGCCGGAGCGGCAGCGCTGGCCGCTCGTGCTGGTCGGCGCCGGCGCCGTGGCGCTCGGCGTGGGCGCGTTCCTCGGCATCAAGGGGTACATCGATCGCGGCGAGCTCCGCGACAGGTGCGCGCCGAGGTGCTCGGCGGACGAGGTCGAGGCGATCGACGTCGCGTGGAAGGCCGGCGCGATCTCGGCCGGCCTGGGCTTCGCCGCGGCCGGCGTGGGCGCGCTGCTCTACTTCCAGCTCGCCCCGGCCGCCCCTGCCGCGCCGGCCGCCGGCCTGTCCTTCTCACCGGACGGCGCCGCGCTCTCGCTGCGCGCCTCGTTCTGAGCGCCGCGCCGCGCGCCGCCGGTCAACCCTTGCTGCGGATGCCGTAGCGCTCCATCAGCCGGTGGACGAGCTGCCGGGAGACGCCCATCGACGCGGCGGCCCGCGCCACGTTGCCGCCGCTCTCCCGGAGCTTCATCGCGATGTACGTGCGCTCGAACTGCTCGACGACCATGTCGCGCGCCTCGCGGAGCGGCAGCGCGGCGAACTGGCTGACGCCCAGGTCGGTGGGCCGCGGCGCCACCTTGACGATCGCCTCCTCGGCGAGGTGCGGGAACAGCATGAGCCGCGCGACGGTGTTGCGGAGCTCGCGCACGTTGCCCGGCCAGTGGTGCCCGCGGAGCAGCTCCAGCGCGTTCGGCGGCAGGTCGGCGAGCGAGCGCGGCGGCACCTGCGCCGCGAGGAAGCGCTCGACGAGCAGCGGGATGTCCTCCTTGCGCTCGCGCAGCGGCGGCACGACGGTCTCGACGACGGCGAGCCGGTAGTAGAGATCCTCGCGGAACGCCCCCGACGCGACGCGGCCCTGGAGATCGCGGTGCGTGGCGGCGATGACGCGGGCGTCGAAGGACGTGTACGCGGCGGCGCCGATGCGCCGCGCCTGGCGGGCCTCGAGCGCGCGCAGGAGCTTCGGCTGGAGATCGAGCGGGAGCTCGCCGATCTCGTCGAGGAAGAGCGTGCCGCCGCTCGCCTCCTCGAGCAGGCCGGCGCGCGCGCCCTGGGCGCCCGTGAACGCGCCCTTCGTGTAGCCGAAGAGCTCGGCCTCGATGAGGTTCGGGGCGACGGCGCTGCAGTCGAACACGACGAAGGGGCCGCCGCTGCGCGGGCTCGCCGCGTGGATGGCGCGGGCGAGGACCTCCTTGCCGGTGCCGGACTCGCCGAGCAGGAGGATCGTCTCCGAGGTGGCCGCGGCGCGCTCGAGGCGCGCGAAGAGCGCGCGCATGGGGACGCTGCTGCCGAGGGCATCGCCGAAGCTGGCCGAGGTGGAGAGCGGGACGACGACCGGGGCGCCGCCGACGCGCACGGTGAGGGGCACGCCGCCCAGGGAGGCGATGGCGCCCGGGGTGAGGAACCCCTCGACGATCAGGACGTCGTTGATGAACGTGCCGTTCTTGCTGCCGAGGTCGGTGAGGACGACCCCGCGCGGCGAGAACCGGAGCTGGCAGTGGCGGCGCGAGACGCGCGCGTCGGGGATGATGACGTCGCACTCGCCGCTCGTTCCGAGCACGAGCGGCGCGACGCCGAGGGCGGCCTCGATCGGCGGGCTCTTCTGCGGGGTGACGAGGATGCGCAGGTCCGGGAGCTCGACCGCGTCGCTTCGGAGGGTCGTGATCGTCCGGGTGGGGTCGTGCATGGATCGCGCGGGAGGGGGACGGGGCAGCATCTCTGAATTTCCGGCGGATTTCCAGCGCGCGGTGCGTCCCGGGCGCTGGGCGCACCGCCGCCAGGTTATCCTCGTGCGGTGCTCGAGTTCACGCAGTCCGAGGCCAAGGTCGTGTCCCAGTGCGTCACCCGCTTCACGGATGCGTTCCGCCGCCACGTGGCGGACGTGATCCGGCAGGAGTTCCGCGGCTACGAGCCGCCGGAGGTGACGGAGCTCATCGGGCAGCTGAGCCTCCTCGGGCGGCAGCTCGAGCTGCGCCAGCCGCAGGTGCAGATCCACGACACGCAGGGCCCGCTGCTCAAGCGCATCCTGATAAGCCTCCGGCGCGAGAGCGCCACGGCGATCGAGGAGCCGCTGCAGAAGGCCGTGAACGCCGACACGATCCGGCACCTCCGGCGCGAGGTCCACGGGCTGGAGCAGCTGATGGCCGCGCCGTGGTTCGCCGCCACGCGGGCGCTCCAGGTGCCGCAGCTGACGGACTACATGTCGATCCGGCACGCCGAGGCCGTGCTGCCGGAGGCGCCGCCGCTGCGGCCGCGCGAGTACGACGAGAAGTTCCACATCCTCGAGGCGCCCGGGCTCTTCCTGCCGGATCTGTCGCACTACCGGGCGCGCTGCGCGCTGCGCGGCGCCGCGATCGCCGTGGCGTTCATCGACATCGACGACTTCAAGGCGTTCAACGTGCAGCACACCGAGACGGCGGTCGATCTCCACGTGCTCCCGCCGCTCATGGAGAGCATCGAGGCGCACGTCTTCGCGCACGGGCATGCGTACCGGTTCGGCGGCGACGAGTACATGATCACGCTGCCCAACGCGACGCGCGCGTGGGCGGTGGACTTCCTGCGCGCGCTCCAGGAGCGGCTCGCCCGCCGCCGCTACCGCCGCGTCGAGCGGCCGCCGACGATCTCCGCCGGGCTGTGCGTCGCTGACGTCGACTGCTTCCTGACGGATCGCGAGATCCAGGGGCGCGCCAACCTCGCGAAGAACCACGCGAAGGTCGTCGAGAAGGGGCGCATCGCGACGTACGACGGGGAGCGGTTCCGCCCCGAGGACCTGGTGCTGGTGTGAGGCCGGACGCCGCTTCCGGGGCGGGCGAGGCGCGCGCCGACGGGGGTGCGGGGGGTGCGCCGCCGGAGGCGCCGGGCGGGCTGGTCCTGCCCGAGCCGCTGTGGAGCGCGGTGCGCGCGGCGTACGGCGAGCCCGGGCGCGCGTACCACGACCTCGACCACGTGCGCGAGGTGCTCCGCCGGGTGGACGAGGTCGCCCGCGACGTCGGCTGGCGGAGGCCGCGGGAGGTGTTCCTGGCCGCGCTCTTCCACGACGCCGTGTACGTGCCCGGCCGCCGCGACAACGAGGCGCGCAGCGCGGCGCTCGCGCGCGAGGCGGTGGCGCGCTGGCTGCCCGGCGAGGGGCTCGACGAGGGCCTCATCGAGCGGCTCATCCTGCTCACGGCGCGCCACGGCGCGCTCGGGCCGGCGGACGTCGATGACGAAGAGGCCCTGTTCCTGGACTGTGACATGGCGATCCTGGGCAGCGATCCGGCGGCGTTCGACGCGTACGACCGGGCGATCGCCGCGGAGTACAGCGCCGTGCCGCCCGAGCTTTACGCCGCGGGCCGGCGGCATTTCTTCGAGAGGCTGCTCGCCCTCGAGCACATCTTCCTGTCGCCCTATTTCAGGGAGCGCCTCGAGGCGCTCGCGCGCGACAACCTGCGCCGGAAGCTCGAGGCGGCATCGTAGCGGGGCGGAGCGGGCTCGGCCCTCACCAGCTCTTGATGTCGCTCTTGCTCACGTGACACGTGGCGGTGTTCCACTGGCTCGCGCCGCCGTGGAGCTTCTCCGACTCGCCCATGTGGTCGGTGACGGCCCGGTACTCCTGGCAGATCTTCGGCTTGTCGTCGCCCTCGTCGTACCCGCCCTTGACGTAGAGGTTCGTGATCGTGACCGTGTCCCGGTAGTTCTGGTTCGCTCCCGCGACAGTCGTCCTGACCTTGTCCACCCGGACGTTGTCGATGACCAGGTTGCGCGGGCCGCCGTTGGCGGTGCAATCGCCGCAGGAGCGCCAGAGCTTCCCGAAGTCGGCGATGTACGAGTTCGTGACGATCGTCGTGGAGCCGCCCTTGGCGTTGTGCTGGAAGATCTTGTCGGCGGAGTGCAGGGCGATCGAGCTGTTGATGCGCATCGTCGCGCCGTCCTTGCTGTTGGTCGCCGCGTCCTCGCAGACGTCCTCCCAGTAGACGTGATCGAGGGTGCAGTCGCCCTTGCAGACGATGCCGTTGCCGGCGGGGAGGCCGCCCGCGATGATGAGGTTCTTGACGGTGACCCCGTCCTCGACCTCGAACACCGTCTTCTGGCCCTCGCCGTCGTCGCAATCGGCGGTGTTGTTCACGCCGATCTTCTGGTTGTTGAAGTCGTAGACGTCCTGCCCGCCGTTGGCGGCGTTCTTCAGCACCGTCGTCGAGGTCCTGATCTCGCCGGCGCCGTTCGTGGGCGTCGGGATCTCCATCGGGATCTCGTCGCCGAGCGGCTCCTCGCCGCCGGCGCCGCCGGTGCCGCTGCTCGTGGTGCTCGCGGCCGTGGTGCTCGCGCTCGTGCTGCCCGCTGTCGTGCTGCTCGCGCTCGTGCTGCCCGCTGTCGTGCTGCTCGCGCTGCTCGCGCTGCCGCCGCCGCTCCCCGCTGTCGTGCTCCCGCCGGTCGCGGCGGAGCTGCTGCTCGAGCTGCTGCCTCCCTGGCCCCCGTCGTCCGGCGTCCCCGCGTCGTCCGAACAGCCGAGCTGGGAGGCGCCGGCGGCGCCGATCACGAGCAGCAAAGTGAAGGCTGACTTCAATCCGAATCTCATCTCGCTACCTCTCGTTCTGGATTCACGCTGACGGCCCGCGGACCCCGGGCTGGCCTCTGGGTCGACTCCTACACGAATGCAAGCGGCGATCCAGGGGGTGCGGCGGACTTCGGGCGCCGCGCGGGCGTGGGCCGCGGCCGGGGTGTCAACGCGAGGTCGACACCGGTTGACGCTCGCTGTTGACGCGCAGGGGCTCTGGACGGCGATCTTTCGATGGGATCCGCGCCGGCCTGTCGGCGCGCGCTCCGCAGCTCAGTAGATCGGGTCGTCCTTGCAGCCGAAGATCACCTTGACGGAGCCGGCGCCGGTGCTCGCCACCTGTTCGCACGCGGGGCCGTGGAGCTCGATGGTCATCATGTCGGGCCCCGTGTAGTCCCAGCCGTCCGTGCCCGTGGTGTCTTGCAGGACCGCCTGGTCCCCGACGAACACGCCGACGTGGTCCGGGTTCGGCGGCGGCGCGCTCAGCGGGAACAGGCAGGTCGAGACCTCTCCCGTGATCGTCAGCAGCGACGTCACGAGCTCGTCCTTCGTCGCCGCGAGGTAGAACCTCGGCGCGAGCGGATCCGGGTCCTGGCGCGGCTCGAGCCCCGCGACGGCGAGGCCGTCGAGCGCCTTGACCTTGCTCTCTTGCGACGCGATCCCGACCACGAACGTATGGAATCCGGCGGCGGCCGCGTCCGTCACCGCCTGCACGGCGAACTCGTCCGAGTCGCTCTTGGGGCACGACGGGTCTCCGTCCGTCGCGAGCAGGATGTACTTCGGGTCGTCGTTGTGGATCGCCTGCAGGTACTCGACCGCCTTGTTGATGGCGTCGCCTGTCGGCGTGCCGTCGCCCTCGGGGGTCGTGCTCGAGATTGCCTGATTCACCGTGGGCGCGTTGTTGCTCGCGATCGGGATCAGGATATCGCCCGGGAAGCTCTCCTCGGTGCAGGTGCCTGTCCTGTCGCCCTGTGGGAACACCTTCAGGCCCCAGGAGGCCGCCTCGTTCGTCGCCGCGATCACCTCCTGCAAGGCGGGCACGACGATGTCCCATTTCGACGGTGTGCCCTCGTCCCCGCTCGGATCGTCCTGCATCGACGCCGAGCGATCGAGGACGAGCAGGATGCTGGCCGGCCTGCGTTCGACGTCGAAGTTCTGACGCCCGCAGTCCGCCTGCTCTCCGCCGGTCGTGGCGCCAGGGGTGAAGTCGCCTCCGGGCTCGCCCCCCGCCGCGCCGCCGAAGTCGTCGACTCCGGGGCCGGCGCCGGTGCCCGGAGCGCCGCTGCTGCCATCGCTGCTTCTGTCGCTGTCGCTGCTCGCCGTACAGCCCGACAGCGCTGCCAGTACAACGACGGAACAAACCAAGGATGCTCTCCGCATGCTGCCTCTCGTAAGTGGACTCCGGGCGACGCCCTCACTGTCGCTCTGCCGGCGCCTGCGCTCCCGGGCAGGGGCCAGCAGGCGCGTCAGCGAGTGTCCTGCGTCACCGGAGCCTTTTGCTGGATTCCCACGATGCGCGTGGCGGGCTCAGGGCGCCCGTGCGCTGCTCGCGGGGAGTTCACGGCAAGGAGCGTGCCCTGGCGCGCGGCGGGGGGCCCGAGGGCGCCCTCGTGGCGTGCTGACTTGTATATTCCGCGCAAAGACCCCTGGCGCCCCATCTCTCGTGGCGGGCGCCCTGCGCCGTCGCCCGAGGCTGTCCACCGCGGGTTGACGCGGTGGACGCTCGCTGGTGCCTCCGCGGCCGGGCGTTCTCACGGTTCATGAACGGGGCCGACGGCCTGATCGACATCGTCCGGCGATGTTCGGCTCTGCCGGCCTGATCGATCGGCGCCAGAGGAGGATGGACGACCTGGAGGCGCGGACCGAGCAGGCCCAGCTCACCCCTTCCAGCCGGGCGGCGGCTCGGCGAAGCCCGTCTCGGCGGGGAACGGGCTGGCGGTCTCGCGCTGGGAGAGCCCGTCGACGTCGATCCCGAGCGCCCGCAGCCCCTCGCGCTGCTCGTAGCGGATCACCAGCACGGCCGCGGGCTTCGGCGGCGCCCTTTCGAACTGCGTCGAGGTGATGCGCGACTTGCGCCGCTCGCCGAACGTCGTGCCGAGCCCCTTCGGCGCCGCGGGGGCCGGCACGAAGCCGGGGGCGGGCGCGGCCCGGGCGCGCGCTTCCGGGCCGGCGCGGTTCTCGATACCGCCTGGGGCCGCCACGCGCTATCACGGCACCCGCGGGAGGCGCGGGCGGCGCTCGTTCCTCCCGGGTTGCCCGAATGATCGCTGTGGTCGCAGAGAAGCCCGCCGTCGCCCGCGACATCGCCGCGGTGCTCGGGGCCTCGCGGCGCGGCGAGGGCTTCCTCGAGGGGGGCGGCTACGTCGTCACGTGGGCGGTGGGGCACCTCGTCGCCATCGCCGAGCCGCACCAGATCGACCCTGCCTGGAAGCGCTGGCGCCTCGATCTCCTCCCGATGCTGCCGGCGCGCTTTCCGCTCGTCGTCCTCCCCGGGACGCGGGCGCAGTTCGAGATCGTCCGGAAGATCCTTGGCCGGCGCGATGTCCAGCGCGTCGTCTGCGCGACCGACGCGGGCCGCGAGGGCGAGCTCATCTTCCGCTACATCTACGAGGCGGCCGGCTGCACGAAGCCGGTCGACAGGCTCTGGATATCGAGCCTCACCCCCGACGCCATCCGCGACGGGCTCCGCCGGCTGCGCGACGCGTGCAGCTACGACGGCCTCGCCGACGCGGCGCGCGGCCGCAGCCGGGCGGACTGGCTCGTCGGCATGAACCTCTCGCGCGCCTACAGCCTCGCCTTCGACCAGGACCTCTCGGTGGGCCGCGTGCAGACGCCGACGCTGTCCGTTGTCGTCGAGCGCGAGCTCGCCATCCGGCGGTTCGTCCCCGAGCCGTACCTCGAGGTCGTCGCTACCTTCTCCCCCTACAGGGACGACGGCGCGGGCGCCGCCGGGTCGTCGTACAAGGGCACGTATTTCCGCGACAAGGATCCCCCCGGCGAGCAGCCCGGCGCCGCGGGCGGCGGCGAGCCGCGCGAGGCGCGCGAGACAGCGCCGCTGCGGAGGCGCCTGCCGCCGGACGGCGAGGAGGCGGCGCGCATCGTCGAGCGGGCCCGGCGCGGCGAGGCGCGCATCGAGGCGATCCGGTCCGAGTCCCGCCGCCTCCCGCCGCCGCTGCTCTACGACCTGACCGAGCTCCAGCGGCACGCGAACCGCCTTTACGGCTTCTCCGCGCAGAGGACGCTCGAGGTCGCCCAGGCGCTCTACGAGCGCAGGAAGCTCATCAGCTATCCGCGCACCGACAGCCGTCACCTCTCGACCGAGATCGCCGCGACGCTCGGCGCGGTGGTGCAGGCGATCGAGGGCTCTTACAGCGGCATGCTCGCCCCGGGCACGGGGACCCGGCCGCTCGGAAGGCGCTTCGTCGACGACGCCAGGGTCGGCGATCACCACGCCATCATCCCCACGGGGGCGCGGTCGTCGCGCGCGGATCTGTCGACCGATGAGCAGAAGATCTTCGATCTCATCTGCCGGCGCCTGCTCTCGGCGTGGCACGAGGATCACGTCACGTCGATCACGACGGTCATCACGGCGATCACGACGCGCGGCCGCGGCGAGGGCGCCGGCGCGCCGATCGTGGACCGCTATCACAGCGCGGGCAGCGTCGTGGAGAAGGCCGGGTGGAAGGTGCTCGACATCGGCTACGGCAAGCCGCCGGCCAAGCCGCGCAAGAAGGGGGATGCCAGGGAGGACGGGGAGGGGCGCGACGGCGACGAGGGGGAGGGCGAGCGCGAGCGGGAGACCGCAGATCAGCAGCTCCCGGCGGGCCTCGTGAAGGGGCAGGTGCAGCTCGTGCTCGACGCGCAGGCGCTGGCGAAGAAGACGCGCCCGCCGCCGCGCTTCACCGAGGCGACGCTGCTCACCGCCATGGAGACGGCGGGCAGCAGCCTCGACGAGAAGGAGCTCTCCGAGGCGATGAAGGACTCGGGCCTCGGCACCCCGGCCACGCGGGCCGCGATCATCGAGACGCTCCTGCGGCGCGAGTACCTCGTGCGCAAGGGCAAGCTGCTGCACGCGACCGACAAGGGCGTCGGGCTGATCGAGGTCGTCCACGCGGACGTGAAGAGCCCCGCGATGACGGGCGCCTGGGAGGCGAAGCTCGCCCGCATGGCCCGGGGCGCCGGCGATCTGCCCTCCTTCATGGCAGGCATCGAGTCGTACGTGCGCCACGTGGTGGAGGAGGTGAGCGCCGGGCGTCGCCCGGCAGCGGGCGCCTCGCCCTGGCCGGGCGCAGAAGCGTCTCCCTCGCGGGAAGGCGGCGAGGTGAGGCGTCCCGGAAACAGGCGCGGATCCGCGGCCGTCGCGCCGGCTGCGCCGCAGGAGCGCGAGGCGCCGCGCGCGACGGCGCGTCGCGGGCCGGGCAGCAGCGCGGCGGTCGCGCCGGTCGCTGCGTCGCGCGGCGCGCTTCAGACGGTCGCGGCGGCGGCCGCGGCATCGTCGCCGGCGCGGGCGCAGGCGCGGGCTCGTCCGGCAGCCGTGGTGCCCATGCCGGAGCGACCCGCGGCGGCGGCGCCCCCGCGGGCGCGTGCGGCGGTCGCGGCTTCACCTCCGGCTGGTGGGGTGGATCGGGCATCATCGCCGTCGCGCGCTGCGGCCATCGCGCCGTCGCGCGCCGCGGCGATTGCACCGTCGCCTGTGCGCGCCGCGGCCGTCGCCCCCTCCCGGGAGCGCCGGCCGGCGGATCTCCTCGATCTGCTCCAGCAGTGCTTCGGCTTCCGCGCCTTCCGCCCCTACCAGGAGGCCGTCTGCCGGACGGCGGCCGCGGGGAGCGACGTGCTGCTCGTCATGCCAACCGGCGCCGGCAAATCGCTCTGTTACCAGCTCCCCGGGATCGCCCGCGGCGGCACGACGCTCGTCGTGAGCCCGCTCATCGCCCTCATGGAGGACCAGGCCGCGAAGCTCCGGGCGTGCGGCTTCGCCGCCGAGCGCATCCACTCCGGCCGGAGCCGGGCCGAATCCCGGCAGGCCTGCATCGATTACCTCGCTGGCGCGCTCGACTTCCTGTTCATCGCCCCCGAGCGGCTCCGCGTGCCCGGCTTCCCCGAGCTGCTCTCGCGGAGGAAGCCGTCGCTCGTCGCGGTCGACGAGGCCCATTGCATCTCCAAATGGGGACACGACTTCCGCCCTGATTATCGCATGCTCGGCCAGCGCCTCCCGGCGCTCCGTCCGGCGCCGGTCATCGCGCTGACAGCGACAGCCACGCCTGTCGTGCAGGACGACATCGTCGAGCAGCTCGGGCTCACGACAGCGGCGCGCTTCATTCACGGCTTCCGGCGGAGCAACCTGGGTATCGAGATCCTCGAGGTCAGCCCCGGGGAGCGCCTCGCCCGGGTGCGCGCGCTGCTCGGGCAGGAGGGCCGCACGCCCGCCATCGTCTATGCGCCGACACGGAAGGAGGCCGAGGCGCTCGCCTCCGGCCTGGCCGAGGAGCTGCCTGCCGAGGCGTACCACGCGGGCCTGGCCCCCCAGGTGCGCGACCGGATCCAGACGGCATTTCTGGACGGCAGCACCGAGGTCATCGTCGCCACGATCGCCTTCGGTATGGGCATCGACAAGCCCGACGTGCGCACGGTCATCCACGCCGGGCTGCCCGGGAGCGTCGAGGGCTATTACCAGGAGATCGGCCGCGCTGGCCGCGACGGGCTCCCGTCGCGGGCCGTGCTGATGCACTCGTACGTCGATCGGCGAATGCACGAGTTCTTCCACGAGCGCGACTACCCTGAGCCGGCGATCCTGCAGCGGATCGAGGGGGCGCTCTCGGCGGAGCCCCGCCCGCGGGAGGAGATCCTGGGCGATCTCGGGATGGATCCCGAGGTCGCGGACAAGGCCCTGGAGAAGCTCTGGATCCACGGCGGCGCGCGCGTCGGCGGCGACGGGGGCGTCGCGCTGGGGGAGCCGGGGTGGCGCGCGCCCTACGAGGCGCAGCGGCGCCACAAGCTCGCCGAGCTCTTGCAGATGGCGCGGTTCACCGAGAGCCACGGCTGCCGCATGCTCCACCTGGTCCGCCATTTCGGCGACCAGGAGGACACCGGCGAGGCGTGCGGGCTGTGCGACGTGTGCGCGCCGGCCGCGTGCGCGGCGCGGGAGTTCCGGGCGCCGAGCCGCGACGAGGCGCAGGCGATCGCGCGGATCCTCGCGGCGCTGCGCGACGGCGAGCAGCCGACAGGGCGGCTCTACCGCGAGGTGTTCGCCGACGGGTCGCTCGAGCGGCGCGACTTCGAGCACCTCCTCGGCGGCCTGGTGCGGGCGGGCCTCGTGGAGGTGCGCGACGACTCGTTCGAGAAGGCGGGCGAGACAATCGCCTACCAGCGCGCGTCGCTCACGCCGCGGGGCCGCCAGGGCGAGGCGCGCGGCGTGAGCGACATCCAGCTCGCGAAGGCTCCGCCCAAGGTGAAGAAGCGGCAAGGCGCGAAGTCGCCGGACGCGCGGCGGGCGTTCTTCGCCCGCAAGGCGCAGCGGAAGAAGGGCCGCTCGCGCTGATCGAGCGCGCCCGCGCGGCGCTCAGCGGAAGATGCCGAAGTGGCCGAGCACCCACCAGAGCAGGACGAAGATGAGGATGGTGCTGAAGCACCCGCCCCCGAGCTTCTTCGCGCCGTAACCTGCTGCAATCCCACGCAGAATCTTGCTCATCGAACGACCTCCGGCCCCGTGTCGGGGTGATCGACGGGCAAAGCAACGGGGGTGCCACGGAGAGGGGGGCGCAATTTCGCGGCGGGAATCGATGGTCTCGCTCGCTTGATGGTGGGAACGTCCACGCGCGCGCCACAGTGAGGCGTTTCGCTACGCTGGAGGCTCGTGGCCGCGGCTTATCGGCCGAGCCCAGGCAGCCGGAGCGACGGCGGGCTCATCGGCCGAGCTTGGCGATGACGAGCTGCTGGCGGCCGTCGGCTCCGAGGTTGGGGAGGGGGCCCGCGCCCCAATCGGCGTCCGGTGCTCTCGTCCAGCCCGCGACGAGCGCCTCGCCGTCCGGCGAGCTGGCGACGGCGTAGGGAACGGCGTCCTTGCCAAGGAAGCGATGCCAGACGAGCTCCGCGTCGGGGCTGAGCTTCACGACGAAGCCGGCGTCGTCCGCCAGAGGGAGTGGGCCGTTGCCGAGGTCGATCTCCTGCTGAGCGTTTCCGACGACGACGACGTTGTCGAAGGGGTCGAGCGCAAGGCCGCGGGCCATCTGACTATCCGTCCCGCCAAGTGTACGCACCCATCCCACGGTGCCGTTGGCCTCGAACTGCACCACGAAGACGTCCCTGTTGACCGACGTTATTGTGTGTGAACCTATCTGCAGTTCGCCACTGTGATCTCCGGCCAACACAGGCCTTCCCGAGGAATCTACGGCAATGCCCATCACGTCGACACCTGCCGGGCTCGGCCCGATGGGGCGCATCGTCCTGATCCAGTCCGGTACTCCGGACGGCGTGAGTTTCATGACGAAGCTGCCTCGATCCAGCGTGAACCTATCGAGCTCGGCGGTTCCAAGCGTCGAGCCAGCCATGAAGATATTGTTCGAACGATCGGTCGCAATGGCCGCAGCGTTTACTGACGCCCCTGATCTGCCGAGGCGGCGGGCCCAACAGCCCGGCGCAGTCACGAGGCCTGTGGCACCGTCGAGCTTCGCCACGAAGATGTCCGAGTCACCGTCGGGCTGGATGGGCCCGCTGCCGAAGTCGATCGGGCGACTAAAACTTCCCGCCACGATCACATCATCGTTGGCATCGATCGCGACGGCGCTGATCCCGCCGCCCTCCGGGCCCTTGGTCCAGATGCGCTTGCCCGATGCATCGAGCTTCGCGATGAATGGCCCCGCTGGAAGGGGCCCATCGCCGAAGTCGATGCCGCTATCGCTGATACCGCTCAGAATCGGGTTGCCCTTGAAGTCGACGGCGAGCGCCCACGGCTCGTCCGGGTAAAAGTCACCAAACTTCTTGGACCACAGGGGCTCTCCAGTAGGGCTCAGCTTGAGGAGCAGTATATCGGTGGTGCTGGCAGACGAGAGTGTATGGTCGCCGATCGTGATGGTGTCCAAGAAGGCGCCGCTCACGAACATGTTGCCGTCGGCATCACTCGCGATGTCCATGAGGTAGACATCTCCCGTCTGTTTGTACGCGGTCGTCCAGGCGACGCACTCCAGGCCATCACAGTTCTCATCGTCCGCCGCGTCGCAGCGCTCGACCGCCGGCAGGACCTCTCCCTCGCATACGCCCCAGGTCCCGTCGGCGTTGCATGTGCTCCTCCCTTCCCGGCACATCCCCTCGTTCCTGGTGACCGGCGGGCCGCCGTAGCACGCTTCCGACGTGTCCGGCGTGCAGGGGGTGGCCTCAACGTCTCCGCCGGCGCCCCCAGCGCTGCCGGCGCCCCCAGCGCTGCCGGCGCCCCCAGCGCCGCCGGCGCCCGTGCCGCCCGGCAACTGATCGGCGAACTCGTCGAGGCCGAGCAGCGACGCGCACCCGTTGGCGAACAGGGTCAGGGTGACGACAGAACCAAGGACGTACGCTCGTGCTTGCATGAGATGGTCTACGCGCTCGCGACCTGCCGCGGGATCGGTTGTGCGGACGGCAGAGCGGAGGCTATCACAGCAGCAGCGCCGCCGGCGCCGAGTCTCCCGAACGAGCGCCATGGGGTATCGCGCGAGCTTTCGCCCTAGTCTCGGGCTCGTCGAGGTGGCGCGCCATAGCCGAGGAAGGACAGCCCTATCCGCGATGAGAGACGGCGAATCGCCGCGCGCGGGAGAAGGCGGGAGAGCTGGGCGGTCGCCGTGCTCAGCGCGGTCGGGACGGCGACCACGTCGCCCCGATCCGCCGCCGCGATGCCGTACGCCGCGCAGCGCTCGGCGGTGAGCTCGAACGGCACCTTCCTGCGCGGCACGCCGGGCGCGCCTGCGTCGAATATCTCCGTGGTCACCGGCCCAGGACACAGCGCCGTCACCGTGACGCCGGTCCCGTCGAGCTCCACGGAGAGGCTCTCGGAGAGAGAGAGCACGAACGCCTTGGTGGCCCCATACACCGCCTGTCCCGGGGTCGGCTGGAACGCGGCGAGCGACGCGACGTTGAGCACGCGCCCTCCGCCGCGCGCCACGAGCTCGGGGACGATCGCCGCGCAGAGCGCGACGACGCTCTCGCAGTTGAGCCGCACCAGCATCGCCTGTGCTGCCGGGTCGCCGTCCAGAAAGGGCCCGAACCGCGTCGTGCCGGCGTTGTTGACCAGCCAGGTCGCGCCGCCCAGCGCGCGCGCGCGATCCCGCACGCGGACAGCCGCGCCTTCCGTCGTGACGTCGAGCTCGAGCGGGTGGATGGGCGCGTGCCCGGCGGCGCGCGCCCCCGCCGAGAGCTCCTCCAGACGGTGCGCCCGCCGCCCGATGGCGAGCACCGGCTGCCCGCGCGCCGAGAGCTGGCGTGCGAGCTCCGCGCCGATGCCGGACGAGGCGCCTGTGACGATCGCGAGACCCGAGGTCATGGTCATGGGAGCGATCCCTTTACGCTGCGCCGCCATGGATCGCGAGGGGGCCGTTGCCCCCCTGCGCATGGACGCTCCGCGGGCGCGCTCGACTCGAGCGTGGTTCGCCGCGTCGCGTAATGCACGCGGAGATGCCACGGATGCGTCATCCGGTGCGAACAGACACCGTCGTGATGTCGGCATCGCACCGTGTCAGCTCCTGCGTACGAGCGCGTGCCGCCCGCGGCGCATCGTTTCGATCGAGGCGGTCGCTGGACGGGCGCACCGCGTCGTGGTCTCGTGGCATGAGGAGCTGAAGGGTCGCCCCCTACATCTGGGCGAGCGGCTGGCGAGCTGTTCGGAGCTTGCAGACGCCTGCGCGCCCCGGGTAGCCTAGGGACCGTGCTCTTGACGTCAGGTGGTAGGACGCCGCGAACGGCGCCAGGAAGCCGTGAGCGATGCTGAGCCGCGATCGCGCCATGCGCACTCGAGGACTTGCTCTGGCCGCTGCGGCCCTGTGCGTCGCGCTGCCGGGGCAGGTGCGCGCGCAGCCGAGGCCAGACCCGGTCACCATCTCGGCGCCCGCCATCGCGGAGTTGCCGGAGGTCGAGGGGACCGGACTCTGCGCGGCGTCGGCTCTATCGCCTCCCGGTGAAGTGGAGCAGTGGTTCTACGTGTCCGGCGCTAGTGACGATCCCAGGAAGTTGGACACGCGCGTGGCCTATATCGAAAAGGTCAACGCCTTCCTGGAGAGCGACGACTACAAGCCCACACGTCTAGAATACGTCATCCGGACCCTTCTGGATTTCAGCAACAACAATACCACTGCCGCGCCGAACACCGCAGGCCCGCTGAGCTTCGGCGACTTCACCGGGCTGATGTCGCCCACATGCAAGGAGGGCGGGTGCGACTTCCCGTGGAACAGCCACGGCACCGACCAGCCGTTCGGCTCGCGGCTCCGCGGGTTCCTGCGTGTCCCCGCGGAGCTCGCCGGCAGGCCGGTCCATATCGGCTTCTATGCCGACGACGCGGTGAGCCTCGCTTTCTTCGACAGGGTCTCTGGCATGAAGCCGGTCGTCGTCCGCCCGCCGAGGCTCGGTCTCCCGACGTATCGCGTCACGAACACGGTCACGTTCGAGAAGCCGGGCCTGTACCCGCTCGAGGTCCTCTACGCGGAGCTCTGGGAGCACGCGGCGCTCGAGATGTCCTTCCTCGTCGGGGACTTCGATGATTTCGAGCTCGGCGCGCGCGAGATGGGCAGCGTGAACCTCAAGGACGCCGGCTTCAGCCTCTTCGAGCCCGCCCAGTTCTACCAGACGCTGAGCGGCTCGCCGTCGTTCCCCGACATCGACCAGTGCCAGCAGTGCAGTCGCGCCTTCGCCGGCCTCCCCGGCAACGCTCAGTGCGACACGGGCTACTACTGCAACGAGGCCGCCCTCTGCGCCCCGTGCGACACCGCGTACTACTGCGGGGAGTCCTGCTCGCGCTGCGAGGGTGAGGCGCAGTTCTGCATCGACGTGAGCGGCAACCGCCAGTGCGCCCAGTGCCGCACCAGCGCGGACTGCAAGGACGGCTTCGTCTGCGACCCCGAGACGCACGAGTGCAAGGAAGAGTACGAGTGCGAGACCGACGCGGACTGCCTGCGCGGCAAGATCTGCGTCGATCACACCTGCGTCGTGTGCGACACCGCCGACCGGTGCGCCGGCAACTCGTGCAACTGCTGTCCCAACGGCATCAACGGCACGCAGATGGACTGCGCGGCCGTCGAGCCGGGCGGCGACCCGATGTGCGTCGAGTGCCTCGAGGACGCGCAGTGCCCCGCCGGCAAGCGGTGTCACGTCCCGACGGGCCACTGCGTCGACGCCATCCCGGAGAACGCGCAGCCCAACTGCTGCGGCGAGGGCTGCGTCGACTGCGCCCATCCCGAGGACCCGAACGATCCGCAGACGCCGCCGGTGGATTTCTGCCTCCCCGGGCCCGTCGGGACGGCGTGCGCCGCGTGCCGCAACGACATGGACTGCGCCGAGGGCCAGTACTGCCTGAGCGGCGAGTGCAAGGAGTGCGTCAAGGACCGGCGCTGCGGGCTGCGCTGCGATAGCTGCGGCGACGACACGCCGTTCTGCCTCGGCCAGTTCGCCGAGACAGCGGCCTGCGTGCGCTGCACCTCGGACGAGCAGTGCGCCGGCACGACGTGCAACCCCGAGACGCACGCGTGCGAGCCGGGGTGCCTGGCGACCTGCGCCGAGGACACCCCGTTCTGCGACGGCGAGAAGTGCGTCGAGTGCTACGCCGACACCCAGTGTCCCTGCGGCAACACCTGCGATCTCGCGACCAACACGTGCGACATCTCCTGCAAGTCGAACGTCGACTGCCTCGGCAACGAGCACTGCCGCTGGACCGACGAGGCGGACGCCAAGGAGTGCGCGCTCGGCCCGATGCCTGACAACGTCGCGTGCGGCGGCACCCTCGCCGAGATCTGCAGCGTCTCGGTCGTCGGCCAGAAGGGCGGCGACCCGCGGCCCGCCGGGCTCCTCGCCCTCGCGGCGCTGGCCCTGCTCGAAAGAAAGCGCCGGCAGAGCCGCGGAGGTGTCTCGTGAGAAGGCGCTCGTCCCTCCTCGCTCCGCTCCTCGCGCTCTCCGCGCTGCTCGCCGGGAGCCCCGCGCTCGCCGTGGAGGGGCGCTTCGACGCGCAGGTCTTCCGCCCGGCGGCCGCGCCGCGCGACCTCGTGATGGTCCAGAAGTCCGAGGTCATCGGGAACCTCTCCCCGACCGTCGGCCTCTACAGCGACATCGCGGCCGACCCGCTCGTGCTCTTCCTCGCGGGCGACGACACGAAGCAGGCCGTCAACGCCATCACCGGGCGGCTCGAGCTCGCGCTCCTCGCGGGCATCGGCTTCTTCGACGTCTTCGACGTCACGATGACCATGCCGCTCATCCTCTTCCAGGAGGGCGGCAACCTCCGGCGCTTCGGCACCGAGGGCTCGGTCAAGAGCTCCACGGTCGGCGATCTCCGCCTCTCGACGAAGATCTCGCTCCCGTACCTGAACCGGAAGGAGCAGGTCAAGGAGGGGTTCGGGATGGCGATCGCGGGCAACCTCAACTTCCCCACGGGCGACCAGAACGCGTTCGCCAGCGACGGCGCGCTGAGCGGCGGCGCGACGCTGATCGGCGACTACCGCTTCAACTTCGGGCTGCTCCTCGCGGCGAACGCCGGCATCTGGCTCCGGCCCGACAACCAGTTCGCGGGCGTTCGCGTCGGCGACATGGCGCAGTTCGGCGTGGCGGCCGAGCAGTACGTCGTGCAGCGCTGGGGCCTCTCCGTCATCGGCGAGGTGTACGGCTACCCCTCGCTCACCGGCTACCCCGACGATCCCGGGCAGATCCCCGCGGAGGCGCTCCTCGGTCTGCGCTGGCAGACCAAGCACGGCATCACGATCACCTTCGGCGGCAGCTTCGGCGCGGCGTGCGGCTTCGGCGCGCCCGCGATCCGCTTCTTCAACGTCATCACGTGGCAGCCGAAGACCTCGCAGGAGCAGGAGGAGATCAACCGCCTGCAGCAGCGCGACAACGACGATCCGGACCGCGACGGGCTCATCGGCGCGGCGGACCGCTGCCCCGACGTGCCGGGCAGCCCTGAGAACTTCGGCTGTCCGGACCTGGACACCGACGGCGACGGCTTCTTCGATCGCGACGACCAGTGCCCCGACAAGCCCGCCGGCCCGCACGGGAAGAACGGCTGCCCGCTCGCCTTCGTCAAGGGCGACGAGATCGTGATCACCGAGCAGGTCCACTTCGCGACCGACAGGGACATCATCCTCGAGGACTCGAACCCGACGCTCGAGGCCGTCGCGCAGGTGCTGATCGACAACCCGGACATCCGCGAGGTGCGGATCGAGGGCCACACCGACGTGCGCGCGACCGACCTGTACAACATGGCGCTGTCCCAGCGCCGCGTGGCGAGCGTCATGGCGTACCTGATCGCGAAGGGCGTCGACCCCTCGCGGCTCCAGGCGGTCGGCTACGGGCACACGCAGCCCATCTACGACGACACCGGCTGCACCGGTCCGGACGCGCAGCTCTCGCCCGACTGCCAGTTCATGACGTCGAAGAACCGGCGCGTTGTCTTCCGCATCCTGCGTTACGGCACCGCGGGGGCGAGGCCGCTCACCGGGGCGCCGGAGGGGACCGAGCAGATCCTGCCGTCGGGCGGGGTGCTGCCGCAGAAGTCGCAGGGCACGCTGCCGACCCAGGGCACGCTGCCTGGGCAGGGCGTCCTCAAGCCGAACGTGCTGCCGAGCGGGGGCTCCAGCCTTCCGCCGGCCGGCGGCGTGCCGGGCGAGGCGGCTCCGCTGCCCAACCGGCGTGATGCGGGGGGGCTGCCGAGCGGCACGAAGGTTCTGCCAAGATCCGGCACGCCAGGGCCGGCGCCCTCGTCGTCGGGCCAGCCGCCTGCTCCGCAAAAGTAGGACGCTGCGGTCTCGGGCCTTCTCTTCTCCGAGCGCCATGAGCGTGGGGAGGAGGGCGTGCCGAGCTGCCCGGCCTGTGCGCGTACGCGCCCGCGAGCCTCCATGTGGGCTTCGCGGAGACGCCGTTGTAACGGGAGGCGCGGGCGGACGGGCCGTTGCTCGTCGCTGTCCCGGCAGCGCCGGGACAGGGAGCTCACTTCTTCGGCGGGGGCTTCACGGGCGCCGCCGGGGTCGAGGGCTTGGCCGACGAGGGCGGGGTGGGGGAGGAAGGCGGGGTAGCCGAGGCGGGCGGGGTGGGGGAGGAAGGCTTGGCCGACGACGCCGGCGAAGGCTTCGACCCGGGCTTGCCAGGCTTGGCCGGAGGGGCCGAGGCGGCGGGCGCAGGGGTGTCCTCGTAAGGCTCGTCGGACGCAGGCTCCGCCGGATCCGCAGGGGGCGCCTCGGGCTCGGCGGGCGCCGCCGACTCGGCGGGCTTGTTCGCCGGATGCAACGTCAGCGGCTTCGCCTCTCCATCCGTGCGGCGGACCCAGATCACCGCGGTGCCGCTCGCGACGCTCGCATACCGGCCGTCCTCGGTGCGGATCTCCTCGTTGACCGCCTCGATGACCGCATCGCCGCCCACGGCGCACGCGGCCTTGCGGAGCGACTCGAGGCGCTCCGCCTCGGTCCGGGCCTCGGGATCGCTCGCGATGGGCTGAAGGCGATGGTACTCGCGATCGGGGAGCTGGCCCGCCGGCACGACGTGCATGTCGCTGCAGAACTCACCGGAAGGCGTGCGTTTGTCTCGGAAGGCGGTGCTGCAACCGGCGATCAGCGCGGCACCCAGTGCGGCCGCGAGGAGGAGGCGCTGCATGATGCCTTCTTACCAGCGATGCGACGCACGATGCAAACCCCACGCATCTCGAGCGACGCTGACGCGCAGCGCAGGCGCCCTCCCGGTGCGACGACCGCCCCCCTTTCCGTCGTTCAGGCGCACCTCCGCTCCGAATGTCCCGACCCCGTGAACGCCTGGCGATATGCTCGCGGCGATGCGCCAGCTCGCACGACCCTCTCCGCTCGTCCTCCTCGGCGCGGCGCTCGTCACGGCGCTCGCGACAGCGTGCGGTGCGCCCCAGACGCCGCCCGCCGCCGCGCCGGACAGCGCCGCCCCCGCCGAGGCGAGCGCCCCGAACGCCGCCGCGTGCCTCGCGGCCGCCACCGCGAAGCGGGAGGCGCGCGCCGAGGAGCCGCCGCGCATCGGCGTGAAGCACATCCTCGTCCGCCACGCCGGCGCCGAGCGCGCCGACGGCGCGACCCGCACGCGCGAGGAGGCATGCCTGCGCGCGATGGAGGCGCGCGACAAGATCCGCGGCGGCGCCGACTTCGGCCAGGTGGTCGCGGCGTACAGCGAGGAGGCGGGCGCGGCGTCGCGCGGCGGCTCCCTCGGCACCATCGAGCGCGCCGACGTCCTGCCGCCGTTCGCGGACGCGGCGTTCGAGCTCGATATCCATCAGCTCAGCGACGTCGTGGAGACCCGCTATGGCTTCCACGTGATCTTCAGGACGGAATAGCCCTCCTGCGCGACAGCCCCGCTCCTGTCGGAGCTCCCTTTCCCTCCAGACACAAGGTGCGCGCGTCACGCAGGGGGCGCGCGCGTGAAATCAAGGTGCGTGCGCCACGCAGGGCGCGCGCGCGGCTCCCGCGCGAGGGTTGCGTTCCCGGCGGAGGCGCAGCATGAAGCACCCATGCGCGCCCACAAGCTCTTCGCTGCCTTTGTCGTGATGATCGCCTCGCCAGCGCTGCTGATCGCGGCGTGCAAGTCCAGCGACGATCCCGAGGAGGTCGCCCCCGCGCCGGCCGACGTCACCGCGCCTCCCGCGACGGCGCCGCTTCCCGCGGCCACCGGGACCGTGCCGGCCGCGACCCCGACCCCGGCAGCGCCCCCCGCGACAGCGAAGGCGTCGCCGGCGCAGCCCGCCGCCGCGGGAGCGAAGGCGGACGCGGGCGCGGGCGCGGCCACGGACGGCGGCGCGCCGACGGACGCGGGCCCGCCCGCGACGCTCGACGCAGGCGCGCTCTCGAGCAAGCTCGCGGCGTGCGCCGCCAAGTGCCAGTCGATCCTCCAGACCTGCCTCACGCCGAAGTTCCCCCCGGACGGCGGCCTGCCCAGGATCGAGAACCCGACGGCGTGCCAGGAGTCGTTCGACGCATGCCGCACCGCCTGCGCGCCGTAGCCCTCGCCCCGCCGCGCGCGGCGTAGCGCTCGCCCCGCCGCGCGCCCCGCCGTGCCCGACCTCGCGCGGCGCAGCGCCAGCGTGGTCCGGGCCTACCGCGGCGCGCCCGCCGTCGCGCCCGGCAGCGTCACCCGGAAGAGCGCGCCGCCGGCCGCCCCGGTCGTCACGGAGATGTCGCCGCGCATCGCCTCGACGAGGTGCTTCGCGATCGAGAGGCCGAGCCCGGTGCCGCCCGACGCGCGGGCGCGCCCCTGATCGACGCGGTAGAACCGCTCGAACACGCGCGCCTGGTGCGCCGCGGGGATGCCGTGGCCGTCGTCCTCGATCTCCAGGAGGACGCGCCCGTTCGCGCCTCGCGCGCGCACAACGACGCGCGAGCCGTCCGGCGTGTGCTGGATCGCGTTGTCGACGAGGTTGGTCAGGATCTGGTCCAGCGCGCGCGGATCCGCCGTGACGAGCGTGCCCGGCGCCACGTCGACCTCCACCTCGGTCCCCTTCTCCCGCGCGCGCCCGCGCAGGAGCGCGACCGCCGCCTCGGCCTGCGCCGCGAGGTCGAGCGACCCCTGCGACAGCGGCCGCTCGCGCCCCTCGATGCGCGACAGATCGAGCAGGTCGTTCACGAGCCGGTGCAGCCGCGCCGCGTTGCGCTCGATCACCTCGGTAAAGTCCCGCGCGGCCTCCGGGTCGTCGAGCGCGCCGCCGAGGAGCGTCTCGCTGCTCGCGCGGATCGACGCGACCGGCGTGCGGAGCTCGTGCGACGCGTTGGCGATGAAGTTGCGCTGCAGCCCCTCGATCCGCCGCAGCTCCGTCACGTCGAAGAAGACGGCGACGACCCCCGCCGCGCCGCGGCTCTGCGCCGGCAGCGCGAGCGGCGCCGCGTTCACGACGAGGATCCTCCGGCCCGGGGGCCCCGCCGCGCCCGGCGTCGCGGGCGCGATCTCGATCTCGCGCGTCGCCGCCGCGCGCGCGAGCGCGACCTCCTCGAGCAGCTCGTGCAGGCTCGCCGAGCGGAGCACCTCGATGGGCGGGCGGCCGACCGCGTCCCCGCGGATGCCGAGGAGCTGCGAGAGCGCCGGGTTCACGAGCGAGATGTCTCCCCGCTCGTCCGTCACGAGCACGCCCTCGCGCATCGACTCGAGCACCGCGCCGAAGCGCTCGCCCTCGCCCCCGAGCTCGCGCCGCGAGCGCTCCAGGCTCTCGGCGAGATCGTCCAGCGCGCCTCCGAGCGCGGCGATCTCGTCGCGCCCCTGCACGCGCGCGCGCCGGCTCAGGTCGCCGCGCATCTCCCGCGCGACGCCCGTCAGGTACACGAGCCGGCCGGAGAGCGCGCGCGCCCCGACGAGCGCCGCGCTCACGGCGAGCGCGAGGGCGAGCCACGTGCCCTGCACCACGCGCGCGTGGGCGGCGGACAGGCTCCGATCGATCGCGACAGGCTCGAACGCGAGCCGCACGATCCACGGGCCGTCCGGCCGGTCGAGCCGCTGCGCGGCGTAGAGCATCCGCATCTGCGTCGTCCTGCTCACGCGCTCGCTGCGCCCGACGCCGTGGTGCCGCGCGTCGGCGACCTCGTCGCGCGCCGCGTGCGGCTCGAGCTCCCCGAGCCGCTCCGGCGCCACCGACGAGTCGCCCCGCACCACGCCCGCCGGATCGATGAGCGTGACGCGCGCGCCGGCGCGCTCCGACAGCGTCGCCGCGAGCGCGGTCGCCTCGGACGCGAGGTCGCGCGCCCGCGCGACCGACTCGGTGACGAGCGCCGCCCGCACCGCCAGATCGGCCTCCGTGTGCTGCCCGAGCTCCGCGCCGAGCGTCTTCACGACGTAGCCGTCGAACACCACCGCCACGAGGACCGCGATCCCCACGGCGAACGCGATGAGCTTACTTCGAATACCCATGTCACCCGCGCGCGCGCGCCACGTGCGCCGACGCGCCACGTGCGTGCCGCGCGCCGAGACGCGCCGAGATTCATGATGTTACCTGGTTTTGTCCGTCGCGTGACGACTCGTTGACGTGATGCGGGGAGACGGCTAAACGGCAGCCCCCATGGGACTGACCCGTGACGCGGTCTTCTTCGACGCGCTGGCCGACCATGCGCAGCGGAGCGTCGCCGCGAGCGAGCTCCTCCTGGAGATGCTCGACCGGCTCGACGACGCGCAGGCGTTCGCGAAGAAGATCTCCGACCTCGAGGACGAGGCCGACAAGATCACCCACGGATGCCTGGCGGCGCTGCACCAGACCTGGATCACCCCGCTCGACCGCGAGGAGATCCACGCCCTGATCACCCGCCTCGACGACGTGCTCGACTGCATCGAGGCGGCGAGCGTGCGGCTCGTGCTGTTCGAGATCGACAGCCCCCTGCCGGAGGCGCGGCAGCTCGCGCAGGCCGTGGTCGAGTCGTGCACCGTCATGAGCTCGGCCATCCAGGCGCTCAGGGACATCAAGCGGCAGCCGAACCTCCTCGAGCTCTGCGTCGAGATCAACAAGCTCGAGAACAAGGCGGACGGGCACTACCGCACGGCGCTCGCGGCGCTCTTCCGGAAGGGGAACGATCCGCTCCTCGTGATGAAGTGGCGCGACATCTATGACCTTCTGGAGAACGCGACGGACCGCTGCGAGGACGTCGCGAACATCATCGAAGGCATCGTGCTCGAGCACGCATGACTACCTACATCCTCTGCATCATCGCGATCGCGTTGGTGTTTGATTACATCAACGGCTTTCACGACGCCGCGAACTCGATCGCGACCGTCGTCTCGACGCGCGTCCTGTCGCCGCGCACCGCGGTGCTCTGGGCGGCCGTCTTCAACTTCATCGCGTTCGCCCTGTTCGAGCCCACCGTCGCGCGCAACATCGCGAAGGGCGTCGAGCCGGGGTTCATCACCCCGAACGTCATCCTGGGCAGCCTGCTCGGCGCCATCGTCTGGAACCTGCTCACCTGGTGGTGGGGGCTGCCCTCGTCGTCCTCGCACGCGCTGATGGGCGGCTTCGCGGGGGCCGCGGTCAAGAGCGCGGGGCGGCTGTCGGTGCTGGACGCGACAGTCTTCGGCAAGACGGCGGCCTTCATCCTCGTGTCGCCCCTGCTCGGCGCCATCATCGGGTTCTCGCTCATGCACGCGATCCGGCTGCTCGCGCGGGGCTGGACGCCGGGGAAGGTGAGCTCCCGGTTCCGCCGGCTGCAGCTCCTCTCCGCGGCCGCCTATTCGCTCGGGCACGGCGGCAACGACGCGCAGAAGACGATGGGCATCATCACGGCGCTGCTCATCTCCGCGGGGCTGCAGGGGGACGGCCACGACCCGAAGCCGATGCTCTGGGTCGTGCTCGTCTGCCACGCCGCGATGGCGCTCGGCACGCTCTCCGGCGGCTGGCGCATCGTGAAGACGATGGGCATGAAGATCACGAAGCTCAAGCCGGTGGGCGGCTTCGCGGCCGAGACGGCCGGCGCGGCGACGCTGTTCAGCGCCACGGCGCTCGGCATCCCCGTGAGCACGACGCACACGATCACGGGCGCCATCGTCGGGGTCGGCGGCGCGAGCGGGCGCCTCTCCACCGTCCGCTGGGGCGTCGCCGGCCGCATCGTCTGGGCCTGGATCTTCACGATCCCCGCCTCGGCCATCCTCTCCGCGACCATCTACACCATCGCGCGCCTCCTCAGCGGCGAGCCCTGATCTCGCCGCCGGGCGAGGCGCCGCGCGGGCGAGCCCTGCGTGCGCCCCCCGGCTCGCGGCCACAGGGCTTACGGGGCGCGCGGCGGGCCCCATAGCGCGCCCATGCGGGTGCTGGTGACAGGGGCGACGGGAGCCCAGGGCGGGGCGATCGCGCGATCTCTGCTCGCGCGCGGGCACCGCGTGCGCGCCCTGGGCCGCAGGCCCGGTGATCCCGCCGCGGCGCGGCTCATCGAGCTCGGGGCCGAGATCGTCCACGGCACCCTCGACGAGCCCCGCTCGGTCGCGCGCGCGGCGGCCGGCGTCGACGCCGTCTTCGTCGCCGGCGCGCCGATCGAGGGCGGGGCTGACGCCGAGGTGCGGCACGGGCTCATCGTCGCCGAGGCGGTCAAGGCGGCGGGCGGGGCGCACCTCGTCTACACGTCGGTCGCGAGCGCCGACCGCGGCACCGGCATCCCCCACTTCGAGGCCAAGGCGGCCGTCGAGCGGACCATCGCCGCCCTCGGCGTGCCGTGCACGATCCTCGGGCCCGTCTACCTCATGGAGAGCCTGCTCGCGCCCGCGTCGCTCCACGCCCTCCGGCGCGGCGTGCACGCCGTCCCGCTCCCCGAGGGCTGCCCGCTCCAGCAGCTCGCGACCGACGACATGGCGCGGTTCGCGGCGCTCGTGATCGAGCGCCGGCGCGACTTCCTCGGGCACCGGATCGAGCTCGCCTCCGACGAGCTCACCGGCGCCCAGGCCACGGCGGCGCTCTCCCGCGTGGCCGGCCGCGAGATCCGCTACGCCGAGGTCCCGCTCGCCGAGGTCCGCGCGCGCAGCGAGGACCTCGCCGCCATGTTCCGCTGGCTCGCGCGCGGCGGCCACGACGTCGACCTCGCCGCGCTCCACGCCGCCTACCCGGAGATCGGGTGGCGGCGGTTCGAGGACTGGGCGCGCGAGCACCTCGCGGGCGCGCTGACCCGCGCGGTCGCCTGAGGCCGGGCGCGGCTCAGCCGGCCGGCGCGGGCGCGCGGCTCGGCCGGGCGCCCCCGAGGCTGATGAAGTGGTCGAGGATCCAGGTCTTGAAGCGCTGCAGGTCGAGCCGGTCGAGCAGCGGCAGGAACGCGCGCTCGACGCCGTCCTCGCGGCGAATGGAGGCGAAATCCAGCACGCCGACGTCGTTCGCGGCGAGCACGTACGGCATCACCTCGGTGCGCCCCTCGTCGAACGCCGAGAGGAGCAGCGACCCCTTGAGGAAGGCGGCCGACACGTCGAGGAACGCCGGGCGGATGCCGCGGATGTACCGGCTGAACGGCTCCGCGATCACGCGCTTGTCCGGCGCGTCGCGGAGCCCGGCGCCCTCGAGCTGGTGCTTCAGGAACTCGCTCGCCGACATGCCGGGGTGCTCCTTGCGGCGGCGCTCGGCCTCGTAGCCCTCGGCCACGATCACGAGCGCGTAGTCGGCGCGCCCGAGGCCCTCGGCGAGCTCGGCCAGCACGTCCTGGGGGAAGCGGAAGAAGGGGAGCACGATGAGGTGCGCCCGCGCCGCCACCGCGCAGTGCAGCGCGTGCCGCCCGCTGCGGTTGCCCATCATCTCGAGGATGTAGATGCGCTTGTGCGTGTACGCGTCCTCGTAGAGCCCGCGCGCGATGGTGGCGCCCGTCTCCACGCCGGACAGGAAGCCGATCGCGCGATCTCCCTCCAGGTCGTTGTCGATGGAGACGTTGACGAAGCCGGCCTGCGGGCGCACCTCGAACTCCTGGAGCCACGCCTTGATGCCCTCGAACGTGCCGTTGCCGCCGACGCAGATGAGGTGCGTGAACCCCTGCTCCTTGAACTTCGCGGCGGCCTGCTTGCGCTTCTCGCGCTCGAGGAAGCCGGTGTATCGCTCGGTCCGGAAATCGCTGCCGGCGTCGAGCACGCGGCGCCCCATCGAGCGCGCCGGGATGCCCTGCGCGAGCAGGGCGTAGCGCTGGCGGCGGCTCATGATGAGGCGCTCGAAGTTGGGCTGGGCGCGCGCGTCCGCGGTCAGGGAGCGGAAGCCCTCGGTCGCGGCCCACACCTCGTAGCCTCGCCGCGCCGCCTCCTCGGTCAGCGCGACAGCGACCGAGGAGTAGCCGGGGGCATTGCCGCCGTCGAAGACGAGCAGCAGGCGCTTGTCCGATGCCGGAAGGGTGTCGGGACGTCCGAACTCGACGATGCTGGTCATTGCGCCGGCCTTCTACCATGCGGCGCCGCGGGTGGCCGAGCGATTGTCACGCGTTCGATGCGGTCGCCCGACGACGCCAGGCGTCGAGCGACCGTGCCGCGCCGCGCGGCGTTGAGCGACGGCGCCGCGTCGACGCGACGATCGACGACGGCGCCGCCGCGCGGCGTTGAACGACGGCGCCGCGTCGATCAGCCCGTGTTCCGCATGCCGGCGGCGATGCCGTTCAGCGTGAGCAGCAGCGATCGATCGCGCCCGGAGTCGCCGCCGCGGCTCGCCCGCAGGAGCTCGACTTGCAGGAATGAAAGGGGGTCGACGTAGGGGTTGCGCAGCGAGATGGACCGCTGGAGCGTCGGGTTGCCCTCGAGCAGCCGCCGGTTGCCCGTGAGCCGCTTGAGCCACGACCGCGTCCGCCGGTACTCTGCGATGATCCGCGGCGCGACCGCCTTGCGCGCGGCGGCCGGCGCGAGCTCGGCGTAGTCAGCGAAGATCGTCATGTCGGCCTTCGCGAGCACCATCTCCACGTTGTCGATGACCGCCCGGAAGAACGGCCACGACGCCATCATCTCCTTCAGCAGCTCCGCGCCCTCGGGGCGCTGGCCCATCGCCTCGAGCCCGCTGCCGACGCCGTACCAGCCCGGGAGGATCGCCCGGTTCTGGGTCCACGCGAAGACCCACGGGATCGCGCGCAGCGACTCCAGGCCGCCCGCGCGCCGCTTGCTCGGGCGCGAGCCGAGCGGCAGCCGCGCGATCTCGTCGATCGGCGTCACCGCCGTGAAGAACTCCACGAACCTGGGCTCCTCCCAGACGAGCTCCCGGTAGACGCGCCGCCCCGTCTCCGCGAGCTCGTCGAACGCCGTCGCGTAGCGCAGCTCGGACGCGGCCGGCGGCCGCGGCTGCGCGCCGAGCGTGTGGAGGACGACGCCGCTCAGCATGAGCTCCAGCGTGCGCATCGCGAGCTCGGGGCGGGCGTACTTGTGGTCGAGCGCCTCGCCCTGCTCCGTCGCCTTGTAGCGGCCGCCGACGCTGCCGGCCGGCAGCGCGAGCAGCGCCTGGTGCGCCGGGCCGCCGCCGCGCGCCACCGACTCGCCGCGGCCGTGGAAGACGCGCAGCGGCAGCTCCGCCTCCGCCGCGATCTTCGGCAGCGTCTCCTGCACGCGCCGGAGCGCCGCGCTCGCCGCGAGCAGGCCGACCTCCTTGCCGGAGTCGCTGTAGCCGATCATCACCTCCTGCACGCCGCGCGCGAGGACGTGCGGGCGATACTGCGGGTGCGCGAGCAGCGCCCGCAGGATCCGCGCGCTGTCGTTCAGCGCGCCGAGCGACTCGAACAGCGGGACCACGTCGATGCGCGCGCACGATCGGGCCTCGTCCCAGAGCCCGGCGGCCCTCGCGCACTCGAGCGCGGCGAGGATGTCGTTCTCGCTCTGCGTCATCGACAGCACCAGCGTGCGGCACGCCGACTCGCCGCTGTCGCGCTGCGCGGCGGCGATGCGCTGGAGCGCCTCGAACACGCGGCGCGCCTCCGGCCCCATCTGCGCCGGCTCGACGCGCCCCTGGGCGACCTCGGCCGCCGCGGCGCGCGCGTCCTCGGCGGGGGCGCGCATCTCGAGCTCCGCGAGCGCGAACCCGAGCGCGCGCACCTGCGAGAGCAGCGCGCGGGCGCGCCGCTCGCCCGACCGCGCGCAGCCCGCTGCGCGGAGGCTGTCGGCGACCAGCGCGAGGTCGCGCTCGAACTCCGCGGGCTCGCGGTACGGGACCGCGTGCGTCGGCTCCTCGGGGCGCACGAACGCGCGCCCCTCGAGCGCGGGGCCCTGCCCGTAGCGCGCGCGCGCCTCGGCGCGGCCGTGCTCGGCGTGCTCGAGCGTCGCGGTGAGGCGCGCCTCAATGAAGCGCAGCTTGCGGCGCCACGGCTCGCCCTCGGTGCGCGGGCCGAAGTGCGCGGCCGCCTCGGGCATCGCGGCGGCGTCCTCCTCGATCGAGGCGAGCAGCCACGGCGGCGGCGTGACGTGCCGCAGCGACTGCGAGAGCGCGCCGCCGAGCTCGCGCGCCGCGCGGATGAACCGGCGCAGGCCCCGGATGCGGTAGGCGAACAGCGCGTCCTCGAGGACGGCGGGCACGACGAGCGGGTTGCCGTCCATGTCGGCGCCGACCCACGAGTGGATCCGGAGCGGCACGATCTCGGCGTCGAGCGGCTCGCCGTACGCGGCCTCGAACGCGCGCCCGAGCGCGGCGGGGAGCTCGGGGAGCAGGTCCCAGAGGATCTCCTCGATGTACCAGGCGACGTTCTTCACCTCGTCGCCGACCGTGGGGCGATCGCGCCGCACCTCGTCGGTCTGCCAGAGCGCGGTGATCTCCTCGCGGATCTCGGCGAGCTTGCGCGCGGACTCCTCCGGCGTGAGGTGGCAGCGGTCGCGCTCCTCGAGGTTCTTCGCGATGCGGTAGAGCTTCTCGAGGACGGTGCGCCGCGCCGCCTCGGTCGGGTGCGCGGTGAGGGTGAGCGTGACGTCGAGCGATCGGAGCGCGGCGCGCACGCGCTCGGCGGGCACGCCCGCGTCCTTGAGCGTGCGCATCGCGGCCTCGAGCGAGCCGCGCTGCGGGCGCGCGCCGGGATCGCTCAGGTACGCGCGCGCGCGGCGGATGCGGTGGTGCTGCTCCGCGAGGTTGACGAGGCGGAAGTAGACGGTGAACGCGCGGATGACGGGCTCGATGCGATCGTGCGGCAGGCTCGCGAGCAGCTTGGTGAGCTCCGCGGCCGCGTGCGCGCGCCCGTCGCTGGGACCTCGACGGCGGCGGATGGCGAGCGTGCGGATGCGCTCCTCGATGGCGAAGAGCTCTTCCCCCTCCTGCTCGATCAGCACTTCACCAAGCAGGCGGCCAAGCAGGCGGACTTCTTTGCGAAGAGGTCGATCGACCTCACGGCGACGCGGCGGCATGGGCGCGAGCCTAGCGCGATGCGGCGTGAAACGGACCACCGAGTGTGGCCCGGGCGGACGGTCTGGCTGCCCCGGGGTGATCCCGGGGGAGGGGCGGCGGTCGCGATCGACCCTCAGCCGAGAGATTTCACGTGAGGTTGTAACTGTATATTTTTGTTGACTATTTTAGATTTCTTTGCCACCGCGTCGCCTGGATTGACGAGCATCGGCGGTTGGCCTTGGGGGCGCGGCGGGCGCCGGACGCCCGGGGCTACCGGCGTCGTGGTGGGCGCAGGTGGGCGCGGGCCCGCGCCCTGTCCACGCTCCGGCCCGCGCTCCGGCCGCCCTTTCGAAGCGCGGTCGAGGTCGTGTAGCCTCGAGCGGATGGCCGAGGACGTCTTCGGGATCGTCGGCACGACCCAGGGGGCGTTCACGGTGGAGCGGGTCGTCGCCGAGGGGGGGTTCGGCGTCGTGTACCGGGCTCACCACGAGGCGTTCCGGGCGCCGGTCGCGCTGAAATGCCTCAAGGTCCCGGGGACGCTGCCCGAGCAGCTCCGCGCGCAGTTCCTCGAGAAGTTCCGCGAGGAGGCGGAGCTCCTGTTCCGCCTCTCGGCCGCGATCCCCGCCGTCGTCCGGCCGCTGCACCACGACGTGATCTCGACGGCGACCGGCGTCTTCGTGCCGTTCATCGCGCTGGAGTGGCTCGAGGGCGGCACGCTCGCGAGCCACATCGCCGCCCGCGCGGCGCAGCGGCAGCCGCCGCTCCCGCCGGTCGAGGCGATCCGGCTGCTCACGCCGGTGGCGCGGGCGCTCGAGGCGGCGCACAACTTCCCCGGGCCGGGCGGCGCCACGTGCGTCGTGCACCGCGACCTCAAGCCGGCGAACATCTTCCTCGCCCAGATCCACGGCGCGGAGGTCGTGAAGATCCTCGACTTCGGGATCGCCCGCGCCCGCGACGCCGCGACGGTCATGGCCGGACAGACCGCCACAACGTCGGGCGGCCTGTCGACGGCGTTCACGCCCGCGTACGGCGCGCCCGAGCAGTGGGCGCCGAAGCGCTTCGGCAAGACCGGCCCCTGGACGGACGTCTGGGGGCTCGCCGTCACCGTTGTCGAGGCGCTCGCCGGCCGCGAGATCATCGCCGGCGATCACGTCGCGATGATGGGGACGGTGCTCGACGAGAAGCGCCGTCCGACCCCGAGGAGCGAGGGCGTGCTCGTGCCCGAGTCGCTCGAGGGCGTCTTCCGGCGGGCGCTCGCCGTCGATCCGCGCGATCGCTACCGCGACGTCGGGGCGTTCTGGGACGAGGTCGAGCAGGCGCTCGGGCTGCCGCGGAGCGCGCCGCCGATCGCGCTGCCCGGCCGCTCGCACGCGCCGCCCGCCGCCCGCGCCTCGGTGTCGCCCGCGGCGCCGAGGTCGACGCGCGCGCTGGATCTGCCGGGCCCGGGCCTGACGGCGCAGGCCGCGTTCGCGGACATGGCGACGCAGGAGATCGATCTGCCCGAGCGCGGCGCCCTGCCGGAGCGCGGCGCCGGTCGCCTTCCACCGCCGCCGCGCGGCGCCTCGCCCCACGGGCTCCCGCGCGGCCTCCCGTCGCACAGCCTGCCCACCGAGCCGGTCGTGCCGCTTGCGCTCGACTGGTCTCCGCCGGCGCCCGCGCTCGGCGCGAGGCCGTCCAGGATGCCCCCGCCGCTGATGGAGCGCGCGCCCGCGCGCCAGAGCCTGAGCACGGCGGAGCTCATGGAGATGTTCGCCTTGCCGGTGCGGCTCGCGGGCGCGGGCGTCCTCATCACCCTCGTCGATCTCGGGGCCGCGTCGCTGCTCTTCGAGGGGCAGCGCGTCGAGGTGGGGCCGTTCAAGCTCCTCTATCTCGCGGTGGGGCTCGTGGTGCTCGGGATCGGGATCGCGGTGTTCCGGCTATTCGCGTCGGATCGCTAGCTCCTCTCGTGACACCAGCGACGGACCTGGTCGGACGCGGCGCTACGGCTCCCGGCGCACGCCTGTCGATCCGTAGCCGCCCGCGCCGCGCGCTGTCGGCGCGAGCTCGGCGACCAGGACCACGTCGGCGAGCGCGACCGGGCAGATCACGAGCTGGGCGATCCGATCGCCCCGGCGCACGGTGAACGGCGCCGCGCCGAGGTTGATCAGGACGACCTTGATCTCCCCGCGATAATCCGGGTCGATGGTCCCCGGGGTGTTGAGCACGGTGATCCCGTGGCGGAGCGCGAGCCCCGAGCGCGGGCGCACCTGCCCCTCGTGGCCGTCGGGGAGGGCGACCGCGTAGCCCGTGGGAATGAGCTTCCGCTCGCCGGGCTCGATCGTCACCGCCTCGGCGACGGCGGCGCAGAGATCGAGCCCGACGGCTCCCTCGGACTGGTAGGCGGGCGGCGGGACCTCGATGGATCCGACACGAAGAAAAGGGACCTGGACGCGCACGCGCCGGAGCCTAGCCCGTCACGGGCGCGGCAGCACCGCCTCGAGGGGCCCGCCACGGAGCGCCTCGAACGCCGAGTCCGACCACGCCCGCGCCCGGTCCGAGAAGCCAGCCTCCACCGCGCGCTGGAGCAGCGCGATGGCCCGCTCCGCGTTTCCGTCCTTGGCGCTCGCGCGCGCGGCGCCGTAGGCGTCCTCGCTGAGGCCCGCGCGGCGGAAGATCGCCTCGTAGAGCCGCGCCGACCAGTCGAACGCGCCGTGCTCGAACGCGATCTCGGCCATCCTCCGGGCGTCTTCCTCCGAGAGCTGCTCGACGATGTCCAGCGCGACGGCCGCGGCCCGCGGCACCTCGCGCTGCTCGACGAGCACCCGGATCAGCGGACCTGCGACCTCCTTCCGGTCGTCGCCTGCCTCGCGGGCGGCCTCGAGCACCTTGCGCGCCTGCTTCAGCTCCCCGAGCGCGAGGTGCACCGCGCCGACCAGCGCCGCGTCCGGGTCGCCGTGCTTGCGCGCCTGGGCGATCGCTTCCCCGGCGCGCTTCGTGTCGCCGAGCAGCAGGTGCGACCACCCGATGAGCTCGTGCGCCTCCCGGAGCGCGCCCTTCGGCGGCGCCGGGGACTGCGCGAGCACCTCGTTGGCCAGGGCCATCGCCTCGTCCGCCCGCTCTTCCTCCACGGCCCGCCGCGCGCGCTGGAGCAGCACCGCCGTCGCGGGCGGCACCGGCTCCTCGTGGAGCGCGGCGCGCCGGCGGTTCAGGGCGGGCGACGGCGCCTCCGGCTCGCTGCGGAACCGCTGCAGGCTCTGGAACGCGGACATCACGAGGATGAAGGAGAAGAAGAAGAACCCCGCGCGCAGGAACAGGATGGCGAGGATCACGGCGGACACGCCCGAGATCGCCGCCGTGAGCCGGGCGCGCCGCGGGCCGAGCGCGTGCTCGAGGACGTGACCGCCGTCGAACGGGAGCACGGGGATGAGGTTGAGGATGCCCCAGACCACGTTGACCTGGATGAGCATCTCCATGCCGCGGAGCAGCATGGGCGGGAGGGAGCCGAGCCCCGGGACGTAACGGAGCAGGAGGTGCAGGAGGCCGGCGACGAGGAAGCCGGCAAAGGGACCGGCCAGGCTGATCAGCACGTGCTGGAGCCGGCCGAGCGGGAGGAGAGACCGCCACGTCGTGGTCCCGCCCATGAAATGCAGCGTGATTTCCGGCTCGACCCGGTGGCGCTTGATCGCGAACGCGTGACCGAACTCGTGCATCAGGACCGACAGGAAGACCACGAGGATCCACACCAGGAAGAGCTGGTACTGTCCTCCGGCCACGATCCCGTACCCGAGCAGCGCGGCGGAGAGCCAGAAGCCGAGCTGGACGTCGACGGAGACCCCAAACAGACGGAAGCTCATGCGCATGTCATAAGGCCTGCGAGCCGTCTGCTCAATGATTGCCGTGCGGACGCAGCCTGCCCTAGAGTGCGCCGCGCGACCCTTCCGCGGCCGCGTGCGCCTCCCCGGCGCCTGCGGCGGTGTCGGGGGGGTCGGCGGAGCGAGCATGGGCAGGGAGATCCGGGTCAGGAGATGGGCGCTCGCCGGGCTGGCCGCGGCGGGCATCGCGTGCGGCGCCGCGCCGCCGCCCGGGCCGTCCCCGGCCGAGGCGCCCGCGGGCCCGCCGCCCGGGGCCGAGCCTGCCGCGGCCAGCGCCCCGGAGGCCGCCGCGCCGCCGGCGCCCGCCGGGGCCTCTTCTGCCGGAGCGCGCGGGCCGGACGGCGGCGCGCCGCCGGCGTTCACGGTGCCGCCCAACACGGCGGTGCTCCACATCGGCGACTCGTTCGCGCTCGCGGGGTTCGCGCAGGCGCTGAAGCCGCGGATGCAGGCGCTCCGTGTGCGCTACGCCGTGAAGGCGGAGACCAGCTCCTACACGGTGACGTGGGCCTCCAGGATGGAGCTCCTTGTCGCGAACTACCAGCCGGACCTCGTGATCATCAGCCTGGGCGCGAACGAGGTCGAGAACGTCAACCCGCCGGCGCACGCCGGGGCGGTCCGGCGCATCGTCAAGGCGATCGGCGACCGCCCGTGCGTGTGGGTCTCCCCTCCGCTCTGGCGCAAGGACACAGGCATCATCGACGTGATCCGGACGAACTCGGCCCCGTGCCGCTTCTTCGACTCCGACGCGCTCGTGCCCGGCCCGCTCCCGCGCAAGAAGGACAAGATCCACCCGAACGAGGAGGGCGGCGCGCGCTGGGCCGACGCGTTCTGGAGCTGGCTCACGGCGGAGCACCTTCCCCCCGGCGAGGACCAGGGCGACGTCGCGCCCAAGCGCAGTCCGTGGGCGCTCAGGCCGCCCCCGCCGGAGGAGCACCGCTCCAGGGAGCAGCCGCCGGAGGGGGCGGTCCAGCGGGAGGAAACGGTGTCCGAGCAGCAAGTGAAGAGATTTTGAACCTGAAGGGGCTCTCGTCTCCCGTCCCCCGTCTTACGGCCTATCGTCCCCGTGCACGTCTGTCGTGCGCGTGCGCGTGCGCGTGCGCGTTCCCGATCCATCCCTTCTCCCGTCACCGTGAGAGGTGGAGCGGCACGACGGAGGACGGGGAACGCGCACGCGCACGCGCACGCCAGACGAGGACGATAGGCCGTAAGACGGCGGAGGGGAGACGGGGAGGGGAGACGGGGAGGGGAGACGGCGACCGGCGACTGAGACGCGCTACGCCGGCGGCGACGTCGCGACCCCCACGCCGCGGTGGATCAGCCCCGGGTCGTGGCCGAGGGCGCCCGCGATCGCGGCGCGGACGTCGCGCATGAGGCGGTTGCGGCCGCCGGCGCCGTAGGGAGCCGGATCGATCGGCGGCATGATCGTGACAACCACCCGGTGGTGCTCCTGCACCACGAAGTCCTTCGCCCGCAGCACGTGGCGCGTGCCGTCGATCGCGACCGGGAGGATCGGCGTGTTCGTCTCGATCGCCATCCGGAAGCCTCCGCTCTTGAACGGCAGGAGCGCGCCGGTCTTGCTGCGCGTGCCCTCGGGGGCGATCCAGACCCGGGTGCCGTCCTGCAGCATCGAGGCGCCTACCTGCAGGCTCGCGCTGGCCTGGACGTGGTTGCCCCGGTTGATCCGGATGAACCCGGCCGCCTTCATGGCCTGGCCGAAGACCGGCACGCTGAACAGCTCCTTCTTGGCGATCATCCGGAGGCGCCCGGGGATCGCGCGGAACACGACAGGGATGTCGAACAGGCTCTGGTGGTTCGACATCACCACGAACGGCCGCGTGCCCGAGGCGTGCTCGCGCCCGCGCACAACGAGATCGACGTCGGCGTCCTCGAGGACCTTGCGCGCCCACCAGTCCAGCCGCTCGTCGCAGCGCTCGAGGGTCACCCGGCCCCTCAGCGCGTCCACCACGGTCGGAAAGCAGATCCGGGCGGTGTCGAAGATTCCCAGGAAGGTCGTCTGAAGGCTCATCGCTCTCGTTCCGCTTGAGGTGAGGGGGTCGCGTTGTGCGCTCGCGCCCGCGGGCAGAGCTCGCCGGGCACGGCGGACGAGCAGCCCTCCGGGGAGCGCCGGGCTCATCCAGGACAGGAACGCCTGGAGTATACCACTCACCCCCCGGCTGTGGTGCCGGTCACGGTCACTACCACGCGGCGGACGTGGGGAGAACTACGATGCTCCCAGACGTACAGGGCTTGCCACGTCCCGAGCGCGAGGCGGCCGCCGGAGATGGGGATCACCTCGCTCGATCGGGTGACGGCGCTCCGGAGGTGGCCGGGCATGTCGTCGGGGCCCTCGTCGTCGTGCTCGTAGTCGCGGCCCTCCGGGGCGAGGCGCGACATCCAGCGCTCCAGATCGCGGAGGACGGCGGGATCGGCGTTTTCCTGGATGACGAGGCTCGCCGAGGTGTGCTGGAGGAACACGGCGCAGAGCCCGACATCGACGCCGGCCCCGGCGACGACGCGCGCGACCTCGCGCGTGATGTCCACGAAACCTCGGCCGCTCGTGCGGACCTCGAGCGTGCGCTGGACGATGGTGGTCACCTCGCCATCTTAGCCGCCTTCGACGCGGGCGCCGCGCGCCACGTCGACGATCAGCCCCCAGCTCGTCCACTGCTGGAACCAGCCGCCGACGCGGGCAGCAAGCGCCGCGCTCGCCGTCTCGCCGGCGCCAGCGGCCTCGCCAGCGCCCGCGGCCTCATCGACGCCCGCGGCCCTGTCGATGCCGGCCGCCACCTCCTCGCACGCCGGGACGAGCGGCACGCCCCGCCCGAGCGCCTCGAGGAGCGCGAACGCCGGCGGATCGAGCTCCTCGCAGCGGATCGTGAGATCGGCGGCGCTGCGGAAGACGGCGAGGTGGACGCGGCGCGGCGCGGGCAGCGCGGGCGACCTCCCCTCCCGGAGCTCGCGGCGGAGGAGGTGCGCCGGGTAGCGGAGCCGCATCAGCGCGAGCAGCGGATGGAGGACGATCCGGGCCGTGGACCAGCCCTCCTCGGGCATGCCGGTGACCTTCGCGGGATCGAGCGGCGGGGGCGAGGCGCCGTCGAACATGTCGACGAGGGCGTGCTCGTACCGCGCGACGTCGCGCGCGAGCTCGCGGAGCGCAGGGGGGAACTCGCCGTAACTGCTGGAGAAATCGACGACGTGGGCCCCGAGATCGCGCAGGGTGAAGCTCGCGGGGGGATGCGCCGCGAGGTACGCCCTGGCGAAGGCGTCGAAGCCGTCGTCGCCGAGGACGTGCGCGAGCGCGGGGTAGTCCTCGCGGAGCGCGCCGATGTGGCGCAGCCAGAACTGCCGGCGGTAGATGTCGGCCTGCTCGGCGGGCGTGAGCCGCTCGCTCCCCGCGACGCGCTCGCGGCACCGGCCGGCGAGCTCGGCGTCGTCCGGCAGCGGCGACGGGGCCGTGAACATGCGGGAGAGCTCGCCCATCAGCGCGACGAGCGCGGCGGGGGGCGCGGGGTCAGGCGGCGCGCGCACGCGCGACCTCCTCCCGGATCGCCCGCGCCTTCTCCGCCTCGGCGGCGAGGACCTCGAACGCCGGGAGGTCGTCGTCCCACTCGATCAGCGTCGAGACGTCGCCTGTGTGGCCGACGGCGCGCCTGTACAGCGCCCACACGGCGTCGGCCACGCGATCGCTGTGGGTGTCGAGGATGTACTTGCCCTGGTGCGTGTGGCCGGCGAGGTGGAGCTGCACGATCCGGTGGTGCGGCACCCCGTCGATGTACGCGCCCGGGTCGAAGCCGTGGTTGTACGAGGAGACGAAGACGTTGTTGACGTCGAGCAGGATGCCGCAGTCGGCCTCCTCCGCGACAGCCGAGAGGAACTCCCACTCGGTCATCCGGCTCGCGGTGAAGGTCATGTAGCTCGACACGTTCTCCAGGGCGAGGCGGACCTCGAGGAAGTCCTGCACCGCGCGGGCCCGCGCCGCGACGTGCCGCACGGCCTCCTCCGTGTACGGCAGCGGGAGCAGGTCGTGCAGGTTGACCCCGTGCGCGCCGGTCCAGCAGAGGTGATCGCTCACCCAGGGGGATCGCACCTTGCCGAGGAGCGCCTTGAGCCGGCGGAGGTAGTCGAAGTCGAGCGGATCCGTGCTGCCGATCGAGAGCGAGACGCCGTGCTGCACGAGCCGGTAGCTCGCGAGGGCGCGCTCCAGGTTGGCGATCGGCATGCCGCCGTCGACCATGAAGTTCTCGCTGATGATCTCGAACCAGTCGACGCGGGGCCGGTGCTCGAAGACGTGACGGTAGTGCGGGATGCGCAGCCCGACGCCGACGCCGAGGTCGGGCAGGCCCAGCCGCATGCGATCGGGGTTCGCCATGGGTCACCGCGTGCGTGCGGCGCCCGGCGCCGCGGGCGCGCCGGGTCGTCGCGGGATCAGCGGCTCAGTGGGCGTGGCCGCCGCATTCCGCCGGCTTGCAGCCGCCCTTGCCCTTGCACTCGTTCTGGCCCGCGCACCCGTGGGTGTCGGTCTTGCAGCCGCCCTTGCCCTTGCACTCGTTCTTGCCGGCGCAGCACTCCTTGGCGCCGGCCTCGGGCGCCTCGGCCGCCGCCGGCTCGGCGGAGGGGGGCCCCGTCTCCGGGTCGGGCGGCGGCGACGAGGCACAGCCCGCGAGGCCCGCCACCATGCCCGACACCGCCGTCAACGCCAACGTCTTGCCCATGTCCATCGCCATCTGAACCTCCACGTTGTAAGTGAGCGGCGTTGAGCTCCACGCCCACGCGACTTCCCCCTGCGCGCACGGCGTCCGGCGGCGTGTCCTGTGCGGCGTGGACACGCAGCCCGCGTGCCGCATTCCGCGTACGACGTAACGTGCTTCGGACGGCGGGGGCAAGACAAAGTGTCCGTTGCAGCGCGCCGCGGCGGGGCTGGCGAGGCGTCGTGCAGGGGCGCTGCGCGGCGCTCCTCGCGGCCGCGGGGCTCGCGTCGCTGGGGGCAGCCGGCTGCGGCGGCGCGTCGCGCGACGGGGTCGGCGTGGCGGGGGGCGCGGCGCGCGAGCCCACGATCGAGGCGGTCGCGGCGGAGCTCGAGGCGATGAGCGGTCCGATCCTCGAGGGGCGCGAGGCGACGTTCCGGGGCATCCTCGCCGACACTGTCGCGAAGGACGCGTACCTGTGCCTGCCGCCGGCGCGCGGCGTCTTCCACGGGGACGCGCCGGAGGGGGAGCGGCGGATCGCCGGGGTGATGCCGCATTACGGCCTCTTCTTCGGTCCGATGAGCTACCTCGTGCGGCGGCGCGGCGGCGCCTGGGAGGTCGAGGTGCGCATCGCTGTCGAGCCGCCGGCGGGCGCTGGCGCCTGGCTCGAGCTGCCCGACTGCGGGCTGGCCGGCGCGCTCGGGGGCGCGATCGCGTGCCGCGGGACGCCGTACGCGCGCGCCGGCTCGACGGACGCGTGCCCGGGCTCCGGCGAGTTCACCGCGAGGGCGACGCCGGCCGCGATCCGCGCGCTGCTCGCGCGCTGGTCGGCCGAGGTGGAGGGCTACTGGAACCGCGACGCGCGCGCCTTCGGGTTGCCGGTCCGCTACGACTTCGACTTCGTGCTCGCGGACGAGGCGCGCGGGCGGGCGCTGCGGGTCGACCTCGCTGTGCCGCTCTCGCCGACGTGCGGCAGGACGCCGTACTTCAGCGCGATGCGGGCCGGCTGGTCGCTGCCCGTGCTGGCCCACGAGGTGGGGCACGTGCTCGGGCTCCTCGACGAGTACGAGGCGCTCTCCGGCATCGTCCGCTGCTACCCGAAGACGCCGTTCCCCGGCGCGGAGATCAGCCGGATGGGGCTCTCGATGCGGGAGGAGACGAGGCTCCTGCCGATCCATCACTACCTCGTGCTCCGCCGCTTCTTCTGCCGCGCGCCGGCGTCGATCGATCCCTATGCCGACGCGATCCGCTGAGCGCTCCGGGCGGCCTCGCGCCGGGCGCCGTGTCGCGGGGGCGGCCGCGGCGGTGACGGGGACGGCCGCGGCGATGGCGCTGGGGGTCGCTGTCGCGATGCTCGCGGGGTGCCGCTCGGAGCGGGATCGCGGCGCGGCGGACGCCGGCGCAGGGACGGCGGACGCGGGCGGGACGGATGCCGATGCGGGCGCCCCGGAGGCGGCGCCGCCGCTCGTCGGCGGGCCCGCGGGGCCGAGGCCGCCCGCGCCGCCGGCGGAGCCGCGCTGCCCGCCGGAGATGGTGCGGGTCGCGCGCCGGTTCTGCGTGGATCGCTACGAGGCGGTGCTGCTCGACAGGGAGACCGGGCTCGAGATCTCGGCGTTCTACCCGCCGTCGCGGCAGGCGGCCGCGTCCGTCGAGCGGACATGGTCGAAGATGCGGCTCCAGCTCGGCGACGCGGAGGCGCGGCAGATGGAGCTGCCGCTCTTGCCCGGCTGGCAGAAGCAGCGCGAGTTCGAGCCGCGCGCTGTGTCGCGCAAGGGCGTGCTGCCGCAGGGCTACACGAGCGGCGCGCAGGCGGCGCTCGCGTGCCGGAACGCCGGCAAGCGGCTCTGCACGCTCGAGGAGTGGCGGACGGCGTGCCGCGGCGAGCGCGACGAGCAGTTCCCGTACGGGCCGACCTACGCGGACGGGCGGTGCAACGTGTTCCGCGAGGGCCACCCGGCCGCCGTGCTCCACCGCGACGTGAGCCTCGGGCACAGCGATCCGCGGCTCAACCTGGTGCGCGTCGCCGGCGCGCCGCTGCTGCGGCGGACCGGCGAGACAGCGGCCTGCGCGAGCGCGTGGGAGGACGATGCGGTGAGCGACATGGTCGGCAACCTCGACGAGTGGATCGACGATCCCGAGGGGACCTTCGTCGGCGGGTTCTATGCGCGCGCGACCCGGGAGGGGTGCATGGCGCGCGTCGCGTCGCACGACTTCGCGTACTTCGACTACTCGACCGGCGTGCGGTGCTGCGCGGATCTGCGCGGGCCGTGATCTGCGCGCCGCGAGAGCGCCGCGCAGAGCGAGCGGGGTGCAACGGATCGGGTCCACCCGGAGGCCGGCTGCCCTGAGGCGAGGCGCCTCCGGCGTGCTTCGATCTCGCCCTGGGACCTTGTCCCGCCGCGTTGCCGATCGCGTGCGTCGGCGAGCGGCGCTGCCTCATCAAGCAGGGCCCGGCCGGCCGGTGCCGCCCGCGCCGAGGGCTCAGGTCGTCGGGCGGCCGACGGCGAGGAAGCTCTCCGCGCCCTTCGGGCGGCGCCGGTCGAGCCAGACGAGCGCCGCGGGCAGCACCAGCACGGCGGCGAAGAGGCAGGCGAGCTCGCCGATCACGGCGGCGACGCCGAGGCTGCGCACCGCGTGGTTCTGCGAGCGGATCAGGGCGAGGTAGCCGAGCGCCGTCGTGAGGCTGCAGAGGATCACCGCCCCGCCCGTCTCGCGCACCGCGGTCAACGCGCCGCCGGCGCCCTCGCGCGCGTACCGCTGGACGATGTTCACGGCGTAGTCGACGCCGATGCCGAACGTCAGCGGCAACGCGATGAAGTTCAGGAAGTTGAGCTTCACGTCCATCAGCACGAGCAACCCAGCCATCCACGAGGCGCCGACGAGCAGCGCGCCGAGCACCGCGAACGCCGGGCGGCCGCCGCGGAAGGCGACGAGCACGACGAGCACCGTCGCGGCCAGCGAGAAGAGCACCGCCGGCGGCACGTCGTCGATGACCGCCGCCCACATGTCCGCGTAGATCACCGCGCGCCCCGATCCGCGCACGACGCTGTCGTCAGGGAGCCGCGTCTCGCGGTACGCGTCGGCCCAGCGGAACAGGTAGTGCGCGTCGTGCACGCTCTCGGCCGAGATCGGGCTGATGTAGACGATGCGCCCGCGCGTGCCGTCCGTCTCGGTGAACGCGCGCGCCACCCCCGCCGGCAGATCGTCGATCCCGAACGGCGCGAGATCGTCCGGCGGGATGACCGCCTGGATCCGGGCCCAGTCGTCGTCGCCGATGAGGCCGCGCTTCTGCGCGCGGACGACGCGATCCTTGATCTCCTGGAGGAGCGGGATCTTCGCCTCCTGGTCCTTCGGGATCAGGTCCTGGAGCGCGTAGATCTCCTTGAACGGCTTCTCGCCCTCGGGCGCCGCGTCGCGCTTCGCGTAGAGCGCCGCGCGGAGCGGCTCGACCTGCTCGGGGCGATCCACGAGGATCGCCATGCCGTCGGTGCCCACGTAGCCCGTGATCTCCTCGGCGAGCTCGCCCAGGCGGATCTGCTCGGCGCGCGCGCTCTCGTCGTTGCGCAGGTTCCGGAGGTCGTACTCCATCGGATCGGCGCGCACGTAGGCCACCGTGGCGACGACGCCGACAGCGGCCAGGGCGAGGCCGGTGAGCGTGATCGCGACCGGGCCCCGCGCCGCGAGCCGCGCGAACGGCCCGCCGAACGCGAGGCCTCCCTGGGTGCGCTGCCGGAGCCTGCCGAGCAGGCCGGGCGACCCCTGCTCGAGGGGGACGAGCCGCTCCGTCACGGCGAGGATGCTCGGCAGCGCGACGAACGTGGCGACCCAGCAGAGCACCATGCCGACGCCGCCGATGAGGCCGAAATCGCGGAACCCGCGGAACTCGGTGACGACCAGCGAGCCGTAGGCGGCCGAGGCGGCGCAGCCGGCCGTGAGCGTCGGCAGCCAGGTCTCGCGGTGCGCGACGCGCACGCCCTCGAGCAGGCTCGCGCCGCCGCGGCGCGCCTCGAGGTAGCGCGCCATGTAGATGATGCCGAAGTTGATCCCGTTGCCGGCGACGATCGAGAAGAGGAACCCGGTCGCCATGTTGAGGTGGCCGATCGCGAGCTGCGTGACCCCGAACGTCCAGGCGACGCCGACGCCGATCGTGATCAGCATCGCGAGGAGCGTGCGCACGCGCAGGTAGTAGAGGAACACGACAGCGGCGATGAGCGCGGCGCCCGCGACGCCGACGTCGGTCAGGTCCTCGTTGATTGCCGCGTACTCGGCGATCCCGGTCTGCAGGTCGCCGGCGAGGCCGTAGGTGATCCCGGGGTCGAACGAGGCGGGGCGCACGCGCTCGACCACCTCGCGCACGCGCCGGATCGCCTCGCTCCCGGCGGCGAAGTCGCTCGCGATCACCTTCGAGCGGATCGCGACGACGACGGTCTTGCCGTCCTTCGACTGGTAGTAGCCGTCGGGGTAGCGCCCCGCGTCGATCCCGTTCAGGCCGAGGCTCTGCTCGATCGAGCGCGCGCTCACCTCGGGCGGCGGCTCGTCGTCGTCGAGCAGCGCGCCGGTCGCCTTGTTGACCTCGTAGGCGTAGCGCGCCTCGATGTCGTCCCGCAGCTTCGTGAGCCGGTCGCGCTCGACGTAGAGCCCGGCGCGCGGCGAGAGGTAGCGGAAGGCCTCGTGCACGCCGTCCTCGACGCTGCCGACCCACGGCGGACCGAGCCGCTCGATCTCGGGCACGAGCGCGTCGGCGGCCCGCTGCAGCGCGGCCGTGGGCGTGCCCTCGCCGCCTTGCAGCACGACGAAGAGCGTGGAGACGCCGGCGGTCTTGGCCGCGACCCGGTCGAGCTCCTGCACGCTCGGCCGCGACGCCGGCAAGAGCGACTCGAACCCGGTCAGCACCGAGAGCCGCGTCGCCAGGAAGATGGCGACGACCGTGAGGAGCCCGGTCACGAGCAGCGGCAGCGCCGGCCGGTTCACCTGGAGCTCGGCGAGGCGCGCGGCGAGCCCGCCGCCCTTCGAGGGCGGCGGCGCGACGCGGGGGGGCGTCTCGCGGGAAGCGTCACGGGAGCTGTCGCGGGAAGGAGAGGGGCGGGGCGCCGGGGGCGATGGCACTTGCGGAGCGGGCATGAGGAGGTCGGTGGATCCGGGGCTGAAAGGACGGTGGAAGCGTCTGGGTGGAGCGCGTTCCAGGGAGCAGGCTCCCCCGAGAACAGCGGTCGCGCGCGGCGCGGCGACGGCGCGCGGCCGAGAGCCGGGCGGCCGCGGACGAGCGCGGGGCAGCGATAGCAAGAAACAGGGGTCCGAGCGACCGACCGTCGCTGTCGGCGTCGCTCTTACCGTCAGGCTTCCCGGGACAGCCGATGATAGTCTTTCTCCATGTCGCTATCGCATCCGAGGGCCGTTCTCTGGGATCTGGACGGGACGCTCGTCGACTCCAGCGAGCACCACTTCGTCGCCTGGCGTGAGGCGCTCGCGGCCGAGGGGCGCTCCTACGATCATGCCGACCATGATGCGGTGTTCGGGATGCGCAACGACGATCTGCTCCGCCGCCTGATCGGCCCCGAGATCCCGGAAGCCGAGATCGCCCGCATCGCGGACGCGAAGGAGCGGCATTACCGGGCGCTCGTGGCCGAAGCGGGGATCGAGCCGCTGCCCGGCGTGCGCGCGTGGCTGAGCGCGCTCCCCGGGCGCGGCTTCCGGATGGCGATCGCGTCCTCCGCGCCGCGCGAGAACCTCGACGTGATCCTCGCGGCGACCGGGCTCACGGGCGTGTTCGACGCGGTGATCAGCAGCGAGGAGGTGCCGCACGGCAAGCCGCACCCCGCGGTCTTCCTCCGGGCGGCCGAGGGCGTCGGCGCCTCGCCGGACCGGTGCGTCGTGGTCGAGGACGCCCCCGCGGGCGTCCTCGCGGGCAAGCGCGGCGGCATGAAGGTGATCGGCGTAGGCCCGCGGCACGCGCAGCTCGGGGCCGATCTCTCGATCGAGCGGCTCGACCAGCTCCCCGCGGGCGCGTTCGACCGCCTCCTGTCGCCTGGCTAGCGACGATCGCCTGCGGGGAGCCGCGCGCCCGCCACCCACGGTGCTCACGGGCCCGAAGCGCGGTGATCGATCCGCGGCACGACCTCCCGCCGGTGCGCCCGAACGCGGAGGCCATCTTGCGCGATGGGGAGAATTGGAACCACAGAGGCACAGAGGGCACAGAGGGAAGAAAGAGAGAGATAATCAATCTCTCTTCTCTCTTCTCTCGCCTCTGTGCCCTCTGTGCCTCTGTGGTTCATTCTCTCATGAACCAGGGATGAGCTGGGCGGCGCGACGTTAGCTGCCCTGGGGCGGGCTGCCCGCGTCGCCCCCTCCGGCGCTTGGGGGCTTCGCCGGGCCGCCCGCGCCCCCGTCGCGGGGGACGCCGGCGTCGGCCGGCGCGGCCGCCGAACCGGCAGGGCGCGCGCTGGCGGCACCCGCGCCGGTAGCGCCGGCGTTGGCGGTGCCCGTGGCGCCGGTGGGCGCCGCGCCTCTGGCACCTGTGCTGGCAGCGCCCGCGTCGGGGGTGGCCTTGCCGGTCGCGCCCGCGTCGCCCGCGTCGGCGGCGGCTGCCGGCTCGGCGTCGGCGGCGGCCGCGTCCGCCGGCGGCTGGTCGGGCACCGCGGGGGACGAGCCCGCCGGGGGGAGCTCGCTCTCCCAGCACTCCGGCTTCGGGGGCGCGGCGAAGTGGATCGTGCGCGACGCGGCGTCGCCCTTGCGGGTGACGAGCTTGTCCGTCTTGTACACCGCCGCGTTGCCGCAGGCGTACTCGGCGGTGTCCCTCGTGTCGCGCGCCAGCGTGCGCGCCCGGGGCGCGCGCTGGTTCTCGCACTGCGCCCACTGGATCTCGTACTCGGCGTCGTCGTCCGAAAGCAGGATGCGCGTCGCCGGGTCGTCGCTCGACCGGCGCCCGGTGATCGTCGTGCGGGTGATCGGGTCGTGGCCCTCGATCACCGTCAGCGTGACGGGGAACCGGAGGCTCCCGCGCATGGGGGCGCGCGTCGCCCCGATCTCGAAGTCGGCGCAGACCGGCTCGCCTTCGATCGGCGACGGCGTCGGCGGGCCGTCGCACGCGGCGGTGAAGAGGGAGAGGAGGGCGAGGGCTCGGGCTCCAGGGCGGAGGTTCACGCCGGGATTAGTCGTTACCCCGGGTCCCCGCGTCAAGCGATCTTGGTCTTGCCCAGCTTCAGCACGCGATCGAAGTGCTCCTTCGAGACCGGCACGACGCTGAGGCGGGACCGCTTCAAGAGCGCGATCTCGGCCAGCGACTCGTCGCCGCGGATCGTGTCGAGCGGCACCTGGAGCTTCAGCGGCGAGACCGGCTCGATGTCCACGACGCTCCAGTCCTCCTCCGCGTCGGCCGTCGGATCCGGGTACGCCTCGCGCTTGACGCGCGCCACGCCCGCGACCGCCATGCCCTCGCTCGAGTGATAGAAGAGCACGAGGTCGCCCTCCTTCATGGCCCGCATGTTGTTACGGGCCTCGAAGTTCCGGACGCCGTCCCACATCGTCTGGCCGTCGCGCACGAGTTGCGCGAACGAATATTTCTGAGGCTCGCTCTTCATCAGCCAGTAACGGCGAGACATGCACGATCTCCCGGGAAGGCATGAGGGCGGCGCCGGTCGAGCCGTCGCGCTCCCATCCTCGACGGACAGCCCGTCGATTTGACCGGCTACCCTAGCACCGCCCGTTCAATCGGTGATCACGATCTTGGCGCCGTCCGGCGTTCGCCGCGCGACCTCGTCGATCTCGTCGTCATCGAGCGCGATGCACCCGAGCGTCCAGTCGGTTTCCTTGTGCGTGCGCGCGCCGTCGCGCAGCGCACCGCCGACGCCGTGGATGCCGATGCTGTGCCCGACGCCGCGCCCCGGCGGGACCTCGCCGCGACGCCTGAGCTCGGCGAAGCGCCGCCGGTCCTCCTCGTTCGGGTAGCTCACGAGCAGGAACTGATGAAACAGGCCCTTGATGCGGCCGGCGACGTGGTACGTGCCGACCGGCGTCCGACGGTCGCCCTCGTAGCGCTTCGGTCCCGGCCCGCCCGGCCCGAGCGCGACCCGGTACGACCGGACGACCTCGCCGTTCGCGACGAGATCGAGGGTGTGCTCGCTCTTGTCGATCCGGATCTCGGTGACCCGCGGCAAGGGGGCGCCGGGCGCGGGCGCGGGTGTGGGCGCAGCGGCGGGCGGAGCGCCTGCCGTGGGCGCGGCGGAGGCCGGAGCGCCTGGCACGGGCGCGGCGGGCCGCGCTCGCGCCGGGCCGGCGGCCAGGGCGCTTTCCGGGCCGGCGATCAGGGACGGGGCCGCGAGGGCCAGGGGAGCGGCGAGCGACGCCGCGGCGAGGACTGCGGGGAGCCTGAAGACCATGCCCGACCTGTCGGCGCGCCGCTGCAGAGCGTGACGTGCGAGCGGCGGCTGCCGTATTCTCGATCGGGCGCGTCACACTCCGCCGCGGCGGCGCGATGCAGAGGTCGATGAGCACGTCGATGACGACCGAGCACCGCACCCCCGCGCCGAACCCCCTCGCCGACCCAGGGACCCGCCGAGCCCTCGAGGCGTTCGTGCGCCGGCGCGTGCCCGGCGGCGAGGTCGACGACGTGGTGCAGACCGTCCTCTGCGACGCGCTCGCCTCGCCCGCGCGCCCGGCCGATCCCGCCGAGCTCCGGCGATGGCTGCTCGGGATCGCGCGCCACAAGGTGGCCGACCACCACCGGCGCGCGTCGCGGGAGACCGCCGCCGAGCTGCCCGACCTGCCGGTCGGACCGCCGCCCATCGAGGCGCGCGAGCTGGCGCGCTGGGCAGAAGAGCAGGCCGCCGCGAACCGCGACGCGCGGCAGACGCTCTCGTGGATGGCCCGCGAAGGGGAGGGCGAGAAGCTCGAGAGCATCGCCGCCGACGAGCAGGTGCCCGCCGCCCGGGTGCGGCAGCGCGTGTCGCGCATGCGGCGGTGGATGCGGGAGCGCTGGCTCGCGGAGCTCGCCGCGGTCGCCGCGCTGGCGCTGCTCGCGATCGTCGTCGTCCGGCTCCTGCGGTCGGCGAAGGACCTGCCGGAGGTCGCGCCCCTGCCCGAGCCGCCGCCGCGCGCGGTGCCCCCCGAGGCGCCGCTCGACGCGCTGGACCGCGCGCGCTCTCTCCGGGCCGAGGCGCTGCGCGCCTGCGACGAGGCGGCGTGGCGCCGGTGCCTCGACCAGCTCGACGAGGCGGACCGGCTCGACCCGGCGGGCCGCGGCGCGCTCGACATCGCCGCGGCGCGCGAGCGCGCGCTCGACGCGCTCCGCGCGCCGACGCCCACCACGCCGGCGCCCACCACGACGAGCGCTCCGCCGCCGGCGCCGAACCCCACCTCCAGCGCGACAGGGCCCGCGAAGACACGGTTCCAGCAGAAGAAGCCAATGCCGTCTGGCCTGAAGTCCATGCCGTCTGACCTGGACATGAAGAACATGAAGAAGAAGAGCGGTGCGCCCGAGAACGTGGATCTCTCGCCCGAGAGCCGTTAGGCGCGCGGGGAAAGCAAGCGACGCGCCCGAGCGGATCGATCTCGATGGCTCGTCAGCGGCATTGTCAGCGCCTGTGCGACGTCTGACCCGCTGCCGAGGAGCACGAGCGCGCGCCGTGCGATTACATCTCGCAGTTTCCGGCGTAGTCGTCTAAACACGCAGCCGCTCGGCGCAATCAAGGACGCCAAGGAAGGAGCCCAGGAGATGCGAACCACGAGATGGCTTGGATTGGCATTCGCAGCATCGCTGCTCGCCGCGAACGCCGGCTGCGCGAGAGAGCCCCAGATGCAGGCCGCGGCGCCCGCGCCCCCGCCCCCCGCGCCGCCGCCGGCGCCGCCGCCGCCGCCCCCCGACGCGGACGCGGACGGCGTGATCGACGACGGCACGGACAAGTGCGTCGCCGAGAAAGAGGACGGCCTGCCGCCCGACCCGAAGGACGGCTGCAAGTCGAACGACCCGGACGGAGACGGCATCGTGGCCGAGGCCGACAAGTGCCCGAACGAGGCTGAGGTCAAGAACAATTACAAGGACGATGACGGGTGTCCCGACGTCCCCAGGGTCGTTCTCACCGACAACGAGGTGAAGCTCAACGAGAAGATCGCCTTCGCCGCCGGGAAGGCCGATATCGAGCCCGCCTCGCAGGAGCTCCTCGCGGACATCGCCCGCGTCATCAAGGAGAATCCGCAGGTCCAGTTCGTCGAGGTCGCGGCGTACTCCGAGAAGGTCGGCAGCGACTACGCCACCGTGACGCTCACGAAGAAGCGCGCCGACGCGGTGGTGAAGGCGCTCGTCGCGCTCGGCGTCGAGAAGAACCGGATGCGGCCCGCCGGCTACGGGGCGCATTGCGCGTCCGACGCGGGCGAGACCGAGGAGGCGAAGGAGAAGAACCGCCGGGTCGAGATCAAGATCATGCGGTCCGAGGGCAAGGACACCGGCGTCGAGCTCGCGTGCGCTGCGGCCGTCACCAAGGGCCTCAAGCCGGCCGGCGTGCCCGCCACGGCGCCGAAGAGCGCCGCGAAGGCCTCCGACGCGAAGCCGGTCGACCTGAAGCCGGCGGACGCGAAGCCCGCCGCCGCCACGAAGCCGGCGGAGGCGAAGCCCGCGGACGCGAAGCCGGTCGACCTGAAGCCGGCGGACGCGAAGCCCGCCGCCGCCGCCACGAAGCCGGCGGACGCGAAGCCCGCGGACACCAAGCCGGCCGAGACGAAGCCCGCGAGCGTGAAGTAGCGGGAAGGCGAGCCCGCTGGCGCGACGTGGCCGGCGGGCGATCCCGCGAGCGTGACATGGCCCGGCGCCGGAGGGGAGCGCGGGCAAGTCCAGCAGGCTACCAGCCAGCCTCAGCCTACCCGCGCGCGGCGGCGAGCAGGCGCTCCAGCGCCTCCTTCGCGCGCTGCCGGCGCTGCGCCTCGGGCAGCGCGCCCGCGCGCAGGCGCTGGACCTCGGCGCACAGCGCCGCCCGATCGCCGGAGGGAGGCTGCCCGCAGAGCCGCTCGTGCGCGCCGTGGACGCGCGCATCGCGCGGCGCCGGGTCGCCCGCGAGCGCGGCCGCGGCGGCCTCGATGAGGAGCGCTGTCGCCGCCGCGTCGTCGCTCTCTCCCAGCCAGCGGGCGACGAAATCAGGCTGCCGCGCGAGCCTCGCGAGGACGTCCCAGCGCTGCGCGCGCACCGCGAGCTCCGTCGCGAAGAGCACGACCTTCAGGTTGCGGCCGAGGTCCGGGAGGACGCGCGTCTCGCCGTCGAGCGCCATCACGTCGTCGACGACGCTCCCGTCGAGCGCCGCCGCCGCGCAGCGCACCGCGACGCTGAGCAGGTCCGCGCGCAGCGCCGGGCCGAGCGACGGCGCGCGGCCGAGCGCGCGCGCCGCCTCGAGGACGAGCGGGCCGCAGTGCCCCTCGCGCCGCTGTCGCGCGAGCATCACGCCGGCGTCGTAGAGGCGGCCGCTCCGGCGCAGCGCCTCCACGGCGGCCGTGAACGCGTCGGGGTCGTACGTCCCCCGCTCCGCGGCCGTGAGGAAGCCGTCGAGGCTGCGCAGGACAGGGCACGCCGCCGCGCTGCCGGCGCGCCGGAGGTGCGGGAGCTTGCCGAGCACGTCCGCGATGCGCAGCGAGAGCGCGAGCGGGTAGGCGTCGCAGGCGGGCTCCTCGTGGCCGCCGAGCTCGACCCGCGCCTCGGTGCACGCGAGCGGGCCGGCGACGGCGGCGAGCGAGCGCGCTGTCCTCGCGACGAGCGGATCGAGGCCCGGGACCGCGGCGAGCCCCGCCGGGAGCGGGTCGAGCAGCGCCGCGACGGCGGCGTCGTCGGCGTCGGGCGGCAGGAGGCCGCGGACGAGCGTCCACAGATCGCCGGCCAGGAAGGGGTGCCCGGCCTCGGCCGCGAGCTGGGCGTCGATCGCGAGCAGCGCGCGCGCGTCCTTCCCCCAGGCGAGCGGCTGGTCCGAGCGCAGCGCGCGCGGCCCGAGCCTCAGGCCGAACGAGAGCGCGGCGATCGCCCGGCGCGCCGCCGCGGCGCCGCGGTCGGCGTCGCCGTCGAGGAAGTGGTAGGCGGCCGCGAGGGCCGCGGCGCTGACGTAGGCGCGCGCCGCGTCCTCGTCGCTCCGGGGCGAGCCCTCGGGCGCGAGGGCCGCGGTGAGCGCGCCCTCGGGCTCGCCGCGGGTGCGGAGGCCGAGGCCGAGCTGGAAGCCGGTCGACCCCTCGAGGATCCCGGCGCCGTACGAGACGTCGAAGCTGAGGGAGAAGACGCGCGTCGCTGTCTTTTCCTCGTAGCGGTAGGTCATGCGCGGCACGCGCAGGCCGCGCGCGTCGGCGTCCGAGAGGACGCGGTCGAGCGCGTCGCGGGCCTCGGCGCGGCGGCCGCCGGCGAAGTCGCGCGCGGCGCCCACGATCGCGAGCACGTCGCCCGCGTCCGCCGTCTGGCAGGCGTCGTCGGACGCCTTGCGCATCGCGTCCGCGTAGGCCGACGGTTCGGGGGCGATTCCGCGACGGGCCTTCGCGATCTCGCTCAGGTACGAGAGCGCCCACGCGACCCGGCTGCCGCGCTCGTTCGCGAGCGCGACGGCCTCCGGCGACGGCGGCGCGCCCAGCACGGCGGCGCCGAGGAGCGAGGTGAGCAGCCCGAGGTCGGCCTGGTCGCGCATGCCGAGGGCGGAGAACGCCCTGGCGTAGCCGACGAACAGGCCGCGGAGGTCGGCGTCCGCGCGGGCGGCGGGCACGGACGCGAGCGCGTCGAGGAGGGCGGCCCCGGCCGGGCCCGGCGCCGCGTCGGGGCGCGCCGCGCCGCCGCGGAGCGCGGCGGAGAGCCCGCGGAGCACGCGGCCGAGCGGGGCGCCGCTCTGCTGCGCGAAGCGCTCGGCGGTGGCGGACTCGAAGAGCGCGCGGGCGAGCGCGTAGCCGCCGGCGAGCGCGTCGGAGAGATCGCGGTCGGCCCAGCCGGCGAGGCCCGCGGCCACGGCGGCCTCGGCGTCCGCGGTCGGGACGGTGAAGCGCACGCGGGGCTCCGGCGCGCCGGCGCGCGGCGGCGCCGGATGGGGCGGCGCCGCGAGCAGGTCCATCGCGTCGGAGAGGAGCGTCACGAGCAGCCGCGCCCGCCGCGCCCACGCCCCGTCGCCCTGCTTGAACCGCGGCGCGCGCAGGATCCGCCCGCGGACGTCGCCGAGCCGCGCGAGCGCGCCGCGCGCCTCGGGGCTCGGCCCGCGCGCCGCGGCGGCGCAGGTGCCCCTGGCGGGCGGCGGCCTGCGCGAGCGCTCGGTGAGGAGCACGGCGAGCACGCCGTCGGCCAGCGCGGTGACGTCCTCCACGAGCGCGGGCGGCGGGGCTTCCGGGGCGCCCGGCGCGACCGCGGCGCCGCCGGGCGCGGCGGCCTGGCCGTCGGGCGCCGCGGCGTGGCTGCCGGACGCACCGGCGCCGCCCTCGGGTGCCGCGAGCCCCGCGACGGCGCGCCGGAGCGCGTCGCGCGCCACGCGGCGCTCCGGGGGGAGCCGGGCCGGGTCGATCGCGCGCGGATCGAGCGCGCCGGCGGCGCCGAGCGCGGCGTAGCGCGAGAGGCTCGAGGCGAGCGCCGCGAGGCCGGGGTAGGCGAGCGCCGGGTCGGGCGAGAGCGCGCGGCCGATCTGCGCCGACGAGAACGCGAGGTCGGGCGCCTGATCTGAGAGGGTCCGGTACAGCGCGTCGGCGGCGTAGAGGCCGGCGACGCCCCAGCCGGTCTGCGCGGTGAGGTCGCCGCGCAGCTTGGCGGTGAGCGCGCCCTGCAGGGCCAGGAAGTGCGCGGCCTGCACCTCGGGGGGGTACGACATGCCCGCGAAGACGCCGGCGAGGACCGCGCCGAGGACGGCCTCCGGGTCGCGCGCCTCGGCCATGCGGCGCTGCACGGCGACCTGCGTGAGGTCGACGATCGCGCCGCGGAGGTGCTCGTCCGCGAGCACCCCGGGGCTGTAGGCGAGGGGGATCTGCGCGAGCGCGCGGTAGCGGCGCGGCTCGGCCTCGGCGAGGGCGCGCAGCGCGGCGAGGTGCGCGAGGCCGAGCTCGGTGACGCGCTTGTGGACGGCGCTCCCTGCCTGGCCCGCGGCGGGCGTGCGGCCGCGCTCGTGCAGCAGGCTCGGCGCGTGGGCCCACGCGGTGCTCGTCTGAGCGACGGCGTGGACGAGCGCCTCGTAGCGCGGCAGCCACGCCTCGAGCGGCAGCTTCCCGCCCGGCGCCGCCGCCGGGGCGCTCGCTGCGGCGCCGGTCGCGGCGCCACCGGCCGCCAGCGCGGCGGCGGGCGCGGCGGGCGCAGCGGCGTCGCTCGGGGCGAGCGCGGCGGCGAGCTCCGCGGCGAAGACGAGGTCGCGCGGGCCCTCCATGGGCGGCGCGAGGCCCCGGCCGCAGCCGCGCGCCTTCCCGAGCAGGTCGTCGAGCGCCGCGCGCCGATCGGCGGGCACGCCTCGCAGCACCGCAGCGCCGCGGGCGCGCCACGCCGCGCGGCCGTCCCGGGCCGTGCGCACGCGGAGGAGATCGCCGTACGGCGTGCCCCCGGCGGCGGGCGGAGGGCTCAGCCGGGAGGCCGAGGGCCCGGCGGTCGCGGCGGGCGCGCGGCGCTCGTCCTCGTCGTCGAGCGCGATCCCGGCCGTCCCGAGGAGCTGGAGCGCGTAGCGGCCGCGCAGCGCCGGCTCGTCGTCCGGATCGCGCCCCTTCACGGCGGCCGCGATGGCGTCGGCCGCGCGCGCGGCCTCGACGTAGCGGAAGGCCCCGGCGGCGCTGAAGGCGCGGCGCACGAGCGCCGCGAGCGCGATGTCGTCCGCGACGCGCGCGAGCGCCGCGTCGCCGCGGGCGACAGGCGCGACGCCGGCCATGAACGGCGCGAGCGGATCGCGCGGAAAGAGCTGGACCGCGCCGCCGCCGCCGGCGCGCGCGTGGACGAGGTGGTCGTACCCGAGGGCCTCGCCGAGCGCGAGGAGCAGCGCCTCGGTCCCGAGGGGCCCCGGGGGCGGCAGCGGCGCGGCGCGGATCCAGACGGCGTCCGCCGCACCGCTGCGGCGCGCGTCGCCGGCGGCCTCCGCGCCCGCCTCCACGATGACCGCGACGCCCGGCCTCGGCCCGCCGCGCCTGTCGAGGTCGCGGAGCAGGAGCGCCCACGGGTCGCCGGCGTCCCGGGAGGCGCGGGCCTCGACGTAGCCCAGGGCGAGCTCGCGCGGCGCACGGCCTTCAGCGACGGCCGCGGCGAGGGCGCGCTCGCACGGCTCGAGGTGCGCCGGATCGCAGCGCGACGCGCCCGAGGGCGCTGCGCCCGGCGGGCCGGCGCCGCCGCAGCCCGCGGCGAGGAGCCCGAGGAGGAGCGCCGAGCAGCGCGAGAGAGCGCGCGACGAGGAACCCACGCGATCGTGCAGCATGACGAGCGCGCGACCTACCACGAAGACGGCGGGCTGGCTGCGCTCGTCTCGTGGACGGGATGAGGTCGGCTGCCTCGCCGGGTTGCGAGTGCGCAGGCGAGCCAATCATCGCGCCACCGTTGGGGTCACCGCGAACATCGAGCGCAATCCGAACGAGATCTGACGGTCTCTGGAGGAGGGGAGTCCCGCGCTCGAACCGGCCAGCCACGGTCTTCCTGCCCCTGGGACGCCGTGCTACTCCCGCCGTATGCGACGGGCTCCGGAGCGACGAGGTGCCGGTGGCGAGGGGGGCGGCGGGGGCGCCGGTTGCGCGGCGCGCGGCGCCGTCGCGGCGCTAGGCCTCGTGTCCCTCTCGCTCGCGGCGTGCAGCCAGGGCGACGAGGGCGTCTATGCCGGGACGACCGCGCGCGTCGGCAAGGACGCGACGACGATCTACATCAACAACGGCAGCGAGCCGGAGTACGTCGATCCGGGAAAGTCGAACGACTCGGCGAGCTCCACGCTGATTCAGCAGCTCTTCGAGGGGCTGACCTCCTATAGCGCCGGCGACCTTCGCCCGGTGCAGGGGGTGGCGACGCGGTGGGAGCAGAGCGACGACAACCGGGTCTTCCGGTTCCACCTGCGGCCTGAGGCGCGCTGGTCGGACGGCAAGCCGGTGACGGCGCACGACTTCGAGTACGCGTGGAAGCGCGTGCTGCGGCCGTCGACCGCCTCGCTCGCCGCGACGAACCTGTACGTCCTCAAGAACGGCGAGCTGTTCAGCCACGGCAAGCTCAAGGCGCTGCGCGAGGCGGCGCCGCTCCGCGCCGCCCCAAGGGCCGACGCGCCGCCCACGGTCGAGCTCCCCAGGGGGGCGTTCGTCGTGGTGCTGGCGCGCTCGCCCATCCAGGTGGACGCCGCGATCGCGCCGCTCCCGGCGCTGCCGGAGGGCGCCGCCTCGGTGACGTTCACGAAGGGCGACGCGAAGGGCGGCACCGAGGACCGGCTCGTGCTCGACGCTGCCGCGCCCCTCGGCCCCGCGCCCGGCGGCGGCTGGCAGGGCGCCGTTGTCGACATCGTCCGCGCCGGCCCGCCGTGCCAGTGCAACGGCGCCGCCGACCGCTGGTTCGAGCTCGACCGGGGCGGCGCGCGCGGCTTCCTCCCCGGCTGCCTGCTCACGCCGGCCGCGGACGGCGCGCGCCCGGGCGCCGAGACGTACGCGCTCGTCACGCCGCACGCGAGCCTGCCCACGTACGACGCCGCGGCGACCCCGGCGCCCGCGCCGGGCGAGCCCCCGGTGGGCTTCGTGCCCGACGCGCTGCTCGCGCAGGACGACAGCGCCGTCGGCGTCCGGGCCAGGGACGACCTCACCCTCGACGTCGAGCTCGAGCAGCCCACGCCCTACTTCACCGATCTCACGAGCTACGTGACGCTCTTCCCCGTGCGCAAGGACGTCATCGAGGCGTTCGAGCAGCGCGGCGAGCCCGAGCTCTGGTTCCGCCCCGAGAACATCGTGGTCAACGGCCCCTACACGCTCGATGAGTGGAAGTTCCGCTACGAGATCACGATGAAGCGGAATCCCCACTACTGGAACCACGACAAGCTCAAGGCCCACCGCGTCGTCTGGCTGGAGATCGAGCAGTACAACGCCGCGATGAACATCTACAAGGCGGGAGATCTCGACTACATGGGCGACAACGCGTCGCTCCCGTCCGAGCACATGACGTGGCTCTCGACCAAGAAGGACTTCCGGCGGTTCCACTACCTCTCCACGTACTGGTTCGAGTTCAACACACGGAAGCCGCCGGTCGACGACGTCCGCGTCCGCTGGGCGCTGAACCTCGCTGTCGACAAGCAGCAGCTCGTCGAGAAGGTCACGCGGGCGGGGCAGACGCCGGCCACGCACTACGTCCCTGACTACACCGGCTCCGGCTACGACGAGGCGGTGGCCGAGGACAGGAAGCGCGGCGCCGATCCGTTCTCGTCGCCGGACGTCGTGTTCAACCCCGAGCGCGCCCGCGCGCTGCTCGCCGAGGCCGGCTACGAGGTCGTCCGCGAGGGCGACGGTTACCGGGCGAAGAACTTCCCGTCGCTCGAGATCCTCTACAACACGAGCGAGGGCCACAAGCAGGTCGCCGTCGCGGTCCAGGACATGTGGAGGCGTCACCTCGGGATCTCCGCCACGCTGCGGAACGAGGAGTGGAAGGTGATGCTCAAGAACGTGCGCGACGGCCATTTCCAGGTCGTGCGGTTCGGCTGGATCGGCGAGTACAACCATCCGGCGACGTGGCTCGGCACGCTCCTCTCGTACAGCCCGCAGAACCGGACGGGCTGGGCCGACAAGGACTTCGACGACCTGATGCGCTCCGCCGCGGCGATCGCCGATCCCGGGGAGAGCATCCGGATGTTCCGCAAGGCGGAGAAGCGGGCAGTCGACGGCATGCCCAAGCTGCCGCTGTATTTCTACACGAAGTCGACGCTTGTGAAGCCGTGGGTGAAGGGGTTCGTCGGCAACGCGCGCAGCGTGCAGCTCGTGAAATGGCTCTGGATCGACCCGAGCTGGCGCGACAACCCGTCGAACGAGACGGCGTTTCCGCACCTCGAGTTCCCGCCGCCGGGCCGGCTCGGCCCGCCCCTTGGCGAGGCGATCGCGCCCTGAGGCGGCGTGCGCGGGCGCGACATCGCCTCGCGCTCCTCGGTCGTCCGCAAGGGCTCCCGGGCCCTCCTCGGGCGAGCCCCCAGCGGGCCGCCGGCGCGCTCACGTACGCCTTCCTCCACGCCGTCGTCGGGAGGCCGATGACGCGGAGAAGCAGCGGATTTCCAGGCGGCTCGGCCGTGCGTGCTGAGCGGAGGTCCCCATTGACGCGCTGGCCTGCGCCATGGCCAACTCCCGGGGAGCGCATCATGGACCCCCTCGGGAGAACGACATGAGCAAGACGATCCTTGTCACCGGCGGCGCGGGCTACATCGGCTCGCACACCTGCGTGGAGCTGCTTCGCGCGGGCTACCAGGTGGTGATCCTCGACAACCTCTGCAACAGCCGCAAGGCGGCCGTCGAACGGGTGGAGCGGATCGCCGGCAAGCAGGTGACGTTCGTCCAGGGCGACATCCGCGACGCGGCGCTGCTGGATCGGCTGCTCGCCCAGCACCCGGTCGACGCGACGATCCACTTCGCGGGGTTGAAGGCCGTGGGCGAGTCGGTCGAGAAGCCGCTCGCGTACTACGAGAACAACGTCGCCGGGACCGTGTGCCTGCTCAAGGCGCTCGACGCGCGGGGCTCGCGGAAGCTCGTGTTCAGCTCGTCGGCCACTGTGTACGGCGATCCGGAGCGGGTGCCGATCGACGAGGGGTGCCGCCTCGGGCCGGCGAACCCCTACGGGCAGTCGAAGCTCATGGTGGAGTACATCCTGCGCGACGTCGCGGCGACCGGCGGCTGGTCGCTCGCGTCCCTGCGCTACTTCAACCCGGTGGGCGCGCACGAGAGCGGCCTCATCGGCGAGGATCCGAGCGGCATCCCGAACAACCTGACGCCGTTCATCACGCAGGTGCTGGTGGGGCGGCGCGACAAGCTCCGCGTGTTCGGGGGCGACTGGCCGACGCCGGACGGCACCGGCGTGCGCGACTACATCCACGTTGTCGACCTCGCGCTCGGGCACCTGGCCGCGCTGAACCGCATCTTCTCAATCGGCGACAGCTTCACGGTCAACCTCGGCACCGGCCGCGGCTACTCCGTGCTCGAGGTGGTGGCCGCGTTCGAGAAGGTCAGCGGCAAGCGGGTCCCCCACGAGATCGTCGCCCGGCGCCCGGGGGACGTCGCCTCCGTGTACGCGGATCCGGCGCGGGCCGTGGAGCTGCTCGACTGGCGCGCCGAGCGCGACATCGAGACCATGTGCCGCGACAGCTGGCGCTGGCAAGAGAAGAATCCAAAGGGGTTTGCAGAATGACACCCCAACTCCCAGGCGCGTTCCTGGTCCCTTGATGGGGGAATTTGAACCACAGAGGCACAGAGGGCACAGAGGAGAGCAAGAAATTCTATCTCTCTCTTCCCTCTGTGCCCTCTGTGCCTTTGTGGTTCATTCTCTCATGAAGCCAGGGATCGCCAGGGCCCGAGGATCAGAGATGACGTCGTTCGCTCTCGCCCTTGAGCCCCTGCGCTCCCGCGTCACCCTCCTCGGTGCGCTGCTCGCGCTCGCGCCGCTCGCGGCCTGCACCGGCGAGCGCGGGGACCACGTCGGGACGACGGTGCGCACCGGCAAGGACGTCACCACCTTCTACGTGAACAACGGCGGCGAGCCGGAGTACCTCGATCCCGGCAAGGCCGTGGACTCCGTGAGCATCACGCTGCTCCAGCAGATGTTCGAGGGGCTGACCAGCTACGCCGCGGGCGATCTCCACCCGGTGCAGGGGGTGGCGACGCGGTGGGAGCAGAGCGACGACAACCGGGTCTTCCGGTTCCACCTGCGGCCCGAGGCGCGCTGGTCGGACGGCAAGCCGGTGACGGCGCACGACTTCGAGTACGCGTGGAAGCGCGTGCTGCGGCCGTCGACCGCCTCGCTCGCCGCGACGAACCTGCACGTCCTCAAGAACGGCGAGCTGTTCAACCTCGGCAAGCTCAAGGCGCTGCGCGAGGCCGCGACCTTGCGCAGCGCGCCGCGGCCCGACGCGCCGGCCGCGCTGTCGCTGCCGAAGGGCGCGTTCGTCGTCGTGCTCGGCCAGTCGCCCGCCCGCGTGACGTCGGCGGTGACGCCCCTGGCGGCGCCGCCGCCGGGCGTCGCCTCGGTGACGTACAGCGAGCCCGACGAGAAGACCGGCGCCGGCGAGCGGCTCGCCTTCGACGCGGCCGGCGCGACCCCGCCGCCCGCGCCGCGCGACGCGGATCCCGGCGGCGGGTGGCGCGGCGCCGATGTCGCGCTCCTCGCGGCCGGCCCGCCGGTCACCTGCAACGGCGCCACCGACCGCTGGTTCGAGGTCGAGGGCCCTCAGGGCCGCGGCTTCCTCCCGGGCTGCCTGCTCGCGCCGCCCGCGTCCCCGGACGCCGCCTACGCGCTCGTCGCGCCCCACGCGAGCCTCCCCACGTACGACCCCGCCGCGCCGCGCTCGGCGCCGCCGTCCGGCGCGGCGGCCGGGTTCGTCGCCGTGCCTTTGCTCGTCGAGGACGACGCCGCCGTGGGCGTGCGGGCCCGGGACGAGCGGACGCTCGACGTCGAGCTGGAGCAGCCCACGCCGTACTTCACCGACCTCACGAGCTTCGCCACCCTGTTCCCCGTGCGCCGCGACGTCATCGAGGCCTTCGAGGCGCGCGGCGAGCCGGATCTCTGGTTCCGCCCCGAGAACATCGTGGCCAACGGGCCGTACCTGCTCGATGAGTGGAAGTTCCGCTACGAGATCACGATGAAGCGGAATCCGGCGTACTGGGGCCATGACGCGCTCAGGATCCACCGGATCGTCTGGATGGAGATCGCGCAGCACAACGCCACGCTGCAGCTCTACAGGGCAGGGGATCTCGACTACCTGGGCGACAACACCGACATTCCCTACGAGCACCTCGGCTGGCTGTCCGGGAAGAGGGATCTCCGGCGGAGCGAGTACCTCTCCACCGTGTATTACGAGCTCAACACGAGGAAGCCGCCGCTCGACGACGCGCGCGTCCGGTGGGCGCTGAACCTCGCGATCGACAAGCGGCAGCTCGTCGAGAAGATCACGCGCGTGGGGAAGCCGGCGACCCACTACGTGCCCGACATCACCGGATCCGGCTACGCCGAGCAGGCGGCCGAGGACAGGGAGCGCGGCGCGGATCCGTTCTCGAGCCCCGAGGTCTTCCACGACCCCGCGCGCGCCCGCGCGCTGCTCGCGGAGGCCGGCTACGAGGTCGGCCGCGAGGGAGACGAGCTCCGCGCCAAGGGCTTTCCGCCGCTCGAGGTCCTCTACAACACCGGAGAGGGGCACACGCAGGTCGCCGTCGCCATCCAGGACATGTGGAAGCGCCACCTCGGGATCTCCGTGACGCTGCGGAACGAGGAGTGGCGGGTGATGCTGAACAACCTCCGCGACGGCAACTTCCAGGTGATCCGCCTGGCCTGGTACGCCGACTACAACCATCCGCAGACGTGGCTCGGGACGTTCCTCTCGTACAGCCCGAACAACCGGAGCGGGTGGGCCGACGCGGAGTTCGACGAGGCGGTGCGCAGGGCCGCGGCCATCGCGGATCCGCGGGAGAGCATCCGGGTCTACCGGGCGGCCGAGCGGCGCGCGCTCGACGGGATGTGCAGGATCCCGCTCTACTTCGAGGAGAAGCCGACCCTTGTGAAGCCGTGGGTGAGGGGGTTCATCCCCAACGCGCGCAACACGCAGCTCGTCAAATGGCTCTGGATCGACCCCGACTGGCAGCACAGGCCCGCCGGGGCGCCGCCGCCGGCGCTGGAGCTGCCGCCGCCGGGGCGGCTCGGCGGGGGGAGTGCGCCCCCCTGAAGCCGCGGCGCCGCGGTCGGGGGAGAGCGCGCCGCCGCCGAGGCCTGCAGCCTGGACTACAAGGTGGGGCTGACCTTCGTCCAGCAGTGGCCGCATAGGGTCGCCTTGGCGCGGATGGACGCCCCGCACGCCGGGCAGTGGCGCATCGACGGCACAGCCTCGGCGGTGGACTCGATGTGCTGCTGTAGCTGCTCGATGCACGCGCGCGCTTCTCTCAGCCTCTCGGATACCTCCTTCATCGCTTCGACATCCGGCCTGCTCCCGCCAGGACCCTGCATCGCCGCATCGAGCTGCTCTTGTGCGACGCTGAGCCGCTCACTCGCGGCCAGGACCTTCTTCTCGACGAGTACTTGTTCCATGAGTCATCAACCTCTCATTTCGCGGCCATCACGGACGATCGAACGACCTGCAGCCCGCGCGTCTTGACGATCAAATCGGAAGCTGGGCGGGCAGGGGCTCCAGCGCTTCGCTGGTGCCAGCCCCCGCGGCGCGCCTCGATTCAGCCGGGGTGATCCCGCCTGCGCCGAGGCGCCCGGGGTGTCCGGTCACGTGCTCACGGCGGGCATGTCCGGACAGCTCGCCCAGCAGTGCTCGGCCTCCTTGCACGTCCTGTCGTCCGTGCACTCCGTGCAGGCGGCGGCGCTCTCCTGATAGCTCGAGTCCGCGTCCGCCTTGTCCTCACACTCGCTGGTGCACGAGGACACATCAACCTCCTCGATACAGTCGGAGTATCTCGAGCAGATGTTGGCGCAATCGACGGTGCGCCCGGCCTCGCTGTCCCTCGCGCATCCAGGCGCCAGGAGAAAGACCGCAGAAGCGAGAGCTCCACACGCTGTCAATGTCTTCAAGATCATCTCACATGGTTGGGTAAAGGGTACGTTCACAGGGGCGCCTTGCCCGCGCACGCCGCGCGTCAGTACGTGGGAGGCGGCGGCGGCGGCGGGTCGCCTGGCCTCGTCTGGCGAGGGATCGGCTTGCCCTCATCCATCGCCTTCTGCACGGCCCTGGCGTGCGCCTCCTCGGCCTTTCGCTGCTCGTCGCCCGCCACCCCGTACTGCCCTTGATGCGCTGCCTGATCCGCGTTGTGCTGATGGGTCACTGCCCGTCGCTGCTCCTCGGCCGATGTCGCGGCGCAGCCGAGCGCCGACGCGACCAGTACGGCCGTGATGCAAGTCATGCTGATGAGATGATTCATTGTGGTTCTCCTGTCTGTTCGAAGCGTGGTGAGCGCGCGCTCGGCCCCGGGAGGCCGCGGCGCTCGGCTTGTCGCTCACGGTTCGAGCCGCGCGTCCTGGCGCCGCTCCTGAGCCCACCCCGTCATCGATCGTGCACCGACCTCGGCCCACCCGCGCTGCTGCAGCGCGGACGATCGATCCGCTGGGTGTATAGCAAGAAGCGGTCCATCTTGCGCTTGAAGCGGCGGCGACCGCTCCCGACAGGTGGATTCAGCCGAAATCGTCATCACGCTCCGAGAGCAACGCGGATCCGGCCAGGCGCGCGCTTCACGACACCGAGACACATTGTCCCGTTGCGCAGGGCCGAGACGGGCTCGCCGGTGCCTGCTTCCGCAGCGGCCAACCGAGAAGCGCGGCGATCACGCCGGATCGACGGGAGCTGACAGAATGTACCAGCGCAGCGATCTGCCACGCTGCCACCTCACGACCGCATCGACGGAAAAACGATCACCAGGCGCGTCGCACCGGGTCAGCCGCGGCGCCCCTCCTGCGGGCGCCCGCGGCTCCGGAACGCGCTCCGGTAGGCCTGCGGGCTTGTGCCAGCCACGCGGTGGAAGTGCTGGCGGAACGCGGCCACCGAGCCGAAGCCGGCGTCGCACGCGACCCGCTCCACCGATCGCGCCGTCGTCTCCAGCAGGAGCTGCGCTCTGCGCACGCGGGCGCGCAGCAGCCACTGCAGCGGCGTTGTCCCCGTCTGCTCCTTGAAGTGCCGGTTCAGCGAGCGGACGCTCATCGCCGCCCGCCGGGCGATGTCGCGGAGCGCGATCTCCTTGCGCAGGTTCTCCTCGATCCAGTCGAGGACGCGGCTCAGCGAGCTGCCGTCGGCGGTGGGCGGCGCGTGCACGATGAACTGCGCCTGACCGCCGTCGCGCTCGAGCGGCATCACCGCGAGGCGCGCCGCCTCCGCCGCGACGGCCGCCCCGTGGTCGAGCCGGACCATGTGCAGGCACAGGTCGAGCCCGGCCGCCGCGCCGGCGGACGTCAGCAGCTGCCCGCAATCCACGTAAAGGACGCTCGGATCGACCTCGACGCGCGGAAACCGCCGCGCGAGCTCCCCGGCGGCGAGCCAGTGCGTCGTCGCCCTCCGCCCGTCCAGGAGCCCGGTCGCGGCGAGCAGGAACGCGCCGGAGCAGATCGAGGCGACGCGGGCCCCGGCGCCGGCCGCCCTCCGCACGGCGCGGAGCAGCCGCTCGGGCACGGGGCGATCGACGTCGGCGATCCCCGGGAGGATCACCGTGTCAGCCCTGCGGAGCTCCTCGAGCCCGTGACGGACCCGCATGCGAAAGGCCCCAGCGTCGACCTCCTTCGCAGCGGCGCACACGCGGACCTCGTAGCCAGGGCGTCCGCTCGGGAGCCGCACGCGCCCGAACACCTCGCTCGGGATCGACAGGTCGAAGGCCACGACGTCGTCGAAGGCGACGATGGCGACGCGGTGCATGGCCAGATTATGCACGCAGGCCATGATCGCGCCAGGCCGGCTCACGCGACGGCCGGCGGGCATTTCGGCTCCACGACGCCGTTCGCGCCGGCTGGCCAGAACCTGGCGATCTATGGCGTTTCAGCCGCTCGCGCGGCCGCGGCGCGCGTGCGATGACATCGTTCGTTGTCATGCGGGAACGCGGGGCTCCGGTGAAAGGCCCCCGGGGTGCGAGGTGATGTTGTATCAGCTGGTCCTGACGTTGAAGTTCCTCGGCGCGATGGGGTACGCCGGCGGGCTCGTCGCGAGCTTCGTCGCGGCGGATCCGCGCGAGCGCAAGCGCGCCGTGCACAGCATCGCCTCTCCGAGCCTGCTCGCGACGTGGTGCGCCGGATACGCCCTGGCCGCGCTCGGTGGTTTTCGGATGTCCGAGCTGTGGGTCGTCGGCGGGCTCGCGCTCTCCGTCGGCTCCAACGTCATCCTCGTCTACTGCGTCTCGCGCGACAAGCGGGGCCATGGAGCGTTCTCGTGCGCTGCGCTTCCGCTCGCCGGTGTCGTCGCGCTCATGGTCCTCAAGCCGACCTGGGCGCAGGTGTTCCAGTGAGCTCGCTCCATTCCTTGCGTCTGGCGAGCCTCGTCGAAGGAACATCCCTGCTGCTCCTCCTGCTGATCGCCATGCCGCTGAAGTACGGTCTCGGCCTGGCGATCGCGGTGCGCGTCGCCGGAACCGTTCACGGTCTGCTCTTTCTCGTGCTGCTCTCGGTCGCGTCTCGGGCGTATTTCGAACGAGCGGCCTCGACGAGGAGCCTGCTCCGCGTTCTCGGCCTCTCGCTCGTCCCGCTCGGCTTCCTCGCCGCCGAGCGGCTGCTGCGACGCGACGCTGACCGGGACCCCCCGACTACCGGCTAATCGCGGCAAGACAGCGATTCACGACAACATGGATGCAGCGACGCGCCCTCGGCTTGGCGGGGGCGGGCAGGCTCGGCTAGAGTCGCGGCATGCACCTCTCCGACGCCTCGATCGGCGCGACTCACGTGCTCCTCTGGGGCGACCGCGCCGCTGTCGAGATCCGCTGTCCAGGTCCCGGCATGCTGCGCGTCCGCCACGCCCCCTCGTCCGCCGTGACGGGCTTCACGCACCCCGAGCCGGCGCCCAAGCGCTCCTTCGCCGTGGTGGCCGAGGGCGCGCTGCCGCTCTCCGCGCGCCGCGAGGGGGACACGCTCCACGTGAGCGCCGAGGGCGCCTCTCTCGAGGTCTCGCTCGCCTCGGGCACATGGACCTTCCGCGACGGACAGGGCGGCGTCCTCGCGCGCTGCGAGGGCGTCTCCGGCGAGGTGAAGCCCGCCTTCCCCGTCGACGAATACCGCGCCCGGATCTCGCTCGGGGCGCCGGAGGGCGAGGCGTACCTCGGCTTCGGCGAGAAGGTCGGCCCGCTCGACAAGCGCGGCCTGCGCTTCACGTTCTGGAACACCGACGCTTACCCGCCGCACGTGGAGTCCGACCCGCTCTACGTCTCGATTCCCTTCTTCGTGGCGCTGCGCGGCGGGGTCGCGTGGGGCTTCTTCCTCGACGAGCCGTGGCGCTCGGAGGTCGATATCGCCCTCAGCGACCCGGACCGCGTCACCTGGGAGTCGCGGGGGCCCGAGCTCGACGTCTACCTGATGACCGGCCCGCACCCGGCCGACGTCCTGCGGCGCTACGCCGCGCTCACCGGCCATCCCGCGATGCCGCCGCTCTGGAGCCTCGGCGCGCACCAGTCGCGCTGGGGCTACGAGACGGCGGACGACGTGCGCGGCGTTGTCCGCGGCTATCGAGCGCGCGGGCTCCCGCTCGACGTCGTCCACCTCGACATCGACTACATGGACGCTTACCGCGTGTGGACCTGGGACCGCACGCGCTTCCCGGATCCGGCGGGGCTCGCGCGCGAGCTGGCGGCCGAGGGCGTCAAGCTGGTGACGATCGTCGACCCCGCGATCAAGGCCGATGAGGGCTACGCCGTCTTCGAGGAGGCGCGCGCGAAGGACTACCTCGTCCGGCTCTCCCGCGGCGGCACGCTCGTGGGCGAGGTGTGGCCCGACCCGGCGGTCTTCCCGGATCTGACGCGCGAGGAGGTGCAGCGCTGGTGGGGCGATCTGCAGAAGCTGTTCGTCGACGCGGGCGTCGCCGGCATCTGGAACGACATGAACGAGCCGGCGTGCTTCTCCGTCCAGCCCGACAGGGGCCTGCCCGCGCCGAACGGCGGGCGCAGCTCGGGTCTCGGCACCATCGAGGGCAGCACGCTGCCCTACGACGCGCGCCACGGCGCCCGGCGCCACCTCGAGGTCCACAACGTCTACGGGCTCGGCATGTCGCGGGCCGCCTACGATGGCCTCGCGCGCCACGCGCCCGAGCGGCGCCCGTTCGTGCTCACGCGCGCCGCCTTCGCCGGCATCCAGCGCTACGCCGCCGTGTGGACCGGCGATTTTGCCAGCAACTTCACGCACCTGGAGGCGTCGATCCCGATGCTTGTCGGCCTCGGCCTCTCGGGCGTCCCGTTCGTCGGCGCGGACATCCCCGGCTTCGCCGGCCGCGCCAACGGCGAGCTGCTCGTGCGCTGGATGCAGGCCGGGCTGTTCTACCCGCTGATGCGCAACCACGCGGGCCGGGGCAGGCCGGCGCAGGAGCCGTGGCGCTTCGGCGAGCCGTTCCTCGATCTCGCGCGCGCGGTGCTGGAGCGGCGCTACAGGCTCCTGCCGACGCTCTACACGCTGATGCACGAGGCGGCGGAGACGGGCCTCCCGGTCCTGCGGCCGCTGTCCTTCGCGGCGCCGGCCGACGCCGAGGCGCTCCACGCCTACGACCAGTTCCTCTTCGGCGACGACCTGCTCGTCGCGCCGGTGGTGCGGCCGGGGCAATCGAAGCGGCTCGCGTACCTGCCGGCCGGCGCGTGGCTCGACCTCGCGAACCTCGATCGCGCCGGCAACGTCGAGGAGGGCGGGCGCCACGTGATCGCCGACGCGCCGCTCGAGGTCGTCCCCGTGTGGCTGCGCGCCGGGGGCGCGGTGGCGCTCACGGCGCCGCGGATGCACACGACGAGCGCGCGCTGGGAGGAGATCACCTGGCACGTGCACGCGGCGGAGTCGGTGCGCGGCCGCCTCTACGAGGACGAGGGCGACGGCCACGGCGCGTCGCGCCTCACGCGGATCTCGGGCGGCCTCGACGGCTGCACGTTCGCGCTCGAGCGCAGCGTGGAGGGCGAGCTGCCGCTCGCGCGCGAGGTGGAGACCCTCCGCGTCCACGGCGTGCCCGCGCCGCGCTCCGTGACAGGGGCGCGCTCGCACCGCGTGGTGGAGGGCGTCGTCGAGATCGATGTCGCGGCCGACTGGCAGCGGATCGAGCTGCGCGCGCCCTGACGGCCGGGGCCGCGCGCCGCGGCGCGGTCAGCCGTGCTTCATCACCCAGTCGAGCGCGAGGCGCACGCGCGAGGAGAGCTGCCGCCGCGACGGGTACACAGCGAAGAGCTCGCGGGGCTCGACCGTGCGCCCCGTCACGGTGAGCTCGACGAGCGCCTCGCCTTGCTGCTCGATGACCTCGCGGGGCGCGCAGACAACGCCGAGCCCCTGCGCCGCCGCGGCGATGGCCACCCGCGGATCGTTGACGCAGCACTGCGCGCGCGGCCGGACCTGCTCGACGGAGCCGTCCCGCCGCCGCAGGCGCCAGGCGCCGCCCTGGTGGCTCAGGACGGCGGGCACCGACCCGAGCGACGCGCGGGCGAGCCGGGTGCGGCCGTTCAGGGCCTCGCGCACGAGGCGCGGCGACGCGGCCAGCGCGTACGGGAGCGACCACAGGCGCCGCGCCACGAGCTCGGCGTCGTGAACGGGCCCTGCGCGAAAGGCGAGATCGATGCCCTCGTCGACGAGGGAGACGACAGCGTTGGTGAGCGTGAGCTCCACGGTCAGGCGCGGGTGCCGGGCGGCGAACGAGAACAGCGCCGGCGCGATGCGCTGCGCGCCCGTCATGACGGGCGCCGTCACCCGGAGCCTGCCCGCGGGCTCGTCCTCGCGGTCCGCGGCCCTGTCGAGCACCGACCCGAGCTCGTCGAGCAGCGGCCCGGCGCGCTCGAACAGCCGCGCGCCCTCGCCGGTGAGGCCGACGCGGCGCGAGGTGCGCTGGAGCAGCCGCACGCCCAGCGCCTCCTCCAGCTGCGCCACCCGGCGGCTCACCGTGCTGGTGGGCACCCCGGTGCGCCGCGCCGCCTCCACGAAGCTCAGGTGGTGAGCGACAGCCGCGAAGAGCCGCACGTCCTCGAGGGAGATCATCCCGTTCATGGGATGAAGCATGCCACAGCGTCCCATGGTTCGGAGGAGACGGCGACGCTACGCCTCGGTCATGAACCTTGAACAACAGCACATCATCATCCTCGGGGGCTCGTCGGGGATCGGCCTCGGCGTGGCCAGGGCCTGCCTTGCGCGCGGCGCCTCGCTGACCCTGGTGAGCCGCTCCCCCGAGAAGCTCGCCGCCGCCGCGGCCGAGCTCGGGGAGGCGCGCCGCGTGCGCACCTTCGCCGCCGACGTGACGCAGGAGGCGGAGGTGCGCCGTCTCTTCGACGAGCGTCCGCCCGCGCGTCACGTCGTCGTGACGGCGGTGCAGGGGCATTATCAGCCCATCCGCGAGATGGATATCGCCGCGGCGCGCCGCACGATCGACTCGAAGCTCGTGGCGGCGCTCCACGTCGCCAAGCACGCGCGGATCGAGCCGGAGGGCTCGATCGTCTTCACGACGGGGATCGCCGCGGTGCGGCCGGGGCCGGGCGGGTCGGTCATCGCCGCGGTGAACGGGGCGCTCATGTCGCTCGTGCGCGCCCTGGCCATCGAGCTCGCGCCGGTGCGCGTGAACGCGCTGTCGCCCGGCTGGATCGACACGCCGGTCTGGGACTCCATCGCGGGCGCCGCCAGGGAGCAGCGCTTCGCGCAGCACGCGCGCCGCCTCCCTGTCGGCCGCGTCGGCGCGCCCGCGGACATCGCCGACGCCGCGCTCTTCCTGATGGGCAACGGGTTCACCACCGGCGAGGTGCTGCACGTCGACGGGGGACACCGGCTCATCTGAGCCCGGCTGCCCGCATCGAGAACACGATAGCGCCACGGGGGCTGTGGAGCGCAGCGCCTGCACGAGGACGACGCGTCGCATGACGCACCTCGGTCGAGGCAACGCTGATTCCGGCGCGATGCAGCCGGGCTGAATTAAGCGATCTCCACGAGATCGAGCGGACTGCGCCGCGAGATCTCGCGTAGAATTCCAGGGGTGACGTTGACAGGCTCCACGAGGTGTGGTTGTCCTACTTTATCCCAGGAGTGCTCTATGTCCCCTCGTTCTCTCTTTCTTGTGACCTTCGCCATCGCTGCCCTGGCCTGTTCTTCGGGGTCGAACGATAACAATGGCAACTCGACCGCCGGCTCCGGCGGCGGGACGACAACGGGCGGCAGCAGCGGGACGCCCTCGCCGGTGAGCAGCAGCTCGAGCGGCGACGACATCGGGAGCATCTCGGGGGGCAACGTGGTCGTCGGGGCCGGCGGCGCCGGCGGAGGGAGCGAGTGCAAGAGCACGCTCGATGTCCTCTACCGCGACTTCAACGACTCGCACCCCGACTTCGAGATGGCCTTCCGGGGCGACGTGGTTCGCCGCAAGCTCGTCGAGCCGGCGCTCGACGCCGAGAGCAAGCCGGTGTTCCTCGACTCGATTGGCTGCCAGGCAGACCTGCAGACCCCGCTCGACTGCGGGGGCGGGAACCCGAACCAGGTCGTCATCACGAGCAAGGCGTCGTTCGACCAGTGGTACCGCGACGTCCCCGGCGTGAACATGACCTTCCCCAAGCAGATCGAGCTCGAGGAGACGCCGGCCGGCTCGGGTCGGTACGTCTTCGACAGCACGGATTTCTTCCCGCTCGCGCCGGAGGAGGGGTTCGGGATCAACCCCCCCAACGGCAAGAACCAGAACTTCCTCTTCACCACCGAGATCCACCTCAAGTTCGGCTACGTCGCCGGCCAGGAGTTCAGCTTCCGGGGCGACGACGACATGTGGATCTTCATCAATGGCAAGCTCGCCCTCGACCTCGGCAGCATGCACGGGCCCGAGTCCGGCGTCATCGACTTCGATGCACAGGCCAACTACCTGGGCATCTCTCCGGGCAACACGTACTCGATGGATATCTTCCACGCGGAGCGCCACACCGACGGGTCGAACTTCCACATCGAGACCAACATCTCGTGCTTCGTGCCCGTCGAGGTCCCGCGCTGAGGCCCGGCGGCCCGCGCTGCCCGCGCTCAGCCCTCCGGACAGGGGGGCTTCGGATCCGGGCATGACTGGCCCTCGACCCAGGGCCGCGTCTGCTCGCAGCCGCTCACGTCCTCGAAGGTGTTTCCGGTGACGAAATCGGGGCCCGCGGTGCCGTTCCAGCCGCGGGTGACGCCGTGGCCGGCGACGTGGCGGATCGTCGATCCCTGGAGGAACGCGCTGCTCGGCGGCTGGCTGAAGATGACGGCGCCGTTGAACGTCGAGAGATCGTTGCACGAGAGCAGGATGCAGCCGCAATCGTAGCCGGCGTACTCGATGATGACGTTCTTGAGGACGTTCTCTTCGCGCGGGATGCCGCCGTACCAGAGCCCGCCCCAGTCGCCGGGGGCCGGGCTCTCCGCGGCCGAGGTGAAGACGATGGGCCGCTCCGGCGTGCCCAGGGCGCGGAGGGCGCCGCTCGCCGCGAACTCGCCGGTGAAGTGCTCGATCTGAAAGAAGTTGCCGGGCTCGAAGCGGATGGTGACGCCGGGCTCGATGGTGAGCGTCGTCAAGGGCGCGCCCTCGCCGCCGGCGCCGATGTTGAACCGGGCGTCGCGCCAGTCCCCGAAATGGTAGGGCACGCCGTGGTCGCGCAGGGTCGTGTCCTGTTGCAGCCCGGAGGCCTGATTGGCGCCCTCGTCCTGGATCAGGATCTCGTCCTTCCGGTTGCCCGTGTACACGCCGACCGGGATCGAGCCGAGCGCCTGCTCGCCGAGCTCCAGCGGATACGGGTGCTCGTCGCTGCCGCTCTCGGTGATCACGAGGTCCGTCGAGCCCTCGGCGAACGACGACGCCCGCAGCAGGAGGACCCCGGCGCCGAGCGACCCGCGCACCGTCACGTGATCGACGAGCAGCGCCGGCGCCGCCGGGGTCACGGAGCCGCCGTAGGCGGAGAGCGTCGCGTTCGCGTGGAAGCGATCGCCGCCGCCGCCCTCGAGAGCCACGTGCCGGAGGGTCGCCTTGCCCGGCCAGGCGACGTGCACGTCGTTCCAGCGGGCGCCCTCGCTGCCGCGGAACGCGATGGGCCGCGCCTCCGTGCCCTCGGCCCGCAGCTCGGCGCCCTCGTCCATCACGGAGATGCCCGTGTCCTCCTCGAGCAGCACCTCGGCGCAGGGCTCGATCGTGAGCGTCACGCCCGCCCGGAGGCGGACAGGGAAACCCACGATGTGCGGGCTGCCCTCCGCTGTCCAGGTCTCGCTCTCGTCGAGATCGCCCTCGTGGAGGGTCGGGCCGCCGGACGGCGCACCGCACTGCGGCTCGGCCGCGCCGCCCGAGCCGCCGGACCCGCCCGAGCCGCCGGATCCGCCCGAGCCGCCGGCCGGAGGAGGCTCGCCGGGGTCGCACGCGGCGAGGAACATCACGCCTGTCGCGGTGATCGTGACTACAACGTTGCGCAGAGCCATATCTCGTGTCCTTTGTGAGCGCCTGTGCGCGGGCGCGCGCACGCGCAAAGAGGCAGAGACTAGCCGATTCGCACCCCGACCGCAGAGCGTTTGCGCGCAGGAGACGGGCCCCCGCGGCGATACCCTCGCTGTGAACCAGGCAGTCGGCCGCGTCCGCGGTGCCAGCGACGATGCGGCGCACGACGATGACAGACGTTGTGCGATATGCGCCGCAGTGTCGGCGCTCAGGCAGCATGGCCCAGCGTGCCCGCGCGCCGCGGGGTCGTCGCGGCGTCAGGGCGCTGCGCGGTCCCTCGCGCTGCGCGCGAGGAGGCCACCGCGGCCCGGTGTCTCCGCCGGGCCGCGGGCCGCCGCGGCTCAACCTGTCACGTTGTCCCAGGCGACGGCTGTCGGCCCGAGGAGCGACCGGCCGCCGGTCGCGATGACCTGCTTGTACCAGGCGAACGAGTCCTTCGGGATGCGGCGCTGGGTCTGGTAGTCGACGTAGACAAGCCCGAAGCGCTCCTTGTAGCCCTCGGCCCACTCGAAGTTGTCGAGCAGCGACCAGGCCCAGTACCCCATCACCGGGACTCCCTCCTTCACCGCCCGCGCCAGGCCGAGCAGGTACCTGTGCATGAGGTCGATGCGCTGCGGGTCGTGCACCTTGCCGTCGAGGAAGACCTGATCTCGCGTGGAGGTGCCGTGCTCGGTGATCCCGATGGGCAGCTTGTAGCGCTCCCAGAAGAACCTCGAGCCCCAGTACAGCGTGCTGGGCACCACCTGCAGCCAGTCGAGCGTCGCGCGCGGGTAGCCGGGCGGGGAGGTGACGCGCTCGGGCTTGCCGTCCTTGCCCCGCCGCCACGTGCCCGACGTGTACATGTTGAGGCCGAGGTAGTCGAGCGGCCGCTTGATCTCGTCGAAGTCGCTGGCGGGGAAGTCGGGGACGTCGTTGCCAAAGAGCTGGAGGCCGCTCTCCGGATACCGCCCCTCGAGCACCGGGGCGATCCACCAGGCGTTGTTCCACGGGTGCCGCTCGTACACCGAGAAGATGGCCTCGCGCGCGGCCTCGATGTCGCCCGGGTCCTCCGTCGCCGGGCGCTGGACCTGGGTCGCGAGCACGTACCCGACCTTCGCCCCCCTGGCCGCGGCGCGCAGGGCGTCCACCTGCTTGCCGTGGGCGCGCATCTGGTTGTGGGCGGCGGTCAGGTACTCCCGGTACGGGAGCTTGAGCCCGGGCGCGAAGTGCCCGTCGAGGAGCGCGTTGCCGATGAAGGCCTGCGGCTCGTTCTGCGTCACCCACCAGGGCACGCGATCGCCGAGCCGCTCGGCGACGAGGGTCGTGTAGTCGGCGAACCACTCGGCGACGTCGCGCTGGAGGAAGCCGCCGCGATCCTGGAGCGCCTGGGGGAAGTCCCAGTGGAACAGCGTGCACATCGGCACGATGCCGTGGCGGAGCAGCTCGTCGACGAGGCGATCGTAGAAGTCGAGCCCCTTCGCGTTGACCTTGCCCGTGCCCTCCGGGAGGACCCGCGTCCACGAGACGCTGAAGCGGTAGCTCTTGACCCCGAGCTCCGCGAGCAGCGCGATGTCGTCCTTGTAACGGTGGTAGTGGTCGCAGGCGACGTTCCCAGTGTGGCCCTCGAATACCTTCCCGGGGGTGTTCGAGAAGACATCCCACACCGACGGGCCCCGGCCGTCCTCGGTGGCGGCGCCCTCGATCTGGTAGGCCGCGGTGGCGGTGCCCCACAGGAAGTCCGCGGGAAACGGCGCGGCCGTGGTGCCCGCCGGGCCGGCGCCGGCCGAGGCGGCCGGCGGAGGCGCGGAGGCGGCTGAGGCTGCCGCGCCGGGCGGCGCCGCCGCGGCGGACAGGGCGGGCGAGGCTCCAGAGGCGTTGTGCTGGGTGGGCGACTCGGAAGGATTGGGAGCGGACATGAGCGCATCATCCACGGCGCCCGGTGGACAGCAATGGGGTCGATGCGCGGCGATGCGTGCGCCGCTCGCTTGACGGCCCGCGTCGGCTCGACAACATGGGCGGCATGCTCGCGATCCGTCCGAAATCCGCCGGTGGTCCCGAGGTGATGAAGCTCGAGGAGCACCCGACGCCCGCGCCGGGCCCCGGTGAAGCCGTGGTCCGCGTCGAGGCCGCGGGGGTGAACTTCATCGACATCTACCACCGGAGCGGCCAGTACAAGATGGATCCGCCCATCCCGCTCGGGCTCGAGGGCGCGGGGCGCGTCGAGGCCGTGGGGCCCGGCGTCACCGAGGTGAGGGAAGGGGACGAGGTCGCGTGGACCGGCGGCCCCGGCTCGTACGCCACGCACGTCCGCGTCCCTGTCGCCAAGCTCGTCCCCGTGCCCGCGGGCGTCGGCGCGAAGCAGGCCGCGGCCGCGATGCTCCAGGGCATCACCGCGCAGTACCTCGCGCGCTCCACGTTCCCGCTCGGGCCGGGCCACACGTGCCTCGTGCACGCGGCCGCGGGCGGGGTCGGGCTGCTCCTCTGCCAGATGGCGAAGCGGCTCGGCGCGCGCGTGATCGGCACCACCTCGACCGAGGAGAAGGCGCGGCTCGCGCGCGGGGCCGGCGCCGACGAGGTGATCCTGTACACGCAGGCCGACTTCGAGGCCGAGGCGCGCCGGCTCACGGGCGGCGCCGGCGTCGACGTCGTCTACGACGGCGTCGGGCGCGACACGTTCGCGAAGAGCCTTGGCGCGCTGCGCCCGCGCGGCATGCTGGTGCTCTTCGGCCAGTCGAGCGGTCCGGTGTCCTCGTTCGACCCGCAGATCCTGAACCAGAAGGGCTCGCTCTACCTCACGCGCCCGAGCCTCGGGCACTACACAGCGACGCGCGAGGAGCTGCTCGATCGCGCCGCCGACGTGCTCGGCGCGATCGCCCGCGGCGAGCTCACGATCGCGATCGGCGCGACGTACCCGCTCGCCGAGGCCGCCGAGGCGCACCGCGCGCTCGCCGGGCGGGCGACGACGGGGAAGGTGCTGCTCATCCCGTAGCGCGGGGGGCGGACGGGCAGGGGGCGAGCCGCCGGGGCGTCGAGAAGCGAAGAACTCTCAACGCAAAGACGCAGGGGCGCAAAGACGCCATCACGAAGTAAGAAGTGTGGATTGTCACGACGCCAGGAGATCAGATTCCGGGTGTCTCCTGACGTCAGCGGCGCCGCCTCGATCCCATCGTTGACCGCGCCGCCTCCGCGCCGCTAGGCTGCCGGCGCGGAGGTACACACACAATGGCCGAACGTCCCACGCTTGCTCCCGAGAAGATGTCCGAGGCGGTGAAGTCTCAGATCGCCGGCTTCCATCGCGCGGTCGTCGACGAGGCCGCGGCCGCGGTGAGCCGCGACCCGGTGGTGGTTGTCGGAATGGCCCAGAATCCGTTCGTGAAGAAGGCGCGGCGGCTGCTCGACCAAGAGGGCGTCAAGTACACCTACCTCGAGTACGGGAGTTACCTCTCGAAGTGGAAGGAGCGGCTCGCTCTCAAGCTGTGGGCCGGCTTCCCGACGTTCCCCATGGTGTTCGTCGACGGCGTCCTCGAAGGTGGCTACGCCGATCTGGTCAAGCTCCGCGATCAGGGCAAGCTCAAGCGGCAGCCGTGAACAGGCGCGGATGAAGGACGGCATCACGGAGGTCACCTCGTGACATCGCTCGGGATCCACGGAAGACGGCGGGATGAAGCGGGGAGCGACGCGGCTCGACGGCCAGGGGGCTGCGCGCCGTGAGCACCTACGCGATCAAGCGGCTGCTCTCCATCATCCCCACGCTCTTCCTCGTCGCCACCCTGGTCTTCATCCTGGTGCGCATCGTGCCGGGCGGGCCGTTCGATCAGGAGCGGGCCGTGCCCGTCGAGGTCCAGCGGCAGCTCGACGCCAAGTACCACCTGAACGACCCGGTGCTGAAGCAGTATGGCGACTGGCTCCTTGCGCTCGTCACCAAAGGCGACCTGGGACCGACGTTCAAATACCCGAACCGCACCGTCAACGAGATCATCGCGCTCAGCCTGCCGGTGTCCATGCAGCTCGGGTTCTGGGCGATGCTGTTCGCCCTCGCGGTGGGCATCCCGCTCGGCATCATCGGGGCGATCCGCCAGAACACATGGAAGGACACCGCGGCCATGGCGGTGGCCATGGTCGGCCTCAGCGTGCCGCGGTACGTGCTCGCGCCGCTGCTGATCCTCGTCTTCTCGCTCAAGCTGTACTGGTTCCCGGTGGCCCGGTGGGAGACGTGGCGGCACATGGTGCTCCCGATCATCTGCGCCGGGCTCCCCGTCGCCGCCTACATCGCCCGGCTCACGCGCGGCGGGATGCTCGAGGTGATCCGCTCGGACTTCATCCGCACCGCGCGCGCCAAGGGGCTCTCGGAGCGCAAGGTCGTCCTGAAGCACGCGCTCCGGGGCGGGCTGCTCCCGGTCGTGAGCTTCCTCGGCCCCGGCTTCAGCGGCCTGCTCGTCGGCTCCCTCGTCGTCGAGAAGATCTTCAACATCCCCGGCATGGGCCGCTACTTCGTCGAGGCGGCCACGAACCGCGACTACAACCTCGTGATGGGGGTCATGCTCGTCTACGGCTTCCTGCTCATGCTCTTCAACGCTGTCGTCGACGTGGCGTACGCCTTCATCGACCCGCGCGTGGAGCTGCGCTGACCATGCCCCCCGCCGCCCCTCCGCCGCCCGCCGCCGAGCCCGCCGAGGCGGGCGCCTCGCCCGCGGCCCCGGGCGACCTGCCCGCCGTCCCCGGCGGCGCCGCGCCGCGCCCGGCCGGCCCGCTGCGGCTCGACGCGCTCGAGCAGGGGTCGAGCCTCGGGCGCGACGCGTGGCGGAGGCTCCGCAAGAACCGCGCGGCTGTCGTCTGCGGCGTCGTGCTCGTCGCGATGGTCGTCGCCTGCGTCCTCGTCCCCGAGCTCTCGAGCTACCAGTACGACAAGGCCGACCTCAAGCTCGGCGCGCAGCCGCCGTCGCTCGACCACTGGATGGGCACCGACTACTTCGGCCGCGACATGATGGCGCGCGTCTTCTTCGGCGGGCGCATCTCGTTCGCCGTCGGCGTCGTCGCCACGCTCGTGAGCTTCGTCATCGGCGTGAGCTGGGGCGGCGTCGCCGGCTACTTCGGCGGCAAGGTCGACGCGATCATGATGCGCATCGTGGACGTGCTCTACACGTTCCCGTTCCTCATCCTGGTCATCCTGCTCATGGTCTTCTTCGCGAACGACCAGACCGTCCTCTACCGCGCCTGGAAGGCCGTGCTCGGCCTCGCCGTCAAGGACCCGTCCGACCCGAGCTATTTCCCCATCTTCCAGATCGTCGTCGTCTTCGGGGCGCTCGGCGGCATCTCGTGGCTCACGATGGCCCGCATCGTCCGCGGCCAGGTGATCGCGCTGCGCGGCCAGCCGTTCATCGAGTCGGCGCGCTCGATCGGCGTCGGCCACGCCGCGCTGATCTTCCGGCACCTCGTGCCGAACGCGCTCGGCCCGATCATCGTCTACACGACGCTGACGATCCCCGAGGTGATGATGACCGAGGCGTTCCTCAGCTTCCTCGGCCTCGGCACGCAGGAGCCGCTCTCGAGCTGGGGGCTGCTCGCGTCCACGGGCGCCGACGCGATGGACCTCTACCCCTGGCAGCTCATCTTCCCGGCGCTCATGCTGGCGCTCACGCTGATCTGCTTCAACTTCCTCGGCGACGGGCTCCGCGACGCCCTCGATCCACGCATCCGAAAGGACTGAAGGGCCGCGCCGATCCACGCCGCGCGCGCGCCCAGACGAACCATGCTGATCGAGGTCAAGAACCTGAAGACCCACTTCTTCACCGAGGAAGGGGTGGTCCGCGCCGTCGACGGCATCTCCTTCAGCGTCGACCGCGGCGAGGTGCTCGGGATCGTCGGCGAGTCCGGCTCGGGCAAGAGCGTCACGAGCCTGTCGCTCCTGCGGCTCATCCCCGATCCGCCGGGCCGGATCGTCGGCGGCCAGATCCTGCTCGAGTCCGAGCGGGGCATCGTCGAGGACCTCGCCGGGGCGAGCGAGGCGCGGATGGAGCGCATCCGCGGCGACCGGATCGCGATGATCTTCCAGGACCCGATGACGTCGCTGAACCCGTACCTGCGGGTGAGCGAGCAGCTCATCGAGGTGCTGGAGCTGCACCGCGGGATGGCGCGCGCCGAGGCCCGCCGGCGCAGCGTCGAGATCCTCCAGGCGGTGGGCATCCCCGCGGCGGCGTCGCGGATCGACGACTACCCGCACCAGCTCTCGGGCGGGATGCGGCAGCGCGTGATGATCGCGATGGCGCTGCTCTGCGACCCCGACCTGCTCATCGCGGACGAGCCGACGACGGCGCTCGACGTCACGATCCAGGCGCAGATCCTCGACCTCATCCGCGAGCGCAAGGAGGCGCTCGGCGCGGCCGTCCTGCTCATCACGCACGACCTCGGCGTCGTCGCGAAGATGGCCGACCGCGTCGCTGTCATGTACGCCGGGCGCATCGTCGAGGAGGGACCGGTCGGCGCGATCTTCCACGCCCCGAGGCACCCGTACACGATCGGCCTGTCGCGCTCGATCCCGCGGCTCGACGACGCGCGCGGCGCGGATCTCGTCCCCATCCCCGGGATGCCGCCGTCGCTTGCGCGCCTGCCGCCGGGCTGCCCGTTCCACCCGCGCTGCGCGCACGCTGTCGCCGTGTGCCGGGAGGAGGCGCCGCTGCCGCGCGTCGTCTCGGGCGAGGGCGACAGGAGGGCGCTGCACGTCGTGCGGTGCCACGTCGAGGACGTCTCCGGAGGAGCGCCATGACCACCGCCGCCGCCACCCCCGCGCCCCGGGGCGCCCCGCTGCTGTCGGTGCGCGATCTCAAGATCCACTTCCCTGTGCGCCGCGGCCTGCTCCAGCGGCAGGTAGGCACGGTGCGCGCTGTCGACGGCGTCTCGTTCGACGTCGATCGCGGCGCGACGCTGGGCCTCGTCGGCGAGTCCGGCTGCGGCAAGTCGACGACGGGGCGGGGGATCCTCCGCCTCGTGCCGCCGACGTCGGGGAGCGTGAAGATCGGCGGCCGGGAGATCCTGACGCTCGACCCGCGCGCCCTGCGCAAGGCGCGCCGCGAGATGCAGATGATCTTCCAGGACCCGTACGCGAGCCTGAACCCGCGCATGACGGTCCACGACCTCGTCGCCGAGCCGCTCTTCACCCACGATCTCGTGGGGTCGCGCGACGAGGCGCTCCGCGAGGTGGCGCGCCTGATGGAGATGGTGGGGCTCTCGTCGTCGTACATGCGGCGCTACCCGCACGAGTTCTCCGGCGGCCAGCGGCAGCGGATCGGCATCGCCCGCGCGCTCGCCCTGAACCCGAAACTCGTGATCGCGGACGAGCCGGTCAGCGCGCTCGACGTGAGCATCCAGGCGCAGATCGTCAACCTGCTCGCCTCCCTCCAGCGCGAGCTCTCGCTCACGTACGTGTTCGTGGCGCACGACCTCGCGGTGGTCCGCCACCTGTCAAGCGAGATCGCGGTGATGTACCTCGGTCGGATCGTCGAGCGCGCTCGACCCGACGCGCTGTTCCGCTCACCGCAGCATCCGTATACGCAGGCGCTGCTCTCGGCGATCCCGGTCCCCGATCCCGACGTGGAGCGCAAGCGGCGCCGCTTGACGCTGGTCGGGGAGGTGCCGAGTCCGCTGAACCCGCCCTCGGGGTGCCATTTTCACACCCGCTGTCCTTATGCGATGGAGCGGTGCAGCATCGAGGCGCCTCTGCTGGAAGAGCGACGTCCCGGACACTGGGCTGCTTGCCACCTCGCGGAGTTACCCACCGCACCTACGCATCCGTAGGGTGATCCGGCGGCGTGTGGCGCCCGACATCGTTGAGCTCGCTGTCCAGACATGACGGGGAATGTCCGATGACAGGATTTTCCTGACCTCTGTTTGGGGCAGGGAGGTTAGGATCCTTGGACCGATGCCGCGAATTTCTGACGCCACGCTTCGCGCCCAGATCCCGACGGCCCTTCTCATCGGCGGCGATCAGGCGCTGCTCGAGCGCTGCCAGGCGGCGGCGATGGATGTCGGGATCATCGTCAAGGCGTGTCCGGTCTCGATGGCCGCGGCGCTCGCGGAGGAGCGAAGGCCGGTGGCCATCGTTGTCACGTCGTCGACCTATGCGCTCTCGCCGGAGGCGTTCGAGGACATCGCGCGCGAGGTGCTCAGCACGCTCGTCCGCGTCGACGAGGCGCTGACGGATGACGAGCTCGGGGCGATGCTGACGACGGCGTCGCGCGAGAGCCGCAAGCAGCGCACGAGGCAGCTCACGCCGGGGCGCTACTCGCTGATGCCGGCGGACGACGGCGCCTCCGGGCCGCGCTCCGAGCGGTGGAGCATCGGCAGGATGACGGCGGACGCGTCGTCGCGGCGCGACGCCGAGGCGACGCCGCTGCCGCGCTCGGGGCCGCGGAGCGCGGGCGCGCAGGAGCACGCGTACCGCGAGCGCGTGGCGACCGCGGTGTCCGCGCAGCGGCCGGCGGAGGCGGCGACGCCGCGATCGGAGCGGATCGGGGTCATGTCGGGGTTCGGGGCGGGGCCGTCCTCGTCGCGACCACGGCGCGACCCGCCGGCGCCGGCCGGCGTGGCGCACGCGCCGCGGGATACGCCGGTGCCGCCGCAGCCGCCGGCGCGGGCGTCGCTGCGGCGGGATACGCCGGTGGCGGGCTCACAGCCGGTCGGGGGGTATCCGGCGCGGGAGATGCCGCCCGCGGCGCCGTATGCGCGGCGAGATACGCCGGCGCCGATCACGCAGCGGGCCGGGGGGTATCCGCGGCACGAGGCGCAGGCGGCGGCGACGGGCGCGCGACGGGAGATGCTGGCGCCGTCGTCGTGGCCGAGGGCGCCGTCGTCGCGACCTGCGGCGCCGTCGTCGTGGCCGGGGACGCCGTCGTCGTGGCCGGGGACGCCGTCGTCGCGACCTGCGGCGCCGTCGTCGTGGCCGGGGACGCCGTCGTCGCGACCTGCGGCGCCGTCGTCGTGGCCGGGGGCGCCGAGCTCGCGGCGGGAGGCGCAGGCGGCCGCGGCGCCGCTTCGGCGGGAGACGCTGGCGCCGTCGTCGCGACCTGCGGCCCCGGGGGCGCGGCGGCAGACGCCGGTGCCCCTCTCGCAGCGGGGGGCAGCGCAGCCACGGTACGAGGCCGCGGGCGTGCCGCCGGCCGAGGTGCCCTCGCCGCGAGAGGCGCCGGCCCCAGGCGCGCCGGGCGAGGAGGCGCGCGGGCTCTACCCCACGCCGCCGCCGCCGAGCTCGCGCAGCGCGCCGCCGTCCTCGCGCAGGGCGCAGTTCCACGTCGACATCGCGCTCCTGTTCGACGAGCGCGGCCTGCCGCGATCCGACCCGCAGGAGAAGTGACGCTCGGCCGCGCAGGGCGCCGGCCTGGAGCGGTGCTCAGGACGAGAGAGGCGCCCGGAGAGCGCGTCCCCGGGCGTTCGGCTCAGTCGCCGGATCCACCAGAACCGCCCGAGCCGCCATCGCCGCCCGAGCCACCGGCGCCGTCCGAGCCGCCATCGCCGCCCGAGCCACCAGCGCCGCCGGACCCACCAGAACCGCCCGAGCCTCCCACGCCGCCCGAGCCGCCATCGCCGCCCGAGCCACCGGCGCCGCTCGATCCACCGGCGCCGCCCGAGCCACCATCGCCGCCCGAGCCGCCGCCACCGCTGCCGTCTCCGCACGACGCGGCGATCGTCAGCGACAGGCTTCGGGTGAGCGGCTCCTGCCTGTTCTCGCCCCCGAGGATCGGCTCGCCCGTGTCGCTCACGACGGCGACGGTGATCGTGTGCTCGCCATGGCGCTCCTCGGCATCGAGCTGGCCGAGGCGCACGTCGATCACGCGGCCGGCCCCGGCGCTGTTCTCCTCGCCGTCGAGGCTGAGCACCAGGTGCCCGCACTGCGAGTACGTCCCGCAGGTGCCCGGCGGGCGGAGGAGGAGCTGCGAGATGCCGACGTGGATCGGAATCGTCGGCTCGCCGGCCGAAGGGTCGGCCGAAGGCGCCCCGATGGCGACGCACGCGCCGTCCTTCGGGCTCACGATCGCGATCTCGGGCGTTCCGGTCGGGCCGGGGGCGCTCGCAGTCTCCTCGTCGCTGCAGCCGGCAGCGACGGCGAGACCGGCGGCGAGGACGAGCGCGAGGCGCGCAACCATCGGGGATGCCATGCCGCGCGGTTTATCCGTTGGCGTGGCGCCGGGCAATCTCTTCGTCCGCCAAGGTCCCCTGCGCCTGCTCCCCCGCGGGCGGGAGCGCGCCGCCGCGCGCCCCCGGGAGGCGCTCACCGGGTGACCGGCGGCGCGGCGGAGGCTAAGCTTCGCCCGCCATGACGACGAGGCAGGAGTCGATCCAGAGCAAGCTCGTTCACGCGCTCGATCCGGTGCACCTCGATGTGGAGAACGAGAGCCGCATGCACAGCGTGCCGGCGGGCTCGGAGACCCACTTCAAGGTGCTCGTGGTGAGCGAGGCGTTCCGGGGCCTGAGCCCCCTCGACCGCCACCGGCGCGTCAACGCCATCGTGCGCGAGGAGTTCGGCGCCGGGCTGCACGCCCTGACGATCCGCGCGATGACGCCGGACGAGTGGGAGCGGCAGGGCGGCGCGGACTTCCGCTCTCCGGCGTGCCTGGGCGGCTCCAAGGCGGCGCCGGAGCCCGGCGCGAAGTCGAGCTGAGCGGCGACGCGGGCATGGAGCTCGTCGTCGCGTTCGTCTCGGACCTGCACTTCGGCCCGCAGGCGTCGTTCGGGGGCAAGCTGCGCAAGCTCACGGGCGAGGCGCCCGCGCTCACGCGGGCCTTCGTGGAGCGGATGAACGAGGTCACGCGGCCCGATCTCGTCGTGAACCTGGGCGACGACATCGAGGACGAGGGACCCGAGGCCGACAGGGCGCGCTACGGCGAGTGCATGGCCGCGCTCCGCGGCGTGAAGGCCGAGCTCTTTCACGTCGCCGGCAACCACGACGTCATCCACCTGAGCGAGGCCGATCTCCTGTCCGCCTGGGGCAGGCCCGAGGTGACGCGGCTCCACTACGCCTTCGACCGCGGCGGCTTCCACTTCACGGTCCTCCACACGCGCGAGCGCAAGGATCACGACGTCTCGCTGGGGCAGGAGCAGCTCGCCTGGCTCGCCGAGGATCTCGCGGCGTCGCCGCTGCCGAAGGTCGTGCTGATGCACCACAGCGCGGCCGATCAGGATCTCCGGGGCAACCGCTGGTTCGAGGGGAGCCCGCACATCTGCCTCGTGCGCGAGCGGCGCGCGATGCGGAAGCTCTTCGAGGAGCACGGCGTGCTGGCCGTGTTCAACGGCCACCTGCACTGGAACCACCTCGACGTGATCCGCGGTATCCCGTACGTGACGCTCCAGAGCCTGATCGAGAACCTCGACGACGACGCGCCGGGCCGCCCCGCGGCCGCGCACGCCGTCGCGCGGCTCGGCCCGAAGCGCGTCGTTGTGGAGATCGAGGGCGCCGAGCGGGCGAGGTACCAGTTCGATCGACGGTAGGCGGCGTCCCCGCGGAGACGTGGCGAGAACAGCGATGTTCTTCCTGGCTTCTCGCCCTCTTCGGCGCGCGGTAGCGTTCTCTTCTCATGGCCACGCTTCGCCTCGATTCGCGCCTCGGCGTCGCTCACCTCCTCGCGCTCGCCTTGCTCGGGGCCGGTTGCGGCGACGACGCCATCTGTCCTCCAGGCGTCCTGTCCGCCTGTTTCCTCCCCGACGGGGCGCTCGGCGCGCAGCAGTGCAACGAGGAAGGCACCGCGCTCGGCGCGTGCGCTCCCGTGGCGGGCGGCCCTCGACCAGGGTGCGCGCACCTGGGCGAAGCGTGCTGCCCCGCGCTCCCCGCCGAGCTCCTCGCGGGCTGCGACGCCGCCGTGAGCCAGGAGAACGACGCCGCGTGCGACGATTTCCTCGCGGGCGCCAACGCCGCCGATCTCTGCACCGGCGCGGGCGCCGGCGGCGCTCCGGGGGTCGTCCCTCATGGCCCGAGCTGCGCCGGCCTGCTCAACGAGTGCTGCGCCTCGCTGCCGGCGCAGCTCAGGGAAGCCTGTCACGCGACAGGCTTTCGCGGCAACGAGCAGATCTGTCATCGGTTCCTGGAGAGCGAAGCCAGGGACAACGGATTTTGCGCCGACGTCGATCCTGCGGCCGAGAGCTGCGATTACCTGTCGGAGCGTTGCTGTCCCTCGCTCCCGGAGGGGGCGCGCGAGCGCTGCGCCGCCCTCGCCGAGGCGTCGGACGCCGCGCAGTGCCTCGACTACCTGGGCGGCGCGGCCGACGCGGGCCGGTGTCCGAGGTACGCCGAGGACGAGCCGTTCAGCGCGGCCCCGTGCGAGGCGCTGCTCGATACATGCTGCGGGACGCTCGAACCGGAGCTCGCCTACCCGTGCGATCTGGCCGCGATCTCCGGCATCCATGCCCGCTGCGAGGCGTTCACCAGCTCGATCCGCGCGTTCGGCCTCTGCCTCGACGGGGGCGGCGCCGGGGGCGGCGACGGCGGCTGCGACGACGTATCGAGCGACGTGAACAACTGCGGGTTCTGCGGCAATGTCTGCGGTGACCAGCACGCGACGCCGTCGTGCGCGGCCGGCACGTGCTCGCTCGCCTGCGACCTCGGCCACGACGACTGCGACGGCGACCCCGCGAACGGCTGTGAGGCGGATGTCCGGAGCGACGTGGACAACTGCGGCTCGTGCGGCAACGTCTGCAGCGCGCGTCACGCCGCGGCCACCTGCGCGGCGGGCGCCTGCGCTGTCGCGTGCGACGCCGGGTACGCCGACTGCGACGGCGACCCCCTCACCGGCTGCGAGGTCGCGCTCGCCTCGGATCCGTACAACTGCGGCGCGTGCGGCAACGACTGCGCGGGCGGCCTCTGCGACGCCGGCGCGTGCGGCCCCGGCGCCACGTCGCTCGCCTCGGGCCTCGCTGTGCCTTCGGCCCTCGTCCTCGACGACAGCGCCCTCTACCTGGTCGGCTTCCAGCCCGCCGGCGGTATCGCTGTCCGCATCGGCAAGCTCGCCGGCGGCGCGACGTGCCTCGCCACCGCGGCGCCCCCCGGGGTCGGCGGCTGCAGCGCCGATCGCTTCGAGGACGTCGCCCTCATCGGCGCCGACGCCGTCGTCACCGGCTCGTCCGGCGTGCTCCGGTACCCCTCGTCCGGCGCCGCCGCGATCCCGCTCACCAGCTCCGTCCCTGATCCCTGGGCCGTCGTCACCGACGGCAGCGACGTCTGGTTCACCTCCCTCTCGCAGGGCGGGATCTACCGCGTCGACGCCCTCGCGAGCGGGCAGAGCGCCCAGGAGATCACGGGCGTCTTCTCCGAGCCCGGGGGGGCGCTCGCGGGCGACGCCGAGCACCTCTACTGGGCCCGGACCGACGGCACGATCGTGAAGCTCCGCAAGGACGGCACGGAGCGGCGCCAGATCGCGTCGGGCCAGGTCGTCGACACGACGAACCTCACGCCGCGCTACCTCGCCGCCGACGCAGGCCACCTCTTCTGGAGCAGCCCGAACGGCTTCCTGTTCCGGCTCGCCAAGGACGGCTCCGACCTGGTGGTGCTCGCCGACGACCAGCCGAGCCCCGCCGGCGTCGCCGTCGATCCCGAGGGCAGCGGCGCTGTCTACTGGGTCAACCGCGTCGGCTCGATCCGCAAGGTCCCGAAGGCCGGCGGCGACGTGACAACGCTCGCCGTCGGCCAGCTCGACGCGATCGCGATCGCTGTCGACGAGGCGTTCGTCTACTGGGCCACCCGGGCCGGGGACGTCCGCAAGATCGCGAAGTGAGCTGCACAGGCACCGGGAGACACAGCGCATGCAACCTGTCGTCGAGGGCAATTCGTCGCACCGTGGTCCTGTCCGCCGGCGCCTCAGGGACGTGCCGGCGGCGCGCCTCTTCGTCGTGCTCGCCGCGCTGCTGTCCGCCGGGATGCTCGCTGGAATGGGCTGCGGCCGGGAGCCGCCGTCGCCCGCCGTCGCGCCGCCGCCCCTGGGCCCGCAGGCGAGCGACGACGCGTGCGAGTGCCGCGACGGCTTCTACTACAACGGCGCGCCGATCCCGCCCGAGGGCACCGCATGCGACACCTTCGTGTGCGGGCGCGACCTCATCGCCTATCACTGCGTCGACCTCGGCGTGAGCGACAACTGGCGAAGCTTCCCGGGGAACATGTGCGGTGATCTCTCGTGCACCGGCGCGGGCACCTTCTGCGGCGCGGACGTCGTGAACGGCGAGCCCGCGGCCCTGTACGAGTGCCCGGGCGCGGGGCAGATCCCGATCGAGTGGAAGATCTGCGAGGGGGGCTGCCGTCGCGGGGCGTGCACCGACGCTCCGACGAGCGAGTGCCCGTGCGAGGTCCCGCCCGTGGCCGGCGGCGAGCGTATCCCGCGCACCTGCGGCCAACGCGTGTGCTTTCCGACAGGCGCCGGCAGCGCCGGTGTCCAGAAGGTGTGCACCGCGGACGGGTGGCAGAGCCTGGGGCTCTCGTGCTCGCAGCGCGCAGGCACCTGCAACGCCTGCCGCGGCGTGCAGGACAGCTTCGGCAACGAGGTGACAACGACCGCCTGCGGCGAGACGATCTGCGGCCTCGGCTACGGCAACCGCAGCGAATGGATCTGCGGCGAGGAGGGGTGGCTCGATCTCAACCGCCCCTGCGAGCCGGGCGAGCCGGAGGAAGAGGGCGCCGATTTCGGCCGCTGCCCGGAGCAGTTCCAGGACAAGGACGGCACCTGGAAGTCCGTTGAACGAGGCCAGACCTTCTGCGGCGATCAGGTCTTTCGCAGCCCGTGGAACAACGACCTCGCGCGGAGCCTGGGCGAGCCGCTGATCCGGATCAAGGGGAAGGCGACGCAGCTCTTCGCCTGCCCGGGGCCGGGCGCCCGCCCTGTGCCTTACCACGACTGCTCCGCGCTCGGCGGCACCGGGGAATGCAAGCCCGTGCGGGAGCTGCCGGCCATGCAGTATCACGAGGCCACAGGCGCGCTGCCCCAGGACGGCGCGAGGACGATCCGCGACTGGGACCGCTGCGACCAGGCGTGCCCCACGAGCGCCGACGCGTACTATGCCATCGCGGAAGGGGGGCCGGGCGGCGAGCGCCTCTGCCGCCACAAGTTCTGCGGGCAACACGGGGTCACCGGTCGCGTCGGGACCTTGTACCACTGCGCCTACGACGACTGGTCGTACTGCCCGCCATCGGCGCAGTCCACGAGCGCCGTCGTGGGCCGTCCCGTGCCGTACGAGGAGTGCTCCGCGGCGTGCCTCCCGCGCGACGCCAGGAGCCAGCACGACGTGTGTGACGCCCGATCGGATCAGGAGCCGTTCGGCATCCCGGATCCGGCGCCTGAGCCGAGCCCCTCGTCGCGCTGCGACGCGATCGTCGATTACCAGGACAAGGAGGTCCCCGTGACGGCGCGGCGGCGCGGCGCCAGCGTCTGCGCGCGCGGCGGGCAGGTGTTCGAGTGCCGCGATCGGCAGCTCTACCGCCCCGACGGCTGGCACGCCACGGGGGTCTCGTGCGGCACGGCGTGCGGGATCTGCGGCCCCGACCCGTACAAGGTCCAGAGCTCGTTCTGCAAGTCGATCACGCGCTTCTTCGGCAACACGTGCAGCGGCATCACCTCCGATCCGAAGGAGATCCTGTGCAACAACGACGATGACGTCCTCTTGAACAACCCTGCGTACTGCGGTCACAACCCGAGCCTTCACGCCGCGGGCGATCCGTGGATGCTCTACACCTGCAAGGCGTACTGCGAGCGCGAGGACGGGGCGCAGACGCGCTGGGTGCCCTGCGAGGGGAACGAGGGCGACGGCCGGGGCGGGCGCGAGAGGACGCGCATCTACCACTTCGACCACGCTGCCTACTGCCCGATGGGGTGCACGATCAACGACAGGGTGAACGACGCGTGCCGCGCGCCCACGGGGACGCTCCGGTTCCCGTTTCCCGATCACAGGATGATCCAGAACATCGGTCACAAGCCGGACTGGGCGGAGGGCCGGCACCTCGGCGAGGACATCGCCAGGGCGAGCGGCAGGACGGACGGCACGTATGTCTTCCCGATCGCCCCGGGCAAGCTCCTGCGGGCCGGCATCAACTGCTCGCAGTACCTCGGCGTCGCGCTCGTCGAGCATCGCTTCCAGGAGAACGGCGAGGCGCGACGGTTCTGCTCGTTCTACGGGCACCTCGACGCGGACGAGCTGGCGACGAGCCTGGTGGGACAGGACATCGGCACCGACACGCCGCTCGGGAAGATCGCCTACTGGGACGACATCCCGAGGCAGCACAACCTTCACTGCCAGGACAAATGGACGGAGTGCCCGGCGAAGGACAGCTTCCCCTGCAATGCGGGCAACTCGCACCTGCACTACGCCGTGCTCTCCGACGCCGAGTGCGCGCGCTTCGAGGACGGCGGCGGCGCGCCGCTCGGGTACGACGGCTGCGGCACCCAGTCGACGGTCGGGCACCTGGACAAGGAGACCCGGATCGAGTCCTACACAGCGCTCGACGCCACCTGCACGAACCCCATCTCGCGGATCGACGGGTACATCTCCCCGGAGTGGTTCGTTACCTCTCGTGTCCATTGATCGCGGCGACGCCGCGCGCCGGGGGCGGAAGGGCTCGGCGTGACCGTGCAGGCGGGCGCGTGGGGACCGATCGGTCGCCTTGCGGAGGGGCGCGACGCGAGCTGGGCCATCGGCAGGAGGGCCTCCTGAGTGACACCACGTGTGTCCCGGCGTTTACAGTAGGGCCTCTGAAGTGACACTACGTGTGTCCCGGCGTTTACAGGAGGGCCTCCGAAGTGACACTATGTGTGTCCCAATGTTTACAGTAGGGCCTCTGAAGTGACACTACGTGTGCCCCGACGTTTACAGGAGGGCCCGCGAACCGAGGGGGGCATCATGCGACGGCGTGGCATCGTCCCGTCAGGTACGCCGGGCGCGCTTGCGCGCCGGGGGGCGCCGCGCTGGGGAGACGCGCGGGCCGTCGTCACCGAGCACCTCTTGCGGCGTCGGCGCCGTGAGCACCCGCGTGGTGCACGTGACGAGGGTCGCCTCGTCCGCGGCGAGGATGCGGGCGCTCACCTCGGCCGGCACCGAGCCGAACCGGGCCGTGAGCACCTCCAGCAACGTCTGCGCACGCCCCTGTACCCGCCCCTGCACTCGCCCCTGCGCTCGCCCCCTACGTTCGATCTCGTCCAGCTCCGTCACGATGGCCTCCTGGGCCCGCGGGCCCACCGCCTTCTCCAGGATCCCGCCGATCTCCTGCACGCTCAAGCGCTCGTGCGTGGCCAGAAGATAGCGCAGGAGCGCCTCCAGCGCAGCGAGGCCGCTCGGCGCCCGCAGCACCTCGTCCAGCGCCGCCCCCACGTGGCCGATCTCCCGCTCCAGCCGCGCGTCGTCGCCGGACACGGACAGGCACCACAGCACCACCTTTCCGAGCGCCGTCAGCGCGTCCTCCACCACGTCGCCGGCCCGCCCGCCGCTGACGTCCACGAGGAGCAGCTCGAAGCAGGGAATGTGCGGCAGGAGAGCCGCCCGCTCCGGCCCCCTGGCCGCGACGATGTCCTGGAACGCCCTGGCCGCCGTCCACCCGGTATCGCTGTGGTGGATCAGCACCGGCATGATCGGCGGCAGCTCCGTCAGCCCCGGCCGATCGCGGGTGATCCGCTCCCACAGGCGCATCATGTACAGGCCCATGCGGAAGACCATCAGCGCCTCGACGTCGCGCTGATGCTCGACGATCACATAGAAGTAGATGCGCCCCGCGCCCATGCGGGCCGAGAGCACCAGGTCGCTGTGGCGGCTGCGCAACGCGCGGTCCACGAAGCTGCCCTTCTCGATGCGCAGCGTGCTCCACCGCACGGCCGCGACAACCGGCCGCGGCAGCGCGGCCTTGAGCAGGCCAAGGGCGTGCTCGCGCTGAGAGAAGGTCCACTGGAACAGCGCATCGTGGGGGGAGGTCAACGCACGTTCGCGCGGCGACTTCGGCATGAAGCAACCCTCGATGACCGAGGCGCGAAAAGCAAGTCTGCGGCAGGAAAAGCGATGCACACACGAACGGTTGAGCCGCTCAGAGTGGCATTGCGCGATATCCGACGATCTCGTTTCGCAATCCGGCGTAGGCGCGCCCATCGCGCGGATCCGAACCCTCACCTCTCGCCATTACGAACAAGCCTTTCGCGACGTCACACAAAGCGACCGCTGACGCAGGTCGTGCCCGGGCGAGCCACGGCGACCTCGGGCCCGACCTCACGCCAGCGCCCTCGCGCGCTACCCCACGCGCGACGGCACCCCCCGCGCAGCCTCGCTGGTGCCGCTGGATCGCTGGCGCGGCGAGCCGCGCTCTCGGCGCACCTCGCCTCAGGCCGGGTCGGGCGGGATCGGCAGCACGCGCTGGACGAGGTAGCGCAGGATGTCCTGGGGCGTGATGATCCCGACGAGACGTCCATTGCGCACGACCGGCAGATGGTGAATCCGGTTCTCGCGCAGCAACGTCATCACGTCGTCGGTGGGCATGAACTCATCCACGGAGATGGACGGGGTGCTCATCACGTCCGCGGCCGTCATGCCCTCGTACTCCTCGCGCAGAAGCGCGCCCAGGAGATCCGTCTCGCTGACGAACCCGACGACGCGGTGGCCCTCGTCGATGACCGGCGCGCCGCTCAGGTTCTCGCTGGCGAAGAGCTGCAACATGTCGGTGACCGGCGTGCCCTGCTCCAGCGCGATCACGCGCTCGGTCATCAGATTGCGCGCATGCCCCTTCATGGTGTGTGCCATGTAATGATCGAGCCGCAGCGGCGTCAAGGGCGCACCGACGCGATGCGCCGAGCAGTCCGTCCGTCAGCAGCCCCGGCGCGCAGCGACCCTACGTGAAGAGACGCAGGCGGCCGTCAGGAACGACCGGATGCGTGACACAGGCCGCCGAACAGATGGCCTCACGGCACCCCAGGAGGGCTTCGCGCCGGAGCAGACGGACTCGTCGTCTTCCTCCTGGGCCCATCCCTGTTGCCCAGGGGACCGATCCCGGCATCGACAGGTAAGGTGGGCAGAGCGACGGCGGCGCCGGCGTGACGCGCGCGCCGCCCGGACACCTCCCGGCAGGAAGGTGCGTCTCCTCGTCAGGATTTCACCTCACCCACATCGCTCCTCCGTCCCCGGTGCGGGCGTCGCCGACCATGGCGCCGTGGACAGAGCGGGGGTGTCGCAACGACAGAGCGATCGCCGCTCGACACAAAAAAAGAACCTGTTGCGTGCGCGTCGGTCTTTGCCAGTCGGGCTATCAGTGACATCTTACCATTTGTCGCTGTAGCGAAGATGGCCTGCACCGCCGCACCGGGCCGTAGACGTCTTCGCGGACCGTGCAGTTGAACCAAGATGTACGCACCGGCCGCCGAGGCGCGCCCCCGTGGGCGCCTCGGCGCCGGTCGTTTCGGGCGCTCACGGGTCAACGCCCATGGGCGTCCAGGGGGGCACGTCGTTCATGGATCATTCGCCGAAGCTCGCCGCCTTCGTCCTGGCCGTCACCGCGCTCGCCACGAGCGCGTGCGCGGCCTCGCTCGACCCGGAAGCCCCGGCTGAGGACGCGGAGGACGCCGCGTCGCAGGCCGTCCAGACGCACAACGCGCTGACGTCGAACGCGCTGACGTCGAACGCGCTGACGGCCGACGTCCTGACGTCGAGCGCGCTGACGTCGAGCGCGCTCACCGCCGAGGCGCTCTCGGCGAGCGCGCTCACCGCCGAGGCGCTCCGCGACCCGGCCGCGCGCACCCTGCTGAAGTACATCGCGAGCTGCGCGCTGCCCGCAGGCGAGCGCCTCACCGTCGCTGTCGACGGCGCCAGGCTCTCCTTCCCGGGAGAGCTCGGCCTCGCGCCTGCCTGGGGACAGGAGGGCGGCTCGTGCGACGGCGCGTGCCGGAGCTGGGTCAGCGGCTGCGTCCTCGCCCGCGTCAACTACCTGGGCCAGAAGGTGAACATCTCCGTGCGCGGAGACCGCGAGGAGCTCGAGGCCGACAAAACCGAGCGCGCCGCGTTCCCCACGCGAGAGGCGACGTACTACGGCGACATCTTCGCGGAGCAGCCCGTCTACAAGGCCTGCCTCCCGCCAGGGGCCTCCGCCATCCCCCGGGTCTGCGGGCCCTCGCTCGAGGCGTGCGCCATCGAGATCGCCGGCCCGTGCGACGCGCTGTGCGATGAGCCGACAGGCGACGGCAGCTTCCCGAACTGCCGCGACGCTGTCCGCCGCCCCTCGGGCAAGCTCGCCGTCGGGAGAACGCCGCACCCCGGCTCGGTCACCGTCTTCCTGCGCTGACGTGGGCTACGCGGAGGTCATCGCGGGGCGCTTCGTCGTCGAAGGAGAGGCCGCCTCCGGAGGGATGGGCACCATCTACAGGGCGCACGACCGCGTCGGCGGCGCGGCCGTCGCCCTCAAGATCGTCCGCCTGAGGAGCGCGATCCAGATCGAGCGGTTCGAGCGGGAGGCCGCGCTCCTCGCCGCGCTCGTCCACCCTGGCATCGTGCGCTACGTCGCGCACGGGAGCACGCCGGCAGGCGACCGCTACCTCGCCATGGAGTGGCTCGAGGGCGAGGACCTCGCCGCCCGCCTCGCGCGCCGCGTCCTGCCCGCGAGCGAGGGGCTCTCGCTCGTGCGCCGCGCCGCCGACGCCCTCGCGTTCGCGCACGCGCGCGGCATCGTCCACCGCGACATCAAGCCGAGCAACCTGTTCCTCCCCGGCGGGGACGCCGCGCGCGTCAAGCTCGTCGACTTCGGCATCGCGCGGCCCAGCGCCGAGGCGGGGCGCGTCACCGTCACCGGCGGCGTCCTCGGCACCCCCGGGTACATGGCCCCGGAGCAGATCGAGGCCAGCACCGCGCCCGATCCGCGCAGCGACGTGTTCTCGCTCGGGTGCGTCCTGTTCGAGTGCCTCACCGGCCGCCCCGCCTTCGCGGGCGCGAGCCCCATGGCCGCGCTCAGCGACCTGCTCCTCAAGGAGCCGCCCCGCCTCCGCGACGTCCGCGCGGACGCGCCAGCGCCGCTCGATCAGCTCGTCGCGCGCATGCTGTCCAGGGCCCCCGGCGAGCGACCGCGCGACGCCGCCGAGGTCGCGGCCGAGCTCGACCGGATCGCGGCGATGGACGGCGCGTGGACAGCGCCCCCGGACGCGCCGACGCTCTCCGGGAGCGTGCCCCCGGACGCGCCCGCCCGCGCGGACGGCGCGGGCGCGCGGGCGCCCGGCGCCGCCTCCGGCGAGCGCGTCGCCCTCACCCTGGGCGAGCAGCGCCTCGTCAGCCTGATCTTCCTCGGCGAGGCCGACAACGGCGCGGCCCAGGCCCCGCGGTCGGCCGCGCGGGCCGCCCCGCAGGCCGCGGACCTCCCGGGGGCCCCGCCGCGCGATCCGCCGCCGAGCTCGCCCGGATCGCTGGCGCCCGCGTCGAGCGCGCGCGCCGCGGAGATCCGCGCGCTCGTCGAGCTCCACGGCGGCCGGCTGACGCAGCTCGCGCCGGGCGCGCAGCTCGCCATGATGTCCGGCCCCGGCAGCGCCGTGGACCGCGCCGAGCGCGCCGCCCAGTGCGCGCTGGCCCTCCGCGCCGAGCTGCCGGGCGCGGCGCTCTGCGTGATCACCGGGCGGGGCGTCCTCTCGGCGGGGCTCGTCGAGGGCGACGTCATCGATCGCGGCGTCGCCGAGCTCCGCGCCGCGCTCGACGCGCGGGAGGCGCGCGCCGTTCGCCTCGACCGCGCGACAGCCGACATGCTCGGGCCGCGCTTCGTCATCGCGCGCGTCGCGCGCGTCGCGCGCGCCGACCACGCCGCGCGCGGCGACGGCGACGGCGACCCCCGCGCGCCCGACGAGGCGCTCGTCCTGTCCGGCGAGCGCGCCGTCGACGAGGTCGCCCCCGCGCTGCTCGGGAAGCGCACGCCATGCGTCGGCCGCGCCCGCGAGCTCTCGATGCTCCACGGCGTGCTCTCCGGCTGCATCTCCGAGTCGCTCGCGAGCGCGGTGCTCGTCCTCGGGCCGCCAGGCGCCGGCAAGTCCCGGCTCCGGCTGGAGCTGTTCGCCGCGCTGCGGCGGCAGGACCAGCCGATCGAGATCCTCTGGGGACGCGCCGACTCGGGCTCGGCAGGCTCGCCGTTCGGCATGATCGCCGACGTGCTGTGCCGGGCCGCCGGCCTGCGCGAGCGCGACCCGACGCGCGCGCGGCACCGCAAGCTGAAGCAGCGGCTCGGGCGCCACCTCGGCGGCCCGGAGCTCGAGCGCGCGGCCGCGTTCCTCGGCGAGATCGCCCGCGCGCCGTCGCCCGAGCACGCGCGCCTCCTGCGCGCGGCGCGCCAGAGCGCCGCCGGCATGAGCGACGGCGTGCGCGCCGCGTGGGAGGACTGGCTCGCGGCCGAGTGCGCGGCGCGCCCGGTGCTCGTCGCGCTCGAGGACCTGCACTGGGGCGACGCCGCCACCGTGCGCCTGCTCGACGCGACCCTGCGGAACCTCCGCGAGCTGCCGCTCATGCTGCTCGCGCTCGCGCGCCCCGACGTCCACCGGCAGTTCCCGAGCCTGTGGGCCGAGCGCGAGGTGCAGACGATCAAGCTCGGCCCGCTGCCGCGCCGCGCGAGCGCGGAGCTCGTGCGCGCGGCCCTCGGCGCGGCCGTGCCGGAGGGCGTCGTGGCGCGCCTCGTCGAGCGCGCCGGCGGCAACCCGTTCTATCTCGAGGAGCTCATCCGGGCGGTCGCGAGCGGCAACGGGGAGGCCCTGCCCGACTCGGTGCTCGGTACGGTCGAGGCGCGGCTCGACGCCGAGGGCAACGAGGGCAAGCGCGTGCTCCGGGCGGCCAGCATCTTCGGCGAGCGCTTCTCGAAGCGCGGCGTCGCGGCGCTGCTCGGCGGCGAGGAGCGCCTCGACGACGTGGAAGCGTGGCTCTCGGCGCTCGCGGAGCGCGAGCTCGTCGCGCCGATCGGCCTGCCCGCCGGCCTGGGCGACGCCGCCGACTACGTCTTCCGCCACACGCTCGTCCGCGAGGCCGCCTACGCCATGCTGACCGAGCGCGATCGCGCCCTCGGCCACCGGCTCGCGGCCGCGTGGCTCGAGCGGAGCGCGTCGGCCGACCCGCGGGTCGTTGCCGAGCACTTCCGGCGGGGCGGCGAGCCCGACCGCGCGGTGCGCTGGTACCGGCGCGCGGCCGAGCAGTCGCTCGAGGCGAACGACCTGCGCGCCGCGATCGAGCGCGCCGCGTGCGGCGAGGCGTGCGCCGCGGCGGGCGAGGACCTCGGCGCGCTCCGGCTTGTCGCGGCCGAGGCGAACATCTGGGAGGGCGACCTCGCCGCCGCCGAGGGGCTCGGCGCGTCGGCGGCCGAGCTGCTCCCGGCCGGCTCGCCCGGGTGGTTCCGGGCGGTCACCCAGGTCGCCGCCGCCGCCGGGAAGCTCGGCGCGGTGGACCGCGTGGCGCGGTGGGCCGCGATCGCCGAGGGCCTGTCCGCGGCGCGCGACGGGGCCGCGTCGCCGCCCTCCAGCGTACCGGCGACGGCCGCCTGCACGCCGGCGACGCCGCCGTCCAGCAGGGCCGGGGCGCCGCCCTCCAGCGCTCAGGCGACGCCGCCGTCGAGCGGGGCCGGCCTGCGCCGCGCCCGGATCGCGTGCCTCTGCGAGTGCGGCGCGCAGCTCGTCTTCGGCGGCCGCTACGCCGAGGCCGACGCGCTGCTCGCGCGCATCGACGAGGACCTCCGCGCGCCCCCGCCGCCGGACGCCGAGCTCGTCGCGATGGCGCAGCAGCTCCGCGCGATCCGCGCCTCGGCCGGCGGTGACCCCGAGGCGTGCCTCGAGGGGCTGGAGGCGGCGCTCGCGGCCTTCGAGCAGGCCGGGGACCGGCGCAGCGCGTGCGTGATCGGCTCGAACCTCGGCTTCATCTACGCCGAGCTCGGCGAGCTCGGGGCGGCCGAGTCCGTGCTGCGCGCCGCCCTCGAGGTCGCCGACCGGCTGGGGCTGCGCGAGCTCGCGACCGTGGCGATGCACAACCTCGGCCACGTGCTCGGGCAGCTCGGCAAGCTCGACGAGGCGCAGCTCGTCGAGCGGCGCGCGGTGGAGGCGTTCCAGCAGCGGGGCGACCTCCGCATGGAGGGGGTGGCGCGGACGTACCTCGCGAAGATCGCGCTGCTCGCGGGCGACGCCGCGACCGCCGAGCGGGAGGCGCTCGCGGCCGAGGCGGCGCTGCACGTGGCCCCGCGGCTGCGCGCGCCCGCCGTGGCGGTGCGCGCGCGCGCGCTGCTCGCGGCGGGCGAGGTCCCGGCGGCGCTCGGCGCCGCACGGGCGGCGTTCGGCGAGCTCGCCGCGCTCGGCTCCCTCGAGGAAGGCGAGTCGCTCGTGCGGCTCGCGTACGCCGAGGCGCTCGCGGCGTCCGGCGCCCACCGCGAGGCGGCGGCGGTGTTCGCTGAGGCGAGGGAGAGCCTGCTCGCGCGCGCCGACCGGATCGCCGACCCGCGGCGGCGCGAGCGGTTCCTGACCGCCGTGCCGGAGAACGCGCGCATCGTCCGGGGCGCCGCGGCGACGGACGACGGCGGCGCGCAGGCGGGCGAGGGGAGCCCGCCGCGCGCAGCACAGGCGTCCTAGCTGGCCCCCGGGAGCCCGCCGCCGCGCTGATGGCCTGTCACCTCGCCGGGACCGACGCGAACCGTGAAATGGAGGGCACCTGTCTGCCGATTGTCCAGGATGGGCGAGTTGCTTGTCGCTTCGAGAGCCTGTGAGTTCTGCTTGATTCGAATTAAAAAAATACTCTATCAGAGGTGACAGGTGATCAGACGAGCTCATTCCAGCAACTCACGCGCTGCACTACCTCCCACCGTCACACCCGCTCGAAATCGAGAGAGAGTCGAGAGAAAACGAGGGACCGGACGTCGATTGCGGGTTGACGCATTGCGCTGTGCGGCAGGAGCGCTCGTGGCGCTGCTCTCGCAAGGATGCATTGCGTCGACGGGTGAGCCGGTGGAGGCGGAGGGCGCCGAGATCGGCGAGGGCGCGCTGGCGCTGGAGAGCTACGCGCAGACGCGGTATCCGATCGTGCTCTGTCACGGAATGGCCGGTTTCAAGGCCATGTTCGGTGTGGTCGACTACTTCGGCGGGATCGCGTCGACGCTGCGCTCCGGCGGAGCGGAGGTGTACGCCACGGCGGTGCCCCAGTTCGACAGCACGGAGGCGCGGGGGGAGGCGCTGCTCGCGCAGGTCGAGGACATCGTGGCGCGCACCGGGAGCGGGAAGGTCAACCTGATCGGACACAGCCATGGAGGGCTCGACGTCCGGTATGTCGCCGCGGTGCGGCCCGATCTCGTCGCGTCGGTCACCACCATCGGCTCGCCGCACCAGGGGGCCGAGCTCGCCAGCTACCTCCAGGACAACCTGCGGGACGGCGGGGTCACGCAGGGGGCCCTCTCGTTCCTAGCCAACAGCCTCGGCGCGGTGCTCAGCCTGCTCAGCGGGCGCTCGACGCCTCAGGACTCGATCGCCGCCGTGAGGTCGCTCTCCGCCGAGGGGATGCGCGCGTTCAACGCACATTATCCGGCCGGGCTGCCCGCCAGCCGGTGCGGGCAGGGCGCCGGGGAGGAGAACGGCGTGCGCTTCTTCTCGTGGTCGGGGACAGGGATCCTCACCAGCGTCGTCGATCCGACCGACCTGACGCTCGGCCTCATCTCGAAGCTGTATTCGGAGTCGAACGACGGGTTGGTGGGCAGGTGCAGCTCCCACTTCGGAGAGGTGATTCGCGACGATTACGGGATGAACCACCTCGACGAGGTCAATCAGCTCTTCGGATTCATCAACCTGTCTGGCCCGAACCCGAAGTCCGTGTTCCGGTCGCACGCGAGCCGGCTCAAGAACGCCGGCCTCTGAGCCGCGGAGGGCGTCATGGAGCGTCGTGGGAAGAGGGGGCTCGTCGCGGCGATGGCGCTCGCCGCGCTGGTCGGCGCGGGGTGGCTCGCCGCGGGCGAGCGGCAGCGGCTGGCGCCCGCCGCCCGGTCGAGCGGGGCGGCCGCGCCCTCCCGGCGCAAGAGCGTTGTGCCGGCGCTGTCGGTGTCGCCGGCCCCCGCGCGCGTCCAGCGGGCGCTGTCGGTGTCGCCCGCGCCCGCGGCGGCGCCGCCGACGGCGCCCGCGCCGCGCTCGCTCCGCGGCACGGACGTCGACGGCGCGGTGATCGTCGACGCGCACGGCGACCTCGTCATCGGCCCCGAGATCCTCGCGCTGTTCGACCACTTCCTCACCGCCACGGGCGAGGAGCCGGCGGCGGTGATCAGGGCCCGCATCGTCGCGGCGATCCGGGAGCGGGCCGGGGGGCGGGCGGCGGACCAGGCGATCGCGCTGCTCGACCGGTACCTCGGCTACCGCGAGGCGGCCAGCGCGGAGCTTGTCGCGCCGGAGGCCGATCCGGCGGCGCGGCTTGCCGCGCTGCGCGAGGTGCGGCGCGCGCACTTCGGCGAGGCGGCCGCGACGCAGCTCTTCGGCGACGAGGAGCGGGAGGGGGAGGCGGCGATCGCGCAGGCCCGCATCCTCGCGGACGCGACCCTCTCGCCCGACGAGCGCGACGCGCGGATCGCGGAGGTCGAGGCGACGCTCCCCGAGGACATCCGCGAGGCGCGGGAGGCGGCGGTGCGCCCGCTCGTGCAGCAGGCCGAGGAGCAGGCGCTCCGGGAGGCGGGCGCCTCGGACGAGGCGCTCCACGCGCACCGGGTCGCGACAGTGGGCGCCGAGGCAGCGGACCGGCTCGCGGCGCTCGACAGGCAGCGGGCGGCGTGGCAGGAGCGCGTCGACGACTTCGCCGGCGCGCGCGCCTCGATCGAGGCGACAGTTGTCGATCCGGAGGCGCGGCGCGAGGCCGAGGAGGCGCTGCTCGCGGGCGCGTTCACGCCCGAGGAGCGGCTGCGGGTGAGGGCGATCCTGGGCCTGCCGCCGTGACGAGGGGCGCGGCTACATCGCGCCGTGGATCGAGAGGCCGAGTCCGTCGGGGCTGACGAGCGGGGCTGCGCCCACCTGGAGCACGCGGCCGTGCTTCATTGGCACGCGCAGCCGCGCCGGCATGGCGACGCCGCCGAGCAGCATTCCGAGGCCGACGGCCTGGCCGACGCCGAGGACGGAGAGGCCGATCGCGCCGGCCGCGGAGGGATGCGCGGTGCCGAGGTGGATCCAGGGGCCGGCGAGGGGGATCATCAGCGAGGCGGGGCTGGGCGCGCGCTGATCGCGGCGCGGGGCGAGGGAGCAAGCGCATTTTGTGCACTGCGACGCCATCCGGACCTGCGGCTTCTCCAGGGAAAGGCCGGCTGCGGCGATCGCGGAAGCGGTCCAGAAGCCGCCCAGGGTCGACGCGCCGGCGATGATCCAGCGCCGCTTCTGGGGGTTCGCGGCGTACGTGGCGTGGGTGGCGGGCGCGGACGGCTGCGCGGCCCGCTGCGGCCTGACGCTGCCTTGCGCCGACGCCTGAGGCGAGATGGCCTGTGTCGCGTCGGCCGCGGAGGCGCTGGAGAGCCCGAGACAGACGCCGATTCCGAGGAGCCCGGCGAGCCCCTGGACGACGCCTCTCCCTCTTGTTGACCCACGTCTGTTTCTCCCCGTCTTCGAAGTCCGCATGATCCCCTCCCGGTGCCACAACGCGCACCTGCGCAGGAGAGAGCAAGCTCCGGGCCCCTGTGGAGATGGCGCCGTGGAGGAAACCCGAGCGGCGCTGGAGGGGGCGAGGTGCTTGACTTTCGAGAAGACCTACGGAGTTTCATGTGCACATGAAGCGGCGACTGTCGCGCAGGCCAGGATCGAGGCCGAGCGCCGCGCGCAACGTCGACCGCGTGACCGAGGACGGCAGATACGGGATCGTCGGGGAGAGCAACCTCGAATTCGCGGCGATCGACTGCCGGCTCGGCCGGAAGACAGCGCAGCTCGCGCAGCGCGGGGAGCCGAACGCGCTCCTCGAGGAGAGCCTCCGGTAGCGGGCGTCGACCGGGCGAGAGCAGGGCTGCTCGCGCAAACAGGTAGGCGTACGCTCCCGCGGCAGGAGGGGCCTTCTCTCCTTCGATGAGCGATGGATCACGATCTCGTGGGACGAGAGGATCGAGGCCAGGCGAGCGAGCGCGGCCTCGATCGGGTGTTCCACGGCGCCCGCTCGCGGGTCCACGGATTGCTAGGGCGCGAGGCGGGAGGTTTCTCATGACGCAATCCGCCATCTATCCGAGCACCGAAGAGTTGCTGTCCCCCGAGGTCACCCGCCCCGGCGCCGCCGCGCCGGCCGTCCAGGAGAACGCGGCGATCCCGTCGAAGCTGCTCTTCGGCGTCCTGCCCATCCGGCGCGTCGTCCCCCAGGACGTCCACTCCGTCCTCGACTACTCGAACGGCCTCATGGTGGCCATGGCCGGGCTCGCCTCCAACCGTCGTGAGGCAAAGATCGCCGGTGCGATCCTGGGCGCCTCGGTCATCTCCGTGTCGTTGCTCACCGATTACCGGCTCAGCCTGGCGAAGCTGATCCCGATCGAGGTGCATGAAGTGCTGGATTATGCGTGGGGCGCGGCGGTGATCGCGGCGCCTTTCGCGCTCGGGTACACGAAGCGCGCACGGCTCGCGGCGATGGTCCAGATCGCCACAGGGGCCGCCAACATCCTGGGATCGATGTTCACCGACTACCGCGCGGCGCGGGGGCGCATGCAGTCGGCCACGTAGGCGCGTGGACCAACAGGCAGGCTCTACGCCGCCCCCTCGCGGAGCCACTCGCCGAACCGCTCGCCGATCATCAGCGCGGTCAGGTTCGTGTTCACGCTCGGGATGGTCGGCATGATGCTCGCGTCCGCGACGATCAGCCCCTCGACGCCGCGGACGCGCCCCCGCCCGTCGACAGCGGCCGCCGGGTCCCCCTCGGGCCCCATCGGGGCCGTCCCGCACGGGTGGTAGCCGGAGCCGCAGCTCCGGTAGATCCATCGCTCCAGCGCCTCGCGCCGCATCAGCGTGCGCTCCGTGGGCCAGAGGAACCAGCCGAGCTCGCGCATCGGCGCTGTGCGGGCGACCTCGTACGCGAGCTGCATCGCGTCGACAGCGCGCGCGAGGTCGTCGCGGTCGACGAGCATGTTCGAGACGATGCGGGGCCGCGCGTGCGGGTCCGCGCTGAGGTGCTCGATGCGGCCGACGCCGCGCGGCTTTCCGATGCAGCACGCGATGGCGAACGCCGGGATCGTGAGGCGCGGGTGCAGCGGGAAGAACGAGCCCGGCTGGAGCTGCATGTCGTTCGGATAGGCGCTGCCGCGCGACGTGTAGCGGAGCACCGTCTGGACGAGCGGCTGGCGCAGGACGTCGATCAGCCCGCGGCGGCGCGGCCACAGGCCGATGGCGGCCCCCGGGTGATCGAGCAGCCGAGCCCCCACGGCGGGCACGTCGGAGACGAACGGCACGCCGAGGCGCGCGAGCTCTGCGCGCGGCCCGATCCCGCTGCGCAGCAGGATCCCCGGCGTCGCGATCGCGCCCGCGCTGAGCACCACCTTGCGCGTCGCGACAACCTCGACGCGCCCGTCCGTCTCGATCTCGACCCCCTCGACGCGGCGGTTGCGCACGAGCACCCGCCGCACCGTCGTGCGCGCCCGGAGCCGCAGGTTCTCCCGCCGGCGGACCTCGGCGGTCAGGTAGCAGCGCGCCGCGCTCATGCGCTGGCCGTCGATCTTGTTCATCGCGTGCGGCCCGACGCCCGCGACCTCGCGCGGATCGTTCGTGTCCGCGCACACGGGGTGGCCGAGCGCCCTGCACCCGTCCACGAACGCCGCCTGCCAGGGCACGAGCTCCTCGCGCCGGGCGCGGCGGATGGGCACCGGGCCGCCCTTGCCGTGCCAGGGCTCGCCGAAGTCGCTGTCGTCCTCGAGGCGCTTGAAGTAGGGCAGGCAGGCGTCAAAGCCCCACTCGGGCAGGCCGAGCGCGGCCCACTCGTCGTAATCGTACGGCTGGCCGCGGATCGCGATGCACGTGTTCACGGCGGACGAGCCGCCCACCACCTTGCCGCGCGGGAAGAGGAACATGATCTGCCCGGGCGTCGGCCTGTGGCGGTAGCCCCAGTCGTGCGCGAGCCACGAGTTGCGGGTGCCGTCCCGCAGGTCGGCGGGCAGGCGCTCGAGGTCCGGGTAGTCCGGGCCGGCCTCGAGCAGCAGGACCTCGCGATCGGCGCGCTCGGTGACGCGCGCGGCGATCACGGCCCCGGCCGAGCCGGCCCCGACAACGACGAGCTCAGCGGCGCTGTCCGGGCGGGACGAGGACGACAACGAGGATCGCAACACCTTGGAAACACGACCTACACGGGATCGCGTCGTCAGGCAACGTGCCCTGGAAACTGTCCACGCCGTATCACTGCCGTGCAGTCGCAGAGCGCCGCGCGCGGCGCGCGGCGCGCCCGGGAGGTCCATTGGAAACACCGAGGTTCATACAGGGTGTCTATGCGTTCGAGGGGCAGGGCCTTGAGCGGCCGGCCCCCCTCCGCCCCGCGATCGGATACACAGTCCCGCGGGACAGGCGCGCGCAGCTCATCTACCTGCGCGCGGGCAACTCCAGCGCCGAGCTCATCTACCTGCTGCTCGCGCGCGACGGCCACCCGATGCGCTATTTCCCCGTCGGCGCGAAGGCGGCGATCCACGTGCCGCTCGTCATCGTCGAGGACATCGACCCGGAGAGCGTGCTGGAGCTCTCCGTCGGCGCGCCCGAAGGGGTGCGCGGGCTCGCGACCATCGACATCGGCCTGGCGGAGATCTGAGCCATGAGCTCGACGCGGAGGCGGGAGAGGCCCTGAACGACGGCCGGCGTCTCGAGACGTACCCTGTCCGGCTGAGCGCGACGAACCCGATCGCGGTGAGGCTGGTGAAGGTCGAGAAGGACGGGGGGCTGAGCGCTCCCGGCACGCCGGGGGCTTCGTGGCGCCCCCTGGAGCGCGCGTCCGGGGGTACGCTACCGGGGCGCGATGCGCGGCATCGCCGAAGGGTCCCCTCTCGCCATGTTCCACACAACGACAGCCGCACCGCTCGCTCCCGGCACGGTCCTCGGGGGCGACTTCCGCATCGTCCGGCCCCTGAGCCAGGGGGGCATGGGCGCCGTGCTCGTCGCCGAGCAGATCTCCACGGGCAAGCCGCGCGCGGTGAAGCTCATGCACGCGCAGCTCGCGCAGGACCCGCACTTCCGCGAGCGCTTCGAGCAGGAGGCGAGGGTGGGGGCGCGCATCGAGAGCGACCACGTGGTCGAGGTGGTCGCCGCGGGCGTCGATCCGGCGACGCAGACGCCCTGGCTGGCCATGGAGCTGCTCGACGGGTCCGACCTCGCGGCGGTGGTGGCGCAGCGCGGCCCGCTGCCGCCCGACGAGGTGCGCGAGCTGATGGGGCAGCTCTGCCACGCGCTCGCGGCGGCCCACCGCGCGGGCGTCGTGCACCGCGACATCAAGCCCGAGAACGTCTTCATCGCGCGGCCGCGGCAGCAGAACGTCCGCTTCAAGGTGAAGGTGCTCGACTTCGGCGTCGCGAAGGTCGTGGCCGAGACGCGGGCCACGTCGTCGATGACAGCGTCGGTCGGGACGCCGCTCTGGATGGCGCCCGAGCAGACAGAGCTCGCCGCGCAGGTCACCCCCGCGTCGGACGTCTGGTCGCTCGGGCTGCTCGTCTTCTACCTGCTCACCGGGCGCCTCTACTGGGTCGAGCCGGTCCGCGGGCCGAGCGCCTCGGTCATGTCGCTGATGCGCGAGGTGCTGTTCAACCCGCTGGACCCGCCGTCCGCCCGCGCCGCGCACCTCGGCTGCCCCCACGTCATCCCCGCCGGCTTCGACGCCTGGTTCGCCCGGTGCGTCGCCCGCGACGCCCGCGCGCGCTTCCCCGACGCGGCGCAGGCCATGGCGGCGCTCGACCCCGTGCTCGCCGCGGCCGCGCACGGGCCCGCGGGGTCGCACCGGCCCCCGGCGCCGCCGCCCGCCCAGCCAACGCCGGCTCTGCCGGCCTACCCGGGGCCGACCCACCCGCCGGTCGCCCGCACCGAGGTCGGCGGCATGGTCGGCGGCACCTCCGCGCTCGTCCCGGTCCCGGCGCGGCGCAGGATGCCCGTGGGTCTCCTGCTCGCGATCGTCGTCGGCGGGCTGCTCGCCGTCGCCGCCGTCGTGGCCCTGGGCCTCGTGATCTACCAGCGCCTGAGCGCGACCGAGGGCACCGTCACAGCGCCGCTCGTGCCGTCGTACGGGGGCGCCGGCGCGAGCAGCGCTCCCGAGCTGGCCGGCACGTACGACATCACGTCGTCGCGGAACCCGGGCGGGCAGGGCAGCTACGCGGGCAACGTCCTCCTGTCCAGGAGCGGGGACACGTACCGGATCGCCTGGATCATCACGAAGGGCGCCGGGTACGAGGGAATCGCGCTCGTGCAGGGGCAGACCCTCGCCGTGGGCTGGGCGAGCGGCGGCCCGTACGGCGCGGCCGCCTACCGCATCGACGGCGATCGCCTCCGCGGGCAGTGGATCTCGACGGACCGGCCTGGTCAGATCGAGGTCGAGACGCTGCAGGGGCCCGAGGGCCTGACCGGCAGCTACCGCATCGTGGAGGGCGCCCGCAAAGGGACTGTCGTCCTCGCGCCGGCGGGCGACACGTACGCGGTGACCTGGACGCTGAGCACCGGCACGCTGAAGGGGGTGGGCCTCCGCTCGGGCGACCAGCTCGTCGTGGGCTGGTCGCCGGGCCAGCCGGTCGGCGTGGTGAGCTATGCTATCGAGGGCAGGCAGCTCGCGGGGCGGTGGGCCACCCTGGGCAGCACGCAGGCGGGGGTCGAGGCGCTCTTGCGGCGGTGATCCCGAGAGGCGCTGGCGCGCCGCGGGCGTCGGCCTGACACGCGTGCCATGGGTCGCCCCGGCGCGCGTGGTGCAAGGCCCCTGGACAGCGGCTCTCTTGCGTCCGCGCACGTGGCCTGCCCATTGCTACGCCGTCGCCTCGATCCACGGCGCTTCCGCCGGAGAGAGGATGGCCCCCATGACTCGATCCCTTTCTTGCCTCGTTCGACTCGCCCCCTGCGCGCGCAATGCCGTCGCGCTCGTCGCCGTGCTGGCCATGAGCGCCGCCGCGTACGGCTGCGTCACGCTGAGTTGCACGGAGGTAGGCTGCAACGACAGCTTCTCCATCATCACCACGACGGCGGACAGGAGCTGGGCAGCGGGAGAGTACGCCCTGGAGATCTCGGTGGACGGCGACGAGGTGTCGTGCTCCTACACCTGGACGAACACGCCCCAGCCCGGCGGAGGCGGCGTGTTCGTCCAGTGCAGCGAGACGGTCACTGTTTCGCTCAATGCAGCGACACGCTGCACGCAGACGACGAGCGGCGACGCCATCTCGCAGTCCTGCACCCCGATCCCCGGCCAGTTCGTCCAGGGGATCGCGGTTCGCGGCACGCCGGCGCGCGTCGATGTCGTGGTGCGGCGGGACGGCGCCGTCGTCGGAGAGCGGAGCTTCACCCCCCAGTACCAGGTCTCGTACCCGAACGGCGAAGCGTGCGGGCCCGAGTGCCGGGGGGACGCGCAGGAGTGGGAGCTCCCGTAGCCGCGTCCTCCAGCGATCGGCGGATCGACGTCTCGGCTACGCCTTCGGGGACCGGGGCGTGAACTCCCAGACGAACTTCCCCTTGCCCTTGTTCTCGTCCGCCGGCGTCAGCACGAGCCCGTCGATCGAATCGACGACGCACTTCGACACCTCCTTCGAGGCGGTGGTGCCCGCCTCGTCGACGACGAGGTCCGTGAGGCGGCCGCTGTCCTCGAGCACGAGGAAGGTGACGGTGACCTTGCCCTCGGCGCTGGGATTCCGGGCGAGCTCCGCGTCGTAGCACGCCCGGATCTGCTCCTCCCGCGTCGCGAGCAGCGCGGCCGTGTCGTCCCGGTACATCTCCGGGCTACGCAGGGCGAAGGAGCACCCCGCGGACGCGCTCGACGAGGCCACCAGGACAATTCCGAAGAGCCATTGCTTCATGCGCGCCTCCTTGCCGGGAGCAGCATTCGTGGTTCGACCCAGGACCAGCATCTATTGCTCTCCCCCCGCGGCCTTCGCGGCGTCCTGCTCGACGATGTTGAACTCGACCCGGCGGTTCTTCTCACGCCCCTCCTCCGACTCGTTGTCCGCGATGGGCTTGGTCTCGCCGTAGCCCTTGGCGGTGAGCATGCCCTGAGCGATCCCGTGCTGGACGAGGTACTCCATCACGGCCTTCGCGCGGCGATCCGAGAGCCTCAGGTTGTGATCGTCCGATCCATCGGAGCTCGCGTGCCCCTCGATGGCGATCTTCTTGATGTGCGTGTGCTTCTTGATCGTGTCGACGACCTCGTTGAGAAGGCTGTGCGACTCCGCCCGGATCACCGCCTTGTCGTGCTCGAAGAGGATCTTCTCGTTGATGACGATCTGCTTCTCCGTCACCTCCACGCGCTTCTTCTCGGGCGGGGGAGGCGGAGGGGGCGCGGGCGGCTGGCCCACGATCGTGAACGCCCGTCCCCCTTCGAACGCGGTGACGCCGCCGCAGGCCGTCGCGCCGAGGCTCACGCCCACGAGCAAGGCGAGGGCGAGTCGAGGCGAGAGGCCAATGGGTCGCCGCGACGCGCGATGGGCGCCGGGCCAGGAGCGAGGGCCGGGACGGCGCCTCGCGCTTCGGTTGTCGAAGAGTTCGTTCATGGTCGAGACTCCATGGGCCGCTGTCACGGGCCCAGGTCGCTGGGTGGCGCGCTCAGCGCGAGCACGACGAATCCCGCCGAACCGGGTGGGGTCGGCTCGCAGGCGAGCTCCATGCCGCGCACCCTAGCCCAGAACGTGCGTGGCGAGCTAGCCTGGACTTTCACCAAATGGCCCCACGCCGCCGCGCCTGCGACACCCTCGCTGGCCCTTGTCCCAGCGCGGGGAGCGGCTTCGCGGCTCTGCAGCGCGAGCCCCTCCGAACCGGGCGCACAAATTTCGCGCCACGGATGGGACGGGCGGCCGGCAACGCTCTTTCGATGGATGCGCCGGTGCGCTCCGCGCGCTCCGGCGGCTGCGGCGCGGAACCGCGGGGTTCGCGCCGCGCCCGGCGCCGGCGCGAGCCCCGAGCCGCCCCGCTCGCCGCGGGCACGCCTGAACACCGCTCACCGCGCGCCGAACCTCACGTCGAGGTCCGGGTACTTGCGGGCGAGGTACTCCAGGGCCAGCCACGTGTGACAGTGCCGAACGTCGGGCTGGCGCGCCGTGGGGCAGTTGCAGCCGAGGAAGACGTCGCCTTGCCGGGCCTCCTGCGCCAGCTCCTCGAAGCGCTCTGCTTGCTCCGCAAACCGCTCATCGAGCACCGCGATGTAGGCGGCGCGAAACCGCTTGAAGCCTGCCTGCGAGGGGTCGGACAGGAACTCTTCGACGATCTCCGGAGTGGGCCTCAGGATGTGGTGCGTGTGTTTGCGCGTGTCGTACCGCTTGCCTTCCGGCAGCGGATCGCCCTCCGGACGGTGCCCGCGAACGATCTGGTAGCGTGCAAGCATGCGCTCATTCCTCCTTTCGTCTGCGTGGACTTGACCTGTCATGGTGGTCGGACGAGGCGCCGCTCAACGCGCCGCGGGCGCGCGCGCCACGCGGCCGCCCACGACCACCATCTCGATCGGCGTGTCGACGAGCGAGCGATCGGGCGAGAGATCGCGGCCGAGGACCGTCAGATCGGCCACGTAGCCAGGCGCGATCCGGCCCCGCTGGCCCTCGGCCCAGGCCGCGTACGCCGGCGCCGCGGTGAAGGCCAGGAGCGCCTCGTCGAGGTCGAGCCGCTCCGCGGGCATCCACCCGCCCGGGGGCTGGCCCGAGAGGTCCTGCCGGGTCACGGCCGCGTGGAGGCCGAGCAGCGGCGAGACCTCCTCCACCGGGAAATCCGAGCCGAACACGAGGCGCGCGCCCGAAGCGCGCAGCGACCGCCAGGCGTACGCGCCCCTCAGGCGATGGGCGCCGAGCCGCGCGGGCGCCCACGCCATGTCGCTCGTCGCGTGCGTCGGCTGCATCGAGGCGATCGCGCCGAGCGCCGAGAAGCGCGGCAGATCGTCGGGCGAGAGGATCTGCGCGTGCTCCACCCGGAACCGCAGCGCCGCCGCTCGCCCCGGGCCGAGCGCCTCGAACGCGTCGAGCACGGCGCGGTTGGCGCGGTCGCCGATCGCGTGCACCGCGAGCTGGAAGCCCGCGTCCGCGACGAGCCGCGCCGCGCGCGCGAGCGCCTCGCGGTCCATCAGCAAGAGCCCGCTCGTCGAGGGCTCGTCCGCGTACGGCTCGAGGAGCGCCGCGCCGCGCGAGCCGAGCGCGCCGTCGGCGAAGAGCTTGACCCCGCGCAGCACGAACATCGCCGTGCCCGTCGCGTCCACGTCGGGCGCGCGCCCGCTCAGCCCCTCGAGCCTCCCTTCGCCCGCGAGGTACGCGTGGACGCGGATCGGCAGCCGCCCGGCGGCGGCGAGCGCGCGGTAGACCGCCGCTGTCTCGTCGTCGATGCCCATCTCGTGCACGCCCGTGAGCCCGGACGAGAGCGCCTCCTCGGCCGCGCGCAGGATGCGCCGCTCGCGCACGGCGGGCGGGTCGCCCGGGATCCTGGCCTCGACGAGGCCCATCGCGTTGTCGACGAAGACGCCCGTCGGCTCGCCCGCCGCGTCGCGCAGGACGCGCCCGCCCGGCGGATCCTGCGTGCCCCTGCCGACCCCGGCCGCGCGCATCGCCGCCGCGTTCGCCCAGAGCGCGTGCCCGTCGACGCGGCGCAGCGCCACCGGGTGCTCCGGCGCCACCGTGTCGAGCGGGGCGTGCGTGGGGAACGCGGCGCCCGGCCAGAGGTTCTGGTCCCAGCCGCGCCCGGTGATCCACTCGCCCCTCGGGCGGGCCTTCGCCGCCTCGGCCACGAGCGCCGCCGCCTCCTCGGCGCTCCTCGTGCCGCGCACGCTCAGCGTCTCCAGCGCGACGCCGAGCCCGTAGAGATGGGCATGCCCGTCGACGAGCCCGGGCACGACAGCGCGCCCCGGCAGCTCCACGACGCGCGTCGCCGGCCCGACGAAGGCCTTCGTGTCGGCCGCGCTGCCCACGAAGACGATCCGCTCGCCGCGCACGGCGACCGCCTCGGCGCGCGGCTTCCCGGGGTCCATCGTCCGGACGACGCCGGCCGTGATCACGAGATCTGCGGGCATCACGGGAGTCGAGGGCGCCGCCGTCGCGGCGGGCGGTCCCGGGGAGGCGCAGCCGAGGTTGAGGCTGCCGACGAGGCTCAGGAGCGTCGCTCGGAGCACGTTCGACATGAGCGCCACCCTAGCACCCGCGCGGGGCGCGCAACGGGGGCCTGCGCCGCGCGCCGATCAGGCGGTCACGCCGGTTATTTCAGGTAAGCGCCGCAGCGCCCATCGCCGCTCTCGACGTCCTTCGCCGTCGCCTTTCCGGGAGGGAACGCCCCGCGATCGCAGAGGGCCGCCAGGATATCGAGGAGCTCCTGCGCCATCTCCTTGCCTGTGCTCCCGCGGACCTGACGGCCCATGGGCGAGCCCGGCTGCCCATTCAGGATCTTGTGCCAGTCCTCGTACGCCTTCTGCCGCGCGTGCGAGCCGAGCGAGTAGGCGCCGTCGTCGAACAGCATCTTCGTCCCGTCGTCGCCGTGGCACGAGGCGCACCGCTCCTTGATGAGGGCCTTCCCGCGCGCGGCATCGCCGCCCGCCAGGAGCGCGTAATGCCCCTGGGCCGGCGGCTTGATCGTGAAGATCTGGTCGGGGTGCGGGAGCGCGCCGTCGCGGACGCCGATCACGAACGCGGCCATGGCCTCGATCTGCGGGGGCGTGAGCGCATCGCCGTACGCGGGGATCTCGCGATCTCCCTTCGTGAACAGGGCGACGAGCTCCTCTTGCGTCTCGCGTCCGCCGAGGAGGTTCCGCGAGACGGCGTATCCCTTCGCCATCGCGCTCGGTCCATAGATGCCCTCGCGCCCCTTGAGATCCCAGCCGAAGAAGTTCTTGAGCCGGTAATCATGGCCGGCGTCGTTGTTCATCGCCTCCCCGGATCCGAGCTTCAGCGTCCCGTTGCCCGCGGGGCCGCCTTGACCATCCAGGACCCCTTGGGTCTTCGGGCTATCGGGGACAAAGGTCGAGAACGGCGGCTTTTTCCCATAGAACTTGTCGAAGAGCCGGCCGCCGAGCGCCGTGTCGACAGCGGGCGTCGCCGGCGTGGGCGGCGTGGGGGCAGGGGTGGGCGCGGGAGCTGCGGAGTCTGCAGGCGGCTGGGTCGGCTCCTGTGCCGGGGTGGCAGGGCCGCAGGCGGCTGCGCAGGCGAGGAGCGCTGGAAGCGAGGCCGAGAGGGTAACGCGACCCACGGCGAGCGCGCGGGAGCGGGCACGGACGAGCACGACAGACTCCTGGAGAGGGGGATTCACGGGGCCACTGTATTCACCTCCGGCCCAGCGCCGCAACGGCGACGGCAGCCCCGTCGTTCCGGGAGCGAACGAGCGGCCGGTACGGATCCTCCATCGCCGGCCTGCGGATCCGCGGCGCGCCGCGCAGCCGTTCGAGGGTGTCCAGCAGGCTTCCAACGGCGCCCTCCTGCATGCTGGCGCGCCGCGCTCCGTCGAGCGTTCATGCGTAAGGACCGTTCTTGTTTGCTCGCATTGTCCGTTCTCCTCGCCGCGTGCGGCAGCTCCCCGGCGGATACGCCGTCGGAGGGCAGCGGCGGCGCTACCGGCGCCGGGGGGACCGGCGGCGCCGGTGGAACTGGCGGAACTGGCGGCACCGACGGGATCGGCGGCGCCGGCGGCGCCCCTGTTGCGGAGAGTCTCACCTGGAAGAAGATCGACGCGGCCGGGCCGTCCGCCCGGACCGCCACCGCGATGGCGTACGACGAGCAGCGCAAGGTGGTCGTCCTCTTCGGAGGCCTCGAGTGCGCGGACTTCCCCGATTGCACGATGGAGAACGACCTCGAGGATCTCTGGGAGTGGGATGGCTCGACGTGGACGCAGATCGACAAGGCCGCCGTATGGCCTGGTCCCCGCAGCCGCCACGCCATGGCGTACGATCCGCTGCGAGGGCAGGTGGTCCTCAACGGCGGCGGCGGCGGCATGATGGGCTGGAACGGCTCCACCTGGGAGGAGGTCACTGCATTCTGCAATTTCGGTTGCCCCCTTGACCGAAAAGACCACGCGCTCGCGTTCCACAAGGGCCGAGGCCACCTCGTCGCCTTCTCCGGGGTCGGCTCCGCCCTCAACGACATCTCCATCTCCGTGCGGGCCGACTCCTACGAGCTGATCGACGACTTCTGGCACCCCATCGACGGCGCGGAGCACCCCGACGGCCGCGTGGGCTCGCAGCTCGCCTACGACCCCGTTCGTGACGTCCTGTGGCTCTTCGGTGGTTCGTCCGAATACTCCGCGAGCTTCGACGGGTATCCCAACGACGTATGGGCGCTCGACGACAGCGGCTGGCATCAGGCGAACGCGGGCGGCACGCCAGGGGACACGCTGCCCTGGGGGCGACGACAGGCCATCTTCGCCTGGCATCCTGCGCTCCAGCAGGCGGTCCTGTTCGGCGGATTCAGCTATCCTGTCACGCAGACGGTGGAGCCGCTCCACGTACCGGAAGCCCTGTCCGTCTGGACGTGGGACGGCGACACATGGCACAACCGGCCGGACTGGTTCTTGAAAGACGCGTTCCGCAGCGACCAGGCAGCCGCGCAGGACCCAAGCACGAACGGGATCGTGCAGTTCGGCGGCGAGAACTTCGTCGAGAGGCCCACCGCGGACACGCACGTGTTCGGCCCGCTCTGAGCGCTGATGCGCTCGCCGGGCGCGCCCGGCCATCCGTGGACGAGGCAGGCTCCGCAGGAGCCCAGGAGCGCCGTCGCCCTCATCGCCGGCGCCGGTTGCCCGAGACCTTCGACGCATCCGCAGAGTACAGTGGAACGGCGATGCGCGCTTCGGCCCTCGTCGAGGATCGGTTTGAGATCGAGCGGCTCGCCGGCTCCGGCGGAATGGGCGACGTCTACCGTGCGCGCGACCTCCTTTCACCGCGACCTCAAGCCGAGCAACCTGATGCTCGTGGGTGGCGCCATCGAGCGCGCCACCCTGCTCGACTTCGGCATCGCGCGCGACCTCCGGCTCGCGCGGAGCCTGACGGCGCCCGGCGCGATCGTCGGCACGCCCGGGTACATGGCCCCCGAGCAAGCGCGCGGCGAGTCGCCGGTCGACGCCCGCGCCGACCGTGGAGATCACGACCGCGGAGCGCCGGGTCATGTGCGTCATCCTCGCGGCGGACGGCAGCGCGGAGGTGGAGGCGACGCTCTCCGAGGCCGAATGCGCCTCTCGCACCGAGGCGCTGCGCCACATCGCGGCGCGCCACGGCGGGCGCCTCGATCTCCTGCAGTCGCAGTGGCTGCTCGTCGCGCTCTCTGGCGCCGAGGCCCCGATGGATCTCGCCGCGCGCGCGGCCCATTGCGCGCTCGCCCTGCGCGCGGAGCTCGGGGGCGTGCCGGTGTCCGTTGCCACGGGTCTGGCCGAGGTCGCCGGGCGCCTGCCTGCCGGCGCGCTGATTGACCGCGTCGTGCAGCTCTTCCCGCAGCGCCCTCGGGCGCCGGAGCCGGGCATCCGGCTCGACGGCGCGCCAGCAGGCCTGCTCGCCAGGTCGTTCGATGTGGAGCACGTGGCCGATGGCGCCTGGCTCCGTGGCCCGAAGGCGGAGCCGGACACCGTCCCGCGGCTCCTCGGCAAGCCGACGCCCTGCCTGGGGCGCGAGCGCGAGCTCGCGCAGCTGGCGGCCGAGTGGCGCCATTGCGTGGACGAGCCGTCCGCGAGCGCTGTGGTCGTCGTGGGCGCCCCGGGCCTCGGCAAGTCGCGTCTGGCCTGGGAGTTCCTCCGCGCCCTCAGGGAAAACGGCGACGCACCCGAGATCTGGATCGGCAGGGCCGATCCGATGGCCGCCGGCTCCGCGTTCGGCCTGCTGGCCCAGGCGCTCCGCCGCGCCATGGGCATCCTCGACGGCGAGCCGCTGGAGGTACGGCGGCGCAAGGTGCTCGCCCGGGTCGAGCGGCTCGGCGGGCTCGGGGCCAAGGCCCGGCACGTCGCGGCGTTCCTCGGCGAGCTCGTGGGGGCGAGGTTCCCCGAGGAGGGCGACGTGCAGCTCCACACGGCGCGGCAGAGCTCGATGCTGATGAGCGATCGCCTCCGCGAGGCGTTCGAGGATTTCGTCTGGGCCGAATGCCAGCGGAAGCCGGTGATCCTCGTGCTGGAGGATCTTCACTGGGGCGACCTGCCCACGGTGACCCTGGTCGACCGGGCGCTCCAGCACGCGAGGGACCTGCCTTTCTTCGTGCTGGCGCTCGCCCGTCCCGAGGTTCACGAGCTCTTCCCCGCGCTCTGGAGCGAGCGTCACGGGCTCCGGATCGGCCTTGCGCCGCTGCCGCGGCGCGCGAGCGAGCGGCTCGTGCGGGAGGTGCTCGGCGACGCCATGGATGCCGCTCAGGTCGAGCGGCTCCTTGCGCGCGCCGAGGGCAACGCGTTCGTGCTGGAGGAGCAGATCCGCGCGGTGGCCGAGGGCAGGGGCGAGGGCATGCCCGAGACGGCGCTGGCGCTGGTGCAGGCGCGGCTCGAGGCGCTGGACGTCGAAGAGCGACGCGTGCTGCGGGCGGCGAGCGTCTTCGGCGAGACGTTCTGCAAGGGGGAAACGATTCGGAGACGCAGAAATGATTCTGAATGGTTCCGAAGGGTTGGCTGCTGTGCCCGGCAGCCGTGGCGGCGCGCGCAGGGAGGCCGGGGGAGCTGTATGGGGCCATGGGCGCGCACCCGTGCCGGTGCTGGCGGTCGCGGGTCGTCATCGGCGCGGCTTCGGATCGCTACGCCTGGGGCACGCGCTCGGGGCTGTGGTCGTTCACCATCCAGCAGCTCGACAAGGAGGAACTCGGCGCGGCCGCCGTCGGGCACATGGGGCCGGAGCCGATCGGCGCGGTTCCGCGGCGCGGCGGGGGCGTTGGTTGGCTGCCTCTCCACGCCTAGCCGGCGTCGAGGCCCCGGGCACGAACTCGGGGCCGCCGTCGTCCACCTGGGCACGCTCGAGGACGTCGCAGACGTCGAGGCGAACGTCGGCCAGCTCGGCGCAGTGACTCTCCACCTGGCCGACACCGGAGCGACGCTGGCAACGAGCAGCTCGAGGGCGAGCGTGGCGCCGTCGCCCATGTGGCCGAGCCCAGGAGTGGCGCAGGCGAAGAGGAGTGCGGGCGCGAACTCGGCGCAGCCCCTCTCCGCCGCTCCGGTCGTAGAGGCCGAAGCGCATGCCGGGAGCACGGTGCCGCTGCCATCGTCAAGCGCCATCGTGCGAGGCGCAGCGGATTTCTGGGCGAGGGCCGTTCGCCTGCCAAGTGGTTGACGAACACCCCAGTGGTTGGCCGAATGCGCACCCGCGCGCGCCCGGGACGGTCGATACCTCCAGTTGAGTCCGACTGGCCGATTTTCTCTTTGACGTCCACGCCACCGGTCCGGAAAATCGTCCGTATCCCTACAGTGTGCGAGGCGATTTGACCCGGGCTTCCGCCATGTCTATGTGCTCATACGGCAAGGTCTTCGTGCTCTGCGCTTGTGGGCTCGCCGTTGTCCCGGCGCCGGCACAAGCCATCGAGGTCAGCGGAGGCGTGAGTGTGGGTGGGATCCAGATCGGGACCGAGCCAAGACTTGCGGTGAGTCCTTTCGTCGGATGGCTCTGGCGCAGAGAGAAGGATTTCCGCATCGAAGTGCACAACATGCTCAGCATCGTCCCAGGCGCACGTGTAGGCGTCTACGATCGAACGGCACTCACTCTTGGTTACGTCACGAAGACAGGCAATGTCAGTCTTGGGCCGTCCCTTTCGTTCTATTCGATGCCCGTGTGCGGGATCATGATCTGTGACCGTGTGATGGGACTTGCTCCAGGTGGCCGCGCACAATCCGACTGGTTCGTTGCTGGGCGCCTGGGCGCGTCCGTGAGCGTCAATGTAGACTGGGCTGGCGGGAGTAGCCTCGTTCTTCCTGATGGCTGGGTCGTGATGGTTACCGCTGGGCCTATTTGGAGGTTTGGTGGGGAGTCAAAATGAACAAGTTGGTAACTGTTCTATGTTTCTGTCTGGTGGGATGCAACTTCGATGTCGGAGACTGCTACCTCCGAAGTGAGGGCGAGGGAGGTGTCGGCGGTATCATCATAACCGCGACAGGTGTCGGCGGCTACGGCTTCGGCTCGACGGGGTCCGGAGGCTTCGGGCCCGTACCGCCACTGGAGCCGCAGGACATGGATCCGTCTCCTCCCGTCTGCAACATCGTGACCCAGAGCCCATGCAACGAGAAGTGCCAGGCGGACTACGAGGCTGATTCTGTCGCATGTGGCAAACCTGAGAGCGAAGCGCAGCGAAGGGCATGCGGTGATAGTGCCTATGTGAAGTATCGTAGCTGTCGGGAAAGATGCGAAAACAACCCTTGCCTGAAGATTTGCGAGGAAAGGGCGGAGGCTTGCGAGGCGGAATGTCGCAAACTCCCTGAGGCGGATAAGCCGGCTCGCCGGAGATGCTGGGAAGCGTGCAACAATGCTTATGCTGAATGCATCAAGAGATGCAAGGACTGATCAATGAGCGCTCATACGGCCACCAGAGCGTTGACGCGCACGCTCCAAATGACACTGGCCGGCTCGAGCGACGTTCACGATATCGTCGTTCGTGTCTGGCTTCCAGAGCGAGATCCAGCTCCAGGCGGGGACTTTCGTGCACTGGTTGAGATTGACGGATTCGATGTTCCGTATTCTCGGCATTTTTGCGGCGTCGACGAGTTACAAGCGTTCCTCGCAGGGTGCTGGACTGTGCCGCAAATCCTAGCCATGCTTGCCCCAGCCGGGGCCAGTTTGACATGGCTCGGCGAGGGCGACCTCGGGTTCGGGACTTCTTCTGCAATCCCTTGAGGGGCCGCTGACAGTCACGCGAAAGCGGACGAGGCGCCCGTACTTCCAGAACGCGCCTGTTCGCGCGCGCCGCCACGTGGTGATCGCACTCGCGCATGAGTGCTCGCTCGTCCTCAGTGTCGTTCCGGTGCAGGCAGACGCATCCGAGCTGAACGCCGGAATTGACTTCGGGTGGCTCCAGGCTGGCACCGGATGGTGAAGACGAGCCGCCAGCCTCCATGGTCGCTTCGGCTTTCAGGTTCCTGGCGAGTTGACCGTTCGACCGGAGGCCCGGAGCGTCCTCCTAGACGTCGTGGAGATCCGCGCCGACGTCCGCCTGTTGTAGAGCCCGCTGCTGGATGGATGATGCAGACACATCGGTCCAAGGATGGGGAGTCCATGAAGCACAGTATTGATGAGCTGCTCGATGTCGTCTATCGATACTATCCCCGTGGGGTTGGGATGATGGATGACGGCGATATCGACGTCCAGCGATGCATGGAAACCGAAGAGCACGACAGGCTGGTGCGCGCGCGGATCCAGGCATCGAAGGGCGACCGATGGCGCGACCTGCGGCGTCGCATCCGAGACGGATTCCCTGGTAGGTTCATGAACCACTCGCTGCATCTCCCCGCCGGAGGCTACGACGCCTGTTACTCTTTTTCGATCGACATGCCGGAGTCTACGGGGCGAAAGCTGTGGTTCCATGTGAGCTTTCTGGTCCCGTACTACATCGTCCATAGCGAACGCGCGATCAATATCGTGAAGCGAACGAGGGACTCGTTCTCGGTCAAGTTTCTAGGGCTACATTTTATCGTTCCGCGCAGCCCGTTCGATCCGAGGTTCGTCGCTCGTCATGACGATGGACGAAAGTTTGCCATCGTCAGGAGAGAATATGCCACCTTCGATCTGTTACCCGATGAGCAGCCATGCGCGGAGTGGATTTCCGGCGATATCGAAGCGACCTTCGGGGGCGAACGCATGCCGCCGGAGATCGGGACCGTGCTCGTGCCCGATGTGATGCCGGGCCTGCGCCTCCCCGGGGAGGCTAGACTCTACGATTGCCTTTTCACGGACCAGCACAGGTGGGTGGAGCCATCTCCGTCCGATGAACCGGCACCTGGCGTCCAGGTCGAAGCGAGCAACTTGACACAGCCGCTCATCGCGGTGCTCACGGTGCTCGCGGCGCTCTACTGCATCGTGTGGCCCCTGATGCCAGAGATGCAGAGCGGTTCCTGCTACCGCGTGGTGGAGACGGATGGAGTGCTTCGCAAGGACGAGTTGCTCGACGGGCTCGCGAAGATTCGCGTGCTCCTCGACCCGCCGATGACTCCATTGGGCATCGCTGCGAAGCGCGAGTTTGAAGCTGCCACCCGTGAGCTCGAAGCGCTGGTCGCTTCGTGGGACGGTGAAGGCGAGCCGCCGGCCGCCATGGTCGCCTGGGCCTCGAGCTTCCTGGCGAGTTGGCCCGTGAACTCGGAGCCCGTGGCGTCGTCGTAGCACCACTGCTGGAAGTCGCTCCGAACAGCAGAAAAGCCGCCGAGATCGCCAAGAGGAGAGCCGAGGGGGCGATCCCGGCATGTCCCCTCCTACTCCCACGGTTTCTTGGCGTCGCGGCGGTTCGCTTCGCTGCCTGCCCTCCTGCAATCGTGGCAGCCGTCGTGGAGTCCGTGCCGCTCTCCCAGGACGTGACTTCGGCTATTCGGGAAAGCGAAGCGTCGGGTGGGCCTTGCCGCTCTCTCCCACCGTCGTGCTGCCATCGTGGCTCCAGCTCGTGCCGCCCTTGCCCGGCTCGCCGGTCTCGATGGTGACGCCCTCAAGAGTGAGCTGGTCCTCGTCGAGGTAGGCGATGCCGATCGAGTCGCCGCCGCGCCCTGGGCCGCCGTAGCCGCCGGGCCCACCGTCGCCTCCACGGCCGCCGAGACAGGAGTAAAACCCATCCCCCAGCGCTCCACCCCGTACGCCTCGGCCGCCTCGGCCGCCTCGCTGGGGTTCCCCGCCGTCGCCGCCCCTGCCGCCGAAGTCCGCCGTGATCTTGGTGTCGCGCACGGTCACCCGCGCGTTAAGCGCGAGGACGGCGATGGACGGCTGTCCGTTCGCTCCGCCGCGGCCACCTCGGCCTCCGCAACCGCCGGCCCCTCCCGAGCCTCCTCCTGGGCCTCCCTTGGAGGCCACGCCGCACAGGGCGAGCCCGCCCCGACGACCGCCGCCCCCGCCGCCGCCCTGGCCCGGCGTGCCCCAGGTCCCTGCGCCCCCCGTGTCGCCCTCCCATCCTGTCTCGGTGAGGCGTCCGATACCCTTGCCGGGCGCGCCCTGCGTCCCCGGAGCCCCCGGGCCTCCCTTGGATCCGACATAGCAACTGGCGTTGTCCTGCTCTGCGGTACCACCGCGTCCCGAGGGCGAAGCGTCGGCGGGCTCCCCGTCGCCTCCATCCTCGGCGCTGTCGGGCAGCCCATCCCCTCCCTTGCCGCCAACGCTCGTGAGCCCGCTCTCGCACTCGTTCACGGCCGCAGGCCCGCCGGCAACGACGGTCGCCGAGCACGCGTCCCCACCGAAATTGCCATCCGGTCCGTCCGGTTGGCTGTACTGCCACGGCTCACCGGCTGTGCCTCCATTTCCTCCGCGGGTGGAGATCTCGCTCCGCAGGATCTCCACCACCGTGTTGGACTGAATGAGCACGCCGACCTCGCCCGCCGAGCGGACGTAGAGATCGGCGAGCGTCGACACCCCGTCCGCGGCCCCCCTGTCCTCGGGGCCCGCGGGCTCGACGATCACCATGGGGCCGAAGACCGTCTTGTGAGAAAACGAGGACTGTGGGATTCGGGGGTCGCGATTCCATCGCCGGCAGTCGAAGCCTCCGAGGAGATCCACGCCGGAGGGCATCCTGATCTGAGTCACCTCGAATCCGTCGTTGCAGATGAACACGCGCCCTCGTCCAGCGCGCGCGAGCTCGACGGCGCGCTCGACGGTGAACACCGGCTTCGCCTTTGTGCCAGGGTTCCCGTCGTCGCCCCCACCCAATGCTCCGGCAACGAACACGCCGCAACCGTCGTCGATGATATCGGCAGCGACGTGCTCGACGCAGACCGACTCCGGCGGCGGCTCGTCCACGCACGAGGTGCCTTCACAAGGCGTCACGCCAGGGTCGTTCACGCCGGGCGCAGTTCCGCAGCCGATCGCCCACGGAGACAGCAGAAGGACCAAGGTCGCTGCGGTGCTCTTGCTCATGTGCATCTCCTGACGTGCGCCGACCGGCACAGGGCGGTTCACTGAGGCGGCTCCGGGTCTGGCGCATCGAACCGGTACCAGAACACCTTAGTCCCGTCATGCCCCTGGCCGGAGTGGCTTTCCGGGGTTGCATTGCCGCCGAGCCCCCCGGTGCCGGGTTGTCCGGGCGAGACCGTCGCATGCGGCAAGATGGTCACGGAGGCGCCCACGGAGCCGATGCCGAGTGAGTGGCCACCGAGACCGCCGCCTGCATCGCCCCCGCGACCGCCATGGCCGCCAGAGCCGCCGTCGCATCCTCGCGACGTGTCGGTCACAGAACCGCGTCCACCACGGCCGCCGTCCCAGCCAAAGCCTCCCCACTGACCCGTTCCGCCGACCCCGCCATTGCCGCCCTTGGCCCCGAGGACCGTGCTGTCGTCATCGACCGTGAGGTCGCTCCCTTGCAAGGCCACGATCGCGATGCTCGCGCCGCCGTAGCCGCCCCCCTTGCCCCCCTTGCCCCCGCAGCCGCCGCTGCCGCCCGATCCGCCGGCCGCACCGCTCTGGGGTCGACCTGCCGGACACGCGTTCATGTCGTCGCGCCCCTTGCCGCCGCCGCCCCCGCCGCCGCCCTGACCGGCGCCGCCCTTCTCCCCGTCCTTCCCGCGGACGCCGACCCATCCGTCGAGGCCCAGACGACCAGGGCCAACCGCTCCGGCAGCGCGCTCCGCAGGGGCGCCGTCTGCTCCCCTCTCCCCATCCTTGCACGGCATGCTGGACGCGCCACCGCCAGCCAAGCCGCGATTGTCCGGAGTCCCGACCGGTTCCGGCGTTCCTGAAGTCCCGTCGCCGCCCGACTCGAGGCCTCCATCGCCCCCCTGGCCACCCGTCGACTCGATGCCGTCGTCGCACACGGTCACGACCGGAAGGGCGCCCAGCGCCACGTCCGCGGTGCAGGCATCCACGCCGTTGTTCCCCACCACGCCGGCGCTCGCGCGGAAGCTCGGCGCGTCCTCACCAGGCTCCCCATCCTTTCCGTCGCCTGCGAAGATCTCGCTCGCCCGCACGATTGCCCTGGCCCCAGGGCTCAGGAGCATCGCGATCGACGACTTGCCATCGCTCGCGGAGGCGTCGGCCGCCACGGCGCGCACGCCGAAGATCACCGATGTCGTGTCGTCCCTCGCGATGCGCCCATCGTCCCCCCCGAGGACCCGCACCGGGATCCCGACGGGCGGCGCGATGACGGTCAACGCGTGCTGCTCGTCGAGCGGCCCTCCGTAGGACCAGTCGCCGCCGGCACACAGACGACCGCCCCAGAGGTCGACACCCTGGGGGAGCGAGATCGCCTCCTCGAACAACCCGCCGCACGCGTACACGCGCCGGGTCGGCAGCTCGCCGTGGCTTCGCCCGTGCGCGGCGAGCCCGATCGCGTGCTGCAACGTCCTCACGGGCGCGCCCTTCGTTCCGGCGCTGTTGTCGTCGCCCCCCTCGCTGACGAACACCCCGCACTTGTCGAGCGCTGGCGCTGTGCCGGGCTCTCCGGCGCAGAGGTCGGGCGGAGGCTCCGGATCGGGAGCACACGCCAGCTTTGCCGAGCAATCATCGGGATACGCCGCGCAAGCTGTCAACGTGCTAGCTCCCCACACGCAGACAGCGAGAGCGGCGACCGACGTCACGGCGCTTCGGCACGCCAGCGAACCCGTTCTCTCGGCCCCCCGTGCGTTCACCATACCCCCTCGATTCGCGCGCCGATTTCGCTCCCATTCGCCACGGGCGAGACCTCGACCCGATCCTGAGCCGGCGTGAATCGCAGGAAGGAGAAGTCCGTGAAGAACGACGCGGCGGTCACGGCACCGACGACACCGCCGGTGATCACCGCGGCCAGACCGGCGCGGCCGTGCATGTTGCGAGCGTCCAGCAGGCGCGCCAGCTCGCCACACGGCGAGCTCCGAGGCGCTTGCCAGCACATCGACGCGCTCGATGACGGCTCGCTTTGGAGCCGAGCTCGCCTGGCGTCCAGATCGTCGTCGAGCTTGCCCGCCCGGACCATGAGGATGGTGCCCACCGTCACGCCAGCCGTCGTGACGGCGATCCCGGTGATGCGCAGCGTCCCCGGCCAAGAGGCCCACGGGCTGGGAGCCTTCGCGCGTGCAGCGGGCGACGTGCGCAAGGGGGGCGGCGTCGCTGACGCGGTCTCGCTGGCGCTGCTCGCCTCCTTGGCGCTGCTCGCCGCCGCACGGGGGGGCAGCTCCATCGTCATCAGGTGCTCAGCGCCCACCACGCCGAGGAAACCCTGGAACGCGTCTGCGTGGCCCGGTGCCCGCGCCCGCACCATCACGTGTTTGCCCGGCTCGAAGAAGAGCGTGTAGGTCCGCGCGGTCTTCCCGATGCGCTCGCCGCCGATGAGCACCTCGGCGTCGGGCGGATCGACCGAGAGCACGAGCGTAGCGACGCGCTTCACTGCCTCGCGCTGGCCTGCCTCGAATCGCCGCTCGAGCGCGTCCGGCAGCGCTTCGCGCTGTTCGAGGCTCTTGGCAAGGTGCTCGGCCGCATCGCGGTACTTGTGCAACGCGACCTCGCAGAGGCCGAGCTCGCCGGCGATCTCCGCCCGCTCTCGCTCGGTGCTGGTCGTCGGATCTGCGGCCTCGAAAGCAGCCTTGTAGGCAGCGTATGCCTCCATCCACCGCCCGGCATTGCGCGCTCTCTGACCACGGCGAACATGGTCTTTCACCGATGCGCTGTCGTGCGGTCTCGCCTGTGGGGCGGAGATCGGCGGCCCTGGCAGACTTCGTGAAGCCTGTTGCGCCTTCGGGGGGCCATCATTGGCGCTGGCCGAGGTCGGGAAGCCTGTTGCGATCCCGAGCATGAGAGAAATCGAGAGCGAATGCGCAATGAAACGCATCCGGTGACCGTACTTCCGCCGGCTGTTCGGCGTCAACCGGCGGGGGCCGCGACACGCCGGCCGTTTGTGCGAGAATTGGCGGTCGCATGACGGAATGAGCTCGGCCGTCCTGATAAGACCGCTCATATGTGGTCAAATGTGATATCTATGCGTACGTTGACCGACCAAAAATCGCTCGTTGGTTCTTTTCTCTGAAGCACTTGGGTTGGCTCAAGTGTGCTGCTAACCGTGGACAAGCCCGCGACCGTCTCCCCCGGCTTCGAGCTCTTCCAACGCCTCGCCCGGCGCCACGGTGTGCCGGCGCGAAACGCCGAGGATGTCGCCCAGGACGCGCTGCTGCGGGGCCTGGAGGCCGACAAGCGGATCGAGCCGGGGGGAGATCCAGGCCCGTACCACGTCACGATCGCCATCAACCAGGCGCGCAATCACGTCCGTGACGCACACCGCCGCGGCGAGGTGCTGACATCGTTCGATGGGTGCGAGATCCAAGATGAGTGCCCCACGCCGGAAGAGCTGCTCCGGAGACGGCAGCGGGAAGAGATCACGCGGCAGCTTCTGGACCGACTCGATCCCAAGTACCGAGATGTCTTGATCAAGCACGACCTCCAAGGGGTTCCGCTCGCCGAGATCGCGGCCGAGCAGGGACTTCCGCTGGACACGGTGAGAACGCGACACTGGCGGGCGCGCAAGGCGCTCAGGGTCCAGCGGGAGCGGTGGCAGGAGCGACAGCGCGCTCGGGGATGGGACGACAGCGCCTGCGTGCCGCTTGCACTGGGCTTCCGCCGTCGCGCGTCGTGGGTGGCCTCGCTGCGCCGTCTGGGCGTGAGGATCCTTGTCCAGGGCGGGCTCGTCGTGCTGACCGGCGCGCTCGTCTCCTCGGCGGCATCGTTGCCCGACCCGGAATCGTGGCTCGGGGCGGCTGCGGTCCCTGCCACCCCGCACGCTGCGCAGGAGCCTGCCGCGTTCCCTGCGCGAGACGGCGCGCCCAGCGCCTCGGCGCCCACCGGCGGAGAACGCGCGCACAGCGCGGCGCCATTGGCTGCGCCGATCGCGCGTGAGATCTCGTCGCCGAAGGAGCAAGGAAGCGCGCGCGCGCAGGTGGTGGCGAGCAGCAGGCCCGCTCCCTCGACGACGACCGAGCGCCGGCCCGCGTCTTCGGTGAGCGCCGTTCGACCGACCCGCAGCGAGCGCGAGATGAGCCTGATCACCCAGGCGCGGCGGGCCGTCGAGGCCCGCAACGCCACGGCGAACGTCGAGGCTCTCCGGCTGCTGAACACCCACGCGCGGGAGTTCCCCCGTGGGTGGCTGGTCGCCGAGCGCGAAGCACTCCTCCGGCAGCTTCGCTGAATCCTCGGCTGTCCTTCGGCAGCGAGCAGGCGGTGACCCTGGTGACGTCTTCGGACGGCACAAGGCGGAGCTCCGCCTTGCGTACCGACAAGAACGATCACGTCCAGGAGAGGAAACGCGATGAATACGATGGAGGGCCTACTTGGTGCGATGTGGCTCATTTCGCCGCTCGGGCTCGCGATGATAGCCTGCGTCGCGATCGGCTACGCGGTCACCGCGCGCGAAGCGCTGGGACGGGAGCGGGGGCTTCGCGAGGCGCGCGAGCTCGCTCACGATGACGAGGAGGCCGCCCTCACCGATGCGAAGGAGCAGGCAGCGGGGGAGCGGGACCGATACCAGCGCCTTCTGGACTGTCACGTCGATGCGGTGCTCGCCGCGCTGACAGACGTCCGCGCGCGCCCCTTCCCCTCGCCAGGAAGGGTCCTCGAGTCGTGCTGCGCGACGATGCCTTCGTGGAGGAGGAAGCTCGCCGAGAGCACGGGGTTGGAGCCGACGGAGGTGGAGCGGCTCCTGAGGAGCGACCTTCGGATGACGCCCGGCCTTGCCCGGCAGCTCGAGGCCTTCACCGGCACGCCTGCTCGGTACTGGGAGCGCCTGTGGCGGCTACACGACGACCGTCGAGCGGACGCAGAGGAGACCGTGATGGTCAAGGTCGGCGAGCCCGTCACCAAGCGCGAGAGCTCGGCGCGTCGCGCGGAGTCGGCGCCGCTGACTCCGCCGACGATACCTCCTCGCGCACTCGATGTTCCTCCGCCTGTGGTGCCGTCTCCCGAGCTTGCGGCCAAGAGCCCGCGGGCGAAGCTACCGCCGCCTCCACTGCCGCGGCTTCGATCGCCGCTCCCCGTCCGCGCCGCCATGGGGGCCGAGCTCGCCCGGCGCGCGGGGACGCTGACGAGCTTCCCGCTACAGCGTGACGAAGGAGGGGCGAGCTCTGCCAACGCGTCCGATTCGGAGGAGGCCGAGCGCTCTCCGCTGAACAAGACATTTCCGGGAGTAGGGAGCCATGGGTGAGCGTAGTCGTGCCTCGCGTTCATCGCAGGGGGGGATTGCCCAAGGGGGGTAAGGCCATGGATCGTCCGAACGAAGGCAAGCGCGCTGAGGCGTACGCGCGCTTGTTTCGCCCGATGTTGGTGCGTTCCGTGCTGCGCTGGTTGGAGAGGCTGGGGGTCCCACGGTGCCATCGTGGCGACGTCGCGGGCCAAGTCTGGGTCAATGTCTGCGAGAGCTGGCACAGGTTCGATCCGAAGCTCGGCAGGCCGGAGCGCTGGTTGAACACGATCACCGTACACGTTGCCGCGCACTACCACGAGCGTGCGCAGCACCGCAGGGAGGAGTTGGTCGATCTGATCGAGGTGCTTGATCCGGCGCCGGATGCTGCTGCTGTGATGGAGTCCGACAACGTCAGGGTCAGCACCATCGATGCAGTGAATGAGCTCGTTCCGGAGCTGCGATTTGTTCTCGTGGCACATGACCTGAACGGAGTTCCGATGGCTCAGGTAGCCCAAGACGCAGGGGTACCTCTCTCCACGATATACAAGCGACGCACAAGGGCCATCGGCGCGCTACGCGACATCATCAGGTGTCGGGAAGCCGGGGAGACCTTCACGCGGAGAGCGCGGCTGCAATGAGCGTCAAGGGTCTGGTTGTTCACTTCCGGCGTGACTTGGATGACCATGAGACAGAGCGAATGATCGACGCTCTTATGATGATCAAAGGCGTCGTCAAGGTGTCACCCGTCGAGGCCGGTTATGAGGACGACCTGAACCGGCAGCGGGTCAGGCGAGAACTGCTCGAAAAGCTGCGCGCGCTTCTGGGCGAAGAGTAGGGGGCGAACTCGGCGCTGGCGGACCGGGGTTCGAGGTCGTCAGCGTCGGCCGATCACCGAGCCCGCCGACCCGTGAGTCACCCTCTGGTGCCACGTCTTCCACGTCGCGGCGCTGCGACGTCGGCCGGCGCTCCCATAGTCTCGTTCGATCGACGTGCGGAGGGCCCCGCTGTGCCGCCCGCGTTCAGCGTCGCCGTGCGCCGGCTGGATAGGCATGCCTGGACGTCCGCGCGCCATCGCCGGGTCTGGCCGGTCTGACGTGAAGGCCACCGCTGTCGGTCGGTCTCGCTCCCATGGCGGGCGCGGGTGGCGTGAGCGGCATCACGGCGGCGCACGCCGACCGCCCCCGAGGCGGGCCCGCTGGTGTGGCGACGTCCGCGGGCTGCGCGTCTGGAACCGGACGCCGTCGCCGTGCGTGACCGTTCCGCGCGCGGGCGGCTCGTCGGAGCGCGTTGTGGGACAGACAGCGGTCACGGCGCGCTGACGGCCGAACACCGGGGGGCTGCGCACGATGCCGCCCGTGCAGTGGCGTCGCCTGCCGGCGCGGCCCGACGACCGCCCTTCTGGAGCTGCTGGCGGCGCAAGGATAGCTGCTGCTGCCATACCGAACCGCCGTTGCTGTGGTGTTTCGGGTTCGGGACGGAGCCTGAACGAGAGCCCGCGAGGAGGCCCGAAATGGTAATTCTGAAGATCCGGTAACTCGTCGCGAGTTACCGGGATCTGGTCAGCCGGGGAAGTCGCTTTGGTGACGCGCAGTTAGGTCGCTTCGAGGCAGCGCCAGCGGGCCCGATTTTGGGGGGTCGCGAAGGGGTCTATTGGGTAATTCTGCGCGGGGTCGGCTGAGGGGCTCCGGCGCCGGTCACCTCCGGCGTGTCGCATACATATGCGACAGGGCGGCGCACGGCGGGCACGACCGCGGGGCACCCCAAGCGGCGCGACGCGAGCTGGTCCCGGCGGACGCCGGGGCGGCATGGGCCTGGAGCCGAGCATGTGGCGCGGCGCGAGCTCAGCGCATGGGGCCGCCGAGCTCGTGGAGGCGGGAGGCTGGCGCAACGCGGAGCTCGCCCAAGCGGACGCCCGCGCGGCCCGCCGCAGCGGCGGCGAGCTGGCCCCGCTCGACGGCCGGGCCGTGGGATCGCCGGCGGGGTCACCCCGCACACCGCGGTCACGTGATCGAGTTCCAGCGGATGCCCCTCAGGTCACGGTGTCACGTGAGACCCGGCGTCCTGTTGGTCGCACGCTACATCACAGTGTAAAGCCGTCGCCCTCGCATGCTGCGGACTCTTGTACTCTGCTTTAACGCTCTTTAAGGTTGAACGAAAAATGAAGGCTTCGCTGTGGCAGGTCTGTGGCTCCGTGCTTTTGTAGACGTATGAGCTCGCGGCGCTGGTACGAGCTTGCGTGCGGAGTTGTCCGCGCGCCGAGCCACGTCCTCGAAGAGTGTTTTCAGATGAACAAGCAGACCCGGTGCCATCTGCGCGCGATTGCACGGCTGCACCCCGAGATCGGCAACCTGTGCGATGAGCTTGAGGCGCCCTGGAACGCCGTGCGAAGGATCGCGCACGCGCCGGGGCCGGCGGCGCAGTGGGAGCGCGCGGCGCAGGTGCTCGGTGAGCTCGTGGAGAAGCGCCAGGCGACGGCGCCGCGCCGGTCGAGGCTGGAGGCTGCGCGCCTGGAGGCGCTGAAGCGAATGGGACCGCCGATGGAGGGGGGCGGAAAACTTGCAAGCAGCCTGCGAGCCGCGTGGGAGGCGGCGGAGCGCGGGACGCCCGGGGTCCCAAGCTCAAGACCGGGCGATCGGCATGCTGGTCTGCTGTGCAGCGCTGCCCGGCGGGAAGCGCGCCAGTCGAGCACATGAAGCGGCGTCGCGTTGGCCTTTTGCTGCGTAGCTCTCCCGTTGTGGCCGATCAGCCGGGAGCGCCGGAATATGACGAGGTACAGCGACCTTTCCGGAGCGCGTGGGGCGCCGCTCCATCGAGCACAGCAGCGTGCCACCGTGCTCGCGTCGGGCAAGGTCGCCCCCTCGCGGTACTCGCCGTGCTGGCCGCGACGCGACGGCGCGCGGCTCCGTGCCGCTCGGCGGCTCTCTTGCCCTCGCTGCGCTCGGCGGCGGTGACGCTCCGCGGGCGATGGGCGGAGGGATGCCTCCGACGGGGGCTCCATGCTCGGGATGCAGCAGGACGTCGTCAGAATTCCGCGTTTCTACGCGATCGTTCACACCCGTGCGTGCCTATCTCGCCCGCTCGCCGATCCTATTCCCCCTCGTCGGCCACCGCCGCGGGTACGCGCACCTTCTTGCCGGCCGCCGGGCGTGCAGCTCGCGGGCCTGGGCATGCAGGTCAAGGAGTGCTGTCGCGGCGCCGGTACGGCGCAGCGCTCGGCCCGATGGACGACGCCGACGGCGCAACGCTCGCCGACGTCCGTCTCGATCCTGTGCGACGGCGTCGCCGCTCGCCCGGGGTGGACGATGGTGGGGCCGTGCTCACGCTCGAGGATCTCGATACCGGCGAGGCGTGGAGCGGCGCCCCGACCGGCGGGCCGCGCCGTCTGTTCCCTGGCGCCATGAACGACGCCAGCGTGATGGCGGCCTCCCTGGCGTCCGTCGCGACGCTGCGGCCGCTCCGCGGTTCGACCAGGCCGCGGCGCCGAGGTCCGCGCTCGAGGACCATCCCGGCGACATCGTCGACCTCGACCAGGTGGACGGCGACGGCCTCGAGTTCGCGCGGCTTTTCTTCCTCCCGGAGATGATCCCGCTGGTCGAGGGGCGCCCCCGCGGCGCGCCCGTGCCGCTCCGCCCTCGGCGGCAATGTAGCCGAGCTCGACCGGGTGGAGGGCCATAGCTCCAAGCTCGCCGACGTACGCATCGACCGCCTCGGCCGCGCTGCCGTGGAGGGAAGCCGCCGAGCTCGCCACGAGCTCCTCGTCGGGCCGCGCGACCCGAGCTTGGCCAGGTTGCGTATTCCCACGGACGTGACGGCTAGTTCCCGAGCGACGCGACGGCCCAGTCCGGTGTGACGTGGACCGGAGCGCAGCAACGAGCGCGGTCAGGTCTTCGTCTCGGTCACCTCGGGAGCCACCGCCTTCCTCTTCCGCATCGACCCGCCGCGGAGCGTCACCAGGTGCGCGTTGTCGACGACGGTCGCCGACGCAGGCCGCCGCCGCGATGTCCGCTCGGCTGCGCTTGCACTCGAACTTGAGCCTCAAAATCTCTCAAACCTTACGCATCTATAGCCGCTCCAACATCGCGCCCATGTACGCGATGAGGCTGCGACCGCGAGCGCCGCCTGCGGGCCGTCACCTCCCTCGGAACGGCTCGTCACGTGCGTCGGAACGGACCGTCGGGTGTGTCGGAACCCCCGTCGGGTGGCCCGCGCTCGGAACCGGCCATCACGTCGGCCCGGAACACGCACTACGGCGCTGGCCAGCATCTGGGCCTTGCAGCGCAGAGCCGATCTATGAGATTTTTCGCGAAGGAGTTTACAAAAGGCGACGATGTAGACAGACCTGGTCCGGCGGTTTCGGTTGGGTAATCGACTGATAGTTGGGCAAGCACGTTGACGGTCGACACGCGCGATTATCACCGTGACAGTTGTGCATCTGTAGAGGAGTGGCTGTGAAACCTAAAGAGTTAGGCGTACTGAACCCGGCCGGTGCAGGATCGATCGACTCGATGAGAGTGCTCACTGACGCCGAGGTCAAAGCCATCGCCGAGGCGAACGAAGGACTGGTGCAATTCCAGTTTATGGAACAGCTTTTTTCCATCGTCGCACTGAGCCGTGATGCGTTCAGCGACTTCACCAATTCATCTTTCGATCAATATATACAAGATACCAGTGCATCGATACTTGGAATGGTGCCGCGGAGCACCAGAGCGCGCAAGCTCACTTTGCTCGCTAATATGTACCTCCTAAACTTTCTCACGGCGATGCGTACTTATTTGGACCACGTGGAGACCAGGATCAAGCGCTGGTACGGCGACAAGTCGCCGGAGGTGGCCCAGTTCAAGAGGGCTGTATCAAAGCAGTACGACACGACCGACTCCTATGCGTTCGTGTGGAAGCTCAGGAATTATTCGCAGCACTGCGGGATGCCAATCGGCGGAATTGTCCTGAGTGCATCGATCGTTCCTGGTGAACAAATGTTTGGTACGCTAGTCGACGGCTCGGGTTTGAGGGCGCTACGTGTGTACTGCAATCGAGACGATCTGCTGCGTGAGTTCGATTCGTGGGGAGCTAAGGTGAAATCCTATCTCGCCGCTCAAGACCAGGAGATTGAGGTCACTGTTCACGTTAATAACGCATTCGCCAGTCTCTGCATCATTCACGAAGAGGTTGCCGCACAGACGAGAAAGATCGCAAGGGAACACGCTAAGACGCTGAATAGATTTGTTGCGGAAGTTCGCGCCACTTGGCCCGACTGTGATCCTGTTCTCATGCAGCAGAGCGAGACCAACCCAAAGTGCTATACTATCCACGGATTCATGCTGGACGAGATCTCGCTTTTGCTGTCGGGGGCGACGACATGATCCTGTCGCTCGAGCGTCCGCGTGACTCTTCCGCTCGGGCGACACTTCCAGATGGAATGTGTAGCGCAGCCCAACTCGGTTTGGTGACCGACGAGCGGGTGCGCGCAGCGCACCCGCTCGCGGTACTCGCGGTACAAACCTAGTCGTTCGACGGGCCGATGCGCCCCACGACAGTCAAGGTGATGTTGAAATGCGAAGCACCGGTGAGTGTATTCCTCCCGATTCTATGGCCGGGGTGGACTGGACACCAGTATGCTTCACCTTCCGAATATAACAGAGACTCGAGAGGCGTCTGTAATGGCTTCACACTTCAGGGACATCAATCGTGCCTTGTCGCGCCTGTTGACGGAGCAAGCACGCGCCATCGGCGTGTTTGATCACCCTACCGCCAAGGGCGACGGAAGAGAGGACCTCCTTCGGCGCTTCCTTGCTGAGCGCGTAGGGACAACCTTTGGCGTCTCGAAAGCCGAGGTAGTGGACAGCAACGGGGGTACCTCTGGTGAGTTGGACGTTGTGATCTTCGAACAGAGCGTCGCATCCTGTCTGAACGTACACGAAGGACGGCGCATCGTTCGAGCCGAGGCCGTCGCAGTGACCATCGAAGTCAAATCGAATTTTCAAGCCTCGGGCTGGGCAGTGGAGCATGGCAGAGTCCGCCATGGGATTGGCAGCCTGCGGAGGTATTATCGACCAGCGCCCCTGCTCGATGTGCTTCGAGCCCCGATGCCTCCTGATAGCTGGGTGGAATCAGAAGCCACCTTCCGCAGCGGCCTGAGTACCCTTGAAGATCACCTTGGTATTCCCGCAGTGGTTTCCGCTTACTTCGGTTTCGACGGGCCGAGCGAAGAAGCGATCAAGTCTTTCGTTGAGACGCCTTTGCTGGATGCAGTATGCGTACTAGGAAAGTATACCGTAGCCAAGAAGCAGCCTGGATTCAAGAAGGGCGCAAACGGAACGGAAGACGCTCTCGGGTACGTCTGGGGTCGCGGCGATGATGCATTGGGTGCATTCCTGCAGGTCATTGAGGTAGCATTGGCTAATGTCCTCGCCGCGCGAGCTTTTGTGCACCCACGGCTGCGGTACTATCTACCACCGGGGGCGGACCCTACGAGCGAGTCGGATGCAGGCACATGATCGCGGGGAACATGCCAGTTGTAGCCGAGGCACGTGTGTCCTCTACTGGCGCGACAGACGCCACCGAACTCTGTGTTGACCCGGCGGTGGGTACCCCCATCGGCGGGTCAACACAGAGTTCGGCGGACGGGTTCCTTAGCAAGGACCCACCCTCCGAGCGGCGCAGCGAACGACGTCCAAACAGCATTGAGCGGAGCCCGATGAGCCATGAACTCCGACGCTGAAATTGTCGAGCAGGCGTGCGCGCGCATACCTGCCGGAGCTTCGAATTTGACCGGCTGGGCTCGAGATGTTCTTGACGCCCTCGTCCCGATCGTCATGCAGGCCAGCTTGACGAGGGAGGAGTCTAACTACATCCAGTTTAGCTTGGCGATCGTACAATTCCCTGCCGAGTACGCATGGGACGGGTATCTCTTCGATGGTTCCGTTGAATGTACGCCTTCATCGCTTCTAAAGCTCGCCGGACTCACGACCGCTGGCGAAACCTATCTCATTGCCCGAAAATTCAAGAATAGGATGTTTGTTGTCGGAGTCGGGCGACCGCAGTCCTTTTTTGGTGTTAGAATGGATCACGATATTGCCTCGAGAATGACGGTGCACGAATATGCATTCATTGCCGCGACCGTGCTTGGCCCCGGCACCGTGCTGCTCGAGGGGTTTTCTACAGAGTTGGCCTTTCTTTTTGAAGGCCAATTGCAGCCCGTTGCCGACGTTATCCAAAGCGATAGTATTCGGTTCATCAATAATCACCTTAAGTCGAAGAATGTGTTGTTGAAGTACGAGGACTTTCCGCCGGCGCCGATCGAAGCGCTGCGACCGATCGCCGGCCTTCGCGTCATCGAAAGAATAATCAGGGGGGCCTGGTTTGCGGGTCGTGGCGGGCTACTTGCATTCTCGGTCATCAGGGGGCGTTGGCCGCGGTCTGCTGCTCCCGCCGCATATTGGCTCACCAAAACTGTGTCACTGCTTGATCTGTCTCTGGACGTGATCGTTGCGCAGAACGAGCGAATCACAAGTCAGACTGCTGGATCTATTCTTGATTTGCTGAACACTGAGAGGGTGTTCGACCAGAACGTCTCTAACGCAATACGCGCATCCACGTTGGATGGAGCGGTGTTGTTCGACAATGGTATGCGGCTCTGCGCGTTTGGCGCGAAGCTGAGGCCGCCGCCGCTAAAAGATTTGATGATTCGGCACGCGAGCGGTGGGCCACCGTTGAATCTCAAGACCAAAGGCACGCGGCACCTTTCGGCGGCGAGTTGGGTTGCTGCGGGTCGGTTTAGGATGGCCATTGTGATTTCACAAGATCGATTGGTACGCATTTTTGAGCGCGATGCGGACGGCAGGCTTGTGTACGTGAGTGTGCGTCCGAGGCTGTTTGATTAGCGTTTCTATTGGAGAAGAGCGTGGGTGCGAGTAATCGGGCGACATTGTGTCGCAACGATCGGGGCGTAGTGGTAGGAAGTCCGTGAGATACGGGCAATCCAGAGGCCGTTTCCGTGCAATCGATGACCGCGGTTCATGATCCATATAGGCGTCCGATTCATGGCAGGATACGGCGAGCCAGAGGGACACCTGGCGTATGCGAGCCGCCGAATAAGGCGCTGGTACCGCAGGTCAAGGGCGGTGCAGCCGGCTGGCGCGGCGAGCGCCCTCGACCTGCGCGAGCACTCCCGGATGCTGACTGAGTGATGGGTCGAGTTCATCGATTTTTCTTCACCGAGTTTCCGCGGAAATACGGGCCCACCAACACATCGGCGAGTTCGGGGCCGTCGAGGTCTTCAAGCGCGGCGCCCGGCGGTCGAGTCCTCGGAGGGCCGGCTCATCGACGGCGCTGGTGCTGAGGCTCTGAAGCGCAAGCTGCGGCACCGAAAGGAACGGTGGAGCGAAGAGGTCGAGCAGCAGTGCCAGGCCATCGCGCAATAGGGGCGAGCTTGCGAGCGCCGAGAGGAACCAGCCGAGCAGGGGAGCAGGGGACGCGCCGCGTCGATGCTCACGCGCCCCCTCCAAGGGATTGACGAGCAGCGGTCAACCCCGCGAACGTTCGACCGGGGTGGAGGCACGTTCCGGCGAGCCGAGGTAGTCACGCGCAGACATCGACGGTGCGGGAAGCGCAGCGACGATCGGGGACGGCAAGGCGACGGGCGACGGTGCGGGCAGCGCAGCGGCGGCCGGCGCAGGGCGGAGCGCCGGCAACTCCTGCGCACCATGCGTCGCCGATATTTGCGATGGATCGCGCCACGTGATCCTGATCTGCTTGTCCTTCGTCGCCTCGACTTTCGAGGAGAACGCGCGGATCAGTGCTCGCTGGATGTCTACATGCAAGATGCTCCACTCATCGACTATCTGCTGGATATAGGCATGCGCCTGCTTCCGCGTCTCGACGGTGTCGTTGCCCGCCGTCTCTTTGAACTCGGCTTCCTTCGCCTCGATTGCTGCAAGCGCGTCATCGAGGCGATTCAGCTCTACCTTCACGTCCTCGACCGTGAAGAGCCCCTTCGCGACAAATTCCACAACGCGCTGTCGCGCGATCTTGATCTCCCGCCGCTGGGCGGCGAAATCTGGCTTCTCGATCTGGCGCGGCGGCCTGGTGAGCGAGGTGAGTAGCGAGCGAGCAAACGCCAGGAATTGCTCTCCCACAGCGGCGTCCGCGTCCGGCTGACGGAGGTATGCGGAGGACTTGCACCGCACGCCCTTCTCCTTCTGCTCAACATGGCCGCGGCAGACGTAGTAGCCTACCTTGTGCCGGCCGCTGCGTGATGGCGGAATCGCGGCGACGCTGCGGCCGCATTCCGCGCAGCGGCAGATGCTTCGCAGCAAGTGGTTCACCGTCGCAGACTCGGCCTGTGGCTTTCTCCCGCGGCGTCGGTCTCTCAGTGCAAGCTGGACGTTGTTGAAGGTCTCATCGTCGACGATCGCCTCGTGGGCGGGGACCCATTCCGCCGGAAGCTGCACGGCGCCGCGTGTGGCCTTCGGCCGCACGGCGGTCTTTGCAATACGGCCCGTGTAGACGCGGTTCCGCAGAGCGACCACCACCCAGGCGCGTCCGAAGGCTTTGATGTTGCCGTACTCCTGGCGAAGCCGCTTCGCGATCTGAAACACGCTACAACCTTCAAGCGAGAGCGCAAACATGCGGCGCACCACCGCGGCGTGCTCCGGAACGACGCGGAGCGGCAGCGGCGTCTTCGTTCCTTTGGGCTTCGGCTGGCGTTCGTAGCCGAACGGCGGCTGCCCCTCGACGAAGTACCCCTGGACGCGCAGGTGCTTGCGCCCCCCTTCGGTCCGCTCCTTGATCCGGCGGCGCTCCTGTTCCGCGCCGACCGCCCAGTTGGCCAGCGTGTCCTCTGCCATCGGCGAGCGCGAATCGAAGCCCTTGTCAATGGCGACGAACACGGCGCCCTTGCGCATGATCTGCCGGACGTTCTTCACGATGAAGACCACGTCGCGGCCGAAGCGGTCGATGTCGGTCACGATGACCATGTCGCCGCGGCGGACGTCGGCCAGGAGCGCGGCGACCTTCTTCCTGTTCGCTTCGTTCTCCTCGCCGCCGCTCTCGACTTCCGGAAACAAGATCGGCTCCGGCAGCGAGTGGAGCCGGCAGTAGGTGCCCATCTTCTCGGTCTGGGCGTCCAGGGAGACGCCGGCGATCTCCTGCTCCCTCGTCGACACGCGCGGGTAGCCGAGCGTTCGACGGATCGCGGTGTTAGGGGTTGCGTCTTTCATTTGCTGCGCCTGTCCGAAAGGTTGATCCTACTCCCGGCGGCCAAGCTGAGCAAATCGCCGCTTCCAGCCGGAATTTCTGCCTCTCCTGCGTCTACCAAAAGTTCCGCGGCTCTGGGAGGGCGGGGCCCGGGCCCTGGTCGGCGGTGTGCCGGTGACGCGGCAGCTCGCCGAGCTCGCCCGCCGTGAGCTCATCCGGCGGCGGTCCGAGGCGCGCGTCGCGGGCGAGGTGGAGTACGAGTTCCGGCACACACTGGTGCGAGAGGCCGCCTACGAGATGCTCACCGAGCGCGACCGCCGGGTCGGGCACGGCCTCGCGGGCGACTGGCTGGACCGGGCGGGCGGCGCTGACACCATGGTGCTGGCGGAGCATTTCGAGCAAGGCGGCCAGGAGGAGCGGGCGGCGGACGCGTACCGGCTCGCCGCCGAGGAGGCGCTCCGGGGCGGTGATCTCGCCGCGGCCATTGAGCGGGCCAGGCGCGGCATCGCGTGCGGCGCGGCCGGCGTCGAGGCGGGCAAGCTCCTCCTCGTCGAGGCGGAGGCTCGCGTCTGGCGTGGCGATTTCGTCGCGGCCGAGCGATGCGCGCGCGAGGCGGCCGAGCTGTTCGAACCCGGCTCGCCCTCGTGGTACGCCGCTGTCGCCAAGGTCATCATGGCCGCCGGCAAGCAGGGCGCCCTCGACCAGGTGCAGTCCTGGGTGACGACCGCGCGTGGCTTGCTACCCCGCGACGGCGCGCTGAGCGAGAGGGACATCTGCCTCGTCGAGGGGGCCCTCTGGCTGGTCTTCGGCGGCCACTACGCAGCTGCCGACGGCATCATCGAGGCGCTTGAGCGGAGCGCGACGGAGTCCGGTCCGCTCGCCCTCGAGGTGATCGCGAGGCTGTACCAGGCGCGCGCCATCCGCGCGATGACCTCCGGCGACCCCGGCGCGTGCCTGGAGGGCATCGAGGCAGCGCTCACGGTATTCGAGCAGATCGGAGATCGCCGGAACGCCTGCTCGCTGCGGGTGAACTTGGGCGCCATCGCCACGGAGCTCGGCGACTACCAGGGGGCCGAGTCTGCGCTGCGCTCTGCGCTCTGCGCGGCGGAGCAGATGGAGCTCACGGATCTGGCCGCGTTCGCTCGGGCCAACCTGGGCAACGCCCTCATCGCCCGCGGCGAGCGCGACGAGGGCCGGCGGGTCGAGGCGGAAGCGATCGCGACGTTCCAGCGGCTGGGCGATCCGCGGGCCGAGGGGGCCGCCCGCACCTACCTGGCGAGGGCGGCGCTGCTCGGGGGCGATCTCGCCAACGCCGAGGCCGAGGCCAGCGCCGCCGCCGAGCTCCTTCAGAGCGCCCCGCCGCTCCGCGCCGCGGCGTGGGCCCTTTCGGCGCGCGTGTTGCTCCGGAAGGGCCGCACTGCAGAGGCGCTCTCGATCTCGGGCGCGGCGGTCTCCTTGCTGGAGTCGCTCGGCGCGGAGGAGAGCGAGTCGCTGATCCGGCTGACATTGGCCGAGTCTCTCGCCGCGAGCGGCAGACACGAGGAGGCCGCCGCCACGATCATGTTGGCCAGGATGGCGCTGCTCGCACGTGCCGAGAAGCTCAGCAATCCGACCTGGCGCGAGCGCTTCCTGCGCGACGTCCCCGATAACGCCCGCATACTGGAGCTCGCACGGCAATGGCTCGGCAGCTGATCCTGCGATGGGCGGCCGCAGCTCGGCTCGAAGCCTAATCGGGCGCTCCCTTCCGCGGCCGCCCATCACGCACCCGCTCCCGCCCGCTCGTGGCGAGCCCGTGTCCCGAAGAGCCGGATGTGGGAATTCCGCACGTCCGGATCCGTGGGGGGCCGGGGGAGTCGACCCCCGCCTACCTGACTAGCGGATTGCGTCGACGCTCACGCCGAGTCGCTCGGCGTAGAGGCCAAGGGTGCGCTGCCACGCCGGGCGGGCCTGACAGCGCTCGTAGTAGGCCTTGAGCCTCGGGAAGGGATCCATCAGGTCGGTCTTGCGGATGCTGCGCAGGACGCCGGCCATCATGATGTCGGCCGCCGTGAAATCGGCGCAGGCGATCCACTCGCGGCCCTCGAGGTGGCGCTCGACGTGGCCGAGCCAGCGGCGGGCGAGCTTGGGCACCTCCGCGTGGAGCGTAGGTGCAGCCTTGCCGCTGTCGAATATCCCGATCATGTCGATGCACACCAGGGTTGGCTCGACGGTGCTGACCGCGGCGAAGCACCACTGGACGACGCGGGTGCGTCCCTGGAGGTCTCCCGGGATCAGCTTGCCGGCCTTCTCCGCCAGGTAGAGCACCACCGCGGCAGATTCGGCCACCACGAAGCCGTCGTCGTCGATGACCGGCGCCTGGTGGAAGGGGCTGATGCGGCCGTAGGCGTCGCTGTCGAGATCGCCGGCGGTGTGGTCGAGCGCGTGGACGCGATACGGCAGCCCGGTCTCCTCGAGCGCCCACTGCGCCCGGAGGTCTTTCGTCTCGCCGACCCCCTCGGGGAAGATCTTTCCGAAGCCATAGAGCGTGATCATGTCGTTCTCCGATCGGTGGCCGGGGCCACCGGCCCACGCCGGAGCCTGCCATGGCGCGGACGCGGGCGCGAGTTCCAGCGCCAGACCGCGCGCGAGAGCCTCCATCTTCGTCGAGCGGCGCCGAGCACCGGGGTGCCAACGTCGTTCGGAGGATCGGTCAACTCGTCCTGCACGAAGCGGCTTCCGTTGAGATCGCTCCGATGCCCCGGGCTGCCGGGCTGCGCGACACCGCTGTTTTCAGCCAAGGAGCGTTCCTTTTATCCCTTCTCACCTGGGGCAATCCAGCGTCATGCTCTGGCATCGTGACACGCTGGTCTCGCGCCTTGGTCTACATCGCCACTACACGAGTCAGGAACGGCTCCGAGAATCTTGATTTTTCTGAACGCGTTTGCTTGTCCTACCCGCCTGCGCGGCGGCGACCGGCTTCGGCTGGCCTGCGACCTCCGTCGCACCAAGCCATGCGCCCAGCTCCTTCTTGAGCCAGGGGGGCATTCCCTCGTAGCGAGGCGTGCCGGTCGTCCAGTAGGCGGCAAGCGCCCGGCAGAAGATGAGCTCCATGGGCACGTGCTGGCCGCTCGTGGAGGAGTCGCGCTGCTCCGCCGGGGGCTCCGCCTTGCGCACGAGATAGTAGAGAAAGCGGGCAAGATTCGCGAAGCGGATCGCGTTGCGAGGATTGGGGGGTAGATCGGCCGCGCAGCGCTCGAGCGCGAGGCTGAACTCCTCGGAGTCCTTCGCCATCTGCCGAGCGTGACTCACCTCGCGCTGGCGGGCGCGAAGGGCGAGCAGACCGGCCAGAACGGACACCACCGCGAGCAGCATCACGGCGGTGATGGCGGATTCGCGGCGCTCGAGACGCTGGCGTTCGTCCGAGAGGGGATCGGGAAACTCCGTGGCTGGAGGCGGCGCGGCAGCGATCTCCGGCTCGGGGACGGGCGACGCCTGTGGCGGAATGACGAACCGCGGCGCGCTCGACGACGCCGGCGACACCGACAATCCGGCGGACGACTTCGGTCCGGAAGACTTCGGCACGGTCGCGCCTCGAGTCTCCGAATCCTTCGTCTCGGGCATGTTGCTCTTCGCTTCCGCGCCGTCCTTCGGGGCCGCTGCGGCCGTGGGCGCTTCTTTCTTTTCGGCCGTGGCGCTCGATTTCGCTTCATCCTTGGCGTGTGGACTCGTCGCGGCGTCGAGCCCCGCGAGGAGCTTCGCACCGTCGCACCACCAGGCGTAGAGCTGCTTGGCGGGGTGCTTCATCAATCCCTCGGGCATGCTCCGCCCCGCCGCCTGCACCAAGAAGAACAGCGCGACCACCGCCCCAATCCCAGCCCCGACGTCGATCAGGCGCCGTCGCACGGTCTGAAAGCTCGGACGATACCAGGGGCGAGGCGCAGCGCCGCTTTCCGGCTTCGTGCGCGGCGCGAGGTGGCGAGCGCCGATCACGCTGGCCGCGTCGAGCCCCGGCACGTTCACGGACACGGTCACCATCTTTTCGAGGTAGCGGGCGCCGTAGCTGCGGGCCGCGCCCTCCTCCCCATCCTCGGCCATGTGGTCGATGAGGTTCTTGAATCGCACCTCGATCGCGCGCTCCACCGCGACCTTCTCCATCGCGAGCACCTGCACGCAGTGGCCCGTATCGGCGAGCACGTTCAGGGCCTCGAGCATGTCAGTCACGCGCTCCGGCGGGCAACGATCCAGATCGTCGACGAAGATGACGAGCTTCATCGTGTCCTTGAGCCCGCTGAAGACGGTCTCGAACTCGCTCTTCAGGTCTCGGACAAAGCGCATGCGCCCCGTGATCTCGTCGAGCATCTTGTTCGGGTCGACGTTCACGATCTTGAGAGCGGGACCCAGGATCTTGCTCCACGCGCCCGCGAGCGTCGCCACGATCCCGAGCAGCACGGGCACCGCGCTCGCCGAGGATGTGGGGGCGTTCTCCTTGATTGCCTCCTGCATGATGACGACGACGAGAGCGATGAAACCGAGCACCGCCGACGTGTACGCGACGAAGCGGAGCGCGCCGCTCAGCCCCGCCCTGCGGACGCGCGTCCAGGTGACGCGCAGACGATTGATGAACCCCGCCTGGCGCCGAAACTCCTCGAGGATCGTCTGGTAGAACGCCTTGGCGATGTCCTCCTCCCGGTGGAAGCGCCACGCGTTGAACCACACGAGGATGTGACGGCCGGTCGTGGCGAGCTCCCCGTTGATGACGTTCATCACGGACGACTTGCCGCTGCCCCAGGACCCGCAGACCGCGATCGTGAGCGGTGGCTCGGTATCGGGGTTATCGATGAAATCGATCAATCCCTCCGCGAGGCGCGCCTGGGCGCCGGCTGCCTGCTCCTTCCTGCGGATCGGCACGTCGATGCCGAAATGCCGGCGCACCTCGCCGTGATGATCGATCGGATCCGGCCGGGGCACGGCAATGCGCGCGGCCCCGAGCGCCGCCGCAACGAGGAGCAGGGCGGCTGGCAGCCACAGCAGACGCCTCAGGTCCGTGGGCGGCTCGGGGGACGACAGCACGAAGAGCCGATTCATCCCGGTCTCGAGGGTGAGATCGCGACCGCGGCAGGAGAGACTCCGCACCGGCCCTGGATGATCCGGGACGACGGCCCAGTGACCGAGATCCGCGGTGAATGCCGCGACGAGTCGACCTTCATTGTTGGCGAACCAGCGCTCGCCACAATGCGCGACGTCGCTCGCGCGAAACTTCAACCCGTACGCCGCGGACGGTACGGCGTCCTCGAGCGTGATCAACGTCGTGTGTTTCGGGCCGACGAGCGCGACGGCGCCGTCCGCGACGAGCAGCGTTTCGACGCTTCCAGGATCGAGGTCGGGGTCCTTCGGCGTTTCCGGTTCCTCCCAGCGCGCCGCATCTCGGTCATGCGCGAGGAGCGTGCCGTCCTTGGCGAACGCCCACACGCGCCTTCCACCAGCGTCGAAGGCAAAGTGCGCAGGCTTTCGGTGGGTCGGAACGTCCACACACTTGGAGCCCTCGTAGCAAACGCGCGCACCGGACTCGGTCGGGGTCGCTCTGTTCGACACCGACACGGCGTTGCGCACGGGCAAGACCGCGAAATCGGAGCTCCTCGGCTCGGTTTCGGGCGCGAGCCACCAGGACCCGTCCCGCGGTGGGAGCCTCGATTCGTAAGAAGCGATGCTCTCTCGGCGCGCCGGAAGAACGCCGGTGTTCTGGAGGTCGCCGCGGGGGAGCGCGAGGGCTACGTCCCCGCGGTAGCCGGTGCGAAGAGCCTGGAGCTTGCCTTCCGCGACGAGCACGAGCTCCCACGAGCCGTCCTCGTCCACGTCCCCGAGCGATGTCGGGGTGTGCGCGCCGCCCGCCAAACGATGGATCCGGGCCGGCTCGGCTTCGTCGGATGACGTCACCGCCAGGAATAGGGCCCTGGCCTGGGAGTTGTCATCGTTGGTGACGAACCCGGAACCGAATACGATGGACGTCTCGTCCTCGTCGGAAAACCAGATCGCGGATTTGAAGTTGTGAACCTCGTAGCGACGAGGTCCGTCAACGAAGGGGCCGGCAGGGTTGGCGCGCCCGGCCTCTTGGTACCAGCCGAGGATCTCCTCGGACCAGGACGGAAGCTCTCCGGTGGCGGGCTCGCCGTACGGCACCTCGGTCGGCTCGCCGTCCGTGGGTACGTCGAGGCGAAGCTCCGAGTGCAGCCGCACGTCGAACCCGCCGCGCTCGCGCTTCCTCACCACCACGAGGGGCTGGCTAGCGTCGGGTTTGACGGCTCGGTCCCGCTTCCAGAGCTCCGCGCCCGTGCGCCCGTCGAGAGCCAGAAGCGTGACCGTGCAGCGGTCCTTCTCGCAGTTGCTTTGCCTGACGGGAACGAGGGCATCGAGGATGCCATCCCCGTTCACGTCGGCGAGCGCTGCCGGCCCGGCCGGCGCGGACACCGGCACGGACCAGGCGACGAGCCCATCGAGGCGCGCCTTGACGACGTGGCCGGCCAGCGCGGAGACGATCGCGAAATCGCCGTCGAGAGCGACGCCGGTAACGTCGCCTCGCGGCACCGTGATCCGGCGAACGATCCGCCCGGTCTTGCCGTCGACGACGAGCGCTCCGTCAAGGTCGTCGGCTTCCGCGATCCGCTTCCCGAAGGACGGAACGACGATCAGCCGCCCTCGCACGGCAACGGGCCCCGAGAGCCAGTCCGCTCCTTCGGCGACGTCGAGAGTCCAGAGCGGTTTCCAATCGAGCTCCACCGCTTTCCTCGCCGGATCCGGTGCCGGCGCCTTCTTCGCAGGGGGGCCCGGTGGAGCCACCACTGGCTTGGTCGCCGGATGAGTTCCGACGGCTGCCGACGTACCGATGCCGTCTTTCGCCGCTTCGCCCTTCGTCCGCTCGCCCCTGTCGTCCTTCGCGGGCCCCGCAACGGGCGCCGTGGCAACCGGCGGTTGGTCAACGGGCGCCGTCTCCTTCGCCGGTGGGCCCTCGGCGGCCTCGGGGGCCGCGACACCGAGCACCGCGGCCGCTCCCCACGCGATCACCAGCCATGCCCGCCTCCAGCGCATTGACGCCTCCTCGGATCGACGAGGGGACGCTAACACCTCTTCTTACCCTCCGCCTAGTGCTCTGACACGATTCTGTTGAACCAGAGTGCGAGCCACTGGTTGCGCGCATACCCGGTGGCTCCGGCGATGGGGCTCCTGGGCAGCACGAGCAGTTCCTCGCTATCGAGCCACGCACGGAAGGCATCGAGCACGGGCTGGGCACAGCTTCGGCGCTGCTCGGTGCGGCGACCGGGAGCCAGGTCCTTGGTCGCCTCGTCGATCGCGAATAGCTGGTGAATGAAGCCGAGCGCCGTCCGCGCCCCGGGATCATCGTGCGCCTCCGAGTGCGCGAACGACGCGCGCCAGCGTATCCTCGTCGAACGTCGGCGGCACGCGCACGACCGCCCCATCCGGAAACACGATCTCCAGCGTGGTGCTCCGCGAGCGCGCCGTAGCGCCCGACGGGGCGACCACCACAGGCAGCAACGTGGACAGCGCCGCCTTCTCCGAGCGCTGCCGGTACTCGCTCTGCTTCATCCCCAGCCGGCGGCTCCAGGCGTAGAGCGTGCCTGCGCTGACCCCCTCCTGCTCCGCGAATACGCGGGCGGAGTGCCCGCTCCTGTGCCAGCGCGCCACCCGGTCACGCCAGATGCGTCTGCTCTCGTCCATCCACACCTCCGGCGCGGGTTTCTACGCAGCGCGGGGGCTCCAAGACGGCATGCGGGTCGCCGGACGCGTAACAAAAACAAGGCTGAGGAGTTCCGACTCGTTGGCGGCTGTGCCCGGTGGGGACGGCGGCGAGCGGGCGGACGCCGTCGAGGCTGCACGCGGGCCATCGGTCGGGGGGCCGCGCCACGCCTAGCGCGGTCGAGCATCGACCCGAACCAATTGAAATCATTGACCTTCATGCCGATCGCTCCGCGACACCAGGGAAGTCTTGGATGCACGCCCACGCGGGAGATGGGCGCCACCCATCTCCCGCGTGGACGTGCCATCTCACCCGGATGGGTTCACGGCGTCCCGCCCGCCTCGAACGGGGGCGCCGGGACGGCTTCGGGCTTCTTCGCCGGGGCTCTCCGGGGGGATCTCGCGAGGTCGTCGCCCCTCTCGACGCAGGGCGCCGGCAGGAACGCCGCGAGCACGTCAGAGGCAGCTATCGCGAGACATCCGCGAGCTCGAGTCGTGTTATGCGAGAGGCGGCACGCGCTGCGAGCCGCCGGCCTGCACGCTCCTCATTTGTGCACGGACTGTAGATCTCCGCGGCGTCATCGGAGAGAGGCCATGTCGATGGAGAAGCGGTACTTCACATCCGACTTGAGCAGCCTCTCGTAAGCCTCGTTGACCTTCTGGATGGGGATGACCTCGACGTCGGCGACGATCTGGTTCTTCCCGCAGAAATCGAGCATCTCCTGGGTCTCGGCGATGCCGCCGATGTTCGAGCCGGAGAGGCTGCGGCGCCCCATGATGAGGCCGAACGCGGCGACGGCCAGGGGCTTCGCGGGCGCCCCGACGAGGGTCATGTTGCCGTCGTGGCGGAGCAGGTTGAGGAAGGCGTTGACGTCGTGGTCAGCGGAGACCGTGTCGATGATGTAGTCGAAGCTGCCGGCGTGCTTCCGCATCTCGTCGGCGTTGCGGGAGACGACGACCTCGTCCGCGCCCAGCCGGAGGGCGTCCTCCGTCTTGCCGGGCGAGGTGGTGAACACGACGACGTGCGCCCCGAAGGCACGGGCGAACTTCACGCCCATGTGGCCCAGCCCGCCGAGGCCGACGATGCCGATCTTCTTGCCCTGGGTGATGCCCCAGTGGCGCAACGGCGAGTACATGGTGATCCCGGCGCAGAGGAGCGGCGCCGCGGCGGCAGGGTCGAGGTTCGCGGGGACGCGCAGCGCGTACCGCTCGTCGATGACGATGCTGTCGGAGTAGCCGCCGTACGTGACGCCCCCGAGGTGCTTGTCGGGGGAGTTGAAGACGATGGTCTGGTTCGGGCAGAACTGCTCCAGGCCCTCCAAGCAGCTCGGACACGTCCTGTCCGAGTCGACGATGCAGCCGATCGCGGCGAGGTCGCCGGGCTTGTGCCTGGTGACCGCCGGGCCGACCTTGGTGACGCGGCCAAGGATCTCGTGGCCCGGCACCATGGGGTAGACAGCGTTGCCCCACTCGTTGCGGGCCGAGTGGAGGTCGGTGTGGCAGATGCCGCAGAAGAGGATCTCGATCTGCACGTCGTGCTCGGTCAGATCGCGCCGCGGGATCCGGGTGGAGGCCAGCGGCGATGTCGCGCTGGCGGCGGAGTAAGCCTTCGTCTCATACATGGGTTGATGCTCCTCTTTGTTGCGCCTTGCTCGCGGCGTCGAACGATCCACGGCTCCCGGGGGCGACCAGCCAGGCGAGACCGAGCTGCGCCCCCCGTGCGCGACGAAACCTACGCCCAACTCCCGCGGCGGACCAGGCGCATGTGAGGCGGCGGGCCGCCAAGCCAGGCTTGACGATGCGGCGCGATCGAGGGCGAGATAGCCGGCAGGAGGCCATCGTGATGAATGTTCGAACACCTGGTGCGCTTGCCCCTCAGCGGGAAGCCCCGTCCATCTTCGGCAGGGGAGGGCGCTCGCGAGCGCTGCTCGCCCTGCTCGCGTCCACCGCCTTCCTCGCCTGCGGAGACGACGGTGCCGCCTCCGCGAGCGGCAGCGGCAGCGGCAGCGGCGGCGCCGGCGCGTCCGGCAGCGGCACCGGCGCCTCGGGCGGCGGCACCGGCACCGCCAGCAGCGGCCAGGGAGGCCATGCTCCCGCGGGCCTCGTCGAGCCCGGCGATCCCGGGCCGGGCGACGTCACCTTCACTGTGCGCGCCGATCAGGGGGTGCGCCCCATCAGCCAGCTCATCTATGGCGCCAACTGGGCGGAGGACCTGGACGGCGAGCAGCGCGGCACGACCGTCGTGCGCATGGGCGGCAACCGCATGACCGCGTACAACTGGGAGAACAACGCCTCCAACGCCGGCTCGGACTACATGCACCAGAACGACGCCCACCTCGTCGGGAACAGCCCCAACGGCGACGTCCCGGGCGAGGCGGTGCGCGTGCTGGCCGAGGACGCGCTGACGCACGGCGCCGCCTTCATCGCGACAATCCCCCTCTGCGGGTATGTCGCGGCCGACAAGGACGGCGACGGCGACGTCAACCAGACGGCGAATTACCTCGAGACCCGCTTTCACCCCACGATCGCGCGCAAGGGCGCCCCCTTCTCCTCGTCGCCCGATCTCGGCGACGACGCCGTGTACCAGGACGAGTTCGTCGCCTGGATGAAGCAGGCCTTCCCCGATGCCTTCCAGGGCGAGGTCGCGAACGTCCTGTTCTCGCTCGACAACGAGCCGGACCTCTGGAATCACACGCACGAGCGCATCCACCCGGAGCCGGTGACCTACGCCGAGCTCGTCGACAAGAACATCGAGTTCGCGTCCGCGATCAAGGACGTCGCGCCGAACGCGCTCGTCACCGGCTTCGTCTCGTACGGGTATTCCGGCTATATCAGCCTGCAGGGCGCGCCCGACGCGGACGGCAACTTCATCGAGCACTACCTCGACGCCATGAAGGCCGCCGAGGCGAGCGCGGGGCGCCGCCTCGTCGACGTGCTCGATCTGCACTGGTACACGGAGATCTACGCGAACGGCGAGCGCATCACGGGCGCTGACGCCTCGCCCGAGTCCGTGGAGGCCCGCGTCCAGGCGCCGCGCTCGCTGTGGGATCCCACCTTCGTGGAGGATAGCTGGATCGCGAACGACGTCGTGAACGGCCCGATCATGCTCCTCCCGTGGCTCCGCGGCCTGATCGACGCCCATTACCCGGGCACGGCCCTCGGCTTCACCGAGTACAATTTCGGGGGCGGCAACCACATCTCCGGCGCGATCGCCCAGGCCGACGCGCTCGGCGTCTTCGGCCGCGAGGGGGTGTTCGTCGCGACGATCTGGGATCCCGGCGACGAGGTCTCGATGCTCCGGGCCGGCGTGCGCGCCTTCACGAGCTACGACGGGCAAGGCGCGCGCTTCGGCGACACCTCCGTCCACGCCGAGACGAGCGACGTCGCGAAGGCGACCGTGTACGCGAGCATCGACGAGGCCGATCCGAGCCGCATGGTCCTCGTCGCCATCAACAAGACAACGGCGCCGCTCACCGCCGCGGTGACCCTCGCCGCCTACGAGACGTACGCGGCCGTTGACGTGTGGCAACTCACGGCCGCGGAGGCCGATCTCGTGGCGGCGGCTCCGATCACCCCGGGCGCCACGAACGCCTTCACGTACGCAATGCCGGCCCACAGCGTCTCGGTGCTGGTGCCCCGCTAGACGCCCGAGCCGGCCGCCGCGTCCGCCGTCGAGCGGACCTCATGATGTCGGAGGGGACTCGGCGGGCTGCCGCACAAGCAGCAGCCCGCCGAGAGGGGGCGTCACGGGTCGGCGGGATCCGTGCACACGCTGTCGGCGCTGCACTCGTCCAGCGCGGCGATCGCGTCGAAGAGGCCCTGGGAGCAGGCGACCGCCTTTGCGCGCTCCTCGCAGACGTCGTAGCGGCTATCGTTGATCTGTCCCGAGCCGCACTCGCTCGCGGGCCAGAGGTCGGCCGCGCGGGCCTCGAAGTCGCGCTGGCAGTCCTCTTCCGTCTCATATTCCTGCTCGTCGCCGGTGCCGTAACCGGGGCAGCCCGCCTCGGTGTCGGCGTACCTGTCGCACGCCGCCTCGGCGATCTGCGTTATGCGCGCCTCGCGCGACGCCTCGCCGGGCAGCACGTCGCTCACCGTGTCCGCGGCGTCGTCACAGCCGGCGGCCCCAACCAGGAAGATCGTCGTGGCCAAAGAAGCCCAGAGACACTTGTGCATCATGTGTTTCCTCTCTCGCAGCTCGCCAGAATGTCTGATGGCGGCTTCACGCGTAGCCCGCTTCGCAACCACGCGCCGCGGGCCCACGACCAAGCTCAACTCGCGGCTGTTCAAGCACCGTCCGTGCCACGGCGCTCTCCGCTGCTCCCCCGGGCGCTCCGCGGCGCTGTGCGCTGAGAATCGCACGTGTCCGCTCCGGCGCGCGGCCAACCACAGGCGCGCGCCTGTGACAGATTGCGACGCCGCGTGCGCGTTGGTACCAGGAGGCCGGCCCGTCAGGACAGGACCCGATCGATGCGAAGCTAGCGCCGCGGCGAGAAGACGACGATCGACGTGGGCGCCACCAGCAGATCGTCCGCGCTCGACGGCTCGACCCGGCTCGGCCGGGGGAGGATCTCCGTGCTCCACCGCGCCGGGGGAAGCCCGCACAGCGTCTTGATGTCGCCCACGCGCGTCGGGCCGCAGACGGTGACAGCGAAGATCTCCGAGCTTCCGCTCGCGTCCCGGATATCGACCCAGATCTTCATCATCCCGGACGACAGCACCTCAGCGACAGGGACCTTGCCGGCGATCACCGGGAACCAGATCGCCGGGGAGATCACGTGGAGCTCCACGATCTCGATGCCTGTCGCAGGGGTCTCGCGGAAGAACCTGCGGAGCCCGGCGAGCGTCTGGACGAACGGGTGCAGCGGGTGCCACAAGCGGTGTTTGCCCGAGGCCACCGGGCCGATGTGCGCGCGGCGGAACCCCGCCTCGTCTGCCGCGCGCAGGGTCGCGCACACAGCGTCCGCGATGACGCCGAGGTCCCGGCTGTCCTCCGGACCGTCGTCGCCGCTGCGCGGCGGCAGATCCGTCCTCCGCTCGCGGGCGGCGACGCCGAAGATCGGCGCGTCGCCGAACCGGTAGGCGTACGACGGCGCCTCGTCCACGTGGCGCCAGCGCTCCGGCTCCGTGTCCGCGACAACCCCGGCCGCCTTCGCCTCGGCGAGGAGGCGCTTCGCCTGGGTGCCCTGGAGGGCGCTGTTGTCCGAGGGCATCCGGCCCACGCTGACGACGGCGCACGCGCGGCCGTCCCCCGCGGCCGGCACGGAGAGCGGCGCATACAGGAGCCGGAGCTTCCTCGCCTCGCCCGAGGGGCACGTCGACCCGTCCGAGAGGCTGAACCCGAGCTCGTCCGGCATCCACGCCGCCGGCGGCCCCGCGGCGCCCGACAGGGCGGGGGCCCTCCGCTCCCCGACGGCATCGGCCAGCCGGCCGAGCAGCCCCGTCAGCTCGGAGTAATGCCCGTAGAACACGGGGGCGATGCCGAGCCGTGTCTGCAGGAAGCGGGCGTCGAGGGTGTCCTTCCTGTCGCTGGAGAACAGCGCGAAGTGGGGGTGGGGACCGGGCCCGTGGTGGTGGGCGATCTCCCCGAAGAGATTGATGAGGTAGTCCTCGAGGATGCCCGAGCCGAGGAACAGCAGCGAGCGCCGCGAGAGGACCTCGGCGAACGCGCGCCGGAAGTGCGGCTGCGCGTTGATGGCGTGCTGATACTGCTGGTAGCCCGCCACCACCTGGCCCGCGAGCTCGGCGCGGCGCCGCGGGTCGAGCGAGAGCGCCTCGTCGAGCTCATCGGGCCGCGCGGCCTGCCCTCCGAGGAAGCCCTGCAGCGCCCACAGGACGGGCCGCGTCGGCGACTCGAGGGAGCGAAGGACCTTGTGGCAGTCCTCGACGCTGCGCCCGAGCACCTCGGGGACGTCGGTCTCGTCCCGCCGGGCCTCCCGGGACGGCTCGCCGGCGCGGGGCTGCCGCATCCGGCTCACGACGAACAGATCGTCGTAGTTGGTGGTGAGCACGAGCGGCCAGGGGCAGCGCGCGAGCGCCTCGGTCTGCGGCGGCACCGCGCAGTCGCCCGCGGCCTTCCCGCCCTCGTTGAGCGCCTTGCGGTACGCGTCCGCGCGCGACGCCGCGTCCATGGCGGCCAGCCCGAGCACCGCCTTGTCGGCGAGCCGGTACAGCTCCGAGGTGTCCAGCCTGTCCTCGGGTCGGGCGTTCCTGAGGTGCTCGGGCACCTCGACGCCGGCCGCGTCGGCGAGCCCCCGGAGCAGGTCCAGCCAGCCCGTGCAGGCGGGCCTGCTCATCCCCGAGCCGATGAACGGCGCGAGCGCGCCCCGCCGGTACGCGCTGGCGAGGTACGGCAGGACGTCATCGAACCCGAGGTCCATCACACCGGCTCCTCGACGTGCGCGCAAAGCAGCCCGGGCATGGCGCGAGGATTCACGAGGTGCGGCTCGGAGGTCAAGTCACGGGCCGGGGCGCATTCCGGTCGCGCCGCTTGCCGTTGCCGGCGCTCGAGCCCCTTGCGATCCGGCAGGACGGCACCCAGAGGCTCCGGGAGCCGCTCATGCCTGAAGGCGACACCCTCTTCCGGATCGCCGCTGCCCTCGGCCCTGCCCTGGAGGGCGCGCGCGTCATCGCGCTGGAGCTTCCGAGGAGCGACAGGCGGAGCGATCACCTCGTCGGCCGCCGCGTCGAGCGCGTGGAGGCGCGCGGCAAGAACCTCCTCATCTACTTCGACGAGGGCACCGTCCTCCACACGCACCTGCGCATGAGCGGCGCCTGGCACCTCTACCGCGAGGGCGAGCGCTGGAAGCGGTCCGAGGCGACGGCGACGGCGATCCTCGCGGTCCCTGGCTACGTCGCCGTCTGCTTCCGCGCGCCCATCGTGCGGCTGCTTCGCGCGAGCGCCGTGCGCGGCGACCGGCTCCTCGGCAGCCTCGGCCCGGACCTGCTCGCCGACGGCTTCGACGCCGCGGAGGCGCTCCGCCGCCTCCGCGCCCTCGACGAGGTGCCGCTCGGCGTCGCGATCATGGATCAGCGCGTCGTCGCCGGCATCGGCAACGTCTACAAGAGCGAGCTCCTCTTCCGGCGGAGGCTCGACCCCTTCGCCCCGGTCCGGGCGTACTCGGACGAGGAGCTCTCCGCGATGATCGACCTCGGCCGCCGCCTGCTCCAGGCCAACGTCGAGCCGCGGGACCCGTCCGGCGCCTACCGCGGCCCCACCGCGCATTACCTCCACACGCGCACGACGCGCACCGGCTTCGACCGCGGCAGGAGGCCTGTCAGCGTGTACGGCCGCGAGGGGCGCGCCTGCTACGAGTGCGGCGCCGCGGTCCAGATGCGCCGGCAGGGGACCATGATGCGGTCGACCTACTTCTGTCCCCGCTGCCAGCCGACCCGCGCCGCCCCGCCGTCGCCGGAGCCTGCGCCGGCCGGGTCAGCGCCGCCGGCCGGGTCAGCGCCGCCTGCGTCGTGACCTCCGCAGCTTGAGCTTCGTCCGGGACGCGCGGACCGTCGTCGTGCCCGGCGATCTGCGGCGCGCGTGGTTCGCCTGGCAGATCGTTCGACCGGTCTGAGCGTAGGATCGGCCTCATGCGTATCCCCCTGCTCCTTTTCCTTGTGCTCGCGGCTGGGTGCAGCCAGCCGATGGATGAGCCCGTTATTCCGGACGCGGAGACCGCGCAGCGCCCTCCGGCCGGCGCCTCCTCGACGACGCCTGCTGCCGCTCCGTCCGAGCCGACGGCCGCCAGCGCTGCCGAGGTCGATGCGCGCTTCGCCCCGCTCATCGCCGACGCGTTCCGCGAGTACAGGGGCTGGGGTCGCGTCGACGACGAGCTCCGCTGGGCTCCCTGGCTCTGTCGCTTGCCGATGCCCGGCCGTGCCCGCATGAGCGCCGCCGACGACGGCGGTCATGCCCGCAAGCTCTACTCGGTCTTCGCCCGGCTCCGCGATCGATATCCGTTCGTCCAGGGCCCCGAGCCCGTGTCCCAGCCGGTCGGGCAGGTGCTCGTCAAGGAGAGCTATCATCCCGAGCTCGTGGAGAAGGGCGCGGCGCCCGAGCTCCCGGGCGCCTCCGGGCCGGAAAGCCCGCACGGCCCCGAGGATCACTTCGATCCCTACCTGCGCGACGGCGACAGCGTCTACCGCGCATCGCGCCTCGCCGGCGCCTACGTGGTGCTCAAGGTGGCGCCGGAGACGCCCGGCACCGACGAGGGCTGGGTCTACGGCACGGTCACGCCCGAGGGCGAGGTAACCTCCGCCGGCCGCGTCGCGTCCTGCATGGGCTGCCATGAGAGCGCCCGCCACGAGCGCGTCTTCGGGATCGCGCCAGCGACGGGGCAGTGACGGGCTCGGGGGCGGCGCCGCGCCGCTCTTGTGCTGAAGCGCGAGCGCTGTGCGCAAGCTGGAGAACCTCTCGGCCGCGGACACACAACGGTAGGCCACCGGCACAACCTCTCCGCCGACAGCCGCGCTACCCGGACCTCCGCGCCCCCGCCACGCTGGGCCTCAGCAGCGACCTCGGCGCGTCCTCGCCGACCGGCGCCGCCGTCTCCTGCTCCTCGGGCGCGGGCTCCAGGAGCCGCGCGATCCACGAGAGCCCCTCGACGTTCTCCAGCGTGATCTTCGCCACCATCATGATCGGCACCGACAGCAGCGCCCCCGACGGCCCCCAGAGCCACCCCCAGAAGAGCATCCCGAGGAGGACGGCGAGCGGAGACAGCCCCAGGGTCCGCCCGAGCACGCGCGGCTCCAGGACGTTGCCCACCAGCAGGTTGATCAGCAGGTACCCGAGCGCCACGACGGCCGCCGTGCCCGGACCCTGGCTCGCCAGCGCGGCGAGCACCGCCGGGATCGTCGCGACCGCCGCGCCGATGTTCGGGATGAAGTGCAGGACGAACAGGCTCGACGCCAGCAGCAGCGCCAGGTCCACGCCCAGCAGCACCAGCATGATGTAGGCGAGCACCGCCACGAGCAGGCTCGTCAGCATCTTCACCACCAGGTACTTCTTCACCTCGCGCACGATGCGGTCGACGTGCTCCAGCCCGCGGCTGGGGTCCGAGATGACCGCCCGGAGCTTCGCGCCGGCGCCCGCGAACTCGCAGAGCGCGAAGAAGACAACGAGGAGCACCACCCCGAGGTTCGACGCCGCGCTGGCGACGGTCACCGCGGCCCCGCCGAGCAGCGGCACCAGCGACGCCGTGTGCAGCGTCTTCGACAGGAACTCCGGGTTCACCGGCAGCCCGCGCTCCGTGAGCGTCGCGGCGATCGCCACCGTCGCCTCGGAGGCGCGCGCCAGGTAGGCCGGCACCTTCTCCTCCAGCTCCACCCCGGCGATGGTCACCACCGCCCCCACGAAGGCCAGGATCGCCAGGTCGACAACGAGCGCGGCCAGCGCCCCGACGGCCGGCGGCAGCCCCCGGCGGGTCACCCAGCTCGCGATCGGCGACGAGATCGCCGCGAGCGCGATCCCGAAGAGCACCGGCACGAAGAACGGTTCCGCATAGCGCAAGCCCACGATGACCACGACGGACGCCGCCGCCATCATCACCATCTGAGCTCGACGAGACATCGTGAAGATCGCCATGCCAAAACCTCGCTTGCCGGGTTCCCGCGTGACGCATCACCTCCGATTCCGGGGAGAGCGCACGGGTCATTCCGGGAATAGCAAGGGATGCGCCACGCTCCGTCCCGCTGGTTCCGCCGCGCGCGGCGAGGGCGTGCGCGCGGCCCCCGCGGGATTCATGGGCTCGCCGCCCGCGCGTCCCGATGCGCGCGCGCCTCGATGGGCGCGGACGTGAGACCAGCCTGCGCGCGGCGGTGCGATCTGCTACGCGCAGGCGCTTCGGTCGGACTGGAGGGGGACAGACTCAGGAGCACCGCACCCGGTATGAGGCGCGATGTCGCGTGCGGCGCCGCACCACGCAGGTGGGGGCGCGGCGCCGCGCAGGTACGGGCGTCGCGGAGGGCCGGCGCAGCGCGCCGGCGGAGCGGCGCTACCGCGCAGAGGTCATCCTGTCGCTCGGCGCACCGCCGTTGAGCGGCACCGTGGCGTGCTGGTTGGCGTCCGTCTTCGGGGTCGTCCCGGTGACATAGGCCTTGACCGCCTCGACAAGGAACTTGAGCCCGGCCGCTCCCTCGTTGTCCCAGTACTCGCCCTCGCGCGGGCTCACGTGGATGAGCGCGAGGTGGGGGTCGTCCTTGCCCTTCGGGAAGTAGACCTTCGCTTCCTCGGACCACAGCTCCTCGATCTTCGCCCGGCTGCGCACGATCGAGGCCCGGCCCGAGAGCGACAGGAAGCGGCGCGCCTCCTGGAGGGTCACGTTCACCTCGGGGTTCGACTCGATCTCGTCGATCTTGCCCGAGTCGATGCTCGTCATGAACCAGATGTCCCCTGTCGCGTCGTCGACCTTCATGAGCGCCATCGGCCGCGAGCGCAGCATCCCGTGGTGGGCCTGCGTGACGAGCATGGCGTTGCGGAACTTCTTGAGGATCTCCAGCAGCTTTTCGCGTGACCCGGTTTCCATGTTTCCTCCTTGGGGTTCCGGCGGCAGTTGCGAGATCCGGACCACCGCCAGCTCACGCGCAAGTCGGCGAGATCCATGGCTCTTCTGCGCCGCACAGGGCGTGCTCTCGGGGCATTCCGCCACAGGATCTCGCGCGGATCGCGCCCCTGGATCCGCGCGGATCGCCGCGTCGACGCGCCGCGCGCTGGCCGCCTCGTCACCCGCGTTCGCCCCGGCTCCAGCGCAGACGGCAGGCCCGAGGAGGCCTTTTCGTCGCGCGCCGCGCTGCTAGCCGCCGCGCGCCAGCGCCACCGCCGCCATGATGATGACGACGAGCGCGATCGCCCCGGCGATCACGAGCGCCACCTTGCCCCACGCGATCGGCGCCGACCCCGTGACGCGGCCCGCGTCCTGGCCGTGCACGACGGCGCGGTAGCTGCGCCCCTTGTAGCGGTAGGCGAGCACGTACGAGGGCAGGGCCACCCGGCGCGTCTCCAGCGCGCGCAGCAGCACCGCCACGTGCACGTTGCGGAACGTGGACCCGGGGATCACCCCCCGCTGCAAGGCCTCCTCCGCCGTGGCGGCGATCCGCTCGCTGAGGACCTTCCGGGCCGCCGAGCGCTGGGCGTCGAACTGCTCCAGCACCGCGTCCGCCGGGCCGAGCTGCTGCTCCGCCCGCTGCGCGGCCGGCACCATCCGGTCGAGCCGGAAGGACGGCGCGAGCTCCCGGGCCTCCTCGAGCGAGAGCCCGCGCGACGCGGACACGAGCAGCCCGCGGAAGGGCAGCTCCGTCTGTCCGGCGTGCGGGGCCCAGGGGCTCCGCCGGGCGCCTGCGTTGGAGTCCGCCGTCCAGCTCACCAGGGCGTCCACGTTGACGATCCAGCCCGCCCACCAGATCGCGTGCAGCCCCTCGACAGTGGCCGCGCGGCCGAGGTCCGACGGCCGGAAGAAGCCGAGCGTCGACATCCACTGCCGCAGCGCCTGATCGGCCTGCTCCGGCGCCACCCCGAACGGGAGCAGCCAGTCGGCCTGGTCGACCGGATCGACCGGCTGCTCCAGCCGCGTGACTGCCCCGCAGAAGCGGCACTTCGGCGCCTGCGCCTCGGCCGAGTACGAGACCGCGGCGCCGCACTCGGTGCACCGCAGCACCTGCACGAGCTGCGGGGCCGGCGCGCGGTCCAGGGGCGCGGCGAGGCCGCACACGGCGCAGCGCAGGTCGCCCTGCTCCAGCGGGCCCTGGCACCGGGCGCAGCACCGCGCCGTCGCCCCGGAGGTCCCCATGCTGAGGCTCATCGCTGCCCTCCGGTCGGCGCGGGCCTGGTCCCGTCCGGTCGGGCGCGCTCGGCCGGCCTGGGCGCCGGCGCGGGCGCCGCGGCGGGGTCCGTCGATCGCACGGCGCCGCGCCGCTCGGGTTGACCCCTGTCGCGCGCTGCGGCCAGGACGAACGGCGCCGCGATCAGCAGCAGCACGAGCAGGACGGCGAGGGCGATCTTGATCCACGAGAGCGGCGCCTTGCCGTGGATCGCGCCCGTCTGGCCGTTGATGAGGACCCGGAACGGCGGCTCGCGCGGGTCGTGCCGGATCGCGAGCACCCACAGCGGCACGTAGAGCAGCTCGAGCGTCTCGCGATCGAGGCGCGTCTCGTGGACGAGGCCGTGGTGGCTGTCGCCGGGCATGAAGACCGAGAGGTCGCGGCCGATCTTCTCCAGCGCCTCCCGCCGGGCGAGGGCGCAGCACTCGTCCTGGGTCATTGTCGGCTCCTCGGCGATCCAGCCGCTGAGCACCGCGGGCGTGTAGCGCCGCATCGTGCGGAGGTCGAACGGCTCGATCGCCTCGAGCTCGGCGTTCGGGACGGCGCGCGAGGCCACGACCAGCACATCCATGACGTAGGTGGCGTGCAGGCCCTCGAGGTGCCGGTGCTCGGTCCTGGTGACGACGCGGGTGCGGGTGACGGTGTTCCCCTTCTCGTCGGTCGTCGTGTACGTCTCGGTCTCCTGGTAGTTCTCGCCGATCTCCGCGGCGTACCGCGTCTGCGCCATCGCCGAGTAGAGGTAAGCGGGCGTGTAGACGCCGCGGATCGAGTCGATCGACCCCGCCCTGACGCCGGACTGCACGAACAAGCTCCGCTTGCCCAGCCACGCCTTGACCGCGCCCTGGGCGCTCTCCCGGGTCATGGTGAAGCCGAGGACGAAGTGCGGCGGCGGGCGGCCATGCGAGGGCGGCCGCTCCACCACGGAAGGCGAGGCGCAGTAGGGGCACACAGCGGTCCGCTGGTCCGCTTCGACGCGCAACGACGCGCCGCAGGTCTCACACTCGAGTTGCACCGGCGCCCGAGGGAACAGCACCGGGGGGCGCCGCGTCAACAGGGAACGGGCAGGGGCGCCGGCGGGTCGCGCGTCAGCAGGGGACGGGCGGCGGGCGGCTGCCGAGATCGGCGGGAGCCGCGCCGCCGTCGCTGTCCTGCTGCGGCGTCTGCCGGAGCAGCGGCGCGAGCGAGCGCTGCGCCCATTGCCGGACCGGGGCGTCCGGCCAGGGCTGCCACCGGGGGCTGGCCTGCGGCGCGACCGCCACGGCCGCCGCGCGCGGCGCGCGCGCCCCGGCGCGGAGGCGCGGCGTGGGCTGCGGCGCGTCGAGGAAGCGCGCGAGGTCCGGGGCGAGATCGGCCACCGCCTCGCGGTGCGGGTAGTGTCCCGCCCTGGCGAAGCGCCGCACGGGCACGCCCTCCAGGTAGCGCTCGACGTCCGCCGCGTGGCGCGCCGGGATCACCGGATCGCGGTCGCCCCAGTAGACGGCGAGCGGCGGTATCTCCGGCAGCCGGGGGGCGATGTCCATGAGGTGCTCGCGCTGGCCGCGCAGGTCGATCGCGTGGCGGAGCGTGCGCGACAGGGCGCGCGCCGTGCCGGGCCGGGCGTTCACGCGGGCGAGGTACCGGCGCTCTTCCGCGTTGAAGTTGCCGCCGAGCACCAGCATCCCCGCGTGGGTCCCGACGCCCATGAGCACGGGCGCGGCCAGCTCGAGCAGCCCTGTCACGGCGGCGAAGCGCAGCGGCAGCGCCACCTCGCTCCCGAAGCCGCCCGCCGCGACAAGCCCGAGGCGGTGCACGCGCCCCGGCCGCTCGATCGCCACGCACATCGCAATGCTGCCCCCGAACGAGTGCCCGACCAGATCGAAATCGCTGAGCCCGAGGGCGCGGATCCATTCCGCGGCCACGCTCGCGTACCATGCGACCGTGTAGGGCGCGTCGGGCCGGGCGGATTGGCCGTGGCCGGGCAGGTCGAGCGCGACGACGCGGCGCCCTCCGGCCGCGAGCGCGGGGGCGAGCCGGTTCCAGGTTCTACAGCTATCGGACAGGCCGTGTACCAGGACCACGGGGCGCTTGCCTGCGCCGCTGTTCCGGGGAGGGTTCCACTCTTCCCAGTGGATCTCGCCTGCGGAAAGGACGCGAACATGGCTGCGACACGTGACTGACATGTTCTTCTTACAGAATTCGCACGAAGCGCAGCGTCTGTCCAGATTGCACGCCCTTCACGTCCACATGGGGCGGCCGCGTCGCCTCACCGCGAAGCATGCTTCGCATTCAATGTGGGTCGGTCGACGCCAGCGTGCGCCGGCGGGGCTCCGGACGGGACAACGCTGTCACGGTACTTGTGCGGCGCTTCTCTCTCCTTGCGCGCCTCCTTGTCTCTTTCTCACCGCGCCCACCGCGCTCCAGCCGGCGAATGCAGTGGAGCGGCGCTGTCCCCGCGAGGCGCCGCGCAGTCCAGCCGCTCATTCCAGCAGGAAGTAGTGCGCGTTGCGCTTGATATCGAAATGGAAGTGGTCCGCGTGCGCCTCGTTCGCGTTGGGCGTGAGGACGACATTGAAGAGCCCGCTCGTGAAGACGGCGCAGAGGATCTCCCGCAGCTCGAGGGCCTGGGGCGTGGCCTCCTTCGGCTCGGATCCGGGCCCGCACGGCGGCGCGCCGAGGGCGCCATGCCAGTCCGCCTTCACGTCGAGCCGCGCGCCGTCGGCCTTCACGAGGGCGGCCACGTCGATGGCGAGCCCGAGGGCGTGCTGGCTGGGCCGCGCCGCCGCCGGCTTCTTCGGGGCCCGCGCGCCGGGCTTCGCCCCCTTGCCAGCGCCCTTCGCGGCCTTCTTGCCTGGCTTCGCCTTCGCCGGCGCCTTCTTCGGCGCCTTCGCCGGGGCCTTCTTCGGCGCGGCGGTCCTCGGCGCGACGGCCCCGGCGGGCGCGGGCCGGTGCATGCTGACGTGCACCACCTCCGCGATCCCCCGCGTCGCGAGGAAGGCGGCGAGATCGTCGAGCGCGAGGACCAGCCGGCAATCGGCGATGTCGAAGACGGACGTCGTCCGCGGCTTCGCCACGCCGTCGCCGTGGAACGCCACCCCGTGCAGCGGGCCCGTGATCCGGACCGGCCGGTCGACCAGCGGGGCGCCGCGCGGCGCCGGGGCGTGGGGGATCCCGCGGCGCTTCAGCTCCCTGTCGCACGCGTCGCTCGAGAGCCCCCCGTAGGTGGCGGCGCGCGACGCGGCCGACCACACCGGCTTCTCGAACAGCGCCGGGCCTGCGTCCCCGCCGCCGTCGGCCATCGACCCGGCCCCGCCGTCGGCCATCAAGCCCGCCTCGCCGTCCGCCAGGAGGGCCCCGCCGTCCGTGGGCGCCGTCGTTGCGGCGGCCGGCGCGGGCGCCGCCGCCGCGGATGCCGCCGGGGGCTCGCCCCGCTCCGCCTCGGAGCGGCGCAGCGACGCGATGCCGAGCGGCGTGAGGAGCGCCGCGCCGCCGATCAGGGCCGCTCCGAGGGCCAGCGCACGGCGGGAAGGGAGCGCGCTCATCCTCATCGGAGATTACCTCGCCCCCGGCCGAGGGAGCACGCCTTGCCGTTGAGCGCGGAATTTGGTCGACTCCCGCGATGTCTCGCCCCCGCGCCGCGCTCGCCGGCCGCGCCATCTCTCGTGGAATCGCGCTGATCTCGCTGCTCGCTGCCTGCCAGGCCCCCGCGCCCGGAGCCCCGGCCGCCCCCACCGTCGGTCGGCCCACGCCGCCCGTCCCGGCCGCGCCGCCGCCCTCGCTCGTCACCGAGGCCGAGCGGACCGGCTTCCAGCGCACGGGCCGCTACGCCGAGGTCGAGCGGCTGTGCCCCGCGTTCGAGCAGGCCTATCCGGGCCGCGCCCGCTGCTTTCGCTTCGGCACCACGCCCGAGGGCAGGCCCATGCTCGCGATCGCGGCCTCCGCCGACGGCGCGCTCGACCCCGCCGCGGCGCGGGCGAAGCGCCGCCCGGTGATCCTGTTCCAGGGCGGCATCCACGCCGGCGAGATCGACGGCAAGGACGGCGGCTTCTTGGCCCTCCGCGAGCTGCTCGACGGCGCGATGGCGCCCGGCGCCCTCGCCGCGGTCACGGCGGTGTTCGTCCCTGTGGTCAACGTCGACGGCCACGAGCGCTTCCGCCCGAACCAGCGCCCCAACCAGCGAGGCCCCGAGGAGATGGGCTTCCGCACCACCGGGCAGAACCTCAACCTGAACCGCGATCACATGAAGGCCGAGGCGCCCGAGATGCGCGCGATGCTGGCGCTCCTCGACGCCTGGGACCCGGTGGTCCAGGTCGACCTGCACGCGACCGACGGCGCGAAGTTCCAGCATGACGTCGCCGTCATCGTCGAGCCGTCGGCGCCGCACCCCGGCGGCCTCGACGCCGAGGCGCGCGGGCTCTCCGAGGCCCTCCAGGCGCGCCTCTCGGCGCTCGGCCACCTGCCGCTGCCGTTCTACCCGTCCTTCCGCACGGAAGACGACCCCTCGTCGGGGATCGCCGCCAGGCCGGGGCCGCCGCGCTTCTCGCAGTCCTACAGCGCCGCCCGCAACCGCGTCGGCGTGCTCGTCGAGACGCACAGCTGGGCCACCCACGCCCGGCGCGTCCGCGCGGTCCACGACCTGCTCGCGGCGCTCTTCGAGCGCGTCGCCTCCGGCGCGGGCGCCCTGCGCGCGGCGGCCGACCGCGCGGACGCCGCCGCCGCGCGCCTCGCCGGCGCCCCGTTCGTCCTCAAGCACCGCGTGGCGCCGGTCCCGCGCGACTTCCCGTTCCGCGGGTTCGCGTACGAGAAGCGCGCCTCCGACATCTCGGGCGGCACGTGGATCCGCTACGACGAGTCTCGCCCGGAGATCTGGCGGGTGCCGCTGTTCGACCGGCTGGAGCCGGACCTGACCGTCACCGCGCCCGCCGCCGGTTATGTCGTCCCCGCGGCGCACGCGGCCTGGGTGGCCGACAAGCTGCGCCTGCACGGCGTGCGCTACGAGCTCCTGCCCGAGGCGCGCCCCGGCTTCGCCGTCGAGGCGTTCCGCGCCGACGCCGTGACCTTCGAGCCGTCGTTCGAGGGCCGGACGCCGGTGAAGCTCCAGGGCGCCTTCCGGCCCGAGCGGCTCGATCTGCCGCGCGGCTCGCTCTTCGTGCCCATCGCGCAGCCGCGGGCGCCGCTTGTGCTCCACCTGCTCGAGCCGCTCGCGCCCGACTCGCTCGTGGCCTGGGGCTTCTTCAACGCCGCCTTCGAGCGCAAGGAGTACATGGAGGCCTATGTCGCCGAGGAGGAAGCCCGCAAGATGCTCGCCGCCGATCCGGCGCTGCGCGCCGAGTTCGAGGCGCGCCTGCGCGATCCTGCGTTCGCGAAGGACTCCGCGGCTCGCCTCGACTTCTTCTACCGGCGCCACCCGTCCTGGGACGAGCGCGTGAATCTGGTCCCGGTGTTCCGGGTCGCCGCCTCACCGCTCCCGTGAGCGCGCGCGGCGGCGCGGCGCCGTCTGGCCACATCTGCCGCGCGACAGTGAGGCGGTCAGCGCGGTTCGCGCTGGCGCCTCGAGGGCTGTTTTCGCCGCGCTCCGCGATCTCGCCGGATGTCCGTGAGTCCCGCCGGCTCCTCGTCACCCAGCGAATCCAGCTCAGCGCGCGGCGCGGCGCCGCGATGAGGTAAGAGCGCTCCGCGCAGGTTGCGCGGAGCGCGCACGTATCGCATCCTCGTCAGGACATGTCGGCTGACCTGCGATGGCGGAGACGCGCGCGGGGGCCGCCGCACGGCGACGCGATGGTCGTCAGTCTGTGGAAGGGGGGCAAGCATGTTGCTGCGATGGGCGATCGTCTTTTCTTCGGTGTTCTTCTTCGCCTTTCCGGCGCTGGCGCAGAACGCGCGGATCCAGTCGTTCACGTATGCCGGCAGCGGGTGTCCTGTCGGCTCCGCCGCGGGGGTGATCTCCCCCGATCAGAAGGCGTTGACCGTGATCTTCGACCAGTTCGAGGCGCAGGCCGGCCCGGGCACCGCCCGCGCCGCGAACCGCGCATTTTGCCAGCTCGCCGTGGATCTGCGGTTCGATCCGGGGTGGCAGGTGGCCCTCTTCGACGCCACGTACAGGGGCTTCGCCGACCTGGAGCCGAGCGTCCAGGGGCTCCACGAGACGTCGTATTACTTCTCGGGGTCGCCGCTCACCTCCGGGCCGGTCACGTGGAGCATGATCGGGCCTTTCACGAACAACTTCTCGCGCACGGACAACTTCGCGACCACTGTCTGGTCGGAGTGCGGCACGGTGCGGCCGCTCAACATCAAGACGAGCCTGTTCGTGACGAACCGCACGGCGCCGCTGCATTCCGGGGTCCTGACGAACGACACAACGGACGTCCAGGTCCAGATCGAGTATGGCCTCACGTACCGCCGCTGTCCTTGAGGTCCGCAGGGCGCCTCGCGAGCCCTGCCGCGCGGCGCGGGAGATGGGGACCTGAGCGGCTGGACCTGTCGCACGAGGAGGGTTGAGGAAGACGGGAAGCGCGGGAGGCGATGTCTGTTCTCCCGCCTTCCCGTCTTGCCGTTCGCGGGGGGGAGCTGCCTTGGTCGCCTCGACGGGCGGGGTGGGGGATCATCGCGCTTTGTCGGGGCGTCGATGCGCTGGTGCTTCCGGCGGCCGGCCTGTACGCTGGCGCGATGACGTCCACTCTGCTGGTCATTGTTCTCAGCGTCATCGTGCCGCTCGGGATCACCGCGGTGATCCTCTGGGGGGTCTGGACGAAGGTCCTCGGCCCGCTCAGGGCGCAGCAGCGGGAGCAGCAGCAGCTCCTGCGAATCGGCGTATCCTGCGCGGCCCGCGTGCTGCAGTACCAGGAGACGGGCATGAAGGTGTCCATGGGCGCACAGGACTCCTACAGCCTCAAGCTGCTCCTCGAGGTGATGCCGCCGGGCATGCCGCCGTATCAGGTGGAGACGGTCGCGCTCGTGTCGGTGCTGGCGGCCCCTCGGATCCAGCCGGGGTGCATCGTCACGGTGCGCTACGACCCGTCCAATCCGCGGCGTGTCGCCATGGAGACGGCCTATCCGCCGGGGCAAGGTCCCGCCGCCGCGCCGCCGCTCGGGGGCTATCCGCCGCCGGGCGCCTACGGCGCGCCTGCCGGGGCCCCGCCTGGTGCGCACGGCGCCTACCCGGGGGGCCCGCCCGGCGCCGCCTACGGCGCTCCGGCGGCAGGCGCCTACGGCGGCGCCCCCGGCGCCTACGGCGCGCCCCCTGGGGCCCCGCCCGGGGCCGCGTATGGCGCGCCGCCTGGCACCTACGGCGCGCCCTTCGGAGGCCCGCCTGGCGCGGCCTACGGCCCGCCCGCCGGTGCCTACGGCGTGCCCCCTGGGGCCCAGGCGGGCATCCACGGTGCGCCCCCGCCAGGCGCGCCCGCTGGCGCCTATGCGCCTGCCGGCGCTTACGGCGCACCGCCCGGCGCCTACGGCGCACCGCCCGGCGCCGCGTATGGCGCGCCCGCCGGAGCCCCGCCCGGCGCTCCCGGCGCCTACGGCCCCGGCCCCGGCCCCGGCGGCGGCGCCGGAGGGACGCCCGGTCCTTTCGGCCCCGGCGGCAGCGGCCCTCAGGGCGCCTGAGCGCCGTCCGGCTCCCGGCGCCCGGCCCGCAGGGCGCGGCGCTGCCGCGCTGCCGCGCTCACGCCACCACGCAGCCCGCCGATGTGCCTTGCATCGGCACGATCGCCTTGAGCTCGCCGTTTTCCCCGAAGATCATGAGCCGCGCGACGATGGCCTCGTGTCCCTTGCCGCAGAGGGGCAGGAGCGCGAGCCGGATCGCGGGTCCATTGCCTCCCTGGAACTTGAGGGCGAGGAGCTGCTTCCCATCGCACTCCGTGAGGAGCTCCACGTCCGCCTCCAGGTGGACCAGCGCCACCTTCGTGCACGCCTTGGCCTCGCCGAAGCTGTCGACCGTGCAGCGGTTGGGATCGAGCGCGATCTGAACGCGGGACGCCTCCTCTTCGCCGATCGTCGCGATCTGGATCTGGTGCGTCGCGATACCTCTCTGGAGCGAGATGGGCTCCACGAGATAGCCTGTTTCCAGCCGCAGATTCCTGATTTTCATTGACCCCCCCGCCGCTCGTCCCGTGCGCGCCGCGACCACCGCCCCCGACGCCGCGGCCGCCGCGCGCCTCCCTCCACGGAAAGCACCGGCTGTGCCGGCGCGGTCCCCGCGCGCTGGGCTCGCACCCGCCGCGCGCCCGGCGGCGCCGCGCCGCAGCGCGCTCGTCGAGCCTCAGACGAGCCCGAACCTGTACGCATCCAGGAGCCTGGCGAGGAGCGCCGCGTGCGCCGGCTCCGCGAGGGATCCGAGCGGCGTGACCTCCAGCTCCGCGCTGGCGCGATCGAAGAGGGCGGCGCAGACGCGGCTCGGGTCGTGGCGCGCAGCGTAGACGATGCCGTCAGGCCTCCTCGGGTGGTCGTGGATCGCGAGCGCCCACCGGTGGGCGGCCGCGTACGACTCCCCCGAGGTCAGGCGAGCGTCGGCCCCGAGGCGCGCCAGCCCCTCGCCCGCGAGGTTCACGAGCCGGAGCGGCCGCCTCGGCGCGATGCGCGCGAGCCCGCGCGCGGCGAGCTCGCCCTGCTCCACGAACCGGACGCCTGTCGCGTGGCCGAACACCTCGATGAACGCGCAGCGCTCGTCTTTCGCCGCGTACAGCACCCCGAACTCGCCTTCCGGCGCGTCGAAGCGGTTGTCGCCCGAGCGACCGAAGAAGAGCGGGGCTTGCGCGAGCCGATGGATCCGGAACCAGCACCGCCGGAAGATCGTGACGGGGAGCGGCCTTGTCGCGAGATCGAGCGGCGGATCCGGATGCGGCCCGAGCGTGGTCTTCATGTCGATCCTGCCCCGCGCGAACGGACGACGCGCGGGCTTGTGCGCTCGACGTCCGCCTCGCGCGCTGGTCCTTCGCCGCCCTCGCGCCCCGCGCGGAGCGCCACCGCCGTGACCCCTGGCGAGCGCGGCGGCCTCGTCATCGCGGGGCGCTCTCAGGCGGCGCCGTGCTCGCCGAACGTGCGGGCCGCGCGCCGTACGGCGTCCAGGTCGCCGCGGCGAACCCTGTCGAGCGGCCGCTCGCCGTCCAGGCGGTGGTTGCCGGAGAGAAAGAACCGCATCTTCGCGAGCGGGGGGTGCTCTGCGAGGAGGGCCAGGATCTCCTCGAACCCCGGCAGGACGCCCTCGTCCGCGAACTGCCATGCGGGGTAGAGGTGGCCGCGGCGGCCGACGTCCACGGCCAGCAGCCTGCCGGCAGCGCGCCGCGCCTCGATGGCGTCGGGCGAGAGGTGGAGCACCTCGCCGACGTCCTCCGCTGTGAGCGTCCCCCCCTCGGCGGCGAGGAGCGCGTCCCGCGCCTGGAGGCCGCGGAGGCGGGCCGGCGTGAGCGGGTCGGCCGCGGAGAAGAGGCCGACGGCGCTCGGCTGCGCGAGCGCCGTCAGCAGGGCGTCCGCGTTGCTGGGCGAGGCGACGACCTCGCCAAGCTCGCTCTGATCGAGCCGCGCCGCGACCTGCGTGAGCGCGTCGATCCCGCGCGCCAGGAACGCTACCCGCAGCGGCTCCCCGTCGAACTGGTGGAGTCGCTCGGCGATGTCCGCCAGTGCGCTGGAGTTCCGGTCCTTTGCCATCTCCGACCTCGGGGACGATGCAACCCGTGCGCGGGCCCGTCAACCAAGCGCCCGCCGCCATGTCGTAACATTCCGACCACGCTGAACAGAACGTCAGTGAAAAGCATTCCCTGGTTCGTTCGTGTCGTTCTTCTTCGGTGTGCTCACCGGCTCCTGGGTTTGCCGGTGTCCCGGGGAGGCGGTCAGAGCCCGACCTTCTTCATCATGGCGCTCGTGATGGACTGGCGGACGCCGGTGAGCTCCGCCCAGGGATCGGGGACGGTCGCGAGCCGCTGCGGCACGGTCTCGATGGTGAACGAGGCTGGATCGAGCGGCGCGTCGAGCTCGTCCCACGAGAGCGGGGTGGCGACGGCGGCGCCGGGCCGGGCGCGCGTCGAGTAGGGCGCGACAGCTGTCGCACCGCGCCCGTTCCGCAGGTAGTCGACGAAGACCTTGCCGGTGCGCTTGGCCTTGGAGAGCGTCGCGATGTACCGCGCCGGATCGAACCGCACGAGCGCGTCGGCCACGGCCTTCGTGAACGGCTTCACCTCGTCCCAGCCTCTGCGCGCCTCGATCGGGACGACGACGTGGAGGCCCTTGCCGCCGGTCGTCTTGACGAAGCTCCGCAGCCCCAGCGTCTCCAGGAGGTGCCGCACCGTCCTCGCGGCGTCCGCCACGCGCTCCCACGGCAGCTCCGGCGCGGGATCGAGGTCGAAGACCATCATGTCCGGCTGCTCGATCCGGTCCACGCGGCTTCCCCAGATGTGCATCTCGAGCGCGCCCATCTGGACGAGGGACACGAGCCCTTCCGTCGTCTCGACGTAGAGGTAGGTGCGTTTTCCTTCGTCCTCCTCGACGGTCGTCCTCCTGATGTCCTCGGAGAGCCCCACGGCCTCGTGTCGCTGGAAGAAGCACGGCTTGCCCTGGCCCTCCGGGCAGCGGACGAGCGTGAGCAGCCGGTTTGCGACACAGGGCAGCATGTGCTCGGCGACTTGCGCGTAATAGCGGGCGAGAGCGAGCTTCGTGATCCCCTGAGCCGGATAGAGCACCTTGTCGGGGTTCGTCAGCCGCGCCCCGGCGACCTCGAACCTCTCCGCGCCGCCGCCTCGGCCCCCGCGAGTCGCCTTGCTTGGCGCCGCGCTTGCGGCCTTGCCGGTCGCCGCGTTTGCCTTCTTGCGCGTGCCCGTCGCCGCGCTTGTCGACTTGCTCGACGCGCCCGCCGTCTTGTTCGGCGGGAGCTGCGGCGGCGGCTGCTCGCGCTCGACGGTGACCGACTCCGGGGTACGGTCCTCGCGGAGTCCTTCGAACGACGGGTGTCGCAGCCGTCCGTCGCGCGTCCAGGCCGCGAAGTGGACCTCCGCGATGAGCTTGGGGTCGACCCAGTGCACGCCCCGCATGCGCGGCGCCCCTTGAAAGGCCGGCTTTGCGCGCTCGATGGCCTCGAGCTGGCGGCGCAGCGCCGTCAGCGTCTTGCTCGTGAAGCCCGTGCCGACCTTGCCCGCGTAGACGAGCTTGCCTGACGTGTTCACGCCGACGAGGATCGCCCCGAGCCCCTGGCGGGCGCCGGTCGGCTCGGTGAAGCCGACGATAACGAACTCCTGGCGTCGGCCGCACTTCACCTTGAGCCAGCTCGCCCCGCGCCCGCTCTGGTAGGGGGCCTCCGGTCGCTTCGCGATGACGCCCTCGATCCCGAGCTTGCAGGCGTGCTTGTAGACGGCGGCGCCTTCCTCCTCGAGGTGCTCGGTGTAGCGCAGGGTCCCGTCCTCCGGGACCTCCGCGAGCAGCGCCTGGAGCGCCCGCTTGCGGGTGACCTGCGCGCACCCGCGGAGGTCGCGGCCGTCCAGGTAGAGCAGGTCGAACGCGAAGTACACGAGGCGCCCTTCGCGCCCGTCGTCGCCGTCGCTCAGCGCGTTCTGCAGCGCCTGGAAATCGGTCACGCCGTCGCGCCCGACGATGACGATCTCGCCGTCCAGCACGGCTTCCCGGGCTGGCAGCCGTGCGAGGTCGTCCCGCACGCTTGGGAACCGCTCGGTCCAGTCCTGGCCGCGGCGGGTCAGGAGCGTCACGCGGCCGCCGCGGAGCTTCGCGATCATGCGGTAGCCGTCGAACTTCACCTCGTACAGCCACCCTTCGCCCTGGGGTGGCCCGGTGACGAGCGTCGCGAGCTGCGGCTCGACCTCGTCCGGAAACGGGCCCTTCCGGGCCCCCTCGAGCGCGTCCGCGTAGGTCAACATCGGGCGCTGCGTCCCCGCGGCGCCGTCCGCCTGTCCCGTAGCGGCAGACGAGCGCGCGCTGTCCGCCTCCGCCGCGCTCGCGTCGCGCCTGCGGCGAGCGGCCAGGGTCGTGGGCCGCTCCTCCTGGGAGCGCCGCGCCGCGCCGCGCGCTTGCCTTTGTCCAGCCAGGGTCGCGCTTACCACCATTTTGTGATGGAAAAGCAAATGCGATACCGCAATGGCATCGCCGCATGGCGCCGCATTCTGCGCTCCTCGACGCCGACACGTTCTGCTGAGCTCGGCCTGAGCGCCCCAGAATGAGGCGTTGTGCCACGCTGGCGTCCTTCGCCCTGACTTCCTGGATCATGGCGTACGGTCGCTCGCGTGCGCCGTGCTCCCCAGGCTCGTCATTGCATGTGGAATGAACCCCTGCGCAGGACTGCGTTCATCGAAGCGTCAGCGAGGCGCGCTGATCGCCGCCCGCCGCAGCGCTCGGGATCTACCCCTCAAAACAACAGACCACGATTTTCTCTGAACGAAGACGACGCCGTCTCCGTGATGCGCTGTCCGCTCGACGGCGCTCGCGTGCCTCGCGACGCGCCGTCGCCGCCCGTCACCGCGCGGCGGTGTCGCTCCAGTGGCGGACAAGATCCGGCAAGGCCGTCTCTGCCATGCGGGTGAGATGCCTGACGTGGTCTGGCTTCTGGGTGCCTGCATAGCCGCGGACGTGGAATGCGCCCTTGTGCGCCTCGGAGAGGGGCACGAACCGGGGCTTCGCCTCGCTCGCCGTCCCCGACAGCTCGTAGACCGCCTGCGCGTCGGCGCCCGCGCCCGGAGCGCGCTGCGCGCCCGCCAGCTTGAGGAGCGCGTCCGTGCTCTCGTGGGTGCCGGCGTAATCGCCCACAGGGGTGATCTCCGAATGCGTGATCGACATCAGCTTCTTGCCGGTGGCCGCCTGCTCGGCGAAGCGCCCGAACGGCTTGAGGCGCTCCATGTCCAGGCTATGGTCGAGCGGCATGTAGCCGGTGTGGATGCCGTCGAGGAGGAGCACGGCGTCCACCTTGTCGGCGAACCCGGGCTGGTTCAGGAGCCCGCGGACCGCGCCGTAGCCCGCGCTGAACGCCGAGAGCGCGACGCGCCGGAGCCGGGCGTCGCGCAGCCCGCGCGCCTCGAGCGCCGCCTGCGTCCTCGCGAGGAGCACCGGCAGATACGAGCGGATAGAGAACCGGGTCTCGTACGCCGCCGAGCTGATGCCCATGTTGATGATCATCACGACCGCGTTGAGCCCGGCGCGCTCGAACCCCGCCTGGACAACATCGTTGACGCCGTGGAAATGGACAACGAGATCATAAGCCCCGTCGGCCGACGAGAAGGACGCGGGGAGGGTGATGATCCCGTCGGGGATGGGGATCACGGCCGAGCGATCGAGCGTCGCGTCGGCCCGATCCTCGACGGCCACGACCTGCGCCGCTGCCGCTTCCACCTTGGCCTCGACCGGCGCCGCCGGTTCGGCCTTCACCTTGATGGGCGCCGCCATCCCCTTCGTGCGCAGGGCGGCCGCCGCCGCCGCGGCCGGCTGGAGCACCGAGCCCGCGCGGAGATCGAGGCCCGTCGCGCCGAGCTGCATCGACACGAGCGCGCCCAGCACCGCGGCGAGGCTCATGCCCGCTGCCGCGCTCAGGCCGATCAGGCGCGATGTGGAGCGCCGCGTCGGAGCTGCGATGGCCGCGGCCGGCATCGCGAGCCCTGCCAGCGACGCGGGTGGACGACGGAAAATTAAAGTGGGCTCATCCTCGTCATCAGGCAGTTGGACCTCCGCGCGGTTGGGCTCAGCGGGGAACATGCTCAGCCATGATGCGAGGCGTATGCCATACAGGGCAAGAGCGAAATTCCGCAAGATAAGCTCACATCGGCGCACGTCAAGGCGGTGGACATGGTCCGACGTGGTCCCATGGTGATGGTCCACGGATTCCTCAGGAAATCACCTTACTTGCTCGGGCGCCCACGAGATATTTTGAGCACCCACGGATCCGCCGACGGCCTGTGGCACGTTGTGTTCCAACGATCGCCAGCGCGTAAAAATTGACGCGTCCCGGCGGAGCTTTCCCGGTCCCGAGGGCGCTCCTGGGCGCGCTGCGTCACCGCTCCTTCAAAGCGAGAACCCGGGTCAGGGACGTGGCAGCGCATGACGCCCACGCATCCCTTGTCGCCCGCTCTCCTCGAGACAGGCCTCGATGCCCTGTCCTTCGCGCGTAGTCGATTTCGCGTCTCCCATGGAGCGCCTCCACCCCTGGGCAGACTGGCCACCATCCCTCCCGGCATCCCGACATCCCGGTGCGACCCGTTGCAGCTCCAACGGGTCGCCGCGACGCGAGCGGCGCGATGCGCCTCCGCGCGGACGCAGCGCGCGGCCCGACGTTCACCCCGCCGCGCCGCAGCCTGCTCGGGCGCTCTCCGCGCGGCCCCGCGCGCCGGGCGAGCCGCCGCGGGGGCGCGACCGGCGTCGTTTCCAGCGCCTCGCCGCGCGCTGGAAACGACCTGGGGCGGGGCGCCGCGCTCTGGAAATACGGCGCGACGGAGGGGAGGCGCACGTGGGCCTTGACAGCGAGGGGCGCCTCTGGATCTCCTCTCCTTCCCCCTCACCACGACGGCACCCCATGACCAACTTCCCCCGCGTCTACGACGACAACACCCAGAGCATCGGCCGCACGCCGCTCGTCCGCATTCGCCGCGTGACCGACGGCGCGCCCGCCACCGTGCTGGCGAAGATCGAGGGGCGGAACCCGGCCTATTCCGTCAAGTGCCGCATCGGCGCGGCGATGGTCTGGGACGCCGAGCAGCGCGGGCTGCTCGGCCCCGGCAAGGCGATCGTCGAGGCGACCAGCGGCAACACAGGCATCGCGCTCGCCTTCGCCGCCGCCTCGCGCGGGCTCGAGTGCATCCTCAGCATGCCCGAGACGATGAGCATGGAGCGGCGCAAGGTGCTCGTGGCCCTCGGGGCCAAGCTCCTCCTGACGCCGGGCCCCCAGGGGATGAACGGCGCCATCGCCAGGGCCGAGGCGCTCGCCGCCTCCGACCCGGGCCGGTACGTGCTGATGCGGCAGTTCGAGAACCCCGCGAACCCCTCGATCCACGAGACCACCACCGGCCCCGAGATCTGGGAGGACACCGGCGGCAACGTCGACGTCTTCGTCTCGGGCGTGGGCACCGGCGGCACGCTCACCGGCGTCAGCCGCTACTTCGAGCGCGTCCGCGGCAAGGCCCTCCACTCCGTCGCCGTCGAGCCTGTCGCCTCGCCCGTCATCGCGCAGACGATCGCCGGCCAGCCGCTCACCCCGTCGCCGCACAAGATCCAGGGCATCGGCGCGGGCTTCATCCCCAAGAACCTCGACATCTCCTTCGTCGACCAGGTCGAGGCCGTCTCCAACGAGGAGTCGATCGCCATGTCGAGGCGCCTCGCGCGCGAGGAGGGCATCCTCTGCGGCGTCTCGTGCGGCGCGGCGATGGTCGCGGCGAGCCGGCTCGCGCGCGACCCCAGATGGGCAGGGAAGACCATCGCTGTCGTCCTGCCGGACGCCGGCGAGCGCTACCTCTCCGGGCCCCTGTTCGAAGGCATGTTCGCCGAGGTCGAGAGCATGAAGGCCTCGTGAGGTCGATGTGAGCAAGACGTGTGATGACGCCCCTGTCCCAGCGGGCGATCTGCATGGCGTCGTCGAGGCGCTGATCGCGGGCTACCGGGAAGACCCCCGCGGCCATCACATCAACAAGCGCTTCACCCCGTCGCGCCAGGAGATCACGGAGATCATCGATCTCCTCCTCCAGATCTTCTACCCCGGCTACCACGGGCGGCAGGACCTGTCGGACGAGGACCTGCTCTACCACGTGGGCACGCTGGTCTCGACGCTCCAGGCCAAGGTGGAGCGGCAGATCGAGCGCTGCCTGTGCTTCCAGGACGAGGCGGTGGACGCGAACCGCATCGACATCCCGAAGTGCCGGCAGCGCGGGCGCGACGTGGCGCGGGCGTTCGTGGCCAGGCTGCCGGAGGTCCGGCGGCGCCTCCTGCTCGACGTGCAGGCGGCCTACGACGGCGACCCCGCGGCGGCCTCGATGGACGAGATCATCCTGGCCTACCCAGGCCTGCTCGCGGTGACGGTCCACCGGGTCGCCCACGAGCTGTACCTGCTCGGCGTGCCGCTCATGCCCCGGATCATGAGCGAGTGGGCGCACACGAGGACGGGCGCCGACATCCACCCGGGCGCCAACATCGGCGACAGCTTCTTCATCGATCACGCCACCGGCGTCGTCGTCGGCGAGACGACCGACATCGGCGCGCACGTCAAGCTCTACCAGGGCGTGACGCTCGGCGCGCTGTCGTTGCCCCAGCACTCGCGCGGCGCGCGCGGGCTGAAGCGCCACCCGACGGTCGAGGACGACGTCACCATCTACGCGAACGCCACGGTGCTCGGCGGCAAGACGGTGCTGGGGCAGGGGAGCGTTGTGGGCGGCTCGGTCTTCCTGACGAAGAGCGTCGCCGGCGGCCAGCGCGTGGCGATCGAGGCGCCCCGCCTGCGCGTCGCCTCGCCCTCGCAGATGCCGGCGGTCGTCGGCGGCTCCGAGATCGACGCCGCCGTCCTCGACTTCGACATCTGAACCGCCGCGGGGCTCACCTGTCGGAGTGGCCGAGCGAGCGCTCCGGGTCGATGCTGTCGCGGATCGCTCGCTTGAGCTCCTTCGGCTCCGGGAAGCGCTCCGCGGCGGCGCGCGAGAAGAGCAGGGCGCCGTCGAGCGTGACGTCGAAGATGCCGCTCGCGCCCGGCGACAGGAGCACGTCGATCTCGTCAGGAAAGGTGATGAGCAGCTCCTGCGCGAGCCAGGCGGCGCGGGTGAGCCAGCGGCACTTGGGGCAATACCGGATGACGACGAGCGGCCGCTGCGGCGCAGGGTCGGTGTCCATGGCCGGATCGTAGCGCGGCCCCGGCCGCGGGGCGGCCTCGGACGAGGAACGCGCTTTCCAGCACCTGTGCGGCGCGGTAAGGCTCGATCCCAGCCCAGACCACAACGCGATCTGCCTGGGGGAGCGCCTCGATGATGCGGGCGAGGTCCGCCGGGTGTAGATCCATGAGCTTCGCCTGCAGCAGGGCGAGATTTTGCCGGTGGACCAGCGACTCGATGAGGTCCTTGGTCTTGCTCTCCTGCTCTCGATGACGCGTCGCTCTTCGAGCAGCTGAGTTACCAGGCTCAGGCTCTCTTGTCGTCTCTCGTGGGACCTCGACGTGCTCATGGCGGCTCGGGGCGCGCGAGCATGGCCCGGCGCGGCCAGCGTGGCCCGCGCGCTGCCGCGCTCGCCTTATTGACCGGACCCCACGGCTCATGGTTCTGTCGCCTCGATGAAGCGCGCCTTCGACATGTGCGTGGTTGGGCTCTCGCTCGCAGCGACGTCCTGTGGACCGGGCCTGGATCCAGAGGTTGTGGTGCATGCGCCCCGGCCCATCGTCTCGCCGGAGACGAGCGCCGGCGCGAGCAGCGGCGGGTGTCCGGCCATCGGCCACACCGAGCCGCTCATCGTCGACTGGCTCGCGACCCGCCGCTCCGATCTCGGGCTCGCGATGAAAGAGGGCGTCGCGGTCGTCGCGTACGACTGCACGACGCTGAAGCTCCTCCCGCAGTGCAAGCTCGCAGGATCCTACTCCTACGCCGGCGTGGCGCGCCGAGAGAACGTAATACAGCTAACAAATCCCGCTGAGATGCAGGCGAATGTCCCCTTCGGCGCGCCGGCGTTGAGCACGGCGATCGAGGGCGGCGGGGCGAACGCGATCGACGTGGCGCTCGCGCCCACCGGGAAGATGGCGACCACTGTCGCATCGGTCTCGCCGCAGGATCTCGCGGGGAGCTGCGACGGCGCGACGCACTTCGTGCGCGCAGCGCTCCTCGGCGCGTTCGCGATGACGCCGGGCAGCCGCGACACGGCGCGGACGGTGGATCAGGTCTTCGCGGCGGTGGCGTCCTCCGCCGCGTCGGGCCAGGGCGGCACAACGACGAAGGAAGGGGAGCTCGAGGCGTGCCGGAGCGCGAAGCCCGACGCGCATGCGCCGACGGAGCGCTGTCAGGCGCCGCTGCGCCTGGAGCTCGTCCCGCTGCAAGCGAGCAAGGCCGCGCCGTCCGAGCCGCCGGCGGCGAAGCCGGGTGGGGCGGAGCTGCCGACGCTGTCGAGCCAGTGCCCGGCGGGGACGGTGCTGAGCGGGGCGAAGTGCTCGCCGCCGTCGTTCGCGCCGGCGCACCTGTGCGATCCATCGGACTCGAGGGCGTGCGCGACGCAGTGCGGGAAGGGCGACATAGGGAGCTGCTATCACCTCGGGATCCACTACCTCACGGGCAAGGACCTCCCGCGCGATGACGCGAGGGCGGCGGAGCTGTTCGAGAAGGCCTGCGGCGCCGGCATCGCGCAGGCCTGCTACGCGCGGGGGAACCAGCAGATGCGCGATGTCCTGAGCGCCAGGGTGCCCGCGGACGCGGCGGCGAGGGCCAAGGTGCGAGAGTTCGCCGACAAGGCGTGCGATCTGGGCGACGGCTGGGCGTGCTTCAGCGTGGCCGACTGGTACCTCCGGGAGGGCCCGCAGGCGGTCCTGCCCAGGGACACGACGCGCGCTGTAGCGCTCCTCCGGCGCGGCTGCGATCTCGGGCACGGGCCGAGCTGCAGCGCGCTCGGCAACCTGCTGGTCGAGGGGAAGCTCGCGGCGAAGGACGTCGCCGTGGCCGTGGGCGTGCTCCAGCGCGCGTGCGAGGCGGGCCAGCCCGAGGACTGCCTCGAGCTCGGGGACATCCTGCGCAAGGGGCAGGGGGCCCCGAAGGACGGGGGGAAGGCGCTCGTGGCGTACACGCGCGGTTGCGCCCTGGGGGACATGCGCGCCTGCAACGCCGCGGGCTCGGTGTACGCGGCCGGCGACGGCATCCCGAGGGATGTCGCGAAGGCCTATTCGTTCTTCGAGAAGGGCTGTCCGGAGACGGGCTTCGGCGCCGACGCCTGCATGAGCCTCGCGGCGATGTACGAGAAGGGGACCGGCATCCCGAAGGACATGGCGCGCGCCGCGGCGCTCTACGAGAAGGTCTGCGGCTCGGGCGGCTGCCTGCGCGCCGCGGAGATCTACCAGCGCGGCGACGGGGTGAAGGCCGACCCGGCGCGGGCGTTCTCGCTCTACGAGCAAGCCTGCACGCAGTGGAGGGAGAAGAAGGCGTGCGACGCGTTCGGCCCGCTGCTCGAGAGCAAGGACAAGGAGCGAGCGCGCGCCTTCTACGCCGACCAGTGCGCGCGGACGCAGGACAAGGCGGCGTGCGCGAGCCTGAAGCGGCTCGGCGGCGCGCCCCGATAACCGCGCTCCCGATCCCTAGAACAGCTTCATCTGGCGATCGGCGCCCGCGCGCGGGCGCCGCTGCGCCTCCGGCGACGGGTCGACCCGCTGGAGCCATCGCTCCTCGACCTCGCGCACGAACGGCGAGACCTCGGTCTCCTCCACCTTGCCGTGCCGCGCGCGCCGCTGGGCGCGGGTGAGGAACAGCCGCTCTCGCGCCCGCGTCATGCCGACATAGAAGAGCCGGCGCTCCTCGGCCAGATCCGGCTCGCCCCTGCCGGGGAACCGGAGCGGCAGCAGGCCGTCCTCGCACCCGACGAGGAAGACCACCCGGAACTCGAGCCCCTTGGCCGCGTGGAGCGTGAGGAGCGAGATGCGTTCGGCCCGCGGATCCCAGGCGTCGACCTCGGAGCAGACAGCGAGCTCGATCAGGAATCGGTCGAGGTCCCCGCCGCAGCGCTCCGCGATCGGCAGCAAGAGCTCCAGCGCCGCGTCCACGTCGGCCTCGCCGAGGCGCGCGGCGTCGGCCGCCGCCGGGGCCGCCGCGGCCGCCGCGCCCTCCGCAGGCGCGGCCGGTCCCGGCAGCGCGACCTCCTCCCGGAGCCGCGCCGCGGCCCCCTTGAGCCGCGCCGCGAGCGGCCCGGGCGGGGTGCCCGCGAGCGTTCGCGCGAGCGCCTCGGAGGCCGCGCGCTCGGCCACGCGGCGCTCGGACCGCCGCTGGAACGGCATGCCCGAGCGGGCGAACGCCTCCCGGAGCGCCTCGGACTGCGCCTCGGTCCGGTAGAGCACCGCGAAATCCGAGAACGCGACCTCGCCGTCCGCGAGCGGCGAGGCCACCCGCCCGCTGTCCATCGAGAAGAACGTGGACCCGCCGAGCATCCGCTCGATCGTGTGCACAACGTGCTCGGCCTCCGCCGCCTCCGTGGGCGCCTCGTGGATCGCGATCCGCTCCGCGCCCCCGGCGCTCGGCACGAGCTCCCGCGCCCCGAGCGTCGGCGAGGGCGCGATCACCTGGAGCGCCGCCTCGACGATGGGACGCGACGAGCGGTAGTTCCGCTTCAGTCGAATGACGCGTGCGTCTGGATAATCCTGCTGGAAGCGGAAGAAGAAGCCGACGTCGGCGCCGCGGAAGCCGTAGATCGCCTGATCCGGATCCCCGATGGCGCAGAGGTTCCCGCCGGGGGGTGCCAGCGCGCGCACGAGGCGGTACTGGCGCTCGTCGATGTCCTGGTACTCGTCGATGGAGAGGTACAGGGCCTGCGCGCGGGCGGCGGCGAGCACGTCGCTCCGCTCCTCCAGCAGGAGGATCGCGTGCCCGATGAGGTCGTCGAGGTCGACGAGCCCGCGCGCGGCGAGCTCGTCCTCGTACACCTTCCACGCGCGATCGACGTGCCTGTCGAGCTCGCCGCCGGCCGGGGCGGCGCCCTCCCGCAGCCGGTGCGCGTCGGCGTGGCGCGGGTAGGTCCGCTTCAGCGCCGCGATGTCGGCGAGCAGCCGGGCCGCCCGCCGCTCCGGGACCCCGAGCGCCGCCGCGAGCAGCGCCGTCCGCTCGTGGTCACCCGCAATCTTCGGGGGAGCGCCGCCGGCCGCGTGCTGGCGGAGCAGCGAGAGGCCGAGCGCGTGGAAGGTCATGGCCGGCACGCGGCCCCCTGCCTCGCCGAGCAGCGCGACGAGCCGCTCCCGCATCTCGTCGGCGGCGCGGCGGGTGAACGTGATCGCGAGGCACTGCTCGGGCGGCACGCCGAGGTCCACGACGAGGTGCGCGATCCGGTGGGTGAGCGTGCGCGTCTTGCCCGTGCCCGGCCCCGCGAGGAGGAGCAGCGCGCCCTCGGTGAGCTCGGCCGCGGCCCGCTGCTCCGGGTCGAGCGCGTCGAGCAACGCCGGGCCGCCTGGCCCCGACGAGCGCGCCGCGGACGCCTCGGGGCGGTCCGCCTCCCCGGACGGCGCGGCGTCGGCGGGCGCCTGGCCGCGGCGCGCCGGGGGGCGCTCTGCCGCGGGAGGACGCGACCGTGACGGCGGGGGGCCGCCGGCCGGAGGAGGCTCCGGCGCGGCGGCCTCCGGCTGGAAGAGGAGCCCGCCGCCGCGTCGCTGCTTGAGCTCGTCCGGCTGGAAGACCCGGATCGCGCCGTACTCGCCGTCGTAGCCCGCGTCGCGGATCACGCGGCCTTCCCGCATCCGCGCGATCGCCTCGGAGAGCAGGGGCGTCCCCGCGCGCTCGATGTCCTCGAGCGGGGCGTCGCCGAGGAGGAACAGCTCGGGGCCGATCCGCGACAGCACCGCGTCGTAGCTCCGCTGCACCGCCCTGCTGGAGGCGCCGACGCCGTGGAGCTCGGCGAGCACCTCGGGCAGGGGCACCAGGTTGCGGAACTCGCTCGCGCCCTCGGGCCGCACCCCTTCCTCGCGGTCGGCGAGCTCCTCGACCCGGTGCAGCACGCCCACCGTGACAGGGCGGCCGCACACGGGGCACGCGAGGGAGAGCGCCCGGGTCTCTGCCGGCGAGAGCACGACATTGCACTTGCGGTGGCCGTCGAGGTGGTATTTCCCCTCTTCCGGGAAGAACTCCACGGTGCCGCAGAAGCCCTGACCTGTCTCCAGGGCGCGCCGGATCGCGAAGTAATCGAGCGCCGTGTCGAACGCCGTGGCCTCGCGGCCGAGCTTCGCGGGCGAGTGGGCGTCCGAGCTGGAGACGAGGCGGTACCGGTCGAGCCCGGAGATCCGCCAGTTCATCGCGGGATCGGACGAGAGCCCCGTCTCGAGCGCGAAGATGTGCGGCGCGAGATCGCCGTAGCACTCCTCGACCGCGTCGAAGCCGGCCTTCGAGCCCAGCACCGAGAACCACGGCGTCCAGATGTGCGCCGGCACGAGGTACGAGCCCTCGCCCGACGCCAGCACGATCTCGAGCAGGTGGCGCGAATCGAGCCCGAGGATGGGCCGTCCGTCGGCGGTCAGGTTGCCGACCCTGGACAGCGCGCGGACGATCCGGTCCGCAGCCTCGAAGTCGGGCGCGTAGAGGAGGTGATGGATCTTGCGGGTCCTCTCTCCCTTCTTGTAGATCGTCGAGATCTCCACCGAGAGGACGAAGCGGGTCGCCCCGCGGCACGCGCCCGGGAGCCGCTCCGAGACAGCGCGGTCAAGGTCGTCCCGCAGGCGAAAGAGCCCGGGCTCGGCGGGCACGAGGCTCTCGCGGAGCTCGGCCATCCACGCCGGATGGGTGAAGTCCCCCGTGCCGATCACCGCGATGCCCTTGCGCTGAGCCCAGTAGCTCAGGTGCGCGAGGTCGCAATCGCCGCTCGTCGCCCGGGAGTATTTCGAGTGCACATGAAGGTCAGCATAGAAACGCATGATGGTCCGCCGTGAGGTGTCGTTTCTATTCGAGAGCTTCGGTGCGCTGTCAATCGAAGGTTTCTGCGTTCTGGCCGAAAACGCGCAGGAAAATTCGCGCTCGCAGACGTAAAGACTCATGTCCTGCGACGAGATGCGGCGAATGATAAAACGGTGACGCTCGCCGTAATGCAATCTGACGGGCCCGCCTGTCTGGAAGACAGCGGCCCGGCCGAGCATGTACGCAGCCGGGCTCGAACAGGGGCATCGAAGCGCGATCACGGCTGTCGCCGCCCGCTCCGAGTCGATGTCTCGACGACGCGCGCGCGGAGCTCCACGTGCGCGGAGTCCGTCTGTCGAGACGAGAGCTCCTCTCCGATCGCGTCTTCGAGATCGGGAGAGCTGGCGGCCGGAAGCAGGAGGACTGCGCGGAGCTCCGCTGCTCCAGCGCGCGCCGTCGCGCATGCTTGCGCACCTGCGCTGAGGCGGGGCGATCTCATCCTCACACCATGCCCGTGAACATCCCACATGGGGCGCTCACAGGAGGATCTTCACAGCGACATGGTCGAGAGAGAGAAAGCCAGACGACAACGCGCCCTCTCGGTCATGTCCTGCGCTTGCGTCGGCGAGGCGCGGGGCGCTATCTTGCCGAGCCTGGGGTCCTCCGCAGCATCGAGCAAACGCCCCGTCAACCCGCGCTGTGCAATTGCCCTGGCCCCTCTCCGTCGTTGCCCTGACGCCATCTTCTTGCGGCGCCGTCCTGTGGCGCATGCAGGGCGCAGAGCGGCTCACCGTCATCGTCAAGGCCACGTTTGCCCTCGTCCACGAGCGGTGCGCCGAGCTCGCCCCTGCGGCCGACCTCGTGCGCTCAGACAAGCCCCGCGAGGGGTGGGGGAGCCTCGACGAGGCGTGCGAGACGGCGCCCTATCTGCCGAGCGCGGGGGTCCTCGTGCGCGGGCACGCCTCCGCGCCGGCCGGAGAGACAGCGACGTCGCTCTCGGTGCGCGTCGCGCTCTTCCGCGACGATCGGTGGGTCCTCAACAAGGTGCTCCACGTCTTCGGCGACTACACGCGCGCGGCGCCCAGCCCGCGGCCGTTCAGCCGGGTGCCGGTCGTCTACGAGCGCGCTTACGGCGGCCCGCATGTCGACGCGAACCCGGTGGGCGTCGGCGCCGACGCGGCGTTGCCGAGCATCGTTGATCCGGCCGACCCGACGCGGCCGGCGGGCTTCGGCCCGATCGCCCGGCACTGGGCGCCGAGGAAGCACCTCCTCGCGCGGAATCAGGCGCACGATCGGCCCGTCCCGGAGCTCGACGCGAGCTTCGACTTTCGATACTTCCATGCCGCGCCCCCGGATCAACAGATCGAGTTCCTCCGCGGCGACGAGTGGATCTTCCTCGAGGGCCTGCACCCGCACTACCCCTGGCTCCGGTCGAGCCTGCCCTCGGCGCGGGGGCTCGCGCGGCTCTACCGCGCCGGGGCTGGCGGAGAGGACCACGGGCAGCCGGTCGAGCTCGTCGCCGACACGCTGAGCATCGACGCGGATCGCCTGCTCTGCTCGCTGATCTGGCGGGGGAACGTCGCCCTGCAGCCGGGCGACACGCCGGCGCGGATGCGCGTGGTCGCGGGCGTGGAGCTGCCGGGGCGGCCGCTGGTCTGGCCCACGCCGCTCGCGGGGCCGCCGTCGCCCCGCAGCGCCCCGGAGGCGCCGGGCTTCGTCGAGGAGGCGCCGGAGAGCGCCAGGCGCGTGGTGATCCAGGACGAGATCACGGCCGAGACCCGCGTCGGCGACCTCGTCGCGGGCATGGGGCAACCGCTCGCGCCCTTCGCGCTCGCCGAGCCCGGGAGCGGGCCTCCGGCCCGGGGGAGCACGATCCCGGGAGCGCCCTGGAGCACGCGCTCGCGGGCGACGCCGCTGCGCCCGCCGCCCCGCGCGGTCAGCCATTTCACGCCGGAAATCGAGGCGGCGCTCACCGGGGTGAGCAGCCTCCTCGCGCCCTGGGCCGATGCGCACACCACCGACGGGCAGGATCCCGCGCCGTCGTCGCAGGTCCTGCCTTTCACGCCGGCGCCCCCGCCTTCGGGCGAGCTGCCGCCGGGATCCGTGCCGTTCGCGATGCCCTTCGCGCGCCAGGGGAGCGACCCGCTGGTGCGCCTCGACGAGCTCGCGGCGCCGCCGGCGCCCTCGCCCGAGGCGCTCGACGGCCAGAGCCCCGCTGTCGCCCCGCCGTTCGTCCTGGAGCCGGCTCCCGCGCCGGCGTCCACCCGCGCCGCGCCCGCGAGCGGCGTCGTGCCCGTCGCGCCGACGTCATCCCGCGCCATCCCCGCCGCGCCGGCCGCGCCTTCGCCCGAGCCGGAGGCGCGGGGCCTGCGCGCCGCGCTGCTCGCCCGCCTGAAGAACGGGCAGCCGCTCCACGACCTGGAGCTCGCGGGCGTCGAGCTCGACGGCATCGACTTCAGCGGCGCCTCGCTCGAGCGCCTGAACCTCGCCGGCTCGACGCTCACCCGGTGCAACTTCGCCTCGGCGCGCCTCGCCGGGGTGAACATGAGCGGCGCAGATCTGACGGACGCGAGCTTCCACGCGGCCGACCTGACCGGCGCCGATCTCTCCCGCGCCACGCTGGACCGCGCGCAGCTCTCCTCCGCGCGGCTCGACCACGCGGACCTCGCGTTCTCGAGGGGGTCGAACGCGCGCTTCGAGGGCGCGTCGCTCGAGGGCGCCGACCTGCGGCAGGCGCGCCTCATCGAGTCCGTCTTCGACCGGGCGATCCTCGCGGACGTCAACGGGAGCAAGGCCGACGTCTCGAGATCCAGCTTCGTCCGCGCCAACCTCGCCGGCGCCATCCTGCGCTCGGCGAAGCTCAAGGAGGCGCGGCTCCCGTGCGCCAACCTCGACGGCGTCGACCTGCGCGACGCGGACCTCGCGGGCGCCAACGTCTACGGGGTCAAGCTCGCAAACGCGAAATCGAGCGGCGCGATCTTGAGGTCCCTCGTCGAGATCCCACCCGCCGATGACGGCATCAACGGTTCCTCAGGAGGTTGACCGCATGACGGATTTCTGCCTAGCTCTGTGAGCGGCGCCCCCGGACGGTCAGCCGGACGAACCCCTTAGCGGCACCAGCAAGTGCCCTCTTGAAACCAGGAAAAGCCATGGACGACCTTATCAAGATCTCCTCGGGCGCGCTCCCCATCTCCACGCGCGTCATCGGGTTCCGCGGCGTCGAGGCCATCTCGCGCCCGTATCAGATCGAGATCTTCCTCCTGCTCCAGGGCGAGGAGGCAGAGGCCCTCGACCTGTCCGACGCGGTCGGGGCCAAGGCCTCGCTCGTGCTCGACTGGCCCAAGGACAGCCTGCCGCCCTTCGTCTTCTCCGGCGTCCTCGCGACCGCGGGCGTGGTGCACGAGATGGACGGCCGGTCGCTGCTCCGGGCGGTGCTCGTCCCGAAGCTGTGGCTGCTCGGGCTCTCGAAGCACAGCCGCATCTTCACGCGGCAGGCGCTGCCCGACGTGATCAAGGCCGTCCTCGAGGAGAACGGCATCGGGCCGGACGAGTACGAGATGCGCCTCGGCAGCTACGAGGTCGAGGAGCATATCTGCCAGTACCGCGAGAGCGATCTCGACTTCATCTCGCGGTGGATGGAGCGCGAGGGCATCTTCTACTTCTTCGAGCACACGCTGGAGGGCGACAAGCTCGTCTTCTGCGACGCGATGACGTACGAGGACGACCCGATCGGCGCGCCCGTCCGCTATCACCCGCAGATCGGGTACGACGTGAGCGCGGGGATGTCGCTCCGCACCTTCACGAGCCAGCACACGACCCTCCCGGCGTCGATCAAGCTGAAGGACTACGATTATGCGCGGCCGAACCTGAACATCTCCGGCTCGGCACGCGTGTCGCCGAACGGCGCGGGCGAGGTGAGCCTCTACGGCGAGCGCTTCTTCTCGCCGGCCGCGGGCGATCGGCTCGCGAGGCTCCGCGCCGAGGAGATGCGCGCGCGGCAGGTGCTCTATCGAGGCGCGGGCACGCGGCTGCACCTGCGGCCCGGCTACACGTTCGAGCTCGACGACCACCCGCGCGCGGCGTTCAACGCGAAGCACCTCACCATCGAGGCGCACCATTACGGCAACCAGCTCGCCGGGGCCACCGGGTACCGCGAGCTGCTCGATCTGCCGCACGAGGAGGCCTACTTCGTCGAGATCACCGCCATCCCCGCGAAGACGCAGATGCGCGCGGAGTGCCGCACGCCCTGGCCGCGCATCTACGGTTACGAGAACGGCACCGTGGACGGCCCCGCCGACAGCGAGTACGCGCAGATCGACGATTTCGGCCGATACAACGTCAAGTTCAAGTTCGACGAGAGCAACCTGAAGGGCGGCAAGGGCTCGACGTTCGTGCGCATGATGCAGCCGCACGGCGGCGGCATCGAGGGCTTCCACTTCCCGCTCCGCCGGGGGACCGAGGTGGTGCTGAGCTTCCTCGGCGGCGACCCGGATCGGCCTGTCATCTCGGGCGTCGTGCCGAACGCGCTCACGCCGAGCCCGATCACGAGCGGCAACCACACGAAGAACGTCATCCAGACGGGCGGGCGCAACCGGCTCGAGCTCGAGGACAGGACAGGGCAGCAGCGCGTCACCCTGTCGACGCCGTACTCGAACACGTACCTGCGCATGGGCGCGCCGAACGACGATCACGAGCTCATCGTGAAGACGGACGACAACACGCTGCTCGACGCGGGGAAGAACTTCGACCAGTCCGTGGGCCTGAACGGCGGCGGCTCGTGGGTCGCCACGATCAAGGACAACTGGATCACCCACGTCCAGTCCGGGATCCACGAGTTTTACGTCGAGAGCGGCACCTCGTACACCGAGGTCAAGGGCGACACGTGGCTCCACGTCACGAGCGGCAACCTCTTCACCGACGTCGACGCGGGCACGATGACCACCACCGTCAAGGGGGACACCACGACGACGGTGAAGACCGGCAACTACACGGTGAACATCAACACCGGGGACACGACGGTCACAACGAAGTCCGGCAACACCCTCGTCGACACGCAGTCAGGGACGACGACCGTCAAGAGCAAGGGCAAGCTCACGCTCGAGACGCAGGACCAGTGCGAGGTCAGCGTCAAGAGCAACATGATCCAGACGGTCGACGGCAACCTGAAGGGTGAGATCAAGGGGACCGAGGAGCTCAAGACGCACGGCCCGTTCAAGAAGCTCTACTCCTCGAACAACGTCAACGTAACCGCCGGGTTCAAGTCGGATACGTTCCTCGGCGTCTCGAACACGAACGCCGTCGGCGCCGCGATCTCCACCTTCGTCGGCGCGAAGGCGACCCTGGAGCTCTCAGCCGCCTTCACCGCGACGTACGCGGCCAAGCTCGACATCACGGGCGGCGTGGCGCTCTCGTTCAAATGGGGCGCCTCGCTCGCGATCAACAGCGCGGTCGAGCTCACCGTGAAGCCGACATCCATCGAGACGGGCGCGGCGAAGATCTCTCAGCTCCCGACGCGGCTCGCGATGACCGCCCTGCGCTATCACCTCTCCGGTGTCCATGTGCTCAGTTGACAGGGCGAGCGACGGGGAGCGCGAGCCGGGCCCGCTCTCCCCGTCCTCGACCACCTCGACCGCCGCCACCTGCGGACGGGCCGCAGCGCAGCGCTCGTGAGCCACAAGGAAAGACCGCGCAGCGACATGGGTACGATCATCGCCATCTCCGCCATCCTCGTGCCGCTGCTCGTCGTCGCGGTCGTCCTCTTCTTCGTCTTCCGGCGGGATCACGCCCGCATGGACGCGGTGAAGGATCGGATGGCCGAGCTCGGCGAGCGGACGGCCCGCGCGCGGGCCGCCCAGGCCAGGGTGGTCTCGAGCCGGACGCGCGGCACGTTCGAGGACGGCGCCATGGCGTTCGTCGATCTCCGGCTGGAGGTGCAGCCGTCGAGCGGGGCGGCGTACCTCGCGAACACGGAGTGGGAGATGAACACGAGCTCCCTGTCCATGGTCGAGCCGGGCAAGCCCGTCGCCGTCAAGATCGACAGCGACGATCCCGAGCGCGTCTACCCCGACGTGGGTTGGGCCAAATTCTCGCGCTCGTACGTCGCGCGCAGCGTGATGAACAAGAGCGAGCGGTGAGCGGCCCTCCGGCGTGAGCCCATAACCCCTATGCGGATCATCAAACCCCAACGCATCTCCATCCTGCAACGCGTGTTCGAGCTGAAGCAGCAGCGCTTCCTCGCGCTCGGCCTCACCGCGTACCTCCCGCTCGACGCGCCGGAGGTCCCGCTCCCCGAGATCTCGATGTGGCAGGAGATCCCGAGGCAGCTCGGCAAGGACGTCGCGCTCGACGAGGGGCTGCCGAAGCCGCGCGGCGAGGTCCTCGTCTTCGGCAAGGCCTTCGCCGCGGGGGGCAAGCCGCGCCCTGCGTTCCGGGCGCGCGTCCAGGTCGGCCCGGTCGACAAGGCGGTGTACGTCGTCGGCAAGCGCCGCTGGGAGCGCGGCGTGCCGAGCGAGCCCGAGCCGCTGACCGAGCTCGCCCTGGGCTGGGACAAGGCGTTCGGCGGGCCGGGCTTCGCGCCGAACCCGATCGGGACGGGGCTCGCGACCGTCGAGGAGGAAGGGAAGAAGACCCAGCCGCTCCCGCAGATCGAGCACCCGAAGCACCTCATCACCTCGCCGAACGACAGGCCGCCCCCCATGGCGTTCGGCCCCCTCGACGCCACCTGGCCCGAGCGCCAGTCGAAGCTCGGGACGTACGACGCGGCGTGGCTCGAGAACGATTTCCCGGGCTTCGCGCGCGATCTCGATCCGGAGTACTTCATGGTCGCGCCGCCCGATCAGCGCCTGCCCGGCTTCTTCCAGGGCGGGGAGCCGATCGCCCTGGAGCACCTCCACCCCGAGGAGGCCACGCTGACGGGCCGCGTGACGGAGCTCGCCGCGCGTTGCTTCGTGACGCGGGCCTCGCGCGGAGACGCGCTCGAGGAGGTCGCGACGCGGCTCGAGACGATCGTGCTGCTGCCCAACGTCCGGCGCATGATCGCGATCTTCCGGGGCGTCGCGCGCGTCGAGGACGACGACGCGCGCGACGTGAAATGCCTGCTCGCGGCGCTCGAGCTCCGCGGCGCCCCCCGGCCGGAGGCCCATTACCAGGCCGCCTTCGAGCAGCGCCTCGACAAGAAGAAGGGCCACCTCGTCGCGCTGCGCGATCGCGACCTCTTGCCGGAGCCCGACCCCGGCGCCCCCGCGCCGCCCGACGAGAAGTTCAGCGACATGGACGACCTCCTGCGCCGCGAGGGCGTGCTGGAGCGGCGGTCGCGCGAGCGGGCGCAGCGCGAGCTGGACAAGGCCCGCATGTCCGTGCGGGTGCTCGGGCTCGATCCGGACGAGAAGGGCATCCCGCGCGAGCTGCCGCCGCCCGAGGCGCCGCCGAAGCTCGACGAGCTGCCCGAGTACATCGAGCGGGTCGAGGCCGAGGCCGCCCGCATCGAGGCCGAGGCCAAGGCGAGGCAGGAGGAGGCCCTCGGGCAGGCGCGCCAGAGCCTCGCCGAGCACGGCATCGACCTCGACGCGGTCATCGAGAAATCGAAGAGCGAGGGTGGGCCGCCCAGGTTCCGCGCGGACGAGCACCTCGCCCGCATGCGCGAGACCGCCCAGGCAGGCCGCGAGCTCGGCGCGCCGATGGAGGAGCTCGAGGCCCAGATCGAGGATCCGGCGTTCCTCGCGAAGCTGCGCAAGCTCGAGGAGGCCCAGATCCTCGGCTACCGGACGGCCGCGCACCACATGGCGCCCGCGGCCCTCCCGGACGAGGCCGCGCAGCGGGACCTCCGCGCGCGCGTGGAGGCCGCGCTCGCGTCCGGCGCGCCGATGGCCGGCTGGGACCTCACCGGCGCGGATCTGCGCGGGCTGGACCTGTCCGGGGCCGTCCTGCGGGAGGCGCTCCTCGAGCGCGCGGACCTGCGCGACTGCGCGCTCGCCGGCGCGGACCTGTCGGGCGCCGTGCTCGCGCGCGCCAACCTGGAGGGCGCGCGGCTCGCCGGCGTCGGCCTCGAGGGCGCGAACCTCGGCGAGGTCCACGCGCGCGGCGCCGATTTCGGGGGCGCGCGCCTCGCCAGGGCGATCCTGCACCGCGGCGAGCTCGCGGAGGCGCGCTTCGCCCGCGCCGACCTCCGGGGCGCCGATCTGTTCGAGGCGCGCCTGCCGCGCGGGGACCTCGAGGGCGCGATCGCGGACGAGGTCCTCTTCTACGAGTGCGACCTCGAGGGGGCGCGCCTCGATCGTGCAAGTCTGCGAAAAGCAACGTTTTTTCGCTGTCGCATGGCCGGCGCGAGCCTCGCGGAGGCCGTGCTCGAGGCCGCGGCGCTCGTCGAGACGGGCGCGGAGGGCGCCAGCTTCCGCGGCGCCCGCGCGAACAACCTGCGCCTCGTGCTCGAGTGCCGGCTCGGCGGGGCCGACTTCTCCGGCGCGGAGCTCGAGCTCGCGACGATGCGCGGCGCCGCGATGAAGGGCGCCGGGCTGACCGGCGTCCGGGCCGACGGCTGCGATCTCAGCGAGTCGGATCTCAAGGAAGCGCGCCTCGCGGGCGCGAGCCTCAAGGGGGCGCGGCTGATGCGCACCGATCTCGGCGACGCCGAGCTGTCGGACGCGAACCTGATGGAGGCGATGCTGCAGGGCGCGCACGTGCGCGGCACCTCGTTCCTACGGGCCAACCTGTTCCGCGCGAACCTGATGGGCGCCGAGGGCGACACGCGCACGAGCTTCAAGGACGCCCACGTCGTCCGGACCTTGTTCCCGAGGCGAAAGCGATGACCAAGGACGATCTGTTCGAGCGCGTCGCGAGCGCGGAGCCCGTGACCGACGAGGATCTCGCGGGCGCGGACCTTCGCGGCGCCGATCTCTCCGGGGCCGTGTTCGAGCGCGTCTCCTTCCGGGGAGCGGACCTGACCGGCGCGAAGCTCCACGAGTCGGTCTTCTCCGATTGCCGGTTCGAGGGGGCGAAGCTCCCGGGGGCGCGCCTCCGCCACGGGATGTGGGACCGGTGCACGTTCCTCGCGGCCGACCTGCGCGAGGCCGACCTCGTCGCCGCGAGCCTCGTGGAGTGCGACCTGTCGCGCGCCACGCTGGACGGCGCCGACCTGACCATCGCGAGCCTCATCAAGCCGCGCCTCGAGGAGGCGAGCCTGAAGGCGGCGAACCTCGACCGCGCGGCGCTCGTGGACGCCGAGGCGGCGCGGGCGGTCTTCGAGGGCGCGCGGCTCCAGCAGACCGCGCTGCTCAAGGCCGACCTGTCGACGGCGCGCCTGCGCGGCGCGCTCCTCGAGCGGACCATGCTGATCGGGGGCAAGCTCGGCGGCCAGGACCTCTCCGGGATGGATCTCACGCTCGCGCAGCTCATGGAGGTGGACCTCACCGGCTGCGACCTCCGCGGCGCGAGGATGGTGCAGGTGAACTGCAAGGGGGCCTCCCTCGTGGGCGCGCGCCTCGACGAGGCGAACCTCGATCGGGCCCTCTTCGCGGAGGCGAACCTGACGAACGCGACGCTCAAGAACGCGAAGGTCGGTCAGGCGCTCTTCGTGAAGGCGCGCCTCGACGGCGCGAGCCTCGAGGGCGCGAGCGCGCAGCAGGCGATCTTCAAGAACGCGAGCTGCGTCGGCGCGAACTTCGCCGGCGCCGATCTGACGTACGCCGATTTCTCGTACGCGGATCTCGCGAACGCGGATTTCTCGCGCTGCACGCTGTTCCGCGCGCGGTTCCACCGGACGCGCCAGCAGGACACGCGATTCACGAACCGGTCCGCGGCGCTCGGCGACGACGAGGAGCTGAGCGAGGCGGAGCGGCGCTCGGAGAGCCGATAGGGGTCAGCACGGAGGTACCGATGAGAGACAATCTGGCAAGGAAGCTCGCGTGGCCGATGCAGGAGGTCGCGACCGTGGTGGGGGTCTCGGGTCGCGGCCTGCGCCTCAGGTCGAGCTCGGGGGAGTTCGAGGCGCGGCGCGCCGCGAGCTGCCTGCTCGAGCCCGCCCTCGGCGACGAGGTGCTCGTCGCGCACCACGAGCGCGGCTCGCACGCGCTCGCGGTGCTGGAGCGCGACGACGCGACGGCGGCGCGGCTCTCCGTCGAGGGCGATCTCGAGATCGCCGCGGCGTCGGGCAGGCTCTCGGTGAGCGGGCGCGACGGGGTCGACGTGGTGACCCCCGGCGAGGCCGCGATCGCGGCGGGCTCCGCGCGCCTCCAGGCGGGGCGCGCCGACGCGGTGGTCGGGGTCCTGAGCCTGCTCGGCGACAGCCTCACCGCGAAGGTCGACCGCGTGAAGACCGTGGCGCAGTCGGTCGAGACGGTCGCCGAGCGCCTCGTGCAGCGGCTCGACCGGGCCTACCGCTTCATCGCGCGGTCCGAGGTGGTGCGCGCCGAGTACCTGGAGTTCGAGGCGCGGGCCGCCTTCCACGTGAAGGCGGAGACGACGCTCGTGAACAGCGGCGGGCTGACCAAGATCGACGGCTCCCAGATCCACCTGGGCTGAGAGGAAGACATGTTCGCCAACACGCAGATGATGGGCATGTCGCTCGGCGCGCCCGACGTGTGCCTCACGCCGATGCCCGCGCCCACCCCCATCCCGTACCCGAACATCGCGATGCAGCCGATGGGCATCCCGGCCGCGTACAACGTGCTGTTCATGTGCGCGCCGGCGCACAACATGGCCACCACCGTGCCGCTCACGAACGGCGACAACCCGGGCGTCGCCCTCGGCGTCGCCTCCGGCATGGTGATGGGCCCGTCGCGCCACGTCACGGCGGCCTTCACCGTGCTCGTCGGCGGCATCCCGGCCACGCGCATGACAAGCATGACGATCACGAACTCGACCAACTGCCCGGCGGTGTCGATCGTCCCGAGCCAGGTCAAGGTGCTCCTCCTCGCGCCGTGAGGGACCACAGCAAGAACCGCCTGGCGCTCATCACCGGCCGCTACGCGGCGCGGCAGCAGGAGAAGCTGGAGGGCGATCGCCGGGCCTTCGACGACGCCTTCCGCGCGGCGCGCGACGCCGTGATCCGGCCCGTGCTCGACGAGATCGCCGCCGAGCTCCGGTCCGCCGGCCATGCCCCGCGCGTCGCCTGCGACGAGGCGCCCGAGACGCCGAGCATCGAGCTCCTCCTCGGGATCCGGGGCGTGAGCGCGGCGCCGCGGGGCGACCTCATCGCCTTCTCGGTCATCCAGCGGCGCGCGGCGCCGGAGATCCTCGCCTACCTGGTCGTGAGGCCGCCGCCGATGGATCTCCTGCGCTTCGCGAGCGCCGCCGAGATCACCGCGTACCAGGTCGAGCAGCTCGTGGTCGACGCGATCGAGCACATCTTCGCGTGCCGATCCATCTGAGGCCGCCTCCGCCGGGGCGACGCGCCGCCGCCGGCGGAGGGCGGCCGCGCGCGGCGCGCGATCACGGCGCGCCGCTCCCGGGCGCCGGGTCCTTGCGGGTCAGGTAGAAGAAGTCGCGCAGGGACCGCTTGCGGATGTACTCGTCCTCGGAGAACTCGAAGCCGCTCGCCAGCGCGACAGGCGTGAGCGCGCCGCCCTCGCCGGGCTCGTAGGTCAGGAACTTCGGGTACGACCAGTTCACGTCGAGCTGCGCGACGGCCGTGGCGCCGGCGTGGCGCAGCCCGATCGCGATCGCCTGCGCCGTCGTGTGGTTGCTGATGCCGACGAAGAGGACCTTGCCGTCGCGGTCGAGCCCGACCGCGGAGCGACGGATCACCGTGTTGCCGTCCAGCGTGGCGCCCCAGTTGCGGACCCCGGACGCGCCGAGCAGCGGGTGGAGCTCGCCCTCGTCGACCATGCAGCTCGGCGTCTGCCGCCACCACCGCATCCCGCCCTCGTCGGCGGCCATCCTGGTCCACGGCGCGACCTGCATCCGCCCGTCGCGGTAGAGCGCGAGGGCGCAGGCCTTGTCGCGGGGGCGCACGAGCGTCACGTCGTCGACCCGCATCCCCCAGTGGCCGTGCTCGGTCATGAAGCCGCCGTTGAACGCCGCGAGCAGCCTCGCGTGGTGCGCCTCGGGGATCTTCGCGAGCCGCTCGTAGGCCTTGCCCTCGTCGGTTGTCGCCGCCGGCTCGCGCGAGCCGGCCATCAGGTGGACGTCGACCCCCGACAGATCCACCGCCACGACGAACAGCTCCGCCCAGGAGCGGTGCGGATCCGGGTGGATCAGCGTCTTGTAGAGGCGCGGCGGGTCGCCCGGGCGAGCGCGATCCGCGATGGGCACCCACTGCCCGTCGCCGGGCGCCGGCCAGGCGGTGTGCGAGGGGCCGACGTCTTTCGGCCGGAACGCCGCCGCCACGACGGCCGGGGCGACCGAGGCGTCCGCGCTCGCGACGGGCGCGGCGGGCTCCGGCGCCTGCGCGGGCACCTCCCAGTACGTCTTCGGCGGCTCGTTCTTGCGGACGAGCTGGTGGACGTGATCCTCGACGCCGTAGGCGGTCTCCTCGATCGCCGTCACGTTCTCGGCGCCGATCACGGAGCGCAGCCCGTTCGCGACGAGCGGGCCCATCCACGGGATGCGGTGCACCGCGATCCACAGCCCGGCGCCGGCGACAGCCGAGACGGCCAGGGAGCCGAGGATCCAGCGCCGCAGCTTCAACTTCGTGCGGCGCCGCGGAGCGCCGTGGTCCTCGGGGGCGGAGCGCCCGGCCTGAGCCGGCGGGTTCGGGGCTTCGGCGGTTTCGGCCATGGTGCTGCGGTGCTGCGGAAGGACGGATGGAAGAAGGGAGGCGCTGGACGACGCGAGCGCGAGCCCCCGTCGCGGGCGAGGGTGTAGCACGACGCGCCGAGCTCACGAAGCCCGCTGCGCGCGGGCGCGCGCCCCGGAAGCCGAAAGAGGCCGGCGATCCGCGATCGCGGCCCACGCAGCGGAGCGCGCTTCTCGTGCGGCGCGCGGCAGACGGACGCGCTGTCGCTCCTCGACTTCCTCACCATCGCGTACTAGAGTCGCGGCCTCGGACTGACCTGGCACGGGTCGCGGTGCTCGGTCGCTGTCAAATGGGCCTCGCAGCCTCCGTTCAAGGAGGCGCAGGGCGGCAGCTCTCCGTGATCGATCCCTCCGCGCTGGAGGGCGCGGTGCCGCGGCGCACGTCTCGACCTGTCAGGAGGCGCTCCTCTGGAGCCCCATGTCCATGCAATTTGCCGATCTCAAGCTGATTGAACCGCTGCTCCGCGCCATCGAAGCCGAAGGGTACAGCGCCCCGACGCCCATCCAGGAGCAAGCCATCCCCCCCATCCTCGAGGGCAACGACGTCCTCGGGTGCGCGCAGACTGGTACCGGCAAGACCGCCGCGTTCGCGCTGCCGATCCTGCAGCGCCTCGCGCAGGGCGGCGTGTCGGCCGGCCCGCGCGGCCTCCGGGTGCTCGTTCTCACCCCGACGCGCGAGCTCGCCGCGCAGATCGGCGAGAGCTTCGTCACGTACGGCAAGAACCTCGGCCTGCGGACCGCCGTCATCTTCGGCGGGGTGGGGCAGCGCCCGCAGATGGAGGCGCTGCGCCGCGGCGTCGACGTGCTCGTGGCGACGCCGGGCCGGCTGCTCGATCTCTGCTCGCAGGGCGTCGCCCCGTTCGGGCGGCTCGACACGCTCGTGCTCGACGAGGCCGATCGGATGCTCGACATGGGGTTCATCCACGACATCCGGCGCGTGCTCGCCATGCTGCCCGAGCGCCGGCAGACGCTGCTGTTCTCGGCCACGATGCCGCCGGACATCCAGAAGCTCGCGAACAGCATCCTGCGCCGCCCGGTGCGGATCGAGGTCGCGCCGGTGGCCACGACGGCCGAGAAGATCGACCAGCGGGTGGTCTTCGTCGAGCGGTCCGACAAGCGCGCCATGCTGGAGCAGGTGCTCAAGGATCCGGCGCTGCGTCGGGCGATCGTGTTCACCCGGACGAAGCACGGCGCCAACCGCGTGGTCCAGCAGCTCGGCCGCGCGCGCATCGAGGCCCTCGCGATCCACGGGAACAAGTCCCAGGGCGCGCGCGAGCGGGCGCTCGCGAGCTTCAAGCAGGGGACGACGAGCGTGCTCGTCGCGACCGACATCGCCGCGCGCGGCATCGACATCGACGACATCTCGCACGTGATCAACTACGACCTCCCGAACATCCCGGAGAGCTACGTGCACCGCATCGGCCGCACGGCGCGCGCCGGGGCGTCGGGGGTGGCGCTCTCGTTCTGCGACAGCGAGGAGCGCCCGTACCTCGCCGACATCGAGCGCCTCATCCAGAAGCGCCTGCCCATCCTCGAGATCCCGGGGCTCGCCGGCGCCCAGGCCGACCCCCGGCCCGCGGCACAGGCGCAGGGGCAGGGGCGTCCGCCGGGGCAGGGTGGTCGCCCCCAGGGGCAGGGTCGCCCGCAGGGCGGCCAGGGTCGCCCGCAAACGCAGGGTCGGCCTCAGGGCCAGAGTCGGCCTCAGGACCAGAGTCGGCCTCAGGGCCAGAGTCGCCCGCAGGCGCACGCCGGGTCGCAGGGGCAGAGTCGCCCGCAGGCGCACGCCGGGTCGCAGCAAGGCCGGCCCCAGGCCCGACCGCAGCCGCAGCACGACACCCCGCGCGCGGACCGCTGATCCGGCCGCCACCTCCGCATTCGCCGCGCCGCGCTCGCCCAGATCGGGTGTCGCGGCCGGCTCGCAGCACCCGCTGTTCACGATCGCCGGCGGCGGCGGCGGGCTGATCGAACGCTCATCGAACGCTCATCGATCGCACGGTTGCATGCCAGCACCGCTCCGTGCGCGCATTCACATTATTTTCGTCGATGTGCGCGAATTCTGGCACGATTGCGCGCATGCGCATCTCCGCCATCGCTGTAAGCCTGCTTACCGTTGCTGCGTGTGATCGCGGTGCTCCCGCGGGCGCGCCCGACGCGGGAGATCAAGCCGCCGCCGACGCCACGCCGGCCGCCTCGGCGGCCCCGCCCGCCTCGGCGAGCGCGCCGCCGCCGGCGTCGGCCGACCCGGGCGCGTCGGCCGACGCCGGCGCCTCCGCGGCCCCGGCGGCGAGCGCGGACGCGGCCGACGCCGGCCCGCCCGCGGCCGATGCGAGCCGCCTCTCCGTGGAGGGGCGCGCCGTCCAGGGAGGGCTCCTCCGCGCCAAGCTGACCGGCAAGCTGCGCCGCATGGCGTTTCCGGGCCACCGCGTGACCGTGAGCGACGAGGGGGAGTTCCTGATCGCCTTCTCGCGCAACGCGCCGGCGCAGGAGAAGCTGACCATCACGTTCGACGATGGTCAGGTGCTCGAGAAGCTCTTCGACGTGGAGCAGCGCACGTTCGAGATCGACAAGGTCGACAACCTGCCGGAGAACATGGTCAAGCTCGACATGGCGACGCGCGTGAAGCTCACGCAGACCGACAAGAAGCTCGACGCGATCCGGAACAAGTACACGAAGAAGAACTGTTACAAGGACGGCTTCATCTGGCCGTCGAAGGGCCCGATCACGTCGCGTTACGGCCAGCCGCGCGTGCTCAACGGCACGGAGGGCGGGATCCACTGGGGCGTGGACATCGCGGCGCCCGTCGGAGCGGCGGTGCGAGCGCCCGCCTGCGGCAAGGTCGTGTTCGTCGAGAAGAACCTTCCGCTGAGCGGTCACACCATGATCATCGATCATGGCCACGGACTGAGCTCCACGTTCATCCACCTGCACGCCTTCGCTGCCAAGGTGAACGACGAGGTCAAGCAGGGTCAGGTCATCGCCACCGTCGGGATGACCGGCCGCACGAACGGCGCGCACCTCGACTGGCGCATGAACCTCTTCGAGACGCGCGTCGATCCCGAGCTCCTGGTCACGCCCGCGAAATGACGGCCCGCGCCCCGATTTGCCCGCGGCCCTCGTCATCCCCTCTGGCACGTCACCTGGAAGGTCACCTGTTGAGAACGCCCTCGCTCACCCCGGTCCTCGCCTCGCTCCTCCTCTCGCTCGCCCCCGCCGCCGGGTGCGCGCCGGCGCCCCGCGCCGATCTCCAGCCGGCCGCGCCCTCTGCGGCGCCCCCGGCCGCGTCCTCCGCGGCGCCCCCGGCCGCGTCCTCCGCGGCGCCGCCGGCCGCGCCCTCCGCGGCGGGCCTCGACCCGGAGCTCACGTCGTACACGTATCCTTACCCGGTCCGGTATTTCGAGATCGAGTCGCAGCGCCAGAAGCTCCGGATGGCGTACATGGACGTGCAGGCCGAGAAGCCGAACGGGCGCGCGGTGCTCCTCCTCCACGGCAAGAACTTCTCCGCGAGCACCTGGGAGCCGACGATCCGGGCGCTGACCGAGCGTGGTTTTCGGGTCATCGCGCCCGATCAGATCGGGTTTGGCAAATCGACGAAGCCCGCTGCCTACCAGTTCAGCTTCCACGGTCTGGCCGAGACGACGCGGGCGCTGCTCGACTCCCTCGGCGTGCAGCGCGCGGCCGTTGTCGGTCACTCGATGGGGGGCATGCTCGCCGCGCGCTTTGCCCTCATGTTCGCGGATCGGACAGAGCGCCTCATCCTCGTCAACCCCATCGGCCTCGAGGACTGGAAGACGGTGGTCCCGTACCGCTCCGTCGACGCCTGGTACAAGCAGGAGCTCCAGGCGACGCGCGACAGCATCCGCGACTACCAGCGCAAGAGCTATTACGACGGCACGTGGAAGCCCGAGTATGAGCGCCAGATCGAGATCCAGGCGGGCTGGACGGAGCACCCCGAGTATCCGCGCGTCGCGTGGTGTTCGGCCCTCACGTACGACATGATCTTCACCCAGCCTGTCGTCTACGAGCTGCCGCGCCTCCGTACGCCCACGCTGCTCGTCATCGGGCTGCGGGACCGGACGGCGCTCGGGAAGGCGTGGGCGCCGAAGGAGGCCGCGGACGCGCTCGGCGACTACACAACGCTCGGCAAGAAGGCCGCGCAGGCGATCCCCGGCGCCAAGCTGGTCGAGCTCGCCGGCGTAGGCCACCTGCCGCAGGTCGAGGCGTTCGAGAAGTACCGGGACGCGATCGTGAAGTTCCTCGATCAAGCGCCCTGAGGGCCCTGCCGTGGCCGGCGCTGCCGGCCGCGGCGACTCGGGCTCGAGGCGCCGGGCGAGCGCGCTGGACAGCCGGAACAACCCGCCTTTTCTGCCGCGCAGGAGGCGCGAGCGACGATGTCATGTGGCGGGCGGGCGCTGTCGGGGCAATGTGCCACACGAACAGCGCTCGCCGCTCGGGTGCGGTGCGCCTCGAAGCGGCGCACGGCTGTCCCGGAGCGCTCCTGTCGATGCGCGCAGCCCGTCGCGCACGGCAAGCGCAGGCCCGCTGACAACGGTTCCCCGCACCATGGATCGATGAAAGGCTGGCTGAGCTCGCCGGGTGGACGGATCCTCTCCGCCGCACCGCTCTGCGGCATGCGCCTTGCAGCCTCCCGGACCGACGAAGGCACTCAAACAGAATATCCGGTTTGCAAGGAGTCGGTCATGAAGATCCTGTCGCCTCGAGTTCATGGATACATCGATTATGCGGTTGTGGCCCTGTTCCTCCTGGCCCCTTCGCTGTTCGGCTTCAGCGGGTTCCCCGAGACGCTGTGTTACATCCTCGGCGCCGTGCACGCGGGCGTGACGCTGCTCACCGCGTATCCGCTGGGCGCCGCCAAGGTCATCCCGTTCCCCGTTCACGGGGCGCTCGAGGCCGTGGTCGCCGTCTTCCTGGTCGCAGCGCCCTGGCTGTTCAACTTCGACGAGGCGAACGCCGCGAGGAACTTCTTCCTGGTGTCGGGCGTGGCCGTCGCCCTGGTCTGGCTCGTGACGGACTACCGTTCGGCCTACACAACGACGGCAGCGGGCGTCCGGCCGGAGCACCGTTCGTTCTCTTGATCATCGTCGCGTGAGTGCTCCTCGCGAGTCGGCGCGGCGGCCGGGGCAGTGCCTCGGCCGCGCGCCGTTTTGTTCCATGGAGGCTCGACATGGCCGTCGGCGTCTCTGCCGCGCATCGCGCCGGTCGCGGCGCTCTGAGGCCGGGCGACGCCGCGAAGAGCTGCGCTGTCGGACGCGCTGCCGCCGAGCTTGCTGCGCGATCCTGCGACGGGAGCGACGATCAAGCACCGGTGAAGAGCCGGCGCCGTGACGCCGGCATCTCCGCGGGCCGCAGCCGCGCCCGGACCCATGTTACGGCCGGCGAGCTCAGCCACTGTGTGAGAAGATTTTCTCGAACTCCAGCCAACCGAGCAGTTCCGTCGTAACCGAGAACGGCCAGACTCAACCTTGCGCCGTGCCCGCCAAAGTCGCTTCAGGGCCTCGAACATGGTTCGCAGCGGCCCGAAACGGTCACGTAACATGGCTGCAATCGAGCCCAGCTTTCACGCGGTTCGCGCCTCTCCCGGGAGTCTGCTTCGGCCAGGACAGCGGCGCGCTGTCGCTATTGTGGATGCTCCTCCGCTCCGGTCGACACGACGTCCGCTCCGCACGAACGGCCGTCCGCTCCCGTGGAGGAAAGCGATGCGCTCCAGGTCTTCGAGGTTGCTCCGTTCCGGGCAGGGAGTTATTGAAACACTCGAAACGACTGACGGAGAGGACTAGCCATGATGAACATGCCAATGAGCTCGATGCCGATGATGGGGAACATGATGCCGATGATGGGGGGCATGATGCCGATGAGCGGCATCATGCCGATGATGCCCAACATGATGGGCATGATGGGCATGGGCGGCATGATGCCGATGATGCCCAGCATGATGGGCATGATGCCGAACATGATGATGCCGGGCATGATGCCGAACATGATGGGCATGATGCCGAACATGATGGGCATGATGCCGAACATGATGATGCCGAACATGGTGGGCATGATGCCGAACATGATGATGCCGGGCATGATGCCGAACATGATGGGCATGATGCCGAACATGATGGGCATGATGCCAAACATGATGATGCCGGGCATGATGCCGAACATGATGGGCATGATGCCCGGGATGAAGATGGCGGCCTGAACCCGGACGTCCCGGCGCGGCGACGCCCGCCGGGATGACTTCGAGACCGCGCGGCTCGGCCCCCGAGCCGCCAGGAACGGCAGCTCCGGACCTTCGGAGCGCGACGCCTGCGCGTGACCTCAGCCAGGAGGTATCACCCGCAGGCGTCGGCCATTTCGGCTCACGTCCCGGCCTCTTCCTGCGGTTTCGCGTGCTGATCCCGCGAGACGTACACGGCCGCCGCCAGATCCCCCACCACGTTGATCACGGTCCGGCACATGTCGAGGAACCGATCCACCCCGAGGACAAGGCCGAGCCCCTCGGGCGGGATGCCGAGCATCCCCAGGATCATCGCGATGACGGGGAGCGAGCCGGCAGGGATGCCCGCGGTGCCGATCCCCCCGAGCACCGAGATGAGCATCACGATCGCCTGCTGTCCGAGGGTCAACGTGACGCCGTAGACCTGCGCCAGGAAGAGCACGGTCACCCCCTCGAACAGCGCCGTCCCGTTCTGGTTCATCGCGGCGCCCGCCGTCAGGACGAAGCGCGACACGGACGGCGGGAGCCGCAGCTCCTGCTCGGCCACCTTCAGCGAGGTCGGCAACGTCGCGTTCGACGAGGCGGTCGAGAACGCCGTCACGATCGCCGTCCGGCTCCCGCGAAAGAAGGCGATCGGCGACATCCCGCCGAGGAAGCGCACCGAGAGCGAGTACACGACGAACATGTGCAGGCCGAGGCCCAGCAGCACAGTGAGCACGTAGGCCGCGAGCTGCTGCATGATGCCGATGCCCATCCGGGACGTGATCGTGAAGAGCAGCGCCCCCACGCCGATCGCCGCGAACCGGAGCACCCCCTCGATGAGCCGCATCGAGACGTCGAACAGCCCCTGGATGCCCTCCCGGAGCCGCATCGCCGCCTCGGTCGGGGTGAGCGACAGCGCGAGGCCGAAGAGCAGCGAGAACGTGATCACGGCGAGCACGTCGCCCGCGGCCGCCGCCTTGATGACGTTGTCCGGCACCATCGCGATGATCATCCCCACCGGCGAGGTGTCGGCCGGAGCGGTCGCCGCCTTGATCCCGCTGCCGCTCGCGAGGCCGCGGACCGCCTCGGGCAGTCCGTCGCCCGGGCGGATCAGATTCACGAGGACGAGGCCGATCAGCACCGCGATGGTGGAGACGACGGCCGTGTAGCCGAGCGTCCGCAGGCCGAGCCGGCCGACGTGCTTCAGATCGAGCTCGCAGACGCCCATGACGAGCGCCGAGAACAGGATCGGCAGCACGAGCATGAACAGCAGGCGCAGGAAGATCTGGCCCACCGGATAGGTGATGTGATCGACGAACCAGCCGAGCGTCGGAGAGCCCGCCGCGATCGCGTTCGCCGTCAGACCGCCAGCTGCCCCGACCGCGACCCCGAGCAGCATCGTTCGATGCGATGACATGACGCCACCTTACACAAGCCGCGACGCCGTGAGCCGCCGAGTTCGCCCCCGCGGCCCGCCGCCGAGCGCCTTTCCTCGGTGTCCGCCTCGCCGCGGCGCGCCTCATCGGGCCGGCCGCGGCGCCGGGCTGCCTGTCCAAGCCCGCGTGGATCCATTACGCTCGCCGCCGGCCATGCTGAAGCCGGGCGATTCGTTCGAGCGCTACACGATCGAGGCCGCCATCGGGCAGGGCGGCATGGGCTGCGTCTACCGGGCGCACGACGCGCGGCTCGGGCGGCGCGTGGCGGTCAAGGTGATCGCGGGCGGCGCGGTGGACCCGGACGCCGCCGCGCGCCTGCTCCGCGAGGCGCGCGCGGCCGCCGCGCTCGACCACCCGAACGCCGTCTCGATCTTCGACGTCGGCGAGCTCGATGGGACGCCGTTCATCGTGATGGAGCTCGTCGCCGGTCGCACCCTGCGCAGCGCCATCGGCGGCGCCGAGGTGCCGGCCTCGACCCGGATCGCCTGGCTCGCCGACGCCGGCCGGGCGCTCGCCGCGGCGCACCGGCGGGGGCTCGTCCACCGCGACATCAAGCCGGAAAACGTGATGGTCCGCGACGACGGCGTCATCAAGGTGCTCGATTTCGGCATCGCCCGCCGCGCCGCCGGCGACGCGGATCCGATCGCCTCGACCGAGGCCCCGGCGCTGCCGACGCTGACCGCCCTGGGCGTCAAGCTCGGGACGCCTGTCTACATGGCCCCGGAGCAGATCCGCGGCGGGGAGCTCGACGGGCGCGCGGACCAGTTCGCGTGGGGCGTGCTCGCGTTCGAGCTCCTCACCGGCAGGCTGCCCTGGCGCGGCGCGGGCGACATGCTCGCTGTCGTCGCCTCGATCCTCACCGACGAGGCCGACAGCGCCCTGCTCGACGCCGCCTCGGTGCCGCCCGCGGTGAGCGCGGTCGTGCTGCGCGCCCTCTCCAAGCGCCCCGAGGACAGGTTCGCGTCGATGGATGACCTCGTGCGCGCGCTCGATGCGGCCGGGCGGGGCGAGGCGCCCGCCGCCGCGGTGATCGCGCCGCCCCCGCAGGCGCCCGTCGCCAAGGGGGGCGAGGCGCCCCGCGCCGGCGTGACCGAAGCGCAGCGGTTCTCGACCGAGGAGGTCCGCGACGTCCTCGCGCGCGCGATCGAGCGGCAGGCCTCGGCGGACGGCGGGGAGCCGCCCGCGCCGCGCGGCGACGCGCGGCTCGGCTTCGACGACCTGCTCGCCGCGGCGGAAGAGGTGGGCGTCGCCCCGGAGGCGCTGCGCGAGGCGAGCCGGGCGCTGCGCGCGCGCGACGTGGAGCGCAAGGCCGTCGAGTCGACAGCCGCCGAGCGCGCCTCATGGCTCCGGCGCAAGCGCCGCGACTTCTACCGGCACCTCGGCATCTACGTCATCGTCAACGCGGTGCTCCTCGTGCTCCTTGGCATGGTCGGCGTCGAGCAGCTCTGGGGGTTGCTGGTCCCGCTGCTCTGGGCGATCGGCCTCGCCATCCACGGGCTCGTCGCGTTCACCGCGCACGAGGACGACTGGGCGGAGGAGGCCGAGCGCATGCGGTGGTGGCACGAGCACCACCGCCGCAGGCACGAGGTGGCGATGGCGCGGGCGATCGGCGGAGCGCGCCCGGCGGCGGCGCTGCGCCAGCGCGTGGAGCCGGCGGGCGGCGACCGGCAGGGCAGGGTGCGCGTCGCGGCGGACACGGCGAGCTCGGGCATGGATCTCGCGGATCAGGCGGAGGAAGAGGCCGCTGTCGCGGTGAGCAGGGCGCAGCGCCAGCATCGCTGATCCCGGGAGCGCGCGGGTCGTCCGCGCCGGGGGCGGCGCCGCGCCGGCATGCGCTAAGCTCGCCGCGCTCGCTGCTCGCCGACTCCGGAGGCCGTCATGTCCAAGGTGAATCTCATCGCCCGTTCGATCGCCCCGCTCCAGGTCCTTCCTTCCTTCCTGCGCGCTCGCGCGCAGACAGCGCTGTTCCACCGCATGGTGCCGTTCACGGGCACCGCCGGGATCCAGTTCGACGAGGTGAGCCCGGAGCGGGTGGCGCTGCGGCTCGCCAACGGGCGCAAGGTGCAGAACCACATCGGCGGCGTGCACGCCGCGGCGGCGGGGCTCCTGGCCGAGACGGCGACAGGCTTCGTCGTCGCCGTCAGCCTGCCCGACGACAAGCTGCCGCTCCTGCGCAGCATGAAGGTCGATTACAAGCGCCGCGCCCAGGGGGGCCTGCGCGCTGTCGCGACGCTCTCGTCCGAGCAACGACGCTCGTTCGAGGACCAGCCGAAAGGCGACGTGACCGTCGCCGTCACGGTGACGGACGACAGCGGCGCATCGCCGATGGAGTGCGAGTTCGTGTGGGCGTGGGTGACCAAGGGGAGGTGACGCGTCGTATCCCCTCCGCCCGCTCCGGCCCGGCCCCGGAACGTCAGGAGAGCGTCAGGATCTCGCAGCCATCCCCCGTGACGAGCACTGTGTGCTCGAACTGCGCCGACAGGCTGCCGTCCTCGGTGACGATGGTCCACCCGTCATCGAGCGTGCGGATGCGGTGCGAGCCCAGGTTGACCATCGGCTCGATCGTGATGGCCATCCCGGCGCGGAGCCGCATGCCCGCGCCGCGCACGCCGGTGTGCGCGACGTGCGGCGGCAGGTGCATCTTCCGCCCGATCCCGTGCCCGCCCACCTCGCGGACAACGCTGCACCCCTCCGCCCGCGCGACCTCCTCGATCGCCGCCCCGATGTCGCCGAGCCGCGCCCCGTGGCGCACGACAGCGACGCCCGCGTCCCGGCACCGCCGGGCGACGTCCACCACGTGCCGCGCCTCGGCGCTCGGCTCTCCGATGAAGAACGTCGCGGAGGTGTCGCCGTGGTAGCCGTCGAGCTCCGTCGTCACGTCGACGTTGAGGATGTCGCCCGGCACGAGCACCTCGTCGCGCCGCGGGATCCCGTGGCATACGACGTGGTTCCGGCTCGTGCACACCGCCGCCGGGAAGCCCTTGTATCCGAGCTGACTCGGGCGGCCGCCGCGCTGCGCTGTGTCCTCGCGCACCCACCGGTCGATGTCCGCGGTGGTCACGTTGGGCTGGAGCCGCGCCCCGACGGCGGCCAGGGTCGCCGCGGCCACGCGCCCCGCGCGCCGCATCGCCTCGCACGCGCGAGGCCCGAGGATGTCCACGTTCATGCGAGGCGTATGCGCGCGCGGCGCGCGCCCATCCAATACCGTTTTGATCTCGGGCGCTCGCGCGCGGCTCCTCACCCGGGCGGCGTTCGCGGTACTATCGTCCGCGTGAGCCTGTCGCAGATCCGCTACTTCATCGCCGTCGCCGAGGAGGGCCACGTCGGCCGCGCCGCGCGCCGGCTCCACATCGCGCAGCCGCCCCTCAGCCGGCACATCCGCGGCCTGGAGGACGAGCTCGGCGCGCAGCTCTTCGAGCGCACGGCGCGCGGCATGCGCCTCCTGCCGGCCGGCGCGGCGTTCCTCGACCACGCCCGCACCATCGTCGCGCAGGTCGACGCGGCCGTCGCCGACCTCCGCAGCTACGGCGCCGCGCCTCCGGGAGCTGCCGGCGCCGCGCCTCCCGGGCGCGATCGCGACGCCGGCGGCGGCCGGCGCGCCGACCTGGGCTAGGCTGCGCCCGGTGGAGCCACGGGATCGGCATGGGCTACGACGCTGACCTCGCGCTGGCCGTCGAGGCGGCGCGCCGCGCGGGCTCGATCCTCCGCGCGGAGTTCCACCGCCCGGGCGGCCCGCGCGGCGCCGGGACGCACGCCGCCGTCGACGTGGAGGTCGAGCTCCTGCTGCGCGACGCGCTCACCCGGGCCACCCCCTACGCGTTCCTCGGCGAGGAGACCGGCGCCCGCGACGGCGCGGACCGGTCGCACCGCTGGGTCGTGGATCCGAACGACGGCACCGCGTCCTTCCTGCACGGCTACCGCGGCGCCTCGGTCTCGATCGGCCTGCTGCGCGAGGGCACGCCGGTGCTCGGCGTCGTCTTTGCGTACGCCTACCCCGACGACGACGGCGATCTCATCGCCTGGGCCGAGGGCACCGGGCCGATCCGGCGCAACGGCGCCGCCGTCTCGGCCTCGCTCGCCGGCGCCGCGCTCGACCGCTACGCCGTCGTGCTGCTCTCGCAGTCGGCGGACTACCTCCCGGCCCGGAACGCCCGGTGCGTCGCCCCGGCGCGGTTCCTCTCGCTCCCGAGCCTCGCCTACCGGCTCGCGCTGGCGGCGGTGGGCGAGGGCGTCGCCGCTGTCTCGCTCAGCCGGCCGCAGTGCTGGGACTACGCGGCCGGGCACGCGCTCGTGCGCGCCGCGGGCGGCGAGCTCGTCGACGACGACGGCGCGCCGATCGCGTACACAGCGCAGCGCGAGGGCGAGATCTGCCGCCTCTTCGGCGGCGCCCCGGCGGTCGTGCGGGAGCTCGCGCGGCGGCCGTGGAACGCCGTCATCCACGGCCGCATCCCCGCGCCGCAGGGCGCGTACGGCCTCCTGCGCCCCGCGCACAGCCTGCTCGTCGCGGATCCCGGCGCGCTCTCCCGCGCCCAGGGCTGCCTGCTCGGCCAGCTCGCGGGCGACGCGCTCGGCGCGCTCGTCGAGTTCCGGACCGCGGAGGAGATCGCGCCGCTCTATCCGGGCGGCGTCAGTGATCTCGCCGACGGCGGCACGTGGGACACGCTGGCCGGGCAGCCGACCGACGACTCCGAGATGGCGATCATGCTGGCGCGGTCGATCGTGCGCAAGCGCGGCTTCGTCGCCGAGGCCGCGCTCGACGCCTACGTGCACTGGTACGGCTCCCGCCCGTTCGACATCGGCAACACCGCGGCGGCCGCGCTCGCGGCCGCCGCGGGCGCGCCGCTCGGCGGCGCGCGCCGCGAGCGCGCCCGGGCGGCCGCGAGCCTGACCAGCGAGGCGAACGGCTCCGTGATGCGCGCGGCGCCGCTCGGCATCCTCGGCGCGGGCCGCCCGGGGGAGGCCGCCGCGTGGGCGCGCGACGACAGCGCGCTCACGCACCCCCATCCGGTCTGCTGCGCCGCCTCCGCCGCGTTCGTCGCGGCGGTCGCCGCGGCGGTGGGCGGCGCCGGCGTCGAGGGCGCCTGGGAGGCCGCCGGCGCCGAGGCGGAGCGGGGCGGCGAGCGCGCGGTCCTCGCCGCGCTGGAGGCCGCGCGCCGCGCGCCGCCCCGGAGCTTCTCGCACCAGGCCGGCTGGGTCCTCATCGCCTTGCAGAACGCCTTCTACCAGCTCCTCCACGCCTCCTCGCTCGAGCGCGGGCTCGTCGAGACCGTGATGGCCGGCGGCGACACCGACACGAACGCCGCGATCGCCGGCGCGCTCCTCGGCGCGGCGCACGGCCGGGACGCTGTCCCGGACCGCTTTCGCCGCCTCGTGCTCTCCTGCCGACCGCTGCCCGAGGCAGGGGCGAAGCGCGCGCGCCCCCCCGAGCTCTGGCCGGTCGACGCGATGCTCCTGGCCGAGGCGCTCCTCGCCGCCGGCCAGCGAGCGCAGCCCGAGGAGTGCGATCCGCCGGAGAGCTTCCGGACCGGGGATATCGGCTAAATGTTCAGCAATTTCGCAACTTAGCGGTATCCGGCGAGCCTCTTCAGCGCTTCAGCGCATGCCGGATCGGCCGGCAGGGCGCCGCTCAGCCTCCGGTCGGGCGCTCCAGGTGCCCGCCGAACTTGTGGCGCATCGCGGAGAGGACCTTCTCGGCGAAGGTGTGATCGTGGCGCGAGCGGAAGCGCGCGTAGAGCGCCGAGGAGAGCACCTCCGCGGGCACCGCCTCCTCGATCGCGGCCATGACGGTCCAGCGGCCCTCCCCGGAGTCCTGCACGAAGCCGCTGTACCCGCCGAGGTCCGGGCTCTCGGTGAGGGCGATCGCGGTGAGGTCGAGCAGCCACGAGCCCACCACGCTGCCCCGCCGCCACACCTCGGCGATCTCGCCGAGGTCGAGGTCGTACCGGTGCTCCTCGGGCAGGCGCGGGGTGGCCGCGTTCTTCAGGATGTCGAACCCCTCCGCGTAGGCCTGCATGAGGCCGTACTCGATCCCGTTGTGGACCATCTTCACGAAGTGGCCGGCGCCGACGGGGCCGCAGTGGAGGAAGCCCTCTTCGGACGTGCTCTGCGCCTCCTGCCGGCCCGGCGTGCGCGGGATGTCCCCGGTCCCCGGCGCGAGCGTCCGCAGGATGGGCAGCACCAGCGAGAACGCCTCGGGCGCGCCGCCGACCATCAGGCAGTAGCCGCGATCGATCCCCCACACGCCGCCGCTCGTCCCCACGTCCACGTAGCGGATGCCCCGCAGGGCGAGCTCCCTGGCGCGGCGGACGTCGTCCTTGAAGTAGGTGTTGCCCCCGTCGATGATCACGTCGCCGGGGGCGAGCTGCTCGCCGAGCTCCTGGACGACGCGCTCGGTCGGGGCGCCCGCGGGGAGCATGACCCAGACGACGCGCGTCGGCGCGAGCCTCTCCACCGCCTCGCCCAGCGAGGAGGCCGCCTCTGCGCCCTCCGCGGCGAGCTGCTTCACGCTCTCCTGGTTCAGATCGAACGCCACGACCTCGTGGCCGCCGCGCATGAGCCGGCGCGCCATGTTGGCGCCCATCCTCCCGAGTCCGATCATTGCGAGCTTCATCTCTCACGCTCCTGTCTGCGATCGCGGGCGTACCACGGGGGCCCGCCTCCGTGTCCGGGCGCTTTCCCGGAGGCGGTCACCGCGGCTTGTGTCGGATGGCGCCCATCGCGTGCTCGAGGGCGCTCTTCAGCGTGCTGAACACCGGGATCCCGTCGAGGCTCCCGCCGGCGTCCAGGATGCGCCTGACCATCCCTGCCGGGACGCCGGAGACGATGCACTGGCTGCCGAGCAGCCTCGTCGCCGCGAACAGCCGGAGGAGGTGCTCGATGGTGGACGTGTCGGCCGCCTGCGCGCCGGTGAGGTCCACGATCATGAACCGCGCGCCGTGCGCGACGATCGCGCCGAGCACCTCTTCCATCATGCGCGCCGCCCGCGCGCCGTCGACAGTGCCGATCACGGGCAGCGTGAGCACGCTGTCCCACACCTGGATGATCGGCGTCGACATCTCGAGCATCGCCTCGTGCTGCGCGCGGACCCGATCGAGCTGCACGCGCAGCTCGATCTGCACGCGCTCGAGCTCCTCGTTCTGCTCGCGGAGCTGCGCGCTCGCGTCGGCGAGGTCGAGCGAGTTCTTGAGCATCGTGTAGGTGGCGCCGACGTACAGCGCGTACGTTGTCGCGCTCGCGAGCGCCTTCCGGTCGATCTGGCGCTGGTCTTCCAGCGCGAACAGCATCGTGCCGATGGTCTTCTTGTAGACCTGGATCGGCACGTGGAACACGACGTCCGGGTCCTCGGCGAGGAGCCACGCGCGCGCGATGTCCGCCTCCCGCGCCTCGGTCCAGGGACCCTTGAACCACGCGGCGCGCTGCGCTTCCAGGGCCGCGACCATCCACGCGTCCACGACGACGCCGCCGCCCTCGGGCGCGCCGTACGCGAAGGTGCCGTGCTCGTACCTCGCCGCGATCCGGGCGCCGCCGCCGTCGTTGCCGAGCACGACGCAGAGCCGCTGGGACGGCACGATCCAGCGCGCGCTCGAGCAGACCTCTTCCCACAGCGATCTCAGGTCCGGCTGGCTCGCGAGCTTGAGGAGGATCTCGTTCAGGACGCCGAGGACGATCCACCCGCCGCCGCCGCCCTCGGAGGGCTGGCCAGACTCTGGCATCGACATCAGCAATCGGGGTCGAGCGGGAGGCCCGCGGCGTCGGTCCGTGGTTCGATGTTCTGCGAGGAGGCCGCCCTCATGACGGTCTCCCGGGTCGCTTCCTCGCAGAGCCCCGCCTCGCCGGTGCGAGCGACGGGCTCAGGACCAGATCGAATCTCGGCACGGTGCACACTCCTCGCGCTCGGCGCGCGGGCGCATCTTACCCCGCAACCCGCTCGCGGTGGGAGGTCTCTCGCCTGCCGCGCGCCCTCACGCCGGCTCCGCGGCGTCGCGCCGCGTCGTTCCTCACCGATGCAGCGCCCGCGCCGCGGCGGCCTGCCTGCCGAGGCGCGATCGCCCTGGGCGGCCGGGATGCCGCCGCGCTCGCGGCCGCGGCCGGGCAATACGCGCGGCGCCGCTGCGTGCTACCGCTAGGGCATGAAGATCAAGGCACGTGACGGCAAGGTGTATGAGGTCGCCTCTGCTCCGCCCGGCGGCAGTCACGAGGTGCGGCTCGACGGCAAGCTGGTCGGCTCGTTCGTGCTCCTGCCGGACGAGACGCAGGTCACCGTGAAGAGCAAGCCCGCGACCGACGCGCTCCTCGTGGACATCGCCGATCGGTTCGTGGCCGAGGGCGGCGCGCCCATGGGGATCAGCTGATCCGGCCTCGCCTCTGACGCGCGCGGCGGCGCTGCCGTGACGCTCCTGCCGCGGCCCCCAGGGCCGCGTATGTAGGGACTTCACGGCAGGCTCCGAGGTGAGTCTGCCACCTCCCCGGACCGCATCGAATGACGCCGACGCGCTGAGGTCGAACCGCCGCTCTGGGCCCGCGCCTCCTCGGCGCGGCGGCTTCCGCGCGCGGGGGCGCGACGCCGCGATCAGACCCGGTGGCGCCTCTCCGGCCGATGGACGGCGCGCTGTCGCGTGGCGTGCCGCTTGCTCTGATAGGCCGGTATGAATCTCGGAACGTGCCTCTCGCTCGCGATCGGGCTCGGCGTGCTGGCCGCCGGCGGGCGCGCCAGCGCTTGTGACCCGGTGGATACCAGCGTCTCGGAGGGCTTCCTGCGCGCCGGCGCACCGACGGAGCTCACCGCGGATGGCGCTCCGGCAGAGCTCACCACGGTGCCACGCAATGTGGCGATCGTGATCTGGGGCGACCTCCCGGAGCTCTCGCACCTGCTGGTCGAAGAGGCGACCGGCGCCTCCGTCACCGGTGCGGGCTCCGACGTTCCCGTCGCCCCGCCGGGCTACAGCGTGCTTCGCCCCGCCGAGACGCTGGCGCCCAACACCACGTACCGATTGCGCCTGAGGCCCACCGTCGAGCGCCTCGTCCGGACCTCGGACGTCATCGACGACGCCGCGCCGAGCGCGCCGGTGCTCGCGCGCGGTGACGTCGAGTTCCAGGCGAACGAGCCCGCCTGCGGAGCGAGCAGCTGCGGGGACATGAGCACGTTGACCTTCGATCTGGCCGAGCGAAGCGAGGACGATCACTCGCCCGCGGAGGCGCTGGTCTACGCCGTGTACGTGGGCTTCAGCCCGGAGCAAGCGCGCTCCAAGGCGCAGCCGGACGCGTGGCTCGAGGGCGACGCGATGCTCCTCTACGTGGACGACGATCACGTAGGTCGCGACGTCTACATCGCTGTCTCGGCGATCGACGAGGCCGGCAACGAGGGCGAGCGAAGCGAGGTGCTGCAGGTCGAGCACGAGGCGTCGGGCTGCGCTTTCGCGCGGAGCTCCACGCCGAAGGCGGCGCTCATCATGCTGCTCCTGGCCGTCGTCGCGCCGCTCCGTCGCGCCGCGCGCAGGGCGCCCCGCGCCTGGGCGGACGGCGCGCCCAGGATCGGAGGCTGAACCTGCCAGCGCCGGTCAAGGCTCGCTCCGTGTCCGCCTCTTCTCCTGTCGGTATCCGGACAGCTCAGCGCACGCCCGATCGTCACCGCACATCCCACCCGCACCCCGCTCGTCAGCGACCGCCGGTCGGAGCGGAGCACCGCAAAAAAACATCAATGCCCACCTGAACGCGCGCCGCGTTACGCCGCGCTGCGCCGCATTCAATTGCAAGCGGCATCACCCGATCCGTGCGCTGGCGCCGCGCCGCGGCCCCGGCGCCGAACCGTACGCCACGCGGCGCCATGCCGGGGCAGAGCGCAAGCGAAACCCCATCATGAGCGTTGTGCGCTGGGCGCGGGAAGAATATAAGAAGTACCATGCGACACATCCGTACGAGCGCCGCGCGCGCTTGCTTTGTGCTTTTCCTGCTCGCGGTGTTCCCCGGCACGGCGTTGGGGGCGGCGACCGCGATCACGTTCAACATCAACCACGCCGATTGCGGCAGCGCCGAGTTCGCGCTGTATATGAACGGGGTTCTCCTCGACACGGTCGCGAGCGACAAGCGTTGCTATTGCAACAATATGACGCTCACGAAGACGTTCACGGATCCCGCGGTGCTCGCCCTCTACGATCCGGCCACATGCAATGATGTGCGGGTCGATATCAACCGCGGCCAGTCGGTGTTCCTCGGCTTCGTCAGCATCGACGTCGCGTCGACCGAGGGCTCGTCTCGCCTCTGCCTGTTCGATGCGCTCTCCAGCCGCACCCCGTGCGCCAATCGCAACGTCTGCGACGCCTATCACCGCTCGGTCACGTCGCTCGGGAACTACGACGGGGACGGCGTCGCGCCGGGCATCGGCGTCGGCTGCGACAACTGCGCCTACCACAAGAACGCGGACCAGGCCGACACCGACGGCGACGGGATCGGCGACGTCTGCGACCCCTGTCCGCGTGGCGACAGCGACGGCGATGGCGTCTGCGACGCGACCGACAACTGCCGTGTCGCCGCCAACCCCGGCCAGGCAGACCGCGACCGCGACCGCGTCGGCGACGCCTGCGACAACTGCGCCGACGCGAGCAACCCGGACCAGGCCGACGCCGACGGCGACGGGATCGGCGACGTCTGCGACCCCTGTCCGCGCGGCGACAGCGACGGCGATGGCGTCTGCGACGCGACCGACAACTGCCCGGCCACCCCGAATCCAGACCAGGTCGACAGCAATGGAGACGGCCACGGGGACGCGTGCGTCGGCGTGTGCGTCACCCTCCAGCGAGGCGCCTCCGGCCAGGTCGCAGACGCGCTGCTCCTGGAGGCGTACCCCGATTACAGCGACGGCCAGAGCCCCTACAACGCCACAGGCACGGCGCACGGCGCACGCCAGCAAGCGCTCTACTGGTTCGGGCTCGACGGCATCCCGGTAGGGGCCACCGTCACCTCGGCGGAGTTCGGCGCCGTCGCCTTCGGATCGAGCGACCAGATCGTCCGCGTCCACCGGGTCACCGCGCCGTGGAGCGAGGGCAACGTCACCTGGCGCAGCTTCGCCGCGAGCTACGATGGGGCCGTCGAGGCCGACCTCGGCTGGGCCGGCCCGTACGCCGTGACAGCCGACCTGACCGAGCTCGTACAGGCGTGGGTCGACGGCGCCGCGCCGAACCACGGCTTCCTCCTCGAGGAGGATCCCACCGGGACCACGTCCTACCGCACGAGCGACCACCCCGACCAGAGCGACCGCCCCTGGATCGAGGTCTGCTACCTCGCTCCCTGAGCTCCGCCCCGCGGCTTCTCGCCCGCGCCGTCCGCGTCCGCCGGGTAAGGCTTCCCGAGCGCCGCCGGAGGCGTCGCGTCGAACGCGCGCAGCAGCGGGCGTCGCGCTGCGTCAGGGAGCAGCGCGCCGAGGCGCTCCAGCAGCCCGCTCGAGGTGAGCGCCAGGACCACGATCATCAGCGCGAACGGCGCCACGCTGAAGACCTGCGTCGGCACCGACGGCAGCGCGCTCTGGCCGAGGCTCGCCATCGACGACAGCACGCCGAAGAGGTACGCGCCGAGCGCCGCCCGCACCGGATGGAAGCCGCCGAAGATCACGATCGCGAGCGCGATCCAGCCGTAGCCCGCCGTGTGGCGGTGGCTCCACCCCGCCTTGAAGTCGAGCGAGTAGGCCGCGCCGCCGATGCCCACGAGCGCCCCGCCCACCAGCGTCGCCGCGGTGCGCACGCGCGTCACGCGCGCCCCGCGCGCGTGGGCCGCCGCCGGCTGCTCCCCGACGGCCCGGAGCAGGAGCCCCGCGCGCGTGCGGTACAGGAAGAGCCACGCGCCGGCGACGAGCACGTAGCTCGCGTACACCACCGGATCGCTCTGGAAGAACAGCGGCCCCAGGACCGGGACGTCCCGCAGCACGGGGATCGACGCGCCCGACACCGTCGGCCCGGGCACGCGCACGAACGGGCCGCCGAGCACCGACGAGAGATCCGCGCAGAGCATCGCCAGCACGAAGCCGATCGCGATCTGCGACCGGCCCAGGTGGACGCCGCCGATCGCCACGATGAGCGCGACGAGCGCCCCGATCGCGGCCGCGGCGGCGAAGCCGGCGAGCACGCTCCCTGTCGTCAGGGCGGCCGCGAAGCCGACCATGGCCGAGAGCATCATCGCGCCCTCGGCCGACAGGTTGATGACCCCGGCCCGCTCGGCCAGCGTCTCGCCGACCGCCGCGTAGACGAGCGGCGTCGACGCCGCGAGCGCTGTCGCGAGGAGCGGCAGGAGCTCGGCGGTGAAGTCCATCAGGCCTCCTCCGGCCGGCCGCGGCCGCGCATGTTGCGCACGTTCCAGGGCGACAGGATCGCGAGCAGCACGAGCACCCCCTGGAGCACGCCCGAGAGCGAGGACTCCAGGCCGAGCGTCATCGGGAGCTTCAGGCTGCCCACGTTGAGCGCGCTGAAGAACAGCGCGATCGGCGCGACGAGCGCGGCGCGCCGGCCCGCGAGCATCACGACGAGCAGCGCCAGGAACCCGAGGTTGCTCGAGACGTTCGGGATGAGCCGGTGGAAGGTCCCGAGCACCTGCAGCGCGCCGGCGGCGCCCGCGAGCGCGCCCGATATAGCGAACGCGAGGAGCACCTGCCGCGCCGCCGGGACGCCGAGCACCTCCGCGGCCTCCGGGCTCAGCCCCACCGCCCGCAGCCGGAGCCCGAAGTGCGTCCGCCCGAGCACCACCGCCGTCCCGACGAGCGCGAGCGCCGCGAGCAGGAGCGCGGCCGGGCTCAGCTCGGTGCCGCCCAGCGTGGAGAGCCGGAGCGCGGCGTCGAGCGGCTCGGTGCCGGCCATGGACGCGACGCCGGGGCGCTTCCACGGCCCGAAGACGAGGTAAAGGACCGCCCCCTGGGCCACGAAGTTCATGCCGAGGCCCGCGAAGATCTCGCTCACCCGGCCGTGCGTGTGCAGCGCGCCCGTGAGCGCGCCCCAGAGCACCCCGCCGAGCGCCCCCGCGGCGACGCAGAGCGCGGCGACGGCGCCCGCAGGGAGGCCCGGCCACAGCGCGCGCGCCGCGCCTGTCGCGCAGAGGGCCCCGAGGACGAGCTGCCCCTCGACGCCCAGGTGGTACAGCCCGGCGCGAAATGTGAATAACAGGCCGCTGCCGCAGAGGAGCAGCGGCGCCAGGGTGGCGAGCACCCGCGCCGCTTGCTCCGTGGAGCCGAAGGCGCCCTCCCACAGGCTCGAGGCGACCGCCGCCGGCGACGCCCCGAGCACGGCGCAGAGGCCCGCCACGAGGGCGAGCGACAGGACGAGCGGCGCCAGGCGGGGAGCGAGCTCGGCGGCCCACGCCCTGCGCGCGCTGGGCCCCGCCCGGTCTTCGGGCCCGGCGCTCATTCGCCGTGCTCCGCGCCGTGCTCCGCGGGCGCGGCGGGCGCGGCCTCGTCGAGCTCGCCGCCGATCATCCGCCCGAGCCGGTCCGGGGTGAGCTCGGCCGCGCGGACCGGCCGCGAGACGCGCCCGCCGCTGAACACGAGGATCCTGTCGCTGTAGCGCATGAGCTCGTCGAGCTCGGACGACGCGAACAGGAGCGCCGTCCCGCCCTTGCACCGCGCGAGGAGCTGCTCCCAGACCCAGCGGGCCGACTCGATGTCGAGCCCCCGGGTCGGGTGCTCCAGCAGGAGCAGCGCGAGGTCCGCGGGGAGCAGCGCGAGCTGCGTGCGCTGCTGGTTGCCGCCGGAGAGCAGCTCCACGGGCGTCTCCGGCCGCCCCCGGATCCGGAACGCCTCGATCGCGCGCTCGGCGGCGCGGCGGATCTCGCGGGCGCGGAGGAAGAGCCCCGGCCGGGGCGCGCGGAGCGCGACGTGCTCCTCGATGGAGAGGCCCGCGACGAGGCCCTCGCGGCGGCGGTCCGCGGGGAGGTACCCCACGCCCGCGCGCAGGAAGGCCTGGTAGGGGCGGCCGGCCATCTCGACCTCGCCGACGGCGACGCGGCCGCGCCGCGGCCGGAGCAGCCCCGCGCAGGCGCGGAGCAGCAGGCGCTGGCCGCTCCCCTCGAGGCCCGCGAGCCCGAGCACCTCGCCGCGGCGGACTTCCAGGCGCGGGACGCGCAGCTCGATCCGGTGATCGCCGAACCGGACATCCTCGAGCGAGAGCGCCGCGCCGCCGCCCGCTGTCGGCAGCCGCTCCGGCGGCGCGAGCGCCTTGCCGAACATCAGCGCGACGAGGCGGTCGGCCCCGGCCGGCATCTCCGCCTCGCCCGCCACCTTGCCCTGCCGCAGCACCGTCACGCGGTCGCAGAGCGCCTCGACGTCCGAGAGCTTGTGCGACACGAGGACGATCGCCTGGCCGTCCTGCTTGAGCCGCCGCAGCGCGGAGAACAGCGCCTCCTGCTGCGCGGCGGAGATCCCTGTCGTGGGCTCGTCGAGGAGCAGCGCGCGGACGCCCAGCGAGAGCAGCCGCAGCAGCTCGATCTGCTGGCGCTCGCCCAGGGTGAGCCGGGCGACCTGCTCGTCCGGGTCGACGGGGAAGCCGAACCGCGCCGCGAGCGCGAGGAGCTCGTCGCGCGCCGCGCGGCGCGGGAGGAAGATCTCCGCCGCGCGCGCGCGGCTCACCGCCGAGCGCGCGGCGCCTCCCGCGCGCGGCCTCGCGACGAGGAAGCTCTCCAGGACGGTGAGGGGCGGAAAGTCGAGCGGCTCCTGGTGGAGCACGCCGACGCCGGCGGCGAGCGCGTCGGCCGGGCTCGCGAGCGCGACCGGGCGGCCGTCGAAGAGAAGGCGGCCGGCGTCGGGCCGGAGCAGCCCGCCCAGGACGCGGAGCAGGGTGCTCTTGCCGGCCCCGTTCTCGCCGAGCAGCCCGTGGACGGCGCCCGCCTGGATCGTCAGCGACACGTCGTCGTTGGCCCTGACAGGGCCGAACCGCTTCGTGATGCGCTCGATCTCGATCCGCATGGAGCGCCGCCCGGCGCGGCTACTTGCTCGGCCCTGTGATCCCCTGGACGAGCTGCGGCAGATACCAGATCTGCTGGGGCGTCGCGGCCTCGCCGTCCTTCAGGAACTCGGCGCCGTCCTGGAACTTGAGCGGCCCCTTGAAGAGGTCGAGCCCGCCGGCGAGCGCCTGGATGAACGCGTCGAGCTGCGCCTTCTGCTCGCCCAGGGCGGGGCCGGGCAGGAAGCCGATGACCGACGCCTCCCCGTTCAGGTCGCGGAGATCCGGCGCTGCCCAGACGAACTCGCTCGTGTACTTGCCAGCGCGCGATTTCTCGATGACGTCGCGGTAGAGCGGCGCCCAGTTGTAATAGGCGACGCCGAGGCAGATCTCCGGCGCGAGATCGCAGCCGGCCTTGTGGTCGTAGTGGACGTACTTGACCTTCTTGCCAGCCCCGCTCGCCTTCTTGGCCTGCAGCGCGGCCTCGGGCGTGTCGAGCCCGGTCAGGAGCACGTCGAAGCCGCTGCTGTAGAAGTCGTCGGCCACCTTGGTTGGATCGAGCGTGACGCCCGGGATGTTGAACCAGAAGCCGATCCAGGTGACCTTGAACGTGAGCTCTTCCGGCTTCCTCTTCCTGTAGGTCTCCCAGCAGTGCCGCGCGCCGAGGTACGCCGAGGTGACGAGCCGGCGGGTCTCGTCGTTGACGAGCGGGCCGAGATACCCGATCTTGCCCGTCTCGGTGCCGAGCGCCGCCGCGCACCCCGCGATGTGCTTGGCTGTCTCGATGCGCCCCATGATGTTGCCCATGTTTGCCTGGGGCTTGTGGTTCTTGCCGTCTTTCCAGGCGTAATCGCCCGAGACGTGGATGACGTTGATCAGCGGGTGCTTGCGCGCTGTCTCGAGGGCGTCGTCCTTGTAGTCGTCGGAGTTGTAGACAACGACCCTGGCGCCGCGGGAGATGAGGTCGTCCGCGACCTGGGAGCCCTTCACGTTGGGGCGGTCGGCCGGGTTCACCTTGTCGACGTACTCGAAGCTGACGTCCGGCATCTTTGCGAGGACCTCGCGGATGCCGTCGTAATGCGCCTGGTTCCACCCCTTGTCGTTGTAGGGGCCGACCAGCACCATCCCGACCTTGTACCCCGCTGTCGGCGCGGCCTCGCCCGCCGGCGCGCCCGTCGGGGCCGCGGCGCTGGAGGCGGCGGCCTTGTCGGAGGCCGGGCTCGTGCCCCTGGAACAGCCCTGGGATGCGCCGGCCAGCAGCGACAGCGCCACGGTGAGGACGGTGGCGGAGGGGTGGGGGACCGCGGGCGACGTCAGCGGGCGATGTGTCACCTGCGCATCGTGGGCGGGAATGCCGCAGGGTGTCAAGATACAGCTTCGGCGGACGACGCTGCGGCCCCTGCGGGCGACCCGGACCGCGCGGGCGGCTACCGTGTGGTGGATCACAGAACTACGATGCTCGGAGCGAGGTGAATGCGATGCGCGGGGTGCCGCTGCCGTACCTGCGTTGTCTCGGGGCGGGGCGCGTATCCGCGCTGGCCCCGCTCGTGGTCGCCGGGGTGGTCGTCGCGGCCGCCCCGCCAGCGCAAGCATGGGAGTACGATCTGCTGATCAGGGGAGGGAGGGTCATCGACCCGGCGAACGGCCGCGACGGGATACTGGACGTGGCCGTGAGCCACGGGCGCATCGCCAAGGTGGCTGTGGACATCGACCCTGCGCGCGCGCGCGCCGTGGTCGACGCGGCGGGCCTCGTCGTCGCGCCCGGGTTCGTCGATATCCACACGCACGTGTTCTTCGGGACCACCGACGGCACCTACCTCCACAACAGCTACCAGACCGTCGCGCCGGACAGCTTCGCGCCGCGCAGCTGCACGACGACCGTGGTGGACGCGGGCAGCTCCGGCTGGCGCGACGTCGAGCTGTTCAAGGCGCAGACGATCGCGCACTCGAAGACCCGGGTGCTGGCGTTCCTCAACATCGTCGGCGGCGGCATGCGCGGCGGGCAGGCCGAGCAGGATCTCGGGGACATGGATGCGGCCAGGACGGCAGCGGCGGCGCGGGCGCACCGCGACGCGGTCGTCGGCGTCAAGGTCGCGCACCACGCCGGGCCGGCGTGGGATCCCGTGCTGCGGGCCGTCGAGGCGGCGCGGGCGTCCGGGGGGCGGGTGATGGTCGATCTCGGGCGGCACGTGCCCGAGCTCTCGCTGCGCGACCTCTTGCTGACGCACCTCCGGCCGGGGGACATCTTGACGCACGTCTACGCGGACATCCCGGGGCGAACGCCGGTCGTCGACGCCGGCGGCCGCGTGCGTCCGTACGTGCTCGAGGCAGCGCGGCGCGGCGTCGTCTTCGATCTCGGGCACGGGGGCGGCAGCTTCGTTTTCGATCAGGCAGTGCCCGCGCTCGCGCAGGGCCTCCTCCCGAGCTCGATCAGCACCGACATGCACCTCCAGAGCCTGAACGGGGCGATGGGGGACATGGTCAACGTCGTGTCCAAGATGCTGAACCTCGGCATGTCGCTCCCCGATCTCATCCGCCGCAGCACGGCGGACCCGGCGGCGATCCTCGGCAGGCCGGAGCTCGGCACCCTCGGCGAGGGCGCGGCGGCGGACATCGCTGTGTTGCGCCTCGAGACGGGGCGGTACGGCTATGTCGACACGAGCGGCGCGCGCATCGACGGCGACCGGCGGCTCGAGTGCGCGATGACGTTGCGCGACGGGCGGGTGCTCTGGGATCGCGACGGGCTCACGGCCAGGAGATACGATGCCCTCAGGACACCGCGGCCTCGGCGGCGGCCGGCGGCGCGTCGACGGCGGCGCGGGCCGGCCGGAGCGGGTGCGTCTCGACGCGCCAGATGCCCTCGTCCGTCAGCCGGATGGCCGCGAACCGCGCGACCCCATCGAGGTGCCCGTCCGTCTCGTGGCCCAGCGTCGACGAGGGGTGCGCATAGACGCTGACGCGGCCGCCGCTCTTCGAGCGGTAGTGGCCGAAGAACGCGAGGTGCTTGTGCCCGTGGAGGATGAGGGCGCTGTTCTTCCTCGGGTTCTTCTGCTGGTACGCCGCGAGCATCTCGAGCAGGCGCGGCCCATCCATGGCGATCATGAACGTGTCGTTGAGCGAGATCGGCCCCGCGAGGCGCGCCACGTGGTGGTGCAGGAGCACGACGACGGGGCCGGATCCCCGCCGGAGCGCGCGGGCCAGCCGCCGGAGCTGGCTGCCGCCGATCTGCCCGATCGCGTTCGAGCCCACGAACCGCGACCGGTAACGGTTGGAGTTGAGCCCGAAGATCCGGATACCGCCCTCGAGCTCGAGCCGCCTCGGATAGAGGCCGGCGATCGCGCGCAGCCGCCGTCGCGCCCGCTTGCGGGCCGGGACGTGCAAGCCGGGCTGGAAAGGGCCGCGCTCCACGCGGGTGAGCACGTCGATGAAGCGCTGCTCGCGCTCCGCCCGCTTCTTGAGGTACGGATCGGGCGACGTGCCGACGTTGATGGCGACATCGTGGTTGCCAGGCACCATGAGCACCTGCGACGACGCCGGGATGCCGGAGAGCGCCGCCTCGAGCTCGTCCCACTGCGCCTCCTCCCCGAGATCGGTCATGTCGCCCGTCAGCGCCACGAGCGGCGGATTCATGGCGGCGATCTCCGCGACGAGCCGCCGGAGGCGGCCCGTCAGCTCGGCGGTGTCGGGGCGAGGGACCCCCTCGGGCCACGCCGCCGACCCCTCCTCGATCTCGTACGGCTCGCGGCCGTCCACGGTGATGTGCAGATCGGAGATCTGGCAGAGCACGAGCCGCCCGCCCGGGATGGCGTCCCCGGGGTCGGGGAAGAGCGTCGCCGCGCCGCCATACCGCAGGATCACGCGGGTCGCCTCGCCCAGGGCGGACGCGAGCCAGGCGTAGAGCGAGATCCCGAGGGCGAGCAGGGCGAGCGCCGTGCACCCGACCAGGACGAGCGCGGCGCCGCTGCGGAAGGAGAGCCTGCCGCCCGCCGGGAACAACGCGAGATCGGACGCGATGAACGAGGCGATCGACCCCTCGGGCCACGCCGCGGCCCAGCCCGGGACGCCGATGTCGAGGAAGTCAACGAGCAGGCCACCGGCGACGCAGAGCGCGGCGACGACGACGAACAGCAGGATCAGGCGGTCGCGGAGGACGTCGATGACATCGACCATCTCGCCGAGCCGCCCCCGGAACGACGACCGGAAGTAGCGACTCCCGTAGGAGACCTTCTTCCATGTCTCCGGCCGCCACACGTGGCCTCGGCTCGCGAGGCGCGAGGCGACAACCGCGAGGGCGAGGGCCAGCGCGAAAAGGACGAGCACCGGCAAGAGCGCCAGGTAGAGGACTCGGAGCGCCGCCCTTCGCACAGCGTCCCATTTGACGTGCCCCGGGCAGCACCGTCAAGCCACCGATCGGGCCGGAAAGCGGCCGCGCGCGCCCCGAAATTTGCCGGAATCGATGGATGCTCGTAGCTGTAAGCGTGAGATCGCGCGCCGATGTCCTGCCCCCAGACGCCGAGAGATCCGGCCTGCGCGCCGCGGCCGCCGGCGCCGAGCGACCCGCTGCCCGCGCTGTCGGCCGGCGTGCGCGCCGTCCAGGCGCGCGCCCGCGGCCGCGGAAAGACAGCCGCCCTCGTCGCAGCGGGCGCCGCCGTCGCAGGCGCGGCCGCCGCGGGCGTGGCCGTGTGGACCGGGGCGCTCGCGCCCACGCCGGCGGCGCCCGCGGCGACGAGGGCGGCGCCCCTCGTCGCAGCCGCGCTGCGGGGGCGCGCGCCGCCAGCGCCGCCCGGGCCGCCGCCCGACAGCGCGACGCTCACGGCGGACGACGAGGACATCGCGCCTGCCACGCTGGACGAGCAGCGCCGCCGGCTGTTCGGGGCGATGCGGCGCGAGCTCGAGCTCTCCGACGAGGCGATGCGGCGCGTGGAGGAGATCTTCGCGGCCTCGCCGGTGCTCGGCCAGGGCAACCCGGCGCTCACGCGCCACCCGATGTCGCGGTCCGAGTGCCGCCGCATCCGGGCGCTCTCGGGCGTCGCGCCGGCGCGCGAGCCGGCCTGCGGCGCGCCGGGGATGGTGCCGCTCTTCGACCCGACCCGCGGGCAGACAAGAGAGAGCGCCCGCGTCTGCATCGATCAGCTCGAGTTCCCCGACATCCCCTGCGAGTACCCCGTGGTGCACGTCCGGGCGCGCGAGGCGGCGCTCCTGTGCAGGGCGATCGGAAAGCGGATCTGCGATGCGCACGAGTGGGAGGGCGCGTGCGCCGGCGCCGTGAGGGAGCCCGACGTCGAGTACGAGTGGGAGAGGCCGCGGGACGAGGCGAGCTGGCATCACAACCTCCTGCGCGAGAAGGTGTGGAGTTATGGCCCCGAGAAGAACCACGCGCTCTGCGGCACCGGGAGCACGCGCACGCCGGGCTGCCCGGGCGGCGGGTGGGACCGCTGCGGCTCCAACACCTATCCCGCGGGCGCCTTCCCCGCCTGCCGGAGCAGCCTCGGCGTCTTCGATCTGCACGGCAACGTGGCCGAGCACATGAGCTTGCCCATTCTGCCCGGCGAGCTCGCTCGCCGCGGCGATCGCGGCTTCACCGAGATGAAAGGCAGCTGGTTCGCGTTCTCATCGATGGATGTCCACGCCGACGACTGCCGCTGGCGCGCGCCCGACTGGCACGGGACGCGGCTCATGAGCAAGTCCAGCCATGCGAACTACCACCTCGGGTTCCGCTGCTGCAAGGACGTCGAGCCGCCGTGAGGGCCAGGGCTGATCCGCGGTTCGACAGCCGATCATCGAGCCACCGAGGACGTCGAGGGACAGCGGGGCCGCGAGGCGGCGTTCAGGCCTTGAACGAATCGTAGCGGCCGGCGCGCGGCGCGACCCGCGCCTCCAGCGCGGCGCGCTCGGCGGGCGGCATGGGGAAGGGGAGGGACCGCGCGCCGAGGTTCTCGCGCACCTCGGCGATCGACGAGCAGCCGATGATCACCGTGTCGGCGTGGCTCGCGGCGTAGCGGATGAGCTCACCCGGGCTCGCCGCGCGATCCTGGAGCAGGCGGCCCGCGGCCATGATCTTCATGCCGATGACGCCGACGCCGCGCCGCCGCGCCTCCTCGACGACCGTCGTCAGGAAGGGGAGCCGCGCCGGATCCGCGGGGTTGATCGCGCAGAGCACCGTGTCGACCGGATAGCGCCGCATCGCCTCGACGAGGATCTGCGGGTCGTGGTGCCCGGTGATCCCCACGTGCCGCACGCGGCCGTCCGCCCTGGCCTGATCCACGGCCTCGATCGCGCCCCCCTTGCCGAAGATGGCGTCGAGCTCGTCGAGCTCGCGCAGATCGTGCAATTGCCACAGATCGAGGTGGTCTGTCCCGAGGCGGCGCAGGCTGTCGTCGAGCAGCCGGAGCGCGCCGTCGCGATCGCGCGCGTGCGTCTTGGAGGCGAGGAAGACCTGCTCGCGCGCCTTCGGACCGGCGGCGCGGAAGGCCTCACCGTAGTAGTCCTGGCTCTGCTGGTACGCAGGCGCGGTGTCGCAATACCTGACCCCGAGGCGCAGCGCCTCCAGGATCACCGGCACCGCCTCCCGATGGCGCCTGGTCGTCCGGAGGATCCCCTCTCCGCCGAGCGACACCGCCTCCACCTGCGCGCCCGTCCGCCCGAGCGTGCGCGACGGCGCCGCCGCGGCGCTGCGGGGAGCCGCGGGCACCGCCGGCGCGCTGCCGGCGGCCCCGGCCGCGAAGGTCGCCGCGGTCGTGGCGACCGCTCCCAGCACACCGCGGCGGCCAGCGTCGGCCCCTTCCGTCTCGTTCGGCTCGCTCATGCGCCCTCCAGACGAAAATTCTACCAACCCATCGGCCGTAGGTAAATGTGCGTTGACCGGGCCCTGAATCCGCGCGCGCACGTTTGCTCACATCGACCCCGATGCCCCTCTCTGGTGGTTTCATGGCGCATGAACGCTTCCACGTGGCTCGGTCGGAGCGCCCGCCGCGGAGCTGCGGTGATGGAGGCGGACGGTTACGGCCCGAGTCGATCGACTCGTGTCTTTGCCTTCGTTGATGCACAAACGGCGCAGCCTGAGCAGGTCAGGCGCAGGAGGTTCGATAGCTCCCGGACGGCTCAGGCGCGGTGCGGCCGGGTCATATGCCCGGCGCCGCGGCGCCGCGCGCCGTCCGTGTGCGAGCGGAGCGCGGCGCCATCCCGCCTCGCTCGCGACGGCCGCGACGCCTGTGATCTGCGCGAATGCGCGACAGGAGCGCTGCGCGCGGCGCGGGAGGCTCCGGCGGGCATGGTGGTGAGTTCGCCATCTCCAACATGAGGCTCCCGACCCGCGGGCGACGCGCGCTCCGCGCGGGGGCCGTCCCGCTGGTGCTCGCGTTGAGATATCGGAAAACCAACGCCTGCCCAGATCCAGAGATTGCCTTTTTGCGCGCGCGGTGATGCCGGGGGTGGGAGCCAGGAGCGGCAGTGTCTGCACACGAGGGCTGAGGCACACAGCCTGCTCTTCGATGAGCCCAAGGTGGCTCGGGGGCTTCCGGCCATCATGGGACATCGAGGAGGACGATACATGCTCTCAATTCATGGCAAGGTGCTGGGACTCGCGATGGTGATGGCGGCGCTGGGCACGGGGTGCGCCGTCGATGCGGCGGACGCGGAGCTCGATCAGGTGGGCCTCGACGAGGCCGAAGAGATCGACTCGACCACCGCTGCGCTCGAGGAGGGTGAGGAGGAGGCGAGGGGCGGGTTCCAGGCGCCTGGCAAAGATCTGCTCGGGCCGGGCAAGGGCGGGCCGGACAAGGGGCTGATCGGGGCGCAGGGGCCCGTTGGTCAGCTCGGCCAGGCGCCCGTTGGTCAGGTCGGCCAAGCGCCCGTCGGTCAGGTCGGCCAGGCGCCGATTGGCCAGGCGCCGATTGGCCAGGCGCCGATTGGCCAGGGGCCCGTCGGCCAGCCGGTGCCTGCGCCCGTGGGCGCGCCGGGCATCGGCGGATTCGGCGCGCCGGGCATCGGCGGATTCGGCGCGCCGGGCATCGGCGGATTCGGCGCGCCGGGCATCGGCGGATTCGGCGTGCCGGCCTTCGGTGTGTCTCGGTTCGCTAGTGGCTTCGGCTTCACCGGTTTCTCCCCTGTCACCATCAACAACAACAACAACAACATCGTCATCGCGCTCATGGATCACTTCCGGGACATGCACCGCGACTGCCCGCCGCAGTTCTGGCCGCATGACCTCCATTCTTGCCACGGCGCTTCCCGTGTCCCCGCTATCCCCGTTGGGCTCGCGGGTCCCGGCAGTTTCGGCTGGGGAAACAGGGCGCCGAACGGCTGGTGACGCCGGCCGCGAAGCGACGACAGGGCCGGCGAGGCCCTGAGACATCAAGCCAGTGCCGCGCGCACCCCGCCGCGAAGCGGCGGCCAGAAGTCGGGCAGAAGCTCTGACACGTGCGGCACGCGATGGCCGGTCAGGCATCGGCCGAGGCACCGCCGCTCTCCGCAGCTCGACTCTCCAGCCGCCTGGGCCTCGCGCCCGGGCGGGCCGGGACGCCAGGGACGTGACCGCGGCGGGCCGCCGCGACACCCGCGCTCGCCCTCCCTGCGCCGCCAGGCGCCCTGCCTTTCCCGCCCCGCAGCCGGCGTGGCCTCGCGCGCTCGTCGACCCCTGCCTGCGCAGAACATCGCACATAGACCCACAATAGGCCCCATGTGCCCAGCGCTCGCAGTCCAGGGCGATCGTCGCGAGTTGTATCGCGCATAACGCAGAACGACCGACCAGCCGACCGAGCGTCGGTGCCCCGCTTCCCGCGCTTCAGCCATGGCCCGAGTTGGCGTCGTGACGTTCCCTGACAATCGCGAACAGGCGGGTGTGTCACCGTGCTCGAATGCTCCATACGGTGGCAATCTCGGATATCCATACTCGTGATCTCGTTCCGGGCGACGGTCTGTGGATGCGCCACCGTCAGGCTCCTCGCCCTCCGACGGCGAGGTCGCGGCGCTGGGCGCGCTCGGCGACGAGATGAAGCAGGGCGCGGCGCGCGGCGCCGCGCGCCACGAGCTCACGCTGCTGCTCAACGGGGGATGTCCGCGTGGCTCGTCTCGGACCGCCCGCCGCGGAGCTGCGGTGATGGAGGCGGATGGTTACGGCCCGAGTCGATCGACTCGTGTCTTGCCTTCATTGATGCACAAACGGCGCAGCGTGAGCAGGTCAGGCGCAGGAGGCTCGATATCTCCAGGACGGCTCAGGCGCGGTGCGGCTGGGTCATATGACCGGCGGCGCGGCGCCGCGCGCCGTCCATGGGCGAGCTCGGACAGGCGCCATCCCGCCGCGTTCGCGACGGCCGCGCCGCCGGTGATGTGCGCGAATGCGCGACAGCAGCGCTGCGCGCTGCGCGGAGGGCTCCGGCGGCCATGGTGGTGAGTTCGTCATCTCCAACATGGCTCGCTCGGCCGGCGGGCCACACGCGCTCCGCGCGGGGGCCGTCCCGCCGGTGTTCGCGTTGAGATATCGGAAAACCAACGCCTGCGCAGATCCAGTGATTGCCTTATTCGCGCGCGTGGCGAGGCCGGAGGTGGGAGATTGGAGCGGCAGTGTCTGCACACGTGGGCTGAGGCACACAACCTGCTCTTCGATGAGCTCAAGATGGGTCGGGGCTTCGGGCCATCTTGGGACATTGAGGAGGACAACATGATCTCGATTCAGAGCAAGGTGATGGGACTCGCGATGGTGGTGGCTGCGCTGGGCACGGGGTGCGCCGTCGACGCGGCGGACGCAGATCTCGAGCAGGCGGGCCTCGACGAGGTCGAGGCGCTCGACTCGACCGCCGCTGCCCTCGAGGAGAGCGCGGAGGAGGAGCGGGGCGGGTACCAGGCCCAGGCGCCGAGCAAGGACCTGTTCGGGCCGAGCAAGGGCGGGCCGTCCAAGAAGGGGATGCTCGGGCCGCAGGGGCCCGTGGGTCAGCTCGGCCAGGGGCCCGTCGGTCAGCTCGGCAAGGCGCCCATCGGTCAGGTCGGCCAAGCGCCGATCGGTCAGCTCAGCCAGGTGGGGTCTGCGCAGGCGGGCTTGCAGGATCTGGTCGGCGGCGCGCAGGGCCAGAGCGGCCGCGATGGCGCTCGGAACTTCGGCTGCTTCCCCGGCCTCGGCTTCGGCGGCGGCCTCGGCTTCGGCGGCGGCTGCGGTGGCTTTGGCGGCGGCTTCGGCGGCTTCCCCATCGTCAGCAACAACAACAACAACAACATCGTGATCGCGCAGATCCTGGACCACCTCTTCCATAATTTTAACCGGGACAACCGTCACGACCATCATCGCCACGGCTGCTGTGACTAGGATCAGCACGATGTGCTCTCGGGTCCCTATCGGTTCCGCCGGGGAGACCGGCTCCACGGCTCCGGCTGCTGACGCCGGCCGTGAAGCGGACCAGAGGGCCGGGGCGGGGCCCCGATGAAACAACGCCGGTGCCGCGCGTAGCCCGCCACGGAAAGCCGACCTGGCTCCGGCAGGGGCTCTGACGCGCGGCACGCGATGGCCGATCAGGCATCGGCCCCTACACCGCCGCTCCCGCAGCGCAGGCATCGGCCCCTACACCGCCGCTCCCGCAGCGCAGGCATCGGCCCCTACACCGCCGCTCCCCGCAACGTGTCGCTGCTGCCGCCTGGGCCTCCCGAGGCGGCAAGCGATTCCACCGACGCGACCGCGGCGCATCGCCACGATACCCACGCTCGCCCGCCCGGCGCCTCAAGGCGCCCTGTCTCGCCCGCACCGCAGCCGGCGTGGCCTCGCGCGCTCACGCGCTCGTCGACCCCCGCCGCGCACGGCCTCGGACACTTCGCGACGGCCGCGCCGCCGGCGAGGCGCGCGAATGCGCGACAGGAGCGCAGCCCGCTGCGCGGTGGGCCGGCCGCCATGGTGGCGAGTTCGTCATCACCAACATGGCGCGCTCGGCCGGTGGGCGACACGCGCCCCGCGCGGGGGCCGTCCCGCCGGTGTTCGCGCCGAGATATCAGAAGACCAACGACTGCAAAGATCCAGAGATTGCCGTTCGCGCGTGGCGAGGCCGGAGGTGGGAGATTGGAGCGGCAGTGTCTGCACACGTGGGCTGAGGCACACAACCTGCTCTTCGATGAGCTCAAGATGGGTCGGGGCTTCGAGCCATCTTGGGACATTGAGGAGGACAACATGATCTCGATTCAGAGCAAGGTGATGGGACTCGCGATGGTGGTGGCTGCGCTGGGCACGGGGTGCGCCGTCGACGCGGCGGACGCAGATCTCGAGCAGGCGGGCCTCGACGAGGTCGAGGCGCTCGACTCGACCGCCGCTGCCCTCGAGGAGAGCGCGGAGGAGGAGCGGGGCGGGTACCAGACCCAGGCGCCGAGCAAGGACCTGTTCGGGCCGAGCAAGGGCGGGCCGTCCAAGAAGGGGATGCTCGGGCCGCAGGGGCCCGTGGGTCAGCTCGGCCAAGGGCCCGTCGGTCAGCTCGGCCAGGCGCCGATCGGTCAGCTCAGCCAGGTGGGGTCTGCGCAGGCGGGCTTGCAGGCTCTGGTCGGCGGCGCGCAGGGCCAGGGCTCCCGCGATGGCGCTCGGAACTTCGGCTGCTTCCCCGGCCTCGGCTTCGGCGGCGGCTTCGGCGGCTTCGGCGGCGGCTTCGGCTTCCCCATCGTCAGCAACAACAACAACAACAACATCGCCATCGCGCAGATCCTGGATGAAATGTTCAGGTTCATGGACGACCGTCGCAACGACCATCATCATCACCACGGCCACCACTCCTGGTGTGACTAGGATCAGCACGATGCGCTCTCGGGTCCCTACCGGTTCCGCCGGGGAGACCGGCTCCACGGCTCCGGCTGCTGACGCCGGCCGTGAAGCGGACCAGAGGGCCGGGGCGGGGCCCCGATGAAACAACGCCGGTGCCGCGCGTAGCCCGCCACGGAAAGCCGACCTGGCTCCGGCAGGGGCTCTGACGCGCGGCATGCGATGGCCGATCAGGCATCGGCCCCTACACCGCCGCTCCCCGCAACGTGTCGCTGCTGCCGCCTGGGCCTCCCCGGGCGGCAGGCGATTCCACGGACGTGACCGCGGCGCATCGCCACGATACCCACGCTCGCCCGCACGGCGCCTCAAGGCGCCCTGTCTCGCCCGCGCCGCATCCGGCGTGGCCTCGCGCGCTCGCGCGCTCGTTGACCCCCGCTGCGCAGGGCCTCGCACACGACGCCACCACGGATGCCAGGCGCCCAGCAGCGCTCGCAGTCCAGGGCGCACGCCGCGACGCGGATCGCGGGATCGCTCGGGTGGAACGACCGGCCGACCGAGCGCCGGCGCCCTGCCTCCCGCGATTCCTTCATGGCCCGACATGGCGTCGTGACAGTTCCCTGACAATCGTGAACAGGCGGGTGTGTCACCTTGTTCGAATGCTCCATACGGTGGCAATCTCAGATATCCATCTTTGTGAGCTCGAGCCGGGTGACGGTCTGTGGATGCGCTACCGTCAGGCTCCTTACTCCCCCGACAGCGAGGTCGCGGCGATGCTGGACGCGCTCCGGGACGAGATGGCGCAGGGCAGCGCGCGCGGCGCGGGGCGCCATGAGCTCACGCTGGTGCTCAACGGGGACGTGTTCGACTTCGACGCGCCGCGCGTGATCGACCAGAAGAGCGTCTTTCACGACCTCCCCCGCAGCGCCGAGCACGCGGTCCCCGCCATGCGCGCGATCCTCGCGGATCACCCGGTGTTCATCGAGGCGCTCGGCCGGGTCGTCGCGGACGGCCACACCGTCGTGTTCATCTCCGGCAACCATGACGTTCAGCTCACGCTGCCCGAGGTGCGCGATCTGATCCGGGCCCGCGTCGTCGACGCCGCGCTCTCCGCGCTGGGCGAGGCGCCGCGCTCCGACGGGGCGCACGCGGCGCTGGGCGCGCGCGTCGTGTTCCGCGCCTGGTTCCACAAGACGCCGGACGGCATCATCGTGGAGCACGGCAACCAGTATGACGCCTATTGCAGCTACCGCTACCCGATGGTCCCGTTCGGGCGGAAGCCGGGCGAGATCCAGCCGACCATGGGCTCGCTCGTTTGCCGGCTGCTGGTCTCGCGGATGGGCTACTTCAACCCGCACGTGGACAGCTCTTTCATGCTGTCCGCGTTCGGCTACCTCGCGCACTGGGCGCGCTACTACATGTTCTCGAGCCGGTCGCTCGCGGTCGCCTGGGCCCTCGGCGCGCTCCGCACGGTGGTCGAGCTCGTGCGCCGGCGCGAGCCCGGGCGGCGCGCCCGGCTGCGCGAGTCCCTCGCCGCCGCCGCGCAGGAGACGGGCGCCCCGCTCCGCGCCGTGGCCCGCCACGCCCGCCTGTTCGCGCCCCCGGCCGAGGACCGGCTGGGGCTGGTCGCGCGCGAGCTCTGGCTCGACCGGGCGATCCTGGGGCTGCTCGCTGTCGCGGTGGCGCTCGTGTGGGTGCTGCTCGCGCCGGGCTGGCTCGCGCCGGCGGCGCTCGTCGCGCCGGCCGGGCTCGTCGTCTACGAGCGCCTCGTGCCGAAGCTCCCGCTCGACGCGACATGGCAGCGGGTCAGCCGCGCCGCGCGCCAGGTCGCCCGGGCCCACCGCGCCAGGGCTGTCGTCTTCGGCCACACCCACACGCCCGAGGGCGTCTGGGAGGGCGGGCTGTTCTTCGGGAACACCGGCTCGTGGTCCGCCGCCTTCCAGGACGTCGCGTGCACCAAGCCCGTCTTCGCCGCGCGCCCCCTGGTCTGGCTGAAATCCGACCCGCGCGCAGGCAAGGCCGCCCGCCTCTCGGGCGGGCTCGTGACCTGGAAGAGCGGCCGGTTCGAGGCCCTCGCGGCGAGCGTCCCGCCGCCGGCCGGGCAGCGCAGCGAGCCGCTCGCGCCGCTCCCGCCGCACGCGGCCGCCGCGCTTCGCACGTGACGCCGCGCCGGCGACCGCGTGCCCGTGCTCCGTGACCCCACGCAACGCGCCCGCGCCCGCGCCGGCGCCCTCCGCTCGAATGGCGCCCTTCCCGACTTGCGCGAGGCGTCCGGTCGCTGGATGCTGCCCGGGTATCCCCACGTTCCGCCGACGAGGAAGCCCCGTGAACCCCCCGCTCCGCATCGAAGCCGCCGGTGACAGCCACGTTGGCCGCCAGCGCGAGCACAACGAGGACAGCTTTGCTGTCGACCTGGACCTGGGCCTCTTCATCGTCGCGGACGGCATCGGCGGCGCCGCCGGCGGGGAGATCGCGTCGCGGATGGCGGTCGATATCGTCCAGTCGTTCTGCAAGGACAGCGAGACCGAGATCACCCAGCCCACCGGCTACGACGAGCTGACGGCGCCCCTCGAGCTGCGCCTTGTCTCGTCGATCTGGCGCGCCAACGAGCGCATCTTCGAGGTGGGGCAGCGCGACCCGCGCTTCTACGGCATGGGGACCACGTTCGCGGGCGTCTACGCCGACGCGACCTCGGCGTGCATCGCGCACGTCGGCGACAGCCGGGTGTACCGGTACCGTCAGCGCCGGCTCGAGCGGCTCACCGAGGACCACTCGCTCTGGAACGAGCACCTGCACAGCGGCGAGCAGCTCCCCGACGACGTGGACCCGCTGCTCGCCCGCAACGTCGTGACGCGCGCGCTCGGGATGGGGAAGACGGTGGACGTCGCGACGCGCCTCGAGCAGCCCGAGGCCGGAGATCTCCTGCTGATCTGCTCGGACGGGCTCTCGGGCCCGGTCCCTGAGCCGGAGATCGTCGAGGCGCTCGCGCAGGGCGACGATCTCGCCGCGGCGGCGCGCTCGCTGATCGACCTCGCCAACCTGCACGGCGGCCCCGACAACGTGACCTGCGTGCTCGTGCGGTGGACCCCCGCCGCCTGACGCGACCGGCGCCCCGGGTCGCCCCGCCCAGCAGGGGTCCGGCCGCCTACGGAAGGGCGTCGATGCCGAGGAGATCTGCAGATCGGGTCATGTCGTAGGCGAGCGTGCCCGGGGTGGCGTCGTCGCTCTCGTGCTCCACGAGCGAGAACAGCTTCCCGAACGGCGTCGCGAGCTGCTCCTCGGTCGGCGCCTGCTCGCTCCACCCCTCGGGCAGCGGCGGCAGCGCGTCGCCTTCGATGGCGTCGTACGCGCTCGACAGCCGGTCGAAGCCGGCGAGGACCGCCTCGTCGACCTCCTCGCCCTCGGCGCCCTTGCTGAGGACCCACGGCTGGAAGGCCTGGTAGGTCCGCTCGCCTGCCGCGACGTTCGCGCGCATGTCGGCCAGCGTGTACTGGGCATAGCGCGACTCCTCCTCTCCTGTCGCCGCCTTGCTGGTCTTCTCGACCTGCTCGAGGATGGAGTTGATCACCCCGCGGTACGCGGACGGCGCGTCGAGCGCGAGGTTCTTGAAGTCGGACCGCATCGTCTCGGCGTCGGCCGCGAGGCGCGCGCAGAGCGCGTCCTTGAACGCGGCCGCCTCGGCCTCGGTCGCGGGGAAGGCGGCGGCCTCATAGTTCGCGAGCGCCGACTCGAAGGCGAGGACGGGCTCCGGGATCTGGTCCGCCCAGAGGATGCGCTCGACGGCATGCACGCCGGTCACCCCCTCGTCGTCGAAGAGGTCGTCGTCGGCCGTGACCTCGATGAACGCGTCGTAGCGGGCGTCGGTCGAGTAGTCGAAATCCGGGAAGATGACCGCGATGGCGCCCTCTACTCGCTCGTACGACTGCCGCGCCTTCTTCCACGCGGCCTTCATCGCGTCGACGGCCTCCTCGTCGGTCGTCGCGCTCCACCCGTCCGCGTCCGGCGCGGGCGCGGCCGCCTGGAGCTCGGCCGTGGCGGCGGCGAACGCATCGAGGTTGTCCTGGATGAAGAGCTTCACGTCTTGCACAGCGTTCTGCTCGTACTTCGCGTCGGTGAGCAGCGCCTCGTTGTCGCTCCCGCACGCGGGGAGCGAGAGGGCGGCGGCGGCGATGGCCAGACCGGACCGCAGGTGGGCAGAGATTCGCATGGATGTCCGAGCTCCTTGTCGCGCCTCGCCGGGGCGAGCGCGCGCGGTGGATCTTCGCGATCGCGCGGCTCGCGATCAGAGCGAGCGCACGAAGTCGATGAGGGCCTCGCGATCTTCGCGGGTGAGGGCGCGGAACGCGGCGACCGAGTCGGCGGCCTCCGACCCCGGGCCGTCGTGGAGCAGGATCGCCTGCTCGATGGTCCGGGCGCGGCCGTCGTGGAGGTACGAGGTGCTGTGGCGCATGCCGATGAGCGGCGCCGTCCGCCAGGCGGTGGAGCTCGCGGACTCGTCGGCGAGGCCGTCGGCGAGGTCGGGGCCGAGGTCGTGCAGCAGGAAGTCGGTGTAGACGGGCGCGTCGATGTCCGCGAGCTGCGCGATCGGGTAGTCGGCGCGCGTCCGCAGCGAGGGGACGTGGCAGGCGGCGCAGTCGGCCTCGGCGAACAGCGCCTCGCCGCGCGCGTCGGCGGGCGCGCGCCTCGGGATCTCGAGGAGGCGCATGTAGTCGGCGACCGCGTTCACCGTGTCGAGGTCCACGTCCTCACCGGGCTTGGCGTCGTCCGTGAGCCCGTCGGGGTTCGGCAGCTCGTGGGGGCGGAGCGGCGAGGTGATGCCCATGTCGCCCTGGTACGCGTCGGCCGTGAAGTCGTCGAGCGTGGCGACCCGCGCCTTGAACCCGAAGCGGCCGATGAGGTTCTCGTCGCCCTCGGCGAAGGCGTGGAACGCCTCGTCCGCGTTCTTCTTCGAGTGGAACACAACGCGGTTGATGCGCCCGCGGACGGCGTCGCCGCGCGCGGCCTGCTCGGCCGCGACCCGCTCGATCTCGGCGTCGTCGACCGCCTCCATGTACCCGCGCCCGAACACAGGCGGACCGAGGCGCTGCGAGAGCTTGAGGGTCAGCGTGCCCTCGGGCCGCGCGAGGATCGTCGCCCCGCCGACGCCGTAGGGCCGCATCGTGTTGCCGTAGGGGAGCGCCGCCTGGTCCGGCGCCGGCGTCACCCCGTCGGCCTCGACGAGCACCATCTTCTGGACGGCGCCTGGGCCCCGCGCGGCCCCTTCGTGGCACCCGGCGCACGAGGCGCGGATGTAGAGCGGCCCGAGCCCGTCGCGCTCGCGAAAGACGAAGTCGAAGAGCCTGTCGCCGTCCTTGAACCGGGCCACCTGCTCCGCGGAAGCGCCGCGCAACGGGATGTCGCTGAGGTCGTCGCTGATGATCTGGATGCCCGCCAGCGGATCGGCCTCGTCGTCTCCAGACTCCGCCCCGCAGCCGATGCTGAAGAGCAACGGAAGCGCGAGAAACAGCGCAAATCGCGACATGTCTCCGACGCATACCCAAGCCGTAAGTGAAAGTCAATGTCAACAAGAGCCCCGCGCGCGTGGCGGTGCGGGCGCGCGGGGGTCCGGGGTCGCCGCGAAGCGCGGCCGAGGCTCGGGCGTTACACTGTGGGGAGCCGTCGGGGACAGGGCTCGCGCTGGAGGACAGCGGATGACGCAGCGAGATGACGAGCGGCGCGCGGCCTCGAGGGCCCTCCAGGACGGGCTGCGGGAGCTCGATCGGAGCGAGGACCGCCGCGCTGCTCACGCGGCGCTCGGCGCCGGGTGGCTCCGGTACATGGGCCCTGGCTATGGCAACGACGTCTGCTCGATGTGCGGCGTCGTCCTCGATCGGGGCACGTCGTACATGCACTGCGCGCGATGCCTGGCGACGCGCGGAATCCACGAACCGACGCTGCTCCGCGCCTGCGCGGAGGCGATGGCCGACGAATGGCCGCTCCGGGACCGCCCGCTGGACGGATTGCGCTGGGCGCACGCGCTGATCGCGTTCTGGCGGAACCACGTCGATCCGATGGAGTCGAGGGCGGTCCCGTACCGGAACAGCACCCTCGAGTCGGCTTTTTACTACATGAAGCGGCGCCTCTCCGAGGCAGGCGCCGCGGAGATCTGGACGGTGCCCGACGAGAGCCAGCGCGGGCTCGATCCGGCGATGGTGGTGCGCGCGCGGGGCGATACGCTGGCGATCGGCGTCGCCACGCAGCGGCGCATCGCGACGGCCGAGGATGGCGCGCGCGGCGCGCACGTGGATCTGTTCGACGAGTTCCTCCTCCTCGCGGGCGAGCGGGAGGGCTTCCTCGTTGTCGAGAAGCTGAGCCGGCGCGCGCGGCGCGAGACGCCCATCAAGGAGATCGCGGTGACCACCGCGGCCGGGCGGCGCGTGACGCAGCTCCGCTGCATGCAGGAAGACAGGAGCTGGCCCGCGGCGCCTGCGCCGGATTAGGCGCCGTCGGGCGGACCGCTGCGCCGCGCTATTGCCCGATATCCTGCTCGATGTCGTAGATCTCGGCCGTCACGCCGTCCCCGCCGTTGTACGCGGTCCCGCCCCCGAGCCCTCCGACGCCGGCCTCGCCGAGCTCGATCGTCGTGTTCTTGAGGTCGGGCACCCTGACAGCGAACGCCACGGCGATCGAGTGGCCACCGAGCCCGCCGCCGCCGTTGCCGCCGTTGCCGCCCTTGCCGCCGTGGCCTCCCGCGCAGGCGGAGCTCAGCTCGCTGGCTTTGCCCAGGATGCCGCCCGACCCGCCCGGGCCGCCCTCGCCGCCCTCCTGGCCCTTGCCCCCGTCTCCGCCGTCGCCGCCGCGGCCGGTCTTCAGCACCACGTCGTCGAAGTGCGCCGTCGCGCTGCCCGCGAACACGGCGATGCTCGCCCCGCCGGCGCCTCCGCCGAGGCCGCCGAGCCCGCCGCAGCCGCCCGCGCCCCCCGAGCCGCCGCCCGCGCCGCCCGCCGAGTTCGCGAAGGGGCACATCAGCGCGCCCATCCCGCCCTTGCCGCCGCCGCCCCCGCCGCCGCCCTGTCCAGGCTTCCCCGGCGCGCCGTTGCCGGCAGGAGGGCCCGTATAGCCATCTAGGAACAGCCAGCCGAAGCCGATCGCCCCCGCGCCCGGGACGCCGTTCGCCCCGTCCTCGCCGTCCCCGCCGGCCGTGCAGCTACGCGACGCGGCCTCGCCCTTCCCGCCGTTCATCGACTCGCCCGGCACCCCGTTGGTCCCGTCATTGCCGGACGCGATCCCGCCCGTTCCCCCGGTGCCGCCGCGCGAGTCGTCCGAGCGATCGTCGGGCGTGCCGCAGGTGTTGCTCACCGGGGTGCCGCCGAGCACCGTCGCGGACGTGCATGCGGCGTTGCCGAAGTTGCCGGATTTCCCCGACTCGGCAGCGTCGTTCACGAACGCGTCCCCCGGCGCGCCGGGCGCCCCGTCGCCCGCCTCGATCGTGCTCCGCCGGATGTAGAGCGGGATGCCCGAGGTGTTCAGCGCGATCGACGAGCGGCCCGCCAGCTCCGTGTGGCTCGGCAGGATCGAGCGCGCGATGACGTGCAGGTCCTCGAGCACAACGGCGCCGTTGCCGCCGTGGAACGAGAGCGGCGTCTCGCCCTCGGGCGCGGTGATCGTGGTCTTCTCCGCTTCGCCGTTCCAGCGCCACTTGTCGTTGCAATGGAGGCCGCCGTAGATCTCGATTCCTCCGGGCACGAGCACCGACTCCTCGAACTCCTGGGCGCAGAGATAGACGCGCTTTCCCTGGTGCCAGGCGAGCTCCAGCGCCTTGGCGATCGTCTGCAGCGGCGCGCTCGGGATCCCGGCGTTGCCGTCGTCGCCGGCCCTCGCGTCGACCCAGACGCCGCACGCCGGGTCGACCCCCTCGATGTTCTTGCTCGGCACACAGGCCGAGTCGGGAAACTCATCTTCGGTGTACCCCCCCAGGGCGCCGTTCCCCATCTCGTCCGCCGCGCAACCGCTCGTCGCCGCCGTCGCAACAGCGATGAAGCCTACCAGTACCACCGCGTCGTGTTTGAATTGAAATCCCATACTATTCTTATTCCGGCCGGCGCGGCGCCTTTTCCAACCAAAGCGACGTGGCAAAGCGACATGCCGTGTCCCGCGCGATCTGGCCTTATTCCGGCCGGCGCGGCGCGTTTTCCAGCCAAAGCGACGTGCGGTGTCCCTGGTGACCTGATCTCCGCGCCTGCTCGCCGCGCCACGGGCGCGCCCATCGCGGGATACGGCCTCACGCGCATACGCGTGCGCGCGCGTATGCGTATGCGTATGCGTATGCGTATGCGTATGCGCGCGCACGCGTATGCACGCATGCAGCTACGGCGGCGGCGCGCCCTGGCGGGGGCGCGTCGGACGAGTTGCCCGCCGCCCCGGCTTTCGTGAGAACATGGCTCCATGAGCGCGAACGCGATGAGCGCGGGCCTGAGGGACCTCGTGCGCGAGCTGCTCGAGGGCGGCGGCGGAGAGCCGAGCGAGGGCGGCCGCTTCCTCCCGCTCGTCACGCTCGAGTCGGGCACGCGGATCGGGCTCGACAGCGCGGCGGCCTGGGTCTTCGCGCCCGAAGGCGGCGGGCCGGCTCAGGCCTTCGCGCCCGACAGCGGCGGGCCGATCGTCTTCGAGGTGCTGGAGTCGAAGCGGGACGACTTCGACGCGAGCATCGAGGAGGCCGCCCGGGCCGCGGGCCTGCCGCCCGAGGAGGTCGCCTTCTCGTTCCCCGCGGCCGACGTCGTCCGGGCGGTGCTCGCGAGGGGCCTGCCGAGCATGACGCGGCTCGCCCTCTCGTGGCTCCGGCTGACGGAGGCGCGCGCGCTCCGCGCCGAGATCATGGCCGTGTCGCGCGACCCGACCATGCCGGTGCCGCTCCGGGACCTGGCCGAGCGGCTCACCGTCCCGGAGTGAGCCCGCGCGCCGCGGCCCCACCTGGAGGAGGGGCCGGGCGCGGCTCGGGGAAGGGAGGGGGGCGGGCGCTCAGACGGTCGCGAACGCGTCGACAGGGATGTCGAGCGCGGAAGAGTCCTCGCGGCCGAGCAGCTCGGCGGAGAACTTCGCGTGCGGCAGCACGTTGGCCGCGAAGTAGAGGGCCGCGTGCTTCTTGCCCTCGTAGAACGCGCGGTCCTTCGCGCCCGCGTCGCCGGCCGGGAGGCCCTCCAGCGCCTTGAGCGCGATGACCGCGCCGTCGAGCAGGAGCCAGCCGATCGCGAGCTCGCTCATCATCTCGAGGAAGCGGTTCGCGGCGAGCGGCACCATGGGCATCTTGCCCATCTGGAACCACGAGAGCAGCCGCATGGCGGTGCCCGCGACGGCCTCGTGCGCCTCGCGGAGCTCCTTCACGCTCGCGGCGAGGACGGGGTGCTTCTCGTGCGCCTTCACGAACTCGGCCACGTCGTTCAGGAAGGCCTGCAGGTTGGCGCCGCCGGCCTGGCCGAGCTTGCGCCCGACGAGGTCCATCGCCTGGATGTGGTTCGTGCCCTCGTAGATCGAGAAGACCTTCGCGTCGCGGCAGTACTGCTCGACCGGGTAGTCCTTCGTGTACCCGGCGCCGCCGAAGGTCTGGATCGCCGTCTCGCAGACGCGGAACGCCTGGTCGGACGAGTAGGCCTTCACGAGCGGCACGAGCAGGTCGACCTGGCCCTGGTTGTAGGCGGCCGCGCGGTCGTCCTTGCCCTGGTAGACGGCGACGGCGTCCTGGTGGCGCGCGAGCTTGATGATGAGCGCGCGGATGCCCTCCACGCGGCTCTTCATGTCGAGCAGCATCCGCCGCACGTCCGGGTGATCGACGATCGGCACGCGCGGCGCGGTCGCGTCCTTCCACTGGAGGATCGACGAGCCCTGCTTGCGATCCTTCGCGTAGTCGAGCGCGTTCAGGTACGCCGAGGACGCGACCGACACGCCCTGCAGGCCGACGGAGATGCGCGCGCCGTTCATCATCCGGAACATCTGCGGCATGCCCTGGTGCTCGACGGTGCCGACGAGCTCCCCGAGGCAGCCGTCGTTCTCGCCGAAGTTGAGCACGCACGTCGACGACCCGTTGATCCCCATCTTGTGCTCGATGTTGCCGACGAGGACGTCGTTCGGCTCGCCGAGCGTGCCGTCGTCGTTCACCCGGAACTTCGGCACGACGAAGAGGCTGAGCCCCTTGGTGCCGGGGGGCGCGCCCTCGACGCGCGCGAGCACGAGGTGCACGACGTTCTCGGTGAGGTCCTGGTCGCCTCCCGAGATGAAGATCTTCGTGCCGCGGAGGAGGTACTTGCCGTCCTTCTGCTTCACCGCGCTCGTGCGCGACGAGCCGACGTCCGAGCCCGCCTGCGGCTCGGTCAGGCACATCGTCCCGCTCCACTGCCCGCCGTACATGCGCTTCAGGTAAATGTCGCGCTGCCGCGGCGTCCCGAAGTGCTCGATCACCTCCGCCGCCCCGTACGTGAGCCCGGGGTACATGTTGAGCGCCGCGTTCGCGCCGCAGAGGAACTCCTCGACCACCGTGTAGAGCGTGAACGGGCCGCCCTGGCCGTCGTAGGTCGGCGAGACAGAGACCGACTTCCACCCGGCCTCGTACAGCTTGTCCCACGCGTCCTTGAACCCCGGCGGGGTCTTGACCTGCCCCGCCTCGATGCGACAGCCGACCCGATCGCCGACCGCGTTGAGCGGGCCGAAGACCTCGCACGCGAACTTGTAGGCCTCGTCGACCACCATCGAGACCTCGTCGCGACCCCACGCGTCGTAGGGCGCGCTGCCTAGCAGCTCGTCCAGACGGAACTGCTCGAACAGGAGGAAGCGGATCTCGCGGAGGTCAGCCTTGTAGCGGTTCTGGTGGGTTTGGGCATTCGACATGGGAGACCTCCTCGTCGCCGCGGCGCCAGGCGCTGGCAGCCGGGTCTCCTCCCGGTCTTCCGCGCAGCCGCGGCATAGTTCTTCATTCGCCTAGCATGCCGCCGCGTCGCGTCAACATGCGTCCGCGACGCGGCGGCTATCCCGTGGAGATCCGGGGAGATCGGGGCGTTCCCTGGAGCGCTCGGGGCGCCCCCGCGCCGGGCGCGACGGCGGTGGATCTGCCGGGCGGCGCGGCGTAGGCTCCGTCGCCATCGAACCATGTCCGACCCGGCTTACATCACGCCCAGCGGGGCCAGGAAGCTGTCCGAGGAGCTCGCGCGGCTCCGCTCCGTCGAGCGGCCGCGCATCGTCCAGGAGGTCGCCGACGCGGCGGCGCAGGGCGACAGGTCCGAGAACGCCGAGTACATCTACGGCAAGAAGAAGCTGCGCGAGATCGACAGGCGGATGCACTACCTGACCAAGCGGCTGGAGAAGGCCGTCGTTGTCGATCCGTCCGAGCAGCGCGGCGACAAGGTCTTCTTCGGGGCGAAGGTCGAGATCGAGGACGAGGAAGGCGCGCGCCACACCTACCAGATCGTGGGTGAGGACGAGATCGACAGCGCGGTCGGGCGCATCAGCTGGCGCTCGCCTGTCGGCCGGTCGCTCCTCGGCAGGCGCGCGGGCGACGTGATCACTGTCCGCCGGCCGGCGGGCGAGGCGGAGATGGAGATCATCTCGGTGCGTTACGGCTGAGCGCCGCGCGGACGCGGAGGCCTCAGGAGGAGACAGAGTCGGCATGAGGATCTTGCACACGATGCTGCGGGTCGGCGATCTCGAGCGCTCGATCGGCTTCTACAGGGACGTGCTCGGGATGGAGCTCCTGTCGCGGCAGGACTACCCCGAGGGCAAGTTCACGCTGTGCTTCCTCGGCTACGGGAGGAACCCGGAGCACGCGGAGCTCGAGCTCACGCACAACTGGGGCGTCGAGAAATACGAGCTCGGCACGGCGTACGGCCACATCGCGCTCGGCGTGGACGACATCCACGCGGCCTGCGACCGCATCCGCGCCGCGGGCGGGAAGATCACGCGCGAGCCGGGCCCGATGAAGCACGGCAAGACGGTGATCGCGTTCGTCGAGGATCCGGACGGCTACAAGGTCGAGCTCATCGAGGAGTCGAGCCGGAACCGGTGACCCGGGGGGCGGGGGCGCGGAGGTGACGGAGGGCTGGACGGCCGCTCCGCTTCCTCCGCGCGTCGCGTCGCCGCGTCGCGCGGTGCCGCGACGCGCGCGAGGGTCAGGCGTTGGCGACGGGCTCCGCGTCGTTCGCCGGCTCGGCCGACGAGAGCGCGCCGTCGGCGGCCGCCGAGCCCTCCTCGTCGGCGGGCAGCTTCGCCGGCGCCTCGGAGGAAGCGCCGGCCGCGGCCGCGGCGGCGGCCTTCTCGGCGTTCGGGCGGCGGCCGCGCGGCTTCTGCAGGAGCGACGGGGCCAGGTCGCCGTCGCCGCCCTCGTGCCAGCGCAGGTAGGCGACGGCGCGGCGGCACTCCTCGTAGGCCTTGGCGACCAGGGAGATCGCGCGGGCGCGGCGATCGGCGGCGTCGGTGATCTTCGGCGCCGCGGACGAGCCCTTGCCGGGCCTCGCCGCGAGCGCGGCGAGCAGGCGCACGCCGAGGTCCGCGGCGCGCTCGAGCTCCGCGTCCTCGACCGCTGTCTTCGCGCGGACCTTGTCCCAGGAGCCGCGGAAGAGCTCGGCGAGGGCGATGAGATCGCTCGCGAGATCCGTGTGGCCCTTGCCCTTGCGGATGTCGGCGACGCGCTGCTTGTCGAGCAGGTTGCGGTAAGCGAGGGCCTCGGCCGCGACGAGGAGCCCCTCGCGCAGCGTGCCCGCCTCCTCGGTGAGCTTCTTCGCGTCGAGCTCGGTCGCGGGCGTGCTGTAGAGGAGGTCGGCGTACCAGGCCGCGAGGGCGTAGTCCTCGAGCTCATCCAGCATGTCGATCGGGTGGTGCGGGAGATCGCGGACGATCTCGTCGCGGAGCTCGCGCAGGTGGGGCAGGGCGGAGAGCACGGAGCTCACGGCCCTGGGGACCTCGACGTAGACGGTCACGAGGTCCTCGGGGCCGAGCTCGAGGAGCTTCGGCTCAACGCGGCCGTACGCCGCGAGCGCGGCGGCAGGCGAGGACGGGAGAACGGGAGCAGGTGCTGCTTTCGGGGGTCGCGCCATACAGGTGTCTCCAGCGGAGGGCGCGCACACTGCCAGACGGAGGCGCGAAGGGAAAGGGGTGCGTGCGACGACGGTCCACGAGCCTCCCCGCCCGGCACCGCCGCGCCTCGTCCGCCGCGGCCTGCGCGGCATGGCGGCGCCGCTGCGCGGGACGGCGGCGCGCCGGCGCGCGGGATCGTTGCCGTGCCGCGGCGAGGAGGAGGTAAGGTCGCGCGCGGAGGAATCATGTACGCGATTGCGATCATTCGTTACCGGCGGCCGCTCGACGAGGTGCTGAAGGTCGTCGACGAGCACCGCGCCTACCTGAAGCGGCTCCTCGATCAGGGCACGCTGCTCGCGTCAGGACCGTTCGATCCCCGCCACGGCGGCGCGCTCCTGCTCCGGGTCCCGGACGAGGCGGTCGTGGCGACGCTGGATCAGATCCGGGACAGCGACCCCTTCACGCAGAAGGGGGTGGCGCAGTACGAGCTCCTGCCGTGGGCGCCGGTGCTCGGCAAGGAGGAGCTCGACAAGGTCTTCTCCCGGCCGGCATGAAGGGGATCGCCGCGCCGGCGATCCCGATCCCGTCACGCCGGCCTCCCCGGGGCGCCGCTACGGCGCCCCGAACGCGAGCACGCCCGCGTCGTCCGTTGTGTGGGCCCTGCCCGGCGTGACGCGGACCTCCAGGCTCGCGCCCCGGGGGGCGACGACGACGTCGTAGCCGGCCCTCGGCTGCAGGCCGGTGATCACGTGCCGGCGCGTCGAGGCGGGCACCTGATAGGACAGCGGCGCCAGGCTGGCCTGCGGGCCCGAGCTGGCCTGCAGCGTCGAGCGGAAGAGGACGGCCCGGCCGGCCACCAGCGCGCCCTCGAAGCCGGCGCCCTGGCCGCCCTCGATCCGCACGGCCGCGTCCATGGTCGCGCCGGCGTCCGCGCCTTGCAGCACGTGGAGGAAGCGGACGTCCGCGGGGCCGGCGGGGTCCTCGACGACGAGGCGGTGGGTCGTCGGCTCCATCTGCGCGCGGTCGTCGACGTCCTCGACCGGCGCGGCCTTCATGGTGGCGTTCCGCGGCAGGAGGCTCTGGACGAACAGCTTCTGCCCTCGCGGGGTGACGGCGCTGGCCGTCCGGCCCGCGATCTGCGGCGCCGCTGTCGTCATCAGGTTGAACCGCTTGAACCGGCCGGCGGTGCGCGACGCGGCGCGGTCGTAGACGACGACGTGATCGGGCTCCAGCCACACGATCGACCGGCTCGCGTGGACGATGTCGCGCGCGACGTCCGCGGGCACCCAGGCGTTCTGGCGGGTGTTGTAGAGATCCGTCGCGATCCCCTCCGCGAACACGTACCCCGCGCCCCGGCTCATGCGCGCCGTCGGATCGCCGGCGGCGCGCCCCTCGCGCCACTGGCCGCCGCGCGCGACGATCTCCTTCTCGTACCAGCGAATCTGCGACGGCTTGTCGTTCTGGAGCGACAGCGTGTTGTGGTAGTCGACCGCGGCCCCGATGAGGTTGTTCGAGTAGCTCGTGTGCTCCTTGGTCAGCCACTCTCCCTTCCGGTAGAGCTCGAACTGGTTGCAGTCGCCGAGCTGGTGATTGATGGTGACCCAGCCGCACCGCCAGGTGAACCACGTCGCGCTCTTCGTCCAGTCCGTGCGCGCGAGGACGGCGCCGCGGCCCGGCGCCCGCTCGAAGAAGGCGGTGGGCATCGCGGGGCGAGGGTCCTGCGGGAGCGGCGCGGCCGGGTCGAAGAGCATGAAGCTCAGGATGGCGCGGCTCGGGGTGGGCGAGCCCCAGACCTTCGACGTGCGCGCGTAGAGCTGGGGCGCGCCGCCCTCGAACGCGTTGGCCACGATCCAGCGCGACCGCTGGAGTCGCGCTGTGTTGCCCGTGAGCTGGTCGTAGACGCCCAGCGAGCCGAACACCTCGGTGAAGCGCGGCTCGACCCAGAGGCGCAGGGTGTCGCCGTAGTTCGCCGCCTCGTAGACGGGGCCGAGATCGCTCCTCGACGGGTACGTGGTCGGGGCCGGCGCGATCGAGTGCAGGAACCCGTCCGTGAACCGGTCCCAGTACCCGCTGCCCAGCAGCCCGACCTGCGGACCTGCGAGCGCGCGCGTGGCGTGACCTGACGTGTGGAGCGCGAGGAGCGCCTGGTGGAGGCTCGCGAGGCCGCCGCCGTAGAGGAAGCCCTCCACGGGCAGGCCGCCGCTGGCCACCCCGAGCCCGTCGGGCGGGACCCCGAGCGCCTTGGCCGCGATCTCGGGGGCCTCGAAGATGGAGAAGGCCTGGTAGAGCCAGGCGCCTGTCGCGTTCGCGCGGTAGCTGCGCAGCGTGTTGCCGAGCGCCTCCGGCGGGGCGCTCGGATCGATCGGGCGGTCGTCCGCGTCGTCGAGCGCGAGCGACATCAGCGTGACCTGGCGCAGGTGGCCGAGATAGAAGTTGTTCGCCGCCCACCGGAGCTGGAGCGGATCGCGGAGCAGGGCCCGATCGTTCATGACGCCGATCGGGTGGGGGTGCTCGTTGCCCGCCGTGGCGGCCTTGAGGTTGTCGTCGATCCACCGGAGGAAGACCTGCCGTACCTTGGCCTTGTCGCCGGCGGTGAGGACGGGACGGCCGCCCGCGTCCGTCGCGCCGTAGATCCAGTCCACCGTGAGCGGGAAACCTTCACCCCACCAGCGCGAGCGATCGCCGGTCGCGAACCCGGCGCCGCGGAACGGCTTTCCGTCGGCGCGTCCCTTGCTCGCCTCCTCGATCGCGTACATCAGCAGGTTGCGCGCCCTGACAGCGTGCGTCGGCCGCGCCGCGACGTCCGGATCGATGAGCGACATGAAGGCGAAGAACTCCGCATACGCCTCGGTCGGATACTGCACGTAGGCGTTGGTGCCGCCGTCTGGCCATGTCGGGTTGGGGCGGCCATTCGGGTAGAAGCGGGCCTCGTACGCCGCGATCGCGCCCTGGAGCGCGGGCAGCATGGCCTCCTTGTACATGCGGTTGCGGCTGTCGGCCGCCCAGCCGCGCAGCCTGGGGAGGTGGTCTTTCGTGAGCCAGAGTCGCGGGTGACCGGTGACGGGCGCTGCGTCGGCGCGCGTCGCCGCTCCGACAAGGCACAAGGAGAGCACCGCGGTGAGGAGGATGGTTTGAATCGGTCGCATGCTGTCTCTCGTTGTTGCTCGGCGTGGACAGCCACGCCGGCCGACGTGGGTCGACGTCGGCCGACGCGGATTAGCACGCATCGTGCCGAGCGCATGCGGGCGCCGCGCGTCCCCCGGAAAGCGCCCTGCGTCCACGGCAGAGCGCGCCGACGGCGTCGGTTTCCTGCGCGGGGGCGCGACGCGCTCGACGCGGCGCATAACGCTCGACGAGCCTGGCGCGGCCGCGCGCTGGGCGACGGTGCTCGCCGGCGCGACACAGGGAAAGCGCGGTCATGCCGTCGAAATTCGAGTGCGATTCAAGCGCAGGACCAGAGACAGCGACGCGACGCGGCGCGTCCGTCTCCACAGACGGGGCGTGTGAAGCGTATGAAGCGTGTGAAGCGTGTGAAAAACGCTCTGTCATAAAGGAGGGGAAGACGCGATTCTGTCACACACCGAAGCGAAGCCGCCGCTATACTCGGAGAAGATGGGAGCGCTCCCCAGCATGCTTGCGCCAGACTTCGCCCCGTTCCTGGGCGACCCGCGGATCCTCGGCGAGGGCAACCTCGTGAAAGGCACCCTGATCAGCGCCCGCGCCCTGGCCTTGAGGCAGAACTATGGCGAGCGGGTCGTGGCGGAGCTGAGCCGTCGGGTCTCGCCGCAGGCGGCCCGCTACCTCGATGATCCGCCGATGCCCTCGACCTGGAACGACCTGGGGCCGCTCATCGAGCTCGACTGCGCGCTCCTGAACGGGCTGTTTGCCGGCAGGATGGAGAAGATGCGCCACTTCGGCGCGGACATCGCCCGGAACGATCTGACGACCGTCTACAAGACGATGGTGGGCTCGCCGTCGCTGCTCTTCAAGCGCTTTGGCCTCGTGTACAGGACGTATTTCAAATACGGCGACTTCACCGTGAAGGCGACCAGCGATGTCGCGGGGACGGCCACGCTCATGGGCGGCGGTCTGCCGCTCTACATGTGCAGCCAGGGGATCTCGGGCTGGATCGAGGCGGGCCTCGCGCTCTCGGGCAGCCGGCGCATCGCGGTCGAGCACACGGCGTGCAGGCACCGGGGGTCGCCGCGGTGCACCTGGTCGATCGCCTGGGGTTGAATCGCCGCGCGAGCGCGTCGACAGCGGACGCGCCGCTCGCGCCCAGGCCTACGCGGCGACCCGCAGCGCTGGCCCGAACGCCGCCCGCGCGAGCACCCGCCGCAGCGCCTCGGCGCTCTCCTCCCACGACGGCGGCGCCGCCTCGACGAACGCGCGCTCGTCCCAGGTCCGCGCGAGCGCCTCGCGGAGCGCCTCGCGGAGCGCGCCGGCGTCGCGCGGCGGCACGAGCAGGCCGGTGCGGCCGGACTCCACCACATCCGGGATGCCCCCCACGCTCGTCGCCACCACGGGCCGCGCGGAGGCGAGCGCCTCGAGCACGACGTTCGGGGTGCCCTCCGCCCAGCTCGGCAGCGCCAGCAGGTCGGTCGCGGCGAGGTAGCGCGCGACCTCGGCGAGCGGCCGCGCCCCGGCCACGATGATCCGCCCGCGCCCGTCGCGCCCGTCGCTCGCCCGGCGCGCGCGCTCGCGCCGCGCCGAGGCCTGCTCGACAGCGATCCGCACCGGGCCATCGCCGACGACGACGAGGTGGACCGGCTCGGCCCCCCCGCCGTCCCCGCCGAGCGCCTCGAAGGCGCGCAGCAGCTCGTGGATGCCCTTCTCCCGGCTGACGTGCCCGACGAACGTCACAACGCGCCCGCGCTCCGGGAGCCCGAGCTCGCGCCGGGCCGCGCGCCGGTCGGCCGGGCGGAAGAGCGCGCGGTCGACCCCGTTCCGGACGAGGACAGCGCGCTCCTCCGGGGCGCCGAGCGCCACGAGCGCCTCGACCATCGGCCGGCTCACGCCGATGGAGTACGCGGCGGACCGGAGCGCGCCGCCGACGAGCGGGCGCACCGAGCGCCAGCGGGCGACGACGTTCACGTCCGTGCCGTGGGCCTTCACCGCGTAGGGCAGGCCGAGCATCCTGGCGAGCAGCCCCGCGGCGCAGGCGTCGGGGTAGAGCCATGCGCCCAGCACCACGTCGAACCGCCCGCGCAGCCGCGGCACGTGCGGCAGGAGCCCCGCCAGGTAGAGCGGCGCGTTCACGGGCGCCAGCACGCGGCCCGCCCCCGGGAGGTACGGCGCGCGCGCGTGGACCACCGGGACCCCGTCGATCTCGTCGCGCGCGGGCACCGCCGCGAGGCGCCCGGGGCGCGTGCGCTCGCCGAGGAGCGACACGCCCGGGTGGTACGGGATCGCCGCGAGCACCTCCACCGCGCAGCGGCGCGACAGCGCCGCGAGCTGCTGCCGCTGGAACGCGCACGACAGCGGCTCAACCCGGTTCGGAAAGATGCGCGTCACCCAGAGAACGCGCAGCGGCCTCGTCCTGCGTTCCTCGTCCATGCCATCACCTCCACACCAGACATTTCCAGTGTGAGAAACATCACTTGGTTCTCGGCCGCCCCCAGCGGGAGAGAGGTGGACTCCGGGGTACGTCCCGCCCTGTGCGCGCACGTCCCCGCTTCCCGAGCTGTCGCCGAGATCCGGCCTCGCCCGCGCGGGAGCGTCCCTGGTGCCGCGGCCGGCGCAGCGTCGGGCCGCAGGCTGCGTGCCGAGGTCAGATTTGTGATGTTGCAAACATCATCGAGCGTGGGAGGCTCCGGGGGCCGGGCGCGCTGCCGGGGAGGGGAGGGCGACGCAGCGGGTCGCTCCGTGCCGCGGGCCCTGCCGCTCGGCAGAGAGGGGGCGCGTGTTCTGGTTCGTCTTGCCGATGTGGGACTCCGACGTGACGGCGCGGGCGGCGGTGGAGCAGAGCGTGGCGTCGAACGTCAGGGACGTGGGCACGGGCGCGCTGATGGCGGGTGTCCAGGGATCGGTCGAGGGCTCGCTTCGAGGCGCCGTGTCGCGCTATGGCTTCGGCCTCGACGGGAGCTATGAGCGGGTCTTTCAGGTCTCGCTCGGCTCGGCCCGCGCCGCGCCGTCCGACAGCGCCTCGGCGCGGCTCGGCGGGGGAGCGGGCTGGGCGATCTCGCCGGTCGCGGATCTCTCGATGGCGGCGGCCGGCTACCTCGCGACGCGGCTCGGCGTGCGCGCTGACGATGCGCTCGCGGCGCGCGATCCGTTCCTGTTCGGCAATCGCCTGCAATACACGCTCTCCGGCGGACCGGCCCTGTCCATCACAACGTCGCGGCGCGCCGCGGTGCGCGTCGGGGCCGGCTACGAGCAGGCGGGCGCGCTCTCGGGCGACGACCCGGCCGCTGTCGGGGTCGACGCGCACACGGGGCGCGCCGAGGTGCGCACCTCGATCGATGTCGGCCCGCTCGACACGCTGACACCCGAGCTCCGGTACGAGGTCACGCAGTATTACCATGCGCTGCTCGACACCGAGCTCACCCGCGGCGCGGCGCGCGTCCACGCGGGCGCGGCGCTGCTCTCCGAGTCCCACGAGCTCACGCGGAACCTCTCGACGCGCGTCTCCGGCGGCGTCACCGTCGCGAGCCCGCCGCCCGTGCTGGCGTCGCGCGACGCGGTGATCGCGCCCACGGCGCGGGCCGGGCTCACCTACGTGGCCGAGCGCTACCGGCTGACGGCGGGGTATGCGTACGCGTACACGTCGCTCGGGCCGAGGATCGGGTTCGGGCACGAGCACGAGGCGTCCGTCGAAGCGAGCTTCCGGCCCCTGCGGGGGGGCGCGACCCGCGACATCGTCGTGACAGGCGTCGCCCGCCTCTCGTCCGGCAGCGCCCCCGTCGCCGCGAGCCCGCCGCTCCACCTCGCCCCCGGCTCGCCGGCGCCGTCCAGGGAAGGGTCGCTGTCCACGATCACGGCGCTCGCCGGCGCGGAGATCGCCTATCCGCTGACGCGCGCGCGCGGGATCGCGCTGCGCGGCGGCGTCGATCTGGAGTACGTCCGCGCAGCGCTCGATCCGGCGCCGCGCGCAGGCGAGGCCGGCGGCTCGCTCAGGAGCATCGTGAGCGCCGGGATCTCGGGGACGCTGTCGACGGACCGGCACCGGACCCTGCGCCGCGATCCCGACGGCGCCTGGGACGACGAGCGCCGCCAGGCGATGATCCAGGGGATGCCGTCCGGCCGCTGGCAGGCGCCAGAGCCGGGCCGCGACCGCGACGACAGCGGCGGCGTCGCCGGCGAGGCGTCGGACGAGCCGCCGCTCGCGCGCCCCGAGCGAGCCAGCGCGCCCGCGCGCTCCGCGCAGGGCGAAGCGCCGCCGCCAGGCGCCCGGCCATAACCCCTCTCCGCTCGCCACGCGAGGCGCCCTCCGTCCAGGAGCGACGCGCCCGCCGCACGGCGACTCATTGCGAGGCCTGAGCTGCGCTGCGGGATCGACGCACGCAGTCCGTCGGTGGCGTCCCGGCGCCGCGACTCGCCACGACGCTTGTCCGTGACAGCCCGCACATAACCGGCGCGGCCGGCGGCGACCGCGCCGATTTCGCCGCGTCCGGCGCCGCGCGCTGCGGTCCAGTCCGCCGACATGAAACGAGATTCGTCGGAGGCATCTGGCGTTGTGCTCCGGCCTGCTCTAATGTGGGCTCAACTACAACCGTGTGTGCCCCGTCAGAGGCGATGCGCCGTGACGCGCGACCGCCTGGGGCCGACGAGGGGAGGGACGATGCTGGAGCTGTTCCGGTCGCCACGCCGGGCCATGGTGTGGTTTGTCGAGGCCAGCCTGCTGTCGCTTCTGGTGTGCTGCGCGCCGGGCGTGCTCGTGGGCTGGGAGCACGCGCTCGATGGAGAGCGCTTCGGGCGGACGCTGAGCATCTCGCTCGTCGCGCTGACGTCGCTTTATTATCACGGCGTCTACGGGCCCGAGCCGCTGAGGGCGCGCGCGCTGTTCCTGACCACGTTCCGGGCGCTCGGCGTGGCGGCGGCCGTGCTGTGGCTCGCGTTCTGGATCGTGCCGGACGTGGAGGTGGGCGACCGGGTGCTCCTGATATCGCTCGGGGCGGCGGCGCTCGTGCTCCCGGCGTGGCGCGCGGCGTGCAGCCGGGTGCTGAGGAGCGAGAGCTTCTGCAAGCTCGCCGTCGTGCTCGGCTCGGGCGAGCTCGCCCGCTCGTGCGCGGGCCTCATCCAGAAGGACGGCGAGATCCTCGGGCTGCGGCTCGCGGGCCGGCTCGTCCGCGACGAGGAGCCGATCGACGCGCCCGACGTCGCGGGGAGATATCGAGATCTCCGGCGCCTCGTCGATCAGCGCGGCGTGGCGACCGTGATCGTGGCGACCTCCGACCGTCGCGCCGCCCTCCCGCTCGAGGAGCTGCTCGAGCTGAAGTTCCGCGGCGTCGAGATCGAGGAGGGCATCGACTTCTACGAGCGCGTGACCGGCAAGATCTTCGTGCGCGAGCTGAAGCCGAGCCAGATCATCTTCGCTCACGGGTTCGGCGTGCGGCGGCGGACGCTCGTCGCCAAGCGGATCTTCGACGTCGTGTGCGCTGCCGCGGGGCTCGCGCTGGCGGTGCCGCTGATGGCGCTCACGGCGATCGCGGTGAAGCTCGACTCCAGCGGTCCTGCGCTCTACTCGCAGATCCGGACAGGCGCCCTCGGGCGGCCGTTCAGGATCCACAAATTCCGATCGATGAGGACCGACGCCGAGAAGAACGGGGCCGCGTGGGCCGTCGAGAACGATCCGCGCGTGACCCGGGTGGGGCGGTTCATCCGGAAGACGCGGCTCGACGAGCTGCCGCAGCTCTGGAACGTGCTCGTCGGAGAGATGAGCATGGTGGGGCCGAGGCCCGAGCGCCCCGAGTTCATCGAGGCGCTCGAGAAGCAGATTCCCTTCTTCCGGCAGCGGCTCTGCGTGAAGCCGGGAGTGACGGGACATGCGCAGGTGCGATGCCGTTACGGCGCGTCCGCCGAGGACGCGCTGGAGAAGCTCCAGTACGATCTCTATTACATGAAGAGCTTCTCGCTCTGGTTCGACATCTCCATCCTCATCGACACCGTGAAGGTCGTGCTCTGGCGTATCGGCGCCCGGTGAGCGAGCGAAGCGCTCCGCGGAGCTCCACCGCGCGTGCAATGGCTGCGCTCTTTGCTGCCGAGCCCGGTGGCGCGGCGTCTGCAGAGAGCGCCCCCCGGGGCGGCGGTGGTCGGCCTCCGGGGGGATCAGCGATGAAGACGCGGATGAGGGCGAGCCTCGTGAGCTCGATGTTTCTGGTCCTGGGCTGCGCGGAGCTGGACCCGACGCCGGCAGAGAGCGTCGCTGTCGCGGAGGGCAGCGTGAACGGCTCGACCTTCCGGTTCATCGAAGGCGGGTCCGTGCCCTACGTGCTCGGCTTCTCGCCCGAGACCGGCCAGATCCTCGGCGGCTCCCACCAGCTCCTCCTCCCGACGAACGGCGGCCGCGAGGCGATCGACGGCGCGAACTCGCCCTCGTTCCTGCACCCCGATCTCCAGGGATCCATGCTCCAGCTCGACACGACGCTCCGCCAAGGCGAGGCGCAGACGAGCGCGTTCGCCTCCAACTGGTGGCCGCAGCGACAGAACGGCATCGCCGATCGCTGGAATTCGCTGAACAAGAACTACTCCGACCGGACCTCCGACCCGGACAACCTCTCTCCGGTCGAGAAATACGACCTCCTCGTCCATCCGGCGCAGCCCGAGTCGCTCGGGAGCATCGCCACGTGGAGCATGGACGACCTCAGGAGGCCCCAGTACCTGCGCAACCCGCCGTACATCCAGCCCGCGGTGGTCGTGGCCGGCCCGGCGACGCGCTGGGAGCTGCAGCACCACGGGCTCTACCAGGGCGTCTATCCGGAGTACTGGTGGGGGCACTGCAACGGGTGGTCGGCCTACGTCGCCGCCGAGGGCGCCGGACCACGCCGCGACGTCCGGGTGAAGCTCGTCAACGACAAGGTGACCGAGTGCGCCGCGGCGGAGACCGACTGCGTGCTCTTCCGCATGGCGGACATCGAGGCGCTGATGAGCGAGGTCTACTTCAGCGACACAGTGACCTTCTCGGGGCGCCGCTGCGAGACGCGGGCCGACCGCACGATGCGCGACGTCTACGGCAGGCCCATCGACCCGGCCTGCCGCGATCTCAACCCCGCCACGATGCACGTCGCCATAACCGGGCTGCTCGGGGTCGGCGCGAAGCCGCTCAACGGCGCGTCGACCGAGCGACAGCGGCTCATGTTCGTCGTCGACCACACCTGGGACGTGGAGGTGTGGAGCTTCCCCGTGAAGCAGTTCTCGATCGACGTCATCGAGGAGGTGAACGTGATGGAGGCCGCGCGGCTCCTGTGCGGCGGCGCGTACCACGGCGCCGACTGCTTCAATTACAGGTTCAACCCGAACGCGCGGCGCTTCGTCCGCGTGGCGGGGCGGTTCTGGATGATCTCCGACTCGGTCACCGGCGACACGCTCCGCCTCCCGCCCGATCAGCGCAACGTGCCGCTCTCCGTATCGGAGCTGCACTACGTGCTCGAGCTCGACGATAACCTCACGATCCTCGGCGGCGAGTGGATCAAGAACCCGTCGATCCTCAACGGGGTCAACGGCAAGGAGCTGCACCCGGATTACGTCTGGATGCCGATCCGCGCCCAGGGCGCGGGCGAGGACGAGGACGATCTCGGGGGCACCGAGGACAACCCCTATATCTCGTACAAGAAGGTGAAGGCGCTGCTCACGCTCGCGCAGCGCGGCGACTGAGGCCCGGCGCGCTCACAGCACGCGGGAGATGTCGAGGATCTGCCGCGCGCCCTGCGGGGGCGTCACGAAGAGCTGCAGCGCGATCTCGAAGCGCGGCCCCTGGAAGTACCCGACCCGGATCCGGTGCTTCCCCGGCTGGAGCACCACGGCGCCCTGCGCGCTCTCCGGAGGGTGCCGGCCGTCGTTCTCGATCACCAGGTGATCGTCGATGAACAGCCTGGAGCCGTCGTCGGAGAGCAGCTCGAACTGGTGCGCTCCGCTGCGCGCGGTCACGAACTCTCCCTCGTACGCGAGCTGGAACCACTCGTTGCGGCCGCCGGGCACGCCCGGGAAGCCGCTCTCCCAGGAGCGCGGCGTGATGTCGAGGCGCGACGTGTAGAGCACCGCGACCGGGCGCAGAGACGCTGTGTTCAGCAGGTGCGACGTGCCGCTCGGCACGAAGTACACGAGGCCGCGCAGCGCGTTCACCCCCGCGGTCAAGGGCCCGCCGAAGTCCGTCGCCTGCCCGACCACGACGACCCCCGGCGGCGCGGCGGGCGCCGTGTCGATCGTGATCACCGCGCCGCTCACGAGCACCGGCCCGGCCTGCTGCGTCTGCGTCTGCGTGACGGCGCAGCGCCCGACGAGCACCACGGCGCCCAGCGTGACCACCACGAGGCACACCGCCACGGCCTTCACCGCGACCGGCGTCGCCTTCCAGAAGACAAGAAACCTGCCCATTGAAGAACTCGCTGTCCCGGCGGCCAGCTCAGCCGCTCGGCGGCTATGCACGCGGAGATCGCGTGAATTGTCAAGGAGAAGCGTCGCGAGCGCGCGCCCAGCAAGGGAATGGGCGCGCGCGCGACAACGACGCTGCCGTGAGGCGGGCCCGCATGAGATCGCGGTCGGGTGGTTCCTTATTCCGCCGCCGAGCTTGCCTTGCGCGCACGTTCACTGGCTGCTGTCCCAGACGTGTACTAAGCGTCGGAGCGCTTTGATGCGAAGTCACGAGGAGAGCCGCGAGGGGGGGACGGGCGACAGGTCGCAACCGCGGGCGCGTTCGGCCGGCAGCCTCATCGTCGCGTTCGGGGCGTCGGCGGACGGCCTGGAGGCTTTCAGGACCTTCCTGTCGGCGATGTCGCCCGACAGCGGGCTCGCCTTCGTGCTCGTGCACCTGGATCCGCACCACGCCGGCGTGGTGCGGCAGCTCCTCGCGCCCCACACGGCCATGCCCGTGCAGGAGGCCGCGGACGGGCTGCCGATCGAGCCCGACCACGTCTACGTCACGCCGTCGAACGTCGCCACGACCTTCCACGACGGCGTCTTCCGCCTGAGCGAGCTCGCGGATCCGCGGGGGCATCGCACAGCGATCGACGCGCTGTTCCGCTCGCTCGCCGAGGACTTCCAGCAGCGGGCGGTGGCCGTGGTGCTCTCCGGGGCGGGGCTCGACGGCGTGGTCGGGCTCAAGGCGGTCCGGGAGCACGGCGGGCTCACGATCGCGCAGCTCCCGGCGACGGCGCACCACCCGGAGATGCCGCGGCGCGCGATCGAGACGGGGCTCGTCCACTACGTGCTCGCCCCCCGCGACATGCCGGCCGCGCTGCTCGAGCACGCGCGGCGCCTCGTCCTGGAGGGCGACCGCGCGCGCCTCGTCGAGGAAGAGATCGCCGAGCGGCTGCCGGAGATCTGCGCCCTGCTCCTCGAGCGCACCGGCCACGACTTCCGCCAGTACAAGCGGACGACGCTGCTCCGGCGGGTGCATCACCGGGCCCGGGTGCTGCGGGCGACCAGCATCGCCGACTACCTGGCGCTGCTCGGGCGCGAGGCGGACGAGCCCGTGCAGCTCGTCCGCGACCTCCTCATCGGCGTGACCGAGTTCTTCCGCGACCCGGAGACGTTCGAGGTGGTGCGGCAGGAGCTCGTGCCCGCGCTCCTCGCCGGCCGGGGGGCGGATGGCCAGCTCCGCGTCTGGGTGCCGGGCTGCGCCACCGGAGAGGAGGTCTACACGATCGCCATGCTCCTCATGGAGCACATCGCGACGCTGCCCGCGGCCCCGCGCGTCCAGATCTTCGGCACGGACGTGGACGACGAGGCCATCGAGATCGCCCGGCAAGGCCGCTACCCCGAGGAGGCGACGCAGCACATCTCCCCCGAGCGGCTCGCGCGCTTCTTCGTCCCCGACGAGGGGGGCGCCCGCTCGGTGGCCAAGGAGATCCGCGATCTCTGCGTCTTCTCACGGCACGATCTCATCCAGGATCCGCCGTTCTCGCGGCTCGACCTGATCTCGTGCCGCAATGTCCTCATCTACCTCGAAGGCGAGCTCCAGAAGCGGGTGCTCGGGGTCTTCCACTACGCGCTCGCGGACGGGGGCCACCTGCTCCTCGGCCCCGCGGAGAGCGTGTCGCAGCGGAGCGAGCTGTTCCGCGCTGTCGACGGCAAGCGGCGCATCTTCCAGAAGAAGCGCGGCGCCGGGCACGCGCCGCCGCGGCTCTCCTTCGCGGAGCGGACCGGGGCGGACCGGCGCGCCGGCGAGCCCTCCCGCGGCGCCTGGGCGCCCGACCAGAGCATCGAGCGCACCATCGAGCGGCGCCTGCTCGAGCGCTACGGACCGCCGTGCGTCGTCGTGAACGAGCAGGGCGACATCGTGTACCTGTCCGGCGCGACGGGGAAGTACCTGGCGCCCTCGACGGGGGCGCTCGACGTCAACGTCTCGAACATGGTGCTGCGCGCGCTGCGCCCCGAGGTGCGGTCGGCCGTGCACCGCGCCGTCAGGGTGCGCGAGCAGGTGGTGCACGAGAACATCGCGGTGGAGACCATCGCGGGGACGCAGCGCCTCAACCTCGTCGTGCGGCCCCTCGGCGATCTCGAGGACGAGCTCGGCCTCTTCGTCGTCCTGTTCGACGAGCTCCGGCCGGCCGCGCGGGGGGAGGCGCCGCCGCCCGGGCCCCGGCGCGAGAGCGCGTCGCTCGTCGACCAGCTCGAGCACGAGCTCAAGGCCACGCGGGAGCACCTCCAGACGACCATCGAGGAGCTCGAGACATCGAACGAGGAGCTCAAGAGCTCGAACGAGGAGCTCCTCAGCATGAACGAGGAGCTCCAGAGCCTGAACCAGGAGTTCGAGGGGCTGAACACCGAGCTCAAGACGAAGATCGATCAGCTCGACGCGGCGAACAGCGATCTCCAGAACCTCCTGCTCAGCGCGCGGATCCCGACGGTGTTCCTCGACGAGGAGCTCAGGATCCGCCGGTTCACGCCCGCGGCGACGGAGGTGTTCCGGCTGATCGAGGGCGACGTCGGCAGGCCCATGCTCGACATCGCGGCGCGCTTCGACGCCGCGTCGCTCGCGTCGGACGCCCGCGACGTGCTGCGGACGCTCACCCCGCGGGAGCGGGAGGTGCGCCTGGAGGACGGCCAGTGCTGCTACATGATGCGGGTCCTCCCGTACCGCACGCTGGCCAACGTCATCTCGGGCGTTGTCGTCACGCTCGTGGACGTGACGACCCTGAAGGAGGCCGAGGTGCAGCGGGCCCGGCTCGCCGCGATCGTGGAGTCGGCCGAGCAGGCGATCATCGGCGCGACCGTGGGCGGGGCGATCACGACCTGGAACGCCGCCGCCGAGCGGATGTTCGGGTACGGCGAGCGGGAGGCGCTCGATCGCCCCCTCCACGTCCTCGTCCCGCCCGAGCGCGCCGACGAGCTGCGCGCCGTCTTCGAGCAGGTGGTCGGCGGCGAGCGCCTCGACGCCCTCGAGACGGTGGGCGTCGCGCGCGGCGGCGGCCGCATCGATGTCTCGATCAACCTCGCGCCCATCCGCGACGCGGCCGGCAAGATCATCGGCGCGTCCGCGATGATGAACGACATCACGCGGCGCAAGCGCGCGGAGGAGGCGCTGCGCGCGAGCGAGGAGGACTTCCGCTCGATCTTCGAGAGCGCCGTGGTCGGCAAGATCCAGTGCGAGCCCGACACGGGCCGCTTCGTGCGGGTGAACCGGCGGTTCGCGGGCATGCTCGGCCACGAGGTGGCCGAGCTCCTCGGCAAGACCCTCCACGAGGTCACGGACCCGGAGGATCTGGGCCGCGTCGGCGAGCTGTACCGCCGCCTGCTGCGCGGCGACATCGGCGATTTCGCGCTGGAGAACCGCTACGTGACGAAGGGCGGGGAGCGCCTCTGGGCGAGCACCACGGTGACGGCGATGCGGGACGGGGCCGGCCGCGTCGTCCGCACGATGGCGGTGGTGCAGGACATCACGCGCCGCAAGCAGGTGGAGGCGGATCTCATCGCGGCGCGCGAGGCCGCGGAGCACGCGAACCGCACGAAGGATCAGTTCCTGGCCGTCCTGTCGCACGAGCTCAGGACGCCGCTCACGCCGGTCGTCACCGCGGCGTCGCGGCTGCTTCGCCGCGACGACCTGGCCGAGGACGTGCGGCGCGGCGTCGAGATGATCCAGCGCAACGCCGAGCTCGAGGCGCGCCTCATCGACGATCTCCTCGACCTGACGCGGGTGGTCCGGGGCAAGCTGGAGCTCGTGACGCAGACGGTCACGGCGCGCACGGTGCTCGAGCACGCGATGGAGATCTGCGCCGACGAGATCGACGCGAAGAGCATCCGGCTGACGCTCGACGTCGCGCCGGGCGAGCACTGGGTGGCGGCCGACGTCGCGCGGCTCGAGCAGGTGGTGTGGAACCTGCTCAAGAACGCGGTGAAGTTCAGCTATCCCGGCTCGCACATCGCGCTGCGCTGCTACGAGCAGGGCGGGCAGGTGGTCATCGAGGTCGGCGACGAGGGCGTCGGCATCGAGCCCGAGGTCCTGCCGCGGATCTTCGACGCGTTCGAGCAGGGCAACACGGCCACGACGCGGCACTTCGGCGGGCTCGGCCTCGGGCTCGCGATCTCGCGGGCCATCGTGCAGCTCCACGGCGGCACGATCACGGCGTCGAGCCCGGGGCGGGGGGCCGGGGCGACGTTCCGCGTCTTCCTCCCCGCGGCGAGGCCCCCTGCGGTCGCGACGCCGGCGCAGGCGAAGGCCGCCGGGGCGGCCGCGCCGAAGCGGTCGCTGCGCATCCTGCTCGTGGAGGACCACGAGGACACGGCGGAGATGATGAGCGAGCTGCTCACGCTGACCGGCCACACGGTGCGCATCGCCCGGACCGTCCGCGGCGCGCTCGATCTGGCCGGCGCGGAGGCGTTCGATCTGCTCGTGAGCGATCTCGGGCTGCCCGACGGCAGCGGCACGGATCTGCTCGAGTCGCTCCGCTCCGCCGGCAGCGCGATCAAGGCGATCGCGCTGAGCGGCTACGGGATGGAGGAGGACCGCCGCAAGACGATGCGCGTCGGCTTCCACGAGCACCTGATCAAGCCGGTGAGCTTCCGCGACCTGGAGGCGGCGATCCAGCGCGTGATGGCGGCGCCGTGAGCGCCCCAGGAGAGGTCCGGGGCGCCCGCTACGCCGGCGTGCGGCCCTTCCGCGGGCCCTTCTTCGTGGCGGGCGGCGGCTTGCGCGGCGCCGGCGCCGGCGCTTCGGCGGTGGCCGCTGGTGCGCCTTCCTGAGGCGCTTCCTCGGCCTCGTCCCAGAGCGCCGACAGCTCGATCTCGATGGCGTCGAAGGGCTCGGCCCGGACCCGGGCGCTCCCGTGCTGGACGCCGACAACGACCCAGCGCCGTGCCTCGAGCGCGAACACCTCGAGCGTGCGCGCGAGGGGATCGAGCAGCCACAGGTCCCGGACGCCGTGGCGCGCGTACGCCGGCATCTTCTCTGCCCGGTCGGCGACCACGGTGCTGGGGCTCAGGACCTCGCACACCCAGTCCGGCGCGAGCGTGAACTTGGTGGTCTGGGGGAGCCGCGGCATGCGCTCGATGCGCCAGCCGGCGAGATCGGGGACCATGTCGTCCTCGTCCCCCGAGGGCCCGAGGAGGAGCTCCGGCTCATCCAGGATACGCCACCCGCCCGGTCCACCGCGGCCGCGCTGGAAGGGGCCGACGAGGTCCGCGCCGAGCACCGACGACGCATGCGCGTGCGGCGGGGCAGGGCGAGGAAAGACGTACAGCGTCCCGCGGATGAGCTCACCGACCATGTTGGGCGGGACGGTCTCGAGGTCGGCGAGCGTGGCGCGCTGGCGCTTCTCGGCGGGGAGGCCCATGAACGCACCCTGCCGCTGCCCCCCCTGCGGGAAGCAAGCAGGCCGGTCACGACGACGACAGCCCACGCGCACCTCGCGCGCGACGTCTGCTCGTGCTCAGCTCCTCATGAGCCCGGCTTCCTCACAGAACAGCATCGGCGATGCGGCCCTGCACAGGGAGGCTCGATGAACAGCGAGCCGGAGACAGGGAAGGAACGTTGGCGGGGTGGACGGGACTCGAACCCGCGGCCTCCGGCGTGACAGGCCGGCGTTATAACCAACTTAACTACCACCCCAGTCCGACTTCCTCACAGGACTGCATCTTCGATGCGACCCTGAAGGAGGCTCAGATGAAAGGCGACTCGGAGACAGGGAAGGAACGTTGGCGGGGTGGACGGGACTCGAACCCGCGGCCTCCGGCGTGACAGGCCGGCGTTATAACCAACTTAACTACCACCCCAAACTCACATCCAGAATCAACCCCGGGCCCTGACCCAGGAGTGGGCGGGACAGGGGTCGAACCTGCGACCATCGGCTTGTAAGGCCGACGCTCTGCCGCTGAGCTACCCGCCCCGTCGGAGAGGTGCGCGACTTTACTCGCCGAACCGCGTCCGTCAACACCTATTTTTGTGACAGCTCCGTCCCTGGCCGATTCCCTGGCCGATCCGGCCTGATTCCGCTCGATCTCGTGTCGCCCCCGCGCCGCTCGGGCCCGGCTGGCCCCCTCTGTTCCTCTCTGTTCCCTCTGTTCCCTCTGTTCCCTCGGTTCCCCTCGGTTCCCCTCGGGCTCTCCCCTTGCACACACCGATCGCACGATCCGTGCCCCTCGCCACCCGATCTGGGTTGACCCGGGCGGATCGGGCCGCCTGCCCGCAGATCGAGCCGACTCATCGCTACACTTCTAGCGTAAAATTCCTGGGTATCCGCGCTACGTTGTGCGTCAGCGGCGGTGGCCGTGAACAAACGTGGTGGGAGGAGACAGCAACGTTATGGCGGAGAAGATCGGCATCCTCGTCGGCTGGGAGCAGTCGTTCCCGCAGGCCTTCCTCGAGAGGTGCAACAAGGTGCCGGGGGTCCGGGCGGAGATCGCGACGATCGGCGGCACGCCCGAGCGCTTCGAGAGCCCTTACCGGGTGCTCATCGACCGGATCAGCCAGGAGGTGAAGCACTACCGCTTCCACCTGAAGGCCGCCGCGCTCGGCGGCGCGTTCGTGATCAACGACCCGTTCTGGTGGAGCGCGGACGACAAGTTCTTCGGCTACTCGCTCGCGTCGCAGATCGGCATCGCGACGCCGCGGACCGTCATGCTGCCCCAGCGCGACTACATCCCGGCGATCGTCAAGGAGCGCAGCCTCCGCAACCTCGAGTACCCGCTCAACTGGGAGGCGATCATCGACTACGTGCGCTTCCCGGCGATCCTCAAGCCCGCGGACGGCGGCGGCTGGAAGGACGTGTCGGTGGTGCGGAACCACGAGGAGCTGTTCGCCGCCTACAACGCCTCGGGGCAGAACGTCATGACCCTGCAGGAGTTCATCGACTTCGACGACTACGTCCGCTGCATCTGCATCGGCAAGGATCGCATCCTCCCGATCCAGTACGACCCGAAGGCGATCGGCCCCACCGGGCTCCGCGGCTGCTACGTGCAGCACGACGACGAGCGGTGGCTCCCGAAGGCGCTGCACGACCGCATCATCGAGGACGCGACAACGATCAACCGGGCGCTCGGCTACGACATGAACTCGATCGAGTTCGCGATCCGGGACGGCGTCCCCTACGCGATCGACTTCACGAACCCGGCGCCCGACATGCACATCGAGCACCTGCGCGAGCGCTACTTCAACATCGCCGTCGACTGGATGGTCGCGTTCGCCGTGGAGTGCGCGCGCGGTGACCGTCGGACGCGCGACGGGTACGCGTGGTCGAAGCTGGTCCGCCCCTCCGCGGAGAAGGTGCGGCTCGGGGCCCCGAGATGACGGCCGTCGAAGGGCTCCTCGACGGCCAGTTCACGCTCGGCGTCGAGGAGGAGTTCCAGATCGTCGACGCGGGGACGCGCGAGCTCCGGTCGTACGTGAGCCAGCTCCTCGAGGGGGGGCAGGGGCACAAGCTCCTGCGCGAGCGGGTCCGCGCGGAGATGCACCAGTCCGTCGTCGAGACGGGCACCGGCATCTGCCGCGACGTCCGGCAGGCGCGGGAGGAGCTCGCCGAGCTGCGCAGCAGCCTGCGGGCGCTCGCGCAGCAAGGCGGGATGCGCATCGTCGCGGCGGGGACGCACCCGTTCAGCGACTGGAAGAAGCAGGAGATCACCGACGGCGAGCGCTACCGGGGCATCGTGGAGGACCTGCAGGACGTCGCGCGCGCCAACCTGATCTTCGGGCTGCACGTGCACGTCGGCGTCAAGGACCGCGAGGTGGCGATGGCCCTCGCGAACCAGGTCCGCTACTTCCTCCCGCACATCCTCGCGCTGTCGACGAGCTCGCCGTTCTGGCTCGGCCGATGCTCGGGCCTGAAGAGCACGCGCAGCGAGATCTTCAAGCGCTTCCCGCGCACCGGGATCCCGGGGCTCTTCGAGTCCTACGGCCACTTCCAGCGCTTCGTCGACCTCCTCGTGAAGACGGGCTGCATCGACAACGCGAAGAAGATCTGGTGGGACGTGCGCCCCCACCCGTTCTTCGACACGGTCGAGATCCGGATCTGCGACATGACCACGCGGCTCGACGACACGGTGGCGCTGGCGGCGCTCGTCCAGGCCGTCATGGGCAAGCTGTACCTGCTCTACCGGCGCAACCTGGGCTTCCGCGAGTACCGGGAGGAGCTCATCGAGGAGAACAAGTGGCGCGCCGTGCGCTACGGCATCGACGGGCAGCTCATCGACTTCGGCAAGCAGGAGCAGGTCCCTGTCCGCCTCCTCGTCGGGGAGCTGCTCGAGTTCGTCCAGGAGTCGGCGGAGATCTTCGGGTCGCAGGGGGAGCTCGATCGGATCCGGACGATCCTCGACGAGGGGACGAGCGCGGATCGCCAGCTCGCTGTCTACGCCCGGACGAGGAGCTTCGAGGCCGTGGTCGACGACCTGATCGAGCAATCGAGCCTGGGCCTGTAGACGAGAATTTCTGCTCGCGGGCCGGCTCTGCTACCGTGCGGCCGTGGGAATCGCTCCGCTTCGCTGCGCCGCAGCTCTCTCGGTGAGCTGCCTGCTCGCGCTGTCCGCCATGGCGGGCGCCGCGGGCTGCGCGTCGACCGAGTACGTCAACGAGGGGCCGGGGCAGCCGACGCCCCGGGCCTCGGGCTCGCTGCCGCCCGGCGCGATGGGCGTCTGCAAGCAGCCGTTCACGAAGCGTCCGCCGATCGTGAGCGAGGAGCTCTGGGCGCACGCGAAGCCGTGCACGCCGCGCACGCCGACCTCGTACATCCGGATCGGCTACGCGAAGGACGGCGCGGCGGGCGCCGATCCCGAGGCGGAGCAGCTCGTCCAGCGGGTGCTCGAGGCACTCGCCGAGGGGACGAAGCCCGACGACGGCAACAACAAGGTCATGGGCGCGATCCGCGCCGTCCGGGCCTACGCGGCGAGGAAGGACGAGCTGCGCGCCCGGATCGCGCGGGACTCGGCGTCCGAGCAGACGTGCGACGTGACCTACCTGCTCAACACGATGTCCGCCGCGCGGAGCAAGCTGTCCGGGGGCGACGCGTGCACCGCGGAGGTCTTCGATCCGGAGGCGCGCGCCGAGGCGTGCCTCTTCGACGCGAAGCGGCCCGAGGGGCTGTGGCTCTCGAGCGGCTGGTCCTGCATGACCTTCACCGGCGCGCTCGGGAACGAGGCGTCCTGCCACCAGCTCTGCGGCTACGACGATTACTGCGCGCGGCAGGTCTACTGCGCGGCCGGCGACGTCAACCTCCTGCTCTGCACGCTCGGCGTGTGCCTCCCCGAGCCGTCCGCCGGCATCAAGTGACGGCCCCCGGGCGGGCGGTCGTCCGCGCCGCCGCCCGGCGACGATGAACGGCGGCGCGCGCGGCCTGGCGGGGGCGCGAGGCGGCGCGGAGGTCAGGCGATCCCCGGCCGGCGGGGTCAGTCGGCGAGGAGGGCGCTCAGCCGATCGAGCACGCCGCGGAGCGCCTCGCGCGCGCCGCGCAGGTGCTCGCGCCCGTCGCGCACGAGGCTGTGCACCGCGCCGGGCACGGGCAGGATGCCCGCGCGGGCCGCGAACGCCGCGCCCGAGACGAGCAGCAGGACCACGAAAAGGGCCAGGCGGATGCGGCGGCGCCACCGCCGCCGGGGGCGCGGCGCCGGGGTGACAAGGGCCGGCGGCGCGGAGGTGACGGGCTGCGCGAGGCCGGACGAGGGCGGCGCCTGCGAGCTGGGCTTGGGGGGCCCGTCGTCGAGGGAGACGGGGAGAATGCCGGCGAACGTGGCGGGGAGCGGCGTGCTCCCGGCCGGCGCCTGTTGCTGCCTGGCGCGCCGGTCGCCCCGCACCGCCGACGTGGTGCGCTCGGCCCGCGACGTCATGCGGCTGTCCGCGAGCTGGATCGCCGTCGCGAGCTTCTTCCGGCGCTCCGCCACGATGTCCCCGAGCGTCTCGCGGACGAAGCGGCCGACGTCGCCATCGGTGACCGGCGTGCCGATCGAGATCGCGATCTGGTCGAGCGTGCGCTGGAACGACGCGCAGTCGTTCCAGCGGTCCGCCGGGTCCTTGGCCAGCGCGCGCTCGATCGCCACCGCGAGATCGAAGGGGACGTCCGGCATGAGCTCGCGGAGGGGGACCGGGGCGAACCGCAGGATGTTCTCCATCGTCTTGGCGTCCGTCCGGCCGCGGAACGGGTGGTAGCCGCTGAGGGTCGTGTAGAGGAGGACGCCGAGCGAGAAGATGTCGGAGCGCCGGTCGACCTTGCCCGACGTGAGCTGCTCCGGCGAGAGGTACGGGATCTTGCCCTTGAGCTGGCCGGCGACGCGCGTCTCGTGCAGCCGGCCCGTGGCCTTGGCGACGCCGAAGTCGACGATCTTCACGATGCCGTCGAACGACACCATGACGTTCTGCGGCGAGATGTCGCGGTGCACGAGGTCGACGAGCTTCCCCTCGTCGTCGCGGAGCTCGTGCGCGGCGTGCAGGCCGGCGCAGATGCTCGATGCGATGCGCAGGAGGATGGGCAGGGGGACGCCGCCGTTCGATTTGACCTGCTTGTTCAGCGTGGAGATGGTGTCGCCGTCGACCCACTCCATCACGATATAGAGCACGCCGTTCTCGTCGCCGAGCTCGACGATCTCGACCGCGTGGGGGTGCCGGATGCGGGACGCGAGGCGGGCCTCGTCGAGGAACATCGCCTCGAAGGTCGGGTCGTCGCCGAACTCCGGCAGCATCGTCTTGATGGCGACGATCTTCTGGAACCCGCGGGAGCCCACGAGCCGCGCCGCCCAGACGGCCGCCATCCCTCCACGGGCGACCGGCATGAGGATCTCGTAGCGGCCCAGCGTGTCTCCAGGCTTGAGGTCCGACAAGATCTGCACGCGGTGATCCTAGAAGGGGGAGGCGGAGTTGGAGGGGTGGTGCTCGAGTGCCGCCGTTACGTTCGTGGAGGCGCGCAGCCTCGACGTCGGCCGGAGCGACAGCGCCGTCGCCCCGCACGTCACGAAGGAGGTTCCGCGAAGCCAGGGTGCCACGAAGCGGACACGGACCTCAAGTTCGGGCGCGAAGGCGGCCGAGGGTAATGATCTCATCGGCTTCCGGGCCGAAGCGCTCGCGCCGGATCCAGCCGCGGCCGTCGCGATCGTCCTGACGATCCGCCACGGGATCCGGGAAGCGCGCGTGGAGGCCGAGGCGCTCGACGCGGCGCCGTTGGCGCGCGGGGAGAGAGCCCATTCAGGCTTGACATCGGCTGCGAGCGCCAGCGCGCAGCCGTCATCGTGAGCGCTCAGCTCGCCGGGACCGAGGCGGATGATCCCGGCGCGCAGCGACGCGCCACCGCCGCTCTGCGCGGCCGTCGCGCGCTCCCTGGACGCCTTCGCCGCGCCAGCGCTCCTGCACGCAGGGCGCCGCGCGCTGGGCAGGCGCGCGGCGTGGGAGAGGCTCATCAAAGCGGATGGTACGCGAACGCGGTCGGGCAGGGGAGTGAAGCGAGCGCCGCGATGGGGATGGTGTGCGCGACGATGTGCGCGTGGAAATGCACGCGCGAAATGAGAATGGAGCGCCACGAAGAACGCGGCGGCGGGCGCGGGAGACGCGGGCCGCGCAGTCGTGGTACAGGGGGAGCGACCTGCTCGACGAGGCCTCATGGAAGCCAGTTTGCGCCCGATCCCGCCGCCGCACGACGAAGACGACGAAGACGTGCACTGGGCGCTGTCGACAGCGACTGCCCTGTGGGCGCGAGGCGAACGCGAGGAATCGCTGAGATGGCTGCGCCGCGCCGCGGAGCAGGCCTCGGACGCCAACGCCGACCTGCGCGCCCTCGAGCTCTTCAAGGCCGCCGCGGAGGTCGCGCAGAAGATCTCGGCGATCGATGGGGCTCCGGCGCCCGCCGTCGACGCGCCGCCGACGGCCGGGAGCGTGCCGCCGAAGGCGTCCCTGAGCGCGCCGCCGCAGGCGCCCGGCGGTCCTCCTGCAGGGGCGAGCGCGCCGCCGCCGAAGCTGGGCGCGCCGGGGCCGGGCGCGCAGCCGTCGCGGCCGCCGAGCCCGCCGGGCGCGGACGCGGGTCGGGCAGAGCGCGGCGGCGCGGGCGCGAGCTCGCCGTCGGCGGTGAAGCGGGCGCCGCTGGTCGGCGCGGGCAGCGCGTCGACGGGGCCGGTGACCCCGACGGCCGTGTCGTCGCGCGACGCCGGTGGGCCGCGGCCCGCGGCCGGGGCGGCCCGCCCGGGGCCCGAGCGTACCCCGATGCCGGTCAAGTCGGCGGCCGGGCGCGCCATGACCCCGACGCAGCAGTCGCCGGCCGCGCGCACGCCCGGCCCGCCGCCGGCGCTCCCGGCGGGCCCCATGGGCGCAGCGCCCGGCCCGGCCAAGGGGCGCGCGATCGCGGGCTTCACGTCGGCCCAGACGCGGGTGTCGTCGACGACCGCGGTGACCGAGGAGGTGCCCGTGGTCAAGCTCCCGGCGGCCAGCGCGCGCGCGGGCCGGGGGCCGGGGCAGGGCGCAGCGCTCAAGGGCGCGAGCGACGAGCAGCACGCGACGGAGGTGGATCCGCCGGCGGACCAGCGCGAGACGGTGCCGACGAACATCGTGGGGGCGCCCGGGCGGCTGCCGCTCGTCGGCGCGGCCTCGTCGCAGGAGGCGACGGAGCGGCGGCCGCGGCTCTGGCCCGAGGGCGACGACGAGGGCACCACGCGCCGCCCGCTGACCGCGCAGGAGCAGCGGGTGCTCATGGAGCACCGGATCGAGGACCTCGACGAGGAGACGCCGATGCTCGGCCTGGAGCAGATGGCGAGCGAGGGCGAGGAGTCCACCGACGCTCCGCGGGACGCGCGGGCGGAGGCCGACGGGACCGACGATCGCGGCTGGACCGAGGCCGAGCCGGATGACGACGACGGCGCCGCTGCAGATCAGCAGGCGGAGTCGACCCTGACGAACGGGGAGCGCGCGGGGGCGAAGCCGGCCAAGGGCGTCGACGGGGAGGCGGCCTGGGGGCGCGCCGCGGGCAGCGACGACCGCGGGGCCGGCGGGGTGGATGGCTCGTGGAGCGATGCGCCTTACGAGGGGGAATGGCAAGCGCCGCCGCCGAGGCTGCCGGCGTCGCAGATCGAGCCGCTGCCGGCGCTGCGGGTCGCGGTGATCGGCATCTCCAGCACGGGGGAGCTGAGGCTCGTTCCGATGGACGGGAGGAACGCTCCGCCGCGGGGCGCGGCGCTCGGGATCCTCGTTCCTTTGAGCCCCGGGGATGGCGAGACGATCGCGCGGCTGCTCCAGCTCCGAGGCTGATCCGCCGCAGGGATGCGGCGCAGGTTCGGCAAGAAGTGGGGCAATCCGCGCATCGGCGGTAGCCTCGAGGAATGCATGACGATCGGACGGCGCCGAAGCGCATCCGTGTGACGGGACTGCAGGAGGCCCAGCTGCCGACGCTCGTCGCGCTGGAGCAGGCCTGCACGGCGATGTACCAGGAGAGCGGCTTCGACGCGGCGGACGTCCCGGCGCGGGCGCTCGCCGAGATCATCGCGCTGACGCGGCGGCACGAGGTGCGCGTCGCGGAGGCGGACGACGAGGTGGCGGGCTACCTGGCGTGGCGCGACGAGGCGCCCGGGGTCGCGTACCTGGAGGAGCTCTCGGTGCACCCGGACCACCAGCGGCGCGGCATCGCCACGCGGCTGCTCGAGGAGCTCCTGGAGCGGGCGAGGGAGCTCGGGATGGAGCAGGTGGTGCTGCGCTCCAACGCGAAGGCGATCTGGGCGCAGGCGTTCTTCAGGAAGGCGGGGTTCGCGCCGCTCGGCGACGACGCGCCGGAGAAGGTGCGCGCGTGGCGCAGCGAGCAGGAGGCGTCCGGGAAGCCGCTGGTGCGAGACGGCGAGGTCGTCCTGTGGGCGGCAATTCCGTCGAGGGCGCACGACGAACCGAGCGATAGCGACGACGGCGAGCGCAGCGGTAGCTGAGCCCGGGGAAGCCGGCCGGGAGCGGGGGGGCAGGCCGGCGGCCGGGAGCGGGCGCGCGACTGGGGGGTGGCGCTGACCGGGGTGACGTCGGACCGACCGAGGTTGAACCGACCGGGGTTGGGCGACCGACCGAGGTTGGGCTGAGCTGAGCCGACCGAGGTTGAACCGACCGGGGTTGGACTGAGCCGAGATTGAGCCGACCGAGGTTGAGCCATGGGCCAGCCCTGAGCCGAAGGCCCTGAACACCCCCGGGAGCTTAGTTGACATAATGTTTCTTATGCGATCCGAACCCGGTCCTGGGGCAGGGGGGCACGATCCCGGATTCAGTAGCAAATCCGAGTACATGGCGTCGCTTTGCCGGGCTCCGAGCCAGGCGCCGTCGCCTGGCGCGCCGCCAACCTGGGTCGGGTCCGCCTGGCTCGTTGCGCGTGAACCCAGGTCAGCCTCCGCGCCGCAATCCGGGTCCGCTTGGCGCTCCCCCGACGAGACCGACCGCGATCGCCCTCCCAGGCTCTCACGACGACCATCCGGCCCCTTCGCCTCTGCGAACGCCGCTACGCGCCCTCTGCCCGGGCTTCCTGGCGCGCCCCCGCGCCCTCCTCAGCCCGCTGGCCTCGGAGCGTCGCCCGACTTGGAACGCGTGTTCAGCCCTTCGGAACCGGCGGCGTCTCGACGTCCAGGCTGAGCAGCGCGCCGCCGTTGGTCATGACGAACGCGCGCCGGCCGTAGGCGGCCGGCGTCATCGCGATGCCGCCGCCTGTCTCGATGCCGTCAATCACGGCCCCGTCCAGCGGCGAGAACAGGAAGATCCCGTAGCGCGTGGTCGTCACCAGCAGCGCCCCGGCGAACGGCACCGGGGCCGAGATGCCGCCGTCGGGCAGCTCCCGGCGCCAGATCGTGCGGCCATCCTCGGGATCGATGGCCCACAGGCCGGTCATGCCGGACGACGCGAGGAGCACCTTCCGCTCGGGCACGACCGGGCCGCCGCCGCTCCGCGGCTGGTGCGCCGGCTGGTGCCACAGCGCGAGCTCGGTCACGCCGACCGCCGCCTCGTTCACCCAGGCCCGGGTCCCGTTCTCGGCGTCGAGCGCGAAGACCCCGCCCGCGTAGCCCGCCACGAAGACAACGTCGCCCGAGGCGATGCGGCCGAAGACCGGCGTCGTGTCCGTGTCGAGGTACTTCGGCGTCTGGCCGCCCGCGCTCTGCTCGGCCTCGGCCGCCAGATCGACGAGCGCCCACTGCTCGGACCCGTTCTTGAGGTCGTACGCCATCACGACCCCATCGGAGAACGCTGTGTAGACCTTGTCCCGCCCGAGCGCCGGGCCGGCGTACCCGGAGATCTCCATCCCGAACGCCGGCGTCCGGTGCTGGTGCCACCGCATCGCGCCCGTCTCGGCGTCGAGCGCGATCAGCGTGTCGTTCGCGTTCGTCACGTAGACCACGCCGTCGCGCAGCACCGGCCGGCGCGTGACCTCGGCGTTGGTCATGAAGCGGTAGAGCAGCTTGCCGTCCGAGGCGCGCACCTTGTAGAGCGCGCCGTCGTTCGAGCCGAAGTAGACCGCGTCCGACGCGGCGTCGTAGTGCGGCTCGCTCTGCACCGGGCCGAGCGTCTCGAAGCGCCAGAGGACGTCGCTCGTGTCGGCGCGCACCGCGTACAGGCCGTGGTCGCTCGATCCGACGAAGATGCGCCGGTGCTCCACGTCGATCTCGGGGCGGCCGCGCTCGTACGCCTCGCCGACCTTGCGCGTCTCGGCGGTGATGTCGCGGCGCAGCGTGATGCCGAGCGCGCTCCCCGGGTGGTGCAGCCAGAGCGGCGCGTCCGGCGCCGCGGCGACGCCCAGGTTGCCGCAGCCGCCGAGCGACGCGAGCCCCAGGAGCGCGAGGCCCGCGACCCGGCTAGCGCTGCGCATCGCCCGCCTTCTTCTCCGCGTTCTCACGCGCCCGGCGGATGAGCTGCTCGATCTCCTCCGGCGTCATCGACTGGCCCTTCGGGCCGCCGAACGCGGCGCGGGGCGGCGCGGCGGCCGGATCGATCTTGCGCAGCATCTCCTCGACGACCGCCTCGAGGAACTGGAACGGGACGCCTTCGGTCGACGGCGCCTGGAGCTTCTCGTGCGCGCTCTTGAGCAGCTCCTTCGCCTTGTCGCTCTCGCCCTTGGCCAGGTGGATCCGCGCCTGGTGGTACTGCGCGAGCTCCTTGTAGCCCCGCATGTCGATCGCCTCGAGCTCCTTGAAGGACGCGAGCGCGCCGTCGAGGTCGCCCTTGCCCTCCTTGGCGAAGCCGATGCCCTCGATGGCGCGCCCCTTCACGTCGGGATCGGCCCCGGCGAGGGACGACGAGACCACCGCGCTGTACGCCTCGAGCGCGTGCGCGTAGTCCTTCTTGTCGAGCAAGACGCCGGCCTGACCGAGCTTCGCCAGGATCGCCGCCCCGGAGCCGCCGTGCTCGTCGATGACCTTGTTGTACGCGGCGAGCGCGGTGTCCGACCGCTCGTCCGCGGTCTTGAAGGTCCTCGTGACGTCGAGCTCCTTCTCCTCGTCGGTGCGCGAGTCCTCGGCGAGCACCCTGCCCCGGTCCGCGGCCACCGCGCTCGCGAGCGCCGCCGACGACACCGCGTCCTTCTTGTCGGCGCGCGAGAGGTAGAACAGCACGCCGCCGGTCGCGACGAGCGCCGCCAGCACGCCCCACTGGACGATGTGAAAGTTCTGCTTGATCCACCGGCCCGCGCCCGTGGACATGCGGCTGAGCGCGTCCTCGACCATCTCGCCCGGCAGGAGCTGGACCGGGCGGCGCCCGGCGGCCTGCTCCCTGCGGCGCGCGAGCAGCTCCTTCGCGCGGGCGTTCTTGTCCTTGGGCAGCTCCTCGCCCGTCGCCTTCTTCTTGCGACGGCGCGTGGTGGCCTCCTCGCGGCGGCGGGCCGCGCGGTTCGGCGGGGCCTCGACCGCGTCGTCGGCCGCCGCGTCCGCCGCGGCGGGCGCCTCGCCCTCCTCGGCGACGCCGAGCGCCTCGGCGACGCGCTGGGCAGCGTCATCGCCGCGCTCGTCGTCGGCTTCCTTCACCGGAGCGCCGCGAGGTGGCCGCGCCGGGGCCGCCTCCGCCGCCCCGTCGTCGTCGCCATCGCTCCGCGCGGCAGCGCCCTCGTCACCCCGCGCGAGATTCTCTTCGGCCTTCTCTCGGTCCTTGTCCGACACGCGGCGGACTCTAGTCTCGCGGCCTGCGGCGTCAATCTGGCCGGTGAGCCGCGGGCGCTTCATCGCCGGAGCGCGGCGGGGCGCCGGGGTCGCCCGCGTCGCCCGGGGACCAAGGCGCGGGCGGCGGGGGCGGGATCTCGTCGCTCAGCGGGACGACCGCGCACGCGAAGACCTCGACGTTCTGGGTCGCATAGACAACGAAATCGGCGTAGCTGCCCGGCTGGGCGCCCGTCGCGGGCGGCAGCGTCGCGAACGCCTCGGTCGGCTCGCTCCCCGGCGGGATGACGAGGGTGACCGCGCGCTCCGCGTCGAGCTCCGGCGCGCTGGCCGGGACGATCGACGCGCCGTCCCGCTTCGGCGGGCGCCCGCCGCGCTTCGGGCTGCCGAAGCGCACCTCGCCGGGGCGGCCGTCGTCGCTCCGCGCGCGGCAGAGGACGCGCACGCCCTTGCCGTTGCCGGCCTTCGGGATCACCACGCCCAGGCCCACCCCGCTCTTCGCGAAGCGGCGCAGCCGGCCGAGATCGCGCTCGCGCGGCCCGCCGAGCAGATCGAGGATGTCGGCCCGGAGCGCGAAGCCGAGCCCCCCGGGCAGCGGATCGGGCGTGCCCAGCATGCGCAGGAGCGGCGCCCGGAGCTCCGGGCCGGCGCCGAGCTTCACCAGGGCCTCGGCGATCGCGACGCGCGCGGTCTGGTACGGCTCCTGGCTCAGCCGCTCGGCGAGCGCCGGCCGCGCGGCGTCCTCGCCGATCGCGGCGAGCGCGGCCGCGGCGTGCGGGCGGAGCCGCACGTCGCCGAGCGCCGCGATGAGCGGCGGCAGCGCGGCCTTCACCCGGATCTTCGCGAGCGCCTCGACGATCTCGCGCGCCCGCTCGAACGGCGTCGCCTCGGCCGGATCGGCGGCGCCGCCGTCCTGCTCCGCGCCCCGGACCACCTGCCTGAGCCACGCCACGAGCACGTCGTCGCCGCGGCGATCGCCCGCCTCCGCCAGCGCGAGCGCCGCGAGGCGGCGCCACTTGCGATCGGGATCGACGACGAGATCGCGCGTGAGCGGCGCGCCCTCGCCGAGCCGCGTGAGCGAGAGCGCGGCCCAGCGCCGCACCTCGTCGTCCTCGTCGCGCACGAGCGCGAGCCGCAGCGACGGCGCCGCCTCGGCGCGGCGCAGATCGAACAGCACCTCGCCCGCCTTGCGGCGGATCGCGACGTCCGCGTCGTCGAGCAGCGCCGCCACCTCGACCACCGCGTCGGCGTCGCCAGCGATGCCGCGGCGGAGCGCGTCGGGCCAGCCCTTGCCCTCCTTCCGGAGGCCGCGGACCTCGTAGCGCCCGTGCGACGCCTCGACCGCGCGCAGCTCCGACCGCATCGCCCCGAGCTCGGCGGGGCGCAGCGCGGAGATGTCCTGCGCCTGGCGCGGATCGGTCGCCACGTCGTAGAGCGCGCAGGCGCCGATCTTGCGCGCGCAGACGAGCCGCAGCGTGCCCTTGGCGAGCAGCGTCTGCGTGTCGGTCTCGGCGAACGCGAAGCCCGGGAGCGAGGGCGGCGCGCCCGGCGGCGCCGCCTGGCCCTGCTCCGCCGCCTCGTCGCCGCCCGCGAGCAGCGGGCCGAGATCGGCGCCGCGCACGCGCGCCGGCCGCGGGATGCCGAGCCCCGCGAGCACCGTCGGCAGGAGATCCACAAGCTGCACCGGCGCCTGCACCGCGCGCGGCGAGAGCAGGCCGGGCGCGCTCACGATGAGCGGGACGCGCGCCTGCTCCTCGTAGACAGTGGTCCCGTGGTAGCGCCCGCCGTGCTCGCCGAACTCCTCGCCGTGGTCGGCCGTGACGATCACGACCGCGTCCGGCCGGCCCTTGCGGATCTCGTCCACGATCGCGCCCACGCCCGCGTCCGCGACGGCGATCTCGGCGTCGTAGCGGTCGATGTCGCGATCGCCGAGCGGGTGCTCCGGGTGCGCCTCGTACGGCTCGTGCGGCTCGAAGAGGTGCACCCAGAGGAATGCGCGCTGGTCCGGCTCGAGCCCGGAGACATAGCTCCGCACCTGCTCCACCCGGAGCTGCGCGCTCGCGAACTCGATCTTCTGGTACTCGAAATCGAGCGCCCGGTCGCGCAGGGCGCCGAAGCGCTCGCCGTCGATGAAGAACACCGCCGGCGGGTAGAAGCCCGCCGTCTTGTAGCCGTAGCGGCGCAGGTGCTGCGCGAACGTCTCGGAGTCCTCCCCGAGCCCCTGCAGCACGAGCGGGCGGATGTACTTGCCCGTCATGAGGGACGACACGGCGTACGACGTGTGCGGCGTCGGCGTGTAGGCCGCGTCGAAGCGCACGCCCTCGGCCGCGAGTCGGTCGAGGTTCGGCGTGATCTTCCGGCTGTAGCCGTACGCCCCCACGTGATCGGCGCGCAGGGCGTCGACGCTGATCAGCACGATGTCGCGCCCGCGCAGGTCGATCGCGTGCCCGCTCGCGCGCTCGTCGAGCGGCGCGGCGTCGAGCGGCTCGGGCGGCGAGAGCACGGCGGCGAGCTCGACAACGTGGCCGAGCAGCGGGCCGTGGGTCGCGTAGATCAGCCGGATGTTGTCCGCGAACGCGAGCCGGTCCGCCGCGCCGGGCGCGAGCGCCGCGCCGAACGCGAACAGGACGAGGGAGAGCGCCGCGCGCACCAGCCTGGGCGAGCGCCGCTCGCGTTGCTCGCGTTGCTCGCGTTGCTCGCGTTGCTCGCGTTGCTCACGTTCGCCGCCGTCGCGCGCCGCGCGCACGGGCAGCGCCGGGGTCGCGAAGGTCGCCGCCGCGAGCGTGAGCGCCGCGAGCCCGAGGTGGAACGCGGCATAGAGCCGCGGCAGGACGCGCGCGTTCGCGACCTCGAGCAGGACGACCGCGCAGATCGCCGCGAGGAGGAGCCACCGGCCGGAGGCGACGACGCGCGCTCGCTTCAGGGCGCGGGCGACGCGCGGCGCCGCCGCGAAGGTCGCGCCGGCCGCGACGAGCGCCAGCGCCGCGACGAAGGGCGCCCGCCGGCCCCCCTCGAACATGCGGCCGGCCGAGACGCCGAAGCCCACCGCGCCGCCGAAGGCCCCGGCGAGCAACGCGGCCACGGCGCGGAACCCCGTGCGCTCGGCGCGCATGACGATCTCGAGCACGGCGCCGAGGAGGGCGGCGCACGGCGCAGCGGCGGCGAGCGCGAGCGGCAGGAGATCGCGCGCGGCGCGGCCGAGCTCGTAGGGCCCGACGAGCTCTCGCCACCGCAGGGCGCCGACGACCACGAGCTCGGCGAGCGCGAGCGCCGCGAGCGCGAGGTAGGCGTCCGCCATGCGCCACCCGATCTCGGTCTCCAGCTTCCGCGGCGGGGCCTCGGAGTTCCCGCTCGGGAACGTGGCCCGGCTCGGCGCCGGCGCCGGCGTGGACGGCCGCGACGGCCCGGCCTGCGGGCGCGGCGCCGCCGGAGCGCGGTGGCCCGGCGCGCCCTGGACCGAGGTGCCCGCGAGCGCCTCCGCGGCGGCCGTCGCGTCAGGCCGGCTGCTCAGGGCGCCTCGCCCGGAGGGCACGGGCCCCCCCGGGTGACGGCCGGCGCCCCCATGGCCCCGCGGGCGCGCCGGAGCGCCCCCGTTGCGATCGGTCATGCGAAGGTGACTTCGAGGATCTCGTAGGTGCGCGGCCCGGCCGGCATCATCACGCGGACCTCCTCGCCGACCTCGTGACCCAGCAGCGCGCGCGCGAGCGGGGAGGCGACGGAGATGCGACCGACCTTGAGATCGGCCTCCTCGGGCCCGACGATCTGGAAGCTCTGCTCCTCGTCCGTGTCCACGTTCGCGAGCTTCACCTTGGCGCCGAACTGGACCTTGCTGCCGCTCAGCTTCGACGGATCGATCACCTCGGCGCGCGAGAGCGTCTGCTCGAGGTAGCTGATGCGCGCCACGATCATACCCTGCCGCTCCTTGGCGGCGTGGTACTCGGCGTTCTCGGAGAGGTCTCCGTGCTCGCGGGCTGTTCCGATGTCCTTGACGACCTGCGGGAGGTCGACCTCTTTCAGCCGTCGCATCTCTTCACGGAGCCGCACTTGCCCCTCGGGCGTCATCGGTACTTTCTCGGAGGACATGGTGGGACGCTTCTAGCATGGCTCCCGGCCGGGAGACGACGGTGCCAGGCCGCGCGGACGCGGAACGCGGCAGGCGCCGGCCGCCGGGCTTCCCTACCCCCGCCAGCGCACGATCTTCCGCGGCAGCCGCTGCGCGTGGGCGTCCGCGGATTTCGTCGCGCTCCGGACGAGGGCCGCCGCGGTCCGGCAGAGGTCCTCGGGGCGCGGCCCGCCGGGCGGCACGGCGGCGGCGTCCACCGTCGCCGTGGCCGCGCCGGTCGCCTCGGCGATGCGCACCTCGACCGGGACGTCCGCGTCCGGGAGCCGCACGAGGCCGCGGTAGACGAGCTCGCCCGGCGCGCCCCCGGGGTCGGTCCGCTCCAGCACGTAACGAGCGCCGGAGGACGGCCGGCCGGTGGCCTCCGTCACAGCCGCGGCCTCGAGCGCGCGGGGGCCGACGCCGCCTTGGCGGGCGCGCGGCCGGCGCCCATCTCGTCGAGGAACCGACGCGCGGCCACGGCGAACGGCCCGCCCCAGTCCCGGATGACCGACTCGAACACCGCGCGCGCCTCGTCGCGCTTCTTCATCTTGAGGAGCGTCTCGCCCTTGAGCACGAGCGCCTCCGGGTCGAGCCCGGAGCCCGGGAAGGTCTTCAGCGCGTAGTCGATCCGCGCGAGGGCCGCGTCGAAGGCGTCCTCCTTGAGGTAGTAGCGCGCCACGTAGAGCTCGTGGCGCACGAGCCGCCCCGTCACGACCTCGAGCATGTAGGCCGCGTCCTCGCGGTAGCGGCTGCGCGGAAACTGCCGGAGGAACGTCCGGATCTCCCTGTGCGCCTCGATCGTGGTCGCCTGATCGCGCTCCTCGGCCGGCGGCAGGAACACCGTGTCGTCGATGTCCAGGAAGAGCGCCTTCGCCATCCTGTACTTCGCGTACTCGACGTTCCGATCCGTCCGGTGCTCCTGGATGAACGCGCGGTACGCCGAGATCGCCTCGGGGTACTTCCCCTGCTCGAACTCGAGGTCGGCGATGCGGAGATCGGCGAGCCGCGCGTAGCGGCTGTAGGCGAAGCGCCGCTTCAGCTCGGTGAAGAGGGCGCGCGCGTCCTCCCAGTCCTTGGCCTGGAACGCGGCCATCGCCTCGTTGTACGCGCCGCGCGCGTCCTCGGTGTACGTGAGGGTGGCGGTGCGGCCGTCGTTCAGTTCGAGGTCGCAGCCCACGAGCCCGCCCAGGGTGGCGAGGCACCCGGCGAGGGCGAGGACAGCGGCGGAGGGTCTCATCGAGCACGCCTCGTACCCAATCCGGCGCCGGCGCGCCAGGGCTTCCGCCGCGGAGCCGGCCGTGGGCGTCTTTGCTCCTGCGTCGTGGCGCGCGGCGGAGCTGCGGTATGGTCGACGCCATGCCCGCCTCCTCTCCGGCGTCTCCTCCAGCGGCCCCGGCCCCGACGCTGCACCCGGGCGGCGCCGCCGCGCCCACGGTCCTCGTGGTCGACGACGAGCGCAACATCCGCCGCACCCTCGCGCTCGTCCTGCGGGGCGAGGGGTACCACGTCGCCGAGGCCCCGAGCGCCGAGGCGGCGCTGGAGCTGCTCGCGCACGGCGACAGCCCCGTCGACCTCGCCCTGGTCGACCTGCTCCTGCCCGGCATGAACGGCCTCGATCTGCTCCAGCGCGTCCGCCAGGACGACGCCACCCGCGAGCTCCCGGTGATCGTCATCAGCGGCCACGCGACCGTCAACGACGCCGTGAAGGCGATCAAGCTCGGCGCCAGCGACTTCTTCGAGAAGCCGCTCAACCGCGAGCGCGTCCTCGTGGGGGTCAAGAACGCGCTGCAGAACTCGCGGCTCGCGCGCGAGGTCGAGGACCTGAAGGCGCAGGTGCAGTCGCGCTACGAGATGATCGGCCAGAGCCCCGCGATGCAGCGGCTGTTCAAGGAGATCGATCGCGTCGCGCCGACGAAGGCGAGCGTGCTCATCACGGGCGAGAGCGGCACGGGCAAGGAGCTCATCAGCCGCGCGATCCACCGGCTGTCGCCGCGAGCGCGGGGACCGTTCGTCCGGGTGAACTGCGCCGCGATCCCGCGCGAGCTCATCGAGAGCGAGCTCTTCGGACACGAGCGCGGGGCGTTCACCGGGGCGAGCGGGCCGAAGCGGGGCTTCTTCGAGCAGGCCCACGGGGGCACGCTGTTCCTCGACGAGATCGGCGACATGGATCTCGCCGCGCAGGCCAAGGTGCTGCGCGCGCTTCAGTCGGGCGAGATCTGCCGCGTGGGCAGCGAGCACAGCCGGCACGTCGACGTCCGCGTGCTCGCCGCGACGAACAAGGACCTGTCGCGCGAGGTCGCCTCGCTCCGCTTCCGCGAGGACCTCTTCTTCCGCCTCGCTGTGTTCCCGATCAAGAGCCCCGCGCTGCGCGATCGCATGGAAGACCTGCGCGCGCTCGCCGACGCGTTCATGGCGGCGTTCTGCAACGAGAACGGCCTCAAGCCGAAGGCGATCGACCCGGTGGTGTACGCCGCGCTCGAGCGCCGGAGCTGGCCGGGCAACGTCCGCGAGCTGAAGAACGTGATCGAGCGGGCGGCGATCCTCTCGAGCGACGTCGTCACCATCGCCGATCTCCCGGAGGATCCGCACGAGAACCCGTTCGAGGACGACGCGCAGGGGGCCGCCGGGGAGGGATCGATCGCGCCGCCGCCGCACGGCGCGGCCGATCCGCCGGCGGGCGCGGCCCGCCACGAGCCGGAGCGCCCCCGCCTCACGCTGCGCGAGTTCCGCGATCGCGCCGAGCGCCGGTACATCGTCGAGGTGCTGGCCAGCCTCGACTGGAACATCTCGCGCGCGGCCGTGGTGCTCGGCGTCGAGCGCACGAACCTGCACAAGAAGATCCGCGCGTACGGCATCCAGCGCGGCGAGGCGCCGTAGCGCCGCGCGGGTGGCTGTGCGCACGGCCCCGCCCGGGAGGCCGGCGCTCGGCCTACGCGGCGCCCTCGAGCGCCTTGCGGACGGCGCGGAGGAGCGACTCGGCCGTGAACGGCTTCGCCAGCAGCGGGGCGTCCGGCCGGGCGGCGCGCGGGCCGTCGAGCGCGTCGCCCGTGTAGCCGGACATGAAGAGCACCCTCATGTCCGGCCTGAGCTTCGCGAGGCGATCGGCGAGCTCGCAGCCCGACATCTCGGGCATCAGCACGTCGGTCAGCAGGAGGTCGATGCGCCCGCGCTGCGCCTCGCAGACGCGCATCGCCTCGCGCGGCCCGCGCGCCGTCAGCGTCGTGTAGCCGCCCTGCGCGAGGATCCGGCTCGCGAGCGTGACCACCGCGACCTCGTCGTCGGTGACGAGCACCGTCCCGCCCTCGCCCCGGCCCGGCGCCGCCCGGGCCTCGCGCCCGCGCCGCGAGGCCACCGGCCGCGCCGCCGCGAGCGGCAGGTAGATCTCGACGCGCGTGCCCTGCCCGGGCTGCGACGCGAGCTCGATGTGGCCGCGCCACTGCTTGACGATCCCGTAGACGGTGGCGAGCCCGAGGCCCGTCCCCTTCCCCCGCGGCTTCGTCGTGAAGAACGGCTCGAAGGCGCGCGTCCTCACGTCGTCGCTCATCCCGCTGCCGGTGTCGCGCACGACGAGGCGCGCGTACCTGCCGGGCGGGAGCGCCGGGTGCGCGTCGTGCAGGCTCCCCGCGGCGCCGACGCGCACCGCGCGCGCCTCGATCGACAGCTTGCCGCCCTCCTCCATCGCGTCGCGCGCGTTGAGCGCGAGGTTCATCACCACCTGCTCGATCTGCCCCGCGTCCGCCAGCACCCGGCAGCCCGAGGGGCCGAGCGCGATCGCGAGCTCGACAGCGCCGCCAACCGCGGCGCGGAGCGCGCCGTCCATCGCCCGCACCACGTCTCGCAGGTCGAGCACGACCGGCTGGGCGAGCCCCCGCCGGCTCACCGTGAGGAGCTGCCGCGTCAGCGACGCCGCCCGCTGCGCGGCGCGCTTGATCTCGGCGAGGTCCTTCTGGACCGGGCTCTGCTCGTCGAGCTCCTCCATCACGAGGCTCGTGTAGTTCAGGATGATGGCGAGTAAGTTATTGTAATCATGAGCGATTCCTCCTGCGAGCCGCCCCACCGCCTCCATCTTCTGCGCCTGGCGGAGCTCCTCCGAGAGCTCGCGCCGGCGGTCCTCGCTGCTGCGCGATGTCGACAGATCGACGATGGCCCCGACCACGAGCCGCTCCCCGCCCGCCTCGGTGAGCGCCTCGGTCCGCATCACGCGGACCGCCGAGCCGTCGCGGCGCATGAGGCAGCTCTCGATCGCGCCGGCCGACGTCGGCTTCGCGCCCGCCACGCACCCGCCGAGGACGAGGTCGGCCGCCGCGAGCGCCTCCTCGCGCGAGCCGTAGCCGAGCAGCCGGGCGAGCGCCTCGTTGCAGTCGACGAGGCGACCGTCGAGCGAGGCGACGTAGAGCCCCGCCGGCGCGCCGGCCGCGAGCAAGGGGCTGTGCTCCACCGGGTCTCTCGACGTTCGTCCGCTGCTCATCGACGCGCCGTCCGTGCAAGGCCGTTCAGTCGGAGGGAGAACCCCGACAACCAGAACTGAAGCGCGGACTCCCCTCGCCTGCAACGCCGTTCACACCGGCGGCGGCGCAAACACCGCGGATCGAACGGCCGGGGCCGCCGCGCAGCGTGGGCGGTTTTGTCCTTCTCCGTCTCGACGAACTGGCCTAGACCCTCGCCGCCGGGGCTCGGGCGAGCCCCCAGGAGCGCGATCCATGCTCTTCCTCGACAGCTCCGACCCGGCCGAGATCCGCGAGATGTTCTCCTGGGGCGTGCTCTCCGGCGTGACAACGAACCCCCTCATCCTCTCGCGTGACGCCGGCTGCGTCGATCTCGAGCGGCGCATCCGCGAGGTGCTCTCGGCGTCGGCCGGCCCGGTGTCGGTCGAGCTCACGAGCGAGACCGAGGCGGCGATGCTCGAGGAGGCGCGCGCCTACCACGCGTGGGCGCCCGAGCGGATCTGCATCAAGGTGCCGTTCAGCGAGGTCGGCCTCAAGGTGACGCACGCCCTCGCGGCGCGCGGCGTGCTCACCAACGTCACGTGCGTGATGAGCTTCAACCAGGCGTACCTCGCGGCGCTCGCCGGCGGCGCCTACGTCTCGATCTTCAACGGGCGCATCCGCGACATGGGCTATGCCGCGACCCCCGTCATCGAGCGAACGCGCGCGCGGCTCGAGCGCGAGCGGCTGCGCGCCGAGATCATCGTCGGCTCGATCCGCCACCTGATGGACGTGAACGAGGCGCTCGACGCCGGCGCGCACATCGTGACCGTGCCGCCCGCCATCCTGCGGAAGATGCTGCACAACCCGAAGACCGAGGAGACGATCCGCGAATTCAACGCCGCCTGGGAGAAGCGTGCTAAGTAGCCGCGCGTGAACGCCGAGCCCGGCCACGCGCGAAACGAAGGCGAATTTCGAGGGCCGCGCCCTCCCGAGGGCGAGGAAGACCCGGCCCCCAGCGCGCCGCGCCCCGCCGCGCCCGAGGGCGCCGCCTCCCGCAAGTACGCGGTCGAGGAGGTGAACCGGGCCCTCGTCGCGACCGCCGGCAGGCCGCGGACGGTGCTCGACGTAGGGTGCGGGATCGGGCTCAACGGCGCCGCCGTCAAGCGCACGGGCGCGCGGGTGACAGGGATCGAGATCGCCTCCGGGTCGCGGGCGCGCGCCGGGGCGGTGCTCGACGAGGTCCTCGCCGCGGACATCACGAGCGACGCCGCCGTGCGCGAGGCGCTCGGCGATCGGCGCTTCGACCTGCTCCTGTTCGCCGACGTCCTCGAGCACACGGCCGACCCGCTCGCCGTGCTCTGCCGCTTTCTGCCGCACCTCGAGGAGGACGGCCACGTCATCGTCTCGCTCCCCAACGTCGCGGCCTGGCCGGTGCGCCTCGGCCTGCTCGCCGGGCGCTTCGACTACGAGCCGAGCGGCATCCTGGACGACTCGCACCTGCGCTTCTTCACGCGCGCATCGGCGATCGGGCTCGTCGAGCGCGCCGGGCTCGAGGTGCTCCGCGTCGAGCAGAACCCGATGCTCGTCCGCGCGGCCAAGGGCCTCATCCTGCGCGGCATGGGCGCCGGCGAGGACCCCGCCGATCTCGCGAGCTCGCTGCCGTACAAGGCGTACCAGGCGCTCGTCCGCCCGCTGGAGGACGTGGTCGCCGACCGCGCGCCCGGGCTCCTCGCGTTCCAGCACGTGATCATCGCCAGGAAGCCGCCGCGCCCCCGCCGGATGCGGCTCACCGTCGGCATGCTCACGATGGATGAAGAGGAGAGCGTCGGCGCCATGATCGGCGAGATCAGGAGGGTCGCGCCCGACGCGGAGATCCTCTGCGTCGACAGCTCCACGCGGGACAGGACCCCGGAGATCGCGGCCGGCCTCGGGGCGCGCGTGCTCCGACAGGTCCCGCCGCGCGGGCACGGCCCGGCGATGGAGCTCCTCATGTACAGCGCCGCCGCCCGGAGCGAGCTGCTCATCTACCTCGACTGCGACTTCACCTACCCCGCCGAGAACATCCCGGTGCTCCGGCGGCTCGTCGAGGAGGAGGGCGCCGACGTGGTGAACTGCGCGCGCACCCGCACGCGGCCCGCGGCCATGCCGGTCCCGAACTACCTCGCCAACCGCACCTTTGCGGCCATGGCGCACGCGATGCATGGCATCCCCACTTCGGACGTCCACAGCGGCATGCGCGCTTACCGCTGCTCGGTGATTCGCGCTTTCGATTTCGACGGCGAGGGCGACGCGCTGCCCATCGACACGCTGCTCTTTCCAGCCAAATGCGGCTACCGCGTGGTGGAGATGCCCATCGACTACAACGAGCGCGTGGGCACCTCGAAGCTGCGCAAGCTGGCCGGCACGGTGTGGACCATGATTCGCCTCCTGCGCGCGCTCCCCGTGGGCCACCGCCTCGGCGACCGCTACGAGCGCCGCTAGGCCGCGCGCGTCGCGCGCCGAACCCTCGGAGCGTCACGGCGATGGAGCGATGGCGACGCGGTGCGCCGTCGCCGCCCCTGCGTGGTCATCGCAGTGCGGTCGCCTATACTCCGCATCTTTCAACTCCAGAGGAGGCAAGAGATGCGGTTTTTGAAGGTAGTTTATGTACTGGGTGTGTCCGCGCTGATGGGCGCGGCCGCGATGGCGGGCTGCGGGGGCGATGACCCCGGCGGGACGAGCTCGAACTCGCCCGGGGGCACCGGCGGCGGGCCCAGCGGTGACTGCACGCTGCGCCACCCGGTCTGTACGGCTGTCGCGTCGGACTGCATCGCCGTCCACGACAATCAGGGCTCGACGAGGTTCGGGCTGCGCATGGCGCAGCTCACGATCACGAAGCCCGACGTGCTCGCGACCGGCTATATCGCCCGCCTCGTCGCCCAGGGGTTAACGATGAATTTGCCCCTGTGTTACCTGAACGGCACGGGGACCTTCTCCTGGCTCCTCGAGTTCGACACGATGACCGGCAAGCTGCGCACCGGCGGCGCGCTGCCCACGGAGGACCCGCTGGCGGGCTACTGCTTCGCCAACACGACCGCCGGCGAGTTCGAGATCGCCCCGACCGAGATCGACGCGCCCCTGACCGACGGCGCCTGGAGCGGGGAGGCCGAGACGCTCAATGTCCCGATCTTCCTGGAGACGAGCCCGGATCCGATCATCCTGCCCCTGCATCAGGTGAAGCTCACCGGCGCGAAGGTGTCGGCGGACAACAACTGCATCGGACGGCGCAACAGCGAGGAGCTCGACCCGCTCAACGCTTGCCTCCCGGGCCAGGACGGCGACCCGCCCGCGTTCATCAACGGCGGCAAGCTCTCCGCCTACATCACGCTGGAGGAGGTCGACCGGGTGATCGTCCCCGAGGTCAACCAGAGCCTCTGTGTCGTGCTCTCGGGCGATATCGGAGAATACGGAACCGGTGGGGAGCCCAATACCTGCAAGCGCGACGAGAACGACCAGATCGTGCTGAAGGGCGACTGGTGCAGCGCGACAAACTCGGCTGCGACGGACGACTGCGCAGACGCCTATGCGCTCGGCGGTGAGTACGCCGCCAGCGCCGTCAAGATCACCGGTCTCTGTCCACAGTAGCGCTTGCGGGGGGCTCTCCGGGGAGCGTACGATCTGTCGTGGCGTCCTGACGTCCGCGCCCAGCGGGCTCGGCGCTGCGGGTCGTGCTCTTCGGAGGGTTCCTTATGCCCCGCGTCATCAAGCATTTCTCCTCCATCCTTGTCCTCCTTGTCATCGCCGGATGCGCCGCTTCGGGCGGCGGGTGCGCCGGATGCGGAATGACCCCCCTCCCCGCCGGCTTCAAGCCCGCGGACCGCATCGAGAACGCCGGCGCGGCCCGGCTCACGCAGTCGGGCATCGAGTTCCTCGAGCAGAACCTGGGTGTCCTCGGGCGCGCGCTGCTCGGCGGCGGGGAGAGCGGCGAGATCACGTTCTCCGTCCCCCGGACCCCGGGCTCGGTCCTCGGCGGCATCATCGATTACACGCTCTGTCCCGACGGGGCCGATCCCGCGTCGACGCCCCCGGCCTGCACGGCCGAGATCGACGTGGGGCGCGCGGCGCTGCAGATCCAGCCCAGGGCGCCGCACAACCTGGTCATCGGGGGGGCCCTGCCCGTACGAATGCAGAGCCTGCCCATCTTCCTCGACGGCGGCATCCTCGGCGAGAGCACCCAGTACGTCACCCTCAACGGCAACGGCGCGTGCCCGCCCGACGAGCAGACCTTCACGAACATCGATGTCGAGGTCGAGCTCTCGGTCGAGATCGACGTCAACCCGCAGCACTCGCGCCAAGGCTACTCGCGCGTCAAGGTCGTCCGGCTCTCGATCGACCAGGATCAGCTCGAGTCGGACCTGCACCTCGACTGCGGCGGCACGTGGGTCGGCGATGCCCTGGATTTCGTAAAGCCGATCATCACGAGCTTCATGGGATCGATGTCCGACACGCTGAAGGCCCAGCTCGATCAGCAGCTCTGTCTGAAGGCGGATCCGACGCTGGACCCGGCCTGCCCCGACGGCACGAACGACATCGGCGGCGTCTGCCGCTACGGCACGCAGGCGACCGACGAGTGCGCCTCGATCCTCCTCGGCGTCGAGGGCCACCTCGACCTCGGCCGGCTGCTCGCCGGGGTCTCCCCGGGCACGCAGGGCGGGTTCGATCTCCTGCTCGCCGGCGGCGGCACGAGCGAGCGAGACGACGGCTCGGATCTCACCTGGGGCGACCTCAACCCCGTGGGCAACGGCCTCACCCTCGGCCTCTACGGCGGCGCCGAGCCGCTGCCGATCTCGAAGTGTGTGTCGCTGTCGGACATACCGCTGCCCGCGGGGATCCCGATTCCGGATGAGCTCGTCGCCAACACCGTGTCCGGCTGGCCCGCCGATCTCCCCGGCCCGCACATCGGTCTCGCCATCTCCGAGCGCTTCGCGAATTATGCCTTGAACGGTCTCTACAACAGTGGGTTCCTCTGTCTCGGGATCTCCACGGAGACGGTGCCTCTCCTCAACTCCGGCACGCTGGGGCTCCTGGCGTCATCGGCAAAGGACCTGGCGCTGCAGCGCGAGTCGCAGCAGGTCGCGCTCGTCATCCGTCCGCAGGCGCCGCCCCGGGTGACGTTCGGGAATGGCACGAGCGCCAGCGATGACCCGCTGATCCGCATCCAGCTCGAGCAGGCGAGCTTCGATTTCTACATGTGGTCGCTCGATCGGTTCATCCGGTTCATGACGGCGACGTTCGACATCGACGTTCCCATGGGCCTGACGGTCACCCCCGAGGGGCTCACGCCGGTGATCGAGGCGCTGACGGTCACAAACGGCAAGGTGACCAACAGCGGGCTCCTCCGGGAGAATCCGGAGTCGATCGCGGACGCGCTGGGCGGGCTCCTCAGCAGCCAGGTCGGCCAGCTCATCGGCGGCGGCCTTCCGGCGATCGACCTCAACGGCCCGCTCTCGGGGCTCGGGCTCTCGCTTGTCGTGCCCGAGTCGACCGACGGCGCCGGCTCCCCCGGCCTGCGGAAGCTCACGAAGGGACAGGACAACTACCTCGGCATCTTCGCGGCGTTCGGCATGCCGGCGCAGCAGCGCGCCATGAAGAGCGAGACCGGCGCCGAGCTGAGCCGCAAGGAGGTGCGGGCCGAGGGGCTCCGCCTGCCGACGATGACCCGCGACAACGGGCCCACGGCCCGGCTCGTGATGAGCTCGCCGCTCGACGACGGCACCCGGGTCGTCGAGTACTCGTACCGGGTCGACAGCGGCGTGTGGCGCCCGTTCACGCGCGAGCGCATCGTCGATCTGCGCGACGACTGGCTGCGGCTCCCGGGGCGCCACGTGATCTCGGTGCGGTCCCGGATCGCGGGCGACCCGCTGTCGCTCGATCCCACGCCGGCGACCGTGGAGATGGTGGTCGACGTCGAGCCGCCTGTCATCTCGGTGGGCGCGGCGGTGGACGGCCACGTGCCGCTCGAGGTGCGCGACATGGTCTCAGACGCGGACCGCGCCAAGGTGCGCGTGCGGCTCGACGGCGGGGCGTGGTCGCCGTGGGCGACGGCGGCGGAGATGCGGACGGTCGACGTCGGCGACGCCGTCGACATCGAGGTCGAGGCCGTGGACGAGGAGGGCAACGTCGGCACGGCGCAGCAACCGATCCTCCGCGGCCGCATGCCCATCGATCCGGCGGGCTGCGGCTGCGTCGCGGCCGGCGGCCCCAGCGAGGGGCCGCCAGGCGGCCTCTGGCTCGGCCTCGCGGCCGCCGCCGCGATCGCGCGGCGCGCGCGGCGCGGCGGCGCCCCGCGCGCGCCGACCGCGCGCGTCGCCGGACGACGCGCGCGGTACGCGCATGCCGCGCGGGGCGCGCTGGCCGGCGTCGCCGTGACAGCGCTCCTCGGCTCGCACGCCGGCTGCTCGTGCAGCGACGAGCCGGCCGTGCAGCAGCAGGAGTGCGTCGCGCCCGACTGCATGACGCTGCAGCACGGCCTGATCGGGGCCTACACGTCGGTCGCTGTGGCGCCCGACAAGCGCACGGTCTGGGTCGCGGGCTACGCGGAGGCCGACTGGCACAACGCCTTCCAGTGGGGCGACCTCGTCGTCGGTACGTGGGACGGCGAGGCGGTCGCGTGGGAGGCGATCGACGGGGTGCCCACGGAGCCCGAGGTCGACCCGACCCGGTTCGACGTGAACGGGTTCCGCGGGGGCCAGGTCGACCCCGGCGAGGACGTCGGCCTCTGGACCTCCATCGCGGTCGGCCCGGACGGCGAGCCGGCCGTCGCGTACTACGACCGCACGAACCGCGGGCTCAAGTTCGCGCAGAAGCAGGGCGACGCGTGGGTCACGAGCTCGGTGCAGCAGGCGTCGAACAGCGACATCGGTCGCTACGCGAAGCTCCTCTTCGTGAAGGGGCTGCCCGTCATCGCCTACCTGGCCATGGAGCCGGGCGAGGACGGCGCTGTCACGTCGAGCGTGCGGCTCGCGACCGGAGAGAGCGCCACGCCGCAGGAGGGCGCGTGGCGGTTCGAGGACGTCGCGACGGACGAGGCGACGCCGTGCCGCGAGTTCCTCTGCGGCGGGGGGATGAAGTGCATCCGGACCACCGGGCGCTGCGAGAAGCCCCTCGCGGGCGGCGACTGCGAGCCGGCGTGCGCCTCGGGGCAGGCGTGCATCGACGAGGGAGGCTCGCCTGTGTGCGCCGTGGTCTCCGACGGGAGCCGGACGGACACGTACCCCGAGGCGATCGGTGACTACATCGCCATGGCGCCCGACGCCGCGGGCGGGATCGGGCTCGCGTTCTACGATCGCATCCACGGCAACGTGGTGATCGCGTCGAGGGAGATGGGGGAATGGCGGACCCAGATCGTGGACGGGGCCACGCCGGACGGGGCGACCGACACGGGCGACGTGGGCATGGGGACCTCGCTGTTCATCGACCGCGCGGGGGACTGGCACCTCGCGTACGCCGATGGCCGCTCGGAGGGGCTGCGGTACGCGCGGGTCAAGGGCGGCACCGACGTCGAGGCGGCCGAGGTGGCGGACGATGGGCTCGGGATCGAGGGGGTCCCCTTCGCGGACGGGCAGCACCTCGTCGGCGACGACGCGAACGTGTTCGTGACGCCGTCCGGAGAGGTGCGCATCAGCTACCAGGACGCGACGAGCGGCACGCTGCGGCTCGCGATCGGGACGAAGAGCGGCGACGGCCACAGCTGGTTCGTGCAGGCGATCGAGCAGCAGGGGTTCGCGGGCGCCTTCTCGCGGATCGTCGAGGTGAACGGGCGGCTGCTCATCGCGAACTGGTGGCGCGTCGGCGGGCAGACCACCAAGGGCGACGTGGCGCTCGTCGCCCCCTGAGCGCCGGACAGGCGCGCCTGCGGCGCGGGACGCCGCGCGCGGAGCCCCGCCCGAACCGTACGGCCTGCGGATCGCCCTTGATCGGGCGATCGATCGGCTGACTATGCTCGGGCGGCGCGCCGGGCGCGCGCGGTTTCTGCAGCGGTCTGCAGGTGGAGCGAAGCGTCACAGGAAAGGCTTGGGACCATGAAATCGACGGGACGAACGAGCAGCAAGGCGGCGGGCAACGCATCCCCTCCCGGCTCCAGCGGGGCGCTGAACGAGGGCGGCGCGCAGGCGCGGCGCGCCCCGCAGCGACGGAAGATCGGCATCCTCTTCACCTCGTGCGTGGTCCCCGCCGCGTCGGCCGTCGCGGCGCTGCACCTCGCCGGATGCTGGCCGCTGTCTTACTCCGAGCGGTGCGAGGACGACGCCAGGTACTGCCCCGCCGACGGGACCGGAGGCAACGACAATCCGCCCGACCCCACCTGCGACGTGGATCCGACCCAGGATCCGAGCGCGGTGCGGGACCAGTGCGCTGTGTTCGCGCGCGCGGGCGCGGCGGCCGGAGGCGACGGGACGATGGCGAGGCCGTACGCGTCGCTCGCCGACGCGATCGAGAACGCGAACGGCAAGCGGGTGCTGGCGTGCTCGATCGGAGCGTTCGAGGGCAGCGTGACGGTCGGCGTGGCGGCCGAGGTGATCGGCGGCTTCGACTGCAACGCGGACTGGACGTGGAGCGCGGAGGCGCCGAGCACGATCGCGGGCGACGCGAACAAGGCGGCGCTCACGCTGACGAAGGGCGCGAGCGGCGCGAAGCTGCGGAGCTTCAAGATCGTCGCGGCCGACGCGACGGTGGCGGGCGGGTCGTCGATCGGCGTGGCGGCCGACGACATCGACGCGGAGCTCTCCAGCGTCGCCGTGGTCGCGGGCAACGCGATGGGCGGCGCGGTGGGCGAGACGCCGGAAGGCGCGCAGGACGGGGCGAGCGCTCCGGCGAGCGTCTCGAACGCATGCGTCGGCCCGGCGGCGGTCTTCGGCGGCGAGCCGGGCACCACGGAGTGCGAGGACGGCGCTGTGTCGAGCGGCGGCGTCGGCGGCCTCGGCGGCAACCTCGACGTGGATGAAGGCAACGGGCAGAATGGCCAGGACGGCACGCCGCTTCCGGCAGAGAACCCCGGCGGGACCGGCCTCGGCGGCGCTGGACAGGCGACCGCGCAGGCCAACTGCGCGCGCGGCGAGGACGGCGCGGACGGCACCCCGGGCTCCCCCGGCGAAGGCGGCACCGAGACAGGGCTGACGCTGGCGGGCCCCATCGGCGGCGAGGGCAAGCCCGGCGCGAGCGGGACGCGAGGTCAGGGCGGCGGCGGCGGCGGCGGCACGAAGGCAGGGCTCTTCTGCCCAGCCGGCCCCAACACCGTCGAGGGCGTGGGCGCCAGCGGCGGCGGCGGCGGGGCCGGCGGCTGCGGCGGGAAAGCAGGGACCGGCGGCAAGGCCGGCGGGTCGAGCATCGGGATCCTCAGCCTCGGGACCAGGCTGGTGCTGATCGACGTGACCGTCACCGTGGGCAATGCGGGCATCGGGGGCATGGGCGGCGACGGCAAGCCAGGTGGCAACGGGGGCATGGGCGCCGCCGGCGGTATGGCCTCTGGCAAGGTGGGCTCCAAGCCGGGCTGCCCCGGCGGCATGGGCGGGGTGGGCGGCGACGGCGGCCCCGGCGGCGGCGGTCGAGGCGGCCACGCGGTGGGCATCGCCTACGCGGTCACGCCGAGCCAGGCGCCGGCGCTGAGCGTCGTGGAAGGCACGGCCGGCCTCGGCGGCCTCGTCGGCCTCGGCAGCGTGGGCGACCCCACCGCAAGCAACGGCGCGCCCGGCGTGAGCGGCGCGTGCTGGGACTTCGGCGCGATGAAGAGCTGCCCGCAGCAGTGAGCCGCGCGGCGGCGCGATCAGGTGCTCAGGGAGGCCGCGCCGATCTCCGCGGTCGCCGGGCCCCTGACGCGCGCGCGCTCGGCGGCCACGAGCTCGAGGAGCTCCTGAAGGCTCGCCTGCCCGCTGTCGAGCAGCGCGCGCATCGCGCCGTCCACGGTCCCCTGCGCGCGCGCCAGGCGGGGAGCGCTCTCCCCGCCCTCCCGCGCGATCAGCATGTCGTGCAGCATCCGCCTGAGCCCCGCCATCGCCTCGGTCTTCGAGCGCATCGCCATCACCTCGCCCCCCTCGGCTAGCGGAGGCGGCGCGCTCCGACCAAGTTTCAGGCGCGCGGCAGCCTGCCCAGCGCGAGGTCCGCGGCCGCGCGCTCGACGCCCGCGAGCGCGACGGCCGGGCCTTTCCGCGGGACGAGCACCACGCGGCAGCGGCCGCGGGTCGCCGTCTCCAGGTGCGACAGCCCGAAGTCGAGCGCCGCGCCGAAGGCGAAGACGAGCGCGCCCATGCCGAGCAGCTCCGGGGAGCCCGCCCGCGCGCCGTCGACGAGCAGCGACATGCCGAGGTACGTCCCCAGCCCGAGCGCGACGAGCCCCACGTAGAGGCCGAGCCGCGGGTAGCGCACCTCGCGCGTCGCCCGGAGCAGCGCCTCGACCGGGATGTACGTCTCCTTCTCCCGCAGCGCCCGGCCGAGCAGCTCGGTCCGGCTCCGGACGGTCACGCCCCGCGGCCCGACCTCGATCGCGGCGGGCCGGCGGTACCGCAGGAGGAACCGCCCGGCGAGCCGGCCCGCGTGCATGACCAGCAGGATCCCTGTCGCCGCGAGCAGCACGAGCGCCACCGGCCCGCGCGGCGGCGGCGAGAGCTCGCCCGCGAGCCGCGCCGGGGCCCCGCCCTCGAGCTCCGGCGCGCCGGCCGGCCAGGCCTCGTCCGCGCCGTCGGCGCCCGGCGCGCGGCTCGGCCGCCGGCCGGGCGACAGCGCGTCGCGCAGCAGCGAGCGCACGATGGGGTCGCGCACCTCGTCGACCAGCGCCGCGGCCTCGGCGCGCGCGGCCGGCGAGGCGCTCCCGCGCAGCGCCGCGGCGGCGATGATCGCGCCCGCGCGCCCGAGCTGCGGCAGCGCGCCCTTGTCGGCGCGCCGCACCAGCGCGGCGACGGCGCGCCAGAGCCCCGCGGCGCGCTCGCCGAGCGCCGCGTCCAGCGCTGTCAGCGCGTCGACGGACGTGTACGTGGCCAGCCACACCAGCGCCTCGGCGACGCGCCCCTCGGCCTCTGGCCCCTCGGGCGGCGAGAGCGCGACCCCGCGCGCGAGGAGCGTGGCGAGGAGCACCCGGGTCGCGCTCCCCGCGCCCTCGGTGGTGCCGCGCTCGAGCGCCCGGATCACGTTCCCGAACCGGGTGTCCGCGTCGGCGGCCGACAGACCCGCCCGGTCGACGAGCTCCGCGAGGCCGCCCTCCAGGGTCGTACGCCGCTCGTCCGCGGCGGCGAAGGCCGCTGTATGCACGACCCGCGCGAGGTCATCGCCACGAGGGTGACCGGCAAGCTCATCGAGCACGGCGTGCGGAGAGTGTTCGGGCGTCATCGGCGCGGGCTGGTCGGATTAACTGAACGCCGCCGCTTTGGCTAGTGTTCCGAGCGGCCCGGCCGGCGCCCGGGGCCAAAGCAGCGCCGCCCGCGCGTTCCTTCGCCTCGTGGTTCCTTCTACTTCTTCCGGGCGCCGCCCTGGTCCCGCAGCGCCTGCTCCACGAAGCCCATGATCAGCTTGAGCTGCCGGTTCGTGACGTGGAGCTTCGACCAGATGACCTTCCCGTCGGTGTTGAAGGTGACCTCATCCACCACGTCGATCCGCGTGATCCCCAGGTTGATGGTCCGGAGAGCGTTCAAGGTCCTCGTGAGCTCCTGCGCGTGCTCCAGCGCTTCTGCAGCGGATTCGTCGCCAGCCGTGAGCGCGAGATCGGCGCCCCCGTCCTTCGTCGGCGTCACGGTGAGCCGCATCCACGCGAGGCTGCGCGGGAGCGCCTGGACCCCGCGGAAGGCGTTCGCGGGCGTTAGCATCGAGATCACGATGCCGGCCTCCGACGATTTGTTGAAGCCTTTCATGGACTTCAACTTGGATAGTTGATCCTCTTCTTCAGCAGGGAGGACCACGAGCAGCCGCCGGTCCGGGACCATCGCGAAGATGCGCTCGCTGCGCTCGGCGGTGGCGCGGGCGGCGGGGACGGGGGCGTCCTCGATCCACGAGCCGTTCGACCGCTGCACGATGACGTCGACGGCCGCGCGCATGGTCTCCTCGGGCGCGCGGTAGTCCATGACGGCGACGACCTTGCTGGAGTCGCGGAGCTGCGGTCCGGCGATGAGGAGGTGGTCGATGTCCCGGATCGGGTCGACGCCGGTGTCGCTGAAGAACGCCTGCCACTGCGGGATGGTCGTCAGGATCCGGCCGAACCAAGCGCCGAGCTCGTGGGTGCGCAGCCGGTCGCCGGCGATGAGCACCTGCACGTTCGGGTCCTTCGACGCGAGCTTGCCCGGCGCGCCCGCGGCGCTGAGCGGGGTGCGCAGGTTCGGGGACCCGCTCTCGTCGCCCGCGCCCCCGTCGCCCGCTGCGTCCGGGCCCGCGTCGCCCGGCGGCCTGCGGCGCGGCGGCGTGGGCGCGCCCGCGTCCGGCGCCTCCGGCGCGGCGCTCGCGGACGCCACCGGAGGCGACGGCACGGGCGGCGGCGTCGAGGGCGCCGCGGCGCCCGCCCCCGAGGGCGCGGCCTCGGCGCCGGTCGCGGAGGGCGCCGCCGCGACAGCGCTCGGGTCGTCCGCGAGGAGGTCGAGGTCGATCGGGACGATCGTCTCGCCCGCGTCGTAGTCGGTCAGCTCGCCCCGCAGCGCGAACATCGCCTCGAGCCACGAGAACAGCGGGGTCGGCAAGAGCGGCAGGTGCAGGAGCAGCGCCACGGCCGCCGCCGTCGCCAGCGCGCGCCTGGAGGCGGCGCGCACGAGCGGGACGACCCCCGCTCCCCGGCCCGCGCGCGGGGCCGTCGTCGTGTTGTTCGAGCCACGCACCGGGGTCCGTTCCGCCACGGCGGTACCCTAGCAGCAGCCGTCCGAACGGCATCCGAGCCGCTGGCGCCGGCCCCGCCGCGCGCCGCGGCTGCGTGGCATGTCCTTCGCTCCCTCGCGACGTCGCCTGCCGCAGCGTCCGCCCTCGCGAAGTCGCGAGGCGCGCTCCGCAGAGAAGTGGATCGACACGTGAGCGACCAGGTACTAAGACCGCCGAGCCGACCCGACCCGACGGGTCGATCACCAGAACGCGAGGATCGGGACGGCCGGTCCTCGCCCAACGCTGTGGATGCGATGAACCGCTCTCAGGCGCCCCGCCCACGCGGGCAGAACGACCTCGCACGACCGCAGGGCAGCGGCAACGTCCGCACCCGCGACGCGCGGAAGCCGCAACCTGCGCCGGACCCCGGCCGCGCTCCGGGCGGGGGCGCCGCGCGCGCCTCGATCGTCTCCAGCGCGCTCGGGTTCGTCGCCGCGGCGGCCGTCGCCGGCGCCGCGGCGTGGGCGAGCGGCTGCCAGGGCGAGGCGCCTCCCGGCCCGTCCACCGAGGGCCACCCGCCGCACGAGCGGACGACGTCCCTCCCGCGCCCGGCGCCGACGTCCTCGGCGCGCGCGACAGCGTCCGCCGAGGCCCCCAAGGGGATCGCGAGCGCCGAGCCCTCCGCGGCCGCCCCGGAGCCCCCCGACGAGCCCGAAAAGCCCTACACGGGGCCGCTGCTCGGCTCCATCGTGCCGCAGGCGCCGGTCTACGCGACGATGGAGTTCTCCAAGCAGCGGCTCGGCTACATCCGGCTCGGCGGCAAGGTGCCGGTCGATCCGAAGCCGATCAAGGGCGGGAGCTGCGCCAAGGGGTGGTACCGCCTCCTCGACGGCGGCTACGTCTGCGGGAGGTCGGCCACGACCGACCTGTCGAACCCCCATGTCCGCCTCGGCATCACGCCGCCGAACCTCGACGACGTGCTGCCGTACAAGTACGCGTTCAACACGACGCACGGCACGCCGCTCTACCGCTCCGTCCCCTCGAAGGACGAGATGGCGCGCTATGAGCCGTACCTCGAGTCGTCGAAGCGCAAGAAGAAGGAAGAGCAGCGGCAGCAGGCCGAGGAGCTCTACGAGCAGACCGAGAAGGAGGTCGCCGCGGAGGCGGCCGCGCCGCGCCCCGCGGCGACCCCCGACGCGGTGGCGAGCGCCGGGGCGGCCCCCGCCGTGACCGCGGTCGCCACGGAGGCTTCCGCGACCGAGGACAAGGCGGCGGCCGTGGCCGCGGCCGCGTCGCTCGGCATCGCCACGGCGCCGGTCGAGGAGGAGCCCGAGAAGCCCTGGTGGGAGAACGTCGACGACAAGGGCCGGCCGCTCAACGTCACGCTCGCCGATCTCGACAAGGACGCGGACTCGACCGTCGCGAAGCGGATGGTGAAGGGCTTCTTCGTCGCGGTCGACAAGACCTTCGGCTGGAACAGCCGGAGCTGGTACAAGACGACCGCGGGCCTCGTCGCGCCGAGCGACCGCATGTACATCATCAAGCCGCCGACCTCGCAGGGCATCGACTTCCCCGAGGGCGCGAAGGCTGTCGGCTTCATCCTCTCGAAGACGTCGAGCAAGTACCAGTTCGACGCCGAGATGAAGTCCGTGTCCGTGGCGGGCTCGCTCGAGCGCTTCGCGGCGTTCGGCCTCACGGGCGATGTACACAAGCACAGGTCGGTCGTGTACCGGAAGACGACCGAGGGCTGGTGGATGAAGGGCGCCGACGGGACGTACACCGACGTCGGCAGCCCGCCGCCGGACCTCGCGCCGGGCGAGAAGTGGATCGACGTGAACCTGTCGCGCAAGACGCTTGTCGCGATCGAGGGCGACAGGCCCGTGTTCGCGGCGCTCGTCTCGCCGGGGAGGCGCTCGAAGGACAAGAAGAAGGACCACCCGACGCCCACCGGCGTGTACCGCATCCGCGAGAAGCACATCGCGACGACGATGGACGGCGACGGGACGGTCGCGGGCGATCTGCCGTACAGCATCGAGGACGTGCCGTACGTCGCGTACTACGACGGGTCGTACGCGCTCCACGGCGCCTTCTGGCACTCGAACTTCGGCCGGGAGATGAGCCACGGCTGCGTGAACCTCTCGCCGCTCGACGCGAAGAAGGTCTTCTTCTGGAGCGAGCCCAGGCTGCCCCGCGGCTGGCACGGCGTCTGGTCGACGCCGGAGAACCGCGGCACGCTGGTGTCCATCCACGAGTGAGCGGGCCGCGAGCGAGCGGGGCCGCCCCTCCCCCGCCCTGGCGCTCCGGCGCGCCGGGACGGGCACAGCAGCCTGCCGCCCTTCCCTGTCGAGGGGCCGCGCTGGGCGCTGGAAATCCGGGCAAGTCGTGCCCGGAACAGCTTGAACGGTTGCTTTGACAGGGCTCCCTCTTGACTCGGGGGCCCCCTTCGCACACTTGTGGAGCCGCCATGGACCAGTTCTCGGCGCACCTCGACCGCGGGTGGGATCTCGTCCAGCGCGGGGACACGCGCGGAGCAGAGGCGTCGGCCCGGCGGGCGCTCGAGCTCGATCCGAACTCGCCGGAGGCTCACAACCTGCTCGGCTTCGTCGCCGCCCTCGAGGGCGAGGGCGAGGAGGCCATCGAGGCGTACCGCCAGGCGATCGCCCTCGACGACACCTACCTGGAGGCGATGCTCAACGCCGCCGAGGTGTACATCCACCCGCTCGGCGATTTCGACCAGGCGATCGAGATGTGCGACCAGGCGCTCGATCTGGCCGAGGTCGACGAGGAGATCATCGACGCGCTCCTCCTCAAGTTCGACGCGCTCCTCGGCAAGGGCGATCTCGACGAGGCTGCGCAGGTCGCCGCCCGGATCCCCGAGGGCCCCTACGACAACCCGAACCACACCTTCCTCGTGGGCCGCGCCTTCTACGAGATCGGCCAGGCCGACAAGGCCGCCGCGCTCATCGAGGAGGCCGCGCTCAAGGACCCGCGCCACGCCGAGGCCCACTACTACCTCGGGCTCATCCGCGACGAGCGGGGCGACGTCCGCGGGGCGACGCAGGCCTTCCTTCGCTCGCGGGAGCTCGACGTCGAGCTCGGCATGCCGCCCTGGGCGCCGAGCCGCGACGGCTTCATGACGCTCGCCCAGAAGACGATCGCCGCGCTGAACCCCGTGCTCCGGCGCTACGTCGAGGGGGCGGAGCTCTACATCTCCGACGTGCCCGGGATGGAGCTCGTGGCCGAGGGGGTCGATCCCCGCGCGCTGGTCCTCCTCGACGGCCTCAACGCCGACGAGCGCGAGCGGGGGCTCCGCGGCAGCGCGGAGGTCCACCCCTGCGCGCGGGTCTTCGTCTACGCCCTCAACGTCGCGCGCCTCGCGGGCAGCATCGAGGCGCTCGACCGCGAGATCAACCTCGCGCTCGAGCGCGAGATCACCGCGACGTTCCTCGAGGCCGAGCAGAACGAGCGGACCGAGAAAGAGCTGAACTGACGGCCGCGGGCGCTCGCCGCCCGCGGAGCAGACGAGCTCGCGCGCACGGGCTGGAGCGGGCCGCGGGCGCGCTTCGCCGCCGCTTCAGGGCGATCGGTGAGGCGGCTCCCCTCGCGTCGAGGGACCTCGCGCGCCGCGCGGGAGCCCGAGGGCGCCGCCTACTTCCACTTGACGGCGGTGATCTCGGTGCTGATGCCGGGGGACGAGCGGATGACGACGGAGCTCATCAGCCGGTGCACGGCGCCGAGCCCGACGCCGAGCCCCTGACCGGGCATCCTCGGCGTGAGCCGCGCGGAGCTCGACGAGGACGGGCTGCGATCGCTCTTCGGACCGACGTCCTCCAGCAGCGCGATCCGCGGATCCAGGCCGGGGCCGGAGTCGCGCACGATCACCTCGACGCCCCACCGGCCGCCGCCCGCCGCCGCCTCGTCGCGGATCGCGCGGATGCTGATGCTGCCGCCGCCGCCGTGGCGCACCGCGTTCGACACGAGCTCGGCGATCGCGATCGCGAGCTCGTGCTGCGCGCGCTCCGACAGCCCCGCCCAGCGCGCGATCAGCGCGCCCTCCGCCGCGCAGGCGAAGCGATCCTCCTCGCGGGTGACGGGGATGCTGAAGACGGGCGGGGTGCGCTGCGTCACGCCGAGGTCCTGTTGTCGCGGAGCACGGCGACGACGCACGTCGCGTCGTCGAACGACTTCTTGTGGACGTCGACGATCCGGCGCGCCATCACCTCGGGGTCGAGGTCGCGGAACGCCGCGAGATCGAAGCCGCTGGCGATGCCGTCCGAGTGCAGCAGGACGACGTCGCCGGGCGAGATGGGGAAGCGGAAGCTCCGGAGCCGCCGCACGCGACGGCCGAGGATCCCGGCGGAGCAGAAGATCGGCATGGCGGTCCGCGTGATCGCCTTCATCGCGATGTTGCCGACGCCCGAGAACTCGAGCTCGCCCGCGCTCTCGTCGATGCGCAGGAGCGCCGCGGCGGCCCCGCGCGTCGACGCGATGTGCTCTCCGGCCCCGGTCAGGAGGTCCTCGAGCGGCATCGACGCGTGGTCCTCCACGTAGCGACAGAAGGCGGACGCCGCCTGCGCGGCGAGGGGCCCGTGCCCGAGCCCGTCCGCGAGGCCGATCAGCACCCAGGGAGGCTGCCGGACCACCACCGCCTCGTCGCCGGCGACCTCCTCGCCGGCGGCGACGCAGCACGCGGTCCCGATGGCGACCGTCATCCGAGGTACTTCCTGACCGTCACGGTCGTGCCCGCGCCGGGCGCCGTCTTGACGTCGAACGCATCCATGAGCGCCTTCGTTCCGCGGAGGCCCGCGCCCATGCCGTGGCGCGAGCGGTACTTGCCGCTCAGGATCTCCTGCAGGTTCGAGATCCCCGGCCCGTGGTCCTGCGCGATGATCTCGATCGCGCGCATCGGCGAGGTGAGCGAGCGGACGATGATCTGCCCGTTGCCCGCGTACCTGACGATGTTACGCCCGAGCTCGGAGATCGCCGTGACGATCTTCGTCTGCAGGACGTCGCTGACGAGGTGCTCGATGCAGAGCTCGCGGCCCGCGGACCGCGCGCGCAGCACGTCCTCCTCGTTGCGCACGTCGATCGTGATCTCGCGCGGCGCAGGGGCGGCGTGATCGAGCTCACCGAGCTCGGTGATGCACCGATCGAGCTGCGCCTGGTCGCGGACGAACAGCTTCACCCCGCGCTTGACCTCGACGAGCAAGCGCCGGAGATCGCCCTCGCGCGCGTAGAGCGGATCGACCTTCGCCTGCCGGATGCCGCAGTCGATGACGCTCTTCCTCACCGCGGGCGAGAGGAACTGCGCCAGCACCGTCTCGATCTGATCGGTGATCGAGCGGCCGACGATCTGCGGCGTCGGCGGCGCAGGACCGCGCGCCGACTGCGGTGAGCCGGGCATGCGCGTCGAGACCGGCCCGCCCGACCGGCTCGAAGGCGGCCCCGTGGCGCCGCCGCTGGAGGGCGGTCCGTCACGAGGAGGGATCTTCATGCGACACCTCGTTCGTGAGCTCCGGCGGCGTCAGGTCGTCCTCCGCGGACGGCGCGAGCATCTCGACGGCGCGCTCCAGGTTCAGCGCCGTCACGACGCCAGGGATCTCGAGATCCATCTCCACGAGGGCGATCGCGACAGCGGGGCGCAAGCCGCACACCGCCGTCCGCACGCCCATCAGCCGGGCCGTGAGCGCGATGTCACGGATGGCGCGGGTGAGATAGCTGTCGAGAATCTCGACACCGGAGAGGTCGACGATGAGGCCGCGGGGCGATCGCGCTTCGATCGACCCTGTCACGTCGTCGCGTAGCTGCTCGACCTGTCCGTCGGTGAGCCCGCCCTGCACCGAGACGATTAAATTCCCGAAGAGGCCCACGATGGGGACCCTACCCGCTTGCATCAAGTGGACGTCTCCTTCCTCGCGCTGAGCTGGAGCTGTGTCGTGTTCATGGGACCGCTGCCGGACGGGTCGAACGCGGCCTCTGGGCCGCCAGGGGTGAACGCTTGTCCTGCCTGCTTCTCGCCGCCCCTGGCCGCGCCGCGGCGGCCCATGAGGGACGAGAGCGTCGGCTTCTGGCCGGCGAACGCCAGGCTCTCGCGCAGCGCGTGCTTGAGGTTGCGCGCGGCGCGAACGGTGCCGAGGTTGATGCCGAGCTCCACCATCGTCTGCGCGACCGCGGGCCGCACCCCGGTGATGCGGCACCGCGCGCCGAGCAGCTCGACGGCCTTCATGAGCTTCATGAAATGGTCGGCCGTGCGCGTGTCGATCACCTCGACGCCCGTCACGTCGATGATGACGTAGCGCGACTGGCGGCGGACGATCTCGTCGAGCAGCCGCTCCATGATCTGCGCGCTCCTGCGCGAGTCGACGACGCCGATGATCGGCAGCGCGAGGACGTCGTCCCAGAGCTCGAGGATCGGCGTCGAGATCTCGTCGATGGCGTAGCGGAGCCGCTCGACGAGCTCGCTCTTCGCGCTCTCGCTCTCGACGAGGTCGCGGTTCTTGGCCTCGAGATCCTCGATGAGGCGCTTCTTCTCGGTCGCGTCGCGGAAGACAGCGACGGCGCCGGAGATCGACCCGTCCTTGCCCCGCATCGGGCTGGCGCTGACCGTCAGGAACAACCCCGACGCTGGCCCGGCCTCGGCGCGCGGCTCGACGAACGTGGGCGGCACGCGGACCGACCGCGGCTCGACGTCTTCGCCGTTCGACCCCGAGGCGGGCGCGAGGGTCGGCAGCGCGCTGGCCGCCGTGGCCTGAGGCCGGCGGGCGAGCCGCGCGTCCTGCTCGGTGGGCTTCCTGGCGAAGAGCTCCACCTGGTCGACCGTCTCGCCGCGCAGCGCCCGCGCGAGGGGGTGCTCGGAAGCGGGCCAGGGCGTCGCCTGATCCGGGAAGAACAGCGTCGCGTCGCCGGGGCCCTGGCCGTCGCCCGCCGAGACGTCGAGCGGCGCGCGGCCGAGCATGTGCTCCGCCGCCGGGTTGCGCATCAGGAGCTCGCCGCTGTCGTCCACGACGGCGACGCCGTCGGCCATGCTGTCGAGCACGAGCCTGAAGATGCCGGCCTGTCGCCGCAGCTCGTCCTCCGAACGGGCCAGCTGCTCGCTGCGCTCGCGCGCCTCGCGCTCCGCCCTGTCGAGCTCCGCGGCCTGCTCCTTCGCCGCGCGCTCGTGCGCCTCGATCTGCTGCTCGAGCGTAGCGATGCGCTCCGTGAGCCTCGCAACCTCCTGCCGCAGAGCCTCTTCGCTCATCGCGAACTCTCCGTCCTAAGCCCGCGCTCGCCCGGCGGAGCGCCGGGCAGCGCATCTCTCCGGTGCACGGCGCGGCGAATCTTCTTGTCCAACCGCCCGAGATCTGCGCGCCCGGAGGACGAGCCGCGCGAGCCGGACGAAGCGGCCGCGGAGCGCGCGTCGCGCTGCGCCGTCCTGTCCGTCCTTTGCACGCTCGTTACGCCCATGTCTTCTCCTCGCAGGGTGCCCTGTCCCGCCGAACCGGGATCGTGTCCAGCACCAGTCGAGAAACACAGCTTATCGCCAACCGGGCAACCCACCGTCAAGCTTCGCGTCGGCCGTGCATGTCGCTTGTGGCGCCAGCGTGCACACCGCCCAGCCGAGGTAGCCCGTGTCCGCACAACCTCGCCCGTGCCTCGCGTCACAGAGGAGAGCGCCGGCGCGTGCCGCGCTGCATTGCGGTCGAGCCCGGCCGGTTCGCTCCCTGCTTGCTCCTTGATCATTGAAGATGAACGGCGAGAGCGCACGTGGGCCTCCTCGCACGGCGCGCGCTGCGCGGGTGCGCGCTGGAGCTCGCCCGGCGAACGGCGGAGGGCGACCGTCAGTCGCCGAGGCTCTGGCGCTCGCGGGCGCGGCGTCGCTTAGTCTTGCGCTTCGAGTCGGCCGGCCGCTGAGGGTCAGGCCCGCTCTCGCCGGTCGTGGGCGCGCCCGCGTCGAGCCAGCGCCACAGCGCCATCTGGTCGGCCGTCGCGCCGTGGCGGATGGCGCGCTTCAGGATCTTCTTGGCGAGCACCAGCTTGCCGCACCGGGCGAGCGCGTGGGCGTAGCTCGCGGCGATGTCGGCCTCGCCCGTCTGCGCCTCGGTGGCCTGCGCCAGGAGCGGCAGGGCGTCCTGCGGGCGGTTCAGCGCGACGTCGTAGAGGTGACCCAGGTTATGGGCGTACCACGGGTTGTCGGGCGCGATGGCCAGGGCGCGCTCGTAGGCGCGCGCGGCGTAGCGGTAGTTGCCTAGCAGCGACTGCGCCAGGCCGAGCACCGCCCACGCGCCGTCGTCCTCCCCGTGGAACTGCAGCACGCGGCGCGCGAAGAGCGCGGCGCGCCACGGGTCGTGCTCGACGCCCATCTCCGCGAGGTGGCGGTGCGCATAGAGCCACGGCTCGCTCCCGGGCGCCGTCGCGCGGGCCAGCCGCGCGAGCAGCGGGAGGACCCTCTCCGCGTCGAGCTTGTCGGCAAGCGCTCGATCGATGTCCCGTCGAAGCCGGTCGATATCCTCCGCTCCACTGCGCGCCATCCCTTCCGTGATACGACCAGTGGGCGGGCTTGGCTAGCGCGTTGCGCGCCGCCTCGACAGCGTCGCACGCGAGCGCCGACCGACGTACGCCGGCGGGCGGTGTCTGGCGCATGCGCGGACAGCGTGGAACGTCGGCGCGGCGCCTGCGATGGCGATGCCTTGCAGCAGGCCGGCGATGCCTGGCGGCAGGCCGGCGCCTCCTGAAGGCACGCCGGCGTTGCCTGGTGGCAGGCCGGCGCCTCCTGAAGGCACGCCGGCGCGCCGCGCGGTCAGGCGTCCTCCGCCACCTCTTCGGTGCTTGACGTGCGCTCCCGAGCCTGCTCCGCGCGCGCCTCCTTGCCCGCGATCGTCGCGCCGTTCAGCGCCCCGACGACGCGCGCGAGCTCGGCCTTCGGTACGCTGACGAACGCGTTGCGCTCGCGCACCCGGATGCGCCGGATGTCGCCCTTCGCCATCCCCGCGCGCTCGACGAGCACGCGCTGGAAGTCCGCCGCGCGCGCGCCGTCGCGGCGCCCGAGGTTGATGAAGACCTCGACGAACTCGCCCTCGGGCTCGTCGCGCACGGCCGCGGCGCGGGGCGAGTCGCCGGGATCGACGCTCTCGATCTCGACCGCGGGCTCGCCAGGGAGCGAGGGCGCAGGGCCGCTCGCGCGCTCGCGATCGCCGCCGCGCGACGCGGGCGAGCCAGGCGGCGGGGACGGCGGCTCGCCGAGGATCGGCTCGTCGTCGCCCTCCTCCTCGGGCGGCTGCCACATGGTGAAGTCGGCGTGGCGCGAGAACGGCTGCCCCGGCGCGCCGCCGTGAGCCCTGCCCGGCGCGCCGGCGACGCCCGCGACGGCGGGGCCGCGGCGCGCCGACAGCAGCGTCGCGGCGCCCGGCCGCTCGCGCAGGCGCTCGGCCGGGCCGCGGCCCGGCCCGCCCTCGACCCGCGGCGGCTCGATCCGCATCAGCGGCTCCGGGCGCGTGAGCGGCTCGACCGAGACGGGCCCCTCGTCGCGCGCCCTCGTCACCTCGGGCCGGCGCGGCTCGCGTAGCTCATCGCCCGCGGGCGCGTCCGCGCCGCGAGGCCCGCGCCGCCCCTCGTCGCGGCGCAGGCGCAGCGAGCGACGGTCGCGCTCCCGCCCGCGGTCTCGATCAGCGTCTGGCGCGTCTCGAACGGCATCTCGCGCGCTCCCCGCGGCGCGCGCGATCTCGCGCTCGCTGCTGCGCTCCGTCTCGGGCGAGCGCGGATCGACGGAGTCGGCCGCGCGCGGGAGCGCGTCCCGCGCCAGGCGCCCCTCGACCCGCTCGCTCCCGCCGCGCGCCGCGGGCTCGGGCCGGGTCGACGGGACCGCGGCCTCGCGCGCCGCCGGCCGCGGCTGCTGGGCGCGCCGCGCGGCGCTCGCCTCCTCCTGCGCCGTCGGCCGCGCGCCGAGGTGGTCGCGCAGGAGGCCCGCGACGATCGCCTCGGCCTGGTCGTGCGTGAGCAGCCGGCGCGCGAGCGAGAGGTCTTCGGGGTGCGTGCCCTTCGGCAGGAACGCCTCGGCGAGCATCGCGACGAGATCGGCCTCGGCGCGCGTCTTGAGCTCGCCCTCGCTCGGGAGCTGCTTCTCGAGCGGCCGGATCTTGTACGTCAGCCGGAGGATGTAGAGCGGCCCGACGTCCTGCGGCGTGATCAGCGCGATCGCCGTGCCGGTGCGCCCCGCGCGGCCGGTGCGGCCGGTGCGGTGCACGTACGCCTCGGCGTCCTGCGGGAAGTCGTAGTTGATGACGTGCGTGAGGTGCGAGATGTCGATCCCGCGCGCGGCCACGTCGGTGGCGACGAGGAAGCGCAGGCGCCCCTCGCGCGTGGCGCTCATCACCTTCTCGCGATCGGACTGCGGCAGATCGCCGTTCAGCCAGTCGGCGTCGTAGCCCTGGCGCTTCAGCGCCGCGGCGACCGCCTCGGTCTCGTCCTTCGTGTTGCAGAAGACGACAGCGTTCTCGGGGTTCTCCACCTCGATGATGCGGATGAGCGCGGCGTGCTTGTCGCCCGTGACGAGGTAGACGTAGTGCTGGATCTGGAGGGCGCCGACCGCGTCGCCCGAGAGGGTGACGAACTCGGGCGAGCGCAGCTTGCTGCGCGCGATGCGCTCGATGTCGGGCGGGAGCGTCGCCGAGAACAGGAGCGTCTGTCGCTCCGGCGGCAGCTCGGCCAGGATCGCGGTGAGCTCGCGCTCGAAGCCCATCGAGAGCATCTCGTCGCACTCGTCGAGCACGAGCAGCCGGATGTGCTTGGCGACGATCGTCCCGCGCCGCAGGTGGTCGAGCACGCGTCCCGGCGTGCCGACGATCACCTGCGCGCCCGCGGCGAGCGCGTCGATCTGGCGCTGCATCGGCGCGCCGCCGTAGACGGCGACCACCTTGATGCCCTTGCGCTTGCCGAGGCGGTCGATCTCCGCGGAGACCTGGAGCGCGAGCTCGCGCGTCGGGCACAGCGCGAGCACCTGCGCCTGCGCGAGCGAGCGCTTGACGGCGTGGTCGACGATCGGGAGCCCGAAGGCCGCCGTCTTGCCGGTGCCCGTGCGCGCCTGCACCACCGCGTCGCGCCCGCGCGTGACCGGCTCCCACACGGCGAGCTGCACCGGCGTCGGGTGGACGTAGCCAATCTCCGCGAGCGTCTCGCGCAGCTCGGACGACAGGGGCAGCACATCGAAGGTGGGCGGCGGCTGGGGCTTTTCGCCGGTCTGCGCTTCACCCGCCACTGCGGCAGGGGGAGAAGGAACGGTCATGTCGGTCATATCGTCCTGCGTGATCGCCGCGTCGGGGGATTATCTCGGGGATACGGGCCCAAGCTGGCCATCGACAATCGCCCGGACCCGGCGCCGCAGCGGAGCCAGATCGCCTGCCTCGCGCCGCGCTGCGTGCTCCTCCGCATAGCGGAGCCGCTCGATGGCGTCGAGAGCGCGCTCGTCCTCCGCTGAGCCCCGGCACGAGACGGCGACTCCGTCCCGGTAGGTCCACTCCGGGGCGAGCTTGCTCCGGAACCGGGCGAGGGCGGCGTCCTCCCCGTCGGTCCCGGGCGCGGCGTCCCTGGCGCGCTCGACGGCGCGGACGAGCGCCAGCAGGCCCTCCTGGCAGCTCCCGTAGGGCGACGGGATGACCGGCAGGAAGAAGACCTGCCGGATGATCTGGAGGGTGCACGCCACGATGATGAGCGCGGCGACGCTGTAGTAAGCGATCTGGGCAATGCGGCGGCCGAGGGCGCGAGGCCCGCGGCGCCGCCCGCGGGGCGCTCGCGCGTCGGTCCCTGGCGAGGCCGAGGCAGGGGCGATGGGCGCGGGAGCTTGGGCGGGCATGAGAGCGGCGATTCCTTCGGCGGGCGGTGTTGCTCGGGCGCTTGCGCGGCGGGCGAGCCCCTCTTCCTTATCTCTCGCGAGCCGTGGAGCTTCGGGGCCGGGGGCAGCCGCCGCGGGTCGGGGCCCGCTTCCGCGGTCCCTTCCGTGCGGGCCAGTGCTATCACCTCGCCGCGGGCGCGACGAGATGCTGTTGGACCGGAGCAGCGCGAGGTGACCGAGACGACCGCAGCCCTCCGCGCCCCCCGCCGCGCCGCGGCGGCGCTCTCCGCGCTGGCCCTCGCCGGGCTGTCGCCGGCCGCGTCGGCCCAGCCGCTCCAGGACAACGCGTACGCCCTCGATCTCTTCCAGGGGCCGATCCTCGCGCCGCTGCGTGTGACCGGGATCGCAGGCGCGTACGCCGGCTACGCCGAGGGGATCGCCGGGATGGTGGCCAACGCCGCGGCGCCCGCGGTCCGCGAGCCCTTCAGCTTTCGCTGGCTGGAGTGGGACGTCGCCGCGTCGATCTCGATCCCCATCGAGCTCTTCGCGAACAACGACTTCGACAACAGCGGCGCCATCGACCTCGATTACTCGAACTTCGTGTACATGACGCTCGGCGGTCAGCTCCAGGCGGGCGATTTCGGCGTCGGGGTCAACGCGGAGCTGCAGCGGTACACGCTCATGGACGCCGTCGGCGGCGAGACCACCGTCGTGACCGGCAAGTACCATTTCCTCGGCGGAGTCCGCCTGCTCGGCGACGCGCTCGTGCTGGGCGCCGGCGCGCGCGCGGTGACGCTCGGCCTCGGCGCCGAGCAGACCGACCTGACGATCGCGGGCATCTCGCCGGAGGTCGGCGTGCTCATCCGGCCCGACTGGGCGTCGTACCGGCTCGGCGCCACGTTCCGGCTGCCGGTGAACGGAGGGAGGTTGCTCGGCGAGGGCGTGGTCGTGGATCGAGGGGTCCGGCGCGCCGGCGGGCTGATCTTGCCGAACGAGGTCGTCCTTCCCTGGGAGATCGAGCTCGGGCTCGCCGTGCAGGTCGGCCCGCGCCCGCTCAACCCGGCGTGGATCAACCCGCGCGATCAGGAGCGGGAGCTCCGCGAGACGATCGCGCGCCGGCGATCCGAGCGGGAAGCGCGGCGGGAGTTCGAGCTCCGCGCGATCGCGGATCCGGAGGAGCGCGCCGCGCGCGAGCGCGCCTTCTCGGCGGAGCGGGCGCGCGAGCGCGCCGCGGACGAGCGGGAGCTCGCCGCGGGGCCGGACCTCCTCGAGCGGGAGCGTCGCGCGCGTTACTGGAACTGGCCACGCGAGCACCTGCTCATCACCGCGGAGCTCCTCGTCACGGGCGCCGTGGCGAACGGGGTGAGCCTGGAGCACTTCCTGGCGCAGAACCGGCCGGGCAGCGATCGCGGCGACCCGACGTCGGGCGCGCACGTGAGCTTCTCGCCGCGGTTCGGGATCGAGACGGAGCCGATCCCCGGCCGCGTGCACACGCGGTTCGGCAGCTACTACGAGCCGAACCGCTTCGGGCGCCTGGGGAGCGGGCGCGTGGGGCGGCAGCACTTCACGTTCGGCGCGGACCTCCGCGTGCTGTCGACGACCTTCTGGGGGCTGTTCCCCGAGGTCGCGTACACGCTGCAGGCGTCGATGGACTTCGCGCCCCGCTACGACAGCGTGAGCGCCGGCATCGGCGTCTGGCACTGAGCGCCGCGCGCCTGCGGCTCGCCCGTCGCCGCGCCGCCGCTCACGCGGAGAGCGGGCCGCGGCGGTGCTCGGCGAGGAGCACGCGCAGGTGGCTCAGCCGGGCCGGGTCGCGCTTCCCGAACTCGTCGAGCGCCACGGCGACCGCGACCGGGGCGCCGCCGCGGGGCTCCTTCCGGAGCGCCCTCGCCGCCAGCGCGAGCGCGCGCGGGCGCAGCACCTCCTCGATGCGGAGCCGCACGGGCGGCGGCCGCCGCGCGGCGTCCCGGTAGCCCCCCGGCCGCGCGGGCTCCGCGAGCGGCGCGAGGCCGTCCGCCTTGGCCTGCAGCGCCGAGAGGATCTCGCGCTCGAGCGCGCTGCCCTCCTCGCGGTCGCTGGCGCGCTCGATCGTGAAGACCGTGTGGGGGGCGCCGCGCCGCGCGACGCCGAGCCAGTCCTTGCGCCAGCGCACCGCCGTGGCCCGGCTGATGGTCGCCTCGCCGCGCGCGACGAGGCCCGTGAAGGCGCTGAGCATCAGCACCTCGAACGGCGAGAACGCGTCGCCGCCCTTCGCCCCCGCGATGCGCGAGAGGTTCGCGGCGACGACGGGGAGCCCCGCCTCGATCGCGTCCGAGGAGCAGAAGAGCGTCGAGCCCGCGCTCGTCGGCTCGAACTCCTCGAGGCACACGCCCTCGCCGGCGCCGTACCACCCGAACAGCGTGCTCACGGTGCCCCAGCGCGCGCCGTCGGCGGAGCAGTACGCCCACGTGGTGCCCCAGAGCTCGAACAGCGAGCGCACGATCCACCGCGAGAGCTTCACGCTGAGCGCCAGGATCGCGGCGAACAGCGCCGCGCCCGCGAGGGAGCTCTCCGCGGACTCGGCCAGGCCCGTCAGGAGCAGCACGTAGAGCGCCGTGTACGCCAGCAGCAGGCAGCTCGTGACCGCGCTCAGGAACAGCTCGATCTTCGGCGACGCGCCGTGCTGCTCGGATCGGCGCCACACGGCGCGGTGAGGCGGCGCGCCGCAGCGCGCGCAGGGATCCGCGGCGCCGCATCGCCGCCGCTTTCCGCAGCCGAGACAGATGTCGTTCGGGGGCAACCGGCTTGGCATCGGTGATCCAGAATAGTGCCGCATCCGCGTTCCGTCGCCACGACTTGGCCCGCCGCGCGGTCGCCGCGCCCACGGTTTCGCACACGTGCGCAGGCCTGGACCGCGCCCCCCCGGCTTCGGGCTTGTCGTCGCGCGCTGGACATCGCATCGAATCGCGCATGCCCCGTCCCCGGCTCTGCATGGTCGCTCTCCGCACCCTCGCCTTCCTCGCCCTGCATCAAGGGATAGCGCTCGCGCAGCCGGCGCCCCCGCCGGCTCAGCAGCCTCAGCGGCGACCCGGGCAGCAGCCCCCCGCGGCGGCGACGGCGGCAGCCCCGACGGCGGCGCCCGCGACCACGCCGGCGCTGCAGCGCATCGAGGTCAACGACCCGGCGCTCGCGCCCGTCCCGCCGCCGGCGCGCACGCTCACGAGCTGGAACGAGGCGCGCGCGATCATCGATCAGCGCTCGGTCGACCTCGTCATCGCCGTGCAGGAGGTCGCCCGCGCCGAGGGCATCGCGCGGCGGGCGCTCGCCGCGGCGCTGCCGAGCCTCGACGCGAGGGGCAGCCTCACCCACCGCCTGGCGGGCGACCAGACCACGGTGGGCGTACCCGCGGACCCGGATCCGACGGCCCCGAGCACCTCGCGATCCGATCTCTTTCCGACCAGCGCCTCGGCGTCGCTGACGCTCAGCCAGCCGATCCTCGCCCCGCGCGCCTGGTACGGCATCGGCACCGCCAACCTGTCGGTCGAGGTCGCCAAGCTGAGCCTGGAGGATCGCCGCCGCATCACGATCGGCGCTGTCGCGGACGCCGTCGTCTCGATCGTCACGGCCGAGCGGGTCAGCGAGGTCAACCGCGTCGGGCTGCGGAGCGCGCTCGAGCGGCTCGAGCTCACGCGGCGGCGCGAGCGCCTCGGCACCGGCACGAAGCTCGACGTCGTGCGCGCGGAGCAGGACGTCGCGCTCGCCCGCGCGACGCTCGTCACCGGCGACGAGGCGCTGCGCAAGGCGCGCGAGGCGCTCGGGGCGGTGCTGGGCGAGCGCGGCGAGGTCGGCGTCCCGCAGACCTTCTCGCTCAACGGGATCGCGGCGGAGATGCAGTCGCAATGCGCCCAGGGGCGCTCGGATCAGCGCGCCGATGTCCGCGCGGCCCGGGCCGAGCTGGAGATCGCCGAGCGCAACCTCACCGACGCGAAGCTCGCGTTCGCCCCGTACGCCGAGCTGTCGAGCACGCTGCAGGCCCAGACCGCGTTCGGGAACGATCAGGGGATCAGCTCGCGATCGTGGGAGTGGTCCATCAGCGCCGTCCTCACCATCCCCATCTGGGACGGCGGCGCTCGTTACGGCGATCTCCGGGTGAACCGCGCGCTGGTCGAGCAGCAGCGGGCGCGCATCGGCCTGGCGGAGCGCGCGGCCGAGCTCGATACGTCGCAGGCGGTGCGGGGCGTCGCGGTCGCCGAGCAGTCGCGGGCGGTCTCCGAGCAGGCGCGCGACCTCGCGCGCGAGACTGCGCGCCTCACGCAGGTCGCGTTCGAGGCCGGCACCGTGACGAGCTTCGATCTTGTCGAGTCCGGCCGCAGGCAGCGCGAGGCCGAGATCGATCTCGCGGTGCAGGAGTTCGAGGTGGTCAGGGCGAAGATCACGGCGCTGCTCGCGTCCGCCTCGTGCAAGTGATGCACGCGGCGGCGGGCGCGGCCACGCGCGTCGCAAGGCGTGGTAACCCCGCGCAACCATCGAGCAATGGACGCACGAGCGAAGAGCGACGAGCGAGCGATGAGCGCCGCGCCCCGCGCGCCTGGGGGTTGTGCCGAGCGACCGCCCGAGTAGGCTACGCGCCCCATGGAGCGGCTCGAGAGCTACGTCGAAGGGCAGTGGAGCGCCGGTCGGGGAGCTCCCCATACGCTCGTCAACCCGGCGACGGAGGAGCCGCTCGCCGAGACGAGCACGGACGGGCTCGACCTCGCGGCCGCCGTGGCGTTCGCGCGGGCCGAGGGCGGCCCCGCGCTCCGCGCCCTCACGTTCGCCGAGCGCGGCGGGCTGCTCCGCGCCATGTCGCGCGCCGCGCACGCGCACCGCGACGCGCTCCTCGATGTCGCCATCCAGAACGGCGGCAACACCCGCGGTGACGCCAAGTTCGACATCGACGGCGCGATCGGCACGCTCGCCTACTACGCCGACCTCGGCGCCCAGCTCGGCGACGCGCGGCTGCTCGCCGACGGCGAGGGCGTGCAGCTCGGGCGCTCGCCGCGCTTCTTCGGCCAGCACATCCTGGTGCCGCGCCCGGGCGTCGCTGTGCACATCAACGCCTTCAACTTCCCCGCGTGGGGCCTCGCGGAGAAGGCCGCCTGCGCGCTCCTCGCGGGCATGCCCGCCATCACGAAGCCCGCGACGAGCACGGCGCTCGTCGCGTTCCGGCTGATGAAGATCTTCACCGAGGGCGCCCCGCTGCCGCGCGGCGCGCTCTCGTTCATCGCCGGCCCGCCGGGCGATCTCCTCGATCACCTCGGCGGCGAGGACGTCCTCGCCTTCACCGGATCGAGCGCCACCGGCGCGGCGCTCCGGCTGCTGCCGGGCCTCGCCCGCGAGAGCGTCCGCGTGAACGTCGAGGCCGACAGCCTGAACGGCGCGGTCCTCGGCCTCGACGCCGCCCCGGGCTCCGAGACGTACGCGATGTTCCTGCGCGACGTCGTGCGCGACATGACCCAGAAGGCCGGCCAGAAGTGCACGGCGATCCGGCGCATCTTCGTGCCCGCGTCGGTCATCACCACGGTGCGCGACGACCTCGTCGACCGCCTCCGCGACGCGCGGGTCGGCGATCCGTCGCAGGACGGCGTCACGGTGGGGCCGCTCACCACAGCCGACCAGCTCCGCGGCGTGCGCGCGGGCATCGAGCGCCTCGCGGCGGGCGCGACGGTGGCGCTCGGCGGCACCGGGCCCTTCGAGAAGATCGGGGTGCCCGACGGAAAGGGGTACTTCGTGCCGCCGACGCTGATCGTGGCCGGCGGCCCCGACGGCGCGCCCGCCGCGCACGAGCGCGAGGTGTTCGGCCCTGTCGCGACGCTCTTTCCTTATGACGGCGGGGCGGCGCACGCGGTGGCGCTGCTGCGCCGCGGGCGCGGGAGCCTCGTCTGCGCGGTCTACAGCGACGACCGCGGCTTCGCGGCGGAGGTGCTGCTCGGCGTCGCGCCGTACCACGGCCGCGTCCTGCTCGGCAGCGAGCGGATCGCCGATCAGGCGCCGGGCCCCGGCACCGTCCTGCCGCAGACGATCCACGGCGGGCCAGGCCGCGCCGGCGGCGGCGAGGAGCTCGGCGGGCTGCGCGGGCTCCACTTCTACTCGCAGCGCACCGCGGTGCAGGGGTCACGGCCGATCCTGGAGGCGATCCTCGGGACGAAGGCGGAGCCCCGGCCCGCGCCGGCGAAGCCGTAGATCGCGATGGCCTTGGTAGCTCTCCAAGAGGACTCTATGGTGAAGTCTCGCTCATGAGCGCGGGCCCGCAACTCATCGGCCGGACGATCGCAGGCCGCTTCCACATCACGGGCTTCATCGGCGAGGGCGCGATGGCGGCGGTCTACCGCGGCGTGCAGGACGCGGAGCCGCGCGACGTCGCCATCAAGATCATGCACCCGCAGCTCCTCGGCGACGCGACGTTCGTCACGCGCTTCCACCGGGAGGCCAAGGCGGCGTCGCGCCTGCGCCACCCGAACACGGTGCAGATCGTCGACTCCGGGGTCGAAGGGCACCTGCCCTACATCGTGATGGAGCTCGTCTCGGGGCAGGACCTGTTCGAGCTCCTGCTCGCCGAGCGCCGCCTCTCCGAGGCGCGCGCCGCGCGGATCCTGATCGGCATCACCGACGCGCTCGCCGCCGCGCACGAGCGGAACATCGTGCACCGCGATCTCAAGCCCGAGAACGTGATGATCCTGCGGGATCCCGCGGATCCGTCGGTCGAGCGCGTGAAGGTGCTCGACTTCGGGATCGCGAAGATGGTCGAGGGGGGCTCGCGGGCCGGCGACGACGGGCCGAACAGCGCGCCCATCAGCGTGTGGGGCTCGGTCACCACGGTGGGCGTGGTCGTCGGCACGCCGGCGTACATGTCCCCGGAGCAGTGCCGTGGCGACGCCATCGACGGGCGCAGCGACGTGTACGCGTGCGGGGTCCTGCTCTTCCTGCTCGTGACGGGGCGGCTCCCCTTCCCGCCCACGGACGTCGTGTGGCAGGTGGCGATGGATCACATCCGGAAGCGGCCGCCCGCGCCGAGCCTGTTCGTGCCGCAGATCCACCCCGGCCTCGAGTCGATCATCCTCACGGCGCTCGCGAAGCTGCCGGGCCAGCGGCAGCAGACCGCGCGCGATCTGCGCGACGAGCTCGAGCGCCTCCTGCCGCACCTGTCGGAGGCGCTGCTCCCCGCCGCGGCGGCGAGCGCGCCCGAGGACGCGCCGACAATCGAGTCGGCGATGCCTGTGTCGATCCGCAGCACGATGACCGCGGCGCCGCCGCTGCGCGAGATCGACCCGCCGCCGCCGGCGCAGCGCGGCGAGGTGCTCGCGAAGGCCATGTTCCGCGAGGGCGCGCTGTCGGAGGGGCCGCCGTCGAGCGCGATCTCGTCGCGCGCCGCGGCGCTGCCCGGCGCCCACGGGCACGACGCGCTGGCCGGGCCGACGTCGGAGGAGTTCTCGCGCACGCTCCCGCAGGCGCGGATCAACGTCCCCTCGAGCGACCCGCCGTCGAGCGACATCGTGATCCGCGACCGCAAGGACTTCCCGCCGCTCTTCCCCGCCGCCGGCGCCCGCGCGCCGTCCCCCCGGCCTGCCGCGCAGCAGACCGTGGCGCTGCCGCGGCCTCCCGCGCTGCCCACGGTCGAGGGCGCGCCGGCGCTCCTGGTCCGGCGCGACCGCCGGCCGCCGGCCCACGCGTCGGACATGTGGCTCGTCCGGCTCGTGGTGCCGATCGCGATCCTGATCGGGCTGGCGCTCGGGGTGATCGCGTTCTTCCTGAGCCGCTGACCTCTCGCGGCCTCGCACCGCCCGGGGCGCGGGCGGGCGCTCAGGCGTCAGCCGGCGCCGCGGGCGCCTCGAAGGCGGCGCGGAGCGCCAGCGCGCGCTGCTCGATCGCCGCCGAGGCCGGCGGCGGCACCGGCGCCTCCGCCTCGGCCGACAGCGCCATCGCGAAGGCGTCGATCGCGGCCTCGACAACGCCCTCGATCGGGCGCGCCGCGAGCTCGTCGGGCGCGTCGTGCACCGCCACCATGCCCATCAGGACCGCGCGCACGTGGGCCGCCGCCCGCGGCGGCGGCTCGGCGTCGGCGCCCCGCGCGGCGCGGCCCCCCGCGTCCCCGCCAGCGTGGGCCGCCGCCCTCGCGATCTCGGCCGAGAGCGGCCAGCTCAGGCGCGCCACGAGCCGCTCCTGGACGTAGGCGCGGACGCCGGCGTCCGCGCGCTTGCGCTCCTCGGGCAGCGCCGCGATCGGGCGCAGGTCGGCCGCGAGCTCCCGGCGCGCGGGCTCGAGCGCCTTGTCGATCGCCGCGGCGATCGTGCGCCGCTCGCGCCGCAGGTACGCCGCGCTCGCGCGCAGCCGATCGGCCTCGGCGCGCGCGCGGCGCACGGCCTCGCGGTCCTCCGCGGCGCGCGCGGAGGCCGCCTGGGCGAGCTCGGCCGCGATGCGGCCCGCCTTGCGCCGGAGCGCGCGCTCGCGGAGCGCCTCGCTCGCGTCGACGATCTGCTCGGCGAAGAGCGCCTCGACCTCGGCCCACCCCGAGGCCGCGAGCGCCGCCTCGTCGCCGAGCCGCCCCTTGAGCGAGAGCCGCGCCGAGAAGGCGATCGGCGGCGCGAGCGAGGCGATGGCGCTGGCCGCGAGGCTGTCGCGCACGTGCGCGAGCACCGTCTCCAGCGCGTCGGGCTTGAGCCGGTCGGCCTTGTTCGCGAGGATCTGCACCGGCACGCCGAGCGCGCTGATCTCGGAGAGCACGCGGCGCTCCGACTCCTTCATCGCCTGCGGCGCGTCGAGCAGCCAGAGGGCGACGTGGGCCTCGTCGAACGCCCGCCGCGCCTCGGCGATGTGGTCGGGGTCCGGCGCGTTGAAGCCCGGCGTGTCGAGGATCTCGACGCGCTTCAGCCGCTCGATCGGCGCGTAGATGAAGACGCGCGCGACCTTGTCGCCGGCCGCGGCGAGGGCGCGCAGCGTCTCCTTCAGCGCCGCGTGCGGCACGACGCGGTCCTGACCGCCGCGCACGACGATGCGCGCGAACGGGTCGGGCGCCCAGGCGACCCAGTGGAGCGTCGCGGTCGTCGGCAGCACGCCGGTCGGCGCCACGTCCTCGCCGAGCAGCGCGTTCAGGAAGGTGCTCTTGCCGGCGTTGAACTCGCCGACCACGGCGGCGCGGAGCGGGCGCTCGCGCTCGACGGCGAGCGACTCGGTCCCCGCGAGCAGGTCGAGCCGGTCGAGGAGCTTGGCCGTGCGCGCGAGCTCGCGCAGCACGTCGCCCCATGCGGCCGGGCGCGGCGCGGCGCCGCCCTGCGCGGGGGGGATCCACCCGCGCAGGATCGAGCGGCGGATGTCCTCGGCCCACCCGGCGCCCTCGCCGGTCACGGCGTCGAGCGCATCGAGCGCCTTGCTCCCCTGCCCCTCGGACGCCATCGCCGCGGCGTCACGCAGCCGGACGAGGTCGGGCGAGAGCGGCGGCGCCGTCGCGCCGCGCGTGTCCTCGCCCGCCGCCCGCGCGGCGAGCGCGTCGAGCGCGCCGAGGTCGCGCGTCTCGACGGCCATGCGGAGCAGCGCCGCCGCGGCCGCGCGGTCGCCGGCGGAGAGGCCGCGCGCGAGCGCGCGCCGCGCGTCGTCGCGCCGGCCCTCGGCGAACGCGAACGCGGCGGCCCAGGTCGGCTCGTCGAGCGCGCCCGCGGCGCGGACGACGCGGCGCACGCGGTCGACGACGAGCACGTCGCGGGAGGCGGCGACGAGCGCGGCGCAGAGCTCCGCCGCGCCGGGGACGTCGAGCACGAGCGCGCGGAGCCCGAGGTCGAGCGCGCGCGCGACGACGGCGGGCGGCGGCGCGCCCGCGGAGGGCCCCGCCGCGGCGCTCGCCTCGGCGAGCGCGAGCTGGGCGAGGACGAGCGCGGCGCGCCCCTCGATGGCGGCGGGCTCGCCCAGGATCTCCGCGGCGGCGCGCGCGCCGTCGATGTCGCCGCGCGCCAGCGCGCACGCGGCGCGGCGGAGGGCGGCGTCGCGGTCGGGCACGGTCGAGAGCGGCGCCGGGATGCGGTCGAGCCAGCGCTGCGCGCGCGCCGGATCGCCGGTGGCGAGGTCGAGGTCGCAGAGGTCGAGCAGCGCGAGGCGCGCGGCGTCGCGCTCCTCCGGCGCCGAGGCGGCCCGCTCGAGCGCGTCCCGCGCGCCGCCCCAGCCGACGCGCTGCCCCGCGCGCCCGAGGCGGAGCCACACATCGGCGCGCCAGGGCACGCGCTTCGTGAGGTCCGCGAGCGCGGTGACGACCTCCTCGTCGAGCCAGGCCTCCTCCGCGGCGTCGGCCCAGAGCGCCAGCCCGACGGCCGAGTCGGGCAGGACGGAGAGGATGGTGCGGGCGTGCTCGCGGGCCTCGAGCGGCATGCCCTTCGCGAGCGCGGCCTCGGCGGCGCTGCGCTCGTTCTCGAGGCCGAGCGCGAGGATCTCGACCCGCCCGAAGAATCGGTTCAGCGCCTCGACGAGCCTCGCCATGGGCCGGATGAAAGCCCCGGGAGAGGGCGGTCGTCCAAGAAAATCGGCCAGGCCGAGGGCGCGCGCTTGTTTGGTAGAGTGGCCCCGTGCCGCCGGACCTCCTCGCAGGGCGCGTCGATGCGCTGGTCGTGACCGCGCTGCAGGACGAGCTCGAGGCGGTGCTCGCGCTCGGCGAGGGCGGGCGGGACGGCTGGCGGGAGTCGCGGGATCCGGCCGGGTTTCCGTACTACGTCCGCGAGCTCCCGAACGACCGCGGCCAGCCGCTCCGCGTCGCCGCGGCGTGGTCGGGGCGGATGGGCGAGAGCGCGGCCGCGGCGAGGGCGCAGGGGCTCATCGAGGAGCTCGACCCGGCGTGCCTCGCGATGTGCGGCATCTGCGCCGGCAAGCGCGGCGAGGTGTCGCTCGGCGACGTGATCGTCGCGGACCGCGTCTACAGCCACGACGAGGGCAAGCGCGTCGCGCCCGGCGAGGGCGGCGACGGCGGGTTCTTCCACGATATCGAGACGTACAACCTCGAGCGCACGTGGAACATGGACGCCGCGCTCTTCGCGCGCGAGTTCGAGCGCGCGACGCCGCTCGCGCGCGAGCGCCCGCCCTCGAAGGCGTCGCAGGCGTGGTGGCTCCGGCACGCGCTCTACGCGAGCGTCGTCGAGGGGGCGCCCCCGCCCGTCGCGCTGCCGGAGCGCGCAGCGCGGTGCCCGGGGTGGACCGAGCGCGTCGGCGAGCTGGAGGCCGAGGGCGTGCTCCGCATCGGCGACCGCGGCCTCGAGCTCACGGACGCGGGCATGGCGCAGGTGCGCCGGGAGCGCGTGATCCACCCGGACGGCCCGCCCCAGGCCCGGCCGTTCCGCGTACACATCGGCCCGATCGCCACCGGCAAGGCGGTGCAGGAGGACCCCGCGCTGTTCGAGCGGCTGAGGCCGTTCGGGCGGAAGGTGCTCGGCGTCGAGATGGAGGCCGCCGCGATCGGCTACGTCGCGGAGCGCCTCGGGCGGCGGTCGATCATCGCGAAGGCGGTCTCGGACCACGGCGACCACGACAAGGACGACAGCTTCCGCGCGTTCGCGTGCCGCGCCTCGGCGGAGTTCCTCTTCGCGTTCCTGCGGCGCTACGCCTCGCCCGAGCGCGGCGAGCGCGCCGGGCGAGGCCGCAGGCTGCGCCGCTTCCCGGCGCGCGCGCGGGGCGGCCACGCGGAGCCGCACGGCGACGACATCCTCCTGCCGGGCGAGGGGCGCAGCGACGACTTCCTCTCGCGCGTCGAGCGCGTGTGCAGGCTGCGCGAGCCGGAGGGCGTCGAGATCGAGTGGTTCGACGCTCCCCTCCCCTTCGGCTGCTACCTGCGCGTGTCGGTCAACGAGGGCGGCATCGTCCGGATCGCGCCGCTCGCGGCGCTCGAGAGCGGCATCTCGACCGAGGCGGTCTCCGCGTTCCTGGAGAGCATCGACGCCTCGTACCGGCGCGACGATCCCGGCCTCGTGTCCACGCTCGTCTACGGCGGCGAGCCCGCGCCGGAGGAGCTCGCGCGGTACGCGAGCGCGCGGCGCGTGCGCCTCGTGCGGTTCCTCGAGTACCAGGGGCTCATCGACTTCCGCGGCTACCTCGCGTGGCAGAGCGCGAGCCTCGATCGGGACCCGACGTACCCGTCGGCGCTCTACGTCGAGCAGCGCGTCGCGCTCACGATGGGCCAGGAGGAGGCGCTGCGCGACCGCGCGCTCGACGCGTTCGCCGAGCTGCTCGACTCGGAGCACAGCCGGTTCGTGCTGGTGCTCGGCGACTTCGGCACGGGCAAGACGTTCCTCCTGCGCGAGCTCGCGCGGCGCATGGGCAAGGCGGGCGGCCCGCTGACGCCTGTGCTCATCGAGATGCGCGCGCTGGAGAAGGCGCGCGACCTGAACGCGCTCATCGCGCAGCACCTCGCGCTCGCGGGGCTCGGCAAGATCGACCTGCCCGCGTTCCGGCACATGCTCGCCGAGGGGCGGATCGCGCTCCTGTTCGACGGCTTCGACGAGCTCGCCTTCCGCGTGACGTACGACCGCGCGGTGGAGCACTTCGACACGCTGATCCAGGCGGCGCAGGGCAAGGCGGCGAAGGTGGTGGTCACGAGCCGCAGCCAGCACTTCATCTCGGAGCAGCAGGTGCGGTCGGCGCTCGCGGAGAAGGCGGCGCTCTTGCCCGGCTACCGGCTCGCGCGCCTCCAGCCGTTCACCGAGGCGCAGATCCACAGGTTCCTCGTGAACCGGCTCGGCGGCGAGGAGGCGGCCGACGCGCGCATGCGGCTGCTGGCGGACGTGAAGGATCTGCTCGGCCTGTCGGCGAACCCGCGGATGCTGGGGTTCATCGCCGAGATCGAGGAGGCGCAGCTCCGGCAGGCGAAGGCGGGCGACGGCGAGATCACGTCGGCTGGGCTGTACCGGCTCCTCCTGGACCGGTGGCTCGTCTGGGAGTACGAGCGCGCGCACCCGAGGGGCGCGCGGCCGGGCCTGTCGGTGGCGCAGCGGTGGCGGGCGGTGACGGAGCTCGCGACGCGGCTGTGGCAGCGCACCGAGCAGAGCGTGAGCATCCGCGAGCTGCCGCCGGAGCTCATCGCGGCGCTGCAGGCGCTCGGGCGGCACGAGCTCGACGTGGGCGTGGCGACGCACGAGATCGGGTCGGGCACGCTGCTCGTGTGGGACGACCAGGAGAACTTCCGGTTCATCCACCAGTCGGTGCTTGAGTGGCTGGTGGCGCGGGAGGCGGCCGAGGAGGTGCAGCGCGCCGGCGAGGCGTCGGCGCTCGCGCAGCGCGAGGTGAGCGACCTGATGGCCGACTTCTTCGGGGCGCTCGCCGGGCGCGACGCGGCCGCGACGTGGGCGCGGGCGGCGCTCGGCGGCGCGTGGGGGGCGGTCGCGGCGGCGAACGCGCTGCGGATCGACGGGCGGATGGGGCTCGGGGTGCGCGAGCGCATGAACCTCGCGGGGGCGGACCTGCGCGGGCAGGACCTCTCGGGGAAGGACCTCAGCGGCTGCGACCTGCGGGGGGCGGACCTGCGGGGGGCGAAGCTCGTGGGGGCCGACCTGAGCGGGGCGCGGCTCGGGGGGGCGCTGCTCGACGGGGCGGACCTCTCGGGCGCGGCGCTCTGCGGGGCGGATCTGACGGGCGCGACGGCGGTGCGGGCGCGCCTCATCGGCGCGGATCTGACGGGGGCGACGCTCGCCTCGGTGAGGCTGCGCGGGGCGAAGCTCGTGGGCGCGCGGGGCGCGCGGTTCGACGCGTGCGACACGTTCGGCGCGGCGATGCCGGAGGCGGCGCGGTTCGAGCCGACCTGGGTGCAAGAGAGCCGATGCAACGCCATGGCGATCAGCCCCGATGGGGCCGTGCTCGCATCCGGCCACGTCCGCTGGGTCGTGCTGTGGGACATGGCGACCGGCAGCGCGCTGCGCAGGCTGGATGGTCACTCCGACTGGGTCACGAGCCTCGCCTTCAGCCCTGACGGCGACACCCTCGCCTCCGGCTCCGAAGATCAAACGGTCCGGCTCTGGGACGTGTCGACGGGGAATGTGCTCGGCGTGCTCAAGGGGCACGTGCACCACGTGACGAGCGTGGCCTTCAGGCCCGACGGCGAGGTGCTGGCCTCCAGCGGTCGTGACAGCACCGTACGACTCTGGCGTGTGACCGCATCGAGTCAGGTCGGCGTGCTTGAAGGTCATCTGGGCGGGGCGATGGCCGTGGCGTTCAGCCCTGACGGCGAGACGCTGGCCTCCGGCGCTCATGACGCCACGGTCCGGCTCTGGGAGATCTCGACAGGCAACCTGCTTCGCGTGTTGAGCGGCCACCGGGGCGGCGTGCTCAGCGTCGCGTTCAGCCCTGACGGAGAGCGGCTGGCGTCCGGATCGATGGACTACGATATCGGGCTCTGGCAGACGTCAACGGGCGAGGGGCACATGCTGAAGGGTCACTCCCGGCACGTGCGGAGCGTCGCGTTCAGCCCTGACGGCGCGGCGCTCGCCTCTGCCTCGGGAGATGGTTCGGTGCGGCTGTGGCACGAGTCCAGCCTCATGTCGCACGTGCTCGAGGGCCATTCCGCTGGCGTGACGAGCGTCGCGTTCAGCCCCGACGGCGCGACGCTCGCGTCTGGCTCGAAGGACCGCACTGTACGGCTCTGGCAGGCGTCGACAGGAGGAGCCCTCCGCGTGCTGCAAGGGCATGCGAGGATAGCGATGGCGGCATCCTTGAGCAGCGATGGCGCCACGCTGGCGCTCGGATCCGAGGAGTCCGGCGTTCATCTCTGGCGCATGTCGACGTGGAGCGCGCTGCCGTCGCTGAAGGAGAGCGGCATATGCTCATCGAGATTGATCTTCAGCCCTGACAGCACGACGCTGGCGTTCACCGCGTACGACCACACGATCCGGCTGCGAGGGCTCAGCGTCGACGACGGCGTACGTGTGCTGAAGGGGCACACCGAGTACGTCACGGATATCGCGTTCAGCCCTGATGGGAGGGCGCTCGCGTCAAGCTCGTTCGACAGGACGGTGCGGCTCTGGCGCACCGAGACGGCAGATCCGCTTCGTGTCGTGGGAGAGCACGACGACATCGTCAGGTGCGTGGCCTTCAGCCCCGATGGAAGGACGCTCGCGTCAGGCTCGGTCGATCGGACCATCCGGCTCTGGGAGGTGAACGGCGAAGGAGCCGCGCGCGTGCTGGGAGATCACGAAAGCGTCGCGAGGTGCGTGGCCTTCAGCCCTGATGGAAGGACGCTCGCGTCAGGGTCGGACGACACCGTCGTGCGGCTCTGGTCGCTGGTCGTCGGCGGAGGCGAGCCACGCGCGCTCCGCGGCCATGAGAGCCGGGTGACGAGCGTGCTCTTCAGCCCTCACGGGACATTGCTTGCCTCGGCGTCCGACGACCGCAGCGTTCACCTGTGGGATGTGGTGACGGGCGACATCCTGCGCGTGCTGCGAGGGCACTCCGATGCGGTCATGAGCCTGGCCTTCACCCCTGATGGCAGCACGCTTCTCTCCAGCTCCACCGACGGGACCCTCCGCTTCTGGGACGTGCGCACCGGCGCGTGCATCGCCGTGCTCCTCATGCTCCCTGAAGGCTGGGTCGCCTTCCGCCCCGACGGCCGCTACAAGCTCGGTGGCAACATCGCGGGCGGCTTCTGGCACGCCGCCAGCCTCTGCCGCTTCGAGCCGGGCGAGCTCGACGCGCTGTTTCCCGACCTGCGCATCGCGGACGACGAGCCGCTGCTCCCCGTACAACGGCCTGCGATCGGCGGTGATTGAGCGCCGGTTGTGCCGGTTGCCTCGCCGCGCGCCGAAGCTCGCGCTGTCCCGCGCGCGAGGCAGCGCGGATTGTTGGCCCCGGCCTGGACAGGCCTGTAGACGGCGCCCGATGGGCTCGACCCGGACGGCCTGGCATGTGCTGCTCGTCGCGCTGCTCAGCCAGCGCGGCTCGCGGCGGTTCGAGGTGCGCAGCGAGGTGCCGCTCTCGACCGAGCCGCTCCGCGCAGACTACCTGCTGCTGCGCGGCGGCGCGGGGCCGAGCGAGCCGGCCGGCACGCTGAAGCGGCTCTGGGACCTGCTGCCCAGGGACACGATCGTCGAGTTCAAGAGCATCGGCCGTCCCTACCGCCGGCGCAACCTCGACCGGCTGTGCAGCTACCTGCACCTCTACTGCGCCGACGAAGCAGCGCGGATCGAGCGGCGGAGCGACCTGTGCGGCGTGCTGCTCGTCCCATCGCGCACCAGGTCGCTCGACGCGGATGTGGCCGACCTCGGGCTGGAATGGGGCGACCTCGGCGGCGGCTACTGGCGGCTCCACGGCGGCGCCTTCGCGCTGCTTGTCGTGGAGATCGACGCCGCGGCCGAGGCCGAGGACGACGATCTGCTACGCTTGTTCGGTCACGGCGAGGCGCGCACCATCGAGGCCCGCCGGTGGCTCTCGCAGCAGCTTGGAGCCGAGGAGATCGCCATGGAAATGCACGATTTGGAAGGCTTCGACGAGGTGGTCAGGAAGCTCCTGGCCACCCTCCCGCCCGAGCGGGTGCTGTCGGCCTACGCCCCCGAGCAGCGCATGGCGGGGTTGCCGCCCGAGCAGCGCATGGCGGGGTTGCCGCCAGAGCAGCGCATGGCGGGGTTGCCGCCAGAGCAGCGCATGGCGGGGTTGCCGCCAGAGCAGCGGGTCGCCGGCCTGCCGCCAGAGCAGCGGGTCGCCGGCCTGCCGCCCGAGCAGGTGCTGCTCGCCTTGCCGGACGAGGTGCTCCAGGCGCTCTCCGATTCCTACCTCGACACGCTCTCGGCGGAGACGCGCGCCGCCATCCGCGCGCGCATCGGACGGTAAGGGCAGCAGCACCCGCGACAGGAGCGGCAGCACCTGTTCACTGCGAAGCGCCAGGCAGAACGCACGCCAGCCACGACGCGCACGCGGGCGAGGTTCGCTGCTCCGGGACCCTCTCGCAAGGCGGCATCCGCCGCGCGCGCCTAGACTCCAGGCCGATGCTCCTCCCCCCGAAAGCGACAGGCCGCGCCGCCCCCGCGGGCGTGGCGCGGCCGTGGCCCTCCGTGCTGGCGACGTGGGGCCCTGGAGAGCGGAGCACCCTCCACGCCCACCACTGCTGGCACCTCGTGCTGGCGCTCGATGGAGAGCTCCTGGTCCGCACCGCCGACGCGAGCCCGTTTCAGTCGGCAGGCGCCGTCCTCACCGCCCCGGACATCGCGCACGCGATCGATGCGTCGGGGAGGCGTGTGATCGTCGTGTTCGTCGAGCCGGAGAGCGACGCCGGCGATGGGCTGGCCCGGGCGCTCGGGGCGTCGAAGCTCGAGATCGTGGGCAGCGAGACGGCGGGCCGGCTGCGGTCGTGCGTCGCCGCGGTCGGCGACGGCGATCTCGCGGCGGCGCTGCCCGGCGTGTTCCAGGCGCTGGAGGTCTCGCTCCCGGCGCCCCCGCCGAGGCCGCGACACCCGGGGATCCAGCGGGTGCTGCGCCACCTGCGGGCGGACGACGGGAGCGCGGACACGTCGCTCGAGGCGCTCGCGCGCATGGCGCGCCTCTCGCCGGGGCGGTTCATGCACGCCTTCACGGAGAGCGTCGGCGTCCCGCTCCGGCCGTACCTCCTGTGGCTCAAGCTCGAGCGCGCCGGGGCGGCGATCGCCGGCGGCGCGACGCTGGCGGAGGCCGCCGCCGCGGCCGGCTTCGCGGACGCGGCGCACATGACCCGGACCTTCCGCCGGATGTTCGGGGTGAGCCCTTCCGATCTGAGACGCCGTAGCCAGTTGGTTCAAGACGGCTGAAGGGCCGATTGCCACCTTGCGGGCATGGCACCTCTCCTTGTCCTCACGGTCTCGTTCGCGTTGCTCCTCGTCCTCGGGCGCCTCGGCGTCAAACACCTCGCGAGCTGGGTGACGTGCTTGCGGTACGCCCTCGCGGCGATGTTCCTGCTCACCGCATCGGCCCACTGGGGGAGCCGGCGGGCGGAGCTCGTGGCGATGGTGCCGCCGGCGCTGCCCTCTCCCGAGCTCCTCGTGACCGCCACGGGGGTCCTCGAGATCGCTGGCGCGGCGGCGCTCCTCGTGCCGAGATTCGCGCCCTGGGCCGCCATTGGGCTGACGATCCTGCTCGTGGCGATGTTCCCCGCGAACGTCCACGCCGCGCGCGCTGGGCTCACGCTCGGCGGCAGCCCGGTGACGCCGCTCGTGCCGCGGACGCTCCTTCAGATCGCGTTCGTCGCGGCCACGATCGCCGTGGCGATCGACGCACGTGGCCGGAACCGGCGTTGATGGGCGCGTTGCTCGAGAAGGAGACGCGCGTAGCGATCCGCGCGCCCACAGGACGGTAGCGGCTCGCGGCCGGGGCCCGACGGGGTGCCCGGGAACGGCTTACCCGCCGGATCGGACACGCTCGTCCAGGCCACACAACGGGTTGCCCGTCGCCCAGGTGACAGGTTTGTAAGCCAGATCGCGCCTCCCCCGCTGAACGGGACGCAGCCCTGAGAGCACGGCGACGCCGGGCGCGTCGCTTCGGCGGAGGATGCAGGTCGCGCCCTCGGCGCCGGGGCCGCCGCGCGGGCACGATTTCGCCGGCGCGTGCGGGGCGCTGTCAGTGCGGTCGGATTGAACAGGTCGCCGGCGCCGTGGCACGGTCGCCGGCTGGACAAACCGCGATCACGCGGAGGGAGACCCATGGGCGGAAACAAGGACAAGAAGGCGCGTGCGAAGGAAGCGAAGGCCGACAAGAAGGCTGGCGCGAAGGCCGGAAAGAGCGACGGCGTGAGGGCCGCGAAGGCCGGAAAGAAGGAGGCGCGCAGCGCGCGCAAGCGGGATCGGGCGGGCGTCAATCCGGCGGCGCTCATCGCGGAGGCACGGGCGGCCGCGTTCACCGACGAGGCGCCCGAGCGCGCCTTCGCGCACTTCCGGCCGCTCGCCGAGCGCGTGCCGGCGGCGGATCTGCCCGTCTTCACGGGCCAGCCGCTGCTCATGCGCGCGAACGTCATGGCCGCGCTCGACGCGCTCGAGCCGCACCTTCCGGCCGCCGTGAGCGCGCTGCGCGAGCCAAGGCTCAAGGAGGTCTTCGAGCTGCCAGCGCTGGTCATGGCGCTCGACTTCAGCGCGGCGCGCGTGCCGGTCGCGACGCTCAGCGCGGGCGAGATCGACAGGATGCTGGCCGAAGGCGCGCCGTGGCGCGAGCTGATGCTGAGCTACCTCGAGGTGGCGTCGCACCCGCTGCTCGGCCTCTTGCCGCGCGAGCGCGTCGCCGCCGTGCGCGCTGGCTCGGGCAAGCTCGACAAGGCGCGCGACTTCGTCGCCCTCCCGGGGCTCTTCGCCGAGTTCTCCGGCGCGCTCGCCGGAAAGCACCCGTTCCCCGCCGACAAGCTCGACCTGCTCGCCACGCTGGGCGGCGCGCTGGTGCAGCAGGTGCGCCCAGGCAACGCCGCCGCCGCTGTGCCGAAGCGCACCGAGGAGGCGATCCTGCGCGACCGGATCGCGGCGCTCGTCGCCGAGCGGTACGACCACCTCCAGGTGCTCGCGGCCGTCGCGCTCGGCAAGCGCAAGGCCGACGCGCTGCTGCCGGCGCTCCGCGCCGCGGTCTCGCTCGGCAGCAACGGGGCGGCCGAGGCACAGGAGGATGCGACGGCCGAGGCACAGGACGGCGCGCCGGCGGAGGCGCCGGAGAGCGCGCCGGCCGGGATGACGGACGGATGAACCGATAACCAGCTGGGGAACACGTCCCTGGCCGCATCCGCTCACCGGTACGGCCCTCCCCGCCGCTCCCCAGCCCCCTTGAACCGCGTCCTCACCTCGAACGGCGACCCCTCGAAGGTCCCCGAGAGCCGCATCGGCCCGACCCGCAGCGCCCCGTCGCTCTCCTCCGCAAAGCGCCGCCAGCACCTGCGCGTCCTCCCGCCCCGATGCCCGGAAATGCCCGTCGAACCTGGTGTCCCCGGTGACCGCGCCGATGCGCTCCAGGGCGCGCCGCGGCCGCACCTGAAGATCGAGGCCCCAGGGCTCCGCGATGTGCACCGTCGCGTCAAGGCCGGGGGCCGAGCGCTCGTCGGCAGGAGCCACATCGACGACGCAGCCCGCATGGACGCCGCGGAGCCCCAGCCCGCCCACCTCCGCGCGCAGCGACAGGCCAGCCCTCTCCCCCGCGCGCGCCCAGACCGCGCGCCATCGGGCCGCGCCGACGCGGGGACGCTTCCCTGCTCTCCCAGCAACGCGCCTGGCTGCCCGGCAGCGCGCCCTACCCGCCCCGCAGCGTCGCTCCGCCGCGCGCCATGTACGCAGCGAACAGCGCCGGCGCGAGCCGCTTCATCGCGCGCCGCGCCTCGATCACCGCCTCGCCGGACCGGCGCGCCTCCCGCGACGACGCCGTCGCGAGCGCCGCGACGAAGCGCCGCGCGCGCGAGAGCGCCTCGTCCTGCCCGGTCGACAGCGGCTGCGCGACGACAGCTCCACCGGGAGCGACCGCCTCCCCGGAGCCCACGTCGTCGAGCGCGATCCCGACGGGCGACGGCAACACGCCCATCACGATCCCCACGGGCGCCGACCACGCGGCCGGCTCCTCCTCGATCTCGAGCTCGTAGCGCGCGACGTCGGGCAGGCCGCGCACCGCTTCGTCGCGCGCCGACGCGAGCGCCGCGTCGAACGGATCGCAGAGGAGCGCCTCGAGGTAGAGCCGCCGCGCCGCGGGCTCCCCGAGCGCCGTCGCCGCGTCGGCGAGCAGGAACAGCGTGCGCGCGCTCCGCCGCGTTTGCGCCGCGGCCGAGAGCGAGGCGTGCGCCTCGGCCGCGTCGCCCGCCGCCAGCCAGTAGTACCCCGGAGGCTGCCCCTCGAGCCGACCGTCGTCCCCCTCCGCGTGGCGGAGCGCCTCGGCCACCCGGCGCAGGAGCACGCGGTGCAGCGCCGCGAAGGGGCCGCTCGCGGGCTCGAGGCCGCGCGCGATCTCGAGCAGCGCGGCCGCCGGCGCGGCGGAGCCGCTCGCCTGCGCGAGCCTCCGCTCCAGCGCGGCGACGCGCTCGGACTGGCGGCGGACGTCGGCGTCGGCCGGGTGGAGCGCCGCGAGCTCCGCGAGCATCCGCCGCGCCTCGCCGAGCTCCCCCGCGGCGACCGCCCCGGCCGCGAGCGAGAGCTGCAGCGTGCGCTGCGCGAACAGGTCGAGCTGACCGGCGCGCGCGCCGCCGCCGGGCGCGAGCCCCGCGGCCCCGTCGAGCGGCTCCGCTGGGAGCATCCGGCCTTCGAAGAGAGAGAGCTGTCGCATCTCGATCGGGCCCCGCGCGGGCGCGCCGAGCCTACCTCGAGCGATGCAACGCCGAGGGCGTTGCGTCGACCTGGTTGGGTTTGCCGATCCGCGTGCGCCGCTTCGCCTGCTCGTGGCCACGTCACCCCCCGGCCGCGCAGGGCGCGCCGCGCAGCGCCTCGCCAGGAGAGGCACTCCATCGCTCGCCGCGTGAGCCCTCCTACTCGGCCGCCTCGCCCAGCCACGCCCGCGCGAGCTCCAGCGTGCGGGCGTTGTCGGCCGCGCGCTCCAGGAAGTGCTCCCGGAACACGGCGTCGCGGATCTTGGCCGCGCGCTCGAGCAGCCGCGCGCGGGCCGCGGCGATCGCCTGCGCGGCCTCGGCGCTCTGGCCGCAGGCCCACAGCGCCTCGGCGTGGACCAGGCGCACCACCGACTCGCCCTCCTCCACGCCCACCTCGTCGAGCAGCCCGCGCGCCCGCTGCGCGGCGGCGAGCGCGTCGGGCGCGCGGTCGAGGTGGAGCAGCGCGCGGCCGAGCACCGCGACGGCGTAGGCGCGCAGCGGCGGGGCCCGCTCGAGGAGCGCCTCCGCGGCCCGCGCCTCGCGCGCCCCCGCCTCGGGTTCGCCCGCGAGCACCAGGATGCGCGCGAGGTAGACGCGCGCGCAGCCCTCCATGCGCACGTCGCCGTGGCGCTCGAGCATCGCGCACGCGGTCTCCTCGACCGACCTCGCCTCGTCGAGCCGACCGCGGTACGCGAGCACCAGGCCGAGGTTCTGGAGCACGTAGGCCGTGGTGCCGCGCAGCTCCATCCGCTCCGACTCGGCGAGCGCCTGGCGCAGCGCCGCCTCGGCCTCCTCGAGCTGGCCCGCCTGGCCGTACCAGTAGCCCAGGTTCATCCGCGCCATGCAGGCCCGCCGCACGTCGCCGGCCCGCTCGAACGCCGCGAGCGCCGCCTCGATGCCCGAGAGGCTCGCGCCGGCGTCGCCGCTCGCGTGCGCGCGGATCGCCCGCGCCTCGTGGAGGTTCGCGAGCGCGTCGAGATCCGGCGTCGCGGCGCCCTCGATCGCGCCCTCCGCGGCCTCGAGCAGCGCGTCGGCGAGCGCGTAGCGGCCGCCGAAGACAAGCATGAGCGCCGCCGAGCTCAGGCAGATGCTCTTCGCCGAGCTCCCCTCGTCGAGGGGCGCGGGCGCGTCGCGCGCGACGCCGGCCCAGCGCTCCACGCGGTCGTGGCCGCCCATCGTGCCCGCGGCGAGGATGATCTGCGTCACCGCGGAGAACCAGGCCGCGCTGCCCGGCGCGAGGTGCTCCGCGGAGGCCTCCGCGCGCTCCTCGGCCAGCGCGACGTCGCCGCGCCAGAAGTGCGCCTGGCTCTCGAGCAGGCGGAGCTCGCCGACCGTCGCGGGCGCGGGATCGCAGGCGACGCCGCGCGCCGCCCGGGCGAGCACCGCGCCGAGATCGTTGCCGCGCAGCGCCTGCCGCGCCGCCACGAGGTACGCCGTGGCCGCGCGCGCGGGCTCGCCGCCGCGCTCGAAGTGCTCCGCGAGCGCCATGGGGTCGGCCTCGCCGCGCTGCGCGAGGAAGCCGCCCGCGAGCGCGTGGCCGAGCCGCCGATCGCCCTCGGTCAGCATGCCGTAGGCGGCCTCGCGGAGGAGCGTGTGGCGGAAGCGGTACGCCGCGTCGCCCTCGGCGCCCGGCGGCGTGAGCCGCAGGAGCGTCTCGCGCCGCGCGAGCTCGCCGAGCTCGGGCGCGACCTCCGCCCGGCCCACCAGCGCCGCGACCCCCGCCTCGGTGAACGCCTCGCCGAAGACGCTCGCGGCGCGGAGCACCCGGCGCGCCTCCGGGTCGAGCGCGTCGAGCCCGGCCTGCACCATCGCGAGCACCGTCTCCGGCGGCGCCGAGGTCCTGCCGCGGGCGGCGGCGCGGATCTGCTCCTCCAGATAGAGCGCGTTGCCGTCGGCGCGATCGACGAGCGTCCGCACGAGCTCCGCGCTCGCCCGATCGCCGAGCGCCTCCCGGACGAGCCGCTCGCCGCCCGCGGGCGGCAGCGGCGCGAGGCGGACCTCCCTCACGAGGTGCGACCCCCAGAGCCCCGGGAAGAGGTCGTGCACGCCGGGCCGGGCCAGCGCGAGCACCGCGAACGGCCTGCCCTTCAGGTTGCGCAGCGCCGCCTCGACCAGCGTCACGGTCGGCAGATCGCCCCAGTGCAGGTCGTCGAGCGCGAGGAGCACCGGCTGCGCGGCGCACTCGGCGTCGAGGAAGTCCTCCCACGCGAGGCGCAGCTGGTCGCTCATCAGGAGCGGGCGCCGCCGCGCCGCCCGGAGCCGCACGTCGTCGTCGTCCGGGAACGGCGCGCCCGCGAGCTCGCCGAGGAACGGCGAGATGCGCGCGGCCGCCGCCGCCCCGCAGCGGCGCGCGACGCGGCCCTGGATCTTGCGCCACCGCGACGCGATCGGCTCGCCGTCGTGCAGGCCGAGCGCTCGGCGCAGCGCGCGCTGGAGCAGGCCGAAGGCGGAGCCGGCGCTCATCGGATCGGCCTGGCCGACCCACACCTCCAGCGGCTCCCCCCGCGCCCTGAGCGCGCGGATGAGCTCGTAGCAGAGCCGCGACTTGCCCGCGCCCACCGCGCCGGTGACGAGCACCGCGCCAGGGGCCCTGCCGCGGAGGCAGCCGCCGATCTCGGCCGCGATCTGCTCGAGCTCGCGCTCGCGACCGACGTACGGCGTTGCCCGGCCGAGCAGCGGGGGCGGCGTCTCGGGCTCCTCGCGCGCGCCGTGGAGCCAGCAGCCCGACGCGTCCCGGGTCGCGTCGAACCGCGCGCCGAGCAGGCCCGCTGTCGTGTCGTCGATGCGGATCGCCGCCGGCCGGCGCGGCTCGCGGGAGCCCTGGACGAGCTGCACCAGCCGATCGATCACCGCGCCGACAGGCAGCCGCGCCGCGACCTCGGCCCGGCCGGTGACCAGCGAGAGGCGCGCTTCCCCGAGCAGCTCCCGGAGCGAGAGCGCGCAGCGGGCCGCCTGGGCCGCGAGGTCGGTGGGGGCGGACGAGCCCGAGAGCGTGACGAGCAGCCAGCGCGCGTCGAGGAGCTCGATCCGGCCGCGGTGGCGCGCCACGAGCTCGCGGATCGCCTGCGTCCGGCGCTCGTCCTCGGCGTCGGAGAGCGTCGCCTCCGCGTCGGCGTGGCCCTCGCGCGCGAGGAGGAGGCACATGACCTTCCGCTCGCTGGTGGTGATCTCGCGCGCGCGGTGCGACGGAGGGTGGGACGACGCGGGCTGCGACAGCGGCCCCGCGTCGACGCGCCGATCGAGCGCCTCCGAGGCGAGCGCCGCCGCGACCGCGGCGCCGTCGCGCGGCCGGGCCTCCCGCGGCTTCGACAGCATCCGCGCGACGAGCCGATCGAGCCAGGCGGGGACGTCGCCGCGGAGCTCCCTGAGCCGCGGCGGCTCCTCGAGGAGGACCTTCATGAGCACCGAGAGCGGATCGTCTCCGGCGAACGCGGCGCGCCCGGTCAGGCACTCGAAGAGCACGCTGCCGAGCGCGAACACGTCGGCGCGCGCGTCGATCTGCGGCTCGCCGCGGGCCTGCTCCGGGGCCATGTACTGCGGCGTGCCGCGGATCTCGCCGAGCGTGGGGAACTCCTCCTCGTCGCCGGAGAGGCGCGCGACGCCGAAGTCGATGAGCCTGGCGCGCTGGAGCTCGCCGCCCTCGAGGACGACGTTGCCCGGCTTCACGTCGCAGTGCACGAAGCCGAGCCGGTGGACGGCGGCGAGCGTCTCGGCGACGTGCGCGGCGAGCGTCAGGCTCTCGCCGACGGTGAGCGGCGCGCGGTCGAGCCGGTCCGAGAGGGTCTCGCCCTCGAGCCACTCCGTCGCGAGGTAGAGGCGGCCTCCCGGCGTCGCGCCGTGCGCGACGTAGCGGGCCGTGCCCGGGAGCGCGAGCGTCGCGAGGGCGAGCGCCTCGCGCGCGAGGGCGCTCAGCGCCGGCGTCGCGGCCGTCTGCAGGAGCTTGAGCGCGACAAGCTCGCCGGACCGCCGGTCGCGCGCGCGGTACACGCGCGCCGTCCCGCCCGAGGCGGCGTGCTCCTCGATCTCGAACCGGTCATCGACGACCTCTCCTGATTGCATCGAGCTGACGCGCTCCGGGCGGGCGCACTGCCGCTTCTACACAGCACAGCGTGCCAGCGACGCGCGTCCGGCGTCCACTGTCGCCTGCTTCGACGTCGCGCGGCGCGCGTGCCGGCTCACGTTGCCGGCGGTCACGGCGACGCGGCGCGCGCACGCACGAGCGCGCACCTCGACCGCGCCCGGCGTCATCGTGGCGCGCGGCGCGCACGGCGGCGCACCTCGACCGCGCGCGCGTCAGCGCGGGGCGTCGCCCGCGCCCTCCGCGACGGTGCGCCGCAGCACCACGTACCGGAGGTGCGGCACGCCGCTCACCGCCACCGGGGCGAACGCCTCGCCGGCGCCGTGGAGGCGCGCGAGGCGCTGCTCGACCCCGCGCGCGAACCGCGACGCGGTCCACGGCGACGCGAGCGCCTGCCCCTCGGCGAGCAGCAGCACCAGCGCGTCCACCCCGCGCGCGTCGAGCAGCGCCGCGGGGATCCGCTTCGTGGTGTGCCCGCCGGGCAGCGCGGCGACGGCCGGGTCGGTGACCCCCGCGAGATCGACGAGGGTCGCGCCCGTCGCCGCGCCGAGCCAGCCGATGTCGAGCGCCGCCACGACCTCCGCGCCGGCGAGCGCGCCGCGGAGCTCCTCGACGACGCGCAGCCGCTCGCCGGCCACCCGCGCGGCGGTCGGCCCGATCCGCACCATCACGAAGAGCTGGCCCGCGAGCGCGAGCGCGATCCGCGGCGCCGTGGCGCGCGCGTCCGCCGCGGAGGCGACGTGGGCCGCCGCGAGCACCACCGCGGGCAGCGCCGGGACGACGAGCCGCGACAGCGGCATCCAGTCGCCGCCCGCCGCCGCGACAGCGAGGAAGTGCACGGCCACCGCCGCGAGCAGCCCGCGCGGCCACGCCGGGAGCGCCCGCCACGCGAGCGGCGCGACGAGCGCCACCGGCCCGGTGAGCAGGAAGCACGCGAGCGCGTAGCGGGCCCCGAGCGCCGCGTCCGGCGCCTTCGCGAGCGCGGCGAGCGGCGCCGCGCGCCCGAAGATCGCGAGCCGCGTCAGCGCCACGGCGACGAAGGGGACGCCCGCGAGCGCGACCGCGGCGAGCGCGCGGGCCCACGCCGCCCGCTCCGGTCGCGGCGGCGCCTCGGCCTGGCCTCCGTCGTCGCGCCGCGAGGCCGCCTCGCCCCGGCCACCGCCTCGCGCAGTCGCCGAGGCCGCGAGCGCCACCACGAGCGCGAACGGCAGGAGCTCCGGCCGGAGCGCCGCCGCGACCCCGGCGCAGGCGGCGCCGGCGAGGGTGTTGCCGAGCGCCGGCAGCGCGACGGCGAGCGCGCCGAGCGCCGCGACGACCCCTGTCTCCATGCCCGCCGCGCTCCAGGCGCCGAGCGGGGCCGACGCCGGCACGAGCAGGAGCGCCGCGAACCGCGCAGGTCGGGCGGAGACCCGGTCGACCGCGAGCGCCAGCACCCCGGCGGCGAGCGTCCACGCGACGACGCCGATCGCCTTGGCGGCCGCGAGCGCGGCGAGCGGGCCTCCGGCCGCGAACGGCGCCAGCACGAACGCCCACCCGAGCGGCGTCACGCCGTCGGTCACCGGCCCCGCCGCGTTGAAGCGGTAGCCCAGCCCGCGCGCGAGGTGGTGCGCGTAGCGCGCCGTGATCAGGGCGTCGTCGACCGTGAACCCGGAGAGCGCGAGCGCCGGCAGCAGCGCCGAGAGCGCGCCGGCGAACGCGACAAGCAGCGCGCGCCTCGGCCCCGTCACGCCGCCCGTGCGTCCGCGCGGCGCTCGGACCGGCAGGAGGAGCCGGCGCCCGCCCCCGACGGCGTCTCGCGCTCCTCCGGTCGCGCTTCATCGAGGACGCATCGCCCGGGGAACATGCGTTCGTGTTGTACGGCCTTCGCCACGTGCAGCGATCCTGTGGCAGGCGCACGAGGGACGCAATCGCGCTCGCCTGCCCGCAACCGTACATCGAGGCGCATGAAAGCGCGTGGAGCCGCGTCATGGCGCATCGAGGCGTGGCGGCGCATCGACGTGGACGCGTGTGGAGGCCGCAGCGGTCGCGGACGTCGTGAACGCCTGGGCCGGGCGTCCGGCGTCGTCACCTCGCGTCGTGGACAGCGAGCGGCGACGGCGTCGCTGCAGGGGCTCGCGGCGGCAGCCATGCGCCCTCGTGGACGGTATAGTTGCTGGCATGGCACTTCCCGCCGCGCTCCTGGCCGCCGTCGAGCGGCACTCCTGTTTTACCGGCTGCTATCGCAGCGAATCGGAAGTCCAGGTCTGCATCGATCCGGCGCAGGCGCTCGTGCCGACTGTGCCTGTCTGCTGCAGCGATTGCCTGAACTTCCATCCGGCAGCGCTCGTGAGCCTCCTGCCGCTCGGCATGACGTCCTACGCGCTCGCGAACGCGCTGACCACGCACGTCCGCTCGCTGCGCGGCTACAAGTGGGCGACAGGCGGCTACCACACGGCGGGCACCGGCTTCTGGCTCAACGCCGCCTATTACGGCAACGGCCTCTTCCTCGTCGACGCCGCGCGCAACCGCAACGCGCGCACGGACGTCGACATGCTGATCGAGGCTTTCCAGCACGGCATCGTCCAGCCCGAGGACCCACGCATGCTCGATCCGGCGCTCTACACGTCCGAGCTCGCGTACATCAACATGTCGAGGCCGATCCTGCCTGTCCGCACCAAGCAGGATCTCCTGGCCTCACCGCAGCGCAGCGCCACCCCGAGGCAGGGGTTCTCGCGGGTGTCGATCGTGGAGTTCCAGCCGCTCACCGCGACCACCGCGTCGGCGGGCGCGCTGGTGGCGAGGCCGGCCAAGCAGGCGCCTCCGCCCCGCGAGCTCAAGCTGGGCGACACCTGCCCGACGTGCGGCGCCGCGGTCATGGAGCGGCCGCTGTTCTCGGGCACGTTCGTCGGCTGTCTCTGCTGAGGGCGGCCGCCGGGTCGGCTCGCCTCCGCCGAGCGCGCCCGCATGGCCGGATCACGGGGCCGGCGGGGTCGCGCGCCACACGGTGCCTCCGGTCGACGGATCGATCGCGCGCAGCGCGGCGCCGCTCACGGCCGCGCCGCTCACGATGTACACGTAGGGGCCCGAGGCCTTCGCCACGAGGAGCCGCTCGCCGAGGTAGCTCGCCGGGACCTCGTACCGGCTCGCCCCGGACGCGGGGTCGAGGGCGATGATCCGCGGCTCCGTGCCGCCCACGACGTCGACGCCGAGCACCACGGCGGCGCCGCCGCTCGCGACAAGGAACAGGTCCGGCCGCCCGCCGGAGATCGGCGCGCGCGCCGGGAGATCCTTCTTCCAGATCGACGCGCCGCCGCGCCGCCCCTCGGCGGTGAGGCGCGGCGGCCCCTCGGCGGGCACGGTGAGCGCGACCTCCACGTCGCCGACCTGGACCACGCGGGGGTTCTTCTTGCGCTCCCAGAAGTGCCCGGTGATCGCCGCGGGCGCCGGCGCGGTCGGGCAGTCGGTCGCCTCGCCGCCGGAGAGCGCGATCCCCATCGCCGCGCCGTCCTTCATCACAACGGTCGCGCAGCCCTCGCCGCCGGCGACCTCGTCGGGGACAGCGGGCAGGCTCGCCGCCCAGCGCTCCTGGCCCGTGCGGGCGTCGAGCGCGCGCAGCTTGGGCTCCTCCCCGCCGCCCGCGAGCACCGTGCTGCCGTTCGGGCAGGCGAGCGCGTCCGGCCGCTCGAACTCCTGCGACGACCAGAGCCCCTGCCCGCTCCGTCCGTCGATGGCCACGACCCGCCCGCGCGTCTTGCCGTCCTGCCACAGCACCGGGTCGGGCGCGTCGTCGCCGTTCGCGTCCACGAAGCAGAGCGCGTCGAGCTGCGTCGAGAGCTGGCGCGCGCGCGGCGCCGGCTCCTGCGGCTGCTCGACGCGCGCGAAGAACATCACCGCGAAGCCGACACCCACCACCGCCATGGCCGCGGCGAGGAGCGCCTTCACCGCCCTCGGCGGGCCCGGGGCGGGCGCAGGCGCGGTCAGCGGCGCTGGGGGCGGCGCGACCGCGCCGCGGACGGGGGGGTTCTCGGCGCCGCAGCGCGGACATGCGACCCCCCCATGACCACTTGCCTCCAGCGAGGCGCCACAGCTCCTGCAGGGCCGCATCGCGACAGTCTATCGCCGGCGGCTGCCCGCGATCGAGAGCGACCGTGAGCGGCGCGCGGGCGGCGCTGCCTCGCCACGGCGCGCAGCGGCCAGGATCGAGGGGTTCGAAGGGCGATCAGGGATAGCGACAGGCTGCGCGCCGCCCGCTACGTCGCGCACAGCAGGGAGAGGTCGAGCTCGATGGCGTCGAGGGGCTCAAGGACCTCGCGACAGGAGCCTGCCCGGGGGCGTGCGGCGGGGCAAGGCGGTGGGAGGAGCAGGGCCGGAGATCCGATCCGAGCGGCGCTGCGCCGCCCCCTCCCCGCTACGGCTTCGGGATCCGCAGCGTGCCGCTGACCATCGCGCTGCCGCTCACGACGTAGACCAGGCTGAGCGGGTGGAACGCCCACGGACCGAGCGCGATGGATCCGAGCCAGAGCTGCTCGTGCACGCGATCCATGGCGAAGAGCACCCCGAAGAGCAGCACGATGAGCAGGCTCGTGGGGATCGGCGTGCCCTCGTAATAACGCACCTTCCCGCGCTCGTCCGACAGCTCGGCCGCCGTCACGTTGTACCGCGCCAGCCGACTGATCCCGCACGCGACGAAGTAGACGAGCGCGGCGGCGTCCCACGGCCCGCGCAGGCCGAGCGCGTAGCCGAGCACCGCCGGCGCCACGCCGAACGAGACAACATCGGCGAGCGAGTCGAGATCGGCCCCGAGCGGCGAGTGCTTGCGACGCCAGCGCGCGATCGTGCCGTCGAGGACGTCGCACGCGAGCGCGAGCGGCAGGAGCCCGAACGCCACCCAGATGTAGATGCGCTCGCGCTCGGCCACGTAGTTCAGGCAGAGCAGGATGCTGAGCGTGCCGCTCGCCGCGTTCGCCAGCGTGACGAAATCGGCCAGCGCGAACGACCGGAGCATCGAGAAATGGGGCGGTCTTGCGGGAGACATGGCGCTCGGGGGGTGCGGAGTGTTGCACGTCCGGTTGGATTGCCAACCAATCCGCGCGGCGCGCGCCAACGTACTCGAGCCGCCCTCCCGCCGCAGCGCTCCTCGAACGGGCGCGCCGGCGGCGGGCCCCGGCGGCGGCGCTGTCTAGTCAGGTGCCACGGGCTTGTCCACTCCGCGGCTATCCGCGCACAAAACTTAGGACCCGGCTCCGCCCTGCCTAGCATCCCACAACGGATGCCCGGACTGTCTCTTGTCGCCGACACCACCCGATGCTCACCGGAGCCCGAGCGCACGTCGCTGCACGAGCTGCTCGACTTCGTCCTGGAGGGGGCGCGCAACACGCCTCCTCCTCTCGATGAAGCGGCGCTGCCGCTACGCGCCGAGACCGAGGCGCTGCCGCTCCTCTGCGACCTCGCCGAGGCCGCCGCGGAGCTCGCCGCCGGACGCCGCGCGCGCGCCGTCGTGCGCCTGTGCCTCGAGCCCGACCCCTGGGAGCTCGGGCTGGAGCGCGTCGGCCGCGATCTCCTCGTCACCGTCTTCCACGGCGGCGACGTGCCCGAGATCGCCCTGCACGAGCGGCGCTTCGATGGCGACGCCCTCTGCGCGCGCCTGCTCGCGGCCATGGACCGGCTCGCCCCGCCGAGGAGCGCGGCCCTGCGCCGCGACGCCGCCCTCGCCGACAACGACGCGGAGCACGGCGGGCTCGGCGAGCTCCGGCTCCCCACCGCGCGCAGGGCCCTCGCCGCCGCCCTCCCGTTCTCGTCCGACGATCCGGGCGGAGAGCCCGCGATCGTGGGCGTCGAGCCGACCGGCGAGATCCCGATCGTGATCGCGGCCGAGGCGCTCCTGCGCACGTCCCAGGGCGCGGCCGCGGCGCAGCCGGCCGTGCTCCGCGCCGACCTCTTCTCGCTCCTCTTCCGGGGCAAGGTCCGCGTGCTCGTGGGCGAGGAGGCGCGCGAGCTGCCCGACGTCTTCATCTTCCCCTTCGCCGAGCAGCTCGCGTCGCTCTCGCTCGAGTCGCTCGACGCGTGGGCGCGGCGGCAGCCGTACCACCGGCGGCTCACCGTCGGCGGCGCCATCCTCGGCGTGCGCCTGCACAGCGAGGGCGCGCTGTCGCTCACGCTCGGCGTGCCCCGCGCCGGCCGCCCCGGGTCCGCCGACCCCCGCGCGCTCGGCCCGGGCCGCGGCTCGGCCTTCGCGGCCGCCGAGGACCGCGCGCAGACCTGGACCTTCCCGGCCGTCGACGTCGCGGCGCTCGCCCAGGGCGTCGTCGCGTTCGGGCGGGCGCTCGCGCGCAGCCTCGTGCGCCGCGACCGCGGGCAGGCGTCGAACCTGCGCCTGTTCGAGTTCCGGGCGCGCGTGCGCGAGCTCGCCGAGCGGCTCCGCGAGCTGACGCGCAACGACGCGAAGATCAACGTCGCCCCGGAGACGTACCGCGCCTTCGCGGCGGCGGCGGCGCGCCCGCAGGCCGCGGCCGAGGACACCTTCGGGCGGACCCGCCTGCGCTTCACCGCGCGGTGGATCGCGGCGATCCCGTCGCTCGACCTGCGCGCCACCTTCCTCTGCGGCGACGTGCTCGTGGTGGGCTCGACGCGCGAGCTCACCTGCATCGACAGGCGCACCGGCGAGTGCCTGTGGCGCAAGCCGGCGCCGCGCGCGGTCTCGGTGATGACGCCGGTCGGCCTCGGCCGGCTGCTGCCCGACGGCACGCTGCAGCTCCACGAGCTCGCGAGCGGCGAGGTCGCCTGGTCGACGCGGCTCTCGCCGCGCGTCGGCGCGAACGCCTCGGGCGCGGTGGTGAGCGCGCCCGGGCTGCCCCGGATGCTCATCGTGAGCGAGGGGACGCGCCACCTCGCCGCGGTGGACCTCTACTCCGGCGAGGTGCGCTGGCGCTACGCCGCGCGCCGCGGCGAGAACTTCCGGCTGCGCCGCGCGGGCAAGCTCGTCGTTGTCGGCAGCGGCGAGCCGGCGCTCGCGGCGCTCGACGTGCTGAGCGGCGAGGTCGTCTGGCGCTTCTGCGACCGGCTCCCGTTCGCGTCGCCGGTGGCGGTCGATCACGACGCGCTCTTCGCCGTCGCGGGCGACGGCGCCTTCGTCGGCCGCGGCGGGGCGCGGCTGCACCACCTCGACCCGTGGTCCGGCGAGGCGCGGTGGACTGTCGATCTGCCGAAGCACGTCGCGCCTGTCGGCGCCCCGCTGCTCGGGCCCGAGACGGTGTGCGTGGTGACCCACGGGCGGCGCGGCACGGGGCTCGTGGGGCTCGACCGCCGCACCGGGGCGACGCGCTTCGACCTGACCGCGTGCGCGGCGACCGCCTCGTGCCTGATGGTCGACGACGTGGTCGTGGTGAACAGCGAGGCGGGCGAGATCGTCGGGGTCGGCGCGCACGACGGCGCGGTCCGGTACCGGCACGTCATCGCGGGCGGCGTCGAGGGCGACAGGCCGCGGCGCCTCGAGCCGGTGCTCCGCTCGGGCGCGCTGTTCGTGCCGCAGAACGAGGTGCACGTGGTCCGGCCGCGCGACGGCGCGCTGCTCGGCAAGGTGCCGACCGATCTCATCCCGGATCTCCTGCGCGTCGACGAGCGGTGCGACGTCTACGTCGCCGAGGAGAGCGGCCACCTCGCCGCCTTCGCCGCGGCCCCGCGGCTCAGCCTCGTCCAGTAGCGGGCCGCCCCGCCGCCGCGGCGGGTCCGCGCGCGAGGACGCCCGGCCTCGCCGCGCGGCCGCCGCCGGCGCGCGTCAGCGCGGCCGCCGTCGGGACGGCTTCCAGATGAGCTCGAGCGTCACGTCGGTCACGCCGTCCTTGATCAGCCCGATCCGCTCGGCGGCGCGGCGCGACAGATCGATGATCCTGCCGCGCTTGAACGGGCCGCGGTCGTTGATCCGCACGCGGACGCGGCGGCCGTCGCGGCGGATCACGTCGACCAGCGCGCCGAACGGGAGCGTCCTGTGCGCGGCCGTGAGCGCGCGGGGGTTGTAGCGCTCGCCGCTCGCTGTGGCGCGGCCGTTGAACTTGTCGGCGTAGTAGGTGGCGCGCCCGCGCTGGATCGGGACCCCCTTCTTCGCGTCGCGCGCGCTCGCGGGCGCCATCGGCGTGGAGACGCGGCCGTCGTCCTCGTCGTCGTCGTCGTCGCGGCCCCGCGGGGGCACCGGCGCGGTGCTCGGGGCGACGGTGCGCGCGATCGGCGCGTCGCCGCTCGTCCGGGGCGCGACAGGCTGGTGGGCGGAGCAGGCGGGGGTGCAGAAGAGGAAGAGGAAGGCGAGCGCCCTCCCCGCGACGAGGCGCCCCTGCGGCGTCATCACGTCGCCTCGGGCGCGGCGCGGTCGGCCGAGGAGGGGTCGAGGTCGGCCGCGGGCGGGGTGACCGCGGCGACGAGGGCCAGGGCGGCGGGCTCGAACCCCTCGCCGTCCGCGGACAGGGCCGCCTGGGCGCTGGCCTTGGACCGCACGAACCTGGCGAGCTCGCGGAACGGCACGCCGGTCGGGCAGATCCGCTCCTTCTCCGCGAGCACAGCTTCCGGCACGTGCGCGAGCGCGAGCGCCGCGGCGTCGAAGTCCGGCATGCTCCGCGAGGACGCGAGCACCACGGTCATGAGGCCGGGGTAGGCCCCGCCGGACGCGGCGATGCGCTCGGCCTCCCCGAGGTCGCAGCGCCCGCACGCGATGCAGCGGGAGAAGCCGGGCAGGGCCGCGCGCTCGGCGGGCGAGAGGGGCGGCAGGCGATCGGCGTCGTAGTTCTCGTGGAAGAGCGCAAGGCCGCTCGGGCCGTCGAAGAGACGGCGCACCGTGACCTTGAGGAACGACCACGCGAGGACCGCGAGGGCGAGGGCGCGACCGGAAAGCACGATCCGTCCATAGCCCGAAACAGGGCCGCGCGCAGAGCCGATGCGCGCGGCGCCGCCGGAGCGACGCCGCGCCAGGGAGCGTGGTTGGATCTTTTCACCCGGGTAGCGGGGGTCACCTCCCGGCGGCGACGCGCGCGGCGGCGCACCTCCCTCCCGCCGTGCCGCGCGCCCGCGGAGCGTCGCCGGGGCAGCCGGGCCCATCCCGAGCACGCGGTCCAGGATCGTCGTCGCGAGGCGTGAATGCCGGACGGGCGCCGCGCAACAGAGCCGCACAGGTTCTGCGAGATCCGCCCGCCAGCGGCGCCAGGCGCCCGCGCGGCGGGGTCCCGGTCGAGCACGGCCCCTGGGTTGTCGGCAGCATGCACTGATGTTCGCGGCGAAGCTCCCATCCTCCCAGCGAGGATGGGAGCGACGCACCACGCCCGGACAGCAGGGCGGCTGTCATCTCGTGTCCGCGAAGAAGCCTTGTGACCCCGCGCCGGCGCCGAGCAACAGACGCCGACACGCTCTCTGAAATTCACGCTCACGCCTCCGTCGATGTCACGCCCGCCGGCACCTCGACGGACACGACAGATCGTCTCGCCGGCGGCACGCGCCGGCGTCCCCTGCGAAAGAAACCATGCTCTCGACAGGGGTATCAGATTGAATATCCCGGCGACCGCGAGCAACGGAGGTCGACATGCACTTCGAGATACTCTCGCACGCCGCGCTCCACGTCCGGGCCGCCGGCGTCTCGCTCATCACCGATCCATGGCTCGTCGGAAGCACGTACTGGCGCTCGTGGTGGAACTACCCTCCTCCCAAGGAGGCTCTCGTCGACGCGCTCCGCCCCGATTTCATCTACCTGACCCACATCCACTGGGATCACTTCCAGGGGCCGTCGCTGCGCAAGCTCGGCAAGGGGACGCCGGTGATCATCCCGCGCGGCGTCTACGGCCGGATGAAGCGCGATCTCCTCGACATGGGGTTCAAGAACCTCATCGAGCTGGGCCACGGAGAGACGTTCCGCCTCGGCCGCGGCTTCGCCGCGACGAGCTATCATTTCGGGCCCTTCCTCGACAGCGCGCTCGTCGTGGAGGCGGAGGGGGTCACGCTCTTCAACGCCAACGACGCCAAGCTCATGGGCGCGCCGCTGAGGCAGATCCTCGCGCGCCACCCCCGCGTCGATTTCGTCTTCCGCAGCCACAGCTCGGCGAACGGCCGCCTCTGCTACGAGGTGGTCGACGCCCCCGGCGCGCCCGTCGACGACATCGAGGGCTACATCTCCGGGTTCGCGAGGTTCGTCAAGCGCACCGGCGCGCGCTACGCCGTCCCGTTCGCCAGCAACCATTGCTACCTCCACGAGGAGGTCTTCGCGCTCAACGGCACGATCCAGACGCCCAGGATGGTGGAGGACCACTTCCGCAAGCACGGGATCACGTCCCCGGCGCTCAAGGTGATGTTGCCGGGCGACTCGTGGTCGACGGACGCAGGGTTCTCGGTCTCGGCGGAGACGGCGCGCTACTTCGACGATCGAGAGGCCATGCTCGAGGGCTACCGCGACGAGAAGAAGCACAAGCTGGAGAAGTTCTACGCGCTCGAGGCGCGCACGCGCATCTCGAAGGAGGAGGTCGAGAAGTACTTCTCCCGCTTCTCGTCCGTGATCCCCGCCCTCGCCCGCCGCCTGTTCCGCGGCCTGCCGATCACGTACGTCCTGAAGGGCGCGGAGCGGTACGTCTTCGAGGTCGACCTGGAGCGAGGCACGGTCGAGCAGCTGCGCGAGCCGCGGGAGACGCCCGAGGGGCCTCTGGAGATCCACACCTCGGCGTTCATCCTGCGCCAGTGCATGGCGCTCGACCTGTTCTGCCACCTGCCCATCAGCAAGCGCGTGCGCTACCGGGTGAGCAAGAAGACGAAGCGGTACGTCCAGATCCTCAACTACCTCTTCAACCTGGTGGAGTACGAGTGGCTGCCGCTCGACCGCTCCCTGCGCCGACAGACGGCGAGCCGGCTGGCGCCCCGGTGGCGCGAGGGCCTGCTCATGGCGCACGTGCTGAAGGACGTGGCGCTCGGCCGCGGCCTCTCCGTGGAGCGCTACCTGTGACCGCCGCCGCCCCGCGAGGCCCCCCGGATAGCCGGCGCGGCGGTCGGCGATCCGCGCTCCGCGCCTCACGCCCGGTGCTCGGAGCGCAGTGAACCCTCGTTAACAGCGCTCGAGGTACGGTGACCGGCCCACGGCGGCACACCGCCGCAGAGCCGCCGTTCTCTCCCGCGCTGGCGGCGCTGGCACGCTGGGTGCACTCGTCCCCGGAATGTCCAACGACGTGCTTCTCTGCGGCAAGGAACGATCGGAAGACCTCGGCGATGTCGCCGAAGGGGCGCTGGTGAAGGAGATGATCGCGGGGAACGAGCGCGCCTGGCGCGCCTTCCACGCCCGGTACGATCGGCTCGTCCACCGGTGTATCGCCGGCGTGATCGCCCGCTTCTCCGCCGTGGTGGCGCAGGACGACATCCGCGACATCCACGCGACGCTGCTCATGCAGCTCCTCTCGAACGACATGCGCAAGCTGAGGACCTTCGACGAAGGCCGCGGCGCGCGGCTGAGCTCCTGGATCGGCACGCTCGCCGTCCACTGCGCCTACGACCACCTGCGCGGGGCCCGGCGCGCGCCGCGCTGCGCCCCGCTCGACGACGCGGCGGTCGAGCTCCCGTGCGAGCGCCCGTCGCCGCAGGACCACGCCGAGCGCCGCGAGCGCGCCGCGCTCGTGGGGCAGGTGCTCCACGACTTCTCCGACAAGGACCGCGAGTTCGTCGCGCTCTACTTCGGCGAGGGCCTGCCCCCGGAGCAGATCGCGGAGCGGATGCGGATCAGCGTGAAGACCGTCTACACGAAGCGGCACAAGATCCAGAGCCGCCTCGAGGCGATGCTGTCGGACGCGCGCCTCGCGGCGTGAGCCGCCCCGCGTCGAAGGGCCCGAAGAGGGCTCGGCGTCCGTCCGCCCTGTGGTATGAGCCGGAGAGGATGGCCCGTTCGCTTCGCACCTCCTCCGCCCTCCCGGCCGCGGTCGTCGTGACCGCCGCCCCGCTGCTCGCCGCGTGCGGCGGCGGCAACGGGGACGCCCCCTGGATCCCCCTCGCCGACGAGCGCGGCGGCGGCGCGCGCATCGCGGAGCTCGTGGGCGAGGCCGGGTGGCTCGACCCGGACGACGAGGACAGCGACCGCTGCGCCGTGCCGCCCGATCGCCGCGCCCACGTCACGGGCGCCACCCTCGTCGCCATCGACCGCTTCGACGAGACAGGCGAGGGCGCGCACGGCAACTACTACGTGCAGGACCTCGCCGACGAGCCGGTCGCCTACTCCGGCATCACGGTCTTCCAGCCCGCGTTCAGCCCGCCGGACCTGCGGCTCGTCCCCGGCGACGTTGTCGACCTGAGCGGCATGCTCACCGAGTTCCTCGGCCCCTCGTCCGGCCGGTTCGGCGACTGCCGCACCCTGCCCGAGATCGGCGGCACCATGAGCTTCCGCTTCGAGGACCGCCCCCCGAGGCCGATCCGCGTGCCGCTCGACGACCTGAAGCGCTACGCGTCCGCCCGCAGGTACATCGGCATGCTCGTGCGGGTCGAGGGCATCAAGATCGCCCGCGACCCCTCGAGCAGCGGCGGCCGCTACACCGCGTCGATCAACGTCGGCGCCGGCGTGCCCGCCGCCGACGTCCCGAGCCTGTCGAACGAGCTCTACGACCTCGAGGCCGAGGGGCCGCCCCTCGCGGCCGGCGCCACGTTCCGCTCCGTCACCGGCGTGCTCACCTATTTCTACGGCTTCAAGATCGCCCCGCGATGCCCGGCCGACTTCCAGGCCGAAGGCGCGCCGCTCCCGGTCGACGACGCATGCGCTCCCTGAGGCCCGCGCTCCCGCTCCCGCTCGTCCTGCTCGCGGCCTGCGCCGGCGCGACGCGCGGCGCCCCGCCGTCGCCGGGGCGCGCCCTCGTCTCGACGCCCGACGGCAGCGTCGGGCGCATCGAGGTGCGCCACCTCGACGCCCAGCCGCGGCTCACGCTCGTCTCGCGCGACGGCGACCCCGCGCCCGCGCTCGTCGCGTCGGTCGCGACCGATCTCGGCTCCGTCGCCACGACGGCGCTCGCCACCGTGGTCGAGGCGCGGCTTCTCGCCGCCGGCTTCGACGTGGACGCGCGCATCGACCGCAGCGCGTTCCGCGTGCGCCTGCTCGTCAAGGACGCGGCGCGCGTCGCGCCGTTCCTGCGCGCGCTCTCGGCGGCGTTCGCGCAGCCCATCGTCGCCGGCAGCCCGGAGGTCGCCCGCGCGATCGAGCGCGTGCAGGCGCTCCGCGCGAGCCCGCTCGACGCGCCGGAGCTCTCGGCGATCGCGGCGTGCACAGGCCGGCTGGGCCTCGCGGGCGCCGAGCCCGTGGTCGACCTGGAGACGCCCGCGGGCGTGCGCGAGCTCGAGGGGTGGCGGACCGCGGCGCTGCACGCCGGGCGCACCTCGATCGCCGCGGTCGGCCCCGCCGCGTTCTGCGCGGAGGCGGCGCGCGCGGCCGAGGGCGCGGGCGGCTGGCCCGCGGGCGGCCCGCCCGCGGACGCGTGGCCGGCGGCGGACACGATCGGCGTGTACGCGACGAACCAGATCGAGCGGCGCGCCGCGCGCGTCACGATCGCGGCGCGCGTCGCGAGCCCGCAGGCGGCGGTCGCCGCGGCCGAGCGGCTCGGCGCGCCGGGGTCGCCGCTGCGCGCGCGGCTCTCGGCGCTCCCCTCCCCGTTCCGCACCGTCGAGGTGCTCGGGGTCGCCCGCCCGCGCGGCGGCTGCGTGAGCGTGACCCTCGAGGCGTCCGGCCTGCCCGCGGCCCCGCCCGTCGAGACCTCGGCGGCGCTCGCGGCCGCGGTCGCGCGGCAGGAGATCCGCCGCGACCTCGCGGCGCCGCCGGGCCCCGCTGTCGTCACGCGGCAGATCCTCACCGCGCAGGACCCGCGCGAGGCCGGCGCGCGCGCCTCCTGGTGGGCGCTCTCGGGGAGCGCCCCGGGCGCGCCGCCGGAGCGGTGGGCGACGGCGCTCGGCGTCCCCCCGAGCGCCGAGCCGCCGCGGCCCGGGGGGCCCGGCGATGCCGGCGCGCGGGCCGCCTTCGAGGCCGAGCTCTCGCGCGCGCTCGCGGCGGGCGCGCAGCCGGCGCTGGAGCGGCGCGCCCTCGTCGAGCGCGGGCAGGGCGAGGTCTGGGTGCTGCTCGCGAGCCCGTGCGGCGTCGCAGAGGAAGGGCTGTACGACGCAGGCGCGACGGCGCTCGCCGCGCTCGCGGCCGTGCAGACGCGGCGGCGCGAGCTCGACGTGACGATCGAGCCCTGGGTCACGGCGGACGCCGTCGGGGTGATCGCGCACGCGCCGTTCCGGGACGATCGCGAAACCCCGGCCGAGCTCGGGCGCCGCGTGGCGAGCGCCGCCGCGCGCACGATCGCGGCGACGACCTTCGGCCCCGACGCGCTCACGCAGGCGCGCGCCGCGGCGCTCCAGCACCTGGAGCGCCTCTCCGGCGGGCGGGCCGCGGCGCTCGAGGCCTTCGCCTCCGCGATCGCGCCCGACCATCCGTCGTGGATCGAGCCGTTCGGCGTCTGGGACCGGGTGGCGAGCGGCGCGCTCGAGACGGTGCAGCTCCGCTGGCAGGCGCTCGCGACCGGCCCGCTCCGGCTCGCCGTCCTCGCCAACGCCGACGCCGCGCAGGCGGCCGCCGCCGCGGAGGCGGCCGAGCGCTGGCTCTCGCCGCGGCTCGCGCCGCGCACGTGCGGCTCACCGGACGGCGCTGTCGTGCCCCGGCCCGGTCACCACGACGCCCGCCTGCCGGCCGGGACGGCCCTGTCGCAAGCCGTCGTCGGCGCGCGGCTCCCGGCCGCGCGCGAGGCCACGGCGCGCGAGCTCGCCGAGCTCACGGTCGCCGCCCTCAACGGTGCCGACGGCCTGCTCGCGGCGGCGCTCGCCGCCCCGGCGACCGCGCCGGCACCTCCAGCGACCTCCCCGGCCTCTCCGGCAGCGCCAGCGACAGCGGCGAACCCGGCCCCGGCGGACGCCGCGACCTCGCGGCGGCAGCTCGCGGCGCGCGCGAGCGCCGGCCTCCTCGGCGGCACGCGCGCGGCGGCGCTCGCGGTGGAGATCCGGGCGCCGAGCGCCGAGCTCGGCGAGGCCTCGACCCGCGTGAAGGAGCTCCTCGCCGGCCTCGCGCAGCGCGTCACCGACGCCGATCTCGGCCGCGCCGAGGCCCTCGTCGCCCGGCGCGAGCGCGACGCGCTCGCGGAGCCCCGGCGCCGGCTCATCAACCTCTTCAGCGGCCGCGCCTCGCGCACGCCTCCGGCGAAGGCCACGCTCGCCGCGTGGCGCGCCTTCCTGGCGGGCGCGCTCGGCGCGGACGCGATCGTGACCGTGGAAGCCCGGCCCGACTGATCACTCCCCGCCGTCGAAGTCGCCGGCGTCCTCGATCCCGGCCGCCCGCTCGACGGGCGTCGCCTCGAGGCCCTCGTCCTCCGCGTCGCTGCCCGCGACCTCGTCCTCGTCCTCGTCGAGCGCGACCTCGTCCTCGTCCTCGTCCTCCTCGGGCTGGGTCAGCACGGGGAGGCGGCGCTTGCCGACCGGGCCCTCATCGATGTAGTCGCGGAGCGCCATCATGTCCTTCAGCGCCTCGAGCTTCGCGAGCGCCTTGACCTCGACCTGGCGGATGCGCTCCCGGGTCAGGTTCATGATCGCGCCCACGTCCTCCAGCGTCGTGCCGCCGCGATCGGCGACGTCGAGCGCGCACGTCTCGTTCATGTCCCAGACCTCTAGGTCGGGGAAGTTCAGCTTGATCGCGCCGGTCCTGGCCGACACGTCGAGATAGAGGTGGTGCTGGCACGAGACGTACGGGCACGGCCTCGGGCCGTCGACGCACTCGGCGCGCGTGCGCGGCTTGTAATAATCGGTCTCCGGATAGAGCATCCGGCCGATCTCCAGCTCGCGCTTGGTCATGCGCTTGACGCTGATCGTCCGCGCCCGGATCTCGCGCTTGCGCCGGGACCGGCGCTGCTCGCGCGTGATGGGGTTCCCGGGCGCCGCGGGGTCGACCTGGAGCGCGAGCGCCCCCTCCACGACTGGCTCGTTCGAGCCGGCCGGGTCGCACTCACCGCCCACCGCATCCGCACCGTCCAGGCCGAAGATCTCGAGCTCGCTGTCAGACACCGTCGCCATGCGCTGCCTCCGTTTGGTAGCGTCTCCGCTCTCAAGCGCGCGCGTTTCCTTCAACGTCCCGAGTCCCAGCTCGAGCGCGAAGGTCACCGCTCCCTGCCCGACGTAACGCCGGATGCCGTCCTTGAAAAATTACGACGAAACGAGCCGAAGCTCGTCCCGCCGATCGCACCAGTCCCAGGAGGGGCCGCGCTTGCGGCCCCCGTTCACATCAACGAAGACGAAGGTCCTGCGACTCGGCCCCTCACGATGAGGCCGCCTGTTTCGTGAGCCGCGCTTGCGCCATCAAGCGCTCTTCTATCAACGACAGCTTCGCGACGAGCTCCCTCGCGAGCGACTCCGCGCTCGCGAGGTCCTGGGCGATCGCCCTCCCGCTCGTCTCGCTCCGCCTATCCTTCGCGGCATCCCTGAGCGCATTGAAGACCTTGGTCATCGCGCGCTCGAGCTCCTCGATATCACCTCTCACGAACAGGAATTCACGCTGGATCTCTTCGATGGTGTAGTCCTGGGCCATCATCTCTTTGATGCGCTGAACCTGGCGGACTACCGTGGCCGGATACATCCCCTGCGAACCCTGATGCTTGCCCTTGCGCCCGACCCGCACGCTGCGCGGGAGCAGGCCGAGCTGCACGTACTTCCGGAGCGTCGCCTCGCTGAACTTGATTCCATGCGTTGCGAACAGCTCGAGGATATCGCTCGAGGTGATCCCCTGGGCGTGCTCGCGCTCAATGCGGTCCAGCACGTCCTCTGGGATCCTCTGCACCGGTCCTCCCATCGATTGCCGGAGGCCCTACCCAACCGACGCGGGCGACTCTATTCCACTGAATGGAATACAGTCAATTGACGCGACTACGATTATTGTGTGGCTGTCGTGGGACGCGGTGCTTTCCTGGGGTTCTTGACACGCCTCGGACATTTTTCGTCCGTCTGGGCCGCGACCCGATCCGCTCCGCACGTCGCGAAGTCGGGGGTGAGGCGGGAAAAACGCGGCGCCTGGGGCAAAGGGTGGGAGCGGTGGGGCGCCGGGCGCGCGGGGGAGCTCGGGGAGCGACATCTCCCTTACCGTGACACACATCGGTCAATTCAGACAAAAGGGCTGATAGTCTCGTCCCCACCATGGCCAAGGCCCTCGCCAGCGAGGGTCGGGGCGCGGCCCCGCCCGCCGCGCCCCGACCTGTCGAACGCGTCATCAGGGACGTCACCGCCCGGGGGGTCAGGATGCGGGTCCTGGTCGCCGGGGCCGGCAACGGCCCGGCGCTCCTGCTGATCCACAACTTCCTCGTCAGCCACCTGGAGTTCGACGACGTGATCGACGCGCTGGCGCAGCGCTTCCACGTCATCGCCCCGGACCTCCCGGGGTTCGGCGAGAGCGAGAAGCCGAGCCCGGCGCGGTACGCCTACGGGATCGAGACGTTCGCCGAGGCGGTGGCCGACCTCATCGCGGCCTTCGGCGTGGGCCGGGCGCACATCGTCGGCCACGCGATGGGCGCGGCGGTCGCGATCACGCTCGCGGCCGAGCACCCGGAGCTCGTCCAGCGGCTCGTCCTGGAGGACGCGCTCTGTTACCCGTTCCCGATGAGCTTCAAGATGAAGCTCCCGCTCCTGCCCATCGTGGGCGGCATCGTCTTCAAGCAGCTCCACGGCCGCGGGATGTTCCGGTCGTTCTTCCGCGACGAGATCTTCCGGGCGGACGCGGCGGTGCCGATGTCGCGCGTCGACCGGCACTACGACCTCTTCAACGCCCCCTCGGCGCGCGAGAGCGCCCACGCCGTCATGCGCGCGGTGCTCGACGCGCGCCCCGTCGTCGCGCGCCTCACCCGGGTCACGGCGCCGACGCTCGTCGTGTGGGGGCGCGACGACCGCATCTTCCCGGCGGCGAGCGCGCAGCGGCTGGCCCGCGAGATCTCGGGCGCGATGCTCGAGATCATGGACGCGGGGCACTCGCCCCACGAGGAGCGGCCGGAGGAGTTCGTCGCGCTCGTGACGCAGTTCCTCGAAGGGAAGCGGTGATGGAGCGCCCTGCCCGGCTCGCGCCCGCGGCCGGGGCGGCGCGGGCAGGCCGGCGCGCGGCGCGGGCGCTCCTCGGCGACGACGCGGCGGCGCGCCTGCTCGCGGACCGGTCGGCGCTGCTCGGCCTCGCGATCGTCGCGCTGCTCGCGCTGTTCGCCGCCGCGGGGCCGGCGGTCGTCGGCCACGACCCGGACGCGAGCGATTTCAGCCTGTCCCGCGACGCCTTCGGCGCGCCGCCCGGGCCGTCGGCCGCCCACTGGCTCGGGACGGACCCGCTGTTCCGCGACCTCCTCGCGCGCCTCGCGCACGGCGCGCGGCTCTCGCTCGGCATCGCGCTCGCGTCCACCGCGCTCGCCACGGGGCTCGGCGCCCTCGTCGGCGTCGCCGCCGGCATGGCCAGCGGCACGCGGGCGGGCGCCCTCGACGGCGCGCTCATGCGGCTCGTCGACGTGATCCTCGCCCTGCCGTACCTCCTGTTCGTGACCGCGATCGGCGTCGCCGTGGGGAGGGCCGACGCGGGGACGATCCTGCTCGTGCTCGGCCTCACGGGGTGGACCGGCGCGGCGCGGGTCGTCCGGGCCAGGACGCTGGAGCTCGCGCAGCGCGACTTCGTGGCCTCCGCGCGCGCGCTCGGCGCCGGGCCGCTGCACGTCGTCCGCCGGCACATCCTGCCCAACGTCGGCGGGACGCTGCTCGCGCTCGCGACGATCAGCGCCGGGCAGATGATCCTCGCGGAGGCGGCCCTGAGCTACCTGGGCGCCGGCGTGCAGCCGCCGACAGCGACCTGGGGCCGCATGCTGCACGAGGCGGAGCCGTACCTCGGGGTGAAGCCGCTCCTCGTCGCGGCGCCGGGCTTCGCCATCCTGCTCGCCGTGCTCGGCTTCCACCGCGCGAGCGAGGGGCTCCGCGACGCGCTCGATCCCGCCGGCGCCGAGCTGCCGCGCGGGCGGCGCCTGCCGGTCGACCTGCTCCTCGCGGGCGGGGCGCTGCTCCTGCTCTCGACCGGCTCGCCGAGCCGCGTGCGCCCGCCGCTCGGCAGCGAGGCGCCGCCGGGCGCGCCCGAGGCGCCCGTGCGCGGCGGGACGCTGCGCCTCGCGACCACCGTCAACGTCCGCACGCTCGATCCGGCGATCGCCTACGACGAGCTCTCGACAGCCGTCGCGGAGCTCGTCTTCTCCCGCCTGGTCACGTGGGACCGCGACGGGCAGATCGCGCCCGATCTCGCGCGCGCGATCGCGGTCGAGCGCGGCGGGCAGACGTACGTGTTCACGCTGCGCGAGGGCGTGCGGTTCCACGACGGCGCGGAGCTCCGCGCCGCGGACGTGAAGCGCTCGATCGAGCGGACGCTCCACCCGGGGACGCCGAGCCCGGGCGCGAGCGAGTACGACATGATCGAGGGGTTCGCCGCGTACCGGAGCGGCGCGGCGCCGCACCTCGCCGGGGTGCGGGTGCTCGGCGACCACGCCGTCGCCATCGATCTACGCGCGCCCGACGCGACGTTCCTGCCGCGCATGACGCTCGCGTTCATGGCGCCCGTGTGCCCCTCGTCCGGCGCCGTTGTCGACGCGGCGAGCCCTCCCCCGCCCTGCGGCGCCGGCCCGTTCCGCCTGGAGCGGTGGGACCAGGACGGCAGCATCGGGCTGGCCCGGCACGAGGGGTACTTCCGCCCGGGCCTGCCGTACCTCGACGGCATCGCGTGGCAGACCGGGGTGCGCGCGACGACGCAGCGCTACAAGTTCGAGGAGGGCGAGCTCGACTACCTGCGCGATCTGACGGCGATCGACGCGGCGACGTACCGCGCCGACCCGGCGTGGGCGGGGCGCTTGCGCTGGGTGACCCGGCACAGGACCAACGCGGTCTTCCTCAACACCGAGCTCGCGCCGTTCGACCGGCTCGCCGTCCGGCGCGCGGTCTCCTTCGCGCTCGACCCCTCCGTGCTCGAGAAGGTGCGCCCCGATCTCGTCGCCCTCGATCGGGTGCTGCCGCCGTCGATCCCGGGCCCCGCGCGCGACGAGCCGATGCGCCGGCACGACCTCTCGCGCGCCCTCGCGCAGATGGCCGCGGCCGGCTACCCGTACGACCCGGCGACCGGGAAGGGCGGTTATCCGGAGGCGATCGACTACATCGCGGTCCCGGATACCCTGGAGCAGGCGCTCGGCGAGATCTTCCAGCAGCAGCTCGCGCGGGTGGGCCTCCGCGTCCGCCTGCGCCTCGTGAGCTGGGCGACCTACCTCGCCGAGGTCTCGCGGCGCCGCAGCGCTCCCATGGGCTGGGTGGGTTGGCAGGCCGATTTCCCCGATCCGGCGAGCATCTTCGAGCCGACGCTCTCGTCGCGCGCCATCCGCGACGAGGGCTCGCAGAACTACGCCTTCTTCAGCAGCGAGGCGCTCGATCGCGCGCTCGACGCCGCCCACGCGGAGCAGGACCGCGCGCGTCGCCTCGCGCTCTACGATCAGGCCGAGCGCATCGTCCGCGATCTCGCGCCCTGGGTGCCCACGCACACGGCGCGCCTGATCGAGCTCTGGCACCCGTACCTGCGCGGCTACGAGGGCTCGGCCGTGATCCCGTCGCGCTTCCACGAGGTCTGGCTCGATCCGGCGGCGCGGCCCGCGGGCGGCGGCGGGCCGCGCGCGGACAGGTCGCGGCCCGGCGGGCCGCTGCGGGCGCTGCTCGCGCGCGCCGCCCTCCCGCGATGAGCGCCCCGCGACCGCGCCCCACCGCCGCGCCCCGCGCGGGCCGCGCCGCCGCGATGAGCGCCGCGCTCGCGCACCTGCTCCGGCGCCTCGCGTGGGCGGCGATCCTGATCGCCGGCGTCACCGCCGTCTCGTTCGGGATCGCGTACCTCCTGCCCGGAGACCCGGCGCGGATGCTCGTCGGCCCGCAGGCCTCGGCCGCGGATCTCGAGCGCGTCCGGGCGATCTACGCGCTGGATCGCCCGGTTCCCGTGCAGTTCGCGCGGTTCGTCCGCCGGCTCGTGCACCTCGGGCCCGCGGGGGGCGGCGACGGCGGCGGCGAGCGCCCGCGCGCGGATCCCGAGCACCGGAGCTGCGCGGCCGGGCCGCTCGGCGTGCACGTCGATCTCGGCTACAGCTTCCACTACCGCAAGCCGGTCGTGGATCTGCTGGAGGCGAAGGCGCCGCGCTCGGTGGAGCTCGCGCTGGCCGCCCTGCTGGTGCAGCTCGTGCTCGGGCTCGCGCTCGGGATCGTGGCGGCGGCCCGCCGCGGGACGGTCTGGGAGGACGCCGCGCTCGGCGCCACCCTGCTCGGCGCCAGCGCCCCGACCTTCGTGATCGGACCCGCGCTGCAGTACGTGCTCGCCCACGAGCTCCGGCTCCTGCCGTACGACGGGTACGGCGCCACGGCGGCCGATCACCTGCGCTCCCTCGCGCTGCCGGCGCTGACGCTCGGCCTGTTCGGCAGCGCCCTCTACGCGCGCATCGTCCGCGAGGAGCTCAGGACGCTGCTGCGCCAGGACTTCATCCGGACCGCGCGGGCGAAGGGCGCCTCTCGGCTGCGCGCGCTCGTCGTCCACGCGCTGCGCAACGCGCTCTTGCCGCTCGCCACGCTCGCCGCGCTCGACTTCGGCGCGCTGGCGGGCGGCGCGATCGTGACGGAGAAGCTCTTCCGGTGGCCCGGCGTCGGGAGCATGGCCGTCGAGGCGCTGCAGAACCGGGACGGCCCGCTCATCGTCGGCACGGTGCTCTTCGCCTCGGCCGCCATCGTGCTCGCCACCCTGGCGCTCGACCTCGCGGCGCTCGCCCTCGATCCCCGGCTCAGATCGCGGCCGCGCTGAGCGCGGCGGTCGCGATCGGGCCGATCGCGACCGCCGATCCGCGCGCTCAGGGCATGCCGGCGAGCGCGCGGCACTCGGCGCCGAGCGGGGAGTCCGCCGAGGACAGCTCGGCGCACTTGCGGAACGACGCGCGCCCGCCGCGGCCGGCGGCCTGCTCCGCGGCGCCGCGGAGGTGCCACGCCGTGGCGCTCCCCGGGGAGGCGGCCGTGAGCTGCTGGGCGAGCTGCACCGCCTTGCCTGTCTGCCCGGACTCCAGCGCGCGCATCACGCGGGCCGAGAGGGGCCCGCCCTCCTCGTCCGGCGCGGCGGGCGCCGGCGCCGGCGGCGCCGATCGAGGCGCCTCCCGGGGCGCAGGCGAGGCCTGCCCCGTCGTCGCCGGAGCGGCCGTCTGCGCCGTCGGAGCGGCGGGGCTCGTCGCCGCCGCTCCGGCCTGTGCGCTCGCCGCGGGCTCGATCGGCTGGCCGGCCGAGGGATCGGTCGTGCCTGCGGTGGAGGGCCCGGGCGTGACGGCGCCTGTCGGGTCCCCTTCGGGTTCCGACGCGGCGGGAGGCGTCGGGGTCGCCGCGGTCGGGCTCTGGTCCTCGCCCTGGAGCGACGGGTCGACAGGCGCGGAAGGCGCGGACGGCGCGGGGTGCCGGTCCTGGCTCATCAGCCACACGCCGGCGGCCCCGATCGCCAGCGCGGTGATCAGGCCGGCGACGATCCGTGCGACGCGCGCCCGGCGCGCCTCCTGGCGCGGCGCCCAGAGGGTGGCCTCCACCGCGCCGGCGGTCGTGTCGGCGTCCTCGGCGGTCGACGACGGCTCGCGCGGCGCCAGCCGCTCCGGCGGGTCCTGCCCGGCGCGGAGGAAGAAGCGCTCGCTCTCGCTGAGCGGCTCGCCCTCGCTCGGGGGCGCGTCCTCCGGCGCCGCCGCGACGCTCGCCGGCGGCGCGTCGCCGGCCGGCGCGTCGCCGGCCGGCGCGTCGTCCGGCGCCGCCGCGGCGACCTCGGGCGAGCGCGCCTCCATGGCCGTCGCTTCGCCAGGCGACGGCGCCTGCGCGGGCTGCGCGTCGCGCGGGACGACGACGGCCGGCGGCGCGTCGCTCGGCGGGCGGGGCCGCAGCGTGGGGCTCGCCGACGCCGCCGCGGCGTGCTCCTCCCCGGCGGCCGGCGCCGCCGCTGCCTCGGGCGACGGCGCCACGGCCGGACGGGGCGGCAGCCCTGCAGGCAGAGGCGGCGGCAGGCCTGCGGGCGGCGGCGGAGGCAGCCCTGCGGCCGAAAGCGGCAGCCCTGCGGGCGGAAGCGGCGGCAACCCCGCGAGCGGAAACGACGGGGGCGCGGGCGCCCGGAAGGACGCGGGCGCCCGGGAGGACGCGGGCGGCTCGGGGGGCCAGGACCGGAAGCGCTTCTCGAAAGGGCTCGAGGCCGGGGGCCTGTCGCTCGGGGTGTGCTGCTTCTGCGCGAAGCTGCGCGGCGTCACCAGCGGTCGCGTGAGCGGGGCCTCATCGCTGCTGGCGAGCGTTGTGTCCTTGTCGATCTCCACCGTCGCCCCAACGCGCCCCCAGACGGCCTCGACGGCCGCCGCGGCGCTCCGCGGCGGTTCCGACGGCGGCCGGCCGCCCTCCGCGCCTGGCCGCCCCGCGGCGGCCGATGCGGCGCCTCGCGGCGGTTCCGACGACGCGCGGCCCCTCGCCGCGCCGGGCCGCCCCGCAGCGGCCGACGCGGCGCCTCGCGGCGGTTCCGAGAGCGCGCGGCCCCCCGCCGCGCCAGGCCGCGACGCGGCGCCTCGCGGCGGCTCCGACGGCACGCGGCCCCCCGCCGCGCCAGACGCAACGCTGCGCGGCGGCTCCGACGGTGCCCGGCCGCCCTCCGCGCCTGGCCGCCCCGCGGCCATCATGCCGCCCGAGCGACCGACCGCCCCGTGGACCGCGCTGCGGGCCGTCACCGGGCGCCCGGACGACTCCGCGTCGGGGTCCGCCGCCTGCTGCGCGAGCAGCTCCAGCCCGGACCGGGAGCGCGGGAGCAGCGCGGGCGATGCCCGGTTCGAGAGCGGCGCCGGCACCACGGCGGCGTCCTCGAGGTCGTCGGCGCCGGCGTGGCCCGGGCCCCCCTCGGGGTGGTGGGAGCGCCGCGCGCTCGACGGCGACGAGAGCGGCGAGAACTCGTCATGGAACGCCGCATCCGGCTCGCTCGGCACGACGTCGTCGGGCGGCAGCGCGGCGGCCGGGACCAGCAGCCCCTCGAAGTAGAGCTTCGAGATGGTCGAGAGCGTCGACAGATCCTCGAACGGCGACGCGTCGACCACCTGCATCAGCGTCCGCTTGCCGTCGAACAGGCGCAGGATCCCGTTCAGCTCGTCGGGGATCTCGTTCAGCCGCTCCAGCAGCTCCTCGCTGTCGACCTCGAACACTGTGGAGAGCGACGGCAGCGCCTCGAGGAGCCGGCCCCACTCGTCGACCCGGCGCATGCCCTCCATCAGCAGGCCCTGGGTCGACGTCTCGATCACGTCGGGGTTGTCGACCTTGCAGAACTCGACCTCGAACGTCCCCTCGTTCCACAGGAGCGCGCGGTAGACGGCCTCCTCGCCGCAGAGCCGGCCGAGCGTCGCGTCGACGACCTTGCCCTCGCGGAAGTAGACCTGCGCCTCGTTGTCCCCGTGCGAGAGGTGCACGATCCCGCTCTTCCGGCTCACCTCGAACGTCTGCAGGAGATCGACGACGTTCATGTCGAGGATCGAGCCCGAGAACCGGGTCCGCCCGGTGGTCGAGAAGTGGCGCGTCGTGATCCCCTCGCGCGTCCGCCGCGCGAGGAGCAGCGTCACCCGCGCGATGAGCTCGCGCACGAAGATCGGCTTCGTCAGGTAGTCCTCGACGCCGAGCTCGAGGCCGCGGATCTTGTCCTCGATGGACCGCTGGCTCGTGAGGAAGACGACCGGGATCGCGGCCCAGTCGGCGTGCTCCTTCATCTTGCGGACGAGCGCGTAGCCGTCCACGTGCGGCAGGCGCGTGTCGCTGAGGACCAGGTCCGGCGTGGAGACCTCCAGCTTCGCGAGGGCGTCCGCTCCGTCCTTCGCGGTGGTCACGCTGTAACCGGCCTTCTTCAGGCTGACCTCGAGGACCCGAACGCTGCGTGGATCCGCGTCGACCAGGAGGAGCTGTTGCTTGGCCACTAGAGGTTTCCGCCCTCGCGAAGGATGGCGAGCCCGAGCGGACGCTGTCAAGCGTCAGCCCCGAGCGTCGCCGCTGCCGTCGATCGCATTGTCCCGCGGCCGTGGGCCCGGTGATCGGCGGCGCCCATCGTGAGCACATCACGCCTGGGAAGGCCAGGTTTCGTCGAGCGCCGCGCCCGCGATCAGCGCTTCCAGGGATCGATGATATCGCCGGCCGAAGGCGACCTCACGGTCGGCGCGCTGGGCGCCCCGGTCGCCGCCGGACGGGCCGTCGCCACGGGCGGCCTCGCCGGGCTCACGCCCGGTGTCCCGTGCAGGCGGGGCGGGTCCTGCGCGAGCGGCGCGGCCGCGGCGCTCCCGGGCGGAGGCGCGTCGCGCGGGGGCTCGCCGCGCGCGTCGCGTGGGGGCTCGCCGCGCACGTCGCGCGCGCCGCGTGGGAGCTCGTCGGGCGCCCGCTCGAGCGCCGCCGGCGCCTGGAGCGCGCCGGGGGCGGCGGCCTCGGGCGTCGCCTCGCGCGCCGAGGCGCGCAGGGCGCGGAAGCCGAGGGCGATGGCGATGGGCACGAGGACCGCCGCGAGCGCGATGGCGACGCGCGCGCCCATCGAGAGCGCGTCGGCCGGCTCTCGGGGCACCTGGACCGGGCCGAGCATCTCGTCGCGCTCGCGCAGCTTCAGCGGATCGCGGCGCGGGTGCTCGTCCTGGAGCATGGAGGCGGCCGAGCGGCCCGGCGCGTCGAGGGCGAGCTCGATGGCGGCCGCGAGATCGGCCATCGAGGCGAAGCGCTCCTCGGGGCTCTTCGCGAGGCAGCGCATCACGATCGGGCCGAACGCGCCGAGCGCGGAGGCGTCGGGCATCACCTGCTCGAGCGGCTCGGGCGACATGTACATGTGCTTGGTCAGCACGCCCATGTACGTGTCGGCCTCGAAGGGGACGCGCCCCGCGAAGCACTCGTACATGAGGACGCCGAGCGCGTAGAGGTCGGCGCGGCCGTCGATGCGCTTCCCCTCGGCCTGCTCCGGGCTCATGTAATGCGGCGTCCCGAACACCATGCCGATGCGGGTGAGCCGCTTGCCGCCGGCGACCTTCGCGACGCCGAAATCGAGCAGCTTGACGAACTCCTGGTCGCCGTTGCGGACGAGGTACACGTTGTCGGGCTTGAGGTCGCGGTGGATGACGCCCGCGGCGTGCGCGGCCCCGAGCGCCGCCGCGCACTGGAGCATGATCTGCCCGACCCGGTCGGACGGCAGCGTCTTCTCGGTGCGCAGGAGCGCCGCGAGCGAGGTCCCGGTGAGGAACTCCATGACGAAGAACGGCAGCTCCGGCTGCCCCGGCTCGACCTCGATCGCACCGAAGTCGCTCACCGCGACGATGTTGGGGTGGCCGATCGCCGCGGCCGCCTTGGCCTCCTGGATGAAGCGGGCGACGAGCTCGGCGTCCTGCGCGATGTCGCGCCGCAGCACCTTCAGGGCGAAGAGGCGGCCGAGGGATTTGTGGCGCACCTCGTACACCGTCCCCATGCCCCCCTCGCCGACGACCGCCTGGACCTCGTAGCGGCCGTCGATGGTGCGCCCGAGCAGCGGATCGGCGGCCGGGTTCCAGTCGGGCGCGTCGATGAGCGGATCGCCGTCGAACGGGCAGAACCTGGAGTCGCCCGAGAAGGTCAGCTTGCAGGTCGGGCAGCGCCGCGCGCGCGGGATCTGCTTCACCTTCCCCCGGCGCGCCTGGAACATGTCGCCGCGCGTCGGGAGCGCCTGCATCACCGGCAGCCCGTGGCCGCTCATCGGCGGCGCGTCCTCGTGATCGCCCGGCGCGTCGCCGCGCGGGGGCGCGTCGCTGCGGGCCGGCGGCGGCGTGGTCCCGAGGTCCCCGTGCGGCCGCGGGATGTCGTCCCGACGGAACAGCTCGGCAGTCTCGGAGTCGCCGGCGGTCATCTCGGGCTGAGCATCCCCGGCCATGCGGAGCGTTACTGGCACCCCGGCGAGTCTAGCCGAAAGCGCGCGCTGTGTTTCGGATCAGATGGCGGCGTGGGGCAACGGAGGGCGAGCGCCCGCCTCGACGGAGCGCCCGGCGCGGCGGGCAGGGCCATCAGATCTCCTCCAGGATCTTCGCCTTGCGGGCCTGGAACTCCTCGTCCGTGATGAGGCCCTTGTTCTTGAGGTCCGCGAGGCGCTCGAGGCGCTGCTCGATCGACGGCCCCGCGGCCGGGGCGGCCTGCGGCGCGCCCGGGTAGCCCTGCTGCGGCGCGCCCGGGTAGCCCTGCTGCGGCGCGCCCGGGTAGCCCTGCTGCGGCGCGCCAGGATGCTGCATGTGCGGCGGCACGAACTGGGGCTGGCCCTGCGCCGCCATGGCGGGGTTCATCGCCTGCGCCAGGCCGGCGCCGATCGCCACCTGCGCGCCGAGGCCCGCGACGCCGCCGCCGTCGCCGCCCTGCGCCATGCCCTGGCCGGCCCCCATCATCGCCTGGCCGGCGGCGTAGTTCTGCCAGTTGCCCGCGAGCTGCTGGACGTACCGCGCGTCCTGCTGGAACCGCTGATCGAGCTCGAACTGCTTCGCGCGGGCGGAGTCCTGCGCGACGCCGATGCCGCGGCGCGCCTCGCCGCGCGCCTTGTTCGCCTCGCGGAGGAGCCTCTGGTCCTCGGCCGAGAAGTTGATGTTGAAGTTGCCGATCTCGAGGATCTTGCAGCCGATCTCCTCGAGGTTCGGCGCGGACTGCACGATGCGGGCGCCGAGCTCCATGCTCATGCCGCCGAGGTTGAGGAGGCTCTTCTGCTGCTGCGCGCAGACCTGGCCGATCACGGTCTTCACGCTCATGAAGAACTTGCCCTTGATCCAGCTCAGGACGACGTCGTTGTCGCCGCTGCCGCCGCACTGCCCGTGGTAGCCGACGACGAACCGCACCGGGTCGACCACGACAAGCGAGAACTCGCCGAAGATGCGCGGCGTCACGAACTCGTAGAGGATCGGGTCCTCCATCGACTCGAGCGGCCCGCCGAAGGGCACGCCGCGGACCGGCTGCGTCTTGACGAAGAAGATCTCGGCGATGAAGACGTCCCCGCCCGTGAACTTGTTGACCAGGTTGTTCAGGAACGGGATGTTCTGGGTCTGCAGGGTGTGGCGCCCCGTCGGCAGGTAACCGACGTACCTGCCGTCCTTGAAGAAGAGGGCACACTCATCGCTGTCGACCGTGAGCTGGGACCAGAAGGGGACGTTCTGGTCCGGGTGCTTGTAGACGATGAGATGCTTCGCCGCGTCCGGGCGCGCGATCATCATCTCGCGGACGCCGCTCTTCACGAAATCGAAAATCCCCATGTCGCGCTCCTCTGCCTGTGCTGGATTGACGAGCGTGCCCGCGCCGTGCCCCCACCTCGAGCTCCTCTCGGCACGCGGCGCGCTCCACCTGCGCTGTCGGTTATCCGTTGACGATCGCCGCGCGCTTCAGGCACACAGCGAGCTCAAGATAATCCGCAGATCGCGGGGCAGCAATGCCCCCGCCGGGGAGGATCGCATGCCCGTCGCCTCGCTCGCGCCACCTCTGCCACCCTCGCAGGCTCCGCGTCGACCGCCCGCGGGCTCCGTCGCTCGGCGAGCGACGCGCTTGTCTTCCCGGGATTCCTGGCGCGGGGCCGCGCCGAGAGGGCGCCGATGATCGCGCCGATCGACGTCGGCGCCCTCTCGGCGCCCGCGCAGAAGCTGGCGCAGCCGGGAGCGCCGCAGAAGATGCGGGAGATGGCGGCGCGCGGCATCGCCCCCGGCCTCAAGCCGGGCGAGGTGGTGACGCTGCTCGTGCTGCTCGCGTCGCGCGAGGACGAACCCGCCCGCGAGACGGCGGAGAAGACGCTGTCCGCGCTCCCCGAGCCGCTGCTCCAGGGCGCGCTCGGGGGGGAGCTGCAGCCCGCGGTCGTCGATCGGCTGGCCCGCCTCCACGCGGACCGGGTCCCGGTGGTCGAGCGGCTCTGCGCGCTGCCGACGATCGCCGCGGAGACGCTCGAGGAGCTCGCGCGGACCGGGACCGAGGCGGTGACCGAGCTCATCTCCGTCAACGAGGAGCGGCTGCTCAAGAACCCGCGCATCATCGAGAAGCTCTACCTCAACAAGCACACGCGCATGTCGACGGCCGACCGGCTCGTCGACCTCGCGTCGCGCAACGGGGTCGAGCTCGCGGGCATCCCGGCGTGGCGCGAGGTCAGCCTCGCGATCAAGGACGAGCTCATCGCCGAGCCGTCGCCGGAGCCCACGCCCGACGACGTGCTGTTCAGCGAGACGCAGGCGCTCGCGGAGGCCCTCGCGGCCGACGTGCCGGTCGACACCCACGTCGAGGACGAGGAGGGCAAGGAGGAGATCAAGGAGCAGTACGTGCCGCTCTACAAGCGCCTGGCCGACATGACCATGTCGCAGCGGATCCGGCGGGCGATGCTCGGCTCGCGCGAGGAGCGCATGCTGCTCGTGCGCGACTCGAACCGCCTCGTGGCCAGCGCCGCCGTGCGCAGCCCGCAGATGCAGGAGGAGGAGGTCGTCCTCATCACCCGCAACCGGAACATCACCGACGAGGTGCTGCGGATCATCGCGACCACGCCGGAGTGGCTGAAGAGCTACACGGTGAAGCGGAACCTCGTGGAGAACCCGAGGACGCCGGTGCTCGTCGCGACGCGGCTGGTCCAGCACCTGCGCGAGTCGGATCTCCGGGGCATCGCGAAGAGCAAGAACGTCACGTCGCCGGTGAAGGACGCCGCGAGGCGTCACCTCGAGCGGCGCAAGAGCTGACGGCGCGGGCCGCGAGCGGCCGGCGCGAGCGCCGAGCAGGCGGGCGAGCGGCTCGCCTGCGCCGACGCACGCGCGGCGCGCCCGGGGGTGACGCCGGCGAAGCGCGCGCCGGGCGGCGAGCCCCCTTCCCGCCTGGACCCGTGCGCCGCTAGCCTGCGCCCACGATGAGCGACCTGGTCCGCTTCGGTGTGGCGATGGATCGAGCGCTGCTGGCCGAGTTCGATCGGCGCATCGCCGCGCAGGGCTACGAGAACCGCTCCGAGGCGCTGCGGGATCTGGTCCGCGCGGATCTGACGCGCGCCGCCTGGGACGAGGGGGCCGAGGTGGCGGCGACGCTGACCGTCGTCTACGCGCCCGAGGTGCGGGAGCTCGTGCAGCGGATCTCCGCGCTGGAGGAGCAGCACGCGCGCGCGGTCGTCTCCAGCCTGCTGGTCCGCCTCGACGAGGGCCGGCTGCTCCAGGTCATGGCGCTCAAGGGCCGCGGCGCGGCGCTGTCCGAGCTCGCGGGGCAGCTCGCCGGGGCCAAGGGCGTGCTGTCCTGCGCGCTCACGCCGGCCGCGGCGCTCCCGGGCGCGGCGCCCGAGGAGCCGCGCCGGCAGCGGGGCTGACGCGGCCCGTCACCCGGGCGGCTTCAGGATCGTGCCGCTGCCCTCGTTCGCCCAGTAGACACGGGTCTCGTCCACGGCGATCCCGGTCGGCGCGTCCACCGCGATGCCGAGCTGCCTGGTCAGCCCGACGGCCATCCCCACGGGACCGCAGACGCCCTCCGGACAGCCGCCGCCAGCGCCACCCGAGCCGCCCGCGCCGCCCAGGCCACCGGAGCCACCGGCTCCCCCGGAGCCGCCCGAGCCCCCTCGAACCGGAGCTCGCTCAGACCCGAGAGCGCGGTGCACCCGGGCAGCGACACGAGGCTCACGATGAGGAGCGTGACAGTTCGCCGCGACACGAGGTGCCGCACCGTTCGCACATGCATCAGATCGCAGCTCTCCTGAGCTCCTGATCTACGCGTCGTCGCCGGGAATTTCAGCGACTTTCACGGTCGTCTTGGGCGGATCGACGATGAATGTGACAAGGCGCTCCTTGGCCTCGAACTCCTGCCGGTAGATGACGGCCGAGCGCTTGTACTTGAAGGGGCCGATCCGCACGCGGTGCCAGAGGCCGCGGCCCTTGACGTAGGCCGGCTCGACGTACGCCTTGTGACCACGGCGGCGCAGGGCCGCCGCGAAGCCCTCGGCGTCGGCGGGCTCCTTGAACGAGCTCACCTGGAGCTGGTAGCTACCGGGACCGCCCCGCTCGGTCTCGGGCCCCTCCTCGCGCGACACGTGGCGGGCCATCGCCGTGAGCGTGTCGTTCGGAGCCGCCTCGCCCGCCGCAGGCCCGAGGACGTGCTGCGCCGGCAGCGGCACCACGGGGAGCCGGTCCGCGGGGAACGGCGGCCCGGCGTCGGCGACGGGGGGCTGGGCGGAGGCCGCCACCTTCGCGGCCCGCGGATCGCGCACGGCCTCGAGAGCGGTCGTCGGGTGCTCCGCGTCGGAGAGGACCGCCGGGAAGGTCACGTCTTCGCCGATCGTGGCCGGGCGCGGCGCCGGCTTCACGCCGGCCGGGTGGGTGCGCGCGACAAGATCGCCGAGCGGATCGGCGCTGACCGGCCGCTCGCGCTGCGGAGCGCGCAGGAGCGCCACGGCCGCGAAGACGATGCACGCCCCGCCGAGCGAGGCCAGCACCAGCGCGCCTGCGCGCGACGGGCGAGCCCCGGGATCCTCCTCCTGGATCTCCTCGAGGTTACGCACCGCCCCGGTGTCCATGCTCTCGCCTTTGCTGCGCCTCATGCTTCCTCCTCGGCCCGTCTACCCTGCCCGTCCGAGACGCGACAACTTTCGTGTCTCACTTTATCCTACATCCACCGGAGGGGCCTCGACGGAGAGCGCTCGGCGGTGAGCCCGCGCTTCCGCTGGGCCGGGTAGCCTCGCATGCGGGGCGCGCGCGGGGAAAGTTCTCGGCTGCGGGCGCCGGGGCGTGCTGGCGTGCCGGTGATGGCCGCGCACGAGGCGCTCCGCCGAGCGCCTCGCGTCCGCTCACCTCGACCTTGATGGGGCCGAGCAGGTACTGCGTGGCCCCGCCGCCGGCCGCTCCGCGCGTTCGCTGGGCTTTCGCGCGCGCGAGGCGCTATGACTCCGCCCCCATGAAGACCCAGTCTCCGGGGCGCGCCCTCCCTGCGCTCGGCCTGCTGCTGCTCGGTTGCGTCGGTTGCGCCTCCGAACCGCGGACCATCACGGTCGAGGTCGTGCCGGGGCACGAGACGGGCGCCTTCCAGGAAGACCCGCCCGTCGCCCGGGTCGAGGTGACCGCCGCGGCGATCGAGGGCGACGTCACCGTGTCCGCGTCGGCCGCGCCGGGCGGCGCGCTCGACTTCGGCGAGATCCCGGCGGACCGCGCGTACACGTTCGAGGTGCGCGGCCTCGACGCGGGCGGCGCGACCGTGGCGCGCGGGCGCTCCGCGTCGGGCATCCACCTCGCCGCGCTGTCGGGCGAGGTGCTGTCGCTCTTCGCCCAGCGGACCGGCCGGTGGTCGCGGCCGCCGGGCGGGCTCGCGGCGTCCCGCGTCGGCGCGCCCGGCGCGGCGCTCGCGGAGCGCTACCTGATCCTCACCGGCGGCGGCGCCGCCGCCGTCAGCGCCGCGGCGGGCGAGGTGGATCCGGCGCGGATCGACGCGTACGACATCGCCGGGTGGGGCGGGAGCGCCTCCAGCGGCGCGCTCCCGCGGGCGGCGCTGTCGCTCGTCGTCCGTGGGGACCTGCTGCTCGCGATCGACGACGAGGGCGCGACCTGGACCGACCTGGTGGCCGGGCAGAGCGCCGAGGCGGCGCTGCCGATGGGGCTCGGCTCGTTCGCGGAGGTGGCGGGCGGCCGGACGATCGAGGCCACGGACGGGCGCTCGTTCGTTGTCGGCGCCGCGCGCGCGGGCGAGCCCGCGGAGGCGCCCGGCCAGCCGTCGGACGCGGTGCTCGTCGTCGGCGTGGACCTGACGCTCTCGGTGGCGCGGCTCCGGCACGCGCGGGCCGGCGCCGCGGCCGTGTGGGTGGAGGGCGTGGGCCTCGTCGTCGCCGGCGGGAGCGCGGAGGGCGCGGGGGTGGAGGTGCTCGGCGACGGCGCGACCGCGTTCCTGCCGCGGGCGTTCCCGCCGGACGCCGCGCGCGGGGCGGGCGCCGCGGTGACCGGGCCCGGGGAGATCGCGCTCGTCGGCGGGGTCCAGGGCGGCGCGCCGGCGCCGACGCGGCGGCTCGCGCCGGGGTGCGCGGCGAGCTGCGCCGCCGTGGAGGTCGCGGGCGCCGCGCTGCCCGCGGCTGTCGTGGACGTCGCCGCGTTCGCGCTGCCGGGCGGGCGCGTCCTCGCTGTGGGCTCCGAGGCGGGCGACGGGGGGCTGACGAGGAGCTTCGCTGTCGACGTCGCCGCGGCGCAGATCGAGGAGCTGCCGCTGCGGGAGCCGCGGCGCGGCGCGACAGCCGTGCCCGCGCCGAACGGGACCCTCGCGCTGCTCGGCGGGGTCCACCCGGACGGGGCGCCGGCGCTCGCGATCGAGACGTTCTTCCCGGAGTGACCGGCCGACAGGCAGGCTCGTGAAGCGCGCGCCGCGGGCCGCGAGACGTGATAGGCGACCGGCATGTCCACAGATGTCGAGCTCCAGTGTCGTTGCGGAGAGATTCATGGATGGCTGCGCGATGCGTCGCCGAGCACGTCGAACCGCGTCGTCTGCTATTGCGACGACTGTCAGGCTTTCCTGCACCACCTCGGCCGCGCGGAGCTGCTCGACGAGCGCGGCGGCTCGGACATCGTGCAGGTCGCTCCTTCGATGATCTCGTTCGACCGCGGCAGCGAGCTCGTCGCCGCATTGCGCCTCACGCCGAAGGGCCTCTATCGCTGGTACGCGAGCTGCTGCAAGACGCCGCTCGGCAACTCGTTGACGCCGAGCGTGCCGTTCATCGGCATCGTCACCGAGCTGCTCCAGCAGGCGCCGAGCGCGCGCCCGTGCGATGAGGTCTTCGGCGCGCCGCGCGGGCGCATCCTGGGCAAGTTCGCCATCGGCGAGCCGCCGCCCGGGTCGTTGAAGCCGAACGTGCGTCTCCTCGCGCACACGATCCGTAAGTTGATCCGCTGGAAGCTGCGCGGCAACGCGTGGCCACATCCGTTCTTCGATCGCGCGAGCGGCAATCCAAAGTATGCTGTCACGGTGCTGTCCACGGCCGAGCGCGACGCGCTACGCCCGCTGTGCGGCCCGCGCCCCGCGCGCGCATGACGGCGGTCGTCGTACCGCGATCGTCGCTGGCCGACGATCGCGGTACGCTGCGCGGAGAAGAGGGCCATTCCAGCGGATCTCGGCCGAGGAGCGGCCGAGTGGTCCGCTGTGTGGCCCGACGACTCGCCCTACTGGCGAGCGACGCGCTTCAGCGGGTAGGGCGGAGCCTCGCTCTCGGTCATCGTGAAATACCCGGAGCCGTCCGTGTCGTACTCGATGGACTCGCCCTGCCCCTCCACCGTGTTCGTGAGCGCGACGGGCGACGCCGCGAAGGCTGACTCGAAGCTCCCTCCGGCAGGCGCTCGGTACTCGTAGACGGCCCGGTAGGTGCGCAGCAGGAAGCGGTTGGCGCACGGATGGATGGTCCCGGCGGTGACCGACCGGGCGTTCTCGTCCGCGCCCAGGGGGATCTGGAGGTCTGCCACGTGAATCAGCGTGGACATGGTGTTGGGCGCCGGAAGCGGCTTGGGGAACTTGTACACCTTGCTGAGCCCCGTGACGCCGTTCTTCGTGACGACGTAGATGTCCCCCGTCGTCGGGTGCACCATGAGCGCCTCCGCGTTCTGCGGCGTGTCCGGATACTGGAAGGGGAACTTGTCGCCAGACACCGTGCCGCTCGTCTCCCCCGCGGCGATGTTCGGCTCCCGCATGCGGTACACGGCGAAGGTCGTCGGCTCGGGCGGCGGATGCCCGCTCTTCTTGCCGATGTCTCCCATGAAGATGCAGCTCCCCGCGGGGCACGGGCCGGTCGCGATGTCCTCCCAGTCCCACGGGAACACGCCGGCGACGTAGTTCCCGACGACCAAAGCGGCGTTCGTCTTGTTGATCGCGACGAAGTTCGCGTTGTTCTCGCTGTGCGCGTACAGGATGCCCGGGTTGACGCGGCTCGCGGCGAGCCCGGACATCTCGACGATGTCGGTCGACTCCAGCTTCCCGAGCGTTGTGTAGGTGCTGGCGAACGTATCGCCCGCGGAGCAGCTCGGGGCGCCGGCCGGCCTCAGCGTGACGACCTGCGCTGTGTTCGTGTTGGGGAACGGAGAGCTGCCGCTCCACGCCGGCTGCGCGCCCGCAGCGCCGAGCTGCGCGTACGCCGCGTCGAACAGGAGACCCGTGGACGACGAGACGAGGCACGTGTCCAGGGGCTCCGTGAAGCCCGAGGGCGGCTGGATCGGGCTCGCCGGGCAGGCCGAGCCCGCCCAGACCTGCGTGCCGAACCAGACAGCGACGCCGCTCGCCGCCGTCGTGGTGACCGAGGGCGCGGCCAGGGTCGCGGAGTTGCCGTTCTTCTGGCCGCTCACCGCGTCGATCGGGTTCGCGGGATCGGCGCCGCTGAACGCCACGATGCTCCCCGCCACGTAGGCAGAGACGTCGAAGCCGAAGGAGTAGCTCGCGGGCTCCGCGCTGGTCGCCACCTTCCAGAGGACCCAGGACTTGATGGCTGACGCGCTCTGATCCGAGCGGAGCAGCGTCCATCCCGCCGGCGGCGCGATCACCGCCTCCACGTGGTTGCGGTTGGCGATGCGCGCGATCAGGACATCGCCTTGCACGACGCCCGCCGGCTTCGTGACGGCCAACGAGGTCACGTTCTTCGCCGTCGCTGTCGAGCTGGAGCGGAAGGTTACAGTCGAGAGGGGTTGAACGGCCTCGCCCATCTCACCGGCGCTGTCGCCCTCGAGGTCCGTGCCCTGGGGTTCTGGGGAGACGCAGCCGGCCCATCCAAGCAGCGAGAACGCGCCAACGACGCAGGCTCTGGCGCCGAGATTCGTCAAGTTCAACGTCCGTTTCCTTTCGGTTATTGTCAAGCAGCTCTTCAGTCAAGCGGCTCGATAAGGGAGAGGAAGCTAATCACAAAAGACACATGGCGCAACCCGGGTGACGCCGATCGCGGACCATCCTGGGGTGGGTGAGCTCATGAGAGCGTCATTTGCCCTGGATTCGAACGGTCACACTGGCACCTACACAGGCCACATATCGTTCGACGCCGGGATCGACATGGGATGGTCAGCTCATGCGGACATGACACCGACATACACCTTTTGTTTCAGGAGAGAGGCAAATTAAACCACAAGCAAATCAACGAGCTCTCAGCCTGAAGCAGGCTCCGCGGCACAGGCTTGACAACGCTGGGTAATACCGTATTTCATCTCCTCGAGAGCTTTGATCTTGCTTGGTGGCACCATCGCACACGCTCCCTCGCTGATGCGGGTGAAATGATCCCCCGAAAGGAGAACACCTTGAGCTTACGCACTACCGTTCCCACACTGTGTGTCGCCCTGACGGCCGTCCTCGCGGGCTGCGTCGTGGGCGCCGATACGGGCGCTGACGAGGGCGTCGCGACAGACAGCGATCACGTAGGTGACCAGCAGCAATCGCCGCTCGCGGCGGGCTGCACGGTTCGTCTCACGCCGACGAGCCTCGTCGCCAGCGTCGAGCAAGCCGAGAACCCGGCGGCGAAGGTCGCCGATGGCAGCCTGGCCACCCGCTGGTCGGGCCGCGGCAAGGGCGCCTACGTGACGGCGGACCTGGGCGCGAAGCAGCGCATCTGCGGCATCTCTCTCGGCTGGTACAACGGCGGGGTCGATGGGCGCATCTACGACTACGCGCTCTCGACGTCCACGGACGGCCAGAGTTTCTCGCCCCTCTTCGCGGGGAAGAGCCTGCCCAACACCTCGCTCCAGCCTGTCGAGTTCCAGGCCGTCGACGCGCGGTACGTCCGCCTCACGGTCAACGGGAATACAGTGAACGACTACGCCAGCGTGACGGAGCTCCAGATCTCCGGCAGCGCGGCCCCCGCCAGCGCCTTCGTCCATCCGGGCATCCTGGTCGGCAAGGAGCAGCTGGATTTCGTCAAGACGAAGATCGGCGGCGGTGCGCAGCCCTGGACCAAGGAGTACCAGCTCGCCAGGGGCTCGAGGCACGCGAAGCGGGACTACGTCGCCACCCCGGTGCCGGTCCTCAAATGCTCCACGCCCGGCTCGAAGCAGAAAGCCATCGATATGGGCTACGAGCAAGCGGGGTGCAGCGAGATCGTCAACGACGCGAACGCCGCCTATACGCAGGCGCTGCTCGCGTACTACAGCGGCGACGCGCAGTATGCCGAGAACGCGAGGCGCATCCTCAACGCCTGGGCGCGCACGTTGACCGCCGTCCTGTTCGATCAGCCCCGCTTCCCGGACAACAACGGTCAGGTCTACGCCAACGGCAACTTCGCCGCTGGCTGGGCAGGCACCAACTTCCTGCGGGCCGCCGAGATCTTGCGCTACACGTACAGCGGCTGGACGGCCGAGGACACGGCGCTGCAAGAGAACCACTTCAGGACCGTCTACTGGGACCTGATGAAAGACGGCTGGACGGGCGGCGCGAACCGGACCTCCGTGATGAACGAGACGGCGCTCGGCATCGCGATCTTCACGAACGATCGCGAGAAGTACGAGTACGTCGTGAGCCAGGTAGAGCACTCCAGCAAGGCCATGATCTACATGCCGAGCGACGGCCGCCAGCCGCTCTATCCGATGTACCAGGGCAAGCCGCGCTACACCAACGACGCGAAGGGCGATCTCGCGGGGATCTGGAGCAACCCGACGCGCTACATCGCCGGCCTGGAGCAGGAGACCTGCCGCGACCTCGGGCACATGCAGATGGGCACGAGCTCGCTGGCCAACATGGCAGAGACCTTACGCATCCAAGGCGATGCTCGCAGCGCCTACGGCGACGACCCGGTTCATCACGAGAACCGCCTGCGGGAGGCGCTCGAGCTGAACGCCGACTACGTGCTGCAATACCTCGACAATACGGGCAATCGGGTCAACGTCGAGGTGACGCCCGCGGGCTGGATGCCGGCGCGGAACTGGCCATGCAGCAGCTTCTCGAAGAACGCCGGCGGCGGCTCGGCGGTCATGGGCTGGGAGATCGGGTACAACGAATTCCACAACCGGCGCGGGATCAGCATGCCGAAGACCCAGGAGCTCATCACGCGCGTCAGGGCGATGAGCAGCGCTTCCACCCGGGTCGGCAACCACATCGGCTGGGAGACGCTGACCCACGCGGGCGCGCCCTAGCCGCCCCGTCTCATCCGCCCCACGGCGTGCTCGAGCACCCGATCGACCTCGCGCGTCTGCAGCTGGCCGAGCTCGACTGGCTGGCCCGCGGCGAGGCGCGCGCGGCGCGGTAGCCCGGCACGCCAGTGGGCCTTCTCGGCGGACCATCAGCCAGCCTGAGCGCCAACAGCGTCCTGACCGTGACCGAAGCGCGGCGCGAGGACGTGGTTCTCGAGGTGGACGTGCTGAAAGACGTCCCGCTCGATCGCGTGGAGCTCGCCGAACAGCGCGCGATAGCTTCCGCAGGCCCGGTCGGGGAGCGCGAAATCGTCGCTCGCATCACGGAGGGTCCCGAGGAGCTTCGCCACCGCGAGGTGCTCGTCGCGCATCGCCGCGAGGGCCCGTCTTGTTTCCGGGTCGACGCTGGCGCCCGCCGAGCGGAGCGCCGGAAACAGGTTCTCCTCCTCGTCGTCGAGGTGCGCGAGCAGGGTCTCCGAGAGCTCGCCCACGGCGCCGTCGAGGGCGCGCAACTTCGGGTTGTGCTCCCCGTGAACCCGCGCGACCTTCGCCGCGAGCGGTCGCACGAACGGCAGCGCCTTTCGCAGATACGCGTGGTGCTTGCCCACGATGTGATCGATGAGCGCGGGCGTCGAGACATCGCGCATCGCGACCGGCGTGTCGCCTCGCCGTTCCGCGATGGCTCGCTCGAGCTGCCTCACCGCGCGCGTCCGGCCCCTTCGTTCCGGTCAACGTCGCGGCCTTGCCGGCCGAGCTCCTCGAGTCCGAGCTCTTCGGGCACGGCAAGGGAGCCTTCACCGGCGCCACGCAAATTCGGCGCGGGCTGTTCGAGGCGGCGAGCAAGGGAACGCTCTTCCTCGACGAGGTGGCCGAGCTGCCTCTGCCGCTGCAGGCCAAGCTGCTGCGCGCCCTGCAGGACGGCGAGATCCGGCGCGTCGGCGAGAACCAGGCCTTCGAGAGCGACGTCCGCATCGTCTGCGCGACGCACCGAGATCTCCTGCAGCGCGTGCGAGGGGGTGCCTTCAGGGAAGATCTCTACTACCGCCTCAAGGTTCTCTCCGTGCAGGTTCCGCCCCTCCGTGAGCGGCGAGACGACATCCTCCCGCTCGCGTGCCGCATGCTGGGCGAGGAGCGCACCAGGGCACATGGCTTCACCGACGCCGCGATGGCCGTGCTCCTTCGCCACCCCTGGCCGGGCAACGTGCGCGAGCTGCAGAACGCCGTGAAGCGCGGCGCTCGCGACCGGCGCGTCGATCGACGCCGAGGACCTCCCGGAGGAGCTGCTCACGGCGCCGCCCTCACCTCGCGCGCCCGTCGCGCTTCGGTCGCTCGCGGAGGTCGAGCGAGAGCACATCCTCCGCGTTCTCGATGCTTGTGGCGGCTCTCAAGCGGAAGCCGCGCGCGTGCTGGGGGTCGGGCGCAACACGCTCTGGCGCAAGCTGCGCGAGTACAGCGCGAGCTGATGGCACGTCTCCTGCCTCAGCATCTCGTGAAAGCGTCCCGTGAAAGGAGTCGCCCGTGCTCTCGACCCAGCTTGTCCACCACCTGTCGCTCGAGGTGTCGTGCCCCGCGTGCCCGGAGACCTACGCGGTCCGGCTCGACGTCGTCGAGCAGAGCCAGGGCCTCCTCGACGGCGGCGCGCTGCAGGGACCGGAGCCGTCATGAAGCGCGATCGGCGGCTCCGTGGTCTGTCCTCCGAGCATCACCACGCCCTCGTCCTGGCCCGCGTCATCGAGCGGCAGATCGACTCCTGGTCGACGTCGGACGGCGCACGCCTCCGCGAGCAGTTCGATCGGCAGCTCGAGCCTCACTTTCTCGCGGAGGAGCAGATCCTCCTGCCCGCGTTGCGCGCCGCGGGCCGGCTCGACCTCTGCGAACGCGTTGAGCGCGACCACGCCCGCCTGCGACGCGCGGCCATGTCGGCGTCGGCGGGCGACGCGAGCGCCGCTCGGGCGTTCGGAGCAGAGCTCGCCGAGCATGTGCGCTTCGAGGAGCGGGACCTGTTCCCCGCGTGCGAGTCGCTCCTCGCCGACGAGATCCTCGACGAGGTCGCGCGCCGAGGGCCCAGGGAGGATTCATCGTGCTCGTGATCCTCGGCTCGCCGTCACGGGGACGCGCTCGGACTCCCACGCGAAGAACCCGCGAGCGCGGACGCACGCGTCGGCGATCGCGTGCGCGGCGGTGATCCGGCTCTCCAGGGAGGCCGCCTCGAAGAACCGGCGCGCCGAGCCGGCGACCTCGGGGTCGCGCTTCTCGAGCTCGGCGAAGAGCTCCTTGGTGCGCGGCAGGACGCCGTTTCGGGCCCGGAGGTGGTAGCGGACCATCGCGAGCACGGCCTCGGCCAGCAGGGCGCTGGCCATCGCGGGGTCGCGCTCGACGATGTCGAGGGCGTCCTCGAGGAGCGTCGCGGCGCTGTACCGCTCCCACGTGTCCTGGTCCGGCGTGAGCGCGGCGCGCCTCGCGAGCCACGCGGCTGACTCCGCCCTGAGCTCGTCGAGGAGCGGAGATCCCAGGACCGGAAAGCCGGTGGCGAGCATGTGCGCGGTGCACGGCCGACCGCTCTGGTGCTCGGCGGCCCAGTACTCGCGGACGGCGGCCGGAGGGTTCACGAAGATCTCCGCGGGGACGTCGCCGAACCAGCGCTGCAAGCGCTGCTTGTACGGGGCGCTGTGGATCACGAAGATGTCGAGATCGCTCGACGCGTCGCCGCAGCCGCGGACGATGGATCCGGCCGCGACGATCGCGAGCGGCTCGAACCGCTCGAGCACGAAGTCGACCGCGGCGCGGAGCGCGCTCGCGTACCTCGGCGAGAGGTCTGGCCAGCGGCATCGCGCGAGCGCGTCGTCGGCCGCGGCCGCGCCGGGCCCGGCGCGCGCCCGCGCCTCACCGCGCGCCCGGTACACCGCGCGCAGGTCCTCCGCGATCGCCCCGAGCCGCGCCCGCAGCGCCGCCGGCTCCAGCACCTCGACGCCCCTGCCCAGACCGATGAGCTGCGAGACGGCGATCGACTCCCGCTCGAAGTCGACCGTCACGGTCCTCGTCCCGTCGCGCCCGCGGCTCCCCTGCCCCCACCGCGCGTGCTCGCCGCTGGGCCGGACCCGCCGGAGCGCCGCTTCGCCCTCCTCGCTCGCGCGGAGCGTCGCCACGTAGCTCGCCCGGCGCTCCGCGAACCGCTGACACCATTCCTTCCAGCAGCTCGCGAGGTCGAACCCCTCGGGCCGCGCAAACCCCTCGTCGAGGAGCCGCGCCCCCTCCACACGCGCGCCCCGGAACATGCTCGGCCCGCGCGCCGTCCCGGCCACCAGGTACCAGCGGTCCGCCTTGATCACGAGCCCGTACGGGTCCACCACCCGCTCGCTCGCCTCGCCGTCGAAGTCCCGGTACGCGAGCCACACCTTGCGGTCCTGCCAGACCCCCTCCCGCAGCACGTCGAGGTGCGGCACCGCCTCCCTGCCCTGGAACCACCCCGACGAGTCCACGTGGAGCCGCTGCCGCGCGTGCTCCGCGGCGGACCGCTGCACCACCGGGAGCGCCGCCGACAGCTTGATCAGGCCGCTCTCCAGCGCCGCCGACAGGCCGATGTCGGCCAGCGCGCCCGGCGCGGCCACCGCGGAGAGCGCCTGGACCTCGGGCTGCGTCAGCCCCGTCAGGCTCGTCTGCCACCCCTCCAGGAGCGCGATCCCGCCGTTCGGGCCGCGGTTCGCATAGACAGGCACGCCCGCCGACGAGAGCGCGTCGAGATCCCGGTAGATCGTCCGCGCGGAGACATGGAGGCGCCGCGCGAGATCCTCGGCCGTGAGCTGCCGGCCTTTCGCCTGCTGGAGGAGCAACATCAAGCTGAGCAGCCGATCCGCGCGCACGACGTCCGTCCTTGATCCTGACCTCGATCCGACCCCGATTCGACCGGCTCCCACCCTACGCGTAATTCATGACAGAAGGTGTCATGAATCGTCCCGTAGCCTCCCGGATGATGATCGGAAGCGGCGGCGCCGCAGCACGCGCGACGCGCGATGCGCGATGCGCGACGCGCGACGCCAGCCACGCGCCGGTCCCCATGAAGGAGAGGAGACACCGAATGAAACCGCTGGAAGGACAGGTCGCCCTCGTCACCGGAGCCACGCGCGGCGCGGGGCGCGCCATCGCCTGCTCGCTCGGCGAGGCCGGCGCGACGGTCTACTGCACCGGACGCAGCGTCCGCGGCCGGCCCGCCACCGGCCAGCGCCCCGAGACCATCGAGGAGACAGCGGAGCGGGTCACCGCGGCCGGCGGACACGGCATCGCCGTGCAGGTCGACCACACAGTCGAGGAGCAGGTCGAGGCGCTCTGCGCGCGGATCCGGCGCGAGCACGGGAAGCTCGACGTCCTGGTCAACGACGTCTGGGGCGGCGACGAGCTCACCGAGTTCGGCCAGCCGTTCTGGAAGCTCTCCATGCCGAAGGGGAAGCTCCTGCTCGAGCGCGCGGTCACCTCGCACATCGTCACGAGCCGCCACGCGGTGCCGCTCCTGATCGAGCGCGACCGGGGGCTCATCGTCGAGGTCACCGACGGCGACAGCTTCGGCTACCGCGGCAACCTCTTCTACGACCTGGCCAAGATGTCGGTCATCCGCCTCGCCTTCGCCATGGCCTGGGAGCTGCGCCGCCACCCCGGCATCACGGCGCTCGCGATCACGCCCGGCTTCCTGCGCTCGGAGGCCATGCTCGACGGCTTCGGCGTCACCGAGGAGAACTGGCGCGACGCGATCGCCAAGGACCCGCACTTCATCGCGTCGGAGACCCCGTTCTACGTGGGCCGCGCCGTCGCGGCGCTCGCCGCCGACCCGAACGTCGCGGCCAAGGCCGGCCGCGTCTTCAGCTCGTGGGACCTCGCCCGCGAGTACGGCTTCACCGACGTCGACGGCCGGCAACCCCACTGGGGAGAGTACTTCGAGAAGACGTTCGGCCCGTACCGGAAGGCCGACGAGGCGGCCTACGCGACATGGCGCGACGGTCCGATGGACCTGGCGGCCCCGGACTGGCCCAGGGAGTGACCGCGCGCGGGCTCAGTGCGCGTACGGCTCGCCCCGCAGCAGCGTCATCGCGCGGTAGAGCTGCTCGATCAGCACGAGCCGCGCGAGGCGGTGCGGGAACGTGAGCGGCGACAGGCTCCACCTGTCGTCCGCGGCGGCGGAGACGTCCGGCGGCAGCCCGTCTGCCCCGCCGATCAGGAACGTGACCACCCCCTTGCCGCGCGAGCCCCACCGCTCGACGCCGGCCGCGAACGCCTCGCTGCCGAGCGCCTTGCCGTTCACCTCCATCGCGATGACGCTCGCCCCCGCCGACGCGCGCGCGATCAGCGGCCCGACCTTCGCCGGCGGGCCGTCCGGGATCTCGATCTCGTCGCACGCCACGTAGCGGCGGATCCGACCGAGGTACTCGTCGATCGCCGCGCGCAGCGGCTTGTCCTTCACGCGCCCGACGGCCGCGACGACGAGACGCACGGCCGCGCTCAGCTCGGGTCGAACCGCGGGGCGGGCTGCGCCCCCGGCGGCGGGCTGTCCTGCGGGACGGGCACGCGGCCCGCGTCGATCCAGAGCCCCTCGATGTCGTACAGGCGGCGCGTCTCCTCCTGGAACACGTGCACCACGACGTCGCCGAAGTCGATCAGCACCCACGTCGCCGCGGCGAGGCCCTCCATGGAGAGCGGCGCGACGTTGTGCTTGCGCGTCGCCTCCTCCAGGCCCGTCGCGATCGCGTGGACGTGCCGGTCGGAGCGGCCCGTCATGATCACCAGGTAGTCGGCGTAGTCGACGCGCCCCACCACCTCCAGGATCTCGACGCCGATCGCCTTCTTGTCGAGCCCCGACGCCGCCAGCGTCAGCGCGAGCTCGCGCGCCGGGGCCGACGCCTCGGGGACCGGCGGCGGCGTGCTGCGGCGCCCGGCCGCGCGCTTCGGGCCGGCGAGCGGCGACTTGGCCCGCGCGGGCGACCGCCCCGCGAGCGGCAGCGCCGCCTTCGCCCCGCCCTCTCCGCCGCCCCGCGCGGGCCGCGGCCCGTCGCCGTCGCCGCGCGCCGGGCGGCGCGCCCTGGTCGCCGGCCGATCCGCCGGGATCGGCCGCGCCGGGCGCTCGATCGGCTCCTCCTCGTCGCCCCCGCCGGCCGCGCGGCGCGCGCGCGCCGCCTTCGTCGCCGCGGGATCGCCCACGCCGGTGTGGGAGGCGCGGATCCGGGGCGACGCCGGCCGCTTCGTCTTCGGCGCGGACGACGCCCGCCCCGCCGCGCCCGCCTTGGCCGTGGCCGCCTTCTTGCGCGCCGGGACGCGGGGCTCCGCGCTCTCGCCCGCCTTCGACCCCGACTTCGATCCCGACTTCGCCCGCGGCTTGCTGCTCCCTGCGCCTGCGTCCTTCTTCGTCGCCAACGTTCTCTCGCTTTCTTGTGCCCGGCCCCTGTCGCCAGGGGCCGCTCGTCTCGCCCGCGTCAGCGGGTCTGGCCCTCGCCGTACGCGATCCACTTGAGCGCGGTCAGGCTCGCGAGCCCCATCGGGCCATAGGCATGGAGCTTCGTCGTGGAGATGCCTATCTCCGCCCCGAGGCCTAGCTCGCCGCCGTCGTTGAACCGGGACGACGCGTTCACGAGCACGCAGCTCGCGTCGACCTCGCGGAGGAAGCGCTGCGCGTGATCGTAGCGCGGCGTGCAGATGACCTCGGTGTGCATCGATCCGTAACGGCCGATGTGCTCGAGCGCCTCGTCGAGCGAGCGCACCACGCGCGCCGCGAGGATCGGCGCGAGGAACTCCCGGCCGTAGTCGTCCTCGGAGGCCCTGCGCGCCGACGGCACGAGCGCGCAGGTGGCCTCGTCGCCGCGCAGCTCGAGGCCGCGCTCCGCGAGGGCGGCGACGCGCCCGAGCAGCGGCGCGGCGACGCTCTCGTGGACGAGCAGGCACTCGAGCGCGTTGCACACGCCGGGGCGCTGGAGCTTGCCGTTCTCGACGAGGCGGAGGGCCATGTCGACGTCGCACCCGGCGTCGGCGTAGAGGTGGTTCACGCCCTTGTAGTGCTGGATCACGGGGACGCGCGCGTTCTCGGCCACAAAGCGGATGAGCCCCTCGCCGCCGCGCGGGATCGCGAGATCGATCATGCCGGTCAGGCCGAGCAGGACGCGCGTGGCCTCGCGATCGAGCGACGGGACCATCTGCACCGCCTCGGGCGGCAGCCCGACCGAGCGCAGGGCGTCCGAGAGCAGCGCGCCGAGCGCCGCGTTCGAGCGCGCCGCCTCCTTGCCGCCCCGGAGGATCGCGGCGTTGCCGCTCTTCAGGCAGAGCACCGCGGCGTCGACCGTCACGTTGGGGCGCGACTCGTAGATCATCGCGATCACGCCGAGCGGGACGCGCACCTGCCCGACGAGCAGCCCGTTCGGCCGCCGCTCCATCCCGATGACCTCGCCGACCGGATCGCCCGCGGCGGCGACGTCGAGCACCGCGCCGGCGATCGCCGTGAGCCGCGCCTCGTCGAGCACGAGCCGGTCGACGAGCGACTCGGAGACGCCCGCGGCGCGCGCCGCGGCCACGTCCTCGGCGTTCGCGGCCAGCACGGCGGAGCGCTTGCCCTCGCCGGCCTCGGCGCGCAGCCGCTCGGCGATGGCGCGCAGCGCGCGGTCCTTCTGAGCCCGGTCCAGGGGTGCGAGGGCCCGGGCAGCCTTCCGGGCGCGCTGACAGAGCGCTCGCAGCGTGCCCTCGAGATCGACGTTGCTCTCTTCCACAGCGGGAACCTAGCTCGCCTCCCTGCGCGGGCCAACCGTTCTCCTGCGCGTCCGTGCTAGCGTACCGGCCGTGTCCGGCGATCTCCGAAGGTCGATCCAGGCGTTCCTCGCCTGCCGCTCCCGCCCGGCCTGCCGCGCGCCGCGCGCCGCGACGGCGCTCGTCGCGGGGGCGATCCTCGCGGCGCTCGCGCCCGCGGCGTGCGGCGGCCTGGACGCGGCCGAGGACGCGCCCGCCCCGCCGAGCACGGGCATCCCGCTCGCGGCGCCGAACGCGCGCGGCGCGCCGCTCGAGACGGCGCCGACGGCACCTTCCATCCCCTCCGCGCCGTTCGGCGATCCGGAGCGGCTCCAGTTCCCGCCCGATCCGTTCGGCCCTCCCGACCTGCCGCCGGCTCCAGATCCTTCCGGGAGCGCCGCGGGGAGCGGGGTCCAGCTATGACACGAGCCCACCACGCCCCGCAGATCGCCGCGATCGCCGCGATCGCCGCCGCGCTCCTCGCCGCGGCGTGCTCGTCCGCCCCGAAGCCGCTCCCGGGCGGCCCTCCGCCCGAGTACGAGCCCCCGCGCGCTTTCGACGGCGGCGCGGCGGGTGAGGGCGCGCCGGCCGCAACGCCGGAGGATCCGGCGGCGGCGCCGGGCGCGCCGCTCCTCGCCCCGTCGCCGGCCACGCCGCCCACGGGCGCGCCGCCGGCGCCCACGCCGCCGCCGCCTCCCATGCAGCCGTGACCCCGGCCAGGCGGGCGGGCGCTCAGGCGCCGCGCCACGCGGACACCGGCGCGCGGGACCTCTTCCTCGTGCCGGATCGGGGCGCCGCTCGCGCCCGCCGCGCCCAGGCCGCACGCGCTCTGCCGCCCCTGGCGGATCCCGCCCCGCCGTGCTAGCGGCAGCCATGCTCTCACCCCGGCGGGACTTCGTCGTCATCCTCGATTTCGGCTCCCAGTACACGCAGCTCATCGCCCGGCGCGTGCGCGAGTCTGGCGTCTACTGCGAGATTCACCGCTTCGACGTGCCCGTCGCCGAGCTGCGCCGGCTCGCCCCGCGGGCGCTCATCCTCTCCGGCGGCCCCGCCAGCGTGTACGGGGAAGGCGCGCCCCACTGCTCGCCCGAGGTGCTGGAGCTCGGCGTCCCGACGCTGGGCATCTGCTACGGCCTCCAGCTCATGGCGCACCACCTCGGCGGCAAGGTCGAGCGCGCGCACACGGGGGGCGAGTACGGCCCCGCCACGGTGCGCATCGAGCGCCCGACCGGCATCTTCTCCCGCCTCGCCGAGGGCGACGCCATCGACGTCTGGATGAGCCACGGCGACCGCCTCGCCGCGCTGCCGGAGGGGTTCGTCGCGCTCGGCACCACGCCCGGCAGCCCGCTCTGCGCCGTCGCCCGCGAGCGCGACAAGCTCTACGGCCTCCAGTTCCACCCCGAGGTCGTCCATACCCCGCGCGGCAAGGAGATCCTCCAGGCGTTCCTCTTCGACGTCGCCGGCCTCTCCCCGACCTGGACGCCCGCGTCGTTCGTGGAGGAGGCGATCGCCGCGGTCCGCGAGAAGGCGGGGCCGCACGACCGCGTCATCCTCGGCCTCTCGGGCGGCGTCGACTCCTCGGTCGCCGCCGTCCTGTGCCAGCGCGCGCTCGGCGACCGCCTGACGTGCATCTTCGTCGACAACGGCCTCCTGCGCGAGGGCGAGGCCGAGGCGGTCGAGCGCACGTTCCGCGACCACTTCCACATGAACCTCGACGCCGTCGACGCGTCGGCGCGGTTCCTCGAGGGGCTGCGCGGCGTCGTGGATCCCGAGCAGAAGCGCAAGGTGATCGGCCGCCTGTTCATCGAGGTGTTCGAGGAGGAGGCGAAGCGGGTCCAGGGCGCGAAGTGGCTCGTCCAGGGCACGCTCTACCCCGACGTCATCGAGAGCGTCTCGTTCAAGGGGCCGAGCGCCGTCATCAAGAGCCACCACAACGTCGGCGGCCTGCCCGAGCGGATGAACCTCGGCCTGATCGAGCCCCTGCGGGAGCTCTTCAAGGACGAGGTGCGGGCCGCCGGCGAGGCGCTCGGCATGCCGCGGGAGATCCTCTACCGCCAGCCGTTCCCCGGCCCCGGGCTCGCGGTGCGGTGCCTCGGTGAGGTGACGCCGGAGAAGCTCCGCGTGCTCCGGGCGGCCGACACGATCTTCGACCAGGAGATCCGCGCCGCCGGGCTGTACGAGTCGCTCTGGCAGAGCTTCTGCGTGCTCCTCCCGGTGCGCTCCGTCGGCGTGATGGGCGACGAGCGCACCTACGACGAGGCGATCGCGCTCCGCGCCGTGCACTCGACCGACGGCATGACCGCCGACTGGGCGCGGCTGCCCTACGACCTCATCGCCCGGGTGAGCTCGCGGATCATCAACGAGGTGCGCGGCGTGAACCGCGTGGTGCTCGACGTGTCCTCGAAGCCGCCCTCGACGATCGAGTGGGAGTGACGATGACCGGCGCGAGCGCGATGAGGACGCGCGCCGCTGCGGCGCTCCTGATGCTCGGGCTCTCGGCGTGCGTCCCGCGCACGCCGGCGACGGTCTCGCTGCGGATGAAGGGGAACGTGCCCGACGCGTCGGTCACCATCGACGACCAGTACATCGGCGCGCTCGCCTTCGTCGCCGCCCGCGGCGTCGCGCTGCCGCCCGGCACGCACCGCATCACGGTCGAGAAGGTCGGCTATTTCGCGTGGGACCGCCTGGTCGAGGCCAGGAGCGGCGACGCGCCGATCCACCTGCAGGTGCAGATGACGCGCGTGCCGGAGTGATGTTCGCGCCGGACGAGCTCCTCCGGTCCTCACGCATCGGCGCCGCCGCTCCGCTGCTCCGCCATCACGCGACCGCAGAAGTCGAAATCATCCTCGATCGCTCTCCGTAATCCATGGTGATGGCGGCCCGCAGCAGCCATCGCGACCTCACCCCTCACCATGGACGGGAGTATGCCGAACCGGAGCAGTCCGAAGGCGCTGACCTGCGCGCCTTCCACCAAGAAAGCAGCCCGGCGCGCCCGCCGGCGCGCCACGCTCGACGTGTGCGGCCCCGGGGGTCGTCGCCCGGGGGGCCGCCTGTTTCACGACCTGTGCGACCTCGCCGATCGCTTCCTGCAACGCCGCGGCGACCCGCGCGCGGCCCAGCTCGGCACCGTGCTGTTCTATGTCGCCTTCCACAGCGCCCGAGCCGCCGAAGACGACGACTTCCGCCTCTCCCTCCGGGCGTCGCTCGACATGCTCGTCGAGCTCGAGCCGATCGAGCGCTGGCTCCCGCCGCCCCCGGCGCTCGATCTGCCCGCGAGCCAGCCCGCGCCGCGCCCCTACCCCATCTACGCCGGCGCCGATCTCCCGGCGGCGCGGGGCGCCGGATGACGCTGTCCCCGCCGCCCTTCTCTCCGGCGCGCCCGTCGTTCGAGACGGTCTACGCGGTCGGCCTGCCGTTCCTCCATCACGCGCTCCGCTGGCTCGGCGTCGCGGCGGACGATCTGGACGACGTGCTCCAGGAGATCTTCCTCGCGGCCTACAGGGGCCTCGGCACCTACGAGCCGTGGCGCTACCACGCGGCCCCTCGGGCCGACCCGTCCGCGGCGGGGCCCCCGCCCCTGCGGATCAAGCCCGAGGCGGCGCTGCACCGGTGGCTCTTCGGCATCGCGTGGCGGAAGACGAGCCACTACCACGCGCGCGCCCACCGGCGCCGCGAGATCCCGTCCGGGGCTGGCGGGGCCTGGCCGTTCGAGGGGCGCGACCCGGCGCCTACGCCGGAGCAATCGCTCGCGAGCGCGGACCGCGCCGAGATCGTGACGGAGCTGCTCCTGAAGGTCGCGCCCGAGCGGCGCGTGATCCTCGTGATGTACGACGTCCTCGGCGTCCCGGTGGCCGACATCGCCAGCGAGCTCCAGCTCAAGGAGAACACGGTCCGCTCCCGCCTGCGCCTCGCCCGCGAGGACTTCCGCGCCGCGGTCGCGCGCCAGTCCCGCGAGCGCCGCAGCGCCCTGCGCGCCCTCCCCGCGCTGGAGCGCTCCCTCGACGCCGCCGCTGCGTCCCTGCTGCGCGCCGCGCGCGCTCTCCCGCCCCTGCCCGCGTCCGACGCATCCCGCGCGCTCTGGCTCCGCCTCCAGGAGCGGATGCTCGACGACGACAACGACAAAAGCAAAGCGGACGGCCCCACTGGTAGCTTGACGCCCCCGTACGTTTGTGTAGTCTCCGCCGCCCCCGCAGAGAAAGTCCTACGATCATGGCCAATACCCCGAAGTGGAATGTCCGTCTGCGTCACGAATGGCTCGCCACCCCGCTCAAGAAGAAGCGCCTGAAGCGCTGCCAGAAGGCGCGGATCGGCCTGCTCGATGCGGAGCAGCGCAAGGCGGCGAAGCAGAAGCCCGCCCAGGCTGAGCAGCCCACGGGCTGACCCGCCGACCGCCGTGCGGCGATGGCCGGACCGGCCGCGCGAAGACCTCGACGTCGCGTGCCGATCCAGGTCCGGCAAGGTCGGCGTCCTCGCGCGGCGCGATCCGTGGTAGCGTCGCCTCGCGGTGTTCGCCTGCGGTTCGGCGACGGATCGTCGGTCCCCGCCTCCAGCGCGGGCCGACCATGAATTCATGGGAGCGAGGCCCTGAGCGTGTCGGATTCGAGCTTTTCGCCCGGTCGCTCGGGCAGCCCTGCCGTACCCTCGTCCGGTCCTACGAGCGGCACGCCCTCCAACGTGCCTGAGGAGGGCGACGGACCGACCCGCGTCATGAGCGACACGGAGCGGCAGGCCGCTCTGGCCGCCGTGCGTGGAGCGCTGGCCCAGGCCACGGCCACGCCCATCGCGCCCGCCGCGTCCACGACGGCGGAGACGGTCCGCCCGCCTCCTCCCCCCGGCGCCGGGAGCACGGCGGCGCCCGACATGGCGCCCGAGACGGTCCGCCCGCCCGCGGTCCCCACCGGGCTCCGGGCGTCAGCGCATTACGCGACGGCCGACACGGTCCGTCCACCCGCGCCTCCCCCGGGGAGCGCGCCGGGCGAGCGGCCCTCCGAGGCGGACCCGCTCGTCGGCACCACGGTGGCGGGCGCGTACCTCATCACCCGCCTCCTCGGAGAGGGCGGCATGGGCCGCGTCTACGAGACGCACCACACCCGCATCCCGGGCAAGCGGTTCGCGCTGAAGACGCTCCACCCCGAGCTCTCCCAGCAGCCCACCGTGCTCGCGCGGTTCCAGCGCGAGGCGGAGGCGGCGGCGTCGATCAAGAGCCCGCACGTCGTCGAGATCTACGACGTGAGCCGCCTGAACGACGGCCGCCCGTGCATCATCGCCGAGTACCTGGACGGCCAGGGGCTCGGCGAGCTCCTCGCGGCGTCCGGAGGACGGCTGCCGGTCGGCACGGCGGTGCGGATCGTGCGCGAGGTCTGCGACGGCATCGCGGCCGCGCACGCCGCCGGGATCGTGCACCGGGACATCAAGCCGGAGAACATCTTCCTCGCGGGCGACCCGGCGTGCCCGACAGTGAAGATCCTCGATTTCGGCATCTCGAAGACCTCGGAGCCGTCGGCGCTCACGAGGACCGGCATGGTCCTCGGAACGCCGGCCTACATGGCCCCGGAGCAGGCGAAGGGCGAGGACATCGATCTCCGGGCCGACGTCTACGCCGTCGGCGCCGTCCTCTACCACGCGCTCACCGGGCAGCGCCCCTTCGAGCGCAGCGACCCGACGGCGATGCTCCTCGCTGTCATGACGGAGGAGCCGCCGGCGCCGCGCTCGCTGAACCCGGAGATCCCGCCGGCGCTGGAGCTCGTCGTCCAGCGCGCCATGGCGAAGGACAGGGAGGGCCGCCACGCCTCGATGAGCGAGCTCGCCAGCGATCTCGCGCCGTACGAGGAGGCCGTCGCGCCCGGGCAGATGCCGTTGAGCACGCGCTCGTCCGTCGTGATCGGGCGGCCCTATGCGCTCTCGCAGGCCTTCGGCCTGCCCGCCTCGCACGCGTCCGAGGCGTACCTGACGCGGCAGATGGTGTTCCTCTCGGCGAGCCTCGGCCTGGGATGGCTCGGCGCCGGCCTCGTCAGCAGCCTCGCCGGCCTCGCGCGCGCGGTGCGCGGCGACGCCGCGGCGCTGTCGGGCCAGGGCGCCGCGCTGCTCACGTTCGGGATCCTGTGCGCCGTTTTCGGCGTCGGGTTGCTCGGCGGCTTCTACGTCTTCCGCCACATCTGGCGGGACGACGTCCGGCTGAACACGCTCGCGCCGCGGCTCACGACGCCCGTCGTGCTCGCCCTCGTCGCCTACGGCGCCGCGTCGCTGCTCGTGCGGCTGCTCGAGGCGGTGTTCCTGCAGCGGGCGGTCGGCGTCGCCTGGCCGGTCTGGGACGCGCTGCTCTTCCTGATCAGCGTGGGCGCCGCGCTCGCGGCCGCCGTGTTCCAGTGGCGGGAACAGCGTCGATGAGCCCGCTGTGGCCGGGTCGCGCGACGCCGGCCATGGGCCGCGGCGCGCGCCCGTGTTAGGGGAGCAGACCATGCCAGCGCAGGCATCTGGAACGGGCGCCAGCCGGGCCAGCTCCCCCGACAGACAGGGCTCGCTCCCCGGGACAGGCAGCGTGCTCGCCACGAGCGTGACCGCCGCGGCCCCGCGCGCGTCCATGCTGACGCAGGCGCCGGTCGCGGCGCGGTGGATGGTCATCGGCGCGGCCGCCGCCGGGGTCCTCGTGGGCGCCGCCGCCCTGCTGCGCGACGAGGCCGCGCTCGACCGGATCGAGGCGGCCGCGAGCGCCGAACGCGCGCCGCCGGAGGGCTCCGCGCCGCGGCGCCCGGTCGTGCCGCGCCCGAGCAACGCCGTCCCGGCCGACGAGCTCGCCGCGGCGAACGCGGGCGGCGTGCTCGCGCTGGAGGCGCTCGCCGCGCGTTACCCCAAGGACCCGGCGATCTTCCGGGCCGTCATGCTGCGGCACGCGCTCCCGCCGCCCTACCACGCCGCCTCGCTCGCCGCGGCGAAGCGGCTCCTCGAGCTCGATCCGGGGGCGGCCGCCGACGACGACGTGAAGCGCGTCGTCTCGAGCGCCGCCGCAGGGCCTCCCGAGGCAGCGGCGGCCGCCCTCGACCTCATGGCGGGCGCCATGGGGAGCCAGGGGGCCGACCTCCTCTACGACGTCTCGGTGGGCAGCTCCGCCATGAAGGATCGCGCCGCCCGGCGGCTCGCGGAGGCCGCGGTCCTGGAGCGGGCGACGCCCGCGCTGCGCATCGCGCACGAGCTGCGCGCCGCCCCTTCCTGCAAGGCGCGGCAGCCGCTGCTCGCGCGCGCGACGGCCGACGGCGATCGCCGCGCGATCGACGTCCTCGCGCCGCTCATCGCCAGCAAGAGCAAGGGATGCGGCTTCCTCGGGATGAGCCGCTGCGCGGCGCCGTGCGCCTCGATCGCGGGCGAGATCAAGGCGGCAATCCAGGCGATCGAGGCGCGCATCGGGCCATCGCCCGGGGCGGCCCCGGCGCCCGGGGGTCGGTGATCGCGCCCGCGAGCCGACGCCGTTGACCGAGGGTTGCGCGGGTGGGAGCCTTGCCATATCAGGGCTCAACTCATGTCCGTTCCTGCTCAATCCTGGTCGCCTGATTCATGGCGTGAACGTCCCAACGCGGCGCCGCCTCCCTACGACGACGCCGCGGCCGTCGTCGCGGCCGTCGAGAAGCTCCGCGCGCTGCCGCCGCTCGTGACCTCGTGGGAGGTCGAGCGGCTCAAAGGCCATCTGGCCCAGGCGCAGATCGGCCGGAGGTTCGTGCTGCAGGGGGGCGACTGCGCGGAGACGCTCGACGACTGCCGCCCGAACATCGTCACGAACAAGCTCAAGATTCTCCTGCAGATGTCGCTCGTGCTGGTGCACGGCGCCCGGCAGCCGGTGGTGCGCCTCGGGCGCTTTGCGGGCCAGTACGCCAAGCCGCGCTCGAGCCCTGTCGAGACGCGCGACGGCGTGAGCCTGCCGAGCTATTTCGGGGATCTCATCAACCGGGCTCCCTTCGAGGCCGCCGCCCGCCGCCCCGATCCGAACCTGATGGTGACGGGCTACCAGCACGCGGCGCTCACCTTGAACTTCATCCGTTCGCTGTCGGAGGGCGGCTTCGCCGATCTGCACCACCCGGAATACTGGGACCTGAGCTTCCTCGAGCGGGCGGATCTGCCCGGCGAGCTGCGCGAGCGGTACCAGCGGATGACCGACCAGGTCGGGGAGGCCCTCCGGTTCATGGAGGCGCTCGCCGAGGTCCCTGTCGGGGAGCTGTCGCGGGTCGAGTTCTTCACGAGCCACGAGGGGCTCAACCTGCATTACGAGTCCGCGCAGACCCGGAAGGTCGCGCGCCGCCCCGGCTACTACGACCTGACGACCCACCTTCCCTGGATCGGCGAGCGCACGCGGCAGCCCGACGGCGCGCACGTCGAGTTCTTCAGCGGGGTGCAGAACCCGCTCGGCATCAAGCTCGGCCCGAAGACGCTCCCCGGCGAGGTGATCCGCCTCCTCGACCGGCTGAACCCGGCGGACGAGCCGGGCAAGATCGTGCTCATCGTGCGCATGGGCGCCGCCCGCGTGCGCGACGGGCTCCCGCCGCTCATCGAGGCGGTGCGGGCGGCGGGGCGCAAGGTGCTCTGGATGTGCGACCCGATGCACGGCAACACCCAGACGACGTCCGGCGGGATCAAGACACGGAATTTCGAGGACATCCTCACCGAGATCGAGGCCAGCTTCGAGGCGCACGAGTCGCTCGGATCCCACCTCGGCGGCGTCCATTTCGAGCTCACCGGCGAGGATGTCACCGAGTGCATCGGGGCCGGTCTCACCGAGTCCGATCTCGACCGCCGCTACGCGAGCCTGTGCGATCCGAGGCTCAACTACCGCCAGTCGCTCGAGATGGCCTTCCGCATCGCCCACCGCATGGCGGAGTCCTCCCGACGCCTCAGGGGCTGACCACCCGGGCGCCCATGGCGGCGGCCCCTCGAAGCCCCGAGACCCCCCCGGTGAGCGCAGACAGCAGAGAGCTCTCTCCCTGATGTCCTCTGTGCCCTCCGTGCCTCTGTGGCTCCCGTTCTTTTTCTCTCATCGTCATCGCGAGTTTCCACGAAGTCATCGCGTCGTTCTCGCGTCCTTTCAGCTCACCTGACATTCCAGGCGCTCTCCCGCCCTCGCGATCCAGAAGCAGGAGACGCCCGGTGGCGATCCGTCGCGCCTGTCCCAAGGAATCTCCGCGGGGGGTAGTTCGCCATGCAGAACATCTCGACACAACAGGGTGAGAGCCGGCAGGGAGAGGGACAGGCCACGACGGAGGTCTCGTCCGAGGGACAGCAGCGCACAGCGGCTGGCCCCACGCTGCTCGAGTCGTTCCTGCCGGAGGCCGACATCGTCGTGAACCAGGAGATCGTGGTGATGGCGCCTCCGGAGGTGACCTACGCCGCGCTGCGGAGGGTGGATTTCGCGAAGAGCCGCTCTCTGGTGCTCCGCGCGTTCCTCGCGCTCCGGGTGGCCGACGTGCGGCGCGCCCGGCGCCGGCTCGGCCTCGCGCCGCTGCCCGCGCCCGCGCGGGTCTCGCTCCAGAACGTCCAGGACTACGGCCAGGTCAAGCTGGCCGAGAAGGAGGGCTCCGAGATCGCCGTCGGCGCGATCGCGCGGCCGATGCGCACGGAGAGCCTGTTCTCGGGGCGGACCGCCGCCGAGTTCAAGGCGTTCGACTGCCCCGGGCACATCAAGGCGGCCGCGGGCTTCGTCGTGACGCCTTACGGGCAGCGCCGCACGCTGCTCTCGTACGAGGCGCGGATCCGCGCGACCGACACGCGGACGCGGCGGCAGCTCTTCTTCTGGGACGCGCTGACGGCGCCCCTGATGCAGCTCGTCACGAGCCGGATGCTCCGCTACGTGGCGACCGTCGCCGAGCGCCAGTGCGCCGCGCACGCGCATTCCTGCCGCCAGGCGACGTGACGCCGCGCTCACCGGCCGGAGCCGGCGCCCGACGCGCACGTGGGGCCTGCAAGGACCTCGGCGCGGTCACGCGGGCGCGACGCGAGCTCGTGCGCGTCGTCCCGCCGGCTCCGACCGGTGCTCGTCTACAAGGCGCCCTGAGCGCGCCCATCACGGCCGGTCGAGGGTGACGACGGGCGACGTCCAGGTGTCCCAGTGCGCCTCGTTGCCCGGGTCGCCGAGCGCCCTGAGCGCGCGCAGCTTGATCAGGTAATCGCCGTCCGGCACGACGACGGACCGACCGTCGAGCCTCGTCGTGCCCTTCCACGCGTACCGCGTGACCGCCGTCGCCGACGAGCTCTGGCCGACGTGGGAGAGCGACAGCGCGCGCCCCCACGGCTTGCCCGTGGCGGCCTCGACGACGTCCAGGGTCAGGCGCTCCGCGCCGTGGTCGAGGTGCACCATCACCAGCGGGACGTCGCCCGACGCCAGCGTGTAGGTCGCGCCGCCCGGCTGGGGGGTCACGCGCGTCCCGTTCACCTTGCCGAGCCACGGCGCCCCGTGCCCCGACGGCTTCAGGACGGGCACGCGCTGGTAGTCGCCCTTGAAGCCCGCGTACGGCACCCGCAGCGCGCCGCCGGCCGCGCCGCCGCGCGGCGTGAACACGAGGTAGCCGCCGAACAGGCCGCCGTCCGCGAGCGCGTCGTTCGCCCGGATGGTGACCGAGACTGTCGCGCTCCCGAGCGAGGGCACGGTGACGCTCGGGGCGCTGAAGTCGACCCGCGCGGCGCCGGTCGCTCCGCTCGTCGGGGCCCAGTGGTCGTCGCCCGTCGCGCACGCCGCGGGCGCGTGCGACAGGTCGTAGGTGACGTCGTGCGCGCCCACGTTCTCGATCGTCAGCGTGCGCGCGACAGGGCCTCCCTCGCTCTCGCCGAGCGCGAGCTTGCCGGGGCTGATCAGCGTGGTCGCGCGGATCGACCGGTCGACGCGGATCATCCCGGCCCCCTGCCGGTGCGCGCTCTCCGGCACCCCGGCGCCCGGATCGCCGCTCCACGGCGCCGGGATCGCGCTGTTCTGCAGCACGTCGCGCACGCGCTCCGGGGAGAGCTCCGGGCGCGCGCCGAGCAGGAGCGCGACGGCGCCGGCCACGTGGGGCGCCGCCATCGACGTGCCGCTCAGCGAGTCGTAGGCGCCTTGCTCGACCGGGATCGTCGAGTAGATCGAGCCGCCGGGCGCGGCGAGGTCCGGCTTGAACGAGAGCGCCGCGCTCAGGCCGTACGAGCTGAAGCCCGAGATCTGGCCCGCGGTGCCGTTCTGCGCGGCCACGGCCCGGTCGGTCCAGGTGTGGGCCACGGGCCCCGCGTCGAGGCGCGCGTTGAGGAGCTCGCCGTCCGCCTGCGCGATCCCCACGACCGGGATGGTGATCCGGTCGCGCCCCACGACCGAAGGGTTCATCGCCCCGGCCCGATCGTTGTAGATCACCACGCCGACCGCGCCCGCTGCCTGCGCGTGCGCGGCCTTCTCGGGGAACGGGCAGCCGCCGCGCCGGACGAGCGCGATCTTGCCCGCGAGGCTGCCCGCCGGGAGCTGCGCGCAGCCGTCGCGCGCGCTGGTCAGCGTCCCGGTGCGCGCCAGGGGGGCGCTCCCCGAGAGCGGCGCGGGCGGGCTGCCGACCGCGCGGGTATAGCCGATCGCGACGTCGCCCGGCGCCGCGGTGAACGACAGGCGGGTGACGCGCGCGCTGTCGATCGACGCGGCGCCGATGACCGCCTCGCCCACGCCGGGCGCGCCCGCGGCCCAGAGGCCCTTCTCGCCGCTGTTGCCGATCGAGGCGACGACGACGACGCCCCGCGCGACGAGCGCGCTCGCGGCGGCCGCGGTCGGGTAGTCCGGCCACTGGAACGGCGTGCCGATGCTGATGTTGACGACGTCCATGCCGTCGTCGGCGGCGCGCTCCATGGCCTTGAGGATGATGTCCGCGCGCGAGCCGCCGCGGCAGCCGAACACGCGGTAGGCGCCGAAGGTCACGTCCGGCGCCACGCCCTGCACGATCCCGTTCGCCCCGATGATGCCGGCGACGTGCGTGCCGTGGCCCAGGCAATCGTCGGGGTCGTCGTCGGGGGCGGGCTGCCGGTTCGCGTCGCCGGAGGCGAAGTCGTCGCCGACGAAGTCGTGGCCGAACGCCACGCGGCATCCCGGGCCGAAGCAGCCGCCGAGATCGGGGTGATGGTAGTCGACGCCGCTGTCGATCACGCCGACGCGGATGTCGTCGCCGCTCACGCCGAGGTCCCGGCGCACGACGTCCGCGCCCGACATCTCGCCTGCGACGGCGAGGTCCGGCTCGACGGTCGGCGCGGCGCGGACGACGTCGAGGTCGACCTGCACGACCGGATAGACCGCCTTGACCCCGGGCATGTCGGCGAGCACCTCGGCGCCCTCGCGCGCGACGCGGACGGAGAGTCCATTCCATAGACGCTCGAACGAGAACCGTTGTTTGTACCGGAGCCCGCGCTCCTCGGCCGTCCGCCGGAACCGCTCGCGGTCCTCTTCGGAGAGGCCTTTGACGCGCGCGCGCCCGCCGCCGCTCACGGCCGGCGCGCGCTCGAACTCCACGAACCAGAGCTCCGTCGGCTCATCCGGCGCGAACGTCGCTTCGCCGGGCGCCGGGACGCCCGCAGGCGCAGCGTCCTGGCCCGCTTCTTTGTCTCCAGGCTCTCCGCTGCACCCCGGAACAGCGATGTAGAGAGAGGCCAGGCAAAACCAGCGCACACGATGTCTCATGAGGCCCTTCCCGCGCGTGCCGACCATCGAATCAGCTATGTTCGATGTCGCGAATCGGTCAAGCGTGAGCCGGCGACTACAGCGCGAGCGGCGAGCCCGGACGGTCATCGCCGTAGATCCTGGAAGACTGCCTGTCCATCGGCGTCCCTCCGTTCGGGTCGACAGCCATGGATTCCGCGCTTCAGACCTCATGTCAGGAGCGCGGGGGCGCGCCGACTTCACGCCGACTCCGCGGTCCAGAGCACCTTGATGGCAGTCCCGGAGATGGGTTGTTCTTCGCGACGTCGTCGCAGTCCTGTCAGGCCGCTGTCAGGCCGCGCCGCCTGGCGCGCGAGGCTGCCCGCGGGCTACCGGCGCTCGGCGCTCGGCATCCGATGACCGGTGGCCCCGGGTCGTTGCCGGTCCCCGTGCGCTCGATTAGCGTGGCGCGGCTCTCCGGCGCGGGCGGCGCCGGGGCTCGGATGTGGGATGTGAGATGACGGTCCTGGAACACGCCTTGTTCTCGCTGCACCATCGCCTGGTCCACGTGCCCCGCGTGGCCCGCGTCGCGCGGGCGCTGGCCGCGCAGGTGGGCCGCGCGGCGTCGCTGCTCGACGTGGGCGCGGGCGACGGCACGGTCGCGCTCGAGGTCGCGCGCCGCGTCGGCGCGCGGCGCGTCGTCGGCGTGGACGTGAAGGCGCGGCCCGGGGCGGCGCTGCCGGTCGTCGCGTACGACGGCGAGCGCCTCCCCTTCCCCGACGCGGAGTTCGAGGCCGTGCTCCTCTCCGACGTGCTGCACCACTGCGCGCGCCCCGGCGCGCTGCTCGCGGAGGCCCTCCGGGTCGCGTCGCGCGTCGTCGCGCTCAAGGATCACTTCCGCTTCGGCCCGCTCTCGGAGAAGGTCCTGCTCTGGATGGATCTCGTCGGGAACGCCGCCCCGGGCGTCGAGGTGCGGGGGACGTACTTCACCCCGGGCGAGCTCGTCGACCTCGTCCGCGGCGCGGGCGGGCGCATCACCGGCCTCGAGTGGCCGCTGCGCATCCACGATCTGCCGTTCCGCCTCGTCACCCAGGATCGCCTGCAGTTCGCGGCGCGGATCGAGCGCGCGGCCGCGCAGGCCGCGGGGGGCGCGCGATGACGGCGCTCCGATCGTTCGTCGTCGGCGGCGCCGGGTTCATCGGCAGCCACCTCACGGATCGGCTGGTCGAGCGCGGACCCGTGACGCTGTACGACAACCTCTCGGTCGGCCGCCGCGCGTTCGTGGCGCCGCACCTCGCCTCCGGGCGCGCGACGCTCATCGAGGCGGACGCCCTCGATCTGGAGCGGCTCACCGACGCCATGGCGGGCCACGACCTCGTCGTGCACCTCGCGGCGAACCCCGAGGCGCGCTGGGGGCTCGCGCGCACGCGGCTCGACCTCGATCAGGGCACGATCGCCACGTACAATGTGCTCGAGGCGATGCGGCGCGCGGGGGTCGGCCGGCTGATCTTCTCGTCCTCCGGGACGGTCTACGGCGACACGGCGCGCACGTGCGCCGAGGGCGATCTCGGCGCCCTGCCCATCTCGCTGTACGGCGCGAGCAAGCTCGCGGGCGAGGCGCTCATCAGCGCCTATGTCGAGTGCTTCGGCCTCACGGCGTGGATCTACCGCTTCGGCAACGTCGTCGGTCCGCGCGGGACGCACGGCGCGGCGCTCGACTTCCTCAGGAAGCTGCGCGATCGGCGGACGGAGCTCGAGGTGCTCGGCGACGGGCGCCAGTCCAAGCCGTACCTCGATGTCCGGGACTGCGCGGAGGGGATCCTGTTCGGCTTCGACAGGGCCCGAGAGCGGCTGAACATCTACAACCTCGCGCCCGAGGACGCGACGAGCGTCTCCCGCATCGCGGAGCTGTGCGTGGCAGCGTCGCCCTATCCGGACGCGGTGATCCGGTATCAGGGCGGCGAGCGCGGCTGGCCCGGTGACGTGCCGCGGTCGCGGATGGATCCGAGCAAGCTGGCCGCGCTCGGCTTTCGCGTGCGCCACGCGAGCGACGAGGCGGTGCGCATGGCGGTCGAGGCGCTGGCGAGCGAGGTGTTCGGGGGCGAGCCGGCGGCGTGAGGCGCTCTGCGCGCCGTCGCGGGTCGCCGGCGATGGTAGGCTCCCCCGCATGGCAGAGCTCACTCTTTACATCGGAAACAGGTCCTACTCGTCGTGGTCGCTCCGGCCCTGGCTTCTCCTGAAGCACGCCGGTGTCGCGTTCGACGAGGTGATGATCCCGCTCCGGGGGCCGGGCCAGCGCACGACGGAGATCCAGCGCCACTCCCCCTCTGGCAAGGTGCCTGCCCTGAAGCACGGGGCGCTCATCCTATGGGAGTCGCTCGCGATCGCCGAGTACGTGGCGGAGCTCTTCCCCGAGGCGAAGCTCTGGCCGGACGCGCGCGACGCGCGCGCCGTCGCGCGGGCGGTGAGCGCCGAGATGGCGAGCAGCTTCGCGGCGCTCCGCACCGCGCTGCCGATGAACGTGCGGCGGAAGATCCAGGGCGTGGCGATCACGGAGGCGGCGTCGCAGGACATCGCGCGCGTCCAGTCGATCTGGGGCGATTGCCGCGCGCGCTTCGGCCAGGAAGGCGAGTTCCTGTTCGGGCGCTTCAGCGCGGCGGACGCGATGTACGCGCCTGTCGCGACGCGGTTCGACACGTACGGGGTCGAGCTCGACGCCGTGTCACGGCGCTACGTGGCGTCGATCCTGAGGCTCCCCGCGATGCAGGAGTGGATCGCGAAGGCCAGGGAGGAGCCGCACTTCATCGAGGAGTACGAGGCGATCGGCGTCGTGGGCAAGTAGGGAAGCTCGGCCGTCCGGCTACGCCCGACGCGCCGCGCTCCCGCCCGGGGCCGCGCGGTCCCCGCGCGGGCCGCCAACCTCGTCGCACCGCGCGGGCCGCCAACCTCGTCGCACCGCGCGGGCCGCCAACCTCGTCGCACCGCGAAGCAGCGGCTGCGGCCGGCGACGAGAAGCGCTACTGGTGCCGTACATGCCGCACGACCTCGACCTCATCTTCACGCTCACGGGCGGGCTCACGGCGGCCCTCGCGCTCGGCTTCATCACCCAGCGCCTAAGGCTGTCCCCGATCATCGGGTACCTGCTGGCCGGCATCCTCGTTGGCCCCTTCACCCCTGGCTTCGTCGCCCACAAGGCGATCGCGGACCAGTTTGCGGAGATCGGGGTCATCCTGCTGATGTTCGGGGTCGGCCTGCAGTTTCACGTCCGCGAGCTCCTCGCCGTGCGGAAGGTCGCGGTGCCCGGCGCGCTCCTGCAGATCAGCGTCGCGACGGCGCTCGGGGCCCTGGTCGGCCACGCCGCGGGCTGGTCGTGGGCCGCGTCGGTCGTCTTCGGCATCGCGATCTCGGTGGCGAGCACCGTCGTGCTCACCCGGGTCCTGAGCGACAGCCACGTCCTGCACACCCCCGCCGGCCACCTCGCCGTGGGCTGGCTCGTGCTCGAGGACGTCTTCACCGTGCTCGTGCTGGTGCTGCTCCCCGGCCTGGTCGGCGGCGCCTCCGGCGGCGGCGCGGGCATCGCGATGTCGGTGGGGCTCGCGGTCCTGAAGCTCGCCGGGCTCGTCGCCTTCACCTTCATCGTCGGCCAGCGCGTCATCCCCGTCCTGCTCGGCTACGTGGCGAGGACGGGCTCGCGGGAGCTCTTCACGCTGACGGTGCTCGTCGTCGCGCTCGGCGTCGCGGTGGGCTCGGCGATGCTCTTCGGCTCGTCGATGGCGCTCGGCGCGTTCCTCGGCGGCCTCGTCGTCGGCCAGTCCGACTTCAGCTCGCGCGCCGCCTCGGAGGCGCTCCCGATGCGCGACGCGTTCGCGGTGCTGTTCTTCGTCTCGGTGGGCATGCTCCTCGACCCCTCGCAGCTCGCCGCGAGCTGGCCCGTGGCCGCGGCGACGCTCGCCGTCGTGCTGCTCGGCAAGCCGCTCGCCGCGCTCGTCGTGGTGGTGCTGCTCCGCCGCCCGATGAAGACCGCCTTCGCCGTGGCCCTCTCGCTCGCGCAGATCGGCGAGTTCTCGTTCATCCTCGCGACGCTCGGCCGGCAGCTCGGCGTCATGCCGGACGAGGCCACGCAGGTGCTCGTCGTCGCCTCGATCGTGTCGATCACGTTGAACCCGCTGCTCTTCAGCGCCCGCGACCGCCTCGCGCGGTGGACGTCGGCCTTCTTCCTGCGCCGCAGCTCCGCCGCGGCCGCCGCCGGGGGCGCCCGCGGCGAGGAGGCGGCGCCGGTGGACGAGCTCGCGCACCGCACCATCGTCGTGGGCTACGGCCCCGTCGGCAGGACGCTGACGCGGCTGCTCCGGGAGAACGGCATCGAGCCCACGGTGGTCGAGCTGAACCTCGACACGGTGAAGACGCTGCAGGCCCAGGGCATCCGCGCGATCTACGGCGACGCGACGCAGCGGGAGATCCTCGATCGCGCGGGGATCAGCAAGGCGGACAGCCTGCTGTTCACGTCGGCAGGCGCGCCCGGCGACGGGGTGATCGAGCAGGCGAAGGGCATCAACCCCGGCCTGTTCGTCCTCGCGCGCGCCTTCTACCTGCGCGAGGTGGCGTCGCTGAAGAAGGCCGGCGCCGACGTCGTGGTGACGGGCGAGGCGGAGGTCGCGTTCTCGATGACCGAGCGCCTGCTCGTGCGGCTCGGCGCGACGGCCGAGCAGGTCGAACGCGAGCGCGAGCGCGTCCGCAGCGAGCTCTTCGACAGGCCAGCGGAAGCCCGCTGAGCCGGGTCAGCGCGCCTTGCCGAGCCAGCTCACGCCGCCCACGACCAGCGCGAGCCCGAAGACCTGCTGCCACGTGAACGGCTCGCCCAGGATGACCCAGGAGAACGCGATCGTGAGCACCGGGCCGAGCGTCGAGAACGTCGCGGCGCGGCCCGCGCCGAGCCGCCGGATCGCCGCCGCGAGCAGGACGATCGGCAGCACGGTGCTGATCGTCGCCATCGCCGCCGCGTACCCCCACACCGAGGCCGGGAGCTCGGCGAGCCTGGCGGGGCTCCCTGTCGCCGCGTAGTGCGCGAGCACCATCAGGCACGAGGTCGCCCCGCAGTACGCCGCGAGGCGCGTCGCGCCGACCCTGGAGGCGAGCTTGCCGACGCCGATGTAATAGAGCGCGTACGTCACCGAGCTCGCGAACACCCACGCTCCCCCGATGGCGACGGCCCGCGCGTCCCCGGACTGCTCGAGATCGTGCCAGACGGCCGCCGCGAGGCCGAGATAGCAGACGGCGAGCGCTCCCCAGGCCTTCCCGCGCACCGGCTGCTTCAGCCACACCGCGCCGATCAGGAGGACGAGCGTCGGATAAACGAACAGGATCAGGCGCTCGAGGCCGGTGCTGATGTACGTCAGCCCGATGAAGTCGAAGAGGCTGGACAGGTAGTATCCGAGGAACCCGACGACGAGCACACCCCCCCAGAGCCGGGGCGTCATCGGCTCGGCGGTCGCGTCGCGCTCGCGGCGGGCGAGCCACAGGAAGAACGGCAGCGCGATGCCCATCCGCAGCGCGAGCAGCGACACAGCGTCGATGGGGTGCGCGGCGTACGCGAGCTTCACGAAGATGGCCTTCAGCGCGAACGTCGCCGCGGAGAGGACGGCGAACGTCCGGCCATCGTCGAGGAGGCCAGTCCGGTGCTCGTCGCTGAAGGCGTGTACGCGCTCGCCGATCGACATGGATCCCGCTTCTCTCTCTTTCACGAGCTTCAAAGGTTCACGCGGCTCCCGAGGGTCGAGCGATGCAGACCGGCCATCGCCCTCGCCACCGTCCTTGCCGGCCGGAGCGCGCGCCCGGCGTGTGGCACGACGGCATTGCGCGTGGAACCACGCATTTGCCACCGCACAGCGGTCGAGCGTGGGGGGCCGCATCTCAGGTAGAGGGCGATCACCCGCTTGACCAGACGTCCAGGCGTCCGCGCTGGTCGGATCGCGTCGGATCGGGCCGCGCTCCGTGGGGTCGTTGGGCTAAGCTCCCGGGTCTGATGACGTCTCCCGCTGGCCCAGGCACCGCCGCGCGCGGCCCGGGCGCGCTCGCCCCCTCCGGCGGCCCGCGCCCGGCGCGGCGGCGCGCGCCGATCGCGGCGGAGCCCTCCGGCGTGCACCAGCTCGGCGGCTCTTTCCTCCAGATCGCCGCCACGGTGGGCGGCATGGCGGTGCTGGCGGGTCAGATCGCGGCGCGCGTGGCCACGCTCCGCGTCGACGGCGCCGAGTTCATGCGCAACCTCTACAAGATGGGCGTCAAGTCGATGCCCATCGTCGTGGTGACCGCCCTCTTCACCGGCGCGATCATGGTCATCCAGGCGGCGCCGCTGGTCGAGCGGTTCGGCGCGCACGGCCTGCTCGGCTGGGGCGCCGGCTTCGGCACCCTCCGCGAGATCGCCCCGCTGCTCACGGCGCTCATGATCAACGGCCGCGTCGGCGCCAACAACACCGCCGAGCTCGGCACCATGGTCGTCACCGAGCAGATCGACGCCCTCCGCGTCCTCGCGATCGACCCGGTGAGCTTCCTCATCGCCCCGCGCTTCCTCGCGATGGTCCTCACGCTGCTCCTCTCGGTGATCTTCGCCGACGCGCTCGCGCTGATCGGCGCCGCGCTCACCGGCGACCTCCTGCTCGGCGTCGCGCCGGCGGTCTTCTACAACGGCCTCACGAGCGGCCTGCTCGGCATCGGCGACGTCATGAGCGGCCTCGTCAAGAGCGTCGTCTTCGGCGTCGTCCTCGCGCTCTCGAGCTGCCAGTACGGCCTCGGCGTGACCGGCGGCGCCCCCGGCGTCGGCCGCGCCGTCAACGCGACCGTTGTCGCCTCGGCCGCCGGCATCTTCATCCTCGACTACTTCGTCTCGTTCACGCTCGACTGAGCTCGACGGCGCCGCGCATGCACCCCTCCGACCAGAGCCTCCGGGATCGCGCGAGCGCGGGCCCCCCCTCGAGCGAGCTCCGCGACGTCGCGCCGGAGCTGTCCGGGGTCGCCGCGCTCGGCGGCGCCGGCCTGTCGCTCTTCCGGTCTGCCCACGAGCTCTACTCCGTATTTGTAAGGACGCTTTACTACTGCGTGAAGGGGCGCCGCGAGCCGGGCGCGGTGCTCCTGCAGATGTACGAGATCGGCAACAAGTCGCTCTTCTTCCTGACGGTCGTGATGGGCTTCATCGGGATGATCATGGTCTTCCAGGCCGGCCAGCAGGCGAAGCGGGTCATCCCGGATCTGACAATGCTCGGCGCGACCTACCTCGAGCTGCTCGTGCGCGATCTCGCCGCCTCGATCGGCGCGCTGATGCTGGCGACGCGGGTCGGCGCGGGCATCGCCGCCGAGATCGGCTCGATGGTCGTCACCGAGCAGGTCGACGCGCTCCGCATGTGCGCGGCCGATCCCATCGACTACCTGCTCAAGCCGCGGTTCATCGCGAGCCTGCTCATGACCACGTGCCTGCTCGTCTGGAGCGCCGCCGTCGCCTTCACCACGGGGATGATCACCGCGTACAGCATGTTCGACGTGAGCCCCGAGACGTTCATGAACGTGAGCCTCGTCGACGCCGGCGACCTCGCGACCGGCCTCGCCAAGTGCCTGGCCTACGGCGCCGCGATCCCGATCGTCTCCGGCCACTCCGGCCTGTCGACGTTCGGCGGCAGCGAGGGCGTCGGCTGGGCGACGACGCGGGCGGTCGTGAACTCCTCGCTCGCGGTCATCGTGCTGAACATGCTGATCTCGGCGGCCTCTTTCCTGATCTTCCGCTAGCCGCCGCGCCGGCGCCTCACCGCGATCGGCGCCTCACTCGATCGGCCCCTCGGCGCTCCCGGTGATGAACTGCCGCACGACCGGGTCCGGCGAGCCCTGGAACGCGCCGCGATCGCCGAGCAGCCGGACGAGCCCCTGATAGAGCATGACGATGCGGTCGGCGATCGTGAAGATGCTGACGAGGTCGTGGCTCACGACGATGCTGGTCACGCCGAGCGTGTCGCTGAGCTCGCGGATCAGCTTGTCGACGCGGCGCGCGCTCACCGGGTCGAGGCTCGTGGTCGGCTCGTCGAAGAGCACGTAGCGCGGATCGAGCGTGAGCGCGCGGGCGATGGCGACGCGCTTGCGCATGCCGTCGCCGAGCTCCGGCGGGAAGCGGTCGCCGAACTCGCGCATGTGCACCTGATCGAGCCGCCGCCGCGCCTCCGCGAGCGCCTCCTTCGGCTTGAGCCCCTTGTGCTTGCGGAGCGGGAGCGCGACGTTCTCGGCGCACGTCATCGAGTCGAACAGCGTCGAGTGCTGGAAGACCATCGCGCACTTCATCCGCACCGGGTACATCCGCGCCTCGTCGAAGCGGCTGACGTCCTCGCCGTCCAGCCAGATCTCCCCCCCGTCCGGGTAGAGCAGCCCCACGAGGTGCTTGATGAGCACGCTCTTCCCGACGCCCGACTGCCCGATGATGAAGAACACCTCACCGTCGGCGACGTCGAACGAGACGTCCTTCAGGACCTCTTTGGCGCCAAAGGATTTTCTGACATTCCGGAACGAAATCATCGCTGTTTTCGAGGCAAGAACGGTTGCGTCAGGGCAAGTCAGGGCATGGCAGCACGTGGGCAGCGGGTGGCAACGGTAAGGCAGCGCATGGCAGCGGTAAGGCAGCGCATGGCAGCGGTAAGGCAGCGCGATGCAGCGACAGGGCAGCGCGAAGCGTCACGGCGCTGGCGTGGGATACTGCGCTGCGACAGGCGGATCCTGGCCCATTTCCCTCACCTCCCCGCCGCCAGATAGGAGAAGATGACAGGCCCATGGCAAGCCCGCGGTCGATCGAGGTCAAAGTCGGGATCCTCATCCTTACGGCGATCGGGCTCCTCGCCACCTTCATCCTCGTGATGGGCGGGGTCAACTTTCAGCCGAAGTACTCCATCTACGTCGATTTCGACAACCCGGGAGGCCTCCAGACAGGGGCGCCGGTGAAGATCGCCGGCGTGGAGGTCGGCAAGCTCAGCGAGATCCAGTTCCGCGGCGGCCAGCCCGGCAAGGACGGCCGGCGCGATCCGCTCGTGCGGATCCAGGTGCGCATCGAGGAGCGGTATCAGCAGAGCATCCACGACAACGCCACCTTCTACGTCACGACGCAGGGCGTGCTCGGCGAGCAGTTCCTCGCGATCGAGCCCGGCTCGAGCGACAGGCCGGTGCTCCCCGAGAACGCCGTCGTCCGCGGGCTCGATCCGCCGCGCCTCGACATGCTCCTGGCCGAGGGATACGAGCTCTTGCACGCGACCGTCTCGGCGATGCGCGAGCACCGCGAGGGGCTCGGCGAGGCGTTCGACGGGCTCCGGAAGACGCTGAAGGGCACCGGCGACTTCATGCACCGGAACCAGGATCGGCTCGACCGCATCGCCGAGAACGTCGAGCAGATCAGCCTCGACGGCACCGATCTCGTGAAGGACGCCCGGCAGAAGTACGTGAACAACCCCCAGATCGACCGGATCCTCGCGAACGCCGATCAGGTGAGCGGCAAGGCAGCGCGCGACCTGCCCCCGCTCATGGAGGACGCGCGCGAGACGCTGGCGAACGCGCGCCGGCTCTCGGCCACCGTGGGCAGCGAGGCGGAGCAGGCCAAGATCAAGAAGACGCTCGACGACATCGCCGAGATCGCGGGCCGCGCGAGGGCGGCGACAGCCGACGCCCAGGAGGTCCTCGCCCACGTCAAGCGCGGCAAGGGGACGGTGGGCGCGCTCGTGATGGACGAGCAGCTCTTCGATGACCTCCAGGAGCTCGCGCGCGACCTCAAGCACAACCCCTGGAAGTTCTTCTGGCGCGAGTGAGCGCCGCCGCGCGCCGGCGTCGTCGATGCCGGCGCGCGCGGGCCGTGGGTGCGAAGGACGGGCGCGGCCGGCCCGGGCGGTCAGGCGAGCTTCACGAGCGGAGCGCCCTCGGTGACCGAGGCCCCCTCGGTGACGAGGATCTCCTCCACCGTGCCCTCGTCTTCCGCCTCGACGGGCATCTCCATCTTCATGGACTCGAGGATGACGACGACGGTCCCCTCTTCGACCTTGTCGCCCGGCTTGACCTCGATCTTCCAGACCGTACCGGTGATGTGCGCCTTGATGACCTTTGCCATGGGCGCGCGACGCTACCGGAGAGCCGTCGAGAATCCAACGGGACCGTACCAGGACGCGCGCGGCGGCGCCGCATCGGGCGCCCCCCGTCCCAGCGTGCCCCGGGCACCCTCCGCGACGGCACAGGTCGTCCGGCGTGTCCGCGGCGCGGTGCGCGGGTAACGAGGAGGGCAACAGGGGTAACGGACGCTCACGGACGCTCACGGACGGCAGCGGACGTGGAAGGGACGGAGCGCTGCGATTTCCGCTGGTACCTACCGTGCACCACGGCGATAATCTGCCTGCCGGCTCCGCGGCTCCTCGGCGTGACGAGGGTCGCGGTTGTCGTGAATAATTGCGTGAAAGCCGCTCTGCGGGTCACAATCTCCCTGCTTGGTGGCCCCGCCCAGGGCGACCTGCAGGGTCTCCGCAACGCCCCCCGGTAGCCAAACCGCACGCGCTCGATCGAAGGAGCCACGAGGTCATGTCGGAACAGAAGGAAAGCTCGGTCCTGTTCTCGCTCAAGGAGCTGATGAACCTCGAGGAGGATCGAATCAAGACCGAAGAGGCCCAGAAGGCCGCCGCCGCCGCCGCCGCCGAGAAGGCCCGCGTCGAGGCGGAGCGCGCCGCGCGCGAGGCCGAGGAGCTGCGCATCCGTACCGAGGAGGAGCGCCGCCGCAACGAGGAGCGCCGCGCCCGCGAGGAGGCCGCGCGGCTCGAGGCGATCCGCCAGGCCGAGATCGAGAAGGCGCGCGTCGAGGCCGAGCAGAGGGCGCGGCTCGAGGCGATGGCCGCGCAGCAGCACCACGAGCGCTCGCTCGCGGCGCTGCAGCAGGACGAGTCGAAGAAGAAGCTGCGCAAGCTCCTCATCGGCGGCGCCGTCGCCAGCGTGCTGGTGATCGGCGGCGTCACGATCGCGGCCGTCAAGTCGTCCCAGGAGAACGAGGCGCGCATCGCGGCCGAGGCCGCGAGGGCGCGCGAGCTCGAGGAGGCGAACAAGCGCCTCGAGGCGCAGTTCAAGGAGTCCGAGTCCAAGATGTCCGGGCTGCGCGATCAGCTCGCGTCCGCCAAGGACGAGGCCACGCGCCTCTCGCTCCAGAAGCAGCTCGAGCAGGAGCAGCAAAAGCAGGAGCAGCTCCGCCGCGGCGGCGGCGGCAGCCGCCCGGCCGCCGGCGGCGCCCCGGCGAGCGGCGGTGGCACCAAGGCTCCCTGCAACTGCGCCCCTGGCGATCCGCTCTGCAGCTGCCTCTGATCGGGACAGGATCACACAGCATGGCCAACTCCGTGAGGCAGAGGACGAGCCTCGGCGGCAGCTCGCTCGACGAGGCGCGCCGCAGGCTCGTCTTCCCGCTCGACTACCCGAGCCTGGACGAGGCCAGGGCGGCCGCGACGCGCGTCGCGCCGTCGATCGGCGTGCTCAAGGTCGGCCTGGAGCTGTTCGTCCGCGAGGGGCCGCGCGCCGTCGAGATCGGCAAGGAGCTCGGGCTCGACGTCTTCCTCGATCTGAAGCTGCACGACATCCCCGCGACGGTGGCCGGCGCGGTGGCGAGCGCCGCCGCGCTCGGGGTCCGCTACCTGACGGTGCACGCGGCCGGCGGCGCCGAGATGCTGAGGCGCGCGGCCCAGGAGGCGGCGCGCTCCCGGGATCTGATCCTGCTCGCCGTCACCATGCTCACGTCGCTCGACGAGGCCGATCTCGCCGCGCAGGGCATCCCGGGGAGCGCGTCGGCGCACGTGGTCCGGATGGCGCAGCTCGCGCGCGCCGCCGGCATCCACGGGTTCGTCGCCTCGCCGCAGGAGGTGCCGGCGCTGCGGGAGGCGCTCGGGCCGGGCGAGCTCCTCGTGACGCCGGGCATCCGCCTCGGTTCGGGGTCGGAGGGCGCCCGCGTCGACGATCAGAAGCGCATCGCCACGCCGTCGGCCGCGATCTCGGCCGGCGCCGATCTCCTGGTTGTCGGCCGGCCGATCCGCGACGCGGCGGACCCGCTCGCCGCGGCCCGGTCGATCGTGCAGGAAATCGCCCACACGCTTCACCCTCCCCGCTGACGTGAGCCGAATCGTCTACGGTCTTCAGCCTGTCCGAGAGGCGATCCGCGCGCACGGCGCGCGGGTCGGCTGGGTCCTCGTCCAGCGCGACGGCGGCCCGAAGCTGGACGCGCTCGCGCGCCTCGCCGAGGGTCAGGGCATCCCGACCGAGCGCGCGCCGCGCGGCGAGCTCGATCGCCGCAGCGCCGGCGGCCGTCACCAGGGGGCGGTCGCGTCGGCGCCGGAGCTCCAGATCGTCGGGGTCGACGCGATCCCTGTCGTCGAGGAGGGGCAGCCCGGCGGCACGATCACGGTGGCGCTCGACGGCGTGATGGACCCGCAGAACTTCGGCGCGGTGATCCGCAGCGCCGTCGCGCTCGGCGCCCGGGCGATCCTGTGGCCCGAGCACAGCTCGGCGCCGCTCACCCCGGCGACGTTCCGGGCCTCGGCGGGCGCCATCGAGCACGCGCGGCTCTGCCGGGTGCGCTCCCTGCCCGACGCCCTCGAGGCGCTCGCCGCGCGCGGCGTCGCCTCGATCGCGCTCGACGCGCAGGGCCCGGTGGAGCTCGGCGAGCTGACCCTGACCGGCCCGGTCGCGATCGTGATCGGCGCCGAGGACAAGGGCACGCGGCGCTCGGTCCGCCGCGTCTGCCAGCACGTGGCCCGGCTCCCCATGACCGGCCCCATCGCCTCGCTGAACGCCTCGGTCGCCGGGGCGATCGCGCTCTACGAGGTCGTCCGCCAGCGCCGCGCGGCGGGCGCGTAGCCCGGCAGAAGACCCGCGAAGGCCCGCGCCGAGCGCGCGCGGCGCCCCGGTGAGCGCAGCGAACGCCGGTGAGCGCAGCGAACGCGCGCTGCGGGATCGTCGGCCGAGGTGCCGCGGCGAGCCGGACAGGCGCGCGCTGCGAGGCCCTGCGGCCGAGGTGCCGCGGCGAGCCGGGCAGGCGCGCGGTGCACGACCATGCGCCGGAGCCACATGGTGAGCAGGGCAAGCGCGCTGGATAACAACCCGGCCGCGCCGCGGGTGGACCCGTGGTCCACGGAAAAACCGCCTGCATTCGTCGAGCAATGCGCCCGCGGCCGGGGCCCATCGAGCACTGCGGGGGTCCCCTGAAGTGCCGTAGGTCAATCCCGTATCACGTAGTTTTAACCAACAATTTCATATAGATACGATCGGTACCTAACGAAGATTCGAGCGCTCGATCGATTGCTGAACAGGCTCCCAGGAAGACGACCGATTCGATCCATTCAATGGATCGATAAAAAGAATCCACACCCCCCCTGAAAACACAAGTTCTTGCCAGGAGTTACCCCTGTGGACTCATCCTTCTCTGCGCGGTTATCCGGAATGGCTCGAGGGATGGATCAAGGACCAATGACCTCGCGGTAAGCCGCCGGATCCGCTCAGGTTCCGGCTCGAAGCGGCCGCAGGCGGGTGAGCACCCGGGCCACGCGGCGCACCGCCTCGGCGATGTCGCCCTCGGTCGTCTCCTCGCCGATCGAGAACCGCACGGCGGACGCCGCGCGCTCGGCCCCGAGCATCGCGGTGAGGACCGGCGACGGCTCGGCGGTCCCGGCGCTGCAGGCCGAGCCGCTCGAGACGGCGACGCCCTCCAGGTCGAGCGCGGCGCAGAGCTCGTCGCCGCGCCAGCCGGGCCAGGAGAGGTTCGCGACGTGGGGCGCACGCGCGCCCTCCCCGTTGCGGAGCGGCGCCCCGCCGGCCGCGCGCCCCGCGTCGAGGAGCTCGGCCTCGAGGCGGTCGCGGAGCGGCGCGAGCGCGGCGTACCGGGCGGGGGCGTCGAGCGCGCGCCGGGCGGCCACGGCGAAGCCGGCCGCGGCGATCGGGTCCTGCGTCCCGGGCCGGAGCCCGCGCTCCTGGGCGCCGCCGAGAAGGACGGGCCGGAGCCGGATGCCCGGCCGCGCCGCGAGGGCGCCGATCCCCTTGGGGCCCCGGATCTTGTGCGCCGCGACCGACACGAGATCGGCCCCGGCCCACGCCTCCGGCGGGAGGCGCCCCACGGCCTGCACCGCGTCCACATGGAGGCGCGCCCCGCGGGCGTGGGCGAGCGCCGCGGCCTCGGCGACCGGCTGCACGACCCCCGTCTCGTGGTTGACCGCCTGGAGGCTCACCAGCCGCACGGGCGCGACCGCCGCCGCGCGATCGATGGCGGCCGCGAGCGCCTCGGGCGCGACCCGGCCGGACGGCTCCGGATCGACCCAGGCGACCTCGACGCCGCGGCCGGCGAGCGCCTCCGCGGCGCGGGTGACCGAGGGGTGCTCGATCCGCGAGACAACGAGCGCGCCCTGGAGCCGCCCCCAGGCCGGCGCGCCGGCCGCGCCCGCCCCGGAGGCCTCGCCGCCGAACGCGTGCCACAGCGCGAGGTTGTTGGCCTCGGTGCCGCCCGAGGTGAGCGTCACGTCGCGCGCGTCGAAGCCCGTCAGCCGGGCCGCCGCCTCGCGCGCCTGCTCGATGAACGCGCGCGCCCGCCGCCCCGGGCCGTGCACGCTGGCCGGGTTGGCCCAGGCCACCTCGGCGGCGGCCTGCATCGCCGCCAGGACCTCGGGGTGCGGCGGCGTCGTGGCGTTCCAGTCGAGGTAGATGAGGCCGGCGGCCGAGCGCATCAGGTCGGATCGGCGGGCGGCGACGAGGGCGGGCCCAGCCGGCCCGGCGAGCTGCCGTCGTCCTGGAGGGGCGCCCGCCGGGCGACAGTCAGGTAGAACGCCGAGCCGGTGAGCGTCTCGCCCTCGATGACCTCGTTGCTGGGCGACACGACGCGCATGTCGCCGCCGAGCCCCCGGGCGGTGCGCCGCGCGATCGCGAGCCCGACGCCGACGCCGCCGTAGGCGCGCGTGGCCGAGCCGTCGATCTGGTAGAACGGCTCGAAGATGCGCAGCTGGCGGTCGCCCTTCACCCCGGGCCCCGTGTCGGCGACGCAGAGCTCGTAGTGCCCCGACTGGAGCACGCTGACGCGCACGCCCGCCGTGCCGCCGGCGGGCGTGAACTTCGCCGCGTTCTCGAAGAGCTGGATCATGGCGCGCTGCAGCCGCCCTGCGTCGCCCCACGCCGGCAGCGGGCCGCGGGGCAGGTCCTCGACGAGCTGGACCTTCCCCTCGGCGAAGCGGTCGGCCACCTGGGCGAGGGCGCGCCGCGTCGTGTCGAGGAAGTCGTACTCGGAGTGCATGAACCGCATCCGGCCCGTCTCGATGCCGGTCACGTCGAGCAGGTTGTCGATGAGCGACCGGAGCCTGCGGACGCAGTCCTCCATCGCGAGCAGCGCCTTCTTCTGGGCCTTGTTGAGCGGGCCGAGCTCCTCGTCGGCGAGCAGCTTCACGTACCCGACGATCGGCGTCATCGGGGTCGCGAGCTCGTGCGAGATGTTGCGGTAGAACTCGGTGCGCGCGGCGTCGAGCTCGCGGAGCCGGGCGTTGGCCCGCGAGAGCTCGGCCACCTTCTGCTCGAGGTGGGCGACGATGCGCTGGCTCTGCTCGCGCAGCCGGAGCGGCCCCTGCGACGCGGGGAGCTCCTCGCGCGCGCCGCTGAGGTAGCGGGCGATGACAGCGGAGAAGGAGCGCGCGTCGATCGGCTTCTGGAGGAAGCCGTCGCAGCCCACCGCGAGGCTCGTGTCCCGGTCGCCCTCGGCGGTGATCGCCACGATGGGGACGCCGGCGAGCGACGCCTCGCCGCGCAGGCGCAGGGTGACCTCGAACCCGTCGAGGCCCGGGATGTTCAGGTCGACGAGGACGAGGTCCGGGCGTTGCGCGCAGGCGAGGCGCACCCCTTCGAGCCCGTCGGCGGCCTCGAGGACCTCGTAGCCGGCGTTCTGAAGCAGCTTGCGGACGAGCAGGCGGTTCGCGGGATCGTCCTCGATGTGAAGGATCTTCGACATGGGCTCTACGTGCGCATAGTAGTCATGAACGACGGGGATCAGGCACGTTCTGCGCGACTTTCCGTCGCCATCACCAGCGTGCGCCGATGCGGCAATGCCCGGATCGTCCGCTCGAGGCATACGCGCGCCGCGCGTCATCAGGCTCGCGCCGAGCGCGTCATCGGGCTCGCGCCGAGCAGGTCTCCAGGCTTCGCGCCGAGCGGAGCGCCGCGCCTGCGTCGAGGCCTGGGTCGAGCAGCTCACGACGGCGCGCCGAGCGGGTTGACGTAGCGGCGGCGCCCCTTCAATACGGGGGCCGCCATGCCCGGCCCCCTCAGGTTCCACCGCGCCGCCACGGCGGCGCGCTGCTTCTCCTTCTTCTTCTTCCGGCGCTCCCGATGACGACCGCGCACCAGCACGAGAGCGAGGCTCCCGGCGCAGACCCGGCAGGCGGCGAGGCCGCGGGCCTCCCTCGGCCCGACGTGAGCGCCGCGAGCGCCGCGCGCCCGCTGCCCGCGCGCCTCGCCTACGGGCTCGCGGCGCTCTCCGGGTTCTTCTACTTCCTCGGGTTCCCGGGGATGGATCTCTGGCCGATCGCGTTCTTCGGCCTCGTCCCGCTGATCGTGGCGCTGCGCGGGCAGTCGCCGGGGCGCGCCGCGCTGCTCGGCTGGATCGCCGGCTTCGTCATGACGATGACCGGCTTCTACTGGCTGCTCGAGATGCTGCGGGTGTTCAGCGGCTTCCCGACGATCCTCTGCGCGCTCTTCATGGCGATCCTGTGCGCCTACCAGGCCGGGCGCATCGCCCTGTGCGGCTGGCTCTACGGGCGGGCCGAGGCGCGCGGCTGGCCGGGCCCCGTGGCCTTCGCCCTCGCGTTCGTGACCAGCGAGCTCGTCTTTCCGCTGCTCTTCCCCTGGTACTACGGCGCCTCGGTGCACAACGCGCCGGTGCTGGCTCAGGTCGCGGATCTCGGGGGCCCTTACCTCGTCGGTCTGGTGCTCATCGCCGCGAACCTCGCCCTCGCCGAGCTCGTGATGTTCCGGCTGGATCGCGCGCTGCCCCGCGCCGCGTCCCCGGACGCGCAGCGCGGTCCGCACGCCCATCGCAGCGCCTCCCCCCTGCCGGGGCGCGGTCGCCCGCTGAACCGCGCGGTCCTCGCGGTGGGCGTCGCGGCCCCTGCGCTCGCCGCCGTGTACGGCATCCTCCGGATGCGCGCCGTGGACGCGGCCGCCGCCGCGGCCGAGCCGATCACGATCGGGATCGTCCAGCCGAACCTGGCGCTCTTCGACCGCCGGAACGCGGTCAAGATCCACGTGAACCGGACCCGAGAGCTCGCGAAGCAGGGCGCCGGGCTCGTCGTGTGGAGCGAGGCCGGCGTGCCGCAGGCCTTCCGCGAGTCGGCCTACAAGACCGAGGTCCAGCGCTCGCTCACCAGCCGGCTCGGCGTGCCGACGGTGGTCGGCACGGTCATCCACCGGCTACCCCCCAACACGCACGAGCGCGGCGTGAGCTTCAACACTGCGCTCATGGCCGGCGACGACGGCGAGATCCTCGGGCGGTACGACAAGCAGTACCTGCTCGCGTTCGGCGAGTACCTCCCGCTCGGCGACACGATCCCGTACCTCTACACGCTGTCGCCGAACTCGGGCCGCTTCAGCCCGGGCACGTCGCTCGCGCCGCTGGAGTGGAACGGGCACAGGCTCGCGACGATGATCTGTTACGAGGACATCCTGCCGCACTTCGTGAACAAGCTGGTCGCGCAGGGCGACCCCGATCTGCTCGTCAACCTCACGAACGACGCCTGGTTCGGCGACACGACAGAGCCGTGGATCCACCTCGCGCTCGCGAAGATGCGCGCGATCGAGCACCGCCGCTACCTCGTGCGCGCCACGAACAGCGGCGTCTCGGCCATCGTGGACCCTGTCGGCCGCGTCGTGGTGCACAGCGAGACCTTCAAGGAGCAGTCGCTCCTCGGCGAGGCGCGGTTCATGCGCGCGCGGACCGTCTACGGGACCGTGCAGGACATCCCGTGGTACGCCGCCGCTGTCGTGAGCGCCGCGATGGCGCTGTTCACGCGCCCCGAGCGCTGGCGCCGCCAGCGCGGCCAGGGCTGATCGCGGCCGCGGCGCGAACCACGGCGTCGCGGCCCTATAGCTTCATCGCCTTCTTGAAGCGCTTCGCGTCCGCGAACATGTCGACGTTCGTGAAGACGTACGTCGCGTCGTCGTGCTTCGCGCCGCGCGCGATCTCGGCGAGCCGCTCGATCGCCGGGTCCTCGTAGCGCGACTTGTGGCCCGCCGGGCCGTGGAGGCGGTAGTAGGCCACCTTCAGCCGCGAGAGCCCCGCGATCAGCGGATCGCGCGCGGCGAGGGCGCCGACCTCCTGCGTGAGCTCGTCGCTCTCGTCGGGATCCCACCCGGGCGGGGGCTCGAAGACGACGCGGTCGAAGCGCTTCTTCACGTTGAAGAGGAAGTCGCGCAGGATCGCCTTGTTCGCGCGCGTGGGCGTGAACTCCGGGGGGCCCACGAAGACAGCGCTCTTCGCTTCGAGCTCGTCCGCGACGGCCTCGATGCTCTTCAGCGCCGTCTCGATGACCTTGCCGTCCCGGAAACCCTCCTGACCTATCTCGCGCGGACCCAGCAAGGCGAAGCGAAATCCGACCGGAGCTTCGCGCCGCCAGCGCCGGATCGTTCCAGGCCCCGGGAGGGACACATGGGTCTCCTGCACCTCCACGAACATGAACTCGCGGAAATAGCGCGTCGCTGGGACGGGGAAACCGGCGCAGCCGACGGTAATCATCGCCCCCACCCTAGCCCACGCACGCCCCCGCGAGAAGCCAGAGCGACGGATTTCTCGATGGGCTCGCCCAGCGCCCCCGGCGACCCCTCGGCCGCCCGCTGTCCCGCAGGTCCCGGCCAGCGCGTCGCCCGCCGGGGCCCCGGCGCGCAGCGCTGTCGCGAGGCGCACGTCGGGCGCGGCAAGATCGTCGAGCGCGGCGCGGGGCGCGCAGGCCGCGCGCGGTACGCTGGATGCCCGCTCACCCCTCGCCCTCGCGGCGCGGCGCGGCGGCGCGGCCCTCGCGAGGGCACGCCTCGGCGCCCTCGGCCTGCTCGAACGGCAGCGCGAGCGCGGCGCCGCCGGATCGGCGGTCGATCTTGCGCTGCAACCGGGCTCGGCGCCGCGCCTGCGCTGGCTCGGGCTCGGCGGTGCCCTTGTCGGCCAGCTCGAGGGCGCGGGCGAAGGCGCGGACGTGGTGCTCGTAGAGCTTCGCGAGCTCGAGGCGCACCGCGGGGTCGTCGATCTCGGCGGCGAGCGCCTCGTAGTCCGAGAGCGCCCGCGCCTTGTCGCCCCGCGCCTTCGCGATGTCGCCCCGCGCGCGCCGCGCGGCCGCGCCGCCCCCGCGCTCGACGGCCGCGTCCGCGAGCTCCGCCGCGCGCTCCAGCGCGCCCGCCCTCCGCAGCGTCGCGGCGACGCCCGCGAGATCGCCGGCGGCCAGGCTGCCGAGCGGCTCGCCGTAGAGGCCGACCAGCGCGACCATCGCGAGCACGTCGGCGGCGTTGTGCTCGACGACGCCGAGCAGCGCCTCCTCGTCGCCCGTGCGCAGGAAGTGGGCGTAGCAGGCGACGATCTCGCCGCCGGGCACGTCGCCGACGCGGACGCGGCCGAGCACGTCGTGCTCGAGGGCGATCAGCGTGCGCGTCTTGAGGCGCGCCTTGTGGATGCGGCGCGCGACGTGGACGAGATCGAGGTGCGGCAGCTCCGGCGGCGGCGGCAGGCGGTTCATCACGTAGCGTGTGCGCAGGAGCGGCATGTCGAACGCCTTGCCGTTGTACGTGATGATCATCGAGGCGCCGGCGAGGCGCTCGGCGAGGCGGCGCAGGATGGGCTCCTCCTCGCCGAGGCGGCGCAGCAGGAGCTGCTCCATGATGAAGCCGTCGGACGACGGCTCGCCGAGCGGCCCCGCGCTGGCCCCCCCGGGGTCGAACCAGGCGAGGCCGACGAGGAACGGCACGGTGCCCGTGCCCCCGGCGAGGCCGGTGGTCTCCGTGTCGAGGAACAGCGCCCTCCGCACGTCGCAGCCGGCGAGCGCCGGGTCGAGCGCCAGCAGCGCGAGCATCGCCGGGTCGGCGTCGCGCGCGGCGACGAGCGGCGCGCGGCCGACGCGGGCCGCCGCGAGCGAGCGGGTGCGGCTCACATAGAGCGGCCCGCCAGGCATCTGCTCGACATGGAAGGGGAGCTCGCCGCGCGCCGGGTCGGCCCTGGGGGCGGGCGGCGCGCCCCGGGCGACGATGCGGGAGATGCGCTCGCGCAGCTCGTCCAGCGACGGCCGCGCGCCGCCCACCGCCGGGGACACCTCCGCCGCGACCCCGCGGGCGAGCGGCGACGGCGCGGGCGCGGGCGGCGCGCCGCTGCACCGCTCCGTCGGGAGCGGCCCGAGCCGCGCGAGCTTCGACTTGAACGACGTCATCGGCCGGCCACGAGACTTCCACGCCGGGCACTGCGCATCAAGTCAGTGGTCCGGCGAAGCGACGTCAGGCGCCCTGGCCGGATCCGGGGCGGGCGGCGCCGGCGGGACGCCGAACCTCGCCCGGATCGCGGCGAGCACCTCGTCGGCCTGGCGCTCGGTCGCGGCGCGATCGCCGGAGTTCTCGATGACGTGATCGGCGACAGCGACCTTGCTGGAGAGCGGGAGCTGCGCGGCGAGCCGGGCGCGCACCTCGTCCTCGGTGGCGCCGTCCCGCTCCATCGCGCGGGCGATCTGCACCGCCTCGGGCACCGCGACCACCACGAGCGGGCGGAACGCGTCGGCGACGCGGTTCTCGACGAGGAGCGCCGCCTCGTAGCAAGCCAGGGGCTCGCCCTGCGCCTCGAGAGCGGCGGCGCGCTCGAGCGTGAGCGCCGTGATGCGCGGGTGCACGATCGCGTTGAGCTGCCGGCGCCTGTCCGGATCCGCGAACACGATCGCGGCGACGCGCGCGCGATCGAGCGATCCGTCCGGAGACAGCACCTCCGGACCGAAGGCGCGGACCACCTCCTCGAGCCCCTCGGTCCCCTTCGCCACCACCTCGCGCGCGAGCGCGTCGGCGTCGATCACCGGAAGCCCCTGCGCGCGAAAGCGAGCGGCCACCGTGCTCTTGCCGGAGCCAAGGCCGCCCGTGAGCCCGAACAGGACGAGCCCCATCGCGCCTCAGCCCCCCCCGAGGACAGAGCGCGCCCCGACGCCGTCCGTCGATCGCGATGCGCCGTCGTGAAGCGTCGCACCATTCGCTACCTTCCCTGCCGTGCGCCCCGGAGAGCTCCGGCGGCGTCGGAGATCGAGAAAAGCCCGCGACGTCGGGGAAAGCGCGGCAGCGCGGGCGCTCAGCGCCGTCCGGAGGCGCCTGTTCTCCTCGTGACCACCCATGGCCCCGAGCGTACCCCAGCGGGGCCGGGGCCGTGAGTTTCCTCGCCGTCGGCGCTTAAGAAGTCCGCTTCTCCGGGAATGCAACTACCATAACGGGGTGGTGGCAAAGATCGAAGACCGGCCGGAGTCGAGCCTGCACGCCACGTTCGATCGCTCGGACGCGCACCGTGGCTCGCCGGACAAACAGCTCACGGCCTGGCTGTCCGAGGTCGACGTCGGCGTGATCGAGATCGACGCCGAGCAGCGCGTGGTGCGCTTGAACGGGGCGGCAGAGCGGCTGACGGGCTGGTCGATCGTCGAGGCGCGCGGCGCGCTGCTCGATCGCGTGCTCCGGCTGATCCCCGCGGCGGGGGCGGCGAGCGGAGAGCCGGACATCGACGTCGGAGAGATGAACGAGCTGTTCGACGAGGGCGCGCCCGCGAAGGCCGCGGCGCCCGCGCTCACGCCGCGGCGCGAGCCCGTGGTGCCGCTCGCGCCGGTGATCATCGACGAGGGCGCGCTGCGCACGCCGGGCGCGTCGCTCGCCGCGCCGGACACGGGCGCAGCGAGCAGGCCGCAGGGGCGGTACACCGCGCTGCTCGAGCGCCGCGACGGGTCCGTGCTCCCCATCCTCCACACGATCGGCGCGCTCACCGGGCGACCGACGCGCGAGAGCCAGCGCGACTCGAAGCCGCCTCCCCCGCCCGGGCAGATCGTCCTCTTCCGCGAGCTCGGCGCGCCGGGACCCCTGCCGATCCACCCGGCCAAGCCGCGCTACGACGCGCTGACGCGGCTCCTCGATCGGTACGCGATCATCGATCGCATCGAGGAGGCGCTGAACGACTGCAGGAAGAACGGGACGCCGTACGCGCTCTGCTACATCGACCTGGATCGGTTCCGGCTCGTGAACGCGACGTGCGGGCACGAGGCGGGCGACGATCTGCTCCAGTGGGTCGCGACGCGCGTGCACGAGATCGTCGGACCGAAGGACGCGGCCGGGCGGATCGGCGGCGACGAGTTCGTCCTCCTGCTCGCGGACAAGGGCGAGCGCGAGGCGGAGCGGATCGCGCGCGACCTGCAGATCTGCCTGCTCGAGTTCAGGTTCGGGTGGGCCGAGAAGACGTTCTCGATCGGCGCGAGCATCGGGCTCGTGGTGCTGACCCCCCACTTCGAGCGGGCCGTCGACGTGCTCGGCGCCGCGGATCACGCGTGCCGGATCGCGAAGGAGAACGGGCGCGGGCGGCTGCAGGTCTACCTCGACGACCAGCAGATGACGACGAGCCGGCGCTCGATGCAGTGGGTCGCGAGCCTGCAGCGCCACCTCGCCGAGGGGCGGCTCAGGCTCTACGCCCAGGGCATCCACCCGCTCGTCAAGCCGGGCGCGGAGCACACGCCGAAGGGCGCGCACTTCGAGGTGCTCGTGCGGCAGCTGGGCGAGGACGGCCGGTTCTACTCGCCGGTCGGCATCATCCAGGCGGCGGAGCAGAGCGGCCTGATCCACGTCATCGATCGCTACGTCGCGCGGCAGGCGTTCCGGCTGATCGGCGCGCTGCCGCAGCACGCGCTGCGGCGCCTCGACACGTGCTCGATCAACCTGTCGGGCGTGTCGCTCCTGCGCGAGGGCCTGCTCGACTTCCTCGTCGAGCAGCTCCACCGGGCGCAGGTGCCGCCGAGCAAGATCTGCTTCGAGATCACCGAGACGGCGGCGCTCGCCAACCTCGGCGAGGTGCTGTGGTTCATGCAGGAGCTCGGCGCCATGGGGTGCCGGTTCGCCATCGACGACTTCGGCAGCGGGCACGCGTCGTACGGCTACCTGGAGAGCCTGCCGGTCGACTACGTGAAGATCGACGGCATGTTCGTGCGCGATCTGCACGACAACTCGCTCCACCGCGCGATCGTCGAGTCGGTGCACCGCATCGGCGACACGCTCGGCATCAAGACCGTCGCCGAGCAGGTGGAGAACCAGCAGATCGCCGATCTGCTCACGTCGATGGGCATCCACTACGCGCAGGGGTGGCACTTCGACAAGCCGCAGCCGCTCGTGGACCTCTGCGGGTCGCTGCGCGCCCAGGGCGACCCGAGCGACCCGAACCCGACCGGCTCCGCGGCGGACGGCTGACGGCGCCGGCGCGGGGCGCCGCGCGGGGGGCGCCGCCCCGCGCGACCTCGTCAGCCGAGCACGGTCGACGACGGGGCGAGGGCGACGCCGGCGGCCTGCATCTCGCCGAGCGCGGCGGCGACGCCGGCCTCGGTGATGCCGGCGACGGCGTCGGTCAGGAGCGTGGTGCGGTAGCCGCGCTGGACCAGCCCGAGGGCGGCGGCGCGGACGCAGTAGTCGGTCGCCACGCCGTAGACGACGAACTCCGGCGCGCCGCCGAGCGCCGCGGAGAGCTCGCGCAGGAAGCCCTCGGCGAGCGGGTTCGCGAACAGGCTGTAGACCTCCTTCTCGAAGTAGACGCCGTGGGTCTGGCCGGTCGCGAGCTCGCGCACCGCTGCGTCGACGGGCGCCTGCGAGACGTTGGGGATGAAGCGGAAGCGCGGCGGGAGCGTGCCCTCGACCTTCAGCCAGCCCGGCGTCCCCTTCACGCAGTGATCTGGGAAGCCCGGCTTGTCGCCCTCGGGGGCCGGCGTGTCGTTCGAGCCGAACTCCCACGCGTCCCACGCGTGCGAGTCGACCGATCCGACGATCGGGATCCCGCGCGCGACGGCGTGCTCCGTGAGCCGCCGGAACAGCGCGTTCGGTGAGCCCTTCACGTACAGCGCGCCGGTCTCCTCGCAGAAGTCCCGCTGCACGTCGACGTCGACGAACACCCTCGGGGGCGACGGTTGCCGGGTCATGTTGCCACTCGCCATGTCCTCTCTCCTCTCGCGTGGAGACGCGCAGCGCGCGGCGGCGCCTCGCGCGCTCCTTATCTTGCGCCGGCGACGACGCGGGCGCGCACCGTCTCGACGAGCGCGCCGAGCTGCGGCGACAGCTCGACCGCGAACGCCGCGCCCGGCGCGGGGTCGTCGTCGATGCGCCGCATCGCCTCCGGCAGCGCGACGAGCTGCTCGCGCACGCGCGCCCGGATCGCGTCGAGCCCCTCGGGCGGCGCGACGCGCGCGCCGCGCTTCATCACGGGCGCGAGCAGCGGCTCGGCCCCGGCGCCCAGGGGCTCGCTGTCGAGCGCGATGACGTCGCGCGCGAGCTTGCCGGCCTGGTCGTGGAAGCGGTGCACCTGGTGCGCGCCGGGCAGGGTCGCCTTCCCCTCCGAGAACTTCGCGATCGGCGTGCGCTCGCCCGCGACGCCCGGCTCGACGTCGCCGATCTCCACGAGCTTGTAGACGCCGCCCAGCGAGGGGGCGTCGATCGAGGTCACGAGGTCCGTCCCGACGCCGTAGAGATCGATGGGCGCCCCGGCGCGCCTGAGCTCGGCGATGCGGTGCTCGTTGAGATCGCCCGACGCGACGATCTTCGCCGAGGCGCACCCCGCGGCGTCGAGGATCCTGCGCACGGCCACGCTGAGCGCGCCGAGGTCGCCCGAGTCGAGGCGCACGCCCTTCAGCTTGTCGCGCGCGATCGCCGCGGCGCGCGCGGCGCCGACGAGCGTGTCGTACGTGTCGATGAGCAGGATCGCCGCGCTCGGGAAGACGGCGACGTAGCTCTCGAACGCGGCCTCCTCGGTCGGGTGGGCCATGGTCCACATGTGGGCGGCCGTGCCGAGCACCGGGATGCCGAAGCGCATCCCGGCCTCGACGTTGGAGGTGCCGACGCAGCCGACCGCGTACGCGGCCCGCGCCGCGTCTATCGCCGCCTCCGGGTGAGCCCTGCGGGTGCCGAACTCCATGACGCCCGCGTCGCCGGCGGCGAGGACGACGCGCGCGGCCTTCGACGCGATCGCTGTCGCGTAGTTGATGGCCGACAGGGCGAACGTCTCGATGAGCTGCGCCTCGATGAGCGGCGCCGTGACCCGCAGGAGCGGCTCGTTCGGGAAGAACACCGTCCCCTCGGGGACGGCCCAGGCGTCGCCGTGGAAGCGGAAGCTCCGCAGGTACGAGCAGAACGCCGGCGTCATCGCGTCGGCGAGCGCGGGGATCGCGCTCAGGTACGCGATCTGCTCGTCGGTGAAGCGGAGCCCCTCGAGGTAGCGCACGACCCGGTCGAGCCCCATCGCGACGAGGAAGCGGCGGTGCTTCGGCAGCCGCCGCACGAAGAGCTCGCACGTCGCGACGCGCGAGGTCATGCCGCGGTGGAAGTACCCCGCCGCCATCGTGAGCTGGTAGAGATCGGTGTGCAGAGCGTCCACCGCTCATGGCTAGAGACGCTGGACGGAAGGGTCAACCTGAACATCGCGCGGCGGATGCCCCTGTCGCTGCGTTCCACACGCCGCGCTCCCGGGATGGCCGCGGGTGGTCTAAGCTCCGCGGCCGTGGCAGCGAAGATCCTGGACGGCAAGGCGATCGCACAGAAGGTCCGCGACGAGGTGCGGGAGGGGGTGGCTCGCTTCGCGGCCGCCCACGGCCGGCCCCCTGGCCTCGACGTGGTGCTCGTCAGCGAGGATCCGGCCAGCGTGACCCACACGCGGACCAAGGAGAGGATGTCGAACGAGGTCGGCATGCGGGGCCGGCTCCTCACGCTCCCCGCCGCGACGACCGAGGACGCGTTGCTCGCGCGCATCGCGGAGCTCAACGCGGACGACACGGTCGACGGGATCCTCGTCCAGCTCCCGCTGCCGGCGCACATCCGGGAGCAACGCGCGCTCGAGGCCATCGATCCCGCGAAGGACGTCGACGGGCTCCACCCGGTGAACGCGGGGCTGCTCGCGATGGGCCGCCCGGGCGTGCTCGCCCCGTGCACGCCGAGGGGGTGCATGCGCCTGCTCGCCGAGGCGGGCGTCGAGATCGCCGGGGCCCGCGCGGTGGTGGTCGGGCGGAGCAACCTCGTCGGCAGGCCGATGGCGGCGCTCCTGCTCGCGCAGCACGCGACGGTCGCGATCGCCCACACGCGCACGCGCGATCTGCAAGCGCTCTGCCGCGAGGCCGACATCCTCGTCGTCGCCGCGGGCAGCCCGGGGCTCATCCGCGGCGACTGGATCAAGGAAGGGGCCGCCGTGATCGACGTCGGCCTGAACCGCAACGAGGCAGGCAAGCTGGTGGGCGACGTCGATTTCGACGCCGCCAGGGAGCGCGCAGCGTGGATCACGCCGGTGCCGGGCGGCGTCGGCCCGATGACGATCGCCTCGCTGCTCGAGACGACGCTGCGCGCGGCGGAAGCGCGGGTCGCGGCGCAGTAGCCGTGGCCGCGCCGGGGTGGGAGGCGACGGCGCGGCGCGCGGCAGCGGGCGCGGGGGCCCTCGCCCTCGCCGCGCTCGCGGGCTGCGGCGACGCGGCGCCGAGCGGCTCACCGCGCGCGTCGGCCGGCACCGCGACGAGCCCGGGCGCGGGTGGCGCGGGCGAGACGCCGGTCGAGGCGATCCTCGCCGAGCTGCGGGCGGACCGCGACGCGGCGCTGCTCGCGCACGCGTCGCGGACCGGCTGGCCCATCCCCGTGGACGGCGGGTATCTCTTCGTCTCGACAAGCGCGAGCCTGCGCCTGCTCGCTGGCGAGCACGACGCGTGGACCGGCGCGGCGATGACCGGCGACGCCGGCTTCCACTGGATCGTGCAGAGCGTGCACGCGGGCGCTCGCTACAAGTTCACGGACGGGACCGCGTGGGCGGCCGATCCGTGGTCGCGCGCGTGCACCTACGACGCGTTCGGCGAGATGAGCCTCGTCGCGCCCCGCGAGGCGCACCTCGAGCGCCACTTCGCCGTGGGCGACGCCGCGATGGCGCCGCGCACCGTGCGCGTGTGGGTCCCGGAGGGGGCCGTCGACAGGGTCCTCTACGTGCACGACGGCCAGAACCTCTTCGATCCCGCGGGCCCGGCGGGCGGCTGGCACCTCCAGGATCACGCGCCGCCGGGGGTGCTCCTCGTCGGCATCGACAGCACCCCGGCGCGGCTCGCGGAGTACACGCACGTCGAGGATCGCATCGAGGAGGGCGGCGCGCTGATCGGCGGCGAGGGCGACGCCCATGCCGACTTCCTGAGGGACACGGTCCGGCCGCTCATCAGGGCGCGCCACGGCGAGCCGGGTCCGATCGGGATCATGGGCTCGTCGCTCGGGGGCCTCATCAGCTTCCACGCCGCCGCGCGCCACCGGGGCGAGTACGCGTTCGCCGCGAGCCTTTCCGGCACGATGGGCTGGGGCAGCATCGGGGCGGGCGTCCGCCACGAGACGATGATCGAGCGGTACGCGGCGCACACGGAGCGCGCGGCGACGCTCTACCTGGACTCGGGCGGCGGCGGCGATTGCGTCGACGACGACGGCGACGGCATCGAGGACGACGATCCGGCGGCGGCCGACAACTACTGCGAGAACCTCCAGCTCCGGGACGTCCTCACGAGGGCGGGGTCGCCGTACGTGGAGGGCGAGAGCGTGTTCTACGCGTGGCACGCGGGCGCGGCGCACGACGAGGCGGCGTGGGCCGCGCGCGTATCCGAGCCGCTGCGGATCTTCGAGGCGCTGTGACGAGGGAGCCTGCGCGACAGGAGCCGTCCCGGCAGCCGGCAGAGGCCCTCGCCCGGGACGAGCGCGCCGCGGCGTTCGTGGCGCGCGAGACCGCCGTCGCCTGCCCGCCGTTCGTCCCCGAGGTGAGGCTCCACCTCGCGACCGAGGTCACGCCGCTCTGGCACGCGACCGAGGCGGCGCTCGCGCGCGCGGGCGTGCCGCCGCCCTACTGGGCGTTCGCGTGGGCCGGCGGGCAGGCGCTCGCGCGGTACCTGCTCGACCACCCCGCGGTCGTCTCCGGCAAGCGCGTGCTCGATCTCGCCGCCGGCGGGGGCGTCGTCGCGATCGCCGCGGTCCGCGCCGGCGCGGCGCACGTGAGCGCCGCGGACATCGATCCGTTCGCCGCCGCGGCGCTCCGGCTGAACGCGGCGTTGAACGGCGTCGCCCTCGACGTGATCGCGGAGGACCTCACGGCGAGCGCCGCAGGCGGCGCGTGGGACGTCATCGTGGCGGGCGACGTCTGCTACGAGCGCGCGATGGTCGACCGCGTGCTTCCGTGGCTGCGCTGGCAGGCCAGGGACGGGGCGGCGGTGCTCGTGGGCGATCCGGGGCGCTCGTATTGCCCCGCGGAAGGCGTCGAGGAGATCGCGCGTTACCTCGTCCCCACCTCGCTCGACCTCGAGGGCCGCGAGCAGCGCGAGACACGGGTGCTGCGGCTGCTGCCGCTCGCCCGGGGCGCCGGGGTGGATTCACCGCCCGATGGAGCTTAGGAACACGTCATGAGTCGATCTGCGATGGTCCTCGGCAGCGTCCTGCTCGCCACCGCCTGCGGGCGGGGCGACGTGGCTCCAGCCTCCTCCACGACAGGCGCTGTGTCTGGCACCGAGAATCGAGCTCGGCCTTCCGCGGCCGCGACCCCGGCCACCTCTGTATCGCCCGCTCCGTCGGCGCCGAGCACGACGACCCCCGACGCGGCGGCTGGCGCCGGGAGCCCCGGCGCCGCCCGGGAGGCGCCGGACGATCCTCGCATCGAGGAAATCCGGAAGAAATACGCGGAGATCCAGGCGGACAAGGGGCTGAAGACGAGCGAGCTCCGCATGGCCTGTCCTGCTGACGAGGGACGCGCCGAGATACGGCTGCACCAGAAGAACAACGCCGTCTCGAAGGCAGAGCTCAAGGACATCGCTGCGGGAGACGCCGGGTCCACCTACCAGTTCTATTATGACAAGGGACAGCTCATCTTTGCCCTGAATGACGCCATGCCCTTCGGCGATGTCACGGCGACCCGCCTTCTGCAGCGCAGGTACTATTACCACCAGGGCAGCCCGATCCTCTGCACGAGGAAGAGCGTGGAGGGCCCCGGCGATCAGGTCGAGTCCCTGCTGCACAAGGCGCCCAACGAGCCTCATGACTGCTCCTTCGCGCCCAAGGTGCAACGGCTGGCCTCGGTGGTGCTGAAGGGCGCGGCGGCGACAGACGAGCTGAAGAAGCTGCTCTGCCCGCAGCCGCCCAGGTAGGCCGGCCGGTAGGGAGCGTCCGGCGGCGGGGCTTCAGGAGGGGTGACCTCCCTGCCCCGCTCCCCCCTCCAGGACCACGCCCGCAGCGTCTCCGGCGCCGGGCGCGCCGAGCCGACCCGCGCTCAGCCGCTGCGGCCGTCCGCCGAGCGCCGCGGCGAGCGCCGGATCGTTCGTCGTGAGGAGGGTCGCCTTCCCCTCGGCGCGGCGCTGCGCGATGAGCTCGATCACCGTGCGTACCCCCTCGGCGTCCAGGCCGTTCGTCGGCTCGTCGAGCACGAGCAGCCACGGGTCGCCCACCAGCGCGGCGAGCAGGAGCGCGCGCTTGCGCTGGCCGAACGACAGCCCGGAGAGGCGCTGCCGGTAGAAGGCGCCCGCGCCGATCCGCTCGACCCACGCGCGGTCGAGCGGCGGCGCCTGCTTGAGCGCGCGCACGAGGGCGCACAGCTCGGAGACCTGGAGGTCGGGCAGCGCCTCGGTCGCGTCGGGCGCGTAGCCGAGGCGGCGCCGCGCCGCGGCCCCGCCGCCGTGGATCGGATCGCCCGCGAGCGTCACCGCGCCGCGATCGGGCTCCAGCACCCCGGCGACGATCCGCAGCAAGGTCGATTTGCCGGCGCCGTTGCCGCCCATCACGACCGCCACGTCGGAAGGCCCGCAGCGGAGATCGACGCCGGAGAGCACGTCCCTGCCCGCGAGCCGCTTGTGGATCCCCGTCGCTTCCAGCATCACCGCGCCTTCCCCTCTCGTGCCGCGGCGCCGCGCTCGCGGCTCCGCGAAGACAAGCGCGCGCCGGCGGGCCCCGCGAGCCACGCGGCCGCGGGAGCCCAGGCCGCGAGCGCGAGCTCGCGCAGCGTCCATGCGGTCGCGGTCGCCGCCACGACGGCGGCGAGCACCGTGAGGAGCACCCGGCTGCTGTCGCGGCCGTCCTCCCGCACCGACCAGCGGACGCAGCCGAGCGCGACAGCCGACAGGAGCAGCCCCGCGAGCGCCGCGCCGCCGAGGACGCGCAGCGCCGCGAGGGGCGCCGCGCCGTGGAGCGCGCCGACCGCCGCCCCGTGCGCGAGCGCGAGCGCCGTCACCGGCGCGGCGACCGCGGCGGCGGCGGCGCCCGCCCTGAGCGGCGCGGCCGCGCCGCAGGCGGCGAGGAGCCACGCGATCCGCCGCTCCTCGCGGAGCACCGGGCCGGCGAGGCCGGCGCCCGCGCAGAGCGCAAACGGCGCGAGCGCGACGAGCGACGCCGCGGCGAGCGGCTCGTCCGCGAGCGGCCCGATGCTCCGGGCATAGGCAGCCCCGATGAACGCGCCGAGCGCCGCGAGCGCCATGGCGCGCGCGAGCACAGCGCGGTGGCCGCGCACGAGCGCCGCCATGTAGGCGAGCGAGAGCGAGGCGAGCGCGCCGCCCAGGACGGGCGCAGCGGAGGGGATCAGCGAGGGCTCGCGGCCGGCGGCGACCTCCGGCGCGCGCACGAACGCCGCGCGCAGCCCGACGACGAGCGCCGGCGCCGCGCAGGCGAGCAGGATCGGCGCGGGCGCCCCGAGCAGCATCGCGCCGGCGAGCAGCGACAGGGGCGCGAGCTCGCGCGCGCCGCGCGGCCGGGCGAGGAGCATCCCGTGCGCCGCGACCGCCGCGGCGCCCGCGGCGCAGCCGGCGAGCGCCCCGGCGGCCGGGCCGTCGAGCGCGCCGACGCCGATCGCCCAGAGCGCCACCCAGGGGAGCTCGGCGACAGCGAGGAGCAGCGCGTGCGCCCCGAGGAGCTGGGCCCGCGGGACGGGCAGCGCGCGCAGGAAGAAGGTCGTCGGAGCGCGGAGCAGCGCGCGCGCCGCGGGCATCGCGACGAGAAGCCACACCGCCCACAGCGCGAGCCGGAACCGGAGCGACTCGCCCGCGAGGCCGGTGAGCTGCGAGGGGTGCATCCCGTTGCCCCCGAACACGACGGCCGCGACGAGGCCGAGCCCCATGTACAGCGGCATGGCGCGCGCGACGGCGTCCTTGCCGGCCGTCGAGGCCAGGGTGCGCAGGACGAGGGCGAAGCGGCGCAGCACGTCACGTGCTTGTACCCCGCGGCGGGCTGGATGTTCCCGGAGGAAGCGCCCCGAGCGGCTGGCGGCGCCGACGCGCGCGGCCGGGTCCCGGTGAGCTCCGGAAGGCGTAGAATCGCCCGGGTGAGCCGCTCCCCTGGGCGCCGTGGCGCCTCCCCCATGCAGCTCTCGCTGTTCGATCCAGCGCCGGGACCCGCCGCCGCCGAGGCGCCCGCGGCGAGCGAGCCCGACGCGATGGCGGCGGTCTACGACGACGCCGCCCGCGTCGCGGCGCGGCTGCCGAGAGGCGTGCTCCTCGGCACGAGCTCGTGGAGCTTCCCGGGCTGGCAGGGCCTCGTCTACGCCCGGCGGCGGAGCACGGAGGAGCTCGCGCGCGACGGCCTCGCCGAGTACGCCCGCCACCCGCTGCTCACGACCGTCGGCATCGACCGCAGCTTCTACGCCCCCATCCCCGACAGCGACTTCCGTCGCTACGGGGCGCAGCTCCCGGACGGCTTCCGGTGCGTGTCGAAGGCGCTGCACGCCGTCGTCTCCCAGACAGTGCATCAAGGGCAGACGCCCTCGGGCGAGGAGGGAGCGCAACGCGCCGACCGCGCGCGCGTCGAGCCGAACCCGGACTTCCTGTCGGTGCCGCTCTTCCTCTCGCGCGTCGCCGCGCCGCTGCTGTCCTCGTTCCGGGCCCACGCGGGGCCGGTGCTGCTGGAGCTGCCCCCGGTCGGCCCGTCCCACCGGCTCCCGCCGCGCGCGTTCTTCGAGCGGCTCGACGCCTTCCTGGGCGCGCTGCCGCGCGAGCTCACCTACGCCGTCGAGATCAGGGAGCGCGCATACCTCACCGGCGAGTACCGGGAGATCCTCGGCGCGCGCGGCGTCGCCCATACCTACAGCTACTTTCGCACCATGCCGACGCCCGGGCCCCAGGCGGACGTTGTGCCCGTCTCGAACGCGCCTTTCGCGCTCGTGCGGCTGCTGCTCAAGCCGGGGCGCCGCTACGAGGCGGAGCAGCGCCGGTTCCACCCCTTCGATCGGGTGGTCGAGCCCGATCCCGCCATGCGCGCGGAGGTCGCGCGGATCGTGTGCGAGGCCGCGGCGCTGGGCATGGAGAGCTTCGTGCTGGTGAACAACAAGGCCGAGGGGTCGGCGCCCCTGACCGTGCGCGCGATCGCCGAGGAGGTCGCCGCCGCGTGGGAGGCGCCGGGGGCGGCCGCGGGGAGGTGATCCCGGCCATGAGCGAGCGGCCAGCGCTGCGCGCGCTGCGCTGAGGACAGGCTGGAAAGGGCCCCCCGACGCGGCGGATCTCGGGCCAGCGCGGCGCGCTCCTCGGGGTTCCGGGGCGCGAAAAGCCTCTCCCCGACCTGCCATCCGTGCAACACCTCGCGCTCGTGGCCGGGCGCCGGCGCGCCGGGCTGCGGCAGAGGACGCGCACAACGCTGGAGGTGCCCCGTGAAACGCAGTGAAGCTCCGGCCCGGGCCGACGTCGTCATCGTCGGCGCGGGCCACAACGGTCTCGTCGCCGCCGTCCTCCTCGCCCGCCGCGGGCTCGAGGTGGTGGTGCTCGAGGAGAAGGACGCCGTCGGCGGCGCGGTGAAGACCGAGCACCCCTTCGCGAAGGCGCCGGGGCTCGGCGTCTCGAGCGGCGCCTACCTGCTCGGGCTCGCCCCGCCCGAGCTGCTGCGCGAGGTCGGCGTCGACCTGCCCCTCCGGCGGCGCGATCCGCACTACTTCGTCCCGACGACCGACAGGCGCTACCTGCTCTTCGGCTCGGACCAGGCCGCCATGAAGCGGCAGTTCCTGGAGTTCTTCTCCCAGCGGGACTGGGAGGCGAACAGCGCGCTCCAGGCCGAGCTCGCCGCGCTCCGGGACGACATCGCCCCGACCTGGCTCCAGGAGCCGCTCTCCATCGAGGAGACAGCGGAGCGCCACGTGCGCCCCGCCCTCCGGCAGACGTTCGTGGCGCTCTGCCGGGGCACGATCTCCGAGTACCTGGCGCGGTTCGGCTGGAAGAGCGATCTGCTCCAGGCGATGTACGCCGTGACCGACGCCTTCTCCGGGCTCGCGGGCGGCTTCGACACGCCCGGCACCGGGATGAACTTCCTCGTCCACAACATGTGCCGGCTGCCCGGCGCGGACGGGACGTGGATGATCGTCGAGGGCGGGATGGGCACTGTCAGCCGCCTCTTCGCCGAGAAGGCGAGGTCCGAGGGCGCGACGATCGTCACCGGCGCCCGGGTCGCGCAGATCGAGTCGTCCGGGGGCGCCGTCTCCGGGGTGCTGCTCGAGGACGGCACGCGCATCGCCGCGAAGGTGGTCGTGTCGAACGCCGATCCGTTCCGCACCCGCGCGCTGGCCGGCGAGGCGGCGATCGGGGCGCCGCTGTCGGCGCGGCTCGACGCGCTGGCGAGGGACGGCTCGACGCTCAAGGTCAACATGGCCCTGACCGGCCTGCCAAGGTTCACGTGCCTCCCGGAGGACCGCGGGCAGTTCGGGCCGACGATCCACCTCCTGCCGGACGAGGACGTCGTGATGGACACGCTGCGGCAGGCCCACCGCGACGCGATGAGCGGGCGCCTCCCCGAGTTCCCCGCGATCGAGTGGTACTTCCACACGCCGATCGACCCGAGCCTGCGCGACGCGGAGGGCCACCACAACGCCGCGCTCTTCGTGCAGTGGGTGCCCTACGCGCTCGCTGGCGGCGAGGCGTGGGCCGAGGCCGCGCCGCGCTACGTGAAGCACCTGCTGTCGATCTGCGATCGCTTCGCGCCGGGGATGAGCGATCTCGTGCTGGACACGTTCACGCTGGCGCCGCCGGACATCGAGCGGCACTTCGGGATCACGCGGGGGCACATCCACCACATCGACAACGGCTTCGGCTTCGCCGATCGCGTGCCGTACCGGTTCGGGCTCGCGGGGCTCTACTCGTGCAGCGCCGGCACGCACCCGGCCGGATCGGTCATCGGCGCGGCGGGGCACAACGCCGCCAGGGCCGCGCTCGCCGACCTGGGGAAGTGAAGCGCGGCGGGCGACGTCATGGAGCCCCGGGTGCCGCCGCTCGCACGTGAGGGCAGGTCGCCCGACAATCCGCGTCGGAGCACGGCTCCACGTCGACAGGCCAAAGCTGACCTGCATAGCGTGATCGCGCCTTGGAGGCCGGACCACACCGGATGAGCCAAGTAGCTCCCCGCGCTGGTCCGGCGCTTCCGAGCCCAAAGGGCCCGATCACGTGTCGGTCCCGCGACATTTACAGAAGGCGGCTTCTGCGAAGCCGTTCCGGAGCGCCCGGGCTGTGTGCCTCTGGATTCCAGCATTCGCTGGCGCGCCGTATCGGCGCGCGCACCATCGGATCCAACCAACGAGAGGATTTCGGATGAAGTGGCGCCTCTTGGTGATGGGAGCGCTGGCTGTGGTGGCGGGATGCAGCAGGGAGCCGCCTGCTCCCGGCGAACCGCCGGGCGAGACGGCGCTGAGCGAGGGGGAGACGATCCTTCGCGAGCACCTGAAGCAACATCGTCCATCCATCACGCCTGGCACTCCGGAATACGGCGTCTTCATCAAGGACGTACTCTGGGATGTCTATCCCGAGCTGTCCGCGCACCCGAAGAAGGATGAGATCCGCAGGTTTGCGACCGAGTACGTGAATCGCCCTGATTCACCAGCGCGGTGACGTTCGCCCTCCCCGCCGCAGGGCCTCGAGACGGCCCGCGCCAGCCCGCCCGAAGCTGCTCCACACCACACCTCGCGATGTACATTAGTCACCATGGCCTTCATTCCACGTGGGCGGGGCCGCCACGTGGACTGGCTGATGATGAACGCATCCGCGCTTCCAGGCACGTCCGATGCGTTCATGGATCTTACAGCCGGAAAACCCCGACGCGAAGAGGCGCTTCGAACGAGGTGGTCTATCCTTGCAGCTGATCTACCCCGAGCTCTCCGAGCACGAGATCGTCACGTTCGCGGCCGACCATGTGAATCGTCCTCCCGACCCCTCGCGAATCGAGCACGCGGAGCCTGCGCCCGAGCTGCTCGAGCAGACGCCGAACCTGCAGCCCACGGCGATCACGGGGTTCAACCGGGCCAACGTGGTGAGCTATGCCTACACTTGGGCGATTCACGGCAGCATCAACCGGAATCTGATCTATCCCAACTTCACCGACAACGACTGCACAATTTCGTGAGTCAGGCCATCCAGGCAGGCGGTGCATCCATGTCCGGACCCGGATCCTGCTCGCACGAGTCAACCACGTCAGAGTGGTAGCCGCCGGCGGCGGCCTGGGCGCCGGCCCCGAGGTCGCCTCCAGCGCCCTGCCCGCCGGCGCCCAGGCCGCCGCCGGCCCCGAGGTCGCCTCCGGCGCCCTGACCACCGGCGCCCAGGCCACCGCCGGCCCCGAGGTCGCCGCCGGCCCCGAGGTCGCCGCCGGCCCCGAGGTCACCGCCGGCCCCGAGGTCGCCGCCGGCGCCTTGCCCATCGGCGCCTCCCTGACCGCCGGAGGCCTGGCCGCCAGGTCCGCTCCCTCCGCCGCTACCCTGCGCGCCGGCGCCCTGGTCGCCGGCGCCGCCGCTCTGCCCGCCAGGAAGCGTCGGCGCCGGCATCGAGGGCGGCGACGGCGGCGGGAGGTCCGACCGCGATCGTTCGTCCACGCAGGCGCCTCCGGCGAGGGCGGACAGGAGCAAGGGCAACTGCAGGAGCAGATGTCGCAGGGGCATGTAGGACGTCGAGCGCATACCGGTGCACCGTGCCTTTCTTGGGTCGTTTCGCGGCTACATGGAGCGAAGGCCGGCCCATGCCCAGTGTCCCGGTGTTCCAGATGTTCATCCGCTGCACGGCGCCGCTTCAGTGGGGGCGGCCGTCCGGCGCCTGTCGCGCAGCGCGCCGCGCCTCACCGTCCGGCCCTGGCGGATCAGCGCTCATCCGGCCGCACGCACGACGCGCCCCTGCGTCGTCACCACGGCGCGCTCGAGGGGCGCCTCGGCGTCCGCGCCGACGCTCACCCGCGCTCCCGGCCACACAACGCACCCGCGCAGCGCCCCGGCCCCCTCGACCCGCGCTCCCGCGCCCACGACGCTGCCGGTCACGTCCACGCCCTCGGCCACGGACGCGCCCGGGCCGACGTGGCTCTGCAGGCCGCGCTGCGCGAGCCAGCGCGCGCTCGCCGCGAGGTACGCGGCGACAGTGCCGATGTCGTGCCACACGGCCGGCGCCGCGAACGTCGCGAGCGCGCGCCCCTCGCGCAGCCACGGCAGGTACACGTCCCCCACCATGCAGCCGCGCGGCGGCAGCCGCCGCCTGAGCGCCTCGCCGACCACGTGCACGCCCACGAAATCGCCGCCCGCGACCTCCTCGCCGAAGCGCTCGCCGCGCAGCCGGACCACCTCGCCCTGCGCGCCGACGCCCACGGTCCCCTCTCCGGCCGGCCTCGGCGCGACAGCGAGCGTCGCGGCCGCGCCGCGCTGGCCGTGCGCCGCGCAGAGCGCCGCCACGTCGAGGTCGATCAGGATGTCGCCGTTCCAGAGGACCACGTCGCCGTCGCCGAGCGCGCCCGCCGCGTTCGCGAGTCCCCCGGCGGTGCCGAAGGGCTCCGGCTCGTGAAGGACGTCGACAGGCACCGGGAACGCCGCGATCAGGTCGCGCGAGAAGCGCTCCGCGAGGTGAGACTTGTTCAGCGCGGCGCGCCGCACGCCGCCCGCGGCGAGCTGCTCGGCGATGTGCGCGATCAGCGGGCGATCGCCGAGCCACAGGAGCGGCTTCGGCAGCTCGTCCGTGAGCGGGCGGAGCCGGGTCCCGAGCCCCGCGGCCAGGATCATGGCAGAGGCCATGCGCGGGAGGATCGCCCCTTCGCGGGAAACGTCAAAGAAATCGAGGGCGAGCGCGCGGGGCGCGGGCACGAGGCACGGCCGCGGATCGACACCCCGGGGCCCCGGGAGCTCACTCCCCCCGCACGAGGAGCTACCGGGCCGCAGCCCGCCTTCCGGCACGCAGATCCGGACGACGCGCGCGAGGTCGCCGAGGATGCGTTCGACCGCCCCCATTCCGCCCGCCTTGACCGCGCGGCCGACGCCGCTCCGGCGGCTGCGTCGGCCCGGTCGTGCCCGGCCCGACCTGGGCGCGATCCGGCGACCTGGGCGCGATCCGGCGACGGAGCGCTGTGTGCTCTGCGCGGGCGCGTCCGTCGCCCTCCTGCGGGCGAGTGGGCGGCCGAAAACTCGACGCCCCCGGTCGCCGCGTGGTAGCTCCGCCGGGTGCGTTCAACTGCGCTCGCCGTCCTCTCCGCCGCGCGGCGGAGCTCCGCGCCCTGGGCCGCGGCCGGGTTGCTCGGCTTCGGGGCCGTGATCCTCGCAGCGCAGAGCTGCGGCAACGACGCCGTGGGCGTCGACGCCTGCCGGCGGATCGAGACGGCCCGGTGCGAGGCCGCCGCCGTGTGCCCGGAGTGGGTCGGAACGGCCAGCGCCGACGAGCGGGTGAAGACCTGCGTCGAGTTCTACTGGGACCAGTGCCTGCACGGCATCAAGGGCGTCACCACCAGCACGGGCACCGGCGCCGCGCTGGCGGAGCCGGCGGAAGCCCAGGTCCAGGCCTGCGTCGACGCGGTCGGCGCGACGCGCGCGTGCGCGAGCGACAAGGTCGCTTCCATGGCGGAGTGCTCCGCCGAGCTCGCGGACGGTGAGGATGGCTCGCTCAGCCCCTGCGGCGTGATCACCGAGCGGGCGCACGCGCTCGAAGCGTGCGCGTTCGTCGGCACGGACGCGCCGACGGAAGCACCGGGCGGCGGCGGCGCCGGCGACGGTAGCGCCGGCGGCAGCAGCGCGGACGGAGACGGCGGCAGCAGCGCGGACGGCGGTAGCGGCGGCGCCGGCGGCAGCAGCGCGGACGGCGGGGGCGGCGCCGGCGGCAGCAGCGCGGACGGCGGGGGCGGCGGCGCCGGCGGCTCCGCTGAGCCCTAGCCCAGCAACGATACCTCCGAGCAGCTCCATGCGGAGTCGCAGCGTCACGATCGCGGTGACCAGTACGACGCGAGCGGCAATCAGCGGATGTGGACCTTCCGAGGCGCCCCCCGCGAGATGATCTGGAACGAAGAGAGCCTGACCTGCCCCGAGGGCTGGAGGACGCGGCAGGGATCGTCTGGAACCAGTTGTTACCGAGCAGGCTGCTTGATGGCTGGAAGATCCGGCTCCGTGACGGCCATCGTCGACCCGGATCTGAAGCCAGGACCGTGCTTCAGCGGCGGCCAGCGGCTCGGCCCGTGACGCGCGGCCATCACGCGCGATCCCCGCCCTCTTCGCTGGTCCTTCTGCGCGCGGCGCCCGCCGCACGCCGAGGCGGGCGCCTCCCGCGGCTCGAGTCGCCCGTTTCAACGCTTGCAACGGCCCGCTCGGTCCCCGAGCCGCCGCTTTCAACGCTTGCAGCGGCCCGCTCGGTCCCCGAGCCGCCCGTTTCACCGCTTGCTTCAAGCCCTGCAACGGTCGGATCCCGCCCCGCCCTGCCCTACATCCAGCCAGGGCCCCGCCTCAGACGAGGTCGAGCAGCTCGTCCTTGAGAGCCGCCGTCCCTGGCGCCCTCCGCTCCACCGCCTCGGTCAGCGCCGCCGCCGCACCCGCGCGAGCGCCGCGGCGTCGCCGTCACGCGGAGCACGCCCCTCACGCCGGCTGCGTTTGCCCATGAGCGAGGCGCCCTATCGTCACTCACGTCGGTCGAAGGATGCAGGATTGCTCTCGCCGCAAGCGCTTTACTACGCGACGACGCGGGCGCTTTGCCTGGCAATCCCAGGCACCGAAGCGCGATGTGCTCGGCGTGATCGCCGATCGCGCCAGTTGCTCGGAAAGCGCCGATGCGATCGAGACACCGACGCTGGAGCCCGTGACCGAACAGGCGTTTCCACGGCAATTCAGATCCGGTGTCGGAAATGAGCCCCACGCATCCGGGGCTCCCCACGTCTGAGCTCGCGCTCTGCCAGCAGAGAGACGCCGCGAGGGCGCCCAGGACACGAAGGTTCGGGCCGCGCGAGGCCGGCGAGCTGTTCTGGCGGCGGTCAGGCGACGCGGCGGGCGCTCTCGCGCTGGGTCGGCGCCGCTCGACGGCGCCGCGCGCCGGCCGCCGCCCTCCCCGCGGGTGCGGCGCCGCGTTTCAGGTGGCGCCGTTCCCCGGCTTGGACTAGTGCCCCCTGCCGATGGGCCGAGCTCGTGCTGCTTTGGAAACCTGGTTCGGCGCGCGTCGCCGGGACGCCTCCCCCCTCTCCCGCGCCCTGACCGGCCGGCGCGCGCTGGCGCTCGGCGCGCTCGCGCTCGCGCTCGCGGCCTGCAACGAGGGCACCGGCGCTGCCGACGACGAACAGCCGATCCAGACGTCGCTCACCATCGACCCGCTCGCCTTCCTGGGCGACGTGCGGTGCTCGAACGAGCCGGGGGCGATCCGCAGCTACGTCGCGACCCTCACGGACGAGAGCGCGGCCGGCGGGCCGTTCACCCTCGCCTCGTCCCCGCCGATCCCCTGCTCGTCGCGCGTGTCGTTCACCTACGTCGTCGCGGGGCACGAGTACACGGCGAGGATCGACGGCTACGAGCAGTACGCCGAGGAGCTCACGCCCGTCGGCGACGAGACGTCCGGCAGCCGCCACATGCTCCTCGACGGGGCCCCTGTCGCGCCGCGCTGGACGTGGGGGTGCCCCGGCCCTGACGCCGCGGACGGCGCCGACAAGCTCGTGGCGGCCACGGGCGTCAACGTCGTCGTCCAGGGCTGCGACCCGCTCACGGGGCCCATCGACCCGGCGAGCGCGGCCATCGTGATCGACCCGGCGAGCGCGCTCGGCGCGCTGCGCTGCGAGGGCGACGACGGCGCGATCGCGTCGTTCGATGTCGTCCCCCAGGACGGCGCGCTGGCGCCCGTGCTCGGGGTCGGCTGCCCGCCCGCCGAGCCGGTCGTCTACGACCTCGGCGTCGACCCAGGGCGCGCCTACTTCTTCCGCCTGGAGGCGAAGGACGCCGCGGGCGACCTCCTGTTCGGGGCGAGCTGCTTCGCCGCGGCGAGCGAGGGCGTCACGGTGACGGCGACCTGCGACGCGCTGTCCGCGACGGGCGCGCTCGAGATCGACCTCGACGCGCTCCTCGCCGAGGCGGACCTCGCCTGCGGCGCGGCTGCTTCCACCTACACCGCGACAGTGCCGCCGCCCGAGGGCGACCAGCCCGGGGCGGAGGATCTCCAGGTCGGCCCCGTGCCCTGCGGCGACCGCGCGCTCCTGTCGGCGCTCGCCCCCGGCGCGTACGAGGCCACGGTCGAGGTGCGCGACGCCAGGGGGGCCTCGGCGCTCTCCGCGACGTGCCGCGGGGAGGTCCGCCCCGGCGCGACGACCCGCGCCGCGTGCAGCCGCCTCCCCTGAGCCTCCGGCGCAGCCTCGATCTGCCCGCGCGTCCCGGCCGCGCGTCCCGCCGCCAGAGAGACGCCTCGGGGCCGGCAAACCCTTTGCGCCGGCCTGCCCCTTGGAGTACCTGAACGCATCCGTCGCATCCCCTGAACAGCGCGGGTCAAGGGCGCGCGGCGGAGGCCGAACTCGCCTCATCGCTCGTCGATAGAGGCCGGAGGCGCCTCCGCCGACCCGCTCGACGCTCGAGCCGCGCTGGGATGGGCCTCTACGACGGGGCCGCGCGCGCCGCGCTCGCCCCGCGCCTCGGGTGCAGATCCCATGGAAGAGACGTCGAACATCCAGCAGAAGGTCCCGGTCAGCATCCAGGACGAGCTCCGGACGAGCTACCTCGACTACGCGATGAGCGTGATCATCGGCCGCGCGATCCCGGACGTGCGCGACGGCCTGAAGCCGGTGCACCGCCGGATCCTCTACTCGATGAACGAGCAGAAGATCGGCCCCGGCGGCTCGCACAAGAAGTGCGCGCGCGTCGTCGGAGACGTCCTCGGCAAGTACCACCCCCACGGCGATCTCGCGGTCTACGACGCGCTCGTCCGCATGGGGCAGACCTTCAGCCTGCGCTACCCGCTCATCGACGGGCAGGGCAACTACGGCTCGGTCGACGGCGACTCGCCCGCGGCCATGCGGTACACGGAGTCGCGCCTGTCGCGCATGGCCGTCGAGCTGCTCGCCGACCTCGACAAGGACACTGTCGACTTCGTCCCGAACTACGACGACTCGGAGCTCGAGCCGAGCGTGCTGCCGGCCAAGTTCCCGCAGCTCCTCGTGAACGGCTCCGGCGGCATCGCCGTCGGCATGGCGACGAACATCCCGCCGCACAACCTCGGCGAGATCATCGACGCGACGATCGCCATCATCCGCAACCCCGACGTCGCGCTGGAGGAGCTGCTCCACCTCGTCCCGGGGCCCGACTTCCCGACCGGCGGCCTCATCTACGGCAAGAGCGGGATCGTGCAGGCGTACACGACCGGCCGCGGCTCGATCACGATGCGCGGGCGCAGCCAGGTCGAGAAGACGATGAAGGGCGACCGCGAGCAGCTCGTCTTCACCGAGATCCCCTACCAGGTGAACAAGGCCCGGCTGGTCGCCAAGATCGCCGAGTGCATGAAGGAGAAGCGCATCGAGGGGATCAGCGAGGTGCGCGACGAGAGCGACCGCGAGGGGATGCGGATCGTCGTCGAGCTGAAGAAGGACATCTTCCCGCAGGTGGTCCTGAACCAGCTCTACCGGCTGACGGATCTCCAGGCGACGTTCGGCGTGATCAACCTGTCGATCGCGAACGGGCGCCCGGCCGTGCTGAGCCTGAAGGACACGCTCTCGCACTTCATCGAGCACCGGCGCGAGGTCGTGACGCGGCGCTGCCGCTTCGAGCTCCGGCAGGCCGAGTCGCAGCGCGAGCTCGTCGAGGGGCTCGGGATGGCGACGAGCGACATCGATCGAATCGTCGCGACGATCCGGGCCTCGAGCGACACGGAGGAGGCGCGGGAGAACCTGCAGAAGCTGCCGCTGCGCGGGCTCGGCGAGTTCCTCCGGCGCGCCGGCCGTCCGGAGCCCGAGTGCGTCGAGGCGGACGGGCGCGGCGACTACTTCCTGTCGGAGCGGCAGGCCAAGGCGATCCTCGAGATGCGGCTCTCGCGCCTGACCGGCCTCGAGCGGGAGAAGCTCGCGAAGGAGTACGGCGAGCTGTCGCAGACGATCGAGCGGCTCCGGGCGATCCTCGCGGACATGGGGCTGCTCATGAACGTGATCGTGATGGAGCTCGAGGAGATCAAGGCGCGCTTCGGCGACAAGCGGCGCACCGAGATCGTGCCGGCCGAGGCCGAGATCCAGATGGAGGACCTGATCCAGGAAGAGGACATGGTCGTGACCATCTCGCACGCCGGCTACCTGAAGCGGACGCCGACCTCGACCTACCGGGCGCAGCGCCGCGGCGGCAAGGGGATGGTGGGGATGGAGGCGCGCGAGGAGGACTGGGTGAGCCAGCTCTTCGTGGCGTCGACGCACTCGTACGTCTTCTTCTTCAGCGACAAGGGCAAGGTCTTCGTCAAGAAGGTCTACGAGATCCCGCAGGCGCCCCGGAACGCGAAGGGCCGGGCGATCGTGAACTTCGTCGGGATGGAGCCGGGGGAGAAGGTCGCGGCGATCACGCCGGTGCCGAGCTTCGACGGCGAGACGTTCGTGGTGACGCTGACCCGCCGCGGGCAGATCAAGAAGACGGCGCTGAACGAGTACGAGAACTACAGGGACAAGGGGATCATCGGCGTGCGCATCGAGGAGGGCGATCAGCTCTTCACGGCGGCGCTGACCGACGGCAAGCGCGAGCTCGTGATCGCGACGCGGAGCGGGATGAGCATCCGCTTCCCCGAGGACCAGGTGCGCCCGACCGGCCGCGCCACGATGGGCGTGAAGGGCATCGAGCTCGAGGACGGCGACGTGGTGGTGGGCCTCGGCGTGAGCGGCGACGGGCGCGACCGGGTGCTCACGGTGTGCGAGCGCGGCTACGGCAAGCAGACGGCGCTCGAGGAGTTCCGGCTCCAGAGCCGCGGCGGCAAGGGCGTGATCCTGATCGACGCGAGCGAGCGGAACGGGCCGGTCGTCGGGGTGGCCATGGTGAGCCCGAGCGACGAGGTGCTGATCGTGACCGACCGCGGGCAGATGATCCGCACCAAGGCGAGCGAGATCCGCGAGACGGGGCGCAACGCGCAGGGCGTGCGGATCATGCACGTGGGCCAGGACGAGCGGGTGGTCGCGGTCGAGGCGTTCGCGGCGGAGGCCGCCGAGGCGGCGGAGAGCGGCGGATCGACGCCGCCGGCCGCGGAGGGGACCAACGGGGTCGCGGATCACGCGGGCGCGGACGGCGGCGGGGCCGACGGCGGCGGGGCGGACGGCGGCAGCAGCGACGTGAACTGAGAGCGTCGACCCGGGGGCCTGGCCCCGAGGGAGAGGTCGCGCGCGCGACCCCTCCCTCGGGGCCCACGGGGGTCGTTGGCTCGCCAGGTCGGCGAGGCGGGCGGATCGCTAGAGCGATGTCTCGGCGATCTGGGTTGTCGATCCGCGCGCTGGGTCCGGACGGTGCATCGCGGCCCGTTCATGGGCGCGGATGAGCGTCGCGAGCTCGGCCACGTGAGCGTCGTCGGCGCTCATGGCCGCGAGGGACTCGGCGAGGCGCAGGACGTACTCGACGTTGGAGCCGCTCGGACCGTGGGACGCGAGCACCTGCGCGACGATCGCGGGGAGCGGCGCCTCACCGAGGTAGTCCGGGTTGTCCGGAGTGGCCATGTAGACGATGGCTGTCCGGGCCGCGCGAGACGGCGTGTCGTCCGCCATGAAAAGCGGCATGTCGTGGCGGGCATAGCCGCCCTTCTCGCGGTGATCGAGCGCGCGGAGCACCCCGTCGAGATCGGGCTCGGCGACCCGGTAAGCCATCCCCCAGCAGCGCGCGCCTGGCTCGGGGACGAGCGTGACCACCCGGCCCGGCGCGCCGGGGACGCCGCGATGATCGGTGGAGCCCTGCCAGAAACGGCGCGCCCACCCCGTGATGTACCCGGGCGCCATCTGCTCGAAGCGAAACGCCGGCCGCCAGATCAGCGACCCGTAGCCGAAGATCCAGGTCTCGCGCTGCACGGGACCATCCTACCAAACCAGGCTGCCGGCCGGGGCCGCCCCGCGCGCCCAGGGCCGCGCGGGCTCGGCGCGCCGGGCGCCCGCTACCGGCGCCCCTCTCTGAGGCCCTCCACGGACCGCGCGCCGGGCCGCTCCAGCGGCTCCCCGCTGCGACGCTCGCGCTCGGCCTCCCTGGCCCTCCGCTCCTCGGCGTCCCTCTGCAGGAGCTCGTCGCGCTCCCGCTGGTCCTCCGTGGCCTGCCGGGCCCTCTCGGCGGCCTCTCGCGCGGCCCGCTCGCTGGCGAGCGCCAGCTCGAGGTTGTACTCGGTCTGGCGGATCTCCTCGAGCTGCGCGGTGATCACCCGGTTCTGGCGAACCACCTTGATGATCCCCAGCGTCGCCCCGGCGACAAGCAGCGCGAGGCCCGCCATCACCCCGACGATCAGCGTGCGCTTCCTCCGCTGCGCCTGGCTCGCCAGCCGGAGCACGGCGTCCAGATAGCGCTGCTCGCGCGCGGGCAACTGGCCCTGATGATAATCGCTCTCGCGGAAATGGCGCGCCTCCTCGGCGAGCTTGCCGCGCCAGACGGTGTCGTCGGCAGAGCCGCTCGACTCCCACTGCCTCGCCGCCACGCGCAGCTTGTCGAGGAACGCCGCGTCCTTCTGGTTCTCGTCCAGCCAGCGCAGCAGGGTCGGCCAGCGCTCGATGAGCGACTCGTGCACGATCTCCACCGTGCTGCCGGCGTCGTCGCGCCCGCGCTCCACGGCCAGGAGCCGCGCGTCCGAGAGGACCTGGACGACGCCCTCGAGCTCGTCCGGGTCGCCGGGCAGCTCGCGGAGCTCCCTCAGGCTCGCGATGGCCCTGGTGCGCTCGGGCGTGACCAGGCGCTCGAACACGGCCCGGCAGAGCTTCGCCTGGCGGACGCTCATCCCGGCCAGCACCGTGTCGGCGTGGCTCGCGAGCGTGCCCGCCACGCCGCCGATGGCCTCGTAGCTCGCCCGCGTCAGGAGCCGGCGCCCGCGATCGCGCAGGTCCCACCAGCGCGCCGCCATGAACTGCAAGAGCGGCAGCGCGCCGCGCGTCGTCTCCAGCACGTCCAGGATGCCCTCGACCAGCGCCGGATCCTCGATCTCGTACCGCGCCGCCTGGACAGGCCGGGTCAGCGCCTCGCGCAGCCCCGCTCGGCCGATCGGCGGCAGGACCACGAGCCCGCGGGTCACCGCCGCCATGAAGTGCCTGTCCTCCGCCACCCGCTCGATGAAGTCCGACCGCAGCGACAGGATCACGCGCAGCGGCGAGGAGGCGTCGTCGGCGACGCCGCCGAGGCACGAGAGGAACGCGGCGCGCTCGCCGGCGTCGCAGGAGAGCGTGTAGAGCTCCTCGAACTGGTCGACGAAGAGCGCGACGCGACGCTGCTTGCGGGCCGACCACGCGCGCAGCTCGGCCCCCAGATAGCCCGGCTCGGCGCGCAGCCGATCGAGCAGGCGCCCGCGCGCGTCCTCGTCGTCGAGGGGCGCGGGGCGCTCCGAGCCCCCCTTGGACATCAACGAGGGGTGGCTGAGCAGATCGGCGAGCGCCGCCATCGGCTCGCGCCCTGGCCGGAGGATGAGCGACTCCCACCCTGCGCCCGAGCGCTTGAGCGCCGGGACGATCCCCGCCCTCACGAGCGACGACTTCCCCACCCCCGACGCGCCGACGATCGCGAGCAGCGGCTGGCTCCGGAGGCGCGTCACCATGCTCGCGACGTCCTCCGCGCGGCCGAAGAAGCGGTCCGCGTCCGCCTCCTGGAACGCCGACAGGCCAGCGAAGGGGCTCTCGTCGGCCCCGAGGACGATCTCGTGTCGCGCGGGCAAGAGCGGCAAGAGCTCCGAGAGGAGCTGCTGCGCCGAGGCGGTGCGCTCGGCCTTCCGCTTGCGCAGGCAGCGATCGATGATCCCGGCGAGCGGGCCCAGGTCGGGGCGCGCCTCGTCGAGCTCGGGCATGGGCTGATCGAGCGCGGCGACCTGCATGAGGCTGTGCACCGTCACCGGCGCGAGCGGGTGCGCGCCTGTCACGAGCTCGTGGAGCATGATGCCCACGGCCCAGATGTCGCTGGCGTGATCGATCCCCTCCCCGGTCCACTGCTCCGGGGACATGTACGGGATCGTTCCCATCAGCGCGCCCTCGCGCGTCAGGGTCGTCCTGAGCGAGGCGGGAGGGCGCTCGACCGCGCCGCCGACGTCCGTGTCGAGCAGCTTGGCGATGCCGAAATCGAGCACTTTGATCGCGCCGGACGCCTCCAGCATGATGTTCTCGGGCTTGAGATCGCGGTGCACGATGCCGAGCTTGTGAGCGCACGAGAGGGCGCGCACCACGGGCACCATCATCTCCACGGCCGCGCTCGCGGACACCGGCGCCGTGGCGGCCCCTTCACCGGCGCCGGGGGGTCTTCGCTGCTCCATCCAGGCGCGGAGGCTCTGCCCTTCGATGTACTCGAGCACCATGTACGGGTATCCGTCGTGCTCGTTCACGTCGTGGATCGTCACGATGTTCTCGTGCTTGCAGAGCGCGGTCGCGCGGGCCTCGACGAGGAAGCGCTGCAGCCGGACGCCGCTCAGGGTGGTGACGACCTTGATGCCGACGAGGCGGCCCAGCCGGACATCGCGGGCCAGGAAGACGGTGCCCATGCCGCCCCGGCCGAGCTCGCGGATGAGCTCGTAATGCCCGATCGTGCTGCCGCCGGTGAGCGGCAGCACGGAGGCCTCGTCGCTCGATCCCCGGCGCGAAGACGCCGTCCTGTCCGGGGCGGGCTCCGGCGCGCGCGGATCGCGGGTAGCCCACCCCGCGCTCCCTTGCCCGGCCACCAGGGTGCTTGTCAGGCCGCAGTCGCTCACGACGGGCGGGACTCTCTCTCGACAAGGCGGCGGGACCACCGCAGCCTCCCCGCCGAGCCGTTTCTCGTCCACGCCTGTCACGCCGGGGCAGCGTACCCCACCGGCCCGGTCATCTCACCCTTCCAGGAGCTCGAACCGGATCCCCGCCGCCTGCAGCCGCTCGATGAGCCGCTCCCCCATCGCGACGGCCGGCGTGAGGACCCCGGCGCGCGCCGGCAGCCGCTCGCGATCGAACGCCATGCAGAGCGCCGACTCCGCCACCATCTTCGCCGTCTCCGAGTAGCCCGGATCCCCGCCGCTCACCCGCGTCACCACCTTGCGCGACGCGCTCTTCCCCTCGAACGTCACCTGGAACCAGCTCCGCGCCCGCTCCTCCGCGCTCGGCCCCTCCCCCGGGCTGCGCACCTTGCGGAGCAGCTCCCGCGTCGGCCCGACCTTGGCGAGCGCCGCGACGGCGCCGAGGCCGGCGATCCCGATCGCGAGCTGCAGCCCGGATTTGACCTGCATGTAATGACCGTACTGGAAGTCGGGGCCGTAGACGTCGAGCTCCCGCGCGCTCCGCAGCACGACCTGCGGGTCGATGCTCGGCATCGGGGAGACCCAGGCGCGCAGCCCCTTCTCGTAACGGATGCGCGCCTTGAGCCCACGCACCTTGCGCGGCCCGTGCTCCTGCTCCTTGCCTGCCTCGCGCTTCCTGCGGCGCGTCTGCGCCACGATCTCGATCAGCGACTGCCAGGTGCCGCCCGAGAAGCTCCCGTGCGCGCGCACGACGCCCTCGACCACGATCGGCTCGCCCGCCGGGAGCTTCGTCACCGTGAAGAGCACGCCGAGGTCGTGCGGGATGCTGTCGAAGCCGCAGCAGTTGACGATCCGCACGCCCCGCGCGCGGGCGGCCTCGTGGTGGCGGTCGAGCAGACGGTCGACGAACTCGGGCTCGCCGGTGAGGTCCGCGTAGTCGGTGCCCGCGCGGATGCACGCCTCGACCAGCGGCTCGCCGCGCGTCGAGTAAGGGCCGACCGTTGTGAGGACGACGCGCGCCTGGCTGGCCATGCGCTCGAGCGACGCCGCGTCCTCCGAGGTCGCCTCGATGACCCCCACCTCGGAGCAGGCCGGATCGATCGCCTCCATCGCCGCCTTCACCTCGGCGAGGCGCCCCGCGTTCCGCCCGGCGATCGCCCAGCGAACGGGCCGCGCCGCGGCCTCGCCGGCGGAGCTGTCCTTGCCCTTGGTGGCGAGATACTCGGCGACGAGGCGACCGGTGAAGCCGGTCGCGCCGAAGACGATCACATCGTACGTGCGGTCGCTGCTGCTCATGGGGGCAGCCTTGATATCACGACCGCGGGCGGGAACGTCACCGTCGGCACCACGACAGAGACGGCGGGACCCAGCCGCCGAACGAGCGCTCCAGGTGCTGCGCCACCGCGATGGTCACGTGGTCGTTGCCGTGGATCGCCGCGACCTGGACGCCGAGCGGAAGGCCCTCGGCGTTGAGCCCCAGCGGGACCTGCGTCGCCGGCATCTCCATGACGTTGAGCACCGCGGTGTACGTCCACTGGAAGGGCGGCAGGAGCGGCGCGTAGTGCCGCGGCGCGGGCCTCGGGTACGTCGGGTAGAGCATCACGCCCCGCTCGCCGATGCGCGCCACGAGCTCGGCCCGGAGCGCCTCGCCGAGCTCCAGGGCGCGCTCGATGCGCGCCGGGAGCCGCTTGCCGAGGTCCTCCAGCAGCGTCAGCCCGAGCGCGGGCAGCGTGTGCGCCGAGCGGCGCATCGACCATCGGGCGAGCTCGCGCGGCAGGCTGACCGGGCGGCCGTCCCCGAGGAGCGACCGGAACGTGACGCCGCCCGCCACGGCCAGCATCGCGGTCCAGATGTCGAGCGCGCGCGCGAGCAGATCGACGCGCCCCACGCGGACCGTCGCGCCACGCGCCGCGAGCGCGTCGGCGGCCCTCCGCTGCGCGGCCAGCAGATCGTCGCTCACCGGGCGGACGCCGTCGTCCTCGATCGAGAGCACCGTCAGCCCGGCGAGGTCGACCGCGGCCGGGTCGCCGAGCGGCATCGGCGCGCAGCTCGGATCGCGCGCGTCGGGACCCGCGAGGATGCGGAGCACCGGCATGAGATCCTCGGCGCGCCGCGCGATCGGCCCCGACGTCATGAAGCGGAGCCCACGCTCGCCCGGCAGCGGGAACTGCCCCGACGTCGGCACGAGCCCGCCGGTCGGCTTGTGGCCGAAGACGCCGTTGAAGAACGCGGGCATCCGGATCGATCCGCCGATGTCCGAGCCGAGCCCGATCGGCGCGCCGCCGGCGCCGACCACCGCGGCCTCTCCGCCCGAGCTGCCGCCCGCGGTGCGCGCCGGGTCGTAGGGGTTGTTCGTGCGGCCGTAGAGCCGGTTGTTCGTCTCCATCCACATGCAGAGCTCCGACACGTTGGTGACGCCGAGCGGGATGAAGCCGGCGGCGCGCAGGCGCGCGACCGTCACCGCGTCCTCCGCCGCGCGCACGCCGGCGCGGGAGACGAGCCCCGCGGAGTTCGGCATGCCGGCGACGGCGAAGCTCTCCTTGATGGAGCACGGCACGCCGAGGAACGGCGGCGCGCCCGCGGGCTCGCCGCGGTCGAGCAGCGCGTCGGCCGCGCGCGCCTCGGCGCGGGCGGCGTCGAACCGGTCCGCCACCACCGCGTTGAGCGTCGGGTTCACGCGCTCGATGTGTCGGATATGGGTCTCCACCACCTCGGCCGACGTGACGGCCCGGGCGCGGATCAGCGCGGCCAGCCGCGTCGCGGAGAGCAGGAGCAACGGATCTCGTGAAAGCATGGATGCGAACAGGGATCAGGCGCAGGACGACGTCGCGGGTCAAGGATTCGCCGCTTCGAGGCCAGACGACCGCTGTTCTGACATCCCTGGCGGGCATCCCGCCGGCCAGCGCGCGGCGCCCCTGAGCGCGTCCGGACGCCGGCGCGTCCGCGGAGCACGCCGCAGCGGCCTACTCGCCCGCGGATCTTTCCACGCAAGGCGCCGGCGCCGCGGCGGCCGGGCGCTCGCGCGCTCGCTGCGGGAACGCCCAGCGCACCGCCCCGGTCACCAGCCAGTCGACCGCCCCCTGGCTGCTCACCTGGATACCTGGATCGACGTACACCTGCACGCGCTCGCTGAGCTCCGCGCCGACCTCCAGCACGCTCGTGGACACGACGCGGGGCCCGCCGAGGTGGTTGAAATGGAAGCTCTGGTCCGGCCCCACCCAGAACCCGCGCGGCAGCTCGACGACAGCGAAGGGCCGCACCACGGACACCTGGATGTCGTCCCGCCGCGGATCGCCGCCGAACGACACAGCGTGCTGGACCTGCAGCCCGATCCGCGCCGGCCGCGCCACGCGGACGTACGCCTGGACGAGCGGCGCGACCTGGTTCTTCCCCGCGCCCAGCGCGCGGTTCGTCGCCGAGTCGAGGACGAGATCCGAGCCGACGAGCAGCGCGAACCGCGGCGTGCCGACAGCGCGCACGAGCGGCCGGATCATCACGTCGCCGAGCCCCATGTTGCGCTTGCCCTCCAGCCCGCCCGCGTAGACGAGCGGCACGTCCGCCCGCAGCGAGAAGCTCCTGTCGAACGCGTAGTCCCCGCGGATCACCGCCGCGTTGAAGAAGCCGTTCCTGCCGCGCGAGACGTAATCGTTCCGGAGCTCGACGAATGTGCCGAGGTTGGCGGCCGCGGGCGCCGGCGTCCGGGGCGCCGCGGCGTCGCGCCGATCGCCTCCGCGGCGCGGCGGCGTCGACGGCCGCACGACGGGCGCCGGCCGCCCGGGCTGAGCGCGCGCGAGCGCCGCGATCGCCGCTGCGCGCGAGGGCGCCGCGGCGGCGGCGCCGGTCGAGGCGCTGCCCAGCGCGAGCAGCGCGAGCGCGGCGAGAGGGGCCGCGCGGCGGCGCCGTCGGCAGCCGAGCGAGGAGATCCGACGAACGGCAGGCCGCGCCTGCGCCACGCGATGCGCTTGCATGGCAGGTCCATGGTGGCGCTGCTCGGCCCGTCGCAGTCGGTCCAGGGCAGCACTCTGCACGTCGGGCGCGCATGAGCCGACATCCGGCGCTTGCGCACATCTGCCCCGGCGCTCCGGATCTGCGCCGCGGCCGATTGCGTCCGCGCTCTTCGCGCGGCGCTCCTTGCGCGCTCCGCCCGGCTCGAGCTCGTTCGACGTCTTCCGTGCACGTCGTTCGACGTCTTCCGTGCACGTCGTTCGACGTCTTCCGTGCACGTCGATCGACGTCCTCCGTGCGCGTCGATCAACGTCTTCCGTGCGCGTCGATCGACGTCTTCCGTGCACGTCGATCGACGCTCTCCGCGCGCGTCGATCGCGACGCCGCGCAGCCAGCCACACGCGACACACGCGCAACGCGATCGGCTCGATCCGCGCCGCTCCGTGCAGGACGTCACGCCCTGTTCGTGGCGTTGACTCACATAAAAAAACCGCACGAAACCCCGCAGAAACAAGCGATCTGTAAAGAAACAGCTTGACGCGACGCAGCAGCTCTGTACGGTAACGGCACGCACGCTATGCAGAAGTCGATGAGCACCTCCAGCGCCCGCGCCTCCGGCGAAGGGACCCCCGCTGTGAAGCTGGTGCATCGCGCTTCGTCCGCGCTCTCGGCGACCCGTTCGCTCGCCGTCGAGTCCGGCGTGTCCGTCGAGCTCCTAGCCGGCCTAGCCATTCCTTCGCTCGTCAGCCTAGCCGTCGTCGGGCTGATTCGCGTTGGGAACGGTTGCGGGCCGCCACTCTGAGCAAGGCAGCATGGAGATAGGCCCCCGCACCGAGAAGGTCCGGGGGCTTTCGTTTTTTCAGCCTGTGGGTTCACGAAGAGCAGCCGTCGTCAAGGAGGATCAGTGAGCAAGGAACATTCGAGGAAGAATCGCGAGGACGCCTCGAGCGAGGCCGTCGACCAGCACATCGCGGAGCTCGCGGAGCTCGTCGCCGCGGGCTGTGGCGTGCCCGTCGCGTCGAGCGCCGTGCGCGAGGAGTTCGAGGCGCTCGTCCACGAGATCCGCGCGCGCGCCAGCGGGGGCGCCGTCCGCGCGCCCCAGCGCTCCTCGACGCAGCTGAAGGGCGCGCGCCCGGGCGGCGCCGCGGCCGAGGCCTCCTTCGAGTTCCACGCCGACCCGCCCTCCTCGCGCGCCGGCTCGAACGCGCAGGCGAGCGCCCTGGCCTTCTCGCGCGTCGTCTCGCTCGACGACGCGCGGCGGGTGCTCGAGGCGATCCGCCGCGAGGAGACCAGCGGCGACGGCCCGCGGGAGGACCTGCAGCGCGCGATCGCCTAGCTCCCTGATCCTCGGAGACACGGCGGAACCCACCGGCCAGGGCGCCCGAGGGCGCCACCACCACCCGCAGCTTCACCAGCGCGACTCGATGGAGTCAGGACTATGAAACGAACAGGCGCACAGATCATCTGGGAAGTCCTCGTCCGCGAAGGCGTGGACGTGGTCTTCGGCTATCCGGGCGGCGCGATCATGCCCGCGTACGACACGATCCTCGGCTACCCGATCCGCCACGTCCTCGTCCGGCACGAGCAGGGCGCGGCGCACATGGCGGACGGCTACGCCCGCGCCTCCGGCAAGGTCGGCGTGTGCGTGGCCACCTCGGGCCCGGGCGCGACGAACCTCGTCACCGGGATCGCGACGGCGATGCTCGACTCATCGCCGATCGTCTGTATCACCGGCCAGGTCTCCTCCAAGCTGCTCGGCACCGACGCCTTCCAGGAGACCGACATCACGGGCGTCACCCTGCCCATCACCAAGCACAACTACCTCGTCACCGACGTCGAGGACATCGCCCCCGCCATCCGCGAGGCGTTCTACATCGCGCGCTCCGGCCGCCCGGGCCCCGTGCTTGTCGACATCACCAAGGACGCCCAGCAGGCGTCGATCGACTTCGAGCCGCCGAAGGGCGAGGTCCGCCTGCCCGGCTACCGCCCCTCCCAGCACGCCGTCCAGACGGACATCGAGAAGGCGATCGATCTCATCGACGAGGCCGAGCGGCCGCTCATCCTCGCCGGTCAGGGCATCGTCCGGGCGGAGGCGACGCGCGAGATCCTCGCCTTCGTGGAGAAGACGGGCATCCCCGTCGCGTCGACGCTCCTCGGCCTCGGCGGCTTCCCGGCGACCCACCCGCTCAGCCTCGGCATGATGGGCATGCACGGCGAGGCCTGGGTGAACCACGCCATCCAGGAGGCCGACCTCCTCATCGCGCTCGGCATGCGCTTCGACGACCGCGTGACCGGCAACCTCAAGACCTACGCGGTCAAGGCGAAGAAAATCCACGTCGAGATCGACCGCTCCGAGATCAACAAGAATGTCAAGGTCGACGTGGGCCTCGTCGGGGACGTCCGGGACACGCTCCTGTCGCTCATCCCCGGGGTCAAGCAGCGCGACAGGGGCGGCTGGATCGAGCGGATCAGCGCGCTGAAGGGCGACTCGGCGGTCCGTGACATTCAACAATTGCCGTACAACGACAAATTGTACGCCGCGCACGTGATGCACGACCTCTGGCGGCTCACCGACGGCAAGGCGCTTGTGGTAACCGACGTCGGCCAGCACCAGATGTGGGAAGCGCAGTACTACAAGCACGATCACCCGCGGAAGCTCATCACCTCCGGCGGGCTCGGCACGATGGGCTTCGCCCTGCCGGCGGCGATCGGCGCGCGCTTCGCGAAGCCGGACGACGAGGTCTGGGTGGTCGTCGGCGACGGCGGCTTCCAGATGACCGCGTGCGAGCTGTCGACCTGCGCGCAGGAGGGCATCAAGGTCCACGTGGCCATCATCAACAACGGCTACCTCGGCATGGTGCGCCAGTGGCAGGAGTTCTTCTACAACCGGCGCTACTCGGCGACCCCGATGCGCAGCCCGGACTTCGTGAAGCTCGCCGAGGCCCACGGCCTGACCGGCATCCGCGTCACGAAGCGCGAGGAGATCGCGGACGCGGTGGCGCGCGCCCGCGCGACGCCGGGCACCGTGGTCGTCGACTTCCGCGTCGAGCAGGAGGACAGCGTCTATCCGATGGTCCCCGCGGGCGCCGACCTGAAGGACATGATCCGCCGCCCGAGCCCCATCGTGGAGACCGGGGAGGATCCGTGAACGCACCCGTAGCGGCGCGCGCCCCGAGCGCTCGTTCCAGCGCGAGCGCGCGCTCGTCGGACGAGCGGGGCGCGTCCGAACGCGTCACGGCCGGCGCCGGGCGCACCACCGACAAGAGGGACTTTCAAGAGGCATCCATGGATCGACCCATCCTGCGCACCTTCATCGCCTACGTCGAAGACCGACCCGGCGTGCTCAACCGCGTCGCGTCCCTCTTCCGGCGTCGCGCGTACAACATCGAGTCGCTGAGCGTCGGGCGCACCCACATCACCGGGATCTCGCGCCTGACCCTGGTCCTCGAGGCGGACGAGGACGGGGCGCGGCGCCTCGAGGCGAACCTGTACAAGCTGGTCAACACCCTGTGGGTCCAGGACGTCACCCACACCGCCTCGGTCGCGCGCGACCTCGCGCTGATCAAGGTGAGGGCGGACGCGACGACCCGGGCGCAGGTGCTCCAGCTCTGCGAGGTGTTCCGCGCGCGCACCGTCGACGTCGCCCCCGAGGCGCTCACCATCGAGATCACCGGGACCGGCGACAAGATCGAGGGCCTGCTCGACGTGCTCCGCCCGTTCGGGATCATCGAGATGGTGCGGACGGGGATGATCGTGATGACCCGCGGCGCCGAGGAGGCCGAGGCCAGGCTCGACACGATGCTGCCTGCGCGCGCGGCCGACAGCGGCGCGCCCTGATGCCTGATGACGTGAAGGAAGGGAGCCGCGAGGTGCGGTCCCTGTTGAATGGAGAGTGAGATGGCGAAAATTTTCTATGATAACGACGCGGATCTGTCGCTCATCCAGAGCAAGAAGATCGCGATCGTAGGCTATGGCTCGCAGGGGCACGCCCACGCGCTCAACCTGCGCGACAGCGGCGCCACCGTGATCGTCGCCCTGCCCGAGGGCAGCAAGAGCCGGCCCAAGGCGCAGGCGGCGGGGCTCCAGGTGGCCACCGTGTCCGAGGCCGCGAAGGCCGCGGACGTCATCATGATCCTCGCCCCCGACACGTCGCAGGCGCGCATCTACAACGAGCACATCGCGCCGCACCTCGGCCCGGGCAAGACGCTGATGTTCGCGCACGGGTTCAACATCCGCTTCAACACGATCACGCCGCCCCCGTCGGTCGACGTCTCGATGATCGCGCCGAAGGGCCCCGGGCACCGGGTGCGCGAGACGTACGAGGCCGGCGGCGGCGTCCCGGCGCTCCTCGCCGTCCACCAGGACGCGAGCGGCAAGGCCGAGGCGCAGGCGCTCGCGTACGCGAAGGGCATCGGCGCGACGCGCGCCGGCGTGCTCTGCACGACGTTCGCGGAGGAGACCGAGACCGACCTCTTCGGCGAGCAGGCGGTGCTCTGCGGCGGCGCCAGCGAGCTCGTGAAGGCCGGGTTCGAGACGCTCGTGAACGCCGGCTACCAGCCGGAGATCGCGTACTTCGAGTGTCTGCACGAGCTCAAGCTCATCGTCGACCTCATGTACCGCGGCGGCCTCAACTACATGCGGTACTCGATCAGCGACACCGCCGAGTACGGCGACTACGTCTCGGGCCCGCGCGTCATCACCGACAAGACGCGCGAGGAGATGAAGCGCATCCTCGGCGACATCCAGAGCGGCGAGTTCGCCCGCAAGTGGATCGCGGAGAACGAGGAGGGCCGGCCGAAGTTCGAGGCGACGCGGTCCAAGGAGCGTGAGCAGAAGCTCGAGGTCGTGGGCGCCAACCTGCGCAAGATGATGCCGTTCATCGATCCGGTCACCATCAAGCCCGGCGACTGAGCCTCTCCACTCGTGGGAGGCGGCGGAGAACACCATGCCTGAGATGATTGCGAATCAAGCGATGCCCCCGTCCGATTACGTCCGCATCTTCGACACCACGCTGCGCGACGGCGAGCAGTCGCCCGGCGCGACGATGACGTCCTCGGAGAAGCTCGAGATCGCGCTCGCCCTGGCGAAGCTCGGCGTCGACGTCATCGAGACGGGCTTCCCCGCCGCCTCCCCCGACGACCTGCTCGCCGTCCAGACGATCGCCGAGCGCGTCGGCGCGGCCGCCATCCCCGGCCGCCCCGCCGCGACCCCGCCGATCATCTGCGCCCTCGCCCGCGCCACGAAGGTCGACATCGACAAGGCGTGGGAGGGCGTCTCGCGGGCCGCGCACCCGCGGATCCACACCTTCCTCGCGACGAGCGACATCCACCTCAAGCACAAGCTCCGGATGACGCGCGCCGAGGTGCTCGATCGCGTCCGGGCCATGGTCGCCTACGCGCGCGACCTGTGCGCGGACGTGGAGTTCAGCCCCGAGGACGCCGGCCGGAGCGAGCCGGAGTTCCTCTACCAGGTGCTCGAGGCGGCGATCGCCGCCGGGGCCACCACGCTCAACATCCCGGACACGGTCGGGTACACCATCCCGAGCGAGTTCGGCGCGCTCATCGCGGGGATCCGCAAGAACGTCGCGGGCATCGACCGCGCGATCATCTCGGTCCACTGCCACAACGACCTCGGGCTCGCGACGGCCAACGCGCTGGAGGGCATCCGCGCGGGCGCGCGCCAGGCCGAGGTGACCATCAACGGCATCGGCGAGCGCGCGGGCAACACGGCGCTCGAGGAGGTCGTCATGGCGCTCGCGACGCGCCGGGCGATCTTCGGGCTGCGCACCGGGATCGACACGACCCAGATCGCCACCGTGAGCCGCATGGTGAGCGCGGCCACGGGCTTCAACGTCCAGCCCAACAAGGCGATCGTCGGCGCCAACGCCTTCGCGCACGAGTCGGGCATCCACCAGGACGGGATGCTGAAGCACCAGGAGACGTACGAGATCATGCGGCCCGAGATGGTCGGCGTCACGCAGACGCGGCTCGTCCTCGGCAAGCACTCGGGCCGGCACGCGCTCCGCAACCGGCTCGAGGAGCTCGGCTACCACCTCGACGAGGCCCAGCTCGCGGCGGCGTTCGCCAGCTTCAAGGCGCTCGCCGACAAGAAGAAGCACGTCACCGATCCGGACATCGAGGCGATCGTCTCGACCACGCGGGCGCAGGTCGCCGAGCTCTACACGCTCGACGCGCTCCAGGTCGCCTGCGGGACGACGGGGATGCCCACGGCCACGGTCCGCCTCCGCGGGCCGGACGGGGCGCTGCACGTGCGCGCCGCGATCGGCACCGGGCCGGTGGACGCCGCCTACCGGGCGATCGACGAGATCGTCCGCGTGCCGAGCAGCCTCCTCGAGTTCTCGGTGCACGCGGTGACCGAGGGCATCGACGCGCTCGGCGAGGTGAGCGTCCGCGTGCGGGCGGACGTGACGTCGAGCAAGCGGCACCCGCAGCACGACGCCTCCGCGCGCGTCTTCCACGGCCACGGCGCTGACACCGACATCCTCGTCGCCAGCGCGAAGGCGTACCTCGCCGCCCTGAACCGGCTCCTCGCGACGTACGGCGTCGAGCCCAAGGAAGACGCGGCGGCGTCAGAGAGCAACCAGAGCGGCCACGGCGCCGCCGTCGAGACCGCGAGATAGGCCGGTGCGCCGGGCGCAGGAGGCCCCCGCGCGGGGCAGACGAGCCCGGCGGCGTGCCCTCGCCGCACAAGGAAGTCGAACCTTATGAACCCGCCTCTCAACGGCGCAGAGCAGGGCGCCCGCCCCGCGGACCGCGTCGACATCTACGACACAACCCTCCGCGACGGCACCCAGCGCGAGGGCATCTCGCTCGCGTGCGAGGACAAGCTCCGGATCGCGCGCCACCTCGACGCGTTCGGCCTGGCCTTCATCGAGGGCGGCTGGCCCGGCTCGAACCCGAAGGACGCTCAGTTCTTCGAGCGGGCCAGGGACATCGAGTGGAAGCACGCGAAGATCGCCGCGTTCGGCTCGACGCGCCGCGCCTCGCTCGCGCCCGAGGACGACCCCGGGCTGCGCGCGCTGCTCGCCGCCGGGACGGAGGTCTGCACGATCTTCGGCAAGAGCTCGGCCCTGCACGTGACGGCGGTGCTGCGCACGAAGCTCGACGAGAACCTCCGGATGATCGAGGAGACCATCGCCTTCCTGCGCGCGCACGGCCGCCGCGTCGTCTACGACGCCGAGCACTTCTTCGACGGGTACGCGCTCGACCACGCGTACGCGATCGAGACGCTGCGCGCCGCCGTGCGCGGCGGGGCCGAGGTGCTCACGCTCTGCGACACGAACGGCGGCTCGATGCCCTGGCAGATCGAGGCGGTGGTCGCCGAGATGAAGGCGCTGCTCGGCCACCCGCTCGGCATCCACGCCCACAACGACGGCGAGTGCGCGGCCGCCAACTCGCTCGCCGCCGTGCGCGCGGGCGCCCGCCACGTGCAGGGCACGATCAACGGCTACGGCGAGCGCTGCGGGAACGCGAACCTCTGCGCGATCATCCCGAACGTCGAGCTGAAGCTCGGCCTCCGGGCGCTGCCCGAGGGGGCGCTCCGCGGGATCTCGGAGCTCTCGCACTACGTCGCCGAGGTGGCGAACCTCGCCCCCGACGACCACATGGCGTACGTCGGGCGGAGCGCCTTCGCGCACAAGGGCGGCGTGCACGTCGCGGCGATGCGGCGCGAGCCCGCGGCCTACCAGCACATCGACCCCGCGCTCGTGGGCAACGCGATGCGGACCGTCGTCAGCGAGCTGTCGGGGCGCGGCAACCTGCTCAGCAAGGCCGAGGAGTTCGGGCTCGAGGTGCCGACCGGCGCCGAGGTCGAGGTGCTCGAGCAGATCAAGGAGCGCGAGGCGCGCGGCTCCTCGTTCGAGGCGGCCGAGGCGTCCGTCGCGCTGCTGCTCCACCGGAGCGCGGCCGGCTACAAGCCGCCCTTCCGCCTGCTCGACTTCAAGGTCATCGCGGGCCAGCGCGAGGGCGTCGGCACCTTCGCCGAGGCGATGATCAAGATCGACATCGACGGCGAGGTGGTGATCACGGCGGCCGAGGGGTCCGGCCCCGTCAACGCGCTCGACGGCGCGCTCCGCAAGGCGCTCGCGCCCGTGTACCCGGCCGTGCGCGACATCCAGCTCGTCGACTACAAGGTCCGCATCCTCGACGGCCGCGACGGCACCTCGGCGACGACGCGCGTGCTCATCGACAGCCGCGACGCGCACCGCCAGTGGAGCACCGTCGGCGCCTCCACGAACATCATCGACGCGTCCTGGCATGCGCTCGCGGACGGGATCGAGTATGGGCTCACGCTCGCAGCGAGAGAGCCTGCGCAGTTCACATCCACGTTGCCTGCCAGCGAGGTCGCATGAAGGCCAATATCGTTCTTTTGCCCGGCGACGGCATCGGCGTCGAGATCGTCGCGGAAACGCGCGTCACCCTCGACGCTGTCGCCGCCCAGTTCGGCCACAGCTTCACGTACACGGAGCACCTGATCGGCGGTTGCGCGATCGACGCGACCGGCACGGCGCTCGCGCCGGAGACGCTCGACGCGTGCCGCGCGGCGGACGCCGTCCTGCTCGGCGCGGTCGGCGGCCCCAAGTGGGACAACCCGAACGCGAGCGTCCGCCCCGAGCAGGGGCTGCTCGCGCTGCGCCAGGGCCTCGGCCTGTACGCGAACCTGCGGCCGATCCGGCTGTTCCCCGAGCTCATCCAGGCCTCCCCGCTCAAGCCGGAGCGGCTCGCGGACGTCGACATCATGGTCGTCCGGGAGCTCACGGGCGGGCTCTACTTCGGCAAGCCACGGCTCCGCGAGGAGGTGAACGGGCGCCGGCGCGCTGTCGACACGCTCGAGTACACGGACGAGGAGATCCAGCGCGTCGTCGAGCTCGCGTTCCGCCTCGCCGCGTCGCGCCGGCGGCTCGTCACGTCCGTCGACAAGGCGAACGTCCTCGAGTCGTCGCGGCTCTGGCGCACGGTCGCGACCGAGGTCGCGGGCCGCCACCCCGACATCCGCATCGAGCACCAGCTCGTCGACTCGTGCGCGATGCGGCTCATCACGTCCGCGTCGGCGTTCGACGTCATCGTCACCGAGAACATGTTCGGCGACATCCTGACCGACGAGGCCGCCGTGCTGGCCGGCTCGCTGGGCGTGCTTCCGAGCGCGTCGCTGGGCGACGGCACGCGCGGGGTGTACGAGCCGATCCACGGCTCGGCGCCGGACATCGCCGGCAAGGGGATCGCCAACCCGGTGGGCACGATCCTGAGCGCCGCCATGCTGCTCCGGCACTCGCTGCGGCTCGACAAGGAGGCGGCCGCGCTCGAGCGCGCCGTCGCCCAGGCGATCGCGGGTGGCGCCCGGACCGCGGACCTCGGCGGCAAGCTGTCGACCCAGGGCATGGGCGAGGCCGTGCGGGCGAAGCTCGCGGCCTGAGCGAGCGCCTCAGGCGTCCCGGGGAGCCCTCTCCGGCGCTCGCGCTCCGCGTTGCCGCCGTCCAGCGCGTCGCTAGAAATCCATCATGTTCATCGTCGTCAACACCATCACGGCCTCCGCGGCGGCGCTTCAGGCCATGGTGGAGAGCTTCCGGCGGGCAGCGCCGGAGATGCGGCAGTTCTCCGGCTTTCTCGGCCTCGAGATCTGGCTGGACGACGGCAGCCTCAAGGCGGTCTCGAGGTGGGAGAGCCGGGAGGCCTTCCAGGAGTACCCCAGATCCGAGGTATTCCGGCGCCACCACCGCGGCATGGGCGGCGAGCAGGCGCTCCGGGCCGCGCACATCGCTTTCTACGACGGCGAGATCATGGCGTGAGCCGGGCTCGGGCCCCCCGGGGCAGGGCCCCAGCCCGGACCGGCCCCCCGGCGCCTCTGGCGCGCCTACAGGGTCCGTGGCGCGGCGGCGCGGCGGCGCGGCGGCCGTGCCTGCCCTCCGCGTAGGCGATGCCGTCCTTGAGCGTGCCGCGCGTCGCCGAGCTCGATGCGGAGCACCGTCACCGTCGTCGCCACGTCCGGCCGGATCCCGGTGAGCACGACCTGCGCGCCGGACGCGCTCGATCAAGCACAGCGCCGCGCCCGCCCGCGACGCCCACTCCACCGGCTGCTCCAGGATCTCCGCCCTTCGCGTGGCCGAGGCGCTCCAGCGCCGCATGAATCGCGCGCTGGATCGCCCCGCCGCGCGACGGAGGAACCCCCGCAGCCAGCGCGCGGCGTCCGCCTCGGTCGTGAACAGCTTCCGCGGCGCGGGCGCCTGCGAAAGCGCGAGGAGGAAGCGCCCGATCGCCTTGCTCACGGGCGAGCCCACGAGCAGCGCGAGCGCGCAGCGCCCCTTCGCGGCCTCCGCTCCTGCGAACTACTCCCGCGCTACCCGATGCACCGACTTCTGCGCTCTCGTATCGACCAGGACGGGGCGCGGCGCGCCGTCGGCGAGCTCGATAGTGGCTCTGACCACCTCCTACGCGAAGGTCAGGCTCATGTGCACGGGGAACGCGGTCACCCGGATGATCCCATCTTCTTCGAGCCGGAGTATCCGGTCAGACGTCACGATCCCGCGAGCCTTCGTGATGCATCCTTTGCCGCGCATCGCCGCCTGTCCCGCGGCGATCGCTCAGGGTTTGGAGCCCATTGGCGCGCCGCGCCATCTCCATTGTTCGAGGCGCTCGTATCCGAGGTGAGCGTCACGGCAGCCTTACAAGGATAGGCCTTTTCAGGCCGGATTGTCCATGGCGTCGCGGTCCAACACGCTCCTCGGCGCCGGCGGTCCGGGCCATGTGCCTGGCTCGCCTGGCTCACCGGCGCGCGAGACCTGAGAGGGCGCGCGCCGCGCGTCGTGAGACCGTGGGCCGGCGAGCGCCACGCGGCCGCGCGGGCCCCGCGCTCGCGGAGCGCGCGGGTTCGTCGCTGAAAGCATCCATGGTGTCTCAGGTGTCCTTTCTGCGCCAATCGACATCACGCCCCAGACACCACACATGATCCCGCGGCGGGGAAGCTCAGGTCCCCGCGTGTCATCGCCTGTCACCGCGACGAGCGATGACTCCATCCCACATGGATTGATGTGCACAGGAGAATGGGAACATGAGCCAATTGACGAAGTTCGCATCGCTCGTCGCCCTGTCGACGGCTCTGTCCGCAGCCGGTTGCATGGCCGAGACGACGGCGTCGGACGACATGAGGACCCCGGTCGACGAGACGCAGCAGGCGTCTCAGACCGAGGAGATGGACTCCGCGGATCAGGCGTTGAGCGCGGAGCCCGCGATGGACGTGAGCGCGGAGAACGCGAGCGCAGCAGACCCCGGCTCGGCGAACCCCGGCTTGACGGGCCCCGGCTCGACGGACCCCGGCTTGACGGGCCCCGGCTCGACGGACCCCGGCTTGACGGGCCCCGGCTCGACGGACCCCGGCTCGACGGGCCCCGGCTCGACGGGCCCCGGTGAGGAGGAGAGCGCCGGCGCGAACCCCGACGCATCGCGCTTCTGGGGTTGGGGGGGAGGCTGGGGCGGCTTCCGGCCCTGGGGCTGGGGCGGCTTCGGCTTCCGGCCCTGGGGCTTCCGGCCCTGGGGCTGGGGCGGCTTCGGCTTCCGGCCCTGGGGCTGGGGCGGCTTCGGCTTCCGGCCCTGGGGCTGGGGCGGCGGCTGCGGCGGCTGGAGCGGCTGCGGCTGGTAGTGGGCGCTCCGGGCCGCGCGGCACGGTGACGTGGACGCGCGGCGCTCGCTGAGAGCGCGAAAGGCGGCAGCGCCGCGGCTCGGTCCTCGCCGCGGCGCTTCACGCTGTCAGGGCATCACACCCCGCTCGCAGAACGCTCGCGCACTCCTGGCGAGCCGGGCTCCCTCGCGCAGCCGCGGAGGGAGCCTCGGTGTCAGGCTGCGTCCGGGGCTCGCCCGCGCGCGCCCGGCGGCGGGCCATTCCCCGCGCGGCCCGCGCACATCAAGCGTCGGCCTCGGCGAGGCTCGGGATGCGGTTCACGAGGAATCGGGTCCTCATGTAGCACCACCACGTGACGGCCATGCAGGTGAGATAGAAGACGAAGAAATACGAGAGCGCCGTCGTGGCCCCGCCCGTCGCCTTGATCGAGGCGCCGAAGCTGCGCGGGATGAAGAAGCCGCCGAGCGCCCCGATCGCCGAGGTGAGGCCGAGGACAGCGGCGCTCTGGCGGCGCGCCGTGGTGAGCGCCTCGACGCGCGCCGCCTCGCCCCTGCCCTGCGCCGCGCGCAGGTGATCGCGCCGGAAGAGGACCGGGACCATCCGGAAGGTCGAGCCGTTCCCGATACCGGTCGTGATGAACATGACCATGAACAGCGTGACGACCCCGGCGTAGCTCTTCTCGTTCAGGAAGTGGATGATCCCGAGCGACGCGAGCCCCATCACAACGAAGTTCCAGAACGTGATGCGCGCCCCGCCGATCTTGTCCGCGAGGTAGCCGCCGAACGGCCGCGCCACCGAGCCGATGAGCGCGCCCAGGAACGTGAGCTCGAGGGTCACGGTCGGGAACTGCATCTTGAGCAGGAGCGGCAGCGCCGCCGAGTAGCCGATGAACGAGCCGAACGTCCCGATGTACAGCCACGCGATGATCCAGGTGTGCTTGTTCCTGGTGGCGGCCATCTGTTCCTTGAAGTTCGACTTCGCGGTCGCCAGGTTGTTCATGAAGAAGTACGCGCCGGCCGCCGAGAGGAGGATGAGGGGGATCCACATCAGCCCGGCGTTCTGCAGGTAGATGCCCGACTCGGTGTGATACCCGCCGATCGCCGTCGCGACCGCGCCGGGCCCGATGAGCAGGGGCACGAGGAGCTGCACGTTGCTGACGCCGATGTTGCCGCCGGCGGCGTTGAGCCCGAGCGCCAGGCCCTTCTTCTTGTCCGGGTAGAAGAAGGAGATGTTCGCCATGCTGGAGGCGAAGTTGCCGCCGCCGAGCCCCGCGGTCCCGGCCGCGACCGCCATCAGCCAGAACGGCGTGTCGGGCCTCGTCACGAGCATCGAGAGCGAGATCGTCGGAATGAGCAGCAAGAGCGCGCTGACGATCGTCCAGTTGCGCCCGCCGAATTTCGGGACGGCGAACGTGTACGGGAACCGGATCAGCGCGCCGACGAGGCCCGGGATCGCGACCAGCAGGAAGAGCTGGTCCGTCGTGTAGTTGAAGCCGACCTTGGGGAGCCGGGTGGCCGTCACGCTCCAGAGCAGCCAGACGGAAAAGCCGATGTTCTCGGCGATGATCGACCAGATGAGGTTCCGACGGGCGATCCGTTTCCCTGTCTTCTCCCAGAACGCGTCATCATCGGGGTTCCACTCGGTGATCAACGTCGACATCTGTCCTCCTCGTCAGATCGGGCGCGGGCTGCGATGAATCACGGCGATTCTAAGCAGCGATATCCGATCAATGCATGCTCTGCACTGGCATCCAGGTAGTACATGCGAGGAGCCAACATCGGAGTTTCTCGTGTGTTTCCTGACCGTTTCGATGCACTTTTCCCGTGCGGCGACGACGTCATGAATGGACGCCGGCCGGGCCAAACGCGCGCGGCGCTCTCGTATCGTGGGTTCAGCGCGCCGTGGCCGAGCGCGTCGAGCCGCCCCGCGTCGGGGCGACGCGCTCGGGCGGCACCTCGGGGTGGCCGAGCTTCTCCGCGCGGCTCGCCGCCCAGAAGCGCTCGGCGTCCGCCGCGCTCCAGGCGGACTCGTCGAGGAGCGGCAGGAGCGCGTCGAACAGCGTGCGCGCGCTCTGGAAGCGGTGGCGGGGGTCCTTCGCGAGGCACCGCAGGACGAGGCGGTCGACCGCCCGCGGGACGGCAGGGCCGCGGCGCACCGACGGCGCGGCGGGCGCCTTCGTCATGTGCGCGGCGAAGAGCTGTCCCGACGACGAGCCCTCGAACGGCAGCTCCCCCGTGAGCAGGAAATAGAGCGTGCCCCCGAGCGAGTAGATGTCGCTGCGCGCGTCCGCGCGATCGCCGCGGCACACCTCGGGCGCCATGTACGCTGGCGTGCCGCAGAGCATGCCGCTGTTCGTCAGCTCGGCGTCCCGGCCGCCCTCGACCATCCGCGCGACGCCGAAGTCGAGCAGCTTCAGGAAATCGTGGTCGTCCCCCACGCGGGTGACGAACAGGTTCTGCGGCTTGATGTCCCGGTGGATGATCCCGGCCTCGTGCGCCTCGATGAGCGAGCGGCACGCTTGCAAGGCGAAGCGCAGGGCGCGCGCCACGGGCATGGGGCCGTAGCTGCGCACGATCGCCGCGAGATCGGCCCCGCGCAGGCGCTCCATCGCGATGTAGTAAATGCCGTCGTCGCTCGCGCCGAAGTCGAAGATCCGGATCGTGTGCGGATCGCTCAGCTTGCTGGCCGCGTGCGCCTCCTGCTCGAAGCGCCTCAGCACCGCCGCGTCGGGCGCGTCGCGCGTCCTGAGGAGCTTGAGGGCGACGTCGCGCTGGAGCGTCTCGTCCCAGGCGAGCCAGACCTCGCTCATCCCCCCTTTGCCGATCGGCGCCTCGAGCCGGTACCTGCCCAGCTTGCGCGCCTGATAGACCTGCTGCTGCGCGGCCCACACGACGTGGCTCGACAGCGCCCCGATCACCCCGGAGGCCGGCACGAAGATGTAGTGGCTCGCGGCCGTGAGCAGCGTCGTCGGGTCGAGCCACGACGCGAGGATCGACGGCGAGAAGAGGGCGGCGATGCCCATCGTCGCCGGAAAGGCGAGGAACATGGGCGCGGAGGCGACGAGCGCCTTGCCGAACGGCGCCGGCACGAGCGCCGTCCGGAGCAGCACGACGATGGAGAGCCCGTGCATGTACGCGCTCGTGAGGCCGCCGAAATCGAGCGCCATCAGCGAGATGAAGATGGCGGCGGAGAGGAACGCAGCGTCGTACCCGAGGAGCACGACGCGCCCGGAGACCGTCGGGCGCCCCGCGAGCCGGTACACAGTGAAGGCGAGCGCCTGCTCCACCACGCGCAGGACGATGCAGCGCCACACCGGCGCCGCGGGGTACAGCACGGTCGCCATGAAGACGTCGACGAGCGTGAACGCCGGCCAGATCCAGAGCGCGACCCGGAAAGCGCGGCGGACGGCGCGGCGGACGCTCTCCGTGTCGTGGGCCGCCAGCACGCTGCGCCGCCCGCCGATCGCGCGGCTCTCGCGCTCTCTGAGCATGCGCGCCGACGCCGAGCGCTCAGCGTGGAGAGCATCTCTGACCAGCGCGCGCTTCATGGCACTCTCGAGGGTCGCCAGTGCCGTGACGAACGTCAAGCGAGCGTTGAGGCCTTTCGCGCCGGCCGGTTTCCTCGGTCACGACGCCGGGCCGCGCCGGTGGCCGGCTCCCACCACCCAGGCTGGTCTACCGACACGGCCCCTCGCCGCCCCACCTGCCGTGTTCGTACGCCGCGCAACCACCTCCACGAGATCACGAGTCCTCGCCGCGGGGCGGCGCGACGCGAGAGCACGCCTCTCGGGACGACGCCTCGGCCCGCCGCGCCCGATCCAGCGGCGCGTCCGCCCCGGCGCCGCCGGATCGGGCGCGGCGGGCGCGGCGCGCGACAGGCCGCGGGCGCAGCGCGCGACAGGCCGCGGCGGTCACCCTGGTCAACGGGCCGGATCCATGCTTGAAAGCTCGCCACCGTGCCCCTCTCGCCCGAAAGCTTCCGCCGGCTGTTCGCAAGCCGCCCCGTCGTCCTCGCGCCGATGGAGGACGTGACCGACGCCGTGTTCCGCCGCGTCTGCCGCGAGCTCGGCGCCGAGCTCTGCGTGACGGAGTTCGTCAACGTCGAGGGCCTGCTGCGCGGGTGCAAGACAGCGCGGCGCAAGCTCGCCCTGGCCGAGGACGATCAGCCGACCGCGATCCAGATCTACGGCGCCAACCCGGAGCGCCTCGCCGAGGCCGCCCGCGTCGCCGAGCAGGCGGGGCCGGCGTTCCTCGACATCAACTGCGGCTGCTGGGTGCCGAAGATCGCCGGCCGCGGCGCGGGCGCGGGCTGGCTGCGCGATCCCGAGGCCATGGTGGCGATGGCCCGCCTCGTGGTGCGCACGGTCGCGCTCCCGGTCACGGTGAAGACGCGCATCGGCTGGGGGCCCGAGTCCCACATGCCGATCGTCGACCTCGCGCGTCGCCTCGAGGACGCCGGCGTCGCCGCGCTCACGATCCACTGCCGCACGGCCCAGATGGGGCACAGCGGCGCGGCGGACTGGACCTGGGCCGCCCGCGCCCGCGAGGTCGTGTCCATCCCCGTCGTCGTGAACGGCGACATCAAGACCGCCGACGACGCCGCCCGCGCCCTCGACGCGACGGGCTGCGCCGGCGTGATGGTCGGCCGCGCCGCGATCGACCACCCCTGGATCTTCCGCGAGGCCCGGGCCCTGCTCGACCACGGCGCGCGGCTCCCGGGGCCGACCGTCGAGGAGCGCCTCGCCCTCTGCCGCGCGCACCTCATCGCGAACACCGAGGCGCGCGGCGAGCCGCACGGCGTGCGCGTGACCCGCCGCCACCTGACCGGCTACCTGCGCGGCCTCCCCGGCGCGTCCGCCCTGCGGCGCGAGCTGCTCTTCTGCGACAGCCTGGCGGGCTGCCTCGACATCCTCGACAGCGCCGCGCAGAAGCTCGCGGCCTGACGCCGCCTACATCCCCACGGGCGTCGCGTCGTCGACAGGGGCGGGATCGCCGTTCTGCCGCTCGGCGCCCGGCGGCGCGCCCATGGGATCGTGCGGCAGGCTCCCGCGGTGCGAGCGGAGCAGCACGTGGGGCGACGCCAGGAGGAAGTTGGACACGCGGGACGTATAGATGTCCGCCGAGCGCTCGATCTGACGTGCCAGGTGGCTCTTGTCGTTGCCCGTGCGCAGGAGCAGCCCCCAGCGCGGGTTCAGCGTCTCGGCCGACGCCTTCGCGAGCGGGGCGATCCGCGCGTCGAGCGCCGCGAGGCTCACCTTGAGCTCGTTCATCTTCGCCTGGACCTCGACCTCCGTCGCCCCGACCACCGGCCCGTAGCCGGCGCGCATCCGCTGGAGCTCGAGGCGCAGCCGGGCGTAGACGCGCTCCATGTCCTCCTTCTCGCGCATCCAGAGGTCCAGGCGCGCCTCGGCCCCGCGCGCCTCCTCGATCGCGAGGATCTCGTCCTCGAGCTCCCGGATGATCAGCGCCGTGCGCCACCGCAGCGCGCTCTTCGACACGTGCACATCTCCATAGATGTGATCGCCGATATAGAGGATCTCGTCGCCGGACAGCCGCAGGTGGTGCTCGACGAGCCCCGCGTTGCCGCCGAGGTAGTGCCCGCCCTCGCGCAGCCTGCCGGCCGGGCGCAGCAGGCCGTCCTCCGTGACCACCTCGAAGAGCGGGCTGCGGCTCGCGAAGAACTCCGGCTTCCGCGCCGAGACGATCACCACGTCGAACAGGTCGCGCCACGTCATGCCGTCCGGCAGGAAGCGATCGAACGCGTAGCTCATCATCGCGCGCGTGTAGACCCACTCCGAGTTCGTGATCAGGACGAGCTTCTTGCCCGCCTCTTTCTGGTCGAGCAGCGTGAGCGGGGTCTCCGGATCGAGCAGCACGAACCGGTCCGGATCCGCGATGATCTCGGCCTTGAGCTGCCCCTCCATGTGCGTCGCGTCGAGCCGGTCCTTCACGCGACCATAGAGGCCGCTGTAGCCGAGCACCTCGGGCAGGCGGCGCTGGTCGAGCAGATCGACGAGCTTCGCGTACATGCACCCTTCCGACAGCGAGAACAGCGTGTTCAGGAACACGTAGCGCCCGTCCGAGAGGTCGACGATCGTCCGCGCGTAGGTCGCGCGCTGGGTCTCGAAGTCGATCGGCTTCGTGCCGTGATAGGCCCGCTTCACGTAGCCAAACCGGTTCACCTTGAGCAGGTTGCCGAGCTCGGTGTCCAGGATGAGCCCCCGTATCACCAGATCCGGCTCGAACGTCAGATCGCCGACCGGCCAGCCCTCGCTCTCCAGGAGGTGCCGGAGGTGCTCATAGGCCCGGCGTTCCCACGCCTCCACCTGGTAGTGGATCAGCGTGTAATCCATGTCGTACCCGATCGCCTTGATCGAGCGGAGATTCAGCGTCCGGTTACAGAAGATCCCCCGCTGCTTGGGCGGCGGAGCGGAGAGGCAATCCAGCTTGTCCATGGTGATGCGCCCGGAGAGCGGTCGTGAGGCATACCAGGGACCCACGGCGTTGCCCACCGGGACCATCGCCGTCACGCGGCCGTCTCCGGATCGCCAGCAAGCGAGTGTCGGGCGGGTGAGCGCGAGCGCTCATCGACGTCCCCGATCGCCCGACAGGGAGCGCCGGTCGCCCCCGCCGCGCGGTCAGCGGCGCCTGAGGCGGCTCTGCGAGCCCTGCCGGCGCTCGGAGCTCGCGGCGGATCGCGAGGTCCTCGCGGCCGGCGCCGCGCGCCGCGCGTCGCTGCGGTCGTCCGCCTCCCATCCGTCCTCGTCGTCGTCCTCGTCGTCCTCGTCATCGAAGAGGTCGTCGTCGTCCTCGTCGTCGTCCTCGTCGCGCGCCTCGGCTCGGCGCACCTCGAGCCCGAGCATCGTGAGCGCCTGCTCCAGCGTCAGCGCCGTCCTCACCGCCTCGAGCTCGACCCCCATGGCCTGGAGCGTCATCGCGATCTCGGGGCTCAGCCCGGACAGGATGGTCGGCGTGCCCATGAGCCGCGCGGCGGAGGCGAGGTTCGAGAGCACGGCGCACAGGTGGCTATCCATGATCCAGACGGCCGTTAGATCGATGACCAGCCCCTTCGCCCCGCTCTCGTGGATCGCCCTCAGCACCTCGGTGTTGAGCTGCTCCGCGAGGTCGTCGGTCACGTCCCCCTGGATGGGCACCAGGATCCGGTCCCACAGGTTGATGATCGGAAGGCGCTTGAGCTCCATGGTCATCCTAAGGTTCGATGTCGGCGATCAAGACCGTTGAATCGTCGTGCGAGCGCCGGTGTCGGTTCATGAGGGTGCGGCAGACCTCCGCGGCCTTCACTCCACGAAACAGCGAGAGATCGAAGCGGGGCGAGACGCCATCGGAGACGAGGGCGAGCCGGTCGCCCGGCGCGAGCTGCGCGTCGAAGATGCGGATCTTCCCCAGCGAGCCGCCGAGGATGCCCGGGCTCTGGAGCCACTGCACGCGCGTGCCGTGGGACAGGAGCTCGACGTTGCCGACGCCGCAGCCCTGGAGCCGCCCCTCCCGGAAGCGGCAGATCATCCCGGCGGCGCCGCGGGTCCCGCGGAGCCGGGCGTGGAGTCGATCGATGACGGCGCGGAAGTCCTCGCCCTGTGGCGACTCGGCGAGCGCCTCGAGCGCGACGCGCGCCGCGGCCGCCGCGTGCTCGCCGTGGCCCAGGGCGTCGATCACCGCGAAGAGACACCCGTCCTCCCCGGCGCGCACGAAGGCGGCGTCGCCGCTGACCCGCTCCCCGTCCTTGGGCAGGATGGCGTACTCCACGGCGACCTTCACAGGTAGACCTCGATTTCCACCCGCGTGCCCTTCGGTCCCGAGTCGATCTGGAAGCGATCGGCCAGCCGCTTGACGCCGATGAGGCCGCGGCCCATCCCGGTCTTGCTCTTGTAGCGCCCGGCGAGGATCTCCTGCAGGTTCTGGATGCCGTTGCCCTCGTCCACAGCGACGATGACGAAGCGGACCGGGCTGTCGCGCTGGACGGCGATCTCGATCGTCCCGCCAGGGGTATAGTGGACGATGTTCCGGGCGAGCTCGCTGACGATGGTGGCGACCTTGTGCGAGGTGAAGCTCTTTGCGCCGGCGGCGTCGCAAACGGCCTTGGCGTTGAGGCGCGCCTCGCTGATGTCGGCCTCCATGTGGATGGCCATGATCTTGGAGCGCCGCGACGGCCGATCGCCGCCCATCGCCGCGATCTCCGACTTGAGCCGCCCGAGCCGCCCCGGATCGACATAGAGGCGGGCCCGGCGCTCGATGCTCGGAATGATGTCGGGGAGATCCTCGAGCGAGAACTTCTCCGGCTGGATCTCCGCCTCGCGCATGGCCCGCAGCAGGACTCCCTCCGCATTCATCGCCGAGAGATAGCCGAGCAGGACGTTCAGAATCTGTTCGTGCGCGGGAGTCATCCGGGAAGAGCCTGGAAGGGCAGGTTACCGGGGCCCCGCCCCCGCGTCGAGTACGCGGCGACGGTGACGCCGGGTCCGGCAGCCGACCCGCTGGACATGCCTGTGCCCGCTCGGGTGTAGGTCGCGCGGCCCGCTCGTCGCTTGCCCGACGCGATGCACCTCCGGCGCTGCGCGCTTCCGACGCTGCGCGCTGCGACCGCTCCAGCGCCGGACACGGGCCGACCGGCCGCAGCCTCCGTCGCGCGCAGCATCAGGCAACGCTCATGCCCGGATCGCAGGCACGTCGGTGTCGCTCAGGTCGGGTAGTACGAGGCCTGACCCTGGCGCAGCTCCTCGGTGATCTTGTTCTCCTCGAGGAGCTTCTTGATCGGCTCCTGGAGGTCGGCTGCGGGGGTCCCCATCGCCAGCGCAAGGTCGTCGATCCCCTGCCCCGGCTCGATCTCCACATGGGCGAGCAGCGCCTCGGCGATCTCGTTCTCGGGGATCCCGGACGGCGCGTTCTCCGGGCTGGTCGCGTTCACCGGGCCCGCTTGCTCGGCCCGCTTCTCGCCGGCCGAGACGGCGGGCGTCCGGGGGCTCGCGGCGCCGGCGGCGCGACGACCCTTCGCCGGCGCGACCGCCGGGCGGGCGGCGCTTTTCGCCTTCCGCGCCGGGGCCGCCTTCTTGCGCGAGGGGGCTGCGGCGGCGCGCGCCGGGGCCTTGCGCGAAGGCGCGCTGCGGGCCGGCGCAGCCGGGCGGACCTTCGCCGGCGCGGGCGCGCGTTCGGCCTTGCGGCCCGGCTTGGGGGGAGTCGCGGCGGGCCCGGTCGATATCCCTGCGGCCTTGATGTCGACTTCCAGGTACTGCGCGGCGTTCTGGATGACGGCCTTGCGGGCCAGCGCTCTCATGCCCTCCAGGAACGCGGCCACCAAAGCGCGAATCTCATTCTCGATCTCGACATCGGATATCACGCAGCCGCCGTCTCATGAATCCCTCGGAATGTCAACGTCTTCGACGCGCAGAAGCGCGCATTGGCCGGAGAAACCCGGACATTTCACGCGCCGGTCGACGCCCGCGACCTCCGCGCTCGAGGCCTCGCGGAGCGACGCGCGTCCGGTGTGAATTTGCCGCTCTACCAAATGAAATGCTGGCAGGATCTGAAGCTCATCGACAAATCATCTCGGGGCGCGGCGGGTACGCCTGGCGTCCGCGCGCCTGGCAGAGGTTGATTTGCCGCTGGTACCGGCCGTCCCGGGGGTCCTGTGGTGCTCAAGCCGCCTTGACCGCGCGGAGCGGCGCGCGGCGCAGCGGGCGGAGCGGCGCCGCCGCGAACGCCGCGCCGAGGGCAAGCCCGCGGAGCGTCAGCCGCATCCGGAGGGCGTCGAGGTAGCCCTCGCGGTGCAGGGCGGTGATCGCCTGGCGGACGTCGGTCCGCCGCACCTGAAGCGCCGTGGTCAATGTTTCGAGGGTCACTGATTTGCCCTCGCTCTGGAGGGCAGCCAGTGTCCGGAGAAGATGCGGAGCGAGGTCCTTGTTCGTCATGGCACCGACCTTAGTTCAGTAGCTGAACTACCGTACAGTTTGTGGCGGCGATTTCTTCGGGCCGCCCGCCGCCGCGCCCGAGGCGCGCCGAAAGCGGGCGTCGTCTGTGGTACGTCCCGCTCGTGCGCGCCGACGCCTCGCCTCCTCAAGCCGTGATCCTCGCCGGCGGGCTCGGCACCCGGATGCGCCCGCGGACGGAGCGCACGCCGAAGTTCCTCCTCCCCGTGGCCGGCAGGCCGTTCGGGGCGTGGCTCCTCGATCGGCTCGCCGCCGCGGGCTTCGGCGAGGTAGTTCTCTGTGTGGGTCACCTCGGCGACGCCATCCGGGCGGCCATGGGCGACCGGTTCGCGGGGCTGCCGCTCCGTTACACCGATGACGGCCCCGCGCTCCTGGGCACGGCCGGCGCGCTGCGCCGCGCGCTGCCCCACCTGGCCCCTGTGTTCCTCATGACCTACGGCGACTCCTACCTCCCCTTCGACTATCTGGCGCCGCTCAGGGACCTCTGCGCGCACCCCGACGCGCTCGGCACGATGGCCGTGTACCGGAACGAGGGCCGGTTCGACGCGTCGAACACAGCTGTCTCGGGCGATCGGGTGGCGCGCTACGAGAAGCGGCGACCGGGCGCCCCGCCGGACCCCGCCCTCGACCACATCGACTACGGCGCCACCGCGCTCCGCCGCGAGGTCATCGAGGCGCTGCCGACGGGCGCGCCGCTCGGCTTCGATGCGGTGCAGCGCGACCTCGCCGCGCGCGGCCGCCTGCGAGCGCTCGCCGCCGCGGAGCGCTTCCACGAGATCGGCTCCGCGCAGGGCCTGCGCGACCTCGAGGCCGCCCTCGGGGGCGCCGAGGAGGAGCAGGGATGATCGTCTCTCGCGCCCCGGTCCGCTTCTCGCTCGGCGGCGGCGGGACCGATCTGCCGGCCTACTCCGACCGCTTCGGCGGCTATCTCGTGTCGGCCGCCATCGACAAGTACATCTACGTCACCGCCAACAAGCGCTTCCACCGCGACATCCGCCTCGCCTACTCCAAGACCGAAATCGTCCCCTCGGTCGACAGGATCGAGCACCCCATCTTCCGGGAGGCGCTCCGGATGACGGGAATCGAGCACTCGATCGAGCTCACGAGCGTCGCGGATCTGCCCGCGAACTCGGGCCTGGGCTCGTCGAGCTCGTTCACTGTCGCGCTCCTCAACGCCCTGCACACGTACAGGCGCGACTTCGTCTCGTCCGAGCAGCTCGCCCGCGAGGCGTGCGCCATCGAGATCGAGCGCCTCGGCGAGCCGATCGGCAAGCAGGATCAGTACATCGCCGCCTACGGCAACCTCACCGCGTTCACGTTCTCCCCGGACGGCTCGGTCCACGTCGAGCCCCTCCCGGTCCGCGACGAGGTGCTGGACGAGCTCGAGAGCAACCTGCTCATCGTGTGGAGCGGCATCGAGCGGCCGGCCAGGGTCGTGCTCTCGGAGCAGGGGCGGCGGCTGCACGACCTCGAGCCCGACGTTGTCGAGCGGATGCACCGCATCAAGGAGATCGGCCGCGACGTGCACCGCATCCTCGTCACGGGCCGGATCGACGACTACGGAGAGCTCCTGCACGCCCACTGGACGCAGAAGCGTAAGCTCGCCTCCAAGATGACCGACGATGTCCTCGACGAGATCTACGAGCTCGCGCGGGGCGCGGGCGCGCTCGGCGGCAAGCTGATGGGCGCCGGGGGCGGCGGCTTCTTCATGTTCTACGTGCGCCCGACGGAGAAGCGCCGGGTGCTGGAGGCGCTCGCCGCGCGGGGCCTGCGCGTGCTGCGGTTCCGCTTCGATCTCGACGGCGCGCGCATCGTCGCGAACCTGCACCGGTCGTGAGCGGGCGCGGCGGTGCGCCGCGCGCTGGGCATTTTTGCGGGACTCTGGCTATAGATCGACCATGCCGCAGCGCACGCACGACTTCGTGGAAAAGTACCTTCGCGAGACGGCCGAGATCGCCCTCGCGACGAGCCCTGACGACATGGCTCGGGTCATCGAGATCCTCTTCGAGGCGTACCGGAACGATCGCACCATCTACACGTGCGGCAACGGCGGCTCCGCCGCCAACGCGAGCCACCTCGCGTGCGATATCGCCAAGTTCACGTGGGTCGAAGGCAAGCGTCGCTTCAAGTGCACATCGCTCTGCGACAACGCCGCCCTCCTCAGCGCCCTCACCAACGACGTCGGCTTCAACCGCATCTTCCTCGAGCAGCTCGACGGCCGCCTCGTCGCGGGCGACGTCCTCGTGTGCCTGAGCGTGCACGGCGGCTCGGGCGCCGACCGCGCCGGCCCCTGGTCGCAGAACCTCGTGGCCGCCGCGGATTTCGCGAAGCGGTCCGGCGCCAAGGTGGTCGCGCTCGTCGGCTACGACGGCGGCGCCCTGCGCCAGATGGCCGACGCCAGCGTTGTCGTGCCGAGGACGCGGGCCGGCTACACGTCGACGCCGCACGTGGAGGGCTTCCACGAGGTCTACCACCACCTGATCTGCGAGCGGCTCCTGCAGCTCGTGGCCGAGAGCTGAGCGCCGCGTGGCGAGGCGCGGGATCGTGCTCGACCGCGACGGCACCCTCATCGACGTGGTGCGCGATCCCGAGCTCGGCGTTGTCGTGACGGCGTTTCACCCGGACCAGATCCGCGTCCTGCCCGGCGTGATCGAGGGCCTGCGGCGCCTGTCCGACGCGGGGTTCCTGCTCGCGATCGCGACCAACCAGCCCGGCGCCGCGAAGGGGCAGGTCCCCTGGGCGGCGATCGAGCGCACGAACCGCGCGCTCGTCGACGGGCTGCGCGAGGCGGGCGTCGCTATCGCGGCGCTCGCGGCGTGCCCGCATCACCCCGAGGGCGGCCCGGGCGGCGATCCCGCGCTGATCGGCCCCTGCGCGTGCAGGAAGCCGATGCCGGGCATGCTCACGTCGATCGCGCGCGATCTCGATCTCGACGTCGCGGCGAGCTGGATGATCGGCGACGCGCCGAGCGACGTGGCGGCCGCGCGCGCCGCGGGCATGCGGGCGGGGCTGCTCCTCGATCGACGCCGCTGCGAGCTGTGCCCGCTCCGGGGCGAGGCCGATCTCCCCTGCCCCGATCGCGCCGCGCCGCGCCTCGACCTCCTGGCCGCGGAGATCCTCGCCGCGCCGATCGGCTAGCTACTTCGACGCGAGCGGGCCCACGAGCTCGGCGACGCGCCTCGACAGCGGGGGCTGGTTGTCGCTGCGCTTCGAGAGCGGGACGCCCTCGGGCGAGAGGCGCAGGCACGGCTCCGCGACGAACATGGCGAACGAGACGTACTCGTACAGCCGCTGCGAGAGCGTCGCCTCGGCCGGCTCGGGCCCGACGATGAGCGCCGCGTTCTCGACGAGCCGCACGGGATCGAAAGTCCCGTCCGCGGCCGGCCCCGCCCCGCGGAAGAGCGCGTCGTAGATCCCCGCGCCCGCGACGAACGCGGCGAGCTGCCACCGCACCTCGTCGCCCCGCTGGGCCGCGTCGACGGCGGCGTGGATCGACGCGATCGCCTCGTTGAAGAGCGCGATGCCGGCCGCGGCGCCCGTCGGCCCCGGCGCGCGCACCACGATCCGGCCGGACTGCGCGAGCTGGAAGAGCGCCCGCGTCGCCTCGAACTCCCCCTGCCCGAGCGCGCGCGCCACGTCCGCGACCGAGCGCTGGCCGTCGACCGCGTCGTACACAGCGCGGAGCTCCGGGGGCGGCGCGCCGCGGTCCGGTACGCGCGCGGGCACGTGCTGGTCCGACGGGATCCGCTCGCGGAAGTAGCGCATCTCGTCCATGCGGCGCACCGCCTCCAGGAGCAGCGCGTGCACGGGGAGGTTCTGGCGGCGCGCGAGCTGCTCCTCGTCGAAGCCCGCGAGGAAGTAGAACATCCCCTCCCCCGCGAGGAGCACCCGGTAGGCGATCTCCTCCGCCTGGGCGCTGAGGAGCTGGTACAGCCGCTCGCGCGACACGAAGCCGAGCTTCACCGCCACCTCCCCGAAGCGCGCGTCCGGCGCGGCGGCGGCGAGCGTCGCGTCGACCTGCTCGCGGGAGAGCGCGCCATAACGGTAGAGCACCTCGCCGATGCGGTCGCCCTCGACGCTGGAGCGCGCGGCGACCGCGTTGCCGGGCTCGAAGAACAGCGACCGGCTCGCAGCGCCGTCGATCACGACGAGCTCGCCGCGCCACCCTGCCTGCCCGATGAGGGACACGACGTCGCACAGCGCGCCCGGCCCCGTGATCTGCCCGGCGAGCCGGAGGGCCGCGCCGGCCCCCGCGTCGCGCGGCGCCTCATCGCGCGGCGCCTCGTTGCCCACGTGGCGCATCACGACGAGGTGGTCCGGCGACGGCAGGAGCTGGAACACCCCCTGCCGCGCGCGCAGGCGCTTGCTCGCGTCCAGGTCGACGGGGTGAACCGTGCCGGTCGCGTCGACGCGCACGAGGGAATGGTGCTCTTCCGTCATCGTCGCGATTTCTAACCCACCGCCCGGAGGGCGGCCACGACGGGCCGCTGGCGCGCCATGTCATCGGGCTGCCGCGCGGGGCGTGCTACCGTCCCGCCGTGACGCTCCCTCCGGATCACGACGGCGGCGCGCCCGCCGCGCGCGGCGCCCGCGACGACACCCCGGCCTCGGCGGACGAGCTCGACGCGCGCCTCGCGGCGGCCCGCTACATCTCCGATCCGGCGACGTCGCTCGCGCTATGGCTCGCCCTGCGGATGCACCGGCCGCTCCTGCTCGAGGGGCCGGCGGGCGTCGGCAAGACCGACCTCGCCCGCGCCGCGGCCGAGGCGCTCGGCCGCAAGGTCATCCGGCTCCAGTGCTACGAGGGGCTCGACGAGGCGAAGGCGCTGTACGAGTGGGACTACGCGAAGCAGATGCTCTACACGCAGCTTCTGCGCGACGCCGTCGCGAAGGAGATCGCCGGCGCGGCGAGCCTCTCCGAGGCCGCGCGCGCCATCGCGGGGAGCGAGGCGTCGTTCTTCAGCGAGCACTTTCTGATCGCGCGCCCGCTCCTCGCGGCGCTGCGGAGCGCCGCGCCTGTCGTCCTCCTCATCGACGAGGTCGACCGCGCCGATCCGGAGTTCGAGGCGTTCCTGCTCGAGGTGCTCTCGGAGATGCAGGTCACGATCCCCGAGCTCGGCACGGTCCGCGCCGCGCACCCGCCGCTCGTCCTGCTCACGACGAACGCGACCCGCGAGATGACCGAGGCGCTGCGCCGCCGCTGCCTGCACGCGTTCCTGGACTACCCGCCGCCGTCGCGCGAGGTGGCGATCCTGAAGATCGCGCTCCCCGGCATCGAGCCCCGCCTCGCCGCGCAGATCGTGGCGTTCGTCGGCGCCCTGCGGGCCATGGACCTGCGGAAATCCCCCGCCATCAGCGAGACGATCGACTGGGCCCGCGCGCTGCTCCTGCTCGGCAAGCGCGCGATCACCCCGGAGGTCGCCCGCGACACGCTCGGCGTCCTGCTCAAGCACCAGGGCGATCGCGGCGACGCGGAGGCCAAGCTCGGCGCCCTCGCGCGGGCCGCCGAGCAGGCGGGCGCGGGCGAGCCGGCTACCTGAGCTCGGCCACCTTCTCGCCGAACAGCTTCTCGAGCCGCCCGAGCATGGCGTCGTTCGGCTCGACGCGGAGATCGCGCCCCAACGACAGCACCGCCTCCGCCCCGTCGTCGAGCTGGATCACGAGCTGCACCGGGCACACGCCCGGGCTCGCCCGCAGGAGCGCCCCGAGCCTGTCGATGTGCTCGCGCCTGGCGATGCGCGACTTCAGCGTGATCGCCACGCTCCGGGTCTGCGCGAGGATCGCGTCGGACAGCGGCTGCACCTCGTCGAGCAGGAGGGTCGGCTCGCGCGGCGCGGACTCGGCCTCCTCGGCGCCCTCCTCCACCATCGGGAAGCTGACCTTCCCCGAGATCAGGACCGGCTCGCCCCGGTTCAGGAGCTCGCCGAAGGCCTCGATCTGCTTCTCGCGCACCTTGACCTCGACCCGGCCCGACGTGTCCTCGAGCACGAAGAACGCGATCTTGCCGCCGCCTCCCTTGAAGATGCGCTCGCGGTAGCCCTCGACCATCCCGCCGACGCGCACCCTGGACCACGGGTCCATGCTGGCCAGCGCGCTCACCGCTGTCACGTCGAAGCGGTTCATGTCCACGCCGTACCGATCGAGCGGGTGCCCCGAGACGTAGAACCCGAGCGACTGCTTCTCGCGCGAGAGCGTCTCGCGCAGGTCCCAGTCCTCCGCCATCGGGTAGTCGTCGAGCCGCACCTCGTTCTTGGACGCGACCGCCGCGAACAGGCCGATCTGCGCGCTGTTCCGCTCCTTGCTCGCGCTGCGCGAGCGCTCGAGCGCCCGGTCGATCCCGGCGAACGCGCGCGCCCGTGAGATGCCCCGCGCCTGCAGGCTCGCGTCGAACGCGCCGCACTGCACGAGCGCCTCGAACACCCCCTTGTTGACCCGCCGCGGATCGACGCGCTCGGCGAAGTCGAACAGATCCGAGAACGCGCCGCCCGCCTCCCGCGCCTCGAGGACCGCCTCGAGGGCCGACTCGCCGACGCCGCGGATCGCCCCCATCCCGAAGCGGATCTTCGGGTCGTACGGGTCCCGAACCCGCGAGCCGCCGCGCCGCGTGCCGGTCACGCGCTTGCCGTTCGTCCCCGGCTTCGCGCTGTAGACGACGGTGAAGTCCGTCTTGGACTCGTTGATCTCGGGCGGCAGGATCTCGACCCCCCACGCGCGCCCCTCCGCGATGATCCGCACGACCTTCTCGATCTTGTCGCGGTCGGCCGTCATGAGCGCGCACAGGAACTCGACCGGGTAGTGCGCCTTCAGGTAGGCCGTCTGGTACGTGAGCAGCGCGTACGCGGCCGAGTGGCTCTTGTTGAAGCCGTATCCAGCGAAGTACTCGAGGAGCCCGAAGATGCGCTCGGCGTCCTCCGCCTTCACGCCGTTCTTCAGCGAGCCGTCGACGAACGTCGCCTTCTGCTTCGCCATCTCCTCGGGCTTCTTCTTGCCCATGGCGCGCCGGAGCAGGTCGGCGCCGCCGAGCGTGTAGCCCGCGAGCTGCTGCGCGATCTGCATGACCTGCTCCTGGTAGACGATGACGCCGTACGTCGGCTTGAGGAGCTCGTCGACGAGCGGGTGCATCTTCTCGATCGGCTTGCGGCCGTGCTTGCAGTCGACGAAGTCCTTCACCATGCCGGTGCCGAGCGGCCCGGGCCGGTAGAGCGCCACGGCGGCGACGATGTCCTCGAAGGCGTCCGGCTTGAGGTCCTTGAAGAGCTGCTGCATGCCGCTCGACTCGAGCTGGAACACGCCGGTGGTCTCGCCCGACTGGAGGAGCGCGTACGTGGCGGTGTCGTCGAGCGGCACCGTGTTCACGTCGAACCGCGCGCCCTCCTTCGCGGCGATGTCCGGCCGCGCGTTCACGAGCTTGACGGCGATGTCGATGACGGTGAGCGTCTTCAGCCCGAGGAAGTCGAACTTGACGAGGCCGGCCAGCTCGGCGTCGTCCTTGTAGTACTGCGTGACGAGCTGCTCGCCGTTCTTGAAGCACGGGACGTGATCCCAGAGCGGCCCCTCGCTGATCACGACGCCGGCGGCGTGCATGCCGGCGTGCCGCGTCAGGCCCTCGAGCTTCTGCGCCTGCTTCAGGAGCTCCGCGACCGTGGGGTCGCTCTCCTTGAGCGCCTTGAGCTTCGGCTCGATGTCGAGCGCCTCGGGGATCGTGTACATGATCCCCGGGCTCTTCTGCGGGATGAGGCTCGCGATCTTCTGCGCCTCGTTCGCGGGGAACGCCATCGCCCGGGCGACGTCCTTGATCACGCTCCGCGCCTTGAGCTCGTGGAACGTCGCGATCTGCCCGACGGAGGGCTTGTCCGCCTCCTTGCTGTACTTCTTCGTGACGTACGAGATGACCTCGTCGCGCCGGTCCATGCAGAAGTCGACGTCGAAGTCGGGCATGCTGACGCGCTCCGGGTTCAGGAAGCGCTCGAACAGCAGGTTGTACGGGAGCGGATCGAGATCGGTGATCTCCATCGCATAGGCCACGAGCGAGCCCGCGCCCGATCCGCGGCCCGGCCCGACCGGGATGCCGTGATCCTTGGCGTATTTGATGAAGTCCCAGACGATGAGGAAGTAGCCCGGGAAGTCCATCTGCACGATGACGTTCAGCTCGATGTCGAGCCGCGCCCGGTAGACAGCCTCATCCACCTTCCGGCCGGTCCGCGCGATCTGGGCGAGCCGCTTCGTGAGCCCCTCGTGCGCCACGTGCCGGAAGTACGACCCGGTGTCGGCGAACCCGCTCGGCAGCGGGAACGTCGGCAGCATCGGCTTGCCGAGCTTCAGCTTCAGCGCCGAGCACCGCTCGGCGATCTCGAGCGTCGACCGGACCGCCTCCGGGTAGCCGCGGAAGAGGTGCGTCATCTCGTCGGCGGGCTTGAGGAACATCTCGAAGCTGCCGTGGTGCGCGTCGCTCGCCTCCGCGAACGTCCGGTTGGCCGCGATGCAGGACAAGTAGAGCTGCCCCTCGCCGTCCTCGCGCGCGCCGAAGTGCGCGTCGTTCGTGGCGACCAGCGGCAAGCCCAGGTCCCCCGCCGCGCGCGCCAGGATCCCGTTGAGCACCGACTGCTCGACCAGCCCGTGGTCCTGCAGCTCGACATACAGGCTGCCCGGCGCGAAGCAGTCCCTGAGCCGGCTGAGCGCCTCGCGCCCCTCGTCCTCGCCCTGCTCGAGGATCCGCTGGGCGACCACGCCGCCCATGCACCCGGTCAGGCCGATGAGCCCCGCGCTGTGCTGCGCGACCATGTCGAGCCGTACGCTCGGCGCGAGCCCGCTCGCCGGATCGACGTGCCCCTTCGAGACGATGCGGACGAGGTTCTTGTAGCCCTCCTCGGACGTCGCGAGCAGCACGAGGTGATCGACCGGCGTCTCGTCCACGCCCGAGCGCGACACCTGCCCCGCGGACGCGCCCCAGCTCCGCGCGACGTTCACCTCGCAGCCGATGATCGCGCCGATGCCCTGGTCCTTGCAGGCCTTGTAGTGCTGAATCGCCCCGAACATGTTCCCGTGGTCGGTCAGGGCGACGGCCCGCATTCCCAGCGACTTGGCGCGCGCGGCCAGGTCCTTGATGCGCAGCGCGCCGTCGAGGAGCGAGTACTGCGAATGCACGTGGAGGTGGATGAACTCAGCGGTCACAGCAGGCTTCCAGGTGGCTTCTCATGGCGGGGCGAATCGGGAAAGGCCGGTAATCAGGGAACACGAAAGACGGAATTGACAGGTATCTGGGCGACCGACCAGCGCTTGCTTTCGCGCTCACATATAGCGCATTGCGCAGCGGGGATCGCCCTTGATGAGGCGCGCAGGCCGGCGCTAGCATGTGCTCGCGCTTGAGAGCACTTGCCTGATCCGGGGTGGGGTTTCCAGAAAGTGAGGTCGATGATGCGTCATTCCCGTATCGCCGTCGCGGTTTATCTTGCGACGGCGCTCCTGTCTGTTGCCGGGTGCGGCTCCGATCCTGCGGATCCTGTGGAAGACGTCGTCGTCCCCGCCCCCGGTCAGCCTCCTCCGCCTGGACCGGCGCAGCCCGGCGACGGCGAGGGCGTCGCGTTCGGCATCGACCGGCTCTTCCTCGGTGACACCGATCGCGACGGGAAGAAGGCGGCCGGGAGCTGGAAGCAGTACGGCTTCAACCTCGACGGCAAGGTGTCCAGCACCGTATCGCAGGACCTGTGCAGGCCGGCCGACGGCGCCTCCCCCTCCGACGTGTATCCGGACGGCGCCAACGGCATCGACAACTCCTTCGGAAACAAGCTCGTCAGCCTCATCTCCACCTTCCTGGCCGACCCGTCGACCCGGGTCACCGACGCGATCGCCAACGGTGATTTCACGGTGATCTTCAAGCTCGACGGCCTCGGCGACCAGCCGTCGTACAACCCCCTCACGGCGAAGCTCTACGGCGGCGCCACGCTCGGCGCGGCGCCCGTGTGGAACGGGAGCGACAAGTGGCCCGTCGTCCCGGAGCTGCTCGAGGACGCGCAGGACATCGAGAGCGCCAAGGTCGTGTTCCCGGCCAGCTACGTCGTCGACAACACGTGGGTGTCGGGCCCGGAGTCCCAGGTCAGCTTCAAGCTGAACCTGACCTTCTCGGGCACCACGATCGGCCTCACGATCCGCAACGTCCGGATCGCGATGGATCTCGCGCCCGATCACAAGTCGGTTGTCAAAGGCACGATCGCGGGCGTGCTCGAGACGGCCGTCCTCGCCGAAGAGCTGCGCAGCGTGATCGGCGCCGTCCAGCCGGGCGTCTGCGAGGGCTCGGGGATCGAGACGATCCTCGACCAGGTCCGCCGCGCCTCGGACATCCTGAAGGATGGCAGCCAGGATCCGAGCCAGGAGTGCGATGCCATCTCCATCGGCATCGGGTTCACGGCAAAGCAGGTCCAGCTCGGCGAGATCGCGCCCCCTGCCACGACGACCGGCGTGCCGTGTGGGGAAGCGGGCGAAGGCGGGGGCGGTGGAGGCGCGGGCGGCGCGGGCGCGGGCGGTGAAGGCGCAGGCGGTGAGGCCGCGGGCGGCGGAGGTACGGGTGGCGCAGGTGGCGCGGGCGGAAGCGGAGGCTGAGCACGGGCGCGCTCTCGAACCCTTCTCTTGAGCACGACGCTCCGGAGCCCTCGCTCAGGGCTCCGCGGGCCCTTCCCTGGGGCACCCCGCGGGTGCCCTCCGCCATCCCTCCAACCGCCTGTGACGCGCGAGCGGCTCACGCTGCTCGGTCCGTTCCCGTCCTTCGCGGCGCTCGCGCCGTTTGCGACATTCACGTTCGTTCACGTGGTTCGCGAAGATCGTGCTCGCCCATGAGCCATCGCGCGCCCTGCGAGCGTCTCTAGGAACGACCCCGCCCGTCCAGGGTACACGCGCAGCGAGAGCGGCCTCGGCAGCGTCTTTTGCCGGTCCGTCCGCCTGCACGGGTCCACGGCGGCGACCTCTTCCCGGTTTCGTTCGTCCTGACTTTTCGCTAGAAGGCGGGCGTCGCTTCGATGCGTCCACCACGCAAATGCCCGACGGCGGTGAAGATTCATGGCGAGCTGCCGTCCAAGCGCGTCAGCCCGGCGGGTTGCCGACGCGAGCCCTGGCTCGTGCCCTCAGAGGAGAACAACGTCCATGCGTAGATACGTCGCTTCCGTTCTGTGCGCCGTGATGATGGTTGGCACTGCCGCCGTGACGACGGGTTGCACGGCCAGCGCCTCGTTCAACTCCGGCAGCAAGGAGCCGGCCCCGCCTCCGCCCCCCCCCGAGGAGCCGAAGCCCGAGCCGCCGAAGGAGCAGAAGAAGCCCCGCCCGCGCTTCAAGATGACCTTCAAGCTGAAGGGCAACCAGGTCGAGCTGCCCGGGCCGGTCGTCTTCGAGACGAACAGCGACAAGCTCCTGCCCGAGAGCGACGAGGTCCTCAGCATCGTCGACGACTTCCTGAACCAGCGGAAGGACGTCAGCCTGCTCCGCATCGAGGGCCACACCGACTCGGACGGCGACGACGCGCTGAACCAGACCCTGTCGGAGAAGCGCGCCATGTCGGTCGCCCGCTGGCTCGTCGCGAAGGGCCACGACTGCAAGCGCTTCATCGCCGTCGGCTTCGGCGAGTCCAAGCCGGTCGCCGACAACAACACGCCCGACGGCAAGGCCCAGAACCGCCGCACCGGGTTCTTCATCGCGGCCGTCGAGGGCAAGGCGGTCGACAAGCAGCCGGTGGACGGCGGCGGCAAGGTCGCCGGCGATCCCTGCAAGTGACGCGCTCCGCCGGGCGCGCATCGGACGGCGCGCGTGCGCTCGGCGCGCGCACGCCGCGCGCTCGGCGCGCTGACCGCTGATCGACCCCGCCGGCGCGCAGCGCCGTTTCGTGGTGCGCCGGCGGCCGATTCCGTCCCCTCGTCCTTCTTTCTTGCCTCCCCCACCATCTTCACTATCCGTAGTCCTCCACGACATGCGGAGACGCCACGACATGCCCCTCGGTCGCCTCCTTGGCGCCGCCGTCCTCTTCGTCGGCCTCCTCGGTTGCGATCCCGGGCCGGGCGACGTCCGCGAATGGACGCCGGCCGATCACGATCCGCCGAGCCCCAACGAGAACCAGGGCGGCAAGGTCGCCGCTCGACCCGTCGCCTCGAACGAGACCGATCCGGGGCTCATCGAGCTCGCCTGGCAGCGGAACTGCTCGAGCTGCCACGGGAGGGCCGGCCGCGGCGACGGACCGCAGGGTCCGATGGTCCGCGCCCCCGACCTGACCGACGCGGCGTGGCAAGAGCGGGTGACCGACGCGCAGATGGCGGAGACGATCAGGAAGGGCAAGAACAAGATGCCCGCCTTCGATCTGCCGCAGCAGGTCATCGACGGCCTGGTGAAGCGGATCCGCACGAAGCGCGCCGCCCGCTGAAGCCCATGAGCTCGCCTCCTCAGGCACAACGCGACCCCGATCCGGACGAAGCGCAGGTCACGGACGAAGCGCAGGTCGAGCCGGCCCCGCGGCCCGTCTGGATGAAGCGCCTCGCCCCTGCGATCCTCGTCGCCGGCGTGCTGCTCGCGGGAAGCGCCCTCTTCAAGGGGCTCCCCGAGGAGCGGGAGATCGAGCTGCGCCTCGACGACGCGTCGACCGTCGTGCAGCTCGACGTGACCTGGTCGGACCGGTCTTCTACGGACGGCGCGGCCGACGTCGCGCCGGTCCATGGCAGCTCGTGGCGCTTCGCCGAGGGGACGGCGCCGCGGGCCGTCCTCACGAAGGTGCGGCTCCCTGACGGCGTCTACCAGATGGAGATCGCGGTGGGCAGGACGCGCGGGCGCGACGTCACGAGCCGGGCGGTAACGCTCGGCGACGCGTCCCGGATCACGTTCCCCGTACGCTGAACGGCCCTCCGCTCGAGCTGGACGGATGCCACTGCACAACCGTGGTCGGCTGGCGCACGAGACCGTTGACTCCCGGAAACTGACAAGCCAGGCAGGGCCGTGAGTTGGCGGCGTGTCCCTCAGGCACTACCTCGCGTCCGGCGGACCGCGCTCCACCCCTGATGCAACAGCTCCGACTTCAAAACCAAGTCATTGTTTTCGTTGAGCTATTCTTGCATCCAGCGCCGGCAGTTCGAGTGGGAATGGAAAGTGAGAACGAATTCCCTTGATGCGTTCCCCCCGAAGCCGCTACTTCTTGGCCCGCAAAAGCAGGGCGTGGCACCTTATCCTACAACGACTTACACGCTCTGTCCGGGACGACCGTGATGCATCGTGGTGCCCCCTCGAAGGGAGCGACCAAGCGGCTCGTACAGTGTCGCTGGAGGCGGAGAAGGAGAACCGATGAGGATCACCCCGTGGTATCTGGCTGCGCTCGCCCCGTTTGCTGCCATTGGTTGCAGTGGCGCCTACCTCGGCCACGCTACCGTCGTCGCGTTGACGATCGGCATCTTCCTCGGCACCCTGTCGCTCGGTCGCACCCCGAGCTCTCGCCCTGCCCCGCCGAACGCCCCTGTCTCCTGACTTTCTCTCCCAGCGGCCGCCTGCTGCACGTCGACGCGACGGTTCCCCGGGCGGCCGGCGACCCTGGCGCTACCGCTCGGGGAGCGTGAGGTCATGACGCACGACGCCTCCGTCGGCCGACTCAAGCGGCTCGAAGAGTTCACGCTCATGGACCTCGAGTCCGTGCACCTCATCCTGCGCGGCGAGTCCGTCATCGACTGGCGGAGGCTCAACCTCGACAGCGAGCAGGCCGCGCGCGAGCTCCTCCTTGCGCAGGAGTTCCGGCCGGACGAGCCGGGAGATCGCGCCCACCTCGAGAGCGTCAAGAACGAGGCGGTCGCGTACCTGCGCCGCCACTTCGAGTTCCCGATCCCGAGCCCTGTCGCGCGCGCGTCGGTCGAGGAGATCCTGATGCTCGCCTCGGGCAAGGGCCACCGTCAGCTCTGCGCCTGCACGATCCTCAAGGCGATGCACATCATCCATCACCTGGCCGGGCGCGAGCTCCTCTTCTCGATCCCGATGTCGGACCAGGACGTCTTCCACCTCGTCGAGGAGAAGGTCTACCGGGTGATCGGCGGCATGCTCGCGGCGGGCTTCCCGATCACCGAGTTCATCGGCGGACGGAAGAACAAGGACTCGCTCTACACGAAGCTGCTCTCGAAGACCGACACGACCGCGGCGGCCATCTACGACAAGCTCCGTTTCCGCATCGTCTGCCGCACCGTGGACGATCTGCTCCCCGTCCTCCTGTACCTCTCCGAGCGCCTGTTCCCGTTCAACTACGTGGTGCCCGGCGAGAGCACCAACACGATCCTGCGGTTCCGGAGCTACTGCGAGACGCGTCCCTTCCTCCTGCCGATGCTCGAGGCGCTGCAGACCGACGTCGACGACGGGCTGACGGCCGGCGACAACAGCTTCAGCGATCGGAGCTACCGCGTGATCCACTTCGTCGTGGATCTGCCGGTGCGCCTCCCCGCCGAGATCCTCGACATGGCGCCGCCCGCGGCCTGGGCGCTCGGGCCGATCATCTTCGTTCTCTGCGAGTTCCAGCTCATCGACCGCGAGACCGAGGCGGCGAACGAGGTCGGCGAGGCGAGCCACGCCCGCTACAAGGAGCGGCAGAAGCACGCCGTGATGCGCCGGCTCAAGCTCGGCGTCCGCTCCACGCGCGACCCGGTGAGCGGCGGGCCGAAGCGCGATCGCTAGGCGCGCGCGCGGGGCGCGACGGAAGCGCCCAGAGCTCCCGCAGGAGCCCTGGAGCGGTCCGTGGTCGAAGCAGCGCTTGGAGCAGGGAGGCGGACGCCGCTGCGACGCCGGGAGCAGTCGAGCGGTCGGAGCGGAGCCGCGGAGCGAGCCGCCTGGGCGGCGGCGGGCGGCGCGTCGATGGGGCGCGTCCCCTCAACGACGCCGCCGGGCGAGCGAGCTCAGATGCGGGCCTTCAGCGCGTCGCGATCGAGGACGACGATCCGGCGGCGGTCGATCTCGATCACCCCCTTGCGACGGAGGTCGCCGAGGGTGAGCGTGACGGTCTCGCGCGTGGAGCCGATCATGCTCGCCATCTCCTGATGGGTGAACGGCGCGGAGATGAGGACCCCGCGCGGATCGGGGATGCCCCAGCGCGTCGCGGCCTTGAGCAGGAACTCACAGAGGCGGGCCTCCACGTTGCGGAAGAGCATCGAGGCAAGGCGCTCCTCGGTGTCCGTATGGCGCTCGACCAGCGTGGTCACGATCGCGGCGGCGAAGTTGGCATCGCTCGCCATCAGGTTCCGCACCGTCGTCAGCGGAACGATGAGCGCCTCGACGTCCTCCGTGGCGATCGCGCTCTCCCGGTGCGCGGTGACGCCGCCGAGCGCCGCCTCGCCGAGCACGTCGCCGGCCCCTCTGTAGCCGAGCGACAGGCTGCGCCCGTCGCTCATCCCTCGCACCAGCCGGACGCGGCCAAGGCTGAGCATCGCGAGGGCGGTCGCGGCGTCGCCCTGCGTCACCAGGTGACGTCCCTTCGCGACGCGTTGGATGGTCCCCCCGTCGGCCAGCGCCGCCTGCGTGGCCGGGGATGCCGCGTTGCCGATCGCGCCACGCCGGACAACCCGACGTTTGCGCGAGTCGAGGTCGAGTCCACCGTCGTTTCCGAGCGCGCCAGGCTGAACCCTGACGCTCCGTGCCATCGCATCCTTACCCATCATCATCGCGGCTGCTCCTGCGGTTTGCGGTGTCGCGGTCCTGCTGTTTCCGGGAGGCCCCACCGGCCGGGCGGCTCCGACTTTTACCGGAACCCTCCTACTTGCGTTGACATCCCCGAGACGCGGCCCGTACCTTTCGGTTTGAGCCGGGCACGCCCCGTGAATGAACCCCTGCACGGGGGAGCCAGTTCGACCGCTCCTCCAGCTACGGACGTTGGATGCGCCTCTTTAGCGGCAAAATTACTCCTCTCACAGAAGAAATCGTCCGCGCGCTCGTGGACAACCGCGATATCGAGTGCACGTCGAAGAAAGAGGTCGCGCTCGACGTCGAGTCGGTGTTCACGAGCTACCTGAACGCCGACCGTGAAGCGACCGAGCGGGCCAAAGAGATCCTCCAGGCACGCGGGCTCCCCCAGGGCGAGTTCAACCGGGTCAAGCGCCTGGCCGCGGAGCAGAAGGGGATCAAGACAGGCGAGGAAACGATGGATTACCTCCTCGACCAGCTGCTCGAGATGCTCATGCACTCGAACAACGTCGAGGAGGTCTTCGTCGAGGACCACGACCTGCGGCGCCGGATACGGCCTGTCCTCCGGAAGTACCTCGAAATGGACGAGGCGCTCGACACCGAGGTGCGCGGCAAGCTCCGCCATGTACAGGAAGGCTCCCGCACCTGGGAGATCGAGTACCAGCGGGTCATGGGCGAGATCCAGCGGCGCAAGGGGCTCGTGTAGGCGACTCCGCGCCGGGCGGACGAGCTCCTGCGAAGCGGGCTAGCGAGCGATCGCGGCCCTCACCCCGAGAAGAACCCCCGACCGGCTCGCGCCGCGTGAGTTCGTTCCCTGGGGAGCACCTGTAGGACAAGGGCGCACTACCCCCGACCCGCCCCCCATGGAACGTTCTGCCTGCCGGATCGGGCCTCGTCGTGGTACCGGAGGACGTCATGAGCTGGATTCCGAAGGTCGAGGCGAAGCGGCACTTCTGTCATAAATGCAAGAACGAGCTCATCTTCGAGGTGAAGCTCCAGCGCGCGGACACCTGCCCGCACTGCGGCATCGACCTCCACTGCTGCAAGAACTGCGAGAACTGGGACCCGGCCGCGCACAACCAGTGCAAGGAGCACATCGCCGAGTACATCCCGGACCGGGAAAGAGCGAACTATTGTACTTTCTTCACGTTCAAGAACGGCGTACCGGAGGATAACTCGAAGCGGATCGCCGACTCGCGCAGCAAGCTCGACAACCTTTTCAAGAAGAAGTAGGCGCCCGCCGAGGGAGCACGCACATGTCCACGCCTCGCTACTTGGTCACCGGCGGTGCCGGTTTCATCGGAAGCAACCTCGTCGCGGCGCTGACCGCCGCCGGGGAACGGGTCCGCGTCCTCGATAACCTGGCGACGGGCCGATGGGAGAACCTCGACGGGCTCCCGCACCAGTCGCTCATCGAGCGGATCACCGGGGACATCCGGGACGCCGCGGCGGTCGCGGACGCGGCGAAGGGCGTCGAGGTCGTTCTCCACCAGGCAGCGCTCGGCTCGGTCCCGCGCAGCGTCGAGACGCCTGTCGAGTCGAACGCCGTCAACGTGGGCGGCACGGTCACGGTGCTCGACGTGGCGCGGCGGCAGGGCGTGCGCCGCGTGATCTTCGCCGCGTCGTCGAGCGCGTACGGCGAGACGCCGGTGCTCCCGAAGCACGAGGCGATGGAGCCGATGCCGCTCTCGCCGTACGCGGTCACGAAGCTCGCCTGCGAGCATTACATGAAGGTCTTCGCGGGCATCTACGGCCTCGAGACCCTGAGCCTGCGCTACTTCAACGTCTTCGGGCCGAACCAGACGCCCGACGGCGCCTACGCCGCGGCGATCCCGCGGTTCATCGACGCCGCCCTCCAGAGCCGGCCGATCCCGATCTACGGCGACGGCGAGCAGACGCGCGATTTCTGCTTCATCGAGAACACCGTCTCCGCGAACCTGCTCGCCGCGACGTCGCCGAAGAAGTTCAAGGGCGAGATCATCAACATCGCTGGCGGGCGCAGGATCGGGCTGAAAGAGCTCTGCAAGGAGATCTCGCGGGTGCTCGGGCGGGACGTGGCGGTCGAGCACCTGGCGCCGCGCGCGGGCGATATCCGCCACTCGCTCGCCGACATCTCGCGCGCGGCCGAGCTCATCGGCTATGCGCCGCGCGTACGCTGGGAGGACGGCATCGCGCCGACCGTCACGTACCTGAGGACGCTGCGCGAGAAGGGCCCCGCCGCCGCGTCGGCGACGGTCACGTGCGGCAACGTCCCGCTGCCCAAGGCCCAGACGGCCGCGGGCACCGGGCACCAGGCGAGCTAGGTAGACGGAGCGGCGCGTGCGGAGCATGACCGGCTTTGGGCTCGGTGACGCTTCGCTCACCGAAGGACGCGTCGTCGCCGAGATCCGCTCGGTGAACCAGCGCTTCCTCGACGTGCGCGCGCGGCTCCCGCGCGAGCTCGTCGACCTGACGATGTTCGCCGAGCAGGTGGCGCGGGAGCGGCTGCGCCGGGGGCGCATCGAGATCATCGTGCGCACCGAGGGGGCGGTGCTGGCCCCGAGCACGCTCGACAAATCGAAGGCGCGCGCGGCGTTCCGCGCGCTCGCCGAGCTGCGCGACGAGCTCGCGCCGGGCGCGGACGTGCCGCTGTCGCTGCTCTGCGCCGTGCCGGACCTCTTCGCGCCCGCCGGCGGCCACGAGATCGCGACCGTCCGCGGCGCGCTCAAGCTCGCGATCGAGCGGGCGATCGACGCGATGGAGGGCATGTGCCACCGCGAGGGCGAGGCGCTCGCGCGCGACATGCGCGGGCGCGTGGAGACGCTGCGCGCGCTCGCCGCCGAGGTCGTGGCGCGCGCGGACGGCGCGCGCGAGGCGCTCCGGCGGCGGCTGCGCGAGCGCGTCGAGCGCCTGGTCCACGGCGTCGACGCCGGCTTCGAGGCGCCGCGCATCGAGGCCGAGGTGATGCTGCTCGCGGAGCGCAGCGACATCACCGAGGAGATCACCCGCCTGCGGAGCCACCTCGATCAGTTCGGCGGCGCGCTCGCGGCGCCGGGCGGCGACCCCTGCGGAAGGAGGCTCGACTTCCTGCTTCAGGAGATGGTACGCGAGGCGAACACCCTGGGCTCCAAGGCGCAGGACGCCGCCATCTCCCATCACGTCGTGGCGATGAAGGTGGAGCTCGAACGCCTGCGGGAGCAGGTCCAGAACATCGAGTGACAGGAGAGCATGTCGACCGAAGCCCCCAGTGACGACTTCCTCCCCCTCATCGTGTCGTCCCCGTCCGGCGCGGGGAAGACGACGCTCTGCGGGAAGCTGCGCGGCGAGTTCCCCGACCTGCGCTTCTCGGTCTCCCACACGACGCGGCGCCCGCGCCCGAACGAGGTCGACGGCCGCGAGTACCACTTCGTCGACCCGAGCACGTTCGAGCAGATGATCCGCATCGGGGCGTTCGCCGAGTGGGCCCGGGTGCACGATCACCTCTACGGCACGAGCCTGAAGGAGATCGAGATCGCGCGCGCCACCGCGCGCGGCGTCCTGTTCGACATCGACCACCAGGGCGCGCGGCAGATCAAGGCGAGCCTCCCCGAGGCGATCGCCGTGTTCATCCTGCCTCCGTCGCTCGCCGAGCTCGAGCGTCGCCTGCGCGGGCGCGGCACCGAGGACGAGCCCACGACGCTCAGGCGCCTCCGCAACGCGAAGGGGGAGATCGAGCACTACGGCTTCTTCGACTACGTGATCGTGAACGACGAGATCAACCGCGCCTACGAGCAGCTCCGGTCGCTCGTCTTCGCCGAGCGGTGCCGCCGGCAGCGGCGCGCGCTCCTCTGCGAGCGGCTGCTCGCGGAGCGGAGGTTCGAGCGATGAGCGCCAGCGCGAGGCACGACGTGCTCGCCGTCATCGGCGGCAGCGGGCTCTACGAGATGGGGTGGCTGGAGGACGTCGAGGAGGTCGCGGTGTCCACGCCCTTCGGGCTGCCGAGCGACGTTGTGCTCCGCGGCCAGGTCAAGGGCGGCGACGCGACCGTGCTGTTCCTGCCGCGCCACGGGCGCGGGCACCGATTCTCGCCGTCGAGCATCAACTACCGCGCGAACATCTGCGCGCTGAAGATGCTCGGCGCCACGCACGTGCTCAGCGTGAGCGCCGTGGGCTCGCTGCGCGAGGAGATCGAGCCGGGCGACCTCGTCGTGGTCGACCAGTTCATCGATTTCACGAAGCGCCGGACCTCGACGTTCTTCGACGACGGCCTGGTCGCCCACGTGCCGTTCGCCGATCCGGTGTGCCCGATCATGGCGGCCGCCGTCCACGACGCGGCGCGCGCCACCGAGGCGCGCGTCCACCGCGGCGGCACCTACGTGTGCATCGAGGGCCCGCAGTTCTCGACGCGGGCCGAGAGCCACATGTTCCGGTCCTTCGGCGCGCACGTCATTGGAATGACCAACCTGCCCGAGGCGAAGCTCGCGCGCGAGGCGGAGCTCCCCTATGCCACGCTCGCGCTCACGACCGACTTCGACTGCTGGCACGTATCGGAAGAGGCGGTGAGCGTCGAGGCGGTCATCACCGTGCTCAACCGCAACATCGTGCACGCGCGGAACGTCGCGAAGGCCCTCGCCCACGACCTCCCCGACGTGTCGCAGAGCCCCGCCCGCCACGCGCTGCAGAAATCCATCATGACTTCGGCCGGCGCGACGTCTCCCGACGCCCAGGCGCGGCTCGAGTGGCTCATCGGGCCTCGACAGAAGGCCGACTGAGCGCGGCCGGCGGCCGCGCTCGCTCCGCCGGGCGGCGCGGCGGGCGGCGTCGCGGCGCCGCGGGCGGCGTCTCCGAAATGAATCGCGCGGCTAGCCGCTGCGCGCAAACCTGGTTAAGAGGCCCCCTGTGACGACCCCCTCCTCGATTCTCATCATCGGCTCGATGGCGTTCGATGACCTCGAGCTCCCCTCCGGCAACGCAAAGAACGTCGTGGGTGGCTCAGCCACCTACGCGTCGTTCGCCGCCTCCTGCTTCGCGCCGGTGCGCACGGTCGCCGTGGTCGGCGACGACTTCCCCGAGGAGACGCTCGGGGCGATGCGCGGCCGAGGCATCGCCGTCGAGGGCGTCGAGCGGGTTCCGGGCAAGACCTTCCGCTGGGCCGGGCGCTACGACGTGGATCTCATCCACCGCACGACGCTGGACACGCAGCTCAACGTGTTCGCGTCGTTCGCGCCGAAGCTGCCGGAGGCGTACCGCGACTCGCCCTTCGTCCTGCTCGGCAACATCCACCCCGCGCTCCAGCTCGACGTCCTCGAGCAGGTCCGGTCACCGCGCTTCGTCCTCGCCGACACCATGAACTTCTGGATCGACGGTGAGCCGAAGGCGGTCGCGGCGATGCTGCGCCGCATCGACACGCTCGTGGTGAACGACGAGGAGGCTCGCTTGCTCTCGGGCAAGTACAACATCCGCCGCGCCGCGAAGGAGATCCTGTCCCGCGGCCCGCGCCGGCTGATCATCAAGCGGGGCGAGCACGGCGCGCTGCTCTTCGACGAGGGTGGCGTGTTCGCGGCGCCGGGCTTCCCGCTCGAGGACGTCATCGATCCCACGGGGGCCGGCGACGCCTTCGCTGGCGGGCTCATCGGTTACCTCGCGTGCCAGCCCGAGATCACGCCCCTCGCGCTCCGGCGCGGGATGCTCCATGCGACGGCGACAGCCTCCTTCTGCGTCGAGGCGGTGGGAACGCAGCGGATCGCCACGGTGACCCGGGCCGACATCACGGCGCGCCTGAGCGAGATCCGGGCGCTCTACGAGTTCGGCGCGAGCACGATGTGAAGCCCGCCGGGGGGGCGACCGCGCGCGAGGGCCTGCCGCGTGCGGTCGCTGTTCACCTTCCCGCGCATAGCCGTGCTAGATGAACGTCAAAGTGAACATGAACCTCACCACCCGTACACTCGCAGGCATCGCCTTGCTGGCACCCCTCGTCGTCGGTTGCGCCGCCCGCACGGCGCCGTTCGACGAGATGGACAAGGCGCAGATCACGGTGCTCCGCCTCCAGGGGCAGGAGCTGGCCCCGACGCCCGTGGCGACGACCGGTGCCCCCACCCTCATCCCCGGGATCCCGCCCGAGCTCCAGCAGATGGGGCAGGCCGCTCTCCAGGGGCTGCAGCAGGCGCTCCCCGGCCTCATCCCGCCCAACCTGATCCCGGGGCAGACGGCGGCGGCGCCGGTGCTGCCGGCGCAGCCCCGCTTCAAGAACTTCGTCATCCTCCAGCAGCGCCAGCTCACGACCAGCGACATGGACGAGGAGCTCAAGGACCAGATCCTGGACGTCTTCGGCGACGAGGACAGCTTCACCGCGGATCGCGGCAACTGCTTCTACCCTGGCCTCGGCATCTCCATGGTGCGGCCGAACAACCCCACGCCTGTCGATCTGCTCATCTCCTTCTCGTGCAACCAGGCCATGGGCGACGGCTTCCGGTGGCCTCATCCGGTCAACGGCTTCTCGGCCGAGACCCACCAGAAGCTCAGCGAGATCTACCAGCAGCTCTGGGGACAGCCGGTCCCGCCCGGCGCCTGATCGCCCGGCGCCGACGGAGCGCCTCCTGGGCGGCGCCTTCGTGAGCTTCATCACATAGCGTTACCGCGGGATCCGGATGCTAGACTTGCTCGAGCCGTCCGAGATCCTGCGGTTCGGTCAGGAGGGCGCCGCACGAAGCCATGATCCCCCAACCTGAGCTGTTGCCGGGAAAGGAGCTCGGGCACTACGAGCTCCTCCTGCCCATCGCGCAGGGGGGAATGGCCACGGTGTGGGCCGCGCGCCGCAAGGGCCTTCGCGGCTTCCAGAAGACGGTCGCCATCAAGACGATGCTGCCGTCGCTCTCGGACGACCCCCAGTTCGAGACGATGTTCCTCGAGGAGGCGCGGCTCGCCTCGGGGATCCACCACCCGAACGTCGCCGAGATCCTCGACCTCGGGGAGCAGAACGACGTCCTCTACATCGTGATGGAGTGGGTCGACGGCGAGGCGCTGTCGGTCATCGCGCGGGCAGCGAACAAGAGCGGCGTCGCCATCCCGCTGCGCGTCGCGCTCCGCATCCTCAGCCGCGCGTGCCTCGGCCTGCACGCCGCGCACGAGCTCCGGGATCCGCAGAACGACGACCTGCTGCTCGGGCTCGTGCACCGCGACGTGTCGCCCCAGAACATCCTCGTGACGTACGACGGCCACGTGAAGCTCGTGGACTTCGGCGTCGCGAAGGCGACGAACCGAGCGCACAACGACACGACGGCGGGACAGATCAAGGGCAAGGTGCCGTACATGTCCCCGGAGCAGGCGCGGGGCGAGCGGGTCGACCGGCGCACCGACATCTTCGCGATGGGGATCGTGCTCTACAAGCTGACGACGGGGGAGCACCCCTTCGCCGCGGAGAACGACCTCCTCACGCTGAAGCAGATCATCTCCCGGCCCGCGCTGGCGCCTCGCCTGAAGAACCCGGACTTCCCGGCCGAGCTGGAGCACGTGCTGATGACGTGCCTGCAGAAGGATCCGGACCACCGTTACCAGACGATGCTCGAGCTGGAGACCGCGCTGGAGTCCGTGCTGGCGAAGGAGCCGCCGGTGACGGACCACGACGTCGGGGCCTTCGTGCGCGGGCTGCTCGGGGAGCGCAACCAGCGCCGGCGCGCCGCGCTCCGGGACACTGTCCGCGCGCTGGACGAGCGCGCCTCCCGCCCGCCCGAGCTGATGCTCCTCCGCGACAGCATCAGCGAGTTCTTCTTCACGCAGCCCCCCCCGGGCCACCCGAACGCCGACGCCCCCACGCTCCGCGCGAGCGCTCCCTCGCTCGGGCGGCACATGCTGCCTTCGCTGCCGCAGAGCTCGCCGGGCCAGGAGACGCCGCTCGGTCCGATCGAGGTGCCGGCGTCGCGACGGCGCTCAGGGACGCTGGTCGCCGCGGTGTCGCTCGCGCTCGTCGCGGCGGTCGGCGCAGGGATGATGTGGATCTGGCGACCGTCGCCGCAGGATGTCTCGTCCGAGCAGATCACCCTGCTCGCCGGCAGCGCGGGCGCGGTGGCAGCGGCCGCGACGACAGGCGCCCCGGCGATATCGGCCGGCGCCGCCTCGGCCATGGCGAGCAGCGTCGCCGAGGGCGCCGCGCCGGCTCCCGAGACGAGCGACGTCGCCGTTGCCGAGGAGCCCGGGACGAGCGCACCGCGACGAGCGGCCGGGCGCGCGCCAACGGCCTCGAGCGCTGCCGCGCCGGGCGCGACGGCCGCCGGATCGAGCGCGGCGGGCGCGCGCAGGACAGCCCCGCGCAAACCTCCCTCGACGAAGTGGGTCCCGACCGTGACCAACCCCGGATTTTGAGCGGCCGCAGCGCGCGACAGCTCCGCGACGCGCTCCTGCTGGCGGCGAGCGTGGGCGTCGTCGGCGGTGTGCTGCTGCTGCGCCGGAGCAACGCGCCCGGCGCGTCGCCTGCCCCGCCAGCGGCGAGCGCGCCCGTGGAGCCGTCGCCGCTGCCGAGGGGCGGCGAGCCCGAGCGCGCGGCGCTCGACGAGCACGAAGCGCAGGCGGGATGCGACTTCGCCGACCATGGCTTCGGCGCCTACGAGCGCTGGCGTCCCCTCCCGCTGGGCAGGCTCCTCGTCCCGCCAGCACGCGCGATCCGCGCGGACGGCGGCTACGACCTCCTCGTGCACTTCCACGGCGCGGAGCCCGTGCGCAAGCAGCTCGCCCCCAGGGACCTCGGGCTGGTCATCGCGGGGGTCGACCTGGGGACCCGATCGAGCGAGTACGCGCGCGCCCTCGAAGGCGGCGGCTGGGGCGCGCTCCTCCAGGCGATCGACGGCGAGGTCGCGAGCGCCGTCGGGGTCGCGGGCGCGCGCGCGCGACGCCTGGCGCTGTCGTCCTGGAGCGCTGGCTCCGGCGCGATCGGCAGGATCATCGAGCGCGGGAGCGACCCGATCGACGCGTTGATCCTGCTCGACTCGCTCTACGGCTCGTACATGCCCGGGCAGACGTCGCTCGTGCAGGGGCAGCTCGCCCCGTACGTCGCGTTGGCGGGCGCCGCCGCGCGCGGCGCGCCGCTCTTCTACCTCACGCACAGCGAGACCCCGACCAGCGGCTACGCGTCGACGAGGGAGGCGGCCACGTTCCTGCTGAGCGAGCTCGGGGCGAGCCCCGTCGCGGTCACCGCCAGCGGAGATGCCCCCCCCTCGGGCGCCTCCGGCCCTGGCGAGGCAGGCGACGCGCTGCGGCTCACCCGGATGTACGACGGCGGCAGCCTCTACGTGCGCGGCTACGCCGGGGCGGGCCCCGGCGGGCACTGCGCGCAGCTAAGGCTGCTCCCCGCGATCCTCGCCGAGCACGTGCTGCCTGCGTTCGGCCGCTGAGCCGCGCGCGCCGCTGCTCAGTAGGACTTCGCGAACACCACCCGCCGCGGGCTCGGCTTGCCGGTGAAGATGCACTGCCCCTCGCCGGTCAACGCGTCGGCCCACGGCGCCCCTTCGAACCCGCCGGTCGGGATGCAGCGGATGGTCACCTTGTGCGCGTCCTTCACCGCCGCCTCGATCTCGGGATCGCCGGACCAGTGCGCCAGCGCGAACCCCCCTTGCGACTCCTTGTCCCCCTTCGACGCGAAGAACGCGTCGAAATCGGCGCGGCTGTTGATCACGTGCGTGTTCGCGTCGCGCATCGCGAGCGCGCGCCCGTAGAGCGCCGCCTGGATGTCGTCGAGGATCTCGGTGATGCGCCCCGTGAGCTCCGCGCGCGCCATGCTCGACTTGTCCTTCGGCGAGCGGTCCCTGCGCGCCACCATGGCCACGCCGCCGTCGACGTCGCGCGGGCCGACCTCGATCCGGAGGGGAACGCCCTTCTTCACCCACTCCCACTGCTTGTCGCCGCCGCGGATGTCGCGCCGATCGATCTCGACCTCGACGCGCCGCTCGCCGAAGCGCTGCGCGCGGAGCTCCTTCGCGAGCCCGTCGATGTACTCGTCCACCTTGGCGCGCGTGTCGTCGCCCCGGTACACGGGCAGGATGACGACGTGCGCGGGCGCGAGGCGCGGCGGGAGCACCAGGCCGTCGTCGTCGCTGTGGCTCATGATGAGCCCGCCGACGAGGCGCGTCGACACGCCCCAGGACGTCGTCCAGGCGTACTCCTCGGTCTCCTCCTTGGTCTGGAACTTGATACCGCTCGCCCGCGCGAAGTTCTGCCCGAGGAAGTGGCTCGTTCCGGCCTGCAGGGCCTTCCGGTCCTGCATCATCGCCTCGATCGCGTACGTGTCGACCGCGCCGGGGAAGCGCTCGCTCGCTGTCTTCGGCCCCTCGAGGACGGGCATCGCCATGAAGTCGCGCGCGAACGTCGCGTAGACGCCGAGCATGCGCAGCGTCTCCTCGCGCGCCTCGGCCTCGTTCGCGTGCGCGGTGTGCCCCTCCTGCCAGAGGAACTCCGTCGTCCGCAGGAACAGGCGCGTGCGCAGCTCCCAGCGCACGACATTCGCCCACTGGTTGATCAGCAAGGGCAGGTCCCTGTAGCTCTGGACCCAGCTCGCGAACGCCGCGCCGATGATCGTCTCTGACGTGGGGCGCACGATGAGCGGCTCCTCCAGCCGGGCCTGAGGATCGGGGATGAGCCCGCCGCCGGGACCGGGCACGAGCCGGTGGTGGGTGACCACGGCGCACTCCTTCGCGAACCCCTCGACGTGCTCGGCCTCCTTTTCGAGGAACGACTTCGGGATGAACAGCGGGAAGTACGCGTTCTTGTGCCCGGTCGCCTTGAACATGCTGTCGAGCTCGCGCTGGATGTTCTCCCAGATCGCGTAGCCCCACGGCTTGATCACCATGCAGCCGCGGACCGGGGAGCTCTCCGCGAGGTCGGCCGCGCGCACGACCTGCTGGTACCACTCCGGGTAGTCCTCGTTGCGCGTGGGCGTGATGGCGGTCTTGGGCGCTTCGTTCTTGGCCACGGTCTCTGCTCTCCTCGCTGGGCGGCTTCGCAGGGGCGGCCTTCGATCCGGCCGCGCTCGTCGTGGAGCGGTCGGGCGGCTGGCGCCGGCACCGCTCCGGGGCTGAGCGCGCGACGTATCAGGAGCGCGGCAGGGTGTCGAGCGCAGCGGCCCAGCCCGGCATCCGAGGTGCCTCCCCGCTCCATCGGGCCACGTTCGTCGCGGCGATTGCGCGCGTCGCGGCGATCGCGCCCGTCGCGTCCCTGGCCCTGGGGCGGCGCGCCCGGCCGGCTTCGCGGCGGCGCGCGGCCATGGTACGCGCAGGAGACACGAGTGAAGTACGTCATCCTCACGCACGGCGGGGTGACCGCGCCCCAGAGCGGGCCGGAGAGCTGCGCCAGGGCCGCAGACGACGCGCTCGGCGCGCTCGACGCGGGCGGAGAGGCGCTCGCGGCGGCGATCGCGGCGACCGCGCGTTTGGAGGACGATCCGCGCTTCAACGCTGGGACGGGCTCGAACCTCCGCCTCGACGGGCGGACGATCGAGATGGATGCGGCCGTGATGGCCAGCGATGGACGGTTCGGCGCCGTCGCGTGTGTCGAGCGGGTGAAGAACCCCGTCCTCGTGGCCGCGAAGGTGCTGGAGACGCCACACCTCCTCCTGGCAGGCGCCGGGGCGACCGCGTTCGCGCGCCGGCTCGGGTTCGCCGACCACGATCCGGTCACGGAGGAGGCGCGCGAGCGGCACGCCCGCGCCCTCGCGGCGCTGCGCGGAGACGGCGGCGACGGCGAGCACACGGACGACGCGGCGCGGTTCCACGCGCTCACCGCGAGGCGGTTCTGGAACTTCGACGCCGAGCCGATCGAGTGCGACACGGTCGGGGCCGTCGTGCGCGACGCGCACGGCCGCTTCGCCGCCGCGGCGTCGACGGGCGGGTCGACCTACGCGCTCCGCGGCCGCGTGGGGGACGTGCCGCTGATGGGCGCAGGGATCTACGCCGGCCCGCACGGGGCCGTGGCGGCGACCGGGATCGGCGAGGAGATCGCGCGCCGCCAGCTCGCGCGAGCGGTCTACGACTGGCTCGCCGACGGCGTCGCGCCCGCCCGCGCCGCGCAGCGCGGCGTCGCGATGTTCCCCGACGTGATCGCGATCGGCGTGCTGGTCGTGGGGAGGAGCGGCCAGGCGATCGCCTCGAACCGCAACATGCCGAGCGCGCAGCTCGTGGGCTGAGGGACAGCAGACGACGATGCAGAGCCGAGATCCTGACGCGATCGTGGTGGGAGCGGGGCCGAACGGCCTCACGGCGGCGGCATACCTCGCCCGCGCCGGCTTCTCGGTGCTCGTGCTCGAGGCCGAGCAGGAGCCGGGCGGCGCGGTGCGCACGCGCGAGGTGACGCTCCCGGGGTTCCACCACGATCTGGGCGCGGCGTTCTTCCCGTTCGGTCAGACGAGCCCCGCGCTGCTGCCGCTCGATCTGCCTGGGGCCGGCCTCGTCTGGCGGCACGCGCCGGTCGACAGCGCCCACCCGGCGCCCGACGGGACCTGCGCCTCGATCGCGCGCGACGTCGAGGCGACCGTGCGATCGCTGGGCGAGGACGGCCCCACGTGGCGCCGGATCGCCGGCTGGCACGCGGCCACGCGAGAACGATTGCTGAACGCGCTCCTGTCCACGCCGCCCGCCCTCGGATCGATGCTCCGCTTCGGGCCGCTCAACCTGCTCCGCCTCGCGCAGGTGGCGCTCTCGAGCGGCCGTGGCTTCTCGACGCGCACCTTCCGGACCGAGGCGGCCCGGCGCGTGATCCCCGGCCTCGCGCTCCACACCGACGTGGGCCCGGAAGATCCCTGCGGTGCGATCGTCGGCTTCATGCTCACGCTGCTCGCCTCGAGCGGCGGCTTCGCCGTGCCCGAGGGCGGCGCCGGCGCGTTCACGCGCGCCCTGCTCCGGCGCGTCGAGGAGCGCGGAGGCGCCCTCCGCTGCGGCGCCCGGGTCGAGAAGATCATCGCCAGGGAGGGACGGGCGGCCGCGGTCCGGCTCGCGGACGGCGAGGAGATCACCGCCCGCCGCGCGATCGTCGCCGACGTCGCCGCGCCGACGCTCTACCTGCGCCTGCTCGACGCGGAGCTCGTCCCCGCCCGGGTCCAGCGCGCCATGCGCCGTTTCCGCCAGGGGTTCGGCACGTTCAAGATGGACTGGGCGCTCGACGGCCCGACGCCGTGGTCGCACGAGGACGCCGCGCGCTCGGCGGTCGTGCACGCGGGCGACAGCCTCGACGATCTCGCAGAGTTCACGCGGCAGGTGCGCGCCGGCGTGCTCCCCGAGCACCCCTACCTCGTGATCGGGCAGCAGTCGCTCGCCGATCCGACCCGCGCGCCGGCCGGGCGCCACACGCTCTATGCCTACTCACGCGTCCCCTCCTCCATCGACGGCGGCTGGGCGGCCTCGCGCGAGCGCTTCGCCGATCGCATCGAGGCGCGGCTCGAGGAGCTCGCCCCCGGCTTCCGGCGGCGGATCCTCGCCCGGGCGATCTGGGCGCCGGACGATCTGGAGGCGATGAACGCGAACCTGATCGGCGGCGACCTCGGCGGGGGCTCCGCCGACATCCGGCATCAGCTCTTCTTCCGGCCGGTGTTCCCCTACTTCCGCTACCGAACGCCCGTCCGCGGCCTGTACCTGGGCTCGTCGTATGCGCACCCCGGCGCCGGGGTCCACGGCGCGTGCGGGCGCAACGCCGCGCTGGCGGTGCTGCAGGACGAAGGCTGACGACGGCCCGGCGCCCGGCCATGGCGGCGCTCGCCCGCCGCCCCGCTCCCGGGTCTTACTTCGAGCGTGACGGCGGGCCGTCCCGGTAGTCCGAGCGCTTCAGGCCGTGGGTGGCGATCTTCTCCTGCAGCGTGCGCAGCGGCATCCTGAGCCGCCGCGCCGCCATCGCCAGGTTGCCGTTGGTCGCGCGCAGGGCGTCGAGGATGATCTCGGCCTCCAGGCGGTCCATCTGCGCCTTGAGCCCGATCATCGGCCCGGAGCCGGGCGTCGCCATCTCCACCAGCGGGCGATCCGGCGGCGGCGGCGTGGAGCGCTTGCGCGCCGGGACGGCCTGGATGCTCTCCGGCAGGTCGAGCGGCGTGATGACGTTCCCCTTGGCGATCACGACAGCGCGCTCGATGGCGCTGCGCAGCTCGCGCACGTTGCCGGGCCAGGGGTACTGCTCCAGCAGCCCGAGCGCCTCCGGATCGAGCGACCGCACGTTCCTGCGGTGGACCTCGTTCGCCTGTCGGAGAAAGCGCTGCGCCAGCGGCGCGATGTCCTCCCGCCGTTCGCAGAGCGGCGGGACGCGCAGCGGCACCGCGTTGAGCCGGTAGAGCAGGTCGGAGCGGAACGCGCCCGCCTCGCACATCGCCTCGAGATCGCGGTACGTGGTCGCGACGATCCGCACGTCCACCTCGATCTCCCTGGCCGACGCGACGCGGGCCACGCGACCGGTGTCGAGGAGGCGCAGCAGCGCGGCCTGCAAGGAGGGCGGGAGGTCGCCCACCTCGTCGAGCACCACGGTGCCGCCCGAGCACGCCTCGAAGACGCCCTCCTGGGCCCGGTCGGCGCCGGGAACGGCGTCCGCCTCGTGGCCGAAGAGCGTGCTCTCCAGGAGCTGCACGGGAACGCCGCTGCACCCGACGCGGATCATCTGCTTCTTGTGGCGCGGGCCCGCCTCGTGGATCAGCCGCGCGAGCACGTCCTTGCCCGTCCCGGTCTCGCCCTGCACCAGCACGGGCGCCGACGAGCGCGCCAGGCGCATGGCGGTCTCGAGCACCGGCCGCATCGCCGGGCTTCGCATCACGAGCCCCTCGTCGTTGACCCCGCGCAACCCACCCGCCGGCGTCGGCCCGCCCATCAGGTCGTCGACGTTTGGCAGCTTCCTCCGCTCCGAGCCGACGCGACGCGCGTCCAGCACATCGATATCGAACACGGGCAGCTCGGCGCTCGCGATCACGCGCAGCGAGGCCGTGATCTCCCCGAGCACCACCTCGTCACCGGGCTTCAAGACGCCTTGCTCGACGCGCTGCCCGCTCAGGAAGGTGCCGTTCGTGGAGCCGAGATCCTCGATGAGCACATCGCCGCGCTGGAACGTGAAGCGCGCGTGGCGCCGCGACAGGCTGCGCTCAGGGATCGGAACGTCGGCGGTTGGATCGCGACCGATGACGACCCCCACCCCCTCGTTGAGCCGCACCGTCTCGGCGCCGCGCCGGTGGTAGATGATGAGCAGCACGTGCGGCTGCGTCCCGCGATCACGGCTGAGCTGCTCCAGCGCGTCGCGGACCTGCGACATGGCGACCGGGGCCGTATCGGAGAGCTGCGACTCGGTCTGGACCTCCTGCGCGGCGGGGTCGTCGGCCAACGCGGGGGGCCGTAGGGCCGGAGTTTCCTGGGGCGAGCCGCATTCCGCATGCCCCTCATCAGGCGCGCCCGGCCCGCGGACGTCCGGCGACGGAAGACTCCTCGGAGCGGCCGGACGGGAGTGATTCATACGTTCTCTCTCATGCGTGCCCGAGGGGTCCCCGGCGCCGGATGCTCGGTCGCGAGCCCTGCTCGCGCTCATCCTTTATCTCAAGACCATATGCCGTAGGCGGGCCATCGCGCAAGGCGCGAGCACCCGGCCGTCGCGCGCCCACTTCGTCCGCGTCGAGCGCGTCGTCCGTGTTGATCGCGTCGGTCGCGGCGCTTTCTCTTCCGTTTCAGAAGTGTGGTGCCAGCGTGGGGCTATCCCCGCTGCGCGCCGCGCGGCGCTCTGCTCAGGCGCCGCGCGAGACGTGCTGACCGGAGCCGGGGGCTCGACCGGAAGCCGCGGCAAGCTCCTCGGCGCGGCAGTGCGCATCGAAGCGCGAGCACGGGGCGTCCTCGGGAGGCGGGAGCGCCGCATAGCCGCGGGGGCCGGCGATCTCGTTGAAGCAGCGCCCGAGCCAGCCCGGGATCACGAGCGCGTAGGTGCGCGCGAGCCGCCTGGGATCGTCCAGTGTGCGCAGCATCGCCTGGTAGGTGACCTCGCCGTAGGCTGCCTTGAACGCGGCCGCCTGCTCGGGACGCGCCACCCAGTTCATGACGCCTGCGCGATCCGCCTCCGGATGGAACTGGACCGCCTCGACCCCCGGCGCCACGTGCAGCCCGAGGATCGCCCGGCCCTTGGAGACGCCGTCCCGGCTCTCGCGGGCGAGGAGCTGGCCTCCGAGGGAGCCCAGCCGGCGCTCGTCGAGGTTCACCGCCTCCCAGTTGCGGTGCTCGAAGGCGAAGAGTCGCTCGCCGAACGGAGACAGCAGCGGATGTTGCTGACCAGAGGGAGTCGTGTAGATGGGCATGACGCCGAACTTGCGATCGGCGCGCGGCACGACGTCGGCCAGCCGGTAGTGATGGACGACGAGCTCGAACGAGTAGCAGATCGCGAAGAGCGCTCGCCGGTCCGCGCCCCCGCGGATCGACGACTCGACCACGCCGTCCACCAGGCGCCCGAAGTCGAGCATCCAGGGCTCGCCCTCCCCGTCGAACGGCGAGCCGGGGCCCCCCGAGGAAAGGTAGAGATCGCAGTCCGCAGGGATGGGAGCGTTGGAGTCGCGGGGCGATGCCTCGACGGCCTCGCAGACCACCCCAGGGTTGTGTGTCTGGACACGTTCGAAGAACGCCGCGGCGAGCCCGCGCAGGCAGCGCATTGCCTGGTTCACGTGGCCATTGTTCATGTCCACGATGCACAACCGCAGCGGCCGTAGCGTCCGGCCGTTCGCGACGGCGTTCATCCCGGCGGGCGTAGGTGGGAGCGTGTTTGAGCTCATCGGAAGGTGACAGAGTGCAGACGTAGACCCCCGTGATTTCTACTCATACCACCCAGGCGACCCCGCGAAAAGAAAGGTTTTCCCGGTAACGCACAGGGCACGTGCCGGGCGTGCTCATGTGTCGACAAGGTATCGCCAGGCACCGTTGAGCCGAAATGGCGCCAAAAGTCCTTCCGCGGCCCCACGTTCCTGAGGATCCTGTGTGTGATGAAAAAACAGAACGTGTCGCCACGTGATCCTCTGACCCGCCGCCACGTGCTGACGGGGCTCGGCGCGGCGCTCGGCGCCGCCACGTTCGGGTGCAGCGCCACGGAGAACGCGGCGATGCGCGAGGACGCCGCGTCGAGCGCGGGGCACTCGGGAGGGAACGGCGGCGCTGGAGGAGCTGGCGGTTCAGGGGGTCCGGGCGGCGCTGGAGGAGCGGGAGGCGCGGAACAGGCGGGAGATGGCGGGGCGGGCGGCGCTCCTGCGGATCGATGCGCGGAGACGCTGGGCCTGAGCCCGGCAGAGCTGCTGGCACCCATCCGCACGATCGTCGTCCTCTGCATGGAGAACCGCTCGTTCGATCACTACCTGGGCTCGCTGCTGCTCAAGGAAGGCCGGCAGATCGACGGCCTGACAGGGAGAGAGTCGAACCTCGCGCTCGACGGAGCGCTGGTCTCGCCCTTCGAGCTCGACACGTTCACGCCCGCCGATCCGCCGCATAGCTGGGACGCGGCCCACGCGCAGTGGAATCAGGGGAGCAACGACGGGTTCGTCGCCGCACACGCAGGGCCTCACCAGCGCGACGTGATGGGGTATCACGTGCGGGAGCATCTGCCGATCCTCTACGCGCTCGCGGACGCCTCGGCGGTCTGCGATCGCTGGTTCTGCTCGGTGCTCGGACCGACCTGGCCAAACCGGTTCTTCCTGCACGGCGCCACGTCGCGGGGCGTCTCCAGGAACGTGCCGGTCACCGGGTTCACGAGCGTGTTCGAGCTGCTGAGCGACGCAGGGCTCTCGAGCAGGAACTACTACCATGACGTGCCTTGGTGCTCGGGCGCGTACTTCAGGTTCAAGGGCGTCTCCGGGATCGAGCGCTTCTTCGAGGACGCGGCCGCGGGGCTCCTCCCCGCGTTCTCCATCATCGACCCCCAGTTCTTCGGTGCGGCCGCGAACGACGATCACCCCGATCACGACGTGCAGCTCGGGCAGGTGCTCATGGCCAGCATCTACAACGCGCTCGCGAGGAGCCCGCAGTGGGGTCAGTGCCTGTTCGTGGTCACCTACGACGAGCACGGAGGCTTCTTCGATCACGTCGCGCCGCCCACGACGATGGACGACGATCCGCTGTTCTCTCAGCTCGGGTTCCGGGTCCCGTCGATCGTCGCGGGCCCGTTCGTCCGGAGGGGCTGCGCGGTGAGCACGATGCTCGATCATGCGTCGGTCATCCGCACGCTCGAGGCGCGCTTCGGCATCCCCTCGCTGAACGCGCGCTCCGCCGGGGCGAACGATCTCTCGTGCTGCATCGACCCGGCGCTCCTCCGCGATCCCCAGCCGCCGATCCTCCTGCCCGAGGTCGAGATCTCCCTGTCGCAGCTCCGGGCGCGGACCGAGACCGGGATCTCCCAGCCGGAGCTCTGGGAGGCGGCCGAGCGCGGGATCATCCCGCGGCACCTGGATCGCCGACGCGAGGGGCCGGACATCGCGCGTCGGGTGCTGGCGAACGCGGAGCGGCTCGGCGCGGCGAGGATCAGGGACTGATCTGCCCGCCCCCGGGCTGCGGGCGCCGAGGTCGCCCGGGGGCGGGAGGTCTGATAGAAGCGCCGCCGTGCCGCCCGATCTCGACCCGCCCGCCGCCGTGAAGGCAGGCTCGACGCTGGCGACCGCGGCCTCGGGCGCGCCCGCGGCGGCCGGCGCGAGCCCGCCCGCCGCCCGGCAGGAGGCCGCGCCCAGCGCGGCGCGGTCGTCGGCGATGGTCACCGCCGGGATCATCCTCTCGCGGCTCGTCGGGCTCCTCCGCCAGCGGGTGACGGCGCACTTCTTCGGGACCTCCGAGCTCGCCGACGTGCTCGCCGCGGCGTTCCGCGCGGGGAACATCACCCAGAACCTCCTCGGCGAGGGGACGCTCTCCGCGACCTTCATCCCCGTCTACGCCCGCCTCAGGGCGGCCGGCGACGCGCGCCGGGCCGCGCACTTCGCGCTGTCCGCGCTCGGGCTGCTGCTCGTCGCCGCCGCGGCCGCGTCGGCGCTCGGCGTGCTCGCGGCGCCGTGGCTGTCGTTCCTTGTCGCCGCGGGGTTCAGCGAGGAGAAGCTCGCCAGCACGACCCGGATCGTCCGGATCGTCTTTCCGATGACCGGCCTGCTCGTGCTGTCGGCGTGGGGGCTCGGCGTGCTGAACGCGCACCGGCGGTTCTTCCTCCCGTACGCCGCGCCGGTCGCGTGGAGCGCCGCCCAGATCGCGGGGCTGCTCGTGTGCGGGGCGTGGCTCGGGATGCGCGGGGAGCCGCTCGCCGAGGCGCTCGCGTGGAGCGCGTTCGCCGGCGCCGCGCTGCAGCTCGCGCTGCTGCTCCCGTCGGCGCGCTCGCTCCTCGGGGGGCTGACGCCGCGCCTCGACGCGCGCGACCCGAGCGTCCGCGAGGCCGGAGGGAAGCTGCCCGCGGCGCTGCTCGGGCGCGGGATCATCCAGGTCTCCGGGCTCGTCGACACGCTGCTCGTGAGCTTCCTCGGCACCGGCGCGAACGCGGCCTTCAACTACGCGCAGACGGTCTACCTCCTGCCGATGAGCATCCTCGGCACCGGGGAGGCCGCGGTGGCGCTGCCCGAGATGGCGCGCGACACGGCCGACGCGGACGTCGCGCGGCGCAACGAGGCGATGTCGCGCCGCCTCGGGGCGTCGCTCGCGCGGATCACGGTGTTGACCGTGCCGACGACGGCCGTGTTCATGCTGCTCGGGCGGGAGCTCATCACGCTGCTGCTTCAGACGGGGACGTTCGACCGCGCGTCGACGGCGCGGGTCGAGCCGCTCGTGTGCGCCTACGGGCTCGCGCTGCTCGGCAACGCGGCGGGGCGCGTGCTGATCACCGCCTCCTTCGCGCTGGGGGACACGAGGACGCCGGCGCGCTACGCGCTCTACCGGGTGCTGGTCAGCACCGGCCTCGCGCTGCTCCTGATGCAGCGGCTCGACGTGCTCGGCGTGGTGCTCGGCGCCGTCATCGCCGGATGGGTCGAGGCGATCGCCCTCGCGCGCCGCGTGCGGCGCGAGATCGGCGGGCTCGGGCTGGACCAGATCCGGATCGGCCGCGTCGCCGCGCTCACGGCGGTGTCGGTGGGCAGCGGCGTGGCGCTCCGGGCCGCGCTGCCGGACGCGTTCGCCGCCACGCCGTGGGGCGCCGCGCTCATCCTCGCGACGTGCGGCGGCGCCTTCGCCGTCGCGGCGCCCGCGCTGGGGCTCTTCAGCCTGAGGTCTCTCCTGCGCAGGAGGTGATCGCGGGCGGCGCCGTGCGCGCGTGGGCTCCCTCCTGCGCGCGGTGCCAGGCGACGTAGCGCTCGACGAAATCGCGCTGCACCGCGCGCAGCGCGACGCGCGGTCGCTGCCGCTCGAGCAGGGCGATCGCCTCGCCGACCTCGAGGCCGCCGTGCGTCGCGAGGTAACACAGCGCGAGCGTGACGCTCCTGCCCACGCCGCTCGCGCAGTGGACGTGGACGCGATGGCCGGCGCCGATGTGGCGCTCGATGAACGCCACGCCGCGCGCGGCCTGCTCGATCGTGGGGGCGCACATGTCCCAGCACGGGACGCGCAGGTACTCGACGCCCGCGGCGCGCAACGCGAGCACTGGATCGTAGAGCTCGCGGGACACGTTGATCACCGCGCGGACGCCGAGACGGCGCAGCTCTGCGACGTCGCCGGGCAGCAGGAACCCGCCCACGAGGAGGTCCGGGTTCACCCAGGTGCGCCACGCATGCCGCGGTCGGAACGACGCGGTAGCGCGACGCAGCGCCAGGAAACCATAGAAAATCACGGCGTACGGCGCGAGCAGGAGCAACACCAGCGCGGGGCGGAGGCGCACGCGCTTCTCATGGAGTCGACGCGCGCGCGGCGCCAGCGGCCGGGCGGCGCTTGCGCGCGGCCGCTGTCGTGCGCAAGCGCCGCGCCTCGCGCCCCACGCGGACGGCGCCTGCGAACTTGGCCCACGTCGCGCAAGTCGTGCATGCGTCGACCGATGCGGCTCGTCTCCACGCCGACGGATCTCCGTCGGCCCGCCTCCGCTCCGGACCTCCGTGCGCCGCTGCCCTGCGCGCCGCGAAGCGCCGACGGCCGCGCCGGACCGGGCATCGCGTGCCCCGGGCGGCTCGCCGGCCTGGCGGTCGCGCTGATCCTCTCCGGGTGCAAGGCGGCAGGCGCGGCGGTGGAGCTGTCGAAGGAGGCAGGCGGCGACGACGGCGCGCTTCAGGTCCCCGCGCTTCCCGCGGATGGCCCCAGGCTCGTCGCGTTGCGGGCCGGGACGCCCGTGCTCGCGCGCCCGCGGGCAGGCGCGCGCAAGCTGGGTGAGCTCTATCCAGGCGCCGCCGTCGTGCGGTCCTCGGAGCCGTATGGACGCGAAGGGTGCAGCGGAGGGTGGTACGCGATCCGCCCCCGCGGCTTCGTCTGTGCAGGCGACGGCGCGACGCTGCGCACCGAGGTGCTCTCCGTCCTTCCGGCGCCGCCCGACATGTCGCGACCCCTGCCCTATCGCTATGGGCGCGCGCGGACCCAGGGCGCTCCGGCGTACGTCGGGGTGCCGAGCCGCGAGGAGCTGCGCCACGCCGAGCCGGATCTCGAGCGCCACCTCGAGCGCGTGCAGCGCAGCGAAGCGCAGCTCGGCGCGTCAGCCAACGACGTCCCGCTGGACGCGCGCGGCGTCGCCTCCGGGCCGCCGGTGCTGCTGCCGGGAGGCGACGGCATCGGCGAGGACGGGCGGAGGACCGAGGCCGGATACTTCCTCTTTCCGACCTCCGACACGATCGCGCCGCTGCCTCCCCTCGCGGCGCTCGGCATCGAGCTCGGCGCGAAGGACAGCGCGCGCGTCGATCTGCGCTCCGCGCTCAAGACGGCGGCGCTGCGCAAGGGCAGCGGCGTCGCGATCACCCGTACCTTCACGACCGGCGAGACCGACGGCCGCAGGCTCGGCGCGACGCCGGACGGCCGGCTCATCCCGGTCGACCGGCTGCAGGCGGCGCTCGGTTCAGCGTGGCACGGCGTCGACGTCGAGAAGCTCGGGCTGCCTGTGGCGTTCATCCATCGGCACGACGTCACCACGTGGTCGCTCGGCCGCGGCAAGGCGAGCCCCGATGAGGAAGAGCTCGAGCGGCGCACGGGCGTCCCGCTCACGGGCAAGTTCAGGACGGTGGGCGGCGTACGTTTCGAGGAGGCGCGCGACGGCTTCTGGCTGCGCGCTCAGGACCTCGTCGTCATCGTGCGCCGCACCAGGTTCCCCGACTTCGCCAAGGGATCGCAGCGCTGGATCGACGTCAGCCTGGCGAACCAGACGCTGACGGCCTACGAGGGGCAGAAGCCGATCTACGCGACCCTGATCTCCTCCGGGCGCGATCAGCTCCGCGACCCCGGATCGAGCGCGTCCACGGCGCGCGGCACGTTCCGGGTGCGGAGCAAGCACGTGACGCGCAACATCGATCCGCGCGAGGTCGCCGACAGCTTCGACGTCGCCGACGCCCCGTGGGTGATCGACTTCGCGCCGGGGCACGCGATGACCGGCATGTACTGGAGCGCGGGCATCGGTGAAGCGCAGGGCTTCCACGACATCGCCCTGACGCCGATCGACGCGCGGCGCCTCTTCCTGTGGACCGAGCCGCAGGTCCCCGAGGGCTGGCACACCGTGCACAGCGGCGACGACGAGGGAACCCTCGTCCACGTCCGACCTTGATGAGCCCATCGCGATCGCTGGTCCCTCGCGGGAAGCCAGCGGTCGACGGTCACCATTCCACCATTTCTGGTGCCGAAGGAGGGAATCGAACCCCCGACCCGGCGCGTATGAAACGCCTGCTCTAGCCAGCTGAGCTACTTCGGCAGAAGCGAGGGCGGACTAGTACCGCTCCGTTTCTGCACTGTCAAGCGGCGTTTCGCGCGCCGCGACGGGCGGCCGACGCGCATGGGCAGGGCTCATTGATCATGGATCGCCCGCGCCGGGTGCTTCGGCAGCACCGCGGGGTTCCTCGCCTCGAACGGCATCGACCAACGGAAGCTCTCGCCGAGCTCGGGGGGCACCGGCGGGTACGGCGCGCCCCGCAGCACCGCGCGCCGGCAGTTCTCATCGAACTCGGGGATGCCGCTCGGCCGCGTCACCGACGCGCTCCCCACGGTCCCGTCCGCGCGGATCACGAACGTCACGATCACCGTCCCCTGAAGCCCCTCGCCTGCGGCCCACCTGGGGAAGGCGTCGGCCCAGAGCGGGTGCAGCTTGGCCATGACCTGCCGCATGTACAGGCTGCGCCGCCGGTCGAGCGGGTCGTTGTCGAGCAGCCGGCCGCGCCCCGAGCCGAGCGCGCTGGAGCGCGCCCCGGGGCCCGCGACGCCCCCCGAGCCCGTCGCCCCCGGCCCTGCCTCGCCTCCAGGGCCGAGGCCGCGCGCGCCTCCGGCCGTGCTCGCGTGGACGAGCGACTGGATCGCGGTCGCCACCTCCTGCTCGCTGTCCACCGTGTCGTTCGGGCGCCCCGCGGCGTCGGCGGGGACGGAGGGCGTGCCCACCGCGACCATCGGCCGCGCCAGCGGGATTGCCGCGCTGTCCCGGTGATCGTCGCCGGGCCGCCCGTCGCGCACGCCGAGCCCCGCGGACGCGCGCTCGCCCCCTTCCGTGGCGCCGCCTGCGACGCGCGGGCTCGCCCCCACGGGCACGGTCGCGCCGGGCGCATCGGCCGCGCGCTCGACGCCCGGGGGCCTCGCAGCGGCGCCGAGCGCGCTGCCCGGGCGCTCGGGCGCGCCGCGATCGCTCGCCCCCACCGAGGGATCGCGCTCGGCCGCTGCGCGCCGCTCGGCCCGGCTGCCGGCGCGACCGCCCGCGAGGAACGTGAGCTCCATGGGCTCTCGGCTCGCTCGCCAGTCCTCGCGCGAAGCGCGCCGGGACGACGAGCGGACGCGCTGGATCTGGCTCCTGTCGAGGCGCGAACGGACCTCCGGCGACAGGAAGGTCGCGTCGTCCCTGTCGGCCAGGTTCAGCGCGGGCAGCGCGGCCGCGTCGGTTCCGCCGCGGCCGCGCGCGCCCGTGTCCGGCCGCGCCGCGCCCTCCCCGCCTCCCCGCGCGAGGCTCGCGGGCCGCTCGGGCGCCGCCGCCGCGCTGTCGAGCGTGCCATCGGAGACCACCGGCAGCTCGATCTCGATCGGCGCGCTCACCGCGGCCGGCGCCAGGGCTGCTCGCGCGACGGCCACCTCTCGCGCCGAGAGCGAGCCCGCGACGATCAGCGCGCCCGCACCGAGTAGCCCTGCGTGGGCCGCGACGGAGAGCGCCCACGCGGAGGCGATCCGGCGGCCGTCGTCGCGAGACCTCTGCGCCATCGTCCTGTCACTATGGCTCGAGACGTGCGTGGCGCGAGCCCAGAGCCGCGGACCGATCTCAGCGGGCGGTCGCGTCGAGCGCGTCGGACGCCGCAGGCGCGGCGGACTCCGGCAGCCGCAGCCGCCGGCGGGTGTTCGCCGCGGTGCGCGCGGCGAGCGCCTCGAACGGCTCGCCGCGAAGCTCCGCGACGAAGCGCGCCGTGTGCAGCACGTGCCCCGGCTCGCAGCGCTTCCCCCGGAACGGCACGGGCGCCAGGTAGGGACTGTCCGTCTCGACCAGGATCCGGTCCCCGGGGGCCCACGCGGCGACCTCCTGGATCGCGCGCGCGGTCTTGAAGGTCACGATGCCCGAGAACGAGAGGTCGAAGTCGAGCGCGAGCGCGCGCTCGGCGAACGCGCGATCCTCGGAGAAGCAGTGGATGATGCCCCCCACGTCGCTCGCCCCTGCGCGCTCCAGGATCTCGATCGTGTCCTCGGGCGCCTCGCGCGTGTGGATGACGATCGGCTTCTTCACCTGCCGCGCGAGGGCGACGAGGTCGGCGAAGACGCGCTGCTGTGTGTCCTTCGACGAGTGCATGTAGTGATAGTCGAGGCCGATCTCGCCGACGGCCACGACCTCGGGGCGGCGCGCGAGCGCCTCGAGATCGGCGAGCATCCTGTCGTCGACCGCGGAGGCGTCGTGCGGGTGGACGCCCACCGCGGCGTGGACGTCGGCGCGCCGCGCCGCGAGGTCCGCGGCGAAGCGCGCCGCAGAGAGGTCGGCGTCGACGCCGACCACCACGAACGCGTCGACGCCGGCGGCCCGCGCGCGATCGAGGACGGCGTCCGCCCCCTCGCGGAAGTGGCGCGGATCGACGTGGCAGTGCGAGTCGATGATCATGCTTCGCTTCAGGTGACGAGCTCCGCGAACCGGGAGCGGAGCAGCGCGCTCGCGGCGTCGAGCGCGCAGCGGTCGCAGTAGCCCATGCCGCGCAGCCGCTCCAGGGCGCGCGTCGCGTTCCGGCGCTCCTCCTCGCGCAGCTCGCCCCAGCCCTTCTCGGGCTTGCCATCGCCCTGCGCGTCGCGGAGGAGCGCGACGAGGTCGCGGACGAGCAGCGCCACGCCCTTGCGCCGCTCCGTGAACACCGCCTCCCGCAGCTTGCGGATCTGCTGCGGGAACACGACCGCGTTCACGATCTTCTGGCCGGGGTGGTCGATGGCCCACGCCGCGATCGCCGAGATCAGGCCGCGGCGGTGGTCGTCGTGCTTCGTGCGGACCCCGAGCAGCGCCTCCACCTCGCGCATCATGCGCTCGTCCGGGTTCTCGAAGTCGCCCGTGTGCTGGTTCCTGATCTTCTCCCCCTTCACCCAGACGCCGACGTGAGAGATGTACCGATCGAACAGCTCGGCGTAGCGCGTCTCGTCGACGAGGCCGCTGGCCGTCCGCATCTCCTCCTCGATCGTGTCGAGCAGGCGCGTGCGCACGACCTCGCGGAAGAGCCGGTGATCGTGGTAGCCGCCCGCGAGCTGCTTCTCCTTGAGCCAGTCGTACTCCGCCTGCCGCTTGCAGAGCGCGTCGAGCTCCGACAGGACGGCGAACGGCGAGAGGCATGCGTGATCGGCGCTCTGCGCCGCGTCGAGCAGGAGCGTGCGCACCTCGCGCGGCGAGACGCCGAGCCGCCCCTCGAAGTCCACCGACGCGTCGCTCTCGTGGTAGATGGCCTCGATGCCCGCGCGCAGGACCTTCTGCGCCTCGGGGTCGAACCGCTCCGGCGCCGTGCCCGTCGCGAACAGCTCCATCTTCTCGACGGCGGTGAGGCTCGATACGAGCGGCGCGAGCGCGTCGGGGTACCGCTTCGCCTCAGGCTGCCGCATGCGCGTGAGCACGGCGAACTGCGCGGCGACGCGCGTCGCGTGCGGCGCGACGTGGCGGGTCACGAACGGGACGATCTGCGCGTCGTAGATCGTCTGCTCGTCGACGTAGCTCCTGAGGTACGGCGCGCGCAGGAGCTCGAATCGCCCGCGGAAGCTCGGGAACTCCGGGTGCTCGCGGAAGGCGTTGAGGTGCACGTCGTTGGCGCTGCCCATCATGACGACGTTCGTCTGCAACGTCTGCTGCGGCAGGCTGACCTCGCCCGTCTCCAGCGTGAGCTGCAGGTAACGGAACGCGTCGAGCGGGCGCTTCAGGAGATCGCTGAACTCGAGCACGCCGCCGGCGGCCTCGATGAGCTCGCCGTGCGCCTCGAACAGCGTCGTCGCCTGGAGCGACGTCGGGAGCGACGCGAGCGAGCGATCCGCCGTGATCTGCCGCTCGCCGGCGTCCACGGAGAGCTCCGGCCCGATCGTGACGGCGCCGACGCGGTAGCGCCGCGAGATGAAGTACCGCTCGACCTGGACGTGCCGCAGCGTCTCGACCAGCGAACCGCCGCTCGCGACGAGCAGGGCCTCGAAGACCTGCTGGTTCTTGTGCGACAGCTTGCCGCTCATCAGCCACTCGGGCGGCGGCTCCGTCGCGCCGGCGTCCTCGTAGAGCTTGAGGATGAGCGCCCGGCGCTCGCGCACCGGGAGCAGGAACAGCGGATGGTCCCTGAGCTCGATCACGAGCCGGGCGTCGATCTGATCGTCGCCGAGGTGCGCGTAGCTCGTCCCGTCCGCGGCGCTCGCCTTCACGTCACCGCCGAAGCCGATCGAGCCGCGCATCGTCTTGCGGCTCGGGAACACCCAGTGGAAGCGGTACACGGCGCCCTCGTCGAGCGTCGAGTAGTGCTCCAGGGCGCGCAGGATGCAGCCGGCCAGCGTGCTCTTCGCCGAGCCGTTCGGCCCGTGCATGAGGATGAGCCGGTTGGCCCTGCCCTCCCGCACGAAGTTGCAGAGCACCCGGTAGACCTCCGACTGGAGCTCCTCGTGGCCGATCAGCGCGAAGTCCCTGCCGTGGTAGGAGGCCGCAGCGGTCGCGCGCTGCTGCGCCGGCTCGTTCGCCGGCAGCTCCCACGGCAGATCGAAGAGCTGGAAGCGGGTCTGCTCTCCCCAGGGCTTCTTGACCGTCCGCGTGCCGAAGTGGTCGAACATGTCGCGGACGTAGCGGGCCGCGTCACGCCCGAACCGGACCGGGTTGGAGGCGAAGAGCTCCAGGAACTGCTGAAAAGAGAGGACCCGCTGCTCCTCGTTGAAGCGCCGGGCCATTGAGGACGCGATGACATCGAGCTCGGAGAGGGCCTTCCGGGCCCTCTCGGCTGCGCTGCCTTGAACTGTCTGGCTGGGGCCAACCGCGTCGGGCTGCCCCTCCCGGCGACCGGAGGTGTCGTTGTTCACGTGGGGCCGAGTTTACCGTTGTGCTTACTGCACGTCGATGACCGCCTCGAGCTCCTGCTTCTGCATCAAGCAGTTCGCGGCGCTACAGATGCTGAAGGAGAGCACGCCCGCCACCTTGGTCTTGCCCTTCTTGGACGCGACGAACGGAACCTTCAGGACGCCCTTGTTCTCCTCGAACGCGCCGTCCTCGCGCTTGAGCAGCGGCTTCGGGTACGAAACGCCCTCGGCGGCCGCCTCGGCGACCTTGAACTTGATGGGGTACTTGTCGTTGATGTGGTAGTCGCCCTTCGACAGGAGCGAGACCTCCACGAGCCCCTCCTGGCCGGCCTTGTACGTTCCGGTCGGCTTCATCTCGAGGGTGTAGACCGCGTCCTCGACCTTCGACTTTCCGCCCTGAGGCGCCGGGGCGGGCGCCTCGGCTGCGCGAGAGGTCGCCGCTTCGCTCTGGTTACAGCCCGAGCCGAGGACGGCGAGCCCGGAGAACGCGATCAGGCACAGCGCGGCGGAGAGGGGCTTGCGGGTCCGAGTTGAAGGATGAGTGCTCATGGTCAACACAAATAACACAGCACCGGCGTCCACGCGAACCTGGGGGCCCCGGCGCCCGGGGAGCGCGGGCGCAGCGCGCTTCCAACGTCGAACGCGCGCCTCCAGCGTCGGGTGCGTCGAGCGCGTCGGACGAGCGACGGCGCAGCGCGTCTTCAGCGCGAGATCAGCAGGGCGACAAGCGCGCAGAGCAGCACGGCAGCGCCGGCCACAGCAGGCACGACCCACCGCGGCAAGCGCTGGGGCACCCCCATCACGATATCCTCGGTGAACGCTTCGGTAGCGCCCGGCGACGGCGCGGCGACAACGGCGGCGACCTGGCGGCCGTCCGCGCCCGCGTGAACCGCGCCCGCATGAACCGCGCCCGCGCCCGCGTGAACCGCGCCCGCGGGGGCCTTCGGAGGGCGGCCCAGGAGGGTGGGCAGCATCGCGCGGATCCTCGCCGCGAGCTCGTCCTGCGGCATGTACGCCCAGTCGCGGTGAGACCCCGCGAGGCCGTACGCGCGACCGACGCCGTCGGCCAGCAAGCCGACGGACTCGATGCGCACCTCGGGCATCTTCATGAACGCCTTCTCCATCACCGCGTCGAGTGAGGCGGGCACCCCGTACGCCTTGCCCGCTTCGCTCGGGGGCAGCGGGTTGCTGCCCATGATGGTCACGAGGATCATCGGGCCGGTCGACGCGTGGAACGGGACGCGCCCCGTGACGCACTCGAAGACGATCGCCGCGACCGACCAGACGTCGGCGCGATGATCGAGCGCGAGCAGCCCCTGCGCCTGCTCCGGTGACATGTAGAACGGGGAGCCGATCGTCGTGCCGACGACGGTCAGCTTCTTCGCGCCCGCGCTGTTGTCGCGCACGCTGCCGAAGTCGAGGATCTTCACCCGGTCGCCGTCGCGCGTGCCGACGAGGAAGATGTTGTCCGGCTTGAGATCGCGGTGGACGACCTTGCGCTCGTGCGCCTCCGCGAGGCCGAGCGCGAGCTGCGACAGCATCCGCACGAGGCGCTCAGGTGGCAGCACCTTGTCGCGCTTGAGGACCGTCCGCAGCTCCTCGCCCTCGAGGTACTCCATGACGAGCGCGAAGCTATGGTCCTCGGTCTTCTCGAAGCCGAGCACCTCGACGATGTGCTCGTGCGGCAGCGACGCGCTGACCTCGAACTCGCGGTGAAACCGCTCGACGCTCACCTCATCGAGCGCGACCTCGGGGTGGAGGATCTTCAGGGCCACGCTGCGGCCGACCTTGAGATCGAGCGCCTGGTAGACGCGCCCCATGCCTCCATCCGCGACGATCCGCCAGATCTGGTAGCGCCCGCCGCAGAGGGTCGCGCCGACGCGCCTGTCCTCCGGGTGCCTGGGCGGCGAGGCCTCTGCGACCGGGACGAGGCGCTGACCATCGACCGGGCAGAACCCGCTGTCGTGCGAAAAGAGCCTGAAGCAGGCGGAGCAGGTCTTCAAGCCGCCCCCGGGTCAGGCGCGGGAGGGGTCCGCGGGCGGCGCGCTGCCCGGCGCGGGCTCTGGCGGCATGTAGTAGAGGATCCGGTTGCAGTTCGGGCACCGCTCGAACTCCTCCTGGCGGCGCATCTTCTGGAACATCATCGGCGGCACGGACAGGTGGCAGCCAAGGCACGTGCCGTCGTACGTGCGAGCGATCGCGACGGGCCTGCGCGTGCGGATCGACTCGTAGCGGCGGTACAGGACGACCGGCAGCTGGCTGACCACCTGCTGGCGGGCCTCGGCGCGCTGCGCACGCTCGGCCTCGAGCGCGGCCAGCGACGCCTGCGTCCCCGGCGCGCTGCCATCGATCGCCCCCGCGAGCTCGACGCGCTTCGCCTCCGCCTGATCGATCGCGGCGCGCGCCCCCTCGGCGGCCGAGTTCAGCCGCTCGATCTCTTCCTCGCGATCGCGGTGCAGCTTGCGCAGCTCCTCGATCTCGCGCTGCGCCGCGTTCGACTCACGCTCGTTGCGGGAGCGCTGGAGCTTCTCGCGCGAGCGCTCGATCTGGTTCGCCATCTGGCGGAACTCGATGACGAGCTCGGAGCGCGTCTTCTCCATCGTCGCCAGGGTCTCTCGATCGCCCTTCAGCCGCTCCTCTAGCCGCTTCAGCTCGGACCGCATCCCTTCCAGGCTGCCGCGCTGCTTGTCGAGCTGCTCATCGATGCGGCGGATGTCGCTGTCGATGGCCGACAGCTCTTCGAGGAATGCGATCTGCTCGCGGATGCTCACGTGATTCCTTGTCTCCTTCTGTTTCGTGGCTTTCGTGGGCCCACCTGGACTCGAACCAGGAACAGCCCGGTTATGAGCCGGGGGCTCTGACCGATTGAGCTATAGGCCCTGGTGCGAGGGCGAACCCGTGTTCGAGCCCGCCCGTTGAAGCACCGGCGGACAACGTAGTCCAAGCGGCGCGCCGTTGGAAGGGGAGCGGTTTGACCGGACCGGGTTGGCCGCACCGCCGCCATGGTTCCAGCGCGGTCCGCGCCGGCCCGGCCGCCAAGGAGCCAGCCGCCGGGCGGCGCGGCGCCCCCGGGCCGCGCCGGCCCATCGCCGGCGCAGAGCCGCCCACGCCACGCCCAGGCGGCCCCCTCACCGACCCTACCGCCCGCCCGGATCGGCCATCGGGCTGCGGCGCGGGATCCGTGCTGTCTTGTCCGCCGGCGCCACGGCCTTGCCGCCGTCGAGCGTGTCGGCGCAGCACCGGAACCCGACCTGGTAGAAGCGGAACCACCGGTTGTGCGTCGAGGTGACCGGGCGGCACCTCGACCGGATCGGCCCCCAGTAGCCCCCCTTCAGCGTCGACCGGAACGGCTTGTCGTCCAGCTTGCCGAGCGAGTTGTTGACCCACTCGTCGACGTTGCCGGTCATGTCGCGCACGCCGAAGGGGCTCACGCACCGGCGCATCTCCCCGGACGCGACGCGGCGGTCGAGCCGCTCGACCTCCGCGGAGATCTTCCACGGGTCGGAGAACACCTCGAGCACGGGCATCGCGATCTTCCGGTCGATGTTGCAGGCCTCGGGGTCGCGCGCGACCCCGTAAGGATAGGGCCACATCTGCGGGCCCTCGCACGCGAACTCCCACTCCTCGACGGAGCAGAGCCGCTTGCCCTCGGCCCCGCAGGCGCGCTCCGCGTCGAGCCAGCTCACCATCACCGCCGGGCGGACGCCCTCGATGTTCGGGTACTCGAAGACGTCGATGCAGAAGCGCCGGTGCTGGAGGCGCCCCTCGCAGAGGACCTCGGGCTCGAACCGCGCGCAGATGTCCTTCTCCTTGTCGATGTAGGCCGCGCAGTGGTGCCCGACGTAGGGGCAGTAGATGCCGTCGACGAGCACCATCCCCGCGTGGCACGCCGTGGCGCTCGCCGGGTTGACGCGCACGTACGCGGGCAGCGGCGGGGGCGCCGGCGGCGCGAGCGCGGACAGGGGCGGCGCCGGCTCCGGCGGGGCGACGCTCACCGGCGGCGCCGCGCTCGCGGCGTCGAGCGGCTCCCGCGGCCTCTGGAAGCGGGGAGCAAAGAGGAGCGCGCTCACCAGGGCGGCGACGGCGAGGGCGGCGATGAAGGCGATGCGCTCGCGCATGTCAGTCGTACACGTCGTCCTTCTCGCCGTCGCGATCGATGAACGGCCGCGGCGGAGGCGTGACGACGCCGTCGACCGTGTCGGCGCAGCAGCGGAAGCCGGCCTGGTAGAACTTGAAGGTCGGCCCGTGCCCCCCGGTCGTGAGGCGGCAGGTGTTCCGGACCGGCCCCCAGTAGCCGCCGTTGAGCGTGGCCGGGCGCGCCGTGTCCGGGTCGTCGGCGAGGTTGTCGGTCCACTCGTCGACGTTACCGGAGAGATCGTACGCGCCGTAAGCGCTGATGCAGTTCGGGTGCGACCCGATCGGATCGGCCTGCCACAGGCGGGCGATCTCGCCCTCGCGCGTCGCCTCGTCATGGATCGCGCCGATGTCGAACGCGATCGCGGCGCGGTCGATGTTGCAGGGGCTGGGCGTGCGCACGAAGCCCCAAGGATACGGCAGGCGCTTCGGCCCTTCGCAAGCGAGGATCCACTCGGAGCGCCGGCAGAGCCGCTTGCCCGCCGAGGCGCAGAGCGACCTCGCCTCGTGCCAGTCGACGTACACGCGCGGGAGCTCGCCGACCCGGTTCGGCCACTCGTGGCGGTCGATGCAGAAGCGCCGGGGATCCACGGCGGCCTGGCACCGGGCGCCGCGCGCGTACTCGGGGCAACCGTGGCCGACCCCGTCGCCTCCGCGCGCGCAGATGTACGGGAGCGACGGGCAGAAATCGCCCTCCACGAGGGTCATGTCGGCCGGGCACGCGGCGCGCGCCGCAGGGTCGTCCGCGAACGGGTCGACCAGCGGGGCCGCGGACGCCCGCCGGCGCGCTGCGCGCGGGGCCGGCGCCTCGGCGAGCGCGCCCGGCGCCGGCGCGGCTGTCTCCCGCGGGCGGGCGGCCGCGCTGGGCGTGGGCGGCGGGGCGGCGGGCGACGAGGGGGCGGGCAGCGCCGCCGGCTCGATGGAACGCGGCGCGGCATGGCGCACGGGCGGAGAGGACGGCATGAGCAGCAGCGCGTCGAGCTCGGGGGCGTACCGCGCCAGGAGCGCGACCGCGCCGAGCGCAACGCCGGCGCCGACGGCCATCAGGACACTCCTCAAGCGCGCTTTCACGTCACCTCGCGCGCCCCCTCATAGTCCAGCTTGCAGCGCAGCGACGTGAGAAGAATCGCAAGACATCAGGAAGACCTTGCCCGCCGCGCCGCGCCACGGCGCGCCGGGCGCGGCGCGCCGCGAGCGAGGAGCGCCGGGGAGCGTCGCGCCGCGAGCAGGAGCGCCGCCACGCCCGCTTCCGTGTGTGATAGCTCTCCGGTTCCCCCTATGGATCGACTGGTCGTTCGAGGCGCTCGGCAGCACAACCTCAAGAACGTCAGCGTGTCGCTTCCGCGCGACCGCCTGGTGGTGATCACCGGCCCGAGCGGCTCGGGCAAATCGTCCCTGGCGTTCGACACCATCTACGCGGAGGGGCAGCGCCGCTACGTCGAGTCGCTCTCCGCCTACGCGCGGCAGTTCCTCGAGCAGCTCTCCAAGCCCGACGTGGAGTCGATCGAGGGCCTCTCGCCCGCGATCGCGATCGAGCAGCGCGCGCTGGCGAAGAGCCCGCGCTCGACCGTCGGCACCGTGACGGAGATCTCGGACTACCTCCGGCTGCTCTTCGCGCGCGTCGGCACCCCGCACTGCCCCGCGTGCGGCAAGCGGATCGAGGCGCAGACCGTGCAGCAGATCGTCGACCGCATCCTCGACTTCGGGGACAAGACGCGGGTCACGATCATGGCGCCCATCGCGCGGGGCCGCCGCGGCGAGCTGAAGCTCGACATCGAGCGGCTGCGCCGCGAGGGCTTCGTGCGCGCGCGCATCGACGGCGAGATCGTCGACCTCGGCGACGAGATCGTCCTGGACCGGACGCGCGCCCACGACCTCGACGTGGTCGTGGACCGGATCGTGGTCAAGGAGGGCATCAAGGGCCGGCTCACCGACTCGGTCGAGCTCGCCCTCAAGCTGGGCGAAGGCAGGCTGCTCGTCGACATCTCCAGCGACGGCATGAAGCTCGAGCCGCTCTGGATGAGCGAGCGCTTCGCGTGCATCGACTGCGGCATCTCGCTGCCGCCGATCGAGCCGCGGATGTTCTCCTTCAACGGCCCCCACGGCGCCTGCCCGGCCTGCGACGGCATCGGCGCGCGGACCCGCATCGACCCGGACCGCGTGGTCCCCGACCCGCGGCGTACGCTCCGCGAGGGCGCCGTGGTGGCCTGGGGCCGCCGCGGATCGCTCTCGCTCGCCGCGGAGACCGACCGGGCCGTGACCGCGCTCGGCTGCGATCCCGACGTCCCGTGGGCGAAGCTGCCGACGGCCGTGCGGCAGGCGATCCTCGAGGGGAGCGAGCCAGGGGGCGGCCGGGGGAAGAAGAAGGCCGCGTACGAGGGGATCATCCCGCGGCTCGAGCGCCTGCTCAGCGCGGGCGAGCCCGCCCTCGGCGACGAGGAGGAGGCCGATCCCGACGAGGACAGCGCCGCGCTCTCCGACGAGATCGGCCGCTTCGTCATCACGCGGGTGTGCGACGCCTGCGACGGCAAGCGCCTGCGCCCGGAGGCGCTCGCCGTGCGGCTCGGCGATCGCAACATCGCCGACGTCGGCACCCTGCCGCTGCGCACGCTGCGCGTCTTCCTCGAGGAGCTCATGCCGCCGATGGACGGGGCGCCGCGGGCCGGCGGCGCGGCGGGCGAGGCGCCGGTCGACGGCGGCCTCGCGCCGCGCGAGCGCGCGATCGCTGAGCCGCTGCTCCGGGCGGTGATCGCTCGCCTCGGCTTCCTCATCGACGTCGGGCTCGACTACCTCACGCTGGACCGCTCCGCGCAGACCCTCTCCGGCGGCGAGGGGCAGCGCATCCGCCTCGCGACGCAGATCGGCGCCGCGCTCGTCGGCGTGCTCTACGTGCTCGACGAGCCCTCGGTCGGCCTGCACGCGCGCGACAACACACGCCTGCTCGAGGCGCTCCGCCGGCTCGTGGACCTCGGCAACACCGTTGTCGTCGTCGAGCATGACCGCGACGCGATCCTCGCGGCCGACCACGTCGTGGACATGGGCCCGGGCGCGGGCGTGCACGGCGGCAACGTCGTGGCGCAGGGTACGCCCGAGGAGCTGAGCGCCGATCCCGCGTCGATCACGGGCCCGTACCTCAGCGGGAAGAAGCAGCTCGCGATCCCGACGAAGCGCCGGCGCCCCGACGAGCGCTTCATCCGCGTTGCCGGCGCGCGGGCGCACAACCTCCGCAACGTGACGGCCGACATCCCCGTCGGCCTGTTCTGCACGGTCACCGGCGTGTCCGGCTCGGGCAAGTCGAGCCTCATCGTCGACACGCTGCTGCCGGCCGCGAAGAACGAGCTCTACAGGAGCTCCGCCCCGATCGGCGCGTGCGACGGGATCGAGGGCCTCTCGCACATCGACAAGGTGATCTCGATCGATCAGGCCCCCATCGGCCGCACGCCGCGGTCGAACCCGGCGACGTACACGGGGGTCTTCGGGCTGCTGCGCGAGCTCTACGCGGGCCTCCCGGAGGCGAGGACGCGCGGGTACAAGGCGGGCCGCTTCTCGTTCAACGTGAAGGGCGGCCGCTGCGAGGCCTGCCAGGGCGACGGGGTGCTCCGGATCGAGATGCACTTCCTGCCCGACATCTTCGTCACCTGCGAGACGTGCGGCGGCCGCAGGTACAACCGCGAGACGCTCGAGGTGCTCTACCGAGGCATGTCGATCGCCGACGCGCTCGACCTCACGGTAGAGCAGGCGATCGAGCAGTTCGAGGCGCTCCCCCGCGTGCGGGAGCGGCTCGCCGCGCTCGCGCGGGTGGGCCTCGGCTACATCACGCTGGGCCAGCCCGCGACGACGCTCTCGGGCGGCGAGGCGCAGCGCGTGAAGCTCGCGCGCGAGCTCGCGCGCAAGGCCACCGGCCGCACGCTCTACGTGCTCGACGAGCCGACGACGGGCCTGCACTTCTCGGACATCGAGGTGCTCACCGCGAGCCTCATGAGCCTGCGCGACGCCGGGAACACCGTCCTCGTGATCGAGCACAACCTCGACGTGATCGCCTGCAGCGACTGGGTGATCGACCTGGGCCCCGAGGGCGGCGAGCGCGGCGGCACCATCGTGGCCGCGGGCACCCCCGAGGAGGTGGCGCAGGAGGAGGCGTCGTTCACCGGCGCGTACCTGCGCGAGGTGCTCGCGGCGGCCAAGCGCCGCAGCCCGCAGCCGCCGCGCGGCCGCGCGGCGGCTCGCAAATAGCAAGACGGGCGTGGCCCCGCCCGGTCCGCACGACATGGACCGGAGGCGGGAGCGCACGCCCGTACGACGCGGAGAGCCTTGCGCGCTGGCGGCCGCCGGAGCGGCGGCCGTCAGCGCGGCGCGGCGTCAGCCGTAATCCTTCTCGACCCTCTCCTGATCCTCTTTGCAGCGGATGCAGAGGCTCGTCTCGGGGCGCGCCTCGAGGCGCTTCGCCGAGATCTCCTCCTCGCACTCCTCGCACTTGCCGAACGAGCCGTCCTCGATCTTCACGAGCGCCTTCTGGATCTTGTCGAGGAACGATTTCTCGCGGCCCCGGAGGCGGAACGTGAACGACTGCAGGTACTCGCTCGAGGCGAGATCCATCTCGTCCGGGAGATCGTTCGCGTCGAGCATCATGTCTTCGGTCAGCGTCTGCTTGGCCTTCTTGATGATCTCGTCGCGCTTCGTCTCAAGCAGGGTCTTGAACTTTTTCAGCTGGGCCTTGTTCATAGGTCCTCTCGCGTCGAATGCGCCGTGCGGCGCTGCCGTCTGAGCTCCCTGGCGCATGCAAGCCGCGGGGCGCTGACCCCCGGCTGCTGGAACGGGGCTTTCGGCTCCGCGACATGTCCGGAGAGGCCAGACAGCCTCCCGAAAATGCGAGGCGCAGAATCCTAAGCGTGAGCGCCGAGCCCGTCAACGACGCCTCCGTCACAGGCAGAGCTCGCCCGCGGCGCGCGGCGAATACAGCGATTCGTCATCACACGCCGCACGGCCGAGACCGATCGCGCGCCGCGGCATCGGTGTCGGGAGAGGTTGGAAAGCGTCTACGGGGAGCCCCCGAGCAGCCGGAAAGGGCGGCCACTTTGGCCTCGAACAGGCATGCTCACCGCAGAGCACGCCGGAAAACAGACGCAGAGGACGGTTTGACGAAAGACAGCTCACGTGGAACAAATTTATCCTAGATTGCTGGATTTTGATCAGAACCGAAACCCGGTACGACCTCGCGACGCCGCCACGGTGATCGTCCTCCGTGACGGTCGCGCTGGGCTCGAGGTGTTCTGCGTGCACCGCCACGCGAGCTCGAGCTTCATGGGGGGCGCCGTGGTGTTCCCCGGTGGGAAGGTGGACGCGCAGGACGGCGCGGAAGTCTGGAGGGATCGGGCGACCGTTCCGCCGGCCCGCGCCGCGGCGTTCGCGACGGAGGAGGCGCCGGCGCGGGCGCTGTGCGTGGCGGCGTGCCGCGAGACGCTGGAAGAAGGGGCGATCCTGCCGACCGACCTGCCGCTGTCCGGCGACGAGATCGACGCTGTCGGGCGGGAGCTTGCCGCCGGGACGTCGCTCGACGCGGCCCTCGATCGGCGTGGCCTGAAGCTCGCTCTCGAGGCGCTGGTCCCATGGGCACGATGGATCACGCCCCTCGCCGAGCCGCGCCGCTTCGACGCGCGCTTCTTCCTGCTGCCGCTGCCGCGCGGCCAGGTCGGGCGACACGACGGGTACGAGACGACGATGAGCTTCTGGGCCGCGCCGCCCGCGGTCCTGGAGCGCGCCGAGCGTGGCGAGATCTTTCTCGCCCCGCCGACTTCACGCACGCTCGAGCTGCTGTCCGCGGCCGCGGACGTGCGCAGCGCCGTGGCGCTGGCGGAGCGCCAGTCGCTCCTGCCGATCTGCCCGCGCTTCGTCCCGGGCGATGGGGTCGAGCCGCCGTACCTGGCGCTGCCGGGAGATCCCTCGCATGAGGCGCGCGAGCGGCGCGCCGAGGGTCCGACCCGTTATGTCCTGCGCAACGGACGCTTCGTCGCCGAAGAGCCCTGCGCGCGTGGATCCCCGATCCACATCAAACAGGAACGAGAGCCCGGATCCACCCGTGCCGACCAGTCTCGAAGCCCCCCGGACGAATGCCCCCTCCGTACCGGCGACGCCTGATCTCGAGGAGTGAGCCATGGAAACGAACCCGAAAGAGAACACGACGCAGCCCGAGCTGTTCACCGCGAGCGACGTCGCGCGCTTTTGCCAGGTGGACCTCAAGACCATCCACAACTGGGCGGACAAGGGGGAGATCCGCCACTTCCGCACGCCCGGACGGCACCTCCGCTTCCGGCGGCTGGACGTGCTCGATTTCCTCCGGAAGTACGGCTACCCGATCCCGGAGATCCTCCGGATGGGCAAGCCGAAGGTCGTCGTTGTCGACGACGACCCCGCCGTCCTCGCCGCGCTCCGCAAGACGCTGTCGCGGAGGTTCGACCTGACGACGTTCCAGGACCCGTTCGACGCCCTCGTCGCGGTGGGCAACCTGCAGCCCGACGCGCTCATCCTGGACGTCATGATGCCGGGCCTCGACGGGGTGCGCTGCCTGGAGCGCCTCCGGTCGATCGACGCGACCTCGCACATCCGCTGTATCGTGTACTCGAACCACGAGGAGATGAAGAAGAACGCGACCGAGGCCGGCGCCTACGACTTCATCAAGAAGGGCGAGGCCGGCGAGCTGCGCGACTCGCTCGAGCGGCTCATGGGCCTCGAGCGAGGCTGAGCCGAGCGCGGGGCGGCGGCGCCCCTCACTTGCCCTCGCGGTAGGCGCGGATCGCGTTCACGATGGCGTCCGCCATCTTCTGCCGGAAATCAGCGGTGGCGAGGCGGGCCTCGTCCTCGGGGTTCGAGATGAACGCGGTCTCGAACAGGGCGGCTGGCATGTCGGCGCCCGCGAGGACGAAGAAGCCCGCGCCCTTCACGCCCTGATCCTTCGTGTCGGGGTACCGGGGCGCGAGCGAGGCGAGCGACGACCGCTGGAGGAGCTCGGCGAAGTGGCGCGAGCGGGCCGCCATGTCGCCGACGTTGAGGTTCGACAGGATCGCCTCCACCTCGAGGCGGGCGTCGGGATCGACGGGGGCGACGCCCTGCCCTGCCCTGGCGGCGCGGGGGGCGTTCTCGCGCGCCGCGAGCTTCGCCGACGGCGCCTCGGCGTCGCGCGACGGCGCGAGCGAGAAGGTCTGGACGCCGCGCGCGCGGCCGTTGTCGCTCGCGTTGCAGTGGATCGAGACGAACAGGTCCGCGTGGAACGCGTTGGCGCGCGCGGTGCGGAGATCGAGCGGGACGTAGACGTCGCTGTCGCGGGTGAGGAGCGTCTCGATCTTGAGCTCGCGCGCGAGGAGCGGGGCGACGCGGTGGGCGACGTCGAGCGTGACGTCCTTCTCCTTCAGGCCGGTGGGGCCTACAGCGCCGGTGTCGTTGCCGCCGTGCCCCGGATCGATCACGACGCGCCGGACCTCGCGCGCGCCGCCGGCCTCGCGCTCGTCGTCGCGCACCGGCGGGCGGGTGCTCACGTCGATGACGATCCGGAACGGCTCGGGCAGGTAGAAGACCCGGCGGTACAGGTCGGGGGCGAGATCGAGGACGACGCGCGTGCCCTTCGGCTGCACGCCGACGCGCACCCGCCGCAGGACGCCGCCGACCTCGATCTCGCGCGCGATGCCGCGCGACGTCGCCCCCGCGACGTCGACGAAGACGCGGGCGTCCTTGCCGGCGCTCTCGTCCGCGGGGAGCGTGCCCACGTCGAACGTCGTCGGCCCGGAGAGCTCGACCACGACGCGCGCGCCCTTGTCCGAGCCGTGCCGCTCGATCCCGGTGATCTTCACCGGACCGGAGGGCGCGGACGCCCGGGGGGCGACGACCAGATCGCCGCCGCCGGCGTCGGCGGCCGTCACCTGCACGGGCGGCGCGCTCGCGGCGCTCGCCGGCGCGGCGGAGGAGACGATCGCGGGCCCCTGCGCGAGGGCGAGCGCGATGCCCTCGACGCGGTGTCCCTCCTGCTCGAGCGCGCGCAAGGCCTCGCCGCTCGGCCGGTACGCGGCCGCCTGCGCCAGCGCGACCGCGATCGCGCCGAGGCACGGCGAGCGCGAGGGCGGCGCGCCGCCGGACGGCGCGGGCGGGGCGAGGGCCGCGTAGCGCCGCGAGACAAGGTAGAGCTCGCGGTACGCGACGGCCGCGTCGCGGGCGAGCTCTCCGGCGAGCAGCGCGCGGCGGCGCTCGGCCTGGCACGCGCGCTCGACGTGGGCCGGCTCGGCCGAGGCGCGGAAGGCGGTCGCCGCCGCGGCGTAGAGCTCCATCGCCTCGCGCGCGTCGGTGGCCGCCTGATCGAGGCGGAAGAGGCGCACGCGAAGATCGCCGGCGAGCTCCGCCAGCGAGGCCGCCTGCGCCGACGCCCCGGCCCGCGACGACGCGATGGCGACCGCATCGGCGAGGGCGACCGTCTCGGCGCGGTGTGGGAGCCGCGCGCCTGGATCGAGCAGCGCGGCGGCGCGTTGCTCGTCGGAGGGCGCGGCCGGCGCGGCGGGCGCGCCGCCCTCGGCGCTGCACCCGAGCGCGTGCGCGACCACCGCAAAAAGCGTGATCTTCGCGAACGCCAGGGCGTTACGATGGGGCTGCGCTGGGCGGGTGTGCCGCCGACTCGCCGGGTCGGCCCTGCCAGCCCTGCGCGACGAGAGAACGGCCATACGTCCCGGAGGTTTCACGTGCCCGACCTCACGCCCACTTCATCCACAGCACCCCTCTACGCGGATCGCGCGTCGGGGGAGAGGTTTGCCGACGCGGCGAGCATGGTCAACGCGTATCTCGCCCGGTACGCCGCGAGCTCTCGGGGCGGTGCCGGGTCGCCGGGCAGCGCGGGCGCGAATGCGCTCGACGAGACGGGGTACGCGCAGCTCCAGCACGGGAGCGCGACGATCGGCGTCAACGTGCTGGAGCCTCAGGGCGTCCTGATGGTGTTCTCTCCCATCATGGCCGTGCCCCTGACCGGGCGCGAGGCCTTCTACCGTCGGCTCCTGGAGCTCAGCTTCATCGCCACCTCCGACGCGGCCTTCGCGATCGACAGGGCGCGCAACGAGGTGGTGGTGCGCTGCCTGCGGAGGCTCAGCGCGCTCGAGTACGAAGAGTTCGAGGATATCATCACGACGGTGAGCCAGGTCGCCGACACCTGGGATGACGCGCTGCTGCGGGAGATCCGCGGAGGATGAGCCGATCGAGGGGCGCTGGCGGCGCGCGGATCGGTCGCGAGATTGCGGTGCGGCTGACGCGGGTGGTAAGTTCTTGCCGCGATGACTGCGGGGGAGCGACCGACGGCCGCGGAAACTGAAGAACGCTCCCTCTCTGCGGAGGAAGCCGAGCGGATCGCGTCGTCGATCCGGCCATCCTGGGAGGCGTTCGACGAGCTGCCATTCGGCCGGGGAGACGCGCGCGGCAGCGCCCCCGGAACGGAGGCCGGCGTCCCTGCAGCGGCGCGGCCGGCGGTCCCGGCGGCGGCGCCCCCCGCAGAAGCCCCCGAGCCGAGGCGTGAGGCCGCGACCGCGCCTTCCCCGGATGCACCGGCGGCGCCTGCCGCGGCATCGGCGGCGACCGCGGCGGCACCCGCTGCGGCCGTGCGCGAAGCCCCCCCGGCGGGCGCGTCCGCTGTGTCGGACACCGTGATCGACGGTGTTCCGACCATCGCCGTCGGAGACGACCCGCAGGGATCTCCCGCACCGGAGGCCGCATCCGGAGGCGCCGGAGGATCGGGCAGCGGCGGTGAGCAGCCCGGCGAGCGTTCACCTCAGCCGCTCACGCAGGCTCAGGACGCGGGCAGCACAGCGAGCGCTGTCGGTGCGAGCGCGCCCGAGGACAGCGCGGAGAGGCGGGGCGGGTTTCCCGCCCCCGCCGGGAAAACGCGCGTGGGGGTGGGTGAGCCGGATGCCGTGGCCGACGCGCGGACCGCCGCGCCGGACGCGGTAGCCGGCGGACGGGTCGCCGAGCCGGACGCCGTGAACGGCGCGACGGCCGCCGAACCGCCGGCGGCCCCGGCGCCTGCCCCTTCCCCGCCGGCCGCGGAGGGACCACGGTCGACGCGGGCGACGCGCTCGCGCGCCGGGCAGCCGGCGGCGGGGAGCGCCGACGCCGTGGCCGCTTCCGCTGTCCGCACGGAAGACCACGACCCCATCGAACTCCCCGTGTCCGGGCCGAACAAGACGGCGCTGCGGCTCGGCATCGCGGTCGTGGGCGCGGCCTTCCTGTTCTTCGTTGGCCGCGCGATCCTCGCCCCAGGCGACGACGCGGGCGCCGATCCCACGCCGGCATCACCTGCGGCGGAGACGCCTCCCGCGGTGGAGGCGCCGCCCGCGACGCCCGCCGCCGCCCCGGCCGCCACCTCGCAGGCCACCGCCGTCAGCTCGCCCGCCGCGGGCGACGGCGCCGCGACAACGCCCGCGCCGAGCGCCTCGGCGCCGGCGAGCCCTCCGGGTCGCGCTGCGATGCCGACCTCCTCCGCCGCTGCGCCGTCCACGGCCGGACCGACGCCCACCGCGCCGACGCCTGCGCCGAAGGCGACGACCTCTGCGAAGAAGCCTGCGCCCGAGGCGCCGACGCAGCGTGGAACGAGCTCGACCGGCGGCACCAAGGGCGGCGGCATCATCCGCGATGCGCCGTTCTGAAGCGCCCCGCCTCACCGCCTCGGCAGCGAGGCTTGCTGCAGTCGTCACCTTCCGCGGGCGCCAACGAGGCGAAGCCCGACCTGAGGAGCCATGAAAACACGCGCCTGCGCCCCTGTCCTCCTGCTCTCGTTCATCGCGCCTGCGCTGCTCACCGAGGCCGGGCTCACCTCCTCCCCTCTCAGCGAGCCGTCGAGCTTCGCGCAGTCGTCCGATCCCGTCACCGAGGTCGCGCGCCAGCGCTACGAGGACGGCGTCAAGGCGTATGACGCCGGTCGCTTCGAGGACGCGCGCACAGCGTTTCGTCAGGTCTACACGCTCAAGCAACACCCGGCCGTGCTGCTCAACCTCGGGCAGAGCGAGCTTCGCTCGAATCACCTGGAGGACGCCGGCAACCACCTCCAGCAGTTCCTGCGCGAGCACACAACCGCGACCCCGGAGCAACGCGCCGCCGCGGAGAAGGCGATCGCCGACGTGAAGAGGAGAACCGGCTTCATCGTCGTGGTCGCCGACGCGAACGGCGCGGACATCAGCATCGACGGCACCCTCGTCGGCAAAGCGCCGCTGCCCGATCCGGTCTTCGTGACCCCGGGCAAGCACACCCTGTTCGCGACGTACCAGGACCGGTCGGCGACCACCCAGGTCGACGCGAAGATCGGCGCGGCCACACCGGCGACGCTCACCCTGGGAACCACCGGCGCCGCCCCCGCGCCGGTCGCCGGCGCGCCGACGCCCGGGCCGGCTGCGCCGACGTCGACCTTCCCGGGTACGGCGACGCCTACCCCCGCGCAGCCACCGGCGGCGGGCACCGCGCAGCCGACCCCCGGCACGGCGACGCCCGGCGCGGCCACGCCCGGCACGACGGCGCCGGGCACGACGCCCGCCGGCGCAACGGCGCCGAGCGCAGCGCCCGCGGCCCCGACGACCTCCGGCGGGCTCACGCTCTCGACGAGCAACACGATGGGCTCGATGGGCCCGGATCAGGCCTCCGGCGGTCGCGAGCCGTTCTTCCACTGGTACAAGCGCAAGCCGCTCGCCTGGGCGGGGACCGGCGTCGCGGGCGTCGGTCTGGTCATGGGGATCGTCGGCACGGCCATTACCACCAATGCGAGCGGCAACGCCGAGGACATCGGGAACGAGATCAAGGCGTTCGTCGCGAGGAACGAGAGCACGATCCCCGCCAATCGCCGGGCCCAGCCCTGCGGCCGGCGCGAGGATCCCTCGGGCGACCTCCCGGGCTTCGAGAACGCATGCGGGAGCCTCCGAGAGGAGCTCGACAGCTACGACGGCGCGCTCCCCTGGGCCATCACGGGCTGGGTCCTCCTCGGCGTCGGGGTCGTCGGCACCGCGACGTACGCGATGATCGACTGGTACCCGAGCGAGCAGAAGACCGCCGCCGCTGGCCCTCGCGTCACCCGGATCGCGCCGCTCGTGGCGCCTGGCCAGGCCTCCCTCAGCGTCGCCGGGACGTTCTAGCTCGGCGGAGCGCCGGCGACGCGCGGGGCCGCGGCGCCGAGCTCACCTCTCCTTCGCGGCGCGGAGCAGATCCCGCATCGTCGAGCGCGGGATCTCCGCGAGGCGGGCGGCGGCGCTGATGTTGCGGCCCACCTCCTCGAACGCGCGGAGCGCGTCGGCCGGCGAGATCTTCCGGCGCGGCGGGGGCTCGCGCTCGGCGATGACGGCCGTGACGTGCTCGGGCAACACACGGCCCTTCGCGCGGAGCGCGGCCTGGATGAGCACGTTCCGTAGCTCCCGGACGTTGCCTTGCCAGCGGTGCGCCCTCAGCGCGACGAGCGCCCCGGGGGAGAGCGGGCGCAGACCGACCTCCGAGCTCGCCAGCAGGTGCTCGGCCAGGAGCGGGATGTCGTCGGGCCGCTCGCGCAGCGCGGGGAGCTGGATGCGGCACACAGCGAGCCGCTCGTAGAGATCCACGCGGAAGCGGCGCTCGGCGACGAGGGTCTCCAGCGGCTCGCAGGTCGCGACGATGAGCCGCACGTTCACCGGCGTCGGCCCCTCCGATCCGAGCGGGCGCACCACCCCCTCCTCCACGACGCGCAGCAGCTTCGCCTGGACCTCGAGCGAGAGCGACGCGATCTCGTCGAGGAAGAGCGTGCCCTCGTTGGCCTCGACGAACGCGCCCCGCCGATCGCGCATCGCGCCGGTGAACGCGCCCCGCCGGTGGCCGAACAGCTCGGACTCGGCGAGCTCGCGCAGGATGGTGGCGGCGTTCAGGACCACGAACGGCCGATCGGCCCGCGTGCTCTCCGCGTGGATCGCCCGGGCGACAAGGTCCTTGCCTGTGCCCGACTCGCCGCGCAGGAGCACGGGCAGCTGGAGCGGCGCCACGCGCCGCACCGCCGCGGCGAGCTGGCGCATCGGCCGCGAGCGGCCGACGAGCGACGGCAGCGGCGGCCCCTCCTCGAACTCGGGCACCTTCCGCGCCGCCTCGATCCACATCGCCGTGCGGCCGATCTCGAAGCAGCCGCCGGGGACGAGCGCCGCCTGCCGTACCCGCACGCCGCCGACGCGAACGCCGTTGCGCGAGCCGAGATCCGTCACCTCGATCGACGTGCCGCGGTGCGCGACCCGGCAGTGACGAGCGCTCACCGTGACGTCGTCGATCCTCACGTCCGCAGCCGGACCGCTCCCGAGGGTGAGCTCGGCGCCCGGCGCGACGGCGATGTGCGCCGGGGCGCCGCCGACGCTGTGCTCGCAGCGAAGCCACACCGTGGCGAGCGCCTCGCGATCGTCCAGGAGCTCGTGCGTGACGTCCCGGATCGGCGGGGCCTCGCCGACATGGGCAGCAGGGCCCGGCCGATCGCCGGGGACGCCGCCGGGACCCGGCTCGGGCGGCGCCGCGACAGGCGCGGAGGGCGCAGGGGCGCCGTGAGCCGACGTGATGGGCGCCGGGTGGCTGTCGTCTTCGCGGAGGAGGGGTGCGTTGTCCATATCCACGAGCTCTGTCGTCGCGGCGCCGGGCGCAGTTGCGTCGCTCGTCTCGCCCGGCCGACATTTCGACATTCCTTGTCGCAGACCCGCCGCCCCCTTTGCGCTCGCGGCCGCGCTGTTCTAGAGGCCGTTCGTGAGATCGCGCTCAACAAGGTGGACCGCGCCGGCGCTCGGCGTGGCGGCGGCGGGCTGGGTGCTCTCGGCCAACCAGGCCCTGGCCCAGCCGGCAGATCAAGGGACGACGACCGCCGCCGAGGAGGACGAGGAGCTCGGGCCGGAAGCCGGCGCGAAGCGCCCCGCCGGACCGGACGAGCGGACCGGGCACATCCTCCTCCAGGGGCGGGCCGGCTACAGCCAACCGTTCGGCAGCATGGCCGCCGGCCAGCCGGTCAGCGAGAAGGCGTCGGGCGGGCTCGCGTTCGGCGCCAACGTCGGTATTGGCTTGAGCCGCGTCACCGTCCTGGAAGCGAGCGGCTCCTACGCCATGCTCTCCGCGCCGGGCAGGTGCAACGACTGCTCCGGCCAGAGCCTCGACCTGGGCCTCGGGTTCGTCTATCACGCCGCCCAGGGCCTCGCGATCGACCCCTGGATCAGCTACGGCGTGGGCTACCGCAGGGGTGTTTTCACCTGGTCGGAGGGCTCCGCAGCCGGTCCGGTAACGTCCGACCATGTTTTCCACGGGCTCGATGTCGCCCGCATCGCCCTGGGCGTCGATTTCTATCCCGTGTCGCCCTTCGGCGTCGGGGTGTTCGCCGAGCTCGACGCCGGCACCTACCTCTCGCGTCCGGGCGAGAGCTCCGGGGCCGCAGCCTACGGATTCTTCCAGGTCGGCCTGCGTCTCGCGCTGGATCCCGTACCCCGGAGCACGCGTACACCCTCCGCCTCGGCCGGTACGCCTCGGAGGATCGCCGGCCAACCTGCGGGCCCCGGGGGGTCTGCCCACCGGTAGAGCAGCCGGAATCTGGGCGGTCCGGAGGACTGGGCAGGTATAATCAGCCGCGAATGGGCGAGTTCAGGACGAGCAGCCGCACCCGACCCGTCGCGGCTGCCGTGACCGACGTTGGACGCCAGCGGAAGCACAACGAGGACAACGTCCTCGTGAAGTCGGATCTCGGCCTCTTTGTCGTGGCCGACGGCATGGGCGGGCACAACGCGGGCAACGTCGCCAGCGCGCTCGCGACCCGCTCGCTCGACAACTTCTTCGAGGCGACCCGGGCCGGCGTCCTGCCCGGCCCCGTCCCCGCCGACGAGCAGGATCTCGACCCGGGAGCGCGGCGCGTCGTCGCCGCGATCCGCAAGGCGAACCACGATGTGTTCGTCATCTCGAACACCTATACCCAGCACCAGGGCATGGGCTCGACCGTGGTCGCCGCCTACGTGTCGTGCGAAACGGAGCAGATCCACGTCGGCCACGTCGGCGACAGCCGCTGCTACCGGATCCGGCAGGGCGAGATCGAGCAGCTCACGAAGGACCACTCGCTCATCAACGACGCGCTCGCCCTCAAGCCCGACCTGAGCCAGGACGAGCTGGCGAGGCTCCCGAAGAACATCATCACGCGCGCGCTCGGCATGAAGGACGCCGTGAAGGTCGACATCCGCTCCGAGCGCACCCAGCCCGGCGACGTTTTCCTGCTCTGCTCCGACGGGCTGAGCGGGATGGTCTCGGAGCAGCAGATCCTCGATGTGTTCGACATCACGCAGGACCCGCACGAGGCCTGCGAGCTGCTCATCGCGATGGCCAACGAGGCCGGCGGGACCGACAACATCTCGGCGCTGATCGTCCGCATCCAGCCCGAGGCGCTCGACGACGCGCAGCTCGACGGCGCGGAGCTCGAGGACACCCGGCCCCATCGCATCGACGAGCTGGGCGCGACGCTCCCGCCGGCGGCGGCGTCCGTCCGCGAGCGGCAGCTGCCTGTCGAGGAGGTCGAGCTCGAGGCGGCCGCCTCGTCGGACAGCAAGCGCATCGCGGCGCAGCAGGTCCACTCCATCGCGGACAGCAGCCTGCGGAGCCAGGCGCAGGGCGCCGCGGGCAGGGCGCCGCGCATGGCCGCCGTGCCGGTCACGGACCGGCGCTCCCGGGCGGCCGCCGGGTCGGGCCGCTATGCCGCGGTCGCGGCCGCGCCGAGGGCCCCGGTGAAGGAGGTCCCGCCGCCGGCGAAGCCCGCGAAGCGCCCGACCGAGGTGCGCGTCGCGCGGTGCGCGCACTGCAAGCACGAGCTCTTCATCGGCAACCGTTTCTGTGTGGAGTGCGGCGCCGCCATCAAGCCGTGAGCGGCGCCCCGAGCGCGACGCGCGCGGCCGGCGTTGCGCGCGCTCGCGCCGCCCTCGGCGGCGACGCGAGCGATCCTCAAACGCGCGGGGACGACGCCGCGATCACTTGACCGAGAGCAGCTCGACCTCGAAGAGGAGGGTCGAGTTGGGCGGGATCACGGGCGGGAACCCGCGCGCGCCGTAGCCGAGGTCCGGCGGGATCGTCAGCTTGCGGATGCCGCCGATCTTCATGCCGGCGACGCCCTGCTCCCATCCCTTGATCACCTGCCCGGCCCCGAGCTTGAACGAGAAGCCCTGGTTGCGGTCGCGCGAGCTGTCGAACTTGCTGCCGTTGGTCAGCGTGCCGACGTAGTGCACCGTCACGAGCTGGCCGTGCTTGGCCTCGGCGCCCGTGCCTTCCTTGACGTCCTCGATCCCGAGCCCTTCTTGCATGGTCGACTCCTTTCGGCGCGATGGGAGGAGCGCCGCGCGGTCGCGTCAAGCCGAAGCAGCGCGCGCGCCCAGAAGCGAGCGCGCGCGGGCGCGAAAAGGCCGCGGTTCAGCCGCCGAGGCCGGGGAACGGAAATCCGGTCGCGCCGCCGGTCAGCCGCCAGGTGTTGGCGGTCTGCTGGACGACGGGCTGGCGCAACAGCGGGTGCGGGTGCGTCTGCTCGAAGGCGAACAGGATCGCGGCGGGCGTGAGCTGGTCGAGCGACGCGAAGAAGCCGAGCGTGAGCATCGCGCCGCCCTCCGTCCACCGGTAGCCCTGCCGCCGCACGCCGGCGCTGAGCAGGTTGTTCACGCCGGCGACGTCCGCCGCGATCTCGTTCGGCTGGTTGAAGACGGGGAGCGCGCGCGACAGCATGCGCCCGAGATCCGCGGGGGTGACGCCGCGGCTCCCGCCCTGCCCGTTCGCGCACCCGGTGTGCCCGAGGTGGTGGTGGCCGAGCTCGTGGCCGAGCACGAACGCGAGCTGCTCGTGGTAGAGCTGGTGCTGCCGCTCGACCTTGCGCGGGTCGGTGTGCTGCGCCGGATCGATGAAGCCCGCCGGCGGCCGGAGGATCGGCTGCCCGGGCCGCTGCCGCTGCGCGAGCATCCGCAGGAACTCGTCGAGCTTCCTCGTCCCGTAGATCTCGTCTGTCGCCTTGAACTGAGCGATCTGCGCCTGGATCTCGAGCAGCCCGTCGGTGATGGCCATGAACGGCATCCGCTGGTCGTCGCAGCCGGCGAACGCGTTCACCTCCCCGACGGTGGGATCGGCGATGAACGGGATGCCCCTCACCTTCTGCTGCGCGCCCGACGGCAGCGCGCCGATCAGCGCGCCCATCACGACGCCGGCCTCGGTCTGCAGCCAGGCGACGTTGATGTCGTTGATGGGGTCGCCCAGCACCGGCAGCCCGGACACCGTCGGCAGGTTGAAGGTGGGCGCTGGCGCGGGCCCGGTCTGCGCGGGAGGATACCCGGGCTGCTGCGGGTAGCCGGGCTGCTGCTGCGGGTAGCCGGGCTGCTGCGGGTATCCCTGCGGAGGCGCGCCGTACGGCGGGTAGCCCTGGCCGTACGACGGCTGTGACGGAGGGCGACGCGAGCTGCTCCGCTGACAGCCTGCGATCAGTCCGAGAGCCAGAACGAGTGCGCCGATCGGTCGAAGCAGATTCATCGCCGCGAGCATAGCGCACGGAGCGGACGTCAACCTGCGCCCGCCGCGAGCAGGCGTGTCACGCGCGGGCTGCGCGGCGCGGCGATGAGCCGAAAGCCGCGCGCCGGGCGTCAGGCGCAGGAGGACCGATGAACCGACACCGAGCTTGGTCTGCCGCAGCCGCCCCCCTGTGGTTCGGCGCCGTCGCGCTCTCCGGCTGCGGCGGCGGCGCCGCCGCGCAGGCGCCCGCGCCCATGGCGCCGGAGCCCGCCGGCGCGACCTTCACGTCGCCGCAGGAGGAGGCCCCCCCCGAGACGGCCGAGGATGCGCTCGCGGCGCTGGAGCGCGCGGAAGGCGAGCTCGACCGGGTCCTCGGCGCGCGGGGCGGCGAGGGCCGGGCCGTGGAGTCCGCGCCGCCGGCGGCGCCCCCGCCCGCGCCGGCGACATCGCCCTCGCCCGCGCCGTCGCCACCGACGGCGTCCGACAGCGCGCCGCGGGCGACGGCCGCCGGCGCAGCGCGCCCGAGCAAGAAGGCCGAGCCGGAGCACGTGACCGCGGCGCCGTGCGAGACTGCGTGCCGCGCGCTCGCCTCGATGGACCGCGCCGCGCAGCACCTCTGCGGGCTCGCCGGCGACGCGGACCAGCGGTGCGACGCCGCGCGCACGCGGGTGAAGAGCGCGACCGACCGGGTCGAGGCGCGCTGCCCGCGCTGCGCCGAGCGCTAGCCCGACGCGCGCCGCGCCGAGAGCGACGACGTCACGGGGACGGCCCGAGGAGCTGGAGCAGGCGCACGTTCTTGTACACCTCCCCGAGCGAGCCGGCCGCCTTCTGGCCGGCCCTGGCGAGCACGTCGAGCTCCTCCGGGCGAACGTCCACCTGGACCGTGAGCCGGCCCGCTCCATGATCCACGGCGAGCGTCGCGCGCTTCGCGATCTCCGCGAGCCCTGCGCCGGCCTCCGGACCGGCGAGCGCCGTCAGCGCATCGACGTTCGCGCGCTTCTCCTCGAGGAGCTTCCGGAGCTCCTCGGCCGCGTCGCCCGACGCGGCGTCGATCGCGACGGTCGCGGAGAGCCCCCCCTTCGTCGAGGCGCCGAAGGTGACGGCGCGCGGGCCCGTCGAGCCCGTGAGGATCGCGCGGAGGCTCGGCTTGCTCTCGGAGAGCAGGGCGACGCCGAGGACGGGGCGATCCCAGCCGATGTGCGCGAGGCGCGACGTGGCCTCCTCGCGGCTCGCCAGCGACGTGCCGGCCTCCTCGGCGTCGATGCTCGCCCGGAGGTCGGCCTCGGCGCCGTACAGCAGGATCGATCCGTCGCGCACCGCGATCGCGTCCTCGCCGGCGCGGAGCAGGTATTTCACGCCCTTGTACTCCGCCGGCACGTAGCTGTGCTCCGCCAGGCGCTGCGCGAGCTTCCGCTCGTCAAACCGCCCGCGCGCGACAACGAGCGACGGGGAGAGGATCAGCTTGTCGACGTCGAACCCGAGATCGATGCCCGTCGCCTTCTTGATGTCGTCGCGGGTGCGCTCGACGTGCTGCCGCACCGGGCTGCCCTCCGCGCCGAGCGCGTTCAGATCGATCTGGTGCGGGTCGACGATCACCACGCCGGGCGCGCTGCCGTGGACATACTCGAGCAGGGATTCGTCCTTCGGAAACGTGGCGGCGCGGAGGTGCGCCAGGCCGAAGCCGAGGAGGCCTGTCTGCTGGGCGAGCACGATGGAGAACACGAGGCCGAGGAGCACGATGTACTTGGCCTTGCCTCGCTTCTTGGTAGCTCCGGCAGTCCGGGTTGGCTTTGACGCGCTCTCGGTGCTCATCTGTGCTCGCTGCGCCTCCCTGGGGTACCGCGTGCCGCCCGGGTCCGCGAAACCGCCTCCGCAGAGCCCCGAGCGCCGCTCGTCGACCCGGAGCGCGCCGCGGCAGAGCATAACCGGAAGCTGGACGCCGGCCAGGCCTTCCGCCGGGGCCGCCGGACGGATAGAAACGACGCGACGTGCCTGGATCCTCGTCTCCCGATGACGGCCGCGGCGCGCTCGGACCGCCGAGCGATTGCGCCGCGCTGCCCGCCGCCCTCGGCCGCTACCACGTGCAGCGCCTGCTCGGCGAGGGCGCGATGGGGCGCGTGTTGCTCGCGCACGATCCGGTGCTCGATCGCGACGTCGCGCTGAAGCACCTGCGCGACGATCTCCGCATCCCGCGCGACGTCCGCGAGCAGCTCGTCGTGAGGATGCGCCACGAGGCGCGCGCCGCCGCCCGCGTGACGCACCCGAACCTCGTCACGCTCCACGACGTCGGCGAGGATCCGGACTTCGGGCTCTACCTCGTCTTCGAGTACGTCGAGGGGCCGACGCTGAAGCAGCAGCTCCTCGATCGCCCGCTCTCGGCGGCGCAGGCGGCGCGCCTCGCGCGCGAGCTCGGCGAGGCGCTCACGATCGCGCACCGGGCCGGCATCGTTCACCGCGACATCAAGCCGGAGAACATCATCCTCTCCGCGAAGGGCGGCAAGATCGCCGACTTCGGCATCGCCCGGATCCCGGACTCGACGCTGACGCACCAGGGAGGGCTCATGGGGACGCCCGCGTACAGCGCGCCGGAGACGTTCCGCGCGGGGAAGTTCTCGCCCGAGAGCGATCAGTTCTCGCTCGCCGCCGTCATGTACGAGGCGATCTCCGGCAAGCGCGCGTTCCCGGGCGACGACGCGGTCTCGGTCGCGTCGAAGATCGCGAGCGACGAGCCGTCGCCGATCGCGCGGGAGCTCGGCGTGCCGCCGTCGCTCGATCAGGTGCTCGCGCGCGGCCTGTCGAAGCGACCCGAGGAGAGGTACCCGAGCTGCGACGCGTTCGGCGCCGCGTTCGCCGACAGCCTCGAGTGGGCCGCCTCCAGCCAGATGCCGAGGCGCATGCTGGAGCCGCCCGTCGCCGCGAGCGCGGCGCTGGCCACGGATCCGGGCGCGCTGCGCGCGGATCCGCTCGACGACGACTTCCCGCCGCGCGAGCGGAAGACGGGGCAGATCGTGCTCGGCGCGGCCGTGGTCGTGGCGACGGCGATGCTGCTCGTCCGCACGGCGATGCGCTCGACGGACACGCCGGTCGAAGCGCCCCCCGCGGAGACGGCGCCGGCCGCGTCGGCCACGGCCGCGTCGTCCTCGGCCACGGCCGATCCCGAGGCGCCGCGGCCGCGGGTCTCGCCGTCGGCGCGGCCCGCGCGGCCGAAGCACGAGCCGGGGGACACCGCCGCGCACGCGCCGCGCGCGACGGGCAGCGCGGAGCCGAGCGCGAGCGCGACGGGCAGCGCCCCGAGCCAGCCCGCGTCGGTCGCCATCCCCGAGGACGAGGAACACGAGGAGGCGGCGGACGCGGGGACACAGGAGACCAACGACATCGACGCGCCGGAGACCGACGAGCCGGGCGCACCGGACGCCGGCGCGGCCGATGCTGCCGCGCGTTGAACGGCAGAGAGCGCAGATGCGTTGTCACGCGGGAAAAACTCCCCTAAAGGACCCCGGGTAAGCGGCGTCGCTGGCCGGAACGGCCGATGTCAACCGCCTCGCCGGGGCCCTCGCGGGCACGGCGGCGCACCCCCATCACGCCCATCGCCGCGCTGGCGACTGTCTGAATTGCTGCCTTGCCCCCTGAGATCTCCGCGATGACCACCCAGACCAACGACGACGATCTCCATCTGTCGCTCTACCGAAAGATGTTCCAGATACGCCGCTTCGAGGAAGAAGCGGCACGCGCTTACGCGCAGAGCAAGATCGGTGGGTTCCTCCATCTCTACATCGGTCAGGAGCCCATCGCCGTCGGCGCGGTCGCGGCGCTCCGCCCCGATGACTACGTGATGACGACCTACCGCGATCACGGCCTCGCGCTCGCCCGCGGGATGAGCTCGCGCGCCGCGATGGCCGAGCTCTACGGCAAGGTCACCGGGTGCTCGAAGGGGCTCGGCGGCTCGATGCACTTCTTCGACAAAGAGCACAACATGCTCGGCGGCTACGGCATCGTCGGCGGTCACATCCCGATCGCCGTCGGGACGGCGTTCGCGTCGAAGTACCGCGGCGAGGACCGGGTCTCGATGGTGTTCTTCGGCGAGGGCGCGGTGAGCATCGGCGACTTCCACGAAGGGATGTCGCTCGCGGCGCTCTGGAAGCTGCCGATCGTGTTCGTCTGCGAGAACAACGAGTACGCGATGGGGACGCCGCTCTCGCGGACGCTCTCGGTCGAGGACGTCTCGCTGAAGGCGCTCGCCTACGGGATGGAGCGCGACCGCTTCAACTCGGAGCACGTGCTCCAGGTGCGCGACCGCCTCGGTGAGGCGATCGCGCGGGCGCGCACGCACTCGGAGCCGACGCTGGTCGAGATCAGGACGTACCGCTTCCGCGGCCACTCGATGAGCGATCCGGGCAAGTACCGGACGAAGGAGGAGCTCGAGGAGCGAAAGAAGAAGGACGTGCTCCTGCGCTCGCGCGTCGAGCTCGAGGAGAAGGGGCACAAGGCCGCCCTCGAGGCGATCGAGAGAGAGGTCGAAGAGGAGATCGCCGATGCGGTCCGCTTCGCCGAGGAGAGCCCCGAACCCGGGCCCGAGGTGCTCGAGCCCACAACCTATGCAGGACCTTTTGCGCGATGACCGTCCTAAGATTCCGTGAGGCGGTTCGCGCCGCCATGATCGAGGAGATGGAGCGCGACGAGCGGGTGTACCTCGTCGGCGAGGAGGTCGGGCACTACCAGGGCGCCTACAAGGTGACCGAGGGGATGCTCGACAAGTTCGGCCCGAGGCGCGTCATCGACGCGCCGATCACCGAGAGCGGGTTCACCGGCATCTCGATCGGCGCCGCGATGGTCGGGCTCCGGCCGATCGTCGAGTACATGACGTGGAACTTCTCCGCCGTGGCGTTCGATCAGATCCTCAACAACGCGGCGAAGCTCCGGCAGATGTCGGGCGGGCAGCTCACCATCCCGCTGGTGCTGCGGGCGCCGAACGGCTCGGCGCGCCAGGTCGGCTCGCAGCACTCGCACTCGATGGAGCACTTCTACGCGCACATCCCCGGCCTCAAGGTGCTCGCGCCGGCGACGCCGGCCGACGCGAAGGGGCTCCTCAAGTCGGCGATCCGGGATGATAACCCGGTGCTCTTCATGGAGAGCGAGACGCTCTACGGCGTGAAGGGCGAGGTGCCCGACGACCCCGACTTCATCGTGCCGCTCGGGGTCGCCTCGATCGTGCGCGAGGGGACGGACGTCTCGATCATCGCGTGGAGCCGCATGGTGCACGTGGCGCTCGAGGCGGCCGCCGAGCTCGAGAAAGAGGGGATCAGCGCCGAGATCGTGGACCTGCGATCGCTGCGCCCGCTCGACGAGGAGACCATCGTGCGGAGCGTCACCAAGACCCACCGCGCGGTCGTGGCGCACGAAGGCTGGCCGTACGGCGGCGTCGGCGCGGAGGTCGCCGATCGCATCCAGCGGCTCGCGTTCGACGAGCTCGACGCGCCCGTGCTGCGCGCGACGACGCTCGACGTCCCGATGCCCTACAACGCACGGCTGGAGCAGTACGTGATCCCGCAGGCGGCGCGGATCATCGAAAACGTTCACCGCGTTCTCTACAAAAGCTGACTGAGCGGACGCACATCCCCGATCAAGGTTGATAGACCCATGGCGAAGGTTCTGGAACTGCCGAAGCTGTCCCCGACCATGGAGGAGGGGCAGATCAGTGCCTGGCACAAGAAGGAAGGCGACGCGATCGACATCGACGATCTGCTCGCAGAGGTCGAGACCGACAAGGCGACCATGGAGTACAAGTCCTTCGATCGAGGGACGTTGCTCAAGATCCTCGTGCCTGCGGGCAGCGTGGTTCAGCTCGGCCAGCCTGTCGCGATCCTCGGCACACCGGGCGAGGACATAAGCGGCCTCGCCGGCGGCGGCGCTCCGGCGCAGAAGCAGAGCGCGCCGGAGCCTCAACCGAAGGGGGAGCGCGCCCCGGAGCCGGCGGCGGCGCCGAGCGGCGACGTGCCCGTGACGGCTCCGCCGCCCGCGGCGCGCGGCGAGGCGGTCTCGCCGCCCACGCAGCCGGCAGCGCCGCAGCCGTCCTCCGACGGACGCGTGAAGGCGTCGCCCTACGTGCGCAAGCTCGGCCGCGAGCGCGGGCTCGACCTGAGCAACGTCGCTGGCACGGGGCCCGGCGGGCGCATCGTCGCCCGCGACCTCGAGGGGCTGAAGCCGGCGCCGGCCGCGGCGGCGCCCGCGGCGGCCGCGCCGGGCGAGCTCGCCGCGCCGGAGGTGCGACCGCTCAGCATGATGCGCAAGGCGATCGCCCGGCGCCTCACCGAGTCGAAGCAGACGGTCCCGCACTTCTACCTCTCGATCGACGTCGACGCCGATCCGCTGAACGCGCTGCGCGAGCAGATCAACGCGGACCTCGCGGCGACGGCCGCCGAGGGCGAGAAGCCGGCGAAGGTCAGCTTCAACGACCTGCTCGTCAAGGCGTGCGCCATCGCGCTCGTACGCGTGCCGGAGTGCAACGCGCAGTTCACCTCGGACGCGATCCTCGTTCACCGGCGCGTCGACATCTCGGTGGCGGTCGCCGTCCCCGAGGGGCTCGTCACGCCGGTGGTGCGCAACGTGGACCGCAAGCAGGTGCTCGACATCGCCGCCGAGGTGCGCGAGCTCGCGGGGCGGGCCAAGGCGAAGAAGCTGCGGCCCGAGGAGATGGCGAACGGCACGTTCTCGATCTCGAACCTCGGCATGTACGGGATCGACAACTTCGGCGCGGTCATCAACCCCCCCGAGGGCGCGATCCTCGCCGTGGGCCAGGTCCGCCGCGAGCCCGTCGTGCGCGGCGAGCAGATCGTGCCGGGCCGGCGCTTGAGCATGACGCTCTCCTGCGATCACCGCGTCGTCGACGGCGCGGTCGGCGCGACCTTCCTCAAGGTCCTGCGCCAGCTCCTCGAGCACCCGACGCAGATCCTGATCGGCTAGCTCTTCACTCCGCGCAAAGACAGCCAGCACGCAAAGGACGCCGGGCCCCCTCCCCCGGCGTCCTGTCCCGCGCGCGGCGCGCGTCGCTGAACCGCCTCGAGCGCGAGCGGCGCGCGCTCGAGGCGCGGACGCTCAGGTCGCCTCGGCGCCGCCGCCGAGCGCGTCGCCGAGGCGCGCCAGGTTCCGCGAGAAGATCTGCACGGACGGGTGCGTCGGCCCGAGCGCCTTCGTGGCGATCGCCACGGCGCGCTCGATCTGCTGCCACGCGCCCGATAAATCGCCGAGCGCCTGCAGCACGCGGCCGAGGTTGTTCACGATGCTCGCCACGACCGGGTGATCCGGGCCGTAGGTGGCCTGCGCGATGCCGAGCGCCCGCTCGAGCTGCTCGCGCGCGCCGGGCAGCTCGCCGAGCGCCTGCAGCACGCTGCCGAGGTTGTTGCAGCCGATCGCCACCGCGGGGTGATCCGGGCCGTAGGTCGCCTCGGCGATCTTCAGCACGCGCGCGAAGTTCGCCCGCGCGCCCTCGAGGTCGCCGAGATCGCGCAGCACGCTGCCGAGGTTGTTGATGTCCCGCGCGACGTCCGGGTGATCCGGGCCGTACGTGTCCTCGACGATCGCGAGCGCGCGCTCGAAGTCGGCGCGCGCCCCGGCCAGGTCGCCGAGATCGCGCAGCACGCGCCCGCGGTTGTTCAGCGCCAGCGCGAAGCGCGGGTGGTAGCAGCCGTAGCTGTGCTCATCGATCTTGAGCGCCTCCTCGAACTGCTCGCGCGCGCCCCTCAGGTCGCCGAGATCATGGAGCAGCCGTCCGAGGTTCGTGCGGCCGATCGCGACCGTCGGGTGGTCCGGCCCGTAGGCGCGGATGTCGATCGCGAGCGCGCGCTCCAGGTGCACGCGCGCGCCCGCGAAGTCGCCGAGATCGCGGAAGAGCGCGCCCAGGTTGTTGAGCCGTATCGCGACGCTCGGGTCGTCGGGGCCGTACGTCGCCTCGTCGATGGCGAGGGCGCGCTCCAGGTGCTTGCGCGCGCCGGGCAGGTCGCCCTGATCCATGAGCACGCTGCCGAGGTCGTTCACGTCGCGCGCGACGTCGGGGTGATCGGGGCCAACGCTCGCGATGTCGATCGCCAGCGCGCGCTCCAGGTGGGCACGCGCGCCGCCGAGATCGCCGAGGTCGTGGAGGACGCTGCCGAGGCTGCGCAGCACGGCCGCGACCTTCGGTTCGTCGGGGCCGAACACCGCCTCGTGCAGCGCGAGGGCCCGCTCCAGGTATCCCTTCGCCTCCGCGTACGCCGCTCGCCCCTGCAGGTAGACCGCGAACCTGGCGAGCAGCCGGCCGCGCACCTCCTTCGCGACGTCGTGGACCTCGGCCTGGCTCGCCGCGGCGAGCGCGTGCGGCAGCCAGCGGGCGCAGAACGGCCACGTCTCCACGTCGTCGCTGCTCTCGGGGAACGCGTGGTCCACGAGGCGCACCGCCGCCTCGGCCCACATCCGCCGGTCCTCGGGCGCGAGGCGATCGCGGACCACCGCCTGGACGAGCCGGTGCACCGAGAGCGCGCCCTCGTGGACGTCGATGAACGAGTAGCGACGGAGCGCGGCGACGGCCTCGTCGAGCATCAGCGGATCGCTCAGCGCCTCCGCGAGCGCGGGCGGCAGGTGCGGCGCGGCGTCCGCGAGGCCCTCGCGCGGGATGTCGTCGGGCGCGAGGAACGCGCACAGGCTGAGGAGATCGACGGCGACGGGCGAGAAGCGCTGCGCCTCCTGGAACGCGAGGCCCCACGTGGTGGCGACCGGCGTCGGGTAGTCCATCGGCACGCCGCGGAGCAACAGCTCGCGCTGGTGGTCGCCGAAGACAGCGTGGTACGTCGCGATCGACGACCGCGTCTCCTTGATGGTCGCGGCCGCCTGTACCAGCGCGAGCGGCAGATCGCCGAGCGTCTCGGCGAGCCTCTCCGCGGCCCGCTCGTCGCTCTGCCCGGTCCGGCCGAGCAGGAACTTCACCGATTCGGCGCGATCGAGCGCCGGCACGGTGAGCGGCGTGGCGATGCCGCGGAAGCTCGGGTTGCGCGAGGTGATCAGGATGTGGCCTGTGCGCGGGTGCGGGAGGTACGGCGCCACGTCCTTCGGGTCGTTGACGTTGTCGAAGACGAGCAGCCACCTGTCGTTGCGCGACAGCCAGGAGCGGACCGCCTCGATCGCGATCCGCTGGTCGGCCTCGTTCTGCTCCGGCAGGTCGAGCGCCGCGGCGAGGCGGGCGAAGTCCTCGGCCGCCGTCGCCGGCTCCTCGGCGCGGACCCACCAGACGACGTTGTACTGGCTCGCGTACCGGTGCGCGTACTCCGCGGCGAGCTGCGTCTTGCCGATGCCGCCGAGGCCGCTGATCGCCTGCGTGAGCGCCGCCGGTCCTCCCGTGGTGAGCGCGCTCCGCAGCGCGTCGAGGAGCCGGTCGCGCCCGGTGAAGCTCGGGTTGCGCGGCGGCAGCTTCTTGATGTGCGGCTCCGCGTCGGGCGAGCTCGACGGCCGCCGAGCGACCGGCCTCAGCGTCGGCGGCTCCGTCTCGCGGACGGCGCCCCGGATCCCCTTCGCGATCTCGGTGAACGCCTCGCTCTGGTTGGGGTAGCTCGTCACCGGCCGCGCGCGGTTCGGGAGCGGCTGCAGCCTGCCGAGCAGCGTCTTCTCCCAGGCGCAGGGGCGCAGGATGACGGGGATGACCCGGCACTCGCCCGCGTCGTGCCGGGCGATCGCGTCCCGGATCTCCGGCGTGAGCCACCCATCGGCGGAGAGGAAATCCGCGCTCACGAGCAGCAACACAACCCGGGCCTCGCGCAGCCGCGCGGCGATCACCTCGCGCCGCTCCTTCCCTCCGCCGAGCGCGAAGCCTTGATACGTCCGGATGACCCCTTGCCGCTTGAGCGCGTCGAGGTGGGTCTCGAGCTTGGGCCGTAGGTCCTCGTCCCTCGGGGAGTAGGAGAAGAACACGTCGGCGGGGCTCGTCGCCAAGGCAACCATAGTTCCTCTCGCGGGCCTTAAGGTCTCACGACGGACCTGAAGCGCAACGAGAATACGCGGTCGGGAAAGACCCAGGAAGAGACGGTATATGACGCTCTCGGCGGATACATGTGGGTCGAACCTCCATCTTCTTCCGGGGGTGTGCCCTACCCCGAATCCGGCTCCGTCCTACCTTCGCGTTCTTCTTCCGCGCTGGGGAAGAACCTGCCGGAAGCCTGGACGATGCGGCGCGCCGCCTCCATCCATTGCCGACGGTCGTCCCTTCGTAGCTGGTTGCGGACCACGATCTTCACGAGGCGGTGGACGCTGAGCGTCTGCAGCCGCACCTCGATCAGCGAGTGCAGCCGCAGCACAGCGATCGCGTCGTCGAGCGCGAGCGGGTCGTACTCGCTCAGCGCCCGCCGCGGGATCGCGTCCATCGGCAGGAACGAGCACAGGCTGAGGAGCTCCGCCGCGGCCTGGTGGCTGAACACGGCGGCGAGCGCGCTCTCCCACGCGGTCGCCACCGTCACCGGGAAGCTGACCGGCCGCTCCAGGAGCGCGGCCGGGCGCTGGCGGAACAGCGCGAGGTACTCCGCGAGCGGGCGCCCCGTCTCCTCGATGTACGCGCCGGCCTGCGCCAGCGCGAGCGGCAGATCGCCGAGCTCTTCCGCGAGCGCGTCGGCCGCCTCCGCGTCGGTCTCGCCCGTGCGCCGGAGCAAGAAGCTCACCGACTCGGCGCGCTCGATGCCGCGGACGTTCACCGTCGTGAGCCCGCGCCAGATCGGGTTCTGCGACGTCGCGATCACGTGGCCGCCGTGCGACACGCTCGGGAGGTAGGGCTCGACCTCGAGCGGATCGCGCACGCCGTCGAACAGGAGGAGCCAGCGTCCGCGGCGGCCGAGCCTGCTGCGCGCCGCAGCGACGGCGCGGGCCGGCTCCAGGAGCTCGTGATCGGGCAGCCGCATCTCGGCGGCGAGCGCGACGAACGCGGCGTCCATCGTCGCGGGGCTCTGGCCGTCGATCATGAAGACGATGTCGTAGGCGCCGGCGTTGCGGTACGCGTACTCGATCGCCAGCTTGGTCTTGCCGGTGCCGCCGATCCCGCAGAGCGGCGCGACGCCGCGCTTCGCGAGCGTGGCGCCGATCTCGGCGAGCAGATCCTCGCGCGCAGCCAGGTTTCGGCTGCTCCACGCCGGGACGCTGAAGATCCCGGGCGGCGGTGGCACCTCGGATTGGCTCACCGGCTGGGCGCCGGGCGTCGGTGAGCCTACGGGGGGTTTTGGGTGAGCTGCTCGACCTGCTTTCGGATGCCCTTGGCGATGTCGGTGAAGGCCTCGCTCTGGTTGACCCAGCTCGTCACGGGGCGCCCGCCGCGCGGCAGGCTCGCCAGCCTGCCGAACGGAGCGCCCTCCCAGTCGCAGGCGTCGAGGATGACGGGGATGACGCGCGCCTCACCCCGCTCGTGGCGCTCGATCGCCTTCTGCATCTCGACGTCGTAACAGAAGTCCGACGCGAGGAAATCCGCGCTGATGAGCAGGAGGACGACCTTCGCTGCCTCGAGGTGATCGGCGAGCGCCCTGTCGCGCTCCTCGCCGGCGCCGATCTCGCCGTCGTGCCAGCCGCGGATGACGCCCTTGCGCTTGAGGATGGCGAGGTGCGTCTCGAGCTTGTCGCGCAGCTCGCGGTTGCTCTCGGAGTACGAGAAGAACACCTCGATCGGGCTCGTCGGCGGCTCGGACGCGCGATCGCGCCGCGGCGCGCCGAGCGCCCCCGGCATCGTGACCGTGTCGTCGTGGCCGGCCGAGTCGGGCGGGAGCTCGTAGGCCGGGAAGCCGAGCGGCGACGACGACGGCGGCAGCTCCAGGTCGGGGATCGGGGGCGGCAGGATCGAGCGCGACGGGCGCGACGCCGTCGCCGCGCGCGCGCGGGGCTCGCTCATGCGCTCGAGGATCTCGAGGACCCTGTCGTGGCTGCCGTCGGGCGTCTCGTAGGGCAGGAGCAGGAACCCCAGGTCCACGAGCATCGTGCGGCGGTAGGGCGTCAGGCTCGCGCTCGGGACGATGACGAAGCGGGGCGGCGGCGAGCTGCCGGAGAGCGCGTGGATGTCCGACAGCATCTCGTCGAAGTTGCCGTCAGCGCGCCCGAAGCCGATGAAGAGCACGGGGCAGTTCGAGAGCACGGCCGTGAGCGACCTGCGCACGTCGGGGGCCGCGATCGACGCGAGGAAGCGCTCGCGCGCGAACACCCAGCTCCCCGGCTCCTTCAGCGTGCCGTGCAGCTTGAGGATGAAGCGCCGGCGCCACGCGACGTCGTCGGTGACGCGCCACATGGTCTCCCACCCGCACTCGCGGCCGAAGGCGCGCTCGAGCAGGTGGTTGAGGTTCGTCGTGAGCACCGCGCGCAGCTTGCCGCGCAGCGCGGCGATCGCGAGCGCGATGCGCGGCGGATCGAGCCCCTCGTCGTCCAGCGCATCCTCGACGAAGGCGTTGAACTCCGCCGCGCCGAGCGCGTGCTCCGCCGCGGCGAGCGCCTCGCTGTAGCGCTGCGATCGCGCGAGCGACGCGACCTCGGCGGTCACGACGTCGTCGCCGACCTGCTCGCGCACCCGCTCCACGAGCAGGTCGACGAGCTGGCGCCACGTCGGCAGCCCGGCCGCGGCCGAGATGCCTCCCCCCACGAAGAGCACGAGCTCTCCGCTCTCGAACGCCTCGCGGAGCTCTTCGATCACCGCGGCGTCGACCTCCGCGCTCGTCGTGTTCGCGTTGTCCATCAGGGTTGACATGGAGCCCCTCGAGTCTATCGCTCCTCGGCGCCCGGCGCACTTTTGCGGCGCGTCGCGCGTCGCCTCCACGCGCGGCGCGCGACGCCAGATCGAGCGTCCGGCGGCCGGCCCCCGCGCCCACGACGTCCCAGACGACTGCCCTCCGGCGCCTCGACGAGCTCGGAAGAGGCGGAAACAGTCTGCGAGCCTGGACCATGCTACGCCTCCGACATGCGTCCGGCGGCCCTCCTCACGCTGGCCGCGCTGGCCTCGCTTTTCGCGGTCTCCATGGTCGGCGTGGCAGCGCCTCCTCCCCGCGCGCGGCGCGCCCCGCGCCTCCCGGCGGCCTCGGAGGCCGCGCTCTCGGCGGGCGCCGGCGGCCACGCGAGCGTCGTCGCGCTGCGCGCGCCCGGCCCTCCTGCCGTCCTCGTGCGCGCGGGCAGCTTCACGATGGGCTCGAGCGAGGTCGAGATCGCGCACGCGGTGACGCTCTGCAAGCTCGAGCCGGCCGGAGAGCTGTGCGTCGAGGAGACCGAGACGAGCTTCGCGAACGAGCTCGTGCCGCACGAGGTGTACCTGTCGGACTTCTGGATCGACCGCACCGAGGTGACCGTCGCCAGCTACCGCCGGTGCGTCTCGGCCGGACTCTGCACCGAGCCGCCCTACGCCTCCGGCGGGCGGCGCTTCGATCGACCGGAGTACCCGGTGGTGCTCGTCTCGTGGAGCGACGCGCAGCGCTACTGCGCCTGGGCTGGCGGTCGCCTTCCGACCGAGGCCGAATGGGAGCGGGCCGCGCGCGGCGTCGCCGGGCGTCGCTATCCCTGGGGCCACGTCTACAACCCCTTCCATGCGAACCACGGTCGGCTGGCGTTCGACGAGCTCGACGACGGCGACGGCTTCCTCGAGCTCGCTCCCGTGGGCGCGCTCGTCGCCGGGCGGACCCCCGACGGCATCGACGATCTCTCCGGCAACGTCGAGGAGTGGGTCGCGGATTACTACCATCCCGAGTATCCAGCCGGCAGCGCGAAGGACCCGCGGGGTCCCGACATGGGGGAGGAGCGCGTGCTGCGGGGCGGCAGCTACATCCAGGGTCGACCCTGGCTGCGCGGCGCGGCGCGGGGGCACGATCTGCCGACCAGCCGCCGCGCGTGGCGCGGCTTCCGGTGCGCGCGCGACGCCTGAGCCGAGGCGTGGCCGACGCGCGCGGAGGATCGCGTCACGCGATGAGCCCGCACGGCGGTTGGCCGGGGCGCGGGAAGGGCCCATACTGGCGCCCGTGAGGATCGCGCACCTCTCTGACCTGCACCTCCTGTCCCTCGAGGGGGCCATCCCGTTCCGGCTCCTGAACAAGCGGCTCACGGGCTACATCAACCTTCGCTTCCGGCGCCGCGCCATCCACAAACCGCACGCGGTGCACGCGGCGGCGAAGGAGATCCGGCGGCTCGGCGTGGACCACGTCGTCATCACGGGCGACGTCTCGAACCTCGCGCTCGAGCGGGAGTTCGTCCTCGTCCGCAACTTCTTGCAGGGCGAGCTCGGGCTTCCTCCCGAGCAGGTGAGCATCGTCCCGGGGAACCACGACGCGTACACGAAGGGGGCGCACCGCTCGCAGCGGTTTTCGCAGTACTTCGCGCCGTACCTGCGCTCCGATCTCCCCCTCGATCCGCCGGGGAAGAACGACGGAAGCGGGTCCGCCCGCGATGACGGAGGCTCGGTGTTCCCCTTCGTGCACCTGCGCGGGCCCGTGGCGATCATCGGCCTCTCGACCGCGTGGCCCCGTCCTCCGCTGGTGGCCTCGGGGCGGATCGGCGCCGTCCAGCTTCGCGCGCTGGAGCGCGTGCTCGCGCACCCGGAGGTGCGGCGGCGAACGCCGGTCGTGCTTCAGCACCACCCGTTCCACAACCCGGCGAGCCGGGCGAAGACGCTGCTGGAAGGCCTGGGGGACGCGGCGGCGGAGGGGCGGCTGCTCCGGCAGGTCAGCCGCGGCCTGTTGCTGCACGGGCACCTGCACCGGCGCATCCACCGCAAGCTGCACACCGAGCGGGGTCACATCGACGCCGTGGGCGCCGCCAGCGCCTCGCTCCTCCACGACAGCGACGAGCGGATGGCCGGGTTCAACGTCTACGAGGTCGACGACGCAGGGGCGATCAGGGGCATCAGCTCCCACCGCTTCGTCCCGGGTCAAGAGGCGTTTCGCGAGGTCCCGGTCCCGCAGCGATGAGCGCGCCTGGGGCGCTCTGCCGAGCGCCCCACCGGAGCGGCGCGCAGATCATCCGCCACGCGCAGAAACCCGCCTTGCGGGCGCGCGATGATCGGGCTCGGAGGTAAGGTGGATCGAGCGCAGCGGAGCGCTGCGCGGGCAGTCCGGTGGGGCGCTGGTCAGGAGGCGAATCAGGCGGTGGCGCGGATCACGTTGACCGCCTGGAGACCTTTGGGACCTTCTTTGATCTCAAATTCAACGGTCTCGTCCTCGAACAGACGGCGGCGACCCTCCCCGTTGATCTGCGAATAGTGAACGAAGACATCGGGGCCAGTCTCCTGCTTGATGAAGCCCCAACCCTTCTCATCGTTGAACCACTTTACCTTGCCAACTGCCATATTTCCTCCACTTCAGAGCTCGTCGATACCCGAGGCGCGCAGGCTGGGAGTCGGGAGTAGACCGCGGCTGCGGTCCCTGATTCCGATGCGGGCTTGGCTGGATCCAGCAAACCCCCCTCTGAGGACGAATTAACTTGCGCAGGGCGGCTGCCCAGACGCTGGTTTCTGTGCGTGCGCGGTAACTTCGACGATTCTCCCCGGTCCGAGCGGGCGCCAACGTAAACGGCTCGACGCGCCAAGGTCAAGCGATGATGGCTCGATCCGAGCGCGCGCGAGGCAGTTGCCGCCTCACCGGCAGTCCCGCCTTGCAGCAGCTCCTGACGCGAATGCTCCGCCGTACAGCAACTCCTGACAGCGAGCACGCGAGCACCATCGATGACGGGCTCGCCGCGAAGCACAATTCGCGCGGCCTTCAAGATTTGCGCTCTTATCGAAGAGTCTTGTGCGTCGGCCGTGCATGGCGTCGCCCTCTCCGTCGTGGTCTTGCCACGTCGCGCAGCGGCCATCGCGCTCCGGACGCGGGACGACGTCGCGCCCGCCCCGAAAGGCTCCCCTGGCCGAGGCCCGCGCGCGCGACCGCGACGCCCCGTCGCGCGCGGCCGGCGCGGGCCTCGGCTCCGCCCGCTCGGCGCCCGGCGGCAGGAATCGCAGGCATCTCGTTGACATGTCTGTTCGAGCTTGCTCGTATGGCGTGGCGAGGGCATCGGGTCTCACCTCCGCCCTGGCCCCGCGAGGCGACGAGATGTTCTCGGTGATCATCAGCGAGAAAGGGGGCGCGGAGCGCCGCGAAACCTTCGACCGGACAGAGATCAACGTCGGTCGTGTGCAGGGCAACGACCTGATGCTGCCGAAGGGCAACGTGTCGAAGCGGCACGCCCGGCTCCTCTTCCGCGACGGGCGCTTCATCGTCACCGATCTCAAGAGCACGAACGGCACGTACGTCAACGGCCGGAAGATCGCGCAGGCGACGATCGTCCGCGAGGGCGACAAGATCTACATCGGCGACTTCGTGCTGAGGATCGAGACGGCCGCCGCGGGCACGGCGCCTCCGGACAGCACGGCGCCTCCGGCGCGCGTGCCGGAGGAGATGGGCCCCGGCGATCCGGCGCACCTGCCCGATCGCGCGCCGCCGTCCGCCGAGAAGGGGCTGCACCGATCGGCGCCGCTGCCGCTGATCAACGAGAAGGGCGAGCCGTCGCGCACCGGCCAGGGCGTGATCAGCCACTTCCCGCTCGAGAACGATCCGGACGAGTCCGTCGATGCGGCCGCGCCCGTCCCCGGTCCGCCGCGCATCCCCTCGCCCCGCCCGCCCATCGGGCCGGGTTCGCCGGGCGGCGCGTCCGTGCCGCCGCTGCCGGTCCCGCCGGCGATGCCCAACGCCTCGATGGCGCGCGACGGCCGCGGCATCTATCCCGGCAGCCCGACCGCGCAGATGGCGCGCCCGTCGCCGACAGCGACGCCGCTGCCGGGACAGGGCGCCGCGAACACCATCGCGGTGCCGCCGCCGGGCGCCGCGAGCGTCGCCGTCCACCCGAGCGTGGTCCCCATCCCCAGCCGGCGCGCCATCCCGCCCGTCTCGGACCGGGTCGACCGCGGCCAGGGCGACTCGACGCAGGCGGTGGCGCACCGCAGGGCGCTCGGTCGCCTCATGGATCGGCTCGCCGACGCTGTCGACCTCACGCCGCTCGACGGCGGGGCGCCGCCGGACGCAGCGCTCGCCCAGCGGCTCGAGCGCGCCGTCGCCGAGAGCGCGGAGGCGACGCGCGCGGCGGGCGAGCTCCACCCCGAGGTCGACGCCGAGGCGCTCATCGCCGACGCGCAGCGGGAGCTGCTCACGCTGGGCCCGCTCGATCGCCTGCTCGAGGACGCCGAGGTGAGCGAGGTCCAGGTGTTCCGCCACGACCTCGTGATCGCGATGCACGGGCGCCGGCGCGTCATCGCAGAGGTCGGGTTCAGCAGCGAGCGCGCGGTCGAGCGGCTCATCCGCCGGCTGTGCTGGATGGCCGGGCAGCCGCTCGAGGAGGGCGCGCGGTTCGTCGAGCGGATCCTGCCGAAGGGGCGGCGGCTCTTCGCCGTGCTCCCGCCGGCCGCGACCGCCACGCTGGTGATCCGGAAGCCGCAGCGCCCCGACGTCACGCTGGAAGACCTGGTGCGCAACGGGACGATCTCGCGCGCCATGGCCGGGCTGCTCTCCCAGTGCGTGCTCGGGCGCGGCAACCTCCTCGTCACGGGGACGCGCGACGCGGGGACGAGCTGGCTGCTCGGCGCGCTCGCTGCCGCGGCGCAGCCCGACGACCGGTTCGTCGTGCTCCAGGACGAGGACGAGATCGCGCTCGATCAGCCCAACACGCTGTCGATCGCGCTCGGCAGCACGGCGGCCGAGCGGACGCGGGCGGTGCAGTCGGCCGCGCGCATCCGGCCGGAGCGGCTCGTTGTGAGCTCGTTCTCGGGCCACGTCGCGGCCGAGCTCGTGGACGCCATCGGCTGCGGCATGGACGGCGTGCTCGCCGCCGCGCGCGCGCCGACGCTGCGGCAGGCCGTGACGCGCCTCCCCGCCGACATCGCCGCGACCCGCCCGGGGATCGCGCCGGAGACGGCGCGCGAGTGGCTCGCGTCGTCGTTCGACCTCGCGATCGAGATCGCGCTGCTCCGCGACGGCCGCCACCGGGTGCTCCGCATCGCGGAGCTCGCCATCGAAAACGGGCAGATCGCGATTCGCGACGTCTTCACGTTCGTGGTCGAGCGGACGGCCGCCGGCGGCGCGCTAGAGGGGACGTTCCACCCTTCCGGGCTGGTGCCGGACATCGTGGAAGATCTTCAGTCCCGCGGGGTCACCGTCGACACGTCGACCTCGTTCCGGAGGAACCGGTAGTTCGTCTTGACGGGCGCCCGCTTGAAACGGAGGTTATGCTGTTGAGCAGCCATGGCCATCCGCACCATCCTCCACTATCCCGATCCGCGCCTGCGACAGAAGGCGCAGCCGGTCGGGGACGTCACCCCCGAGATCGTGAAGCTTATCGACGACATGGCCGAGACCATGTACGCCGCGCCCGGCGTCGGCCTGGCGGCCACGCAGATCGGGGAGCCACACCGCATCTTCCTCGTTGACGTCGCCGCCGACAACGAGCCGAGCAACCTCCTCGTCTTCATCAACCCGGAGATCGTGCGCCAGGAGGGGCAGCAGACCGGCCCCGAAGGGTGCCTGTCGTTCCCCGGCATCAGCGAGGACATCAAGCGCGCCGAGCGCGTCCGCGTCCGTGCCCGCGGGCGAGACGGCGCGGTATTCGAGATCGCGGCCGACGGCCTGCTCGCCGTGGCCATCCAGCACGAGCTCGATCACCTCGACGGCGTGCTGATGATCGACCGGATGGGCACGCTCAAGAAGCGTATCGTCCAGCGGAAGATGCAGAAGCGCGGCGCCGAAGCGGCGAGCTGAGCCGCGCGGGCCCCGGCCCGCTCCGCGCGGGGCGGGCCGCTCAGCTCCGCGCGGGGAAGGCGAGCGGGCCGCTGACGTACGCGTCGCGGCCGCAGAGCTCCCAGCGCGGATCGACGATCCGGGGCGCGTCCCCCGGCGTATCCGGGCCGGCCCAGTCGACAGCGCCCGGCCGCCCGCGCGGGCCGAGCAGGATGGGGGCGACGAAGGCGTGCAGCTCGTCCGGCAGGCGCGACGCGAGCAGGCTGCCGGCGAGCTCGGCGCCGCCCTCCACGAGGATGGAGACGATCCCCTGCGAGGCGCAGAGGCGCATCGCGGCGGTCACGTCGACCCGGCCCTCGGCGGAGGTCGGCGCGCGCAGGACGACGCAGCCGGCATCGACGAGCACCTGCTCGGCCGCCTCGGGCGCGTCGGCGCCCGTGAGCACCCAGGTCGGCACCTCCCGCGCCGTCTGCGCCAGGCGCGTGTGGAGCGGCAGCCGGAGCCTCGTGTCGAAGACGAGCCGGATGGGGCTCTTCCCCCCCGGCGCGAGCCCGGGCTCGCGCAGCGTGAGCCGGGGGTCGTCGGCGAGCGCGGTCCCGATGCCGATCGCCACCGCGTCGTGCCGCGAGCGCAGCTCCTGCACCTTCGCGCGCGCCTCCGGGCCGGTGACCCACTTCGACGCCCCGGTGCGGGTCGCGATGCGGCCGTCGAGCGACAGAGCGAGCTTGAGGGCGATGTGGGGGATTCCCGTCGTGATGAACTTGGTCCAGGGCGCGATCAGCGCGCGGGCCTCGGCGCCGGCCACGCCGATCTCGACGGCGAGCCCGGCGTCGCTGAGCCGCTGCGCCCCGCCGCCGACCACCGCCGGGTTCGGGTCGGGCACGCCGACGACGACCCGCTTGATGCCGGCGCTCAGCACCGCGTCCACGCACGGCGGGGTGCGCCCCTCGTGGTTGCAGGGCTCGAGCGTCACGTAGAGCGTGCCGCCGCGCGCCGCGTCTCCGGCGGCCGCGAGGGCCAGCCCCTCCGCGTGCTCCTCGCCGGCGCGCGCGTGGTGCGCGACGGCGACGACCTCCCCCGCCGTGTTCACCACCACCGCGCCGACCGGGGGATTCGGCGACGGCATCGCCTTGTGCGCCTCCTCGATGGCGAGGCGCATCATCGCGGCGTCGAACTCGGGTTCGGGGCTGGGGAGCTTCGCAGGCATCGAAGTGCCGGATCTACTAGGGCGCCTTGGCCTTCACAAGCTTGCCAAGCTCGACCATGAACTGGTCGATGTCCCGAAAGGAGCGATAGACGCTTGCGAAGCGGACATAGGCGACCTCATCAAGAGTGCGCAGGTGGTTCATCACGCGCTCGCCGAGCTCGGTCGACGAGATCTCCCTCCGCTCGGACTCCTGCGCCTCGCGCTCGATCGCGTCGGCGATCGCCTCGATCTGGTCGGTGGACACGGGCCGCTTGTTGCAGGCGATCCGGAGCCCCCGCACGAGCTTCTGGCGATCGAACGGCTCGCGCCGGCCGTCCTTCTTGACGACGGTCGGCAGGATGTCCTCGACGCGCTCGTACGTCGTGAACCTTCGCTCGCACGAGGCGCACTCGCGCCGCCTGCGGATCACCTCGCCCGCGCCGCCGGCGCGGGAGTCGATGACCCGGTCCTCGAGGTGGCCGCAAAATGGGCACTTCATCGAGCCATCCAGCGCCGCGCGCGGTCAGCCTTCGAACTGGGAGAACACGAGCGAGACGTTCGTCCCGCCGAAGCCGAAGGAGTTCGACATGACGTGCTTCAGGCGTCGCTCGCGCGAGGTGAACGGCACGTAGTCCAGCGTGCACTCGGGATCGGGATCGTCCAGGTTGAGCGTCGGCGGCACCTTGCCGTCGCGCAGCGCGAGCGCGCAGACCGCCGCCTCGACGCCGCCGGCGCCGCCGAGCAGGTGGCCCATCGCCGACTTGGTGGAGCTCACCCAGAGGCGCTTCGACGCCGCGTGATCGCCGAAGGTCTTGAGGATCGCCCGGGTCTCCTCGATGTCGCCCTGCGGCGTCGAGGTGCCGTGCGCGTTGATGTAGTCGATCGCGTCCGGCGCGAGCCGCGCGTCCTCGAGCGCCATCTTCATCGCGCGCTGGGCCCCGACGCCGTCAGGCGCGGGCTTGGTGATGTGGTACGCGTCGCACGAGGCGCCGTACCCGACGACCTCCGCGTAGATCTTCGCGCCGCGCTTCTTCGCGTGCGAGAGCGACTCGAGCAGCAGCGACCCGGCGCCCTCGGCGCAGACGAAGCCGTCTCGCTCCTTGTCCCAGGGGCGGCTCGCCCGCTGCGGCTCCTCGTTGCGCCGCGAGAGGGCGAACATCGCGCAGAAACCGCCGATGCCGAGGCCGGTGATCGTCGCCTCCGCGCCGCCCGTGAGCATGATGTGGGAGCGGCCCCGGCGGATCCACTCGAACGCCTCGCCGAGCGAGTGCGCGCTCGACGAGCAGGCGCTCGTGTTGCAGTAGCTCGCGCCGCGCAGGTTGAGCGCCATCGCCACCTGGCCGGCGGCGAGGTTGGCGATGACCGTCGGGATGAAGTAGGGGCTGACCTTGTGGGGGCCCTTCTCGTTCAGGGTGATCGAGTGCTGGTACAGGTACTCGAGGCCACCCAGGCCGACGCCGATGAACGTGCCGCACTGATCGCGGTCCTCTTCGGTGAGCTCGATCCCCGCGTCCTGCATGCACATCTGCGAGGCGGCGATGGAGAGCTGGGCGAAGCGGCCCATCTCCTTCACCTTCTTCTTGGGGATGTACTCCTCCGGAACGAAGCCCTTCACCTCGCCGGCGAAGCGGGTCGGAAAGGTGCTCGCGTCGAAGAGCGTGATGGGTCCGATACCGGATTGACCAGCCAGCAAAGATTGCCAGGTGGCCTGCGTCCCGATGCCGTTGGGCGTGACGAGCCCGATGCCGGTGATGACAACGCGTTCCATGGCTTTTTTTGCCCTAGCGCCACCACAGAGGTGCGAACACGTGCTTCGACGAAGAGGCTGGCCCCTCGCTGACCCACGTGGCCGTCAACCCTCCATGGTGACGCCGCGTCCGGTAGGGCGGTGGGGACGCTACTTCTTGGTGTGCCCTTCGATGTAGTTGATCGCATCCTGGACAGTCCGGATCTTCTCCGTGTCCTCGTCCGGAATGTCGATCTCGAACGCCTCTTCGAACGCCAGGACAAGCTCCACCAGGCCCAGCGAATCGGCGCCCAGATCGTCGATGAACGACGCTTCAGGCTTGATGTGAGACTCCTCGACGTCGAGCTGCTCCTTGATGATCCGCTTTACTTCGGCCGTGATGTCGCGACCTTCAGCCATGGTATTCCTCCCGGGAAAACGGACCCCCTAGTAGCCCATCGCCCTCAGCGTTGCATCATCGAATTACCAGCGGCCGCTTTTTTCGTGTGCGCCTCGTTTGCCGCTTGCCTCCGAGCGAGACGCGCGGCCGCCGAGGTGGGCGGCCTGTCGCGCTCAGACGTACATTCCGCCGTTGACGCGGAGCGTCTCGCCCGTCACGTAGCTCGCCTCGTCGGAGCACAGGAATGCGATCGCCGCAGCGACCTCCTCGGCTCGCCCCGTCCGCCCGAGCGGGACCATCTTGGTCAGGCCCTCTTTCATCTCGGCGCTGATCGTCGTCGTCATGTCGGTGTCGATGTAGCCGGGCGCCACGGCGTTGACGGTGATGCCGCGCCCCGCGTACTCGCGGGCGAGCGACTTCGTCACGCCGAGCAGGGCCGCCTTGGTCGCGGCATACGCCGTCTGGCCCACGTTGCCCATCTCCGCCACGACGCTGGAGAGGAAGACAATGCGGCCCGTGCGCGCGCGCATCATGACCTTGGTCGCGGCGCGGGCGCACGCGATCGCGCCCTTCACGTTCACGGCGAAGAGGCGGTCGAGGTCCTCTTCCTTGATCCGCAGGAGCAAGCCGTCGATCGCGATCCCGGCGTTCGCGACGAGGATGTCGAGCCGGCCGAGCCGCTTCGCCGCCTCGGCGATGGCGGCCTCGGTCGCCTGCAGGTTCGCGACGTCGAAGCCGAGCGCCTCGGCCTTGCCGCCGCGCGCGGTGATCGCGTCGACGACCGCGCGCGCCTCGGCCTCGCCGCGCACGTAGTTGACAATCACGTGCGCGCCCTGCGCCGCAAGCGCCTCGGACGCAGCCCGCCCAATTCCCCGCGATCCGCCCGTGACGATCGCAACTTTGCCCGTTAGGTCGAACATCGATGCCTATGCCTCCGAAAGGAACGCGCTCACGCGCTCAATCCCCGCCATGTCGCTCACGCTGAGCACCTTGATCTGCTTCGTGATCCGCTTGACCAGCCCGGCGAGCACCTTGCCAGGGCCGATCTCGAGGGCGTGCGTGACGCCGTCCTCCGCCATGCGCTCGATCGTCTGCATCCACTGAACGGTCCCGTCGATCTGGCGCAGGAGGAGAGAGCGCACCCGCTCGGGATCGGAGTTCGGCGTGGCGTCGACGTTCGCGATGACAGGGAAGGCGAGCGACCTGAGCTGCGTGCGATCGAGCTCGGGGCGCAGGCGCTCCGCCGCGGGCCGCATCAGCGCGCAGTGGAAGGGGGCGCTCACCTTGAGCGGGATGGACTTGCCGCCGCGGGCCACGGCGAGCGCGCCCGCCCGCGCGACCGCGCCGCTGTGGCCGGCGATCACGATCTGCCCCGGCCCGTTGTAGTTCGCCGGCGCGACCACCTGGCCCTCCGCCGCCTCCGCGCAGAGCGCGAGCACCACGCCCTGATCGAGCCCGATGAGCGCCGCCATGGCCCCCTCGCCCGCCGGCACGGCCTCCTGCATCGCGCTGCCGCGGATCCGGCAGAGCCGCACGGCCTCCTCGATCTCGAGCGCGCCGGCGGCGACCAGCGCGCTGTACTCGCCGAGCGAGTGGCCGGCCGCGTAGAGCGGCTGATCGAGGTCGGGCAGGTGCTCGATGAGCGCCGCGGCCACGGCGCAGCTCGTGGCGACGATGGCGGGCTGGGTGTTGCTCGTCTTCGTCAGCTCTTCGATCGGCCCCTCGAAGCAGAGCCGCGAGATGGGCTCGTCGAGCGCGGCGTCAGCCCGCGCGAACGCGCCGCGCGCCGCCGCCGAGACCTCGGCGAGGGCCTTGCCCATCCCCACCTCTTGCGCCCCTTGCCCTGGAAATAGCCAAGCGATTTTCACGTTTGTCCTCACGTCCAAGCAGAGGAGGCGGACGACGTCCGTCCCCGGAGCCACGTCACGAGGCCGGCGCCCGCCGAACCCCGCTCATGCAAGATCGCCGGGCGAGCTCAGCCGCCGTGACGCGCAGATCTCGACCCCAACGCCGGCGCGCCCGCATGACCCGCTCACATCCGGACGACGGACGCGCCCCAGGAGATGCCGGCGCCGAGCGCGCAGAACAGGACGTTGTGACCCGGCTTGATGCGCCCGTCGCGCACCGCCTCGTCGAGGGCGATGGGGATGGAGGCGCTCGAGGTGTTGCCGTACTCCTCGATGTTGAGCACGAACCGATCGAGGGGGAGGTTCAGGCGCGCGGCGACCTGGCTGAGGATCCGCAGGTTCGCCTGGTGGGCGACGACCCAGTCGAGCTCGGAGGCCGCCATGCCTGCCGTCTCGAGCGCGATCAACGAGGCGCTGGAGAGGTTCTTCACGGCGACCTTGAAGATGTCCTGCCCCACCATGTGGACCTTGTTGCGGTTCTGCTCGATGCCCTCGGCGGTGAGCGGCTCGGCCGTGCCGCCGCCCGGGATGACCAGCGAGTTTGCGAGCGCGCCGTCGCTGAAGATCCGCGTCGAGACGATGCCCCGGCCGTCATCGGACGCAGGCCCGAGCACGACCGCGCCAGCGCCATCGCCGAACAGGACGCACGTCGTGCGATCCTTCCAGTTCAGGATGCGCGAGAGCAGCTCGACGCCGATCACGAGGACGTTCCGGGCCACGCCGTTCGAAATGAACTGATCCGCGATCGTGAGCCCGTAGACGAAGCCCGCGCAGGCCGCCGAGATGTCGAACGCGGGGATCTCCCCGGCGCCGAGCTTCTGCTGCACGTACACCGCGCAGGCGGGCATCGGGTGATCGCCGCTGATCGTCCCGACGATGATCATGTCGAGGTCGGCCGCGGTGAGGCCCGCGGCCGCCAGGGCCGAGCGGCCGGCGGCGGACGCCAGGTCGCTCGTGAGCTCCCCGTCGGCGGCGATGTGGCGCCGACGGATCCCCGTCCGCTCGCTGATCCAGCTGTCGGAGGTGTCGACGATCTTCTCGAGATCGGTGTTGTGAAGGACGCGGGCGGGCGCGTAGCTGCCCGTCCCGAGGATGCGGCTACTCGGCCGCGCGGCGCTCATGCGACGGGCCCTCGCGCGTCGGCGTTCGCGCGCGCCCGCGCCGCGCCCAGGTGCGCGGGCGCAGCGTTCTCGCGCGCCGGCGTCCGCGCACCCGCCCCGGTCATGTGGCCGCGGTCGCCTTGGTCGCCTTCGCCTTGCGCCCGTTGTAGTGCCCGCAGGCGCCGCAGGCGCGATGCGGGAGCCGGGCTTCCCCGCAGTTCTCGCAGGAGACGAGCTGGACGGGGGTCACCTTGTCGTGGTTGGCGCGCCGCATGTCGCGCTTGCTGGGGGTGGTTTTCCTCTTGGGGACGGCCACGGAGCTACTCCTTCTTGGTCTTCTTCTTCGATGTCCCGGCGCTGGCCGGGGGGGTCGAGGCAGGTTGAGCGCGCTTGTCAGAGGCGCTGGGCTTCTGTCCGAGCTTGTCTCGGAGAGCGCTGAGCGGCGCGAGCCGCGGGTCGAGGCCCGGAGCGGCCTCGTCCTCCTCCCCCGCCCCCGCGACGAGGGTCGAGGAGCCGCCTTCGCGGTCCTCTCGGGACGCGGCAGGACCGATACCCGGGCAAGCTTCCGAGCACAAGGGGAAGTTCGGCATCTCGAGGAGAATGGCCTCCCGGATGAACGGGTCGAGCACCACCGTCTCGCCGTCGTACGTGTCGACGTCGGCCTCCTCGGCCGTGAACTCGTACTCGGGCTCCTTGGTCTTGGCCTCGGCCTTCGCCGACCCGTTGCGGCCCGCCGCGTCGTCGCGGCGGTGCCGGTGCCCCGGACCGTGGCTCTCGGCCTTGGGGGCCGGGCGCAGCAGGAGAGAGAGCTCGGCGTCGATGTCGAGCAGGGCCGGTGCGAGGCACCGCGCGCAGGGCGTGGCGACGGGCGCCTTGACGCGCCCGCGCACGACGATCTCGTTCCCGGTCCGGGAGAGGCGGGCTGACAGATGGCCTTGCGCGCGCCCGCTGACGTCGGAGTCGGCGAGCTCTGCGTTCAACCAGTCGGTCGGCAGCGGCACGTCCAGCGAGATGCCGGAAATGTTGATGTCATTGGCGGAAACGGCGATCTGGGACATGGGTTCCGGGCCAGTGAAAGCGGAGCGTTTAGCGCGGGGTGCGTTGGCTCGCAAGACCGAGCGACGACCGCCTCGGCTGCTTTTCCTCTCTCCCGCTCTTCCTCGCTCGGCGGCGCCGTCCGTTCGGGGCCGCGTGGTAGCGTCGCCGGTGCATGGACCGTAGCGCCAGGCCCGAGGCCCCTGCCGCGGGCGCCGCCGAACAGCGAACGGAGCCTCCGGGGGAAGCACGGCGAGCGGGCCGGCGCGGGGCGATCGCGCTCGCGATCTACGCGCTCGCGACGCTCGTGTACGCGGTCAGCTCCTCCCGCGAGATCTTCGCCGGCCACACGCCCTACAACCACTACGCCCTGCTCGCCGAGGCGTGGCTGCGCGGCCGCCTCGACCTCGGCGGACCGCCGCCGGCCTACGCGGGCGGCAACGACTTCGCCGTCCTCGGGGACCGTTACTACGTCAGCTTCCCCCCCTTCCCCGCGGTCCTGATCGCGCCGCTCGTCCAGCTCGCCGGCAGCGCCGAGCGCGTGCGCGACGGGCAGTTCTTCCTGGCGTTCGCCGGCGTCGGCCCGGCCGTCCTCTTCCTCGCCCTGGAGAAGCTCTCGGCGTCGCGGCGCAGCCGGCGCACGCAGGCCGAGAACATCGCGCTCGCGCTGCTCTTCGCGTTCGGGAGCGTCTACTGGTTCAGCGCCGTGCAAGGGACGGTGTGGTTCGCGGCGCACGTGGTCGGCGTCGCGCTCGCCTGCGTCTACCTCTACTGCGCGCTCGACGCGGCCCACCCGCTCGCGGCGGGCCTCGCCCTCGGCCTCGGGTTCGCGACGCGCACCCCGCTCGGCTTCGCCGCGCCGCTGTTCCTCTACGAGGCGCTCCGCGCGGGCCGCTCGGCCCCGCGCGCCGTCCTGCGCCGGCTCGCGCTGTTCGCCGCGCCGGCCGCGCTCGTGCTCTCGATCCTGCTCTGGCACAACCACGCGCGGTTCGGCGACGCGGCCGAGTTCGGGCACCGCTACCTCCACATCGCCTGGCGCGCCCGGATCGAGAAGTGGGGGCTCTTCTCGTACCACTACCTGCCGCGCAACCTCGCGGTGGTGCTCACCAGCTTGCCGTACACGCACGTGCAGGGCGCGCCGTTCCAGATCAACGCGCACGGGCTCGCGCTCTGGGTGACCACGCCCATCTACGCATGGGCGATCTGGCCCCGGCGTACGCCGCCCGTGTTCTGGGCGCTCGCCGCCACGGCGGCCGCTGTCGCGCTGCCGAGCCTCTTCTACCAGAACAGCGGCTGGATCCAGTTCGGCTACCGCTTCTCCAACGACTTCGCCCCGTTCCTCTTCGCCATGATCGCCGTGGGAGGTCGCCGGTTCGGCGTGCCGTTCTACGCCCTCGGCGCGGCCGCGATCGCGGTGAACGGGTTCGGCGCGCTCACCTTCCAGCGCGCGGGGTTCGAGCGGCTCTATTTCCTCGAGCGCACCCAGCGCGTCCTGCACCAGCCCGACTGAGCGCGCCGGCGTCGCCGCTCGGCTGCCGCAGCGGCGCGCGCCCTCCGCAGCGGCGCGCGGCGCGGCCAGAGGGCCGCGCTCTTCCGCGGGCGGACGGGTGATCCGGCGGACGGCGCACACGGCCCTTGGGTGCACGGCGCCCGCTGTGGTAGCCCTCGCCGCGCCATGGAAGCTCTGCTCGACCCGGCCGCCATCGGGCGCGGCCTGCGGCGCGTCGCTCTCCAGATCGCCGAGCGCGGCCGCGGCGTGGAGGATCTGGCGCTGATCGGCATTCGACGGGGGGGCGAGCCGCTGGCCAAGCGGCTCGCCGCCCTGCTCCTCGAGATCGAGGGGCACGCGCCGCCCGTCGGCGCCGTCGACATCACGCTGTACCGCGACGACGCCGCGACCGCCCTGCCGAACCCGCGCATCGGTCCCAGCCACATCTCCTTCCCCGTCGACGGCCGGCGCATCGTGCTGATCGACGACGTGATCTACACCGGCCGCACCATCCGCGCGGCGGTCGACGCGGTGCTCGACTACGGGCGACCGCAGCGGATCGAGCTCGTCGCGCTGGTCGATCGCGGCGGCCGGGAGCTGCCGATTCACCCGGATTACGTCGTGCGCGCGGTCGAGCTCGCCCCCGGGCAGCGCGTCGACGTGGTGGAGCGCGCGGGCGAGCTCTGGGCTCTCGTCACCGCCGCCGACGCGAAGCTCTCCGAGCCCCCCTCTCCCCCGGAAGGGACGTGAGCGAGCGCATGAGGAGGATCTACCCGCACCGACACCTGCTCGGCATCGAGGGGCTCTCTCAGCCCGAGATCGTGTCGCTCCTGGACGCGGCCGAGTCGCTCTTCGACGTCTCCCGGCGGAGCGTGCGCAAGGTGCCCACGCTCCGCGGCAAGACCGTCGTGAACCTGTTCTACGAGCCCTCGACGCGCACGCGGACGTCGTTCGAGCTCGCCGGCAAGCGGCTCAGCGCCGACGTCATCAACATCAGCGTCTCCACCTCGAGCGCCGTCAAGGGCGAGTCGCTGCTCGACACGGTGCAGAACCTCCAGGCGATGCAGCCTGACGTGCTGGTCATCCGGCACAGCGCGTCGGGCGCGCCGCACCACATCGCCGCGCGCACGCGCGCCGCGGTGGTCAACGCGGGCGACGGCACGCACGAGCACCCGACCCAGGCGCTGCTCGACGCGTTCACGATCCGGCGCGCCAAGGGCCGGCTCGAAGGGCTGGAGGTCGCGATCTGCGGCGACATCGTCCACAGCCGCGTGGCCCGCTCGAACGCGCACCTGCTCACCACGATGGGCGCCCGGGTCCGCTTCGCTGGCCCGCGCACGCTCCTGCCGGTCGCGGGTGAGTCGCTCGGCGCGACCCTCTACGACCGGATCGAGCCGGCCCTGGAGGGGGCCGACGTGGTGATGATGCTGCGGGTGCAGCGCGAGCGCCTGAGCGGCAGCTTCCTCCCGAGCATGCGCGAGTACAGCCGCACCTTCGGGCTCAACCCCGCCCGGCTCGCGCTCGCCAAGCCGGACGCGATCGTGATGCACCCCGGGCCGATGAACCGCGGCGTGGAGATCGATCCGCGCGTGGCCGACGGCAAGCAGAGCGTGATCCTCGACCAGGTCGAGGCCGGCGTCGCGGTCCGCATGGCCGTGCTCTGGGTCCTGGCCGCGGAGGCCAACGAGTTCTCCGCGACCGGCGAGCCTCGGCCCTCCCTCTGACGGCGCGGCAGCGCCGGCGCGCTGTCCCGGACCCGGCCCTGCAGCGGAACACCCCACGGCGCCGACCCCACCGCGGCGCAGCGCACGCCGGACAGCGCGGGCGGACCACCTCCCTCCGGCCCTCGCCGCTCGCGGAGCGAGGCGCTGTCTCCGCGAGCGACATGGCCTCCCGGCGGCTCGCAGCGAACGGGGTTCCCTGCCGCGCTCCGTTTTAATAGTCTGGTCCATCTTTTTGAAAGGGTGGATGCCAACCATGTTTTCGCGAGACGTCCTCAGGATCGATGCCCCGGCGATAGCGCAAGAGGCCGAGAAGGCCATCCGGGACCAGGTGTTCGGCACGCTGCGGAAGCGCGGGGCCGTGGTCGGGATCTCGGGCGGGATCGACAGCTCCGTCGTCTCGACGCTGTGCGTCCGCGCGCTCGGCAAGGACAAGGTGCTCGGCCTCTTCATGCCCGAGCGCGACACCTCGGACGACGCGCTGCGGCTCGGCAAGATGCTCGCCGAGCAGCTCGGCATCGAGGCGGTCATCGAGAACATCAAGCCAGCGCTGAGCGGCCTCCGCTGCTACGAGCGGCAGGACGAGGCGATCCGGATGGTTTACCCGGACTACAACGAGAGCTGGAAGTTCAAGATCACGCTGCCGTCGATCCTCGAGAGCGACAGGCTCAACGTCTCGCAGCTCACGGCGCAGCCGCCCGGCGAGGAGCCGCGCGTGAAGCGGATGCCCCTGAACGCCTACCTGCAGCTCGTCGCCGCGACGAACTTCAAGCAGCGCATCCGCAAGATGATGGAGTACTACCACGCCGACAGGCTCAACTACGCGGTCGCCGGCACGCCGAACCTGCTCGAGTACGATCAGGGCTTCTTCGTGAAGCAGGGCGACGGCGCCGCGGATTTCAAGCCGATCGCGCACCTGTACAAGAGCCAGGTCTACGCGCTCGCCGAGTACATCGGCGTCCCCGCCGACATCCGCGGGCGCGCGCCGACGACCGACACGTTCTCGATGCCGCAGGGGCAGGACGAGTTCTACTTCGCGCTCCCCTACGACAAGATGGACCTCTGCCTCTACGCGTACAACAACAAGGTTTCTGCAGCGGAGGCGGCGCCCGCCGTCGGCATCACGCCGGAGCAGGTCGAGCGCGTGTTCAAGGACATCGAGGCAAAGCGCCGCGTGGCGCAGTACCTCCACGCCCAGCCGCTGCTCGTCCGCGACCAGGGCCACGCCTGACGAGCTCGGGCTCGCGACGAAATCGTGAGTCGCGCTCTCTCCTGCGACGCCGCCCGCGGCGACGTAACGCGGTGATGTCGCGCGATACCGCGTCCCGACATCACCGCGTTACGTCGCCGCGGCTGCAGACGCGCCCCGCGGCGTTCCGAGCACCGCCGCGCGCTCCGCCGAGCACTCTCGACAGGAAAGCCGGGAGGGTGATAGACGTAAAAACTAACTCCATGAGCACTTCCAGCATCGAATCGACGATTCGTACCTTCCTGGTCACCTCGTTCGGCTACCGGGGCGCCACCGCCGATCTCGGGGCCGAGGTCCCTTTGCTCGATCAGGGAATCCTGGATTCGACGGCCGTCCTCGAGATCGTCCAGTTCCTCGAGCAGGACCTCGGCATCCAGGTCGCCGACGAGGAGATGGTGCCGGAGAATTTCGGCTCGATCGCCCGGCTCGTGACCTACGTGAACAGCAAGAAGAGCAGCAACTAGCCCGAACACCCCGGGGGGCGCATGAGCACGCAGCACACCGCTCGTCGCGATCCGCGCTCGGATCGCTTCCTCATCGACTCGACGCTGCGATCGTTCGCCGCCTCGCGCCCCGACCACGTCGCGCTGGTCTCGGAGGGGCGGCGGATCACGTACCGCGAGCTCGACGCGCTCGCCGACCGCTGCGCCGCCCTCTTCCGTGAGGCGAGCGTGCACCGCGGCGACCGCGTCATGATCGCGCTCGACAACGGCGTGGACGCGGTCGTCGCCTACTACGGCGCGCTGCGGGCCGACGGGGTGCCGTCGCTGCTCGGCACCGCGATGCGGCCGCGGCGCTTCGGCCAGGTGATGGAGCTCGCCGAGCCCCGCGTGCTGGTGGCGGCGCGCGGCATGCGCGACACGCTCGCCGCCGTGGCCGAGCTCCCGCCCGGCGCGAGGCCGGCGGCGACGTTCCTGAGCGGCGCCGCGCCCCCGCCGGCGGCGGCCGGCGCCCCGCCCGACGGCCGCGACTTCCAGGAGGCGCTGGCCGGCGCGCCCGGAGAGGCCCCGGAGCGCCGCGCGATCGAGCTCGATCTCGCGACGCTCTGCTGGACGAGCGGCAGCACGGGCGAGTCGAAGGGCGTCATGCTGACGCACCAGAACCTCCGCAACAGCACCGCGGCGATCGGCGCGTACCTCGAGCACACGGCGGACGACGTGATCCTCTGCGTGCTGCCCCTGTCGCACACCTACGGGCTCTTCCAGCTCCTCGTGACCCACGCGTTCGGCGGGACCGTCGTGCTCGAGAAGGGCTTCTCCATGCCGTGGCCCATCGTCCAGAAGATGGCCGAGGAGCGCGCCACCGGCTTCGCAGGCGTGCCGACGATCTTCGCCTCGATGCTCTCGCTCAAGAACTTCGCGAAGGCCGATCTCTCCGCGCTCCGGTACATGACCAACGCCGCGTACGGGCTCCCGGCGCCGCAGCTCCTGCGCCTCCGCGAGCTCCTGCCCAACGTCGCCTTCTTCGCGATGTACGGCCAGACCGAGTGCACGCGCGTCTGCTACCTGCCGCCGTCCCTCGCGCTCGAGCGACCGGCGTCCGTGGGCATCGCCATGCCGAACGAGGAGCTCTGGATCGAGCGGGAAGACGGCACGCGGGCCGAGCCGGGCGAGGTGGGCGAGCTCGTCGTCCGAGGGCCGAACGTGATGCGCGGCTACTGGAAAAATCCAGATGCGACCGCGCGCGCTCTCCGGCCGGGGCCCTTCCCCGGCGAGGTGGTGCTGCACACCGGGGACCTCTTCAAGATGGATGAGGACCGGTACCTCTACTTCGTCGCGCGCAGGGACGACATCATCAAGACCCGCGGCGAGAAGGTGAGCCCGCTGGAGGTCGAGTCGGTGATCTGCAAGGTGCCGGGCGTCGTCGAGGCGGCGGTTGTCGGCGTGCCGGACCCGGTGCTCGGGGTCGCGGTGAAGGCCGCGGTCGTGAGGGCGGCCGACGCTGCGGTGACCGCGGACGACGTCCGCAAGAAGGTGCGGTCCGAGCTCGACGAGGTCGCCGTGCCCAAGTTCGTCGAGTTCATGGACGCGCTCCCCAAGACGGCGAGCGGCAAGGTCAAGAAGAGCGAGCTCATCTGATATGTGCGGTATCGCCGGCCTGATCAACCTACGCACCGACGCGCCGAACCCCGACCGCGATCTGGCCCTCCGGATGGCGCGGGCGCTCCGCCACCGGGGCCCTGACGGCTTCGGCATCTACCGCGATCGCCACGTCGCGCTGGCCCACGCCCGCCTGTCGATCATCGACCTCGACGGCGGCTGGCAGCCGATGGCCAACGCCGAGGAGACGCTCTGGGTCTGCTTCAACGGCGAGATCTTCAACTACATCGAGCTGCGCGAGGAGCTCACGGCGAAGGGCCACCACTTCCGGACGAAGAGCGACACCGAGGCGCTGATCCACGCCTACGCCGAGTACGGCGAGGCCATGGTCGACCGGCTGAACGGCCAGTGGGCGTTCGTCCTCTGGGACGTCAAGCAGCGGCGCGCGTTCTTCTCGCGCGACCGCGTCGGCATCAACCCGCTCTTCTGGACGGTCCACCGCGGCGTCCTCCGGTTCGCCAGCGAGGTGAAGTCGCTCTTCCAGGACCCCACCATCCCCCGCGCGATCTCGCGCGACGGGCTCGACGAGGCGCTGACCTTCTGGGCGCCGGTCGCCCCGCTCACGCCGTACGAGGCCATCCAGCAGATCCCGCCGGGCGCGGTGGCGACGCTCGATCTCGATCGCGACGTGGCGCCGCGCGTCTCGGTGCGCTTCCGCCCCGAGTTCCCCGTCGGGCGCGCGCCGGTCGCGGACGAGGCGCCGCTCGTCTCCAGCGTGCGCGAGGCGGTCCGCGGCGGCTCGACGATCCGCCTGCGCGCCGACGTCCCCGTCGGCAGCTACCTGAGCGGCGGGCTCGACTCGACCATCGTCGCGGCGCTGATCGCCTCGAACCGCGACGTGCCGCTGCGCACGTTCTCGGTCGAGTTCGCCGAGCGCGAGTTCGACGAGGCCGAGTACCAGCGCGCCGCCGTCGCGCACCTCGGCACGTCCCACGCCTCGATCCAGTGCGGCGACGCCGACATCGCGCGCGTCTTCCCCGATGTCGTCTACCACGCCGAGGCCCCACTCCTGCGCACCGCCCCGGCGCCGCTCTACATCCTGGCGCGCCTCGTGCGGCAGAGCGGCTACCGCGTGGTGCTGACCGGCGAGGGCGCCGACGAGTTCTTCGCCGGCTACGACATCTTCCGCGAGGACCGGGTCCGCCGCTTCTGGGCGCGCCACCCGGACAGCAAGCTCCGGCCCCAGCTCCTGCTCCGGCTCTACCCCTACCTCCAGCGGTCGCCGGTCGCGCAGGTCGAGATGGCCAAGGCCTTCTTCGGGCGGAACCTCGCGCAGACGGACGACCCGCTCTACTCCCACCGCCCGCGGTGGGACGCGACCAGCCGCATCAAGCTGATGCTCGATCCCGCGATGCGCGAGGGCGTCGGCGAGACCGCGGCGGCCGATCGCCTGAGGGAGCAGCTCCCCGGCGACTTCATGCGCTGGACGCCGCTCGCGCGCGCGCAGTACCTGGAGATCACGACGCTGCTCTCCGGATACCTGCTCTCGTCGCAGGGCGAGCGCATGATGATGGCGAACTCGGTCGAGGGGCGCTTCCCGTTCCTCGATCCCAACGTGATGGACGTGGCGGACGCGCTGCCGGACGCGCTGAAGCTGCGCACGCTCGACGAGAAGCACGTGCTGAAGCGCGCGATGGGCGACCTCCTGCCGCCGGGCGTCCTGCAGCGGAAGAAGCAGCCGTACCGCGCCCCCGTGGTGCAGCCGTTCTTCGGGAGCGGGACGCCGGACTACGTGGAAGCGTGCCTGTCGCCGGACGCCATCAAGGAGGCGGGCATCTGGCAGGCGCAGCCCGTCGCGTCGCTCGTCGCGAAGTGCCGCAGGACGGGCGGCAAGTCGATGAGCAACACCGACGACATGGCGTTCTGCGCGATCCTCTCCACGCAGCTCATGGCGCGGGACATCATCCAGGGGGCGCGCGTCGTCTCGGCCGCAGACGACACGTCAGGCCGGCTGGGCGTCGACGTCGACCGGCTGCGCGACGCGGCGGGCTGAGCGCGCTCGATCGCGACGTGCGGGCGCGCGTGCACGCCGCGCGCCCGATCAGCGGTGGATCTTGCGCACCGCCCCGTCTTTCTCGTCCGCCCAGTACACGTACTCGCCGTGGAGCGCGATGCCGCGCGGCGTGCCGCCCTCGTACAGCACCTGCTGGCGGCCGCTGCCGTCCTTGCGCTTGCGCAGGACGCGGCTCGACCCCTGATCGGTCCAGTAGACGTGATCGTCGTTGTCATCGACGGCGATGCAATCGGGGGTCGGGTTCGCCACGTCGTCGTCCTCGTCGGACCTCCACAGGACGGTCGCATTCCGCGCGCCCCGCTTTGGCGCCCTCATCACGGCGACCCGCTCGTCATTGGCCCGCTCGCGCGGGCTGTTGGTCCAGTAGACGTGGTCCCGGTCCACCGCGATCGCGTACGGGTACGCCTGCTCATCCTCGGTCAGCCTGGCCGTCTCGCCGGGCCCCCGCGGCGTCCTGTTCACCGAGCCGCGCTCGCTGCGGTCGACCCAGTACACGTGCTCCCTGTCGAGCGCGATGAGGTGCGGCGACGTGTTGTTGTCCTCGTGGAACTCGTCGTCGGCCAGGCCGTCGGACATCGGGATCCGGCCGATGAGGCTGCCTTTGCCAGGCGCGCCGATGCTGCCGGCGCGCTGCGCCCAGAACACGTCGTTCTCGTCCGCCGCCACGCCGAGGGTCGCGTAGTCCGAGTTGAAGACGATCTTCGGCGTGCCTGCTCCGTTGTGGTCCACCCACAGGAGGTTCGTGTCGTTGAGGTTGGACCAGAAGACGCCCTCCTGGTTCACCGCGATCCCGTACGGAGCGTTCTGCCCGCCGGCGATGGGCGTGACCGGCCCGCCGAGGACCGACACCTTCTGCACGCTGCCGCCGGCGCCCTCGCCGGCCGTCCAGTAGACCTCGTCGCCGTGGATGACGAGGAACTTGGCGTTCGCAGACTGCGGCGTCGGGAAGCCGCGCGCGATCTCCGTGACCCCGCTGCAGACGCTCGCGCTGCACGTCCCGTCGCCCAGGCACCGCGCGCCGCAAGCGCCGCAGTTCTGCGGGTCGTCGCTCACGTCGACCTCGCAGTCGGCGGGGTTGCCGTCGCAGTCGGCCGTCCCGGCCTGGCAACCGGAGGGCCCGCCCGCCGAGCCCGTACTGGCCCCGCCCACCTCGAAGTCCCCGAGCACGCTCGTGCATGCCGCCACGACCAAGGCAACGCCGAGCATCACGCCGATCCTGAACGCCTGGCGCATCAGAAACTCCCCTTCGCTCCTGCGGAGCCGAGCCCGATCACCGGCGTGATCGATATCCCGGCGCGCTGCGGTGACCTCGGCGCCGTGAGGAGGAGGAACGCCCCCGCGCCGACGCCCACGGCGCCGACAACGAGCCCGATCGTCGAGAGGGCGCCCATGGCGTGGTAGCTGTCGACATCGCCCTGCAGCGAGGGGTCGCAGCGGTTTCCGGGGCAGCGCTCCGACAGGTCGCTGTGCTTGCCGATCGCGAGCAGCCCCCCCACCGCGCCGGCCGCGACGCCGACGCCGCCGAGCCCCAGCGCCGCGATGCCCAGCGTCGTACGGGTGCCGCTACCGGAGGCGGCAGGCCCCGCAGCGGGCGCCCGCGCGGGCGGCGGTCGGGACGCGCCGGGCGGCGGCGCGATCGGCTCGAGCTCCAGCGCGACGGTCTCGTGGGCGCCCTCCGCGAGGGTCAGCTTCACCTCGACCGGAGCGAACCCCGCGGCCGTTGCGCGGACGGTGTGCGCGCCCGGATCGACAGGTCGCCGGACCCCGAGCGCGGCGTGCGGCACGGGCTCGCCGTCGATCGTGACGTCGGCGGCGTCCGGCCCGCGCACCGACAGGAGCACCTGCGGGATGCGCGGGGCGAGCGCGTCGAGCTCCCGCTGAGCGGCCGCGATCGCCTCGAAGAACGGCTCGGGCGACCCCGCCGGCGCTCCCTCGCGGAGGATGCGGTTATACGACTCCTGCGCGGCGATCCACTGGCCCAGGCCCACCTGGGCGCGGGCGACGCCGAGGAGCAGCGTCGGCGCGTGGATGATGGCGTCCGCGCGGCGGAACCGATCGTGCGCGGCAGCGTAGTCCTTCCGGTCGAGGGACTCCTGCCCCTCCACGGCGAGCGAGCGCGCCGTGGCGCGATCGGCATCCGAGACCTGCGCGAGGGCGGCGGGCGCGCAGGTCAGCGCGAGCAGCAAGGCAGCAATTCCTGGTCGACGAGCCATACGAGCGAGGTCTAAGCGAGGTGCTGCGGTGAACGTCAGATGCCGAAGTCGGTCGGCTTCGGCTTGCGGCGCACGGTACCCGATGGCGCGGGGGAACGCGGCTTCACCTGAGCGGGAGACGCCGCGGGCGCGCGCGGGCCTGTCGGCGTCGCCGTCGCCGAGGCCCCGGGCGCCGGCGCGGCGGCAGATCCCGCAGAGGCCGGCGGCTCGGGCTCCTTCACCGGAGCGACGGCCGACGCCACGACCTCCGGGCTCCGCGGCGCGTCGGAGACCGACGCCGTGGTCTCCGGCTGCGCGAGCGGCTCCGCCGGGGCGGGGGGGCCCGCGCCGCGCAGAAGGAAGATCCCGACGCCGACGAGGACGGCCGCGGCGGCCGCGACGGCCGCGATCATGCGCACCACGACGGGCCGCCGGGTCGGCGGCGTCACGACAGAGACCAGCGCGCTGGCGGTCTGCGACCGCATGTGGCGGCCCGACATCCCGGCCGCGCCCGCGATCTCACCGGGCGAGGCCACCGTGAAGCCGGGGTGCGGCGAGAGCCGATCGACCTCGGCGTCCGACGAGGCGACCAGCGTGGCCGCGTCGCCGAGCGACGGCGCCGCGCTGTCAGGCCCCGCGTCGAGGAGCGTCGCGCCCTCCTGCGAGCGCGGGGTGAAGCCGACCACCGACACCCGATCGCCGGGCGCGCGGAACATGCCGGTCAGGCTCGTCCTCGGCTCGACGCTCTCGCTCGCGATGTCGAGGGCGATCGCGAGCGCGTCGCAGAACTCCTTCGCGCTCTGGAAGCGGGCCTCCGGCTCGCGCGACGCGGCGCGGGCCCACCAGGCGTCGAAGCCGGGCGGCACGGGGGCGAGCTGCGACGGCACGGGCAGCGGCCGGACCATGATCTTGAGGAGCAGATCGCCGAAGGCCTGGCTGTCGAACGGGAGCTTTCCTGTCAGGCACTCGAACACGACGACGGCGAGCGACCAGAGGTCCGAGCGATGATCGATGCTCTTGGTCCCCTGCGCCTGCTCCGGGCTCATGTACGCGGGCGTCCCGAGCAGCGAGCCGGTCTTCGTGTTGGAGCTGACCTTCGGCGTGCTGTCCTTCGCGATGCCGAAGTCGAGCACCTTCGCGATCTCCCGGTCGTCGTCCCGGACGAGGAAGATGTTCGCCGGCTTGAGGTCGCGGTGGACCAGGCCGGCCGCGTGGGCCTTCGTGAGGGCGCGCGCGACCTGCGCCGTGATCGCCATCATGTCGTGCGGGTCGAGCCGCCCGACGCGCTGGATGCGGGTGTCGAGGTCCTCCCCCTCGAGGTACTCCATCGCGATGTACGGCGTGCCCTTCCACACGCCGTGGTCGAGGATCTGCACCACGTGAGGGCTGCGGATCTGCGCCGCGACCTTGGCCTCCCGCTCGAAGCGGTGCCGCACCTCCTTCGAGACCCCCTGCGCGTGCATGAACTTGATCGCGCACGGGATGTCGAGGCCGATGTGCTGGGCGAGCCACACGGAGCCCATCCCGCCTTGCCTTAGCGGACGCACCAGGCGAAAGCGATCGGCAACGGTGGTCCCCGCGGCGGGTGTCACGCAGCCTCCCAGACCTTCGGAATACCACAGGTGGCCGTCCAGGGTCACGTTTGCGCCATGCAAAAACGAATGAACTGCCAGCGCAATTCGGCCCGGGCGCGTGCGCCTCGGCGCCGCGCGCTGCGTCTGCCGCGCGGAACGGCGGCGCCGGGCGCGAGCGGGCGTGCGCGCGTCAGGGAGCCCTGGTGGGCGAGATCGCCGACGCGCGCAGCTCAGCGAGCGCCCGAGCTCGTGGCGGGCTCTTGCGGAGGCCGTCGCGCGCCGGGCCGCGCCGGAGGCGAGCCGCCGTCGCCCGCTGCGCCGAGCGGCATGCCCGTCGTGCGCGCGAGCTGGCCGCTGCGCGGATCTTCCGGGAACGCCTCGAGGAACTTGCGCGCGTGGTGGCGGGACTCCTCGACGATGCCGGCGCGGAACGTCAGGAGCGCGAGGTTGTACCGCGCGTCGGCGTTCCTCGGATCGGCCTTCAGGGCGGCGAGGTAGCCCTCGCGCGCGCCGTTGTAGTCGCCGCGCTTGTCGTCGATGAGCGCGAGGTTGTAGAGCACCTCGGCGTCGGAGGGGTCCTGCTGGGCGAGCGGCGCGAGGCGCGCCGTGGCCGCGTCGAGATCCCCGGCCAGGATCGCGAGCGCTCCCGCGAGGAGCTGCGCCTTCCGGCCGGCGCCCGCCTCGATCGCGCGCTCCGCCTCCGCCCTCGCCTCCACGAGGCGCCCCGCGCGCTCGTGCGCGAGCGCGAGCGCGTAGCGGAGCCGCGACGGGTCGCCGCCCTCCTCGAGCGCGGCCCGCGCCTCGGCGGCTGCGCGCTCGGGGCGGCCGGCGACGGCGAGCGCCTCGGCCAGGACGGCGCGCGCGCCCCGCTGCTCCGGGCACCGCTCGCGCGCGGCCTCCGCATCGCGGAGGGCGGCGCCGGCGTTGCGGGCGTGGAGCCTCGCCTCGGCGCGCAACGCGAGGCAGGCGCACGTCACCGGCGCGGCGCCCGCCGCAGAGGCCGGGTACATCTTCAGGCAGCGCCCGGCGACGCCCTCGAGATCGTCGAGCTTGCGCTGCTCGCGGAGCGGCCTCGTGAGCTCGTCGACGGCGCGCAGGTGCGCGCCGTCGCGGCGCAGCGCCGCCCACCACATCCGCTCGGGCGAACCGAGCAGCGACGACGCCCCGAGCACCTGGACGGCGCCGAGGCCGATCATGGCGATCGCGGCGCCCATCCGCCGGTGCTTGAAGCTCGATCCGAGCCAGTGCTCCGCGGCGGCCGCGGCGAGCGTCGCGAGCGCCGCCCAGAGCGGCGCGGCGACGACGAAGACCCCCTGCGCGAGCGGCGCGCGCACCCCGCGGAAGTAGAGCGTCGCCGCGAGCGCCGTGGCGATCGCGACCCACAGCAGCGCGGCCCCGTTCCTGGCGAGCCGCGTCTCCAGCCGCGCGGCGAACCACGCCGACAGGCCGAGCGCCGCCGCGAGCGCGGCCGCCGAGAGCGCTCCCGCGAGGGCGAGCGCGCGCGGCGGCATCGGCTCCGGCGAGAGCCACGTGGGCGCGACCGCGAGGACGAGGAGGTGCAGCGCGCGGAACAGGTGCAGGGCGAGCTCAGCCAGCCAGGGCACCGCGTGACCTTAGCCCAGCGCCCATCGCGCACCAAACGGCGGCGCCGCGGGTGCGGCCGCGCCGCGCCGCCGCAGCGATCGCGCGCTCACGGCAGGATCATCTCGACCTCGACGGCGATGCGGGCTCCGGGCGGCGGCACGCCGATCCCCAGCGGGATCATCCGGAGGCATTGCGCTGCGTCCGGGCGGTCCATCCCCCGCACCTCGCTGATGCCGCGGGCGATCTCCTTTCCGGACGCGTCGAAGGTCATGTTGAAGAGGTACTTGGCGCGCGCCGGCGTGGGGTTCTTCTTGAGCGAGGGCTCCCAGCACTGCTTCACGAAGAGCGGCCGCCGCGCATCGAGCGCCTTGATGGCGTCCGCCTCGACGCGCTTGTAGAGCTCGCTGTGCGAGGCGGCCGTCGCATCCACGGCGCGCGGCGCCGGCTGCGACGGAGCGGGCGCCTCGGCCGCCGCGGGTGCGTCCGACGCTGGCCTCTTTGCGGAGGCAGCCGCCGCTTCCGCGCTGGCCGGCCGGGACGCGGCGGGGGGCGCCTCTCGTTGCAGCCCGAAGTAGAGACCCACCGCGATGAAGATGCTGCCGAGCAGGATCGCCGCGGGGGTCATCAGCTCCTTCTGCATGGTGGGATCGCCGGGGCGAGCGCCGCGCAGGTCGCCGCGCGCGAGGTCACCCGCCCGGCACGACCTTACTCCATGGTGACGACAGCGGAGGTGTAGGAATAGTCGTTGTTGGTCCAGAAGAGGCTGACTGTCTTCCCGCAGAGCCCCACGTTGTACTGACCGGGTGGCAGCAAGAGCACGGCGCTCAACCCCATGCTGATGCTGGTGTTCGCCGGGAGCCGCAGCGAATAGACGCCGGTCCCCTCGGGGGTGATCTCCTTCAGCGGGGCGATCTGCTGGGAGCAGATCCAGAGGAGGAGCTGGTCCGCAGGGCTCTCGTCGGTGCCGAGCGCCTTGTTGGACACGACCACGATGCGCTGCCCCGGAGCGGTCACGCTCACTGTCGCCGGCGCCGCGAGGAACTGAAGCGACGACCGTGGATCGAGGCCCGCGCCAGAGACGGAGGTGCTCGAGACGACGCCGGGCGGCCCAGGTGGACCAGCGATCCCCTGCGCCCCGGGCGGTCCCGGCTCGCCGGGCAGGCCGGCGGGGCCCATCGGACCGGCCGGACCCGGCGGGCCGGACGGCCCCGGCGCGCCCTGCAGGCCGACCGGCTCGCCGACCCAGAGGCCGCTGCTGTCGATGACGAGCTGACCGCCAATCGAGATCGAGCTCGGCGTGATGTCGCCGGACACATTGCTGGCCTGGAGCGCATACGGAACGCTCGCCACCCTGGCGCGCGGGACCATCTCTGGATCGTTCCCGACGGTGATCCCCAGGTAGCGCGCCGTGCCATCGAGGACGGGCTTGTCGACGGGCGCGAGCTCGCCGAGGTCGACCGAGAAGTACCCGTGGTCGAACGTGATCGTGTGGACCTCGCTCCAGATCGGCACGGGCGCGTCGACCGCTTCGTACAGCGCGAACACCACGTCGAGCGTGTCGTCGATGGGCTGGCCTGCCGCGTCGAACAGGCGCCCCTGGTGCGTGATCGTGATCGGGATCGCCGCGGCGGCGGGCCCGGCCAGCGCGGTCACCACGGCAAGGACCGGCGCGTTGATCGTTCGTGCCTTCATCGCAAGCTCCCGTCGTTCGCCCTCGCGAGCCGGCGCCCGGGATCGCCGGGACGGAAGCCGCACATCACCTGCGGAGCGATCGCGACCGATCGCGCCGGAAGTCAGGAAGCGCAGCGCGGGCCCTGCCCCGCTCTCGCGAAGAAGCAGCGGCCTTGGATGCCGCGCCTCGACGGCGGTTGCTGTCGCGCCCGCGATCTCTCCGCCGCCCAGCCGATCAGGCCGCTCGCCGTCGCGGGCGGCGGCGCGGCCGCACGTCGAGACCGTCCACGCCGGGGAGCGCTCCCCGGCGTCACGGACGATCCCGCGCCGCGGCGACGCGCCTGCGCGCGGCGCCCTGCCTACTCGAGATCGTACGGCTCGACCTTCACCTCGGCGAGCCTCGGGATGGACGCGGCGACGGCCTCGCCGATCTCCGCGTGGGTCCCGACGACGCCGATCACGAGATCGTCCTCCGGGATCCGGCGCCGCACGGCGGCGTTCGCCTCCTCGAGCGTGACGGCCTCGACCCGCTGCACGTAGGCGTCGTGATAGCCGTCGGGCAGGTCGTACAGGATCTCCTCGAGCCGCTGGTGAACGCGCTTCCTGGCGGTGTCGATCTCGAACGCGTGGGAGCGAACGAGGTAGCGCTTCACGAACGTGAGCTCGTCCTCCGTGACCCCTTCGCGCCGCAGCGCCTCGAGCAGCCCGAGCTGCAGCGAGAGGCAGGCGGCGGCGTCCTGCGCCGCGGGCGCCGTCCACATCGTGAAGGCGTCGCGATGCCGATCGAAGCCCGCCCGCGACGAGGCGCCGTACGACCAGCCGCGCTTCGCCCGCACCTCCTGCATCAGCCGCGACGAGAACGTGCCCCCGAACGCGGTGTTCGCGACGAGGAGCGCCATGTGATCGGGATCGTGGGCGTCGGTGCCGAGCCCCCCGATGACCATCTGCGTCTGCGTGCGCTCGGGTTTGTCGACGAACACGAGGCACCGCCCCCGCCGGCCCTCGGGCTCGTTCACCGGGTCGGGGACCGGCTCGCCCTCGGGCAGACCGGACAGCAGGCGCTCCGCGACCGCGTGCGCCTCGGCGGGCTCGACGTCGCCCGAGATGGCCACGATCGCGTTGCGCCGGGTGTAGTGCCGCGCGTAGAAGGCAGCGACGTCGTCGCGCGTGAGCTCCCGCAGCGTCTGGATGGTCCCCGCGATGCGGCGGCCGTAGGGGTGCCCCGCGAACAGGCACCGCCGGAAGGCGCGGCTGCACAGCGCGCGGTCGCTGTCGCGCGCCTCGATGAGCTCGGCCTCCGCCTCGCGCAGGAGCCGCGCGAGCTCGGTCGGCGAGAACGTCGGGCGCGCGAGGAGCGTGGCCCCGAGGTCGATGAACCGATCGAGCGATCGCTTGATCACCTCGAAGTGCACCGTCGTCGCGCTCGTCGCCACGTCGGCGCCGAACTCCCCGCCGAGCGCGTCGATCGTCTCCTCGATCTCGTTCGCGCTGTAGCCCTCGGCGCCGCGGCGGAGCATGCGCGCCGTGATCCGGGCGAGCCCCTCGCGCCCGACCGGGTCGTACGCCGACCCGGAGCGGAACGCGACCACGATGCTGACGATGGGCAGCGCGTGGCTCGTCTCCACGAGCACCGCGCCATCCCGCGGCGCCACGCGCCCGCCCGGCGCTCCCCTGCCCTGCCCCTCGGCGCCCCAGGCGAGGCCGCTCTTCACGCTCTGGCTCACGATGCCTCCTCGCTCTCCGCGCCCGCCTCGTCCGCGTCGCCGTCGTCGTCGCCGCTCGATCCGTCCGGGATCACGTGGATCACGGTCCGCGCCGAGGTCACCAGGTAGCGCCGCGCCACGCGCAGCAGGTCCCCCACGGTCGCCCGCCTGTAGGCGGCGAGCCGCTCGAACAGGGCCGCGGGGTCGCCGAGCACCGTCTCGTAAAAGCCGATCTGCTCGGCCTTGCCGGCGACGGTCTCGAGCCCTTGCAGCACGGAGAGCTCGACGCGCGCCTTGGCCCTGTCGAGCTCCGCCTCGGTGACGGGGGCGCGGCGCACCGCCTCCAGGAGCGGCTCGAGGGCCGCGAGCAGCGCCTCGCCTGTGTGATCGCCGCGGGCGGAGAGGTAGATGTCGTACAGCGCGGGGTCGCGGAACGAGCCGACCCAGCCGCGGATCTCGCTCGCGATCTCCTGCTCCTGCACGAGCGCGCGGTGCACGCGCGACGACCGGCCGGCGAAGAGGATCTCGTTCAGCAGCACGAGCGGCGCATGGTCGAAATCGCCGAGCGCCGGCGAGTGGTAGCCGATCGCGACCTTGTGCGTGGCGGTCGGCTTCGTCACCTCGGCGCGGCGCTCCTCGGTCTGCGGCGGCTCCGGCGACACGTCCTCGACCGGGATCCTCGATGGCTCCTGGGCGCCGTAGTGGTCCTGAACTCCGCGCAGCGCCTGATCGAGCGCGACGTCGCCCACGAGGACGAGCGCCGCGTTGTTGGGCGCGTAGTACGTCCGGTAGAACTCGACGCAGTCCTCGGTCGTGAAGCCCTTGATGTCCTCCATCCAGCCGATGGTCGGCCACCCGTAGGCGTGCTTCCTGAACGCCTCCTTGTAGAGCAGCTCGCTCACCGCCCCGTCGACGTCGTCGTCGACGCGCTGCCGCCGCTCGTTGGCGACGACCTCCTTCTCGCTCGACACCTGGGGGTCGCGGAGGACGAGCCGCGCCATGCGCTCGGCCTCGAGGCGCAGGGTCAGCTCGAGCGCGTCCTTCGGCAGGTTCGTGTGGTAGTAGGTCCAGTCGAGGAACGTCGCCGCGTTCGTCTCGGCGCCGGCCTCCTCGAGCATCCGGTCGAACGCGCCGTGGGCGACGCTCTCCGTCTCGCCGAACATGAGGTGCTCGAAGAGGTGGGCGATGCCCGTCTTCCCGACGCGCTCGTGGCGCGAGCCGACGCCGAACCAGGTCTGCAGGCAGACCACGGGCGCCGAGGGGTCGACGAGCACGAGCACCTTGAGCCCGTTGCCGAGGACGAAGCGCTCAACGCGCAAGGCGGGGCCGAACGCGATGGTGGCGTCATGGCGCAACCGGGCGAGCGGCGGGCGATCGCGGTTCAGGTCGGCGACCAGCGCGGCGAGCGGATCCGTTCGGGGGAGCGCGTCGACGGCGCCGGGGAGCGAGTAGGCAAGCGTCTCCTGCATGGCAGACGCTGCCCATACCACGCTCAGCGCCGCGGCGCTGCGTGACACAGGACATCGCTCGGATCCCGTGTCGACTGGTGGCACTCCCAGAGGTCGTCGTGGCAGGAGACGACGAGGATGCCCGCGTCGTACGCCTCCCGGAGGGACGAGCCTGCCCGCTGCGCGATCAGGTTCGACGGGGTACGCTCGGTGCATCCCTTGCCCATGTCGACCTCGATCTTCCTGTTCCCCTTGGTGGCCTTCACCGGGTTCGGCGGGGTCTTGCCCTTGTCTGCGGTGCGCACCGCGACGGCGAGCTTGGGCACGATGGCGTCGAGGTAGGTCTTGTCGACGAGCGGATCCGTCGGCTGCGGCGACACCATGGCGAGCGTGTACTGGATCGCCATCATCTGCTGCTCCGGCGGGGCGCTCGGCTGGATCGGCCCGCTCGACCCGAGCGGCACGGGCCGCGGCGGCATCTCGCGCTTGGGGGCCTCCCTGGCCGTGGGGGTCGCCGCGGCGCTCGCCGATGGCGCGGGGGGCGCCGCGGAAGCGGTAGAAGAGGTGGACGCCCCTGGCGCCGGGGCGCGCGGGTCATCGCACGCGAGGACGGCGAGGCCGAGGGCAAGGACAGCGGGCGCCGCGCGGAGGGCGCGCGGGCGGACGAGGGCGGGCTGCATGGGCGGCTTATACGAGCGGTGAACGCGCGCCGCCACGCTCGCGTGGCCGCGCCCCCGCGTCCGAGGGTCCCCCGCCCGGGACCGGGGCCCCGCGCCTCAATCGATCTTCAGGATGGCGAGGAACGCCTCCTGCGGGATCTCGACGCTCCCGACCATCTTCATCCGCTTCTTGCCCTCTTTCTGCTTCTCGAGGAGCTTGCGCTTGCGGCTGATGTCGCCGCCGTAACACTTGGCGGTCACGTCCTTGCGCATCGCCTTCACGGTCGTCCGCGCGATGACCTTCGACCCGATCGCCGCCTGGATCGCGACCTCGTACTGCTGGCGCGGCACGATGTCCTTGAGCTTCACGGCGAGGTCCCGGCCCCGGGCGTACGCCTTGTCCCGGTGCACGATGATGCTCAGCGCGTCGAGCGGATCGCCGTTCACCATCATGTCCAGCTTGATGAGGTCATCGGCCCGGTACCCGACGAGCTCGTAATCCATCGACGCGTAGCCGCGCGACACGCTCTTCAGCTTGTCGTGGAAGTCGAAGAGCACCTCGCTGAGGGGCATGTCGTACGTGATGATCACGCGGTCGGACGAGGCGTACTGGATCGACTTCTGCTCGCCGCGCCGCTCCTGGCACAGGGCGAGGACCGCGCCGACGTACGTCGACGGCACGTGGACGGTCATCCGGAAGATCGGCTCCTCGATGCGATCGATGAGGTTCGGCGCCGGGAGCTTCGCCGGGTTCTCGATCGACTTCATCGAACCGTCGTTCAGGAAGCAGTGATAGACGACGCTCGGCGCGGTCGTGATGAGGTCGAGGTTGTACTCGCGCTCGAGCCGCTCCTGGATGATCTCCATGTGGAGCAGGCCGAGGAAGCCGCACCGGAAGCCGAACCCGAGCGCCTCGGACGTGTCGGGCTCGAAGACGAACGCGGCGTCGTTCATGTGGAGCTTGGACAGCGCGTCGCGCAGGTCCTCGTACTGGGCCGAGTCCGTCGGGAAGATCCCGGCGAAGACCATCGGCTTGACCTCCTTGAAGCCGGGCAGCGGCGTGGTGGCCGGGTGGACGGCGTCGGTCACCGTGTCGCCGATCTTCGTGTCGACCACGCTCTTGATGTTGCCGACGAGGAAGCCGACCTCGCCCGGCCCGAGCTCGGTGATGGCGGTCGCGTGGGGCGTGAACACGCCCATCTCCGTGACCTCGTAGTCGCGGCCGGTCGCCATGAAGCGGACCTTCTGTCCCTTCCGGAGGACGCCGTCGACGACGCGCACCATCACGACCGCGCCGCGGTAGCTGTCGTACCAGCTATCGAAGATGAGCGCGCGCGGCGCCGCGTCCAGGACGCCCTTGGGCGCCGGGACCCGCGAGACCACCGCCTCGAGGATCTCCGCGATGCCGATCCCCGTCTTGGCGCTGGCGGGGATGGCGCCGGAGCAGTCGAGGCCGATGACGTCCTCGATCTCGCGCGTGGTCCGATCGGTGTCGGCCGAGGGGAGGTCGATCTTGTTGAGGACGGGGATGATCGCGAGGTTGTTGTCGAGCGCGAGGAAGACGTTCGCGAGGGTCTGCGCCTCGACGCCCTGCGTGGCGTCGACGACGAGCAGCGCGCCCTCGCACGCCTGGAGGCTGCGCGAGACCTCGTAGTTGAAGTCGACGTGCCCGGGCGTATCGATGAGGTGCAGCCGGTACGTCTGCCCGTCCTTCGCGGCGTAGTCGAGCCGCACGGTCTGGGCCTTGATGGTGATCCCCCGCTCGCGCTCGATATCCATCTTGTCGAGGAACTGCTCCTTCTGCTCGCGGGCGGAGAGCGCCCCGGTCGCGTCGAGGATGCGGTCGGCGAGCGTGGACTTGCCGTGATCGATGTGAGCGATGATGGAGAAGTTGCGGATGAGCTTGGAATCGACAGGCATAGCGAGCTTCGGGGCGCGGCCCTGACCAGCGTTAGCGGCCGCAGCGCGCGGCCTCGACCGAGATGCGAAGGAGCGGACCACACGTCCGCGCCCCCTCTGGGGAACGGGCCGCGGCGCGCGGCCCTGCGAGCGCCGCGGGGACGTGGCGGGACCGCGGCGCGCTTGCTCCTAGCGCGACCCGCGCCGCGAAGCTATCCGCCCGGACAGCGCGCGGCGTCCAGGCGCCCGTGCTTCCCGCCGGGCTCGAGCCCGGGAACCCGCCGGGCCTCTGTCGACGCGGGCGACGCGGGCGCGGGCGCCGGCCAGGGCTCATTTCTTCGGGGTCGGCGGCGGGGGAACCGGCGTGCTCTCCAGCGACATCTGCCCTGGCAGCACGTGCTCGTAGTGCTTGAGGACCAGGTCTATCCCCTCGCGGATGTACACGGCGATCGGGACCTTGGTGCGTTCGTGCAGGATCTTCAGCCGCTCGGCCTGCTCGGGCGTGATGTAGATGGTCGTCGAGACTTTCTTCCGCGACATGTCACGCCCGGGAGGGTAACCCGCCAGTCTCGAAAGGTACGACTGACAAGACGTTACCCTAGATGCCGGTACGTGTGTTGTCAATCGGAATGGCGCTGTCGCGGTCCGCGCGCGCTTCCGCGTGCGCGTCGCGGTGGTCGCCGCGTCACCGCGTCACCGCCCGCGTCGCCCGCGTCGCCCCTTGGCGCCTCCTGTGGGCTTCTTGATGTGTCAACGCGCCGCGGTCTAGACTGTGGCCGAAGCTGGTCCGCGTCGGGACGGCTCGCCCGGCGCGTCGAGCTTCGTCCCGAAAGTCCAGGGCCCGCCGGAGGCATCTCTTGATGACGCGATTCCCGCTCACCTGGCCGTCGTCCAGGTGCTCGCTCGTGGCCCTGATGACCCTGTTTGTCGCCTCCTGCGCCTCGTCGACGCCGGCGCCCTCCGGTGCGAAGAGCGCCACCGGCGAGCGGGACACGGCGATCGTCCACGAGCCCTGCGACAAGGACTCCGCCTCGGCGGAGAAGGTCGACGTCAACGGCGACCGGACGCCCGACATCATCCACGTGAAGAAGGACGGCCGCGAGGTCTGCCGGGTCGTCGACCTGAACCTGGACGGCGCGATCGACGCCTTCATCTACTATGACGCGACGGGCGCCGAGCGCCGCCGCGAGTCGGACTTCGACCGCGACGGGCGCGCCGACGAGATCGCGCATTACGAGCGCGGGGTCGTCGTGCTGAAGGAGCGCGAGACCAACTTCGACGACAAGCTCGACACCTGGGACTACTACGAGGGAACACGCCTCGTGCGCCGCGAGCGCGACTCTGACGGCGACCAGATCATCGACCAGTGGTGGCAGTTCAACAACCCGAACGACGAGAGGTGCGCGGTCGTGGCGACCGATCAGAACGCCGACGGCAAGCCCGATCCCGCCGGCGTGGTGGATCTGTGCGCCGAGTCGTACGGCGCGCCGAAGCCGATCGCGCCCCCGCCGAGCAGCGCGGCGCCCCCCGCAGCCGGGGCGAGCGCCGCAGGGCAGCCCGCAGCGCCCGCGAGCGCCGCGCCCGCCGGCTCCACGCCCGCCAACGCTGCGAGCCAGCCGGCCGTCACGAAGGGACCATGACATGAGAAGACAGGCGCCCATCGCGCTCACCGCGCTCGGCCTGCTCGGCGCGGCGTGCAGCTCGGATCCAGGGTTCGAAGGCGCGAAGGCGCCGAAGATCGAGGCGGCTCGCAACGCCGACGGCACAATCGACGATCGCTCGATGTGCGAATGGAAGGGCAGAGCCGATCGCGAGGCGAGCGAGACAGCCGGGCCGGGCGCGATCCAGCCCAACGTGCGGCGCGTCTGGCAGATCGTGGGCACCGGAGAGGACCGTCATCGGGCGCTCGTCTGCCGCGAGATCGACACCAACTTCGACGGGGTGAAGGACGTCGTCCGCAGGTACAACGACAAGGGAGAGAGCCTGCACGAGGAGTCCGACGCGAACTACGACGGCCGGATCGACACCTGGCTCACGTTCGCCAGCGGAAGGCTGGCCGAGGTGAGGATCGACTCCGATCACGACGGCAACCCCGACGAGTGGAAGTACTACAGCGGCGGCAAGCTCGCGCGCATCAAGCGGGACACGAACCGCGATGGCAAGCCGGACGTCTGGGAGATCTACCGGATGGGCCGGCTCGAGCGCATGGGCGTGGACATCGACGCCGACGAGCGGGTCGATCGGTGGGACCACGACAACGAGCTGCGGCGCCGCCTCGAGGACGACGAGCGCAGGAAGGAAGAGGAGGCGGCCGCGAAGAAGGCCGCGGAAGACGGGGGCGCCGCGGACAAGGCGAACGAGGCCGTGGACGGCGGCGGGAGCGCGGAGCCCTCCGGGGACAAGAAGTAGCGCGCGCCCGAGGTCGGTCGACGCCGCGCGGGGGGCGTGCTTATCAGAGCCGTCCGCCGGCAGCGTCGGCACAGGTCCTGAAAACATCATGGAAGAACGTCTGCAAAAGATCATCGCGCGCGCCGGGGTCGCCTCACGCCGGGCCTCCGAGGAGCTCATCCTGGCCGGGCGGGTGCGCGTGAACGGTCACGTCGTGACCGAGCTCGGCTTGAAGGCGGACCGGCAGAAGGACCGGATCGAGGTGGACGGCAAGCGCCTGGTCTCCGAGGTTCCGGTCTACGTGGCCCTGCACAAGCCGCGGAACGTCGTCTCGACCTTGCGCGATCCCGAGGGGCGCCCGACGGTCGCCGACTATGTGCGCGGCACGGGCGCGCGGCTCTACCCCGTGGGTCGGCTCGACTTCGCGACGAGCGGGATCCTGCTCATGACGAACGACGGCGACTTCGCCAACGCGCTGCTGCATCCGCGCGGCGGCGTGCCGAAGACGTACGTGCTGAAGGTCCAGGGGATCATGAGCGACGACGACCTCACGCCGTGGCGCGAGGGCATTCGCCTGGAGGACGGGGTCACCCTGCCGGCCGAAGCGCGGCTGCTGCGCCGCGAGGGAGACAAGACGTGGCTGGAGGTCACCCTCCGCGAGGGCCGCAACCAGCAGATCCGGCGCATGGGCGAGGCGACCGGCTGGCCGGTCATGCGCCTGGCCCGCACGACGTTCGCCGGCGTCACCTCGGAGGGGCTCCGGCCCGGGGAGTGGCGCGCGCTGACGGTGGATGAGCTCCTCCACATCCGCGAGGCGTTCGGCGTTCCGAAGCGGATCCGCGGCGCGATGATGGGCGCGTCATCCGGGCCGGTCGACCATCGTCGGGTCGCCGGAGCCGCTCGATCGAGCGCGAAGGCGCCGCCTCGACCCGCGCCGGAGGCCGCCGGTCCGGCCTCGCGCACCCGGACCCCCGCGCCGTCGAGGGCCCGCGCCAGGACCGGCGCCGATGCCCCGGGCGCACCCGGTCCGGGACCGGCTCAGCCGCGGGCGCGCTCCAGGGCGAACGTCGCTTCGCCGAACGCGCCCGGTCCGGGGCCGGCTCAGCCGCGGGCGCGCTCTAGGGCGAACATCGCCCCGCCGAGCGCGCCTGGCGCGTCCACGGCTCAGCCGCGGGCGCGCTCCAGGGCGAACATCGCCCCTCCTGGCGCGCCCGGCCCCGGGCCGGCTAGATCTGCGCGAAACGCCCGCTCCGAAACGAAGCCTCGAGGAGCTGAGACACGCGGCCCTCGAGCTCGCGGGCCCGGGCGTCATTGATGCCGGAGAGCGCCTGCTTGATCTCGCCGAGCGCCTTGAGCTGACTGAAGAGCTGGACGTCGCCTAGCGCAGCGCCGCCCGTGAGGATCTGGCGGATGCGATCGATCTCCGCGGCGAGCGCCTCCACGCCGACGCCGAGCGCGCCGACGCGGCGGCGGTCCGGGTGCTCGCGGAAGAACGCCTCGAGCACCGGCTGCACGATGCCCTCGAGGATGGCGGCCTGATCCTGGTTGTTCCAGATGTGCTTGAGCACGAAGAAATCGCTCGCGTCCGTCACCTGACGGCCGTCCAGGTACGCGCTCGCGGCAAAGAGCTTGAGCATCTTCACGACCCGGCGGTCCGAGAGCGAGATGCCCTCGGCGCGGATCTGGAACACCAGCCCCTTGTAGGCCGACAGGAACGTGTCACCGAAGTTCATCCGCGCGCCGAACCCCCGGCCGAGCTCGGCCAGCTCGCGCGCCGCGACCAGCGGGCGGAGCGGCTCGCCGGCCATGTGCCGGATCTCCTGCTGGATGCCGCGCTGGAGCAGCTCGCTGAAGTGGTAGGCGTCGAGGTTGTCGGACTGCACCCGCAGGAGGAAGCGATCGAAGATCGCCGTCAGCGTCTCGTCGCCCGGCACCTCGTTCGAGGCCGCGAAGACGCTGATGAGCGGGCAGCGGATCACCTGGCCGCCGCTCGAGAACTTGCGCTCGTTCAGCAGCGTGAGCAGCGCGTTCAGGATGGCGCTGTTCGACTTGAAGACCTCATCGAGGAAGACGATCTCCGCTTCGGGGAGCATCCCCGCGGTGTTCCGGCGGTAGACGCCCTCGCGAAAGGCGCCGATGTCGACCGGGCCGAAGATCTCGTTCGGCTCGGTGAAGCGCGTGAGCAGGTACTCGAAGTACTGGGCCTGCATCAGCTCTGCGAGCGTGCGGATGAGCGCGCTCTTCGCGGTCCCGGGCGGACCGAGGAGCACGCAGTGCTCGCCCGCGACGACCGCGATCATGAGCAGGCGGATGATCTCGTCCTTGCCCAGGAACTGCCGCTCTAGGCTGTGGGCAAGCAGGCGCAGACGCTCGTGGAGCGGAGCCGACATGAGGCGAATGCTCGTATCACAGGCCCGCCATCCGGCGCATCGATCGCCGCAACGATCGCCACGGCGCCGACCCCGGCGCCCCCGCGCCGGGGGGTAGAACAAAACACCAGAGGCCGGTGGGTCACACCGGCCTCTCAGGGTTGCTCGCTGTTGCAGAGCCTATGTTGTGGAGCGGGAGACGGGATTTGAACCCGCGACGTCAACCTTGGCAAGGTTGCACTCTACCACTGAGTTACTCCCGCAGACGTCAGCTACCTGAATCGGGAATCAATCGGAAACTCTGTCTCAAGACGCTTGTCAGAGAATTCCTGATTCGCGCCAGGTCATCACCGGAGGTCGCCTCCGTCGATGCGTGGCGGAGGAGTACCAATCGGCGTCGTCATAGTCAAGCACTCAGAAACAAAACCGAGGATCTTCCGTCGCCGGCAGGTTGCGCAGCCGCTCTGGTCGAGTATTGTGTGGCCATTGCGAGCGAGGGGGCTCGCCAAGCAGCACCGCGCTCGGTGCCGCTCAGAAAAGCCTTCGCGTTCGTGACAGCGGCACCGTGAGGCGGGCTCTTACATCATAAGGGTGCCCGCCGATCGGCGCGCTCTTGGTTGGCCTGGGTCGACCAGGCAGGTCTTTTGGACTTGGGGGGAGCATGAACGAACAGACTGCTTTGCGAGTGGACGTTGCAGAGACGGCGGCGCCGGTCCTCCAGAAGGAGTACCGGTCCGGAGTCCACGCCAAGCGACAGGATGACGATGGCGGCTGGGGGCTCGTCCTGATCGGCCTCGACGCTCCGCCGCGGATCGTGAGCCTCATGGACGGCGCTGTGATCGGCAGCGCCGCGCGCGACGGGCGCATCGAGGGGCACGGGGTCGCGCCGGAGCACGCCAAGATCAGCGTCCGCTCGGACGGTTGTTACATCGAGGACATGGATACCCACGACGGCACGTGGGTGAACGGCGTCCGCGCCCGGCGCATCGGCGTGATGCACGGCGACGTGGTCCGCCTCGGCCAGCAGCTCGCGGTCTTCGTCGAGCGGCACCTCGCGCTGTACGACGGCGCGCCGTCGCGCCTCGGGTCGCTCGTCTTCGGGTCGAAGCAGCGCAAGGACTGGATCGACCCGGTGATGAAGCTCGTGCAGTCGGGCTCCAGCGTCTGCATCGAGGGCGCGCCCGGCGTCGGCAAGCGCACGCTGGCCCGCCTCGCCGCCGCGGTGCGCGAGGGGCTGGGCGAGACGCTGGTCGTCGACGGAAGCGCGGAGACCAAGCCGGTCATCCCGCCCGGCGCGCGGCCGATGACGTGGCTCGTCCTCGAGGCCGATCGCCTCCCGCGCCCGCAGCAGCTCGAGATCGCGCACTCGGTGGGCCGCTCGAGCGGCGTCAGCATCATCGCCACGACCGGGCAGCCGCTCGACAGGGCCGCCGGCGATGGGCGCGTGGCGCCGTGGTTCGCGTCGCTCTTCTCCGGCAAGCGGGTCACCATCCCGACGCTCGAGATGCGGCGCGAGGACGTGCCGCTCATCGTGCGCGACATCGCGGAGCGCAACGCGATCGGCCTCGATCGCTTCACCCCGCAGCTCCTGGAGGCGCTCGTCCGCGCCGGCTGGCCGGGCGGCGTTCCGCAGCTCGAGTCCGCGATCGTGACCGCCGCCCAGGCGTCGCCGGAGGGGCCGCTCTCCGTCTCGCCGATCGCGGGGTCGCTCTCGCGCGGGCCGCGCGTGAAGCCGAACCTCCCGCCCGCGACGGATCCGTCGCTCGCGCGCGCTCGCCTCGAGGACGCCCTCGCCCGGGCCAACGGCTCCGTCGCCTCGGCGGCGCGCGCCCTCGGCATGTCGCGGCAGGCGATCTACCGCGAGGCCGACCGGCTCGGCCTCGACATCGCGCGCCGCAGGGTCCCGCGCGGCTGAGCCGAACGTCCCTCGTGCTCCCGGGAGCCTCGCGGCGCGCCAGCGTCGAGGAGTTCCCGGCGCGCCTCCGCGACGAGACGCGCATCGCGATGCCACGAGCCTCGCGATGAAGCGCTCCTCGCGACGACGTGCCAGCGCGCGCCGCGCGGCGCGCGCGGATCGTCAACCGTAGAATCCGAGAGACGTGTGGCTGACGATCGATCCTTCGTCTGGGTCGATGCACTGCTCGTAATGCAGCATGTCTCCGCGCGACGACGGCGGGAGCGCGCGGAGCAGCGTGTAGATGGGGCCGAGGCCGCAGACGCGACGCGTGCCGAGGTCCTGAGCGACGTCGGCGAAGAAGCCCGGCGGATCGATCGACGTGGCGCGCTCGATCGAGGTGAGGTCGCGAGCGCGCAGCGCCCTGCGCTGGCGCTCGTCGAGCGGCGCGGGATCGCCGAAGCGCGGGCCGACATGGGCGAGATCTGCGCCTGCGATCACGAGGACGCGATCGCGGCGCTTCGCCAGGGCATCGCCGAGCGCCCTCAGGAACGACTCGGCGCCGTCGTCCTGTGCGGGGTCGCGTCGCCGCGCCTGGCAGTCCGAGAGACCGCAGAGGATCGGCACGATCGTCGCCGCGCGATCGCCGAGGAGGTGCCGCACGAACACGGCCTGGAATTCGATCGAGTGCTCGTTCTTGTGCAGGTACTGATCCTCGTGAACGTCGAACCGGCTCGCCGCCGCGAGCTCCGCGATCATCTCGCGATCCGGATCGAGCGGGCCGAGCGGCGTCGCGAACGTCTTCTCGCAGACCGCGTACGGGCGGCGCATCGGGGCGTGCGACGTCCCGAGCAGAACGAACGTGTCGACCTTCTCCAGCCCCGGGCCGGTCAGCGCCTGCTCCAGCGCGGCGTAGGCGTGGCCGTAGCCGACAGCGGCGCGCCAGAGGTCCATGTGCGGCGCGCAGAGTCCGACCATGCGCCTCGGCGCGCCTTGCGGCGCGGCGCTGCAAGGCGCCTCGCCCCGCGGCCGCGCGACGCGGAGGCACTGGCGCTCGATGAAGTCGGCGAGCCTCAGTCGATCGCCGTGGTATGCGCCGCCCGCGTGGACAGCCATCCGGATCGGCGCCGCGTCGAACGACTGCACGACCGTCCGGCGGCGCGCATGGAATCGCGGGCTGTCGAGCATCCACGCGCGCTCCAGCTCGTCCGCCAGCCGCGACACGTGGGCGGCGTCCACGTGCTGGCCCGTCGACCGGGAGACCTCTCGCGCGATCTCGTCGATCGACCGCCGCCCGTCGAAGCGCGCGAGCACCGCCGAGCTCGCGGCGGGCACGACAACGGCGGACGGCGCGATCCCCTCGGTGTCGCGCAGCATCAGCGCGCGGCCGTGGCGCTCATCGTGGATGACGACAACCTCCAGAGCTCGGAGCTTCGGTCGCAGAACCGACATCCATCGCGAGGATAGCGCGTGCGCGCCCGCCGCCCACCTTGCAGCCTCGCGCCGACCCCGCGACAGCGAAGGCGCCCTCTGTCATCGTAGGGGCGTCCCAGGGGCAGCTCACGCCTGAACGGACGCAGCTGGTGCTGCGCGTCAGGGCTCTGCGGCATCTCGGATTGCCGCTTCGCGGCGGAGGCGCGCGGGACGACGCTCGCTCCCTCCCGGCTCCGCACCCACCCCGCCCCACGGCCGCCTCGCGCCGGCCACAGCTTCGCGCGACCAGCACGAGAGACTCCCGACGAATGCGCCGAACCGCGACCCCTGAGCCACCCGTCCGTGAAGCCGAGCTGCTCGACGAGCTCTCGGCCGTGTACCGCGAGGCGGAGGAGGTCTTCCATGGCTGGACTTGCCAGGCCTCGACCGAGTGCTGTCGGTTCGGAATCACGGGTCGGGAGCCGTATGTGACGTCCATCGAGCTCGCCGCCGTCCGGCGCGCCATCGCGGCCCGAGGGGGCCCTCGCGCGCTCCAGGGGATCGTGCGAGCCGGCGGGACGGGAGCGCCCGAGCCGCCGGCGTCTGGCGGAGACCCGAGCCGCCGGCGCGCGCTGCCGCAAGCCGCGGAGCGGCGGTGCCCGATGCTGACCGACGCCGGCCGCTGCGCGATCTACGCCGCGAGGCCGCTCGGGTGCCGCACCTTCTTCTGCGATCGCGCCTCCGCCGGATCCCCGGTGCGCCACCACGACGTGACCCGGCTCGTCCGCAAGGTGCAGGAGGTCGCGGCGCGTCACGAACCGGGCGGCGACCTCGGCCGTCCCCTCACCCGCGCGCTGGCGGACGCCAACCCCGGCGCGGCGGGAGGCCCGTCCAGGGCGCGCGCTCGCCGGGGGCGCTGAGCTCGCGCGCGCGCGGCCAGCTCAGGTCCGCTCGACGGCCATCACGCCGGGGATCCGCTGCAGGCGCCGGATGACGCTCTTGAGCTGCGCGAGGTCGGAGCAGAGAAACGTGAACGTGTTCATCGCCCGGCCGTCGTCGCCCGCGCGACAGGTGGCCTCGCTGATGTTGATGCCCTGCTCATGGAACGTGTGGCCAACCGTCGCGAGGATGCCGGGACGGTTCGCCGTCATCACCTTGATCTGTACCGGGCGGTTGATCTTCGCGCGCGAGTCCCACGAGATCTCCACGCGGCGCTCGGGGTCCGTGTCGAACGCCTTGGCGCAGTTGCGGCGGTGGACCGTGATGCCGCGGCCGCGCGTGATGAAGCCGACGATCTCGTCGCCAGGCAGCGGGTTACAGCACTTCGTGTAGCGAACGAGGACGTCGTCGATGCCGTTCAGCCGGATGCCGTGGCTGTCGCGCCCCGTGACCTTGCGGACGAGCGACTCGATGCGCCCCTCCTTGATCGACTCCGGCGGCAGCGACGGCGCGCCCGTCTCGTTCTCCTTGGGGGTGGGCGCGAGGAACTCGCACACCGCGCGGACGCTCACCTTGCCGTAGCCGACCGCGATGAACAGCTCGTCGGCCGAGGCGACGCCGAACCGATCCATCACCTTGCGCAGCTCGGCCTCGTTCTTGGTGAGGCGGCTCAGGCTCATGGTCCGCTGGTGCATCTCCTTTTCGAGGAGCTCACGACCGAGCTTGAGCGACTTCTCCCGCTGCTCGGTGCGCAGGTAATTGCGGATCTTCGCGCGCGCGCGGCTGGTCGTGACGTGATCGAGCCAGTCCTTCGTTGGTTGCTGGCTCGGGTTGGTCATCACCTCGACCACGTCGCCGTTCCGTAGCTTCGAGCGGAGCGGGACGATGGCGCCGTTGACCCGCGCTCCCGAGCAGTGCTCGCCGACCTTCGTGTGGATCGCGTACGCGAAGTCGATCGGCGTCGAGCCGCGGGGGAAGACGCGAACGTCCCCCTTCGGCGTGAAGACGTACACCTCGTCCTGAAACAGGTCGACCTTGACGCTCTCGAGGAACTCGGCCGGATCCTTGAGCTCCTTCTGGAACTCCATGAGCTGGCGGAGCCAGCCGAACCGCGCCGCGTCCTTCGGGTCGATGCCGCCGGAGTTGCGCTCCTTGTACTTCCAGTGCGCCGCGATGCCCTGCTCCGCCACGCGGTGCATCTCGTGGGTGCGGATCTGGATCTCGATCCGCTCGCGCCCGGGCCCGATCACGGTCGTGTGCAGCGACTGGTACATGTTCGGCTTGGGCAGCGCGACATAGTCCTTGAAGCGGCCCGGGACCGGGGTCCACTGCGAGTGGATGACGCCGAGCGTCGCGTAGCAGTCGGCGACCGACTCGACGAGCACGCGGAACGCGATGACGTCGTAGACCTGATCGAAGTCGCACTGCTGCGCCTGCATCTTGCGCCAGATCGAGTAGAGGTGCTTCGCGCGGCCGGTGACGTCGACCGCGAAGCCCTGCTCCGCGAGCTTGGCCGAGAGCACCTTCGAGACCTCGTGGATGTACTTGTCGCGCTCCTTCGCGGTCGTCTTGACCTTCTGCGAGAGATCCGCCCAGGCCTCCGGCTCGATGTACTTGAACGACAGGTCCTCGAGCTCGCTCTTGAAGCGCGCGATGCCGAGGCGGTTCGCGAGCGGGGCGTAGATCTCCATCGTCTCCCGCGCGATCCGGTCCTGCGAGTCGGGCTTCATGAACTCGAGCGTCCGCATGTTGTCGAGGCGGTCGCACAGCTTCACGAGGAGCACGCGGATGTCGCGCGCCATCGCCACCAGCATCTTGCGGAAGTTCTCGGCCTGCCGATCTTCCTTGGAGGCGAAGTTGATCTTCGAGAGCTTCGTCACGCCGTCGACGAGGAACGCCACCTCCTGGCCGAAGCTGTTCTCGATGTCCGTGGTCGTCGCGAGGGTATCCTCGACGACATCGTGCAGGAGCCCGGCGCAGACGCTCGCCGTGTCCAGCTTGAGCTCGGTGATGATCGCGGCGACGCTCGCCGGGTGGGAGAAGTACGGATCGCCGCTCTTGCGGGTCTGGCCCCGGTGAGCGTCAGAGCTATAGGCGTAGGCCCGGGCGATGAGATCGACGTCTGCAGCCGGCTGATAGGTCCGAACGCGATCGACAAGCTCCGTCAACGTCAGCATGAAGAGTTCGGCGGGCGCAATGCGCCCCCTCCCTTTTGCACGCTAACACCGCGATCTAGGCCCCGCAATTGTGTCACCATGCGCGTGCCCGGCGCCCGGAGCGCGCTCCGCCGGCTCCGCTCTCGTGTCTGTTCGCGTGCCCGTTCGCGTGCCCGTTCGCGTCCGCTTTCATCGGTTCAGGTCCGTTCGCGTCTGTTTGACATCTGCCCAGCGTCTGCCTCGCGTTCGTTTGTCCGTTTCTGCCTGCTTTCGTGGATTTCATGGAGCCGATCACCGCCTACGTCCACTTCCCCTGGTGCCTCAAGAAGTGTCCCTACTGCGACTTCGTTTCGTTCGCGAAGGCGCGGGAAGCGATCGATCACCGGGGGTATGCCGACGCTGTGCTGGCCGAGCTCCGGAGGCGGGCGGATGCGCTCGGCGAGCGCGAGCTTCGAAGCGTGTTCTTCGGCGGCGGGACGCCGTCCTTGTGGGAGCCGGAGGAGATGGGCAGGGTGCTCGCGGCGATCACCGCGGCCACCGGGCGGCTCTCGCCGGACCTCGAGGTGACCGTCGAATGCAACCCGACATCGCTGGATGAGGAGCGGGCCCGCGCGTTCCGAGCGATCGGAGTCAACCGGCTGAGCGTCGGAGTCCAGGGGCTCGACGAGGAGCGCCTCCGGTTCCTCGGGCGCCTGCACGACCCAGACGGCGGGCTCGGCGCGCTCGTGGCAGCCCTGCGGTCCGGGATGCCGCGCGTGAGCGGCGATCTCATCTATGGTGTCGCCGTGGGGACAGCCGAGCAGGCGCGGGAGCAGCGCCCCGAGCACGCCGCCGCGGAGGCGCGGGCGGTGGCAGCGACCGGCGTGAGCCATATCTCGGCATACAGCCTCACCGTCGAGCCCGGCACCTCGTTCGGGGAGCTCGCGCGGCGCGGACGCCTGCCGCTCGCCGGAGATGACGGGGTTGCGGACACGTTCTTCGCGATCGACGAGGCGCTCGAGGCAGAGGGGCTCGCCCACTACGAAGTCTCGAACTACGCGAAGCCGGGCCACGAGGCGCGCCATAACCTCGGCTACTGGCAGGGCATTGATTACGTCGGCCTCGGGTGCGCCGCGTACGGGACGGTGTCGCGCCCGGATCCGCGCTGGGGCCTGCGCTCGGCCGGCGCGGAGGATCGCGACGACGCGTTCGCTGTACGCTACCGGAACGTCGTGAGCCCCGAGCGGTACATGGCCGCCATGGCCGAGGGCGGCGAGGCGATCCCCGTCGAGAGCGAGGAGCGGCTCGACCCGGAGACGCGGCTGTCCGAGCGCATCATGCTCGGGCTCAGGCTGCGCGAGGGGTTCGATCTCGTGGCCGCCGCGGCGGCGCTCGGTGTGCCGGCGTGGAGCCCGGCGCGGCGCAGGGCCGCGGAGCGGCTCGAGCGCGCCGGCCGCCTCGCGATGACCGGCGGGCGGCTCAGCGTCCCGCGGGCCGCCTGGGTCTTCGCCGACGGCATCGCGGCCGATCTATTCTGAAGCAGCGCCGCGGTCGCGGCCCTTGGCGCGTGACGCGCTCGCAGTGGACGTTGGCCGCTGACCACGCTCCGATGCTCGTCCCATGAGCCCGCTGCCCACGATCGAGGACATCCGCCGCGCCGCCGCGCGCATCGCGCCGCACGCCCACGTGACCCCCGTCATGACCAGCCGGACCATCGACGGCATCGCCGGAGCGCGCGTCTTCTTCAAGTGCGAGAACCTGCAGCGGGCCGGGGCGTTCAAGTTCCGCGGGGCGTGCAACGCGGTCATGGCCCTCTCGGACGACGAGGCGCGCCGCGGCGTCGCGACCCACTCGTCGGGCAACCACGCCGCCGCGCTCGCGCTCGCCGCCCGCATCCGCGGCGTCGCTGCGCATATCGTGATGCCCGAGAGCGCGCCCGCCGTGAAGCGCGCCGCCGTGGAGGGCTACGGCGCCCGCGTCGTGACCTGCGCCCCCACGCTCCGGTCGCGCGAGGAGACGGTCGCCCGCGTGCTCGCCGAGACGGGCGCGGTGCTCGTCCACCCCTACAACGACGCGCAGGTCATCGCCGGCCAGGGCACGGCCGCGCTCGAGCTCGCGAGCCAGGTGGAGGACCTCGACGCCGTTGTCGCGCCCGTGGGCGGCGGCGGGCTGCTCTCCGGCACCTCCATCGCGACCAGCGCGCTGTCGCGCGCGCGCGCGATCGGGGCCGAGCCCGAGGCGGCGGACGACGCCGTGCGATCGCTGCGCGAAGGGAAGATCCTCCCCTCGAACGATCCGACGACGATCGCGGACGGACTCCGGAGCTCGCTCGGCGAGCTCACCTTCGAGGTCCTGCGCGCGCAACGGGTCGAGATCGTCACCGTGAGCGACGCGGAGATCGTCAAGGCGATGCGCGTCGTGTGGGAGCGGATGAAGCTCCTCATCGAGCCGAGCGCGGCGGTGCCCGCGGCGGCGGTCCTCCTGCGCAAGGTCCAGGGGGCGCGGATCGGCGTCATCCTGAGCGGTGGCAACGTCGAGCTGAGCGCCCTCCCGTTCACCTGAGCGCGCTCGGGCGACCGCGCCGGCGCGCCGCGCGGGGCGCCGGCGCGCGGCGAACTCCCTCAGGCGCCGGGCGGATCGCGCGCGAGGCGCAGAGAAGCGCGCACCACGCTCGGCCCCGGATCGCGCGGCGCCGCCGCGACAGTGCGCCCGCGCGCGTCGAGGATGCGCGAGCCGCCCTGGCCGTGGAGCGCCGGGCTGGAGGGCCCCCAGTTCGCGTTCACGACAGCGATGCGATGGCGCCGGGCCAGCGCGGGCAGGAGATCGGCGCGCGCGTCGCCCTCGCCGGGCGGATCGACCCAGGCGGTCGGGAAGAGCAGCAGATCGGCCTCGTCGAGCGCGCCGCCCGCGTCGTCGGAGACGAAGTGGATGTCGAAGCAGATCGCGGCGGTCACCTTGACGCCGCGAAGATCGAGGACCGGGGTCGCGAGATCGCCCGGAGTTGCCCAGCGCTCCGGGAACCACGGGTGACGCTTGCGGTAATGGCCGATCCGGCGCCCGTCGCGATCGAACACGAGCAGGCTGTTGTAGAAGCGACCCCGGCTCTCCTCGACGAGGGGGCCCGCCAGGGCGATCGCGTGCGCGCGCGCCAGCTCGGCGAGCCGCTGCGCGGACTCGCCGTCGAGCGGCTCCGCGAAGCGGCGCAGGTCGCTGTGGCCCCGCGGCGAGACATAGCCCGTGACGATGAGCTCGGGGAGCAGCGCGAGCTCGGCCCCCCTCGCCGCGGGCGAGCCGAGGAGACCGTCGATCTCGGCGAGCGAGGCCCGCGGGTCGCCGAAGCGCTGCGGCAGCTCGAGCGCGATCACGTCGAGGCAGCGGGCGATCATCGGGGCCGCCAGGGGCATCGGGGGCACCAGGAGCCCGCTCCGCGCGGAAGCAATGCGACAACGTCGCCCTGGATAGCGCGCCGCGAGGCCACCGGGCGCCCTCCGCTAGCGATGGCTCCGGGCCACCTGGAGCTGATGGAGGCTCACCGCCAGGTCGACCTGGCGGCGCAGATCCGAGGCGATCCACGGCTTCGTGATGATCCGGAACGTCGCGCTCTCCCGGGAGATCTTCTGGATCTGCTCCACATCCGTGGGCGCACAGACGAGCACCGGCACGTAGCTCAGCCCCTGCCGGCGGAGCTCGCGCAGCAGCGCGAGCCCGCTGAAATGAGGCATCCGGTAGTCCGCCACGACCACGGAGGGCGGCTCCTTCACCGCCGCTGCGAGCGCGCGGCGCGGATCGCCGAAGGTGCGGACCTGGTAGCCGGAGCGGAGCGCCCGCTCCATGAGGTCCAGGTTGCTCTCCTCGTCGTCGACGGCGTAGAGAAGCGTCCCTTGGCCCCGACCACTCGAAGGTGGCGGCATGCTGCCGGAATGCGGGGCATTGCCCATCGAGCGCGAGGGTATCAGACCTCGTTGTCCCGCACCACGCGCTCAAGCCGAAGTAATCCTGGTTGCCTGAATCACGGCCAGCGCGGTGGGGCGAAGCACGTCACGGCGCGGCACGGTAGAGGTGGGCGCCGCGGCGACGCCGGTCGGGCTCCGCCGCCGACGACGCCGTCGCTCCGGACAGCCTCGACCGCCGCGAGCGATCAACCTGAGGCGGCCGCGGCGTTCGCGATCCACTCCGGCAGCGTTCGGCGGTAAGAGATCAAGAGATGTCGGCTCGCGATGGATTGCTCGAGGTCGGCGCGCTCGTGGACGGCCGGTATCAGGTGCTCGGCCACCTCGGCAGCGGCGGTCATAGCGTCGTCTACGAGGCGCGCCAGATCGTGACCACCCAGCGCGTGGCCCTCAAGCTGCTGCGGCCCGAGGCGCTGCGCCGCTCGCGCGAGACCGGCTCCCAGGAGGCGCGCTTCGAGCGGGAGATGCAGGTCATCGCCCAGCTCAACCACCCGAACATCGTGATGCTGCTCGACGCCGGGCGCCTGACCGAAGGTGAGCTCTACCTGGCGCTGGAGTACGTCGACGGCGAGACGCTGACCGCGCGCTGCCAGCGCACGAAGGGGGTCGAGCCGAACGAGGCGAAGCGGCTGATGCTGCAGGTGCTCGACGCCATCGGCTTCGCCCACGAGCGCGGCGTCGTGCACCGCGATCTCAAGCCCCACAACATCATGGTCGCCGGGTCTGGCAAGCGGACGCACGCCAAGGTGCTCGACTTCGGCATCGCGGCGCTCATCGGCGAGGCGCGCTCCGCCGACTACCGCGCGCTCACGCCCACCGGGGAGTTCAACGGGACGCCGGCCTATATGGCCCCGGAGCAGCTCGTGCAGTCCACCCCGACGGCAGCGGCGGACATCTACGCATGGGGGCTCACCTTCCTCGAGTGCCTGACCGGCGCGCCCGTCATGCACGAGGCGACCGTCGCCGAGGTCATCTTCCGCCAGCTCAGCCCCGAGCCGGTGCCGATACCCCGCGTCCTCCGCGGCCACCCTCTCGGCGCGCTGCTCGAGCAGGCGACCGCCAAGTCCCCGGCGCACCGCGTCCGCTCCGCCCGCGAGGCCTACGAGCTGCTGGAGGCGTGCGACGTGACCACGATCCCGTGGCCCCTGCCCCGCGACGCAGGCCACGCCGGCTCCGCGGGGGAGCGCGGCGGCGCGCTGGAGCAGCGGGCGATCGTGACGCGGCCGGCGCACCAGGTCGAGGCAAACCAGGAGACCCAGCTCGTGGCCTCCGAGGACTTCGGTCCGCCAGCGGTCCCGGCGCCGAAGTCTGTCGAGCAGCAGCGGCAGGACGCCCGGCTCGGCGCCGCGCCGACCCTCGCGATGGCGGGCCGCAACCTCGCGCCCTCCGAGCCGCCGAGGCCGATCCGCAACCCGTCCCTTTACCCCGGCGACCCCGACGGATCGCTGACGCCGGTGGCGCCGAGGATCACGTCGCCGTCGCGCCCGAGCGTCCTGCCCAGCACGCGCCAGGTGCCCGCCACCGGCCGCGGCGAGCGCCGCCAGCTCACCGTGCTGGTCTGCGGGCTCGCCAGCGCCGAGCGCATCGCGGACACGGTCGACAGCGAGGCGTTCCACGAGCTCGTCCAGATGTATCAGGCCGCGTGCGCCCAGGTGATCGGCGCGCAGGAGGGGGTGTTCCTCCGCTCCCCCGGCGAGGAGACGATCGCCTACTTCGGCCACCCCGTGGCGCGGGAGGACGACGCCCTCCGCGCCGTGCAGGCGGCGCTCGATCTGGTCGAGCACATGTCGCGCCTGAACGCGCGCGATCTCGTGTCGTTGCCCCTGTCCGTGCAGGTCGGCGTGCACACCGGGATCGTCGTCGTCGCGGACAGCGACGCCGTGCCGTCGCTCGCCGGCCCGACGCTGAACACCGCGACGCAGCTCAAGGCGCACGCCGAGCCGGGCACGGTGCTCGTCAGCGGCGCCACGCAGAAGCTCATCGAGGGCTACTACTACGTGGACCCGCTCGGCGAGATCAGCCCCAAGGGCGCGCGCCAGCCGCTCGAGGTCTTCGCTGTGCAAGGGCGCACGACCGCGCGGGATCGGCTGGACGCGAGGATGCAGCAGGGGCTCACCCCGCTCGTCGGGCGAGACGACGAGCTCGACCAGATAGCGTCCCGGTGGATGCGGGCCGCGGGCGGCGCCGGGCAGGTCGTGCTGATGACGGGTGAGGCCGGCATCGGCAAGTCGCGGAGCGTGCGCGCGTTCCGCGCTCGGCTGGTCGGGACGCCGCACCTGTGGCTCGAGGCACGCTGCTCGCCGCAGCTCCAGAACAGCGCGTTCTACCCGGTGATCGAGCTGCTCAACGCGCTGCTCGCGGGCGACCGCGAGCACGCGAGCACGCTGAGCGGAAGCGCGGCATCGAGCGAGCGCGGCGCGGCGCTGGAGAAGGGCGAGGACAGGCTCGCCCGGCTGGAGCAGCTCCTCGCCGAGGCGGAGGCGGGGCCGCTCGCCGTGCCGCTGCTCGCAGCGCTGCTCTCCATCCCCACCGAGGGGCGCCACGCCGCCCCGGCGCTGACGCCGCAGCGCCAGCGGCAGGAGACGATCGCCTCGCTCCTGCAGCTCTTCCTCGGGCTCGCGGATCGGCAGCCGCTCGTGCTCACGGCCGAGGACCTGCACTGGGCCGACCCGTCGACCCTGGAGCTGCTCGGCCGGCTCATCGACGAGGGGAGGCCGTCGCCGCTGCTGCTGCTCCTGACCGCGCGCCCCACGTTCACGCCGCCGTGGCCGGTGCGATCCCACTTCACGCAGATCTACCTCGCCCCGCTCAGCGCCGAGCGGATGGAGGCGCTCATCCAGCAGCTCGCGGGCGCCTACGCGACGAGCGGCGCGCCGGCGAAGCAGGCCGCGCTGCCGAAGGAGGTGATCCGTATGCTCGCCGAGCGCAGCGACGGCGTCCCGCTGTTCGCCGAGGAGCTCACGCGCATGGCCCTCGAGTCGGCCGCCGCCAGGGCGGGCGCTGGGGAGCGGGCCGGCTCGGCGAGCGCCCCGCAGGGGTGGATGGGCGCGCTGGAGATCCCGACAACGCTCCAGCACTCCTTGATGTCGCGCCTCGATCGCCTCGGCCCGGCCAAGGAGGTCGCCCAGCTCGGCGCGGTGTTCGGCCGCTCCTTCGGCTACGAGGCGCTCGAGCTGTGCGCGGGCGGCGCGGGCGCCGAGCCGCTCCTCATGGCGTCGAGCCCCGCGGCGCTGCGCGAGGCGCTCGCGCAGCTCGTCGACGCCGAGCTGCTCTTCCAGCGGGGGCGCCCGCCGCGCGCGACGTACACGTTCAAGCACGCGCTGGTGCAGGACGCTGCCTACCAGTCGCTGCTCCGCAGCACGCGGCAGGTGTACCACGCGCGCATCGCCGCCGTGCTCGCCGAGCGCTTCCCCGAGACGCCGCCCGAGCTGCTCGCGCGCCACTACAGCGAGGCCGCGATGATCGGCCCCGCCGTCGCCGCGTGGCAGCGCGCGGGAGAGGCCTCGCTCATCTCCTCCGCGCACGCCGAGGCGATCAGCCAGCTCCGCCGCGGGCTCGAGCTCCTGAAGCAGCTCCCGGACACGAAGGAGCGGGCGCGCGACGAGATCACGCTGCAGACCACGCTCGGCGTCCCGCTGATGATCACCCGCGGCTACGCGGCCCCGGAGGTCGAGGCGACGTACGCGCGCGCGCACGCGCTCTGCCAGGAGGCGGGCTCCTCACCGCAGCTCTTTCCGGCGCTGTGGGGGCTCTGGATCTTCTTCCACGTCCGCGGCGACTACGCGCTGGCGGAGCAGCACGGCGAGCAGCTCCTCGCGCTCGCCGAGGGCACGGGCGACGCCGGCATCTCCCTGGGCGCCCACCAGGCGCTCGGCGCGACGCGCTTTCTGCGGGGGCGCCTGCGCGAGGCCCGCGAGCACTTCAACAAGGTGCTCTCGATCTACGATCCGGCGCATCACCTGCCGCTCTCCTTCCTCTTCGGCCACGACGCGGCGGCGTTCTCGCTGTCGCACCTCGCCTGGATCGCGTTCCACCTCGGCGAGTCGGAGCGCGCCAAGGCGTCGGTCGACGAGGCGATCGCGCTGTGCGAGGAGTTGAACCAGCCCGTGAGCCGCGGCTTCGTCGAGCACTTCGCCGCCGTGCTGTGCTGCCTGCTCGGCGACTTCGCCGGCGCGGACGCGCACGCGCTCGTGCTCAGCAAGCTCTCCGAGGAGGTGGGCATGCCCCACTGGACGGCGCTCAGCCAGATCGACCTTGGCTGGGCGACGGCCGCGCGCGCCGCGCAGGGGCCCGCCGGCGAGGCGGCGCGCGCGCGCCACGCGGAGGGCGCCGCGCGCATCCGCGGGGGCCTGACGATGCTGATGAGCATCGGCAGCCGCGTATCGCTGACCTACTGGCGGTCGGCGCTCATCGAGGCGGAGCTCGGCGCGGGCAACGTCGACGAGGCCAGCGCGCTGCTCGCCGACACGCTGGCCTTCGTCGAGAAGAGCGACGAGCGCTACTTCGAGCCCGAGCTCTACCGGCTCCAGGGCGAGATCGCCCTCGCGCGCGGCGCGCCGACCGCCGCGGAGGCGCGAGCGCAGGCCGAGGCCGCCTTCCGCAAGGGGCGCGAGATCGCCGAGCTGCAGGGCGCGCTCGGCCTCGCGGCGTACATGTCCGAGCGCCGCAGGGCGCGCGTGAGCGCGGCGGGCGACGCGCCGGAAGAGGACCAGCGGCGCGCGTAGGTCGAGGCGTCAGCGTAGGTCGAGGCGAGTCCGGCGCGAGGCGGCGCGAGTCGCTGCGCTGGGCGCGCGGCGCTAGAGATCGCCGTGGATGGGCATCGGCACGCGCCAGGCGAGGATCTCGACGTGCTGGTCGCGGTTGAAGGGTCGTTCGAGGAGCTTCGGGCAGCACTGCCGCGAGCGGAACAGCTCGAGGATGTAGCTCATGCGGTCGCGCAGCGACGCCCAGTCCTCCGCGCCGCAGCCGGTCGTCGTGTGGTCGTGCGCGTCGTACTCGCGCAGGAGCTCGTAGAGCTCGCGATCCTCGATTGTCGCGAGCTCCGCGCAGTGGAGCGGCGACCCCGGCGGCGCGGGCAGATCGTGGCCGAGCTCGAGGAGCTCGTCCGGGAGGCGCATGGTCATCATCTCCTTCGTGGCCGCGAGGCGCCAGAGCGCCTGCACCTTGTCGAGCTTGTCCTGGACCATGGCCCGCAGCGCCTCGGGCAGGCGCCGCCCGGGCGCGCCGACCGTCTCGATCATGCAGCGGATCGGCCCGTTGAGCGCCCGCGCGATGTACGGCTGGAGCCGCACCTGCTCGTGCAGCCCGACGCGCGCGTTGGCGAGGAGGATCAGCTCGGCCTGCTTGTCCCTGTCCTCCGTCACGATCGCCGCGTGGTACTGCGCCATGGCGCTGCGGAGCAGCCCCTGCCCGCCGTCAGGCGACGGCCCCGGCTGCAGCCCCTCGAGCAGGGCTGCGAGCTGCGCCTCGCCGGGCCGCGGGCACGTCCGGTAGAGCTGGATCATGCGGGCGAACAGCGGTCCGAGCTCCTCGAACACCTTGAGGTTGCCGAGCGCGATGTCGGAGCTCAGCTCGGACAGGATCCGCTCCGGCACGTCCATCAGCCCGAGCCCGTGGCCCCACCACGGGGTGAGCGGGTCGAGGGCGCTGATGCGCGGCGAGCTCTCCCGCTCGGACTCGCCTTGTCCGCGCAGCCTGGTGAAGCTGAAGCGCGGCAGGAACGAGTCCCGCTCGTCCTCGTCCGAGACGATCAGCCGCCGGAGCACCGCCGGCACCTCCTCGTTGCGGATGAACCGCCCTGCGGTCTTCGAGGCCCACGTGGCGAAGGTGCACCAGTGGGCGTTGCGCCCGCCGAGCAGCTTCACGAGCTCCGCGGAGAGCTCGTAGTAGCATTGCGTGATGAGCAGGTTGCGCAGCACCGGCTGATCCTTCAGCTCGATCACCGCGTGCACCTGATCGAGCAGCGAAGGCAGCTCGGAGGTCCCGGAGGGCGCCTCGACGGCAGCCACCCTCTCGCCCCGCGTCGCGCGGTCCACGATGCCGCTGCGCGTCACGAGGTTCGCCGGCTTCGCGCTCTCCGCCGGCAAGGAGCGGGAGGTCCGATAGGCGGTTTCCTGGAACGGCGCGGCGTGTTCGCTCGCTGGTGCCGCAGCCATCAGCGGCTTTGCAGGAGTCGTCATTCTCCCTTGCTATCTCCAACTGATGCCAGGTGTCCATACCTGTCCATAAGTCCATGGGAAGAACCGCGGCTGGCATGTAGCGTGCGGGCACACGAATCCCCCTCGGTTTCGGCAGGGGTGCAGCGCTCGGCCAACGCAGCGCGTGGCTACGGTGTGGACGGCACGACCGGCGCTGGCGCGGGCGCCCCCGGCGGCGCGGGCGATGAGGGGGCGGCGGTCGCGAGGGCGCTCCCGCCGCCGCGCGGCCAGGTCGTGACGCTCACCCGACGGTCGCGGCCGAACGTGCGCGCGACAACGGCGCGCACGTCGGCCGGCTCGACCTCCTCGAGCGCGCGCAGCAGCCGCGGCAGGCTGCCCGGATCGAGCGCGGCGCGCAGCCGCAGATCCGTGATCGGCCGAGGGGACGCGGGCGGCGGGACGACGGCGGCGCGCCGCGCGAGCTCCTTCTCGAGGTCGATCTTCAGCAGGGCCTTCGCGAGCGACAGCTCCTTCCACGTCGGCCCGGACGTCGCGAGCGACGCGAGCTCGGCGTCGAGCCGCTGCTCCAGCTCCGCGGCGCTGCGCGACGGAGCGGGCGTGAGCTCCACCGCCGCCACGCTCGCCTGCGCGCCGAGCGACAGCCGGCCGGTCACCTCGGACGCGAGCTGCCCCTCCGTGACCAGGGCCTTCGCGAGCCGCGCGACGCGCGGGCCGGTGAGGATCTCCATCGCCACCCGGAGCGACGCCTCGTCCGCGCCCCCCTCCGCGGGCGCGATCCAGCCGTAGAGAAGCCGCGGCGCCGGCACCGCGTCCTCGAGCGCGAGCCGCTCGTCGCGCGGGTGCGGCCCGACCGGGCGCTCCGGCTCCGCGGCGACGCGCTGGAGGGCGCGCGCGAGCGCCCGCTCGACCGCCGCCCGGGAGACGTCGCCCGAGAGCGAGATCGTCGCCTGGGCCGCGTCGCGCTCGCGCCGGAGCGACTCGGTGAGCAGGAGCTCGCTCGCCGAGCCCGCATCGCCGCGCGCGCCGATCAGGGTGCCCTCGAGCGGATGGCCGGCGGGGAACAGCGCCTCGCCGAGCGCGATCCACGACCGGCCGTACGGCGCCCGCTCGAGCGCGCGCCGCGAGGGCTCGCTGGCCTGCCTCCTGAGCTCGGCCACGCGCGCCGCGCTCGCCTCGCCGAGCAGCATCCGGAGCCGCGCCGCGACCAGATCGATCCCGACCTCGAGGTCGCGCGGGGGCACCGTGATCGCGACGCGCGCCTCGCTGGCGAGCGCGGGCCCCGCGGCGCCGGCGTCGCTCGCGGACCGCGCCGGGACCGCGACAGCCGCGCTGATCGAGACGAGCGGCGCCGCCGGATCGTCCCGGAGGTCGACCGCGATGCCGCTCGGGAGGCGAAAGCGCTGCACCTGCTCGCGGCCGGCGCCCGCGAGGAGGGCGATCTGCTTCTCGATCTCGGCCTCTCGACCCTTGAGGGCGCCGCGCGCGCCCGGCCCGTCGGCGCCGTCGAACGGCGACGCCGCGACGAGGCGGCCGCTCCGGACGCCGAGCGGATCGTCCTCGGCGGCAGGGCGCCAGCCCACGCCGCCGCCGATCATCACGACCGGGAGCTTCGCCTCCAGCGCCTCCGGGTTGCCGAGGAGCGGCATCGGCGCAGGCGCCTGGCCGGGCGGGGTGAAGAGCGGGAGCCGGTTGCGGCCGAGCGACAGGGGGCGGGGCGGCAGCGACGCGCCGTCCAGCGCCAGCGCGCCGCCCGCGCCGTACGCCGACGGCGCGGCGCCCAGCGCGGCGGGCGCATTCCCCGGGGGGTCGGCCTCCTCGTCGAGCTCTTCGTGGTCGAGGTAGGCAGGGAAGAGGGCCATGGCGCGCGCGACGCGGTCGGCGGGGAGCGCGATCAGGTGGTCGACGCGGCCCGGCGGCACGCGATCGCGCAGGAGCTCGGGGTTGTGCTCGCGCAGCACGGCCGCCGAGACGCCCGCGGCGCGCGCGATGGTGCGGAGCCGCGTCCCCGGCGGCACAGCGACCTCGCCCAGGTCGAGCGGCGCGAGCGGCGCGACGTCGGGCAGGTCCAGCCCGAAGCGCGCGCGGTTCGCCGCCACGATCGCGAACGCCACGATCTGCGGCACGTAGTCCGCTGTCTCCTTCGGGATGGCGCCGGCCTGCGCGAGCTCGGCGAGCCCGATCGGCCCGCGCGCCTCGGGGTCGCGCGCCGCCGCGACCCGCGACAGCGCCCGGAGGAGGCCCTCGTGGCCGAGGTTGTACGCCGCGAGCGCGAGATCCCAGCGGCCGAAGCGCTCGTACAGGTCGCGCAGGTGCGCGGTCGCGGCGTCCGTGGCGCGCGTGAGGCTCATGCGCGCGTCGATCCACTCGGACTGCTCCAGGCCGTAGGCCTCGCCCGTCCTCGGCATGAACTGCCAGAGCCCCGCCGCGCCGGCCGGCGAGACCGCCCGCGGATCGAAGCCGCTCTCCACCGCCGCGACCCAGAGGAGATCCTCGGGCAGGCCCGCCTCGCGGAGCGATCGCTCGATGATCTCGCGGTACGCGCCGGCCCGCCGGAAGCGGCGCTGGAAGACGGCGCGGCCCTCGTCGGACTGGGCGAAGAAGCGGACGAACCGCATCGTGCGACGCGTGAGCGGGACGTCGAGATCCGGCATCGCCAGCGTGGCGAGCGCCGTCCCCTCGGGGTCCTCTAGATCCTCGTCCGTCGCGGGCTGGAACTCGCGCACGAGGAGCGCCGTCAACGCGGGCGGCGCGTCGCCGACGGGCAGAGGGCACGCGTCGACCGCGGGGGCGTCGGCGGGCGCGCGATCGAGCAGGCTGGGATCGCGGAAGGCGCGGTAGGCCGCCGAGAACGAGGCGCGCACCGAGGGCACCTGGCCGACGGCCGCGCCAGAGGCGCAGATCAGCGCGCCGAGCCCGGTCCACAGAGCGGCTCGCCGCGCCCAGCTCATCAGCGCCGATCTTGCTCCGAAACCGCCCGCCGGCGCTACGGCAAAGCGCGGACACAGCGGCCGTCATGTGCGCTGCTCGACCCGGCGCGCTTCCCTGCCCCTGCCTTCCCCGCCTTCCCCTTCCCGCCTGCTGCCCCGCCCGCCGATCGCCCTCCCGGCCCATCGCCGCGCCCCGCGCGTGACCGTCGCCCCGGCGCCTGCTCGCGGCGTGATCCCCCTCGCGCCCTTCCCCATTTCCCCGGGAGATCCGCCCCGCGCCCGCCTCGCGGCCCCGCCGGCGCTGGGCGCGCCCCGCGCGGCCAAGCACTAGCCGCCTGCGCCCGGGCGAGCTAGCAAGCGTCGGCGATGCGCTCGTCTCACGCCGCACCCCCTCCCGAGAAGAGCTCCCGGCTGGGCGAGGTGCTCGACTTCATGAAGCTGCTGTGGGCCGTCGATCACGGCCTGCAGTCGACGTCGAAGCGCATGGAAGCGAAGATGGGCGTGACGGGCCCGCAGCGGCTCGTCATCCGCATCGTCGGGCGCTACCCGGGGATCTCCGCCGGGCAGCTCGCCGAGATCATGCAGCTCCACCCGAGCACCCTCACGGGCGTGCTCAAGCGGCTGCAGGAGCGCGGCGTCATCGAGCGACGGGCCGATCCGAAGGACGGCCGCCGCGCGCTCCTGGGCCTCACCACGCGCGGGCGCGAGCTCGACAGCCTCCGCACCGGGACGGTGGAGGCCGCCGTGCGGCAGGCGCTGAAGGCGATGCCCCGGCGCAAGCTCGAGGCCGCGCAGGATGTGCTCGCGGCCGTCGCCGAGGCGCTGCAGCCGCAGCAGGACGGCGAGTAACCGCGTCGGATCGGCGCGCGCCGCGCGCGTTCCAGTCAGGGCAGCGCAGATCCGCGCGCGCCCGGAAGCCCGCGCCAGGCGCGCGCGGTACGCCAGGGCCGCGCTGCGCCGAGCGAAGGGGGCTCCGCGCCCCGGTCCGCCGCGCGATCTGCGCGAGGCGCGCAGCGCTGCCGCGACCGGCCGACCCCGCGGACATCGAACGGTGGAGCAGCGGTCGTCCCGCACGGCGACCCGTTTCCCGCCGTCCCGGTGACAGCGGGAGTCGCCGCGCGGACCTGAAAAACCCGAGGCCTTCGGCGCGGCCTCTGCCCGGCGCACGCTGCGCCGAGGCCTCTCATCACACGCAACGGGGGAACCATGAGGCACTGGATTCTTGGCGCGATCGGCGCGGCGCTCATCGCCGCCACGTGGGGCTGCGGCTCCGGCAACGGAGACGGCGGCGCAGCGACCGGCGGCGGCGGCGCAGCGGCCGGCGGCGGCGCAGCGGCCGGCGGCGGAGGGACCGGGAGCCAGGCCGCCGCCTGCACGCTCGCGGCCCAGGGCCTGGAGGTGAGCAGCGGCGACGGGGCCACGCCGTCGATCGCGTGGGCCGGGGCGGGCTTCGCCGTCGCCTGGCAGCAGCGCGGCGCAGACGAGGGCGACATCCACCTGGCCGTGCTCGACGCGGAAGGCAACAGGCTTCGGGAGGAGGTGATCGAGGGAGGACCTGGGATCTCCAGCCACCCGAGCGTCCACCGCGTGGGGCAAGGCCTGCTCATCCTCTGGCAGGACCGGGACGCCACGGGGAGCGTCGTGCGCGGACGACGGGCCACGCTGGCGGGCGTCGCCGAGGGCGCCGCCTTCGACCTGGTGAAGAGCGGCGCAGCCGAGTCGTGGCCCATCGCCGCCGCGAGCCGGGATCGGGTGCTCCTGGCGTGGATGGACGCGGGCGGATCGCAGCTCGGCGCGCTCGACAGCGGCGCGCTGGCCAGCTCGACGCCGCTGGATCAGGCGCAGTTCCCGGCCGTCGCGACCGACGGCGAGCGGACAGCGCTGGCCTGGACGCAGGGCGACACGCTCCTCTTCGCGAGGGTGGGCCAGGGGAGCGAGCCGCTCGATCCGATCGCGCACCAGGGCGTCGCCGCGAAGGTGACGCGCGTCGCGCTCGGCGGAGACGACGCGTTCCTCGCGTGGGAGGACACCCGCGACGGCGCCGAGCAGATCCGCGCGCTCCGGATCTCCGCGCAGAACGAGGCGTCCCGCGAGGTGGTCGTCTCGCGGGGCGAAGGCAGCGCGAACTGGCCGGCGCTCGCGTGGACCGGGCGCAGCCTCGCCGTCGCGTACTACCAGTTCCGCGAGCGGGCCCCGGCCGTCTTCGTGACGCTCCTGAGCCCGGATCTCACGCCCACCGGCGTCGAGCTCACGGTGAGCGGCGACGCGCCCGCGAGGTACCCGGCGCTGGCCTGGACAGGGCAGGAGCTCGGCATCGCCTACGCAGAGAAGGATCGAGGCATCCGCCTCTCGCGCGCCACTTGCCGGTAGCCGGGCGCCGCGCGCCCCTGCGCAATCCGGCCCGGCGCGCTCCCGCTCGACGCGCCCACGCGCTCGCGCTCCCGCGCCTCGCGCGCCCTCACCGCCCCGGCGGCGCAGCCCGGCCGCCCGCGGCGGCATGGCCCGTCCCGCGGCGACCGCGGCTCGAACCCTGCAATCGCCCTCGCCGTGGTCGTCCTCCCCTCTGCCCTTGCGATCCTAATCTGCACAGCCGTGCTCGGCGCCTACGCCGTGCGCGTCGCGCGCCACGGCCGACCGACGATGCCTCGGCTCGGCGCCTCTCCAGGGACCGCGCTGCTCCCAGGCCCGGTCGTCGAGGCCTTCTACTGGTCGTTCCACGCCCCCGCCCGCGCGCTCGTGCGGCTCCGCGTCTCGCCGGACGCCCTCACCTACCTCTCGCTCGCGCTGTCGCTGGCCTGCGCGCCGCTGCTCGCGACGGGCCGCTTCCGGACCGGCGCCGCGCTGCTCGTGTCGGGCGCGATCCTCGACGCGCTGGACGGCATGGTGGCGCGCGAGGGCGGCAGGGCGTCGCGCGCCGGCGCGGTGCTCGACTCGTGCCTCGACCGCCTGTCCGACGCGGCCCCGCTCATCGGCCTCGCCGTCTTCTACCGCGCGCACGCCGCCGCGCTCGCGATCCCGCTGGTCGCCATGGTCGCCTCGTCGCTCGTGAGCTACGCGCGCGCCAAGGCCGACGCCTACCATGTCGCGCTGCCGAGCGGCCTGATGCGACGGCACGAGCGCATCGCGTACGTCGTCGCGGCGCTCGTCTTCGGCCCGGCCGTCCCCACCGCGCGGCTCACCGGCGCGCTCCCCTACCCGATCACGCTCGCGTGCCTCGCCCTCGTGGCGGGCGTCGGGCTCGTCGCCGGCCTGCGGCTCGTGCAGCGGACGCGCGCCGCCCTCGCGGCGGCCGATGCGGCGGAGCTGCCCGGGGCGAGGGCGCCGGCGCGCGACGCCGGCGCGGCGCGCGACGCCGGCGCGGCGCGCGGACGCCTGCTCGGCAGCGGCAAGGCCACGAGCGCGCCGCTGTGATCCTGCTGCGGCACGCGCGCGCCCTCTGGGGCCCCCTGTGGTGGCTGCCGGCGCTGCCGTGGCTCGCCTACGTCGCGCTCCTCGCCAGGCGCGGCGCCGCGCGCTGGGACCACGTCGCGGTGGCCGCCCTCGTCGCGACGAGTGTCTACGCGAGCCAGCGCTCGCGGCGGCTCTTCCTGAACGCGCTGCCGTTCCTGCTCCTGTTCCTCGCGTACGACGGCGTGAAGCAGCTCGGCGTCGGGCTCGTCGCGCCGGGAGACGTCCTCGGCTGCGAGCTGCGCGCGGCGGAGCTCGCGCTCTTCGGCGTGGAGATCGGCGGCCGGCGGCTCACCCCGGGCGAGGTGCTCGCCCGGCTGCAGCGCCCCGCGCTCGACCTCCTCTGCGCCCTGCCCTACGGCGCCTACGTGCCCGTGATGCTGGCGCACTGGCTCCACCTCTACCGGACCGACGCGTTCGTGGCGCGCCGGTTCGCCTGGCTCGCGTTCACGACGCACCTCCTCGGCCTCATCACCTACCGCCTGCTGCCCGCCGCGCCGCCCTGGTACGTGCAGGCCCACGGGTGCGCGATCGATCCGGCCGCCCAGAGCTCCCCGGCCGCGCTGCTGCGCGTCGACGCGATGCTCGGGATCACCTACTTCCGCGACCTGTACAGCCGCGGCGCGACCGTCTACGGCGCGCTGCCGTCGCTCCACGTGACGTACCCGCTCTACGGGCTGCTCGCGACGCGCCACACGGCGAGCGCGCCGTCCCTGGCCCTCCAGCTCGCCTACGCCGCGCTCATGCTGTTCGCGGCCATCTACCTCGACCACCACTGGCTGCTCGACGCGCTGCTCGGCTACGCCTACGTCGCGCTCGCGTGGACCCTCGTGCTGCGGGCCTTGCCCGACCAGAGCGGCCCGGATCAGGCGGGCGGCGCCTTGCCGCCGCTCGCCGAGGCGTCGGGCTCCCAGAGGATCTCCGGCGTCCCGAGGAGCGCGGCCGCCCAGCGGCTCCAGACGAAGAGCGCGTCGCTCAGGCGGTTCAGGTAGCCGACCGCCAGCGCATCGGCCTGGCCCGCCTGCGCGAGGCGCACGCAGATGCGCTCGGCCCGGCGGCACACAGTCCGCGCCACGTGGAGATCCGTGTTGAGCCGCGAGCCGCCGGGGAGGACGAACGAGCGAAGCGGCGCGAGATCCGCCTGGCAGCGGTCCATCTCGGCCTCGAGGAGCTGGATCTCCGCCTGCGTCACGCGGGGCTGCTTCGGGTGGACGTCCTCCGGGAGCGTCGCGAGGATCGAGCCGAGGTTGAACAGCTCGTGCTGCACGCGCAGCAGCGTGCGCCCGAGCTCCCCCAGCCGCTCGGCGCTCCCGGCGGGCGCGCCGGGCAGGAGCTCGATCAGCGTCTGCCGCGCGGCCCCGACCAGCGCGTTGAGCTCGTCGACCGTGCCGTACGTCTCGATCCGCGCGTCGTCCTTCGGGACGAGCTGCCCGCCGACGAGCCGGGTCAGCCCGCCGTCCCCCTGCCGCGTGTAGACACGGCTGATCGTGATCTTCGGCGCGCTGAACACGCGCTCGTCCTCGGCCTCTGCCCGGAGGGCACCCGTCCCGCGCGTACCGTCGTTGCTCACGGCGACTTCACGTAAAGCGGGAGGACATCGGGGTCAAGCAACGCCGGGGAGGCGCGGCGTTGGCGAACTTCCGGATCGGATGGAACAGTCCTGTCCCTATGCCCTCGCGTTCACCGGCGCCGCTGCTCCGTCGTCCCCTCTCCATCGCCCTCGTCGTGGCCGCGCTCCCGGCCGCGGCCGGCTGCGCCGCCGAGGCCGCCGCGCGGCCCGAGCCGCGGCCCGCCGTCACCGCGGAGATGGCGCGCATCGCGCAGAGCCGGCGGCGCATCGACGACGCGAGCCGCGCGCTGTCCGACAAGCGGTACGCCGACGCCCGCGCGCTGCTCGACGGCGCGAGCGGCCTCGGCGTCGACTCGCACAGGTACGAGATCGGCGAGCTGCGCGAGAAGCTCGACCGGCGCGAGGCGAAGCTGTGGGCCACCGAGGCCGGCGAGCTGCTCGACCAGCGGGACTGCGAGGGCGCGTTCACCAGGCTGTCGGCGCGGATCGACGAGCTGAAGAGCGAGGCGTTCACCCAGGAGGTCCGGAAGCTCGTGGCGACGCAGGCCGTCGCTTGCGCGAACGGCGAGGTCGACGCGGCGACAACCGCCGGCAAATTCGCGGAGGCGCGCGCGTTCCTCGCGGCGGCCCCGACGAGGAGCGCGCTCGGCGACGCGGCCTCGGAGCGGCTCACCGCGGAGCTCGACGCCACGATCACCGAGGCGCTCTACGGGCAGGTCGAGCCGGACGTCTCGGCCGGGCGCTGGGCGGACGCCGTCGAGAAGCTCGACGCCGCCGTCAAGCGGGGGGACGCCTCGGAGGAGCAGGGGCGCGCGCTGCTCGGCCGCGTGCGCGCGGCCGCGGCGCCGCGGCTGGCGGAGCTCGCCGGCAAGGCGGTCGGCGCGCAGGGCGCGGCGGCCACGCTGAAGCAGCTCGACGCCACCATCGCGCTCCTCCGCTGGGAAGCCCCCGCGCCCGGCTCGGCCGAGCTCCCGGGGAGCAGCGCGCTGCCCGAGGCGCTCGACAGGAAGCGCGACGCCCTCGCCGCGTGGGTCGAGGCGACGCGGATCCAGATGAAGCCCATGAAGAAGCCTTCGATGCGCTGGACCCACGGCGCTGTCGCGATCGCGCCCGCCGCGAACGTCGACGGCGAGGCGAAGCAGCGCCTCGCGCCCTCGACACCCGTGTGGATCCTCGGGCAGACGAAGCAGCACGCCCTGGTGGCCGCTGTCGATCCAGGCGCGGCCGCGCTCTCGACGGCGCTCGAGTCCGCGATCGGGTGGGCGCCGCTCCCGCGCCTCGCCTCGAAGCCGACAGTCGACTGGCTGCCGCCGGACGACCAGCTCGAGGGCGAGCGCGTGTGGGGCCCGCTCCGGGAGAAGCAGCCGACGCTCGAGCTCGGCGTCGTGAGCGCGGTCCAGGGCGCCGACATCGTCGTCCGGCGGCTCGCGGACGACGCGGAGATCACGCTCTCGCGCAAGCAGCTCCGCAGCGGGCGCCTCTCTCCGGGCACCCGGGTGCTCGCCCTCTGCAAGTCCGAGAACGACCCGGCGACGATCGTCGACGCCGTGCCGCCCGCCGGCCGGGTGGCGCGCATCCAGTGCGAAGGGGGGGCGCAGAAGGAGGAGCCGCTCGCCTCGCTCCGGTCAAGGCCCGACCTCCTGCCCCCCGGCCGCTAGCGCAGACGGCCGGAAATCCGCGATCCTCCGTCCGTCGTTGACTCGTAGCGCCGCGCACCTAAGTCTCCCAGTCTCTTGAGGAGCCACGATGCCTACGACCTATAGCGACCTCATCTCCGACGTCCGCAAGTCCATCCGCGAGCTCTCGCTGAGCGAGCTCAAGCGCCGCCTCGACGACAAGGTCCCGGTGGTGCTCCTGGATGTGCGCGAGAAAGAGGAGTACCGCGCCGGGTACATCCCGGGCGCGATCTCGATCCCCAGGGGCTTCCTGGAGATGCAAGTGGAGCAGAAGCTGCCGGACAAGTCGGCGCACATCGTGGCCTATTGCGCCGGCGGCACGCGCTCGGCGCTCGCCGCGAAGACGCTCCAGGAGCTCGGCTACACCAACGTCGAGAGCGCCAACCCGGGCTTCGTCCGCTGGAAGGACCTGAACTACCCGGTCGAGCTGCCCCCGAGCCTCACGGAGGCGCAGCGGGATCGGTACTCCCGCCACCTGCTCCTGCCCGAGGTCGGCGAGGTCGGCCAGGCGAAGCTGCTCTCCGCCAAGGTCCTCCTCCTCGGCGCCGGCGGCCTCGGCAGCCCGGCGGCCCTGTACCTCGCCGCCGCCGGCGTGGGGACGCTCGGCCTCGTCGACGCCGACGTGGTCGACAACTCGAACCTCCAGCGGCAGGTCCTCCACGCGACCTCGCGCGTGGGCATGCCCAAGGTCGACAGCGCCGAGGTGGCGATCCGCGACCTGAACCCCGACGTGAAGGTCGTGAAGTTCCAGGAGCGCGTCGACAGCTCCAACGTCGACCGCATCTTCGACCAGTTCGACATCATCGTCGACGGGTGCGACAACTTCCCCACGCGCTACCTCGTGAACGACGCGTCGGTCTTCAAGAAGAAGCCCGTCGTCCACGGCTCGATCTTCCGCTTCGAGGGCCAGGTGACGACGTTCATGCCGGGCGTCGGCCCCTGCTACCGGTGCCTCTACCCGGAGCCGCCGCCGCCGCACCTCGCGCCGAGCTGCCAGGAGGCGGGCGTGCTCGGGATCCTCCCCGGGCTCGTCGGCATGATCCAGGCGACCGAGGCGGTGAAGCTGATCCTCGGCAAGGGGTCGCCCCTCATCGGCCGGCTCCTCACCTACGACTCGCTGCGCATGAAGTTCGGCGAGCTCAAGCTGCGCCGCGACAAGAGCTGCCCGGCCTGCGGCGAGTCGCCGACAATCACCAGCTACATCGACTACGAAGGCTTCTGCACCCTCGGCTGACGGCCGCCGCGCGCGCCGCCCCGCGCGGGCGGGGCGGCGCGCGCTGCGCGCGTCACGAGGGGTACTGGAGCACCGTGCTCTTCTCGGGCCGCTCGATCCGCTCCACGCGGCTCGTCACGATCTGCCGCTCCAGCCCGTCCGCGTCGGCCTGGGTGAAGTAGATCGGGGCGCCGACGCGCGCGTGCTGCGGCTCCGGGATCACGACGCCGTTCGGGTTGATCCGGACCGCGCCCTGGAGCTTCAGGTGCAGCGCGAGGTGGGCGGGCCTGAACTTGCGCGCTGCCCTGTCGCGGACGGCGACGCAGATCTCGTCGCGGACGTGATACTCCGTGTTGCGGGTGATGAAGACCCGGTGCCTGCGGCGCTCGTTACCCGTGTAGCTCATGGTCGCTCGTCGCTCCTTCGCGCCCCTCGGCGCGGCGCGCATCGTGCCCTCGCGCTGGTGCGCATCGCGCCCTTCTGCGCGGCGGGCATCGTGGCAAGGCGCGCCGCGCGGGGCCAAGTTCGCGGCGCCCGCGCGCGCGGCCCTGCGTCCCGCACAGAAGCGGGTGCCGCCGCAACTTTGTGCGGATCTCCGCGCGCTTCTGGGAAAGCGGCGCGCGACGGTGCCACGATCGCGATCGCAATGCCGCGCTGCGAGCGTCCCCCTGGTCCCGGTCTGGCGAAGGTCCAGAGCCCGCCGCTGTTTCACCGGCGGCTCGTCGAGCTCGTGACCTGCTCGACGGGGCGCCTCCACGCGCTGTTCGATCGCGCCGACGTGCTGAGCGAAGGGAGCACCCGCAACGAGGAGGGCGCGCTCATGTATTACGGGTCGACCAGCCTGCTCGTCGCGCTGCCCGCGGACGCGCCGCTCGACCCGACGCTCGACCGGGCGCTCGCGCTCGACCCCCACCTCCGGCTGCGGGCGCTCCGCGTCGCGCAGCGCGAGGCGACCGCGCGCGCCGGCGGCCCGCTCGGCCCGATGCAGGCCGAGATCCGCTGCGGGCTCGCGCGGCGCGCGGCCACGACATCGTTCGCGCTGACCGTGGACGTCACGGCGCGCGTGCTGCTCACCACGCCGAAGACGGCGCGCCCCTCGGGCACCTGATCGCCATGCGAAAGATCCACCGAAGACCGCTCGCCGCCGCGCCCCCCTCGCGCTCCCGCGCTCTCGCGCTCGCCGCGCGGAGAGGCCTGCGGGCAAACCCAGGGGAGAGCGCGCGGGATGACCGACGCGGACGCCGTCGGGGCCGCGGGCCGCGCCCTCTTGACGCGCGTGCCCGCGTGGAGAACGGGAGCCATCCGGCTCGAGGCGAGGTAGGCTCCACACGACGCGCTCTGCCTCCCACGATCCTCGGCGCGGAGCCGGCGACGCTGCGATGAGCAAGAAGGACCGTTCCGCCTCCGGCGATTCCGACAAGGTGATCCACGTCGTGTTCGGCCCTGGTGGGGGGCGTGTGTCGGAGCCCCCGCCCGCCCCGCGGACCGGCGAGCCCGAGGCGCCGATGCCCGCGCCGGGCGCGCGCGAGCCGGTCACCGACATGTTCACGGGCACGGAGGTCGCGCGGCTGCTCGGCATCTCGCCCGGCCGGCTGCGCTCGCTCGATCGCGCCGGCATCGCGCCGCCGAGCGGCCGCCGGCGCGGCCGGCGCGCCTACACGTTCTCGGATCTGATCGCCCTGCGCGCCGCGCGCGACCTCCTCGCCCGCAAGGTGCGCCTGCGCGACGTCGCGCGGGCGATCGACAACATCCGCGCGGCGCTCCCCCGGGTGACGCGCCCCCTCGCCGAGCTCCGCGTCGCCTTCGACGGCAAGGCGGTCGTGGTCCGGAGCGCCTCGGGCGCGTTCGAGCCGATCACCGGGCAGATGGTGCTCGACTTTGAGGTGAAGGACCTGCGCGACGACGTCGTGCGCGTGCTCCGCCCGAAGGTGGGCCGGGAGCGCGCGCGCACGGCCTACGAGCTCTACATGCAGGCCAGCCAGCTCGACGAGGACCCGTCGACAATGGACGAGGCCGAGGCGCTCTACCGGCGCGCGCTCGAGATCGACCCGTGGCTGGCGATCGCCTACACGAACCTCGGCAACATCTGCTTCCGGCGCAACGCCGAGGAGCAGGCCGAGGCGCTCTACATGAAGGCGCTCGAGCTCGACGCGGCGCAGCCGGAGGCGCAGTACAACCTCGGCTACGTGATGCTCGAGCGCGGCCGCGCGGCCGAGGCCATCCGGTATTTCCGCGGCGCGATCGCGAGCGATCCGCGCTTCGCGGACGCCTATTACAACCTGGCGATGGCGTACGAGCAGATCGGCGATCCGACGCAGGCGCGCCCTTGCTGGCGCAGGTACCTCGAGATCGAGCCGACAGGCACGTGGGCCGAGATCGCGCGCCGGCACCTGTGACGTCCGGCGCGCCTCGGGCTTGATCCGGGGGGCCTCTTCTCCGGCATACTGCGTGGGCCATGGACCAGCAGGGCGCGCCGCGCGGCGCCGCGAACTACCCCCCCGGCGGCCATCCGCCGGGCGGCCCCCCGCCGGGGGGCCACGGCGCGCCCCCCGGCGGCTACGGCCCTCCAGGCGGCGGCCACGGCCCTCCAGGCGGCGGCTACGGCCCTCCAGGCGGCGGCCACGGCCCTCCAGGCGGCGGCCATCCGCCGCAGCCGTTCGGCGCCGTGCCGGGGCACCTCGGCGTCGGGCCGTTCAGGCCGCCGCCGAAGCGGTCGAACCTCGCCATCTACCTCGGCGTCGGCTGCGGCTCCGTGTTCCTGTTCTGCATTCTTGCAGGCGCGGCGGCGATCTACTTCTACAAGGGCGTCGCGGCCCGCGAGATCGCCGCGCGGCCAGCGCCGCTCCCCGGGGCGCCGGCGCGCGACGGCCTCGGCGACGCGCCCGACGCGGCCGCCGACAAGGGCGTGCTCCGCGCCGAGATCCGGGACCTCCGGGGCTTTCCCTCCCGCGCGGGGAAGCTCCACCATTTCGTCGGCGAGATCCGCAACACGGGGACGGCCCCCATCGGCGCCCCGAGCGCGAAGGTGACGCTCTTCGACGCCCGCGGCGCCGCCCTCGGGAGCGGCGACTGCGCGGCGCAGGTGCGCTTCTTGCCGCCGGGCGAGAAGGTCCCGTGCGCGCTCACGACGCCGAGGCCCGCCGCGCTGGCCACCTTCAAGGCCGAGATCGCCCCCGCGGCCCCGTCCTTCCACGGCAAGCTCGCCAAGCTCGCCATCGCGGACACGAAGTTCACGCCCACGCGCGGGCAGAGCCCGTACCAGGTGTCGGGCCGGATCACGAACGAGTCGAGCTTCACGGCGAGGTCGGTCCTCGTGATCGTCTCGCTCTACGGCGCCGACGGGAAGGTCGTCAGCGTGAGCCAGATCCCCCTGGGCGCCGGGGATCTCGCGCCCTCGGCGGGCGGGACGTTCACGGCGAGCGTCGTCGATGTCGCCGACGCGCCAGCGACGTGGCAGGTGTTGGCTGTCGGATACAGCGAGTGAGCGCGCAGGGCTCCGGCCGCGCGCGAGAACCCAGGAGAGGTGAGCGAGATGAGCGACGTGGGATCGGCCCGGCGGGCAAAGGACGAGCTCAAGGCCAAGATCAGCGGCGAGCCGTGGTGTGTCGGCATCGGGGTCGAGCGGGAGGACGGGGTCGGCTTCATCGTGCGCGTCAGCGTCCGGTCCGGAGGGGCCGACGCGGCGCGCGCGGCGATCCCGGATCGGATCGGCGGCGTGCTGATCAAGGTGATCGAGAACGACCCCTGAGCACGTCTGACCCGCGGTCTCGTATCGCCAGGCCGCGCAAACCGTGTAAGCTGCGCGCCTCGTGAACGAGCGCAATCTCTCCCGCCGACTTTCCACGAGCATCGTTGACGCGTTGAAGGCGCACGGGCACATCCTCGTGGCCAGGGGCGGCGCGACGGCGCTCGCGCGCGAGCTCGAGGAGAAGATGTCCGGGGTCATCGCGGCCATCGCGCCCCGGCTCGAGCCGTATGCGATCGTCGACGGAGAGGTCACGAGCACGTTCGGCAGCGACGAGCTCGACGACCAGGTCGAGGAGCTCGTCGCGAGCCTCACGAGCACGCTGATGGAGTCCGAGCACGTGGAGGACATCTTCACGGAGGACAACGTCATCCAGCGCGACGTCTTCCGGGTGATGCGCGACGCGCTGCTCGGGCCGCGCCCTGAGCTCGCCCTCGATGACGACGGCCCGGTGCAGGTGCGGCTGGACATGCTCGGGTACGTCGCCTCGACGGTCGGCAAGCGCGCGCCGGCGCAGGTCCTGCACGAGGCGCTCGGGCGCGCCGCGGAGACCGCCGGCGGCAAGCTGACGTCCTACGACGCCGAGCTCCGCGAGGCGACGTTCTCGGTCGAGAGCAGCGATCCCGACGCGCGGCTCGAGCTCGAGGAGGCCGTGGCCGACGAGCTGTCGGAGCTTGTCGAGGCGAAGGTGGTGACGCTCCCGATGATGGAGCGCCGCTTCGAGCTGCAGCGCCGGATCGAGCCCGGGGCGCGCGGCGGCCTGCGCCAGCGGATCGACGCGATCGCCTCCAGGATGCTGCGCGAGGGCGGCTGCGCCGCGTCGTGGGAGCTCGCGGGCGACCGGGTGCTCAGGCTGAGGCTCACCCCGCTGTCCGAGCAGGACGCGCTCGAGGTCGACAGCCACATGACGGAGTTCACCCGCGACATCGCCGCGCTCCTCGGCGAGCCGCTGGAGGAGCTGGACCCGGCGAGCCGGCCGGCCGCCGCGCCGCTGCGCAGCGACGCGCCTTCGTCGCGGCGCCGCGAGCCCGCGCTGGAGGCGGCGGGCGTGGAGGACGACCTCGACGAGGAGGACGACCTCGACGAGGACGACGACCTCGAGGACGAGGACGAGGACGAGGGCGAAGACGAGCTCGACGAGGACGACGACCTCGACGAGGACGAGGACGAGGACGGCGAACTCGACGAGGACGAGCTCGACGACGAGGACGACGACCTCGCGGACGGGGACGACGCGCCCGCCACGAAGCCCGCCGCGGCCGCGAAGCTCCGCAAGGCGGCCGAGCCTGCGGCAGAGCGGTCCGCGGCGAGCAAGGCCAGGGCGGTGGCGGTCCGGGGCGCGAAGAAGGAGCCGGCCCGGAAGGCGGCCGTAGCGCCGAAGAAGGCCCCCGCCGCCGCGGAGAAGGCAGCGACCGGGAAGACCGCGGCGGCGCCGGCGAAGAAGGCGGCGAAGGCGCCCGCCAAGAAGGCGGCCTCGCCGGCTCCGGCGAAGAAGACGGCGGCGAAGGCGCCCGCCAAGAAGGCGGCGGCGAAGAAGCGCTGACGGCTCAGCGGGCCGGGTTGCGGTAGACCAGGATCACCGGCACGCCGTCGAGCCCCGCGATGTGATCCGGGCTCGTGGTCCCGAACGCGACCCACGCCTGGTACGCCTGCCCGAGCATGTGCTGCTCGTGGTGGTACAGGGCAAAGTCAGCGCCCGCGACCGCCCCCACGCCGCGGATGTCCTTCCGCAGGCGCCCGTCGCGCAGCAACATGTCCCAGGCCGGGGCGGCCGTGTCGTGGACGTACACAGTCCCGCGGGGCGGGACGTGCTCGTTGAGGTACGCGACGACAGCGCCCGTCGTGTACCCCCAGAAGGAGCGGTTCAGGCCCAGGGTCGCCGCGCCGGGCGCGCCGCCGACGAGCGGCGTGTAGCTCGAGAGCGCCCACGGGTGCGCGTGCAGCGTCTCGGCGATCGGCGCCGCGAACACCGCCGCGCCGAGCAGCGCCGGCAGCAGCGGCCCGCGCGCGGCGCGATCGAGCGCGCTGCGCGCGGAGGCGGCGGCGCCGGGCCGCGCGCCGGGGCCGCGCCGGGCGCGGTGGAGCGCGCGGAGGGCGACGCGCGCGCGCCTCACCGCGGCGGAGAAGGCCGCCCCGGCGAACAGGGCGATGAACGGGTAGGCCGTCATCCAGTGCTTCGTGCCGCCGAAGATCGGCGTGCTCGGCGAGAGCCAGGCGCCGTACACGGCGGCGATGGCGAGGAACCAGAGGAGCGCCGTGCCGCCGGGGTCGGCAGCGGGCGGACGGAGCCGCGCGGCGAACGCGCGCGCCCCGGCCAGCGCGCCCCCGCCGCCCGGCGGGGCGAGCCGCGCCGCCGCGCGCGCGAGCGGATAGAGGAGGCGCTCGCGCGCGCTCGCGCAGAGCCCCGCGGCGAACAGGAAGAGCGTCACGACGGGCACCGTCGCCGCCGTCATCACCGGCGCGTAGGCCCTCGGCATCGGCGGCGTCCAGTAGTTCCGGCCGAGGAACTCCATGTTGTAGTACTCGTGGTTCAGGTGGAACGACGCGTACTCGCGCAGGCGCGAGGGCGTGTCGCGCCAGATCCACGGCCAGAGCGCGTAGAACACGAGGGGGCCGATCGTCGCCATCGCGGCGAGCGCCGCGAGCGACCGCCGGGCCCCTCGCCGCTGCTGCGGGGGCGGCGCGCCGCGGGTGTCCGCCGGCGCTCCGTCGGCCGCGGCGGCGGCCGCGACGATCCGCTCCCTGAGCTCCAGGGCGATCGCGTGCGCGACGCAGACGATCGGCAGGAACCAGGAGTTGTGCTTCGTGTCGAGCGCCAGGCCGAAGGTGATGCCTGTGAGCACCGGCCACAGCGCGCCGCCGTCCCGCAGCGCGCGCCAGTAGGCGTACGCGCACAGCGCCCACACCGTCACGATCGGCGCGTCGAAGCACGCGAGGTGCGCGTGGTAGAAGTACCGCGGCAGCATCGCGAAGAGCACGGCGGCGGACGCGCCGGCGATCCTGTCGCGCGCCTGCGTGCCCCAGAGGTACACGAGCGCGACCCCCGCGCCCGACAGGACCATCGCCGGGAAGCGGTAGCTCGTGCCTTCCATGGCGAAGAGCCCGAGCCGCTTCTGCAGGAAGAGGTTGGAGAGCGCGAAGAGCGACTTGATGAGGCCGGGGTGCTCGTGGTTCACCGACCACGCGGCGTCGACGGCCGCCGGATCGAGCGCGGCGCGCGGCGCATCGAGCAGCGCCTGGAACCACGCGCCATAGCGGTTCGCCGCGTGGAAGTAGAACCCCTCGTCGCGCGCGTAGCCGAGATCGCCCGCGGTCGCGAGCAGGAGCGCGACGTACGCCGCCGCGAAAGCGAGCGCGATCGCGCCGTCCGCGAGCGCGACGGGGGCGGGCCGTGCCGGTCGCCTCATCGGGTGTCTGCCTCGAAGCAGTAGTGGCGGTGCGTGTAGTCGGGCGACGTCACGGCGAACTCCACCTCGGCGCTCGCGGCGCCCGCGTGCGCGCCGAGCGGGAACTCGAACGCCGCCCACCCGTCGCCGTCGACGTGCGTCGCCTCCCCCACGGCCTCGCCGTTCACGCGCACGGACAGCGTGACAGGCGCGCCGCTCCGCTCCCGCTCGATGATCCAGTACATGCCCGCGTGCCCCCGGATCACCGCGCCGAGCGGGACGTCGCGGAAGCGCGTGACGATCGCGCCGTCGCGCGGCGGGTGCGACCAGATGCACCGGCGCGGGCGGAACTCCTCGTCCGCGATCACGGTGACGCCGACGTTGAAGAAGGGCCCGCCCGGGCACTCGAAGCGCTCGGCCGGGAACGTCGGGTGGCCGCCGAGGCCCCCGGCGGCGATCCGCGCGCGCGGGTTCCAGCGGCACGCGGCCGGCGGGTCGGTGACGCGCACGTCGGCCGACGACGGCGCGACGTGGTCGACGAAGTCGTAGACGACGCGCGCCGGCGACGGGTTCACGAGGCGCCGGAGCACGAACCGGCCGTGCTCTTGCCGGCGCTCCTCGCGGAAGCCCGCGAGCTCCTCGGCGCGCTGCCCGAGCACGCTGATCTCGACGGCGGCCGCGTAGCGGCTCTCGTCCGGCCTGGCCGCGTCGCGCAGGGGCAGGAGCTCGTCGCCGAGCGCGCGGCGCGCCGCCGGATCGGCCCACGCGGGCGCGACGACGACGAGGTCCCCCGGCCGCTTCATCGCCGCGAGGGGCGCCTTCACCTCGCGCCAGGCGTCGAAGTCCGGAGCGCGCCGGCTGAAGTGGATGTGCGCGGCGAGCTCGCCGAGCCCGAGCGCGGGGAGCCCGACGAGCGCGAGGAGGCCCAGGGCGCGGCGCGCGAGGCCGCCGCGCGCCCGCGTCGTGCCGCCGGCGGGCGGAGACGGGGCCGTCGTGTCGGGCTGCGCCGGGGTCACGGCTACCGCTCGATCGCGTAGATCACGCTGCCGAGCGGCATGCGCTGCATGCGCTCCTCGATCACCCCGCGCAGCCCCTTCCAGGCCCCGTCCTTCTCGACGTACGTCTCGCGCAGGCGCAGCGCGCCCGCCTTGTCGCCGCGTGCCTTGATGTCGAGCACCGTCCTCGCGAGCGCCTCCGCGGCGGCGGGCATCTTGTCCGCCTGGATCGAGAAGCACCCCTTGTCCGTGCCGTTCGCCGCCACCTCGCCGCGGTGGAAGCCGATCGCGCCCGCGTCGAGCAGGCTGCCGAGCTGGATCGCGGCGAGGTGGCCGTAGGGCCGCGGCTCGCCGCCGGCGGCGTACATCCCCTGCCCGATCTGCCCGAACGCCCAGATCACGCCCCTCGCCTCGGACATGCGGGCGAGCGCCGGATCGAGGACGCCCTGCTGGGCGAGCCAGCCGCTGAAGAAGAGCGCGCCCGTCTGGGCCTTGAGCTCCTCGAGCATCGACGCGAGCGGGCCGCCGTAGATCTCGCTCTCCGTCTTGCCCTTCACCTTGTGGTTGTGCGTCGGGCCCAGGTTGTGGGCGGCCTCGTGCAGCACCGTGCTCAGCGTCGCGACGGGGCGCTCGAGCGAGACGCTCTCCATCGTGGCCTTGCAGAGGAGCGACGCCGTGGCCTCCTGGAGGGCGGCGCGGGCGTCGTCGTCCTGGAGGAGGTTCACCATGGCCACGGTGCGGCCGCGCCCCTCGGTCGCGACCCGGCCCCAGTTCGGCAGGCTCTGCCCCGCGGTCCCGCCGGTCGCGGCGCGCGAGTCGCCGGCGTTCACGATGACGTCGATGAAGTCGGGCAGGTGGAACGCGACCTGGCGCGCCTTGTACGCCGCGCCGGCGAGCTTCGCGAACACAGCCTCCATCTCCGACTTCACGGGGTCGAGCTTCTTCTGCCAGGTGAGCGACTCCTGGTTGATGCGCGCGAAGCTCATGTGGAAGCCCGCCTTGCGGCTGCACGGCTCCCAGTACGTCTCGTCCGGCCCGACGCGCAGGTACCACCGCGAGTTCTCGGCGTTCATCTTCGCCCAGGGCTCGTCCGCGACCTCCCAGCGGTTGTCGAGGAACGCCTGCGCCGCCGCGAGCAGGTACGCCTTGAAGGCGGCCTCGCCGGGGCTCTGGATCGCCTCCGCCGCCGCCTTGAGCTCGCGGCTCACCGCCTCCATCTCGGGCTTGTACGCCTCGCTGTACGGCACGGCCCTGAGGCCGCCGCCCTGCTCGACCACGGCCGTGAACGGCGACAGGAGCGCCTGCTGGTCCCGGCGCGCCTCGAGCGCGGCGCAGAACTTCTTGCCCTGCTGGAGGCGCGCCGGATACGCGCCGGTGATGCGGGGCGGGCTGCCCGGCACAGCGCTGCAGCTCGGATCGTCCCGGGTCTTCGGCTGTTCGCACCAGGGCCCCTGGTTGCGCCAGAAGAGCGCCCGGCTGGCCGGGTCGTCGGCCGGGATCTTGTCGGCCATGCCGGCGGACCCGAGCTGCTTCGCGTGGATCTGCTCGATCAGCTTGGCGACCTCGAGCAGGTGCCCGACGATGGCCTGGTCCTCGGCGGGCGCGCCGCGGAAGTCGGACCGGAGGAGCGACGGTCGGCCGGCAGCGAGCTCCGCGAGGACGGCATCGCGGCGGCGCTTCTCGGCGTCGTCGAGGCCCGCGCGCGGGTGCCCTTCGGCCTTGATCTTGACGATCGCGGCGTAGGCCGCGGTGAACTCGGGGGTGAACGCACCGGACGCGACCCAGGCGGGCGCCGTTGTGTGGTGCCAGAGCGCGACCACCTCGTCGGGCTCGACGGCGCCCGAGCTGTTCCTGTCGGCTGTCCAGAAGAGCGGCAGATCGAGCTCCACCGCGATGCGGTTGAAGTCGAGCCGCGGGATCTTGTCGAAGCGCGGGCCCTGCGGCGCTGCCTGGGGGGCGGCGGGCGCCGGCGGCGCTGCCGGGGGCGGCTCGGCCGGCGGCGGGGGGTGCGGGGCGGAGCAGGCGGCGCCCGCGACGGCGGCGAGCCCGGCGAGGGCGGCGAGCGAGGCGCGGGAGGCGCGGGAGGAGGCGATCGGGAGAGGGATCTTCATGGCTGGAGCTCCGGGTGGGGCCCTCGACCTGCGGGGCGCGGAGGGGCCGGGAGGCCCTGTGCGTGCGCGGAGGCGCGCCGCGGGCGCGGCCCCCGCGGGATCGGCCGCTGCGCTGCCGGGGCGGGCGGAGCGTAGATCAACGGCGCGCGGCCAGGGCGTGTTTGTGCGCCCGGGCGGCGGTCGCGCGCAGCCTCACGCGAGGGCGCGCGACGCGGCCGCCCTGGGCAATCGTTGCCCGAAGATGCCGGCCAGGAGCTCCCCCGCGCCGTAGTAGCAGAGATAACCGGCCAGCCCGAACTTGAGCAGCACCGCCGACGCGGGCATCGAGAGCAGGACGAGGCTGGCGAGCATCGAGCCGACGCCCGCGGCGAAGAGCCAGCGCGACTCCACCATGCCCTTGAGCACGACCGACGCCGCGACGCGCAGCGCGCCGGCGATGAGCGCCCAGACGCCGACGAGGATCACGAAGACCTCGACCACGTAGCCGCGGCGGAGCACGAGGAGGCCGAGCAGGACGCTCGCCACGCCGCGCGCGAGCGAGAGGAGGCGCCTGAGGGGCGGCTCGCGCGACGCGCCGAAGAGCGAGAGGGCGCCGTCGAGCAGCGCGTACGCGGCGAAGGCGGAGACGAGCAGCCGCCACCCCGCGGACGCGCCGTGACCGACGGAGATCGTCAGGGCGCCGACGCCCACGGAGATCGCGAGGACGCCTTGAGCGATGAGGATCCACCGGGAGCGCTCCGGCCGCGTCGGCCTCGGAAAGAGCGTCCTCGCGGCGGAGCGGGCCGCGGCGACCGGGTTCTTCGCCGCCGCAGGGGCGCGGCCGGCCCCCGCGCCCGGGAGCACGACGGGCATCTCCCGCTCGAGGGGGCGCCCGTCCTTCCACTCGAGATAGCGGACATGTCCGTCCGGCGAGATGCGAAGAAACGCGTTGATCGGACCGGCCCATGAGCCGCTGTTGAAGTACCAGTCACCGATACGACCTGCCTTGTGGGTGTGCCCGAGCACCGCCACGTCGTGGTCGCCCAGCTCGAGCTCCGCGCGGACCCCGACGACGTGCTCGCCGAGCCGGCCGGGGCTCTGCGCCGGCGTCAGCGCCGAGCCGGGGCGCTCATCGCACTTCCCTCCGCGCTGTTTCACGTTCGCCAGGGCGTGTTTCCAGATCGTCAGCATCGAGTCGCCGAACTGCTCGAGGACCTCCTCCACGCTCTCGCCGCTCGTGAGGAGGGGAGATCCGTTCTGGTCCTCGAAGATGCCGGCGAAGATGGAGAGCATGCGGCCGAAGCCCGGGTCGTCGCCCGCGTTGAACGGATCGCTCTCGTGCCCGTGGCAGAAGCGGAACCGCCTGCCCCCGAGCTCCCGGACGAACGGCGCGCGCATGCAGGCGAAGAAGGGGTGATGGAGGAAGTCCGTATCGATGAAGTGCAGCAGGTCGATGTCGTGGTTGCCGGGCACGTAGACCAGGTTCAGCGTGGCGAGCTGGTCGAGGAGCGAGCGCCGCTTCACGAGCAGGAGGCTGAGGTTCATCTGCCAGAGCTCGAAGAGGTCGCCGAGGATGAAGAGCTCGCCTCCTTCGCTGCCCACGTGGTCGATGAATGCGCGCAGCTCGGGCGTCTTCTTGCCTGTCTCGAAGTTGTCGCGCACGCCGCCGTCACCGAGGTGCAGATCGCTGATGACGAAGATGTCCCTGGCTGCGCCGTCCATTGCCTTGCCCCCGAGGGCCGGGCGATCTCGACATGAGACGGCCGCGTCGCCCGGGCGGGAGGCATCGCAAGCCGCGTGCCGCGACGGCGTGCAGGGGAGCGGGCTCGGGTCGACTACGCCAGACAGCAGAACGTCGACGGCGCTTCCGGCAGCAGCTCGCCGACCGGCTCACCCCCGCTCGGCGCGCAGCCGCCGGGATCTGCAGCGACGACCTCCGCCGACTTGCTGCCGAGGGCGACCCCGGGCGGCGTGACCCCGCAGAACGGCGTCGTCGAGCTGATGAGGGTCGATGCGACCTGCTCGGCGCACGCGCCGTCGCTGTAGACCGAGGCCATGATCGTGCACGACGCGCCTTCCAGCTCCCCGCAGGCGCACTCGGAGCAGGCGCGCGTGTCGTCGACGCCGCCGTAGAAGACGTGCCTGTCCAGGTAAGGTTCCGCGCACGTCACGTCGCCCTCGTGGAAGATGCACGCCAGGAAGCCGCCGGGCGGCAGGCCCCCGGGCTGCTCCGACGACGGCATGCAGGTGCTCCGGTCGCCGGGGCACTCGGTGTAAGCGCCGGGCAGGCAGGCGACCGCCCGGGTCTGCCACGGATCGAGGCGCGCCGGCGGCGGTGGCTCGTCCACCCTCGGCGTGCAGGCGGCTGTCACCAGCACGGTCGGCGCCTCGACGGAAAGCCACTGCACGCACGGCTGCCCGCCGCAGTCCTGCCCCGCGGGGATCGCGTTCGCGGCGGTGCAGGCGCCGTCCCAGCCGTCCGGCGCCGCGAAGGCGGTTTCGACTGTGTCGGGGGCCGTGACGGCGCACGTCGCCGCGTGCGCCGACCAGCCCAGCGGGAGCTGGCACGAGGCGGCGGCCGCGTCGGGCGGATCGCACAGGCAGCCCGCGCAGGCGAGCGGCGCCGGCGCCAGGTCGGCGAACCCCACATAGCCGACGTTCGGCGCCTCGGCGGGGCAGTCCGGCGCCTGCTCCGGCGGGCCGTGCCAGAGGAGCGCCGGACCGAACCAGCCGAGGGGCGCCGGCGGAACGCAGTCGCCGGCGCAGGCGGTCTCGTCGCCGCCGCCGGCACCACCGGCACCACCTGCGCCCCCGTCCCCGCCTCCGCCCTCATCCCCGGTGCCCGCCTCGGGGTACGGGCACGCCGGAGAGCCGTATTCACTGGGCTGACAAGGCCCGTAGACGGTTGGATCTCCGGCGCAGCCCGGCAACAGGAGCAGCCCTGCCATCGACAAGGGGTAAATCCGCATGCGTGGCAAGCTACCGCATGCGGCTCCACGCAGACAACGATCGTCCTCCATCACGGCCGCAGCCGCCAGCAAGCTCCCCATTCCAGGTTCACACATAAATTTCTCACCAATCCTCGCGACGTTGGGTCCCGTTTCGCAGGTCCGCTCAGTAGCTGGCCGTGACACCCAGCCCGAGAGCTGCTCCGAGCGGCGGCGACGTCCAGTAGAGTGGTGGTGGCGTTACGGCAGGGTCGACATGGCGCCTGAGCACCGCGTCTTCAGCGATCCAGATCGCCTCGGCGTGGCCATTCACTGACCACCTGTCCGAGAGCCGCCACGCGCAGCCAAGCCGGATCCCTACCCCGACCAGGGCCTTGCTGCGTAGACGCATGTTCCACGGGTCTTCCGGGACGAACCGGACAGCACCGAGCGTCGCAAGTCCGCAGCCAAACAGGTGACGGCCGCGGAGGCAGCCCACGGTGGTTGCCGTGAAGGCCGTCATCCCCAGGGGCAACCCCTCGACCTCTTTCGCCAGCGAGACGAGCCCCCGACCCTCCACGGCGACCGACCAGTCGGACCAGCGCACGCCGAGGGCCAGGGTCGTCCCGGCCGCCACCCCCGGCGTGATCCCCAGCCCCACGGTCGCCCCGAGCCCCGCCTCGAACCGCCACGGTCCGGAAGGATCTGCCTTCGACGGCTCACCCGAAGAGGTGAATGGCTCCGGCGCGGCCGGGCGAGGTGGCTCCGGAACAGCTCGGCCCACTTGCTCGGGCGCATCACGCGTCGCCTGCGCGGGTGGTGGAGTCCGGGACGGTTCTCGGGCAGCCTGCGTGGGCCCGCGCGAAGAAGGCTCGGCCGGCGAAGGTTCGGCCGACCCCCGCTCCGGCGCGCGCAGGAGCTGCGTCGCGATGGCGAGGCCCACGCCGGCGACGAGCACGTCGCAGGCGCTGGTGGTGGTCAGCCCGTCGGCCCACCGGGTGTCCCCCTGCCCTTCGCGCAACGCCAGCGACGCCACCAGTTCGGATCCCTGGCGCTCGATCCTGACCGAGACCACGAGCGGAGCATCGTCCCGAAAGGGGTCGGCGCCGGCCACCCGCGCCACTTCTGCGCGCAGAAGCGAAGCGTCAGGACAGCGTTCGGCGCCTCGCCCGCGCACGTAGTCGAGCCGTGCCGCGCTCGGACGGAGCTCTGCCTCGGCGCGAGCTTCCGCTGCGCAGAGCAGAGGCGCGGCGCCGAGGACGACGGCAGCGGCCAACGCCCTTCGCCGGGCAGCGCCGAGCGACCCGAGGACGCTGCGCGCAGGCCGCACGTGCCGAGCCCGCCCGTGGTGAGCCCCTCTCATCGCGACGGCTGTTCCCTCGCCGCGCCCCCCGCGGAGCCGGCCAGTCGCGCCTGCGCGAGCGCCCGGAGCCGCTCGCGCACCGACCTGAGCCGACCGCTCGGAAACCGCTGCTCATGAAGCGCGATGTGCCGGAGCGCTGCGGCTGTATCGCCCGCGGAGAGCGCCGCCTGCGCCGCGTCGAGAAGCCGGTATTCCACTGCGAACGAGTCCTCCCGCGCGCCTGCCGGCGGCGCTCGACGTGGCGCGACGTCGCGCCGGGGCGTCGCGTCGGGAGCTGGCGAGACCGGCCGCGGCCCCGGCATCTCCTGCGGCGTCATCTCGACCGACGCGCTTCGCACCGCGGGCAGCGCCGTCATCCGTGGGCCGAAGCGGTCAGCCCACAGCGGCCGCGGCGGCGCGAGCGCAAGCAGCAAGGCCAGGGCGGCTCCGGCGCCCACCGCGCTCCACCCGAGGGCGCGCCCCAGCTCGCCCAGCCAGGGGCGCACGCGCTCGGTCCCCCTGGGCGAAGGCGGGGGCGGCGGCGGCGCGGGCGGCGGCGCGGGCGGCGACAGCGCAGGCAGCGCCGGCTCAGCCGGTCCCGCACAAGGCTTGGTCTCACGCGACGCGGGCTCGATCGCTCCGGCCTCCTCGCGCACCAGGAGCGCCGAGGCCAGCGGCAACCCGAGCCAGCACCCCCGCAGCGCGTCTCGCTGCTCCGGGCGCAGCCGCTTGACGGCGGCGCGGTAGTCCTCGCGGGCGAGGCGCAGCCGGTTGGTGGCGGTGTTGTAGTTGATGCCGAGCTCCCGCGCGATCTCGACGAGCGGCACCTCGTACGCCTCGTGCAGGACCAGGAGGAGCCGCCGCTCCGGGTCCAGCGTCCAGAGCACGTCGATCACGAGCTCCAGCCGCTCTCGCTCCACGACGCGCTGTTCGCTGAGCGGCGCGGGATCGACGGCCTCGGAGCACGACGCCGGCAGCAGGCCGTGCAGCACCTCGCGGCGGCGATAAGCGCGCTCCAGGTAATGGCCGACCTTCCGCCACGCGATCCCGAACACCCATCGTTCTTCAGCGCTGCGGTGCCGGCGCGCGGGCTCGCCGGCCTCGCCGGCCTCGCCGGCCTCGCTCCGGGGCGGGGACCAGGTGGGGTCGAACCGATCCAGGGTCTGGTACGACGCGAGGAGGACCTCCTGGAGGAGGTCGTCGATGTCGGCCTCGGCCACGCCCAGGAGCTTGAAGGCGCCGGGGAGCGTTTCCACTGCGGCTGTATGAAGGGCGTTCCAGGTGCGGTCACGGGAGGTGCCGGCGGGGGACGAGAGAGGTGCGCTCATATCCCCTTAATTACGGAGGGCGCACCTGACCCGTTTGTGTTCCGCGCCGCGCGTGCGCCGGCGGGCGCGCGCGGCGCTGTCGGTCGCGGGCCGCTTACGGAGACAGCGGGATGGGGCGTTGCTCGCCCGCGCCGCCGCTGACGTCGTCGTCGGCGTCGGCGTCTTCGTCGGCGCCCTCCTCTGCCTCGACCTCCTCGCTCGCGTCCTTGGCGGCGGCGCTCGACACGCGCGACATGAGCTTCGGGGTCACGTCCTCGAACGCGTCGCCGTGGAAGTAGTACGCGATCTTCCGGAGATCCGCGTAGCGCCGGACCAGGAGGGTCCAGAGCCGGTCACGCATCTTCTCGGCCTCGCCGCGCTGTCTTGTCGCAGGGCGGCGGGCGCCCTCGGGGGTGAGGGTGTCGAGCAGCCATTCGCTGGCTTCCCGGAGCTGCTCGAACTCCTCCCGGGTGAAGGGGTGCTTTCCGCGGAGCGCGTCCGCGTGCTCCTCGTACAGGTGGGCCAGCGCCATCCCGTCGCTGGCCAGGTCGTACTTGCCGCTGCCGGCGCGGATCTCGGCCACCACGTCCTTCGGCAGGAGCCCGCGCTTCGCCAGGGTCTCGGCGAGCGTGAGCATCGGCTCGCGCAGCTCGGTCACGACCTTGAGCTTCGCCTCGATCTCACCGGAGCTCGCGGGCTTCGCCGTGACGCGCGTCGCGGCGAAGACCAGGGCCCGCCCGAGGTCCGGCAGCGCGAGGACGTCATCGAGCGGCAGCTCGGGCAGCGCTCGCCGGATGCGCGCCGGATCGGCGCAGGCGGCCTGGACGCCGCGCTTCACGTTCGCGAAGGCGATCCGCACGTCCGCGCGACAGACCTCGACCTCGCGCTCCGGGAGCTCCGCGGCCAGCGGGGCAAAGCGCTTGTAGCAGGCGTGGTAGGTGGTTGTTGCCGTGGGAGCCGCCGCAGGCGCCTTCCCGGTGTGCTGTTGTTTGGTTCTGGCTTTGGCCATTCCGGGAACGTAGATCCAGGCGAACGCGACCGTGGTCCACATCAGCGCCGGATGTGTGCTCGGAAGAGCGCAGGATCTCGACACGAGGGGGGTGGGGCTGCGATGGGAGGCGCGCCCGCTGGCCTGGGAGCCCGGGGCGGGGATGGGTGGGGTCACGTAGTGTCACTTCGCAGGCCGATCTGTAAACGGCGGGACACACGTAGTGTCACGCAGCAGGCTGATCTGTGAACGGCGGGACACACGTAGTGTCACGCGGCAGGCCCTGCGGCATACGATCGGACGTGCGTGGCGCCGCCCGGTACGAAGCTGCGTCGGCGGAGCGATCCACGGCTCGTCCACGTCTCCGATCCTTGCCGCCACAATCTCGATGCGGCCGCCCATCGAGCTTCAGCGCACGTGAGACCCCGCCGACGCTCAGGAGCGCGTGAAGCGCCTCGAAGTCACGCCTGCGCTCCCGGCGGGGGCTGCGCGAGCGGGTCCCGGTAGACCTCGTCCACGGGCAGGGTGCACCCGATCGCCTCCAGGTGCGCGCCCTCTCCGGCGCGGGCCTCCCGGAGCGTCCACGAGCCATCCTCGTTGCGGTGGAACACCTCGATGCGCGGCTCGTGCTGCCAGACGAGCACGTACTCCCGGAGCGGGGGATGAGCCGGTAGTGCGCGAACTTCTGCCCGCGGTCGTAAGCCTCTGTGCTGTCGGAGAGGACCTCGACAAGGACGACCGGGTTGAGCGCTGCGTCCTTGTCCTCGAGATCGCGCTCCAGCCTCCCGCACACAACGCTGACGTCGGGATACGTGGACAGTCCGGTCGCCTTCACCCGGACGCGCAGATCGGAGGAGTAGACAGCGCAGGGACGCCCGCGGAGCTGCGCCCGGAGCTCGGCGCCGACGCTCGCGCACAGGCGCGCGTGCTCCGGCGTTCCGCCGGCGACCGCGATGATCTCGCCGTTCAGGAACTCGTGCTTCGTCGGGCTCGCCCGCTCCTGCTCGAGGTACTCGGCATGGGTAGAGCGGATCTTGCGCGCCGGCTCGTTCATCGGTCCGGCCGAGAATGCCACGCCTGCTCCTCGCAGAGCCAACGGTGGCCATCCTTCGGGCCGCCTCGGTCCGGCCCGCATCAGCTCACTTCGGCCGCACGGCCTCCATCGAGGCGCGCTGCGCCTGCTCCTGCTGCCGCCGCTGCGCCTCGAGCACCGCATAGCCCGCCGCAGCCCCGGCCGACGCGCGGCTCTGGGGCTGCGCGGCCGGCGGCGCTGCCGGCGGGGGCGGCGCGGCCGGCGGCGGCGCAGGATATGCGCTGGCGGGCGCCTGAACCGGCTCGCACACGCAACCCGCCACGCCGCGGTCGACGAGAACGAACGCGGACATCCGCATCCCGAGATCGTAACAGGAGCTGGCGCAGTGGGTCGGCCCGCGCTCGGCGCTCTCGAGCTCCGCTGCCGTCTGATACCCCCGGTTGCAGCCGCCCAGCGCGACGGCGCTCACGGCCAGGAAAGCGAAACCCAGAGCCGATCGATCCATGGCCGGCGAGCTACATGGGTCCTCGAGAGACGTCAACGAACCGACATGCAACGCGCCGGCGGGGGGCGCGCGCTCGATCGGCGCGCGCAGCGCGTGAGCGCCGCCGACCTCCTGCGGAGCAGCCCGCGCCACGCTGAACACACTGCCTCTCGGGCCTGACGCGAGCCCGCTGCGCGGAGGGCCCTCGCCACCGCGCGCCTCGCCGTCCTATCCTGACCGCCATGCCCACCATCCAGAGCACCGCAGAGATCGACGCCGCCTCCGACGAGCTCTTCGCGCTGGGGCAGGACTACGATCTCCGGCTCGAGTGGGACCCGTTCCTCCGCGAGATGCGCTATCGCGACGGCGCGACAGAGCCCGCTGTCGGCGTGCGGGTGTGGGTGCGGGCGAAGAACTGGCTGTCGATGGAGGCCCGGTACATCACGATGAACCCGCCGGAGCAGGTGGCCATCACCATGACCAAGGGGCCGCGGATCTTCCGCCAGTTCTCGGGCGCGTGGCTGTTCAAGGCGCTGTCGCCGCGGCGGACGCGCGTCACCTTCCGCTACAACTTCACGGCGCGCCCGCGGGTCCTCGCCCCGGTGCTGGAGCCGGTGATGGCGGCCGTGCTGAAGCGCGATATCGAGGAGCGCCTCGCCGGGCTCAAGCAGAGCGCCGAGACGACGGACATCCTGCAGCGGCTGCAACAGCGCCCGCCGGTAACCGCCTGATCGGCGGGCGCCCCTCGCCGCAGCTCAGCGCGGCGCCCGCGCCCCGGGCGCGCACGACAGCGCGGACGCACGCTGCCGCCGGCGAGCCAGCGCGATCCCGAGACCCGCGAGCGCGAGGGCGATCCCGCCGTCGCTCTGGCCCGGGACGCCGGCCCGGAACGCGCAGCCCCCATCGTCGGAGCCCGCCGAGCCCGGCCCGGACGGCGCGTCCCCGCCCGCGCCGCCACCTGCGCCGCCCCCGCCGCCTGCGCCGCCCCCGCCGCCTGCACCGCCCCCGCCGCCTGCGCCGGGCTCGGGCGGCGGCGCGACACAGGCGTGCGCCTCGGGGTCGCAGACGTCGCCGGCCTCGCAGTCCGCGTCGCTCACGCACGCCACGCACGCCGGCGTGCCATCCACAAGGGCGCAGCGCGGCGTCTGGGCGGCGCAAGGCTGGCAGGAAGGACCGCAGAAGGCGTCGAGCGCGCACGGCTCGCACAGCGCGGCGCTGTTGCAGTAGGCGCCAGGATCGCAGCCGTTGTTCCCTGCCTGGTGGACGAGCTCGCGGCTGCACTGCGCACAGGAGGCCTCGTCCGGCAGCGAGCCGCCGCCCGACAAGGCCTGATGGAACGACGCCGGCTCGACGAGCGTGAAGCCCGACTCCGCGAGGCTCACGCTGCCGGGCGCGTTAGCGCCTGCCTCGAAATCCTCGAACTCGCCGACCAGGAGCGACATCTCGAGGGCGGAGTGCTCGGCGATCGCGACATAAAGGATCTCGATCGGGTACAGGCCCTCTCGGGCGAACGTGACTGTGCTCGTCAGGCGCCAGCTCGGCAAGCCGAGCTGCGTCGGCCGCACCGCCACCGGATAGGCGGCCTGCGCGTCGTCGTAGATCACGACGGCCACGGCGTCGTCGGCGTAAAAGCCGAAGTGGAGCGGCTGCTCGACGTGCTCGGGCGGCACGGCCAGATAGCCGCGCAGGCGCATGCCGAACGACGTGTCGGGGTCGTTCTCGACGAAGTCGCACCCCCCTGCCGGACAGCCGGCGACAGCGTCGCGAAAGTCGCCGAGGCTCATCTGTAGCCCTGTGTCGTTGTTGTTCGAGAGATCGAGCGGCGTGCGCACCACGAAGCTCGCGAGGTCGGGCTGCCCATCGTCGATGAAGGCGTTGACCCCCTCGACGAAATCCTCTCTGTCCAGGAGGCCAAAGCTCATCAATGGGTCGGACGAGACGCGGTACGCGCCGCACAGGCCGGTGCCCTCCGTCGTGGGCAGCGGCGCGACCGGACCTCCGGCGACGGCGACGGGCGCGGCCAGCGCTGAGCCTGACGTGGCCAGCGCGAGCGAGAGGGCGATGGCGGACGAGGTGGCGCGGGAGGAAGGTCGGCAGGACATGGACGCTCCGTGTGAAGAAGGGAGCGCAGCCGCCGCAATCGATCGCGGCCGCTGCGCGGGTGCTGATCGACGTCACCTGACGACGAAAGCGAGATGGTACACAGGCGCGATCACCCCCGATGGCGAGAGCACGAAAGGGGACGCGGCAGGGCCGCGCGCTCCGTCCACCGCGCTCGCGCACAGCGCGCAGCGCGCTCGCTCCCCTCACCCGAGCTGCGCCAGCGCCTCGCGGGACGCGCCCGCCTGCGGATGCCGCAGCCGCTCCCTCAGCGCCGCCGCCTCGGCGAGCAGCTCCCGACCGCGCGGCGCGTCCCCGCCCCGCGCCGCGGCGACGCCCGCCCAGTGCAGCGCGTCCGCCCTCGCCCACGCGTCCTCGCCGGCCCACGCGACGGCCGACCCGGCGAGCGCCGCCGCGGCCGCCACATCCGGCCCGCCGTCCGCGTCCCGCGCATCGACACCACCCTGCCCGTCCCCATGCCGCCCGTCGTCCGCGCCGCGCCCGAGCACGCACCGCGCAGCGAGCGTCGCGAGCCGCGCGCGGAACGGGCCGAACCCGCAGGTCTCCGCGACGCGCAGCCCCTCCAGCGCCTGCCGCGCGCCCTCGTCGGGCCGCCCGCGCGCGAGCGCGATCCGCGCCGCGAGCTCGTGGCATCGCAGCGCGACCTCCACCTCGCCCGTCGCCGAGGCCCAGCGCCGCGCCTCGCCGAGGTGCGCCTCGGCGGCCGCGACGCCGCTGGCACCGCCGCCATCGCCGGCGCCGGCGCCGTCGCCGCCGTCGCCGTCGCCGCCGTCGAGCAGCGCCAGACCGAGCAGCGTGTGGCCGTGCGCCACGTGCCCCTCCCAGCCGCGCCGCCGGCACGCGGCGATGTTCTGCGCCGTGGCCTCGCGCGCCTTCTCCCGGCGCCCGAGCGCGAGGTCGTGCTCCGACTCCCAGAGCCCGCGGCGCGCGAACGGCACGTCGCCCATCGACCTGTACGCCAGCGTGCGCAGGCCGGTCGCGAGCGGCGCCGGATCGGCGAGCGCCTCGGCGACCTCGTTGTGCGCCTCGTAGCAGGCGCAGGCGAACGCGAGATCGCCGAGCGCGCCCGCGTAGAGCCCCGCGTCGTACGCGAGCGCCGCCCGCACGCGCGCGGGCAGCGGCGACGGGTCGTTCGTGCGATCGGAGACCGAGCGGAGCCTGTTCACCGCGATGATCTACCTGAACGACGACTTCGAGGGCGGCACCACCGACTTCTGGGGCGCCCGCGGCATCACCCCGCAGCGCGGGATGGCCCTCGTGTTCGAGCACCGGCGGCTCCACCGGGGCGCCGCCGTGACGCGCGGGCGCAAGTACGTGCTCCGCACCGACGTCATGTACAGGCGCGGCTGATCCCTCACCGCGGCCGGGGCGCCCCCGCCAGCGCCTCGGCGAGGCGCGGCAGCACGTCGCCGGCGCGCGCCTCGACCTTCAGCGCGCCGAGCTCCTCGCCGCGCGCCGACCCGAGGTTGACCATGGCGATCGGGATCCCCCGCTGCGCGGCGCGCAGCACGAAGCGGTAGCCCGAGAACACAGCCAGCGACGAGCCGACGACGAGGAGCGCGTCCGCCGCGTCGACGAGCGCGAACGCCTCGTCCACGATCGGCCGCGGCACGTTCTCGCCGAAGAAGACGACGCGCGGCTTGAGCGGGCCGTCGCAGCGGAGGCACGGCGGCGCGTGGAAGCCGGCGACATGCTCGGCCGGCAGATCGGCGTCGCCGTCGGGCGCGAGGTCGGCCGCGAGGCGCAGCCAGCCGGGGTTCCGCGCGAGGATCCGCGCCTGGAGGGCGGCGCGCGGCTCCATCGCGCCGCACGCGAGGCAGGCGACCTCGGAGAGCGTGCCGTGCAGCTCGATGACCCGGCGGCTGCCGGCGGCAAGATGGAGGCCGTCGACGTTCTGCGTGATCAGGCCGTGGAGCAGCCCGTCGTCCTCGATCCGCGCCAGGGCGCGGTGCGCGGGGTTGGGCTCGGCCCGGGAGAACCGCTCCCAGCCGATCACCGCGCGCGCCCAGTAGCGCTGCCGGATCTCCGCCGAGCTCGAGAACTCCCGCCCCTGGATCGGGTTGCGCGCGCGGCGCCGCGTCTCGGGCCCGCGGTAGTCCGGGATGCCGGACTCGGTGCTGCACCCAGCCCCCGTCAGCGCCACGAATCGCTTGCCGCGCAGGAGCGCGATGAGGTCGTCGAGCGGTCCGGCGGCGGCGAGCGCTTCGCTGAGCGGCATACGCCCCGTTTGTGGCCCGCCGCGCCCGGCCTCGCCAGCCAGGCGAGATGCCCCCGCAGGCCTGCACCTTGAAACCCTTGACGAACCCATCTGAACGTGTCATAGGTCACTTGAAACTGATTTTCTTTATCATGTAGCAGCGGCCCGCGACTCGACGTCCAGCGCCCGATGACCCGAGCCCACGTGGCTCTCGAAGCCCATCGGAGCTGGATGTGACGACGAGCCCATTTCGACGTTCGAGTCGGCGCCGCGCCTCGACGCCCTCGGCAGGGCGCGCGTGGGCGCCGGCGGCCGCGCGTCTCGACGCCGCGGCGGCGCCCACGCGGCGATTCCCGCCGCGCGCGCTGCGGCGCGACGGCGCCAGGGGCGCGGCCGAGCGTCGATCGATGGGCTGGAGACGCGCCCTTGTCGCGCCCGCCGCGATCGGACGGCGCGACGGCAGCCCGTCGCGTCGAGCCCGCGGCGGCCCACGCGCCGAGCGCGCGGGCCGCGGGCGGCCAGGCGCGCTCCCGCGCTAGCTCCGGAGACACCGCCGCTGCCGCGCGGCGACGGCCCGTGGCGCTGGCCCGAGCGCCGCGCCGCCTCGCCACCACCGATTCCACACCTCGCAAGGAGTGTTTCGATGACCTCTTCCATTTCGATGCAGGACGCCGTCGCCCTGCCCGCGCAGAGCGCCGGGCAGCTCTTGAAGCAATACACCCCTGAATCGGCGTTCTTCTTCTCGTCGCCGACACGCACCCTCCTCGCGCAGGGCGCGCACGACATGATCCTCGAGCCCAACGACGGCGACCGCCTGCCCGACCGCGTCGCGCGGGTGCTCTCGACGCACGGGCGAGCGGGCCAGGGGCTCCCCATGGTGGTCGGCGCGGTGCCGTTCAACACCACGTCGCCCGCGCACCTCATCGTGCCGAGGTCGGTGCAGGCCGCCGGCCCGCTGAACCCCGCCATGGACGCCCTCCGGCGAGAGGCGCCCGCGGCGATCCAGGAGCTGCGCAGGATCCCGGAGCCCCGCGAGTACGTGCGCGCCGTCGAGACGGCGGTGGGCCTGATGCGGTCCGAGGCGCTGAGCAAGGTGGTGCTCTCGAGGATGCTGGAGATGACGCTGCGAGAGCCGGTCGATCTCCGCCACGTCCTCCAGCGCCTCTCGCAGCAGAACCGGAGCGGCTACACCTTCGCCGCCAACCTCTCCGATCCTTCGGCCGGGGCGTCCGGCCTCGATCGCGGCGCCGCCAGCGCGCGGCCCCGGACCCTGATCGGCGCCAGTCCGGAGCTGCTCCTGTCGCGCTCCGGATTCAGGGTGATCGCCAATCCGCTGGCAGGCTCCGCGATCCGCAGCCCGGACCCGGACGAGGACCGGCGGCGGGCGATCGCCCTGCTCGCGTCCGAGAAGGACCGGCACGAGCACGCGATCGTCGTCGACGCCGTGGCCGCCGCGCTCCGGCCGTTCTGCCGGCGCCTGAGCGTCCCCGAGGAGCCGTCGCTCACGCAGACGGCGAACCTGTGGCACCTGTCGAGCCGGATCACCGGGGAGCTCCGCGATCTCTCGATCTCCTCGATGAAGCTGGCCACCGCGCTCCACCCGACGCCCGCTGTCTGCGGGTACCCCACCGGGCGCGCGCGCGCGGCGATCGAGGCGATCGAGCCCTTCGATCGGGGCTTCTTCACCGGGCTCGTGGGCTGGTGCGACGCCACCGGCGACGGCGAGTGGGCGGTCGCCATCCGCTGCGCCGACATCGCCGGCCGCGCGCTCCGCCTGTACGCCGGCGCCGGGATCGTCATCGGCTCCGACGGCGAGCGCGAGCTCGCCGAGACCTCCGCCAAGCTCGGCACCATGCTGACAGCGCTCGGCCTCGATCGGGCGCCGGAGATCGCATGAGGCCTGGCGAGGACGCGCCGGACGTGGAGCGCGCGGAGGAGCGCCGGCCGTCGCTGGACGGCTTCACTCCATGGCCGCCCGAGATGGCCAGTCTCTACCGCCGCGCCGGCTACTGGCGCGGTGAGACGCTCGGGGAGCTGCTCCGCGAGCGCGCGGCGCGGCACCCGGACCGGATCGCGCTCGTCGGCGACGGCCGCCGGCTGAGCTACGGTGAGCTCGACAGGCGCGCCGATCGCCTCGCCGCGGGCCTCTTTCGCCTGGGGATCCAGCCCGGGGACCGCGTCGTTGTCCAGCTCCCGAACATCGCGGAGTTCTTCGAGGTGTGCTTCGCGCTGTTCCGGCTCGGCGCGCTCCCCGTGCTGGCGCTGCCCGCCCACCGGCGCTCCGAGATCGGCTATTTCTGCGAGCACACAGGGGCTGTCGCCTACGTCATCCCGGACCGGGACGGCGGGTTCGACCACCGCGAGCTCGCCAGGCAGGTCCAGCGCGAGGCCACGACCCTGAAGCACGTGATCGTGGCCGGCGATCCGGGCGAGCTCACCGCGCTCTCCAGCCTGTACATCGACCCCGTCGATCTCCCGCGCCCCGCCGCGGGGGACGTCGCCTTCTTTCAGCTCTCGGGCGGGAGCACCGGCGTGCCCAAGCTGATCCCGCGGACGCACGACGACTACCTCTACAGCGTGCGGGCCAGCGCGGAGATCTGCGCGCTCGACGCCGAGAGCGTGTACCTGGCCGTCCTCCCTGTCGCGCACAACTTCACCCTCAGCTCGCCCGGGAGCCTCGGCGCCCTGTACGCCGGCGGCCGCGTTGTACTCAGCCGCCGCCCCAGCCCGGACGAGGCGTTTGCGTGGATCGAGCGGGAGAAGGTCACGATCACCGCCCTCGTGCCGCCCCTGGCGTCGCTGTGGCTGGAGTCGGCCCGGACGGCGCGACACGACATGTCGAGCCTGAAGGTGCTCCAGGTGGGCGGCGCCAGGCTCTCCGCCGAGGTCGCGCGCCGCGTGCGGCCCGCGCTGGGCTGCGCCCTCCAGCAGGTGTTCGGGATGGCGGAGGGGCTGGTCAACTACACCCGCCTCGACGATCCGGACGACATCACCCTCGAGACGCAGGGCCGGCCCATCTCACCCCATGACGAGATCCGGGTCGTGGACGACGAGGACGAGGACGTCGAGACAGGCCAGGTCGGCCACCTGCTCACGCGAGGCCCCTACACGATCCGCGGGTATTACAGGGCCGACGCGCACAACGCGAAGGCGTTCACGCGCGACGGCTTCTACCGCACCGGCGATCTCGTGCGGCGGACGCCGGCCGGCTACCTGATCGTGGAGGGCCGCGCCAAGGACCAGATCAACCGCGGGGGCGAGAAGATCGCGGCCGAGGAGGTCGAGAACCACGTCCTCGCCCACCCGGCTGTGCGCGACGCGGCGCTCGTCTCCATGCCGGACGCGCTCCTCGGCGAGCGATCGTGCGCGTTCCTCGTGCCCCGCGGGCAGCCGCCGGCCGCGCGGGAGATCAGCGCCTTCCTGCGCGAGCGCGGCGTCGCGCAGTACAAGGTGCCCGATCGCATCGAGTGGCTCGACGCCCTGCCCACGACGAGCGTCGGCAAGGTCGACAAGAAGGCGCTCCGGCTGTGGATCGCCGAGCGGCTCGATCAGGGCGCGCGCGCCTGAAGCGCGGCGCGGGCGGGGGCGGCGGCGCGCCGCCGGCCCGCCGACACGAGACGTTGTGACAACGTGAGAGAGGAACCACCATGGCCATCCCCAGAATCCAGACCTATCCCATGCCACGCGCCGACGAGATCCCGCAGAGCCGGGTGTCGTGGCGCCCGGATCCGAGGCGCGCAGTCCTCCTGATCCACGACATGCAGCAGTATTTCCTCGGCTACTACGACACCAAGGCGTCGCCTGTCGTCGAGCTGCTCTCCAACACCCGCCTCGTCCGGGAGCGCTGCGCGGCGAGCGGGATCCCTGTCGTGTACACGCAGCAGCCCGGCGAGCAGACGGACGCGCAGCGCGGCCTGCTGCTGGACCTCTGGGGGCCCGGGCTCACGCAGCAGCCGGACAAGCAAGGGATCGTGAGCGAGCTCGCGCCGCGAGGCGGCGACACGGTCCTCACCAAGTGGCGCTACAGCGCCTTCCAGCGCACCGAGCTGCTGGATCTCATGCGCCGGTGGGGCCGCGATCAGCTCATCGTGTGCGGCGTCTACGCGCACATCGGGTGCCTCTTGACCGCGTGCGAGGCGTTCATGAACGACATCCAGCCGTTCTTCGTCACCGACGCGACAGCGGATTTCTCTCGGGAGCAGCACGAGATGGCCATCGCCTACGTGGCCCAGCGGTGCGGCGTCGCGCTCCCGACCGGCGAGGTGGTGGCCGCGCTCGCGCCCCGCGACAGAGCGGGTGTCCCGCCGCGCGACGTGGCGGCGCCGCCCGGGTGGGCGCTCGACAGGGCGCCGGGCCTCGATCGCCTGCGCGCCGACGTCGCCGAGATCCTGGAGCAGCCCGTCGCCATGATCTCCGAGCACGAGAGCTTCCTCGATCTCGGGCTCGACTCGATCCGCATCATGACCCTCGTCGAGCGGTGGCGCGAGGCAGGCATCGAGGTCGCCTTCGTCGAGCTCGCCGAACGCCCGACGCTGGCCGGGTGGTGGGAGCTCCTGTCGACGCGGCTCCCGCGCGAGGCCGGCCGCGCGCAGCGGCCGCGCGCGGAGGCGGCCGGCCAGGAGGCCACGGGCTGACAGCCCACGTCATCAACGAGGCACATCGCAGGTCACCATGAGTCGAACCGAGACATCCCCGGCCAAGGCGGTGGCGCGCACGCCGCCGCGCCTCCTCGAGGTGCTGCGCGCGACGGCGATCTCCCCCCGCATGCGGCGGATCACGCTGGGCGGCGAGGCGATCGCGGGGTTCCCCGCGCGGAGCGACGGCGCGCACATCAAGGTGTTCTTCCCGCGCGGCGACCAGGCAGCGCCGGAGCTGCCCACGCTGGGCCCCGAGGGGCCCGTGTGGCCTCCCCTGCCCCGCCGGCCGATCACGCGGACCTACTCGGTGCGCAGGTACGACGCGCAGGCCGGAGAGCTGGACGTGGACTTCGTGTTGCACGGGGACGACGGCCCCGCGTCGCGGTGGGCGCGCCGCGCCAGGCCCGGCGACAGGCTCGGCATCGCGGGGCCCGGCGGCCCCGATCCGATGCTCGGCCCCGCGGACTGGTACCTGCTCGCGGGCGATCTCTCCGCGCTGCCGGCCATCGCCGCGCTGCTCGAGACCCTGCCGGCGACGGCGCGCGGCCACGCCCTCGTGGCCGTCCCCGACGCGTCGGAGATACAGCACCTCGCGCGCCCGCCGCACGTCGCGCTGACATGGGTCACCCTGGATGGAGCGAGCGCCCCGAGCCCCCGGCTGGAGGACGCCATCCGCGCGCTGATATGGCCCGAGGGCCGCGTGTTCGCGTGGGTCGCGGGCGAGTCGTCGTCCGTCCTCGCGATCCGCGATCACCTGCTCGACGAGCGCGGCCTCGGGCGCGAGGCGATGTACGCGATTCCCTACTGGAAGGCGACCCTCTCCGAGGAGGCGTACCACGCAGAGCGGCACCGGGTCATGGACGGGCTCGACAGGGCATGACGAGGAGCGAACCGATGGAGTTCAAGCACAGGACCGCGCTCGTCACGGGCGCCGCGCAGGGGATCGGAGAGGCCGTCGCGCGCGCGCTCGCGGCGCGCGGCGCGGCCGTGGCGGCGCTGGACGCGAACGAGGAGCGCCTCGGCGCCGTTGTCGCCGATCTGAAGGCGAGCGATCGCCGCGCCGCCGCCCACGCGGTGGACGTCGCCGACGGCCGGGCCGTGGGGCGCGTCGTCGACAGGGTCGAGCGAGAGCTCGGCCCGATCGAGCTCCTGGTCAACGTGGCCGGCGTGCTGCGCGTGAGCCCCGCCCTCTCGCTGAGCGACGAGGACTGGGAGCGCACGTTCGCGGTCAACACGACGGGGGTGTTCAACGTGGGCCGGGCCGTGGCGCGCCGCATGGTGCCGCGCCGATCCGGGTCGATCGTGACGGTCGGCTCCAACGCCGCGCGGACGCCGCGGATGCACATGTCGGCCTACGCGGCCTCGAAGGCGGCCGCGGCCCAGTGGACGAAGTGCCTCGGTCTGGAGCTCGCGCAGCACGGCATCCGGTGCAACGTGGTGTCCCCGGGCTCGACGGACACGCCGATGCAGCGCGCGCTCTGGTCGGACGACAGCGGCGCGCAGGCGGTCATCGCCGGCTCCCCCGCGGCGTTCAAGCTGGGGATCCCGCTGAACCGGATCGCCTCGACGGACGACGTCGCCGCGGCGGTGCTGTTCCTGCTCTCGGATCAGGCCCGGCACATCACGATGCACGACCTCTGCGTCGACGGCGGCGCGACGCTGGGGGCCTGATCCGGCCGCCCGCGCCCGCGATCGCCTCCCGCGGGCGCGGGCGCGCCGCGCTCAGGTCCCCAGCCTCACGCCGCGCTCAGGGCCCGTCCTTCTCGGCGGGCCCGAACAGGACGTCCGACGCCGTGCCGCTCATCACCACGGCGAAGAGCGCGAGCGCCGCCGCGACAGCGACAGCGCCGATGACGCGCGTCGGCTTCATCTGCCACCACATCACGAGGCCGCTGAGCGCCCACACCGCCAGGGTGAGGCCGGTGACGTCCGCGAACAGCGCCCAGACCCAGGTCATCCCGCCGTGCACGGGGAAGTGGTGCGTTTTGTGAAGCGTTTCGAGCACTTCCACGAGGCGGGGGCGCCCCGGACCGCCGTCGAGCCGCCCGTCGAGGCGCCCCGTGCCGAGGTTGTACGTGACGTTCCACGCGCGGCCCTCGGCGTCGCGCATGCGGAAGCGCAGCTCGGGGGCGACCTTCGGGTGGGCGCGCAAGGGCCCCTTGGCCTCGACACCCATCCTGGGCAGGAGCTCCTTCATCTGCTCCTGCACAGCCGCCATCCGGTGATCGGGCAGGTCGATCGCGGCGCCGGCGAACGGGGGCGCCGGGGCCTCCGGCTCGGGAGCGTGGCTGGAGACCGTCGCGCTGCCGTCGTCGAGGCGCAGGATCACCACCTGACGCCCCCCGTCGCCGCGCGGCGCCGCGAGCAGCGGCCAGCCGGAGAATGACCCCGAGCCCTCCTCGTCGAGCGTGTAGGGCGCGGGCGACCCCGCGTTGAGCTGCGCGACGACCCGGCGCGCCAGCGCGTCCGGATCCCAGGGCTGGAACCCGGTGAGCGCCGACACCTGCTCTCCGGACAGGTGCCGACGATCGATGTCGCGCCCGATCTCCGGGTGGTTGAACAGCATGCCGCTGATCCCGAACATCAGTATCCAGGGAAACAGCAGCAGGCCGAGGTACATGTGCACGCGCCGCACGATCTTCATGAGGGCGCCGTACCGCGGCCGCGGCCGCGGGCCCCGCGGCGAGCGGGGGCCCGGGGCAGCGTCGCCCCTCATCGCGTCTTCACGATCGGGCGCGCGCGTCATCGCAGCTTCACGGCGGAGAACGCGAGCCCAGGGGCGGTCAGGGCCGCGGCGCCGGGGCCCTCCTCCCCGAGCTCGCTGAGCGTCGTGGACTCCTGGCCCGCGAACTCGAGCAGGAAGGTGCGGTCGCCGAGCGCGACGCTCAGGACGCTGCCGCCGCTCGGCTCGGCGTCGAGCACCGTGGCCTCCGGGGCATCTCCGAGCGTCACGCTGGCCCACCTCCACGCCGCCGCGCTCGCCAGCACCCGCGGGTGGGTGTCCGCCGCGATCTCGAAGGCGCTCTCGTCGAGCACGCGCAGGAACGCCTTCCCGTCGGGGCCGCCGAAGAGCGAGCCGGCGGTGTCGCCGTCGAAGAGCGTGTTGATCTCGACGTGGAAGTCGGGGTCGAACTGCCTCGTCTCGGGGTCGAAGCGCAGCATGCACGGGGCGGCGGCGTTGTCGGGGTTGAGCCGGTGCACCGCCGCGCCGTACGCCTCGGTGGCCACGTAGATCATGCCGTCGGGCCCCTCGACGCCGTCGCGCACGTAGCCGCAGCGCTCGTCGGTGACGACGGTCGCCTCGTCGGTCGCGCTGTCCACGACGACGACAGCGGCCAGGCTCGGGACCTCCGGGCCTATCCGCCAGCCGCCGAAGGTGATCACGTCGCCGCCCAGGCGCAGCGGCGGCGCGGAGGAGTACGTGAGGATGGCGTCCGGGACCACGAGCGACTCGAGCGGGATGTCGCCCGTCACCGCCATCTCCTCGGGATTCCAGACCACCACCTGCGCTGTGGGACCATCGAAGAAGTACGCCTTCGTCTCCGAGACGAAGTGGAACTGGCTGCCATACTCGCCGATCTTCGCGAGGCCCTTGCCCTGCAAGCTGACGGTATCCCCTTCTTCGAGGCTGCCGTCCTGCTGGAGGTCGTAGCGGGTCACGGTCGCCGCGGCGTCGCTCGCCACGAACACAGCGCCGCCGCCGTCCGGCCCGACCCCGAGGGCGCGCCCCAGCACCTCGACGCCGTCGTCCAGCGACAGCGGCTGATCGCTGTCGAGGGTGTCCGTCACGACGATGTAGCTCTGGGTGTCGCCGCCGTCCGGCCCGAACACCTGGACCGTGAGGGCGTACATCGGTCCCGTGTCGGGCGCTCCGCCCGTGCCGCTGGTAGCCCCGCCGGTGCCCTCACCGCCGGCGCCGCCGCCCGTGTCGTCCCCGCAGGCGGCGAAGCAAGGGAGGAGCAGCGTCAAGAGGAGCGCATTCGCGTAGCGCGCACGAGATAACATCGAGGGATCTCCTTGTGTCTGGTTGGGCTGAGTTCGCACGAGCTGCGGCTCACAGGCTCAAGGCGAGCTTGGCGTAGGCCGCTCGCCCGGGGCGCTGGATGCCGTAGAAGCTGAAGGCCTTCTCGTCGGTGAGGTTCTGCACCTCGACAGTCGAGCTCACCGTCGATCGGCCGCGCTCGACGAGGTAGGTGAGCGCGAGCGTGTGCACGAGCTGAGACGGGATCTCCGCCTTGGAGCGGGAGGCGCCGTGGTCCTCTGGACCGACGAGGAAGGCGTGTACGTAATCGGCGTACCACGTCAGGGAGAGGACATCGCCGCGCGCCGCGATCCCTGGCCACTGCGCGCGCGCGGAGACACCGCCGAACAGGTACGGCTGGTTCTGGATGCGAGCTCCTGTCGAGCCCTCCCGGAAGTCCTGCCATGTGACGTGACCGTCGAGCGAGAGCCAGTCGCCCGGGGACGTCCACCCGGCCGTCGACTCGACGCCGACGGATCGCGCCGACAGCGTGTTGCCGTACTTCGAGTAGCCGAGGTGTCTCCGCAGCGTGATCAGGCCCCCGGTGGAGCGACCGAATCCGTTGGCGCTGAGCCGGAGCTGTCCGGCGGCCGTCTCCGCGCGCTCCAGGGTCACGCCGAGGTTGACGTTGTGGCTCACCTCCGGATCGAGGTGGAGGTTCCAGACGACGAGCCCGCCGTCGCCGAACAGCTCGTCCGGCGTCGGCAGGCGGGTGGCGTGTTCGTACGAGGCCTTGGCGTAGAGCGCGTCGGTGAAGCGGAAGCGCAGGCTGTCCCCTGCCCCCATCCGGCGGATCGTCCTGTCGACGTCGCCGAGGAGGCCGCTCGGCAAGTTCTCCCGGGTCCGGACCCCCTGGAGGTACAGCTTGGCGAAGGCGATGTTCGCGAGCCGGCCATCGAACAGCATCGCCTCGTGCTCGACGCCGGCCACGCCGCTCCACAGGTCCCGCTTCGCGGTGAGCGGATCCTTGTCGGGATCGGCGACGACGAGGTTCCTCCCCGTGCGCGTCATGCGGGTCGGCGAGAGCCCGAAGCGCAGGGTGTGCCCGGGTGCCGCGCTCCAGGCCGCGTTGATGCGGGCAAAGGCGGTGTGCTGGTGGACGCTCTGGTCGTTCGCCGTTTCCTCGAGCTCCCCGCGGTACGGGCGCTCCACGCAGCGGCCGGACCAGTCGTAGGTGCACCTCGCCACGTTGAGGAAGGGCGTGCGCACGTACGAGTACCCCGCCAGGGCGTCGAGCCGCACCTTCCCGAAGAACGGCTGCGCGTAGCGCAGGAGCGCGCCGCCTGTCCGCCTGCCGAAGGCGACCTCGCCAAAGGGAGGCGACACGACCCGGCCGTCGCGCATGTCGACGAGCGAGCCGTGCTGCACCTCCTTGTCGTGCGCGACGTAGAAGCCGCGCAGGAGCAGGCGGTCGGCCCACGGCCGCCGGACGACGCCGACCTCGGCGTCGGCGCCGGCCGCCAAGTAGCCGTCGTGGAACCGGCGGGCGCGCGAGGGCGACAGGCGCCCGCTCTCCGGGTCGAGCGCCATGACGTCGATCGGGTAGTCGTTCCTCGCGCGATCGAGGAAGCCGCTCGCGCGCGCGAAGAGCCCGCTGGGCTCGTGCGTGTGGCGCGCGCTCAGGGTCAGGCGGTACGTGCCGAAGGAGCCGACCTGGTACGACGCCGACGCGCGCGAGCCGCGGGTGTCGCGATCGGTCACCAGGTTCACCGCGCCGCCGAGCGCGTCCGCGCCGAAGCGCAGCGGCACGACGCCGCGGTAGATCTCGACGCGATCGATCAGGTTGACCGGGGCGTTGGCGACGCCGAACGTGTGACCGGCGAGGTCGAGCGGCACGCCGTCGAGGAAGAAGCGGATCCGGTCCTCGGTGAGGCCGTTCAGCGAGAAGCGCGCGTCGGAGCCGAGCCCGCCGAGGCGGCGCACGCCCACGCCCTCGGCGCGCGACAGCACCTCGCCGAGGTCCGCGGACTGCCGCTTCGCCTCCACTGTCTCGATCACCTGGACCGCCTGCGCGGAGGTCCGGAGCCGCTCGGCCTCGGAGGCCCCCCGCACGCTCACCTCGAGCGCGGGCCGAGCTGCCCCGGAGGCGCCCGCGGCCGGCGCGGCCCCGGCGACGGCCGCGGGGGCCCGCCCGGCCGGCGTCACGGCCTCGGCGACCGCCGCGACGGGCGGCGCGGGCAGCCGGAAGTCGACCCGGTACAGGATGCGCGACGCGACGCTCCTGTCGCCGCGCCGGGCGGGCGTGAAGCGAAACCGCAACGCCGCCTCCTGCGCGGCCTCGTCGAACCCGCGGCCTGCCGGCGTCGCGACCTCCGCGCCGGTGACGCGCCCCTCGGCGTCGATCGTCAGCCGCAGCACGACGCTCCCCTCCTCGCCGGCCGCGCGCGCCGACTCCGGATACGCCGCCTCGGCGGCGTCGAGGAGCTCCGGCGGATGCACCTCGAGCGCGGCGGCGTCACCCGGCGCGCGGGCCCCCGGCCCGGCCTCAGGCGTCGCGCCCTGATCGCGATCTCCCGCTGGGGCCTGCTCGCCCGCACGCGCGTCCTGCGCGGAGGCAGCTCGGACACCGCACAGGGCGAGGGCCAGGATCCCGGCGAGCGCGCCGCCGCGCGAGGGGGGTCGTCGAAACATCGAGTCTCACCGGACCGGGATCAGCCGGTCGCGTCCTCGCTGGCCGGGGAGATCGGGATGACGACGACGCGCTTGCAACGCCGGCACTTCAGCTCGATGCCGCCGGCCACGTGCCGGGCGAGCAGGCTGCCGCAGTCGCAGCGCATGGCGTCGTGGTCGGCGTGCCCGGCGACACCGCAGTGGGCGCATCCACCGCCGGACGGAGCCGTTCTCTTCGGCGTCAGGTCGTTCATCGTTGACCTTTCTTGTTAATGAAAGTTACTTTCAATTTCAAGCCCAGTGGCTACCACGATCTCATGATTTATGTCAACCAGAAATCTTTCCCGGCGAGGCGCCCGCCTGCGGCTGCGGGCCGGGGCCGCGGGCGCCGATCCGGCGCCGAGATCCGCGCGACCGCGCGCTCGATCGGCGCGCTGGCGCCTCGCCTCGCCCGCGCTGGCAGCGGCATGCGCGCACCGCGCCCCGCCCCGCGGCCCCGACCGAATCCTCTTGACAGCCATCTCACGGCACAATATTGAAATTGAAAGTGGCTTTCATTTTCATGCATTGACGTCTGCGTTCGGCCTGTGATCCGGCGCAAGCGCGCCGGGTTCGTGTCCGGGACTGCTTCCGGCTGACCTCCGGCGGCCCCTGCCCTGGCGACCTCGGGGCCCGGGCTGCTGCTGGTCGCCGGCGCGCGCTCGTCGGGGCGGGGTCACCGCCCTGCTCGCGCGCGCAGATCGCGCCGTGTTCGCGCGCCCCTGAGCGCCTCTTGCGGTCGCCCCGGCGAGGCTGTCCCCGCCGAGCGCGGATTCACCAGGAGGCTTGTCGCAATGGTTGCTCGTCAGGATGATCGCTGGCCCCTGTCGGCCGCGCAGCACGGTATCTGGCTGGGCCAGCAGCTCGCGCCGGAGAGCCCGGTGTACAACGCGGGCGAGTGCATCGAGATCCCCGGGCGCCTCGATCTCGCGGTCTTCGAGGCCGCCGTGCGTCAGGCCGTCTCCGAGGCCGAGGCGCTGCACATGCGCTTCTCGAGCGAGGCGGACGGCCCGCGGCAGCGGCTCGACCCCTCCCCTGACTGGCCATTTCACCACGTCGACGTCAGCGCGGCGCAGGACCCGTGGTCCGCGGCCCAGGCGTGGATGCGCGAGGATCTCGGCAGCCCCGCGGACCTCGCCCGCGGGCCGCTCTTCACCGAGGCGCTGTTCACGGCGGCCGCCGACCGGTTCTTCTGGTACCAGCGCGCCCACCACATCGCGCTGGACGGCTTCGGCTTCTCGCTCGTCGCGCGGAGGGTGGCAGAGGTCTACACCGCCCGGATCGAGGGCCGCCCGAGCGCCGGCGGCGCCTTCGGCTCGCTGCGCCAGGTCGTCGAGGAAGATCTCGCCTACAGCGCCTCCCCGGAGCTCGAGCGCGATCGCGCCTTCTGGTCACGGCGCTTCGCCGACCGGCCCGAGCCGGTGAGCCTGAGCGACAGGCCGTCGCTCATGTCGCCCGACTCCCTGCGGCAGACGGCCTTCCTCGCGCCGTCCAGCGTCGAGCGGATGCAGGCGGCGGCGCGCGGCGCGAAGGCGACATGGCCCGACGTCGTCGTGGCCGCGACGGCGGCGTACATGCACCGGCTCACGGGCGCGCCGGAGGTCGTCCTCGGGCTGCCGGTGATGGGGCGCCTCGGCTCGGTGTCGCTGCGCGTCCCGGGCATGGTGATGAACATCGTGCCGCTGCGCGTGCCGGTCCGCCCGGGCGCGAGCCTCTCCGATCTCGCCCGGCAGGTAGCGGAGGAGCTGCGGACCCTCCGGCCCCACCTGCGCTACCGCTACGAGCAGCTCCGCCGGGATCTCAGGCTGATCGGCGGCGATCGGCGGCTGTTCGGCCCCGTGGTCAACATCATGCCGTTCGACTACGACCTGCGCTTCGCCGGGCAGCGCGCCGTCGCCCACAACATCTCCGCCGGCCCTGTCGAGGACCTGTCGATCGGCGTGTACGCCAGGTCCGACGGGCGCGGGCCGCGGCTCGACTTCGACGCCAACCCGGCCTGCTACGGCGCCGACGAGCTCGCGGCGCACCAGCGGCGCTTCCTCGGGTTCCTGGAGGCGCTCGCCGCCGCCCCCGAGCAGGCGATCGATCGCGCCGAGCTCGATCTCCCGCGAGCCACGGCCCGGCGCGCCGCGGCCCCGCGCGGCGAGCCGAGGCAGGGCGCGGTGCTCGACGGGGGGCCGCTGCCCGCGCCGGCGCGCCCCGTTGTCGCGCAGATCGTCGAGCACGCGCGCGAGCAGCCGGACGCGATCGCCCTGGAGCACGGCCCCGAGCGCGTGAGCTACGGCGCGCTGGAGGGCGCCGCCCGGCGGCTCGCGGCCCGGCTCGCGGCGCTCGGCGCGGGGCCGGACGCGCTCGTCGCGGTGCTCCTGCCGCGCGGCGTGCAGGCCGTCACAGCGATCCTGGGCGCGCTCTTCGCCGGCGCCGGCTACCTCCCGCTGGATCCGGGCGGGCCGAGCTCGAGGACGGCGGCGATCCTCGACGACGCCAGGCCGGCGCTCGTTGTCACGACGTCCGAGCACGCCGGGCTCCTGGCGGGCGATCGCGCGACGCGCGTCGTGCTCCTCGAGGAGGTGACCTCCGACGCCCCGGCGGCGGCGCCGGTCCCGACAGCGGACGAGCACCTAGCCTACGTGATCTACACGTCCGGCTCCACCGGCCGTCCGAACGGCGTCATGATCGACAGCGGCGCGCTGGCCCATTTCGTCGCCGCCGCGACGCATAGGTACGGCGTCGGCCGCGACGACCGGGTGATGCAGTTCGCGCCGCTCCACTTCGACGCGAGCGTCGAGGAGATCTTCGTGACCCTGTGCGCGGGCGCCACCCTGGTGCTGCGCACCGAGGAGATGCTCCAGTCCGTGCCGCGGCTGCTCGACGCGTGCGCCGAGCGCGGGATCACCGTCCTCGACCTGCCCACGGCGTTCTGGCACGAGCTCGCCTACAGCCTCTCGACCGGCGCGGCGTCCCTCCCGCCCGGCGTCCGCACGGTCATCATCGGCGGCGAGGCCGCCCTGCCGGAGCGCGTCGCGCGCTGGCGCCGCGCTGTCGGCCCGCGCGCGCGGCTGCTCAACACGTACGGCCCCACCGAGGCGACCGTCGTCGCGGCCGCCGCCACGCTGAGCGGCGACGGCGCGGCGGGCGGCGACGACGACGACGACGAGGTGCCGATCGGGGCGCCGCTGCCCGGCGTGCGCGCGGCCATCCTCGACGCGCAGGGCCGGCTCTCGCCGGTGGGCGACGTGGGCGAGCTGCACCTGATCGGCCCCGGGCTCGCGCGGGGGTACCTGGGGCGCCCGGAGCTCACCGCCGCGCGCTTCGTCGTCCTCGACTCGGTCGAGGGCCGCCCGCGCGCCTACCGCACCGGCGATCTCGTCCGCCAGCGCGACGACGGGCAGATGCTGTTCGTCGGCCGCGTCGACGACGAGCTCAAGATCAGCGGCCACCGCGTCGATCCGCTCGAGATCGAGGCAGCGCTCCTCCGCCACCCGTCCGTGCGCGAGGCGGCCGTCGTCGGGCACACCCAGGCGGACGGCGGAAAGCGCCTGTCCGCGTTCGTCGTCGCCGATGCCCCTGCCCCGACCGCGGCCGAGCTGCGCCGGCACGCGCAGTCGCTGCTCCCCGCGGCCGCGATCCCGTCGACCTTCGCGCTCACGGACCGGCTGCCGCGGACGAGCTCGGGGAAGATCGACCGCAAGGCGCTGCGCGAGGCGCGCGAGGCGACGATCGCCGCGGCGGTCGAGCCGCGCTCGGCCGCCGCGTCGGCGATCGAGCAGCGGGTGCTGCGGGTCTGGGAGCAGGTGCTCGGCGTGAGCGGCCTGTCGGCGGACGACGACTTCTTCGAGCGCGGCGGTCAATCGCTGCAGACGATCCAGGTCGCCAACCGGCTCGGCATCGACCTCGGGCGCGAGATCCCCGTCGCCATGGTGTTCCGCCACCCGACCGCCGCGGCGCTCGCGCGCGCGCTGGAGCAGGCGCAGGGCCCCGCGCAGGCGAGCGGCGGGCACCCCGCCGCCATGCTGGCCGACGCCGAGCTCCCCGACGACGTCGTGCCGCTGTCGCTCGCGTCGGCCGTCCCGCGCCGCCGCCCGCGGCAGGTCGTGCTCACCGGCGCCAGCGGGTTCGTCGGCGCGCACCTGCTGCACGAGCTCCTGACGCGGACGGAGGCGCAGGTTGTCTGCCTTGTGCGCGCCGAGAGCGCGGCGCACGCCGACGAGCGGCTCCGGCGCGCGCTGCTGAGCCAGCGGCTGCCCCTCGCGGGGTTCGACGCGCGGGTGCTCCCCGTGCCCGCGGACCTGGCGCAGCCTCGCCTCGGCCTGAGCGCCGATCGGTTCAACCAGCTCGCCGCGGAGTCCGACGCCATCTACCACAACGCCGCGGTGGTCAGCGTGATGCGCGACTACCGGAGCCTGCGCGCGGCCAACGCGCTCGGGACGCGCGAGATGCTCCGGCTGGCCGCGACGGCGCGCCCGAAGCCGCTGCACCACGTCTCGACGCTGGCCGTGGCCCCGCCCGTCTCCGCGAGCCCGGAGGTCCCCGAGGCGTTCGTGCCGCCGCACCCCGGCCTGCGCGACGGCTACCAGCAGAGCAAGTGGATCGCCGAGCGCCTGGTGCAGCAGGCCGGCGAGCGCGGTCTCCCGGTCGCCGTGTACAGGCTCGGCCGCGTCGTCGGCGCGCCCGGCACGGGCCTCGTCAACGAGCAGGACCTCGTCTTCCGGCTGCTGCGGGCCGGCATCCCGGCCGGCCTCCTGCCCGATCTCGACGTGCGGGAGGTGTGGACGCCTGTCGACTACGTTGCGCGCGCGATCGTGCGGCTCTCCCTCGGCGATCGGCCGCCGCTCGCCGTGTACAACGTCGCGCCCGCGCCCGAGGTCCGGCTGACCGAGCTCTTCGACTGGGCGCGCGACTACGGCTATGCGGTCGAGCGGTGCCCGGTCCCGGCGTGGCGCGCGCGGCTGAAGGGCGGCGCCGACGCCGCGGACAGCGCCACGCTGGCCTTCTTCGATCTGCAGCCGGGCGCCGAGGGCGAGGCGCCCTTCGGCCTCGGGCGCGTGCGCTGCGACAACGTGGCGCGCGGCCTCGCCGGCAGCGGGATCGAGTGCCCGCCGATCGATCGCGCCCTGCTCCACCGCTACCTCGATCGCTGCGTCGAGCAGGGCCTGCTGCCGCCCCCTTCGAACCGGGGGCACGCCCGGCCGCGCGCCCGGTGACAGCGGATCACGAACACGACCCCTGACCCAGGAGAACAACGACGATGGACACACAGACGCTCGACGCCACCGACCGCGCTTCCGGAGGAGAGCCGCCGCGGAGGGCGGCCGCGAACCTGCGGCTCGACCGCTCGAACGAGCTGCTCGAGGAGGCGCGCCGGCTCATCCCGGGCGTCACCCAGTCGCTCATGAAGCGGCCCGAGATGTTCGCGCTCGGCTCGTTCCCCGTGTACCTCGAGGGCGGCGAGGGCGCGCTGGTGCGCGACGTCGATGGCAACCAGTACATCGACTACATCTGCGGCCTCGGGGCGAACACGCTGGGGCACAACCACCCCGCTGTCGTCGACGCCATCCGCCGGCGGCTCGACCGCGGCATCCTGCACTCGTTGCCGACCGAGGTCGAGGTCAGCACCACGCGCGACCTCGTCGCGCTGATCCCGGGCGCGGAGATGGCGCGGTTCTTCAAGACCGGCGCCGACGCCACGTCCGCCGCCGTCCGGCTCGCGCGCCACGTGACCGGCCGGGAGAAGGTCGTCGCCATCGGCTACAACGGCTGGCACGACCACTTCATGTTCGACACCCCCGGCGTCCCGGCGGTGCTGCGCGAGTACACGATCCGCATGCCGCTCATGGCCGAGGCCGACGAGCAGCCGCTGCTCGATCTGATCGCGAGCAAGGGGAAGGAGCTCGCCCTGGTGCTGCTCTCGCTGCCCTACAAGCGGTGCGTCTCGGCGGAGTTCCTGCGCAAGGTGCGCGAGGCGTGCCGCGCGAGCGGCGTGCTCTTCGTCCTCGACGAGGTGGTCACCGGCTTCCGGCTCGCGCTCGGCGGCGCCCAGGAATACTACCAGATCGAGGCCGATTTCGTGTGCCTCTCCAAGGGCATCGCCGCGGGCATGCCGCTGTCGGCGATCGCCGGGCCGCGCGCGGTGATGAGCCGGCTGTCGGAGCTGCAGGTGTCGACGACGTTCGGCGGCGAGATGCTGTCGCTCGAGGTGTGCCGGGCGGCGCTGCGCGAGTACCGCGAGACCGACGCCATCGCGCGGATCGCCTCGCTCGGGAGGCGGCTCAAGGCGGGCATCAACGAGCGGGCCGAGCAGGCCGGCTCCCCGCTGCGCGTGGTCGGGTACGACGCGATCCCGTTCTTCCTCTTCGCCGAGGACCTGGCGGTCCACACGAAGCGCATGGAGCAGTTCGTCGGCGCGATGGCGAGGCGCGGCGTGCTGCTCCGCCGGGACGTCAACTTCATCAGCGGCGCGCACACAGAGGCGCAGATCGATCAAACGATCGACGCGGCGCGCGACGCGCTGCTGGAGCTGGCGAGCCGCGGCGTCGTCGAGCGCGGCGCGGGCGCGAAGGCCCAGAGCTGAGCCCGCGGCCGTGCTGAACGCTCGCTCCGAACGGCGCCTCCTGTTCCTCATCGCGGCGGTCCAGTTCGTCAACCTGCTCGACTTCATGGTGGTCATGCCGCTCGGGCCGGACTTCGCTGTGGCCCTCGGCATCCCGATGTCCGACATCGGCCTGATCGGCGGCAGCTACACCGCGGCGGCGGCTGTCTCGGGGCTCGCCGGCGCGTTCTTCCTCGACCGCTTCGACAGGCGCCGCGCGCTCGCGATCGCGATGCTCGGCCTCGTCCTCGGCACGGCCGCGGGCGGCCTCGCCACCGGGCTGCCGAGCCTCCTCGCGGCGCGCGTGCTCGCCGGCGCCTTCGGCGGGCCCGCGACCTCGATCGCGTTCTCCATCGTCGCGGACGCGATCCCGCCGGAGCGGCGCGGCAAGGCGATGGGCGTCGTGATGGGCGCCTACTCGCTCGCCGCGGTGCTCGGGGTGCCTGCGGGCCTGGAGCTCGCGCGCCGCGGCGGCTTCCAGCTCCCGTTCTTCGCCGTCGCGGCGCTCGGGCTGGCCGTCGCGGGGCTCGCGCTCCTGCTGCTCCCCTCGATGCGCGGCCACCTCGCCGGCGCGCGGGCGCCCGGGACCGCCCTGCGCGAGCTCCGGGCGCTCGTCGGCCGCCCGCTCGTGCTGCTCTCGTACTCGGCCACGGCGGCCATGACGATGGCGTCGTTCCTCGTCATCCCGAACATCTCGGCCTACGTGCAGCACAACCTCGGCTATCCGCGCGAGCGGCTCGGCCTGCTCTACCTCGTCGGCGGCGCGCTCACCTTCGTCGTGATGCGCACCGCGGGCGCGCTGATCGATCGCATCGGCGCGTTCCGCACGAGCACGGCCGGCGCGGCGGTGCTCGTGACCGTGCTCTACGCCGGGTTCCACTCGTACGTGCCGGGGCTCCCCGTGCTCGTCGTCTTCGTCGCGTTCATGACGGGGACCGCGATCCGCAACATCTCCTACAGCACGCTCGTGTCGAAGGTGCCGCTCCCCTCCGAGCGGGCGCGCTTCGGCTCCATGCAGTCGGCCCTGGAGCACCTCTCGTCGGCGCTCGCCGCGTTCCTGTCGGCCCGGCTGCTGCACGAGCTCCCCGACCAGCGCCTCGACGGCATGCGCGCCGTGGCGGCGCTGGCGATCGCCTTCACCCTGGCGTCGTCGTCGCTGCTCTTCTTGATCGAGCGCCGCGTGGCGCTCGGCCCGTCGAGCGGCGCCGGCGCCGCGCGCGTGGCGCACGGCCGGGGCTAGCACGCCGGGCCTCGGGCGCCGGCGCGCCGGTGGTACCATCGCCGGGTCGTCGTGGAGCTCCGACCTGAAGCCGTCATCGCCGACAAGCTGCATCTGCTGAGGCCTCTCGGGCAGGGCGGGATGGGGGTCGTGTGGGCGGCGCGGCACCTCGCCCTCGACACAGACGTCGCGGTGAAGTTCATCCGCCCCGAGCGGGCGGCCGAGAGTCCTGCCCTCGTCGCGCGTTTCCAGAGGGAGGCGAGGGCCACGGCGCGGATCGCGCACCCGCACGTGGTGCAGGTCATGGACTACGGCGTCGTCGACGGCGCCGTCCCGTACCTCGTGATGGAGCTCCTGCGCGGGTTCTCGCTCGCCGAGCTCCTCGAGCGCGGCGGCCGCCTCAGCTTCGCCACCGCGAGGTCGCTCGCGCAGCAGGTGGGGAGCGCGCTCGAGAGCGCCCACGAGCGCGGGATCGTGCACCGCGACATCAAGCCCCACAACGTCTTCATCACGGAGGGGAGCGAGGGCTACCCGCTCTTCGTCAAGGTGCTCGACTTCGGCGTCGCGAAGCTGGCGGGCGACGCGGCAGCGCCGGCGGCGAGCCCAGCGCTCACCGAGACAGGGGTGGTGATCGGATCGGCTCCCTACATGAGCCCCGAGCAGCTCGAGGGGAGCAAGGACGTCGATCTCCGCTCGGATCTCTGGTCGCTTGGCGTCGTCCTCTACGAGACGTTGACAGGCGCGCTGCCGTTCCAGGGCGGCTCGTTCGTCGCCGTGGGCGCGGCGGTCCTGAAGGGGAAGTTCCGCCCCGCCACCGAGCAGCGGCCGGGTCTGCCGCCGTCGATCGACGACTGGTTCGCCAAGGCGCTCTCCGTCGATCCGAGCTGCCGGTTCCAGTCGGCGCGCGAGATGGTCGAGGCCTTCCCGGGGCTGGAGGCCGGGATCGCGGAGGTCGACGCGCCCGCTGGCCGCCATCACCCTGCCGCGTTCGCCACGACCGTGGCCGCGCCTGGCGATCTCCGGGGCGCGCCCCAGGGCGCGGGCGAGCTCTCGAGAGAGCCGGTGACCCCGGGCGCGCCCGCGGACGCCCCCGCGACGGCAGGCTCCGTCGCTGACGCTGCGGCCGGCCACACCGCGCTCCACCCGCCCGCCGCGGAGCGGCCCGCGGCGCGGGGCCCCTCGGGCGCGCGCGCGCCCCGCCTCCGGCGCGCCGTGTCGCTCGCCGCCGCGTGCGCGGCGGGCGCGGGGGTGTACCTCTTCCTGCGCCCGCCGCCGGCCGCGTCGGGCGGCTGCCCGGGCGGCATGGTGCTCATCGAGGACGCCGAGCTCCAGATGGGCTCCGACGCCGACGCGGAGACGCCCAGCGACGAGACGCCGCGACACGGCGTGACCGTGAAGGCGTTCTGCCTCGACGTCACCGAGGTCACGGTGAAGGCCTACTCGGACTGCGAGGCCTGTGAGCGCCCGCGGCGAACCGTCGAGTCGGAGGGGCTCACGCCGAACGGCCGCGCCTTCTGGAGCCAGTTCTGCAACGGCCCCGAGGCGCCGGACCACCCCATCAACTGCGTCGACTGGTACCAGGCGAAGGCGTACTGCGCCGCCTCCGGCAAGCGGCTGCCCACCGAGGCGGAGTGGGAGCTCGCGGCGCGCGGCAACGACGCATGGACCTACCCCTGGGGCGACTCGCCTCCCTCGGGCGAGCGCCTCAACGCCTGCGGGCCGGAGTGCAGCGGGATGCTGACGGAGCGGCTAGAGAAGGTGGGCAAGGGCCCGTGGCCTCGCATGTACAACGACGGCGACGCGGCCCCGGCGACGGCCCCCGTCGGACGATCGCCGGCAGGGAGATCGCCCGCCGGCGTCCTGGACCTGGCCGGCAACGTCTGGGAGTGGACCGAGAGCCACTATTGCCCCTACGACAGGGATGATTGCGACGACTCCCGCCGCGTGCTCCGCGGCGGCGGGTGGGACACGGTCGAGAGCCAGTACGTGCGCTCCGCCCACCGCCGCCCGAGCGCTTCCACGGCGCGCGGCTGGAGCATCGGCTTCCGCTGCGCCAAGGCCCCTTAGTTCTGCGGGTCAGAGATCCTGCCAGGACATCTACGGCAGGCTGCACCCACCTGGCCAGCGCTACAAGGATTGAGCAGCTTGCGACAGCGGCCCTTGAATCAGGCCCGCAGGCTCGGCCGACGCAGCGAAGCCAATCGACAACCCCCCATTGCCTTCACCAAGAGCAGAGCACCCTACCGCACCCCTGGCTCAACACAAGAACGCAGAATTTCTTCCAGTGTTTCATCGACGATATGCGAACAGGTCCTCGTCGCGATTGATGTCCCATGGACTCCCGCTTCCATGGCCAGAATAGATTCCGGACGATAGTAAGCCCACGGATGCCGTCTGTTGTAGTCCGATGGAACGTCCGAGCCTCGCCCTTCCGAGCTTCGAGCCAATCGAACAAACGACGTCAAGTCAAGCTGAGCTATGAGCTCCTCGAGCGGATCGACCGTGTCGAGACCTAAGAATGGGGTACCGACACGGGTGTCCAAGCCCAACCCAGGGTTTCTCGGAACGATCGCATCGATCGCGTCCCGATCCAACACCCAATCGTATCTATATTCCGCTCCACCTTGCCCGGCGGCGCATTGCGCAAAAGACACCGGACGCGCGATCGGACACACTTTCAGCACAGCCTCAGCCGATAGGCCCGCAAGCTTGACTGCCCCGTGCAATTCAATATTTCCACCCTGGTCCACCCGGAAGCCTTTTATCCGGTTCGCCCGGAAAAATGCTCGGCCGTCTTCGATCTGAGCGACCGTCATGCCCATGACCCAGTTCGGCTCGAACTGGTCGCTGTACACACGCTCCCGGCTGTCGAACGAGTAGACATAGGTGGACGAACATTCAAGGGGAGATACTCCAAGCAATCGATCGCGCCGAAAATAAACGACCTGCTCCTCGCCGCCGCGCATGCAATCGAACATCTCGCCGGGAAATCTGGCCACCAGCTCGCTCGGCGACTCTGCGGCCATGTAATCCCGATCGCTTGAAGTGTGCACCCTCGTCGCGCCGCCAACAGCCGTAATGTACTCGATCGCGCCGAGGCGAATGTATCCACACACACGCATCGAGCTCTTCAAGAATGGAACTTCCACGAATGGCTCATCCTCTTGGATGACGCTCAACAAGGATTCGATCGGGCGACTCTCCAGGTAACGTCGTCCATGGAGGTCGTTGAGAAGCGTCCCCTTCTCATCCTGCAATAAAAATTCGATGGCGCGAGGCCGGATATAAAAAGGCGGACGGTCGCCCGATGAATATGGCAGCGTAATGAAGCTCATCAGTGATCCTCTTGAGATTTCAGGAGGTATCCGAACCCCGTCGCGAGGCGGCTCACGTAAAATGCGCCCCGCGTGTAGCTGGCGAGCCTACTCCAGCGTCGGCGAGCGCAAGACGAAGGCGTAGCCCCGATGGATCGGCCGGACCACGAGCTCCGAGAGGAGCAGGAGCATCACGATCGCGACGCACAGCGCGACGAGGTTGTGGAGGAGCAGGTCGAGATGCAGGGTCATCGAGGCCGCCGAGGCTACCGCCCGATCTGGACGTTCTCAAGCACGCCGAGAGCGTCGGGCACCAGCACCGCGGCGGAGTAATAGGTGCTCACGAGGTACGAGGTGATGGCCTTCCCGTCGGTCTCCATCCTGCGGGCCGAGACGCCGGGCTCGATCTCATCGGGGAGGCCCGTGCGGTGGAGGCCGATGACGCCCTGATGCTCCCGCCCGGTGCGCATGACGAGAATGGAGCTCGTCTCGTCCTCGTTGATCGGGATCTTGTCGCAGGGCAGGATCGGGACGCCGCGCCACGCCGCGACCTTCGCGCCGGAGAGCTCGACGATGGTCGGGTAGACGCCGCGGCGGCTGCACTCCCGGTGGAAGGCGGCGATCGTGCGCGGGTGCGCCAGGAAGAACTGCGACTTGCGGCGCCGACAGAGGATCTCGTCCATGTCGTCGGGCGTCGGCCGGCCGCTCCGGGGGTGGAGGCGCTGCTTCAGGTCGGCGTTGTGCAGGAGGCCGAAATCACGGTTGTTGATGAGCTCGTACTCCTGCCGCTCGCGCAGGGCCTCGACGGTCAGGCGGAGCTGCTCCTGGAGCTGATCCATCGGATCATTGAAGAGATCCGAGACGCGCGTGTGGAGCCGGAGGACCGTCTGCGCGACGCTGAGCTCGTATTCACGCGGCGCTGTCTCATAATCGACGAACGTCCCCGGGAGCGCGCGCTCGCCCTTGTGACCGGCGGCGATCGCGATCGCCGCCTGTCCGAGCTTGTCCTGCGGCTTCTTCAGCCGCTCCTTGAGCGACGCGACGTGCGCGTGGAGCGCCGGGGATCGCGAGATGAGCTCCTCGAAGACGCGCTGCGGGAGCTCGAGCACGATGCACGGCGTGACGGCCCTGACCGAGTACGTCCAGACGTCGTTCGAATCGATGACGGACTGATCCCCGAAATGGTCCCCGTCCGCGAGGACGTCGAGGATCGTGTCGGCGCCGTACTTGCCTGCGCCGAGCTTCTGGGCCTTTCCGTGCGCGAGCAGGAAGATCGTCTCCGCGGGCTTTCCGCGCTCGGCGATCAGCGCGCCGGGCTTGTACTCCCGCTGGATGAACCGGCTCGCCAGGGCGTCGAGCACGGCGTCGTCCGAGAAACCTTGCAGGAGCGGCAGCTCGCAGAGCTCCTGCGGGATCACGTGCACCTTCGCCCCGACGTTGCCGAAGCTCAACCGCCCGTCGCCGACGGCATAGCTCAGGCGGCGGTTCACGCGATACGTGCCGCCCGTGACCTCGACCCAGGGCAAGGCCCGCAAGAGCCACCGGGGCGTGATCCCCTGCATTTGCGGGTGCGACTTGGTCGTCGTCGCGAGCCTTCGCGCCCCCAGCGTCCCGAGGCTCGAACGCTCCGCCTCGTTCCCGATCCCAGCTTTATCGGCGTTTGCCATGACGTACCTTTCCTTCTGCGCGCTTCGGAGAGCAGAGCGCTCCGCGTGTCCCCCGCGCTCGCGCGGGGCACACGCGGAGCGGCTACCGCTCGCGGCTCATTCGTGGGCGCGCCCGATCTCGACGCTCTCCAGGACGCCGAGCGCGTCGGGGACCAGCACGGCTGCCGAGTAATAGAGGCTGACGAGGTACGAGATGATGGCCTTCTCGTTGATCCCCATGAAGCGCACGTTGAGGCTCGGCTCGACCTCGTCCGGAATGCCGGCGTGGTGCAGGCCGATGACGCCCTGGTTCTTCTCGCCCGCGCGCATGAGCAGGATCGAGGTCGTCCGCGTCTCGGAGACCGGGATCTTGTTGCACGGGAAGATCGGCACGCCGCGCCACGCCGGGACGTGATTGCCGTTCACCTCGGTGCTCTGCGGATAGATGCCGAGGCGGCTGCACTCCTGGCCGAACGCCGCAATGGCGCGCGGGTGCGCGAGGAAGAACGACGGCTCCCTCCAGACCGTGGCGAGGAGCTCGTCCATGTCGTCCGGCGTCGGGGGGCCGCTGCGCGTGTGGATGCGCTGCTTCAGGTCGGCGTTGTGCAGGAGGCCGAACTCGCGGTTGTTGATGAGCTCCTGCTCCTGGGTCTCCTTCAGGGCCTCGATGGTCAGGCGGAGCTGCTGCTCCGTCTGGTTCATCGGCTCGTTGAACAGATCCGCGACGCGCGTGTGGATCTGGAGCACTGTCTGCGCCACGCTGAGCTCGTACTCGCGGGGCGAGGTCTCGTAATCGACGAACGTGCCGGGGAGGACGGGCTCGCCGGAGTGGCCCGCCGAGATCTCGATCGCCGCCTCGCCCGTGTCGTCCTGCTTCTTCGCGGCGAGCGCCTTGAAGCTGTCGAGGTGCTTCTTCAGCGACGGGTACTGGGCGACAAGCTCCTCGAAGACGTTCTGCTGGAGCGTCAGCACCGTGACGGCCGTGACGGCCTTGGCCGTGAACGTCCAGTAATCCTGCGTCTCCAGGAGCGCCTGGTAGCTGTACTGGTCGCCGTCCGCGAGGATCGCGAGCACCGTCTCATCGCCGTACTTGCCCGTGCCGATCTTGTTGACCTTGCCGTGCGCGATGAGACAGATGTGATCGGCCTCCTTGCCCCGCTCGGTGATGATGTCGCCGGGCTTGTATTCACGCTGCACGAAGCGGCTCGCCAGCGCGGTGAGGACCTCGATGTCGTCGTAACCGCGGAGGAGCGGCAGCTCGCAGAGCTCCTGCGGGATGACCTGGATCTTCGCGCCGGTGTTCGTGAACGTCACGCGCCCGTCGCCCACCGCATAGCTCAGGCGGCGGTTCACGCGGTACACGCCGTTGACGTGCACCCACGGCAGGAGCTTGAGCAGCCACCGCGACGAGATGCCCTGCATCTGCGGCGCCGACTTGGTCGTCGTCGCGAGCTGCCTCGCGGCCGCCGTCGCGAGGCTGGTCGGCAGCTGATCGATCGAACCCAACTTCCCTGAGATAGACATGAGTCCCTCTTTCCCGGACGGCTAGGACCGCCCGTGCTTCACCGGCACGGACCGCGCCGTACCCATCGAAAGATCCACCTTCGCAGCAGGCGCCGCGGCACCGGCTCTTCCGGCGCCGAAGAAACTGCTGATACGCGCCGCAGAGGCGCCAAACCCACGCGCGCCCGCGATCGCCCGTTCGATCGGGTGGCGCTCCAGCTCCGCGTCCACGTACCGGCTCGTCGCGACGTGCCAGTTGAGGACGCCAGCCATGTACGATCGCTGATTCTCGACATATCCGAGCACGGCCTCGCGGGCCGCCTTGTCGAGGTCGAATTCGTCGAGGATGCGGGGCAGCTCTGTCGCGACGATGTGCTCGAACTCCAGCACGCGCGCCGTGATCAGATCATTGACGACCTCCTTGGCCCGCTGCGCGTCGCACTCGAGGAACCGCTCGACGACCAGCACGAGGTTGCTGAGCTCGCCCTCGAACTCGATCTCCTTGCGGTACGAATAGAGATCGTTGATCCACCCGCCCACGTCGGCCGTCGTGTTGTCGAGCCCTCGCATCGTCCGCGTGCGGAAGACAGCGGCCGGGACCACACCGCCGAGCGCGAGCTTGGGCAGGCCCATCGTGAGAGCGGCGCCGAACGTCTTGCGGCGCATCTCGACGTAATCGACAGGATCCGGGATCCGGTTCTGGGTCTGGTTCAGGAGCTCCCAGAGCCAGCTCTCGGTCATGGTCTCGATGCTGCGGCGGAGCGACTGCCGCGAGCTCATCGACATGGGGGAAGCCGTACGCATCCAGAGATCCAGGAGGCCGCTCTCCACCGGGTTCTCGGGCGCCGGGGCGCTCGCGCAGTCGAGGGGCATGAACATCGAGAGCCGGGCATTGAACCGTTTCGCGCCCACCATGTCGCGCGTCGCGCCGAACACGAGCGGGAAATAATCGTCGGCGTACGTCCCCCACGTCAGCCAGGCCGAGCTCATGTCGAGCTCGTGCGGGGACGCGTCCGGGTGAATGCCCGCGGCGCAGAGGGGGAGATCGAAGCCGATGAGCCTGCGCTCGTCCCAGATCCCGGAGCCGACGACGCCCGGCACGACGTCGAGCATCGCGAGCTTGCGGGCCCACGCGACGATGTTCCGGCGCGCCGCGGGCAGATGCGGGCTCAAGCGGAGCTTGAACGGCATGGTAATCTTCGGGAGCGGCGACCTGCCCACGGGCTGGAACGGGGCGTGGGTGAGGGTCTTGATCCGCTGCAGACCCAGGGCGCCGGGCGTGAGCTTGATCCGGAACGCCGAGGTGCCGAGCCCCGTCGGCGCCTCGAGGAGATCGGGGGCGCTCGCGGATCTGTCCGCGTTTTCGTTCATGTAGCGGCTCGACCGCATGTGCCATTCGTGGCCGCCGGACTGCCAGTCCTGCAGCCCCTTCACGTACCTGGCGACATCGAGGGCTTGCTCCGGCGTCAGCCCGTATTCCACGCAGAGCGCCGGCACCTCGACGAGCGCCGTGTTCTCGAATTGCTGGAGCCGCGACGTCAGGATCTCGTTCGTCAGATCGGCCGCTCTTTGCGTGGGGACGCTGAGGAAACGCTCGAGGACGAGCACGCAGTTGGCGTTCTCCCCTTCGTCCTCGACCTCCCGCTGGTACGAGAACAGGTCATTTCGCAGGTGAACGCCGTCCGAGAACGTGTCGCGCAGGACCTCGAGGGGGCGCGTCGCGGCGACGGCGGCCGGGACCTCGGCGCCCACGGCGATCTCGATGAGGCCCGCCGACCAGGGCGCGCCGCCGACCTTGCGGCGCATCTCGATGTATTCGACCGGGTTCGCGACGCGGTTCTCCTGGATATTGGCGAGCTCCCACATGCATTCGAGCAGCAGGTTCTTCGTCGCCTCGAGGAAGCGCCCGCGCCACTGGGCCGAGGTGAGCGGGACGGTTCGCGCCCAGAGGTCCGCGAGCGCGCGCTCGACGACGTTCGTCGGCTCCGGCGGCGTCCCCGTGCTCACGACGGGCATGAAGAGCGGCAGGCGGTCGAGGTACGCCTTCGCGCCGCGCATGTCCTTGGTGCGCTTGTAGATCTCGAGGAAATGGTCGTCGAAGAAGAACACCCAGACATACCAATCCGTGATCAGATCGAGCTTGGGCGCGGGCGCGTCGGGGTGGGTGTACGCGCAGAGCAGCGCGTAGTCGTGCGCGTCGAGGTCGCCCTCGGTCCAGATGGGTGTTCCCTGCGGGTTCTCCTCCAGGATACCCATCTCGTAGGACCAGGCCTTGGTGTGTACGCGCGCGCCTTCGAGGTGCGGATTGATGCGCGCCGGATGCGGCACGTAGAAGTCGGGCAGCTTGAAAGGTTGCATGTTCGCTGACTTCTCTCGCGCGACGTCGACAGGGGCGACGCGGGCGACCTGAATGTCTTCGCGGTGCGTGTTCCGGACGCTCGCACGCAGGCTTACGATGACGCGCTTGTGCGGTTCGTCCGTACAGGCTGATCGGGATCCTTCTGACAGGGCCGATCTAGTTCAGCCCAGCGGGTCCCACCAAGAATCCGGTGACCAAAACGTAGACCGCGGTAACTCCACGGCTTCTGCCTTGGGCGGAACCGTTCTGGCGCCACGTCCGCGGCGACCGCCTGTGCCGCGCGGGCGGTGGAGGCCTTGGCACGGTCATCTACCGGGCCAACCTGGCAGTTTCAGAGATGGGAACACCAAGGCTCCCGGAGCGCAAAGGCACAAGGATGCGCGAATCTGACTCTTTTTTTGCGGCCTTGCGTTGAAAGCTCTCCCCGGATCCCGGGCAGGAAGCCTCGTGGAGGGAACGAGGCGCGATCACTCCCCTTGCCCCGCGCGCTTTCGGAACCGCAGCAGCTTCCCGCGCGAGACGCCGAGCCGCTCCGCGGCCGACGTCACGTTGCCGCCGGCGGCCGCGAGGGCGGACTCGACGCGCTCCTGCGTGAGCGCGGTCTTCTGATCGTCCGGCGCCTTCCCCAGCGCCTCCTCGAGCGCCCACAGCCGCAGCCCGGGCTCGTGATCGAGGCGGCGCACCGCCGCGAGGGCCGCGTCGAGCCCGCGCACGTTGCTCGGCCAGGGATCGAGCAGCAGCCGCTCCATGGCCTCGACCTCGACCGCTTCGGCCGGGAGCGCGACGCCCGCGCGCCGCGCGAGCTCGCACGCCACGCTGAAGAGGTCCTCGCGCCGGTCGCGGAGCGCCGGCACGCGGATGCGCGCCATCGCGAGCCGCGCGAACAGGTCGCGCCGGAACGCGCCGCGCGCCACCATGTCCTCGAGGTCCCGGTTCGTCGCGGCGACGACGAGCACGTTCACGTGGACCGGCCGCTGCGCCCCGACCGGCAGCACCTCGCGGTTCTCCAGCAGCCGCAGGAGCTTCGCCTGGAGATCGAGGTCGAGCTCGCCGATCTCGTCGAGGAACAGCGTCCCGCCGTCGTGGGCCACGACGATCCCTGGCGCGGCGCTGCGCGCGTCCGAGAACGCGCCCGCCACGTGACCGAACATCTGGGACTCGAAGACGCCGCGGGCGACGCCGGCCACGTTCACCGCCGCGAACGGCGCCGCGCGCCCGAGCGCCGCCGCCGCGGCGCGCGCGACGAGCTCCTTGCCCACGCCGGTCTCCCCCTCGATGAGCACGTTGCCGGGGCGGCTCCGCGGCAGGCCCGCGAGGGGCTGCGCGACGGCGCGCAGCCCGTACGGGCCGACGAGCCCGCCCACGGGCGGCGCCGGATCGAGGGGGCCGTGGAGCTCCTGGCGGAAGACGAGGAGGATGCGCCCGAGCCTCAGCACCGCGCCGTCGTCGAGCGGCGTGATGTCGCGCGGCGCGAGCCTCGATCCGTTCACCCACGTGCCGTTGCGCGACCCGACGTCCGCGACGCGCAGCGCGCCGCCGGCGCGATCGATCCGCAGGTGCCTGCCGGACACCTCCTCGTCGGCGAGGCCGCGCTCGGCGAGCCAGGCGCGGCCGATGACGCTCCCGGAGTCGGGCAGCGCGAACGCCATGGGCCGCGGGAAGGCGCACACGAGCGCCGGCCGCCGCCGCCCGGCCTCGGGCCGCACCGGGCTCCGGTGCTCGCTGGTGCTCGGCACGTCCTTGGCCATTCTCCTCGCAGGGTGCCACGCGCATCCGGAGCGTGGAAGCGCCGCGCCGAGGGCGGCGGCGCCGTCGTTCGCCCGGAGAGAAGCGCGGCGCCGGCGCCTCAGAGACGCCGCCCGTCGAGCCCGCACATCGGGTCGCCCAGGTTCGTGCACTCGGGCCGCGAGGGCCGGACCTGCGGCTGCGCGCCCGGCGCCGCGGGCCGGGAGAGCGCCTCCCGCAGCCGGGTGAGCGCGCCCTCGTACGCGCGGAGCGCGCCCTCGTCGGCGCCCGCCGCCCTCGCGCGCGCCGCGGCGACCCGGGCCGCCGCCGTGGCCTCGCTCCGCCGCCCCTCGGCGGCCCAGGCGGCGAGATCGGCGTGCCGCTGATCGAGCGCCGCGGTCCTCTCGAGCGCGTCGAGCCGCGCCTCCAGCGCGTCGAGCGCGTCCCCGAACGCCCGCAGCCTGTCGTGGTCCGGCGCCCGCGGGTCGAGGGCGTTCCGCGCCGCCTCGGCTGTCGCGCGCGCCTCCTCGGCGTCGCGGGCGAGGGGCCGGCCGCGCAGCGCCGCGTGGCGCCGGTCGAGGGCCGCGAGCACGGCCGCCCTCGCGCTCTCGCGCTCCTCTGCGAGCGCCGCCTGTGCGTCGCGGAGCCGCCGGGCTTCCTGCTGGAGGCTCGCCACGTGCTGCGCGACCCCGTACGCGGCCGCCGCGCCGCCGCACAGCGCGAGGCCGAGCGCGGCGGCGAGCGCGTGCACCAGGCTGCGGCGCCGCCCCTCGGCGCGCGCGCGGGCGACGGCCAGCTCGTGCGCGCGCGCCGCGTTGTCGGCCTCCAGGCGCGCCTTCGCCTCGGCCTCGATGCGCGCGACCTCGAGCGCCGCCCGCGCCCGCGCTCCCGCGCGCGCCTCCGCTTCGGCCTGCTCCCGCTCGCGCCGCGCCCGCGCCTCTTCCTCGGCGGCGGCCCGCGCCGCCTCCGCCGCGCGCCGGCGCGCCTCCGCCTCGCGCTGCTCGCGGGCTTCCTGCTCCCGCGCTCGCGCGCGCTGGAGGTGCTCGTCCCGCACGCGTTCCTCCTCGATCTTCGCGAGCTCCGCGAGCGAGAACGTCACGGATGTGTCGGGGGCATTTCGGGTCATCATCGACATCGGGGCTCCTCTCCGAGCACCGCCTTTGCAGCCCGTGTGCCGACGATATCCTACGTGAATTCAGGCACTTACGGCCGCGCTTCGGCCCGGATGGGCGATCGCGATCGCGCCGGGCGGCGCCGGGCGCGATCGCGATCGCGCGGCGGGCTCGGGCCGATCGCGCGAGGCTCGCGCGCTTGAGATGGGTCAACCGATGCACGCCGCACATCCCTGCGCGCGGCGCTGGCCGAGCGCGCTCAGGGCGGCATGGGGGGCGGGAGCGCGGCGTCGGCGGGCGCGACGCCGGCGGCGACGACGGGATAGCCCTGGCCGTCGCGCGTCCCGGCCGCCTGCGTGACGAACAGCAGCGAGAACCCCGGGTAGACCGCCACCGAGGGCGCGCGCGGCGAGAGCGCCGACGACGCGCCGAACACCGGCGCGACAGCGCGCTGGAGCGGGCCGTCGTGACCCAGGCGGGCCGCCAGGCCGATGGCCGAGCGCCCATCGCTGTCCCTGGCGGCGTAGTAGACGCGCAGGAGCGGGCGGCCCGTCGCCGAGACGGCGAGCACCGGGGCGGGATCGGAGACCGCGGCGCCGTCGAACGGCGCGCCCTCCTCCGGCGCGTCGGCGCCGGCGAGAGGCGCCGGCGCGAGCGCGGGGCCGCTCCCGACGCGCTCCCACAGGAGGCCGTCGTCACTGCGCGCCTCGCCGACGAAGGACGCGTCGCCGTCGCCGGGCACGGCGTAGAACATCCGGAACGAGCCGTCGGGCAGGCGGATCACGCCGGGGCTCCCCGGGACGGCGCCGCCGTCCCAGCCCTCGCCGGGCGCGAGCGGCGCGAGCACCGGCGCCGGCTCGCGCGCGAAGTCCATCCCGTCGGCGCTGCGCGCGAGGCCGACGCCGCCCTCGGCCGCGTAGTAGAGCCAGACGTCGCTGCCCACGAGCAGCGCCGACGGGGCAGCCACCACGCCGCCCTCCCAGGGAAGCTCGGGCGTGAGGACCGTCGTGGATGCGCGCGCGAACGAGCGGCCGTCCGCGGCGTCGTGGCGGACGATCGCATTCGGCGGGGCGAGCGGGTCCGGCGCGGCGTCGTCGGCGCGGAGGGTCGCGGCGAAGAAGCCCGCGGCCGCGAGCGTCGAGGGGTCCCCGTCGAGATCGACAACGGAGGCGTCGCGCGCGAAGCGCTCGTCGTCGTCCATCGCGCGCGGGGCCGTCCTGGCGCCGCCCAGCTCCGCCTGAGCAATTTCCCGGAACGGGCCGGCGCCGGCGTTCGGCAGGCTGCCCTCGCCGCCTCCCTCCGGGGGGAGCGTCGCGCAGGAGGACAGCGGCCACAAGGGCGCGCAGAGGGCGAGCGGCCGCACGAGCAACAGCGGCAGGCGCTGACCGGGCCGCCCTGGCGCCTGCCTGCGTGTACCTCGACGTTCACGGGACGGCATGTGGGTTGATCGATCCTACAGTCTCTGGTGCGGGGGAGGTCTGGCCGAGCTGCCCGGCCCCAGGCGAGGGTGCCCGTGGCGCAGGGTCGGGGCGGGGCCGGACTCGCCTGACCCCTCTCTCCTTCCGAGGAGAGAGGCCTGTCGCGCCAGGACATCGGTCCGTCCCCTACCCCGACCCCGCGCCACGGACATCCGCGCGAGGGACCTACACGACGCCGTTCCTACACGGACAGGACATCGGCACCGCCTTTGCTACCGCGCCCACATCGTGCCCGCAAAAACCACATGAGACATCGCATTCCTCACGGATGCAGCCCCTCCAAATTCACACTTTTTAACAAGCCATCAATCATCACGTTACTTTCGGAGACTACGACACGGCCGCGATAGACCCGCCTCGCGCCCAGTCGGGATCCCGCGAGCGAGGAGCGGAGACCGAAGCAGGCATTCACCTGATTCGATCACCGGATCGGCAGACCTCGGACGCGGTTGATCCAGCCATGCAAGCGCTCGATGAAGCATCGCCCCGCCCTCTCGCCGGCCTCTCGCCGGGGGTCGCGGCACGCTTATTTCAGGCACGGCCCTCGTCCTCGAATGCAGGAAGACACCGGCGCGCACCGGAGCCGCATGTCGGACTCATGCATGCCAGCTGCCGACCGTGGGCCAGCGCACTATCGACTTGACAACTCGACCCGGCAATAGAAGATATCGACGCGATGCGCCACCCGTCACCAGCGACGGATCGGCGGGTCCGCATCGGCAGCCCCGCCCGAGCTGACATAGCAGCAGGCGTGCAGGGAGACATCGTCCTGGGCCCGCGGGCTCCGGCGCGGGGGCGGTAGCTTCGAGCTACGGGGGACGAGCAGCTGAAATAACATTGCGTTCCAGGAGGGTGAACGGAACGCACAGCCCCGTATCCGACGACCACGCGCGCAGCACCGCTGCGCGATGGCACGGCGCGCGTTCGTGCGCGAATCACCGCTTCGAGCAGCCTTCGCGTCTGACGCCTCGTCGGCCCTACCCTGGCCAGACGATCGTCGAACCCGGCCTCGGCCGGCCGCGCGAGGAGCGACAAATAGGGTCGAGATGGTTTCAAGCCCGTTTCCCGGTGCGCTCCGGTCGATGCCTGCATGAAGTGGTTAACCAAAACAGGCTGTGCCCTTGACAGAGGTGTCCACAGCAAGAATGCTCTCCCGGCCTGAAAGGGTCGCAGTCTCCGAATCAAGCACGAATGGATCTTCGCATGAGGATAACAATCGCAAACCAAGCCAGCGAGGAGACCGACAGTCTTCGGTGGTTGAAGCGGCTGAAGCACTGGCTCTGGGACAAGGACATACACCTCGAGAGGACCGGGCCTCAGCTCATCGTCCTCGGCGTCCTGTCCGCCGCGGCGATCGTCACGGAGCTCGCCTACCACCACAACACGGCAGCGCTCCTCGAGACCCTGCGCGCGAAGAGCATGGTGGTCTTCTACAACGTGCGAGAGGTCGCGCTCTCCGACGTGGAGGCGCCGATCGCCGCCTGGATCGTCGTCGCCGCGGTGACGCGCATCGTGTTCGGGGCCATCGTCGGGATCGCCGACATCGCGTTCTACCGGAAGATCACGGGCAAGCCGTACGACTGGGAGGCGATGATCAACGTCTCCGTGGTCAACGTCGTGTTCCTCCTGACCACGCTGCTCACCTTCAGCAATCCATCGGTCGACAGGCTGCTGGAGCACTACGCGAGCATGCTGAGCGCCGTCCCCACGATCGTGGATCTGAACGGCCCGCTCGCGCTCATCGTCGCATGCTACCTCGCCGACTTTTGTTATTACTGGTCACACCGGTGGAGCCACAAGATTCGCTTCTTCTGGAACCTCGGCCACGTGAACCACCATCGCTCGCGCAACCTGTCGCAGCTCACGCAGGCGGTCGACCCCCAGTCGTACCTCCTGGACGTGGCCGGGGGCAAGGTGTTCGTCCTCCTCCTGCTGCCCGTGCTGACGAAGCTCTTCTCGCTCGACTTCCGCGACGGCGGATGGGCCCTCGTCGTGCTGGTGCTGATCGACGCCTGGACCAACCCGTCCCACTCCGTTGTCCTGAGCTACGCCGAGATCAAGTCCCCGTTCCTGAGGATGTTCCGATCGGTGCTCGTGACGCCCGGGGTGCACTTCACGCACCACTCGAGGGAGGACGACCACAACATCACGGACGGCTGCAACTTCGGCGCGAGGTTCACGCTCTGGGACAGGGTGTTCGGGACCTATGTCGAGCCGCCGCAGTACATCCCTGAGACAGGGCTCTACGGCGACGACTCGGACTATTGCCGCACCCCGCTGCGGTTCATCTTTTACCCCTACATGAGGATGTTCAAGGAGCTTCAGCAGAACCACCCGCGGTACTGGCCGGCGATCCTGTTCGGCTCGACGTCCTATCACCCGCCGGTGCCCGTGAAGTCCAAGTACTGACCGGACCGCCGGGCTCCTCGCGCGCCTGCGCTCGTCAGGGGTGGCGGTCGGCCGGCCGAGCGCCGGGCCTGGGCGTCCTGGATGCAAGGTCGAGCGGCCCGCGCGCAAGGTCCACCCTGACGCTCACCCGGGTCGCCCTGCAGCGCCCGCGCGTCGGTTCGTCATGAAGCTTTCGCAAGGAGCCTCCATGTTGCAGCTCAGGGATCGCAAGAGCGGCATTCTCATCCTGTGCATCGGTTTCTTCGTCTTTGGCCTCCTGAGCACGGTCATCGGCGTCACGATACCGAACATCAAGCAGGAGTTCGACATATCGAACGAGCAGGCCGGCCTGATCTTCGTCTACTGGTCGGTCGGCACGTTGCTCGGGTCCTACATCGGAGGGAGGGTCTACCACGCCGCGAGGACGAAGACGTTGTTCACGGCGACCGCGGTCACGTCGATCGTCTGCCTCGTCCTGCTCTACGGCGAGCAGGACCTGCTCCGCTACAAGCTGTACATCTTCCTCGTGTCGCTGTCGGGGAGCATCTTCTTCACCGCGGGGCACGCGACAGCCGCCCATGTGAGCATCAGCAACAGGGCGTCGACCCTGAGCTTCATGGATTTCGCGGTCAGCCTGGGCAACCTGTCGACGCCGTTCCTGGTGAACTACTTCGTATCGTCGGACGGCTGGGTGAGGGACGACTGGCGCATGGTCTTCGTCGTCGCCACGGGCCTCCTCGTCGTGGTCGTCGGGCTGACGCTCACCACGAACCTCGACGCGCTGGACGCGGTGAGGAGCACCGCCGCCGGCAAGATCGACCATCTCTCGGCGCTGGCCCACCCGATGGTCCTCGTTCTCATGATGGCGAGCCTGTTCCTGCACGCCACCGAGTGGGGCCACAGCGTGTGGTTCGTCACGTATGCCCATGAGGTCGTGGGGCTCTCCCCCGAGGAGGCGCGAGAGACCTTCAGCCTGTTCCTGATCGGCATGGCCTCGTCGCGCCTCCTGGCCAGCTGGCTCACGTGGCTCTTCCGGCCGATGACCCTGATGGCGGCGCTCATCGCGATCGCGACCGTCGCCGCCGTGTCGATATCCAACTACCAGGACTACTACGCCCTGCGCGTCCTGAACTTCATGTTCGGCTTCGGCATCGGGGCGCTGTTCCCGCTGCTCCTCGGGCTGTCGATGGATCGTGCCCCCGCTCAGGCCCAGCTCCTGTCGAGCGTCGGCCTGATGGCGGGCACCCTGGGCGCGAAGGGCGCGTCGTACACCATAGGCCTCTTCGCGGACCAATCATCGCTCGGCGAGTCGTACAGGTACGTGTCCTGGGCGACGATCGCGCTGCTGGGCAGCGTGCTGACGTTCCTGTCGTTCTACTCGAGCTTCCCGAAGATCAAGGCCGCCGCCGCCGCGGCGCTCGTCCCCGCGAGCGGCGACGCGCCCCTCGGCGTGGCGCAGGGCCAGCCCGCGGCACCGCAGGGCGAGGGTGGCGCTGCGCCGGTCCAGTTCGAGTTCGATTTTCGTCCGCCGACGCGCGCCCTCGGGCACGTCGCATGGGGCCCCCTCGGCAGGCTCAGGGGAGCGATCGGCTACCTCGTCGGGAACGAGCCCCCGCGACCGGAAGCGCCCCATCGCGGCGACCCGCGATACGGCCTGCTGGAGGTGGAGCTGAAGAGAGACTTCGAGGAGCAGTTCAGGGACAGGCGGCGGCTCACGCGGGAGGAGGCGCTCCAGTTCCTGAACGACGTGTGGAGCAGGTACCCCACGATGAAGGAGCTCTACCCGAGCCCCGCGGAGATGGTGAACGCAGGATGGCAGGACCCGGCCCCGAAGACGACGCAATTTCCCGAGACCAGGACGCTCAACGCACATCACTCCAGACCGGGGGTTCTTCGCTCGTGAAAGACGAATCCACAAACAGGAACGTTCTTGCCATCAACATCCTGGTCGTCGCGCTCATCGTCGGCGGCATCGCGATCCAGAGCCTGTTCTACTCCGTCCAGCCCGAGGAGCAGGCCGTGATCACCCGCCTCGGCACGGTCATCGGCCAGACAGGGCCTGGGCTCCACTTCAAGGTGCCCTTCGGCATCGACAGGGTGCAGAAGGTCCCCACCGAGCGCGTCCTCAAGCAGGAGTTCGGGTTCCGCACCGCGGTCGGCAAGGAAGGCGGCCCGAGCAGCTACGTCACCGAGGGGTACGAGGAGGAGCGCCAGATGCTCACGGGGGATCTCAACATGATCGAGGTCTCCTGGGTGGTGCAATACAACATCCAGGGCCCCGTGAAGTACCTCTACCAGATCGAGGATCCGGAGCGCGTCCTGCGGGAGGTCTCCGAGTCGGTGATGCGGCGCATCGTCGGCAACCGCATGAGCAGCGAGGTGCTCACCACCGCGCGCGTCGACATCTCGGACGAGGCGCAGGCCGAGATCCAGCAGGCGATGGACCGCTACGACGCCGGCATCCGCATCAAGCGGGTCGAGCTCCAGGACGTGCTGCCCCCCGAGCGGGTGCGCCCGGCGTTCAACGAGGTCAACGAGGCTCGCCAGGAGCGCGAGCGGATGAGCAACGAGGCGATGAAGCAGAAGAACCAGTCGATCCCCAAGGCCCGCGGCGAGGCGAAGCGCGTCGTCGCGGAGGCCGAGGCGTACGCCGTCGAGCGCGTCAACCGCGCCAAGGGCGAGGTGGCGCGGTTCGACGCCATCCTCAAGGAGTACCGCCTCGCGCCGGAGGTGACCCGCAAGCGGCTCTACCTGGAGGCCATCCAGGAGGTCGCGCCCAAGGCGGGCAAGATCATCGTCGTGCAGGAAGGATACGCCAAGCCGCAGTCCTTCTATCACATGAACGACCAGTCGGGAGGCACCCAGTGATGAGCTCGAAAGTCGCAGGCCTGGGCGCCTTGATCGCCCTCCTCTTGATCACCGTCTATTCCGCGGCCTTCACGGTGGGTGAGGCCGAGCAAGCCTTCATCATCCAGTTCGGGCAGCTCAAGGACGAGGCGATCACCACGCCCGGCCTCCACTGGAAATGGCCGTTCGTGCAGGAGCTCCGCCGCCTGGACAGGCGCCTCCTGACCTGGGAGGGCGACGTCGAGCAGATCCCGACCCTCGGCCGCGAGTTCATCCTGATGGACGCCACGGTTCACTATCGCATCGCCAACCCGCGCCTGTTCCTGGAGAGCGTGCGCGACGAGCGCGGCGCCCGGAGCCGCATCGACGACATCCTCAACGCCGTGGTGCGCGACAAGGTCTCCGGCGCGAAGCTCGAGGAGATCATCCGCTCCTCCGACTGGCAGGTCCACGCCCATGCGATGGAGGATGGGATCGTCACCGAGCGCGACGCGGCCATGGATCTCGCGCCCCGCAGGGGTCGCCAGGAGCTGGAGCGGGAGATCCTCGAGGCCGCCCAGGCGCATGTGCCCAGCTACGGCATCGAGCTGCAGGACGTCCACATCAAGCGCGTCAATTACATCGACAGCGTGCGCCAGCAGGTGGAGAGCCGGATCATCGCCGAGCGCCAGAGCATCGCCGAGAGGTTCCGCTCCGAGGGCCGCGGCCGCAGCGAGGAGATCCTCGGTGAGATGCAGAAGGAGCTCCAGGCCATCCGCTCCGAGGCCGCGCGAAGGGCCGAGGAGATCCGCGGCGCAGCCGACGCCCAGGTCACCCAGATCTACGGCCGGGCTTACAGCCAGGACGCCGAGTTCTACGGATTTCTCAAGACCCTGGAGGCTTATCGGCAGACAGTGGGCGCCAACACCTCTCTGATGTTCAGCGCCGATTCCGACTTCTACCGCCACCTGGCGTCGGTCCGAGGGAAATAGTCACCGGGCCGTGAAGCCCCCATCGACGAGGAGGGTGGTGCCGGTGATGAGCGAGGCGGCGGGCGACGCGAGGAAGACAACCGCGCCCGCCACATCGACGGGCTCGCCGACGCGTCCGAGGGGGATCTTCGACAGGAGATCGTCTCGAAAGGCCTCGTCCTTCAGCCATTTGACGGTGCCCGGCGTCCGGATGAACGTCGGGGCGACCGCGTTGACGTTGATGCCGTACCTGGCCCACTCGACAGCGAGGCATTTGGTCAGGTGCGCGATCCCCGCCTTGGTCATGCAGTAGACCGACTCCGTCGGTAGACCGACGAACCCCGCCTGCGAGCTCAGGTTCACGATCTTGCCGCTGCGGTTCTCGATCATCGTCCGCCCGACCTCCTGGCTCACGAAGAACGTGCCCCTGAGGTTGACCGAGACGGTGAGGTCGAAATCCTCTTCGGTCACGTCTTCCGCGGGGTTCGGCGGGCCGATCCCTGCGTTGTTGACCAGGACGTCGATGCGGCCGAAATGGCGGATCGCTTCGGCCACCGCGCTCTTGATCTCCGACGTGCGCGTCACGTCCATTTGCAGCGGGAGCGCGCGCCGGCCGAGGGCGCGTATGGCCTCGGCGAGCTCCCCGGCCGAGCCGGCGTCGCGCAGGCCGAGCGCGACGTCGGCGCCGGCGTGCGCGAGGGCGAGCGCACATGCGTTCCCGAGGCCGCGGGCGGCCCCGGTGACGAGCGCTACTTGCCCCTTCAGATCGAAGCGGGGGGCTCCGCCTGCTGATGAAGACGCTTCATCCGTTGGCATACGGTCGTCTCGCAAGAACTCGAGCTCGCGTCAAGCGCTCGGCGACGGGATCGCTGCGCCGGCGGTGTGGCCTATTGACCAGCCCGCTCAGCGATAGCCGCCGATCGGCCGATAGGCGCGAAAATAGTCGACGACGAACCTCTTCGGGTACTGCGGGGCGCCTGGCGGGGCAGGCACTGTCTCCTGCGGCCGCTCGTAGATCCCCAGCATGAATTGCATGGGGTAGCCTGGCGACTGCTGGACGGCGCCGATCTTCTGGTTGTCGACGTAGAAGTCGATGTGCGTCGGCGTCCACTCGGCCGCGTAGACGTGGAAGTCGGCGATGTCGATCGGGAGCTCGACCTCCCTGAAATCGTCGACGATGTGAGGGTCGGCCCACGGGTGCACGCCGAAGCCGATCTTCGATGACGCCGGCGTCGCGTTCTTCCCGAAGACCTCGCAGACGCAGATCTCCGACGACCGCTCCGGCGCGTCCTCGTAGCCGATCATCCACAGCGCCACATGGTTGCCGGGCACCCTGACGCCCCTGGCCCTGAGCTCGAAGTAGCCGTACGTCGGCGTGTACGTGGCGCGGCTGACCTGGGCCTCGCGCACGACGCTGGCGCGGTTGAACCGATGCTGCCCCTGGGTGCTCCCCAGCGGCCCGGAGAACACGCCGGTTTGCAGCGACGAGCACAGCACGTCACCGTCGTACTCCGGACACCAGGGCCTCTGACCTGCGTCGATCCTCAGCTCGAGATGGCCCTGCTCGAGGCGGAAGTTGGCCGCCGCCTCGCGCGCCGAGCACCACTGCGGCAGATGGCACGGAATCCATTTGTTCTCGTCCAGCGAAGCGCCGGAGAACTCGTCGTGGAACTCGAGCAGATAGCCGGGCTTTTCAATCGGATTGGCAGGGAAGTCCGCTTGCATGAAAACCATGAAAAGCAAATCAATCCGGATGTCAAGCCTGCAAGACCCAGGAGGCCGTGAATGGGTATTCCGACGAGGACCCACGAAGTATCCCGGCGCCGGCGACTTCCGCGCGATTCACCGCGTTCACGAGGTCAGAACGCGGCTGTCACCGTCGCGCCAAGGTTCACCATCGTCCCGCCCGCGCTGTAATCGCCCACGAAATCGGCCGGGTTGTCCTTCTGCACCACCACCTCGGGCAGCACGGAGATCTGCCCGTGGAGGTCGAACCGCAGCGACCCCGGCAGCTCCTCCAGCGGCCGGTTCAGGACGACGCCGGCGCCCAGCGACATCGTGTGCCGGTCCGCATCGACGTAATTCGTCACGCCCGTCTGCGGCGGGACCGGCGAGCGCTCGTAGACGTAGCCGGCGCGGAGCGGCACCTCGATCGCGCGGCGCTCGCCCTCCTGTCCGGCGACCTCGCGCAAGCTCCCCGCCTCGACGGCGAGCACCTCGACGCCGAGCCTCGGCACGAGCCGATCCGCGAACCGGAGCGGCGCCACCGACGTGGGCCGCGGGTCGTCGGGCAGATCGATCGGCAGCTCCGGGGGCGGCGCTGCCTCGAGGTGCGCGCGCGTCCTCGCCACCGGGCTCTCGTACGCCGACCAGTCCACCCACGTGACGTCCACGTTCACGCGCAGGCCCTCGATCCGCTGGAAGCTCGCCCCCACGACGACCTGCCGCGGCAGGAACGCGTCGACGGTGCGCGACTCGAGCTCGTACAGCAGCGGCACCTCGATGCCCGCGAAGTCGACGACCCCTTGCAGCCGCGCGTCGATCGACAGCGGCAGCTTCGCCTCCCCGCGGTAGGCGATCCCGACGAACCCGAGGTCTCCGGCGCGCACCCGGGCGCCGAGCTGCGGGGTGCGGATCGACGTGAGATCCGCGTCGACCTCGTGGCGGAGCGCCGAGTCGTAGGGCGACAGCGCGTCCGCGCGGCCGGTGACCGAGAAGCGGCCCCGCGTCGAGGCGAGGAAGGCGACGCCGCCGCCGATCTCCAGGAACGGGAGCGGCCGCACCGCGACGTTCGCGGCCAGGAACAGGATCGAGAGCCTGTCGTCGTGGAGCTCCCAGCGCGGCGTCTCCTGGCGGATCGCCTTGATCCGCGACAGCCCGTCGTCCGGCAGGAACATCGCCAGGCCGAACGCGAACGGCACGCCGAGCACCTCGCCGGGCGCGACAAGGCCGCCCGAGAGCCCGTGGACGTCGCGCACGCCGCTGTCGCGGCCGTTCGTGCGCAGGTGGTTCGACGCGTACGCGTAGCCGATCGAGAGGCCGAGCCCCGTCGCGCCGCAGAGGCCCGCCGGGTTGTAGTAGCCCGCCGAGAAGTCGGTCGCGTCCGCGACCAGCGCGCCGCCCATCGAGGCGCCCCGCGAGCCGAGACCGTACGTGTCCGGCGCGTGCGCGCGCGCGCGACCGGGGGCGAGGACGCCGGCGAGCAAGGCCGGCAGCAGGCCCGCGGCGCACGAGAGCCGGCGCATCAGAACGCCACCCCGACGGTCGCCCCGCCCGCGACGAGCACGCCCCGCGCGCGCACGACGCCGTCCTCCCCGGCGCCCGCGCCCGGCTCGCCGCGCTTGCGGTGCGCGCGCGGCAGGAGGAGCTGGACCTGGGTGAACAGGTCGAGCGTCAGCCGCGGCAGCGGCGCGGCGAGCGCCAGCCCGTAGCCGAGCGAGAGCCCGAGGCGCGCGTTGTCGTAGAGGTTCGACGCGCCCGTCTGCTCGGGCGCGGGCGACGCCTCGAAGAAGGCGCCGCCGCGCGCGTGCGCCGTGGCCCCCGGCCGCAGCGCGACGCTTCGCTCGACGCCGACGCGCGGCGCCACCGTGTCCGAGTACCCCGGATCCCCGGGCGAAGGCGCCGCGCACGAGCCGGTGAGCGGCTCGCCCGTGTCGGGGTCGACGTCCGGGCAGCGCACCGTCGCCTCGAGCGCGCCGGGGTAGTCCGACCAGCGCTTGTACGTCGCGCCGATCGCCACCTTCCAGGGGCCGTTCACGCGCGCCACCTCGAGCGCGATCTGCGCCGGATCGTACTGCGCGATCCCCGCGATGTTCAGCGGCGGCACGGCGATCCCCCCGAGATCCTCGGCGCGGATCACGACGTTGAACCGCCCGACCAGCTCCCCACGGAACGTCGCCCCGAGGCGGTAATCACCGAGGTCGTAGCTCGCGCCGAGGATCGGCGCGTAGCTCGCGACGAGCGTGTCCTCGACCAGGGTGCCCACGCGGCCGGTGCTGTCGGTCGCCACGGTCACCGAGCCGGACAGCGCGGCCAGCGCGGCGAAGCCGCCCCCCACCCGGACGCCGCGCCCGATCGCGGCGCCGAGCGCCGCCTGCACGGCGACCGACTGGGTGCGGTCCGCGAGCGGGAACTGCGGCGTCTCCGGGTAGAGGATGCGCCCGCGGACCACGACGTCGAGCGGCGCGAAGAAGCCGAGGCCGATCGTCACGCGGTCCGCGAGCGCGCCGCCGAACGGGATCGGCACCGCGGCGCCGATCAGGCTGCCGCGCAGCGGCGCGTACGGGAGCCGCTGGTTGCCGGCGCGCAGGTCGAAGATCGCGCCCTCCATCCCCAGCGTCAGCCGGCGCTCGCGCGACAGCGACAGCAGCGCCGGGTTCGCGTGGACGGCCTCGTACCCCTCCGCGACCGCGGCGCCTGTCGCGCCCATGGCGCTCGCGCGCGCACCGAAGCCGAGCACGTCCTCGGGCGACGCCAGGGCCGCGCCCGGCGGCGCGAGGGCGAGCCCTGCCGCGAGGAGCGGCGCGATACCGCGCCACATCCAGCGGATCGGGCGAAGCATGCGCGGCCGACCGTAGACTGGGCCGCCCTGGCGCGCTAGTCGGTACCGGCCGTGGAACTCCGCCCCCAGAGCAGCTCGCCCTCGAGTAGCTCGCCCCAGAGCAGCATGGACGAACGCCGCCCCCGCCTCGCGCTCCAGGCCGTGCTCCCGGCGGACCTCGCCGCCGCGTGCGGCATCGATCTCACCGACGCGCGCCGCATCGTCTCGCTGGCGCACCGCCTCGGGGAGCTGCCCGCGCGCGCCCCCGCGACCGTCCGGCGCGCCGCGCTCGACGCTGCGCGCGCGGTCGGCGAGGTCAGGACGCTCGCGCTCGTGGAGCGGCGCGCGAGCGCCGAGGACCCGTTCGTGAAGTACGCCTTCCGCCTCGAGGACGGCGCGATGGTCGAGTCGGTGCGCATCCCGCTCGAGCGGCCGGGCCGGTACTCGGCGTGCGTGAGCTCGCAGGTCGGCTGCGCGCTCGCGTGCGCCTTCTGCGCCACGGGGCGCATGGGCCTCACGCGCAACCTGGAGGCCTGGGAGATCGTCGAGCAGGTGCGGCTCATCCGCCGGGATCTCGGCGCGACAGTCGGCGGCGGCGCGCGCGTCCACGGCGTGCTGTTCCAGGGCATGGGCGAGCCGCTCGCGAACGCCGACCGGGTCATCCAGGCGATCCGGGTGCTCTCGGAGCCGAGCGCGCAGGCGATCGACATGCGCAACATCACTGTCTGCACCGCGGGGCTGCCGTCGGGCATCCGGCGGCTCGCGGCCGAGGTCCCCGCGGTCCGCCTCGGCCTCTCGCTCGGCTCGGTGCGCCCGGGCAGGCGGCGCCAGCTCATGCCGATCGACGGCGCGCACCCGCTCGAGGAGGTGCTCGCCGCCGCGGGCGAGCACGCGCGCGCGACGGGGCACGCGCCGATGTGGGCGTACACGCTGCTCGCGGACCAGAACGACACGGACGAGGACGCCGCGAGCCTCGCCGCGCTCGCCCGCGGCTTCGCGGCGCAGCACGGGATCTCGCCGCGGATCAGCCTCATCCCGTACAACGCCATCGCCGCGTCCGACGCCCCCCTGCCCTCGCCCGACGGCGCCGAGGACCAGCGCGCCGCCGAGGACCAGCGCGCCGCCGAGGAGCGGCGCGCCGCGGCCGATCCGTTCGTGCGCTCGCCGCGGCTCGCCGCGTTCCGCGCGGTCCTCACCGCGGCCGGCGTCGGGTCGATCGTGCGTTACTCGGGCGGCGGCGACGTCGGCGCGGCCTGCGGGCAGCTCGCGCGATCGCAGGCGCAGGTCGAAGCGCAGCGCTCGGGCGGCCGAGGGGCGTCGTCCCGGCCCAGAGCGGCGCCGGACGCCGCTGTCGGAGCGCCGAGCACGCCGCCGCGGCCTGTGTGAGGGTCGCTATGGATCCCCGCCCCCGCGCGCGCTAGCTTGCGCCGGTGTTCGGCTTCAGCTTCGGCGAGATCGTGGTGCTCATCATCGTGGGCCTCGTGGTGATCGGCCCCCGGCGGTTACCTGCCATGATGCGGACGGCGGGGAGCTGGATCTCGAAGATTCGTCGCATGACGACCGAGCTCCGGACGCAGAGCGGCATCGACGACCTGATCCGCCAGGAGGGGCTGGAGCGCGAGATCCGCGAGCTCCGCTCCCTGTCGCGCGTCAACGTCATCGAGACGCTGGTGACGCCGCTCCGCGACGCCGCCGCGTCCGTCGGCACGGTCGTCGCAGCCACGCCGCGCGTGAGGCCGCCGGAGCCCGAGCCCGAGCCCGAGCCCCCGCCGAACGTGAAGCCGCTCCGGGAGCGCGAGTACCCCGTCCTCGGCTGCGACGCGTACGGCGCCGAGCTCGACGCCGCGCCGGCCGACACGACCAGCCCCGCGGCGACGGCCGACAGCGCAACGACGGCGGAGACGGCGGCGGCAGCGGCGCCGGCGGCCATCGAGACGGCAGCAGCGCCGGCGGCCATCGAGACGCCGGCGACCATCGAGACGCCGGCGACCATCGAGACGCCGGCGGCCATCGAGACGGCAGCGGCGACGGAGATGGCGGCGCAGGGCGCGACGGGGAGCGGAGCAGCGTCATGAGCCAGGAGCAGGTGGCGGCGAAGAGCGAAACCCCGGAGGCGACCGGCGCGGCGGGCAACGCCGAAGAGGACAACTCCGAGGACAAGCCGATGTCGTTCTGGGAGCACCTCGACGAGCTGCGCAAGCGGCTCGTCCGGAGCATCCTCGTCTTCTTCCTGGCCTGCATCGTGGGGTGGGAGGTGCGCGAGAAGCTCCTGCACTTCCTGACCATCCCATTCGTGCAGGCGTGGCGGGAGCAGAACCTGCCGGGCAACCCGTCGCTCCACTTCGGCGCGCCTGCGGCCGCGTTCGTCGCGTACTTCAAGCTGTCGATGATCGGCGGCGCCGCGCTCGCCTCGCCGTTCATCTTCTACCAGCTCTGGTCCTTCGTCGCGCCCGGCCTCTACGCGCGCGAGAAGCGCTACGTCATCCCGTTCGTCCTCTTCTCGACGCTCCTGTTCGTCGGCGGCGGCCTCTTCGGCTGGCGCGCGGCGTTCCCGATCTCGTTCGGCTACTTCCTCAGCATGGCCGGCACGGTCGGCGATCAGGGGATCACGATCACGCCGACCGTGATGATGGGCGACTACCTCGACTTCGTCGCCCAGCTCCTGCTCGGCTTCGGGATCATCTTCGAGATCCCGCTCATCGTGCTGTTCCTCTCCATCGCCGGCGTCATCAACTACCTCCAGCTCATCATGTTCGGCCGCTGGTTCGTGTTCGCCGCCTTCATCCTGGCGGCGATCCTGACGCCGCCCGACATCACCAGCCAGCTCGTCATGGCGGTGCCGATGTGCTTGCTCTACGTGGCCTCGATCGGCCTCGCGTACGTCTTCGGCAAGCCGCCGACGGACGCCCAGCGCGCGGCCTACAAGAAGCGCAAGGAGAAGGAAGTCACCAAGGGCTGACGGACCGGCGGCGCGCGCAGCCGCTGACGGACCGGCGGCGCGCACAGCCGCCGGGATCGCCCCGGAGAGGCTTCCGCAACGCGGTACGTCGGGAAGGGCGCTCGTCTTCTTCCCGCCTGTCGCGCTCGCGCGGACGTCGGCCCCCCGGAGCGCGGCCCCGCTCCTATCGCGGGCCCCGGCCTGCCGGCGCGACGCGCCCGGAGCTCAGGCCGCGGGCGCCGCTGCCGCGAGCGCCGCCTTGCGGCTGCGCCTCACGTGGATCGCGACCGCGACGGCGGCCATCGCGACGCCGATGAGCTGCGACGTGGACAGGCCGAGGAGGCCGCCGCGGTCGTCGGCGCGCGCGAACTCGAGCGTGAAGCGCCCGAGCGCGTACAGCCCGAGGAACGTCGCGAAGACCTGCCCGTCGTACCGCTTCCGCCCGTGCACGTAGAGCAGGCAGATCGCCGCGATCGCGAACGACATGGCCGACTCGTAGATCTGCGTCGGGTGCACCGGGTGCGACGGCACGCGCGGGCTCGCGAGCTCGTGCAGCTTGAACTGCGCCTCGCTGGCGGGGCTGTTCGGCGGGAACGAGAGGCCGAGCGACCCGTCGGTGCGCAGGCCGAAGCAGCAGCCGGCGAGCAGGCACCCCATGCGGCCGAACCCGAGGCCCAGCGGGACCGCGAAGCCCGCCATGTCCGCCGCCTTCCAGAACGGGAACCGGTCGCGCTTGAGCAGCCAGTACGCCGCCGCCGACGCGCCGAGGAAGCCGCCGTAGTACGTGAGGCCGCCGGCCCAGAACTTCGCCCACGCGAAGCAATCGCGCTCGGTCGGGTGGCAGACCCCCTTCGCGGCGTCCCAGACGCCGTGGTACCGCGGCTCGCAGAGCGCCTGCTCGACCTTCCAGTCGACCTGCGACGGGTCGGTGCACAGGTGCACGTAATCCCAGAAGTATCCGTCGGCGACGACGTGGAGCAGCCGGCTGCCGACGATGCCCGCGAGCAGGCAGGCGAGCCCCAGGTCGACGACGACGTCCGGGTCCTGGCCGATCCGGCGCGCCCACAGCGCGCCGATCGCGGTCGCGAAGAGGAAGCCGGTCAGCAGCAGGAGAAAATAGGCCGGAAACGAGACGTCGAGCAGGCGGAACAGCTCGGGGCGCATGGTCAGCCCGCGGACGCCTTGGCCCTGGGCGCGCCGGAGGGCTTCTCCGCGAGCTCGGGGCGGCGCGGAGAGAACATGTCGATCGCCATCAGCCCGACGCCCACGACGATCGCGATGTCGGCCACGTTGAACGTCGGCCACACGAACGTCGGGGTGAAGCGGACCTGGATGAAGTCGATGACATATCCGTAGCGGACCCTGTCGACGAGGTTCCCGAGCGCGCCGCCCAGCACGAGCGGCAGCCCCCACTTGAGCGCGATCTGCGACGGGTGGAGCTTCCGGTACAGCGAGACGATGAAGACGATCGCGGCGAGCGAGATCAGCAGGAAGAACGGGCGTCGGATCGCCTCGCTCTCGTCGCCGAGGATGCCCCACGCCCCGCCGTGGTTCTTCGCGAGGATCAGGTTCAGGTGGTCCTTGATCACCTCGATCTTCCGGAACGCGAGCGGCCGCGGCGCGTCGGCGAGCTCCGCGAGGACCCGCGGCTCCAGGCGGTCCTTGGCCCACCACTTCGTGCCGAGATCGGCGGCGAGCGTGATCAACGAGACGCCGAGCAGGAATGGATAGGACGGGCGGTAGACGGGCGCCGCTGGCGCGACAACGTCGTCGGCGTCTCCGTCCGGGGAGGAGACGCGCTCCTCATCGTCGCGCCCGGCGTGAGCCGGCAGCTCGCCCCCCGGCGCGTCCAGGCGCGCGGAGCGCTCCGGCTCCGCGTCGGCACCCTTGGTCTCCACGGCGGCATCTCGCGGCGTCGCGTCTTCGGTCATGCGGAACGCGTTCCTCTACGACAAACGGAGCGCTCCGGCAAAGGCTTCCCTCCGCGGGCGAGCAGTCTCGTGCGTCTCGCACGTCGGTCGCCCTCCGCGCGCCGCTTGCTCCGGGCGCGGCGCCGGTCCGGACGCGCTGCCGCCACTTCCCCGTTCCCCGCGCTGCCTGCTCCGGGCGCGCTGGCTGCTCCGGGGATTCCGCGTTTCAGCCCGCCGGCGGGGCGGGCGGAGGCGCCTCGGTCGAGAGCGGAGCGCCGGCGTCGCCGCCTGCGGGGCGCGCGGCCCCGCCGCCGGCGTCCGGCGCGGGCGCGCTGCGGGCGGAGGCGATCATGTCGGAGGACATCAGGATGACCCCGGCGACGATCGCGATGTCGGCGACGTTGAACGTCGGCCAGTGAAACTCCTGGCCGCCGCGCGACACGTACACGTCGATGAAGTCGATGACCCAGCCGTAGCGGATCCGGTCGACAAGGTTCCCCATCGCGCCGCCGAGCGCCAGCGAGAGGCCCCACTTCATCGCTGTCTGGTCCCTGTGGACGCGCCGGTAGATCGAGACGATGAAGACGGTCGCCGCGGCGGAGACGAACAGGAAGAACGGCCGCCGCAGCCCGTCCGGGAGGCTGCGCAGGAAGCTCCAGGCGCCGCCCGGGTTCTGCGCGAAGATGAAGTCCAGGTGGTCCGGGATGACCGTGAAGACCTTCGCGCCCGCTCGCTTCGCGTCGAACCCCGCGAGCCGCGCGTGCGCCCACGCCTTCGTCGCCAGATCGGCGGCGCACGAGACGAGCGCCACGATCGCCATGAAAGTGAGCGAGGCCCGCTCGCCCGGGGGGACCTCGTCCGGCAGGTGGGCGGCGGTCGACGCTCGCGGTGCTTGCACACCGTGCGGCGCGTGCGGTCCGTCGGAGGACATCGTCCTCGCTTCTACGCGATGCCGTAGCGCGGAGCAAACCGCCTGGAGCGGAGCGACGCCGGCCGGCGGCCGTCCTCGTCCGTGCGCCTCCGCGACCGCCGCGACCGCCGCGGCCGCCGCACGGCATCCGCGGCGTCACGCCGCTCCGTGCCCGTTCACCGCCCCTTCATGATCACCACCGGGCGCTCCCCGCCGGACGCGCGCGCCCGCGCCGCCGGCACCTCCGGCTGCGCGGGCGGCTCGGCCGGCTTGACCGGATCGGCCGGCGGCGCCCGCCTCCTGCGCAGCGCGAGGTGCACCTCGCCGTACGCCTGGAGGGCCGCGCCGCGCTGCCGCTCCGCGGCCGCCATGCGCCCGAGCGCCTCGGCGAGCTGCGCGCGGCGATCCGCGAGGTAGGCGAGGTCCCTCGCCTCCGTGAGCTCATCGTCGTCGGCGAACGCGCGCTCCGCGCGCTCCAGCGCCTCGCGGGCGTCGTGCAGGTCCGTGGGCGCGAGCTCCGCGGCCGCGCTCGCCCGGGCGCGCTCGTAGCTCTTCCTCGCGCTGATGAGCTCCTTCGGCGGCAGCGGGGTGCTCGCGCACCCCAAGAGCCCGCCGAGGAGCAGCATGACCACCGTCCCCTGGTTGCATCGCATGGTTCCGCGCCTCCTCCTGCGCCCCTAGCGGAGCTGCTCCTGGATGGATCCGACCTCCCCGAGCGCCTCGCGCGCCAGGGCCTGGGCCCGCGCCTCGCGCGCGCAGGCGATCGCGAGCTCCGCGTCCGCCTGCGCCCGCAGGAGCATGCGCCGCGCCCGATCGGACGTCCCCTCCGCCGCCAGCCGCTGCGCTCTCTGCACCTGCTCCCGCGCGAGGCGGAGGTGGAGGTCCGCCCGCGGGACCTCCTCGACGCCGACCTCCTCGGCGGTCCGGATCAGCGCCTGCGACGCGAAGAGCCGCTCGTCGAACGGGGCCGTGCGCGCGGCGCACCCCGCCGCCGACGCGCCGAGGAGCGTCAAGAACACTGCCTTTCTCATGGTCAACACCTCGTGGCCGGTCGTGGACGACCGCACGACCGCGCGCGCGGTCGCGCGGTCGCGCGGTCGTGCGGTCGTGCGGTCGTGCGGTCGTGCGGTCGTCCACGACCGGCGGGTCAAACAGCGGATGTGGGACTCGACTCCGGGTCTCCGTCGCCGGTCGGCTCAATCCTCAGGCAACCAGCACACCAGGCCGGCAGGCCCTCGGGCCGCGCCCTAGCGCGCCCACGAGGCGCGCAGCGCGCTGTCCGTCGAGGCAGCAGGCGCGACGACGACACTGAGACATCGCATCACGCGCCGTATCCGCGCTTCCCATTTGTTGCGCGCAAACGGGTCATTCACCGGCGCCCCCGTGTGGGCGCGAGCATGACCTCGGCCACACCGGCGGGCGGCCAACACGCGATCTCGCCCGCGGACAGGAGAGCTCCTCGCTCGGCCGTACGCGCGCCTGCCGCGCCGATCCCGATCTCCCTCGCGCCGGATCCGCGCCGCGCGCCGCGTGGCGCGTCCCAGCCAGGTGGATCATGAAAGATCCATCCACCGCGCCCGCCGCGCCTGATCCGGTTGAGTGACACGGCGCATCTGTTTAGTATGCCCGCGTCATGCCGTCGCCCCCCTGGAAGATCGAGACCGGCGTCGAGACGGTCATCTCGTCGTGGCTGGCCTCGGGCTACGTTCGCCCTTGTTTCACGGCGGATCGCGAGCTGCCGCCCGCCGAGGCGCGCACCGCCCCGATGCCCGAGGCGCTGTCGCCGGCGCTCCGCGGCGCGCTGGAGCGGCGCGGCATCAGCCGGCTCTACGACCACCAGGCCCGGGCCTTCACTGCCGCGCGCGGGGCGCGCCTCGACAGCGGCGGCGCGGCGGACCCCGCCCGGGCGGGGCGGCACGTGGTCGTCGCGACGCCCACCGCGAGCGGCAAGAGCCTCTGCTTCCATCTTCCGGTGCTCGACGCGCTCGCCGAGGGCGCCGCGTCGGGCCAGGGCGGCAGCGCGATCTACCTCTACCCGACCAAGGCGCTCGCCCGCGACCAGGAGGCCGGCCTGCACGCCCTCATCCGCGAGGCGGGGCTCACGATCCCGGCGATCGTCTATGACGGGGACACGCCGGGCGACGCGCGGCGGGCGGCGCGCGAGCGCAGCCCCATCTTGATGACCAACCCCGACATGCTCCACGCGGGGATCCTGCCGCACCACGCGCACTGGGCGCGGACGTTCCAGCGCCTGCGCTACGTCGTGCTGGACGAGCTCCACACCTACCGCGGCGTGTTCGGATCGCACGTCGCCCACGTCATCGCCCGGCTGCGCCGCGTCGCGGCCTTCCACGGATCGAGCCCGACGTTCCTCTGCGCGACGGCGACCATCGGCAACCCGCGGGCGCACGCCGCGCGCCTGCTCGGCGTCGCCGAGGACGAGATGGAGCTCATCGACGAGTCCGGCGCCCCGCGCGGCCCGCGGCGCTTCTTCCTGTACAACCCGCCCGTTGTCAACGCCGAGCTCGGCATGCGCGCCAGCACCCTGAAGAGCGCTGTGCGCCTCGCCGGGGATCTCGCGCGCGCCCGCGTGCCCACGCTGGTGTTCGGCCAGTCGCGCAACTCGGTCGAGATCATGTTGAAGTACCTGCGCGAGGGCGTCGGCAAGGAGATCGGGGCCGAGGACGCGATCATGGCGTACCGCGGCGGCTACCTCCCGGAGACGCGCCGCCGGGTCGAGCGGGGGCTGCGCGAGGGCGAGATCCTGTGCGTCGTGGCCACGAACGCGCTCGAGCTCGGCATCGACATCGGCGAGCTCGACGCGGTGATCTGCGCCGGCTACCCCGGGTCGGTCGCCGAGACGTGGCAGCGCTTCGGCCGCGCGGGCCGGCGCGGCAAGACGAGCATCGCCGTCCTGTGCGCGACCAGCGCGGCGCTCGACCAGTACCTCGCGAGGAACCCGGGTTACCTGCTCGAGCGAGGGGCCGAGTCGGCGCGGATCGATCCGCACAACACCGAGATCCTGGTCCAGCACCTCAAGTGCGCGGCGTTCGAGCTGCCGTTCCTCAAGGGGGAGCCGTACGCGGCGATGCCGCCGGACGACACAGTCGCCGCGCTCCGCTTCCTCCAGGACAACGGGGTCGTCCACGAGTCGAACGATCGCTTTCACTGGGCCACGGACGCCTACCCGGCGAACCACGTGAGCCTGCGCTCCGTGGGCTGGGACAACTTCGTCATCATCGACAAGGCGCACGGCAAGACGCTCGCGGAGCTCGACTGGCGCGCCGCGCCGACGATGCTCCACGAACAGGCCATCTACCAGCACGACGGCGAGCAGTACCAGGTGGAGCGGCTCGACTACGAGAACCACAAGGCCTTCGTGACGAAGGTCGTGCCCGACTATTTCACGACGGCGCTCACCCACCGCAAGGTGAGCATCCTCGACGAGAGCGCGACGTCCTCGCTCGGCCGGGCGGCGGCGTCGTTCGGCGAGGTGAGCATCGTGGAGAAGGTGGTGGGGTACAAGAAGATCAAGTTCTACACCCACGAGAACACGGGTTACGGCGACGTGCGGTTGCCTGACATCCAGATGCACACGACGTCATTCTGGCTCACGGTGCCTGAGCCGCTGTGCGAGGAGCTCGGCCTCGGCCGCGCGACGGCCATCGACGGGCTGCGCGGGATCGCGCGGGCGCTGGAGACTGTCGCGACGCTCTCGCTCATGTGCGATCCGCGCGACATCGGCCAGACGCTCGAGGACGGCAGCGAGGCGCGGGCGCCGGAGCCCCCGCCCGGCGGCGAGGTGGCCGGCGTCTTCGATCCGACGCTGTTCCTGTTCGACAACGTGCCCGGCGGCGTCGGCCTCGCCGAGCGCATCTACGAGCAGCGCGACGAGCTGCTCGCGCGCACGCGGCAGCTCATCGCCGGTTGCCGCTGCGACCAGGCCGGCTGTCCTCTCTGCGTCGGCGCGACCGAATCCGTCGAGGGCCTCCGCAAGCGCGCCGCGCTCAGCCTCCTGGAGCTCCTGCTCCACCAGGCGTGAGCTCCGTGAGGGGGAGAAGAATGAACCACAGAGGCGCAGAGGGCACAGAGGTAAGAAGGAGAGACAGAGGGGATCAATAGACGGCGTATCTCTGTCCCTCTCTCGTTCTCTCCTCTGTGCCCTCTGCGCCTCTGTGGTTTTCTCTCTCATGAACCCAGGGGTGCGCCTGGGCGGCGTGGAGCTAGCTTCGCTTCACCGCGAAGCCGGCGAACGCCTGCATGACGGGCATCAGCTCGAGCCGGTTCACGTTGACGTGCTCCGGGAGCGTCGCGCACCAGACGACGGACTCGGCGATGTCCTCGGCCGAGAGCGGCTTCACGCCCTGGTAGACGGCGGCGGCGCGGTCGCTGTCGCCCTTGAAGCGCACAAGCGAGAACTCGGTCTCGGCCAGGCCGGGCTCGATGTCGGTGACGCGCACCCGGCTGCCGAGGAGATCCGCGCGCAGGTTCAGCGAGAACTGCGCCACGAACGCCTTGCACGCCCCGTAGACGTTGCTCCCGGGATACGGCGTGCCGGCGGCCACCGAGCCGATGTTGATCACGTGCCCGCGATCGCGCGCCACCATGCCGGGCAGCAGCGCCCGGGTGCAGTGGAGCAGCCCCTTGATGTTCGTGTCGACCATCTGCTCCCAGTCGTCGGGATCCGCCGTGTGCGCCGGCGAGAGGCCGATCGCCCCTCCCGCGTTGTTGACCAGCACCGACACCTCCGAGAACTCCGGCGGGAGCTCCGCCACCGCCCGGTCCACCGCGGCCCGATCGCGGACGTCCAGCCGCACGATGTGCACCGCGGCCCCCGCCCGCCCGCCGTCGCTCGACGGGCCCACTCCCCTGCCCGTGAGCTCGTCGGCGAGCGCCTCCAGGCGCTCGTGACGGCGCGCCGCGAGGATCAAGCGGGCCCCCAGGCCAGCGAAGCGGCGGGCGATCGCAGCGCCGAATCCAGCGGAGGCGCCGGTGATGAAGACAACGGGAGTCGGCTCGGTCGAGGCAGAGTGCGTCATGTCCTGAGCGGACTTGTATCAGACCCACGTAGATCGAGCGACATCCGCCGCGCGCTGCGCCGCACGTCGGCGCAACCCGCACCACCGCCGCGTGTGCGCCCCCGACGGGTCGCGGCCGCGCGTGGCGGCGGCCAGGACAGCGCAATTCCGTCGACGACAGCAACGCCACGCCTCGATTTGTGCAATCGACCGCAGGGATCTCCGGTGGTCGAGCGCGGTCGCCCCTTTACCCCGCCCCTCGGTGCCATCTAGAGTCGGGCATCGTGGAGAGCGCGCCACCGAGGGGGGTTGTTCTGGGGCACTACGCCATCGGACCGCGGATGGCGCGCGGCGGGATGGGCGAGGTGTTTCGCGCGGTCGCGCTCGGGCCGGACGGCGCGGAGGTCCCGGTCGCCATCAAGCGAATCGTCCCGATGCACGCCGGCAACGACGACCTCAGGCAGCTGTTCATCGCCGAGGCGAGCATGATGACCCGCTTCGAGCACCCCAACATCGACGCGGTGCTCGACTTCGGCATCGATGAAGCGGGCGACTTCTATCTCGTGCTCGAGCTCGTGTCCGGGACGGACCTCGGGCGGCTCTGCAAATGGCTCTGGGCGCGCGGGGAGGCGGTTCCGGTGCCGGTGGCGCTCTTCGTGGTGTCCGAGGTTCTCAAGGGGCTGGGCTACGCGCACGAGCGCTCGGCCGCCGAGGGGCGGCTCATGGTGCACCGGGACGTGAGCCCGGGAAACGTGCTGATCTCGCTGAGCGGCGCGGTGAAGATCGCGGACTTCGGCGTGGCGATCGCCACGCGGGGCGGGGCTGGCGACGCTGCCCGGCGCGATCTGGTCGGGAAGCCGACCTACATGCCGCCGGAGCAGTTCGACGGCGAGCAGGTCGACGCCCGCGCCGACCTGTTCGCGCTCGGCGTTGTCCTCTTCCAGATGCTCACCGGCGAGCGTCCGTTCCCCGGGACCAGCGCCACCACGCGGATGGCGGCGGCGCGCGAGGGGCAGATGGCGCGGGCGAGCGAGCTCCGTCCCGAGGTGAGCCCGGCGCTCGACGCGCTCCTCGCGCGCGCGCTCGCGCCCCGCCGGGAAGACCGCTTCCCCGATGCCCGCGCGATGCTGGAGGCGATCGAGGCGCTGCGCGAGGCCGGCCACGAGATCGGCGCGCCCGAGGACCTCGCGGCCCTCGTGAACGCGGCGCTGAGGGAGCCGCCCGAGTCGCGCCCTGCGGGTCCCTCCACCTCCGCCCCCCCTGCGCCCGACCCTCTCGGCGACGACGATCTGGAAGGCGGCGAGCTGACGCGCGCCGGCGAGGGCGCCCCCTTCGCCCTGCGCGTGACGCGTCGCCCTGGCGCGCCGCCGCAGGCGCCCTCCGGCGGGATCGACCCGATCGAGGGCGCCGACGCGGCGCTCTCGGAGCCGTCGAGCGCCCCCCTGAGCGGCGGATTCCACGCCGTGGCCCCGGTCTCGGGCGACGAGGGCTCGCTCGATCCGCTCCTGGCCCCGGCGGTGAAGGCGGCGCTCGGCCCGGCGCAGCGGACGCGGGACGACCTCCGGCCGCCGCCCTCGGCGCCCGGCGTGTCCATCCCGGCGGCGGGGGCCAAGCGGCAGCGCCTTCTCGCGGCGGCGATCGCGTGCGCCGCGCTGGCCGGCATCGCGCTCGCCGGCGTGCGCGTCAGCCAGGGCCGGCTGAGCGCGGCGCACCCCGCGGCAGCGCAGCGCGCCGCTGCCGTGGCGCGGCCGCAGATCGCCGCCGCGGCGCGGGCGGCGATCGTGCCGCTGCAACGACCGGCTCCAGCGGCGAGCGCCCCGGACGCCGCCGCCGCCGCGCCCACCCCTCCGGGCGCCGCGACGTGCCAGGGCGCGCTGCGCATCGACGCGGGCGAGGCGTGGCGCGTCTCGGGCGGCCCCGCCGAGGTGCAGGCGCCGGGCGAGTACCGCTGGCCTTGCGGCAGCTTCGACCTGCGCGCGACCTCGGGGGTCGACCCGGCCCGCACGCAGCAGATCTCCGTTACCGTGTCGGGCGCCGGCACCGCCGTCGTCCACCTGCGCTGACCCGCTCCGAGGCGCCGCGCGGCGTCGACCCGCTTGCGTCGCTCAGCCCGCTCGGCTAGCAGCGCGGCGTGCGACGCCATCACGCCCTCCTCGCCCTCGCCCTCGCCGCGCTCACCGGCTGCGGCTCCGCGCCTCCCGCGGCGCCGTCCGCTCCGGCCGCCGCCCCTGCCGGCACGCCCGACGCGGCGCCCGCCGCGCCCGCCCCGAGCGACGCGGCCGCCCCGGCGCCGTCTCAGGTCACCTCGGTCGAGGTGCCCGCGTCCGTGCGCGCCGTCGTGGAGGCCGCCGACCGGGCCGACGCCGACAAGGCGCTCGACGCCGGCCGGAAGCCTGCGGAAACGCTCGCGTTTTTCGGCATTCAGCCGGGCATGAAGGTCGCGGAGCTCATGGCCGGGGGCGGCTACACGGCCGAGCTCCTGGCGCGGGCGGTGGGCCCGGGAGGGATCGTTTACGGGCAGAACAACCGGTTCGTCCTCGAGCGCTTCGCGGAGAAGCCGTGGAGCGAGCGGCTCAAGAAGCCCTTGATGAAGACGGTTGTCCGGGTCGACCGCGAGCTCGACGACCCGTTGCCGCCCGAGGCGCGGGATCTCGACGCCGTGTTCCTCATCCTCTTCTATCACGACGCCGTGTGGCTCGAGGTGGACCGGCCCGCGATGAACCGCGCCATCTTCCGCGCGCTCAAGCCGGGCGGCGTGTTCGCGATCATCGATCACAGCGGCCGCGACGGGACGGGCGTCGCCGAGGTGAAGACGCTCCACCGCATCGAGCAGAAGGTCGTGCGCGAGGAGATCGAGCGGGCCGGCTTCCGGCTCGAGGCCGAGGCGGCCTTCCTCCGGAGCCCCACGGACACGCGCGACTGGAACGCCTCGCCCATGGTGGCCGGCGACAAGCGGGGCACGAGCGACCGCTTCGTCCTGAAGTTCGTCAAGCCCGCGGGCTGAGCCGCTCCGGCGAGCTCCGGCTGCGCCGCCGCGGCGAGCTCCGGCTGGGCTCGACGCGCTCGGCAGCGGTCCTCGATCGGGCGGGCGCCGCGCTGGCGCGGGCGGCGCGGGGCGCGCTCACCCGTCGGAGCGAACGCAGCGCGTGAGCCGCCGATCGCGGACCGAGTTGTCCTGCGACGCGCCGTTGTTGAAGTTGACGACGATGGCCCTGTCGGCGCTGACGAGGGCAGGCGTCGACGACCAGAAGATGCTCGACGGTGTCCCCGAGAAGATCTGCGGATCGATCGCCGGCCCCAGCAGCCGATCATCGACGATCGAGAGCAGCTCCTTCGCGCTCGGCAGCCGCCAGTCGCTCTTGCCGGCGAGGGTGAGGTCCTCGCAGTGCGCGAGCGCGTCGCTCCAGTCGAACGTCCCGGTGGCGTGCTGGCGCTGCCAGACGAGCCCCGTCGAGCGATCGAGCGCCCATTCCTCGCCGAACGACGACAGATCGGCCGGCGGGATCGCCTGCCCGCCCCCGACGCACAGCGCCCGCGCGTTCGTCATGCCCGCCTTCGGGTGGTACCCGATGGATGCGTCACTGGCGAGCACGCCCCACGCGAACGAGCCGTCCGTGCCGGCGACGTCGGTCGCGGACCAGTAGATGCTGTCCGGGGTCGTCACGAAGATGCCCTGGAACGCTGTCGTGTTGCCGAAATCGATGATCGAGACGAGCTCGCGCAGGGTCGGCAAGCGCCACCCTGTCAGGCCGCCGTGGTTCTCGACGGCGAGGGCGTCGCAGTGCTCCTTCGCGGCGGCGAACGTGAACGTCACGTCCTCCAGCCCTTTTTCCCAGGCGAGCCCGGTCACCGAGTCCCTCACGGTGTCCTCGCGATCCGTGTAGGAGGGAACGGCGATCTCGTAGCTGCCGTCCTGTCCGAAGAAGGGCTCGGACGGTCCCGGGCACTGCTCCACCACGATCGTCCCGTCCGAGCAGCGTTTCGTCGGCGAGTCCGGCCACGTCACCGGAATCGAGGGCAGTCCCCCGCCGGTGTCTCCTCCAGCGCCGCCGCCGCCGACAGGCTCGCCGCCGCCGCCGCCGCCGCCGCCGGTCCCTCCCCCGGCGCCGCCGCCGCCGATCGGCTCACCACCACCGCCGCCGGTCCCTCCCCCGGCGCCGCCACCTACATGAAACGGGTCTCCAACGCATCCGGCGAACGCCACCGACTCCACGAGCAGCGCGGCCAACAGCCAGGTGAAGCGATGAGCGGGAGGGGTCTCGTTCGACATGGGCAAGCAAGGGCGTCCGCGGATGGAGCGCGCGTGCAGCCTATCATTCACCGCGGCGCCGGGGTCGATTTCCTCGCGCGCGCGCCGCCCACGTCCATCGCGCCCCGCGCGTCGCCCACGTCCATCGCCCCCCGCGCCGCCCTCGCTCCCCTGCGCGCGCTGCCCCGCGGTGCCCGGAACGCGCCCGCCGCGCCGTCCGCCCTGCCTGGGCGGGACCGGCAGGCAGCCTCGTCAAAAAAGACCGGGCATGAAATAAACAGGAGGTGCGGGCGAAGAGTGGGTATGAGCACACGCACCTCACGGTTCGCTGTCGCGCTCACGGGCAGCCTGCTCGTGGGTTGTGGCGACAGCGCGACACGTCCGGCCGCGGATCCTGTCGCTCGAGGGGCGGCCGCCTGCCTCCCGGGGGACACGAGCGCGAGGGCCGAGATGAAGGTTTACACGTTCTTCGGCGCCGCCGGGGCGCAGAGCCGGGTCGAGCGACGGATCCGGCCGGATGGGTCGGAGACCCTCTCCAGCGAGACCCGCCCGTCGTCTCGCGCGGAGCCCAGCAGGGGCCCTGCAGCGGGCGGCGCGCTCCCGCCCGGCGGCGTCCTGCGCGAGTACGCCGAGCTCGACGCCTCGGGCCGCCTCGTCTACGCGGACGTCTCGCTCAGCGACGCCGCCGGCGTCGTGAAGCGGATGATCCTCGATCCGCAGCACGGCGCCGCGCTGCTCCGCCGCGCCGGCCTCGCGTCGGGCTTCGTCCGGATCCCGACAGGCGAGGCCACCATCTACGCGCCGGTGAGCTCGACGGTGACCCCCGTCGCGGCGTGGGTCGCTCGGCGGGCGGCGCAGGCAGCGCCGAGCATCCACCTGTTCGACCACGTCGCCGCCGCCAGCCACGAAATACTGAGCGACCAGCTCGTCGTCGAGGACGGCCGCGACACGTTCGTTGTTCTCGGCGACGCGGCGCTGTCGGTGGATGACGAGTTCATCACCTCCCTCCCCCTCGGCGAGGTGGCCGCGGAGCCGACGGCCTGCGAGGTGGGTGGGAATCGAGCTGCCGCGTCCTGGCGCTCCGGATGAGCCCCCCCGCGGACGGGCTGGCGCTCCGTGAGAGCCTTCACGGCCGACACCGAGGAGCGGCGATCGCCGTCCTCGGTGTCCTCCGCGGCGCGCATCTTCCACGCGCCTGGCGATCTTCTCGCCCGTCGCGCCTCTCGCGCGCCTCGACCGTCTGCGGTCCGCGCGTCCGGCGGTTCAGCGCGTCGTGTAGTTGACGTCGACCTTGTACGTGCTGGCCACGTACGCGTTCACGAGCAGGAAGGCCTGGGACTGCCCTTCCGGGACGGTCAGCTCGCAGAGCTCGTCCGCGCCGTCGAGGTAAGGACGGCAGTCGAACGTGCTCAGCGTGGGCTCCTCGCCGAACCGCACGTAGAGATCGGGGTCGCCGGTGCCGCTCAACACGGCCTGGAACGACGTGCCCGGGACGACGGCGATCGGCCCGTGGGGCGCTGTCTGCCGGCGCGCGAGGGATCCCTCGAAGCTCGTCGACGTCGGGGTGCCGTCGCCGGCCGCGGGCTCCCCCGGGGCGGAGTAGCTCACCTCGATGTCGTAGGTCGAGCCCGTGTAGCCGTGCACCTTGATGAAGGCCCTCGTCTCGCCTTCGGGGACCTCGAGCGTGCAGGTCTCGTTGGCGTCGCTGAGGTAAGGCCGGCAATCGAACGACCTCGCCGTCGGCGCAGAGCCGAACTTCACGAAGAGATCGGGATCTCCGGTCCCGGTCATGACGACGGTGAAGGTCGTCCCGGGCACGACCTCGATCCCGTCGGCCGGCCCGACCGGATCGAACGCCCCTCGCGCGACACGGCCGCTGAACGTCTCGGTGACCGGCGTCCCGCCGCCGCCGCCGCCATCGCCGCCGCCGCCATCGCCGCCGCCGCCATCGCCGCCGCCGCCATCGCCGCCGCCGCCATCGCCGCCGCCGATGGGACCGCCGTAGAGCGACTGAACGCCTTCGATGTCCTTCGACGTGAGGTTGAGCGTCCTGTCGCCGGTGCCGTTGCACTGGGGATAGTGCATGACCGACGCTCCGTCGTACTCCGTGAGGGCGCGCCAGTTGTTGTCCTCGAAGCAGGTGCCGGCCTCAGGACGGGTGTGCTCGTGCCGGAAACCGAGGACGTGCCCCAGCTCGTGGCGGAGAATGCCGGTCAGCGTGGGCTGCGTGCTGCCGAAAGCTGTCCTGTCGATGAGCACGTTCCGCGTCGACCTCGACTGGCCGGGGAAGAAGGCGCGCGCCAGGTACTGGCCGCCCGCGTTCACGGGGTTCACGTCGAACAGGACGCTGCTGGAGCTCGACGTGCAGCTCGAGTCGGCCGACACCACGTGAAGGAAGTCGACGTCGGCGATCTCCTCCCACGCCCGGACAGCCTCCTCCATCGCCGCCACGACCGTCTCGTACCTGCTCCCGAAATTCGTGCTCACGCAGTAGGTGAGATCGCGCCGCTGCTCCGTCGTCCAGATAGCGTCTCTCCGGCCTGACTGGTTGACGAGCAGCGCACCATCGCGCACATGCGCCTCCCAGAACTCGCGCAGATGCTTGATATCGACGACAGGCGTGTCCCCGTTAACAATGTAGACGCCGCTGTCAGCCTCGCGGAAGACGCTCCGCTCGAAGTCGTCAAATCCCAGCTGATTGGTGCCGACTGCCTCGGTGTTGGCGTCGCCGACGTCTGCCGAGCAACCAGCCACAACGGCGGTCAAACCAGCGACCACCACTGCGAACTTACGGATGACCACATTGCTCTGGTGCGGCTTTGCAGGATGCATTGGAGGCTCCTTTCGGGGGCGGCGAATCACGCTGTCCACGCGAACTCGGTGAGACCCAAATGCCTTAACTCAAATTGACCCTCAGTCGGATAGCCAAATCTGACCGGCGTTCATAAAAAGGGTTCCGGATTGTAAAAAATTTCGAACGGAGCGTACTCGGTTCTCCCTTCACGAGAAAATTCCTGCGTCACGAGATGCGAGCGGGTCGACTCGAACAGACACACTGGAAAATCACACCTCTTGAGTTCGAGCAACGCGCACTTGCACGGCGACAAGCATCGGGATTTTCCTGCCTGGGTTGCGTAGATGAAAGCCGCGGCGCGCATGTCTGCAACGCGGCGGCGGCGGCGGCGCTGCGCGCGGCGCGAAGAAACGCGGCCGCGCGCGCGGAAACCGCGGCAAGCGAAGGCGCAGCGTCGCGCCGTCAACCGGCGCTGTCGCGCCGCAGATGCAACCGCGATGCGACAGCCGAGGCGCCGCGCGCTGGCGACCACCGGCTTGATGACCAACGTTCATCTCAGAGCATTGGCGCGTCCAGCGCTCGTCCACGACCGCGCGCGGCACGTCGCAGATCGCGGCGACTGTCGCGCCGTGATCGCGGCGTCGAGGAGGCGCCGATCGAGCTGGTCTCAGCCGGCCGTGACGTCGATGCGCGCACGCGTCGCCGGCGTCGGGCGCGTCCGGCGCTCGAGGTGCGCGCGCGTGCTCGCGATCCACATCGCCCCGACGTGCCTGCGAGCGCCGCCGATGTGCTCGAGGGGATCGTCCTGATGCGCTCCACCAGCGCGCCTCGACGGGCTTCGGGAGATCGTCCCGACGCGCTCTGCATGCTCCACCCGACGCGCGCCGCGCCGCGGCCGCTGCTCGCGAGCGCGATCCGCGCCTGCAGCTCACGCTCGGCGAGCGAGCACGCCGCAGAGGGGCGCGAGCGAGCGCGCAGCGCGAGCGAGCGACGCTCCGCGCGCGATGTGCTCCGCAACCGCGTCGTCCTCGGCGGCGTCGCCGAGGACGACGCGCGCGGCGCGCTCCGCACCGTCGCGGCGGTGCGGAGCGCGCGCCGGATCGCCGCGACCGCGCGAGGGTGGCGAGGTCGAGACCCCGTCGCGCGGCAGCTCAGCCGCGCGCGGACAGGATCCGGCTGAACGCCTCGCCGACCGCGCGCGCGAGCTCGACCATCCGGCGCGAGCCGCTCGAGGCGTCGATGACCCGATCGGCGACAAGGATCATCGCGGGCCGGCCGACGACCTGGACCGAGACGGCGGCGACGTCGAGGCTCGGGTTGACCATGACGTCGAGCAGCGGGGCGTGGGTGGGCGTGCCGGGGATAGGACCCACGTAGAGGTGGGTCGCCACCGCCGTGGCGAGGACGCTCGGCTGGTCCATCGGAAGGGTGAGCTTCCGCAGCGCCTCCTGGTCGCCGAACTCCGCGTTGCAGGCGAAGCCCCGGAACACCCCGCGGTGCGCGGCGAAGATGGCGACGCGCACCGCGAGCAGGCGCAGCCCCCGCAGCGCGAGCCGGACGACGTCGTCGCGCGTGCGCGCGAGGTAGAGCGCGTCGATGACGTCGCTCAGATCGACGAAGGGCTGCGGCGGCGGATCGTCGTCGAGCGCCTCGGAGAGCTCCGGCTCGGGCGCGGGGGGCAGCGCCGGGAGCCGCCCGGAGCGCCTGTTCGACGGCAACGCGGCGCTCTCCGGACGGCCATCGCCGCGCGCCGAGAGGCCCTCCGCGTCGGCGGAGCCCCGGCGCGCCGACGACGGCGCGAGCCCGGAGGCCGCGTCGAGCGGCAACCGGCCGAGGCGCCGCGTCGAGGGCGCCGGCTCCCGCCCGGCGCCTTCCGACCCGCTGCTGGGGCCGGGCGAGCTCTGGGGCAGGATCGAGGCGAGCAGCTTGAACGGAGGGGAGATCTCGACCGGCGGGGGCGGCGGGAACGAGACGGCAGGCGGCTCTGTCGCCCGGGCGCGCATCGCGGCCCCGCCCGCGCCGGGCTCGGCGTCCAGCGGGCGGCGGGCGGCGGACGAGAAGGAGGACGAGGCGCGCGCGACGGGCGCGGCCTTGGCGTGGCGGAGCGGCAGGATGGGGTCCTCCTGCGCCGGGGGCGCGTCGGCCAGCAAGGCGTGACCGTTGTGCGCCCGGCCACGGCGACCCGCGGGGGTGACCTCCGGCTCGGCCAGGATCGGCTCGTCGAAGGACGGCACCGAGGCGCGCCGGATGAGCGGGATCGGCACCTCGGACGACGGCGGCGGCGGGATGGTCGACTGCGGCGCGCCGTGCGGGAATGCCGGGGTTGCCCGGCGCGAGCGGACCGGGACCTGCTCGCGCTCGTCGAGCTCCAGGGCGCGGATCGCCTCCTCGATCGCCGTGATCGGCGCGCGGACGATCCGCACCGGCGCGCCCAGGTGGAAGCTGAACTCGTCGGCGATGTGGCGATCGAGCGGATCGGCGGCGGCGACGTCGACGGTGCCGACGCCGGGGTCGACGCGGATCGGGACGGCGCCGAGGCGGCGGCACATGGCGCGCGGCAGGCGCGCGACGAGCTCGCGGGCGCCGACGACCTGCCGCAACGCGAGGCCGCCGCGGCGATCGAGCTCCTCCTCCAGGGCGCGCTCGCTGATCGCCGCGCGATCGATGAGGGCGCGAGGGAACGAGATGCCCCGCAGGACCGCCACAAAGAGGGCGGCTTCGACCTCAGCCTTGGAGACGGCGCCGGCGGAGATGAGGAGGCGGCCCAGGTCTAGCGACACTCGCGCCACGATACCAGAAAGGACGCTGCCAGCGCGCGGCGCGCTGTCGCGAGCGGCGCCGGGGCCTCGGGACGCCGGTCGGCAGATCCTTCTATAAGGAGCGCGCGCGGGATGAACGGGCAGGTCGCGTGCGCGAGCGCGCCTCACGCATCGCGCCGCGCCAGGGAAGCCCGGCGGCCGGCGGCGCGAGGGTGCCCGCCGGGCGAGCTCACGTGATCACGCCGGGCGCCCCCGGAGGAGCCGTGGTGATCGATCCGACAACAGCCCTCGGAGAGGGCGGCGAAGCCTCGAGTCCTCAGCGGGAGAACTGAAAGACAACCTCGCTCTGCCTCACGAGACCCAGGTTGTCGCGGGCGATCCGCTCCACCGCGGTCGGGTCGTCGCGGAGGCGCGCCACCCTGCCGCGGAGCGCCTCGATCTGCCTCCCGAGCTCGGCGTTCTCCTCCTCGACGTCGGCGAGCTCTCTCTCGAGCTCCCGCAGGCGCGGCAGGCCGTGAGGCGAGAAGATCATGATCGGAGCGCCCACCACCGCCACGATCAGCACCGCGATGGGGAGGGTCCGCTCCAGGAACTGCGCTATTCGACGCACAGACATCCGCTCGCACGTCACCGGCAATCTTGTCAACTTTCCTCCAACGTTCCTGCAACTCCGCGTTGACTCCCACCGGCGCTCGCCCGGTCAGCCAGCCGGCGCTGCGCGCGCAGCGCCGCGCGCCCTGCTGAAGGTGTCCCGGTCGACCGCAGCGGGCACGTCGCGCGCGTCCGCGCCGCGACCACCACCTGCGCCGCCAGCGACACCGGACGTCGTCGAAGGTCGCATGGCGCCGCAAGCTTCGCTAGCATGACGCACGCCCGCCGTCCGGCAGGTCCGCAGCGCCGCGCGCACGCCGGCACGAGGGCTCGGCCCGAGGAGACCCATGTCCATTGATATCGTCCGAGGCGAGCTCGAGCGCCTCTTCTCGCTTGATGAAATGATGGCCCTGTCGTCCGACCTCCTCGGCTTCAACCCGGCCGACATCGGCGGCGGCGCCTCCAAGGCCTCCTTCGCACGCGCGCTCACGGACCATTGCGTCGAGGTCGATGCCATCGAGGCGTTGATCGACGCCGTCATCGCCTCGCGCGCCGAGGTCGACGCCCGCGTCCGCGCCCTCGGCGCCCAGGGGCTCAGCCTGCCCGAGGAGATCGCGGCCGGCGAGACGTTCGGGGATTTCGTCATCACGAGAAAAATCGGCGAGGGACCGCGGGGCCTCGTCTACGCGGCGACCCGGGGCACCGAGCCGCGGACGCTCAAGGTGCTCCGGCGCGAGGCGACGCGCGATAGCCGGGCGGTGCGCAGGTTCCTCACCCACGTCCGCCTGGCCGGGCAGGTGCGCCACGAGAACCTGGCGAGCGGCGTCGAGGCCGGGCTCGTGGGCGGCCGCGCGTTCGTGGCGTACACGCACATCGACGGGCTGCCGCTCTCGGCGCGCCTCGCGCGGTCGGGGCCGCTCCACATCAACGAGGCCAGGCCGCTGCTCCTCGGGATCCTGAGCGGGCTCGCCGCGCTGCACGCCCAGCGCCTCGTCCACGGCGCGCTCAAGCTGGAGAACGTCATCGTCGCCCGCGACGAGGACGGGCAGCCGCTGCCCGTCCTCGTCGACGTGGGCGGCGACCGGCTCGGCGCCGGGTGGTCGAGCCCTGAGCTCGTCAGGACCGCGAACCCCGAGCAGCTGCGCGGCGAGGCCGCGGGCCCGCCGAGCGATCTTTACGCCTTCGGCGTGCTGCTCTTCGAGCTCCTCACGGGCAAGCCCGTGTTCTCCGGCGCGGCCGCGGTCGACGTCGCCGTCGCGCACCTCACCGAGCCGCCTCCCGCGCCGAGCGCGGCCGCGCCGCGCGGGTGGGTCGGCAAGGACGTCGACGAGCTCTCGGCGCGCCTGCTCGCCAAGACGGCCGACGCCCGGCCGAGGGAGGCGCGCGCGGCGCTCGACGCGGTCGAGCTGCTCGGCAGGCCGCCGCAGAAGGGGGCGACGATCAGCGAGGCGCAGCTCGACGAGCTCATCGATCGGCTGGTCGCGAGCCCGACCGACGCGGATCTCGCGCTCGCGGTCGAGGCGACAGTCGACCAGGGGGCCCCCCCGGGGCGCGTGGCGGAGGCGCTCGCGATGGCCGCCGATCAGGCCGACGCGGGCGAGGCCGGCGCCGAGGCGGCCGCGGCGAAGAAGCTCCTGCGCTTCCGGGCGGCCCGGATCTACGAGAAGGGCGAGCTCCACGACAAGGCGGAGGCCATCTACGCGGGCCTGCTCGAGCGCGATCCCGGCGACGACATCGCGTTCAGCGCGCTCGAGGAGCTCCGCAAGGCGCTGGGCAAGCACGAGGAGCTCGTGGAGATGCTCCTCCAGCGCAGCGAGAAGGCCGAGAGCGCGGGCGAGCGCGCCCGGGCGATGAACGCGATCGGGCACCTCTACGTGCGGGAGCTCGACGACAAGGACCAGGGGGTGTTCGCGTTCGCCCAGGCGCTCGCCCAGGACCCCGAGCAGGACGCGTACGCCGTCGACCTCGAGCGCGCGGCCGGCAGCGACATGAAGATATGGGCCGAGGCGCTCCAGATCCTGAGCCAGGCGAGCACCGACGAGGCGATGGCCCCGGAGCCGAAGATCGCGCTCTTCAACCGGCTCGGGCCCTGGTACGCGGAGAAGGTCGCGCGGGCGGACCTCGGGATCCCGTGCTTCCAGTTCGTGCTCGGGCTCGACCCGGCGAACGAGAAGGCGCTGGAGGGGCTCGCGCAGGTCTACCGCCGCGCCCAGCAGTGGCAGGAGCTCGTCCAGGTGCTGCTCTCGCGGGCCGACCGCGCCGCGACCCCCGGCGAGGCGCGCGACCTCCGCGCCGCGGCCGCCGAGCTCCTCGAGACGAAGCTGAGCGACGCGGGCCGCGCGCGCGACCTGTACGAGCAGATCTTCGCCGAGGACCCCGGGCACGCGAGGACGTGCGACGCGCTGCTCAGGATCTACCGGCGCGCCGAGGACCACGCCGGCTACGCGAAGATCCTCGAGCGGCGCGCGGAGGCGCTGCGGGGCGAGGAGCGCGTCGAGGCGATGTGCAAGCTCGCCGAGCTCTACGAGGACCGGCTCGGCGATCTGAGCGAGGCGACGCGCCGCTACGAGGCGGCGCTCGAGCTCGATCCGACAAGCCTCACCGCCCTGCGCGGGCTCGACCGTATCTACAGCCGCGCCGGGCGCTACAAGGAGCTCCTCCGGAACCTGGAGCGGCAGATCGACGTCAGCGCCACGCCGCGCCAGAAGATCAACCTCCACGAGCGGATCGCGGGCCTCTACGACGAGGAGTTCCTCGACCACGCGAAGGCGGCCGAGGCCCTCGAGGCGATCCTCCGGATCGACGGCGCGCACGAGGGCTCGCTCGCCGCGCTCGGGCGGCACTACCGCGCCCTCGAGCGGTGGGAGGACGTGGTGGCGCTCTACGAGCGGCAGCTCGGCATCGTCGCCGACGACAAGCGCCGCGAGGAGATCCTGCTCGCGATGGGGCGCGTGCTGCTCGAGCAGATCGGCTCGCCCGAGCGCGCCCGCAAGGCGTACGAGCGGGTGCTCGCGATCGACCCGCACCACGCCGGCGCGCTCGAGTCGCTGGCGCACGTCCGGGCCGCGACAGGCGACGCGGCGGCGGCGCTCAGCGCCATCGAGTCGCTCGCGACGACGGCCAAGACCGCGGAGAGCCGGGCCGATCTCTGGATCCGGGCGGCGAAGATGCTCGAGGAGAAGGGCGACCGGGACGGGGCGATCGAGCGCTACAAGATGGCCCTCGACGCGCAGCCGCACAGCGCGGGCGCGAGCTCGGCGCTCCGCGCTGCCTACCTCGCCCGGGGCGACGCGACGAGCGCCGTCGAGCTCATCGCGCGCGAGGCCGAGGCCGCCGAGGGCAACCTCGCGAAGGCCCGGCTCTACGGCGAGATGGCGCTCCTGCTCCGGGAGCGCCTGAAGGACGACGCGCGCGCCGCGGAGTCGGCCACGCGGGCGGTCGACCTCGACCCGACCAGCGTGCTGGGGCTCATGATCTCGGGCGACCTCGCGTTCGAGGCGGGCCGCTTCCTCGAGGCGGCGCGGCACTACGAGTCGCTGGCGAACCGGGTCGACGCGCTCCCGAGGGAGCAGGGGCTCAAGCTGCTCTTCCGCTACGTCGACGCGCTCAGCAAGAGCGGATCGAGCGGCAAGGCGATCGGCACCGTGCAGGCGCTGCTGGCGCTCGCGCCCGACGATCCGGCGGCGATCTCGCGCGCCGCGAAGGTCAACCTCGACGCGGGCCGGGCCAGGGAGGCCGCGGAGCTCTACGAGGGGCTCGTGGGGCGCTTCGGCGCCGGCCTCCCGGAGCAGGAGCGGGCGGACGCCCTGCTGCGGCTCGGCGAGGCGAGGCTCGCGGCCGGCGACCCGGGCGGCGCGGTCGAGCCGCTGAACGAGGCCGCCGATCTCCTCCCGGAGTCCCCTGCCCCGCTCGCCCTGCTCTCCAGGGTCTTCGAGGCCAAGGGGGACTGGGAAGAGGTCGTGCGCCTCAAGCACCGGCGGCTCGACGTGGTGGCCGGCGACGAGCGGAGCGCGCTCTTGCTCGAGATCGGCGACCTGCTGGCGACGCACCTGAGCGACCGGACGCGCGCCGCGAAGAGCTACGTGGCCGCGCTCGACGAGCGCCCGGACGACCGGAAGATCCTCACCAAGCTGATGCAGCTCTACAGCGAGGAGAAGGACTGGTCGAAGCTCATCGACATCGTCCTGAAGCTCGCGGCCAAGATCGACGACCGGCGGCAGAAGGCGAAGTACCTGCACACAGCGGCGATCGTGAGCGCGCGGCAGCTCGGCGATCTCGACCGGGCCGCCCGGTTCTACGACGAGGTGCTCGAGCTCGACCCGTCCCTGACCCGCGCGCTGGCGGAGGCGATCGAGCTCCGCGGCGAGAAGGGCGACCACGAGGACGTGGAGCGCCTGCTCAAGGTCGAGCTCGACCGGGCGACCGAGGAGAACGACACGGCGAAGATGCTCGAGACGTTCGACCGGCTGGGCGCCCTCTACAAGGACAAGCTCGGCTGGATGAGCGACGCGATCGACGCCTGCGAGGCGGCGCAGACGCTCGATCCGGACAACGACGAGCGGAACGAGCTCCTCGCGAGCCTCTACGCGAGCGACCCTGCGCAGTACCTGGACAAGGCGGTGGCGGCGCAGCTCCCGATCTTGCGGCGCAACCCGTACCGGCCGGACGCGTACCGGCTGCTGCGGAAGCTGTACACCGAGACGAAGCGGGCCGACGCCGCCTTCTGCCTTTGCCAGGCGCTCTGCTGCCTGAACGCGGCCGAGCCGGACGAGGAGCGCTTCTTCCGGCGCCTGCGCCCGGACAACGTCGCCGCCGCGCAGCAGCCGCTCGACGAGGAGGGGTGGACGACCGGGCTCACCCACCCGGACGCTGACCCGCTCCTGACCGCCATCTTCGGCGTCATCGAGCCGGCCGTGCTGAGGAAGAATGGGCAGCCCCTCGAGGAGCTCGGCTACCAGCTCGCCTACCAGATCGACCTCGCGCGCCACCCCTACCCGATGTCGCAGACGCTCAATTATGCCGCGGGCGTGCTCGGCCTGGAGCCCCCGCTGACGTTCCAGAACCCGAACGACGGCGGGGGCGTCTCGTTCCTCCACGCGCACGTGCCGGCGATCGTGCTCGGCGCGGCGGCGCTCCAGATGGAGCTGCCGACCCAGGCCGCGGCGTTCATCGCCGCCCGCCACCTCACCTACTACCGGCCGGGCATGTACCTCCGCCACCTGGTGCCGACGGGCACCGGCCTGCGCGCCTGGCTGTTCGCGGCGATCAAGCTGATCTCGCCCACGTTCCCGATCACGAAGGAGCTGGAGGGGCCGGTGATGGAGAACCTGTCGGTCCTCGACCCGATCATCGTCGGGCCGGCGCGCGATCAGCTCGCGAGCATCGTGACCAAGCTCCTCCAGGCCGGCGCCATCGACCTGAAGCGCTGGGTGTCCGGGATCGACCTGACCGCCGACCGCGCCGGGTTCCTCCTCGCCAACGATCTCGAGCTGGCGCAGGAAATGATCAAGGCGGCGGACGACGCGAGCGCCGCCGTGCCCCAGAAGGATCGGCTTAAGGAGCTCCTGCTCTACGCCGTCAGCGAGGAGTACTTCGCGGTCCGGCAGCGGCTCGGGATCAACGTCGACAGCTGAGCGCCGCGCGCTCGATCCCGGCCCGGAGCCCGCCCTCTCGCCCGCAGGGCTGCCCCGGCGGCGCGGCGCCGCCGCGGGCGCCGTCCGGCGGCGCGTGCTAGCTGGATCAGCCTCGATCCAGCCCCAGGGAAGTCGCTCTCGGCAGACTTCCGCACCGGACTGGTTGACGGATAAATCCCCAAATTGCTAGGCTGCGGGCCGGCATTAGGCCCCTTTGGATCGTATGTTAGCTCGCCGCAGCGTGGCAGCGGGCAGCCTGAGCGATTGTGTGAAAGCACGCCCATGGCGGCAAAGAAGACCCGAAAAACTTCGAAAAAAGACCGGAAGAGAGCGACCAAGGCGAGCGCGGCGAGCTCGAGGCGATCTGCCTCGACAGCGCGGACGCGGAAGGCGAAACCCGCCGCCCGATCGACCGCGCGCAAGCCGAAGCGGAAAGCCGTGGCCTCTCGTCCTGCTGCGCGACGTACCTCGGCCGTGAAGGCGGCAAAGCGCCGGAAAGCGACGACAAAACGGGCAACCACCCGCAAACCGGCGGCCCCGGCGCGGCGCAAGGCAACGCGCACACCGGCGCGGGCGACCCGCACGACCGCCAGGAAGAAATCGGCGGCCGCGAAGGCGAAGAAGTCGACGCGCGCCGCCGCGAAGCGGACCGGCGCGGCGAAGGCGAGGAAGACCGCCGCCAAGACGAAGGCGAGGTCGACGCGCGCCGCCGCCAAGCTGAGGACCACCAAGGCCAGGGCGAAGGCCAGGGCGACAAAGGTCAAGGCGAGGGCGGCGAAGGCCAGGGCGACGAAGGCCAAGGCGACGCGGGCGAAGACCGCGCGGGCCAGGGTCGCGAAGGCCAGGGTGACGCGGGCCAGGGCCGCGAAGCCGAAGCCGAGGGCGGCGAAGCCGAGGGCGGCCGCCGGGCGGGCGCGGAGCGCGAAGGCCGCGAAGAAGCGGGTCGTGCGGGCCAAGGTGACGAAGCCGAGGCTCGCGCGGGTCAAGGCGACGAAGCCGAGGCTCGCGCGGGTCAAGGCCGCGAAGCCGAGGCTTCTCCGGAGGAAGGTCGCCGCGCGCTCCGAGCGGGTGCTCGCGGCGCCGGCGGCCGAGCCCACGAAGCTCCGGAAGAAGAAGAAGCTGAGGTCCGTCGAGGAGCCGAAGCTCAAGGAACGGCTGAAGCTCAGGGACGGAAGGGAGCAGGCCGCGCCGGTCGAGGCGGAGCGCCCGCGCCGGACGAGCGACAAGCCGCAGCGCGCCAGCGACAAGCCGCAGCGCGCCAGCGACAGGCCGCAACGCGCCAGCGACAAGCCGCAGCGCGCCAGCGACAGGCCGCAGCGCGCCAGCGACAGGCCGCAGCGCGCCAGCGACAGGCCCGTTTCCGAGAGGAAGAGCGTGCGGCCGGGCGGGGCCAAGGGGAAGGGCGCGGCGGCGATCGAACGCCGGCCGGGTCGCGTCCCGCTCCGGGAGCCGCCGCGGGTCGTCACGCTACCGCTGCCGATGCTGCCGCCCCCGCGGCGGGCCACCATCGAGGAGCGCAGCGCGATCATCGAGCAGCGGCTGAACGCGCAAACGGAGGATTTCCGGAGGCGCTACATCGACAGCCTCGATATGTCGTGGATTTACCACGACAGCGCGCTCGAGGGCGTTGTCTACACGTTCGACGAGCTACGCGCGGCGCTCAGCGGTCCGGCGCCGCTCGTGACGGACTCGAGCCTTCAGCCGACGTACGATGACATCCGGCGCCACAAGGAGGCCATTGCCTATGTGCGCGAGCAGGGCGAGAACAAGCGGGCGCCGGTCACCATCGACTGCGTGAAGAAGCTGTACCTGATCCTCCATCCGGAGGAGGGGGACATCAAGACGGTGAAATACCGCAAGGATATCCCCCAGCACCGGCTCTACTTCCACGAGTACGCGCCGCCGGACAAGATCGCCTACAAGGTGCGGCAGATCATCGACTGGCTTAACGACCCCGAGACGCGGAAGACGCGGAACGGCATCCGGATCGCGGCGCGCGCGCACTACGATCTGCTCCGGGTCTATCCGTTCCCGAACGACAGCGGCAAGGTCGCGAGGCTGTTCATGAACATGCTGCTGCTCCGCACCGGCCTGCCCCCGTCGATCATCCACTCGACCGAGCGGCAGCGCTACTACGAGGCGCTGAAGGGCTCGGCGACGACGGTGCTGCAGATGGTGCAGGAGTCGGTGGAGAACGCCCTCGCGAGCGTCGAGAAGCTCCTCGATGAGCATGAGACGCGGAAGCGCGCCTTCGTCAGCTGAGACATCGCAGCGCGGCCCCGCGCAGGGCGCGGCTCCCGCAGGGCGGAGCGCGCGCCGCCCGCCCGGGGCCGCCGCGGCCCCGCGCAGGGCGGCCGCGCCGAGCGCCGCCGCGGCTCGGCCGGCGCCGGCGCGCGCGCGGCCGAGCACCGCCGCGGCTCCGCCGGCGCGCGCGCGGCCGAGCACGCCGCCCGAGGCCACGTTCGCGAAGCTGCGCGCGCTGCACCCGGACGCGCACTGCGAGCTCGATCACGGATCGGCGTTCGAGCTGCTCGTGGCGACCGTGCTGAGCGCCCAGACGACGGACGTGCTGGTCAACAAGGTGACGCCGCACCTGTTCGGCGCCTACCCCGACGCCCGCTCGCTCGCCGGCGCCGAGCCCGCCGAGATCGCCGCGCTCCTCCGGCGGCTCGGGATGGGCATGTTCAACCAGAAGGCCAGGAACATCGTGGGGCTCGCGCGGGGCCTCATCGAGCGTCACGGCGGCGAGGTGCCGAGGACGCTCGCCGAGCTCGTCAAGCTGCCTGGCGTCGGGCGCAAGACAGCGAATGTTGTGCTCGGCGTCGCCTTCGGAGCGCCGGAAGGCGTGGTGGTCGATACCCACGTGCAGCGCCTGGCGCAGCGGCTCGGCTGGACGAAGAGCGACAAGCCGGAGCAGATCGAGCGCGATCTCGGGGCGCTCTTCCCGCAGCGTGACCGGGATATGCTGTCCCACACACTGGTCTTCCACGGCCGCCGCATCTGCTTCGCCAGGAAGCCGGCGTGCGGAGGCTGCGGGATCAGCGACGCGTGCCCCAGCGCGTTTCGCGCGGAGAACGTGGGGCGCAAGCCGCCGCGCCCGCCTCGCCGCCGCGACGCGCAGCCGTGAGCGCCGCCACCCGCGCTGCGCAGGTGGCGAGTCGACCTCGTCGAGGCGAGGCGCGGAGAAGGCCAGCCCGGCTCATCGCTGCGCGGCGCGCCCCCCGCCGCGAGCTGGTTATTGTTATTGCCCTGGCGCCGAGGGCGCAGGGTAGACTCACGCGATGAAGGCTTTGCACCTGATCGTCGCTCTCACGTGCCTCTTCACCGCCGGGTGCGGCAGCCTGGAGAGCGATCTCTGCGACTACAAGTGCGACTGCGAGGGGTGCAGCGATCGCGAGTACGACGAGTGCCTCGATCGCTACGATTACAGGTACGAAGACGCGGATCGCCGCGGCTGTCTCGACAGGTACGACGAGCTCCTCGCGTGCGAGGACGACACCGGTATCTGTCGTGACTACAAGTGGGACATCGCCTGCAAGGGAGAGAGAGACGCGCTGGATCGGTGCCTCAGATAGGCTGTATCCGACGAACGTTCCCGAGCAGCCATGGCCCGGAGAGCACGAGCGCGGAGCGTGGCGGCGCTCCGGGCGAGGCGGGCCCGATCGACAGCGCTGTGCATGAGCTCGTCAGGCAGCGCCCGGCGCGGCCGCGCCCAGGCCCCGGTGCCCGCCCCGGCCGTGCTCAAGCTCCGGCGCCTGGGGTGATGGCGCCAGCGCGGAACGCCTCGACCAGCCGCTCCGACGCCGTGTAGGGGTCGATCTCGCGCCGCGCGACGGCATGCACCGCCGCCTCGAGCGCGGGCCCGAGAACGACGACGGCGGCGTCGGTGAGCGCGTCGCGGAGCTGCACGTGCATCGCCTCGCGCAGGCGCTCCTCCCGGCGCGCCGCGCCGGCCTCGGTCCCGAACAGCCAGGCCCGGTGCCCCTCCAGCTGCTCGACGAGCGACGCCACGCCCTCGTTGCGCGTGGCGACCGTCCGCACGATCGCTGGCACCCAGGGCCCTTCGGACGGCCCGCCGAGCGGAGCTGCCGCGCCCGCCGCGCGGGCGTGGAGCGCCGCGGCGCTGTGTCCGCGCGCCCGCCCCGAGGCCTTCGCCACCTCGCCGCCGAGCGCGATCATGAGCTCCAGGTCGCGCACCGCCGTGTCGGCCCCGTCCCGGTCGGCCTTGTTCACGGCGAAGACGTCGGCGCACTCCAGGATGCCCGCCTTGATGGCCTGCACCTCGTCGCCCATCCCGGGCGCCGCGACGACAAGGGTGGTGTGCGCCATGCGCGTGATCTCGAGCTCGTCCTGCCCGACCCCGACGGTCTCGACAAGGATCACGTCGGCGCCCCAGGCGTCGAGCACCCGCGCGACATCCATCGCCGAGCGCGACAGCCCGCCGAGCGCGCCCCGGGTCGCGAGCGAGCGGATGAACACGTCGGGATCGCCGAAGTGCGCCTGCATGCGGATGCGATCGCCGAGGATGGCGCCGCCGGTGAACGGGCTCGTGGGATCGACGGCCACCACGGCGACCCGGCGGTCCTGCTTCCGGAAGGCGCCGATCAGCCTGTCGGTGAGCGTGCTCTTGCCCGCCCCCGGGTTGCCCGTGACGCCGAGGATCCAGGCGCGGCCTGTGTGGGGGAAGAGATCCTTCAGGATCGCGGCATGATCGCCGGCGCGATCGTCGGCGAGCCTGCAGGCCCGCGCCGTCGCGCGCGTGTCGCGGGCGAGGACCTTCTCTGCGAGCGGATGCACGCGAGCGGTCTAGGCTCGGCGATGCGGGGACACAACCGGGCGCGGGCGATACGGCGCCCCCTACCCTGCCCCGCCACCGTCGCCGGCCGCACCGCCACCGCCGTCACCGGCCGGCCCACCGCCCGCTCCGCCTTCCCCGCTGGCCGACGAGCCGGCGCCCCCGGCGCCACGGTCGAAGATCGGCCTCGTCTGGCCGCACGCGACGGCGAGCAGGGCCGAGAGCACAGCGCAGGAAGTGAACGCCAGGGCGCGGTTCCACATGGGCACGTTCTTGACACGTTCTTGAAACGGAGCGCTCGCGAAATCCAGCGGCGCGCCGCGGTCACGGCGCCGCGGTCACGGCGCCGCGAGCGCAGGCCGGTCGAAGCGCTGCCCGGCGCCGCGGCGCGCTCGCGTCACGGCGCCGCGGGCGCGGGCCTGTCGAAGCGCTGCCAGCGGCCGTCGATGAGCCGCTCGTGCGGCAGGTACTGGGCCTTGTAGACCAGCCGCGAGCACTCCTCGACGTAGAGGCCGAGGTAGAGGTACCGGAGACCCCAGGAGCGGCACAGCTCGATCTGCTTCAGGATCGAGAAGACGCCGGGGCTCAGCGGCTCGAGCTCGGGATCGTAGAAGGAGTAGACAGCGGACAGCGAATCCAGCCCGCGATCCACGACGGCGACCCCGACGAGGCGCCCGCCGACGCGGTAGCGCATCTCGAACGTCTCGCAGCAGCTGTCCACGAGGAACGCCTCGTAGCCCGCCGCGCCGAGGGGGCCGTCGTCACGCATCAGCCCCCGGCCGTGCTTGTGCAGGTTGTACAGCGCGACCTTCTCCCGCGTGGTCACGGGCGGACCGATCTCGACGTCGACCACCTGCTCGCCCCGCCGGAGCACCCGGCGCTGCGTGCGCCCGGGGGCGAAGTCGCGCACGAGGATCCGGATCGGCTCGCACGCGCGGCACGACGGGCACTGGGTGCGGTAGAGCAGCTTGCCGTGACGACGGTTGCCCGCGGCCAGCCTCCGGTCGAACTCCGCGCGCGTGAGCGGCCGGATGGGCACCCGGAGCGGCATCCGCGCCTCGGCGTCCGGGAGGTACGGGCAGGGGCTCACCTCGTCGTGGACCGTGAGCTCGATCGGGTCCGCCGCCTCGTCCAGACGAGGGAGATCCACGTCCTGCGCCGGTACCGCCTCTCGCTCGCTCGATGAGCCCATGTTGCCGTCGATCCGAGCGTTCGAGCCCCCGTCGATACGCCGGCCACTAGATCCAGGGGATTCCTGTTGCGCGGCCACGTCAAGCAAAACCCCGCGCGACGCGCGACACCCGAGACAGCGCGCTCCGCTCCCTCGCCGACCACGCCGACCGCACCGACCGCACCGACGCGCGCCGGACGACAACGCCCCACCCGCTCGCGCCGAAGCCGAGAACCATCGCACATTCACCCCCATTCGCCCACCCATACGTCGCGCCGGCTGGCCTGCGGCGCCTGCGCGGCGCTCCCGCCCCTTTTCCTCTTGCCTGGGGGCCGGTATGACCCGGCGCGCCCGCGAGATGGCGGTCCAGGCACGGACCCGATCGGCGCGGCGCCCAAGAAAGGCCGAACGCTTTGGATCTCACAGGAAAGCAGCGCCGCCACCTCCGGGCGCTGGGGCATCACCTCGACCCGGTCGTGCAGCTCGGCAAGGCCGGCCTGACCGACGGCGTGGTCGCGGCCGTCGACACGGCGCTGGAGCGTCACGAGCTCGTGAAGGTACGCCTGGGCACCGAGTGCCCCGACGACATCGGAGAAGTCGCCGAGTCCCTGTCCGAGCGGCTCCGCGCCGAGCTCGCGCAGACCCTCGGCCGGACGATCCTGCTGTACCGGCGCCACCCCAAGGAGCCGAAGATCAAGCTGCCGACCGGTAGCTGACCTGACCGGCCGCGCGACCGGCGGCCGCCAGCGCGACGGCGCGTCGCGCGCGGCCGCACGGCGCCGGCCGTGCGCCCGCGGGCGACGGCGCCGACCGCGCCGCGATCACACGTGCCGCAGCTCGGGGCGCTCGGCGAGCAGGTGATCGAGCCAGGCGTTCGACAGCTTCTCCTGCACCGTGTTCGCCCGGAGACGCGCGGCGAGGTTCTTGAAGTCGACGTGGTCGATGGGCTGGTCCTGGTTGAAGCACGAGAAGACCAGCGTCTCCTTGCCCGTCTCCGGATCCACGTGCCGCTGGAGGCACTGCGCGCAGACCTCCTTCATCATGCACTGCATCGGCGAGTTGATGCTCGCGATGCCCACGTGCTTCGGATCGAGGTGCGGCGCCAGCACGCCGTGCCGCGCCTCGCGCACGGCGTTCATCATCTTGTCCGAGCCGATCGCGATGATGCGCCGGACCTCCGAGAGGCTCGCGAGCTCGCCGCCGAACTGCCGCTCGGCGTAGGCCCGCATCGCCTGGACGATGTTGCCGCGGAAATGGCGATCCGTCGGGCGCCGCGGGGGGACCTCCGCGCCGCCGTCCGTGCACCAGATGACCTGATCGGTCGCCACCTCGATCTCGTCCTGCTTGAAGAGGTCCTCGCCCCGCCGGTAGCCGGCGAAGTAGATGACGCGATCGCCGCGCGCCTTGAGCGCCTTCGCGATCGAGAACAGCACGGCGTTGCCGAGCCCGCCGCCCGCGAGCAGCACGGTCTCCCCCTCGGGGATGTCCGTCGGCGTCCCGGTCGGCCCCATCACGACGACCTCCTCGCCCGCGCGCAGCGCCGCGAGCAGCCGCGACGACGCGCCCATCTCGAGCGCGATCAGCGAGAGCAGCCCCTTCTCCTTGTCGACCCACGCGCCCGTCAGCGCGAGCCCCTCCATCGCGAGCCGCGTCCCGCGGATCACCGGCGAGCTCACCTCGTAGTTCTGCAGCCGGTAGAACTGCCCCGGCTCGAACTTCCGCGCCGCCGCGGGCGCGCGCACGACCACCTCGACGATCGTCGGCGTCAGCCGCTCGACGCGCTCGACCACCGCGACGAAGTCGTGATCGAGGCGGGCGAACAGGTCGCGCCGCCGCGCGTCGCGCGCCGGCTGCGGCTCCTCGCCGAGCCGCGCGATGTCGCGCTGGAACAGCGCGACGACCGACGGGTACGCGTCCTTCGCGCTCGCCATCGCCTTCACGACGCTCCCCGCGTAGTGCGGGTGGTTGTCGCCGTAGAAGCTCACCGCGTGCTCGCCGTCGTTGTAGCTCGTGAAGAAGCCCTCCCGCGCCGGGGCCGGCTCGACCTTGAGCTGGCCGTCCTCGCCGACGTAGGCGCGGTGCGGCTGGAAGAACTGCCGCCACTTGTCGAACGCGAACGACCCCGGGCGCTCCTTCTCGTACGTGACGTTGGGGCTCGTCCCCGCCGCGACGCACACGGTGCGGGCGGGGATCGTGACCACCTCGCCCGTGCTCCGCCACTTGCCGTCCACGATCGCCTGGCGATCGAACACGAGCGACGAGACGCACCCGCGCTCGTCGAGCACCGCCTCGACAGGGGCGAGGTTCTCGACGTAGCGGATGCCCTCCTCGAGCGACGCGGCGACCTCCTCGTGGTTCAGCCGGTAGGCCGGCGAGTCGATGAGCCGCTTGCGGTAGACCAGCGAGACGCCGCCCCACGCGTCGACGAGCCCCTGGAACCGCGGCGGCCGCCCCTCGCGCGCGGCGCGCGCGCGCTCGTCGCGGATCTCCTCGGCGTGGCGCCGCTGCTCGGTCAGGAAGTCCCGCTCCTCCTCGTCGAACATCGCGAGGACGGCCGCCTCGCCGCGCTCGGCGATGAGCGCGTCGAGCCGGTCCGCCGTCTTCTCGGCCTGCACGACGTAGTACGCAGCGAGCTCCGTCGCGGTGTCGATCGCTGTCAGGCCGCCGCCGATCACCACCGCGGGCAGGCGCACCTGCAGGTTCGCGAGCGCCGAGCGCTTGTAGGCGCCGGCGAGCTGCAGCGCCATCAGGAAGTCCGAGGCCTTGCGGATGCCGCGCGCGAGGTTGTTCTTGAGCGGGATGATCGTCGGCCGCCCCGCGCCCGCCGCGATCGCGACGTGGTGGAACCCGAGCCGGAAGGCGTCGTCGAGATCGACCGTCCCGCCGAACCGCACGCCGCCGTAGATGCGCAGCAGGCGCTGCCGCGCGAGCGTGACGTAGAGCACGGTGAGGAAATTCTTGTCCCACCGCACGGTGATCCCGTACTCGCTGACCCCGCCGAAGCCGAGGAGGACGCGCTCGTCGAGCTCGGTGTAGAGGCGCTTGAAATCGCGGACCGGCCGCGGCGGGCGCGCCTCGTCGCCCGTGAGCTCGACCGGCAGCGGCTCGATCTTGAGCCCGTCGATCGCCGCGACCGCGAAGCCCTGCCGCGTGAGGTGGTGCGCCAGCGTGTAGCCGGCCGGGCCGAGGCCGACGACGAGCACGTTCTTCCCGTTGTACGGGAGCGCGTGCGGCCTCAGCGCGTCGAGCGGGTTCCACCGCGTGAGGAAGCCGTAGATCTCGAGGCCCCACGGGAGCGACAGGACGTCGGTGAGCGCCGCGGTCTCGATCTGCGGGATGTCCACCGGATCCTGCTTCTGGAAGACGCACGCCTTCATGCAGTCGTTGCAGATGCGGTGGCCGGTGCCGGGGCACATCGGGTTGTCGAGGCAGACGAGCGCGAGCGCGGCGATCGACTCGCCCTTCCCGCGCATCGTGTGCATCTCGCTGATCTTCTCGTCGAGCGGGCAGCCGTGGAGCTCGACGCCGAGCGGGTTCGACTTGATCGCCCCGCTCTTGTTGTCGCGCAGGCCCTTGGAGCACGAGTCCTTGTCGCGATCGTGGCAGAGCAGGCAGTAGTCGACCTGGCTCTCGACCTCGCGGGGGCCGGCGCGCCGGTCGGTCAGCGCGAAGCCGTCGCGATCCCGCCGGTGGTGCTCCGGGCCGACGAGGAGCTCGGCCGAGCTGCCGCCGCTCGCGTCGTGCTTGCGATGGAGCTGCACGAGCGCCTGGTAGTCGAGCGTGCGCGGCGCCTTCAGCGTCGGCCAGCGCCGCGCCGGGTCGTGCTCGTCCGCGCGGCGCGCCGCGAGCCACGCCTCGAGGGCGTCGAGCGCGAACGCGACCACCGCCGCGTCCTCGGCCTCCGTGGGCTCGTCGCCCGCGATGGCGACCGCCTGCGCCACGCGCTCCGCGAGCGCCGGGTCCTCCCGCAGCGCGGCGCGCGCCTTCGCCGCGCGCCCGCGGAGCTCGTCCGTCCACCGCGCGCCGCCGGCCTTAGCCGCCTTGCGCGCGATCTCGTCGACCTCGATCAGCGCGAGCGTCGCGCGCGCGATCGCGAGCTCCTCCGCGGCGGAGCCGCTGTCGAGCACGCTCGCAGGCGCGCCCATGGCCGCGAGCGACCGCCGCGCCGCGTGCGCCGCCTCGACGGGCGTGCCCTGCCACGCCTTGCCGGGGCTCGGCTTGAACAGCCGCTTCTTCGAGAACTCGCGCTTGAAGTCCCAGAGGACGCTCCGCTCGAGGGTCGCGTCGATCTGCGCCTGCACCTCGCGCTCGACGCGGAACAGCCTGGCCACGAAGCGGCCGACGTACGGCGCCGCCGCGAGCAGCGCCTCGGAGACCTGCTCCGCCGTGAGCGAAGGCCGGGCCGCGTCGCCGACGCCGGCAGCCGGCTGATCGGACCGAAGGAACGCGCGGTACGCGTCGAAGCGCGCGTAGGCGCCCTCGTCCGACGAGCGGAAGTAGTCCTCGAAGCGCTCCGTCAGCTCGGCGAGCCTCGCCGGGTCGAAGAGGTCGGCGTATCCGAAGCCGGGGACTCCGAGCTCGAGCTCGGAAACCTCGGAGGTCGCCTGCACCCACGAAGAGAAGTCAGCCTGCACTCCAGCGTTCGCTTCCATACCCGCGACAAATGCTTTCTATTTCAAGGGGTTTGCTCACCCGATCTAGAGGGCGACGTAAACTAGCACCGGGGCGTACCTCCGACCTGTCTCCCGGGCAACATTCGTCGATCCCGCGCTGCGGGCGTCGCGCCGACGAGCGCGGGCGTCGCGCGCTGCGCGCGCTGGTCGACAGGCGGCGCGAGGGGGCGCCGCTCGCCCGCACGGCGACGCGCGCTCGCACCTGAGGCGCGCTCCGTCGCGGCCGTCGCCGAGGGGCGGCCGCGCGCGTCACGGCGGCGCGGGCCGACCCCGGCGGGGCAGGCGCCGGTGCGTCGCGGTCAGAAGCCCTGAGAGACCACGCGCTCGATCGTGTGCGTGGAGATGTTGCCCGCGATGACGTCCGGATCCCGCAGCAGCGCCTGGTGCAGCGGGATGTTCGTGCGGATGCCGCCGATGATGAACTCGTCGAGCGCGCACCGGAGCCTCGCGATCGCCTCGGCCCGGGTCGAGCCGTGCGCGATCACCTTGGCCACCAGCGAGTCGTACGAGCTCGGCACCCGGAAGCCGCCGTACACGCCGGAGTCGACGCGGATCCCGACGCCGCCCGGCGAGTGGTACTCGGTGATGAGCCCCGGCCACGGCGCGAACGAGCGCGGATCCTCGGCGTTGATCCGGCACTCGATCGCGTGGCCGCGGAAGCTCCACGGGCGCGTGTCCGGCAGCGTGAGGCGCTCGCCGGCGGCGGCGAGGATCTGCTGCGCGACCAGATCGACGCCGGTCACCATCTCGGTGACCGGGTGCTCGACCTGGACGCGGGTGTTCATCTCCATGAAGTAGAGCTCGCCGCGCTCGTCCATGAGGAACTCGAGCGTGCCGAGGCCCGTGTAGCCGGTCTCGAGGATCGCGGCCCGGATGATGTCGCCCATCCTGGCGCGCTTCTCGGGGTCCATCGCCGGGCTCGGCGACTCCTCCATCACCTTCTGGTGACGGCGCTGGAGCGAGCACTCGCGCTCGCCGAGCGTCCACACGCCCCCGTGCTGATCCGCCAGCACCTGGAACTCGATGTGGCGCGGCGCCTCGACGTAGCGCTCGAGGTACACGTCCGGGTTCTTGAAGCCGCTCAGGGCCTCCTGCGTCGCGATCTCGAACGAGCGCTGCACCTCGCCGGCGTGGCGGACGATGCGCATGCCCCTGCCGCCGCCGCCGCCGGAGGCCTTCAGGATCACCGGGTAGCCGACGCGCTCGGCCTGCTCGGCCGCGTCCTCCGGGCTCGTGAGCACGCCGGTGCCGCTGAGCATCGGGATGCCGAAGCGCTTGGCGACCGCGCGCGCGGAGACCTTGTCGCCCCACGTCCGCATCGCCTCCGCGGTCGGGCCGATGAACGTGAGGCGGCACTTCTTGCAGAGCTCGGCGAACTTCGCGTTCTCCGAGAGGAACCCATAGCCGGGGTGGATCGCGTCGGCGCCCGTGACCTCGGCGGCCGCGATGATCTGCGGGATGTTGAGGTAGCTCTTCGACGCGTCGGCCGGGCCGACGCACACGGCCTCGTCGGCGAACCGGACGTGCAGCGCCGCGGCGTCCACCTCGGAGTGGATGGCGACCGTGCGGATGCCGAGCAGGCGGCAGGCGCGGATGACACGCATCGCGATCTCGCCGCGATTGGCGATCAGGATCTTCTGGAACACGGCACCCTCGCCCGGGCAGCGCTAGCTGCTCCGCACCTTGAAGAGACGCTGGCCAAACTCGACCGGCTTGCCGTTGTCGACGAGGATCTCGACGATCGTGCCCGGGGAGTCCGCCTCGATCTCGTTCATCAGCTTCATCGCCTCGATGATGCAGAGCGCCTGGCCCACGCGGATCGTGCTGCCGACGTCGACGAAGGGCGGCGCGTCGGGCGACGGCGATCGGTAGAACGTGCCGACGAACGGAGAGGTGACGTAGGTGATCCCCTCGTCGCTCGCCGCGGCGGGCGCCGCCGCTGCAGCCGGCGCCGCGGCGGCGGGCGCCGGCGCGGGCGCGGGCGCCAGCGCCGGCGGCGCGACCGGCGCGCTCTGGATCTGGAACGCGGCGGGCGCGAGCTGCTGCGCCCCGCCCTGCGGCGCGAAGCCCCCGCGCGAGAGCCGGATGCGAACGTGTTCGTCCTCGAACTCGAAGTCGCTCACGTTGCGCTTCTCTAGGAGGCGCACCAGCGCCCGCAACTGCTTGAGGTTGATGTTCATGGAAGGACGTTCGGCCATCGATGTTTGCCGCCTTTCAACCAGAGTGACGGCTCATGTTCAACCTCTTTCGTCCGGTCGCGCCTTCTCCAGGTGCCCGAGCAGCCCGAGCAACCCGAGCACGTACGAGCTCGGACCGAAACCCGCCACGCGCGCCATGCAGGCCGGCGCGATGCGTGAGCGGCGGCGGAACGGCTCTCGGGCGTCGGGGTTGGAGATGTGCACCTCGACCGTCGGGAGCGCGCCCGCGCGGATCGCATCGTACAGCGCGATCGACGTGTGCGTGTAGGCGCCGGCGTTGAGGAGGATGCCGTGGAAGCCGCGATCGCCGGCGTGGCTGATCGCGGTCACGAGCTCTCCCTCGCAGTTCGACTGCATGCACGACACCGAGGCGCCGTGGGCCTTCGCGGCCTCCTCGACGGCGCGGTGGATGTCATCCAGCGTGGCCGTGCCGTAGATCGCTGGCTCGCGCTTGCCCAGTCGATCGAGGTTCGGCCCGGAGATGACCGAGATCCTGAAGCCGCTCAGGAGAGCTCCTTCAGCAGCACGGGCACCTTGGTGCGCAGCAGGTACCGGGCCTTTCCGATGTTCGCGTCGGGCGCCATCGAGAAGGCCACGAAGTACGAGCTGTTCACGACGCGGATCAGCGTCGTGACCTTCTCCGCCTGGATCGCGATCTCGGCGGCGTTGCCCGCGTCGAGCATCTCGGCGGCGCGCTGGATCGACTTCAACACGACGCTGAACTCCGCGCCGATGGTGGTGATGTCGAACGCGGCCCCGGGCTTGGAGTAGCTGTCGACCGCGATCCCCTCGAAATCCATGAGAAGGGTCGCGATGCCGCCCTCGGTGTTCTCTACGACTTCCTTCAGCACGGCCTGGAACATGCGCCGAGACTACCCAAGCGCGGCACGATCGGGAAAACAAACGAACCTGCCCCCTGCGTCCCGCGCCCGCCCACGCGTCGGCGCGCGCCCCGGCCGCCCGCGCCGGCCGGCCGCCAGCGGCGGCGACGGGGGAACAAGGGCAACGTTGGAAGAGTTGGACCCGCTGGACGGGGTCGAACGGCGAGGGCGCTTTGCCTCTTGCATCCTGGTCCCAGCCGGGCGATTCCCGCCCCAGGGGGCCCGCTCCAAAGCACGCCTTGACCCTTGTCCCGGCGAGCGGCTAACGTGCGGCCGTTCTTTCGCCCGCGGCGACGCCCGGGGCGAATCCCGCCGGCGCGTCTCGCCGACGGGGACGACGTCAAACGTGGTCGGGAACGGCGTGCGCCGTACCCTCCAGCTCAGCAAGAAATAAGGACGGCCCAACATCTATGCGTGCGCGAGCCGGGGATCCCCCCCGCACGATGCCCCAGAAGATCCTCGCCGGGCGGGCGACGGATCCTCAGCTCCGCGGTGATCTCGTCCAGGTCAAGGTCGACCAGGTAATCCTCTCCAGAACGCCCTCCCGCGCGCTGGCCGAGGCCATCGCCACGGGCATGAAGAAGACGCCCGTCGAGGTCGCCGTCGCCTACGACGGCACCTGCGTGGCCGACGCGAGCTCGCTCGCCGACGTCGACGAGGGGAGCCCGCACTCGGTGTCGCCCGAGTTCCCGACCTACAACATCCCGATCGCGCGGCCGGGCATCGGCTTCCCCGCGCCGGTGCACCTCGAGCGCTTCGCCGCGCCCGCGCGCCTCGCCCTCACCGACGATCCGCGGCTCGCGACGGTCGGCGGCATCGGCATGCTGTCGCTCGTCGTCTCGCCGAGCCAGCTCGGTCAGGCGCTCGCCACGGGCTCGGCCTGGCTCAGGCCGCCCCGGAGCGTGCAGATCCACCTCTCGGGGCGGGTGCGGCCGTTCGTTTGCGCGCGCGACGTCGCGCTCGAGCTGCTCCGCAGGAACCTCGACGAGGTGGTGCGGCGCATCGAGGGCGAGCACCACGCGCCGGTGATCCTCGAGTTCGCCGGGCCGAGCGCGCGGCTGCTCTCGGTCGGCGACCGCGCGGTGCTCTGCGGCATCGCGCCGCAGGTGGGCGCGGCGGCGGCGCTGTTCGTGAGCGACGAGAAGACCGAGGTCTTCCTCCGCGATCAGCGCAGGTCGAAGGCGCACCGCGCGCTCGTGCCGGACCCGGGCGCGCCGTGCGAGGAGGTCGTCTCGATCGATCTCGGCACGGTCGATCCGCTGCTCATGGACGAGGAGGGCGTCGTGCGGCCTGTCCGCGACCTCGCCGGCAAGCCGGTGGCGCAGGTCGTCCTCGGCGGCGACTCGGGCGTGACGTTGCGCGACATGCTCGCGGCGGCGCTGCTGCTCAAGTCGAAGCGCGTCCCCTCGCGGCTCGACCTGCTCGTCGCGCCGCCGTCGCGGCAGGTGCTCGAGGTGCTCGCGCAGTCGGGCGCGCTGGTCGACCTCGTCGCGACCGGCGCGCGCATCGTCGAGCCGGACCGGCGCGTCGTGACGTCGGAGATCTACCCGCCGCCGCCCGGCGGCCTGTCGCTGCGCACCGCCGATCCGGAGCCGCGCATCGCCGGGGCGCCGTCGTTCGTCGTGGCGTCGGCCGAGACGCTCGCCTACGCGGTGGCCACGGGCGCGGTCGGCGATCCGCGGTCGTTCAAGCGGCCGGTGCGGGTGACCGTGCCGCGCGCGCTGCCGACCGACGACGTGCTCATCCTCCGCGACAAGAAGGGCGAGCAGGTGAGCACGAAGAAGCCGCCGTCGGCGCCGCCGGCGGTGCCCTGGAAGGGGCCGCTGACGCTCGACGTGCTCGCCGGCGTGCCGAAGGGGAACGGGCGCGCGGCGGTCGGGGCGCGCGGTCGCAAGGCCCCTGCCCCGGTCGAGGCGGCGCCGCCGGCCGCGGAAGAGAAGGAGCAGGCAGCGCCGGCCGAGGGCAAGGCGGCCGGCGGCGTGGCGCTCGTGCTGTCGACGCTCGACGAGGTGCGGGCGGTCGCGGAGCGCGCGACCGATCTCTCCTCGGTGCGCGCGGTGGTCGCGCCGTTCGTCCCGAGCACCGCTGTGTCGGCGTTCGCGAGCGAGGGCATCGCCACGTTCCTCGTCGGCGCGGAGGCGCTCGGCAGCATCAAGGAGCAGAAGAGCGTGGATCTCCCCGCCCCCGCGCAGTGGGGCGATCGCGTCGCGGCCGTCTTCGGGAGCGAGCGCGTCGAGGTGGCGTGGCTCGCCACGGGCATGGAGCGGAGCTGGACGCACGCGGGCACCGTGCGGCAGCCGCCCGGCGCGAGCAAACCGGCGAGGTAGCGGCGTCGCCGCGGCGGGCGCCGTCGCGCTCCCGGCAGGCAGCGCCGAGCGCCCGGTGGGGATGACGCCATCCCCACCGGGGACCGAGGGCGCAGCGCTCAGGGCGCGGCGCGCACGGGCGAGAGCGGGGCGAGGAGCTTGATCTCGTTCGTGAGATCGCGGAAGCGGATCTGCTGCTCGTTGATCTGCATCTCGAGCACGATGACGCGCTTCGTGATCTCGTCGAGGCGCGCCGAGGACTTCGCGAGCCGATCCGTGAGGTCGCGGCGGAGCTCGTCGGCGGTCCGGTTCTTCTCGATGGCCCGGAGGTTCTGGCGGAGCTCGTGGCTCTGCTGCTCGAGGCGCTGCTGCTCCGCGATCAGCCTGTCGCGCTCGTCGATCGCGGGGCGCAGCTTCCCCCGGATCTCCCAGGCCTGGCCGAGCTGCTTCACCACGACAGCGTCGGCGCGCGGGTCCTTCAGGTAGGCCTGCACCGCGTCGTCGGCGAGCTGGCTGAGCCAGTCGATCTGCTGCCGGAAGATCCGCCGCTCGTCCACGTCGAGCACCGCCGTCCCCCGCCGCGGCACGTCGATCGGCACGAGCGCGCTGCCGGTGCCGACGTTGTCCTCCGTGCCCTTCGGCGGCGCGTGCAGGCGCGTCCCGTGCAGGCGGGGGTGCTTCACCAGCGTCCTCGCCGCGGCGTCGCCGCCGTTGCGGACCGCGTACTTCGTGTGCGTGACCCAGTCGCGCTCGATCTCGAGCGCGCCGCCCTCGATCTTCGCGAGGCGCGCGCCCTCCGCGCTCTCCTCGCGCGCCGTGTCGACCGCGAGGCCCCGCTCCAGCGCGAACGGCACCGTCGTCGTGGCGCCCGGCGGCAGCGGCTCGACCATGCCCTGGCCGAGGAACGCGCCGTTCTCGAAGACCGCGATCGGGCCGCGCTCCAGGAGCCCCTTCGTGTCGTTCGTGAAGCGCGCCACCCGGAACGGGTGCGAGCTCGACGCGGGCACGCCGCCGTCGGGCGCGAACAGGAAGATCGACTCGCCGGGCACCTGCTTCGCCAGGAGCAGGACCATCGTCGCGCTCCGGTCGGGGATGTCGACGGGGAACGGGATGTCGTAGCGCGTCGTGCCCGCCTCCATCGCGACCGCGGCGAGGGCGCTCACGTTGCGCGGCGGCGACGGATTCATCGGCCTGGACTCCATGGCCTTCGGCGGTGGGGCCGCAGCCTCCCCCTTCCACTGCGGCACCACCGCCGGCGCGGCGCTGCCCGGAGCCGACGTGGCGCGCCGCTTCGGCCTGGCAGCGTCGGCCCGGGTCGCGACGCCGAGCCTGCCGGCGGCCTGGGCCTCCTCGACCTCGCGCGCGTACTCGTCGGCCGCGCCCGCCTCGGCCGCCGGCGCGCCCGCCGGCATCGGCGCGGGCGGCGGCGGCGGCGCGGCCTCGGCGGCCAGGGTCGTCTCGCTCGTCGGCACGGACGCGATCACCTCGCCCTGGTCGCTGACGATGGGGCGCGGCGGGATCGCCGCCTTGTCGAGCGTCGCCTTGAAGGCGAGCGGCGCGCCCGCCACGAGCGACAGCTTCACCCCCTTCCAGTCCTCGCCCGAGAGGTTCTGCACGATGCCCCACGCCTGGAGGTGCGCCTGCTTCGACGCGGCGCGCGGGTCGACGCCCGCGGCGCCCGGCGACCCGGCCGCGCCCATCACGAGCCGGTACGAGGGCCGCCACACGGGCGTCTCGGCCACGTAGCCGACCACGAGATCGTGCTCCCGCCCGTCGAGCGTGAGCTTCACCTCCTCGAGCTCGTTCCGCTTCTTCTCGCCGGCCTTGCCGCCCCTGTCGTCCGGCGGCCGCGGCGCGGTCGTCACCTCCGGGCCGGGCTGCGCGGGCGCGTCGTCGCCGTCGTCGACCTCGACCGGGAACGACGCGCTCCGGACGCTGCTGCCGCCGGCCTCGATGACCGCGAGCGTCGCGAGGAAGTCGCCGACCTTCTCCTTGCGCACCCGGAAGGTCACCTGATCGGCGTCGATGAGCCCCCGTCGCTCGAAGTACGCGACCCCGTTCCTGTAGATGACCACGCGCCGCAGCGCGAGGCCCGAGGCGTCTATATCGGGGCCGCGCGCGCAGCCGGCGAGCAGCGTGAGAGCGAGGAGCAGGCCGGAGCCCGCTCGGGCGACGTCGTGGCGTCTCATGATTTCCCTGGATCTCCTGGATCAGCGTTCGGTGAACGGTCGACGGCGGGCGGTCAGCCGCCGATCAGCCGTCGATCAGCCGTCAGAGGGCGCGGTCGAGGCGCGGCGCCAGTCGGGCGGCAGGTCGAGGAAGCCCTCGTTGCAGAGGAACTCGTACAGGCCCTCGCAGACCTCACCGCAGATCATGCTGAAGAGGTGCGGATCGGTGATGAAGAGGATGGTCTCGTCGCGCTCGGCGCCCGCCGTGTCCGCGAGCTGGGCGACGAGCTCGTCCTCGGCGAAGCCGACGAGCATCACCATGAGGTGCCGCTCGAACGCGGCGCGGAAGCGAGGGAACGCGTCGCTCGTCACCTTGTACGCGTACGCCCTGCCCTCGAACGTGCGGGCGTCCCGCACGACCCGCGCGGCGACCTCGGCGAGGTCATGGGTGAGCCGCGCGCTGAAGAAGTCGACGAGCACGACGTGCACCACCGAGACGATGCGCCGGAGCTCGCTCGATCGCCGCGACAGGAAGGCGTCCTGCATGTCCTTCGTGAGCTTCGCGAGCAGCTCGAACGACTGCTCCCGCGCCTCCTCGGACGCGAACTCGAAGCCGTCGAGCTCGGCCTCGATCCGGTTCTTGTAGCGGGTGAGCACGTAGAAGAGCGCCTGCTCGCCGTGGTGGATCACCTTGGGCGCGCCGTCGCGGCCGCGCGTCTTCTCGTGGAGCTCGGACTGGAAGAACAGGCGGGCGAGGTTCTTGTGGATCTTCTTGAGCCGCCGCTCGACGAGCAGCGAGATGCCGTCCTCGGGGATGACCCGCTCGAGCAGGGCGCAGAGGGTCTTCTCGTGCGCCTCGCGGATGGCGTCGTGGTTCTTCGCCCCGCCCGCGCCCGCGGAGGCCTGGATCACCTTGAGCTGGGCGACGACCTGCGCGGTGACAGCGTCGAGCTCGGGGTTTGTCTCGAGGTCGGCGCGGTAGTGGACGATGCGGGCCTGCATCTGCTCCTCGAGCAGGCCGAGCGCCATCTCGGTGATGTGATCCTTGAGCGCCTGGCTGACGTGCTCGCCGACGCGCCGCGGCGCGTTGGGCGGGAGCGACCTCGGCTGCTCGGTCGCCGCGCGCTCCCCCATTCCCGTCCTCGCCGCGGTTTGCGAGCGGCCCTGAGGCGGCAGCGGGGGAGGTTTCCGAGGGGCCGGGGCCATGACCCGGGAGCATACCGGAACTCGCCCTCTGTGTGCGGCTTTGGCGGAGCGGCGCGAGTCGGAGTAAGACGGCCACATGCACACGGTCGCTTCACGTACGAGCGCCTGGGAGCCTGGAGGACCGCGGGCGTCCTCCTCCGCCTCGAGGCCATCACGCCCGGCCCTCCGGCGCCTCGCGGCGACGCTCGCGCTCGCGCTCGCGGGCGCCGGGCCGGGCTGCTCCCGCGAGGGCGACGGCCAGCCGCCGCCCGCGCGTACACCCGAGCCCTCGGCGCGGCAGGAGCCCGCCGCGACAGGGCCGCAGGCCGCCGCCGGTGGCAGCGCCGCGCCGGCTGCCGCGGGCGCCGGCGCCGGCGCGGAGGGCGGCGCCGCGGGGGCGCCGGCGGCGCAGCGCGGGAAGATGAACGTGCTCGTCGTCTCGATCGACAGCCTGCGCGCGGACATGCCGTGGAACGGCTACGAGCGCGACATCGCGCCCACGCTGACGGCCTTCGAGAAGAAGGCGGTCAGCTACACGCGCCACTACGCGATCTCGTCGTACACATCGATGAGCGTCGGCGGCTTCCTCGCCGGCCGCTACCCGAGCGAGGTCGACCGCAGCGGCTACTTCTTCGGCAACTACCCCGACAGCGCGCTCATGTTCCCGGAGCTCCTGCAGAAGGCCGGCGTGCGGACGATGAGCGCGCACGCGCATTTCTACTTCGACCAGAAGGCGGGCTTCCGGCAGGGCTTCGACGTGTACGAGATCGTGCCGGGGCTCTCGGCCGACAACACGACCGATCGGAACGTCACGAGCCCGGGGCACCTCGAGCTCGCGCTGAAGATGCTCTCCGACAAGGCGAACACCTCGGGCACCTTCTTCGCGTACTTCCATTTCCTCGATCCGCACGACGTGTACATGACGCACGCGGGGATCGAGCCGTTCGGCAAGCGCGCCCGCGACAAGTACGACGGCGAGGTCAAGTTCACCGACATGCACGTCGGCAAGCTGCTCGAGTTCGTCGCGCAGCAGCCGTGGGGGAAGGACACGGCGATCATCGTGACCGCGGATCACGGCGAGGCGTTCGGCGAGCACAAGATGTTCCGCCACGGCTTCGAGGTGTGGGACGTGCTCACCCACGTGCCGCTGATGATCCAGGCGCCCGGGATCACGCCGCGCCGGATCGACGAGCCGCGCAGCTCGATCGACCTCGCGCCGACGATCCTGGAGCTGACCGGCGCCCCGCCCGAGCCGTCCTTCACGGGCAAGAGCCTCGTGCCCGAGCTGTACGGCGCGAAGCCCGAGCCGCGCGACGTCATCGTCGACCTGCCGCGCACGAGCGACAACGACCGCCGCCGCGCGCTGATCCACGGGCAGTACAAGCTCATCGCCTACGGCGACGACGACGCCTTCGACCTCTTCGACGTCGTCGCGGATCCGGGGGAGACGAAGGATCTCAAGCGAGAGAAGGCGTCGGTCTTCGAGGAGATGAAGGCGCTCTACAAGGAGCGCTCCGCGGCCATCAAGGACGTCTGCCCGAAGAACACGGCGAAGCTCAAGGGGAAGAAGAAGAACAAGCGGTGCTAGCGCGCCGGGCGCGCGCTCGCGCGGCGGCCTAGCGCGCCGGCGGGGCGACGGCGATCGTCACGCTGTCGTCCTCGCCCGTGTCGACCGCGGCGCGCGCCACGAGGCGGACCCCGTCGCACTCCAGGTGGACAACGACGGGCGCCTGCGCCTCGCGCCTGCACGACGCGTCGGCCGAGACGCGCGCCGCGAAGGCGCCGCGCGAGAGCTCCACCGCCAGCGCGATCCCGCCGATGCGGCCCTCGGGATCGTCCGGGGTGACCTCGCGCGCCGAGCGCGCCTCCTCGAGGCGCGTGAAGAGGTCGGGCCCGCGGAGCGCGACCTCGATCGGGCGGCCCGCCGCGTCCTCCAGGACGGCGACCTCGAGCTCCGCCTGCCGCGGCGCGCTCTCGCCGCCGGAGCTCACGACGAACGGGAGCTCGATCCGCTTCGCGCAGACGACCGCGCCCGGGCCCGCGCGCTCGTCGGCGGGCGCGCACCGGGGCGCCGGCAGCGTCAGGCCGAACGGAACGACCACCTCGACGGGCGCCTCCGCGAGGGGCCGTCCCCAGGCGTCCTTGCTCAGGAAGCGGTTCAGCCATGCGGCGAGCTCCTGGCGCACCCGGGCGCGCGCCGCCCGCTGCCTCGAGAGCTGCGCCTCGGCGTCGCGGGCGGCGCGCGAGAGCAGATCGCCAGCGCTGCGGTCGCGGACGAGCGCGCGCAGCCGGTGCGTCGCCTCGTCGCGGAAGGCGCCCCTCGGCAGCGTCGCGAGGTACGCCGTGAGCCCCGCGGCGGTCCCGCGCTTCGCTGCGTAGTAGATCGGCTCGGCCCGCGCGAGGTACGCGCGCACCTCGCCGGCGAAGGCGCCGTCCGGGTAGCGCTCCAGGTAGGTCGACGCCGCGGCGAGCCGCCCCTCGAAGGTCCGCGACACGCGGGTCGCCCTGTACGCCGCGTAGTCGTCGTGGGGCGCGAGGATCGCCGGCCGCGAGGCGCATCCGGACAGCGCCGCGACGAGCGCCGCGCGCGAGAGCACGCGCGCGGCGGCCGCGAGGCGTCGGCGGGGCGCGGCTGCGCGGCGCGCGCTCACGGCGCCTCCCCTGACAATGGGCAGAAGTTGCACTCTGTCGGGATCGAGGGGCGCTCGTCCGCCGCGTACGCGCGGTACTCGTCGCAGCTCGCCAGCTTGAGCTTGTGCAGGCACACCTCGCCGTCGTGCACCAGCGGGTAGCAGCCGGGCGGAAACCCCGGCGCGGTCTCGAAGCCGCACGCGGCGGCGCAGGCGCGGGTGCGCAGGCCGCACGCTTCGCACTGGGCGCAATCGATCTGCGCCTTCAGCGCGAAGAACTTGTACGGATCGAGCTCCTCCGGCGCCTGCCCGCAGCTCCCGATGTCGCCAACGACCGGCGCGACGCCGCCGAGGAGCAGCAGCGCCACCACGCCTGCGACTTCCTTCGCCCGGAGGCGCCCGCGGCGCCGCGCGCGTCCCGGCGGGCTCATGGCAAGAGCTCGTGGTCGATCAGGAGCCCGAGCTGCGCCGAGACGACGGGGTAGACGGTGTAGGCCGCGTCGTAGGTCGCCGCGCCGTAGAAGAGGTCCCCGACGATCTCGCCCGAGAGCGCGACGCCCGCGAGGAGGAAGTACCCGAGCCCGACGGCGAGCTCGCCGCCGACGTTCACGTCGGGCTCGATCAGGATCGCCGCCCCGAGCCGGCCGTAGCCGAGCACGCGCGGGACGCCCCGGTAGGCGACGAAGTAGCTCGGCGTGAGCGACTCCTGCGGGACGCCGCCCACCGCGAGCGAGAGGCGCAGCGCGCCGCCGTGCTGAACGCCGTCGGCGGGCCCCAGCGCGAACGCTGCGCCGAGATCGAGGTACCCGGCGGTGAGCGAGAGCGACTCCGCCGTCTCGCCGAGCTGCGTCTGCAGGCGGTAGGGGTTGTTGAACCGGATCCCCCGCCCCATCGCGACAGTCGACACGACGCGCGCCGCCGTCCCCGGCGGCCGCGCGAGCTCGCGGTACGCCTCGAGATCGGCGCTCCCGCGCTCCTCGCCAGCCTGCGCCTCCTCGGCCGCCCCGGCTTCGCGGCCGGCAGCAGGCTGGGCCGCGGCGGTGCGCCCCCAGGACGCCCCCAGCAGAACGGCCACGAGCGAGAGCCCGGTCCGGAGTTCCAGCATCGCTACGCGCCTTCTACCCCGAGGCGGCGCCCGCTGGCACGCTCAATTGCGTCCCGCCCGCCCAGCGCGTGCGGCGCGCCGGCGCGCCGCGCGCTCGACGACGCCAGCACCTCGATGATGCGTCGGCGACCCGCTGCCAGCGACGGCCTCGCTGCCGTCGGCGCCTCGCTGCCGCGGGCGCGGGCGGCGTGCGTCCCCTTCGGCACGGTCCTCGCCCCTCCGGCGTATCCGCCCGCTTCACCTGCGGACCGGACCCTGCATGCGGAGACCACCGTGAGCAATTCAAGCACCCGAGGCAGGCAGAGCACCGCCCCGCATTCGTCGACCCTACGCGCGCCGCGCACGAGCCCGACGCAGCGTCGTGAACGAGAAGAGCGCGGCGACCCGGGAGGGCCGCGCAGGCAGGCCGAGGCGCCCCGGAGCGCCCTACGGGGGATCGGCACGAGCGAGCTGGACGAGCCGTTCGCCGACATGATGGACGCCGAGACGGCGCCCCCGCTGCGCGGCAAGGTGAACCCGCGCAGCGAGCTCAGCGACGTCATCCCGACGCTCGACGACGAGGTGCGCGGCTACCACCACCACCCGAACGACGCCGGGACCACCGAGTTCGAGGTGAACCCCGACGCCGCCGACGCCGCCGCCGATCTGGCGAGCGATCTCGGGGCGGAGTTCCTCGAAGGGGCCACGAAGGGCCAGGACATGAGCGACGTGGCGATGTCGCACGACGACGATGACGGCGACCTGCCCTATCTGCTGGAGGACGAGGAGGTCGAGTCCGTGGAGCCGGACGACGAGGGAGAGGACGAGCTGCCCGTGACCCAGCGGATGCGACGGCACGTGGGCTGAGCGGCGGCGCGGCGCGCTCGGGGCCGCTGCGGCGCGCGTCGAGGAGGTGGGGCGCTCCGCCGCGCACGGCGCGCGGGCGTGCCGTGCGGTCACGCCTGACCGAGCACGGGCAGCTCCGCCACCACCTCGCCGTCGATGCGGATGAAGGCCAGCAGGCCCTCGTCCTCGTAGGCCAGCACGTCGAGCACGATCCGCTCGCACAGCGGCAGCACGTACAGCGCGCCGTCGTCCGCCATCACGGTCATCGACCGCACAGGTGCGCTCGGCGTGGGCAGCGTCTCTGTGGTCCGTCGTCGCGCATCCATGTTGCTGAGCTCCCAGGCTTCAATCGAGCTCCGGCCACCGCCGGGGGTCACGAGGCTAGAGGGCCTGCCCGCCATCCCACCAAGCGCCTTCCGTGCCACGGCGCCCGCGCCGCGGCGCCTGTGTCGGGAGCGTTCCACGGCGACATATGGCTTTCGCCCTGACCCGCGCCGCTGCGTCGCGGCGGCCCGGCCGCAGGCGGCGCAGCGCCACGCCCGCAGCGGAGCGCGGAGACCCCGGAGCGCCGCGAGACGGCGGCCCCGAGGGCCGTCGCCGGCCTCTCCGCAGGCCGGATCGCGCGCGATCCGGCGTGCGAGGGCGCGGTCCTACCGCGATCGGCGCGCGGCTCCGCCGTCCGGCGCCGACGCCGCGGACAGGACCTTTCGCGCGAGCTTGGAAACGCCGATATCCAGCACGTCCGGATCGAGCCAGGCCGCCTTCTCGTAGGGGGAGGCAAGCTTTGCCCGGCAACGCCAGGGGGCCGCCACCTCGGCGCGCGCCACCGTCACGTCGAGGCGGCGGTGCGTGAGGATGTGGCGCACGCGGCCTGCCTCGCGGAGCGGCGCGTCAGGCTCGACGCCGACCTGCTCGAGGAGCGCGCGGGCGTCCGCGAGCGCGCGCGCCTCGACCATGGGCGGCTCCCAGAGGCCGCCGAAGAGCCCTCCCTCGGCGCGCCGGACGAAGAGCACGCGGTCGCCCGACCGCACCACCGCGGCGACCATCGAGACCGCGGGGACGTCGCGCTTCGGGGCGATCACCGGCAGCTCTGCCTGCCTCCCGAGGGCGCGCGCGGCGCATGCGCCGTCGACGGGGCAGGCGTCGCAGCGGGGATTGCGGGGCGCGCAGACGGTCGCGCCGAGCTCCATGAGCGCCTGGTTGAATCGTCCGGGATGGACGGTGCCCGCCGCGCCCCGCACGAGGCGCTCCGCGGCCGACCAGAGCTTGCGCGTGCCCGAGGCGCTGCGGATGTCGTCGTCGATGCCCTCGATGCGGGAGAGCACCCGGGCGACGTTGCCGTCGACGAGCGGCACCGGCTGTTCGTACGCGATGCTCGCGATCGCGCCCGCGGTGTACGCGCCGACGCCGGGCAGCTCGCGGAGCGCGGCGACGTCGCGGGGGAGCGCGCCGTCGTGGCGCGCGGTGACCTCGCGCGCCGCGAGGTGGAGCACGCGCGCGCGGCGGTAGTAGCCGAGGCCGCTCCACAGCGAGAGCACGTCGTCGATCTCGGCGGAGGCGAGCGCGAAGACGGTCGGGTAGCGGGCGAGGAACCGCTCGTAGTACGGGATGACCGTCTCGACGCGCGTCTGCTGGAGCATCACCTCGCTCAGCCAGATCGCGTACGGGTCGCGCGTCCGCCGCCACGGCAGGTCGCGCGCGACGCGGTCGAACCACGCGGCGAGGGCGGCCACGATCTCCCTGTCGCGCTCGCTGGCGTCCGTCGGCGCCGGCGGGGGCGCCCCCTGCTGCTCACCGGGCGGGTTGCGGCGGCGCGGGGCGCGCTTCTGAGCCTGGCCGGCGCCCGCGCGCGATCGGGGCGTCGTGCTCACGCGCGAAGGGCCCGCCCGCTGCCCCCGGGCCGCGCTCCTCCGCGCGATCGTGCGCGCGGCACCTCGCGCGCCCCGCGCGCCTGGCACGGATTACCCGGCTGCCGCTCGCTGCGCTCAGAAAACGCTTCCATCGCGCGGGACTCTAGCGCAGAGCCGACCGCGGTGTCGTCCCGGCGCGCCAGCCTCTCCCACCCGATCCCTCGGGCCGCGCGCCTCGGCGCCGCCCTGCTCCTCGGGCTCGCCGCGCCGGGGTGCCGCGAGGAGCCGCGCCCCTGGGAGGGCAAGCCCGGGCCGCCGGTCGTGCTCTCGGCAGCGCCGCCGCGCCCCGTGATCACGGCCGTGTCCGACGGCCCGACGGACGCCGACGCAGGCCAGGGTGACGCCGGAGCCTCCGGCGATCCGGATCTGCCTGTGCTCCCGGTGCGCGTCGGCGGCCCCTGGGTCCGCTGCTATGGAAACTTCAAGATCAGCGGCGAGCCGGCGAAGGACGTGACCCGCCTGTCGCTGCTCTGCGGCCCCGAGAACGGCATGCGGCGGCTCTCGACCAAGACGATCGAGGGGCACGTCGCCGAGGGCGGCGCGATCGTCTCGGAGCCGCTGCAGGCCCTCCGGGGCGCGTGTTACAGGGTGTTCGCCGTGGGCGGGCCGGGGATCCTCAACCTGGACGTCGCCGTGCGGAGCAGCCGCGGGGCCATGATCGCGAGCGACGGCACCGAGGACGCCTGGCCGATCGTCCAGCCGGATCGGCCCTTCTGCCCGCTCGAGGACGACGACGCCACCGTCGAGATCAGCGCCCGGCGCGGCGCGGGCCGGTTCGCGGCCGAAGTGTGGGTCCTGAGATCGTACAAACGCTCGGCGTCGGAGGACGGCGGCGTGGACCCGTACGAGATGGACGAGACGGACGCCTACGGCGAGCTCTGAGCCGGCGTCGCAAGGCCCCGCCGACGGCCAGCCGGCCTCCGCGCGTTCCGCCCTGGGCGCGGCGACCTCCTGTGGCGCGGGGGCGGACCAAAGGGAGAGCTCTCTCGGCTGTCGGAAGCGCGCGAAAGGCTCCCCATCGTCATCGAAATCCGGCAGATCCAAGGACCATGGCGCGACGCCGGCACCCCGCACGCACCCCCGCATTGACGTGGCCGCCCCGTCCCGCTAGGGGAGCCCGAGCCATGGCCGACGACACCGACCCGCTCCGCGATGACGAAGGGGACAAGGTGGAAGGCGAAGGCGACAAGAAGCGCCTCTTCGAACGCGCCATCCCGGAGATCTTCAAGCGCGTGGTCGAGCGCGCCGTCGAGAGCGGCATCGACAGGCTCAGCGAGGGGCCCGAGAGCATCCGCCACTTCGTGGGCGACCTCAAGCTGCCCAAAGAGGTCCTCCACTACCTCTACACCCAGATCGACGAGACCAAGAACGGTCTCTACCGGGTCGTCGCGAAGGAGATCCGCGACGTGCTCGAGCACACCCAGTTCGCGGACGAGATCACGAAGGTGCTGACGAAGCTCTCCTTCGAGATCAAGACCGAGATCCGCTTCGTGCCGAACGACGCGGCCAAGAGAGACGACAGCCAGGACGAGCCGAGGACCGGCTTGCCCAAACCGGAAGTCACCGCCCAAGTGAACGTCAAGGACCGAAGCAAAGAGACCGGGCGAGACCGGCGCCGCGAGGAGAAGTGACGACGAAGAAGCTTAGGACCGGCGGCGAGGTCGATGCCTGGTGCACCAAGTGCCGCCTCGATCTCACCCATCGAATCATCGCCATGGTCGGCGACGTGGTGAAGAAGGTCGAGTGCAAGACCTGCATGTCGCACCACCTCTACCGGGCGCCGAAGAGCGAGCGCGAGAGCCGCGCGGCCGCGCGCGCCGCGGCGCGGAGCACCGGCGAGCCGAGGGCGGCCTCGGCGTCGCCGCGCGGCGGCGTGGAGCGGCTCACGGCCGCCCAGCGCGCCGAGCGCGATCAGACGCTCGCCTGGGAGCGCGCCATCGCGGGGCAGCCCTCGGGGGCGTTCAAGCCGTACCGCATCACCCTCACCTTCGGCGAGGGGGAGCTCATCCACCACAGCAAGTTCGGCGACGGCGTGGTCGCCAAGGTCATCGATCGGGGCAAGATCGAGATCCTGTTCAAGGATGGTCCCCGGACGATGGCGCACGGACAGCCGTAGCGAGCCCGGCGGCGCGCGCTGCACGGCCGCGGCCGCCCGATGCCCGGAACTTGGGGCTGCCCGCGCGATGGGGTAGCCTCTGCTTCGCCGTGGACAAGCCTTCGCCCCCCTTTGCCAGCGGGTCCCCGCGCAGGCGACGCCGCCCTCGCCTGCCCGAGCGCGCGCTGCGCGGCGCGGCGATCTGCGCGATCGCCGTCGAGGCCCTCTGGTACGGAATCCACGAGGTCCGCGGCTTCGGCCCGGCGCTCGCCGACGGCGCGCGGGCCGTTGTCGGCCCGGCGCCTGTCGCGTGGGCCGAGGACGTGGCCTACGGCATCGCCGACCGCCTGAACCGGGCCCTCTACCGGCACGCGGCCCCGAAGACCTTCTGGGAGCCGCCGCCCGCCGCCGCGGCGGAGGCCGAGCGGCGCGGCGAGCGCCGCGCGGCAGAGCCGGCGTCGCCGCCCTCCTCGTTCGAGCCGCCCTTCCCGCAGGTCGCGGCCACGGGCGACGGCGTCTGGACGCCGATCGCCGACCCCGCGCGGCCGGACGACGCCCCGGTGCTCTGGAAGAGCGTCGTGCACCCCGACAAGCGGCGCGTGTTCGCGGCGGTCGCCGTGGTGGCCATCGACCTCGAGCGCGTCGACCTCCAGCTCGTCGCCGGCACGAAGGAGCCGTTCTCTCCGGACATCCCGATCGAGCGTCGCCCGGGGGTCGTGCCCGAGGACCACGCCGGCGATCTCATCGCCGCCTTCAACGGCGGCTTCAAGGCGATGCACGGCCACTACGGGATGATGCTCGACGGCGACACGTTCCTGCCGCCGCGCGACAAGGCCTGCACGATCGCGCTCTACCGCAACGGCGCGGTGCGGATCCGCACCTGGCCCGAGCTGCGCGCCGACGAGGCGCGCATGGCCGCCTACCGGCAGACGCCGCCGTGCCTGGTCGAGCAGGGCGAGCCCCACCAGGCGCTCTACGACTCGAACCGCGACTGGGGCGCGACGGTGAGCGGCGAGACGGTGATCCGGCGGTCGGCGCTCGGCGTCGACGCGACCGGCAAGCGCCTCTTCTACGGGCTCGGCGAGGCGGTCACGGCGCGCACCCTCGCCCACGGGATGAAGGCAGCGGGCGCGCACGACGTGGCGGAGCTCGACGTCAACCACGCCTACCCGCGCTTCCTCCTGTACGACCGCGCCGCCGACGGCGCTGCGCCGCGCGCGACGTCCGCGATCATCCCGGACGTGGAGTACAAGCCGGAGGAGTACGTGGCCGAGCCGTCCCCGCGCGACTTCTTCTACCTGCGGCGGCGGCGGCCGGACTCCTGAGCACGCGGTCGCTGCCGCCGGCGCTACCGGCGGGCGCGCGGCCGGGCTCCTTGCGCGCGCTGGCTAGCCGTCGAGCAGGTCGCGCACGCGCTGCGCGAGCGCGTCGGGGGTGAACGGCTTCTGCAGCAGCGTGAGCTCGCCGTCGTGCTCCGCGCCCGCGAGGACATCTTCGGCGTAGCCGGACATGTAGAGCACGCGGGCGCGCGGGTGGATCGCGAGCGCGCGCTCCGCGAGCTCGCGGCCGTTCATCCCTGGCATCACGAGGTCGGTGAGCAGGAGGTCCATCGCGTCGACCCCCTCGTGCCCGAGCGCGTCCAGCGCTTCCTCGGCGTTCGCCGCCGAGATCACGCCGTAGCCTCGCCGCTCGAGCACCTCGACGATGAGCTTGCGGACGGCGTCGTCGTCCTCCACGACGAGCACCGTCTCGTCGCCGCCCGCCGGCGACGGCCGCGCGCGGGGCGGCGCCGCCTCGGCGCGGTCCTCGACGCGCGGGAAGTAGACGCGGAACGTCGCGCCGCGCGCGACCTCGCTCTCTACCTCGATGAGCCCGCCGCTCTGGCTCACGATCCCGTAGACGGTGGCGAGGCCCAGGCCGGTGCCCTTGCCGCGCGCCTTCGTCGTGAAGAACGGCTCGAACAGGTGCGAGAGCGTGTCCTGGTCCATCCCGTGGCCGCTGTCGCTCACCGAGAGCACCACGTAGGGAGGGCCGCCCGCGACGGGCGCAGCGTCCTCGTCCCGCTCCGCCGGCGCGAACGACTTCGCCGTGGGGCTCGCGCCGGGCTCGCCCAGCGAGGTCTCGACGACGAGCTTGCCGCCCCTCGGCATCGCGTCGCGCGCGTTCACGACCAGGTTGAGGAGCACCTGCTCGAGCTGGCTCTTGTCGACCTTGATCGAGCCGAGATCCTGGCCGACGTTCGTCCGCAGATCGATGTTCTCGCCGATGAGGCGCTGGAGCATCGTCTGCATGTCGAGCACCACCGCGTTGATGTCGAGCACCTCGCGCTGCAGCACCTTGCGCCGGCTCATCGCGAGGAGCTGCCGCGTGAGCGCCGCGGCGCGCTCGCCGGCCTTCGTGATCTGCAGGGCGTCGCGCCGGAGCGCGCTGTCGGGCCCGAGCCGGCGCAGCAGGAGCTCGCCGTAGCCGAGCATCACCATGAGCATGTTGTTGAAGTCGTGCGCGATGCCGCCGGCGAGCCGGCCGAGCGCCTCCATCTTCTGCGACTCGCGCGAGCGCTCCTCGCGCTGCCGGAGCGCCTCCTCGGTGCGCCGCCGCTCGGTGATGTCGCGGAGCAGGACGAGGACGTCGGCGTCGAGGAACGGCACCACCCGCGCCTCCACGTGGCGCTCGCCGCCCGCGGCCGCGAGGGCGTGCTCGAGCGCGACAACGCCGCCCGCCTCGCGGGCCTCCTGGATCGCGCGCTCCATCTGCTCTCCGAGCTCGCCGGGGAGCACCTCCGTCATGCGCTTGCCGAGGAGCGCCTCCGGCTCGACGCGGAGCTCCGAGAGGCGCGGCTCGTTGCAGTCGACGATCCGGGCCTGGGCGTCGAGGCGGAAGCAGAGGTCGGGGATGGCGCGGAAGAGCGCGCGGAGCTCGACCGCGGCGCGCTCGCGCTCGCGCTCGGCGCACGCGAGCTGCGCGACGAGCCCGGCCTCGGTCTGCCGGGCGTCCGCGTCGCCGCGCCCCTCCGCGTCGCCGCGCCCGTCCGCGTCGCCCTGCATGGCCTCCAGGGGCCCGCCGCCCGGCGTGACCCCGGCGTGGGCCGCGGCCTCGGGATCGAGGCCGCCGTGTGGCGCGTGAAGCCGCGGAGCCCCCATACGCTCAGCCGCCGGTCTTGTCCGCGGCGCCGGTCTGGAGGTTGACCGTCCAGCACACGGCGCCGGCCGCCGGATCGCCTCCGGGCGGCCCCACGCTCACCTCGGCACGCGCCGGCCCGACGGCCCGGATGTAGAGCCGCTGCCCGACGGCCCCGCGCCCGAGCGCGCAGACAGCGCGGCGCACGCGCGGATCGTCGGCGGCGACCTCCCCCTCGTCCTCGGCCGCCATGAACAGGATCTCGACGTCCGGCTTCAGGCAAGCGCCCATCTCGCGCCAGACGTCGTAGTCGACGGACGGATCGAGCACGTCGGCGAGCTGCCCGTGGCGCGCCCGCCCGACGCGGTAGCGGAACGCGTCGCGCTTCTCGGCGCGCAGCGTGGCCCCGATCCGATCGAACCGCAGCGACAGCGCGCCGAGCGCGGTCGCCATCTTGACGGTCGGCGCGCCGAGGTTCGCCTTGTCCGGCTCCTTGAAGCGGTGCACCTGCACGCCCGCGGGCAGCGCGCCGGCGAGCAGCTCCGCGAAGCGCTGGTTCATCCCGAGGCGCCCGCCGAGCAGGATCCGGAGCCCCTGGTACGGATCCGGCTCGCGCCCGATCTTGGCAATCGCGCCCGCGAGGTGCTGCCGGAACACGTCGATCCCGTCCTGGAACCACGCCTCGATCGCGGCGGCGAGCGCGCCGCGATCGATCGAGAGCGGCACAACGGACGCCGCCCCGTCGAGCCCGACCAGCGCGAGCCGCTCCTCGACGGGCGCGCTCGGCCCCCGCTCGAGGAGCGGCCGCAGGAGCTCCTTCAGCGTCCAGGTGTTGGCGCGCGCGTCGGGCGACGGCGCGAAGAGCTCCTCGGCTCCGTCGAGCGCGCCCTCCTCGGACGGGCGCTCGAACGGGACGCGGCGCTCGCGCATGGCGGCCTGGCTCGCGACGTACACCCGGTAGGCCAGCCGGTGGAGGAGCCGCTCGCCGCCGAGCCAGGGGATCGCCGCCGGATCGAGGTACTCGACCATCCGCTCCAGCCCCTGCGCCTCCTCGTGCGCCTTGGCGCTGCGCAGGATGCCGAAGGCGATCCCCGTCTCGCTGGCGCCGGCGTCGATCGCGCAGAACGGGACGGCGCTGTCCCGCGGCTGGATGCCGAACATGCGGAACGCCTGGACGGCGTAGGCGATCGCCGAAGGACCCGCGTCGACGACCTGGAGGCCGTCGACGTCGTGGTACTCGCAGAGGCCCGCGGGCAGGCTCCGGAACAGGCCGCGGCGGAAGGCGATGAGCACGCTGGCGCGGCGCTCGGGCGACCAGCCCGTCGGCATCGTGATCGCGTAGCGCGTGTGGAGCCCCCGCGCGCGCTGGTTCACGTGAAGCCCGACGTAGTACGCGTAGAGCTCGATCGGGTCGAACGGGTCGTGCGCGCCGATCCCCTCCTCGTCGATGATGGGCGGCGCCGGCTTCTTCAGCGACTCGGCCGTGTCGGGGTCGCTCCTGCCGCGGAGCCGGAACGGCTCGCCGCGCTCTGTCCGCTCGCGCAGCAGCGCGAGCGCCGGGACGGACGCCGCGGCGCGCTCGTGCGCGTCGGCGCCCTGCCGCAGGCGCATGTCGCGCGCGGCGTGCCCGACGAGCACGTCGCCCCAGCGCGTCAGCGGCAGGATCACCCGATCGCGCCAGGCCTTCGTCGTCCTGGCGAGCGCCTCGAAGGCGACCTCGCTCGGGTTCTCGTTGTCGGCCGACACCCGGAGCGGCGCGTCGGCCCCGATCCGCAGGAACTCCGCGCCGCCGCGCGCTCCCCGGACGGCGACGGCTGTCGACGCCGCGCCGACGTCCACGGCGACCCAGTCGCCGCGCACGTCGAGCCGGGGGTCGCGCCGCTTCACCTCGGGCGGGATCGGGTCCTTGTCGGCCTTGCCGGCGCGGCGGTGCATCCCGACCACGCGGCCCTGCCGGACGATGGCGATCGCCGTGGCGCCGAGGAAGCGCGCGCCCGTCCAGAAGCCCTGCGCGGGATCGACAAGCGTCGTCCCCTTCACCGGGTCGAGGTTCGCCACGATCCTGGGGAAGAAGTCCGCGATGAGGTCCGGCGAGGCCACCCCGTCGTAGCGCTCGACCTTGATCGGCGGCGAGTAGTAGTTCTGGAGTCCTTCCCCGTAGATGCGCGGACTGACCTGGATCAGCTTCAGATAGGGGATAGGGCACGTCTGCTCGTCCAGACGGAACTCCTGGTACAGCGCCGCCGGCGCGATCGCGTTCTCCATCTCGGGCGCGATGCGGGGCACGCTCGCGCTCATCTCGGTGCCGAAGTACATGAACTTCGTGCCGGCGCGCCCCGTGAAGGCGGCAATCCTGACCTCGTTGAACGTCGCCTGCCCGACGATGAGCGGCGGCAGCGCGATCACGTAGTCGAGCACCAGCGTGGTGAGCCAGGGCTGGTCGAACAGGCGTGATTCCCAGCGCATGATGAGCGTCGGGTACTCGCGAGCCGTGAGAGACACGACTTTCTCCGCTTCGCGAACCAGGGCGCCATCGACAGACAGCTCGTAAACCGCCATACGTGGGCGACGTTATCACGAAGCGCCGCCGCGACAGCCCCGGGGATGCGGCGGGGCAGCGAGGACGGGGGCGGGCGTCGGGGCGCGGCGCCCGCGCCGCGAGGGCGTAGGCCGCGCTCGGGCGGCCGTGCTAGCCTGCCGACGTGATCTGCTTCTCCGCACCGGGAATGCTGTCATGGGCCCGCTGATCGGCGAGATCATCGACGGCAAGTACCGGATCGTCCGGTTGCTGGGCCAGGGGGGCATGGGCGCGGTCTTCGAGGGCGAGAACGTGCGCATCCGGCGCCGCGTCGCCATCAAGCTGCTGCACGCGAACATCTCGAGCCAGGCCGAGTCTGTCGCGCGCTTCGAGCGCGAGGCCCAGGCCGCGGCGCGGATCGGCTCCGATCACATCTGCGAGGTGCTCGACCTCGGCGTGCTGCCGGACGGCACGCGGTACATGGTCATGGAGTACCTCGAGGGGGAGACCCTCGGGGCCAGGATCCAGCGGATGGGGCGGCTCGGGCCCGAGGCGACCGTGCCGATCATGGCCCAGGTGCTCGAGGCGCTCGGCGCGGCGCACGCGGCGGGGATCATCCACCGCGATCTCAAGCCGGACAACATCTTCATCGTCCCGACGAAGGCCGGCCTCAGCAACTTCGTGAAGGTGCTGGACTTCGGCGTCTCGAAGTTCTCGCAGCTCGCCGGCGCGGAGATGAGCATGACGCGCACGGGCGCGGTCGTGGGCACGCCTTACTACATGTCGCCCGAGCAGGCGCGGGGCTCCAACCCCGTCGATCAGCGGACCGACATCTACGCCATGGGCGTGGTGCTCTATCAGGCGACAACCGGCCAGGTGCCGTTCGACGCGGAGACGTTCAACGAGCTGCTCTTCAAGATCGTCCTCGAGAACGCGCCGCTGCCCCAGCAGCTCGTGCCCGACCTCGACGTCGAGTTCTCCGGCATCATCCAGAGGGCGATGGCGCGCGATCCGGGGGCTCGCTTCCAGAGCTGCGCGGAGTTCAAGAGCGCCCTCTTCGCCTGGGCTGCGGCGCGGCCCAGCCTGGCCTTGCTGAGCACGGGGCGGACGTCCTTCCCCCGGCTGTCGGTGCCGGCCCTGCCCGAGACGACAACGCCGCCGGCCGTCGTCCGGGCCGACGGCTCGTGGGGGGGCCAGAACGGACCGGCGGCGCCCAACATGGGCCACACGCCGGCGGTGCCCAACATGGGCCACACACCGCAGCTCACCGCCAACTCGTGGGGCGCGTCGTCCGGCGTCACGGGCCGCGCTACCCGCCCCCCGTCCAGGGCGCCGCTCTTCCTCGCGATCGCCGCGGCGGCCACCCTGCTCGGCGCGGGCGCGGCCGTCTGGCTCACCTTCGGCCGCAGCGGGACGACGGGCGCGGCGACCGCCGATCCGAGCGCCGTCAGCGCGGCGGTCACCCCGCCGCCGCTGCCGCCGACGACGGAGCCGCCGCCGCGGTCCGAGCCGCTCGTGACCGCGAGCGCCCCGGTCGGGGAGCCTGCTCCGTCCGCCTCCGCCGAGCCCAGCGCGAGCGCGACCCCGACCGCCTCCGAGGCGGCCGTGAGGCCGCTGCCCCCGCGGACGCCGCCCACCCCGACGAAGCCCCCGCCGGTCGTGAAGCCGCCGCAGACGAAGCCGACCGCGCCGGCGCAGAAGCCGACCACCCCGCCGCAGAAGCCGCAGAAGCCGGGTGTCCCGGGCGATTTCGGCTACTGAGCGCGCGGCGCGCGGCACGAGAAGCGCCCCACCGGGCAAGCGCGTCCGAGCGCCTGGTCGCGCGCCGGAGCGCGCCGATCAGAACGCGCCGCGCACGCCGATCCCTGTCGGCGTCACGTAGGGCGCGATCCACGCCGAGCTCGGCGGCTCCGGCCTGGACGTCAGCTCCAGCACGATCAGCGTCGCGCCGCCGGCGAGGAGCACGCCGCCGGTGATGAGGTTGATCGTGCCGGTCGTCTTCTGCGACGCCGCGTCGGCGTCGAGCGTCTCGATCTTGCGCTGGATCAGCGGTCCGCACTCCAGGACGCCGGCACCCCCTTGCGCCTCGCAGCCGTGCTTCGCGCTCAGATCGTTCGCCTCCTGCTGCGTCGACCCACCTTTCGCGAGGAACACCGAGCCGACAACCACGCCGCCGACCCCGAGCGCCGCGGCCGCGATGCCCCCGCCAAGCAGCAGCACGTTCGTCTTCCGCTCCGGGGTGCCCGGCGGGGCGTCCGGCGAACCCCCTGTGTCACCGCCGCCCCACGTGCCCTGCCCCGCGCCCGCGCCGTCCGGCGGGGGAGCCGCGACCGGGCTCTCCGGGACGGGGATCTTGAGCTCCTTCCGCTCGCCGTCGGCGAGCGTGATCGCCTGCTCGATCGGCGCGAGGCCCGGCGGCGCCACGACGACAACATGGTTGCCGGGGTCGATCGGGCGGTGAACGCCGAGCAGCGCGTCCGCGACCGGCTGGCCGTCCAGCTTCACGCCGATCTTCCGGCCGGCGGCGCCCTCGAGCGCGATGCGCAGCGTGGCGATCCTGGGCTCGACAGCGGCGAGCTCCTCGCGCGCGTCCTGCTGGGCTCTCTTGAAGGGAGACGGCGCCGTGGGCGGAAGCTCCTCGCGCACGATCCTCAGGTACGTCTCCTTGGCGGCGACGAGCCGGCCGAGGCGCATCTGCGCGCGCGCGATGAGGAGGAGGTGCGTCGGCGCATGCACGAGCGCCTCGGCGCGGCCGAGCAGATCGATCGCCTCATCGAAGCGGCCGGACGTGAACGCCTCGGCCCCCTGCGTGGCCAGCGATCGGGCCGCCGCTCTGTCCTGGTCCGATTGCGCGCGGACCTCGCCTGTCGGGAGCAACAGGAACAGCGCCGCAGCGAACGGAATGGATCGTCTCAAGAGCACCCGGGCCTCCTCGCGCGCCACGCTATCACAGGCCGTCGACAACAGAACAATTCAGCCCCCGCGCGCGGCCGTCCCCGCGCGCACGGGGCGCTGCCCGCGCGATTTCCCGCGGAGGGCGCGGTCTCCCTCGCGGCCCGCTCGGCCAGCGCCCCGGGGAGCTCCGCGCCGGCGCGGCGGCCGTGAGCGCGTGGCGCGGCGGCGCCCGCCGCTCCGTCGTCGGGGCGCTGTGAACCGTCCGCACAGCGCGATGGCACCCATTCTGCTGCGTGGGGAGCGCCATGGATTGCCTCCGCTCCTCCGCGCCCCTCGACGCGGGACTCCCGTCCTCGGAGCGATTCCTCAGGGGACGCTTGCTCGGGGGGCGATACCTCGTCGAGCAGATGATCGGCGCCGGCGCGATGGGGCGCGTCTACCGCGCGCGGCACGTGGGGCTCGGGCGCGCGTGCGCGGTGAAGATCATCCGCGAGCGCGCCGCGCCGCCGCGCGCGTGCGCCGAGGCGAGCGATCGCGCCTGCGCGACGCGCCCCTCCGCGCCGCCGCGCGGGATGGACATCGGCCCTCGAGGGTCGAGCGGCGTGAGCGAGCGGCCGCGCAGCGACGCGAGGTCGCGCTCCGGCGGGGTCCTCGCCGGGGACGCGGTCCGGCGGTTCCATGTCGAGGCGCTGGCGGCGAGCCGGCTCGATCACCCGAACATCGTGCGGATCCTCGACTTCGGCTGCGAGCCGTCGTGTCTCCACGGCGCGCCCGGCGCGGGCGACGTCGGGCGCGAGGCGGCGACGCCGAGCCTCTGGTACCTCGTCACGGAGCACCTCGACGGCGAGGACCTCATCGATCTCCTGAACGCCACGCCGATCCTGCCGGCGGAGCGCATCGTCGCGATCATGCGCCCGCTGTGCTCCGCGCTGCAGCACGCGCACGACGCGGGCGTCATCCACCGCGACGTCAAGCCCGAGAACATCCGCCTGGTGCCGCGCGTCGACGACGACGGGGAGCCGTTCGAGCAGGTGAAGCTCCTCGACTTCGGCACGGCGAAGCTGCTCCGCGACGACGGGCCCGACGCGCTCCCCGGCGCGCCCCTGCTCGCGGTGCCCAACGAGGACAGCGGGAGGCTCGTCATCGGGACCCCCGCCTACATGAGCCCGGAGCAGGCTGCAGGGCAGCCCGTGGACGCGCGGAGCGACATCTACGCGTGCGGCGTGCTGCTCTTCGAGATGGCGACGGGGCGGCTGCCGTTCGAGCGCCCGACGGCCGTCGCGCTCGCCGCGGCGCACGTCGAGTCCCCGCCGCCCCTGCCGAGCGCGCTCCATCCGGCGATCGATCCGGATCTGGAGGCGCTGATTCTACAGTGCCTGCGCAAGAATCCAGACGACCGCCCGCAGAGCGCGCGCGCGCTGCGCGAGGCGCTCGCGCACATCGGGCTCGCTCATCGCAGGGCGCGCGCCGCCGCGGCGCCCTCGTCGCGCTGGGCGCTGGCCGCGGAGGAGGCCGCGACGGGGCGCGCCGCCGCCACCGCGCGCCCCGCGGGCACGACGACGTGGGTGGGGTACCGCGCCTCGTCGCGCCCGGGGGGCGCGCCGCTGGATCAGCCCTGCTCGTCGCCGAGCGCGCGCCGCGGCGCCTCGTCCGCGCCGACATGGGTCGGCCACCGCGCCGCGCCGAGCCTGCCGGCCGCGCTCGTCGAGCTCGCCGCGCCCCCTGCGCCCGCCGGCGCGCCGACGACGGGCGAGCCGCCTGCGTCGGCCGCGGCCTCGCCTCCCCCTGCCGCGGCCTCGCCTCCCCCTCTTCCCTCGCTCGCCGCGCCACCTGCCCCGGCCGCGGTCGCCCTTCCCTCCCCCGAGCCAGCCCACGCGCATCGCAGCCCCGAGCTCGACGCCGCGCTCGCCCCGCTCATCCTCCTCCGGGCGCGCCTGTCCGGCGGGCTGCGGAGCCAGAGCGGGCTGCGCCGGCGCCGCCGACGGCGGCTCGCGCCTGTCGTGATCGGCACCGTCGCGGCCACGGTGCTCGGCGGATCGCTGTGCCTGCTCTTCAGCGCGGCCGGCGCCGCGCTCGCCCCGCTCACCTCGCCCTCGCCGGGGCGCGACGGCGACGCGACCCCGACAGGCGACGCGCGCGAGAGGGCGCTCGGCGCGCCGGAGCACGCCTGCCCCATCGAGCCGCCGTGAGCGCCCCCGCCGGGCATCCACGGGCCGCCCGGGCGACGCTACAGCGCCCGCTCGCCCGGCGCCGAAGGCGCGGCGCTGCGAATGCGGCGAGGAGCCGGGCGACGGCGAGCGCCGAGGCGCAGGTGCGGTGCGAACGAAGCGCTCACTCCGCGACGTGGAGCGCGCGCCTGCAGCACGGCGATCCTCGACCTCGTCCGGGCCGCGCGGCGCGCCGCGTACAGCCGATGCCCACCCGCTCGACGGCATCACCGCCGCGCGCGCTGGCCACGGGGCGCCGCCTCACCGCGGTGCGAACGAAGCGCACCGCGCCCGGCACGTCGTCTGCAAACGCTGGCCTCCGCGTTGACACGGGAAGACGCCCCTCGGCGTGACCCGGTGTCGAGAGGAGCAAGCCATGTCTGTGCTGTTGTGGATCCTGTTTGGGCTCATCGTCGGCGTCATCGCCAAGCTGCTGACCCCCGGGCGCGACCCGGCTGGCTTCGTTGTGACAGCGCTGCTCGGCATGGCCGGCGCCCTGCTCGGCGGCTTCATCGGACGGGCCCTGGGGATCTACCCCTCGTACCAGTCGAGCGGGGGCTTCTTCATGTCGATCCTGGGCGCCGTCATCCTCCTCGCGATCTACAACGCGACGCTCGGCCGGAGAGCGAGGTCCTGATCGCCCTGCCGAGGCACCGCGGGCTGCCCGAGCAGCGCCGCCGCGGGCACCACGCGCGCCGGTCCGGCGCGCCGGTCCAGGCGGAAATCGAGCGCGACGTCCGGGGGCAGCGGCCGGATGGCGCCCGCGCCATAGCAGCGGCGGGTCACGAGATCGTCCGGCGCCGCGCCCTGCCCGCCGAGCTGGTGGCTCCACCACCGCGAGTAGACTGTCGGCCGCGCGGGATCGACCGAGAGCAGATCGGCGCGATCGAGCTGCACCTCGCTGTGATCGCCGCGGTCGGCGACCCCGTGCTCGACGGCGAGCCGCCCGTCCTCGCCCACGCTGTAGGTGATCCTGAACCCCTCGACGTCGCCCTTGCCGTAAGCGACGCGCTGGATCCCCGGACCGAAGAACAGCCCGTGCGTGTAGACGAGGTCCACCGCGAGCGCGGGCAGCACGGTCCAGGTGAGCCAGTTGTTGCCCCAGGGCCGCTCCTCCGAGAAGAAGGCGTAGTAGCCGACGGAGACCTCGCCGCGCTCGCCCGGCGCGCTGCGGTAATAGAGGACATCGCCGAGCTCACCCGCGCTCGCCACCGTCGAGCCGACGCAGATGGACTGCCCCTCGATGGCGGCGCCGAGCGAACTCGGCTCCTCCGGCTCGCCGGGGGTGGGGCGAGGCAGCGCGCTCCCGCTCGTGGAGCTCGCGAGGAGAGGTACGGTCAGCGCGGCGATGGCGAAGGAACGGCTCAGGAGATTCCGGACGAACATCAGGGCCGGCTAGGCTAGCGAGCCCGGCGCTGCCTGTGCCACCGCAAAGGGCCGTTCGCGTTCGACGCATCACCGTCGCGGTGCCGAATGGGTCTCTGCCCTGGATCGCGCTGTCTCCGCGCTGTCGCCGCGCGGGCGCTGCGCGCTGGAGGAGCCGGCGCTCGTCGCGCCGATCGCCCTGCCCGCGAGCGCCCCGGCGGCGAACGTGACGGCCGCGATCACGAGCCAGGACAGAAGCCGAAAGCGCCGCGGCGGGCGCGCGTCCCTCCAGTGCGGCGTGGCGGCGTCCATGGCGTCGCTGAGGTCGCCTCGCTCGCTCCTGTCCTCCGGCGGGCTCGCGACCCCCTCCAGCCCGCGCAGCCGCGGCGTCGCCTCGTCGCGCTCATCCCCGGGGCGCCGCTCGGCCGTCCGACGCGACGCCTCTCCGGAGCGGATCGCGGGCGCCGCCCTCGATCCCTCTCCAGACCGGCTCGCGGGCGCCGCCCTCGAGCCCCCGCCAGACCGGCTCGCGCCCCGTGGCCGCGAGCCTTGTCGACAGCGGAGCCCGGCGGATCTCCGGCAGCCCCGCGCGAGCATCGATCGGTGCCGATCGCGCCCGCTCGTGACCTCGCGCACGAGCGCCGCGAGCTCCTGGCCAGCGAGGAGGCCGCGCTCGCTCGAGCTCGGCTCGTCGCGCCCGCTCGGCGCGCTGCGCAGCGACACGAGCACCTCGGCGAGCACCTCTTCCATGTCCGCGGCGGTCTCGAAGCGGCCCTCGGGATCGCGGGCGAGCGCGCGCCGCACGGCCTCCTCGAGCAGCGCAGGGCACGCCGGGCGGAGCGGCGCGATCGCCGGCACCTCGCCGGAGAGCACCGCGCGCATCGTCGCGCCGTCGTCCTTCCGGTGGAACAGGCGCCTGCCCGTCAGCAGCTCGAACAGGATCACCCCGACCGCGAAGAGATCCGCCCGCGCGTCGATCCGCTGCCCGCGGAGCTGCTCGGGCGCCACGTAGCCGAGCTTGCCCTTCACCGTGCCGGCGCCGCTCGACGGCGCCGCCCCCCCTGCCGGCCACGCCGGGCCGAGGGGGCCTGCGTCCTCCATCCCGCTCGTCGCCGTCATCTTCGCGACGCCGAAGTCGATGAGCTTGATCTCGCCCTCCAGCGAGAGGAGCACGTTCTGCGGGCTCACGTCGCGGTGCACGAGGCCGACGAGGCTCCCCGCGTCGTCGCGGAGCCCGTGCGCGTGCCCGAGCGCCCGCAGCACGCCCAGGCCGATCTCGAGCGCCGCCTCGAGCGGAAACGGCCGCCCCTCGGCGAAGTGCGCGCGCGCGGCAGCGGCGAGATCGCAGCCCGGGACGTACTCGACCACGAGGTGATGGCGCCCTTCGTGAAAGACGAAGTCGTGGAACCGGATCACGTTCGGATGCTGGAGCCGGGCGCTGATCCAGGCTTCCCGGAGGAACATCCGCACGATCGATGGATCGCGCCGCGCCTCGGGGCGAAGGCGCTTCACGACGACGGGGTGGGCGATCCCTGCCGGCCCGCGCCGGCACGCGAGGAACAGCTCCGCCATGCCGCCGGCCGACAGGCGCGCGAGGAGCGCGTAGCCGCCGTCGCCCATGGGCAGGTCCATCTCCCTCGACCTCCACGGTTGCTCCGCCGCGCTCACGTCGTCTCGCCCCGGCGCGCCGAGGGCGCGGAGCGAGGACGGCCGCCGCGCCATCCATTGCCGGAGTCGCCCCACCCCGGCCAGCCCCCGCACCTGCCCGCGCCGCCACATCGGCCCTCCGCTATTCACGCTGCATGCCACGAGGAGGGCCGCGGCACCGTCACCTCCGGGCCCCAGGCGTCGTGCTCCTCCTGCGTGAATCCCGCCGGATGAGAGCGCATGTCGGCAACCACAGAGACCCGTGGCGAGCGGCATCCCCCGCGAAAAATGCGGAATCTGGATCGCCCCTCGTTCCGCACACGCGCACAGGAGGGCGCGTTCGCCGGGCCCGCCCGCGGCGGACGTCGATCGCACCGCGAGGCCGGCGAGGCGGACGCGGCGCGCGCGGGTCACGCCACGGCGGCCGGCGAGGCGCGGACGCGGCGCGCGAGCAGCGCGCGCAGCTCGCGGAAGGAGACGGCGCGCAGGGCGACGAGGAGGACGACGTACACGGCGACGCCCACCGCCATCGACGCCCACATCCCGGCGAGGACGCGCGTAGCGTAGGCGGCGCTGGCCATCACCGCCGTCGCGACGAGGATCGCGGCGATGCGGCCGAGCTCGACGAAGTGGGCCCAGCGCGCGGTCATGCCCCACGACGCGACCAGCGCCCCGGCGCTGACGGCCAGCGTCGCGCACGCGGCGCCCAGGGCGCGGTAGCGCGGCAGGAGGAGCAGGTTCAGCGCGATCTTGGCGACGAGCGTCACCGCGAGCATCTGCACCATCGCGACCTCGCGCTTCGCGGCGAGCAGCGGCAGCGTCACGACCTGGAACGCGAAGGTCACGGGGACGCCGCAGGCGAGGATCCGGAGGACCTCCGCCGACGGGGCGTAGTCGCCCGTCGCCCCGTAGACGAGCCGGATGATGTCCGGCGCGAGCAGCGCGACGCCGGCGGCGACAGGCAGCCCGAAGAGCGCGGCGACGAGCATGCAGCCGCTGTAGAGGCGCCCGAACGCGTCGCCATCCTGGGCGTAGAGGCGCATGCCCGCGGCGAAGGCGGCGCCGAGCAGGACCTCGGGGAGCATGCGGAAGTTCTCGCTGAGCACCCAGGCGGCGCTGTAGACGCCCACGGCCTGCTCGTCGCAGAGGGCGCGGAGCATGACGCGGTCGGCCTGGAGGAGCGCGCTCGCGAGCGCGCCGAGCGCGCCGATCGGCAGGCTGCGCTTCGCGATCTGCCAGAGCTCGGCGGGGGGCGTCGCGAACTCCGGCCGGTAGAGCCGGGAGCGGAGGTAGTGCGCGGTGATCCCGAGCTCCAGCACGTTGCCGAGCAGGAACGCCGCGGCCGCCGCGACGACGCCGAAGCCGAGCGCGAGCAGGGCCGCCGAGAGCGCGATGACGAACAGCCTGGCGCCGAGCTCCGCGTAGAGGATGTACTGGAAGCGCTCGTGGGCCTCGAACGAGAGCCACATGGTCGAGTAGAGCAGCGTCGCGAGCTGGGACACCGCGGCGAGCACGACGAGCTGCGCGCCGACGCCCGAGCGGGTCGCGAGCACGACGGCCACCGTCGCGCCGAGCACCAGCGTGCCGGTGACGCCGCGGATGGCGAGCGCCGCGCCGAGGTGACGCGGTCCGAGCTCCGGCCGCACGGCGACCTCACGGGCCAGGTATCCCCTCACGCCAACGCCGGCGGCGATCGTGACGATGCTCGCGATCGCGAGCGAGGCCTGGAACTCGCCCCACGCGGCGACCCCCACCTTCCGCGCGAGGTAGCCGACGAACACGACGCCGAGGACGGCCATGATCGCCTGCTTGAGGAGCATCAGCGCCGCGTTCAGCGCGATGCGCCGGCCATCCTGCATGAGCACCTCCGAGTGTCCCAATGTGGTGGGGCACCGCTGCCCACGCAGCGGGAGGTACCCGGATTCAGGCGTCGTGCGCCCCCAGAGGATGTCCGTCTCGCGCAGCGCGCGGCGAGCGCTCGTCGTCCGCTCCCGAGCTCAGCTCAGGGAGACGTCTCGAAGGCGTCGGAGCGCGAGACGCTCCTCGGCCTCACGGCATCCAACGGCAGGAGGACCGTCAGCGCAAGAGGGGGCCGGCGATCCTCGGAGCGGGACACGGGATTCGAACCCGCGACCCTCAGCTTGGGAAGCTGATGCTCTACCAACTGAGCTAGTCCCGCTTGAGGTGGAGGAAGCTTCTATCGAATCTCGAGCCGCAGAGCAACCCCCTTCCTCTGGTTTTTCGATCCCGCGCGCGGCGCGCGCCGCGCTCACCGCCGCGCGCGGAAGGCGGGCGCGTCGAGCAGCTCGCCGGGCAGCGGCGCGCGCCTGCGGATCACGCTGTCGCACTCGCTGGTCGCCTCCGTGATCGCCCTGGTGATCTCGGCCGTGCCCGCGTCGGGCGGGATCCAGGGCAGGCTCTGCAGCGCGGGCCTGTCGGGCGGCAGCCAGCGCTGGCTCCTCGTCACGAGCACGACCGGGTGGTTCGTGCCCACGAGCTCGGCCGCGAGGCGCGCGCCGCCGAGCGGGGCCGGCGGCAGATCCAGGCAGACCAGGCACGCGTCGAACCGCTCGGTCGCCGACGCGAGCAGGGCATCGTCGATCGACGAGGCGTCCACGATCTCGACGTTCTCCAGCGCGGCCTCGATCGCGCGGGCCAGCGGATCGCAGGTCGCCGCGCGCGGGTCGTGCGCGAGCAGGATCTTGAAGCTGCGCACCGAGCGCGGTCCAGGCCGCCGCGTCTCGACGACCTGCAACCTCCCGGACGCCAGCGTCGCGCGCTCACGAGCGGCACGTCGAGCGGTCATGGACTCCCCTTCCTCGGCCACAGCAAGGCGACCGTACTCCAGGCTAACACCCCTTGAGCTCAAACTGACCAACCTTTATATGGGGACGCGTCTCTTTCGGGGCATGGCTCCGGGACATGGATCCCGAGAAAAGCTCCCGGGCGCCGCCCGAGCACGCTTCCCGGGCACGCCGCGTCGCGGCATGCCGACATGGTTTTACGGAAACATCTACGAAGGACGGTTACGCATGAGTCGGTTCCTCATCTCCACTCCTTGCGAGTGCCAGGCAAGCCTCTCAGCCACCCTGGACGAGCGCCGGCACGTCATCGCCGGGTGGGCCGCAGCCCCCCGCGGTCGGTCGGCCTCCGGTGAGGCCGATCGGGAGCTCGCGCCGGCGCACAGCATCAACGCCCACCTCGACCGGTTCGACGTGGCGTGGCTGTGCCCTTACTGCGGGCGCAACACGCTGCGGACCTTCTATGCCGGCGCGATGCGGCGGCTGCCCGACGCGCCGACCGGTCAGCCCGCCGCTCCTGCCGGCACGACGCCCTCGCTGTGAGGCGCCCGCTGAACCTCGATCTCCTCGCGACGCACGTCAAGCAGGCCCGTCCGCCGCGCGCGTGAGCCTCGGCGGCCGCCGCGCCGCCGACGGCGCTGCGCCGCGCGCCTGCCTCCCGGCCGCGCGCGCTGCGACGGCGCGGCGCGGCGATCCGCCCCGCCGCCCCCTCCTCTCGTCGACGCGCGATCGGCTCAGCGCGACGCCGTCGCGCCGCATCGTCCACGTACGCACAGGCGTCCAGGCGCGACCGACTCACGGCCTCTCAACCCACGGCGCCTCTGGCCGATTCCCACGTTCCCGACGATCACCACACCGGCGCTCTGGAGCCCGCGCCGCGGTCTCCCGGTCAGCTCCCTTTTCCCGGCTGCGAGGTGCCCATCGTCCCGAAGACCCAGTCCCAGAGCGGCGACGACACGCCCCACCGCGCGTGCTCCCCCGTGTGGTGATGCACCATGTGATGGCGCTTGATCCACTTCCCCCAGCGAGAGCTCATGCGGAAGTGGTGAATGGCATAGTGCGTGCCGTCGTACGCGAGGTAGCCGAGGCCGAACCCGGCGAACAGCAGATCCGCTGGAACAGGGCCAAAAACGACGCGGAACAGCGTGTAGAACACGACGCCGAGCGGGATGCTGGCGCCGAGCGGCATGACGAGCCTGTCGGCGTCCTGCGGGAAATCATGGTGCACCCCGTGGAGGACGAAGTGCATCCGGCGCTGCCACAGGCGCGGCCCGACGTAGTGAAACACGTATCGATGCAGGACGTACTCGGCGAATGTCCACAGGAACAGGCCGAGCAGCACCAGCCCGATCCCCTCCAGCAGGCCGACGCCGTTGCGCGCGCCGCGGACGCACAGATACCCGTAGACCGGGAGCCAGAAGGCGAACGGCGTGATCGGATGAATCCGCGAAAACCGCTCGATGAGCGGCGTCTCGAACATCTGGCATGTCGCTGGACGCGCGGTGCGCTCGGTGGTGGTCACGGTCATCGTGCCCCCCTGCTACCTCATTTATCCATTGTCGGCCAGAGGTAGGCCGGCCTCCAGCGACCCGCTGGATGCCGGCAAATGGCCGAGATCCCGTCGAGGTCAGCGCTGCATGCGTCGACGGCGCGGGGCCGTCACCGGAGCGTCGCGGGCGCGGCGCACGCGCGTCGGACGCGCGCTCGCCGCGCGGCGCGGCGCGGCGAGCGCCCGGCCGCGCGGGGTGCTGCGCGACGCGGCGCAGCGCGCGCGTCAACCCGCGAAGGAGGCCTCGTAGAGCTTGCGGAGATCCTCGCGCGAGCAGGGGCGCGGGTTGCACGAGTGGCATGCGTCCTGAGCGGCGAGGTCGGCCAGCGCGTCGAGCTTGTCGCGCCGGACGCCGGCCTTCTCGAGGCCGGCCGCCAGACCGATGCGGGTGCGCAGGGCGCGGATGGCGTCCGCGCAGGCGGCAGCGTCCTCGGGGCCGCCGAGGAGGGCCGCGACGCGGGCGAGGCGCGGCCCCGCCGCGGCGACGTTGAACTCGACGACAGGCGGCAGGCAGAGGGCGTTGGCCAGGCCGTGGTGCAGCCCGCACTCGCTCGAGAGCGGGTGGGCGAGCGAGTGGCACGCGCCGAGCCCCTTCTGGAACGCGACGGCGCCCATCATCGCCGCCTTCATCATGCCGCCGCGCGCGTCGAGATCGTTGCCGTGCGAGACAGCGCGCTCGAGGTGCGCGGCGGCGAGGCGGATCCCCTCGAGCGCGATGCCGTCGGCCATCGGGTGATCGCCCTTCGCGACGTACGCCTCGACGCAGTGGGTGAGCGCGTCGAAGCCCGTCGCCGCCGTGAGGAAGGCCGGCATCGACCGCGTCAGCTCCGGGTCGAGCAGCGCGGCGTTCGCGAGCAGGTACGGCGAGAAGATCACCGTCTTGCGGTGGTTCACGTCGAGCGTCACGACGCCCGAGCGGCCGACCTCGCTGCCGGTCCCCGCGGTGGTCGGGATGGCGAGCATCGGCGGCACGTCGGGCGTGATGAAGCGATCGCCGCCCGTGGCGTCGTCGTAGTCGACGAGCGGCCGGGTGTGGTTTACGCCGAGGCGGACGAGCTTGCCGACGTCGAGCGGCGAGCCCCCGCCGAGCGCGACGACGAGATCGGCGCGCGCCTCGCGGAACGCGGCGACGCCGTCGTGCACGTTCTTCTCGATCGGATTGCCGAGCACGTCGTCGAAGACGGCGACCTCGACGCCCTCGTTCCGCAGCGACGCGGCGACGGGCTCGAGCAGCCCCGAGCGGACGACGCCCTTGTCCGTGACGATCAGCGCCCGCGACGCCCCGAGCCGGCGCGCCTCGGCGCCCGTCTGCCCGACGACCCCGACGCCGAAGAGGATGCGTGTAGGAAAGCTCCAAACCGTGAACTGGCTCATGATCACACCGCCTCGAAGTAGCGCTTCAGCTCCCAATCCGTGACCGCGCGATCGTACTGCCGCACTTCCCATTCGCGCGTCCTGACATAGTGATCGACGAACCTCTCGCCGAGGATCTCCCGGGCCCCCTGGCTGTCCGCGAGCATCCGCGTCGCCTCGGCGAGCGTGCGCGGCAGCGACAGGCGCGAGGACTCGGCGGACGACGCGTCCCCGGAGGCCTGCGGCGGCGGCTCGACGCCGTGCTCGATGCCGTAGAGCCCCGCGCCGAGGCACGCGGCCATGGCGACGTACGGGTTGATGTCCGCGGCCGTCTGGCGGTACTCGACGCGCGCGCCGGGCGTGCCGAGGCCGATGAGGCGGATCGCCGCCGTGCGGTTCTCGACGCCCCAGCTCGCGGTGAGCGGCGCCCAGACGCCGGGCACGTACCGCTTGTAGGCGTTGATCGTGGGCGAGTAGAGCGCCGTGAGCTCGGGCATGAGCGCGATCTGCCCGCCGACGTAGTGGCGCAGCGCGGCCGGGAGCCTGTCGGGCGCCGACGCGTCCTCGAAGACGTTGCGGCCGTCCTTCCACAGGCTCTGGTGCAGGTGGCCGCTCGAGCCGGGGAGCTCGGCGTTCCACTTCGCCATGAACGTCACCGAGAGGCCGTGCTCGTGGGCGATCTGCTTCATCGCGACCTTGAAGAGCGCGGCCTTGTCCGCGGCGCGGAGCACGTCGTCGTAGCGGATCGCCGCCTCGTACACGCCCGGTCCCGTCTCGGTGTGCAGGCCCTCGATCTCGACGTCGAAGGCGCGCATCTGGTCGAGGATGGCCGCCATGAGCTGCTTGTTCTGGCCCTCGCGGACCCACGAGTAGCCGAACATGCCGGGGCTGAGCGGCGTCAGGCCGGCGAAGCGCTTCTCGTGCAGCGAGCGGGGCGTCTCCTCGAAGAGGAAGAACTCGAACTCGCACGAGAACTTCGCCGAGTAGCCCATGCGCTCGCCCTTCGCGATGACGCTCCGGAGCAGCGAGCGCGGGCACGCCGGGTGCGGGCCGCCGCGCTCGTCGCGGAAGTCGGCGAGCATCGCGACGGTGTCCGGCTCCCACGGCAGGTCGCGCGTCGTGCTCGGGTCGAGGACCGCGTGCGCGTCCGGGTAGCCCGTGTGCCAGCCGGTGACCTTGGCGTTGTCGTAGAGGACGTCGGCGATGTCCCAGCCGAAGATGACGTCGCAGAAGCCGAAGCCGCTCCCGAGCGCGCTCTTCAGCTTCTCGAGGGAGACGTACTTGCCGCGGAGGATGCCGTCGATGTCAAAGCCGCCGATCTTGGCGCGGGTGATGCCCCGCGCTTCCAGATCGGAGAGGAGCTTCTCGGAGGTCGAGGCGGTCATGGGCCGCGACGATAGCAGGGGTACCGGGCGGGGTGGCAAGCCGCGCGCGGCTCGCCGCGTCGGCTCGCCGCGTCGGATTACGTCGGCTCGCGTCGGGTTACGTCTACTTCACCCGGACGCTCTGGATCGGGTAGCGCTCCGCGATCGGCACGAGCACGCGCTCGACGATCTCGCGGACGCGGACGTAGCGCTGGTGGTTCGTGACGGCCGGGTTTCGCTTCGAGTCGACGACGCCGATGCGGATGTCCAGCGAGCGCGCGTCCTCCACGCCGCCCGTCACGAACGCATCCGGGTGCACCTTGTCGAGCTCGGCGTTGACCTCCGTCGTCTCCGGGACCGCGCCGGCGAAGGTGACCTCGAGCGCCTCGCCCAGCCCGTTCAGCACGGCGTTCAGGTTCTCCACCGGGAACGGCTGGCGCGCGAGCCACGCGACGACAGCGCGCCGCGCGCCGCGCAGCGCCACGCTGACGACGAGCGCGATCGCGAGCGGCGCGAGCACGAGGCCGCCGAGCGCGCGCGCGACCGAGGGGCCCGCGTCGCGGCCGAGCGCCCCGAGGAACGCGAGCAGGAAGACGCCCGACGCGAGCGACACGAGCGGGGGATCGGTGAGCACGCCCCACCGCGAGGTCGACGCGTTCATCAGCCGCGTGAAGCGGGCCGACACGCTCTGGTCCGCGCGCTGCTCCGCGAGCGCGGCGCCGGGGGTCACGTCAGGCATCTCCGGCATCTCCGAGCATGCGCCAGAAGAACAGGCCGACGCCGACGAGGAGCAGCACGCCGGCGACCCAGAACGCGCGCACAGGGCCGAAGCTCAGCGCCTCGCCCGAACGCTTGATGATGAGGTCGGCCACCGTGAGCACGCACGCGAACACGATGCAGGCCACGGGCAGGGCGAGCTGCTGGAGGAGGGTCGGCCCGGCGAGCGGCTTCGGATCCGGGGGGCGCGGCCGCAGGTCCGCCGGCGGGCGCCCCGTCGGCCGGTAGCGGGCCGACGGCATGTCCGACAGCGGGCGCAGCGCCGCGGGCGCCATCGTGGTCGCGCGCGGCGCCACGCTGAGCGCCACCTCCAGCGTCGGCGCTGTCTCCATCCCGAGGGCGCGGGGGAGCACGCCGACGGGCGTCGACTCCGCGTAGCCCGCGCGATCGTCGCGCACCACGCGGCCGCGCGCGCTCGCGGGCACGCCCTCGGGGGCGAGCACGCCCACGCCGCGACCCATCGCGCTCGGCGTCGGCCCCTCGGGCAGATCCATCTCGAGGCCGGACGAGTCCGGGGGCGGCGCCGGGCGCACGCTGCTCGCCGGGCCGTCGCGGCGGCCGCCCTTCGGCGGGCGCATCGAGGCGGGGGCCATGTCGAGGTCGATCTCGAGCGACCCGCCGTCCGCGGGCGTGTCGAGCCAGACGTGCGCGGCGCGCTTGACCTGCGGGGCCGCGCGCATCGACGACGACGGCGGCGGCACGGAGTACCCGTCGTCCGCGGAGGCCCGCCCGAACGTCGGCGCGACCCCCATCGCCGCCTCCAGCTCCGACCAGAACGTCTCGATGTCCCGCGTGCGGTCGCGCGGGCTCACCGCGAGCGCGCGCTCGAACACAGCGTCGACCTCCGGCGGGAGGTTGGCGCCCTCGGTCCGGGGCGTGGGCCGGCGCTTCACGTCGAGCGCCGTCCCCATCATCGCCTGCGCCTCGCCCTCGATCACCTGCCGCCCGACCAGCGCCTCGACCATGGTGAGCGCAAGACCCCAGACGTCGGTCCAGGTTCCCGCCTGCCCGAACCGCTTCGGCGCCCACTGCTCCGGGGCGCCGTACGCCGGGGAGAACGCGTTCAGCGGGTCGCCGTTCGTCACGCGGCCGACGGCCTGCTCGGCGAGCGTCTTCGCCTGGGCGATGCCGTAGTCGAGGATCTTGAGGCGCTCGGTCCCCTCCTGCGTCGTGATGAAGATGTTCTCGGGCTTGAGGTCGCGGTGGATGATCGACACCGTGCCGTTCGGGCTCGGGAAGCGGTGCGCGCGCGCGATCGCCTGGGCGATGGGGCGCATCATCTTCATCAGCCGGTGGAGCGGGATCGGCGGCTCGCGGTTGAGCCTGCGCCGATCGATGACCTTGTCGAGCGACTCGCCCTCCAGCCACTCGAGGGCGAGGAACGGGACGAACTCCCCGCGCTTCAGGTGCAGCACGTCGACGTGGAGGGGGCGGACGACCTCCGGGATGGAAGCGGAGAGCCGGAAGAGGAGCTGGGCCTCCTCACGGAATTTCTCCAGGAAGAGCTGGCGCTCGCGCGGGGTCTTCGCCTCGGAGACCTTGAGGCACTTCAAGGCGACGGGCGCGCGGAAGCCGGCATGGATGGCGCGGTACACCACGCCGAATCCCCCCTCTGCGACCACCTGCTCGACGTGGAAATTACCCGCCTGCGTGGTCCCGACGATGCCGAAGACGTCGTCCGCCATGCTCCCTGAGCCATAGCGCACGGCGCCGCTGGACCGAAGGGCGAAACCGAAACTTCCTGTTCGATTGTGCCCCCCTCGCATCGCGCGCGGGATGCGCCGAGGTGACCAGATGAGCGTGGAGGACGGAGGGTGGTGAGGCGGGCGGCTGGACGTGGCGGGGACGGGTTCGCCGGCGTTGCCGGGCGGCCCCCGCGCGCGGGCTCAGCTCCCGAGGTGCGAGGAGGCGTCGCGGCGGGACTTGTCCTCCTCCTGGAGGATCGAGAAGACCAGCCCGGCGCCGATGATCGGGAGGAGCCAGACGAGCTGCGCCTGGTAGACCTTCTGCTTGGGCTCGTAGACGCGGCTCCGGAAGACGCGCACGGTGACGTAGACCTGAAAAGCAAGGACGGCCGCGAGCGCGGTGCCGATGAGGATATCGAAGGACGTCATGGCTGGGTGCGCACCAGCCTAGCCACGGCGGGCTCCCTCGCAAGCGACCGGAGGTTGCCGCTGTACGTTCGTCCGGGTCGCGCCGGACGGGCGCGGGGGTGAGGTCGCCCGACGGACCTCGGGAGCAAGACAACTCGAGCGCCGCCCGGCAGTCCCTCGCCGCATTCCAGCCTGCGCCGAGCGCCCCTCGGCGGCAGGACCATGTAAGACAACTTACATCGATCGCCACCACGCGGCCGTTCGACGCATGCCAGCTTGCGCCGAGCGCCTCTCGGTGGCCCCATGACGTAAGGCAACTTACGTCGACACGCCGCCCGGTGGGTCCTCGCTGCATCCAGACGCGCGCCGATCGCCTGCCGGCGGCATGCCTGTGCAAGACAGCTTACGCAAGCTGCCTCCGGGGCGCCTCTGGCGGCATTCCAACTCGCGCTGACCCCCTCGCGGCAGGCCCTTCGAGCAAGACAACTTACATCGATGCGCCGACAGGCGACCTCTCGCCGCACGCCAACGCGCGCCGGGCGCGGCGACGGTTCGTTCTCCTTCCTCGCCCGGCGCCGGGAGGCGGGTAGTCGACGCGCTGGCCATTGGAAGACACCATCGCTGAGGATTGTTGGAGGGGTTGCCAGAAGACAACGCCGGGGCCTGATACCGTCGCAGGAGGGAGCATGGCCAACGAGCGCGAGCGCAGGTTGCGCGTCCTGCACATCTCGGATCTCCACCTGCGCCGGTCGGCCCGGGCATTCCGGAAGCCAACCAGATCCGCCGCATTCATCAATACGACGGTCTCCCACGCTGAGCCCATTGCCAAGCCCAAACGCTCCCGCGGAGTCAGCCCGCGACTCTTGCCCATTTCTGGGGAGCTCTCGAATGGCCGCCTTGCCGCAGCCGGACAACCGAGGATACGGCTACGGACGGGTGGAGACCGGGAGACGTCTCACTGGCCCGAGCGTCGCACGCAGTACCCCGGTCGCGCACCGCCTGCTCCCGGCGCTCGAGCTCCTCGAGCCACGCAGCATTCCAGGCGTCGTCGTACGGCTCCTCGACGCTGGCGATGAGCTCGGACGCGAGCCTCAGGCGTTCTCCTTCAGGAAGGGACAGGGCGGCAGCGAGGATGTCCCGGGTGGGATGAGCCATGGGTGTCCAGCGTACGTCGGCTCGCGCCGCAGAGCGGCCCGTCGAGCCGACCCGGGCCAGGTCAGCACGGGGCGAGAAATCCCGGCTGAGCTCCGGAGCCCTCGTACTACAGTTCGCCCGTGCCTCGCTCCCGACCCGGCCTCCGCGCCCGGCGCACCTCGACGCCGGCCCCCCCTGGCCTCCGGCGCGGCCGCGTCCTCTTCGCGGGCGCCGCGCTCGCGGGCGCCGCCGCGTGGATCGCCGCGGCGTGCTCCACGCCGTCGTCCGGGGTCGACGGCGGCGACCTGCTCGGCGTCTTCGAGCGGGACGCAGGCGCCGGCACCGCCGCGGCCGACGGCGGACAGCCCCGGACGGCCGCGGCCCAGAAGGACGCGGGCGCCCGCGCGGCCGGCTCGACAGGCGCCGGCGCCGCGAAGCCGCCGAAGCCGCCCGAGGCGAGGCCCCCCAGCGAGGGGAGCTGCGTCGCCGAGCAGGGACAACCAGGGCGCGAGCTCCGCAAGACGCTGGGCAGGCCGCCGTGCCGCGGCGCCCAGGTGCTCGAGACACGCGACGCCGAGGGGTCGCCCCGCTACGCCTGCGTGATCGCGCCGAGCGGCGTCGAGACGCGCGCGCCGCTGCCGCTCCTCGTCTTCTTCCACGCCGAGCACGACAACCCGACCGCCGTCGACAAGGAGACGGGGCTCCGCAAGCTCGGCGCCACATGGAACCTCACCGGCGACCCCGCCCACGCGGGCTTCATCGTGCTCGCACCCCAGGGCCGCGCCTTCAAGAACCCGACCCAGGGCGAGCGCGAGCGCGGCTCGAAGACGTACACGCCGCTCTCGCCGTTCGACGCCGAGTTCACCGGCGACGGCAACGTCGACGTCGCGACCGTCGACGCCTTCGTCGATCAGCTCATCGAGAAGAAGCTCGTCGACCGGCGGCGCATCTACGCGGTCGGCGCCTCGTACGGCGGCCACATGGCGGCGACCTACGCGATGATGCGCGCCGACCGCGTCGCGGCGTTCGCGACCTTCGGCAGCAACGCCCCGCCGGCCCCGTGGGCGTGCCCGGGCCCTCCCCCGCCCGCGATGGCGATCTACCGCGCGTGCGACGACATGTTCCCGTGTGAGTCGGTCGAGCGGTGGCTGCGCGCGCGCGACGCGCAATCCGCGCAGACCTCGTTCCTGCGCCTCGACGAGGGCGACAGGGACGAGCCCCACTGCGCCCTGCGCAACCGCTGCACCGCGAAGAAGGGCGCCATCAACCACGCGCGCTGGCCGAAATCGCGCGAGGCCGATCTCCTCCGCTTCTTCGCAGGCCACACCCTCGCCGTCAGCGCAGACGCCACCACCTCGGCCGAGACCGCCGCCGGGCGCGCCCGCTGAGCGACGAACACACACCCGACGCACGCCGAAGAACGCTGACGTCAGAAGCGCACGCTCTCGCTGCTCAACACACGTCGGCGCCGGGCGTCTTCGCACGTCCACACCGCAAGCATCGCGTCGCAGCGTTGAGCGGAGCCGGCGTGTTGTCGTAGTGTTGCTCCCCGATGTCTGCTCAGGCCCAGGTCATCCTCACCCCCTTGCCGGTCGGCATGTCCATCCCTGCCGGCACGCTCCGCGCCGAGATGGATTCGCGCCGCGCGGCCGGTCGTCGCTTCGATATCCGCGAGGCCATCGGCCTCGTCGTGCCGCTCTGCACGCAGCTCCACGAGCTGCACGCGCAGGGGCGGACCCTGTTCGTGCACCCCTCGTCGCTCGCCTACGGCGCCGGCGGCGCGCTCCGGCTCGTCGAGGAGCTCGCGCACGCCGCGCCGCTCCTCCCCCGCGACCGCGCCTGCCTCGCGCCCGAGGAGCGCAAGGGCAACGAGGGCGACGCGCGGGCGAGCGTCTTCGCTGTCGGCGCCATCCTCTACGAGCTGCTCACCAGCAGCAGCGTCGGCCCGGGGATGCGCCGGCCCGCGGACGTGATCCCCGACATCCCGCCCACGCTGGAAACGGTGCTCGGCAAGTCGCTCGTCGCCGATCCGAAGCACCGCCCGGCGGACCTCGCCGCCCTGGCGCAGGCGCTCTACCAGATCGTCCCGAGCGCCTCGTCGATGCCGCCGAGCGCCGACACGTCGCACCTCGACGGCGACGGCGACTTCGAGGTCGACATCAACCTCTCGATGATGCCGCCGGGCGGGCACGGAGAGGAGGCGCGCGTCCCGTCGGCCCCGTCCCTGCCGAAGATCCAGGCGGTGTCCGGCGACGGGCCGTTCGCTGTCGCCATCCCTGTCGCGCAGCCGCAGCGCCTGCACGGCAACGACCCGACCCGCAAGCTCGCGGACCTCAAGGCCGCGCTCGAGTCCGATCCGCGGCCGCGCTACGTCGTCATCAAGGACGGCATGGACCACGGGCCGTTCTCGAGCGTGGAGCTGCTCCAGCAGATCGCGTCCGGATCCTTCACGGGTGAGCAGGTGCTGCGCGACACGTTCTCCTCGGAGGAGCGCGCGATCCAGGACTGGGAGGAGTTCGCGCCGTTCGCCGAGCAGGCGAAGCTGAACCGCGACATCGTGCAGGAGAAGCGCGCGCTCGACGCCGTCGTGTCGGCCGAGAAGCAGGGCACGCAGTACAAGGCGCTGCTCGGGATGGCGCTGATGGGCGTCATCCTCGCCGCGGGCGCGGGCTGGTGGTACCGCGAGCGCAGCCACAAGAAGGAGCGCGAGCTCGCTGTGCAGGGCGCGACCGACCGCGTCGCGATCGAGGTCGACGCCGGCCTCGTCAGCGCCAAGGCGGCGCGCGCCGGCGGGGGGGCGCGGCCGAGCGGCGGCGGCAGCTACCCGACGCTCGGCGGTGGCCTGAGCTGTGAGGCGGCGCAGGCGCGCTACGTCGAGGAGTACAAGCTCGGCAACAACGGCCCGCCCGATCTCACGGCCGGCGCCTACGGCAACGTGCTGAACCGCGGCAGCTACCTGAACGCTTGCGGCGTGCCGTCGAACATGGAGGTGAACGTCTGCGCGGCCGTGCAGAACGGCCGCGCCGTGGGCGTCACCGTCACGACGAGCCCGTCGAACCCGGGCATCGCCTCGTGCATCTCCGGGCAGATCCGCGGGATCTCGTTCCCGTCCCACCCGCGGCTCGACGTGGCGCGGACGACGTTCAAGTAGCGAGGCCATCGCACGGGCGCGCGCCCTCCCCGTCAGCGGGGCCCTGGCAGCGCGCGCCCCCTCCCCGCGAACGGGGCTATGGTACGGGCGTGAGCGCCCCTCCCCCGGCGACAGTGGCCACGCGACCGATGATCCAGATCGAGCAGCTGACGAAGAGCTTCGGGGGCATGCCCGTCCTCCGGGGCGTCGACCTCGACGTGCCCGCTGGCTGCCTCTACGGGCTGATCGGGCCGGGCGCCTCGGGCAAGAGCGTGCTGCTCAAGATGATCACCGGGCTCCTGCGGCCGGACCGGGGGCGCGTGCTCGTCGACGGCAAGGACGTGCACGCGCTCAGCGAGCTCGAGCTCCAGACGTTCCGGCTCAGGTTCGGGATGCTGTTCCAGAACAACGCGCTGTTCGACTACATGACCGTGGGAGAGAACATCGCGTTCCCGCTGCGGCGGCTCTACGACCTGAGCGAGGAGGAGATCGAGGAGCGCGTCGCCGAGCGGCTCCGCGTCGTGTCGCTGGCGGGCTTCGAGGACCGGACGCCGGCCGGCCTGTCCGGCGGCCAGAAGAAGCGCGTCGGCGTCGCCCGGGCCACGATCGCGCGCGGCGAGATCGTCCTCTACGACGAGCCCGCGGCCGGCCTCGACCCGGTGACGTCGCAGCGCATCTTCGACCTGCTCCGCGCCGAGCAGCGGGCGATGAACGCGACCGTGGTGATGGTCTCGAGCGACCTCGACCGGCTGCTCACTGTCACGGACCGGGTGGGGATGCTCTACCGCGGCCGGCTCATCTTCGACGGCACCACCGAGGAGGCGAAGGCGAGCGACGACCCGCGCGTCCGGCAGTTCGTCCACGGCCTCACGGAAGGGCCGCTCTAGCCGCCAGCCGCTGTCGCTCAGCCCGCCGCCGCCGGCGCGACGGGGCCGTCGGCGGCGAAGTGGAACCACTGCGTCGGGTGGGCGCGGAGGAAGCGCTCCAGGGCGCCCATCATCGTCGCGGCCGCGCTGTCCCGCTCGTCCTCGGTGGCGCGACGGGCGAGCCAGATCGGGGGCGCCACGACGGCCTCGTACTCGAGGAAGCCCAGGCGGTGGGTGAACACCGGCAGGATGGGCGCGCCGCTCATCGCGGCGAGCGCGATCGGGCCCTCGGGCGCGCGCCAGCGGGCGCCGAGGAACGGGACCTCGCGGCTGCGCATCCCGGGCGGCACGCGATCGATCTGCATGGCGACGACGCCGCCGCGCCGCAGGTGGCCGAGCAGCGGCAGCGCGTCGAGCGGCCCGTCGCCGATGTGCGCCACCTGCACGCCGGCGCGCCGCCGCGCCGCGTCCTGGATGGCGCGCGCCTCGGCGTCGCGCTCGCGCTGCATCGCCAGCATGACGCCCTCGGGGTGCACAACGCCGAGGATCTGCCCGGCGATGTCCCAGCCGCCTGTGTGCGCCGTGACCATGAGGATCCCCCGGCCGGCCGCCGCGCACGCGTGGTAGTGCTCGACGCCCCGCGAGCGCCGCTGCACCGCGTAGCCGCGGCCGCTCGTGAGCAGGAGCGCCTCGGTGATGCAGCTCCCGTAGGTGGCGAACACAGCGGCGGTGTCCAGCACGTCGGCCACGCGCGACCGCGGCCCGCGCACGCGGCGGAGGTTCTGCGCGACGCGCCGGCGCAGCTCGGGGAGCGCGGCCGCGAAGAGCACGCCGAACACCGGCGGGCTGTGGCGCACCCAGGGCTCCGGCCCGCGCGTGACGCCCGCGGTGAGCGCCCGGCGCCAGAACGCCGAGTCGGGTCGTAGACCGGAGAGGAGAGCTCCGCGCAGGCCAGGCATGAGGCAGCCTATCTAGCGCAAACAGTACGTCCACGGGAGAGGCTTCGGCCGGAACGCCCGGATCACGGAGCGATCCAGAGCGACGCGGCTGGCCGATCGAGCGGCCGTTCCCGCTGTGAGCCGCGGATCGCCGGGCGGCATGAAGAACTGGCCCTCTCGCGCTCGTCCAAGGCGATCTCGCGAGGAGGCCAGTTGGGCACCGCAGGAACGAAATCGACGCTGCCAGGCGGATCCTTACCGAGAAAACAGGTTCATGGAGATCAAACGATTTTGATACAAGGCAATTTGGTAAGGGGGGCCGTCAACATGAATATCCTGCTCGTCGATGATCAACACATCGTACGGGAAGCGCTGGCGCACGCGCTCGCGTCGCAGCCAGGGGTGGGCGAGGTCGTTCAGGCTGGGAGCGCGAGGGAGGCGCTCGGCGCGCCGGAGCTCCACCGCTGTCAGGTGGCGGTGGTCGAGCTCTGCCTCGCGGACCACAGCGGCATCGAGCTGATCCGGGAGCTCAAGGGCCTCGCGGCGCTGCGCCTCGTTGTGCTCTCGATGCACCGCGACGAGTTCCGCGTGGCCGAGGCGATGCGGGCCGGCGCGGATGGATACCTGTCCAAGCAGAGCCGGCTCGCCGACCTCGTGGAGGCGCTGCGCACCGTGGTCCGCGGGCGCACCGCCGTGTCGCCGGACGTGAGCGCGGCGATGGTGCGCGCGCTCCAGCGGCGCGACGCGGCCTCGCGCGGCGACATGGTGGCGTCGCTGAGCGACAGGGAGCGGCAGGTGCTCCGGCTGCTGGCGATGGGCCGCTCGGCCAAGGAGGTCGCCGCGCAGCTCTCGATCAGCGTGAAGACGGTCGAGACGCACAGGGCGCGCCTCTGCGCGAAGGTGGCTACGCACAGCGTGGCCGACCTGACCCGCCTCGCTGTGCGCTCGGGCCTCGTCGAGGCGTAGGCTCCGCCCGGGCGCCCGGCGCGCTCGGGGCGGCCGGCGCGCTCGCTCCCGCGGGGTGCCGCGCTGCGGCTCACGCCGCGGCGGTGGCCGCCCGCGGGGCGACGCGGAGCGCCGGCAAGGTCTTTCCGATCAGCGCCGAGCCGATCGCGAACCCGGAGAGCGTGAGTCGCATCCGGAGCACGTCCACCATCCCCTGGCGGTGGAGCAGGGTCAGCGTGCTCCGGACGTCCTTGCGGCGAACACGCAGCTTCTCGACGAGCGACTCGAGGGTCTCGGCGCGTCCTTCGCGCTGGGCAACGGCAAGCGCCTGCAGGAGAGTTGCGGCAACAATTTTCTTGTCCATGAGAGCACCCTAGAAAGGGTCCCTGTGGAGTGCCCAATTTCCGGCGACGATTTTTTTGTGCTGAGATGCCGCTCGCCCGTTGGATGACGGGCCCCCCGTACTCTGCTCATCCTGCGCCTGATACCCACCTCGGGGATGCGCGTCGGGGCGGGAGCTACGGAGTCGTGTAGCTCGCGTTGAGCTGATACGTGCTGGTCGTGTAGCCGTTCACCGCGATGAAGGCCTGCGTCTGGCCCGCGGGGACCGTCAGCGAGCAGGTCTCCGCCGCGCCGTCCTTGTACGGGCGGCAGTCGTACAGGGCCGCTGTCGGCGCCGCTCCGAACCGCAGGTAGAGGTCGGGATCGCCCGAGCCCGTCATCCCGAGCTCGAAGCGGGTGCCCGGGACCACCGCGAGGGGCCCGTGGGAGGCCGCCGTGCCCGCCGCGAGGCTGCCGCTGAACGTGGCCGACGTCGCCCTGCCGCCGCCGCTGCTGCCGCCGCCGCTCGACCGCGTGTAGGTCACCGCCACGTTGAACGTGGCGCTCGTGTAGCCCCGGACCTTCACGAACGCCTTGGTCTGTCCGGCCGGCACATCCAGCGTGCATGTCTCGGACGCGCCGCTGGTGTAGGGGCGGCAGGCGTATGCGCTCGTCGTCGGCGCCGCCCCGAACCTCACGTAGAGGTCGGGGTCGCCCGAGCCCGTCATCACGACGCGGAGGGCCGTCCCCGGCGTGACGTCGAACCCGGCGCCCGACCCCACGTCCACGAACGCGGAGCTGGCGATGCTGCCGCTGAAGCTCTCGGTCGTCGGCGTGCCCCCCGTCGAGCCGCCGCCGCCGCCGCCGCCGCCGCCGCCGCCACCGGCACCGCCGCCGCCACCGGCACCGCCGCCGCCACCGGCACCGCCGCCGCCACCGGCACCGCCGCTGGGCGGGCCATAGAGCGCCTGGACGCCCTGGATGTCCTTCGCCGTGAGCACGAGGCTCCAGTCGTCGATGCCGTTGCACTGGGGATAGTGCATGACGGACGCCACGTCGTAGGTCGTCAGCGCGCGCCAGTTGTTGTCCTCGAAGCAGGCGCCCGACTCGGGGCGCGTGTGCTCGTGGCGGAAGCCGAGCGTGTGCCCGAGCTCGTGCCGCAGGACCGCCTCCAGCGAGGGATCCCCCGTCCCGAAGGCGCTGTTGTCGATGAGCACGTTGCGATCCCGCCGCGAGGTGTCGGGGAAGAACGCCCGCGCGAGGTACTGCCCGAAGACGTTCACCGGCCTCACGTCGAAGACCACGCCGCCGTTGCTGGCAGTGCACGCCCCGTCCTCGGCGCTCACGTGGATGAAATCGACGTCGGCCACCGCCTCCCACGCGCCGGTCGCGGACGTCATCGCCGCCACCACGGCGCCATGTCGGGCGCCGAAGCTCGTGCTCACGCAGTAGGTGAGGCTCTTCTTCTGGCCCGATGACCAGACCACATCGCTGCCGCCGGCGCGCTGCACGATGAGGGCGCCGTCGCGCACGTGGGACTCCCAGAACTCCCGGAGATGCTTGACGTCGGCGACAGGCGTGTCCCCGTCGACGATGTAAACGCCGGAGTCAGGCTCGCGGAACGTGGCCCGCTCGAACGCCTCGAAGCTTTCCTGGCTGCTTCCGACGGCATCCGCCGGATCGTCCTCGATGTCCGTCACGCAGGCGGCGAAGGCGGACACACTGGCGATCATCACGGCAAGCTGGACACCGGCCGAGCCGCAGACACGCGATCTCACAAGGCGCATTGAGAGCTCCTTCCGCTTGAAACGATTCTCTGTTCCGACGAGGAGTCGTTCGGCCGACCGGGAGTTATATATAACCTGATCCGGCCGGCGCAGGACATCCAAATCGTCGCCATTTCTTGAGAAAGCTGAATCCATTCAAGCGTTCCAGCTCTCGGGTACGGTGAGACAAAATTCTCTCAGCCATTCAATTTTCCCGCGGGGCGGGACACGCCACCTGCGCCCCGAGGCAGGCAGGCCGGCGATGCCGCTGGCGGAGGTCCCTCACCCCACGAGTCGCTCGCGCCCGCCCGCGCGATAGGCGTCGACCCAGGTCCACAACGTCTCCAGCGAGACCATGGCGCGCGCCGCGATCGCGCGCGGCGCCTCATCTCCGCGGATCATCGCCAGCACGGCCGCCTCCCGCGCCGGCGCCGAGGTCGCGGACGCAGCGCCGGCGGCCGGCTCCTCTGCCTGTGTCGAGCGCACGTCGACGGGCGCGGGCGCGTCGGCTCGCAGCGCGGGCTGCTGGAGCGGCAGCCGCACCGCCGGATCGCCGAGCAGCACGTAGCCGCGGAGATCGTTGCGCAGCATCCACAGGTGGGCGCGGCCGGCGCGATCGGTGGGATCGGCGCGGCCCGCCGCGCGCGCGTCGGCCTCGATCTGGTAGCTCTGCGCGAGCTCGTCGTTCGCGCCGCGGTAGAGCTCCATCAGCGCCTCGAGCGCGATCCCCGCGCGACTGCCGCGGACCAGCACCTCGAGGGGGCGATAGATGCGGGACTTCTTGCCCTCCGACAGGCTCGTCGCGCTCGAGAAGCCGTAGGTCCACGCGAGGTCGACGTGACCGATGATCGCGAGCGGCCCCGCCGGGTTGGCCAGCGCCGTCTGCGGCAAGGCCGCGACGAAGGGGCGCTGGCCGGACGCGGGGAGGCTGTGCAATACGGCCTTCAGGCTGCCACCATAACGATCCTCCTGCGCGAGCTGCGAGAGCCACGTGTGATAGACGCTCGCCGCCGGCGTGCCCGCGCCCAGGCAGGCCAGGTAGAACCACATCCCGCCAGGCAAGAACGTCTGGCCCCGCAGCCGCTCGGCGTCGAGGATCTCGTCGTGGCCAATCACGAGCGCTCCCTGGCGCCGCCAGGAGTCCTCCTCCCTGCCCCAGCCACGCCGGGGCGCGCCCAGCCCGTGGCTCACCGAGAGCAGCACCGAGGGCCGCGCGCCGCCGCCCCCGGCGAGCAGGTCGTCCACGCTGCCGGCGGAGATCTCGCGCACCGAGGCTGCGGGGAGCTTGCCTCTCTCGCTCGCCTCGGTCGCTGTGGCCAGGCTCGGGCCGACGAGCCTGGCCTTGCCCGTGACCGTGGCCGCCGAGCCGTCGGGCGTGACGTAGAAGAGCAGATCCGGCGAGGCCTCGGGCGCGCCGCGGCGCGCATAGCGAACGACCTTCTCGGCATAGGCGGCATAGCCGGCGAGATCGGTGTCTCCCGCGCTGTCCGCGAAATGGATGCGCCCCGCGAGCGCGTCGTTGGCGAGCGCGTGCTGGAGCTCCAGCGATGTGTGATGGAGGTCGCCGAGCATCATCAGGTAAAGGGGCCTGTCCTCCTCCGCCACCTCCTCGGACCAGTAGATATCTCTCCGAAAGTCCGCCGATCGCTTCGCGTCCATCCCTTGCGGCACGCGATAGACGCGCGCGGGCGCGCCCTGCTCGCGTTCGCGCAGCGCGACGAGCGGCTGGACGGCCTCCATCATCCTGTCGCCCTCCCGGCCCTCGGGCGCGATGACGGCCCATCTCTGGAGGGTCAGGTCGTTGCGATCGGCGTCGGTGCGCCGCCAGTGGTTGGCGTCGCGGCCCTTCCTGGGCCTCGGCGCGCTCCGGGCGGTGTCGCCAGGCAGCCCCTCGTCGAGCACGGGGCGGCGCTCGTCGGCGTCGGCGAGCAGGAGGTCGAGCCTGTCGTCATGGGCGCTCATTGTCGCTGGCTGCTCGATGGCGACGGCTCGGCGACAGGATCCGTGTCCGCCGCGGCGCCCGCGCTGCCCCGGCGCAGGCCGGGACGGCCGGCGCGAGCGGCGGGCTGGTCCGGGCCGGAGCGCGGCTCCTGGTCTTGCTGGAGGAGGACCGAACGCCGCACGCGCTGCCGGGCGAGCTGGACGCGCTTGCGCAGGTTCTCCTCCGATTCGAGCAGGAGCGCAGCCATTTCCGCGTAAGACAGCTCTTCTTCCACGCGCAGCAAGAGAGGATCGCGCAGCGTCGGAGCCAGGGCGCGAACGGCCCTCTCCAGCCGGGCGAGCGTCTCCCGTTCAAGGAGGGTCCGCTCGGGATCGCCGGCAGCGGCGTGGGGGGCCGCCGCGAGCTCGCCGAGATCCTCGTCCACGAGCAGCAGGAGTCTTCCGCGCCGCGTCCGCTCGCGGTGGAGATCGACGCAGGCATGGCGCACGATCTCCTGAAGCCACGCCGCCGGTCGACGGACGCCCTCTGCGGAGGCGGTGGCCCGAAGCATCGACACAGTCGCTCGGCTGAACGCGTCCTCACCGTCCTCTCGGCCGAGAGAGCGCCGGCAGGAGCGGAGGAGCTCCTCCCGCTGCTCGACCCAGCAGCGCAGGAGCGCGCCGACGAAGGGATCGCGGAGGGGCTTCGCCGGGAATGCCCTGTCGAGCGCGGGCCGTCGCTCGGCCGCGCCGTGAGAGAGGCCGGAGGGCGACGGCGCTGCCGCCGCGCCACCGCCGGAACCACCCAGGAGCGGAGATCCGATGTCACGCGGGTACTCGCCGTCGCGGTGCGGCCGGTGTCCGGGAAAGGGGGCGTGTGTCACGAGGCATCCTCCACCGCGAAGGCGTCGAGCTGAGCCGCGAGCTCCTCCAGATCTCCGGTGGTGGCCGCGATGTGGCCCGTGCCGGGCAGCCCGCCGCCGTTGCCCCAGATCTCGATCTCGCTGCTCTCGACCCCGGCCGCGAGGACTGCCAGGCTGTCCGGGGGCGCCGGGCGTTGATCGTAGAGCCAGCGCAGCAGCATGCGGTGGCGGAAGTCGAGGCTCGAGAGCGCGACGAAGAGGCCGGGCTGGACGCGCGGCCGCGCCAAGAGCTCCTCCATCCATAGCGGCGGCCGGGCGCCGTCGGCGCCGAGGGGGCCGTGGATGTGATCGTCCTCGGTGAGCAGCGGCGGCGAGAAGATGGGGCGCGGCTCCGCCGAGTAGCCGCCATAGAGCCGGAGCACGACGATCTCGCTCTCGAGATCGAAGCGCCTGGGCATGACAGGCTCCATCTTCCACGCGGTCGCCCCCGCAGCGCGCTTGACGATGCGCGGCTTGCCGCCGGCGCCGAGGAGCGACGGCTGGAGGGCGTAGACGGTCCGCTGCGGCAGCTTCTGTGCGATCGCGTGCTCGAGGCAGGGCCGCCAGAGGAGCGTGATGTGGACCCCCGGCCGGACGAAGCGCGCGAGCGCGTCGACGAGCGGCGGGGCCGCCGCCCCGGGCGAAGCGGTCAGCGCCTGCTGGAAGAGCGAGTGCAGCACCTCCTGCCCGAACCGGAGCACGCAGCGCTGCGTGAGCGCGCTCAGCGACATACCCCGCGTCGCCGGCTCACCGTTGTCCTCCATGAACTGCTCGAGCTCCCGCTGGAGCGCCGCGCGATCGTCCTCGAGATCGCCGAGCACCATCGTGAACGGCCGCTCGAGCAGGCTCTGGAGCGCGGGCGCGAGGGCCTTCGACCTGCTCTTCTTCCCCGGCCTCGCCACGCGGCGGCACTGGAAATTGAAGACCACCGAGTCCGAGCCGCGGAGGTACAGGACCGGCGAGAACGCCTCTGCGCTCTGGGAGAGCAACGTCCGCCGCGCCGCCGCCACGCTCGCGCCGATGTCGCCCTGGCTCAGCGAAGCGCCTGTCAGCGCGCGGTAGAGCTCGGTCGAGCAAGCGCGGGCCACGTCGGCCCTGACCGGCCAGAGGTGCGCCACGACGGCATCGGCGCCCGCCCTGGCCAGGATCTCCGCCGCGCTGCCGAGCGCCCCGGCCCTGGCGCCCTCGCAGGCCTCGAGGATCACGAGGCGCAGCTCCTCGCAGAACGCCGCGGAGAGCTCGCGCCCCAGCGCCTCGGCGGTGATCCATGTCTCCTCGCCGTCCTCGTCGTCCGCCAGGCGCAGGACGGGCTTGCCCGACAGATCCACGCCGCCGTGACCGAGCCAGTGCACGACGTGCGGGCTCTTGCCGCGCCGGAGCCTGTCGAAGAGCACCCGCGCGCTGATCTCCTGCCCGGCGATCGGATCGAGCCACTCCACCTCGCCGGCGTCGATCGCCGGGGCGAGCGCCTCGCGCAGCACGTCGAGGGCTCGCTCGCCGGTGCCCGGCGCGATCCCGAGCACCCGGACAGCGCCCTTGACCTCGCGCGGCTCCCAGGGCTCCGACGAGGTGACGCCGCGCGCGAAGAGCATCCTGGGGTCGGTCCCCAGAAACCCTTCGGACGTCCCCGGCCTGCAGAGCGCCTCCCAGGGGATGGTCTGGAGCGCTCGATCGCGGACGAAGAGCCGCACAAGGAGCGGTCCACCCTTCGACGCCTCGCCGAGCCGCACGAGGACGTCGCGCAGCTCCCCCTTGAAGACCTCCGCGTGGAGCACCTGGGAGTCGCTCACCGCCGCTGGATCGAGCGATTTACCGCCGCGGACCGCCCTCCCTACCTTGCTCGCGAACGTCTGCAGGGCATCGAAGCCCTGCTCGGGAGATATCGCGTGCGCCGGGGGGCGCTCTCCCCGGCTGCCACGCGCGCTGACGCGCACCTCAGTACCGCTGATGTCGAGCTCGATCTCCAGCCACATCGAAGGACAAGCCTCGCTACGTTGTGCTCCCTGCCGTGCCTGACTCCTTGGTCTTTTAGACCGCAGCAGACGAGATTCTCATCTGAAAAAAAATTAAGGACGCACCGACGGTGCTCGGCCATGGGACGTGATTAATGATGTTCACCGGCTGGCGTGCGCGCGTGGAGAACGCATACGATCATGGGATTCATCAACGATTCTCGTTCACGATGGCTCGGTAGATACATGAACCCGTGTCCCATCCGTTGTCGTGACGGCCTCCACGTCGTCTCGGCGACGCGCGCCGGAGACACGCGAGCCTGCGTGGTCATCGTGCCCGGCCCGGCCGCCAGCGCGGCGCGGGCGGACGCTGCGTTTGCCGAGATCGAGCGCGTCCACGCGCTCCTCGACCACCCGCTCATCCCGAAGGTCGCGGCGCGCGGGGTCGCCAGCGGGACGCCGTACATCGAGCTCGCCTGTGACGCCGTGATCGACGGCGTCGACCTCACCAGACTCCTGATCGACGCCGGATCGAAGGTGCCGCCCGGGAGCGCGGCGGGCCTCATCACGAGCCTCCGCGGGGCGATGCAGGCGGCCCACGCTGTGACCGACCCGAAGCGCGGGCGGCCCGTCTGCATCGGTCGCGTCTCGTGCGCTGACGTCCTCTTCTCGCGCGAAGGGCGCTGGTACCTTATCGGCTATGGGAGGGATGCCCCGCGCGAAGGAGCCAGACAGGAGCAGGTCGACAGGGTCCTCGAGTTCCAGGCGCCCGAGGTGGCCGCAGGCGGCGAGCCGACCCCGGCGGGCGACGACACAGCGCTGTCGCTCCTCGCGCTGTCGCTCCGCCACGCGGTGCAGGGCAGCGCGGCGAGCGCAGGCGACGTCGCCCGGGACACCCCCGCCATGGACATCGATCCCGCCGAGCGTCAGGGGGGGCGCGAGCGGCGCGTCCGCCGCGCGCCAGCGCAGGCGCGAGAGAGCGCCGAGGGCACGGACGCCGCGTCGGACTTTCTCCATCTCGTCGTGCCCTGCAGCGAGGCGCCTGATCCCGAGGGGTTCGCGTCGCTCGTCGCCAGCCTGCTCGCCGGTCGGGCGCTGCCGCTCCTCTCGAGCGACGCGGCGCCGGCGTGCCCACCCACGCTGTTCCTCGGCTTCGAGGTGCGCTGGATCGCGACCGAGGACGGCGTGAAACACACGCTCGGGCACGCGCTCAGCCGCATCGTGACGGCCCTCGTCGACCGGCACGACGAGGCGCCGGACGCCTCGCTCTCGCTCCAGGAGCTGCTCGACGCCGGCTGGCCCGGCGAGCGGCCGGTGGCGGAAGCGGGGGCCAACCGCGTCTACGTGGCGCTGACCCAGCTCCGCCGCATGGGGCTCAGGGACGTCATCCAGCGCGACGAGCACGGGTATCGCATCGCGCCTCGCGCCGTCATCCGGTTCGTCTCGCCGAGGACCGAGCGCGCGAGCTGAGGTCACGCGCTCTGCCCCTCGACCGAGGCGGCGCGTCGCTGGCGTCGCTACTTCGCCTTCTGCCCGGCGAACGTCTCCGCCACCTTGAGCACGAGCCGCTCGCTGAAGCCAGCGATGAACGCGATCGCGAAGGCCTTGCTGTTGTCGGCGTCGCCGAGGTTCAGCACCTTCGACTGGAGGAACGCATAGGCGGCGAGCCCGGGCAGCGCCCCGAGGACGGCGCGAGAGAGGGTGACCCGCTCGTCCGAGACCTGGGCGTGGATCCTGGCCCGGAGGGAGGAGCTCTTGAGCGATCGAGCAGCGCTGAAGATCGCTCCCAGGGCGCCAAAGGAGAAGACACCGAGGAGGGTCCGGTACCCCCAGGCAGGCCATTCCTGGACGGGAGCGCGCGTCGTGGCCGTGAGCGCCACGAGCAGCAGCAGGATGAGCAGGGCGAGCAGCGCGAGCGTCCAGAGCTGGTCCCTGAGGAGCCGGCTCCCGAGGTCGACGCGATCGTGGCGGCGTGGCCGCAGGCCGAGGAGCCGCCGGGCCCTGCGTGGCGGCGCGGCGGAGCGTCGGGCCGGCGGGGCGGCGAGCTCCTCTTCGGCCATGCGTACCGCTACGGCAGCTCGCCGAGCGCCTCGAGCCCTGCCTTGCAGTAGGCCTCATACAAGCGCTGGAGCTCTTCGCGCGTGATGCCGTATCGCTCGGCGATCTTCCTGTCGCCGTCCTCCCCGGCGATCTTCTCGTGGACCGCGCGCTGCATGCGCGCTGCATCCCGCGCGCGGCCCGGCGCCGGCGCGGGCGGCGCGGCGGGCACCGGCGGGAGGCGCGCGTGCACCTCCGCCGGCGCGGGCGCGGCCCTGGCGGCTCCCCTGTCGCGGTGGATCGCGAGCCGCGCCGCCGGATCGCCCAGGAGGACGTACCCGGCGAGATCCTCGCGCAGCATCCACAGGTTCGCCCGCCGCTTCGCGCGGCCCTTGTCGGGGGCGAGGGGCTTGCCCGCCATCTCGGCCCTGGCCTCCTGGTTGTACATCGCGGCGAGCTCGTGGTTGGCGTTCCCCAGGTAACGGAGGAGCTCGTTGTACGAGTTGCCCGCGCGGGCGCCCTTCACCAGCGAGCTGAAGACGCCCTCGAAGCGCGACGCCCGGTCCTTGCCGTCGGGCCCCATGTCCTGGAAGCTGTAGGTCCACGCCAGATCGATGTGGGCCATGACGGCGAGCGGGCCCCGCGGGTTCGCCAGCGCGGCCTGCGGCAGCGCGGCGATGAAGGGGCGATCGCCCGGCCTGGGCAGGCCGGCGAGCACGCCGTCGACGCGCCCGCCGAAGCCGCCCGCGTCGCGCAGGCTGGCGAGCCAGTGGTGGTAGGCGCTCGCCGCCGGCGTCCCGCCGCCGTAGCACGCGAGGAAGAACCAGATGCCGCCGGGCAGAAAGGGCCCGTCGCCGAGGTCCTCGGCCGCGATCCGCACGCCGCAGCCGAGGCTCATCGCCCCTTGCACGGCGCGCTGCTCGTCCGCCGACGACCATCCCCTGCGGGGCGCGCCCAGGCCGTGGCTCATGGTGAACAGCACCGACGGCTCCGGCCTCTCGATCTGCGCGAGGAGCGCGCTCCTCGCCGCGTCGGCGCCTTCATAGCCGATCTCCTCGATGTCCCTCGCCTTGAATCCGCCCCTCCGCAGGGTGTCGCGGCACCGCTGGACGCTTGGCGCGACGAGCGCTCTGTGGCCGATGGAGGTCGCCGCGGTGCCGTCCTGCGCGGTGAAGAACAGCGCCCGCGCCTGCGCCTCCACCGGGGGGGCCCGCTCCGAGGAGAGGAGCTTGTCGACGTACGCCGCGTAGCCCGCGGCGGACCGGGACACCAGGCGACCGACAAGCGCCTCGCTCGCCATCGCCTGCTGGAGCTCGAGCGAGACCTCGTCGAGGTCGCCGAGCACGAGGAGATACCGCGGCAGATCCTCGAGCGCGACCGACTCGTCATGATAGACGCCCTTGCTCCACCGGATCGCCGCGTCCGCGTCCATGCCGGCGGGGACGCGATAGGGCACGACGGGCGCGCCCTGGTCCTGTTCCCGCTTCCGGATCAGGGGCTCGATGAACGCGAGCAGGGCGTCGCCCGCGGGCCCCTCGGGCGCGATGACGGACCAGCGCTGGAGCGAGAGATCGTTGGGATCGTCCGAGAAGTCGGCGAAATCGTGGACCAGGTCCTCCCCCCCGGGCTGCGCCTCGTCCGCGGCGGACTCGAGCGGCAGCCCCTCTTCGAGGACGGGGCGTTGATCGTCGGCATGGCAGAGGAGCAGCTCGATGTCGGACATGGCTCCTCTTCTCAGCGCGCCGCGCTCGCCGGGGGCACGCGCGCGGCCCCCAGGGAGCGGAGCTCTCCATGATCCCAGTGCACGAGCCCCATCGCCGCGCCGCCGTCCTCGTGCGCGTCGAGGAGCACGGCGGTGAACCGCTGGAGGGTCCTCGCCGTCCTCTGCTTCTCGGGCAGGAGCCTCGGGTTCTGGCGCAGCTCGTCGATGAACTCGGCCCAGGCCTCGTCGCCGGCGTCGGAGCGCGGGAGCTGCATCAACCAGATCCACGTGCCCGTGTTGGCGAAGACGAGCCCGTCGGCCGCCTTCCAGCGCGCCGCGTGGGTGTGGCCGATCACCACCGCGCCGGCGTCGAACTTCCTCGCCAGGCGCTGGGCGTCGGCCCACTCGGCCTCGTCGGGCTCGAGGCGGAAGTACGCGTCGCCGAGGGTGCCGGCGAGCCTCCGCTGCACGCCCGCGTAGAGCTTGAGGCCGGCGCGCGCGAGCTTGACGCTCGCTGTCGACATCGCCTCTTCGTCGGCGAAGGCGGCGGGCCCGTCGCCGAGCGTGGCCTCGACCGCCGCCGCCTCCTCGGCCCCGAGACCGGCCTCCGCGAACCGCTCGGCGAGCCCGAGATCCTCCTCCTCCTCGGCGAAGGAGGCCGCCGACCCCGCCTTCTTGAAGAGCTGCCAGGCGATGTCGAGCGAGGCCGCGCTGAAGAGCTGCTTCACGATCCCGGGCGCGACAGCGAGCGCGGCGAGCGCCGCGCCCTGGAAATCGGGCTTGAGCAGGCTCACGAAGCGGAGGCCGTGGCGGCGCGCGATCGGGTTCATGAGCTGCTTCACGAGGACCGAGCCGGCCGCGTACCTGAACCGGTCGAGCCGGGCCAGGCGCCCGTAGTCGACCTTGTTCCAGTTGTCGCTGTGCTCGCCGTGGGTGACGAGGATCCGGGCGCCGCCCACGTCGAGGATCGCGGGGGCGTCGCCTAGCTGGAAGGCGAGGCGCGCGGCGACGGGGGGCGGCTGCTCCATCGCCGCGCGCAGGATCTCCTGCACCTCCGGGACGGCGAGCTCCACGTCGTGGTTGCCGAGGCGGATGATGACCTCGCCGCCCCGCGCGAGGACGCGCCCGAGCGCCCTGAGCACGGCGGCGCTCTCGGGCGCGGCGACGATCGCGCGGGCCTGCGCGGCGGCGCGCGCCCGATCGAGCTCCAGCGGGTCCTCGTTCATGAGGAAGTCGATGCCGTCGCCGTTGATCACGACCCGCGCGGGCTCGCGCGCGATCAGGTCGAGGAGCGCGGGCAGCGCCTCGCCGCCGGCGAAGACGTCGAAGTCACCCCCGTTGCCGAGGTGCAGATCACTGAGGATGAGGGTACGCATGGCGTTGTCTCCCGGGTTCATCGAGCTCCCTTGAGCGCGCCAAGGCGGATCGCCGCGGGCGGCGCCCAGTCCGCCTGGCGCGGGCGGTTGTGCAGGCCCTGGGCCGGGCTCCACGACATCCTCGCGTTGCCCTTCGGGTCGCAGAAGACGTCGAGCAGCGGCCGGTTGTCCGGGGCGCTCGAGGTCGGCGCGTCGGACATCGAGTTGATGCACCACGTGGGCTCGATCCGATCGTGGAAGGGCGCCCCGCGCAGGGAGCGGAGCAGCCAGGAGATGGGGAGGCCCTCGTCCTCCATCGACATCCACGCCGAGCGGTAGAGGAGCTTGCCGTCGCCGCGGCTCCGGAGGAGCAGCCGGGCGCGCCCGCGCGGCTTCACGTCGCTCTTGACCTTCCCGAGGCCGTCGATCCTGGCGATGCCGCGGAACAACCATTGACCCCTGGAGAGCGCCGGCGGGATGAAGGGCCACCAGTGCGACTCCCAGAGCATGCGCGCGCCCCTGGCGGAGGTGGGGTGCACGACGGGATCGTTGAACGAGGTGGTGGTGTCCCAGAGCTGCCATTTGCGCTCGATCGGGTGCTTGCGGAGCACCATCGCCACGTGCCCGCTCCCGACCCCGGCGGCCCCGGACGCCGACCAGAAGAGGCACGAGCCGACAGTGACCTTCTCCCAGAGATCGTCGGGCCAGTCGGCGAGCACCCTGGGGACGTCGGTCCAGCCGTCGCCGAGCCTTGCCGCGGCCGGCTGCGCGTCGGTCCCGCAGCCGATGTCGCCGTACGGGCCGCCGTCCCAGCCGCCGAGGCAGAGCGCGGTGGTCACCGACTGCTGGCACTGCCCCACGAGCGGGTAGCGGCCGCCGTCCTTGATGGCCCTGGCGACCCTCTTTTGCGCACCGTAGAAGTACGCTGGCATCGTGTAGGGGATGCCTGTCTGGTGCTCGGCGACGGCGCGCGCCCAGTCCTCGCCGTCGCCCGCGGCTGTGTCGTAATCCTCGTGCGAGAAGATGTCGTCGATACCCTCCTTCGCGCGGGAGACGAGGAATTCGGCGAGGCCCTCCGCGTCCTCCGGCCCGCGGAGGTCGTGCTCGGGGGCCTCCAGCAGGTTCACTGTGCGGACGAGCTGCGGCGGCGGCTCGTCGTCGGCGAACGCGACAGGGCGGGCGAGCCACTCCTCGGGCGGCGCGGCCGGCGTCGGGTCCATGTCGACCCACGCGGGGACGCCCGCCCCCGGCGGGGCGCCTTCATCGCTCTTCTCTACGGTCATCGGTGCTCCTCCTCTTCTTTTCGATTCGATGTCTCCGCGCCTGCCGCCCGGGTCGCCGCGCCCGCGGCGACGGCCGCGTCGAGGGCCGCGAGCGTCGCCGCGCCGATCACGCCGTCGGCGGCGAGGCAGCGCTCGGCCTGGAACCGCTTGACGGCCGCCTCGAGGCCCGGACCGAACGCGCCGTCAGCGCCGCCAGGCACGCTCTCGCCCAGCGCGATCAACGCCTCCTGCAGCGCCTTCACCCCTGGTCCCCTCGCCCCTCTCCGGAGCGCGCCCCGGCCCGAGGCGACGCTCTCCAGATCGGGTTGCCCGGCGAGGGGGGCGCGCGTGAGGCGCGGCGCCTTCGGCGGGCTCGGCGCCCTCGGCGGGGGCGCGTCCGTCGCCGCGGCGAACGGGTCATCCGCCGGAGGCCCCGCGGCCTGGAGGAAGGGCTCGTGCAGGCAATCGAGCCCGTCGTCCTTCATGTGCCGGAAGTAGAGCCGGAACTGCCTGAAGTCCGGGATCCACCTGTGCTTGCGCGCCTTGCCGTAGAAGTAGCGGCCCACGAGCGCGGCGAGGCGCCTGTCGCGCTCCTCGGACGGCGACCCGGGGCCGAGCTGCGGCACTGCCCACTCGAGACACCCGATCACGTACCCGGGCGCCCAGTGCTTGAGGTGCGCGACCAGGTTGAACAGCGCCTGCGTCGCGATGGCGTCGGCGCCGCAGATGTTGCCCGAGCCATCCATGAACGTGCGGAGCTGGGCCTCGGTCACCGCGTCGCGCGTGCCTGGGTTCCTGGCCAGGTCGATCAGCAGGTGGAGGAGCGGGACGGAGCGGCGCAGGATCTCGAGCGCTTCCTTGCCGCCGGTGACGACCATGCCGGCGTCGAGATCGACGACGTCGTACACGTTGCTGCCGCGGTAGCGGACGCCAGCGGCGCCCAGCGCCTCGCGCACGGCGTCGTTCGCTGTCGCCCGCTCCATCACCTTGCCCAGCCAGCCGCGGCCGCCCCAGCCCGTCCCCCAGGTGACGATCTGGTCATCGTAGGTGTTGATGGCGGCCGTGCTGCCCTCGCGCGCCTGGAACGCGCGAAAGGCCGTGATCTTCCGCCGATCGGCGGGGCTCGCCCTCGCCGCCCGGGCGTCGAGATACCCGTGCAGGTAGGCGAGGTGATCCCTGTCCGCGCTGCCCGTGTAGACGTGCCCTGCGCCCCAGGGCTTGAGCCCCGGCTCGACCGGCACGGCGGCGCGGAACCGCGCGATATCGGCGGTGAGATCCCCGGGCAGCGCGCTCCCTGCCTCCACGGCGCCGGAGCCGCGCGCGTGATCCTCCCAGACAGGGAGATCGCCGTCCGCGAACGAGAGGGCCCCGCCCCGGCCCCCCCTGGCCCGGGCGGGATCGAGGCCGGGCGCGGGGAGCGACGGGTCGGCGTACGCGGCGGAGGATCGGAGCTCGGCCACGCCCGCGAGCGAGGTCTGGATCTGCTCCAGCAGCGCGGCGTGGAGCTCCGCGCGCCGGGCCTCCTCGATCTCGTCGAGGCCGATCTCCCAGGTGTACGACGCGCCCTTCCCGCGCAGGATCCGGTGCGCGAAGAGCGCCGGATCGAGCGTGGGAAAGTCTCCGAGCGCGAGGGCCGAGGTGCGGGAGAGCAGGGCTCGCTCGACCTCCTCCGCGTCGCCCCGCGCGGCGGCGATTTCGAACAGAAAGACGTTCCGTGACATGGCAGGTCCCTTTCGGCGGTGACGTCTCCCCATGAAACCGACGAGGTCGAGCGTCGTCATCTTAAGAGAAATTAAACTGGTGTTCCTTCAAGCCATTCAAAGGAGCATCGTATTCAGCGGTACGGACCTGGAGAAGATCGCGCGCGAGCACGCGCTCGCGGGGGGCGCGATCATGAACGTGATCCGCGACGCCTCGCTGCAGGCCTTGAGAGAGGGCGGCCGTCCCCTCACGGTAGAGGACCTCCTGCTGGGCATCCGGAAGGAATATGCCAGGCAGGGGAAGGCGGGTTGAGCGGACGTCGGCGGCGCCCAGCGCCTCGCGCACGGCGTCGCTGGCGGTCGGCCGCTCCATCACCTTGCCCAGCCGGCCGCGACCGCCCCAGCCCGTCCCCGAGGTGACGATCGGGCTGTCGCAGGTATCGACGGCGGCCGTGCTGCCCTCGCGCGCCCGGAACGCGCGGAAGGCGCTCAATCCCCCGATGAAGCGCGCTTGCGCTTGCTCTCTTGATGGTCATCCGGGCCGTCGCCTTTGTTCTTCTTCTTCTTGTCCTTGTCCTTCTTCTTCTTGTCCTTGTCGTCCTTCATGAACCGCAGCGCAGCGACAACGCTCCCCAGCGTCTTCTGCACGATGCCGCGCTTCACCGTCGTCGTGCGATCCTTGATCCCCTTCTTCGCCTCCGGCTTGAACGCCACGCCCGCTGGCGCCTTGGCCCGGCCCTCCGCGGAGGCCGCCGTCAGCGTGTCGTGGGTGATCATCTGCGACTTGAGGGTTGCCTTGGCTTCGTCGGACACCCCGGCGAGCGCGCGCTCGTAGTGCTCGTCGAGATCCTTCTTGCTCGCCGTCATCTCCCACTGCCGGCCTTTCCACTCGGCGATCTTGATCTTGTCCGACCCCCGCGGCAGCGTGGGATCGCCCGTGCCTGTGTCCCCCCGCTTCGGCACCGATAGATAGATGGCCGTCCCTTCGCCGCCGAGCGGCGTCTTCCCGCTGCTCGGGGCTGCGCACATCTCCTGGATCAGATCCGAGAAGGAGCTCTCTTTTGCGAGCGTCTGGCCGTACTGCGGCATGGTGTTGCCGGTGTAGGGTGGGTCCGCGCTCTTCGCCCTGACTGCGTATCCAAGATCCTTGTACTTCTGGGTCAAGGCATTCGTCTCGTCCTGGGACCCGGTGCCGCGCACGGCGATGTACGCCACGTCTTTTCTGGTCATCGTGGAGGCCATCTCCCTGATGAGATCGCCGCGCGTGGGATCATCGGCGAGCTTCGCGATGCGATCGAAGATGCGCGGGTCGAACGGCACCCGGAGCGTGTCCCGGAGGTCCTTGTTCATCGGCGACACAACGGAGAACAGAAAGGGCACCGGTCTGTCGGCAGGACCGTCCTTGTACAGGTAGGGTGTGTCCTTGTAATCGAGCCCGAACTGGCTCACGACCTGGTCCGGCGCAAGGTTCTCCGAGTGCCGCAGAGATGCGCCGAAGCCGTAAAACGCGGGCGGCTTGTTGCCCTTCAGGGACTCGGCGACGCTGGCAGGGGGCACGACCTTGGCGAAGGGCTCATCATTGCTCTGGAAGCTCGCGTAGTTTGTTGCGGCCATGGCGGTGATGATCTCGATGTCGAGGTCGCTGTAGGCCTCCGGCTCGGTCTGGCGCATGTCGGCCTTGAACTTCGCGGCGAGCTTGTCCGCGTTCTGGGTGTAGGTGGTGAGCTCCTCCGGGGTGGCTTTGTTCTCGAAGACGCGGTCCACGAGCTCCTTCGAGATGCCGTGAAGCGTGCCGTACTTCTCCAGGATCTTCGTCTGCGCGTAGGCGGCGTATGAGCGTTCGAACATGGTCTCCTCCGTGGTGACGCCGCCGCGGCCGGCCCGTGCCCCCCGGCCGGCCGCGGCGGCGTCGATCGCGTCACGCGCCGAGCTTGGCGACGATCGCCGCGAGCCTGTCTTCGATGCCGCCGAGCCGGACGTCGATCACCTGGTGCTTGCGCTCCAGATCGGCGAAGTAGTCGGTCACCACCTCGTCCACGTTGCCCATCGCCAGCGCGCGCGTGTCGCGGCCGAAGCCCATGAGCACAGGCCGCTCCACGTACGTCACCCGGTGCAGCACCCGCCAGCACTTGTTCGGCTTGGCAGCGCCCGCCTGGCGCAGCGCGCGCGCCTCCTCGTCGTTGCTCATCAGCCACACCGGATCCACCACGTAGCTGAAGAAGTCGCCGAAGTGGTCCGTGTTGCCCTCCAGGTAGAACGTCATGAACCGATAACGATCCACCTTCTCCCCGGGCACGAGCGGGTTGTCCCCCGGATCGGTCAGGCCTCTCTTCTCGACGCCCGAGAGGTCCACGCTGAGCTCGAGGCTCTTGCTCGTGCTGAGCCTCTTGCTGTTCGCGTCCACCTTGCCTCCCGAGCCCACCAGCGACAGCGAGAACTTGAACCCGCAGACCGCCGCGTCGGCGTTGGCGCCGATGCCGCCGCTGTGGCTCATCTCCGTGCTGATCGAGTGCTCGATCGTGCCGGCGAAGCTCTGCTCCTCCGCGCGGAGCCCGCCGTCGCCGTCCCACACGTAGGTGTTGACGATGTTGCGCTTGCGCGCCCTGGTCTGGATGCTCTCCATGCGGAGCTGCCAGTCGGCGAAGGCCGCGCCCGCGCGCACCCGTCCCTCGAGGCTCTTGTACTTGCCCTTGATCTCCGCCTGTCGCTTCTCGCCCTCGCCCTTGAGCTCCTTCTTCTTCTCCTCGTTTTGCTGGTTCATCGCGTCCAGATCTTCCGCCGCGGACTTCGCGGGCTTCGACGGCACCTGCGTGCCCCCCACGGGGACGCCCGGAGCGCTCGGCTCGCTGAACGCGTGGAGCTTATCGACCTGGTCCGCGCTGAAGTTGTAGAAGAAGCTCTCTCGCTCCTTGTCGTGCCGTTCGATCGCGTCCTTGAGCGCGTACGCCTCCTTGATCCGGAAGTAGCTCGCCGGGTAGAGCGAGCCATACTGCGCGCGCATGTCGGGCACGTGCGGATAGAGCGTCGGATCCGCAGGCATCGAGCCGACCATGCCGTCGAGGCTCCCGTTGAGCGTGTAGGTCGGGTTGATCAGGAACGTGATCGTGTTGACGTCGAGCGGCACGCCCTGGACCGGCCGGATGTCGTAGCTCACCATGCGGCCGCTCCTCTTGAGCTTGGTGACGAAGACGTCGGCCATGCCCGAGATCACCAGCGCATAGCCCACGTTCTTGGGCACCCAGCGCTTGCCCACCCGAGGACAAGAGGCCTTGTCCTCGGCCATGCCCGAGAGCTCCAGCCTGTCGCTCATGGCGAGGGTGGACGCCGCGGTGATCGAGGTGTCCTTGGTGTCGGTCTTCTCGAAGGCATAGTTGAAGACCGCGCCTGCCTGGCCCTCCGAGACCTTGCTCGAGATGAACGCGGGGCCCGCCTCGACGCCCCACGCCGCCCCGAGGAAACCATCCATGCTGAGCCCCCCGTGGATCGTCTCGCTGCGCTGCCAGCTATAGCTCGTCTCGTCCGATTGCCTGAGGGTGACCGCCGTGGCCCCGTTGTAGTCCTCGCCGACCGTGAGGTTCTCCGAGGGGACCGGCGGCGCGCCCTCGATGTAGCCGAGCAGCGTCGGGTTGATCTGGGTGTTGCCGACCCATTGCAACGTCAGCTCTTCGACCCGCTGCTCGGGCCAGAGCTGCACCTGGCCTCCGGTGGCGAACCCGAAGACGCGCCTCATCAAGGCCTGCTTCTTCCCCTCCGGGCCGACCTCGACCGAGCTGTACTCGGTGGTGATCAGGCTCTCCGTGCCCGCCACGGGCAGCGAGGTGGTGGGGACCACCATGGCGCTCCCGTTGAGCTGGCCCTGGTACACGCCCGTCTTCCTGTCCTTGACCTTGTTGTCTCCGCTCACCTCGTCGAGCGGGTAACAGGCGAGCAGGTTCGGCTCGGTGCCCGTGAGGCGGCGCCGCATGTTCGCGCGGATCTCGGCCTCCGTGCGCGCCCGGTCCCAGAGCCGCACCTCGGCCAGCTCGCCCTTGAAAGAAGCATCTGCCTGGGAGAGCCCGCCGATCGAGAACCCGCCGGACGCGGCGATGTCGCCCGTCGCGGTCTGCTCCCCGACCTTCACGCCGTCGTAGTAGATTCGCATCGTCTTCGTGAGCTGGTCGTACGTACTGCAAACGTGGTGCCAGTCCGCGTCATCCTTGCAGTCCGGAGTCATTTTGATGCCATGCGCGAGCAGGATAATCTTGCTGGCGCTTTCGAACCCGAGAAGGAAGCTCACGGCGTTGCTCTGGGCGAGCATGGAGGCGATGATCTGGAGCCGGCCCGTGTCTGCGCCGCTGCGCCGCGCCCAGCACTCGAACGTGAAGCTGGTGACGGCCGGCGTGATCGCCGGGCACTGCACGTACGTCTTGCCCCGATCGGGCTGGCGCAGCACCTTGCTGCCCCGGTGGCCGAGGTTCGCCGTGAGGCCCATCCATTCCACGCCGATCAGCGAGCCGTGCGCCAGGCCGCCGGCCGAGCGGTCGAGCGCCGTCGCGCCCGCGGCTTCATCGAAGGGCCAGTAGCCGACGAGCCCGGGCTCGTTGCCCGAGGTCGACGCCCAGGCGTGGACCTCGACCTCGGCGTCGGTCAAGCCGATGGCCCAGAGGCGCACGTCGGCGAGCCGGCCGACGGGGCTGCCTCCGGAGGGTGCGTTGCCGAGGACCTTGATGTCCATGGCCCGCGCGGTCGTGATCGTCGCGTCCTCCGGCGCGCCCTTCAAGAGGCCATCGCGCTTGTTGGACGTGAGGTCCTTGACCTTGACCACACCTCCCTCCTCAACGTCGTCCATGCGCCAGTAGCCGACGAGATCCGCCTCGTCGCCGTTGAAGGACCGATAGATGTCCTCCCGGACGTCGGCCAGGGATCGGGCCGATCTCCAGATGGACACCTCCGCGATGTCGCCCTTGAAGTAGGCGTTGTTGGCGTTGTCGTAGCCGATGTACATCGGGCCCGAAGCCGCCTGGATGGATCCATCGACCCGGAGCTCGGCGGCGAGGTCCCCGTCGACGTAGAGGCGGATGTAGCTGCCGTCGAACGTGCCCGTGTACAGGTGCCACCCCTGGATATCGGCCGGCGTGAAGCTGACAATTTGCACGCCCTTGCCGCTGATCCAGACCTCGAACTCGATCTTCCGGCTGCCGCTCAGGGGGTGCATGACGAACGCGTCCCGCTTGCTGACCAGGAAGCCAGAGCCGTTCCAGCTCGAGGTCGCGCTGCGCGCCCAGATCGACACCGTGATGGCCGTCGTGGGGTTCGCGTGCGCCGGCACCTCCACGTAGTCCGCCGCGCCCTTCAGGCGGATGGCCGGCTGCGAGGTCTTGCGGCTGCCGATCTTCTCGCCGTCCGCGTAAAAGGTGGTGGTGCCTTTGCTCGTCGCCACCGCGACGTGGTGCCACCCCGCCGCGATCGTCCGCTTCAGGTCGACGCCGCTGTCGAAGAACCAGCCGTCGACCATCAGCCCCAGCCGGTTGCCCTTTCGCACCATGAGCGGCACGTCGAGCGTGGTGTCCGCGCTGGCCACCACGTTCGCGTCGTACGCCGCCCCATCGCTCCTGGTGGCCAGGGGGTACTGTACCCGCGCCTCGCACGCCCACCCGCTCGCAGGCAGGCTCACGGCCTTTTGCAGCGTCACCTTGTCGCCGCTGTCGCGAATGTCGGCGGAGGCGCGCGCGGCGTCGGGCAGCCACTGCTCGAACGTGGCGTTGCGGCTGTCCGCCGCCGCGTCGTAAGCGGTCGAGCGCATGCGGCCCTGCGGGTCGAAATAGGTGAGCAGCACGTTGCCCTCGCAGCTCTCGGCGAGCCGAACCCTGCCCGTGGGCTGCGCGAAATCGAGCACCGCGCCGGCCGTCACCAGGCTCCGATCGTCCGTCGCGATGGCCGGCATGGTCGCCGGCGGCGCCTTGACGAGCCCGCTCATGACCGCCGTGTTCCTGGTCGCGAGATCCGTGCGGCTCTGGTTCAGGTCGGCCCGCGCGGCGGCGAGCTGGCTCTCCAGCGACGCGAGGCTCTCATTGGCCGCGAGCACGTCGTTGAGCCAGTCGATGCGCCCCAGCTTCGCCCCGATGTCCGAATCGATGCTCGCTATCTTCTCGTCCTTGAGCTTGAGGGCGTCCTTGGCCTCTCTGGTCATGTCGCCGGTCTTCAGAACATGCCACATCTGGTGAAAGCGGCCGTTCCAGTCCCAGAGCTGAATCTGCGCTCCGTCGTTCTTCGCCTCCCAGGCGACCTCGATGATGAGGCCTTCATTGTACCTCGGCATGATGACATAGTGACTCGCGCCGGAATTCGCAACGTAGAGCTTCCACTGCATGTTCCACTCGCCGGCCAGCGATGCGAGCCAGAGGTCCGCGTCCTTTCCCCCGTTGCCCGGCACGCACAGGGCCAATCCGCTGCGCTGTTGCAGGATATGGAAGTATCCGTCTCCGCGGTCCACGAACCGCCAGCGCTGATGGTCCAGGTCTTCCTTGTTCCAGGGGCCGTACTGATAGACGTTGCGCTCAGCACCAGCGGTCATGTCTTTGCCGCTGTGCAGGTTGAGCACCTGCTGGTAGTAGCTCCACCGATCGTCGACGATCGCTCTGCGCTCATTCTGCGCCGCTGTCTTCTGCGACTGCAGGGCCGGGACCTTGTTCGCGAGGTCATTCCTTTCGTCGACGTAGCGCTGGTTGTTCTTCGCCACGTCGATCCGCTCCATGAGATCGCGGATCTGCCCCTCGACGCGGGCCACCTTGGCCTCCGCCCGGGCCATCGTGGTCAGGTCGTCCAGCACCGCCTGCGCCTGCGCGGGCAAGGACGAGAGCACCGTCACGTCCGTGTATCTGTCGCGCGTCACCGAGTCCGAGATCAGGCGGATGCGGTGCTTGCGGACGTCGATCGACGTCCACTCCGCGGACGGCGCCGAGCTCTCGGCTCTCCACTTGCCGCGCACGTCCGAGATCTCGAAGGCTCGCATGAGGCTGACCCCATCGGGCACCACCACCCGGCAGGTGGCCTTGTACCAGCCGCCGCCCAGGCTCGCGAAATCGCTCTGCTGCACGCTCCCGGCCGGGAACTCTCTCCTCTCCTTGCTACCGCGGCTGCTCTTGCCCCAGTACGAGAAGGCGAAGAGCTTGAGCCCGGTGCCGTCGGCGTTGCTCGGATCGAACGCCGCGTCGGGCGAGGTCACCCGGAACTCGAAGCTCTCTTCGTAAACGCCGCGCTTGCTGACCGCCAGGAGCTCTTCGCTGCCGTACCTGACCACCTTCTTGCCCGAGCCCGTCGCGCGGTTGAGGCGCCGCGCGCCGGCGTAGGGATCGCCGTACACCACGGCGTTCCTGCCGTGGTGCGAGAAGTCCGGCACGATCGGCGGCTGCTCTTCGTAGACGACCGCGCCCATGCGGTAATAGGCGGCGAGCCCGTTTTCCTTGCCGCTCAGGTTCACGTGCATCGTGGCCTTGACGTCGGCCGCGGACCGCGCCTCGTCCCAGATCTGCACGCCGGAGATCTCGCCGCGGAAGGCCTGGCCGAGGGTGTGCGTCGCGCCCGCGCTCACCAGCGCCGGGTTTCCTTTGATCGAGCCGTTCCGCTGGTTCGGCGAGAGGTCGCCGGCGCCGGCGTCGAGCGGCCAGTAGCCCACGAGGCCGCTCTCCGTGCCGGTGAGCTTGAGCTTGCGCCGCATGTCCGCTTGAATGTCGGCCTGCGAGCGCGCGGAGCTCCACACCTGCACGTCGGCGAGCTGCCCGTTGAAATTGCGCTCTGTCGGGCCATAGCCGTCATCGTGACCGATGTACATCACCCCGGACGCGTCCGCATCGATGGGCCCGGACGCGGGCGCCTGCGCCACGAGGGCGCCGTCGATGTAGAAGCGGACCTGGCTGCCGTCGTAGCTGCCTGTATACAGGTGCCACCCCTCGATGTCCGCCGGCGTGAACTGGGCAGTGACCTGTGCTCCATTGATCCAGAGGCGGAAGTCGATGTTTCGGGAGCCCTCCCAGGGGTGGAACACGAAGGAGCTCCGCTTGCTCACGAGGCATCCATAGCTGTTCCACGTCGGCGTCGCGCTGCGCGCCCACACCGACACCGTGATGGCGCCCGTGGGAGTCGCGTAGGCCGGCACCTCGATGAGGTCGTCCACCCCGTCGAGCTTCATGGTCCTGGCGAGCTTCACACCGGGCGCTGCCGGAAGCGCGATCTGGGGGTGCAAGAAGGTCGAGCGCTGCCAGGTCGCGCCCGTCAGGCTGCCGTGCCGCTTGGCGATCGACATGTCCCTGACCGTGCCATCGTCGAGCGGCCAGTACCCGAGGAGCCCCGCTTCGCGACCGGTGAGCCGCCGGGCCATGTCCTCGGCGATCTCGACCTTCGTGCGCGCACGATTCCATATCCGCACGTCGGCGATGCTGCCCTTGAAGCGAAGGGCACCATCGCTCCGCTCGCCGATGGCCCAGGTGCCGCTGCCCTGAAAGTGAGCGGTGGCCACGCGCTCGATGACGAGCGCGCCGTCGCGATAGACGCGCTGGGTGCGCGTCGTCGCGTCGTAGGTGCACGCCCAGTGGTGCCATTCCAGATCCGTATACGCCAACGGCGTATTTGCGTCATCTCCCCAGAAGGCGAACGTGAACGCATCGTTCTCGCGAAAGCCTACGTGCAAGCAAACATTCGTGCCAGGCGCGCCCTGGGCGATCGCGTACTCCGAGATGTTGATACGTTCCCGCTTGATCCAGAGCTCCACGGAGAAGCTCTTGTTCGCGACGTCCGGGGGAGAGCTCGTGATCGCGACCTGATCGTCCACGCCGTCGAACTGCAGCACCTTGTCCTTCAGGTGGCATGGCACCCCATGGGCGATGACCTGCTGCGCGACCTCGACGCCGTCCCGGCAGAGGGCGATCCGCGTGTCGCCTCCGGTCTTCGTGACGTAATCGATCGTGCCGGCATAGTGCACCCACGCTCCGGCGGGCATCGCGCTCGGGTCGGTCACGGTCCGCGCCCCGCCGTCGCTCATCCGCACCACGAGCTTCGCCTTGTTGTCGGCGCCGAGGGCGAGGTTCATCATCCCGCCGCTGTCCTTCACCAGGCTCTGCTCCAGGTTGCCGGCGGCGTCGACGCGCACCCAGGCCGACAACGTGCGGCCCAGGGGCCGCTCCGGGCTCGGCGTCGCGAGCTCCAGGTCCGGGGTCTCCACGCAGTCGTTGCCGTCCATCCGCAGCCCCCGGCGGACGACCTTGCTCAGGTTCGCCGCTTCGCCCGTGAAGTACGGCGCGTTCAGCACGAAGGCTCTCTTGCTCGCCACGAGCGACGTGATCGGGAAGATCCCGTCATACGTCTGGGTGCCGGAGATCTGCACCTCGTCGCCGACCTTCAGATCGTGCGCCGGGCACACGATCATGAGCCTGTCGTCCGCGGTCTTCTCCGCGCCGACGACCATGTTGTCGAACACGAGCCCGGCCTGCTTGTCCGGCGCGACCTCCCAGAACCCCGCCTCGTTGTTCTCGAACCTGGCCGCGACCTGGAACGTCGCCTTGTCGACGCTGAGCACCTTGTAGTGCCCGTCGTAGCTCTTGGTGCCCCGGATCTTCACCTTGGCTCCGGTCTTGAGATCCGCCGGGAGCGAGTCCTTGGACCGGATCTGGAGCTTGTCGTCGCCGCCCCGCTCGGTGGCGACGATGGTCCCGAAGGGCGGCGGCGACTCGTCCGCGATCTCCTTGATGCCGTCGAACAGCGAGAGCGGCGTGACGACCTCGCGCTGTTCGCTGCGCAAGATCTCGCTCTGGTCCGGCGTGGGGTCGATCTGCGACAGCGTGCCGTCCGCGGCGAGCGCGAAATCGAGCACCGCGGTCTTCACCACCTCGCTGCCGGTCGCCTTCACCGGCACCGCGAGCATCACCCGCATGGTGTCGCGCATGAGCTGCGGGCCCGCGTCGGTCATCACCTCTTTTTGCAGATCGTATGTCGTCGCCGACGGGCCGCCGGCGACGGTCAGCCCGGTCAGGTTGATCGTCCGGCGGACGATGCCCGGAACCGACTGGTAGATGGTGTTCTTCGCGTTCGAGGGGTCCCGCCGGGCGTAGAGGTAGTCCTTGACGTCGAAGAGGCCGTTTTCGCCGGAGCCCACCGTGTAGAGGACCAGCTTGCCCTCCGTCGCGTCGTGGACGAACAGGTGCCAGCGGTTCCGATCGCTCTCGGCGGTCGGCACGAAGACGGGCGAGAACCACCCGCTCGCCACCGTGCCGGCGAAGCCGAGCTCCAGGGCGCCTTCGTAGAAGTAGTTCCCGTCGATGTCGCGGTAATCGAGGTTGTCGAAGCTCCCGCCGTCCTTCGAGGTGGCGGACTTCTGTGGCTTGAGCCGCTGCTTGCTGCGCCGGAACCGCACCTCGAGCCTGGGCACGAGCTCGTTGGTCATGCCGTCGAGCACGAAGCGGTTCACGAGGATCTTGCCGCCCGGCGATTGCCGGAACACGAACAGCTGATTCAAGGCCGACACGACCTGTACGGGCGCGTCGACGCTCTTCACCACCTCGTCCGAGCTGCCGTACACGCTCTTCACGAGGACGTTGCCGTCCTTGTCCGAGAGGGTGTTCTTTTCGCTCTCGATCACCGACGGGTCGGGGATCGACGCGCCGAGCCGGAGCTTCTTCCAGCCCTCGAAGCCGAACGGGTCGGTGGCATTGTTCAGGGCCGTGTCCTCGAAGCCGCTGCGCTTGACGGTGTACCAGAGGGTGCCGTCGAGACCGGTGCCGAAGACCACGACCTTGCCATCGTGGGTGATCGTGCTCACGTGCTGGATGTTCTGATCGCTGAGAATCATGCGCGCCTCGCCAGAAGGGTTGCTCGGTACAGACCTCCACCCTCCGGCCGACAGATGAGGGGCGACCGTCGCGACAGGTGCAGGCTCGACGCAGCGGCCCATCGCCCCATCGACGGACAGGGAGGGCGCTGCTTCACCCCTCACGACGTCCGGCGCAGGCGCTCGTGACGGTTGTTTGATCTTAAACGTATTCAAGGTGAGCGAGGCGGGCAACGCTGGCCTCCTCGCGCGCAGCGCTCACCTTGATTTCTCTTAAGATGACAGGGCTCGGTGTCGTGCGTTTCATGGGGGCATCTCTCTGCGAGAGAGGGGCGAGAGAGGGGTTCGCCCCGAGGATCGCGACAATGACCATGGAAGAACAAACGAACCAGGACGAGCCTCTCGACTTCGGCGGCTCGTCGTCCGTGACGGTGGGCGTCTCGTTCCGCGCGCGCCTCGAAGGCGACACGCCGAGGGGCGCGATCCAGGCCTTGCTGCGGTCCGTGGGCAAGGCCCTGTCAGCCCACTTCGAGGGCCGCGCGACAGCGCGCCTCGACGCCGAGAGCGCGACCGTTACTGTGACCCTGCGGATCCCCGAGCCGGAGGGCAGCACCAAGGTGTGCGACGCCTCGGTGACCTTGCTCGCCGACGAGCTCACCGAGGACGAAGAGCTCGTCGTCGTCCCGCGGATCCGCGCCGAGATCTACCGCCGGAAGGACGATGTCGACTGGCTCGCCCGGGACGCGTCGGCGGACGTCGAGAGGCTCGCCGGGGAGATCGACGACGTGCTCCTGGCCATCTCGCCGTGACCACGCGGCGCACGTTCACCGCGAGCGCGCCATGCCGCGCCCCGAGGAGGATCCACCGTGAAGATCGATGATGACAGCAAGCCCTCGCCGACCCGGGTCGTGATCGCGACGCTGGCCGCGCTCCAGCTCACGGCGTGCGCGAGCGCCGCGACGGTCACGCTCGACCAGGCGATCAAGGAGCTCGCGCCGGACTACCGCGTGCGCACGCCGGCGACCGGCGCCGCGAGCCTCGGACGCCGTCTGCTCGGGGACCAGCCCGAGACGAACGCCTGCTTCGACGGTGATCAGGGCACCGCGGCGCCGAGCTGGTCCATGGTGACGCTGCGCTACGGGGACGTGCTCGACGGCAGGCTCTCCGCCGACTTCGGCGGCGCCCTCGAGGTCGCCCCCGCGGCCGGCGCGTCCTCGGAGCGGAGCGCCAGCGTCACGCTGACGGACCTCGTGGAGAGCAGGCTCTCGGCGGTCTACCTGAACGCGAGCGGCGCGTGCACCGGCCTGTTCGGCGAGGCGGGGACGAGCTACGTGAAGGTGCTGACCCGCGCGATCAGAGCGGGGACGATCGAGGTGGCGGCCGAGCAGTCGACCACCGCGGCCCTCTCGATCGACGCCGCCGCGCTCGGAGGGGCCTCCGTGAGCGCGTCGAGCTCGTCGGGCCGGAAGCTCCAGGGGGCCTCTCTCTTCTTCGCGGACTATCCCGAGTGCTTCAGCGTGGTCTACGACAAGAAAGACTGCGCCGGCTCGGCCGTGGGTCCGGGCAACGCCTGCGACCTCGACGCGTGCTCGTTCAACGTCGCGGCGCTCGACACGAGCGGCGCGTCCTGGGCGGGGAAGCTCTCGTGCGAGGGCGGCGCGGCGCTCGACCTCGGCGGCGCCCTCGGCGCGTGGGGAGAGGCTCAGAAGACGGCGCCAGGCGTGACTTACAACGTCCGCGTGCTCCCGGGCGCCTGGCTGGGGACGGTGAACATCGACCTCCGGCGCTGGGTGACCCGCTCGGAATCACCCGACAAGTGCGCGGCCCCCGCGAGCGCGCCCCACCCGGGTTGATCGCTACATGGCCCGGAGCCTCACGATGAAGAACCCCTTCCCCGGCCCGCAACCTTACCGCGCCTCCGACCGTGATCGCTTCTACGGGCGCGGCGACATGGCCCACCAGCTCGAGGGATCCATCCTCGCCAACCGCTGCGTCACCGTCTTCGGGCCGTCCGGCGCCGGCAAGTCGTCCCTGGTGCAGGCGGCGGTCCTCCCGTCGCTCATCGAGAAGCAAGAGATCCGCGTGGCGCGGGTCGACGGCTGGCCCGAGGATCAAGACCCGACGCGCTGGCTCGCGGACGCTGTGTACAGCGCCCTCGGCCTCGGCGAGCGGCCGGCCGGCGCCTCGCCCGCGGACGCGCTGATCACGGCGGCGCAGCGCGCGGCGCGCGGGTCGCCGCGGCTCGTGGTCGTCTACCTCGATCAGATCGAGCAGCTGCTCTACGCGGCGCGCGCCGCGGCCGAGGCCGAGGCGTTCTTCGCCTGCGTGAGCCGCCTCGCCGCGCTGCCCACCCGCAACCTGCGCCTCGTGCTGTCGCTCCGCGAGGACTACCTCGGCCGCTTCCGCGATCGGCTGCGCGAGCACCACCGGCTCCTCGATCACGGCTTCCGCGTCGGCCCCCTGACGGTCGACGAGCTCTGCGAGGCCGTCTGCCAGGCGGCCGTCGCGGGCGAGCCGCCGCAGGCGTGGACGCCGGCGGAGGTGCGCCCGCTCATGCTCCAGGTGCGCGTGCCCGGCCAGGCCGCTGTCGGCGAGGCCGAGGCGCAGGCGGCGTACGCGCAGATCGTGTGCCGCGCGCTCTTCGCGCAGCGCGAGGAGGGCGGCGCCGCGGCCAGCGAGGCCGAGGCCGCGCCGATCCTGCAGCGCTACCTCGAGGCGACGCTCGCCGGCCTCGGCGCGCTGCGCGACGCGGCGCGGCGGCTGCTCGAGGACCACCTGGTGACAGCGGACGGCAGCCGCACGCTGCGCACCGAGAAGGAGCTGCTCCGGATCCTCCCCGCTGGCGAGCTCGAGCCGGCGCTGAGGGCGCTCGAGGGCGCGGCCATCCTCCACGCCGCGGAGCACCAGGGGAGCCGGTACTTCGAGATCGGCCACGACTGGCTGGCGCGCAAGGTCTTCGAGCAGCGGCAGCAGCGCCGGCAGCAGGAGGCGCACCTCCGCGAGCGCGCCGAGGCGGAGGCAAGGCTCGCCGCGGAGCGCGCGCGGCGGCGCCGCTTCGCCGCCGCGGCCGCGGCGTCGCTCCTTGTCGCGGCCGGCGCGGCGTCGCTCGGCGCCGTGGCGTACCACCAGAAGCTCCGCGCGGACCGCCTGCGCGTCGAGGAGGCCGAGGCCCGGCGCGAGGCCGACCGGCTGCGGTGGTTCGCCGAGAAGAAGCGCTCCGAGGCGCACGACGCCAGCATCCTCGCGGGCTTCCGCGAGCTCGCGGTGCGCGCCCGGCTCCCGCTGGCGATGAAGCTCCTGCCCGAGGTGGAGCTTCCCGCGATGCGGCGCGGCTGGGTCGAGCTGGCGAGCGACGCCCTCGCCACGAACGCGCTCCGCGCGACCCTCCACGGGCATACGGGCCCCCTCGCCGCGGCCGTGTGGAGCCCCGACGGCGCGCGCGTGCTCACGGCCTCCGCCGACGGCGCGGCGCGCGTGTGGCGCGCCGACGGCACCGGCCGTCCGGTGGAGCTGAACGGCCACGGCGGGGCCATCCTCGCGGCCGCCTGGAGCGCCGACGGCGCGCGCGTGCTCACGGGCTCGGAGGACGGCATCGCGCGCGTGTGGCGCGCCGACGGCGCGGGCCCGCCGGTGGAGCTGATGGGCCATCACGGCGGCGTGACGGCGGTGGCTGCGAGCCCCGACGGCGCGCGCGTCGCGACGGCGTCGGACGACGGGACGGCGCGCGTGTGGGGCGCCGACGGCGAGGGCGAGCCGATCGTGCTCACCGGCCACCGCGGCCCCATCAACGCGGTCGTGTGGAGCCCCGACGGCGCGCGCGTCGTCACCGGCTCACGCGACAGGACGGCGCGCGTCTGGACGCCGGGCGCGACGGGCGGGAGCCTCGTCCTGCGCGGGCACACGGGCGAGGTGGTCGCCGTGGCGGTGAGCCCCGACGGCGCGCGCGTCGTCACCGGCTCACGCGACCGGACGGCGCGCGTCTTCAGGCTCACCGGCGCGGCCGCGCCCGTGGTGCTCGCCGGGCACGAGGACGGCATCACCCACCTGGCCTTGAGCCCCGACGGCCTGCGCGTGGCCACGGCGTCGGCCGATCGGAGCGTGCGCGTCTTCCGCGTCGACGGCCAAGGCGAGCCCGTCGTCCTGACCGGCCACACGCTCGCGGTGAGCTTCGTCTCGTGGAGCCCCGACGGCAAGTACGTCGCCAGCGCCTCCGCGGACAGGACGGCGCGCCTCTGGCCGGCGGACGGGAGCGGCCCGCCGCTCGTCCTGGCCGGGCACCGCGCGCCCCTCCGCTCCGCGGCGTGGAGCCCCGACGGCGCGCGCGTCGTCACCGCCGCGTCCGATCCGAGGGGGCGCTCGTTCGACCGCACGGCGAAGGTGTGGAGCGCCGAGCCGCTCCGATCGATGCCGCGCAGGCGCCCTCACCTGGGCTTCTTCCACGCGGCGTCCATCGCCGCGGGGGGCGCGCGCGTCGTCGCGGCCTACGAGGACCGGACGGCGCGCGTCTTCCGGGTCGACGGCGAGGGCCAGCCCGTCGTGCTCAAGGGCCATGAAGGGTGGGTGGCGAGCGCGTCGCCGAGCCCGGACGGCGCGCGCGTCGTCACGGCCTCGTTCGACGGGACGGCGCGCGTCTTCCGCGTCGACGGCGAGGGCGAGCCCGTCGTGCTCAGGGGCCACGAGGCCGAGGTGCGCGCCGCCGTCATGAGCCCCGACGGCGCGCGCGTCGCGACGGCATCGGACGACAGCACGGCGCGCGTGTGGAGCGCCGACGGCAAGGGCGAGCCCGTCGTGCTGCGCGGGCACGAGGACTGGCTCACCGCCGCGGCGTGGAGCCCCGACGGCGCGCGCGTCCTGACCACGTCGCTCGATCACACGGCCCGGGTGTGGAGCGCCGGCGGCGAGGGCGAGCCCGTCGTGCTCGAGGGCCACGGCGGCGACGTCTACGCCGGCGCGTGGAGCCCCGACGGCGCGCGCGTCGTCACCGCCTCGGACGACGGCACCGCGCGGGTGTGGAGCGCCGACGGCATGGGCGATCCCATCGTGCTGCGCGGGCACGAGGGCGCGGTCCTCTGCGCCCTCTTCAGCCCTGGCGGCGAGCGCGTCGTCACCTCGTCAGCCGACGGCACCGTCCGCCTGTGGAGCGCCGACGGCAAGGGCGCGCCCATCGTGCTCGGGGCTCCGGCGCCGGTCATCGCCCTGGCCTTCCTCGACGGAGGGCAGAGGCTCATGACCGTCACCACGGACAACAGCGTCCACACATGGATGACCGACGTGGACGCGCTGAAGCAGCGCCTGCTCGCCGCGCACACGGACTGCCTGCCGCCGGACGTGCGCGTCACCTACCTGGGCGAGGCCGCGTCCGCCGCCCGGGATCAGTACACCGCGTGCGAGCGCTCGTACGAGCGCGCGCCGCTCCCCCTGGAGGGCTTCCGACAATGACGGCTCGCGACATGGCCGCGACAGCGGCGCTCGTGTTCCTGTCGACCCTGGGCGCGTGCGAGCGGCCCGGCGTCGAGGACGACAGACCTGAGCCAGGGACGGAGGCCGCCGACGCCGCCGAGGTCCACCCCCCCACCACGGCGCGGCCCAGCGTGCACCGGCTCGACGCCGGCGAGCGCCGGGTGAAGCTGCTCGTCCTGCCCGCCGACGCCGCGGTCGAGATCGACGGCGTCCCGGCGCGGCGGCGGGACGGCGTCATCGAGCTCTCGGGGAGGGTCGGGCAGACGCATCGGGTGCGCCTCTCCAGGGACACGCGGCACGCCGAGACGATCGTGACCCTCATGGACGGCGGCGTCTCGCCGCCCTCGCTGGACCTCGCCGCGCTGGCGCGGGCCGCGCGTCCCTTCGGGCGCGGCCGCCTCCCGACCGCGTCGACCGCCGAGCCTGCGGCCGCCGAGGCCGACGCCTCCGCGCTGGAGCTCGCCGAGACGCCGGAGCTGGCGCCCGAGCCCGTATTGCCCGGTGTCGCCGCCGAGTACGACGCGCCGGCGGATCGCGCGGCGATGGAGTCGGCGCCCGATTCCGCGCCAGGCGCTGTGCGGAGCTCCGCGCGGGGGAACGAGGGCCCGGCGTGCGTCTGTCCCCCGTCGACGCAGGTCATCCCCAGGTGCCCGACCGGCGCAGCCGCGGCGGCGGAGCACAGGAAGCAGCGCAGCGGCGTGCTGGCCGGAGACGCCTTCGAATGAGGACGCGCACCATGCCGGGCACGAAGCGCCGACGTTCCGCGGTTCTCGGCCTCCTCCTCCCCGCGGCGCTCCTGGCACCGCTGTCCTTCGGCTCGCTCGCCGCCGCGCAGCCCGGCGGGCCCGGTGCCGTCCTGCGCCGCGAGGACGCGCGCGCGCACTTCGAGCGCGGGATCGCGCTTCGCGATCAGGAGCGCTGGGCCGAGGCGCTCGCCGAGTTCCAGGCGTCGCGCTCGTTGTTCGTGACGCTGAACGGGACGACCAACGCCGCCGCGTGTCTCATATGGCTCGAGCGCTACCTGGACGCCCTCGAGCTGTACGAGAGCGCGCTGCACGACTTCTCCGAGCGGCTCAAGGACGAGGAGAAACGCGACATCCTGCTGGTCGTCAGGCTCCTTCACAACGCCGTCGGGACCATCGGGATCGTGGGCGGCGAGCCGGGCGCGACGGTCCTGCTCGACGGCGTATCGCGCGGCGAGCTCCCGCTCGCAGCGCCCCTTCGCGTGCCTCGCGGCCTCCACGCTCTCCGCGTTGTCAAAGCGGGGTACCGGCCGTTCGAGCAGCGCCTCGACGTGGCCGGCGGGGCGGCGGTCCAGGTGACGGCGCGGCTGATCCCGCTTCGGGAGGCGGCCGCGCTCGAGATCGCCGGGCCGACGAGGGAGGAGCCGAGCGCACGCGGCATCCGACCGGAGCGCGGCGCCGCGTCCATCGATGGCCGCGGGGGACGCCGGCCGCGCCGCCCGTCTCGCCTGCTCGCCGAGGTGAGCGCCGCGGCGCCGCTCGTTGTGTCGATCGGCGGAGGCGGGTCGACGGGGTGCGTGGCGCCTTGCAGCAAGCCCCTCGGGGTTGGCTCCAGCTTGTTCGTCCGCGGAGGGTACGGCATCGACGATCTATCGTTTGGCGTCTCGGCGGGCTACCTGAGCGTGCAGCAAGCTGTCCGCGGGCGCAGCGCGAAGGTCGAGGCCGTCGGCGGGGCTTCGTACTCGGTGAGCGTCGACGACGCGATGGCCCTCCGCGGCATGCTCCTCGGCGCCTGGGTCGGCTACTCGTCGGGCGAGGGCTTCCTGCTCGACGTGCGGCTGGGCGCCGGCGGGCTGTTCGGCGCGGTGGCGGACGCGCGCACGAGCGCGCATGTGTCGACGCGCCCCGTGCTGTCGTTCAGCCCGTTCGAGCAGAGCGCGGCGGCGCGCTTCGTTTACGTCGCGCCCGAGGTGCGAGCCGGCGTCAGGCTGGCCGGGCGGGTCGAGCTCACGCTGGGGCTCGAGGTGCCTGTGCTCATCGCCGTGCCGAGGCCGGCGTCGAGCCAGCAGGTGTTCGTCGACACAACGACTGGGCTCGATGGATCCGCCTCCGCCTGGTTTCCGGGCGGGCCCCTCACGGCCCCCCTCTTCCCGCTGTTCATGCCTGTCCTGGGCGCCAGGTACGATTTCTACTGAGGCCTACCCAGGCCAGAGCGCCATTCGGTTCAACGTCTGCATCTGTGCGGCCATTTTTCGCTGGATCGTCTCCAGATTCTGAAGCGCGGCTGCTCGGCGTAGGCCGAAGCGGTTGACCCGCACGCCGAACTCCCGCGCCCTGACGCTGCACGAGCTGGGCGAGCCGATGCTGGCGCTCGCCGAGCGGTGGAGCGCGTCTACAGCTTGCCCCTGACGTAGGCTCGCTGGAGCGTCAGCCTCGGAGGACCGGCCGAGACCTCGAACGCCTCCGGGCGGCCGTCGGGCGCGAGGCTGCCCACGAGGCGCGTGGCGCTCATGTTGACCGTGACGGAGCCCGAGGCGTCGCGGAGGTACTGGACGTCGATGGGCTTCGTCGGGTCGACGGAGGGCATGTACTCCTGCTGCTTGAGGTCGAAGGCGCCCTTCTTCTTGAGGAGCCGCGCGAGCTCCGAGGCGGTCGCGACAGGCGAGGCGAGCCACGCCTTGGTCGCGAGCGAGATCGTCCCCTGGACCTTCTTGCCCTCGACCTCTCCCGCGTAGCCGTACTGGAAGTTCTTCTTCTGCGACAGCTCGATCCGGTGGCTCACCTCGCCTTGCGAGGTCTCGACCCAGACGCCTCCCTTGATGCGCCCCTCGGGGTCGATGAGCACGTTGGACGCCTCATCCTCGATGTGCAGCGACTTCGGATCTCGGGGGATGAAGGTGGCAGAGCGCGACAGCCATCGTCGCTGCCCGTCCTCGCCCTTGAACAGATCGCTCGTCTCGAAGCCGACAGGCAGCTTGTCGAGGCGCAGGATCACGGTGTCCGTGTACTCGGGCTCCGCGGCGGCGCTCTTCGAGTCGAACGAGTCGAAGAGCCCCTTGGCGAGCCGCTCGAACGTGCGGACATACCCGACCTCGTCGTGCAGGCAGGCGATGGGGTGTGCCTTGTCCGCGTGCAGCGCGATCTTGAGCAGCCCGGCCGCCTTCCCGGCGCCTGTCTGGGTGAAGTAGAGCGCTTGAACGAACACCGCAGGGCTCTCGCGGTGCACGCTGATCTCCCAGGGTATGATGCGGGCGACATCCAGCTTCTCGGGGTCGAGGAGCTCGATGAAGTTCCTCATCACCTCGCCCGAGTCGAGCATCGTGTTGTAAACGAAGCACTCGACTTGGCTGGCCGTGCCGAGGGGGATGGAGAGCGCGACAAGCTTCTCCTTCTGCTCGATCTTCGGCTCCGCTGCCCCGAACGCGCGCGCCGACCAGTCCGCGGCGCGGATCTCGCGGGCGGGCAGATCGTCGGCCTCGCGGGCGAGCGCCTTCTCGAGGTTGAAAGGCTCCTTCGCGGCGGGCTCCGGGCCCGGCGCCGGGGTCTCCGCGGGCGCCGCGCCCGTGGCCCCGCCGCACCCGGCGAGGAGCGCCAGCGCGAGGAGGCCCGCGCCGCGCAGGGCCCCCGGAGAACGCCAGCGCGCGCGCCGAGGCGAGGATGTCGTCTTCGGTGAGAAGGGCTGGCCCCCGTCGAGCCGAGCCCCCGGAATCGGAACCGCCATCGTGGATCTCCCGCAAAATCGTCACCCCAGCCCCCGGACGCGGCCCTCAGCGGATCGCGGAACGCTGGCGTGATGATGCAGGGCAACGAGAGCGGAAGCGGCGCCGCGATGTCAAGACGCAACGCGCCAGCACCGCCCTCCCCCGCCCTGCCCGGCAATCCCGCCGAGGATCCCCGCGGACCATCCAACGCGAAACCGCATCGACGTAAACAGACAGCCACACGAGAACAGAGGGGCGCCGAGCGGAAAAGCAGAGCGCGAGACATCGGAGGTCACCGGGCACGCGATCGCGAGCCCCGGCGGCTGTTCAGGCAAATCCCGAGAAGTCTCGTGGCGTCCTGTGTCGCTTGATGACGACAGGTCACCTCGCCGCTCGTTCGATGAGCGACGCGCGGCGAGCGGACGATTGCAACAAGAAAATCAGATCCCACGACGTTCCATGGAGGTCTCCACGGCTGAGCTCGCAGCGAGTTGGGGCGCTCACGCACGGTCGCACGCACAGTGAGGCAGTTTGCCGCAGCGAGTCCTGGAGAGGACACCTGGCGCGGGCATGTGGTCATCAATTGTCCGGCCTCGACGCATCGAGGGAATCGTCCGAGCTCTCCCGTCTGGCACCCGCGTTGCAGCAGCGCCTGGCGTCGCCGGCACCGCCGGCGCGATGTGGCTAGGCGGCAGGTAGTCACGGTCGTCGAGTGACGTTCACGATGCACATCAATCCGAGGAGTGGACCATGGGACAGATGAGCGAGAGCAAGCGGGGCTTCGCGGCGATGAACGCGGAGCAGCAGCGCCAGATCGCGAGCCAGGGCGGCAAGGCGGCGCACGAGAAGGGCACGGCGCACGAGTTCACGTCCGAAGAAGCACGCGCGGCGGGCCGCAAGGGCGGCGAGGTCGTCAGCCAGAACCGCGAGCACATGGCCACGATCGGGCGCAAGGGCGCCGAGGCGCGGAGCCAGGGGCCGAACGGGTCCCGCAAGGCGAACCGCGGCGACCATGAGCAGCACGTGAAGCCGAGCGAGCACAGCCACCAGGGCTGACCTCGTCGCAGCGCGCCGCGCGAGATCCCTCCCGCGCCGCACGACGAGCAAGAGCCGCCGAGGAACCACGAAGGGTCGCCCCTTCCTGGCTGCTCGGCGGTCCTTTTTTGGGCGGCGTGATCGGGGCGCCGCTGCCGGAGCAGCGCGCCGGGAGAGATCACGCCGCGCCGTCGTCGAGCCCCGCGCCGTCGTCGAACAGCGCGTCGTCGTCGTCCAGGTCGAGGTCGTCAGGGAGGCTGCCCTCGACCTCGCGCGCCCCGCCGCTGTCTGCGCCGGCGCCGGTCGCGCCGGGGGGCGACATCCGCCACCCGCCCGTGGACTGGGCCGGCCAGGAGCGCAGGCCGGGCGGCGGCTTGAAGCCGTCGACATCGTCCTCGGACCCGTCGACGCCCGCCGCGGCCGCGCGGCGAGCCCAGTCGGGCGCGTTCCCGGGCACCTGCCGCGGGCGCCACGGGCCCCGCTCGGCCGTGGGGGCGCGCTTGAGGTAGCCGTGCGCCCCGGAGGTGAAGCCCACGTCCGCGAGCGCGCGCGCGAGGGGCGAGCTGTGCGCCGGCTCGCCGTCGATCGTGGCCACGAGCACCGCGCGCCGCCGCCCCTCGCTGACGAGCGCCGCGAGCGCCGACGCGATCGCCCGGATCGCGTCGCCGCGCTCCGGCTCGGCCTCCGGCAGGAAGGTGGTGAGGCTCCGCTCGGTGCGGCCCATCCACGCGAGCAGCCGGCCGTCGTGCAGGATCACGAGGGCGCCGGCGGCGCGCTGGGGACGCACGGGGCCGCGGACAGCGCCCTCGGGAGCGCCGTCGCCGCGCGCGGCGAGCTCGGGCCAGCGGACGGCGGCGCCCCACGGGTTCGCCGGGTCCGTGGCCGCGAGGACGAGCGTCCGCGGATCGTCGGACGGCTCGCGGCACGCGCGGAGGCGGTCGTCGGCCCCGGGCACAGCGAACTGCGCGGCGCCCAGCCCGGCGACGAAGTAGCCGCGCCGCGCCTGGCCGGCCTCCTCCATGGCGCGGAGCACGTCGTAGACGGCGGAGAAGCCGCCCGCGAGCCCCTCGACAGCCGCCGCCTCGCGCGTGAGCACGCCGTGGCGCTCGAGCAGGGCGCGCGCGAGCGCGGCGCGGCGCTCGGTCTCGCCGGGCGCGCCGGCGGGCGATCCGGTCGCGTTCGCGCTCGCGCTTGTCGCGCCCGCTGTCGATGCGGTAGCGCTCGCGGCGGCCCCGGGCAGCGCCAGCAGCGACCAGCGGCCCTCGCTGCCCGGCGGGCCGATCCGGCGCGCGCGCAACGCGGAGAGGCCGCGGCCGGGCGCGGGGCGATCGCGATCGCGCCGGCGGCCGCTCGAGCGGGACTCGCGGCCGAGGGCGCGCAGCGGGGCGAGCGTGTCGTTCGTGACCTCGCCGGCCCACACGAGATCCCAGAGCGCCCCGAGCAGGTCGAGGCCGAAGGCGCCCGTCTCCCGCGAGAGGTCGGAGAAGAAGAGCGCGCCGCGGCGCGCGAGGGCGGCGCGAATGCTCTCGGCCAGCGCGCCCTCGGCGCGGCCGGGCGGCGGGGCGAGGTACGCGTACGCCTCGGCGAGGTAGAGCGCGACGCGGCCGTCGCCGTCGCCGACAGGCTCGACGCCGCGCCAGATGACCTCACCGGCCGCGCAGAGCGCGTCGAGATCGCCGGCGCGGTAGCCCTCGACGCGCGCGGGCAGGATCTCGGCCTCCAGGGCCGAGGCCGACAGCGGCGCGCCCTGGAGCTGCTCCAGCGCCGCGAGCAGGCCGTCGAGCCCCCGCCGGCGGCGGTGCAGGTTGTGCCAGTCGGCGAGGAAGCGGGCGTACGCCTCCGGCGGCACCGGCTCGACCTCGGCGCGCAGCCGGGCCAGCGAGCGGCGCTTCAGCGAGCGCAGCACCTCGGCGTCGCAGAACTCCCGGCCGCGGCCGCCGGGGAGGAACTCCCCCTCGACGACGCGGCCGCGCTCGGCGAGCCGCGCGAGCGCCGCCAGGACCGGCGCGGGGCCGAGGCCGAAGCGCCGGGCCACGTCCTCCGCGCGGAAGGGGCCGTGCGTTCGCGCGTAGCGGGCCACGAGCTCGGCGAGCGGATCGGCCGCCGGCTCGAGGAACGCGATCGGCAGGCCGGGCGGCGGCACCACGCCGAAGGCGTCGCGCAGCCGGCCCGCGTCCTCGGCGGCGGCGAGGCGGCGCTCGCCGCCGAGCTGGATGTCGATGACGCGCCTGTCGCGCACGAGCTCGTCCATCCAGGCGGCGGCGCGCTCGCGGGCCGCCTCGGGCGGGACATCGGCGCCCGCCGCGCGCGCCGCGATCTCGTCGCGCGTGAGGTCGCCGAGCGAGAGCAGGAGATCGTGCACCTGATCCTCGTGCTTGAGCGGCATGCGGCCGTCGAGGCGCTGGAGCGACGCCTCGAGGGCCACCACCGCGTCGGCGTCGAAGAGCTCGCGCAGCTCGGCCTCGCCGAGCAGCTCGCGCAGGCGCGCGTGATCGATGGCGAGCACCTGCGCCCGGCGCTCGGCGAGCGGCAGGTCGCCCTCGTAGATGAAATTGCCCGCGTAGGCGAAGAGCAGCGTGGCCGCGAACGGCGACGGCGCGCGCACGTCGACCGTGACGACGCGGACCTTGCGGGCCGCGATCTGCCGGAGGAGGTCCTCGAGCGCGGTGAGGTCGAAGACGTCGCGCAGGCACTCGCGGTAGGTCTCGAGCAGGATCGGAAAGGAGCCGTAGCGCGACGCGACGGCGAGCAGGTCGGCGGCGCGCTTGCGCTGGGCCCAGAGCGGCGAGCGCTTGCCGGGGAACTTGCGCGGCAGGAGCAGCGCCCGGCCGGCGCACTCGCGGAAGCGCGAGGCGAACAGGGCGGTGTCGCCGAGGCCGCGGACGAGCAGGTCCTCCACCTCGTCGGCCTGCGGCAGGAGCTGCTTCGCGTCCGGGGGCGACTCGGACTCGGGCAGCCGCAGGACGATGCCGTCGTCGGTCCACACGGTGTCGACCGCGAGGCCGAGCTCGAGGCGGCACTTCTCGGCGATGCAGGTCGACAGCGGCGCGTGCACGCGGCCGCCGAACGGCGACAGGAGGCAGATGCGGTAGTCGCCGACCTCGTCGACGAACCGCTCCAGGACGATGGCGCGATCGCTCGGGACCTCGCCCGTGGCCGCGGCCTGATCGCGCACGTACCGGACGAGGTTCCGCGCGGCGCGCGCGTCGAGCCCGTGCTCGTCGGCGAGCGCCCGCTCGGCCTCGTCGTCGGACAGCGAGGCGATCCGCCGCGCGAGGGCGCCGATGGAGGTGCCGAGCTCGGCGTTGCGCCCGGCCTGGTCGCCGCGCCAGAACGGCATCTTGCCCGGCTCGCCCGGCGCGGGGACGACGAGGACGCGGTCGTGGGTGATGTCGGTGATGCGCCACGACGAGGCGCCGAGGAGGAAGACCTCGCCCTCGCGGGCCTCGAAGACCATCTCCTCGTCGAGCTCGCCGACGCGCCGGCCCGGGCGCGCCGCGTCGCCGCCGGCGTCGAGGAAGACGCCGTAGAGGCCGCGGTCGGGGATGGTGCCGGCGTTGACGACGGCGAGGCGCTTGGCGCCCTTGCGGGCGCGCACGGCGCCGCCCACGCGGTCCCAGACGATGCGGGGGCGGAGCTCGGCGAACTCGTCGGACGGGTAGCGGCCGGAGAGCATGTCGAGCACGCCCTCGAAGCTCGCGCGGGGCAGGTCGGCGAACGGCGCGGCCCTGCGCACGAGCGAGAAGAGCGCGTCGACGTGGAGGGTGTCCATCGAGGCGATGGCGACGATCTGCTGGGCGAGGACGTCGAGCGGGTTCCTCGGGTAGAGGGTCGCCTCGACCTTGCCCTCGCGCATGCGGGACGCGGCCGCGGCGCACGCGAGCAGGTCGCCGCGGTGCTTGGGGAAGACGACGCCGCGCGAGGTGCCGCCGACCTCGTGGCCGGCGCGGCCGACGCGCTGGAGCCCTGCGGCGACCGACGGCGGCGCCTCGAGCTGGATGACGAGGTCGACGGCGCCGAGATCGAGCCCGAGCTCGAGCGACGAGGTGGCGACGATGCACGGCAGGAGGCCGGCCTTGAGCCGCTCCTCGATCTGCTGGCGCTGCTCGCGCGCGATCGAGCCGTGGTGCGCGAGCGCGACCTCGGCGCCCGCTGTGTCGTTGAGCGCGGCGGCGAGGCGCTCGGCGAGGCGCCGGCTGTTCACGAAGATCATCGTCGTGCGGTGGGCGCGCACGAGCTCGACGAGCCGCGGGTGGATGCTCGGCCAGATCGAGCGTTGCGCCGGGTCGGCCGGCCCTGGCGGCGGCCCCTCGCCTGCCCGCGCGACCTCGCCGAGCTTGGTCATGTCCTCGACGGGCACCTCGATGCGCAGCTCCAGGGCCTTCGGGGCGCTCGCGTCGACGATCGTCACCGGCCGCGGCGCGAAGCGCGCGCCCGCGCCCTCGATCTCGCCGCCCCCGAGCATGCGCGCGACCTCGTCGAGCGGCCGCTGGGTGGCGGACAGCCCGATGCGCTGCATGGGCCTTGGCGCTTGCCGGAGGGCCTCGAGGCGCTCGAGGGACAGGGCGAGGTGCGCGCCGCGCTTCGTCGCGACGAGCGCGTGGATCTCGTCGATGATGACGGTCTCGACGTTGCGCAGCCGATCGCGCGCGTTGGCGGTGAGCAGGAGGTAGAGCGACTCCGGGGTTGTGATGAGGATGTCCGGCGGCTTCCTGGCGAGCCGCGCGCGGTCCTCGGGCCTTGTGTCGCCGGAGCGCACGCCGACCTGGGGGACGCGGTAGGGCAGGCCGAGCCGCTCGGCGGCGGCGGCGATCCCGGCGAGCGGGGCGCGCAGGTTCCGCTCGACGTCGATGGCGAGCGCCTTGAGGGGCGAGACGTACACGACGCGGCAGCGCTCGGCGGCCTCGGGCTCCGGCGAGGCCATGAGCCGGTCGATGGCCGCGAGGAAGGCCGCTAGCGTCTTGCCGGAGCCCGTCGGGGCGAGCACCAGCGTGGAGGCGCCCTCGAGGATGGGCGGGAAGCCCTTGGTCTGCGCGGGGGTGGGCGCGGCGAACGCTCCGCGGAACCACGCCTGGGTGGCCGGGTGAAAGCGGGCGAGCGGATCGGTTTCGGGGGAGCGTTTCTTGGCCATCGGCGGCGATCGCGCGGCGCGCGGAGCCGGTCAGCGCGGCGCCTCGGCCCGTGCGTCTGTCTCCACGCGGTCCCTCCTGAGCGGGGGGCTGCGGGGCTCTATGCAAGAGCCATCCCTCACGGCAGGAGGTCGCGCAACTGCTCGTTCGCAGGGCCATCCAGGGCGAGTGTGGGCCGCGCCGGCGGGGGGGGTCCACGCGGCGGGGGCGGGCGGGCGCTGGCCATCCGCCGAGGCGGGCGGCGGGAGAGCTTGCGCATCGAACACCGCCCGGCATGTCTCCCTTCGGGCCATGCTGGCTGGGACGTTTCGTTGCGCGCCACACAAGGCGCGCCTGAGACCTCGAGCCCGCTGAGACCTTATGGCACCTCGGTCGGTGCTCGGCGCGCCCGCCCGCCCCCGCCGCGTGGACCCCCCCGCCGGCGCTTGCGGAAGTTGAGGGGGGGTCGGGCGGAGCTGCCGCCGCCTCGACAGAGGATAAGGTCCCCGGGTGTTCGCCGGCGGCGCGGGGGCAGCGAGCTACAGAGCCCGGCAGCACGCCGAGGTGCAAGCGCCCGGAGCGGGCACGCGGGCGGGTCAGGCGGCGCGCGGAGGACAAAAAAAACCTGCGCACAAGCGATGCCTGTGCGCAGGTTCGAAGAAACCCCGGCGGCGTCCTACTCTCCCACCAGGTTGCCCTGGCAGTACCATCGGCTCCAAGAAGCTTAACTTCCGAGTTCGGTATGGGATCGGGTGTAGCCTTCTCGATATCACCACCGGAAACTTGTGGCGCGTCCTCCCCGTGAGGGGAGGACGCTCGGCGGAGCCCTCTCTTCGCGAGACTCCATGCCGGGCCGGCCTTGCCGCGCTGCTCGTCGCCTGAGATCCAGGCGAGGCGCGCTCGCTGCTCGCCCCGGGGCAGCGTCAAGCTGCACCCGTGGGCGAGGCGCCTGCGCAGGGTGCACCCGCGCGCAGGCTCTAAAAAAATCCCGGCGGCGTCCTACTCTCCCACCAGGTTGCCCTGGCAGTACCATCGGCTCCAAGAAGCTTAACTTCCGAGTTCGGTATGGGATCGGGTGTAGCCTTCTCGATATCACCACCGGAAACTTGTGGGTGCGTCCAATCGGAACCCGCGGAGCTCGCTTCTCGCGATGCTCTACGCTGGGCCAGCTGTGTCACGCTGCTCGTCACCCGAACTCCGGGCGCGACGCTTCGATGTTTGCCTTAGAAGTATGGTCAAGCCGCACGACCTATTAGTACCGGTTAGCTCCTCCGATTGCTCGGCTTCCACACCCGGCCTATCAACCTCGTGGTCTACGAGGGGTCTTTAGGGACCTTGCGGTCCGGGACACCTGGTCTTGAGGCCGGCTTCCCGCTTAGATGCTTTCAGCGGTTATCCGTTCCGTACATGGCTACCCGGCTATGCCCTTGGCAGGACAACCGGAGCACCAGAGGT
>NZ_CP150371.1:5402500-9677500 GCF_051519835.1 Sorangium sp. So ce176
TCTAACGGCCCGTCTCGAATGTGTCAACCTTTTCTTTCGAGAAGGCTGACCGTCCACCAGGCGCTCCAACATCGCCCTGGTGAGGGAACCCGTGCGGTCCAGAGTTGCAGCGCCTCCGCTGCCGGCTCTCCGGCTCCGCCGATTCGGGGCGGGCTTTCTAACGGCCCGTCTCGAATGTGTCAACCTTTTCTTTCGAGAAGGCTGACCGTCCACCAGGCGCTCCAACATCGCCCTGGTGAGGGAACCCGTGCGGTCCAGAGTTGCAGCGCCTCCGCTGCCGGCTCTCCGGCTCCGCCGATTCGGGGGCGGGCGTTTTAACGACCCGTTCCGACTCTGTCAACCTTTTCTTTCGAGGAGGTTGACCGTCCACCCGGACCTCCTGATGAGGTCGCTGGTGGGGTGCCCGGGCGGCCCAGAGTCGCAGCGTTTTCGCTGCCGAGCTCTCCGGTCCGCCGATTCGCGACGAGTCGTTTATCGGCTTGTCGCGATGCTGTCAACCGCCTCGTTCGAGGACGGTCGACCGAACGGTCCAGAGTCACAGCATGCGCTGTTCGCTCTCCGGTTCCGCCGATTCGCGACCAGGAAGCTACCGATGTTCCGCGCCTGTGTCAACCCGGCGCCCGGGAGGGATCCCGCCCGGGAGGTCTCGTCCCGGGGGCCTGCGGTCACGGTTGCGTCCGGCGCGTCATCTCGCGGCGCGGCGCGGCACAGCGGCCCGTTGCGGACGCTGACCGGGACGGCGCCGAACCGCACGTCGGGCACGGGCCGCCGGGACGTCTGGAACACCGGAGTAGCGGACACCGCGGCCTCCTTCACACGGGCCCTGAACGGGGACCGCAGAGGCCCGCCGCCCTGAACAGGCCGGCACCGGGTGGCCGTTCTCTTCGTCTCCACGGCGCAGAGGCGGATCTCCCCTACAGACGAGCTCGACGGGGTGGCCGCGCCCGCCAGAGGACGTGATCCCGAGCGCGAGCTCCTCCATCGAGCTCCGTCGACAGACAACCGCCGCGCGACGTGGGCGGACCGAAGCGCGTGAACACACGTCTGGACGTCTGGAGCGCACGCGCGTGGGCCCAAAGGAGAACGCAAAGGAGGAACGAGACCATCACCGCAGCACGGCCGCATGCGCGTGCATCGATTGCGCGACGCATCCACATCTCCGCTGGCCCGACCTCTGCAGACATCGGCGACGCGGGTGGTACTGGGTAGGCGTGCCGGGGGGGGGAGAAGCAGCCATGACATTGCGCATCGGGGTGGTGGCGGTCAGCTCAGCGGTTATCGCGCTGGGCTGCATGGGTCTAGACCAGCAGGAGCACGAGCGGGAGCACGAGAGCGCGGCCGCGCTCCAGGGGAGCGCGAGGCCGGGAGAGGCGCGCTTCATCGAGGGGGGAACGATACCGTACGTGCTCGGGTTCTCGCCGGAGGCAGGCCAGCGCCTCGGCGGCTCACACACGCTCCTCATCCCGCTGACAGGGACGCGCGAGCCGATGGACGCCGCGAACCTCCCGACGAGCCTGCACCCGGAGCTGCGGGGCTCCTACGCCGCGCTGAACTCGAGCCTTCTGCAAGGCCAGGCCTCGGGCCCCTTCGCCTCGCAGTGGTGGCCTCACAGCAGGAACGGCATCGCGGACCGGTGGAACTCCCTCGTGAAGGACTACGGCGATCTGACCTCCGATCCGGACAACCTCTCTCCGGCGGAGAAATACGATCTCCTGTTCTACGCGGGACAGGCGCGGTCGATCGAGCCGGCCGCGGACGCGGCCACCGGCGAGCGGAGCCGGCGGGAGGGGCCGGGCGCTCCCCGGGCCACGCAGGTGGCGGGGCCGACGACGTACTGGGAGCTGCGGCACCACGGCCTGTATCAGGGCGTCACCCCGGAGTACTGGTGGGGCCATTGCAACGGCTGGGCGGCCTACGTGGTGGCCGAGGGCGGCAGCCCGCCGCGGCGCGATGTCCGCGTGCGGCGCTCCGGCGACACGATCGTCGAGTGCGCGTCGGTCGAGACGGGGTGCGTCCTGTTCCGCATGGCGGACATCGAGGCGCTCATGACCGAGCTGTACCACCACGACGCCGCCACCTTCTCGGGGCGCCGCTGCGAGGCGCGGGAGGATCGCGTGCTGCGCGACCACTACGGCAGGCCTGTCGATCCGGCGTGCCGCGACCTGAACCCCGGGACGATGCACGTGGCGATGACCGGCCTCCTCGGCCTTGGCGCGAGCTCGCTCAGCGCCGCGTCGAGCGGGCGCGCGCGGCGCTCGTTCGTCGTCGACTACACGTGGCACCGCGAGGTGTGGAGCTACCCTGTCACGTCGTTCACCATCGACACGATCGCCGAGGTGAGCGCGCAGGAGGCAGCGCGGCTCGTCTGTAACGGCGGGTTCCAGGGGGCAGACTGCTATAATTACCGGTTCAATCCGAGCGCGCGGCGCTTCGTGCGCGTGGCGGCGCGCTACGGGATGATCTCGGACGAGGTGAGCACCGCGGCGCTGCTCCAGCCGGCCGCCCTGCGCAACGTGCCGATCGTCTCCTCGGAGCTCCACTACGTGCTCGAGCTCGACGACAGGCTGACGGTGCTCGGCGGCGAGTGGATCAAGAACCCCGCGCTCGCGAACGGCGTGAACGGAAAGCAGATGCACCCGGACTACTTCTGGATACCCGTGAGGGCCCAGGGCGCGGGGGAGGACGGCGACGATCTGGGCGGGTCCGGGGACAACCCGTATGTCGCGTACTCGCGCGTGAGGGCGCTGCTCGACCTCTCGCGCAGATAGTGAGGGGGACGGCCGCCGCTCCGCCAGCGCGTCCGGCGAGCTGCGATGTCGCCGCCGCGCTCAGTTCGCGCGCGGCCCCAGCGCCTCGACGGCCGGTCCTGCCGGCGCCGGGTCCCCTGCCCCGGGCTCCGGGTCCAGCGGCACCACGCCGCGGTCGGGCTCCCCCAGCACGCAGGTCTCCTTCCCCTCGACGATCGCGCAGCGGCGGTCCGCCGGGCACTTCCCCCCGCACGGCAGCCGCACGCACAGGCCCGTCTCGGGATCACACGCCGTCCCGCTCAGGCAGGACGCGTAACAGATGTCGTACGCCTCGCGCTGCGCCACGGTCGCCCCGGCCGCAGCAGCGAGGGTCGCCGCGGCGCCCGCGTAGTCGTTGCTACCCCCCGACGACGACCGCACCTCGCCAGGCGCCAGCAGGAACTCCGGTGGCGCGCGCCTCGATGTCAAGCAGCCGGACAGGACTACAGTCAGGCAGCAGGAAATCAAAAGGACGGTAATTCGCATGCGACCGAGATCCTGCATACACATCGAAACGATTCGTTGACAAGACAGGAGCAGACTCCTGATAGCATCGCGTCATGCAGGGGGGAGACAACGTGGGTGCACCTGTGTATCTGGCGCCGTTTCCGGCGCCGCTCCGCTGGGAGGTTCCGCCCAGGAGCTGGAGCGTGGGCAAGGCGGCGAGCCTGACCGTCACGGCGGGCGGCGAGACCGACCTGTTCCTCGATCCGGAGCGCGCGGCCGGCGCCCTGAACGCGCCGCGCCTGCTCGGGACGCCGCACGGGGACTTCCTCGCCAGCGCGCGCGTCGCCGTGGGCTTCGCGTCGGCGCGCGACGCCGGCGCGCTGCTGCTCTGGGCGCACGAGCGCTCGTGGGCGAAGCTCTGCTTCGAGCTGTCGCCGGAGCGCGAGCCGACGGTCGTCTCGGTGGTGACGCGCGGCCTGTCGGAGAGCCGCAGGTCGTTCGCCGTTCACAAGGACCACGTGTGGCTGCGCGCCTCGCGGCTCGGGCGCGCGTGCGCGTTCCACGCCTCCACCGACGGGTCGACGTGGCAGCTCGTCCGCAGCTTCTCGCTCGGCATCGCCAGGGACCTCTCTGTCGGCTTCTCGGCGCAGTCGCCGGCGGGCGACGGCTGCACGGCCGTCTTCGACGACATCCGCTTCACGCCGCGCCGGCTCGGCGACCTCCGCAGCGGGCACGCCGCGGGCGACGACGCGCTGGCGCGCGTCGGTCAGATGCCGCCGTTGATCGGGATGACCTTGCCGCTCACGTACGTGTTGTGAAGGGCGAGCCAGGCGATCGCGCGCGCGGCCTCGTCCGGCGTGCCGAGGCGCCGCAGGGCCGAGAACGCGAGGAAATCGGCGCGGAGCTCCGCGTCGAGCCGCGTCGATAGCCCGGCGTCGAGCAGGCCCAGCGCGACCATGTTGACCCGGACCTGCCGCGGGCCGAGCTCCTTCGCGAGCGCCATGGCCGTGGCCGCGATCATCCCCTGGCTCGCCGCGAAGGCGACAGGGATCGGCAGCGACTGCGCGCGATCGAGCCCGCCCACGAGGACGATCTCGCCGCCGCCGCCCCGCGCCATGAGCGCGCCGACGTCGCGCGCGACGAGGAAGGCGGCGCGGGCGTTCACCGCGTAGGCCCGGTCCCACGCCTCGTCCGACAGATCGAGCGCCGGCGTGGGATCGAGGGTCCCGGCGCAGTGGATCGCCGCGCCGGGCGCGGGCTCGTCCACGCCCAGCCGGGCGACGAAGGCGCGGAGCGCGGCGGCGTCGGTGAGGTCGAGCCGGACGGCGCGGAAGCCGAGCTCGCGCGAGAGCGCGGCCGCGCGGTCCTCGCCCCGGAAGAACGTGAACGTGGCGCTCGCCCCGCGCGAGGCGAGCGCGCGCAGCACAGCGGCGCCGACGGCGCCCGTACCCCCGAAGACGACGGCGTGCTTCATGTCAGGCCCTCCACGTACGCGAGCGCCTCGGCCGCGGCGTCGACGAACGCGTCGAGCGTCGCGCGCGGGATGTCGAACCGTGGCTGGAGCCGGAAGATCGTCCAGTCGTGGCCGCACGTGAAGCAGAAGAAGCCGCGGCGGTAGAGGCGGTGGCACACGAGCGGCGACACGACCGACATGTGCGCGAGATCGGGGAAGCCGAAGTGCTCGAAGGAGAGCCAGGGGTGGTCCGGCGTCTCGAGCTGCACGCCGAGCATGAGGCCCGCGCCGCGCACCTCCTTGAACAGCCGGTTCGGCCGGAGGGCCGAATCGAGGCGCTCGCGGAGGTACGCGCCCGTGTCGCGGATGGTCGCGACGAGCTCGTCCGTGACGAGGTCGAGCGTGGCGAGCCCCGCGACAGCGGAGAGCGCGTTGTAGCCCATGGTGTTGTTGTGGCTCTCGCCCGCGGCGAACTCCTTGCCGTAGGCGCGCACGAAGATCTCGCGCCGCGTGAGCATCGCCGAGAGCGGCAGGAGGCCGCCGCCGAGCTGCTTCGCGAGGAGGACAACGTCGGGCCGGCGCGGCCAGCGCTCGGTCGCGAGGAAGCCGCGCCCGGTGCGGCCGAGGCCCGTCTGCACCTCGTCGGCGATGAGCAGCGCGCCGTGCTTGGCGGTGAGGTCGCAGAGCGCCTCGACGAAGGGCGGCGGCAGCTCGCGCACGCCGCCCTCGCCCTGGATGGGCTCGACGAGCACGGCGGCCACGTCGCCGCCGGCGAGCACGCGGGCGAGCGCGTCGACGTCGCCGAACGGGATCGAGGTGGCGCCCTGCAGGAGGGGCACGAACGGGTCGCGCAGGTAGCCGGCGCCCATGAACGAGACGCTCCCGTAGGAGCAGCCGTGGTAGGCGCCGGTCAGGCCGACGAGGACGGGCTTCCGGGTGAGGGCGCGGGCGAGCTTGAGCGAGGCCTCGACGGCGTCGCTGCCCGTGCACCCGAAGAAGACGTTGTCGTAGTGGCCCGCGCGCTCGCAGAGGCGGCGCGCCAGGCGGCCGGCGAACGGGTTGACGCGCGACGGGTACCAGGAGGGCGCGTCCGAGTCGAGGAAGGCGCGCAGGGCGCTGGCGACCGCCGGGTTGCGGTGGCCGAACGCCTGGGTGCCGTGGAAGTCCTCGATCGCGAGCCCCTCGCTGTCGACGAGGAGGCCGCCCTCGGCGCGCACGACCCGGATCGGCTCGCGGGCGAGCCTCGCCCGCTGCGCGATGAGCGGGTTCACGAAGGCGCGGTAGTCGTCGAAGCCGTCGCGCAGGATGTCCTCGTGCGAGTCCATGTCAGAGCCCTCCGTCGGCGACGAGCTTGGCGGCGCTCATGAAGGCGGCCTCGTCGGAGCACAGGAACACAGCGAGCTCGGCGATCTCGTCGACGCGGCCGAGGCGCCCGAGGCCTGTGTGCGCGACGTACTCGTCCTGGCGGTGCTGCGGGAGCCCCTGCGCCATGCCCTCCTCGAGGAGGCCGGGGCCGAGGAGGTTCACGCGCACGCCGTGCCGGCCGACCTCGCGCGCGAGCGCCTCGGTGAGGCCGCGCAGGGCCGACTTCGAGGCGGCGTAGTGGACGGGCGCCTCGATGACGCGCTCCGAGGCGAAGTTGCCGATGTTCAGGATGACGCCGCGCTTCTCGCGGATCATGTGGCGCAGGGCGGCGCGGCTCATGAGGTAGGCGCCCTTCACGTTGACGTCCATCACGAGATCCCAGTCCTCCTCCTCGAGGAGCGAGATGGGCAGGACCTGGGTGATGCCGGCGTTGTTGACGAGCACGTCGAGCCCGCCCCAGGCGCGGTGCAGCGCGGCGAGGGTGTCCTTCACGTGGGCGGCGTCGGCCACGGACCCCTTGAAGACGAGCGGCGCGGCGCCGGCGGCGGCGAGCTGCCTCGTGGCCTCCGCGGCGTCCGCGTCGTCGGTCGCGTAGGTGAAGGCGACGCGCGCGCCGTGCCTGGCGAACGCGAGGGCGATCGCGCGGCCGAGGCCGCGGGAGCCGCCCGTGACGAGGCAGCGCTTGCCGTCGAGGAGGCGCGCGGCGGCGCTCACGGGGCCTCCCGGCGGGGCGGCGGCGAGAGGAGCGGGAGGGCGCGCCTCCCGCCGGATCGATCCGACCACGTCCTCGGCACGCTCATGAACCTCGGCTCCTTCTCCCTGTAGAGCACGTTGTAGTTGCAGACGGGCACCGTCTTGCCGTCGACGTAGCAGTTGCTGTCGCAGCACTGGGCCGCGCGCTCGACGTCGAACGTCTCCTCGTCCATGTGCGAGTGGACGTAGACCGCCTTGACCGCGCGCTCGCTGACGCGCAGGGCCTCTTCCCTGCGGAGCGGCTTCTTCGCCGGGAACAGCGCGCGCAGGAGGCCGTTCAGGAGGCCGAGGGCGCGGTCGTCGTCGCCGCGCGACCAGAGCGCGTCGATCGCGTCCTGCATGGCGCGCTCGAGGCGGGCGCTCGGCTCGAGGTAGAGGTGGTCGCCGAGGCAGGCGTAGAGCGCCTCGCGGCTCATGAACCGGGTGAACGGGATGGGCGGGCCGCCGGCCGGATCCAGGAGCAGGTAGGCGATCTGGTAGCAGAGCGGGTGCGCGCACGGCGACGGGACGAAGTCGCCGGGCGTCAGGAGGCCGCCGGTCGTCTCGGCGATGCGCTCGAGGACCTCCAGGGTCGAGATGCGCCCGCTGCGGTCGAAGGCGGCGCCGCTCTGGCCGGTGAAGGTCATCGTGTGGACCTCGAGGTGGCGGACGCAGCCGAGCCGGAGGCCGAGCTCGACGATGCGGCCGATCTCGTGGTCGTTGAGGCCGCGGGTCATGACCGGGATGAGGGTCGTGTCGACGCCGGCGGCGTCGAGCCGCTCGAGGCAGGCGAGCTTCTTGTCGACGCTCCTGACGCCGTTCAGGGCCCTGTCGGTGGCGTCGTCGAACGTGTCGAACGAGAGCGCGACGCGGGCGCCGAGCTCGGCGAGGCGCCGGAGCAGCGCGTCGTTCCTGAGCAGGCCGAAGCCGTGGCTGCAGATGCTGACGCGGTGGATGCCGGCGTCCTTGCACATGGCGACGAGCTCGGGCAGCTCGGGGTGGAGCGTGGGCTCGCCGCCGGTGAGGTTGATGAGGTCGAGATCGCCGCCGGCGCCGGAGACGAGGTGGCGGAGCACGTCCCCGAACTCGGCCTTGCTCATGAAGAACGCGCCGTCGTTCCTGTTGTGCACGTAGCACATGGGGCAATCGAGGTCGCAGGCGCTTGTGATCGTGACGACCGGCATGCGGACCCGCTGGGTGTGGCCCTCGCACGGGCCGCAATCGAAGGGGCAGCCGTGCTCGATCGGGCGCCGCGGCGCCGTGGGCGGCGCGGGGGCGGGCGCGACGGCGCGCGTCGCCTCGTACCAGGCGGCGCTCGTCGAGAGCCGGACCTCGTGGGGGCCGTGGGCCGGGCACGCCTTGCGCATCCAGACCTCGCCGGACGGCGCCGCGACGACGCGGGCGGGGACGGCGATCTTGCAGGCCGGACAGAGGCTCGTTGTCTCGTGGATCAGCCGGTCGGTCGCCATCGGCGACGAGGGTATCAGGGTGAGGGGCAGGAGAGGCTCCCAAGCGAAGGTCCTCGAGCGCTCGCCCCCGCGACCCTGTCGCGCAGCCAGCGATGCGCCGGATCGTTGTGCGGGCCCATCGGCCTCGGGTTCGCGGGGCGCCGCCCCGAGCTCGTGCGGCGGGTCGTCCTCGGGAGCACGTGGGCGTGGCCGACGAGCGCGGACACGCCCCGCGGCAAGTTCTCGATGATCGTCGGCGGCCCCGTCGGCGAGTTCGCGCAGGTGAACTTCAACGCGTTCGCCGCGCTCGGGATCGAGAACGGCATCGTCCGGGAGCTGCCCGCCGACGTCGCCGATGTCTACGTCCGGCCGTTTCGACCGCTCGACCGCCGCGGCATCGCGGCCTTCTATCCGGGGCAGATCACCGCCGCGACCGACTACTTCGAGGAGGTCGAGGCGGGCCTTCCCCGGCTCGCGGACAGGAAAGCGCTCCTCTTCTGGGCGCTCAAGGACGTGGGGTTTCCCGGCAGCGACACCGCCCGCTTCGAGGCGACTTTCCCGGACCACAGGACAATCCAGCTCCCCGACGCGGACCACTTCTTCTTCGAGGACGCCGCGGAGGTCATGATCCCGGCGATCCGCGCGTTCATCGCGTCGTCCCCGATCGCATCGGCGACCGCTCCCGGCGGCCGAGATCGATGACGAGAGGGCTGCTCTTCCCTCCATCGTGACCCGCCAGGATCCGAGAGCACCGCCGGACGTCTCGTCCCGGCCGACCTGGTAAGCTCTCGCGCATGCCCCGCGCGCCGGACGAGGTCGTCGCCGTCGAGTCGCTCACCAAGACCTTCGGCGACGTCGCGGCGCTCTCGGACGTGAGCTTCCGCGTCGAGGGCCCCGGCCTCGTCGGCATCCTCGGCCCGAACGGCGCCGGCAAGACGACGCTGCTCGACATCCTGGAGGGCCTCAGCGAGCCGACGCGCGGCGCGGTCCGCCTCTTCGGCGCGCCCATCCCGCCCTACCCGCGGCGGCGGGTCGGCGTCGTCATGCAGAAGGAGGTGCAGCTCGATCGCTGCACGACGCGGGAGTACGCCGGCCTCTTCGCCGCGATCTACGGGATCCGCGACGGCGCGGCGCGCATCCTCGATCGGGCGCGCCTCGCCGCGCGCGCGGCTGTGCCGATGGCGCGCCTGTCGGGCGGCGAGGCGGCGCGCCTCTTCATCGCCGCCGCGCTGGTGCACGAGCCCGACCTGCTCTTCCTCGACGAGCCGACCGCGCCGCTCGATCCGGCGAGCAAGCAGGAGGTCGGCGAGCTGCTGCGCGGCGTGGCCCGCGAGCGGACGGTCCTCATGACGACGCACGACCTGCGCGAGGCGGACGCGCTCTGCGACCGCCTCCTCTTCCTGGTCGGCGGCAAGCTCCGGGCGAGCGGCGCGCGGGACGAGCTCGTGGCCGCGGTGCCCGAGGGCCGCCGGACCGGGCTCGGGGTCGAGGACGCGTTCTTCCACTTCTGCGCCGTCCGGATGCGCGACGGCGAGGCGCGCGAGGCGCCATGAGCGCGTTCTGGGCCTTCGCGCGCCTCCGGCTGCTCGACGTGCTGCGGAGTGCGAGCTCGGCCAGCTTCGTGCTGCTGTTCCCGGTCGCGCTCCTCGTTGTCACGGGCCTCGTGTTCATGAACGGCCACCCGTTCGAGGAGCGGACGATCGCTGTCGTCCCCGCGCGCGGCGCCCACGACGACGCCGCGCGCCCCCTCGCGGCATTCGACCCCGAGCTCGCCAGCGACGTGCGGCTCCTCCGCGTGCGCAGCGAGGCCGAGGGGCTGGCGCACCTCCACGCGCGGACAGCGAGCGCCGTCCTCGTGGTCCCCGGCGACGGCGCGCCCGGCCGCGTGCTCGTCGGCCCCCGCGACAGGATCTTCGGGCGGGGGATCGCCGCGTCGCCCGGCGTGAAGGCCGAGCTCGCCGTGGTGGACGTCCCGCGCTGGGGGTACGTCCACTATCTCTTCCCGGGGATCCTCACGTTCAGCGTCATGCTCGCCGGCCTCTTCGCGACCGGCTACACGATGGTGCTCTACCGACAGAACCGCTTCCTGAAGAAGCTCGCGACGACGCCGATGCCAAAGGCTGTGTTCGTCGGGGCGCAGATCGCGGCGCGCTCCGTCCTCGTCCTCGGGCAGATCGCCCTCGTCGCCGCGGCCGGCGCGCTGCTCTTCGGCGTGCCGTTCACCGCGGCCTCGGCGTCCTGGGTGGCGCTGGTCTCGCTGCTCGGCCTGCTCGCGTTCATGGGCGCGGGCTTCGTGCTCGCCTGCGTCATCACGACCGAGGACCTGGTTGTCGACATCATCAGCGCGGTGAACCTGCCGATCGTCTTCCTGTCGGAGATCTTCTTCCCGCTCTCGTCGCTCCCCCGCCCCCTCGCCGCCCTCGGCGCCCTGCTGCCGAGCACGCAGATGGTGCGGCTCATCCGCGAGACATTGCTCTTCGGCGTCACCGATCCCGGCCAGCTCGCCGGCGGCCTCGCCGTCCTCGCCGGCTGGACTGTCGCGACGTTCGCGCTGAGCCTCCGGCTCTTCCGGTGGCACCGCTGAAGGCGCCCTTCGCCCCGTGACAGCTTCACCCCTCACGAACGCCGCGGTTGCGGCCTGCTGCGCGGACGTCGCCGGCCCGTGAACGGCTCCGCGGACGCGCGCATCACAGGACCCATGCGGAAAAATACAGCTCGATGGGTTCCCTTCGACACGGTGGTCGCATCGCACGGACGGCGGCGGTGGGCGGCGCTCCTGCTCGGCGTGGCGGCCGGGTGTACGCCGAACAATGACGGCGACGGGGGCGTCGGCGGCTCCGGCGGCGACGGCGGCGACACCAGCGTCAGCAGCTCAGGCGATGTCGGGTCGGGCGGCGACGGCGGCGACACCAGCGTCAGCAGCTCAGGCGACGGTGGATCAGGCGGCGACGGCGGATCAGGCGGCGACGGCGGATCAGGCGGCGACGGCGGATCAGGCGGCGGCGGGGCCATCTGTATTCCTGGCGCCCAGGTCGCCTGCCCGTACTCGGGCCCGCCGGACACGCAGGGCGTCGGACGCTGCGCGGCCGGACTGCGGACGTGCAACGAGTCCGGGACCAGTTACGGCCCCTGCGAGGGCGAGGTGCTGCCGGCGCCCGAGGACTGCTCGGTGGCAGACGACGAGGACTGCGATGGAGTGGCGGACGGAGATGACGCCGACTGCGTCTGCGTCCCAGGAACCGAGGTGCTCTGCTACTCCGGCGGCCTCGATACGCTCGGCGTCGGCGCGTGCAAGGCCGGCAAGGCGCAGTGCAGGGAGGACGGCAGCGGCTTTGGCCCCTGCGTCGGCGAGGTGCTGCCAGGCCCGGAGACGTGCGCCACGCCGGTCAACGACGACTGCGACGGCCAGGCGAACGAGGAGGGCGACGGCTGCGCCTGCCTCCCTGGCGAGGTCATCCCTTGCTACTCAGGGCCTCCCGGCACCGAGGGCACCGGCCGCTGTGCCGGCGGCACCGCGCGCTGCGACGCGCAGGGCACGGGATTTGGGCCGTGCGAGGGCGAGGTGCTGCCCGCGCCGGAGACGTGCCTCACCCCGATCGACGACGACTGCGACGGCCAGGTGAACGAGGAAGGCGAGAGCTGCGTCTGCCCGCCCAACCAGCGCGTCTCGTGTTACTCCGGCCCGCCGAGCAAAGAGAACGTCGGGGCGTGCACGCCTGGCACGGCGCTCTGCGACGCGCAGGGCACGAGCCTCGGGCCGTGCGAGGGCGATGTGCTCCCGCAGCCGGAGTCGTGCGCGACCCCGGTCGACGACGACTGCGACGGTGAGGTGAACGAGAACGGCAGCGACTGCGCTCCCCGGATCATCGCGCACTGGGTCAAGCAGCTCTCCGGCGCCTCGATCACCGCTGTCGCCGTGGACGCCTTCGAGAACACGATCGTCGCCGGCTCGTTCACGAGCCCCGTGGACCTCGGCGCCGGCCCCCTCCTGCCCCGGACCGCAGGCACCGAGGCGTTCGTCGCGAAGTTCGATCCGAGCGGACATGTCCTCTTCGCGAACACGTTCGAGGGCGAAGACCACGCGGCCATCGATATCGCCACGGACGCGTCGGGGAACATCGCGCTGCTCGGGACCGTCCTCAATCTCGATCATCTCGACGACTTCTCGTACTACGAGCTCTATCACCGCGTCGCGAAGCTCGATCCGTCAGGCGGTCTCCTCTGGCACCGCGATTACGTTGCGATCCTCGAGGCCGGGAGGGCGGTGGCGATGAACGCCGCAGGGGACGTGTTCCTGGCGGGCGTGACCGAGCAATCTCCCGGCCATGGCTTCGTCCGCAAGCTCGAAGGCGCGACAGGGGCCCTCGCATGGCAGAGGAGGCTCGGCGACGACGACGACTTCGAGCTCCTCGGCGACATCACCACGCGTGAAAACGGCGATATCGTGACCGTCGGGAGCGTGAGCGCCTCTCAGCTCGTCGCCGGGGAGCTGGTCCACAGGGCCTGCGGGGAGCTGATCACGCTGAGCCCCGCCGGCGAGGTGCTCGACCGGACCTGCATCGGCGACCGAGCGGAGACCTGGCAGCTCGCCATGGACGCGTCGGGGAACACCGTGCTCGGCAGCGCCGACTCACGCGGCGCGCGCCGCGTGAGCAGGTTCGACGGCGCAGCGGCCTCCCTCTGGAGCCGGGGGTTCGTCTCGGTGCAGGAGCTGCGGCTGGGCGTCGACGGGCCCGGGAACGTCGTCCTCGCGGGCTCGTTCACCGGCACCGGCACGCTCGGCCTCGGCGCCGACACGCTCACGAGCGCCGGCGGCGAGGACGTCTACCTGGCCAGGCTGGACCCCGACGGCAACGCCGTCTTCGTCGAGACCTACGGCGACGCGGGCGACCAGCGCGTGAGGCACCTCGCCGTATCCGCGGAAGGCAGCGCGGTGATCGCCGGCACCTTCGCAGGCACGATCACCCTCGGCGAGAGCCCGCTCGTCGCCGCGACAGCGCAGGACACCTTCCTCGCCAGGGTGGGTTTCTGATGCACACCTGAGCATCCCCCCACCTGGGTTGCCAGGCGACTCGATGTCAGCGATCGGGTCGCGCGACCTGGACACCGCGGCTTCCCGCACGTTTCCCGCGCTGTGTGAGCGCGAACCGCGGCACACGGTTTGCAGATTTGCAGCATCAACGGATGACGGCCATGCGCCGCCCGACACCGGCGGATCGCGGGCCCTCCGCTGTCGCTGAGCTTTCAACAACAAGGAGCGTTGAACGAGATGAGATCCATGAGACAACCCTGCTTGCTGGCAGGACTCGTGTTCGGTCTGGGGTGCGGCCCGTCGTCGATCATCGACGACGGACCCCGGCCGCCACGGTGCGTCCCCGGTCACACGGTGAGCTGTGCTTGCGCGGACGGGCGCACCGGCGCGCAGGTCTGCGGGGACGACGGGGCGTTCGAGGCATGCCAGTGCCGGCACGGGACGTCCGGGAGCAGCGGAGCAGGCACCGCGAGCGCGGGAAGCGGCGCGACCACCGGCGGCGGCGCGACCACCGGCAGCGGCGCAGGTACCGGCGGCGGCGGGGTCGGCGGCGGCGACGAGACGCGGCTCAGCACCGGAGCCTCGGTGCTCATCGACGCCTTCGTGGCCGAGGCGGGCATCATCATCGTGCTGGCCGACGCCGTCCTTCTGGTCGACCGCGCGGGCGAGGAGCTCGCGCGCGTCGACTCGGCCCGCGAGATCACCGCGGCGGCGTTCGACGGCGAGACCCTCGTCGTCGCGGACAGGGCCCGATTCGCGAGCTACGATCTCGCGCTGGCGAAGATCACCGAGGGCGACCTCGCCGAGGAGTGCGCGTCGGCCGTGCTCGTCAGCGATCACCGCTTCGTCTGCGGCCCGACCAACGACTGGGATCGCATCTTCACCGCGTACGACGCGCGGACAGGGGCGTTCGTGGCCTCCTCCGACACGTATACGTACAACGGCATCCCCATGCGCCGCATCCCGGGGACCGACGACTTCGTGACCGTCACTGTCGACTCCTCGCCCTCGGATTTCCACCTGTACTCCGTGCTCGACACGGGCGAGGCCCAGTACGTGAACGAGTCGCCCTATCACGGAGACTTCTCCGTCACGGACGTCTATGCCTTCAACGGCAGCCCGCCCACCCACCTCGTGACGCACGAGGGCCTCATGCTCCGCATCTACGGGCCTCGGTGCAGCGCCGCAGAGAGCAGCTTCGACGCCGAGTGCTTCGTCCGCGACGGCGCCCTGGGGACGCTCCTCGGCGCCCAGCGCTTCGTCGGCATGGACAACGACGCCGAGGGCAAGCTGTACGGGCTCGTGAGCGTGTCCGGGAATCTCTACTTCGATCCTCCGTGCGAGGCCGGCTGCCTCGTCCAGCGGGTCGATATCGCCTCTCGGACTGTCGAGTCCCAGCGGATGCACTCCCTCGACATGGGCGCCGCCGTCGTGGTCCGCCACGACCCTGTCTCGAGCGCTCTCCTCGTCGGCTATCGCCTCCCGGGCGACTACTACTTCCCGGGCGATCCCTACCCGGGCTTCGCCGTCTCGCTGCTCGACTACGAGTGAGCCCGGCGCCGCCGGCGCGAGGCCGCCGCCTCGCCCGGCCCGGCGCGGGCGCTGGAGCGCCGCGCGCCGTGGGGGCGGGGGCGCCAGGAATCTTGCGTCGCGGACCGGGCGTCCCGATCCTTGTCAGGACGCCGAGGGGCGGCAGGCGGCACATCGAGAGAGGCACATCACCATGAGCAGAGAGCTGCGCGCGCGCATCATGCAGATCGTGGGAACCGGCATGTTCACGGGCCTTTCGCTGGCGTTCGGCTGCCACGACGCCGCCGGCGGCGCGGGGGGGACCGGCGGCGCCGGTGGGGCGACGGGCACCGGCGATGCGACGGGCACCGGCGGCGCGGCAGGCACCGGAGGCGCGGCAGGCACCGGCGGGGCCGGCGGTCAGGGCACCACCGGGGAGACGAGGTGCTTCTCGCTGGAAGAGGTCCGGGCCAGCGCCGGCACTGCCGGCGGCGCGGGGGGCGCGGGGGGCGCGGGGGGCAGCGCCGAGGCCTGCCCGAGCGAGTACCACCCCAACCCCGTGTCCTGCGTCGGCTACGAGAACGGCCGGCTCGAGGACGGGCAGTGCTGCTACGACGTCAACGACCCGGGCATCGGCGCCTGCGGCCGCCCGTTCCTCGTGGACGGCGCGCCGCGCCTGGCCGGGGTCGAGGCGCGGGCCGACTGGGCGCTCGACGCCGCGGCGGACGAGCCGCTCGCGCTCGATCCCGCGACGCGCGCGGCCCTCGCCGAGGCGTGGCTCGCCGACGCTCGCCTGGAGCACGCGTCGATCGCGTCGTTCGCGCGCTTCACCCTCGATCTGCTCGCCCTCGGCGCGCCGCCCGCCCTGATCGACGCCGCGCAGCGCGCCCTCGCCGACGAGCTTCAGCACGCCCGCGCCTGCTTCACGCTCGCGAGCCGCTACGCCGGCCGGCCGCTCGGCCCGGGGGCGCTCGCCATGGACGGCGCGCTCGACGCGCCGACCCTCGCCGGTGCCGCGGCCAGCGCCGTGCGCGAGGGCTGCGTCGGCGAGACGCTCGCCGCCGTGCAGGCGGACGCGATGTGGGGCGGCGCGCGCGACCGTGAGGCGCGCCGCGCCCTCGGCAGGATCGCCGCCGACGAGTCCACCCACGCCGAGCTCGCCTGGGCGTTCGTGCGCTGGGCCCTGGCGCGCGGCGGCGCGCCGGTGCGCGCGGCCGTCGCGCGCGCGTTCGACGAGGCGCTCGCCGAGGCGCTCGCCGCGCGCGGTCCGGAGCGCGCCGGGGTCGACGCCGCCGCGTGGGGCGACCACGGCCGGCTCACCGAGGCGGAGCGGGCGCGCTGCCATGTCACCGCCGTGCGCGAGGTCATCGCGCCGTGCGCCGAGGCGCTGCTCTGCGCGCCGCTCACCGCCTTCCAGCCCGTCGCCGGCCTCGACACGCCTTGGGAGCCCCTGGCGCCGCCTTCGTGAGGCATGGCGCCGCCTTCGTGAGGCCCTGGCGCCGCTTTCGTGAGGCACCGGCCCCGGCCTTCGTGAGAAGGATGAGACGACCCCGATGAGTTTCCCTGCCCCCTTCCCTACCGTCCCGTCATGACCGCGCTCCGCCAGCTCCGCCTCATCGCGATCCTCGAAGGGGTGTCGTACATCCTCCTCCTCTTCATCGCGATGCCGCTCAAGTACCTCGCCGACCTCCCGCTCGCCGTGCGCGTCGTCGGAAGCGCCCACGGCCTGCTCTTCGTGCTGTTCCTCGCCGCGCTCCTCCGCGCCGCCGTCGCGCGCCGGTGGTCGCTCGGCCGCTCGTCGCTCGCCTTCGCGTCGTCGATCGTCCCCTTCGGGACGTTCGTCTTCGACCGCTCGCTGCAGCGCGAGATCGCCGCGACCCCGCCGACGTAGGCGCCCGGACGGGCGGCGCGGCGCGCGGCGACGGGGTGGTGGAGCGCCTGGCCCGCCCCCCGCGCCCCGCCGGGCCCCGCGCGCCGGCTCCGCGCCCACGCGCGGCAAAAAACCTTTTTAATTCATATACTTACATAAGAACGCAAAAAAAGATCGCCCGCGTGTCGATCCCGCGGTCGCCCGTTCGTCGTTCCGGCAGACCCACGGCGCACCCGGCCGGGACCGTCCGGGCGCCCCCCTTCGACAAGACCCGAGGAGACACGACGATGCGATCCATGAACACCGCGGCACCGGCGACCCACGACGCGACCACCGATGCGGCTCCGCTGGCCCCCCCGGCGCCCTCCGGTCGCCGGGCGAGGAGCGGCAACACGGCCCTGAGGCGCATCGCGACGGCGGCGTGCCTGATCCTCGTCGCCGCGTGCGGGGGAGAGGACGAGCCCGTCGCGTGGAAGGACATGAGCTTCGAGGAGCGCAACGAGTTCATGACCGACGTCGTCCTGCCGCGGATGACAGAGGTCTTCGTCGAGTACGACGCGAAGTACGAGAACATGACCTGCGAGACGTGCCACGGCAGCGACGCAGTCGCGCGCGGCTACGCGATGCCGACCCCGCAGATCGCCCCGCTCCCCGCCACCCCGGAGGGCTTCCTCGAGTGGGTGGCCGACCCGGCGCACCCGGAGCGCGAGAGGTTCGGCACCTTCATGTACGAGAGGATCGTGCCCGAGATGGCCGCGCTGCTCGAGATCCCGAGGTTCGACCCGATGACGGAGACCGGCGAGTTCTCGTGCCACTACTGCCACACGCTGGAAGAAGTCGCGCCGTGAGAAGACCTGAGAGGTGAGCGGTCCACGCGGCGCCGCACGCACCCCGCTCTCTCTCTCGCGATCCCGGGACGGCCCGCTCCGGTTACTCTCCGTCCGGAGGAGGTTTCGCATGCCCGACCCGATCGAGATCGACGAGTCCAACGCTCAGTTCATCGCCGCCTGGATCCTTTTCAGCCAGGGTCTCCCCGGCCATCGGATCGAGCACAACGACGGCGTCACCGTCGTGCTCTCGGGCACGGACATGATCATGCTCAACATGGCCACGCTCTCCTCGCCGGCGACCGACCTCCGGGACCTCGAGCGCCGGGCGCGCTGGGCCGTCGAGCTCGCCCGGACCGGCGGCGTGCCCTGGCTCTTCGCGATGTCCGATAGCTGGTCGCCCGGCGGCGACGCGGGCGCGACCGCCGATCTCCTGGGCCGGCTCGGCTTCACGCCGGCCGTGTCGCTCACGGGCATGGTGGCCGACGCGATCGCCCCGCCGCAGCGCGCGCCTTCCGACCTCGATCTCCGGCGCGTGGCCGACGCCGAGACGCGCGCCGCCATCGCCGACCTCAACGCCGTCACCTACGGCGTCCCGATCGCCGCGGCGCGCGCCTCCGTGGCCCACGAGGCGCTGTGGGGCGACCGGGCGTTCGGGCAGGTCGGCTACGTGGACGGCCAGCCCGTGTGCTCCGCGGCCACGTACATCGTGGAGGGGATCCGCTACGTGGGCTTCGTCGTCACCGCGGCCGAGCACCGGCGCAAAGGGTACGCCGAGGCGGTGATGCGCGGCTGCCTCGACGACGCGCTGAGGGGAACGGGGCTCCAGAGGAGCGTCCTCCACGCGACGGACATAGGGCGGCCCGTGTACGAACGGATGGGCTACCGCGCCGTCACGCGCTTCTCCTTGTACGCGCCGCCGCAGGCCTGAAGCCCGGGCGGCGCGGGCGTCCCGCTCCGGCCGCCGGCTACCACCCGCACGTCTTGCCGCGGTTCTGCTGATCCAGCCATTCCTTGAGCGGCGCGAAGTAATCGAGCATCGCCGCCGCATCCATCTGCCGTGAGCCGGTCACCGCCTCGAGCGCCTCGGGCCACGGGCGGCTGCGCCCCATCTCCATCATCCGCCGGAGCCGCTCGCCGGCCTCCGCGCTGCCGTGGATCGTGCAGCGGTGGAGCGGCCCCTTGTACCCCGCCTCCTCGCAGAGCGCGCGGTGGAACTGGAACTGGAGGATGTGCGCGAAGAAGTACCGGATATAAGGCACGCTCGCCGCCACATGGTACTTCGCGCCAGGATCGAAGTCCGCCTCGGAGCGGGACACCGGCGGCGTGACCCCCTGGTACCTCGCCCGGAGCGCCCACCAGGCGCTGTTGTAGTCCGCCGGCCGGATGTCCCCGGAGAAGACCCCCCAGCGCCACCGGTCGACCAGGATCGCGAACGGCAGGAAGGCCACCTTGCCGAGGGCGTGGCGGAGGAGGAGCGAGAGATCGCTCGACGCAGGCGGCACCTCGGACACGAGCCCGATCTGCTGGAGATAGTCCGACGTGACCGACAGCCCGATGGTGTCGCCGAGCGCCTCGTGGAACGCGGGGTTGGGGCTGTCGCGGTAGAGGAGCGGCAGCCGGTTGTACGCGAGCTGATAGAAGGTGTGGCCGAGCTCGTGGTGGATCGTGTGGAAATCGTCGGCCGTGATGTCGATGCACATCTTGATGCGCACATCCTCCTCGTCGTCGATGTTCCACGCGCTCGCGTGACAGACGACGTCGCGATCCGCCGGCTTGACGAAGAGCGACCGCTGCCAGAACGTGGCCGGGAGCGGGTCGAACCCGAGCGAGACGAAGAAGCGCTCACCCGTCTTCACCATCTCGATCGGCGTGAACCCCTTCTCCCGCAGGGCGGCGTCGAGGTCGTAGATGGGCGCAGCCCCCTCCGGCTCCGCGAGCTCATGGATGTTGGTCCAGTCCTGCGCCCACATGTCGCCGAGCAGGTCGGCGCGGATCGGGCGCGCGTCGGGCACGACCTCGGCGCCGTACCGCGCGGCGAGCCGGCCGCGCACGTAGCAGTGGAGCGCGTCGTAGAGCGGCTTGACCTGCGCCCAGAGGCGGTCGACCTCCCGCTGCAGCACCCCCGGCGGCAGCTCGTATTTCGCGCGCCAGGCGTCGCCTGTGTCCTTGAACCCGAGCTCGCGGGCCCCCTCGTTCGCCAGCTCCACGAGCCGCGTGTACTCGCCGCGCATGGGCGCGGACACCGTGCGCCAGCCGACCCACGCGCGCTTCAGCTCCTCCGGATCGCGGCTGTTGGCCATGATCCTGCCGAGCGCCTCGAGGTCGAGGCACTGCCCGCCCGCGGGGCAGTACTTGCCCGCCCCGTACACCGCCTCGAGCCTCGACGCGATGGTCGCGAGCTCCTGGGTCCTCGCCGGATCGGCGGGGGCGTACAGCGTAAGGGACGTGCGCAGGAGATCGATCCGCCGGCGGACATCCTGGGGGAGCTCGATATTACGGAAGCGATCCGCCCGCTTGACGAGGTCGGCCTGCGCGGTGAGCAGCTTCGCGCTCGCGGCGGCCGCGAGGATCTGCGTGTCTTCCGTGATGTACGTCGACGCCACCCACGCGGCGCGGTTGTTCTGGGTGCTGAGCTGGTGGAGCTCGGCCTCCGCTTCCTCGATGAACCGCGCCGCCTCCTTCACCGCGGGCGTCGGCCGCGGATCGGGCTGCGGCGCGGGAGGAGCGGGATCGGAGCATGCCGACGAGAGCGCGAGGGCGCCGCAGGGCAAGGCGACGGCGAACATCGGAACCATGCGCATCATTTCCGCTGCTCCTCGGTCGCGGGCATCTCCGGCATGGAATCGTCCTTCCACCCCGCATGCAGATGTCCTGGGGTGCGCGCCGGCGCCGCGATCCTGGTGGCCCTCTAAGGCCGCTCGCCGGCTCGAGCAATATCGGCGGGCGCTCGCCCCCCGAGCCGGCGCCGTGGCGCGATGTATGCCCCGTGGTCCTGGACTGGAAGTCCAACAAGCCCGGAGAGAGATGAACCACAGAGGGCACAGAGGAGAGAGAAGATAGAGTCTTCTTTATCTCTTCTCATCCCTCTGTGCCCTCTGTGCCTCTGTGGTTCAAATTCTCGCTCCACCGGTCTCGCGCTTTTTCAGCGGGCACGAGAGGATGTCGCCCAGGTTGACCGTCACGCCGGCACCGCGGCAGGCCATGTCCTCCAGCAGCGCCTCCAGGGTGGTCAGGTCGCCGTGGATGTCGGAGACGGCCGCGATCTGCACCGCCCCGGCAAATCGAAAAAAGTCGCCGCCGATGTCGAGGGAGCGCCTGGGCCGGCGCGCGGCTCCGGGGCGCTCGCGCCTGATCTTCATGACCTTCACCGGCCATGCTCCTCCGGCGGCGGGCGGCGCGGCGCGCGCCCCCTCGCCGGGCGAGATGGCCGCTGTCACGACGCCGGCGTCGAGCGCCCTCATGTGCGAGGCGGACGGCACGCATTTGCTGCCGTGATTCCCGCATGGCACGCTCGCCCTCACCCGGGGCGGGGACGCGCGGCGGACCTCGTGAAGCGGTTCGCTCGGGCGGGCTCGACTCGGACGGAGGATACCCACATGGATGACACAAGTCCGAAGGCCGAGATCATGGCCTCGACGCAGCGGCCAGGGGGCCTGCTGAGGATGCACGGAAGGGGGGCGCGCGCATGACCGTCCGGCTCAACCACACCATCGTCCCGGCGCGGGACAAGAAGACGTCCGCCACCTTCATGTCCGAGATCCTGGGCCTCGACCCCCCGGTGCCGTTCGGACACTTCCTGGCGGTGCGGCTCGACAACGACGTCACGCTCGACTTCGCCGACAGCACGGACGAGTTCCGTCCCATGCACTATGCCTTCCTTGTCAGCGAGGCAGAGTTCGACCAGATCTTCGGGCGGATCCGCGAGCGCAAGCTCCAGTACTGGGCCGATCCCATGGCGCAGCGCCCCGGCGAGATCAACCACCACGACGGCGGGCGCGGCGTGTACTTCCCCGATCCCGCCGGGCACTTCCTCGAGATCATCACCCGTCCTTACGGCAGCGGCGGCTGATCCCGGCGCGCCGCGCCTCGCACGACGGCACGGACGAGGGCGTCCGGCCCCCGATGCCGGCCGGCGTCGGCGCCCTCTCCTGCCGCCTCAGTCCGGCATGCCGCGCGTGAAATCGAGCAGCCGCAGCATGTCGCGGCGGGTCCTCGGGCCGTAGGTCTGGAACGAGGGCATCGCCGCGTTCGCGTACTCCGCGCGCGCGCGGCTCACGTCGTCGCCGGCCTGGGCCTTCCGCGCGTCGGCGACGTCGACGCCGTACACGCGCGCCGCGTTGAGGCCGAAGATCTTCGCCTTCCGCTCCGCTGTCAGCGCCGGATAGCCGTAGCGCTCCTGGAACTCGGGGGTGATCTCGAACGCGCGGAACGCCTGGATCTGATCCTGCGGCGAGCCGAACCAGATGGCGTCGGTACCCCAGAGGATCCGGTCCTCGCCCACGTGCTTGAGCAGCTTGCCCACGACGTGCGCTGCCTGGTCCGGCTTCTTCATCACCTCGCGCCAGGTGGAGCCGAGCTCGGCGTACACATTGCCGTTCTGCCCGATGCCGTTCTCCTCGAGCGAGCGAATCAGCGCGTCCACGCCGCGCGTCGCCTTCGGGTCATACGGACCTTCGGTGATGTCCGGCTCGAACCCGGAGTGGTAGACGAGGAACGTCGCTCCGGGGAACGCGCGCGCCGCCGGCCCCACGTCCTTCGGTCGCGTGTACTCCGGGTTCATCCCCGACAGCGGGAGCCCCTTGTGCACGGCGAAGATCGGAACGCCGACCGCGAGGCCGTGCTCGATCGTCTTCCGACCCACCGCATCGTCCAGCCACCAGCCCTCCCCCGTCGGTCCCCATACGGTGTAGAGCTTCCACGCGCTGAGCTTCAATGTCTCGGCCTGCTTGCGCATGTCGTCGGCGATCTTCTCCCAGGGCGCGGCGGTCGGCTGGACAACGCCGTGGATGCGCAGCCGATCCCGCCCGAGCTGCGCGACCTTCTCCCGCGTGCGCGCCGCCTCCTCCGTCAGGATGGGCAGCGGATCTCCCCAGAGCCCTGTCAGCACAGCGAGCTGGGTGTCGCTGTTCATGAAGACCTCGCGGATCAGCACGTCATCGGTGAAGCACCGCGCCCAGGGCGCCGCGCCGCAGTCGGCCTGCGGCGTCGTCTTCAGGAAATCCGCGAGCGACGGCTGCCCCTCCTTCCACCAGACGCGCTCCGCTGTCACCTGGTGCGTCTGCACGTCGAAGATGAACTCCTTGCCGGTCAGCACCTCGTCGGCGGCGCCGGGGTCGAGCGTCGACGCCTTCGTGACCTGGTAGCGCCCGCCGCCGCAGCCGAGCTGGTTGAGCGCGAGGAAGACAGTCGCGGCGCCGCACGTGCTGGCCAGGTAGTCGCGCCGGCTCATCCCGAGCTTGCCCGCGTTCTCGAGCGCGCTCTCCATCGCGCTCCGCTGCGCCTCGCGCAGCGCCGCGTCCGGAGGCCGCGGCCAGTACTCACCATTGCTCGTGGCGTCGAGCTTCACCGGCAGCCGGAGCGCGTCGTCAGGTAGGCTCTTCTTCATTCGGTGGCTCCTGTTGGTCCCCGATCGAGGAGTTCACTGCAGGGCATGGCGTTATGCGGGCTCATCCGCACACGCCGCTGTCGAGATCGGAGCTCGAAGGATGGCGAGCCGGATCCGCGCGGGCAAGCCGCCGACGCGACGCCGTGCAGGTAGGTAGTCCGGAGATCAGGGGCGACGCTGGCCGCGGGCGGCAAACACCGCGCCCGGCACCGGGGCCAGCGAGCCCATCAGTTCACGCCGATCACGTCGATCGCACGTAGATGACGAAGTCGACCCTGGCGGTGACCCCGTTCTGCTCCACGGACGCGGTCACCGTGGCCACCCCGGGCGCGGCAGCGCGGATCGCGCCGGTGCCGTCCACGGAGACCACCCGGGGCCGGTTGCTCTCGAAGCTCACCCGCATGCCCTCGGGGAGCGGACGGCTGGCGCCCTTGGTGATGTAACCGTAAACGGACTCGTCGCTCAGCGAGACAGTGAGCTGCGGATCGATCTCCGCGCCGACGGGGAAGAAGACCCGCTGCTGGATGCCCAGGTCGTGATCGCCCACGATCTGCGGCCTCGCCGTCACCACCGCGGGCGCCGGCTGGAGCGCGCCCGTCACCGTGACGGAGGTCTGCGCCGCGATGTCAGGGTCGGCGGCGGAGCGCGCGATCTGGATCCCGTAGGTCCCCGCGTCGACCGTGTAGCGCCCCTGCGCCTCGTCGAAGAAGGCCAGGTCGGCGATGCGCAGGTCGAAGGTCACGCTCCGGCTCTCCAGCGGGCCCAGCGAGATCTTCTGGAACGCGCGCAGCCGCTTCCGGGGGCGCTCGAGCGCGGCGGGGGCGTCGGGCGTGCTCACGTAGAGCTGCACCACCTCGTCGCCGGCGACGCGGCCGACGTTGCTGACGTTCACGCTCACCCGCAGCGTGCCGTTCGCGTCGACGCTCGGCTTGTCCGTGCTCAGGCTCCAGTACCGGAAGCGGGTGTAGCTCAGCCCGTGACCGAACGGATAGGTGACAGGGCCCTGGAAGTACATGTACGTGCGCCCGAGGCTGCTCTCCGTCGGCCGGATGGCGTAGTCGTCGATCGGCGGCACGTCGGAGAGGTTCGTGTACCAGGTGAAGGGCAGCCGGCCGCTCGGGTTGTGGGCGCCGAGCAGGACGTCGGCGAGCGCCTCGCCCTTGCGCTGGCCGTTGTACGAGCTCCAGAGCAGCGCCGCCACGCCGGGCTCGAAGGCGCCGACATCCACCTGGCCGACGGTCTCCATGTAGACGACGGTGCTCGGGTTCTGCGCCGCCACCTGGCGGATGAGCTCGGCCTGCGCGCCGGGCAGCGCGATCGTCGCGCGATCCACGTCCTCGCGCGAGTGGCGCCCGTCCGTGCCCACGTAGACGACGACGACGTCGTACTCGGCCGCGGCGGCGACGGAGGCCGCGTCGACCTCGGTGAGGGTCTCCGGCGTCACGCCGGGGTAGAAGTCGACGACGGCCGCGGGGTTGATGGCCTGAACGGCGGCCTTGATGCCATTGTAGCCGTTCACCGCGTTGGCGTTGCCCGCGGGGCCCTGGTCGCTGGAGTAGCCGCCAAGGAAGACCTCGGCAGGGCTCGCGTAGGTGCCGATCACGGCGAGGCGGAACGCGCCCGCGCGCGGGACCTGGAGCGGCAGGAGCTTGCCGGTCGAGCCGTCCTTGCGCCGGGTCTCGCTGTTCTTGAGGAGCACGATCGCCTCTGCCCCGACCTCGCGCGCCATCGCGAGCCGCTCGGGCGTCTGGGTGATCGCGCCGTTCTCGTCGCTGTTCGTCCAGGTCCCCGGCGCGAGGCGCGCCCTCGCCTGGGTGACCCAGGGGACGCGGGCGTCGTCGTCGAACTCGCCGAGGCGCATGCGCGCGGCGAAGAGCCGGGTGACCAGCGGATCGACGTCGTTCTCGTTGAAGATGCCCGTCGGCGTGGGGATGGCGCGCGCGACAGCGTCGACGAGGGTGTTCGCGTAGCTGTAGTTGTCGTGGTAACCCCAGTTGCAGTTGAGATCCTCGCCGGCGACGGCGGCGAAGGCGTGGCGCTCGACGGCGTCGAGCGGGTGGGGATAGCCGGGCGGCTGCCACTTGTGGCCGGACTGGATCTCGCGGATCGCGTCGCAGTCCGAGGTGAAGAAGCCCTGGAAGCCGAAGATCGAGCGCGCCAGCACCTCCTTGAGCTGGATGCTGGCGGCCACGGGCTCGCCGTTGACGCGGTTGTACGCGCTCATGATCGACGCCGGATCCGACGAGCGGATGACGTCACGGAACTGCGCCGTGTAGTACTCGCGCAGCGTCCGCTCATCCATGTCCGAGCTGCCTTTGCGGCGGTTGAACTCGCTGTTGTTCGCGGCGTAGTGCTTGAGCGTTGTGTTCACCTTCAGGTAACCGCCGCTCTCCGGCAAGAGGCGCCCCTGCTGGTCCTTGCCCTCCATGCCGTTCACGAACTGCGCGGAGATGGCGGCGGTGAGCACCGGGTCCTCGCTGAACGCCTCGTCGTTGCGGCCCCAGCGGGGATCCCGCGCCAGGTTGATCGTGGGGGCGTAGAAGTTGAGGTTGAGCTTGTTGTCGCGGAAGACCTCGCGCGCCTCGTCGGAGATCAGGAGCGCCTCGCGGTACATGAGCTCGGGGTTCCAGGTCGAGCCCAGGGAGAGATCGACGGGATACGACGTGGTGTTGATGGTGTTGGGCGGGTTGCCGCGGTCGTTGACCTGCTCGCGCGCGACGCCGTGCGCGGCCTCGTTCCACCAGCCATAGGCGGGGATGCCGAGCGACGGGATGGCCGGCGCCCGGCTGCTGATCATCTGGCTGGCCTTCTCGGCGAGCGTCATGCGCGAGACAAGGTCCGCGGCGCGCTCCTCGGGGGAGAAGCGGCGGTTCCGGTAGATGGGCAGGTCGACCGCCCTGTCCCTCCCGATCTCGGCCGGGTCGAGGCGCCGCGGGTCGGCGCTCGCCGGATCGAGGCCCGACGCGGGCCCGACAACGTCGGGCGGGGCATGGTCGGACGAACATGCCGCGACAGCGGTCAGCGCGAGCGCGCCGCGGAGCGCCGAGAGCGCTCTTGTGAAAGCTAAATGCTTGATGGTCATGCCTTGGGCTCTTTCCGTGGTGGCGAGACGGTGGACAGGCTTGCTGCCTGATCCTCTGTGCGGCGTAATGCGCATTACGTAAAGGAAACACGGGCGAGCGGCAACAGCCCAGGGAGGCGGCGGCGGGAACGGCAGCACCGGGCGGCGCGGCGCGCACGGCGAGCCGCCGGGCCGCGGCCCTCCCCGCGAGGCTCAGCCCTTGATGGTGGCGCCGTCGATGTGCGCGGCGAGATCGGCGTACTTCATGCGAAACCGGCCGCAGCCCTCGGGGAGCGGCGCGCGGGGCGGGGTGCCCTTGCAGCTATCCGATCCCACGGGGTTGCGCAGGACGACCGAGGCGGGCGCGCCGTCGGCGCCGCGCTCGATCTTCTCGGCCGCGACCCAGTGGTAGCCCCCTTCCCATTTCAGCAGAACGGGCACCCGCTCGCCGCGCCCCATCGCCCCGGCGACCTCGGCGGCAACGGACGCGCCGCTGCGCAGGAGAGACGAGACGCTCGTGTAGCTGCCGCCCATGATGTCCTGGAACAGGCTCGTGAAATTGCCGAGCGGGACGCGCGAGTCGCCCCCCAGGGCGGCCCAGAACGAGTCGTTGTCCTCGGCGTTGTCGTAATCGAAGATCCAGCTCATCGCGGTCGCGTGGTTCATGAGCGCGGACTGGAACAGCCGATCGATGTCGACGCGGCCCGAGGCGTCGCGCTGGATCGCGCTGCGCGGCATCCTGATCGCGCGTCCCGAGCGGAGCGTCACCTCGCCCGCCTCCCGCGTGATTCCATCGACGATCCGGACGAACTCGGCCGGATCGACGCGCAGCAGGACGTACTCCATCGTCCCCGCGCCGCACGTGCCGTGACACGCGCCCTGCTTGACGCGCAGCGGGTTGTCCACGTGCCGGATCGCCTGCGCGAGCACGAGGTGCGGATCGATGCCGCCCTCGAGCACGAGCCTTGGATCGCGCCGGACGCCGGCCATTGTCGCGAGGTTCGGCAGGAGCGCCCCCGTGTGCAGCCGGCCCGCCGCGAGCAGCCTATCGAGCGCGGCCAGCGCTGGCGCGTCGCCCCCGAGCGCGCGCCGGACCTGGTCGAGGCGCGCGCTCCGATCGGCGGCGAGCGCGCCGGAGACGGCGGCCGCGGCCCTGTCGCCGACGGAGTCCACGGCGGGCGGCGGCGAGTCTGGGTCCGGCTCGGCCCCGGGCACGACCTGCGGGAGCTTGTTCGCGTCCGTGAAATGGTCCTGATCGTGGCGCGAGGGCGCCGCGGACGCCTGGGTCGCGGACGACTTGCGGCCGAGCGCCGCCACCTGATCGGGGCTGAGCCCCGCGGCCCTCGCCAGGGCCTCGTCGAGCGGCGGCGCGCGCCGGGCCGCCAGGCGCCTGTCGAGGGCGGCGATCGTCGCGGCGTCGACGATGCCCGTCTGCGGCAGGTCCTCCGCGGCTTGCAGCGCGACGATGACGGCGTGCGTCTTCGGCCCGAACGAGCCGTCGGCCTTCATCGGGTCGCCGATCGCGCCGAGCGCCTCTTGCAAGGCGCGAACGCCGTCGCCTTGCGCCCCCTGCGCGAGCGTCGCCGCGCCCGCCGCGACCGTTCTCAGCGCCTCGCTCGACGCGAGCTCGGGGGCGCCGAGCCCCGTGTTCCCGTTGTCGCCCATGGGTCCCCTCCGGCCATCGCCCAACGCGCTGGGTCCTTCTCAGGGTACTACGCCGCGCCCGTCGATGGGCGCGTCAGGCGGAGCGGCGGTACACGCGGCAAGGCTGTGGCCGGTCCAGCGTCGGAAGGCGCCCTCGCAGGAGATCCGGCTATCCCGGCGCCGCCGTCGATCCCGCGCCGCCCGCGGGCGCCGCCAGCCGGCGCGCGGCCACGATGCAGATCGCCTCGACCGTGATCAGCGAGAAGAGCTGCCGCGGCGTCACCCGCGTCTTGTCCTCCACCGCCGCGAGCGCCGGGAGCCACGTCTCCAGCCGGGTCACCACCGGCTCGGTGAGGAACCCCTCCTTCATCACCTCGGGCGACGAGAAATCGAGCCGGGTGATGAAGTTGAACTCGCTCTCTCGCGCGCGGATCTGGAGCTCGTGATCGACCATGAACACGATGTCCACGAAGTCGAGCGAGTCGGCGCCTAGATCGTCGGTGAGCCGGCTCCCGAGCTCGACCGCCTCGGCCTCCACGGCGAGGCTCTCCACGATGCAGCGCTTCACCGTGTCAATCACATGCGGAGGGATGTCCACGCTCGCTGCGCCCGCGTCCGTCATCGGATCCACCTCGTGACCTTGCTCCCGGCCTTGCGATCGGTCGGCGCCGGCTCGCCGGCCGCGTACCCGACCGCCACGAGCGCGACGATACCCCAGCTCGCGGGCACGCCGAGGATCTCCTTCAGCCGCCCCGCCGCGAGCAGCGGCCCCGTCATCGCCGACGCGCCGAGCCCCGCGCCGTGCGCCGCGAGCAGCAGGCTCATCAGCGCGAGCGACGCGCCGACAAGGCCCGAGTCGCGCTCCATCGCGGCGATCGCCTCGTGGAGCTCCGCCGGCAGCGAGGGCGCGACGAGCCCCGACAGGACCGTGTGCCCGCGGAAGATCGGCGCGATCACGACAGGCGCGCCCTCGAACCGCGTGAAGTAGTCGCCGTACGCCACGAAGCCCGCCCGCCCGTCCGCCGCCACGTGCTCCGCCACGGTGGCCACCGCCTCGCGCACGGCGCCCGCCATCGCCGCGATCGCCTCCGGGCGCTTCACGACGACGAAGCGCCACGGCTGCTTGTTGCTCGCCGACGGCGCCGTGACGGCGAGCTCGATCAGCCGCTCGATCACGGCGTCCGGCGGCGGCTCCGGGAGGAAGCTCCGCACGCTGCGGCGGGATCGCAGGAGCTCCTCGAGCGTCATCCGACAGCGTAGCCCCCGTCCACCGACGCCACCGCGCCGGTGACGTACGCGGCCCTGTCGCTCAGCAGGAACGCCGCGTAGCCGGCGACCTCGTCCGGCGCGGCGATCCGCTGCTGCGGCACGCGGGCGACGATCTCCTCGCCGGCGAGCGCGCGCGTCCCGCCCAGCATGTCCGTGTCGATCGGCCCGGGCCGCAGGCAGACGACGCGGACGCCCTTCCGCGCGTACTCGACAGCGAGCGCGCGCGTGAGCGCCTCGATCCCGCCCTTCGCGGCCGCGTAGGCGGCTTGACCTCGCGCGGGGCGGACCGCCGCGACGGAGCTCACGTTGAGCACGACGCCCCGCCTGCGCCGCATCATGAGCGGCAGCACCGCGCGCGCGCACAGGAGCGGGCCGAGCAGGTTCGTCTCGATCTGCGCCCGGAGCTGCGCCACGTCGCTCGCCACGAGCAGCCCCGGCGCGACCGCCCCGGCGCCGTTGACCCAGCCGTCGATCGGCCCGATCTCGGCCTCGAACCGCTCGATCGCCTCCGCCGCCGCCGCCGCGTCCGCGACGTCGAACCCCAGGGCGAGCGCGCGCCCCCCGCGCGCCGCCTCGACAGCGCGCGCGACCTCCGCTGCCTCGGCCGCCCGCTCGCGGTAGCCGATCCCGACGCCGGCCGCGCCCTCCCGCGCGCACGCCAGCGCGATGGCCCGGCCGAGGCCGCGGCTCGCGCCCGTCACCACCACGCGCTTGCCCTCGAGCAGGAGGCTCACGGCCGGATCGCCTCCGGGTGGCGCAGGACGATCGCCGCGTTGTGCCCGCCGAACCCGTACGAGCTCGAGAGCACGTGGCGCTGGCTGTGCGCGCGCGCCTCGTTCGGCACGTAGTCGAGGTCGCACTCCGGGTCCGGCTCGTGGAGGTTGATCGTCGGGTGCACAGCGCCGCGCAGCATGCACGCGATCGCGGCCACCGCCTCGACCGCGCCGGACGCCGAGATCAGGTGGCCGATCATCGACTTCGTCGCGGAGACCGGGACGCCGCGCGCGCGCTCCCCGAGCAGCCGCTTCAGCGCGAGCGTCTCGGCGGGGTCGTTCTTCGGCGTGCCCGTCCCGTGGGCGTTGATCGCGTCGACATCGTCCGGGCCGATCCCCGCGTCGGCGAGCGCGCGCGCCATGGCCAGGAAGGCGCCGCGCCCCTCGGGGTGCGGATCGCTGATCTTGTACGCGTCGAAGCTGCTCCCGTACCCCGCGACCTCGGCGAGGATGCGCGCGCCGCGCGCCCTCGCGTCGTCGAGCCGCTCCAGGACGAGGACGGCCGCCCCCTCGCCCATCACGAACCCGTCCCGCGTCCTGTCGAACGGCCGCGACGCTGTCTCGGGCCTGTCGTTGCGGAGGCTCGTCGCCTGCAGCGCGCAGAAGCCGGCGACGCCGAGGGGGTTGATCATCGAGTCGGTGCCGCCCGCGAGCATGAAGCGGCGGCGGCCCGCGGCGATGAGCCGGTACGCCGCGCCGATGGCGTCGGTGCCCGCGGCGCAGGCCGACACGTGCACGAGCGGCGGCGCGGCGAGGCCGAAGCGATGGCCGAGCGCGTGGACGCACACCTCCGAGGGCGTCTGCAGGAAGCCGAGCCGCGCGGCGAGGCCCTCGGGCAGCGCGAAGCCCGGGCGCCGGGCCATCGCGAGGTGATCCATGTTGAAGAGCTCGAGCCCCACGCCCAGGCTCACCCCCGCGTCGGCCGGCGGCGGGCGGCCGTCCGCGCCGGCGCCGGGCGCGAGCCCGGACGCCTCGAGGGCGCTCCTCGCCGCCGCGAGCGCGAACGCGACCTTGCGGTCGCCGAGCGGCACCTCGGCCGGCAGCGGGGCCTGCCCGGCGATGCGCGTGGGCAGGGTGGACGCGTCGAACAGGGTGATAGGGCCGATCCCGCTCCTCCCGGCGAGGAGCGCGTCCGCGAACGCGTCCACGCGATCGCCGAGCGGCGACACGACGCCCATCCCGGTCACGACAACGGCGTGGCGCGCCGTCACGACGCCCTCCGGATCCAGCGGCTCTCCGCGGTGATCCCGTCGCGCCCCTCGAGGCGGTGCACGACCTCGACGGCGCCGCCCTCCCACGCGCGCGCGAGCGCGACGAGCGGCGACGCCGGCCCGAGCTCCGCGCCGCCCTCGACCGGCGCGGCCCACGCGCCCGCGACCGCGACCGTCTCGCGCTTCGCGGGCGCGCGGGCGAGCGGATCGAACGGCGCGTACGCGACGTCGACCGACGCGAGCTCGCCGAGGGCCCGCGCGCCCCGCCGCGCCGCGTGGTCCGCGCGCTCCAGGACGACCGTGGCCGACGCGTCGAGCAGCCGGTCCGCCGGCACCGGGTCGTCGATGCGCCGCATGTGGTGCTCCACGAGGTAGTTGCGCTGGTGCGCCACCCCGACGACGAGCGCCACGTCGACCTCCCCGCGATCCAGCGCCAGCGCCGCCTCCTCGAGCGCGACGTAGAGCTGCCCCGCGCTCGGGTACAGCACGGCGTACGGCCCCTCGATCCCGAAGTTCGCGGCGACGTGGTAGGCGGGCATGTTGGGCAGGCAGCGGAACGCGAGCAGCGGGTGCGCGCGCGTGTACCCCTCGGCGCCGAAGCGCGCCGGGCTGAAGTCCCCGCGCTCGTCGAGCGAGCCCGCGAGCACGGGCGCGATGTCGCGCTCCAGGAACGGGATGTAGCCGACAGCGAGGTAGAGCCCGGTGCGCTCGCCCGGCGGCGACGCGGCGAGCCCCGCCGCCGCGAGCGCCCGCCCGGCGCTCACAACAGCGAGCGCGTCCTGGAGCCCGAGGTACTTCTTGCTCTTCTTCTCGCGCAGGAACGGCGACGGATCGCACGGCTCGCCGGGCGACAGCACGACGGACGCGAGGCCTGTCACGAGCGTCATGGCAGCCACACCTTGTCCGGGAGCTCGCGCGTCCACAGCGCGTAGAGGTAGCGGCGCTGCGCGTGCACCCGCTCCGAGTCGACAGCCCTCAGCACGAAGGTGAGCGTCGCCCGCATGCACTTCTCCCCGCGCACGTCCGCGCCGACCGAGAGCTTGGCCGCGGCGTCCAGCGACTGCGCCAGCTCGGCGAAGAGCTCGACGCTGTCCCCCGGCTGCGCGGGCCGGTAGAACTTCGCCCTGTCGATCTGCGCGAGGAGCGCCCGGCGCGGCGCCGCCGACGGCCTGTTCTCCGTCACCTCGACGAGGAAGCCGGCGAGCTGCGCCGCCGCCTCGACGAGCAGCGCCCCGGGGTAGATCGGGTAGTCGGGGAAGTGGTCGTGCAGGACCTCGTCGGTCAGGGTCACCGCCTTCAGCCCGCGCGCGCTGCGGCCAGGTTCGACGGCGGTGATCCGGTCGAGGAGGATGTAACGCATCAGGTGGTGCTGGCCCCGGGGGTCATGCCGTCCGCGGCGCCAGGGCGCGAGCGCCCGAGCCACGCCGCGAGCGCGCGATCGAGGACGAAGAACGTGAGCGCCGCCGCGGCAGCGACGAGCGCGAAGTACCGATCGTACCGTGGGAACGCCGCCTCCCAGCCCGCCCAGACGCGGTGCGAGAGGTTCACGTTCGGCCCGGGGGGCGTGAGCGCGCGCGTCAGCCCCACGAGGGCGAGCAGCGCCGCCGTCGCCTTGAGCCAGGCGCGCCGCGCGAGCCCCATCTCCCGCACCGCGAGCACGGCGACGACCGGGCAGAGCACGTGCGGCAGGAAGCTGGTCAGGATGATCCCGCTCCCCGTCGCGATGTCGAGGAGCCACATCGGCGTCCCGAACGCGAGCCACAGCGCCGCGATCGCCGCGAGGTCCGGCTTCGCGAAGAAGCAGCCGGCCGCGAGCAGGATCGGCGCGACGTTGCACATCCAGAGCAGGTCGTACGGCGAGCCCCGCCGCACGTGGTTGCCGCCGTGGACGACGAACGCCATCGCGGCGAGGCCGCCCATCACCCGCAGGCGCGACGAGGACGACGAGGGCGCCGCCGCCATCAGAGCCCCCCGTCGACCATCACCGTCTGGCCGGTGACGTAGGTGTTCTCGAGCGCGAGCCACGCGGCGAGCGCCGCGACCTCCTCGACCTTGCCGAGGCGGCGGAGCCCGCAGTGCTTGAGGTACTCCGCGCGCAGGTCGTCCGGCAGCATGCGCGAGGCGCCCGCCTCGAGCACGCCGGGCGCGACGAGGTTCACGCGGATCCCGCGCTTCCCGAGCGACTTCGCGAGGCTGAGCGTGAGGCCGGACAGCGCCGCCTTCGACGCGGCGTAGGGCACCGGCGAAGGCACCGGCTTGATGCCGTCGACCGAGCCGAAAAGGACGATGTTCCCGCCGCCGTCGAAGTGCGGGAGCAGGCCCCGCGCGGCCGCGAAGGCGCTCGTCACGTTGACGGCGAAGACGTCGGCGAACCCCTCGAACGTGACGTCCTCGATCGCGTCGAACGCCGGCGGCTCGACCGACGACGCGCGCACCGCGCAGTGCGCGAACGCGTCCACGCCCCCGAGCCGCCGCGCGAGCGCGTCCGCCGCCTCCGCCGCCGCGCGCGGGTCGCCGAGGTCGACCTGGAGCGCCGTCGTCCCCGGGAACGCGCGCAGCAAATCCTCAGCAATTTCGCGCCCTTGCCTGTACGTGAACCCCACGCGCGCCCCCGCCCGCGCGAGCTCGGCGACGAGCGCGCGGCCGACAGTGCCCGAGCCGCCGAAGACGACGCAGCGGCGCGGCCCCTCCGCCCTCTCCGCCGGCGCCGGCGTCGCGCCGGCCATCACACGCCCCCGTCCACCACCACGGTGGCGCCCGTCATGTAGCCGTTGCGATCGGAAACGAGGAACGCCGCGAGCTCGGCCACCTCGCGGAAGGTGCCGACGCGGCCGAGCGCGCAGTGCTTCAGGTAATCGGCGAGGCGGTGCTCGGGCAGGTTGCGGCCCACGCCGTCCTCGAGCAGCCCGGGCGCGACGCACAGCACGCGGACGCCGTGGCGCGCGACCTCCTTGGCCATCGCCTCGGTCATCCCCTTGAGCCCGGCCTTGCTCGCGCAGTAGTGGATCGGCGCGTCGATCATCCTCACGCCGGCGAGCGACCCGATGTTCAGCACCACGCCGCGCTTCTTCCGGATCATCGACCGCAGCGCCTCGCGCGCTGTCAGGTACGCGCCCTTGAGGTTCAGGTCGACGACGTGATCGAAGTCCTGCTCCTCGAGCAGCGCCATCGGCAGGTTCTGCGACACGCCGGCGTTGTTGACAAGCACGTCGACCCCGCCCCACGCCTCCTCGACGGCGCGCACCATCGCGCGCGTCGCGTCCGCGTCGAGCACGCTCGCCCGGAACGCGCGCGCCTCCGCGCCGCCGGCCGCGATCTCCTCGCAGAGGCGCCGGGCGCCCTCCTCGCTCTTCGCGTACGTGAACGCCACCCGGGCGCCGTGCCGCGCGAACGTCGCGCAGATCTCCCGCCCGAGCCCGCGCCCGCCGCCGGTGACGATCGCGCGCTTGCCGGCGAGCAGGCCTGTCACGTCTTGCCCCAGATCTGCGGCTCGCCGATGGGTCCGGCGTACCGCGGGTCCCTGTCGCGGTAGAGGTTGTTGTACGCGCAGCCGGGCATGAGCCGCCCGTCGGGGAGCGCGTAGTGGGTGCAGCACTTCTTGATGCGGTCGACCTCGAAGTTGTGCACGTCCATGAAGGCGTGGATGAACACTGTCTTCACGAGCCCCTCGCCGATGTGCAGCCGCTCCTCGAGCGCGAGGGCGCGCTCCTCCGGGTACATGAGGAAGATCGCCCGGCGCAGGACCTTCAGGATCCTGTCGCAGTCGGGGACCTGGCCCGAGCTCGTCCACATCTGGTCGATGGCGTCGCGCAGCGCGCCCTCGAACTCCTCGTCGGGGCGGATGGTGCCGCGGTTCGACAGGAGCTCGAGGTACCTGTCGAGCTCGAGGAACCTGGGGAACGGGATGAACTCGCCGTCGACCTTGAGCAGGTAGGTGAGCGCGAAGCAGCTCGGGTGCGAGCACGGCAGCGGCAGGAAATCGCTCTTCTTCAGGAGCCCTGTCTGCTCCTCGGCCGCGCGGACGACATCGGGGATCGTCATCACGTTCAGCGGGTCGTGCGGCGCGAAGTGGGCGCCGCCGTACCCTGTGTACGCCGCCGGCTGGAACGTGAGCGACAGGATGAAATCGTTGTCGTAGAGCAGCCGGAGGCACTCGCCGATGCGGTCGTCGTTCACGCCGCGGGCCACTGTCGAGACGAGGGTCGTGCGCACGCCGGCCCGCTTCAGGTTGGCGAGCGCCTTCTCCCGCGCGGCGGCCTGGTCCCCTGCCCCGCGCAGCACCCGGAGCGCCGGGTTGCTGAGCGCGTCGAGCTGCAGGCTGACGTACACCTTGCGCCGGGCGAGCTCCTCGCAGAAGGCGTAGTCGCTCGCGCAGCGGAGCCCGTTCGTCGAGATCGAGACGCGCGCGATCTCGGTCCGCGCGCGCGCCATGTCGAGCAGCTCCAGGAACTGCGGGTGGAGCGTCGGCTCGCCGCCGGAGAGGTTGATCGTCTCGAGCGTCCCCTCCTTCGCCACGATGCCGTCGAGCACGCGCCCGAACTCCTCGCGCGTCATGTTGTAGTTGTGCCGGTTCTGCACGATGCAGATCGGGCACTCGAGGTTGCAATGGTTCGTGATCTCGATGATCGGCAGGCACGAGTGCTGCTCGTGATCCGGGCAAAGGCCGCAGTCGTCCGGACAGCCGCGCTCGACGGGGGTCGCGTACTCGAGCGGCCGGGATCCCTCCTTCACGTACGTGAGCGACCTCAGGAACCAGTCGGCGTCGCCGGAGATCAGCGCCTCGCTCTGCCCGTGCGCCGGGCACTGCTTGCGCAGGTACACCTTGCCGTCGCGGAGGATCCTCACGCCGTCGACGGCCTTCTTGCACTGGGGGCACAGCCCCCGCGAGAAGGAGTGAAAGACCTCGCGGTCCTTCGCGTTCGGGGTGAACGTGAACTTGCGATCGACAAGCGGGAGCCTGGTTGTCATGACGGCACCTTGAGGATCGGGAGGGAGCGACGGTTCGCCGGCGGCGCGGGCGCCGGCGCGAGGAGCGGGTGCGGCTCGGTCCGGCCCATGCGCTCGAGCATGTCCGGATCGGCGAAGCGCGCGTCGTTCTCGCGGTAAAGCACGTTGTACGAGCAGGTCGGGATGTTGCTGCCGTCGACCTCGGGGACGCCGATACTGCACTTCATGACGCGGGCGACGTCGAAGCTCTCCTCGTCCATGTGAGAGTGGATGTAGATCGCCTTGGTCGCCCGCTCGGCGATCTTCTGCCGCTGCGCCATGGGCAGCGGCTTGCCCGGGGGGAACATCTCCCGGAGCAGGCGCTTCAGCGTCCGGAGCAGCGCCTCGCTCTCGGGCAGCCTGTCCGGGTCGGCCCAGAGCTCGTCCATGGCGGTCCGGAGCGCCTCTTCCACGGGCTCGCGGGGCTGGATGTAGAGCGAGTCGCCGAGCAGCTCGAAGAGCTTCTCCCGGCCCATGAAGCGCGCGAACGGGACGACCCCGCCGCCGTCGAGCGCGAGCAGGTAGCAGATCGAGTAGCAGTGCGGGTGGGCGAGCGGCGAAGGGACGAAGTCGCGCGCCGCGATCGCGCCGCCTGTGTGCTCCTCGAGGAGCCGGTGGAGATCGGGCGTTGTGATGCGCGCCGTGCGGTCGAACCCCGCGCCCCCCTGCCCCGTGAACGTGAGCGTGTGCAGCTCGAGCGACACGATGTTCGGCTTTCGCATCATCAGGTCGAAGAGCTTGCCGAGGTCCTTGTCGTTCAGGCCGGCGGCGATGGCGGGCAGGAGCGTCGTCGTGACGTCGTGCTTCTCCAAGAGCTCGAGCGCCTCGAGCTTGGCGCGCACGGTGTTGGCCCCGAGCATCCGCTGGTCGACCTCGGGGTCGAAGGTGTCGAGCGACAGCACGATGCGCGCGTCCACGGCGGCGAGCTCGCGGACGTAGGCCTCGCTCCGCAGCTTGAGCCCGTTGGTCGAGACGGTGAGTCGCCGGATGCCCGCCTCGGACGCCATCCGGAGCAGCTTCGGGAGCTCCGGGTGCATCGTGGGCTCGCCGCCCGTGAAGTTGATGATGTCGAGCTCGTCGTTCTGGGCGCGCAGGTGGCCGAGGATCGCCGCGAACTCGCGCTCGCTGAGCTGGTGCGCCCCCTCGTTCTTGTTGACCGTGTAGCAGATGGGGCAATCGAGGTTGCACGCCGACGTGATCGGGACGACCGGCATGTACACCTTCTGCTGGTGCGAGGCGCACGGGCCGCAGTCGAACGGACAGCCGCTCCGCACCGCGTGGATCTCGCCGCGCGGCGGCGTGTGCGGCGCGATGAACGAGAGCGCGTCGAGGTACCACTCCACGCTCGAGGCGACGAGCACGCGCTGGTGGCCGTGATCTCGACAGAACTTGTCGAAATATACGGCCCCACCAGAAAACTGGATCTTGGCGTCGACGGCCTGCTTGCACGTCTTGCAGAGGCTCTTCGTCGACGAGTAGTAGACGTGCTCCGTCGGCTGTCGCTGGCTCGCCGTCCCCGTTCCGCAGGTCACCACGGTCGACATGGCGACCAGAAGTACCTGGGCTGGTCGGGCAACGCAACGCTCGGCCTCCCCGCGACGCCGCGCGCGCGCCGCGCTCGCGCGGCGTCGCGGGGCCATTCCCCCGCGCGTGGTTTCGTGTCTAGCCTCCGCCGCATGCTCCGTATCGCCGCTCCCCTCCTCGTCATCGCGCTCGCCGGCTGCGGCGGGTCCTCGAGCCCGCCGCAGCCGGTCGAGCCCACGCCGCCGCCTGTCGTCACCACGCCCGAGCCCGAGCCCGAGCCGCCGCTGGACGACGCGCCGATGCTCGATGTCGTCTCGGCGCAGCCCACCGAGATCCTGCTCGACGGCAAGCCGATCGGGACGACGCCGATCTCGGGGCGCAAGGTCGCGCCCGGCACGCACGAGGTCACCTTCGTGGATCCGGAGCGCGGCAACCGCACGATGATGGTGACGCTCGAGCCCGGCGACGCGAAGACGGTCCAGTCGGACCCGCCGCCCTCCCTCAGGGAGAACGCCGGCGACGCCAGAGGCGAGAAGCCCGAGGAGAAGAAGTAGCGCCGGCCCCCGCGGCGTCGCCTGTCGTGCGCAGCGCCAGCGCCGCGAGCAGCGCGACAGCCCACGCGAGGCCGTAGGCGGCCGCGGGGGACAGCCGCCCGAGCCCGACGCGCAGGGCGACGAAGAACGCGGCGAAGCCGAGCAGGCCGCGCGCGAAGCCCGCGAGCAGCGCCGCTGTCGCGGCCGCGCCGTACCGGGGCAGGGTGAAGCTCGGCAGGATGTTGCCGGCGATCGGGACGGCGAGCAGCAGGCCGCTGAGGCCGGCCGGCGCGACGCCGGCGGTGCGCAGGATGAGCCAGGCCATGGCCATCGCGGCGACGACGCGGCACGCGAGCTCGACGCGCGGGATGGTCACCGCGGCCGCGGCCAGCGGCAGGCGCGGCATGGCCAGCGCGCCCAGGACGGGCGACACGAGCGCCGCGGCGCAGACCGCCGGCGCGGGGAGCCGCAGCGCGAGCAGCGCCGCCCCGAGCGACAGGAACGCCGCGTTGGCCGCGAGCAGCGCCGCGCCCCAGCGGAAGCGCGTCGCGCACCAGGCGAAGCAGAGCCCGTGGGCGATCGTGGCCGGCAGGCACGCCAGCGTCGCGAGCGCGATCGCGCTCACCTGCGCCGGCGGCTCCTGCAGCAGCACGAAGCCCGTGATCGAGCCCGCGATCATCGGCATCCCGGCGAGCGTGCCGCCCACCGCGTGGCCGAAGCGGCGCGCCGCCAGCGACGACGCGAGCACGGCCGCGCCCACGAGCGCGAGCTTCAGCAGCACGCGGTCCCGGGCGTCGGTCGAGCGCGCCGCCGCGTGCATGCGCCTACCTGCGCCATCCGGCGTGACACACAGGGTTGGCTCATCGAAAGAAAACCGAATGAATACGAAACATACGACAACGGCACAGTAGCTGCTTGTTGCGGCTCATGACCATCCTCTCTTCTCGATCGACGCTTCTCCTCCTCGTCCTCGCCGGAGCAGCCTTTGGCCTCGCCGGCTGTTCGGGAAGCGTCGACAGCACGGGCGCTGGCGGCGGGGGGGACGAGACGAACAGCGGCGGCGGCGGGAGCGGCGGCGGTGCCGCCGTGGCCTGCGAGACAAGCGACGACTGCGACGCCGGCGCGTTCTGCCGTTTCGCCGATCACGGGTGCGGGCAGGGCCAGGCCTCGGGCACCTGCACCGGGCTCCCCCTCGAATGCGGCTACGTGCCGGCGCTTGTCTGCGCCTGCGATGGCCAGGTCGAGCGCCAGGACTGCCCCGAGCTCCGGCGCGTCGACATCTCGGCGAACGGGGCCTGTACGCCGCCGGAGGGCACGTTCGCGTGCGGGTACACGTTCTGCCAGACGGGGACCGAGTTCTGCGAGCGCATCGACCATGCGACCACCCAGCCGGGTCTCGTGCGCTTCGTCTGCATGCAGCTCCCCGCCTCGTGCGACGGCAACGACACGTGCGCGTGCGTCGAGGGCATCGACACCCCGTGCCCGCAGACCTCGTGCGAGACGGACAGCGCCGGCCACGCCGTCCTGTCGTGCGTCAATTGAGCCCTGGGCCGCGCGCGGATCGTCACGCGTGGGGCACGGTGATGCCCTGACCCAGGCCGCCGTCGACGGGCAGCTCGACGCCCGTCGTGAAGGTCGCGTCGAAGGCCAGGAACAGCGCCGCGCGGGCCACCTCCTCGGGCGTCCCGATGCGCTTCATCGGGGTGACCTCGCGGCCCTCCTGCTCGAAGGCGGCCAGGACGTCCGCGGAGGCGCCCGCGACGCCCATGGTCGGCGTCTTGATGAAGCCGGGGCTCACCGCGTTCACGCGGATGCGCCGCGGCAGGAGCTCGGCCGCGAAGCCCTGCGCGAACGCGCGGAGCGCGTCGATGTCCGCGAGGCTCCCCGCGTCGGAGCGCACGACGTGCGCCCCGCGGCCGAGCTCGCGCCGCGCCGCCTCGCGGTTCCGCTCGTTCCGGCCGGTGAGCAGCACCTCGGCGCCCCCGTCGAGGAGCGCCTTGACCGTGGCGAGCCCCATGCCGTGGGTCCCGCCGGTGACGACTGCCTTCTTCCCTGCGTAGCTCTTCATGACATGCCCTTTCAGCGATGAGGCGAATCCAATGAACCTGACGGTTCAAAAGAACCTGAAGAACCCGACGAATCAGACCCCTTTACGCAGCACCTTGATGAGCGCGGCCGGAGACTCGTCGCCGAGGCCCGCGGCCACGCCCTTCTCGAAGAGCCCCGCGGCGAACGCCGGAATCGCGCCGTCGATCCTCGCTTCCCGCGCCTGCCGCGCGATGATCTCGACGCCTCGCGCGCAGGTGTCCAGCGAGCTCTCCGAGCCATAGTAGGCTCCGCCCTGGATCACGTTGGCGTCGTGCTTGATCATCGCGCCGATGGCCGGAGCGACGTCGGCCAGCATCGAACCGAGGTCGGCCACGCGCAGGCCCTCCTCCTCGCAGATGCGAGCGCCGTGATAGAAGCCCAGAAGGCCCATGAACAGGTGCGAGAGGAACGCGAGGTCCAGGGCCGACGCCGCGCCCACGTTCTGACCGAGGTAAGGCACGGCGCCGGCCATCTTCTCGAGGAGCGGCTTGCTCGTGCGGTAGGCCGTGGTCGAGCCCGAGACGAGGATGGTGCTCTCGGGCTTCCCCATCTGGCTCGGGACAGCCAGGATCGCGCCATCGAGGTAGTCGACGCCCCGCTCCTTCGCCCACGCCTCCCCGCTCCGGGCGTCCTGCGGGGTGCCCGTGCTGAGCTGGACGAGCACCTTGCCCGCGAGGGCGGCGGCGACCTCGCGCGGCTCCAGCAGGCGGTGCGTCGCCGGGTAGTCGGCGACGCAGACCACGGCGACAGGGCTCGCCTGCGCCGCCTCCGCCACGCTCGCCGCCGCCGCCGCGCCCTCCGCCGCGAGCGGCTCGGCCTTCTCTCTCGTCCGGTTCCAGACGGTGACGCGCGCGCCGCGCTGGAGCAGCGCCCGCGCGAGCGCGATACCCATGGGACCCAGACCGATGATCGAGACGTCACGCATACGATGTCCTCCGTTGGCGCCCCCGCGATCGCGGGTGGGCGCGTTGGCTCGCCATGGGTGCGGCCCGCGCGCGGCGCCGTCGCGCACGTTCGGACGCGCGCAGAGCACGTTCGGACGCCCGTGGCGCGCGGCGCGGCGCCGTTGGATACTCGGGGGGTGATGCGAGCCCCCACGCAGGAGCAAGCCGCGGGCGCGCCCAGGCCCCGCCTCGGGATGCGCCTGGAGGTCCGCACGACCCCGGCCGGCGTTGTCTCGATCGAGGCCGCGGACGACCACCTTCTCAAGGTCCACGCCGGGTCGCCGGTCCGCGGGTGGTGCGGTGCGCACCGGTTCCTCTACACGCGCGGCGACATCGACGTCCTCCCCGCCGGGTACTCGGACGTCTGGGAGGAGTACGACGCGGGGACGTCGCTCCTCCTGCGCCTGTCCCCTTCCCTCCTGCGCCGCGCGGCCGAGGACATGGGGCGCAACCCCGACACGGCCGGCCTCGATCTGCGCCACCAGCTCAGGGATCCGCAGGTCGAGCACATCGCCTGGGCGCTCGACGCCGAGCGCGTGGCCGGATACCCGAGCGGGCTTCTCTACACGGAGAGCCTGGGCCTGGCGCTCGCCGTGCACCTGCTCGGCCGCGCCCCGGCGCCGAGCCGGTCGCCGCGCGGGCTGTCGAGGCAGCAGCTACGGCGCGTGACGGCGTACATCGAGGAGCACCTCGATCAGCGCCTGTCCCTGGAGCGGCTCGCCGGCGTCGCCGAGATCAGCGCGTCCCACCTCAAGACCCTGTTCAAGCGATCGACAGGCCTGCCGGTGCACGAGTACGTCGTCCAGCGCCGGGTCGAGCGCGCCAAGGCGCTGCTCTTGCGCGGCGACCTGCCGGCAAGCCAGGTGGCGATCGAGGCGGGGTTCGCGCACCAGAGCCACATGGCGCGGTGCATGCGCCGCGTCCTCGGCGTGACCCCGACCGCGCTGGCCGGCCGCTCGACCGCCCGCTGATCGCGCTTCACCGCGCCCGTCGCGCGCGCCAGCGCCTTCCTCGCCCAGGCGGGCCGCCGCTTGCTCGGCCTCCGCGCGCGGGCCGAGGAGGCGGTAGGCCAGGCCGATGAGCATCGGCCTCGCGGCCTCGAACGCGGGGGCGTCGTCGCCGGGATCCCTCTCAGTGCCCCGACACCTGGATGCGGTTCCACAGGTTGATCATCGCCACGGCGGCGGTCAGCGCGCCGATCTCCCGGTCGGAGAAGTGTTCCCTGAGCCGCGCGCGGAGCGCCGCGTAGTCGGTCCGCCGGTCGAGGACTGTCAGGGCCTCGGTCCAGGCGAGCGCGGCCCGCTCGCGCTCGCTGAAATCGCGGACGTGCTCCCAGACGACCACCCGGTCGAGCCGGTCGTTCGTCTCGCCGTCCTGCCGCGCCTCCCTCGTGTGCATCTTCACGCAGAACGCGCACTGGTTGATCTGCGACGCGCGGAGCTGCACCAGGTGGATGAGCTTCCTGTCGAGGCCGTAGCCGTCCACCACCTTGTGCACGCCGGCCAGCGCCTGCAGCACGTCCGGGATCTCCTGCTCATACTTCACGGCGGATTGCTCGCTCATCGTGATTCTCCTTGTCATGGGCCGTTCGGCCCTTCCCCCTGATGACGATCCAGCCTTCCCGTCTGTGACGCCTGGCCGACGCGCGCGCTCGCCAAGCCAAATTCTGCCCTCATATGAATTTTGCACCGAGCCATGGAGAGCTCGCCGCGAAGCGCGTCGGCTGGGGAGCCCGGCGCGCCACGAAAGCGACCCCTCCGCCGCCGGAGCGCCTTCCGTGCGCGGGCGAGGGCCTCCGCGGAGGGAGGCCCCACGGCCTCTCGAAACACCATCTCCCCGCGCCGTGCCCGGGCAAGTCGAAGCGGCCTGAAGGAGGGCCATGGTCACCTCGGTGTGTGTGGCCCCGTGATGGACTCTGGTACTTGAGGCACCTCGCAGGCTTGCCGCGCCAATGCCACACAGGTTACCCTGGGTGAGATGACCCTGGCAGCCTCCCTGTTGCGGATCGATCCACGAGACGATGTGGCCGTCGCCGTGCGAGGCCTGGCCACCGGAGATCCGGTGGCCGAGGCGATCACCGCCCGTGTCGAGATCCCGGCCGGACACAAGGTGGCGCTGCGCGCGGTGGCCGCCGGCGAGCCGGTGCGGAAGTACGGTTGGCCGATCGGGCGGGCGACGGTGGACATCCAGCCGGGCGACCACGTGCACACGCACAACCTGGCCACCGCGCTCTCCGGCCTCGACACCTACGCCTACGAGCCCACGACCCCGGAGCCCCTCTCCGCCACCGAAGACAGCACCTTCATGGGGTACCGGCGGAAGAACGGGCGGGTGGGCACCCGCAACGAGATCTGGATCCTGTCGACGGTGGGCTGCGTCTCGCGCACGGCCCAGAAGGTGGCCGCCGAGGCGGACAGGCGCTTCAAGGGCCGGGTGGACGGGGTCTACGCGCTCACCCACCCCTTCGGCTGCTCCCAGCTCGGCGGCGACCTCGAGGCCACCCGCCGGATGACAGCGGCCCTGGCCGGCCACCCGAACGCGGGCGGCGCGCTGATCATCGGTCTTGGCTGCGAGAACAACCAGCTCGGCCTGCTCCTCGAGAGCGCCCCGCACCTCGATCGCGAGCGCCTGCGGTCCTTCACCGCCCAGACGGCCGAGGATGAGATCGAGGCGGGCCTGCAGGCCGTCGAAGAGCTGGTCAGGATCGCCGAGCGGGACCGCCGCGAGCCCTGCCCCGCCTCGGACCTGGTGATCGGCCTCAAGTGCGGCGGCTCGGACGGCTTCTCGGGGCTGACCGCCAACCCGCTCGTGGGCCGCATCGCTGACAAGGTCTGCGCCGCCGGCGGTTCGGCCATCCTGACCGAGATCCCGGAGATCTTCGGCGCCGAGCGCCTCCTCATGGCCCGCGCCGAGAGCGAGGCTGTCTATGCGGACGTCGTCGGCGTGGTGAACGACTTCAAGGGCTACTTCATCGCCCACGGCGAGCCGGTGTCGGAGAACCCCTCGCCCGGCAACATCGCTGGCGGCATCACAACCCTGGAGGAGAAGTCCCTGGGCGCTGTGCAGAAGGCCGGCCGCGCCCCGGTGACCGAGGTGGTCCGCTACGGCGGGCAGATCCGCGGCAAGCCGGGCGTGGCGCTGCTGGAGGCCCCCGGCAACGACGCTGTCTCGTCCACGGCGCTCGCCGCCTCCGGCGCGACGGTGATCCTCTTCACCACCGGCCGGGGCACGCCGCTTGGCTTCCCCGTGCCGACCCTCAAGCTCGCCACCAACTCGGGCCTCGCCCAGCGCAAGAAGCGCTGGATCGACTTCGACGCCGGCCGCGTCGCCACGGGCGAATCCATGGACGCGACAGCCGACGCCCTGATGGACCTGGTGCTGGCCACCGCCTCGGGCCGCCCGACCCGCGCCGAGGAGAACGACGAGCGCGAGATCGCGCTCTGGAAGCGCGGCGTCACCCTCTGAGCCTGGAGCGCCTCCCGGGGGCCGCGCTCGGCCTCGCTCCGCCGCACGTCGAGCGGCCCGCCAGGGACCGCTAGGACACCTCGCGGCGGGCGGGCTCGATCCGGACCGGCTCGATCCGGAGCGGCTCGATCTTGCCGACGAGGAAGAGGTAGCTGAACGCGCCGAGCAGGCAGAAGCCGCCCGCCACGACGAGCGGGATCGTGAACGAGCCCTTGGTCACCGAGACCATCACGCCGGTGAACGTCGTGATGACGATGCCGGCCAGGTTCGACGCGAAGTTCTGGATGCCGCCGATCGACGCCACGTGGCGCGGCGTGGGCGCGACGTCGCCAGGAAGGGACCAGACGCTGGCGCCGGCGAACGCGAGGCTCGAGTACGAGATGCCGAAGAGGATGAGCATCAGGGTCACGTTGGACGTCAGTGACGACAACGTGATCACCGACGACACAAGCATGCCGCCGACCATGCATGTCTTGCGTGCGGCGGTGAGGCTCCAGCCGCGACGATAGAGCGAATCGGAGACGAAGCCGCCGATCCAGCCGCCCGGGATCGCCATCAGCGCGGGGACCATGCCGAGCGTGCCGAGCGACCTGAGCGAGAAGCCGCGCGTCTGCACGAGGTAGCTCGGGAACCACGTGATGAAGAAGTAGTTGGTGAAGTTGAGGCAGAAGAAGCCGAGCATCATGCCCCAGAGCGTGCGATGGCGGAAGAGCGACGCCCACGTCACGTCGCCCTCCGCGTCCCTGGCGGGCGGTGCGTGGACGACGTCGACCTCGCCCGTCATGTCGCCGTGGGAGGGGCTGCGGTAGATGACGACCCAGCCGAGGATCCACACCGCGCCGAGCAAGCCCGTGATGATGAACGCCGCCCGCCATCCGAACGTATCGACGATGAGGGCCACGAGGGGGATCGACAGCGCCGAGCCGACGCGCGCGCCGCTATCGAAGATGCCCGTCGCGAGCGCGCGCTCGCGCGGCTTGAACCACTGGCTCACGAGCTTGGCGCAGGCCGGGTAGGCGCCGGCCTCGCCCGCGCCGAGCAGCAATCGGCAGCCGAACATGGACGCGACGCTCGAGGCGCCGGCCGTCGCCACGGTGAAGAGCGACCACCAGCCGACGGCGACCGGCAGCGCGATGCGCCCCCCGACGCGGTCGATGAACCAGCCGAACGGCATCTGCATGAGCGCGTAGGTCCAGAAGAAGCCGCTCATGATGAGGCCCATCTGCGCAGGGCCGATGCCGAGCGACTTCTCTATCTCGGGCGCCGCGACCGCCAGATTGGCGCGATCGATGTAGTTGAGGGCGACGGCGAGAAAGCACAGCAAAAGCACGACCCAACGCATCTTTCTCATCTACATGTCTCCTTGGATAGCGTATCTGTTCGTGCAATCGACAGCTCTCGCGCGGTCCCCGCCGAGCGGCGCTCCCTCGAGGTGCGCTGCGCGCGCGGCGCCATGGCAGCTGCATCGGGTCGTCGTGGTTATCGGTGTCGTGATCGCGGCGGCTCGCGCGGCCGGCCGGCAGCGCGGACCGCCTGTGGCAGCCTCACACGCTCATGCGGGCACGGCCGCGCGAAGCGACGCGCGCAGCCGGGGCTGCTCGAGGTTCAGGCCGAGCTCGCGCGCGAGCTCGATCACCGGCCCGAAGCGGCGTCGCTTCTTCTCGGCGTGGTTGCGCGCGATGTCGGAGATCCGGTGATCGAGGAACGGGTTCTCGAAGCGCTCGCGCACCTCGTCGAGGTAGGCGCGCGCGGCAGCGCCCTTGCCGAGCGCGTCGAAGACGGGCACCACCTCGTCGCGCCAGAGCGCCTCGAGCTCGGGGCGCAGGGCCGGATCGCGCATCGCCTGCCGCGTGTTCTCGTCGGTGGGGCGCCCGTCCGTCTGCCAGCGCTCGGCGAGGTAGGTGTGCCCGAGGTTCAGCAACAGCAGCTTCAGGCGCTCGTGGTGGGGCAGGTCGTCCGTCACGATCATCGCCTCATGCCCGCACGGCAGCACCATGCCCTCGCGCCGCTCGATCGCCCAGAGCGCGTAGGGCTCGGCGATCGCGCCGACGGGATGGATCGGCTCGGAGACGATCCTGTCGACGAGCGAGTTCACCCACACGCACGTGTGCTCGATGTAACGCAGGAAGGCTGCGTCCGCGCCCCACTGGCGCGCGACGCCGGCGACGAGCGCGCGCAGCGTGTCGCCGTTGTTCGACACGAGCTCGCAAGGCAGCAGCGTGAGCGGCGCGGCGCCCGCCTCGAAGCGGGCGCGCAGCAGGACGACGAGCTTCGCGACGAACCCGCGCGGCACGCCCGCGCCGGGCGCGAGCAACGCCGCCGTGTCCTCGGGAAAACAGGCGTACCCGCTGTCGCTCGTGTTCGAGAGCACGACGCGCGCGTCCCGCGCGAAGCGCTCGCGCACGAGCGGCCAGTCGGTGTTCGCGTCGAGCGCCTCCGTGATCGATCGGCATTCGATCGTCGTGTCGACGACCTCCTGGCGGCGCAGCCCGCGGATCCGCACGGGGTAACGCCCGTGTACGCGCAGCGCGTCGATGCGCGCGCGGCTCTCGGGGTTCGACGTGGTCTGCACCACGGTGACCGTCCCGAGCGCGTCGCCGGCGTGGAGCGCCTCCGAGATGAAAAAGTCCGCGTGAGCCTGCAGGAACCGGCTCGTGCCGAACTGGAGGATCGGATTGCCCATGTCAGCGCTCCTGTGGCTCGGAAGGCGCGCGCTCACGACACGCCGACCATGATCTTGGACGTTCGACCGGGGCACGCAGCCCAGGCGGCGAGCGCGTCGGGCACGCCTTCGATGGGGATCGAGCTCGAAATCAGGATGTTCGGGTCGAACGTGCGCCGCTCGAAGAAGGCGATCACGTCCGAGAACTCGCTCAGGCAGTTGCGCGAGCCGAGGATGTCGAGCTCCTTCATCACGAACAGCTTGGTCTCGTAGCTCACCGGCTCTTTGCCGTACCCGATGTACACGACGCGACCGCAGAACTTCACCCACTCCACCGCGTTGCGGTACGTCGCTGTCGCGCCCACGGCCTCGATCACGACGTCCGGCCCGTCGCCGTTCGTCATGTCCATCACGCGCTGGCGTGCATCGGCGCCCGCGAGCACCGCCTCGCGCGCGCCGAGCGCCCTGGCGAGCGCGAGCTTCTCTTCCTGCGTGTCGAGCGCGATCACGCGCGCGCCGCGGCTCACCGCGCCGGCGATGGCCCCGAGCCCGACGCCGCCGCAGCCCATCACAAGGACTGTCTCCTCGGCCTCGACGCGCCCCCGCGCCGCCGCGTGAAAGCCGACCGAGAACGGCTCGACAAGCGCGAGCTCGGTGAGGCTCAATTTCCGTGACGTGAAGAGCTTCTGGTACGGCACCGCCACGAGCTCGGTCAGCGCGCCGTCGCGCTGCACGCCCATGGTCTTGTTGTCGCGGCAGGCGTTGCGCCGTCCCGCGCGGCACGAGGGGCACACGCCGCACGCCGTGTACGGCGTGAACGTGACGTCGGTCCCGACGCGCCAGTCCGCCTCGACGCCGGAGCCGAGCTCCACGATCGTGCCGGCCACCTCGTGACCCAGCACCCGAGGGTACGTCACCATCGGGTTCTTGCCGAGGAACGTGTTCAGGTCGGAGCCGCACAGACCGACCTGTCGCACGCGGATCAACACCTCATCGTGCGCCGGCTCAGGCTCGCGGATCTGGGTCACCTGCGCAGCCGACGGACCCGTGATCGTCAGGGCTTTCATTGTTTCATTGCCTCACCGAGCGACTTCGTTCACTCGCGGCTTCCACGGCGCGCTCCGCAGCCGGGGCCGCTTCCTCCTGCAGCAAAGAAGACACGGCGCCACGTCGACTGGCAGGATCCGAGGCGACGTGGCGTTGCTTCACGAGCCGTGCGCGGGGCGGAGGCCGCCCCCGCCGCGGCGTTCGGGACACCCCTGTTCAGGGATGACGCGCATAGAACTTCTGTGCGTTCTTGAACATCACCTTGTCACGCGCCTCCTGACCGAGCTCCTTGAGGTAGAGCTCGGCAATCTCGATCTCCGAAGCGAGGCTGCCACCCATGTCGACAACGGGCCAGTTGCTGCCCCAGATCAGCCGGTCTTCGCCGAAGGCGCTCATCAGCACGTCGAAGTGCGGCTTGTACGCCGCGACGTCGGTCGGCGCCTTCCAGGGATCGTCCTCGGTGGCGGCCGGGTTGTACATGTCGAAGAACGAAGAGAACTTGACGTAGATGTTCGGGTGCTTGCCCAGCCGCTGCATCGCATCGACCCAGGCCGGATCCGGCGTCGCCCCTTTCGCGCCCGCCAGGTGGTCGATGATGATCCGGAGCCTGGGCACCGCGGTCGCGAGCGCCTCGACCTTGTCCTTCGGGTTCAAGGTGCCGCGGCTGATGATGTCGAGCGTCATGCCCTTGGCCGCGAGCTCCTCCAGCGAGGCGAGCTGCTTCTTGTCGAGCGTCAGCTCCGGGCTCCAGAGGAACCCGCGGATGCCGACCACGCGCGGGTCCGCGGCGAGGCGCGCCAGATCGGCGCTGAAGCTCGGCGAGCCGATCTCGAGCTGCGCGACAAGGAACTTGAAGAAGCCGTTGCCCTTCGTCATCTCGAGGACCTTGACGTTGTCCTCGACGACGGGGCTGGCCTCGACGACGCCGGTGCCGATGATGCCATTCTGCTTCGCGATCGCCTCGTACTCCGCGGGCAGCACGTCGCGGTAAATCGGCTTCTGCTTGGCCTCGGGCCAGACGACGCCGCCTGGCCGCGTGACCTGGTAGAGATGGATGTGCGTGTCGAGGATCGGGCCGCGCTGCGCCGCCGGCACGGCCAGCGGGGCCGCCGCCTTGCTCGTGTCGTCCGCCGTCTCCGGCGCCGGCGCGGTGGTCGAGGAGGACGACGCGCACGCCGCGAGCGGCGAGAGCGCCATCGTCAGGCACAACGTGGCGAAGTTCGTCTTGATGCTCGTGAGCATTGTCAGGTGGAGCCTTTCGGAGTCGGTGCCGGAGTCAACCGCAGGATGACAGCGCTACTTGCTCAGCTCTTCGATGACCGCGGCGAGCTCCGCGGGGGGCAGCGCGTCCGCGGCGCGCCAGGGCGGCATGCGCAGCGGCGATGTCGCGGGCTCCTGCAAGCGAGCGATGGCCCGGTCCTTCACGTCGCGCGGCATGCCGTCCAGGTCCTTCACGTTGAACGCGGCGCGGCTCAGCGCCGGGTTCCCGCGGCCGTCGTGGCAGCGCGAGCAGAGCTGCGTGAGCACGGCGCGCCCGCTCGCCCCCGGCGGCGGCACCAGGCCGACCTTCACCTTCGCGTCTGCGGAGAAGATGTCGCGCAGATCGAGAAGGGATTGTCGCGGGGCCGCGCCCCTCACCACGTCGAGGTAGGACGTGGTCCGCGCCGCGCGGAGCGCAGGATCCGTCACGTCCACGAACGGGTAAGGCACAGGGATCGAATCACCGGCCAGCGACACGGCGAACTGCTGCTCCCACGTCGGGCTCGACGAGCCGGCCCTGGCCTCTGCCTCGATGCGCGGGTCGAACGCGTTCGGCTGCGCCGCCTGGCCCTCGGCGACGAGCAGCGCCTCGAGCTGCGCGCCGCTGCCCTCGTCGATGGCGTTCTGGATCGTCGCGATGGGGATGCCGCCGTACTGCGCGTCGAGCGCGTGGGCCTCCAGGAACTGCGGCGTGAGCACCCGATCGGACTCCGTGCGCTGCACGAAGCGCTGCGGGAACCAGTGCAGCCAGGGGAACTCCAGCTCCTGCATGCGCAGGATCTTCTTCGTGCCGTGGCCGCCGGGCTGGTGGCACGAGCGGCAGTCGAGCGACGTATTCTCGACGTCTTCCTCGCTGTAAATGCTGAACGCCGTCCAGCCGTGCTCTATCTCTTCGGTGAGCAGGCTCGCGAGGTCGCAGCTGTCGTCGTAGTCACACTGCCGCTCGAAGGTGAACAGGTAGAAGTTGTAGTCACCTGTCGACAGGTCGCGGCTCACGATCTCGACGAAGGGCTCACCGCGAACGAAGCCGACCGCTGTCATCTCCGCCGGCTTTTCGCGCATCTCGGTCACACGCGGGAAGACGATGAGGCGTGGATTGACGGCGGAGACGGCCCTCTTCACAAGCGACGTGGAGTTGCCTGTGAGCGCGAAGGCGCGATCTTCGTCGAGCTTCGCGACCCGGAGCAAGCTGGCGAAGTCGGTGATGTTCGGCCGCGGCGCGGCGCACACCGCCTGCCAGAAGCTGTCGCCGCGCGGCGTCGCGCAGAGCGCGCGGTGCTGCGCCTCGCGCCTGGGCAGGGCCGACAGCTCCGGGTCGGGAGCGCTCACGGGCGGCAGCGCGTCCCAGTCGACCACGGCCTCGTCCGTGGCGGCGTTCTCGCCGATCTCGCCGACGCACGCCGCCAGCAGCAGCGAAGCCAGGCACAGGCTCGGCAGGCGCCTCACGACGGCCTCCTGCGGCGCGCGCCGAGCGCCATCGAGCCGGCCACGAGCGCGAAGGCCAGGAGCGGCGCGCGACGGTCGAGAGGCCCGCCCGTCACGCCGCAGTGAAGGCCAGAGATGTCGTCCGGCTCCTGAACCGCGCCGTCTCCCTCGCTCGGCTCCGCGTCGATGGATCCGTCCAGCTGCTGCACGTAGGCGATGAGCTGCCCGAGCTCGGCTTCGCTGAGCGCGCTGGTGAAGGCGTGGCGATCGTCGGGATTGGCCGTGACGAGGACGTCACGCAGCGTCGGCGCGGAGCCGTCGTGCAAGTACGGCGCCGTCTCCCACACGCCGTTCAACGTCGGCGTGTCGATGCCGAACAGCGGCTCACCGGCGCGCGCCCCGGAGGACGGCTTCACTGTGCCGACGTCGTGCAGCTTCCCACGCGCGCTGTCGGTCCCGTCGGGACCCGTGTGGCAGAAGTTACAACCCAGGCGCTCGAAGAGGGCGCGGCCCGCGACGCCGTCCTCGGTGAGCGAGCCGTCGGCGTTGCGGAAGGGGCTCGGGCTGTAGGTGTCGAGCGAGCCGAGGAACGCCGCCAGCGCATCGAGCTCGGGGCTCAGCCCGGCCTTCTTGTCGCCGCGCGGCGTGGCCACGGTCCCCGTGGCGAGCTGCTCGGCGCCGAGGAAGCCCTTGCCGCCGAACAGGTCGCGGATGTTGTCGTCGGAGTCCTGGATCTCGTCGAAGCTGCCGCTCCAGTTGACGTTGCCGTGGCCCGCGCCGCGCCGTCCGACAAGCGAGACGGTGTTGCGGAGCCCCTCCCCCACGCTGCCGAAGTCCCAGACTCGCCCGTCCTCCGCGCCGTCGAAGTGACACGAAGCGCAGCTGATGTAGCCCTGATCGCTCATGCGCACGTCCGCCGAGTTGAAGAACAGCTGTTTTCCGCGCAGGACCTCCGCGTCGAGCTTCTCCGCGGCGACGGTCGGAATGTCGGCCAGCTTCCTGGTGATGAGGTCGTGCGAGCTGACGACGTCGGCGACGTCATAGACCGCCACCGTACGGCTGAGCGACGCGTGCACGAACAGCTTGTCGGTCTCGGTCAGAGCCAGGCCGCGCGGAGCAAAGCCCGTCTCTTTCAGCGCTGTCACGAACTCGCCCGTGTAGGCGTCTCGGACCTCCACCAGGGCCGAGCCGGCCACGCTGACGAACGCATAGTCGCCGAGCGGCGTGAACACGACCTGGTTGGGCAGGTTGCGATCGTCCAGATCGATGCGCCGCGCGACGTCCTCGGCGCCCTCCGCGAGGTTCAGCAGCGCCACGAGCGGCCGCACCGTGTTGTCGTCGGTGAGCGCGAGCTGATCGCGAAACGGACCACGGAAGATGTTGTCCTTCTTGCCCGGCACCCACGCGAACAAGCCGTCGGGCGAGAGCCCCACCGAGAACAGGTAGTTCGGCAGGCCGCGCCCCTGTTGATCCGTGTCCTCCGTCGTTGTGTCCGCAGCGAGCTCGAAGCGCGTGCTCACCTGGAAGGTCGCCGCGTCGACGCGCGTCACCTCGCCATGGCTGTCCTCGGAGATGAAGCGCGTGACGTAGACCTGCGCGCCGTCGTGCGACACCGAGACGCCCCGCGGCGTACCGCCGAGCGCGAGCTCGGCCACGACGGCGCCGCTCGCCACGTCCAGCTTCAGCAGCTTGCCGACGGCCATGAGCGTCACGTACGCGGCGTCCCCTGTCGGGCTGATCGCGAGGCCCATCGGCTGCGACGCGTACGGCAGCGCGACCTCGCGCTCCACCGCCAGCGACGCGGTGTCGATGATGGAGAGCGCGTGCGCGTCGCGGTGCAGCACCCACAGCTTGCCTTGCGCCGTGAGCGCGAGCCCGACAGGGCCGCGCGCCACCGGCACCTCCGCGAGCCTTGTCAGCGTGCCCGTGTCGAGCACGCTCACGCTGTCGTTCTCGTAGTTGGCCGTGTAGAGCTTCGCGTTCGGCTGGTCGTAGACGAGATCGGTCGAGCCCGCCGCGCTGCCCGTGACGAGCGGCCTGTGCACCGTGTGCACGAACGCGACGCTGGTGAACCCGACATCGTCCTTGACCGTCGCCAGCACCGGGTAGTGGCCCGGCGCGGCGTAGGTGTGGACCTGCTGCACGTCGCCGACAGTGAACTCGGTGCGTGTCTCGTCCCCCATGTCCCAGCGCACCTGCACGGGGCCGACTGGGTCGCCGATCGTCAGGTCGAACGTGACGGCCTCGCCCGTGAGCGAGGGCGCGCGCTCGGGGATGCTGGCCGTGACGGCGCGCGCCTCGGCCGGCCAGGCCGCCGCCCAGCAGACGCCTCCGAGCAGGCCGAGGAGCTTCGGCAGCGAGCGCATGGCTCAGGGACCGGTCGTGAACGTTGACTTGAACTCGGCCGCCATGCCGTTGCCGACGAGATCTTTCATGCCGTCCTTCGGCAGGATGACCTCGTAGGTTGTGTTCGGCGTCAGGTCCTCGTCGGGGTCGAAGTTCACGATGCCCATGTACAGGCCGAACGTGCCCTTCAAGGGCGCGCCGCCCACCGGCCGGACGATGAAGCTGCCCGGGTGGATCGTGGCGAGCTCGATGTTGTCGGTGAGGCTGAGACCGACGCGCGACTTCCTGCTCACGCCCGTCGCCCCGTTCTTCGGCAACACAGTGTCCACCGCCGGGGGCGTTGTGTCCGGATCCGTGGAGTGCGCGGCGATGACCATGCCGCGGTAGGGCAGCTCGTCGTCGGCCAGCACCAGCAGGCTGCCGACAGCGATCGAGAACTGGTCGTCGCCGTTCTCGAACTCCAGCCGGCCCCAGATTCGATTCTTGATCGACATCCGCTGGATGTCGTGCACGTCGATCTTGGAGACGCCGGCGTCTGGCCGCAGGTGACCCAGGAACAGGTAGCCGTCGGAGAAGCTCACGTACTCGGACCCGGCGGGGTAGCCCTTGGCCCTGAACGCCGAGTCGGGCAGCGTGGCGAGGGGTGAATTGGCCGAGCCGATGTCGGTGGGATCGGTCAGCACGTCCCACACGCGCAGCGGCGACTGCACGTAGACGTGCTTGCCGTACAGCCCACAGATGTAGCTCTTGCTCGGGGTGATGAAGTCGAGCGCGACAGGGTTCATCGGGTCGCTGATGTCCATCGTCGCGATGCCGCCGTTGTCCTTGGGCGTCGTGATGACGAGCGTATTGCCGACGGCCCACAGCGGACCGGCGCTCACGCCGCCGAACTGCGAGATCGGGATCTTCTTTACGAACCGCACGTCCTCGGGATCCGTTGCGTCCAGGATGTGCAGGCCCGTGTTGGTGCCGCCGATGTAGATGACGCTGCCCTGCCAGTACATGCCCCACACGGAGTCGGTGAAGTCGCCATAGTTGATGCCCTGGAGCCGGACGAGCGTCACGTGACGAGGCGCGCGGGCGTCGGTGACGTCCCAGATGTCGACGCCGGTGCCCGAGGTGGTGACCTGGTAGAACTTGTTGCCGTAGCGCGCGAGCGAGGTCTGGTGCGACTCCGCCTCGCCAACGCCCTTGGGCCCTCCCCTGGGATCGAAGCCAGGGCTCTGGATGCGCGAGAGCATCCTGGGATTGGCCGGATCGGCGATGTCGTAGAAGACGATCTCGGCGTTGCCGGCGCCTTGAACATAGCCGTTGACGACGATCGGCTGGTTCTGGTGGTGGTCCTTCTCGAGCGTCGGCGACACAAGGCCGTCTCGCCAGCTCTGACGCGGCAGGTTGACCTTGCTCGCCGGCATCGGCATGTTCGGGATCTTGCCTTCCGGGGCGGTGATCATGTCCGGATCGACCTCGCCCGAGCCGCCGCTGCCGGCCGTGGCGTCTCCGCCCGAGCCGCTCGTGGAGCTGCTGGCCGTGGAGCTGCTGGCCGTGGAGCTGCTGCTCGTGGCTCCTGTCACCGGCATCGGCGCTGCGCCGCCGCTGCCCGTCACAACGGTCGAGGTGTCGCCGGAGCCGCCGCCGTCATTCCCTTCCGGCGTCGCGCCGGGACCGCCGCCGGAGCACGCCGCGATAAGGGCGGCGAACGCAGGACAGCCGAGCCAACGCATCCCGATCCTCTTCGAACGCATCCCTTACCTCTTCTCTACCGCGTGAGTCATGACCAATGGTCAATTTGCGGGGACCTGGAGCCGACGATATCCACCGCGATCCTGCGAACGCACGGGCGCACAGCCGCGCAGCCATACGGCCGCACAGGCGCACAGGCGCAGAAAGCACCCCCGTCAACGCCCAATGTGAACGTTCACATTACTCATGTCAAGCTGGATCGACTCCACGTGTTTTGACGCGATTGACGCGTTCCGGCGGCTCGACCAGGGGCCCAGCTCGATCGTGGAGGCGCTCGTCACTGGGCCATCGAAGACGCGCGGCGCGGCGACGCAGTCGGCTCGGAAGCGGTCGGCGCAGGGGGCGGATGGTCCTCCCCCGCCACCGTGTCGGCATTCATCGAAAAGTTGCACCCATTCTGAATGCTGCTCGGGGAGATATAAGGACACACCAGAAAGCTCGTGAACGGCTCGCCGTCGAACCAGCTCTCTCGCACGCACGCGGCACATTGTTCCAGGCCACGCGGAACCGCCTCCACCTGCCGGAGCGATCCGCCCGAGCCTCGTGTCGACTCCACCAGCTCGTTCCCGAGGCGTACCAGCGCGACCTGTTCGACGCGGCGCTCTGGAGGAGCCCCGCCAGCCTTGTCACCCCTCGGGATCGAGGATACCCGCGGGCCGGTCGATCGGCGTTGACGTTGACAATGTGAACGTTCACAATTCGGCCGAAAGTACCCGCCTATCTCGCCACGTGCGGGTCGCGGGATGCGCACCGAGGCCCTTCGTCACCTTCAACCTGGAAGCCGGCCTTCTGAGGCTGGAGGTCTGCAACGAGAGCATCATCAGGGTCCAGTACGCCGCTGGTCCTTCGCTCCCTGACAAGACGTCTCTGTCTGTCAACAACAAGTGGGGCACACCGAGCTTTTGCGTGACGGAGAGCTCGGGGACCGTGACCATCACCACCTCACGCTTGAAGGCCAGCGTCGACACGACCAGCGGCCTGGTCACCTACGCCGACTTGAACGATGACGTCATCCTGTCGGAGGACAGCAAGAGCTTGACCCCCGTGACCGTCGAGGGGGTCAGCACGAACCGCGTCGAGACGGTCTTCAACTCACCCGCCGACGAAGCGTTGTTTGGTCTCGGCCAGCACCAGGACGGCGTGATGAATCGAAAAGGGACGACCCGGCGCATCCTCAACGCCAACACCGAGATCAACGTCCCGATGCTGGTATCCAACAGGGGCTACGGCGTCTTCTGGGACAACTATTCCGCCTCGAACTTCGACGGGACCGAGTCCAACGACACCAAGTACAGCTACGCGTCCGAAGCCGGCGAGATGGTGGATTATTACTTCTTCTATGGCCCGAGCATCGACCAGGTCGTGGCCCAGTATCGCGCCGCGACCGGCGCGGCCCCGTTGTTCCCGAAGTGGGCCTACGGGCTCTTCCAGTCGAAGGACAAGTACGGCAGCCAGGCCGAGCTGCTGAGGGTCAAGGACGGCTACCGCGACAACAACATCCCGGTCGACTGCATCGTTCAAGACTGGGACTACTGGACTCCCCACGCGTGGGGCTCCCACTTCATGGATCAAGGCCGCTATCCCGATCCAGCAGCCCTCATCGACGAGATGCACAAGGCCAACGTTCACACGATGATATCGATCTGGCCGTTGTACCAGCGCGTGGACACGGAGAGGAAGGCCGGAGAGATGGACAACTACAAAGCGCTCGACGAGATCGGAGCGCTGTTCGCCAGCGGCGGCACGCACCATTTCTATGACACGCTCAACCCCGCCGCCAGAGCCCTTGTGTACCAGCAGATCCACGATCGCCTCCTGGGGGCGCACGGCTGGGACGGCATCTGGGCCGACAACACCGAACCTCAAGGCTATCCGGACCGCGTCGACGTGCGGTCGGCTGACACCGCGCTCGGCAAGGGGGCGCTGTACGTGAACGCTTATCCCCTGGGGCACGCCCAGGGGTTGTACGAGCACTGGCGCACGACCGGCCCGAAGGAGAAGCGAGTCTACGTCCTCAGCCGCAGCGCCTTCGCCGGGCAACAGCGGTATGCCACGACGTGCTGGTCGGGGGACATCAACAGCGACTTTCCCACCTATACCAGGCAGATCCCCGCGGGGCTCAATTTCTCGCTCGCGGGGATGCCCTACTGGACCACGGATATCGGCGGGTACTGGGGCCACAACGTGGACTGGACCACCAGCGCGAACAATGAGCTCTTTACCCGCTGGTTTCAGTATGGCGCCTTCTCCCCGATCTTCCGGATCCACGGAGGCGGCTCGAGGGAGCTGTACAGCAACAGCTGGAGCGCCGCCACCAAGGCCAATCTCCTCAAGATCGACAACCTGCGCTACCGACTGATGCCGTACATCTACTCATTGGCGTGGAAGGTGACCAGCGAAGGCTACACCATGATGCGGCACCTGGTGTTCGACTACCCCGTCGACGAGAAGGTGTTCAACATCAAGGACCAGTTCCTGTTCGGCCCTGCCTTCCTTGTCAATCCGGTGACCGCCGCGGGCGCCACCAGCCGCTCCGTCTATCTCCCCGCGGGGACCTGGTACGATTTCTGGACAGGCTCGACGACAGACGGCGGGCGTACGACTTCTGTGCCCGCGCCGCTGAGCGAGATCCCGCTCTTCGTCAAGGCGGGCTCGATCGTCCCCATGGGTCCCGGGATTCAGTATGCGACGCAGAGCATCGACCCGGTGGAGATCCGGATCTACGCAGGTCAAGACGGGTCCTTCACCATGTACGAGGACGAGGGCGACAGCTATAGCTACGAGGACGGTCAATACTCGACCATTCCGCTCACGTGGGACGAGTCCGCCAAGAAGTTGACCATCGGCGCAAGGACGGGGAGCTATCGCGGAATGCCGGCCAGCAGAACGTTCAGGATCGTATGGGTAGGATCCAACCATGGCTCCGGCGTCGATGTCACCGCCGCTGCAGATCAAGTGGTCGCGTATGACGGCTCAGAGGTTGTCGTGACCGCAAACTGAGCAACGGCTGCTGGCGCCCTCGCCGACGCCCCCTGGCGCGGCGCCGCCCAGGCCCGCCCCCGGCTCGGCTGCTGGAAGACCGCGATCCACGGAGAGAGCGCGCGCTCCCCAGGAGCGAACGCCGGCCGCCGTGTGACGAACCACATCAACAGCCTGATTTCCTTCTCGGCGCATTGCCGCTCCTCGTCGATTGCCCCCTACCTCTTGACAGCTCGATCCTCGACCTCGTAACACGATGGATCGAGCATGGACTCCGGGACGCCTGGCGCTCAGTATCGCTTCCGTTGGATGATGCCTGGCTCGCGCATGGCGGACGACGCCTGTGCTGTAGGGAAGCCGGGCTGCGCGTGGGAGCTGCGTCCCGGCGCTCGGCGTCGCGCTCGCCCGCGGCGCCCTGTCACTCGGTGTCCGTCACATGCCACACCCTAAAGCGATGTCGCGGGAGGAGGGACTCTGACGGAGGGGTGCCACGCGCGATCGAGCGAACCATGGACGAGGAGGGCTCTCATGACGATGATTGGACTATATCGGACAGCGGTCTTCGGGCTCCTGCTGACGACGGCGGCGTGCGGGTCGAGCGATAGCATCGACGCGGGCACGGAGGTCGGACGCATCGATCGGCCGCCGACGCCGGAGAGCGAGTTCACTCCGGTGGAGCTCGAGGCGACGATCGATCGTCTCATCGCCGTGATCAACGAGAGCACGATCGAGCCGATGCAGATGGTGGTCCTGCTGAAGAACCTCGACACCTTCTTCGAGCCGATCGCCACGGGTGCGAGCCGGGCCATGGGGGAGCTCGACGTGACGGGGAACGTGCTCGGGCCCACCGACCAGTCGGGCGATTCCACGACATCGCAGGACCTCCAGAATCAGCAGCTCGCGCAGGCAGTAGCGGGTGGCGCCGAGGGGATCGGCGTCTCGCCGTACGGCGACGTCAACGCGGCCGCCGTCGACGATGCTGTCGCCGAGGGGGTCCACGTGGTGACGCTCGACACCGACGTGGCGACCTCGAAGCGCTCGCTCTACGTCGGATTGCTCAACACGTCTGCGGGAGCCACGGCGGGGAAAACCCTGCTCGCGATGCTGCCCCCGCCTCCTGGCACGGTGGTCATTCACGGCACCACCGCGGAAGACTGGGTCGACGGGTATGCTCGGACGCAGGGAGCCCTGCAGGAGATCGAGGCAGCCGGTTACACGCCCCTGGTGAGCCAGGCCGCCTTCTTCGCCGACGAGGCCTACGACGTCGACGCGATGAAGGGCCAGATCGAGGCCGCGGACCCGCCCGTCGTCGGTATGGTCGGCCTGTTCAACATCTCGTACCGGTGCGTGATGGGCGCAGACGCCGCGGGCATACCGGGCGTCCCCATCGTCGCGTTCGACTTCGATCCAAAGACCGTCGCCTACATGCGCGAGGGGCGCATCAAGGCCACACACACCCAGCGGCAGTACTACGAGGGTTACCTCGTGCCCTACATCCTCTATAGCATCAAGAACATCGGCCTCGACGCGACAAGGGACGTCCTCGCCCCGCTGATGGACGGCGATAGCCGGGTCGACATCGGCCTCGACGTGGTTCCGTCGGGCAAGCTCGACGCTTACAACACGTTCCTCGACGAGATCGGCGCAGTTCAGTAGCGGGATCGCCGCTCGAGGGAGACCTCGCGCGGCGCCGGCGGGCGCTCGACGCGCGAGGATCCCGGGTCCGGCCCGGCAGCGCCGGGGAGGCTGCGAGCCCCTCGCAAGACCGCTTGCAAGATCGAGGACGGGCGAGGGGCGAACATTGCCCGGAGGGGGCCGGCGGAGGGCGCCTCCGCTTGCCCCCGCGCGCCCGGGCGTGCGAAGCTGCGCCCGCATCCGCAAGGAGGTCTTCGTGGCAAGGTTGTTCGAGCCCTTTCGCTTGAAGGACGTGACGCTGCGCAACCGCGTTGTCGTCTCTCCCATGTGCCAGTATTCCTCCGTGAACGGGCATGCCACCGACTGGCACCTTGTTCACCTGGGCTCGATGGCGCGGGGCGGAGCCGGGCTCGTCATCGCCGAGGCGACGGCTGTCTCCCCGGAGGGGCGCATCAGCCCACGGGACGCCGGCCTCTGGGAGGACGGGCAGATCGAGCCGCTCCGGCGGATCGTCGCGTTCGTCAAGGAGCAGGGCGCGGTCCCGGGGATCCAGCTCGCGCACGCGGGGAGAAAGGCGAGCGCCAACCGGCCGTGGGAGGGCGATGATCACCTGACGCCGCAGGAGGGCGCGTGGGAGACGCTGGCTCCCTCGGCGAAGGCCTTCGGCGACAAGCTCCCTCAGGTGCCGAGGGAGATGACGAAGGCCGATATCGCGCGCGTGAAGGGCAATTTCGTCGCCGCCGCGCGGCGGGCCCTCGAGGCAGGCTACGAGTGGCTCGAGCTGCACTACGCGCACGGCTACCTGGCGCACAGCTTCTACTCGCCGCTCTCGAACGCGCGCACCGACGAGTACGGCGGATCGTTCGAGAACCGGATCCGCTTCCTCGTCGAGACGTTCGAGGCCGTGCGCGATGTATGGCCGGAGCGCCTGCCGCTGACCGTCCGCCTGTCGATCACGGACTGGGTGGACGGCGGCATCACTGTCGACGCGTCGATCGAGCTGACGAGGCGGCTCAAGGCCTCCGGCCTCGACCTCCTCGACGCGAGCCACGGGTTCGTCGTCCCCGATGTCTCGAAGATCCCGTGGAGCCCTGGCTTCCTGCTCCCGTACGCCGGGCGCGTCCGCAAGGAGGCGGGCGTGCCTGTCGCCGGCGGGTGGTTCATCAACGAGCCCGAGCAGGCCGAGGCGGCGCTGAAGGAGGGCCAGGCGGACCTCATCGTGCTGGGGCACGCCATGCTGGACGACCCGCACTGGGCCTACCACGCGGCGAAGAAGCTCGGCGTGGAGCAGCCGACAGGCGTGCTCCCGCCGCCGTACGGCCACTGGCTCAAGCGCTGAGGAGAGCGGCCCGCGTCATGACAACGCGCAGCAGGGGCGGGCGCCTCGCGCCGCCCGCGGACGAGGTGTTCGCCGTCAGGAAGAGAAGGCCGGTCCCGCACGAGTTCGTGCTCGAGGCGCTCGCGCCGCTCGGCCCCGAGACGCGGCCGCTGTTCGGCTGCCTGGCCGTCTACGTGGGCGAGAAGATCGTCCTCGCCCTGCGCGACAAGCCCGGACCCGACAACGGCGTCTGGCTGGCCACGACCGAGGAGCACCACGCTGCCCTGCGCCGGGACCTCCCGAGCATGCGGAGCATCGAGGTGCTCGGGAAGGCCGTGACGGGCTGGCAGGTGCTTCCGGCCGACGCGCCCGACTTCGAGGAGGCCGCGCTGAGGGCCTGCGCGCTCATCGAGGCGGGCGACCCGCGCATCGGGAAGGTGCCGGGCGAGAAGCGGAAGAAGCGTGACGCGCCGCGCGCCGGCGCGAGCTCGCCGCCGGAGAAGATCGCGGCGGGCTCGAACGCGGCGAAGAGGCCGCGGGCGCGGAGATGAGCGCCCCTCGCTGATCGAGGGCGCAGCGGGTGGGCGCTCGGAAAAGCGCGCCGGCCCTGCGCCCGGCCGCGGAGTTTCACCGCGGGCGGCCGGATGTGGCAGCATGCGCGCCGGAGGAACCCCACCGTGCGCCTCGGGATCGATTTCGGAACCACGCGGACCGTTGTCGCGTGCTGCGACCGCGGGAACTACCCCGTCATCAGCTTCCAGGACGCGGCGGGGGACACCGTGGACTTCTACCCCTCCGTGGCGGCCGAGCGGCAGGGGGAGCTCCGGTTCGGCTTCGACGCGCTCGCTGTCGCCTCGGACCCGGAGTGGACCGTGCTCCGGTCGTTCAAGCGCGTGCTCTCGGGCCCCCGCGCGTCGCCCGACTTCGAGGTCGAGATCGGCAGCACGAAGCTCCGCGTGCTCGACCTCCTGACGCTGTTCCTGCGGTCGCTCCGCGACGCCGTGCTGCAAAGGTCGAACCGGCCGAAGAAGACGGACGACGACGGGCGGCTCATCTGCGTGGTGGCGACCCCGGCGAACGCCCACGGGACGCAGCGCTTCGTGACGCTCGACGCCTTCCGCCGCGCCGGCTTCGAGGTCATCGCGCTCCTGAACGAGCCCTCGGCCGCCGGCTTCGAGTACACGCACCGCCACCGCAGCACGATCACCTCGAAGCGCGAGCACATCATCGTGTACGACCTCGGGGGCGGGACGTTCGACGCGTCGCTGGTCCACATGACCGGGCGCAGCCACGACGCCGTCGCGACGGCCGGGCTGAACCACCTCGGCGGCGACGACTTCGACGACGCGCTCGTCGCGAGGGCGCTCGAGGCGGCCAAGCTGGAGCGCGAGGACCTGCCGGCGCGCGCGCTCGCGGCGCTCGCCGACCAGTGCCGCGAGGCCAAGGAGCGCCTCAACCCGAACTCCCGGCGGATCGTGATCGACCTGGAGGCGTGCCTCGGCGAGCTGGCGCCCGCCCACGAGGTGACGATCTCGGCGTCCGACTTCTACGACCGGTGCGTGCCGCTCGTGGAGGCGACGATCACCGCGATGCAGCCGGTGATCGCGCGCCTCGACGCCGGCGCGGGCGAGGCGCTCGCCGACATCGCGGGGATCTACGTCGTCGGCGGCGCGAGCTCGCTGCCCGTCGTCGCGCGGACGCTGCGCGAGCGCTTCGGGCGGCGCGTGCATCGGTCCCCCTACCCCTCGGCGGCGATCGCGATGGGCCTCGCCATCGCCGTCGACGAGGACGCGGGCTTCGAGCTCTCCGACCGGCTGTCGCGCCACTTCGGGGTGTTCCGGGAGAGGAGCGGCGGCGACGAGGTGGTCTTCGATCCGATCTTCGACCGCGAGGCGCGCGTCCCCTCGAGCCAGGAGGCGCCGGTGGTCTCGCGCCGCGTGTACCGGGCGGCGCACAACGTGGGCCGCTACCGCTTCGTCGAGTGCGCCTCGCTCGACCGGCTCGGCGTGCCCCACGGCGACATCACGGCCTTCAGCGAGGTCGTGTTCCCCTTCGACAGGAAGCTCCGGGACCGCGCCGCCGAGCTCGCCGCCGTGACCGTGGAGCGCATGGGCGGCGAGGGGCCGCTGATCGAGGAGCAGTACGCGATCACGCCGCACGGGATCGTCGAGGTCACGATCACGGACGTCGAGGCGGGGTACCAGCGCGTCTATCAGGTAGGGGCGTGAGCGCGGCGCTGGCCGGCGCCGCTCGTCGCGTGGCCGGGGGCGCCGGGCCGTCAGTTCATCAGCCGTGAGCCACCCGGGGGCCGCCGCCCCGGCGGCGGCGCGGCGAGCGGACCCGCATGGTGGTGGACCATCTTCCATTGCCCGTCCTCGAGGACGAAGATGTTCGTCGCGCACAGGTGAGCAGGCGCGTCGCCGTTGGCCTCGAGGCACGTGACGAAGGCGAAGTCGCCGAACAGGCGCGCCACGGCGCCCTCGCAGCGCATGCGCGCGGACGGGGCGCTGCGCAGGATCTGGCTCCAGCTCTCGAGCACGCTGGCGCGCCCCGAGATCGCCTGCATGCCGGGATGAGCGCAGGCCACGGGCGCCTGCTCGGCCCACAGCCGGCACATCGCCTGGTGATCCCCGGCGCGGAACGCCTCGTAAAACGCCTCGTTCGCGGCCAGGACGAGCCGCTTCGCTTCGACGCTCATTCATCGACCATGCGCGCCGGCCAGCGCCGACGCAAGGGCCTGGACGCTCGGTTCACCGGCCGCGCTCTCCCCCCTCCTCGCGCTCGCCATCCGGATCACCGCGACCTGGGTCGGGCCGCCCGCGCGCCGCGGGCCGTTAGGGGACGATCCGGCGCAGCACCTCGACCACCATCGGGAGCGTCGCCAGCGCGCCGAGCGTCGTGACGACAGCGGTGGCCGCGGCGAACTGGCCGTCGCAGCCGTACCGCGCGGCGACGATCACGGACACCATCGACGTCGGCATGGCGGACTGCAGCACCGCCACCTCGGACACGGGCCGCTCGAGGCCGAGCGCGACCCCGGCGACGAGCGCGACAGCGGGGGCGAGGAGCAGCTTCACCGAGGCGACGGCGGCGAGCGGGCGCACGCGGCCGCGAAGCGAGCGCAGGTCGAGGCTCAGGCCGAGGGCGAGGAAGACGAGCGTCGGGGTCGCGCTCCCGAGCGCGTCGATGGCGCGTTCCACCCACGTCGGCAGGGGGATCGGCAGGGCGTGGAGCGCGAGGCCGGCGGCGATCGAGAGCACGTTGGGGTGCAGGAGCACCCTGAGCAGGCCGCGCGCGCCCGCGTCGCCGCGCGCGTCGCCGTCCGCGCCCATGCGCGCGGCGAGCGCGACGCCGAAGGTCCAGAGCATCAGCGTCGTGACGATGCTGTCGACGAGGATCGCCGTCCCCGCCGCGCCGCCCGCGGGCCCGTAGAGGGCGAGCACGACGGGGACGCCGAGGAACCCGGTGTTGGAGAAGCTGCCGACGAGGCCGGCGGCGCCCTGCGCGGCGCGCGGGAGCCCGAGCGCGCGCGCGACGGCGATGCCCGCGAGGGCGCACGTGAAGAGCGCGAGGGTCGAGGCGGCGACGGCGCCCCACGCGCCGTGGCCGATGCCGGAGCGGCGCAGCACGGAGACGATCAGCGCCGGCGTGGTGACGTCGATGACGAGCCGGTTCAGCGCGGCCGCGTCGGCCTGGCCTCCGCGGCCGAGCGCCCTCAGCAGCACGCCGACCCCGAGCACAGCGAAGAGGGCCAGGAGCTGAGAGATCAGGTCGCCCGACGGCACGGGCGGCTTGTAGCTCCGCGGGGAGCGGCGTCCAGCGGTCTCGTTGGGCAGGGGGCGCGCGTCACTGAGCGCGTCGTCCCGGGATCCCGCCGGGTGACAGCGGCGCGGGGCCGTCGTCGGCCGCGGCAGGACAGCTCTCCGCGGTTTCGCCGCTGCAGCACTCGGCCTGGTTGGCGCCGAACATGGGGCAGCGGCTGTTCACGCAGGCGGCGTGGCCGTGGAGGTAGGCGAGGGGGGAGGTGCAGAGGGGGCAGCGCATGGGGGGCCGAGGGGGGATCTTATTGGGTATCTCGCGTTGTTTGTCTCGCGTCGTCGTTCGCCGCCCCCCGTCCCCCCGTCTCCCGTCTCCCGTCTTACGGCCGATCGTCCTCGTCTGGCGTGCTCGTGCGCGTGCGCGTGCGCGTTCTCGCTCCATCCCGATCTCCCGTCATCGGGAGAGTGTCGCGGACGGCACGACCGAGCACGAGCACGAGCACGAGCACGAGCACGCGCACGAAGAGGCGCACGAAAGACGGGAGACGAAAGACGGGAGACGAAAGATGGGCGACGGGGGACGGATTGACGAGCTCCGGGCCGCGCTCGCGCAGGCCGCCCCCCCTCACCCCCTCACGGCAGGAGGTCCTTCACCGCCTGGATGACCGCCTGAGGATTCATGCCCAGCCGGTCCATCACCATGTCGCCGGGCGCGCTCGTCCCGTACCGATCGATCCCGAGCGCGATCCCCTTCGACCCCACCCACTGGTGCCAGCCGAGGGTGACGCCGGCCTCGATGGACACGCGGCGGGTACAGGCGGCGGGCAGCACGGCCTCGCGGTAGCCTCGGTCCTGGCGCAGGAACCGCTCGACGCAGGGCATCGAGACGACGCGGACTCCGCCGCCGAGCTGCTTCGCGGCCGCGACCGCGTGCTGCACCTCGCTGCCCGTCGCGATCAGGATGGTCTCGAGCGCCGCCGTCTCCTTGATCAGCACGTAGGCGCCGCGCCGGACGCCCTCGCGCTTGACGGCGGCGTCGCCCGGCAGGAACGGCACGGCCTGCCGCGTGAGCGCGAGGACGGTCGGCCCGTCGGTGCGCTCCAGCGCGGCGATCCACGCGCCGGCCGTCTCCTCGGCGTCGGCCGGCCGGATGACGTCGAGATCGATGATGGCGCGCAGCCCGGTCACGGTCTCGACGGGCTGGTGCGTCGGACCGTCCTCGCCCACGCCCACCGAGTCGTGCGTGAAGACGTAGATCACCGGCAGGTGCGACAGCGCGGCCAGGCGGATGCTCGGCCTCAGGTAGTCGGCGAACACGAGGAACGTCGCGCCGCTCGGGCGCAGGCCGCCGTGGTAGGCGATGCCGTTCATGATCGCGCCCATGCCGTGCTCGCGGATGCCGGCGCGGATGTTGCGGCCGCCCCAGTGCTCCGGATCGAAGTCGGTGCTCGACGCGATGTAGTTGAACGTCGAGCCGTACAGATCGGCGCTCGACCCGATGAGCGCGGGCACCGCCTCGGCGACGGCCTGCAGCACGGTCTCGCCGGCCTTGCGCGTCGCGACCTTGGTGCCTTCCGCGAAGGCGGGGACGCGCGCGTCGAGGTCCGCGGGCACCTTCCTCGAGGTGCCGTCCTCGAGCTGCCGGGCGAGCTCCGGGTTCTTCTCGCGCCACGCCTGGAAGGTCGACTCCCACGCCCCGCGCGCCTTGCCGAGCTCCTCCTTGCGCTTCGCGAAGAACTGCTTGACCTCCTCGCTCACGTAGAAGTGCTCCGGGGGCAGCCCCAGGGCCTTGCGCGCCTGGTCCACGAACTTCGCGCCGCCCTCGCCGTGCGCCTTCTGGGTGCCGGCGACCTCGGGGATCCCCTTGCCGATCAGGGTGTGGACGATGACGAACTTGGGCTTGCCGCTCTTCGACGCGCGCGCCTGGCTGAGCACCTTGTGCACGGCCTCGAGGTCGTTGCCCTGCTCGACGCGGAGCACCTCGAAGCCGTAGGCCTCGAAGCGCTTGCCGGTGTCCTCGCTCTGGGTCTTCGCGGCCATTGCGTCGAGGGTGACGTCGTTGGCGTCGTAGATGACGATCAGGTTGTCGAGCTTGAAGTGCCCGGCGAACGAGGCCGCCTCGGCGGCCACGCCCTCCTGGAGGCAGCCGTCGCCGGCGAGGCAGTAGACCTTGAGGTCGAAGATCGTGTGCTCCTTGGTGTTGTAGCGGGCGGCCAGCATCTTGGCGGCCACCGCGTGCCCCACCGCGTTGCCCACGCCCTGCCCGAGCGGGCCCGTCGTCGCCTCCACGCCCTCGGTGTAGTGGTACTCGGGGTGGCCGGGCGTCTTCGACTCCCATTGCCGGAAGCGGCGGATGTCGTCGATGGACACCGGGTACCCCGCGAGGTGCAGCCAGCCGTACAGGAACATGCTGCCGTGGCCGGCGGACAGGACGAAGCGGTCGCGGTTCAGCCAGTGCGGTTCGCTCGGATCGTGGCGGAGGAGGTCGCCATAGAGGACGGCCCCGATCTCGGCGGCCCCGAGCGGCAGGCCGAGGTGACCGGACGAGCAGGCGTGGACGGCGTCCATGGCGAGGCCGCGGGCCATCGTGCACGCGGCGGCGAGCTTGGCAAAATCAGGCATGGCGCGCACTCTAACCTACTTCGCCTCGAAACGCGCCCCTTCACTCACCCTGCCCCTGGCGACGGCGCCTGGCCTTCCCGGGCGCTCCGGCGCGCCCGGCGCTCCGGAGGCGGTCCGGCCGCCTCGCCAGGGCCGAGATCGGCGCTCCGGGGGCGGTTCGACCGCCTTTCCAGGTCGAGAGCGATGCTCAGGGAGCGGTTCGACCGCCCTTCCAGCACCGAGAGCGATGCTCAGGGGCATGGCGGTCGTCGCGCCTGCCGCGATGAGGCCTCTCCAGGCACGGTGAGCCTCGTGTGACGCCCCGAGGACACGCCACGGTGGGTTCACGGCGACGACACGATCGCGGCATACCGACACAGCGTTCCAGGACATCCGATCTGCGTCGCCAGAACGCTGGCGCCTGAAAGCTGCTTGGCGCGCCGAGGCGGAGTGGCGCCTCCTTGACCGAGCTGCCGGCCCCGGGTATTCGGGCCCTGTGCCCGCCGCGTCGCCTCCACGGGGGAGACGACGCTGCCCGCGCGCCACCTCCCCATCCGATCGCCGATCGCCGATCGGCCCGATCGTGGCGCAGAGTCCATCCATCGACACACGACTTGCGTCCTGGCGTGAGCGTGACGCAAGAGGGAGTGATCCATCATGAAGAGCACCCGTCCATTCATCGAATGGGCCGCGGCAATCTGCCTTGGAGCTGCCCTGGGGCTCCCCGGGACGAGCCATGCTGCGGCTGGCCCCATCGACGCTTCCGACATCGACGTCACAGAGCTCACGATCGCGGAGATCAGGTGGGCTTACATGACCAGGCGTTACACCGCAGAGGCGTTGACGCAGGCGTACCTCGACAGGATCGACCAGTACGAGGCGTCCTACAACGCCTTCACGTTCCTGAACCCCGATGCGCTCGAAGAGGCGCGCTCGATCGACAGGCGGCGAAGGAGGGGCGAGCGGCTCGGCCCGCTGGCGGGGATCCCCGTGGTCATCAAGGAGTCGATGGACTTCGTCGGATCGCCGTCGACGTCGGGCTGGGCGCCCCTCAGCTCCGCGGCGGGCGGCGTCGATCTGTTCCCGATCAAGAACGCCGTCGTCGTCGAGCGGCTGATCGAAGCGGGCGCCATCATCCTCGGGAAGACCAATATCCCGGCGTTCAGCGACGACGGCACCCGCGCGAACAGCAGCTGGGCAGGCCCCACCTACAACGCCGTGGACAGGGACCTGGCGCCGGGGGCGAGCAGCAGCGGGACGGCGACGGCGGTGGCCGCGAACTTCGCGGTGCTGGGCCTCGCTGAGGAGACGGGGGGCTCCATCCAGAACCCGGCGGGCGCGCAGAGCCTCGTCGGCGTCAAGCCGACGTTCGCCCTCGTCCCGACGACGGGCATCGTGCCGCTCGCGGGCAGCACGAGGGACGTGGCAGGGCCCATCGCGAGGACAGTCCTCGACGCCGCCCTCGTGATGGACGTCCTCGCCGGGTACAGCCCGGAAGATCCCAAGACGAGCGCTTCCAACGGGCACCTGCCCCGCCATGGATACACGAGCGAGCTGAGCCGGAACGCCCTCCGCGGCAAGCGGATCGGGCTGTATGGCCCGGGGTGGCGCCTCAGCGACCTGTCGCCGGAGACGCAGGCTCTCTACGAGAGGACCATCGAGGAGCTCGAGATCCAGGGCGCGACAGTCGTCGAGGATCCGTTCGCCGGGAGCGGCTTCGCCGAGCTGGCCTTGCCCGGCGAGCCCTACGATTTCCGAGGCACCGAGTCCGCTGCCCACGACTTCCAGAGCTACCTCGAGGGGCTGACGTTCAACGGAGACGTTGTCGGCACGATCGATGAGCTGACGCTCATCACAGGGATCTCGCCGTTCCAGCCGGACGGCGGTCCGCTGTCCTGGTACGCAGGCGCGCTCCCCGTGCTGGCGGACTCGCTGCTGCACCCCGAGGTTCTGCCCGATCTGTCCGCCTTCTGGGCGCTGCGGGGCCAGTACCTGAGCCTCTTCGACGCCGTGATGACGGCGCACGACCTGGATGGCCTCGCGTTTCCGCAGACGTACGAGGAGGTCCCCGAGCTGTTCAGCAGCGCGACCTACGCCGCGACAACCGAGTCGGCGATCAACATCGCCGGGTTGCCCGGGGTCGTCGTGCCCGCCGGTCAGTACAGCAGCGGCGCCCCCTTCGGCCTGATCTTCGTCGGCCCGCTGTGGAGCGAGGCCCGCCTGCTCGGCTTTGCTTACGATTACGAGCAAGCGACGCGCCACAGGATCGAGGCTGTGCTGACGCTGTAGCGGGCGCGCGGCGCGCGGCGCGGCGTGGCGGGCCAGGAAACGGCCCGAGCCCAGGGCCGAGCGCGGGGGGCGCTCGCGGTCCTTGGGCTCGGGCGCGCGACGTTCGTCAGGTGGAGGCTAGTTCGAGCGGGTCGTCGGGTACCTGTAGAAGCTCTGCGCCCACTCGATGGTCCAGATCGTCGGCTCCACGTACACGTTCTTGTCCGTGCCGAGGATCATCCCCTGCTTGATCTGCGCCATCGCCGACAGGAAGATCTTGCGGTCGTCCTCCATCCGCGGCCGCATCACGGTCGAGGGCGGGTACAGCTCCTTGACCTGCGCCACGACCGCCGGGTCGTCGATCCACCCGTCGACCCCGTGCTCGCCCTTCGGCAGGCGCGAGCCGCCGGCGTCCAGCCAGTCGCGCAGATCGTTGGTGCCGCGGTTCATGCCGTCCGCGTGGCAGCCGATGCACGAGCTGCCGACGTTCAGGCGGCGGTCCGGGCTGGCGAAGCCCACCAGGCTGTTGATCGCCGCGTCCGAGGCGTCCCGGGCGATGCGCGGATCACGCACGATGTTGACGAAGGCGTCGACGCGGCGCTGGTTGAAGCCGCCCCACAGGGCGTACCCCTGCAGGCCGTTCGGCAGGTTCCAGATGGCCTCCTCCGCCGACTGCTGGAGCCCGTCGGTCCCGGTGTAGTAGCGGCAGTTCAGGAAGCCGCTGCCGCCGTAGCTCGGCTGCCCATCGCACCCCTCCGGCTCCGTGCCCTGGGGCTGCGCCAGGGTCGCGATGAAGCTGTAGTTGTTCGCCGAGCCGCCGAGGCCCGTCCCGCTGATGAACTTCGGGACGGGGTGCGCCCAGAAGGGGAACCGGATCTGACCGGTCTCGTACGCCTGCTCGATCGTGTTCACGCCACCGTCGAGCTGACCGGTGAAGACGTCCCACGTCTTCCAGTAGAACCCGCCGGTCTTCGTCCGCGCCCGGTAGTACATGCGGGAATCGACCGTGATGGCCTGCTTCGTGAGCATGTACTCGTACGACTTCATCCCCTGATCCCGGATGACGCCGATCTCGGCCTCGAGGTCCTGCGCGTACCACGGGATCGCCATGATGGCGTTGTACACGTCCGGGCGGGTCAGCGTGTAAACGAGCTGGCTCGCCTCGATGTAGTCCGCCTTGAAGCCGTTGGTGTTCTTCGGCAGCACCGCGCTGTCCGTGGCGCCCTCCACGTTGCCGGCGAGGACGCGCCCCCAGACAAGCTTCGCGAAGCTCGGGTCCCGCTGGACCTCGGCTGTGTACCGGTACCGCTCCCTGAAGGTCACGTCGGAGCCGACCGGCTCACCGAGGTAGTTGACCGTCGTCCTCCCGAAGAAGACGTCGTCGTCCGACCCGCCGAAGTGGAGCTTCGTGACGCCCTTGTTGTAGCCCCAGTAATCGCGGGTATCGAAGCGGTAGACAATGCCCTTGCCGTTGATGTCCACCGGGTTCACGACCCGCGGGGCCCAGCGCGCGACCGAGTTCAGGGCCTTCGACAGCCCCACGCGGGCAACGTTCATCTCCTCCGCGCTGACGCCCTTGTTGTGGAGCTCGTGCAGCGAGGCGTACTTGATGAACTCCGCGTCGGCCGCGGCGACGGTGGCCTTGTCCGTCGCGATCCACGCCCTGACCTGGTCCTCGGTGACCTTCTCGGCCGCCGCGACGGGGCGCGGGGTCGCCGGCAGGGTCGGCGCGACGGCGTTGGCCCACGCCGTGACGGCGTTGAGCATCTGCGTGTTCGCGTCCCTGCAGCTCGACCCGAAGCAGTTGTGCCGGTCGATGCCCATGCGGACGACGAGCTTCGAGTCCGCGGGCTTCCTGAAGTTCACGCGCGTGAGCGCGTACTGGTGCGCCAGCGCCGGATCGGCGTCGGCGTGCATGGGCGACTGGGCCTTGCCCGCCGAGCCGTGGCAGCCCGAGCAGTTGGCGGTCAGGATCGGGTAGACAGTCGTCTTGAAGGCCTCGAGCGACGTGGCCATGTTGAAGTCGCTCGGGAGGCAGACGGCCTCGACGTTCAGGCCCCCCTTGCCGTCCGGGAGCTGGCTGTAGCCGAGCCCGCACCCTCCAGGCGGGGCGACCCCCACCTCGCCCTCGCCGGTGAAGCCCCCGGAGCCGCCGCCGCCGCCCGCGCCGCCCGCGCCGCCGGCGCCCCCCGCACCGCCCGTGCCGCTGCTGGAGCTGCTCGTCGTTGTCGTTGCCGTGGTGGTGGTGGTCGTGGTGGTCGTGGTGCTGCTGCTCGAGCCGCCGCTCACGGCCCTGAGCGAGAACTTCTGGTTGTCGCCGTTCGCCCAGCCCCACTGCTGGAGGCGGGCGCCGTCCGCCGTCGACCGGCCCGTGACGTCGAGCACCTTGCCGCTGCTCCGGACGTTGATCCGCTGGACGCCGGAGGCGACATCGACGAACTGGAACTGCTGGTTCGCGCCGGAGGTGCAGGCGGACGGGACGATGGCGGCGCCGTTCGCTGTCGACGAGCCGCTGACCCCGAGGCAGGTGTTGCCGTCCGCGCTCTTGATCCGGAAGTATCCGCCGCCGGCGTCCTCGGCGCGGAACTGCTGTTGCCTCGCGCCGCTGGTGCAGGTGGCGATCACCGCGTTCCCGCCCCGGATCTCCACGCACTTGTTGCTCTGCCGGCCGACGAGCGTGTAGGTCGCGCCCGGATCGATCATGACGGCGCTCTCGAGCACGCCGCCCTCTTCGCTCTCGTACTCGTCCGCGACGCCGACGCAGGAGACGGCGAGAAGGCCCGTCCCGGCGGCAAGCAAGACACGCCTGGATGCGAATCCCATGTGATTCTCCTCGTTAAGTGAGCTAATAAAAATCTAACTGTCTGCAGCTCTACGCTGGCCCTGCGTCGACCGGGAGCGCTCGCCGCGCGATGCTTGCCCCGGAGGGATGGCCCCGTGGCCATCGTCGTGCCGGTGAATCTCAATCACGAGATGCGCTGAGCGGGTAGGCTCGTTCGGTGCGCGATCAGGCACCGCGACGAAGGTAATTCTTGTTCCAGCTCGCCTTGCCGGTCAAGACAATCGTGTTGTCGGCCAAGACAATCGTGCATTTTGCGCGATGCCCTGACTATTACGAACTCACAACAACGGCAGTTATCGTGTGATGGCTGGTGGCGCAATATCCGACATGGACCCAAGCCCCTGCACGCGCCGTCCGCCCGTGGAGCTGAACTGGTTAAGCCTCACCTGAATTCGATACGCCGCAACGCCCGCTGGATCGTCCGTTGACCAGGCCGTCATGTACATGAATTCATTCAGAAATCCAGGCTATCAGGCAGGTGGCGGTGTCCCGGGCGGGCGTCGCTCGAGGCGCCGGGCGAGGAGCACATCTGGAGAAGAATTTAACGCCAAGGTGCCAGGGCGCAACGGGCGACGGAGACAGATCTCGGTCGCAGAAATAATTTTCGATTCTCGAGATCAAATCGCCCACTCGAGGGAATTACCCTGGTTCACTGCCACCCACGGCGGGCTCTTGTCGAGCGCGGACGACCTGAGCCGCGGTCCATCACCGCATCAGCGACCGGGACGGCGCCTGTCGTCGAGGGCGACGGCGCGGCTTTGCTCGGCTCGCTCGTGAGCGAGGCGATCACGGCAGTACGCTGCAACGGGTCAGTCGGGCCGAGCTCGCGCGCTAGCGCTGCGGCGCGCGGGGCCACAGCATGATGGCCGCGCCGACAAGGCAGATCGCCGCCCCGATCCAGTCCCGACGATCGGGGACCTTCCTGTCGATGCCCCAGCCCCACAGCATGGAGAGCGCGATGAACACGGCGCCGTACGCGGCGTAGACGCGGCCGAACGTGTGCTCTGCCGCCTGCATCGTGGGGATGACGCCGTAGGCCGCGAGCGCGACGAACCCGGCGACGCCGAGGAGCACATGGCGCTGGTCGCGCAGCCAGAGCCAGACGAGGTACCCGCCGCCGATCTCCAGGAGACCCGCGGCGAGGAACAGGAGCGCGGCCCACATGCGCCGAGCCTACCAGGAAGCGCGAGGCCCGCGGCGCTCGCGCGCTCGAGCGCCCGTGGTACGCTCCGCCGGCACGTGGTCCGACGTCGAAAGCGAGGCGCGGCAGCGCCGCCGCGCGGCCCGAGGTGGGACCGCGCCCCGGACGCCCGGACTGCGGACCACGCGCAGCCGGGGCGAGATGGCCCACGGCGCCGCGCGCGAGACATCAAGGCACAGCTCGCTCGTCACGGTCGGTGCGACCTGGGAGCACGAAGGACAAGGACGGAGAAACACATGAAGATTCACCTCATCTCGCTCGTGATCGGCGCCCTGGCCCTCGGCTGCGCGGCGTGCTCCAGGGAGGCGCCGAGCGCGGAGAAGGCCGCGCCCGATCCCCAGCCGGCCGCGGCCGCGCAGGCCCCGGCGAACGCGGCGCACGCGCCGAGCGACGTGAAGCCGGGCTCCCACGACGACTGGTGCGGCGAGCATCAGGTGCCGGAGTCGCAGTGCAGCCGCTGCAACCCGGAGCTGGTCCCGGCCTTCAAGGCCACCGGCGACTGGTGCGCGGAGCACGGGCTGCCCGAGTCGCAGTGCCTGAAGTGCAACCCCGACCTGAAGATCGTGAGACCGCCGAAGGAAAGCTGACATGGCCGGCCGCATGCACGTCCACGCCGTCCACGTTCGCGCCCTCGTGCTGGTGCTCCTCGCCGCCCTCCCGGGCTGCGGGCGCCGCGAGGCGGACAGGGCCGCCCAGGAGCACGAGAAGGCCGGCGCGAGGCCCGCGGCCGGGCCGAGCGCGGAGGGCGCCGTGTGCAAGGAGCACGGCGTGCTCGAGGCGCTCTGCACGAAGTGCAACCCGCGGCTCGCCCCGGTCTTCCAGGCCCGGGGCGACTGGTGCAAGGAGCACGAGCTTCCGGAGTCGATCTGCCCGATCTGCCACCCCGAGCGCGGCGGCAAGCCGGCCGCGGACGTGACCCGCGACGAGGCGCCGGCCGACGGGACCAAGGTCAAGCTCAGGACCAGGGACACGGCCCGGCTCGCCGGCATCCTCACGGCGAAGGCCGTCGAGCGGCAAGGCGGCGGCGGGATCCCCGCGACAGCCAGGATCGTCTACGACGCGCTCAAGGTCGCCGAGATCAACGCCCGCGCCCCGGGCGTCGTCCAGAAGCTCTTCGTGGACGTGGGCTCCGAGGTCAAGAAGGGCGCGCCGCTCGCGGTCATCGACAGCGCCGACGTGGGCGCCGATCGCTCGCGGCTCGCCGGCGCGCTCTCGCGGTCGAGGGCCGCCGAGGAGAACCTGCGGCGCGAGGAGCAGCTCGAGAAGGAAGGGCTCGCCTCGCGCAGGAGCGTCCTCGCCGCGCAGCAGGAGCTCGACGCAGCGCGCGCCGAGCGCGCCTCGCTCGCCGCCTCGCTGGCCGTCGTGGGCGCGAGCGCCGGCGGGGGCAGCGGCTACACGCTCGCGACCCCGCTCGCGGGCGTGGTGACCCAGCGGCGCGCGACGGTGGGCAGGCTCGTCGGCGTCGAGGAGACCCTGTTCGAGGTGGTCGACGTCTCGAGCATGTGGGCCGAGCTCGACGTCCCCGAGACCGAGCTCCCGGCCGTGTCGCCGAAGATGCCGGTCGTCATCGAGGTCGACGGCCTCGAGGGGCGGAGGCTCGAGGGGGAGATCACCTACGTGTCGCCGGCCATCGATCCTGCGACGCGCACCGCCAGGGCGCGCGTGCCGCTCGCGAACCCGGGCGGCGCGCTGCGGGCCAACATGTTCGGCCGGGCGCGCATCCTCGCCCCCGCGCGCGCCGCGGTCATGGTGCCGCGCGCCGCGGTCCAGCGCGCGAGGACGGCGACGCTCGTGTTCGTGCGGCTCGCCGACGACCAGTTCGAGGCGCGGCGCGTCGAGATCGGGGCCGCCGAGGGCGACCTCGTCGAGGTGGTCAAGGGCGTGCGCCCCGGCGATGAGGTCGCGACCGAGGGGAGCTTCCTGCTGAAGACAGAGACCCTCAAGGAGAGCATCGGCGCCGGCTGCTGCGGCGAGGACTGAGGCGCGGCCATGCTGAACGCCGTCATCACGTGGTCGCTGCGCCACCGGTTCGCCGTCATCCTCGCCGCGATCGGCCTCGCGCTCGCGGGGATCTGGTCGTTCCGCCGCCTGCCGATCGACGCGTTCCCCGACACGACGCCGGTGCAGGTGCAGATCAACGCCGTCGCGCCGGCCCTCTCGCCTGTCGAGATCGAGCGGCAGATCACGGCGCCCCTGGAGCAGGCGATCTCGGGCCTGCCAGGGCTCGAGGAGGTCCGCTCGCTGTCGCGCTTCGGCTTCGCCCAGGTGACGGTCCGGTTCGAGGACGATACCGACATCTACCTGGCGCGCCAGGTGGTCCTGGAGCGGGTGCAGGGCGTGGCGCTGCCGCCGGGCGTCGAGCGCCCGCGGCTCGGCCCGGTCGCCACGGGGCTCGGCGAGGTGCTCCACTACGTGGTCACGGGCAAGGGCAAGCCGCTGAGCGAGCTCCGCGCGATCCACGACTGGGTCATCGCGCCGCAGCTCCGGTCGGTGCGCGGCGTCGCCGAGGTCAACGCCTGGGGCGGCGACGAGCGGCAGATCCAGGTGCTCGTCGACCCGGCGGAGCTCACGGCGCGCGGGCTGGCGCTGGGCGACCTCGTCGAGGCGCTCCAGCGCAACAACGCCAACGTGGGCGGGGGCAACCTCGACCAGGCCGGGGAGACGCTGCTCATCCAGGGGATCGGCATCGCCACCCGCGCGCGCGACATCGAGGAGATCGTTGTCGCCGCCAGGGCCGGCGCGCCGATCCGGATCCGCGACGTGGCCCGCGTGGTCGAGGGGCGCGAGATCCGGCGGGGCGCGGTGACCGCGGACGGCCAGGGCGAGGTCGTGCTCGGGCTCGGCTTCCTGCTGATGGGCGAGAACAGCCACGACGTCACGACGCGGCTCAAGGCGCGCCTCGACGAGGTCGAGAAGAGCCTGCCGGCCGGGGTCGACGTCGCGATCGTCTACGACCGCACCGAGCTCATCGACAGGGTGCTCGCCACGGTGAAGCGGAACCTGCTCGAGGGCGCGCTCCTCGTCGTCGCGGTGCTCTTCGCCTTCCTCGGCAACCTGCGCGCGGGGCTCATCGTGGCGTCGGCGATCCCGCTGTCGATGCTCTTCGCCGGCAGCCTCATGCTGCGCGCGGGCGTGGCCGGGAGCCTGATGAGCCTCGGCGCGATCGACTTCGGCCTCATCGTCGACAGCTCGGTGATCATGGTCGAGAACTCGGTCCGGCGGCTCTCGGAGGACCGCGCCGGCCGGAGCGCCGCGGACGTGGTGCGCGACGCGTCGATCGAGGTCCGCAAGCCGACGATGCTCGGCGAGCTCATCATCATGATCGTCTACCTGCCGATCCTCGCCCTCGAGGGGGCGGAGGGGAAGCTGTTCCGGCCGATGGCGCTCACCGTGATCTTCGCGCTCCTCGGCTCGATGATCCTGTCGATCACGCTGATGCCGGCGCTCGCGAGCCTGCTCCTGCCGCGCCGCGCGAGCGCGCGCGAGGGCGCCGTCGTGCGGCTCCTCGGGAGGGCGTACATGCCCGTGCTCCGGGGCGCGCTCCGCTTCCGGTGGGCGGTGCTCGCCGGCGCCGCGCTGCTGCTCGCGAACGCGGCCTTCCTCGCGACCCGGCTCGGCGCGGAGTTCGTGCCGCGGCTGCGCGAGGGGACGATCGTCGCCAACACGGTGCGGCTCTCGGGCGTCTCGGTGGGCGAGTCGATCCGCTACGGCACGCAGATCGAGCGGGTCCTGATCGAGCGGTTCCCGGACGAGGTCGAGCGCGTATGGACCCGCACGGGCACGGCCGAGGTGGCGACCGACCCGATGGGGCTCGAGGTCTCCGACGTGTTCATCACGCTCCGGCCGCGGGAGCGCTGGAAGCGCGCGGCCACGCAGGACGAGCTCGTCCAGGCGATGGAGGCGGAGCTCGCGGGGCTGCCGGGGATGCGCGTCCTCTACACGCAGCCGATCGAGCTCAGGCTCAACGAGATGACGGCCGGGATCCGGTCCGACCTCGGGGTGAAGCTGTTCGGCGACGACCTCGACACGCTGAAGCAGAAGGCGCGCGAGATCGAGGCGGCGCTCAAGAAGATCCCGGGCGCCGCGGACGTTGTGACCGAGCAGATCACCGGGCAGCCGGTCCTCGAGATCGAGGTCGACCGCGACGCCATCGCCCGGCACGGCATCGCGGCCGCGGACGTGCTCGAGGTCGTCGAGGCGCTCGGCGGCCGCGAGGTGGGGGAGATCCAGGAGGGCGAGCGCCGGTACCCCGTGGCGCTGCGCATCGACGATCGCTACCGCGAGGACCCCGCCTCGATCGGCCGCATCCTCGTCGCGGCGGCCGGCGGCGAGCGCATCCCGCTCGCGCGGCTCACGAAGATCCGAACTGTCGAGGGCCCCGCCGCGATCCAGCGGGAGTGGGCGAAGCGCCGCATCGTGGTGCAGGCCAACGTGCGCGGCCGCGACGTGGGCAGCTACGTGGACGAGGCCAGGGCGAGGATCGAGCGCGACGTCGATCTGCCGCCCGGCTATTACGTCCGCTTCGGCGGGCAGTTCGAGCACCTCGAGCGGGCGGAGGCGCGCCTCCTCGTCGTGGTGCCGGTCGCGCTGGGGTTGATCCTGGTCCTGCTCTACCTCACGTACGGGCGGCTCGTCGATGCGGTCCGCGTGTTCACCGGCGTCCCGTTCGCCGCGATCGGCGGGGTCGTCGCGCTGTGGTTGCGCGGCCTTCCGTTCAGCATCTCGGCGGGCGTCGGGTTCGTGGCGCTGTCGGGCGTCGCGGTGCTCGGGGACATGGTGCTCGTCTCCACCGTGAGGCAGCTCGTCGCCGCGGGCGTCCCGGCGCGCCGGGCGATCGAGCTCGCGGCCGAGCGGCGCCTGCGCCCTGTCCTGATGACGGCGCTCGTCGCGTCCCTCGGCTTCGTGCCGATGGCGTGGAGCACCGGCGTCGGCGCCGAGGTGCAGCGCCCGCTCGCGACGGTCGTGATCGGCGGCGTGATCTCGTCGACGCTGCTCACGCTGCTGGTCCTGCCGGTGCTCTACAGCCTGGCGGGCGGCCGGCGCGGGGAGGAGCCCGAGGCGGAGGCCGGGGCGCCGGGCGACGCCGGGGCCGCGCCGCGCTCCGCTGCGGCCTTGCCCCCGGCGGCGGAGTAGGCCGTGCGCGTGCCTCCTCGCCTCCGCGCGTTCGGCGGCGCCGCGGGCGTCCTGATGCTCCTCCAGGCGCTGGCCGTGGGCCTCTACTGGGCCGTGGAGCACGGGCGCGCGGCGGAGCGGCCGGGGCGTCCGTTCGAGCACGAGCAGCTCTCCGGCGCCGAGCCCGCGCCCGACGAGGCGCTCGCGCGGCCGGACGGGAGCGCGCTGCGCCTGCGCTCGCTGCGCGGGCGGGCCGTGCTGCTCCACGTCTGGGCGACCTGGTGCGCGCCGTGCCGCGCCGAGCTCCCCGCCCTGCTCGATCTGGGCCGGGAGCTCCAGCGGGGCGGGCAGCTCCAGCTCGTGGCCGTGAGCGTCGACGAGAGCTGGGACGTCGTGCGCGCCTTCTTCGACGGCGACGTGCCGCCCGAGGTCGTGCTGGCCGGCTCGCCCGCGCTCGCGCGGCGGCTCGGGGTCTCGACGCTCCCCGACACGTTCCTCGTGCGCCCGGACGGCAGCCTGGCGCTCCGGTTCACGGGCGCGCGCGACTGGAGCGCGCCCGAGGCGAGGCTGCTGCTGGCCGGGCAGGCGTGGACGGGGCGTGGAGCGCTGGATGCGCACCCGCGCTGAACGGCGAGCCCGGACGGCGCCGGACTACTTCTGGTTCGATCCTGCCACGCTCGAGCTCTCGGGCTTCCACCTCGTCGACGGGCAGTATCAACCGCTCTCCCCCGATGCCTCGGGCCGCGTCTGGAGCGCGCAGCTCGGGCTCTTCCTGGGCGTGGAAAGAGGGCAGCTCCGCTTCTTCACCCCCGCGGGAGAGCTCGTGCCGGCTGGCCTGGAGCTCGCCCAGCGGGCCGAGTCCGCGGAGCAGCGGGCAGCGCGGCTGGCGGAGAAGCTCCGGGAGCTCGGCGTCGATCCCGACACGTTGAAGTAGCGGCCGGTTCCCGCGCCCTGGTACGACATCCCTTCGGAGCGCGGCCCGCTTCCGGGGCGCGCCAGCCCTTGCCCGGGAGGACCGATGGCCGACATGCTCGTCAGTTTGCTCAAGCTGCCGCCGCTCGACCCCGTGATCGAGGCCATGCGGCGGAGCTCCGTCGTGGTGCGGCGGGCGGCGCCGTACGAGATCACGCCCGTCCGGCGGTTCGTCGAGCGGCACTTCACGACGGCGTGGGCCGACGAGATCAGCGTCGGATACACGAACAAGCCCGTCAGCGTGTACCTCGCGATCCGCGGAGGCGAGGTGATCGGCTTCTCCGCCTACGAGTGCACCCGCCGCGGCTTCTTCGGCCCCACCGGCGTGGCCGACAACGAGCGGGGCAAGGGCGTCGGCCACGCCCTGCTGCTCGCCTCCCTGCACGGGCTCGCGCAGATGGGATACGCATACGGCATCATCGGCGGCGTCGGCCCCGCCGGCTTCTACGCGCACGCGGTCGGCGCGACGCTCATCCCGGACTCCACGCCGGGAGTCTACGCCGACCCGCTGAGCGACACGGTCCCGCACGACAGCGCAAGGCCGCCCCGCTGACCCGCGCGGCAGCATCGCCGCCGTGAGAGATCTCCTGAGCCCCGTCTCTCATCACCTGACGGATCGTCACCGGCCATCGCTGCCGAGGATTGCGGAGCTCCCCGGACGCGCCGTTCGCCGCGCCGCGCATCGACTTCGGCGCCGCTCACCGGTGCTTCGTCCGCTCGGTCTCCGGCGCGTGGCGGACGAAGCAGAGGGTCCGCACGCACATCGAGGCGTCGCGCGCCGGATACGCGCTCGCCGCGCGCGAGGCGAAGCGCCAGGGCGCTCCCTCGAGCGTGCGCGCCGGCGTGCAGGCGAGCGCGCGGGCGGGCGCGGGCGCATCGTAGAGCCCGCCGGTCCCCTCGCCGACGCGGCGCCCGCCGCCACCGGATACCGCCTTGACGGACGCCGCGCTGTCGGGGAAGGTCCCCTCCCGAGCGTCCCTGGAGGTCATGATGAAGCTCTATTTCAGTCCTGGTGCTTGTTCGCTCTCTCCCCACATCGTGCTGCGCGAGGCGGGCCTGGAGTTCGACATCGAGCAGGTCCACCTCGGCACGAAGCAGACGAAGTCGGGCGCCGATTTCAACAAGATCAACCCGAAGGGCTATGTCCCCGCGCTAGAGATCGAGAGCGGTGAGGTGCTCACCGAGGGGCCGGTGATCGTCCAGTACATCGCCGACCAGAAGCCCGAGTCGGGGCTCGCGCCGCCGGCCGGCACCCTCGGCCGCTACCGTCTCCAGGAGTGGCTGAGCTTCATCAGCACCGAGCTGCACAAGCAGTTCGCCCCCCTGTTCAAGCCGAGGACCTCGGACGAGCAGAAGAGCGCGGCCAGGGAAGCGATCAGCCGCCGCCTCGATTACGTGGCCCCGCGCCTCGAGGGCGCCGCGTACCTGATGGGCGACCAGTTCACGGTGGCGGACGCGTACCTCTTCACCGTGCTCACCTGGACGAAGTTCGCGGGCGTCGAGCTCGATCGCTGGCCCGCCCTCGTCCGGTACAGGGAGCGCGTCGGCGCCCGCCCGGCGGTCCAGGCCGCCCTGGCGGCCGAGCAGGGGTAGTGCGCCGCGGGACGACCCGCGTCCTCAGCCGACAGCGACAACGAGCTTGCCCACGTGCTCGCCCCGCCGCCCCTCAGGCGGTCATCCGCGCCCGGCGCAGCCCGAGCACCTGCGCCTCGGCGAAGAGCGCGACAACGAGCGCCTGCGCCGCGACGAACGCATAGCCGAGCGCCTTCGGCTCGACCCAGCCGAGCGCCAGGAGGAGCACGCTGTCGATCACCCAGAGCGCGTTCGCGACGACGACCGCGAGGACGGCGGCCCGCCGAGGAGGGCGCGGCGAAGGAAGAGTGGAGAGGACAGGAACGACATGGTGGGCTCCTTTCGTTGCATTCCGGGGCTCATCGCCCCTGGGTGGATTGGGCCTGATCGGGAGGGCCGACGCGGCGTTCGCGCCGGCTGTCCGCAGCGCCCCTGACGCATGCCCCATCCTGGGTGGCGGGCATCGGGTCGATTACCTCCCAGGTAATGGGTTGCTTCGTGGCGGCGGGGTATGCGCCGCTCTATCCCGAGCGCAGCCTCGACGATCCCGCGCTCACGGCGGCGCGCAAGGCGATCGATCTCGTGCTCGCCGGCCACGAGCCGTATCCGGCGCTCGCCATCGACGTCACCCTGTCCGAGCTCGCTGTCGAGTCGTTCTTCCCCGCGGATCAGGCGACAGCGGAGGCCCTGCGCGCGGCGACGCAACGCTGAGGGCTGGGCCGCGGAGGCGTGACGTCGGCGAGAGGCATCCTGGCCATGCCGGGGCGCGCATCACCGCCGTAGGCGGACGTCGTGCGCCGGAGAAGGCCGAGGCGACCTCACCGGTGCATGGCGATGTCGTGACGAGGAAAGGGCTTGATGCGCCGGGTGACCCTTCCGGCCGACGGGGCGGTCTTGGTCCGCCCGGGGGAGCGCGTGGGGCGCGCTGTCGGCTTCTTCGGGGCCGGCCGCGCCTTCTCGGTCGACGGCGCCGGATCGGGCCGTGTCGCGGGGATCTCGGCCGGCTCCGGGGGCCCCGGCGCGAGCAGCGGCCGCGGCGCGTCCACGACGCTGGCGAGGAGCGTCGCCTCGGCGGTGCCCGGCAAGCCGGCGCTGCGGGTGGCGACGGCGACGGCGGCGAGCGCGGCGCTGTCGGCGGCGAGCGCGGCGCCTTCGGTGCTTGTCGCGACGTGCCGGGCCGCCATGTACACGCCGGCGCCGGCGAGCATGGCGCCGAGGGCGGCGACCGTGGCGATCCGCGCCGCAGGCCGCTTCTTCTTGCGGCTCGAGGTCGTCATCATCACCGTCGTCGTGCGCTCGGGGGCGTCGCCCTCGCACGGATCGGTGTCCGCGAGCGGCATCGGCAGCCGCGCCGGCGCGGGGTGGCGCAGGGTGACCGCTGTGTCCTGCGCGCTCGCGACAGGCGCCTGCACCGGGGCCTCCGCGCCCGTGTCCTGGGTCGCCGTGCCCTGCGGCCCGGCGCTCCTCCGGCGCGACGAGAGCGCCCGCTCCAGCGCCTCGGCCATCTCCCTGGCGGACCCGAAGCGCGCGTTCGGGTCGAGCTGCAACGCCCGCCGCATCCAGTCGTCGAGCGCCGGCGGCGCCTCGGGCCGGAGCGCGCTCGGCGGCGTGAACTGGCCGGCGTGCACGGTGAGCGTGAGCCCGACGATCGTCTCCGCGAAGAACGGGACTCGCCCGGTGATCGCGTGGTAGGCGACGACGCCGAGCGCCCAGAGGTCCGCGCGGAGATCGAGATCCTTCGAGCAGGTGAGCTGCTCCGGGCTCATGTAGAGCGGCGTCCCGACGACGCTCCCCGTCGAGGTGACGCGCATGTCCCGGGCTCGCCGGGCGATACCGAAGTCGAGCACCTTGACGAAGGTCTCGCCGTCCACCTCGGTCAGGAACAGGTTGTCCGGCTTGATGTCCCGGTGGACGATGCCGAGCCGGTGCGCCTGCCCGAGCGCCTTCGCCGTCTGCGCCACGATGCGGGCCACCTCGCCGAGCGGCAGCCTCCCAAGGCGCCGGATGCGGGCCCTGAGGTCCTCGCCGCGGAGCAGCTCCATCGCGATGTACGGCATGCCCTCGGCGGTCAGCCCATGGTCGAGTACCTGCGTGACGTGCGGGCTCGTGATCTGGGCCGCGGCGACCGCCTCCCGCCGGAACCGCTCCACGTACCCAGCGTCGTCCGCGAGCTCGGGCGACATGAACTTGACGGCCACCTGCGATCTGAGCGGCAGGCGATCGGCGACCCAGATGCTCCCCATCCCGCCCCGCCGCAGGATGCGAACGAGCCGCAGCGCAGGGGTCACCATCTGTCCCGTGTGCAGGGGCATACCTCTGCTACTCCTTCTTGAAGAGGCCCGAGCCGGTGTGTCTGTCAGCTCCAGCCGAAACTCGCGTCATAGATCAGTACGCCTCATCCATTGACTCCGCAAGAGGAACACGCGCTCTTCCGCCCCTCATCCATCACCTCGACGCCGCTGACCGCACCGCGCGGGACCGCGTCGATTTCAAGCCATCACAACCGGGTCTCCTGGCGACATGGACGGACGTCGCACAGGCGCTCGTGTCGGCAGATGAGCGCACAGGAGCGCACCGATCGCTCCATCGAGTCCGCGCCCGCCGCGCGCGGGCCATCGCGGTGCGCGTCGACGAACAGCAATGCAGTGCTGCTGCTCGACCGGCTCGATGCGGGAGTCCCCGATGCCGGCCGGCGCACGCGGCGTTATACTGCGCGCCCTCATGACGCCGGACGCCCCCCTCGAGATCGCCGTGCTCGGCGATGTTCACGGCCACCTCACGCTCGCCTATCGGCTGCTCGGGCGCTGGCAGCGGGAGACCGGCCGCGCGCTCGATCTGATCCTCCAGGTCGGCGATCTCGGCGCGTTCCCTCCCCCGTTCCGGCTCGACCGCGCCACGAAGCGGTTCGCGGAGAGCGACCCCGACGAGCTGGGGTTCGCCGTCTATCACGAGGGCGGCCCGGAGCCCGACGCGTTCTTCGGGCCCGACGCGCCGGCGGATCGACGGATAGCCGCTGATACGGTGTTCATCAGGGGCAATCACGAAGACTTCGAGTTCCTCGACGAGGCGGGCGCCGGGTCCGACGCGCCGGTGCCTGTCGACGCGCGCGAGAAGATCCTCTATCTCCCGAACGGCGGCCGGTTCACCTTCGGCCGCGGCCCGCACCGGATCACGATCGGCGGGCTGGGCGGCATCTCCGACGGCGGGCGGCCCGGCCGGGATCCCGTCTCGGAGCACTACACAGCGGCCGAGGTCCGCAAGCTTCGCTCCCGCGGGGAGCGCATCGACGTGCTCCTCTCGCACGAGCCGCCGCACGGCGCCGCCGCCGCCATCCACCCCCGCTATGACGACGGCGGCTCACGCGACGTGCTCGATCTGCTCCGCGATCTCCGGCCGAGGTATCATTTCGCCGGGCATTACCACGAGCCGGGACAGCCGCTCGCCGCGACCGGCGACACGCAGAGCTACCAGCTCAACGCCGTCAGCTTTCTGAAGCCGCACCGGCTCAACCCAGGGTGCATCGGGATCCTCCGATGGGCCGGGCCCGAGGAGAGCTCCTTTGCGCTCCTCGACGCCCCGTGGCTGGGCGAGTACACGAGGTCGAACTACAGGTACCTGTGAGCGCGGCGCCGGCGGCGCCGCGCGCGAGCTCGGCCCTTCTGTCTCGGCGTTCGTGAAGGCCGCGCCGCCGGCGGCGGCGCGCCTCGACCTCAGCCCTTCGAGCTCTTCGGCCCGAGCGGGCCCCCGTCGCCCGGCATGCGCGCGTAGACGCCGGGGTGCGAGGCCGCGAGCCACTGGTTCACGTGGCTCATCACGTGCGGGCGCTCGGTCCGGAGCTGCAGGTAGCGCTGGCCGCGCGGGACGAGCACCTGGTCGGTCACGTTGCCGCCGAACTGCTCCGCGAGCACGCGCACGACCGGCTCCACGTCGAAGAACTTGCAGCTGAAGAGATCGAAGAACGCCTCTTCGCTGTCGGGGAAGATGTGCAGCGTGATGTGCGACTCCGCGATCATCACCATGGCGCTGATCACCGGGGTCCCATCGCGCGTCGCCGTCTTCACCACGAAGGGGCGCATGATCGGGGTCATCCCGATCTTCGCGGGCAGGCTGTCGAAGATGTCGAAGAGCGTGTCGAGCGAGGTCGGCCCGCGGTACGGGCTGAACTGCAGGAAGAGGTGAGGGCCGAAGTCGGCGTCCGGGCTCACCACCTCGTGCCCCCTGCGCTCCTGCAGGTCGCCCCCCTCGCCGCGATCGACCGTCTGCGTGAACACGCTGCGGCACGGCAGCGTCGTCTGGAGCATCATCTGGACGCGCTGCGAATCGAACGCCCCCGGGTACACGAGATCGGCGAAGAAGCACTCGCGGAAGCTGAAGGTGTGGATGGTGAGATGGCCGCCGAGCAGCAGCACGAAGGCGCTGATGCCGCAGTCCTCGGCCACCACGCCGTTGTAGTAGGGGAGGATGAACGGAGGCATCACCGGCTTCAGCCGGAGCACGCCGGGCACCTCCTCCAGAAGCTCTTGAGCCAGCTTCACGTCATCAAAACGGCTCCGGAAGCCGTGAAAGCCGTCCATCGTGAAATGGGTGAGGTTCTTGCGCGCCTTGTGCATGTTGCCCCTTCGTCGACGAGTTGAGCGATGCTACTCCACGAAGCGCGGGCGCGATCGGATTAATTTGGCGAGCTGCCTTTCCTCCAGCGCGCGCATGTGCGCCGCCCGATGATCAGGTGGGGAAGCCGGAGACAAGCATGCTTGTCGTGCGCCCGGCGCGCGATCCGCCGCAGCTTCCGGCGCGCCGGGTGGGATGAGCTCGCCGGGGCGGCGCGCGGCTGCCACGGCCGCGCTCGACTGCCCACACGCGCGACGACGGGCCGCCGCTCCGGAGCGCTGGAGTGGGTCCGCATGTGGGCCACGTCGCCTGGCGAGGCCGCGGCTGTCCCTCTCGTGGCCGCCGTCAGCCGGCCCCTCACGACGGGCGCCTCGGACACCACGAGCGCCGCGAGGCGCCCGCCGGCGAGGCCCGCGGGAGGCCGAGTGACGATCGCCTTCAAAAAATGTGTTTCATTTGTCCTCGACAATCGCCCTCGGGCAGCGGGGCTTCGCCGCGCATGTCGGGTAGCCGGCGCGCCCCCGGATCACGCGATGCGACAAAAGGGCTGGTTCCTGGCGCGAGATACAGTCTCTCGTCCGGGGTGCCGGCTCACTGAAACCGTTCACCAGGACGGCCTGGACGCTCTCGGGGTCGCAGGAACGCCGGCCGACGAGATCCACCCGCCGTGGATCGGGCGTCGGGGTGCGATAAAAAGTGAAGCAGCGGTGTCATCCGTCGTCGCCCGGACGCCCGGAAGCGTAGAATCGCCGGAGCTATGAGCCGATCACCCTCCGACAAGGACGCGCACAAGAAGGCACCGATGAGCCCCGTGCCGTCGCGAGGGAGCTCGCCGGATCCGAGCCCGCCGCGCAGCAACAGCAGCTGCCTGCCGCCGGCGCCGCACCCGCCGCGCAGCAACAGCAGCTGCCTGCCGCCGGCGCCGCCCTCGAACCGCGGCGGCAGCACGCTCCCGCCCCCGCAGCACGCGCCGGCCCCCGCGCGGGGCAGCCACTTCCCGACCGACGCGCGCCTCCGGCGCGACCGGCCGAGCGGGCCGCTCGCGCCGCTCGTCGGATCTCCGCCGCAGGACGCGCGCGGCTGGCGCGATCGGCCGGGCGCCGCGGCCGTGGCCGCCGCCGCGGCGCGCAGCGGCCTCGCGGCCCAGGATCCGTTCGCCACCTGGGACGCGGAGGCGACGCCCGCCACGCTGCCAACGACCCAGCCGCCCGAGCCGCCGAGCTCGCGCGTGCCGGAGGTGTCGCGCTTCGAGGACACGAGCCGCGGCCACGCGCCGGCCTCGTCGCCGGGCAGGCGCGTGGCCGCCGTCGCCTCGGCCGCCGCGCACCAGCCCGCGCCGGCCGCGCGGCGCGAGCCGCAGCGGCTCCACGAGCCGCACGGCGGCGGGCACGACCCGTACACGCCCATCAACCAGATCCTCGGCTACACGCGCCTGCTCGTCGCGTCGCTGCAGGGCAAGGTCGCGCCGCAGCACATCGAGGACATCCGCAACATCGAGCTCGCCTCGCGCAAGCTGCTCGGCATCGTCCAGGCGATGGAGAACGGGGGCGGCGAGGACGACGCGCCCTCGAGCGTGAAGGTCAGCGTCCCCTCCTCCCCGCACGAGGAGCCGGCGCTCCACGCGGAGCTCGAGGGCGGCGGGCGCGGCGCCATCCTCGTCGTCGACGACAGCCGCGGCAACCGCGACGTGCTCTGCCGGGTGCTGCAGAACAACGGCTTCCGCGCGATCGCGGCCGAGGACGGCCCGCGCGCGCTCGGCCTGGCCGCGCGCGAGCGCTTCGACGCCGTGCTGCTCGACGTGAACATGCCCGGCATCAGCGGCCTCGGCGTGCTCTCCGCGCTGCGGCAGAGCCGGTCGCAGGCGGAGCTGCCCGTGATCATGGTGACCACGCGGGGCGCGAGCGAGGACGTGGTGGAGTCGCTCCGGCTCGGCGCCAACGATCACGTCACGAAGCCGATCGACTTCGACATCCTGCTCGGGCGCCTCGACACGCAGCTCACGCTGAAGCGCTCGCGCGAGCAGCTCTCGCAGCTCGCCGCGGAGCTGTCGATCAAGAGCGAGTTCATCCGCAAGACGTTCGGCCGCTACCTGAGCGACGAGGTCGTGAGCCGCCTGCTCTCCTCGCCCGAGGCCCAGCTCCTCGGCGGCGAGGAGCGCGAGGTGACGATCATGATGACGGACCTCCGGAGCTTCACCACGATGACCGAGAACATGCCGCCCGAGGTCGTCATGCGGCTCCTGAACGGCTATCTCGGCGAGATGGCGCGCATCATCATCGCGCGCGGCGGCACGATCATCGAGTTCATCGGGGACGCGATCCTCGCGCTCTTCGGCGCGCCGTTCTCGACCGGCGACGACGCGCGCCGCGCGGTCGCCTGCGCGATCGAGATGCAGCTCGCGATGGACGCGGTGAACGACAGGAACTGCGCGGAGGGCCTGCCGACGCTGCAGATGGGCATCGCGCTCAACACCGGCCCGGTCGTCGTGGGCAACATCGGCTCCGAGGCGCGCACGAAATACGGCGTCGTCGGCGCCCAGGTCAACCTGACGTCGCGCATCGAGTCGTGCACGGTGGGCCGCCAGATCCTCATCGCGGACGGCACGCGCCGCGCCGCCGGCACGGGCCTCCTGCTCGGCCAGAGCCACGCGCTGTCCGTCAAGGGGTTCTCGACGCGCGTGCTGGTCCACGAGGTGCTCGGCCTCGACAACCCCGAGCGGCTCTACCTGCCCGAGCGGCGCGTCGAGATCCTGCCGCTCTCGTCGCCGCTGCCGGTCGTGTGCGCGCGCCTCGCCGGCAAGCGCGTGGAGGGCGAGCCGCAGTCCGCCTACATCCTCGGGCTCTCGCCCTTCGGCGCCGTGCTGCGCTTACACCCCCGCCCCGCGCCCTTCACCAACCTCCAGCTCCACCCGTCCGTCGCGCTCGCGGAGCAGCTCGGCGGCGAGCTGCACGCGAAGGTGATCGAGCTCGACCCGCGCGCCGACGACGTGGTGCGCATCCACTTCACGTCCTCGCCGCCCGGGCTCGCGGCCCTCGTGCAGGAGCTCCACCGCGCCGAGGCGTAGCGGCGCCGCGGGCGCCTGTCCTGGCTGCGCCCCGCTAGGACGGGGGCCCTCGCAGGGAGCCAGCCCTCGTGCTCGGCGGCCCTGCCCGGTCGCCGGCGCGGCGACATCGCAGCTCGACCGGGCGGCAAGACAGGATTAAGCACCTCACATGCCCGTGCCCCCGAGTCCGCGCATCGCGAGCACGCTGACCAGGAGGCGCTCCGCTCCGGTGCGGTACGGCGCGGCCGTGCTGATCGCGGTCTTCGCCCTCACGCTGAAGTTCGTGGCCCGCTCGCTGCTGGGAGACCAGGCGCCGTTCCTTATTTACTTTCCAGCGGTCGTGGCGAGCGCCTGGTTCGGGGGCCTCGGCGCCGGGCTCATCACGACGGCGATCTGCGGCTTCATGGTGTGGTTTTTCTTCTTCATTCCTTATCAATCGTTCGCGCCCCCCCCGATTCACAGCGCCGTACAGCTCAGCACGTTCATCGTAACGGCGGTGATGAGCTCGCTGATGGCCGAGAACCTGCACAGGACGAGGCGGCTCGCCGCGCGAAGCGCGGAGCGGCTGCGGATCGCTCAGGATCACTCGCTCGACGGGTTCGTCACGCTCTGGGCCGTCCGGGACGCGCAGGGCGGCATCGTGGACTTCCGGTGGGAGTACGTGAACCCCGCCGCGGCGAGCATGCTGGAGTGCGCCCCGGAGCGCCTGGTGGGCCGGGGTCTTCTCCAGATGCTGCCGGGCGAGCAGACAAGACACGACCTCTTCGCGCGGTGCGCGCGCGTTGTCGAGACGGGCGATCCCGTGGACGTCGAGCTGCCCTGGGGCGAGGGGGAGCGCCGCCGCTGGTTCCGGATCATGGTCGTGCAGCTCCATGACGGGATCGCCGTCCACTTCAGCGACATCACGGCGCGCAAGCGGGCGGAAGAGGAGCGCGCGGCGCTCTTCGCGAGCGAGCGCCGCGCGCGCGCCGAGGCGGAGGAGGCCAATCGGCTGAAGGACGAGTTCCTGGCGACGGTCTCCCACGAGCTGCGGACGCCGCTCAACGCGATCCTCGGCTGGTCGCACCTGCTCCTGGCGAAGGACGCCGCGCCCGAGCAGAAGGCGCGCGGGCTGCAGGCCATCGAGCGGAGCGCCCGGTCTCAGGCGCGGCTCATCGAGGATATCCTCGACGTGTCCAGGATCATCGCCGGCACTGTGCGGCTCGACAGGCACCTCCTCGACCCCGGCGCGGTCATCGGGGCTGCTGTCGAGTCCCTGCGCCCTGCAGCCGACGCGAAGGGGGTGGCGCTCGATCTCGCCGTCGAGGCGCGGGACGCCCGGATCCTGGGCGACACAACGCGTCTCCAGCAGGTGTGCTGGAACCTCGTCTCCAACGCCATCAAGTTCACGCCCGCGGGCGGGGCGGTGCGCGTCTCGGTCGCGCAGCGAGGCGCGGATCTCCGCATCGAGGTCAGCGACACGGGGCAAGGCATCCGCCCCGATTTCCTGCCGTTCGTCTTCGAGCGGTTCAGCCAGGCCGACAGCTCCACGACGCGCCGCCACGGCGGTCTCGGCCTCGGGCTCGCCATCGTCCGCCACCTGGTCGAGCTGCACGGCGGGACGATCTCGGCCCGCAGCGAGGGGGAGGGGCGAGGCGCGACGTTCGCTGTCGTGCTGCCCGTCGCCGGCCCCGCGCAGGCGGTGAGCGACGGCCTCGCCCGGTCGCGCGACAGCGCGGCCCCCGAGGGCGCGCCGCCGGGGGCACCCGGGCGGCGCGTCGACGGGCTCCGCGTCCTCGTCGTCGACGACGAGGACGACGCCGGCGAGATCGCCGGCGCCATGCTCCGGGAGCTGGGCGTCGAGCCGCGGGTGGTGCGATCGGTAGAGGAGGCGCTCCGGGCGCTCGTCGAGTTCCGGCCCGACATCCTCATCTCGGATCTCGGGATGCCCCACGAGGACGGCTTCTCCCTGATGCGCAAGGTGCGCGCGCTCGCGCCGGACGCGGGCGGCGCCATCCCGGCCATCGCGATCACGGCCTACGCGCGGCGCGAGGATCGCCAGCGGGCGCTCGCGTCCGGCTTCCAGGTGTACCTCACGAAGCCCGTCGTCGCCGCCGAGCTCTCCGAGGTCGTGAGCAGCCTGGCCGCGGAGTTGCCGACGAGCCCCGCCCGCGCGCGCGCTGCTGCGCCGTGAGGCGCCGAGCCGCCGTGTTGCCCTGCACGAGGGCCTCTGGAGACAAGCGGCCCCATCCGCGTTGCCGGATTTTTTCGGCGCGAGCGCTGTTCACCAGCATACACGGCGTGGAGGAAGTATATTGGCGCCATGTTGCATGCCTTCCTCACCTCGAGCACCGAGGAGATCATCCGCCGCGCCCGGTCGAAGGTCGCCGCGCGAACGACCCCGGTGCCGACCGAGGCCGAGCTGAAGAACGGCGTGCCCCTCCTCCTGGGTCAGCTCATCGACCGGCTGCGCCTCGCCACGCTCGACAGCGGAGCGATCGAGGCGAGCGCAGCCGTACACGGCGGCGAGCTGCTCGCGATGGGCTTCACCGTGAGCCAGGTCATCCACGGCTACGGAGACGTCTGCCAGGTCGTCACGGAGCTGGCCAGCGAGAGGGATGTGCCGATCACCGCAGACGAGTTCAACACGTTCAACCGCTGCCTCGATGACGCCATCGCCGGCGCGGTCACCGAGTACGAGCGCCAGCGCGACGCGTCGATCGCCTACGAGGGCGCGGAGCGCCTGGGCGTCCTCGCGCACGAGCTGCGCAACCGGCTCTCCGTCGCGATGCTCTCGTTCACCATGCTCCAGGCGGGGACGGTCGGCACCAGCGGGAGCACCGGCGCCATGCTCGGCCGCAGCCTGCGGGCGCTTCGCGACCTCATCAACAACTCGCTCGCCGGCGTGCGCCTCGAATCCGGACTCGGGCAGCGCCAGCGCGTCTCGGTGTCCGAGATCGTCGGGGAGGCTGTGGTCGAGGCTGCCCTGGGAGCAGGCGTCGGCGGCATCTCGCTGACCGCCCCCCCTGTCGCAGAGGGCGTCTACGTGCACGCTGATCCGCAGCTCCTCCTGGCCGCGCTCGGCAATCTGCTCCAGAACGCGTTCAAGTTCAGCCGCCCTCACGGCCACATATCGCTTCGGACGACCGCGACCGCCGAGCGCGTCCTGATCGAGGTCGAGGACGAGTGCGGCGGCCTGCCGCCGGGCAAGTGCGAGGATCTGTTTCGCCCCTTCGAGCAGCGGAGCGCCAATCGAACCGGCCTGGGGCTCGGGCTCTCCATCTGCCGCAAGGGCGTCGAGGCCATGGGCGGAAAGATCGGCGTGCGTGATCTGCCGGGCAAGGGGTGCGTCTTCTCCATCGAGCTGCCGAGGCTGCCGGCGGCGTGAGGCGCTGGCCGCGCGCGGCGCACCCGACTCACGCCATCGCGCGCACCACCTCGCGAACACCTCCCTCGCGCGAGAGCCGCGCGATGTGCGAGAACACCTTGCGCAGCGTTCTTCCCCACGTGTCGGTCTTGTAATTGACGCCATACCGCTCACAGATGGCCCGTACCTCGGGGGCGATCTCGCGCAAGCGCGACGGGGGCAGCGTCGGGAAGAGATGATGCTCGATCTGCCGGTCCAGGCCGCCGCATAGAATCGACACCGGCAGGCTCACTTCGAAGTCGTTCGTGGCTTCGACCTGCATGGCGTACCACTCGCCGCGCCCGTGCGCGCGTGTTCCTGCCGGCCAGCTCTTCACGTCGCCCCCAACGTGGCCGCAGAAGATCGTGGCTGCCGAGTAGACGTCGCGCATCGTCTCGGCGAGCCAGTTGCCGAGCAGCACCTTTCCGAAGAACGGTCCTGCGAGCGCGGGGTAGAAGAAATAGTTCTTGGCATAATATGGCACGTACTTGCGAAGCGCGTGCTTCCATGCGCCACGCACGCTCTCCTTCGATCGGTCGGGCAGAAAGTCGAGCTTCTCGGGCCGGCCATTGTCGAAGAAGACATCGTTCAATCCGGCGACATGTGAGCCGATGACGAAGAGAAAGTTCGGGAATATCCACGCCAATGTGAAGGGGACAGCCCAGCGGTTCCACCGAGAATACGGCGTCTGTTCGGTGAGGCGCACCGGGCCGAAGTGGATGTCCGGATCCTTCGCGGCGACGTTGGTATTTCCGTGATGGCGCACGTTGTGACCGCGTCGCCACGATTCTTCGTCGACGGGCGTGTCCCACCGGAACGTCTTGGACGTGAACTTCTCGGCGCCGGGCAGTCTATCCCACGCGCCGTGGAGCGCGCTGTGACCGATCTCCGTCGCCTGGAGCTGCTTGTTGACCCAGAGCGCGCCGACGCCGAGGAAGAACGAGACCGGCTCCAGGCTGACATGGATGAGCACGCGCCCGGCGAGCTCCATCCTGCGCGCGAAGTGATCAAGCCGTCGAACGTAGGCGACGTCGTCACTGCCCATCCGCGCGAAGGTGCGCTGCTTGAGCGCGTCGAGCTCCTCGCCGAAGAGGCGATAGCGTTCGGCGTCGGGGAGCGACTCAGGGTCGAGCCGTGGGCACACGGATTTGCCTGATCTGAGTGAATCGGTGCGCATGATCTCCTCCTCGATGACGCGTGGCCTGTGACAGGCAACGGCTGCGCCGCACGCGATGGCCGCGCCCGCCTCCTCTCCTGTCGTTGATCCCTTGTTGATGCACAGCGTATACTCTATCTATTTGATCGCTCAAGGTTCGATCCGCGCCTCTCGGCGCCGCTTCTGAGCCCACCCCGTTACCCATCGTGCACCGACCTCGGCCCACCCGCGCTGCTGCAGCGCGGACGATCGATCCCCCTCGTATTCAGCAAGATGCGGTCCAACCCCCGCCGGAAGCGGCGGCGCCCGCTCGCGAGGGGTGAATTCAGCCGGATCGCGATCATGCTCCGAGAGCAACGCGGATCCGGCCAGGCGCGCGCTTCACGGCCACCGAGACACATTGTCCCGCTGCGCAGGGCAGAACGGGGCTCGCCGGTGCCTGGCTCCGCAGCGTCCACGAAGAATCGCGGCGAACACGCGTCTCGCTGGATGTTAACAGAATGTACCAGCGCAACGATTGCCACGCCATCAACGCCACGTCGCGATGGCACCGACGGAAACACGTTCAGCGGGCGCGCCCTGGGGTGGAGCGCCTCGATCGATCGCTATCCAGACGTCGCGTATGTTCCGGGCGCGCCCCGCCCCTCGCGCGGGAGGAGCGCCGCGACGCGCACGCGGACCTCCTCACGGATCTCGCGGGCGCGCATGGACCGACGTGGCTGCGCACGGTCGCGGTCGCGCGCGACCGCGCCGACGAAAAGCGCGCCCTGTTGCCCAGGACGAGGGCCTCGCCTACGCTCCGCCGTCGCTGCGCACCACGATTCCTTCACGCGGCCACACGCACCGAGGTAGCTGACGCACATGCCTTCTCATACAGTCGCGGGCCCTGCGGGCGCGCTCCACATCGTCGATCATCCGGCCGCGGGCGATGGAACCGCGGGCGAGGCGCTGCCGCTCGTGCTCGTGCACGGGATGGTCGGCCACGTCGGCTTCTGGGAGGCGCCGCTGGCGCACCTCGCGGGCAGGCGCCGCGCCCTCGCCATCGATCTGAGGGGCCACGGCGCGTCCGAGGCCCCGCCCGACGCGGACTACTCGCCCGACGCGTGCGCGGCCGACGTGCTCGCGGTGCTCGACGCCCTGGGCCTTCCGCGCGTGGCGCTCGTCGGCCACAGCTTCGGCACGCTCGTGGCCATCGCCGCCGCGGCCGGCCATCCGGATCGCGTCGCGCGGCTCGTGCTCGTGGACCCGCCCGGCGACTTCACGCAGCTCCCGGCGGAGATCCGCGAGCAGCAGCTCTCGCCCCTGAAGGCCGCGTTCGAGACGGACGACTGGCGCAGCGCCACCCGCGCGGGGTTCGACGGGGCGCTCGTGGGCAGCGCGCCGGCGACGCGCGACGTGGTGCTGGGCCGCCTCGCCGTCACGCCGCGCGACCGGCTGCTCGGCATGTACCGCAGCATGATCGACTTCCCCGCCGTGGACACGCTGGACCGCTACCTCGCCGCCCCGGGCTCCCGCGCCCACGCCATCATCGCCCCCTCGAACGCGCGGCCGTTCAGCCTGCACGTGCTGAGGCCCGCGCTGGAGGCCGCCGTGCTGCGAGGGACCGGCCACTGGCTGATGATGGACGCACCGGACCGGTTCACCGAGCAGCTCGAGGCCTGGCTCACCGCCGCGTGACGCAGCCCGGCCGGTCGATCGCCTGAGCTCCTTTGCGACGGGGCGCGCCCGGCCCACACTGCGGCCATGCGCGACGACGACACCGCTCGCCTCACCGCGAGGACCGTAAGTCACTACGACGATCACGCCCTGTCGTTCTGGGAGGGCACCCGGGATCACGACGTCTCACAGAACCGCGCCGCCCTGCTCGCGGCGCTGGAGGGACCGGGCCCGTTCACGATCCTCGATCTCGGCTGCGGCCCTGGGCGCGACCTCGCCGCGTTCCGCGCCGAGGGGCACGTCCCCGTCGGGCTCGACGGGTCCGCGCGGTTCGTCGAGATGGCGCGGCGGCACGCGGGCTGCGAGGTGCTCCACCAGGACTTCCTGCGCCTCGATCTCGGGGCCGAGCGCTTCGACGGGATCTTCGCCAACGCGTCGCTGTTCCACGTGCCGAGCGCCGAGCTGCCGCGCGTGCTCCGCGAGCTCCACGCCGCGCTCCGCCCGCGCGGCGTCCTCTTCAGCTCCAACCCGCGCGGCGACGACCGGGAGGGGTGGTCCGGCGACCGGTACGCCTGTACCTGGTCGCTCGAGCGCTGGCGCGACCACGTGACGACCGCAGGGTTCGAGGAGATCGAGCACTACTACCGGCCCGCAGGCCTGCCGCGCGCGCAGCAGCCGTGGCTGGCGACTGTGTGGCGCAAGCGCTGATCGCCCGGCCGGTGGCCCAGGGCGCAGCAGGCGACACGGCCCTTCGCGAACCGCTCGACTTCCGGACAAGGCACCTGCGCCCTGCAGACCGGGCTCGTGGTCCTCTCCGCCGCCGGGCTTTTGACGGGGCTCATGGTTTCCGTTCTGTTGCGACTCGGAGGTCTGATTCCCCTCGACGGTGGGGTCCCAGCGCCAGGCGTCCGGCCCCATGGTGGAGACATGAGGCAGAAGCCCAGACGCCTGCATGGCAATGCCCGCGCGCGCGCGGGAAGCAAGAATCGGCCGAATATTCTGATCATCATGGGAGACGACATCGGCTGGTTCAACCTGAGCGCGTACAACCGAGGGATGATGGGCTACGAGACGCCCCACATCGACCGTATCGCGCGAGAAGGGGTCCTCTTCACCGACTATTACGGACAGCAAAGCTGCACGGCCGGGCGCGCCGCGCTCATGACGGGCCAGACGCCGCTCCGGACCGGCCTCACCAAGATCGGGATCCCGGGCGCGAAGCGAGGCATCAGCGACAAAGATCCCACCATCGCCGAGATCCTCCAGCAGCTCGGCTACACCACCGGGCAGTTCGGCAAGAACCATTTCGGTGATCGGGACGAGCACCTGCCCACGATGCACGGGTTCGACGAGTTCTTCGGCAACCTCTACCACCTCAACGCCGAGGAGGAGCCCGAGAACCCGGATTACCCCCAGGACCCGAAGTTCCGCGCGAAATTCGGGCCGCGGGGCGTGCTCCACGCCTGGGCTGATGGTCAGGGCGGGCAGCGGATCGAGGACACGGGCCCGCTCACCAGGAAACGCATGGAGACAATCGACGAGGAGATCCTCGCCGCTGCCGTGGACTTCATCGAGCGGGCGCAGAGGTCCGAGGGTCCCTTCTTCGTCTGGTTCAACAGCACGCGCATGCACATATGGACCCACCTCAAGGCGGAGTCGCAGGGCAAGACCGGGCTCGGCATCTACGCCGACGGCATGGTCGAGCACGACGGGCACGTCGGCAGCCTGCTGCGCAAGCTCGACGATCTCGGCCTCTCCGAGGACACCCTCGTCATCTACACGACCGACAACGGCGCCGAGGCGTTCACCTGGCCCGACGGCGGTACCACGCCGTTCCGGGGCGAGAAGAACACCCAGTACGAGGGGGCCTATCGCGTGCCTTGCCTCGTCCGCTGGCCCGGCGTGATCTCCCCCGGTCAGGTCAACACCTCGCTCATCGCGTCCGAGGACTGGTTCCCCACGCTGGCGGCGGCGGCGGGGCTCTGCGACGTGAAGCAGCGGCTGCTCGAGGGGTGCCGCGCCGGCGACAGGACGTTCAAGGTCCACCTCGACGGCCACGATCAGCTGGCGCTGCTCTCCGGCCAAGGCCCGAGCGCGCGGCGCGCGTTCTTCTACGTGAACGACGAGGGGCAGCTCGTCGCCCTCCGCTACGATCGCTGGAAGATCGTCTTTGCCGAGCAGCGCGCCAGCGGGTTGGGTGTCTGGCAGGAGCCGTTCGTCCCGCTCCGGCTGCCCAAGCTCGTCGACCTCCGGGCCGATCCCTTCGAGAGGGCCGAGTTGGGCAGCATCTTGTACGACAAGTGGCGCATCGATCACGCCTTCGTGATCGCGCCGGCCATCGAGCTCGCGCAGCAATTCATCGCTTCGTTCCAGGAGTTCCCTCCCCGGCACAAGCCGGAGACATGGAACCTGGACACCATCCTCCAGCGCATGGAACGGATGTCGGATTGAGCGGCCGCTCAGCCTCGTCGTCGTTCGTCTGCCCGGCTGGCAGGCGACCGCGACCATCGCGCTCTCTTCCCGGCCCGTCTCTTCCCGGCGCTGACGGGCAGGGTGCTCGATGCGGGCGACGTCCGCGGTCAGTGCGCCCTGATCGCCTGCGGGCGTCCGGCGGGCAGGCGAACGGCGGACGAGCGGGCGGCAGGTCCGCGCGCCACCACCGGGGCCAGGGCGACGATCACGAGGACGAGCGCCACGACGACGGCGAGCCCGCCCCGCAGGGTGAAGCGGTCGGCGAGCAGGCCGATGAGCGGCGGCCCCACGAGGAAGCCGCCATAGGACAGGGTGGCGAGCGTCGACAGGGCCTTTCCGGGCGCCACGTCGGGCGCGCTCGCCCCGGCGCGGAAGACGAGCGGCACGACGACGGAAAGGCCGGCGCCCACGCACCCGAAGCCCAGCAGCAGGGCGATCGGGACGTTGACGACGAGCGCCGCGCCGAGCCCGCCCGCGACGAGGAGCGCCGCCGCGCGCACGAGCCGCCCGGCGCCGAAGCGCTGCGTGAGCCCGTCCCCGGAGAACCGCCCGACGAGCATCGCCAGCGAGAAGACGGCGTAGCCGGTCGCGGCCACGGCCGCGGTTGTGTGGAGCTCGTCGCGGAGGTAGACGGCCGACCAGTTGGCCATGGCGCCCTCGCCAACGGACGAGCAGAACGCGATGAGGCCGAGCAGGAGGAGCCGGGTCGAGGGGCTCCCCCCGGAGGCGCCCGCGCCCGCGGCGACAGCGGGCTCGGGGCGCGCGTCGGCCGTGAGCGCCCCGCCGGCGTCGAGGACGGTCACGGCGAGGAACGCGGCGACCGCGAGGAGGTGCACCGCGGGCGACACCGCCCGGTCGGCCGCGAGCGCTCCGAGCGCCGCGCCGATCAGCCCGCCGAGGCTGAACATGCCGTGAAACGAGGCGAGGATCGGGCGGCCGTGGCGCCGCTCGACCTCGACGGCCTGCGCGTTCATGGCGACGTCCATGAGGCCGTTGCTGGCGCCGAGCAGCAGGAGGGCCGCGACGAGCGCGGCGAACGACGGCGCGAGCGCGGGCAGGGGCAGCGCCGCGCACAGGAGCATGGCCGAGACGCGGGTGACGCGCCGGCTCCCGACGCAGGCGATGAGCGGCCCGGCGGCGCGGAAGGCGAGGATCGCGCCGACCGCCACGCCGAGCAGGGCCATGCCGAGCTCGCCGTCGCGCAGCCCGAGCCGCTCGCGCACAGCGGGGACCCGCGCGGCCCAGGAAGCGAAGGCGATGCCGTTCGCCACGAACATGATCGAGACGGCGCGCCGGGCGCGCGCCGTGGAGAGAGCAGAGGGCTCCTCCGAACTTTCGTGCATTATCGTGAACATCAGGGAAGAATCATGCAGCCGGTCGCGGCCGGCGCAAGCAGCTTCGTGCACAAACAGGAACAATCGTGCAAAACCAAGCAGACAGCTCGGGCCTGATGGTGGCCGAAAGGCGCCGGGAAATTCTCGCGGTGCTGGAACGTGATGGGAAGGTTGTCGCGGCGGAGCTGAGCCGCGCGTTCGGCGTCTCGGAGGACACGATCCGGCGCGACCTGCGCGAGATGGCGAGCGAGGGGCTGCTGCAGCGCGTGCACGGCGGCGGCCTGCCGCTCGCCCGCGTGAACCCGAGCTTCCCCGCGCGGGAGCGGCAGCGGCCGCGCGTGAAGGAGGGGCTCGCGCGGGCCGCGGCCACGTTGATCAAGCCGGGGCAGGTCGTGTTCATCGACAGCGGCACGACCAACGTGGCCGTCGCGCGCCACCTCCCGCGCGATCTCGAGGCCACGATCGTGACCAACAGCCCTCCTGTGGCCGTCGCCCTCTCCGAGCACCCGCGCGTCGAGGTGGTCCTGCTCGGCGGGCGCATGCGCAAGGCCCCGCTGGCCGCCGCCGACGCCGTGACGATCGCGGGCGTGCGCCAGATCCGGGCGGACCTCTGCTACCTCGGCGTGTGCACCCTCGATCCGACGTTCGGGATCACGACAGTGGACCTGGACGAGTCGTACGTGAAGCGGGCCATGGTCGAGGCATCGGCCGAGGTTGTCGCGCTGGCCACCGCGGACAAGCTCGGCACCGCGTCAGCGTACGTCGTCGCCCCGCTGAGCGAGCTGACGTGGCTCTTCACGGAGCGCGGCGTGTCGAAGGAGGTGCTCGCGCCGTACAGGGAGGCGGGCGTCACCGTCACGCAGGACGTCGAGGCGGAGCCTGCCTGAAGCGTCGATCGGCCGGACACGGGGTGACGAGGAGCCGGGCAACGGCAGGCGCAGGCCAGGCACCTCGCCGCGGCACTACAGCAGGCCGGAGAGCAGATCCAGGACGCCGCAGCTCAGGCCCCCCGCCGAGAGCGCCACGAGGGGCTCCAGGCGCGACGCGATGGACTCCGGGTACACCGCCCTGCCCGCGCCGCAGGTCGGCGCGCCCGCGCGGTCCCGGTCGCAGACAGCGTCGCAGTGGCCGAGGACGGTGATCCCGCACGAGCGCGACTGCCCGCAGATGCGCTCGATCGTCCTCGCGCTCAGCGCCACGCCGCACGCGTCGACAAGCGCGTTGTCGGCGCAGGCGAACGCGGTCGGCCGGACCTGGTCGAAGAGATCACCGAACATGATCGCGTCCCGGACCGTGTACTCCGCCGCCTCGCTGTCGGGGGCGTCGGCGAGGGCCGGGTGGCCGCCGGTCATGCGGACCGCGACGTGCGCGCCCGTCGCGTTCAGCGACTGGAGCAGGCAAGCCGTCATCCAGCGCCGCGCGGCGGCGTCCGAGAGCGGCGCGGAGGACCACCGCGGCGCGAGCCCGATCGATCCGACGAAGGACGGACCCGAGGAAGTCTCCAGCGACGCCCCCTCGGGCAGCGCGCAGGCGACAACGCGCTCGAGGAGGTGCCTGCCCTCCCTCTTCGAGAGGAGCACGGCCGCCCCGGGGCCGCGCATCGCGTCCGCCAGCGGCGCCCGCGCCAGCGCGCGGAGCGCCTGCTGCGTCGAGGGCTCCCAGAAGTAGGCGGGATCGAGGCCGTTCATCACGATGATCCCCTGCTCCGCGGCCAGGATCGTCTCGCCCTCATCCGCCGGCGCTGCCCCGCACCCGACGGCAAGGCAGCAGAACCCGATCACCCCGGCAGCGTTGACCCGTACGCGAAGCATGCATCGTCCTCCAGCTCAGGCGCACGTGCGTGCGACTCGCACCGCGCACAAGCAAATCCCGAGCCGGTGCCGCGCCCGATCGGTCGCCGGGGTCGCGAGCTCAGCCGCCGCGCCCTGCAGCGCGCAGCGCATCGAGGCCGCGCGCCAGCGCGTCGAAGCGGGCCCGCCAGGCCGGATGCTCGGCCAGGAGCCCGCCGGCCCGATCCAGGTTCGCGGCGGCGACCTCGACGAGACCGTGGCGTAATGCCGCACGAGCGCGCCAGGAGAGGACCTCGAGGAGCTCGTCGGTGAACAGGAACGGGCCCGCCTCGAGCTCCGCCTCGTCGAGCCCGCCGAGCAGCAGCGCGCGCGGCGCGCGCGGCACGCCGTCCAAGGCGTCGTCCGAGAGGAGGCAGCGCAGCAGCAGGAAGCACCCGTGCGCCGCCCTCGCGGACGGCTCCGGCGGGCACGCGCCGGCGATCCACGCGAGCAGGCGCCGCGCCTCGTCGAGCTCCCCCCGCGCCGCGAGGATGCGCGCGAGGAGCAGCGAGCAGTCCGGCACGGGGCGATCCACGAACCGCCGCTCCAGCGTGTGCGCGCGGCGCGCGAGCGAGAGGGCCTCGTCCTGCTGGTCGCTCCAGTAGAGCAGCTCGGCGACGTTGTACGTGGCGACGCGCTCCAGCCACGGGTTGCCGATCTCCCGCGCGAGCGCGATCGCGCGCCGGAGATCCGCCGTCGCGCGCGGCAGATCCTTCTTCAGCGTCCAGAGCACGACGCGGTTCATGATCGCGACGCAGAGGTGCGGCAGGTCCTCGGCGCGCTCGCAGAGCGCGATCGCCTCCTCGGCCCGCCGCTCCGCCTCGGCGAAGCGCCCCGCGTGCGCGAGCTCGGTCGACAGCAGCACCAGCGCGATGATCCGGCTCTCCTCGTCCCCGGCCGACTCGGCCAGCGACGCCCCCTCCGAGAGGAGCGCGATCGCCTCCGCGACCTCGGCCCGCCGCAGGCGCGTGCGCCCCTCGGCCACGCAGAGGCGCGCCGAGAGCCGCGGCGAGCCCGCCCGCTCCACGAGCGGCCGCGCCAGCGCGACGCGCGCCGACGACGCCTCGTAGGCGCCCGTCCAGTCGAGCGCCGTCGCCTCCTCGAGCAGGACGTCCGCGCGCAGCTCGGCGTCCGCGTCGGAGCCCGCGAGCTCGAGCGCCGCGGAGAGATCGGCCATGGCCTCCTCGATGAGGTGCAGCCGGTAGCGGATCCTCCCGCGCCCGGCCAGCGCGCGCGCCCGCCCGCGGCGATCGCCGTCGCCGGCCAGCTTGAGCGCGGCGGTGTAGCAGCGCTCCGCCTCGACGTGCCGGTGCCGCGCGAACGCGAGATCCCCGAGCCGGAGGTGCGCCTCCGCCGCCTCCTCCCCCGCCCCGCACGCGGCCGCGTGCCGGGCCAGCGGCTCGAGCTCCTCCGGCCCCGGCCGCGCCGGAGGGCGCCCGCGCTCGACCCGCGCCCGCCAGAAGGCGAGCGCGTGCCGGTGGATCTGCGCGCGGTGCTCGGGATCCAGCGTCTCGTACACCGCGTCGCGGAAGAGGCCGCTCTGGAACCACCACCGCTCGGCGTCCCCGCGCGCGCCCCGCGCCCCGCCGTCGCCGCCTCCGCCGCGCGCGATGATGCCCCGCTCGACGAGCACGCCGAGCCCGTACCCCGCGTCGACGGGCGTCCCGGCGCCGCCGACCCGGTCGACGGCGTCCTGCACCCACTCCAGCTCGGCGCGCGTGAACGACTCGCCGAGCACGGCGCAGAGCCGCGCGAGCGCGGCGATCTCCTGCGGCAGCGCCCCGAGCTGGCGCATCGCCAGCCACTGCCACGCCGGGGAGACCGGCAGGCCCTCGAGCGCCGACGCCTCGACGCAGTGGTCGCCGCCCCCGGGGCGGCGGCGCACGAGCCCGGCCTGCTTGAGCGACCGGATGATCGCGGCGAGGCAACCCGGGTTGCCGCCGGCCCAGCGCGCGAGCCCCCGGAGCACGTCGGCCGGGGGGTACGCCGCGGGGAGGAGGAGCCGCGCCGCGAGCTCCGACGCGGCGGCCTCGTCGAGCGGGGCGAGCGTCACCCTGTCGGCGCGCTGCGTCCGGGCGCCCCAGGTGGGGCGGAGCCGCTCGAAGCGCGGGTGCGCGACGACAGCCGCCCAGAGCGCCACCCCGGCGCCGTCGAGCGTCGCGACCTCGAGCGCGTCGAGCACGGTGACGTCCGCCCACTGCGCGTCGTCGACGATCACGGCGACAGGGGCGCGGCGCGCGCGGCGGCGCAGCCCCTCGGCGATCGCCCGCGCCACGTGGTGGGGCGTCGCGGCGGGCGCGGCGCGCGCGGCCCCGGGAAGCGCCCACCCGAGCGCCGCGGCGACGGACGCGAAGGTCGAGGCGCCGATCTCGGGGCCGAGCCGCGCCTCGCAGAACGCGCGGGGGTCGGCCGGCGCCGCGGCGGGCGCGGAGAGCGCGAAGCGCAGGATCTCCGCGGTGTCCTTGCTCGCCTCGCCCGGCAGGGGCTGCGCCGCGCGCACAACGAGCGCCGCGGCGTCGGGGCGCAGGCGCTGCGCCACGGCGGCCGCCTCGGCCGCGACGCGGGTCTTGCCGAGCCCGGCGTCGCCGAGCACCGTGACGAGCGCCGGGCACGCGCCGCTGAACGCCGCGGCAGCGCTCGCCTCGAGCGCCGCGATCGCGTCGGTGCGCCCGACCATCGGCGGCGCGTCGCCCTCCGGCGCCCGCGCCGCCTGGGGCGACGTCGGGGTCGAGGTCGGCTCGGCCTCGGCGAGGGCGCGCTCGAGCTCCTTCGTGAGCGTGACGCCGGTCCATGGGGCGGCGGGGAGCCAGGTCTCCGGGCGATCCACCGCCGCGCCGTAGACGGCGGGCGCGCCCCTGTCGCGCGGGCGGATGATCACGCCCGCGAGGTGGAGCGCGGCGCGGGCGCCGTGCCGCTCGACGAGCTCGCGCGCGGCGGCGAGCGCGAGCCGGACGGGGTGCTCGGCGTCGCGGGCCGAGAAGACGGCGACGTAGCGGCGCCCGCGCTGCCGGACGCAGACGCCGCTGCGGCTCGTGAGCGCGCCGATCACGGGCGGCGTGGCGGCGCCTGTCTCGGCGACAAGCACGACGGCCGGCTGGAGCCCCTCGGCGAGGAGCCTGCCGCCGCTGGACGGCGGCCCCGGCGCGATCGGCGACGACCGCGGGGTCGGCTCCGCGTCGTCGGCGGCGCCGAGCGGGCACGCCTCCTCGAGCGCGCGCCGGAGCGAGGCAGCGCTCGCGGGCCGGCGGTCGGGCTCCTTGGCCAGGCACGAGAGCACGAGCGCCTCGAGGGCCTCGGGGATCGGCGCGAGCTCGCCTGGCCGCGGCGGCCGGAGCGCGAGGTGCCCGTGCTCGACAGCGCCCGTGTCCCCCACGAACGGCGGCCGCAGGGTGAGCAGCTCGAACAGGATCGCGCCGAAGGCGTACAGGTCCGTGCGCCCGTCGACGGCGGCGCCGGCGCGGAGCTGCTCGGGCGCCATGTACTCGGGCGTGCCGACGATCGTGCCCCCGCGCGTGATCTCGCCCTCGTCGTCCTGGCGCGACGCGCCGGCGGGCCGCGCCAGGCCGAGGTCGAGCAGCACAGCGCGCGCGGCGCCCGCCGCCGGGGCCTGCGCGGCGGCCGCGCCCGGCGCGGCCGCCGCGCGGGGCGGCGCGAGCATCACGTTCTCCGGCTTGAGATCGCGGTGGACGACGCCGCGCGCGTGCGCGGCCGCGAGCGCGTCGAGCAGCGCGGCGGCGCGCGCCGCCGCCCAGGCCGGCTCCGGGGGCCCGGGCAGCGCCGCGAGCGCCTCGGCGAGCGTCTCGCCGGGGACGTGATCCATGGCGATCCAGGGGCGGCCGTCGTCGAGCCGCCCCTCGCCGTGGACCCGCGGGACGTGCGGCGGGCCGACGCGCCGGAGCGCGCCCGCCTCGCGCCGGAACCGCGCCTGGATCGTCCCGCGCGCCGAGCGCCCGACCTTGAGGGCGACGCGGGCGCCGTCCGCCTCGCGCCGCGCGGCCCACACAGCCGAGAAGCCGCCCTGCCCGAGCAGGCCGTCGACCAGGAAGCCCGGGACCCGCGGCCGCCCCGGCGACTCGGGCGTGCGCTCGGCCGCCGGCGGCGGCGAGCCGCCGTCGCGGGGGCAAACGCCCGTCGGGGGGAGCCGGCGGTGGCACACTGGGCAGCGGGACACGTCGTGGCTCCCTGGGGCAGGGCGGAGAGGGATCTGCGCTCCGCCCCCCTATGGTACCGTCGGTCGGTCCGTCGATGGCGAGCGAAGACCCCGACACCCTCCCCGGCGCGGGGTCTCGCGTCGATCCGACGGTGCGCACGGCGCTGGCGACGCTGGCCGTGCCGTCCGCCCCGGCGGTGATCGTCGGCGAGCTCGCGGTGGCCGCGCTGCCGCCCGGGGCCCGGGCGGGCGCTTACGTGCTGGAGGAGCCGCTCGGCGCGGGCGGCTTCAGCGTGATCTACCGCGCGACGCACGCGGTCCACGGCGCGCTCGCCGCGGTGAAGGTGCTGCACCCCGAGCTCAGCGTGCTGCCGGACGTCGTCGTCCGCTTCCAGCGCGAGGTGGAGACGGTGCGGCGGCTGCGGCACCCCGGCATCGTCGAGGTCTTCGAGCAGGGGCAGCTCGAGGACGGGCGCCCCTACTACGCCATGGAGCTGCTCGCCGGGATCAGCCTGGATCAGCACCTCCGCGCCCGCGGCCGCCTGTCGCCCGAGGAGACGCTCGCGGTGCTGGAGCCGCTCTGCGACGCCCTCGAGGCCGCGCACGCCCAGGCCGTCGTGCACCGCGACCTCAAGGCCTCGAACGTCTTCCTCGAGGAGGGCGGGCGCCGCCGGGTGGTGCTCCTCGACTTCGGGGTGGCCAAGCTGCTCGACGCGCCCGGGCCGTCGCTGACCTCGTCGCGGGAGGTCGTCGGGAGCCCCTCGTGCGTCTCGCCCGAGCAGCTCCTCGGCCACGCCGTCGACGTCCGGGCGGACGTCTACGCGCTCGGCGCCCTCGCCTACCGCATGCTCGTCGGCGAGCCGCTCTTCGCCGGGGATCTGGGCGCGCTCCTGCGCCAGCTCCACCTGTACGCGAGCCCGCCGCGCCCGAGCGCGAAGGCGCGGCTCTCGCCGGCGTTCGACGAGGTGCTCCTCCGGGCTGTCGCCAAGGACCCGGCGGCGCGCCCCCCGACGGCCGCCGCCTTCCTCGCGGACTTCCGCGGCGCCCTCGAGGTTGCGCGCGGCGCTGTCGTCGAGGCGGCGCCCGGCGCGCGCGCCCGCCCCGGCGTGGCCGTCCACGCCGAGGTGGGCGCCGCCCCGGAGGCGCTCGATCCGCCGGACGATCGCCTGCTCGCGGACCTGGAGGCGATCCTGCCGTTCGTGGCCGCCGAGCTGTCCGAGGCCGGGCTGTCCCCCGCGGCCGAGACAGGCAACAGCCTGCTCTTCACGGCGGAGCGCCCCGGCGAGGCGGCCGCCGACAGGGAGGCGCGCCGCCGCGCCGTGGACGCGGCGCTCGGGATCTTCCGGCGGCTCGCGGGGCGGCCCGGGCGCGACCCCAGGGTGTACGTGCGCCTCAGCGTCCACGCGGGGGAGCTGCTCGTCGGCCCCTCGGGCGAGCTCCTGGGCGGGGCGCTCGCGGAGGTCGGCGGCTGGGCGCCCGAGGGGACCGAGGAGGGCGTCTTCGCCTCGCCCGAGGCGCTCGCCGGCCTGGAGATCGCCGCCGGGACCCCGGCGGCCGGGGGGGCGATGCGCTTGCTGGCGGGCGCGTAGCTCCCTCGGGGCTCCGCCTCGCTCCGCACCCCGGCGTCCGCCCCGCGGCCGCGAGCCGCTGCGAGCGCGGGTGCAAAAATCCACCGCCGGTGCTGCCTGGGGCAGGCATCAGCACCTGCCTGCGCGGGCCAGCGCGCGGGGGCGAGGCGTCCGGGACGCCGCGCGCGCGAGGTCCACCATGGTAACGTCATGCAGGTGAGCAGCACCCCGATACCCACATCAGGCGCGGATGCCACCACCGTGCTGAAGGTCCGGCCGAGCGAGGTGGCGTTCGGCAGGTTCAGCGTGCAGGTGGTGCACGGCCCGGATCAGGGCGCCGTCCAGGCGGCCGACGCGCCGGAGATCTCGATCGGCACCGCGGCGGGCAACCACCTCGTGCTGACCGACCCGTCGGTGTCGCGGCACCACTGCGTCATCACGGCGACCCCGAAGGGCTACCTGCTGCGCGATCTCGACAGCACGAACGGCATCACGCTCGCGGGGTTCCGCGTGGGGACGGCGTACCTGACCCCGGGCGCCACGTTCGGCGTGGGCCAGACGCTGCTGCGCTTCGATCACCTGCCCGAGGAGGTGCGCGAGCCGCTCGGGGACGCGGTGCTCTCCGGCCGGGTGCTCGGGCAGAGCACGGCGATGCGCCGGCTCTTCGCGATGATCCCGCGGATCGCCGCGTCGGACGCGACGGTGCTCGTCGAGGGCGAGACCGGCTCCGGCAAGGGGCTGCTCGCCGAGGTGCTGCACCAGCAGAGCCCGCGCGCGGCGGGCCCGTTCGTCGTCATCGACTGCGGCGCGATCCCGCCCACGCTCATCGAGGCCGAGCTGTTCGGGCACGTGCGGGGCGCCTTCACGGGGGCGCAGCAGGCCCGCGCCGGCGCGTTCGAGGCGGCGCGCGGCGGCACGGTGCTGCTCGACGAGATCGGCGAGCTGCGGCTCGACCTCCAGCCGAAGCTGCTGCGCGCCCTGGAAGAGCGGTCGATCCGGCGCATCGGCAGCCTGGATCCCGTGCCGCTCGACCTGCGGATCATCGCGGCGACGAACCGCGATCTCCGGCAGGAGGTGAACCGCGGCACGTTCCGCTCGGACCTGTTCTACCGCCTCAACGTGGTCCGGCTGCGGGTGCCGCCGCTGCGCGAGCGGCGGGAGGACATCCCGCTGCTCGTCGCGCACTACTACAGGCAGTTCGCGGACAGGGCGGATCCGCCGGCCGAGCTCGTGGAGCGGCTCGTCCATCACGACTGGCCGGGCAACGTCCGCGAGCTGCGCAGCGCGGTGGAGCGCGCGGTGCTGACGGGCGATCCCGCGATCGGCGAGCACGGCGGCGCCGCGCCACGAGAGGGCGGCGAGGAGGAGCCGGCGCTCCGCCCGGACGACCTCGATCTCTCGTTCCGCCAGGCCAAGGAGCGCACGGTGGCGCGCTGGGAGCGGGCGTACGTGAAGGCGTTGATCCGCGCGAACGGGGGGAACCTGTCGCACGCGGCGCGGGCGGGGCGGATGGACAGGAACCACCTGCGCGAGCTCCTGCGGCGGCACGGGGTCACGGCGAGCGAGTCGTAGCGCGGGGAGAGGGCGCGACGCGGGCTGCGCGGCCCGAGGAGCGCCTGTTCGTCGCGCGGCGCAGCGCGCCGCCGGATCGTGCGGGCTCGGGAGGAGAGGTCCTAGACCTCGTGGAGCCTCGATCCGCGGGGGCCGGAAGCGCGGTGGAATGCTGGGCGCTCCGTGGATCGCGAGCGCCTCGGATGGCGCCCTCCCCGGCCGTCGTGCCGGCGGGGGCCAGGCCTGCGGAAGAGGGCGGCGTCGGCGCGGGCGAGGACGTCGGCGAGGTAGTCGCTCCGGGCGGCGGCCGCGTGGAGGGCGTCGTGGATGCCGTGCCGGTGGATCTCCCAGCCGCGGCCGGGGACGAAGCGGAGCGTCGTCGTGGAGGCGTGCGGGCGCGCGCGCTCGCGCAGGGAATCGCCGTCGAGCACCCACACCTCGGGGCCGAAGCCCGCAAGGACCTGTCGCAGATCGGTAGCGGACGGCACGCCGGGGCGGTTGGCGCTGCTCACGAACAGCGGCGCGTGGCGCTCGAGCAGCCAGGCGATGGGATCCCACGTGACGCCGAAGAGGAGCGTCATGCCGTACTGCGTGGCGGGCGCGAGCCAGCCCGGCGCGCCGGCGTCGCGGTCCTGCGGCACGAGGGCGGTCACCCGCTCGACCGAGAGCAGCCAGCCGAGGCGACGGCGCTCCGCCTCGTCGAGCGCGAGGTGCGGCGCGATCCGATCGAAGCGCGGCTCCCACGCGGCGACGAGCTGGCCGTCCGGCTGGCCCTTCGCCCGGTTCACGGCGGCCGCCGTCTTCGCAGCGACCACGTAGGCCAGGGGCGAGGGCATCGGCAGCACCACCGCCTCTCCCCGATCGAGCGCCTCATCGATGGCGCGCCGGCCGGCTTCATCACATCGCGCGACAGGCACCCTGGCCTCCTGTGCGCTCACGCGCTTGCGCAGCCGCAAACGGCTCTTCTGCGGCCGGGAGCGTCCCGGGCCGGGCGCCGTCGCGGGGCGACCCGGCCCGCGATACGGCGGGAGCGGCGACGGCGATTTCACGGATCACCCCCGCGACGACGGTCACGGGCGGTTCTTTTCTTTTTAGAAACATGGGGTTCACGCTGGGACAGCGGCGAGGCGCCCGGGAATGCCGGAGCTCGCGACGGCGCCTCGCCCGCCCGCGCAACAAGCAGGCATCGGGCCATCGAGCCAGCGGCGCGACGGCCGCCCGGAATCAGGGGGCCCTCGCCGCGTCGATCCGCCTGGCTTTCGAGGAGAGTCGGCAGCCCGACGCCCGGCGGCCCAGGTCCGCCCGACGCGCGAAGGATGGCTGGCGCAGGCAGGACGTGGTGCCTGCAGCAAGCAGCGCTGCTGGCCGCAGCAGGCAGCGAGCGCCCGCGCGGACAACCGATCTTACGTGAAAAATTCCGCTCCTTCTGCCGCCTGCCGGAGCGCTGCGTGATCATTGGAGAGGAACCGGACTGGCCCTCTCCTGGAGGCTCACCCGAGCGCGGCGGCTTCATCGGAGCTCGCTCGAGGCGAGCCGCCCGTGGTCGGCTGACGGACGAGGACGAGGGCATCGGACAGGATCCAGAGCCCCAGGCCGATGAGGACGAACGGCAGCGCCGCGCGGCCATGGCGCCGGATGCGGCTGCCCAGGACCGGGTGGTGGACGAGGTGGTGGCCGAGCGCGCACAGGACGCCGGTCATGACCGCGAACACAGCCGCGTGGAGCGGGATGAGCCCGGGAGCGCTGGAGAACAGCGGGATGTACACGCCGAGGTTGTCCCCGCCGTTGGCGACGGTGACGCTCGCCACCGCGAGCGCCCGGAAGCGCGACGCGGCGCCGCGCGGCCTGGCCTCGGAGCCCTCCTCGTCCTCGGCTTGCTCGGCCTCCCCCCGCCAGAGCGCCCACAGGCCCCTCAGGCCGAGCGCCAGGGGCGCCAGGCCGAGCAGGCCGATCCACCCCTCCGGCACGCGGACCGCGAGCAGCGCGCACGCGACGCTCGCCGCCACGAGCGCCGCCATGCCGAGGAACTGACCGGCGACGATCTGGCGCGGGGTGAAGGCGGGGTCCGCGAAGAACGCCGAGAGCAGGAGGATGTCATCGACGTTCGTGGAGATGAACACGACAGCGCTCACCCCGAGGGCCGGGAGGATCTGCTCCATGGTGCGGCCGCGGACGTAGCACCGCGGGCGGTAGCGCGCTCAGCCGGCGAGGCGCCGGCGCCGCGCGGCCGCTCTCCCTCATGACGGCGCCGCTGCCCCGCGGGACCTCCTGGGGTAGACCGTGGTGGCCGGAGCGACAGCGCGTCCGCACAGGGCCACAGGCGACGAGCCGCGCGCTCGCACGAGGAGAAGCATGGCAACGATCCCCCCGCCCACAGAGCCGACCAGCGTGAAGGGCGCGGCAGCGCCGGCAGCACCCGCGGCGCAGGGCGCCCGGACCGACCTCCCGGTGCAGGGCATGACCTGCGCGGCGTGCGTGCGCCGCGTCGAGCGGGCGCTGCGCGCGGCGCCCGGCGTCCAGGAGGCGGCGGTCAACCTCGTGACCCAGCGGGCGACCGTCACCTACGACGCGCAGGCGACAACGCCGGCCGCGCTCGCCCGCGCCATCGTCGACGCAGGATACGAGGTGCCCGGCACCCCCGACGCGCCGGAGGCCGCCGCCGCCGCCGATCGGCCACGACCTGCGCCGCGACAGGCCGCCGAGGAGCGCGCCGCCGCCATGGACGCGGCCGAACAGGAGGAGCAACGGGCGCTCCGGCGCGACGTCGCGATCGCCGTCCTGCTCACCGCGCCGCTGCTCGTCGTGGCCATGTCCCACGGCGCGATCCCGGCGCTCGACGGCCCCGCCGGGCGCTGGATCTCGCTGGCGCTCGCGACGGTCGTCGTCCTCGGGCCGGGGCGACGGTTCTTCCGGCTCGCGTGGGGCGCGCTCCGGCACCGCGCCGCCGACATGAACACCCTCGTGAGCCTCGGGACGGGCGCCGCCTGGCTCTACTCGACCGCCGCGGTCGCGGCGCCAGGGCTCTTCCCGCACGCCGCGCACGGCCACACGCCGCCCGTCTACTTCGAGGCCGCGGCGGCGATCGTCACCTTCGTGCTGATCGGCAAGCTCCTCGAGACGCGCGCGCGGAGGCGGCTCGCCGACGCCGTGCGCGGGCTCGTGGCGCTCCAGCCGAGGACCGCGCGGCGCGTCCGCGGCGACGCCGTGGACGAGGTGCCCGCGGCCGCGCTCGCGCCCGGCGACCTCGTGCTGGCGCGGCCCGGCGAGCGCATCGCGACCGACGGCGAGGTCGTCCGCGGCGCGTCCGCTGTCGACGAGTCGATGCTCACCGGCGAGAGCATGCCCGTCGACAAGACAGCCGGCGCGGCCGTTCTCGGCGGGACGCTCAACCAGAGCGGCGCCCTCACCTTCCGCGTCACGAAGACGGGCGCCGACACGGCGCTCGCGCGCATCGTCGAGGCCGTCGAGCAGGCGCAGGGGTCGCGCGCGCCGATCGCGCGGCTCGCCGACGTGGTGAGCGGGATCTTCGTCCCCGTCGTCCTCGGCGTCGCGTCGCTCACCCTCGTCGGCTGGCTCGCCGTCGACCCGACCGCCGGCGGCCTCGCCACCGCGATCGAGCGGTTCGTCGCGGTGCTCGTGATCGCGTGCCCGTGCGCGCTCGGGCTGGCCACGCCGGCCGCCGTGGCCGTCGGGACAGGGCGCGGCGCGGAGCTCGGCGTCCTCGTCAAGGGCGGCGCGGCGCTCGAGGCCGCGAGCCGCGTCGACACGGTGCTGCTCGACAAGACGGGGACGCTCACCTCGGGGCGGCCCGAGCTCACCGATGTCGTCGCCGTGGAGGGCCGCGGCGAGGCGGAGCTCCTCGGCCTCGTGGCGGCCGCGGAGCACGAGAGCGAGCACCCGGTGGCGCGGGCGATCGTCGAGGGCGCGCGCGGCCGCGGGATCGCGGTCGCGCCGGCGTCGGCGTTCCGCGCGGAGATCGGCCACGGGATCGAGGCGCGCGTCGCGGGCCGCCTCGTGCGCGCCGGCAACGCGGCGTGGCTGCAGCGCGCGGGCGTCGCGACCGACGCGCTGGAGGCGGCGGCCGAGCGCCTGGCCGCGCAGGGCCGCACGCCGTCGTTCGTGGCGGTCGACGGGCAGCTCGCGGGGCTCGTGGCGGTCGCCGACCGGCCGACCGAGGAGGCGCGGCGCGCCGTGGCGGCCCTGAGGCAGCTCGGCGTCGAGGTGGCCATGGTGACCGGCGATCGGGCGGGCGCGGCGCGCGCCGTCGCCGAGGAGCTCGGCATCCGCGACGTGTTCGCGGAGGTGAGGCCCGAGGACAAGGCGCGGATCGTGCGCGAGCAGCGGGCCGCCGGCCGCCGGGTGGCGATGGTCGGCGACGGCATCAACGACGCGCCCGCGCTCGCCAGCGCCGACGTGGGCGTCGCCCTCGGAAGCGGCACGGACATCGCTGTCGCCGCCGCCGACGTGGCGCTGCTCCGCGGCGGGATCGCCCGCCTGCCCACGGCGCTCGCGCTCGCGCGCGCCACGCTGCGCACGATCCGGCAGAACCTGTTCTGGGCCTTCGTCTACAACGTGATCGGCATCCCGATCGCGGCGGGCCTCCTGTACCCGCTGACCGGGTGGCTCCTCTCGCCGGTGCTCGCGAGCGCGGCGATGTCGCTGTCGAGCGTGTCGGTGCTCGGCAACTCGCTCCGGCTCCGCGCGTTCGGCCGACGAATGAATGACAGAGACCGCGGGCGCACTAAAGCGTCCTGAAATACGGAGGATCCATGCAAGCTTACCGCCGACACGTTGGCACCGCGATTGCCTTTGTCCTGTCCCTCTCGGCCGAGGCAGCTCACGCAGCCGTCACGATCGAGGACATCGAGGTGGACACGTTCATCGAAAGCGAGACGATCCCGGTGCGGGTCGCCGCGTCGTCGCCAGAGGACATCTATTATGTGGAGGCGGAGTTCGAAGGGATCATCATCGAGCTCACGCCGGCGGAAGACGGCTACTTCGAGGGGTCGCTCGATCTCGGCGAGCTCGGGGGCGCGCTTCCCTATGGTCCTCACGTCCTGACGGTCGACGCGTACAACACGTTCGGCGATGTGGGGAGCGCGCAGCGCACGCTGCACCGGCACGCGCCGCCGATCCTGGGATGGAACGTGCTGCCGAACGGAACCCTCACGGCGGGCCAGCGCTTCGACGCGAAGTGCATCCCGACGCCACCCTACGAGTGCGAGACCCTCCGGGCAGAGTTCCGCAGCGCCGACGGCGACGTCACGTTCTCGACCGATGAGAGGTGGTCCCTGGCGGGGCGGCTCTACCTCCTGGAGTCCCGGTGGGGCGGCAGCGATGAGATCCCGTCGGGCAGGACGTACACGCTCACCATCAAGGCGAGCGACGGGCTGAGCACCGTCACGAGGACGATCGGTCCGATCCACGTCGACCGGAGCCCGCGGCTCACCGTCGTCCAGCGCGCCCCCGGCGCCATCCTCGACGTCGATGCCACGCGGTTCCTCTTCCTCGATCACTACGGGCGCCTCGGCATTTCCGACCGCGCCACGCAGGCCGTCACGTGGATCGCGACGATGACGCAAGGAGAAGGGACTGCCCCGCTGAGCGCTGTCTACGGGGCGCTCACGCCGTCCGGGGCCGTGTACCAGACGACGAACGGCTACATCCACTCCTGGGTCAACGGCAGCCGGAACACCGTCGCGCGCGCGGCGCGCCTCGACGCGGTGAACGGGGACACGGCGGTGTGGACGACGAACAGCGACGACTGGGCCCTCGCGCACACGCTGTCCACGGGGACGAACAGGACCCTCTGGGCGAGCGCGGGCAGCCGGTCGCCGTTCCAGGCCGACATCACGGCGTCCGGCGGGATCTATTTCGGGACCTACGAGAGCGGCTCGATCGTCGGGCCCGGGGGATCGCGCCTCGGGGATCACGAGGGCAACCTGCAGCGGCCGATCACCGACGGGACGAACGTCGTCGGTCGCTGGTGGGATGGGCGCGCGAGCTCGAGTTACCTGTACACGGCGGAGGGAGACGAGGTGTTCCTTGGCGACTCGATCACCAGCAGCTCGGCCGGGCTGCTGGCGCACGCGGGCCACGTGGGTTTCCTGAAGACCGACGGCGTCGTGAACCAGGTGTGGCTGAGGACCCCCGACGGCGAGCAGCATCAGATCAGCGACTTCGCGACGACGAGCGCGTTCGATCAGGTCAAGCTCCGGGTCGGCCACGACGGCCTCAGCGACACCGGCGAGGTCCTCTTCCTGAACGACGGCAAGCGCTACATCGGCCGGCCGGGGGGAGCGCCCGAGCAGATCAGCACGGACCTCGGGCACGGGCGCTGGCTCGACGGGAGCTGGTACGTGATCATCGGCAACACGCTGTTCCAGGCGGCAAGCGCGGGCGGCTCCCCCGCGCGCCTCGCAGCGACCGCGGCGTTCGCGCCGGAGGACGGCGCAGAGGTGCTGTCCACCTCGTTCACCGGCGACGAGCTGCTCGACGCGCCGGTGTCGGTCCGCGACCTGCACGAGCCCGACGCGCTGCCTGTGTCGTCCGACGGCGCCGAGCTGACAGGCGATGAAGCGGACACCGGCGGCGACCTCGCGCCGGCCGCCGCAGGGTGCAGCGCCGCTGGCCCGGCGGGCTCTCCGGGCGGCGCCGCCGCGCTCGCCGCGGCGCTCTCAGGGCTCCTCGCCCTCGCGCGCCGCAGCCGCCCGCGCGCGTAGTCCGTCAGTCGGCGACGACGATCCGCCACCGCTGCTCGTCGCCGCCGCTGCTCCCCCGCTGCTCGATCGCGGCGGCGTCGTCGGTGGAGCCCTGGACGACCCCGATGAGCTTGCCGCTGTTCTTGTTCCGGATCTGGTAATCGCCGCCGCCTGTATCGATGAACAGCCACGCCTGGTTGTCGCCGTCGTGGTTCGTCCATTGCTTCAGCGCGATGCCGTCGTTCTTCGACTCGTCAGGGACGTCGAGCACCTTGCCGCTCTTGACGTTGGTCAGCCGGAAGTGGCCCGAGCCGTTGTAGTTGAAGCTCCACTTCTGGTTGTCCCCGCCGCCGTCAGGGCTCTGGACCACCGCGGCCCCGTCCTCCGACGACGCTCCCGCGACCTCCATCACCTTGCCGCTCTTCTTGTTCATGAGCTTGAAGTTGTTGGTCGCCCCCGAGACGGTGCCGGCCGCCGTGTCGATTGTCAGCGTGTTGCTCCAGCTCATGCTCATGGTGGTGTCCGACGGGAACGCGATCGGCTGCCAGACATAGGTCGAGTCGTTGACCCGCCCGCTCCAGGCGCCGGCCCAGCGGTCTCCCATGTAGAGGTAGGATGTGCCCGAGCTGCCCTGGACCGGGAGCACGTACGTCGACTGGGAGTGGAACGTCGTGCCGTCGGCGACGTTGGTCATCGACGACCAGCCGCTGGCGAGGGAGCGGGAGGTCGCGTACTTGGCCTGGTTGGGCGACCAGCCCGTCGCCCCGGAGGTCAGCAGGAAATAGGTGCCTTTCCGCCGGAACAGCGCGGGCGCCTCGCGGTGCCCGCCGGGGAAGAGCACCGCGACGAGGCGGTCGATCTTCAGGTAATCGGGGGTGAGCTGGTACAGGTTGAGATCGTAGTTCTCGTTCGAGGCGGAGATGAAATAGCCCTTCTTGTCGTCGTCCACGAAGAGCCCGCAGTCCCGGGACATGTACCCGGGCTTGTCGTGGTCGATCACCCCGCTGCCGGCGAGGGGCCGGAAGCTGCCGTGGTACGTGTAATCGCCGTCCACTGTGTCCGAGCTCGCGACCGCGGCCCGCGCCTCGCCGTAGTGCACCCCGTTCTCCCAGTGCATCCACATCACGTACCTGCCGGTGGACTCGTTGAAGACCACCTTGGGGCGCTCGATGTTCGCCGGATCGAGGTCCTCGTCCGAGTCCATCGTCAGGACATGGTTCCTGAACTCCCAGTGACGCAGGTCCTCGGAGCGATACGCGGAGACGGCGTAGAACGTCCCGTCCGGGTTCCGGTTCTCCCCGAACCAGTAGTAATACGACCCCACCTGGATCACCCCTCCGCCGTGCGCCTGGATGGGGTTGCCCGCGGTGTCGGCCCACTGGATCCCGTTGACCAGCGGGCCGAGATCCGCCGGCGTCTCGACCGGGCCGCCGCCCGCGCCGGGCGTCGAGCCGCCCGTCGCCCCGGCGCTCGAGCTGGAGGCGCCGCCGCCAGACGCCGCCCCTCCGCTGCCGGAGGCCGAGCTGCCGCTGCCGGACGACGGGCCGCCGGACGCGCCGACGCCGGGGGCCGAACCGCCGGCGGACCCCGACCCCTCGGAGGGCTCGGGCTGGCCAGCATCGCCGCAGGACGCGAGGCCGAGCGCGACAGCCAGCAGGCACGGGACCGGGGACAAGAAAGAACGACGCATGATGCTCTCCAGACAGAGGCTCATCTCCATGCCTTCAACCTGGCCTGTCAAGGCCTTCGCGCCCGCTATGTCCGGACTGGTATGTTCCGCTCCGGTACGATCTGCGCCGGGTCGACGCGGCCGCGCGTCGCCCGCCCTCAGGCGCCGCGGCGCTTCACTCGCGGATCCGCGTGCTCGTGTTGTAGCCGCGCGGCGCGAGGGGCGACAGCTTCTCCAGCCATATCTGCTCGAGCAGGGTGAGCTCGTCCGCGAGCGAGAAGCCCGGATCGTCCTTCTGCCGCACGACCTCGAGCACCTCGAACGTGAACGCGTCGGCGCCGTGCAGCTTCCAGTCCTTCTGGAGCTCCTGGTTGGAGTGCCCGCCGGTGGACAGCATGAAACGGTGCTTGTTGAGCGGCCCGTGGAGGTTCGTGCTGCTGCCGAGCAGCACCTTGCCGTTCACCGTGTTCTTGACCTGGAAGATGCCCGCCTGCTTCGGGGTCTCGAGGTACTGCCGCTTCAGCTCCTTGCGCGTTTCCATCGTGCTCTCTCCCGCTTTCCTCTCCGTCACCCCGGGCGTCCCTGTCGCTGCCTCGGGCGTCTCGGTCGTCTCCCCGGACATCCTGGTCCCCGCCTCGATCACCTCGTAGACTTGGCCGTCGCGCGCCATGTAGCCCTCGTCCACCAGCATCCGCCGGATGGTGCAGTGGTCGGGGTACAGCGCCTGGATGATCGCGTTCACCTCCTGCTCGCTGTAGCGCCGGCCCACCTCGAACCTGGCGAGGAACTTCTCGAGCACGATGCGCCGCTTGCGCCATTGCTTCGGCATCTGCACCAGCACGCCGCCGCGGAAGAAGGAGCGCATCACCTGGCCCCGGGCCCGCTCGACGCGCCGCCGCGCCGGGCCGTCGCCGGCCGATGGCACAGTGACGAGCTCTCTCAGCGAGAGGCGGAGCACGTCGTCGCGCAGCGCGTAGACCAGGTAGTACTGGGTCTTGCGCTTCGTCACGAGGCCGGCCTCGTCGAGCTTCCGGAGGTGGAAGGAGACAGTGGACGGCGCGCGCCCCAGCCGCTCGGCCAGCTCCTCGGCGCAGTGAGGCCGCTCCAGCAGGGCGTTCACCACCTGCAGCCGCGAGGCGTCAGCGAGCGCCTTGAGCACGCCGATGCGCGCCTCGAGGCCCAGCTCGGGCGCCGGAGAATCTGCTTCGATGGCCATCGAAGAGAATATAGCGGGCGCGCAGCGGCCGTCAATCTGGTTCGACGGGTGTCGAATCAGCGCACGGAGGAAGGCGCGCTGCGCTTCCTCGGAGGGTGACGTGGCCGGAGCGCGGTGAAGCGTGCGCCGAGCGACTACGTGAGGCTCGGGAGCGTCCCGCTGCAGAACGCCGGATCGCCGAACGTTGTGTCGTTGGTCCCCATCGCGTTCGCGATCGTGAGCAGCAGATCGTTGTGCTGCCGCGCCTTGCCCCCGTTGGCCAGGTAATCCACGAACCGCCCGGTGCGGAACACCCCGCCCGCGCTGCCGGCGAGCAGGAACGGCATGTTCGTGAGCGCGTGCTGCGTCGACTCGCTGATCTCGGTGACCCACAGCACGACGGTGTTGTCGAGGAGCGTGCGATCTCCCTCCGCGTACGAGTCGAGCTTCCCGAGCAGGTAGGCGAGCTGCTCCGCGAACCACGTGTGGATCTTCGAGTACTGCGCCTTCCCCTCGGTGTCCCACTGGTGCGAGATGGCGTGGTGATTCCCCCGGAGGTCGAGCCACGGGTAGAGGTGCTCGCTCTCCGCGTACGACCACTGGATCGTGACGATCCGGGTGAGGTCGCACGCGAGCGCCGCCGCCGCCATGTCCATCTGGAGCTTGCCGATCGCGGGCATGTTCGCGTCGTCCAGGAGGTCGATGCGCTGGCCGAGCGCGGGGCCAGCGCAGCCCGTCGTCGCGGCGCCGCCGTTGCTGCCCGCGAGGCGCTCCTCGATGCCCCGGATCGACTGCATGTGCGCGTCGAGCTTGATGCGGTCTTCCGCGCCGATGCGAGGCCGCACCTCCGCGATCTCCTCGCCGAGGATGTCGAACACGGTCCGCCGCTGCGCCCGGAGCCGATCGATCGCGTCGGCGCTGCTCTGACCCGGCGTCGCGGCCGCGAAGAGCTGCTCGAAGGTGTCGTACGGGTCCTCGCGCGGGGGGATCGGCTGGTCGGGCCCGCCGTAGCAGATCCGGCCGCGCACCTCCGGGTCGCGGACCTGGACGCCGAGCTCCAGGGTGCGGAACAGCGTCGAGGGCTTCAGCGTGTTCGCCAGGTGCTGGTCGAGCGAGATCCCCGACGACCAGCCCGCGTTGCTGGAGTTGAAGCTCCGGAAGTTGCCCCGGAGCAGCGCCCGCCCCGTGAGCAGACCGCCGATGCCGCGCGCGTGCTCGGAGCCGATGTTGGAGTTGACCACGACGTCCATGTTGATCCCGCGCAGCGGGAGCAGCTTCGCCTTGAACGGCTCCAGCGGCTGCAGCAGCGGGCTCAGCGTGAAGTCGGTCTCGGTGCCCCGGGGCATCCATTGCGACTCGAGCGTGCCATTCGGGGTGTAGAACACAACGAGGCGCTTCGGCGCGGTGCTCTCGTCCCCGCGGGCCCAGTCCGCGTTGAGCAGGGGGATCGCCGCCGTCGCCGCCAGCGAGCCCTGGAGCAGCCGTCGTCGGGAAATCAATCGCTGTCTCATCTCACTCCCCCTCTGCTGCGATCGCGCTGCGGTACATGAAGGCCTGGGTCTGCGTCGTGCCCACGATGAGCTCCACGAGGTCGCCCTCGGTGCCGTGGAACCCGGCGCGCAGCGCGCCGAGCGAGCACTCGTCGCCGGCGGTCTCGAAGCGGCCCGCCGTGTAGCGGAACCATTGCGTCGCGAGGCACTCCCGGACCTGCGCGCTCCCGGCGAGCTTCTCCGCCAGCTCGCGGACGCCGACGAAGGCGCCATCCATGTCCTCGGACAGGAAGATCTCGCCCGATGTGTCGATGACCTGCCCGCCCTCCTCGGTGCGGTACGCGCCGACGGCGTCGAAGTTCTCGAACGCGAAGCCGATGGGATCCATGAGCTGGTGACAGCCGGCGCACGCGGCATCGGAGGCGTGCTGGTTGTACCGCTCGCGCGCGGTGACGCCCCTGTCGCCCTTGGGCGGGTTGAGGTCGACGTCGGGCGGCGGCGGCGGCGGCTCCTGGCACATGAACTTCTGCCGGATGGACTTGCCGCGCAGGACCGGCGAGGTCTGATCCGGATGCGCGTGGACGGCCAGGAACGCGGGCTGGGTGAGCACCCCGGCGCGCTGATCGGCCGGGAGGTTCACGAGCTGCGGTGTCGTCGAGCCGGGAGCGACGCTCACGCCGTACACCTCCGCGACCGCCTCGGTGGCAAAGCCGATCGGCAAGGTCAGCAGGCTGGAGAGCTTGCGGTCGCCCGACCACAGGACGTGATCGATGAACGCAGGCGTCTCCGCCTTCATCCCCGCGACGAGCTCCTCGTCGAACCCGGGGAACGCGCCCTTCTCCTTGACGATGCCCTCGAGCTTCCCGAGGTTGAGCCATTGCTTGTAAAACTCCGCGATGGCCGGGCGCGCCTTCGGGCTCTCCAGCATCTCGCGGGCCCGCTCGGCGAGCTGCTCGGGGGTCTCGAGCAGGCCTGCCTCGGCGGCCGCGAGCAGCTCGTCGTCGGGGCCCGACGCCCAGACGAGGTACGACAGGCGCGACGCGAGCTCGTACGGGTCGAGGCGCACCCTCGGCGCGGAGCCGTCGAGATCGTGGCGCAGCTCCAGGCGGAACAGGAACTTCGGCGATTGCAGCGCGGCCCGGATGACCACCTCGATGCCCTCGCGCAGCGACCCGCCCGTGCGCCCGGCCCCGTAGGCGCGCATGAGCCGCTCGACCTCCGCCGGCGCGAGCGGCCTGCGGTACGCGCGCCGGCCGAACTGCTCGACGAACTGACGGGCGCACGCCTCCTCCTGGTCGACCTTGCCCTCGACGGCCGCCGCATCGCACGGCAGCAGCCTCGAGAGGTCGCCCGCCACGGCCTCGGCCGCGAGCGACTCGGCTGCCAGGAGGTATTTCTCGGCGTGCAGCGGAGAGATGGTGAGCACCGATGCGTTGTTGTTGAAGCCGCCGGCGACCTCGTCTGCCGGGAACTGATCGGCGGGGGTCTGCGACGTTCCGAGGAGATCGCGAACCGTGTTGTTGTACTCGAATCGCGTCAGGCGCCGCTGCGGCGCGGGGAGACGCTCGCTGCTCCCGCAGGCGTCCTGGGGACCTCCTTGTCCGGACGTCGACCCGTCCTCCCCCGCGCCTCCCGTTCCGATCTGCCCGGGCGCACACCCGGCAACGAACGCCAGCGCGAGCGTCACGATCGGCACGCGACCCGCTCGCCAGCGACGATATCTCAAGTCCGCCATACCGTGACCTCCTACCGTCAATCGCAACCTACGGGGGAGTCTCGCCGGCCGTCAAGCGCTGCTTCTCTCAATACAAGGCACCTGAGGTCCTCGTGAATGGCCGGTCAGCGCCCGTGATGGAATCATCCAATGAGAGAGTCCACCGCTGACACAACGGCGCGAGTCTCTGCGTCATCTCGGCAGCGGTCGGGGAGAGCCTGAAGCTGCCTCGTCCCAACCATTGATGAGAAGAAGAAGGAACCACAGAGGACACAGAGGGCACAGAGGATCCAGAGGACACAGAGAATTCAATTCCCTCTCCCCTCTGTGGCCTCTGTGCCTCTGTGGTTCAAATTCGCCACCCGTGCAGAACGCCAGAGCAGCGGCAACTTGAATGCCCGCTGCGCGGCGTCTTGATCACGCGCTCGACCGAAATGTGCTCTCGTTCGCGCGACGGGGCGGTTGGATCCGTTCAAGCCACGGCGCCGGCCGGGCGGGACTGGATAGTTACGCCTGAGTTAAAACCGCGTCACGGGGCGGGCTCGACGCCGCCGTGCTCGTCGCCCGCCGGGGCGACAGCGCGGGAGGCGGGCAGCCAGCCGTACGCCGCGAGGAAGCGGAGCAGCGACGGATCGTCGACCGACAGCGGCGGCAGGTACTCCGCGACGCGGACGCGGCGCCACCACGCGCCGCTGCCGTCGCCGATGCGGGTGAAGCTGTAACGGTAGAGCCCGGCGCGGATGTAGCGGGGCGGCGCGTCGGGGAAAGGGTTGCTCGCGAGCAGGCGCTGCGCGCCCGCGTCGCCCGAGAGGAGCTTGTAGACGAGGTGAACGAGCCACGGCTCGCTCTCGTAGCTGCCGAACGCGGCGAACCAGATCTGCCAGTCGAGGCGGTAGTGGTACGGCGTGATCAAGCACGGGCGCCGGCGCACGTCGCCGGGCTTGCACGGCAGGTCGTACTCGATCCACCGCGTCCCCTCCCCCGGCGCCTCGTCGCGCGTGCCCTCGAGGATCACCTCGTAACGCTCCCGGCCCACGCTGCCGAACGCGCCGTAGGTGTTCACCAGGCCGAAGCTGTCGAACGTCGCGTTCATCGCCTGCCGCGGCGAGAGCAGGTTCATCACCGGATTGACGCTGAGGCAGAGCACCAGGACAGCGAGCAGGGCGGCGGCGATCCGGTGCGCCCGCGACGGGGAGAGCTCGCCGGCGAGCGCCGCGGCGCGCTCGCGGACCCGCGCGGGGAAGAGCCGGCCGAGCGCGCCGTCGTCGAAGCAGGCGATCGCCGGCACGATGGTGAGCCAGTTGAGGAAGGAGAGGTTGCCGCTCGCGATCAGCATCCCCTGGAAGAGCACCAGGAGCACGCCGGCAACGTGGCGCGCGCGCCGGGGGCCGAACGCGAACCAGGGGACGACGAGCTCCACGAGGTGGTTGAAGAGCACGCCGATCGCGTGCACCCACGCGGGGAGCTGGTGGAGGTAATAGCTCAGCGGGCTCGGGACCGGCTGCGTCTCGTAGTGATGGACAAGGCAGGTCAGGTCGGTCCAGCACGGGTCGCCGCGGAGCTTGATGAGGCCGGCGCCGAGCATGATCCGGAAGATGAGCCAGCGAAACAGCCAGATCACCACGACGGGCGGAGGCGGCGACAGGAAGGGCCGGAATCCGCGCAACGGGCAGAGGAAGACGGCCAGAAAGCCGGTCTCCGCGAGCTGGTGCTCCCAGCCGTACCCGTAGAAGACCTGCCCGATGTGGACGAACGAGAGGTAGAGCGCCCAGAGCGCGAGCTGCACGACCGCGTTGGTGACGCCGGCGCACACAGCGAGCGACAGCGCCACGCCAGCCCAGGCCGCGGCGTGGAGGACGCCGTCCGAGGCGCCGAGCCACAGGAACAGCGTGGGGAGCCGGCGGAACGCCGCGCCGTGCGAGCCGGTGATGTCGACGAGGCGCTCGAGGAAGCGGTCGGCCGGCAGGAGGCCTCGCGGGCCGAGGAGCGGGCCGAGCTGCCGGGCGAGCGAGAAGAACGCGATGAAGTAGACGAAGCCGAGGAGGCGGAGCAGGACGAAGCGCGTCAGGAGATAGGACCGCGGCGGGCCGAGGAAGCGGCGGAGCGGGTGGCTCCGGATGCGCCGGAGCAGCGCGCCGTCGTCTTCGTCGGCCGGATCTGCGGCGGCGTCGGCCGGATCTGCGGCGGGGGGCGGCGCTTCGCGGGCCATCGGGCGCGAGAGGATAACCCCCTCGCGCGCCTGTCATCCACCGCGGCTCATCGTGGCGTGGATGAGCCCGTGGGGCTCGTCCACCGGGACGAAGATCTCGTTGTCGTTGCTGAGCCCGAAGGGCGAGAGATCGACAAGCAGGCAGTGCTTGTTGGGCAGCGAGAGGCTCACCTCGTCGACGGCAGGGCACGCCTCGAGCACGGCGCTCGCGAGCGCGTGGATCGTGTGCTGCACCGAGAGGCTGTGCTGCTCGGCGAACGTCTCGAGCAGGGCGCGGCGGGCGCTCTCCCACGTCGTCGTGGGGGCCTCGTCGCGGGTCGCGGTGCGCCAGCGCGCCACCAGGAGGGTCGAGAGGATGCGGTCGTCGGCCTCCTTGAGCGTCGTGTACGGGTCGCGCGGGAAGCCCGAGAACGCCGAGCCGGTCGTCTTGAGGACGAGCAGATCCGCGACGCCGCTCTCGATCGCGAGCTCGCCGGCGGCCGCCGTGATCTCCGCGGTCCGCCGCTCCCCCCCGGCGCGGAGGAAGGCGTGCCGGTGCGGCGCGCCGCCCGCGTCGATGCGCGACCAGACCTTCTCCGCGATCGCGACCCGTGCGCGGCGCGCATGGGGCGCGCCGAGGAAATGCTCGGCCAGGAGGACGCCGAAGTCCTCGATCGGCTCGACCGGATGCCCCTTGGCGAGCGCATACACGGTGTTCTTCATCGTGTCCGTGGGCAGCACCTTGCCGTTGTCGCCCTGCGTGTAGGCGTCGTCGAAATCGCCCTCGAGCTCGATGTCGACGTCGATGTCGGTGAGCTCGTGCCGCCCGTCCGCGCGGCGGACCTTGACCAGCCGCACCCTCGATTTGCCGTAGCTGTTCCGCACCAAGGAGATGGCCATCGCTCTTCAGCTCCCGCGCCGGGCAACGACGTCTCTCGGCGACGCGGGAGACCGTACATTGAAGAAGGATGGCAGCTCAAGCGCGGCGGGCCGGCGGCGCCAGCGGCGCGCTGCGTCCCTCGCGTTCCGTCGGGGCGGCCGCCCGCGAGGGACGCCCCGGGCGAGCTCGTGCGATATCGCGCGTGCGCCGGCGATCGGGCGTCACCAGATACGCGCGCATGGGCATCCCAGAGCGCGACAGGGCGGCGGACGAGCTCCTCGCTCGCCGCGAGCCGTTGATGGACGCCGCGATCGACCGGCTCAAGGCAGCAGCGCGGCGAGCGCCAGGCGAGGGCGACGGGCGAGAGGACCTCGCGCGCTGCCGCGAGGACATCGGCGCGCACATCGACGCGCTCTCGGCGGCGCTCCGCGCCGCGGGCGCCGAGCAGTTCAGCGAGTACTGCGCCTTCACCGCTGTGTTCCTCGAGGGGCTCGGCGTGCCGCGGAGCGCGCTCGGCGCCGCGCTGGACGCGCTCCGCGAGGGCGTCGGCGAGCAGCTCGCCCCCGCGCTCTCCGCGATCGCGCTGGAGGCGATGGCGCCGGGACGGCGGCGGCTCGACGCCTCGCCGATCGTGACGCCGCTCGCGCTCGCGACGAGCCCCGCCGACGCGCCCGCGCCCCTCGACGAGCGCGCGGCGGCGGCGGAGGCCCTCGCGCGCGCGGCGCCGCGCATCGCGCCGATGAGCGTCGCGCTCGGCTACATGCGGCGCCCGGGGGACGCGCTCGCGCACGGCGCGCGGCGCGGCCGCTGCCTGGAGGACGCCCGGCGCCACCTCGCCCAGCTCGCCGCGGCGGTCGAGGCGGGGACGCCCGCGCTCTTCGGCGACTACGCGGACTGGGTGCGAACGCTGCTGACGAGCTTCGGCCTCGACCCCGCGGAGCTCGTGAACCACCTCGGCGCGCTCGGCGACGCCATCGCCATCGCGCTCCCCGAGCACCTCGCCGAGGCGCCGCGCCGGTACCTCGCGGCGGCGCTCGATCGGCTCGCCGCCGGGCGCGTCGAGCTCCCGAGCTTCGTGCGACCCGAGGCCCCCCTCGGCGCCGTCGCGTGCGGCTACCTCGACGCGTTGCTCCAGGGAAACCGGGGGCGAGCGCTGAGGATCATCCACGAGGCCGTCGAGGCGGGCGCGCCGATCAAGGACATCTATGCTCACGTCTTCCAGCCGTGTCAGTACGAGATCGGCCGGCTCTGGCAGATGCAACAGATCAGCATCGCCGAGGAGCACTACTGTACCGCTGTCACCCAGACGGTCATGAGCCAGCTCTATCCGCTCGTCTTCAACGCCGACCGCGCCGGCCGCCGGCTCGTTGCCGCCTCCGTGGACGGCAACCTCCACGAGATCGGCGCGCGCTTCGTGGCCGACTTCTTCGAGATGGCGGGGTGGGACACGTTCTATCTCGGGGCCAGCACGCCGGCCCGGGACGTGCTCGACGAGGTCGCTCGACGGCAGGCCGACGTCCTCGCTGTCTCGGCCACGCTCGGCGAGCACCTCCCCAGCGTGCGCACGCTGATCACCGCCGCCCGCGAGGACCGCCGCTGCAGGAACGTCGTGCTCCTGGTCGGCGGGCAGCCGTTCCGCGTCGTCCACGGCCTCTGGAGGCAGCTCGGCGCCGACGGCTCGGCGCCGACGGCAGAGGGGGCCGTCCACGTGGCGCAGGAGATCCTCGCGGCGCGCGCGTGACGGCACGCCAGCGCGAGGCCCGCCCGGCGCGGCGAGCTCACGGCGCGCGGAACAGGTGCTCGCCCCTGGAGCCGGCCGCTCGCCACGGCCACGCAGGCGGGCATGGGCAGCCGCGCGAGCCCCCACGCGCCGGAGAGGCGGAAGGCCGCCGAGACGACCGCGCGCATCCCGCGCTCGATCGGATCGGCCAGGCCCTCTCGCGCTGGAGCTCGCTTCATCTCCCGCCCTTCCCCGGGCTCCGGCGATCGAGGAGGAACATGGATGACGGGCGAGCGGCGGAGCCGGCGTGGGGTGCGTTTGGTGTAGCGAGCCTCGCGCCGGGCTGCCAAGAACCGAGGGTCTCCGCCGCGAACGAAGGTGAGGATCGGACTCTCATGCGCCCGCGCGAGCCGCGAAGAACAGGAGAAGACGGCGAACGATCGCCTGTCGTCCCCTTGCCGGGGCAGGCGCTGAGCGGCGCAGTCGCCAGGCTCGCCGGCGCTTACCTCATGGATGCGATGGCGGTCGCGGTCGGCGTGTTCACGACCGACGGCGCGCCGCGGCTCGAGAACCGCGGCATGCGCCGGCTTCTCGGCGGGGCGGGCGGGCCGGGCCGCGCCCCTGTCGGCCTCGTCAGCCCGGGCTTCCCGCAGCTCGCCGCGGCGGGGCGGCGCGGCGACGCGCCCATCTACCGCGGGATCCTGCACTTCGGGGACCAGCGCTCCGTAGCGCACAGCCTCCGGGGGGAGGTCTGGCGGCTCGACGACGATCTGCTGATCCTGGCCGAGTTCGACGTCGTCGAGCTCGAGCGCGTGCTCTCCGAGGTGTCCGCGCTCAACTCGAAGATCACGAACCTCCAGCGGAGCCTCGTGTCCGAGCAGAGGGCGCTCGAGAGGTCGCTCGACGAGCTCCGCGCCACGCAGGCGATGCTCGTCCACTCGGAGAAGATGAACGCGCTCGGCAAGCTCGCCGCCGGCGTGGCCCACGAGATCAACAACCCGCTCGCCTTCGTCCGCAGCAACGTGCACACCCTGGGAGAGTCGTTCGCGCGGCTGCTCGCCGCGTACGAGACGCTCGATGCGGCGGCCCTCCCCGGGGGCTGCGGGGACATGGCGGCGCTCGCCCGAACGCTGCGCGAGGAGATCGACCTCGAGTTCCTGCGCGAGGACGCGGGCGACCTCGTGAAAGGCACCCTGGGCGGCCTCGCGCGCGTGCAGAAGATCGTCGAGGATCTGCGGACCTTCGCGCGGCTCGACCAGGCGGAGGTGGAGCTCTCCGATCTGAGAGAGAGCCTGGAGAGCACCCTCGCGATCGCCGGCCCCGCGCTGAAGAGCAGCGGCGTCCAGGTCACGCTGGAGTGGGCGGAGCTGCCGAGGCTGCGCTGCAAGCCGGCGGAGCTCAGCCAGGTGTTCCTGAACGTGCTCATCAACGCGGCCCAGGCGGTCGAGGGCCGCGGCCGGGGGAACGGCCGCGTCGTGATCCGCGCGCGGGATGAGGGGAGCTGCGTCGCCCTGGAGTTCGAGGACAACGGCGCCGGCATGACCCCCGACGTCCTCGGCCGGATCTTCGATCCGTTCTTCACGACCAAGCCCGTCGGGCAGGGCACCGGGCTCGGCCTCAACATCTCGCACAAGATCATCGTCGACCAGCACGGGGGCACGATCTCCGCCCGGTCGACGCCCGGGGTCGGCAGCACGTTCACGATCACGCTGCCGAAGGAGCTCGATCGATGACGCGCGCGGGCGCCGAGCGGGGCGCGCTGCTCATCGTCGACGACGAGCGCGAGACGTTGAAGGCGCTCCGCCGGGAGCTCCGGCGCGACTACGACGTCCTCGTCGCGGAGAGCGCCGAGCAGGGCTACGCGGTCCTTCGCGAGCGCCCCATCCACGTCGTGCTCAGCGATCAGCGGATGCCGGGCATGACCGGCACGGAGTTCTACGCGCGGGTGAAGGCCGAGTTCCCGGACACGGTCCGGCTCCTCATGACCGCCTACGCGGACACGAACGCCGCGATCCAGGCCATCAACGAGGGCGGCGTGTACAGGTTCATCCCCAAGCCGTGGGATCCGGCGGGGCTCGCCGGCATCCTGAAGGACGCGTTCTCCCAGCACGCGCGCCTCGGCGAGCGCCAGCGGCTGCTCTCCTGGCTGGAGGCGAGGGTCGACGCGCTCGACAGGGAGAACCAGCAGCTCGCCGCGCTGAAGCAGCGGAGCCACGATCTCGTGGGCACCGCCGCGCACGACCTGCGCAATCCGATCGCGGCGATCCAGTGGTTCTCGACGATGCTGCTCGCCGGCGCGGGCGCCGGGAGCGAGGACGCCCGGCGGCACCTCCTGAAGATCCAGTCCAACGCCGAGTTCACGCTGCAATTGCTCGAGGACCTGCTCGACATCACGACGCTGGAGGGCGGCAGCGTGGCGCTCCGGATGCAGGACGCCGATCTGCGCGGCCTCGTCGCCGCGGCCGTCTCCCTGAACGAGCACAGCGCTCGCCGGAAGGCGATCGAGGTGGCCATCGACGTGCCCGCCGAGCTGCCGCCGGTCCGCTGCGACGTCGAGCGGATCGAGCAGGTCCTGAGCAACCTGCTCAGCAATGCGTTCAAGTTCTCGCATCCGGGCACGACGGTGACGGTGCGCGCGCGGCGGCTCGGCGATGCGGTGGAGGTGACGATCGACGATCAGGGCCTGGGGATCCGGCCGGAGGAGATCAGCGGCCTGTTCTGCAAGTTCCGGAGGACGAGCACCCGGTCGACAGGCGGCGAGAAGAGCACGGGGCTCGGCCTGTCGATCTGCAAGAACCTCGTCGAGCGCCACGGCGGCGCGATCCGCGTGGAGAGCGAGCTCGGACGGGGAACGCGGGTGTGCTTCACGCTCCCGCTGCCCGAGGGAGAAGCCGGCCCGAGGAGCGGCTGAATCGGCGCAGCTTTCTTCGAGCGCGATTCTCCGTCGCATACCCTGCACCCCCCTGTTGCAGGAGCGAACGCATGCGACGCCCCCGTCTCTGGCTATCGATCTTGACCACCGCGACCCTCGCGACCGCGGCGTGCGGCGACGACGACACGTCGGGAAGCGGCGGCGCCGGCGGCGCCGGCGGCGCTGACGCGACCAGCAGCTCTGGGTCCACAGGGGGCTCCGGCGGCTCCGATGGCGCTGGGGGCCCCGGCGGCTCCGGCGGCTCCGATGGCGGCTCCGGCGGCTCCGGCGGCTCCGATGGCGGCTCCGGCGGCTCCGATGGCGGCTCCGGCGGTTCCGATGGCGGCTCCGGCGGCGCTGGGGGCTCCGGCGGCTCCGATGGCGGCTCCGGCGGCGGCGACGCGACGCCGCCGGCCGGCGAGGACTGGACGCGCGACATCCTGTCGACCGCCCTCGAGCTCGACCTCGCCAGCCTCACGGGTCGGGCGACCCTCGTGCTCGCCGCGTCGGACAGCACCGCCGCCTCCTTCCAGATCGGCGACCTCGACATCGCGTCCGTCACCGGTCCGTCGGGCGCCCTCGCGCACGCGGTGAGCTCTGGCCAGCTCGACGTCGGTGTCCCGTCGACAGGGAGCGACGCAACGATCATCATCGACTACGCCTTCAAGCCCCACGCAGACTTCGACGGGTGGATGCCCGGGTCGGGTGTCTCGTTCCTCTGGCCCTATTTCTGCGGCAACCTCTTCCCGTGCAAGCCCGATCCCGCGGACGGCGTGCGGTTCACCCTGCGCGTGACCGGGGTGCCGGAGGGCATGACCGCTGTCTACCCCGAGAGCATCCCCGCCGCGGCGCCTTCCTACATGCCCGCGATCGCCGTCGACGAGCTCACGCGCGTGGAGCTCGGCACCACGACGGCGGGCACCCGGGTGAGCGTGTGGCACCTGCCCGGCCAGGAGGCCGACGCGGCGAGCGGCACCGGGCACCTCGTCGAGGTGTTCGACTTCTTCGAGACCACGTATGGCCCCTACCCCTTCGGCGACAGCGTCGGCACCGTCTCGGCCGACTGGGGCGGCGGCGACTACGGCGGCATGGAGCACCACCCGTTCTGGCACGTCTCGAGCGGCTCTCTCTACAGCGAGGAGGTCAACGCGCACGAGGCAGCGCACGGCTGGTTCGGCAACGGCGTGCGCATCGCCTGCTGGGAGGACTTCATCCTCTCCGAAGGCACCGCCTCGTACCTCGCGGCCCGCGCGCTCGAGGAGGCCGGCGTCGACGCGTGGGCCGACTATGAATGCACGCTCCAGTCCGTCTGCGATCCGGCGGCCGACAGGAACGCCATCGCGCTGCCGGACACGTGCAATGCGATCGACATCCTGGATCACCCGCTCTGGTCGTCCGTGCCCTACATGAAGGGAGCGTTCTTCTTCCGCGAGGTCGCGGAGACGATCGGCGTCGACGTGCTCGACCGGGCCCTCGCCGGGTTCTACACAGCCAATGTGGGCAAGGCCGCGCGCACGCAGGACCTCCTCGACGCCATCAAGGCAGCCACCGACACAGCCGGGGCCGCCGCCGTCGACGCGCTCGCCACCGACTGGCTCCGCACCCTGACGTGCCCGGTCGACGTCGCGACCCTCTGCCCCACCTGAGAGAGAGAGCTCGACCATGTGGACCGATACGCGCCTCACACGACACCTCGGCCTGCGTCTCCCCATCGTCCAGGGCCCCTTCGGGGGCGGCCTGTCCACGGCGGCGCTGGCGGCCGCCGTCTCGAACGCCGGTGGGCTCGGCTCGTTCGGGGCCCACTTCCTGTCCCCGCCGCAGATCGTCGAGCTCGTCGCCGAGCTCCGGCGGCTCACGCCGCACCCGTTCGCGCTGAACCTGTGGGTCCCGCAGCCCGGCGAGCCGTCCACCGTCGCGCCCGCGGAGCTCGAGCGGCACGTGGCGCGCCTCCGCCCGATCCTGCGGCAGCTCGACCTCCCCGACCCCGAGCTGCCCAGCGCATTCACCCCGCGCTTCGAGGAGCAGGTCGAGGCCGCGATCGACGCGCGGCCGCAGGTCCTCAGCTTCGTCATGGGGGTCCCGCCTGCCCACGTCATCGACGCGGCCAAGGCGCGCGGGATCGCCCTCCTCGGCACCGCCACAACGGTCGACGAGGCGATCGCGCTCGACCAGGCCGGCATCGACGTCATCGTGGCCTCGGGCAGCGACGCCGGCGGGCACCGGGGCGCGTTCCTGCGACCCGTGCGCGAGTCGCTGGTGGGCACGCTGTCGCTCGTGCCGCAGGTCGTCGACGCCGTGCGGGCCCCGGTGGTCGCCGCGGGCGGGGTCGCGGACGGCCGCGGCGTGGCGGCGGCGCTCGCGCTCGGCGCCGACGGGGTGCAGATCGGGACGGCCTTCCTCGCCTGCGACGAGTCGGGCGCGAGCGCCGGCCACCGCCGCGCGCTGGCGTCGCCGCGCGCGCGCACGACAGTGCTCACGCGGGTCTTCTCCGGCCGCACCGCGCGCGGGCTCGTCAACGAGTTCGTCGAGGCGATGACGCCGCACGAGGCCGACGTGCCGGAGTATCCGGTCCAGAACTGGCTCACCCAGCCCATCCGCCGGGCCGCCGCGGCCGCGGAGCGCGACGACCACCTGTCCCTCTGGGCGGGCCAGAGCGCCGCCCTCGCCAGGCCGCGGCCCGCGGCCGAGCTGGTGGCGGCGCTCGTCGAGCAGACCGAGCAGGTGATCCTGGGGCTCATGAAGCGCTGAGCGGCGCCCCAGGCAGAGGACCGCTCCAGGCTAGAACGGGACGAAGTCTTGATCGTCCGCCGCGTGCTGCACGCGCCCGTTGCTCGATGCGCCGCCGCTCGGGCGGCCCTTCTGCGGCGGCTTCCACAGCGCCTTGCCCCCGTGGCGGCCCGGTAGACGCCCCGGCGCCGCGGGCCTGTGGCCCGAGCCGCCGTCGCCCTCCTGCGAGAGTCGGAACGACGCCATCACGTTCTGGAGCTGCTCCGCCTGGGCCGAGAGCTCGGCGGCCGTGCTGGCGAGCTCCTCGGCGATCGCCGCGTTGCGCTGCGTGGCCTGCTCGATCAGCTCCACCGCCCCGCTGATCTGGGCCACGCCGCTCGACTGCTCCTTGGACGCCGCGGCGACGCCCTGCACGAGCTCCGCTGTCTCCCGGATCGACGGGACGAGCTCCGCGATGAGCTGCCCCGAGCGCTCCGCGACGGTGATGCTCGACGCGGCAAACGAGCCGATCTCCTTCGCCGCGTCCCGGCTTCGCTCGGCCAGCCGCCGCACCTCCGTGGCGACCACGGCGAAGCCCTTGCCGTGCTCGCCCGCGCGGGCCGCCTCGATCGCGGCGTTCAAGGCGAGCAGGTTCGTCTGGTACGCGATCTCCTCGATGATCACGATCCGCTGGGTGATCGCCTTCATCGCGTCGACGGTCTCCCGGACCGCCTGACCGCTCTGCTCCGCGTCCTTCGTCCTCCGGTGCGCCGTCTCCTCGACCTGCTTGCAGTTGGCGGCGTTCTTCGCGATCGTGCCGCTCAGCTGCTGCAGGCTGGCCGTCGTCTCCTCCACGGACGCCGCCTGCTCGCTGGTGCCCTGCGACAGGCTCTGCGCCGTCGCCGAGAGCTGCACCGAGACCGAGGAGACCGAGACAGCGCCGCTCCGGACCTCGCCGATGAGGCCCGCCAGGCGCTCCGACATGGCCTTCACGGCGCCGAGCATCTGGCCGAACTCGTCGGAGCTCTTCACCGTGACGTCGCCCGTGAAGTCGCCCTCGGCGATGCGCTGGTGGATCGACACAGCCTGGGTGAGCGGCACCAGGACCATCCTGCTGAAGAAGATGGCGAGCACGACGGCGACGACGAGCGCGAGCAGACCTCCTACCTGCAGCGTCGCGTACATCGTCGTGACGAGCGCGTTCGTCGCCGCCTGCCGCTGGCCGAGGAGGGCGAGCTCCTCGTCGTCGATCTCCTTGAGCGACGCGCGCATCTGGTCCATGAGGATCTTCCCTCGCCCCTGCCTGACCTCGTCGAAGGCGCGATCCGCCGGCGCCTTCGCCTCATCCGCCATGCGGCGGAGCTGGATTGTCGGATCCAGCACGGAGGAATGCCACTCGCTGTGGTCCTTCGCGACCTTGTCGAGGCGCTCCTGCTGGCGCGGGTTGTCCCTGGTGAGCTCCCGGGCACGACTCAGGTGCTTGTCGAACCGGTCGCGCCCGCTGCGGTACGGCTCCAGGAACGACTCCACCCCGGTGATGACGAAGCCGCGCTCCCCTGTCTCTGTGTCGAGCAGAGACCTCATGATCTCCCTCGTCTCGAGCATCACCTCGTACGTGTGCTGGTCCCATGAGCGGGCCTCGTCGAGCTCCGCGAAATTCTTGTAGGCCGTGCCCGCCAGTCCGAGGACGATGACGACCATGGCGGCGAAGCCGAGATAGAGCTTCCGGCCTACTCCGATATGCGCAAGCATGATGCATGCTCCGGGCTGGATGGTTTGGGGCTTCCTTCGAGCCCCTCCGGGGGCTGGAGCCGATAAACTGACGGCGCGACGCATCGCACGCGGTGGTCCGTCCCGTGGAGGCCCTCGGCGTGTCCGAGGAACAGGTGCCCTGAAGGCGCGAGGCTGGCGATGAGCCTCGTCACGATCGACGCCTTCGTCGCGGCGTCGAAGTAGATGAGGACGTTGCGGCAGAAGATCAGATCGAACAGCCCGAATCGCCTGGGCGCCGCGTCGAGCAGGTTGAAGCGCCGGAAGGTGATGAGCCTGCGCAGCTCCGGCCGGGCCTTCATGAGGCCCCCGCTCGCGCCCGTCCCGCGGAGCATGTAGGCGCGCAGGCGCTCCTCCGGGATCTCCGAGGCCCGCTCGATCGGCCACACAGCGCGTTGCGCCTGGTCGAGCACGCGGACGGACAGGTCCGTCGCGAGGATGCAGATCCCCGGAGCGGCCAGAGGCGCGTCGCCTGCCCGTGGCGGCGCCTGTCCTGCCGCGCCGCCGCGATCCGGAGAGCGCAGGCTGTCGAGCAACGTCATCGCTATCGAGTACGGCTCTTCCCCTGTCGAGCAGGCCGCGCTCCAGGCGCGCAGCGGGCGGGGGCCGCGCGCGAAGGGCGCTCCATGGCCCGCGCTCTCGCGCCACGCCGGGAGGATCTCGCGCTCGAGGAGCTCGAACTGCTCGCGTTCCCTGAAGAAATGGGTCTCGTTCGTGCAGATGCAGTCGAGCATGTGCACGAGCTCTGCCTCGCCGTCCGCCGCGATCACGCGGCGGTAGTACTCGCCGAAGCTGCGGAGCCCGAGCGCGCGGAGCCGGGGCCCGAGGCGGCAGACCAGGAGCGGCTTCTTCTGCGGGCCCAGCGCGATGCCCGAGAGGCGCTTGACGAGCCTCTGGAACAGCACGAACTCCTCATCGCTGAGCGTGCGCGGGCTCAGCTCGGCGATCGAGATCATGGCCTGCCCCCCTGGCCGGTCAGCGCCCTGTGGCTGCCCGGGAGCGCCGGCGAGGCCCCGTGGGCCCGGGGGTCGAGCGCCGTCGAGGCCAGGAGCTCCGCCGGCGAGAGGATGCGGTCGATGTTGAGCAGCAGCACGAGCTTCTGGCCCACCTTCGCCAGCCCGAGCAGATGATCCGCGCGCACCTGCGTGCCGAAGGTCGGCGCGGTCTCGATCTCATCCTCGGCGACCGCGAGCACATCGCCCACGCCGTCGATGAGCAGGCCGAGGCGGGTGTTCTCGCCGTCGAGCTCGGCCTCGACGATGAGGATGCAGGTCCACCGGCTCACCCTCGTCGGCGGCAGCCCGAGCTGGACCGCGAGATCGATGACCGGCACCACGCGGCCCCGGAGGTTCATGACGCCGACGATGCACGCCGGCATCGTCGGGACCCGCGATGTGCGGCTGTGCTCGACGATCTCCCGCGCCCGGAGGATGTTCACCGCGTACTCGTCCCCCGCGATGATGAAGGAGATGTATTGCGACACGGGGCTCGACGCGTCGGAGATCATGACGCCTCCATAAAGAGAGAGTGGAAACGGGCGCCCTGCGCGCCGGGGCGCCCGATCATCCTGGGACGCCTCCGGCGGCCGACGGCGCTGCCCTGCGCTCGTCGAGGGCGTCGGCCGGGACCACGTCCCTGAGGACGCCGCCGAGCAGCGCGTCGACGTCGAGGATCATCGCCACGCCGCCGTCGCCGAGGATGGTCGAGCCGGAGATGCCCGGAACGCGGCGAAAGAGCTGGCCGAGCGGCTTGACCACCGTGCGCCCCTCGCCGTCGAGGAGGTCGACAACGAGGCCGGCCTCGGCGCCGTCGTGCGCGACGATGACGACGCGCTCCTCCGGCGGAGGAGGACCGCCGAGCCCGAAGAGCGCCCGGAGGCGGACGCACGGCAGCGCGCGTCCGCGCCGGACCATGAGCCCCTGGGCGCCGTCGTGCGCGAGCGCGCCGCGCGGCAGATCGCAGCAGGCGACGACCGCGTGGAGCGGGATCACGTACCGCTCGTCGCCGATCCCGACGGAGAGCCCTTCGATGGTGGCCAGGGTGAGCGGGAGCTGGATCAGCAGCGACGTGCCGTGCCCTTCGCGGCTCTCGATCCGGATCGTGCCCTGGATCGACTCCACGCAGCGCCGCGCGACATCCATGCCCATGCCGCGCCCCGCCAGGTGGGACGCCTCCGCCGCCGTGGAGAAGCCGGGCTCGAACACGAGGCTGAAGAGCTCCTGATCGGGGAGCGCGTCGGGCGCAGGGTGCCTCCCCAGCGCGCGGACCCGGGCGGCGATGCGCTCGCGGCTCATGCCGGCGCCGTCGTCGGAGATGCGGAGCGCGATGCCGCCCCGCTCGTGCGCGGCGTGCAGGGCGATCGTGCCGCAGGGGTCCTTGCCCGCGGCGCGCCGCGCCTCGGGCGCCTCGATGCCGTGACAGATGGCGTTGCGCAGCAGGTGCGTGAGGGCGTCCCGGAACCGCTCGACCACGGCCGTGTCCACCTCGACGTCGCCGTGCAGGACGACCAGGCGCGCCTGCCTGCCGTGCGCGTGGGCGAGATCGCGCACCGTGCGCTCGTAGTACCGGAACCAGGGGCCGACAGGCACCATGCGCGCGGCGCGCACCGCCTCCTCCAGCTCCTTGCAGAGCCGATCTTGCTCCTCCATCTCGTCGCGCAGCGCAGCGCCGGCCTCTCCGCGCACCCCGCGGAGCGTCCGCACGATCCTGTTCCGCCCGAGGGTGAGCTCTCCGATGAGATCCGCCATCCGATCCAGCTTCTCGACGACGACACGGATGCTCTTGATGCTGGCCGCTCCGTCGGCGTCGTCATCGGTCGCGCGGAGTGCGCTCGTCACCCACGCGCCCTGCGGCGCCTCTGGCCCTCCGCGCCGCGCCTCCTGGAGACGCGCGATGACCGCCTTGTGGGCGGTGCTGCGCTCGGCCTGTCCCCGCTCGACCTCGGTGACGAGCCGGCGGGCTGCGTCCACCGTCTCGAGCAGCAGCGAGACAACGGGCGTCGTCAGCGGGAGGTCGCCGCCGCAGAGCGCCTCGATGACGTCCTCCGCCGCGTGCCCGAGCTCGCTCAAGCCAGCGAGCCCTACCGAGCCGGCGCTCCCCTTGAGCGTGTGGGTGGCGCGGAAGAGGCGCAGGAGGACCTCGTGAGCGTCGCGGCCGGTCTCGAGCTGCAGCAGCGCGCGCTCGATCTCGTCGACGATCTCGTGCGCCTCTGGCAGGAACGTCTGGAGCAGCTCGTCGCGATCGCTGTCCATGAGGCTCACAGCGGCTGGATCGAGATGGCGCCGTCGCTCGTCCGGAAGACGATCTTGCGCCCCCGGCTCCCGCCCGTGTCGAGCTGGGCGATCCGTATCCCCTGCTCGCGCAGGAACGCGAGCCCTGCATCGACGTTCTGCGCGCCGAGGTGGGTGCCGCGCTCCCGGAACGCGGAGATCAGGCAGGCGCCCCCGACGACCCGCGCTTGCAGCGCCCGGCTGGAGGCCCCGAGCTCCACGAGCTGATCGAGCAGGCGCTGGCACGCGATACCGGCGAAGCGGACCGAGGCCACCGCCGGGCCAGGGCATTCCGGAAGCACGTAATGGTTCATCCCGCCGACGCCTGTGGTGGCGTCCCACAGGCAGATCGCCACGCATGACCCAACGATGGTGGTCACCGAGGTCGGCTCGGACGAGGCGAACAGCTGGCCCGGCATGACGTGGTGGGACCTCTCCGGCAGCGAGCGCCAGCTCGGCGGTGCGACAGAGAAGGACGGTATCGTGCGCTCGGACGGCCTGGCCGTTTCCTCGCGTTCGGCGTCGCTGGGAGGCGCGCGATGTGCGTCCTCGGATGCCCTGAGCGCGGTGTCAGTCGCCAAGGCAGCTCCTGACCTTTTCCAGGAGCTCCATCGTGTCGATGGGCTTCGTGACGAAATCGGAGCAGCCGCTCCGGAATCCCTCTTCCATGTGCGCCACATCGCTCCGGCTGGTGACGAGCAGGATCGGCGTGCTGCGCGTCGCCTCATCCGCGCGCAGCTGCCGGCACGCGTCGAACCCGTTCATCTGCGGCATGACGACATCGAGGAGAATGAGATCGGGCCGCTGCTCCACGGCCACGGCGACGCCCTCGCTGCCGTCGTTCGCCGTGATGAGGTCGTAGTGCTCGCGCAGCGCCATCTGCTCGATGCGCAGGATGGTCTGAGAATCGTCGACCAGCAGAATCTTCTTTCGACGCAACGTGGCCCCCCGATCCGTTCAGCGGACATGGCTGAGCCCGTGCCGTCGCGCATGGCCGCCAAGACTCCCCCGCATCCACTCACCTACAGCTCGTCTCCCCCTGGACAGAATCACCCTACCACGAGAGTCGGCCGCCTCTCCAACAGAAATTTGCAACACGCACACATCGGGTCCGTGCCGGTCGCGTTGGTTCGCCGGCGCCCCCGGAGCCTCAATGAGGCTCGATGCCGTGATTCTGGCAACACCCAGGCGGGCAGAGGCTGGCGCTGCTCGGCCTGCAGCTGGAGCGCGCAGCCTCGAGGGGAGACGCTGTTCCCGCGCCGACAGCGATTGTGCGCGAAGCAAGCGCGCGAGCTCTGCTCCAGGGCGCTCCTGGAGGTGAAACGCAGGTGGATGTGAGGTAAGGTGCTGAGGAGGCAGGTAGCAGGGAAGCAAGCTGGCAGGGAAGCGAGGGATCTGCGCCGCAACGTACAGCAAGCCCGAAGGAGGATACCCTGTGTGCTCTGTACCTCTTGGCTCAGATGCCCTGTGTTCGAATGCCTCCACATCACGAAGTCAGGGATGAGCTTGGGAGACGCGGAAGGGGGCCACGCCCGACGGCTGTCACGGGTCCGGCGAGCGCGAGCGAGGAAGACGGAAACAGCCCCGCTCGAGCTCGGCCGGTTGTTCGGCCGCTCGCGACGTCGGCCAGGCAGGACCTGCAGGGGATCGCCGGGCGCGCGCGCGGCGCCATCCGCGCCTGCTTACCAGGTCACCGTGTCGTTCAGCGTGAGCGTCCCCGTCGCAGGGGTGCCCATCGTGCGATTGCCGCCGCCCGACAGGTTCTCCCACGTCACGCTGCCATTGGCGTTCTTGCGATAGTACTTGTACTGCACGGAGCTGCTGGCCGGCACGTTGACGCGGTTCTTCCACACCGGGTAGCTGTTCATATTGGGCGCGATCGGGACGACAGCGACCGGGACGCCGAGGTCGGTGTTCCAGTTGCCCAGCGCCGCCGTGTTGCCGGTGATATACACGTGCTGGCCGACCACTGTGTGCGCTGTCACGTTGACGGAGACGCCCACCTCGCCGGCCGCGGGCTGCACGACGCAGGCGTTGTAACGGCCGCAGACCACCGACGGGATGTCGACCACCTTGCCCGCACGGATCGACGCCACAAGGCTGATGTACTCGCCCATGGCCCAGTTCAGCGGGCTCATCGACCGCGTCGGGGTGCCGGCCGTGGCGCCCGGCGGCAGATCGACGTCCCATCCCGTGACGAGCGTCGCCTCGCTCCATACCTGCTCGGGGATGAAGCCCTGCGGCGTCGAGAACGCCTTCACCGCCGTCAGGAACGGGGTGCCGGCGCTTCCCAGCCCCGTGCTGGCGATATTGAACATGCCGCGCTCGGCGGTGAAGATGGGCCACAGCCGGCCACGACCGGTGAGACCGTCGTAGCTGGCGCCGCCGATCTTCTCGCCATAGCCATCGTAGTTGTAGCGGAACCAGGCCTCGCCCTTGCCCGCGATGGTCCGCTTCAGGATGGCGTCGTACTCCGGCAGCGTCGCGACGATCGACGGATCGTCCGGCCGCTTCACGCCCATCCGCACGAGCTCGAGGAACCCGCCGTCGATGATGTACCGCTGGTCGTGCGTGCCGCCGCCGTTGCCGTGCGTGACAGGGATGGCCGCGTCCGGTCCGGACACCGGGTTGTAGACCTGCGGCCCGGCGCCGGAGTTCCCCCGCGCCGACGGGTTGATGCGAATATAATACTTGCCGTCGCCGTGGGGTCCGGTGTTGGTGAACGTCCACCTGTCGACGCTCTGCTGCCAGTAGTCCGCGGCGGCCATGTAGCGGGCCGCGCTGGCGGTGTCGCCGTTCGCGCGGGCGATCGTCGCCGCGCAGACGAGGCCCGCGATCTCCGCGGCGATCGTCGACGGCGAGTACCCGTAGTTCTCCTCCCAGCGCTCCTGCTGGGTATACGGGCCGACGTTGACGATGTAATCGGCGGTCTTCTTGATCTTGGGCCACAGCGGGTTGTACACCGCCGCGCCGAGCCGCCAGGCGAGGATGATCGGCATCGCCTGCTCATCCATCTGCGTGCCTTGCCAGTACTGCCAGCCGCTCACCCAGGCGTTCTGCGGGAAGCGGCCGACGCGGCTGTAGCCCTGCGGACAGCCGGGCGCGTTGTACTCGCCGACCCCGCAGTCGCTCGTCTGCTGCAGCGTGTTGAACAGGTAATTGACGACCGACGTGCCGGCCGCCGTGTCGCCGGCCGTCACCAGCGCGCCGGCGAACTTGAACAGGTCGCGCGGCCAGACCAGGTGGTAGCCGCCGTTGTTGCTGTCGCCGCTGCTCTCGCCCCAGGGCGTGCCCATGCCGGCGATCATGGCGCCGTTCGACTTGTCCTGGATCGTCTTGAGCGCCATCGCCGCGAGGTAGTACTGGTCGTCGGCGGTGCCGCCCTGGCTGTTGAGCCCGCTCGTGTAGCTCTTCCACCCGCTGTCGTACGTGGTCTGCAGGGTGGCGAGGTTGCTGCCGAGGGTCGCGTTCGCGGTGGTCGTCGCCTCGCTCTCGGTGGCGCCGAAGGCGAGGACCACGTCGAACGAGACGCTGGTGGCGGCGCTCGCGCCGAGGTCGATCCAGCCCATCTGCGCCACGTTGCCGCCGCTCGCGGCGTCGTTGCGCCAGCTCATCGTCTTGTCGCTGCTGCCGCCGAGCAGGTCGGTCCAGCCGTCCGTCTCGCCGACGAAGCCGCTCGACACCATCGGCAGGCCGCCCGCGCCCGCCTTCCACGACCGCGTGATCGCCAGCGCCGAGGCGCGGCTGTTCTCCGAGGCGACGAGCATCGTGCGCGCCCCGGCCGTGACGGTCTTCGACGAGTCGCCGGCCCCGGAGTTGTCCATCGCCGGGTTGTGGAGCAGGTAGAGGTTGAACTGGGTGACGTTCCTGCCGTTCAGCGCGTCGAACTTGACCCGCTGGATCAGCGCGTTGCGCCCCGGATCGGTGAAGATGGTCTTGGTGATCCGCCAGTTGTGGCCGCTGTTGGTGGTCGTCGCCTGCCACCGCATCGAGCGCTTGTCCGGCTGGGTGACTGTGTAGCTCTGCTGCTTCTCCTCGTCGACGAACGTCTTGGCCGTATCCCCCACCAGGAACTGCAGGTCGACGGTGTTGACTGTGTCGAGCACCGGGTAGAACACCTCGGACACGATGCCGCGGTGACCGGTGAAATAGACCCTCGACGCCGCTGTCGTCGACGTGCCGAGGAAGGACTTGTCGGCCGGCCCCCACACCGAGGCTGCCCCCGAGCCCGCGGCGAGCGCCTTCAGGCGCTCGGGCGGGGGCGAGCCGCCGCGCCCGAACGGGACGGCGGACTCGCTGAGGATGGGCTCCTCCGCGTCGAACGCGCAGCCCGCGAGCCCCAGCGCCAGGAGAAGAATTGTAGTACCACAAGAAATCCGCATCCGCATCACGCCATCCCCTTTCGATCGGGCAGCCGCCGCGCGAGGCCCCCCGCGGCTACCGTAAGCCAGCGACTTCGTTGATGTTTCCACGTGGCGCAGTCGGTCCGCGGCCCGGCCCCCTGCGCTCTGCTCGCTCCTGCGCCGCATGGAACGCTGACGATATTTCAGCTTAGCACGCCCTCTGTTCACGCTCGCGCGCCGCGATGCCGGGCTCCTGGCAAGGGCGCCGACGATGCGGCTTACGCACCGTGTCGACGCGGCGGGGCGCCTCTCGTACCTTCCCCGGATCGAAGCAGGCAACGTGGATCGACGAAGGAGCATGGGAATGCGACGAAGGGCGTGGGGCGGGCTCGGGGCGATCGCGCTGGGGCTGGGCGCGTGCTCCGAGACTGTCGTGGACCCGAGCGGAGGCGGAGCGGGCGCCGACTCACCTGCCGCCGACGGTGGCGGCGCCGCGGCGCCCGCCACGGGCGGAGGGGGGCACGGCGGCGGCGTGGAGCTCCCGGTCGGCCAGTGCAGCCCGCCGGTCGAGGCTCGGCCGTTCGACAAGGGCATCTGGACGCTGGAGCTCAACTCCATCGCATTCGACCGTTCTGGCAACCTCGGCATGACGGGGATAGCCCAGACGCGCGTCGATCTCGGCGGCGGCGAGCTTCAGCCCGGAGGGGGCATGGATGTCATCGTGGCGAAGTTCGATGCCGCGGGCAACCACGTCTTCAGCAAGGTCTTCGGCAATCGAAGCGACCAGCGCGGCGACAGCATCGCTTTCGACTCCGGGTGCAACATGATCCTCGGAGGCACGTTCGCGGGCGCGATGGACCTCGGTGGCGCGACGCTCACCGGAGAAAGATCCCTCTTCGTCGCGAAGCTCGACAGCGCCGGCAATCACGTCTGGAGCAAGCGGCTCGGCGGCGCATCCGAGTTGGATCCGCTTTCCCTTTTCGTCGCCGTCGACCCGACAACGGATGATGTGGTTCTCGCAGGGCACTTCAAGGGGATCATCGACTTCGGTGGAGCGTCGTTGACGAACGCGAGCGACGGCCGGCGGCCCGCCTTCGTGGCCAAGCTGAACGTCGCCGGGCAGCACCTGTGGAGCAAGCAGCTCGTCGGCACCGTGAACGTTCGTGGGCTGGGCGCCGACTCCTCCGGAGATCTGATCATCGCGGGTGAGCAAGGCGGCTCCGTCGACTTTGGAGGAGGTCCGCTCGGACCGGACGACCGGCTCGCTCACGGGCTGTTCCTCGTGCGGCTCGACGCAGCGGGAAACCATCGCTGGAGTAAGCGATGGGAAGCGAACAACACCGGAACCAACATGAAGGGTATGGTGATCGACGTGAGCGGCGCCGCGCTCATCGCGGGCTCGACCGAGTGCGGCCTCGATCTAGGCGGTGGCCGCTTGGAGACCGTCGAATGTCGGCGTAGCGCGTACGTGGCCCAATTCGACGTCGAGGGCGCCCACCAGCTCAGCCGGCTCCTCGGCAGCAGCAAGCTTTCGGGAGCCGAGAGCCTCGGAGTGGATCCCAGCGGGAGCGCCTTCATCGCGGGCATGTTCGGCGGGACGATGGACCTCGACGGCGAGTTGCTCACCGCGGACGCGGAGGACGGTGCAGGATTCGTGGCGCACCTCACCGAGGATGGCTCCGTCTCGCGGAGCAAGATGATCGTCGGCCAGCTCGATCAGCTTCATCGGATCGCCGTCGACCCCGAGGGAGATGTCGCCGTGCTGGGTCGAGCATGGGAGAGTGTCGAGCTGGAGAGCGGCCCGCGGCTCGGTCGCGGCGACTTCGTGACGAAGTTCGACATCGCAGCGCCATGACCCGGTAGCCGCGACGCCGCTGGGCGACTATCCATCGGCCCGCCGAGTCCATGCACCTTCCCCAAGAAGGCTATTGCACACATATGTAATCCGCATCACTCTCCACTCGATCAGCATGGCAGGTTAGTGTCGCGTCCAGCGTGCGCTCCGTCCGCAGAGCGGCGAATCGGTTGGAGTGTCGGCACGGGGCTCATGGTGGTTCCCGGCGCGGACCAGCGGAGCCATGCTTGTTCCTGCTCTGCGCTGCCTGCACTTCCGCCTTAAAATCTCCCGATCGCCTTGCCATTCTATCAACGGTCGAAGCAGGTACAGTAGGTCAACGAAGGAGTCCTGGGATGCGACGAAAGATGTGGATAGGGTTCGGTGCGGTCGTGCTGGGGCTGGGCGCGTGCTCCGAGACTGTCGTGGACCCGAGCGGAGGCGGAGCTGGCGCCGAGCAGGCTACCGCAGGCGGTGGCGGCGCCGCGACGCCCGCCACGGGCGGAGGGGGGCACGGCGGCGACGGCGGCGCGGAGCTTCCCGTCGGCCAGTGCAGTCCACCGGTCGAGGCGCAGCCTTTCGACAAGGGCATCTGGACCCTGGAGCTGAACTCCGTCGCGTTCGACCGCTCTGGCAACGTGGGCGTGACGGGGATAGCGCAACCGCGCATCGACCTCGGCGGCGGCGAGCTGAAGCCCGGAGGGGGCATGGATGTCATCGTGGCGAAGTTCGATGCCGCGGGGAACCACGTTTTCAGCAAGGTCTTCGGCAACCGAAGTGACCAGCGCGGGGACAGCATCGCGTTCGATTCCCGGTGCAACATGATCCTTGGAGGATCGTTCGAAGGCGCGATGGACCTCGGCGGCGCGACGCTCAGCGGAGGCAGATCCCTCTTCGTGGCGAAGCTCGATGGCGCCGGCAATCACATCTGGAGCAAGCGGCTCGGTGGCGCATCCGGGATGGATCCCCTCTTCCTCTCCGTCACCGTCGATCCAACGACGGATGATGTGGTGCTCGCAGGGGAGTTCGAGGGGACCATCGACTTCGGTGGAGCGTCGTTGACGAACACGAGGGACGGCCAGCGGCCCGCCTTCGTGGCCAAGCTAAACGCTGCCGGGCAGCACCTCTGGAGCAAGCAGTTTGTTGGCACCATCAGCATCGACGGGCTTGGTGTTGACGCTTCTGGAGATGTGATCATCTCGGGCGGTCAAGGTGGCTCCGTCGACTTCGGAGGAGGTCCGCTCGGACCGGATGACCGATTGGCTCTCGGGCTGTTCCTCGTACGGCTCGACTCTGTGGGAAACCACCGCTGGAGCACGCGATGGGAATCAACCAACACCGTGACAAGAATCAAAGGCATGGGGATCGACGCGAACGGCGACGCGCTCATCGCGGGCTCCACCGAGTGCGGCATCTATCTGGGCGGCGGCCTGCTGGAGACCGATGAATGTCGGGGCAGCGCGTTCGTTGCAAGGTTCGATGCCGAGGGCAGCCACGAGTTCAGCCGGCTCCTCGATAGCAGCGAGGGTTCCGTTGCGCAGAGCGTCGGAATGGATCCCAGCGGAAACGCTTTGATTGCGGGGCTGTTCGGCGGGAGGATGGACATCGAGAGCGGAGAGCTCACCACGGATGCGGAGGGCGGAGCCGGCTTCGTCGTGCAGCTTTCTGCGGATGGATCTATCTCGCAGAGCAGGACCATCGTGGGTAGCCTCAAGATGCTTCATCGGCTCGCCGTCGATCCCAACGGGCACGTCGCCGTGCTGGGAAGAACGTGGGACGACGTCGATCTGGAGAGCGGACCTCAGCTCGGTCGCGGCGACTTCGTGACGAAGTTCGACATCGCAGCGCGATGATCCGGTAGCCGCTCGCCGCTGGACGTCCCCGCATCGCCCAGCACGAGTCCGTGCGGATCCAAATAGCACAAATCCAACTATTTTGTATTATTGATCGCCATGTTACTCGTCCGTCCGCTCGGTAAGGGTGGCCGATCGAGGGAGCGTCGCGTTCGGCGCGCTTTCGCAGCGCCATGCCCGCGCGGAGCTGCGCCTTCGCGCATCCGTCGATGCCGACGAAGCGCAGCGTCCCTCGAGGAGAAGAACATGCCCAAAGTCTATGTACCGCTCGCAGTCATGGTGCTCTGTCCCGCGCTCGCAGGTTGTGGCGCCGGCGAAACGCTGACAGACGACATGATGATGGTTGGCGAAGAGCCGCTCGGGACCACGGCGCAGGCGCTCGTGCGGACGAGCCGCACGTTCAATAAAATTTCCGCGATCAGCGGGGACAATACCGCTCGCAAGGAGCACTGCGCGGTCGAGAACGGACAGTTCGAACTGGAGGACGGTGTGGCGGTCGGAGCCGACGTGTTCCGGGAGAATACGCAGGTCCTGCTCAGCGACAGCAACAACACGTTGCGCGGGCTGTGCACGGTCACCGGGCAGACGTCCCCGGGCGATTCGAGCTACTACATGGCCACACAGGGCTCCATCAATGGGGGATTCGAGGCGCGCTTCGGGTCCCCGACCCCGAGAACGGGCATCACGGTGAGCAACAGGTGGAGCACGACCGCGCCGCTCCACGCCATTGCCGAGCCCGCCGCCGCGCTGGCAGACCTCACCACCGACACGGCCAACAAGATCATGGACTTCAGCGATCGTGCTCGGGACGCGGGCACGCGAGGCGTCCTCTACGCGGCGGATCACCCGTTCGAAACCGGGAGCTTTAACCAGATCCAGTACATCCACGACACCCTCGATTACCAGAGCTGGGACACGGTATGGGCCCTCGGCGTGCAGAATCAGAGCGCCACCGCGGACGCGGCCTTTCACATCACGGCGGCGGACATCAGCGGCCTGAGCTTTCCGCAGCTCGGCGCCTTCATGGCGTCCAAATCGGCACGACTTCCCTACGCCGCGGCATTTCACGGCTTCGATGAAGACAACCTCGCCTGCAATAAGTACGAGCTGAAGATCGGCGGCGGTGTCGAATCGGACTTCCGCCGGGGCGTGGGCGAGATTGTCAAAGAATACGTTGGGAGCCCGGCGTCGCCGAGCGGCATGAACATCGGTTACTGGGACGACGGGACGTGCCCGCTCAACGGCGAGGTCGACGACAACTTCATCAACCGTGTCACGAAGGGGAATCGTGGGCTTCAGCTCGAGCAACGGTCTGACATGCTCAACCCGATGCCCAGCAGCTCAGCCTGGCGCAACGATGTCGCCGAGGCCACGAAGTCCGTCTACGACTGCCTCCTCGACGCGAGCGACGACAGCGACAGCACGGCGTCGACGTCGTTCATGCTCTCTGGGACCACGACGACCTACGGCACGACGGGCGTCGCTTGCCCGAGGTGGATCGGCGAGATCACGTTGAGCACCAACGCATCCCCGGCGGTCTACACGATGACCGCCGGCGCGCTGCTCGATACCTGCGAGGTCGGCGCGCACGCGCACGTGGACATCTACAAGAAGAACGGCGATGGCGCCTGGGTCCGCACCGGCGGCGGCCGGGTCCAGTACGAGAACGTGAACGGGAGCTGCGTGGCGAACGAGAAGGGCTGGAACGGAGGCGGCCAGCTCGACGAGCCGTCGTGGGGCTGGCGCCCCTCCGGGCCGGATGAGCTAGGGAGCGGTACCTACCGCGCGGTCGTGCGGGCGACGAGGGCGAGCGGGGCTCCTGCCAAGGCGTTCTTCAGGATCCTCTCCCTGTGACATGACCTCATGAGCCAACCACCTTGCGCCGCGCCGCCGCGTAGCGCCTCACCAGCTCATCCGCGATGACGCCGCTCAGGATGACGGCGCCGATGACCGCGAACTCGATCTGGGTCGGGACGCCCAGCATGTTGATCGCGTTGCGCAGGACCTGCATCAGCGCGGTGCCGAGGATGACGCCCATCACCGCCCCCTCGCCGCCGCGCAGGCTGAAGCCGCCGAGGACGGCGGCCGCGATCGCGTAGAGCTCGTAGAAGTTGCCGAAGTCGACCGGCTGGGCCGAGTTGACCTCGAGCGCGAACAGCATGCCCCCGAAGCAGGAGAGCAGCGAGCAGAGCACATAGGCGAGGATCGTCATCCGGTCCGTATCGACCCCGCTGTATCGGGCCGCCTGCTCGTTGCGGCCGAGGGCCATGAGATAACGACCGTAGATGGTGCGGTTCAGGAAGATCGACGCCGCGATTGCGATGGCGAGGAACAGCAGGAACGGCATCGGGATATCGATCCACGTGATCGGCGCAAGGCGCGTCCTTACGCCGGTGAACGGGTGCACCGCGTAGGGGCTGAACCGCCCCTCGGAGATCCACGAGAGGAAAGGCACCGGGACGGAGAACGGAGTGCCGACAGCGAGGTAGCGCAGCGACTCGAACCCGACGCCGAACCCCTGCGTCTGGTCGCCCGCGATGCCGCGGGCCGTCCCCCGGTAGAGCAGGAGCCCGCAGAGCGTGACGACGAACGGCTGGAGCCGGAGCTTCGTGATGAGCAGCCCGTGCGCGAGCCCGATGCACAGGGAGATGCCGAGCAGCAGCGGCACCACAACGGAGGCCGGCCAGTGATGGACGGCGAGCAGCCACGGCAGCATGCAGCCGGCGAGCGCCACGACGGAGCCGATCGACAGGTCGATGCCGCCCGTGATGATGACGAAGCCGGCCCCGATGCTGAGGATGCCGAACAGCGCTGTCCGGCGGATCAGGTTCTCGAGGTTCTCCGCCAGCAGGAACCTGCCGTTCATGAGCGCTGTGCCGAGCGACACGGCGAGCAGGAGCCAGAAGACGCCGAGCACCTTCCGCCGCGTCGTCGGCGCGAGCGGCGCGGGGGGCTCGGCGCCCGCCGCCCGGGGATCACGTGTCGTCGTCACAGGCATGCTCCTCTGACCTCGCACCTCGCACCTCGCACCTCGCACCTCGCACCTCGCCACCGCCTCGAGCGCTCCGGCTCAGGCCGCGACGCCGCTGCCTGTCGCGAGCTGCAGGATCGCCTCCTCGCTCAGCGCGGCGCGGCCGAGCTCCCCGGCGATGCGCCCCTCGTGCATCACCAGCGCGCGGTCGGACATGCCCATCACCTCTTCCATGTCGCTCGACACGAACAGGGTGGCCATGCCGCTCGCGGCCAGCCGCTCCATGAGCTGGTAGATCTCGTGCTTCGCCCCGACGTCGATGCCGCGCGTCGGCTCGTCCAGGAGCAGCACGCGCGGCGACATCGATAGCCACTTTCCGATGACCACCTTCTGCTGGTTGCCGCCGGAGAGGTGCTGCGCCGGCTGCACGTCGTTCGGCGTCCTCACGCCGAGCTCGCGGACGATCTTCGCCGACATCCGGCGCTCGCCCGCCCTGTCGAGGACCCCGCGGCGCTGCGTCCTTTGCAGGCTCGGGAGGCTCACGTTCGCCCGGATCGCCATCTCCAGGATGATGCCCTGTTGCTGGCGATCCTCGGGGACGAGGCCGATCCCGGCGGCGATGGCGTCGCGCGGGGTGCGGGGGGTGAGCTCGCGGCCCGCCACGCGGATGGCGCCCCCGGCCGCCGGCGTGACGCCGAACAGCGCCCTCAGCAGCGACGTGCGCCCCGCGCCGAGCAGCCCCGCGACACCGACGATCTCCCCGGCGCGGACGGTGAAGCTCAGCGCGTGCTCCGGGTGCCGCGCCGTCCGGAGGCCGGAGACCTCCAGCACGGGCTCGCCCGGCGGGTGCGGGACGTGCGCATAGAACTGCGAGAGCTCGCGCCCCACCATGAGCCGCACGATGCGCTCGTGGCTCACCTCGTCGCGCCGCAGCTCGCCGGCGTTCTCGCCGTCGCGCAGCACGAGCACGCGGTCGCACAGCGCCTCGACCTCGCCGAGGCGATGAGAGATGTACACGACGCCGATGCCGCCCGCGCGGAGCTCGCGCACGACCTCGAAGAGGGCCTCGGCCTCGTGCGGGCACAGGCACGACGTGGGCTCATCCATGATGAGCACCCGGGCGTCCGCCGACAGCGCCTTCGCGATCTCCACGAGGTGCCGCTGCCCGAGGGAGAGGCCGCCGACGAGCGCGCGCGGCGACCCGGAGAGGCCGACCCGCGCCATGATCGCCCGCGCCTCGCGCTCCATCCGCCCCTCGTCGATGAAGCCGCCCCGCCGCGGCTCGCGGCCGAGGAAGATGTTGGCCGCGATATCGAGGTTCTCCGCCAGGTTGAGCTCCTGGTGGATGAGCGCGATGCCGCGGGAGAGCGCCTCTCTCACGGAGCCGAGCGCGACGGGCCGCCCGTCGAGGGCGATCTCCCCCGCGTCGGGCGCCTCGACGCCGGCGAGGATCTTCATGAGGGTGCTCTTGCCGGCGCCGTTCTCGCCGACGATGCCGAGCACCTCGCCGCGGCCGAGCGTGAGGTGAACGTCGCGGAGCGCGAGCACGCCGGGGAAGCGCTTGGTGAGCCCGCGCGCTGCGAGCAGCGGCGTCACGCCTGGGTCGGGCGGGGAGGACGTCATTCTCACGAGGGGTCGCCGGCCGTGGCAGCGCGCCGCGCGGGCGCCGCGCCCGGGTCGGGCGAGGATGGCGTCACTCGGGCTTCGCCGCCTTCAGCTTCAGATCCGCCCAGAACTCGGGGAGGTTCGCCTTGCGGATCTGCCGGGCCGGCAGGGAGATGAACTTGCTCGGGGGCACCACCGAGTCGTCGCCCCGCACGAGCGCCGCGAGCACGCGCACCGACTCCTTGCCATACATGTACGGGTTCTGCACCACCGTGCCGACGACCTCGCCGTCCTGGATCGCGCGCAGCGTCGCGTCCTGCTCGTCGAAGCCGACGACCTGGATCGAGCTCATCTTCCCCGACTGCTTGAGCGCCTCGAGCAGCGCCGGCGTGTGGTACGCGTTCAGGCCGATGAGCCCCACGAGGTCCGGGTGCGCCGACATCATGTCCTCGGCGTTGCTCTTGGCCTTCGCCGCGTCGATCTGGTCGGTCAGCGTCGCGACGATCGTGTACTTCGCCCCTTTCAGCACGCCGTTCAGCGGGTCGTTGCCGCCGCTCGTGTCCTGGCGGTCGAGGAGCTCGTCGAGCACGCCCTGCCGGCGCTTCCTGGCGTTGTCGCCCTCGAGGCGCCCGACGAAGATCGCCACCTTCCCGCCGCCCGGGATCGCCTCTTTCACGAGCTGCCCCGCCATCCGGCCAGCGACGTAGTTGTCGATGCCGATGTACACGATGCGATCGCTCTTCGGCGCGTCCGAGTCCTGCGTGATGAGCTTGGTCTTGGCGGCCGCCTTGTTGAGCAGCGGGACCTGGTTCTCCGCGTCGATCGGGCTGATCGCGATGCCGTCGACGCCGCGGATGAGCAGGTCCTCCACCCGCTGCATCTGGTCGTTGACGTCACTCGGCATCACCACGCTGACGTCGGCGTTGTACTCCTTCGCTCCGTCGATCACGCCCTTCTCGGCGATGGTCCAGAACGGCGCGACGCCGTTGGTGATGTAGGCGAGCTTCGGCCTGGCGCCGGGCGCCGGCGCCTCGCTCCCGCTGCCGCCGCTGCTCTCGCAACCGAGGGCCGCGAGCCCCGCCATGCAGATCCCGACGACGAACCGACCGACGCTCTTCAACATCCCCTCACCCCTCCTGCTGCGAGAAGCCGCTTTGGCCCGGCCGATCCGCGCCTCGTGTCAGCGCGCGGTCAGCGCGAGAGCGCTACCGCGATGGAGCACGACCCCCCGGCCAACTCGCGACCTCATCATGCGCGATCCGCCGCGGATGTGTCCACACGATTCGACGCCGCGCGCGCTCGGGCAATCGCGCGCTCGGGCAATCGCGCGCTCACGCAGGGCGCTCACGCGAGCACGGCGCCCTGGCGCCCGACAGCGTAGGCGATCCCGCTCTGCAGCGTCCCGCGGATCACGATGCGCGTCATGTCGACGTCGAGCCCGACGAGCGCGCGCGCTACCTCGCCGCGAATGCCGGTCAGCACGGCCTGGGCCCCGAGCAGGCGGAGCGCGTTGGCCGCGTTGATCAGGGCGTTCGCCACGCGCTCGTCGACCGCCTTGATCCCCGTCACGTCGATGATGACGACCCGGGCGCGGCTCCTCGTCGCGCCGTCGAGCAGCGTTTGCAGCACCTCCTGCGCCCGCTCCTCGTCCAGCGTGCCGATGAGCGGCATCACCATGACGTCGTTCGTGATCGGGACGAGCGGCGTCGAGAGCTCCGCGATCTTCTCGCGCTGGAACCGGATCACCGCCTCGTGCAGCTCGGCGCGCGACCGCTCGGCGCGCTCGCGCTCGCCGAGCTCGTGCAGGAGGCGCAGGTTGGTCTCCTTCAGCTCCTCGCTCTGCTCGCAGAGGCGCGCGTTGGCCTGCGAGAGCTCCTCGGTGCGCTGCTTCACCTCCTGCTCCAGCCGCTCGTTCGACCGCCGGAGCTCCGCGCTCACCGCCTCCAGATCCGCGTAGAGCAGGGCGTTCTCCACCGCGACAGCGGCCTGGGACGAGAGGAGCCGCAGGAGCTCGATGCGATCGGCGGTGAACGCGTGCTCGGCGACGTGGTTCTCCAGGTACAGCACGCCGCTGAGGCGGCCTTGATGGAGCAGCGGCAAGCCCAGGATCGACTTCGGCCGGCGCGAGCTCACGTGGGGATCGCCGGCGAGGCGCGGGTCGTCCTCCGCGCGCCCGATCACGACCGCCTCGCGCGAGCGCGCGACGTAGTGAACGACAGGGCGGGCGAGATCGAGGCGCTCCTCCATGGGCGTCGAGAGCCCGAGGTGCACCGCGTCGGGATCGACCGAGATCATCGCCTCGACCGTCAGCCCCTCGCCGCGCGCGAGGATCAAGAACCCCCGGCTCGCGCCTGCGCTCTTGATCACGTTGCGAAGCACCCGCTCGATCACCTTGTCCAGCACGATCTCGCTGGAGATCGCCTGGGCCGTCTGCAGGACCGCGGCGAGATCGCAGACCTCGCCCGCGGCGAGCCCGCCGAGCGCCGTGGCCGTCGCCCCGGAGGACGTCGCGAGGCCCGCGGGCAGGCCGAGGGCCGGCGAGACGAGCGGCGCGAGCTCCTCGCGCAGCGCCTCCACCTTGGCGCTCGCCCCCCAGCGCTCGTAGAGGTACATCGCCCTGCGCAGGAAGATGCCCGCGAACTCGAGCCTCCCCTGGGCGAGCCAGAACCTGCCGTAAAGCTCGTTCCCGAGGGCCTGGTTGTTGATGTAATCCGCCTGCCGCGCGGCCTCGATGCCCCGCTCGTAGAGGTCCATGGCCTCGGCCGTCCGCCCCTCGACGCGCGCCTTCTCCGCGAGCAGGAGGGCGTGCTTGTGAAGGACGTTGTCCGGCCCGGCGTCGGCCCAGCGCTTCATCCGCCCGAGGAGCCGCTCGATGTGCTCCCCGTGCTCCTCCCGCTCGGCGCCGCCGGCGGCCTCCCAGGCGGCGATCCGCATGAGCCCCGCGTAGAACGTCGCCTCTGGCACCTTGGCGTGCGTGGGCAGCGCGGCCTCGATGATCGCGAGCTTCGGCATCAGGTCGGCGAAGCTCGCGCGGTCGCCGAACAGATAGGCATTGCGGATCTTGGCGTAGGTGAGCCACCCCATGTGGTAGGGCGAGCCGCCGTGCTTCTCGGTGTACGCCGCCTCGTCGAACGCCTCGTCATCGAAGCTGAGCCGGCTCTTCGTGAGCCCTTGAAGGCACTTGATGGGCTGGATCACGCCCGCAAGGAGGATGTCGATGATATCGTGGCTCCTGGCCCGCTCCAGGAAGGCGAGGTGCACCTCGGTCAGCCGCGCGAGCTCCGGCAGGGCCATCCCGTAGGTGAGCCGATCCGAGCCGCTCTGGCTGATCATGTACCCCATGGCCGTCCAGTCGCCGGCCTGGAGCCCGAGATCGTAGACCCGGTCGTAATACGGATCTGCCCGCCGCAGGGGCTGCGTCCAGCTATGCACGTCCGCGGAGAAGATGTGGTATGTCTTGGCCCGGAGGACGAGGTTGTCGAGCTGGTCGGCCAGCTCGATGGCCATCTTGCCGAACCTGTAGGCCGTCGCGTACTCGCCGAGCAGCGGGCCCACCACCATCCCGTAAGCGACGTATCCGAAGGCGGACATATCGCTGTTGCCGTGCTGCAGAGAGAGCGTCACCATCTTCACGATGGCGAGGTTCGCGAGCGTCTGATCGCTGGAGTTGTACGCGCCGAAGAACAGGTTGACGAGGAGCTCCAGCGTCATCGGGTGCTCGGGGCTCGTCGCCCTCGGGGCGTGCGCGAGCTCCTCGATGCTCCGCCCGCCGAGGAGGACGGGCACCGCCGCGAGCTCCTGCTCGAGCAGCGCGGCGACCTCGGCCCTGTCCTCGGGGATCGGGCACCCGAGGAGCCGGAGGCCGGCCTTCTGCACGAGGGTCGCCTCGTGGTTGCGCCACTGGAGCAGGTACTGATTCGCCTGGACGAGGTGGATCGACACCTTGTCCATCGCCGTCCGGGCGCGCGCGAGCGCCGCGGTACAGAGCCGCTCCGCCTCGTCGAAGGCGCCGCAAAGCGACTCGACCTCGGCGCGCTCCCTGTGGAGCGCGAGGGCGAGGTCGTAGTGGTCCTCGAAGCCGCCGCCCGGCAGAAACCCCATGCCCGCGCGGAAGTAGCCCGCGGCGGCCTCGTAGGCGGTGGCCGCCTTGGCCCTCCTGCCGGCGGCGAGGTTCAGCTCGGCGGCCGTGGCCCGCTCCTCCGGGGAGCTCACGAGGGGCGCCGCGATGTTGAAGTGGTTGACGATATCGAACATCGCCTCGTCGCGCGCGGCGCCGTAGCTGCTCGCGAGCATGAGCCGCCCGATCCGGAGGTGGGCCTCGCGCTTGCGGTCCTCGTCGATGAGCGAGTAGGCCGCCTGCTGGACGCGATCGTGCAAGAAGCGGTAGGTGACGCGCCAGTCGACGGCGCCCCGCGCGTCGTCGTCGGTCGCGTGCGCGAGGCGGTAGTCGGCGTCCACCGGCGAGATCAGGCCCTCTTGCAGGATCTTCCACAGCGCGGCCACGGTCTCGTGCGGGGGCCGCTCGCTGATGACCGCCAGCGAGCGCAGGTCGAACTCGTGCCCGATGCACGCCGCGAGCTTGAGGACGCGCTGGAGATCGGGCTCGAGCTCCGCGAGCCGGCGCGCCATGAAATCGACAACGTTGTCCGTCACCGTGCGCCGCCGGATGCGGTCGAGGTCCCACGTCCACGCGCCCGCCTCGAAGCGGAGCAGGCCCTCGGCGTGGAGCGCGCCCAGGAAGTGCCGCACGAAGAACGGGTTGCTCCGGGTCCTGTCGAACACAACGCGCGCGAGCGGCTCGACCTCTTCCCGCGCGGCGGAGAGCGTGTCCGAGAGCAGATCGAGCACGTCGGAGAGGGCGAGCGGCTTGAGCTCGATCTCCCGCAGCTTCGCGCCCGCCTTCTCGATCTCGCCGAGCGCGACGCGCAGCGGGTGGGCCGCGTAGATCTCGTTGTCACGGTAGGCGCCGAGGACGAGCAGGTGCGCGCGCTCCGGATCGGAGGCGATGACCTGGAGCAGCTTGAGGGAGGCCGGGTCGGCCCACTGCAGGTCGTCGAGGAAGAGCACGAGCGGGTGATCGACCCGCGCGAACACGTGGAGGAACGCCTTGAAGACCGCGTGGAACCGGCCCTGAGACTCCGCCGGCCCGAGCGGCTGGACGGGGGGCTGCGGGCCGATGATCCACTGGAGCTCCGGGATGAGATCGATCAGGAGCTGGCCGCTGCCGCCGAGGGCGCGCTCGAGCGCCGCGCTCCACCGCGAGAGCTGCTCCGGCCGCTCGGTGAGGATGTGGCGGATCAGCTCGCGGAACGCGCGCGCGATCGAGGCATACGGGACGCCGCGGTTGAGCTGGTCGAACTTGCCCGCGGCGAAGTAGCCGCCCCGCTGGGCGATGGCCTTGTGGATCTCGTTCACGAGGGCCGACTTGCCCATGCCCGAGTACCCCGACACGAGGAGCAGCTCGCGCTCGCCCCCGGCGGCGCGCTCGAAGGCGGCGAGCAGCGCGCGCTCCTCGTCGGCGCGGCCATAGAGCTTCTGCGGGATGCGCAGCGTGTCGGGGATGTCGCGCTGCCCGAGCGCGAACGGCGCCACGGCGCCGGTCGTCGAGAGCTGGCGCAGGCACGCGTCGAGGTCGGCCACGAGCCCGAAGGCGCTCTGGTAGCGGTCCTCCGCGTTCTTGGCCATGAGCTTCATCACGATGCGGGAGACCGCCTCGGGGATCCCCGGGGCCCGCTCGGACGGGGGCACCGGCGTCCTCGCGATGTGGCCATGGATGAGATCCATCGGCTCGCCCTCGGCGAACGGCAGCGCGCCGGTGAGCATCTCGTAGAGCGTCACGCCGAGCGAGTAGAGATCGGTGCGGCGGTCGATCACGCGGTTCATCCGGCCGGTCTGCTCGGGCGACATGTACGCTAGCGTCCCCTCGAGCGCCTCGGGGCTCACCGCCTGCTGCGTCTCGTGCGGCAGGAGCGTGGCGATGGTGAAGCCGACGACGTGGACCTCGAGCGTGTCGGGGTCGACGAGGAGGTTCTGCGGCTTGATGTCCTTGTGGATCACCTTGCGGCGGTGGATCTCGTCGAGGATCCGGGCGGCCGAGCGGGCGATCGTCAGCGCCGCCTTGAGCTCCAGCCGCCCGGCGCGCAGGATGTCGTGGAGCGTCGTGTCGCTCGGCCGCTCGAGCACGAGGGCGAGGCCGTTCTTGTGCTTCTCGATCCCGTAGGCCTTGACGACGCCCTCGACGTCGAGCTCGCGAAGGACGTTGTACTCGTGCCGGAGCGAGGCCAGCTCGCGCGAGCTCGGGAACTCGCTCTTCAGGACCTTGACGGCGATGGGCTTCCAGTCGTCACCCCATGTACCCTGGAATACATCGATGCTCGCATCGCTGTAAATCTTCTGGCCTACGGTATACGTCGCGGAGAGCATCTCACCTCGCCAGGGTGCTGGGCCGCCCGAGACAGCCGGGGACGGCGGCCTCGCAGAATCGCACCCCTGGCGGATCCTGTCTAGGTTGGGCGCCTCACACCGACGTCCTGCTGCCCTTCCAGAGCGCGGTCCACGAGCGCCCCGCCTTCGCGGCGGCCGCCGGGGCGGCCTCGCGCGCGCTCTCCGCGGCCGGCGGGTCCTTGTGCGACTGGCTCTCGAGGAACGTGATGAGGCGCTCGCGGAGGGGATAGTACATTGGGTCCTCGAGCACCGCGTTCCTGTCCCGCGGGTGCGGGAACGGGACGGCCAGGATCTCGCTGACCCGCGCCCCCGGGCCGCTCGTCATCATCGCGATGCGGTCCGACAGGAACAGGGCCTCGTCCACGTCGTGCGTGACCATCAGCGCTGTCTTCTGGTCCTCGGCCCACAGGTCCATCAGCACCTCCTGGAGCTCGAACCGGGCGAGCGGGTCGAGCATGCCGAAGGGCTCGTCCAGGAGGAGCATCCTGGGCGACAGCGCGAAGGCGCGCGCCAGCCCGACCCGCTGCTGCATCCCCGAGGACAGCTCCCGCGGCTTCTCGTGCATCGACGACCCGAGCCCCACGAGCTCCAGGTAGTGTGTCGCGATCGCGAGGCAGTCCTTCTTGCTCTTCTGCCGGTGGACCTGCTCCACCCCGAGCAGGACGTTGTCGAGCGCCGTCATCCAGTGCAGGAGGCAGGGCGACTGGAACACGACCCCTCGATCCGGGCCAGGCCCGCGGATCTGCCGGCCCGCGAGGACGATGCCGCCGCTGGTTATCTCGCTCAGGCCCGCGACCATCGACAGCACGGTGGACTTGCCGCAGCCGGAATGGCCGATGAGCGACAGGAACTCTCCTTTCCTCAGGTTCAGGTCGAAGTTGCGGACGACGACAGCGGGCCCGTCCGGCGTGGGAAAGGTCTTTGTGATATTCCAGATCTCGAGGTACTTCTTCATGCGACCGCCTCCGACGCCCGCGCCGCGCCGGACGCGCTCGTGCTCGCGCCGGGCTCGGCGCCCGGGCCGAGCAGGTAACCGATGACAGCGCCGCGGATCTCCTTGAAGCGCGGATCGTGGTTGATGGCCTTGCGATCCCGCGGGCGATCGAGATCGACGACGATCCCGGGCCCCAGCGTGGCGCCCGGCCCCTTGCTGAGCGGGAGGATCCGGTCGGCGAGGAGGATGCCCTCGTCCACGTCGCTTGTGATGAGGAGCACTGTCTTCCGGGTGGCCCGCCAGATCCGCGCTGTCTCGTCCTGCAGCGTCGCGCGCGTGAGGGGGTCGAGCGCGCCGAACGGCTCGTCCATCAGGAGGACCTCGGGATCCATGGCGAGCGCCCGCGCCACCGAGGCCCGCTGGCGCATGCCGCCGGAGAGCTGCGCCGGCCTCTTGTCGCGGGCCGCTGTGAGCTTCACCATCGCGATGGTGCGCTCGGCGTGCTCCCGCTTCCGCGCCGCGGGCCATAGCGAGAAGACCTGGTCCACGGCCAGGTAGACGTTCTCGTACACCGTGAGCCAGGGCAGAAGGGAGTTGCTCTGGAAGATGACGCCGCGGTCGGGCCCCGGCCCTTTCACCTCGCTCCCGTTCAGCTTCACCACCCCGGTGTCGGGCCGGAGGAGCCCGGCCACGAGCGACATGAGGGTTGTCTTCCCGGCCCCCGAATGGCCGACCACGGCGACGAACTCGCCTTGTTCGATCTCCATGTCGACGTCCCTGAGCACCTCGGTGCGGCTGGCCCCGGCGCCGTAGCTCTTCCCCACGTTGCGCAGCTCGACGAGCGGCATCGGGCTCACCCTCCCGCCAGCTTGAGCCTGCGCTCGACGAGGCTCATGAGCGCGTCAAGGAGGAAGCCCACGACCCCGATCGTGAGGATGCAGAGGATGACGTGCTCGTAGATCAGGCTGTTGTACTCCTGCCAGAGGAAGCCGCCGACCCCCGGCGAGCCGGTCAGCATCTCCACGGCGACGATGACCAGCCAGGCGATGCCCAGGCTGAGCCGGAACCCCGTGAACATGTACGGCAGCGCGGCGGGGAGCTGCACCTTGAACAGCGTCTTCGTGGGCGAGAGCCGGAGCACCCGCGCGACGTTCATGTAGTCCTGCGGGATCGAGCGCACCCCGAGCGCGGTGTTGAGGACCGTCGGCCACATCGAGCACATCGCGACGGTGAAGACGCCGGCCGGGTCGGGCTTCTGGAAGAGCACGAGTCCGAGCGGGAGCCACGCGAGCGGCGAGACAGGGCGGAGGATCTGGAGGATCGGGTCGAAGCTCGACCTGAAGAGCTTCGACGCGCCAAGGAAGAACCCGATGGGCGTCCCGAGCAGGATCGCCAGCGCGTAGCCCTTGGCGACCCGCTGGAGCGAGTACCAGGTGAAGCGGAGGATGCCCTGATCGAGCTCACCGCGCTTCTCGAACGGCTCGAGGATGTAAGGCCTGCTCACCTCCCACGTCTTGAGCGGAGAGGGCAGCGTCTGGGCCCACAGGCTGCTCGCGGCAGCCCACAGCCCGATCACGCAGGCCACCCCGAGGAGGGGCAGGAGCACGTGGTCGACTCGGATCCTGGGAGAGCTCGCCTTCGCCTCGCTCATGCAATACTCCTTCATCGCCCCGCCGCCGCGCTGTCCGGCGGCGCCCGGCGAGGTGGGGTCATCCCTGCTGCTCGTGGAATCGCCCTGTGGTTCGACAAGGAGGCAGTCAGGTCAGCGGCGAATCGGCGCGATCGCGCGCGATAGCGTCACCTGTGTGAGCCCAGGATGGCCTCAACCCCACATGGGCCCACGATCTTCCAAGGACCATGCATGGGCGCACGTTTCATTGCAGTTTCTACGTTATATTTTTTCGGCGTTCGCACATTCGCAATGCACAGGCCCCAAGGACATGAAGGGCGCGCCGCAGCGCGGTCGCCGCCGGTCCCGCGGCATCGGCTCCACCGGGCCCGCCGGCGGGTCCGGGTGCGTTATTTGCCAGGCCGCAGGGGAGACGGTAGCCTCCGCGCGACGCCGGTCATCGCCGCGCGGGCCGGACAGCGTGATGCGGTACGGAGAGGGATCGAGATGAGGAGCGGGTCCGCGGCGTGGGTCGGGGCGGCGGCGTGCCTCCTGGTCTGCGGGTGCACGACGGTGGCCGGCCTGGACAGGCCCTATCACCTGCAGCCGGACGGCGGGGCCGGCGGAGCGGGCGGGGCTGGCGGGAGCGCCCCCGCGGACGAGCGTTGCGACGTCGAGGCGAGCGCGGGGTGCGTCTACGATCGGTGCGGCGCCGTCCCCGAGGGCGCCCCGGCCGGCGTCTACACGCTCGATCCCGACGGGGCCGGCCCATCGGGGGCGCTCCAGGTCCACTGCGGTGAGCCGGCGGACGGCGGGCGGTGGGCGCTCGTCTTCAACAGCGTCGGCGAGCTGGGCGGGCCGACGCTCGCGTTCTGGAAGATCCTGTATGCCGACCGGCTCAGCCCCAAGGGGGAGCCGTCGCTCGACAACAACCATTACCAGCCTGGCCTGTACATCCCCGGCCGGGAGTACCGCGACGAGATCGAGGACATCCCGGGCACCGTCGTCGAGGTGCTGCGCGCGAACGCCGAGGGCATCGATCCCGAGACAATGCAGCTCCTCACGCCGATCCGCCTCTCCGGGGGCGAAGACAACCTGTTCGACTGGCAGTTCGGCACCGGGTGGGCGTCGGAGGACTTCGACAGGGACACCAAGGGCGACGGCAACTGCGCGAGCGCGTTCGCGGGCGTCGCGCAGCACTACGGGAACTGCTTCGTCTACAGCCTCGGCGCGGACGGGGACGAGGACGAGTCGGTCACCGACGACGACTGGGGCCCGCACCTGGAGACCGTTGTCGCGACGTCGTACGGGCTCTCGAACGACGGCAGCCATTACACGCGCGTGAAGCGGATCTCCCGCTGGACTCGCTGGTGAGCGCGCCCGGCGCGCTCGGGCCGGGTGTGCCGCGCGCCGGGCCGGGTGCGCCGCGCGTCACGCCGGGTGCGCCGCGCGTCACGCCGGGTGCGCCACGAGGGGGAGCGACGTCACCCCGCGGACGGAGATGGATCGCCGCCACGCCGCCGGCCCGGCCTCGGTGAAGCGACGGACGCGCGGCAGGAGCGCCGTGAGGTCGTCGGCGAAGAAGCGCACGCGCGCCTCCAGGCGGGCCATGGCCGCGGGCGCGAAGGCGCGGTTCACGAGCGAGCGCAGGCGGCCGTGCGCCGGCGGGTCGAGGACGATCATGGAGTCGCCGAACGGGTTGTGCCCGAGCCACGGCGGCTTGGTGGCGGCGCGGAAGCCCTCGGACGAGAACAGCTCCGTGTCCTTGAGGACGGCGATGACGTCGTCGTGGCGGGTCACCGCCCAGAAGTCGCCCGGATCCACCTGGCACACGGGCGCGTCGCGCCGCAGCGCTGCGTAGGTGGGGTACGGGTCGGCGAGCATCGCGGGGGACATCAGGTTCAGCCGTTCGCTCATGGGTCGAGGACCTCCCGGGCGGGTCAGGGATGGAGCGGGCATGATGGTCGCCTGCAGCGGGGGCGCGCCGCAAGCGGAGGGCTCCAGCGCGGGCGGCGCCGGTCGCCAGGACGCGCCGGATCGACAGGGTTGAAGGAGCTCCCTCCCCGGGTCAGACAGCCTCGATGAAGCGCAGCACCGCGGCGCAGAACGCGGCCGCGTCCTCCTCGGGCCACATGTGCGTTGCCCCGGGGACCACCAGGTGCTGCCCGGGGATGCAGCGGGCCGCCGCGCGGGAGACAACGCCGAACGTCGGCCGGGAGAGCTCGCCGTGGGCGATGGTGACCGGCACCTTCAGGCTGGCCAGGTCGACGCAGGTGATGGCGGGCGGCTGGGGCTGCGACAGGAGGAGCGGCATTGTCCGCGCGTTGTCCAGGTTGATGGCCTGCCTCTCCGCGGGCTGAGCGGCGAAGTACCCCTCGCGCTGGCCCGAGCCGTCGAGCAGGAGCCGCACGGCTTCCTGGAGCTCACCGCGCTCGACCGCCCCGAAGACGGGGCCGAACATCGCTTTCACGTCGTCGCCGAGCGCGCTCAGCTCGGCGGGATCGGTCACGTACGAGGGCACGCCCGGCTCGTGGATGAAGGCGCTCCTGATCAGCTCGGGATGGGCCAGCGCGGCGGTCAGGACCCCATGGCCGGCGTAAGACCACGCGACAACGTGCGCCGGGCCCGCGCCGAGGCCGCGGAGGAACGCGACAAGGTCGTCCGCGTGCGTCTGCACGCCGAACGGGGGCCAGCTCGAGCCCCACGCGCCGGTCCCGAAATAGCGCTGGCTGTACGCGATGGCCCGGTGCCGCTCGCCCACGATGGGGAGATGGCGATCCCACAGGCGGTGGTCCGAGACCGCCCCGTGCAGGAACACCACCGGGGTGCCCTGGCCTTGCTCCACGTAGGCGAGGCGGGCTCCGTTCACCTCCACGAACCGAGGCGCCTGCGCGCCGTCCGGGCCGCCGTGGCCCACCAGGGATGCTGCTGCCATGGGCACGCGGCGATAGTGCGTGCGAGCGCGCGGATCAACGCCGCCCGCCCCGTTGACCTGGGACGGGAGGGCGCGCGAAGATCCGGCGATCCCTTTGCACCACCGCGCGACACGCTCTCTCGCCGCACTCCTCGCGCTCGCCGCGGGCGCCTGCTCCCGAGGCCCCGCGCCCAGCGCAGACGCGGGCGCCGCCCCGGCCGGCGCGGGCGCCCCGGCCGGCAGCGCGGGCGCCCCGGCCGGCAGCGCGGGCGCCCCGGCGGCCGCGCCCCTGCGCGCGCCGGTCCGCGAGGGCGGCGCGCTCGCCCGCGCGGCGCGCGAGGACGCGCTCTACGTGGCCGACGAGGACCACGGCGTGGTGCGCGTCGTGCCGCTGCCGCTCGACCCCGCGCGGCCCGGCGCAGGCGTGCCCGCGCCGGGCCGGCCCGCGCAGGTGCTCGCGCTCGGCGGGCGCGGCGAGCCAGAAGCGCGCGTGCTCGCCACGGTGCGCGACCCGGGGCTGCTGCTCATCCTCCGGCCCGACGCGGCGGCGGGGCTCGTCGAGGTCGGCCGCGTCGCGCTGCCCGCGGACGCGTGGGGCATCGCTGTCACGCCCGACGAGAAGACAGCGATCGTGACCTCGGCGTGGACGCACAAGGTCTCGGCCGTGGATCTCGAGGCCGGCAAGGCGCGGTGGACGGTCGACGTGGCGCGCGAGCCGCGGGGCGTCGCCGTGCTGCCCGACGGCAGCGCCGCGTACGTGAGCCACCTCGTCGGGGCGGATCTCACGCGGATCGACGACCTCGGCGGGGCGCCGAGGGTCCGGCGCGTCGCGCTGCCCGCCTCGCCGCTGCGCGCGCCGTCGGGCGAGCGGCTCGCGGCGTCGCTGGGCTACGCGCTGGCGCTCTCCGAGGACGGGCGGCGCCTGTTCGCGGCGCGGCACGCGCTCGGCGCCATGGGCCACGCCGCGTGGTTCGGCGCCGCGACGGTGGACGTGCTGCTCACCGGCCGCGACGAGCCGCTCGCCCCGCCGCACCACGGCAACCTGCCGGTGCTCCGGTCCGCGTTCGCCGAGCAGGTGATCACGCCGGAGAGCGTCGTCACGCTGCCGGGCGCGAGCGTCACGCCCGTCACCCAGCCGCGCGCCGTCGCCTACCGCAAGCGCGCGCGCACGCTGCTCGTCGCGGGCGAGGGCGACGATCTCGTGCTCGAGGTGGACGCGACAGCGGTGGATCCGACGCTCGCGATCGTGAAGAGCTACCCGGTAGGCGGCCGCTACGACCCGCACATCCGCGTGGCGGGCACCTGCGGCGCGCCGACGGGCCTCGCGCTGTCCGCGGACGAGGCGACGGCGTGGGTGTTCTGCCGCTCGACCGGGGACGTGGCGGCGATCCGGCTGCACGATCCCGCCGCGGGAGCAGAGGGAACGGCAGCCGCGGCCGGCCCGGCGGGGACGGCGGCCGCTGCGCCGCCCGCCGAGGGGCCGGCGGCGCTCGTGCACCTCGCCGACGATCCGCTCGGCCCCGAGGTCGCGAAGGGCCGCCGGCTCTTTTACAGCGCGCTCGACACCACGGTGAGCGGCAATCTCGGCTGCGCGGGGTGCCACCCGGAGGGGCGGGACGACGGGTACGTCTGGCGCGAGGCGACGTTCAGCACGGCCGACGGCGAGCACGCGAACTTCGTCGGCAGGCCGGAGAACATTCCCGAGGTCGCGAAGAAGAAGGGGTATCCGCGGCGCACGCCGATGCTCGCCGGCAACGTGGGCGCGGAAGGGCCGTACGGGTGGCACGGCGAGGACGAGGATCTCCGCGGGAGGCTCCAGGCGGGCATGGGGCTTCACCGCTGGGGCGGGCTGCCGATCGATCACACGCCGGCCGGGCTCGCGGCCCGGGCCACCTACCTCACGATGTTCCTGCGCCGGGGCCTCGTGACGCCGCCGCGCGCCGACGCGACGGCCGACGAGCGCGTGAAGCGCGGCCGGGAGATCTTCCACAGCGACGAGGCGAAGTGCTCCCGGTGCCACGTGCCGGCGAGCGATTACACGGATCGCACGCCGTACCCGATGCCGAAGCGGCCGCCGCCTCCGGGCTATGACGACGATCCGCGCCCCGAGTACAAGACGCCCTCGCTGCGCTTCGTGGGAGGGCGGCCGCCGTACCTGCACGACGGCCGGGCGGCGACGCTGGCGCAGCTCATCGAGCAGAACGCCGACTGGATGGGCAAGACGAGCCACCTGTCGCCGGAGGATCGGGCGGCGCTCGTGGCGTTCCTGGAGACGTTATGAGGCCGCGCGCCGCGTTGCTTGTCGTGATGGCCGCCGGCGTTCTCGGCGTCCTGGCTGCGGCGCCCGGGGTGCCCGTCGCGCAGCCGAAGGGCGCGCCGCAGGCCAGCGCGGCCAGCACCGACGAGGAGCGACCCCTCGACGCCGAGCCTTTCCCGGCCGAGCCGTCCAGGCAGCCCACGGCCGCGGAGTGGAAGACCGCGCCGCGCGTCCGCCTCTCGCGCGCCGGCCCGGCGGCCGCCGGCTGCCGCGCTTACCGGATGAGGGAGTGGCTGCGCATCCGCTGCCCGGAGCTCACCGTCTCGGCCATGTCGCTGCTCGGCGGCAAGACGGAGGGCGTCGCCTTCTGGATCGATCCGCCCCGCGGCGGCAGCGAGCTCCCCCGCGGGGGCGAGGTGATGTTCCCGCTCCGCCGCGGCGATCGGCGGGTGATCCAGATCCTGACCTTCGGCCCCGGCTACGACGGGCCGTTCACCTTGTTGCCGGCGATCGTCGTCCAGGAGCAGTGGCTCGACGACGAGCCGGCTCCGACCGTGACCGCCTCCTAGACACCATGCGATCCCACACCACGCCCCTCGCCGCCTCCTCGCTGTTCCTCGCTGCCGCCGCGTGCGGCGCCCTCGCCGCCGCCTGCGGCGCCTCTCCCGCGGCGCCCGACGGCTCCACGCCCGCCGGTCCGGCGTCCGCTGCGCAGGCCGCGCCGGAGGGCGCCGCCGCGGGCGCGCCGACCGCCGCAGCGCCCGAGCCCGGGGCGATCGCATCCTCGGCGCCGCCCGGCGGCGATCCGACCGCCGCGCAGGCCGGCGATGCGTCGGCCGCCGCCTCCGCCGCGCCCGCCGCGCCCTCGGACGGTTGCCCCGACGGCATGGCCCGGGTGCCGGGCGGCAGCTTCGTGATGGGCCCGCTCAAGGTGAAGGCCACCGTGGGCGACCTGTGCATGGACAGGACCGAGGTCACCGCCGCGTCCTACGCCGCGTGCATCAAGGCGGGCAAGTGCACGGATACATTGGCGAATTGCGCCAAGGAGGCGTCGACCTACGGCGTGGCCGGCAAGGAGGAGCAGCCGATGGTCTGCGTCGACTTCGCGCAGGCCCAGGCCTACTGCGCGGCGCAGGGCAAGCGGCTGCCGCGCGACGACGAGTGGGAGTGGGCGGCCCGCGGCGGCGAGGAGGCGCGGCCGTACCCGTGGGGCGGCGAGGCGCCGAAGGATCAGCTCTGCTGGTCCGGCGGCGGCGCCGTGCGCAAGACAGCGTGCGACGTGGGGAGCTTCCCCGCCGGCGCGAACCCGCAGGGCATCCAGGACCTGGCCGGCAACGTCTTCGAGTGGACGACGAGCGCCAACGACGGCGGTGGCAAGATGCGCGTCGCCCGCGGCGGGAGCTGGCGCGACGGCATCCCGCCGCTCGTCAGGACGGCGCGGCCGGGAGGGTTCGAGGTGACGTACCGCTGCGGGTTCCTCGGGATCCGCTGCGTCACGGAGCCCGCGGCGCCGGCGGCCGAGTAGGGCGCGAGCGCCGGATCACCTGTCCAGGCCGCCCGGCGCGGGGCGCGCTGCGCTATGTCGCGTCCGGATCGGAGAGCCAGGCCGCGAGCGCTTCAGCCGAGGACGAGAGCACGACTTCCCCTACCCGATCCTCTCGCAGCCGATCGAGCCGCTCCGCCAGCGCCGCTGTCTCCGCTTCGGTCAGAGGCCGACCCAGCCGGATCGCGCACAGCCGGGCCGTCATCTGAAGCTGCCCGAGCTGCTGCCCATGGAGCTGGGCACGCTCCTCGGCTTCCTTCGCCTCTTTCATCCTCCGCGCGTTCCACTGCTCGTACCATTCCCGGGTTTCATCGAGCGGAGCAGGCCCGGCTGGATCTCGGGGTGCGCGCGCAACAGCTCTGGATCGGGAACATGCCAGATGTCGATCCGCTGTGCGTCCCCGGGCGGCACCTCCACTTCTGTCTCTGCTGCGCCCACGAGCACGAAGAAGTCCCGGAGGATGTTCTTGCCGAGCTGGTCGAGGCGGAAATGCATGATGATGGCCGTTATCAAGCCAGCGATAGGCAGGACGAATTCAATCAATGCGCGCGGGCGCCGCGAGCGGCGCATTACCGAGACGACCCTACTTCATTCGCGCAATCGACCCAGCGTGTGGCTCGGCCGCGTCTCGCGCAGCGATCCGGACAAGCAGTGATAGATGTCCCGGTTTTCGTGTTCGAGGAGGGCCATGCTCTCGAAGTCGTCGCGGGAGCGGGCTCAGTTGCGGGGAAAGGATGACTCCGGCGCGCCCATCCGCACCGAAGGCGCCCTACCACCTCCTCCGCCCCTCCCCTACTGGTCGGCCTGCGCGCGTCGTCCCCGTCCGTCACTTCCCCGGCATGCCGCGCCCACGCCAATGGTATACCCCAACCCCCTGCGCCCTCCGGGCAGCATCCATTGCGCGCGTCGCCGCATCCCGCGGCGTCTTCCGCGCGCCTCACGCATTCACAGGGTCGAAAGAGCGAGCATGACAGAGCAGGCTGGGCGCACGGCCCAACTCAGGACGATATCGAGATGGCTGGCCCTGAGCACAGCGCTGCTCGCCGCCTGCGGCGCCGACGATGCCGCCGTCCCCCCCGCGGGGTGCCCCGGCGGTCCCGAGCGCCCCGCCGATCCGGGAAGCGAGGGCGATCCGGAGAGCTGCCCGCCCCCCACCACCGACCCCACGCCCACCCCCCGCGGCGCGTGGCAGCAGCGCGGCCCGGGCGGCGGAGGCGCCCTCTTCTCGCCGTCGATCAACCCCCACGACGGCCGCGAGATCTTCATGGCCAGCGATCTGCTCGCCGTCTTCCGCACGAAGAACTTCGGCGCCGACTGGACGACCCTCGACTTCCACAACCTCCGCGGCGGAATCCTCTCGCAGTTCCGCTTCACCGCCGATCCCGACGTCCTCTATGCCGTGGGGCACACCCTCCCGCTCAACGGCTTTCACTACGTGCGCGATCTGGTGAAGAGCACCGACGGCGGCGCCACATGGAATGCTCCCATCACCATGCCCGGGGAGGCCGGAGACGGACACTACCTCTTCGTGGACCCGCGCGGCACGGAGCGGCTGCTGCTCTCGGGCACGACACAGCTCTACTTCTCGAGCGACGGCGGCGTGACGTTCCGCGACGTCTACACGACCACCTGGGCGGGCGGCCTGCTTGTCGGCGGCGTGCACTGGGACGGCATGGACATCCGCGCCGGCACGAGCGACGGACTGCTCGTCTCGCACGACGGCGGCCAGAGCTTCGCCCTCGACACGTCGATCGAGGGCATCCCCCCGGGCGAGAAGATCGTCTCCTTCGCCGGCTCCGGTCGCGGCGCGTCGGCCCGGTTCCTCGCCGTCACCTTCTCCGCCGCGGACGCCGACGGCAACGCCCTCGTCACCGCGGAGACCACCGGCGGGGAGCTCGACGCGTACGCCGGCCTGTACAGGCTCGCCCCCGGCGAGGCGCGCTGGGCGCCCGCGGCGACCGGGCTCGGGCCGAACGACAAGCTCGCGTTCGTCGCCATGCCAGAGGACGACCCCGACACCGCGTACGTCGCCGGGGGCGACCGCGAGAAGAGCGCGCCCATCGTCCTCAAGACGACCGACGGCGGAGAGAGCTGGCGACACGTGTTCGAGACCGATCGCAACGCCAACATCGCGACGGGCTGGAGCGGGTTCGACGGCGACATGACGTGGGAGTTCGGCGAGTACGCCCTCGGCCTCGCTGTGTCGCCCACGGACCCCCGCCTCGTCGCCGTCACGGATCTCGGCTTCGTCCACGTCAGCTCCGACGGCGGCGACAGCTTTCACCAGGCCTACGTCCAGCCCGCGGACGAGAACCCGGCGGGCGCCGAGACGGTAAAATCACGCTTCTACCACACGAACGGCGTCGAGCAGACGTCGGCCTGGTGGCTGACCTTCAGCGACGCGGACACCCTCTTCGCGTCGTTCACGGACATCCGCAGCGCCTTCAGCGAGGATGGCGGCCTCTCGTGGTCCCGCGACGGCGCCAACGGCCTGTCCCTGAACACCACCTATCATGTCGTCGAGCACCCGGTCACGGGCTCGCTCTTCGCCGCCACCGGGAGCGTGCACGACATCTACCAGAGCCCCTACCTGCGCGACGCGCGCCTCGACGGCACGGCGGCTCGCCCGGCGAGGGGCGGTGTCATGGTCTCCACGGACAAGGGCGCTTCCTGGTCGCTCCTCGCCGATCTCGAGCGCCCCGTCGTCTGGCTCGCGCTCGATCCGAGCGATCCGGACCAGCTCTACGCGAGCGCGGTGAACAGCGCGACCGGCGGCATCGTCCACATCGACCTCGGCGCGCCCGACGCGGCGCCGGCGACGCTCCCCGCGCCGCCGCGCACGCAGGGGCACCCGTACAACGTCCACGTGCTGAAGGACGGGAGCATCGTGGCCACGTACTCCGGCCATCAGCCCGGCAGCACCCGGACGTACACCGACAGGTCCGGCGTGTTCCTCCTCGGCAAAGGCGCCGCGGCGTGGGAGGACCGCTCCGCGCCCGAGATGCGCTACTGGACCAAGGACCTCGTCATCGACCCGAACGACAGCACCGAGAGCACGTGGTACGTGGCGGTGTTCAGCCACGATGACCGCTTCTACGGGGGGCTGTACCGGACGAGGGACCGCGGCGCGACGTGGCAGCGCATCAGCGACAAGTACCGCGTCGAGTCGTGCGCCATCGACCCGCGCAACCCGGACCGCATGTACATGACGACCCACAGGGACGGGCTCTGGCGCACCGAGAACCTCAACGACGAGACACCGACGTTCGCGCCCGTCGAGGAGTACCCGTTCCACCAGCCGGTGCGGGTGTTCTGGAACCCGTACAGGCCCGGAGAGGCGTGGACCGTCAGCTTCGGCGGCGGCATGCGCGTCAACCTCGAGGACTGATCGAGCGTCGCGGCGGGCGCGGCGCCCCGCCCGGCGCGCGGCCCGTCGGCCCGCCCGGCGCGCGCGCCTTGCCTTCCGGCCCTGCGCGGCACACACCTCCGCGCCCAGGGACCATGCACAGCGACGAACCCTACCTGATGCCCTCGTACGTCAAGCTCCTCGTCGGCGACGCGGCGCGCTCCGCCTCGTTCTACGAGCTCCTCGGCTTCCAGCGCGTCCACCAGGATCCGGTGTTCGTCCACCTGCGCTGGGCGCGCTACGCCGACCTCTTCCTTGTCGCCACGCCGCCCGGCGTCTCGCTCGCCGGGCAGCGCGGCCTCGGCGTCATCGTCTGCTTCAGCGCCACGGGCGACCTCGGCATCGAGACCATCGCCGCGCGCGCCGCGGCCGCCGGCGCGTCCGTCGACGGTCCGCGCGACCAGCCGTGGCACACGCGCGAGGTCGTCGTCGCCGACCCGGACGGGTACCGCCTCTGCTTCGTCGAGCCGAGCGCCCCCGCCCGCGCGTGACGGCCCGCCCGGCCGCCGGGCCGCGCCGTCACGGGCCCGGCGCGGGCTCCTGCGCCGCCGCCTCGGGCGCCATCCCGGGCTCGGCGCGCGCGGGGACGCCGCGCTCGACCTGACGGAGGAGCGCGTCGCAGAACGCCGGCACGTCGTCCGGCTTGCGCGAGGTGATGAGGTTGCCGTCCTCGACCACCTCGCGATCGACCCAGCGCGCGCCGGCGTTCAGGAGATCCGTCTTGATCGACGGCCACGACGTGAGGGTCCGCCCGTCGGCGATGTCGGCCTCGACGAGCATCCAGCCAGCGTGACAGATGGCCGCGACAGGCTTGCCCTGATTGAAGGCATCCCGGACCAGGCCGACCGCCGCCGTGCTCGTCCGCAGGTGATCCGGCGAGTAGCCGCCCGGGATCACGACAGCATCGACGTCGTCGTCCGACATGTCCTCGGCCGCCCGCTCCGTCGTGATGCTCACCTTGCCCTTCTTGCCGACGAGCTCCTTGCCCGCAGCGAGACCGACGATCACGGCCTCGTGCCCGGCGCCCCTCACGCGGTCATAGGGGCCCTGGAACTCGGAGTCTTCGAACATCTCGTCCACGAGGAATGCAATGCGCGCCATGGTGCTCGACCTCCGCGCAGAAGCTGGAGCCGCGCGGGGCGCCCGCAAGCTCGACGGGCTGCGCGAGGTGCGGCTCCGGCGCCTGTGTCTGCCGCGCGACGCTCCGGGCGGGCGCGGCGCGCGGGCTCGTGTATCATCGCCCCGGCATGCCGTCGGAGCCGCACCAGCCCAGGCGAATCGGCCGGTACCTGCTCTACAGCCCGATCGCCTCCGGCGGGATGGCGTCCGTGCACCTCGGCCGGCTGATCGGCGACGCGGGGTTCTCGCGCACCGTCGCCATCAAGCGGCTCCACCCCCAGCTCGCCGAGGCGCCCGAGATCGCCGAGAGCCTGCGCGACGAGGCGCGCCTCGTCGCGCGCATCCAGCACCCCAACGTTGTCGCGACGATCGACCTGCTCATCGCCGAGGACGAGGCGTTCCTTGTCATGGACTACGTGCGGGGCGAGTCGCTGGCGCGGCTGCTCCGGGCGGCGCGCGCGCGCGGCGAGCCGGCGCCGCCGCCCATCGTCGCGAGCATCGCGTGCGGCGCGCTCCACGGCCTGCACGCCGCCCACGAGGCGCGCAGCGAGTCCGGCGAGCCGCTCGGCATCGTGCACAGGGACATCTCGCCCGAGAACGTGCTCGTCGGCGTCGACGGGGCGGCGCGGCTGCTCGACTTCGGCATCGCCAAGGCGCGCGGGCGGCTCAGCACCACGCGCGGCGGGCAGCTCAAGGGGAAGCTGTATTACATGGCGCCCGAGCAGGTCCTCTGCGCGCACGTGACCCCGAGGACCGACGTGTTCGCGGCGGGGGTTGTCCTCTGGGAGGCGCTCGCGGGCCGGCGGCTGTTCGACGGGGGCGACGAGGGCGACGTCATCGGGGCCGTGCTCGAGCAGCCGATCCCGCCGCCGAGCTCGCACGCGGCGCACGTGCCGGCGGCGCTCGACGCGATCGTCCTCCGGGCGCTGGAGCGGAACGCGGAGGGCCGCTACCCGACGGCGCGCGAGCTGGCGATCGCCATCGAGGACGCCGTGCCGCTCGCGTCGCAGCGCGCGGTGGGCGAGTGGGTGGAGCAGCTCGCCGGGGAGGCGCTCGCGCGGCGGGCGGCCCGCGTCGCGGCGATCGAGAGCGCCTCCGCGGCGGATCCGGGCGGCGAGGCGACGGCCGGCGCGGGGGCGGCAGGGGCGGGCGGGAGCGTGGAGGGCGCGCGCGGCAGCGGCGGGGCGGAGGGAGCGCGCAGGCCGGCGTCGCCGAGCCCGGCTGCGCGGGGGCTCGCGGAGACGGCGCCCGAGATCCAGGCCGGCGACCTCGGGCAGGCGGCGCTCGCGCTCGGGCAGGCGGCGCTCGCGGTGACGGCCGGGGACGGCGGGATGGCCGGCGGGACGTCAGTGACGCCCGCCCCGAGAGACGGCGCGCCGCGCGGCGGCGCGGCCCCGAAGGCGGCGCGGCGCGCAGGCCCGCTGCTCGCGCTGGGCGCGGTGCTCCTCGGCAGCGCGGCCGCGCTCGCGGCGCACTTGTCGCGCCGCGGCCCGCCCGGGCCGGAGGACGGGGCGAGCGCTGTCCACGCGGCCCCCCTGCGGCGCCACGACACGCACGACACGGGCGAGCCGGGGGCGACGGGCGCGGCCAGCGCGGTGCCCGCCCCTACCCCGCCGCTGGCGCCGAGCGCCGCCCTCGCCCCGGCGCCGCCGCTGGCGTCCAGCGCCGTCACGCCAGCGGCCGCCCAGCGCCCGGCGCGCGCGGCCGTCAGCGCGCGCGCTCCCGCGCCTGCCCCGCGCGCGACCCGCGGCGACGCCCAGCGCTGCTCCCCGCCCTACACAGTGGACAAGGCCGGCATCCGACGGCTCAAGCCGGAGTGCATGTAAATGCACGCAGGTACAAAGAAATCGGCGAGCGCCCCCGCGCGCGCCCGCCCCCGGACGGCGCTCGCGCTCTCCCTCGGCGCCGCGCTCGCGCTCTCCGGCGCCGGCGCCCACGCCGCGCCAAGCAAGCGGGCGTGCGCTGCCGCCTACGAGCGCGCGCAGGGCCTCCGCCGCGATGGCAGGCTCCTGGAGGCCCGGGAGGCGCTCATCACCTGCTCGCAGCCGACGTGCCCGGCCGCCGCGGTCGCCGACTGCGGGCCGTGGCTCGCCGAGGTGGAGCAGAGCCTGCCCTCCGTGGTCATCGCCGCGAGGGACGCGGACGGCCGGGAGCGGCTCGACGTGCGCGTGCTCGTCGACGGGCGCCTCCTCGCCGCGACGCTCGACGGCAAGGCGCTGCCGGTCGACCCGGGCCCGCGCACCTTCCGGTTCGAGCCCGCGACGGGCCCTGCCGTCGAGGAGCGCGTGCTGATCCGCGAGGGCGAGAAGAACCGCGCGATCACGGTGACGCTCGGCGCCCCGGCGGCCGGCGCGCCAGCCGCCCCCCGCCCGCTCGCCCCGTCTGCCGCGCCGCCGCCCTCCTCGCCCGCCGCGGCTCCCCTCGCCTCGCCTGCCGCGCCGCCGGCGGAGCCCTCGATTCCTCCGCTCGCGTGGGCCGCCGGCGGCGTCGGCGTCGCGGGGCTCGCCGTGTTCGCCGTCGCCGGCGCGCTCTCGCTGGACGCCGAGGCCGACCTGCGCGCCACCTGCGCCCCGCGCTGCGCGGCCGACGACGTGCGCGCCGTCCGCGTCCAGCACGCGGTGGCCGACGTCGGCCTCGGCGTGGGCGTCGTCGCCCTCGGCGCCGCCGCGTGGCTCTATCTCACCCGGCCGGCCGCCGCGCCCCCACCCCAGCCGGCCGCCGCAACGCCGCTCCGGGCCGGCGCGAGCGCGCTCCGGCCGTTCTTCCCGGCGCTCCGGCCGTTCTTCTCCGGCGCCGCCGCGGGCGTCGAGGGCGCCTTCTGATGCACAACCGCCGGCCGGCTCACCGTCACGGCGCCGCGGCCGCCCTCCTCGCCGCCCTCGTCTCGGCGTGCACGCTCGTGCGCCCGCTGGACGGCCTCACCTGCGAGCCCGGCGCCGGAAACGCCTCGTGCCTGTACGGCCAGCCCTGCGACGCCGACGCCGACTGCGCGACGGCCTCATGCCTCGCGCGCGTGTGCCAGTGCCCCGCCGGCATGGTGACGATCCAGAGCACGTTCTGCGTCGACCAGACCGAGGTGTCGAACGCCGCCTACCGCCGCTTCCTCGCCACCAACCCGGATCTCGAGGCGCAGGAGCCGTTCTGCCTGTTCAACGGCAGCTTCGACTTCGACACCGGGCCCGACGCGCCCGCCGTCTGCAACGACCGCCTCACCGGCGACGAGCTCCCCGCCACGTGCCTCGACTGGTGCGACGCCCGCGCCTTCTGCAAGAGCCAGGGAAAGCGCCTCTGCGGCAAGATCCACGGCGGCGCGCTGCCGTACGGCGGCGCGAGCGGCGCGCTCGGCGAGTGGTTCGACGCGTGCAGCAAGGGCGGCGAGCGCACGCACGCCACCGGCGAGTTCGACGCCCAGCTCTGCAACGGCGACGGCGCGGCGACCGTGCCGGTCGGCGACGAGGACAGCGCGATCTGCGAGGGCGGCTATCACGGGCTGCAGCACATGAGCGGCAACGTCCGCGAGTGGGAAGACGCGTGCTCGGGGAACACAGGCCCCGGCGATTACTGCGTGACCCGCGGCGGGGCGTTCGACAGCGGGAACGCGCTCGACGAGCTCCGGTGCGACGCGCGCGACGGTCGCGAGCGCGCCGACACGGACCACGCGATCGGCTTCCGCTGCTGCAGCGGGTAGCGCCGCGGCCGGCGCGCCGCGCGCTCGGAGGCCTGCCGGACGCGCCGCTCGGACCGGATTGATCCGCCAGCCGCAGTATCCCTCGTGATTCCGGGGAAACGCAGCCCCTACCCGGGGCCAAGCAGGACGATCGTGGAGCCAATGTGAACGTTCACATACCTGGTGTCAGGCAAAATGCCCGGGCGCGAGGCTCTCCCCGGATCCGATCGGCGCGGAGCGGCGACCCGCCGCGGCGCCCGCGTGAGCTGCTCTACGAGCCCGCGTGACGCGCCGCTCCGGAGCGACCCCGCCAGCCCTGTCCTCCCCGGGATCGAGGAGCCCCGCTGGCCGGTCGAATGGAATTGACACAGAAATTGTGATCGTTCACATTCTTCCGGAGGGGTATCCTTTTGCTTGGCCCTGGGTGGACCCGTCACGCGTAGCGGGCCCTTCCTCGTCTGATCGATCTCGGCACCGATTGCGTTCGCTTGGGCCTCGCGAAGGCGATTGCCTATCGATGGTGTTTGACGTTTCGCCAGGGTGATCGACCAGAGACCACGACAGACCTCGATGGTTCGACGTCTGTCGTGAAATCCCAGGAGCTGTCCGGCGGAACTCTCTCATGAATCCGGCAAAGCGACCGGATGGCGACTCTGGGGGCGGCGTGACCTGTGTCGCGGCGGCCGATGCCCAGCCCCTCCTCGGACGGTCCGGTGCCCTCACATCGGCCCCATCCGGGATCATGTGTTCTGAGTCCCGTCACGTCGGGCTGAGGGGGCTTCGCGGTGCGAGCAGTTGATCCGAGGCATGGTCGCAAGGTGCGGGTACCCGTGTGCCGTCGCCCCCTTGCATTACCGGAGAGCAAGATGAAGAAGCCGTCGTGGCACGAGCTCCGTTCCTCAAGAGAAGCCGCCGCCGTCTGTGCGCTCGCGTTCGCGGCCGCGTGCACGGGCGCGCTGGGTGATCCGGTGGATGACGCCGGGGGATCCAACGCCGGAGGCGATGGGCCGTCGACGGGCTCGGCCATGGGCTCGGACCCTCCGCCGTTCCAGCCCGCGGCCGGGATGCTGCGTCGTTTGACGAGAACGCAATTCCGCAATGCCGTGCGCGACGTGTTCGGCGTCGAGGTCAACACCGATGCGCTCGACGCCGATAGCTGGAACGGAAACTTCGCTGTCATCGGCGCCGCGACAGTCGTTACCTCGGAACGAGGCGTCGAGCAGTACCACACGGCCATCGAGAGCGCCGTGGACGCTGTGTTTGCGGATTCCGCGAAGCGGGACCAGTTCATCGGTTGCACGCCGAGCGGCGCGCAGGACGACGCTTGCGTTCGCGGTTTCCTCCAGGCGCAGGGGCTTCGAGCGTGGCGCCGCCCGCTCGAGACGGCGGAGGTCGACAGGCTCGCGGCTGTCGCCAGCGAGGCCGCGGCGGCGCTCGGCAGCGCCGTCGAGGGCGTCCGCTGGGCGACGGTGGCCCTCTTCTCGTCGCCGAACTTCCTGTATCGCCCGGAGCTCGGAGCTCCGAGCGCCGACGGGTCGCTCCGCTTGACGGGCTACGAGATGGCGTCCCGGCTCGCGTTCCTCCTGTGGAACAGCCTGCCGGACAGGACGCTGCTCGACGAGGCAGCGAGCGGGACGCTCGACACGACGGAGGGCGTCCGCGCCGCGGCGACGCGGATGCTCGACGCGCCCGCTGGACGCGAGGCCGTTGGCGCCTTCGCCGAGGAGTACATGCGGCTCGATCGGATCGGCACGCAGGCGAAGGACGTGGAGCTGTTTCCGGAGTACGACGCCGCCCTGCGCGCGGCGATGGTTCGCGACATGCGAGACACATGGCAGGTCCTCGCCTTCGATGAGCAGGCGAGCGCGCTCGAGCTGTTCTCGACAACGAAGGTCGTCGTCAACACCGAGCTCGCCCAGCTCTACGGCCTCGACACGACAGGCCTGAGCTCGAGCACCTTCGAGGTTCGCTCGTTGCCTGCGGACGGCCCGCGCGTCGGGATCCTCGGCAAGGCCGGCTTCCTCTCGCAGTTCGCCAACCAGAAAGAGGGCTCGCCCACGCTGCGCGGCAAGTTCATGCGGGACGCCCTCATGTGCACGCCCGTCCCGCCGCCCCCCGGCGACATCGCCCTCGAGCTCCCGGAGCCGCCCGCGGACAGGCCCCTCACCAAGCGCCAGCGGCTCGAGGCCCATCGGACCGCTCCTGCCTGCGCCGGCTGCCACGGGTTCATGGACCCGCTCGGCCTGCCGCTCGAGACGTTCGACGCGATCGGCCGCTATCGCACGACCGATCACGGCCTGCCGATCGACTCCAGCGGCGACTTCAACGGGGAGCCGGTCGCCGACGCGCGCGAGCTCGGCATGACCGTGAGCGCGAGCGACGAGGTCGCCCGGTGCCTCGTCCGCAAGTACTACGCGTATGCAGCAGGCCACGAGGAGCGAAAGGTGGACGGCAGCGTGCTGAACACGCTGGCCGCGTCGTTCGAGGCGTCGGGGTTCAAGCTGCGCGAGCTCGTCCTCGACGTCGTGACGAGCGAAGCCTTTTCCTCCGTCGGCCCCCAACCCTGAACGCACGGTGCCCCCGATGACCATCAAAGCATTGAACCGACGAACCGTTCTCCGGGGTCTGCTGGCGACGGGCGCCGCCGTCACCATCCCGCTCCCGCTGCTGGAGATCATGCTGAACGAGAGCGGCACGGCGTTCGCTCAATCGAACACGCCTGTCTCGCCGCTCTACGTCACGTGGTTCTTCGGCAATGGCACGCTGCCCGGCCGCTGGAAGCCGGCGCGCACGGGCTCCGGCTCGGCCTGGGAGCTCAGCCCCCAGCTCCAGCCGCTCGCGGAGCACAAGTCTCACCTCACGGTGATCAGCGGCCTCGAGAACAAGCTCGTCGTCTCCGGCTTCGAGCACCCCTCGGGGTCGGCGGGGGCCACGACAGGCGCGCCGCTCAGCGGGAACGGCGTGCGGGCCCCATCCATCGACCAGGTCGTCGCGAGCCTCGCCTCCGAGGGGACGCCGTACCGCTCTCTCGAGGTGGGCGTGACGCCGGCGACACCGAACGGCCCTCAGGACTCGCTGCATACGGTCTCGCACAAGGGGCCGAACTCGCGCAACAACCCGGAGTTCGATCCGAAGGCCGTGTTCAATCGGCTGTTCACGGGCGGCGCGCCCGCGCCGAGCGACGACGGAGCGGAGCAGGCCGCGAAGCTCGCGAACGTCAGGAAGAGCGTGCTCGACTCGGTGCTGCAAGACGGCGCGAGCCTGCAGCAGCGGCTCGGGGCGGCCGACAGGCAGCGCGTGGAGCAGCACCTCGAGTCGATCCGCGCCATCGAGCGGCGCCTCGAGACGATGGCCCCCGGCGGCGGCTCCCCGGCCGCATGCAGCAGCCCGACGGCCCCCACCGCCGGCAAGGACTCGCAGAGCGAAGCGCCCCCGCAGGTGAACTCCGCCATGGTCGAGCTCTCGGCGCTCGCGCTCGCCTGCGAGAGGACCCGCGTGCTCTCGTTCATGTTCTCGCTGCCCGCCGCGCACGTCTACTACCGGCACCTCGCGCAGGACATGAACGACGACTTCCACGACACCATCTGCCACGGGGACGCCGGAGATCAATCGAGTCAGCCTCGCGTCGACAAGGGCGTGATCTACACGATGCGTTGCCTGAACGAGTTCTTGACGAAGCTCAAGAGCACGCCGCACGGCAGCTCGAACCTGCTCGACAACACGCTCGTGTTCGTCACGTCCGACACCGCCTGGGGCAAGGTGCACACGAAGGCGGAATGGCCGGTGCTCCTCGCGGGGAAGGCCGGCGGGCGGCTGCGCGGCGACGAGCACCACAACTTCCCCGGCGACAACCTGAGCAAGGCGCTCCTGACGGTCGCTCAGATCATGGGCTCGAAGGCGACGGAGCTCGGCATCGACGCGGGGCGGGTCACGTCACCGCTCGCGGGCATCCAGGTCTGAGCGCGGCGCAGCGCAGCGCTGAAGACGAGACGACGTCCGTCGTTCGCGATTGACTTAGACGACGTCCGTCGTTCGCGATTGACTTCGGCGACAGCAACATCCAAGCCGAACTCGTCCACCCGATCATCTCCTGATCGCGCAATCACCACGGAGCCCAGATCATGCCGAAGCCAGGTTTTCGTTCCTCCATCCCCGCCCTCGCCTTGATGGTCCTCGCTTGCTCGTCCGAGACAGGCACGCCCGATGAGGGAGATCACGGAGCCGGTCAGGGTGCGGGCGGCGCATCCACGAGCGGCGGCGCCCCCTCCACGGGCGGCGCGATGACGACGGGCGGGGCCGATGCCTCAGCGAGCAGCGGGGGTGGCACGACAGGAGCATCGACAGGGGGCGCATCGTCGACAGGGGGCGCATCGTCGACAGGGGACGGCGGCACGGGGACCGGCGGCGCTGAAACGCCCATGGGCAACCCGAGCCCAGGCTGCGGCAAGGCGGGGCGGCCCGCGAACGGAAAGGTGACGGTCGACAATGATCACATCTATACGTTCCCGGACAGCTACGACGGCCGCGCCCCTTTCCCCCTCCTGGTGGGCTTCCACGCCTGCGGCAACCCGATCGACCAGTTCATCAACCTCACCCGGGGGTCGGCTTTCGAGACGGAGTACGTGCGCGCCGTGGGGAGGTCGTCGGACTCGGGTGGATGCTGGAACTACAACAACGACATCGCCAAGGTCCTTCGAACCTACGACGACCTCATGAACAACTACTGCATCGACATGGACCGTGTGTTCGCCACCGGCCACAGCTCCGGCGCCCAGATGATCGTGCAGATCTTGGCGCACAGGTCCGATGCCGAGCACATGAACTTCAAGGCGGTCGCGCCCGTTGCGGCCTCCGATTACGGCGCGCTGCAGGTGCCCATGCCCGTGATGTACATCCAGGGCACGAACGACACCGTTCGCGGGGGGGACGGGGCGAGCACGGTCGCCAGGTTCCGCACCGCCAACATGTGCCAGATGAGCTCGACGCCGTATTCCGAGGTCATGGGCTGCCAGAGCAGCGGCAAGACGGTGAACCCCGGTTGCGTCTCCTACAGTGGCTGTTCGGAGCCGACGATCTGGTGCTCACACGACGATCCCGCGTACAGCAATACGAGCCACGGCGTGCCGTGCTTTGCCATCCAGGCGATGTACGACTTCTTCACGAACATGCCGTGAGCTCCGCGCCGGCGTGACGTGACCGTACCCAGCACCGGTCGCGGCAAGGCCCGAGCGCGAAGCGCCGCAGCGCGAGCGTCACGTAGGCCGGTGTAAGGGCCCGAGCCGAGCTCCCCGGAGACCAGACGCGAACGAGCCCGCGGTGACATCGAGTCGCCGCGGGCTCGTCGGGGAGGTCGCCTCTGCTGCCCGAACGTCCCCTCCGTGCGCTCGGAGGGGAAACGGGGTCACAGGTCGAGCGTCAACAGCCCGAGCCTGTAGGGCAAGCGGCCGTACTCCTCCCGAGAGTTCGGATCCCTCCCCTGGTAGAGGAACTGCATGTCGCACGGGTTGATGGTCATCCGCTCGTCGCTCCCGGAGCGGGTCAGCTCGCCGTGGCTGATGTCGTCGGTCCAGTCCCCGCCCTCGAACGTCACGTTCGCGGGGCCGGCGAAGGGGTTCGCCTTGGTGTCAGCCAGGGGAGCCCAGGGGCCATCCAGGCTCTCGGAGGTCCACGACCTGAAGAAGCGAGGGCTGTTGTCGAACGCCTCCACCAGGAGCAGGTACTTGTTCGACCCATCCACCTTGTAGACGTTGCTGGCCTCGAACAGGAGCCCCGCGCTGGGAGCCGACATGACGACCTCGTAACCGTCGAACTTCGGGAAGTCTTCGATGCGCACCTTGGAGCGGTAGAGCTTCCCGTCGTCCCGCGAGAAGAAGAGATGGCAGTTGTCGTCGTCGCAGATGACCCAGAAGTCCAGCGCGCCGAGGGTGCTCCCCATGGCGCCCGGCTCGCCCCGGAGCAGCGACTGGGGCCGGCTCCACCCGTTCATGTTGTTGATGTCGTCGTTGGTCGAGTACCTGCCGTTCCACTGGTAGATGAGGTACCACTTGTTGTGCGGCCGGAAATAGAAGACCTGGGGAGCGACAGTGCTGCCGGTGGGCCAGCCCGCCATGTAGTGCTGCTCGGCCGCGTTCGCCTGAGAGAAGTCCGTGAAGTTCAAGTACATCGACTGCCACCCGCCGTTGCCGCCGGTGGTGTCGAACACGGTGGCAAAGACGTGGTGCTTGCCGTCGTGGTACACGATCGTCGGGTCCTTGACGGACGCCCACGTACGGCCAGCAGGCGGCTTGGGGCTGATCACCGGAGGCCCCGACTTCCACTTGTACGTGGTCGGCAGCTCGCAGGTCGGCGTCGAGCCGCCTGCGCCACCGCTCCCGACCGCCGGAGAGCCGCCGCTCCCCGAGGACGTCATGCCGCCCGCCATGTCGCCGCCCGTGCCCGCGACGCTCGACGTGCTCGTGCCGGGGATCGACCCGCCTGTGCCGCCTCCCCCCGAGCCCGTCGTGCCGCTGGTGCTCGACATCGGATTCTCCGTGCCACCCGTCCCCCCGGCAGGGGGGGGCTGCTCCCCTTCCGTCGTGTCGCTGGCGCAACCGGCGAGCGCCGCGAGCACGCAACCGAGGGCAGAGAAGCAAAGGGTGGAACGGCGCAGAGTCAGGATCTGGCGGGGCCAATCGAGGTGAGTGTTCATGGCAGTCTCCAGGGGGGTGCCCGATCGGGCAGCGAGCTCCTCAGAGCCCGACCGTCAAGGTTAACGCGCAGGCGGACGAACGGGTCGGGGCACAAGACGTGCCCATCCAGGACGAAGCGGAAGGATACAAGAACCAATTGTGAACGTTCACATGGCTGGAGTCAACCCAAAACCGGCGCGCGGCGATCCTCGATCCCGGGGGGTGGCGCGCGGCGGCGGCCGGCCGCGGCGCCCGTGTGAGCTGCCTGTCGAGCTCGGCCTTCGAGCGCCCGTCGCCCCCCGGGGGACCCGAGGCGCCCCTTCACCCCTCGCGCTTCAGACCCAGATGGCGGCGATCGAACAGCCGCTGAAAGAGGCAGGAGACCAGGAGCAGGAGCCCGACAACAATCTTGGTCCACCAGGAGCTGAGCGTGCCCTCGAACGTGATGAGGGTCTGGATGGTGCCGAGGATGAGCACACCGAACAGGGTGCCGAAGACGGTGCCGAACCCGCCGGTCAACAGCGTGCCGCCGATGACGACGGCGGCGATGGCGTCCATCTCCATCCCGCCGGCGTGAAGCGCGTAGCCGGACACCATGTAGAACGTGAAGGCGACGCCGGCCAGCGCCGAGCAGAACCCGCTCCACGTGTAGACGAGCACCTTGGTCCTCGGCACCGGCAGGCCCATGAGCATGGCGGACTGCTCGCTGCCGCCGATCGCATAGACCGTGCGGCCGAAGCGCGTGTAGTGCGCGATGTAGACGGCCGCGACGAACAGCGCGAGCGCGATGACCACGTTCCAGGTGATCGAGGTGTCGAACAGGAACGGGATGCGGTGCGACGAGACGTCGACGTAGAAACGATGGGTGATCGTGATGGAATCGATGCTGATGAGGTAGCAGAGCCCGCGGGCCAGGAACATGCCCGCCAGGGTGACGATGAAGGCCTGCACCTCGAAGTACTGGATGACGATCCCCATCACGAGGCCGATGCCCGCGCCCATGGCGAGCACGAGCGGGATGACCACGGCCGGGCTGAAGCCGTGCTTCTCGACGAGCGACGCGGAGACCATCGTGGTCAGCGCGATGACCGAGCCGACCGAGAGGTCGATCCCGCCGGAGAGGATGACGAAGGTCATCCCGATGGCGGCGATCGCCAGGAACGCGTTGTCGATGAAGAAGTTGAGGAACACCTGCAGCGAGAAGAACCCGTCGAACAGGATCGATCCGGCCCCGAACATGAGGATGAACAGGCCGATGGTGACCGCGAGCGGCAGGTGCCTCGGGTCGATCCGGACCGACGGTCGGGCCACGGCCGCGGCGTCGCTCCTTGTCGCGGCGACGGTGTCGCTCCTGGTCACGGCTGCGGTGTCGCTCATGAGATAGCCACCTTCACTGCGCGCTGCTTTCCGATGAGGTCCCTGACCTTCTGCGATTGCAGGATGCTGACCAGGAAGACGACGAGGGCCTTGACCACCAGGTTGACCTCGGGCGGCACGCCCACCGAGTAGATCGTGGTGGTGAGCGTCTGGAGGATGAGGGCGCCGATGACGCTCCCCACCAGCGTGAACTTGCCCCCGGAGAGCGACGTCCCGCCCAGGACGACGGCCAGGATGGCGTCCAGCTCGAAGAGCAGCCCCGCGTTGTTGCCGTCGGCGCTCTTCACGTTCGAGCTCACGATGAGCCCGGCGATGCCGGCGCACAGGCCGCACACCGCATAGCAGGCGAAGGTGATCGAGCGCGCGCGGATCCCGGCCAGCCGCGAGGCGACCGGGTTGATGCCGATCGCCTCCACGAACATGCCGAGCGCTGTCTTGCGGGCGAGGAGCCAGAGGGCGGCGCCCACGCCCGCCACGATGAACAGCGAGACCGGGATGCCCAGCAAGAAGCCGTTCCCGATGACGTAGTAAGGGCTGTAGTAGATCGTGAGGATCTGGCCGTTTGTGATGAGCTGGGCGACGCCCCGGCCCATGACGAGCAAGATCAACGTCGCGATGATCGGCTGCATGCCGAGCAGCGACACCAGCGCTCCGTTCCACATGCCGAAGACCAGGGCCACGCCGAGCGCGCCGCCGATGACGACCGGCAGCGGGACCTGCGTCACGTCCTGCATGCCGGCGCCGCCGTGAAGGACAAGCTCGCCGCCGATGAGCGCCGCGGCGACCGCGCCCGAGATGGCGACGACGGCGCCGACCGAGATGTCGATGCCGTGGGTCGCGATCACCAGGGTGAGCCCCATGGCGACGATCATGAGCGGCGCCGCGCGGTTCAGGATGTCGATGACGCTGCCGTACAGGTGGCCGTCCTTGACCGTGATCGCGAAGAGCTGCGGGTTGATCAGGAGGTTGACGAGGAGCAGGAGGCCGAGCATCGCCGTCGGCCAGAAGGCGCTCCTCCGGGTGAGCTGGCGCAGGGAGGCGACCGCCGCGCTCACGCCGCGCCTCCCGCGATGATCTGGTACACCGCCTGCTCGTCGGTCGCGGCGGCGGCCAGGTCGGCCACCTTGCGCCGGTCGCGCAGCACGACGACCCTGTCGGCGTAGCGCAGCGCCTCGGCCATCTCGGACGAGACGAACACCACGGCCATGCCCCTGTCGCAGAGATCCATGACCTTGCCCATGATCTCGGCCTTGGCGGCCACGTCGATGCCGCGGGTCGGCTCGTCGAGGATGAGCATGCGGGGGTCGGTCGCCAGCCAGCGGGCCAGGAGCGCCTTCTGCTGATTGCCGCCGCTCAGCTTGGAGATGGGGACCTCCGCGTCGGCCGCCACGATGCCGAGCCGCTCGATGTACGCGCCGGCGATCTCGTCCTGTCGCGCCCGCGACAGGTTGCGGAAGATGCCGCGCTTGGCCTGGAGCGCGAGGATGATGTTCTCGCGCAGCGAGAGGTCGCCGACGATGCCCTCGAGCTTCCGGTCCTCGGGGCAGAAGCCGAGGCCCCGCGCGATCGCGTCGAGCGGCGAGCCGATGCGCGCCTGCTCGCCGTCGATCTCGATGGTGCCCTGATCCGCCCTGTCGATGCCGAACAGGAGCCGCACGGTCTCCGACTTCCCGGCGCCCAGGAGGCCCGCGATGCCGAGCTCTTCCCCGGACCTCACATCGAGGTCGATGTCCCGGACCGAGCCCTTCTTGCCGAGGCCGCGCGTCCGCAGGAACGGCGCGTCCCCGCCCTCCGGCCTCGCCGCCTGGGCGCGATCGGCCCGGCGCGGGCCCTCGTCCGCGACGTCGCGCCCCACCATCCGCGTGACGAGCTGCATGCGTGAGAGCTCCGCGGCCGGGTACTCGCCGACCCGCTGGCCATTCCTCAGCACCGTGATTCGATCGGAGATCTCGAACACCTGGTCGAGGAAGTGCGTGATGAACAGGATCGCCATCCCTTGCGCCTTGAGGCGCCGGATGACCGAGAACAGCACCTTGACCTCGTCCTCGGCCAGGCTCGATGTCGGCTCGTCGAGGATGAGGACCTTGGCCTTCGCGCTCAGCGCGCGGGCGATCGCGACGATCTGCTGGACGGCCAGCGAGAAGGTCGAGAGCGGCGCGGCGACGTCGATGTGGACGTTGAGATCCGAGAGCAGGGCGTCGGCCTTCCGGCGCATCTCCGCCCACCGGATGGCGAAGGGGCTCGACCCCTCACGCCCGAGGAAGATGTTCTCGGCGACCGACAGGTTGGTGCAGAGGTTCACCTCCTGGAACACGGCGCTGATGCCCGCCCGCTGCGCGCTCTGCGGGCTCGACGGCCTGATCTCCCGGCCGTCGAGGAGGATCTGCCCGCCGTCCGGCGGGTGGACGCCGGTCATGATCTTGACCAGCGTCGACTTGCCGGCGCCGTTCTGCCCCATGAGCGTGTGCACCTCCCCCGCCAGCAGGCGGAAGTCGACGCACAGGAGCGCCTGCACGCCGGGGAAGCTCTTGGAGATCCTCTTCAGCTCGAGCACGGGCACGGCATTGCTTCCCATGGCTCTCCTCCTCCCGGCTCGGAGATCGATGATCCCGTGACCCGCGCTCAGTACTTGCGCTTCGGGAACTCCTGGGCGGCGGTCTCCATCGGGAAGACGCCCTCCTCGGTCACGATGCGCTTCGGCAGCGTCTTGCCTGCCATGAGGTCCTTGACCGCGCTCATGAGCTGCGGCCCGAGCAGCGGGCTGCACTCGACGGTCACGTTGAGCTTGCCGGCCATCATCGCCTCGAACGCGCCCTTCACCGCGTCGATGGAGATGATGAGGATGTCCTGGCCGGGGCGGAGGCCGGCCTCCTCGATCGCCTGGATCGCGCCGATCGCCATGTCGTCGTTGTGGGCGTAGAGGACGTGGATGTTCTTGCCCTCCGCCTTGAGGAACGCCTCCATGACCTCCTTGCCCTTCGCGCGGGTGAAGTCGCCCGTCTGCGAGCGGAGGATCTTGAGCTGGGGCTTGTCCTTGATGATCTCCTCGAACCCCTTCTTGCGGTCGATCGCGGGGGCCGAGCCGACGGTGCCCTGCAGCTCGACGATGTTCACGGGGTCGGTCCGGTCCTTCGTCTTCTCGACCAGCCACTTCGCTGCGCGGCGGCCCTCCTCGACGAAGTCCGACCCGATGAAGGTGACCCAGAGGCTGTCGTCCTTCGTGTCCACGGCGCGATCGGTCAGGATGACGGGGATCTTCGCCTCCTTCGCCTCACGCAGGACGGGCTCCCACCCGGTCTCGACAACGGGCGAGAAGGCGATGACGTCGACCTTCTGGGCGATGAACGACCGGATGGCCTTGATCTGGTTCTCCTGCTTCTGCTGAGCGTCGGAGAGCTTGAGGTCGATCCCTTCCGCCTTGGCCGTCTCCTCGATCGACTTGGTGTTCGCGGTCCGCCACTCGCTCTCCGCGCCGATCTGGGAGAACCCGAGCGTGATCTGCTTCTTTTCCTTCTGACAGCCGACGCCGGTCAGGACCAGCGCCAGTCCGACCAGCGCCACCATCACCGCGGCGACAACCTTGCTCTTCTTCACGGCGCAGCTCCTCTCTCTTCTCGTCTCTCGCCCCGTCCCCCAGGGCACCTTGTCGTCCTCGCCGTCGTCACGCGACGTCCGGCGTCACTTCTGGCCGTAGTACGCGCCCTTCCCGTGCTTCCGGTCGAAGTGCTTGCGCACGAGCGCATCGGGCAGGCGCGCGGCGCCCGGGTGGATCGTGCGGGTGATGAACGCCATCCGCGCGATCTCCTCGAGCACCACCGCGTTGTACACGGCCTTCTCGGCGTCCGCTCCCCACGTGAAGGGGCCGTGGCCCGCCACGAGCACCATCGGCGTGTGGAGCGGGCTCCGCTCCCGGAAGCACTCGACGATCTGCTTCCCGGTCTCCATCTCGTAGTCGCCCTGCACGGCGTCGGCGCGCATCACCTCGGTGCACGGCACGTCCTCGGCCAGGTGGTCGGCGTGCGTCGTCCCGTAGATCGGGATCGGCGTGCCCGTCTGCGCCCAGCCCGTCGCGTACGTCGAGTGCGTGTGCACGACGCCGCCGATCCCGCGGAAGTTCGCGTACAGGAAGATGTGCGTCCGGGTATCCGACGAGGGGCGGAGATGTCCCTCCACCACCTTCCCCTCGAGATCGAGCACCACCATGTCGTCGATCGAGAGCGTATCGTAGGCGACGCCGCTTGGCTTGATGGCCAGGACACCTTTGTCGCGATCGAACGCCGACACGTTGCCGAACGTGTAGATGGCGAGCCCGCGGCGCGGGATCTCCATGTTCGCCGCCCACGCGCGCTCGCGCAGCTCCCGGTAGGTCGCGCTCACGTCTTGCCCCTCAATCCGCCAGCCGGTAGGCGAGGTCGTTCCATCGGAGCTCGTTCTTCAGCGCGCGGATCTCGGTCCCCTCGCCGATGCGGATCAGCTCCACGCCGGCGATGGAGGCGAAGTCCTCCACGTGCTCCATCGTCAGGGCGCGGCTGTGCGCGCAGTGATGGGCGCCTCCGGCGAGGATCCACGCCTCGCACGCGAGCTTGAAGTTGGGCCTGGGGATCCACACAGCGCGCGCCACGGGCAGCTTCGGCATCGCCCGGTCGGGCGCCACCGCCTCGAGCTCGTTGGCGACGATGCGCATGCGGCCCCGCATGTCGATCATGGCAACGTTCACAGCGGGCCCGGTCCCGGCGTCGAAGACGAGCCGGCACGGATCGTCCTTGCCGCCGATCGAGAGCGGGTGGATCTCCAGGGACGGCTTCCCGGCTGCGATCGACGGGCAGATCTCGAGCATGTGGGCGCCGAGGACGCGCTCCTTCCCCTGGACGAGGTGATAGGTGTAGTCCTCCATGAAGGAGACGCCCCCGCGCAGGCCGGCCGACATGACCTTCAGGGCGCGGACCAGGCCGCAGGACTTCCAGTCGCCCTCGGCCCCGAAGCCGTAGCCGTCGGCCATGAGCCGCTGCACCGCGAGGCCGGGGAGCTGCTTGAGCCCGTGCAGGTCCTCGAAGGTCGTGGTGAACCCGCCGAACCCGCCCTCCTCGAGGAAGGAGCGTATCGCCGCCTCCTGCCTCGCAGCGTACCGCAGCTCGCCGCGGCGATTTCCGCCCTTCCTCAGGGCGGGAGCGACGGCGTACGCCTCGTCGTACTCCGCCACCAGGCGATCGACAGCGGCCTCGTCGACCTCGGCGATCCGACCCACGAGATCGCCCAGCGCATAGCCGTTCACCGACCAGCCGAGCTTGACCTGCGCCTCGACGCGGTCGCCGCCGGTGACGGCCACCTCTCGCATGTTCATGCCGCCGAAGCGGGCGATCTTGAGCCGCCGCGCGTCGATGATGGCGCAGGCGGCGCGCGCCCAGACGTCGAGCTTCCCGAGGACGTCGTCGTCCGTCCAGTGGCCGACGACGACCTTCCGCTCGATGCGCAGGCGAGCGCCGATGTACCCGAACTCGCGGTCCCCGTGGGCCGACTGGTGCAGGTTCATGAAGTCCATGTCGATGCTGTCCCAGGGGAGCTCGCGGCTGTACTGCGTGTGCAGGTGCGCGATCGGCTTCTCCAGGCGCATGAGCCCCGCGATCCACATCTTGGCGGGCGAGAACGTGTGCATCCACGTGATCACGCCGGCACACCGCGGCGTCGCGTTGGCCTCGCGGCAGACGGCGAGGATCGCCTCGGGGCTCTTGAGCGTCGGCTTCCAGACGACCTTGACCGGGAGCTTGCCCGACGAGTCGAGGTGCGCGGCGATCTCCCGCGCGTGCTCCGCGACCTGCCGCAGCGCCTCCTCGCCGTAAAGGTCCTGACTGCCCGTCAGGAACCATACCTCGAAGCTCTCCCGAAGATCTTGCATGACGACTCCGCTCATTGTGTCAGCTCTCTCTCCACAAAGGACCCGAGCGCGACGTACTCCTGGTACAGCGCGTCATAGAGCCTGGCGCGCGCTGGATCGGGCCGGTACCGCGCCTCGGTCCCGGGCGACATCGCGCGCTGCGCTTCCTCGACGGTCGCGTGCAGGCCGGCGGCCGTCGCGGCGAACATCGCCGCCCCCAGGGCGACCGGCTGCTCGCCGGCGCGGACCTCGACGGTCATGTCGAGCACGTCCGCCAGGACCTGCATGGTGAAGGGGCTCTTGCGCGCGACGCCCCCGATCCCGATGACGCCGTCGATGCGGATGCCGTGAGACCGGAAGCGCTCGACGATGGCGCGCGATCCGAAGGCGATCGCCTCGACGAGGGCGCGGTAGATCCGCGGAGCGTCCGTGGCGAGGTCGAGGCGGACGATGGCGCCCTGGAGCCGCTGGTCCGCGTCCGGGGTCCTCCGCCCGTTCAGCCAGTCGAGCGCCATCACCGAGCTCGGCGCCGGCGGGATCTCCGCGGCCGCCCTCTCCAGCTCGGGGATGATCCGCTCGGCGAGCGCGTCGCCGTCGGGGATGGCGGGCTGGATCGCGCGCAGCGGCCAGCTCAGGAGCTGCTTGAACCAGGCGAAGACATCGCCGAAGGCGGACTGCCCCGCCTCGTAGCCGATCGCGCCCGGGAGGATGGAGCCGTCGACCTGGCCGCAGATCCCGGCGACGAGGACCTCCGGCGCGCCCGTCCTCGGGACGACGAGCATATCGCACGTGCTGGTGCCCATGACCTTGAGCAGGTGGTGCGGCTGGATGTCGCCGCCGACAGCGCCCATGTGCGCGTCGAAGGCGCCGACGGCGACGACGACGTCGCCCGGCACCCCCAGCTTCGCCGCCCACTCGGGCGAGATCGTCCCGAAGGGCGCGTCCGCGGTCCAGGTCTGCGAGCCGAGCGTGGCCCTGAGCTCGGGCAGGCGCGGGTTCAGCCTCGCGAGGAACTCGTTCGAGGGATACCCGTCGAACTCGGGGTGCCACATCGCCTTGTGGCCCGCGGCGCAACGGCTCCGCCGGATCCGCCGGAGGTCGTCGGTGCCGGTCAGGACCGCGGGGATCCAGTCGCAGTGCTCCAGGACGGTGACCGCCGCGCTCGCCACCGCCGGGTTGGTCTCGATGACGTGGAGCACCTTGGCCCAGAACCACTCGGAGGAGTAAACGCCGCCCTCGAACTTCGTGTAGTCCACGCCGCCCCAGGTCCGGGCGAGGTCGTTGATCCGCGCCGCCTCGGCCACCGCCGTGTGGTCCTTCCAGAGGATGAACATCGCGTCCGGATCCTCCTCGAAGCCGGGGCAGAGCGAGAGGGGCGTGCCCTTCGCGTCGGCCAGGACCGGCGTGGATCCGGTGGTGTCGACGGCGATCCCGCGCACGCGCGCGGCGGCGTCGCTGCCCGCCTGGCCCAGGGCCGCGCGGACCGACGACTCCATGGCGACCAGGTAGTCGAGCGGATGCTGGCGGAACCGGTGCGCGTGCGGGTCGCAGTGGAGGCCTTGCGCCCAGCGCGGGTACGGAACGACAGCGGCCCCCGCGAGCTCGCCGTTGCGCGCGTCCGCGACGACAGCGCGAACGGAGTCGGTGCCGAAATCGATCCCGATGACGAAGGTTCCGGTGCGCATGACGACCCGTTTGCTGGGGTGAAGCAGGGGAAGGATGAGCTCGAGATGAAATGTGAACGTTCACATCCCTGATGTCAATTCCAATCTGTCCGCCCGCGACTATTCTCCCGCCCCGATGGAAGACAAGAATGGCAAGTCGCCTGCGGAGCGACGCGTCAAGAGAGGCGGGCGCCGGGCCGCGGTGATGGTCGACGTGGCCAAGCTCGCGGGCGTCTCGTACCAGACGGTCTCGCGCGTCCTGCACGACAGCCCGCACGTGCGACGCGACACGAGGGAGCGCGTGCTCGACGCGATCCGCCAGCTCGACTACCGGCCGAGCTCGGTGGCGCAGGCGCTCGTCACCGGGCGGTCGAGGAAGCTCGGCGTTGTCAGCTTCAACACGACGCTGTACGGCCCGGCGTCGACCCTGCTCGGGCTCGAGGAGGCGGCGCACGACGCCGGCTACGGCGTCAGCATCGCCAGCCTGCGGTCGCTCAGCCGCGCCCCGGTGGTGGAGGCCGTGCAGCGCCTTTGCGATCAGGGGGCCGACGGCATCGTCGTCATCGCCCCGCAGCGGTCGGCGGTGGACGCGCTCCTCCACCTGAGCTCCGACGTGCCGGTGGTCGCCGTCGAGGGCGGGCCGGACGACTCGATCCCGGTGGTCGCCGTCGACCAGCACGGCGGCGCGGCCGCGGCGACCCGGCACTTGCTCGATCTGGGCCACCCGACGGTGTGGCACATCGCCGGTTCGTCCGACTGGCTGGAGGCCGACCAGCGCATCGAAGGCTGGCGCTCGACGCTGGAGGCGGCCGGCGCCGAGGTGCCCCCTCTCCTGCGCGGCGACTGGAGCGCGCGATCCGGCTACGAGCTCGCCCCGCGGCTCACGCGCACGCCGGGCGTGACCGCCGTGTTCGTGGCCAACGACCAGATGGCGCTCGGCCTGCTCCGCTACCTCCACGAGATCGGCCACGAGACGCCGCGGGACATCAGCATCGTCGGCTTCGACGACATCCCGGAGGCCGCCTACTTCACGCCTCCGCTCACCACCGTCCGCCAGGATTTCTCCGAGCTCGGGCGCCGGTGCCTCCACCTCCTGCTCGGTCAGATCGAGAGCGGCCAGCGCTCGTGGTCGCGCGTCGTTGTCGAGGCCGAGCTGATCCTGCGCAAGAGCACCGCGGCGCCCAGGAGCGGGTGAGCCCGCCAGCCCGGCGATCGCAGGAGCTCGCCTTCACGCCTCAACCACCTTCGAGGCAGATCGTGCGCACGAAGCGCCTCACGGTCGAGGCGCGACGCCGGGCGTGGTAGCCCTCGGCCGCCGCCCTCGACGCCTCGCCGGGCGCCTCGAGGCAGTCTGCGATGATCCCGTAGCCGTCCTGGAGACCGTTCGCGTCGCCGGGGTGCGTGCGGCGGACCTCGTTCAGGAGCTCACGCATGCGCGCGCCGTTCCGCGCGCTCATCGCGTCGTTCAGCAGCGCGACAAGGCCGTTCTCGTGCTGGATCTCGAGGTGACGCGGCGTGGTGGGGTGAGGGTGAGCGGGGCCGTCGTGTCGGTCGTCGGGGCTCGGCCCGACGAGGGGCAGCCCACCGACCGCCTCGGCAGGCTCGGCGCTGCCGGCCAGCGCCGGCGGTTCTTCCGGCGCGCGGCGCGACGCTCCCTCGCGCGGCGCCTCGCCCCGCGGGGCCTCCTGCCGAGCTGAAGGCAGCGGTCGGCCATCTGGCGATCGCGAGCGGGTGACGAGGCAGAGCGCCGCGCCGAGGAGCATCGGCGCGACCACGAACCAGCCCCAGCGCGGCGAGCTCATGGGATCGTCACCGTCCATGTCACTGTCTCTTGCGAGCGGCGCCAGCTGTCGCGGCCCCAGCAGGGATCGAAGTAGCCGGGGTTCCTCGAGGGCGGGGGGTCGAGGCACTCGCCGCTGCGGTAGCGCACCCACTCCTCGCCGGCGTTGTCGTAGGCCCTGGCGACGATGGTGTGCGTGCCCGACGGGAGGCGTGCCGCGGCGATGTCGTAGACGGGGCCGCCGTCGGTCGCGATCACGTCGCCGTCGAGGGTCCAATCGACGCTGATGACCTCGGGATCGATCACGTTGACAGTGAGCGTCGCCGGGTCCGTGACGGGCCCGGCGGGCGGATCGGCCGAGTCGATCGGCTTCACGCGCATCCAGATGTCCATGATGATCTTCTCGCGCGAGACCGGGTTGAAGCTCGTGTTCTTGTGGCCTCCGAACAGGCTGTTCATCATCGAGTTCGAGGAGGGGCGGTACTGTCCGGTATCCACGTAGCGGCTGCCGACGAAGGTGCCCTGGATGCCCGTGGAGTCGGCGGCGTCGTGACCCAGCCACCTGTCCCATTTGCCCGCCGTCGTGTCGCAGCTGGCCGTGGAGTTCACCTCGACGTACTCGGTGCCGCTGCCGCCGCACATGTCCGGGCCGCAGCCCGAGCCCGTGGCTTTGGCGCAATACTCGTCGGCGAGCTGATGGAAGCCGTGACCGCCCTCGTGCAGGGCCGCGCCGGGGGCCTCGGGGTGGCTGCCGGACCAGAGCATCCAGGAGGAGCCCGTGTTCCACCAGCGGTCGTTGTTCAGCACGATGGCGTGCCAGTCGACCTCGAGGTCGTCGGGGAGATTCGCCTCGAGCGCGCGATCCGCCGCGCGGGTGTCGCACTCTGCGAGGCGGCTCTCATCGTCGCCCGTGCAGCCGAGCGCGCCCGGGACGCCGTTCGAGGGGCTGACCACCTTGATGGCGCAGATGTTGACGAACTTGCGGTACCTGCCGTAGGGCTCGCCGATCGGGCTGCTGAAGCGCAGATCCATCGCCGCCTCGATGTGCTCGAGGTACGTGGAGCTCACCGTCGTGGCGTCGTAGCCGTCGCCCAGGATGACGTAGTTGACGCGGTTCTCGGGTGGGCCTGCGCTCTCGATGGCCACGCCGTTCGCGCCGCAATCGAGGACGTAGTCGGAGCCGGTTCCGCCCGGGTCGCCGGGGACGAAGGCCCCCCCGGCGCCCGCGCCGGCGGCGCCGCCTTGCGCGCCGCCGCCCTGAGATGCGCCGTCGGCGCCGCCCGAGCTGCCGTTGCCTGCTGCTCCGCCGGCGCCCTGGCCGCCGGCCGCGGGCTCGCTGCCGTCCGGGCCGCCGCCGCTGCTCGTCGTCGCGCTGCTGCTGCCCGGCGGTTCACCGCATGCGCAGAGCGCCAGAAGGCCCACGACGCGCAGCATGCAGCTCGACTTCATCGCGTGGACCTCCCGCCCTGACGCCCGCGCTCACCCGAACAGCCCCTCGACAGCCTTCGTCCGCTGGTCGCTGTCCCCCATCACGAGATCCGGGGCACCGAAGGCAGCCGCGCACGCCATCCACACGTCGTTGGTGGAGCGGAGGCCGCCGCCGCGGTTGTTCCACACCTGCCCGCCGCGCAGCTTGGTGTTCGCGCCGCCGAACAGCACCCACGGCATGTTGTCCCAGTTGTGGGTCCGGGTGCCGACCTCCGTGATGTACGGCACCAGCGTGCTGTCGAGCAGCTTCCCGCCGCCCACGTCGTCGGTCTCCGCGAGCTGCTGCAGAAAGCCGGCGACGAGGCGGGAGTAGAACTCTTCCACCCGCGTGAGGAACTCGAGCGTGTCGCGCGTATCGGGGTCGTGGCTCGTCGTGTGGTGCACCTTGTAGATGGAGGAGTCGGGGGGCCACAGCTCGCCGAAGCTCACGTGGTTGGTGCCCGGGGCCCACTGGAACGTGACCACGCGGGTGAGGTCGCAGCGGAGAGCCGCCTTGACCACCGCGAAATGCAGGGCGCCGATGCGCGCGTGCTTCACGTCGTCGCGCTCGTTGACGACGTGCGAGCTGTTGTAAGGGTCGATGTGACCGCTCACGTCGATCGTCTCGGGCTCCTCCGCGACGCCGCAGGACGCGGGGTCCGTCGGGTCCGCGTCGAACTCCTTCTCCACCTCGCGGATGGCGGCGGCGTGCGCGTCGAGCGTCTCTCGCTGCGAGCTCGGCGCGAGGCTCTCGAGGCGCTTGAGGTCCTTCATCGCGAAGTCGAGCACGCTCTTCTTCTCGAGGCGCGCGCGGGCCAGGGCGTTCAGGTTGTCGTTCGTGGGGCCGCCCGGCATCATCGCGCCGAACACCCGCCGGTACGCGTCCAGCGGCTGGTAGTACGGCGTCATCGGCGCGGCCGCGCCCGAATAGGACATGTGGCGGGTCGACACCTCGGGCGTGTCGGCGCGCTTGTCACAGGAGATCTGGAGCGACGCGATGGGCGTGCCCTGGAGCTCCGTCGACTGCCGCACGAGGAGCTGGTCGATGCTCGGCCCCTCGGACACCGGATCGTCGCCGCCGTTGCCCGGATACAGCTTCTTGGTCCGCTGCCCCGTGGTCATCAGCACCGTTCCGCGCTCGTGGCCGCCGCCGACGGAGCCATCGAAGGGCAGCTTCAGGTCGCGCATCACGACCATGCGATCCTTCATGGACGCGAACGGGTCGAGGATGCGAGAGAGCGTGAAGTCGGTGCCGCTGCCTTGCGGCCAGAAGTTCTGGTACACGGTGCCCACCGGGCGCTGGATGATCAGGAGGCGCTTCGGGGCCGTCCCGCCCTCCGCGGCCGACTCGAGGGTCCTGAGCACCGTGAAGAGGCCCGCGGCGGCGCCGATGCCTTGCAGGAAGCGGCGGCGAGACCATGCATAAGACAGGTTGTAGCGCACAGTCATTGCTCCTTGGCGCGCTCGGTCAGCGCCGGTGACGTCACGATGGCGTTCACGATGTTGGGTAAGGTCCGCTGGCCCTCGGGCAGCGCCGTGATCACGCGCTCGACCTGACAGTCGCGGGTCGAGAGCGCCTCGTCGTCCGTTCCGTACGTCACGAGGTGCCGCACGACGCAGGCGGCGAACCCGTCGGTCTGCGCCACGGCGTCGGCGAACTCGACGGCGCTCGTGTAGACTCCATCGATGTCGCCCATGTTGGCCAGGTCGACGCGCGCGTCGATGGGCTCCCCCCCGAGGGTGTCTCGGTACCGGCCGACCGGATCGTAGCGCTCGAGCAGCAGGCCGAACGCGTCGAACTGCTTGTGACAGGCCGCGCAGGTGGCGTTCCCTGCCCGCGCCTCGGCGCGCTCGCGCTCGGTCATGTCGGCCTTGAGCAGCTCCTCGATCGCGCCCGCGAGCGCCTCCGGGGGCGAGGGGATCTTCCCCATGCAGAGCAGCGCGCCGCGCACGAAGAGCCCGCGCGCGACGACGCTCGTGTTGTCGGTCCGGGACAGCGCCGCGAGCAGGCCGGGCTGCGTGAGGATCCCAGCGCGCTCGTCGGCCGGCAGCGTGACCTTCGCGAACTCCTCCGGGGAGGCGCCCGTGTGCTCGACGCCGTAGACCTCCGCGAGCGAGCCGTTCACGAACGTCTCCCGCGAGGTGAGCAGGGTCGAGACGTCGGCGCTGCGGTTCCACAGGAGCTCGTCGAGGAGCAGCTCGGTCTCGTGGAACATGCTCGCCTGGAGGGAGGGGGTGTACTCGGGGAACAGCCCTGGATCCTTGACCGTGCCGAACAGGTTGCTGAGCCCCCACGCCGCGATGAGCGTGGTGCTCAGGCTGCTGCGCGTCTCGGGCTTCTCGAGCAGGCGTTCGGTCTGGCGCTTCAGCTCCTCCGGGTCGTGGAGGGCGCCGGAGTCGGCGGCGGCGGCGAGCTCCGCGTCCGGCAGGCTGTCGGTCAGGAAGAACGCGAGCTCGCTGGCGGTCTCGTGCGCCGTCAGCTTGACCACATCGCCGTTCGCGACGTCGCCGAGCTCGGTGCGGTAAGAGAACGAGGGGGACGCGAGGACGGCCTCGACAGCGAGCGAGACGCCGCGCTCCAGGCTCGTCTCTCGCCCGAGGCCGTAGACGGCCCACAGGTTGTCGAGCTCCGTCGCCTCCATCGGCCGGCGGAACGCCCGCTGCGCGAACCGCGTCAGGAACTCCTTGGCGCAGGCGTCGTCGCCGCCGTCCTCTCCGGCGGCGCAGCCGGTCACCTGCTCGAAGCGCCCCGTGAGGCTCTCGGCCGCATAGGCGGCCCTGGCGAGCCGCGCGTGCACAAGGGAGGTCCCGACCACGACGCCCTTCTTGGCGAACGGCTTCGTCCGCGCGTCCGGCGCCTGGCCCGGCTCGATGGCCTCCTCTCCCAGGAGATCCCGGATGGCGTTCATGAACTGCAGGTCGGCGAGCAGCACGATCCGTCGTTCCAGCCGCGGGCTGCACAGGCCGCTCTCGGTGCCCGGGGGATTCACGCCGCCGCCCGAGGCGGCCGTGCCGCCGCCCGGGGGGGTCGCGCCCGAGCCGATGTCGCCAACGCACCCTGCGACGAGGAGCGAAGCGCACGCGGCGATCCCGCGCAGTCGAGAGGCCATCTTGCCGCGAGTGGATGTTTCCACTTCCAGTCGATTGCTCGCGATGTTCCGGCTGCGATGATGAGCGGAAAAATTCATGGAATTGGCTTCGTGATACAGGTCCTTACGGCACCTGGGATCTCTGACGAGAGCGCGCTCCGATGCGGCCGGAACACCGCCCTGAGCGCCGGCCAGTAACGTTGGTCGATTCATACGATGTCTCCCGGTGATCCTGCCCTGTTGCCAGATCGACCATCGCGCGAGCTCGGTGGCGCGGGCGTTCGTCGCCGGGCCATCGGGAATGCTCGCGTGAACCGCACGAAGCTCGGCTTCGCCGGGGCCGATGCGCGCCGCTGCCTGCTCCGCTGGAACGAAGCCCCCACGGGCAAATGTGAACGCTCACATCACCCATGTCAATGCGAATCGGCCCGCCAGGGCCCGGATCGATCCCTGGCGCGGACGGGGCGGGCGCGGCTACGGAGGAGCCCGCGTGGCCCGGCATAAATGTGAATCAACACGAGAATGGTACGGAGGCGCGGGCGGCCGCGCGGGGGGCGGCGTCAATGACGGTCAGGGCGGGTACGACAGCGCACGTCGGTGTGCGCGCGGGGGCACAGTCCCCTTCACTTCCCCGGCCGCTCGCGCTGCTCGGCGCCTCGGGGACACGAGCACGCGCAGGAGGAAGGCCCCTCCGTGAGCTCTCCCTCGTTCCAGTCGCAATACATCCATCCTACCGGGATGAAGCCACAGACGCCGTCGAAGCGATGGAGCTCGATGGTCCCTCCTACCTCGCGATAGAGCAGGTGCAGACCGTCCAGCTGACCGCACTCCGGGCTCGCCGCGCATGCGCCGGGTCCGCCGGCCGGGATCGTCAGGCAGCGGTGCTCCTCACGCAGCGCGTCGCAGGAGGCGTCGCGGGAGCTCACATGTACCACCTCCCAGGAGCACGTGCCCCTGGGGGATGGCTGAGCTTCGCAGTCTTCCTGGGACGAGCGCTCTTCACACGGCGTCGCGCCCGCTCCGGCGCCAGCGCTCGTCGCCTCCGGCGCGCCCCCCGCGCCGTCGTCCTGGGCGCCGCTCCCGTCGCTCGACGTGCAGCCGAGGAGAAACACCATGGCGAGGCCCAGGACCATCGCCGACCCACGGCGCATCCAGGTCCCGTCGCGCCGGGGCACCCGCGAGGACCGCCCTCTCCTGTCCGTCATTCGTCGCTTCCTCTCCGGCTCTTGCCAGCGAACCGGCGCGATCCTGCGCGGGCGCCGAGCCCGCGCTCACCGCCGGATGTCGTACTTGTCCAGCTTGTAGAGTAGCGCGCGCCGCGAGATGCCGAGCCGCTTCGCCGCGCGCGTCTGGTTGTTCCCCTCGGCGGCGAGCGCCTCCTCGATGCTCTTCTTCTCCAGCTCCGCGAGGCGCGCCGGCATCGGCCCGCCCTCGGCCGGCGCGCCCGCGCTGCCCGGCGCGCCGGCGCTGAGCGGCGCCGCGTCGCCCTCGACGACGGACGCGGGCAGGTGCTCGACCTCGATGACGCCGGCCTCGGCCAGCACCACGGCGTGCTCGACCGCGTTGCGCAGCTCGCGCAGGTTGCCGGGCCACGCGTGCGCCTCCAGCACCCGCATCGCGGCCGGCGCGAACCGCGGCGCCGGCTCGCCCATCCGGCCGGCGACCTGGTGCGCGAAGCGGTGCGCGAGCAGCGCGATCTCGGCGCGCCGCTCGCGGAGCGGCGGGACGCGCAGGACGAACGTGCTGATGCGGTAATAGAGATCCTGCCGGAACCGCCCGGCCGCCACCTCGGCCTGCAGGTCGCGGTGCGTTGCGCACACGACGCGCACGTCGAGCTCGATCTCCTGCGTGCCGCCGATCCGCGCCATGCGCCGGCTCTCGAGCACCCGCAGCAGCTTGGCCTGCATGGCGAGCGGCAGCTCGCCGATCTCGTCGAGCAGCAGCGTGCCGCCCTGCGCGGCCTCGAAATAGCCGATCTTGCGGCGGTCCGCCCCGGTGAACGCGGCCTTCTCGTGGCCGAACAGCTCGCTCTCGAGCAGCGCCTCGGGCAGCGCCGCGCAGCTCAGCCGCACGAACGGGCCCGCGGCGCGCGGGCTCGCGCGGTGGATCTGCTCGGAGACGACCTCCTTCCCCGCCCCCGTCTCGCCGAGGACGAGCACCGTCGTCTGGGCGCGCGCGAGGCGCTGCACCACCTGGAAGACCTTCACCATCGCCTCGTCCGCGACGACGAAGCCGGCGCCGGCCCCGGACGACGGGCCCTCCAGGGCCGCCGGCGCGGAGCTCGGCGGCGCCGCCTCGACGGGCGCGGGCGCGGCGATCGCCACGACGATCTCGGCCGGGCCGACGCGGATCACGTCGCCGCCGGCGAGGGCCCGCTCGGCCCCGCGCACGACGGCGCCGTTCACGGAGGTGCCGTTGCGGCTCCCGAGGTCGGCGAGCGCGAGGGCGTGGCCCCGCCGCGCGATGCGCGCGTGGTTGCGCGAGACGCGGGCGTCGTCGACGCAGACCGCGGACTCGGGCGCGCGGCCGATCGCGACGACGTCGCCGTCGGTCATGTCGATCACCCGCGCGGCCCCGTCGCCGGCGCGCACGATCAGCGACGCCTGACCCTGCGGCGCCCGCTCGCCGGGCGCGCCCTCCGCGGCCTCGAGCTCGGTCGCGAGCTCGGCCCCGGCGGGCAGCGGCTCGACCCCGGGAGGGGCTGCCTGTCGACGAGGATCTCGCTCCGCCATGCCGTTCGAAGGTTGCGCAACTGTACGACGTTTGCGCAACGGTCAGCAACGGCGCCGCGCAGCGCCGCGAGAAGCGCGCCGTGCGCGCGCTGGTCCCCGCCTTGCAATGCGTCCCCGGCACGCACGGAGACGCGAGGCGGGAGCCGCCGTCGCCGGGAGCCATCGCGGAGATCGCGCGCCTTGCCGCGCCTCGCGCCGACGTGCGCCGAGCTTCACCAACGACGAGCACAACAGGAGCAGAGACAATGACTTATTCCATCCGATCGACGTCCGTCCTCGCGATCCGCAGCGCCATGCGCCATGCCCTCGTGTGCCTGACCGCGACGATCGCGGCCGCCGGGTGCAGCTCGGATCCGGGCGCCGACGCGGAGGTCACCTCGGCGGCGAGCGGCGACGCGGTGACGGGCGGATTCACGATGACGTGCTCCAGGTTGACGGTGAGCCGGGGCAAGATCGGCGCAGGGCAGACGGCCGCCGCGCTCGCGACAGCGGATCTCACCGGCGAGCAGGACGTGTGGAGCAAGTACGTCGAGTTCGCGCCCCGCACGAGCGCGACGTGCGAGTACGCGCTCCCCGCCGGCACGTCGGCGGCGCAGCTCGCGTCCCTCGCGCTCGGCGTGAACTACCGCGGCCCGGCGAAGGCGGACATGCGGTGGACGTTCGAGGCGTGGGACGCGGCCGCCGGCGCCTGGGTCCCGGTCGGCGACAACACGTTCGCGGGCGACTGGTCCTGGACGAGCGCGAGCCTGAGCCTGCCCGCGCCGTATCAGCGCTTCGTGTCGGGCGGGGGCCTGAAGATCCGGTATGCCACGAGCAGCTCCGCCGACAGCTCGATGCTCGACCAGCTCGTCCTCAGCGGCACGACGAGAGGCAGCACGGGCACCGGCGGCAGCGGCGGCTCCGGCGGCAGCGGCGGCTCCGGCGGCTCCGGCGGCAGCGGCGGCAGCGGCGGCAGCGGCGGCTCCGGCGGCAGCGGCGGCGCTGGCGGCGCTGGCGGCGCTGGCGGCGCTGGCGGCGCTGGCGGCGCTGGCGGCAGCGGCGGCGCTGGCGGCAGCGGCGGCGCTGGCGGCAGCGGCGGCGGCAGCGGTACCGGCGTCTGGGTCCCCGCCCCGGGGACGACGTGGCAATGGCAGCTCACGGGCACCATCGACACCAGCCTGGATGTCGCCATGTACGATATCGACCTCTTCGACACCCCGCAGTCGACGATCGACGCGCTCCGCGCGGCCGGGAAGAAGGTGGTCTGTTACTTCAGCGGCGGGAGCTACGAGGACTGGCGCAGCGACGCGTCGAAGTTCCCCGCCGCGGCGCTCGGCAACGCGCTCGACGGCTGGCCGGGCGAGCGGTGGCTCGACACCCGCAGCGCCGCCGTGCGCGACCTCATGAAGGCGCGGCTCGATCTGGCGGCGCGGAAGCGCTGCGACGGCGTGGAGCCCGACAACGTCGACGGCTACCAGAACAACCCCGGCTTCCCCCTGACCTCGGCGACGCAGCTCGACTACAACCGCTTCCTGGCCGCCGAGGCGCACGCGCGCGGGCTGTCCATCGGGCTGAAGAACGACCTCGATCAGGTGAGGGATCTCGTGGGCAGCTTCGACTGGGCGCTCAACGAGGAGTGCTACGCGTACGACGAGTGCGACATGCTCACGCCGTTCATCCGCGCCGGAAAGGCGGTCTTCCACGCCGAGTACGTCGACGCGTCGCAGGCGAGCGCCGTCTGCTCCGCGACGAAGCCGCTCGGGCTGTCGACGGTGATCAAGCGGCTTGACCTCGACGCCTGGCGCATCGCCTGCCCGTAATCAGACGGGGTCGCCGGGGCAGACGGGGGCGCCGCCGCGCTGGCCGCGCCCCCGCGGCCAGCGCGCGCGCCGGATCAGCCGCTCAGTCGCCCAGGACCTGGAGGGTCTGCGCGCTGGCGAAGCTCTGCTGCTCCGGCTGGTAGTACGGGTGCGCCTCGGCGCCGCCGTCCTCCGCCTTCACCGGCATTGTCGCCTGCAGCCGGTAGTTGAAGCCGGCCACGCCGCTCGCGGCGAGCTCCTTCACGTACAGGATGAGCTGCTTGCCCGTGATCTCGAACCTCGAGAGCTGGCCCGCGTCGATGTACGCCTGGAGGTCCTCGGTCAGGACCTGGAAGCCGGGCGGGAGGCCGACGGTCACGAGGACCATGTTCTGCGCCGCGTCCGTCGTGTTCTTGACGCTCACCGACGCGGTCACGATGTCGTTCACGTGAAGCGACGTCTTGTCGTAGCTCACGCTGACCGCGAGCGGCCCGCCCCCGTCGCTCGGCACCGCGCTCCACGGCAGGTTGTGGCGGCCCACAACGTTGTAGCTGAGCTGCCCCTCCCCCTCGAAGGCGAGCGTGACCTCGTGCGCGCCGGTGGTCGCGAGGTGCGTGAGGTCGACCGTGGTCATGACGTCGGCCTGGTCATCGCGCAGCGAGACAGTGCCCACCGGCGCGCCGTCGACCGCGACGGTCAGCGAGCCCGTCGCGCCCTCGGTCCCCTTGCTGGCCGCGAGGAGCAGGGTGCGCAGGCTCCAGATCGTCGCCTGGGTCGAGCCGAAGTTGCCATTCGGGTCCTTCGACTGCGTCAGGAACTTCACGCCCCCGTCGGCGCTCGACCGGTGAGCGTCCGCCGAGAGCAGCGCGTGCGCCGCGAGCGCGGTCGTCGTGACCTTCGCGTCGTCGCCGTACTCGTAGAACGACGTCTGCGTGCCGCCGTCATCCCAGGTGATCACATCCCCATCCAGCGTCTTGCGGTCGTCGAGGGCGTCGAGCACCCGGTCCGTCAGCGCGCCGGACGGACTGGCCACCGCGAGCGCGTTGGCCACGATCGCCAGCGTGTACAGGTCGTCGGTGGCCGGCTGCACCGCCCTGCCGAGGTAAGCGAGCCCCGCCGCGACCTGCGGACCCGTGTACCCCGCGCTCGCCAGCGCCCAGAGCACGAAGGCGCTGTTGCGGAGCGTGCCCGTGTGGAAGCTGAAGAACTCCGTCTGATCGCCCTCCCACGTGCCGTCCGCCTTCTGCTGCCCGGCGAGCCAGGCGACCGTCCGGGCGAGCATCGCCTCGTCCACGGCGTGCACCTTGATCATGTCGGCGAACTCCATCACGCCGAACGCCGTGACCGACAGGTACGGGTGCCCGTCCTGCTCGCCGAACCACGAGAAGCCGCCGCCGGCGTGCTCGAAGGTGAGCAGGCGCTGGTAGCCCGCCGAGATCAGCGACTCGGCCTTCATCTGGATCTCCGGCGTGATCTGGCCCGTCTGCTTCATGTACTGCGTGACGAGCACGTTGGGCCATGTCGTCGAGGTGGTCTGCTCGAAGCAGCCCGACGGGACCTGGAGCATGCTGTCCATGCCGCTCACGACCTGCGACAGGAACGCGGGGTAGACCTCGACGTAGAGCTGGTTCGAGCCGACGACCGCGCCCTCGGGGAACGACAGCGCGTGGGTGGCGCTCCCGGGCTCGAGCATGCCCGACTGGCTCTCGGCGACCGGCTTGCCGTCCGGGACCACGCGCACCGTGCGCGCCACGGCGTCGGCGCCGTCCGTGCCCCGCGCGGTGACCGTGAGCGAGTTGACGCCCACCGTGTCCACGCGCACCGGGAAGCGGACGCCGCGCACCTCGCCCGGGGCGAGGGACACCTGCGTCGACGTCGCGCCGAGCGCCGTGTACCAGCTCCCGGGATCGAGCGTCAGATCGACAGTCTGCGGCGCGTCGAGGTAGTTGTACACGGCGATCGGGAACTCCACCTCATCGCCGCGCGTCAGCGTGGCAGGGAAGTTCACGTCGACGAAGAAGTCCTGGAACACCTTGAAGCCGCTCTGCATGCCGCCGAGCTTGCCGTCGGCCGAGTTCGCGAGCGCCGAGAGCCGCCACTCGGTGATGCTGTCCGCGAGCGGGATGCTCAGCGTCGCCGTGCCGTCGGCGCTCGTGATCACGCTCGGGTTGACGTACAGGGTCTCCGGGAACTCGCGCCGGACGCGCGGGCCGCCCTCGCCGCTCCCGCCGCTGGGGTCGCCGGGGGGGCCTCCCGTGCCGCCGCCGCCCGCGCCGGACGCGGCGCCGTCCCAGTCGCCGCCATTGCCGGCGGCGGGGCCCCCCTCTTCTGCCCACCAGTCCTGCGATTGCACGGTGACCCCGAGCTCGTCGAACGTGAACGCGACCGCCGCGTCGTCCTGGCTCTGCGCCACCTCGTCGGGCCCCGACGACTGCAGCGAGACCCCGCCCGGGCCGGTGGCGATCCGGTAGGCGTTGCCCCACACATCGTAGGCCTCGAAGCGCTCGATGACCCGCTTCCCGAGCAGATCGACGTACGAGCTCTGCCCCGCGGCGCAGAAGAACTCGCTCGAGTTGCAGCCGAGCGCCGCCAGGTCCTGCACGGCGATCTCCGTGGCCTCGGCGAGCGCGGGCTGGAGCGCGCCCTTCTGGCGCGCGTGGAACGGCGCGAGCTCCTGCTGTACCTTCGCCAGCACGGCGGGCCAGGTGCGCGCCTGGAGGCCGGTGACCGACGTGCCGGCGAGCGCGGCGAGCGAGGCCTGCGTCGTGCGCTGCGCGGCCTCGGCCTGCTCGGGATCGTCGCTCGCCGTCGCGCTGAACAGGAGGTTCTGGAGGTTCGCCGACGGGCCGCGGATCTGGTAGCTCGGCTTCGCGAACTCGTCCTCGAGCTCGAAGTAGGTGCGGAGCAGCCCGGGCTGGGCGTCGACAAGCGCGAACACTGCCTGATCGACGACCTGGATGCCGACCGCGGCGACCTTCGGGTTGCCCGCGTCGTCCTTGACCGAGAACCGCAGCGTCGCCGTCTCGCCCGGCGCGTAGAGCGGCTTGTCGGCGTCGACCTCGATGCGGAGCGCCGAGTCGCCGCGCGCGAAGACGGTGCGGCCCGAGCGGACCAGGTTGCCGTCGTCGTCGACCAGGTACGCCTCGACGCGGTTGCTGCCGAGCAGCCCGGCGTCGACCGGCATGCTGAAGCGGGCGCGCCCGCCCTCGAGCTCGAGCGACCGCATGTCGACGGCCTGACCGTCGTTGAGCCAGTCGACGTAGACGCTGCCGGTCTCCTCGCTCGACTCGATGACGACCTCGATCGTCTCGCCCGCCTCGTACACGGCGCGATCGGTGCGCACGAGCAGGTGCTCGCCGCCCGACTGCGCGGTGAAGGAGAACGACCGCTCCACCGTCCGGCCACCCACCTTGGCCCGGACCGAGAAGGAGGTGCCCGTCGAGCCGAGCGGCGGGGTGAAGGTCACCGAGGCCTGGCCGAACGCGTCGGTGCGCGCGGTGAGGCGCGTGCCGCCGGTGAGCGGCGTGGCGTCCTGCACCTCGATTGTCGCGTCGGTGTCGGGGAGGGGCTCCCCGAGCGGATCGGTGACGAAGAGAAGCAAGGTGTTCGGGACCCCGGGGACGAGCTCGCGCCCCTCGGGCACGAGCACGAGAGAGGCCACGTCCGCGGCGACCTTCACCGGGATCGCCTTCGTGACCTCCTGACCCGCCGTGTCGGCCACGGTGACAGTGAGCGTCACCGCCGCGTCGCCCTGCTCGAGCGGCAGGCCCGCGAGGCTCTGCGGCAGCGTCAGGCTGAACCCGTAATGCCCCCCGGCGTCGAGCTCGCCCAGGATGCGCTGGAACGTCGTTTGACCGATATCCAGCGACGCCGCCTCGATGGTCACGGCGCCGCCGGAGACGGTCTTGCCGAAGAAATAGCGCGCGTCGATGGTGCCTGTCAGCGTGTCGCCCGCGCTGTACCAGGGCTTGTCGGTCTTGACGGCGACCTCGAACTTCGGGAGCGCGTATTGCCCCACGGTGACTGTCTTCTCGGTCGTGATCTCGCCGCTCACGACGCGGACCTTGAAGTCGCCGACGTTCACGATGGAGCCGATCCGGAACGTCGTTGCGGCGACGCCGAACGCGTCGGTCACGACGGCTTTCTTGAAGATCTTGTTGCCCTTGCCGTCCTCCACCTCGAAGGTGACCGACGTGCGGGCGAGCGGCTCGTTGTTCCCCCGCTCGAGCGCGAGCCCGCGGAGGTGGATTGTCTGACCTGGCTTGTAGAGCGGCTTGTCGGTGGTGAGGAGCAGCTTCGGGCCGGGGCCCTCGACGGTGACGCGCTCGTCGATGAGCGCGCTCACCCCGAAGCCGTCGGCCCGCGCCGAGACGGGGTGCTCGCCGATCGCGCCGGGCTCCACCTCGAACACCGCCGCGCCCAGCGCGTCGGTCGTCCCGCGGAGCTGCCGCGCCGCGTCCCCCTCGCCCACGGAGAGCTCGACATCGACCTCGGGCACCGCCGCGTGGGTGATGGCGTCCGTCGCGCGCACGCGGTAGCTCGCGGGGCGCCCGCGCACGACCCGCGCCGGCCCCTCGAGCTGCACGTCGTAGGGCGGGATCACGCGCAGCAGGCTCCGGGTCACGAGCAACCCCGTGTCCGACCCGTCGTCGATGCGGACGAGGTACCGCGCGAGCCCCGGCTGCGCGCTCACCGGCGGCGCCTCGAGGCGCGCCTCCGCTGTCGCGGCGGCCGCGCTCGCGACCTCGACGTCGACCTCGGTGGTGCCTTGTTCCCTGTTCGCGTCGAGATCGACCAGCGTGACGCGCAGGTGGCCTCGGGTCGCCCCGGCGGTCAGGTTGCGCACCGGGATCTGGAGGCGGAGGTCGCCCCCCTCGATCACGCCCCGCAGCTTCGCCTCGTCGACCTCGATCAAGCCGTTCTGCGGCTTGTCAGGGCGGCCAAAGCTCGCCGGCGGCGCCTCGTCCGAGGAGCAAGCCCCCGACGAGATCACGCCCGCCAGCGCGAGCGCGGCGAGCACGTGAAGGGAACTCCACCGTCGGCGGGTTGCATCGAAGCGTACGCGCATAAGTCCAGTCCTCCCGAAGGCGCTGGCACAAATCCAGCGGCCGGCCCGTACGTTGCATCCGGCGTACCAGGACCTGAAAGCAGCAATCTCGCGGGAATAGGCGCAGCTCGGGTCCGCGGGTGTGCCAGGGTGTGCCCGGGGTCCGGCGCATCCGGTCCGTCCAGGACCAGCAGGTTCCTGCCCGGACAGGCGCTCTACGCCTCCTCGATCGTGTCGGCGCAGCGATCGCCGCCGGCGCTCGGCGCGTCGTTGCCGGCGAAGATGAGGTGGAGTCGGCCGCCGAGAGCGCACGACGGGCGCCATCCGCATGGCAGTTCGAGATCGCGTCATCGTCATGGCCCCTGTCCATGACATCACGTCATCACCGCTCACGGCGAAGCTCCTCGCGCCTTCCGGGGCGCGGCGAGAGCGCGCGACGATTCTCGACCAGCGCGGCGAGCGGTCACGCGACGGCCGGCCTGTCCTCGCGCCGTGATGATGGGTCCGCCCGGCGCCGCTGCTCCGCCTTCGTCTGCGCGATCGTCCGAGCATCGAGTCGCTCGTGCTCCACTGGACATCGGCGCCGCCGGTCTCAGGCTCTCGATCGAGCACGAGGCTCTTCGTCTGAGGAGGAATCATGCAGATCGACTTCGATATGCCCGTGGTCGCCGGCGGCGGCCTCGAGGCCGGCGTCCTCGACCGCGTGTTGGTCGACAGGGAGCGAGGCATCGTGACCCATGTGATCCTCCGCTCACCGCTGGCGAGCGAAGAGCTGCTGGTATCGATGGACCTCGTGCAGGGTACGGCGGGGGGGCGCCTCCAGCTGCGACCGGGTCGAGACGAGCTCATGGCGCTGCCTCGGTACTACGAGGGACGGACGACGGCGCCGCCGGCGGGGCGCGTCGACACCTCGCTCGTCCCGCAGCCGCCCGAGCGCAGGCAGGAGCTGGAAGAGGCGCTGGGGGTCACGGAGGATACGGTCGAGCTCGGCCCCGAGACGCGGGTGATGACCACCGACGAGGCCGAGGTGCAGCTCATGGGGGTCGGCGCGAACGACCCCGGCAATGACATCTCGCGGCTGCACGTGCGCGGCCCCGCGGGCGCCGAGGCCGACTTCCCCGCCTCGTGGATCCGCGTGATGCGCGAGGACGTCGTGGCGCTGACGGTGACGCGGGACGAGGTCCTCCAGGTGCACCCTGCGCCGAGGCGCCGGGACGGGAACCTGGCGGACCTCGAGGGGCTCTCGGGCATGGGCGGGCTCGACGGCGACACGCCCGAGGAGGTGTTCGGCGCGGACTTCGTCGACGAGCTGCGCGGCAAGGGCGGCATGGTCCTCGACGTGCCCGGCACCAGCGGCCCCGCCGGCGAGGCCATCGACAACCGCGTCGCAGAGCCCGTCGACGCGGGCGCGGCGGCCGGCGCGGAGCGGCGCCACCCCTCCCGGTGATCGCGCGGCGCGCTCGCGAGCGGCGACCGCGCCGCCCCGACGCTTCCCCCGGACTGCGCTCCTGCGCGGCGCCGTGAGTCGGTATCCGGGAATCCGTGGTTGAACGAGGTTGAACGAGGTTGAACGATGCTCGGATGATGGAGAGAGCGCCGGTCGGGTGATGGCTGAACCGGACCGCCGGAAACTTGACAGCGATGCTGGCGCGTGCTCGTCTCCGCCCCAGGATGGACCCGCAACACAAGCCGCCGAGCCAGGACACTCGCACGGCCAGCGTCATCGATCCGAGCGTGGTGGCGGAGACGTTCCGTCGCGAGATCCGGGAGGAGATCGCCGCCCTGCCTGAGCCGCTGTTCCTTGTCGGCGTGCTCGCGGCGGATCACGGGCCGTCGTACACGTACGCGGAGTACACGCGCAAGGCGTGCGAGGACGTGGGAGTCCGCTTCGAGATCCGCCACGCGACGCGGCTCAGCGCCGAGGCCGCCATCCGCTCGGCGAACGAGGACCCGGGCGTGCACGGGATCATGGTGTATTACCCGATCTTCGGCACGGAGCAGGACGTGTATCTGCGGGACACCGTCGATCCGTCCAAGGACATCGAGGGGCTCCACACGTTCTGGGCACGTTGCCTGTACGGCAACCAGCGCTTCCTGGACGAGGCGAGGACGAAGAAGGCGATCCTGCCCTGCACGCCGCTGGCCATCCTCAAGCTGGTCGAGGCGGCCGGCTTCTTCGGCGAGGGCGAGCGGCCGCTCGAGGGCCGGAGCGTGTGCATCTTCAACCGCAGCGAGGTGGTCGGGAGGCCGCTCGCGAGCATGATGGCGCACGACGGGGCCCACGTGACCTCGTTCGACATCGACGGTCCCCTCCTCTTCGTCCCCAGCTCGTCCGGCGGCACGCACGAGGCGCACGAGACGATGGTGGACCGGGCGAGCGCGCTGCGGCAGGCCGATATCGTCGTGACCGGCGTCCCCTCGCGGAGCTTCCCCCACGTGCAGGCCGCGGAGATCCGCGAGGGCTGCCTGTGCATCAACTTCTCCACCTTCAAGAACTTCAGCGACGATGTCCAGGGCAAGGCCAAGGTGTTCGTGCCCCGCGTCGGCCCCATGACGGTGACGATGGCGATCCGCAACAGCCTGCGGCTCTACAAGAACTCGCACCAGGGCGGGTGAGCCCGGCGCGCCCGCGGCGCCGCCGGCGCCGGCGGGCGGCGGCGCCCCGCGCGCGTCAGCTCGCTGTCCATGCCCGCGCGCGCGGGCCCATGCCTCGAAGGTCGCCGGCGCCCGACCGGTCACGCGCTCGACGGTGTCGGTCTTCAGGGCGCCGTTCCCCGAGCGGATGCGCTCGATGAGCTCGCCGAGGGCCGCCGCGAGCGACGGGGGCATCCCGGCCTCGATCATCCGCCGCCTGGCGGCGTCGACAGAGACGTCCACGCGCCGCAGCGGGACGCCGAGGACGCGCGCGAGGATCTCCACCTGCTCCGGCGTGCTGAGGAGCTCGGGGCCTGTCACCTCGAGCGCCTGTCCCAAAAGCCCCTCGGTCACCATCGCCCGCGCGGCGACGGCGGCGATGTCGCGCGGGGCGATGGGCGCTGTCTTGCCGTCCCCGTGGGGGTTGTAGACCACGCGCTCGGCCTTGATCGACCGGGCCCACTGGAAGGTGTTCGACATGAAGGTGCCCGGTCGGACGAACGCCCAGGGGAGCCCGGAGTCCTTCACGAGCTGTTCCCGCTCGGCGTGACGGTGGGCGAGCTGGACCGTCGGCGCGCCCGCGCTGATGCTCGACAGGAGGACGATCCGGGGCGCGCCGCTCGCCCGCGCCGCCTCGAGGAAGCTCCGGACATGGTCGACGCCGTCCGCCTCCGCGACCGGCAGCAGGAACGCCGCCCGCGCGCCCCGGAGCGCCGGCGCGATCGTTTCCTGTCGCGCGAGGTCGCCCACCGCCTTCTCGACCCGGGATCCCCAGTGGGACACCTTGCGCTCGTCGCGCGTGAAGACACGGACCCTCTCTCCCGCGCCGAGGAGCTCCTCGACGACCTCCTTGCCGACATTCCCGGTGGCACCCGTGACCAAGTACATGGCTGTCTCCTTCCGGGTGGTCCCCGCGCGCTTCCCCGGCAGCGCCGCGGCGTGACTCGATGGCTCCCACAGGAACCATCGAGTCGCGCCGCGCTGCGCGCGGGCCGTCGGGTCGACTGTCGCGCGCCCAGGATCGCGCCGCGAGCGCGGCGGGGCAAACCACCCTTTCTGGAGAGAGCCTATGACTGTTCCGTGCGCTTGATTAGTCTTGACCGGCAGGAAGAATCGTTCCACGGGTGGAACAATCCGATGCTGCCCGACCTCAACGAGATCGCTGTCTTCACCCGGGTCGTCCAGGCGGGGAGCTTCACGCGGGCCGCGCGCGAGCTCGGCATGCCGAAGTCGACCGTGAGCCGGAAGGTGTCCGAGCTCGAGGCGCGGCTCGGCGCGCAGCTCCTCCGGCGGACGACGCGCAAGCTCGGCCTGACGGACGTCGGCGCCGTGTACTACGAGCGCTGCGCGCGCGTCGTGGCCGAGCTGGACGACGCGGACCGGACCGTGACGCAGATGCAGGAGGGGCCGCGCGGGCTGCTGCGGATCACGGCGCCGCTGCACTTCGGGTGGATCGGCGGCGTGGTCGCCGAGTACCTGCGCGTCCACCCCGACGTGAGCGTGGAGGTCGTCTGCACCGACCGCATCGTCGATCTCGTCGCGGAGGGGTTCGACGCGGCGCTCCGGTTCGGCGCGCCCAGCGACGCGTCGCTCGTCGCGCGCCGCCTCGGGGCCGTGCCGCGCTACCTCGTGGCGGCGCCCGCGTACCTCGCGCGGCGGGGCGCGCCGCGCGCGCCGGCCGACCTCGAGGGCCACGACGTCCTCGTGTCGGCCGGGGCGCGCGCCGGGGAGGCGCCCGGCGCGCGGTGGGTGCTGCACCGGGGCGCGCGGCGCGCGGAGGTGCGCGTGACGCCGCGGGCGACGGCGAACAACCTCGAGGTGCTGCACCGGATCGCGCTCGCGGGCGTGGGCATCGGGATGCTGCCCGCGACGCGCTGCGAGCAGGACGTGCGCGAGGGGCGCCTCGCGCGCGTGCTCGACGGGTGGAGCCCGGTCGACGTGCCGCTCCACGTCGTCTACCCGGGCACGCGGCACCTGTCGCCGAAGGTGAAGGCGTTCCTCGACCTGGTGCGCGAGCGCATGGGCCCCGCCCTGCGCGACCGGCGGGACGGCAGCGCGGGCGCCGGGAAGGCCAGCGCCTGACGCGGCGCCATGATGGATCTGCGCCGCTGTCGGGCGGCGCCGCGAGCGCGCCGCGAGCTGCTCCCTCTGCCCCTGCCCCCTGCCGCGCGCCGCCTACCTGCCTCGCGGGCGCCTCGCCGACGTCGCGGCGTCGAGCGCCGCCGCCGGGGTGACGGCGCGCCCCGCGCCCTGCGGCGCCCGGAGCTCGCTCGCCCGCGTCCGCCGCGCGGGCGGGCTGCCCTGCGACGTCAGCCTCTCCAGCTCGGCCCGCACCTCGGCGCGCACATGCGGGCCGAGGAGCTTCTCCGCCATCGCGATCAGCCGTCCGGCGAAGGTGGCCATGATGCAGCCCGCGCGCTGGTCGTCGTGGTCCGGAGACCCCGAGCGCCGGTAGTGCCGCCCGTAGTCGCGCGTGATCGCCCCGAGGTCGCCGCCGACGTGGACGGCCTGCCGCATGAAGAGCCGCGCCGCGCGCTCGTTGGCGATCGGCGGCATCTGCGCGAGCGTCAGGGCGACGTCGGTCCTGCCCACGGCGAGCAGCATGGAGACGACGCGCTGGCGCGCGAGCTCGACGAGCCTCGGCGCGAGGGTGTGCTCGTGGAAGACGTGGACGTTCGCCGGCACGAGCGCCCTCCCCTCCGCGCCGAGCTCGCTCAGGAACGCGTTCAGCACCGGCGAGCGCGTCGGCTCGGCGTGGAGGTACTCCCGCGCCGCGCCCGCGGCCGGCGCGCCGCCCGGCGGCGCGCTCGGGCCGGCGTCGGGCCTCGCGGGGGTGAGCGGCCGCGCCGCGCGCGCCCGCGCCCGCTCGAAGTGCCTCGCCGCGCTCCCGGCGCGCTCGTCCGCCGCGGCGGGATCGGCCGCGTCGAGCAGCGCGACGAGCCCGGCGGCGCGGGCGGCGATGACGTGCGGGAGGGCTTTCTTGCTGGACATGCGAGCAGCTTCTCCCGAGGGAGAGCTGTTCGGGCGTGTACCACGCTGCGCAAACAGTTGTACAGGACTGAACCCCGGTTCCCGAACAGACGCACGCGCTCGTGACGCCGTGGCGAGGCCGCCCGCCGTGTCGGTCGTAACCCCGATAGGCTGCGGTGCATGGACGCCACGACACAGCCCGGCGCGGAGCGACCTCCGTCGGTTCCGCCTTCGGCCAGGTACAACCCCGAGCACGGGACGTTCGAGCTCGTGGAGACCGACGCCGACGGACGTCCTTCGGGCGAGTGCCGCGTGTACCGCGCGAGCGACGGCTCGTTGCTCTCGTGCTGCCGCTACGCGGACGGGGTGAAGGACGGGCCGTTCACCGTGTTCCACCCGAACGGTCAACCCGCGCAGCGCGGGCGCTACCGGGGCGGCCAGCTCGACGGCGAGGTGGTGCTGTACGGCAGCGACGCCCCGACCGAGCTCAGGCTGCGACCGTGCTGCGTGCCGCCCGGCGCCTGGGAGCTGCGAACGCAGTACCGGCAGGGGCGCGTCGTGCGCCAGGTGTTTCACGACCGCGCCGGATACCCGATCTCCGCGGACGGCTCCCGCTGGCCCGACAGACCCGCCGGCGTCGGCGAGGCGGACTACGACAACGGCTCGCAACGCTGGCTGGCCAGCGAGGAGGACGAGTCCTCGGCCATCCACCGCTACTTCACGCGCGAGGGCAAGCCCTCTCAGGAGATCGAGATCCGCGCCGGAGCGCGCTGTCGCGAGCTCCGGTACGACGCGCTGGGCCGCCCTTCCGAGGAGCGGCACCTCGATCCCCAGGGGCGCCTTCACGGCCCGTCGGTCCGGTGGTTTCCCGATCCGGACGCGAGCCCTTACCTCGATCCGCGCGTGCGCGAGGAGCGAGGCCAGTACGAGCACGGTCACCCCGTCGGAGCGTTCACGCTGCTCGCCGCGGACGGGGCGCCGGTCGTCCGGCGCGAGCTCGGCGCGGCGCTCGACGAGGCCAGCCTCGGCGCGTCGCCCGCGCTCGCCGAGGACCTCGCCGGGTGGGACGCCGAGCGCGTCTGGGCCCTCGCGCGAGAGCTCTTGCAGGGCGGCCGCGCGCGCGAGGCCTGCTGCGCCGCGGCCCGCGCGGCCGTGCGCGGGGGCGAGCGCGACAGGCTCGTCGCGTTCCTGGACGCCGCGACGCTGCGGCCGAGGCCCGAGGTCGCGGAGCGACGCGGGCAAGCGCTGCTCGAGGCGTCCGGCGCGACAGCGCTCGGCGTCCTGGACGAGCTGCTGCTCGGCGCCGAGCCGAGCGCGGCCTACCGCACGCTCGCCGCCGTCGCGCCGGGCTCGCGCCGCGTCGCGCTCTCGCTCGTCGAGGCGGCGCTGCTGCTCGAGCCCGAGCGCCGCTCGACCTGCGTCACGCGCGCGCTCCTGCGGCTCGATCTCGGCGACACGCGCGGGGTGCTCGAGGACGCCGACCGCATCGCGCCGGGGGCCCCCGCCGTGGCCGAGCACCTCAGGACCTTCGTGCGGCTCCTGTCCCCGGAGTTTGCTTTCTGGCCGGCGCGCGAGGCCCTCGATCCGATGCCCGACGACGCGTCGGTCACTGTCGATGTAGGCCAGCCGATCGAGCAGATCCGGAAGAAGATCCAGCTCTACGCCACCCGCTTGCTGCGCCTGCGCGAGGCGGTGCAGCGCAGCCTGCCGGGGACGGAGCCCTGCCCGTGGCTCCCGCCCGACCTGTCGCACGTGCTGCCGGACGGGCCGGTGGAGCTCGCACGGACGGCGGCGACCTTGACCGAGGAGACAGAGAACGGGGTCGAGACCGTCGAGCTCACCGTGGACGAGACGCTCGACCCGGGAGCCCTGCCTGTCTCTCACCTGATGCGAAGGGCCCGGGCCGAGTGGGCCGCCCTCTGCTGGCTTTGCTGGTCGGCCGGCCTCGACAGCGTCGCCCTGCCGGAGCGCGTCGCGCCCCGGCCCGACTTCACCGCGGCGGTCAACATGTCGCTCACCCGTTGCTTCCGCGCGCGCGATCAGCTGCAGACAAGCGGGCTCGTCAGCCGGGCGCGCGGCGTGCCAGGCTTCGTGTGGGAAGGGCACGCTGTCGACGAGCTCGACCCGACGCTCGCTGTCATCGCGGCCGACGAGTACTTCGAGATGCGCTGCGTCTTCGTGTGGCTCATGTTCCCGGAGAACGTCTCCCCGTTCCAGAGCGACATCCGCGCGTGAGCCGACCGCGGCGGCGCGGTCGGCTCGGGGAGCACGCCCTGCCGGCGCGCTTCAGGGGCAGGGGCCTGCGTACGGGTAGCCGCGCGCCGTCGCGCACGAGGCCGCCTTCGACGACGACACAGCGGCGAACGTGAGGGAGGCGCAGCCGTTGATCGTGCCTGTGTGGTAGACGTACGTCCCGACCGAGCCGCTCGTGACGATTGTGTAACCGGGGTAGGCCGCCTGCCCGCACTGCGCTGCCTCGCTCAGCGAGTTGGCGAAGTAGACCTGGGTCTGCTGCAGGCAGCCCCAGCCGTCCTCGATGCCCACGGTGAAGTACTGGGCCTGCGACCCGGCCGTCTGCCCCGAGCACGTCTTCGGGGCGCACGAGCCGCAGTCTCGCGAGCAGCTGTCGCACGTCTCGTCGTTGTCGCAGGCGCCGTTGCCGCAGCACGAGCCGCAGTCTTGCGAGCACGTGCTGCACGTCTCGCCGACGCTGCTGTTGCAGGTGCCGTTGCCGCAGCACGAGCCGCAGTCCTGCGCGCAGCTGCCGCACCACTCGGCGCCGTTGCAGATCCCGTCGCCGCACTTGCAGTCGGACGGGCAGCTCGACGGCGTCTCGCCGCCGTTGCACGCGCCGTCACCGCAGCCGGTCACCATGCACTCGCCGAACCACTTGCGGCACAGGCCGTGCCGGCTGCCGTCGGGGAAGCACACGCTCCCATAGCCATGGTTGTAGATCTCGTCGTCCGTGAACTTCGTCTTCCGCGCGCCGCCGTCGTCGAACAGCCGGCACTCGACAGGGCGCCCGTCGGGCAGCGTCGCCTCGCCGAACCAGCGCCGGCAGATCCCCGCGGCGCCGTTGCCCGGCACGCACGCCATGTTGCCCCCCGGCGCGAACACCGCGTCCGACGGGCCCGCCATGTCGGCCCCGCCGTCGTTGAAGACCCAGAAGAGCACCGGCGTGTGGCTCGGGTCGATGGTGCGGCAGGCGCCGAACCACTTGCGGCAGGTGCCGCCCGGGCTGCCGTCGGGCATGCACGCCTGGCCCGATCCCGAGATGTAGAGCGCCTGCGTCGGCCCGGCCATGTCGGTGTAGCCGTCGTTGAAGACGAAGCACTCGACGCCCTGCCCGATCGGCAGCGTCGCGCACTGGCCCGGCGCGCCCGCCGCGCCGCACGCCTCGCCCGCCGGGCACGCGCCGCCGGTGCAGATGCCGCCGCAGCCGTCGGGCGCCCCGCACGCCTTGCCCGAGCACTGGGGCGAGCACCCACACTGATAGGAGACGCCGCCGCCGCCGCAGGTCGTCCCCGCCGGACAGCTGCCGCTGCTGCACTTGCCGCCGCAGCCGTTGGGCGCCCCGCACGCCTTGCCCGCACAGCTCGGCGTGCACGGCGGCGGGGGCGGCGGTTCGCAGTCCTCGCACCGGGCCGCCTCGCTGTGCGAGACGACATCTTCGGACATGGCATCTTCGGACATGGCGTCTTCGGGCGAGCCGCTGCACGCGACGACGATCGCGGCGCCGGCGAGGGCGAGGGCGAGAGTTCTGACGAACATCTGCATGAGATAAACGTGTCCTTTCGCGCCGGGCGCGGGCGGCGCCCCGCGGAGCGGCTGCGCGTGCGCCCCCGGGGCCCGCGACGCGCCCAGCGTGCCGGACGTAGGATCAACCGGCGTGCCAGCGGGGTGGGGCAGGCTTTTCCGCCAGACGCGGGATCATCGGTCGCGGCGGTCTTGCGCAAGTTGCGCCGGGTTTGCTCGAACCGGACGCGTCGCGCGCAAGGCGGCCCGGCGCGGCGATCAGCTCAGGGGCACGCGTCAGGGCGGACCACGGCATACGCGAAGTCGCCGAAGCCGGCCGCCGCGAAGCCTCCGCCGGGGAGCGCCGTGACCGTGGTGATCCCTGTCGGCGTCCCGACCGCCCCCTCGTGCTCCCAGCGCAGCGCGCCGTCGGTATCGACGGAGATCAGCCACATGCGCTGCGTGCCGCCATCCGCTCCCCGCGTCGTCCCGGCGAGGTGCAGGAGGCCTGTGCTCGGGTCGTGGGCGACGGCGCTCAGCTCGGTGTCGCGCTCGGGTCGATACGTCCTGTGCCAGAGCACCGAGCCCTCGGTGTCCAGCAGGATCACGTGGTTGTGCCCGACGCTGAGCGCGACGACGGCGATGCGGCCGTCCGGCAGGACGGCGACGTCCTGCGGCCAGGCCTCGCCGATCTCCTCCAGAACGCGGTCGAGGACCGGCTCGGTCGCCCCGTTGCTGCGGATCATGCGCACATGCGCGCCGTCCGCGGTGAGCTGGACGACGTCCCCTCCGGGCAGGAGCGCTGCGGCGCCGTGGCTCCAGTTGTACCCCACCTCGGATCCCGGGGAGAGCGGCGTCGACCGCCGGTGGACGAGCTGGCCCTCGTCGTCGAGCCGGAGGAGCACCAGCTGCGGCGCCTCTCCATCCAGCAGGCTCTCGTGCGTGGACAGCACGTATCCGCCGTCCGGGTGCTGGAGCAGCTCGATATCGACGCCCGCCATGTAATGCGTCGGTCCGAGCGCGTGGGCGGCGAGCAGCGTACCGGCACCGTCGAGCCGGCCGAGCCACAGCCCCTGGCCCGAGGGTGAGGCCGGATCATACGTCTGTCCCGCCACCATGAGCCCGCCGTCCCCGGTCGGGACGCCTGTATGCAGAAACCCCTCGGCCAGCGGGACCGAGCTCCACACGATGTTTCCCGCGCCGTCGAGCTCCGCGACGCCCCCGTTGTGCGGCGCCCCGATCGCGATGAACCCATCGCCCCCGGCGGGAAGAAGCGTGTTGGCGTCCAGCCCTGATGGCGCGAAGAGCGAGACGAGGGCTCCGGCCATGCAGGAGTCGGTCACGACATCCACGGGCACAGCCGCCTCCTCGACTGGCACAGCACCATCCTCTGCTGGCACAGCACCCTCCTCTGTTGGCACAGCACCCTCCTCCGTCGGCGCGGCCCCCTCCCCTGCAGTCGGATCCCCTTCCTCTTGAGGCACCACCATGACCTCGGTGCAGCCCACGAGGGCCGCGAGCGCGAGCAACAACCCCGGAACCTTGCCGATCTGTGCCATTGTCCACCTCATGATCGGGACGGGTCATGCAACTGCTGTTCCCGGCCCCACATCTGCTCGCGCTGCGGGGAGGAAACAAGCGCGAAGAGGCCGCGCGCTCTGATCGCGGTGGCACCGTGCCGCCCGCGGGGCCTGCTGCGGGCCCACGAGCGGCGCCGCGTCGTACACCGCCGGCAGGACATGGCTCCCCCCGCGACCGGCGCGGCCGCGGCGCCCGCGCGCGCTCTCGGAGCGGCGAAGCGGAGGACGCACGCGGAGGACGCACGAGGAGCGGCTGGGCGTCGAGGCTTCGTGATCCCTCGACGGGCTGCCCGATGACCGTTATCCTGCGCCGTCTGCAACGAAGGCACGCCCGAGGCGGAAGCATGGACACCATCACGTCAGACGATTGAGCCGCAGCAACCCCTGAGCTCGTTGCTGCGGCTATCTGCTCTCGATCGTTCGACGAGTGCCGTCCTGGAGGCAGATCGCCGCCGAATGTCCACCATTTGCGCGGATGGTTCGTCGTGCCTCGAACAACATCAACAAACTGGAATTTCTCGCTGGCCGCAGCGCTGCTGCTGATGGCCCCCTTCGACCTGCTGGCCTCGCTGGCCATGGATGTCTACCTGCCGGTGGTGCCGATCATGCCAGGCATCCTCGGCACGTCGCCGGCGGTCGTTCAGTTGACCTTGAGCCTCTACATGGTCGTCCTGGGCGCGGGGCAGCTCGTGTTCGGACCCATCTCGGACAGGATCGGCCGGCGGCCGGTCCTGCTCACCGGTGCGGCCCTGTTTGCCGCCGCGTCGTATCTGCTCGCGGGCACCGAGTCCGCCGCTGTGTTCGTCGCTCTTCGCGTCCTGCAGGGGCTGGGCGCGGCCGCGGCGCTCGTCGCGACGTTCGCGACCGTGCGCGACGTCTATGCGGAGCGCGCCGAGGGGGCGGTGATCTACAGCCTGTTCGGCTCGATGCTGGCGTTCGTGCCAGCGCTGGGGCCCGTTGTCGGCGCGCTGGTCGCGGACCATCTCGGCTGGCGCGCGATCTTCCTCGCGCTCGGCGTCGCCGCCACCGCGGCCGCGCTGAACGCGGCGCCGAGGTGGCCCGAGACTCGGCCCGTGAACGCGTCGAGGCCACGCGCGGCGTTCGGCCGGATCCTCGCGGACGCCTCGTTCTGGACTTACACGCTCGGCTTCAGCGCGGCGATGGGCGCGTTCTTCGTCTTCTTCTCGACGGCGTCACGCGTCCTGATCGAACGCGCGGGCTTCTCTCAGCTCGTCTTCAGCCTCCTCTTCGCCACCGTCGCGCTCGTCATGATCGCGACGACCCGGTTCGCGAAGCGATTCGTGGCGCGATGGGGAAGCGCCGGGAGCCTCGTCCGCGGGATGGGGATGCTGCTCCTGGGCGCCGCGCTGCTTGTCGTCGGGCAGGTGATCGCCGCTCCGTCGTTCTGGACGTTCATCCCGCCCATGTGGATCATCGCGATAGGCATCGTGTTCGCCAGCTCGGTGACGGCGAACGGCGCGCTCCAGCGCTTCGGCCACGTCGCCGGCACCGCGACAGCGCTCTACTACTGCATCGAGAGCCTCGTCGTCGGCGTCGTGGGAACGACGCTGGTCGTCCTGCTGCCCGGGGATACTGCATGGCCGCTGGCGGCCTATTGCACGCTCATGGCCGTCGTTGTGCTGGGCTTCGTCAGGCGGGCGGAGACGACGCCGGCGACCGACGTCTTGCCGGATCCAGCGCGTCATCGCGAGACGTGAGGTGAGCGGGCTCGGCGTATCGTCGAGCCCGCCGCTCGCCCGACAGGGACCACCACCCCCTCCCCGGTCCCGCACAGCAGCAAAAACGCCGCGGCCTCTTCGTTCGCGCGAAGGACGACCGAGGTTGCCGGCATCCACTGGCTGACGGTGGAGCGTCGACGCAGCGACCGGCAGCGCCTCGAGCCTCGGGGCCGCTGGAGCTGTGGGCGCATTTCCGTGGTCAACCGGCGGAGCCCGGCGGCGCTGGCGCTCCTCTCGGATGGTTGTCTGACAGGACTTGAAACTTCGACGGAGATTGTCATGAAGAGAATACCTTTCGCGGCGGCGGCCTTCCTTGCAGCGTGCGTGGGAGGGGCGGACGACCTGCCCCCGAGCCCGACGGACGCCGACTCCGCGGCCATCATCGGAGGCACCATCGACGAGGGCGATCCGGCCGTGGCGAATCTGCAGGTCTACGAGAAGAGGCCGGCTGGAAACGTGATGACCCACAACTGCACCGCTTCGCTCATCGCCCCGACGGTGCTCCTGACGGCGGCCCACTGCATGGACTTCCGGCTGGTGGACAGCGGTCCTGTCGGCAGGGCCCTCTTCGGCACCGAGGTCTCGGAAGCAGGGTACTGGGTGAACGTGAAAGAGGTCCACTACGACCCAGAGTTCAACGGCTCCAACGTGCACGCGGGGCACGACATCGCGGTGGCCATCCTCGAGGAGCCCGTCGCCATCGAGCCGCTGCCCTACAACCGCGCGCCGATGACCGAGGACATGGTCGGCGCGTCAGGCCGGCTGATCGGCTTCGGCCTGGACGAGGATTTCTGGGACGGCACGAAGCGCCACGTGACCACCTTCATCAACACGGTCACGCCGCTGCTGGTCGGCCTCGGCGACGCGGACCACCACACGTGCACGGGTGATTCGGGCGGGCCCGCGTTGATGGATGTGAACGGCGTCCCCACCATCATCGGCGTGACGTCATTCGGCGCCGCGATCGACGGCAATGTCTGTGTGGACGGCTGGCATACGCGCGTCGACCTCTACACCGACTTCATCGACCCGTTCGTGAGCGCGCCGTAGCGAGCGCCGCGTCGCCCGGCCACGACCCGTACTTCCTTGGCCAGCCGCTCCGCCTACGAGCCACGAGACCTCAGGCGAGCGGACGCGCGGAGCGGGCGGGTCGAGATCGAGCGCGCGCGACGCGACCTTGACCGCACCGCGAAAGATGAGCGAGCGCGGCATCGACGCGGCGCTCGCCGACACGCCACCGCGGACAGGCGATACAGGACCACACGTCCACACAGCACTTCTGTTTGTCGTTGCACGCTTGCGGGAGGTTTGATAGCCATCCTCTGGTACCGCGCACCGCTCACCGCTCACCGCGCACCGCGAGACCGTCCCCGGTCTCGACGGTCATCGTCCCGGCCGCGGGACGCGATCCATAGGAAGGGACACGAGCACATGCCTCAATTGAACGGCAACACCTGCGAGATCGATGAACTTCCGGATGGTGTGACCGTGACCATCAGAGCGACGACCAACTCGCGGTACACCCAGAAGATCATCGTGACTCGCAACGATGAGGACCTGTGCGCCTTCACGGGCTCCGGTGAGCGCAACGCGATGACGGGTCAGTCGACGGTCGTTGCCAGTTCAAGAGCGAAGCTGCGAGCGACGTTCGAGTATCAAACGGACATCAACGCAGAGTGGCGCAAGTCGAGCCAGCTGAAATCGGGCGGTCCTTATACGGTGGGCAACCACAATTTCATGGTGATCGTCGCCGAGAACGGGGACGACAACGACTACAACGATAGCGTCCTCGAATTCAACTGGACCACGCCCAGATAGCGTCGTCCGGAGCCCGGGAGGCGGGCACGCGCCGCACAGCGCCAGGCGCCGCGCGCAACCCCCGACGGAAGCGACCCATGTCCCGACAACCCAAGCGCGGCGCGGGCCTCGCGGCCGTCCTCCTGCTCCTCGGCGCCTGCCGATCGACGCCGGATGCGCCGCCGCCGCCGCCCCCGACCGAGGTCGCCGTCATCGAGGTGAAGCCCGAGCCCGTCACGATCCGCGACGAGCTCCCCGGCCGCGTCGAGCCCTTCCGCATGGCGCAGGTGCGCGCGCGCGTGCCCGGCGTCGTGCTCGAGCGCACCTTCAAGCCGGGCAGCGAGGTCAAGCAGGGCCAGACGCTCTTCCAGATCGACCCGGGGCCGTTCAAGGCCGCCGCCGCGAGCGCCCGCGCCGCCATCGAGAAGGGGCAGGCGAGCCTCGCCCTGGCGGAGGCCCAGGCCAGGCGCGCGACGGCGCTCGTCGAGGAGGGGCTCATGACGCGCGAGCAGTTCGACAACGCCGTCGCGGCGCAGGCCATGGCGCGCGCCGATCTCGCGCAGGCGCGCGCGGCGCAGGCGCAGGCGCTCCTCGACCTCGGCCACGCCACCGTGACCGCGCCGATCAGCGGCCGGATCGGCGGCGAGCTCGTCACCGAGGGCGCGCTCGTCGGCCAGAGCGAGGCCACGCCGCTCGCCGTGATCCAGCAGATCGACACCGTCTACGTCGACATCAAGCAGCCCGTCTCGCAGCTCACGCGCCTGCGGCGCGCGGCCACGGGCGGCGCCGGCGCGGAGGGCGCATCCGGTGAGGCGCCGGTGACGCTCGTGCTCGACGACGGGACCGAGTACCCCGAGAAGGGCGCGCTGCTCTTCTCCGACATCAGCGTGGATCCCGGCACCGGCGAGGTCACGCTCCGCGCCGCCTTCCCCAACCCCGACCGCCTGCTCCTGCCCGGCATGTTCGCGCGCGTGAAGCTCGCGCGGCGCGTCGACCCGGCGGCGCTCATGGTGCCGCAGCAAGCGGTGGGGCGCGACACCGGCGGCAAGGCGACGGTCGTCGTCGTCCAGGCGGACGGCAAGGCGGTCGTGCGGCCGATCCAGACGGGCGGCGTCGATCGCGACCGCTACATCGTCACCGAGGGGCTCGCGCCCGGCGACCGGGTGGTTGTCGAAGGCCAGCAGAAGATCGCGCCCGGCGCGGAGGTCCGCGCCGTGTCCTGGGCGCCCCCCGGGGCCGCGGCCCCGGCCGCGCCCTGAGCCGATCCGAGGCGAGCATGCCGCGCTTCTTCATCGACAGGCCCATCTTCGCGATCGTCATCGCGATGTTCATCGCGATCCTCGGCGCGATGGCGCTCCCGCGCCTGCCCGTCGCGCAGTACCCCTCGGTGGCGCCGCCCACCGTCTCGATCTACGCGAGCTACCCCGGCGCGACGCCGCAGACGCTCGACCAGAGCGTCGTCAGCCTGATCGAGCGCGAGCTGAGCAGCGTCAAGCGGCTGCTCTACTTCCAGTCGTCGAGCGACGCCTCCGGCGGCGCCCAGATCACAGCGACCTTTCAGCCGGGCACCGACCCCGACCTGGCGCAGGTCGACGTGCAGAACCGCCTCAAGGCGGTCGAGCCGCGCCTGCCGCCGGCCGTCCGGCAGTACGGGCTCTTCGTCGAGGCCTCGACGTCGAGCTTCCTGATGATCGTCAGCCTGTCGTCGCGCGACGGCAGCGTGGACCCGACGGCGCTCGGCGACCTCCTCGCCCGCAGCGTCATCGACGAGATCAAGCGCGTCCCCGGCGTCGGCCGCGTGCAGCTCTGGGCCAGCGAGCGCGCGATGCGCGTCTGGATCGACCCGGCGAAGCTCGCGGCCCTCTCGCTCTCGCCCGCCGACGTGTCGAGCGCGATCGCCGCGCAGAACATCCAGTTCGCCTCGGGCCGCGTGGGGGACCTGCCGAGCCCGCCGACGCAGCAGATCAGCGCGACGCTCATCGCCGAGGGCCAGCTCACGACGCCCGAGGAGTTCGGGGAGATCGTCCTGCGCGCGCGGCCGGACGGCTCGCGCGTGCTCCTCCGCGACGTCGCGCGGATCGAGATCGCCGCGCAGAACATGGCGTCGTCGTCGCGGAGCAACGGCAAGCCCGACGCGGCCATCGGCATCCAGCTCGCGAGCGGCGCCAACGCGATGAAGACGTCCGACCTCGTGCGCGCCCGCATGGAGGAGCTCTCGCGCGGCCTGCCGCCCAACGTGACCTACAGCGTCCCGTTCGACACGGCGCCGTTCGTCCGGGTGTCGGTCCACAAGGTGATCGAGACGCTGGCCGAGGCGATGCTGCTCGTGTTCGTGGTGATGTTCCTGTTCCTGCAGAACATCCGCTACACGCTCATCCCGGCGATCGTCGTGCCGATCGCGCTGCTCGGCACGTGCGCGGTGATGCTCTTCGCCGGCTCCTCGATCAACATGCTGAGCCTGTTCGGGATGGTGCTCGCGATCGGCATCATCGTCGACGACGCGATCGTCGTCGTCGAGAACGTGGAGCGGATCATGGCCGAGGAGGGCCTGTCCCCGCGCGACGCGACGATCAAGGCGATGAGCGAGATCTCCGGCGCTGTCGTGGGCATCACGCTCGTCCTGTCGGCGGTGTTCCTCCCGATGGCGTTCGCGTCGGGGTCCACGGGCGCGATTTACCGGCAGTTCTCGCTCTCGATGGCGGTCTCGATCCTGTTCTCGGCGTTCCTGGCGCTGACGCTGACGCCGGCGCTCTGCGTGAAGCTCCTCAGGCCCATCCCGGCAGGACACGGCGAGCGCCGCGGGGCGTTCGGGTGGTTCAACGCGGGCTTCGCGCGGCTCACCGGCGGGTACAAGCGGTGGGCCGCGGGCTCGCTCGACAGGCCCCTCCGGATGCTCCTCGCGTTCGCGCTCATCACGACGGCGCTCGGCGTGCTCTACGTGCGGCTGCCGACCTCGTTCTTGCCCGAGGAGGATCAGGGCGTTGTCATGGTCGACGTCCAGCTCCCGCCCGAGGCCACGCTCCACCGCACGCTCAGGGCCGTGAAGGAGATCGAGGCGCATTTCGAGGGCCGCCCCGCCGTTCGCTTCGTCTCCGCCTACCCTGGCTTCGGCTTCTCGGGGTCGGGGCAGAACGTGGCGCTCATCTTCATGATGATGAAGGACTGGGACGAGCGCCCCGCCGGCGCGACGGCGCAGGCGGAGGCGGCGCTGGCGAACGAGAAGCTCGGCGCCGTGCGCGACGGGGCGATCTTCAGCCTCGTGCCGCCGCCGATCATGGAGCTCAGCGTGACCTCGGGCTTCAGCCTGAAGCTGCAAGACCGCGGCGGCCGCGGCAACGCCGCGCTCGTGGCCGCGCAGCAGCGGCTCATCGAGCTCACGTCGGGCAACCCCGTCTTCGAGCAGGTGCGCGCCGAGGCGCAGAGCGACGCCGCGCAGATCCGCCTCCGGATCGACCGCCAGAAGGCGAACGCGCTCGGCGTGCGGTTCGAGAGCGTCGCCGCCGTGCTGTCGACGACGCTGGGCTCCGCCTACGTGAACGACTTCCCGAACCAGGGCCGGCTCCAGCAGGTCATCGTCCAGGCCGAGGCCGCGAGCCGGATGCAGGTGGAGGATCTGCTTGCGCTCTTCGTGCCCAACGGCGCTGGGCAGATGGTGCCGCTCGCCGCGTTCGCCACGGCGCAGTGGGAGCGCGGCCCGCTCCAGCTCGCGCGCTTCAACGGCTACCCCGCCGCCGGGATCAACGGGCAGCCGGCGCCGGGGCGCAGCAGCGGCGAGGCGATGGCCGAGATCGAGCGCCTCTCGGCGCAGCTCCCGCCCGGCTTCGGGGTGGAGTGGACGGGCCAGTCGTACCAGGAGCGCCTGTCGGGCGCCGAGGCGCCGGCGCTGCTCGCGCTGGCGCTGGTGGTGGTGTTCCTGGTGCTCGCGGCCCTCTACGAGAGCTGGTCGATCCCGCTCGCGGTGATCCTTGTCGTGCCGCTCGGCGTGGTGGGCGCGGTCCTGGCGATGACGGTGCGCGGGCTGCCGAACGACGTGTTCTTCAAGGTCGGGCTGATCACCATCATGGGGCTCTCGGCGAAGAACGCGATCTTGATCATCGAGTTCGCGAAGAGCCTGCGCGAGCAGGGCAAGAGCGCCCGGGAGGCGGCGATCGAGGCGGCGCGCCTGCGCTTCCGGCCGATCTTGATGACGTCGCTCGCGTTCATCCTGGGCGTCGTGCCCCTCGTCTTCGCGAGGAGCGCCGGCTCGGCCACGCAGCACGCGATCGGCACGGGCGTGTTCGGCGGCATGATCACGGCGACGATCTTCAGCATCTTCTTCGCGCCGCTGTTCTTCGTGCTCATCAGCCGCCTCCGGCGGGCGCCGCCCGGGTGAGCCCGGCAGCGGCGCCCGTCGCCGCGACGTCGCTGCGCCGCCCGACCGAGCCCCCCTGGCAGCCCCCGTGAGGCCCGGGGCGGCCTGATCACGCCCGGCCCGGCGCACACGCCGGAGCCGGCGCCGCACATGTTCGCGCACAGGCCCCGGTCGAGCCGCACACGCGCAATCCCCCGCGGATCGCGGGATACGGCGCCTCTCGCCCTGGCACCCTCCCTGCAATGGCCCTCTCCCGACGAAGCGACGCCCCAACGAACGAGGCCACCGCGCTTCGAGGACCGCTTCTGAACACAACGCCCGCTCTGGCAGCCCTGCTGTCGAGGTCAAACATCATGCAAGCAGCCATCAAGTTCAACGAGAGCACCTTCACGATCAAGAACCGGTCCGACTTCCGAGCCGAGCCGGAGAAGGAGTTCCAGCATCGGCTCAAGACGAGGGAACACCTGGCCTACTTGCAGGACATGAAGCTGTTCGATGTGTCCGACAGCCGGTGGGCGAAGGCGACCGTCGATGGAGAGGTGGTGTACGGACACGAATACAACGGGAGCGTCCTCACCGTGCGCCTGAAGACGCGCGACGGCAAGCTCACCCTGAGCCACAACGAGGATGGGACCTTCGACCGCCACCTGATGGATAACCCGGGGGAGTCCACGGTGTACTCCATCACCTCGTCGAACAACGGGCTGGAGTCGACCCACACCTTCACCGTCCAGTCCGCTGGAGTGGTATCGCTCACGATCGTCTTCGCCGCCCTCGTGTTCACCGTCAACCTGGCCAACGGGGTGGCCGCCGCGCAGGCGGCCCTCGACGCGGGGGAGGCCGTGGCGGCCTTCTGCGGGGTCGAGACGACCATCTTTCCAGGGATCGGCATCGTCATCGCGGTGCTCGCCTTCATCGGCGTCTGGATCGCCTACTCCGTCGGGCGCGAGATCATGCTGAATGTCATCTACGAGAACCGGAGCAGCAGCAAGACCATCAAGCTCGTCGATCACTACGTCTACAACATCGGCGACAGCAAGCTCATCGACGCCACGCTCGGCCCGCTCCAGAAGGCCGGCCCGTTCGAGTTCTACTCCGACGTGGTTGTCAACATCGACAACTACAGCAAGATCAGGGGGATCGGCGTCTCGATGAAGTTCCAGAAGGAGGACGGCTCGTCCCTGATCCTCTGCATTCGAAACGACATCTACAAGGACGCTCATTACTCCATCGAGCAGTTCCCGAAGGGCGACACGACGTCCGCGGAGGACGCCTACGACCGATGCAACGGCGCGCTGCAGACGAGCGACTTCGCGTGGGGCGATCTGATCGTCAAGAACCGACTGGATGCGGATGGCTTCCAGAAGTACAACTTCAGCGGCATCATCTCGTTCCACGACGCGGGGACGTGAGCTCCTGCGAGGCGCGCGCGAAAGCGCGGCGGCCTCGCACGCCAGCTCGCGCGGGTCCCCGAGGCGCCCATCGCCGCGCCGTCGTGGAAGGCGGCGCCCGCTGCGGCGCGGCGCGAGGTCCTCCGCGGATGTCTGCCAGATGTTCGCCGTGGTAACCTGCCCGACCGAGCGCGAGCAGGTGAAGAAGCCCCTCCCCGACGACGCGACGAAAGGTGCAGAGAGCGCTCGCGGCGACACGCTCGCGGCGCTCGGCAGCGGCGTCGTCCCGCGCGGCGCGACGGCGAGGATCGCGCTGCCCGGCCGCTACGAGGATCTCGGCCTCATCGCCGGCGGCTCGTTCGGCGAGGTCCGCCGCGTGCGCGACACGTTCCTCGACCGCGTCGTCGCGATGAAGCTGCTCCACGCCGAGCACGCGGGCGCGGCCCACCTGCGCCGCCGCTTCCTCGCCGAGGCGCGGATCACCGCGCAGCTCCAGCACCCCGGCATCATCGCGCTGTACGACCGCGGAGAGCTCCCGGACGGCCGCCTCTGGTTCACGATGCGGGAGGTCCGCGGCCGCACGCTGCGCGAGGCCATCGACGAGCTGCACGCCGCCTCGGGCCCCGGCGGGTTCGGCGCCACGGCCGCGGGCTGGACCTTCCGCCGCCTCGTCGACGCGTTCGCGCGCATCGCGCAGGCGATTGCGCACGCGCACGGCCGCGGCGTCGTGCACCGCGACATCAAGCCCGACAACCTCATGGTCGGCGAGCTGGGCGAGGTCCTCGTCATGGACTGGGGCCTCGCGCGCAGGATCGACGTCGACGAGCCGGCCGAGCCCGGCGACGACAGCGCGCTCGACCTGCGATCTCCCGCGCTCACCCGCCAGGGCGATATCCTGGGCACGCCCGCGTACATGCCGCCCGAGCAGGCCCGCGGCGACACGTCCCTGCACGGCCCGGCGAGCGACGTCTACGCGCTCGGCGCCGTGCTGTATTGCCTCCTGACGGGGCGCCCCCCGTACCTGGGCAGCAGCGCGGCGGAGGTGCTCGCGGCCATCCTCTCGGGCCCCCCCGCGCCCGCGATGGCGGCGGCGCGCGGCGGGCCACCGGTCCCGGAGGAGCTGTGCGCGCTCTGCGATCGCGCCATGCGCCCCGCGATCGCCGACCGCACCCCGAGCGCCGAGGCGCTGGCCGCCGGCGTGCTCGGCTGGCTCGACGGCGTGCGCCGCCGCGAGCAGGCCCTCGCGGCCCTCGATCGGGCGCGCTCGTTCGACGCCGAGATCGCCTCCCTGCGCGCGCAGGCCGCCGAGGCCGAGGCGCGGGCCCGGGCGCTCCGGAGCGCGCTGCGGCCGTTCGACCCCGTCGCGAGCAAGCGCCCCGCGTGGGCGCAGGAGGACGAGGCCGCACGCCTGGGCCGCGCCGCCGCGCTCGCCGAGGCGAGGTGGCTGGAGGCGGTGCACGGCGCCCTGAGCCTGGATCCGGAGCTCGCCGAGGCGCACGCGCTCCTCGCGGACCACCACCGGGCGCGCCTCGCCGAGGCGGAGCTGGCCCACGACGACGAGGAAGCGGCGCGCGCCGAGGAGATGCTGCGCATCCACGATCGCGGCCGGCACGCGGCCTTCCTGCGCGGCGACGGGGCGCTCACGCTGGTGACCGATCCGCCGGGCGCGGAGGTCGTCCTCGAGCGCTTCGTCCTGCAGGACCGACGGCTCGTGCCGGTGCCCGAGCGCGCGCTGGGGCCGACGCCGCTCGTCGAGGTGCCGCTCGGGCGGGGGAGCTATCTGCTGCGGCTGCGCGCGCCCGGGCGGGCCGAGGTGCGGTATCCGGTGCTGATCGAGCGAGACGGGCACTGGGACGGGCGGGCGCCCGGGGAGGAGGAGCCGTATCCGATCGCGCTGCCCGCGGAGGGCGAGCTCGGTCCGCACGACCTGGTGGTGCCGGCGGGGTGGTGCTGGACGGGCGGTGACGCGGCGACGCCGGACAGCCTGCCTCGGCGGCGGATCTGGATCGCCGGGTTCGTGATCCGGCGGTTCCCTGTCACGACGGCGGAGTACATCGACTTCCTGAACGACCTCGTGATCCGCGGGCGCGAGGCCGAGGCCGTCGCGGCGTGTCCCAAGGTGCATGAGGGCGTCTCGGCCGTCGCCGACGAGCCGGCGCTCCACCGCGACGCGTCCGGCCTCTTCTGCCTGCCGCCGGATCGCGAGGGGTTGCGCTGGCGCCTCGACTGGCCGGTGGTGCTCATCGACTGGCACGCGGCGACGGCTCACGCGAGGTGGCTGGCCGAGCGCACCGGGCAACCCTGGCGGCTGCCCGGCGAGCTCGAGCGCGAGAAGGCGACGCGCGGCGTCGACGGCCGCCTCTTCCCGTGGGGCGACCACGCGGACCCGACCTTCGCCTGCGTGGCCGACACGAGCCCCTCGGAGGCGGCGCGCGAGGGCGTGGAGGGCCACCCGTTCGACGAGAGCCCCTACGGCGTGCGGGGCCTCGCGGGCAACGCGCGCGACTGGTGCCTCGATGTCTGGAAGCACGACGGCCCGCGCGTCGAGGCCGGACGGCTCCGGCTCGACGCCGCGGCGCCGGACGATCCGGACCTCCGCGTGATCAAGGGCGGCGCGTGGACCGGCGCGCTGAGCCAGGGCCGCGCGCCGGCGCGGTTCGGCGGGCGGCCGGGCATTCGCCGCTCGGTGGTGGGCGTCCGGGTGGCGAGAGACGCGCCGATCCGGCGGTGAAGCGAGCCCTTGTCAGGCCCGCTGTGGCCCCAGGTGATTCACGAACGTCGTGCCGACAGCGTCGCGCCGCGCGGTCAGCGTGAACTCTGCGTCCGTGGTGTTGCTGAAGAACATGGGATGGACCTGGGAGGCCGGCCTGAACCATTCGATGGTTCCGGCCCACGTGCCGTCCTGGCTGCGCCCGGCGTTCAGCCGGAAGCCCTGGTGTCCGCCGCTCGGGTCCGCATAGGCACGGTAATCCGAGGCGTGGTTGCGGGCCGTCCACGTCGCGTCCAGGGAGCAGGTGAAGCTCGCGGCCGCCGCTGCGAACGGCGGCGGGTTGTTCCCGTCGCTCCACATGCGGCCGCGCTTGACGACCTTGATGGACGACGCCTGGTTGGTGTCGATCTGCGTGAGGCCATCACGGATCTTCCAGTACTCCTTGCCTTTGGTGAAGCCGCCCTGGGGGCTGGCTGTGCGGGTCGCGACGATCTCCAGCAGGAGCGCGCCGTTCGCGAGGATCCGGTAGTACGCGTAGTCACGGTCTCCGGTCGGGTCGATCTGCCCCCCCGGCCGCTCTGCGTCGGGCACCGGGCTCGTCGCGCCGCCGTCGCTCGCGCCGTGGTGGAACACCGGCAGGTTCCCCAGCCCGTCCACCAGGATCGGGTGCTGCCGGAACGAGAGCGCCTGGAGAAGCATCCTCGCCCGGAAGAGCAGCTCGGCGTGCGACATCGTGCTCCGCTTGAACTGGCCGTCCTGCTGGACCTTCCACTGCTCCAGCGCCACCGTGAGCGCCCAGGTGAAAGCGCCGTGCCAGTGTCCGCCCAGCATGGCCTGGTACGACGGCTCGTCGCGCCCGGAGGCGCAGAAGACGCGGCTGCCGATCTCCTTCGCCGCGACGGGCGTCGTCCCGCTGGACGGCCCGGCCGGCGTCAGGGTCGGCACCCGCTGGGCGTTGCCTGTCGGCTCATTCGCAGCCGCGAAGCAGCAGTCGAGCACGATGGTGAGGTTGTCCGAGGGGCGCTTTCTGCCGGGGCGATCGAGCGCGGGGTTGAAGAGCGCGTGAAGCTCCGAGAACGAGACGGCGTTCTCGAGCCCGCGGCCGGTGTCCGCCGGGCACAGGACGAGGTCGCCGTCCCGCTGCGCGCCGTGGCCGGAATACGTCATGAGCCCGGGGAGGGCCATCCAGTCCTCATCGATCTCCCAGGCTCCCCACGTGAGCTTCACGTGGGTCACGAGCCCCCTGGCCAGCCACGCGGCGCCTCGTTTCACCTCGTCGGAGCTGGCCTCGCCGAGGGTCACCTCGAGATCGCCGGGCTCCCGCCGCATCCTCGACAGCCACTCCTGGGCGCGCTCCGCGACCTCTGCCGCGGTCTCCCCCGCGAGCTCGGCGGTCGGCTCCGGCTCCTTGCGCGACAGCCAGCGCCTGACGCGCGCCTCGACCTCCTCTCGGGTCTCCCCCGGGGACAGCTCGGGCGCCAGCTCCAGCTCGGCCCGGACGAGATCGTCCTCCGTGAGCGCCGGGCTGGAGAGCGCCCGGATCTGCGTGTAGCCCAGTCGACGGCAGACCTTCCAGAACGCGAGCACGTCGTTGCGCCCCGCCGGAAGGTCCTTGTCGGTGAGATCCGGGTACCGCTCCACGCCGATCAGCAGCGCGCCGCCGCGCAGACGGGATATCTGCTCCCTGGCAGCGGCCAGAACGGGCTTCACGGCGCTCGGCGCGTCACGCTCGACGGGGGAGTCTGTCTTGGTCATCGTCATCTCCGTGGGTGAGCTGCTCGCCGAGAGCGGGGCCGCGCCGGGCGTGGCGCGACCGAACGAGCGTCGGCGCTGGCATCGTCGGATGAACCGCCTGTCACAGCAAGCGCTGCGCCAGCTCTCGCATCGTCGTCGCGAGCGCGCGCCACGGCCGATGCCGGGAGGACCTCGGATCGTGTAGGTTGGCAGCCGGCATGATCCAGCGTGATTCGACCCTCGATCTCGGCAGCTCAGCCGCCCTGGGACCGGGCCATCACGACCAGGAGACGCTCGCGCTGGTGATCGCCTGGGCCCCCGCCGAGCCTTCGCGCTTGGGCGAAGTGGCGCTCTTCGAGGCGGGCGACGGCGCGCGGATCCTCGGCCGCGGCGCGCCTGCGGACGGATCGGGCGGCGAGCGGGTCGTGTTTCACCGCCAGCGCCCCGGGATCAGCGAGCGAACGCCGCCCCTCGCGAGCCCCGGGCTGTCGCGGGAGCAGCTCCGTATCCGCCCCGCGGGCGACGGCCTGCGGATCGAGCGGATCGGCAAATGCGCGATGGAGTTCGCCGGCGAGCGGGTGGATCGGTGCGTCCTCGCGCGCGGCGACACGTTGCTGCTCAAAGGGCAGCTGCTGCTCTTCTGCGCCGCTCGCCCCCGGACGCTCGAGCCGCTCCGCAGCGCGTCGCTCGACGATGCGCCTCCCTTCGGCATGCCGGACGCTCACGGGATCCTCGGTGAGAGCCCCGCCGTCTGGCGCCTGCGGGATCGGCTCGCCTGGACGGCGAAGGCCGACGCGCACACGCTGCTGCTCGGCGGGAGCGGCTCGGGCAAGGAGCTGTGCGCGCGCGCCGTGCACGCGCTCTCCGCCCGCGCGCGCGGGCCCTTCGTGGCGCGCAACGCCGCGACGATCCCCGGGAGCCTCGTCGACGCCGAGCTGTTCGGGAACATCAAGGGGTATCCGAACCCGGGGATGCCCGAGCGACCCGGGCTGATCGGGTCGGCGAACGGCGGCACGCTGTTCCTCGACGAGATCGGCGAGCTGCCCCAGGGCCTCCAGGCCAACCTGCTGCGCGTGCTCGACGAGGGAGGCGAGTACCATCACCTCGGCGGATCCACGACGAAGCGCTCCCATTTCCGCCTGCTCGGCGCGACGAACCGGGATCCCGACGCCTTGAAGCACGACCTGGCCGCGCGCCTCGTGCTCCGGCTGGAGGTCCCGGGCCTCGACGAGCGCCGCGACGACGTGCCCTTGCTGATTCGCCATCTGCTCCGCCGCGCGTTCGCGAGGAGCCCGGACGCCGTCCGGCGGTTCTTCGCGCCGTCGAGCGACGGGGCGCTGGAGCCGAACCTCCGGCCGAGCCTCATCGAGCATCTGCTGAAGCGCTCGTACACGACGAACATCCGGGAGCTCGATGCGCTCCTCTGGCGGGCGATGTCGACGAGCGCGGGCGACGCGATCGCGTGGAGCGGCGGCGCCCCGTCGACCGGCTCGGCGCCCCCGGGCGCCCCGGAGCCCCCGGAGGACGACCGTCCCGCCGACGTGGAGCCCGCGCGGGTCCGGGACGCGCCGGAGCCATCGGAGGCGGAGGTGCGGGCGAGCCTCTCGGCGCACGACGGGAACATCGTGCGCACGGCGCAGGCGCTGGGGTTGTCGAGCCGGTATGTGCTTTACCGGCTGATGCGGAGATACGGGATCACGACGGACGCCACGTAGCCGGCCTCGGAGCGCGCCTCGACGGCGCGCCTCGACGGCGCGCTTCCCGAGCTCAGGGAGCGCGCCTCAGGTGGCCCAGCGGATAGGATACCGCCGTCTTCCCGCCCGCCGGCCCAGGGCACATCACGTCGTGCCGTACCTGTCGTGGTGGCGGACCCACGCCATCCCGTACGGGAGCGCGGCCTCGTCGCGGCCCAGGGGCGTGAGGTCGAGGTAGTTGTAGGTGCCCATCAGGATGTCGAGCCCGCGCGCGTAGGTCGAGTAGGTGTGGAATACCTCGTCCCCCTCGCGGGCGAAGACGCTGAGCCCCGGCGCCTCGGGCTGGGGGAACCGCGACTTCTTGTAGTTGTACTCGATGTCGCCTCGAGCGTACTCCTCCTCCCGGAACGACACGGCGTAATCGTAGTTGAAATCCGTCTCGTTCGAGGAGACCCACGGGAACGTCCAGCCCATGCGCGCCTTGAACGCCTCGATCTTGGCGAGCGGCGCGCGGGAAACGGCGCAGTAGGCCGTGTCGCGGGCCGCGAGGTGGACGTGGCCCCCCTCGATGTTGTCGGCCACGTACGAGCAGCTCTTGCACCCCTCGTCCCAGCTCGGGTGGAACATGAAATGATAGACGATGAGCTGCCGGCGCGCGCCGAAGAGCTCGCGCAGCGTCGCCTTGCCCGAAGGGCCGTCGAACCAATACCCCTTCTCGACCTTCACCCACGGCAGCTCGCGGCGCGCGGCGCGCGGCGCTCAGCGCGTCGCGCCGCCTGTCGTGCTCTTTCTCCCTCTCCAGGAGCGCGAGGCGCGCCGCCAGCCACTCCTCCCTCGAGACAACCCTGGCGCGGCTCATGGGCTCCCCACCTGCGAGGCGGGCGCGCCGGCGGCCTTCGTGCCCCGGAGCTTCTTGACGACGATCGCTGTCACGGCGCCCGCCGACGCCGCCTTGGCGAGGACCAATCCGAGAGACGTGAGACACGCAGGACACATGGGACTCCTCTCCTCCTGCCGGCGCCGCGCGCGGCTGTCCGCCGCGCGCGGCGTTCTGTCGCCGACGCGGAGAGATGACCACGCCGCCGGGGGCCGCGACAGCAACATCGATGTCGCGATCGGTTGGCGCGCGCCGTCCGGCGTGAGATGCTGAGGCGATGGACGCGACCGTCGAGATCCCCGCCGACCTCGGCGCGCGAGCGGTCCGGTCGCTCGCGGCGGGGGACGCGCTCGACGCGCTGAAGGTGGCTGGCCCGTTCGGAGGTCCACACGCGCTCGCGCTCCGCGGGATCGCGCTCGCGCAGATCGGCGCCTACGCCGAGGCCAGGGCGGCGCTCGAGCGCGCCGCGCGGGTGTTCGCGGCGTCGGGCGCGGAGCGCGCGCGGGCGCGGGCGAGCGCGGCCCTCGGGGAGATCGCGCTCGCGCAGCGGGAGCTCGGCGAGGCGCGGCGCGGGCTCGTCGAGGCCGGAGACGCGCTCGAGCGCGCCGGCGACCCCACGAACGCGGCGTGGTCCCGCCTCGGCGCGGCGCGGGCAGCGCTGCTCGACGGTCACGTCGCCGAGGCGGAGCGGGCGCTCGCGTCCGCCGAGGCCACGGTCACTGTCGACGCGCCGGCGTTCACGAGGGCCGCGCTGGCGCTGGCGCGCGCCGAGCTGCACGCGCGGCTCGTGCGCGCCTCGGCCGCGCGGCGCGCGGCGGAGCAGGCGGCGGCGTGCGCGCGGGCGAGCGGGCAACCGCAGCTCGTCGCCGAGGCGGAGCGCTTCCTCCGCGCGCAGGACGAGCCCGTGGCGCGCGTCGTCCGCGGCGGCCGCGAGGAGCTCGCGCGCCTCGCCGACGTCGAGGCCCTGGCCGCCGGGGCCGCCGGGCGCCTCGTCGTCGACGCGATCCGCCGCCGCGTCCTCGACGGCGGCGCCGCGCGCGCCGACCTCTCGCGCCGCCCGGTGCTGTTCGCCATGCTCGAGGCGCTCGCGCGCGCCCACCCGGCCGCTGTCGCGACCGCCGATCTCGCGCGCGCGGCGTTCGGCGTGCGCGCGGTCAACGAGTCTCACCGGCGGCGGCTGCGCGTCGAGGTGGGGCGCCTGCGCGCCGCGCTCGGCGGCGTCGGGGCCGTGAAGGCGCTCGGGAACGCGTACCGCTGGGAGCTCGGCGACGGGGTGGAGCTCGCCCTGCTCGCGCCGCTCGATCCGGGCGACGCCGGCGCCATCTGCGCGCTCCTGGCAGACGGCGCCGCGTGGAGCGCCGCGGCGATCGGCGCCGCCCTCGGCAAGAGCACGCGCACAGTGCAGCGCGCGCTCGCGGAGCTGGCGCACGCGGGGGCGGTCGAGGTCACCGGCGGCGGCCCCTCGCGGCGGTACGCGCGGCCCCGAGCGGCGCTGTCGATCGCGTCACAGATGTTGCTGCTCGGGCTGGCGCTCCCCGGCTAGGGGCCGGGGCGAAGGAGGTTTGGGGCCATGGACGACGCACGACATGCCGAGCTCGTCGCGGAACGCACGTTCGACGGGGTGGACTCGATTCACGGGGTCGCGTTCGACGGGCAGGCGGTGTGGTTCGCGCACGGAGCGCGCGGAGACCTCATGTCCGTGGAGCCGGAGACGGGCCGGGTGCTGCGTCGCCTGAAGGCCCCCGCCCACGCCGGCGTCGCGTTCGACGGGAGCCACCTGTGGGTCGTCGGGGGCGGCAAGATCCGCAAGGTCGATCCCGGGACGGGGGCCGCGGTGGGGGAGGTCCCGGGCTTCGACGCGACGCCGGTGACAGGGCTCGCCTGGGCCGACGGCGCGCTCTACGCGGGAGTCTACCGGCAGAGGAAGATCCTCAAGATCGATCCCGAGCGCGGGACCGTCCTCCGCACGCTCGTCTCCGACAGGCTCGTCACCGGCGTCACGTGGGCGGACGGCGATCTCTGGCACGGCGCGATGCGCGAGGAGGGCGGCCCGCCGTCGGAGCTCCGCCGCGTCGACGCGCTGCGCGGTGAGGTCCTGGACCGCCTCGCGCTTCCGGAGGGCGTGAGCCTCTCCGGCGTCGAGGCGGACTCGAGCGGCCGCCTGTGGTGCGGCGACCCGGCGACGGGCAAGCTCCGCGCGGTGAAAAAGCCGAGGAAGGCAGTCTGATCAGCGCGGAACGCGGGCGACAAGTAAGCGCACACACATACTTTGTAAGTAGTCTTGACAATCCCGCGCAGCGCTGGTAGTCATCGGAGCGTCCGCAAACGCGGCTGGCGGCGAGGTCGGGTGAGCTCTTGCCGTCGCGAGGCGACGGACGCACAGGGCTCGGTCCCACTTGCGATGTCGCCCACATCGACGGTGCGACACCACGCGCCACGGTACCACATCGCTGTAAAGATACCGCCACCGCCGTAGACCGGCTCGAACGCGAGCACTGTCGTCGAAGGCGCCCTCTGGTATAAGACCCACGCAAACCACGAGCTGGAGATCCGCTATGACCGTTGTGACTGGTGACAGAGAGTACTTCCCCGGCGTTGGCAAGATCCCTTACGAGGGGCCCGAGTCCGACAACCCCCTCGCCTTCAAGTGGTACGACGCCAACCGCGTCGTCGCCGGCAAGGCCATGAAGGATCACTTCAAGTTTGCCGTGTGTTACTGGCACACGTTCTGTGGTCGTGGGCACGATCCGTTCGGTCCGGGGACGATCCACTTTCCCTGGGACGAGGGCAAGGACGCGCTGGCCCGCGCTCGCATGAAGATGGACGCGAACTTCGAGTTCATCACCAAGCTGGGCGCGACGCACTACTGCTTCCACGACATCGACCTCGTGGAAGAGGGCGACAGCCGCGCCGAGACGTCGCGCCGTCTCCAGAGCATCGTGGAGTACGCCAAGCAGAAGCAGTCGCAGTCGGGCGTCAAGCTGCTGTGGGGCACGGCGAACCTGTTCTCCAACCCGCGCTACATGAACGGCGCCTCCACGAACCCGGATTTCTCCGTGGTGGCCTACGCCGGCGCCCAGCTCAAGGACGCGCTCGACGCCACCATCGCGTTGAACGGCGAGAACTACGTGTTCTGGGGCGGCCGCGAAGGTTACATGAGCCTGCTGAACACGGACATGAAGCGCGAGAAGGCTCACTTCGCTCGCTTCCTGACCGTGGCGCGCGACTACGCGCGCTCGCGCGGCTTCAAGGGCACCTTCTTCATCGAGCCCAAGCCGATGGAGCCCTCCAAGCACCAGTATGACTTCGACGCGGAGACCGTGATCGGGTTCCTGCGCGAGCACGGCCTGGACAAGGACTTCAAGCTCAACCTGGAGACGAACCACGCGACGCTCGCCGGCCACACGATGGACCACGAGATGCAGGTGGCCGCGGACAACGGCATGCTCGGCAGCATCGACGCCAACCGCGGTGACTACCAGAACGCGTGGGACACCGACCAGTTCCCCTACAACATCAACGAGACGGTGGAGATGATGCTCATCCTGCTCCGCTGCGGCGGGTTCCAGGGTGGCGGCGTCAACTTCGACGCCAAGCGCCGCCGTAACTCGACGGATCTGGTCGACACCTTCCACGGGCACATCGGCGGCATGGATGTGTTCGCGCGCTCGCTCCTCATCGCCGACGACCTGATCCGCAAGTCGCCGCTCGAGTCGATGCGCAAGGCGCGTTACGCGTCGTTCGACAACGGCAAGGGCGCAGACTTCGAGCAGGGCAAGCTGACGCTGGAGCAGCTGGCCGAGATCGGCAACGCCGGCGGCGAGGTCAAGCTCACGAGCGGTCAGCAAGAGCTGTACGAGAACATCGTCAATCGCTGGATCCGCTGAGCCGAGCGATCCAGGCGACGACAGCCGGGCGGCGCCGCTGGCGAGCCCGGCTGTTTTCTTTGGGGCACTCGAGCGCGCCGCGGGGGCGCGGCGCTCATCCCCGACGAACGGCGGCGCGCAGCCGGTCGAACGTGCTCTCCAGGACGGCGCGCCGCTCCGCCTCGAAGGACTCTGTCGCGCCGAGCGCGCCGATCTGCGCGTCGTAGGCGGCGAGCACGCGCCGCGCCCACGACTCCACCTGCGCGAGCGGGAGGTGGAGCGCGCGACAGCGCTCCCCGATCACCGCGAGCACCTCCATCAGCGCGATCTCCCCGTCGACGTCCTCGAACTGGACGTCGCCCTCGCCGAGGCCCTCGTCGATCTGCTCGGCGATGCCGTGGACGAGCCCGGCATAGGCGTCCAGCGCGCCGTCGCTGTCGAAGTTGCCCGATCCCCACGTCCCCATCGGCTCATCACCCCTTCGCGTGCTGCTTGGCCTTCTCGAGGCTCCGCCGGACGGACGCCGCCCACTCGGGGTCCGGCTCGCCCGGCGTCCAGGTCCTCCCCTCGCGGATGGCCTGGGCCACGCGCGCCGCGCGATCCTCGTCGCCGCGCACGCCGGTGGGAAGCCGCCGCGCCGCCTCCTCGCCGGGGATCTCCTCCTGGGTCGTCTCCTGCCGCACGTTCTGGGCGTGCCAGAACGGCCAGACACCGTAGACGAACTGAAGCTCGCTCTCCGGCGGCGCCAGCTCGAACCGCTCGTCGCGGTGCACGACGGGCCACGCGCCCTGGAGCACGGCCCCCACGGTGTGAACGAACGGCGGCACGGCGAAGCCGGACTCGAGCACGGAGGCGTCGAACTCCTCGCGGCGCCCCGCCTTGCGGAAGACCTCGACCACCATGGTGCCGCTCCGGTGGACGCTGAGGACACGGCCGAACGCCCACCGCTCGTCCCCGATGGGGATCCCGATCACGGTCCCCGCCGGCACCATGGTCGCGTAGTCAGGCACCTTGCTGCGCTTCGCTGTCGTCTCTGGTTTCGCCATGGGGTTCCCGTCGCCATCGCGCGAGGCATCTGCCCGCGCTACGTGCATCCTTGCCTCGCTCGCGCCGGCCGTATCTCCTCGAGCCGCCGCATCCTCGCCTGGTACTCCGCCTCGAAGGCCTGTCCCCGCAGGTCGCTGGCGTCGAGGGCACGCTCGTGCCGGAAGCTGTTGTAGACGTTGCCGGGAAACTCGCCGATCTGATCGGCGGGGCGCGTCCCGTACCACTCCATGTACGCCTGCTCGTTGCCGCGCGCCTGCCGGAAGGTGAGATTGTCCTGGATCCGACGCATCTCTCCTGTTTCCGTCGCGAGGCGCTGTCCTGGCGAGCTGTGCGCGCGCTGGCGCTCGTCGAAGTCGTTCGTGTAGCCGATGTAGAACGGCTCGTCCTCTCCCTCGCGAAAAAGGCCATAGACGAGGTAGCCCGGCTCATCCAGCCCGACGAGCCCGAGCGGGTCGACCCGGAGCGTCGGGCTGCCGTCGAACCCGAAGAGGTGCCCGCCGGCGCGGATCCCCAGCGGATCCGGGCTGCACCACCGCGCCACCTCCGCGTCCCAGGTCCGGAAGCGCGTGCTGTGGAGCCCCGTCTCCTCGTCCGCGTACTGCCCCATCAGGCGGAACGGCGAGGACACCGCCCGTCCGCTCCGGGATCGCCGCGCCGGATCGACGAACGCCTCGGCCACCTGGCCCCACGCCGCGTGCGCCGCCGACCACGCCACCTCCCCGCGCGCGTCGACGAGCTCCTTCGGCACGCCGACAGGGTCGTTGATGTAACTGAACACCTCGCCCTGCTCGGCCTGGAGCAGCGGCACGAAGGTGCCCGGCGCGTGGACGAAGCAGCGCGCGCCGTGGCGCGTGTCGACGTCGGCCGCGAGCACGTCCCTGTCCCAGAGGAACTCCACCGCGTGCTGCGCGTCCCCGCCCGCGTCGAACAGCTCCTTGCGCACGCGACGCCCGAAGGCGTCGTAGGTGAAGGCCACGCGCTCCCCCGAGGGCAGCTTCACCTCGCGGAGCTGGTCCCGGCAATCCCACGTGTACTGCGTGCGCTCCGCCTCCGGCCCGGCTCCGGCCGTCTTCAGGACGCGCCGCCGCCGCCCGTCGTAGGCGTAACGCGCGCGCTCGGTACGCAGGAGGACATCGCCCTTGTCGATCTCCCACGCCGGGTCCTCCGCCTCGGCGGGGGCGTGGTCCAGCCCCTCTACGAGCCGCTGGACGTAGCCGGCCGCGTCGTACGAGAAGACCTCCCGGTCCGCGCCGCGCCGCGCTTCGAGGAGCTGGCCGATCGGATCGTAGTCGTACGCTGTCGCTCCCCAGCGGCTCTCCGCGATGCCGCTGACCCGCCCGAGCGGGTCCCGCCGCCAGAGCCGCCGCACGGCCATCGCTGGCGCGCCGCCGCCCGGCGCGCGCACGTCCATCCGCTGCTCGATCATCCGGTCCATCGCGTCGTACGCGGTGCGGATCGAGAAGCGCCCCGCGGCGTCCCCGCGCGCCACCTCCCGCCCGAGCGCGTCGCGCTCCAGCGCGAGCTGGAAGCCGTCGTGGTCCACGCCGGCGAGCTGGCCGCGCCCGTCGTAGCGGTAGCGCGTCGTCGCGCCGTCCGGCATCGTGCGCGAGGTGCGGCGCCCGCGCGCGTCGTACGCGTAGCGCAGGGTGCGGTCGTCCTGCGTCTCGGCGATCACCCGCCCCAGCGCGTCGCGCTCGAAGCGGGTGACGGTGCGCTGCCCGGCGTGCTCGATCGCCGCGCCGAGCAGCCGGCCGGCCCTGTCGCGGTCGAAGCGGATGGCGCCGTCGGAGGAGGTCTCCTCGACGATGTTGCCGAGCGGATCGTGCGAGAACGCGCGGAAGCTCCCGTCCGGATAGTCGATGCGGCAAACACGGCCGTTCGGCGCATGGCGGTAATCGAGGACGCGGCCGTCGAAGGTCGTCTCGCGGACGACGCGACCGGCGCTGTCGTACGTGAACTCGTAGGTCTCGCCCCGTGGATTCTCGACAGCGCGGAGCCGCTCCCGGGTCGTGTACCTGAAGCGCCACACGCGCCCGTCGGCCTGCTCGAGCGCGCGCAGCGAGCCCGTCCCACCATACGTGAGCGTTGTCGCCTGCCCGAGCGCGTCGAGGACGCGGCGCGGGTTGCCGAGCGGATCGTACTCGGATTGCGTGAGGGTCCCGTCCGGCCGCTGGATGAGCACCGGTTGCCGGAGCCGGTCGTACTGGACGGTGGTGCGCCGCCCCAGCGCGTCGGTCCGCGCGACGGGCTCTCCGAGGGGGTCGTATTCGTACCGGGTCCGCTCGCCGCGCGCGTCGATCTTCTCGACGAGGTTGTGCGCGGCGTCGACAGTGAACGACGCGACTTGCCCTTCCTCCCCGTGGATCGCGCGCAGGTGGCCGCGCTCGTCGTACTCCAGCCGGACATGGTGCCGCGACGGGTAGATCACCCCGACGAGCGAGCCGCGCGCGTCGTGATCATACCGGGTGGCGAGCCCGCCGGGGTCGACCCGCAGCACGGGATTCTCGCCGTCGTACGACCACTCGGTCACGTTCCCGGCGGGGTCGATCTCGCGGATCTTGCGCCCTCGCTCGTCGTGCTCGTACCGCGTGATCTCGCCCGCGCCGTTGCCCTCGGCGACGACGACCTGGTCTTCGTCGTACGCGATCGTCCTGAGCAAGAGCCCTTCCGGCGTCTCCTCCCGCACGACGAGCCCGTCCTCGTTCCAGTAGAGGACGCGCGGCTCCTCGTTGCCCGTCAGCCGCGTGATCCGCCGCTCGAGGTCGACCCGGAGCTCGACCGTGTGCAGCCCGCCGTCGCCCCACGTCTTCTTGCACCAGCCGGTCTCGGGATCGTAGGCATAATAGAAGCTCACGCCGTTCTTCAGCGTGGTCTTCACCATGCGGTGATCCTCGTCGTAGCCGTACGTGTCGGCGTGGCCGAGCGCGTCCGTGGCGCTCGCGAGCTCGCCCATCCGCGTGTAGGCGTAATCGACCCACTGCTCGAGGTTGCCCCCGACCCGGACCTCGAGGCGCGCGATCCGGCCGCCGTGGGTCGCCTTGACCCGCACCTCGCGGCCGGCCGTGTCGATGATCCGATGGAGCCGCTCGCCGGCATACTCCAGGACGATCGCGTTGCCGTGAGGATCGGAGATCGACCGCAGCAGCGCCCTGCCGCCAGGCGCGGCCGGCGCGAAGCGGCGCGTGAGGCGGGTATCGTGGCTGTGGACGGTGAACGCGCCGTCCGCGAGGGCGCCGATCGTGAGCCGATCCGCGCGGCGGAAGGCCCGCTGGCCTGGTTCGACGGGAGGAAAGAAGACGTCCCGGCCTTCCTGATCGCGGAGCGTGAGCCCGCCGTCCGTCCGCTCGACCCACTGCTCGAAGCTGTGCACCCACCCGCCGCGGCCGAGCGACGTGCGCTCCAGCGCCCGGGACGAGGCGTAATGGCGCTCCCACACGAGCGGGATCGGCCCGGGCAGGGAGAGATCCACCTGGGCGTCGACGACGCGCCCCGAGGCGACGTCCACCGGGTGCCCGGCCGTCGTGCACTTGCTGCGCGGCGGCGACGAGGCGCCGCTCGCGCTGCGCGTCGCGCCCTTCCGCGCGGCGTCGCCCGCGTCGTCGGCCCCGCGGGTCGCCGCCCGGAGGCCCCGCTCGAGGAGCTCCTTGCCCTTCTTGAACGCCGGCTTCAGCAGCTTGCCCCCGAGCTTCATGAGCAGCGCGCCGCCGAGCTTGAACGCGCCCTCGAACGCGAGATCGATGAGCAGGTCGATCGCGAGCGTCACCGCGCCCATCGCGAAGTCGCCGAAGGTCGGCGTCGTCTGCACGGTGCCCGGGTTGAGCACGAGCGACGTCGGCCATTTGCCCGTGTCCCAGCAATCGGCGTTGAGCGACAGCGGCCCGCCGATGACACAGCACGTGGACTTCTCACCGCAGATCTCGACCGCCCCCCGGGGCAGCCAGCATTTGTGGGATCCGAGCAGGATGTGGAGCGGCGTCAGCGCGTCCAGCGGATCGGGGATGATCCCGAGGTGGGGCCAGAGAAACATGGGCTCGTGCCCGTGCGTGACCGACGGCACTCCATTGAAGAGCACCGTGGGCTGCTGCTTGTCCCCGAGCGTGAACGGGTGAACGAGCGTCAGCTTCCAGAACTTCATCGGCATCGGCGGGAAGATGTGAAACCCCTGGTGCATCTCGATGCCCACCAGGAGCCAGCCGTTGATGTCGTGGAAGTTGTGCGCCATGCGGCCCTTCACCCGATGCTACATGGCCGCCCCGCACGAAAAAAGGCCAAGGGTCCCGGCGGCGTCCGGGCGCGAAGGGCGCGGCGCCGGCGCCCCCGCGGCGCTGTCCGCGCGTCCCTCCCCGGGGCGGCGCGAACCGTAGTATCATCGCCCCGGACGTACGCGACGGCCGCGACGGAGACGAGACGCCATGCCCCCTGCCGCACGGATCACCGACATGCACACGTGCCCCAAGGTCGAGCCGGGCCCCGTGCCGCACGTCGGCGGCCCCGTCCTCGTCGGGGAGCCCACGGTGCAGATCGGGTTTCAGCCCGCGGCCCGCGTGGGGGACAAGCTCACCTGCGTCGGACCGCCGGACTCCGTGTCGCAGGGGGAGAAGAGCGTCCTCATCGGCAACAAGCCCGCGGCGCGGATGGGCGACCCGACGAGCCACGGCGGCGTGATCGTGGCGGGGTGCCCGACGGTCATCATCGGATCGTCGGCGCAGGCAGAGACCCTGAAGACCGATGAGCCGTTCTGCGAGGAGTGCGAGCGCAAGCGCAAGGAGCGCGAAGCACGGCAAGAGCGGCGAGGATAGCCCCCGAGCGCGAGCAGCCCGGAGCGTCATGCCCAGCCACATCGTCCATCAGGGAGAGTGCCTGTCGTCGATCGCGAAGCGGTACGGCTTCGCCGATCCCATGGTCCTCTGGACCGACGCGGCCAACAAGGAGCTCCACGACCGGCGCGGCGGCGATGCCAACGTGCTCTATCCGGGCGATGTGGTGTTCATCCCCGAGCGCGACGCGACAGCGCCCGAAGCAGGCGAGAGGAAGGGCGTCCTCTCGCTCGCGCGCGGGACCATCGAGGCCCCGTCGCCGACGAGGAAGCTCCACCTCCTCCTCCGCGACGCGCAGGGCCAGCCGCTCGCTGGGCGGGCGTTCTCGCTGGAGGTCGGGGGCGAGACGCTGACCGGGACCACCGACGCCGCGGGGGCGCTCGTGCGCGAGATCCCGGCCGACGCGGCCAGGGCGACGCTCGATGTGGACAGGTACCGCTGGGACCTCGACATCGCTCACCTGAACCCGATCGCGAACACGCCCGACGAGGGGTACTCCGGCATCGTCGAGCGGCTCAGGAACCTCGGGTACATACCGGATCCGGAGCTCGAGCCGGCCTTGCAGGCGGCGCTGCGCGCGCTGAGGCGGTTCCAGGAGGACTTCGGCCTCCCGGCGACCGGGCATGCCGACGACGACACGAGGGCGGCGCTGGAGGCGGCCCACAGGGGCGAGGTCGCGCCGGCGCCGAGGGAGGCGCTCCCCGAGGGCGAGGGCGCCGCCCGCGCGGTCAAGGTCGTGGAGGCGCTCCCCGCGACGCCCCCGCTCTGCGCTGCGCTGGTCAGGAAGGCGAGGAAGGCCGGCGCGAACGCCGTCTCGCCCGGGACGCCCAGCGTGCTCAGGCCCGCGCGCAAGGGGACGTGCGGCATGTGCGCGCGCCACGAGGACTGCCTCGACAACGATCCCAATGTCCTCCTCGCCATCGCCGAGATGGCCCGGCGCCTCGACGGCGACGCGGCGGCGTTCCTGGGCGTCATCCACCTCGCGACGGGCCACACAACCTCGCCGCGCGTGAGGAACCCCGGCTCGAACGCCGTGGGGCTCCTCCAGCTCACGCCGGGCACGGCCGCGGAGCTCGGCACCTCCACCGAGGCGCTCACGGACATGTGCCGGATCGAGCAGATCGAGGTCGCCGAGGCGTACTTCGAGGCGCGGAAGCAGGCCTGTCCAGGCGCCGACTTCCGGGAGGTCCGCGACGTCGCGCTCGCCGTCCTGGAGCCGGCCGGCCTCGATCCGGCCCAGCCGATCCTGGGCGTCTCCGCGGCGATCTGCCGTGGCCCCTTCTTCGATGATCCCGGCGCGGGGCGCGTCGAGATCTCCGACGACATGATCGCCTATTTCAAGGCGCACAGGAAGGAAGCGACAGGCCAGGCAATCCGCGCGCAGGACGGCCAGCTCCTCGGCGTCGACGAGAAGGCGACCTATTACACCGCGATGAGGGGCGGCGAGGAGATCCGCGTCACGAGGCGCCAGCGCGCCGTCTACAAGCGCAGCTCGGGCCTGGACAGGGACGGCGACGGCTTCGTGACGCGCGACGACCACGGGGTGACCGTCGGAGACCTCATCGCCGGCTGCGCGAAGGAGGCCTGTGACCGGGCGCGCGCGCTGCAGGCCGCGCTCCCGCAGGCTTACCAGATCACCGTGCCAGGCGCGGCCGGCGCCGCGAAGAAGGCCTGACGCCCCCGAGCCCGGGCCCCCCTACCCCACCGGCGGCACCCGCACAACGGCCTCCACGGGCTCCTCCGGCGCCTCGGCCTTCGGGCCCTCGCCCTTGCCGGCCGACCCGCCCGCGTTGATCTTCACGAGGGTCCCCTTGATGGTCACGCCGGCGCCGTCGATCTGCAGGAACCCCCCGGGTCCCTTCACCGTCACGCCCTGACCCCCCTCGCCGACCATGTCCTCGCCCGCGACAAGGGTGACCGCCTTGCCCGCGGCCAGCGCGTGCGTGCCGGCCACCTTCTCGTGCTGATCCTCCAGCACCGTCAGCGACTGCGCGCCGTCGACCTTCTGCCGACGGTCCTTGTTCACGTGGATGTGCAGCGCCTCCTCCACGCGCTCGCGCCGCTTCCCCTTCACGACCTCGTCCACGTCCTTGCCGGCGAGCCGCTCGTGGAGCCCCTCTGTCCGCTCGACCTCCGCCTTCCCGACCCGGTGCGCGCGCAGGGCGCCCACAAAGAGCGCCCGGTTGGCCCCGGTCACCTCCACGCGGTTCAGCCCCGTCACCTCGGTCCGGTTCACCCCCGTGGTGTCGGTCTCGCTCCCCAGCACCTGCTTTCTTCGATCGCGGCCCACCGTGATCGTCTCGTCGTTCTTCACGAGCGCGCGGAGGTTCTTCTCCGCCTGCAGATAGAACAGCTCGTCTCCGCGCGCGTCGTCGAGCTTGATCTCGTTGAACCCGCCGCCCCCCGGCGAGGACTCGCTCTTCCAGGTGCTGATCGTCCTGCTCGCCGGCAGCGCGTAGGGCACCGGCTCGATCGCGTTGTACGCCCGGCCCAGGATCACCGGTTGATCCGGATCGCCCTCCAGGAACGTGACGAGCACCTCCTGGCCGACGCGCGGCAGCAGGAACATGCCATATCCGCTCCCGGCCCAGCCCTGGCTCACGCGGATCCACATCGAGGCCTCGGGGTCCCTCACCCCTCCCCGGTCCCACGGGAAGTGCACCCGCACCCGGCCGTGCTCGTCGGTGTGGATCTCCTGCCCCGGCGGGCCGACCACCCGCGCGCTCTGCAGGCCGTGAATCCGCGGCCTCGGCGCGCGGAGCGGCGGCGCGTAGGGCGCGTCGGCGAAGACAGCGCGGCCGGTCATCTGCCAGACCTCGTCGTGCGTACCCTCCATCGAGAACGAGGTCACGAGCAGCCTCGGCGCGCCCGCGAGGTCCGGGTGCGGGTGGCCGCTCATCGTGAACACCGTCTCCGGCCGCAGCTCCGGCGTGTTCGTCGAGAAGCCGATCGCGACCCGCCCCGCGCGCTCGCCCTCGAGCGCGCGCGCCGCGCGGCCCTGCGCGTAGGCGACGTCGTGGCGCGCGAACCCCTTCGCGTCGGCCACGGGCGTCCCGCCAGGCTTGCCCGTCTCCACGAGCGCGCCGCCCGGCAGATAGCGGTACTGCTCGTACAGGTCCTCCGGTGAGCCGGCCGCCGGCGCCTCGCCGGTGACAGGCAGGCCGGGGTTCCGGAAGTCGAAATCGCGGAGCGTGTACGCCCCCGGGCGCACCTCGTGGACCAGCGAGACGCCGATCACGCGCTCCAGCTCCAGCGGCGCGCTCGGGCTGTTCAGGAACGGGATCGGCGCCGGCCGCGCCGCCTTGTCGTTCAGCCGATCGCTCAGCAAGAGCCGCGAGCCGCCCTCGTCCTCCGGGAACGCATAGGCGATCCCGGCCTCCTCGAGCAGCCGGCTGAAGAAATCGAAGTCGGACTCGCCGTACTGCACCTTCGCCTCGAGCCGCGGATACCGCCCGCGATCGATCTCCCAGGCATGCTCGATGCCCCATTCGTCGAGCAAAGCATCGATGATGCCCGGGATCGCGAGGTGCTGGAAGATGCGGTTGTTCGTGCGCTGCGTGAGGAGCCACAGCGCGGGCACGAGGTGAATCGCGTAGAGCGATAGACCGCCGGGCTCGACCTCCACGAGCTCCATGTGGCGCACGATGCCCGCGTAGCGGCGCGCCGCGCTGGAGAACGCGTGACCCGGGTCCGCGAGGAACGTCGCGGGCGCGCCCACGATGGCCGAGAGGTCGAGCGACGGGTCGGGGCTCCGCGCCCAGACCGTCGCGCTGAAGAGCGTCGAGATCGCCTCCTCGACGGCGAAGCGGCGCACCGAGAGCGACGGATCGAGGCGATCGAACGTGAGCTCGAGGACGGGCATCGGCGGACCTCCCTGGGAACCCGGCGGCCAGCGCGCGGCGTCACCTGCGCGAGGCATTGAAATAGACGCTCCGCTGGCGCACCGGCGGCCTCGGGCGGCCCTCGTACCAGTCGACGAGGTTGTCGATGGGATTCTCCAGCCAGTCGTTCAGCTTGTTGAGCTTGTCCATCGGCCGGTCGAGGAACGTCGTCGGCCCGAACTCGTCGAGCTGGTCGTGGATGTACTTCACCTTGAGGTACATCCACGACTTCAGCGTCGCCCGCGTCACCGAGAGCCTCTTGTACTCGTCGTTCGCGAGCGCCTGGATGTACCGGTCCCCCAGGATCGGCTTGCGGTCGGCGCGGTACCGGTTGTACGCGGTCCGCAGATCGCCCGGGACGACGGTGAACGCGGCGGGCAGGCCCGAAAGCGCCGAGAGCGGGACCCCCTTCTGCAAGCTCCGCCTGTGCATGTCCTCGAGCGGGATGTGCGCGAGGTGCACCAGCCTGCCCTGCTCGCCCGGCCCGTAGCCGCCGCCCACGTCGGCGTGCGCCCCCGGATACGGGATCTCCTCCATGTTCCTCGGCAGCGGCTCCTCGCCGCCGACGGCGTTGACGAGCCGCCGCCACGCGCTCTTGCCCTTGATCGACTGGACCGAGAAGAAGCTCCGCCGCTCGTCCTCCGCGATGTAATGGGTCGTCCACGCGACCCAGCCCGCGTCGACGTTGAAGTCGTACTCGACGTCCAGGTCCTTGCCCGCCACCGTGAAGGATCCGACAGTGTCGAAGACACCGAGGAACCACACCTTGAGGCCGCCGAGCGGCGGATAGACCTTCACCGGCACGAGCACCGTCCCCGACACCGAGTTCCCCATCGCGATGTAGTCGGTGCGGGGCGCCGCGTGGGTGTTGTTCACGCGGAACTTCTTGACATTATTGACAAAATCGCGCGCCAGCGCGGCGCCTCGGCTGAAGCCGTAGACGTCGATGATCTTCTCGACGGCGAGGTGGTTCTTCCCGCGGTTGAAGAACTCGTCGAGCTGCTCTCGGCCCCAGTCGATGCGCTTGCGGCCGCCGAGGCCCATGCCGCCGCCGAGGATGTCCTCGACCTTCTGGCGGGCCGCGCCCGGCTTCACCTCGGAGCCGACGCCGATGTGGTACGCGGACGTCTGCACCGTGCCCTGGCGCTTGTAGAGCTTGAAGAGCTTGGCGATGTTCGTCGGGTTCTTCCGGGCCCAGTCGACGAACATGTTGTTGCCGGTGCCGTCGAAGAACACGCCGATCCGGATGCGCCCCGCCGGGCAGCGCTCGGTGCCGGACGGCGGCTCGTTCGGGAGCGCGCTCGCGCACATCTGGTTGTAGCTCGCCTTGGTCTGCGCCGGCGTGCCGCCGCTCAGCGGCTCGTTGGCGTCGATGCTCTTGCCCTTCATGCGCCCTCCGGAACCTCAGCCCTGCCCGCCGCCGCCGTCCGCCTCGTCGCCGCGCGCGCGCGCCCAGTACGCGACGGGATCGCACATCCGCGCGGCCTCCTCCCACTCCCCCTCGGTGAGGTGCGCGAGGAGCGCCTCCACCCGCTCGTCCGGCGGGATCGAGGCGTCCGCGAGCACGCGCGCCGCGGCCGGGTGCTCGTCGAACGCCGGGCAGAGCTCGATCATGTGCGCCACGAAGACAGTGAGGCTCGACTCCCACGTGAGCCCGTGGCCGCGCCCGCGCGCGAGCCCGTGCCGGACGCGAAAGCGCAGCTCGTCGTCCGACAGGCGCTCTGTCGCGACCCCGTGAAACCGCCGGAGATGACCCACCGTCCGGTCGACGAACGCGGGATCCCCGGCCTCGCTCCGCTGGCGGCGCTTCACCTTCAGCACGGCTTCCCCCCCGGGCGCGCGTAGCGCAGGACGTCGAGATCCTCGCTCTCCATGTACATCTCGCGGATCTCGCCGAAGAGATCGCCCTTCTGGAGCGGCGTGCACGTCGGCACGAAGGCGCGGAGGACGCCGGGGTCGTAGAAGCGGAAATAGAGCCTGTCGCCTGTCTCGTCCTCCTCGACCATCAAGAAGCGGCGGAGGTGGCGACGCACCTCGCGGAAGGGCAGCGGGCACGAGAGGAAGATCCCCCATCGCTTGCCCCAGCCCTCGTCGACGAGCCGCTCGAGGAGGCCGCCGTCGCCGCCGTCGACCTCGTTGACCGTGAGCCGGACGAGGTACGGGGCCACGTCCGCGAGCGACTCGCCCTCGAGGCCCTCGTACAGCGACCTGTACGGCGCCACCGACTCGCGCAGGAGCACGAGGATCCGCGCGCTCCGCGCCGCGTCGAGCACCGCGTAGAGCGGCCCCGGCGCGCGGCGCAGCCGGTCCTTCGCGACCCGCCGGCAATACGCGCGCTGCTCCGCGGCGCGCGCCGCGAGCTGCCGCAGGAACGGTGCGTCGAACAGCGCGTCCGGCGCGTCCGGGTCGATCTCGTCCTCGTCCTCGTCGTCGGGAGGGGTCGCCGCCTCGATGTACGCCATGAGATCGGTCCCGCCCGCGCGGATCCAGGCGCCGTTCTCGAGCTCCGCCTCGGCCACGGGCTCGCCGCCGACGAGCGTCCCCCGCGAGCTGCCGAGGTCCTTCAGGCGGAGCGCCGCGCCGTCCCAGCGCACCTCGAAATGGAGCGCCGACATCTGCGCGTCCCCCGGGATCGCGAGATCCGCCCTGTCGACGCGGCCGACGCGCAGCCGGCCGCCCGGCGCGATCGCCGCCTTCTGCCCCTTCATCGGCCCGTGACGGACCTCGATGATCGCGCGCTGCACAGGCACCTTACTGCGCGATCCCCGTGATCGCGACGTCCTCGGGCTCGGGCTTCACCGGCGCGACAACCACCGCCTCCTTCGCCTCCTCCGGGGCCTCGGGCTGCGCGCCCGCGCCGGACCCGGCCGACCCACCGCTGTTGATCTTCACGAGATCGCCCTGGATCGTCACCCCCTGCGCGTCGATGCGGATGAACCCGCCCGGGCCCTTCAGCGTGAGGTCCTTCGCCGCCTCGATCACGAGCGCCGTGCCCGCCTTGAGGTGGATCTGCTGGCCCGCCTCGAGCGCGTGGCTCTTCGCGATCTTCTCGTGCCGGTCCTTGCCCACGGTCAGCGACTGCTTGCCGTCGATCTGCTCGTTGCGCTTGCCCTGCACGCGGAGGTGGCAGTCGCCCTCGACGCGCTCGCGCTTCACCTGCCGGATCACGATGTCCTGATCCTCGCCGACGAGGATCGCGACGCCGCCGTCCGTGCGCTCGATCTCGTCGCCGATCACGAGCTTCTCGTGCGATCCGCCGACAACGGTGACCCGGTTCACGCCCGTGATCTCGGTGCGGTTCACGCCGGTGACCTCGGTGCGGTTCGCCCCGGTGGTCTCGGTCTCGTTGCGCACGACGAGCTTCTGCCTGTCGTGGCCCACCGTGATCGCCTCGTCGTTCTTCACGAGCTTGCGGAGGTTCTTCTGGGCCTGCAGATAGACGAGCTCCCTGCCCTTCAGGTCCTCGAACATGATCTCGTTGAAGCCGTTCGACCCCGGCGACGAGTCGCTCTTCCACGTGCTCCGGGTCCTGTGGTCGGGCAGCTTGTACGGCACCTTCTGCGTGGCGTTGAACACGCAGCCGACGATGACGGGCTGATCCGGATCGCCGTCGAGGAAGCCGACGAGGACCTCCTGGCCGACGCGCGGGATCACGATCATGCCGTATCCGGTGCCCGCCCAGCCCTGGCTGGCGCGGATCCACGAGGAGCTGCCGTCGTCGAGCCGGCCCTCGCGATCCCAGGGGAACTGCACGCGGACGCGGCCGAGCTCGTCGACGTGGATCTCCTGGCCGGCGGGGCCGACAACCGTCGCGCTCTGCACGCCCTCCACGCGCGGCTTCGGCGTCCGCTGCGGGGGGAGATACGGCACGTCCGTGAACACGGCCTGCGCGGACATGCGCCACTCCAGCGTCGGGTCGCCCTCCACCGCGCACTCGCTGACGAGCAGCGTCGCCGCCTCGTTGAGCTCGGCGTGGGGGTGATTCTCGAACGAGCAGATCGACCCCGGCAGGAGATCGATCGCGTTCGTCTCGAACGACACGAGCCGCTTGCCGGCGCGCGCGCCCAGCAGGAGCCGCTCGGCGCGCGCCTTGCCGAACGCCTGGTCGTACCGCGCCACGCCCCTGTCGTCCGCGACAGGCGTGCCGCCGCCCTTGCCCGTCTCGACGAGGAACGCCCCGGGCTCGTACCGGTACTGCTCCAGCCGGCTCTCCGGCTCCGGCGATCGCGGCGCCTCGCCGAAGAGCGGATAGGCCGGGTTGCGGAAGTCGTGGTCGCGGAGCGCGAGCGCGCCGGGCCGGACCTCGTGGGCGAGGCGCACGCGGGTGACGAACTCCGTCTCCGTGACCTGGTTCGGGCTGTCCACGAAGCGGAGCGGTCCGCCGGCGCGCGGCGACTCGGCGTGGGGGCGGTCCACGAGCGTGAGCGCGGAGCCGCCGGCCTCGTCGTTCGCGAAGGCGAACGCGATGCCCGCCTCCTCGAGGAGGCGGCAGAGGAAGGCGTTGTCTGTCTCGCCGTACTGCACCTTGTACTCGAGCTTCGGGTACTGGCCGCGGTTGATCTTCCAGACTGGCTCGATCGACCACTCGGCGAGGAGCCTGTCGACGATGTCCGGTATCGCGAGGTGCTGGTAGATACGGTAGTTGCGGCGCTGCGTGAGCAGCCACAGCGCGGGGACGATGCGCAGGTGGTACGTCGACACCTCGAGGGCGCTGCCCGTCGTCTCGACGCCCTGGGCCTGCTCGATGTTGCTGACGATGCCCGCCCAGAGGCGCGCGCCCCCGCCGAGGCCGCTGACGACGGACCGGACGCCGCTCGCGGCGCGCAGCGACGCGGGCTGCCCGACGATGGCCTGGAGATCGACGGAGTGGCTCTCCGAGCGGGCGATGACGGAGACGGTGAACAGCGCGGAGATCGCCTCGTGGACGCGGAACCGGTGGACGGAGAGCGAGTCCTCTCCGCACGCGAACGAGAGCTCCAGGTGCAGCATGCGCGGGTCCTCAGGTGGTGGTTCGTCGTTCGTTCTTCATCGTTCAGCGGCGCGAGGGCAGCGGCGCCACGCGGGCGAGCGCGAGCACGCGCAGGGCGATGGGGTGAGACTCGTGCTGGTCCACCTGGAGGTGCAGCTCGGCGAGGATCCGGGCCCGGAAGCGCTGGTACAGCGGGAGCTGCTGCGCGAGGGCCTCGGGGAGATAGGCAGGGATCTGCTGCGATGAGCCGGGCGGCTGGAGGAGCGCGCGCAGGTGCGGGCCGCCGAGGACGGGGCGCCGCTGGTACTGCCGCTGATCGAGGAGCGCGCGCTCGGTCTGCGTCCTGAGGTAGCCCGCGGGGGCGACGCGCTTGCCCTCGAAGGCCTCCTTGATCCGCGTCGTCAGGCCCTCGGCGACCGCCGGGGAGCTGCGGAGCTCCGGCAGCTTCAGGAACTCGTGCGCGGGCGCGACAGCGGCCCTGAGCAGATCGTCGTTGCCCACGAGCGGCGTCGCCGCGGTGACCGTGGCCTTCAGGGTCTCGAGCTCGTCGAAGCCGAAGATCAGCTCGCCGGCGAGGAGGCAGACAGGCGGAACGAACTTGCCGCCGTCGCGCACCGCCTCGATGACGGCGTCCTGCGCGCCGTCGGCGTCCGTCGCGCCGGCGCGGGCGATGATCTCGAAGATCTCGCGGTGATCCTCGACCGCCATCGGATCCTTCGCGAGCGCCGGCTCGTCCGCCTCGCGATCGAGAGGGCGCTCGTCGAGCTCCTCGAGCAGCGGGCGGAAGGCGGGCTGCCGGCGGACGCGCGGGACGCTCTCCGGGTCGAACCAGATCAGGTGGACGATCTCGGCAGGGCCGGAGCGCGCCGCGGCGGCGCCGCGCGCCGACGGCGTCCGGGCCGGCGCCGAGGCCGGGGCCGGCGGGGCGGGCGCCGGATCGGGCCGCGGCAGCGGCGCGGCGGCCGCGGAGGAGCCGATCGTCGAGGGGGGCGCGGCGGCGGCGCGCGCGGCGCCGGCCACCCAGGGGCTCTCGACGGGCGGCGGAGCGACGACCGCGGGCCGCGGGCCGACAGCGGGCTGCGGGGCCGGGGCCGGCACGACGAACGGGAGCGCCAGGCCGCTGGCCCCGGTTGTCGGCACCGTCTCGCCCAGCCCGCTCGCGGGCATGTCCGTGCGGCCGACGCCGCCGCGGCGCGCGGACCGGGCGCCGGCGCTGCTCGACGCGGGCGAGGACGGCGTCTCGCGCCCCTCCCCCGGGTCGCTCTCGCGCCGCACCGACGCGCTCGGCGCGCTGAACAGCGCGCTCACCGGCGCGCTCACCAGGCTGACGCGCACCGCGCCCGCCTCGTGCGGGTGCGCGAGCGGGATCTGCCCGCGCCAGGTGAGCGCGCACAGGGCGCGATCCGTGTGGATCCACAGCAGATCCGGCCGCAGCGCGACCGGCTGCGCGGCCTGCCCCGGGCGCTCCACGAACGCCTGCGCGCGCTCTCCGGCGAGGCGCGTGGCGAGGCGGGGGAGCTCGGGGTGGAGGTTCTCGAGCACGATGCGCTCGTCGCCGCGCAGCGCGGCGACCTGCTGGTCGGGCGGGGCCGCGTTGAAGTACGACGCGTCGAGGTCGGCCGGGAGCGGGCTCCGCTGCCACTCGCCCGACGCGAACGCCGCGGCGTGGCGCCCCAGCCTGGACCGCCGCGCTGGCCAGGAGGGGGCGATCGGGCCGAAGCCGACCGGCTCGATGACGTCCTCCGGTCCGGAGATCGCGGTGCCCGGCGGCACGAGGTTCGGGAGCCGGTGCGCGCCGTAGGCGTCGCGCGCGCCGGCCGCGATCCCGACGGCGTTCGCCGCGTCGGCGCCCCGGGCGGCGCGCTCCCAGAGGAGCGGCATCCGCGCGAACGGCTGCCCCTCGCGGAGCGCGCCCTCCTTGGTGAAGCTCCTGTCGCAGAACACCTCGATCGGCTTGTCGATCTCGCCGACCGAGAGCCGGGCGACGAGCGAGCGGACGGGCACCTGCCCCGGCGCGAAGGCGTGGCCTACGAGCACGACGTCGGCGCGCGGGCGGATCGGGACGATGTCGGTCGAGGCGTACAGGCTGAAGGCCGGATCGTCGCGCCAGTGCGCGTCGGCCTCGCGCAGCGGCTCCTGCTCGGGCGCGAGGGGCGACTCGCCCGGCCGCAGCGCGAACGTGGCCTTGCAGGCGAACGTGAGCATCCACGCATCCGGTCGCGGCTGCCACAAGAGCGAGGCGACAGGGAGCGGGCCGAGGGCAAGGACCTCCATCGAGGAGAGCATACACAAGCTGTGTCCACGACATGAGATTCCCGGTCCGGGGTGCTTCAGGCTGCGGCGCCTCGGGCGGCGTGGGCGCCACCGGCGCTACAGGCGCCGCCGCCGCCGGGCCGGAGTAAGGAGTGGATCCCATGACCTCGACCTCACGCGCATGGCAGTTCTGGATCGACCGCGGCGGCACGTTCACGGACGTCGTGGCCAGGCGGCCGGACGGCTCGCTCACCACCGCCAAGCTGCTGTCGGACAACCCCGAGCAGTACGCGGACGCGGCGGTCGAGGGCATCCGCCGCCTGCTCGGCCTCGCACCCGGCGATGTCATCTCCCCCGCCCAGGTCGAGTGCGTGAAGATGGGGACCACGGTCGCCACCAACGCGCTGCTCGAGCGCAAGGGCGACCGCACCGTGCTCGTCACCACGCGCGGCTTCCGCGACGCGCTGCGCATCGGCTACCAGAACCGCCCGCGCCTGTTCGACCGCCACATCGTGCTGCACGACCTGCTCTACGAGCGCGTGATCGAGGCCCGCGAGCGCGTGGGCGCGCGCGGCGAGGTGGTCGAGCCGCTGGACGGCGCGGCGCTGCGCCGCGCGCTGGAGGAGGCGTTCACGGGCGGCATCCGCGCCTGCGCCGTCGTCTTCCTGCACGGCTACCGGTACGCCGCGCACGAGCGGGAGGCGGCGGCCATCGCGCGCGCTGTCGGCTTCACCCAGGTCTCCGCCTCGCACGAGGTCAGCCCGCTGATGAGGCTCGTCTCGCGCGGCGACACCACCGTGGTCGACGCGTACCTCTCGCCGATCCTGCGCCGCTACGTCGAGCAGGTGGCCCGCCAGATGCCCGGCGTGCCGCTCTACTTCATGCAGTCGAGCGGCGGGCTGACGCGGGCCGACAGGTTCCAGGGCAAGGACGCGATCCTGAGCGGGCCGGCCGGCGGCATCGTCGGCATGGTGCGCACCGCGCTCGCGGGCGGGTTCGAGAAGGTGATCGGCTTCGACATGGGCGGCACCTCGACCGACGTGTCGCACTACGCCGGCGAGCTCGAGCGCGCCTTCGAGACGCAGGTGGCCGGCGTCCGCATGCGCGCGCCGATGATGAGCATCCACACAGTGGCCGCGGGGGGCGGCTCGCTCCTCACCTTCGACGGCGCGCGGCTGCGCGTCGGGCCGGAGTCGGCCGGCGCGAACCCGGGACCTGCGTGCTACCGCCGCGGCGGGGCGCTGGCGATCACCGACGCCAACGTGATGCTCGGCAAGATCCAGCCGGAGCTCTTCCCGCGCGTGTTCGGCCCCGGCGCGGACGAGCCGCTCGACAGCGAGGTCGTCGCGCGGCGCTTCCAGGCCCTGGCCGACGAGGTGCGCCGCGAGACGGGGCGCCCCATCACGCCGGAAGAGCTCGCCGAGGGCTTCCTGCAGATCGCTGTCGCCAACATGGCCAACGCGGTGAAGAAGATCTCTGTCGCGCGCGGCTACGACGTCACCCGGTACACGCTGCAGTGCTTCGGCGGCGCCGGCGGCCAGCACGCCTGCGCGGTGGCCGACGCGCTCGGCATGCGCCGCGTCTTCGTGCACCCGCTCGCCGGCGTCCTGTCCGCCTACGGCATGGGCCTGTCGGACCAGAACGCCATGCGCGAGGCCGCCGTGGAGCGGCGCCTCGACGACGCCGGCCTGGCCGCGGCGACCGAGGCGCTCGACCGGATCGGCGCCGAGGCAGAGGCCGAGCTCGTCGGGCAAGGCTTCGCGCCCGGCGGCGTGCGGACGCTCCGGCGCGTGCACGTGCGCTACGACGGCACCGACACCGCCCTTGTCGTGCCGCACGGCAGCGCGGAGGCGATCCGCGCGGCGTTCGAGGCGGCCTACAGCGCGCGGTTCGCGTTCCTGATGCCCGACAAGGCGCTGATCCTGGAGAGCGTCTCCGTGGAGGCGATCGGGCCGGGCGAGGCCGCCGAGGAGCGGCCCGCGGGGGCGCGCCCGCACCGCCCCGAGGCCGACGCGCGGGCGCGGGTCTTCTGCGAGGGGGCCTTCCGCGACGCGGCGCTGCACCGGCGCGAGCGCCTCGAGCGCGGCGCGGTGATCGACGGGCCGGCGATCGTCGCCGAGGCCAACGCCACGACCGTGATCGAGCCGGGCTGGCAGGCCGAGATCACCGCGCTCGACCACCTGGTGCTCACCCGGGTGGCGCCCCGCCCCGAGCGCCGCGCGGTGGGCACCGAGGTCGACCCGGTGATGCTGGAGGTGTTCAACAACCTGTTCATGAACATCGCCGAGCAGATGGGCCTGCGCCTGCAGAACACCGCCCACTCGGTGAACATCAAGGAGCGGCTCGACTTCTCCTGCGCGCTGTTCGACGCCGAGGGCAACCTGATCGCGAACGCCCCGCACATGCCGGTGCACCTGGGATCGATGGGCGAGTCGATCCGGACCGTGATCGCGCGCAACCCGGGGATGAAGCCGGGCGACGTCCACGTGCTCAACGACCCGTACCACGGCGGCACCCACCTCCCCGACGTGACGGTCGTCACGCCGGTGTGGGACGAGGCGGGCGCCCGCGTGCTGTTCCACGTGGCCTCGCGCGGGCACCACGCCGACATCGGCGGCATCACCCCGGGCTCGATGCCGCCGTTCTCGCGGACCATCGCGGAGGAGGGCGTGATGCTCGACAACGTGAAGCTTGTCGAGGGCGGGCGGCTGCGCGAGGCGGAGATCCTGGCGCTGCTCGGCGGCGGCCCGTACCCGGCGAGGAGCCCGCAGCAGAACCTGGCCGACCTGCGCGCGCAGATCGCGGCGAACGAGAAGGGCGCGCAGGAGCTGCGCGCGATGGTGGCCCAGTTCGGGCTCGCCACGGTGCAGGCGTACATGAAGCACGTGCAGGACAACGCCGAGGAGAGCGTGCGCCTCGCGATCGCCCGGCTCGACCCGGCGCTCGTGCGCGACGGCCGGTTCACTGTGCCGCTCGACAACGGGTCGAAGATCGAGGTGGCCGTCCGGATCGACAGCGAGGCGCGCTCGGCGGTCGTGGACTTCACCGGCACGTCCGCGCAGGTGGACGACAACTTCAACGCGCCGCGGGCGGTGACCATGGCCGCGGTGCTCTACGTGTTCCGCACGCTGGTGGACGACGACATCCCGCTCAACGCCGGCTGCCTGAAGCCGATCGAGGTCATCGTCCCCGAGGGATCGATGCTCAACCCGCGCCCGCCGGCCGCGGTGGTGGCGGGCAACGTGGAGGTGTCGACCTGCGTGACCAACGCGCTGTACGGGGCGCTCGGCGTGCTGGCGAGCAGCCAGCCGACCATGAACAACTTCACGTTCGGCAACGAGAGGCTCCAGTACTACGAGACGATCTCGGGCGGGTCGGGCGGAGGCATCGAGATCGGCGCGGGCGGCGCGCGCGGCTTTCCGGGCACGAGCGTGGTGCAGACGCACATGACGAACTCGCGCCTGACCGACCCCGAGGTGCTGGAGCACCGCTTCCCGGTCCGGCTGTTGCGCTACGAGATCCGCGAGGGCTCGGGCGGGCCCGGGCGCTTCCCGGGCGGGAACGGCGGCACGCGCGCTGTGCGCTTCCTGGAGCCGATGACGGCGTCGATCCTGTCGAACGGGCGCTCGACGGCCGCGTTCGGCCTTGCCGGCGGGGGCGCCGGGGAGCCGGGGCGCAACGTGGTGGAGCGCGCGGATGGATCGATCGAGGTGCTGTCGCACATCGGATCGGTCGAGATGGGGAAAGACGATGTGTTCGTGATCGAGACGCCGGGGGGCGGCGGGTATGGAGCGCCCGTGGCCGAATGAGGGGTTCGCCCAAGAATATCCGTTCGCGTCGTACTCGGCAGGAACGCGAGCCCTCTCTCCCCGCCTCGCTGCGAGGCCTCTGGTGGAGATCCGGCATCCGCGGCCTCCGGAACGTTTTCCCCTTCAGGCGCCGCGGGTAAGCTCGCTTTCGGTGGGCATCAGGTGCGCAGCCTGCGATTGGACGCTGAACGACGCCGAGCGCTTCTGTCTCATGTGCGGCGTGCCGGCGCCGTGGTTCGCCCCGCAGCAAGCGCTCGCGCTCCGGGCGGGCGGCTTGACGCCGCCGCCACCGCCTGACTCGCCTGCACCCGCGAGGCGCGCGGGGGATTCCTCGCCCTTGCCATCTGGTCCAGAGCCGATCGACGTGTTCATCTCGTACGTGCCGGAGGACGAACGCCACCGCATGCGGCTCGAAGTGCACCTCGGCCTGATGATGCGGCAAGGGCTGCTCCGCATGTGGCACCGCGGGCGCGTGGGCGCCGGGGAGGTGGTCGACACGACGGCGGCTGCCAGGCTCGAGGGCGCGTGGCTCGTCCTGCTCCTGGTGAGCGCCGATTACCTCGCTTCCGAGGAGTGCTTCACCCTCGAGGTGAGCCGGGCGCTCGCGCGCCACGAGCGCGGCGAAGCGCAGGTGATCCCCGTGCTCCTCCACGCGTGCGACTGGGCGAGCGCGCCTTTCGGAACGCTAAGGGTGCTCCCCACGGGGAGCAAGCCCGTCTCGAGCTGGCGCAACCGCAACGAGGCGTGGGCCGATGTGGCGCGCGGCATCCGGCGCCTCGTGGAAGCGCGCGGGAGGAGCGCGCTGGAGGCGCTCGTGTTTGGCGCTCCGGGCACGCTGGCGCCGCCGCCCCTCGTGCAATCTCGGGGTGACGGGCCGCCTCCGCCGCCCCCGGGTGACAACGGGCAGCTTCCTGGCTTTGGGCCGCCTCCCCCGCCCCAAGGTGGCTACGGGCAGCTTCCTGGCTTTGGGCCGCCTCCGTCGCCCCGACCTGGCTTCGGGCTGCCTCCGACGCCCTCGGAGGACCATGAGCAGCCACCACCGCCCACGAACGCTCCTGGCCGGTGGGCCCGCAGCGCTCCCCTACCCAGCCACGCCGGCGCCCCCACGCCGCGACGGCGTCCCCTGCTCGTGCTCCCCGCCGCGCCCGCGGACTTCGTGGGCCGCGAGGAGGAGATCGCCGACATCCTCCAGAACCTCGGCCCCTCGGGCGCAGCGATCGTCGGCCCCGCCGGCGTCGGGAAGACAGCGCTCGCGCTCCGCCTCGCCGAGGAGCTCGAGCCGCACTACCCCGAGCTGCGGATTCACGTCGACCTCGGGGGCGCGGGCCCCGCGTGCCTGCATCCGACCCTGGCGATGGTGCGCGTCCTCGAGGCGATCTTCGCGGACTTCGAGCCACCCGGCGATGCGGCGGCGCTCGAGGCGCTGTACCGCCGCACCCTCTCTTCCACCCCGGCGCTGGTGCTCCTCGACAACGCCAGGGATCCCGCGCAGGTGGCGCCGCTCCTCGCCGGCTGCACGCAGGCCCTCTTCCTTGTCACGTCGCTCCAGCCCGTCGCGCTCCCGGAGGTCTACACGCGGCAGCTCGGCCCGCTCGCCCCGGACGACGCCTGCGCGCTGGCGCGCGCCCTCGCCCCGCGCCTCGACGAGCCCAGCGCCCGGGCGCTGGCGGCGCGGTGCGGCTTCCTGCCGCTCGCGATCCGGGTGGCCGCGAGCGCGAGCGCCGGGTGAAGCGCGCTACGCCTCCGCGGATCGCAGCTCGTGCGCGCGGGCTGCGATCCGCGTGAAAGCGCTGCGCCTCCCGGGACCGCGCCTCGCGCGCGCGGCCCGCGATCAGGCGCCGAGGCGGACCTTGAACGAATCCATCTTCCGGATCGCCGGGTGCGGCCCGAACGTCGGCGGCGACTCGAGCTTCATGTCGGGGAACCTGCGGAGGAGCGAGCTCACGGCGACCTGCGCCTCCACGCGCGCCAGGTTCGCGCCGATGCAATAATGGGCGCCGCCGCCGAACGCGACGCTCCCGACAGCGTCGCGCCGCGGATCGAACCGATCCGGGTTCGCATAGGCGGCCTCGTCGCGCAGCGCCGCGGCGAAGAAGAGGACGACCATCTCCCCCTTCGGGATGCGCGTGCCGCCGATCTCGACGTCCTCGGTCGCGTAACGGAACGTGCCGAGCTTGCCGAAGTTGTCGAAGCGGAGCACCTCGTCGACGACCCCCTTCATGAGCTCGGGGTCCCGCTGGACCTCGGCCAGCACCTCGGGGCGCTTCAGCAGGTTCAGCACCATGAACGCGATGAGGTGCACCGTTGTCTCGGAGCCCCCCACGAGCAGCGCCGAGACGAGCGACACGAGCTCCGGCTTGCTCAGGCGATCGCCCTGCTCCTCGGCCTGGATGAGGGCCGTCAGCATGTCGCCCTCGATCGGGTGCTTGCGCCGCTCCTCGATCACGTCGCCGAGCATCCCCATCCCCTCGCGGATGCCGGCCACCATGCGCTCGAGCTCCTCGGGCGACAGGAGCATCATGAAGAGCTGCTTCACCGCGGAGTCCGCGAAGCGGTGGAACGCCGCGTCGTGCTGCGGCGGGATATGCAACATCTCGCTGATCACGCGGACCGGGATGTGCTCGGAGAAGTCGTGGACCACGTCGACGACGCCCTTGCCCGCGATCGCGTCGAGCCGCTCGTCGACGATGGCCTGGACCCGGGGGCGCAGGCGCTCGACGGCGCGCGGCGTGAGCGCCGGGCTCACGAGCTTGCGCACCCGGGCGTGATCCCTGTCCGGCAGCGAGAAGAGCCCGTGCCGGTTCATCTCCTCGACCTCGGGGACGGTGATCTTGGCGAAGTCCGGCGCGTGCGCCCACGCCGCGCGATCGGCCGTGAAGCGGCTGTCGCGCAGGATGGCCTGGATCTCGTTGTGGCGGCTGGCGATCCACCCGTGGCCCTCGGGCCAGTAGCGGATGGGCGCCTCGCGCAGCCGCGCGTACACGGGATACGGATCCTCCGTGTACCCCGGCGCGAACGGATTGAACTCCACCGTGGGACGTGAACTCTCCTGCATCATGTGAGCACCTCTCCTTGCCTTCGGTCCTGCGTTCGGTCGGCCCTTCTCCTCCCCGCTTCAGCGCTCGACGAGCGACAGCGCGCCGCGCGGGCAATCGCGCACAGCCCTCTCCACCTTGTCGCGGAGCTCGGGCGTCACGTCCGTGACGAGCAGGTGCAGGCGGTCGTCGTCGTCGACGCGAAACGCCTCGGGCGCCGCACGCACGCAGACGCCGTTGGCTTCACAGCGCTCTTCGTCCACCACGATCTTCATGCGTCCCTCCCTCGTTCTCTGCTCATGACTTCAGGATACGGAGCACCACGTCCAGCGGTGGCAGCGCGGCGTCGGGCTCCACGAGTCGATTGACGGCGAGGCCCTGGATGATGGCCACCAGGGCGCGCGTCAGCTCCGCGGAGGGGCCCTGCGCGACCTCGCCCGCGCGCTGACCTTCCTGGATCATCGCCTCGAGATCACCGAGGACCCGCAGGCGGAAGCGCCTCAACAGGTCGCTCAGCACCGGCGACGCGTCCTCGGCGACGACATGCACCGTCATCAAGAGGTGCTCCGGCTCCTCGCGCAGGCCGGCGATCATCCGCCCGCACACATAGACGAGCCGCTCCCACGGCGTCCCCTCGCGCGCCCGCTCCAGCGCCATGAGCAACTCCCACCCCTCCGCCGAGGCCTCGACGGTGGCCGCGAACAGCGACTCTTTCTCGGGGTAGTAGTGATAGACGAGCCCGTGGCTGATCCCGGCCTGCGCGGCGATGTCGGCGATCTTGGCCGCCGCGAACCCCTTGCGGCCGAAGACGGCGCGCGCCGCCCCGAGCAGCGCCCGGCGCCGCTCGTCCTTGATCTGCTCGAACTGCTCGGCGCTGCGAGGACACATGAACGCTCCCCCCGAGGCGTTGATTGACTTGTCTATCAACCAAACCAGGGGTCGTCAAGCGACGCCCGCCCCGCGTGCGCTGACGGCCAGCGATCACGCGCGATCGTGGAGATTCAATGGCCGAGTCCGCCAGCCGGGCAGACCGTCGTCGCCAGGTACGAAACTTGCGAACATCCACGCATCGGCGTACGTCCTCCCGGAGAAGCATCCAACGCATCCGGCCAGCGGGGCGGCGAGACGGCCATTGCGGTCTCCGCACGACGGCCCCAGAACCTCCCGCCGAACCCCCTTCAAGGAGCCTCATGGCTGACTCGCTGCCCACGACGGACCGCGCCCACGACGTGCTTCGTCAGGAGTTTCAGAGCCTCGACCCGATCTTCAAGCCCCGCAACGTCGCCGTCATCGGCGCGACGGAGAACAGCGGCGCCGTCGGCCGCACGCTCCTGTGGAACCTGATCAGCAATCCGTTCGGCGGGACCGTGTTTCCGGTGAACCCCAAGCGGTCCAGCGTGCTCGGCATCAAGGCCTACCCGAACATCGCGGCCGTGCCCGCGAAGGTGGACCTCGCCGTGGTCGTCACGCCCGCGGCGACGGTGCCGGGGCTCCTTGGCGAGTGCGTGGACGCCGGCGTGCGCGGCGCGATCATCATCTCGGCCGGATTCAAGGAGATGGGCCCTCCGGGCGTCGAGCTCGAGCAGCAGATCATGGCGCGCGCCCGCGGGAAGATGCGCATCATCGGGCCGAACTGCCTTGGCGTCATGAACCCGATCGGCGGGCTCAACGCCACGTTCGCGAAGGGGCAGGCGCGTCCGGGCAACGTGGCGTTCATCAGCCAGTCCGGCGCGCTCTGCACGGCGGTGCTCGACTGGAGCTTGCAGGAGCAGGTCGGCTTCAGCGGCTTCGTCAGCATCGGCTCGATGCTCGACGTCGGGTGGGGCGATCTCATCGACTACTTCGGCAACGACCCCAAGACGAGCAGCATCCTCATCTACATGGAGTCGATCGGCGACGCGCGATCGTTCCTGTCGGCCGCCCGCGAGGTGGCGCTGACCAAGCCGATCATCGTGATCAAGCCGGGCCGCAGCGAGGCGGCGGCGAAGGCGGCGGCCTCGCACACCGGCTCGCTGACCGGCTCGGACGAGGTGCTCGACGCGGCGTTCCGGCGCGTGGGCGTGCTGCGCGTGAACGACATCGCGGACCTGTTCTCCATGGCCGAGACGCTGGCCAAGCAGCCGCGCCCGCGCGGCAACCGGCTGTGCATCGTCACGAACGCCGGCGGCCCGGGCGTGCTGGCCACCGACGCGCTCGTCGCGCACGGCGGCGAGCTGGCGCCGCTCTCGCCGGAGACGATGCGCGAGCTGAACAGCTTCCTCCCCGCCGCCTGGAGCCGCAACAACCCCGTGGACGTGCTCGGCGACGCCGGCGCCGACCGCTACGCCAGGGCCCTGGAGATCTGCGCGAAGGACCCGCACAACGACGGTGTGCTCGTCATCCTCACGCCGCAGGACATGACCGAATCCACCCAGACCGCCGAGGCGCTGCGCAAGCACGCGCACGTCGACGGCAAGCCGGTCCTGGCGAGCTGGATGGGCGGCGTGGAGGTGGAGGCCGGCGAATCGATCCTGAACCGCGCCGGGGTCCCGACGTTCGAGTACCCCGACATCGCCGCGCGCGCGTTCTGTTCCATGTTCCGCTACTCCGACAACCTGCGTTCCCTGTACGAGACGCCGAGCCTCGATGAGCGGGCGCGGAACGTCGATCGCGACAAGGCCGGCGCGCTGATCGCGGGCGTCAGCGCGGCCGGCAGGACGCTGATGGATGAGTTCGAGTCGAAGCAGCTCATGGCGGCGTACGGCATCCCGACGGTGCAGACGGGCGTCGCCCGGAGCGTGGACGAGGCCTCGGCCATGGCCAGGGAGATGGGGTATCCGGCCGTCCTCAAGCTCTACAGCGCGACGATCACGCACAAGACCGACGTGGGCGGCGTGAAGCTCGACCTGGCCGACGACGCCGCCGTCCGCCGGGCGTTCGCGGAGATCCAGGAGAGCGTCTCTCAGAAGGCCGGCGCAGAGCATTTCCAGGGCGTGACCGTCCAGCCGATGGTCGCGCTGAAGGACGCTTACGAGATCATCCTCGGCAGCTCGATCGATCCGCAGTTCGGCCCGGTGCTCCTGTTCGGGGCCGGCGGGCAGCTCGTGGAGGTCTTCAAGGACCGCGCGCTCGGCCTGCCGCCGCTCAACGCGACGCTCGCCTCCCGCATGATGGAGCAGACGAAGATCTACACCGCCCTCAAGGGCGTGCGCGGCCGCAAGCCCGTGGACCTGGAGGCGCTGGGGCACCTGCTCGTGCGGTTCTCGCAGATGGTGGTCGAGCAGCGATGGATCCGCGAGATCGACATCAACCCGCTGGCCGTGAGCGCCGAGGGCATGATCGCCCTCGACGCGCGCGTCGTCCTGCACCCGCCGGGCACGCCGGAGTCGGCGCTCCCCCGGTCGGCGATCCGCGAGTATCCGACGCAGTACGTGACGGAGCTGAAGAGCCGGGACGGGCAGGCGTTCACGATTCGCCCGATCCGCCCGGAGGACGAGCCGCTGATGGTCAAGTTCCACCAGAAGCTCTCGGAGCGGACCGTGCGCCTGCGGTATTTCTACCCGATGCAGCTCGACAGGCGCACCGCGCACGAGCGGCTGACGCGGGTCTGCTTCGCGGACTACGACCGCGAGATGGCGCTCGTCGTCGAGAGGCCGCCGGCGGCCGGCGCCGAGCGCGAGATCATCGGCGTCGGCCGGCTGAGCAAGCTGCCGGGCACGAACGACTCGGAGTTCGCGCTGCTGATCAGCGACGAGCACCAGCGGCAGGGGCTCGGCTCCCGGCTGCTGGGCCTCCTCGTCCAGATCGCGCGCGACGAGGGGCTCTCGCGCATCAGCGCCGACATCATGGCCGAGAACGTGGAGATGCAGCGCGTGTCGCAGAAGCTCGGCTTCCGGCTGACCCACGATCTGGAGGACTCGAGCTGCAGGGCGGAGCTCGCGCTGTAGGCGCTATGCGCCCGGAGCGCGCGCGCTACCCGAGCTTCAGCGTGAACGCCGCGGTCGGGAGCGGCAGCGGGGCGAGCCCCGCGACGGCAAAGGCGATGACGTCGAGCCGCGCGACAAGGGCCGGTCTCGCCTCTCCCGTCTCACCTCTCCCGCCTCGCCTCTCCCGTCTCCCGTCTCAGCTCTCCCGTCTCACCTCTCCCGTCCCGCGCTTCGCGTCTCCCGTCTTTCGTGCGCGTGCGCGCACGAAAGACGCGCACGGGGACGGGGAGGCGGCAGACGGGAGACGGGAGAGGGGAGACGGGAGACGGAGGCGGGGACGGGAGACGGAAGGACGATGTACCCCACCTGTCCCCCAACTCCTGCCGACGCAGGCCTGAGCCATCGACCCGGGATGCACGCGGTGGATGAGGTCCATGCCGCCTACGCATTGGAACACGAGCTCCCCGCGACCTACATCGCGCAGCATCCCGCTCTGCTGCGCGCGAGCGCAGCGCGACAAGGCGCGATCCGGAGATGACGAACATGACCTGGCTCCACGTCCTCGATCGAAGTTCCACCAGCGAGTCCGCCGGACGGCGGATTCCTGCTCTCCCCCGCGATCCCGCCAGCCGGCGAATTCCTGCTCTCTCAATGCGACCGGCGACCGCCCCGCGAAAGCTGCTCTGCGCCGGCGTGCTCGGCGCGCTCCTCGGCGGCTGCGCCGGCGAGCCCGCGACCACCGGATCGCCGGGGCCCATCGACGTCCTGTCGGCCCAGGAGGCCCTGGTGGCCGGCGATCTCACCGGCCTGGAGCACGCCTGGGAGACGATCCCGAGCGTCGTGCGCAGCGACGGCTCGGAGGAGTTCGTGCTGGAGGTCGATCCCGTGGACGACGTGGTGAGCGTCGAGCTCACCGGGCTCCCCATCTATCTCCAGGGCCCCAGCGACTTGACCCTGCGCGACGACGGCGTGGGCGCAGACCGCGTCGCCGGAGACGGCATCTTCTCGGTCGGGCCGTTCCACTTCGACCCCGCTTCGCCGGTCTCGATCCCCGCGCATTACGAGTCCGATCCGGACAGCCCGGCTGGCCTGTATGCCCTGGAGATCGGCGAGATCGTGATGGAAACCGCGGCGGGCGATCCCGTCGAGTTCGTCATCCCCCCGCAGATCGGAGCCCTCGCTCCCGACATCCCGGTCGCCGCGCGGCGCGCCCTGAGCCCCAGGTACCGCGCCGCGTCGCACCTCATCGAGGTGCGGAACGCGCGCTCCGACAGCCAGCGGCTGCTCCGGGGCGCGGGGGGCGACGTCGCCGCCATGCTGCGCGACATGTACGAGGTGGTCCCGGACGTCTTCGACTTCGCGGTGCTCTCGTCCACGTCGCACATCGAGCGACCGGGCAGCTCAAGCAACTTCACCGCGGGCGTCCACTCGGCCGTGAAGATCGAAACCACCGGCATCGGGCGCGATCCGGTCGACTATTCCGAGGCGTATTACAGCCGCCGCCTCCTGGCCGTCACCGCGCTCGACAACCTGCGTCGCGGGTGGCTGAGCAACAACTTCGTGCACGAGCTCCTCCACCAGTGGAGCGCCTTCCTCCCGGTCGATCTCGGCATGACCGACGGCTTCCATTACCTTGCGACGACAAGCGCTGCCAGCCTGCTCGGCGGGATGACGTGGGTCGACGACGGGACTGGCACCTTCACCCTCGACTGCAACAGCAACGGTCGGGGCGGGGCGAGCACGGCCTCGCCGCTCGACCTGTACATGATGGGGCTCATCCCGGCGAGCCTGGTCCCGCCGCTCCGCCGGCACGGCGGGGGCCTCTTCGATTACTGCGACCTCGAGATCCCCTCGATCGAGGCCACCGTGACGATCGAGCAGATCCAGGCGCGGCTCGGCGTGCGCACCCCGGGGCCGGCGACGGCGCAGCGCGACTTCCACGTCGCGTTCATCATGGAAGCGCACGGCCGCGATCTCACCGACAGCGAGCTCACCTACTTCAACACGCTGGCGGAGTTCGCGACGCGGCCCGTCCCGGCCGGGCAGCCGGCGCCGATGCTCACCCACAACTGGGCGCCGATCACGCGCTACTTCGGCAACGACACGACCTGGCGCACCGACATCCCCGACGTCCCGGCCAACCCCGGGGCCGTCACGGCGAGCATCACGGTGAACTCTACCTGGGATACGGGCTACTGCGCCGAAGTCGCCGTCACCAACGGCCGCAGGTTCGACATCGGCGCCTGGGAGGTGGTCATCGATCTACAGCAATCGGCCGTGATCTCGAGCTGGTCCGCCGACGTCGACCTCGCAGGCAGCGAGATGACCGCCGCGAGCCTGCCCTACAACGGCCAGCTCGACCCCGGCGCGTCGACCTCGTTCGGGTTCTGCGCCAGCAAGACGGGGGCGGCGTGGCAACCCCAGGTCGTCAGCGCCGCCCATCGGTAACACGATACCACGCGGCGCCGCGCGGCGGCCCGGTCAGGCCGCCGCCGCGCCGCGCGCCCGCGTCACTGGCCGAGGTACTCGGCCACGTCCGCCTGACGCCCCTTGGCGTGAGCGATCAGCGCCTCGAGGCCCTTGTCGAAGTCCTCGGGCGACGCGAGGTGGGTGTGCCCCGCGATCTCGCCCTCCGGCCCGACGACGTACGGCGCGATCAGGTCGTGCGCCGCCTTGAACCACGCCTCGGCGGCGACCGGCTCGTACTCCTGCTCCGCGGCCTGCGCCACGTAGCCGCGGTACACCTCGAGATACTCCGGATCATCCAGCAGGAAGCGGATGAGCGGCCAGTGCTCGTTCACGTCCTCCATCGAGAGGGGCAGCGCCGGCATCGGGGTCGCTCCGGCCACGGCGCCATCGATGAACGCGAACGTGTGGTCCCACGGGATCCACGAGAATCGCCCGTTCTCGTTCGGGTCCGAGTACATATAGTAGTTGTGCGGCAGGCGGCCGTACACGTCCCAGTCCTCGACCACCGCGTTCAGCGCCAGCCAGTGCAGGAAGCCGTCCACGTCGAGGCGCGCCTCGAGCCCCGCGCGCCAGGCGGCGGCGTCGGTCCTGTCGGCGTGCAGCGCGTCGAAGAGCGCGCGCGCGTCCGAGAAGTCGGCCTCTTCCTCGTGGTTCTCCTTGACGAGCGAGTCGGGATCCCAGGTCTCCCACCGCGCGCCGGTGCCGTCGGGCTTGTAGAGATTGCCCTTGTGGCCGCCGAAATGCGTGTCGAGGAACGACTCGTCCGACGGGACCTCGATCCCTGTGTACAGCCCGAAATAGATCGGCCCCTCCCCGTGATCGACGAAGACCCGATAGAACGCTGTCGCGGGCGCCGGGATCCCCGCCTTGGCGAAGATGTCGGTGCCGAGCTTCTCGCGCAGGAGCGACGGATCCAGGTAGCTGCTCGTGAACGCCAGCCCGTCGAACCCGTAGAAGCGCTGGTTCTTCGACTCGGGGTAGGTGTCCTCGAATTTGTCAAAGTTGAGTCGCAGCGGAAGTTTCCAGTTGCCCTGCATCCAGGGCAAGAGCAGGCTGACGTTGCCCCTGAAGCGGATGCCGACGTGCTGCCACTTCCTGTCCTCGGTGGCGACGTCGCACTCGACGTAGAGAGGCGAGCGCGGGAAATGGTCGACGCTGCTGATGAGCCCGGGATCGCCGCCGGGACCGCCCGGACCGGCCGGCATGCAGGCCAGACCAGCCTCCTGCTCGGTGCACGTCCCCGCTGTCTCGGTACCGAAGACGTCGATCGTGCAGGGGTCGGACGCCGCGAGATCGTTGCAGGCGTCGATCCAGTCCTGCGGCGGCTCGAAATCACCGGGATCCTGCGGCTTCGGCTGGCACGTCAGGCCGCCGGGGAGCTCCGAGCACGTCCCCTCGGCGGGGGATCCGAAGAGATCGATCGTGCAGTCGTCGCCGACAACGAGCCCTGTGCAGGCGTCGACCCACTCCTGCGGCGGCTCGAATCCGCCCGGCCCGCCGGCCTGCGCGCCGAACTCGCCGATCATCGACGTGATGTCGTCGACCATCTCCTGCCATCGCTCGGGCGCGATGGTGATGTCGATGCGGGGAACCCGGTCCTGCGGGAACGCGAGGGCGTAATCGGGCTGTTCCTTTGCAGTATTGTTCTCACCGCCGCCGCCGCCCGTGCCGCCCGGGCCCATGCCGCCGCCGCCCGTGCCGCCCGGACCCGCGGTGCCCGCGCCCGTGCCGTCGCTCGCGCCGGCGCCCCCCGTCCCGGAGGGCGAGCCGGGCGTGGAGTCGCCGCAGCCCGCGAGCGGCACCGCTGCCAACGCCGCGAACGGCAACAGATAATGCAGGATTCGTACTTTCATGGATCGCTCCTAAGCTCGGCAGTCCGGGAGCGATCTTATGACGATCGTGCAACGGCCGGGTCACAAAATCCGCACGCTGGGGACGAACGCCGCGCCGCGCGCCGCTGTGATCGAGACGCGCTCGGCCCCTCGATGGCGAGGTGTTCGAAGGGCCGACACGCGGTCTCGGCGAGGCGCTCGCGCGCGCCTCTGCCGTCCGTCACGCTCGGATTGTTCCACTCTGCCGCCAGCGCGGCAGAGGGCCCCGAGGCGCTCTCTCAGAGGCGCTCGTCGCACGCGCCGGACGACGCCACCGACACGCCCGCCGCGTTCGCGGAGCACGTGTTGCTGTACGTCTTGCCGTCGCAGCCGCAGACAGGGTCGTAGATGTGCAGGCACGCCTCCGGGATGACCTCGCAGGTGCCCATCTGATCGCCCGCGCCGCAGCTCGCCTTCGGGCTGTAGTCGCAGAAGTACCCGCGCTCGCACGCGAGGCCGGCGATGCCGCCGCACGCCTCGTCCCGGGGCGTCTCGCACGCGCCGCGCGACGCCACCGACACGCCGGCCGCGTTCGCGGAGCACTCGTTGCCATACGTCTTGCCGTCACAGCCGCAGACAGGGTCGTACTGCTTCGTGCACGCCGCCGGGATGGGCGCGCAGGTGCCTGTCTGATCGGCCGCGCCGCACTGGGCCTCGATCTCGTAATCACAGAAGAAGCCGGGCTTGCAGGCGAGGCCGGCGAAGCCGCCGCAGACGGCGCCGGGGAGCCTGCTGTCTCCCCTCACCTCCTGCGCCTCGGAGACGACCTGCTCGGCGTCGCCGTCGGCCACCTCCACCTGACAGCCCGCGGCGAACGGGGCCATCGAGAGCGCGAGCCAGAGAGCGGACGCGATGCGATGGTTCTTGATGAGATCCTGAACGTTCATGATGTCTCTCCATGTCGCCTCGCCGCTCCGGGCGGGGCGATGACAATGCACGAGCACCTTCCTCCGCGGCGATGACCGACGCGGCGATCGCCGCGTCGAGGGCGCCTCGGCGACGAGGCATCGAGGCGTCCGTCGCTGTGTTGCGGAGGCGTAGTCCCCTTGGCAGGAGTCGGGCCACGCGGCTTTCGCGGCGCGCGCGCCCCTCCGCGGCGCCCGGGCCGCCCGGATCGGGCAGACGCTTGCTCAACTGGGCGTGACCTTGCGCAATCTGCGCGACAGCGCCCCGCAGGGGACTTTGGCGCGCCGATCGTGGTAGGGAGCGCGGATGCACCGCCGTCCTCGCCTCGTCGCCCCCGGCGCCGCCCTCGCCGCGCTCCTCACCGGTTGCAGCGCAACGCCCGACGCGGCCGCGCCGGGCAGCGGCGAGCACGCTGGCCACCACGGAGGGCACGCCGGCCACCACGGAGGGCACGACAACGGCGCAGGGCCGCTCGTGCACCGCTTCGAGCGGGCCGAGGACTGGGTGGCCGAGTTCGAGGGCCCCGAGCGCGACGCCTGGCAGAAGCCCGCGGAGGTCGTCGCCGCGATGCGGATCGCGCCCGGCATGCGGGTCGCCGATCTCGGGGCCGGCACGGGCTACTTCCTGCCGCACCTGTCGCGCGCCGTCGGGCCGACAGGCGCGGTCATCGGCCTGGACATCGAGCGGGACATGGTCCGCTACATGACCGAGCGCGCTTCCCGCGAGCGCCTCGCCAACGTCACCGCGCGCCAGGTCGGCCCCGCGGATCCCGGGCTCGATCCCGGCTCGGTCGACCGCATCCTCGTGGTCAACACCTGGCACCACATCCCCGATCGCCCCGCCTACGCGGCGAAGCTCCGCGCAGCGCTCCGCCCGGACGGGGCGGTGGTCGTCGTCGACTTCACCGACACAGCGCGCCACGGCCCCCCGAAGGAGCACCGCATCGCCCCCGAGGCGGTCGCCGCCGAGCTCCGCGCCGGGGGCCTCTCGCCCGAGGTCGTCGCGGAGGACCTGCCCGATCAGTACATCGTCGTGGGCAGACGCGCCGACGCGGGCGCGGCGCGCTGACGGCGCGCGGGGCGCCCTGCCGGCGAGGACGCTGTCGATGCCTGTCGTGCCGATGGAGCTGTTCATGCGCCGCGCGCGCGCGGCGCGGGCACAGGTGAGGTAACCTTACTTGTCCCAAGGAGACGCTTGTTGATGCTGGTCCATCGCTTGAGCGAGCTGTCCCGCGCCGATCTCTCCACGGCCGGCGGCAAGGGCGCGAACCTGGGTGAGCTGGTCCGGCTCGGGCTCCCCGTGCCGCCCGGGTTCGTGGTGAGCGCCGCGGCGTACGCGGAGCAAGCGCGCGCGTGGGGGCTCGGCGTGCGGCTCTCGGCGCACCTCGCCAGGAGCGGCTGGAAGGCCGCGGCCTCGCAGGTGGCGGAGCTCTTCGAGAGCGGCGAGCTGCTGCCCGAGATCGAGGCCGCGGTCCGCGACGCCTACCGCGAGCTCGGCGCGCCGGCTGTCGCGGTGCGATCCTCGGCGACGGCGGAGGATCTCGCCGACGCCTCGTTCGCGGGCCAGCACGAGACGTACCTCGACGTGACCGGAGAAGACGAGCTCCTCGTCGCGCTGCGGCGGTGCTGGGCGTCCCTCTGGAGCCCGAGGGCCCTCCGCTACCGCGCCGTGCGCGGCATGGATCACCTGGGGGTCCACATCGCTGTCGTCGTGCAGCGCATGGTGCCGGCCGATTTCGCCGGGGTCCTGTTCACTGTCGACCCTGTCGCCCAGCGCGCCGACCGCATGCTCCTGGAGGTCGCGCCGGGCCTCGGCGAGGCCATCGTCTCGGGCCACACGACCGGCGACGTGTACCGCCTCCGGCGCGCGCCGTTCGCCGGGCCCGCGGAGCTCCGCCCGGACGGGCCGGACGGCGCCCCGGACCCCGCCGGGGCGGGCGACGTCGCGATCGAGGACCGCGACCTCCGGGAGGCCGGCCGCCCCGCGCCGAGCGACGCCGTGGTGCTCGATCTCGGCCGGCTCGGGCTCCGCCTGGAGTCCCACTTCGGCTGCCCGCAGGACGTGGAGTTCGCCATCGCGGGCGGCTCCATCCACCTGCTCCAGTCGCGCCCGATCACCACGCTCGGCGCGGCCGAGATCGAGCCCCTCCCGCCGCCCCCGACGCTCACGCGGCTCCAGCGGAGGATGGTCGAGTCGAACGACAACGATCGGTTCCCCGTCGCCCCCAGGCCGCTCGATCAATGGGGCTTCCGGATGTCGATCCCCGCGATCGTCCGCGCTGTGCGCTTCCTCGGGCTCCACGTGGACGAGGCCGACGAGCGCGCGCTGGTCGACCAGGTGTGGCGTGAGCTCTTCGTCCTGCCGCCGGTGCGACCCACCCTCCGGCTGCTCGGGCTGCCGCACAAGGTCGCGGCCAGCCTGCGCGACGACGGGATGGCGTGGTGGGAGGGCGAGGCGTTCCCGCGGATCCAGGAGGTCTGCGCGCCGGCCGATCTCCGCGCGATGGACGACGCCGCGCTCCTCCGCCGCGCCGACCGGATCGTGGAGACCACGACGGAGGTCCTTGGCGAGCGGTTCGAGCGGAGCGTCAGCCAGCTCGCCGCTGTCGCGCTGCGGGTTCCGGTCACCCTCGCCGTGGGGAGGAAGCGGGCCGATGCCGTGCTGGGCGACCTCGTCTCGGGCCTTCACACCCGGACGTCCGACGTCAATTTCGCGCTCTTCCAGCTCGCGCGCAGGGCGGCGAGCGCGGGGCCGGAGGTGGCCTGCGCGATCGGCGAGGGGCGCCCGGAGGAGCTCCGCGGCTCCGAGGCCGGCCGGGCGTACCTCGCCGAGGTCGAGGCGTTCCTGGACGAGCATGGGTACCGGGAGAGCAAGGGCCTCTACCTCTCGGCGCCGACGTGGCGGCAGGACCCCGCGCCCCTGTGGGGGCTCCTCCGCGGCCTGCTCGACGCCGTCGAGCCGCCGTCCGAGGAGGCCGGGATGAAGCGCTATCGGGCGGCGCTCGAGGAGGTCACCCGGAAGCTCCGCTTCGTGCCGGGGCTGCCCGACGCGTTCCGCCGCACCCTCGACAGGCTGCGCCGCGCGATCCTCTTCCGGGAGCGCTCGCACTTCGATGTGGTGCGCTCGTTCTCGGCGCTCCAGGCGATCGTGGCCGAGCTCGCGCGTCGCCTCCACGAGCGCGGGCGCCTGCCGGTCGCCGACGACATCTTCTATCTGACAGACGCCGAGGTCCGGGCCTGGATCCGCGGGGAGGCGCCGCCGCTCGACGAGGTGAAGCGGCTCGTTCGGCGCCGGCGCGCGACGTACGGGGTGGTCAACGGCAGGTGGCAGAAGCGGGCGTTCCGGGCGGGCGCGGGGGGCTCGGGCAGCGAGCTCCGCGGCAGCGGGGCGTCGTCCGGGGTGGTGCGCGGCAAGGCGCGCATCGTGCGCGACGAGCGCGAGTTCGAGCGGCTGAAGGCGGGGGAGATCCTGGTCTGCCCTTACACGAACCCCGCCTGGACGCCGCTCTTCACCCTCGCCGCGGGCGTCGTGACCGACACAGGCGGCGCTGTGTCGCACGCGGCCATCGTCGCGCGCGAGTACGGGATCCCCGCGGTCCTGGGGGCCGCCGGCGCGACCGAGCGGATCGCGGACGGCCAGGAGATCGTCGTCGACGGGGCGGAAGGCCGGGTGCTGCTCCTGGGCCAGGGCGCCGCGGACTGAGCGCGCCCCATCGGATCGGCGAAGCGCTCGCCCGGGCGGCGGCTACCGGTAGCCGGTGACGTCGGCGGGCTTGCCGGCGTCCTGGACCTCGACGAGGTACCGCCAGGCGTCGGGCCGGGAGCCGTCCACGTCGGTGAAACCGTACACCTTCGCGAGCTGGCCGCTCGACAGCGACTTCCCGGACCAGCGGGCCGCCTCCGGGTCGGCCGCGAGCGCCGCCACAGCGCGGCCCACGTACGCTGGGGTCTCGGAGATCGCGAAATGCGGCTGCTTCGAGAGCGCGTCGCGCCAGCGCTCCTCGGTGACCCCGTAGTGCCCCAGCATGATCTCCGAGCGCAGCCACCCCGGCGTCAGCGCCACGGCGGCGCCGCCGTGGGCCCGCAGCTCCTCGGCCTGCGCGAACGCCATGCGGAGGACCGCTGTCTTGGCGAGGTCGTAGAAGAACGAGACGCGGTAGTGCCCTGCGTTGTACTCGGCCGTGCCGTCCGTGATCTCGACGACAAGGCCGCCCGGCCTCCTGATGAGCAGCGGCAGGGCGTAGTGGCTCGTGATGATGTGGGTATCGATGGCCAGCCGCAGCAGCCGCATCCCGCTGTCCAGCGAGTGCTCCCACAGCGGCTTGTCCCACGCGAAGAGGTGCTCGCCGCCCCAGATGTCGTTGACCAGCACGTCGAGCCGGCCCTGCTCCCGCTCGATGCGCGCCACGAGCGCCTGGACCTGCTCGCGCTCCAGGTGATCCACCTGCACAGCGATCCCCCTGCCCCCGGCCCGGGTGACCCGCTCGGCTGTCTCCTCGATGGTCTCGGGCCGATCCATCTCCGAGCGCTGCGCGCGCGTCGTGCGGCCCGTGACGTACACGGTCGCCCCCGCCGCGCCCAGCTCGACCGCGATCCCCCTGCCCGCCCCGCGCGTCGCGCCCGCGACGAGCGCCACCTTGCCGTGAAGTGCTCCGCTCATGATCGATCCTCCTTTGCCAGCGCGCGGGAGGGTCGCACGGCGATCCTGACATCTCCTGTCAGGTATTCCTGGGCCGCCTGTGCTGGCGTCGATCGCGGCGACGACGCGCGTGATCCACGGCCGGCGTGACGCCGTTCAGCCCAGGAGCCCCCGCTCGGCCAGCCACAGCGTGGCGCCGGCGCGGCTGTAGATGCCGAGCTTGTCGTAGGCGTGGGCGACGTGGTGCTGCACGGTCTTGTCGGAGATGCAAAGGACGGAGGCGATCTCGCGGTTGGTCTTGCCGGTCCCGACGAGCCGCAGCACCTCCAGCTCGCGCGCCGTGAGCGCCTTGCGTGGCCGGACGAGCCGGCCGCGCCCGGCGCCGGCGTGCTCGCTGCTCCGAGCAGGGCGCGGAACAGGATCGGTGGCGAGCAGGTAGCCGTACGCCGTTCCGTTTCCCCCGGGGAGGCGATGCGTCCAGATCGGGTTGGCGCAATAGAGCTCCAGCACCTCTTTCGTGTACCCGACCACGAAGTACTCCAGGTACGGATGCCAGGCCGGGAGGTCGCGAACGCGAAACTCGACGCCGGAGTCGATCAGAGAGGCCTCGGAGCGGCTCTCCGTCTCGGCAAAGTACCGCTGCCAGAGGTTCTGGACGGTCGCGACAAGCGACGAGATCTCCGGATCCTCGACGAGGCGCTTCAGCGGACCGTCGACGAGCGCCCAGCGCGCCGACTCGGCCCCGAGCTCGAAGAGCGCGTCCTTGCCGTCCGGGTAGAACCGCCGGACGAGCTCGTCATGGAAGGCGAGGAACTCCGGCAGCGGGACCAGGCTGCTGGCCGTGATCGGCCGCCGGAACCACGGGTTGGTCTGCGCCACGTCACGAAAGAGGCTGTGCCACGCCTCCGAGCCGAATCGACGGCTCACCAGCGTCTTCCGCGTCAGGACTGTGGTTCCGCTGACCTTCATGGACAAGCAATTCCGCTCCTGTAGCTGCGCGTCGAATCCGCGCAGAAGCAGGATCGTAAGCGTATCAAGGCCAGTATGGACGATCATGGCGCGGGCGGTCAACACGCGATCTCGCTCGCCATGCGGCAGCCGCGATCATGATGCTGCGAGCAGCATCATGATCGGACTATTTCAACGGAGCCACCTTCCAGGACCTCGCGCTGCGGACGGCGCAGGGTCATCGCATTGCGCGACGCGTTGCATCTGAGCGCGGCGGCGTCGCGCGGGCGTCGGGCCGCCCGAACGAGCCGCGCGCCGCGTGGCCGGGCCAGGGAGCCCCCGGGGCGGGGCGCTGGCCGTGGGACGCGAGCTCCGCGAGGAGCTCGGCGCCGCGGTGTATCTACGATCCTTCCCGGGCTCTACGGCAGCGTGTGCCGCTTCAGCGCGGGCCAGCCGACCCTGGCGTTACCGGCCTCGTGGCCGCCGCCCTGCTTCGTGCACAGGGTGACATCGACGCCGTCCTGGCACGCCGAATAGGTCGAGCAGCCGTCGCCGTTCTCGGCCGAGGGCGAGCCGGTGCATCCATTGATCTCGGCCCACGCCTCGAAGCCCCTCTTCGCGCCGAGGAACGTGATGGGCATGCCCCGCACGACCGAGGAATATCCGCCCGCGTAGGGCACGATCGGGTCCGAGGTGCCGCGGAACGTGATCACGGGGATGGGCCGCGACGGGTTGCAGTCGCCGACGTTCTCCTCCAGGAGATCGAAGGCGGCGGGCGCCACCGCCGCGAACACGTCGGCCGCGTGGCAAGCGAGGTAGTGGGACATCCCGCCCCCCATGGAGAAGCCGACGGCATAGACGCGCTTCGGGTCGATGCAGGCGGTCTCCTGGATCTGGGCCACGATCGCCTTGGCGACGGCCACGTCGTCGGTGCCGGCCACGCAGCACGGTCCCACGTTCCAGGCGGGGCCCGACGGGCCGGACAGACCGCTAGGAAAGGCCATGATCACCCCTTCCGGATCGGTCTGCGCCGGATACGGCGATCCCGATCGTTGCGACGGGCCATCGCCGCCGAGGCCGTGGAAGTCCAGCACGAGCGGCACCGGCTTGCTGCCGTCGTACGCGGGGGGGACGTGCAAGACATAGCTGCGGCTCGCGGAGCCCACCGTGACCGTCCGGTTCGTGTCGCCAGCCCTCAGCGCGGGCGACGGACAGGTGATGGTTCCGGTGCCACCGCCTGTGCCGCTGCCCCCGGTGCCAGCGCCCCCGGTCGGGTCTCCACCGGTGCCGCTGCCCCCGGTGCCGCTCGTCGCGGCGTCGCTCCCCCCGGTGCCGTCACCGCCGGCTGAGCCCGTCGTGCTCCCCGACGCTGAGCTCGTCGTGCTCCCTGACACGGTGCTGCTCGTGCTGCCCGAGGTGACCCCCGCGCTGGTACCAGAGCCGCCGCTGCCGTCGCCGGCGCTGGAGGACCCGTCGTCGCCGCCGCCGCAGCCCCAGAGGGCAATACCGAGCGCTCCTGACAGCAGGATGTGCCTTGGCAAACTCGTTCGTCCGTTCATCATGGGTCAGCACCTTACTCGCATCACCCGATCGGGGTGACCGCAACGGGTTCGTACACGACATCGATGGATCGAGGCATAGGCATACTGGCCTATGCCGAGACGTCGACCCCAGGCTGGTAGACGTGACGATCCGGGGGACGGTCGAGCCAGGCGCCGGCATCGAGGCGCTCAGTCACCCCGAAGCAGCCATGAGGGCGCTGCCCGACCTTCGCCCCGAAGGCTTGCCTGCGGAGGTCCGCGGGGATCCTGACGGATCCCGGCCCCCGCGTGCCTCGCTCCTACGGCGCCGCGAGGGCCGCGATCTCTTCAGCCGAGAGAGCTCGGTCGTAGATCCGGAAGTCGTCGATGGAACCCTTGAGCAAGGGATCTGCCTCGAACCGCGACTTGCCAATGTAATTATCTACCGTGGGCGCAATCCGGGACGGCTTCACATCGTGTGGAGCTGCTGGAGTGGCCGACCCGACGGAGATACCATCGATCCATATCTGGTACGTGCCGCTCGAGATCGTGACGGCCAGATGCTTCCAGGCATTGACGGGGAGCGGGCTCGCGGCCAGCACGGTCGCCTCGTTGCCGTCCGAGTACACCGAGAAGCGCAATGCGCCGGAGCCCTCGCGCGGGGTGAAATACATGAACCCGTTGATGCCGCCGACATCGACGATGCGCGACCAGTCGTCGATGCTGCTCAGGTTGACCCAGGTCGCGATGGTGAGATCGTCGAGGCCGTCGGTGAGCCCGTCGGGGAGATCGACGTGGGGGTCGGCGCCCTGCAGGCTGAGCGCGCCGCCGATTCGCCCCGTCGACGTCCATCCGGCGCTCCCGGCGAGCGTGGCGTCATGCCCGTTGCCGGACGCGTCGTGCGCCACGAGGTCGGCCTCTTCGTCGAACATGTAGTGCACGACGAGCGACGGATCGGGCCCGCCGCCGCCGGCGCCGCCGCTGCCGCCTGCGCCATCGCTGCCGCCTGCGCCGCCGCTGCCGCCGGCGCCGCCGCTGCCGCCGGCGCCGCCTGCACCTTCGCCGCCGGCGCCGCCGCTGCCGCCCGTGCTGCCGCTGGCGCCCGTGCCGCCGCTGCCGCCTGCACCTTCGCCGCCGCTGCCGCCTGTGCCGGCTGCACCTTCGCCCCCTGCGCCGCCGCTGCCGCCTGTGCCGTCGCCGCCCGCGCCGCCTGTGCCGGACGCGCTCCCCCCGGTGCCTCCGGAGCCGCTCGTGGTCGAGCTACCAGCCGTCGTCGTCGTCGTCGTCGTGGTCGTCGTCGTCGCGCTGCCGCCGCTGCCGCCGTTGCCTCCGCTTCCCGGGTTGTCATCGCTGCTCGAGCCGCAGCCGCTGCCGACTGTACCGAGCATCACGGCCGTGAGCAGCATAGCCCTGACACTACCCGACGAGATCGGTGCCTCTCTCATAGCATCCTCCAATGAAAGCGATTCCTCGATCACCAGGGAACGGTCCGATGGTGCTCGATGATGTTGTGGCGTTGAGCAGGTCGCGCCGGCGACGGCGACCCTCGTCAAGATTTCAGCGTCCGGTCGAGAGATGAAACCATCTCACATGCCGCGAAACAACACCGTACCAACCACGCCGGTCCGGCTCGGCTCCACGGACACGACGACCGGCCTCTCCTCGGTGGGACGGAGCAGATACGTCAGCGCGGCGCCCACGAACGCCGCGGCGCCGACACCTAGAGAAATGTCGGCGATCAGGTACTTCGTGCGCACGGCGCTCAGATCGGTGTCCGTGCACCGCGGCCTGCAGGTGCGTTCGAGCTCGTCCTTCTCGGACCGGCCCATGAGCCCCCACACAGCGAAGCTCGCCGCGCCCGCGACACCCACGCCCGCCAGCACGTAGGTCAACGCCGGCACCGGACGGTGAAGCTCCGTGGCCTGGACCTGAGCCTCCGGGGCCGGAGCGTCGACGAGGGGCTCGAGCGCGACGTTCAACTGCAGGAAGCGCTGCCCCTCGAAGAGGATGAACTCCTTCGCCACTGGCCTGTACCCGCCCTGCTCGACACGGTAGGTGTGCTTCCCCGGATCGAGCTTGAGCGGCGCGCCGCTCGACGACAGCTCGACAGGCTGGCCGTCGACCAGGACCTTCGGGCCGGCGACCTGCTCGCCGCGGCTCGTGATGTTGAAGACGACCGACGGCGTCATCCGCTCGATCTCGTCGACCCACGCGCCGCAGTCGCGGAGGACCGGAGCCGGGCAAGCAGACCGCGCGCAGGCCTTCAGCGCGCGGCCTGCCTCGAGCAACCGGTGGTTCTTCCGGAGCTTCTGCACCTCGGCGTGCGCCGCGACACACTGCGCCACCTCCCCGTTCGCCCCCTCCTCCGGCGCCGCCGGCTCGTCCGCCAGGGCCGAGCCGGGCAAGAGAAAGGTCGCCACAAGCGCGAGCGCCGCGCGCCCGCCATGCCCCATCCCGAAAGGCCTCCGCCGTCGCAGCATGTCCGTCTCTCCAGCCATCACGCCGAGCTCCTCTCGTGACCAGCACACTCGCACCTGAGAGCACGTCGAAGCAAGCTTCCGGCGGGCCGCCGCGCGGGGCGATCGCGGCCGGCTCGCCCGGTCACTGCGCCGCGAGCGCCGCCACCTCGGCCGCAGACAACGCTCGATCGTAGATCCTGAAATCATCCACGATCCCGTTGAGGTAGGGATCCGGCGCAAACTGGGAGCGGCCGATGAAGTTCTGGGTCGTGTTCCCCAGCTCCGAAGGTCGGGTGAAGATCATCTCGCTGCTCGCCACCTCGGCGCCGTCGATGTAAATCGCAGAGCGACTCGGGTTGAAGGCGACCGTCACCGCGACGTGCGTCCAGACCTGGACCGGCAAGGTCCAGTCCGTCGTGTACTCCTCGACGCCCGCAGGGGAGTTCACCGAGAAGCGCAGGCCCGGCGGCGTCGCCGCCTTGGGGCACAGGTACATCCACGCCACTTCCCCGGATCCGAAGTCGAAGATCCGCTGCCACAGCACCTGCCGGCTGAGGGAGATCCAGAGGGACACAGTGATCTCGTTGAGCGTCTGCAAGATGCCGGGCGGAAGCTCCACGTACTGCTCGGTCCCCGAGAGGGACAGCGCGTTTCCGATGTGCCCCTCCACCCACGTCCCCCCCAGGACTGTCGCGTCGTGCAGCATGTCGCCCGTGGCGTCCGCCGCTGTGTCTCCCTCCGTCTCGTCGAACGTGTAGTGCAGGAAGAGCCCTCTCTCCAGGTCGACGACGGGGCCGCCGCCGCCCCCCCCGGAGCCCCCGGCGCCGGCGCCCCCGGCACCCGCGACACCGCCGGCGCCGCCATCTCCGCCGGCGCCGCCGTCTCCCCCGGCGCCGCCGTCTCCCCCGCTGCCGCCATCTCCCCCGGCGCCCCCGACGCTCCCGGAGCCGCCGTCTCCCCCGGTGGTCCCGGCGCCGCCTCCCGAGCCGCTGCTGCTCTGGCTGGAGCTCTGCGTCGCAGAGCCGCCTCCGGCGCTCGTCGCCCCCTGCTGGAGATGGGACAGGTCTTCGAACGAGCATGCCCCGAGGAACAGGGGAGCGACAGCGAGGAGCGCGCGCGCCGCCGGACGAAGGGCCGCAGGGCCGGCCAGCGTCCTTCCATGACCTGCCATGTTCATGTCACCTCTCACCACGATTGACGTCTCCTGAGCGCGTGCGGTGTAGCTGTCGTGACCCGGGCGCCACGGCCACCACGGGAGTACAGGGGGGAAGCGCCCGGCTCCTGCGTCGAACCGACGCATGGGCCACCCTCGCACGCCGGCTCATGGCCCGCCGGACTCCGGCCAGCCATCGGTGCCCCAGCTCAGCTCGGCCACGCGAAGGGCAAAGATGCCGTCCGCTTCGGCGTCGTACGAATGATAGATGTTGTACCAGGACTCCCCATCTCGGAGCAAGCCGTTGCTGCCCGGCCCACGCCACCGCGAGCTGCTGGTGAGCACGCGCGTGCCGCCGCCGTCGAGCATGCGGGTGCCGAGCCTGTCCACGTAAGGACCGGCGAGCGCCTGAGACCGGCCCACCATGATCTTGTAGGTGCTTCTCGCGCCGGCGCAGCAGGTGTCGAACGAGGCAAACAGGTAATAGTGTTCGCCGCGACGTACGATGAACGGCGCCTCGATCGCGTTGCTCGGCCGCGCGGCGATGGACGTGAGCGTCCCGTCGACAGGATCGCCTTCATGGGTGAGCTGCACGAGCTTGAGCCCGGACCAGAAGCTCCCGAACACGAGCCAGGCCGTGCCCCGCTCGTCGATCACGACGTTCGGATCGATGGCGTTGTGGTCGGTGCCCTCGCTGCAGAGGACGGCGCCGCGATCCACCCAGCGGACCACCGCGGACCCCAGGGCCGCGGTGGTCGCATGACCGATGCAGGAGCGGTTCGTCCCGAAGTACGACGCCGCATAATACAGATGATACAGCCCACCCCAGTAAGAGACGTCCGGCGCCCAGAGCGCGTCGACGTCTCCCACTGCGCTCACGACCCACTCTGGCGTGGCGCTGAATACGGCGCCGGCGAGGTCCCAGTGCATGAGGTCCGCCGAGGTCCGGATCGCGATCCCGGCGCCGGTGGAGAAGACGTAATACAGATCTCCCGCCTTGATGATCGACGGGTCGTGCACTCCCTGGACCTCTCCGCTGAGGACGAGCGCGGCCGGTCGACGGTCCGTCTCACCGGGAGGGCCGCCGCCATCCCCTGCTCCTCCGGAGCCTGCTCCTCCCCCGGAGTTCACTCCCCCGGAGCTTGCTCCTCCGGAGCTCACTCCCCCGGAGCTTACTCCTCCGGAGCTCACTCCCCCGGAGCCTGCTCCTCCGGAGTCCACTCCTCCGGAGCCTGCTCCTCCGGCGTTCACTCCTCCAAAGCCTGCTTCTCCGGAGCCCGCTCCTCCGGGACCTGCTCCCCCGGAGCCCGCCGAGACACCGGACGACACGCTCACCGTCGCGGGCGCGCCGGCGTCGCCCCGTGCTCCGGTGTCTGTGCTTGCCCGACAACCGATCATCACGGTCAGGGCCAGCGCAGAGAGCGCCACCGTACCCGAGGTCGTGCCGGCGCTCGATCTCACATGCACTCGACCTTGAAGCGTTTGATCCCGTCAGCGTCGATGGTGTACGGCGGGTCGCATCGCGCGGCCGGCGGGCTCGCGGGCGCGGCGGGCGTGGCCGACGGCGCCGGGGGCACGTCGACCTCGCGCGAGGTCGACGGCTTCGCCGACGACGGGTCCTGCTTCGCGGACGGCCTGGCCTGCTTCGCGGAGGGGTGGGCCCGCTTCCCGGGAGGCTCGGCCCGGTTTGCGGAGGACGCAGCGGCCACGGGGACGGCGTCGGACGGCGGAACGGCCTCGTCGCGCAGCGGGGACGCCGGCTCCGCGGCCGCAGCCGGCTCCGCGGCCGCAGCCGGCTCCGCGGCCGCAGGAGCGGCGGCGGGCGCGACGGGCAGGGGCGAAGGCTGCGGCGCCGCCGGCGAGGGCGCGGCGTCTAGGGACGGGCGCTGGGTACGCGAGGAACGGGTGGTGGCGCCCAGGAAGATGCCGGCGCCGATCCCCAGGACGGCCGCGATGAGGAGCGGGCGAGACGCCCTCTTCAGCCACGAGCGCGACGCCGGCCCCGACGCGCCCGTGGACCTCGAGTCCGAGCCCGTCGTGGTGTAGCCGGCGGGCGCGAGCGATTGAGACAGCGGCGGCGGCGGCGGCAACGTGACGTCCGCCTGGGAGGACGAGCGCGCCATGGACGCCCGACGCTTCATCTCCTGGGCGATGACGCGCCTCGTCTGCGTGCGGACCTCGTCGAACTCGCGCAAGACGAACCGGCCGATGTCGCGGTTCGTCACCGTGGTCAACCCGACGGCGAACGCCTCGAGCTCGGCCTCGAGCTCGGACGCGGTGGCGTAGCGATCGTCCGGCGAGAAGGAAAGGGCCTTGACAATGATGCGCTCGAGGTCTTCGGGCACGTTGGGGTTGACCTCGCGCGGCCGCCGGACGTCCCCGTTCAGGACGCGAGTCATGATGGCGACGTCGGCCATCCCCCGCCACATCCGCTCGCCCGTCGCGGCCTCCCAGAGCATGACGCCGACCGCATACAGATCCGCGCGCCGATCGACGCGGCTCCCCTCGAGCTGCTCGGGCGGCATGTACGCGATCTTGCCCTTGATCACCCCCGTCACCGTCTCGGCCCCCGCGTCCGTGCGCTTGGCGATGCCGAAATCGATGAGCTTGACCTGACCGTCGTAGGTCACGAAGACGTTGTGGGGCGAGACATCGCGGTGCACGACGTGGAGGGGCTCGCCGTCGAAGCCGGTGAGCTCGTGGGCATAATGAAGGCCGCGAAGCACGTCGATGATGATCCGGAGGTGCATCTCCAGCGGGAGCTTGGTGCGCGCCCGCGAACGCAGGCTCGAGAGCGGCTGGCCCTCGAGGTACTCCATCACGATGGCGGCCCCCTTGGCCGTCTGCACGATCGCGCTCGTCTGGACGATGTTCGCGTGGTTCAAGCGAGCGGAGAAGCGCGCCTCGTTGATGAACATCTCCCGCAGCTCGGGGTGGTCCAGCAAATCGGTCCTGAGAAACTTCAGGACGACGAGCTTGTCCACGCCCTCCGCGCCGCTCTGCACGGCGAGGAAGACCTGCGCGGTCCCCCCGCGGCCGAGCTCTAGCAGGAGCTGATGCCCCACCTCGGGCGCGGCGCTGGACGTCCTCTCCACGTTCACGCATTCGATGATGCCACGAAGAAAACGGACGCGACTAGACCGTTTCAGCGGGATCTCGAGCCCTCGGCCGTGAGGCAGTGCATTGTGCCGCCTTCGACGCGGAAGCGCAGGTGCGATACTGTCGCAGCACGAGCGGCTCCCACCGCCATCTCGATCGGCGCCCGCGGCCTGGGCCACGCCCTGCAGGCGTTCGGCTCCCGGCCGCCGCGGCTCGCGGCGAGATCCCCCGCCTCGGCCGCTCGCGCCAGAGCGCGTTGGACCCCATCGCCTCGTTGTCGGAATACCCGTCCATACAGGTCCCGCGCGCGTCGCACGCAGGGGGGCCCGCGCACGTCTTCCAGACGACACAATCGAGGGGGCTCTTCATGCGCGAGGAGGGTGGGCTTGCCGTCTTCAACACAGGTGTTCCAGGTGTCGGCGTGGTCGGTACACCGGATCAACCCAAGGTTCCTGTCGGGTGTCTCGTCCAGACCGGATATGGCGTCTTCTCGTCGCGCGCGCAGGACGGGATCCGGGTCATACAGCTCAGCTTCGGCCCGGGCCAGGCATTCGACCTCTGGATCGACGACGTCGCGTTCTACAGGTGACCGCTTCTTTCCCCGTCCGCTGTCGCCGTTCGCGAGCGCGCCGCAGCCTCACCTCATTCGATCTCGAGTCCCCCGTGCGCGACGAGCAGCGCTGACGGCACCCGGCTCCGGACGACGACGGACTCGACAGTGCTCCCGCCTCGAGGGGCAGGCACCGCGCTCGTGCTTCCACGCCGGCAGGGGCGCGGCGTCGACGCCTGGCGCGACGAGCAGCCCGACCGGATGCTGCATCAGGCCAGGGAACGGAGCGCGCTCGCTGCCGAGCTCGAGGAAGTGACACGCCCAGGTGGCATTCACGTTGCTTGATGCCGCGGGCGAGGCGGAGGCGCGACGGGCATGGGCGATTCCAGGCGGCCGGAGGTCGTGGTGATCACGGGGGCGTCGGCGGGCGTGGGGCGCGCGACGGTGAGGCGGTTCGCGCGCGAAGGCGCGCGCATCGGGCTGGTCGCGCGCGGGCGCGACGGGCTCGAGGAGGCGCGGCGCGAGGCGGAGGACGCCGGGGCGAGCGCGCTCGTCCTGCCGACAGACGTCGCCGATTTCGCGCAGGTCGAGGCCGCGGCCGCGGAGGTCGAGCAGCGCTTCGGCCCGATCGACGCCTGGATCAACGTCGCGATGACATCGGTCTTCTCGCCCGTGAAGGAGACGCGGCCCGAAGAGTACGAGCGCGTCCTCAAGGTCAACTTCCTCGGGTATGTGCACGGAACGCTCGCGGCGCTCGCGCGGATGCTCCCCCGCGACCGCGGGGTCATCGTGCAGGCGAGCTCCGCGCTCGCCTTCAGGAGCATCCCGCTGCAGTCGGCCTACTGCGCGTCCAAGCACGCCATCGCGGGCTTCACCGAATCGCTGCGCAGCGAGCTGATCCACGACGGGAGCCGCGTGCGCGTGAGCATGGTGCACCTGCCGGGGATGAACACGCCGCAGTTCCTCTGGTCGAAGTCGCGCCTCCCCTACAAGCCACAGCCGGTCCCGCCGATCTTCCAGCCCGAGGTGGCGGCCGACGCGCTCCACTGGGCCGCGCACAACGACCGCCGCGACATCAAGGTCGGCTTCCCGACCGTCGAGGCGATCTGGGGGAACCGCGTGATCCCGGGGCTGCTCGATCACTGGCTCGCGAAGGTCGGGTACACGCGGCAGATGACCGATGAGCCCGTGGATCCGGATCGCGTCGACAACCTGTGGGCGCCCGTGCCGGGGGACTTCGGCGCGCACGGCCCGTTCGACCGGCGCGCCAAGTCGTCGAGCCTGGAGCTCTGGTTCGACATCCATCGCTTGTCGCTCGGCGCCGTGGCGCTGTGCGCGGCGGCCCTCGTCGGGGCCGCCGCGCGCAGCGCAGCGGCCCGGCGCAGCACCCCCTGGCGGCGCCTCCTCGCGTGAGGGGCCGCCGCCGACCGGCGAAGATCGCGCTCCCCCTGCCGGCGCGAGCGCGCGCCCGGCGCGCCCCGGAATGCATCGCCTGCGCCCGCGCGCGCAGCGGCCGCTCGCACGCGCAACCGCGGCACGCAGCGCGCGGCGCGGCGAGGCGGCACGGATGTCGCACGCCTCGCAGCGTCGAGCTCACGTTCCGAGCTCCCGGGGGGGAAGACTCATGGCCCAGACCGTCGGCGAGTTCCTGCTGAGGCGCCTCGTCGCGTGGGGTGTCCGGCGCGTCTACGCGTATCCGGGCGACGGCATCAACGGCATCGTGGCCGCGTTCCTCCGCGTTCCGGACCTCCGGTTCATCCAGGTGCGGCACGAGGAGATGGGCGCGTTCATGGCGTGCGCCCACGCGAAGTTCACCGGCGAGGTCGGCGTCTGCCTGGCGACCTCGGGGCCCGGCGCGATCCACCTGCTGAACGGGCTCTATGACGCCAAGATGGACCACCAGCCGGTCGTGGCCATCGTCGGCCAGCAGGACCGCGCCGCGCTCGGCGGGCACTACCAGCAGGAGGTCGATCTCGTCACGCTCTTCAAGGACGTCGCGCACGAGTACGTGCAGATGGCGTCCTGTCCCGCGCAGATCCGGCACCTCATCGACCGCGCGATGCGCATCGCGCGGGCGGAGCGCACGGTCACGTGCGTCATCGTCCCGAAGGACGTCCAGGAGATGGACGCCGTCGAGGAGCCCCCGCACAAGCACGGCACCGTGCACACCGGCCTCGGCTACTGCTCGCCGCGCGTGGTGCCGAAGGAGGAGGATCTGAGGCGCGCGGCCGACGTGCTCAACGCCGGCAAGCGGGTGGCGATGCTGATCGGCCAGGGTGCCCTCGGCGCCGCGCCGGAGGTCGCGCGCGCCGCCGAGATCCTCGGGTGCGGCGTGGCCAAGGCGCTGCTCGGCAAGGCGGTGCTCCCCGACGCCCTGCCCTGGGTCACCGGCGCGATCGGCCTGCTCGGCACCAAGCCGAGCTGGGACATGATGGCGAGCTGCGACACCCTCTTCATGGTCGGCTCGAACTTCCCCTACCCGGAGTTCCTGCCGGAAGAGGGCCAGGCGCGCGGCGTCCAGATCGACATCGACGGCCGGATGCTCGGCCTGCGCTACCCGATGGAGGTCAACCTGATCGGCGACAGCGCCGAGACGCTGCGGGCGCTCCTCCCTTACCTCAAGCTCAAGACCGACCGCTCGTGGCGGCGCAGGCTCGAGGAGAACGTGGCCGACTGGTGGAAGGTGCTCGAGGCGCGGGCGATGAACGACGCCGACCCGCTCAACCCGCAGCGGGTCTACTGGGAGCTGTCGCCGCGGCTGCCCGACCGCTGCATCCTGACCGCCGACTCCGGCTCGTCGGCGAACTGGTTCGCGCGCGACATCAAGATCCGCGAGGGCATGATGGCATCGCTCTCGGGGACGCTGGCGACCATGGGCCCCGGGATGCCGTACGCGGTCGCGGCCAAGTTCGCCTTCCCCGACCGCCCTGTCGTCGCGCTGATCGGCGACGGCGCGATGCAGATGAACGGCATCAACGTGCTGATCACCGTCGCCAAGTACTGGCGCGAGTGGAAGGACCCGCGCCTCGTCGTGCTCGTGCTCAACAACCGCGATCTCAACCAGGTCACCTGGGAGCTGCGCGCGATGAGCGGCGATCCCAAGCTCGAGGCGTCCCAGACGCTGCCGGACTTCCCGTACGCGGCCTACGCCGAGGCGCTCGGGCTCTCGGGCGTGCGGATCGACCGCCCGGACCAGGTCGCGCGCACCTGGGACGAGGCCTTCCGGGTCGACCGGCCGGTCGTGGTGGAGGCGGTCACCGACCCGGAGGTCCCGCCGCTGCCGCCCCACATCACGGTGAAGCAGGCCAGGATGCTCACGACGGCGCTGCTGCGGGGCGACCCGGGCGCGCGCGGGATCATCCGCCAGGCGTACCGCGACATGATCGAGAGCTGGATCCCGCACCGGGGGTGATCATGGCCGATCCGATGCAGCGCGCGGCGGTCCCGATCGAGCGGATCGAGGTGGCCGCGTACATCATCCCGACCGACAGGCCGGAGTCGGACGGCACGCTCGAGTGGCGCGAAACGACGCTGGTCGTCGTGCACGCGTCCGCCGGGGGCGAGCGGGGGCTCGGCTACACGTACGCCGACGTAGCGGCGGCGCGGCTCGTGGCCGACAAGCTCGCCGGCGTCGTGCGCGGGCGCGACGCGCTGGCGGTCCCCGGCGCGTGGGCCGCGATGGTGCGCAGCATCCGCAACCTCGGCCGGCCCGGCGTCGCGCAGATGGCGATCGCCGCGGTCGACGCCGCGCTGTGGGACCTGAAGGCCCGGCTGCTCGGCGTGCCGCTCGCTGTGCTGCTCGGGATGGCGCGCGACAGCGTGCCCATCTACGGCAGCGGCGGGTTCACCTCGTACACCGAGGCCGAGCTCGCGGAGCAGCTCGGCGGCTGGGTCGCCGAGGGCATCCCGCGCGTGAAGATGAAGGTGGGGCGCGACCCCGCGGCGGACCTCGCGCGCGTCCGCGCGGCGCGCCGCGCCGTCGGCCCGGACGCCGCGCTGTTCGTCGACGCCAACGGGGCCTACACGCGCAAGCAGGCGCTCGCCCTCGCGGAGCGCTTCGCCGGCGAGGGCGTGCGCTGGTTCGAGGAGCCCGTGACCTCGGACGACCTCGACGGCCTGCGGCTGCTGCGCGACCGGGCGCCCGCCGGCATGGACGTGGCGGCGGGCGAGTACGGCTACGATCTCGTCTACTTCCGCCGCATGCTCGACGCAGGCGCCGTCGACGTCCTGCAGGCGGACGCGAGCCGCTGCGGCGTCACAGGCTTCCTCGCCGCCGCGGCGCTGTGCGAGGCGCGCTCGCTCGACCTGTCGTGCCACTGCGCCCCGTCGCTGCACCTTCACCCGGCGTGCGCGGTGCAGCGGCTCGCGCACCTCGAGTTCTTCCACGACCACGTCCGCATCGAGCGGATGCTCTTCGATGGCGCCGTCGCGCCCGCGGCCGGGGCGCTCGCCCCGGACCTCGAGCGCCCGGGGATGGGGCTCTCGCTCCGGCGCGCCGACGCCGAGCGCTTCGCGGTGTGAGGGGGAATCATGCAGCACATGGAGGAGGAAAGGCAGAGAGCGGCGGCGGAGGACAGGCTCTCCGAGCCCGTCCAGCGCGAGCTCGATCGCGGCGTGATCCGCCTGCCCGGCGAGCGGCGCGTGCGGCTCGCGCCCGCGGCAGGGCCCGAGGTGGAGGCGCTCGCCGCCGAGCTCTCGCGCGCGGTCGAGGGCGAGGTCCGCTTCACCGCGGGCGACCGCGCGCTCTACGCCACCGACGGGTCGAACTACCGGCAGCTCCCCATCGGCGTCGTCGTGCCGCGCCACAAGGACGACGTGATCGCCGCCGTCGCCGCGTGCCGCCGCCACGGCGCGCCCATCCTCGCGCGCGGGGGCGGCACGAGCCTCGCCGGGCAGACGTGCAACGTCGCGGTCGTCCTCGACTTCTCGAAGTACATGCGCGGCGTCCTCGCGCTCGATCGCGCGAGCAAGCGCGCGCGCGTGCTGCCGGGCACGGTGCTCGACACCCTGCGCGACGCGGCGAACGAGCTCGACCTGACGTTCGCGCCGGATCCCTCGACGCACGAGTACTGCACGCTCGGCGGGATGATCGGCAACAACTCGTGCGGCGTGCACTCGGTGCTCGGCGGCCGCACCGCCGACAACGTGCACGAGCTCGAGGTGCTGACCTACGACGGCCTGCGGCTGCGCGTGGGGCCGACGAGCGAGGACGAGCTCGAGGCCATCGTCCGCGAGGGCGGCCGGCGCGGCGGCATCTACGCCGAGCTGCGAGCCATCCGCGACCGGTACGCGGACCTCATCCGCGCCCGCTATCCGCGCATCCCGCGCCGCGTGTCCGGCTACAACCTCGACGAGCTCTTGCCGGAGAACGGCTTCCACGTGGCGCGCGCCCTTGTCGGCACCGAGGGCACGTGCGTGACGGTGCTCGAGGCCACCCTGCGCCTCGTCGACTGGCCCAGGTTCCGGTCGCTCGTCGTGCTCGGCTACCCGGACGTGTTCTCCGCGGGCGATCACGTCCCCGAGGTGATGCGCGCCGGGCCGATCGCGCTCGAGGGGATCGACGACCGGCTCATCGAGGACATGCGCAAGAAGGGGCTGCACGAGCGCTACCTGAGCTACCTCCCGGAGGGCCGCGGCTTCCTGCTCGTCGAGTTCGGGGGCGACACCCTGGACGAGTCCGACGCGCGGGCGCGCGCCGCCATGAGCGCCCTCGCGCGCGGGCCGAACCCGCCGACGATGAAGCTGTACGACGACCCCGACCAGGAGCGCGCGCTCTGGGACGTGCGCAGATCCGGGCTCGGCGCGACCACGCGCGTCCCGGGGGAGCCCGACACGTGGCCCGGCTGGGAGGACTCGGCCGTGCACCCGGACAACCTGGGCGGCTACCTCCGCGACCTGCGCGCGCTCTTCGATCGCCACGGCTACAAGCCCGCGCTCTATGGCCACTTCGGGCAGGCTTGCGTGCACTGCCGCGTGGACTTCGACGTGGTGACGGCCGCGGGCATCCGCAACTGGAAGCGCTTCCTCGACGAGGCGACCGACCTCGTCGTCCGCTACGGCGGCTCGTTCTCCGGCGAGCACGGCGACGGCCAGGCGCGCGCGCAGTACCTGCCGAAGATGTACGGCGAGGAGCTCATCGAGGCGTTCCGCCGCTTCAAGGCCGCGTGGGATCCTTCGTTCTGCATGAACCCCGGCAAGGTCGTCGACCCGTACCGCGTCGACGAGAACCTCCGGCTCGGCGCCGGCTTCCGCTCCGCCGCCGTGGAGACGCACTTCCGCTTCCCGGACGACGACGGCGACTTCACGCGCGCGGCCCTGCGCTGCGTGGGCGTCGGCAGGTGCCGGCGCCACGACGGCGGCACGATGTGCCCGAGCTACAGGGTCACGCACGAGGAGGAGCACACCACGCGCGGCCGGGCGCGCCTGCTCTTCGAGATGCTGGAGGGGAGCGAGCTCCGCGGCTTCCGCGACCACGAGGTGCGCGAGTCGCTCGACCTGTGCCTCGCCTGCAAGGGGTGCAAGGACGAGTGCCCGGTCCACGTCGACATGGCCACGTACAAGGCGGAGTTCCTGTCGCACTACTACGCGGGGCGCCTCAGGCCGCGCGCCGCCTACACGATGGGGCTCGTCCACTGGTGGGCGCGCGTCGGCCAGCGCGTGCCGGGGCTCGCGAACCTCGTCACGCAGACGCCCCTGCTCGCGGCCGTGGCGAAGAAGATCGCCGGCATCGCGCCCGAGCGGAGCATCCCGCCGTTCGCGCGGCGGTCGTTCCGGCAGTGGTTCCACGGCCGGCCGCGGCGCAATGCCGGCGCCCCGCAGGTGCTGCTCTGGCCGGACACCTTCAACGACCACTTCTTCCCGGACACGGCCATCGCCGCGACCGAGGTGCTCGAGTGGGCGGGCTACGAGGTGATCGTCCCCGAGCAGCAGCTCTGCTGCGGCCGGCCGCTCTACGACTTCGGCTTCCTGAAGACGGCCCGGCGCCTCCTGCGCGAGGTGATGAGCGCGCTGCGCGACCCGATCGAGCGCGGCGTGCCGGTGGTCGGCCTGGAGCCGAGCTGCGTCTCGGTCTTCCGCGACGAGCTGCGCGGGCTCTTCCCCGACGACCCGGTGGCGTCGAAGCTCGAGCGGCAGACGCACATGTTCAGCGATTTCCTGAAGGGGGCGCTGGACGGCGATCCCCGCCGGCCTCCGGCCGGCGCGCGCGGCATCGAGCTGCCGAGGCTCGACAGGCGCGCCGTTGTGCACGGGCACTGCCACCACAAGGCGATCCTGGGCATGGACGGCGAGCGCGACGTGCTCCGCGGCATGGGCCTCGACGTCGAGCTGCTCGACTCGGGCTGCTGCGGGATGGCGGGCGCGTTCGGCTTCGAGGAGGGCGACAAGTACGACGTCTCGATCCGGTGCGGCGAGCGCGTGCTCCTGCCCGCGGTCCGGTCGGCGCCGAAGGACGCGCTGATCGTGACCGACGGCTTCAGCTGCCGCGAGCAGATCCAGCAGACGACCGACCGGCAGGCGCTGCACGTGGCCCAGGTGGTGCGCATGGCGACGCTGCACGGCCCCGAGGGGCCGGCGGGCGACTACCCCGAGCGGGCGTACATGCCCGGCCCCGAGGAGGTCTACGTGCTGCCGGCCGCGAAGGCGGCGGCGCTCGCGGCGGCGCCGGCCGGCGCGGCGCTCCTCTGGGCGGCCGGCCGGCGGCTCGCGGCCGAGCGGCGGCGCGCGCGGCGCGGGCGGTGGCTCCCGGCGGCGGGCGTGGCCGCCGTGGCGCTCGCGGCGGTGGGGTTGCTCGGGCGAATCGCGCGGGCGCGCGGGCACGCGGCGGCGGGCGCCGGCGCGGCGCGCGACGGGGCGCCGGCGTCGCCGCTCAGGGCTCGCCAGGGGACCGACGACGGGAACCGCCGATGAAGCACGTCGTGGGCTGGATCAGCTCGCTGCTGCTCCTCGTGACCTTCGGATCGCAGACGTACCGGCAGTGGAAGGGCGACGAGGGCGAATCGGAGAAGTACACCCTGATCTTCTTCGTCGCCGCGATCGCCGGGACGGCGGGGAACTTCATCTACAGCCTGCTCGTGAACAACTGGGTGTTCACCGCCCTGAACGCCGCGCTGGTTGTCAACAACGCCGCCGGGCTCTGGATCACCGTCCGCAACCGGAAGCAGGCGCGGCGGGCGGAGGCGGTCGGCGGCGATCTGGCGCCGCGCCCGTGAGCGCCCGGGTAGCCGGCGGAGGAGGCGGCCGAGCTGCCCTCCGGCAACCGGACACGGTCCGGACCGGAGCGGCGCTAGCCACCTCCGGCGCCGCGGATCGGCAGGCGGAAGAGCCTCGCGTCGTCGTGCTCGCGCAGGGCCGTGACGAACTCGGCGTGGGCCCACCCGAGGGGCGCCGCCGCGCCTGTCGGCTGGCCGGCGCGGGGCCCACGATCGAAGACCTGCTCCGGCAGCATCCGGGACGCGGTCGCGAAGCGCGCCATCGCGTCGAGGTACGGCCGCATCCTCTTCCGCGCCGCCTCGGGCGAGCCGGACTCCTCGAGCGCCCTCGCGAGCTCGTACTCGGCCCTCTCGCCCGTCAGCGTCGGCCATAGCATGCCTCGTGTCCGCTCCCCCGTGCGCGGATCGAAGCCATACATGTCGCCGACATAGCGGTGGAACCCCGGGCCGAGCCCCGGGACCTCGACCCGCAGCGCGGCGTCGCACGCCGCCACCGAATCGGCCATGTTCGCCGCGAGCGCCGGGCGCACGCCGAGCACGGCGAGCCGGAGGAAGCCGCAGTCGACGACGTCGCGCTCCCGCCAGAAGCGTCCTTGCACGACGTAGCCTCGATCGTCGTTCGGGTCCCTCGGGGCGTCCGGGCCACCGGCCCCGTCGACGCGCTCGTAGTACCGCCCGTTGCCGACGCTCCCCCGGGTCGTGAACGTCCAGTCGTCGACCTGCCTGGCCCAGCGCTCGGCTGTCTCCCTGTACCGGGCCTGGCGATCGCGGTCCCCCGTCGTGCCCGCGATCTCCGCCGCGTGGACGAGCGCGGCGCAGAGGAAGGCCACTGTCGACGGCGAGATGCCCGAGACCTCCTCCCATCGGTCGAGCGGGGTCCAGGGGCCGAACGCCACGAGGAAGTCGGCTGTGCGGCGCACGAGCTCCCAGCACGCCTCGGGCGCGCCGGGCTGATGCTTGTGCACGTGGTAACAGAGGTCGATCGGCTGCGCGACCTGATCGAGCTCCAGGCCTCTCCAGTACGGCTCACCGTCGGACCATGTGTTCTGGTAAAACGAGCCTTCCTTCGAGACATGGATCGAGCCGAAATCCCATGTTCCGTCGGAAGCGGAGAGCTGGACGCTTTTCATGAAGCGCACCGCCGCCCGGGGTGAGCGCGTATCGCCGGCGGCGAGCAGCGCGAGCGCTATCTGGACGAGATCGCGCGGCCACACGAGGTGGTAGCCGCCCGTGATCCTGTCCGACGCCCGCGGCGAGATCGCGCTCGCCCTGTCGACCTTGACGTCGCCCCAGGGCACGGAGGGCGACGCGATGAAGGCCCCTGCGTGCGTCCTGTCCTCCAGGGACTTCATGACCGCCACGGAGCTGCGGTAAAGGCGCGCGAGCTCGGGCGTGGCGCTCCCGAGCGGGCGGAGGGATGCCTGATAGGCGCGCCACTGGGCGCAATACCTGTCGAGGAGGGCGCCGGGGTCCTCGCGGAGCGACGCCTGGGCGGCGCTGTAGGCCTCGCCGATGTCGCTTCCGAACCCGAGCGCCAGCGTGAGCTCGTCGGTCCCGGGCGCGAGCGGGAGGTCGAGCTCCCCGGTGAGCGCGACATCCCCGTCCCTCGCCTCGCGGTAATGCGTGGTCAGCGTGCGGTGCTTCTGCAGGTCCCGATAGCCATCGCTCGCCGTCCCGGAGAAGCCGGCCGTGGCGTCGCGCAGGGCGACGGAGGCCACGAAAGCCTGGGCAAAGGGGCCTTGCCAGGCGAACAGCCCGGCCCCCGGCGCATCTCCGGTGCTGGCCATGGCGCTGTCGCCGAGCGGCGTGTTCCCCACGCCGGGGTTGTGAAGCACGAAGAACCTGAGCCCTCGGACGTTCCGGGTGATCTTCAGCCGCTGCAGGACCACATCGCGATCGGGATCGGCGAAGATCGTCTTCTCGATCCTGAACCTGCCGCCCGGATCTTCCGTGATCACCCGGAAGGCCGGCACGCCTTCCTCGATCCACGAGGCGCTCCGCCGCGCGTCTCGCCGCTCCTCGAAGAGGCCTCCGCGGCCGCCCGTGACCAGGAGCTGGCTATCCCGCGTCTGCGGGGTGTCGTTCGTCGGCCAGTAGACCTCGGTCAGGATGCCGCTCGCCCCGGTGAACCACACCCTGCTGATCGGGGCCGTGTCGGAGCGCGCCGAATACGTCAGGTCCGCGTCGTAGCTCTCGTACGCGGCGCCGAAGAAGTCCTTGGAGCCGTGGGACCAGCTCCCCGAGGACGAGGACCCTGGCGCCGCGCCGGAAGGCGCCGCCGCCCTCGCCGCGGCGTCGGTCGGGAGCGAGAAGCCGAGGATTGCGATCAACGTCGATTTTCCGAAGGTTCGCATAGGCGGGGATCCGATCTGCGAGGACTGCACAGCTCGTCGGTTCGAGCATGCAACACGAGGTCCATCTGGGCCCGGAAGGCTCGGGCGCCACGCGCGGGCTGCTCGGGCGTATCGCGATCGCGCGGCGGCAGGCGCGTCACGCCGGGACCACCGCGCGACGAGCCCGTCGGTCGATGAACGCGCCACGATCGAGCCGGCGACCACCAGCGCGATGCGATGAGCCACCTCGTCGGCGCGGGGGCCCCGGAGCGGCGAGGAACAGTGATTGCAGCGCGGGATACATGGACCCATCCAGCGCAATCCGGTTCGATACGGAGAGGGTCGCCCGTCCCCTCAGCGAGCGAGGTCACGTCAGCGCCGGCGCAGGTTCCGCGGCGCCCGCGCGGCCTGCTGAACAGATCGAGCGCAGCGAGGAGCGGCTCGCGCGCGACCTGGTTGCGGCCAAGGCGGGGTGGGGCGGCATCAAGGGCGAGGCAGAGCAAACGGCCCGGCGCGCCGGCATCGCGGCGGCCGCCGTGGTCGCCGTCGGGGCCATGGCGGCGTTTGCGGCGGTGGCGATACGCTCCCGCCGCAAACACAGGCGGATCTGGTGGTGACGCCGCGTCGCTCCCGAGGAGCTCGTCCTTCAACACCAAGAGCCGCGGGGTGAGCTCGACCCAGGGACCGCTTGCCTACCGCGCTCGCGCGGTGAAGAGCGAGGTGATGGCGTCCAGGATATCCTGGATCGACAGGGCAGGAGGCGGCTTGTCCTCCGGGTTGTCGAGGGCTCTATCCACGTAGTGCCCCAGATATTCGGTCGTGACGAACGCCGTTGTCGCGTTCGTGACCGCGCCGGCCAGCGGGATCAGCCCCAGCGTCAAGCCGAGCATGAGGCGAAGGGCGCCGCCGCCCCAGATGATCTGGTGGATCGAGGACCACGCCTCCTTCGAGAGGGACGAGCCTCGCTCCTTCGCGAGCGACGCCGCGAGCAGGTACTGGATGGGGATGACGAACAGCTGGTCCGAGCCCGGGAGCGGCTGGACGATGAAGCTGATGCCGGCGGCGCCGGCCGAGAATGCGTGCGTGGTGAGCCGTGCTCCGAGCTTCATCTGGGAAGCTTAACGCCCGCTCGGCCGCCGAGAAGTGGCTCGCTCCGCTCGTCCGGGCGCGGGGCGAGGGAGCGATGACCCGCGTCTCCCGCTTCTCACGGAGCGCCGCGCGCTCCATCCTTGCATCTGGTCCTCGCTGTGTGGCGGATCATCTCGCGCTGGGCGCTCACGACCGTCGATCCGGGGACGCCTTCCCCAGCGCTGTCCACCCTTCCGGGAGCGAGAGCGCGAACACGGCCATGTTGGCCGCCATGGCGACGAGGCAGTACGCGCACCAGGTTCTCTCCCGCCTTCGCATCTGGACGAGGAGCCATCCGGACACGGCCGCCTCGACGGCCGCTTTGACCGCCACGGCGGCGGGGATCCAGGGGGTCTTCCTGGCGCGCTCGGCGCCTCCCCAGCCAGCCAGCGCGAGGTTGGACGCGAAGCTTGTGAGCGCGAGCGGCGCGTCGGGCATCGTGAGCCCGAACGCGATATCGGAGCTCGTCACCTTGTCCGAATCGAACCCTGGAAGCGGAGGATCGGGCAGGTGTCGGATGAGCCCGAGCTGGAACAGCGAGACGACAGCCATGCTGGCGCCGCCGGCGAGGGACACGGCGGCGATGAGCCGGCGCCGGGTGAGAGCGGGCGAGCGCCCGTGCTGGAGCGCAGCGCGGAGCGCGCCGGCGCCGGGGAGACCGCGACGCCAGCCGTCATCTCGCCCACCGAGCATCGCCCATGCGCCCTGGCCTCTCTCATGACGTCGTCCCTCCAAGACTGCGCCCGCCGCGCCCTCGTGCGCCCGGATCGCCCCGGCTCCTGCGCTGCCGGACCTCGAGACAGGGCATGGCAGCCTGCAACTTGCAACCTGTGTACCTCGCGTCGAAGGACGACCTCTGCACGGTTTGCCCGCCAGGCGCCCCTGCTGCGAGGACGAGGCGAGGCCCACCTGAGCCCGGGCGCCGCGAGGGATGGCGGAGGCCCGAGCGGCCTCTCCACGGACGCGTCACGCCCCCGCGCGCTGGCGGATCGACCTGGCCTCGACGTAGATGTGCTTCACATCGGGTCGCTCGCTCCGTATCCGCGCCTCCATACGCTCGATCGCCTCCGCAACGCCGGAGGCGGTGAGCGCGGGGTCGAACTCGATGCGCAGCACGACCAGGACATCGTGCGGACCGAAGTGCATCGTCATCGGTCGCCCCACCGTCGACGCGCCAGGATCCGCCTCGGCGAGCGCGCGGACCGCGGCGACGAGCTCCCTGTCCGCGCTCTCCCCCACGAGCAGCCCGTGGCTCTGGCTGGCGAGGAAGACCGCGACAGCCGCGAGCACGAGGCCGATACCGATCGACGCCGCGCCGTCGAGGTAGGGGCTTCCCAGGCGGTGCCCGAGCCAGACGCCGAGAAAGGCGATGGCGAGCCCGGCGAGCGCCGCGGAGTCCTCCAGGACGATCGTGAACGTCGTCGGGTCCTTGCTGGACCGCATCGCCGCGAGGTAGCCCTGTCCGGCTTTCTTCTTGAACGCGTGGACCGAGATGGCGAGCGACGTTCCCTCGAAGACGGCCGCTGCGCCGAGGACAGCGTAGTTCCACGTCGGATTCTCGATCGGGCGCGGGTGCAAGAGGTGCAGGATCCCCTCGTAGATCGAGACGCCGCCGCCCGCGGCGAAGATCATGATGGCGACGATCAGCGTCCAGAAGTAGAGCTCCTTGCCGTGGCCGAACGGATGATCGGCGTCGGGCGGGCGGGAGCTCCGGTGCTTGCCGAGCAGGAGCAGGAGCCCATCTGCTGTGTCGACCATGGAGTGCACGCCCTCGGAGAGCATCGCCGAGCTCCCGGTCACGGCGGCGGCGATGAACTTGATCGCCGCGATCGCCACGTTGGCGCCGATGGCGCCGTAGATCGCGATCCTCGATTCTCTCTCCATGCTCCGCCGGTTCTCCCGGCGACACGATGATCCCCGAGCCGTTCGAGGAGGCGCATGACATGGCCGGCCTCATCATCGTCGCCGGGTGCCTCGCGTCGCTCTGGTCGAGCAAATACTCGCTCTGCCCCTGCCTCGAGCGACGCCAGGTCCGCCGAGCTCGGCGCTACCCGACGGGCGTCGGCCCGATGACGGCGGCAGAGGACGGCGACCCAGGACTGGTCTGCTCCTCGGCGGTGATGAGCAGCTCGAAGCTGGCATACGGCACGGTCGTCTCGACCAGCGTGCCGTTCCGGCTGCCGGGATCGTAGTCGAGCACTCCGACCCGCCGCCACGGGGCGTCGGAGCTCGGGCGCTGCCAGGCGACGAGGTGCTTGCTGCCGGCCTGAATCCGCTCGGGCGGCGGGAGGTGAACGACGTTGACCGCCAGCCGTGTGGTCGCGGCATCGGCGTTGATATCGGCGGTGATGTGCGCATCGGCGCCGGGCGCGAGCTGCGTCGCCTGGACGGTCTTCTCGCTCGGGCCGCCGCAGCCGGAGAGCGCCATGCCCGCGAGAAAGCCGAGCGTGATCCCTGTCCGGCGGCCGACCCGTCGTACAGTGTCAACGTGTTTCATATCGCCACCTTGATCGCCTTTCTGCTCCACGGCGGACCTGCTGCCCATCTCGGGCATCGGCTCCGGGCTGGCCGGTATTGCAGCCGCCCGGCCGTGTCGCCGTGGCTCGAGCAACCATCGTGCCGAGGCGGGATGTGAATCAGGTGGCTCGACGCCGGTAGAGGAGCGCTCGACGCGCGGCCTCATCCAGGGAGCCCCGAGCGCGCCGAGCGACGGAGACCGTTGGCTCCTGGCCTCCCGGGCGACTGGCTGCAGCCATGCGAAGATCCAGAGCGGCAGGCGTCCGCCCGGCCGATGACGCGCAGCCAGCGCGTTCGATGTGGGTGGCGAGCTGGCTCGACCGGTGGCCGAGGTGTTCACGCACATACGCGCTGACGTCAGGTCTGCTCGCGATGCCCGTGGTGCGCACCGCGAGCGGCGTGCGCTCGGCCGGCGTCCGGCCGCTCACCCGCTTCACCGGGCGGGCCACTTCGCACGGGGACGCAGCGCGCCGCGATCGCTCCTGAGTCTCGCTCATCCCTCTTCTCCTCCGTTGATTCACCAGACGAGCGGCAGGCGCGCAGTGCCGACCCGAGCTCCGGAGGGATCGAGGGTTGTCACAGTCCGGGTCGACGTGCTCCAGGTCGACCGGGACATGAATGTTTATCGAAGAGCCCCGGGCCGGATGCCCCTTCTTCAGAGCCTGCGACACGTATCTCTTGTTCGAAGCGGAGCACGAGAGCCTGGCGCGCGGGCGAGGCAATCTTGATCACGAGGTCATGCGCCACGTGGAGCATCCCTTCCGGACGTGGGGAGTCGTTCCCGAGAGGCTCGTTGGCCTCTCGCGCGCGCATTCTGGCCGGAGGCCCGATGCCTCTGCGTACATGCCTCAGCGCCGCAAGCCACCTCGGCGCAGGGCGATCCATGCTCCGCCCGACATCATGGTCGAGGTGGTCACTCCTATCCCACGGGACGCACGCCGCGACAGCGTCGAGGGGCTCCACGAGTACGCGTCTTTCCTGGTGCGCGGGTATTGGTTCATCGACCCGCGGGAAAGAACGCTTGAGCCCCTGGCGCCAGGGGCCGACCGCCGCCACGTACATGCGCTCGGCGGCCAACGAGATCGTCGGCAGCATTCCCGGCCTGGAAGGACTCTCGCTCGACCCCGACGCGCTCTGGGGCGAGGTCGAGCTGCTCGGTCCTGAATCCGGAGAAGGAGCGCTCCGGGACCCGGAAGCCCAGCAACGTTGCCGCCCTTCGCGCGGCATCCACCCGCACCGCTGGCCGGCTCTCGAAGCGTCGCCAAGTACCTGAAACTACAAAGGATTTGCGTCCCCAGCGGGATTCGAACCCGCGTAGCAGCCTTGAAAGGGCTGAGTCCTGGGCCGGGCTAGACGATGGGGACCGGCGATGCGGCGCGGGAAGCTACCCGCCGTCGTCGAGCAATGCAAGCCCTACGCGCTCCGTCCGTGCCGTTCTCGTCCTCGCGAGGCCCGCCACGGGTACCGCGCCGCGGCTCAGCGGCTCGTCGTGACGGGCTCCGCGGGGGCGGGGGTGGCGCCCCGCGCGCCGACCGCTGCCTCGAGCTGGCGGCCTGGTCGGCACCGCTGGCCTCTGGCCTAGTCCGCCTCGCCGCTCTTGGACGGTGTCCAGGAGGGAGCGTCGCTCGCGGGAAACGAGTCCTCGACGGTCTCGTCCACCTTCTGTTCCGGCTCCTTGTCCCCCGTGGCCTCGTGGCCCTCGACAGGGTCTCCTGGGACGTGCCGGTGCTGGTCGCCGCCGCCCTGCCGCTCGCGCTGAGCCGCGCCCGCGGCGCCCCTGGGCGTCGCTGCCCCCTGGTCCTCCGTCGCCTTCTCGTTCGTCTTCATGCGCACCTCCTCGAGCTGTTCCGGCTTCTCCAGAGCACCTGGAGCCGTCGAGGCGCACCGCAAGGGGCCAACGGATGCCGGTGAGCGCAGCGTGCCATTCGCCCGGCACGGAGCTCCCCTTCCTGCGCCCTGCCTCCGAGCACCTCCGAGCGCGCGCACGCGCACGGTCCGGCGCACGCTCCTGCGCACGCCCACGCGTCACCGCCTGCCCCGAACCGCTGGACGACCGCCCTGAATCGGGCGACCATACGCACTGCGCCACCCACCTTGCGCCACACGGACCTGAGCTCTCCCTCATGCTTCCGCTTCCGGGCCTAGCGCCTGCTGTTCCCATGTCCCCGGGAGGACCGTGCACCGACGCCGGCGCCTGACGCGCGCCGCGCCGGTCGCCTTCTGCCTTCTCCCGGCGCTCTTCTCGGCCGTCTCTGCACGCCCAGCGCTCGCGCAGCCCGCGCCTCCCGGACAGCCCATGTCGCCCGCGCAGCCCGCGCCTCCCGGACAGCCCACGTCGCCCGCGCCCCCCGCGCCCCCCGCGCCCCCCGCGCCACCTCCCCCCTCCTCGCCCTCCCCCCCGCGTCCCCCTCTCGAGGTCGTCGTCACCGGCACCCGCACGCCCGAGAGCAGCCAGCGCGCCACGGTGCGCACGCGCGTCGTCACCCGCGAGGAGGCCGAGCGCCGCGGCGCCACCAACGTCGGCGAGGCGCTCGACGGCGAGCTCGGCGTCCAGGTCAACCCGAGCGCCTACGGCTCGCTCGGCAACCCGAGCGCCATCCAGATCCAGGGCTTCGACCTCGACCGCGTCCTCGTCCTCGAGGACGGCGAGCGCGTCATCGGCGACGCCGGCGGCGCCATCGACCTCTCCTCCCTCCCGCTCAGCGACGTCTCCCGCATCGAGCTCGTCACCGGGCCGACGAGCTCGCTCTACGGCGCGAGCGCCATCGGCGGCGTCGTCAACGTCCTCTCCGGCCCCCCCGCCCACCCCGGCTTCAGCGGCCGCGGCCGCCTCGAAGGCCGCAGCCGCGCCGGGCTCCTCGTCCAGGGCTCCGGCGCCTACCGCGGCGAGCACGCCTGGGCCAGCGCCGACGCCTCGCTCCAGCGCGAGGACAGCCTCTCCCTCCTCGAGGGCAACCCCGCCACCGCCCTGCCCGATCGCGCCCAGCACCTCGTCGGCCTGCGCGCCGGCGCCGCGCTCGGCCGCGGCATCGACGTGCGCCTCCGCGCCCGGTGGATCCACGACGATCAGGACGGCCTCGAGCAGCTCGTGCGGCCAGGCCTCCGCCCGTACCTCTTCGATCTTCCCGAGGTGACCGACCGCGTCACCCTCCACCTCACCGAGACGATCGACCTCGGCGGCGGCTCCAACCTGCGCCTCGCCGCCGGCCGGCAATGGGCCTTCCGGACGAGCGGCCGCGACCTGCGCGGCTCGCCCCTCTCGGAGCTGCGCGAGCGCTCGGGCACCCTCCAGAGCTACGAGGCCATCGCCACCCTCGCCCACGGGCAGCTCACCTGGGTGATCGGCGGCCGCGCCGAGGTCGAGTCGCTCACCCAGGAGCTCACGACGACCGAGGTCTCCACCTCGGGCACCTCGCAGAGCGCCTTCGACGAGGTGCCCGACACCGAGCTCGGCAGCGCTGCGCTCTACGGCCAGCTCGCGTGGAAGATCACCGACCGCCTCACCCTCATGCCCGGCGTCCGCGGCGAGTACTGGCCGCGCTACGGCGGCGTCGTCGCCCCGCGCCTCGCCCTCGCCTACAGGCCCGCGCCGTCGCTCACCCTGCGCATCTCCGGCGGGCGCGGCTTCCGCGCGCCCAGCGCGAAGGAGCTCGGCTTCTCGTTCGACCACTCGGGCCTCGGCTACATCCTCGAGGGCAACGAGGATCTCGCCCCCGAGACGTCCTGGGGCGTGAACGGCGATGTCACGTGGACCCCCGGAGAAGGCCTCACCCTCCGCGGCGGCGCCTTCTCGAACTGGGTCGATCACCTGATCGACATCGACCCGATCCCCATCCGCTCGTCCGGCGGCGTCGACACGTATACCTACATGAACATCGCCAGGGCGCGCACCGCGGGCGTCGAGCTCTCCGCGACGTTCCAGGCGGCAGCGTGGCTCCGCGCCGAAGCCGGCTATGCCTACCTCTGGACGCGCAACGACGACCCCGCCGTCCGCGATCAGCCGCTCTCCGGCAGGCCGCCGCACACAGCGCAGGCGGCGCTCCGCGCCGAGCTGCCGCTTCGCTTCGAGCTCGTCACCCGGCTCCGGACCCTCACCAGCGCGTTCGTCGCGACGGGCCTGCGCGCGCCCGGGTTCACCACGCTCGACGCGCGGCTTGCGCGGCCGCTCTGGCCCTCGTCGCAGGCCTACGTCGGCGTCAGGAACGTCCTGGGCGCGCAGAAGGACCCTGGCCGCGTCGGCGATCACCGGCCCCTCGAGGGGCGCACCGTCTACCTCGGCGTGGTCGCCGAGCTACCGTGGGAGGACTCATGACAAGAGGGTCGATCGTCGCAGCGCTTCTCCTTCTCACCCCGGCGTGCAGCGACGATGTGGGCAATGATGGGGAGGACGGCGCGCTCCTCGAGGTCGAGGTGCCGGCCTCCGGCCGCGTCTTCCTCCGGCTCGCCACGCCCGAGATCGTCGCCCCTGCCGGCGACGGCGCGGCGTCCACCGACTGGGATCTCGCCCTCTCGGGCTACGACGTCTTCACCAACAGCGGCCTCAGCGGCCCCGGCGACGGCGGGGCGCTGCCGCTCACCCTCGAGGACACCAGGGCAGGCCAGCTCCCGAACACCCCGTTCCTCCTCACGGACGAGACCGGCGGCGCCTTCACGCGGTGGTACGCCTACGACGGCGAGTCGCACGTCGCCTTCAGCCGGTATCACATCCACGCGATCGAGCACGAAGGGCGCTACTGGAAGCTCCAGATCCTCTCCTTCTATGGAGAGGTGGAGGGCGCGCCGGTCACCGCGCTCTACCAGCTCCGGGTCGCCGAGGTGCTCCCCGACGGCGCCGGCGAGACGGTCGACATCAAGGATCTCGACGCGACAGCGGGCGACATCGACGCCCTCGAGAGCGCGCCGAGCGCCTGCCTCGACCTCGCGGGCAACCGGCAACTGATGCTCACGCCGGCCGAGGCGCGCGAATCGACGGAGTGGCACGTCTGCTTCCGCCGATCGCTCGTCAGCGTCAACAGCGAGCTCGGCGGCCCCGGCGCCGCGCGCGGCGCCGACCTCCAGGAGAAAGAGACCCGGTCCGAGGCGCTCGCCGACGTCAAGGAGCGCACCGCCGCGTCGGAGCGAGCGCGGTTCGACGCGGCCGACTACCAGGCCCTCACGGATCCCGCCGTCCGCTACCGCGGCGACCACGTGGCGACCGCCTTCACCGGGCGCTGGCTCGAGCCCGGATCGAGCCCGCCCGCGCCGGCCAGGGACACAGCGTGGCTCGTCCAGAGCGCAGATGGCCAGTCGCGCTTCGTGGCCGTATTCGAGCGCTTCGAGGGCGCGACGGACGCATCCCCGGGACGGGTGATAATGCGCATCAAGCAGGTGGAATGACCGACACGCGCGCCTTCGGGCGCCGCGGAGCGGTCAGGAGACTGCGCGGCGCGTGACTTCGCAGAGCGACGCGACCATACTGCGCGCGCTCGGTGAGGGCCTACCTCACCCTTCGTAAGGAGCCTGCTTATGACAGAGTCGCTTGCCCCCGCATCGAGCGCCGCAGGTCGGTCCCGCCAGCAAGGGACGCCGGAGGGCGAGCGCGGGGCGACGCGGGCGCGCCGCGGGGGCCTGTTCGCCGCGGGGGTGCTCGCCGCGCTCGCCGCGGGGGCCTGCGGCGGCAGGGTGGTGGTCGACGGGTTCGAGCCGCCCGACGGCGCCGGGGGTTCCGCGGGGACCGGCGGCAGCACGAGCGCCGCCACGCCGGACCCGACGGGCTCCGGCCAGGGTGGCGACATCAACGAGGGCGGCGCGCCGCCGATTCCGCCGCTCGTCGAGGAGGATCTCGGCGAGATCGCCATCGGTGTCCCCGTCCCGGTGGATATCCCGCCAGGCACCCTCGGCTTCACGGCCATCGCGCAGCTCATGACCTCGCCGCCGAGCTTCGATCCGATCGGCATCGCGGAGATCTACGGCCCCGATGGCAGGACGTTCATGGCGGACTACACGATCCCCGGCACCCTGGCCAGCTTCTACAACCAGGGGATCGGCACGGCAGCCGTGCCCCAGACGGGCGCGGCCGCGTCCGTGCCACTTGTGCCAGGCACGTACTGGATCACGATCGGCGACGGCGGCTTCGGCCGCCCGACGGCGCCGACGCGCCTCTCGGTGTGGCGCCGCCAGACGCTCGACGGCCGCTTTCACGGCGGGAAGCTCGACATCAACGCCTTCATCGCGGGCGAGGCGATCTCCGAGGAGTACCTGCAGAGCGCGCTGCGCAGGGCCTACCAGGGGTTCGTGGGCCTCGACGTGGGCAGCGTCACGGTGCATCGCCTGGGGGCAGAGTGGGGCTTCGTCGACGAGGAGCTCCTCCCGATCTTGCTCGAGCAGACGGCCGGCGCCCGCGGCCGGCCGGCGCTCAACGTGATCGCCGTGTCACAGTTCGGCGGCAGGCTCGAGAGCGCTGCCGGCGCGACGCCCTCCGCGCCCTCGGTCGCTGTGGAGCACGGCACGCATCTCAGCGGCATCGTTGTCACGCTCTTCGAGGATCCCCAGGTCGACACGGCCATCCTGCGCCACGAGCTCGGCCATTTCACCGGGCTGTTCCACACGACCGAGATCGAGCCCGCCTTCGCCGACCCGCTCGACGACACAGTGCGGTGCGACGACGCGCTCGAGCTGCTCGAGCTCTGCCCCGACTACGACAACATCATGTTTCCGACGGGCGGCGACTTCTCGGGCCGGATGACGCCGCAGCAGACGACCATCGTGCAGGCGAGCGCTGTCTACCGCGGGATCGTCGAGAACGGAGGCGGCGCCGCCGACCCGCTCCCGGCGGGCCGCGGCCCATCCCCCGCCGGCCGCGCTCCGGACCCGGCCGGCCGCGGCCAGGCCGGCCACGGCGCGGCGCCTGCGCCTGGCGACAGCGCCTGGGCGGCCGCGCTCCCGTCGCGCGCCGCGACCCTGCTCGCAGGGCACTTCTGCGGGCACAGCGCGGCGGCGGGCGCGGACTACTTCGCGCTGCTCCGCGCGACAGGCGGCGCCGACGCCGACCGGCTGCTCGCTGTCGGCCGCGATCCCGGCGCGCCGGTCCAGGCCCGGGAGCGCGCCCTCGCCGCCGCGGGCCGCGCCGCCGCGCCCTCCACGGCCTCCGCGCGCGTGCTCGCCGATCTCGAGGCGCTCGCCGTGGACCCGCGCCTTCCGCGCCGCGCGCGCCTCGGCGCGATCCAGGGGGTCGCCGCCGCCTCGCCCGCCGCCGCCCGCGCGCTCGCCGCGCGCCTCGCCGCCGACCCCGACAGGGTGGTCGGCCGGATGGCGATCCGCGCCGCGCGCTGAGGCCGCGGTGGGCGCCGGCGCGTCCACAGCGGATGCTGCTCCGTCGCCCGGCCGCTCCCGCGCTCCTCGCGCCCGGCGGCGCTACCCCGCCCTGGACCGCGCGGCCACGGGGATCACGCCCGTCCCGGCGACGGCGCGCGCGAAGTCCAGCCCCGTCAGCACGCCGCGGAGCCGCCGCCCCTGCACGACGAGCACGCGCCGCGCCTGCGCCGCGTGCGCGGCGGCCGCGGCGCGGTGCAGCGGCGTGCGGACGTCGAGACAGACCATGGCGGGGCTCATCACGTCCTCGACAGGCGAATCGGACAGCACGCCGTGCGCGAGCAGCGCCTCCGTCTGCGTGAACATCCCGACCGGCCAGCCGTCCGGATCCACCACGACGAGCCCGCTCACCTGCGCGGTCGTCAGCCGATCGGCCGCGAGCGCGAGCGGCGCGTCGAGCGGGATCGTGTACGCCGGGGCCGACATGAGCTCGCCGATCGCTGTCGCGTCCCGCGCCTCGACAAGGGCGAGGAGGAGATCTTTGGTGCTGAAGACGCCGGTCAACCCGTCGTCCTCGCGGACGAAGACCCGGTGGATGCGGTGCTTCAGCAGCACGCTGGCCGCCTGGACGACCAGCGTCGTGCGCCCGACGGTGATGATCCCCGGGCGCAGCACGTCGCGCGCCGGGACGTCGGGCAAGGTGAGCAGCATCCCGCGGCTGTTCGTCTTCGTCTCGAACTGGCCGAGCCGCAGCAGATCGGTGCGGGAGAGCACGCCGATCGCGCGCGACGCCGCGTCGACGATGGGAACGCAGGAGATCGCATGCTCACCGAGGGCGCGGTGCACCTCGGGCAGCCGCGTCGTGTCGGGCGCCGCGATGACTTCGCAGGTCATGTAACGCGAGACGGGTGTCGCAAAGCGCATCATGGGGGATTCCTCGAGGACGCCGCCGCGGGTTCTTCGGACAGGCGGCGCATCAGCGCGATGCGGGATAAAAGCAAGAAGCGATCCGTAATGCGGGAACACGCCATCGAGCCCAGGCCCCAAGGTGGGATATAGGGCGCAGCGCTCGAGCGAGCCCGGCGGAGGCTGGCTGCGGCCAATCCGGGCGCAAACACGGCACATCGGCGCGCGAACTGCGCCAGAATGTGTGGCGAGCTGGTCAGCTCCCGGACGGCCCGATCGATGGGGGGGTGCTCCGTGAGCGGTGTCCCAAAATGCATCACGTGGGGAGCCCTGGCAACGTGGCCGTCGGGGCACACCCCTGGTGGAACCAGAGAGAGGGACGGGTCGGCCCGGCCGCCGGGGAGCAACGCATCTGCCGCGAGCTCCCGGCGGCCGGGTCCCGTTGATCTCCTCATCCGATCCGCAGCTCACACGCGGAACGCGCGGCGCCACCTCGACGTCCCGAGGGATCGTCGCGCCGCGGTCCGGGCGCGGATCTCACCTACACCTCTCCGTGCGCTCTCCGGCGTGCGCGCTCCGGCTCGCCGGAGTCCGCGCTCCGGATCAGAACGGCCTGCCGTAGCCGCCGCATCCCCCGGAGGCGGGGGCGAAGGCGCCGACGCCGCCAAGGCCGCTGAGGGGGCTATAATAGGGGTTGTTGTACCCGCCGAGGTTGCCGAGGTTGCCGTAGCCGCCGTAGCTGCCGTACGGCCCCCAGTTGTTGCCGCCCCAGGGGCTCCACGGACCCGAGCCCGAGCCCCATCCATTGAAGATCGGCGAGAACTTGTTGCCGGGCCAGCCGCCGCCCCAGCCGCCGCCCCAGCCCGGGCCGCGGCCCCAGGAGCCGCCGCAGTCCCGGCTCGGAACGCCGTACAGCGCCTGAGAGGTCGCCTCGACCTCCACGGCCTCGGCCTCCGTCTCGTCCATGTCCACGTCCTCGGCGCCTGCCTCGCCCACCGCGCACCCGGTGGTCAAGGCGGCCATCGCCATCGCAACATGCATCCACCTGCTATTCACCAGCTCAACCATTTCTCCTCCTTCCACGGCCCGCGACATCCGCGGGACCGTCGCGCCAGTCGGATTGCGCAGAGAGCAGCGCTCATGCCCGAGAGCTGGTGTGCAGAGGCTGCCGCCCGAGGGCGCGCGCAGCGGGCGCGAGGCACCGACAAACCGACATTCCTAAACAGCTCCCGGCCCCCGGGCGACGGCCCGTTCACCCGCGCCGGATCACTGGGCAGATAAGGCGCTTCCATGCGCGCTCATCGCGCCACGAAGCCCCGCCGGCCCCCGCGCGAGACGCCGCGACTCCGGCAAAAACGCGCCTTTCACGAGCTATCGATTTCTCGCCGCAGGGCGCCGCGACGGGGCGTCTCCGACGATCCGAAAGCCATCTTGCCCACAAGGTAGACCAGAGAGCGACAGCGGCGCATCGACACCTACCCTGTCTCGGGCGTTCGGCGCCGCCGCGTTCGCGTTGCTCACCCATGTTGCCGGCGCCGGCGCGCACGAGAGCGCCCGTGAACAGCGCTCTCGGCATCTTGCGCAGCGCGCGTCAGAGGTCCTGTCGAGCGGTCCCCGCCGGGCGGCAGGCCAGGTCGCTCAGGGCGCGGCGCTCCAGGCCTCCCAGGCTCGTGCGAAGTCGTCGGCGCGGATCTCGTGGCCGCGCCCGGGGTGCACGACGAGCTCGTGCTCCCACCCGTGCTGGGTGAGCACGTCGGCGAGGTTCTCGGCGCTCGCGATGGTGGAGGAGAGCTCCTGTTCGCCGACGGCGATGTAGATCGGCGGCCTCTCCTGCGAGAACAGGTGCTCTTCGATGACCATGCGCCCCGCGCCGACGAGGCCTGCGCCGTGGACCTCGACGAGGCCCTCCAGCGCCAGGTAGCTCGCCAAATAGCCCCCGTTGGAGAAGCCCATGACATAACGCCGGCCGAACGTCTGGCCGAGGATCCGCGAGAGCAGCGCCTCTGCGCGCATCCACGCTTCGATCAGGGCGGGCGCCGCGGCGTCGACCGTCTCGCGGCGCGTCGGCCAGCAGAAGGAGGTCTCCACGGACGGATGCCAGGTGCAGAGTCCCGGCCTTCCGCGCGGGAAGACGGCGACGACCCCGAGCGCCTCGGCGACCTCCGCGGCGATCGCCTGCAGCCCCACGGGCAGCGCGTCGGGCGCCATGGTCCCGTGCAGCACGTAGAGGATCGGCGCGCCGCGGGCGGCGGTCTCCGGCACATGGAAGCATGTGTGATCGTCCAGGCCGCTCCACCCGGCCGAGCACCAGTCCGTCTCGACCGGCTCCCAGACCAGCGCGTCGCCCTGGTTCCCCTCACGGCCTTGCCCACCGTCGCCGCCCGCGCCGGAACCGCCGCTGCCGGCCGCGGCGTCGCCCGAGGCGGCGTCGCCCTCATCACGCTGGCCGGCGCCCGCGCCCCCGGCGGCGCCAGCCTCCGCGCCCCCGGCGGCGCCAGCATCCGCTGTGTCGTCCGCGCGCGGCGCTCCGCCCGCCGCGCCGTCGCACACGACAAGCGTGAGCGCGAGCGTCGCGAGCGTCGCGAGCGGCGCCGCGCGGCCCTGGAGGATCCACCCGCCGTGTGCCGTGTCCATCCCCCTGTCACGGTGCCCTGTCGCGCGCGGCGCCGCAACGCGCGCGCGGCGAGTTTCTTGCGTGGGTGGGACACGCGGCGCGATGGAATGTAGGCTCGCCCCATGTCCCGCCTCGCCGCGCGCCCTGCGAGCCCCGCCGACTACGACCATTTCGCCCGGCTCTTCGTGGAGCTCGACACAGGCAACCCCATCTTGCCCCGCGACCGCTGGGAGAGCGCTCTGGCAAGAGACACCCTCTTCTTCGAGGAGCGCGGCGAGGTGGTCGCCTATGCGTATGTCCAGCCGCTGCGCGGGGTCGGCTACGTGCGGCACGTCGTCGTCGCGCCGTCCCACCGCGGCCGCGGCGTCGGCGGCGATGTCATGCGCGCCGTCGCCGCGCACCTCCGCGGCCGCGGGTGCACGCGGTGGTGCCTCAACGTCAAGCCGGACAACACCGCTGCCGTGCGGCTCTACCGGAGCATCGGCATGGAGCACGCTTACCTGCTGACAACGTTCGAGCTCCCCTGGAGTGCCCTCGAGCGCCTCCCGCGCCCTTCCCGCCCGGTCGTCGCCCGGCCGGCGCAGCCGTCCGACGACGCCGCGATCGAGGCGGCGTTCGCCCTCGTGTCCGGTCAGGTCGCCGACGCCCGCGACAGGGGCGGCCTCGTGCTCCTCTGTCTCGTCGACCCCGCGACGCCGGACGCCGCCCCGCTCGGATACGCCAGCTTCGACCCGTTCCTGCCCGGCGCCTTTCCCTTCCGCGTGGCCGCCCCCGAGCTCGCCGCGCCCCTGCTCGACGCCATCTGCCCTCACGCCCCGCGCCCCCCCGAGGCCGTCCTCGTCACTGTCGAGGACGACGACGCGCTCGTCGCCGTCCTCCGCGACACCGGCGCGAAAGTGCAGCTCGTCGGCGCGCACTTCCGCGGCGAGATCCCGGCCGCCGGCTGACCCGCGCAGGCCGCTTGCCCTCGGCGCGACGCCGCAGTACCGAGCCGGCCATGAGCCCACTCCCCGGCCTTCCCGGCGACTTCCTCGCGGCCGTCGCGCGCGAGTTCCCCGCGGATTTCCTCTCCACGGACGCGGCCGACCTCGCGACGTTCGGCCGCGACTGGACCAAGGTCCACGAGCCGAGGCCCTCGGCGATCGCGCTCCCGCGCTCGACGGACGAGGTCTCACGGCTGCTCCGCCTCTGCTCCGAGCACCGCGTCCCTGTCGTGCCCTCGGGCGGGCGCACGGGGCTCGCGGCAGGCGCCGTGGCGGCCAAGGGCGAGCTCGTCGTGTCGCTCGAGCGCATGCGGCGCATGGGCCCGATCGACGTGCTCGGCGCGACAGTGCGCGTCGAGGCCGGCGCCGTGACCGAGGCGGTCCACCAGCACGTCGCCCCGCACGGGCTGACGTGGCCTGTCGACTTCGCCTCGAAGGGGTCGAGCCAGGTGGGCGGCAACATCGCGACGAACGCCGGCGGCGTGAAGGTCATCCGCTACGGGCTCACCCGTCAATGGGTCCTCGGGCTCACGGTCGTCACCGCGAGCGGCGCGGTGCTCGACCTGAACGGCGCGCTCGAGAAGAACAACACGGGGATCGACCTGCGCCAGCTCTTCATCGGCAGCGAGGGCACGCTCGGGATCATCACCGAGGCGACGCTCAAGCTCACGCGGGTGCCCGAGGGGCTCAACGTGTTCCTGTTCGCGGTGCCGGACCTCGCCGGCGTGCTCGCGCTGTTCCGCGAGACCCGGATGGGGCCGTTCGTGGTGATGGCCTACGAGTTCTTCACGGAGAAGTGCCAGGCGCGCCTGCGCCGGCACCGGAACGTGCGCATGCCGCTCTCCGCGCCGTCGGACTACTACGTGCTCATCGAGGTCGAGCGCGGCGAGCCCGAGGCGCTCGAGGCGTGGATCGCCTCGCTGTTCGAGCGCGGCCTGGTCACCGACGGCACGCTCGCGCAGCACTCCACCCAGGCCGCCGAGCTCTGGACCCTCCGCGAGGGGATCAGCGAGAGCCTGTCCGCCACCGGGCTGCCGCACAAGAACGACGTGTCGCTCCCCATCCAGGAGCTCGAGGGCTTCTGCTCCGAGCTCGAGAGCCTCTTCGAGGCCCGCTATCCAGGGTGGGAGATCGCGCTCTTCGGCCACATCGGCGACGGCAACCTCCATATCAACGTGATGAAACCCGACAGCCTCACCCGCGAGGAGTTCCTCCAGCGCACCCACGAGGCGGATCACGCGATCTTCTCGCTCGTGCAGAAATACCGCGGCAGCATCTCCGCCGAGCACGGGATCGGCCTGCTCAAGAAGGACTACCTGCCCTACTCGCGCTCGGCCGAGGAGCTCGCGATCATGCGGTCGATCAAGCGGGCGCTCGATCCCCTGAACCTCATGAATCCAGGCAAGATCATCGACGTCTGATCGCGCCCCGGAGCGCCCGCGGCAAAGGCATCTCGCGGGTGCCGCCCGGGGACGATGGATGGACGCGCTCCGACCCGGACACAACCCCTCTTCTCCCGCCGCTTCCGCCGCTCCCGCCGCTTCCGCCGCTTCCGCCGCTTCCGATCGCTCCCGGCCGCCGCTGACTCCGTCGAAGCCACCGTGACCTCGGCGACCCGCATCGCCGCGCTGGAGCGGCGTCGCCCTGGGGTGCGCGCGCGGTCATACTCCATGAGATACGTATGGGAGTGCTCGACTGGCTCAGGCGATGGCGTGCCCCTCAGGCCCGGACGGAAGCGCCGCTCCCGCCCAGGGCCTCCACTCCGCCCGCGCCCTGCCCGCCGGCAACGACGGAGGAAGCGAGCCGTCCCGGGGCGACTGGGCCCTTCCCGCCGTCGACCACGCGGTCCTGGGGGGTCGAGGGCTACCGGGTCGAGGCCGATCTCTCGCGTCAGGCGCTCTGCCTCTCTGTCCCCGCGGAGTACGGGGCGGAGGACGAGCCCGAGCTCTTCCCCACGCTCGGGGCGGCCCGGCTCCCGTCGCGCATTGTCTCGGCGGCGATGCTCGCGCAGAAGGCCAGGCAGTTCGACGACGGGCTGATCGCGGCGGTGGAGCTCGCCGCGCAGCGGGGCGCCGGGCTGCTGCGCGGCAAGGCGTACCTGCTCGAGACGTGGCTCGCCTCCCTCGCCCACGGCTCGCCCGCGGCCCCGGCCGCGCTGCTGCTCGCCGCGGCGCGGCTCGGCGGGGTCGCCCCGGACGTGCCGCGCCCCCTCGCGGCCGACGTCGCGCGCCTGCTCGACGAGTTCCTCGCGGACGAGCGCCGCTCGAAGCCGCTCGGGCTCCACACGTGGAGCGAGCCGCTCCGGCGCATCTTCCAGCAGGACCGGCTGCTCCAGACGCCGCTGCGCGACCCCGGCCCGATCGAGGCGCTCGCCCGCGTCCTCCGCGAGGAGGCGGCCGCGCGGACCACGTACGAGGACATGCTCGCCCTCGCGTCGCGGCTCACGGGCCCGCTGGACATGCCGGACCTCACGCCCGTGCTCCGCTCGCTGGATCGCGGCCAGGTCGAGGTGGGGCCCGCGCACGCGATCTTCCCGCCGTCGCGCTCCCGCGAGGGCGACCTGGCGAGGATGCTCTTCGCGGATCAGCCGATCCCCGAGCGGTTCGACATGGCGGGCGAGCTCGCGGCGCGCATCCGCGACGGCAGCGTGGACCTCCGGCCGACGGCCGGCTCCGGCTGGCCCGACTACAAGACATGGTCGCTCGAGCCGCTCGTCGCGCCGGAGCGCGCGCCGGAGGCGCCGCGCGTGTCGGTCGAGCGCCGGTACCGCGAGCTCCTGCTGGAGCTGTTCCAGGGCATCCTCGCGCTCACGCGCGAGACGCACGTCAAGCAGCTCGCAGACCCCGCGCCGAGCTGCGCCCCGCCGTTCGTGCGCCGCCGGCCGGGCGTCGTCGTCGACGTCCTGCCCGAGCTCGCCGCCGAGCCCACGGTGTCGTATTTCCTTCGCCGCGCGCTCGGATACCGCTTCGTCCGCCAGGTGCTCGAGGGCGCGTTCGGCGCGTCCGCGCTCGCCCGCATCGAGCGCCTCACGCCCGAAGGGCCCGTCGATCTCCCGCTCTCGAAGGAGCTCGCCCAGGTGGAGGGCCTGTTCCTCGGCGCCGCCGCCGCTGTCGCGAGCGATCTCGGGATGTCGCTCGACGAGGCCATGGATCCGGCGTTCCGCGCCGCCTGCGCGGCCATGGACCTCCTGCCGGACCGGGACGGCGCGCTCGGGTCGGGGCGCGGGCGCGAGCACGACGCGCAGGCGTTCCGGCGCTGGAGCGCGCTGGAGGACCGCGACCTCGGGCGCGACGCCCGGAGGATGGTGCCCGTCTTCCACGACCGCGAGCGCCGGAAGACAAGGGTCTGGGTCTTCCTGGGGTGGAGCGCGCAGCGCGTGCTGGTGTCCTTCCAGCAGCCGCCCGCGGTGCGGGTCCTCGCGCCCGACGGCCGCGCGGCGTCGCCGCCCGAGGTGGAGGTGCGGTTCGGCGTGCTCACGCACGACCTGGCCTACCCGGTGATGGCGGAGATCACCGTGGATCGCGTGCTCGACCGGGACGAGCTCCGGGCGATCTGCGACAGGCACCGCACCCGGAGCGCGATCGTGGCGGCCCTGGAGAGCGGCGGCCGCGCGAGCGCGCCGCGCCCCGGCGACAGGCTCGACGGGGCGCTGCGCCGGCGGGCCTGATCCGTCCCGAGAGTCGGCCGCAGCGCCGCCGCGCGTGCGCCCCTCCTTCATCCGCGATGTCGCCCTCCTATCGTGGCGTTCGTCGATTGGCTTCGTGATAGAAACGCGGCGGCGTCGATCGACAGGAACCTCAGCGCGCGACCTGCCCCGGGGCACCGGCGGCCGACCTGCGGAAGGAAGAGACGATGACCCTCGACGAGTCCAGGCTATCGCACCGGTTCACCGAACGAAGCGGCGTCCGCCTTCATTACGTCGAGGCGGGCGAGGGCCCGCTCGTCGTGCTCCTGCACGGCTTTCCCGAGCTCTGGTACTCGTGGCGGCATCAGATCCCCGCGCTCGTCGACGCGGGTTATCGCGTGATCGCGCCGGACATGCGCGGCTACAACCTCTCGGATAAGCCCGCTGGCGTCGCGGCGTACGCGAGCAGCGAGCTGACCGCGGACGTGGCGGCGCTCATCCAGGCTGCGGGCGTGGAGCGCGCCGCGGCCGTCGTCGGCCACGACTGGGGCGCCGGCGTCGCCTGGCCGTTCGCGACGCGGTATCCCGCGCTCCTCGAGCGGCTGGTCATCCTCAACGGCCCTCACCCCGCGACGATGCTCGCCGCGCTCCGCACGCCGCGGCAGCTCCGCAAGAGCTGGTACATGTTCTTCTTCCAGATCCCGATGCTGCCCGAGCTGCTCGTGCGGTGGACCGATTACGCGCCGCTCCGCGCGTCGGTGAAGAACGACCCGTGTCGCCCGGGGGCTGTCACCGAGGACGATCTCGCGCGCTACATCGAGGCGTGGTCGCAGCCGGGCGCGCTCACGGCCACGATCAACTACTACCGCGCCGCGCTCCGCCCGAGCAGCCTGCGGGCGACAGGCAAACAACCCCGCGTCGACGCGCCCGTGCTGATCATCTGGGGCGAGCACGACCGCTACCTCGGCCCCGAGGTCGCCGCGCCCGATCCGGAGCTGGCCCCCGATGTCCGGCTCGTGCGCATCCCCGACGCGAGCCATTTCGTGCACTACGATCGGCCGGAGAAGGTCAATCAGCTCCTCCTCGACTTCCTGCGGTGAGGCCCGCGCCGCGCGCTCCTCCGGCGAGGCGCTCTTCCGGCGCCGCGGACCCGTTTGACACGGCGGAGCGGCCGATCGACCCTGCCGGGCGATCATGCTCCGCCGCATCCCTGATCGGAATATCTGGCTCATCTACGGCGCGATCTTCCTGCTCGGGCTCGCGTACGGCATCGCCATCTCGCTGACCGCGGTCTTCCTCGACGCGCGCGGCTTCAACAAGCGCGACATCGGGCTGCTCGCGTCGTGCTTCGCGCTCGGCATCGTCCTGCTCTCGTTGCCGATGGGCGCGCTCATCCGCCGCTTCTCGGCGAAGGCGACGCTGGTCCTCTCGCTGGCCGGGTACGCGGCGGCTGTCGGCGTCTTCCCTTTCCTGCCGGGCTTCGCCTCCATCGCGGCGGTCCGCTTCCTCGACGGCGCGTGCTCGGTCGGCATCTGGGTGAGCTGCGAGACCATCCTGCTCGCCCGGTCGGACAAGGACAACAAGGCGTTCGTCACGAGCCTTTATGCCGTCGCGATGGCGCTCGGCTACGTCCTCGGCCCGCTCTGCGCGAAGGGCATCGTCGCGCTCTCCTCGATGCCGTGGGCGTTCGTGATCTCGTGCGTCGTCTCGGCGCTCTCCGCGCTGCTCGTGCTCGCGCGCCTCGACCGCGACCCGCCCGAGGCGGCGGCGCACGGCGAGGCCGGCGCGCTCCCCGGCGCCGAGCCGCCGGCGTCCTCCGCCTCGATCCTCTGGCGCATCAAGACAGCGTGCTTCGCGACCTTCGCGTACGGCTATTTCCAGGCGTCGGTCGTCCTGTTCCTCCCGCTCTACCTGATGGCGTCGAAGGGCGTCACGCTCGACCAGACGATCCTCATCCCCGCCTATTTCGCTGTGGGGATGCTCGCGTTCACCAACGTCTTCGGCCGGATCGGCGACCGCCGCGGTCACCTGTCCCTCATGCGCGTGCTCGGCGCGATCGGCACGCTGATGATCCTCGGCTTCGTGTACCTCGATCAGTATGCGGCGATGTGCGTCGCTGTGTTCATCGCGGGCGCGACGCTCGCGTCGATCTCGCCGCTGAGCCTGGCGCTCCAGGGCGTGGTCACCGCCCCGCGCGACTACGCCCGCGCGAACTCGCTCTACAACGTCTTTTACGCCGCGGGGATGCTCCTCGGCCCCCCCGCGTCGAGCGCCCTCTACGAGGCGGAGGGCGGGGTCGCGATGCTCTACCACCTGGCGGCGCTGTGGGCCGCGTTCGTCGTGTTCACGATCGTCTTCTCGGGCGACGACCCGGCCTCGCGCCGGGGCGAGCGGGGCCGGCTCGAGGTCGCGGCCTGACGAGGGCGCCGCGGCGGCCCGCCCGGGTGCTCGCCGCGCTCCTGTGGCTCCGGTGAGGCGCGTCGCCTCCCCGGGGCCCCGTCACCCGAGCCGCTCGGCGAGCCACTGCTCGCCTCGTCCCGTGTCGATCCCGAAGCGCCGCAGCCCGGGGAGGACCACGAGGCGCATTGTCTCGTCGAAGATCCGCCGGCGCTCGCCGCGGCCGAGGGCGCCGAGCCCCGACAGCGCCCCTTGCTCCGGGTGCTCGGCCCCTGACGAGAACACCTCTTCGTGCACGGTGCCGGCGAGCATGGCGGGCAGGTGTTGGCCGATGACGTCTGCGCAGCCGCGCTGCCGTTCGGCCGCGAGGTGTGCCCAGCCGAGCCGCGCGTGGTCCACCTCGTCGCGGAGGATCTGCTGCATGGTGTCGCGCACGCGCGGGTCGGTCGCGCGCTCGACCATCTCGCCGAGGAGCGCCGCGCTGAGCGTCTCGGTGACGCACGACATCGCGACGACCTCGTAGAGCAGCCTCTCGCGCGTCCCGAGCGCGCGCGGCGCCACCTCCGGCGCCCCTGCGACAGCGGGCGGGGTGAAGGCCGCGCCGCCGAGCTCGCGCGCCAGCGCTGCGCAAAGCGCCGCGTGGCGCCGCTCGTCCTCGGCCGCCGCGCGCGCCATGGCGACGACGGGCGCCACGGCGCCGGCCGCCGCGAGCTGCTCGGCGAGCCGCGAGAACCGCGCGGCCGCCTCCAGCTCCGCGCACGTCCGGCTCCTCCAGACCCCCGCCGCGGCCGCGCGCGCGCCCGCCGAGCTGCCCTCAGCCACTGCAGCACCCCGCGCCGTCGTTGCCCGCATCACAGAACCCTGGTGGGCAGCACGGCTCGTTGTTGAGGCATCCGTCGCCCATCCAGCAGCAGGGGCAACCGCACGCGTCCGACGCGAGGGGCGTCGACGAGCAGTCGAGGCTGTCCTCGCCGCCCCCGCCGCTCCCCGCCGTCGCGCCCCCGCTCCCCGCCGTCGCGCCCCTGCCGCCTCCGTTCCCGCCCTCCGCGCCGCCGCCGCTGCTGGCGGTTCCGCCGCCCCCGCCTCCCCCGCCGCTGCCGGTGGCGTCCCCGCTCGTCGAGCCCGTGGTGCCCGCCGCGCCGGCGCCGCCGCTGCCGCCGCTGCCGCCGTCGTCGCTGCAAGCGGCGAGCCCCACGGCCGCGCCGCTCAAGATCAGCACGTTGAAGAGCCTCTCGATCTTCATCGCAAATCCTCCAGGTCAAGCCAGGCGAGCCCCGGCCCCGCCGCCCCTGCGCGGCCAGCCTCCCGGTCACCTCGCCTCGAGTAGCCCCCGAGATTGCGCCACCTCGATTCGCCTGTGAATCGGCATTTTCGGCGCACCATTGTTCGGCCTCGCCGAACAATGGTGCGCCTCGCGCCCCGGAAGCTCATGCCGCGGCCCGCGCACGAGCCCCGCTCCCGACGGCGCTCACCGCGCGTCAGCGACTCGCCCCCTATGCCTTCGCGACCGGATCTCGCCCCCCAAGATCGACCGCAGGCCGGGCCAAGGAGTCCTCTTATCTGGCAGCCCTCTTCAGGGGAGAAATTGAACAGGGAGGCGGGGAGACAGGGAGGATCTCGAAGATTTCCTCCCCGCCTCCTTGCCTCCCTGTGAATCTTCCGAAGAGCTCGAGGGGATTCCTCGGCAGGCCGGGCCCTCGCCGGATCAGTAAAGCACGCGCGTCCGGATGCTCGTCTCGAGCGCCCCGATACGCCGGCCCACCTCCGCCGACACGTCCTGCGACAGGTCCATGATGAGGTACCCGATGTTCGCGTCCGTCGACAGGACCTGGCTGTCGATGTTGGCGTTCACGTCCGACACGATGCGGTTCACATCGCGGAGCACGCCGGGCACGTTGCGGTGCACGTTGAGGACGCGGTGCGTCCCCTTGAGCGGCGGCAGCTCGACGTTCGGGAAGTTCACCGCCCCCGTCGTCGCCCCCGTCGTCGCGAACTGCGTCACCGCCCGCGACACCTCCCGCCCGATGGCCTCCTGCGCCTCCTCGGTCGACCCGCCGATGTGCGGCGTCAGGATCACGTTCGGCAGCTCCTGCAGCTCCGTGCGGAACCCGTCCGAGTTCGACTCCGGCTCCTCCGGGTACACGTCGATCGCCGCGCCCGCGAGGTGCCCGCTCTTCAGCGCCTCGGCCAGCGCCGGGATCACCACCACCGTCCCGCGGCTCGCGTTCAGCAGGTACGACCCCTTGCGCATGTGCGCGAGCTCGGCCGCGCCGATCATCTTGTGCGTCTCCGGCGTCGCCGGCACGTGGAGCGACACGTAGTCCGACTCCGCGAGCAGCGCCTGGAGCGTCGGCAGCGGGCGGTTGTTGCCCATCGGGAGCTTCTGGGCGATGTCGTAGTAGACGACGCGCATCCCCATCGCCTCGGCGAGCACGCCGAGCTGCTGGCCGATGTGGCCGTAGCCGATCAGGCCGATCGTCTTGCCGCGGATCTCGTAGCAGGCCTTCGAGACCTTCTTCCAGGTGCCGGCGTGCACCTCGCGCGACCGGTCGCCGAGCTGCCGGGCCAGCATGACGCACTCGGCGATGATCATCTCGGCGACGCTGCGCGTGTTGCTGAACGGCGCGTTGAACACCGGCACCCCGCGCCGGTTCGCCGCGTCGAGGTCGACCTGGTTCGTGCCGATGCAGAAGCAGCCGATGGCGAGCAGCTTGTCGGCCTTCTCCAGGACGCGCGCCGTCACGTGCGTCTTGCTCCGGATGCCGACGACATCGACCCCCGCGAGCGCGGCGATGAGATCGTCCTCCTTCAGCGCGGAGCTCCGCGTCTCGATCTCGAACGACCGAGACCGAAAGAGCTCGTGTGCGCTCTGGTGGATGTTCTCCAGAAGGAGCACCTTGACGGGCTCCTTCACGGCCGGGGGGGTGGTCTGAAATTTCGTTGAAGAGGAGGTCATGGGCTTCATCCGTCAGGGCCACCTCTACCGCAACTTCGCCCGTTTGCATCTCGGATCCGATCCGGCGCCACCGCGATCGGCCGCCGTCCACGCTCCCGCGCATCCGTTGCGCGCGGCAGACTGCCGCGCCGCCTGGACCGTCGGGCGCCGCAAAGGAGACGGCCCGCCGATCGCAGGCTAGATTGGGCCGCATGCGCCACCGCGAACACGCTCGACTCCCAGCCTTGATCGCCGTCGCCGCGCTCGCCGCTGCCCTCGTCGCCCCGGGATGCAAGGAGAGGCCCACCCCCGGCGGCCCCCAGTCGCCGAGCGCGACGAAGGTCCCGGAGGCGCCCCCGACGCCCTCGACGATCGACGTGCTGCCGCCCCCCGTCCCGCCGCCCTCGAAGGGCGCGCTCATCGAGGACGAGCGCAACACGATCTCCGTGTTCCGCGAGGTCGCCCCCGCGACGGTGTTCGTGACGCAGAAGCGCCTCGTGGTGGACCGCTTCTGGGGGACCGCCGTCGAGGTGCCCGCCGGCTCCGGCTCGGGCTTCGTCTGGGACGCCGACGGGCACATCGTCACCAACTTCCACGTCGTGGACAACGCCCAGTCGCTCGTCGTCCGGCTCGAGGGGGAGAAGACGTTCCCGGCGCGGGTCGTCGGCGTCGAGCCGCGCAAGGACATCGCGGTGCTCAAGATCGACGCGCCGAAGGAGATGCTCAAGCCGATCCAGATCGCGCCGCTGCGCGAGCCGCTGGAGGTCGGGCAGAAGGCGATCGCGATCGGCAACCCGTACGGCCTCGATCACACGCTGACCACGGGGATCATCAGCGCGCTCGGGCGCCAGGTCGAGGGCGCGGGCGGCGTGACCATCCGCGACATGATCCAGACCGACGCCGCCATCAACCCCGGCAACTCCGGCGGCCCGCTGCTCGACTCGAGCGGGCACCTCATCGGCATGAACACGATGATCTTCTCGAAGAGCGGCGCGTCCGCCGGCATCGGCTTCGCCGTGCCCTCGACGACGATCGCGCGGATCGTCCCGCAGATCATCAGGACAGGGAAGGCCGAGCAGGTCGGCCTGGGCATCCAGCTCGACCCGGCCCACCGCCTCGAGCGCCGCAACGGCATCCGCGGCGTCATCGTGATGGGCGTCGTCCCCGGCGGCCCCGCCGACAAGGCCGGCCTGCGCGGCCTCTCCGAGGGCGACCGCGGGCTCGTGCTGGGCGACGTGATCGTCGGCATCGACGGCACGCCGGTCCCCGACTACGACGCGCTCTACAACGCGCTCGACAGCAAGAAGCCTGGCGAGAAGGTGAAGGTCGACCTGCTCCGCAACGGCCAGAAGACCACTGTCGAGGTCGCCGTCGAGCTCCTCTCCTGAGCGGCGGAGCCCGCGCGCGCCGTCGGCCCTGGCCCAGCGGGGCGCGGGCCGACGACGCGCTCAGGCCTTGAGGATCGCGTCGACCAGGCCGCCCTCCAGGCTCTCGTCGCCGAAGTCGTCGAGCGGGCCGCCCTGGCCGTTGGTGCAGCCGATGGCCGCGCCGATCGTGTTGAGCAGCTTGTTGTTGGTGATGTTCACGTCGACGAACTGGCCCGTCTTCAGGGCGCCGGCGGCGCCGCCGGCGAGGATGTACGGGACCTTCCGGTACGAGTGGTACTTGTCGCCGAGATCGTTGAGCCACACGGCCACGCCGTGGTCGAGGAGCGTCCCCGAGCCGAGGTCGTAGGCCGCGAGCCGGTCGAGCAGGTGCTTGAAGATCCGCGCGTGGATCCTGTCGATCTGGTGGTGCAGCTCCTGGGCGCCCTCGATCGGCGGGCCCTCGGAGCCGTCGCTGTCGATGCGGTGCGAGATCTTGTGGAAGCTCTTCTGCCGCACGCCGCCGATCGTGTACTCGGTGCCGTCGTTGCCGTCGCCCACCTGGAGCGTCGCCGCGCGCGTGACGCCGCACGCCATCGCGAGCGCGATGATGTCCATCTGCATGCGGGCGACGGCCTCCACGTTGTCGTTGCTGCCCGCCTTCGGGGAGATCGCCTCCATCTCGGCGACCCGCTCCGCCGGGAGCTCGCACGCGAGCGAGGCCTCCAGGTCGCGGATGCTGTCGAAGTGGAGCTCCAGCCGCGCGCGATCGCTCTTGCTGAGGTCGCTCCGGCCCATCAGCGCCTTCATCTCCCCGCGGACCAGGTCGTTCACGCTGGCGCGGCGCGCGGCGAGCGCCTTCATCGCCTCGGCGTCCGTCTGGACGAGCCCGAAGAGCTTCTGGTACGCGTTGAACGGGTTGCGCTCGGCGGCGCGGAGCTGCATCGGCCCGCGGTACGAGAGCACCTCGTTGATGTAGCCGGCCATCCTGCCCGCGTAGAGCGTCAGCGGCTCGACGCCCGGCGGGTTGAGCTCGCTCGCGATGCGGTTGTCGATCGACTCGCCCATCGCGAGCGACTCGTTGCCCGACGGGTCCTCCGACACGCGCGCCGCCGTGAGGCACTGGTTGCCGCCGCCGGAGTGGCCGCACCCGTTGCCCTGGAACGCGAACTTGACGCCGCGCACCAGGATCAGCTTGCTCGCGTGATCCTTGAGCTCGCTCACCGCGCGGTCGCTGTCCCGCGCCATCGACTCGGCGGACACCGGGCCGACCTCCCTGGGCCAGAACATCTCGGGCTCGTCGCCGACCTCCTGCGCCACGCCGTTCGCCTGGCGCATGAAGATCGCGAAGGGCGGCACGTCGCCCGTGCCGGCCGCGGCGCGCCGCGGCGCGAAGGTCTCCAGGAACGGGAGCGCGACAGTGACGCCAAACAGGCCTCGAAGCACACGTCGTCGGGTGATCATTGCGCCTCCGCGGGGACACGAGCGAGGAAGGGAGTGGAGGAGACGATCCGGAGGATGAGCTCCCGGGTCGAGGCGCCGCCGCGCGACGCCTCGCCGAGCTCCTTGATGAACGCCTTGTCCTTCACGCGCGCGTCGCGGCCCTGGGCGAACTCGACCCAGTGCTTCGCGTAGCACGCGTGCGCCTCGCTGCTCTCGGCGAGGAGCTGGCTGAACTCGACGGCATCCGCGTAGGTCCGCGGCTCGCCGCCGAGCCTGTAGGTGTCCGCGGCGTTGACCGGCGTCCCGTTGTCGGTCGTCCGGTGCTTGCCGATCGCGTCGTACTGCTCGAACGCGAACCCGGCAGGGTTGATGAGCGTGGCGTGGCACGCCTCGCCGCACGTCCCCTTGCCCGTGTGCGCCTCGACGCGCTCGCGGTTGGTCGCCTTCTCGTCCGGCGGCAGCCCGGTCACGTTGTCGGGCGGCGACGGCAGCGCGACGCAGAGGATCCTGAGGTTCACGAAGACGCCGCGGTGGATGGAGTCGGGCTGCCGCGCCGTCGCCTTGGACGCGAGGAAGCCGAGCCGCGTGAGGAGCCCCGAGCGCTCGGCCGCGTCGAGCTCCACCCGCTTGAATTCGTCCGCGAAATTGCCGTCGACGCCGTAGACCGCCGCGAGCTGGCCGTTCACGAACGCTGTGCGCGAGGTGAGCAGGTCGGTGAGCCCGCCCTCCTCGTCGAACACGACGTGATCCACGAAGAGCTCCGCCTCGCGCTGCAGGGCGTCGCCCATCTCGGGGACGAACTCGGGGAAGAGCGCCTGGTCCTTGTTGAGGTCGTGGTACATCTCGTAGTCGTAGAGCTGGCGGTGGAACGCGCCGACGACCTCGCGGGCCCGCGGGTCCTCCAGCATGCGCTCCGCGTACGCGCGGACGCCCTCCGGGGTCGCGAGCTCGCCCGCCTTCGCCGCGGCCAGGAGCTCGTCGGAGGGCATCGTGTTCCAGAAGAGGAACGCGAGCTTCGTCGCGATCTCGTAGGCGCTCAGCGGGATGAGCCCGCCCTTCGCCGGCCCCGCGCCGAGCTCGACGCGGTAGACGAAATGGGGCGACTGCAGAAACGCCTCGAGCGCCGCGCGCACGCCCGCGGCGAACGGCTCCTCTCCCTCGTAGAGCTCCTTGCCCCGGCTGAACAGCGCGAGGTACTGGCCCCGCTCCTCGGCCGTGAGCGGGCGGCGGAACGCCCGCTCGCCGAACCGCTCGATGAACGCCTGCGCCCGCGCCTCCGGCTCGGCCGGCAGATCTGCGGGGAGGAGCCGGCCGAGCTTGCCCTCGTCGTCGACCACCATGGCCGCGAGCTCCTCGGCCGCCCGCTGGTAATCGCCCCAGAGACCCGGCGTCACCTGGAGCGCAGCCTCGTTGTTGTCGAACACGCCGCCGAGCGGATCGGTGGTGAACGAGGCCGAGAGGCCGGGCCTGTCGTCGAGGCGCAGGAGGTCGCGCACTGTGTTCTCCCACTGCGCGTGGCTCAGCCGCGGGAACATGCTGCGCTCGGCGACCTGCGCCTCTGCCGCGCCGCCCGTCGAGCCGCCCGTCGAGCCGCCCGTCGAGCCGCCCGGCACGCGGCCGCCGCCCTCGTCCCCCTCCCCCACGGAGCCCGTACACCCCGAGAGCAAGAGCGCAGCGACGCTCACCCCCGCGCCGAGCGCCCGCCGCCATCGCGGGGAGCTGGTCAATCGATAAGCCAGTGAGTTCATCGAATTCTCCCGATAAGCAGCTCGATCAAGTTATGTTGGAAGCACTCTTTACTAACAACCCCAAACTACCCTATTTCTGCGCCGAGGCCTGGCGATCGCCCTGAAGCAGACAAATCCAACAGCGCCAGATTCGCTCTCTCGCGCGGGTGATCTCCGGTGAACACCGGAGTTCGCAGGAGATCTCGATGGCTCGCTGCTCCTGCCGAGGCGGGGCGGCGTCGCCTCCGGGGTAAGTTCGCCGTTGCTGCCGCGCCGCGGATTCAGCACCCTCACCTCCATGCGCCCCTCTCACCGCCGCCGCCGCGCCGCCTGGTTCGCGCTCGCGTTGCTCGCCGCGCTCGCCGCGTGCGAGCGGCGGGCAGCGCCGTCCGGGGGCGGCGTCGGGGCGGGCACAGGGTCGCAGGCGCCTCCCGCCGCGCCTGCCGCGAGCACGACGGCCCCCGCCGCCGCGGTCGAGTACCTCGAGGAGATCACCGGTGGCGCGGACCGGAGCGAGGCGCTCCCGCTCGTCGTCGCGATTCACGGGCTCGGCGACAGGCCCGAGTCGTTCGCGGGGCTGCTCTCGGGCGCCGACTTCAAGGCGCGCCTCATCGTGCCGCGCGGGCTCACGCCGTACAATGACGGCTATTCGTGGTTTCCTCTCCAGCGGGCGCTCGGGAGCGACGATGTGGGACAGGGTATCTTGCGCGCGGCCGGCGCGCTCGCGGCGACGATCGAGCGGATCGCCGCCGAGCGGCCGACGCGCGGCAAGGCCGTCGTGACAGGCTTTTCCCAGGGCGGCGCGCTCAGCTTCGCGCTCGCGCTGCGCCACCCGCGCGTCGTCGGCGCGGCGTTCCCCGTGAGCGGCTGGGTCCCCGCCGCGGTGCTGCCCGCCGGGAGCGCGGCGGATCCGGCGACGCCCGCGCTCGTGGCGCTGCACGGCGACGCCGACCGGCGGGTGCCGTTCGGCCCGACCCGCGACGCGATCGCGGCGCTGAGCGGGCTCGGGGTCAAGGCGAGCCTGCAGAGCTACCCGGACGTCGGCCACACGGTGAGCGCCGAGATGCGGCGCGACCTCGTGCGGCTCATCCGCGGCGCGATCGACGACATGCGCTGAGGGCCGTCGTCGTTCGCGCCCGCTGTCGCCGGGCCGATCGGGTCCTTCTGAGCGGGACCGCGCCGCGGCCGCCTCGATGGGCGGGACGTCGCCGTAGTATCGTGTCGCCATGGCGAGCGAACCTCCGAAGAGAGCCGCGGGCGGCGCGGACACGCTGACCCACCCGGGCGCGCGCCTGGACGACAGCGCGGGCATGGTCCGCCGCTTCCGCGTCGAGCTCGTGGAGGGGCCGGCCAGGGGCGCCGTCTGGGACTCCTCCGCCGATCGGTGCTCGATCGGGTCGGGCGAGGGCAACGATCTCTTGGTCGCCGACGCCACGGTGTCCAGGTTCCACTGCGAGATCCGCATCGAGGCGGGCGGCGCGCGCGTCCGCGACCTCCGGAGCCACAACGGCACCGTTGTCGACGGCGTGCACGTGATCGAGGCCCTCCTGCGCACCGGGAGCCTCATCCGGCTCGGCAAGACGGTGGCGCGCTTCGAGTTCGGGACGGAGCACAACCGCCTCCCGCTCTGGGAGGAGGCGCGGTTCGGCGCGCTCTCGGGCGCGTCGGCGGCGATGCGGGCGGTGTTCGCGATGCTGGCGCGGGCCGCGGAGCGCGACGTGACAGTGCTGCTCGAGGGCGAGACGGGCACCGGCAAGAGCCAGGCGGCGCGCTCGGTGCACGAGCGGAGCGCGCGGCGGGACAGGCCGTTCGTTGTCGTCGACTGCGGGGCGATCCACGGCAACCTCATCGAGAGCGAGCTCTTCGGGCACGCCAAGGGCGCGTTCACGGGCGCGGGCGAGCAGCGGATCGGCGCCTTCGAGGAGGCGTCGGGCGGGACGATCTTCCTCGACGAGATCGGCGAGCTGCCGCTCGACCTCCAGCCGAAGCTCCTGCGGGCGCTCGAGGCGCGCGAGATCCGCCGCGTCGGGACCAACACGCCGCGGCCCGTCGACGTGCGCGTCATCGCCGCCACGCACAGGGACCTGCGCGCCGAGGTCAACGCGGGCCGCTTCCGGGCCGATCTCTACTTCCGGATCGCTGTCGTGCGCATCCCGATGCCGCCGCTGCGGCAGCGGCCGGAGGACATCCCGGCGCTGCTCGACGATCTGCTCGCCGCGCTCCACGCGACGCCGGAGGAGGCCGCGGCGCTGCGGGAGCCGCAGGTCATCGCCCGGATGAAGCGCGCGGCGTGGCCGGGCAACGTGCGCGAGCTGAGGAACTACGTGGAGCAATACCTCGTGTTCCGCGCGCCGCCGCCCATGGGCGATCAGGCGCCGCCGAGCGCGCCGGCGGCGATCGACGTCGGCGTGCCCTACGCCGAGGCGCGCGACCGGGTGCTCGCGGACTTCGAGCGCCGCTACTTCGAGGCGCTCCTCCGGGCCCATGACGGGAAGGTCTCGCGGGCCGCGGCCGCCGCGGGGCTGGATCGGCGGTACCTGTACCGCCTGCTGCACCGCCACGGCCTCGGGCCGGAGCGCGAGCCCCACGGGTAGCTCCGGGACAGGGGACCGCAGCGGGCTCACGACGAGCGCGGCGCCGTGCCCCACGGCGCTCGCGCGCCGGCGCGATCGGTCACCTGGCAGATGCCGAGGCGCCGGCGAGCGCCGGATAGAGCCAGAGGAGCATCACGAGGGAGAATTGAAGGAAGAGGAGCCGCGACGCCTCGCGCGAGGCGGCCGAGCCCGTCCCGCGGCCGGGGCGCGCCCGCCACGCGCGCGCCGCGCGGTCCCACGCGACGAGCGCGCAGCCATGCACGCCGAAGGCGGCCACCACCGTCCACGGCATCTGGCCGTGAATCAGCAGCTGCACCCCGGCGTGGAGGACGCCGCACAGGCCGAACGCGGCGAGCACGGCGATCGCATCGGCGACAGGCACCGGCACGCGCCGCCCGAGCGAACGCACGCAGGGAATGTAGGCGTAGCGCCGGAGCCACTGGCCGAGGTGGACGTTCCAGCGGCGCCAGAAGTCACGAGGGCTCGTGGCGGCCAGGGGGAACACGTATCGCTCGCCGACGCGAAACCCGAGCATCGACAGGAGCGCGATCTGGATGCTCGCGACCCCCGAGTGACCGGCATAGAACGAGAGCGCCATGATCCCGGCGATCGCCATGGCGCGCGCGTACAGGGGCGCTTCGACAGCGAGCCCGCGCGGGCCGGAGAGGAGCGGCGCCGCGGCGAGGGCGAGCGCCACGCTGGCCGCGACGGCGGCGACGCCGAGCGCGAGGCGCGCCGCGTCGCGGCGCCTGAGCCCCGGCGCCGCGACGCGGCGCGCGCGCTGCGAGAGCACAAGCGTCGGATCGACGAGGAGGAAGAACAGGCTGTCGCGGAGGGGCGTTCGGGGGTCCCCGTCGCGCACGAGGCTGTAGATCGAGAACATCCCGTCGACGCCCGCCAGCACCACGGCGGCCCGCGCGGGCCCGGTCAGGAGCGCCGCAGGGGCGGCGAGCCACACGGCGGCGACGAGGATCAGGGCGGCCGGGGCGGGCACGCGCCGCCACGCCCCGGCGCGCACGAGCGCGGCGACGAGGGCCGCGGCGAGGACCCAGTACCCGAGCGCAGCGCAGAGGACGGCGAGCCGCTCGATGTGCACGGGGGCGAGGCGGCCTACCCAGGCGGCGAGCGCCGCATAGAGCAGCAGCACCACCGCCCGGTCGCCCGCGCTCACGCCCTTCGAGACGAGCGCGACAGCGGCGGCTGGCAGCGCGCGGAGCAGGAGCACCGCCATGGCGGTCGTGGCGACGCCGAGTCCGTCGATCCCGTGCAGCATCGTGGTCCCTCAGGAGCGGCCGGCAGTGCCCGCGCGGCGCGACGCCGCACGAGCGCTGCCCGGGGCGCGCCTCCGGCTCAGTTGAAGGCGCAGATCTGGTCGAAAGGACAGAGCTCGTCAGGGAAATGGATGCTCGTGTCGGCGCGCACGGGGGACATCGACGGCGGGCAGAAGACAGTGCGAGAGCCGGTCTCGTGGAGCTCGATGAGCTCCGACGTCGTGCTTCCCGAGCACGCGATGCTGCCGTAGACTGTATGGAACGAGCTCCCTACCTCGGTGGCCTCCACCGTCAGCCCACCGCCGTTGCCCGCCGTCGTGCGGCGGGTCCGGTACGACGTTCGAGCCCCGTTGATGTCCGTCGCCGAGCGGCCCTGCCACGCCGTGCCGGTGATCCCGAGCGCATAGGCGGTGTTGCACGACGCGCAGCCGAACTGCCGCTTGCAGTCGCTGTCGATGGTGCAGGTTGCCTCTGCGTTCGACGAGACGAGCGCCCCGGCGAGGGCGACGGCGCCGAGGGCGCCAATGACCAGCTTCTTCAACATGGATCCAGCTCTCCTTTCTGAACGAGACAGCGTGTCCTCTCGCGGGCGGAGCCCGCGCTGCGAGGGGCGGCCGAGCCGCCGCCTCACATCCTGGTGATCGCCTCGAACCATCGCTCCCGCGCCGCGATGAGCTCTGCGTAGCGACGGCTCCCGAGCACGAGCGCGGCCTCCCGCTCCGCCGCCTCGATGAGCGCGCCGCGCTCCTCCGGAGCGCAGCGCTCGAGGGTGGACGAGAGCGACGCGAGGATCGCCGCGAGCTGCGCCCGCTCCTCCTCCGCGAGCTGCATCACGTCCGTGATGTGCCGCTCGAACTGGCGCGAGAACAGCGCGAGGCGCGGCCCGTCGAGCTTCTGGACGTAGTCGGCCATCTGCCAGGGGCTCGAGTCGGGGAACCGGGTCGTCGTCGGCGCGCGCCGCGGATCCTCGTCGCGCAGCGCGTGGCGCGCCGGGTCCTCGCGCCGGACGAGGACGGGGCCGAGGAACGTCTCCACAGGGGCCGCGCTGGCCTCGCCGATCCGGAGCCGGCGCACGGCCTGCTCGATCTCGGGGAGCATCCTCCCCTGCGTCCAGACAGCGGGGGGCCCGCCGCACAGCCAAGCGTCGCAGTGAGCGCGCGCGAGCTCCTCGAACTTGCCAGCCGCTCCGCCGGCCTCCAGCGCGAGCTCCTCGGCGAGCCGCCGCGCGTCCTCCGCCGTGCGCTCGGCTGGGCGCGAGAGGAAGCGCGGCGAGACCCCCTGATGGCCGATGACGATCGTGGAGGCGGCGAGCTCCTCCCGCTCCACGCGACCGCTGCGCCGCAGCACCTGGAACCCCCACCGGGTGTCGATGACAGGGGTGACGGCGCCCTCCGCGGCCTGCCCGAGCACGCTCATGAGGAGCGGCTCGGCGCCGAGCTCGTGGGTCGACCAGGCGCCCATGTCGCCTCCTCCGGCCACGTCGAGCGCGTCCGAGGTGCGCTGCACGAGCTCGTCGAAGGAGGCGGGCGCCGCGGCGGCCAGCGCGCGCGCCTCTTCGGCGAGGCGGAGCGCCTCTCCCCTCGTCCGATCGCCTCGCCCAGGCCGGAGCCCCTCCGCCTGGACGCCCCGGTAGCCGATGAGGATGCGCTGGGCCGACAGCCGGCTGGGCCGCTCCGGGGCGGCCTTCCGCAGGAGGACATGAAACCCGAGCTCGGTCTCGACGACGCGCGAGATCTCGCCCGGCCTGAGCGCCGCGATGGCGTCGACGATCGGCGGCGACAGCCGCATCACGCGGAAGAGCCCGAGCTCGCCGCCGTGGGGCGCCGAGGCCTCGTCGTCCGAGGTACGGCGGGCGAGCTCGCCGAATCGATCGGGCCTGTCCGCGAGCTGCTCCAGGACCTCCTGCGCGATGCGGAGCGCCTCGGCGCGCGTCCTGCTCACCTGCCGCACCGGCATCCACAACGTCGTCCGCGAGGGCTTGTCGGAGGGAACGGCAATCAGGATGTGGGCCGCCGAGGCGACGACGCGATCGAGCTTCTCCGGCTCACGCCAGAAGAGCCCGCGCGGGTAGCCGAGCGCCGCGCTGTGAGGCGCGCCTCGCACCGGCGCAGGCGCTGTGTCCTTCTGCGAGCAGGCCGCGAGCAGAAGGCAAAGGAAGACAGCTATCAGAGCGCCCCGCGCGCACGGGCCGCCATGCTCACGCCTCGACATGAACGCACCTCGATTGGAAGGATGGGAGACCAGCACGGACGCGGGCGACCTCGGGTGAGCCCGCGCCCCTGCCGCTGCGGCGCGCTGCCGCGTGCAGGCCGCCGCGTTGTCGGGGCAGCGGTCGCCGCACGTCGTGCACGCCGGATCGCAGGAGCAACGCATCGGGTTCATCGCGCTTTCATCGCGTTCTCATCGCGTCTTCATCGCGCCTTCATCGCGCCTTCATCGCGCCTTCATCGCGTTCAGCACGACTTGTGCCGCCTCCGCGGCCGCTCGGCTTTGTGCGGTCGAGGCCCGCCGCGAGGAGCGGAGCCGCCCCGTTCCGAGGACGTGTCGCCCGCCAGGCGACAAGCGCGTTCGGCGACTGCGACGCGGAGGCGACAGCGGCCCGCAGCCTGCCACGGAGACGACGCGGCGTGGGACCGGCGCTCGCCGCGCTCCCTCTCGCGCCCAGCCGAGCGCACGGCGGGAAGCTCGTGCGGCGGCTCGGGTGCTGAAGGTGTTCTGAAGGCGCGCTGAGATGCGGTGCGGCCAGGGGAGCGAACGCCGTGCGCAATTCTGCTCTTCATGAAATCCTTGTGATGCGAGGTATCCGAGCTGTAGCTTGACGAGATGTCCCTACGAACCCTGCGGGTCGTCTCGTCTCTTGTTCTTGCCACCTGGCCCGCGGCCTGCGTGGGAGAGTCGAGCTCGACGGCGAGCGGCGGCTCCGGGGGGACGAGCAGCACCAGCAGCGGTGGCCCTGGAGGGACGAGCAGCGCGAGCAGCGGCAGCGCCGGAGGGACGAGCAGCACCAGCAGCAGCGGCACCGGCGGGGGGGCCAGCAGCGCGAGCAGCGGCAGCGCCGGAGGGGCGAGCGCGGGCGGCGGCGGCGCGGGCGGCGGCGGCGCGGGCGGCGGCGGCGCGGGCGGCGGCGCGGGCGGCGGCGGCGGCGCGGGCGGCGGCGGCGCGGGCGGCGATCCTGGCCCGGGCGCGTGCGGCGTCACCCGAGATCGTATCCGCATCACCGAGATCGACGTCGGGATCCCCGTGATCAACAACGAGGACGAGGCCGCGCTGATGCCGCTCGTCATCTCGCCGCTGCCGTCCCGCGGCGCGCGCCTCGCCTGGATGGGCGACGACGACCAGGTCCACGTCATCCAGCTCGACCGCGACGATCAGGTGGCGGGCCCCCCGATCGGCCTGCCCGCAAACGACTTCTCCGATCTGCACGCCGACGACGACGGCGGGGTCTTGCTGCTGACCCGCGATGCGGAGGGCGGCGGAACGTTGAATTGCGGCGCGCCGGCGAACCTCTGCGGCACGCCTCCGTCACCCCCGATTCCCTGTCACGACATGTACATGGTGCGCTTCGACGGCGCGAGCGAGACCTGGGCGACCAAGCTCACCAGCTCGAGCGCCGCGCTGCCGCCCTACTCGACAGGCCCCACCGGGCCCAACGTGACCATGATCTGGTGGTACGCTCACCACGGCCGCATCGCCTTCGACGGCGCGCGCTACGCGGGTTACTTCGGCGCCGCGCTCAGCGTCTCGCAAGGGGGCTGTATCAACATCCACCAGGGAGATCGCATGAAGGTGGTCGACGCGGCCGGGGCGCTTCGGAGCGACGGCTTCGACTGGGGCTGCAGCCACAGCGGCTACGAGCGCATCCTCTGGGACGAGCGCGCGGGCAAATTCGTGACGGTGTGCAAGACAGACAACAACAACCGCATCGCGCTCGCGCCCAGCTACACGACCATCTATCCTGTCGATCTCGCGTACTCGAACCTGGGAAACCTCGTGACCGCCGTCGGCGGCGGCACCTGGCTCACGGCCAGCAACATCCGGCCGGGCCAGCCGGCGGGCGCGAACGGGCTCGCGGACGTGCGGCTGCTCCACTTCACGGGCGGCGCCGCCGACCAGGACCTCACGATCGCCAGCGACGCGGGCCTGAACCACCGCGCGCCTCACCTGGCGGCCTACGGCGGCTCCCGCATGATCGCCGCCTGGGAGAGCACCACGGCCGCGGGCGACATCGCCCGCAACGACCCGGCGCGCGCGCTGTACGTGCAGACCCGCGACCGCGCGACGGGCGAGGCCGAAGGCGAGCCGCTGAAGGTCGACGTGCTCGGCAATCGCTACCAGGACCTCGTCGCGTTCCCCGACGGGAGCGCGGCCTTCGTCGCGCCCGGCAGCACGAGGACCAGGATCAAGGTGCTGCGTATCCTGCCCTGCGCGTAGGAGGCGACAGCGCTCATCGCTCGTCGCTCATCGCTCGTCGGTCATCGCTCGTCGCTCATCGCTCGTCGGTTCCGGCGCGCGCCGCGGGCGTGATCACGAGGCCGCTCCGGGAGCACCCCGCTGTCCACTCGTCGAGGCGCAGCAGCTCCCCGCCCTGGAACCGCTGCTGTCCTCTCGCGCCCTGGACCCGCGCGGGCGCGGCGTGCAGCACCAGCGCGACCTGGACCGCCGGGCTCGGCGAGGGCCGCGCGGCGATGGTCGCCTCGAGCGCGCGCGCCGCGCGGACGAGCCGGGCCCGGGCGGCGCGGCCGCCCTCCGGATCGCCGGGGAGCGTCGTCGCGCCGACAAGCACGCCGCCGCCGTCGACGACCGTGACGAGCCCCGCGTCGGCCGCGGCGCGCCGGGCCAGCGCGAGCACCGCCTCGGCGTCGTCGAAGGCCGCCGCGTCGAGCTCGTCCCCCGCGTCGAGGCTCACGCCCACGTGCAGCGCCGCGGCGTCGCTCACGGCGGCCTCGTCCCGCGCCGCGAGCGGCGCCGCGCGGAGGTCGGCGAGGAGCGCGTCCACGCCCGGGTAGCGCGCGTCCGGCGACTTCTGGAGGCAGCGCGCGAGCGCGGCGTCGACGGCCGGCGGCACGGCCACGAGATCGCCCGCCCGCGGCGGTGGCGCGAAGAGCTGGAGCTCCTCGAGCTCGATCAGGTTGTCCGCCTGGAACGCGGGCTGCCCGGTGAGCAGCTCGTACAGCAGCAGGCCGAGCGCGTAGACGTCGGTCCGCGCGTCCACGGGGCGGCCGGCGATCTGCTCGGGCGCCATGCTGCCCGGCGTCCCGAGCACGCTGCTCTGCGTGAAGATCGGCCCACGGTCGAGCCGCTCGGGCTCGAGCAGCTTGGCGATCCCGAAGTCGACGAGCCGCGTCGTGAACCACCCGCCCCGCGGGATCGCCATGATGTTCTGCGCCTTGACGTCGCGGTGGACGATCCCGAGCGCGTGCGCGGCGGAGAGCGCGCCGCCGACCTCCTCGACGACGGCGAGCGCCTCCGCGGCCGAGAGCGCGCCGCGGGCGCGGAGCTCGTGCCGGAGCGTCCGGCCCTCGAGCCACTCCATCGCGATGTAGGGCCTGCCGTCGGGCAGGTCCCCCGCGCCGAGGATCTCGACGATGTGCGGGTGGGCGAGGCGGCGCAGGGCCGCTGCCTCCTGCTGGAATCGCTCGAGGATCCGCGACCTTGCGGCGAGGCGCCGCCGGAGGACCTTGAGCGCGGCCGGGCGCCCCGTCCCGAGCTGCTCGGCCAGGTAGACGACCGCGAAGCCGCCGTGGCTCCGCGCCTCCTCGACGAGGAAGTCGCCGGCGAGGGTGCCGGGGGCGAGGTCGTCGGAGGCGCTCGGGTCCTCGTCGGCGAGGGTGCCGGTGAGGTCGTGAGGCTTCGTTGTCGCCGCCATGCTGCGACGAGATCGCCCGAGCTCGCGGCGGAACGCAAGCGCGCGATGGCGCGGGCAGGCTCGCGCTCCGGGGGTCCCGCGCCGCGAGGGGGCGGCGCTCGAGGCTAGCGGGAGACGCGGACGGCGGGCGTGGCCGCTTCCGTGAGCGGCCTTGAGACGGGATAGCGCTCCTCCTGGAACGACCCGCTCACGATCGAGCACGCGGCCGGGAAGAGATCGCATCTGTCCTCGAAGGACAGGACAGGAGGAGCCCAGTCGCCGAGCGTCGGCGCGAGATCCTCGTCCCCCAGCGCACAGACGGCGGGATTGATCCGGCAGTCCTCCTCCAGGAACACGGTGATGGGGTTCTTCCACACGCCGAACCCGCAGTCGCCGTAAAATTTCCGGCCCGTCAGCGGGTCGCTGATCTCCTGCTGGCATACGTCCGCTGGCCCCATCCGCGCCTCGTCGCCGCTCGGGTAGTCACCGCATGCGCCTACATGCCTGGCCAGGCAGCCTTCCGCTGTCTCGCCATAGGGATTGACGCAGGCGCGTTCGCTCGCGTAACGAACGAAATCGAAGAACACGGCGGAGTGATCGGAGGGGTGACAGAAAAAGGCGGCTTCATAGACGAATTCCACCTTGTCGAGCGCCGGCCGCGCGATCTCGTACCCCTTTTCCTTGTCGAGGCGCACCTCCGCCCGCTCGTTCAGCTGCTCGGGGTCCAGCAGGTTGCCGAAGAACGCGCCCTCCCGCACCGGGAAGCGCGCGGCCTCCTCCAGCGCCTCCGGGCTCGGCGCGGCCACATCCGAGCCCTCCGGCGCGAGCGCCTGCCATATCATCGAGATGTCGACGGTCGCGCCGAACGCGTTGTTCCTCGCGAGCAGGCAGGCAGAGACGAGCTCCTGACACGCCTCGGAAGGCTTGTCGGTGTGCCAGTCGGGGCAGAGCCCGGCGCTCCCATGCCACATGATCACGTCCTTTCTCGGCGCGCGCACGCCGTACTCGAGCGACGTCCACGAGGAGCCGCCAGCGAAGATCCCCGAGGCGCCCGCCGCGTCGGCGAGGGCCGAGCGTTCCTCCGGCGTCGGAGACCACGAGACGCTCTGGTCGCTCGCGAGCGCGCACTCCACCAGGGCCTGCATCACCTCGCGCGCATACGGATCGAGCAGGGCCTCGTGGAGCGTGCCCTGCCTGAACGACGCGGTCGCCAGGGGGCTCTCGATGAGCGCCTCGAGGCTGTCCCGGTTCGTTGTGAGCAGGTTGCCGCCCAGGATCTCGAGCGGGAGGTGGTTGCCGAACACCATCATCCGCACGGTCGCCGGGGTGCTCAGGAGCGACCCATCGACGGGGCCGAGATCGGCGGCGCTGACGTCGGCGCCGGTGTGCGCGAGCGCGAGGCTCGCCGCGAGGGACAGGGCGGAGGACGCAGTGAGGGCGAGAGCAGCGGTTTGTCGGTTCATCGTTGCGCCTTTCACGAGGAGGAGCCGGGGCGATCCATCGGTCCCCTGCCTCCTCGCGACCGCGCAATTGCACGCGTCGCGCCAGCGTCATCTGGCCGTTTCGCGCGCCATCCCGAGCCCCCGCCGCGGCGTCCCTGTGGCCCGCGCGGCGACAGCGGGCCGGACGCCTGTCGCTCCGGCGACCCAAGGCGCCGGAGCGCGCTCGTGAAACGAGCCGCCTCGGCGCCCTCGGGATCGCTTCAGGGACGGCCGCTCCCGCTCATGCAGGCGAGCGTGAAGTCCGAGCAGCAGTCGTCATAGTAGAGGCACAGCGGGTCGCACTGGCATTCGAGGGCGGCCCCGCCGCAATGGGACACGCAGCTGTTGTTGCGCGTGAGGATCGGCTTCTCGAAGATCGACACCTCGCACTCGCCGTTCCAGATGTTGTCCCCTCCCGCGCTGCGCTTGACCCGGATGCTCGCGCCGCAGTCGGTCGGATCGCCAGGGCTCAGCCACTTGTCGAACGAGCAATCCCCGTTTCCACGGTGGATCACGTCGATATCGGACCGCTGATAGCCGGGGCTGCACTTCCGGCTGCCCGATCGCGGGAGCACCTCGTAGTGGGTCTCCTCCACGACCCAGCCGCGGACCTTGAACGTCTCATGATAATAGAGCCGCTCGCCGGTGCCCAGCGCGCTCTCCGCCTGTCCGATATCCGAGGCTTCCTCGGCCTCCGCGACCGGGCCGACCGCCTCGATGCCGGTGTCCACGGGCGGCTCGGCGTCGACGGCGCACCCCGCGAGGTGCAACGAACCAAGAAACATGACGACGGCGCTGTATTTCATAGCTGTCTCCTTTTTTTCACTCACAAAGAAGGCGCGGCTGCCCGCGCGCTGGGCCGAAGGCCCCCGCGGCCTGGACGACGCGGCGGACGCGTGCTCTCCCCGGGTCCGCAGGACGGGGGGAATCGCTTCGTCGACCTCGTCATCCCTGGTGATCGGCGTTGTCCCTCGGCGCTTCCGGCGCCTCGGGGCGGCGCCTCGGGACGGCGCCTCGGCACGACACCTCAGCACGGCACATGCCAGCCTCTCCGTCGGATCCATGCCCTGGAATCGAGGCGCGGAACGCGCAGGGTGCAGCGTCGGCCCGGCGTCGTGTCGCCTGCCCGGCGACACGACGACCGTCGGCTGCGACGCGGAGGCGACAGCGCCCCCCCGGCCGCGACAGGCCCACGAGGCGGATCGCGCGATCCGGGATCGCTCGCGCCGCGCCGCCCAGTCCCTCCCTGGTTCTGCGTCCGCGGCAGGCCCCCGGAGCCCTCCGGAGGCCGGGCGTCTCGGCAATACCACCCCTCTCGCAACCGGGGAGTGACATGAGCGACGCGGCAATAGCCCTCCTCGAGCCCGGCGCGACGCCCTGGCAGCGCTGGTCCGGCGCTTTCGCCAGGCAGCGCGCGATGAGGGCGTCGACGGCGGGCAGCAAGGGGGCGAGATCGCTCGCCCGGGCAGCGGCGCGAAGGTGCGGGACGGCGCTGGCGCCGGGCGCGGAGGATGGCGGGTAGGACGGGGGAGCGACAGCGCCGCCGGCCGAGGCCGACGGCGGCCTCGTCAGCGCGCCGGAGCCTGAGGGCCCTTGCGCACCCTGGCGGCGTCCGCCGGCGCGACGGGCGACCGCGGGGCGATCGGCGCGCCGCCGCCCTGCCGGAGCTCTTCCGGGCGGGTGCGGATTGGCATCGGGTCCACGACGGGGGACAGGAGGCGGGAGCGCGCGTCGGGGAGCGGCTGCGGCAAGCAACCTCTCGCGCTGCCTGTGCGTGGGGCGCTCGGAAGGAACACAGTGACGGGGTGCGCCCACGCGCGGCCGCCCGCAGTGCAGCTCGGGTACGTGTGCTGCCTCGGGTCCTCCGGGGCGCAGACGTGCTGCGAGACCTGCGGCGGCAGCTGCTCGTCCCGCACGCCGCACGCGCCGACATACTCGGCGACACAGCCCTGATGATGACTCCCCCCCTTCGGGTCCGGGACGGCGCAGAGGCGCGACGACATCCAGTTCACCCATGTCCCCTGGTCACAGCCGAACGCCCTCAGGGCGCGCGTATCGGGCGGAGAGCAGACGAACGCTTTGCTGTAGATCACGTCCACCGTGGGCCGGGTCTGGTCGACGGAGAGCTTCTCTGCGGTCGGGTTCAGCGCGGCCGGGTCGAGCAGGTTGCCGAAGAAGGCCCCCTCCCGCTCCGGATACCTCTGGAGCTCCGCCGGGCTCGTCGCGATGGCGCCGCCCCGGATCGAGATGTCCTCGATCCTGCCCATGGCGTTGTTCCTCGTCAGGAGGCAGGCCGACACGAGCTCCTGGCAGCGCGCGTCGGGGGCGCCGGCGGCCCACGCGGGGCAGAGCCCGGCGCCGACGCCGCGCCACGTGAGCTGGCGCGCGCGGCTGACCTCCGCGGACTCCTCGGCGGTCGGGCCCCACGCCTGTGCCCCCGGCGTCCACGAGACGCTCTGGTGGCTGCCGAGCGCGCACTCGACGAGGTCCTTCATCACCTCGCGCGCGGCGGGATCCAGCAACGCCTTGTGGAGCGCCCCCGGTTCGACGGGCTTCCCGGAGCGGTCCTTCAGCGGCTTGGTCGTGGCGGCGCTCCCGCGAGGGGCCGGGAGGTGCCCCCGGAGCGCTCCGGCGACGACATTGCCGCGGAGGGCCGCCTTCGGCGCGAACGACTCGGTCCTGAGCGGGTTGTTGACGAGCGCCGTGAGGCTCTGCCGGTTGGTCGTGAGCAGGTTGAAGCCGAGCCTGTCGAGCGTGAGGTGGTTGCCGAACTGCATCAGCGGGACCGGCGGCGCGTGCGGCGCGCCGGAGACGGTGGCCGCGAGCCCGAGGCCCGCGGTCAGGAGCAACGAGGAGAGGCCGAGGCAGACGGTTCGTCGGTTCATGATCGTGCCTTTCGCATGGGTGCATGGCGTCGAGCAGCCGGCGTGCCACGCGGATCGCCCGTCGCGGGCCGCGCGCTCGCCGGGGCCAGGTGAGGAGGGCCGTGGTCAGCGCCGCGACACGAGGAGGGCGATTGTCGCTCCGGCCGCCACGTCGGCGCCCCACCGGAGCTCACGGCCGCGCCCGCGCGTCGAGCTCTGCGGCCAGCTGGGCGAGCCGCCCGCTCCAGAACCGCGAGCCCGCCGTCTGCGCCGCGGCGTCGCCGAGCCAGCGGCGCGCCGCTTCCAGCCGGCCGCGGCGGAGCGCGGCGGCCGCGGCGAAGCAGAGCACCTCGATGTGCTCGCTCAGCATGGAGGCCTCCCGCACCTCGGCCACGAGCGCGTCCCACAGCTCGTCCGGCGCGTCTCCGCCCTGCACGACCTGCGCGCAGAGGCGGACAAGCGCCCGCGTGACCGGCGGCAGCGCGTCGACATCGGCGTGGCCGAGCACCTGGTCGAGGTGGCGCCGCGCCTCGGCGAGCTCGCCGCGCGCGCAGTGGATCCGCGCCACGAGCAGCGCGTAATCGGGCACGAGGCGCGCCCCGAAGAACCGCTGCTGGAGCTCCGAGGCGCGGACCGCGAGGGGCAGCGCCTCGTCGAGCTCGCCGCTCCAGTAGAGCAGCTCGGCGAGGTTGTGGGTCGGGCCGAGCTCGAGGAACGCGCTGCCGAGCTCGCGCGCGAGCGCGACGGCGGTCCGGAGGTCGCTGAGGGCGCCGTCCGGGTCCTCGCGCATGAGCCGGACCGCGAGGCGGTTCATGAAGGCGACGCCGAGGTGCAGGCGGTCGCCCGCGCGCGCGCAGCGGTCGATGACCTCCTCGAACCGCGCCTCGGCCTCGTCGACGCGCCCGGCGCAGACGAGCGCGGGCGCGAGCAGGAGCAAGGCGATCACGCAGCTCTCGTGGTCGCCGAGCGCCTCGGCGCGGCGGGCCGCAGGCGCGAGGCGCGCGACGGACTCGTCGAGCTCCTGGCGGCGGAAGTGCCCGCGCCCGACAGCGACGTCGCTGCGAACCCCGAGCCCGGCGTCCCCGAGGCGCGCGGCGAGGGGCGCGGCGCGGTCCACGAGCGCCTGCGAGGCCGCGTAGTCGCCGCACCAGTCGAGGACTGTCGCCTCGTCGAGGAGCAGATCCGCGACGGCAGCGTCGTCTCCCGTGGCCTCGGCGATCGCGCGGGCGGCGCGGAGGTCGCTGACGGCGTCGTCGAGGCGCTGGACCCGGTAGCGGGCCTTCCCCCGGCCCGCCAGCACGCCGGCCCGGCTCACCGCGCGCTCCGGCGCTGGCCCGGCCTCCGCGCGGACCGGCGCCGCGTGCGCGGGCGCCGCCTCGCGCTCCGCCAGCGCCGCGAGCGCGGCTGTGTAGTGCCGCTCCGCGTCCACGTAGAGGTGGCGCCGGCGGGCGTCCTCGGCGAGCTCGAAGCAGGCCGCCGCTGCCTCGGCGTGCGCGCCGGCCGCCGCCGCGTGCCGCGCGATCTGCGCGAGCCGGGCGCGGCGCTCCGCGGGCGCCGCGAGCAGGCGGCGGAGGGCGATCGCGTGCAGCCGCCGCCGGAGCGCCGCGGGCACCTCCGCCTCGATCGCCTCGCGGAGGAGCGGGTGCGCGAACGCGAGCCGCTCGCCGTCCGCGGGGCGCAGCAGGCCGCGGCGCGCGAGCCGCGACAGGCCGACGCCCGGATCGAGGTCCCTGCAAGCGAAGACGGCGCCCTCGGCCGCCGCCGCGTCGACGAGGCCGCCGAGCTCGTCGATCGCGAGCGCGTCGCCCGCGACAGCGCACACCTGCGCGAGCTCCGCGAGCGGCGGCGGCAGGCCCGCGAGCGCGCGCCGCGCGAGGCGGCTCATGATCGGCGCGGCCTCGCCGGGCGCGATCGCGTCGCCGGCGAGGTACCACCCCGGGCCGCCGCGGACCTTCCGGATGGCGCCCGCCTGCCGGAGCGCGGCGGCGAGCTCGACAAGGAAGAGCGGCACCCCCTGCGCCGCGTCGAGCAGGCCCGCGACAACCGGCTCCGGCACGAACTCGACAGGGTGCAGCCTGTCGAGGAGCAGCGCGCGGGCGGCGCCCGGGTCGAGCGGCGGGAGCGTCCGCTGGAGGGCGCGCGCGGCCCGCTCGCCGTGGCTCGGCCGCATCGTGGACAGCGCCGGGGTCGCCGCCACGAGGACGGCGAGCGGGGCGCGCGCGCCCGAGAGGGTCGCGATCTCGAGGGCGTCGAGGCCGGCCTGATCGCCCTGGTGCGCGTCGTCGACGATCAGGGCGAGCGGGCGCTCCCGCGCGAGCCGCTGGAGCGCCTCGCCGGCGGCGCGCGCCAGCGTCTGGCGGAGCGCTCCCGGCGCGGCGAGGACCGCGGCGACGGCGGGCTCGGTCTCGGGGAGGGCGTCGAGCGCGTGGGCGACCGCCGGCCACGCGGCGAGGCCGAGCTCGGGTCCGAGCCGCGCGAGGCACGCGTCGCGGACCGCGGGCGCGCCCGCGCCGGGCGCGAGGGCGAGCGCGGCGCGGAGCAGGGCGCGGACGAGCCCCGCCGGCTCGGCGACGTCGGGCGGCCTTGCGGCGACGGCGATCGCCTGGGCGCCCGGCTCGGCCGAGAGCGCCGCGGCGACGGCCTCGCAGACGCGCGTCTTGCCGTGGCCGACGTCGCCGAGCAGGGTGAGCAGGAGCGGCGCGCCGTCGCGCCACGCGTCGCGCGCCTGCGCGAGGATTTCGGCGACGAGCTCGTCGCGCCCCCGGAGCGGCATATCGGCCGCCGGGGTCTCCGGCGGGGCCGTGCCCGCGCCGGCGCCGTCGTCGGCGGCCTCGTCGAGGAGGGCGGCTGCCTCCGGGGTGACGGCCACCGGGGCCGCCGCGCCGGGGGGCCAGAAGCTCGCCGGCCGGGCGAGCGCGGGGCCCGCGAAGACCATCCCGGCCGCGCCCTCGCGCACCTGGAGCTCGGCGACGTGCACCGCGACCGAGGTCGCGTGGTCCGGCGCGGCCACGAGCCGCCGGGCCGCGGCGAGGGCGGCGCGGGCGCGCGGGCGGGCGGCTCCGGGAAAGGCGATGACGTAGATCCCGTCCTGCACCCTGGCGAGCCGCCCGCCGAAGGAGGCGGCGATGCCGACGACATGGTCCATCGGCGCGGCGGAGCGGACCGCGAGGAGCGCGACGGGGCTGCGCCGCGGCGGGGCGGGACCGGGCGTCGCAGCGGCATGGCGGGAGTCGGCGGGGCTCCGGGGGGGTGCACCGGGGCTCCGGGGGGGTGCACCGGGGCTCCGGGGGGGTGCACCGCCCCGCTGGAGCCCTTTTCGACCCCTCCGAGCCCTTTTCGAGCCCGTGCTGCCCTTTTCGAGCCCGTGCTGCCCTTCATCGAGCCCGTGCTGCCCTTCATCGAGCCCGCGCTGCCCTTCATCGAGCCCGCGCTGCCCTTCATCGAGCCCGCGCTGCCCTTCGTCGAGCCCGCGCTGCCCTTCATCGAGCCCGTGCTGCCCTTCGTCGCGACCATCGCGCCGCTGTTCGACCCGCCGCGCCGGCGGAGAGGCCACGATGCCCGCGAGCGCCGCCCGGAGGGCCTCGGAGAAGGCGCGCGCCGACCCGAAGCGCTCGACCCGCGCCTTGGCCAGGGCGCGCAGCAGCACCTCGTCGACGCCTCGCGGGACGGGCGCGAGCTCCGACGGCCGCGGCGGGCGCTGGGAGACGTGCGCGTGGACGACAGCCGACGCGTCTCCCACGAAGGGCGGACGCCCCGTGAGCAGCTCGAACGCGATGACGCCGAGCGAGTACAGGTCCGCGCGGGCGTCGACATCGCGCGCGTCGAGGCATTGCTCCGGGGCCATGTACACCACGCTGCCGAGCCGGAGCCCCGTGTGCGTGGGCTGCCCCCCCTCCCCCGTCGCGCCGTGCCCCTCCCCCAGCCGCGCGAGCCCGAGATCGAGCAGGGCGACCCTCCACGCCGGCGCCTCCGCCGGGCGGACCATCGCGTTCTCCGGCTTGAGATCCCGGTGCACGACGCCGGCCGCATGGATCCTGTCGACCGCGGCGCCGAGCGCCTCCACGAGCCGCGCGGCGTCGACCGGCGCGGCGGCGCCCGCGCCGGGGAGCGCCTCCATCCACCGCGCCAGCGTCTCCCCGTCGAGGAGCTCGAGGACGAGGTAGGGAAAGCCGCCTTCGATCTCGCCCTCGGCGAGCAGCAGCGGCACCGCGGGCGGGCCGATCCGCCGGAGCGCGGCCGCCTCGCGCGAGAAGCGCGGATCGCCTCGGTGGCGCGCGATCTTGAGCGCGACAGCGAGGCCGTCCTCGCGCCGCGAGGCCGCGAACACGCGGGCGAAGCCGCCCTCGTCGAGGGGGCGGAGCCCATCGAACCCCGCCACGTGCGGCGCGACCTCCGCCGCGCCTCCCCGCGGCGGCGCCGCGGCGTCGCCGTGCAGCGGGCACCTCGCGGCGGCGCCGATCCGACGATGACAGAGCAAGCAGCGCATCGACGGGGTATTGCCTCTCGGGCGTCGAGTCTAGCCCGCCGTGCCCTCCGCCGGAAAGGCTCTGTTGCCCGATCCGATGAGCGCTACCTTCGCTCCGAAGTCCCTCGACGAGCCCGTGCGGTCGGAGGTGAGCTTGGCCTCCTGCGCCCATGTCGACACGATGGCCGCCGCGACGATGAAAATCCTCAGACGGACACGGGGCGTCCGAGGAGGCGCTGCCGGAGCTCGGGGTTGCGGATCCAGCCGGTGATCGCGAGCAAAACGAGCACGAAGATCAGCGGCAGGTACTCCGGAAGCGTGAAGCCCCGGGTCATGTTCGTGGCCAGAGCGCCGGAGAAGTAGCCGATCATGAGCACGAGGGCGATCACGGAACAGCGCGGGATGAGGAAGAGGATCGCGAGGCAGATCTTCGTGATGCCGAGCGGCACGGCGATGTGCGCGATGCCCAGTCGTTCGATGAACGCAGCGCCTTCCGCATTCGGGGGAGGCATGAGCTGGAGGACGCCGCTCGCCAGGGTGGCGAGGGACAGGAGGACGGTCAAGACCCACGAGGCGATCGTTCCAGCCTTGCCGGGGTTCGGGACGGACCTCGGATCCCGCGCGCGGGCGAGAAGCTCCGGCGTGCGGAAGTACGCGCCGATCATCATCACGAAGATGAGAACGAACGGGAACCACGGCCAGTTGCCTTCGACGTCATGCGTGAGGCCGGTGGCCGTCGCGCCGCCGAGCACGCCGACCATCATCACGAAGCCGAGCGTGGCGGTGCGGGGAACAAGAAGGAGAACGGCGGCGATGATCTCGAGCGCGCCGATCAGGTAGAGATGGTCCCAGACGCCGAGCGCCTTCGTGAACTCGGCGGCGGGGGTGCCATCGCGGATGAAGAATTTCGCCAGACCGGAGGCGAAGATCATGAAAAGGGCCAGCAGGACGGTGGGCGTCCAGCCGAGGATTTTCTGAGAGCGGGTGGTCATCGGGCCCCGATGATAGCGGATGGATCGATCGATGAATCCGGGGAGCACATACGACTTGCTTTCGTACCCCGGCGACGTCGCCGCCTTCACGGCGACAGCCGCGATGTGCCGGACGCCCGCCTTCTTCGCCGCGGGGGCCGCGTTGCCGGCGGGCGCCGGGTCACGGGAGCGCGTGGGTCACAGCTTCGAGGCGGCGTGGTCCCAGTTCACCAGGTTCCACCATGCCTCGACGTACTTCGCCCGGGCATTGCGGTGGTCGATGTAATACGCGTGCTCCCACACGTCGCACGTGAGCAGCGGCGTCTTGCCCTCCGTGAGCGGGCACCCGGCGTTGCTCGTCTGCACGATTTCCAGCTTGCCGGAGCCATTCTTCACCAGCCAGGCCCAGCCCGAGCCGAACTGACCGACCGCCGCGGCGCTGAACTTCTCCTTGAACGACGTCACGCTTCCGAACGCCGCCTCGATCGCCGCACGGAGCGCGGCGGAGGGCTCACCGCCGCCCTGCGGCTTCATGCTGTGCCAGTAGAACGTGTGGTTCCACACCTGAGCTGCCTGGTTGAAGACAGCGCCGGTCGTCGTGCGGACGAGATCCTCGAGGCTCTTGCCCGCGAGCGTCGCGTCCGCTGCCACGAGCTCGTTCAGCTTCGTGACGTATGCGTTGTGGTGCTTGCCGTGGTGGAAATCGAGCGTCTCGGCCGAGATGTGGGGAACCAGTGCGTCTTTGGAGTAAGGGAGCTCGGGAAGAGTGAATGCCATGGTTCTGTTCCTCGTGTTGCGTGTCGTCGGCCACGCGCTCGTCGCAGCCCGTTGTGAACAGCTAGGCGAAGACCTTCGGGTGGCGCTTCAGCCACGGATCGAAGGTCCGCGCGTCGCGGCCAGATGGCCGCTCCACGTCGCCGGGTGCGGCGGCAACGTAGCAGATCCGGTGGGCGGGTGTGGCGCCTTGCCAACGAGTTGGCAGTTTTCCATCCATTTGGAGGGGAAAGCCCCCCGGCCAGCGGTTCAGTGGCTCCGTTCACCCGCCAGGGCCGGCCGGGGCCGGCGCAACCCAGCGGAGCGCCCTGACGGGGTGGTGAAGAACGAGCGGCAACAGGGAGCGCGCATCGTCCACCCGAGGGTCGGGCGCCCGAGGGTGCTCGCCGCCGCGTCGATCCGCATCGACGGCGTTGCACTCATGCCTTCCCCGCAGGGACACGCTTCACGCGCCAGCCCTCGATGCCCGTGACGATCTCGGCGAGCACGCTTTCCCGCGTCCGCCCCGCCGATTTCAGGACCTCGAGCGAGTGATCGCCCCCCTCCACCACATGCAAGCGCGCCCGGCGGCCGAGGCGCTTCAGCACCGGCCGGAGGAGCGCGAGATCGCACAGCGGATCTCGGGTCCCCTGGAGGAAGAGCATCGGCGCCTTGATCGCCGAGAGGTGCTCGTCGCGGAGCGCGTCGCGCTTGCCCGCGGGGTGCAGCGGGTAGCCGAGGAACACGACCCCATCGCAAGGGACGGCCCGCGCCGCGAGGAGCGAGGCGATCCGCCCCCCCATCGATTTGCCGCCGATCACCAGCCGTTCCGGCTTCTCCTTCCGCAGCCTCGCGATCGCCGCCTCGTAGGCCGCCTCGAGCTTCTCCCGACGGTCGGGCGCCTTCCGGCCGAGCTCCTTGTACGGGAAGTTGAAGCGCAGCACCGTGTGCCCGCGGTCCTCGAGCCCCCTGGCGACGTCGACCAGCAGCGGCGCGTGCATGTCGCCGCCGGCCCCATGGCCCAGCACCACGGCCACGCCGGAGCGCTTCGCGCGCGCAGCGGGCGCGTGGATCACGCCCGAGACCGCGTTGCCGTCGGAGAGGGAAATCGAGACAGCTCGCTCGGGCATGGAGCCCTCATGCCATGGCAGAGGGGCCGGCGTCGAGGCCACGGCCCGTCACGGCGGGCGACGGGCAGCCGTGGGCAGGCGGGAACGGCGCGCACTCCCCGGGCGCTCGGCTCCCCTCGGCGCGCGCCATGGCGCTCGAGGCGGGCGTCTCGCGCGGGACGGTGGACGTCGCGCACGCGCGCCTCGCCGTCGGAGGGTTCGTCGTGACGCGCGGCCCGGCCGGCATGTTCGTCACGAGCCCGCTCCCGATCGGCGCGCTCACGCCGGAGGGGTCACCCGGATCCGCGCGATGAACTCGCCGGCGGCGCCGGGCTGCGACCCGACGGGGGTCAGCGTGACGCTGGCCTCGATCGCGCGGCTGTGAGAGCAGGCGAGCCGGCTCCGCGCGACAGCGCGCGCGCTCGGGAGCGGGGCCTGGACGTCGACGAGCACCGACGCGACGTCGCGCCCGTAAAGCAGCTCCTCGTCCACGCCGAACAGGTCGTGGGCGCTCGGGTTCGCGCCGAGGATCTCGCCCTCGCGATCGAGCAGGAGGCACGGGTCGGCGATCTCGGCGAGGAGCGCCATCGACCGCTCCTCGACCTGCGACACGCTCTCCATGGCGCTCACGAGCTCTTCCTCCAGCTTGCTCACCGACGCCTTCACGCGAGACAGCGAGTCGTACATGCGCGCGACCGTCGCGGCGATCTGCCGGACCTCGATGGCCTCGAACGGCTTGCGGAGGATCAGCAGGTTGGGCGCGCACCCGAGCTCATTCGCCATCTCGTCCCAGCTATAGTCGGAGTAGGCGGTGCAGATGACCGTGTAGATGTCCGGCGCGACGCTCCAGATCCCCTTGATCGTCTCGATACCGTCGATGCCCGGCGGCATGCGCATGTCGACGAACGCAAGGAAATACCTGCTCGGGTTCGCCTCGACGAGGGCGATTCCATCTCTGCCCGAGTGGGCCGAGTCGATGGAGAACCTGAGCCCGTGGAGGACGTCGGAGGCCTCCTCGGGCGGCTCGGCGCCGAACAGGCGCGACTCGAGGGCGTGCAGCCCGCGGACCATCTCCGGATCGTGGATCGACCTGGGCACGAGCATCCGCTCCATGAGCACATGGATGTCCGGATTGTCGTCCACGACGAGGATGGGTCGACTTGCTGGTTCCGAAACCATGAAGATCCTCTCACGTCTCCTCTCACGTCGCTGCGGCCCGGCCGTGGGCCCCGGGGTCTACCGCCGTTGCCGCTCCCCGAGCCGGCGCCGGACCGCCGCGACGCGCAGCTCGGTCCGCGCGACGCTGGCCGCGGTGCCGATCACGCCGGGCATCGCCGCGAGCGCGTCGAGCACCGCGAACGCCGTGTCGATCGGCATGCTGGCGTCCTTCAGCCCGAGCCTCTTCCCCTCCCGGTCGACGACCTCCGCCGCCGCGGCGCTGCCGAGCGTCCGAGCCAGGAGCTCCACGAGCTCGGCACGATCACATCGAGGGGTGCTGTCACGGGATCCCATGTCTCGCGTTTCCTGAACGTCGCGTTACGCAGCAAACATTGGACTCGCTGTCACGACAGGTGTCAACAAGCAGCGTGATCGCAGCCACATTCATCCAGTTGACTCAAACTCAATAGGCGTAATCCAGGCCACACCATCTGCGACACGTGGGCGCAGCTGGCGAGATCGGCGCAGCCCCGGGCCCGCCCCCAGGGCCCCCGCGCCGGCGGCGCTCGTCTCGCGGCGCCCAGGCGGCGCCGTCCGGCGGCGCGGCGCTCGCAGGGGGAGCGAGCGCTCGGGGGGCTCACGGCGTTCGCGCAGCCCTCCCTCCATCGGCGCAGGTTGTCCGCTCGCCGGCGAGCACCGCGCGAAAGGGCACGCTCGCCGCGACGAGCGCGCAGCCCCGCGCCAGGATCGGCTAGTGTCAGGAGGTCTCGCTGCGCCGGGCAGAGCGACCGGGCGGGCGGCGGGGATGACGGAAGGAAGAGCGAAGGTGGCGGCAGAGCAGGACAGCATCGAGCGGCTCCGGGCGGAGAACGCCGGGCTGCGCAAGGAGATCGAGAGACTGCACGATCAGCTGGGCCGCCGCGAGGAGCGGACGCGGCTGATCCTGCAGGCGGCCATCGAGGGATTCCACGTCGTCGGGATGAACGGCGAGATCCTCGATTGCAATCCGTCCTTCGCCGGCATCGTGGGATACGAGCGGAGCGAGCTCCTGACGATGCACATCGGCCAGATCGACGCGCGGCCGGCGCACGAGGTCGCCGCCATCATCGAGGAGATCAGGGCCAAGGGGGCGCACCGCTTCGTCGCCAGGCACGTCCACAAGGACGGTCACCTGATCGACGTCGAGGTCAGCTCTCACCTCGTCCAGAACGGCGATGAGCAGTTCTTCGCGGCCTTCTCGCGCCCGATCACGGAGCAGCTCCGGCGCGAGCAGGCGCTCCGCGAGAGCGAGCAGAAGTTCCGCGCGATCTTCGACGAGACGTCGATGTTCATCGGGCTGCTCACCCCGAAGGGGGACCTGCTCGAGGTCAACAGGACGATGGCCGACTTCACCGGGGCCCGGCCGGACGACGGCCGCGGCGAGCCGCTCTGGCGGGCGCCGTTCTGGGGCGACGCGCCCGGCGTGGAGGAGCACATCGAGGCGTGCGTCCAGAAGGCCGCGTCGGGCGCGCCTTCCTCGTGCGAGGCGCAGGTTCACGGGCCGGGCGGTCGCGCGGCCACGCTCGAGCTGAAGATGAAGCCGATCCTCGGCGCGTCGGGGGAGAGCGTCCTCGTGATCGCCGAGGGGTACGACGTGACCGAGCTCCGTCGGGCCGAGGCGGAGCGGGCCGCGCTCCAGGAGCAGATGATCCACGCGCAGGAGGCGACGATCCGGGAGCTCTCGACGCCGCTCATCCCGCTCGACGCGGGGATCCTCGTGATGCCCCTCGTCGGCCGGCTCGACCGGGTGCGCATCGAGCAGCTCCTGGAGCGGCTGCTGCACGGGGTGGTCGCGCAGCGCGCGGCCACGGTGATCCTCGATGTCACCGGCGTGCCGGTGGTGGACGCCGAGGTCGCGGACTCGCTGATCAGGGCGGCTCAGGCGGTCAAGCTGCTCGGCGCGGAGGTCATCCTGACGGGCGTACGCCCCGAGGTCGCGCAGACGATGGTGGGCATCGGCATCGACCTGCGGGAGATCGTCACGCTGAGCTCGCTCCAGAGCGGGCTCCACCACGCCCTGGCGCGCGCGCGCCGCGCGACGATGCCGCGCGGCCCGCGGCGCCGCGAGGCGTGACGGGCGCCGCCGCGCCTCCGTTCGAGCTCGAGGCTGAGGCCCACGACGGCGTATCGCCAGGCCTGCGGCAGGCTCGGGTGTCCGGGATCCTCGCCCCCTTCGTGGGTCATGAGCGCGCCCGCCCCACGGCTTCGGGAGGCGCGTCACCGGCGGTTCGGCTCGGCGAGCCAGCGCACCAGCGCTTCGGCGTCGAGATCGAGCAAGGCGTCCTCGACCTCGCCCGGTCCCATCGCGAGCGCGCGCTCGACGATCGATCGCTCCTCCTCGGCCGTCGGCCGGCGCCCGACCCGCCGGGCGAAGAGCCGGCCGAGCAGCTCCGCGATGGCCTTCTGCTCTCCTTTCTGCTCGCCTCTCTTTTCACCCCTCTTCTCACCGCGCTTTTCACCCCTCTTCTCGCCGCGCTTTTCACCCCTCTTCTCACCCCTTTTCTCGGCGCGCTGCGCCGCTTGCCGCTCGGCTTCCAGGATCATTTCGCCGATGATCGGCATGCTCCGGAGCAGCTTTTTCTCCGTTTCCCTGTCATCGAACAGCATGATGAGCTCCTTCCGCAGATCATGTCCCCAGGGGTCGATGGCCGCCATGACCAGGAGCGCTGTATATAGCTCGTTCCGCTCCTCGCCGGCCTCTGCCCGCGCGTGGATGTCGGCGACGACCTCCCGCATCGCCGCCGCTGTAGCGTCCCGGGCGAGCGGCGCGAACACCAGCCAGAACACGCTGCCGCGCGCCCGGAGCTCGGCCACGGTGCGCTGATACACCGCGTCGATCCGGAAGTGCGTGCCGCTGAACCGCCGCTCCGGCCACGCCGTGCGGCGCTTCCCCGTCGCGGGCAAGCGCTGCCTCCGGCCCGAGAGGACAACGGCCACGCTCTCGATGGGCGGCACCGGCTCTCCGGGTGCTTCGTTGCGCAGCGCGGTGAAGAGGAAGCCGAGATACTCGAAGACCTGATCCGGAACGTCGTCGCGCAGCGCGAAGCAGAACTCGACATGCAACACGCGCAGCTCGCCGCCGACGCGCAGGCGCAGCGCCTTGTCGAGGCGTCGCTCGAGCTTCGTGACCTGGGTGTCGATCCAGCCGAGGACCTCGACCGAGCGGTGCTCGGGGGCAAAGACGCGCGCCAGGTCTCCGGGCCGCCGTCGGGCGATGTGACGCAGGGTGATGTCGGCGTTTCCCATGCGGCGCGCGGTTGGCAGGGCGCGTGCCAGGCGCGCGCCAGCGAAACGGCGAGCCGAAATCAGCGCGGTGCTGGGGAATGCTGGGGCACGAGGGGCGCTCCGGGGGTGGCGGCGCCATGGCGGCGACGGCGCTGCCGCCCTGCCGGCCGCTCGGCCGGGCGCTGTCGCGGAGGGCCAGCGCGATGCCCGCCATCGCGATCGTCTCTCAGGCGCTGCGGCCGCGCGCCTCGCGCACCAGCGCCACCATCGCCTTGCGCACCTCGTCGGTCGTCGTGACCGGCGCGCGGAACGCGAGCCGCGCCGCCTTCGGCCCCGCCGGCGTGATGACGTCCAGCTCGAAGCCGTAGCGGTCGACCGACGTCATCGAGGCGCCGGTGGCGTCCTTGATCCCGGCGAGCGCCTTCGCATACGCGAGGACGGCGTCGGCGTGATCGGAGTTCATGTGCTCGAGGATGCGCGCGGCGTCGGGCGCGAGCGGATCGGGCTCGGCGGCCGCGTACTCGGCGGCCTCGACCCACGACATCCGGCCGAAGCCGCCGACGTAGCGGATCGACACGGGGTCGAGCCGATAGAAGGAAAAGTCAGTGAAATCCACGTAATACGAAGCGCGCGGGTGCGCCGCGAGGAACCTCGTCCGGGCGGCGGCCGCCTCGGCGCCCTCGAGCGGGCGACACGGGCCCACCAGCGTCATGCGCCCGAGCGCGAGCGGGTCCGCCCGGCCCTCGGCGGGCTCGGCGAGGAGCAGCGACGCCTCGGTGCGCGCCTTGAGGTTGCCCGTGTGCTCGGCGAGCGCCGAGAGCAGCAGCAACGGGCGGCCGTGCGCGTCCACGGCGACCGTGACGAGCGATCCATAGGGATAGCCCGCTGGATCCCGCGCGATCGTGCACAGCGTCGCGGCGCGGGCCCGCTCCGCCAGGGTGCGGCAGCGCTCGGCGTGGCTGAGCGCCCGTGCGCTCTGGGCAGGGTGCTCCGCGGCCGGCCCCGCGACAGCGCCGGGCCGGCCGTGGTCTGTGGTCGACGACATGGAGGGCGGGTAGCATGCCCCGAAGCCCACCGGAACCCCGGCTGCGCGTGCCCCGCGCCTGCTCGGCGGGCTCAGCTAGTTCGCGCAGACGACGCCTGTGACGCCGCGGACCTCGCAGCTGTTGCCCCAGTTCCAGTCGATGTTCCCCTGGGAGATGAACAGGTGGCAGTTGTCGAACTCGGTGCACGGCGCGTCCGGGCCGTACGACACGAGCTGGGAGTAGCCGTTGACCTCACACGCCCAGAGCGCGCAGGTGGCCGCGTCGCCGCAGCCGTTCCAGCCTTCGCAGTTGCCGTGGTGACCGTAGGCCTCCCCCGGCGCGGTGATCGGCACGCCGCCCGGGCACGCGGCGCAGGGGCCGCCGCAGTCGACGAGCTCTTCCCCCTGGTTCTGCACGCCATCGTCGCAGGTCGGGTCCGGCGGGGGCTCCGCCCCGCCGCAGACGATGTCGGTGACGCCGCGGACCTCGCACCAGTTGCCCCAGTTCCACTCGATGTCCCCCTGGGCGTAGAACAGGTTGCAATTGTCGAACTCGGTGCACGGCGCGTCCGCGCCGTACGACACGAGCGAGGGGTAGCCGTTGATCTCACACGCCCAGAGCGCGCAGGTGGCCGCGTCGCCGCAGCCGTTCCAGCCTTCGCACGCGCCGTGGTGCCCGTAGGCCTGCCCTGGCGCGGTGATCCTCACGCCCGCCGGGGGACATGCATCGCAGGGGCCGCCGCAGTCGACGCCGGACTCGCCCTGGTTCTGGACGCCGTCGTCGCAGGTCGGCGCCGTGTAACAGACGCTCAGCATCGGCCGCCTCGCCGCGTTCGCCTCCTCGCTGCTCTTGAACTCCGTCTTCAGGACCAGATCCTCCTCGAGCGCGATGCCATGGTTGTCCCCTGCGTCGGACCAGCCCTGGACGAGCGCCGTCAGATCCGAAGTGACGAAGCCGGCGAGCTGGCTGGGCGCCGCGATCGTGCTCGCGACGGCCGCGTCATGGCTGCTGGCCGAGCTCGCCCATGTCGCCGTCGACTCCGACCAGGGCTCGTTCACCCGGTGCACGCGCACCGTGCTCTCGCCGTTCCTCCAGATCTGGTAGAGCTTCAACGTGGCCGAGTCGATGACCGAGCCCGCGGGGATGAAGCCGAGATCGAACTTGAGGAGCGAGCGCTTCTCGCTGCCGCTCGACAGGCCGCTGTACAGCACCAGGCTATCGCCGCTCGCGTGGGTCGGCGCCGCCGCGTCGAGGAACGTGTCCTCGACAGCGCCGCCGGGCAGGCCGCGCTGGACGTCCACGCACACCGACAGCGCTTGCGTCGCCCGACCGACGCGCTCGCCGCTCTCACCGCTGAAATCCCCTGTTTGACCGACAGGGCCCGCATCGCACGCGGCGAGGCTCAGCGTCGAAATGGCCCCGAGGATTGTAATCTTGACAGACTTTTTCATTGCAGCGCTCCTTCGCCCAAAGGCGGATCCGTCCCCTGATGCCGCTGCCTGCCCCCCGACGCGGACCACCCAACAACGTCGCGCGACCTCGACCTTCGAGACTCGCGAACGGAACACAGAGCGGCAATATTGTCGTATCAAGGCCCACAACAAGGTGTCAATGAGCGACTCGGTGCACCGCACGAAGTCGACACGTGGACCCGTGTGCGAACGACGGTATCGCGTCGCGACGGAATCCGTGCTGTGGAAACGCCGATGTAGCGGCCCGACGGATTGAACCGGTGGGTGGCGCGTCGCGCGCGTCGCTCACCCGCGCGCGCCGCTCACCCGCTCCCCCGCGCCGCTACGACGGCACGACGCGGAGCCGCCCGCGCTGCGCGGCCGCCTCGCGGCCACCCGCCTCGGCCGCGCGCGCGGGCCGGGCCGCGGCCGGCGGCCAACCAGCGAAGTCCTCCGGGAGCGGCCCCGGGAGCGCAGGTTGCACCGTCCGCTCGAGGAGCTGGAAGTCGCAGCGCGCGACAAGGTCGAGCGGCAGCCCACGGTCCGGACCGCCCTTCGCGTACCACGCCCGCGCCGCCTGCACGTTGCGAATGAGCACGGCGTGCTGCGGATCGCGCTTCGCCGCCGCCGTGAAGTGATCCTGCATCGCCTGCCAGTCGCGCCGGGCCGCCGCGACGCACGCGAGCGCGTTGTACGCGAGCCCCGGCAGCGGATAGCCGAGCTCCAGCGCGCGCGCGGCGTGGCGCTCCGCGAGATCGAGCTGCCCCGCGTCGAGGTGGGCGACCCCGAGCTCCAGGTGCGCGGCGTGGTGATCGCCGAGCCGCTCGAGGATCGCCCGGCGCTCCTCCACGCCCTCGCGGTAGAGGTCGCGGAGCCCCTTGTTCTTCTCGAACCAGGCGCTCATCAGCGCCGTGTCCTCCTCCGAGGCGTCGAACGGCGTCTTGAGCTCCTGGAAGTCGCCGCGGAAATAGACGTCGCGCTCGAGCCAGCCGGCCGCCTCGGCGTCGTCGAAATCGCGCGTCCCGGGGTAAATCGACAGGCACGAGAAGATGTACTGGTGCGGCCTCGCCGCCTCCAGGAACGCGAGCGTCTCCCGGAACGTCTCCGCCGTCTCGCCGCGGTTGCCCAGCATCATGTAGTAGCGGACCTGGATCCCGTACTTCTTCGCGAGCTCGGTCGACTCGATGATCTTCTTGACCGTGATCTTCTTGTCGATGTTCTTCAGGATCGACGGAGAGCCCGACTCGACGCCGAGGCTCAGGCGCTGGCAGCCGGCGAGGCGCATCTCCCGGATCAGGTCCTCGCCGAGCACGTCGACGCGCGTGTCGCAGCTCCACAGGAACGAGATCTTGCGCTCGCGGATGCCGCGGCAGATCTCGATGACGCGCTTCCTGTTCGTCGTGAAGGTGTCGTCCTTGACCTGGACCATCTTCACAGGGAGCTTGTTCACGGCCGCCTCGAGCGCGTCGAGCACGCGGGGCACCGACTGGCCGCGGAAGCCGCGCCCCCAGGTCGCCTCGGCGCCGCAAAAGGTGCAGGCCCAGGCGCAGCCGCGCGAGGTCATCACGATGTGCGTGGCGAAGTGGTCGTGCGGCGACTCGAGCGCGTCGAGGTCCTCGATCGCGGCCCGGGGCGGGCCGAGCTCGACGCGGCCGTCGACCCGGTAGGCCGTGCCGGCGATGCCGAGCGCGGGCCGGCCGGCCTCGAGGCGGTCGAGGAGCTCCAGGAACGAGTGCTCGCTCTCGCCGAGCGCCACCGTGTCGATCTCGGGGTGGTGGCGCAGCATCTCGGCCGCGAGCGGGGTCGCGTGCGGGCCGCCGACGACGATGTGCGCCGCGGGGTGGAGCCGCCGGATGCAGCGCGCGGTGAGCGCCACGCCGCGCCGGTTGGCGGTCCAGCACGACAGGCCGAAGACGTCGGCGTCGAGCTCGCGCACGATCCGCTCGACCTGCGAGAACGGGTACGACGAGAGGTTCAGCACCTTCACCTGGTGGCCCGCCCGGATCGCCTGCGCGCCCAGCGAGAAGAGCCCGTAGGGGGTCTGGTGGAAGTCCGGGTCGAGGTCGCCCTCGCGGTAATCCGCCGGCGGGCCGTCGCCGCTCGTGTCGGGCGCCTCCCCGGGCGCGGGGATCTTCCAGGGCGGTGGGTAAAGCAGCGCGATGCGCATGGGTCGTGCCTCTCGGGTGCTGTCCGTCACGCGGGCGCGGCGCCGCCCTCCATCAACGCGCCGCCCACGCCGCCGGCGTCGATGCGGCGCGCGCGCGCGATCCGCGCGTAGAGCTCGGCGCTCGGCCGCGGGCTTCGCTCCTGGGTCACGTGGTCGACCTCGACGAGCCCGAAGCGCGGGGCGTACCCCTCGGCCCACTCGAAGCTGTCGAGCAGCGACCAGTGCATGTACCCGCGCACGTCGACGCCGCGCTCGATCGCCCGCGCGACCTCGGCGAGGTGCCGCACGAGGAACCGCGGGCGCTGGTCGTCGTCGGCGTCGGCGATGCCGTTCTCGGTGATGTACATCGGGACGCGCGCGCGGGGCCACCAGGCGTCGAGCACGTGACCGAGCCCCTCCGGGTAGATCTCCCAGCCGAGATCGCTGACCTCGGAGCCCTCGGGGACGAGGCGCCGGAGGAACCCGGCGCGCGCGTGCGCGGCCGAGAAGCGGACCAGATCGCGGCTGTAGTAGTTCACCCCGAAGAAGTCGTGCAGGCCGCTGTCGCACACGGCGCGCGCGAACGCGTCGTTGAACAGCCGCTCGAAGAGCGCCGCCCACATGCGGTCGGCGAGGCGCCCGAACCGCTCCGGCTCGATGACGCGCAGGTGGTGCGCGACGCCGACCTCGATGGAGTGGCCGCGGCGGCCCGCGGCCTCGTGCATGGCGCGGTACATGGCGGCGTGGGCGCGGAAGAGGTTCTGGTGGGCGCGCACAGCCTCGACAGGCGAGCTCCGCGCCGGCGGCCAGACGCCGAGCAGGTGCGCCTGGAGGGCGAGCATGTTGGGCTCGTTGATGGTGACCCAGAGCTGGCAGAGATCGCCGAGCGCCTCGACGGCGCGCTCGGCGAAGCGCGAGAGGAGCGCCGGCAGCTCCTGCGAGAGGAGCCCGCCGCGCAGCGCGACCCAGCGCGGCAGGGTGAAGTGGTGCACGGTGACCATCGGGGTGATCCCCGCCTCGCGGTGCGCCCCGAGGACGTCGCGGTAGTGGTCCCACGCGGCCGGATCGAACTCGCCCGGCTCCCGCTCGACCCGCGCCCACTCGATGGAGAGCCGGTGGGCCCCCATGCAGAGCCGCGCCTGGAGCGCGACGTCCTCGCGGAAGCGGTGGAGCTGGTCGCACGCGGCGTCCGGCGTGTCCCCGCCACGGACGCGCCCCGGCTCGCGCGCGAACGCGGCCCAGTCGCTCTGCGCACAGTGCCCCTCGACCTGCGTGGCCGAGCCGGCAGTGCCGAACAGGAACGCGTCCGGGAAGCGCAGGTCGTCACCCATGACCCGGCATCCTACGCGAACTCGCGCCGGGCGGCTGCCTTCCGGGCAGGCGCGCGGCGCGCGAAGTTGAGCAGCGCGCTGCGGCGTGGCGGGGACCACGCGGCGGCGCGGCGGCGCGGCGGCGCGCGCCGCGCGGGCCCACGATTGCCCGGTCGGTCGGCCGCCGGTACGATCGGGGCGGTGTGCGCAGGGCGGTGCGGCGGAGCGGCGAGCGCGGTGCGGCGAGCGCGCGCCCTCGCCGTCGCGCTCACCGCGGCGCTGCTGCACGGGGCCGGGCCGGCCCGCGCGTCGGAGGCCGCCGCCGGGGCGACGGCGCAGGCGGTCGGCTGGGCGACGGCGCAGGCGGCCGAGCTGACGCGCCAGGCCGGGGCGCGCGCCGCCGCCGGGGAGGCCGACGTGGCGCTGACGCGGTACCTCGAGGCGGTCCGCTTCGACGCCACGTACGGCCCGGCGTACCTCGGGCTCGGCGCGCTGTACGAGCGGGCGGGCGATCTGCGCGAGGCGGAGCGCACGTACACCGTGGGGCTGGACCACGTGCGCGGCTTCGTCGAGGGCCACCGCGCCCGGGCGGCGCTCCGGGCGCGCGAGGGGCGGCGCGGCGAGGCGATCGCCGACCTGGAGGCGGCCGTGGCGCTCCGGGGCGACGACGCCGGGCTGCTGCAGGAGCTCGCGGCCGCGTACGTCGCTGCCGGCGCGCTGCCGGCGGCCCTCGGCGTGGCGCGGCGGCTCACGGCGCTCGCCGCGCAGGCCGGCGATTCCGCGCTGGCGGGCTCCGCGAGGACGCAGGCGCGCGCCCTGTCGGTGCTGGTCGGCGAGGCCGACCCGGTGCGGGCGGGCGGCCGCGATCGCGGCCCGGTCCGGGGCGCGCTCGCGGCGCACGCGGCGGCGCCGGCGCGGGGGCAGACAGGGAGTCTGCGGCGCGAAGGGCGGTGATCGGATCCGCCCGAGACACCGCATCTCCGGCCGGGTCGGACCGCTCAACAGCGTGGTTGTCTGTTCGCTGCCAGCCGCTCCTCGACGATCATGCGCACGCCGTGCGCAGGCCCGGCGTTGGCGGCGCGCACCTTCCCCGGGTCGGGTCGCAGGGACGCGAGGCGCAGCCTGTAACGCCGCAGGATCGTGCCGAGCAAGAGCCGCATCTCGTAGGCGGCCATGGTCGCGCCGAGGCAGCGCCGCGCCCCGCCGCCGAAGGGCACGAACTCGAACGGCGTGAACTTGCGCTCGAGGAAGCGCTCGGGATGGAAGCGCAGCGGCTCGGGATAGACGTCCTCGCGGAAGTGCGCGACCCCGATCGCCACGCTCACCCCCACGCCGGCCGGCAGGGCGTAGCCCATGAGCTCCAGCGGGCGCAGCAGCATGCGCGGGCCGGGCGCCGGCGCGAGCGGGTAGCGGCGCAGGGTCTCCTGGCAGACGGCCTCGAGGTACGGCTGCCTGTCCAGCGCCTCCACCTCCGGGTCGCGCCCCAGCACCGAGAGCTCGGCGCGCAGCCGCTCCAGCGCCGCGGCGTTCTCGGGCCGGTGCAGCGCGTAGAAGGCCCACGCGACGGAGATGGCCGTGGTCTCGTGCCCGGCGAACACGAGCAAGATCAGCTGGTCCCGGATCTCCTCGTCGCTCATGGGCCGGCCGTCCTCGTCGCGCGCCTCGACCAGGAGGCTCAGGATGTCCTCGCGCGGGCCGGCCGCGCGCGCCGCCGCGATCAGCGCGTCGAGCCGGTCGTGCACGAGGCGCTGCCGCCGCAGGAACGCGGCGAACGGGCCGACCCCGCCGAGCTCGCGCCGCAGCGACGGGAAGAGCGCGATGAGCGGCGAGATCCCGTCGAGGAGATCCAGGAGCAGCGCGGCCAGCTCGGCCATGCGCCCCGGCTCGCTCACGCCGAAGACGGCTTGCAAGATCACGTCGAGCGAGATCCGCTGCGCGACCTCGTACACCGTCACAGGCTGTCCCGGCCTCCAGTCCGCCGTGTGCTGCTCGGCCAGGCGGCACATCGCCTCCCCGTAGGCGCGCATGCGCGCCCCGTGGAACGGCGGCATCATGAGCCTGCGCAGCCGGCGGTGCTCGGGGCCCTTTTGCAGGAGCAGCGAGCTCTGCCCCAGGAACACGGACAGGTCCGCCGACAGCGGGGCGAACGTGTCGGGATCCGCCGTGTAGATGGCCTTGATGCCGGCGGGATCGCCGGTGCACACCAGCGGGGGCTTGCCGGGAAACGAGAAGGGATCGCCGTACCTGCGCGCGAACGGCACCATGCAGCCGATGGGATCCCGCAGGTACCGGATCAGGCTCAAGAGCTTGCTGCTCGGCCCCGGCGGCAGGGTGGACATGCGCCGAGGCTATCAGCCGAGCGTGCCAGCACATCCACCGAAGAAGCGCCAGCTGGCCACAGCCGAGACAAATTGCCACGAACGCTTCACCCGGAGGAGCAGCTCACGCCACCAGACTCGGCAACTCGCCGCTGCCGCGCCCACCCCCTCGCTCCATCGCTCTGGCACAGCGATGGCTCTTCTGTCCGCGCCTGACCGCGCTCCGCGCGCGCTGGCACGGGATCGGCACAGAAAGTGGCGTTCGGAGGCACGACCTCTGTCATCGCGCCGCGCGCCGCGCCCCCGGGCAGGCAGCCCGGCGCGCCGGTAGAACCCTGAAGGGAGAAAGCGAGCACTCATGAAGGCGGTAGTCTTTCACGACATCGGCGACATCCGGATGGACGACATCAAGGAGCCGAAGATCAAGGAGCCGACCGACGTGATCCTCCGGATCACGGCGAGCGCCATCTGCGGGACCGATCTCCACTTCATCCGCGGCACGATGCCGGGGATGGTCCCGGGCACCGTGCTCGGCCACGAGGCTGTCGGCGTCGTCGAGGAGCTCGGCGCCGACGTCAGGAACCTGACCCAGGGCGACAGGGTCGTCGTGCCGTCGACGATCGCGTGCGGCTACTGCTCTTACTGTCGCGCGGCGTACTACGCGCAATGCGACAACGCGAACCCGAACGGCAAGCACGCGGGCACGGCGTTCTTCGGCGGACCCAAGATGTCAGGGCCGTTCGACGGGCTCCAGGCGGAGTTCGCGCGCATCCCCTTCGCCAACGTCGGCCTCGTCAAGCTGCCAAACGGCGTCAGCGACGACCAGGCCATCCTGCTCTCCGACATCTTCCCGACAGCGTACTTCGGCGCCGAGCTCGCCGAGATCAAGCCCGGTGACACCGTCGCGATCTTCGGCTGCGGCCCCGTCGGCCTGTTCACGATCGCGAGCGCCAAGCTCATGGGCGCGGGGCGCATCATCGCGATCGATCAGGTCCCCGACCGCCTCGAGATGGCGCGCGCGCAGGGCGCCGAGACGATCGACTTCTCCGCCGAGGACCCGCTCGTGGCGATCATGCGCCTCACCGGCGGCATCGGCGTGGACCGGGCGATCGACGCCGTGGGCGTCGACGCCGAGCGGCCGCACGACGGCCCCGCCCACAAGGAGGCGAAGCAGCAGGCCAAGGCGTTCGACCTGGAGGTCAAGCAGATCTCCCCGGACGCGCGGACCAAGGGCGACACCTTCCGCGCCGGCGACGGCCCGTCGCAGGTGCTGCAGTGGGCCGTCCGGTGCGTGGCCAAGGCGGGGACGATCTCGGTGATCGGGGTCTATCCGCAGACGTCGCGCACGTTCCCCATCGGCGAGGCGATGAACAAGAACCTCACCCTCCAGATGGGCAACTGCAACCACAGGAAGTACATCCCGAAGCTCGTCGACCTCGTGCAGACCGGCCAGGTCGATCCCACAACGATCATCACGAAGCAGGCGCCGCTCGAGTCCGCGATCGACGCCTACAAGGCCTTCGATCGGCGCGAGGCCGGGTGGGTCAAGGTCGAGCTCCGCCCGTCGGCGGCGGGCACCCCCGCGCACCTGAACCGCGCCGTGGCGTAGCCGCCGCGCGACAGGGGCGGCCGCGGAGGCGGCGCAGGTTCCTCGAGGCGGCGCCGGCCCACGCGCGCCTGCCCGGTCTGTCGAGGACAGGGCTCGGGTGAGCCGGCGGGCGCCGGCGCGTCCGTCGGCGCCATCGCGAGGAGGGGAACGTCCCAGCGCGAAAGGGGAATTTCCCGCTCGAACAGGGCGCGCGGTGGCCGTTAGCCTCGGAGCCCACCATGCGCTTGGAACCGCGTCGAGCCCCGCTCCGGGGCGGCCGTCACTGCATCCTCCGGGAAATCGCGCGCGAGGACGCCGCCGCTCAGCTCGAGCTCGAGCGGGCGATCGTGCGCGCGCGGCACGGCATCGTGAAGCACGAGGACGAGCTGCCGGCGGACGCAGCGGCCTACGCCGAGCAGCGGGATCGCGCGGGGCTCACGGCGACGGACGGCTCGGCGCTGTGCCTGGCCGCCGAGCTGGAGGGGGTCGGCCTCGCCGGCGAGGTGACGCTGCTGCGGCTCAGGCCGAGGATGGTGCACCACGTGGGCATCCTCGGGCTCGGCGTGCACCCGGAGGCGCAGGGGCTCGGGGTCGGCCGGGCGCTGCTGGAGCGGATGCTCGAGTGGGCGCGCGCGCACCGCGACGCGGACGGGGGGCGCGTGCTGCGGGTGGAGCTCTACGTGCGGGCCGACAACGGCCGGGCGATCGCGCTCTACCTTTCGGTCGGGTTCGCGCACGAGGGGACGCGCCGCGGCTTCGTGCGCGCCGACGACGGGACGTTCGTGGACGACCTGATCATGGGGCTCTCGCTCGCGCCTGTCGACGATGCGCCTGCCTTCCGGCGGTGAGGCGCGCCGCCGGGTCGAGGCGCGCGGGGGGCATGACGAGCGCGGGCGCCGCGGGGTAGCCTGCCCGCGATGAGCGGACGGTCTCCCGCTGCGCGCGCCGCCGACCCCGGCGCCCTCCCCGACCCCGGCGCCCTCCCCGACGCGGCCGCGCGCCTCGATCCGGGCGCGGAGGCCGGCCCGGCCGGCAGCGGCGGCCCCGCCGCCGGCAGCGGCGGCCCCGCCGCCGGCAGCGGCCCTGGCGGCCGCCTCGACCCCGCCGCCCGCGCCCGCGCCGCGCTGCGCGCCGGCCGCATCGCGGCCGCGACCGCCGGCGGCCTCGCCCTCGGCAAGCTCGTCGCCGGCCAGCTCGGCCACTCCATGGCCGTCACCGCGAGCGCCGTCGACTCGCTCACCGACCTCTTCGCCTCGTCGGCGAACGCCCTCGCCATCCAGCTCGCCCACGCCGCGCCCGATCGCTCGCACCCGTTCGGCCACGCGAAGATCGAGACGCTCGCGACCGCCGGCCAGGGCCTGCTCATCGGCGGCTCGGGCGTCTACCTGCTCGTCGAGGGGGTCCGGCGGCTGCTCTCGCCCGAGCCGCTCCGCCTCGCCGCGGTCACGCTCGGCGCCATGGCCGCCGCCGCGCTTGTCACCGCGGCGCTCGTGGCGTACCTCGGCCGCGTCGCCGCGCGCACCGGCTCGAGCGCCATCCAGGCCGACGCCGTCCACTACCGCACCGACATCGCGGCGAACCTCGCGATCTTCCTCGGCGTCGCGGTCACGCACGCGACCGGCTTCACCCGCGTCGACGGCGTCCTGTCGATCGCTGTCGCCCTCTACATCCTCACCTCGGCGGGGGCCCTCCTCCGCCTCGGCGTGCGCGACCTCATCGACACGAGCGCCCCCGAGGAGCGCGTCCGCGCCATCGAGGCCGCGCTCGACGCCCTGCGCGCGGCAGGCGAGATCCTCGGCCACCACGCGCTGCGCACGCGGGTCGCCGGACACACGCTGTTCGTGGACGTGCACATCGAGCTGCCGGGCGACATCCCCCTCGCCCGCGCGCACGCGAGGAGCGACCGCGCGCGCGACGCGATCCTCGCCGTCGAGCCCGACGCCGAGGTGCTCGTGCACATCGACGTCGAGCGCGACGAGCCGGCGTGACGGCGGCGCCGCCGCGCGCGACAGAGGGCCTACCCGTCGCAGGTGATCACGGCGTCGACCTCGAGATCGGTCGGGTCATACGTCGTCGCCGCGTCCGGGCTCACGTGATAGCGCGTGTCGGGCTGGACGGCGAAGTCGACGTACGGCCGGAAGCCGCAGTTGCCCGCGCTGCAGCCGGCGTCGTCGATGGCCGCCTTCATCAGCGCGTCCGTCATCGCCCCGTTCCACCCCGAGCTGTACGTGACGGTGCGGATGTTGTGACGGGTGGAGCTGGGCGCGTCGCGGTAGTAGTACTTGATCGTCGCCGGCGTCACGGTGGCGTCCCACTCGACCTCCCACACGTGGAATCCGGTGCTGGACCCGGCGTACGGACCGAAGACGTTCCCGTTCGTGTGCAGGCTGTTCGTCCCGTCGTAGATCCACGTGGTCTGCGCCATCAGGTCGTCGTCCGAGTGGACCCCCTTGGTGAGCGGGTCCCACCATTTTTCCACCAGGTCGAGCTCCCCGTACGTGTTGGTCTGCCAGCTATGGGTGTTCCTGGCCCAGAGCGCCGGGAAGTAGCCCTGGACCGGAGAGGGCATCCTGGCGCGGAAGATCATCATCCCCTTGCCGGCCGCGTAGCCTCGCTTCCCCATGATCAGGCCGCCGGAGTAGTAGTTGGTCCCCCCGGCGCACTGCCCCGGGTTCTCGGGAGAGAGGGTCGGATACGGGTCGCTGCAGTGGCGCTTCGACGCGATCTTCAGGGTGCCGCCCGAGGCCGAGACGTTGGCGGCCAGCATGTGCGTGAGCCGGATGTACTCGGCGTCAGCATTGGTGTTCTGGTTCGCGATCGTCCACTTCGTCGTGTCCACGCTGGTGCCGTCGAAGTCGTCCCGGAAGACCTCGGTGTACCCTGGCGGGCAGCTGATCGTGTCGATCGGGGTGGTGGTGCTCGCCGCCACGGCCGTGAACGAGAGCAGGCCCGCGGAGAAGCTGCCCCCCGGCGTGCCATAGGGGTTCGGCAGGGTGCCCTGCCCCGCCTTCCAGTAGGACGTGGCGGCGCCGCCGGCCCTGCGCGTCTTCACGGGGTTGCCGCCTGACGGCGCGAGCACCGTCACGTAGTACGTGGTGCCGCTGGTGACGCTCGGGCCGCCCGAGACGGCGCACTCGTTCCAGCCGCCGTTCGTGACGCCGGTGACGTTGCACGAGGCGACGAGCGCCCCCGGCGCGGAGCCCGACCGCGCGTACAGCCCGAGGCGGAGTGTCGTCGCCGTGTTGGTCGCGTCGACGTAGACCTTGAGCTTGGCGACCGCCCCGGACGCGACGGCGGCGATCGGGTGGGCGTCCACCGTGCCGGCGTTCAGCGACACGGTGGTGCCGGCGACGGTCGCGGTGCCGACGAGGAGCGTCTCCCCCGCGTCCACGCCCGTGACGCCCTGCTGGTCTTGATCGAAGCTGCCATCGGCTTCCCATGCCGCGATATCGTCCTCCTGCGCGACACACGCAACAGACATCGTTGCGAGCAACAGAGGTGCTATCCAGTACTTATTTCCAGTGTAAGCAATCATCGTCTCGCCTCTCGCTCTGTTGTCCCGGGTTCCTCTGGCGACCGGCGCGGACCGACGCAAACAAGCGTAAATTAACGCAAACCAACGTAAATTAACGCAAACAGAGGTGAAGAGGGCTGCGGCGCCGCGCGCTCCGACCACGGAGAGCTGCTCTGTCCGGGGACCAACTCAGCCCATGATGACTCGAAGCGACAGCGATGCACGGCTTCTGTCCAGGCCCGCAAAAAAATGGACCGCAGCAGCCTTGGAATCGTGCAGCAACCGCGGCGGAGCCGCCCAGCGGCCGAGTCGTGCGGCGAGTTGAACAGCGCTCTTGAAATGATTCAGAGAGCGCTCCGATGAAAGGAACTGAACCACCCTGGCGCAGGAGATGCGCGCTGGAAGGAGGCTCGCGTGGAGGGAAGTCGTGGAGGAGCCCCCCGCGCCGCCTCGCGGGCGCGGGGGCTCGCGCGCGGGAGCGCCGCTACGCTGCGGGCTCCCCGGCGTCGTCGTGCTCGTCGTGCTCGTCGAGGTAGCGCTCGGGCGCGAGCTCCCACCGCTCCGGAGAGCGCCAGAGCTGCGACAGGAGCAGCTCGCGCATCAGCAAGAACTCCTTGGGCAGCCGGTCGTAGAGCCGCTCGAAGAGCTCGCCGTGCGACCCGAACTCGACCTTCCACGCCTCGCGATCGACGGCCATGAGCTGATAGAACTGCTCCTTCGAGAAGCGCTCCATCCCGCGCCACTCGAGGTCCTCGTAGCGCGGCATCCAGCCGAGCGGGCTCTCCTCGGCGAAGCCGCGGCCGTGCACGCGATCGACGATCCACTTGAGCACACGCATGTTCTCGCCGAACCCGGGCCAGAGGAAGTTGCCCTGGTCGTCCTTGCGGAACCAGTTCACCGAGAAGATGCGGGGCGGATTGACGATCTGGCGCCCCATCTGCAGCCAGTGGTTGAAGTAATCGCCCATGTGGTAGCCGCAGAAGGGCAGCATCGCCATCGGGTCGCGGCGGACCTGGCCGATGGTGCCGGCGGCCGCGGCCGTCATCTCCGAGCCGATCGTCGCCGCCATGTAGACGCCGAAGCTCCAGTTGAACGCCTGGTACACGAGCGGCACCGTCGTCGCCCGCCGCCCGCCGAAGATGATCGCGCTGACGGGCACGCCGTTCGGGTCGTCCCAGCGCGGGTCGATCGACGGACACTGCGACGCGGACGTCGTGAAGCGCGCGTTCGGGTGCGCCGCCTTGCGCCCGCAGTCCGGCGTCCAGGGCTTGCCCTGCCAGTCGATGAGCTCCGGCGGCGGCTCGTCGGTCATCCCCTCCCACCAGACGTCGCCGTCCGGCGTGAGCCCCACGTTCGTGAAGATCGTGTTCTTCCGGATGGTCGCCATCGCGTTCGCGTTCGACTTCTCCGACGTCCCCGGCGCCACGCCGAAATAGCCCGCCTCCGGGTTGATCGCGTAGAGCTGGCCGTCCCGCCCCGGCTTCATCCAGGCGATGTCGTCGCCCACCGTCGTGACCTTCCACCCCGCGAACGCCTTCGGCGGGATGAGCATGGCGAAGTTCGTCTTGCCGCACGCGCTCGGGAACGCCGCGGCGACATACGTCTTCTCGCCCTTCGGCGACTCGACGCCCAGGATCAGCATGTGCTCGGCCAGCCACCCCTGCTCGCGCCCGAGCACCGAGGCGATGCGCAGCGCGAAGCACTTCTTGCCGAGCAGCGCGTTGCCGCCATAGCCGCTCCCGAACGACCAGATCAGCCGCTCTCCCGGGAAGTGGACGATGTACTTGTGCTCCGCGTTACACGGCCACGGCACGTCGCTCTGGCCCTGGGCGAGGGGCATTCCCACCGAGTGCAGGCACGGGACGAAATCGCCGTCTCCGAGCGCCTCGAGCACCTTGCGCCCCATGCGCGTCATGATGCGCATGCTCGCCGCGACGTACGGCGAGTCGCTGAGCTCCACGCCGATGTGCGAATAGGGAGAGCCGACCGGGCCCATGCTGAACGGGATGACGTAGAGCGTCCGGCCCCGCATCGACCCGGCGAAGAGCCGGCGCAGCGTCGCCTTCATCTCCTGCGGCTCGGCCCAGTTGTTCGTGGGGCCGGCGTCCTGCTTGCGCCGGCTGCAGATGAACGTGCGATCCTCGACGCGGGCGACGTCGCTCGGGTCGGAGCGGGCGAGGTAGCTGTCCGGGCGCTTCTCGGGGTTCAGGCGGATCAGCGTGCCCGCCTTGACCATCTGCTCGCAGAGCGCGTCGTACTCCTCCTTCGAGCCGTCGCACACGTGCACGTTGTCCGGCTGGCACAGCGCGACGACCTCCGCGATCCACTGCCGGAGCTTCTCGTTGGCGATCGCCGTTCGCAGACCGGGGATCGAGACCGGCGGGGGCGGCTCCGAATGGACCGAGTTCTGGCTGCTATGGCTGGCTGCTACGGACACTGGCGTACCCTCCTCGCTTTCTGGATCAAGCGCGCTAGCAAGGCGCAGGCCCTGCCCGCCCTCGCGGTAATTCTGGCCGAAATGCGCCCGGTTGGCTGCATCGATTCTCCCTGAGCCCGGCCGCCGCGCCGTGGTCGCGCGCACCAGGTGCGCCCCGGAGCAATCCGTGCGCCGACGGGGCGCCCGCGTGACGGGCCGGTGATGCGCCCGCGTCCGCGCGATGCGGGGCCGACGTCGCGGCCGTCCCGCGTGGACGATGCGGATCGCGGGGCAGGCAAGTTCGGCGTGAGCGCGCGCGAGGACAGCGGCGCGCGCAGGCCGGGCCGAGCGCGCCGGCGGCGCTGGCGGGTCAACGCACGTTCGATTGATCCGGGGCCGACGTCACGTTAAGAGGGACATGAAGCCATGGGGGCCGGGGAACGGCGATGGATCGCCCCTGCGGCCGACGCGTGGACGCCGGCACGGGGCAGAGCGCATGTCAACCGATGGATCTCTCGTCGTCGTGGGAATCGGCATCCAGTGGGCCGGCCAGACGACCCTCGCGGCCCAGCGCGCGATCCAGCAGGCGGATCGCGTGCTCTTCGCGGTGGCGGACGCGTGGGCCGCGCGCTGGGTGCGCAGCCTGAACCCGGCGGCCGAGTCGCTGCCCTACGGGAAGGGCAAGACGCCGCGGCGGTCGATCTACGCGGAGATGGTCGAGCGCATCCTCGCCGAGGTGCGCAAAGGGCTCAAGGTCTGCGCTGTGTTCTACGGGCACCCGGGCGTGCTCGCGAGCCCGGCGCACGCGGCGGTCCGGCAGGCGCGCGACGAGGGGTTCTCGGCCCGGATGCTGCCCGGCGTCTCGTCCATCGACTGCCTCTTCGCCGATCTCGGGGTGGATCCTGGCCGGGACGGGCTCCAGATCTTCGAGGCGACCGATTTCCTCATCCGGGGGCGGGCGGTCGACGCCCGCACGCCGCTCGTGCTGTGCCAGATCGGCGGGGTCGGCTGCGCCGGCGTTTTCGATCCGTCGGACGCCGCGCGCATCCGCCGCGGGCTCGAGGCCCTCGGCGAGCGCCTGCGCCAGAGCTACCCCGCCGCCCACGAGGTGGTGATCTACGAGGCGGCCGCGCACCCGCTGGCCTCACCTCGCCTGGACCGGGTGGCGCTCTCGGCGCTCTCGGCGGCTCCGGTGGACGACGTCTCGACGCTGTACGTGCCGCCGGCCGCGCGGGCGGCCGTCGACCCGGAGGTGCTGGAGCGCATCGGCTGGGACGGCGGCGCCGGAGGCGGGGTGGATTCACCGGTTGTGCACTGACGAGGCGGTCTCATGGCAGAAGAAGGCGAAGTCAGGAAAGAGAAGCGTAAGCAAAGCAAGAGCCTCGCCCAGGAGGGTGAGGTGCGCCGCAAGAACGGTCAGTACACCGACGCGATCCGGCGGTTCACCGAGGCGCTCGAGATCGACGGCGAGTACGCATGGGCCTACGCCCACCGGGGCGCCGCCCGTGCGGCGCTCGACGATTGGGAGCCCTGCTGCGCGGATTTTCAGAAGGCGGTGGAGCTGAAGCCTGACTACGGATGGGCGTACGCGCGCTGGGGGGAAGCCCATCGGATACATGCGAGCCACAGGCTGGGCAGGGCCGACACGCCCCCGGACTGGCGCGAGCAGCACGCGATCATCGACCGCGGGATCGAGCTCCTCGAGCGAGCGGCCGAGCTGTCGCCTGGGAGCGCCTGGACTTTCGCCCACCGGGGCGCGACGTACACGTACAAGTACTGGCTCGAGGTGATGCCCAGGCTGGTGCCGGCCTTGGAGCTGGACAACGGCCCCACGCCGGCGCCGGAGGCTCGGAGCTCCAAGGGCAACGACGCCGCTGCGCGGGCGCTTCAGGACCTCGACAAGGCCCGCGAGCTCAATCCAAGGTACGCGTGGGTCTGCGCGTTCAAGACTTGCGTCCTCGCCCTCATCGCGCGCGAGCAGCCCGACATGACGCCCGGGCTCCTCGCGGCGCGCGACTGGCACCCAGTGGGCCGGCCGCTATCTCGTCACCGTGGGGCTCAAACGGCTGGGATGCTCCTCGGGCTGGACCTGCTCGACAAGCCCGGCAGCGGAGGCACGGCGATCGAGACGCTGTCGCGCGAACGCCTGTCCGTCGAGGCCATCGGGCTCGTCGCCTTCGAACCCGGGCCCCGACCCCGACGAGGCTCCCGACCCCCGGCCGAATGGCGCAAGACCCGTGGACCGGATCTCGCCTCCCCTGCGGCGGTCGCGCGCAGATCTGAGCGGGAACAGGGGTGCCTGGCGCGTCGTGGTGGAGAAAGACGATGGAGCTCTGCGGCTGGGAGATGATCGAGCGGCTCCGGGAAGGCACCCGCTCGACGGCCTGCCGTGCGAGGCGACGCTCGGACGCGCTCGCTCTGGAGCTCAAGGCCCTGAAGGAGCAGCATCCGTCGCAGGCGCAGCGCATCGGCTGGGATGACGGCGAGGCCGCGCCGGGGGTGAATCCAACGCTTGTGCACTGACGAGGAGATCCGATGACAGACAATCACCGTACGCGGCCGACCCAAGGGGCAAACGCGCGGCTGCAGAAGCTCGCCCAGGACGGCGAGGTGCGCCGCCTGAACGGCGAATACACCAAGGCGATCGAGTGCTTCACACAGGCGCTCGCGATTCACGGCGGGTACGCGTGGGCTTACGCTCACCGGGGCGCCGCCCGGGCGGCCATCGACGACTGGGACCAGAGCTGCGAGGATTTCGGCAAGGCGCTGGATCTGAGGCACGACTACGGATGGGCCTACGCGCACTGGGCGGACGCGCACCGGAGTCATGCGATCTACAGGCTGGGCACGGCCGACACGCTCGCCGAGTGGCGCGAGCAGCACGCGCTCATCGACAGCGCGCTCGCGTACTTCGACGAGGCTGCCAGGCTGTCGCCAGGGAGCGCCTGGACCTTCGCCCACCAGGGCGCAGCGTACACGTACAAGTACTGGCTCGAGGTGATGCCCAGGCTGCTGCCGATGCTCGCGCTGGACGACGGCCGCGCGCCGAGCCCCGCGGGGGCCGGCGCCGCGCCGCGCGGGCTGCCGGGCCCCAGGCCAGCATCCGCGGTGCCGGCTGCTCGGCGGGTCGACGCCGCGGCGCTGGGGCTGGAGAGCTTCGAGACGGCCTGCAGGCTCAACCCGCGGTACGCCTGGGCCTTCGCGTTCAAGGCGTGCCTCCTGGCACTCATCGCGCGCGAGCTGCCCGAGGACGAGATGCTCCGCAAGCTCGACGAGGCGCGCGCCTGCCTGCTTAACGGGCTCATGCTCGACGTCAACAGACGGCTCTTGGTTGACGCCCCTGTCGCAAAGCTCATGAGCTGCGCCGGGAATTTCCCCCTGTCGGTCGCCACAGGGATCAGCGGGATTGAGAAGAACCCGGGGGATCTCGTCTCGCGCTACTTCATCGCTGTCGGGCTGAAGCACATGAACGATCCTCACGCGAATACGGTCATCGAGCAGACCCGGAAGATACTCATCTCCGCGAGGCGCGACATCGACTTGATGCTTGACGGCCTCGCCGTGCTCGATGGCACGAAGAGCCTCGATTCGGTGACGAATCTGCACGAGAGGATGACCGTCGAGTCGATCGCGCTCCTCGCGTTCGATCCCACGTGGCGCGATATCCGCGCGAGTCGGCTCCCGCAGGCCGACCCGCGAGAGGCCAATCCAGCGACGACTGAATCACAGGAGAACTCATGAACCATCTGTTCGATCTGCTCACGGAGCTGAGCATCGACCCCTTCAAGCAGGCCGCGTTCGTGGCCGAGCGGCAGGATGAGCTGCTCACCGACGAGGAGCAGGCCGCGCTGAGGCATCCGGGGGCGCCCGAGGCGCAGGCCGCGATCGCCGGCGGCGCGTGGGCCCGTTGCGCGTTCGTCCTGGATCCCGGCCCCGACCCGGACGACGATCCCGATCTACCCGACCTCCCGGACAGCCCCGCCGCCGATCCGAAAGACCGGCTCCACGCGGCGCGGGGGCCGGGCCGTAGCGCCCGCGGGCTCGGTACGCGCGCGCGGCTCTGAGCGAGACGAGAGAGGAGAGCGACGATGGAGATCTGCGGCTGCGAGATTCTAGAGCGGCTCCGGGACGGCGCCCGCTCGACGGCCTATCGTGCGAGGCGACTGTCGGACGGGCTCCCGCTGGTGCTCAAGGTGCTGAAGGAGCAGCACCCATCGCAGGCGCAGATCGCCTCGCTCCGCCACGAGCACGCGATCCTCGACGACCTCAAGGACGTGCACGGCATCATCCGCAGCCACGGCATCGCGGAGGACGGCGGCCGCCATGCTCTCTTGCTCGAGGATTTCGGCGGCTCCTCGCTCAGGGCCCTGAACATCGCGGGGCACCTCTCGATCGAGCGGGTCCTCACGCTCGCCGTCGACGTGACAAGCGTCCTCGAGGCGATCCACGGGCGGCGCATCATCCACCGCGATCTCAACCCGTCCAACATCGTGATGAGCCCAGCCGATGGCCGGGTGAAGGTCATCGATTTCGGCCTCGCCTCGGCGCTCCCGCAGGAGGCGACCGCGTTCACGAGCCCCGGCGGGCTCAAGGGCACGCTGGCGTACATGTCCCCGGAGCAGACCGGCCGGATGAACCGGCCGGTCGACTACCGGACCGACTACTACTCCTTCGGGGTGAGCCTCTATGAGCTCCTCACCGGCCGCCTCCCCTTCGCCGCGGACGACGTGCTCGAGCTTGTCCACGCGCACATCGCACGGCAGCCGACGTCGCCGCGCGCGCTGAACCCGGCGATCCCCGAGGTCGTCGCGGACATCGTGCTCAGGCTCATGGCGAAGAGCGCCGACGAGCGCTACCAGTCCGCGCGCGGCATCCGCGCCGATCTCACCGGCTGCCTGGAGCAGCTCCGCCAGCGCGGCGCGGTGGCCCCGTTCCCGCTCGCGCGCCACGACCGGTCCGAGCGCTTCCACCTCCCGCAGAAGCTGTACGGGCGCGACGCAGATCTCGAGCGGCTGATGGACGCCTTCGAGCGCGCGAGCCGGGGCGCGGTGCTCATGGTCGTGTCCGGCTACGCGGGCGTCGGGAAATCCGCGCTCATCCACGAGGTGTACCGCCCGCTCACGGCGCGCCGGGGCAGCTTCATCGCTGGAAAATTCGACCAGTACCACAACGATGCGCCGTACGCGGCGCTGGCGCAGGCCCTCCACGCGCTGGTCGAGCAGATCCTCACCGAGAGCGAGGAGCGCCTCGCGGCCTTCCGCGCGCGGGCGCTGCAGGCGCTCGGCGAGCGGGCGCGGGTCCTCATCGACGTGTGCCCGAGCCTCGAGTTCGTGCTCGGGCGGCAGCCCGACGTGGCAGCGCTGCCCCCCACCGAGGCGAGGCAGCGGTTCAGCCAGGCGGTGGGCGATTTCATCGCGGCCGTCGCCACGCCGGATCACCCGCTCTGCATCTTCTTCGACGACCTCCAGTGGGCCAACCTCGACGCGCTGAAGCTGCTCGAAGAGCTGCTCGCGACGGCGCAGGATCTGCCGCTCTTCGTGATCGGCTCCTACCGGGACAACGAGGTCACGGACGCGCACCCCGTCGCGGTGACGGTCCGGGCGATCGAGGCGCAGGGGACGCGCGTGGAGCGGCTCTCGCTCGCGCCCCTGGGGCCGGGGGACGTCACGGCCATGGTCGCCGACGCCCTCGACGCCGCGCCGGAGGACGCGCCCCCGCTCGCCGAGCTGCTGCTCTCGCGCACCGCGGGCAATCCGTTCTTCGTGCGCGCGTTCCTGACGTCCCTGTATGCCGACGGGCTGATCGAACGCAGCGTCGATGGCTTCCGGTGGGATCTCGATCGCATCCGCCAGCGCGGGATCACGGACAACGTGGTCGAGCTGCTGGTGGGCCGGGTACGCCAGCTCCCGCCGGCGACGCAGGAGCTGCTCAAGGTGGCCGGCTGCCTCGGCGCCGTGTTCGACCTCGGCACCCTCGCGATCGTGGCCGACCGCTCCCTGGAGGAGGTCGGCCGCGACCTGTGGAGCGCGGCGGCCGAGGGGCTCCTGATCCCGATCGATCCGGTGAGCTCCGCGGTGCAGATGGCGGCCGGGGGGCCAGGCCTCCGCTGCCGGTTCGCGCACGACCGCATCCAGCAGGCCGTGATCTCCATGCTGGACGACGAGGTGGGGCCGCGCCTCCACCGAGACGTCGGCCGGCGGCTCCTGCGCAGCGCGACCGCGGAGGAGCAGGAGCGCCGCCTGTTCGACGTCGTGGGGCTGCTCAACCAGGGGCGGGCGGCGATCGACGAGCCGGCGGAGATCGCCGAGCTCGAGCGGCTCAACCTGCAGGCGGCGCGGAGGGCGCTCGAGGCGGGCGCGGGGCAGCAGGCGCTGGTCTACGGCCGGGCGGGCATCGCGCTGCTCGGCGAGCGCGACTGGAGCGACGCCTACGAGCTCGCGCGCGACCTCCACCTGGTCGCGGCGGAGGCGGCCTTCTCGCACGGCGACTTCGAGGCGTTGCACGGGCTGTGCGAGGCCGTCCGGCCGCGGCTGCACGGCGTGCTCGACGAGATCGAGCTTCTCCGGATCGAGGGGCAGGCCCACTATTCGCAGCACCGGCTCGCCGACGCGATCCGGACCTACGTCGAGGCGCTGCGGCGGCTCGACGTCGAGCTGCCGGAGAGCCCGGCGCCGGAGGACATCGCGCGGGAGCTCCGCGAGGCCGCGGCGGCGCTGGACGGCCGGCCGGTCGACGAGCTCGCCGGCCTGCCGGAGTGCAGCGATCCGATCGATCGCGCGCGCATGGTGATCCTGAACCAGGTGATCAACATCGCCGGGATCGCCGGGATGAGCCTGTTTCCCGTCGCGATTGGCCGCCTGGTCCAGATGTCGCTGCGCTCCGGGCTCGTGCCGCAGTCCTCCTTCGGGTTCACGTTCTACGCGCTCCTGCTCCTCCGCGGCGCCAACGTCGAGGCGGCGTACCGCGTCGCGCACCTCGCGCTGCGCCTCGCCGACCGGATGGGCAACAAGGAGGTCCGCGCGCAGACCTACCTGTACGGCGGCTTCCACGTCATGCACGTGAAGGTGCCGCTCCAGGAGCTCTCCCCGATGTTCCTGGACGCCTACCGATCCGCGGTGGAGGCAGGCCACCCGTTCCACGCCGCCGCGTGCGCCGAGACGTTCTGCGTGACCCGGATCCTCGCCGGGGACGATCTGGCGATGCTCGCCTCCGACATGGAGCAGTACGCGCATGTCATCGAGAAGCTCCGCCAGACGATGGTCCTCGGCTGGCACCAGATCTACCTGCAGACGGTGCTCAACCTGCGCGGCAAGGCCTCCGATCAGGTGGTGCTCGCCGGTCCTGCGTACGTCGAGGCCGAGCGGCTCCCCGCGCAGCGGGCGGCCGGCGACGTCGGCGCGCTGTTCAGCTACCACTTCTGCAAGACGCTCCTCTGCTACCTGTTCGGCGAGCACGAGCAGGCGGCGTCGCTCGCGGAGGCCACGGCACCCTACCTCGTCGTCGCGGAGACCTGCGCATCAGCCGCCCCCTGGGCCCTCATCGAGTCGCTCGCCCACCTCGCTGTCCACGACCACGCCGACGAAGCCGCGCGCGAGCGGACCTTGGCGATCGTGGAGCGGAACATCGCCAAGCTCGAGAACTGGCGCGAGCACTGCCCGGCCACCTACGAGCACAAGCTGCTCCTCATCCGCGCCGAGCGCGCGCGCGTGCTCGGCCAGGACGACGCGGCCCGCGACGCCTTCGAGCGCGGCGCCGAGCTCGCGGAGAAGAGCGGCTACCAGCACGAGGCCGCCCTCGCCCACGAGCTCGCCGGGCGCTTCTACCTCGCGCGGGGCGACCAGAAGCTCGCGCGGCAGCACCTGCGCGACGCGCACGAGGCCTACCTGCGCTGGGGCGCGGTCGCCAAGGCCAAGGCGCTGGAGAAGCAGCACCCCGGGCTCGTGCCGCACGTCGCCTCCGGCATCCTCGCGGCGTCGAAGTTCTCCGAGACGGCCGGCCGAGAGCTCGACTTCAGCGTCCTCGACCTGATCAGCGTCCTCAACGCCTCGCAGGACCTCTCGCGCGAGATCGAGCTCGACCGCCTCCTCTCCCGGCTGATGCAGATCCTCCTGGAGACGAGCGGCGCCGAGGCCGGGTACCTGCTCCTCGAGCAGGGCGGCCTGTGGGTGGTGGAGGGCGAGAAGGCCGTCGACGAGGACGCCAAGGTCCTCCAGTCGATCCCGATCGCCGATCTCGCGCCCCGGGGACGCCGGGGTCTGCCCACCTCGATCGTCTATTACGTCGCGCGCACGCAGGAGAGCGTCGTGCTCGACGACGCCGCCGCGAACCCCCGCTTCGGGCGCGACCCCCACATCGCCGCCCACGCGGTCGGCTCGGTGCTCTGCTTCCCGCTCGGCCGCCCGGGCGGCCGGCGCGGCATCGTCTACCTCGAGAACAGCCTGGTCAAGGGCGCCTTCACCCCGGCCCGCATGCGCATCCTGCAGATGCTCTCGACGCAGGCGGTCATCTCGCTCGAGAACGCCGCGCTCTACAACACCCTGGAGCAGCGGGTCCAGGCGCGCACTCGAGAGCTGCAGGCGAAGAACGAGGAGCTCGCGGCCACCTTGAAGCGCCTGCGCGAGGCCCAGGACCGCATGATCGTGCAAGACCGGCTCGCCTCGCTCGGCTCGCTCACGGCCGGCATCGCCCACGAGCTCCGGAATCCGCTCAACTTCGTCAACAACTTCGCCGAGCTCTCGGCCCGCCTCATCGACGACATCGGCGGTGACATATCGACCCTCGCCCAGGAGCTCGACGACGACCGCGAAGAGTACCTCACGGAGGCGCTCGGCGACCTGACGAGCAACGTGAAGAAGATCGGCGAGCACGGGCGGCGCATGGAGGGCATCATCCGATCGATGCTCGACCACTCGCGAGGCGAGCGCGGAGAGCGCCAGGAGGTCGACTTCAACACGCTCGTGGCGACGTACGTCAACATCGGTTATCACGGCGCCCGCGTCCGCACCCAGTCCGCCGAGATATCGATCGACCTGGACCTCTCCCCGTCCATCGGCCAGGTGAGCCTCGTCCCGCAGGAGATCAGCCGCGTGGTCATCAACCTGGTCGACAACGCCTGCTACGCCGTGCGCCGGAGAGACGCGGCGCGCGGACAGGGGTCTTCACCCCAGATCCGGGTCACGACACGCGATCTCGGCGATCGTGTCGAGCTCCGTGTCCATGACAACGGCGTCGGTATCCCGGCGGGGATCCGGGACAAGATCATGAACCCCTTCTTCACGACGAAGCCGCCGGGCGAGGGCACGGGGCTCGGGCTCTCGATCTGTCATAACATCGTCGTCGAGGGCAACGGGGGCACGCTGACCTTCGAGACGGAAGAAGGGGAGTCCACCGAGTTCATCGTGACGCTCCCGAAGCGCGCGCCCGGCCCGGAGCTCGGCGCCGCGTAGGGCCCTGGTCGGGCCGCCGCGCGGCCCCTATATCGATCATCCTCGAGCCCTGAGCGTGGAGGATGGATGTAGGGCAGAACGCGGGGATGAGCGCACGCTGCTCCATTGACTCCCGTATTCCACCGTTGTAGCATGGGGCCGCCATGGCAGAACCTATCATCGCCGGGAAGTACATGCTGATACGGCATATCGGCGGCGGCGGTATGGGGCAGATCTGGGAGTCGCAGGACCTGCGCCTTCAGCGGCGTATCGCGCTCAAGCTGATGAGCGCCGAACACGTGGAGTCGCCGGAGTCGTGCGCGCGCTTCGATCGCGAGGCCAAGTCGATCGCGCAGCTCCGCAATCAGCACGTCGTGCACATCTACGATTACGGCATCGACCACGGGCTCGACGAGGAGCGGCCCTACATCGCGATGGAGCTGCTCGAGGGCGAGGATCTCCAGCGCCGCATCGATCGCGTGAGGCGGCTCCCGCTCCCGGCTGTCGCGTCGATCGTGACGCAGGCGGCCCGCGGCCTCGCGGCCGCGCACGCCGCGGGCATCGTGCACCGCGACCTGAAGCCCGGGAACGTGTTCCTCGCCCGGACCGAGGCCGAGGAGGTCGTGAAGCTCCTCGACTTCGGCGTGGTCACCATGCTGTCGAAGAGCGACGATCTGCGCCTCACCGGCGGCGGCGGCCTCATCGGCACGCCGACGTACATGAGCCCGGAGCAGATGCGCGGCGCGGTCGTGGATCACCGGAGCGATCTCTGGTCGCTTGGCGTCCTCGCGTACTGCGCGCTCACCGGCGAGCTGCCGTTCACCGCGAAGACGCTCGGCGGGCTGGTCGTGGGCATCTGCACGGAGCCCTTCCCTCCCGCGTCGAGCCTCGTCCCCGGGCTGTCGCCCGAGCTCGACAGGTTCTTCGAGCGCGCGCTGGCCAAGGACCCGACCCAGCGCTTCCGGTCGGCGCGCGAGATGGCCGCCGCGTTCGCCGCGCTGGCCGCGGGCAACGAGCGGCGCCCGGCCAAGATCCTGATCGCCGACGACGAGCCCGACGTCTCCGCCCTGATCAAGCAGTGCTTTCGCCGCCAGATCCGCGAGGGCATCTACAACTTCGTCTTCGCCGAGGACGGCGAGAGCGCCCTCGCCGAGCTCCGCAATCACCCCGACACCGATGTTGTCCTCACCGACATCAACATGCCCCGCATGGATGGCCTCACGCTGCTGCCCCACATCGGCGACGTGACCCCGCACGCGCGGGCGGTCGTCGTGTCCGCCTACGGCGACATGCAGAACATCCGCACCGCGATGAACCGGGGCGCGTTCGATTTCCTGGTGAAGCCGATCGACTTCAAGGACCTCGAGCTCACGATCGAGAAGACGCTGAAGCAGGTGCGCGAGCTGCGCGACAACAGCCGATCGAGCCGGGAGAACGACCTCCTGCGCACGTTCGCCAGCCCGCTCGCCGTCGAGCGGCTCCGCTGCCCCGACGGCTTCGGGGCGTGCGAGGTCGCGGAGGGCACTGTCGCCTTCCTCGATCTGGCCGGCTTCCACGACGCGGCCCGGGGCAAGCGCTCGGAGGAGACGGTGCGGATGCTGAACGCGAACCTCGACGTCATCGCGCTCGAGCTCTCGATGCGGGGCGGGATGATCGACAGGTTCCTCGGCGACTGCGTCATGGCCCTCTTCCGCGGCCCCACGCACGTCGCGAGCGCGCTCGACGCCTGCCTGGTCGTGCGCGCGCAGCTCGAGACGCTGGCGCGCCGCGCCGGGGAGACATCGGCCTTCGTCCCCGGCATCTCCGTCGGCGTGGCGACCGGCGAGCTCATCATCGCCGAGCTCGGATCGAGGTCCTGCCGCCGGCTCGACTGCACGGTGCTCGGCGAGGTCGTGAGCGTCGCCGCCCAGCTCCAGGCCGCGGCCGGGCGGAACGAGATCCTCGTGAGCGGCGAGGTCCACACGAAGGCCACCGGCTTCCAGTGCGCGCCGCGCGGGCAGCGCGCGTTCGTGGGGGCCAGGGGGCCCGTGCAGGTCTTCGAGGTCCTCGGCCGCGGGCCCGCGGCGCAGGGGTCTGTCGGGGCAGGTCAGGGCGACGTCGCCACGCTCGAGATCCGCTCCAGCCGGGCGACGTCGCCCTCCTGAGCGCAGGCGCCATCGCAGCCGGCCGCGCCCCCCGCGCCGTGGCTCACGCCGGCGAGCACCCGCTCGACCACCGGCGCGTGCAGCGCGAGCAGCCCTGACGGCGCGACGCCGAGGGTCACGGTCAGCACCAGCAGCGAGAGCAGCACCGCGCGCTCGCGGAACAGGAGCGGCTCCACGCCGGCGGCGCCCTTCGCCCCGCGGCGGAGCGGGCCCAGGAACGTGCGCTTGAACGCGCGGAACATCGTGATCCCGTTGAGCGCCGTCGCGCCCAGCATCAGCACCGAGAGCACGGGGTGGACGTGCAGGATCCCGTGCAGGAGCAGATCCTCGCCGATGAACGTCAGCGCCCCCGGGAACCCGATCGTCGCGCACGCGAGCAGGAGGAAGAACGCAGCCATGCGCGGCGTCCTCGCCACGAGGCCGCCGAGCTCCCTCACGTCCGCGGTGCCCGTGCGCGCCTCGATCGCCCAGACGACCATCGTCACCCCGGTGACGGCGATCGACAGGGCGAAGCTCTGGAGCAGCGCGCCGCTCAGGCTCTGCGGGTTCATCGACGCGATCCCGAGGAGCACGAGCCCCTTCTGGCTCGCCACGAGGTACCCGATCATCCGGCGGAGATCGGTCTGCGTGAGCGCAAGGATGGCGCCGTGCAGGGCGCTGAAGAGCCCCAGCGCCGCGAGGATCGGCATGTCCTCGGCGCAGCTCTCCGGCAGGAGCGGCGCCACCACGCGCACGATCACGCAGACGCCGACCTGCATCTCCGCGAGCAGCACGGTCACCCCGAGCGGCCCGCGCTCGAGCAGCACCGGCAGCCAGCCGTGGAACGGCACCGCGGCCATGCGCATCAGCACCGAGATGCCGATGAGCGCGAAGAGCGGCGACTGCCACGCCTCCGGGACGCCCGCGCGGGCGACCTCCTGGATGTCGAACGGCGGCGCCACGCCGCGCCGCGCGGCGAGCGCGGCGATGACGCCGAGCGCCAGGACGAGCGGCGCCGTGCCGCCGATGAGGAAGATGCGGTAGGTGCGCCGGAGCAGCTGATCGGCCGCGGCCCTCCGCGCGATGAGGCGCGCGCCCGGCAGGAACGCGGCGACCCACGCCACGGCGAGCACCACCAGGTCTGCGGCGCAGTAGACGCCGAGGATGGCGCTCGCGGTGACGAGCACCGCCGCGAGGCTCCGCCGATCGAGCGCGGCGCGCGGGCCCGCGGCGATCAGGGCGAGCAGCGTGGCGCCGAGCAGCGGGAGCAGGGAGACGCTGAAGCCGTTGAGGACGAGGCGGAGGCGCACGCCGAGGACCGGCACGGCGGGGCCGACCGCTTCGACCGCGGCGCCGCCGGCCGCGTGGAACAGCGCGAGCGCGGCGAGCGAGAGCGCCAGGGTGAGCGCCGCGCCGGCGAGGGCCATGCGCCGCGCGGCGGCGTCGCTGCGCGCGCGGCAGACCGAGAGCGCGGCGAGCGCGGGCGCGAGGATCGTGGCCGAGAGGATCAGGAACATGCTCACGACCGCGCTCCCTTCGTCTGGGGCGCCGGCGCCGCCGCGCCCGCGCGCTCGTCGGGGGCGCCCGCCCCGACGGCGCGGCCTTCGTCGCGCTCGGCGAGGCCGCTCAGCGCCGCGACCCAGCGGCGCTCGAAGCCGTCGATCACCTGCCCGAGGCGCATGAGCGGCGCCGCGATGAACCGCTGCTGCAGCACCTCCACCTGGAAGCGCTCGAGAGAGGCCCAGTACGCGCGCCGCACGAGCCACGCCGGCAGCACGCGGGCGGCGATCGCGAGGTGCGGCAGCGGCTCGCTCGCGTGCGCGGCCCGGATCTCCTGCGCGTCGCGGAGCGCCGCGGGCGCGCGCAGCATCTGCAGGCACCGGAGGCACGCGTGCGCGAAGAGGTGCACCAGCGCGAGCCAGTAGTACCCGAGCCCGATCTCCACGAACATGATCCCGACCTGCGACATCGTCGCGTACGCGAGCGAGCTCTTCACGTCCGCCTGCACCCGGCCCACCAGCGTCCCGTAGACGGCCGTGAGCGCCCCGACGCAGGCCACCACCGCGCTCGCCGCGGGCGAGCGCTCGAGCACGGGGGCCGCGCGCAGCATCAGGTACACGCCCGCGTGGATCGAGATCGCGCCGTAGAAGAGCGCGCTCGACGGCGTCGGCCCCTCCATCGCCCGCGGCAACCAGGTCCCGACGGGGAACTGCGCGCTCTTGCCCATCGCGGCGAAGAACAGGCACAGCGCGAGCGCCGTGGCCCCGGAGGCGCTGATCGCGGCGGCGGACCCGGGCCACGGGGCGCCGCCGAACACCTCGCCGAAGCTGGCCGAGCCGGCGAGCGAGTGCATGAGCACCGCGCCGACGAGCAGCCCCACGTCGCAGAGCCGGTAGGTGATGTAGACGCGCAGCGCCGCCCGCGCCGGCGCCGCGCGCTCGTGGAAGAACGCCACGAGCAGCACGCTCGTCGCGCCGACGAGCTCCCAGCCGACGAAGAGCAGGTCCATGCTCCCCGCGGACACGAGCGCCAGCATGCCCGCCGAGAACAGCGCGAGGAGCAGGAAGAACCGCGCGAACCCCGGCTCGCGGTGCAGGTACGCGACAGAGAACCTGCCGGTGACGAGCGCGATCAGCGAGACGAGCACCATCATCGTCGTCGACAGCCGGTCGACGAGCAGGACGATGTCGAACGCGTAGCCCGGGATCTCGAACCAGTGCCCGAGCTTCACCGAGAGGAAGGTGTAGGGCGCCACGACGGACGAGCCCCAGGCGACGAGCGAGGCGACGAGCGAGAGCGAGAGCGCCGACAGCACGGCGCCCGACACGACGCGCTCGCTCGGCGTGCGCAGGAGGAGCAGGTAGGCGCCGAGCGCCGCGAACGCGACCGCCGGCGAGAGCACGGCGACCGCGGCGAGCTTGCCGAGGAGGACGTCAGGCAGCATGGGAAGAGACCTCCGTCAGGGACCGTGGGAGCGCGGCGCGGACGATGGCGGGCGGGATGAAGCCGCGCTTGCCCGCGTACCAGTCGACCGACCGCTCGACCGCGGGCAGCGGGTGCTCCGGCGGCGTGAACGGCGCGAAGGCGCCGCGGGTGAAGTGCTCGAACCGGCCCGTCGCCGGGTCGATGCAGACGAGCTGGATCCAGCCGTTGACGACGAGCTCGCGCAGCGCCGGCTGCCGCGCGCAGATCGCCGCGGCCGTCGCCGCGCTCGCCTCCACGACCGTGAGCATGCGCACCGGCTCGTGGATCTCGATCATCTGCTTCGGCAGGCCGGTGCGCAGATCGCTCAGCGAGCCGTCCATGACCCCGAGCAGCGAGGTGAGGTTGTGCGGCAGCTTGGTCCCGGCGCCGTAGCGGAGGTTGTCGACGCGGGAGAAGTAGTACTCGAGGTTGATCCCCGCCCCGACCGGCCCCGCGGAGAGCAGGACGCGCTCGAGGATCGCCCCTGTCGGGTCCTGCGTCGGGTCGTACGAGACGAGGAACGCCCGGCGGTCGAGGAACATCCCGCGGGTGAGCTCGCGGCGGCCGATCACACAGACGGCGTTGGTCGCGTGCCCGAGCTCGGGCCGGGCCTCGCTGAGGTCCACGGCGCGCGCCTCGACGTGCGCGAGCGCCTGCTCGGGGCTCAGGCGCTCCGGCGCCGACGCGAAGCGGCGGCAGCGCTCGTGCGCGTGCCGCTTGCGCGCCTCGCCGAGGGCCTGCTCGAGCGCCTCGATCTCGCCGCGGTGCGACGCCGGCGCGAGGTGCTCGTCGTAGAAGACGATCTCCTCCGTCGTCGTGTTGTTCATCCCGCCGAGGAAGAAGGTCCCGTCCGGGATGTCGATGCCGCGGCCGCGGAGCAGCGCGCGCACCTCCCTGTCGTTGGCCATGGCGGCGAACAGCCGCGCGTTCGGGCCGCCGTGCCGGCCGCCGCACGCGCCGCAGTCGTACGCGGACTGGTGCGGGTTGTTCACGCTGGACGCGCCGTGGCCGAGCACCGCCACGATCGGCGCGAAGCGGCGGGTGAGCCCCATGATCTCGAGCGTCGCGGCCACCCTCGCGGCCTTCTCGGCGGCCGTGAAGGGCGCCCCTCCGCTGCCCACCGGAGCCCCCTCCTCGTGCGGGCTGTGCAGGTGGGTCGGCACCGCCGGCAGGAAGCGGCGCTCGAGGGCGCGGCGCAGCCGCGCGAACGCCGTCGGGAACAGGACGCGCCCGACGAGCGGGATCGTGGAGAGCAGCCCGAGGGTCGGCGTGAGCAGGAGGCCGCGCGAGAGGGTCCGGGTCCCGTGCCCGAGCGTGTGGACGAAGCGCGCCCAGCGCCTGCGGCGCGCCTTCCGGAGATGGAAGGCGCCCTCCTCGCGGGGCCGCTCGACGATCTCGTGCGCGGGCTCGACGCCGACGGGGCAGAGGCTCACGTGGCCGGCGTCGTCGAGCCCGCGGAACCGGATCGGCACGCCGAAGAACCCGGCGATGCCGAGGGTCTCGTGCCGCGGGGAGAGCTCCTCGAAGTGCCTCCGGAGGCCCTCGCAGCGGTCGTCGATGCACAGCGCGACCTGGAACCGGGGGGCCGGGACCGCGCGCTCGTGCGCCGGGCGGCGCAGGTTCGCCGCGATGCCGTGCAGCACCTCGACCCGGTGGTGATGCTCGTACGCCTCGTGCAGCAGGCGCCGCCGCGTCGTCTCGTCGAACGCCTCGAGCACCTCCAGCGCCCAGACGCGCTCGGCCTGCGGGAGCGCCTCCATCTCGGCGACCGACAGCCCCGCGAGCTGCGCGAGCTGGAACAGAAGGAACGGGCGATCGCTGTCGGGCGAGCGCGGCGGCGGCCCGGCGCGCCTCGCGTGCTCGACGAGCCCCGCGAGGGGCCCCTCGAACCCGAGCCGCCGGCGCGCCACGTCGCGCAGGGCGTACCGGGTGAGGGTCAGGCGCACCGCGAGGTACTCGAGCAGCGACGCGGGCGGCGCGCCGTGCGGCCTGTCGCCCGGGGTGTGCTCGAGCCGGTGGACCATGCCGGCCCAGCCCGGCAGCTCGAGCAGGACGCGCGTCACGTAGCCTTCCCAGCGGTCCTCCGCGACGCCGAGCTCGCGCAGGGCGCCCGTGACGACGGCCGCGGGCGACGCGTCCGCCCCCATCCGGCCGAGCTCCGCGTCGAGCCCGGCGAGGTGCGCGCCGGCCGGCATCGCGCCCTCCAGCACGAGGCTGCGGAACGCGCGGAAGAGCCCCTGCGCGCGGTCCGGCATCGCCCAGTGCGCGACGCCCTCGTCGAGGTAGGCGCCGAGGAGCCGGATGAAGAGCGGGTCGATGAGCCCGGCCGGATCCTCCCCCGTGAGCGCGAGCAGCAGATCGCGGTGGGATCGATCGACGCCCACGCGGTCGGCGAGCGGCACCTCGACGGACGGCGCCGGCGGCAGCGGCGCGCGGCGGCACGCGTCCCAGAGGGCGAGCGCGGCGCGGACCTCCAGATCGTAGCCGACCTCGGCGACGAGGCTCGCGGCGGCCTCCGGGCGCTCGACGAGCCATCGCGCCGTGCCGACGAGGATCCGGCGGCGCGGCTCGGACGGGAGGTCGGGCCTCAGCCTGCGCGTCTCTCCCGCCTCGGCGATGCGCCACCGGAGCCCCGCCTCGGTGGCGGCCTCGATGGGGAAGCGCAGCGCGAAGCGCTCGATCTCGTTGCGTGACAGCGGCCCGCGGCGCTCGTCAGGCCGCTCGGCGAAGCGCTCGGCGAGCGCCGCCTCGACGTCCTGGTCGCCGATCCGGCCCGACGCGATGTGCGCGCGGTACTCCGCCTCGGAGAGGTACGGCTCTGCCTCGAACAGCGCGCTCGCCGCGGCGAGCGCGTCGTGGAACGGCAGGTGCTGGAACGCGTGCAGCGTGTTGTGGTGGACGAACACGCCGATGGGCCCCTGCGATGGCAGGAGGTGACCGGCGTGCTGGAGGACGGCGCGCAGGCGCTCTACTGGAGCTTCGTCTGCGCCGGACTTCGCACTTGGTTCATTCATGTCAATCGTACGTCTCCCGAGTATCGCTCCAAAAAGCGCGGCGTGCACGCGCAGCTTTCGCGCACGTCGCGCACGCCGTGCGGGCTCAGCGGCTCACCGGGCTCACCGGCTCACCGCCGTCGCGAAGGCCACCTTCTTCCGCGCGGAGAGCGGGTGCGACGACATCGGGCCGTGGTCGTCGAGGCCCGACAGCGAGAGCGCCCGCCCCTCGCGCTCGATCAGGGCCTTGAGGTCGTGCAGGTTGGCCATGACCGTGTGATCGACCAGGCGGGTAGCGGCGAAGTTGATCTCGATGACAGGGACGTCCCGGTGCCGCGCGAGCCTCCGCTTGATCGAGAGGTAATTGCTGAAGACGGCGGCCTGCTTGACGCGCAGCACGAGCCGTCCGCCCTCGACGCTCTCCTCGATCTCGGGCCGGAAGAGGCTGCGGAGCGGCGCCCCGTGGAGCACGTGAATGCACATCTCCACGGCGATCCCGACCACGACCCCCACGAGCAGATCGGTCGCGATGGTGATCGCGGCGGTGGCGACGAAGACAACGAGCTGCTCCTTGCCGACGCGGAACGTCTTCACGAACTCCGTGGGAGACGCGAGGCGGGTGCCCGTGAAGGTGAGCATCGCGGCGAGCGCGGCGAGCGGGATGCGGTGGATGAGCCCCGGCGCGAACGCGACGAACAGCAGGAGGAAGGCGCCGTGGAAGAAGTTCGAGAGCCGGCTCCTCGCGCCGTAGCCGATGTTGGCGGAGCTGCGGACGATCTCCGAGATCATGGGCAGCCCGCCGAGCAGGCCCGCGACGAGGTTGCCGGCGCCGGTGGCGAGCAGGTCCCTGTCGAGGTCGGGGCGGCGCTTCTCGGGATCGAGGGAGCTGACCGCCTTCGTGGACAGCAGCGACTCGATGCTTCCCACGAGGGAGAACATCAGCACATACTTCATGGACGCGAGCGTGGCGACCTGGCTGAAGTCCGGAAAGGTGATGGCCTGCGCCAGGTTCCCCGGCAGGGTGACGAGGAACTTCGGCCCGATCGTGTAGACCGAGTCCGTCACCGACAGCGTGTACGTGTGCTCGTGCTCGAGGTCGAAGGCGAACGCGAGCGGTATCGAGGCCGCGAGCACGAGGAGCGGCGCGGGGATCTTCTGCGTCCACCGCGTCCGCCTGGCCACCGCCGGATAGCCGAACAGGAGGACGAGCGACAGGACGCCTATCAGGGCGATCTCGGGGTTCAGCCGCAGGACGCTCGCCGGGATCTCCAGGAGCAGGTGGAGCGGCTCCCTGGACGTCGGGGCGACGCCGAGGAGCGTGTGGACCTGCTTCGAGCAGATGATGATCCCGATGGCCGCGAGCATGCCGTGCACCACCGAGGAGGGGAAGAAGTCGCCGAGGGCGCCGGCGCGCGCGAGCGCGAAGGCGATCTGCACCGCGGCGGCGACGACGATGCAGGCGAGCGCGCGGCGGTAGCCTGTCGCGTTGTCCCCGCCGCCGAGCTCCTGCACCGCGCCGAGCGCGATGACGATGAGCCCCGCGGCCGGGCCCTTGATGGTGAGGGGCGCGCTGCCGAGCCAGGTGGCGATGACGCCGCCGACGACGGCGGTGAGCACACCTGCGATGGGGGGGAATCCGCTCGCCATGGCGATGCCGAGGGAGAGCGGGAGAGCGATCAAGAAGACGAGGAACCCTGAGACGAGATCGGACTTCCACGTCGATGGAGCCGGCGCTGTCGGTGCTGGCTCTGGTGGGTCCGGGATGTTTGGCATGGGCATGGCAGTAGTCGTTCTTCGGCAGGACGTGAGTCCCGCCACCTCCGCCCGACCGCTAGGAAACCGGGTGACTGCTTTCCAGTCCCGGGCTCACACAATGTTTCAAAAAATTTTCGCGAGCACCAGCACTGAATTATTCCACCGTGAGCAGATCAATGAGCCGTCCGCGCGCTGGCCGACCGCGGTACCCGCCTCGTGTCCTGCGATGTCCGCCCGCCGCCGCGCGGCGCCCGTGGGAGGCCGATCGCGCGCGGCGCGGATTTCACCCGCCTTGCGGGCGAGCCATCAGAGCAGCCGCACGAGGAGCTGCGCCGCGATGATCTTCACGAGCGTCGCCACCGGGTAGACGGACGCGTACCCCGTGTTCGGCGCGTCGCTGCGCGCCTGCTCCAGGCTGAACGCGAGCACCGCCGGCTGCGTCTGGATGCCGGCGAGCATCCCGGTGAGGGCGCCCATCGGGATCCGGAGCAGCCGGTGGCCGACGATCAGCGTCCCGGCGGCGACGACAGCGGTGATCGCCGCGCCGCTCCCGATCAGCGCCGCGGCGCCGCCTTGCTGGAGCGTGCGCGCGAACGAGGTGCCGGATCGGGTGCCGACGCCGGCGAGGAACATCACGACGCCGAGCTGCCGCAGCGTGAGGTTGGCGCTGAACGGCAGCGTCCACACGAGCGGCCCCGTTCGCCCCAGGCGACCGAGGACGAGCCCCGCGAGCAGCGGCCCGCCCGCGAACCCGAGCTTGATCGGGGCCCCGCCCGGCAGCGGGATCGGCGCCGCGCCGATCAGCAGCCCGACGGCGATCCCGAGGCTGAACGTGATCACGTCGATCTCCGAGATCGCCTTGAACGAGTCGCCGAGGTAGCGCGCGACCGCCTCCATGCGCTCGCGCGGCGCGACGACGCGCACGAGGTCGCCGAGCTCGAGCTCGGTCTTGTCGTCGGGCAGGAGCTCCACGTCCCCGCGGCGAACGCGCGTGACGATCGCCCCGAAGCGCTCCGGGAGCCGGAGCGCGCGCAGCGGCCGCTCGGTGACGCCGGGGCGGGAGACGAACATCCGGCGAAAATCGATGAGGGACCTGTCGAACTCCAGGTGCTCGGTCGTGGCCTCGCCGAGCAGGAGCGCGGCGGCGCTCACGTCGTCCTCGCCCCCGATCACGCCCACGAGATCGCCGCGCTCGAACACTGTCGCGTCGGTGGCGATCGCGAGCTGCTGGCCGCGGCGCATGCGGCCGAAGAGCACGTGCAGCCCGTGCCGCTGCCGGATCTCGCCGGCCGGCGCGCCGAGCGCCTCGTCGCGGGTGACGCGCACGGTGACGTTGGTGAGGCGCGGCGCTGCCGCCCCGGCGCCGCGCCGGCTCCGCGCCTCCGCGTCCGGATCCAGCCGGAAGAGCCGCTGGAAGAGGCCGATCGCCCCGAGCGCGCCGAGCACCCCGAGCGGGTAGGTCACCGAGTAGCCGACAACGGCGCCGCTGGAGAGCGCCTCGCGCGCGGCCTCGGGCGCGGACTTGATCACCTCGAGGGCGCTGGCCAGCGCCGGGGTGCTCGTGGTGGCGCCCGCGAAGATCCCGGCGACGACGGCGCCGCGCAGGCCGGCGAGGCGCCCGGCGAGCGCCGCGAGCGCGGCGGCCACGAGCAGCGCGCCGGCGGCGAGGCCGGCGTCCCGCAGGCCGCGGCGGCGCAGCGACGCGAAGAACCCCGGGCCGCTGCTGAGCCCCACCGTGTAGACGAAGAGCGCGAGGCCGAAGGCGGGCACGAACTCGGGGAGCTGCAGCGCCGGGTCGACGGCGCCGGCGCCGAGGCCCACGAAGAGCACCGCCGCGACGCCGAGGTGGAAGCCGCCGATCCGGAGGCGCCCCACGAGGAAGCCGACGGCGGAGACGAGGAAGAGCAGAAGGAGGGGGCTGTCCGCGAGGAGGCGAATCATGGGCTCGGGCTTCGGGGGAACGCTCGGTGGGGGACGCGCCGCGGGGAGCGCGCCGTTGGCCGCGGGGGACGCGCGCGGGGGCGATGTTGAACCACGGAGCGCGCGATGAGAATCGACAACGGACCAGCCCGCCCCCTCCGGTAGCGACGCCCCGGGGCGCTGCTACGCTGCGCGCCCCGACCCGCCCATGTCGACAACCCCCGTTGAACGCGCGCTCTCGTATCACACGCGCACGAAGCACCGCCTCGATCGGTATGCCCGCGCGCTGGGGTACCTCGACTGGAGCACGCAGCCCGATCCCTTCCGCACCTTCGAGGGCGCCCCGCGGCTCCTCCTGCCGCTCCGCGCCGGCGGGCTCACCGCCGCGTACCGGGACCTCTACCGCCCTGGCGCCGTGCCGACCGCCGCGGTCGATCTCGAGTCGATCGCGGCCCTCGTCGAGCTCTCGCTGGGCCTCTCCGCCTGGAAGGAGACCCGGGGCTCGCGCTGGGCGCTCCGGTGCAACCCCTCGAGCGGGAATCTCCACCCGACCGAGGGATACCTCCTCCTGGCCGGCGCGCCCGGCGTGCCCGCCGGTCTCTATCACTACGTGAGCCGCGACCACGCGCTCGAGCGCCGCGCCACGCTCGACCCTGCCGCCGCCCGCGCCCTCGCGGGCCTCTTCCCCGAGGGGAGCTTCGTCGTGGGGCTGAGCTCCGTCCACTGGCGCGAGGCGTGGAAGTACGGCGAGCGTGCGTTCCGCTATTGCCAGCACGACGCCGGGCACGCCCTCGCCGCGATCCGCTACGCCGCGGCGGCGCTCGGCTGGTCCGCCGTGCTGCTCGACGACCTCGGCGACGCCGAGCTGTCCGCGCTGCTCGGCCTCGATCGCGACGCGGACTTCGCCGGGATCGCGGCCGCCGATCGCGAGCACCCCGACGCCGCGCTGCTCCTCGTGCCGGCGGCGCCGCTCGCGCCGACAGCGCTCGCCGCCGCGCGCGCTGTCGGCGCGAGCGCGGCCGAGGTGATCCGCGTCGTCGCCGGCGGCGCGTGGGCCGGCCGCGCGAACGCGCTGAGCCCGAGCCACGTCGACTGGGACGTCATCGAGGACGCCGCCCTGGCCACGTGGAAGCCTCACACCGAGGAGCCCGCGGCCGCCCCCGAGGCCGCGCTGCCGCCGCTTGCGGGCGGCGTGGACGACGCGGACGGCGCGGACGGCACGCCAGGCGCGGGCGCCCTCGCGTCGGAGGTCATCCGCACGCGGCGGAGCGCCACCGCGTTCGACGGCCACACCTCGATCGGCGCGGAGACGTTCTACGCCATGCTCGACCGCCTCCTCCCCCGCCCCGGCGTGCCCCCGTGGGACGCGCTCCCGTGGGCGCCGCTTGTGCATGCTGTCGTCTTCGTGCACCGCGTCCGCGGCCTCGCGCAGGGCCTCTATGTGCTCGAGCGGTCGGAGGCCGCGCACGAGCGGCTACGCGCCGCGCTCGCGCACCCCTTCGACTGGGAGAGGCCCGAGGGGTGTCCGGACCACCTGCGCCTCTATCGCCTCTCCGAGGCTGATCTCCGCGGCCCAGCGCAGATCGTGAGCTGCCACCAGGAGATCGCCGCCGACGGCGCGTTCAGCCTCGGGATGGTCGCCGACTTCGGCGCCACGCTCCGGGAGCGCGGCGCCCCCTGGTATCGCCGGCTCTTCTGGGAGGCCGGCGTCCTCGGCCACGCGCTGTACCTCGAGGCCGAGGCCGCGCGGGACAGCGGCGGCCGCGTCCGCGCGACAGGCATCGGCTGTTACTTCGACGACGTGTTTCACGAGCTGTGCGGCATCACCGGCGATGCCTTCCAGAGCCTCTATCACTTCACCGTCGGCGGCCCCGTCGAGGATGTACGCCTGATGACGCGCGCGCCCTACGAGCACCTCGAGGGGGAACGGCGCGAACCCGACCCCCGGTAGCGCGGCCGCCCCGGCACCCCAGCGCTGGAGCCGATCCAGGGGGGAGAACCAATTCCGTCCAACCAGCTCACCGCGCGCGCCTTCGTGCTCGCAGCGAGGCACGAAGAGCGACGTCGTGGTGCCCCACCTCACCGGCCCACCGCGGCGCCGACGCGGACCGTGCCGCTGCAAACATGACGGTGCTGTGACGGTCACGCGAAACGCCTCCGAATCGATGATCTCGACTCGGTGGTATCACCACATGAACGCATTCATGCCGCGACCTCACCCACCCGAGCGCGAGGCACGTGCGTCAGAAGCAACCGAGAGCGACCGAGAGCGACCGAGAGCGACCGAGCCCGCGCCGGGGGTCGCGGGCGTTGACAACGATAAGCGCCTTTGTTCCTATAGCCAATCCAATCGGAGCGACGCGCGCCCCTGAGGACAGCCGGGAACATGGTGGGCACGGGTCAAGACACCTCGGACGCGGAGCCTACCCAGACGGCGATCATGGGCAAATACCGCCTGATCGCGAAGCTCGGCCGGGGCGGCATGGGGGACGTGTTCCTGGCGATCGCGCGGGGCCCCGGCGCCTTCAACAAGCTCGTCGTTGTCAAGCGCCACCGCGACATGGCCGCGGACGGCGAGCGGGTCGTCACCATGTTCCTCGACGAGGCGAAGCTGTCCGCGCGCCTCAACCACCCCAACATCGTCCAGACCTACGAGGTCGGCGAGGACGACGCCGGCTACTTCACCGTGATGGAGTATCTCGAGGGTCAGCCGCTCAACGCGATCATGCGGGCGGTGGCCCAGGGAGCGGCGGGCACGGAGGCCTTCACGCGCGGCGTCTGGATCAGGATCGTGGCCGACATGCTCTCGGGCCTCCACTACGCCCATGAGCTGTGCGATTACGACGGCACGCCGCTCGGCATCGTCCACCGCGACGTCTCGCCGCACAACATCTTCGTCACCTACGACGGCGCGGTGAAGCTGCTCGACTTCGGCATCGCCAAGGCGTCGATCAACGCGAACCTCACCGAGACCGGGAAGCTGAAGGGCAAGACGTCCTACATGGCGCCCGAGCAGGCGGCCGACAGCGCGTCGATCGACAGGCGCGCCGACATCTTCGTGGCCGGCATCGTGCTCTGGGAGCTCCTCACGCGCGAGCGGCTGTTCGGGGGCGACGCCGTGAGCGCGCTCTGGAAGCTCGCGGCCCTGGACGAGATCCGGCGGCCCTCGCTCGTCCACCCGGACATCCCGCCGGCCCTCGACGCCATCGTGGCGAGGGCGCTCGATCGCGACCCGTCGAGGCGGTTCGCGACCGCCCAGGAGATGCGCGGGGCGCTCGAGGACTACCTGCGCGGGGCGGACGAGGACGTCCGCGCCGACGAGGTCGGCGCCAGGATGCGGGGCCTGTTCGCAGAGCGCCGCGCCAGCATGCAGCGGCAGGTCAAGGCGCACCTCGACCGGAGCGCGAGCCCGGCGGACGCGCACCAGGAGCGCCACTCCCGGCTGAGCCAGATCGAGGGCCCGGACGGGCGGCGCCTCCAGACCCTGAGCACCGATGGGGAGATCGGGAACTCGACGCCGCGCACCGCGTCCGACTCGATCGACCGGAGGTCGACGCTCCGCACGGCCGTCACGCCTCAACACCGCAGCTACCTGATCGGCGGGCTCGGCGTGGCCGCGCTGATCGCGGCGGTGGTGATCTCGGTGCGCCGGCCGGACGGGCAGGCGCCCGCGGCCGGCGCCGCGGCGGCCTCCCTCGCCGGGTCTGCCGCGGCCGTGGGCGCTCGCTGCACAGGGGTGCTCCGCGTCCGGATCACGACCGACGACACGGGGACTGCCACCGACATCGCGCCGCCCTACAGCCACGGAGTCTACGACTACCTGCGTCACCTCAACGACAGCGAGGGGGGCCTCCGTGGCTGTTCCATCGACGTCGACATGCGCGATGCGCAGTATGACCCGGCCATCACGGAGGAGATCATCGCGGCGTGGCGGCGCGAGCCCGCGTGGGGCGAGGTCTCCACGCTGTTCGTCTTCGGCACCGGGCCGACAACCCGCGTGGCGCCGAAGCTCACGCAAGAGAAGAAGCTCATCATCCCCGGCTCGTACGCCGGCTCGCTCGCCACGCCGGTGCCGATCTCGGCGGACGTTCAGTACGACGAGTTCAACGCGCTCGGCCAGAGCGTCGTCGCGACCGAGCACAAGACGAGCCCGGGCTACCCGTACATCTTCTTCCCGGCCACGGACTACTCGACAGCGATCCGCATCGGGATCAAGGCGGCCTGGAAGATCGCGCCCGGGCGCATCGCGATGGTGCACGAGACAATCGACAGGTGTCTCTACTGCGTCGATCCGCTGGCGGCGGGCAAATCGTACGTCGAGCAGCTCCCTGGCATGCTGCTCGGCGAGGACCTGATCGTCCCGCAGACGTCGTCCCTCGAGGACGAGGGGCTCATCGTCGACGCGGTGACTCGCTACGTGGAGCGGGAGATCGACAAGAAGCGGGCGAACCCGTCCTACGTCCCCACGAGCTGGTTCTGGGCCGGCAACAGCGTCGTCTCCTCGTCGTTCGTCGGCAAGGGCGCCGCCGCCGCGCAGCGGCTCGTCGATCGCGCCTTCCCGGAGAAGGACCGCTGGCGGCTCCGCGTGATCGCGAACAACTGGGGGATCGGCGAGAGGACCCTGGAGATCTGCGGGGACGCGTGCGCCGGCATCTTCTACGGCCTGTTCCCCGTGCCCGTCTTCGGTGACACGCAGCAGTCGAGCGGCATGGCGGAGATGCTGCGCATCCACCGGGTGTACCGGGAGAAGGACGGCCGCCCGCTCGACAGGTACAAGGACCAGTTCTACGTCCAGGGCCACGCGGCGGCGCTCATGTGGCGCAAGGCCGTCGAGAGGGCCATCGAGGCCGGCCACGAGAGCCCGACGGGCGAGGACCTGAAGGCCGCGCTCGAGAGTTTCCAGAACGTGGTGCTCGACGGGATGACGGCCGGGCCCATCTCGTTCAGCCCGACCGACCACCGACCTCAGGCGAACGAGTCCGTGTACGCCGTCAGCGCGAGGACGGACGCGGGAGGGGTCGTGTTCAGGTTCGTGGATCAGTACTCGATCGAGCTCGATCCGAAGTGGCTCGGTTACTGAGCTGGGCTACGTAGGCCCGGCGAGCCGCCAGAACCCGATCCGCTCGGCGCCCCGGAGGTCCGGGCCGACCGGGCCCTTGCCCCAGAAGTGATCGTCGTAGTTGGGGAGCGTCCATCCCTGGCCGTAGGCGCCCATCACGGCGTAGATCACGTCGTCGTCCGGCTGGACCTCTATCGCGGTCGTCACCCACGCCTGGCGCAGCGGCGTCGGGCTCGCGTCGTCGAGCAGGTAGTCCGCGAACATGGCTCCTTCGGCGGTGTCGTCGAACGACTCGGTCGCATAGCCGAGCAGGAGGTGCAGGCCGTCGAACGCGCCCGACCACCGGAAGCGCCACGCGCCCGCGTCGTCCTGGAGCGGGCCGCAGGCGGCGACCACCATCCACTCGAGGTTCGAGTTGCCCCAGTGCGCCTCGCTGAAGTGGAGGAATCGATCGCTCATGGAGCTGCAGAACATGAGCCCGACGCCGTTCGCGTGCCCGGTATAGAACGTGAGATCGACCGAGTCCGCGAACGACGCGTCCTGGCCGCCCAGCGCCGGATCCTTGAAATCGATCTCCCACGCGCGCTGGTCACCCCAGTTGAAACGCTCCTCGACGCCGCCCGCCTGGAAGCTCTTCAGCAGCCCGTCGACGTTCGCCGCCGAGTGATCGAGGCCCCCGCAGAGCCCGACCCACTCCGCGCCGACAGCGGCGCGGCCCTCGTTCCCCGGCGACACGCCGGGCGGCGCGGGCGACACGGGGGACACGGGCGGCGCCCCGGACCACGGCGCCGCGCGGGCGAACGAGACCTGCCGCGCCGCTGTCGCGACAAGGCCGTCGGCGTCCGTGACATAGAGAGAGAGCGTCTCCGTCTGCCCTCGAACGCCGGCGTCGCCCGGCGCGATCCGTACCTTCGTGTCGCCAGGGCCCGCGGCGTCCACGAAGCGCGCCGAGGATACCCACCTGTACGTGTAGGGAGCAGTACCCCCGGTGACAGTCGCCTCTGCGGCGCCGATCGTGCCGTCCACGCGCGCCGAGATCGCGGCCCTCGGAGCGTTCATGACGGCCGGCACGATCACCTTGCGGACGTCCACCGCCTGATCGCCGATGCCGCGCCGCGCGCTGCACACGTAATGGGGCAGGATCCGCTGCACCTCGCGGGAGAGCGGCGGCGCGTAATAGACGAGCTCCGGCTCGGCCGTGAGCGTCGCGCGGCCGCCCAGCGCGCCGGCGCAGAGCGCGGGCGCCTCGGAGGGCGGGACGATCGCGACGTCCTCGCCGCGCTCGAGCTCGCGCCGCGCGTAGATCAGGTGGGTCACGGCGCCCTCGGCGTCGAACGTCACCCGGACCTTGGCCCCGGGGCCGATCAGCCGGAGCCCCTCGAGCGCGTCGCGGAAGCTCACCTGCGTGTCGAGCTCGGCCCGCGCCACGCGGCGCCCCGCCGCGTCGACCGCCTCGAAGAGCGAGTGCCCCACGGCGACGTCGTTCCCGATCGGCAGGCGCGCGAGATCCAGCGCGGCCCACGCCCGCGCCGCCGCGTCGGGCTCGGGGAGGACGCGGATCGCCGCGAGCGCCTCGAAGTCCATGGCGTCGTCGCCCCGCGAGGTGGCGAAGCCGCGCTCGTCGCGGAACCATGGCACCGGCGCGGCGCCCTTCCTCGTCGGCAAGCGCTGGAATCGCGCGCGGTCCAGGTAGCGAATCGCGCCGTCGGCCGCGAGGGAGGCGCCGCCGCGGAAGCCCTCCTCCGCGAGCCCGAGCGCGCCGGCCAGCGCGGCCGCCCGCTCCACGTCGGCGCCGGGGCCGATCACGCGGTAAGCGGGAAGGAACGTCGCCCTCCTCGCGAAGGGCGCCGTGCCGGACGCACCGTCGCCGGCGCTCTCCGGCTGATCCTCGCGGGCGTCGTGTCCGCTGCACGCGGCGACGCCGACGATCATGAGGAGAAAGATGCTCGACATCCCATCCGGCGGTCTCTTCATGAAAGTCCCCTCTTTCCTCCGGTTGCGCGTGGCGCCGCGCGCGACTCCGGAGGAGCGATCTCGCAGGAAGCCTGCGCGCGGCGCGCGCCCACGCATTGCAGATCCCAAGCCACCTCGGCCCGCGCCGGGCGCGGATCAGGATGAAACCGCGCGAACAGCGGAATTTGTCAGCGAAGCGGAGAGGCGGGGAGATCGCTCGTCTCGCTGTCTCCCTCCCGGACCGTCGTCTCGCCGACTCGACAGCTCGGCGTCTCCACGCCGCGTCGACTCCGCGCCTCGCCGCGGACTCCCTCCCTCGCGCTCATGCGCCTTCACAGGAGAGCGATCCTCCGCGCGCGGCCCGCGCCGCGGGCGGCCCGGTCCCGATATCGAGCCCTGGTGAACGGCGCGCCGCCCTCACCCCGCGCGGCGCAGCGCCGCCCCGCCGGCCTCCGGGCGGCGCTCCCGGGCCGGGCGCCGGGGAGCGCGCGCCGCGCGCGCTGGCGGCGCAGATTGACCGGCTCGCGTCCGGCTCCTAGGCTGCCGCGCATTCCATGACAGCGCACACGAAGGATGGAGAGGGCGCACCCCGGGCCGGCGATCGGACGCTCGAGGGGACGGCGGACCCCGGCGCGCGGCTGTTCCTCGACTTCCTCGCCTCGATCCGCCCCCGCGTCGAGGAGGCGCTCGAGCGGCGCTGGCGCGACAAGGTGAGCGACGTGGAGCGCTACGGCCGCGAGGTGGCGGCCATGGCCCTGGAGGCGAAGAGCCTGACCCTGCGCGGCGGCAAGCGGTTCCGCGCGGGGCTGCTCGTCGCCGCCTACCAGGGCGTCGCGCCGGACGCGCCGCTCGGGCCCGCCATCGACGCCGGCGTCGCGCTCGAGCTGCTCCAGACCTACCTGCTCATCCAGGACGACTGGATCGACGGCGACACGGTCCGGCGGGGCGACCGCACCGCGCACGTCGCGCTGACCGACGTGCTCGGCGACCCGCACCTCGGCGCGTCGTCGGCGATCCTCGCCGGCGATCTCACCTGGAGCTTCGCGCTGAGCGCGCTCGCTGGCGCCGAGGCGCCCCCGGCGACGACCCTCGCGGCCGTGCGGCTGTTCTGCAAGATGCACGAGGACGTCGTGATCGGGCAGCACCTCGACGTGGTCGGGCGGGCCGAGGACGTCGAGCAGATGCACGCGCTCAAGACCGGCAGCTACACGGTGCGCGGCCCGCTCGCGCTCGGCGCCACGCTGGCCGGCGCGCCGGCCGAGACAGTCGCGGCGCTCGAGCGGTTCGCGGCGCCGGTGGGCGTCGCCTTCCAGCTCCGCGACGACCTGCTCGGCACCTTCGGCAGCGCCGCCGCGACAGGCAAGCCGGTCGGCAACGACCTGCGCGCCGGCAAGCGCACCGCCGTGCTCGCGGCGGCCGAGGGGCGCCTCGACGCCGCGGGGCGGCGCGCCGTCGAGGGCGCGCTCGGCCGCAAGGAAGCGAGCGACGAGGCGGTCGCGGCCGCGAGCCTGGCGCTCGAGGCGTGCGGCGCGCGGCGCGCCGTCGAGGAGCGGCTCTCGGCCCTGTGCGGCGAGGCCGAGGTCCTCGGGCGCTCGCTGCCGGTGAGCGCGTCCGCCCGGCAGATCCTGTGCGGCGCGGCGAGCGCGCTCCGGTGGACGGGCGCATGACCGAGGCGCTCGGCCACGCCTCCGGCAAGGTCATCCTGCTCGGCGAGCACGCCGTCGTGTACGGCGCCCCGGCGCTCGCCGCCGGCATCGAGCGCGGCGCCCGGGCGCGGGCGACGCTGTCGTCCGGCGCGAGCGAGCTCTGGCTGGGCGGGGGCGAGCGCGGCGCGGCGCCGGCCAAGGGCGAGGTAGCGCAGGCGTTCGCGGCGCTCCTCGAGGCGCTCCCCGGCGCCGGCCCTGTGCGCGTGGCCGCCGAGAGCGAGCTGCCGCCCGGCGGAGGCCTGGGCAGCTCGGCGGCGCTCGGGGTCGCGATCGCCCGGGCTGTCGACGCGCTCGCGCGCGAGACCTCCGTGGCGACCGTGGTTGCGGGAGCGGCCGCCTCGCCCGCGGCGGCCGGGCCGCCCGCGGAGACCGCGCTCGATCCAGCGTCCCCCGTGCTGGCCGCCGCGACCGCCTGGGAGCGGGTGTTCCACGGCAACCCGTCGGGCGTCGACACGACGGCGGCGGCCCGCGGCGGGTGCTTCCGCTTCACCCGGGCGCACGGCGCGACCCCGATCGTCCCGCGCGACGACCTCTGGCTCTGCGTGGGCGCGACGGGCGCGCCGTCGTCCACGCGCAGCATGGTCGACCTCGTGGCGAAGCTCTTCGAGCGCAAGCCCGCGCTGGCCGAGGGCTCGATCGCCGGCATCGCCGCGCTCGTCGAGAACGCGGCCCTCGCCATCGAGGCCGGCGACGCGATCGGGCTCGGCCGGCTGATGGACCTCAACCAGATGCTGCTCGCCGGGATGTTCGTCTCGACCGAGGCGATCGAGGCCCTGTGCGAGCTCGCGCGCGAGGCCGGCGCGCTCGGCGCCAAGCTCACCGGCGCCGGCGGCGGCGGCTCGGTCATCGCGCTGCTGCCGCCCCCTCCGCCCGGCGGGGGCGGCGCCGCGCCCGAGGCCGCCGACCGCGTGCTCGCCGCCTGGCGCGACGCGGGGTACAGCGGCTTCGTGACCCGGGTGAAGGCGGGCGTGACGAGCGTGACGAGCGTGACGACGAGGATGGCCGAGGAGCAACCATGAGCGCCGTGAGCCGGGCGACAGCGATCGCCCATCCGAACATCGCCCTCGCGAAGTACTGGGGCAAGCGCCTCGACGGGCACAACCTGCCCGCCGTCCCGAGCCTCTCGGTGACGCTCGCCGGCATGGCCACGACGACGGAGGTCGCCTTCGACCCCTCGCTCGATCGCGACGAGCTCCACCTCGGCGGCGCGGCGCTGCCGCCCGACGCGGAGGCGACGCGCCGGGTCGCCGGGCTCCTCGACAGGGTCCGCGCCGCCTCGGGCCGGCGCGAGCGCGCCCGCGTGGTCAGCCGGAATGACTTCCCCACCGCCGCGGGCCTCGCCTCGAGCGCGTCCGCTTTCGCCGCGCTCGCGCTCGCCGCGAGCGCCGCCGCGGGCCTGCCCACCGCGCCCGTCCTGGTGAGCGACCTCGCGCGGAAGACCTCGGTCTCGGCCGCGCGCTCCGCCTTCGGCGGCTTCGTCGAGCTCCGCGCCGGGCGCCCCGGCGACGCGTCGCTCGCGGCCACGCCGCTCGCGCCGGAGGGCCACTGGCCGCTCGCTGTCGTGATCGCGGTGACGCGCGAGGGGCCGAAGGACGTCGGCTCCAGCGACGGCATGCGGCACACAGCGATGACGAGCCCGTACTTCCCCGCCTGGGTCGACGCCGCGCCGTCGCTCTTCGAGGCGGTCCGCGCGGCCGTCCTCGCCCGCGACCTCGCGGCGCTCGGCGCCGCGGCCGAGGCGAGCGCCCTGTGCATGCACGCCTCGAGCATCGCCGCCTCGCCGGGCCTGCTCTACTGGACCGGCGCCACCGTCGAGGTGATCGCCGCTGTGCGGCGGCTCCGCGGCGAGGGCATGCCGGCGTTCTTCACCATCGACGCCGGCCCGCACGTGAAGGTCTTCACGACCCCCGACGCGCGGGGCGCCGTGGAGCAGGCGCTGCTCGCCGTCCCCGGCGTCCTCCGCACCATCTCGGCCGCCCCCGGCGGCGGCGCTCACCTCGTGTCCTCGGACGGGAGCGTGAGCCCTTGATCGTCAGGGCGCCTGGCAAGCTGGTGCTCTCGGGCGCGTACGCCGTGCTCGAGGGCGCGCCCGCGCTCGTGGCCGCTGTCGATCGGTACGTCCTCGCCGACCCGGCGCGCCCGGCCGACCTCGTCACGGACGAGGTCCAGGCCGCCATCGACGCGGGCGCGCTCGACCGGGCCGTGTGGTTCGACGCCTCCGCGCTTCGATCGGCCGCGTCGTCGGCGGCGGCGGACGCGCCGATCGCCGCGAGCCGCAAGCTCGGCCTCGGCTCGAGCGCGGCCATCCTCGTCGCGACCCTCGCGGCGCGCGCGGCGGCGGCCGCGACAACGATGGCGACCGCCGCGGCCGCCGCGGCCGAGGTGGGCCAGCCGATGCCCGCCTGGGACGCCCGCGCGCTCTTCCTCGACGCGCTCGCGGCGCACCGGCGGGCTCAGGGCGGCGGCAGCGGCGTCGACGTCGCGGCGAGCGTCCACGGCGGCGTCCTCTGCTGCCGGCTCGGGCCGGGCGGCGAGCTCGCGGTCGCGCCGCACGCGCTGCCGGGCCGGCTCGCGATCGAGGTCTTCGCCAGCGACGCCGCGGCGCGCACGAGCGACATGCTCGAGCGCGTGCGCGCGCTCGCCGCCCGCGATCCCGCGGCGCACCGCGCGCTGCTCGGCGCGGCCGCCGAGGGGGCGGCGGCCGCCGCCTTGGCCGAGGACGCCGGCGCGTTCGTTGCCGCGCTCGATCGCCAGGTCGACGCCCTCGGCGAGCTCGGCGACCGGGCCGGCGCGCCCATCGTCACCGCCGCGCTCAGGCGCCTCCGCCCTGCCGCGGCCGCCGAGGGCGCAGCGCTCGCGCCGAGCGGCGCCGGCGGCGGGGACGTCTCGATCTTCGTCGGCGCCGCGCCGCCCTCGGCGGCATTCCTCCAGGCGGCGCGCGCGGCCGGCCTCGATCGCGTGCCGATGTCGCTCGGCGCGCCCGGCGTCCACGTGCTGGACGCAGCCCGTCCGCCCCACGCGCCGCGCGTCTCCCCCATTTAGCCGCGCCCCCTCGCCGGATCGTGCGCCACGCGGTGCCGCGGCGCTTGGCATGGACCCCGCTCTGCTCGCTCCGGGATCCACCGCGGCGCTGCGCCTCGACGGCGCACCGCGGAGCTCCACGGGGCTTTCGAGATGCGAAGAGCGGAAAGAGCATGAACTTCGTGGAGCTGGCGATGCCGCAGCGCTGCCAGAAAAGCTTTGTTTTTCAAGGTGATACCGCCTGGGCGGCCGATGGACGCGGCGGACTCTTGGTCCTCCGGGGCAGGCTCCGCGGGCTGACCGCCGCCGGCGTGAGCCGCGCGAGCGTGACCTGTGTTCACAGCGCGCCGGCGCGCCGGTGCGGGGGCGCGCGCGTCCCCGCGTCGATGGCCCGGTCGGCTGGCTTGGCGGCGGGGGGTGGTCGACGGGGCGAGGTGGCACGAGGACCAGCGGACCAGGTGAGAGGGGGGAGTCCATGACGACGTGCGATCGAGAGCTTTGCCGGTTGGAGGATGTGCTTGGCGCGAGCCTGGCCGAGTCGAGGGCGACGCTGGCCGCGTTCGGCGTCCAGGTCGCACCGCTGCGGAGGCGCACCGCGAGCACGTACCTGGGCCGGGTGCTGGTCCACCCGTACAACCTCCTCGTCGTGGGGAGCGCGCTCCTCCTGAGCTTCATCGGCTGGAGCCCGTTGCTCCTGCTGATCGGGCTCGGGGCGGAGCTCCTCATCCTGTGCCTCGTCCCCTGGCGCGGCTACTTCCGCCGCAGCATCGACGCGCAGCTCGACGAGGCCGATCGGGCGGCGTGGTCGAGGGCGCGCGAGTCGCTGATCCGGCAGATGGACATCCGGCACCAGCAGGAGCTCGCGCGGCTCGACCGGCTGATCGATCGCACCCGCGAGAACATCCGGCGGCGCGGCGGCGCCGTCCCGATGCTGCTCGACGACGGCTTCGGCCTGAGCCGGCTGCTGATGAGCTACATCCGCCTCGCGATCGCGCACAAGGCTGGCCAGGAGTCGCTGGCGATGACGAACCACACCGAGCTGATGGAGACGATCCGGGCGCTGGAGGCGGTCCGGAGCACGTGCGCGGGCCGCACGCGCGGGCTGTCGGAGCGGAGGCTCACGATCGCCTACCGGCGCGCCGAGTGCTGGAGCCAGACGCGCGAGGGGCTCGAGGTCGTCTCGCAGAAGCTCGCCGCCATCCTGGAGCTCATCCAGCTCATGCATGAGCAATCGATGACGCCCGTGGACACGCCGTCGACGTGCGCGGAGATCGATCGGTTCATGCGCGAGCTCGACGATCTGGACAACGGCGAGAGCACCCAGCGCGAGCTCGACGAGCTCGACATGGACATGGATCGGGCGTTCGAGCTCGAGGAGCTCGAGGCGGAGCACGGCCAGCACAGCCGCCCCGCGATGCGCCTTGTCGCGCGCTGAAGGGGGGAGAGCGCGCGAGCTCCGCGCGGCGAGTCGACGGGTCACGGGAGCGGGTCACGTGGCTCGTTGGCTCGGACGACGGTCGGGGGAAGCTCGCCACACGGCAGACGTCCACCAAGGCGCCACACTCCATCGCGGATCCACGATCGATCGCGTAGAAGCGTGCCCGGTCCGAGGCCGCCGGTTTCCCCGAGCCTTCTGCAATGTTGAGTGGTACCGACATGGCCGCGCGTTTGAGTTGAGCACGGAGGTCACGCTCGCCTCGAGGCAGGCGCGCGACGAGGCGAAGCGCGAGCGTCAGGAACTCGATGGATCGGTGATAGACGTCCAGGTTTTCGTGATCGAGGAGAGCCATGATCTGGAGGTCGTCGCGGGAGCGGGCTCAGTTGCGAGGAGGGAGAAGGATGAGTCCGGGCTGAATGGGGGACGAATCGGAGCGAGCACGAGCACGCCAGACGAGGACGGGGATCGGGAGACGGGAGACGGGAGACGGGAGACGGGAGAGTAGGAGGCTGTTGCCGGCTCGGCGGACTGGTTCGCCAGCAGGAGCTCATGCACAAGCCACCTCCTCGTCGCCGACGCGCCCTGGGCCGCCACCTCCTCGTCGCCGACGCGCCCTGGGCCGCCACCTCCTCGTCGCCGACGCGCCCTGGGCCGCCACCTCCTCGTCGCCGACGCGCCCCGTTCCACCACCTCCTCGTCGCCGACGCGTTCCGGTGTCCGCGGTCGCAATGCTGCCGCGCGGGGCTGGAATTCTGCCCTCCTCTTTCACCCCCGCGCGGCCGTGATACCCCCTTCACCATGGGAAAAGCCGCGTTTCTCGCCCGCCGGCTCACGCCGAGCGGGTGCATCGTCGCAGGTACAAGGCTCGCCTCTCACCGGGAGGCGCTGAAATCGAGAAAGATCAAGCTCGCCCCCAAGGTGGACGCCGCAATCCAATCCGTCATCGCGCGCACCGAGGCCGTCGAGGCGCTCGGGAGCGCCGACGCCACCATGATGGAGATCGACCGCGGCGCCGACCGCTGTATCTCCGCCTTCGGCGCCCAGCTCGATGGCATCGAGCGCTCGTTCGACCACGACGACATCCTGCCGCTGCGCGAGGACGAGGCCGCGCGCCGGGCCGACGCCGCGCTGGTGCGCGCCGCGGTGCTCTCGTCGGGCACCGGCTTCGTCAAGCTCGTGTACTCCCAGCAATGGGTGCGCATGAGCGCGATGATCAAGGCGCTCGACGACAAGGAGGCAACGGCGGCGGTGGAGCGCCTCGGGCTCGACGCCGAGGCCGATCGCCTCCGGCGCTGGACCGCGCTCTACGGCCAGAAGCTCGGCGTGACCGAGGCGAAGAGCGCGGATCCAGCGTTCGCGGCAGTGGACGCTTGGCACGAGGCGTACGGCACGCTCATGATCCAGGTCCACGCCGAGTACGACGACGACAAGGACGAGACGCACGCGCTCCTCCGCGCCCGCCTCCTGTCGCCCTACGAGGACGCAGCCGAAGAAGAGCGCCGCGCCGAGCGAGCCCGCGCCGCCAGCGCCAGGAAGAAGAACGACCCCGTCGCTCCCGTCTGATCACACCCCTCCCCCACGCCGGCCACCCCCCTGACCCGCGCTCCGGGCCATGCAGCTTTCCCGGGTCACCGGAGTCGTGCCCGCGGTTGCGGACGTCTCACGGGCCGTGAGAGCATCTTGCCACCATGGGTAAGGTCACCGCTCTCCACCTGGACACCATTACGGAGAAGTCCGGACACCAGATGACCGGAATGGCGGTGAGCGTGTGCCTGACCCCGGCCGCGCCAAGCCCATTGCCCATCCCCTACCCGACCATGGGCACCGTCGCCGAGGGGATCATCGACCCGTGCATGCGCACGAAGATCGAGGGCGCGAAGATCCTCACCGTCGGCGGCTGCATGAAGGCGTGCCACGGCAACGAGCCCGGCACGCTCAAGGAGGTTGTCAGCCTCAACACGGGCGGGCCCTGCTTCCCGTGGCTCGGCGCGCCGAACGTCCTCATCGAGCTCGGCATGGCCGGCATCACCGGCAGCATGGGCCAGATGAACAAGAGCATCACCGTCGGCGCCGGCGCGAGCGCGAGCAACGCGAGCGGCGGCGGCGGCGGCGGCGGCAGCACGGGCGGCGGCGCCGGGGGCCCGGGCGGCGGCGGCCCGCAGGGCGGGAGCAACAGCGGCGGGGGCGGCGGCGGGAGCAGCCAGGGCGCAGGGCCGCCGAGCCCGCCGGCGCCGCCGGGCGCCGAGGGCCAGGCGGCCGCAGGCCACCCGATCGACGTCGTGACAGGGACGCTGTTCACGATCCCGGCCGTGGACTTCACGCTCCCCGGGTTCCTCTGGGTGCAGTGGGTCCGCACCTACAGCACCTCGGCCGTGCGCCACCGCTGCGGCCTCGGCTGGGGCTGGTCGCACAGCCTCGCCTGGCGCGCCGAGCGCAGCGGCGATCGCCTCGTGCTCATCGACGATCAGCAGCGCCGCACCGAGATGCCGCTGCCCGGGGCCGACGAGGCGTTCCTGCTCCCCCACGGCCGCAAGGTGCTCCGCGACGGCGACGCCATCGTCGTCGACCTGGACGACGACCTCGTGCGGGTCCTCCGGCCCGCCGCGGATCCGAGGTCGTACGCGCTCGTCGAGCTGCGCGATCGCTTCGGCAACGCGGCCCTCATCGACTGGGACCAGGACGAGATCGTCGCCATCACCGACTCTGTCGGCCGCCGCGCGGCGCTCTCCCGCGAGGGGAACCTGCGGATCTGGAGCGTCTCCGTCACCGACGCCGACGGCAAGGAGCACCGGCGGCGCCTCGTCACCTACGAGCTCGACGGGCGGGGCGATCTCGTCCGGGTCATCGACGCCGGCGGCGCGGAGACCCGGTTCGGCTACGACGACGAGCACTACCTGCTCTCGGAGACGCGCCCCGACGGCGTCGTCTTCCACTTCGTGCACCAGGACGTGGGCGGCGAGCAGCGCTGCGTCGAGACCTGGGGTGAGCTGCCCGGCGCCGACATCCTCGCCGCGCTCGGCGACCCGGACGCGCACGCGGCCGGCGGCCCCCGCGGCATCTTCCACACGCGCATCGCGTACGGGCCCGGGCCTCACCAGGCCGCCGTCACCGACGCGCTCGGCCACGTCCACCGCTACGAGGGCAACGCGCTGGGCCTCGTCGAGCGCTACGTCGACCCGCGCGGCTACGCGATGCTCTTCCGGTACGACGCTGTCGGGCGGCTCGTCGCGGTCACCGACGGCGCCGGCGTCACGCAGCGGCGCCAGTACGACACCGCCGGTCGGCTGGCGTCCCTGAGCGACAGCAGCGGCACGATCCGGTACCAGATCGACGCGGAGCGACAGGGGGTCACCACCATCGCCCCGAACGGCGCCCGCTCCACCGCGCTGCGCAAGCAGGGGCGGGTCATCGAGCTCCAGGACGCGCGCGGCAAGACGACCGCCGAGTACAACGCGCGCGGCAAGAACACGAAGATCACCTACCCGAGCGGCCTCGCGGACACGCTCGAGTACGACGCGCACGGCAACCTGGTCCGCTACGCCCAGGCAGAGCGCGTGTGGACCTACGTCTACGATCTCCTGGGCATGCCGGTGCGCATCGAGTCGCCCGGCGGCGCGGCGACCACGCTCGAGTACGACTCGTCCGGGAACGTCGTCGGCATCGTCGGCCCGAGCGGGCAGCGCACCGAGCACGCGTTCGACGGGCTCAGGCTGTGCACGGCGACCTCGTACCCCGGCGGCGGTCGCGCGCGTTACCGCCATGTGGCCGGCGCGCTCGTCGAGCAGGTCCTGCCGGACGGGTCGCGCTGGCTCATGGGCTACGACGCGCTCCTCCGGCTGCGCTGGATCCAGAACGCGGCGGGCGAGCGGAGCACGTTCGTCTACGACCCGTCCGGCAACCTCGTCCGCGAGACGACGTTCACCGGGCTCCAGTACCGCTACGAGTACGACGGCGCGGACCGGCTCGCGTCGGTCCTCCGGCCCGACGAGTCGCTCGTGCGGCTCGCGCGCGACGGCGCGGGCAACGTTGTCGCGCGGGAGTACTCCTCCGGCCTCATCGAGCGCTTCGAGTACGACGCCCTCGGGCGCGTCGTGCGCGCGACGAACGGCGCCTGCACGACCGAGCTCGCGTACGACGACCGCGGCGCCATCCTCCGCGACACCCAGACCTGCGGCGGCTTCAAGTTCGTCACGAGCTACGACTACGACGAGGGCGGCAAGCTCGTGGGGCGCAGGTACTCGTCCGGCTGGCGCGTGGCGCTGGAGCACGACGTCCACGGGCGGGTCACGGCGATGGGCGTCGGCCAGCCGGACGCCGCCGAGCGCTTCCTCTTCGAGCGCGACGCGCAGGACGGCGAGCGCGCCCGCCGGCGCGAGGGCGGGATCGGGGCCATCTTGACCCGGCGCAACGCCGAGGGCTTCCCGGTGGAGATCCGGGTCGAGGGCGCGCCGGGCGAGGTCGCCCGGGCGCGCGCCTACCGCTGGCACCCGGTCGGGGCGCTGGCCGCCGTCATCGACAGCGAGCGCGGCGAGCGCCGCTACGAACTCGACGCGCACGGGCGGCCGGTGGAGGCGCGCGGGCTCGGCGTGACCGAGGCGTTCTCCTTCTCGCCGCACGGCACCGCGATGCAGCGCGGCGGGGGCTCGGTCGGCGCCGGCGGGCGGCCGCTCGCCGTGGGCGAGCAGACCCTCTACTGGGACCGCCTCGGCCGGCTGGCGGGCCGGGACGCGCCCGACCCGAAGCGCACATGGCGCTACGCGTTCGACGACAGCGATCGGCTCACCGAGGCCGTGCGCGGCGACGGGCTCAAGGTCCAGTACATCTACGACGCGCTCGGCCGCCGCGTGGCCGAGATCGTCGGCCAGGGGAGCACCTGGTTCGGCTGGGACGGCGACAGCATCGTCGAGGAGCGCACCTCGAGCGGGCAGATCACGCGCCGTGTCTTCGACACGCCGGGTCACATGCCGCTGCTCGAGTCCCAGGGCGGCGCGAGCTTCCGCCTCGTGGCGACGGACGCCGCCGGGACGCCGTGGCTCTACCTCGACGCCGCCGGCCAGGTCAGCGAGCTCGATCTGACCACCTGGGGCGAGGTCGCGCACAGGCGCGGCGAGCCGGGCGCGCTCCGCTTCGCCGGACAGCGCGCCGACGAGCTCACCGGGCTCCACTACAACCGGTTCCGCTACTACGCGCCCGACCTGCGCGTGTTCATCACGCCGGATCCCATCGGCCTGTCAGGCTCGCTGCAGGAGATCGGCTTCGTCCCGAACCCGACGCTCTTCATCGACCCGCTCGGGCTGCTCACGATCATCACGGCCTCGAACGATCCCAACCTCCACAACGCGTACTACTCGCAGTACGCGACGCAGTACCCGGGCGCGACGATCCTCAAGCCGAACCAGGTCGTCCCCGGGAGCCTCGCCGGGGAGACCGACGTCGTCGTCGACACGCACGGCTGGCCTGGCAGCGTCGAGTGGGCGGGGCAGAAGATCTCGGGGGCCCAGCTCGCGGACAAGCTGAACGCCGCCGGCTTCAACGGGAAGACCCCCGGGACGCGCGTCGACATCGTCACGTGCAACGGCGGGACGAAGCCGAGCCTCATGGGCCGGAGCGTCGCCCAGGCGGTGGCCGATCGGACCGGCGCGACGACGTCGGGCGCGACCGCGGTGGGCGTCCCGGGCGTGGCCTCCGCAGCGCAGCTCGCCAACGTGGGCGCCTCGGGTCTGGTCAGCGGGATGCCCACCGGCCTCGGGTCCGGCAGCGCCCCGGGTGGGCTGCACGTCAACGGCGGCGGCCACCTGATCACCGACGTCAAGCCGCGCTGGTACACGTTCGGGCAGTGACGGGCGGCGGTCCGCCGGTCAGGGCGCGGCGGCGGTCGCGCCCTCCGGCGCGTCCAGCGCCTCGATCCAGGCAGCGAGCCGCACCTCGTCCTTCGGCGGCGCGCCAAGGACCACGACGAGGAACGGGCCGTCGCAGACGAAGTAGCGGTCGTACATGTCGCCGCGCCCGAGGGTGATCGGCCCGGGCTCGCCCGGCGCGCGCGCGTCGCCGTCGAGCCGGAAGCGAACCGCGTGGCGGGCGTCGCCGATCGGGGGACCGCCCCCGTCCGCGAGCGGCTTGCCGATGAGCTCGTCGTGGACGCGGACCGCGCACAGATCGAGCGGGGGGATCTTCAGCGCGCAGTCGCGGTCGAACGGCTTCGCGCCGAGCCACCTCCGCAGCCAGCTCCGCGGCTTGCGCGCCAGCGCGACGACCTTCGCGACGGCGGCCTCGAGCGTCTCGGGGCGCGGGCACCGCGCGACGACCACCCGCTCCTCACCCCTCGCCGCGAGCGCGATCACGAAGTCGTCCGGGCCTCGGTGGTGATGCACCTCCACCTGCGCCGCGGCCCTCGACCACGTCGCGTCGTCGACGTCCTTCCAGAGACCGAAGCACGGCAGGACGCGCTCGCCGAAGAAGACCCCCTCGCGCTCGCTGGCGAAGGGCGACACGAACGACGGGCGCACGAACGAGAACGCGTACGCGCCGGGGGCGTCCCCGGGCGCGCTCTCCGGCAGGGCGCCGTCGGGGATGGGGCCGAACCTGCGCGCGATCTCGTGCCGCAGCTCCAGGAGCGACGCCTCTCCCCGGACGACGCGCCCGACCGACCAGGGCACGCCGGCGGCGCGCGGCGCGGCGGCCGCCTTGCCCTCGCGCTCCTCCAGGGGGAAGTCCGGCGAGAAGATCACGTTCTGCTCGGGAGCGACGGGGGACGACAGCGACGGCACGAGCACGGTCGCACGGCTCATCATGGGCATGAGGCCACCTTGTAGCGCACGTCGAGGTGTTCCCGGTCCGGCGCGGTAGTATACCGCGCTCCTCCCCTCAGCCCCGCGCCCGCGCCGACCGTGGATCGACACATGCCGCTGCCCGAGTTCCTCCCTGCGCTGCTCCGTCCGGAGCTCGCCGAGCTCCACGCCTACACCCCTGTCGCGGGCCATTTCCCTGTGCGCCTCGACGCGAACGAGAGCCCGCCGCTGCTCTCGGCCGAGGCGCGCGCCGCGCTCCAGCGCGCCGCGGCGCCCGAGGACTGGGGCCGCTACCCCGACGCGCGCCTCGTCGAGCTCCGCGAGGCGATCGCGGCCCGCTGCGGCGTCGACCCCGACGAGATCCTGGCCGGCGTCGGCTCCGACGAGGTGATCTCGACGGTGCTCACCGCGCTCGGCCGCCCGCGGCAAGGCGCGGACGCGGCGAGCGTCGTGACGGTGAGCCCCACCTTCGTCATGTACAAGCTGAGCGCGCGCGCCCGCGGCATGCGCGCCGTCGAGGTCCCGCTCGACGCCGGCTGGGATCTCGACGTGGCCGCCCTCGCGCGCGCCGTCGCGTTCGCGCGGCCCAACGTCGTCTTCATCGCCTCGCCGAACAACCCGACCGGCGCGCTCATGTCGGAGGACCGGATCGAGGCGGTCATCGCCGCGGCGAAGGACGCCCTGGTGATCGTCGACGAGGCGTACATCGACTTCGCCCCGCGCGACCAGCTCGCGCTCTGGCGCAGGCACCCGAACGTCGCCGTGCTGCGGACGCTCTCGAAGATCGGCCTCGCGTCGCTGCGCGTCGGCTGGCTCATCGGCGCGCGGGAGCTCGTGGCCGAGCTCGACAAGGTCCGCCAGCCCTACAACATCCCGGTGCCGTCGCAGCGCGCGGCCACCTTCGCGCTGCGCGAGCTCGACGGCGAGCTCCGCCACGTCGCGACGACAGTGACGGCCGAGCGCGAGCGGCTCGCGCGCGGGCTGACCGACCTCGGCCTCTCGGTCGCGCCGAGCCACGCGAACTTCCTCTGGGTCGGCACGCGCCGCCCTGCCGGCGAGGTCTTCGGCGCGCTCGCGGCCCGCGGCGTCCTCGTGCGCAGCTTCCACGCGGCGGGCGGGCGCCTCGCGCACCGGCTCCGGATCACCGTCGGCCTCCGCGAGGAAAACGATCGCCTCCTCGCCGAGATCGCCGCGTGCGCGTAGCCCTCCCCCGCCGAGATCGCCGCGTGCGCGCGGCCCTTCGCCGCGCCGCCGCGCGGCTGCCGTGGCTCGCGCTGCTCGCTGTCGGCGCCGGCTGCGCTGCGCCCCGGGTCGCTCGCTCGGTGGACGGCCAGATCCTCGTGGGCCGCCACATCGACGCGCGCTCCTATACGCTGTACGCCATCGGCGCCGAGGCCGAGGCGCGCGGCGATCTCGCGACGGCCCTCCAGGCCTACGAGCTGGCGGAGGAGGGCGACCCCGACAGCGCGGACATCTGGACCCGCATCGGGTCTGTCCGCTGCCGCCTCGGCCAGCAGGCGGCCGCGGGCGACGCCTTCGCCCGCGCCCGCGCGATCGACCCCGACTACGAGCCGGCCCACCGCGAGCACGCGCGCTGCGATCTCTCCGCGGGCCGGCTGGCAGCGGCGCTCGGGCGCGTCGAGCGGGCGATCCAGCTCGATCCGGAGCGCGACGACGGCCTCCTGCTCCAGGCCGAGATCCTGCGGCGGCTCGGCCGGAACGACGACGCGCGCCGCGCGCTGCGGGCGCTGCTCGTGCGCCGCCCCCGGTCGGCGGACGCGTGGCGCGCGCTCCACGCGACAGCCGTTGTGTCCGGCGATCGCGCGTCGGCCGAGCAGGCAGCGCGGCGCCTGCGCGAGCTCGCCCCGCCCGGCGGCGCCGCCGGGCGGCCGCCGCCCTCGCCGGGACCGCTGGCCGAGCTCGACGAGGCGCTCGTCCTCGGGCAGCTCCGTCGCGCCCGTCGCCTGGCGCGCGACGCAGACCTGCCGCCCGCCGAGGTCGCTGTACGCGCGGCCGCCCTGGGCCGCGCCGGCGAGGCCCGCGAGCAGGCCGAGCTCGTCTCGGGGGCCGATCCGGCGAGCGCCTCCGCGCTCGTGGCGCTCGCGGTGGCGGCCGATCTGACCGGCGACGTCGACGCGCTGACCCGGGCCACCGACGCGCTCCACGCCGCCGCGACGAGCGGCGGCCCGGCGGTCCCCCCGTCGCCGCTCGCGCGGCTCCTCTTTGCCGAGCTGCTCTTCCGCCGGGTCGGCAAGGACGCCGCGCTCGCCTGGCTCGGCCCGCTGCCGCCGCCCGGCGCCGGGGATCGGCTCTCCCGGGAGGTCGCGCAGCGCGTCCAGCGGGAGCTCGCGGGCGGCGCGCCCGCGGCGCCCTGACGCGCGCCTCAGGGCGAGGACGTCTTCGCGCCCTTCTTCTCGGCGTACTTCGCGAGGTCGAAGGTGAGCTCGAAATCGAGCTTGTTGTCGCCCTCCTTGATCTCGATCTCCTTCTTCACGTCCTGATCGATGGCTGGCAGGAGGGCCGCCGTGAGCACCTTGCCCACGGGGATGTTCTTGATCTCGAACTGGCCGTCGAGGTCGGTCACGTCGTGCGTCGCGAACTTGAGCACGAAGACCTCTGACTTGAGGAACGGCTTCGGCATCTTGTCCACGAGGTGGTAGTAGCCCGGCTGCGGCGGGTGGAACTTCACCGCCTCGCCCTGCGGCATGGCGACGAGGACGGCCATGAAGGGGGCGCCCTCGAGGTTCGGCATGTACGACTCCAGCGGATCGAGGTTCGCTACCTCGAGCCGCTGTCCGAAGGTCATGGCCACGGTCCGGCTCGAGAACGCGCACCCGTGGATGGTCACCTTCTCGGCCTCCTCGCGCTCGGGCACGTAGCCGCTGTAGTTGACGACGGTGACCAGCGCGTCGGCGAGCGCGCGCTGCTGCCCCACCCGGAACAGCCGCCCGTAGGTGGCCGCCGCCTCGCCGCACTTGCCGACCGGGAAGCTCAGCCCCGTGTCCGGCGGCGGATCTCCCTTGATGGTGACCCGCCCCCGCAGCGTCCCCGTGGGCCCGCTGTACGGCGCTCGCCGCTTCGGGTTCATCACCGCGAGGACGCTCTCCGACGTCAGCGAGAGCTCGGGCGCCTGCATCGCGCTCGCCGCCGCCGCGGCGCTCCCCGCGGCAGGCGCTGCGCTCGCCGCCGCGCTCGCCGCCGGCGCCGCGCTCCCCGCGGGCGAGCCTCCGGTCGTGTTGCCGCCCTGGCACCCGATCGCCCCGAGCAGCACGACCGTCGCCGCCCGCATCCGCCAGTTGTCCGCTGTTCTCTGCATGTTCTCGCCGCCTCGCATCGGCGCCGACTTTAGCAACTTGCGCGCCCCGCGCAGCAGCGCGCGATCGCCGCGAACGACGACGCCACCGTCGCAAGCGGCGGTGGCGTCATCGCCATACGAGTTGGCAGCCCGGCGGTGCCGCCGGGCGCTCCGCTTCAATGAGAGGCGAGGACGGAGCGAACCGCGATGCCCAGCGAGGTCGTCGGCCAGATGCCGAGGACCATCACCAGCACGGCGGACAGGACGAGGGCCGCGTTGACGTAGCCCGAGCGCATCGGCCGGGCGATCGGCGCGCCCGGGGCCGGCTCGCGCATGTACATGTACACGAGCACCCGCAGGTAGTAGTAGGCCGACAGCACGCTGTTGAGCAGCAGCGCCACGGACAGCGTGTACAGCTCGGCGCCCATCGCCGCCTTGACGATGTAGAGCTTGCCGAAGAAGCCCGCTGTCGGCGGCACGCCCGCCAGCGAGAGAAGGAACAGCGAGAACGCGAGCGCCGCCATGGGGTGCCGCTTGCCGATGCCGGCGAGGTCCTCGTAGCTCACCGCCTCGGCGCCGCGGCTGCCGCAGAGGATGAGCGTGCCGAAGGCGCCGACCGTCGAGACAGTGTAGACGAGCAGGTAGAACATCACGCTCGCCTGCGCGTCCTCGCTCGACCGCACCGCCGCCGCCACGCCGACGAGCAGGTAGCCGGCGTGCGCGATGCTCGAGTAGGCGAGCATCCGCTTCACCGACTCCTGCCGGCCCGCGATGAGGTTCGCCACCGTCATCGTGAGCAGCGCCATCACCGCCACGGCCGGCGGCCAGCCCGCCGCCCACGACGAGAGCTCCGGGCCGCCGAACGCGCCGAGCAGCACGCGCAGCAGCGTGGCGAACGCCGCGCCCTTCACCGCCACCGCCATGAACGTGGTGGCCGGCGTCGGGGCGCCCTCGTACGCGTCGGGCGTCCACATGTGGAACGGCACCGCGCTCACCTTGAACGCGAGCCCGACCAGCATCAGCGCCGCCCCGATGAGCAGCAGCCCCGGGTTCGGCGTCTTGTCCCCCGTCGCGGTCGCGATGGTGTCGCGGATCCCGGCGAGGTCGGTGTGCCCCGTCGCCCCGTAGATCAGCGCGCCGCCGTAGAGCAGCAGCGCCGCCGCGAACGAGCCGAGCAGGAAGTACTTGATCGCCGCCTCGCTGCTCCGCGGCGACGTCCGGCGGAAGCCGGTCAGCGCGTAGGCCCCGAGCGACATCGTCTCCAGCCCGAGGAACAGCGTCAGCAGGTCCCCCGCGCCGGCGAGGATGATCGCGCCGACCGTCGAGAAGGTCAGCAGCGGGTAGAACTCCCCGCGGTCGAGCCGGTGCTCCGGGAGGTACCCCCCCGCGAGCAGCGACGCCAGCGCGCCGCCGAGGCAGAGGACGAAGGAGAAGAACAGCGTGAAGCGGTCGATGATCAGGTACGGGGCGAGCGCGTCGACCCCGTCGAGCGTCTCGGGGCCGACGAACCCGACAGCGCCCGAGAACACCGCCCCGGCGAGGAGCGTGATCGCGGTCCCGAGCGCGATGTCGGACGAGGGGCCCGAGAGGCGCTCGGGCGACTCCTCGCGGCGGTTCGAGAACGCCTCCGCGAGCATCAGCAGGGCCCCGCCGAGCGCGATCACGAGCAGCGGCGAGACGGCGAGGAAGATCCCGTAGCTCATCGCGCCGCCTCCTCCCCGCGCGCCGCGACCTTGCCGTCGGTCTGACGATCGCGCCGATCGCTCCGGGCCTGCTCGTCCCCGCCCGCCCCCGGCGCGCCCTCACCGGGACGCAGCACCGGCGCCCCCTTGAGGAACGCAGGGGAGAACGTGTCCTCGGGCAGGAGCTTCGCGTTCCGTTCGTCCGCGAAGAGGATCGCCTGCCCGGAGACGACCTTGAACTGGTTGTAGGTAAACAGGACCGACTCCTTCATCCGATCGAGGAAGATCGCAGGGAACAGGCCGATCACGAAGATCATCAGCACCAGCGGCGCGAGCGCGAGCGCCTCGCGGGGCGTGACGTCGGGCAGGTGCCTGTTCTTCGGGTTGGTGAGCGGCCCGAAGAACATCTTCTGCACGACGCTCAGCATGTAGACGGCGGCGAGGATGACGCCCGCCGCGGCGCCCACCGTGTGGATCCCGCTGAACGTCCCGAGGCGCTCGGAGGCGTACGTGCCCATGATGATCATGAACTCGCCGATGAAGCCGTTCGTGCCGGGCACGCCGACGGAGGCGAACGTCACGATCAGGAAGAGCGTCGCGTAGACCGGCATCACCTTGGCGAGGCCGCCGAACTCGGAGACCTGGCGGGTGTGGCGCCGGTCGTAGATCACGCCGACCAGGAGGAAGAGCGCGCCGGTGGAGACGCCGTGGTTCACCATCTGGAGCACCGCGCCCTGGATCCCGCTCGGCGTCACGCCGAAGAGCCCCAGCATGACGTAGCCCAGGTGGGCGACCGACGAGTACGCGACGAGCCGCTTCACGTCGGCCTGCTTCCAGGCGACGAGCGCGCCGTAGATCACGCCACCGAGGATCGCGATGCCCGCGAGGTTCGCCGCCAGGCTGGAGGCCGGCCCGGGGAAGAGCCCCATCGAGAAGCGCAGGTACGCGTACGTCCCGATCTTCAGCATGACCGCGGCCAGGATCACCGAGCCACCGGTCGGCGCCTGCACGTGGGCGTCCGGCAGCCACGTGTGCACCGGCCACATCGGCACCTTGATGAAGAACGCGATCGAGAACGCCCAGAAGCAGAGCATCTGGGTGCTGCGCGGCAGCACCACGCGCGAGAGGGCGAGGTAGTCGAACGTGTAGGCGCCCGTGAGTTTCTGGTTCGCCCACACGAGGTACACGATGCCCGCGAGCATCAGCATCGAGCCCGCCATCGTGTAGATGAAGAGCTTGACCGCGGCCTTGATCTTCTCGACGCCGCCCCAGATGCCGATCATCACGAACATCGGCACCAGCATCAGCTCCCAGAAGAGGAAGAACAGGAACAGGTCCAGCGCGAGGAAGGCGCCGAGCATCGCCCCCTGAAGGAGCAGGAGGCAGAAGCAGAGCTCCTTGATCCGGCTCTTGATCGAGCCGAACGACGCGTACGCCGCGATCGGCGTGATGAACGTCGTGAGCAGGACGAGCCAGAGGCTGATCCCGTCGATCGCGACGTGCCACCGGATGCCGAGCGACGGGATCCACTCCTTGATCGACTGGAAGTGCCAGCCCGCCGTCATCGGCACGCTGAGCAGCCAGAGCGACGCCAGGAAGCCCGCGCCGAGCACCGCCAGCGTGAAGCCCCGGAGCAGCGAGAGCATCTGCCGCGGCACGAACAGCACCGCCGCGGCGCCGACGAACGGCAGGCCGATCAGCACGTTGAGGAGCGACGACCACTCCCCGGACGCGTCCGCCGCGGCCGCCGGCGCGTCCGACGGCCAGAGCCACTGCACGCCGAGGACGGTGAGCACCGCGATGAGCCCGAGGCCGACCCGCTGCCACGCGGTGTACCCGCCGGCGTGGGCCGCGCCGTGCTCGTCGCCGTGGTGATCGTCGTCGCCGTGGTGGTCGTGACCGCCGTGGTGATCGTCGTCACCCGCGTGGGCGCCGTCCGCGCCGCGCCCGTCGCCCCGCGGGAGGAGCGCTCCGACGACGCCGGCGACGAGCGCCGGCCAGTGATGCGTTACGAGGTCGAGCGCGCTCATTGCAGGCCTTTCGTCTGCTCCGCCGGGGTCGTCCCCGGGGCGGGCTTGGCACCGTTCGGGACCAGCATGGTGGTCGGGTCCGTGGGGTTCTTGCGGCCCGACGGCCTGGAGAACGAGAAGGTCTCGGTCGCCTCGCGATCGAAGGCGTTGCGCACGCGGAGCACGACCTCCTTCGTCTCGCCGGGCTCGACCTTCACCGTGACGTCGGCGGCCTCGGAGAAGTCACCCGACTTCAGGCCGGGCGCCTCCCAGCGGTACCGGTAGCCGAGCCCCGGCGCCGCCGAGAGCCTCACCTCGCCCGAACGGCGCAGATCGGCGTCGTCGACCTGCGCGTCCGCGTGCGGCTTGACCATGAACCAGCCGACGCCGGCGAGGCCGATGACCATCGACGCGGCGTACACCTGCACGCGGCCCGTCTGGAGCGCGCGCAGCACCGTGCCGAAGAACCCGACCACCGCGGCGGACAGCTTCGCGATCACGCCGTCGATGATCCACTTGTCCGCCATCGTGAAGATGTCGGCCAGCGCGTCGACCATGCCCACGACCGTGGCGTCGTAGAGCTCGTCGATCCGCCACTTGTCGTAGATGAGCCCGTGGAGCCGCGGGAACTGCTGCGCGAAGCGCCGCTCGGGCTCGCCGCGCCGGTTCCAGTACACGAGCATCGCCAGGCCGATGCCGGCGAAGCACGCCGCCACGCCGGGCAGCATCATCGCCCACATCAGCCCCTTCGCCGCCTCGCGCTCCACCACCGCGCGCGACGTCATCGAGAACACCGGCTCGAGCAGGTGCGCGAGCGGCGCGAACGCGTGCGAGTGGGTGAGGTGCACGAGCGGCTCCGCCATCAGGAAGCCGGCGAAGACCGACAGCGCCCCGAGCACGATGAGCGGGATCGTCATCGGCAGCGGCGACTCGTGCGGCACCGGGCCCTCGAGCTTCTCGCCCGGCGCGTGCGCGTGGTGGTCGTCGTGGTGGCCGTGCGGGTGCGGATCCTTCCACCCGCGCACGATCGTCCAGCCGCGGAACTCGCCGTGGAACGTCAGGAAGTAGGCGCGGAACATGTAGAAGGCGGTCATCGTCGCGGCGAGGATGCCGACGGTGTAGATCGCCGGGCCGAGCCAGTCGGGCCACTGCCACACCGGCTGCCCGCGCGTCGACACGGACTCGATCCGGCTGGAGAAGGCGCGCCAGAGGATCTCGTCCTTCGACCAGAACCCGGCGAACCCGGGGAAGCCCGCGATCGAGAGGCACGCGAGCAGGAAGGTCCAGCGCGTCAGGGGCATGTGCTCCCTGAGGCCGCCCATGTTCCGCATGTCCTGCGACCGGTCGGTGTCGTGGATGCGCGCGTGCATCGCGTGGATCACCGAGCCGGCGCCGAGGAAGAGGCAGGCCTTGAAGAAGGCGTGCGTGAGGACGTGGAAGAAGCCGGCCGCGAAGGCGCCGACGCCCACGCCGATGAACATGAACCCGAGCTGGCTCACCGTGGAGTAGGCGAGCACCTTCTTCAGGTCGTTCTGGAAGAGCCCGATCGAGGCCGCGAAGATCGCCGTGAGCACGCCGGTCACCGCGACCACCGCCATGGCGAACGGCGACAGCACGAACACCGCCGAGAGCCGGGCCACGAGGTAGACGCCCGCGGTCACCATCGTCGCGGCGTGGATGAGCGCGGAGACCGGCGTCGGGCCGGCCATCGCGTCCGGCAGCCAGACGTAGAGCGGGATCTGCGCGCTCTTGCCGGCGCAGCCGAGGAACAGCGCGAGCGCGATCAGCGTCGAGGCGTACACGAGCACCGGCTGTGACGGGATGATGAAGCTCAGGAAGCCCGGCACCGTGTCGGCCGACATGTTGCCGATCGGCCAGACCTTCACCGCGGAGAGCAGGTTGCCCGCTGTCGCCGCGATGCCGTCGAAGTTCAGGGTGCCCGAGTAGTAGACGAGCATGGCCATCGCGACGAGGAGGCCGAAGTCGCCGATGCGGTTGACGACGAACGCCTTCTTGCCCGCGCTCGCGTTCTTGTCGTCCTTGAACCAGAACCCGATGAGCAGGTAGCTGCACATGCCGACGCCCTCCCACCCCACGAAGAGGACGGCGAGGTTGTCGGCCATGATCAGCACGAGCATCGAGAAGCAGAACAGGTTCAGGTACGCGAAGAACCGGTAGTAGCCCGGGTCCTCGCGCATGTACGCGGACGAGTAGAGGTGGATGAGGAAGCCGACGCCGGTGACGACGAGGATCATCGTCCCGCTCAGGCCGTCGACGCTGAAGGCCACGTCGATCGGGATCGACTGGCCCATCCGGCCCGTGATCGAGAACCAGCGCCAGGCCGTCCAGCTCAGCTTGCCGCCCTCGTGCGGGAGCATCAGGAACGTCGTCACGGCCGCCAGGAAGGCGCCGCCGAGCGCGGCGAGCGCCATCAGCCGGACCGCGTCCTTGCCGAGCCGCTTGCCGAACAGGCCGTTCACGAGCGCGCCGAGCGCCGGCAGGCCGAGCACCACCGCGAGCAGCGCGAACTCGGACGCGGGGAATAAGACTCTCAGGGCTTCCACGCTAACTCCTCAGGAGATCGGCGTCGTCCGAGCGCATCGTCTTCCGGATGCGGTAGAACGCGAGCACGATCGCGAGACCCACGGCGGCTTCCGCCGCCGCGATGGCGATGACGAAGAAAGTGAAGATCTGCCCGGCGTGATCCTGCGGGTGCACCCGGTTGTACGCGACGAGCGTGAGGTTCACGGCGTTGAGCATCAGCTCGATGCTCATCAGGAGGACGAGGAGGTTCCTGCGCAGCAGGAAGCCCACCGACCCGATCGCGAACAGCGCCGCCGCGACCACGAGGTAGTACTCGATGGGGACGGTGATCATGACTTCGGCTCCTTCGTCGACAGGGTGAAGTGGCCCGTGAGGGCGCCCGGCTGCGCGTCCGGCGCCGCGGCGTCCCGCACCGGGACCTGATCGCGCGGGTCCGGCGACGAGGGCGCGGCCGGCAGCAGCGTGGGATCGACCTGCCTGCCGCGGGCGACGGCGACGGCGCCGATCACCGCGACGAGGAGCAGCGCGCCCGAGAGCTCGAAGGGCACGATCCCCTTCGTGAAGAGCTCGTGCCCGAGCGCGTCGATCGTCCCGAGCGACTCGGGGGCGGGCGGCACGACCGTGACGCCGGGCTTGCTGGCGCTGATGGTGAGGAGCAGCGCGCTGATGGCGCCGACGGAGAACACGCCGGCGCCGAGGTAGCGCGGCACCGCTGTGCGCGCGTCGCGCGGCGACGTCGCCGACGGGCCGAGGAGCATGATCACGAACAGGAAGAGGATGACGACCGCGCCCGCGTACACGAGGATCTGGATCGCGGCGAGGAACTCCGCGGACAGCATCAGGTAGAGGCCCGCGATGCCGAAGATCGCCGTGAGCAGCCCCATCGCGCCGCGGATCGGGTTCCGCGCCGCGACCGTGGCCAGGCCGCCGAGGAGGACCAGCAGCGACGCCAGCCCGAAGAAGGCGAATTCGAAGATTTTCACGGAGAGAGCACCCCTGTCGACGACCGGCCCTTGGTCTGTATGTACGCCTCGAACTCCTTGCGGAACTTCCGCAGGAAGCCGAGCGCGGGCATCGCCGTTCCCTCGCCGAAGGCGCAGATGGTGTTGCCCATGATGTTGTCGGCGATCTCGTGCAGCCGATCGAGCTCCTCGATCGTCCCCTCGCCGTGCACGATGCGATCGAGGATCCGGTGGATCCACGCGCTGCCCTCGCGGCACGGCGTGCACTGGCCGCACGACTCGTGGCGGTAGAAGCGCATCAGGTTGTGCATCGCGAGGACCGGGCACGCCTTGTCGCTGAGCACGATGGCGCAGCAGGTGCCGAGCATCGTCCCGAGCGCGCGGAACGTGTCCACGCCGAGCGGCACGTCGAGCACGCTCTGGCCGTGCCACGGGTGGAGCGGCGACTTGTCGCTCGGCGCGTTCACGACCTCGTCGGCGCGCAGGATCGGGCACGACGAGCCGCCCGGGATGACCCCGAGGAGGTTGCCGTGCTTCACGCCACCGCCGAAGTCGTAGATGAGGTCGCGCAGCGTCACGCCGACGCTCGCCTCGAAGATCCCGGGGTTGTTCACGTGGCCGCTCACGCCGAAGAGGCGACAGCCGCCGTCCTTCAGGTGGTGCAGCGCGGACAGCTTCGAGAAGTTGTCGCCGCCGAGCTCGAGCGCCGTGGGCACCGCGGCGATCGTCTCGAGGTTGTTCACGGTGGTCGGCATCCCGAACGCGCCGAACTGCGCGGGGAACGGCGGCTTGAGCCGCGGCTCGCCGCGCTTGCCCTCGAGCGAGTTGAGCAGCGACGTCTCCTCGCCGCAGATGTAGGCGCCGGCGCCCGTGTGGACGTAGACCTCGACGGGGTAGTCGATCCCGAACGGGCGCTTGCCGAGGTAGCCCTTGGCGCGCGCCTCCTCGATGGCCTCCCAGAGCCGCGCCTTCGAGAGGTGCAGCTCGTCGCGCACGTAGATGTACGCGGCGTGGGCGCCGATCCCGAAGCAGCCGATGATGCACCCCTCGACGACAGCGTGGGGGTTCTTCTCCATCAGCGTGCGGTCCTTGAAGGTCCCGGGCTCGCCCTCGTCCGCGTTGATGACGAGGTAGTGCGGCCGCTCGGGCTTCGGGGGCCACGGCATGAAGCTCCACTTCACGCCCATGGCGAACCCGGCGCCGCCGCGGCCGCGGATGTTGGCCGCCTTCATCTCCTCGACGAGCGCCTCGCGCGTCATCCCGAGGGCGCGCTTCGCCTGCTGGTAGCCGCCGCCCTTCTCGTACACGGCCAGCTTGTGGCCGTCGGGCTTGTCGTAGTTCTTGGTCAGGTAGCGCGTCAGCCGGAGCATCTCGTCACCTCGTCAACCGATCGAGGATCGCGTCCACCTTCTCGAGCGTCAGGCCCTCGTGGTAGTCGCGATCGACCTGCATCATCGGGGCGGTGCCGCACGACGCGAGGCACTCTGCGGTGCGCAGCGTGACCTTGCCGTCCTGCGTGGTCTCGCCCACCCGGATCCCGAGGCGCTTCTCGCAGTGGTGCAGCACCGCGTCCGCGCCGTTGAGCGCGCAGCTCAGCGTCCGGCAGACCCAGACCTGGTGCTTGCCCACGGGCTCCTTGTTGAAGAGCGTGTAGAAGGTCGCGACGCCCTGCACGTGCGCCGTCGGGAGGCCGAGCTGCTCGGCGACCCAGCGGAGCACCCGCCCGGAGACCCACCCTTCCTGGCTCTGACAGAGGTGGAGCACCGGGATGCACGCGGCCTGGCGGTTCGGGTAGCGCGCGAGGATCTTCTCGAACTCGACCTTCCGGTCGGCGCTGAGCGCAAAATCTTCGGTCATGTCGGCTGTTGGCACGGTCCGCTGGCTCCCTGGGCGCGCCGCGGTCGCGGCGTGCCCGCTTCGACATGCAGTGGGGACCCCGCAACGCGGGTCCCCTTCCAAGCGAGGGGTTCACCCGGAAAGCCGGGCGTCACCTCGTGCGCCTCCTGTGGAGAGGCGCCCACCGGAGGCGGACAGCCCCGCGCACCGGCGGCCGGGCATTCGGTTATCCGTCGCACGGAGCCGTTCCCGAGGCGCGGGCACGCTAGTGAGCGACGGTGGTCACTGTCAAGGCACGCCGGGGGGAAACCTCCGGCGGATAACAGAAAGGGTCCGGCTGCCCAAGAAAGGTGGTGCCTGGAGCACACAGCGAGCCGGCCGACCCGCCACGGCCGGCTCGCGGCGCGGCGCGCATGGCCTCCGCGGGCGCGTCGACGCGAGCGCGAGGGCCGCGATGCACCCCAGCAAATCCGCGGGGTTGCGTGCTCATCCTTCGAGGAGCTCCGCCGCCGCGCCGGGCGCGCGCGACGGCTGCGCGGGGCGCTCGCGACGGCTGCGCGGGGCGCTCGCATGACGGCTGCGCGGGCGCTCGCGCAGCCGTCATGCGAGCGCCCGCGCGGCGCAGGGCGGGACGTGCGCGAGGCGCTCTCCCCCCGCGTCCCATGGTGAGAACTCCCTGGGTTTTCTGGCGGAGAACGCGTAGCCTCGGTCGCGTCCGCAGCGTTCTTCGTCTTTCACTTGAGAACGGGAAGGCGCTTCAACTACCCTCCGCGCCCATTACGACGCGCGCAGGGCGCGGACATGCGGTGCAGCGAACCCCCCTCCGGAGGTGGTGCGTGTTCTGTCCGAATTGTGGGACGCAAAACTCGGAAACAGCGTCCACGTGCACGAAGTGCGGCTTCAACCTGAAGGGAGCGGCCGCGCCGAAGTTCAAGGGCACCATGCTGATGAGTCAGCCCTCCGGGGCGGGCGCGGCGGGCCCGCGAGCCCCCGGGGCGCCTCCGCCTCCGGCGCCGCCCGCCGGCGCTCCGCCGGGCATGCCTGCGATCCCGAGCCCGCCGCAGGGCCTCGCGGGCACGGTGGTCGGCGTCCCCCCGGCTGGGCTCGGCGCCCCGGCCGGGCCTCCCCCTGCCCCACCTCCGCCCGGGATGGGCTACGGGTCGCCGTCTGCCCCGCCGCAGCAGCCGTCCGGCCCCGCCTTCGGCGGCGCGGCCGCGAGCCCGTCGGGCGGCTATGCGCCGTTCGGCCAGCAGCCGAACCAGGGCGTGAACCCGCTCGGCGGCACGATGGCCATCGACCAGCTCCCCGGGTACACCGGCCCGGGCGGGCAACCGCAGCCCGGCGCGTTTCCGCCGCCCGGCGGCAGCTACGGCCAGCCCCCGCAGGGCGCGGGCGGCAATCCGTTCGGCTCGCCCCCTGGCCAGGATCCGATGGGCGGCCCCGGCGGCGCGCCTCCCGGCTATGGTCAGCAACCGGGCTACGGACAGCAGCCCGGCTACGGACAGCAACCGGGCTACGGACAGCAACCGGGCTACGGCCAGCAGCCCGGCTACGGACAGCCTCCGCAGCACAGCGCGAGCGGCTACGGCCCGCCTCCGGGCCAGGATCCGCAGGGCGGCTACGGCAGCCCGCCCGGCGGTGGCGGCTACGGCAGCCCGCCCGGCGGCGGCGGCTACGGCAGCCCGCCCGGCGGCGGCGGCTACGGCAGCCCGCCCGGCGGCGGCGGCTACGGCAGCCCGCCCGGCGGCGGCGGCTACGGCAGCCCGCCCGGCGGCGGCGGCTACGGCAGCCCGCAGGGTGGCTACGGGTCGCCGGCGCCGGGGACGAGCGATCCGGGCGGCTACGGCGGCGCGTCGCCCGCCGGCGGCCCGCTCGCGACGGCCGGTCAGTTCGGTCAGGGCGGCAGCAACCTGGGCGCGTACGGCGGCGGCGGCGGCGCGCTCGCCGTGCGGGGCGAGACGCGCAACCCGATCACTGTCTGCGTGATCGGCATGGTGTGCTTCGTCTACGCCATCTGGCAGCTCTGGGCGATGCTGAACGAGCTGCAGCAGGCGACGAAGGATCCCGAGTTCAAGCCCTGGTACGTCTTCATCCCGCTGCTCAACTACTACTTCCTCTGGGTGAAGGTGCCGGAGCAGGTGACCCGGGCCAAGCAGATGGCCGGCTCGCGCAACCCGCAGGCCGAGGGCATCGTGCTCTACATCTTCCTCCCGCTCTACGCCCTGGCGAAGGACCTCAACGAGGTCTGGGATCCGAACGCCGCGTGAGCGCGCGCTGAGGACGCGCTACACCAGCGCTCCACCCGCCGCCGTTCTCCTCCGTTGTCCTGCCCGCCCGACCCCCCCGCGCCCGCTCCGCCGGCACCGTCCCGGTGGAGCGCGGCGACCCCGGGCGGCCGCGCGGCGCGCGTCGGCGCGATCGCGGCGCTCTTCGGGCTCCTCGTCGCGTGCGGCGTCCCGCTCTGCCCGTTCGCGATCGTCACCCGCCACCCCTGCCCCGGCTGCGGCCTCACGCGCGCGACCCTCGCCCTCGCGCAAGGCCACGTGGCCGAGGCGCTGCACTTCCACCCGCTCTCCCCGATCATGGCGCCGCTCGTGATCGCCGCGATCGCGTACAACGCGGCGGTCTACGTGAAGGACGGCCGCATCGCGGCGACAGAGGCAATGCAGGGCGCGTGGGTGACGCGGCTCGGCGTCGCGCTGGCGGTCCTGATGGTCACCGTCTGGGTGGCGCGCTTCCTCGGCGCCTTCGGCGGCCCCGTCCCCGTGTAGGCGGGCGCGGGCACGCCAGCCGCTCGCGGGCACGCCAGCCGCTCACTCGCCGCGGACGCGCAGCGCCTCGCCGCGCCGCCGCGCCATGGGGCGGAGGGCGCGCCCCGCGTGGGTGCCGCGCCGCGGCCACCCGCGCTGCGGCCGCACGAGCGGGACGCCCGCGGACACGCCGACGCGCAGCAGCACCTCGTACGCGCGCTCGAGCTCGCAGCCGATCACGTCGAGCTGCTCGTCGGTGAGCCCGCGCTTCGCCCTGGGGAAGAGGACGCTCTCCTCCTCGTCGGCGTGGTCGACGAACACCTCCCGCAGCAGCTTGAGGCGCGCCTCGAAGCGCACGTCGGTCGCGCGCGTGCGCAGCAGGTTGTCGGCGGCGAAGCGCGCCAGCCCGTGCTTCTCGTACGCCTCGTGGAGCGGCTTCCTGTCGCTGCCCATCCGCTCGGCACACACAGGATAGAGGTACGTCTCCTCGATCCGTACGTGCGCGTCGATCATCCGGGAGAGCTGCGCGACCATCGACGTCCGGAGTCCCGGGCTGGGCTCGGCGGCGATGCGCGCCATCAGGGCGCTGAGTTCGAGGTGCTGCTGCTCCAAGAGATCGAGTGCGTCCATGGGGTTCCCCTCGCGTGAAGCTCACCGCGCCGCGTCGCCGCCCTTGGGCAGCGCTTGCACAGCCCGCACGCGGTGCTGCGCGGCGCCGTGCAGGCGGCACCGTCGTGGCAAGGAGCGGGCCGCCGCGCGGCGAGCGCGCCGCGCGCGCCGACACCCCGCAGGCTCGCCGGGCGTGGGGGCCGGCGCGGGCTACGCCCGGGCGGCGGCGAGCGCGGCGCGCATCGCCGAGGCGCCGGCGAAGCGGTGGTCGGGGTGCTTGGACAGGGCGCGCGCCAGCACCTCGTCGAGCACGCGCGGGACGTCACGGCGCTCGCGCCGGAGGGGCACGGGCGCGGAGCGCACGATCGCGACGAGCACGTCGAGGTCGCCCCGACCCCGGAAGGGGAGCTTGCCCGAGAGCGCATAGTAAATGAGCAGCGCCGCGGCGAACTGGTCGCTCCTCTCGGTGATCGCGCGGCTGCGCATCGCCTGCTCCGGCGACATGAACAGCAGGGTGCCCACGAGCGACCCGGGGCTGTCCGGCGTCACGCCGTCGCCCGTGTCGACGCCGGGCTCGTGCGCGAAGCCGAGATCGATGAGCTTGACCGTCGGCGCCCCCTCCCCTGCCCCGGCGCCCGGCGCCTCGTCGACGAGCAGGATGTTGCCCGGCTGGAGGTCGCGGTGGACGACCTTCGCCGCGTGCATGGCCGCGAGGCCGGCGAGGATCTGGTCCGCCAAGGCGAGCGCGCGGCCGATCGGCAGCGGGCCGCTGCGCCGCACCTCCTCGCCCAGCGTGACCCCCTTGAAGAGCGGCATCAGGAAGAACGGCCGCCCGTCGGAGAGGCGCCCCTCGCCGAGCACAGGGCAGACGTTCGGGTGATCGATGCGGCGGGCGAGCCGCACCTCGCGGGCGAACCGGCTCTCGATGCCGCGGTCCCCGGCGTGCGCGCGCCGGAGCACCTTGAGCGCCACGGCCTCCCCGGTCGCGACGCGACGGGCCGCGTAGACCGCGCCCATCCCCCCCTCGGCGATGAGCCGCTCGATGTGCAGTCCGTGCTCTGTACGGCCGACGAGCGGATCGACCGCGGCAGTCCCACACGCCGGCCGCCGCCCCGCGCCGGCCCGCGCCGCGGGGCGCGCCTTCTCCGCCGCCGCGCCGGCCCGCGCCGCGGGGCGCGCCTTCTCCGCCGCCGCGCCGGCCCGCGCCGCGGGGCGCGCCTCGTCCGCCGCCTCGCGGCCCCGGCCCTCGTGGCGGACAATGCCCGAACGAGGAGGCAGCCGTCGGCCCGTCGAGACCTCGCGGTCGTCGGCGGCCGGTTCGGGGAGCACCTCAGCGAGCGCGGTCCGGTCCCAGCCTGAGCCGGGTGAGCGCTGGAGCTGGCAGCCAGGATTCACTCGAAGAACCTCGTCAGAAATTACCTGACGAGTGTCCATGGTCCACGCCCTCCAGGCAAGCGGATTGGCGACCGAAGCGACCGATCCGCGCCCGGTGCTCATCGCGCTTATGTCCCGTATCTACTCAGTTTTTGCCCGGACAAAGCGAACCGCCCGAGGCGTTTCCGGGCTATCGGGAGAATCCTGAAAGAATTTGCGTCCCGATTCTCGTTACGATGAGAGCGTACCCACCGCGACATGTAGGGGCAGCGCTGGATGGCAAAGCGTCTTGATCTCATCCTCGTGATCGACATCGAATCGACCTGCTGGGACGGCGACCCGCCGCGGGGCGAGGAGAACGAGATCATCGAGATCGGCGTGTGCACGCTGGAGGTCGGCTCGGGCCGGCGGCGCGACAGGCGGTCGATCCTCGTGTGCCCGGAGCGCTCGCGCGTGAGCCCGTTCTGTACGTCGCTCACGACGCTGACGCAGGCGGACGTCGACGCGGGCGTCTCGTTCAAGGAGGCGTGCGCGCTCCTGCGGAGCGAGCTCAAGGCGCAGGACCGCCTCTGGGCGAGCTACGGCGACTACGACAGGCGCATGTTCGAGCGGCAGTGCCAGGCGCGCGGCGTGCCGTTCCCGTTCGGGCCGAGCCACCTCAACGTGAAGACCCTGTTCGCTGTGGCGCGCGCGCTGCCGCGCGAGGTGGGGATGGCCGAGGCCCTGGAGCGCGTGGGCCTGCCGCTCGCCGGGACGCACCACCGGGGCGGCGACGACGCCTACAACATCGCGGGCCTGCTCGCGCACCTCCTGCTGGCCGCGCGGCGCTGACGGCCGGCGCGCCGGGCGCTCACGCGATCGGCGCCGCCTCGGGCACGTCGGGCCGCGCCCCCGCGGCCTCGCCGGCCGGCGGGGCGTCGTCGCGCTCGTCGCGCCAGCCCCGCTCGGCGTCGCCGAGGGCGGCCGCGCCGGCCGCGGCGGGCGGCACCGTCGCCGCGGCCAGGAGGTACGTGAGGCCGGCGCCGAGCAGCAGGGCGCTGTAGCCGAGGTTCATCGCGCACAGCGCGCCGAGGGCCATGGCCGCCGCCCCGGCGGAGGCCGAGAGCGCCCAGCACAGGGGGAGCAGCGCCGGAGAGGCCGCGGCGACGAGCTTGACCCCGAGCGGCACGAGCGATCCCGCGAGCAGGCCGAACGCGGCGAGGAGCACGACCGCGAGCAGCGCGCGCGGGAACGACCCGAGCCCGAGGCTCCACCGCGCGAGCGGGACGAGCCCCACCGCGCCGAGCGCCGCGGCCGCCGCGAGCGCCTCGGCCACCCTCGCCGTGGTCCCGGCCGCGGCGCTCGGCGCCACCCGCGCGGTGAGCAGGCCGCCCAGGCCGGCCGAGACAAGGAGGATCACGAGGGCGGCCGGGAGCTCGTGCGAGGGCAGGTCGAGCAGCAGGAGCGCGTGCCGGAAGACGGCGAGCTCGACCAGCGCGAAGCCCGCGCCGATCGCCGCGAAGAACGCGAGGGCGCGGGCGCGGGGCGGCGGGGGCGCCGCCGCGTCGGCGCCGGGGGCCGCCGCGGCGCCGCGCCGGAGGACGCGGCCGGCGCGCGCCGCGAGCCGCGGGAGCAGCGCGGTGAGCGCGGAGAGGACGGACGCGACGGCGAGCAGCGCCGAGAGCGCGAGCAGGCCCGTGTGCTCGGCGCGGAGCGCCCTCCAGTCGACGAGCACCGCGGGCAGGCGGCGCGGCGGGACGGCGTAGGAGAAGAACGGCCTGTCGTCGGTCGGCGGCGTCAGGTCGCTCGTCGCGTCGGGCGCCGCCGCGCGCGCGTCGGCCGCCGCGGCGAGCCGCGCGCGGATCGGGGTCTGCGGGCGGTCGGGGGCGAACGCCTCCGCGAGCTTGTGCCTGCGGCAGTGGCGGCGGAGCGCGTCGATGTCCGCGCGCGCGAGCGGCGCGCGCCGGGCGAGGAGCGCGGTCCGCTGCGCGGCGCTGCACGCGAAGAGGTGGTCCTTCGGCTCGGCCGCGCCCGCGCGGCGCAGCGCCGCGGCCGTGAGGGCGAGCAGGCGATCGAGGTCGCCCTCCGGCCGGCTCACGACCAGCGTGCCCTCGGGCAGCAGGCGCGCGAGGAAGTCGCCGATGCCCTCGACCGTGGCGAGCCGGCTCTCCGACAGCGCGAGCGCGCCTGTCGCGGCGGCCTCGGCGGTCTCGGGCGACGGGATCACGATGTTCCTGAAGAGCAGCGGCGTGCGCCGGGCGAAGCTCCGCGCGTCCCCGAGCGCGAGGTGGACCTCGGGCCTGTCGTACAGGCGGCCGCTGAACTCGGCGTACTTCCCGCGCATCAGCTCGACGACGCCGCGATCGCTCTCCACCGCGACGACGTCCTTCTGCCCGGCCTTGAGCGCGGCGCGCACCTCGCGCCCGCCGCCGGCGCCGACGACGAGCGTGGGGCCCTGGTCCCGGTGGAGCGCGTAGGCGATGTCCTCGGGCTGCGGCGGCGGCGTCGCCTTCGCGTCGAGGATCGGGCTCGCCGCGACCCCGTCGATCCGCAGCATCGCCGCGCCGGCCCGCGGGCGGTCGACCGTGATCAGCGAGCGCTCGCTCCAGGCCTCGATCTCGGTCCGGTCGGGGGTCGTCCGGCGGAGGCCGGCGAGCCTGAGCCACGGGGCGCCGACGTCGCCGGCGAGGAGCACGGCGCTGCCGAGCACGAAGGTGGCGACGAGGCCGCCGGGGGCCCGCTGCTCGCCCTCGCGGCGCGACCCGAGGAAGAAGAAGACGCCCGCCACGGCGAAGAAGATCGCCGCCGCGAGCGCGGCGCGGGGCGCGCCGGCGCGGAGCGCGGCGGCCGCCGCGAGCCCGCCGAGCGACCCGCCGACGAGGTCGAGCAGGTAGAGGCGGGGCATCTCGGCGGCGGCGTGCCGGATCGCGGCCGCGAGCGCGAGGCCCGCCAGGGCGAACGGGACGGTGCACGCGGCGTAGACAAGCGCGAGCCACGGGAGCGATCCCGGCGCGGGCCCGCGCTGCGCGAGCAGGATGATCGCGGCGAGCGTGGCGCCCGACGCGAGCGCGGAGAGCGCCGCCATGCGGGCGAAGAGCGCGGGCGGGCGGACGAGCGACGGGGCGACGTAGAGCAGCGCGCCGCCGAGGCCGGCGCCGACGAGCGACAGCGCGAGCGTGACGAACGCGTGCGGCTGCCCGAACAGCGCCCCGTGGATCCGCGTGAGCGCGATCTCGAGCAGGACCGTGGCGCACGCGAGCGCCGCGACGCCGCTGAAGAGGCCGCTCCGTTGGCAGACGCGCATGGGCCCGCTCCTACCACAGCGCGCCGCGGTCGCCTCACCTCTCTCGACCGAGCGGCGCGAGCGGCCACGGCGCGAGCAGGGGCACGGGCCCGCTCGGCTGGAACCCGGTCGCGCCGCCCGGCCCCTGCCGCGCGGCCGCCGCGGCGCCGCCCGGCGGGGCTCCCGCGCCGTCCGGGGCCCCGGCGGCGCCGCGCGGCGCCGGCGCGCGCGATCCGCCTTCATTGCGCCCCGGCGGCCCGCCGCTCTGGCGGATCGCGCGCGCGCACTCGTCGACAGTGAGGCGGCGCGGCCCGTAGGCCGAGGCGTTGGCCGCGTCGGCGTCCATCAGCCGGGTCGGGGTGTCGATCCCGAAGTCGTCCGGGTGCCCCGGCTCGTCGAGCAGCACGTGCCCGAGCTCGTGCGACAGCGCGAACGACGCGCGATCGGCGCGCAGGCCGGCGCGGTCCTCGATGATCGTGTTCCGGATCGCCCCGCCGTCCGCGAAGATGAACGACTCGCCGATCCGCCCGCCGCCCGCGAAGCTCGGGACCATCACGACGTCGACGGTGGCGGGGTCGCCGTCGTCGAACGCCTTGAGCAGCGCGCGCTCCTCGACCGTGCCGGCGATCGCGTCCGTGTCGCTGAAGTGCTGGAGCCCGTCGTCGAGCTCGACGGCGCCGATGCACGCGGTGAGCGTGGCGTCGGTGCTCAGCGCGCCCGACGCCGGCGGCTCGATCGTCGCGAGCGCGCCGCCCGGCCGCCGCACGAGCACGTCGGTGGTCCCGTGGGCGCCCGCGCCGATGACGGGGTTGTCGGAGAGGCGCACCGAGAACCCCGCGGCGGCGATCGCCGCGGCGACGGCGCGGGCGGCGGCGTCGGGGCGCATGCGGGGCGCGATGGCCGCGGTCACCTCGTGGCCGTCGACGCGCACCCGGATCGCGCCGCCGCTGGCCGGGAGCCCGTGGTCGCAGCCGATCGCGAGCAGGTGGGGTCGCGGGGGGTCGACGAAGGAGATGTCGAGCTCCTCCGGCGGGCCGAAGCTCACGCCGCACGCGCCCCAGAGGGCGTTCGCGCGCTCGACCTCCGCGCGCGCGATCGCGAGGGCGCCCGCGTCATCCCCGCCCATGGGCGGCGGCCCGCCCGCGCGCGGGCGCACCATGAGGATCCGGAGGCGCGCGCGCGTGCGCCCGAGGGGCCCGAGCGGCGAGGTGCGCGGGCCGGCGACGCGGATCGTCTGGAGCTTCGTCCCCCCGGGCAGGGCGACGACGAGCGCCCCGCCGACCTCGCCCTTCACGGAGCGGTCGGCGATCATCGGGTGGTTGCGATCGATGTCGTCCGCGACCGCGCGGAGGGGGCGCGTCGAGCCGCACACGAGGCCGGGCGGGACGTCCTCGGGGCACGGCACGTGGCCGAGCGGCACGCTGGAGAGGCGGTCGATCACCTTGCCGGACGGCGCCGCGGAGTGGACGTCGAGGGTCACCGGCACGTCGTCCGGCGCGCCGATCACGAGCAGCCGGATCGCGTCGGGGTCGTCGAGGTTGCCGAACGGATCGTCGCCGAGCCGGTCCGGGGGCGTGCGCTGCAGCGAGGCGTGGGAGCGCGCCATGTCGATGCGCCGTCCGGCGCCGTCGATCGCGCGGATCTCGAAGGCGCTGATCGCCACCGTCCTTCCGGCGAGCGCGATCTCGCTCCGCCCGGCCCGGGTCGCCTGGAGCTCGACGCGGCGGGCGTTCGCGGGGATGGCGCTGCCGGGCTGGACGGGGCTGCCGTCGACGAGGAGCCGCACGCCGGCGGGGATCGCCGCGGGCGCCGCGCCGCGCGGCCCGCGCAGCGCGAGCAGATCCGGCGAGGGCGGCACGCGCGGCTGCTCGCCGTCGGGCACGCCGTCGGCGTCGTCGTCGTCGAGATCGGCCACGAGCAGCGCGGGCACGGGCTCCGCGGCGGCGGAGCTGGCCGGGCCGGCGAGGGCGCCGAGGAGGACCGAGAGTGCCGTCAGCCGCCGGTTCATGATCGCATCGCCCTGCCTGCTCGCCCCCCTCGGTCGAGTCTATCGCGCCTCCGGTCGGGCGCCGCTCGCGCCCGCGCGGCGGGCGCCGTCGCGCGGGCGGCGGGCGCGGGCCGTCGGGAGCCCTCCGATGGCGGTGCGTCCAGCCCTGCGCCACGTGCCCCCTCGTGGTCAGCGTCAGCGCGGTCATTTTCGATGTCGACGGGACGATCCTCGACACTGTCGATCTGCACGCGGCCGCCTGGCAGCTCGCCTTCCGCCGGTTCGGCCGCGAGGTCTCGCTGGATCGGCTGCGGCGCCAGATCGGCAAGGGCGCGGGCGAGCTCTTGCCGGTGTTCCTGTCGCCCGAGGAGGTCGGCTGGATCGGCGCCGGCGTCGCGTCGCTGCACGACGACCTCTACAGGCGCGAGCTCCTCCCTGGCGCGCGCGCCTTCCCGGGGGTGCGCGCGCTGTTCGAGCGCGTCGCGCGCGACGGGCGCCGGATCGTCCTCGCCTCCTCGACGCCGCGCGGCGAGCTCGACGCGGGCGTCGCGCTCGCCGGGGTGGGCGATCTGGTCTCGTGGACTGTGTCGGCCGACGACGCGGACCGGTCGAAGCCGCACCCGGATCTCTTCGAGGCGGCGCTCGACCGGCTGGGCAGCGTCGATCCGCGCGAGGTCGTCCTCGTCGGCGACGCGCCGTCCGACGCCGAGGCCGCGGCGAAGCTCGGCATCCTGACGGTGGGTCTCCTCAGCGGAGGCTTCCCCGAGATGGAGCTCCTCGAGGCCGGGTGCGCGGCGATCTACCGCGATCCGGAGGACCTGCTCGCGCGGTACGACGCGTCGCCGCTCGCGCCGCGCCGGGAGCGGATCGCGGTGTAGCCGGCGGCTCAGGAGGCACCGGAGGCGTGCTCGGCGCGCGCGGCCCGGGCGCGCTGGCTCTCCGGGGCAGCGAGCTGCTCGCGCAGGGCTCGCCGCTGCGGCTCGTCGACCGGGGACGCGGTGGTCGAGCCGTCGCGGAGCTCCACCGCGTGGACGGCGTCGAGGGGCAGCAGGTCGAGCAGCGCGGGGCTCTCCGTCGTGAGCAGGATGTGCCGCTGCGCGGAGGCGGCGCGCAGGTACCCGAGGAGCGCCGGCAGCGCGCCGCGATCGACGCCTGCGTCGGGGTGCTCGAAGCCGGCGAGCACGAGCGGGGGCTCCTGCGAGAGCGCCGTGACGACGGCGGCGAGCCGCAGCGTGGCGTCCGGCTCGTCGGCGGCGGCGCGCCAGCGCTCGCGCCCGTCGCCGTCGACGCCGTGGCGCAGCTCGGGGACGAGGAGCCCGCCGGACGAGGCAGCGCGGGTGCCGTCGACGTCGCCGATCACCTGCGACAGCCCGGCGAGGAAGTCGTCCTTCCAGCGCTCTTTCTCGAGCGCGCGGAGGACGGAGCCCCAGTTGTCGCCGCTCGCGCGGAGGCGCCGGGAGGCGCTGAGCTTCTGGGGCGCGCGGAGGGTGCGCGGCGCGAGGGAGTAGAGGACGGCGCGGCGCAGCTCGTCGAGCATCGGGGTGAGCGGCCCGTCGGAGAGCAAGGGCAGGACGAGCCTGGCGCCGCTCACGGCGATGGGCGCGACCCCGCGGTAGGCGAGCGTGCCGCTGCGCCCCTTGTCCTTGCGCGAGAACCCCTTCGGGCTGCCCTTGAGCCTGTCGAACGAGACCTCGGGCGAGTCGCTGCCCGCGTCGAACACGTCGCGCACGCCCGGCTTGACGAGCCGCGTGAGCGCGCTGCGCTGCCACCAGGCGGCGGTCTCGCTCTTGACGCGGATCTCGCCGTCCCGGTCCCCCGGCTCGATCTGCACGAGCCAGAACCCGTGGCCCTCGGTCCTGGAGACCGCGACGCCGAGGGTGGTGAGCGCGCCGTCGCGGCGGGGCCGCAGCAGCGCGCCGCCGCGACGGCTCGACGCCGCCTGGTCGAGCGCCCCGCTCGCGCACTCGGCGAGGAACCGCACGGCGTCGAGCAGGCAGCCCTTTCCCGAGCCGGGCGGACCGACCAGCGCGGTCAGCGCCCCGAGCGTGATCTCGAGGCCGGCCCCGATGCTGCCGTAGTTGCTGACGTAGACGTGGGTGATCATCGCGGCACGGAGCCTCGGCTCGAGGACATCGATCGCCCTTTCCGCGCTGCGCGACCGCCGGCCGGGCCGGCTGGCTCGTGCTTCCGGGACACCGGAGCTGTCGCCAGGGACACCGGAGCTGCCGCCGGGGACACCGGAATTGCCGCCAGGGACACCGGAACTGCCGCCAGGGGCGCCGGAACTGCCGCCAGGGACACCGGAACTGCCGCCAGGGACATGGAACCCCGTTTCAGGGACTCGTCGCGCTGCGCTTCAGGGACACCGGAACTGCCGCCAGGGACACCGGAGCTGCCGCCAGGGACACCGGAACTGCCGCCAGGGACACCGGGGCTGCCGCCAGGGACACCGGAACTGCCGCCAGGGACATGGCGCTGCGCCTCCGGGACATCCGGTCGACGAGGGAGAGGATCGCTGGACGCTGCCACCGTCCCGCGACGGATAGGTCCTGACGTCAGGGCAGCTTGCCGCCCATCCCGGGCCGGCTCGACGCGGCCCTCCGTACTGCCCTGAGGATCTCCGATGCACCCCACCCGACGACGATCATCGAACGCCTCGTCAGAGGTGGCCGCAACAAGAACCTTGCAGAAGGAGCGCCGCCCCCACGCAGCGAGGCGGACGCGCTCGCAGGATGGTAAGGCCCGGTACGGAATCACGACGGCGCGCCGAGGGCCGCGCGGCGCAGATCCTGGTGATCATCGCGGCTCCCCCCCCAGCGCCCTCACGCCGTGCGCGCGAGCACGATCGCGAGCGCCTCGCCGTCGACGTTGACCTCGCGCGTCTCGGCCTGCCCCCACGCCGCGGGCGCCCCGCCGAGCACGAGCTCGGCCGCGAGCGCCTCCTGCATGAGCATCTCGCGCGCCGCCTCGGCGACCTTGCGGGCGCGCTCGCTGCCGTCGAGCGCGAGCCGGATCCGCTCGGTGAAGCCGAGGTCGAGCTCCTTGCGCAGCCCCTGCACGCGGGAGAGGATCTCCCGGCCGAGCCCCTCGTCGCGGAGCGCGTCCGTGAGCGCCGTGTGCAGCACGACGACCCCAGCGCGGCCGCCGGCCGCCGCGAACCCGTCGCCCGCCTCGACCGCGACGTCGATCTCCTCGGGGCCGAGCTCGACCTGCTCGCCGTCGAGCGCGATCGCGATCTTGCCCTCGGTCGCGAGCGCCGCGCGCAGCGACGCGGCGTCGGCCTTCGCGAGGACCTGCTTCGCGAGCTGCACCTTCTTGCCGAGCTTCGGCCCGAGCGCGCGGAAGTTCGGCTTGAGCACGTAGCGCACCGCGCTCCCCTCCTCGCCGGGCTTCAGGAAGCGCACCTCGTGCACGTTGAGCTCCTCGGCGATGAGCGGCACGTGCTCGGCGACCGCCGCCGCGAGCCCCTGCTGCGACAGCACGATGTCCGCGCGCGAGAGCGGCTGCCGCACCTTGAGCTTGTTCGCCGTGCGCACCTGCAGGCCCAGCGACACGAGCTCGCGCACCGCGCGCATCTCGATCGCGAGCGGCTCGTCGATCGCGGCCGCGTCGGCCTCGGGGAACGCCACGAGGTGCACGCTCTCCGGCTGCGACGCCGGCCACGGCCGCCGCACAAGGTTCTGGTACATGGCCTCGGCGAGGAACGGCGTGAACGGCGCGCTCAGCTTGGCGATCGCGACGAGCACCTCGTACAGCGTGAAGTACGCGTCGCGCTTGTCCTGCGCCGCCCGCACGGCGCCCGCGGAGATCTCCAGCGGATCCGTCGCCGAGGGGGCCCAGAAGCGCGCGCGGCTCCGGCGGACGTACCAGTTCGAGAGCGCGTCCACGAGGTCGACCAGCCGCTGCGCGGCCTCGTACAGGTGGTACTCGTCGAGGTGCGCCGTCACCTCCCGCGTCGCGAGCGCGAGCTCCGAGAGGATCCACCGGTCGAGCAGCGACCGCTGCTTCGCCGGCCGGTAGCCGGCGCTCGCGGCGAGCGCCGCGGGCGAGGTGTCCTTCGCGTCCGGGTTCCCCTCGGCGGGCGAGAAGCCGTCGATGTTCGCGTAGATGGTGAAGAACGAGTAGACGTTCCGGAGCTTGACCGCGAACTCCTTCTGGTACGCGCGCACGTTCGTGAGCGAGTGGCGCGTGTTCGTCCACGGCGGCGAGGACGCGTAGAAGAACCAGCGGAACGCGTCGGCCCCGGGCGCCGGCGTCGCCGGATCCTCGATGGTGACGCGCTCGGGCTGCGGGAGCCGGGGCACGTCGTTCGGCATCACCGAGAGCGCCTTCTGGCCGGGCGACAGGCCCAGGCGGTCGAGATCCGCGTCCGAGAGCGCGACGATCCGCCGCGGCATGCCCTTCTGCGGCCGGAGCTCCATCGCGAGCGGCTGCGCCTCGCGGTCGGCGCGGTACATCCGCACCTTCGCGGCATCGCCGGTCAGATCGAGCCCCTCGTAGTCCTCGCGCGCGATGAACGCCACCCCGTCCTTCGCCTGGACGCCCTTCACATCCCCGGCCCTCACCGCCGCGAACTCCATCCGGACGCGCTCCAGGATGACCTCGGGCGGCGTGTAGTTGCCCTTCGACTTGCTCTCCTTCTTGCCCTCGCGGTCGCAGACGTGCCCCAGCACGACGCACGTCTGGTACGGGTGCGGGTAGCTCCGGACGCGCGACAGCCCGAGCTTCTCCTGCGTCGCCTCGTCGAAGACGAGCGTCGAGACCATCAGCAGCGAGTAGAACCAGCCGCGCGTCTGGTCGATCGCCTCGCTGATGAAGTCCGCCGGGAAGGCGCGGTCGAACAGCTCCTTCGAGCCCGGCGCGTGCGGGTAGCCCCACTGCGCGAACGGCATGCTCCCGCTGTCGAACCACGCGTCGATGACCTCGGTCACGCGCCGCATCTCGCCGCCGCAGGTCGGACAGGGGAACGTCACCCTGTCGATCCACGGCTTGTGGACGATGAGGTGGTCGTTCAGGCCCGGGTCCGCCTTCTTCGCCGCGTGGAAGTGGTCGAAGGCGCGCGGGTTCAGCGCCTCGATCTCGGCGACCGACGCGGGGGCGAGCTGGTGCTCCTCGTCGTCCTTGCAGATCCAGACGTTGAGCGGCGTCCCCCAGTACCGCTCGCGCGAGAGCGCCCAGTCGACGTTGTTCGCGAGGAAGTCGCCGAACCGGCCCTCCTGGATGTGCGAAGGGAGCCAGTGGATCGCGCGGTTGTTCGCGATCGCCTTGTCGATGTTGTCCCGCGTCCGGATGTACCAGGCCGGCCGCGCGAGCTGGATCAGCGGGTCGTCGTCCGCGCGCCAGCAGAACGGGTACTCGTGGCGGTACTTCTCCTCGTGGACGAGCAGCCCGCGCGCCCCGAGATCCTTGATGATCATCGGGTCGGCGTCCTTCACCCAGATCCCCGAGAACGGCGTGAGCCCGGGCTCGAACGTGCCGTCCGGCAGGACCGCGCAGAGCATCGGGACCTCGCTCCCGGGGATCGGCTGGAACTCCTCGAGGCGCCTCTTGTGCGCGTTGAAGTCGTCCTCGCCGAACGCGGGCGCGATGTGGACGATGCCCGTGCCGGAGTCGAGCGTCACGAAGTCCGCGCCGAGGACGACCCAGTAGAGCGGCTCTTCCTTGCCGTCCTTCCGGCGCGCCGTGGCGTCGAACAGCGACCTCGAGAAGCTGTCGAACGGCGGGCGGTAGCGCTTGCCGATGAGGTCGCTCCCCTTGAGCTCGCGGAGCACGGGCAGGTCGCGCTTGAACTTCTTCGCGAGCTCCTCGCGCAGCGCCGCGGCGACGATGAGCTTCCCGGCCGCGCCCGCGTCGACGACGACGTAGTCGAACTCGGGCCGGACCGCGGCGTAGCCGTTCGACGGCAAGGTCCACGGGGTCGTCGTCCACGCGCAGAGCGCCGTGTCGGGCTCGTCCACGAGCGGGAACGCCACGAACACGCTGGGGTCGTCCACGGTCTTGTAGTTCGACCCGACCTCGGCCGCGCTGAGCGCCGTGCCGCCCTGCGGCCACCACCAGCAGACGCGGTGCCCGCGGTAGAGGAGCCCCTTCTTGTGGAGCTGCGACAGCGCCCACCAGACGCTCTCGACGTAGCTCCGGTGGTAGGTGACGTAGGCGCTGTCGAGGTCGACCCAGAAGCCGATCTTGTCGGTCAGGCTCTCCCACGCCTCGGTGTACCGGAACACGGAGTCGACGCAGCGCGAGATGAACGGCTCGACGCCGTAGCGCTCGATGTCGGCCTTGCCGTGGATGCGCAGCTCCTTCTCGACCTCGACCTCGACAGGCAGCCCGTGCGTGTCCCAGCCGGCCTTCCGCGGGACGTCGTAGCCGCGCATCGTCTTGTAGCGGGGGAAGACGTCCTTGACCGCGCGGGTGAGCACGTGGCCGTTGTGCGGCATGCCGTTGGCTGTCGGCGGGCCCTCGTAGAAGACGAACGTGCCCCTCGACGGGCCGGTGGCGCGGGTCTCGGCGCGGAGGGTCTTCTCGAAGATGCGGCGCTGCTTCCAGAAGGCGAGGATCTTCGCCTCGTCGGCGGGGAAGTTCAGCTCGGTCGCCACCTTGTCGAACAGGGGCTCGAGCGGGCCGTCGGTCGGTTTCTTCGAGGGGGCTTCGGACATGGCCCGGCCTAGTAGCAAGGTGGGTTGCCAGCGTCGAGGGAGGCGCTGGGGCCGGCGCCGGACGCGCGGCGCGCCGGATGGATGTAGGATCGGGGCATGAGCGCGCAGCACCCGCTGTTCCCAGGCAATGCGCCCGAGGTAGAGGCCGCGTTCCAGGCCGTGCCGGAAGAGATGGTCGCCGAGATCCTCGACGGGGAGCTCCACACGTTCCCGCGGCCGGCGCGACCGCACACGCGGGCGGCGTCGCGGCTCAGCCGTCGGCTCGGGCCGTTCGACGACGATCCAGGTGAGCCTGGAGGCTGGGTCATCCTCGTCGAGCCCGAGCTCCACCTCGGGCCGAAGCCGGACAAGGTCGTCCCCGATCTCGCCGGCTGGCGCCGCGAGCGCATGCCCGACGCGCTCGGGTCCGAGGACGCTCCCGCGCATTACGACGTCACGCCCGACTGGGTCTGCGAGGTGATCTCCCCGCGCACCGAACGCGTGGATCGCGGGAAGAAGATGCGGATCTACCGGCGCGAAGGGGTCCGTCACGCCTGGCTGATCAACCCGGTTGCGCAGACGCTCGAGGTGTACCGGCTCGACGATGGCCGCTGGTCGCTGCTCGACACCCACGAGGGCGACGAGGCCGTGCGGGCCGAGCCGTTCGACGCGATCGAGCTGCCGCTCGCCGACCTCTGGGCGCGGTAGGGCGCCGCCGAGCCGGGCGCGCGGCGCGGCTCAGCGCGCGATCGTCGGCAGCGCGCCCCCGAAGTCGGCGCGGATGGCGGCCACGCCGTCCGCGCCCGCGGCCAGGCAGCGCGGCGCCGACGCCGCGTCCACGCCGCCGAGGGCGAGGAGCGCGACGCCGCGCGGCGCCGCGGCGAGGCGGGCCCGCGCCTCGCCGAGCGCCTCCAGGCCGAGCGGCGGGCCCTTGCCGGGCGTCGCGAAGATCGGCGAGAGCACGGCGGCGTCCGCGCCGGCCTCCGCCGCGCGGAGCACGTCGTCCGCGCTGTGGCACGCGACCGAGACGAAGACGCCGGGGCCGAGCAGGCCGCGCGCGTCGGCCACCCCGACCGAGCGGCGGCCGAGGTGCACGCCGTCCGCGCCCAGCAGGAGCGCGAGGTCGAGGCGGTCGTTGACGACGAGCGAGGCGCCGAGCGCGGCGGTCGCGTCGCGCAGCCGCCGGCCGAGCGCGTGGAGCGCCGCGCCGGAGAGCTCGGGGTCGCGGAGCTGCACCGCCACGCGCGCGCGGGCCTCGGGCGGCAGGGCGCCGAAGGCCGACAGGCGCGCGAGCAGGACCGGCTCGGGGACGTCGGCCGTCTGGGTGATCAGGGTGAGCGTCGGGGGGAGCATGCCCAGGCCCCCTCTAGCGGACCGGAGCGCCGGCGTCGCCGAGCGCCTCGAGGTCCTTCCGGGCCATGTGCGCGAACCGGCTGGAGGGGTAGCGCTCGACCAGGAAGCGCAGCGTGTCGCGCTGGGCGCCGCGATCGCCGCGCGCCTCGAAGCGCTCGGCCAGGTCGTAGAGGGCCTCGCTCGGATCCTCGTAGACGCGGCGATCCGGGTCGACCTCGCTCGCGCACTGGTAGGGAGCCCGCGCGACGGCGGCGAGGAGCACGAGCGGCCCCAGGGCCGCGCGGAAGCCGGTGAGCACGAGGGACATTCGCCGATGGACAGGCGCGAGCGTCAAGAGGAGGCCGCGCCGCGCGGGTCGCGGGGGAGCGGCTAGCCGAGCGTGACGCCCGTCCGGGCAGCGCCGTCCTCGCGGCCGCCCTTCGGGGGCGGGGTGCTGAAGAGCGCGTCGTCGATCTCCTGCCCGTGCGCGCCCTGCCGGCGCGCGTCGCGGACGACCCGCAGCAGCGTGTCGTGGAGGGCGCGCGCGCTGTCGTCCCAGTCGCGCCCGCCGGCGAGCTCCGCGACCCGCGCCGGGTCGTACTCGTGCCGCGCGGCGCGCAGCAGCGCGTCCGCCAGCGCGCCCTTGTCGCCGGGGGGGACGAGCTCGCCGAGCTCGGGGCTGTGCAGGATGTCGGGGATGCCGCCCACGCTTGTCGCCACAACGCGGCGCCCCGAGGCGAGCGCCTCCAGCACGACGTTGGGCGTCCCCTCGTGCAGGCTCGGCAGCACGAGCGCGTCGCACGCCCCGAGCCACTGCGACACCTGATCGTGCGGCAGGTAGCCGGTCACCGTCAGCCTGCCGCCCAGCCGGGCCGCGGCCGCCCGGCACGCCAGCTCCTCGGCGCCGCTGCCCACCAGCGTGAGCTCGAGGTCCGGGTGCACGCGCGCGAGCCGCTCGAACGCGTCGACCAGATCGAGCACCCCCTTGTCGCGGCCCAGCAGGCCGACGAAGAGGAGCAGCTTCGAGCCAGGCGACCGGCCGAGCGCCGCGCGCGCCTCGGCGCGGCTCCGCGGCCGGAACAGCGCCGCGTCGACGCCGTTCATCACCACGTCGACGCGATCGCGCGGGGCGCCGAGCGCCACGACGCCGTCCGCGAGCTTGCGGCTCACCGCGACCACCCGGGCCGCGCGCGTGAGCCCCCAGCTCAGCGGGCGACGCAGCCGCCGGTCGCGCGGGATCACGTCGATGTCCGAGCCGTGGACCTTGATCACCGCCGGCACCCCGAGCAGCCGCCCGAGGCAGACCGCCGCGAAGCCGTCCGGGTAGGCGAACGCCCCGACGATCACGTCGGGCGACGGGCCGCGGCCGACGAGCTCCGGGAGCATCGACGCCGCATACAGCGGGCCGTTCAGCGCCGGCGCGACCCGCGGCACGTAGAGGTAGCGCGGGTGCCGCACCGGGAGCCCGTCGATGACCTCCTCGCGCGGGGCGCTGGAGCCGACAGGCCACTTCGAGAGCCGCCCCATGCCGGGGAACCACGGGATCGTCGCGAGCACCCGGACGTCGCAGTAACGCGACAGCGCGGCGAACTGCCGGCGATTGTACGGCGCCTCGTCAGGGTGCACCGCGTTCGGGAAGATCTTCGTGATAAGCAGTACACGCATCCGCCGCAAGAGCTCCTCCTGTCTGACCCGACCCGTCAGGCCGTCAGGCCGTCAGGCCGCAAGTTCGTCGCCGTCACGCTCGCTCCGCGGCTGCCGGCGCGGCCGGCGCGCTCGCTGGAGGGCGCGCGGGCTCGGCCTCCGCGGGGGCCGCCTGCGCGCGCGGCCTCGGCTGGACCTCACCCCCGCTCCGCCGGGCGACGAGCTCGTCGAAGAGGCGCACGTGCGCCTCGACCATCGCCTCCAGGCTGAACTGCTCGGCGAACTTCGCCGGGCTCCGCGTGCGCGCGCGCTCGCGGAGCTCCCCGTCGCGCGCGACGCGCGCGAGGTGATCGGCCAGCGCGCCCGGGTCCTTCGGCGGGACGAGGAACCCGTCCACGCCGTGCTCCACGATCTCGGGGACGCCGCCGACGCGGCTCGCCACGATCGGCTTGCCGAGCGCGAGCGCCTCGAGCAGCGCGAGCGGGAGCCCCTCCCAGAGCGACGGGAGCACGTAGGCGTCGAACGCCGAGACGAGGTCGGGGACGTCCGAGCGATAGCCGGGGAAGATCATCCTGTCGCCGAGCCCGGCGGCCTGCGCGCGCTGCTGCAGCTCCGCCCGGAGGGGGCCGTCGCCCGCGACGACGAAGCGCGCCTCGGGCGCGCGCCGCAGCGCCTCGGGCGCCGCCTCGATCAGGTAGCGGAGCCCCTTCTGCTCGATGTGCACCACCGCGCACCCGAACACGAAATCCTGCTCGCCGATGCCGAGCTCCGCGCGGATGCGCCCCCGCGCGCCGCTGTTCAGGGCGCGGGTGAAGCGCGTCCCGTCGATGCCGTTGTGGATGACGCGGACCGGCGCGCGGACCTTCACGTCGTCGACGAGGATGCGCTTGAGGTCGTGCGAGACCGCGACCATCTCGTCGGCGAGGTACGCGTAATAGCCGAACTTGCGCCGATCGAAGCCCTTCGCCCGGTTGATCTGGTTGTGCTCCGAGTAGAGGACCACCGGCCGATTCCGCAGCATGCGCGCGGCGATGCCGGCGAAGATGAGCGGAGCGCGGTTGTGGACGTGGACGATATCCACCGATCGCTGATGGAAGAAGCGCCGGATCCAGAGCAGCGCCTCGGGGTCGCTCTTCACCCCGGGCAGCACCGGCCGGAGATCCTTGGTGATCACCAGGCACTTCGAGCGGGGGAGCTTCACCTCCGAGAAGAGCCGGCCCTCCCCGTCGAGGCAGATCAGCGAGAGGTCGAACCCGTGATCGCCGAGCCGGTCGAGGAGGCTCAGCACCACCTTCTCGAGCCCGCCGACCTCGAGGTTGTTCACGACCATGCAGACGTTGGGCTTGCTCATATTCTCCTGAGCGGACCGTCAGGTCGCCGCGATCGCTGCCAGAGCGCATGACGCGCCACGACGGAGGTGTCGACCGTGCGATGAGCGTTCCATGTCATTTTGACTCCGGCAGGTGAGCGTATCATGACGCCGGCGCGCCGTTCGTTTGACTTCCCACGTCGGCGCGCGCTGGACGACCACGACGATGGATGTCGTCCTCCCACAGCGCGCCACGCGTGCGTGCAGGACACGGGGACCGCCCTCTGCCGGCGTCACCGCGGCGCCGCGTCGCCCCTCCCCGCCCGGGGCGAGCGCGACGCGCGTCGCGGCGACCGCTACAGCGCGGAGATCTTGCCCTGCTCCGGCGACGACGCCGTCGCATAGAGCTTCTTCGGCATCCGCCCGGCGAGATACGCCATCCGCCCGGCCTTCACGGCGTCCCTCATCGCCTGCGCCATCAAGATCGGGTCGCGCGCGCCCGCGATGGCCGTGTTCATCAACACCCCATCACACCCGAGCTCCATGGCCACCGCGGCGTCGCTCGCCGTCCCGACGCCCGCGTCCACGATCACCGGGACCTTCGCGGTCTCCCGGATGATCATGAGGTTGTACGGGTTCCGGATGCCGAGCCCGCTGCCGATCGGCGCGGCCAGCGGCATCACGGCGGCGCACCCGATGTCCTCCAGCTTCCGGCACACGATCGGATCGTCCATGCAGTAGGGGAGCACGGTGAAGCCCTCCTTCACCAGGATCCGCGCCGCTTCCAGCGTCGCCTCGTTGTCCGGGAACAACGTGCGTTCGTCGCCGATGACTTCGAGCTTCACGAGATCGGACAGCCCGAGCTCGCGCGCCAGCCGGCAGGTGCGGACCGCGTCCTCGACCGTGTAGCAACCCGCCGTGTTGGGCAGGATCGTGACGCGCCCCTGCTGGAGCAGCGACATCATCGACCCCTCGCCCCGCTCCTTCAGGTTGATCCGGCGGAGGGCCACCGTGACCACCTCCGCGCCGGACGCCTCGAGCGCGCGACGGGTCTCATCCAGATCCTTGTACTTGCCCGTCCCGACGAACAGGCGGGAAGTGAACGTGTGTCTGCCGATCGTCAACGCATCGCTCGTCATCGCAGGCTCCTCGGGGTCTCGACCCAAACGATCTGCTAGTCGGACCGGGACACAGGGTCCAGGACATCGACCATGTCCTGCGCTTCGGGCGCGCCGCGCGCGGCAGCATGGTATCTTCCAGGACCATGTCTCCCAGAGCTTCTTGCATAGCCCTCCTCCTCGCGCTGCCACCCGCGCTCACCCTCACGCCGACCGTCGGCTCCGCCGTGGCAGACGGGGTGAGCCCCGGCGCGCTCCTGTCCGGCCCGCGCGCGGCGCAGGCGGCCGTCTCCGTCCAGCTCTCGCTGGAAGAGCTCGCCTCCCGCGCCGCGTTCGTCGTCGTCGCCACCGCGACCGAGCAGCGCAGCCAGTGGGAAGAGCTCGGCGGATCGAGGAGGATCGTCACCTATACCCGCCTGTCCGTCGACCGCCCCGTGGCCGGGCAGCCCGACGGCGAGGTCTGGGTGAGGACGCTCGGGGGGGTGGTCGGGGACGTCGGACAGCAGGTGTCGGGCGACGCGCAGCTCAGGATCGGCGCCCAGGCGATGATCTTCGTCTCCCAGGCGGGCTCTGCCCTGGTCGTCTCCGGGATGGCCCAGGGCCACTACCCCGTCGTCAACGGCGAGGAGACGGCGAGGGTGGCCGGCGCGCCGCGGATCGCCGTGCGGCGGCTCGCCGCGAGCCCCGACACAGGGACCGTCCTGCCCCGGACGGGCCCCGCGATCTCGGCGCGCGAGCACCTCGTGGGCGCGACGCTCGACGCGGCGTGCGAGGCCGTGAGCCGCGCCTGGAAGGCGACCCATGCCCAGAAATAGCTCCGCGCTCGCCGCGAGGAGCGCCCGCGCCGCCGCCGTCCTCGCGGCCTCGGGCGCCATCGCCGCCGCGGCGCTCGCCCTCCCCTCGACCGCCCTCGCCTACTGTCGCACCAGCGTCTGTCCCGAGACAAAGTCGACGGCGGCCGTCTGCACGCCGGCCCAGCCGAACGACTGCGGCATCCCCCTCGCCTGGCCGTCGCCGTGCGTCAGCTACTCCATCCAGGAGGACGCCTCGGACCAGGTCTCGCTCGCCGAGACCGAGGCGATCTTCGAGCAGGCGTTCGCGGCGTGGACGCAGGCCGACTGCGGCGACGGGCAGACCCCGCGCATGGAGGTCACCTACCTCGGCCCGATCGCGTGCGACGCGCACGAGTACAACCAGACCAAGGGCAACGCGAACATCATCACGTTCCGGGACGACGACTGGCCGTATGCGGGGGGCGGGAACACCCTCGCGCTCACGACGGTCACCTACAACCTCAAGACCGGCGACATCTACGACGCCGACATGGAGATCAACTCGTCGGACGTGGCGCTCTCGTTCGGCGACGTCGACGTGTCGTTCGACATGCTGAGCATCGCGACCCACGAGGCCGGCCACTTCCTCGGGCTCTCGCACTCGACCGACGGCTCCGCGACCATGTTCGCCGACTACCGGCCGCAGACGATCATGCTCCGCGACCTCGACCAGGACGATCGCGACGCGATCTGCGCTGTGTACCCGCCCGGGGAGCCGGTCAAGGAGTGCGATCCCACGCCGCGCCACGGCTTCTCGGCGCTGTGCGCCGTCGATCAGCCCGCCCGGGACGAGGACGGCGGCTGCGCCGCGGCCCCGTCGCGGAGCAGCCGCGGCGGCGGGCTCGCCCTCGCCGCGCTGGCGCTGGCCGGCGCGGCCGCGCGGGCGCGGCGCGGCGCCGCGGCCCGCCCGGGCCGGGAGAGGCGGCCCCGCTGAGCCAGGTCCTCCCCGTCCTCGTCGAGCGCGACGACGACCTCGCCCGGCTTGTCGAGCGCGCCGCGCGCGCGGACGCGCTCGCTGTCGACGTCGAGGCCAACGGGCTGTTCGCCTACCGCGCCCGGCTCTGCACGATCCAGCTCGCCTTCCGCGAGGGGGACGGCATCGCTGTGGCGGTCGTGGACGCGCTCCGCGCGCCCGTCGCGCCGCTCGCGCCGCTGCTCGGGGCCGCGGGGCCGCCCAAGGTGCTGCACGACCTCACCTTCGACGCGCGCATGCTCGCCGAGGCGGGGGCGCCGCTCGCCGGGGCGCGCGACACGTCGGTCGCCGCGCGCATGCTGGGATGCCCGGCGACCGGGCTCGCCGCGCTCCTCCTGTCGGAGCTCGGCGTGACGATCGACAAGCAGCTCCAGCAGCACGACTGGGGGCGCCGGCCGCTCGCGAGCCGCGAGCTGCGCTACCTGGCCGACGACGTGCTCCACCTGCTCGCGCTCGACGCGCGGCTCGCGGAGCGCGGACGCGCGCTCGGGATCGAGGACGAGATCGCCGAGGAGTGCGCCTACAAGCTCGCGACCGCGCTCGGGCCGCCGCGCGATCCGCGGCCCGCCTATGCGCGCATCAAGGGGGCGCAGGCGCTCGACCCGGAGGGCCGGGCGATCCTGCGGCGCCTCGCGGCGGCGCGCGAGGCGGCCGCCGAGGCGGCCGACACGCCGGCCTTCAAGATCGTCGGCAGCGAGGTGCTCCTCGAGCTCGCGCAGCGGCGGCCGGCCCGGGCCGACGACGTCCGCGCCGTGCGCGGGGCCGCCGCGGGCCGGGCGGCGACGTGCGTCGCGGCGTGGCTCCGCGCCATCGAGCAGGGGCGCAGCGACGGCGACGTGCCGGAGGAGGAGCGCGCCCTCTTCCTGCAGGTCCGCCCGCCGCGCAGGGAGCTCGCCGCGCGCCGCGCGATGGAGACCCGGATCACCGGGTGGCGCAGGGCCGAGGCGAAGGCGCGGAAGGTGGACGAGCAGGTCGTGCTGCCAGGGCACTGCGCGCAGGAGCTCGTGGAGATCGCGCTCGCGGCGGGCAACGCCGGCGACGCCGCGGTCGCCGCCGCGATCGCGCGCATCCCGGGGCTCGGCGCGCGCCGGCTCGCGCGCTACGGCGGCGCGCTCGCGGCGCTCGTGAGCGCGCCGCCGCCGAGCGAGCCGCCCGGCACAGCGACGTAGCCGCGAGCGGGGGTTCGCACCTCGCGAGCGGCCTCGCGCGCCGCGCGTTTGGGCCGCGCCGCCCGGTCGACAGAGGCGCCGCGCGGTGGAATAGGAGGGGCCCATGCGCTGGACCGATCCCCCTGACGCGCCGAAGCGGCGCCGCTTCTGGCCACCGGTGATGTGGTGGCTCCGCGCTGCGCTCGCGTTCGCGCTCGTCTCCGGGTGCGTCCTGCTGGCCGCGCGCGCGGGAGAGCTGTCCCCTCCCCCGGCCCCCGCGGCGCCCGCCGCGGCCGGCGCCGAGGACGGCGTGGATCCCGAGGTGAGCCCGGTCGCCCCCGACTCGCCGCGCGCCTCGATGCGCCACTTCTTCGAGCTCTGCCGCGCGGGCAACTACGCCGAGGCCGCGCGGTACCTCGACGTGCCGCCGGGGGCGAACGGCGCGGAGCTCGCGCAGCGGCTCAAGGCGGTGCTCGATCGGCACCTCTGGGTCGACCTGGAGTCGCTCTCGCCGCACCCGCTGGGCAACACGCAGGACAACCTCGGGCCCGGCGTGGAGCAGATCGGCCCCCCGATCCCGACCCGGACGGGGACCCAGCCGGTGCGGCTCGTGCGGCGCACGACGCCCGACGGGGTGCGGTGGCTCTTCTCGCGCGCCACGGTGGCGCGCGTGGACGAGTGGTACGCGCGGCTCGAGGACCGCTGGATCCGCGATCACCTGCCGCCGGCGCTGCTGCGCCCTGGCCCGCGCGAGCTGCTCTGGTGGCAGTGGCTCGCCCTGCCGGTCCTCGGGCTCGCCGGCTGGCTCGTCGGCATGGTGCTGAGCTACTTCATCCGCGCCGCGCTCCGCCGGCTCGTCGCCCGGACGGACTCCACGCTCGACGACGTGCTCCTCGGGGGCGCGCGCGGCCCGCTCACGTTCGCGCTGGCGCTCGTCGGCGTCGAGGTCTCGCTCCCCTGGCTCGGGCTCTACGCGCCGGCCGAGCAGTTCCTCGACAAGGTGGTGCGCGCCGGCCTCTTCATCGCCGTCTTCTGGTTCGCCCTCCGCGCGATCGACGCCGTGAGCGGCCGCCTGCTCGCCGCCCCGGCGACGCGCGACAACCCCGCGGCGCGCTCGCTCGTGCCGCTCATGGGGAAGATCGCCAAGGTCGCGATCCTGATCATCGGCGTGATCGCCGTGCTGTCGGAGCTCGGCTACCCGGTGGCGAGCCTCATCGCCGGCCTCGGCATCGGCGGCGTCGCGCTCGCCCTCGCCGCGCAGAAGACGGTGGAGAACCTCTTCGGCTCGGTCTCGATCGGCGTCGACAGGGCGCTCCAGGTCGGCGACTTCGTGAAGGTCGACGCGCTCCTCGGCACGGTCGAGACGATCGGGCTCCGCTCGACGCGGATCCGCACGCTCGACAGGACGCTGGTCACGATCCCGAACGGCAAGCTGGCCGACCTCCAGATCGAGTCGTACACGGCGCGCGACAGGATGCGCCTCTCGTGCGTGCTGGGCCTCGTGTACGAGACGACCCCCGCGCAGCTCCGCGCCGTGCTCGACGGGTGCGAGCGCGCGTTGCGGGCGCACCCGCACATCTGGCCCGACGACGTCGTCGTGCGCTTCGTCGGCATCGGCCCCGCGTCGTTCGACGTCGAGATCATGGCCTGGTTCCAGACGACCGATTTCGGCGAGTTCAGGACGATCCGGCAGGGGGTCCTGATCACCTTCCTGGAGATCATCGGCGCGGCCGGGACGAGGCTCGCGTACCCGACGCGGACGGTGCACGTCGCGACGCGCGGGGCGGAGCGCGCGCTGCTCGACCCGTCGGCCGACGGGAAGGCGGCTAACGGGCGGGAGGAGCCGCGGCAGGCGCCATCGGCTGCAGCCCCGCCTTCTCGATGAGCGCGCGGTCCTCGTCCGGGCCCGGGTTCGGCGTGGTGAGCAGCTTGTCTCCGTAGAAGATCGAGTTCGCCCCCGCGTACATGCAGAGGAGCTGCGCCTCGCGCGACAGCTCCGTCCGGCCGGCGGACAGGCGCACCATCGCGCGCGGCATCATGAGCCGCGCGATCGCGATCATCCGGACGAACTCGATCGGGTCCACCGGCGGCAGGCCCTCGAGCGGCGTGCCGGGCGAGCGCACGAGGGCGTTGATCGGCACGCTCTCCGGGTGGGGGTCGAGGCGCGCGAGCTCGACGAGCATCTCGCAGCGGTCGGCGATCGACTCGCCCATGCCGATGATCCCGCCCGAGCAGACGGTGATGCCGGCCCGCCGGACGTTGCGCAGGGTGACGAGCCGCTCGTCGTACGTGCGCGTGGAGATGATGGATTTGTAGGCCTTCCGCGACGTGTCGAGGTTGTGGTTGTACGCGTCGAGGCCGGCCTCCTTCAGGCGGCGCGCCTGGTCGTCGGTGAGCATGCCGAGGGTGCAGCACGCCTCGAGCCCGAGCGCCTTCACGCCGCGCACCATGTCGAGGACGCGCTCGAAGGCCGGGCCGTCCTTCACCTCGCGCCAGGCGGCGCCCATGCAGAACCGCGTCGAGCCGCCGTCGCGCGCGCGCCCGGCGGCGGCGAGGACGGCGGGGACGTCGAGCATGCGCTCCGGCCCGACCTCCGTCTCGTAGTGGCTCGACTGCGGGCAGTAGGCGCAGTCCTCGGGGCAGCCGCCGGTCTTGACGCTGAGCAGGGTGCAGAGCTGCACCTCGTGCTCGCCGTGGAACGCGCGGTGGACCGAGCGCGCGCTGTCGATCAGCTCGAAGAGCGGTCGATCGTGCAGGGCGACCGCCTGCTCGACGGTCCAGTCGTGGCGGACCGCGCCCGCCGCCGGCCCGCGGCCGTTCGGCTCGCTGCGTCCACCCTTGTTGTCCGTCGCTTCGCGTTCGATCCCGTCGAGCATGGGCTCGCTCCATACCCAGGCTTGGGCCGCCGCCGCAAGCAAGCCGCGCGGCCCGGTCCGCCCTCCGCCCCCGGAGGGGCTTCCGGCCCGGGCCGCTACAGCGCCGTCACCGCCTTGGCCGTCTCCTTCGCGATGGCGCCCTGGCCGACGAGCTGCCGCAGGTGGGCCTCGAACGTCTGCATTCCATAGGGCGTCACCCCCTTCTCCATCAGCTCGCGCAGCGACGGGCTCCCCTCCGGGCGGCGGATCGCCTCGCGCACAGCGGCCGTCGCGACGAGCACCTCGCAGGCGAGGATCTCCCCCGCGCCGTCGCGGCGAGGGAGCAGGCGCTGCGCGACGACGCCCTGGAGGCAGTCGGCCAGCCGGTCGCGCGCCTCGCTCGGGCTCCGGCCGAGCGCGATCAGCCGGCCGAGGGTGCGCGCGACGTCGGGCGTGTGCACGGCCGCGAGCACGAGGTGCCCTGTCTCCGCGGCGTGCAGCGCGAGATCGAGCGACTCGCCGTCGCGGAGCGAGCTGAGCAGCACGACGTCCGGATCCTGCCGCAGCGCCGAGCGCAGCGCGGTCGGAAAATCCGCCGTGTCCACGCCGATCTCGCGCTGGCTCACGCTGGAGCGGTTGTCCTCGTGCACGTGCTCGATCGGATCCTCGAGCGTGACGATGTGGCGCGGCAAGGTCGCGTTGATCTGCCCGATGAACGCGGCGAGCGTCGTGCTCTTGCCGCTGCCCGCCGTGCCGGTGACAACGAAGAGGCCGTGGTCGTGCTCCACCATCGCCCGCACGGCCGCGGGGACGCCGAGCTCGTCGAAGGTGGGGATCTTGAGCGGGATGCTGCGCAGGATGATCGCGAGCGAGCCGCGCTGGCGGTAGATGTTGACCCGGAACCGGCCGAGGCCCGGGACGACATACGAGGTATCGAGCTCCTGCAGCGTGGCGAGCAGCTCGCGCGACGGACGCCCGGCGAGCAGCACCCGCGCCGCAGCCTCGCTGTCCTCCGGGCGGATCCGGTCGACCCGGAAGTAGACCATGTCGCCGCGCACCCGCGCGCCCGGCGGCTGACCGACCTTGAGGTGGATGTCGCTGGCGTGGGCGGCAAGCGCCTTGCCGAGGAGCTGGTGGAGGAAGGCCTCGGAGGTGTACGGCGTCGTCACGGGGGGCAAGCTACCAAAATGGACCCCAACGGGCCCAAAGCGCGGCGGCGCGGCGACGAAGCCCGGGCGCCGCGCAGGACGGCCGCGCGCCCGCGACGGGCGTCACGGCCGCGACGCCTGGCCGCCGCCGGCGCCGGCGCCGGGGAGCTGCGGATCCAGATCTGCGGGGATCCGGGCCGGATCGACGAGCCCCTTCTCCGCGAGCGCGCGCGCCGCCGAGATCGCGACAGCGCGCTGCTCGGCAGGGAGGTCGCGCCTGCCCGACAGCTCGAGCAGGGTGGCCGCCGCGGCGCGCGCCCCGTCCGGGTCGAGCGGCTCGCGCGGGCGCGGCGGGCGCCCGGCGACCCCGAGGAGCGCGTCGAGCAGCGGCGGGAGCGACGGGGCAGGCGCCGCGCGGGCGCGCTCGGCGAGCGGCCCGAGCGCCAGGTCGGCGTCGTCGGCGTACGGCAAGGCGCGCAGGGCGGCGAGCGCGATGTCGCCGCCGTCGTCCAGGGCGGCCAGGAGACCGGAAGCGCCCTCGGCCTCGGCGAGCCGGGCGTGCTCCAGCGGGTCGTCGCCGGCGGCGCGGAGCCAGCGCGGGTCGGTCAGGCGAGGGCTCGGAGGGCGCGGCGCCGCCGAGGCGGAGGGCGAGGCAGCCGCCGACGACGGGGGCGAGGCGGAGGTGGCGCTCTCGCGGCGGCACGCGACCGGGGCGGCGAGGGCGACCGCGAGCAGGGCGAGGCACGCCGCGGGCAGCGCGCTCCGCCGCGCGCGCGGGACGCCCCCGCGGCACCTCCCCCGCTTCACGGCCGCTCCGGCTTCACGGTTGCCCGAGCTCAGGGCTGATCGATGAGCGCGAGCGAGCGCTTCGTGGGCGCGTTCTCGGTCTCGGTCCGCGCGTTGTACTCGTCGACCACGCGGTTGATGTGCATCGAGCAGAACTTCGGCCCGCACATCGAGCAGAACTCCGAGGTCTTGAAGTACTCCTGCGGGAGCGTCTCGTCGTGCATCGCCTGGGCCGTCTCCGGATCGAGCGAGAGCGCGAACTGCTGCTTCCAGTCGAACGCGTAGCGGGCGCGGCTCAGCGCGTCGTCGCGATCGCGCGCGCCCGGGCGCTTGCGCGCCACGTCCGCGGCGTGGGCGGCGATCTTGTAGGCGATGAGGCCCTGCTTCACGTCCTCGGGGTTGGGCAGGCCGAGGTGCTCCTTCGGCGTCACGTAGCAGAGCATCGCGGCGCCCGCGAAGCCGGCCATCGTGGCGCCGATGCAGCTCGTGATGTGGTCGTAGCCGGGCGCGAAATCGGTGACGAGCGGGCCGAGCACGTAGAACGGCGCCTCGTGGCAGAGCTCCATCTCCTTCTGCACGTTCATCGCGATCTGATCGAACGGCACGTGCCCGGGGCCCTCGATCATCACCTGCACGTCCTTCTCCCACGCGCGCTTCGTGAGCTCGCCCAGCGTCTTCAGCTCGGCGAACTGGGCCGCGTCGCTCGCGTCGTGGAGGCAGCCGGGGCGGAGGCCGTCGCCCGCCGAGATCGTGACGTCGTACTTGGCGCAGACCTCGAGCACCTTGTCCCAGTGCGTGTAGAACGGGTTCTGCTTGTGGTGCTCGATCATCCACTGCGCCATGATCGAGCCGCCGCGCGAGACGATGCCCGTGAGCCGGCCCTTCACGAGCGGCAGGTGCTCGAGCAGCACGCCCGCGTGGATCGTGAAGTAATCGACGCCCTGCTTCGCCTGATGCTCGAGCATGTCGATGAGGTCCGCGGCCGTCATCTTGTCCGTGCCCTTGCAAGCCTCGAGCGCCTGGTAGATCGGCACGGTGCCGATCGGCACCGGGGAGTCCGCGATGATCGCGCGGCGGATGCCGTCGATGTCGCCGCCGGTCGACAGGTCCATCACGGTGTCGGCGCCGTACTTGATGGCGTAGCGCAGCTTCTCGAGCTCGCCGCTCACGTCGCTCGTCGTCTGGCTGTTGCCGATGTTCGCGTTCACCTTGCAGAGCGACGCGATGCCAATGCACATCGGCTCCAGGTTCAGGTGATTCTTGTTGGCGGGGATGATCATCCGGCCGCGCGCGACCTCGCTTCGGATGAGCTCGGGCGCGAGCTTCTCACGGCGGGCGACGTACTCCATCTCCTCCGTGATGACGCCCTTCCTCGCGAAGTGCATCTGGCTCTGGTTCGGGCTCCCGGCGCGCTTACTCACCCATTCGGTCCGCAACATCGACGACCTCGCTTTCGAGGTGGGCGGTTTAGGTCGCGCCCGCGCGCGACGCAAGCCTCGCGTCGCGCGCCGCCGCGCGCGCTGAGCCGCGGAAGAGGACCGCTGAAGGGGGCCGCCGGCGAGGCGCGCGCGGGAGCCGCGCCGCGCTCAGGGCGGCGGCGCCTCGGGGAGCTCGGTCATCATGCCGAGCGTATGCGCGCCGGCCGCCTTCGCGCTGTCGAGCACCTCCACGACCGTGCCGTAGACGGCGCCGTCGTCGGCCACGATGAAGACGATCCTGTCCTGCGGCCTGCTCTGGCGCTCGAGGATCGGCCGGAGCTTGCCCGCGAGATCGGCGCGCTCGACCTTCTCGTCGTTGAGCTGGATCTCGCCCTGCGCGTTCACCCGGACGACGAGCTGATCGGGCGGCGGAGGGGTGTTCTCCGTGACCTGCTCGGTGTCCGGGACGCGGACGCCGATGTCCTTCTCGAGCAGCGGCGTCACGACCATGAAGATGATGAGGAGCACCAGCACGACGTCGACCAGCGGCGTCACGTTGATGTCGGAGTTCAGCGGTACCGCCGGCTTGACGACGAATTTCTTCTTCGCGCGCGCGCTCATCGCCGCTATCTCCCCTTCAGCTCCTCGACCGCCAGCGAGACGCTCTTCGCGCCCGCCTTGCGCGCCGTCTCCATCACCTTGCGGACGTCGCCGAACGTGAGGCGCTGGTCCCCCTTGACCAGCACCTTGCGCCCCGGCTGCGCGGCGAACTCGCGCGAGAGGCGCTCGGAGAGCCCGGCGTCGTCATACTGGTCGTTCTCGACCCACACCGTCTTCTCCAGCGTGATGGAGAGGATCAGCGGGTCCACTTCCTTCTTCTCCTCGTCCACCTGCGCGGCCTGCGGCAGCTTCACGTCCTTACCGCGCTGGAGCATCGGCGTGACGACCATGAAGATGATGAGCAGGACGAGGACGACGTCGACGAGCGGCGTGACGTTGATCTCGCTCTTGGGGCCCTTCTGCGGGCCGACGGCCATCCCCATTAGGAACGCTCGCTTCCGGCTGAGCGCGCCGCCGCGCCTCGCTGGGGCGCGCGGCGACGCGCGCCGCGCACCGCGACCAGCCAGGCGCCGCTGGGCGCGGGCTCTCTGTCAATGACGGCCTCTCCCGAGGCCGGGGCAATCAAGGCCTCTCCCGAGGCCGGGACAAGCGGCCTCTTCCGAGACCGGGTCAGGCGGCCTCGCTCGCGCCAGATCAAGCGGCCTCTTCCGAGGCCGGCGCGAGGCGGCCGTCGAGCCGCTTCGCCACGATATCGAGGAACTCGTTCGACGACTCCGAGATGTCGATCGCCCGGGCGTCGACCCAGCCCTGCAGGTAGTTGTAGCCCATGACGGCCGGGATCGCGACGAGCAGGCCGAAGGCGGTTGTGATGAGCGCCTCCGCGATACCCGCCGAGACGGTGCCGAGGCCGCCTGAGCCGGACGCGGCCATCTGCTGGAAGGCCGTCACGATGCCCATGACCGTCCCGAGGAGGCCGACGAACGGCGCCGTCGAGCCGACCGTGGCGAGGAGGCCGTAGCCGCGCTTCAGGCTGAGCACCTCGCGCTGCGCCTGCCGCTCGAGCGCCCGCGAGACCGACTCGAACACGCCGTCGCGCTCGTGCCCCTGCGCCGGGAGCCGCCCGGGGGCGCTCGACGCGTACGCCGCGAGCCCCGCGCCGATCACGCGCCCGAGGTAGCCGATCTCATCCCTGGGCCTGGCGGCGGTCTGGGCGTCCTCGAAGTCGCCCCGGGCGAGCAGCGGGCCCACCTTCTGCGCGAACTCGCGGGAGGCGGAGCGCGACTTGAGCGACACGACGAGGCGCTCGCCGAAGACGATCAAGGAGGAGACCGACATGATGGCCAGCGCGAACACAATCAGCTTCGCGAAGAGGCCCATGTGGCCCCAGAGCTCAATCAACGTGAATTGCATCGTCTCGCTCGCGCCTCCTGGCGCTCCATGGTGTCGTGATGTTTTTAGCTATGCTGAAACAGCGCCCCTCGACGCCGCAGCGAACTCGACAATACCGCAGAGCGGACCTACCCCGTTCCCTTCTCTACTACGTGCCCCGCCCGTTCAACAACACCCGCGCGCCCGCCGGTCACGGGAGCTTGAGCCGGATGTTGAACACGTAGTCCACCGAGACCGGGCGCCCCTGGTACATCACCGGCGTGTACCGGCGCCCCGAGAGGGCATCGAGGATCGCCCGATCCATGTGGGGTAACGATTTGACCATCCGGCAATTGGTCAGCGCGCCGTCGATCTTGATGACGCACTTGACAATCGCGAGCCCCTCCACGCGCGCGGCGAGCGCCTCGCGCGTGTACTGCGGGTCTCGGCCCGAGACCATCGACGGCCGGGTCATCCCCGCGCCGAACGGCAGAACCACGTTTTGCGGGGGCGCCGTGCTGCCGAGCTGACCGCCGAGCTGGCCTCCGAGCGTGCCTCCGATCGTGCCGCCGACCGTACCGCCGACCGTCCCTCCTTCAACGCCGCCCTCCTGGCCCCCCTCGACGCCGCCAGGCTGCTCCGGCGCCTCCTCCTTGGCCGGCTCCGGCTCAGGCGCCTTGGCCTTGGGCTTCTCCGGCATGTCGTAGATGGTGTCAGGGGTCTTGACAGGCTTCGGCTGCTCGATGCGCTGCTCCACCTTCGGCTGTCGCTTCGCGCCGCCGGCAGGAGGTGGCGGCGGCGGTGGCGGCGGAGGCGGCGGCGGCGCGGCGAAGAAGGTGACCTCCACGTCCTTCGGCTTCTCGGCCTGAGGGCGCGTGGCCTGCCAGAGCAGCGCGCCCGCGATCGCCGTGTGCGCGACGATGGAGAGCACTGCGCCCGTCCCGAGACGCCCCTGGGTGGCGGTGGCACGACCTAGTACCGAGTCGAACATGAGGGGTCGTAACTCCTGGAACTCGAGCCGATCGATGAGGTGGCGCCGCACCGTATGGAAGCACGCGACGCCTACCCGGAGTGTACAAGCGAGCAAGTACTACAAAAAAGTCTATTGTCTCGCGCGATTCCTGTCTAGGGTGACAAGGGACTCGAGGGCCCTACACTTCTGGAGGGAATTCCGTGAAGTTTCTCGAAAAGAGGATGAAACACGGAGCGCGCTTACTACGTGCGCCGTTGAGGCTGTGGGCGGCGACGTTGCTGCTCGCCATGACTTTGTTGACCGCGGTCCCGGCGCTCGCGCAGACGGGCAACAGCGTTCTCCTCGGGCGGGTGACCGACGCCGCGAGCAAGGCGCCGGTGGCCGATGTGGTCGTGACGGCGACATCGCCGGCGCTGCAGGGAGAGCAGCTCGTCGTGACCGACGGCTCTGGCCAGTACCGTATCCCGAACCTGCCGCCTGGCGACTACACACTGCGCCTGGAGAAGGAGTCGTATAAGCCGTACAGCCGCGGCGGGATCACGATCCGCAGCGGGACGACCATCCGCGTCAACGCCGAGCTCCTCCCCGAGGCGCTCAAGGCGGAGGAGATCATCGTCGTCGGCCGCGCGCCGACGGTCGACGTCGGATCGAGCACCATTGGACAGAATATTTCACAGGACTTCACGCGGCGCATCGCCGTGGCGCCGCCCGGCGGAAAGGGCACGGCGTCGCGCTCGTTCGAGTCGATCGCGGCGGTGACCCCCGGCGCGAAGAGCGATGAGTTCGGCACGTCGATCGCGGGTACGTCGTCGCCTGAGAATCAGTACGTGATCGACGGCCTCTCCGTGAATGATCCCGCGTACGGGATCGTCGGCACGCCGCTCACCATGGAGTTCATCAAAGAGGTCAACGTGGTGAGCGGCGGGTACATGCCCGAGTTCGGCCGCGCGACAGGCGGCGTGCTCGACGTCGTGACCAAGAGCGGCGGCAACGAGTTCCACGGCTCTGTCTTCTTCAACATCGTCCCCGGCTTCCTCGAGGCCGAGGGGACGAAGGTGCGGCGCCAGGGCGAGACCATCCAGACCGACGACCGCATCCTCGCCATCCGCGACTACGGCTTCGAGGTCGGCGGCCCCGTCCTGAAGGACAAGCTCTGGTTCTACGGCGGCCTCGACCTCGCGTTCTCCAGCCTGGAGCGCGAGCGCACCCTGTTCGCGACGCGGTACGTGGGCGACAACCCGAGGCCCGAGAGGGACCCGGCCACGGGGTTCAACCTCGCCGATCCCCTCCCCGGCTCGACGCGCTACTTCCGCGGTGAGGAGCAGACGATCCAGTACCTCGGGAAGCTGACCTACCAGGTCAGCCCGGACCACAGCCTCGCGCTGTCGGTCTACGGCGCGCCGTCCACCTCCGGCGGCCAGGGCACGTACTCGTACGACCCGCAGGCCGGCGTCATGGATGTCTCGAACCTCATCGGCAGGTACAACGCGCTCGCGCTCAAGTTCGTGTCGTCATCGACCGACGTCGCGCTGAAGTGGTCGTCGGCGTTCAACAACAAGACCCTGCTGCTCGACGCGACGCTCGGCTGGCACCACCAGCGCAACGCGCGGCTGCCGCCGGACGACTCGGAGATCGGGACGCGCAACGGCCTCGCGGGCGTGCCCTTCGTGTCCTGGGCGAGGAGCGGGCCGCGGCACTCGATCGAGGAGTTCGAGGCGATCTCGCCCAGGGCGATGGAGATGTGCCGCCAGAGCGACGTGCAGGATCGCGACGAGGAGGGGAACCTGCGCTTCAACGGTGACGGCGAGCCCATCATGGTCCACCGCGTCCCCTGCCAGGTGCGCCAGTACTGGGAGGGCGGCCCCAACTTCCTCGAGGACTCGACGCAGGATCGCCTGCAGCTCAAGGCGATGGTGACGAGCATCTTCGAGGGCCTCGGCCATCACGTCGTCAAGGGCGGGATCGACGGCGAGGTCATGATGTACGACCACGAGAAGGCGTACCCGGGGCTGGTTTCCTACCGGGAGAGCCCGAGCGGCCTGTACTGGGAGGACGCCCGGCAGCTCGGCTTCCTGACAGGCCCCGAGGTCGATGACTACGTCCTCCAGCCCAGCACCTCGGTCTCGTCGGTGTCGACGACGTTCGGCGCCTTCGTCCAGGATAGCTGGAGCATCCTCGACAAGGTGACGCTGAACGTGGGCGTCCGTTACGACGCCCAGTACCTGTTCGACGACAACGGCAAGCTCGGCATGGCGATGCCGAACCAGTGGTCGCCGCGCATCGGCGCCGTCTACGACATCACGCAGCAGGGCAAGTCCAAGGTCTTCGCGAACTACGCGCGCTACTACGAGAGCGTGCCGCTCGACCTTGTCGATCGCGCCTTCGGCGACGAGCGGCAGATCCGGGCGTTCCACAGGGCGGCGGTCAACGGCGACGCGACCGGGTGCGACCCGACCGACCTGGAGGACGCGATGGGCAACGGGCCGGGCCAGTGCCAGAGCGACGAGAACCGGATCGAGGGCACCCAGATCGCGCAGGCGGAAGGACAAGGCGGGCCTGCGAGCTACGATCCGAACACGGTCTGGACGCCGACAGGCACCGGCAAGACGCCGGTGGATCCGGACATCAGCCCGCAGTCCTCGGACGAGCTCGTGCTCGGCGGCGAGTACGAGATCATCGAGAACGGGCGGATCGGCGCGCTGTACACGAAGCGCTGGATGAACAACGTCATCGAGGACATGAGCCGCGACGAGGGGAGCACGTACTTCATCGGCAACCCCGGCAAGGGCATCGCCAAGGACTTCCCCGAGGCGGAGCGCAACTACGACGCGGTGACGCTCTACTTCCAGAAGGCGTTCGCCGACATGTGGCTCGCCCAGGTGAGCTACACGCTCTCGTTCCTGCGCGGCAACTACGCGGGCCTCTTCCGCCCGGAGACCGACCAGCTCGACCCGAACATCACCTCGGAGTTCGATCTGACCTCGCTGCTCGACAACCGCGAGGGCTACCTGCCCGGCGACAGCCGGCACGAGTTCAAGGTCTACGGGGCGAAGTCGTTCCCGATCCGGAACGACATGATCCTCGACGCCGGCCTCACCTACCGCTCTCGCTCCGGCGGCCCCACCGACTTCTGGGGCGCGCACCCCCTCTACGGCTCGGACGAGGCCTTCATCCTGCCCCGCGGCTCCGGCGAGCGGCTGCCGTGGGTCCACAACGTCGACGGCCGCCTCGGCTACTCGGTGAAGCTCTCGAAGGAGAGCTATCTGACCGTCACGATGGACGTCTTCAACCTCTTCAACTTCCAGGCGTACACCCAGGTGGATCAGCGCTACACCCAGCAGTACGTGGATGTGCGTGGGTGCCGCGACAAGGGGGTCGCGGACCTGGAGGGGCCGGGCGACGCGACCTGCCTGAAGACGCTCGACGGCGAGGCGTTCAACAGGGTGGACGACAAGAACCCGAACTTCGGCAAGCCGACGAGGTACCAGCCGCCCCGGCAGTTCCGCTTCGGCGCGAGGGTCACGTTCTAGGCGCGGCGCGCTCGCGAAAGGAAACCAGCGATGAAGATCCGATTGCTTGGTTGGTTGGCGGGGCTCGCCGCGGTCGCGGCAGCCACGTCGCCCGGCTGCTCGCAACCCAAGCCCGAATGCACCGTCGGCAACGCCGCCGTCTACCCGTTCGCCACGAAGTTCTTCCTGCAAGAGGGAGACGCCGATAGCTCCTGCGGCCAGGTGGAAGGGTTGACCGTCGGGCTGCAGGTGTACAACCCGAACTCGGGAGGCTATCCCGACAGGAACACGAAGCTCATCGCGCTCCAGATGGATCGCGCGGCGTGGACGGCCGACGGCGCGACGATCGAGGAGAGCCCTGATCGGAAGACGTATGCGATCGGAGCGCTCGAGTCGATCGAGCCGGACGACAGCAACATCTGCAGGGTCCCGACGCTGTCGCCGGCCGAGGTGCTGCTCGTCCCGCCCCCGCCCGAAGGCGAAGGCGGTGGCGGGGCCGGCGGCGGCGATGGCGGCGGCGGCGAGGCCGGCGGCGCTGGCGGAGCCGGCGGCGGCGATGGCGGGGCCGGCGGCGGCGATGGCGGCGCGGGCGGCGGCGATGGCGGCGCGGGTGGAGCCGGCGGCGGCGAGGCCGGCGGCGCTGGCGGAGCCGGCGGCGGCGAGGCCGGCGGCGCTGGCGGAGCCGGCGGCGGCGCTGGTGGCGAGGGCGGCGGCGACGAGCCTGCCGACGGGCGCTCCCTCAGGTACGAGTGGAGCAACCTGGAAGTGTATGTGACGGCCGCAAACCTCGGAAACATGTTCCAGGCCGACCTCACGTACACCGAGGGCTCCTGCACCGCGAAGTACAGGGTCGTCGGGCTCTGGCCCGAGGTGCACTGCGGACTCGCCGTCGAGGAGCCGGTGCTGGATCCCGAGACCGGAGAGCAGGCGGTGGATCCCGAGACCGGAGAGCCGAAGACCGAGGTCGTCGAGGTCCCCGATGACAAGCTCTGCGACAACATCCCGGACCCGGAGCCGCCTTATTTCCTTCCGTACGCCTCCGGCATCTCCGCGGATCTCAAGGTGAAGTGCGATCCCAAGATGCTCGTCTGCGTGCTCGACTCGGACAAGATCCCCGCCTTCAAGTAGACGCCCCCACGGCCCCCCGGGCGCGGCGCGTCGCGCGGCGCCCGGGGTAGGCCTCTCCGACGATCGGCGGCGCGGCCCGAGCCGCGGGCCGCTCTCGCTCAGCCGACCCACCCCAGATCGCTCGCGCTCCCCGCGCTCGCGCCGCTCGCAAGGCCCGTCGCTGCGCGCCCTGCGCCGCGCGCCGGCGATCCCGGTCAGCGGTCGCCGATGCGCGGCGTCCCGTCAGCGATCGCTGAGGTGCGTCGCTAGGGCGACGGCTTGACGTTCAGCCTCGCCAGGGCCCCGCAGGCGGGGCCGCTCGCGATCTCGAGCGCTGTCGTGAGCGCGCACAGGCGCGACGCACGCTCGAGCGCGGCCGGATCACCCGAGACGATGGCGCGCTTGGTCTCGTGCGCGGTGCGGACCGAGAGCATCGTGCGAGCGCGCGGCGGCAGCTCCGCGCGGCGCGCCGCGAGCAGCTCGCCGAGCCTCGGGCCGGGATCGGCGGACGGCACCCACGCCCACGCCGAGGCGATCAGCGCTTCAACGAACGCCGCGCGGAGCTCGTCGCCGCCGCGCGCGCCGTCGCACGGCAAGGCGGGGCCGCTCGGCCCGACGTCGGCGGCGGTGAGCCGCCGCCCCGCGATCCGCCGGAGCAGATCGCCCTGCACGCCGGCGAGCTTGCCGTCCTCGTCGGAGAACGCCCCGGCCTTGAACCGCACGGCGAGCGCGGCGCACCGATCGTCGCGCTCCGCGCGCTGCCGCTGCTCTTCGCGCGCCTTCTCCTCGGCGCGCTGCCGCTCCTCGCGCTCGCGCGCCTCGCGCGCCTCGACCGCGGCGCACTCCTCGGCCCGCGCGGCCGCGCGCCGCTGCTGCTCGCCCGTCGCCCGGCCGAGATCGTCCTGCGCGATGGCGCGGACGGCGCACACCTCGGGGCGCGCGAGCGCCGCATCGACGCGCGCGCGCGCGGTCTGCACGCGCACGATCACCGACAGCGCCGCGACGATGACGAGGGCCGAGGCCGCGATCGTGCCGATCTTGCGGAGCTGCCGCCGGCGATACGCCTTGGCGAGCGCGCCGCCGCCGCTCTCGTCGAGCAGCTTGCGGCAGCGGCCGATCATCGCCTGCCAGTGCGCGACGTCGTCGGCGAGCATCTGGAGCGGCTCCGCGAACGGGGGGTCGCGCCGGACCTTGTTCGCGAGCCGCTCGAGGCACAGGCTCACGTCGGGGGCCTGCCCGTGGTTGGTCACCTCCGCGACGCCCTCGAGCAGCCCGCCGATGCGCCCCGCGTACACGTCCCAGGCGACGACGGCCTCCGTCTGGCTCTCGCCGAGCCGCTCGATCGCCTCGCGCACGTCGCTCATCGGGAGCAGGCGCTCGACGTCCTCCCTGCGGACGCCGGCGAGCTTCGCCGCCTGATCGACGCCGCGCTGGAAGCCGCCGAGGAGCCCCCCGGGCGCGAGCTCGCGGAGCCCCTCCGGCACCCTCCTGCCCTGGATGCATGTGCCGGCGTGGTGCAGCGGCCCCATCGCGCAGGTCACGAAGGTGCCCCCGAGCTTCACTTCCATCGAACCGTCGCTCACCTCTACCCCGGACGGCGCGGCGCGGAAAGACTCGCGCGCCGCCCTCGACGCATCATTCGCTGCTGCGCTGGGCGCAGCGCTCGAGATCCCAGAGCGCGTACATCACGTCGACGTCGTACTCGTCCTGTCGCCAGCCCGCGTGGAGCCGATAGCTGTGCGGGAGCAGGCCCGCGCGCTGGATGGCGTCCGTCTGCTCGGCGAAGGTGTAAAGATACATGCTCACGCCGGGGAGCTCGACGGAGAGCGGGCGCGCGGCGCGCTTGTGCATCCTGACGTGCGGCCTCCGCTCGACGATGCTCACCAGCATCCTGCCTCCGGGCCGCATCGCGCCGGCGAGGTTCGCGAGGACGAGCGCGAGGTCGTCGCAGAACTCCAGCGTGCCGAGCCCGAGGGCGGCGTCGAAGCGCCCCCACGAGCGCGGGATCGGCAGGTGGTAATCGTGCCGGTGGTAGGCGCCGTGGGGCCGCTTCTTGCGGGCGATCTCGAGCATGCCCTCGGCGATGTCGAAGCCCACGACATCGACCGACGGCGGGAGATCGCGGGTCAGGTGGCCCGGGCCGCAGCCGGCGTCGAGCACGCGCGCCCCCTCGGCGACGACCTCGCGCAGGAAGGCGCGGACGGGCTTCTCGTAGCGCTGGATCTCCTTCCAGGTGGAGACGTACTCGGGCGCGAAGTCCTCGTAGTAGTCGGCGAGCCGCGCGATCCGCGTTGTTCGCTTCATGACGCGCGCCTCAGGTGATGTCGTCGACCGCCTGCACGGTCTCCTGGATGTCGTGCCCGTGCGTGTAGCCGAGGATCTCGCGCGCCCGCCGGTCGTCGACCATGCACACGTAGCGGATGTGATCGAGCTCGGGGGCCGGGAACGACGTCGCCCTGAAGCGCCACAGCCGCGGGATGATCGTCTGCATGACGAAGTGGGGGATCGTCGCGCGCGTCCGCCCCGTGATCTCGATGACGCGCGAGAGCGGCAGCGGCGGCGGCCCCGCGAGGTTGAAGATCCCGCGCACGCCGGGCCGGAGCGCCGCGACGATCGCGGAGACGACGTCGTCCTGGTGGATGACCTGCACCATCGGATCGAAGCCGAGGAGCGTCGGGATCACGTTGAGCCGGAGGTAGTTCGATGGCGCGTTCCGCACGGAGCCGAGGATGTGGACCGGCCGGAGGATGACCGTCTCGGTCTGCGGGTGCTTCCAGAAGAACGACTGCGCCAGCATGTCGACCTCGATGAGGTCGCGGATCTCGCTGAACGACGCGCCGCCGAGCAGCGGCGCGTCCTCGGTGAGGAACTGCGCGTTGTCGGGGCGCGGGCCGTAGGCGTTGGCGCTCGACAGCACGATGAGCTTGGGCACGTCGTACTGCGCGACGAACTCGAGCAGCCGCTGGAAGCCCGCGAGGTTCCAGCTGTGGTGCTCCATCTGGCTCACCCGCGGATCGTGCATGACCCCGAGGTGGACGACCGCGGCGAGCTGCTCCTGGCGGAAGATGTCCTGGGTCTTCTTGCGGCGGATGTCGATCTGGTGATGCTCGATGTCCTTGGGACGCCCGTCGAAGCCGCGCCTGTCGACGCCGATCACGCGCTGGTCGCGGTGCAGTCGCCGCGCGAGACGCCGTCCGAGGCGGCCGCAGATGCCGGTGATGAGGATGGGCCGGAGGGACGGATCGGAGTCTGCACCGGGGCGGCGGCCTCGACCGGGCGTTCGTTCGCTCATCGGGTCGACGGTCGCTTCGAGGCGGCCGATGGTCAAGCCCTTCCTGCGGTGCAGGCGCACGCGAGTTTTGCTATCGTCCCGCGCTCATGGCCGGCAAAACCACGCTCGCCAGGCTGAGCCACTTCGCCACGCACACCGCGCTGCCGCTCGCGCGCCTCGGGGTCGACGGCGTGCGCGGCACGCTCGACGACGCCACGATCCGGCTGCTCGGTCAGGACTTCGAGGACCGGCTGCGCCGGGTCGCGCTCCCGCAGGCGGCCGACGGGGTCGACCCGTTCGGGCTCGACAGGGAGTGGGCGAAGTACGCGATCGGGGTCGCCGCGTTCTTTCATCGCTTCTATTTCCGGACCGAGGTGTTCGGCATCGATCGGGTCCCGACCGGCCGGGTGCTGCTGGTCGCCAACCACTCCGGCCAGCTCCCGTTCGACGGCATGCTCATCGCGGCCTCGCTGTTCCTCGACGCGGAGCCGCCGCGCGTGATGCGGAGCATGGTCGAGAAGTGGACGCAGACGCTGCCGTTCGTGGCGACGTTCTTCTCGCGCGTGGGCCAGGTGGTCGGCGTGCCCGAGAACGCGCGGCGCCTGCTCGACATGGGCGCCGCGATCCTGGTGTTCCCGGAAGGGACGCGCGGGATCTCGAAGGGGTTCTCTAGCCGCTACCAGCTCCTGGATTTCGGGCTCGGGTTCATGCGGCTCGCGCTCGAGACCGACACGCCGATCGTGCCGATCGCCGTCATCGGGGGCGAGGAGCAGTACATCTCGCTCGGCAACCTCGAGTCGGTCTCGAAGGCGCTCGGGATGCCGACGTTCCCCGTCATCCCGCAGCTCCTGCTCCCCGGCGGTCAGCTCCCGCTGCCGACCAAATACCGGATCTATTTCGGCGAGCCGATGACCTTCCGCGGGGACCCGGACGACGACGACGCGGTGATCCAGGAGAAGGTGTCCCTCGTGAAGGGTCGGATCCAGTCGATGCTGAACCGCGGGCTGAAGGAGCGAAGAGGCATCTTCTGGTGATCGCGTGACAGCGCGACCGCGTGACCGTGGTGACCGCGCGGCGCGGGCGCGGTGACCGGGTGCTCAGGCGCCAGCGAGCGTGACAACGGCGTCGGGGCCGCGCGAGAGGACGCGCGCGAAGCCGCCGAGGATGGCGGGCTCGTTGCGGAGGCCGTGGCCGATCGGCAGCCCCGCGACGACGGGGACGCCCAGCGGGAGCAGCCTGTCGCGGAGGACCTCGTCCACCGTGACGCCGTCGGGGCCCGGGTCGCATTGCTCGAAATCGCCGAGGACCACGGCCGCGGCCGGGGCGAGGTGGCCGCCGACCTCGAGCGTCGAGAGCATGCGATCGATGCGGTAGGGCCGCTCGGTGACGTCCTCGAGCAGGAGGACGCACCCCTCCGGCACCCGGAGGCGGCCGGCCGCGGCGCAGGCGTGGAGCAGGGCCAGGTTGCCGCCGAAGAGCGGCCCCTGGGCGGCGCCGGCGCGCAGCGTCGTCAGGCCGCCGAAGCTGCGCTCGCCGAGCGGATCCTCGAGGGCGCGGATCAGCGCGGCGCGGGCGCGAGTGTCGCCGCGGCCGAGCGCGGTGACGTGGGCGCCGTGGAGCGACGCGACGCCGGCGCGCGCGGCCTCGACGTGGAGGGCGGTGATGTCGGAGAAGCCGACGATCCAGCGGGGGTGCCTGGCGAGGACTGTCCAGTCCAGCCGGTGGACGAACCGGTTTGCGCCGTAGCCGCCGCGGGCCGCAAAGATGGCGCGCACGTCGGGATGCGAGAGCGCGTGGACGAGCTCGTCCCTCCTGCGCGCGTCGTTGCCGGCCAGATAGCCCGTCCGCGCGAACAGCCCACGGCTGGAAGGCGCCGACAGCGACGGCGCCCCGCCGCCGCGGGAGTCGCCGGCGAGCGGAGGACCGCCGCCCGTGTCGAAGAGCACGCGGTAGCGCTGGGCGAGCCAGCCGAGCCCGACCCACGCCAGGACAGGCTCGAACGGGCTGGAAGGCGCGATGACGGCGATGGTGTCGCCCGGGCGGAGCGCCGGGGGGAGGATCAGAGAGGGCATGTCTCCTCCGTGCCTCCGCGACCCACGATCTCCCCGGCGCGCGGCGTCTCCGCCGGGTCGATGCGACTAGGGAGCACCGGGTTCGTCGTCGAGGAACTCCACCTCTTCCGCGTCGACGTCGACCTCGTCGGAGAGAGGCAGCGGCGGCACCTCAGGCGGGTTGGCCGTCGGCGAAAGCGCGAAGTCCCCGGCAACTGCCTGCTGCGGCGCGTGGCCATCGAGGTCCGACGGCTGCGCGGGGGCGTCCTCCTCACCGGCGAGCTCGGCCGGCGCGACGAGCCCGGCGCCGTCGGGAGCGAGCTCCTGCCCGGATTCCAGCGCCACGCCGACAGCGCCGACGCTCGCGTCGATCCCGCTCGCGTCGACCCCGCTCGCGTCGACCCCGCTCGCGTCGACCCCGGCGGCCTCGTACGACGCATCGCCGTGGGTTGCCTCGGCCTGCTGCGGATCGAGCTGCGGAGCCTGCGCCTCGGTGAGCCCGGCGGGCTCCTCCGGCAGCGCCTCGGCGGCGTGGATCCCGGGGTCCACGTGGCCGTTCGCCGCCACGGCGACAGCGGCCCCAGCGGCCGCCGTCACGGCGGCCTCGGCGCCGATCGACTCGAGGTTGGGCACCCGGGGCGCGAGCGGCGGCTCGGTCAGCGACGGGCCCGGCGGCCTGGTCGGCAGCACCGGCGGCGGCGGGGTGCGCTTGAGGTTGCCGGACTTCGCCCGCTCGAGCCCCGCGGTCGCGTCCGGATCCCCCGCCTTCACGCGGAGGACGCGGCGCCAGGCGTCCGCCGCCTCGCGCGCCTCGCCGAGCTCCTCCTCCCAGATGCGCGCCACCTTGCGCGCGAGCTCCGCCCGCTGCGCCGGATCGCGGCCGCGCAGGATCTGGTCCTCGTAGAGCTGGATCATGCCGCGGTGATCGCCGAGCTCCAGCAGGAGGCTGGAGAGCTCGTTCATCACGTCCTGGTCCGACGGCGACAGATCGTGGAGCTTCTTCAGATCCACCGCGGCGCCCTGCCGGTCGCCGAGCACGTCGCGCCGCAGCCTGGACCGTCGCTGGAGGAGCTTGCGCACGAGCGGGCCGTCGAACACCTCGTCCAGCGCGCGGTTCAACGTCGCGCCCACGCGGTGCGGATCGCCCACCTCGCGCCCGAGGGCCTCGAGCGCGTCGAGCGACGCGTCGTCCACGTGCGCGAGCACGGCGTCCCCGAGCCAGCTGAAGGCGCGGTCGACGTCGCCGAGATCCTGGTGGACGATCGTGGCCGCGCGGCGGAGCAGCGCCGCCCGGGTGCGGCCGCCGTCGCGCGAGCCGTGGCCGCCGGCCGCGAGCGCCTCGGCGAGGATCGAGCGCAGCGCGGTCGACCGGGATCGCTCGTCGCCGTCCCTCGCCACCCGCTCGAGGATGGCGATCGTGTCCTCCTGGACGCCGCCGCCGAGCGCCTGCTCGAAGAAGCTCCGCGCCCTGTCGATGGCGCCGCGCTCGCAGGCGATCTCGGCGGCGCGGGCGAGCGCCGCGAGGCGATCGGCCGGGGTGCGGCACCGGCCCACCTGGCGCTCGAACAGGTCGATGATGAGGCTCGGGGCGTCGGCCAGCGCCGCGAGGCGCACGAGCAGCGGCTCGACCTCGGCGGTCGGCACGCTCGCCAGCGCGCCCTCGCCGTGGTGGACGGCCTCCAGGGCATCGGCGCCCATGGAGACCCGAACCTCGGCCTGCCGCACGAGCTCGACAGCGCGCGCCGGGCCCGTGAGATCCCGCGCGAGGAGGTCGTGCGCGACGGAGAGGGCCTCGCGGTCCTGGAGCTCCACCGCGATCGCCTCGAGCTTCTCCCCGAGGGCGGCGTCGGCGGTGCGCGAGCGCGCGAGCTCCATCGCGACGCGCGCCGCGTCGCGGTGGTGGCCGACCTCCACGAAGCGCTCGAACGCGCCGCGCAGGGCGACGTCGCGCCCGGCGCGCGCGATCGACTCGTTCCAGGCGACCAGCTTGGTCGCGACGACGCCCTTCCAGCCGAGCCGGTCGCCGAGCGCGACGTACGCTTCCCGGCACGCCTCGTCGCCCTGATCGGCGAGCTTCTCCAGGAGGGCCATCGCCTCGTCGCTCCTGCCGAGCGCCTGGTCCAGGATCTCGGCGAGGCGGCGGGTCATCGTCGACGCCTCGTCCTCGTCGCCCTCCACCTCGATCAGGAGCGCCATGAGGCGCGCGACCTTCGGCCAGTCGTTCAGGCGCTCGGCGAGCCGCTCGAGCCGGGCGACCGCGTCGAGATCGTCGGGCTCGGCGGCGTGGACGACCTCGAGCGCCCTGACGGCGCCGTGCGGGTCGTCGAGCGGCCCCTCGTAGAGCCCCGCGAGCCGCTGCGCGATGTCGAGCTGCTCGGGGCCTTCCACGAGCGCGAGCTCGCGCTCGAGCGCGCCGGCGGCGCCCCTCAGGTTGCCGCGCTGCTCCTCGAGCGCGGCGATCGCCCGGAGCGCGTTCCGGTTCTGCGGATCGAGGTCGGCCACGATCGCCTCGTAGCGGGCGATCGCCGCGTCGATGTCGCCGGAGCCCTCCGCGAGCATGCGCGCCTCGCGCATGGCGATCGAGATCTTGCCGGGGTTGCTGTCCGTGAGCGCGCTGAGCCGCCGCAGGAGCTCCGCGCCCAGCTGGTGATCGCCGCGCTCGCTGGCGTCCTCGGCGAGCCGCGTGAGCGCCTCGGCGTCGTCGCCGTCGGAGAGCAGGAGCGAGAGCGTCGCGCGCTCGCCGTCGCGATCGCCGAGCTCGCGCTGCACCGCGGCCGCCGCCCGCCGCGCCGCGACGCGCTCCGCGCGGTCGCCGAGCAGCTCGGCGCGGGCCAGCAGGAACCGCGCGAGCTCGGGCAGCCGGTGGGTGCGCCGGTAGAGCTCCTCGATCGCGGGGGCGGCGGCGTCGCCCGCCGGATCGAGCTCGATCGCGCGCGCGACCCGGTCGAGCGCGCCCTCGACGTCGCCCGTGCTGAGGAGCAGCTCCGCGGCCTGGACGAAGAGCGCAGGGCGCGCCTTGCGGTCCACGAGCAGCGCCCGCTCGCAGAGCGCCCTCGCCGCCTCGACGAGCCGCCCCGCGGCGACGTAGGCGTTTTCCGCGAGCTCCCACAGCTTCGGCTGCCGCACGAGCTCTGCCACCTGGCTGAACGCGTCGCCCGCGGCGCCCGGCTCGCCGAGCCGCATCCGGAGCTCGCCGAGCTTCTGGAGGAGCGGCGCACGGGTGAGATTGTCCTGGAAGCGAGAGGCCGCGTCGGCGAGGACCTGCGCCGCGAGATCGAACCGCTCGCCCCGCTCGAAGAGCTTGACGGCGGCCTGGATCGCCGTGCCGTCCTCGGGCGACAGGCCCGCGACGCGGACCCACGCCTCCGCGGCCGCGATCGGATCGCGGCGCTGCTGCTCGTGGAGCGAGACGAGCTTCTTCTCGATCTCGATCTTCTGCGCGACGTCGGGCGTGGCCACGGCCTCCTGCTCGAGCAGCGCGGCGAGATCGTCCCAGCGCGCGCTCCGCTCGAGCAGCCGCCGCAGCTCGGCCTGGGCCTGCGCGTCGGCGGGATCGAGCTCGGAGAGCAGCCTCCAGGCCTGCACCGCCGTGTCGACGTCGCGGAGCTGCGACTCGCACAGCCCGGCGACGTCGCGGAGCTGCGCCATCCTGCGCTCGACGGGCGCCGTGGGGACGCGCGCGGCCGCGAGCAGGACGTCCCGCAGCTCGGCGAAGCTGCGCTTCTGGCGGAGCTGCTCCTCGACCTGCGCGAGCGCGTCCGGGTTGGCCGGATCGGCCTTGAGCATCTCGCGGAGCCTCGCGAGCGGCTGCGGACGGCGGAGCTCGGCCTGCTGCTCCTCGTTCAGGGGCTGGGGAGCGTCTGCCAGGGCCGAGCCGCCGAGGGCCCCGGGGGCCGGCGTGGAGCCGGGCGCGCCCGGCGCCGGGCGGGAGCTCGGCGCTGCGGCGCTGGAGAGCGGCGCGGGCGCGGCCGGCGTGGAGGCGAGCGGCGCGACCGGCGTGGGGGCGAGCGGCGCGGCCGGCGCGAATGCGGCGATCGCCGGCTCCGCGGCGATCGCGGCGGCCACCGGCGCGGGGTCGCCGGAGGGCGGCGACGGCGGGTAAGAAGGCGCCGCGGCCGCGGCGGGCGGCGCCGACGGCGCGCGCGACGACCCGGCGTTCGCGCTGACGGGCGGCGGCACCGACGGTAGCCGCGGCGGCGGCGGCAGCACGGACGCCCGCTTGCGCGCCTCGACGGCCATGAACCCGTTCGGGTTGACCTGGAGGTAGGCGACGTAGCGCGGGCGGAGCTCGGCGGTGCGGCCGAGCTGCTTCGCGTAGTGGTCGGCGAGCTGCATCGCGCGATCGTGCCCGGGCGCAGCGCGGAGCGCGTACACCGAGTACGAGTAGCCGTACTCCCCGTCGTACGTCTCCGCGAGCGCGACGAAGAGCTCCGCGGCCTCGTCGCGCTCCGGCTGCGGCACCGGCTCGCCGGCCTCGATGCGATCGACGATGGCGACGCCGAGCGCCTGGATCAGCCCGACGTCGTGCGGCAGGAACGCGCGCGCGTTCCGCAGCGCCACCGTGGAGCCCGCGAGATCGCCGGCGCGGCGCCGGATGTCGGCCTCGTCGCGCAGCAGGGCGAGCCGCCGCTCCGGGTCGTCGACGAGCGCCTGCTCCATCGCGAAGTAAGGGATCGCCTCGGCGTACTGCTGCTGCGCCTTCAGCATCTCGCGCGCGGCGTAGATGGCGTAGACGTTGTGCGGATCGAGCTCCGCGAGGCGGCGCCAGTTCTCGAGGGAGCGCTCCGGCCGAGAGAGCGGCGGCTCGCTCCACAGCCTGCCGAGCTCCTCGTGCAGGGTCGTGAGCTGCGCGCGCACCTCGGGCCTCTCGAAGAGCAGCGGCGTGAGCGCCTTCACGAGCCGCTCCAGCAGCGCGGCGAGCGCCTTTTGATCGCCCTTGTCGCGGTAGAGCTGCGCCAGCCGCTCCGCGGCCGTCCGCTGCGTCGGGTCCTTGTCGATGGCGATCATGAGCGTGCGCGCGGCGTGGTGCGCGTCGCCGATCGTGGTCGACCACACGTTGGCGGCCTCGCTGAGCCAGTGCGCCGCGTACGACGGATCTGCGGTGGAGCTGCCGACGCGCTCGAGCAGCATCGCGTACGATCGTGGGTCCTGCTCCCCGGCTCGATGCGCATAGGCCAGGGCTTCCCCGTCATGCGGATTCGTGACGAGGCGCTGGATGAGCGATTCCATCTCCCGGGGATCCATCGGTGCGCGGCGAAGTTACACGTTCGTCTCTGCTTCGTACAGCGACTCTCGGCGCAATTCGCGATCGGTCGCCGCCGTTCTTTTCGCGGCGAGCGTCGCGGGAGAGCGGGCCTCCGGCGCTCGCGTGCGGCGCGCAGCGAGGCTGCGCGCGTGCGCCATCAGTCGAATTTCACGTAGGGCTTGCGCGACTGCGGCGGCTTTCGCTTCGGCGTCGGCGCGGAGGCGGCGCCCGTCGGCTCGGCGGCGCTGGTCGCGATCGCGGGGCTCGGCGATACGGGCGGCGGCGTTACCGCCGCGGGCGGCGGCGGGAACGCCGCGGGCGGCGGCGCCGGCGCCGCGGGCTCCACGGCGCGCGGCGGGGCGTCGCTCGCGACCGCGACCGCGAGCGCCCGCGCCTCGTGCGCCACGCCCTTCTCGAGCCTGCGCACGCCGTCGCCGGCAGGGCGGCGGAGCTCGCGCACGGCGAACGCCGTCACGATCAGGGACAGCGCGACCGTCCCGACGACCACGCGCGAGGTGCGCCGCCGCGGCGCGGGGCGCAGCGTGCTCGGCGTGTGCGAGGCGTCCGCGCCGTCGCCCACGACCGCGAGCAGCTCGCTCGTCCCGCCGACCTCGGCCGGCGGAGGGCGGCTCGATCGCTCGCGGCTCAGGCTCGGCCTCGCCTCATCCATCGCGCGATCGAGCTCCGCGATGAACTCCTGCGCGCTCCGCGGCCGGTCCTCGGGTCGCTTGGCGAGCGCGCGCTGGAGGAGCAGCGACAGCGACGGCGGGATCCCGGCTTCCGGCGCCGCCTCGATCGCCGGCACGGGCGCCGTCTTGATGTGCCTCGCCATCACGACGACGGCGTCGTCGTCGATGAACGGCGGCCGCCCGGAGAGCATCTGATAGAGCAGCACGCCGAGCGAGTAGAGATCGCTCCGCGCGTCGAGCGGCCTGCCCTGCGCCTGCTCAGGCGACATGTACCGCGGCGTACCGAACACGGTGCCGGCCTGGGTCTCGAGGGCGTCGACAGGCCGCTCTGCGCCGGTCATCACCTTCGCGATGCCGAAGTCGAGCACCTTGCAGATCTCCTCGTGCTCGCCCGCCGGCGGCCTGGCCAGGAACAGGTTGTCCGGCTTCAGGTCCCGGTGGATGATCCCCTTGTCGTGCGCCTCCGCCAGCGACAGGAGCGCGTGGCGCGCGAAGCGGACGGCGTCGCCGACGCGCAGCCGCCGCAGCCGCTTGATCCGCTGCCCGAGCGACTCGCCCTCGAGGAGCTCCATCGCGAGGTAGAGCGAGCCGCTGCTCCACGTCGCCCCGTCGGGCGAGCTCTGCTCCGCGGAGCGACCGCGGCCGAAGGTCGGGTCCGACGAGTCGTCCACGATCTCGCCGAAGTCGAAGACGGTGACCGTGTGCGGCGAGCGGAGGAGGCTCATCGCGCGCGCCTCGCGCGTGAACCGCGCCTTGGCCTGCGCGTCGAAGGCCCGGTCCGATCGCAGGATCTTGATGGCGACGTCGCGGCCCATCGCCTCCTGTCGCGCGCGGTAGACCGTGCCCATCGAGCCGGCGCCGAGCTTGCCGACGATCACGAACCGGTCCGCGATCGTGAGCCCGAGGAACGGATCTCCCTCGGTCTCGGCGAGCACCTCGCGGCTCACGAGGGCCAGCCCGTCGTGAGGGCAGCGCGGCAGCCTCGCGCCCGCGCCGGCCCGGGAGCCGCCCTCGCTGGCGGGGGGCGGCGGCAGGCCGGACGAGCTCCTCGCGCCCAGGGCGACCGACGCAAGGTGGTGACATCGCGGGCAAATCAGCGCCATGGCCCGGCTGGGCTCGCCCGGCGACCCGGGTGCGCTGGCTGGGAACTGGCCGTCCGCTGTAGGAGCTACCACCGCGATGGGGGAGATCGTCCGTCACTTGGGCTCACACCGCAAGGCCCACGACGAATCGGTCCGGTGAGGGCGACATCCGAAGCGCGCGATGTCGCCGCACGACGCCCCCCCGCAGCAGACATCGCTACAGAATCCCTGACTTTCTCCAGGGTCCTTGACGCAAATGCCGCCACGACACGCATCATCCGTGGCGCACGGAACGCCGACGGCCGAGATGCTGTGTTCGTCGAGCAGCTTGGTGCAGGCCCGGACGGTCGAGCCTTCGCGGATCTCGACCTCGGCGCAGCCGACGATCTGCGTCACGTTGCCGGGCGACGCCGGGCACATGTCCGATGCGCAGCACGGGATCGTGCACCGGTCGCCGATGCCCTCCATCGCGGCGCAGAGCCCAGAGGAGCAGTCTGCGTGCGCCTCGCACTCCTCGAAGTAGCCCAGGCTGCCCGGATCGCGCAGCCGGCACGCCCAGGCCGGTCCGGCCGAGACGAGGCCTGTCGTCAGGCGGCATACAGCTGGCGCCGCGCAGTTGGTGTCCGAGCAGCAGGTGTCGACGCAGATGCTGTCGATGCACATGCCTGAACGGCAGTCACCAGGCGCGGCGCACGCGTCGCCGGTGCGCCCCGTGCCCACCTCGGGCCGGTCGACGTCCCGGCCGACGCGGCAGAGACCGCCGCCGCCCTGGTCGGGGACCCAGCAGACTGCGTCGCGGACGGGATCGCAGTCGCTGGCGTTGCAGCACGCGCGCGCGCAGACGCTCGGCCCGTCGTCGCCGAACCTGGTGGGATCGAGGCAGAAATCGAGCGCTCCGCACTCGCTGTGCGCGGTGCAGGGCGCGCCCAGCGCGCGCTCGGGGAGCATCTCGACGCAGGCGCCGTCCCGGCAGAGGGCGCGCTCGGGGCACGCCGGGGGCCCGATGGCGCCCTCCGCGGAGCAGCGCACCGCGTCCAGCTCGCCGTCGACGAGGATCTCGCACCCGACGCCGAGCGCGGCGAGCGCGGCGAGCACCGCGAGCATCCGGTGAAGCCGCCGCCCCGCGGCGCCGGGGCGCATCAGAACTGCACCAGGAGCCGGGCTCCGTCGGCGCCCAGCGACAAGCTGACCTCCGGCGCCGCCTCCCCTGGGCGCGCGCCGCGCGACGGCGGGACCTCGCCGCGGCCCGGGACGGGGGAGAGCGCACGAGCGGCCGAGGCCGGGCGAGAGGCGCCCGGGCGCGCCGCGGGGGCGCGCGTCGAGAGGTACAGGTAGAGCGCCGCGGCCCCGGAGAGCCCGGCGGCCAGCAGGGCCACGTCCGCGACGACGGCGAAGCGGTGGGCGGCGCTCGCGTCGGCCTGCAGATCGGCGACGGAGAGGCCGTCGCCCGTGCGCTCGCGGGGGCTGGGATCGCGCGCCACGGCGAGCGCGGCGAACACGCCGCCGACGACGAGCGACCCGGCGGCGATGCCGCCGCTGACGAAGAGCCAGGGCGTGGGAGGCCTCGGGTTCGCCGCCACGACGGAGCGCCGCGGCAGCAGCGGCAGGAGCGACACGCGCGGCAGCAGCGGCAGCGGCGCGGCGGTCCCGGCGGCGGACGGGGGCGCAGCGGGCGACGGCTTCGCGCTGGAGAGCTCCCGCTTCGCCCCCTTCAGCCGCTTGAGGACCGCCATGACCTGCTCGCGCTCCTTCGGGAGCGTCTCCATCGCGAGGTAGCGAACGTAATAGTGCTCGGCCCTGTCGATCTCGCCCAACCTCTCATGGATCACCGCCAGGTTGTAGATGAGCTCTTTCCCCTCGGGATCGAGCTCCACCGCGGCCTGGAGCTTCGCGATCGCCGCGCGGTACTCGCCGTGCTGGTAGAGCCCCTGCGCCTGGTCGTGCAGCGCGGTGGCGCGCTCGATGCGGCTCCGCTTCTCCTCCGCCTCGGGCGACAGGGCGGGGTTCGGCGCTTTGCCCTGCGATGCCGGCGCGGCGCCGGGCGACGCGGGCGCGTCGAGCGGCGCCTGCGCGGCCGACGCCGGCGATGTCCAGAGCGCGGCCGCCGCGAGCACGCACGCGGCGCGCGCGGCGGCGCGCCGGGCGTCGGGGCCGCTCGAGCGAGGCAGGCGCGCTTCCGGGTTCGTCACGGCCGCCCACCATAGCGTAACTTCCGCGCGGAAAGGCCCTGCCACGTCGCGCGATCCTGCGCGCGATCCGCGCGGCAGCGGCAGCGGTGTGCCTCGATCCGGTCGCCATCTGCCGGGGGCCGATCGCCGTCCACCTCGGCCGGCGGCGCGGCGCGCCGCGCCCGGCGGCCCTCGGCGGCGGGGCGCCCCGCCCTCGCCGATCACCGGAGCTTGCAGCGGTACTCGCCGGCGAGCACGAACGCCCGCTCGCACCTGACGTCCACCGTGCGCTTCGCCGTGGTGAACTCGAACGTCTGTCCGAACGGCGTCCGCTCCAGGCGGGTCATCTGCGCTCTGCAGCCGTCGCTCGCGCGGCGCCCTTCCGGCGCGCCCGCGGCGGCGTCCTCGCCGCACGCCACGAGCGCGGCCGTGCGCTCGACGGCGGCGTTGTCGGAGAAGACGTTGTAGGCCGCCGAGGCGCTGAACGCGACACAGAGGGCGAAGAGGGCGAGCTGGACGAAGCGCTTCACAGGCCGAGCTTACCCTGTTCAGCGCGCGGAGGGCCGGGCGGCGCGCGCGAGGCCGGTCAGAGCCGCATGCCCGAGCCGGGCAGCGGCTGCCACGGCTGGCGGCGGGTCGTGTACTGGCCTCGCACGAACGCCCCGAGCACGGGCGCGATGTTGCGCGCGATGTCGTCGTCCCACTCGCCGCCGTTGATCCCGTCCTGCGGCGTGAGATCGGGCGAGAGCAGGAAGAAGCCGGGGTAGAGCCGCCGCGGCATCTTGATCTGATCGAGGTCCTCCTTGAAGACATCGATGTCCACGCGCACGAGCCGCACGCTCCGGAGCGCGGTCTGCATCAGCGGGTCGCTGAGCGAACGATCGACCCCGCGGCACGGCTCGCAAGGATCGCTCGTCGTCATCACGAGGACCTTCTCGCCGCGGGCGTGCGCCTCCGCGCGCTGCTTGGCGAGCTCCTCGCTGAGCGTGGAGACGTCGACGCCGATGTCGACGATGGAGAGCCCTCCGACGCGCCGCTGGATCGTGTGCTGGGGGACGCTGCCGCCGGGCTGCGCCGCCGCCGGAGGAGGCACGTCCGGCAGCGGCGCCGCCGGGGACGCGGCGCTCGCCGGCTCCGGCGAGGTCTCCCCCTCGCCGACCGCCGAGGCGATCTCGCCGCCGCTGTACGTCGTCCACATCCACACGCCGAAGCCGATCGCGGAGCTCCAGCACAGCGTGAGGAGCACGCCGAGCGAGAGCCCCACGCTGGCGAGCGCATATCCCCTGCGGGCGTCGGGGGCGCGCTCGATCTCGCGGCGGGCCGCCCAGCCGAAGACGATCGCGGCGACGGCCCCGAGCGGGCCGAAGAGCGCCGCCACGACCGAGCTCACCGCCAGCGTCGAGAGCTGCCGCCGCTCCGGCGGGAGCGGCGGGGCGAGGTAGGGGTCCTGGATGAACGGGAGCTGCGCGGGAGCGCCGCCCGACGACGGCTGCGCGGGAGCGCCGCCCCACGGCGCCGCAGCGGGCGCGACAGCAGCGGGCGCCGCCTGGTCGCAGGAGGGTGCGCCGACAGGCAGCTCGCCTTCGCAGGGCAGGAAGTCCGCCCGCGCATCTCGGAGCGCCTCTGCCGGCTCGTTCGCATCGCGGTTCGGCGGTGACTGACTCGGGCCGAAAGCGTGGCTCACGTCCCTCATCCTAGCGCTGGAGCCCGCGTTACGCCCGCCATACGCGGGCCTGCCGTCGCGCCGAGCTCAGGGGATACAGGCGCGCTCGATCACCCGCAGAACTGCGCGCTTCGTGCTCACACCGGGGCTCATCACCTCCGTCCATGCGACGCCCACGCGCTCGCCGGCGATGGCCACGCTAGGAGGATCCTTGACGGGATTCACCCCATCCGACACCCGGATCCCCCGGGCAGAAGGCGCTCCGTCGGCGCCCAGCTTGACGAGGAGCGTCTGCCCCTCGGCCTTGCCGTCGTGGCCGACCCACGCGACGAGCGCCCCCTCCCTGCCCGGCGCGAGCGCGCGCCACTTGCCCTTGCCGAGCACCCAGGGCGCCCCGCGCGGCCGCGCCTCGGCGTCCAGCGCGCGGGCGATCAGCGTGGGGCCCTCGTTCCAGACCAGAATCGCCCCGGCGCCGCCGGTGGCCACGAGCCCGAGCCGCTGATCCCTGTCCGGCGTCTCCTGAGTCGCCACGGCCGAGCGGTCGCTGCCCTGGGGCTTCGCCACGAAGTGAGCGCTCCCTTCCCTCCCGGACGCGTCGAACCGCGAAGCCCGGATACTCCCGTCGTCCTCGTCGTGCCACGCGACGAGGTAGCTGCCGGACGCATCGACGGCGACCGCCGGCCAGCGCGGCTTCCTTGTGTGGCGCGTGACCCCGACCGCCTTGAGCTGCGGCTGCGCAGGATCGACAGGCGCGAACTGGAACACCCCGAGCTTGTTGCGATCGGCCCCGAAGGGCGCCGCCGCCACCAGGGCGCCGCCCGGAGCGGGCGCGAGGGCGACATGATCGCTGACGTCCCTCCCGATGGCGCCGACGCGCAGGATCTCCGCGGGCGGGTTCGTCTCCCATCGGGGCCGGGCGTACGCGAGCCCCTCGGCGTCGAACCACGTGACCGTCCACGCCTCCCCTGCGGAGAAGAGACGGAGCCCCGGCTCGCGCGTGATCGAGATCGCCCTCGCCCGGGCGATCTGCCGGGCGTCGCTGTCGAAGCCGGCAAACGCGATCTGCGCGTCCCCGCCCTTGAGGTCGACGAGCCACACGGCGCCGAACGTGCCGTCCGCGCGTCCGGCGATGCCCATCCCCTCACGCAGGATGTACGTCGCGATGTCCCCCGTCTTGACCTTACAGTCCGCGAGGGTAGCGAGGGGGACGAACTCCTGCACGCCCGTCCCGCGCGGGGGCTCGAGCTCGGCCGGCGCGGTCGCCGCCGCGGGCTCGACCGAGGCGCTCGATGCAGGGGTCGCGGCCTGGGACGTCGGTTCGCTCGAACCGGGAGCCGCCGTCGCGGCGCCCCCCGAACGGGAGGCGCTGCGATCACAGGAGACGCCGACAAAGGCAAGCAGAGAAAGAGCCACTACAGTGGCTAAAGAAGAGCAAGGCGATCGCTTGGTGCGAAGCAGAGGACTTGAACCTCCACGGGAGTTACCCCACTGGAACCTGAATCCAGCGCGTCTGCCAATTCCGCCAGCTTCGCGAGCGGGAGCGCATCACTACCTCGCTCCCTCGCGGTTCGTCAAGCTCCGCATCACGCCCCGAGCGTTTTTCTTCCCTCGCCGGCGCCCCGTCGTCCCCCTCTGTCTTCCTCTGTTCCTCGTTCCCCTCCGCTGCCGTCCTCGTCCCCGTCTTCGCCCGCCGACCCCGCAGCGTTCTCCCCGTCGCCGGCTCCCGTTGAGCCCGCAGCGGCCTCCTGGCCATCATTCTCCCTCCTGCTCGCCCTGCTGACCCGCGGCGGTGCACGGCGTGAAGCGCATGTGCTAGGGGAGCGCGCTCCCATGGCGGCAATCGGCTCCCCTCCCCCTCTCCTTCTCCTTGTCGGCGTGCGCGCCGTCGATCCGGCCCAGCAGCTCGACGAAGTGGTCGACGTCGTCATCGAGGATGGCGTCATCACCCGGGTCGGTCGCGGCGCGGCGACCGACGACCTGCGGCGCGCCGCCCGGGCCGAGCTCATCCAGGGCGACGGGCTCCTGCTCCTCCCCGCCTTCGTCGATCTCCACGCCCACCTCCGCGAGCCCGGGCAGGAGTACAAGGAGGACATCGCCTCCGGGCTTGCCGCCGCGGCCGCCGGCGGGTTCGCGCACGTGTGCGCGATGCCGAACACGCGGCCGGTCAACGACACCCGGTCCATCACCGAGGCCATGGTCGCGCGGGCCCGCGCGATCGGGGGCCCCGCGCTCCACCCGATCGGCGCGATCACGATCGGCCAGAAGGGCGCGGAGCTCACCGAGATGGCCGACCTCAAGGAGGCCGGCGCTGTCGCGGTGTCCGACGACGGGCGCTGCGTGACGTCGAGCGCGGTGATGCGCCGCGCGCTCGAGTACGCGAAGACGTTCGACCTGCCGGTCATCCAGCACGCCGAGGATCACGCGCTCACCGAGGGGGCGCAGATGCACGAGGGCGCGATCGCGACGCGGCTCGGCCTGCGGGGCTGGCCCCGCGTGGCGGAGGACATCATCGTCGCGCGCGACGTGCTGCTCGCCGAGGCCACCGGGGCGCGCTACCACGTGGCGCACATCTCGTCGCTCGGCGCGGTCCGCATCCTCCGCGAGGCGAAGTCCCGCGGCATCGCCGTCACGGCCGAGGTGACGCCGCACCACCTGACGCTCACCGACGCCGCCGTGATCGGCTACGACACGGCGTGCAAGGTCAACCCGCCCCTGCGCGAGCAGGCGGACGTCGACGCGCTCCGCGAGGCGCTCGCGGACGGCACCATCGACGCGATCGCCACCGACCACGCGCCCCACTCCACGCTCGAGAAGGACTGCGAGTTCGCCGAGGCGTCGCCCGGCCTCATCGGCCTCGAGCTCGTCGTCCCGGTCCTGCTCGACCTCGTGCGCCAGGGCGCCCTCCCCCTCGGGCGGCTCGTCGACGCGCTCACCCGCGCCCCCGCCCGCGTCGCGCGGCTCGAGGCGCCCACGATCAAGGCCGGCGCCCGCGCCGAGCTCTGCCTCGTGGACCCGAACCTGAGCTTCGTGCTCGACCCGGCGCGCCTGCGCTCGAAGAGCAAGAACACGCCGCTCCTGGGCCGACAGCTCACGGGCCGCGTCAAGATGACGCTGGCAGCGGGCCGGGTCGTCTTCGTCGACAGCGAGGAAGCAGCAACTCAATGAGCTCGCGCAAGGTCCATTTCGTCAGCCTCGGGTGCCCCAAGAACCGCGTCGACTCCGAGGTGATGCTCGGCGTCGCCCGCGCCGCAGGCTACGCGCACGTCGACGACGCGGCCGACGCCGAGGTGATCGTCGTCAACACCTGCGGCTTCATCGGCGAGGCGAAGAAGGAGTCGATCGACGCCATCTTCGAGATGGCGCACCACAAGGAGCACGGCAGCTGCAAGCGGCTGGTGGTCGCCGGCTGCCTCTCGCAGCGCCACCCCGAGGAGCTCGCCCGCGAGATGCCCGAGGTCGATCACTTCCTCGGCTCGAGCGACATGCTCAAGCTCGGACAGGTGCTCGCGGGCGACGCGGAGCGGATGCTCGTCGGCAACCCCGCGGAGTGGCTGATCCGCTCGGCCGATCCGCGCACCCTCTCGACCCCCGGCGGCAGCGCGTACGTCAAGATCGCCGAGGGCTGCAACCGCACCTGCTCGTTCTGCGTGATCCCGGATCTGCGCGGCGCGCAGCGCTCGCGGCCGATCGCGGACGTGGTGCGCGAGGTGGAGCAGCTCGCCGCGGCGGGCGTCCGCGAGATCAACCTCATCTCGCAGGACACGATCGCCTACGGCCGCGACGCCGCGGGCCGCGGGCCCGGCGAGGCGCGCTCGACGCTCGCGGAGCTCGTCCAGCGCGTCGCCGACGTGCCGGGCGTGCGCTGGGCGCGGATCTTCTACCTGTACCCCGAGACGATGACCGACGACCTCGTCGAGCTGCTCGCCGGCCACCCGCGGGTCGTGCCGTACGTGGACATGCCGCTCCAGCACGCCGCCGACGCGATGCTGCGCCGGATGCGGCGCGGCCACGGCGGCGAACGCCTCCGGCGGGTCGTCTCCACGCTGCGCGAGCGCGTGCCCGACCTCACGTTCCGCACCGCGTTCATCGTCGGCCACCCGGGCGAGACCGACGCCGAGTTCGAGGAGCTCTGCGACTTCGTGCGCTGGGCCGAGTTCGAGCGGGTCGGCGTCTTCCGCTACTCCGACGAGGAGACGAGCCGCAGCCACGCGCTCGAGGGCAAGGTCCCCGCGCGCACGGCCGAGAGCCGCTACCGCCGCCTCATGGCGCTGCAGCGGCGCATCTCCCACAAGAAGAGCGCCGCGATGATCGGCCGCGAGCTCGAGGTGCTCGTCGAGGGGACGAGCGACGAGCACGAGTACGTGCTCATGGGCCGCCACGCGGGCCAGGCGCCCGAGATCGACGGGCAGGTCTACCTCTCCGGCGGTGAGGTCCGTCCGGGAGAGATGTGTCGGGTCCGCATCACGCAGGCGAGCGACTACGATCTGGTGGGCGAGGTGCTCGACGAGGACGAGCGCGGCGCCGCGCCCCAGCCGGCGGGCGACCTCGGCGCGGTGGCGGCGAAGCGGCGCGTCGCCCTGCGCGTGCTGCAAACCGACGGGCGCGAGCGCCAACAGAATTGACGGTCGGGCCGCCGGGTGGCGCGGCCCGACGGCGAGGAACTCCGGCGCTTCGCGGCGCTCGCGGGCGGAGAGAGCGCGGCACACGGTGTGCTATCACCTCGTGCCGTGCCGACTATCCGCCGCGCTGCGCTTCACTTCGCTTTCGCCCTCGCGACCTCGCTGCTCGCCGGTGCAGCGTGCCTGAGCCCGACGTTGCCGCTGCCCCCGCCCGAGCCGGCCGACACGATGCGGCCCTCCGCGGACGTGGAGGGGGTGTGGCAGATCTCGGGCAACTGCACCCCCGGGGCGCGCGTCAGCGTCTTCAACGAGCGGACGCAGCGGGGCGTGATCGAGGACGACAGCGACGGGAACGGCCGGTACCATGTCGAGATCGAGGCCGAGCTCTGCGACACGCTCCTCGTCTGGCAGGAGCTGCAGGAAGAGGGCAGCAGCGACAAGGACAGCGAGGCGCAGCGCTTCGTCGTCGAGGAGCGCACGCCGCTCGGCGTCGTGAACGACGCCTGCCCCTGAAGGGCGCGGCGCCCGACGGCACAGCGCGCTGCGCGCGGCGGCCGCCGTGACGCGCGCGCGGGGGGTCGTGATAGTGTGCTGGCGTGATGGCGTCGATCTCGCCGAGCATCCCGCCGAACGCCACCCGGGTGCTGGTCGTCGATGACGAGCCGGGCCTGCGTCAGGTGCTCACCATCGCCTTCCGCCGCCAGGGCTACGAGGTCGCGATCGCGCCCGGCGCGCGCGCCGCCCTCGAGGCGATCCGGCAGAACCCGCAGCCATTCCCGCTGATCCTCACCGACCTCGTGATGCCCGACGGATCGGGCATCGACGTGCTGCGGGCCGCGAAGGCGCGGAGCGGCGCGACCGAGGTGATCGTGATGACCGCGCACTCCACCGTGGAGAGCGCGCTCGACGCCATGCGCCACGGCGCCTACGACTTCGTGACGAAGCCGTTCTCGCCGGCGGAGCTCACCGCGCTCGCCGCGAAGGCGCTCGAGAAGAGCTCGATCGTCGCCGAGAACCAGCGGCTGCGCGCGCAGCTCGAGCGGCTCGACCTGCCGTCGCGCGAGCCGCTCGGGACGAGCCCCGCGATGCAGCGGATCTCGGAGCTCATCGCCAAGATCGCGCCGACGCGCACGACCGTCCTGATCACGGGCGAGAGCGGGACCGGCAAGGAGCGCGTCGCCCGCGCGATCCACGACCAGAGCGACCGCGCGGCGAAGCCGTTCCTTGTCGTCAACTGCGGGGCGCTGCCCGAGGCGCTCATGGAGAGCGAGCTGTTCGGCCACGAGAAGGGCTCGTTCACGGGCGCCGGCGCGCGCTCGATCGGGTTGTTCCGGGAGGCCGACGGCGGGACGCTGCTGCTCGACGAGATCGGGGAGCTCCCGGCCGCGCTGCAGGTGAAGCTGCTCCGCGTGCTCCAGGAGCGGAAGGTGCGCCCGGTCGGCGGCGCCGCGGAGATCGCGGTCGACGTCCGGCTCCTCGCCGCGACCAACCGGAACGTCGAGGCCGAGGTCCGCGAGGGCCGGTTCCGGCAGGACCTCTACTACCGGCTCAACGTCATCCGGATCGAGCTGCCGCCGCTGCGCGAGCGCCCCGAGGACATCTCGCGGCTCGCCGAGCGCTTCCTGCGCCGCTTCGCGGCGGAGCTCGGCAAGGACGTGCGCGGCCTCACCACGGACGCCGTGCGCGCGCTCGACGCCTACGCGTTCCCGGGCAACGTGCGCGAGCTCGAGAACATGATGGAGCGCGCGGTGGCGCTCGCCGGCGGGCCCTCGATCGGCCTCGGCGACCTCCCGAGCGCCGTCGCCGGGCTCAGCGCGAGCCCGGCCCCGCTGCTCGCGGAGCTGCCGCCCGGCGGGTGCATGCTCGACGAGGTGCTCGGCGAGGTCGAGCGCCGGCTGATCCTCCAGGCGCTCGAGCGCACAGGCGGCGTCCGCAAGGCGGCCGCGAAGCTGCTCGGCGTCACGTTCCGGTCCCTGCGCTACCGCCTCGCCAAGCACGCCCTCGCCTCGGACGGCGAGAGCGACGACGAGTCGGAGGGATCCTGACGAGAATCGTCACCGCCCGATGCCCCGCAGTGACGGTTTTCGTCACCGCCGGAAACGAACACAACCACCCACCTCCATCATCTCGAGCGCCTGTCTCGAGGAAAACCGAGGCAACTCATGGGCTTTCCGCGCAAGTCGAAGAAGACTCCGGGCCGCGCTCTCCCTGGCACGTCGCCTGCTGAGAGGTCCTGGAGAATGCGGAGCGGGCAACGACAACGGCGCGCTGCGCGACGAGGGTTCACCCTGGTCGAGCTCCTCGTCGTCGTCGGGATGGTGGGTGTCCTCGCGGCGCTCGCGCTCGTCGGGTACCGCAGGTACATGGCCTCGGCGGGCACCGCCGAGCCGAAGGCGGTGATTCAGGGGATCCGCGGTGGGCAAGAGTCCTACCGGGCGGAGATGCTCGAGTACCTGAACGTCTCTCAGGGGTCGCTCGATCAGAGCCACTGGTATCCCGGCGGGACGCTCGGCGATATGAAGCGCGCCTGGGACGACACGGGCCACCCCGATTACACGAACTGGCGGATGCTCAACGTGACCACCGACGGCGCGGTCCGCTTCGGTTACGCGTCGGTGGCCGGCATCGGCAATGGCTTCACGGTGACCCCGAACAGCGGCTTCACGTGGGGCGGGCTGTCGCAGGCCCCGCTGAGCGATCCGCAGTTTTTGCCCAGAGGGCCCTGGTACGTCATCCAGGCGGTGGGCGATCGCGACATGGATGGGACGTACGCCTTGCTCCTGACGACATCGACGATGTCCGGGATCTATTGGGAGAACGACACGGAGTGACGGAGCAGGATGGTTTGCCGCGTCGCGGGCGCCGGGCGCGCCTGCTCCGCGGGAGAGGTTTTCGCACTGCGGGCAGGCCGGGCCCCGCACTGGCGTCGTGACGGTCAGTCTCGGCAACGCATCCAATTAAAGACAGCATCACGGAGGATCGACACTCATGCGTGCACTGAAGCGATACGACAGAAGAGGCTTCACGCTCGTCGAGCTCATGATCGTGGTCGCCATCATCGGCGTCCTCGCCGCGCTCGCGATCTTCGGCGTCCGCCGCTACCTCGCGAGCGCGAAGACCTCGGAGGCCAAGAACTCCGTGGGCGCGATCACCCGCGGCGCCGCCGCCGCCTTCGAGCGCGAGACGGCAGCGTCCGAGATCCTCGCGGGCGGTGTTAACTCGGACACCGCGAGCCATAGCCTGTGCGACAGCGCCAACGCGGTGCCTAACGGCGGCCCGCCGATGGGCGTCAAGTATCAGCCCAGGACGGAAGAGGGCCAGGACTTCGAGAATGGCACCTCGACGGAGGGCTGGAAGTGCCTGAGGTTCTCGATGACCCAGCCGATCTACTACCAGTACCACTACGTCCGCGGAGGTCGCGTCCCGGGCGTCACCACCGGACCCACGCCCGGCACCGGTGTTAACGGCTTCGAGGCAGGCGCGGTCGGCAACCTCGATGCGGACGCGGTCAACAGCTACTTCACCCGCGGCGGCACGGTGGACACCGCGACGGGGCAGCTCGCCCTGGCCACGCAGATCAACATCGAGAACGAGTACGAGTGACGTGTTCCCTGGTTGCCCGGCTCGCCTTGGGTCGGGCAACCAGGCTTCGTGGACCACTTCCAGCATGAGGGCACATCCGCTTCGCCCCGGATCGGGCGAGCGGGCTTCCTAGACCACATCAGCATGAGGGCGTACCGTGCGGCAGAAGGAAGCATCTCGCAGTCGCGGATTCACGCTCATCGAGCTCATGATCGTGGTCGCCATCATCGGCGTCCTCGCCGCCCTGGCCATCGTCGGGGTACGCAGCTACATCGCCACGGCGAAGACGGCTGAAGCCAAGCAGATCGTCGGCGCCATCACCCGCAGCGCCATCACCCAGTACGAGCGGGATCGCGACATCTCGCAACTCCTGCCTGCCACCGGCGTCGCCGCGGCGAACACCCATGTCCTCTGCGCCTCGGCCGCGCCGGTCCCCTTCAACTTCGCCGACGTCCAGGGGAGGAAATACCAGCCGAGCGGGGCGCTGGGCGCCGACTTCATGTCGGGCTCGAACCTCGCCGGCTGGCAGTGCCTCGGCTTCGCGACGGCCGCGCCCATCTATTTCCAGTACTCGTACCAGGTCGGCAGCGGCTACCTCAGCCAGGGCCTGCCCGGCGCCCCCATCCCCAGCGGCCCGGAGGGGTTCGAGGCGGGGGCGCGCGGGGACCTGGACGGCGACGGCCTGACGTGCACGCTGGTCCGCACCGGCGAGGTGCGCGCCGGCGAGATCGTGACCAGCGCCGTGATCTTCACGAACAACGACCCAGACTGACGCGGGCGGCGCGCCGCGCTGGCGCTTGTTCCATCACCCGAGGGTGAGTAGAGAGGAGCCATGAACTGGCGCTCCTGGAGCGCGCTGGAGCTCAGCGCGGCCTTCGCGGTCGGCGGCAGCGTCCTCGCCGTCGCCGTTCCGGCGTTCTTCCGGAATCTCAGCGCGTCCAAGCTGAGCGAGCCGATCGAGGGGCTCGACCGGCTGGTGACCAGCGCGGTCGCCTACGCCGAGTCGAGACCGCAGGAGATCAGCTTCCCGCCGTCGGCCCCGCTGACCCCGGCCCAGGTGCCGCGCGGCGTGCGAGCCGTCGATCCGCCGCACTCGTGGGAGCACCTCACGTGGAAGTCGCTCGACTTCGGCTTCGAGGGGCCGCACGCGTTCGCCTTCCAGTTCACGAGCGAGCTCGACGCGTCGAAGACCATGCGCTTCGTCGCGACGGCGCACGGGGACCTCGACGGCGACGGCGCGCTGTCCACGTTCGAGGTGCGCGGCGAGCGGATCCCCGGGGAGCCGGCCCGCGTGCTCCCGGGCATGTTCGTGGACCGCGAGGTGGAATGATGGGGGCTCCCCCGGCGCCCGGGACAGCGGACCGTCCGGCAGCCCGCCCTCTCCTCTCCCGCGCCGGGCGCGCGCGCGACGCGCTCGTCACGGCCGCCCTCGCGGCCGTCGCCGCCGTCGCGATCGGGAGCGTGCGCGCGCCGGCCACGGACCTGGAGAAGCGCGTCGCCGAGACCTCCGACGTGTACGTCCTGCCGCCGCCGGACGAGGTGGTCACCTTGTCGCTCGGCTACCGCTCCGCGCTGGCCGATCTGCTCTGGTCGCACGTGCTCGTGTCCCAGGGGCTGCACACGTTCGAGCGCCGCCGGTTCGAGAACCTCACCCTGCTGCTCGACGCGATCAACGCGCTCGATCCGACCTTTCGCGACCCCTACCTGTTCGCGGACGCGCTCATCACGTTCCAGACGAGCACGACTCCTCGCGAGGAGGTCCTCAAGGCGCGCGAGATCATGGAGCGCGGGGTGCAGCACCGCCCGCTCGACGGCGAGCTGTGGCTCGCGCTCGGCCAGTTCGTCGCCTTCATCGCGCCGGCCTCGTACCTGACCGACCCCGCGGAGAAGACGCAGTGGCGCCTGGAGGGCGCCCGGATGCTCGCGCGCGCCGCGGAGCTGGGCGGTGGCGACGCGAGCATCAGCTGGCAGGCCCTCGGCGGCGCGGGCATCCTGGGGCGCGCGGGCGAGCGCGAGGCGCAGATCCGGTTCCTCCAGCGCACCCTCGCCGTCACGGACGACGAGGAGCTCCGGCAGCAGGTCCGCGCGCAGCTCGACAAGCTCCTCGGCGAGCGCGCCGCGGAGGGGTACCGCCGGCGACTCGACGGCTTCAGCGAGATCTGGCGGCGCGATCTGCCGTTCGTCAGCAAGACGACGATGCTCGTGCTGGGCCCCCCGCGCGACCCCGCGTACTGCGCGGGGGGCGCGCACGCCGACGAGCCGCGCTGCGCGACGACGTGGCGCGCGTGGGCGGAGCGGGTCGAGCAGGACAGGTGAGCAGCGTCCGGCGCTCGATCTCGTTGGTGAGGATCATCAGTCAGATGGAAGTCGTCGAGCGGCGTCTGCTCCTTCTCGGCAAATGCGATGCGCTCCGGCAATGCGTCGATGAGGCAGCCGAGGCGCAAGCGCTTGAGCGCGCTCGTGAGCTCGGGGCTGATGACCTTCGTCGCCATCACGCCTCTCGCTTCTGCGCGCCGCGGCGGTTAATGGTAACGAACCCGGAGGATCGCGAGCGAACCGGCCCGCCGGCAGCCGCCCCCCGGGTCGTCTTCGACCTGCTGCGCCTCTTTGAGCGTGCGCTCGCTCCGAGGAACATCGATGGCGTCGAAGCCGAGCCCGCGAGCGCACGGGGCCTCAGCACGTGCCGCACCGTAGCATTCGCACAGTCGAAGCAGGCCCCAGGCTCGACGCATCCTGGTCCACGGCAGCGCGCCCGCGAACATGCGCTCGGCGTAGACGCTTGCACGAAGGTCGGCCATACGAAGGTGTAGCGGATCATCGTCAACACGACGACGAGCACGAGTAGCCGGTGCCGGTGCCCCTCGTTGTCGCTCACGTAGCTGACCTGTCCGAAGTCGACCTGCGCCTCCTCACCACGCGGCGGCTCGTCCACGCGCACGCTGCCCACCCGCTCGCGCCAGCCGAGCTCCTGGTGCGCGTAGCGGCGCAGCGTCGTGTAACCGACCTTGACGCCTTCCGCCCTCGCGCTCGACGATCTCATGGACGCGAACGAGCAGCAGCGGATCATCTGCGCCGTGAGCCACGCCTCGACGCGGCCACGATTCGCCTCCAAGCTGCGCCACTCCGCCGACAGCTGCGGCGGCTGCCGGCTCTGTATCCGCCTCGACACCTCCGCGACGAGCTCGTCACTCAGGTCCGTCGCCCTCGCGACGCCGCGTTCCTCCGCGGTCGCGATGCATCGCTCTGCCGTCTTGCGATCGGCCGCGCCGTCGCGCTTCATCTGCCGCGCGCTCTACCCCGCCTGCCAGCGGCGAAGCAGCTCATTGACTTCGATCATGCTCAACTCCCGAGAGCTCATCGGCGCCTCCCGACGGCGACCCGCTCCGTCGTCGGGAGGCCCCCCACCTTGCGCTGGCGGTTGTCAAGCCCAGAGTAACCGTGCCGGATCAACGTGGCCCCATGACGCTGACGATGCAAGGTCGTGCCACCGGGCGGGCGGCTTCATGACCTTGGCGATGAGGTGGACCCAATGAAGGTGGCGTTAGCACCACAATGTGGCCCCATGAGCCTGGCGATTGCCAGCCTGTACCGCGGGTGCCCCATCGCGTTGCTGCTCGACGAGAACCGGAGCCACAAGGCACATTTCTCGCAACGCCTGACCGCCATCCTGGACCTCACGCTGTTCTGGCTTCCGATGCGATGCACAGAACTGAGTCCCATGGATCACCTGTGGCGTGCCGTGAAGGAGGAGCTCTGCGCGAGCCATCAGGACGTGAAGATCGACGTGTAGACCACGCGCGCCCTTCGCTACCCGCGCCGCCTACCTTGACGCGCCGTCCTGCAAGGCCGGCGTACTCTCGCGGCGCGTCTGACTTCACGATGTACTGCAAAAATTCTTGCACAAGACCAATTTGTTGGGCCCGCCGTCGGATGGCAGGCGCCTACCTGCTCAAGAAGCAGAACGAACGTGTCGCTGTCATACCCGCGTGCCCCACGCACGCCCCACGTATGCAGTACGACCAGGAGATGGCGTGTACGTGACGCGAACATATGTTGCCCAGATCACTTGCTTCATATAAGCATGAACCGCCGTCTCGTCGCTTCTTATTCAACCAAAGAGAGGTTCATGTGAACAAGGTATTGGGATCGATGTCTCTGCTGTGCACCACCGTGGCGCTCGTGGCATGTGGAGGAGAGCAAGACGCGGAGCCCTCTGAACAGATCGCGTCGAGCCAGGAGCTTCTGAGCGTCGCCACGTCGCTCGCGGCCTACAGCGCTCATGCCTGTGCTGCGCTGGCCGACGGAACGGCGTACTGCTGGGGCCACAATTCAAACGGCGAGCTCGGAGACGGGACGACCACGAACCGAAGCAGCCCGGTGCAGGTGTCGGGGCTGTCGGGCGTCGTCGACGTGGCGACAGGGTACGCCCACTCCTGCGCCGTGGATACCGGCGGGTCCGCCTACTGCTGGGGGCTCAACGGCTATGGGAGGCTCGGCGACGGGACCCGTACAGCCCGTCAGGTGCCAACGGCAGTTTCGAGCCTATCGGGAGCTGTCGACGTCGCTGCGGCATACGACCATAGCTGCGCGTTGCTCTCCGGGGGCTCCGTCAAGTGCTGGGGAGGGGACGGGCACGAGCAGCTCGGGGATGCGGCCAGCGCCACCGATCGGCTCACGCCCGTGACGGTCGCCGGTATCACGGATGCAGTGGCCATCGACGCTGAGGGGTACTTCACCTGTGCCCTCCACAGCACGGGAGCCGTCTCGTGCTGGGGGGACAACTACCTCGGAAAACTCGGCGACGGCACCCAGACGACCAGGAATACGCCTGTGAGCGTGACCGGCATCTCGACAGCCGTCGCCGTGGTTACCGGCGGCCATCACGCCTGCGCCCTCCTGTCCGATGGGACCGTGAAGTGCTGGGGGAGTAACGGCTCAGGTCAGCTCGGGATAGGCTCGATGTCGCCCGTATACAGCACCACCCCCGTGACGGTCACCGGGATCAGCGATGCTGTGGCGATCGACGCCGGTGGTAGCGATACCTGCGTGGTTCACGCCGGCGGGGGCGCATCCTGCTGGGGCTTGAACGGCAACCGCCAGCTGGGGGACAACACCACGACGAACAGGTCGTCGCCGGTCTCCGTCGGGAGCCTCAGCAATGCGGTGCTGATCTCTGCCGGGAACATCTCGACGTGCGCGGCCATCTCGGGCGGCGGCGTCAAGTGCTGGGGCAGCGACGTCACGGGGCAGCTCGGCGACGGCGGCTCCTTCTACGGCCCCGGGAGCGGCACGCCCGTCGACGCCTTGCTGCCGTGAGCGCTTTGCCCGGTTGAGCACGGACTGTTGGGAGAGCGCGCGCGACGCGCCGCGCTCATGTTGTCGAGCACGAGCCGATGCACCACACCGCCGAAGAACTGCGACGCCGCTTCCAGCCCTCGCACCATACCGCGAGCGCCTGCGCGAAGCGCGACCACACGAACATGTAGCGGCTTATCGTCAACCCGACGACCAGCACGATCCTGCTCAACTCCCGGTAGCGCATCGGCACCTCCCGACGGCGATCCGCGCCGTCGTCGGTCGGCACCCTGGGTTTGCTGCCGGTTGTCAAGCGCAGATCATCGGCGCCGCATCAGGGTGGATCCATGGCCCTGGCGACGGGGTGGACTCATGACCCTGGCGACGCCGGGTGACACCAACTGGCGGGGACCCATGACCCTAGCGATCGGGTGGACCCAAGACGATGACGGTAACACCGAAATGCGGCCCCATGAGCATGGCGATTGGCACTGCCGGGTGGCGCCGGAACGGGCGTACCGAGACAGCTGGGGGCAGGAGGAGCTTCGCCCGTGAGCTGAGCGCTGCGGACGACGGTGTCGGGTCAGTCGAACTTGACGGCCGCCGTCTTGGTCTCTCCGGCCTTCACCGAGACGGTGACCGACTTCTTGCCAAGCTCCGGATGGATGAACATCACCGTGTGGGACCCCGCGGGGACGCTGACGCCGACCTTGGGCGTGCTCCCCAGCGGCCGGCCGTCGAGGACCACCTTCGAGACAGGGATCGAGTTGATGTTGAGCGTCGCCGCGCCTGCGGCAGCCGCGGGCGCGGCGGCCTGGGCCTCGGCCTTCGGCGCCGCGGCGGGAGCCTCGGGCCTCGGCGCGGCCGCGACCGCCTCCGCCTTCGGCGCCGGAGCGGGCGCCGCGGAGGCCGGCTCGGGCTTGCTCACCTCGGCGAGCGCGATCTGGATCGTCTTCTCGGCTTGCCCGTCCTCGAACGAGATCGGCTGAGAGAAGTCCTCGTATCCCCTCTTCGTCGCGACGACCTTCCACCCCTCCGACGGATTGACATCCACCTTGACCGGCGGCTTCTTCCAGGCCGAATCCGGCAGCTTCTTCTCCGTGCCCTTCGCGTTCACGAGCTTGACCGACGCCCCCGACGTGGCGAGATCGAGCGTGAGCTGCCCCTTCACCACCTTGAGCGCGACCGTCCCGAGGTCCTTCGCCTCGCCCTGGCCGACCTCCACCGTCTTCTCCAGCGGCTCGTAGCGCTCACCGCCGTCGAAGCGGATCTTGTGCTCCCCCGGCGGCACGCTGACCTCGACGGGCAGCGTGCCCTTCTCCACGCCGTCGACGAGCACCTTCACGCCGGGCGTGCCCGCGATCTTGAGGCCGGTCGCGGCGGACCGCGTCGGGCCAGCGCTGTCGAGCGTGATCACGACGACCTTCTCCTTGCCGCCCTCGACGACCTCGACCGCGTCGCGCGGCGGGAAATCGGGGGCGAGGATCTTCACCGCCTTCGAGCCGGGATCGAGATCGCGCACGATGCACGGCACCGTGTCGCAGCGCTTCTGGCCGTCGATGAAGATCTCGGCCCTGGCGACCGACGCGCCGCCCAGCGTCTTCAGGTCGATGGAGAGCGCGCCCTTCTTCGGCACCAGCAGGACCACGGCCAGGATGAGCACCGCCACGAGCGCGAGCCCGCCGAGGATGACGCCCGCCTTGCCGGCCCCCTGCTGCGTCGCCGGGCGCGGGCGGATCGCCGTGGGCTCGTCGTTGCGCGACAGCGCGCGGTGGCCCATCTCCGGGATCGGCGGCGCGCTCGGGATCGGCGGCGGCGTCGGGATCGGCGTGCGCGCCCGCGCGGCCGGCGCCGCGCCGCCGGAGCTCGCGAGCAGCGCCGCGGCCGCCTTCGGGATCGTGGGCGAGCCCGCGTTCGGCAGCGGGGTCGTCCGCCCCGGCATCTTGTCGTTACCCTCCCTGTCGTAGACGTGGGTCGACTCCTCGTCGTCGTCCCAGTCCATGTCGACCGCAGCGCCCTTCGCGCGGCGAGGCTTCGCCTCGTCAGCCGCCTTCTGCGGCGGCTTGATCGACGGCAACCGCACCGGAGGAGGGATCGCCGGCGGCAGCGAGCCGGGCGCGGCGCTGGTCGGCGCCGGGGGCAGCGGGCTCGCCGACGGGATCGGCGGGGCGGAGATCGCGGGCAGAGACGGCTGTCGCGAGGGGGGCGGCACCACGGACGGCAGCGTGCCCGGCTTGCCCGAAGGGGGCATCGGCGGCGGCAGCGAGCCGGGACTGGTCCCCTTCGTCGTCGCCGGCGGCGGCAGCGAGCCGGGCGGCAACGAGCCAGGGCTGGTCCCCTTCGTCGTCAACGGCGGCGGCAGCGAGCCAGGGCTGGTCCCCTTCGTCGTCAACGGCGGCGGCAGCGACGCGGGCGGCAGCGACGCGGGCGGCAGCGAGCCGGGACTGGTCCCCTTCGTCGGCACCGGCGGCGGCAGCGACCCAGGACTCGTCCCCTTCGTCGTCAACGGCGGCGGCAGCGGAGAGGCGATTCCCCCGGGGAGCTTCGTCCCTTGGTTCGGCGCCGGCGGCAGCGAGCTGACGCCTCCGGTCAGGGTGCGCTGCCGGGTCGGCGGCGAGGGAGGCACGAGCGCGGGGTTCGCTGTGCGCGACGACTTCTTCGCGAGCCCCTCGAAGACATCTAGATCGCTGCCGCCCTTGGTATCGGCCATGTTCGGGAACTCCTCAGGACATGCGGCGCCGTTCGCCGCGGCTTCCGAGAAACGATCGCGCCTGCTCCGCGCGACGAGGATGATGTGCGTGATGTGGACGAGCAGGCCCCCGTCGCGGGCTAGCTCGGAGCGCGCTGCGTGAACCCGATCCACTGCAGCGTACCGCTGCTCCGGTAACGGCGCGAGCGCCAACAGGACGAGCGCGGCGACGCCACGGCCGCACGCGCGGCGCGATCTCGCGCGGATCCAGCGCGCCGCCCGCGACCCTCCGTCGCGTCCGTCGCGAGACGCCCGCGATGCGCGCGCCCCCGGACAGGCGCTCGCGCGCCGTCATCTCCGGCAAACCTCCGCTCGGCGCGACGCCGCCAGATCGCGCGTCGACCGCGCCCCGCTCACCCAGCGAGCCAGCGCCGCCCCGCGCCGAGATGTCGCAAGCTCCAGAGGACTGCAAACGGTGCACCGGCCGCCTTTTTCTAATCCCTCGGGCCGCCGACGCACAAGCGCCTACTGCACCCCAGGCGGGATTCCAGGCGCCCCCAGGCTCAATGATCGCCGTCCGCGCTTTCCTCTTTCTTCGGCTTTTTGAAGTACCGAACGCGCTTCTGCTGCAGCGGATACCAGACGCTGTGCGGGACGATCGGTGTGGATTCGAACATCCGGCCTGCGCCGGCCGCCTCGGCGCGCGTGAGCCGGACGGCGCGCGGGCCGGACGGCGGGTGAACCGCCGCGCCGGAAAGGTCCGTATCGCCGCCGAGGGCCACCGCGAGCGGCCGGTGGAGGTAGATCCGCGAGGAGCAGCCGAGCCCCGCGAGGAAATCCTGGAACAGCTTCGCGTCCCTCGGATCCACGGGCGCGGCGGGCGGCGCCGAGGCGTCCGGCGACAGCGCGGCGTCCGGGGCGCCGGACGGCCCGGCCGCCGCCCGCTCGACGTAGATCAGCATCCCGTCCTCGTCGTTGACGCCCAGCGCGGCCACGGCCCGCGCGCTGCTGGCGTGGCCTGTCGCGATCCGGACCGCGCCGCGCACCGGGGAGGTCGGCGAGGCGGAGAACGCCCCCGCCGAGTGCCAGATGCTCGCGAGCTCGCCCTGGCCGGCGCCGGGCGCCGCGGCGCCGTCGGCGAGCACCGCCACGGTCGCGCCCGTCCCGGCCGGCGGTGCCGACGCGGGCTCGCTCAGCGGCGCGGCCAGGACGGTCCTCGGGTCCACCTTGAGCACCCGCAGCCGCACGTCGGGTCGCGCCCGATCGGGGCGGATCTCGGTCGTCGCGAGCGCGTACGGGAAGCCGTGCTGCGGGAGCCCCTGGGTGCGCCAGACGCCCTCCCCCGCCTCGGCCGGCGCCGCGCGCGTCGCGAGCGCCGGCCCCGGCAGCAGGTGCCGCAGCGTCATGTAGAAGAAGTCGCGCGCCTCCCGCCGGATGTAGCGGGGGAAGTTCATGAGGCCCATCCCGCGGATGAGCCGGCGACCGCGGAAGCGGTAGCCCGAGAGCCCCGAGACCTCGCCCTCGGCCTCCCACTCCCCCTGGAGCGGGCGCCCCAGCGGCGGCAGCGCGCCGCTGGGCGCCACCTGGTAGAACTCCAGCCCGCTGTGGCCCGCGTTCATGTCGAGCGCGATGCCGAAGGCGCAGCGGGCCTGGATCATCGCCTGGGCCAGGGCCTCGGGGCTGACGTCGGCGCCGTAGAAGTACGCGACGAAGCGCTCCCGGGTCAGGCAGATGCCGGTCCTGACCGTGTGCGTCTTGTCGGCCCAGCCGGGCGGCGTGCCCCCCCACCACGTGCGCCCGAAGGGATTCCACTTCTCGTCCTGGACCATGACGGTCATGTTCTGGCGGAACGAGAGCATCCAGTCAGGGATGGTCTCGTCCTCCGACCAGGTCCCGAAGACGGTGCTGCCGTCGCGCCGGACGGCCACGGTCGCGGCGTAGGGCTTCGGCGGCAGGTACACGACCCCGTCGGCCATCATGCCGAACTCGCCGTGCATCGCCTGGAACCCCGCGTTCGACGCGGCGACCACGCGCTTCATCACCTCGGGCGTGCGCGGGATGAGCCCCGGCCCCGCCTCGCCCGTCGCGCCCTTCGGCTCCACCGTGCCCGCCATCATGTGGAGCTCCACCTGGCGCGGATCCCACAGCGCGATGTAGACGCGCGTCGCCTTGCGCGAGCGATCCGCCCGGATGAACGTGGTCATGAACGCCGGCGGGAGCCCCTCGAGCTTGCGCACGAAGGCGTCGCCGCCCTGCGGGTTCCACTGCCCCTCTCCGGGCAGCGCCGGCGTCACCCACGGCTCGATCGGCGACGGCGGCCAGCCGATCTCGGGGTCGATCGGGGCCTGACGGACGGGCGGATCCAGCGTGCTCTTGCCGAGATCCGAGGCGATGTCCTCGGCGCCCGTGTCGCCCGTCACCGCCTCCTTGTTGCGGAGGACGAAGTCGAGCGCCGTGAACGCGACGGCCTTGACCGTCTGCATCGCGGCGTCGCCGATCACGAGCCGCACCCGGTCGACCGCCCACGTGACGAGGTTCCCCGGCCGCGCGACCTCGAACGACTCGGCGCGGATCCACGGGGGCAGCGGCGCGTCCACGCCGTGCAGCGGCAGGCGCGCTTCGCGGCCGCTCGCGCGCACGACCACCGCGGTGTCGTCCTCGAGGGCGATCGCGACGTCGCCCGCGTTCGCGGGGGGGCGGCTCCCGCCGTCGGGCTCACCTTCCGCGGGCTCGCCCTCGCCAGGCTCGCCGTGGCCGGTCTCGTCGATCGGGGCGGGGTCGATCGCGAACGTCCGCCGGCCGATTCCGCGCAGCCGGCCGGTCGCCTGCCAGTTCGTGAGGGCGTGCTGCATCCGCTCGATCGCGGTCCAGCCGTCGCTGGCCGGCACGCGCTGCCCGTCGAGGTCGAGCACGTGCACGGTGGGCGACGCGGCCTCGATCAGCGGGCGCGTGATGTACGCCAGCGCGTCGCCGCGGAGCACGGGCCTCGACTCGTCCGCGCCGCTCGTCTCCGTGAGGTTGTGGACGCCCGAGACGTCGAGCAGGACGCCCTCCGGCGAGAGCCTCGTGTCGACGAGGTACAGGTCGGTGGGCTCGCCCCGGACGGCGCCGCGGGCGACCGCGCGCGAGCGCACGCCGAGCGGGCTGAACGCGCCGCGCGGCGGGTCCACCCACACCACGTCGCCCGGCGCCGCGGTGATGCCCCGCGCCGCGAGCTCCGCGGCGAGCGCGGCCGAGCGGCCGCGGGCGCCTCCCCCCACGGCGGGCGACATCGCCACGGCCGCGGAAGCGCAGAGGACGATGATGCCGATGCGCTCGCGGCGCAGAGAGGGCGGTTTCGAGGGCTGCATTCGCCAGCAACGCGCAGGGGGTCGGGGCTTCTGCCCGAGGAGCCGAGGGCGGCCAGGCGCGCGGGAGTCCGGCGTTATCACCGTTTGCGCACCGCGGCCAGATTCGGGGGCGCGCGGCGGGCCGCGGCAGGCCGCGCCAGGCCCACCAAGCGCTGGCGTCCGCGGAACGGGCGGTGCTACATCCGGCGCTCGCCATGTCGAACGCTGACTCGCCCCCTCTCCGCCGCGACGAGGCGCTGACGATAGCGCGCCTCGCCCACCTCGACCTCTCCGCTGAGGAAATGGAGCGCCTCACCGGTGATCTCGGCAACATCCTCAGCTACGTCCGGCAGCTCGAGGAGCTCGACGTCTCGGCGGTGCCGCCGACGGCGCACGTGCAGATCGAGCGGCTGCCGCTCCGCGCCGACGACGAGGCGCCGAGCCTGCCGCGCGAGGCGGCGCTGCGCGAGGCGCCGCGGGTCGAGGACGACGGGTTCGCCGTGCCGGCGTTCGTGGACGAGGGGTGACGCCGATGGACACAGCGATCCTCGATCGATCCATCCCGGATCTCGCCGCGCTCGTGCACCGCGGCGAGGTCAGCGCCGAGGAGGTCGCCAGGGCGGCGCTCGCGCGCATCGAGCAGCGCGACGGCGCGCTCGGCGCCTTCCTCACGGTGCAAGGAGAGCAGTCCATCGATGCGGCGCGCGCGCTCGACGCGCGGCGCGCGCGGGGCGAGGCGCTCGGCCCGCTCGCCGGCGTCCCGATCGGGCTCAAGGACGCGCTCTGCACCGAGGGCGCCCCGACGACCGCCGGCTCGAAGATCCTCACGCGCGCGGCCGCGGGCGGCTCATGCGGTTCGTCGAACGCGCCCGATCCGGCGCGCGGGTATCGCCCGCCGTACGACGCCACGGTCGTCGCGCGCCTGCGCGCCGCCGGCGCGATCCTGCCGGGCAAGTGCAACATGGACGAGTTCGCGATGGGCTCGTCGAACGAGAACAGCGCGTTCGGCCCGGTGAAGAACCCGTGGGACCTGACGCGCATCCCCGGCGGATCGTCCGGCGGCAGCGCTGTCGCTGTCGCGGCGGGGATGACGCCCGGCTCGCTCGGCTCGGACACGGGGGGCTCCATCCGGCAGCCGGCGAGCCTCACCGGCGTCGTCGGCGTCAAGCCGACGTACGGCCGCGTCTCCCGCTACGGCCTCATCGCGTTCGCCTCGAGCCTCGACCAGATCGGCCCGTTCGCGCAGGACGTGAGGGGCGCGGCGCGCCTGCTCGAGGTGATCTCGGGCCGCGATCCGCGCGACGCGACGAGCCTCGACGCGCCGGTGGGCGAGTACGAGGCCGCGTGCGGCCGCGACGTCGCGGGGCTGCGCATCGGCGTGCCCGAGGAGTACTTCGCGAAGGGGATCGACAGGCAGGTCGAGGCGAAGGTGCGGGAGGCCATCGAGGGCCTGCGCGGGCTCGGCTGCGAGATCCGGCCCGTGCACCTGCCGCACACGCGGTACGCCGTCGCGGCCTACTACATCGTCGCGACAGCGGAGGCGTCGTCCAACCTGGCGCGCTTCGACGGCGTGCGCTTCGGGCTGCGCGTGGAGGGCGAGCGCGGCGGGAAGGCGGATCTCCAGGGCCTCTACGGGGCCACGCGCGGCGAGGGGTTCGGCCGCGAGGTGAAGCGCCGCATCCTGCTCGGCACGTACGTGCTCTCGGCGGGCTACTACGACGCGTACTACCTGCGCGCGCAGAAGGTCAGGACGCTGATCCGGCGCGACTTCGACGAGGCGTTCCGCGAGGTCGACGTCATCGCGGCGCCTGTCTCGCCGACGGTCGCGTTCCGGCTCGGAGAGCGGGTGGACGACCCGCTGTCGATGTACCTGGCCGACGTCTACACGCTGCCCGCCAGCATGGCCGGGCTGCCCGCGATCAGCGTCCCGTGCGCGACAGCGCCGGCGCCGGACGGCGGGCCGCCGCTGCCCGTCGGCCTGCAGCTCATCGGCCCCGCGCTGGAGGAGGCGCGGCTCTTCAGGGCAGCCCACGCCTGGGAGCAGATCTCGCCGGTCCGCGGGCTGCGGGCGCCGGTCGCGTGAAGGCGGCGGGAGGAGCGCCCCGATGAGCGAATCGATCACGGTGGCGGCGGCCGGCCCGGAGCACCTGGCCGGGCTCGAGGCGCTCTTCGAGGCCGCCGGCACGCCCTGTTACTGCCGGTACTACCACTTCGGGGGCACCAACAACGAGTGGCTCGCGCGGTGCTCGGACGGCCAGGGGGAGAACCGCCGGGAGTTCGCCGAGGCGCTCGCCGCGGGCAGCGACGAGGCGCGCGGCCTCGTGGCGCTCGCGCCGGACGCGGCGCACGTTGTCGGGTGGCTCAAGGTCGCGCCCGCCGCCGCCGTGACGAAGGCCTACGAGCGCCGGCTGTACAAGGGGCTGCCGTGCTTCGCGGGCGATCGCGCCGGCGTCTTCTTGATCGGCTGCGCCGTCGTGCACCCGGCGCACCGCCGGCGGGGCGTCGCGACGGCGCTCGTCGCGGGCGCGGTGGAGCTCGCGCCCGCCTGGGGCGCGCGCGCCCTCGAGGCCCTGCCGCGCCGCCCGAGGGAGCCGGTGAGCGACGAGGAGCTGTGGACCGGCCCGGCCTCGGCGTTCACGAAGAACGGATTCGTCGAGGTGCACGCGTTCGAGCCGTACCCTGTCCTTCGCCGGGCGCTGTGACGCCGCCGCCGCGCGCCGGCCGGCCCTGAGCCCACGCCGGCCGCGCGGCGATCGCGCTGCGCTTGCGCGCGCCGGCCGACCAGCTAGTGTCGCGCCCGCGCGCATGGCTTCCCTGTCCGGGCCCCCCGACGCTCCGACCCACGACGCTGCCGAGCAGCGCCCCGCCGCCGGCGTGGGCCGCGCTGCGCTTGCCCTCGAGGCGGGCGCGGCGACCAGCAGCCCGGGCGACCCTGCGGCGCCCGCGGCGGAGGCCTCGCCGGGGAGCCGGCGCGCCTCGTCCAGCCCGAGGGGCCGGGTCGTCGCGCTCACGGGCGCCGCTTCGTTCCTCGGGCGCAACCTCATCGGCATCCTCGAGGAGGACCCCCGCATCGCCCGCGTGGTGGCGATCGACATCAAGCCGCCGGACACGGGCGGCTCCAAGCTGCAGCTCCACGCGATCGACCTCACGGCGCCCGCGTCCGAGGAGCGCATCGCCGAGGTGCTCGCGGCCGAGCAGGTGGACACGCTCGTCCACCTCTGCTTCCTCTCGTCGCCGACCCCGGCCACCGCCTGGGCCCACGAGCTCGAGTCGGTCGGCACGATGCACCTGCTCCACGGCGCGCGCCAGGCGGGCCTGCGCAAGCTGATCCTCTGGAGCCAGACGATCCTCTACGGCGCGCACCCGACCAACCCCAACTTCCTCACGGAGAAGCATCCGCTGCGCGCCGATCCGGAGGAGCGCTTCTTCGCGGACAAGATGGCCGCCGAGCGGGAGTTCAACGCGTTCGGCGCGCGGACCAAGGGCACGACCGTCACCATCCTCCGGACCGCGCCGATCCTCGGCCCCACCGTCCAGAACTACATCACCCGGTTCCTGGCGCGGCGGCTGGTCATGACCATGCTCGGCTTCGACCCGCTCTGGCAGTTCATCCACGAGGTCGACGCGATCGCCGCCTTCAAGCTCGCGATCGACAGCGATTTCCCGGGCACGTTCAACATCGTGGGCGACGGCGTGCTCCCGCTCTCCACGATCGTGCGCCTCGCGGGCCGGACGCCGTTCCCGGTGCTGCACAGCGCCGCTGGCCCGCTCGTCTCGGCCCTCTGGGCTGCGCACGCGGCGATCGCGCCGCCCAGCTTTCTCCAGTACCTGCGCTATGTCTGCGTGGCGGACGGCGAGAAGGCGGCGCGGGTCATGGGGTTCCGGCCGGTCTACACCACGCGAGAGGCGCTGCTCGATTACATGAACGCGCAGCGGCTGCGGGACGTACGGCTCCTGCAGGAGACACCCGCGTGAGGCGAGTCGGGGGGTAGAGGGATGGGCACTGAACACGATCGAGAGCGCAAGGGAGCAGTGAACGGGCCGCCCGCGTCGACGCGCGGGAGGTCCGATCGGCCGGGGTCCACGCTGGTCGTGCCGAGCATCGACGTCGAGGACGAGGAGACCCGGTACCTCGCGCCGATCGGCCCGACGGAGCCCTCGGACGGGCGGAAGACGCAGTCCTCCGAGGCGCACGCGCCGGTCGTGCCGGTGACGACCGAGGAGCTGCAGCGCCAGATCCGGGAGCTCGAGGCGCGGCTCAAGAGCATGCTCGCCGGGGCCTCGCCGAAGGCCGCGGGCGGCGCGGCGCCGGGCGGGCCCGAGACGGAGCGGAGCCCCCGCGAGGGCGACGCGACCGCCGCGGCCGACGAGCCGCCGCTGTCCGAGCCCGGGACGGCGCGGGACGTCCTGTCGACGGACTTCTACCTGCGGCAGTGGGGTCGCGCCGGCCTGCGCAGCCGCACGGAGGAGGTCGACGAGTTCGGCTTCGATCCCAAGTCCGAGGCGCGGTACAGGCCGCTCTTCGACTTCCTGTACAGGCATTACTTCCGGATCGATCTCGAGGGCGTCGAGCACATCCCGAGCGAGGGGCGGTGCCTCGTTGTGTCCAACCACTCGGGCGGGCCCATCCCGTATGACGGGCTGATGCTGCGGGCCGCGGTGCGGCGGGAGCACCCGGCGCAGCGCGAGCTCCGCTGGCTGGCGGACGACTTCGTGTACTACCTGCCGTTCGCCGGCACGCTCATGAACCGGCTCGGGGCCGTGCGGGCCTGCCAGGAGAACGCCGAGCGGCTGCTCGCGGGCGAGCGGCTCATCGCCGTGTTCCCGGAGGGCGCCAAGGGCAGCGGGAAGCTCTTCAAGGACCGGTACCGGCTCCAGCGGTTCGGCCGCGGCGGGTTCATCCGGCTCTGCCTGCGCACGCGCACGCCGCTCATCCCCTGCGCCATCGTGGGCGCCGAGGAGACGAACCCGCTCCTCTACCGGGTCGAGCACGTCACGCGCGCGCTCGGCATCCCCTACCTGCCGATCACGCCGACGTTCCCCGCGCTCGGGCCCCTCGGCCTCGTGCCCGCGCCAACGAAGTGGAAGATCCGCCTGGCCGAGCCGGTGCGGTTCGACGCCTACGGCCCCGAGGCGGCGGACGACGAGATCCTGGTGCGGCGCCTCGCCGAGCGGGTGCGCGCGACGATCCAGGGGCTCATCGACGACACGCTGGCCACCCGGAAATCGGTCTGGTTCGGATGAAGCGGGCTGCGCAGGCGGATCCTCCACCCATGCCCGAGCCCACTGCAGAAGCGGAATCGGCGCCGCGACCCGGGCCCGAGCGGACGGCCGGCGGGCGGCCTCGGCCGGAAGGCGTGCTGGTCATCGACAAGCCGCGGGGCCCGACGAGCCACGACGTCGTGGCCAGGCTGCGGCGCGCCCTCGGCGTGAAGCGCATCGGGCACGCCGGGACGCTCGACCCGATGGCGTCCGGCGTCCTCGTTGTGCTCGTCGGCGAGGCCACGAAGCTCGCCCCCTACCTGACCGCGCAGGACAAGCGCTACACGGCGCGCGTCGTCCTCGGCGTCGGGACCGACACCCTCGACGCGGACGGGGACGTCACGGCGACGCAGCCCCTGCCCGCGTGGCTCGACGGGGAGCTCGGCGCGCTCGCGGCGGCCGGCGTCCCGGCCGGGGCCGAGGCCCTCGCCGCCGCGGCGCCGCGCATCGCCGCGGCGCTCGACGCGGAGCGGGCGCGCCGGGCCCAGACGCCGCCGGCGTACTCGGCCATCAAGGTCGCCGGGCAGCGCAGCTACGCCCTCGCGCGCGCCGGCCAGGCCGTGGACCTGTCGGCCCGGCCCGTCGAGGTCCGGTCGCTCGCGCTCGCCGGCGCCAGGCGCGGCGAGCCCGGCCCGCTCGGAGGCGTGCCGGCCGCGGACGCTGCGCCGGCCGCGGACGCTGTGCCGGCCCCGGACGCTGCGCCGGCCGCGGACGCTGTGCCGGCCGCGGACGCTGCGCTCGATCTCGAGCTCGACGTGAGCAAGGGCTACTACGTGCGTTCGCTGGCGCGCGACGTCGGCGCGCACCTCGACGTCCCCGCGCACCTGTCGGCGCTCCGCCGCACCGCGAGCGGCGCCTTCACGTTGGAGCAGGCGGTGCCCCTCGACGCCGGCGCCGAGGCGCTGCGCGCCGCGATCCGCCCGCTCGCCGAGGCGGCCGCGTCCAGCCTGCCCGTCGCTCGCCTGACCGATCACGGCGTCCGGCGCGCGCGCCTCGGGCAGACGCTCACCGAATCCGACTTTTCCGCAGCTCCTGCGCAATCCGGGGCCGCCGTATGGCTGGATCCGGAGGGACACGTCGTCGCGCTGGGCGCCCCCGAGGTCGCCGACGACGCCGGCGCCCACAGCTCATCCACGCCGCCTGAGGCTCGTTTTTCCGTCCTGCGTGGCTTTTCCGGGTCGGCAGACGTCCGTGAAAAGCCTGCTGTGTGATAGAAAACCACACGATTCAGCAAAATCCTGGACTTCAGTAAACCCACGGATCATTTCACTGGCCGCACTCGATCGCACCGGTCGAGCCTGGGAGTCCGTCTTGCAAAGAGTCCGGGGAGCTCGCGTGGATCCAGCATCTCCTGAGATTTCGCGCCCCGGTCCGGTTGCGCTCCCCTCGCCTGTTCCGTTACGATTCGTCCGTTAGGAGCCTCGGTTTGAGTCCCGATCTCGTTCCATTGCCAGCGCTTGCCGCTGCCGTTCTCTCCGCTGTACTTGGCTCGCTGTTCGTCGGCGCCGACACCGCACTGACGACGCTGAGCGCCACCCGGCTCGGCGCGCTGATCGAGCAGTCGACGGGCCCCACGAAGGCCGCTTACGAGCGGATTCGTCAAGAAGACGCCAAGCTTCGCTCTCGTTACCTGCTCGGCTGGGTCGTGTCGACCAGCCTGACCGCCGCCTGCTTCGACCTGTTCTTCCGGCGGAGCGTCCCCGGCGCTGCGCTGTATCTCGGGCTGGCGACCACCATCGTCGTGAGCGGTGCCCTCTACGAGGTCAGCTCCACGCTGGGCCGCAAGCACGCCGATCGGGCAGCCTCGATGGCGGTCCGCTTCTTGCGCCCCCTCGAGATCGCGATGCTTCCGCTCGCGGTGCCGCTCGGCTGGATCGGCTCCCGGCTGGGGACCAAGAACGGCGAGCAGCCGTCCGACCCGCGGGTGGCGGAGGCCGAGGTCGAGATCCTCGTCGATGAGGTCGAGCGCTCTGGCCTGTTCGGGCGAGAACCAGCGGAGATGATCCGGAATGTGCTCGAGTTCGCCGACCTCACGGCGCGGGACGTGATGGTGCCGCGGTCCAAGGTCGAGGCGATCGAGATCTCCACGCCGCTCGAGAAGGTGCTGGAGATCGTCACGGAGAGCGGGCACTCCAGGTATCCGGTCTACAAGGATCAAATCGACAACATCGCTGGTCTCCTCTACGCGAAGGACATGTTCAAGGTCCTCGAGGAGCGCCGGCTCAAGAACACGACGCTCCGGGAGATCACGCGGAGCCCTGCCAATTTCGTGGCGGAGTCGCAGCCGCTCTCGTCGCTGCTCCGGGAGATGAAGAGCCGGAGACAGCACCTCGCGATCGTTGTCGACGAGTTTGGTGGGATGTCGGGGATCGTCACCCTGGAAGACGTGCTCGAGGAGATCGTCGGCGACATCCGGGACGAGCACGACGAGACGGACGAGGGGGCGGCCATCCAGGACCTCGGCGACGGCCGGCTGGTCGCCGATGCGGCCGTATCGATGAGCGATCTCTCGGCCTACCTGGGCGCGGAGCTCGACCGGGAGGGGAAGTACGACTCGCTCGGTGGGATGCTCACGCAGCATGTCGGCAAGGTGCCCGAGGTGGGCACGGCCGTGAGCAAGTTCGGGCTGCGGTTCATCGTGCGGGACAGCGACGAGCGGCAGATCGGCAAGGTGGAGATCGTCCGGCCCCGCGCCATGGGCGCCGGCGGCGCTGCCTGAAGCGGCGGCGCGGCTCCCTTCCCTGAGGTCGCGCCGAGCTGCCCGGCCCGAGGCGACCGGGCCCGGCCGTGCGACGCGCCTCGATCAAATGCCATGACGGCCGTCCGGCACGCGGACGGCCAAGAAGCGCCGTTCCCCCGCACAGGAGACGGGCCCAGATCGGCGTTTTCGGCGCGCAGGCGCACTCCTGTGCGCCGAGCACCGAAAACGTCGAGGTGGGCCCGTATCCGAAGCGGGTGAGCGCCGCTCAGCGGGCGAGGGAGATCTTGTGGAGCTCGTTCGCGAGATCGTCGCCTTCCTTGATGAGGCCGGCTGTCTCGGCGGCGGGATTCTCTTTGTTGCCGGCGAGGAGCTGGCGGACATCGATCATCGCGCTGCGGAGCTTGAAGACGATCTGCTCGCTCGTGAAGGCGGCCACGGACTGGGGGTCCACCGGAAGCGCCTGCAGGTCGCCGCCCGCGATGTCGCCCTTGGTCCAGCGGGCGGCCTCCTTCTCGGCCGGCTTCAGGCCCTGCTGCGTGCGCTCGAGGCGGGTCACCGTGTACTTGGCCGGCCAGTCCTTGCCGAACGGGAACGGAGCCTTGTTGGGGACCAGCTCGGCCAGCGTCTTGTCGCCGTCGCGGCGGAAGACGACCGAGAAGTTCACCACCGGCTCGTCCTGCTCCTTCCACGACTTCTCGACGGTGCCCTGCGCCGCGGCGAGCAGGTTCTTGAGGCTGTCCTTGGTCTTGTTGAGGTCCTGGACCGAGGTGGTGTAGCTGAGGAGCTGGCGCATCACCCTGCCCGGAAGACTGCCGATCTGCTTGTTCTCCAGGTTGGTGGCATCGAACGGGACGTTGATGGCGCCGAGCTCGGTCGTGAACTGCGTGGGGAAGCTCTTCTTCGAGAGCTGCTCCGCGGCGGCGCCGAGCTTGTCGTTCAGCTCCTGCATCTTCTCGTTCGCGGCCCGCACGTCCTTCTCGAGCGCCGCGGCGCCCTCGACGGCGAGCTTGCCGCGATCGCCGCGCTCCTTCTGAGCGCCCGCGGCGAAGCCGAGGCCGATGCCGAGGAGCGCGGTGAGGCCCGCGTACAGCGCCGTCCGCTTCGAGGCCTTCCGGCGCTCCTGCTCGACCTCCTCGCCGACCTCGACCTTGATGGTCTGCGCGGCCGCCGTGGGCTTGGGCGGCGGCGTATGGATCACGGGACGCGGCTGCGGCGCGAACGGAGGCATCGGGATGCCTGGCGAGATGCCCGGCGGGGGCGCGATGCCGCCCACGGAGGGCATGGGGGGACGCGCGCTCGGATGCGGCGAGGGCATGCCGCCCGGGATCGGGCTCCCGTCGGGAGGCGGCCCCGATCCAGGCTGCGAGCCGGGCACGGGGAGGGGGACGGCCGCTCCCGGTGCCCCGCCTACCGCCGTTTTGCCCAGCCGAGCCTTCAGATCGATCTTGCTCTTCTTCTTTTCTTCAGCCATCGGCTCCTCGGGGACGGGATCGCTGCACCACTTCGCCCAGAAACTCCACGCCCGCCCGAGGCGATCGGTCCACCACGGCCCGAACCGGAGCTGCCCCTGCGCGAGCGGCAACAGGAGACGACATGGGCCGGCGTCCAGCGGACCGAGACGAGGGCGGGGACGAAAAGATCAGCAACACAACGGGAGCGTCGGGCGAGCGGACGACCCGCCGGGCACGTTAGCGGCGCGCCGCGTGGAATGTCAACGCGATGGCGATCGCAGCGCAGGATGTGTTTCGGCACGCGATCGCGACGCCGCGCGGCCACCCCGTCCAGCCGCCGCGACATCGCCGGAGGGTGAGGCCGCCCCCGACCCGCACGCAGGCCGCCGCCGGCAGCATGGCCGTCGATGGAGGGACCGGGTAGGAAGCAGGGGCACATGGCGTGGTTCAAGTTCGGCGGGGGTCGACCTCCGCCGCCGTCTTCATCCGGCGAGGGTCGGCCTCCGCCGCCGTCTTCATCCGGCGAGGGTCGGCCTCCGCCACCCTCTTCTTCGTCCGGCGGGGGTCGGTCTCCGCCCTCGCGGCGTTCGTCGCTCCGGATGGAAACGCGTCGGGTTGCGAGCTTTGATGGAACCGACATCGCGTACCGCGTGACGCCGCCGCCGTTCGACGGGGCAAAGACGGTGGTCCTGGTCAACGGCCTCGGCGGGTCGTACCTCGCGTGGCGGGCGCAGCTCGAGTACCTGTCCGACCAGTACCGCTTCATCACCTGGGACTACCGCGGGACGTACGCGTCGAAGCGCCCGTCGCAGGACGTCCCGGGCGCCTATGCGGTCGCGAACCATGTCCGCGATCTGGAGGCGATCCTCGCTGTCGAGGGGGTCCGGCACGGCTCGCTCATGGCCTGGAGCATGGGCGTCCAGGTCGCGCTGGAGGCGTTCCGCCAGCTCCCGGGGTTCGCCGCGAACCTGGTCCTGCTGAACGGCACCTACCGCCGGCCGCTCGAGACGATGGGGCCGCTGCCAGGGCTCGGGCGGCTATTCCCGCCCCTCGTGAACCTCGCGGCGCGCGCTCACACGGCCGCCACCCGGGTGACGCGTCGCTCCGTCGGCCAGCCCGACGCGGTGATCTGGCTGCAGCGGATGGGGCTGCTCGGGAGGGCGCTCGACCGCGGGGCGTTCGCCGAGCTCCTGGAGCCGCTCGGCCAGCTCGACATGGAGGCGTTCCTCAGGAACCTCCGCGCGCTGGGCACGCACGACGCCGAGGACGTCCTCGAGCAGATCGACGTCCCGACGCTGCTCATCGCGGGCGACAGCGACACGTTCACCCCCCGGGCGCTGACGCAATCGATGGCGCGCCGGATCGCGATGTCCGAGATCCTCGTGGTCCGCGGCGGGACTCACACAACCGCGCTCGAGTTCCCCGAGCTCGTGTCGCTCAGGATCGAGCGCTTCTTCGCAGACCACGACTTCTAGGCCGTGCCCCGGGGCGCTGGACCACGCGCCCCGGGGCGGCGCTCACGTCACTTGCGCAGCAGGTCCGCGAACGGGTTGTTGCGGAAGCCGCCCCCCGAGCTGCCCTGCCCCTTCCCTTGCCCCTGGGCCGGTCGGCCGCCGCTGCGATCGTTGCGCGGGCGCCCGTCGCCGCCCGCGGGCGGGCCGCCGGCCTGGGGACGCGCGCCGGCGGGAGCGCCGCCCTTCTTCGCCGTGAGCGCGATGCGCTTGCGCACGAGGTCGACCTCCAGCACGCGCACCTTGATCTTCTCGCCGACCTTCGCGACCTCGTTCGGATCCTTCACGAAGCGGTCCGCGAGCTGCGAGACGTGCACGAGGCCGTCCTGGTGGACGCCGATGTCCACGAAGGCGCCGAACGCCGTCACGTTGGTCACCACGCCCTCGAGCTCCATGCCCGGCTTGAGATCCTCCATCGTCCGCACGTCGTCGCGGAACTTCGGCGGCTCGAAGGTGGCGCGCGGGTCGCGGCCGGGCTTCTTCAGCTCGCTGAGGATGTCGTTCAGCGTGAACGAGCCGACGTCGCCGGCCTCGTACTTCTTCGCGTCGATCCGCGCGATCGCGGCCGTGTCGCCGATGAGCGACCCGACCGGAACGCCGAGATCCGTCGCGATGCGCTCGACAAGGCCGTAGCGCTCCGGGTGCACGGCGCTCGCGTCGAGCGGGTGCTCGCCCCCCCGGACCCGCAAGAAGCCCGCCGCTTGCTCGAACGTCCGCGGGCCGACGCCGGGCACGTCGAGCAGCCCCTTGCGGCTCTTGAACGCGCCGTTCAGGTCGCGGTGGGCGACGATCTTCTTCGCGAGGCTCGGGCCGATGCCGGCGACGCGCGCGAGCAGCGGGGCGCTCGCCGTGTTGAGCTCGACGCCGACCAGGTTCACGCAGCTCTCGACCACCTCGTCGAGCTTCCGCGCGAGCAGGCCCTGGTAGACGTCGTGCTGGTACTGCCCGACGCCGATGCTCTTCGGGTCGACCTTCACGAGCTCCGCGAGCGGGTCCTGCAGGCGCCGGGCGATGCTGATCGCGCCGCGCACCGTGAGGTCGAGGTCGGGGAACTCCTCGCGCGCGACATCGCTCGCCGAGTAGACGCTCGCGCCCGCCTCGCTCACCGGGACGCAGTACATCGTCTCTGACGTGGGTCGGGGCTCGGCGCTCGCCGTCTCCTTCAGCCCCTCCGACGCGAGCACGTCCTTCACGAACGCCTCGGTCTCGCGGCCGTGCGTGCCGTTGCCCACGGCGACCGCGCGGAGCGGGTACTTGCGGCAGATGCGGCGCAGGTCCTGCCGCGCGCGCTCGAGCGCGTCGCTGCTGCCGACCAGGTAGATCGTCGTGTGCTCGAGCAGCTTGCCCGTCTCGTCGACGACGGCGCACTTGCAGCCGGTGCGCTGGCCCGGGTCGATGCCGAGCACCGCCTTCGTGCCGAACGGCGCGGCGAGGAGCAGCTCGCGGAGGTTCTGGGCGAAGACCTCGACCGCGGCGCGATCGGCCTGCATCTTGAGGTCGACGCGCACGTCGCTCTGCACCGCCGGGAGCAAGAGCCGCTTCACGGCGTCCTCCGCGGCCTTCGTGAGCTCGCCGGCCCACGGCGACCTCGGCTTCAGCCCGATCGCGGCGTGGATGGGCGGGACGAGCGGCTCGGGCGCGAGCTCGATCGCGGCGCGGAGCACGCCCTCGGCCTCGCCGCGGCGGATCGCGAGGTAGCGGTGCGACGGGATGTTCGCGACGGGCTCCTCGAAGCTCGCGTACATGTCGAACTTCGTCTGCTTGCCCTCGTGCTCCTCGTTCTTCTGGACCTTGATGACGCCTTCCTTGACGTAGGCCTCGCGGACGAGCTTGCGCACGTCGGCGTGCTCGGCGATGCGCTCGGCGCAGATGTCGCGGGCGCCGGCGAGGGCGGCGGACGTGTCCGGGACCTCCTTCTCGGCGCTGACGAAGGCGCGGGCCTCCTCCTCGGGGTTGCCGTCCTCCGGCTGCGACCAGAGGCGATCCGCGAGCGGCTCGAGGCCGCGCTCCTTCGCGATGATCGCCCGCGTGCGGCGCTTCGGCTTGAAGGGGAGGTAGAGGTCCTCGAGCTCGGCCTTGGTGCGGCAGGCGCGGATCTTCGAGGAGAGCGCGTCGGTCAGCTTGCCCTGCTTCTGGATCTCGCCGAGCACCGTGGCGCGGCGCTCCTCGAGCTCGAGGATGTAGGCGCGGCGCTCCTCGATCGCGCGGATCTGCACCTCGTCGAGCCCGCCGGTCGCCTCCTTGCGGTAACGGGCGATGAACGGCACCGTCGCCCCCTCGGCGAGCAGCTTGGCCACCGCCGACACCCCCTGACGCGGGAGGTTCAGCTCCTCGGCGAGCAGCGGGACCGGATCAAACGAGCTGTCCGTGCGGCCAGGGACAGCGACAGGGCTCTGCGTGTCACTCATGCGCGCGGCATACGCGCAGGGTGTACGCGCGTCCAGGCTTGACTTGCTGGCCGCCTCAGCCGCCAGCGGCGATGACCTGGCCGTCGCGCAGCACGGCCTGCGCGCGCGGCGCGCCCCAGGGCTGCACGATCGCGTTCTCGTGCGGCAGGTCCCAGACGACGAGGTCGGCGCGGAGCCCCGGCCGCACCGCGCCGCACACCTCGCCGAGGCCGAGCGCGCGCGCCGCCTCGCGCGTCGCGCCCAGGATCGCCTCGGCGACGGTGAGCCCGTAGAGCCGCACCGCGAGCGCGAGCGCGAGCGGCAGGCTCTCGGTGGGCGCCGTCCCGGGGTTCGCGTCGCTGCCCACGACGAGCGGGACGCCGGCGGCCCGGAGCGCGGCGACGGGCGGCGGCTCCTGCCGGAGCGTGAAGCTCGCGACCGGCAGGAGCGCTGCCGCGACGCCGGCCCGGGCGAGCGCGGCGATGCCCTCGGGCGCGACGCGCTCGAGGTGGTCGGCCGACGCGGCCCCGAGCGCGGCCGCGAGCTCGGCGCCGCCCACGTCGGCGAACTGCCCGACGTGGACGCGCACGCCGAGCCCCAGCGCGCGCGCCCGCTCGAGCGCCGGCCGCGCCTCATCCACCGAGAACGCGCTCCTGTCGATGTACGCGTCGACGTAGCGCGCGAGGCCGGCCGCGGCGATCGCGGGCAGCCAGGAGCGCGCGACGGTCGCGGCGTAGGCCGCGCGGTCGCCCCCGGCCTCCGGCGGGAGCGCATGCAGCGCGAGGTACGTCGGCACGACGCGGGGCAGGCGCGCGTCCCTCCCCGCCTCGGCGACCGCCTCGAGCTGCTTGCGCTCCGAGGCCTCGTCGAGCCCGTAGCCGCTCTTCGCCTCCACGGCGGTCACGCCGAGCGCGGCCATCCGGCGGAGGCGCGCGCGGAGCGCGCCCGCGAGCTCGTCGGCTGTCGCGGCGCGCACCGCGCGCATGCTGGCGACGATGCCGCCGCCGGCCGCGGCGATCGCCTCGTAGTCGCCGCCCGCCATGCGGACAGCGTACTCCGCGTCCCGCGAGCCGACCCAGGGCGCGTGCGTGTGGCAGTCGACGAGCCCCGGCGTCACGACCCCCGCGGCCTCCACCTCGACCGCGAGGCCCGACCCGGGGCGCAGGATCTCCTGCCGGCGCCCGACCGCCTCGATCGCGCCGCCCCGCACGACGATCGCGGCGTCCTCGATCACGCCGAGCGGATCGCCGGCCGAGGCGCGCGACGGGTCGCACGTGACGAGCCGGCGCGCGGCCAGGACGAACGGGCGGTCGGGGTGCGCCGCGGGCTCCGCTCGCCCGGCCCCCGGCGGCGCGATCACGTCACCGCCCCCGCGGCGAGCGCGGCGCGCGCCCGCTCGATGTCCTCGAGCACGGCCCGAGACGCCGGCCCGCCGACGACCTCGGCGAGCTCCGCCGGCGACGCGGCCGGCCGCGGCGGGCGCAGGCGGCGCTGCTCCAGGCCGCGCGCGGCCGCCTCGACGCAGCGCTCGCGGAAGCGCGGATCGCGCTCGGCCCTGCGCACGAGCGCCTCGTGCGCGCGGTCCTGCAGGTCCTCGTCCTTGCAGATGAGCAGCGCGTCGCAGCCCGCCCAGATCGCCGCGGTGGCGGCCTCCTCGACGGGGTAGTGCGCCGCGATCGCGGCCATCTCGAGGTCGTCCGAGAAGAGCACCCCCTCGAAGCCGATCTCGTCGCGCAGGAGGCCCGTGCAGATGGCGCGGGAGAGCGTCGCCGGGACGCCCGGGTCGAGCGCCTCGACGACGATGTGCGCCGTCATCAGCGACGCGACGCCCGCCCGGGAGGCCGCGCGGAACGGCGGCAGCTCGATCTCGTCGAGGCGGCCGCGGCCGTGGGCGATGGTCGGCAGCGCGAGGTGGCTGTCGAGCGCGGTGTCGCCGTGCCCCGGGAAATGCTTGCCGCAGGCGAGCACGCCCTCCTCCTGGAGCCCCTCGAGGAAGGCGACGGCGGCCCTCGTGACCGTGCGCGGATCGCGGCCGAACGCGCGATCGCCGATGATCGGGTTCTCGGGGTTCGAGTCGACGTCGAGCACCGGGGCGAAGTTCAGGTTGATGCCGACGGCCCGCAGCTCGGACGCGACGGCGCGGGCCGCGCGGCGCAGCAGCGGGATGTCCATGAGCTCGCCGAGCGAGCGCATCGGGGGCAGCGCCAGGAACGGCGCGCGCAGGCGCGTGACGCGGCCGCCCTCCTGATCGATCCCGATGAACGGGGGCCGTTCGGGGCCGCCCGCCGCGGCGAGCGCCTGACAGAGCCGCGCCGTGGCGTCGAGGTCAGGGACGTTGCGCCGGAACAGGATCGCGCCGCCCCGCCGCCCCTCGGCGAGCGCCCGGAGATACCGGGCGGGCGGCTCCGCGCCGTCGAATCCGCCCACGATGAGCTGGCCACACAGGACCTCTGTCTCCAGATCGCGCTGCATCGTCCACCACCTCTCGCGCGGCGCAGGCGAGCGCGCCGGCCGCGGAATCCATGCGTCACGACTCGTAGACGACCTGGGCCGGCGAGGCCACTTCCGAGCGGACCGCGCCGGAGCGCCGGGCGGACGCCGCGCCCGGCCCGGTCCGTCTCAGAACCGGAGCGCGATCTTCCCGAAGTGCCCGCCGCTCGCCATGTGGTCGAGCGCCTGGCGCACCTCGCCGAAGGGGAACACGCGGTCGACGACCGGCCGCAGGCCGCCCGCCGCGATCGCGCGGTTCATGTCCTCGAACATCGCCCGTGAGCCCACGAAGACGCCCTGCGCGACGATCTGCTTCATCAGGAACGGGAACAGGCTGAGCTCGGGCGCGCCGCCCGAGAGCACGCCGATGACGCTCACGCGCCCGCCGGTCCGCACCGCGCGGAGCGAACGGGCGAGCGTGCCCGCGCCGCCGACCTCGACGACGTGATCCACGCCCGCGCCGCGGGTGAGCGAGAGCGCCTGCGTGTCCCAGTCGGGCGTCGCGCGGTAGTTGATCGTCTCCGACGCGCCGAGCGACCGCGCGCGCTCGAGCTTCTCGTCGCTGCTCGACGTGACGATGACGCGCGCGCCCGCGAGCCGGGCGAGCTGCAGCGCGAAGATCGAGACGCCGCCCGTGCCCTGCACGAGCACCGTGTCGCCCGCCTTGAGGTGGCTCGCCGCGAACAGCGCGTTCCAGGCCGTCACCGCGGCGCACGGCAGCGACGCGGCCTCCTCGTCCGTGAGGTGCGCCGGGGCCGCGACCACCCCCTCCTCGCTGACGAGCACCTGCTCGGAGAGCACGCCGGGCAGCTCGCCGCCGAGCGCTCCCCTCGCCTTCGACGCGGTGAGCTCCCCGTCGATCCAGCGCTGGTTGAAGATCGGGCACACGCGATCGCCGACCTTCACCCGCGTCACCCCCTCCCCGACGACGATCACCTCCCCGACGCCATCGGAGAACGGGACGAGCGGCAGCCGGAACTTCGGATTGTAAAGACCTTTTACGACGAGCACGTCGCGGTAGTTCAGCGACGCCGCCTTCATCCTGAGGACGACCTGCCCGGGCCCCGGCGTCGGCTCGGGGAGATCGACCAGGCGGAGCGCGTCGAGTCCGAACGAACCCTGGATAGCGAACGCTTTCATGCAGATCCTCCTTGAGCGGAGGTGCGCTATCTCATGTGAGGTGGACCCGGTCAACGCGTCGATCGACGCGCCGGCCGCCGCGCGTCGCGCAGCGCCTGGGAGGCGAGCCAGAGGCCGGCCGCCATCACCAGCGTCGCCCCGAGGACCTGGCGCGCCGAGGGGACGTCGCCGAGCCAGGCGGCGGCGAGCACGTGCGACAGGGCGACCCCGACATAACCGATCGCGCCGATGCGCGCCGCGTTGTCGAGCGCGTAGGCGCGCGTCATCGCGAGCTGCGCGAGGCCGCCGGCGAGGCCCGTCCCGATCAGCAGCGCGACGCCGACGGCGTCGGGCGTCCGCCAGACCGGGATCGACAGCGCGATCATCGCGGCGCTCGCCACGAGCGAGAAGTGCAGCGCGACCGACTCGGGGCTCGCGCGCGTCCCGCTGGCGCCGATCCGGCGCAGCCAGATCATGGCGAACGCCGAGAAGACGGCGCCCAGCGTGGCGACGAGCGCCGTCTCGCCCGCGATCGCGAGCCGCGGCGCGGCGATCAGCGCGACGCCCGCGAAGGCGAGCAAGATCGCGACCCAGAGGCCGCGGCTGCTCCGCTCGCCGAGCATCCGCGGCGCGAGGATCGCGACGAAGATCGGGCTCGTCGCGCCGAGCGTGACAGCGTCGCCGAGCGCGATCTGCGGCGAGCCCAGCGTGTAGAAGACGCAGAGCATCGCGCCGGTGCCGCAGAGCGAGCGCGCCCACGTGAGGCGCCGATCGCTGCGCTCCATGGAGAGCGGCGCGCGGCGGACGAGCGCGACGCCGAGGGCGGTGGCCGCGCCCACCAGCGCGCGCGACGCGGCGACCTCGGGCCACGGGGCGCTCTCCGACGACAGCCGCGAGAGGACGTTCATCACGGCGAACAGCGCCTGGGCGAGGACCATCCACAGGACGCCCGCGGTCGGCCGCGCCGCGCGCCCCTCGCGCTCCGCGGCGAGGACGATCGCGGAGGCCCCGGGCGGGTGCGCGGCGACCGCGCCCTGTGACGACGAGGAGGTGCTCACGTGGCGCATCGCTTACCACCTCGGCGCCGCGCACGCCGCCGCGCGGCGTGCGCGGCGCCGGCGCTGCCCGGGTGCGCGCGCGACACCGAGGCGCTACCGTCGCGCCGATGCGCGGGATCACGAGAGGCACACGAGGGAGGACAGGAGCGATGGACGACCGGCGGAGGCGCTGGCCCGGGGCGCCGTGGCTCGGGTTCATCGCCGCGAGCGCCCACGCGCTCGGGTGCGGCGCGGGCGCCGGCAAGGAGCCGGCGGGAGGGCCGCCAGCGGCCTTCGCCGCGGAGGGCGCGAACGAGGACCGCGCGCGCGGCGACGAGGGCGAGGCGCGCGGCGAGGAAGCCGGCGGCGAGGCGCAGGCCGCCGCGGCGCCGCCCGCGCCGGGCCGGGGGATGACGCGCACGGAGGCAGGGCGGTACGTGCTCGCGCTGGTGAACCGCGATCGGGCGGCGCACAAGCTGCCCCCTGTCACGTGGGACGAGACAGCGGCGCGCGCGGGGCGGCGGCACGCCGAGGACATGGTGCGCGTCGGCTACACCGGCCACTGGGGCAGCGACGGATCGGTCCCGGAGGAGCGCTACACCGCGGCGGGCGGCGACGGGTTCGTGATGGAGAACGCCGGCTGCTTCGCCGACGCGATCCCGCGCGAGCTCGACCCGGATCCGCGCTTCTCCGCGGAGAGCCTCGAGCGGGTGCACAACGCCTTCATGAACGAGAAGCCCCCGGCCGACGGGCACCGGCGCAACGTGCTCACAGCGCCGCACACATCGCTCGGGGTCGGCCTGGCCAAGGCGAAGGGGCTCGACATCGCCTGCATGGCGCAGGAGTTCGTCGACGATTACGGAGCGTACCAGCCGCTCCCCGGGCGCGCGCAGGTCGGCGAGGTGATCCGGGTGGCCGGCGAGCTCAGGGCGCCGGCGAAGATCGCGGGCGTCGGGATCTCGCGGGTCGAGGCGGGCAAGCCGATCCCGCCGGAGAGGCTGCTCAAGATGGGCGGTTACCCGATCCCGCCCCCCTACGCGACGTTCTTCCCGAAAGGCTTCAAGACGCCTATTCCTCTTCAGGTGACCGGCAATCGATTCGACATCCAGATCCCGCTGGACGACCGCAAGCGGCCCGGCCTCTACGGCGTCAGCGTCTGGGCGACGTTCCCTCCCTCGAACGAGCTCAAGATGGTCTCGCTCCGCACCGTCGAGGTCGGCGGCAAGAAAGGGGCGCGGTGAGCTTCAGCCGTCCCCCCGCGTCGTCCGAGGACCTCGATGCGGTCAAGATGCTCGATCACCTGGTCCGCCGCGCGGTCTCCATGGGCGCGAGCGACATCCACGTCGAGCCGAAGCGCGACAGCATCCGCGTGCGGTACCGCGTCGACGGCGTGATGGTGGCGCAGGGGCAGATCCCCCTCGAGCTCGCGCCGTCGCTCGCCTCGCGCGTGAAGGTGCTGGCGCGCATGGACATGACCGAGCGGCGGCTGCCGCAGGACGGCCAGTTCAGCCTGGAGCTGCACGGCCACCCGCTCATCCACCTGCGCGCCTCGACGTTCCCCGCGATCCACGGCGAGACGGTCGTGCTGCGCGTGCTGCTCAGCCACCAGCTCATCGCGCTCGAGAAGCTCGGGCTACCCGAGGTCGACTTGCCGCGGGTCGAGCGGCTCGCGGACCGCCCGTCGGGGCTCATCCTCGTGTGCGGGCCGACCGGGTCGGGGAAGACATCGACGCTCTACTCGCTGCTCAAGGTGATGAAGACCAGCGAGCTCAGCATCGTGACGCTCGAAGATCCCATCGAGGTCGAGTTCGGGGACATCACGCAGGGCCAGACCAACCCGCGGCAGGGATTCACCTTCGCCACCGGCCTTCGCGCCATCCTGCGGCAGGACCCGGACGTGATCATGGTCGGCGAGATGCGCGACCCCGAGACGGCGCAGATCGCGCTGCAGGCGAGCCTCACGGGGCACCTCGTGCTGTCGACGCTGCACACCTCGGACGCTGTCGACACCGTCGCGCGCCTCGTGGACCTCGGCGCCGAGTCGTGGATCGTCGCCAACGCCCTGCTCGCCGTGATCGCGCAGCGGCTCGTGCGGCGGCTCTGCGCCGAGTGCGCGGAGACGTACGAGGTCGAGAGCGACGTGACCGGCGAGGAGGATCGGGTCCTCATCGAGAAGGGCACCGAGCTGAAGCGCGCCGTCGGATGCCAGACGTGCCACATGACCGGCTACCGGGGCCGGGTCGGGCTGTTCGAGATGCTCGAGCTCGACGACGACCTGCGCGACCTCGTGAAGGCGCGCGCCGGCAAGCGCGCGTACCGGGACGCCGCGCGCAAGGTCGGCCTCGTACCGCTCCGCGAGGCCGGGCTCGCCCGGGTGAAGGAGGGCGTCACGTCCCTCGACGAGGTGCTCCGCGTGACGTGACGGCGCGGGAGGAGGCCTCGCCGAGCTGCCCGGCCCGGCGAAGCCGCGGCGCGCCGCGCGGTCCGCGGCGCGCCGCGCGCACGTCGGTCAAGTGGCCTGCGAGGCGCCGTCGTCGACGGCGTTGGCGGCGATGACGCCCTTGTACCAGAGCGCGCTGTCCTTCGGGGTGCGCCGCTGCGTCTCGTAGTCCACCCAGACGATGCCGAACCGCTGCGAGTAGCCGCGATCCCACTCGTAGTTGTCCATCAGCGACCACACGAAGTACCCGGCGAGCGGCACGCCCGCGTCGATCGCCTGCCGCGCAGCGATGAAGTGGTCGCGCAGGAACTTGAGCCGGCGCTCGTCCGGGATGCGCCCGCTCTTGTCGGGCCCCTCCGAGTAGGCCGCGCCGTTCTCCGTCACGTAGATCTTCGGCACCCCGTACTCAACGTGCAGCCGCAGGAGCAGGCGCCGCAGCCCTTCCGGGTACACCTCCCAGTTCATCTCGGTCTGCTCCGAGACGGGCGCCACGTGCACCGTCCGCGGCAGGTTCTGCTCCTCGGGCACCTTGGTGCTCCGCAGGACCGCCCGGGAGTAGTAGTTCAGGCCGAGGAAGTCGCACTGGGTCGCGATGATGTCGAGATCGCCCGGCTTGCACACCGTCAGCCCCTCCGGCGGGAGGTAGCCCAGCTTGATGTAGTCCGCGATCATGTCCGCCGGGTAATGCCGGCCGTACAGCGGGTCGAGGAACCACCGGGTGAAGTACCCATCGTAGTGGCGGGCCGCGTCGTGGTCCGCGGCGCTCGGCGACGCGGGCATCGCGTAGTTCGAGTTCAGCGTGATGCCCACCTCGGCGCCGGGGCAGTTGCTGCGCACCACGGGCACCGCGAGGCCGTGCGACAGCAAGAGGTGGTGGCTCACCGTGAGCGCCTTGCCGAAATCGCGCATGCCCGGCGCGTGGATCCCCTTCTCGTAACTGAGGAACGCCGTGCACCACGGCTCGTTGTGGGTGATCCACTTCTTCACGCGGTCGCCGAGCTTCCGGGTGATCGCGTCGGTGAACTCCACGAACGCCTCCGCGGTGGAGCGGTGGAGCCAGCCCCCGACCTCGTCCTGGAGCACCTGGGGCAGATCCCAGTGGAAGAGCGTCGCGTACGGCTCGATCCCGGCCTCGAGCAGGCCGTCCACCAGCCGGCTGTAGAAGTCGAGCCCCTTCGGGTTCACCGCGCCCCGGCCGTTCGGCAGGACGCGCGGCCACGCGATCGAGAACCTGTAGGCCATCATGCCCAGGCTCTTCATGAGCGCGATGTCTTCAGGCCACCGGTGGTAGTGGTCGCACGCGATGTCGCCGTTGGTCCCGTCGGTGATCTGGCCGGGCGTCTTCGCGAAGCGGTCCCAGATGGACTCGCTCCGGCCATCCTCGCTCGTCGCGCCCTCGATCTGATAGGACGACGTCGCGACGCCCCAAACGAACTTGTCGGGAAATCTCAGAGACGGCATGTGGCTTCGTGGTTCTCCTCAGACGGGCATGGTCCCGACGGGGGCCGGCACCGTGGCCTGGAAGGGCGCGGCCGCCGCGGCCATCCCGGGCGAGTAGAGGTGGCAGCGGACCCAGTGCCCCGAGCCGACGTCGACGGGCCCGGGCATCTGCTCGCGGCACGCGTTCATCACGCTCGGGCAGCGGTCGGCGAACGGGCACCCCGGCGGCGGGTTGACGAGCTTCGGCGCGCCGGAGCGGGCCGGCAGCTCGCCGCGGATCGAGCCGTTCGGGTCCGGCACCGCCGACAGCAGGAGCTTCGTGTACGGGTGCGCCGGCTGCTGCATCAGCTCCTCGCTGGGCGCGCCCTCCACGATGTGGCCGGCGTACATCACCATCGTACGATCCGCGACGTAGCGCGCGCTCGCGATGTCGTGCGTGATGTAGAGGTACGAGATGCCGCGCTCTTCCTTGAGGCGCTCCATCAGGTTCAGGACGCCCATGCGGATCGAGACGTCGAGCATCGAGATCGGCTCGTCCGCGAGGATCACGCTGGGATCCACCGCCAGCGCGCGCGCGATCGCCACGCGCTGCCGCTGGCCGCCCGAGAGCTGGTACGGGAACTTGGCCGCGACCTCCGTCGGGGGGGTGAGATCGACCGTCGTGAGCAGCGCGTGCACCTTCTCCTTGAGGATCGCGGCGTTCGGCGCCTTGTTGTGGAGCAGCAGCGGCCGCTCCAGGTGGTAGCCGATCGTGTGCACCGGGTTCAGCGAGCCGAACGGATCCTGGAAGATCATCTGCACCTGCCCGCGGTACGCGAGCGAGGCGCGGTTCGGCTCCTCCTTGAGCACGTCGCGACCCTTGAACAGGATCTGCCCGCTGCTCGGGGGCATCAGCCGCGCGAGCAGCCGGGCGATCGTGCTCTTGCCGCTGCCCGACTCCCCGACCAGCGCGATGACCTCGCGCTCCGCGAGCGTGAACGAGGCGTCGTTCAGCGCCCGGAGCTGCTGCGCGCGGATCCCGCCGCCGACAGGGAAGTACTTGCCGAGGCGCACCACGTCGAGGACAGGTGAAGCGTACGGTTGCGTCGTCGTCATGGTCAGTAGAGGTGGCAGGCGCCGCGGTGCTCGGGCGCGATTTCACGGAGGACCGGCAGTTCGTTCTGGCAGGTCGCGAAGGCCTGGGGGCATCGGGGGTGGAAGCGGCAGCCGGACGGCGGGTTGCGCATGTCGGGCGGCGAGCCCGGGATGCCCTGCAGCCTGCGGCGGGGCCCACGGACCGAGGGGAACGACCCGAGCAGCCCCTGCGTGTACGGGTGCTTCGGATCGCTGAACAGGTCCTTGGCGCGGGCGGTCTCCGCGAGCTTGCCCGCGTAGAGGATGGCGATGCGCGTGGAGAACTCGGCGATGAGCGAGAGGTCGTGCGTGATGAAGAGGATCGAGAAGCCGAGGCGCTCCTTGAGCTCGGCGATCTGCTGCAGGATCTCCCGCTGCACGACCACGTCGAGCGCCGTCGTGGGCTCATCCATGATGAGGAACGGCGGCTTGAGCGCCATGGCGATCGCGATCACGACGCGCTGGCGCATGCCGCCCGAGAGCTGGTGCGGGTAGCTGGTCAGGCGCGACGGGTCGATGTTGACGAGCTTGAGCAGCGCTGCCGCGCGCTCCATCGCCTGCGCCTGCGTCACGCCGTCGTGCGCGATGATCGGATCGGCGATCTGCTCGCCGATCGTCAGCACCGGGTTGAGCGCGGTCATCGCGCTCTGGAACACCAGCGCCATCTTGCGCCAGCGGAACGCGCGGAGCTGCTCCTCCGTCATCGACAGGACGTCCTGCCCGGCGAAGAGCACGCGCCCGCCCGTGATGATCGCCGGCGGGCGCAGCAGCCGCATGATGGCCATCGCCACCGTGGACTTGCCGCTCCCCGACTCGCCCGCGAGGCCGAGCACCTCGCCCGGGGCGATGTCGAAGGAGACGTTGTCGACCGCGCACACCGGGCCGGTCGGCGTGATGAACTCGACCCGGAGATCCTGAACTGAGAGAAGCGGACTAGGCGCCATGAGCCCTCACTACCGGCGTTGACGGACCAACCGCGACCTTGCGGCTCTTGATCAGACGCGACCAGGCCCCCTCCGCGCGGAGCCGCGGATTCGAGATCTCGTCGATCGCATAGTTGATCAGCGTGAGCGCGAACCCGACGAGCGCGACACACACGCCGGTGGGCACGATGGTCCACCAGGCGCCCGTGAGGAGCGCGGCGTTGTTGCTCGCCCAGTACAGGTTCGTCCCCCAGGTCACGGCGCTGAGGTCGCCGAGCCCGAGGAACTCCAGGCCGACCTGCGCGCCGATGGCGTAGATCGTCGCGCCGATGAAGCCGGACATGAGGAGCGACGTCATGTTCGGCAGGATCTCGCGGAAGATGATGCGCGCGCTGCCCTCGCCGCTCACCAGGGCCGCGGACACGAAGTCCTTGTCGCGCAGCGCGAGCACCTGCGACCGGAGCACGCGCGCGTTCCACGCCCAGCCGGTGATGATGAGGACGAGCAGGATCGTCATCGGCCCCGCCGGCAGGTAGGCCGCGATGACGACGGCCATCGGCAGGCCGGGGATGATCAGGAAGACGTTCGTGAGGAGCGACAGCACGCTGTCGATCCAGCCGCCGAAGTAGCCGCCGGCCATGCCGATCACCGCGCCGATCGCCATCACGGCGAACCCCGCCGCGAAGCCGACGGCCAGCGAGGTCCGCGCGCCGACGATCGTCTGCGCGAGCACGTCCTGCCCCTGGCCCGTCGTGCCGAAGAGGTGCTCGGCCGAGGGCGCCTCGTGCGGCATGCCCACGAACGCGTGCGGGTCCTGGCCGACGATCGTGGGGCCGAGCACCGAGATCAGCAGGAAGAAGAGCACGATCAGCGTGCCCACCATCGCCTTGCGATTCGAGAGGAGCCGGCGGATCCACCCCGCCTCACGGGTTGCATTGCCCCCGCTGTTGCCTTGTTGCGCAGCCATCGCTTCTCCTGGACCCAGCCCTCAGCGCCCGCGGGCGCGAGGATCAAGAAACACGTAGATGACGTCGACCAGGAAGTTCGCGCCCAGCACGGCGAACGTGATGGTGAGGAAGATCCCCTGCATGAGCGGGTAATCCTGGTTACGAACAGCCTGGATGAGCAGGTAGCCCTGACCCGGATACGAGAAGACGATCTCGGTGAGCAGCGACCCGGCGAGCACGAACCCGAGCGCCATGCCGAAGCCGGTGACGTTGGGCAGGAGCGCGTTCCGCGCGGCGTAGGTGAACATGACCCGCCACTGGGAGAGCCCCTTGGCCTGGGCCATCGTGATGTACTCCTCGGACAGCACCGTGACCATCGCGCTGCGCATGCCGAGCATCCAGCCGCCGATGGTGGCGATGACGATCGACAGGGCGGGCAGGACCATGTGCGATATCACGCTTCCGATGAACTCGAAGTTCCATTCGGGCGTGAGCGTGTCGCTGTAGGCGTGGCGCAGCGGGAAGGCCCCCATCACGAACCCGAGGATGTACAGCGACACCATCGCGAGCCAGAAGTAGGGGAACGCGCCGAGGAACATCAGGACGGGCGGCACGATCGAGTCGAGCAGGCCGCCGCGCTTCCACGTCGCGATGATCCCGAGCAGCGTCCCGAGGCCGAAGCTGAGGATCACGGCGGCGCCCGACAGGAGCAGCGTCCAGCCGAGCCCCGTCGCGATCACGTCCGTCACCTTCGCGGGGAAGTGAGCGACCGACAGGCCGAGATCGCCCGTCAGCGTGTGGCTCAGGTAGGTGATGTATTGCTTGTAGAGCGGCTCACCCGTGAACCCGAACGCCTTCCGCAGCGCGTCGATCGCCTCCGGCTGGAGCTGGCCGCGGAAGCGCACGAACATCGCCGAGGCGGGGTCGCCCGGCATGAGCCGCGGGATGAGGAAGTTCAGGGTGAGCGACGCCCACGCCGCGATAAAGTACAAGCCTAGCTGTCGAAGGAGGTAACGCACAGAAGCTCTCTCTTCTAACCTGCTCTCCGGATCAGATCACGCCAACATCACTTCGGCTTGAGCTCGGTGAGGACGAGCAGGTACTCGGGCGGGTTGTTGGGCGACAGCTTCGCGTACGGGTTCTCCTTGCTCGGGAACCCCGTGAAGCGGCGGGTGTTGTACTCGCCCCAGGACGGCCCGGGGAACAGCGGGATCGAGGGCGCCGTCTCGGAGAAGATCTCCTGGAGCTGCTCGAGGAGCTTCTTCTGCTCCGCCTGATCCGTCGCGGCCTCGAACCCCTCGAAGAGGCTGTCCGCCTGCTTCGCGCCGAAGCGGTGCCAGTTGCGCGCCGACGCCTCTCCGACCGGCTTCACTGTCGCGGTGCCCACGAGGTCGCGGTAGAAGTTGTACGGCGTCGGCTCCTCGTTCGACCAGCCCATCGACAGGTCGAAGGTGCCCTTCTGGAGGGCCTCGAAGAACGCGCTGAAGTCGTACGTCTTCAGCGTCGCCTCGACGCCGATCTGCTTCACCTGCTGCGTGACGATCTGCGCCGCGCGCACCCAGTCGGACCAGCCCGTGACGACGTTGAGGTCGAAGCGCAGCGGCTTCCCGTCCTTGACGCGGAGGCCGTCCGGGCCCTTGGCGTAGCCCGCCTCGTCGAGGATCTGGTTCGCCTTGGCCACGTTGAACTTCACCCAGTCGCCGCTCTCGACGACCTTCTGGCTGCGCCAGCGCTCGTGCGCGTCGCTGAGCGCCGTCGCGTCCGCCGGTCGCGTGTAGTTGTTCATGGCGACCTTGACGATCTGCTCGCGATCGAGCGCCATGCTGAGCGCCTTGCGCACCCGCACGTCGTCGAGGGGCTTCTTGGTCGTGTTCGTGTAGACGAACACGGTGCTGCCCACGAGCGGGAACCAGTAGTGGTGGTTCGCCGGGTCCTTGCCCACGTAGACCTTCTCGATCTCGGGGACGAAGTTGCCGGCCCAGTCGACCTCGCCGTTCAGGAGCGCCAGGTTCGCCTGGTCGTTGCCCGGGTAGGCCGGGAAGCGGAGGCCCTTGACCGCGGGCTTGCCCTGCTGCCAGTAGTGCGGGTTCCGGCCGAGCTCGTAGATCTGGTTCTGGAAGGTCTTCACCTCGGTGAACGGCCCCGTCGCGACCGGGTTCTCGTTCGTGTACGTGACCGGATCCGCCACGTCCTTCCACTTGTGCTCCGGCACGATCGGCTGGTGCCCGAGGAACACGAGCCCGGGGACGTACGGCCGCGCGAGCGAGAACTCGATCGTGGAGTCACTCTTGGCCTCCACCGCGGTCAGCCACTTCCAGACGCCCTGCAGGTCGAGGGCGGCGTGCTTCTTCAGGAGGGCGAAGGTGAAGGCCACGTCCTTCGCCGTGAAGGGCTGGCCGTCGGACCACTTGACGCCGGGCCGCGTGGTGAAGGTGAGCGTCTTGTTCCCGTTGCTCCACTCGTACTTCGACGCGAGCCACGGGGTGAACTCGCCCTTCATCGTGTTGTAAACGAGGAGCGGTTCGTAAATGCCAGCGACGGTGGGCCAGCGAACGTTACCTGCCGCGAGCAGAGGATTGAAGTTGCGTACCCACGACGCTTGCTGCTCGATCGAGACGGTGAGGAAGGTGTCCGCGTTGGTGGCCTTGCCTTGCGCGCCCGGCGCAGCGCCCACGGGCTTCAAGGGGTCCTGCTGAACATCGGATTTCCCGCAGCCCGATGTAACGCCGACCGAAAGAAGCAGCGCCGACAGAACGAACGTCCGACGGGGCAAGAACCGATTCCTCATGAGAATGCTCCTCGCGGGGCCCTCGTGAGCACACCCGAGCGCCCACCGTCCCTATCCCACTTCATTGATCTTCCGGGGAGCCGCCACGCGACAGAGCGGCCTGCTGGAGCTCGACGCGCGCAACGCAGCGCACCATACCGGCATCCAGACGTCGGGACTGTAGCCGTCTTCGCACATCAGTGTCAACGGGGATTCGAGGTCGTTGTCAAGTTCTCTCGTTGCTCATTCAGGCGCGTTTCAGCGGAGATGTCGTGGCGCGTCAAGCCTCATCGCCGCAACGCGATCTCGTGCTGTCATCACGCGTCATGATGGGAGGACGGACCCAACACTGACACTGTTATTTTCTGCGACCATCGTAAGAAAGCAGGGCGCCGCCGACGCGGCGTTCCAGGTTCGGCCGGGGGACGTCTATAACAGAGACCCGCGAGCGGTGACAAGACCAGAAATTTCAACCTTCGCGCCGGCGATCGAGGACGCGTCGTCTCGAGGGGCGAGACCTGGACACGCTCCGTGCTGGTGTGAGCTGATCGAGTCCGGAAGGCGCGGCGCGGTGGGGTCCGCCACGGCCCCCGTGAGGAAGCGCGGTGGGCTCAGGATCGAATCGCGGGCTGGCGACTGGGCGCCTGGGCCCCGGATCCCCGCTGCCGTCTCCCCTGAATACCACGTACCGCGGGAGTTTCCATTCGATGTCTTCACGGTTTCGCGCGAGGACTCGAAGCGAGCAGCCGGGCTCGCGCCTCACCAGAGCGGGGGCGCGGATGCAGGCACCGGGAGCTCGGCCCCGAAGAGCTCGTCCGCCGCGATGTTGTCGGTGAACACGCTCTCCTTGCCGCTGTCGAGCGCGGGCGAGCCCTGCACGACCAGCCCGAAGAGGTTGTCCGAGACGTGCACCCTGGAGAGGCGACCCGAGCTCCTGTCGAACAGGATGCCGGCCCGCGCGCAGCCGGCGACCCGCACGTCGGCGACGGTGGCAGTGGATCCGGCGAGCGCCAGGATGCCGTCGGCCACGAGATCGTCGCTGCTCGCGCCGTCTCCGGCGCGCGCGTCGGCGGCCACCCCGTCGACGATCGTCCTGGAGACGTGGGCGTCGGCGCCGAACAGCGCCACGCCGGCCGTGCGGCTGGCGCGGATGACGGCCGAGTCGAGCCGGAGCTCGTAGCGCGCGGCCGCGACGCCGATGCCGGCGCTGGCGCCGTCGCTGCCATCCCCGTCGCCGAAGGTGTCCTGGATGAGGTCACCCGTCATCTCGACCTTGCCGCCCGGGATCTCCGAGCCGACGAGGACGCCGACGGAGCGGTTGCGGCTGACGACGTTGCCCGCGAGCACCGCGCTGGCGCCGCGGTAGACGACGATCCCCCGCCCGACCGGCGAGCGGCGGTCCGGCGCGACGTGCCCCTCGACGAGGTTGCCTGTCACGGTCGCCTCGGTCCCGGGATACCCGATCAACAGGCCGGTCCCCTCGTTGGCGCGGACCGCGTTCGACGCGAGCGTGGCGCGACCCTCCATCACGATCACCCCGGCGCCGTCGCCCCAGCTCCCCTCGGCGAGGGTGCCCTCGACGAGGTTGCGCTCCGCGATCAGCTCGGCGGACAGATCGGCCACGTGAACCCCGGCCGCGCGGTTCCGGAAGATCGCGCTGTCGTGGAGGCGCATCGCCGCGCCGCGGGCGACCGCCACGCCGAACCCGGCGAGCGGCGACTCCGGCACGGCCGCCACCGTGCCCGCGACAAGGCTCCGCGCCATCGTCGCCGCGGCGCCCTCGCCGATGACGGCGACGCCGATCTCCGCGTTGCCGACGACCGCGCTCGAGTCGATCGCGACGCGCGACCGCTCCGCCGCGAACACGCCGATGCCGAAATTCAGATCGTGGAGCCCGGGGAGCGTCCCCTCGACGAGCACGCCCGAGAGGGTCGCCGAGGCGCCCGTCATGGTGAAGATCCCCGACAGCCGGTTTCCCACCACGGCCGAGGCCTCTATCGACGCCTCGGCGCCGTCGCGGACGACGATCCCCTGGCCATCCCGGTGGACCTCGGACGCCAGCGTCCCCTCGACGAGGCTGCCCACCACGGCCGCCGTGGCGCCCGCCTGGTGCGCCGCCACGCCCGCGCCGTGGTTGCCCGTGACGGCGCTCTCCTTCACGGACAGCGCGCCGCCGTCCCTCGCGAGGGCGCCCGTGCCGTCCCCCTCGATCCCGGAGCGCGTCCCCTCGATCCAGCTCCGCGCCACCGAGATCCGCGCGCCTCGGCCCGACAGGACGCCGACGTGGGCGGCGCCCCGGATGTGAACGCGCTCGAGCGTCACGGCGCTCGCGCCCGTCGCCACGACGCCGGCGCCGTCCCCGCCGATCTCGATCCCCTGCAGCGTCACCTCCCCCGCGTCGAGCACGGCCACGATCGCGGGAGGGTGGCTGAGCTGGCTGACCCCCCGGATCCGCACGCGCGAGGCGCACGCGCCGGCGATCGCGAGCGACCTCGTCGCGACGATCGGCTCGTCGTAGGTGCCCTCCGCGAGCGCGATCGTCCCGCCCTCGGCGGCGAGCTCCAGCGCGGCCGCGAGCGTCGTGACCGGCCTCGCCTCCGAACCGTCGCTGTCCGCGCCGGAGTAGCTCGGGTCGACATACAGGGTCCCGGGCGCGCGAGGGAGGCTCCCCCACCGCCCCGGCCCGCAGCCGTCGGGGCCGTCGATCGGCACGCACCCCGCTTCCGGCGTGGCGAAGGTGCCAGTCGGACACTTCGCCATGGTCGGCCTGCAGAGCCCGTCGTCGCCCTCGAGCTCCTTGGCGCAGCGCGGGATGCCCACGGGAATGCAGCCCTCATCGAACTTCGGTATCGTCCCCGCCGGGCATTTCGCCATCGAGGGGTGGCAGAGGCCGTCGTCCTCCATGAACAGCGCGGCGCACCCCTGGATGCCCACCGGCATGCACGCGCCGCCAGGGCCGAGGACGTGCCCGCGCGCGCAGCGCACCGGGACGATCTCGCCCTCGAGCGGCGCCTCGGAGCGGAGCGAGGGATCGCTGCACGCCGCGACGAGCAGCGACAGGACAGCAATGCAGACGGCCAGCCAAGATGAACCCGGGCGCGTCGCGCAGCGGCGCATGCGATTCCCCTCCTCAGAAAGAGCGCTGCCTCGGATCGCGCGTCGCGGGCCCCGCCCCCGGGCGAGCGGCGCCGCGGCGCGCCCGCAGCAGCGCGAAGACAGCGCGAAGACAGCGCGTGTCCTGCATGAACCGGCGCTTCGAGCGCCAGAGATCGTCGTGAGCCCGCGGCAGGGTGACGAGGACAGCGCCTGAGCGGCGCCGCGCGAGCTCCCTTGGCGTAATGAGTCTTACAACAGGAGACAGGCTCCTGCCAGGAAGAGGCGCCGCGATCGCGACGACTTTCCCGGCGACGCCGAGGACGTCTGCGTCCCGCTGGACGCTCCGCGGAGGAGGCCGCTCTCGCTGCCTTGCGAACGGCCGTCGTCCGCCGCCGACGCCAGCGGCGGCGCCGTCGTTCCGGACGACGACGGCGACAGCGCGCAGCGCGGCGCGCGCCATCGAGGAGGCTGCCGCACGAGGAGCGACGCGCGGGGACCTTATCGGCTGAAGTGGGCTGCGCATGGCGTGACCAGCGCGCGGGGTCGTGTGCGCGGACGCGCGGGCGTCGCGGCCGGGGAGCGATGATGTCGAGTCACCGCGACCCTCGATTGCAGAGATCGACCAGGTCTTCGGAAATGCGGTTTGCGAGGGCCCGATAAAGCAGCAAGTCGGGCCGCTCTCACGCCGTCCGGCCGCGCGCCGCGCCACGCGCGCGCGACGACATTTGCCTTTCTCCAGCGCCCGAGCGCATCCCACATCGGCGCTGCGCGGCGCTGTCGATACGCGCCGGCGCGGCGGCGCTCGGGCGCGGTGAAACGGGGCAGAACTCCGCGCCGGCGCGGATTCAGACAATGCACTTTCGCCCGTCGCGGGCCGGCAGCGACAGAGGGCGACGCGGCAGGCTCTGCACACGCGCTCTCGGGCACGCAGCCTGCTCTCCACGCCGCTCAACATGACACCGCGGGCCTGAAGGCCGTCGCGGGGCATGGAAGGAGGACGGATGGTTAGCTCAATCGATATGAAGATGGCGCAAGCGGCGATGCTCTTTTCCGTGTTCATGACCGGGTGCGCGGTCGACGCGGTGACACCGGAAGAGGCCGACTTGGAGCAGGCCGACGTCGACGTGGCGTCGAGCGTTCAAGCGCTGGAGGAGGAAGAGCAGGAGGAGACGCGCGGCGGCCTGATCCCCGGCAAGGGCGATATCGGCGGCCAGGTCCCGATCGGCAAGGGCGGGCCGCTCGGCCCGGGCCTCGGCGCGCCGCCCATCGGCAAGGGCGGGCCGATCCAGGGCCCCGGCGGGCCGATCGCGGGTCCCATCGACAAGGGCGGCCCCATCGGTCAGGGCCCCGGGCAGGTCGGCCAGGTGCCGTTCCCTGTCGGGCAGGCCGGCGGGTCGCCCTTCGGTGGGTCGCCCTTCGGTGGGTCGCCCTTCGGTGGGTCGCCCTACGGCGGGTCGCCCTACGGCGGGTCGCCCTACGGCGGCCTTCCGTTCGGGGGCGGCTTCGGGGGTGCGCCGGGCGGCTTCGGGTGGGGGGCCCCCGGCCTCGGCGGCCTCGGCGGCGGCCTCGGCGGCCTCGGCGGTGGTCTCGGCGGCTTCCCCGGTGGCATCGGCGGCCTCGGCGGTGGTCTCGGCGGCCTCGGCGGTGGTCTCGGCGGCCTCGGCGGTGGTCTCGGCGGCCTCGGCGGTGGTCTCGGCGGCCTCGGCGGTGGTCTCGGCGGCTTCCCCGGTGGCATCGGCGGTCTCGGCGGCTTCCCCGGTGGTGGCTTCCCGGCCGGAGCGTTCGCCCCCGGCATGTTCCCCTGAGATCGCTCGCTGAGCGCGTCGGCCACGCTGCCGGCAAGAAACAGCGGTGATCGACCCGACGGGCCGCCGGATCTTCCGCGGAGAGCCGCACCAGCTCTCCGCCGCGAGGCCGGCGGCCCGCCCGTCGCGCGCTCGAGCGGTCGAGCGGCGCGCGGGGACCGGCGCGAAACGTTGGACCCCCGCCGCGCGGTCGAGGCAGCATACGGCGATGGAAGACGTCCCCCTGCTAGAGCGCGAGCCGGAGACCAACATCTTCGGCGAATCCATGGTGGTGTTTCACACGGCCGCGGACCTCATCGGCCTGGCGCCCCGCATCCGGCTGGAGCTCGAGCAGCCCGACTACGAGCACATCTTCTACGTCACAACGCAGCTCCAGGACCGCCTCGTCCCCTTCCGCGGCGAGGCGGCCGCGGCGTACGAGCGGCTCCCTGCGTCGGTGATCCCGAACCGCGCCGCCATCACCCCGCTCTTCAACGGCAAGCTCATCCTCCGCCCCGAGGCGCTGCGGAGCGGCTCGATCCACGTGCAGGACGGCGTGATCCGCCTCGGCGACCAGGGGCTTTACCGGATCCAGCCCGGCGAGTTCGCCCGCTTCAAGGCGTACCGGGTCCAGCACAACCAGGCGAGAGGGCCCTACAAGGGCGGGCTGCGCTTCCACAAGGCCGTGTCGCTCGATCTGTTCAACGCGCTCGCCGCCGAGATGACGTGGAAGACAGCGATCGCCGATGTCCCGTTCGGCGGCGCCAAGGGGGGCATTCGCATGGATCCGCGCGAGCACAGCAAGGAGGAGCTCGAGTCGATCTCGCTCCGGTACATGTACCGGCTCAAGCAGCTCATCGGTCCCAACGTCGACATCCCGGCGCCCGACGTGGGCACCAACGCCGAGGTGATGGCGTGGCTCCTCCGCCAGTACAGCGACGGCGAGCGCGAGCGGCACAACCATCGCGGCATTGTCACGGGCAAGGACGTGCGCATCGGCGGCTCCGAGGGGCGCGCCAAGGCGACCGGGCAGGGGCTCGCCTACTGCATCGAGGAGTGGTACGCGCAGCGCGGCCTCCCCCTCGCGGGGGCGCGCTTCATCGTGCAGGGCTTCGGCAACGTCGGCTCCGCCGCCACCGAGATCCTGTGCCGGATGGGCGCGCGGTGCGTCGCGGTGCAGGACGCGGACGGCGCGATCCACGACCCGAACGGCATCGAGGTCGGCGCGCTCATGGCCTACGTCAACGACAACCCGGCGAACCTCCGGCGATCGGTCGCGGGCTACGGCGGCGCCCAGGTGATCGCGCGCGACGACTTCTGGGGCGTCGACGCGGACATCTGCATCCCGGCCGCGCTCGGCGACGCCATCACCGGCGAGGTGGCCGAGCGGATCAAGGCGAAGCTCGTCGCCGAGGGCGCCAACCGCCCGACCACGACCGAGGGGGACAACGTGCTCGCGGAGCGAGGGATCAGCGTCATCCCCGACATCATCGGCAACGCGGGCGGCGTGACGGTCTCCTATTACGAGTGGATCCAGAACAAGCGCATGGAGCACTGGACCGAGGGCGAGGTGAACACGCGGCTGGAGCGCGCCATCAAGAGCAACTACCGCCTGATCTGCGACATCGCGGAGAACCGGCCGCGCCGCACCGAAGATCACGACTCGACAAGGCTCGTTGTGGGCAAGCGCCTGCCGATGCGGCTCGCCGCGATGGTGCTCGCGCTCAAGCGCATCGAGGCGCACTACATGCTCGAAGGGTTCTCGCAGTAGCGGGCGCCTCCGGCGGGCAGGCGCCTCCGGCGGGCGGGCGCCTCCGGCGGGCGGCGCCTCCTCGGACGGCTAACGGGCGACGCCGTAGCCGAGCTTCTTGATGCCGTAGACCTTGATCTTGTGCTGGAGCGTCCGGAGCGGCAGCTCCAGGAGTCGCGCCGCGTCCGTCTGGTTCCAGTCGGACGCGCGCAGCGCCTGGAGCAAGAGGTCGGCCTCGATCTGCTCCAGGCGTGTCTTGAGGCCGCCCGTCATCGGGCTCCCCGACGAGCCCGGCCCGGGCGCGACGGGGAGGTCGGACGCGCGCTGGGACACGACAGCGGCCATGCCGGGGTCGGACGCGCGCGAGCCCGCGGGGGGCGCGCTGGACGAGGTCACCGCCACGCGGACGCGCTCCGGGAGATCGCGCGCCATGATCGCCTCGCCCTCCGCGATCACCACCGCGCGCTCGATCGCGTTGCGGAGCTCGCGCACGTTGCCGGGCCACGAGTAGCTCTTCAGGAGCGCCAGCGCCTCGGGCGCGATCGACTGGACCCGGCTCGGGTCCTCGGCGTTCGCCTGGCGCAGGAAGCCCGCCGCGAGCGCCGGGATGTCGTCGCGGCGCGCGCGGAGCGGCGGGATGTTCAGCGTCATCGCGTTCATCCGGTAGAGCAGGTCGAGCCGGAACGTGCCCGCCTCGCACATCGCGTCGAGATCGCGGTGCGTCGCGGCGATCACGCGGACGTCGACCTCGATCTCCCTGGTCGCGCCGACGCGCGTCACCCGCTTGGTCTCGAGCACGCGCAGGAGCGCGGCCTGCGCCGCCGCGGGCAGCTCGCCGATCTCGTCGAGCAGGACCGTGCCGCCGCCGGCCGCCTCGAAGACGCCCTTCTGCTGCTGGCTCGCGCCGGTGAAGGCGCCGCGCTCGTGCCCGAAGAGGGTGCTCTCGATGAGCAGCGCGGGGATCGCCCCGCAGTTCACGCAGATGAGCGGCTCGCCGCGGCGCGGGCTGCGGTCGTGGATGAACCGCGCGAGCACCTCCTTGCCGGTCCCGGTCTCGCCGCGCAGGAGCACGGGGATCGACGAGCGCGCGGCGCGCAGCGCCACCTCGACGAGCGAGCGCATGAGCGGGCTCTTGGTCGCGAGGACGTGGCCGTCGGCCTCCCACGGGCTCTCCGGCGCGTCCGGGGCGCCCTCCTCCTCGGGCGGCCGGGCGCCCTCGGCCTTCGGCGCGACGAAGAGCAGCGCGCCCTCGGGGGCGGCGAGGCGCACCGGCTCCGCGGGGGTCGCGCTCCGCGACGCCTCGTGGCTGACCTCGATGAGCTTGTCGATGGTTGTCGCGGCGTCGGGGAACACGGCCACCCCGGACACCAGCGTGGGCTCGCCCTCGCGGCGCGTGACGATCGCCTTCGCGAGCTCCTCCGCGAGCTCGGGCGTGACCTCGGGGAGCAGGATCTCGAGGGTGTCGGGGCTGTAGAAGGCGACGCGATCGACGGGCCTGAGCGCCTCGCGGACGCGCAGCCCCCAGTGGCGGAGGTGGCCCGCCTGCTCGCCGAGCGAGCGGACCACGACGAGCGCGAACTTGCGGCTGAAGAACCTGGATCGCACGATCTCGGCCTGCAGGGCGACGCGGAGCGCGTCGGACCCCTCGAGGCCGAACGGCGGCAGCTCACCGCCGGCGAGCACGTGGACCGACGCGACGATGCCGCCGAGCAGCACCTCGTCCCCGGCCTTGACCACGCCGCTCTCGACCCGCTGCCCGGAGATGCGCGTCCCGTTGCGGGAATTGAGGTCCTCGACCACGACCTCTCCGCCGATCAGCGTGAAGCGCGCGTGCCTGCGCGAGATGCTCCTGTCGCGGATCACCACGTCCGCGGGGGGCTCCCTGCCGACGACAACGCCGACGCCGGGGCTCATCGGGGCCATCTCGACGCCATCATGGTGATAGACGAGCAGGAGCACGCGCCGCTTCTCCGAGCGCGCCCCCTGGAGGATCTCCCCTGTCTTGAACGACAAGGGGGCTGTCGTGGCCATGGGACCGGTTCTGTGACCGCTCACACTGCCCAACTACGCCTCATTCCTTCCAACGGCAACCGAGAAGCGGCGGCGCCGGTCCTCGCCGGAGGCGCGCGGGGCGGCGCCGGCGCGCGCGCAGCGCGGACGTCGGCGCCGGCGCCATGCGCGCTGCAACATGTCGCCCTGCGCCTCGCGCCGGGCTTCAGCATGATAAGGTGGTCGCATGCTCCGCCTCAACGCCGAATGGACACAGGTGCTCCGCCGGTACAAGGAAGACCACCAGGACCCGCGCAACCAGGCGTGTCACAAGGTCGGCATACCGCTGATCGTCGCGAGCTTCCCCGTGGGCGCGACCCTCATCGGCCTCCCGCTCGCGGCCGCTATGTTCGCGACGGGATGGGGCTTCCAGTTCGCAGGTCACTACTTCGAAGGCAAAAAGCCGTCGTTCGTGGACGACAAGCGCAGCTTGGTCATCGGCGTGCTCTGGTGTCTCGAGAAATACGGCCTGCGCGTCTTCGAGGAGTCGCCCGAGTCATAACGCAACGCGTTATACGCTCTCCGCGACTACCGTCCATGCGCTGTTCGCCGGGCAGACAGCCCGGGAGCCTGTCACCAGCGAGGCCTGGAAATTCAGGACATGGACATTGATGTAGCTCAGCACACCGGCTCAGGCGGGCGAGCTCACGATGCAGCCGTGTCGCGGGCTGGAACGACTCGTTTTATCTGAGTGTCTGAGCCTCGGGCTCTCGGACGCCGGGATCACCGCAGCCCCCGCTTCTTGAGCTCCGCCGCGAGCGAGGACTGCACGCGCTCGACCTCTCGAGCGATGGCTTGCACCGCCTCCGTCGCGCTCTCGATCGTCCCGGCGCGCGCCTCCCGATCGAGCCGCGCGCAGAGCTCCTTCAGGGTGAGCGCCGCGAGCTTGTCGGCGCTCTCGTAGAGCGCCCACGCGAGCCGATCGAGCTCGCCGAGCGCCCCGCGCGCCGCGGCCTCGCGCATCGAGGCCACCCGCGTCGGCGCCTCGGTGAGGAAGAGCTCGATCACCTCGGTGACGACGTCGGGCTCGGCCGCGCGCAGCCCGCCCCGCGGCCTCGACGGGGCGGCGGGGGGGACGCGCCGCGTGGTCGGCGGCGGCGAGGGCGTGACCAGGGTCGGCGGCGGCAGCTCCACGCTCGGCGGCGGCGCGTCGTGCTGCACGGCCTCGTACGCGCCGGACCGCGACGCCGCGCAGAAGGTCCGCAGGACGTTGTCGATCTCGTCCTGCTTCAGCGGCTTCGACACCGCGTCGTCCAGCCCCGCCGCGAGGCACCTCTCCCGCGCGCCGCTCCCGGCGTCGTCCGTCATCGCGATGATCGGCGTCCGCCGGTCGGCCCGCTCGGCGCGGCGGAGCTCCGCGGCCACCGCGCGGCCGTCGTCGCCCGCCGCCGCGCGGCAGTCCATCAGCACAGCGGCGTGGCCCCCGCGACGCGCCGACTCGACGGCCGCGCCGCTGCCCACCGCCTCCACGCGGTAGCCGCGCTTCTCGATCATGAACGCCGCGACCTTCCGGCTCACGGCGCTGTCGTCGATCACGAGGATCTTCGAGCGCGCCGAGCTGCGCCCGTCGGACACCGGCGCCCCCCGCCGCGACCTCGGCGCGTGCGCGCGCACCCCGGCGGCCACGTGCTCCGGCGGGAGCCCCACGAGCAGGCGCAGGCTCGAGTGGAGCTGCGCGCGCCGGATCGGCTTGTTCAGCACGGCGTCGACCTCGGCGCGGCTGGGCGCGTCCCGGCCGGGGTAGGTCATGAGGACGCTGCGCACCGGCGCGATCGCCGCGTCCGCCTTGATCCGCTGGAGCAGCCGCAGGCCGTCGAGATCGGCCAGCTCGAGGTCGATCAGCACCATGTCGTAGGGCGCCCCGGCGCCCGCCGCCTCGCGCAGCGCGGCGAGGGCCGCGGCGCCGTCGGCCGCGGCGCCGCACGCGAGCCCGAGCTCCTCGACCAGCCGCCGCACGACGCGCCGCACCGCGCCGCTGTCGTCGACCACCAGCACCCGCTTGCCGGGCAGATCGATGCGCGGGATGAGCGCGCGCTCCGAGCCGCGCCCGCGCCGCTCGAACGGCAGCGCGAACGCGATCCGGCGGCGGCGCACGCCGGGCTCCTCGAGGACGCGGAGCTCGCCGCCCATCGCGCCGACGAGGCGCCGCGCGACGGCGATGCCGGGCGCCACGCCGAGGTCGCGCTCGTACGCGGGCAGCGCGCCCCCGCCCGGCGCGCCCCCTGCCCCCTGCCCCGCCGCGCCGGCCGCGAGCCCTGCCCCGCCCGCGAAGCGCACGTCGAAGCGCACCCGGACGCCAGCGCCCTCACGCGCGCCTTCGAGCCCGGCCGGCGCCTCGCCGTCGTCGCCCTCGAGCGCGGCGCGCAGCAGCACCTCGCCCCGGGGCGCCGCGCCGATCGCGAGGGTGCCGACGTGCAGCAGCACCTGCCGCAGCCGCGCCGCGTCGCCGCGCACGGCGCCCGGCACGCAGGGATCGACGTCGAGCACGAGCTCGGTCCGGTCGTCGTGCGCGCGGTCGCCGAGCAGCTCGGCCGCGTCCTCGACGGCCCGGCGCAGGTCGAAGTCGACGCGGTCGACGTCCAGCCCGCGGCCGCCCGGCTGGCCCGCGTCGAGGAGATCGTCGATCATCGAGAGCGCTGCGTCCCCGCTGCTCCGGATGCGGCGGGCCCAGGCGCGCTGCTCCGGGTCGAGCTCGGTGTCGAGCAGCAGGCCGCTGACGCCGATGATCCCGCCGAGCAGCGTCCGGATCTCGCGCCGCATCTGCGCGAGGGCGTCCGCCTCCACGCCCTCGTCGGCGGGCGTCGCCGCGCGCGCCTCCGGCTCCTGCGGCGCGCGCGCGCGCTCCGCGGACTCGCTGCTCCTCGTGCCGGGGCGGCTCCCTGGGCCGCTCCGGCGCTGCTCCTTGCCTGCCATCCACGCCCCGAGACGCCCTGGCGCCCGCCCCGCGCGAGCCCACGACGCCCGCACCCCGAGTGTACTCCGGACAACACGCAGAAGAAAAGTTTACCGTAACGCTTGACGATGGACCGCCGCCATCTCCCGCTCGGGGTCGAGCGGCGCGCTCGATGGCGCATGGCGCGCGTCGCGCGGGCCGCGCGCGCGCCATGCGTCATCGAGCGCCGTCACGACGACGCGCTCGCGGTCGACGGCTGCCTCCGCCGAGAGGACGCTGACGGCGGAGGGGTCGTCCGACGCCGCGAGCGCGCGCCGGCTGTGCCCGAAGAGGCGGAGCAGCAGCTCCGGCGGGGCGAAGTCGAGGTCGCTCTCGTGGACGAAGAGGCGCCCGAGGTGCTCGGCGTAGGCGCCCGCGAGCGCGCGGAACGGGATCCTGTCGAAGGCGAGCGCGCGCCGGCGGCTCGCGGCCGCGGAGCCGAGCAGCGCCGCGAACAGCGTCGTGTAGATGGCGCGCAGCCTGACGCGCATCGACGGCGGGCTGCGCTTCAGCGCCTCGCGCAGGAAGTGGACGTTGAGCGGGACGTGGAACGACTCGTCGCGCGTCAGGATCGTGAGCATCTGCCGCACGGCCGGGTACCGGGCCTCCCGCAGCGCGAGGCGGTACGTCGTCGAGCCGATGGTCTCGAACATGAGGTTCGTGAGCACGATGGTCTCGACCCGCTTCGCGCGGCCGTACAGGCGGTAGAAGGTGCCGGTGACGCGGCCCATCGGCCGGACCTCGCCGCCGATGTGCGCGAGGAACTTCGTGAGCAGCTCGCGGTGCCACCCCTCCTCGTCGCCGTAGAGCCGCAGGCACTCGCCGAGCTCCGGGTCCCAGCGGCCCACCTCGTCCGCCAGGGCGTGCGCCTGCATCAGGCCGGACTCCTCGGCGCGGAACGCCGCGTTGAAGAAGGCGATCGCCGCCTGGCGCTCGGCCTCGCTCTCCCACGGGATCGGCCGGGAGAGGTCGAGCTCTTCGTCGTACATCCGCTCCGCGCGGCGGCGCAGCATGCTGAGCCACCACGACGTGGGGCGCTGGACAGGGGGCTTCCGGGAGATCGGCGAGGGCGCAGCGAAGAGCATCGAGCAAGGTGCCCGTCGTTGACGGATGAGGGGCCGCGTCGCGGCCGCTCGAGACGGTACGGGCGGGCAACATAGCGCAGTTCCGCCGCGCAGCGCACGCCGGGAGCGCGGCGCCCGCGGGCGCGCCAGGGGAAGACTGCTCGGATGACGGAGGCCGGTCGTCGGTCCGTCGTGGTCCGTCGTGGGTCCCTGATTCCCCGGCAGTGGCCCCGCCGCGCGTCCGTCAAGGTGGCGCGCTTTGTACGCCTCGCCGGCTGGGATACCATAGTCGACCCACCGTGTTCTTCGAGCAGCTCGAGCTTCCCCTCGGAGGTCTTTATCCGCAGACCGAGCCCACGCGCATCCCGCGGACCCGGCGCGTCTTCGTCAACCGCAACCTCAAGCTCACGGGGATCGACTGGGTGGGCTTCGACATGGATTACACCCTGGCGATCTACAACCAGACCGAGATGGACAACCTCTCGATCCAGGGGACCGTCACGAAGCTCGCCGCCCGCGGCTACCCCGAGGAGCTCCTGCGGCGCCTCCGCTACCCGATCCACTTCCCCATCCGCGGCCTCCTGATCGACAAGCGCTTCGGCCACGTGCTCAAGATGGACCGGTTCAAGGTGGTCCAGCGCGGCTACCACGGCCTCCGCGAGCTCACGAAGGACGAGCTCAGGGGGCTCTACCAGCACCGCAAGATCCGGCCGAACACCGCCCGCTACCACTGGATCGACACGCTGTACGCGCTGAGCGAGGCCACGCTCTACGCCGGCATCGTCGACGCCCTCGAGGAGCGCGGCGTGCCGCTCGACTACGCGCGGCTGTTCACCGACATCCGCGAGTGCATCGACGAGGCGCACCGGGACGGCACCATCCTCGACGTCGTCCTCTCCGACCTGCCGCGCTTCGTCCAGCGCGACCCGAACCTGGCGCAGACGCTCCACAAGTTCCGATCGGCGGGCAAGAAGCTCTTCCTGCTCACGAACTCGCGCTGGCCGTTCACCGAGAAGATGATGACGTACCTGCTCGGGGACGCGATGCCCGAGTACCCGAGCTTCCGGCACTACTTCGACGTCATCGTTGTCGCCGCGCAGAAGCCGGCGTTCTTCCAGGAGCGCCGCCCGCTCCTCATCCGCGACGGCGCCGAGACCCGCCCCGCGACGCCGCCGCTCGAGCGCGGCGTCGTCTACGAGGGGGGCAACCTCCTCGACTTCGAGAAGTTCCTGAACATCTCCGGCGATCGCGTCCTCTACGTGGGCGATCACATCTACGGCGACATCCTCCGCTCCAAGAAGGAGAGCGCGTGGCGCACGGCGATGATCATCCAGGAGATGGAGGCGGAGGTCGCCGCCCACGAGTCGTGCCGCCGCGAGCACATGGAGAGCGCGATGCTCGAGGGCCGCCGCGAGGAGCTCGAGGACCAGCTCCGCTTCTACCAGCAGCGCTACAAGGACCTCACCCGCAAGATCGAGGACGAGCAGCAGAAGAAGAACGGCGCGGGCAACGGCAACGGCAGCGGCAGCGGCAACGGCAGCGCGCTGCTCGCGGATGCGATCGGCGCGGAGCTCCACATCGCCTACGCGACGTCGTTCTACGAGGCCGAGCGGGGCCGCACGAAGCGCGCCGTCGAGCGCATCCGCGGCCAGCTCCGGGCCGTCGACGCCGAGGTCGGCAAGCTGGAGCGCGAGATCGCTCGCCGCTTCCACCCCTACTGGGGCTCGCTGCTCAAGGAGGCGAACGAGACATCGAGCTTCGGCGATCAGGTCGAGGAGTACGCCTGCATCTACACGTCGCGGGTCTCCAACCTGCTCGCCTACTCTCCGTTGCAGTACTACCGGAGCCCGCGCGACCTGATGCCGCACGAGCTCTGATCGCCAGGGCCCCGGGCGCCCGCGCGCGGGCGCAGCTTCAGGAGATCGACATGAGCAACGCCCACCTCGGCTCGCTGGTCCTCGCGCTCGCCGCCCTGCTCGCATCCGGCTGCGGCAAGCGGGCCTGCTTCCACTGGACCGAGCTCGAAGGCGCGTGCCCGTCCAGCGAGGAGGCGCTCGTGTTCTTCGAGAACCCCGGCTGCCTGAGCGAGATCGATTCGATCGACGGCGAGGGCGACTTCGACGGCGAGCTCTGCTGCTACGACGTCACCACGGTCGACACCGGCGACGAGGAGTGCGTGCCGGCGCAGATGCCGGTGCCGGGCGGCGGCGGCGTCGGCGGCGTGCCCAGGCCCAGGTAGCGGCGCCGCGCGCCGCGCGGGCCGCGTCGGCCGCAGCAGCGGCATCCGGTCGCGCGGCCGTGGCGCGCGCGCCGCCGGGCACCGCCTGCCGCGCGCGCGTTTCGCCGCTGGACGCGCGGAAGATTTCGGTCACCCTGGCGCTCCCATGACCATCACCGCCCCGTCCGCGGCGGACCTCGCGGCAGCGGGCTCGCCCGGCGACCTCCCCGCGGCCGTGCTCCGGAGCTCGCCCGCGGACTTCGTCGTCGAGGAGCTCCCCGCCTACGCGCCGAGCGGCCGCGGCGAGCACGTGTTCGTCACCTTCCGCAAGACGGGGCGCAACACGCCCGACGCGGTGCGCGCCATCGCCCTCGCGCTCGGCGCCGACCCGGGCAGCACCGGCTTCGCCGGCATGAAGGACCGGCACGCGATCACCACGCAGACCGCCTCGATCCAGCTCCCGCTGGCGCGCGATCCCGCGCCGCTGCTCGCGCAGGCCGAGCTGCCGGGGATCGAGATCCTCGCCGTCGCCCGCCACGACAACAAGCTCAAGCCGGGGCACCTCGTCGGCAACCGGTTCCAGATCACGCTCCGGGGCATCGATCCGTCGGCGCTCCCGCTCGCCGAGCGCCGCCTCGCCGAGATCGGCCGCGCCGGCGTGCCGAACGCCTTCGGTCCACAGCGGTTCGGGAGGGACGGCGGCAATCCGGAGCGCGCGCTCGCGTGGATCGCCGGCCGGGAGCGCGGTCCCCGCGACAAGCGCGAGCAGCGCCTCCTGTTCTCGGCGCTGCAGTCGCGCTGGTTCAACGAGGTGCTCGCGCGCCGCGAGGCGGACGGCACCTGGAGCGCCGTGCTCCCCGGCGATCTCGCCAAGAAGCGCGACAGCGGCGGCCTCTTCCTCGTGCCGCTCGAGGGCCCGGACCTCGCGGACGCCGAGGCGCGCGCCGCCGCGCTCGCGATCTCGCCCACAGGCCCGATGTTCGGCCGGAAGATGCGCTGGCCCGAGGGCGCTCCCGGCGCGCTGGAGCTGGAGGTGCTCACGGCGGCGATCGGCGACCCCCGCCGGCTCGACGCGTTCGCCCACGCCGGGGAAGGCACGCGGCGCCCGCTCCGGCTGGAGGTCGACGGCCTGGAGGTGTGCGCCGCGGGGCCGAGCGCCGGGGAGGCCGACGCGCCCGGCGCGGGCGATCCGGCCGCAGGGCAAGGAATCGTCGTCTCGTTTGTGCTACCGAAGGGCGGCTACGCAACGACCGTCCTTGGGCGAGTCTTTCGGCTCGTCGACGCCTCCGCCCCCCAGCCGTCCACCGGCAGGCCGGGGGCGACGGGCGCCCCCGCTCCAGAGGAGGAGGACGCCGTCGACGAAGGGCAGCCCGGCGCCGGCCCCTAGACCCCTGGAAGCGCGGCTCCCACCCCACCACCCCCATCGGGAAAGGCACCAAGGAAGAAGATGAACCTCGTCGAGTGGCTGCAGCGCATCATGGTCGGATTCGGGGCCGCCTGGGTCATGTGGTTGATGATCGGCCTCAGCGTCATCTCGGTCGCCATCATCCTGGAGCGCGCCTGGTTCTTCTGGTCGCTCCGCGACGATCTCGCCGTCCTCGCGCGGGACCTCCGGACGTCCCTCGACGACTCGATCGAGGCGGCGCGGCGGCGGATGGACGCCTCGCCCTCGGCCGAGGCCGCGGTCGTCTCGGCCGGCCTCGCGGTGGCGCACCAGGGCCCCGAGGCGGCCGAGGAGGCCATGGCCGGCGCGGCGGCGCTGCAGCGCATGAAGCTGGAGCGGCGCCTCGCCTACCTGGGCACGCTCGGCAACAACGCGCCGTTCATCGGGCTGTTCGGCACCGTCATCGGCGTCGTCGGCGCCTTCGACGCGCTCGGCCAGGCGGCGAAGACGCCGGTCGCGCAGGCCGCGTCGCAGGCCATGGCGCCGCAGGCGGTCATGTCGAGCATCGCCGAGGCGCTCGTCGCGACCGCCGTCGGCCTCGCCGTCGCCATCCCGGCGGTCGCCGCGAACAACTTCTTCCAGCGCATGATCAAGTCGACGCTGGCCAACACCGAGGCGCTGACGCGCGTCCTGCTCGCGCACCTCAAGATCGATCCGGCCTTCGCCGGGGCCGCGCCCGCCGTCGCCGCCGAGCCGCGCGGCAAGGTCGCGCGCGCGTCGCGGCAGGACGACCCCAAGAAGGGCGGCGCGGGCGAGGAGGAGCGCTGATGGCCGCCTCGAGCCGCAACGACGATGACGATCTGATCAGCGGCATCAACGTCACGCCGCTCGTGGACATCACCCTGGTGCTCCTCATCATCTTCATGGTGACGGCGAAGATCATCGTCTCGCAGTCGCTCCCGCTCGACCTGCCGAAGGCGGCGCAGGGGCAGGAGGTGCAGCTCGTCTTCGGGCTCGAGCTGCACGCGAACGGCGAGACGTTCGCCGACGGCAAGAAGCTCGCGGGCGAGGACGCCATCCTGCCGATCGCGCGCGAGGCCCAGGCGAAGAACCCGGAGCTCCGCGCGGTGATCCGCGCCGACACGACGGTCCCGCACGGGCGCGTGATCCGCGCGCTCGATCTGCTCAAGCAGGCGGGCGTGTCCAAGATCGCGTTCGGCGTGACGCCGATCGCGCCCGAGCCCGGCGCGGCGCCGGGTTCAGCGCCCGGCGCGCCTGCCGCGCCGCCCCCGGCCGCCCCCGCGCCGGCAACACCGAGCCCCGCGCCCTGAGCGCGCCGAGCGAGACGCCATGAGCCAGGCCACGAGCGATCGCGCCGCGGGGGCGCTCCACGATGGGCGCCGCCGGGACAGGCGCGGCGGCGCTGACCCTGGGGGCTCCCCCGAGCCCTCGACCTCGCGCGCTGCCCCGGCCGCGGGCCGCGCGGGCGCCGGCCGGCGCGCCAGGGATCCGCTCGCCGCGGTGCTCGCGCTCGGCGACCGGGCCTCGCGGGTGGGCGCCTTCCTCGGGGTCACCCTGGCGCTCACCACCCACAGCGCGGCCTCGGCCCGGGCCATCGTCTCGGGGTCGCTCCGCGACATGCGGCAGGTTGTCGACGAGATGCGCGCCGGCATCCACGAGTACCTCTGGGCTGTCTACGAGGTCGACGTCACGCCGCCGAAGGTCGAGCAGCCCAAGCCGCCGGAGCCGGAGCCGGAGCCCGAGCCGGAGCCCGAGCCCAAGGTCGCGCCGCCCCCGAAGGCGAACACCCCGGCGCCCAAGGACGATCCGTACGAGCCGCCCCCCGCCGCCGCCGCGGCGGCGAAGGTCCTCACGCGCGAGCCGGATCCGGACGAGGTCCTCGACATGACCGATCGCGGCATCGCGAGCGGCGAGGGGCAGGGCGTCGGCTATGGCCAGGTCGCCGGCGCCGGCACGGCGAAGGCCCCCACGTTCAACCCGAACGCCAAGGTCGGCGGCGTCGTCGGCGGCAAGGGTACGGGCGATCCGGTGCCGCCCCCGCCCCCCGCCGGGCCGGATCGCTCGGCCCCGGCCGGCCTGATCGGCGGCAGCAGCTGGAACTGCCCTTTCCCTCCCGAGGCCGACGTCGACCAGATCGACCAGGCGAAGGTCGTGCTGATGATCACCGTGCGGCCCGACGGGAGTCCGCTGTCGGTCAAGGTCGTCAGTGATCCCGGACACGGTTTCGGGCGCGCGGCGCGCATGTGCGCGCTCAGCCGGCGGTACAGCCCCGCCAGGGATCGCTCGGGCACCCCGATCACCACCACGACGCCGCCCATCACGGTGAACTTCACGCGGTAGGTCGCGCCGCGAGCGCCCTGAAAATTCGCTACGCGGCCGGCGCCTCGGCTATTCTCCGCGGCAGCTTGTGATCGTCCCCGAACGGATCGAGCAGCTCTCGAAGGTCCCCCTGTTCAAGGGCCTCACTCCGGCCGCGCTCGAGCTCATCTCGCGCGTCGCGAGCGAGGAAACGCACGCCCTCGGCACCAAGATCTTCCAGCACGGAGATCCGGGCGACAAGCTCTACATCCTGCTCGAGGGCAAGGTGCGGATCAGCCGCGAGATCGCCGGGATCGGCGAGGAGGCGCTCGCTGTGCTCGGGCCCGGCGCGGTGTTCGGCGAGATGGCGCTGCTCGACGAGGCCCCCCGCTCCGCCGACGCGCGCGTCCACGAGCGTTGCCGTCTGCTCACCGTGTCGAAGGACGCGTTCGAGGACCTGCTCTTCCTCCACAAAGAGCTCGCGTACGAGGTCCTCTGGAACGTCGTCCGGATGCTCGTCCAGCGGCTCCGCGAGACGAACAACAAGCTCACGTTCCTCTCTGTCTCGGGCAAATTCGAGTAAACTGCGGGCTTGATCGCCCAGCGAATGCTCGCAGGCGCGCGCCCCAGGCGGCGCGCCCTGCTGCGCGGAGAGCGGCGATCCGCTCAGGCATTGACGATCGTTTGGAGGAGTATGGCAGCCAGGATGAAGCACGCAGCGCTCGCCCTCGCGCTCTGGATGGGCGCCTTCGCAGGAGCATGTGGCTCCACCACGCCGCCGCCCGAGACGGCGGCCGACAAGGACGACTTCGACGGGGAGTCGAGCCCGGGCGACGACGCGACCGCCGGATCGGAGAGCGCGAAGGCGCAGAAGCCGTCGAAGTCGGAGAAGACCGCGGCGGCGGACGAGGGCGAGGGGGACGAGGCGCCCGCCAAGTCGACGCCGATCCAGGCGACCAAATTCGAGGCGGATCTGAAGAAGATCGGGATCAACCTCAAGAAGATCCCCGAGCTCGAGAAGCTCTCGACCGCGCAGAAGAAGAAGGTGATGCCGCTGCTCCAGAAGGCGCTCGGCTACGACACATGCCAGGGCTGCCACGCCGAAGGCGACTTCAAGAAAGAGACGCGCGACATGAAGGTCGCGCGCGAGATGTGGCGTCACTTCGTTGTGCCGCTCCGGAGCGAGAGCGGCGGCACCCTCTTCTGCGATAGCTGCCACGCAGGGAACGAGCACGTCCTGAACCGCAAGGACAAGAAGGCCGTCCAGGCGTTCATGGAAGAGGAGTACCAATACAAGCTCGCGCGGGCGGACAAGGAGGACATGGAGTGCGGCACGTGCCACGGCGACGCCATGGAAACCAAGATCATCGAGAAACTCTGGAACATCCCGAAATAAAGGGAGCCGCCCGGGCCTCTCGCCCCGAGATCCTCGTCCCGCCGCGGAATAACGCGGGATCCCGCGACCCTGGCGCGCCGCGCCCGGCGGGAATTCGTTAGTATTCTTACATATCCAACGGGTCGGCCTGGGGGCCTGCCGCGCGCGCGGGCCGAGCGCCGGCGTCCGCCGTCCATCTGCGCCGGCGCTCGGCCGCCTCATCCTGAGAACAGATCGCCATGACGGTGGGTCATGCCCCGTTTTCGTACTAGATAGGCTGCATGTGCGGTGTGTTCGGAATCTTTGGCCACCCCGAGGCGGCCAACATGGCCTACCTCGGGTTGCACGCGCTCCAGCATCGAGGACAGGAATCTGCGGGCATCGTCAGCAGCGACGGGGAGCGCCTCTTCGGCCACCGCGCCATGGGTCGCGTGCAGTCCGGCTTCTCTCCGGCCGATCTCGCGGCGCTGCCGGGCGATCGCGCCATCGGCCACGTCCGCTACTCGACCGCGGGCGGCTCGCACCTGAAGAACGCGCAGCCGATCGGCGTCGACTACGCGCGCGGCTCGCTCGCTGTCGCGCACAACGGCAACCTCACCAACCATGAGGCGCTGCGCGAGCAGCTCGAGGAGCGCGGCTCGATCTACCAGACCGCGAGCGACACCGAGTCGATCGTCCACCTCATCGCGATGAGCAAGAAGGAGTCGCTGCGCGAGCGCATCGCCGAGGCGCTGAAGCAGGTGGAGGGCGCCTACTCGCTGCTGTTCCTGACGGAGCGCGAGCTCATCGCCGTGCGCGACCCGCGCGCGATCCGGCCGCTCTGCCTGGGCGAGATGCCGGGCGGGAGCGGCGTCGCCCACGTGGTCGCGAGCGAGTCGACGGCGTTCGATCTCATCGGCGCGCGCAAGGTGCGCGACGTCGCGCCGGGCGAGATGGTGATCATCAGCGCGGAGGGGGTCCGCTCCGAGTTCCCCTTCGCGCCCGAGCCGCGCAAGCTCTGCATCTTCGAGCACGTCTACTTCGCCCGCCCCGACTCGACGATCCAGGGCGTGAGCGTCTACGAGGTTCGCAAGGCGTTCGGCCGGCGCCTCGCGATCGAGCAGCCGGTCGAGCCCGGGGACGATCTCGTCGTGATCCCCGTGCCCGACTCGGGCGTCCCGGCGGCGATCGGCTTCGCCGACCGCGCGCGCGCGCCGTTCGAGATGGGGCTCATCCGCAGCCACTACGTCGGCCGCACGTTCATCGAGCCGCAGCAGTCGATCCGGCACTTCGGCGTCCGGCTCAAGCTGAACCCGAACCGGGCGGTGATCGAGGGCAAGCGGGTCGTCGTCGTCGACGACTCGATCGTGCGCGGGACGACGAGCCGCAAGATCGTGAAGATGATCCGCGACGCCGGCGCCCGCGAGGTGCACATGCGCATCTCGAGCCCGCCCACGCGGTGGCCCTGTTACTACGGCGTCGACACGCCGACGCGCTCGGAGCTCATCGCCGCGAGCCACTCCGTGGACGAGATCCGGAGCTACCTGACGGCCGACAGCGTGGGCTACCTGTCGCTCGAGGGCCTCGTCGAGGGCGTGCGGTCGATCGAGGCGCGCGAGGGCGACGCCGCGACGCCGCGGCCGTCGGCGGACAGCTACTGCCACGCGTGCTTCTCGGGGAGCTACCCGATCCCCTTCACGCCGGCCGCGCCGAACAGGCAGCTCCGGATGGTGACCGGTTGACGCTGCCCCGCTCTGGCGATGAGGGTCTGCCGATGACCGAGGGCACCGCCGAGCACGCCAGCGCGGACCGCGCCACACCTGCGCCGCCGCCGCCGCTCTTCGCGCGCGTCGCCGACGAGGTCTCGATCTACGAGGTGAGCCCGCGGGACGGGCTCCAGAACGAGGCGGCGATGATCCCGATCGAGGGCAAGCGGCGGCTCATCGCCGCGCTTGTCGCCGCCGGCCTCCGCCGGATCGAGATCACGAGCTTCGTCTCGCCGAAGTGGGTCCCGCAGCTCTCCGACGCCGAGGAGCTCGCGAGGACGCTCCCCCAGGAGCAGGGCGTGACCTTCAGCGCCCTGTGCCCGAACGCGCGCGGCCTCGAGCGGGCGCTCGCGGTGGGCCTGCGCGAGATCGCGGTCTTCCTGAGCGCGAGCGAGGCGCACAACCGCGCGAACATCAACAAGTCGATCGACGACACGCTCTCGGTGTTCTCGGAGATCGTGCCGCCGGCGCGCGAGGCGGGCCTCGCGGTGCGCGCCTACGTGTCGACGGTGTGGGGCTGTCCGTACGAGGGCGACGTCGATCCCGCCCGCGTCGTGCGCATCGCGGAGCGGCTCATCGAGCTCGGCTGCTACCAGGTCTCGCTCGGCGACACGATCGGCATCGGCACCCCGCGGCAGACGCACGACATCGTCCGCCGCTTCCTGGACGCGATGCCGCCCGAGCGGTTCGCGCTGCACCTGCACGACACGCGGGGCACGGCGCTCGCCAACATCCTGATCGGCCTGGAGCTCGGCGTGCGCGATCTCGACGCGTCGGTGGCGGGCGTGGGCGGCTGTCCGTATGCGCCGGGCGCGGCCGGCAACATGGCGACCGAGGATCTCGTGTTCATGCTCCACGGGATGGGCGTCCGGACCGGCGTCGATCTCGACAAGCTCATCGAGGCGGGCAACATCGCCGAGCAGGTCATCGGCCGCCCGCTCCCGGGCAAGGTCCATCGCGCCGGCCCCTTCCGGCTGCGCCGCCAGCCGACCCGGAGCTGAGCCGAACGCGGCGCGCTCGGCCGCGGGCAGCCGACGCGCTCGGCCGCGGGCAGCCGACGCGCTCGGCCGCGGGCAGCCGACGCGCTCGGCCGCGGGCAGCCGACGCGCTCGGCCGCGGGCAGCCGACGCGCTCGGCCGCGGGGCTGTCAGTCGCCTGCGATGCAGCCGAGCCGGGTGAAGAACACGTGGTGCTCGCCCCCCTCGCGATCGTCGCGGAAGAGGATGCCCACGTCGCCCTCCGGCCCGAACGTGGCGATCGGGCCGATGCTGTCGCGGGGCGCGAACGTGAGCCGCTGCTCGACGCTGAGCGGCACGAGGTCCGCGCTCACGGTGACCGCGTAGAGCTCGTAGCCGTCGTTCTGATCGCGGTCGTCCGAGTAGATCGCGAGCACCCGATCGCCGAGCGCGCGCAGGTACGGATACCGCGAGCGGAACGGGCCAGGGCTCGAGATGGCCCTCGGCTCCGCGAGGATCGTGCCGTCCTCCGAGACCGTGGCCGCGTAGATGGCCTTGGGGTTCGCCGATTTGTCGAACCACGCGACGACGTAGCGATCGCGGTTCCAGACCACCGTCGGATAGACAGCGTCGGTCTGGCCGTTCGTCAGCGTGACGATGTCCGAGATCGGGTCGAGCTCGGCGGAGAACGTCCGGAACTGGATGAAGTGGGTGGTCGCGTCGCCCGTGGCCCACGCGACGCCGATCCCGCTCTGGCCCGCCGCGGCGGCGGGCGCCTCGTTGCCGAAGCCGCCCGAGGCATCGGTGAGCTGGACGTTCTCGCCGATCAGGTTGCCGTCGATGTCGATGCGCTGCGCGAACAGGTCGAAGATGCCGTTGCGCTCGTCCTGCCAGACGGGGATGAACTCCGTGCCGTTCCACGTGAGCGCCACGTTGACCGAGAAGCCGAACGCCTCGGAGAGCCGTCGATCGCCGCCCTGGACCTTCTGGCCGTCGGCGTCGAGCAGGGAGAAGTACACCTCGTAGTCGCCGTCGCGCCGATCCTGCCAGGCGGCGCCGTACCGGTCGCCGACCCACACGATGGGCCCGCCGGAGGCGTCGCCGTTCTTCGGCGTGATGATCTCCTCGCCAGGCGGGAGCGGCTCCCCTTCGGCGCTGATCATCGAGCGGTACAGGTTGAAGCCCTGCGTGGTCCCCGTGTAGAGCGCCGCGTAGGACGTGCCGCTCCAGGCGAGGCCGCCGGCGCCGGCCGGCGCGATGTCGCCCGAGATGCGCGTCGCGTCGGCGTCGAGCGGCACGAAGCGCGCCCCGTTGTCGACCGTGCCGTCGCAGTCGTTGTCGACGCCGTCGCAGATCTCGCGCCCGCCGGGGAAGGCCGCGGCGCTCGCGTCGTCGCAGTCGTCGCCGCACGCGAGCGGATCGCCGGGGATCGTGCCGGGCAGCGCCGCGCGGAAGCCGTCGCCGTCGGTGTCGAGCGTCGACGGCCCGTAGCTGCACGTGCCGGTCGCGCTCTCGCAGCTGTCGCGGGTGCACGGGTCGCCGTCGTCGCAGTCGACCGGCGCGAGCTCGACGCACGTGCCGCCGCGCCGCGGCGCCTCGCCGCCCGGCACGCCGTCGGGCGACGGCGCCGCGCCGGCGTCGGGCTGCTCCGCCGCGAAGAGCTGGCAGAACACCGGCTTGCAGAGATCATCGGCGCCGGGGCAGTCCGCGTCCACCTCGCACTCCGGCGCGGGCGGCGGGATGTTCAGCCCGGTCCGCGCGCCGCACCCGCCCGAGAGCGCGCCGCCGGAGGCGGCGATCCCGAGCAGGATCAGCGCCAGCGCCGTCTTCCGATGTGCATGACGAGCCACCGAGCGCTTCGTCACAAGCATCCGCCCATCCCCGCGACGTCGATCGGCTCGCACACGAGCCCCGGACTGCAGCGGCCGTCGCCGCTGAGCTGGCAGAGCTGCACGCACTGCGTGCCCGAGCCGGTCACGACGCAGGCGAACCCGGCGCCGCACTGGCCGCCGCCGCTGCACGGATCGCCCTGCCCACCCGGGCCAGCCGGCGCGCAGAAGGCGCCGTAGATCTCCTGCCCGCACGGCTCGGCCGGATACTGCACGTAGATGAAGCACCCGTCTCCGGGGGCGCAAAAGCCGCTCGACTGATCGTAGGGATCGCACGCGAAGTCGGTGATCGGCTCCACGTCGGGACAGCCGGGATCGTCGTACTCTTCGAGCGGGACCGTCCCCGCGTCCTCGCCGCCCTCGCCGTTCTGGACGGGCGGCGCGCCGGCCTCACCGCCGCCGCCGCCAGCGGAAGGATCGTCCACGATGACTGTCTGGCCGCAACCGGCAGCGAGGCCGAGCCCCGGGAGCGGTACGCAGAGAAGTGTCAGGAGGAGCGAGAAGCACCGTCTCATGGCGCCATGCTATCGATTCCTCACGCGCCCGCCATGCATTTGGCGGCGCGGGCACCGTCCTGACGCGAACGCAAGCGGGTGGATCGTTTCCCCCAGGCTGCAATCCCACTTGCCTGTTGGCCGGCGCTCTGATGTATCTCTCACCAATGCACAAGCGCAACCTGCTCAGTATCGCACTCCTCGCTGCTTCCCCCTTGGCGTTCACCCACCTCATGGCTTGCGGCGGTGACGATCCGGCCGGCGCAGGCGGGGCGAGCTCATCGAGCACCACGTCGAGCACCACCGGAGAGGGCGGCGGCGGCGGCGGCGGCGGTGAGACCGGCGGTGGCGGCGCGGGCGGCGACGGCGGCGCGGGCGGCGCGGGCGGCGGCGGCGAGGTCAGCGGTGAGCCCGCCGGCCACCTGCTGATCTCGGAGATCGTCGTCGCGCCGGGAGCGGCCGAGTTCATCGAGATCTGGAACCCGACCGAGAGTGACGTCGACCTGACGAACTACTACCTTTCGGACAACACCGTTTATTACCTCATCGCCGCGGGCGTTGCCTGGGAGCCGAGCGGCAGCGCAGGTACGGACTTCCTCGTCCAGTTCCCTGCCGGGACCGTGATCGAGGCAGGGAAGCACCTCGTGCTGGCGACCCACGACGGCTTCGAGCTCGAGTACGATCGATGCGCCGACTTCGCGCTTGACTCGGCGCCCATCCCCTGCGGGGGGGAAGACGTGCCGGCCATGGTCGCGCCCACGAACGGCGCGCTCGGCGCGCAGTCCGGCGGGCTGCTCACGGGCGACGGCGAGATGGTGGTCCTCTTCGAGTGGGACGGCACGGAGGGCGCCCCGGTCAAGGACGTCGACTACGTCATCTGGGGCGCGGAGCTCGGGAACTCGGAGATGGCGTACAAGACAGGGAAGAGCGGTTACGCCGATGACACCTCGCGCAACAGCCAGCGGGCGGCTGCGGTCGCCGGCGACCGGCAGAGCATCACCCGCTGCAGCGATCGCGAGGCCGGCGAGCTGCTGACCGAGGGCAACGGCATCACCGGGCATGACGAGACGAGCGAGTGGCTCGACGTCAGCTTCACCGTGGCGACCACGCCCTCGCCCGGCGAGGCGAGCGACTGCGAGTAGCCGGCGCGCATCCGCGATCTCCGGCGCGCGGCGTCGCGCGCCGGGACGGCGCTACTGCCGGGTGATCGTCACCTTCTTGATCACGGGCGGGCTCACCGGCCGCTCGCCCTTGGTCTCGACGCTCGCCAGCTTGTGGACGAGCTCCTCGGGCCCGCACTCGCCGAAGATGGTGTAGCCGTTGTCGAGGTGGAACGCCGCCGCGTCGGTGATGAAGAACTGCGCGGAGTTCGTGTTCTTGCCGCGGTTCGCCATGCACAGGAGGCCCGGGCGGTCGTGGCTGCCGTCTTCCCAGACCTCGTCGGGGATCACGTAGCCGGCCTCGCCGGTGCCGTTCTTCTTCGCGTCGCCGCCCTGGATCATGAATCCCTTGATGATGCGGTGGAAGATCGTCCCGTCGTAGGCGGGCTTCTTCTCCCAGGCGCCATCGGGCGTCTTCCAGGGCCTGATCCCGCGCGCCAGGCCGACGAAGTTGGCCACCGTGATCGGCGCCTTGTCGTCGAACAGCTTGCACGACAGCGTGCCGAGATCGGTCTCGATCGACGCGATCAGCGTCTTGCCCGGCGGGAGGCCCTTCGTGGCGTCGTCGAGGGTCCACTTGCCCTTCACCGGGTCGTCCTCGCTGGGCTTGACCTCGGCGACCGGCTTCGCGCTGACCTTGCGTCGCTGCGGCTGCGGGCGCTCCTTTTTCTCCTCTGCCTTGTCCCCGGCCTGCCCCGACGCGGGCGCTCCCGTCGACGCGGGCGTCGTCTTCGACGTCGGCTTCGGCGCTTCTTCGGCCGTGGGCTCCGGGGTCTTCGAACATCCGGCGAGGACCGCCAGCGCGGCGAGCGTGGCGATGGACTGGGTGGCGAGGGCTCGGACAATCATCGTGCGAGGATTTCGCGCGTCGCGGTCCAGCGGTCAAGGACGAGCCTCACCGTGGTAGGAAGCGGCATGAGCTCGCGCTGCGCCCCCGCGACCTGTCTGTCCACGCTCGCCTCGCTCGTCCCGCTCGCCTCGCTCGCGCCCGCCCTGGGCGCGCTGCTGTTCGGGGCCGCCCTGGGCGCGTGCGAGCGCCGCGTCGACGAGCCGACCCCGCACGCGCCCCGCGCCGACACGCCCGACCGGCCCGCCCCGCAGGTCGCGCCGCCCGAGCCCGCCGCGACGCCGAACGACGGGCGCTGCATCGAGCCGACCCCGGCGACGCCGGAGCGGCCGCCGCCGAGCCGCGTCGGCCCGGATCCCGCGTGCCCCGACGACCCGACCGGCCCGTTCCAGCTCGCGACAGGCAAGGTGATCTTCCTCGACGCGAAGGCGCCCGACGTCACGGTCGAGGTCGCTCGGAGGGAGAAGGAGCGCGCACGCGGGCTCATGTACCGGAAGACCATGCCGGAGAACCGCGGGATGATCTTCGCCTTCGAGCAGCGGACCAACCACTCGTTCTGGATGCACAACACGTGCATCCCGCTCGACATGCTGTTCATCGACAGCGATGGAACGATCGTCGGTATCGAGGAGAACACCCCGACGCTCAACGACTCGACCTTCGACGTCGGCTGCCCCTCGACGTACGTCCTCGAGGTGAACGCCGGCTGGACGCGGCGCCACGGCGTCGTGGCGGGCCAGAAGGTGCGGCTCGAGGGCATCTGACGCTCGGCCCGGCGCGCGACCGGGCGGCGCGGGCGGCGCTCTACATCGCCGCGAACAGATCGAGCTGGCGCGGCGGCGCGAGCGGGGCGCGCGCCGCGCCGGGGGGCGGGGCCGCGTCGAGGACCAGCGGCCCGCGCGGCGGCGCGGCGAGCAGGCGCGCGCGCTTGCCGGCGAGCGCGTCGCGGGCGGCGTCGAGCGCGAGCTCCGGGCGGTTGTTGTTCTCGGAGAGGTGCATCAGCGCGACCGTGTGCGTGCCGCCGGGGAGCGCCGCGAGCAGCGCGCACGCCTGCGCGTTCGACAGGTGGCCGCGCGCCGAGCGGATCCTGCGCTTGAGGTGCTGCGGGTACGGGCCGGCGTCGAGCATGTCCTCGTCGTAGTTCGACTCGAGCATCAGCACATCGCAGCCGGCGACGTGCTCCAGGAGGCCCGGGGGGATCTCCCCGAGATCGGTCGCGAGCGCGGCCCGCCGCGCGCCGTCGTCGACGACGAGCGCGACCTGCGCCGCGTCGTGCGGCAGCGGCTTCGGAGAGAACGTGAGCGCGCCGATCGCGAACGGCTCGCGCGACGAGAAGAGCCGGACACGCTCGGGGTCGCCGAGCGCGGCGGCGCGCGCGGTGGCCTCCGAGGCGTAGACCGGGATCTTGTGCTTCTTGTTGTACTTTGCCGCCACGCCGACGTGGTCGGCGTGCGCGTGCGTGACGACGATCGCGTCGGGCGCCCAGCCGAGCGCGCCGCCCGCGCCGGCCGCCGCGAGGCACTGCGCGAGCACCCGCGGCCCGACGCCAGCGTCCACGAGGACACGCGTGCCGCGGGATGCGAACAGGGTGGCGTTGCCCCCGCTCCCGCTCGCGATGATGGTGATCTGCATGCCGGGCTCCGCGGAACGGGTGGCTCCTGAGCCGTAGCGCAGGCGAGGGTCTGTCCGCAAGCGCGCTGAGCCGCGCGAAGCGCTCGCGAGCGCGCGCGAACGACGCTAGAGGGATTCCTCCCCGTGGCGCACTCCTCCCGCCCCGCTCCCTTCCCCTCCCCCGACCCCGGCCCGGAGGCGCCGCCCGGCGGTGCCGCCGGCGGCGGTAACCCCGCCGACAGCAGCGGCGCGCGGCGCGGCAAGCGGCGCCGTCGCGCCGCGATCGCGGCGATCGTCGTCGCCGCCGTCCTCGCGGCGGCGGTCGCCGCGCTCCTCGTGCTCGGTCCGCCCGCGGTCCGCCGGCACGTCATCGCCGAGGCCCGCGCGCGCGGCGTCGCGCTGGATCCGGGCGCGATCGACCTCGGCCTCGGCGCCGTCCGCCTGCGCGGCGCGCGCTTCTCGCTCGTCGGGGTGCGCGGGCTCTCGGGCACTGTCGCGCGCGCCACGATCGAGCTGCGCGGCCTCTCGCCCGCGCGGATCGCGACCGACGGCGTCGAGCTCACCCTCGCGGGGATCGACGCGCTGGAGGGCCTGCCGGCGTGGGCCGCCCAGCACGGCCAGCGCGCCGCCGCGCTGCCGCTCACCACGAGCGGCTTCCGCATCGCCTTCCGGGATCGCGACGGCGGACCGGAGGTCTTCGCGCTGGCCGACGGCTCGCTCCAGGGCCGCGCGGCCGGCGCGCCCCCGGGCGCCGCCGCGCCGCCGCCTGCAGCGCCGCGGCCCGAGGCCGGCGTGCTGAAGCAGGCGCGCGTGCTGTGGGCCGGCAAGGAGATCGCGCGCACCGACGTCGCCTGGTCGATCGGAGGAGACGCCATCTCGCTGGGCTTCGGCGGCGAGGACGCCCTCACCGCGCCGCTGCGGGCCGAGCTCCGGCCGCGGCCCTCCCCGAGCGCCGCGATCGCGCTCGCGCCGACGCCGCTCTCCGCCGTCGGCGCGCTCCTCGGCGTCGACGTCGGCGCCTCGAAGATGGTCGTCTCCGGCACGATCGAGCTGCGGCTCGCGGAGGGGGCGGACCGGGCGGCGCTGTCCGAGGCGCCGCTCGAGGGCCCGATCGCGCTCACCGTGAAGGGCTTCACCCTGCCCCACCCGAAGGAGCTCGACGGGCTCCTCTTCGGCGACACCACCACCGTCAAGGCCGACGCGCGCGTCTCGGCGGATCGCCAGCGCGTCGCGCTCGGCGGGGTCGAGGTCGCCGCCGGCGCGCTGAAGCTCGGGGGAACGGGCACGATCCAGCGCGACGGCGCGGACGCCACGATCGGGATGGATCTCTCCGGATCCATCCCGTGCTCGCTCCTGGGGGGCTCCGCCGCGATGTCACACCTGACCGGCGCCGTGGGTCTGCTCGCGCGCGACCTGGTGAGCCGCACGCTCGCGGGCACGGTGGACGTCAGGGCCCGCGTCGACGCGCGCGCGAGCCGGCTGACCGCCGCGCGCGTCACCCCGAGCGCGATCCTGCGCTGCAAGCTCCGCCTCTAGCGCGAGGCGCGGGCGCGCCCGGGACAGCGATCCGATCGAGAAGACCGCCAGGGACGCTGAAGGGCGCCGGGAGCGCTTGTAATTTTCTTCTCCTGGTGTCCTTGGCATCCAGGACGAAGGTCGATGTTGGTGACGAATTGACGCGACGAACCACGCTGCGAAAGCGGACAACGCGGCGCGCTCGCTCGACGGGAGACCTCGGCCCTGGCACCCTGATCGATGAGGAGCCCGCAATGCGCCCTGGAGCTCTCCCGTTCGCGCTCGCCGCTCGGATCGCCTCGCTTCTCGGTCTCGTGTCGCTCTTCAGCGCTGCCTGCAACGGAGATCTCGGTCTCGGCGTCGGCACGGACGACGCCTCGGGCGGCGGCGGGGCAGCGGCGACGTCCTCCACCACCTCGGTCGCCGCCGCGACATCGTCGGGCAGCGGCAGCGCAGGCGACGTCGGCGGCGCGGGCGGCGCGGGCGGCGCGGGCGGAGGCGCGGGCGGCGCAGGGGGGGGAGGCAGCGGCGGGATCCAGGAAGAAGACTTCCCCCTCGACACGCAGCCCGAGGGGCCGTGCCCGCGCGACATGGTCGAGGTCGATGGATACTGCATCGATCGCTTCGAGGCGCCGAACGAAGAGGGCGCCCTGCCGCTCGTGATGGAGAGCGCTGTCTCGGCGCACGCCTGGTGCGAGGCGCGCGGCAAACGCCTCTGCACGGAGCACGAGTGGGACACGGCGTGCCAGGGGCCCGAGGGGTTCGTCTATCCGTACGGGAACACCCATGAAGCGGAGCGCTGCAACGACAACAAGACGTGGAGAGCGCCCGACGAGCGAGCGCTCAACACCTGGCCTTCCGAGCTGGCCTCGGCCGAGGTCGCGGCCCTGTACCAGGCCGAGCCGAGCGGCTCGCGGCCGGGGTGCGTGAGCGCCTTCGGGGTCCACGACATGACAGGCAACGTCGAGGAGTGGGTGGTGCGAACCAAGTACCACGTCAACGAGTATCCCCACGTCCTCAAGGGGTGTTACTGGTCCGGCTGCTTCGGCAGCGCGAAGCCGCGGTGCGGCTCGACGAACCCGGCGCACGCGGACGGGTTCCGCTTCTACGAGACCAGCTTCCGCTGCTGCCGCGACGTGCAGTGATCGGCGCCCGCGCCGCGCCCGCCCGGCGCGACGAGGCGGCGCGCGCCGGGCGACGGGCGCTCTCCAGGATCCGCTTCCCCTCGGTCGCGCCGCAGGCTAGGGCACCGGGAACGGTGCTGACCCAACCGAGAGAGCCGCGCCCCGGCCTCGACCTCCTGAAGGACGCGATCGCCGCGTTCTCCGCCAAAGCGCGCGAGCGCGCCCGCCCCGACGACCTCGACGCGCGCGACCCGGCGTTCATCGCCCGCGTGCTCCCGCTGCTAGGCCTGCTCTACGACGACTACTTCCGCTGCGAGACCGAGTTTGAAGAGGAGCTGCCCGACGGGCCGTTCCTCGCCGTCAGCAACCACAACGCGATGACGGGAATGCCGGACATGTACTGCCACATGACGGCGTACTGGCGCCGTTATGGGCCCTCGCGCCTGTCGTACGGGCTGATGCACGACCTCCCGTTCAACGTGCCGAAGGCCGGCCCCTGGCTCAACGCCTGCGGCGCCGTCGCCGCGAGCCCGGAGAACGCGCGGCGGGCGCTCGCCCGCGGCGCGGCGGTGCTGGTCTTCCCCGGCGGCGATCTCGACGCGTGCAAGCCCACCTCGGCGCAGTACACGATCCGCTTCGGCCGGCGCCGCGGCTTCGTCCGGCTCGCCATCCGCGAGGGCGTGCCGATCGTGCCGATCGTGAGCGTGGGCGCGCACCAGTCGCTCTACATCGCCACGGACGGGAGCAGGCTCGCCGAGCGGCTCCGCCTCCCGCAGCTCGCGCGCTCGAACGTCGCGCCGCTCGGCCTCGCGCTGCCGTGGGGGCTCATCGTCGGCATCCCGATCCCCCATGTCCCCCTTCCGGTGAAGATCCACACACGCGTGCTCCGCCCGCTGCACCTCGGGCTGCCGCGAGAGGCCGCGAGCGACCCGGACGAGGTCGAGCGCGCGTTCACGCGGGTCGTCGCGCGGATGCAGGCGGGCATGGACGAGCTCCGCGCGGCGGGCAGGCACGGGCTCTTCCCACGCGGTTGACGGGCAAACCACGGGACGATGGCCACGCGATGGCGCCCCCCGCGCACGATAAAGGGCGATGGGTCTCGCGCGGCTCTCGGAAAACCGGGTCCGTTCATGTAGGCTTGAGCGCCAGCCGTGACCCCCGACCGCACCGCGCAGCTCCTCGCACCGGTGGCCCAGCCCGGCGAGCTCATTGCGGCCAAGTACCGCGTCGAGCGGGTCGTGGCGATCGGGGGAATGGGCGTCGTGCTCGCGGCGCGCAACGAGGATCTCGACCAGAAGGTCGCCATCAAGATCCTGCGCCAGGACGCCCTCGCGAACCAGGAGGCCGTGGCGCGCTTCCTGCGCGAGGCGCGCACCGCGGCGCGCCTCCAGGGCGAGCACGTCGCGCGCGTGTTCGACGTCGGCACCACCGAGAGCGGCGTGCCCTTCATGGTGATGGAGTTCCTGACCGGGCTCGATCTCCAGCAGGTCATCGACACCCACGGCCCGCTGCCGATCCAGGACGCTGTCGACTACGTGTTGCAGGCGCTCGAGGCGGTGGCCGAGGCGCACGCGGCCGGCGTCGTGCACCGGGACATCAAGCCTTCGAATCTGTTCCTGGCCGAGCACGCGGACGGGACACGGCACATCAAGGTCCTCGATTTCGGCATCTCGAAGGGGCAAGGGCTCGACTCGCCCGCGGAGCCGGGGCTCACATCGACGAAGCAGGTGATGGGCTCGCCCGGGTACATGTCGCCCGAGCAGATGATGGCGCCGAGGACCGTCGACGGGCGCGCCGACGTGTGGTCGTTCGGTGTGCTGCTGTACACGCTCGTGACGGGAGAGCCGCCGTTCCAGGGCGAGACGGTCGCCGCGGTGATGGCGAACATCCTGCACCAGCCCGTGCCGCGGCTGCGCGACAAGCGCAGCGACGCGCCCGCCTCGCTGGAGCGGATCGTCGCGCGCTGCCTGGAGCGCGAGGTGGGCGCGCGCTACGCGAACGTCGCCAAGCTCGCGCAGGCGCTCGAGCCGATCGGGTCGAGCTTCGCGAAGCTCTCGACCTCGCGCATCCAGAGCGCGATCGGCGCGGCGTCGCCGGCCGGACAGACGCTGCTCAACTCGAAGGCGGCCGAGGACAGCGACAGGCTGTCCGGCGCGTCGTGGACGCACACGAGCTCCCGCCGCAGGTCGCGGCGCCGGCTGCTCGTGGCCGCCGGCGCGGCCGCGTTGCTCGCCAGCGCGGTCGGCGCGGGCGTGTGGCTGGTCGCGAGCGCGCGCGTGGCGTCGGAGGCGCCGACCGCCGCGGCCGCGCCCGAGCGCGATCCCGCCGGCGGCGCCGGCAGCGGCGCGCTCGCCGCGGCGCCGACCGCGCCTGCGGCGCCGACCGCCGCGGCCCTGGCCTCCGGCGCGACGGCCCCCGCCGCGGCGAGCCCCGCGGCGCCGCCGAGCGCTGCGCCGAGCGCTGCACCGAGCGCTGCGCCGAGCGCGTCGCCGGCCGGCGACGCGGCGCCCAGCGCCCGCCCGAAGGCCACGGCGTCCGGAGCGCCGCTCAAGCCAGCCCCCCCGCCGAAACCGCCGACGTCGACCAGCGAGGACGATATGCTGAGGAGCCGACATTGAGACCGTCACGAGCGCGACACGCGGGCGCATGGCTCGCGCTGCTCTCCGGGATGAGCCTGACCTCGCCGCTCTGGGCCCAGGCGACCCCGGCGGACAAGGCGCTTGCCGAGGGGTTGTTCCAGGACGGCAAGAAGCTCATGGAGGAGGGCAAGCTCCAGGAAGCGTGCCCCAAGCTCGCCGAGAGCCAGCGCGTGGACCCCACGGTGGGGACGCTGCTCAACCTGGCCGTCTGCCACGAGAAGGAGGGCAAGACGGCGAGCGCGTGGGCCGAGTTCAAGGAGGCTTCCGCGCTCGCGGCGAGCGCGGGTCAGCAGGATCGCTCCCAGTTCGCCGCCAAGCGCGGATCCGAGCTGGAGGCCCGCCTGACGCGCCTCGTGCTGGAGGTGGCGCAGGCGGCGCCGGGAATGGCGATCACGCTGAACGGCAAGGACCTCAGCGCGACCGCGGCCACGGGCTCGGGCATCCCGGTCGATCCGGGCACGGCGACGATCGAGGCCAGGGCGCCGGGCAAGCAGCCCTGGTCGCAGCAGGTGACGCTCGAGCCCGGGCCGAGGACGACGCGGGTGACCATCCCCCCGCTCGCCGACGTCGCCGCCCCGGAGCCGGCGAAGGTGGCCCCCCCTGCCCCGCCGCAGCCTGCGCCGCAGGCTCGCCCGGGGGCCGCGAGCTCCGGGTCGAGCGGCGCGGGCGGCGGCGCGATGCGCACGCTGGGCTTCGTCGCCGGCGGCGTCGGGCTCGCCGGGATCGGCGTGGGCGCGGTGTTCGGGGTCCTGACGATGCAGAAGGCCAGCGACGTCGAGGCGGGCTGCAGCGGCAACTTCCGCTGCAGCCGGGCGGACGTCGATCTGAACGAGAGCGCCCAGACGACCGCGATGGTGTCGAACATCGCGATCGGCGCAGGGCTGGCGTGCGTCGGGGCCGGCGTCGCGATGGTGCTGATGTCCCGGTCGCCGGAGAAGGCGGCCGCGGGCGAGCGCGTGTGGGTCGCGCCCAGCGTCGCTTCGGACGGGGGGCGCCTGATGCTCGGAGGCCAGTGGTGATGCGAAGCTCGAAGGGTTCTGCCGTGACGCTCGCGCTCGCGCTCTCCGGACTTGCGCCGGGCCTCCAGGGCTGCGCGCAGATCGCGGGGGTCGAGGACCGCGAGGTCACCCCGCTGATCAGGATCGCCGAGGGGCAGGCGGGGCCGCGCGCGATCGCGCTCGACGAGGAGGCGATCTACTGGGCCAACGAGCGGAGCGACGGGGCCCAGGGGAGCGCCACGGGCGGCGCGCTCCGGATGCAGATCAAGGATGACCGGGCGGTCATCGACCTGCTTGATCCGTCCATCGAGTCGCCCGAGGCCATCGCGGTGGACGCGACGCACATCTACTGGTCGAGCACCGACAGCAGCCGTGCCGACGAGAGCTGCGAGGGCAAGATGACCGACCGTGACAAGCTGCTGAAGATGCCGAAGGACGCGAAGCTCCCCGTCGCGCCGGTCACCGACGAGACGACCCTCTGGGTGGGCTGCGGCAGGATAAGCGCCATCGCGCTCGGTGACGCCCGGGTCTATGGCGTGCGGACCAGGGGCCATCGCATCACCTGGGTAAGGAAGGACGACACCGACAAAGACAATTACCCGACGGGGGTCTCGAGCCCGACCGGGGCGCCCGCAGGCGTCGCTGCGGACGGGGACATCGTCTATTTCACCGACCAGAGCACGGGAGAGATCTTCTTCGACGACACGGGCACTGAGGAGAAAGAGACGGTCCTCCTCGATGGACTCACGATGCCGGGCCTGATCGTGGTGGACGAGGCCAACCTTTACTGGCTCACGCCGGACGGCGTCCTGAGGTATCCGCGGAGCGCCTCGACGGGAGAAGCGCCGGTGGCCCTCCTCGGAGAGCTGTCGAGCGCTCCCACCGGGATCGCCGCCCACGGAGACTTCGTCTACGTCACGGTCAGGGAGGCGGGGAAAGTCTACCGGATCCGCAAGGACGGGACCGCCAAGCCGGAGGAGATCGCGTCGGCCCAGGGAGGCCCGACGGGCATCGCCGCGGACAGGTCGGGCGTCTACTGGACGAACAGCGATTCCGGACAAATCGTCCGGTTCAACGACGAGTGACGCGCAGCGGCTCGCCCGACAGCGCCTAATCGATCTGCAGGTGGTAGTGGGGCGGCCGCGACTCCTCGAGCGCGAGCACGCCGCCGACCTCCTCGACACCATCGAGAAAGGCGCGCTTCTCGGCCGGCGTCATGTCCCGGTTCCGGACGTCGACCGCGCCCTCGCGCAGGTGCGCCGAGATGAACACGCCGCGGTCGATCTGGGCGCGGATCACGTGCTCGAGCGCCTCGATCAGCGCCTCGGGAGGCTGGTCGGCCGACAGGCCCTCCTCGTAGGCGCTCTTGATCTCGCGCGCCGCCGCCTTGTCCTTGTAGAGGCCGAGGACGTCGGCGCCGTGCCGGAAGAGCTCGTGCATCGCCTCGGCCTGTCGCTCCGGGTCCCGCGTGCCGCTCGTAACAACGAGCTCTTTCCCGGTCCGCCGGAAGTAGGCGTCGGCGATCTCCGCGACCTTCTCCTCCACGACGGGCGCGAGGGCGACGCCGGGCAGGAGCACGTAGCGGCGCTCCTCGTCCGGATCCGCCGACGTCGCGCGCCGCGAGGCAGCGGTCGCCGGCGGGGCGTCCTCGGCCGGCTCGCCCTCGTCGCTCTCCGGGACCTGCAGCGAGAGCACCCTCGCCGCGGGGCCGTCGGGCACCCAGAAGTTGAGCCCCACCTGCTCGCCGGAAGCGCGGGCGACCGCAGGCGCGCGTCGCGGCCCGGTGAGCCCGGGCTCCGGGGCGACGCGGGAGACGCAACCTCCCGCGACGAGCGCGAGGACGAGGACGGCGGCGCGGCGGGCGCGCCGGTGGACGGCAGGGCGCGAGCGGAGCTTGCAGACCACGGGCGTCTCCTACTTCGTGATCGTGAACGAGGCGCGCGCGAGCTCCTTGCCCGCGGCGTCGCTGACCACAACCGACCAGAGCCCCGGCGCGCGCGCCTTGCGCGTGGCCGCCCACGTGCGGAAGCGCCGCTGCGCGCCGACAGCGAGGGGGATGCGCAGCGGAGCGCTGCCGTCGGGCGGCGCGAAGGTGACGCTGATCTCCGAGGAGGCGCGGTCCTTGTTCGCGAGCTCGACGAAGGCGTAGATGCGGTCGATCTCCGCGCTGGCGAACGAGCTCGCCGGCTCGAGCGGCTCGCGGCCGGCGATGCCCTTCGAGACGACGAGCCGCACCACGTGGAGCTCGGGCGCCGCGGCGGCGTGCTCTTCAGCGTCGCCGCCCTGCGCCGCCCGGCCCGCGCCGTCCGCCACCGACGCGCCGACCGCGGCCGACCCCGACCGGCGGCGCCGCTCCCGCGCCGCGCCGCGGGCCGACGGCGACGCGCCCGCCTCGAGGCGGCCTGAGTCGCTGCGGCCCTGCTCCGCCGCCTCCGGCGAGGCGCCCCGGGGCGCGGCCGCGGTCGCCTGCCCCTCGGTGTCGCCGCCCGGCCCCGCCTGGGCCACGCGGCTCAGCGCGGGGGGCTCTTCCCGGGCGATCCGCTCGATGGCGTCGCGTGGGTCGCTGCAGCCGAGCCAACCGAGCGCCCCGCCGCCGAGAGCGGCAGCCGCGAGCGCCAGGACCATGGTTTTCCGCGTCGTTCCCCGGGTGTCCACACCGACGAGGTGCCACGATTCAGCGGAGGGGGCGAAAAAACGGCAACCCGGCAGCCGACGCGCATGCCGCCCGCGCTGGCCTCACGGCGCGTCGTGCTCGCGCTGGCCGCACTGTACGTGTCGCGCGCGATCGTCGCGCGGCGGGGGTCAAGCGCTTGTCGGCGCGAAGCGGGCTCGGCGCGGGGAGCCGGGCAGAACCCGGGCTGCGACGCCTCTTGTCAACGCTTCGGACGGGACCGGCGCGGGCTGTTTACCAGCTCACTTTCTTTTGCAGGACCGAAGTTCGTGATCGCGCTGTCCTCGATCATCAGGATGAGCAGCCCTCCGCTCGCGCCTCGTGCCGTCGTCGCCCGGGATGCCTGGCTTGTCTCCCGTGGCGCGTGGTACGAGCTCTCCGCTGCGATCTGCTTCATCTCGGGCTCCTTGCAACACTTCAGTCCGGCTGTCACGCCCCGGCTGGCTGGCTAGCCTGCACTTCCGTGCACCCTGCCCGGGGTCGAAAACTGGCCAGGGCGCGAATGCACCGATGTTCGCAGAATAGTCACGGCTTCGACTGAAAATCATCAGGAAAGCAAGTTTACTTGACGATTTTCTGTCCGGCGCCGGCTTTACCGCTTCCGGCGGGTGTCCGCCATGCGTGAACGCGCGTGAGCGGAGCGCTTCAGCGGCGGCCGAAGCCGGAGAGCTGGCGGGCTGCGGCCACCACCTCATCGCAGTCGATGCAACGCAGGGTGCCGTCGACCAGCTCCATGCTGCCCAGGCTGCCGCACTCGGGACAGCGGTTGGCGAGCTGGTGCTTGCTCTCCTCGCAGCGCCGGTGGTTCTCCGCCTCGGCCTCCGCCTCGGTGCGGAATATCTCGGCCGGCGTGCGCACGTCGCGCTTTCGGTCGTCCATGGCGCGCAACGTACCACGGGCGCGGAGCCCGCAGCGAGCGGCCCGGCGCGGCGACGCGCGCGACGCGCGCGACGTGACCGTTGACCGGGGCGCGCTTGCGCAACCCACGAGGCAGCGCTGGCGCGGCCGCGCGACCCTCTACCGGACCGACTCGAGCAGACGCTGGAACGCCGAGCGCGCCGACTGCAGCGTCTCGTCCGGACCGACAGCCCTGAAGAACCAGTTCCCGCGATCGGGCGTCCTCACGGCCGCGCCGAGGAGACGGTAGCCGTCCTTCACCATCTCCACGGGGGCGCGCCTGCCGGCCCCCGCCTTCGGCCCGAGCGCGATCGTGTAGGTGCCGACGACCTCGACCGTCTCGACCCGCATGCCGCGGACCTCGAACGACGCTCGCCTGGCCTTCGCCCCGACGTCCCCGTCGAACTGCGCGAACCACTCCTTGAAGTTCGCCTCGACGTCTCCGTCGCTCCCCAGGCCAGACCAGAGGACCTGCACCTCGGCGTCCTCCTTGTCGTTCGCCACCCGCGGCACCTTGTAGAGGGCCTTGCGCGGGCCGGCGCGCGGCACCTCGAGCGCCGACCAGGACGCCGGGACATCCCACGCGAGCGGCGCGACGACCGGCCCGCCGGAGACCGCTGGCGGCGGCTCGGGCTCCGGCTCCGCCACGGTCCGCGAGCAGGCCGGGACCACGAGCGCCAGGATCGCTGCCAGAGCGAGCGAGGCTGAACGTGGGAGCATGGTCCCGGTTCTACCACCGCGCCGCTCCATCGACGCGCAGCAATTCGAGGGTGTAAGCCCTGGGCCCGGGTCGCGCGTAGAAGAGACGCCCCGGTCGGGGAGAGGAGACGGCGCGCATGGAGCAGATCGGCGAGTACCTCGTTCGACGCCTCGTCGGCGAGGGGGGGATGGGCAAGGTCTACGAGGGCGAGGAGCGCCTGTCGCGCCGGCGCGTCGCGCTGAAGGTGCTCCGCCCGGAGCTCGCCCGGAGCGAGCAGGGACGGCGGCTCTTCCTGAACGAGATGCAGATCCTCGCGCACCTCGAGCACCCGAACATCGTCCGGAGCCTCGCCAGCATCGAGGCCTCCGGCGAGCTCGTGATGGTGCTCGAGTACCTCGACGGCCAGACGCTGCGCGCGGTGCTCGGCGCCGCCGGCCGCCTGCCCTGGCCGGACGCGGTGCGGATCGCGGCCAGCGTGGCGAGCGCGCTCGCCGCGGCCCACGGGCAAGAGCCGCCGGTGATCCACCGCGATCTGAAGCCCGAGAACATCATGGTGCAGAAGGACGGCGGCGTGAAGGTGATGGACTTCGGGATCGCCAAGGTCGTGGAGGCGATGAACCAGACCAACACGCAGAGCGTCGGCACCCTGCAGTACATGAGCCCGGAGCAGATCGACGCGCGGTCCATCGATCACCGATCGGACCTCTACTGCCTCGGGCTCATCCTGTACGAGGCGCTCTCGGGGCGCCCGCCGTTCCAGTCGGCCTCGCCGCGGGAGCTGCTCAACCTGCAGTGCACGGCAGAGCCCCCGCCGCTCGATGACGACGTGCGGCGCGGGCTGCCCCGCGGCGTCGAGCAGCTGCTCTTCCAGTTGCTCGAGAAGGCGCCCGAGGATCGGCCGTACCTCGCGCAGGACATCGTGGACCGGCTGGAGCCGTTCCAGACGGCCGCGAGCGCGCCGCGCCCCGCGACGAGCGGCGAGCACGCGACGACGGCGGGCGCGCCGCAGCGCACCGGAGACCAGGGTCGCGCGAGCGCGCCGCAGCGCACCGGAGACCAGGGTCGCGCGAGCGCGCCGGGACGCGCGAGCGCGCCGGGAGCAGCGCGCGACGCGGACGGGACGGGCGCGCCGCGCGCCGATACGATCGCGCTCGTCGAGCAGATCGACAGGACGCGCGACGTCCCGTCCGGGCTCGCGATCGCGATCGTCGTGGCGCTGTCGGCGCTCGCGGGCCTCGGGACCTACGCGCTGCGCTCCGCGAACGGCGCGCCGGAGCCGCCCGACAGCGTGGCGACGCCGGCCCCGCCGGCGGGGGCGCGGTGAGACGCGCGTCGCCGGAGCAGGCGGGCTACACGGAAGGCGCGCCCCTGCCGGCCATCGGGCGCGCCGCGCGATGGCGCTGCGGCGCAGCAGAGGAGCTGTGGCGGCTCGGCGGGGCGGACCAGGGCGGCCCGGCAGGGCCGGAGCGCGAGGCCGTCGCGGCGCGCCTCCTGTCGCTCGGCGGCGCGGGCATCGGCGGCTTCATCGACGGCGGCGTCGACGCGGCAGCCGAGGGCGAGGGCGCCGCGGCGGCGCGCCCGGACGGCGCGCCCGTCTGGCTGGTGCGCAGGCTCGCGGGCGCCTCCCTGTCGGATCGGATGCGCGCGCGGCGCGGGCCCTTTCCGTTCGAGGAGGCGCTACGGCTCGCCATCGCGATCGGCCGCGCGCTGGCCGCCTGCGAGCGCGCCAGCCTGTTCCCCGGGCCGCTCTCGCCCGACGCGATCCTCGTGGACGACGCTGGCCAGGTGACGCTGCCCGCGGACGCGCTCGTCGCGGCGCTCGTCGGGGGACAGGCGGGCCGCGGCGCCGCCCCGGAGCCGCGCCCCGAGGGAGCGCGCGTTTCGTCGGCGATCCCGCCGCTCTGGACGCCGCCCGCGCAGGCCGACGGCGCGCTGTGGGACAGCGCCGCGAACCGCTACGCGCTCGGCCTCGTGCTCTACCGCCTGCTCGCGGGAGAGCACCCGTTCGCGGGCGCCGGCCTGCGGCACGCGCTCGGCGAGGCCGCGCACCGCGAGCCCCCGCCGTTCGTCGAGGGCGTCGCGGCCTCGCTCCCCGCCGGCCTGCAGGGCTACGCCCTGCGGCTGCTCCACCCGGATCCCGCGCGGCGGCCGTCGCGCGCCGAGGCGATCGTCGACACGCTGGGGGGGTTCCTCGAGGAGCCCCCGCCGGCGCGGGCGACGCACGGCGCGCGGGCTTCCCGGCGCGCCGCCACGTCGACCGAGGACGGGTCTGCCGCCGCGCCGGCGGAGGCCAGGACCGCCGCGCCGGCGGAGGCCAGCAGGACCGCCGCCGCGCCGCGCGGGCGCGAGCCCGGGGTCGAGGCGCGCGCTCGCCGCCCGTCCCGCGGACGCCACGAGCGCGGCGGCGCGGCGGCGCGGCTGTGGCCGCTCGCGCCGGTCGGGGCCGGCGCGCTCGTCGCGGCGGCAGCGCTCGCGCTCACGCGGGGCGCCCCCGAGCGGGCGGCGCCGCGGACGGTCGCCGTGGCGCCTGTCGCGCCGCTCGCGCAGCAGGAGACGGCGGCGGAGGACTGCGCCGCGTGCCACGGCCGCCAGGCCGCGGAGTGGCGCCGCTCGGTGATGGCGCACTCGGTGAAGAGCCCGCTCTTCAACGCGCTGGAGAGCCTCATCGAGGAGCAGGTAGGGCGCGACGCCGACTGCCCGCACGGCGCGGGCATCCTCCGCAAGGTCGATCCGGCGCGCGCGTGCCGCGACAGGGGCAGCGGCGTCGCGGTGACCGGCTCGGGCGGCGAGCACTGGTGCGTCAACTGCCACAGCCCGGCGGAGAACCTCGACGCCGCGATGCCCGCGTGGGACGGCCGCCCCGGCGGCGATCCCCGCGCGCGCCTGCCGGTGCGCGACCTGCTCACGCGCCGCGGCCTGGAGGGGATCTCCTGCGGCTTCTGCCATCAGGTGCACGGCCCCGTCGGCCCGCGCGGGCGTCTCGGCTACCAGGGCAACCCGACGTGGACGTCCTTCGTGACCGGCGCCGTCTTCCCGGCGCGCCCCGAGGACGCGCGCGGCCTGCTCGGCATCGCGAACAGCGGCTACGACCTGCGCCCGGAGGAGCTCCTGCTCACCGCGGGCCAGCGCCCGGACGGGCGCGCCGGGCGGCCGTCGGCGGGATCGGCGGGCGGCGACGACCCCATCGTGCACGGGAGGCCGTCGGCGAGCGCGAAGGCCTACCTGCGATCGAGCGAGTTCTGCGGCGCGTGCCACGACGTGCGCCTCTTCGGCACCGACAGCCTCGCCGCGGCGCGGGGCGAGCACTTCAAGCGCCTGCGCAACGCCTACACCGAGTGGTCGGACTGGGCGCGATCCGAGGAGCGCGCGGGCCGCCGCGCGGCCACCTGCCAGGACTGCCACATGAGCACCTACCCGGGCGTCTGCGAGGCGGCTCCCGCGTCGGGCGCCGCGCAGCCGCCGGCGGGAGATCCCGAGTGCCCGCCCGGAACGCGCTTCTCCCCCCGCCCGCCGGGGTCGCGGCCGCGGGGGCGTGTCGCGGATCACTCCACCGCTCCGGCGGACGTCGCGACCCACTACTTCTCCGGCGTGGATGTGCCGCTGTCGGACGAGTTCCCCGAGGCGCTCGTCGATGAGCCGTCGCTCGACGTGCACGGCATCCCCGCGAGCGCCCGGCGCCGCCGCGATCTGCTCCTCCGCCACACGTTCCGCTTCGATCTCGGCGCCCCGCGGCGCGCGGGAGCGGCCGGAGAGCGCGTCGAGATCCCGATGGAAATCGAGAACATCGGCGCCGGGCACAAGGTGCCGGCCGGCTTCAGCCAGGAGCGCGAGATCTGGGTGCACCTCGTTGTCAGGGGTGGAGACGGGCGGGTGCTCTACGAGGTTGGCCGGGTCGACCGCGCCGACGAGGACCTGAGAGACAAGGTGTTCGCCCGGGTGACGACCGACCCGGACGCGAACAATCCCTTCCGGGGGGCGGGCGCGCAAGGAGGGTTGTTCGGCGCCGACGTGCGCGACGGATCGGATGCCCCTCTGTGGAATCCACCTCCACGGCTCGGCGGGACCTCGTTCCGGGGACGCGGGCTCATCAACTTCCAGAACGGGTTTCTGCGCTGCGTCCGCTGCATCGGCGTCGTGACCGCGGACGGCGCGTGCGAGCCCGGGCCCGGCCAGGGCCTGCACCACGCCGACCGGTTCGCGGACGGCGACTACGACATTGACACCGGGGCGTGCGGCTCGAACCTCACCGGCCACAACGCCTTCCTGGAGACGTACTTTCCCGTCGGCGCGCTGGACGCGAGCCGCGGAGCCGTCAAGGGGCCGGACGCGATCATCGACACGCGCTCCGTGCCGCCCGGCGTGCCGATCCGCTACACGTACGAACTCCCGGTCGGCAACCGGCGCGGCCCGCTCCGGGCCGAGGCGAGGCTGCTCTTCCGGGCGTTTCCGCCCTTCCTGATCCGCGCGTTCGCCGCCTACGAGCGCGAGCAGGCGCGGCGGGGCCTCAGGCCGACAGGCCCGCTGGTCACCGAGTCGATGCTCGCGCGCCTCGAGGTCGTCGAGCTCGCGCGGGCCGAGGTCGAGATCCCCTGAGCCGAGGAGGCCACCGCGATGGAGCGACAGGAGAGGCAGGCCTGCCGACGGGCCGGCGGACAAAAAGGGGCGAGCCCCTACCCCGGCCCGCGGGGTAAGGGCTTCGCTGGTCAGGAGCTGAAAGGCTCAGCTCGCGGTGATCGAGAAGAGCGGCCCCGGCGATCAGGGAGGGGGCGGGGGCGGCTCGGTCGGGAGCGGCGCCATCAGCTTGAACGGCCTGCCGATCCGGTAGGGCCGGTTCGACGGCGAGTAGTAGCTCGTCATCGACGACGTGACGCTCCACGTGTAGCCGAGCAGGATGCCCGTGAGCGAGTCGGTGTACACGCGGATAAAGCCCTTCCCGATGCCCGGGGTCATGGATCCGTCGCTGCAGTCCCCGCTCCAGCGGCTGTCCTTGTACGCCTCGTTGCACCCGTGCGCCGTCTCCGTCGAGTCCACGATCGGCACGGCGTACTGCTTCGTCCCCGAGTAGCGCGGGTTGACCTGCACCAGGATCTCCTTCGGCGCGCCCGTGATGATGACGGTGTGGCCGGCGTAACCCTTTGGCATGCCTGTCACTGGATCGATCACTGGCATGCCTGTCACCGGATCGATCTCGACCTTCTTGTCGATGACGAGAATATCGCCCTTCTCGATGTCGACCGCCCGCGTGACGCGGCGGAAGAAAGTCTCCCGCGCAGGAGGGGGCGCGCCGAGCGCCGGACTCGCGTTGATCTTGTCGAAGTACTCTTCCGACGTCGGGCTGTACTTTTGCCAATGCCGCTTGATGTCGTTCCGGGTGTACCCCATCGACTTCTGCAGCGTCAGCGTGAAGAGGCACGCGCCCTTGGTCATGGAGGCCCAGGCCCCCATGCCTTCCCCGGGCACGAGGCTGCCGTCGAGCGACGGGTCGGGCTCCGACTCCCAGTTCATGTAACAAGGGTCGGTCCCGGACAGGTTCTTTTCCGGCTCCGTGTGGTCGAGGAACTCGAGGGCCCAATCCGCGTGGTCCTTGGCGCTCGCGGACGCCGAACCGAGCGTGATCAAGGACGCGGCAGCCAGGGATGCAACAGCCAAACTCGTCGTGCGCCTACTCATACATCTACCTCGTTGATTTCGAATGACATTGCATGTGCACTCTGGAACAGATGCTAGTCATTTCATGCCGAACCATCAAACGAACCCTGGCGCCGAAGATGCCGAGTCTAGCAGGATGGATATTCCCTATAATCGGCTTGGGTGTCAAGGATTTTTCGGGACGTTCGTCCAATTTTTCACGCTTCTTCAGCGTCGAACGTGACGTAAGACCATGTCGTCCCACAAGATATCTGATGCGCGATGGTATGAAGCGACGGTGTCCGGCGCCATGACACGGCCTCCTCCCGCCGCTCCTGCTGACCTCGGTCCGCGGCGCGGATCGCGCGTCGATCGCGCCGCGGGACGAGGTCTACCGGCGCGGTCCTCCGCGCTCGGCGGCGGGGAGCTGCGCTGATGCCCTCATCGGACCACACGCGCGGCGACGTGCGCGGCGCGGGATCGGAACGCCCTCGCGCATGGCCGCCGGGGGTGTTCGACGCGCCGCTGCTGCGAGGGCTCGACGAGCGCGCCCGGCGCGAGATCGCCGAGGCGGGGCGGCTCCGCGCGCTGGCGCCGGACGAGGCCGCCTATCGCGCCGGCGACGCCGGCGACGCCTTCTTCGTCGTGGCGTCGGGGCGCGTCGCGCTGCGCGCGACACGCCGCGGAGATGATCGCGAAACCGAGGTGCGCACCGCCGCTGTGGGCGATGTCCTCGGCGAGGAGGCGGTCGTGGGGATGTCGCGCAGGACCACCGCAGTCGCGCTCGCCGAGAGCGTGCTCGCGGAGATCCCCGTCCACCTGTTCCGCCGCGCCGCCGGGCGCTCCGGAAAGGCCGAGATCGCCGAGAAGCTCGAGCGCGCGCTGCGAAGGAGCGCGACGCGCGACCTCCTCGGCACCCTCGCCTTCACGCGCGCGCTCGACCCGGAAGACATCGAGATCGTCCTTGACGCGGTGAGTCATCGGCGCTTCGAGCGCGGCCAATCCGTCTATCGCGCCGGCGACCCGGCGGCGGAGCTGTGGCTCATCGCCGAGGGGATGGTGCAGATCCAGACCGAGGACGGAGATCGGATTCATGTGCGCGCGTATCTCACCCGAGGTGATTTCTTCGGGGACGTCGAGCTCGACGAGGGACGGAGTCGGGCGGCGAGCGCGGTGGCGAGCGGCGCCGCGACGCTCCTTTCGGTGCCCGCGAAGACGTTCGCCTTCCTCGCGCGGAAGCACCCCGATCTCATCCCCCGACTCCGGCGCATCACCGGCGAGCAGCGCGCCGCCCAGGAGGCGATCGTCGCCGGCCAGGCGCGCAATCACACAGCGCACGTCTTCAGGGACCTCTATCGCCTGCAGGTCGCGCGGTCGCTCCTTGTCATCGACCTGGAGACGTGCGCCCGTTGCGGGCACTGCGCGTGGTCGTGCGCCGATGTGCACGGGGTCTCGCGGCTCGTGCGCCGCGGGGACAAGGTGCTCGCGCGGGTCGACGACGCGCCGCAGGCCGCGCGGCACGAGGCGCCGCGGAGCCTCCTCTTGCCGAACTCCTGCCAGCACTGCGAGAGCCCGGCGTGCATGATCGAGTGTCCCACCGGCGCCATCGGCAAGGATACCGGAGGCGAGGTGTTCATCCGGGACGCGCTCTGCACGGGCTGCGGCGCCTGCGCCAAGGCGTGCCCGTGGGAAAACATCGCCATGGCGCCGCGGCCCGCGGACGCGCCGCGCCCGGGCGGCGCGGGCTCCCCGGACATCGCCGTGAAGTGCGATCTCTGCCGCGATCACGACGGGCCGGCGTGCGTGAAGGCCTGCCCCACGGGGTCGATCTTCCGCGTCAACCCGGCGGAGGAGATCGCCGACGTGCGCGATCTGCTCGGCGGGGCGCGGCGCGAGCAGGAGCGCGCCGGCGCGGGACGGAGCGACGCGGCGCTGCTCGCCGGGAGCGCGATCGCCGCGGCGGGGCTCGGCGCGGCGGGGCTCGCGGCGCACGCGCGCGCCGATGACGCAGCGCGGCCCGGCGAGGGCGCGGCCTTGTCGGCGGGCGTCGCTGCCGCGGTGGGGATGGCGCTGCTCCTGCTCTACGCGGTTCCGAAGCGCGCCGGGAAGTGGGTGTGGATGCGGCCCAGGCGGCGCGACGCCGCGACGAAGGAGCGCGGCGACGCCGCGCCCGTGAGGAGCCGGCTGCGTCCGCACCTGTCCGGGCACCTCGCGATCGGCCTCGTCACGGCCGGCCTCGCGCTCGCGCACGCGCCGTGGCCGCGGTCCGGCCGCCCGACGCTCGGCGCGGCGCTGCACCTCGCCTTCTGGGCCGCCGCGACGGCGGGCGCGTTCACGGCGGTCGCCTACCGGCTCGCGCCGCGGCGCCTCGCCCGGATCGAGCGCACCGCGGCGCTCCCCGAGGACTTCGCCGCCGCCCGCCGCGAGCTCCTCGACCGCTTCTACCGCGGGGTGAGCGGGCGCAGCGAGCTGGTCAAGAAGCTCGTCGAGAAGATCCTCGTGCCCTACGCGCAGAGCCCCCTCGGCCCGCTCGCGCTCCTCGCCTCGGGGCGCGGCCTGCGCGAGGAGGAGCGCGCGCTGCGCGCCCGCATCGACGAGGTCCTCGAAGGGCGCGGCGCGGAGCGCCTCGCCGGCCTGGCCGAGCTCATCCGGCTCGCCGTGGAGCTGCGTGCGCTCCCGGCCCAGCGCGCGCTCCTCGCCGCGCTCCGCGGAGGGCTGCCGGCGCACATCATCACCTTCGGCGTCGCCGCCGCGCTGCTCGTGCTTCACGCGATCACGGCGGTCAGCGTGCCCCGATGAGCGCGCGCACGCCGACCCACACGACCGCAGCCGCGCCGCGCGGCGGAACACCGGCGGCGGGCCGGACTCGCTATGAAATCGTTGCGGGGCACGGCATTTCTTTGTGCGTCGCGCGCCTCGCCGACCGCGGCGCCTCGCGCGTGGGGAACCGCGCGCGGGCGCTGCGACCGTGTTTTGGGCAGCCGTCGGCTCGCCAGCGACAGGCCTGGACTTTGCCTTCTGCGCCCAGGTACAATTTTCTCGTCAGCACCCCAGTGGAAGGTAGAGAAGCCGATGGCTGGTCCCTCGACCAAGTGGATGGGAGCGCTCTCCCGATCAGGCTCCGCCGAGGCGTGGGCGCCGAGAGCGATGCTGCTCGTCACGCTGCTCACGGCGTCGGCGGTGGTCGCCGGAGCGTGCAGCGGAGACGACAGCGGCCTTCAGGGGCCCGACGACGGGGCGAGCTGGCCCGACGCGGGGACGGGCCCCGACACGGGCCAAGGCGACCCGTGCGAGGACGGCGAAGAGCTGGAGTGTCACGTCACCGTCGGTGATCACGAGGGCGTGCTGACGTGCCTGGACGGCGTCCGGCGCTGCGAGGGCGGGCGTTACGGGAGCTGCCAGGGGTCGATGACGATGCGGCGCTCTCCGTTCGGGGCGGCGCCGCGGGGGAGCGGCGAGAGCGGGTATCGCCCGTTCGCCAACTCCGAGGCTTCCGACGGGGGCCTGTGCTCTACCAACCCGTGCGACCCGACGTGCCAGTCGTTCGAGGAGCTGCCGGACGGCGGGCCCATCGACCTCTCGGGGGCCGGCGTCACGTACCCGTGGTCGGTCGGGGACATCAACGAGCTGCCCCAGACCGTGGCACGGCAGGGCACGCACCAGCCGTGCACGACCGCCGAGGACTGCCAGTTCGACCAGTACTGCGACAACCCCGCTCGCGGCGCGTGCGGCCACAGTCCGTGCGCGACCGGCTCCGCGCTGCTGTCGAGCTGCAGCGGCTGCGTCACGAAGGTCTGCGACGCGAACCCGAGCTGCTGCAAGCAGACGGTAATACCGGCGGACTGCGGGCATGACGCCTGTTATGCATACAGCGGCCCGGCGACCAACATGACGCCGACCTGCGGTGATCCATGCATCGCGAACATCTGCGCCGCCCGTCCCCAGTGCTGCGAGATCACCTGCGAGTCGGACGCGGACTGCCTGACCCTCGTGGGAGCGGACAGCTTCTGCATCGACCCGGGCGTCTGCATCGAGCCCTTCAGCGGGTGTCCCGCGGGAACGACCCGCGACTCCCTCACGGGCAGTTGCACGGGCGTATGGAACGCGACGTGCGTGGGCCTGGTCCCTGCACAATGTGGCAAGACGTGCCCCACCACGACCCCGACGTGGGGCGCCTCCTGCGTGGCCCTGGCCGAGGAGCTTTGCGGCGCCGACTGCGAGGATGCGCCCACTGCGACGTGCGCGCACGACGAGTGTTACGCCGGGCCGCCGCTGAACGCGGCGCAGTGCGGCACATGCGTCAGCGCGGTCTGCGCGAGCATGTCGAGCTGCTGCACGGCGGAGTGGACCGATCAGTGCGTGGAGCTCGCGAAGAGCCTCTGCAACAAGGACTGCCCGCAGCAGGGCCTCTGCAAGTCCTACGCGCCGAACGAGACGAACCCGGCGTGCCCCGGCGTGGACCTGACGCTCGGCGTGCCCTGCGGCGGCACGATCCCGGTCTGCAACCGCGGCAACACCCCCGCCCCCGCGGGCATCGAGATCCACAGATATCCGGCCGGCGCCGGACAGCTCCCCTCCTCGGCCCCGGGACGGATCATGGACGCGTGCAGCCCGACCGGCGGCGCCGTCGCCTGCACGACGGCCCAGCCGATCGCCCCGGGCGAGTGCATCAGCGTGGCCGGCTGCACCGGCCTCGCCGACGGCATGGAGCTCATCGTCAACCCCGACGGCGTGGTCGCCGAGTGCCAGTGCGCCAACAACGGGAGCATCCATCAATCGGCCATGTGCGAGTCGCCTGGCTGCATCGCCACGGCCAGCGTGTCGCTCATCAGGCCGGTGACCCTGTTCGTGGCGCTCGATCGATCCACCTCGATGGGCTCGCCGAGCTCCGCGCGCTGGACACCGGCGACCGACGCGCTCAAGGCGTTCTTCAGGGATCCGGCGTCTGCCGGACTCGGCATCGCCTTCAGGTTCTGGCCGCTCGACAACCCGGGCCCGTGCAACGACAACTGGTGCCCCCTCCCGGGCACGGGCGGCGGCGGCTGCGCGCTGCCGCTCGTCCCGTTCGATGGCTCCCCCGCCAACCGGCTGATGGAAGAGTCCGCGGCGATGGGGGATCAGCAGGAGCTCAAGCTCGACCAGGCGTTCATCAACTTCCCGACCCCCAACGGCGACACGCCGATGCACCCGGCGCTCGACGGCGCCACGACGTGGGCGATCAACTACAAGAACGCCCATCCCGAGGAGGAGGTCGCGGTCGTCCTCGTCACCGACGGCATCCCGTCGCACTGCAACACCGTCCCCAACGACATCGGGGAGCTGGCGCGCCGCGCCTTCCAGGACTACGGCGTCCGCGTGCACGCCGTGGGGTTCGGCAACTCCAACGCGGAGATCATCAACCTCATCGCGGCCCGGGGCGGCGGACAGGCGTACAACCTCACTACCGGATCGGCGCTCCAGGGCGGCCTCCTCAACGCGCTCGTCTCGATCCGCGGCCAGGCGCTGCCGTGCGACGTCACGGTCCCTCTCGCGGGCGTCGCGGACCCGGCGTCGGTGTCCGTCGTTCACGTGAGCGGCACCGGCGCCGAGACCACGCTCACCCGCCGGACCGGGGCGGGCAACTGCGCCGGCGGCGGCTGGTACTTCGCCGACGCGACGAACACGAGCGTGAAGCTCTGCCCCACCACCTGCTCCTCGATCCGCGAGAACCCGGGCGGGAAGGTCCGGGCCATCGTGCCGTGCGTGACGACGAGCCTCACGCCGATCACCACCGCCTGGGAGCGGTACCACGGCGTCTGCCCCCCCGGGACCAAGACCCAGTGGGGGTACCTCAGGTACAGGACGACGACCCCGGGCGACTCGAGCGTCGAGTTCCGGATGCGCACGGCGGACAACACGGCGGATCTCGGCTCGGCGTCGGAGTCGATCGTCGCGACCGCGCACGCCGTGCCGACCGACACGCAGGTGTGCGACGAGAGCTCGATGCCGATGTGCGCGATCGATCTCTTCGACGCGCTCGGGGAGCTCCCCGACGCGCGACGGGAGTACCTCGAGCTCCAGATGACGCTCAACCCGACGAGCACCGGCGGGGGCGGGGTCCAGGTGCAGGACTGGGAGATCACGTATTCATGTCCGGATTCCGAGTGAGGCGCAGCATCACGGCGGCCGCGCTGCTCTGCGCCGCGGCGGGGACGATCGCGGCGTGCGGCGACGACGACAGGCCGCGGCCGAGGCCCCCGTCGTCCTCGGGCGGCACCGGGGGAGGCGGCGAAGGCGGCGGCGGCGAGGGCGGCGGCGGCGAGGGCGGAGGCGGGGGCGCCCCCCCGGTCGCCTGCGGGGACGGCGTCGCCGAAGCGGAGGAGGCGTGCGACGAAGCCGATCTCAAGGGCGCGAGCTGCCAGAGCCTCGGGTTCGAGGGCGGCGAGCTCCAGTGCAGCGCCGCCTGCGCCGTCGATGCGTCGCGCTGCTCGAGCGCCGAAGCGTGCCAGGACGGCCAGGATAACGACCTCGACGGCCTCGCGGACTGCGGCGATCCGGCGTGCGAGGCGGCCTGCGCGGACATGTGCGCCGCGCCGGTGGCGCTCCCGGACCCCGCGGCCGCGACCGGCGACACGAGCGGCCACGCGGTCATCGACAGCGGCTGCATGGCGAGCGGCCCGGGCGTCGCGTACACGTTCACCGCGGCCGCGACGGGCTTGCTCGACGTCGTGCTGGTCCCGGAGACGGACGCCAGGCTCCTGGCCGTGCTGCGCGGCGCCTGCGCCGACGCGGCGACGACGGTCGCATGCGGCAACGTCAGCGTCGGCCCCGGGATCGACAACCGGCTCACCGTGCCGGTCCGCGAGGGCGACGCGTTCCACATCGTCGTCACCGGAGCGGACGAGGGCCAGACGGGGCCGTTCGCCCTCAGCGTGCGCAGCCGCCAGACCGTCTGCGGGGACGGCATCCAGGATTCGACGGAGGCGTGCGACAACCCCGTCGACGAGGAGGACGACGGCTGCGACGAGGACTGCCGGATCGAGCCGACCGAGGTCGAGCCCAACAACACCCTGGCCACGGCCAACACCCACGCCGCGCCGTTCTTCGGCTCCATCGATCCGGCGGGCGATCAGGACGTCGTGCGCGTCACCGTGCCGAGCGGCCCGACGGTCCTCATCGCGGAGACCACCGACGTCACGAGCAACGACTGCCTCAACCACCGGCTCGACAGCGTCATCGAGATCCTGGACGACAGCGGCGCGACCATCGTGCGGCGCGACCGCGGAGAGACCGGCCTGTGCGCCCGCGCGGTGGCGCCGTCGCTCGCGGCGGGCGACTACTACGTGCGCGTCACGGCGGGGTCCGGCGGGCCTCCGACGTTTCCCTATGGCCTCGAGGTGACGCTCGTCGAGGAAGCGTGCGGGGACGGCAATCTCACCGAAGGCGAGCAGTGCGATGACGGCAACACGGCTGCGCTCGACGGGTGCAGCCCGACGTGCCGCTTCGAGCTCGACGAGACAGAGCCGAACAGCACCCCCGCGCAGGCCAACGCCTACGCGTCCCCCTGGCTCGCGGAGATCGCCCCCGCGGGCGACGTCGACGTGATCGCCGTGCAGGTGCCGGGGCCGAGCTCGACGATCCACGTGAACGTGAGCGACAACGGCACGGGCGCGTGCATGAACGGGCTGCTCGACAGCCACGTCGAGATCCTGGGGACCGACGGGGCCACCGTGATCGTCGCCGACGACGACACGGGGGTCGGCTATTGCTCCTATGCCTCGGCCAGCGACCTCGCCGCGGGCACCTACCACGTAAGGATCCGGGCCGCGGATCTCGTCCCGAACGCGACCTTCTTCTATCGACTGAATGTCACGGTCCTCTAGCCCCGCGGGCGGGCGGGGCTCGACGCTCCCGCCGCCCGGAGGCGACCCGGAGACGGCCGGGGCGGCGCGCTCGCCCGACCCATCGAGGACGCTCTACCGCGCCGATCTCTCCGACCCGCGCCAGCGCGCCGCCCAGCCGCGGGAGGTCGTCCGGGGGCGCGCCGCGCGCCGCGCCGAGTCGACGTCGGACGTGACCCGCTTCCGGGGCGTGCTGCCGGCCGCGCTGGCGGGCGCCGTCGCGACGGGCGCCGCGGCGCTGCTCTTCCCGCCGCCGGGCGGGCACGCGGCGCCGGGGCCGCTGTCGCTCCCCCACGCGCGCGCGGGGCTCGCGTGCGCGTCGTGCCACGCGGAGCAGGCGCCCGCCGCGGCGCGCGGGCTCTCGGCAGCACCGCAGCCCGCCGCGGCGCGGGGGGATCGGAGCGCCGCGCGCTCGATGGACCAGGCCTGCACGGGGTGCCACGGCGCCCACGGATCGACCCGCAGGAGCCACGGGGCGCTGCTCGCGAGCGGCGCGCTGAGCTGCGCCACGTGCCACCCCATCCACCGCGCAGACCAGGGCGTCGTCTTCGACCCCGCGAGGCCGCCTTTGCGCTTCGCGCCGGGCGCCGAGGTGGAGCTCCCGCGGACCGCCTTCCGCCCGAGCCAGCCGGCCACGGTCGCGATCGTCGCCGCGGGGAGCTGCGCGCCGTGCCACGACCTCGCCGCGCCGCGCGACCCGGTCGCGCGCTGCCTCGTCGCGGCGCAGGCGCCGCTCGGCGACGCCCGCCCGATCACCTGCTTCGACGAGCACCGCCCTGCCCTCCCCGCGGACGCGGCGCCGGGCCGCGGCGGCGCGAGCGGCGGCGTCTGCAGCGGCCAGCACACCGAGGACCGCGCCCTCGCGTGGGACGCGGCGCGCGACGCGGCCGCGGCCTTGCCGGTCGTGACGGGCGCGGCCGGCGCCGCGGGCGGGCGCACGTACGCCGCGCGCGCGCTGCTCTGGATGGGCGCGGGCCTGGCCGCCGCCGCGCTGGCGTTCGCGGGCGCCCGCGGCGGCCGTGCGCTGCGCGAGCGGCGCGCGCGCGATGCGCGTGAGCGCGCGCGCGACGGCGTGGACCGCGCGGCGCCCGAGGCGATGCTGCGGCCCGCGGCGCGCGTGCGCCTGCCCCGGATCGACACGACCACCTGCCTCGGCTGCTACGCGTGCGTCGACGCGTGCCCGTACGACGTGCTCGCCGTCGAGCGGTACGTCGCGGTCGTGGCCCGCCCCGAGGCGTGCTGCGGCCTCACGCTGTGCGAGCAGCGCTGCCCCAACGGGTCGCTCACCATCGAGGACGGCGCGCCCATCGCCGACCGGCCGCGCCTCGACGACGACCTCGGGAGCCTCGACGTGCCGGGCCTGTACCTCGCCGGCGACGTCACCGGACTCCCGCTCATCAAGAACGCCATCCACCAGGGGGCGCACGCGGTGACGCGCATCGCGGAGGACCTGCGGCGGGCCGGCCCGGGCGGCGCGGGCGGTCAGGCGCTCGATCTGATCATCGTGGGCGCAGGCCCCGCCGGAATCAGCGCCGCGCTGCGCGCCAGGGAGCTCGGCCTCTCGTTCGAGGTGATCGAGCAGGGCAGCGTGGCGCAGAGCATCCAGAGCTTCCCGCGCGGCAAGCTCGTGTTCGATCAGCCGCTCGACCTGCCGGTCACCGGGAAGCTGTGGCTCAAGGAGTCGACCAAGGAGGAGCTCCTCTCCCACTGGCTCCGCATCGTGCGCAAGGAGCGGCTCCCCATCGTGCAGGACACCCGGATGGTGTCGGTCGAGCGCGGGGCGCACGCGGGCGCGCGATCGACAGACGCAGGCAAGCGATCGTCCGACGCGGGCGCGCGCGCCGAAAGGCAGGCCGAGGCCGGCTTCGTCGTCGTCACCGAGCCGCGCGAGGGCGGGCCGCGCGCCGAGCGCCGCGCACGACGCGTGCTGCTCGCCCTCGGCCAGCGCGGGTCGCCGCGCCGGCTTCCGTTCGAGCTGTCCGCCGAGGTGGAGGGCCGCGTGTACTACCACCTCGCCGACGCCAGGAGCCTCGCGGGCAGCCGGGTGCTCATCGTCGGGCTCGGCGACGTCGCCATGGAGGCCGCCATCGCGCTGGCGCGCCAGCCGGGCACCGAGGTCACCGTCGTGTACCGGGGCAGCGGGTTCCGCCGCGGAAAGACGCGAAATATCGAGGAAGTACGCCGACTTGCGGCCGCATCCCGCCTCTCGCTCCAGCTCGAGACCGACGTGACCGCGCTCGCCGCCGTTCCGGGCGGCGCGCTCGCGGCGACCCTCTCCTCGCCGGCGGGGACGCGGGCGCACCCGTGCGACGCCGTGCTCGTCCTGATCGGGAGCATCCCGCCCTGGAGCGCCCTCCGCGCCGCCGGCGTCCGGCCGATCGCGGAGCCGTCAGATCGTTCGAGGCCCGACGACGTACAAGAAACCACGCCCGCGGTCCCCACGCCGTGAGCCCGTGCCACGATCGGTCGTGGCGATCGGTCGTAACATCGGTCGTAAGATCGACGGGCCCGGGCCGTTCTCTGGAGGAGCCATGAAGCCGACCCATGTCGCCCTGTTCTCCGCCCTCGGCATGATGCTCACGAGCATCTCGGTGTACTCGCTGGTGCCGTCCGGGGGCCGCAGCGCCGCGTCGGCCAGCGACGTGGTCGCCGAGCTGCCCCGCGTGGTCCCGGAGGTCGCGGGCGGCGCCGTGGCGGCGGCGGCCGACGCGAGCCGCTTCACCACCGGGTCGAGGCTGATGCTGGAAGGGCGCGTCGGCCACGCCCGCCTCCCCCGCGCGGCGCGGGAGACGTTCCTGATGTTCGAGGTCCGCGGCGACGGGGCGCCCGCGAGGTCGCAGGCGCAGGGAAACCTGTCGCTGGTCATCGATCGCTCCGGATCGATGAAGGGCACCCGCCTCGCGAACGCCGTCCAGGCGGCGACGACCGCCGTGAGCCGCCTGAACGACGGCGACGTCGTGTCGGTTGTCACGTTCGACACGAGGACGAGCGTGGTCGTGCCGCCCACGACCGTCGGGCCCGCCACGCGCGGCGGCATCCTCGCGCGCGTCCGCGGCATCTCGCTCGGGGGCGACACATGCATCTCCTGCGGCATCGAGGAGGGCCTCGCGCTGCTCGGCCAGACGGGCGGCGGGGTGAACCGGATGCTCGTCCTCAGCGACGGCGACGCCAACCACGGGGTGCGCGACATCCAGGGCTTCCGCGCGATGGCGCAGCGGGCGCGCGATCGCGGCGTGAGCATCACGACCATCGGGGTCGACGTGGACTACAATGAGAAGATCCTGTCGGCGATCGCGCTGGACTCGAACGGCCGGCACTACTTCGTCGAGAACGACGCCGCGCTCGCGCGCATCTTCGAGGCGGAGGCGGAGCAGCTCACCGCGTCCGTGGCGAACGGCGCGGAGCTCGCGATCGATCTCGCGCCGGGCGTGGAGCTCGATCGGGTGTTCGATCGCCCGTTCCGGAGGGCCGGCGGCCAGGTCGTCGTGCCGCTCGGCGCGTTCGCGTCGGGGGAGGTGAAGACGGTCCTGCTCAAGGTGCGCCTCGGCGGGCTCGCGGGCGAGCAGGGCGGCGCGGCAGCCATCGCCGACGTCGGCCTCGCGTACCGCGACCTCGTCGCGGGGACCGACGCCCGCTGCCAGGGCAAGCTGGGGGTCGCGATCGCGGACCGCGACGCCGACGCGAGCGAGCTCGACGCGCTTGTCGCGGGCCGCGTGCAGCGCAGCGAGACGGCGGCGACGCTGAAGCAGGCGAACTTTCTGTTCGAGCAGGGGCGCCTCGACGAGGCGCGCAGCAAGCTCGACGCGCAGCAGCGGTCGCTGCGGAGCGCGGCCGACAAGGCGAAGCGCAGCGCCCCGGCGAGCCGCGCGAAGGACGTGGCGGTCGACTTCGAGAGCCAGCTCGCCGCGCTGGAGCGGGCCAACACGGATTTCTCCGCGCCGCCGGCGTTCGCCACGCCGCCGCCGGTCGCCGCCGGCCCCGCGAAGGCCGGCGGCTTCGCGGCGGCCCCGGCGGCCCCCGCGCCCGCGCCCGCGGCGACGCAGTCCCGCGAGGGCAAGGCCGCGGTCAAGCGCAACGAGGTGGACGCCGCCCAGCTGGCGCGCTGACCGGCGGCGCGGGGCGTTGACACGGGTCCGGCTTTCGGGTTTTGACTCCCGGCGGTGGGTGTTCGTTCGAGGGCGAGCCGGCCGGGAAACCGCCGGACGGGTGGCGACGGCGCGCAGGGGTCGCCGCCGCGCGAGCCCCCGTCGTCGACCCGGAAGACCACCCCCGCGCGGCGCGCGCGTGGCGCGGGGCAGCGCACGCCGGCGTCGCGGCGCCCGACCCAGGCTCGCGCGCGGCGCGTGCGGGCGCTCCTCCTCGGGCTCGCGGGCGCGATCGCGCTGACGGGCGCGGCGCTCCTCGCGCTGGTGCTCGGCTTCGGGCGCACGAGGGTCCCGGATCGGGGGCGCGTCGTGGAGATCAACTGGCCGGACGGGCTCGACGCGGGCGAGGCGGCGGCGCTCCTCGCGGCCGAGGGGCTCGTGGAGAGCGAGCGCGCGATGGCGCTCTACCTGCGCGCGACGGGCGGCACCGAGGGGTTCGTGCCGGGCCCGCACCTGCTCTTCGAGGGCGCGACGCCGCGGGAGCTCCGGCAGATGCTCACGCGCGCGGAGGGGCGGCCGACGGCGAAGGTCACGATCCCCGAGGGATGGAACCGCTTCGACGTCGCGGCCCGGCTGGAGAAGCTGCGCGTCGCCGGCAAGAAGACGTTCCTCGCCGCGACCGCCGACGGCGCGTTCCTCGACGCGCTCGGCATCGAGCGCGGCGGCGCCGTGGGGGCGGAGAGCGCGGAGGGGTACCTGTTCCCCGCGACGTACGAGTTCGCGCTGGACTCCGACGCGCGCGACGTCGCGCGGCGCCTTGTCGCCGAGTCCGACCGGCGCTGGGGCGTCCTCGCGGCGCAGAGCAAGGACGGGCTCGCCGCGCTGCAGGCGACGCTCGGGTGGGGGCGCCGCGAGGTGCTCACGCTCGCCTCCATCGTCGAGAAGGAGGCGGTCGTCGAGGAGGAGCGGCCGCTCATCGCGAGCGTCTTCCTGAACCGGCTGCTCGATCCGACCTTCCGATCGCGGCGGCTGCAGTCCGACGCGACGGCGCTCTACGGCTGCGTCGCCTGGCCCGAGGACGCGCCGTCGTGCGCCGAGTCGGGCGGCAAGCCGACGCCCGCCGTGGTGCGGGATCCGAGGAACCGCTACAGCACCTACGCGCACCCGGGGCTGCCGCCCGGTCCGATCGCGAACCCGGGGGCGCCGTCGATCGCGGCCGTGCTGGCGCCCGCGGCGACGAGATACCTCTATTTCGTGGCGGCAGGCGGGGGCCGCCACCGGTTCAGCGAGAGCCTCGACGAGCACAACGACGCCGTCCGGAAGCGCCGGGGCGCGACAGCGCCGTAGACGGAGCGCGAGGCGACCGGCGCGGGGCTCGCGCGCCGGGCGCGCCGGGGACATCGTGCGGGGCAACGCCGTCCACGCTTCCTGGAGCGGCGCGAGGCGCAGTAGATTCGCGCGCCAATCATGCGCCGTCCCGCCCCGTTCCTCGTCGCGCTCTCCGCTCCCCTCACCTTCGCCCTCGCGGCAGCAGGCTGCTCATCCCGCGCCACGCCCCCGACCGAGGGCAGCGCCGCGCCGCAGGCGGAGGCGGCTCCGGCCGCGCCAGCGAGCGCCGCGCCATCGCCGCCCGCTGCGCCGGCGGCCGCCGCCTCCGCGAGCGCCGCCAGCTCCGCCGCCGCGCCCGCCGCGAGCGCCGCGGCCGATCCGGCGGCGCCCGCCGCGAGCGCCGCGGCCGATCCGGCGGCGCCCGCCGCAGCCCCCGCCGACGCCGGGCCGCTCCCGAAGGTGAAGGTCGCGAACATCGGGATGCACATCGGCGGCGGGCCGCACGACGACTACACGAAGGAGCCGATCAAGCGCTCGATCGCGCCGCACTTCGACGAGTTCCGCCGCTGCTTCGCGCTCGCGGAGGACCCGACGAAGGGCGGAGACTTCGGGATCGACCTGCGCATCGAGAAGGACGGCGGCAAGGCCGAGGTGCGCAAGCCCCGGACCGCGCTCAAGGGCGAGGCGTTCACGCGCTGCGTGGTCGGCGTCTTCGAGCGGATCGACTTCCAGAAGCCGCGGCGAGGCCCCACCGTGGTGAGCTACTCGCTGCGGTTCACGCCGTGATCAGGCCGCGGCTCACCCGCGGTGCCCGATGTTCGGCAGCGAGCCGCGCGAGGCCTCGACCGCCGTCTCGCCGGTGCGGTCGAGCGCGTACTTGAAGAGGATCGGGCCGAACACCTCGTTCAGCGCGACGCAACCGATGACGAGCGCGCCGAAGCCGGCGCCGATCGACGGGAACGCGCGCTCGATCGTCATGCTGATGCCGAGCGTGAGGCCGGCCTGCGAGATGAGGCCGCACCAGGCGTACTTGCGCAGCACCGGCGGGTCGTCCGCGAGGCGGCTGCCGATGCGGCTCGCGACGAAGGTCACGACGGCGCGCGACGCGCCGAAGAGCAGCGCGACCGGCCACATCGTCTTGAGCAACGGCAGGTCGAGGTGCGCGCCGGCGGTCGCGAAGAAGAGGACGAACACGACGCTCGCGGCGTCCTCGACGGCGTGCACCAGCTTCTCGCCCTGCTGCGACAGGTTCGCGACGACGAAGCCGGCGACAACGAAGACGAGCAGCGCGTCGAAGCGGAGGTAGCGGAGCACCTCGGTGGCGCCGAAGCCGAGCGCCACGAACACGAGGATGAGCTGCCGGCCGATGAGCCGCATGTAGGCCGCGAGCGCGAGGCCGAGCGTCGTGCCGATCGAGATGCTCCCGAGGATCTCGCGGCCGAGGAGCTCGATCTCGTGCATGGACATCGTCGTGCCCGGCTCGATGAGCGGCCGCACCGTGGAGAGCGCGATCGCCGTCACGACGATGACGATGATGTCCGACGTCATGACGAACGCGAGCGTGTTCATCGCGACGGGCCCTGTCGCGCGCGTCTGGGAGAGGATGCCCAGCACGGCCGAAGGGCTGCGGGTGACCGCGATGACGCCCCAGAGGACGGCCACGCCGAACGCCGCGGTGCTCGAGAGCTCGGCCGCGAACGGGACGAGCGAGCGCGCCGCGTAGAAGACGCCCGTCAGCGCCACGAAGACGAGCACCGTCTGGACGACGTTGTGCAAGAGGAGGCTCTTCAGGCTCTTCTTGACCATCTCGAGCCGGAGCTCGGCGCCGCCCGCGAGCGCGATGAGCGCCAGCGCCAGCGCGTTGACCCGCGAGATCTCCTCGACGGCATGGTGATCGACGAGCTTGAGGACGTGCGGCCCGGCGATGATGCCCGCGAGGATGTATCCCGAGAGGTGCGGCAGGCGGAGCGGCTCGACGAGCTCGCTCGCGAGCGTGCCCGCGAGCAGGAGGAACCCGATCGAGGCGATTGCCCCCGCGGGGCCTTGCTCGTGGGGGACCGCGCGCGTGGTCGCGTAGAGCACCCCGAACAGGATCACCAGCGCGACAGCGTGCGTGAGGTGGTTCAGCGGCCCCTTGGGGGCAGACCCGTGGTGGCGGCCGGCGGGCGGCGCGGCGGGCTCGACGGGCGCGACAGACGCGGGCGGCCCGGCGTCAGGGAGTGCTGCGGCGCTCACGGTGACGCTTCCTTCGTCGGTCGCACGCGCGTCTTGTAACCCTGTTGCGCGCGCCCGGACATCCCGAAGACCGCCCTCGCGGGCGCGTGGCGCGCGTCGCGCCCGTCGACCGAGGCGCGCCTCCCGCGCCTGCCGTCAGCGGGGCGACGCGCCGCCCCGCTGCATGCCGGCCCGCTCACCCGTCCACCTTCCCCGCCGGGGATGGGCGATCGCTCGGCCTCGGCGTCGCCGTCGGCGTCGACGCGGCCTGGACATGGGCCAGCGCGCGGCCGAAGAAGAGCGACTCGCGCTCGGGCGCGGCGAGCTCGCCGGCCTTGCGGAGTGCGGCGCGCAGCGCCTGCGGCCCGACGAACTCGCCGAAGACGGCCGCCGCCGCCGCGGCGAAGAGGACTGTGTGACCGACCGGGCCCGGGAAGCGCAGCGCGAAGGCGAGGCCGACGCTCATCGCCACCGCGCCGGACGAGAGCAGCCCGAGGCCGAGCCACGGCGACGCCTCGCGCGCGTCGGGCGACGCGGCGCGGAAGACGAGGCCGGTCGCGACCTTGCCCAGGGCCCGCACCACGAGCGCGATCGCCACGATCCAGGGCAGGAACGGCGCCGCCTTCGGGTTCACGTGCGCGCCCGCGAGCAGCAGCGCCGGCAGGATGACCGGCCGCTCGGTCGGCGCGACCATGGCGACGATCTCCTCGCGATGCCGGGAGACCGCGGCGATGGTCACGCCCATCGCGAACGTCGCGAGGAGCGGCGACAGGCCGACCCGGGCGCTCGTGCCGATCGTCAACAGCGAGGAGCCGAGCAGCACGCCCCAGCTCTGGATCAGGCGGAAATCGGTGCCGAGCAGCACGACCGCGATGAGGCCGAGCACCACGCCGATGAGCGCCGTCACGATCGTCCACCCCCAGAACGGGAGCGGCCAGTGCGCCGTCGCCTGCGGGACGAGGGCGAAGGCGCCGCCCATCATGAGCAGCGGCCCGAGGTCGTCGCAGTCGGCGATGTCGGCGATGAGATCCGAGAGCTTGCCGCTCGCGCCGTAGCGCTGCGTCACCCAGAGCACGGCGTGCCGCGTCGTCTCGGCGGAGACGGCGCCCACGCCCGCGGCGAGCAGCACCCGCTCGCCGCTCTCCAGCGACGGCGCGCCGCGCGCCGCCGCGAACCAGACCGCCGCCGCCACAGCGCAGCCGGTCGCGATGCTCATCAGCACGCCGAGCGCCATGCGGGAGGGGCGGACGCGGCGGTTGCCGACGAAGCCGAAATCGAGGCCGACGACCAGCGCGAGCCAGCCGAGCGCGACGCCCGCCACCGGCTCGAACGCGGCGAGCGACGAGGGCTCGAGCAGCCCGAGCGCCGAGGGACCCACGACGAAGCCGAGCACCACGTACTCGGCGCCGGAAGGGAGGCCGATGCCCCGGAGCACGCGACCGCCGACGAGCGAGCTGCCGAGGTACGACAGCACGAGCAGCCCCATCAGGAGCCAGATGGCGTTCACGAGGCGGCGCCCCGATCGACAGGCGCGCTGCGCCGCGCGCCGCCGGAAGACGCCGGCGCCCGCCCGAGCGGGATGCCCGCGGCGGCGAGGGCCTGCGCCACGGCGGTGAGCCAGCGGCCGCGCACGTCGTCGCCGTCGCAGGCCATCGTGGCCCGGAAGTGCGCGCCCCCCTCGTCGATCGCGACGAGCGCGGCGCGCGCGCGGCTGCCGAGGCCTGAGGCCGTCCTGAGCAGGAGCTCCCGCACGCGCTCGAGATCGGTCGAGGGGTCGACGCTGATCTCGACGGTCACGAGCGGCGGCCGGCCGCGGATGCGCGTCGGGTGGAACAGGCTGAGCAGGTGGGGCACGCGCACGACGCAGCCGTCCTCGTCCTCGAGGCGCGCCTCGATCAGCGTCAGCTCACGGACCCGCCCGGACCGGCCCCCCACGTCGGCGATGTCGCCGATGCGCAGGCGCCGCCCGTAGATCACCGAGAGGCCGACGGCCGCCGAGGCGATGAGCGGCGTGCTGGCGAGCGCCGCCGACGCGAGCACGACGAAGCCGACGCGCGTGAGCGCCCCCTCGTCGGTGCCGGTGATGAGCGGCGCCGCGAGGAGCAGCGCGGCCACGAGGATGCCGAAGCGGACGAGGACGCCGGTGGCGATCGCCAGATCGGAGGGGAGCCACCCGAGCGACGTCTCGCCCCGGCTGACGCTCCCGAAGAACAGCCCCACGAACCGGGTGAGGACGAGGAGCGCGAGCGTCGCGACGATCGCGAGCAGGAGCACCGGGACGCTCCGCGCGATGCGCCCCATGAGCTCCGACATCGGCGCGAGCACGAAGCCGGTGAGCTTCTCGCTGTAGTCGCGCGTGGACGCGAACAGCGAGAGCGCGAACAGGATCCAGATGTAGGCGATGCCCACCCGGACGAGGGCGCCCGCGACGCCGAGCGCGACCGAGAGCGCGCCCTGGGACGCGGCGGGCCGGAGCATCTCGATGCCGCGGACGCGCAGCGCCGGGAGCCGCTCCGGGTGCTCGGCGACCCAGGCGCGCGCCCGCGCGACGAGCTCGCCTACCTTGCGGAGCAGGAGCAGCGCGATGAGCCCCGAGAAGACGAGCAGCGAGAACGAGAAGACGCTCGTCGCGATGCGGCTCCTGCTGTGCTCCTTGGCGAGGACGTCGCGCACCGTGGCGGCGATCGAGGCGGCGTGGACGGTGACCGTCGCGGCGCCCGCGGCGGCGGCGTCCTCGGGCCCGAGGTGGATGAGCGGGCTCTCGCCGACGTAGACGACCGCCACGCCCGCCTGCTCGGCGATGCGGACGTCGGGGACCTTCTTCTCCTGGGCGGCGCGCTCCAGCACCTTCGCGGCCTCGCGGGCCCGCTCCGGGGGAGAGAGGTTGCCCCGGTGCACGCGGACGGCGAAGACCGTCCGGCCGAGCAGCTCGACGCGCGCCTCGGGCTGCTCGGCCAGCGGCGGCGGCGGCGGCTCGGCAGCGCGCGGCTCGCCCTGGTCATCGGCCGAGGCTGGCGGCGCGGGCGCCAGCACGACCTGCGCGCGCGGCGGCGCTGGCGTCGCGGGCGGCGGCGGGACCTGCACGAGCGGCGGCTGCACCGGCGGACGCGGCGCGTGCACCTCGGGCGGCTCGGGCGGCGGCTCGGCTCGCTCGGGGACAGGCGCGACATGCGACGACGCCGGATCGGCCTGCTCGGTGGCAGGCGCGGGCGCGACCTGCGACGACGGCAGCGCGGGCGACGGCGCGGGCACGGGCTGCGCGGACGGCAGCGGCGCATGCGACGACGACGGCGCGGGCGCGGGCTGCGCGGACGGCAGCGGCGCATGCGACGACGACGGCGCGGCCGCCTGCGCCGGCGGCGCGAGCTGCGCGCCGCGCGGAGCGACAGGCGCGGTGGGCTGCGCCGGTGCGGGCGCGCGCGCCGGCGCAGACGCGCCCTGCGCCGGCTGGGCGAGCGGGGCGCCGGCCGGCACGGCGAAGCCGGCGAGCGCGACCAGAAGCGCGGTGAATGGCCGCTGCACGCCGGCACTTTCGACCGGACGCAGGGCGCCGGTCAAGCGATGCCGGAGGCAGGGCCGCGGCGGGAGATCGCTGGCGAGGCCCGCTGGAGAGCGCCCTCCGCACGATCGCGCGCGGCCAGCGGGCTCCTCGGGACAATTACTTCCGCCGCGCCCGCCCGATGACGGATCGCCTTGCGGCCGAGGCGACTCGCTGGCAGGGCGGCCGCGTGGCAAGGACCAAGAGATCCGCGGCGCCGTCGCTGCTCGTCGGCGACATCGGTGGCACGAACACCCGGCTCGCCCTCTACGACGCGTCCGGCGACCGGCCGCTCTCCGAGGCCGTCTTCCGCAGCCGCGAGCACGCGAGCTTCGAGGAGATCGCCCTCCCCTTCCTCGTGCGCAGCGACGCCCCCCACCCCGCCGTGGCCGTGCTCGGCGTCGCCGGCCCCATCAAGGACCACGTCGCCGCCGTCACGAACCTGCCGTGGCGCCTCGCCGAGCGCGATCTGTCGCGCCGGCTCAAGATCGGGCGCATCCTGCTCGCGAACGACCTCGTCGTCGGCGCGCGGGGCTGCCTGCACATCCCCCGAGGCTCCATCACGCCGCTCACCGAGCGCCGGCCCCGGGCGAAGGGCAACAACCTCGCCGTCATCGCCGCCGGCACCGGGCTCGGCGAGGCACGGCTCATCTGGGACGGCGCCCGCCACCTCACGCTCCCGACCGAGGGCGGGCACGCCGACTTCGCCGCGCGCTCCGCGGTCGAGGCCGAGCTGTGGCAGTTCCTCGCCGAGCGCCACCCGGATCACGTGAGCTACGAGCGCGTCCTCTCGGGCGACGGGCTCGGCGCCCTCTTCGACTTCTTCGCCTCGCGCGCCGCCCGCGTGCCGCGCGCGATCGAGCGCCGCCTCGCCGAGGGCGACCGCAACGCGGCGATCTCCGAGATCGGCCTCGCCCGCGCGTTCCGGCCCGCCGCCCGCGCGGTCGACCTGTTCGTCGAGATCTACGGCGCCGAGGCCGGCAACCTCGCCCTGCGCGAGCTCGCGCTCGGCGGGGTCTTCGTCCTCGGCAACATCGCGCGGCACCTCGTCACCGCGCGGCGCGAGCTGTTCATGAAGTCCTTCCTGAAGAAGGGCCGCCTCGCGCCGCTCCTCGAGGGCGTGCCCGTCGCGGTGGTCACCGATCCCCTCGTCGGCGTGCGGGGCGCGCTCGCCATCGCGCGGGAGCTCGCCGCCGCGGAGACCCCCCCGGCCCGCCGGGCGCCCCGCAAGCCCTGAGCGCGGACCGCGCGCGCCCCGACGGCGGCGCGAGGCGCCGGCTCAACGCGCGCCCGTGCCCGCGGCCGCATCCGCGCTCCCGTCCGCGTCCCCGGGCGATGGGAGCTCGAAGACGAACCGCGCTCCGCCGCGCGCGCCGGCCTCGACCCAGATCGACCCGCCGTGCAGCGCCACGATCCGCTGCGCGATGTGCAGCCCGAGGCCGGCGCGGCCCGCGCGCCCGCCCTGACGCCGGAAGCGCTCGAACACCGCCGCGCGCTCCTCGGGCGCGACGCCGGGACCCGCGTCCTCCACGGCGCAGCGCACGCAGCCGTCGCCCGCGGCGAGCTCGATCTCGATGAGGACGTCGGTCCCCGGCGGCGTGTGCCGGATCGCGTTCTCGACGAGGTTCACGAGGACCTGGTAGACCCGCCGCCCGTCGCCGCGCACGAGCGCGGCGCCCGCGGCCGCGCTGCGGATCTGCACGCCCGCCTCGGCGGCGATCGGGGCGATCGTGTCGACCACCTCGGCGACAACATCCTCCATGGACAGGCGCCGCGCCGCGATCCGCAGCTCCCCCGCGTCGGCGAGCGCCGCGTCGAGGATGTCCGAGATGAGCGCCGTCATCCTGTCGACGTTGCGGAGGAGCCGCCCCGCGATCGTCGCGCGCTGCGCCGGCGTCGGATCGCTCTGCGCCTGCTGGAGGAGCGCCGCCTGGAGCCGGATGGCGTTCAGCGACGACTTGAGATCGTGCGACACGATCGACATGAAATCCTCGCGCTGCCGCCCGAGCTCCTCGAGCCCGGCGCGCGCCGCCTCGAGCTCGGCGCCCTTCGTCGCGAGCTCGCGGGTGAGGTTCGCGAGCTCGCTCGTCAGCGCGATCGCGGTCGCCTCCCTCCGGCGCGCCTCGTCCCACAGGAAGGCCCGCCCGAGGAGGACGCGCGACCCGTCCGCCGCGGGGACCACGAGGAACGTCACCGCCTCCTGGCCCCCGTGCTCGCGGCACACCTGGAGCTCCCAGGTGGCGGGCGCCTCGTGGGCCAGGGCAGCCGCGAGCTTCTCCCGGCTGCTCTCGTGGAACAGCGACGCGGCGTCCCCGCCCGGCGCCGCGGCGCCGCCGAGCAGCCGGCCCGCCGCCGCGCTGGCGTGGGTGATCTCGCCGCGCTGCACCACGAGCAGCAGATCGTCCTGGCTCGCGAGGAGGGCGCCGAGCAGCGCCGCCGCGTCGGGCTGCGTCACCGCCATGCCCGCGCGACCTTCACGGCCAGCGAGGCCGACGTCGCGACCGCGTCGGCCCCGAGCAGCTCCGCGGCGTCGGGCTGCGCCGCGACGGCGCGGCCACCGACGAGGATCTTCGCGCCGGGCGCGTCCTCGCGCACGCGCTGGATCAGCGCGCGCGCCTCGGGCACGTGCCTCCCGAGGGTGATCGACACGGCGACGAGCTTCACCGCGCCCCGACCGGCGTCCTCCAGCCCGCGCGCGAGCGAGATCCCCCCGCTCGTGAACGTCGTCTGCCAGCCGTCGAGGGCGAGGAGATCGGCGACCATGCGCGCGCCGAACGTGTGGAGCTCGAGCTCGGCGCAGCCGACCACCGCCCGCGGGCCTCCCGCCGGCCACGGGATCAGCGGGTACAGGGACGCGACGGCGGCCTGCGCGACGGCCGTGGCGAGGTGCTCGTCCGCCACCGTGATCCGGTTCTGGTACCAGCGGCGGCCGACCTCATCCAGCGCGGGCGCGACGATGCGCTCGTAGATGTGATCGAGCCCCGTCCCGAGCGCGGCGTGGAGCGCGCGCCGCGCGGCGACGTGGTTGCCCGTCAGGATCGCGGCCGTGAACAGGCGCGCCTCGGCGCCGTCACCGTCGACCACCTCCGGGAGCGTCTCGTCGGATCTCACCCGCCCTACCTGCGCAGAACGTACAGCAGAATACGGCTTGTAGAGGTGTTCAGCTTTGACCTCGCCCGCGGCCATCAGCGCCCGCGCTTTCTCAGGCAACGGACGACGACGTCAAGCGTCCCGCCGCGTGAATCCGCCGCGCCGGCTGGCCAGCCCACAGGGCTCGATCGATGGGCGCAGCGCGCGACGCGCAGCGCGGGCGCGCCCGGCGAGATCCCGGGCGCGCTCCCCCGGAGCGGCCGCGCGGCCTTACCCGGCCTGCGCCGCCGCCGCGTCGAGCAGCCAGACGAGCTGCCCGGCGCCGCCGCGCACGACGCGCGCCGGCACCTCGTCGGCCGGACCCGGCCGCCTCGCCTGCTCCAGGACCCCGCGCTTCCCCGCCCCGCAGGCGAGGAGCAGCTTGGTGCGCGCCTCCCGGATCACCGGGGCCGTCAGCGTGAGCCGCGCCTCCAGCCCCTTGTCCGGCTGCGGCGGGATCGCGGCGACCAGGCGGTCCTCGATGCCCACCGACCCCGTCCCCGGGAAGAGCGACGCCGTGTGCGCGTCGTCGCCGATGCCCAGCGTCATGACGTCGAACGCCACCGCCGACGCGACGCCGAAGCGGGCGCGCAGGAGCTGCTCGTAGCGCCCCGCGGCCTCGGCGAGATCGGGCGACTCCCCCCCCATGCGGAAGAACCGGTCCTCCGGGATGCGGGCCGCCGCGAGATCTCGGCGCGCGGCGCCGTAGTTCGACCGGGGGTGGTCGGGCGCGACCGCGCGCTCGTCCACCCAGAACCACTCGGTCCGCTCCCACGGCAGCGAGAGCGCCGCGAGCCGCTGGTACGACCCCGACGGCGTGCTCCCGCCCGAGAGCGCGATCCGCGCGACGCCGCGCGCCTCGATCGCCGCCGCGATCGCGCGCGCCATGAGCTCCGCCCCGAGGCGCGCGAGCTCCGCCGTGTCCCGCGCGACGCACGTCTCCTCTGCACCGTTCATCTCGATCCTCCTCTCGATTCTCCTCAGAGGGCGCTCCAGTCCGCGGCGGCGAGCACCGCGTCGCGCAGCAGCCGGTCGCCCTCCAGCGAGTCGATCGTCTTGGTCAGCACCCACGTCTCGTCGCGGTAGCCGAGCGGGTGGATGTGCTCGGCGGACCGCGCTCCCTCCATCGTCCACCGCACCGTGGCGGGCGCCTTGTCGAGCCGCACGCACCCGAGCGAGAGCGGCTCGCCGCGCAGCGACGTCGCGATGCGCACGCCGTCGAGCCGCCGCCACGAGAGCTCCTCGGCCGGCGGCCCGTCGACCAGCGCGATCTCGATCGGCGCGCCGTCCGCGCCCCGCGCGCGGCCGGCCACGCCGGCGCCGCCCTGCGCCGGCCCCCGCGACTCGAACTTCCAGCCGAGCCGCGAGCCCATCCAGCCGAGGAACAGCGCCGCCGGGTCCGGCTTCTGCCCCGCGCTGCGCGTGATCTCGACCCGCCGGATCGCGCGGCACGCCTCCGGCATGTCGTCGAAGAACCGGGCCACGAGCTCGCGGAACGAGAACGTCCGCACGAAGGCGCGGTCCGCGAGCGGCGCCCTCGTCCCGCGCGCGACCTCCGCGATGCGCTCTAGGCACGTCTCGGCCGAGTCGAACACCAGCCGATCGCAGATCGGCGCGAGCGCGTCGCCGAGCACGTTCGGCGCCCCCGGCGCGAGCTCGACGATCACGGCCACGTCGGAGATCGTCAGCGCGCTGACGACCGAGGCGACGCGCTCGGCGGCGGCCACGCCGAAGGTGAGCTCCACGCGATCGTAGCAGATCGGCACCTCGCCGGCGCGGCGGCACGTGGCCGACCAGTCGGCCTGGACGCTCGACGGGTCGAGCCGGTCGTCGAGCGTGATGAGCAGCGTGCGGCCCGCGTGCGTCTCGGCGAGCTCCTCGGCCTGCTCGCGCAGGCGCTCGACCTCGGCGCGGCTGCCCACCGCGACGAAGTTCATCGTCGACGCGCGCGTCTTCGGGGCCGGCTCCGCCCGCGACTCGTCGGGCGCCGACCAGAACTCGGCGAGCTCCGACTCGACGCGCTTGATCACCTCGGCGATGCGCCCCGCGCTCATGGCCGCCTCCAGGCGCGCTCCGAGGCCTTGCGCTCGCCGCACGCGCCGGTCGGCGGCTCGACGAGCGCGTCCGCCTCCGCGGGGCCCCAGGTGCCCGCGGCGTAGCGCGCGATCGGCGCGCGCTGCGTCCCCCACCCCTCGAAGATCGGGTCAACGAAGCCCCACTGCGCCTCGACCTCGTCGGCGCGCGTGAACAGCGTCGCGTCGCCGCGCAGCGCGTCGAGCAGGAGCCGCTCGTACGCCTCGGGCGTGCTGGAGCCAAACGCAGCGCCGTACCGGAAGTCCATCGTCACGCCGCGGATGGCGATGCCGCTGCCCGGGATCTTCGCCGCGAACCGGAGCGAGATGCCCTCGTCGGGCTGGAGGCGCATCACGAGCGCGTTCGGCTCGTCGGTCGCGCCGGGGGCGCCCTTGAACAGGCCGTGCGGCAGCGGCTTGAAGTGCAGCACCACCTCGGCCACCCGCTTCGCCAGCCGCTTGCCGGCGCGCAGGTAGAACGGCACGCCGCCCCAGCGCCAGCTGTCCAGGTGGAGCTTCATCGCGACGTACGTCTCCGTCGACGAGTCCTTCGCGACGTCGGGCTCCTCGGTGTAGCCGGGCACCTTCTCGCCGCGCACGATGCCGGACGCGTACTGCCCGCGCACCGTCGACGAGAGCACGTCCCGGCCCACGATCGGCCGGAGCGTCCGGAGCACCTTCACCTTCTCGTCGCGCACCGCGTCCGCGTCCCACGAGGACGGCGGCTCCATCGCGACCAGCGTGAGGAGCTGGAGCGCGTGGTTCTGCACGATGTCGCGGGTGATGCCGACCTTCTCGTAGAACTTGCCGCGGCCCTCGACGCCGATGTCCTCGGCCACGGTGATCTGCACGTGGTCGACGTGCTGGCGGGACCAGAGCGGCTCGAAGATCGTGTTGCCGAAGCGGAGGACGAGGAGGTTCTGGACCGTCTCCTTCCCGAGGTAGTGATCGATCCGGTAGATCTGCGACTCGGCGAGGTGGGCGAGCAGGTCGCGGTTGAGGGCGCGGGCGCTCGCGAGGTCCTCGCCGAACGGCTTCTCGACGACCACGTGCTGGAACGGCGCGCCCTTCTCGTGGGACGGCGGCGCGACGAGGTTCGCCGCGCGCAGGCCGCGCACGATGGGCGCGAACTGGTCGGGCCCGACGGCCAGGTAGAAGACCCGGTTCTTGCGGGTGCCGCGCTCGGCGTCGAGCCGCTCGAGCTCCGCGGCGAGGCGCGTGTACGTCTCGGCCTCGTCGAACGACCCCTGCACGTAGCTGATGCCCTTCTCGAGCTCGCTCCAGGAGGCCTCCTCGAGCGGGCGCCGCGAGTGCTTCGCGACGGCCTCGCGCATCTCCTCGGCGAAATCCGGCTTCGGACGCCGCGCGACGCCGACAACGGCGAAGCCGCCGGTCAGCAGCCGGCTGAGCGCGAGGTTGTAGACCGCGGGCAGCAGCTTGCGCCGGGTCAGGTCGCCCGAGGCGCCAAAGATCACGAGCGCTGCAGGCGAGGCGGTGCGCTCCTCGGGCATTCCTTCGCGAAGCGGGTTTTTCTCGGCTTGGGTCATTGGATGGGCTCCGGTCGGTGACGACGTCAGGCGTGATGCTCGCGCGCCTCCGCGGCGTAGGGTAGCCCGGATCGCGCGGGCGGCAGGCGGCGCGACGGGCGGTCCCACGGCGGGGCGCGGGCGTGCGGCCCGAGCGCGCGACGAGCGTGCCCGGCGCCTCGCGGCGCCCTTCCATCCGATCGCGACCGGTACTAGGGTCCCCGCGCGATGGCCGCGCCGGTGCTCCCGCGAATCCGCGTACCCCACCCTCACGTGCGGTGCGACAGCCAGGTGCTCGCCGGCAGCCCGCACGTGCTCGGCTCACGCGTCCCGGTGCGCCGGCTCTGGGCGTGGCACCGCGGCGGCGCGTCGGTCGAGACGCTGCTCAAGCGCTATCCGAACCTCGGACCGGCGCGCGTGCTGGACGCGCTCGCGTTCGCCTACGACAACCAGGACCTCATCGAGGCCGACATCGCGCGCGAGCAGGCGCTCTTCGAGAAGCAGGGCGGGCCCTCGGTCGGCGCGCGGCCGCTCGCGCAGCTCAACCTCCCCTTCGACGAAGACGACGAGTGAGCGACGGGTGAGCGGGTGTGAGGGCGCGTCCCCGCACGCCGTCCAGCCCTCGTCAAGCTCAGCTTGTTTCTTTACAGCGATCGTGACTTGGGGCATTAGGGCGCTCCATCGCTGGGGCCCGGAGTGCGGGGCTGCTTGGCAGTGGGAGCGACCGCCGCGCGGGATCGCGGCGGTCCCAGCTTTCAAGGTCGCGGTCACCGGTGTAGGGTCCGCGCCCCATGGGGTACCCATCGAGGTGCCGGAGGGTTTCTGAGATGAGCGTCAATCGATGGAAGTTGTTCGCGATGCCCGTAGCCCTGGTCGGGCTGGCTTCGCCTCTCCTCATGAACTGCGGCGGCAAGGGGATCCCGGGCGCGGACAGCCTCCCGGGGCCGGCCGGTGACCTGGCGTCCGCCGCGGGCGGCTGCGAGGAGCTGAAGAACGGCGGCATTGCCAACCTCAAGTTCGACGGCGGCGCCGATGTCGACGCCAAGCTCAAGGGCTTCCTCGAGGCCGCGGCCTCGCTCGACAAGCTCACGGCGGACATGGAGGCGGATCTCATCGCCTCGTGCGGCAAGCTCGGCAAGGACCTCGGCATGAGCGACGCCGACCTCAAGGCCGACGCGGGCGGCGGCAAGGGCGCCGAGAAGGTCTGCAACGCGGTCTCCGCCAAGGTGAGCGCCGCCGTCAAGGCGAACGCCGACGCGAAGATCACGGTCCAGATCGAGCCCCCCAAGTGCTACGCCGACATCAACGCGATGCAGGCGTGCCTCGGCGACTGCGGCTCGCCGGTGCAGCCCGGCAAGCTCGAGGCGTCCTGTGAGGGCGGCGAGATCAGCGGCAAGTGCGACGCCGAGTGCAAGGGCAAGTGCACTGTCGACGCGGGCGCGGCGTGCTCCGGCACCTGCAACGCGAGCTGCTCGGGCAAGTGCGACGTCGGCTTCAAGGGCACCTGCGGCGGCAAGTGCGACGGCAAGTGCGACGGCAAGGACTCGAAGGGCGCGGCGTGCGCGGGCACCTGCGAGGGCAAGTGCGACGCGAAGGCCGAGGGGTCGTGCTCGGGCACCTGTGAAGGCTCCTGCTCCGGCTCCTGCGAGATCAAGGCGGCGGCGAAGTGCTCGGGCTCCTGCTCGGGCGGCTGCAGCGCCGAGATCAAGGAGCCGAAGTGCTCGGGCGAGTTCAAGCCCCCGAGCGTCGACCCGAGCTGCCAGATGAGCTGCACGGCGAAGACCGCCGGCTCGGCGAAGTGCGACCCGCCGAACGTCCGCATCGTGGCGAACGGCAAGGTGAACGCCGACGCGCAGAAGCTCGTCGCGGCGCTCCGCACGTCGCTCCCGGCGATCGCGAAGGTGCAGCTCGGCACCGGCAAGAAGCTCGCGGCGGCCGTGTCCGGCGTGGGCAAGGCCGGCGCCGACCTCAAGGACGCGGCGCTCCAGGCCGGCGGCAAGGCGGTCGCCTGCGTCGCGGCCGCGGTGGACGCGTCGGCGAGCGCGACCGCCTCGATCGACGTGAACATCAAGGCGAGCGCGAGCGTCAGCGGCTCCGCGAGCGGCTCGGCCAGCGGCGGGACCTGATCCCCGGACCGGCCTGAGACCGGACGCGGCGGCGGTCCCCTCCCGGAGGGGGCTGCCGCCGTTGTCTTTTGGGGCGTTCATCTCCCGGAAACGGCTATCGCCGCCAGCTCCCGGAGCGGCCACGCCGGGCAAAACGCCGTTCTGGATGCGAGCTCACCTTTTATCCACGACATGGACGTACGGACGTCCGGACAAGCACCGGGCCCGCCAGCGCCTGTGTAACAACCATGTTTCCTGTCCAGCGAAGCGAGTCGCGGCGAGGTTCGTTGATGCGCGCTACGCCTCCCGGAGGTCGGCGTCGATGACGCGCGTCGGGAGGGGCCATTGCGCCCGGCACGGCGCCGCGTCCGGAGTATCATGATGCCTCTGCAGGCGATGACGGAGACCTCGGAAGGGCAGGAGCGATGGTCGGCGGTCCATTGATCGAGCGCGGCGCCAGGATCGGCGAGTACACGATCGACGAGCCGCTCGGCGAGGGCGGCTTCGGCGCCGTGTTCCGCGGCCACGACGAGGCCGGAAGCGACGCCGCCATCAAGATCTTCAAGGACGTGAGCGCCCAGAACGTCGGGCAGCTCTTCGCCCAGCAGAACGAGATCGAGGCGCTGCTCCGGCTGCGCCACCCGTCGCTCGTCAAGCTCAGCTCGTACGGCGTCCTCGACGGCGTCGGCCTCTACCTCGCGATGGAGCTCGTCCAGGGCGAGACGCTCGACCGGTACCTCGCGCGGATGGGCTCGCTCGATACGATCGAGGCCCTGCGCATCGCGCGCCGCGTCGCCGAGGCGCTCGCCCATTGCCACGCGCTCAACGTCCTGCACCTCGACCTCAAGCCGAGCAACATCGTCCTCACCGATCCGTACGAGCCCCGGCTCAAGATCCTCGATTTCGGCCTGGCCACGCTCACGGTGAGCTTCCAGCCCGAGCACACGCGCGTCAACGCGGGGACCATCGCCTACCTGGCGCCCGAGTGCCTGAAGCGGGGCGCGCTCGGCCGCCCGAGCCCCCGGATGGACCTCTATGCGGTCGGCGTCATGCTCTACGAGCTGCTCGCCGGCCGGCTCCCGTTCTCGGGCGGCACGGTCAACGCCATCATCAACCAGAAGATCTACGGCGCGCTCGTGCCGCTCTCCCAGGTGGCGCCGGAGACGCCGGCGCCGGTCGTCGCGCTCGTGGAAGAGCTCATGGAGCGCGACCCCGCGCGGCGCTTCTCGAGCGCGGCCCGGCTCTGCGCGCGGCTCAAGGAGCTCTATTACGTCACGCTCCACGGCGCCTCGCCCGCGCAGCCGGCCCAGCCGTCCGACGACGGCCCGCTCGAGCGCGAGGCGTCCTCGCCCGAGGCGCTCGACGACGCGCCGTTCATCGGCCGCGAGCAGGAGCTCGGGCGGCTCGTGGAGCTCCTCCAGTGCGTGGTGCGCGGCGAGCCGCGGCCGGCCGTGGTGGTCGGCGACGCGGGCGTCGGCAAGAGCCGCCTCGTCGCCGAGCTGCTGCGGAGCGCGGAGCAGGCGGGCGCGGCGATCGTCGCTTACGGCCGGTGCCGGGAGCTCTCCGGGCTCGTCCCCTACTCCGCGCTCCGCGAGGCGCTGACGCAGATCGCGCTCTGGCTGGAGCGGCACAGCGACACCCGCGCGGCGCGCATCCGCCGGCTTGTCAGCCTCGTTGTCGCCGAGGACGCGGCCCTGCTCCAGGGGCTCGTCCCGGAGCTCATCCGCGCGGTCGGGCTCGCCGACCAGGGCGGCGCCATCGGCCCGGGCGGCACGCGCTGGATCGCCGATCTGATCCTGCGGCTGCTCGGCGCGATCTCCGAGGAGATCCCCGTCATCTTCGCGATCGAGGACGTGCACTGGGCCGACGAGGCGACGCAGGATGTGCTCCTGCGGCTGTCGGATCAGCTCGGCGAGATGCCGGTCCTGCTGCTCGCGACCGCCCGGCCGCCGTTCCTCGGAGGGCGCAGCTCGCTGCCGCCGCCGGGCTCGTCCGCGCCGCGCGGCGCGTCGGCATCGCAAGGTCCGCCCGGCTCGTCCGGGCAGCGCGTCGCGTCGGCGTCGCCAGGGCCGCCCGGCTCGTCGCCGATGACGCCGCGAGCGGCGGGGTGGCTCGCGTGGAGGGGCGTCGAGCGGCTCGACCTCGGCCCGCTCCCGCCCGAGGCGAACCGGGCGCTGCTCTCGGCGCTGGGCCGCGGCGCGGGGGACGAGCTCGTGCAGGAGCTCGTGCGCCGCGTCCCGCTGCTCGCGGCCGGCAACCCGCTCTTCAACATCCAGGTCGTCCGCAACATGGAGACCGAGGGCTTCCTGCAGCGCGGCCGGAGCGGCGCGCTCGAGCTCTCCCGGGCCGACGCGCACTACCGCGCGCCCGCGTCGGTGTCGGACGTGCTCGCGCGCAGCATCGAGGCGCTCGATCCCACGACGGTCCGGGTCCTCGGCGTCGCCGCGATGATCGGCCGGCAGTTCCAGCGCGACGACCTTGTCGAGCTCGGCCTGTTCGACGCGGCGGAGGTCGACGGCGCCCTGCGCGACGCCGCCGCGCACCACGTCTGCCTGAGCGAGGACGGGCGCCTCACGTCGTTCTCCCACGACGCGGCGCGCGAGCAGCTCGCCGCCCGGATGCCGCCCGAGGATCGCGGCGAGGTCCACCGGCGCATCGCGCGGCGCATCGAGCTGCGCGGCGGCGATCCGGGGACGCTCGCGCACCACATCGAGCGCGCCGGTGATCTGGATCGCGCCGCGTCGACGTACCTGCTCGCGGCGAGCGAGGCCGACCGCCTCCAGGACCCGCACGGCGCGAGCCGGCGGCTCAAGCAGGCGCTCGCGCTGCTCGAGCGGCTGCCGCTCGATCCGGCGCGCGTCGAGCTCAGGGCCCGGTGCGCGCACGAGCTCGCGCGCGTGGCGTGCCTGCTCGGCAGCACGGCGGAGCCGCTCGATCTGCTGCGCCGCACGCAGGGCGCGCTGCCCGAGACGCCGCTCGTCACGGCGGCGCTCTCCAGCGCGCTGTCGCGCGTGCACTACGTGCGGGGCGAGTTCGCGGACGCGGTGGCGCACAGCCGCAAGGCGCTCCAGGCGATCGGCGCGAGCCCCGAGCTGCGCCCGTACCAGTGCCTGCCCGCGAACATCCTCGGGCGCGCGCTGTGCGCGGCCGGCAAGGTCGGCCCGGCGACCGAGCCGCTCCGCCGCGGCTGCGAGCTCGCCGAGGCGGCGGGCGAGTACGTCGAGCTCTGCCACTCGCGCGGCATCCTCTGCGTGGCGCTGAGCCAGTCGGGCCACTACGCCGAGGCCGAGCAGAGCGCCGCGGACGCCGCGCGCCTGGCCGAGCGCCTGCGCGACCCGGTGCGGCTGCTCGGCACGTGGTTCTACTACGCGGTGCTCGCCGAGGGCCGGTTCGACTGGGATCTCGGCGTCCGGTCGACCGCGCAGCTCCTCTCGTACGCCGAGGAGCACGGCCTGAGCGGGCTTTACCTGTACGTCGGCACGATGTACGCGGGCCGGCACCAGTTCCACGTGGGCCACCTCGCGCGGGCGCGGGTGCTGATCGCGAACGCGTGCAACCTCAGCGGCGTGCTGGGCATCGGCATGGGGCGCGGCTGGGCCGAGGGGTACCTGGGCGACGTGCTCTTCGTGCAGGGCCACCTCCCCGAGGCGCTCGCCGCTTACGAGCGGGCGCTCGAGATCGGGTCGGCCGGGACGGGCGACGCGTACGCGGTGAGCCTCGGCCGGGTCGGCCGGATGCACGTGCTGGCGCTCCAGGGCCACGACGCCGGCGAGCTCAGGGCGTACAGCCTGGAGACGCTCGAGTTCATCCGCGCCTCGGGCAACCGGACGCAGCTCGTCATGGCGCTCGAGCGCTGCGCCGAGGCGCTCGACCTGCTCGGCGACGAGGAGGGGGCGCGCGACGTCCGGTCCGAGCGCGCGGTGCTCGTCGAGGAGCTCGGCCTGCGGGACCCGACGTTCTGGCCGCGGCCCCCGGTCGAGGCGGCGTTCGCCGGCTCGCCGCGGGAGTACTGGACGGGGCTGCCCCGCGAGCTCCGATCGGCGGCGCCGAGCAGCCTGGGCACGACGCAGATCGTCGCCGCGACCATGGCGGGGCTCGCGGAGGCGGCGACGCTCGCGATCCCGGAGGAGGAGATCGGCGCGCCGACGATCGTGGCGATCCCGCGCTTGCGCCACGTGACGCTGCTGGAGACGCTCGCCTCCGTCGAGGGCTTCGTCCCGCGCTTCGACGGGCCGGAGGCGCCGCCGGTCGCGAAGTGACGGCGGCGGGAGGCGCGGCGCGGCCGGCGCTCAGCCGTCGCCGGTGGGGCGCACCTTGCGCCGGTCGGTTGCCCTGGGGCGGGCGAGCGCCTCGCGCACGCGGGCGTGGTCGAGCGGGTCGCGCCCGTCGAGGGCGAGCTCGATGTGGTCCATGCGGTCGCTCCCCCAGAAGAGCTCGTCGTCCACGAAGGTCGTCGGCACCCCGAACACGCCCCGACCGACGGCGCGCTCGGTGCCCTGCCGGAGCGCCTCCTTGGCGGCCGGCGCCGACGCGCGCTCAATGAGCGCGACGCTGTCGAGCCCCTCGCGATCGAGCGCGTCCGCGAGCTCGTCGGGCGAGCCGAGGTCGATGCCCTTGCCCCAGCCGGCCCGGAAGATGGCCTCGACGACCCTGCGCTGCTCGGCGCCGGCGACCTCGCGCAGCGACAGCCGCAGGGCGAGCAGCGGGTTGAAGGGGTGGTATTTCGGACAGGAGAGCTCGATGCCGTGGAGCCGGGCGTGGCGGAAGGCGTCCTTGTAGGCCCACTCGCGCTTCGGCGGGATCTCGGCGGGCCCGAGCTGGCCCCAGTGCTCGAGCAGGCCGGCGAAGAGCACCGGGTGGATGTCGAGCGCGACGCCGCGGCGATCGCAGATCTCCTGGATACGCAGCCAGGCGAAGTAGGCGTAGCCCGAGATGTAATCGAAGTAGAAGTCGACGCGGCCGGCCATCCCGGGCCTCCGAGGGTGCTCGTGGACTGCGCGCTGCGCCGGAGGCCCCGGAGGAGCTCTGGCGCGGCGCCCGGGATCGTACCATGGTGATCGGTGCGACCCCTCGTCCAGCGCGGCGCGCGCGATGCACGTGACGCGTGCGGCGCGAGCGCTGCCGCGACGCCGGCTGGCCCTGTCGAGGTCGTGCGCACGGCGCTCGCCCATGTCTGGGCGATGCTGTTCCTGGTCGTGCTGCTCCCGATCGGGCTGCTCTGCTTCCCCTTCGATCCCCGGCAGCGGATGCACGATCGGCTCTCGGTGGTGTGGGCGCGCGGGGCGCTCTGGCTGGTCGGCGTGCGGGTCGTGGCCGAGGGCGTGCTGCACGTGCGGCCGGGCGAGCGCTACGTGATCGCGGCGAACCACCAGAGCACCCTCGACATCCTCGCGCTCCTGGTGGTGCTTCAGGGGCGCACGCCGATGCGTTTCCTGGCGAAGCGCGCGCTGTTCCGCGTGCCGGTGCTCGGCTGGGGCATGCGCCTGTACGGCCACACGCCGGTCGACCGGCGGCGCGCCCGCGGCGCGCTCACGGATCTCGGCGAGGCGCGGCGCAACGTGATGCAGCGGTGGTCGACGGTGTTCTTCCCCGAGGGCACACGGAGCGCGACGGGCCGGCTGCTGCCGTTCCGGCTGGGCGCCTTCCGCACCGCCTCGGCCGCAGGCGCGCGCGTCCTGCCGGTGACCCTCGACGGCGCCGGCGCGCTCCAGCCGAAGGGTCGGTATGCCGCCGCGCCCGGGGTGATCCGGGTCGTGGTGCACCCACCCATCGATCCGCCGGGTGGATCGCCGGAGGAGCTCCGCGCCTCGATGGAGGCGTGCAGGGCCGCCGTGGCGTCAGCGCTGCCCCAACCCGACCCAGGTTGAGGTGTGCCCCACAGGAACCAACCCGACCCAGGTTGCCCAGCCCAGCCTGACCCAGGTTGCCCCCCACCCAATCCGACCCAGGTTGAGCTGTGCCCAGGTTGCCCCCTCAACCCGACCTAGGTTGAGCTGTGCCCAACCCGACCCAGGTTGAGGAGCCGAGCCAGGTGCGGCCAGCAGAACAGCGGCCTGCCCCAGTGACCCGATTCACGTCTGGCCAACAACAGCAGCCCAGACCGGCGGACACCTGGCGGGATCGAGGAACCCCCTGGCGGCCGCCACCCCCGGAGCGCTCCAAATCCTCGGAATGATTCACCACAACTCCCGGCACGCCTCTTGTTGATGTGCAGCGGCCATGAGCCAGCCCCGCGATATCGCTCCCGGCGCGACCTACCTGATCACGCGTCGCGCCCTCCGCAGGCACCTTCTCTTCCGCCCCGACGCCGCCATCACCCAGCTCATTGTCTACGCGCTCGCGGTCTCGGCTCGCCGGTACAACATCGAGGTCCATGCGCTCTGCGCGATGTCATCGCATCTGCACCTCGTCGTGACCGATCCGAACGGTGTCCTGCCGCGCTTCCTGCAATTTTTCCACCGCATCGTCGCGCTCGGCACGAAGGTGCTCCGCACGTGGGAAGGGCCGGTATGGGACCACGATGCCACGAGCGTGGTGCGGCTGCTGACGCACGCGGCGGTGGTCGAGAAGATCGCCTACGTCCTCGCAAATCCTGTGGCCGCTGGCCTGGTCCGGCATGCGCATGAGTGGCCGGGCGCCAAGGTAGATGTGGGCGAGATCGGCCGCGGCGAGCTGCGCGCGACCCGTCCCTCGGCGTATTTCGACCCGGAAAACCCACGGTGGCCGGAACAAGCAACGCTCCCGCTCGCGCTGCCACCCGCCATCGAGCAGGACAGCGCGGACGGCTTTCGCGGTGCAGTCGCCGCCGAGCTCGCGCGACACGAAGCGCAGGCACATGCCGAGGTAGCTCGGCAAGGGTTGCGCTTTCTGGGCACCGAAGAAGCCAGCAAGGTGTCCCCTTACGAGCGGGCCACGAGCTTCGAGGCGCTGCGCGACCGCAATCCGACGTTCGCGGTCGGTCGTGGGCAGGGCGGCGCATGGCGAATCGCAGCTACCGCTGTGCGGACGTTTCGCGCCTCGTATCGGGCCGCGCTCGAACGATGGCGTGCAGGTGTACGCAGCGCCGTATTCCCGGCAGGGACATGGTGGATGCGCATATTTCACGGCGCGAGCGTAACCGACGCTGTGCTCACAACGATGTAATCACTGCGTGGGTTCGTTACAGCGAGTCGTGACAATAACTCAACCCGGGCCAAGTTGACAACAGCGGGTGTATTGAACGGGCTCGTTCATACCGGCAGACGAACCCGGTTCATGGGTGCAACCCGTATTAGGTAGACCATTGGATCTCATCGCGGGTCGGGTCGAACCCGCGCACGCGCAACAGGCTCAACCCGGGTCGGGTCACGCGCGGCTCACGGCAGCTCGGCGCCGCAACCTGGGTCGGCTCGCGCCGCAACCTGGGTCGGCTCGCGGCTCGCGCCGCAACCTGGGTCGGCTCGCGCCGCAACCTGGGTCGGCTCGCGCCGCAACCTGGGTCGGCTCGCGCCGCAACCTGGGTCGGCTCGCGCCGCAACCTGGGTCGGCTCGCCCCGGGTCGGCTCGCCGCCCGCATCGGGCCAAACCCCAATCTGGGCAGGGTCGCGCATACCCCAGCATCGCTCCCCTCCGGCATGTATCATGAATACGGCACGAGACATTTCATGATCGAACCCCGTCCCAAACCTCAGCTCGTCGTGGTTGGTTGCTCGGCAGGCGGCATCGAGGCCCTCTGCACGCTGGTCGCGACCCTGCGCGCCCCCTTCCCGGCGCCCCTCGTGATCGCCCAGCACCTCGACCCGAGGCGACCGAGTCACCTCGGCGAGGTCTTGGGCCGCCGAAGCGAGCTGCCTGTCCGCACCGTCACCGCGGTCGCCCCCCTCGAGGACGGTGTCGTCTATGTCGTTCCCGCGGGCCGCGACGTGGAGATCACCGACCATGAGCTCCGGCTCCTTCCGGAGAACAGCGCGCGGCCCAAGCCGTCCGTCGACACGCTCTTCCGCACCGCGGCGGAGGTCTTCGGTGAGAACCTCATCGCCGTCGTCCTGACCGGCAACGGCTCCGACGGCACCGCCGGCGCCCGCCACGTCAAGAAGTGCGGCGGTACGGTCATCATCGAGAACCCCGACACCGCGAAATTCCGAGGCATGCCCGAGTCGCTGGCCCCAACCACGGTCGACATCGTGGCCGATCTCGCCCGCATCGGGAGCATCCTTAACGACCTCCTGTCAGGCTCGTACGTCGAGCCCGCCCCGGACGACAACCGCCTCCAGCCGCTCCTCGATCTCGTGCGCGAGCGGAGCGGGATCGACTTCAAGAAATACAAGCAGGCCACCATCCTGCGCAGGCTCCGGCGCAGGATGGCGGCCACGAACGTCGAGACCATCGACCAGTACGTGCGCTACCTCGCCGATCGCCCCGAAGAGCACCAGCGGCTGGTCAACAGCTTCCTCATCAAGGTCACCGAGTTCATGCGCGACCCGGAGCTCTTCACGCACCTCCGGGAAGTGATCCTCCCCTCCCTCATCGAGCACGCCCGCGCCGACAACAAATCGCTGCGGATCTGGTCGGCCGGGTGTGCCACCGGGGAAGAGGCATACTCCCTCGCCATCCTGATCAGCGAGCTGCTCGGCGACGAGCTCGACAGCTTCCACGTCCGCATCTTCTCGACCGATCTCGATCCCGAGGCGGTCGCCTTCGCCCGCCGCGGGATCTACGGGGCGGCCACCGTCGAGGGCCTGCCGCCCGAGCTCATCGAGCACAACTTCGTCGCTCTCGACGGCCAGTACCAGGTGAAGAAGCGCATCCGCAACCTCACCGTCTTCGGCGAGCACGACCTCGGCCAGCGCGCCCCGTTCCCGCACCTCGATCTCGTGCTGTGCCGCAACGTGCTCATCTACTTCACGAGCGAGCTCCAGCGCCGCACCCTCCACCTCTTCGCCTTCTCGCTGCGGGAAGGCGGCTACCTCGTGCTCGGCAAGGCCGAGACAACGAGCCCGCTCAGCGAGTACTTCGTCCCGCACGACATCCACTGCAAGACCTACGTGCGCCACGGGGAGCGCATCCTCGTGCCCCCCGCGGCCGTCGCCGCCCCGGCGCCGCCCCGGCGCGCGCCCCGCGGCAAGCTCCCCCCCATCATGTCGTCCCTGCGCGGCGCAAAGGAGCTCCCGCGCGCCCGCATGTCCGTCGATGTGCTGCTCTCGAGCTTCCGCGTGGGGATCGTGCTCGTCGACAACCGCTACGACATCCTGGAGATCAACGTCGCGGCGCGGCGCCTGCTCGGCATCCACGGCACGGCGCTCGGCCAGGATCTCGTGCACCTCGCGCAGTCGGTCCCCAACCGCAAGCTGCTCGACGCGATCGACGCCGCCTTCCGGGGCGAACCGCCGGAGCCGCTCGACGTCACCGTCGAGTCGACGGCCGTGGGCGAGCCGTCGTACCTCCAGATCACCTGCCACGGCCCTCGTGCCGAGGTCGAGCCGGACAAGGCCGAGGCCGTGCTTGTCGTGGTCGAGGACATCACCGAGACCGTGCAGCGCCGGAAGGCGAGCCAGGAAGGCGTCGGCCGGGAGGCGCACCTCCGCGCCGAGCTCGCCGAGGCCAAGGCCGCGCGCGAGCGCGCCGAGGAGCGCTTCGCCGCCGAGCGCGAGCAGCTACGCCGCGAGAGCGAGACCCTGACCACGGCCATCTCTCGTCTGGAGGCCGCCCGCGACAAGGAGCACGCGACGATCCAGCAGATGGCCGAGCACAACCGGCGGCTGCTCCGGGCCAACGAGGAGCTCACGACGGCGCACGAGCAGCTCCGCGGCGTGAACGAGGAGCTGATGGTCTCCACCGAGGAGGCGCAGGCCGCCATGGAGGAGGTCGAGACGCTGAACGAGGAGTTCCAGGCGACCAACGAGGAGCTCGAGACAGTCAACGAGGAGCTCCAGGCGACGATCGAGGAGCTCAACACGACGAACGCCGACCTGGAGGCGCGGAGCCGCGAGATCCAGGAGCTCGCCGCGCCGATCGAGGCGGACCGGGCGCGGCTCGTCGCGATCCTGCGCAGCATGGCCGACGCGCTCCTCGTGGTCGACGGCGCGGGGCGGCCGCTGCTCACGAACGACGCGTACCAGGCGATGTTCGGCGCAGGCGGGCTGACGGTGAACGATGAGAAGGGCCGGCCGGTGCTCCACCAGGACACGCCGGAGCAGCGGGCCGCCCGCGGCGAGAGCTTCCAGATGGAGTTCACCGCCCCCGGCCCCGGCGTCACGATCCGGCACTTCGAGGCTACCGGCCAGCCCATCGGCGTGAGCGGCGCGCCCGCCACGGACGCCGTGGCGAGGGGCGTCATCGTCATCCGCGACATCACGGAGCGAAGCATCCGCAAGCTGCAGGACCGCTTCATGGCCATGGCGAGCCACGAGCTCCGTACGCCGCTCGTGCCGCTGCGCGGCTACCTCGACATGCTGAGCAGCCTCCTCCCCGCGGACGCCGATCCGCGCCTGCGCCGCTTCGCGTCGCTCGCCCGCACCCAGAGCGAGCGGCTCGATCGGCTGGTCGACGACCTCGTGAGCGCGACCCGCATCCAGACGGGGAAGTTCGAGCTCAAGCTCTCGGAGGTGGCGCTCGTCCCGCTGGTCACGCACGTCGCGGAGAGCGCCCAGACGCTCGCGCAGACCCCGAAGATCCACCTCGACCTGCCCTCCGACGCGGCGGAGCCGATGGTGATGAACGGCGACCCCGCGCGCCTCGAGCAGGTCCTCATGAACCTGCTCGGCAACGCCTTCCGGCACGCGAACGGCTCCACCAGGATCGATTTGCGCCTGCGACGGACCGACGGCAGCGCCGAGCTCGACGTGGTGGACTACGGCCCGGGGATCCCCGCGGCCGACCTGCCGAACGTGTTCTCTAGCTTCTACCAGGTGGAGCGTCCCAAAGGGGCGTCGTCCGGCGGCATGGGCCTCGGGCTCTTCATCTGCAGAGAGATCGTCAAAGCGCATGGAGGACAGATTTCCGTGCTCAGCACGGAGGGTAAGGGCGCCACGTTCACCCTCAGGCTCCCCCTGAGGGCGAATGGCGGCGCGCAGGATTGATTCGCCGGGACGAAGCTGCTCTCGTGCGAGCAGCACCGGAGAAGACACCATGTCAGACAGAACGAAGATCCTCGTGATCGAGGATGATCGTGATTCCAGCGATATGCTGCTGGAGATGCTCGGGATGGCCGACTACGAGGTGGAGCTCGCCCACACGGCGGACCAGGCGATCGCGGCGCTCACGGAGCGACGTTACGGGGCGGCCCTGCTCGATCTGAACGTGACGGGGGCGACGACGTCGGAGCTGATCGAGCGGCTCCGCGGGGTGCCGCAGAGGCCGCCCCTCGTGATCTTCTCGGCGCGCGTGCCGGACGACCTCCGGAGGGCGGCGGCGGAGCTCTCGGCGGCGGCTGTCATCCAGAAGCCGGCCAGCATGGACACGCTGCTGAACACGATGGAGCGCGTCGTTCGCCCTGCTGCGTGAGCGCCGCTGCGACGGGGCGCGACCTTGCTCTCCCACTCCCATCCCCCGACGAGGCGTACTGTGCCAGGACACGACATCATCACGATCGGGGCATCGGCGGGCGGCGTGGAGGCGCTGATCGCGCTCGTCGGGGGCCTGCCTTCGGGTCTACCAGCGTCGCTGTTCGTGGTCCTGCACTTGCCGCCGACGGCCCGGAGCGTGCTCCCGCAGATCCTGGAGCGGACGACCCCGATGCCCGTGGGGACCGCGGTCGACGGCGAGCCGATCGAGCGCGGGCGCATCTACATCGCGCCGGCGGACAACCACCTGATGCTCGACGAGGGCGTCGTGCGCGTGACGCGCACCGCGAAGGAGAACGGCCACAGGCCGGCGGTCGATCCGCTGTTCCGGAGCGCGGCCGAGGCGTACGGCGCGCGGGTGATCGGCGTGGTGCTCTCCGGCATGCGCGACTGCGGCACCGCCGGCCTGGTGGAGATCAAGCGCCGCGGCGGCATCGCCGTGGTCCAGGATCCGAGGGACGCCCTGTTTCCGGAGATGCCGCAGAGCGCGCTCGACAACGTGCCCGTGGATCACTGCGTCCCCCTGGCGCGCCTCCCGTCGCTGCTCGTCGATCTGGTGCATCAGAGGGCAGGAGAGGCGCCCGCGAAGGCGGAGTCGCCCCATGGACTGGTGGGGGAAAGGGTGGAGGCACCCGAGATTGAATTCACGTGTCCGGACTGCGGAGGCAACCTGACCCGCAACGGCGACGGCGCGATCCTCAGCTTCCGGTGCAAGGTCGGCCATCGGTACACCCCAGAGGGGCTGGAGAACGAGCAGGCGGAGGCGCTCGAGGCGGCGCTCTGGATCGCGCTCCGCACGATCGAGGACACAGCGGCGCTGGCGCAGCGGATGGCTTCGCGCGCGGAGGAGCGGAATCAGCTCAACGTGATGGCCCACTTCGAGGAGAAGGTCCGGGCGGCCGAGGAGCGGGGCGCCCTGGTGCGCCGCGCGCTGCTCGGCGCGGGCAGCGGGGATGGGATCACGGTGGGCCAGCCCTCGAGGCGCTCGTCGCCGCGGCTGAAGGGGTGAGCGCCGGCCGGTACGGGGGCGGCCCGGATCGGCGTGGCCAGCGCGACGCGCGCTGTGAGGAGCGCCGCGAAAAAATCTCGGGCGAGCGCGTAATGGCCAAGATGCTTAGTACTACAGCCGCGGTTAGGGAGCCGGGGCGCGTGCGAGCCGCCGGTTGCAGCGGCGCCGGTAGCAACAGGCGCGAGCCTGGGCGCGCTTTCGGCGTCGCCACCTCGACCATGCCCAGCGGAACTCGGGCGAATGGGCGGGCAGCGGAAGCACCAGCTCCATCAGGCGACGGACCTCGGGAACGCTCCAGGGCGCCAGCGTCGGCGGACCGTCGCTTTCTTCAGGCGCGGCGGGCTTTTTTTCCCCGGCGTGTCACGCGCCGTCTTCTGCATGGGCTCGGCGTTCTTCCCCGGCCCCGGGCGCGCCGCTTTGGGCACGAGCTCGGGGTTCATCGCCGGGGCGTACGGGAAGGTGCCCTCCGCGGGAAGCTTCGCGCGCACGGAAGCCAACCACGCCAGGGCCATCATCCCGAGCGTGATGTACCGATGCCAGCTCGGCCACGTGCGGACCTCGTAGTGGTCGAGGCCGACGTCGTCCTTGGCCTCCTCGAAGCACTGCTCGATCGTGTAGCGCGTGGAGGCAACGTGCGCGAGCGTTGTCAGCGGCGTGTCGGCTCCAGCGTTGGACAGGTAGTAGGCCACTTCCGACGGCTTCGAGACAGAGCGGCGGGCCAGTAGCCAGACCTCGTCGGTCGGCAAGCGCCGACGACTGTCGACGACGCGTGCGCGGGCCCAGTCGTACTCGATGGTTCCCTTCTCGCCTTGATGGACGGCAAGGCGACGCCATTGCTTCGGCGACCACTGCGCCACCACCTTCGCCACGGTGGAGGCGTGCGGTGAGCCCGGTGCAAGACGAGTGCGCGTGCGGAGCGGACCACGAGGGTGTTCGCGTTCGGTAGGGGGCTCCGCGACCGCAGGGCGCTGAGGCCACACCGGCGTGCTCGAGATGACCGCGAGAACATACCGATGGCCCTGTGCGGCGATGCCGTCGCGAAGCACGGGGTCGTCCCCGTAGACTTCGTCGCCGGTGACCCACGCCATCGGTACACCACGCTGCCAGGCCCCATGCAGCATCTGCATCGCCAGCTGCGGCTTGGTCTGGAACGCTACATCCTTCGGAACGTGAGCGTCCTGCCTCCGCTCCGGATCGCTGCACCACGATTCTGGCAAGTAAAGACGACGATCAAGGATCACGTGTCCACGTGGGCCGTTGTAGCTGAGGAACACACCGATCTGGCAGTTCTCGATCTTGCCTGCCGTCCCGCTGTATTGCCGCGCCACGCCGACGGACTTGGTCCCCTTCTTGAGGAAGCCCGTTTCGTCCAGTACGCCGATGCCCTGCGGATCGCCGAACTGCTCGATCGTGAAGTCCATCAACAGATCGCGTGCCGCATCCGCGCTCCAATCCGCGCTGTACATCAGCCGCTGCACGCGATCGGGCGTCGGGTCCCCGATGGCCTCGGCCAACTGCCAACCGTTCCGCCGCGCCGCCGGCCCCATCAACGAGCGCACGTACTTGATCGCCTGCTCGCGCGGCTCGCTGCGTGCGAACAGCGCCGCGAATCGCGCGTGAAATGCCTCGAAATCTGCCGCCAGCGTGTCCCGCGCGGCCGCTGCTGGCAGCTCGCTTGCCCCCGGATCCATGGGTGGATCCTGGGTCCAACCTGATCGATGTCGAGGTGCGGCTGTAGTATTAGCTAGGGGCCATGGATTTCACCGAGGTGATGAGCGAGCTCGAGCGGCTCGGCACCGAGCAGAACCGGAAGGTGTACCGGCGCCACGGGGCGACCGACCCGCTCTTCGGCGTGAGCTTCGCCCACATGAACGCGCTCACGAAGCGGATCAAGCGCGACCACGAGCTCGCCGAGGCGCTCTGGGCGACGGGCAACTCCGACGCGAGGTCGCTGGCGGCGGCGATCGCCGATCCGGGGCGCTTCACCCGGGAGCGGCTCGAGGCGTGGCTCGACGGCCTGCGCTCCCCGCTCCTCATCGACCTCTTCGTGAAGCACATCGCCCTGAAGACCCCGTTCGCCCGCGACGCGATGGAGCGCTGGACCGCCTCGGACGACGAGTGGATCGGCCGGGCGGGCTGGACCCTCGCCGGCGCGCTCGCGGCCGAGGACCCGTCGTTGCCCGACAGCGTGTTCGAGGAGCGGCTCTCGGCGATCGAGGCGTCGATCCACAGGGCGAAGAACCGCGCCCGCGAGGCGATGAACAGCGCGCTCATCTGCATCGGCGCGCGGAGCGAGCCGCTGCGCGGCAAGGCGCTCACGGCCGCGCGGCGCGTCGGCAGGGTCGAGGTCGACCATGGCGAGACGGCCTGCAAGACGCCCGACGCGATCGCGCAGATCCAGAAGCTGTGGGCCGCCCGGAAGCCGGCCGTCGCGCTCGCGGCGAAGCCGGCCAGGTCGGCCGCCGCGAGCCCCGGCAAGGCGCCCGCCGCCAAGCCCGGCAAGACCGCCGCGAGCCCCGGCAAGGCGCCCGCCGCCAAGCCCGGCAAGGCCGCGCGCCGGGGCTGATCCGGACGCGCGCGGCGCCCGCCGGCGGCGGCTCACGTCGGGTTCGCCGCCGCGATGGCCTCGGCGGGCGACCCGAGCAGCTCCGTGCGCGTGAGCCGCTCGACGACCTGGCGCGTCAGGAGCAGGTGGTCCTCCTCCTCGTGCAAGCGCTTCCTGAACGACGCCCTCGCCTCGTCGTCGTCCGCCTCGTCGGCGAGCTCGAGCAGGAGCTGCCAGCCGGAGTTGTCGACGAGCTCCGCGGTCAGCAGCGCGTGGAAGAGGTGGGCCGGGTTCTGGTCGCCGTCGAGCATCACCTGCTGGATGCCCTGCGACTCGATCGTGATCAGCCGCGACATCTCGGTCTCCCCGTGCGCGTCCCCGCCGAGCTCACGGATCCGCGCCTCGAGCCACTCCTCGTGCTCCTTCTCCTGGTCCCGGTACTCCCGGAGCTGGCCGAGCAGGCCCATCAGGCCCGGATCGGCCGAGCGGCCGATCTTCTCCACCATCGAGTCGTAGAGCCTGACGCTCGCCCGCTCGTACGTCAGCCGCTCGTTGAGCAGGTCGATGGCCTTCTCCTTGTTGCCCTGTGCAAGCTTCTGCATGGATGCCTCCGACCGGGGCAGATGCGATTCGCAGGCCGTCGCGCGGCGGAGATCGCAGGTCGGCGGGCGCGGCGGTCAGAGGTGCTCGGCCAGGTACTCCACGACGGCGCGGCTCGCGAACCGGCTCGCCACCGGCGACCGGTAGCCGTGCCGCTCGCCCGGGAACACGACCATGTCGAACCGCCTGTCGGCGGCCATGAGCGCCTCGATCATCCTGGCCGTGTGCGCGATGTGCACGTTCTCATCCATGAGCCCGTGCAGGAGGAGCAGCTTGCCGCGCAGGTTGGCCGCGTGCTTCGTGAGATCGGCCGCCTCGTACAGCGCGGCCGCCCTGTCCAGCAGCCCCATGTACCGCTCCGTGTAGCCCGTGTCGTAGAGCCGGAAGTCGCTCCCCGGCGACCCCGCCACGCCCACGTGGAACCGGTCCGGCGCCCTGAGCAGCGCGTGCAGGACCATCGTGCCGCCGTAGCTGTGGCCGTGGATGCCGACGCGGCCCGCGTCGACGTAGGGCAGCCTCTTCAGGAACTCGAGGCCCGCGATCTGGTCCACGAGCTCGACCTCGCCGAGCCGCCCGTGGATGGGCGCCTCGAACGCGCGCCCGCGGTTGGCCGAGCCGCGGTTGTCGAGCTGGAAGACGACCACCCCGCGGTCCGCGAGGTGGTTCCAGAGGAGGCGCGGCGACCACGAGTTGAAGACCGTCTGCACGCCGGGCCCGCCGTACACCATCACCACGACCGGGTAGCGGCGGCCGGGCTCGATCGTCCGCGGCGCGAGCAGCGCGCCGTACAGCGTGTCGCCGCTCTCGGCGCGCACCTCCACGATCTCGGGGGCGCGCAAGCCGAGCTCGGCGAGCTCCGGATCCACGGGCGCGGGCAGCTCGCCCAGCGCGGCGTTGCCGGCCCCCCGCACCGCGCCCTTCCACGGGCGACCCAGGGCCGAGTGGACGTCCACGTACCCCGGCCCCCTCGGCTCCACCGCGACGAAGTGCACCCCCGCCTCCGACGTGATCCGCTTCACCTCGCCGCCCTCGAGGGGCACGGTGTAGAGGTGCCGCTCGGTGGGGCCGTCCCTGGTGGCCACGAAGCGCGCCTCGCCGCGCTCCTCGTCCGGCGGCTCGAGCGAGGTGACGTCCCAGTCGCCCGCGGTGAGCTTCGCGAGCTCCGCGCCCGAGCCCGCGTCGCGCACGGTGATGTGCGTATGGCCGCTCGCGGCGGTCGCCCAGAGGAACCGCGGCGCGCGCTCGAGCAGGCGCATGTGCCCGAAGTCCACCCAGGTCGGCGAGGTCTCGGCGACGATCTCGACGGCCTGGCCCGAGCGCGCGTCCGCGCGCAGGAGCGCGAGGCGCTGCTGGTCGCGCGTCAGCGTCTGGAACCAGAGCGCCTTGCCGTCGGGCGCCCACGCGAACCGGCCGAGGTAGCGCTCCTGCTCGCCGCCTCTCCACTGGAGCCACGCCGTCCGCTTCGTCGCGAGGTCGAGGATCCCCGCCTTGACGCGGGGGTTCTTGCCGCCCACGCGCGGGTAGCGCTGCATCATGAGATCTTCCTGGCCGTCGCGGACCCCGAAGATCGGGACCTTCCCGACCTCCCGCTCGTCGACCTCGAGGTAAGCCACCCTGTCGCAGCCGGGGGAGATCCAGAATCCGCTCGGCTCCTCGAACTCCTCCTGTCCGTTGAAGTCGCTCTGCCCGCGCGACACCCCTTCTGGCGCCCCCCGGGTCAGCGCTGTCTCGCGGCGCGAAGCGACGTCGATCATGAAGAGCTCTCGCCCGCGGACGAACACGACGCGCTCGCCGCCGTCGCACACCTTCGGGTCGATCTCCGGCTCGGCCGTGTCGGTGAGCCGCACGACGGCGCCCGCCTTGTCGCGCAGGAAGAGGTCACCGCCGAAGGGGATGAGCATCACCGGCGCCCGCCTGGCCCAGGCATAGGCCGTGATCCCCCTCGAGAACATGCGCTGTCGCTCGCGCCGCAGCTCCTCCTCGCGCGAGAGCGGCCTCGTCTCCTTCAGCAGATCGCCCGAGGCGACGAGCTGCCGCGCCGCGCGCGACGCGGTGTCGAAGGCGAAGAGCGCCAGCTCCTGGCTCTCCGGCTGGCGCTGGAGGTAGGTGACCAGCTTGCCGTCGGGCGCGTGCTGGATCGCCCTCGGCAGCCTCGCGCCGAGCGGCGGTTGCCGGCCGAGGTGCGCGTACGTGACCCGGCTCGCCTCCGGGCCGGCGATGGCCGTCTTGCCCGCGGCGCCGCCCGCCGCCGGCGCCGCGCCACCCCCGCCCGGCTGGTCGCCTGTGCGCGCGGCCGGCGCGCCCGCCCTCACCGGCGGCGAGCCGCCCGGCGGGGCGCACCCGGCGGCCGAGGCGAGGACCAGCGACGCGAGCGACAACCACGTTGCGGCGAGCGGACTTCGCATGTCCGCGATCTCGCCCGTCGCCGCGGGGATGTCAAACAGCGATCTGCCTGCTGCGCGAGCGCGGCGATCAGCTCGCGATCCGCCGGAGCACGATGACCGGCCGGCCCGCGCCGCGGGAGCGCTCGATGTCCACCTTGCAGTCGAGCATCCAGTCGTTGTCCTCCTCGGGATCGGCGATGATCTGCTGCACCACCCACGATCCGCCGTCCTCGGCGGGGTGGATGATCGTGTTGCTCGGGCTCCGGGCCGCCGGGTCGGTGCGGATCGCGCTGTGCTCCGCGTGGAAGCCGCGGAGCGCCTCGTCCAGCTTCTCCGCCGTCCAGGGGGCCTCCTCGCCCTCCACCATCTCGGCGGCCACCTCGTAGTCGCGGCGGGACAGCGCGCGCAGGAAGAAGAACAGCTCGTTGCGGACGAGCACCGTGAAGTCCTTCGCGTTGCGCGTGATGTCGAACGCGCCCGGCTCCACGGCGGCGCCCGGGGCCCCGGCGCGCGGCTGGTACGACGGGTCGCGCAGCTTCTCCCACTCGTCGAGGAGGCTCGAGTCCACGCCGCGGATGAGCGCCCGGAAATACGCGATCATGTCGCCCGTGTCGGCGTCCTTCGCGTAGTCGGGGACGGTCTGGACCAGCGCCTTGTACACCTCGGAGACGTACCTGAGCAGGAGCCCCTCCGCCCGCTCCAGGTTGTACTCCCGGATGTACTCGCCGAACGACAGGTACTGCTCGTACATCTCGCGCGCCACGCCCTTCGGCCGGATGTTCTCCTGCCCGACCCAGGGGTGCCGGCGCGCGTAGTCGTTGAACGTGCCGTAGATGAACTCCGCGTTCGGCTTCGGATAGTCGAGCTTGTCGAGCTCCTCCATCCGCTGCTCGTACTCGACGCCTGCCGCCTTGAGCTCCGCGAGCTTCTCTGTCTTCAGGCGATCAAGCTGCTTTTGCAGGATGAGATCGGGGTTCTCGAGGATCGACTCGACCAGCGTCAGCAGATCGAGCGGATACGTGCCGCTCTCCGGATCCAGCTTGCCCACCGTCTCGAGCACGTAGAGCGAGAGCGCGTGGTTCAGGGAGAAATCCTCCTGGAGATCCGCGTTGATGCGGATGCGCTTGCCCGGGCCGTCTTCCTTCGGGACGAACTCGATGATGCGCGCCTCCACGAGGGAGCGGAACAGGAGCATCGCTGTCCTGCCGTGCTGGCGCCGGACCGCGGGCCGGTCGTGGGTGCTGCGGATGAGCCGCTTCAGCGCCTGACACCCGCCCTCCTCGCGCCCGAGCACGTTGACCAGCATGCCGTGCGTGACCTGGAACCGCGACACGAGCGGCTCGGGCGGCGACTGGATCAGCCGCTCGAACGTCTGCCGGTCCCAGGGCACATACCCCTTCTCCGGCGGCTTCTTCTTGACGATCTTCCGCCGCTTCGCCGGGTCGTTCCCCGCCTTCGCATCGAGCCGCATGTTCTCGATGACGTGCTCCGGCGCCTGCGCCACCACGCTCCCCTGCGTGTCGAAGCCCTTCCTGCCCGCGCGGCCGCTGATCTGCTGGAAGTCGCGCACGCTCAGGATCGCCGTCTTCTCGCCGTCGAACTTGCAGAGCTTCGTGAACAGCACCGTGCGGATCGGGATGTTGACCCCGACGCCCAGCGTGTCCGTGCCGCAGATGATCTTGAGGTGCCCCTGCTGCGCCAGCTTCTCGACCAGCAGCCGGTACTTCGGCAAGAGCCCCGCGTGGTGGAGCCCGATGCCGTGCTTGACGAACCGCTGCACCTCCCGGCCGTAGGGGCTGGAAAATTTCACCCCCGCGAGGGCGGCCGTGATCGCGCGCTTCTCCTCCTTGGTGCAGTAGTCCTGGCTCATCAGGTTCTGCGCCTCCTCGGCGCAGGCCCGCTGGGTGAAGCTCACGATGTAGATCGGCGCCTTGCCCGTCTTCACGAGGGTGGCGACGGTCTCGTGGAGCGGCGTCTCGCGGTACTCGAAGTCGAGCGGCACCGGGCGCACGGTCGACTTGATCACGGCGGTCTGCTCGCCCGTGAGCTTCGTGATCTCCTCCTGGAAGAACTCGGTGCCTCCGAGCGTGGCGCTCATGAGCAGGAACCTCGCCTGGGGCAGCGCGAGCAGCGGGATCTGCCACGCCGCGCCGCGATCGCGGTCCGAGTAGTAGTGGAACTCGTCCATGATCACGTAGTCGCAGAGCGCCTTCTCGCCCTCGCGGAGCGCGATGTTCGCGAGGATCTCCGCGGTGCAGCAGATGATCGGCGCGTCGCGGTTCACCGACGCGTCGCCGGTCAACATGCCCACGTTCTCGGGCCCGAAGTCGTTGCACAGCGAGAAGAACTTCTCGCTGACGAGCGCCTTGATCGGGCACGTGTAGTAGGACTTCATCCCCTCGGCCATCGCCTTGAAGTGCATGGCCGCCGCGACGAGCGACTTGCCCGAGCCGGTCGGGGTGTTGAGGATCACGTTCTTGCCGCCGAAGATCTCGAGGATCGCCTCCTCCTGCGCCGGGTAGAGCTCGAGTCCCCGCTCGGCCACGTAGTCGAGGAAGCCGCTCAGGAGATCGTCGGCGGTGAAGTCGTGGGGCGACGGCGGAAGGCGAGCGAAGAGCGGAGCGGCGGCTAGGTCCATGGCGGCTTCAGGGCGCCCTCCTGGGGCGCCCCCCTGCACAAGCCTGGTTCCGGGGGAAAATGCAAGCAAACTCCGCGATGTCCCGGTCGGAGGGCAGGGCCTCTCGCGGCCCCGGACGGAACGGATTTCAGGGCGAACCGGAGTCGCTGAACGGGGAAACCGAACGGGCCGCCATGCAGCCCGCACCGTCGGGCGATCGTGATAGCGTGGCCGGACGAAAGAGGGGGGACGCCGCGCCGCACGTCCGGGGGGAGGCACGTGAGCGCGCTGGCGGCCGGAATACCGGGACGGACAAGGAATGGGGGAGACCGCTGGAGAGCCGGGCTGGACGACGCGAGCGCCAGGCAGGGGGAGCGCGCAGATCGACCCGGCGACCGGGCGGTTCGTGCGCGTCAGCGGCGCGCTCTGCCGGCTGCTGGGCTACTCCGAGTGCGAGCTGCTGCAGAGGAGGCTGCCGGACCTGGCGCTGCCGGAGGACCGGACAGGCGCGACGGCCGCGTGGCGCTCGCTGATCGAAGCGGGCGCGGACGAGCTCACCTTCGAGATGCGCTGTCGCTGCAAGGACGGCAGCGCCCGCCGGCTCCAGGTGACGGGCGTCGTCCGTGACACCCGGGAGCAGCCTTGTCGCGCGGTGGTGTTCGTCGAGGACGTCACCGACCGCGGGCGCGCGGAGGAGCGGGCGCTCGCGGCGGAGCGGGCGCTCGGAGAGAGCGAGGCCACGCTGCGGAACCTCTTTTACAGCAACATGGCTCCGATGGGGTTCTGGATGCCCGACGGGCGGATCGTCGAGGCGAACGACGCGTATCTGCGGCTCGTGGGCCGCAGCCGGGAGGATCTCGCGGCCGGCCGGGTCCGCTGGGACGCCGACGTGCAGCCGGAGGAGCGCCCCGGCGACGGCCACGCCCTCGCGGAGCTGCTGTCGAGCCGGTGGACGTTCACGCCGTTCGAGAGGACGTATGCGCTGCCCGACGGCACGCGGATCGAGATGCTGGTGAGCGGCTGTCTGCTGCCCGGGGGGCGCTTCGAGGACGGCGGCTTCGTGTTCGCGCGCGACGTGACGGCGCTCCGGCAAACCGAGGAGGCTTTCCGGGAAGGCGAGCAGGTCTTCCGCGCCATCGGGGAATCCATCGATCATGGCATCTGGATCAGCGACCGCGAGGGCCGGAACGTCTATGCCAGCGAGGCGTACCTCCGGATGACGGGCCTGACCCAGGAGCAATGCGCAGGGTACGGGTGGATCGCCGCGGTCCACCCCGACGACCGGTACAAGCTGACGCTGTTCGACAAGTCCGCGCAGACGGGTGAGCCGATCGAGATCGAGGTCCGGTATATCGGCGCCGACGGCGCCGTCCACGCCACCCTCAACCGGGCCACGCCGGTCCGCGACAAGCAGGGCGAGTTCACCCGCTGGGTCGGCCTCTGCCTGGACATCAGCCGGCTCAAGCGCACGGAAGAAGCGCTGCGCGAGAGCGAGCGGCGGCTCCGCGCCGCGCTCGACGAGGCGCGGCGGGTCATCGCCGAGCGCGAACGCCTGGAGGCCGTGCTCCGCCGGAGCGAGCGGCAGCTCGAGCTGCTGATGGCGAACTCGCCCGACGTGATCTTCCGGCTCGACCTGGAGATGCGCTGCCTGTTCGCCACGTCGTCCATCGAGGCGATCACGGGGAAGCCGTCCGAGCAGTACATCGGCAGGACGGGCGCCGAGACCGGGCTCCCGGAGGCGATCTGCGAGGCCAGCGACGTCGCGTGCCGCGAGGCGATGGCGACGGGCAAGCAGCAGCGGATCGAGTTCGCCCTCGGCGAGCGGCGGTACCGGACGCGCTACATCCCCGAGCTCGGGCCCGACGGCGCGGTGGAGTCGTTCCTGGGGATATGCGAGGACGTCACCTCGGAGCGGCTGGCCGAGGAGGAGCGGCAGAAGCTGCTCGAGAGCGAGCGGGCCGCGCGCGACGAGGCGGAGCGCGTGAGCCGGGTCAAGGACGACTTCGTCGCGACGCTCTCGCACGAGCTGCGGTCGCCCATCAACGCCATCCTCGGCTGGGCGCGCATCCTGCGGAGCCGGGCGCAGGAGCCGCCGACGCTCGCGCGGGGGCTCGAGGTCATCGAGCGCAACGCGCGGCTCCAGTCCGACATGGTGTCGGAGCTGCTCGACATGAGCCGGATCGTCTCTGGCAAGCTGCGGCTCGACGTCATGTCGGTCGACCTGCCGGCGGTCATCCAGGGCGCGATCGAGTCGATCAAGCTCGCGGCCGAGTCCAAGGCGATCACGGTCGCCTCGAGCGTCGACCCGGAGGCGGCCGCGCTGCGGGGCGACCCGGCGCGCATCCAGCAGGTCGTCTGGAACCTCCTGTCGAACGCCGTGAAGTTCACGCCGACGGGCGGGCGGGTCGACATCGCGCTGCGGCGCGAGGGCGCGTTCGCCGAGGTGTCGGTGACCGACACGGGCGCGGGCATCGCCCCGCAGTTCCTCCCCCACCTGTTCGAGCGCTTCCGGCAGGCGGACGCGTCGTCGACGCGGCAGTATGGCGGGCTCGGCATCGGGCTCTCGATCGTGAAGCACCTGGTCGAGCTGCACGGCGGCACGGTGCAGGCCGGGAGCCGGGGCGTGGGCCAGGGCGCGACGTTCACGGTGCGGCTGCCGCTCGCCGGCGTCTCGCCGGAGGCGTCGGGCGAGGCGCAGCGGCCCGGCGAGCTGCGGGCCGAGGCGCTGGCCGACCCCCTGGGCGCGGAGCTCACCGGCGTGCGGGTGCTGGTTGTCGACGACCAGGCCGACGCGCGCGAGGTGGCGCAGCGCGTGCTGGAGGAGTGCGCGGCGCGCGTCACGACGGCGGGGTCGGCGGCCGAGGCGCTGGACGCGCTGGAGCGGGAGCGGCCCGACGTCCTCGTGAGCGACCTCGGGATGCCGGTCGAGGACGGCTTCCAGCTCATCCGGCGGGTGCGGGGCCTCGGCGCGGCGCGCGGCGGGTCGACGCCGGCCGTCGCGCTGAGCGCGCTAGCGCGGGCCGAGGACAGGGCGCGCGCGCTCGGCGCGGGGTACCAGGCGCACGTGGCCAAGCCGCTGGATCCCGCGGAGCTCGTGGGGGTGGTCGCGGCGCTCGTCCGGGGGCGGACGGGGGCGTGAGGTGGGTTGTTCCGGGGGACGGGGGATGAGGGCGGTTGTTCCGGCGGGGATCTTTGGATAGGGAGACGTCTTGACCGCGTCGTCGCGGGTGAGGTCGCGAGCAGGCCATGGTCCAGCAGATTTCCGTGAAAGAGCTCTTTCTGAAGCTGAAGGCGAGAGAGCCCGTGGTCCTCCTCGACGTGCGCACGCCCGGCGAGCACGAGATCGCCGCGCTGCCGGGCAGCACGCTGATCCCGCTGGACGAGCTCACCGAGCGCGCGGACGAGGTCGCGCCCGGCGAGGGCGCGCTGATCGTCGCGTACTGCCATCACGGCGTCCGGAGCCTCTCGGCCGCCGCGATCCTCGAGAAGCTCGGCCACGAGCGCGTCGCGTCGCTCCAGGGCGGCATCGACGCGTGGTCGATCCACATCGACGAGAGCGTCCCGCGGTACTGACGGGCGCCGGGGGGCGCGCGGACGGGCGCGGCCTTCCGCGCGGGGCGCCTCGCGCGCGGCTCAGTTGAGCGCGGGGCCGCCGAGCCGGAAGTAGAGCCGCCGGCCTGCGCCGCACGCGCTGCAGACGACCTTCGCGACGCGCAGCCGGGCGCCCTCGAGCGTCTCGGCCGTGTGGTCCTCGACGCGCAGGGCGCCGCGGCAGCGCGGGCACGGGATCGACCGCGCCGCCACCTCGACCTGCGAGGCCGCGTCGAGCGCGATCGCTCGCCCCGGGGTGTGCCCCGGCTCGAGCAGCGTGAGGCGCTCGAGGTCCCGGGTGAGCTTCTCCGCGTCGCGGTCTCCCGCGCGCCGGGCGGCGCGCGCCGAGAGCTTCTTCTTCGCCATGCGCAGGTCTACCTGTCGTCGAGGATCGGTGGCGTGATGTCAGGGGGCGCCGGCGCCCTGGGCGGGCGCGCGCCGCTGCCGGACGGCGCGGGCGTCGGGTGCGCCGAGGGGAACGGCCTGGGCCGCACCACCCTTGGCCGGTGCTCCGGGGCCGCCACAGCGCCGTGAGGCAGCGCCGACGCCGTCGGGACGGCGGCGCGCCCGGGATCCGCGGGGGCGGGCGCCGGGGTGCCCGGCGCGGGATCGGCCGTGCCGAGGGGGGCGAGCGACGAGGCCTGGGCGGGCGCCTGCGAGGCCGTGCCGGGCTGCAAGACGACGGCGGGCGGCTTCGCTGCGGTGCGCGACCAGAGCGTCGCCCCGACCGCGACAACGGCGGTCAGGAGGGCGCCCGCGGCGATCCGCGCGACCGCCCGGCGGCGCTTGCGCAGCATGATCGAGCTCTGCTGCCCGGGGCGGCGCTCGGTGACGACGGGCACGCTCCCGCCTGTCTCATCGTCCTCGGATGCCTGCCACGACCCGAGCAGCCTGTACATCAGCGGCAGCGTGGGACCGTCGTCGCGCGCCATCGTCAGCGTGGGGCCGTCCTCGCGCTCCATCGTCAGCGTGGGCCCGTCCTCGCGCTCCATCGTCAGCGTGGGCCCGTCCTCGCGCTCCATCGTCAGCGTGGGGCCCTCGTCGCTGGAGACGGGGACGGAGCTGCGCTCGACCAGCGCGGCGTCGCGGCCGTGGAGGTGCTCGACCACCGTGCCCGGGCTGGGCATGGTGATCACGTGATCGCCGCCGGGCGGGGCGACCGTCGTGGCGCGGCGGCTCGCCCTCCCGCCGGGCTCCTCGTCGGCGCCGGGGTGCGGCCATGTCGACGAGGCGCCCTTCAGGGCCACCACGTCGGCGGCCGCGGTGACGGCGGCGGCGTCGTACCGTGGCGTCGGGGGCGGCAGCGACGGGAAGGCCTTGCCCGCGGCGATCGCCTCGATCTGGTCGAGCGCGCGCGCGGAGTGCTCCGTGCCGTAGGGGGCGAGCGCGCGCGACAGCTCGACGACGCTCTGGATACGCCGCTGCACGTCCTTCTCGAGGCAGCCCAGGATGACGTCCTCGAGGTGGGCGGGCAGCTCCCACCGGTGCACGCGCGGCGGCGTTGCCGGCTCGGTGACGATGGCCACGAAGAGCGCCGAGATGGAGGGCGCCTCGAACGGGAAGCGCGCCGTGAGGAGCTGGTAGAGGATGATCCCGAGCGACCAGACGTCGCTGCGGGCGTCGACGTCCTTGGTGCTGCGGACCTGCTCGGGCGACATGTAGCAGGGGGAGCCGAGCATCATCTCGGACGCGGTGAGCTTGCCGTCCTGCTCGGCGGCGTCGTCGGCCGACTTGGAGAGGCCGAAGTCGAGCACCTTGACGAGGGGGACGCCGCTCGCGCCCGACGTGAGGAACAGGTTTCCCGGCTTCAGGTCGCGGTGGACGATGCCGCGCGCGTGCGCCTCGGCGACGGCCTCGCAGCTCTGGAGCACGTAGTCGACCGCCTCGGAGACGGCCAGCGGGCCGCGCGCGTCGAGCACCTGCTGGAGGTCGCGGCCGCGCAGGTACTCCATGACCAGGTACGGGAGGCCGGCCTCGGCTGTGCCCACGTCGATGACGCGCGCGACGTGCTCGCTCCGGATCGCCGCGGCGGCGCGCGCCTCGCGCAGGAAGCGGGCGCTCGCGCCCGGGAAGTCCTTGGCCCGCGGGAGGAGGAACTTGACCGCGACGCGCTGGCGCAGCGACACGTGCTCCGCGGCGAAGACGGCGCCCATGGAGCCTCGACCCAGGCTGCGCTCGAGGCGGTATCTCTGCGCGAAGACCTCACCTATCTGTGGGATGCCTGCGGCCGATGCGAGCGCATCCGGCTTCATGGCCCGACCTCCATCCAGCGCACTATAGCCGCAACGGCATCAAGGTTGATGCCAAGATGCGAGCGCCGGGGCCCGGGGGTGGAGCCAGCGAAAATGCGGGGGCAGCGGAATGCGCTCGCCGCTGTCGTGTCCGTCGCGTGCGTGAACGCGTGCGCGCGTGGCGCATCTTCTGCACCGCAGCCCTGAGCTTGCTCGCGGAGGGCGTGCAGGAGGGGAATCGATCGAGCGCGTCGAGGGGTGGACGATCTCGGAGGGTCGCTGACAGGCGGGCGCCTCGCCGACAGGCATCCTGGCGCCGCGACACAACGCCTCCCGCGCGCGGCAGGCCCCGCGTGACGCCGCGACACGCATCCCGCGGGGCCTTCCGGCGGCCGCGCCGCGACGACAGCGCGACAGCGCGACCGCCTGACGCGCCCCGCGCACCGCCAGGCCAGCTCGCTGCAGCGCGGGCGCAGCCCGCTGCAAAGCGCCCCCACGCGGCCGGCGCCTGTGCTCTGATCCAGCAGAGCGCCTGCGGCCCGCCTCCTGCTGGCCGCCGCGCCGGCGCGGCGGCACGAGACCGCGCGCACGAGCCGAGCCCATGCAGACCTTGCGGCAGCTCAACCCCCCGGGTGCACCGTGAACGGAAGCGCCGGCGCGACCCGCGTCGCGCTCCCGCCCCCCGCCACAGCGACGAACGCCCCGGCGGCGGCGCGCGGGCTCGCCGTCCCGAGGTGGGCGGGCGTCTGGCCCGTGGCCGCGCTCTGGATGATCCCGGTGCTCGTCACGAGCACGCAGACCTACCTCCTCCTCCAGCACAAGCAGGAGCGTCACCTCTCGTTCCTCGCCGCGCTCGTGTGGCAAGGGCTGCCCTGGCTCTTCTGGGCGCTGATGACGCCCGCGATCGCCTGGCTCGGCCGCAGGTACCCGCTGGAGCGCAGGGCCTTCCCGAAGAACGTCGCTGTGCACCTGATCGCGAGCCTGGCCATGGCCCCGGGCCACGTCGCGATCAGCACGCTCACGGGGCGGCTCATCGGCCAGGAGTCCTACGTGAAGGCGCCGTTCCTCGAGGTCTTCAGCAAGATCATCAGCGTCTACCTCGACGTCGAGCTGGTCATCTACTGGGGGATCCTCGCGATCGTCCACGCCGCCGATTACCACCGCAAGTACCGGGAGCGCGCGCTCGCGGCCGCGCAGCTCGAGACGAAGCTCGTCCAGGCGGAGCTCCAGGCGCTCAAGATGCAGCTCCACCCGCACTTCCTGTTCAACACGCTCCACGCGATCGCCGTCCTCGTGCGAAAGCAGGAGACGCAGGCCTCGGTCCGGATGATCACCGGCCTGAGCGAGCTGCTCCGGATGGCGCTCGAGAGCGCGGGCAAGCAGATCGTGCCGCTCAAGCAGGAGCTCGATTTCCTCGACCGCTACCTCGAGATCGAGAAGACCCGCTTCCAGGACCGCCTGACCGTGCGCACGGACGTCGCCTCCGAGGCGCTCGACGCCGAGATACCGAACCTCATCCTGCAGCCGATCGTCGAGAACGCGATCCGCCACGGCATCGCCCCGCGCGCCTCGTCGGGGAGCGTGACGATCGCGGCCCGGCGCGAGGATGACTGGCTCGTCGTGGAGGTGACCGACGACGGCAAGGGGCTCTCGGAGAGCTGGGCCGGCGAGGCCAGCGAGGGGACGGGGCTCGGCAACATGCGCGCGCGGCTCCGGCAGCTCTACCCGGGCGACCACCGGCTCACGATCGCGCGGCGCCCGGAGGGGGGCGTCCTCGTGACGGTGGCGGTCCCGTTCCGGCCGGCGCACGCGCACGCGAGCCCGCAGGAGGAGCGGCGCGCGCATGGATAGCCCCGGGGCGATCCGCGCCGTCATCGTGGACGACGAGCCGCTCGCGCGGGAGGGGATCCGCATGCTGCTCGCGGGCGATCCGGAGGTCGCGATCGCCGCCGAGTCCGGCGACGGGCCGGGCGCGCTCGAGCTCATCCGGCGGCTGCGGCCCGACCTCGTGTTCCTGGACGTGCAGATGCCCGAGATGAACGGCTTCGAGGTGATGGCGTCGCTGCCGCCCGGCGAGCTCCCCGCCGTGATCTTCGTGACCGCGTTCGACCGCTACGCGCTGCGCGCCTTCGAGGTCCACGCCCTCGACTACCTCCTGAAGCCGTTCGACGACGACCGCTTCTACGACGCCCTCCGCCGCGCGAAGGCCCACCTCCGGCTCTCGCGGATGAGCGATCTGAGCCAGCGCCTCCTCTCGCTCCTGCAGAGCTACGGCGACCCCGCGGCGGCGGCGGCCGCGGCCCGCGCGCGGGAGGGCGCCGCCGCCGGCTCGGAGCCGCCCGCCGCCGGGCCCCCGCGGCGGCTCGCGATCAAGGACGGGTGCCGCGTGGTCTTCCTCAGCGTCGACGAGATCGACTGGATCGAGGCGGCGGACTACTACGTCCAGATCCACGCCGGCGGGAAGAGCTACCTCCACCGCGAGACGATGAACAGCGTCGAGGGCAAGCTGGATCCGGCGCGCTTCGTGCGGATCCACCGCTCGGCGATCGTGAACCGCGACAGGATCAAGGAGCTCCGCACGCAGGGGCGCCGGGAGACGGTCGTCGTCCTGGCCGGGGGCGCGGAGCTCAAGGTGGCGCGGAGCCACCGGGAGAAGCTGTCGGCGCTGCGGTGAGGCGGCACCGCCGGGTGCCTCGCTCCCCCGCCGAGGCGCTAAGCTCTCCCCATGCACCCGATCCCCTCCCCGGCGCGCGCCCGTCGCGCAGCGCAGCCCCTCGCAGCGGAGCCCGCGCGGCTCCGCGCGCGGTGACGCCATGCCCTCCACCCGCTTTCGCGCCGGCCTCGGCCGGCCCGGCGCGCCGCCCGGCGAGATCGCCTGGTTCGCGTTCCGCGGCGACGAGCTCCTCGTCCGCGCGCCGATCGACGGCGGCGGCGATCTCTTCGACGTCCCTGTCGCCGCCGACCTCGCCGACCTCGGCGTCCCCGTCGTGCGCGCGCAGCCGCTCGGGGAGCTCGACGGGCGCCCCTGCCGCTCCGCCGAGCTCGCGCCGGGCGCTCCGGCGCCCGAGGGGCACGCGTACGTCTCGCTGCGGCGCCTTCACGGGCGCATCGATCCGGAGCTGTTCGACGTCGCGGGCACGGCGTACCAGGTGCAGCACTGGGACCGGGCCCACCAGTACTGCGCGGCGTGCGGCGCCGAGCTCGAGAGCGGGCAGGACGAGCGGGTCAAGCGCTGCGCCCGCTGCGCCAGCAGCTACTTCCCGCGGATCACGCCCGCGACCATCGTGCTGGTCGAGGACGGCCCGCGCATCCTGATGACGCGGCAGGCGCGGTTCCCCGCGGGCATGTACGGCCTCGTCGCCGGCTTCGTCGAGCCGGGCGAGACGCTGGAGGCGTGCGTCGCGCGCGAGGTCCACGAGGAGACCGGCGTCGACGTCGCCGACATCGCCTATTTCGGCAGCCAGCCCTGGCCCTTCCCTCACCAGATGATGGTCGGCTTCACGGCGCGCTACGCGGGCGGCGAGCTCCGCGTCGACACGCGCGAGCTGGAGGACGCGCGCTGGTTCCACCGCGACGCGCTGCCGCTGCTGCCGCCGCCGCTCAGCATCGCCCGGAAGCTCATCGAGGCCTGGCTCGCGCGGCCCGCGGGGCGGTGATCCCGGCGCGGCGCCGCGTACCGGCCCTCCCGCGACAGCGCCGGGGCGGCGCCCCTCAGACGCGGCGCAGCTTCCAGGCGCCGCGGCGGAACATGATCCCGCCCGCGATCGCGATCGTCGAGAACGCCACCGCGATCGCGATGAAAACGCCCAGCGGCCCGAGCCCCGCGGCGTGCGCCAGGCCCCACCCGAGCGGGATCTCCCACAGCCAGAAGCAGACGAGGTGCAGCATCGTGGGCGTCCAGGTGTCGCCGGCGCCGTTGAACGCCTGCGCGAACACGATGCCGAAGCCGTAGAAAAGGAACCCGCTCGCCACGACCCGCAGCGCCTGCGTCCCGTACCGGAGCACCTCCGCGTCGTCCGTGAACGCGCCGATGATGGCGCCGGCGCCCACAGCGAAGACAAGGCCGATCGCGCCGAGCATGATCGTTGTCCAGAGGCCCGCGCGGTAGACAGCGGCCTCTGCCCGGTCGGGGCGGCCCGCGCCGAGGTTCTGCCCCACCATCGTCGCGCCGGCGTTCGCGAGCCCGAACGCCGGCAGGATCGCGAACACGATGAGCCGCATCCCGATCGTGTAGCCGGCGAGCGCCGCGCTCCCGAACGGGGCCAGGATGCGCACCATGCCGATCCAGCTCGCGGTGCTGATGACCGCCTGGAAGGCGCCGTTCGCGAAGAGGCGGACCAGGGCCGCGAGCGCCTTCGGGTCGGGGACGAGGTGCCGCGCCTGCAGCTTCACCCGGCCGCCGCCGCGCGCGAGCAGGAACACCTGCAGCGCCACGCCGCTCCCGCGGCCGAGCGTCGTCCCCACGGCCGCGCCGGCCACGCCGAGCTCCGGGAACGGGCCGAGGCCGAAGATGAAGCACGGGCCGAGCGCCATGTTGAGCGCGTTCGAGAGCCAGAGCACCCGCATCGACAGCGCCGCGTCGCCGGCCCCCCGGAAGACCGCGTTGATGACGAACAGCATCATGATCGTCGCGTTGCCGAGCAGCATGATCGTGGCGAACGGCGCGCCGACCGCGATCACCCCGGCGGACGCCCCCAGCGCCGCGAGCAGCCGCGGCGCGAGCAGGGCGCCGACCCCCGCGATGGGCAGCGAGATGAGCAGGCCGAGCACGATCGCCTGCCCCGCCATGGCGGCCGCCTCTTCGGGGCGCCCCTCGCCGATCCGCCGCGCGACGGTCGCGGACGCGGCCACCGCGAGGCCCATCCCCAGGGCGTATACAACCGAGAGGAGCGACTCCGTGAGGCCCACGGCGGCGACCGCATCGGCGCCGAGGCGCGACACCCAGAAGACGTCGACGACGACGAAGAGCGACTCCATGAGCATTTCCATGACCATCGGGATCGCGAGCAGGGCGATCGCCCTGTCGATGGATCCCGTGGTGAAGTCGTGCTCACCGCCGCGGACCGCGTCGCGGAGCGTCGACAAGACGCCGGCGCCGCGGCGGGAGCCGGGCGCGGGCGGCGAGGGCGCAGCGGCGTCGGCGCGCAGGTCGCGGGCAGGTGGCGTGGCGTGGTCGCGCATGAAGGCCAGCAAGCTGATCGCCGGCGGCCGCCTCGTCCAGCGGCTTTGCGCACCTCCCGACCGCGGCGTCGAGGTCGATGAGCGCCGCGGATGCAACCGGGTCGGGCCGACAGGATCAGCGTTCGCCCCGAGGCGCCGAGCGCCGCGCCGTCACCGGATCGAGAACGGATCCCGGTCGCGCGCGCTGATGTCGACGCGGAGCGACGGCAGCCCGGCGCGGAGGCGGTCGGCGAGGCGCCTCAGCGCGGCGCGCTCGCTGTTCGAGTGCAGCGCGCACACAACGGTGACGCCCGCGCTCGCGGCGCGCAGGGCGTCGTGGTGGCGCAGCTCGCCGGTCAGGTAGAGGTCGGCGCCCTGCGCGATCGCCTCGCCGAGGAGCGCGCCGCCCGCGCCGGCGCACGTGGCCGCGCGGGAGACGACGCGCTGCTCGGGGCCGGCCACGAGCAGCGCGTCGACCCCGAGGCGCTCCTTGATCCGGCCGAGCAGCTCGCCCACCGGCGTCGCGCTGGCGAGCGCCCCGATCCGGCCGATGCCAGCCCGCAGCGGCTCGACGGCGAGCTCGACGAGATCGAACGCCACCTCCTCGTACGGGTGCGCGGCGCGCATGGCCTGCAGCACCGCCTCGGTCCTGTCGCGGGGAAAGACCATCTCCAGCCGCACCTCGGTGACGCGCTCGAGCCGGCCCTTCTCGCCGACGGTGGGGTTCGTCCCTTCCTCGCCGAGGAACGTGCCCGTCCCGATCGTCCGGAAGCTGCAGCGGGAGTACCGGCCGATCCGACCCGCGCCCGCCTCGGCCAGGGCGTCGGCGACGGCGTCGACGTGATCCTCCGGGACGAAGACGACGAGCTTGTGCTGCCATGCCGTCGACGTCGCCCGCCGGAGCGGCGCGCGGTCCTCGGAGATCCCGAGCGCGTCGGCGAGGACGTCGTTGGTGCCGCCCTCGGCGACGTCGAGCGCTGTGTGGGGCGAGTACAGCGCGATGCCGTCGCGGATCGCCGCGAAGAGGGGGCTCGGCGCGACGACGCGCTTCACGGCCTCGAACAGCGGCGGATGGTAGGCGACGACGAGATCGCAGCCGAGATCGCGCGCTTCCCGGGCGACCTCGGGGGTGTAATCGATGGTGAGGAGCGCCGACGACGAGGGCCGCCCCGGGTCGCCCGCGAGCAGGCCGACGTTGTCCCAGGGCTCGGCGAACCGGAGCGGGGCGATCGACTCGAGCGCGGCGAGGACGTCTCTCAGGAGGGTCATGAGCGCCTCTATACCAGCGGCGACGGCGGAGCGGAGCGCGACAGGAGACGCCCTCTGCCGGCGACGTCGGGCGGTTCCCGGTGGAGATCGGTTGGAGCAGACGCCGTGCACCCGAATGACCAGCCCGCCGGAACGGCCGTGTCGCTGAGGCCCCCTCCTCGGCGCCGCGAGCTCCGCGCGCCGCCGGTCGGCCGAGGCCCCGCCGCCGGTCGGCCGAGGCCCCCTCGAGGCCCGGAGAAGCGATGGGCGACAGGCCGCATGACAGGCGCCGACGGCCCCACACGGCACCAGAAGACCTACACAGTCCCCGCAGCCCACGTGGCGCCATAAGCGCACACACCGCCAGCGCACCTACACGGCACCAGAAGCCCACACGCCGCCAGCGACCCCGGCACGGGCCGGCAGACGCGCACGATCGCCAGCGTCCTCGCGCGAGGACTACCATCGTCCCCCTCGACCACCGCTCGCCACCATCGTGGCCAGATCGCGCACACACGATATCCTCCAACACCGCTCGAGCGACCGAGCACAAGGGCTCATGCACCCAGCGTTGTTGACGCAGGGGTGGTGGTTTGATGTCCATTCAGGATCTCTCGCGATCCACGCCAATCGCGCAAACATGAGGCCTGATTGGACTCCCCGGCCGCTCTCGGATGATTCTTCCACCGGGACAGGCGAGATCGCCGCAACAAGCCAGTGGTCGAGATCTTGCTCTGAAGCCCAAGGCTCGCTCGCGAGCGTGCTTGAACGGCAACCGCAGCGTGACGGTCGCGAGCGACGGTCACGCGGTCGACGATCGACTCAGCCGTCAAGTTGCATCAGCAGCGGAGAGGCTGGCCGCGCCTGCGGCCTCTCCTTGGCAGCGCCCCGTCGCGCCGCGCTCACGCCCTGAGGGGGGATGAGCGGCGCCCTCCGACATGAGGAGGACGGGCGCATCGACCGAGCTTGGAAAGGAAGACACCATGCAGCGCTTCAAGTCCTACGTGTCCGCGGTTGCCCTCACAGCGTTCGCGCTCGCGTCCGGCTGCCTGCGCATCGGCCCTGGTGACGACGGCGCCGGGCCGACCCCCACCGCCTCGGGAACGCTGACCGTCGCCGTCGCCAACGGCGAGGCCCGGTACATGCTTGAGCTGGAGGACGGGACGTACGTGCGCCTGAACCTGGACTCCATCACGGAGGCGCCAGGGGCCGACCCGACCGACTGGCGCACGGCCAGCGGCTCGCCTGTCGACGTGTTCGGCGTCGAGGACGGCGACGGCAGCATCGACGTCGACATGATGCGGGCGGCCGAGGGCATCGGCACGCTGACGAGCGCTGTCGTCACGACCGGGACCAAGCGCGTCCTGGCGCTGCGCGTGCAGTTCGACGGCGGCCAGACGCTCGGCACCGAGCAGGAGATCCGGAACTCCCTCGACGGCGCCGCGACCCACCTGGCGGGCTCTTCCTTTGGAAAGATGAAGCTCGAGTACGACGTCGCCGGCCCGTTCAACATCAGCTTCGGCAAGTGCGACGACTACAACCGGTGGCAGAACGAGGCGCAAGCCGCGGCGCGGAACGCCGGCTTCGACCTCACCAAGTACCAGCACTTCATGATCTTCGGCAAGATGGACTGCGGGTATGCCGGCATGGGCGCGCAGCCCGGCAAGACCACCTGGCTCGCCGGCCTCTGGCCCGAGGTCGTCGTGCACGAGCTCGGCCACAACTTCGGCCTGTGGCACGCCTCCTCGCGGACGTGCCGCAGCGGCGGGGCGACGGTGACCATGAGCAACGACTGTACCTTCGACGAGTACGGCGACCCGTTCGACCCGATGGGCAACGGCGGGAAACAGCACTACAACGCCAACTACAAGGCGAACCTGGGGTGGCTCCCGTCGACGCAGATCGTGACGGTCAGCGCGGATGGGACGTACACGCTCGCCCCGATCACCGAGCCGAGCGCCGGGACGCAGCTCCTCCGCATCAAGGGGCCGAACGACGTCATGTACCAGATCGAGTTCCGCCAGGCGTCGCCAACGAACGTCGTCGACTCGCGCAATCTCTCCACGAAGGGCGTCCTCGTCCACGCGTTCTTCACCCAGTCGAGGGAGAGCGGCCGGGCGCACCTCCTCGACATGATCCCGGGCGGCAACTTCAGGGACGCGCCGCTCGCCGTCGGCGCTTCCCACCAGCTCTTCGGGACGAACGCGACGCTGAAGGTCGTCTCGGTGTCGGCCACAGGCGCGCAGGTCCAGGTCACGGGCCTGGGCGGCAGCGGCGGCGACACCGGCGGCGACACCGGCGGTGATACCGGGGGAGACACCGGCGGTGACACAGGCGGCACCGGCCAGAGCCTGACGGCCCTCCATTCGGGGAAGTGCATGAGCGTCGACGCGGCGAGCCTGAACAACGGCGCCATCCTCACCCAGCGGCCGTGCACCGGGGCGGGCGACCAGCAGTGGCAGGTCGAGACCATCAGCGGCACCACGGCGATCGTGAAGAACGTGAACAGCGGAAAGTGCCTCGACGTGCAGGGGTCCAGCCGGAACAACTCGGCGAACATCACGCAGTGGGACTGCGACGCCAGCAAGAACAGCCAGAAGTGGGAGCTCGTCGATCGCGGCAACGGCGCCATCTCGCTGCGCTCGGTCAACAGCGGAAAGTGCGTGGACGTCAACGGGGCCAGCACCGCCGACGGCAGCAGGTTCATCCAGTACACGTGCCACACCGGGACGAACCAGCAGTTCCGGCGGCAGTAGTCGCCGTCGTCCGACGAACGTCGCGCTCGGCCCGAGCCAGGGGCTCTCCCTGGCTCGACGGCGCCGAGCTCCGCCGGCCTCCCGTCGAGGCGTTGCGCGGCGCAGGGGGATCGATGAACCTCCGTCCGATGAACCGCCTCGCTCCGGGGCTCGGGGCCGCCGCGGCGTTCGTCGCGCTCTCCGCCTCGACCCCCGCGCTCGCCAACGGCCGTTATCCCGCCGCCGGGCAGATCCTCGTCGACCCCTCCGATCCCGATCACATCGTCGTGCGCGCGACGTACGGCGTGCTCACCACGCGCGACGGCGGCGCGCGCTGGTCGTGGATCTGCGAGGCGGCCATCGGCTACAGCGGCTTCGAGGATCCCATGATGGTCGTCACCGGCGACGGATCCATCCTCGCCGGGCTCTTCGACGGGCTCAGCGCGACGCACGACGACGGCTGCCAGTGGGCGCTCGCGGAGGGTGGGCTCGCGCAGCGCTACGTCGTCGACCTGTCGATCGACCGCGCGGCCCCCGCGGGCGCCCTCCTGCTCGTCTCGAGCGTCATGGGAGACGACGCGATATTGAGTCAGGTCTGGGAGTCGAAGGACGACGGAAGGACCTGGACCCAGGCCGGCGCCGACCTCCCGAGCACGTTCCTCGGCGTGACCCTGGACAGCGCGCCGAGCGATCCGCGGCGCATCTACGTGAGCGGGCGCTGGAACGGCCCCACGTTCCAGGGGATCGTCAGGCGCTCGGACGATCGCGGCGCGACCTGGGAGGACTTCGACGTGCCGGGCAGCGACGATCGCAACCTGCCGTACCTCGGCGCCGTGGATCCTGTCGATCCCGACATCGTGTATGTGCGCCGCGACGGTGACGGCGCGGACGCCCTCCTGGTCTCGAACGACGGGGGCGCCACCTGGCGAGAGGTGTTCCAGGCGACGAGCCTCCTCGGACTGGCCCTCTCGCCCGACGGGACGAAGATCGCCGCGGGCAGCGACATGGACGGCCTGTGGATCGCCCCGACGGCGACCCTCGAGTTCACCCGGATAGGGGATCTCGGCGTCCGCTGCCTGACGTGGACCGCACAGGGCCTCTTCGCCTGCGCCGACGAGGCCCTGGACGGCTTCACCGCGGGGGTCTCCACGGATGAAGGCAAGACGTTCTCGCCGCTGATGACGCTCGATCGGCTCTGCGGCCCGCCGCCGGCCTGCGGGGGCGAGAGCTCGACAGGCGAGACCTGCCCGGCGCTGTGGCCGGCCACGGCGCGCTTCGTCGGCGCGGCGGGCCGCTGCGGTGCAGGCGTGCCGAGCGGGGCCGCGGCCGGGAGCGGGACGAGCGCCGGCGGCGGCGAGGCGGGCGGCGCCGCGGCGGGCGGAGCCGAGCCGAGCGCAGGCGGCGGCTGCTCCTGCGAGGCCGCGGGCGGAGGGCGCGCCGGCGCGTTCCTGAGCTGCATGCTCGCGGCCGGCGGCGCGCTCCTGCGCGCGCGTCGGCGCGGGCGGAGCCGCCGGTGAGCCGCGGCGTCGGCGCGACGGCCCCGGGCGGGCGCGTGTCCCTCTGCCTGCGGTGCCAGCGCGCGGTCAGCGCCTCAGGAACGCGAGCGCGTCCCGGATCCCCGCGCCGGGCACCCGCACGCGCACGTCGACGCGCGCCGCGCCGGATCCGAGCACCTCGGAGGTGATCGCGAGCAGCATCGCTGTCTCGCCGCGCGCGGGCAGCGCCCTGAGCCCGCCGAGCGCCTCAGCGGCTTCGTCCAGCGCCTCGGGCGAGTCTCCGCCCGCCGCGAGCATCGTCCAGCCCGCCAGCGAGAAGAGCCCGCCGGCGAGCGTCCCGCGCTGCCGCAGCGCCTCCAGGCCGGGCGCCGCCCCGAGCGTGCGCTCGTCGAGCCCTGGATCCACCGCGATGCGCAGCCGGTCCACCACGGCGGCGCCGTCCTCGCCGACCCCGATCCACGTCCGCTGGCCGGCGGGCACCACGTAGAGGTGGCTCGTGTGCGCGGGCGGCGCGTCCTTCGTGAGCGGCCTGGAGCGCAGCTCGACGTGCAGCGTCCCCGCGGGCAGCGCGGCGGGCGCGCGGACGACAACGAGATCGGTGGTCTGCTTGTCGTCGTCGTCCTTGCTCGCGTCGCCCTTCCGCGGGCCGCCGGGCGCCCCCGCGCCCTGGGCGCCGTTGCCCGCGGCCGTCGCGCTCGCCTTCTTCCTGTCCAGCTCCTCGCCGATCTGGATGAGCTCCTTCACGCCGGCGATCCACGGCTGCGCCGGCTCCTCGACCGCGACGAGGAACCAGCTCTGCAGCGCGCGGCGCGCCGCCTTTTGCGAGCGCGCCGCGCGCTTGCCGCCCTTGTAGTCCGCGAGCGCCTTCTCCGCCGCGGCGCGATCGCCGCCCGAGCCGATCACCAGGGGGCCTCCCGTGAAGGTCAGCGCGCCGAGGCGCTCGATGAACCGAGCGAGCCCCGACGCGTCGTAGCCCTCGCCGGCCATGTCGTCGCGCAGGTCCTGGAAGAACGCCTCGCGCAGCGGCGTGAGCTCCTCGCGCGACGCGCCCTGGGTGTAGAAGGCGAGCGCCGTGTCGCGCGGGAGCCGGAAGAAGGCCGGCGGGGTGGCGGCGTCCTGCGCCGCGACAGGCGCCGCGGCCAGCGCGAGGGGCGAGCGCCGGCTCGTGAGGCGGATGCCGAGGCCGACATCGATGTCCGGGGGGGCCCACGTGAGGTCGACGCTGACGCTCTCGAGATCTCGGAACAACGCCTCGTCGAAGCCCTGGCCCAGCTTCCCGGAGGGGCTGTCGGCGTCCTCCCCGGGCATGTCCTCCATGGCCTCGACGACGGCTCGCCCCGGGATCTCGATCCGCGCGTCCACCTCGAGCGGCTCCCGGCCAACGACCTGAACGAGGTACGGCGCGGCGGCCTCGAGATCCCCGGCGTCGTCGGCGCAGATCAGGCGCGCGCTGCCGCGTCGATCGCCGGGCTCGAAGGCGCAGACCCGGGGCAGCGCCCGGTCGTCGGGATCCTCTGCGCGCACGCCCTTCACGCGCAGCATGCCCCGGTGCTCCTCGAGCACGAAGCGGTCCTGCAGGCGCGACATCTCCCGCTCCGGGACCGACAGAGAGGCCACGATGCGCGCGCCCGTGGCCCTGCCGAACACGGCGAGATCGAGCGGCTTGCCCAGGTCGACCACATCGGCGAGCGCCGGGCCCAGCGCGTTCTCGAGCAGCGCCTCGGGCCCCGCGCCGAGCAGGAACAGGCCGAACGGCGTGCCCACCAGGTGCTGCGTGACGTCGCCCCAGGTCCGCTGCGCGTCGGCGATCCGCACCACCGAGGAGAGCCCTGCCGGCGCGGGCGCGGGCCGCGCGTCCGCGGGCGGCGCCGCCGCGCGGGCGGGCTCGGCGCCCGCCGATCGCGCCGCCGGAGGCAGCGGCGCGGCGGGGTCGCGCCGGGGGGATGGCGCGCCAGCGCACGCGGCGGAGAGGACGATCGGGAGGAGGAGGACGCGCTTCATGGAGCGCCGATCGTCGCGCCCGGACGGCGCCGCTGGCAAGCGGCCCGCAGGATCGGCCCCCCGGGTTGTCGCCAGCCTCGGTTTGTTGGCCGCTCCGGCCGCCTCGACGGACACTGGCGAGACGGTCGCCATGAAGAAGTGGAGCTTTCTATCCCTGGGCCGCAGCTACGAGATCACGGATTATGGCCCAAGGGTCGGGATCGAGGTCACACGGAACGGCTACACGGTGTGGACCGGCTACCGTGACGGAGCGCGGCTCGTGACGGACACGAGCACCCTGCCCGCGCGCGAGCTCCTGGCGCTCCGCGAGGAGATCCTCCAGCGAGCGATGTCCCGGAGCGCCCCCTCGCAGGCCGAGGCCGGCCCGCGCCCGCGCCGGCCGCAGCGCGCGGTCGAGCAGCTCGACCTGCTCGGGGCGCCCCTCCTCGGCGGCTGCCACCGCTGAGCCGAGCGGCACGACGTGCGCCGGTGAGCGCGCTGCCGAGGGAGAGCTGAGCGGCGCTCGACAGGCAGCGTCCGGCGTTGCCGGTTGGCGACCACGCGGTAGCGCCCACCCCAACGCCACGCGCCGACAGCGCCCCGGCGGCCCCTTTCCCGCGCTCCAGCTCGAAATCCTTGACATCCGGGGCCAGATGCGGCAGCGCCACGCCGCCGCATCCACCCCACCCCGGAGCGCCTCGCCGCGCCACCTCGCCGCCGCGCCGCCGGCGCCTCCACGCCGCCCCGTCGCGCCGCGCCCCGGCCGTCCTCCGTCCTCCGTTCGCCGCCGACATCGGCGGAGTACCGCGACCCCGCGGAAACCTCTCCGACACGTCGCGCAGCCCACCAGCGGCGGCAAGATCCGACTAGAGTGCGCCGCCATGGCCAACCCGATCGACGTCGATCCTACCCGTCAGCGAGAAACCCCCGCCCAGCGAGACACGTCCGCCCAGCGCGAAGCCCCCGCCGCCTTCTTCCGCGGCAACCCGGCGCCCGACGCCCGCACCGGCATGCACCCGGTCGCGCTCCGGCGCGCCTTCGCGGACCACCTCCACTACTCGCGCGCCCGGGAATCGCTGAGCGCCACGCCGTTCGACAGGTACGTCGCCCTCGCCCTCTCGGTGCGCGACCGCCTCGTCGACCGGTGGACCAAGACCCAGCACACCTACTACGAAAAAGACGTCAAGCGCGGCTACTACCTCTCGGCGGAGTTCCTCCTCGGCCGAGCGCTCGTCGCCAACCTGCAGGCGCTCGACATCTACGACAGCTACAAGACCGTGCTCGCCGAGCTCGGCCTCAACCTCGACGACCTCGTCGAGCAGGAGCCCGACGCCGGGCTCGGCAACGGAGGCCTCGGGCGGCTCGCCGCCTGCTTCCTCGACTCGATGGCCACCATCGGGCTGCCCACCTACGGCTACGGCATCCGGTACGAGTTCGGCATCTTCGAGCAGGTCATCCGCGACGGCTACCAGGTCGAGCGCGCCGACGAGTGGCTCCGCTTCGGCAACCCGTGGGAGGTCGAGCGCCCCGAGCACGCCGTCCCGGTCTCGTTCGGCGGCTACACCGAGCGCGTCCCCGACAAGCGCGGCGGCTTCCGCGTCATCTGGCGCCCCTCCGAGCAGGTCGTCGGCGTCCCGTTCGACACGCCGATCGCGGGCTACCAGTCGAACACCGTGAACACGCTCCGCCTCTGGTCCGCCCGCGCGGGCGAGGAGTTCGACTTCGAGCTCTTCAACGCCGGCGACTACGTGCACGCCGTCCACGAGAAGAACCAGTCGGAGGTCATCTCGAAGGTCCTCTACCCGAACGACAACTTCGACAAGGGCAAGGAGCTGCGCCTCCGGCAGGAGTACTTCTTCGTCGCCTGCTCCATCGCCGACATCGTGAACCGCTACAACCGCGTCCACCCGGACTTCTCGCGCTTCGCCGAGAAGAACGCGATCCAGCTCAACGACACGCACCCCGCCATCGCCATCGCCGAGCTGATGCGCGTCCTCATCGACGACCACCTCGTGACCTGGGAGGACGCGTGGAAGCAGACGGTCGCGGCCTTCGGGTACACGAACCACACGCTGCTGCCCGAGGCGCTCGAGCGCTGGCCCGTCGCGCTCTTCGAGCGCCTCCTGCCGCGGCACCTCGAGATCATCTACGAGATCAACCGGCGCTTCCTGCGCGAGGTCATGGACGCCCACCCGCAAGACCACGAGCGCGTGGCGAGGATGTCGCTCATCGAGGAGGGGCACGAGCGCCACGTGCGCATGGCCCACCTCGCGGTCGTCGGCTCGCACTCGGTGAACGGCGTGGCCAAGCTCCACTCCGAGCTCGTCAAGCGCGACCTGCTCCGCGACTTCTACGACCTCTGGCCCGAGCGGTTCAACAACAAGACCAACGGCGTGACGTTCCGTCGCTGGCTGCTCGGCTGCAACCCCGCGCTCGCCGCGCTCGTCACCGAGAAGGTCGGCCCGCGCTGGGTGACGGAGTTCGAGCGCCTGCGCGAGCTCGAGCGCCACGTCGACGACCCGGAGTTCATCGAGCGGGTCGCCCGCGTGAAGCGCGAGAACAAGACGGCGCTCGCGAAGATCATCGCGCACGAGCTCGACATCCAGGTCGACCCCTCCTCGATCTTCGACGTCCAGATCAAGCGCCTCCACGAGTACAAGCGCCAGCTCCTCAACGCGCTCCACATCGTCGCGCTCTACCTGCGCCAGAAGCGCGGCGAGCAGGTCACGCCGCGGACCTTCATCTTCGGCGCCAAGGCGGCCCCCGGCTACCGGCAGGCGAAGCTCATCATCAAGTTCATCCACGCCGTCGCCTACGTCGTGAACGGCGACCGGCGCCACACCGGGCTGCGCGTCGTGTTCATGCCGAACTACCGCGTCTCGCTGGCCGAGCGCATCATCCCGGCCGCCGACGTCTCCGAGCAGATCTCGACCGCGGGCATGGAGGCGTCCGGCACCGGCAACATGAAGCTCGCGCTGAACGGCGCGCTCACCGTCGGCACGCTCGACGGCGCCAACATCGAGATCCGCGACGCGGTGGGCCCGGAGAACTTCTTCCTGTTCGGCCTGACCGCCGACGAGGTGATCGCGCGCCGCCACCAGCACTTCGAGGGGCGCGACGCCGTCGCGGCCGATCCGGAGCTCCGCGAGGTGATCGAGCTCATCTCGTCGGGCTTCTTCTCCCCGGAGTACCGCGAGCTCTTCCAGCCCCTGCTCGACCGGCTGCTCGGCCGGGACGAGTACATGATGCTCGCGGACTTCAAGGCCTACGCGGCCTGCCAGCGCGAGGTCGACGCGGCCTACGTCGACCGGAAGAGCTGGCTGCGCAAGTCGACGCTCAACATCGCCCGCGTGGGCGAGTTCTCCTCCGACCGCACGGTGCGCGAGTACGCGCGCGACATCTGGGGCCTCACGCCCGTCGATATCGACGTCGGCGCGGCCGTGTCGCTCGTGTGATCGCGCGGCCACGCGACCGCGTGGCCGCGCAACCAGGCCGTCCCCCGGCGCTCTGCCCGCCGGGGGGCGGCGCGCCTCGGCTGGCGGGCTCGGCCGCGTTTCCTGATGGACGCGGCCGGTCGCCAGCCGTCTCCCCTTCCCTGACCGTCGAAAACGGACGGAAAATCCCGCTCCGCGCGCGTGCAGAACACGCCCCGGCGGAGCATGCTTCCGGGGTGGGAGCCACCTTCGTCGGCCGCTCGCCAGGGCGGGGCTCTTGCTATCCTTCCCGACGGATTTATGCCGAACGATCCTGAGGAAAGAGAAGACAGGCAGGGCGACCTCGCGACGGAGCGGGAACGGAAGGTCGAGAAGGCCCGCCGTTACAAGGTCGTGTTCCACAACGACGACTACACGACGATGGAGTTCGTCGTGCTCGTCCTCATGAAGTTCTTCCACCGCACCGAGACGGAGGCCACGCACATCATGCTGAGCGTGCACCACCGCGGCCACGGGGTCGCGGGCGTGTACACCAAGGATGTCGCGGAGACCAAGGTCGCCCAAGTCCAGGACTTCGCCAAGGAGCACGGGATGCCCCTTCGGTTGACCGCCGAGCCGGAATGACCATGCGCATCAGCCCCGAAGTTGAGATCGCCTTTTCGCTCGCCACCCGGGAGGCCTCGCGCCGCCGGCACGAGTTCGTGACCATCGAGCACCTGCTCTATGCGCTGCTCTTCGACGAGGAGACGGCCGAGGTCCTCCGGCACGCGGGGGGCGACACCCCGCTGCTCAAGAAGAAGCTCGAGCGCTTCCTCGACGAGGAGATCGAGGCGCTGCCCGAGGACTCGGACACGAGCCCGACGCTCTCGCTCGGGTTCCAGCGCGTGGTCGGCCGCGCCGCGATGCACGTGCAGTCGTCGGGCAAGAAGGAGCTCAAGGGGGCGAACGTGCTCATCGCGATGTTCGCCGAGCGCGACTGCCCCGCCGTGACGATCCTCGGCGAGCAGGGCGTCAGCCGCTTCGACGTCGTGAACTACATCTCGCACGGCATCTCGAAGACGGGCCAGGACGACAGCCTCCGCGAGGAGTCGTCGCCGGACGAGGGCGGCGAGCCCGGCGGCTCGCAGCCGATCAAGGATCCGCTCGCCGCGTTCACGATGAACCTCAACAAGGAGGCCGCCGAGGGCCGCATCGATCCGCTGGTCGGCCGCGAGAACGAGGTCGCCCGCACGATCCAGGTGCTCGCCCGGCGGCGCAAGAACAACCCGCTGCTCATCGGCGACGCCGGCGTGGGCAAGACGGCGATCGTCGAGGGGCTCGCGCAGCAGATCGAGAAGAAGGACGTGCCCGCGCCGCTCAAGGACGCGACCGTCTACGCGCTCGACATGGGCGCGCTCCTCGCCGGCACGAAGTACCGCGGCGATTTCGAGAACCGGCTCAAGGCCGTGCTGCGCGCGCTCGAGAAGCAGCCGGGCTCGGTGCTCTTCATCGACGAGATCCACACGATCATCGGCGCCGGCGCCGCGAGCGGCGGGACGATGGACGCCTCGAACCTGCTCAAGCCCGCGCTCGCCTCAGGCCGCCTGCGCTGCATCGGCGCGACGACGTTCCAGGAGTACCGCGGGCACCTCGAGCGCGACAGCGCGCTCGCGCGGCGCTTCCAGCGCATCGAGGTGACGGAGCCCTCGGTCGACGAGACGACGCAGATCCTGAAGGGGCTGCAGAAGCGCTACGAGGAGTTCCACAAGATCACCTACACGGCCGAGGCGCTCGAGGCAGCGGCCAAGCTGTCCGCGCGCTACCTCCAGGATCGCCGGCTGCCCGACAAGGCGATCGACCTGCTCGACGAGGCCGGCGCGGCGGCGCGCCTCCGCCACGGGGACGGGTACAAGGTCGACACCGCGGACATCGAGCTCGTCATCGCCAAGATGGCGCAGATCCCGCCGCGCCAGGTGTCGACCTCGGACAAGACGCAGCTCAAGGATCTGGAGCAGTCGCTGCGCTCGGTGATCTTCGGCCAGGACGAGGCGGTGAAGCAGCTCGCGTCCGCGATCAAGCTGTCGCGCGCCGGGCTGCGCGCGGCGGAGAAGCCGATCGGCTCGTTCCTGTTCTCGGGGCCGACCGGCGTCGGCAAGACCGAGCTCGCCAAGCAGCTCGCGAGGGCGCTCGGCATCGGCTTCCTGCGGTTCGACATGAGCGAGTACCAGGAGCGGCACACCGTCTCCCGGCTCATCGGCGCGCCGCCCGGCTACGTCGGCTTCGATCGCGGCGGCCTGCTCACGGAGGCGGCGGCGAAGACGCCGCACGCGGTGCTCCTGCTCGACGAGATCGAGAAGGCGCACCCGGACGTGTTCCAGGTGCTGCTCCAGGTGATGGACCACGGCACGCTGACCGACAACAACGGCAAGAAGAGCGACTTCCGCCACATGGTGCTGATCATGACGAGCAACGTGGGCGCGCGGGAGCTCGCGCAGGCGCGGGTCGGCTTCGGCGAGCGGGGCACGGCGGGCGACGACGACAGGGCCTACAAGAACACGTTCAGCCCGGAGTTCAGGAACCGGCTGGACGCGCGCATCATGTTCCGGCCGCTCGATCCCTCGGTGATGGGGAGCATCGTCGACAAGTTCATCGGCGAGCTCGCGGCGATGCTCGCGGACCGATCGGTGACCGTCGACGTGACCGACAGGGCGCGGGCGGAGCTCGCGACGCGCGGGTACGATCCGGCGAACGGGGCGCGGCCGCTGGGGCGCGTCATCGAGAACGACATCAAGCGGCGGCTCGGGGATGAGCTGCTGTTCGGGGCCCTCGAGAACGGGGGCAACGTCACCATCGACTTCGAAGGGGACGACTTCACCTTCAAGTTCTCGTCCTCGGGCTCGGCGGCGAGCGGGGGAGACGCGGGGACGCAGAAGGCGAACGGGGCTGCGGTGGAGCCGGCGGCCGCTGGCTGATCCGGGGGCTGCGGAGCCAGCGGGGAGGGGGTGCCCGTGCGCGCGGGCGGCGGGGGCCCCTCCCACGAACTCGCGCCTTGTAGAGGGCTATTGCCGTACGTGCGGGGGAGTCGGTCCGGGAGGACGACGCTGCGATGCGGGCCGGCGCTCGGGTTCGTGGGGCCCTACCCCGCCGCCCGCGCGCACGGGCACCCCCTCCCCGCCGGCTCTCTCCAGGAGGAAGGGGCGGTTGCGCTGGGCGGTTCGGAGGCCGTCAGTTCAGCGAGTGCGGCATCGCCAGGGTGAAGGGGGCGATCTCGGCGTCGAAGGAGCGGCCGTCGGGGCGGTGCATCTGGTAGGTGCCGCGCATCGTGCCGCGCGGGGTCTCGAGCACACAGCCGCTCGTGTACTCGAAGTGCTCACCAGGCTTCAGCGAGGGCTGCTGGCCGACAACGCCGGGGCCGCGGACCTCCTCCACCTTCCCGGTGCCGTGCGTGATGATCCAGTGGCGCGTCCTGAGCTGCGCGGGCTCGGCGCCCTCGTTCGCGATACGCACGGTGTAGGCGAAGACGTAGCGATGCTCCGTCGGGGAGGACTGCGTGGGGACGTACACCGTCGAGACGGTGACCCGGATGCCCTGCGTGATGGCCGTCGACACAGCCACGCACTGCCACCGCTGCGCCGCGCGCACAAGGGCCCGGCCGCGACGGGTATGCCGGGAAGAGACGGCCGGGACCCCGGAGAGGCGGCGTTGACAGCCTCCGGGCTCATCCGCAGGTTTCGCCAACCTGGGGTCAACGAGCCGTGGAGGGAGCCGCCGTGGGCGAACAAGATTGTATCGGTGCTCGATGTGCTGAAGGCGAGCGGTTCGTCCCGATCGCGATCCTGCCGCCGGCGCGCGGCGAGAGGGCGGCGATGGTCCAGAACAGCGATGCCCCTGGCGGAGAGGGAGAAGGTCACGAGCCCGGGATCACGGCCATCGGGCCCGTGATGCCGGAGCGCAAGGTCCGCGAATGGGCCCTCGTGCTCCAGTCGAGCGAGCTCTGGCACGCCGTGAGGTACACCCCGGCAGGCTGGGTGCTCCTCGTGCGCGACCAGGACTACGACTTCGCCGCGACCTCGATCGATCGGTACGAGGCGGAGAACCGCGACTGGCCCCCGCGCCGGCCGCGCGAGCGCCCCCGCCACCCGCCGTCCATCGTCGCGGGGGTCGCGTTCGCCGCGCTCGCCCTCTTCTTCTTCCTCGTCACCGGCCCCGCGAGCGGCGGCGGGCGGCTGTTCCAGCGCGGCGCCTCGGTCGCCGATCTCGTCGTGGGTCCCGAGCCGTGGCGCGCCATCACCGCCCTCACGCTGCACGCCGACTCGGCCCACGTGATCGGCAACGTGATCTCCGGGACCGTGTTCGCGTCCGCCGTGCAGCGCCGCCTCGGGCCGGGCGGCACGGCGCTCGCCGTGGTCGCCTCGGGCGCGATCGGCAACTTCGCGAACGCGCTCTGGCACCAGAGCCTGGGCCACCACCACGCCTCGATCGGCGCCTCCACCGCGGTGTTCGGCGCCATCGGCCTGCTCGCCGCCACGCAGCTCATGCTCGACCGCGCGCACGACAGGGACAGCGGCGAGAAGCGCCACCTCATCCAGCTCGTCGCGCCGCTCGTCGGCGGCCTCGCCCTCCTCGGCGCCCTCGGCGCGAGCCCGCGCGCCGACCTCGGCGCGCACGCCTTCGGCCTGCTCAGCGGCGCCGCGATCGGCCTCGTCGCCGGCCTGTCGCTGCGCAAGCACCCCGCGCGGAGCCGCCCGCTCGTCCAGGTCGCGATGGGCGCTGTCGCGACGGGGATCGTCCTCGGCGCGTGGCAGCTCGCGCTCCGCGCCTGACCGCTCGCCCCCCGATCAACCGGCCGGCCAGATCCCCACCGTGCCGCCCACCCACGTCAGATCCCGGTTCTGATCGACCCCGAGCATCCTCCCGCGCGACAGCCGGGCGAGGTTGAGCACGAGCGAGAGCTCGGGCTCGTCCGGGGCGCGCAGGAACATCATCCGGACCTCGGCCTTCACCCCCTTTCCGTCGGGCATCACGAGCGCGGGCTCGTACGCGATCTTCTCCTGGAGCAGCCACCGCGATCGCTCGCCCTCCGGGATCGCGGCGATGTGCTCGGGGGTGACGTCGACCTTCACCCCGGAGCCCGCGAAGGAGAACAGCGGCTTGAGCACGTAGCGCTCGAGATCCGCGGGCACGCGCTCGATCGCGTCCAGCGTCCGCGCCCGCGGGACCGCGGGGTGATCGATGTGCGGCAGCGTGTACTTCGACCACGTCCAGTACCAGTTCGGGTGCGAGCACCACGTGACGTCGAGCGGCTCGTCGTACCGGAACGGGAGCTCGACCCGCTTCGCCTCGAGCTCGTCGAACACGACCCGGTTGTACAGGCGGCGGACCTGGACGAGCCGCCCGTCCACGCGGCGGAACAGCCGGTCCTTCTCCCGCACGAGCGACGTCGGGCAGACAGCGTCGACGCCGACGAGGAGCTTGTTCGCCACGAAGTCCGGGTACGTCTTCTGCTGCTCCGGATGCAGGTCGAGCAGCACCACCGACTCCTCCGGCTCGCCCGCGAGGATGGCGCGGCGCAGGTGCGCGACGACGTCGTCGCGGCTCCGCCCGCCGAAGCAGCACGACCAGGGCCGGTCGAGCCCCGGCATGCCGGCCAGCACCTCGGCCACGACCTCGGTCTGCACCAGCATGAGCGCGTAGAGCGACGGGAACGCCTGCAGCTCGACCACCTTGCCCTGGAGCCCGCCGTCCGGGCCGCGCACGATCGCGAAGTCCACCTGCGCGCAGTTGGGGAGCGCGTCCATCCCGGGGACGTCGAGGTGCGCGGGGATCGCGCGCTTCATCTGCGCGATGAGCGCGGGGCTCGAGATCTGCCGCACGATCTCGGTCGCGGAGCGCTCGAGGTCGTCGCGCAGCGCGGCCGGCAGGAACAGCGGCGTCTCCGCGACGCGGAACGGGATCGAGCACCCGAGCCGCCGCTCGAGGCGGCCCAGGTACTCCGCGTACGTCGACGGCCCGAAGGCGGCGTTGAACGCGCGCCGGAAGGTGGGTTCCATGAATTTTGGTGGTATCACGGCGGCGCGCGCGGCTGCACGACCACCGCGCCTCCGTCCGGAGCGCGGTAAGCGCCCCCGCAGGTCCGATCCGGCTTGAGGCTCCGGGCGTGGGGACTACAGTCGCCGCGAACCCTCGCCGAGGCCTGTCACGATGATGATCAAGCTCCGTTCCGCCATGGCACTGCCGCTCGTCGCCGCGCTCGCCGCGGCGTGCTCGAAGACCCCCGAGCCGACGGCCACGACAGCGCCCGAGCCGCCGTCGACCAGCAAGCCCGCCGCGCCCGCCCAGCCGGCGCCTACCCCGGCGGCGCCGGCCGCCGGCGCCGGCCAGCAAGCGGCCGGCGCAGAGCTCGCCTGGGACGCGCCCGCGAGCTTCGAGACCGCGCCGAACCCCAATGCGATGCGCAAGGCCACGTACAAGATCAAGCGCGCCGCGGGCGACACCGAGGACGCCGAGCTCAGCGTGAGCCAGGCGGGCGGCAGCGTGGACGCGAACATCACGCGCTGGATCGGCCAGTTCTCCGAGAAGAGCGGCGACACCCCCAAGCGCGAGCTCAAGGTCAACGACATCAAGGTCACTGTCGTCGAGGTGAAGGGGACGTTCGCCTCCGGGATGCCGGGCATGGGCACAGCGACCCCGAAGCCGAACTACGCGATGCTCGGCGCGATCGCCGAGACGCCCTCCGGCGAGCTCTGGTTCTTCAAGATGACCGGCCCCGAGAAGACGGTGACCGGGGCGCGCGCCGACTTCGACAAGCTCGTGAACAGCCTGCGCGTGAAGTGATCCGGCGCTGGGTCGCTCGCCGCGGGGCTGGGCGGCGCGCCGCTCAGAACGCCACGTCCTCCTCGAAGAACCGCGCGAACGCGGGTGGGAGCGCCGCGGCGCCCGGGGCGAGCGGCGGGCGCGCGCTCGAGAGCGTCTGCCAGAGGAGGATCGTCTCCCCCGGGTGCTCCCGGCCGATCTCGCGCAGCGCCGCGAGCGCCTTGCCGCTGTACGTGACCTCCCCCGGCACGCCGATCAGCCGCTCCACCTCGGGGATCGCGGCGATCGACGCGGGGGTCGGGGCGCCGTAGCCGGGGCCGATCGCGCGGTGCTCGATCGCGAAGCGGGCGGCCGGGAGCCGCCGCCGGGTGAAGCGCGGCGCGCGCCGGGCGAGCAGGCGCTTCATGCTCCCGATCTCGTACCGGACGACGGCGCGGTTCGACGCGATGCGCTCGGTGATGCGCACGCCGACGACAGTGGTCGGCCAGCCGAGCATCGCCGCGCCGAGCGCGAGCCCCGCCAGCGTCCCGCCCGTCCCCGAGGGGACGACGATGCGATCGGGCCGCGGCGCCTCGCCCCGCCGGACCTGCTCGGCGAGCTCGAGCATCGCGTCGACGTAGCCGAGGCACGGGAGCGCCGCCGACGCGCCGGGCAGGATGACATAGGGCCGCTCGGCGCGGCGCAGCGCCCGGAACGCCCGGAACGCGGTGGTCGCGTACCCGCCGCCGTGGATGAGCTCCGCGCCGCTCGCCGCGCTCGTGAGGAGCGCCCGCTGGCCGAAGCGGGTGATCGGCTGATCGAACAGGACCGCCGTGACGCCGAACCCGAGCGCCCGGCCGAAGAGCGCCGTGGCGGTGACCTGCGTCGACGCGAGGCCGCCCACCGTGACGAGCGTCCGCGCCCCGCGCCGCTCCGCGTCCGCGAGAAGGAACTCGAAGCGCCGCACCTTGTTGCCGCCGTAGAGCGGCGAGATCATGTCGTCGCGCTTGACCCAGACGCCGCCGCGGCCGAGGTAGCCCTCGATCGCCGAGCACGGCACGACCGGCGTCGGCGCGTGCGCGAGCGGGCGCCACGGGACCTGCCCAGCGAGCTCGGGCAGCTCCGCGAAGAGCGGCAGCTCCCTCGACGCGGGAAGGAAGCCCGGCGCTGCGCCGGAGGAGCCCGCCGCGCCGGGCGCGCCGGCGCCGGCCGCGCGCCCCCCCTCGCCTTCAGGCACGCGCCGCCGCCCCGTGCCCTGCCTGCGTGCCGCCGGGCCCCGCCTGCTCGCCGGCGTCGCCCGGGTCGTCCTCCGCGCCGGGGCCGAGCCGGCCGCCGCGCACGATCAGCGGATCGCTCAGGTACGTGTCCGTGAGCCGCTTCGGCCCGGCGAGCCCGACAAGCCGGAGCGGCAAGAGCAGCACCGCGAGCACCCACGACAGGAGGCCGAGCGCGAGCTTGCCCGCGTACGCCTCCGCGATGAGCGCGAGCTTGCGGCCCGCGGAAAGCGACGAGATCGGCACCTCGGTCAGGCCGATCCGCATGAGACGGAGCTCCGCGATCCGCACCGCGTGGCGGACCAGATCGGGCAGGCGCTTCAGCGCCGGGTGGTCCATGGGCAGGCGCTTCTTCATGAACGCCTCGAGCCGCGACACGCCCCAGAGCGACACAAGCGCGAGCCCGAGCAGCCGCCGCCGGAGCGCGGGCCTGCCCGCGATCGCCTTCCGCGTCTGCTGCTCGCCGAAGTCGACGTGGCGCTCCTCCTGCCGCACCCCGCGCTTCAGGATCGCGACGATCTCCGGCTCATCCACGGTGTCGATCATCGCGTAGAACGCCTGGAGCACGAGCCCCTCGCCGAGGGCCATCTCGAGCGCGACGTGCTCGGACCAGTCCCCGCCCATCAGCCCGGTCGCGAGGAAGCGCACGCTCCACGTCGCCTTGTCCGGCGGCGCGCCCAGGATCTCGAGGATGCGGAGGAAGTTGCCGACGTGCTGGAACTCCTCCACCGCCTGGCGCGCGAGGAAGCGCGCGGACTCCAGATCGGGCGCGTTGTAGAGCCAGTGGCCGATCTGGACGCCGGTGATCTCTCCGTAGAGGAACTGCTGGACGGCCCAGACGATGACGTCCTTGTCCTTGACGGGATCGAGCCTGGCGCCCTGGAAATCGAACGCCATCTCTTCGCGGGTCACCAGCATCGCTCGCCCTCCGGAGCGATGAATCTAGCCCAGGTCGCAGCCCCCCGCAGGCTCGAGGTGATGAGGCCGGCCCGGCGGCGCGGCCCCTGCTCGGCTCGCCCGGGCGGAGCCGGCGCCCCTCGTGGTATACGGCCGCGGCGGCTCATCATCGTGTCCGCCGACTTGAACATCAGGAGAAGCACCATGGCGCGCGTCCACAACTTCAACGCCGGCCCTGCCGGGCTCCCCCTTCCCGCCCTCGAGCGCGCGCAGCGCGAGCTCCTCGAATTCGAGGGGACGGGCATGTCCATCATGGAGCACAGCCACCGCGGCAAGGCGTTCCAGGCGGTGCACAACGAGGCGATCTCGCTGCTCCGCCAGCTCCTCGGCGTGCCGGACGACTACCACGTGCTGTTCATGCAGGGCGGCGCGGCCATGCAGTTCGCGCTCGTGCCGATGAACCTCCTGCCGCCCGGCAGGAGCGCCGATTACATCCTGACCGGCGGCTGGTCCGAGAAGGCGCTGGAGGAGGCGAAGCGCGTCGGGACCGCCCGCGTCGCCGGGAGCACCGCGGTCGACAAGCGCTACACCCGCATCCCGCACCAGGGCGAGCTCTCGCTCGACCCGGGCGCCGCCTACGTCCACATGACGACGAACAACACCCTGTTCGGGACTCAGTGGCACCGGCTCCCGGACACCGGCGACGTGCCGCTCGTCGCCGACATGTCCTCGGACATCCTGTGGCGCAAGATCGACATCTCCAGGTTTGCCCTGGTTTACGCCGGCGCCCAGAAGAACATCGGCCCGAGCGGCATCACGGTCGTGATCGCCCGCAAAGACATCGTTGACAGCGGACGAAAAGACATTCCTGTCATTTTCCGTTATGCCACTTACGCTGCCAACAACTCGCTCTACAACACACCTCCGACATTCGCAATCTACCTCATGCGCAACGTGCTCGCGTATACGCTCGAGATCGGTGGGCTCGAGGAGGTCGAACGGCGCAATCGCAAGAAGGGTGAGCTGCTGTACGAGACCCTGGACGCAAATCCGGAGGTTTTCCTGGCTCCGGTCGAGAAGGAGAGCCGCTCGTACATGAACGTGGTGTTCCGGCTTGCCAGTGAGGAGCTGGAAAAACGTTTCGTCGCGGAGGCTGCGAAGGAGGGTATGGTGGGGCTCGCCGGACACAGGTCGACCGGAGGTATCCGGGTCTCGATCTACAACGCAGTATCCGTCGAGTCGGTGGAACGCCTCACCGCGTTCATGAGGGACTTCGCCAAGAGGGCTTGACTCGCTGGGGAGCACGACATTCTCGGTATTCCAGGCTCGCCGCGGTTTCCGCCAAACCTCCTCGGCGAGCCTCCCCCTAATTCGTCGCATCCCAACCTTCAGCCCGCTTGACGTTGTTCCGCCCGGCACAACAGGCCCTCGCGGAAAGGGCCTGTCGGCCTTTCCGCAGCTTGGAAGGGGTCGGTGAACGCCGGCCCCGACCAGCGCCGGGAGGGGATGGCGAACGCTGAATCCCTGACCGATACGGTCGGGGGAGGCGTCGCCGTCCCTGACCGGCCCGGGGGGGCGGCCGTCGCCGTCTCTCCGGACTCGCAGGCCCCGGTCGGAGACCTGAATCGAGCGAGCCAACCGTAAGGAGAGGATGATGGCGAGCATGGATGATCGTGGGATGATTTCCAGGAGTGAGGAGGACCAGGAGGAGAACGGGGCCTCGCCGAGCGAGCCCCCGCCGTCGTCAGCGACGCAGAAGGCAGCCAACGAGCGGCAGCAGCGTGGGTTCGCCGCCATGGACGAGGAGCGTCAGCGCAAGATCGCCAGCAAGGGTGGGAAGGCAGCCCACGAGAAGGGCACGGCCCATGAGTTCACGCGCGATGAGGCCCGCGCCGCCGGCAAGAAGGGCGGTGAGGTCGTCAGCCAGAACCGCAAGCACATGGCCGAGATCGGCAGGCGGGGAGGCGAGCGCGTCAGCCAGGACCGGGCCCACATGGCGGAGATCGGCCGCAAGGGCGGCGAGGCCGTGAGCGGCGATCGCCAGCACATGGCGGAGATCGGCCGCCGTGGCGGCGAGTCGCGGGGGGATCAGCCGCGGGAGAACCCGTCGCGCTGACCCGGGGGGGAGGCGAGAGGCCCGGTGCCGAGGCGCCGGGCCGGCCTTCTGCATGCTTGCGGCGCCCACGACCCGGGGCTCCCGGTCGTGGCCGCAAGATGCCTTTTCCCCCAGAGCGACGCCGCTCCGCTGGAGGAGCAGCGCAGGAGATGGCGCGTCAGGCGGCGCGTCAGTTCGGCGCGATCGCGCCCAGCGAGACGTCGCTCGGCGTCTCCTTCGGACCGGGGATCCACTCCTCGTCAGGCTCCTCCCGCGGCAGGACGACCGGGGCGCCGTCGTAGCGCAGGCGCTTCCCGGGCCAGACGAAGCTGCGGAACACGTAGGCGAGGAGCGAGGGCTGGTCCAGGTTCGGGTGGATGAAGGGCGCCACGCGCCTCGCGTGCTCCGCGGGCAGGAGGCTCCAGTGCAGGCCGGGCTCCATGTGGTGGATGGAGTGGAAGCCGTTGTTGTACGTCCACCAGTTGACCAGCCGGCCGACGAAGTTGCGCGAGTGGTCGTACTCGCTGTGCTCGTCGCAGCCGTCGTGCTGGAGGTAGTTCATGGTCACGATCCCCCACGCGGCGTACTGGTGCGGGATCAGCACGTAGAGGATGAACTTCTTCCAGTCGAGCGCGAGCAGGATCCCCATCGCGCCGAGGAACACCGCCGACTCGAGGAGCATCTGCCTGAACCAGGGCGGGTTCCGCCGGTACATCGCCTTGAAGTAGCGCAGGTCGGCGGGCAGGATGTCCCGCACCACGCGGCTCATGAAGAGGAGCCCGTTCAGCAGGTTCCAGCGGTAGCGCACCTTCGTCGTCCGCATCACGTCGCGGCGCGACTGCGTGTACTTGTGGTGGCTGAGGTTATGGCCCGGCACGTAGGCGCTGACCGGATGACCATAGGTGAGCGTCAGCGCGATCTGGAAGGCGCGGTTCATCCATCGCCTCCGGAACACGGGGCAATGGACCGAGTTGTGGGTGGCGACCGCGCCGAGGAACGAGAACGCGCAGGTCATGACGAGGAGCGGAATCGCGAGCCAGAGCGCCCGCGGCGCAAAGGCCCACTGCACCGCCACGAGGGCGAAGTACGTCGCCACGAAGAGGAGCGTCTTGATATCGGCGCGGTACCGGAGCATGGCTGTTCTTCAAGGGTGAGAGGGCCTCGCGCGCCGGGCCGGCCGGCGGCGCAGGCGCGCTGGCCGATCCGGGCGGGCGCGGCGGCCCGTCATCATCTCGACGCCCTTCGTACCGCATTTCGCCACTGCGGGAAGCTCCAACTTGCATGCCGACGGGCGCTTCACGCGGCCCGTATCACGCCGGTGTTTCACGACGATGTCGCGCGCGCTCGGTGTGCGATCGCCTCTACGCACTCCCCGCCGTCGCGCCTGGCGCTGTCGCCGCGGCGCGGGTGCTCTGCGGAGTGCGGCGCGGCGGGGCGCACCGCCGCGCTCCGCCGCTCTCCGCCGCTTCTCACCGCGCTCCGCCCGCGCCTCCGGCGGGCGCGGCTCGCGCTTGACGACCTGGTCGCGAACCGCCAACGTGGCCGCGTGAGCTCATCCCCTCTCGGCTTCGATCCGAACGGTCCTGCGGCTGGCCACGGGGTTTACGGCCTGCCGCACGCCCCCGAGGACGCTCGGGTGGTCCTCATCCCGGTGCCCTGGGAGCCGACGGTGTCCTACCGGCGCGGCGCGGCCAGGGGGCCGGCGGCGATCCTGCGGGCGAGCCGCCAGGTCGACCTCTTCGACCTGCACACGGGCAGGCCGTACGAGCAGGGCATCGCGATGCTCGACGTCGACCCCGACATCGTCCGCTGGAACGCCGAGGCGTGCGCGGCGGCCGAGCCGGTGATCGCGGCGCTCGGGCAGGTCGCGGGCGATCGGGACCTCGAGGCGCGCCTCGCGGCCGTGAACGAGCTGTCGCGCCGGCTGAACGAGCGCGTGCGCGAGCTCGCCGCGGCGTGGATGGAGCGCGGCAAGCTCGTCGGGGTCGTCGGCGGCGACCACTCCGCCCCCTACGGCACGATCGCCGCGCACGCCGAGCGTTACCCCGGAATGGGCATCCTCCACGTCGACGCCCACGCCGATCTCCGCGACGCCTACGAGGGATTCACCGACTCCCACGCTTCGATCATGCACAACGTCGCTACCCGCTACCCGCAGATCCCGCGCATCGTGCAGGTCGGGCTGCGCGACATGAGCGAGGACGAGCTCAGGTTCATCCGCGCGTCGAACGGCCGCATCGTCGCCCACGTCGACGCCGCGATCGCCGATCGCCTCTTCGAGGGCGAGCCGTTCCACCTGATCGCCGACTCGATCGTCGAGGATCTCCCCGATGACGTCTACGTGACCTTCGACATCGACGGCCTCGATCCGACGCTGTGCCCGAGCACCGGGACGCCCGTGCCCGGAGGCCTCACGTTCCAGCAGGCCGTCGCGCTCATCGGCCGCATCCAGAAGAGCGGCCGCCGCATCGTGGGCTTCGATCTGAACGAGGTCGCGCCGAAAGACGACAAGGACGACTGGGACGGCAACGTCGGCGCGCGGGTGCTCTACAAGCTGATCGGCTTCGCCCTCCTCTCCCAGAATCGCTGACAGCGCGGCGGCCACCCGCTGCGGATACGGGCCCATCTCGACGTTTTCGGTGCTCGGCGTACTGGAGTACGCCTGCGCGCCGAAAACGCCGATCTGGACCCGTCTCCTGTGCGGGTGACCGCCGCGCGCAGGCGAGGGCGCAGCGGCGCGCTCAGATAAGCGCGCGGCGGTAGGTCTCGATGGAGAGGTGCACGTCGAGCGTGCCGGCCATCTCGCGGCAGGAGTGCATGCTCAGCATCGGCGCGCCGACGTCGACCGTCGCGATCCCGAGCGCCGCCGCGGTGATCGGGCCGATCGTGCTGCCGCACGGGAGATCGCTGCGCACGACGAAGCGCTGGGGGCAGAAGCCGACGTCGTTACACAGCGCCTCGAGCGCGGCCGCCGTCGCGCCGTCGGTGGCGTAGGACTGGTTCACGTTCGACTTGATCACGAGCCCGCGGTTGATCTGCGGGGCGTGGCGCGGCTCGTGCTGATCGGCGTAGTTCGGGTGCACAGCGTGGGCCATGTCCGCCGAGATGAGCAGCGAGCCCGCCATCGCCCGCGCGAACGCCTGGGGCTCGCGCGCCGGGTACGTGTCGACGATCCGCGCGAGAACGTCGCGGAGCACGCTGCCCGCCGCCCCCACGGCGCTCCGGCTGCCGCACTCCTCGTGGTCGTACAGCGCGATGACCCGCGTCGCCGCGCCAGGATCGCCCGCGCCGATCAGCGCCGCTGTCGCGGCGTGGCAGCTCGCGAGGTTGTCCAGCCGGGATGCAAAAATAAACTCGTCGGAGAGCCCGCCCAGCGACGCCTTGAGCGTGTCGTACAGGCAGAGATCGAAGCCGAGGACGGCGTCGCGCGGGGCGTCGACCACGCACGCGAGCAGCGCCTGGAGGTCCGCCTCCTTGCCGAGGCCGATCACGGGGACGAGGTGCTTCTGCGCGTTGAGCACGAGCCCCTCGGAGTTGACCCCGCGGCTCAGGTGGATGGCGAGGTTCGGCACGCGCGCGACCGGGCGGCCCAGATCGACGAGGTGGCGCTCGACCCGGCCCTCCCTGCGGATGTGGACCCGACCGGCCACGCTGAGGTCGCGATCGAGCCAGGTCGAGTACAGGACGCCGCCGTAGACCTCGACCCCGAGCTGCTGGTAGCCGCTGCGCGAGAGCTCGGCGTTCGGCTTCACCCGGAGGTTCGGCGAGTCGGTGTGGGCGCCGAGGATGCGGAAGCCGCCCCGCGCGGGGTGCTCGGCCCCGGCGACGAACGCGACGATCGTCGAGCCGCCCCGGATGACGTAGCGGCGATCGCCCGGCGCGAGCGTCCACGCGTCGCGCTCGCCGAGCTCCGAGAAGCCGGCCGCCGCGAGCCGCGAGGCGACCTCGCGGACGGCGTGGAACGGCGTCGGCGCGCGATCGATGAAGGCGCAGAGGTCGCGGGCGGCCGCGACGCCGCGCTCGCGCAGCGTCGACATCTCGTCCGCGCTCCGCGCGAAGCGCTCGCCAAGGTCGGTCGATGGCCTGGAATCGCCTGCGCGATCGGAAATCTCGGGGAACGTCATGGGGGCGCCGAGTCTAGCAGAGCGGGCGCGCGCCTCGCGGTGCGCGCGCGCCCTCGCGCCCCCTCGCTCCCCTCGCTCCTGTCGCCGAGATTCGCGACACACGCGGCCTGTGCGTCATGGTATCGCCCACCGCCGCGCCGCGCGCCGGGCCTCCTCCGGGCCGCGCGCCGCAAGGGAGACGCGCCCCGATGTACCGCCTCGTCCGACCGCTCCTCTTCGCGCTTCCACCCCGCCTGGCGCACGAGCTCGGCATGCTCGCGCTCGGCCCGATCGAGCACGCGGCGCCGCTCCGCGCCCTCGTGCGCGCCCGCCTCGCGCCCCGCGACGGGCGCATCGCGGTGCGCGCCATGGGGCTCGACTTCCCCTCCCCGCTCGGCGTGGCGGGCGGCTTCGACAAGGACGCCCGCCGCGCCCGCGCGCTCGCCGCGCTCGGCTTCGGCTTCGTCGAGCTCGGGACGGTCACCGCGCAGGCCCAGGCCGAGAACCCGCCGCCGAACCTCTTCCGGCTGCCGGCCGACCGGGCGCTGATCAACCGGCTCGGGTTCCCGAACCAGGGCGCCGCGCGCGTCACCGAGCGGCTCCAGGACCGCGGCGGCGCGGCGGCCGTCGGCGTGCCCGTGGGCATCTCGATCGGCAAGTCGCGGGTCGCGCCGCTCGATCCGATCGAGCCCGCGATCGAGGACTACCTCGCGAGCTTCCGCGAGGTGCGGCGCGCGGCCGACTTCGTCGTGATCAACGTGTCGTCCCCGAACACCAAGGACCTCCGGGCGATGCAGGGGCCGGCGATCGCGCGGGCGCTCCTCTCGGCGATCGCGCGGGAGAACCGCGCCGGCGGGAGGCCGCTGCCGCTGCTCATCAAGGTCGCCCCGGACCTCGGCGACGAGGAGCTCGAGGCGCTGCTCGCCGTCGTCGAGGAGGTCGGCCTCGCCGGCGTCATCGCGACGAACACCACGGTGCGGCGCGACGGGCTCGCGACGAGCCCGGCCGCCGTCGAGGCGATGGGCGCCGGCGGGCTCAGCGGGCCGCCCCTCCGGCAGCGCTCGCTCGCGATGGTGCGGCGCATCCGCGCGCGCCTCGGGGGCGGCGTCACGGTGATCGGCGCCGGGGGCGTCGAGTCGGCGGAGCACGCCATGGATCAGATCCAGGCGGGCGCCGACCTCGTGCAGCTCTACACGGGCTTCATCTACGGGGGGCCGCTCCTCCCCGCCTCCATCGCGCGCGGCCTGTCGGAGCTCGTGGCGCGCTCGGGCGCGCGGTCGATCCAGGAGCTCTCCGGTCGGCCGGGCGGCGCGGCGCGCGCTGCTATGATCGACCATGGAGCTTGAAGCGCAGGTCCACGGCACCATCCGCGAGATCCCGGAGGACGAGTGGAACGCGCTCGACGGCGCGAGCGAGGCGCCATTCCTCTCGTGGGCGTGGTTCGACGCGCTCGAGCGGACGGGATGCGTGGGCGAGGCGGCGGGCTGGCTGCCCCACCACATCACGTTCCGCGTCGAGGGCGTCCTGCTCGCCGCCGCGCCCGCGTACCTCAAGGACAACAGCGAGGGCGAGTTCGTCTTCGATCACGGCTGGGCGTCCGCGTCGCACCAGCTCGGCGCGCCGTACTACCCGAAGCTCGTCGTGGCGGTGCCGTTCACGCCCGCCACGACGCCGCGCCTCCTGGTGCGGCGGCCGGAGGACCGGCCGGCGCTCCTGCCGGTCCTGGCCGAGACGCTCCGCACGCTCGTCGCGCGCGGCCGCATCTCGAGCGCCCACGTCCTGTTCCCGACCGAGGAAGAGGCCGCCGCCCTCGCCGGGGCGAACATGGCGCACCGGTGCGGCATCCAGTTCCAGTTCGAGAACGAGGGGTACGGCACGTTCGACGACTTCCTCGCGCGCTTCAACGCGAAGCGGCGGCACCAGATCCGGCGCGAGATGCGCGAGGCGTCGAGGCAGGGCATCTCGATCGACACGCTCCGCGGCGCGGACATCACGCCGGAGATCGTGGACGTGATGTTCGGCTTCTACGTCTCGACGGTGGAGAAGTTCGCCTGGGGCCGGCAGTACCTGAACCGCGCCTTCTTCGAGGAGATCACGGCCCGGCTCCGCAGCGACGGGGAGCGCGCCGGGTCGCGGGGAGGCGTCGAGATCGTCCTCGCGCGGGAGGGCAAGCGGGCCATCGCGGGCGCGCTCAACCTCGCGGGGCCCGAGACGCTCTACGGCCGTTACTGGGGCGCCTCGGAGGAGCGCCCGTTCCTGCACTTCAACGTCTGCTACTACCACCCGGTCGAGGACTGCATCGCCCGCGGACTGCGCCGCTTCGAGCCGGGCGCGGGCGGGTCGCACAAGCTCGTGCGCGGCTTCGCTCCCAGCGTCACCCACAGCGCGCACCACCTCGCGCATCCGCGCCTCGACGCCGCCGTGCGCGAGTTCCTCGTGCGCGAGCGCGCCGTTGTCCGCGCGCGCACCGCGGACCGGAGCGTGGCATTCCGCTGAGCGCGCCGCGGTGACGCGCGGTGTTGACGTGACGCGCTCCGGAGAGGGATGCTTCGGGGCATGCGTGTCTTTCTTGCCCTCCTCGTCTCCTCTGTGGCTTTCGGTCTCGCCGCGACCGGCGGCTGCTCCAGCGAACCGACCCCCGACGCGACCACCACGACCACGGCGGCGACGGTCGCCGGGGCGGGCGGCGCGCTCGGATTCGGCTGCTTCGGCGGCAGCCCCGACGGTCGGTGCACGATCCTCGCGCAGGTCCCCGAGAGCTGCGGCTGCCCCGATTGCGCCGGTTCGGCGAGCTGCCTCGGCCACTGCAAGGACGACGGCGCCTGCGATCTGCGGCCCGACGCCCCCGACGGCGAGGATTGCACCTGCCAGGACTGCGCCGGCAGCGTCGCCGAGTGCAGCCCGCGGCGCGGCTGCAACGACAACATGGCGTGCGGCGTCAACGAGGATTGCACCTGCGCCGATTGCACCGACACCCCGCGGTGCACGGATCACTGCACCGACAACGGCTCGTGCGCGGAGTACTTCGAGGGCTGTTCCTGCGCCGATTGCGGCGACGTCGAGCGCTGCGGCGGCAACCCGGCCACGACCACCGCCACGACGACGAGCAGCGGCGAGGGCGGCGCCGGCGGCACCGGCGGCGACCCGGCCGGCAGCGGCGGCGCAGGCGGCGCCGGCGGCAGCGGCGCTGGCGGCAGCGGCGCTGGCGAGGGCGGAGCGGGCGGCGCCTAGAAGGTCAGTTTGCCTGTAAAATAGCAGAGAGATTGAACCACAGAGGACACAGAGGGCACAGAGGAAGAGAGAGAGAATGAAGAATTAAAATCTCTTTCTCTCCCTCTCCCCCTCTGTGCCCTCTGTGCCTCTGTGGTTCAAATTCTCTCTCTCCCTGTTTCACGAGGGAGACGCGCCAGGCGCGGTGCGCTGCCTCACTGCTTGGCGGTCAGCCCGTGCTTCCGCAGGAACATCCGCACGTGGTGGCGCTCCATGCCGGCGCGGCGCGCCATCTCGCTGATGTTGCCGCCCGTCGCGCGGATCAGCTCGCTGAAGTAACGCTGCTCGAACGCCGCGACGGCGCTCCGCTTCGCCTCGCCGAAGGCCGACGTCGGCGCGACGATGTCGCCGCCGCCCTCCAGCGGGAGGATCGCCGCGATCGCCTCGGCGCCGGGCGGCAGGCTCGTGGCCACGCTGGTGACGTTGATGAGCTCGCGGATGTTGCCCGGGAAATCGTGCTGGCCGAGCGTCGTGGTGATGAGATTGACCATCTCCACGGCGCGCTCCGGGCACCCCATGCGCTCGCACACGCTCGCGACGAGCAGCGGTATGTCCTCGCGCCGCTCGCGCAGCGGCGGCAGCTCGATGCGCATCTGGGCGATCCGGAAGAAGAGGTCGCTCCGGAAGCGGCCGGTGTTCATGCTGCGGCCGAGATCGCGGCGCGTCGCCGCGATGATCCGCACGTCGACCGGCTCGTAGATCCGCGAGCCGACCCGCTTCAGCTTGTGCTCCGAGAGCACCCTGAGCAGCTTCGGCTGGAGCTCGGGCGGCAGCTCGCCGATCTCGTCGAGGAAGACCGTCCCGCGGTTCGCCTCGTGGAAGGCGCCGTTCTTGCGATCGCTCGCCCCCGGGAACGCGCCCCGCTCGTGCCCGAACAGGAAGCTCTCGGCCAGCGCGCCGGGCAGCGACGCGCAGTCGACGACGACGAACGGCCCGCCGCGCCGGCTCGAGCCGTCGTGGATCGCCTGCGCCGTGAGCTCCTTGCCCGTGCCGGTCTCGCCCGTGATGAGCAGCGAGAGCTCCGTCGGCGCCACCTCGCGCAGCAGGCGGAAGAGGTGGCGCATCCGCGGCGAGGCGCCGATCAGCGGGCCGAAGCTCTCGTCGAAGCCGACGTCGACGCGCTCCTTCTCGAGCGGCTCGAAGCTGAGCACCGACCCGCCGACCTGGATGGCGCACGCGGCCGTCAACGTCGCCTCGCGGATGCGGACCATCGAGACGAACGTGCCATTCTTGCTGCCGAGATCGCGGACGAGCACGCCGGGCCCCTCCGCGCGCAGCTCGCAATGCGTCGAGCTGACCTCCGGATCGTCGACGACCACACCGCAGCTCGGATCACGCCCCACCACGATCGGCGCGATGCCGATCTTGACGGGATCCCGGCCCGCCGCCCGCAGCGTCCCTCCGCGAACGAACCACTGGACCGCGCGAGCGCGGGTCGCGTCCCTCGTCGAGCTCATATCCAACGGTTATTCGATTTCCCCGGCCTTGACCACATCTCCGTACGCTCCCGCCTCTCCATGTCGGAGGCGCCGCGCGCGCGCACATGGACGCACCGGGTACGTGACTTCCCGATGAGACGCGGTCCCTCGTCGAAAAACTTCAAAGCCACGAGAGATGTCGCGGAGAAATTCAGATCAATGAATGTACTGAGCGCGTAGCGGGAGAGGCCCTAGTGAGGTTAGACTACGTGGCTACGCAGAAGACGGGTCGAGCGACTGTCCCGTTCGCTCCGTCGGGCGTCGTTGAATGACAGCCCACAACGGTCTGTCGGTGTGTGTTTCGATCAACGCGGTTCGGGGCTCCGCTCTCCCGGTCCCCTCAACGCGGGGGCGCGCAGGCGCTCCCGACGAGGATGCTTATGCCGAGAACAGGATGGTTACTCCGGAAGCGCGCCGTGACGGCCCTGGGAATCCTGGGGCTCTCCGCGGGGGCGAGCGCGCTCGCCACCGTGTCCACCGGTTGCAGCAGCGAGGCCGACGGCCCGTGCATCTCCGACGAGCAGTTCTTCGCCGAGAAGGTGTGGGTCCCCATCCTCTCGGCGAAATGCATCGGCTGCCATAACCCGCAGGGGCAAGCGGCGGAGACCAAGCTGATCCTCGCCGGCAGCAGCGAAGCGGGCTTCCTCGACAAGAACCTCGCGACGTTCAAGTCGCTCGCGGGGCTCGAGCTCGGCGGCGAGTCGTACGTGCTCCTCAAGCCGACGAAGACCATCGATCACGCCGGCGGCCACGTCATCGACGTCGACGGCCCCGAGTACGAGGCGCTCCGCGAGATGGTGGACCGCACGAAGAGCCCCTCGTCCTGCGAGACGGACGTCAACGCGTCCTTCGCCGACGTGTTGATGAGCGGGTCGGCGGAGACGCTCCGCATGGCGAGCCTGGAGCTCGCCGGGCGCCTGCCCACCGAGGCCGAGGAGCAGGCCGTCGCCCAGAGCGGCATGGACGCGCTCGACCCGATCCTCGACCAGCTCCTCACGGAGGACGCGTTCTACGTGCGGCTGATGGAGATCTACAACGATCTCTTCCTCACCGATCGCTACCTGAACGGCGAGGCGGCCATCGACCTGATCAAGAGCGACGCGTACGACCCGAAGTGGTACGCGAGCCTCCCGCAGGACCCGGCGCTCGTCGAGAAATACGGCGCGCGGGACCTGGAGGACGCCATCAACAAGCTGAAGAGCTGGACGAACCGCGCCATCGGCCGGGAGCCGCTCGAGCTCATCGCGTACATCGTGCGGAACGACAGGTCCTTCAAGGAGGTCCTCACCGCCGACTACACGGTCGTGAGCCCGTTTTCGGCCAAGGCGTACGGCGTGTCGGCCGAGTTCCAGAACGACGCGGATCCGGAGGAGTTCGTCCCGGTGAAGCGCGATCCTGTCCCGCTCGCGGGCGTGCTCACCTCCCCCGTCTTCCTCTCGAGGCACCCGACCACGAGCACCAACAGGAACCGGCACCGCGCGAGGATGGTCTATCAGTACTTCCTCGGCACAGACATCCTGAAGACGGCCGAGCAGCCGCTCGATCAGACGAAGATCACCGACTTCAACCCGACGATGAACAACGCGGCGTGCACCGTCTGCCACGCCGCCCTGGACCCGCTGTCCGGCGGATTCCACAGCTTCGACTCGACGGGCCGGTACAGGGCGGACGACACCTGGTACGAGGACATGCGGCCGCCGGGCTTCGGCGCCGAGTCGGTGCCTTACAGCGAGTTCCCGAGCGCGCTCTCGTGGGTGGCCAAGCGCGTCGCCGACGACCCCCGCTTCGCGCTCTCGGCGGTCTACACGATGTACACCGGCCTCACCGGGCAAAAGCCGCTCGTCGCGCCGACGAACGACGATCCGGAGTTCAGCGCGAAGTTCCGGTCGTACCTCGCCCAGTACCACGCGTTCAACGCGATGGCGCGCGACTTCGCCGACAGCGACTACAACCTGAAGACGGTCGTCAAGGCCATCGTCAAGAGCCCCTATTTCAGGGCGCGCAACGTCGCGCAGCCGTCGTCCCGCGGCGAGGCGCTGACGCAGCTCGGCGGCACGCGGTTCCTCGGGCCCGAGCAGCTCCACCGGAAGATCTGGGCGGTGACGGGGTACCCGTGGCGCCCGAGGGCGTTCGAGGACGACGGGAACCGCTACGACTTCCTGCTCCGGCGCGACGCCTACCGCCTGCTCTACGGCGGCATCGACTCGGAGGAGGTGGTCCAGCGGATCACGGAGCCGAACGGGATCATGGCCAACGTCGCCGACCGGATGGCGAACGAGATGGCGTGCATCTCGGTGCCGCGCGATCTGTTCCTCCCGCAGGAGGAGCGGCTGCTCTTCCCCCACGTCGAGACGACGTTCGAGCCGCGGGACACGAACGACTTCGACGTGCTGCCGGCGGTCGAGGCGATCAAGAAGAACATCCAGCACCTGCACAAGCGGGTGCTTGGCGAGTCGCTCGAGCTCGGCGACCCCGAGCTCGAGCGGACGTACAAGGTCTTCCTGGAGACGTGGGAGGAGGGCAAGGCCGGCATGGCGAAGGCCGAGGGCGAGGAGGGCCGGCTCTCGAGGTCGCTGCCGGGCGCCTGCCAGGTGCACAACGACTACTGGACCCGCAAGGGGCTGCCCGAGGAGGAGAAGCTCACGCGGGACGACAACTACACGGTCCGCGCGTGGATGAGCGTCATGACCTATCTCCTGTCGGACTTCAGGTTTCTTTACCAGTAGGAGCAGCCATGGAACGTCGAGATTTCCTCAAACTGGCATCGATGGCGGGCCTCGGCGTCGTCGCAGCGGGCTCGCTGTCGAGGGACGCCGCGGCGGCTGGCCCCTACTCGGGCCCCCTCTGGATCCATATCCACGCGAGCGGCGGGTGGGACCCGACGAGCCTCTGCGATCCGAAGGGCGCGATGAGCGCCGAGGAGCAGAAGACGCGGGAGGCGATGAACCGCAGCTACCTCAATGGAGAGATCGGGACCGCCGGCAACCTCCGGTATGCGCCGGTCGGCACCAACGCCGAGTTCTTCAAGAAGCATTACAGCAAGCTGCTGATCATCAACGGCATCGACACCGAGACGAACAGCCACGACGCGGGCGTCCGCAACACGTGGTGCGGGACGCTCCGCGAGGGCAAGCCCGGCTTCGCGGCGCTCGTCACCGGCGTGCACGGCGGCGCGCTGCCCATGGGGTTCATCAGCAACGGCGGCTACGACACGACAGCGAACGTCGTGGCCGTCACGCGCGTGCCCGACACCGGCCTGCTCCAGCGGCTCGCGTACCCGAACGTGATCGATCCGTCCGCCGAGAAGCGCGAGGGCTACCACACCGACGCCACGATGACGCGCATCCTGGAGGCCCGGCAGGCGCGCCACGCGGCGCGGCTCGATCAGCAGCGGCTGCCCCACGTGAAGCAGGCGATGAGCACGCTCTTCACCTCGCGCGTCGGGCAGAACGAGCTCAAGCAGCTCATCCAGTTCCTGCCCGCGGAGTTCGAGCAGGCCTCGCTGCGGCGCCAGGCGCAGGTAGCGCTCGCTGCCTACCAGGCCGGCATCTGCGTCAGCGCGAACCTGACGGTGGGCGGGTTCGACACCCACGGCAACCACGACGACAACCACATCCCCCGGCTCGGCAACATCTGCGACGGCGTCGACTTCCTCCTGAGCGCCGCGGAGGAGCTCGGCCTCGCCGACCGGATCGTCGTCGTCGTGGGCTCGGATTTCGGCCGGACCCCGGGGTACAACGAGGGCAACGGCAAGGATCACTGGAACATCACCAGCATGATGCTGGCCGGCGCGGGCATTCAGGGGAACCGGGTGATCGGGGCGACGGACGAGCGGCACAACCCGCTCGAGGTCGATCCGGTCACGCTCCAGCCGAGCGAGGGCGGCGTCCGGATCAAGCCGGGGCACATCCACAAGGCGCTGCGCAAGCTCGCAGGGATCGCGGACGATCCGCTCGTGCAGCGGTTCCCCCTCTCCGAGAAAGAGGATCTGCCGATCTTCGGGTGACGACGGTCGCTCCCGCCGCAGCGTGACGGCGGGGACGGGGCGCTCCCCTCCCCGCCGCCGCACGAAGCCCTCCCCCGCCGCTCACTCCACCGAGAACGCGATCTCCTCGCCGGCCGAGGCGCCGTCCGCCTCGACGCGGAGGCGGTGCGCGCCGGCGACCAGCGGCCAGTCGAGCGCGAACGGCGGGCCGACCTCGATCGGGCGGCCGTCGAGCACGAAGCGCGCGCGGCGCACGCCCGCGGGGACGTCGGCGCGGAGCCGGATGGCCTGCAGCGAGTTCACCGAGGGGTCGAGGACGAACCGGGCGCCGTCGGGCGGGTACGCGACGCGGACGCGCGCGCCGACCTGCGCCTGCGCCGCGCCGTCGCGCCCGGGGAGCGCGCCGCAGAGGGGCGAGGCCTCGTCGGGGGCGATGGGCCGGCCGGCGGCGCGCGCCCACGCGGTGAGCTCGGCGTCGTGGCGCTCGAAGACGCGCTCCTCGACCGCCGCGTCGGGGCAGGCCCCGGCGCGCAGGCCGTTGCGGCGATCGACGCGCACGATCTCGTGCATGTCGCACGGCGAGAGCGCCGCGGCGTCGCCGCGCGGGAGGAGCTCCCGGCGGCTGTGCGGGCACGCGGCGGTCGGCGTCATGCCGGACAGGCTGCAGACCTCGACCTCGGCGAGCAGGTCGGGATCGGGCGCGTCGAAGGGGCGCGGCGGCCGGACGCGCGCGGCGGCGAGCATGGCGTCGCGGAACAGCGGGCCCGCGCCGGTGATGCCGCTGACGCCGCCCATGGGCGAGCCGTCGAAGTTGCCGACCCAGACGGCGACCGTGACGTCGGGCGTGAAGCCGACAGCGAGGTTGTCGCGGAACCCCTTGGACGTGCCCGTCTTCGCGGCCACGGGGAACGGCAGGTCGAGCGCGCTGCCCTCGCCGAACGACGCGAGCCGCGCCTTGTCGTCGGCGAGGATGTCGGTGATCACCCGGGCGCGCGCGGCGTCGAGGACGCGCGCGCCGCGCTCGGGAGGCGCGCTCGACGGCGGCGCTGGCGCGGGCGGCTCGTCGGAGACCGCGCGCGGCGCGTTCGTTACCGCGCGCACCGCGCGCACCGGCATGTAGATCCCGCCGCGCGCGAGGGTGGCGTAGGCGTTCGCGAGATCGAGGAGGCGGACCTCGCCGTCGCCGAGCGCGATCGCGACGCCGTAGCGCGACGGCTCGCCGTCGAGCGAGCCCAGGCCGAGCTCCCGGAGCCGCGCGAGCACGCGATCGGGGCCGAGCGCGGCCGCCGTCCAGACCGCCGGGACGTTGTACGAGCTGGCGAGCGCGTCCCGGAGGCGGACAGGGCCGTGGAAGCGCCCGTCGTAGTTCCGCGGGACGTAGCTGCCGTCCGCGGTCGGGAACGAGAGCTCGACGTCGGGCAGGACGGTCGCGGCGGTGAAGCCGAGCTGCTCCATGGCGAGCTCGTAGACGAACGGCTTCAGGGCCGAGCCGGGCTGGCGCAGCGCGAGGACGCCGTCGTTGTGGCCGAGCCCGGCGACGTCGTCGATGTCGTGCGAGCCGACGTACGCGAGGATCTCGCCTGTCGCGTTCTCGAGCACCACCACCGCCGCGGCGCCGACGTCGCGGTCCGAGAGGCCGCGGACTGTCTGCTGCGCGAGCACCTCGATCTCCCGCTGGAGGCCGCGGTCGATCGTCAGGGTGATCTCGCTCGCCCGGCCGCGCAGCGGCGCCGCGACGGCGCCGTCGCCGAGCGCGCCGCCGAGCACCGCGCGCACGAGGTGCGGCGCGCCGAGGCCGCTTCCCTTCGGGGCGAGCGCGATGGGCTCGGCGCGGGCGCGGGCCACCTCGGCCTCGCCGGCGAGGCCGGCCGCGAGCATGCGATCGAGGACGCGGTTCCTGCGGCGCTCGAGCGGCCCCGTGCCGCGGCGCGGGTCGTACAGCGCCGGGCCGCGCGGCATGCTGGCGAGCGCGGCGGCCTCGGCGAGCGAGAGGTCGGCGGTGGGCTTGTCGAAGTAGAAGCGGCTCGCCGCCTCGACGCCGCGCAGGCCCGGACCGAACGCGACGCGGTTCAGGTACTGCTCGAGGATCTCGCGCTTCGAGAGCGACGCCTCGATGCGCAGCGCGAGCGCCATCTCGCCGAGCTTGCCGCGCGCCGTCCGCGGGCGCGGCACGAGCGCGCGCGCGAGCTGCTGCGTGATCGTGGACGCGCCCGAGACGACGCGCCGCTCCGCCGCGAGCTGGCCGATCGCGCGCGCGATCGCGATCGGGTCGACGCCGGGGTGGCGCGCGAACCGCCGGTCCTCCGCGGCGAGCAGGGCGCGCTGGATGCGATCGCCGGCCTCGGCGAGCGGAAGCCAGCGCGCGCGCGCGCCGTCGCCGGCGCGGAGCTCGCGGAGCACGGTGCCGTGGCGATCGAGCAGCACCGTGGACACGGCGCGATCCTCGGCCGCCCGGAGCTCCGGCGGGAGCGGCGTGAGCGCCGCGACGACGCCGAGCAGGAGCCACGGCGCGATCGCGACCGCGAGCGCGATCTGCGCGGCGCGACGCAGCGGCGAGCGCGGGCGGAGGCGCGCGAGCCACCGCGCGGGCCGGCCGGTCCACGGCGGAGAGGGCGCGCCCACGGATCAGCGCGGACGCGCCGCCGCGTCCGTCCCCCGGGTCGAGACCTTGACCGAGATGGCGCCCGTCCGGCCGAAGACCTCGGGGCTGTACATCTCCTCGGCGCGCGCGGGCGGCACAACGAACGAGCCGAGCGTCGTGGCGCGCGCGAGGTACCGGTACCGGTACATCCCGGCGGCCATGTGGTCGACGAAGAACAGGACCCTGTCGTCGCGGATCTCGCGCACGAAGCGGCTCGGATCGTACATGCGGCCTGTCGCGCGCAGATCGTCCTGGTCGGCGTCGGGGTCGTACGCCGCGGCCTCCGCCGCGTCGACGTCGAGCGAGCGCGCGGACGTCGCGAGCCGCGCGTCGACCGCCTCGAGGCCGGCCGGCAGCGGGTCGTCGATCACCACGAAGTCGCGCGGCGAGGGCGTCACCACGACGATCTCGCCGAGCACGAGGTCGCCGCCCGCGAAGGCCAGCGACGAGGGCGCCGCGCCCGGCGCAGCGCCCGCGGGCGCCGCGCCGCCGACGACGGCCGCGAGGTCCTCGGGCGCGATCGCGCGGAGCGACTTCTCGATGTAGAACCCGCGGTCGAGCGGCGTCGTCGGGAGCTGCTTGCGCGCGTACCGGAGCCGCGCCTCGTAGAACAGCCGGCCGCGCCCGTCGACGGCGAACGCGAGCGGCGCGCCGGCGGCGCTCACGAGCCGCGCCGCGGGGATCGACGTCTTGACCTGCTCGGTCGTCGGGCCGTGGAACGGCGCCGAGAACAGCTCGACCTCCCCGAGGAACACCCGCGCGTCGAAATCGGGCGCCGTTTTCTCCTGTGATTTCCGGTACTTATCGAGCGCGAGAAGCGCCCACGCCGTCTCCTGCGTGCTGCGCCACGTGCCCCCGCGCCGATCCGCGAGCAGGCCCGCCGCGAGCCGCGGCGCGAGCGGGTGCGCCGGCCGGGCGGCGAGCAGCGCGCGCAGCACGAGCGCCGAGGTGCGGGCCTCGGAGTCCATGAGGACCGCGTACGCGTCGCCGTGGTTGTGGACGGCCCGCGCGATGGGCCCGTCGAGGCGCAGCGACCCCTCCATCTCGCGCACGAGCTCGTCCACGGCCGCCTTGTCGCTCTTGCCGATCACCATCGCGTGCGCGAGGAGCGCCTTCGAGAAGAGCGGCAGCTTCTCGCGCTCCTCGAAGAGCCGGCTCGCGCGCCCCGGGTCGGGCGCGCCGCTCTCCGCGAGGACGTCGAGGATGAACGGCGCCGTCGCCCGCAGCCTCGGATCGTCGCCGGCCTCGTTGAGCCCGGCGCGCACGAACGAGATCGCGCGCTCCACCGCGTCCGCCGGCACCGCGACCCCGTAACGCTTCGCCTCGGTGAGGCCCCACAGCGCGTACGTGGTGGTCCAGAGATCCGGGCGGTCCGACTCGGCGAAGAAGCCGAAGCCGCCGTCGCCGCGCTGGTGCGACAGGATCTCGCGGACCGTCTTGCCGATCACGGCCCCGAGGTTCTGCGGCAGCGCGATCCCGTAGGCCTTCGCGAGGTCGCGCAGCGACAGGAGCGGCACCATGCGGCTCGTGAGCTGCTCGGTGCACCCGTACGGGTACTCGAGGAGCTGCTCCACGCCGCCGCCGAGGCCCACGAGCGCCGTCGGCGCGAGGCTCACCGTGAGCCCGCCGGTGTCGTCGCGGATCGCGGACAGATCGCCGAGCCGCTCCGCGCTCGCGGTGGTCGTGTCGCCGTAGAGCGCGACGGCCTCGGGCGACATCGGCGTCTTGATCTCGCGGGTCACCTCGACCACGTCCTGGGCGCCGCCGCCGACCGCCCGGAAGCGCAGCGTCGCCGGGCCGGCCCGCGGGGCCGACATCGCGAAGCGGACCTCCGTCGACGCGCCCGGCGCGAGCTCGACGGCGCGCTTCGCGCTCCCCGACAGCGTGAGCCCCGAGGCCGCGACCTCGACCTCGATCGTCGACTTCGCGAGCCCCTTCGACGTCACGACAACGCCCGCGTCAATCGCGTCGCCGGCGCGCAGGAAGCGCGGCAGCGCCGGCCGCGCCATGAGCTTCTGGCTCGCTGTCACGCGCGACTCGCCGTAGCCGAACCGATCGTCCTCCGCGGCGACGACCGCCATGACCCGGTAGGTCGTGAGCGAGTCGGGCAGCTTGAAGCTCGCGTGCACCTTCCCGGAGGCGTCGGTGACAAGCGCGGGGTGGTAGTACGCGCTCTGGCGGAAGTCGCGGCGCACGCCCGTGCCGCCCGCGGCGCCGCCGCCGCCCGCGCGCCCCTTGTCGGCGCCGAGATCCGCGAACGGGTTGCGCACGCGGGCGAGCGCCTCGCGCGTCTCGATCGTCGCGACCTTCAGGCTGCGCGGCGCGCCGAACACGGGGATCGGATCCGGCGTCTCGTAGCCGGTCAGCGACAGCACGCCCTCGTCCACGGCGTAGAGCGTGACCTCGGCGCGGGCCGGCCGACCGCCGCGGTCGCGGACGTCGACGTCCACGCGGATCGGGTCGCCAGGCCGCGCGTCCGCCTTGTCCGGGCGGACGCTCACAGCGAGCCGCTGCGCCTCGGGGTTCACGCGGAGCGGCGCATACCCGAGGCGGAACGCCGGCGCGCCGACGTCGGGCCCCGCCGCCCCGCCCTTGCCCGGCGCGGGCGGCGGCCTCGTGCGGCCGCGCAGGAGCAGCACGGAGACGAACGCGTTCGGCCGGAGGTCGTCCGTGATCGGCACGTCGATCACCGGCATCGCGCCCGACAGCTTCACCCGCCGCCGCGAGGAGATCCCGGCGCGCTCGACCGTGACAAGCGCGTCGGCCGAGGCGAACGGCGACTTCACGATCACGCGCGCTGTCTGCCCCACCTCGTAGCTGTCGCGGTCGGGCACGAGCTCGACCTGGAGCTGGTCGCTGTCGCCGAAGCCGCCGCCGCCCTCGCCGAGCGCGTAGACGCCTGTCGCGGCGCCGACAGGGTTGCCCCGGCGGTCCTTGGCCGTCGCGTGCAGGAGGTAATATCCCCCGGACGGGACCGTGAGCTCGCAGCTCCGCGGCGACGTCGCCGTCGTCACGCCGCAGCGCGCGACGACCTTGTCGACCGGCGTGCTCACGCTGCGGTACGCGCTGCCGCTCTCCTCGCGCGCGAGCGTCCACGTCCGCTGGATGAGCTCCAGCCGGACGGCGACCTGCGCGACGCGCGCCCCCTTCGGATCGACAGCGAGGATCTCCGGCCGGAGCACGTCGCCCGCCTTCGCGAAGCGCTCGGGCTCCTTGAGCGCGACGTAGAACTCCGCCGGGTGCACGAGCGCCGTCGAGCTGCCCGCGATCGCCTGCCGCGAGACGTCGGTGATCTCGGCCTCGCACGTCACGAGCTCGGTCCCGCGCTGCCCGGGCATCGCGAGCGTCGCGCCGATCGACGCCTGCCCTGCCGCGTCGAGCCTGTCGCCCCCGCGCTGCACCTCGTACTCGCGCGGCGACCGGTCCCGCAGGGCGTCCGTGAGCTCGTCCTCGCGCACCGTGAAGCCCTCGATGCCCGGCGGCGAGAACGCGGCCGGGCCGCGCGTCACCGAGAGCCTGGCCTCCGCGTTCGTCATCGGCGCCCCGAACAGGTAATCGCCGCGCGCGACCCAGCGCGCCTTGTCGCCGCGCACGTAGCTCGGCCGGTCGCTCTCGACGCTCACCTTGAACTCGGCGGGCCGGTACTCGGCGACCTCGACGCTGCCCGTCACGTCCGGCCACCCCGCCTCGCCCCCCTGGACGGTGGCGGCGAGGCTGTACGTGCCGAGGCGCGCCGTCTCCGGGATCTTCACGTCGGCCGAGAACGTGCCGAACGGGCCGAGCGACGGCGTCAGCGAGACGAGCGCCTCGCCGTCGGGCCCCTCGACCTTGAACGCGACGCTCTTGCCGGCCGGCGTCCTCGTCCCGCGCGCCGCCTCCTCGCGGAAGATCCCCTTCACGCGCACCGTGTCGCCCGGCCGGTAGATGCCGCGGTCGGAGAACACCATCCCGAACGGGCGCGCCTCGCCGAAGTCCCACGGCACGCCGAAGCGCCACCCGCTCAGCGCGTCGGCCACGCGGCGGTACGTCCAGTCCTCGCCCGCGCGCGCGAAGATCACGCCGCGCTCCGGCCGGGACGCCGTCTCTGGCCGGTACACCGCCTCGGGGACGGTCGCGAACCCCTCGGCGTCGGTGATCACGGCCGCTGGCGCGGGCGCGCCCGGGGTCCGGATCCACACGCTCGCGCCCGGGACCGGCGCGCCCGTCGACAGCCGCGTCACCCACACGATCGAGCCGTGCGGCGACACCTTCGCGCTGATCCCGAGGTCGGTCACCTGCGCGATCACCGCCTGGGAGGAGGTGCGCGCGTGCCGCGTCCCGGGCCGCGCCGTGTAGCTGATCCCGATCGCCAGCGGCCCGCGCTTGCCCTCGCCGCCCAGCACCTCGGCGGCGCGCACGAGGTGCGTCGCCGGCGCGTTCGTCGCGGCGGCCGGGCGCAGGGCGGACTGCTTGCCGGAGGGCAGCGCCGCGATCTCGCTCATCTTCGGGCTCCGCCCCGGGCTGTTCGGGTCGGCCTCCAGCGCGAGCACCGCCTCCTCGGTCATCGCGCCGACAGCGAGCGAGAGCTCGCGCACGTTCACGGACACGACAGGGATCTCGCGCCGCTGCGCCGGCTCGAACACGCTCCCGGTCAGCCCGATCTGCGCCTCGGGCCAGCGGTCGCCGAACGCGATCTGCTGGGAGACGGCGCCCGCGAGCGCCTGCCCGTGCTTGTCGCGCAGCCCGGCGGCCACGCGCACCTCGTAGCTGCGCCCCGGCGCGAACGCGCCGCCGACGGGGATGTGGCTCGTGAAGTCGTCGTCCTGGAGCCACGACGGCCACCTCGGCTTCACGGCGGGCTCCACCGAGATCGCCCGCTTCGCGTCCCCGAACCGCACGGGGTTCGAGAAGAGGAGCGCGAACCCGCCTTCGGCCGCGCAGCGCCCCTGCGGCGTGTCGCGATCGCACTGCGGGCTCATGAGCCGCAGCGGCCCGTAGGTGCGGTACGAGAACCGCTGCTCCTCGCCTGCCGGCAGCGGCCCCTCGCGGCCGCGGAGGCTCGGGGCCACGACCATCTCGACCTCGCTGTCGCGCGGCAGCGGGGCGCGCGGGACGATCGCGGCGAGCATCTCGTTCTCCGGGTCGGGGCGCCGGACGTCGAACGCCACCTTGGCCGCGCGGCCGCCGGCCGTGAGCGACACGCTCCGCGCGACCTCGGCTGTGTCGACGGGCTGGTTGAACCGGAGCTCGAACCGCGCGTCCGGCGTGAGGTCGTCCTTGCCCGACCACGGCTCGACGCGCGCGACCTTCGGCAGCTCGGTGCGGAAGGTGAGCACGTACGGCTCGGCGAGCGCGCTGCCGTCGAGCGCCCTTGTGCCCGCCGGGACCTCGACGGTGAAGGCGGTGCCGCGCGGCAGGTGTCCCCGAGGGACGAACGTGAGCCCGCTCGTGCCGACCCAGCGCCACTGTCCCGGCGCGGGCGGCTTCAGGACCACGGGGGCGGCGGCCTCGCTGCCGGCGAGGTCGAGCGGCCGCATCGGCCGGTTGAACACGAGGCTGATCTCGGCGGGGCTCGTCGTCTGCCCGCGGGGCGCGCCGAACACCACCGCGAACGGCCCCTCCGCGGCCTTGCCGCCCGGGTCGAGCGCGCCCGGGGCGAGCGTGCCGCGGGGCGGGACGTTGGGCGCGCGCGCGCCCTGAACGCACGCGAGGCTGAGGGCGATGGCGGCCAGGGCGGCGGGCGCGAACCGGAGGCGCGGGGCGACGAGCATGTCGCCGCGACTCAGCAATGGGGATGCCGCGGGCGCAAGGGGCGTGTCCGTCGCGGAAAGCCGGGCGCGCGATGTGGCAGCCGGGACACACCCTGCGAGCCCCGGGACGCGCGGCGAGCGCCGCGAGGCGGACGCCCGGCCGGCGGACCTAGGGCGTGATGTCGTACGCGTGCTTCGCGGCCCAGAGCGTGGTGGCGCGCATGTAGTACTCCGCGCGGGTCCTGCCGTCGGACTCCCATGCTTCCGGCGTGCGGAACCACAGGGCGTCCGTGTTCCAGATGGTGTTGACAAGGCTCTCGCCGATCTCGCCGGCCTCGGTGGCGAGCCCCTCCTGGATCATGCCCGCCACAACGCCCCACGACGTGCCGACCCAGCACACGCGCGTCTGGTTGCTCGTCGGATCGACCGATCCGCCGGCGGTCATGACGTTGACGACGCCGCGCGTCCCGCCGTCGAACCGCTTGAAGTTGTTCTCGTAGATCGCCGTGAAGGCGGACGCGGCGCGATTGGCATCCACGATCGGCGGCAGCCCGAGGGCGCGCGCGTACCACTGGCCGGCGAGCTGGTCCGACATGATCCGGCTCGTGTTGGAGCTCCCCGTGTCGATCTTGTAGTACTCCCCCGTCCAGAGCTTCGCCTCGAAGCCGCCCTTGCCGAGGTCGAGCCAGGCCTTGTAGGTGCTCGCGAGCGCCGCGTCCCCCCTGGCGGTCGCCATCTCCTGCGCGGCCTCGCTGGCCGCGAGGAAGAGGCTCCCGCAGTAGGCGGTGTTGCCGTGCAGATCCATGTCGTCGTACGTCTGGTCGATCCCGTTGCTCTCGGGCAGCCCGTCCCCGTCGCCGTCCTGGCTCTTCACCTTCTCCATGGCCATCTTCACGGCGGGCCAGCAGTAGTCGAGGAACGCCGCGTCGGTCTTCCCGGTGAGCGCCCAGTCGCGGTAGACCATCAGGACCAGCTTGGAGTTGAGATCCTTCCAGCGGGTGGAGTCGCGGTACGTGTACGCGTTCCAGGTGCGGAACACGCTCTCTGTGTCTCCGAAGTCGTGCGCTGTCGTGCCGAGCGCGCGCGGCCTGTCGCTGCGCGTCGTCGTCACGCTGTCGCAGAACTGCCGCACCTCCTGCTTGTCGATGTCCGGCCAGAGCGAGAACAGCGCCCATGAGCCGTAGAAGCGCACATCCGACGTCCCGTAGAACGGGTAGATGTACGACTCCAGGCTCGTGAACATGTCCTCGTCCGGGTCGTCGGGCTGCCCCGACGCGGCGCCCGCCTCCCAGTACGTGCCCGCGATCGCGTAGTAGTAGAGCTCGTTGAACAGCGCGCCCTTGAGCCACTCCGGGTACCGCGCGCTCTCCAGCACGCTGGCCTGCCAGTCCTGGATCGCCCAGAGCCACGGCTCGTGATGGGCGAGCGCCTCGGCCGCGATCGCCCACGAGGCGTTCCCCGATCGCCCGAAGTGGCGCGTGTAGGCGCGGTACCACTTGTCCCTGGAGCCCGCCTGCGTGATCGGGATATCCCAGGCGAGCACGATCGGCACGATGGCGCGCCCCCCCGGCTCCACGGTGGCCTTGAACGCGATGGCCCCGAGCGCGTGCGCTCCTGTCGTGTTCGCGAGCACGCCGTCGCTGGCGAGCTCGCCTTGCAGGGCCGCCACGCTGTCGGCGGACTGGTACGAGACGACAACGCCGGGCGCGTTTCGACTGGCGAGCGTGAACTCGCCCTGGTCCTCGGAGCTCGCCTCCCCGCCGCCGCGCGCGAGGACCAGGCCGACGTCGTCGCCGGCGGTCTGGACCGTCGCGCCGCTGCCGCCGTGGTCGTTCTTCCATGTCAGCATGACGGCGACGTCGCACGGCGCTCCGGTCGGATTCGTGATCTCCCACCGGTAGACGCCGACAGGATAGCTGGTCTTCTTTGTGTCTCCCGGGATGATGGGGCTGTACTGTTCCACCTTCACCTTGCAGGGGAACGCCGCGCCATGGTAATCGACCCACGATCGCGGAAAGAGCGAGAAGTACGTCGCCTGGCCCTGGCCGATACCGCCCTTGTCGAGGCGCCTCGTGTCCGCGGCGCCGCCGCCGGCCTTTTGGTACATGAAGAAGCCTGCGTTCGCGTCGACGGTCAGGTCGCTGCTGCCGATATCGAGTCGGCCCTTGTAGAACCCGCCGTCGAACCGCCAGGTGATCGTGCCCGCCCCGAAGCCGCCGATGGGCGCACCGTCCTCGTAAACGCCCTCGGTGATACCCCTGCTCCACGCCTGTGCCGGGATGGAGATCGGCTCGCCCGGCACGTGCGCCGGCGGGCCGCCCCCCTCGTCTCCGCCTGAACCGACGGCGGCAGGAGCGCCGCCGGCGCCCGACCCGGCGCTGCCCGCAGGGCCCTGGCCTGCTCCGGCGCCGACAGGCGCCGAACCTCCGTCCGAGGAGGACGATGAAGAGGGTGCTACGGACGAAGAGGAGCCCGATCTGTCGGCGCCGTCGCACGACAGGGCTGTCGCTGCAACGAGGACGGCACCGGCTGTCGCGATGCTCAAGGCACGTTGGGGAACGAGCGACCATGTCATGAGGTGACGATAGACGCGATGCAGACCCACGTCACCGGACAATAGATGTCCACCATGTTCCATCAAGTCATGGAACTTATGTCTTCAACGTCCCTCCACATCGCATCACACACGATTTTTCGGCGTGTCGACCGTTCGGCGATCTTTCTCGCACAGGGCCAGGCGCGCTCGATCGGGCCAGGCTCAGGGCCAGGTGGCCAGCACCGCGGCGATCCACCGGTCCGCGTCGCGGACCCCGGGGTGCTGCTCGATGTGCACGAATCGCCGGGCGTGGATCGCGGCCGGGATCCCGAAGCTCCAGCTCGGCGGCGGGACGTTGAGGAGCCTCCCCTGAACGTTGGTCGTCGCGTTGAGCGCGCACCCCCGGCTGCCGGGGACGCCGATCCGCCATGTCGGCTGGTGGGCGAGCAGGTTGTTCCTTAGCTCCAGGATCTTGTCGCCCGCCGCGGGGGCGGCATCCACGCCGTGGGAGAGGTGCACATCCACGTTCTCGCACGTGTTCTCCGCCATGCCGTGCCACTGGACGGCCCACCACGGCTTCCACCCGTAAAACGACGTGAGCGCCGCGTGGGTGGTGTGAAACATCGTCGCCGCGTTGTGGGCGACGTCCGAGCTCATCGAGGCTCCGTGGAATCCGCGCTCGTCCGGGCTCGCGTCGCGGTGCGCGCCGGCCATCACGAAGGTGCGGGATCTCGTCCGCTTGAAGACGGTGACGGCCTGCATCTCCGTCCCTGCATCCGCGATCGGATGCGACACCTGATGGCTGAGCTCTCGCTCTGCGAACGGGTCCACGATGAACGCGCCGAACCCCCGATCGACGACGCCATCCCCGTTCCAGTCGGCGGTCTCCAGGAGCAGGCAGTACTGGCGGCCGTTGTCCGCGTCGCGGAACGGCCTGACCTGCGCGAACGGCCACAGGCTGGACGGGAGCACGAAGCTGCACGCGCCGTACATCATGGCGTTGACGACGCTGCGCCAGGCCTCCATCTCCATCGGGCCTGGGGCCACGAACACCCCTGAGCTCCTGCCGGGCATCTGGTCGCGGATGCACACGACGAGCGCCTCGAGGGTCGCGCTCGATGAACACGTGAGCTCGGCGGCGCCCGTCGCGCGAGGCGCTGTCAGGACGCTGGCGCCCACGAGGAGCAGGATCGATCGGCCGAACCGCATGCCAGAGACACCTCCAGGTCGGGGCTCACCGGACCGCCCCCGCAGGGTGCAAGGCCGAGACCCGATGAACGACGGCCTCTCTGTGCGGATCGTTCGCGGTCGCCGCGGCCACCACATCACAGCATCGCCGGCCTGTTCGGCGACCTGGTGCTCTCACGTCATGACGTGAGAGCGCCGCTCCGGCGGGCTGCTCCCTCACCGCGCCGTCCGGCGCCGCGCCGCGCCGCGTGCGTGACGGTCGTATTTCCGATGGCGCGCCCCCCGCCCGCGCGCAGCGGGCGGCACGCCAGCGCGCGGCGCGCCGCCCGCGCGCCCGGCGGCGGTCGTCCCGGCGTGAGGCCCTCGCCGCGCCCCGTCGTAGCAACCGGCAAGGTCCCCGAAAAAAACCGGAAATAGTGGAGGCCTTATCCTCGGTGCGGTGAAGCTCATTCCGCGCGGGCTGCTCGGGCGCGAGACAGCCGAGTCGATCGCCATCCCCGTCGGGGCCATCACGGCCTCTCTCCTCGTGTTCGGCGCCTTCGTGGCCACCCAGGGGGCGAACCCCTTCAACGTCTATTACGAGATGTACCGCGGCGCCTTCGGCACGTGGTTCTCTCTCCAGAACACCCTGCTGCGCGCCGCGCCGCTCCTGCTGACCGCGCTCTGCACGGCCCTGCCGGCGCGCCTCGGCCTGATCGTCATCGGCGGCGAGGGCGCTGTCGTCATGGGCGGGCTCGCGGCCGCGTCGGCGGCGCTCGCCGCGCAGGCGTGGCGCGCGCCGCCGCTCGCGGCGCTCGCCGCGATGCTCCTCGCGGGGCTCGCCGCGGGCGCGCTCTGGGTGGGCCTCGCCGGCGCGCTGCGCGTCTACCGCGGCGTCAGCGAGACGATCAGCAGCCTGCTCCTCAACTACGTCGGCGTCGCGATCCTGAACCACCTCGTCGAGGGCGCGCTGCGCGACCCCGCGAGCCTGAACAAGCCGTCGACCGCCCCGATCGCGGCCGAGAACGCGCTCGGGAGCCTGCCCGGCGTCGAGGTCCACTGGGGCCTCGCCTACGGCGTGCTCGCCTGCGCCCTCTGCTACGTGCTCATGCACCGCACGACCTTCGGCTTCGCCGCGGCGATGAGCGGCGGCAACGTCCGCGCCGCGCTCCTCGCCGGCCTGCCGGTCAGGCGCCTCGTCGTGCTCACCTGCATGCTCGGCGGAGCGTGCGCTGGGCTCGCCGGGATGGTCGAGGTCGCGGCCGTCCACGGCCGGGCCAACGCGTCGCTGGTCAGCGGCTACGGCTACACAGGCGTCCTCGTCGCGTTCATCGCGCGCCACCACCCGCTCGCGATCATGCCTGTCGCGCTCCTGCTCGGGGGCATCGGCGCGAGCGGCGGCCTGGTGCAGCGCGCCGCGCAGCTCCCCGACGCCACGGTCAGCGTGCTCCAGGGCATCCTGTTCCTCGCGATCCTCGCGAGCGAGGCGCTCCGCGGCCGCCTCCGCCTTGCCCGCGCGCCCGGGGCCCCGCAAGCGGCGCCCGCCTCGGCGGTGGCGTGATGGGCGACGCCGGGGCGCTGGGGCTCTGGGGCATTCCCCTCGCGGTCGCCGCCGGGGCCGTCCGCATCAGCACGCCGTTCCTGTTCGTGAGCCTCGGCGAGTGCCTCACGGAGAAGAGCGGCCGCGTGAACCTCGGCCTCGAGGGCACGCTCGTCATGGGCGCGATGGGCGGCTACGGCGCCTCGTACCTCACCGGATCTGCCTGGCTCGGCGTCCTCGCCGCCGGCGCCGTCGGCGCGGCGCTCGGCGCGCTGCACGCGTGGCTCTGCTCGAAGCCGCGCGTCAACGACATCGCCGTCGGCATCGCGCTCATGCTCTTCGGCGTCGGCCTCGCCTTCTTCCTCGGCAAGCCGCTCATCAAGCTGACGGCCCCCCGCCTGCCCGCCATCTCGCTCGGCCCCTTCAGCGATCTCCCGCAGGTCCGCGCCGCGCTCCAGGTGAACGCGCTCTTCCTCATCGGGGCCGCGCTCGCCCCGCTCCTGCTCTGGATGCTGCGCCGCACGCGGCTCGGGCTCGTGCTGCGCACGGTCGGCGAGAGCGCCGACAGCGCCCGCGCGATGGGGGTCGACGTGAACCTGGTCCGGCTGCGCGCGACGATGGCCGGCGGCTTCCTCGCCGGCGTCGGCGGCTCGTTCCTCTCGCTCTTCTACCCCGGGAGCTGGAACGAGGGCCTGTCGAGCGGACAGGGCCTCATGGCGGTCGCCCTTGTCATCTTCGCGCGCTGGAACCCGGTGCGCTGCCTGTGGGCGTCGCTCCTCTTCGGCGGCGCGAGCGCGCTCGGCCCGGCGCTCCAGTCCGTGGGCGTCACCTGGGGATACCACCTCTTCAACGCCGCGCCGTACCTCGTCACGCTGGCGCTCATGGTCGCCACGAGCTCCGCGACAAGGACCCTGCCTGACCAGCCCGCCGAGCTAACGCTCGCGCGGTGAGCGCGCAACGACCCGCGAAGGACGCAATCCGACGCAAACGACGCAAACGACGCAAACGACGCAAACGACGCAAACGACGCAAACGATGCAAACGACGTAAACGACGCAACGAGACGCAAGAAACGCCGGACGCTGGACCCCAGGAGGACTCGACGCATGACCCACGTGGCCGCTGACCCCTACGCCTGGCCGTACAACGGCGATCTCCGCCCCGAGAACACGGCCCTGATCGTCATCGACATGCAGACCGACTTCTGCGGCAAGGGCGGGTACATCGATCTGCTCGGATACGACATCTCGCTGACGCGGGCCTGCGTCGCGCCGATCCAGCGCGCGCTCGCGGAGGCGCGCCGCCGCGGCCTCCACGTCCTGCACACCCGCGAGGGGCACCGGCCGGACCTCTCGGATCTCCCGGCGAACAAGCGCTGGCGCTCGCGCCGGACCGCCGGCGGGCGCGGCACGGGCGTCGGCATCGGCGATCCGGGGCCGTGCGGGCGGGTGCTCGTCCGCGGGGAGCCGGGCTGGGAGATCATCCCCGAGCTCGCGCCGCTGCCCGGCGAGCCGGTGATCGACAAGCCCGGCAAGGGCTCCTTCTGCGCGACCGACCTCGACCTCATCCTGCGCCAGCGCCGCGTCGAGAACCTCGTCCTCACCGGGATCACGACCGACGTCTGCGTGCACACGACGATGCGCGAGGCGAACGACCGCGGCTACGAGTGCCTCCTGCTCGCCGACTGCTGCGCGGCCACGGATCCCGGCAACCACGCCGCCGCGCTGAAGATGATCACGATGCAGAACGGCGTCTTCGGGGCGGTCTCGACCTCCGCCGCGCTCCTGGAGGCGCTCGCGTCGTGATGGCCCCGCGCGTCCTCTCGAGCCCGGCGGCGAGGCCCGCCCGCGCCGCCGCGGGCGATCCCGGCCCGCCCGCGCCGCCGCCCGCGCTCTCCGCCGCCGGGATCACGAAGCGGTTCGGCCCGCTGCTCGCGCTCGACGACGTCTCGCTGCGCGTCGCGCCCGGGAGCTTCCACGCGCTCCTCGGCGAGAACGGCGCCGGCAAGAGCACGCTGGTCAAGTGCATCATGGGCTATCACCCCGCCGACGCGGGCGAGGTGCGGGTCGGCGACGCCGCCCTGGCCATCAGGAGCCCGCGCGAGGCGCTGTCGCTGGGGATCGGCATGGTCTACCAGCACTTCACCCTGGTCATGAACATGACGGTCGCCGAGAACCTCGTCCTCGCGCGCCCGTCGCTCCCGCTCGTGATCGACTGGCGCGCGGAGCGCGAGGCCATCCGCGCGTTCATGGCGCGCATGCCGTTCCAGATCGATCCGGATCGGCCCGCGCGCTCGCTGGCCGCCGGCGAGAAGCAGAAGCTCGAGATCCTGAAGCAGCTCTACCTCGGGAGCAGGATCATCCTCCTCGACGAGCCGACCTCGGTCCTCACGCCCGCGGAGGCCGACGAGGCGCTCGGGATGCTCCGTCGCATGGCCGACGAGCGCCGGATCAGCGTGCTCATGATCTCGCACAAGCTCCGCGAGGTGATGGCCTTCGCCGACGAGGTCACGGTGCTGCGGCGCGGCCGGATCGCGGGCCGCGGCAGGCCCCGCGACCTCACGCCGGCGGCCATGGCCGAGATGATGGTCGGCGCCCAGCCGGCGCGCGCCTCGGCGGCGCGCGGCGACGCGCCCGCCGGGGCGCCGGTCCTGCGCGTCGAGGCGCTCGCCGCGCGCGACGATCGCGGCCGGCCGGCGCTCGACGGCGTGACGCTCACCGTCCATCGCGGCGAGATCGTCGGGATCGCCGGCGTCTCGGGCAACGGGCAGGAGGAGCTCGTCGAGGTCCTGGCGGGCCAGCGCCCCGCGCGGTCCGGCAGGGTGCTCGTCCACGACGCGCCGTACGCCGCCGGCCGCGAGCAGGCCCGCGAGCACCGCGTGCGGTGCCTGCCCGAAGAGCCGCTGCGCAACGCGTGCGTGCCGGCGATGACCGTCGCGGAGAACATCGGCTTCCGGGTCTTCGACGCGCCGCCGTTCACCCGGCTCCGCTGGGGCGTGAGCCGCGCTGCGCTGCGGCGATCGGCCGAGCGCCTCGTCTCCGAGTACGCCGTCAAGACGCCCTCGGTCGACGCGCCGATCGGCGAACTCTCCGGCGGGAACGTGCAGCGCGCGGTCCTCGCGCGCGAGCTCGGGCTCGGCGTCGACGAGCGCATCGAGCTCCTCATCGCCGCGAACCCGTGCTTCGGGCTCGATTTCGCGGCCGTGGCCGAGATCCGCGCCCGCATCCTGGAGGCGCGCAACCGCGGGACGGCCGTCCTCCTCGTGAGCGCGGATCTCGACGAGATCTTCGCCATGGCCGACCGCGTCCTCGTGATGAGCGAGGGCCGCGTCGTCCACGAGTCGCCGATCGCCTCGGCGGACGTCGCCGGGATCGGCCGCGCGATGGCGGGGCACGCGTGACGCCGCGGGCCCCCGAGATCGCGGCGAGGCCGTACCCGTTCCGCCTCGCCGGGCCGGAGTCGGTGGCGCTGCTCGTCATCGACATGCAGCGCGACTTCCTGGAGCCGGGCGGCTTCGGCGCGGCGCTCGGCAACGACGTCCGCCGGCTCCGGCGCATCGTGCCGACGGTCCGCCGCCTCCTCGACGCGTTCCGCGAGCGCGACCTGCCGATCCTCCACACCAAGGAGGGCCACCGGCCGGATCTCTCCGACTGCCCGCCCGCGAAGCGCTACCGGGGCGCTCCGGGCATGCGCATCGGCGACGCCGGCCCGATGGGGCGCATCCTCGTCCTGGGCGAGCCCGGCAACGACTTCGTGCCCGAGCTCGCGCCCGCGCCCGGGGAGATCGTCGTGCCGAAGCCGGGGAAGGGCGCCTTCTACAGGACGGGGCTCGACGCCAGGCTCGCGTCGCTCGGCATCTCGCAGCTCCTCCTCGCCGGCGTGACCACCGAGGTGTGCGTCCAGAGCACGATGCGCGAGGCGAACGACCGCGGTTACGAGTGTCTGCTGATCGAGGACGCCACCGAGAGCTATTTCCCGGAGTTCAAGGCGGCCACCCTCGAGATGATCCGCGCCCAGGGGGCGATCGTCGGCTGGACCGCGCCGGCCACCACCGTCCTCGCGGCGCTCTGATCGGCGGAGAGGGACAACAGAGGAAGAAAACCGCCAGGACGCCAGGTACGCCAAGGGAGGATCTCAGCGTCTCCTTGGTGTCCCTGGCTTCATGGCGGTTCGACGCTCCCTCGTCCGCGCGCTGCGCTACTTCTGAAGGGAGCCGACGACGCCGTCCACGAGGTAGTTCATGCTCTCGAGCACGATGTCGGTCTGCTGCTGCTCGACGGCCTCGGCGACGACCACCTTGCCCTCGTTGTCCTTGATTGGCCCCTTGAAGACGGTGAGCGTGCCCTCCGTGAGCCTCGCCTTCGCCTCCTCGGCCTTCTTCTTCGCCTCCTCGGAGACGGCGGGCCCGTACGGTGAGAGCTTGACGAACCCCTCCTTGAAGCCGCCGCGCAGGAGGTGCGGATACGGCTTCCCCTCGCGGATCGACGCGATGTAGTCCGTATAGACCCTGGACCAGTTCCACTCGGCCCCGGTCAGGTACCCCCTGGGCGCGAGCGTCGCCTGGTTCGTGTGGTAACCGGTGCTGAAGGCGCCGCGGCGCTCCGCGAGCTCGATGATCACCCTGGGCGAGTCGACGTGGGCTGTCAGCACGTCGACGCCCTGATCGATGAGGCTGTTCGCCGCCTCGGCCTCCTTGACGGGCATCGACCAGTCGCCGGTGAAGATCACGGCGGTCGTCGCGCCCGGGTTCACGCTCCGGACGCCCAGCGTGAACGCGTTGATGTTGCGCAGCACCTGCGGGATCGGCTTGGCCGCGATGAACCCGAGCTTGCCGCTCCTCGTCGTCATCCCGGCGACGATGCCGGACACGTACTCCGCCTCATCGATGTAGCCGAAGTAGCTCCCGACGTTGCTCGGGTGCTTCGACCCGTCGTAAAGACCGCCGCAATGCAGGAACGTCCTGTCCGGGAACTTCTCTGCCACCTTGAGGACGTGCGGATCGAAGTAACCGAAGGACGTCGGGAAGATCGCCGACGCCCCGTCGAGGTTGATCATGCTCTCGATCGTCTTCTGGACGGCGACCGTCTCGGCGACGTTCTCCTCCTCGCGGGTCTTCACGCCGGCCAGCTTGACGACAGCGGCGGCGCCCTCTGCGTGCGCCTGGTTGTAGCCGTAGTCGTCCCGCGCGCCGACGTAGATGAAACCCACCGTGAGCGGCTGTTCGCTGGACTCCTCCTTGCTGCAGGCGGCCGCTGGCAGCAGCGAGAGCGCGAGGAGCAGCGGACGGAAGAGGGCGAGCAAGCGCGCTCCGCGCGGCGCGCCGGCCCAGGGGAGCAGAGGAGTTCGCAAGGTGCTCTTCACACCCTGGATCTGTACGCGCCTCTTCATTTCTGGAACTTTTCCCGTTCGTGATTTTTTCGCGCTCCGCTTGATCGCCGTTGAGCATGCGCCGCGCGCCGTGGCATCGTTCCATCAACACCGGAGATTCGCGATGACACCCACCGATTCAGCAGCGAAGCGGGATTCGAACCCTGTGCAGTTGCCGTTCATCATTGCGAATGTGGCGGCGATGGTCGCTCATCCGGAGTCGGTCCCCTGGCGGCGCTTCCGGGAAGGTGTCGAGATCCATCGCCTTCATGGCAGCGGCGACGCCGGCACCTCGGCGGCGCTGCTGCGTTACGCGCCGGGCGCGTCCGTGCCGCAGCACGTCCATCGCGGCCACGAGCACATCTTCGTGCTCGCGGGCTCGCAGTCGGACGAGCGCGGTCACCACCGCGCCGGCACGCTCGTGGTGAACGCGCCGGGCACCCGTCATAGCGTCTCGAGCGCCGAGGGCTGCGTCGTCCTCGCGATCTGGGAGCAGCCCGTCGTCTTCATCTGATTCATCTGGACACCCGGGCCGCTCATCTGGACACCCGGGCCGCTCATCTGGACATCGCACCTCTGCGCCCTGACGCCATGCGCGGCCTCCTCGTGTCCAGACACGATTCTGACGCTCCCGGACGGGACGTTTCTCGAGTCGAACGCCCGCTGCGAGGCACCGGCCGCCCGCCTGCGCTGCCTATTTCCGGATCTGCGCGCCGTCGTTCCGGCCCGTGATGCCCTGGATCAGGCCCAGCGCCTTCTGGAGCCCCGCGAGCACCGACCGGAGCATCTCGAGCACCGGCCCGTTGGCGCCGCGCATCAGCGCCATCGTCAGCGCGTTGCCCACGGCCTGCGCCGCCTGCGCCGGCGACGGGGCCGTCGCCGCGAGCGCCTCGATCCGCTCCCGCGCCGCGCCGAGCGCGAGCTCGTGCACCGGCTGGCCGCGAGGCCCCGACACCTGCATCGCCAGCCCCAGGATCTCCTCGGTGATCTGGCGCGTCCGGCGCTGATCGGGCCGCGCAGGCCCGTCCATCGCCTCGGGCGGCGTCGGCACCAGGCGCCCGAGCTCGATCAGGCGCGCGCCGAGCTCCTCGGGCAACGCGCCGCCCCCGGTCCCCGGCGCGCCCGCGCCGCCGACCGCGCCGCCGATCGCCGCCGCCGCGCCGCCGCGCCCGCCGCGCCCGCCGCCCATGAGCTGCTGCGCGAGCCCCTCGAGCTGCTGCCACATCGGCACGAGCCGCTCGACGCCCCGGAAGAGCTGCACGACGACGGGGTTGGCCTGCTCCACGGGCACCGCGCGCACAGGCGATTGACCGACGATGCGTCCGATGGTGTTGCCGGTTGCCATGGTGTCACCTCACCGCGCCTGGCCGGCGGGGACGATCGGCTCCTCGCCGCGCTGCCGCATGCGCTCGCGCTCGACGTCGGGGGCGTCGGGCGGCCACTGCACGCCCTCCCGCACGATCCGGTCTCGGATCGCCGCCATCTTGCGGAGCGCGGGCGAGCCCGGGAGCTGCCGCGCCATGAGCTCCTCCAGCACCCGCGCGAACGACTGCCCCAGGCGGTTGACCGCGCGGGGATCGGCGCCGCGGTCGAGCAGCTCCTCCACCTGGTCGAGCTGCAGCGCGCGCAGCGCGTACGTGATCGCGGGCGTCCCGAGCGAGTCGCGGGCGTTCACGTCCGCGCCGCGGTCGAGGAGGAGCCGCATGTTCTCGACCGTGGCCTCCGCGGCCGCGTGGAAGAGCGCCGGCGTGTGGCCGCGGCCGACCCGCGCGTCCGGCGGCACGCCGCCGTCGAGCATCGCCCGCAGGAACGCCGGGCTCTTCGCGAGGATCGCCAGATCGAGGGCGCTCGAGAGGAGCGGCACGACGTGGTGCACGTCGGCGCCCGCGCGCACGAGCTCGGTCACGATCTGCAAGCGCGCGGGCTCTTGCCCCGACGCCCTGTGCATCGCGAAAACGAGCAGCGTCATGTCCTCTGCGCCGGGGGTGTTCAGGTCCGTCGCCGGCGCGAGCGCGCGGACGGCCGCGAGGTCGCCGGCCGCGATCGCCCGCGCGAGCTCGCGCTGCGGGCCGAGGAAGAAGCGTTCGGGGTCGGGCGCGCGCATGGTGGCTCCGCTCAGCATCTCTTGCCGGTCGTCTCGGCGATCTTCCGCTGATCCGCCTGCTTCTGCTTCTCGATGCCGTTGATGACGTCGGGCATGAGGTGACGGTTGTAGGGGTCGAGGCTCGACGCCGGCAGCTCGTACTTCGTGCCGACAGCGTCCGGCATGACGGCGCTCAGGGCCACCTTGCTCAGGGCGCCCCACAGGCCGCCGACGCCGAACGCGGCCAGCGTGCCCTTCCACCCCTGCTCCTGGACGCCCGTGAGCACCTCGTCCTGGACGCGGTACGCGGCGATGTCGGCCGGGCGCTCGGTGCCGCCGTAGCCCCTCACCGTGCCCGGGTTGAGGCCCGCCGCGTTGAACGTCCAGCCCCGCGAGCCGCCCGCCGTCGCCGCGGCCGACGCCAGGCCCCCGCCGAGCGAGTGGCCCGTGTAGTCCACGCTGCTCCCGAGCGTGTTCCCCACGCGCACCGCGTCGCGGTAGTACGGCGAGTCCATGTTGAGCCCCTGCGCGAGGTTGTTCTTCCAGTCCGCGCCGCCCTCCGTCCCCCGGAAGGCCACCGTCGGCCGCATGTCGCCGCCGAAGACGTCGGGGTCGGGCTCGTAGAGCCGCGTCGCGTCGGGGCGGCTGCCGTCCAGATCGCCGGGCGTCAGCCCGTAGCGCGCGAGCGCCTCGGGGTCGTCGCTGATGTCGCGCCAGCCCGTCGGCGCCGGCTTCGAGGGGTCGTACGAGTGGCCCGCGAGCGCGGCCTTCTCCGCGGCGATCGTGTTGCGCTCGAAGCGCGCGGCGGCCTCGCGCGTCGCCGGGTCGTCGCTGTTCTTGCCCGCCTCGATCTGCGCCTTGCGGCACTCGTAGCGGGCCTTCTTGTCGGCCTTGTCCTGCGCCGCCTTGTCGCCGTTCATCTGCGTGAGATCGTCGTGGCGCACGACCGGCTGCGAGTTGACGAGGACGCTCGGGCTGTGCGTCTGCGACCAGCTCTGCTGGCCCACGGTGCCGCTCACGACCCCCGTGGCGGTCCCCGGCTCGTCGCCCTCGGTCGTCGGCATGACGGTCATGGCGTGCTTCTGCACGCGGCCGTCGTTGGCGTGCACGTCCTCGCTGGCGCCGAGCGCGGGCGCCAGCCTGGAGACGACGTTGTACGGCACGGGCGGCGTGCTCGACCCCATCGGCGTCTTGCACACGTCGGGCGCGCACGACACAGCCATCCAGGGCTCCTGCCTGCGCGAGAGGACGTTCTCAGCCACGCCGGACCTCCATCTTCAACAGCGGCGCGCGCGGGTCGACCTCGAAGCGCGCCTCCATCCGCTGCACCCCGAGCGCGCGCGCCACGAGCGCCCGCCACACGCACGTCACGACCATCGACTCGGCGTCCACCGAGAGCGTGTCGAGCGCCGCGGGCACCGGCACCGGCAGCCCCGCGATCCAGGCCATCACGAACGCCCGGTGCGGCGGCAGCTCGAACGCGACGCGCCCGTCGCGGGCGACCTCGGGGCGCGCGAGGTTCCAGAGCTCGACGCGCAGGCCGAGGTCGGGGTGCGGGATCTGCTGATCGTCGGGCGCCGCGTTCCAGTACGCGAAGGAGAAGTCGTCGGGCAGGAAGGGGTGCCGGCCGGCGACCCACGCGTCGTCGTAGGTGCCCGCGCGCTGGAGCCGCGGCGTCCACGCGCGCCCCACGCACCCGAGGCCCGCGGGCGCAAACGGGTAGTCCGCCGCGATCTCCGCCATCCGCGGGGCCTCGACGGCGTGGGGCGGGTGCGACGTCACGGCGAGGTGCGTCACCCGGCTGTCGGGTCGCTCGATCTGCGGCGCCGCCACGCGGTCGGGCACCGGCGCGCCGGCGTCGCGCAGCGCGTCGAGGGTGCGCGCCTCCATCCACCCGCAGCCGACCGGGTTCGTGAAGCACACCTCGTCGAGGCGGGGCGCCCCTCCGGGCTCGGCGCTCACGAGGCTGCGTCCGCCGAAGGCGCGCTCCCAGCGCACCGGCACGCTCACCGCCGGCTCGGGCCGGGTGAGCTGCCACCCGTCCGCCGTGCGCTCGAACCACCGCGGCCCGCACACCTCCAGGGTCTTGTCGATGAGCGCGCGCCCCGGCAGGTCGGGCGCGCCGGCGCCGCCACCGGGGGGCGCGCCGCCGGGCGCCGTCACGCGCAGCCGGGCCGTCCAGCGCTCCGCGGGCTCCTCCCCGGGCGCCCACGCTGTCGCGCGCACGAGCACGTCGCAGCGCGGCTTGAACGGCGAGAGGTCGCTCTCGGCGCGGACGCTCGACGCGTTCACCTCGCCCTCGAACGCGTCGCGCAGGAGCAGCCTCCCCGCGCCGTCGTCCGGGGCGAGCTCGCAGCGGTGGGTCACCTCCCCGCCCCCTCCGGGGACGAGACGGTAAGCCGCCTTCAGCGCGACGACATGGTGCTCCTCGTCGTGCACATCGAGGGCGCTGTAGGCCAGGGCGTCGAATGGCGTGAGGTTCTGGCACTCCATCGTCGCTCCGCGACGCTATCGGAGCGCGCAACTGCCTTCAATGGCGACGCGCCTCGACGGCGCCGCGGGGCCGCGTCGCGCGATGCAGCGCGGCGGAGGGGCGCCCCGCGCGTGGCCGCGGCGTGACGGCGGAGGTTCGCCCGGACGCGGTCCCCCCGGCTCGGATATCCTGAGTCGCGTCGCTGAGATGCACGTCGACGGGGCGCACGTCTGCGCCACGTCGATCACCTCGGCCACGTCCGTCACGTCCGTCACGTCGATGCACGTCGTCTGCCAAGGCCAGATACGCGCCAGCTCGCTGGAATGGCGGCCCACGCCCGACGCGTGGGTGCTCACCATCGCGTGCCACGCGCTGTTCGAGCTCGCGCCGTTCGAGTCGCCGGTGACGAGCCTCCCCGTGGCGTTGCTGGAGGACGAGGGGGACGAGCGGCGGTTCGTCGAGCCGTGGGGCCCTGTCGCGCCGTTCAAGCGGTGGGGTGAGGTGATCGTCGTCGGCCACGCGCACGCGCCCGAGGGCATCCCTGTCCGATCGCTCGTCGCGCGGCTCGCCGTGGGCGACATCGACAAGTCGATCCTGGTCCGCGGCGACGCGTGCTTCGAGCGGGATGGATCGCTCGGCGAGCCCGCGCCCTTCGCGCGCATGCCGCTCCGCTGGGAGCGCGCCGCCGGAGGCCCCCACACGTCGAACCCGATCGGCGTGCCGACCGGCAACGGCGCGCTCCCCGATCGATGGGGGCGGGCGCGCGCGCCGAACCTCTTGCCGGTGGCCTCGTCGACAGCGATGAGGCACGGCCACCTCTGGCCTTCCGGCTTCGGCCCGCTCCGGCCGGAGTGGCCCGACCGCTCGCAGCGCCTGCGCCGGCACGCGGCGGGCTGGGATCACGCGCGCTGGACAGCGCAGCCGCTGCCCGACGGCATCGACACCGGGTACTTCAACGTCGCGCCGCTCGACCAGGTGACGAACGACCTCACGGGCACGGAGCCGCTCGTGCTCGAGCACCTGCACCCGCGCTTCCCGCGGCTCACGACGTGCCTGCGCGCGCCGGCGCCGCACGCGATCGCGATGACGAACGGCGCCGAGCAGCGCGTGCTCCTCCGGTGCGACACGCTCGTCATCGACGCCGACCACGGCGTCGCGGCGCTCGTCTGGCGCGGGCAGCTCATGCTCGATCGCCCGCCGCGCGAGGGCGTCGTGCTCGTCGCCGAGGGGGAGCTCGCGCCGAGCCTCACGGGCACGGTGATGGCCCCTCTCTCGTCGAGGCCTTCCGCGGTGCTCCCGTTCCTGCAGGCCGCCGCGCAGCTCGCCCCGGAGCCCCCCGCCGCAGCGGCGCCCGACGCTGTCGATCCGCGCCTCCCGCCGCCCCCCCCTGTCGAGGAGGACGCCTCGCAGACCCTCGTGCCCGCGGTGGTGCTGGCGAGGCCCGCGCTCCCGTTTCACGCGCTCCCGCCGGAGGACGCCCACGCTCGATCGCTCGCGCCGTACGAGCCCCCGCCGGAGGAAGAGCCGCCCACGCCGCCAGCCCTGGTAGCGCCGCCAGCGCCGCTCGCGCCGATGGGCGTCCTGGAGCTCGTCCGGCCGGCGGCGACCGCGCCCGACGCCGCCGCCCACGACCCCCATCCCGCGGCTGTCCCCGAGCGGCGTCCTGTCGAGCCGCCGTCCGAGCCGCCCCTGCCCCTCGGCGCGTATCCCCTCGAGCGCTGCGCGGCGATCGCGGCGCGGCTCGCGAAGCGCCCGGGAGCGCTGGACGACATCCTCGCGGCGGAGGCGCTCTCGCCGGAGACGTGGGAGGCGCTGCACGCGCACTGGCTCGACGCGATCCGCGCCGACGTGGGACGCGGCAAGCGGCGGCTGCTCTCGTCGTACGACGCCGCGTACATCGCGGCGCTGGAGGCCGAGCGAGGCACGATCACGGCGAGCGACTACGCGCGGCTCGTAATCGCGGCCGAGCGCGGGAGCGACGCGCAGGCGCTCGCGGAGCTCGGCCTGCCGGACGGCGCGCTGCTCCGGCTCCGGCGCGTGTGGCTGGAGAGGAGCGTGAAGGATCCCGCGGTGGCCCAGGAGGTGCGCGCGGCCATGCGCAAGGCGGCGGAGGCCTCGTGACCTCGTGAGAGGCTAGTTGAGGTCGATCGGGTCGCCGTACACCTGCGTGTGGCCGCTCGAGTGGATCGTGATGTCGGTCCCCGAGATCACGATCTTGCCCGACTTCTCGAGCACGATGCTCGACTTGCCGCAGACGATCTCGACCCTGTCGCCGACCCTTGTCGCCTGCACGCTGCCGATCTCCACCGTCTCGTTGTTGCCCACCGCGCGCGATCGGTTCATCCCGACCACCTCGCGCGCGTTGTTCATCACCTGCTTCGTGAAGTCGTTGCCGACGGTCTGATCCTCGTTGTTTCCGATCGCGCTCACGCGATCGTTACCGATGGTCACCTCCTCGTCGTGCTTGACGGTCTTGTTCAGGTCGCGCTCGGCCTGGACCCGGACGAGCTCCTTGCCCGCGGCGTCCTCGAACATGATCTCGTTGTAGCCGCCTGTCTCGGGCGACGAGCTGCTCTTCCAGCCGCTCTGCGTCTTGTTCTCGGGGAGCTTGTACGGCGTCTTCTGGAGGTTCGTGTACACCCGGCCCGTGATGATCGGGCGGTCGGGATCGGCGCCGAGGAAGTCGACGATCACCTCCTGCCCGACGCGCGGCAGGTTGGTGCCGCCGAAGCCGGCGCCGCCCCAGGGCTGGCTCACGTGGATCCAGCACGACGACCCGTCGTTCATGCGGCCCTCGCGATCCCAGTGGAACTGGACGCGCACGCGGCCGAACTCGTCGACGTGGATCTCCTGGCCGGGCGCGCCGACAACGGTGGCGCACTCGACGCCCTGGACGCGCGGCCTGGGCGTGCGGAGCGGCGGGCGGTACGGGACGTCCGTGGTCACGCCCCTGCACGCGTGCCGGAAGCCGCCCGGCACCTCGCCCGTGAGCGTCGACTCGAGGAGGAGCAGCGCCCTGTCCGGGCCGAGCTCGGCCTTCGGATGATCGAGGAACGAGAGGACGGTGCCCGGCGCGGGATCGATCGTGTTGGTCTCGAACGTGACCTCGCGGGCCGAGGCGCGCTTCGCGTCGAGCCGCCGCTGCGCGAGCGCCGCCCCCTCGGACTCGTCCGCGCGGTACTTGCCCTTGTCGTCGGCGGCCGGCGTGCTCTCGCCCCTGTCGCTCTCGTACAGGAACGCCCCGGGCACGTAGTGGAAGCGCTCGAGCCGCTCCTCGACGCCGCCCGCGCCGGCGGCGCTCGCCGCGAGCTCGTACGACGCCGGCCTCCGGGTGTCGTGGTCGCGGACCGTGTACTTCCCCGGGCGCAGCCGGCGGCCGACGCGGACCTCGGTGACGTGCTCCAGGTCGGCGTCTGTCGGGTGGTCGCGGAACGCGATCGGGCGACGACGGGGGTTGCCGTGAGGACCGTCGTCGAGGACGAGCCGGCTCTCGCCGCCGCTCTCGAAGTAGAAGCTCACCCCCGCGTCCTCGAGCATGCGGCAGAGGAACGTGTAGTCGCTCTCTCCGTACTGCACGCGGTACTTGCGCTTCCTGTAGCTCCCCGCGAGGCGCAGCGCCGGGGAGATCCCCCACTCCTCCAGGATCTTCAGCGCGATGTCGACGTCCGACATGTGCTGGAAGACGCGGTGGTTGCGCCGCTGCGTCGCGAGCCACAGCGCGGGCACGAGCGTGAGCTCGTAGGTGGAGAGGTTGCGCTCCTCGACCGCGATCTGCCGGAGCTGGCTGCAGATGCCCGACCACGCGCGGACCTGTTCCCGGTGCGCGGCGAAGCTCATCGGCCGGCCGATGACGGCCTCGAAATCGATGTCCGGGTTGTCCGAGACGGCGACGATGCGCACCTCGAAGAGCGCCGACATGCGGTCCGAGGCCGTGAACTGACGCACATCGAGCGCGTCCCCGGAGGCGACGTGCACCTCCGCGCGGGCCTCGCCGCGCGCGTTCATCGCGCCTACCGCGCCATTTCCCTTCAGCCGATGAGCCGGGTTTGCACCGTCCATACATGCTCCCATGCCCGCACCTCGCGCACGGGACGCGACGGGACCGACCGCCCGATGGTACCCGGCGAAGCGAGCGCGCCACAAGGTCAGTGCGGCGCCTCACGGCGAGTGGTGACGAGACGCGCGAGCGGCGGGGAGGACGAGGACCCGCAGCCCAGGCCGGCACCGGTCCACGGCAGCCTGGCGGCGCGCGGCGCCTGGGTACGACATCGCCGCAGGCATCTCCTCACCGGCCCCTGAAGGCGCACCACGCGCGTGCTTTCTCGGGCGCAGAGGTTCAGGTACGCCGCACTTTACCGTAGGCTCGAGATCCATGGATCCACGCGGGAAGTCGCTCCCTCCGGCGCCGCTCGTCACCGACGAGGACATCCGGGAAGAGCTCCGCCGGCTGTTCGACGCCGGCCCCGACTCGGGGCTCGTCATCCGGGTCTACGGGGAGTCGGGCGAGGGCCCGGCCGCGGCGGACGCCTTCCGCGAGATGTTCGCGTCGCTGCGGATGTACGAGGGGAAGCAGCAGGACCAGCCGCTCGAGATCCTCGTGGACGCGCCGAGCAAGGCGCACATCGCGCGCGCGCTGTCCGTGCTCGGCCACGAGCAGCATCAGAAGCGCATCCTCGATCACATCCTCACCACGTTCGGGCGCCGCCTGATCGACCCGCTCGCCGAGATCCTCGACACGACCCCGACCGGCTCGGTCACGGCGCGGCTCACGATGCTCCGGGACATCTTCCTCGCGCACATCGCCGAGCTGCGGATGACGCCGGAGTCGCAGCAGATCCTGACGAGCGACCTCCGCAGGCTCCTGAGCGACGACTACCTCGCGATGGTCGCGGAGAACGAGGAGCGGGTGCAGCGCCCGCGGGTCGCGAAGCTCGCGCAGCAGATCCTGCGGCTCGTCGGCTCGACGTTCCACCGGGCGCTCAAGCGGTGGCCCTCGCACGCCGAGCAGATCGCGTCGTCGATCGCCCGGCGGAGCCCGAAGAAGGTCCGGCTCAGCGAGGTGCCGAAGCTCATCCGCGGCCAGATCACCGACGGCATCGAGGAGTTCCTGTGGATCGAGACGAGCGCGGACATCGAGGGCGCGCTGCGCCCGATGCTCGCGGAGCACCAGGACGTCATGCCGGTGACGCAGGCGACGCTCGACCGCTCGACCTACAGGGAGTTCGCGGACGCCTGCTGGGCGATCATCGCCGAGCATTGCTGACCGCGGGCCGAGCGTCCCCCCGGATCGCCGCCCCTCCCCCGCCCGCTCACGCCCGACGCTGACATCCATCACGTCCCGGTCGCTACGCTCACCGCACGGGCCGCGTGTCCCGGTCGTCCGCGTCCGGAGGCGGTGGTTGCCGTCGGTCGGGCGGCCCTGCGCGCGCCCCGTCGGGAATGATTTCCGCCACCCGCTGTTGTAAGGGGCCGCTGGCGCCTGGACCGCCGCGCTGTGCGGCATCCGCTTCGCCGGCGCGAGACCTTCTTCCCTTCGCGGAGGGGTGCACGGCCGTGATCGAAATCAGCGACCTTTATAAATATTACGGTGACCGGAAGGCCATCGGGCCCCTGTCGTTCTCGATCGAGGCGGGGGAGATCGTCGGCCTGCTCGGCCTGAACGGCGCGGGCAAGACGACGACGCTCCGGATCCTCGCCTGCGACCTGCTCCCGTCCGCGGGGCGGGTCCTCGTGGACGGGCTGGATGTCGTCGACCACCCGCACGAGGTGCGGTCGCGCATCGGGTACCTCCCGGACAGGCCGCCGCTCTACGAGGAGATGAGCGTGCGCGCCTTCCTCCACTTCGCCGCGCGCCTGCGCGGCGTCGACGCCGGCGCCGCCGACAAGCGCGTGGCCGAGGCGCTCTCGGTGACGCAGCTCGAGGACGTCGCGTCCGACCCGATCAGCGCGCTGTCGCACGGCTACAAGCAGCGCGTCGGCATCGCCCAGGCGATCGTGCACAAGCCGCGGCTGCTCGTCCTCGACGAGCCGATCAGCGGCCTCGACCCGGTGCAGATCGTCGAGATGCGCGCGCTGCTCCGGAGCCTGCGCGGCGAGCACACCATCCTGCTCTCCAGCCACATCCTCTCCGAGATCAGCGAGACGTGCGACCGCATCCTCGTGATCCGGGACGGCGAGATCGGCGCTCAGGGCACCGAGCAGGAGCTCTCGGCGAAGCTCCTCCACGGCGTCCGGGTCGAGCTCACGGTGCGCGGCCCCGCGGCCGAGGGCGCCGGCTACCGCGTCGCGCGCGGCGAGGCGGCGCGCTCGCTCGAGATCGCGCGCGAGGTCGAGGGGGTCACGTCGGTCGAGCAGCTCGCCACGGCCGAGCCGGGGAGCGACGTCGTGAGCTTCGCTGTCGAGGCCGACCGCGACGTGCGGGCGGCGCTCTGCGCCGAGCTCGTGCAGGCGGGGATCGGCATCCTCGAGGTGAAGCGGAGCGAGCGCGAGCTCGAGTCGGTGTTCCTGCGGCTCGCCACGCGCGCGACGCCGGCGACGAAGGAGAGGGCCGCCGCGGCCGCCAGGGCGAGGGCCGGCGGCGAGGCGACGAAGACCCCTGCGGTGGAGCAGGCGGAGGAAGGCGAAGGCGAAGCATGAGAGGGACATTGCTCGTCGCGCGGCGGGAGCTGTCCGCGTACCTGAGGTCACCGCTCGGGTACGTCGTCGCCGCCGCGGCGTTGCTCATCGACGGCATCTACTTCCAGGTCGCGGCGCTCGGCTCGGGCGCGCGGCTGTCGGCGGAGGTGCTGCTCAAGTTCTTTGACGGCACGGCGTTCATCACGATGGTCGCGGCGCTCATCCTCTCGATGCGGCTCATCGCCGGCGAGCGCGAGGGCGGGACGCTCATCCTGCTCAAGACGGCGCCCGTGCGCGACGGCGAGATCATCGTCGGCAAGTTCCTCGCCGCGCTCGCGCTGGTCACCCTGATGACGGCGGTCACGATCTACATGCCGGCGCTCATCTTCGTGAACGGCAAGGTGTCCGTCGGGCACATCCTGGTCGGCTACTCCGGGGTGCTGCTGCTCGGCGCCGCGTCGCTCGCGATCGGGCTCTTCGCCTCGACGCTGGCGGCGACGCAGGTCATCGCGGTCATCCTCGGCGCGGCGATCATCGGGACGCTCGGCTTCCTGTTCCTCGTCGCCCGCGTGACGGAGCCGCCGCTCAACGACTTCGTGAGCGCGCTGAACCTCTACCCGAACAACCAGAAGCCGTTCCTGAACGGCGTGCTCCGGCTGGAGAACGTCGTGTACTACGTCGCGGTCGCGTACTTCTTCCTGCTCGCCGCGACCCACACCCTGAGGGCACGGAGGTGGCGGTGAAGGACCAGAGAGCTCAGGCCGACGAGGCCGATGTGAGCGGCAAGGAAGCGGCCGCCGCGGAGGGCGCTGCGCCGCAGGCTCCCCCGGCCGAGCGGCCGGCGCCCGCGCCGCCTGGCGGGCCCGCGATCCGCCCCGGGGCCTGGATGGTGCCGGCGTACGCGGGCGCCCTCCTCGCCATCTTCCTGGGTGAGCGCGTGGTCCCGACGATCGAGGGGCTCCGCTACGCGCTGTCGGGGCTCGGGTTCTTGACCCTGGTCCTCGTCACCGCGCTGCGCTTCGCGACCGCCGTCCGCGAGACGGGCGAGCGCCGCGCGGTCGAGCGCGCGCTCGCGATCCTGTCGGCGCTCGGCGTCGTCGCGGTGGCGGCCTACTTCACGACGACCGACGCGGGCCGGGCCCTGCTCGGCGTGTCCCGCGCCGCGCCCGAGCTGCGCGCGCGCATCGACGCGGCCACGACGGTCGGCTGGGTCGCGCTGCTCGTCATCGCGACGGTGCCGCTGTTCTTCGGCGAGGCGGCGCTCGCGCCGATGCGGCGCGCCGAGCGCATCGAGGTCCGGCGCGTCCGCGCGGCGACGCTCTCGGGCGTGACGCTCGCGTTCGCGGCGGTGTACGCCGCGCTGTTCGTGTACGCCGCCGGCCAGCTCGATCTGAAGGCGGACTTCTCGTACTACCGCACCGCCCGCCCGGGCGAGTCGACGAAGCGCGTCGCCGAGAGCCTGACCGAGCCGCTCAAGATCACGGCGTTCTTCCCGCAGCTCAACGACGTCGGCGCCGAGGTGGAGGGCTACCTGCGCGAGGTGAAGGCGGCGTCGCCGCAGATCACGGTGGAGATGCAGGACCGCCTGCTCGTCCCCGCGCTCGCCAAGGAGGCCAAGGTCACGCAGGACGGCGTCATCGTGCTCACGCGCGACACCTCGCGCGAGGTGCTCGTCGTCGGCGCCGACATGAAGACCGCGGGCGCCAAGCTGAAGAGCCTCGACGCCGACTTCCAGAAGGTGCTGCTCAAGGTCATCCGCGCGCAGCGCATCGCGTACATGACGGTGGGCCACGGCGAGCTGAACGAGACGGCCAGCTCGGCCGAGGGGCGGACGACGAAGAACCTCCGCAAGCTGCTCGAGTCCCAGAACTACGTCATCAAGGACCTCGGGCTCGCCCAGGGGCTCGGCAGCGAGATCCCGAAGGACGCGGGCGTCGTCATCGTCCTCGGCCCGCAGAAGGAGTTCCTGCCGGAGGAGGTCGCGGCGCTCCAGCGGTACGCCGACGGCGGCGGGCACCTCCTGCTCGCGCTCGATCCGGAGGCCAAGGTCGATCTGGATCCGCTCGCCCGCGTCGTGGGCCTCACCTGGAAGCCCGTGACCCTGGCGAACGATCGGGTCTACGTGCGGCGGCGCTTCAACGACTCGGACCAGGGGATGCTGGTCACGACGCGGTACTCCTCGCACGCCTCGGTCTCGACCCTGAGCCGCCACGCGCAGCAGGCGCCGACGATCTTCCCGGGCGCGTCGTCGCTCGACAAGGTCGAGGGCGTCGACGTGAAGGCCGACTTCGTCGTCCGCACGCTGGGCGAGACGTTCGCCGACACGAACGGCGACTTCAAGTTCGACCAGGGGAGCGAGCAGCGCAACGCCTACAACCTCGCCGCCGCGGTCTCCAAGGAGATCGCGCCCGGCGGCGACGGCAAGGAGAAGCAGGAGCTGCGCGCGTTCGTGCTCGCCGACGCCGACGCGCTCACCGACGCGACGTTCAGGAACGAACCCAACATCGTGCTCGCGCTCGACGCGTTCCGGTGGCTCGGCGGCGAGGAGAGCTTCGCCGGAGAGATCACGACGAACGAGGACGTCCGGATCGAGCACACAAAGCAGAAGGACCAGGTCTGGTTCTGGGCCACGATCCTCGTGGCGCCGGCCCTGGTGCTGGGTCTCGGGCTCTTCATCACGCGCCGCGGGCGGCGCGCGAGCGGGAGGCGCGCATGAGGTTGGATCGCAGCTTTTTCGTGCACCTCGGCCTCCTCGGGGTCGCGGCCGTGTTCGCCGTCCTCGTCTGGACGCGCGACAAGACGGCGGCCGCGCTCTCGACCATGGACGTGACCGTCTGGGCCGGCCGCGCCGAGGACGTCGAGCACATCGCCTTCGAGGGCAAATCGAAGAAGGTCGTCCTCGAGGCGAAGAAGGACAAGGAGGGCCGTTACTTCGTCGGCACGACGGAGCGCACGACGCCCCCGCCCGAGAAGAAGGAGAACCCCCACGATCCTCACGGCGACGACGCGCACGACGACGAGCCCGCGGACACCGAGCCGAAGGTCAAGACGACGACGTTCGTCTCGGTGGGCGCCGGCAACAAGCTCGCCGAGGTGCTGGCCCCGCTCAAGGCGCTGCGCGCGGTCGGCCGCATCGCGGACGACCGCGCCAGCGAGTTCGGGCTCGCCGAGCCGGAGGGCACGCTCACCGTCAAGCTCCGCGGCGCCGAGAAGAAGCTCGTCATCGGCGGCATGACGCCGGGCGGCGCCGACCGCTACGCGCGCGACGAGGCCACGGGCGAGGTGTACGCCATCAAGGGCGACATCTACCGCGACCTCGACACAGCCGAGTCGCGGCTCATGGAGCGGGACCTGCACGAGTGGAAGGACGTCGATCTCACCCGGGCGCGCGTCATCGCCGGGGACAAGCGCCGCGAGCTCGTGCGCAGCGGCGACGAGGGCAAGAAGATCTGGGCCGATCCGGCGAGCCCCGATCAGAAGGACGAGACCGTCGGCAACTGGATGAGCAAGCTCGACCGGCTGCGTCCCACGGAGTACGTGGCCGCGGCCCCGGAGCAGACGCAGGTCGTGGTGCGGGTCGAGTACACCGGCCCCTCGGGCGACATCGGCTTCCTCGAGCTCGTGAAGGGCCCTCCCGGGGCGAGCGGCAAGCCTGACTACTTCCTGGTCACGGAGCGCACCCGCCTCCACGGGAAGGTGCCCTCGGGCCTCGCCGAGCAGGTCGAGCAGGACGTCGGCGCCCTCGTCAAGTAGCCCCTGCACCTCGCCAGCGCGCCGGCGCCTTCCCCCCGGCGCGCTCGGCGTTCCATGCGGCGCCTGCCGCGTCCCCCGGCGTAAGCCGTCCCCCCGGATCGCTCTTTACTTGCCGTACCGGGTCCGGTCCTGCAACGCTCGGGCGCAATGTTCTTTCGACGATGGCCCACCCTGGCGCTGAGCGCTGCGGCGGCGCTCGCCGCGGCGTGCAGCTCGCCGCCTCCACCCCAACCCGTAGCGCCCGATCCCCCCGTGACCGCGGCGCCCGAACCTCCTCCCCCGCCCGCGCCGAAGCCTTGCAAGGCGCTCGACGAGGCGTGCCAGGCCGAGGAATCGACCCGGGCCAAGATCGCCCGGAGCTCCTTCGTCCTCACGCCCGTGAAGGGCTGGACCTACGCCCAGGCAGAGAGCGCGACGATCGCGCAGGCCACGGCCGAGGGGCCGGCCCTCGCGACGGCGCAGGTCGACGTGGGCGAGGGCAAGCAGGCGGCGGAGAAGCGCGACGCCGCGCTCGACGCGCTGGCGCACGAGATCGACGTGACGCTGCCCAAGAAGAAGGTGAACTGGAAGAAGCCCCTCGAGACCAAGGACATCGCCGGAAGGAAGATCGGCCTCTGGCAGAGCGAGGGCGCCGCGCGGGGGTCCAAGAAGGGCCCGCTCCTGATCTTCGCCGACACCGGCAAGGAGGGCGAGATCCTGCTCGGGCTCGGCTTCGTGCCGGACGACGACAGCTCCGGCGCCGACGCGACCATCCTGCAATCGATCGAGTCGATCTCGGTCGCGGGGGAGTGATCTCGTGACGGCACCGAACCTCGCGCCGGGCAGCGTCATCGCGGGGAGGTTCTCTGTCCGTGCGCTCCTCGGTTACGGGGGTGCGACGGCCACCTTCCGCGCGGCGACGGCGCAGGCGCGCGACGTCGCCCTCAAGCTGTACGCGCCCGCGATCGGTCAGCGCCCGGACGCGATGCAGCACCTGCAGCGGTACGTGGCCGAGACGAACAGGCTGCCGCAGGAGTTCGCCGCGCACATCCTCGAGGCTGGCTACGACCAGGCGACGGCCGCGCCCTTCACGGTGACGGACATGATCCATGTCCCGTCGCTCGCCGAGCTCGCGCGGCGCCGTCCGATGGGCTTCGAGGAGGTCGGGTCGATGCTCCGCTCGCTGGCGGCGGTGCTCGACGCGGCGCACGCGCGCGAGGTCCCGCATCACGGCCTCAAGCCGACGAACCTGTTCATCGATCCGGGCGCTCCGGGCAACGTGAAGGTCACCGATTTCGGGCCGTCGGTCGCGCGGAGCCTGCTGCCGACGCCGGACGGCTACGTCCAGTCCGCGCCGTGGCTCGCGCCCGAGCAGGTGCAGCCGGGAGTCCCTGCGGGCGCCGCGGCCGACATCTTCTCCGCGGCGCTCGTCGCCTTCTTCGCGCTCACCGGTCGCTCGTACTGGCGCTCCTGCCAGGGGCAGGTCGACGTGCCCGGCTGGCAGCGCGAGCTCATGGGGCCGCGCCTCGCCGCGTCCGCGCGCGCCGCGGAGCTCGGCGTCCCTCTGAGCCCGGCGCTCGACGCCGCCTTCGCGCGCGCGCTCGCGCACGATCCCCGCGAGCGCTTCCGCTCCGCGAGCGAGCTCGCCGCCATGCTCAGCGGCTTCTCGGCGGCCGCGATCGAGGTGGGCTCCACGCTCGCCCTGTCCCCGTCGGCGAGCGAGGCGGTCGTCCCTGCGCCGCCGCCCCACGCCGTCCCCGCGGTAGGCGCGCCCGCGCCGCTGCCGCCGGGCGACGCCACGCAGCTCGCGCCGTCGCCGTTCGCGCCGTTCTCCCCTGCGGCGCCGCCGCCGCACGCGCCGTCGCCGCCCCTCGGACCCGCGCTGCAGCCGTCCGCATCACCGCATCCGACGCTTCCCGACGTGACCATCACGGAGGCGCCGCTGCCTCCGCCCGAGAGCCCCATGGCGCCCGCTCGGGCCGCCGGCACCGCGCTGACCGCTGTCAGCCACTCGCCGCGGTCGCCCTGGGGCAAGGCGGCGTCCCTGGCGGTCGGCATCGCCGCTGTGCTGCTCGTCGGGGGCACGGCCGCCGCGTGGTACGTCCTGGACCGCAAGGACCAGGCGCAGCCGAGCCCCAGCGCCTCGACGTCGGCCTCCGTCGTGCCGCCCGTGCCGTCGGCCGTGCCCGCGCCGCCCGAGCCGGCCGCCACCGCGCCGGCGCCCGACGCCGGCGCCGCGATCGCCGAGGCCCCGATCGACGCAGGCGCCCCGATCGACGCAGGCGCCCCGACCGACGCCGGCGCCGCGGCCAGCGCGCTGGTGCCGGTCAAGGTCTCGTGCAAGCCCGTCACCTGCGAGGAGATCACGGTCGACGGCAAGGCGACGCAGGCCCCCGACGTCGAGCTGGAGCTCACGCCGGGGGTGCACCAGATCGCCGTGAAGCGCGCCGGCTATTTCCCGCGGAGCCTGAAGGTCGTCGCCAAGGCCGGCACGCCGCTCGTGCAGGAGTTCCAGCTCACCGAGATCCCCCCGGCGCCCGCCAAGCCTGCGGGGCAGGCCACGAAAAAGCCCTGCGGAAAATTCCTCAAGCGCTGCAACTAGCCGCGGGACGTACGCTCATGCGCGCGGGTGCGCTCGTCGGTATGCGGCGCGCACGTGGTCGTCCGCGAGGTGCGTGTAGATCTCGGTCGTCACGACGTTCGCGTGACCGAGGAGCGCCTGGACGCTCCGGAGATCGGCGCCCCCCTCGAGCAGGTGTGTCGCGAACGAGTGCCGGAGCTTGTGCGGCGAGCTCGGCTTGTCGATGCCGACGGCGCGGGCGTACCCCCCGAGGAGCTTCCACACCGCCTGCCGGGTGAGCGCCCCGCCGCGCGGCGAGAGGAACAGCACCTGCGTCGACGCGCTGCGCGGGTGCGAGGCGCGCGCCTCCAGGTAGGCGTCGATGGCGGCGAGCGCCGGCTCCCCGAGCGGCACGAGCCTTCGCTTCCCGCCCTTGCCGAGCGCCATCACGATCCCCTTGCGCCGCTCGATGTCCGCGAGCTTGAGGCGCACCACCTCGCTCACGCGCAGGCCGGCCGCGTACATCACGTGGAGCATCGCGCGATCGCGCAGGCCCCTGAAGGTCCCCTGCTCGGGCGCCTCGATGAGGAGCGCGATCTCGTCGAACGAGAGCACCTTGGGCAGCCGCCGCCCGACCCGGGGTCGCTCGACGAGCGCGCACGGATCCCGCTCGATCCGGCGCTCGCGCAGCAGGAAGCGGATGAACCCGCGGACCGCGGAGAGGTGGCGAGCCGCCGAGCTCGCGCTGATGCCCGCCTGGCCGAGCGCGACCAGGTAGGTGCCGATCAGCGCCTGGTCGAGGCCCTCGACTGTCGTGATCCCGGCCGCCTCCGCGTGCGCAACGAGCTTGGCGAGATCGTGGCCGTACGCCTCGAGCGTCAGGGGTGCCAGAGCCCGCTCGACGCGTAGGTGATCGAGGTACGCATCCACCCAGGTCGCGAGGTCCACGCCCAACGCTACTGCGAAAGCGGCAAAGTGCGCCAGAAAGCGGGGTGGGTGCACCCCGGACGGCCGTGTCTCTTCCTGCGTTCCTTCCTGAAGCGCGCCCGTCCCGGTTCCAGCCGGACGCGGAATGCGTCACAGTATCGCCGTGCTGTCACCCTTCGAGGTCGTCGAGCCCCGCGGAGCGGAAAGCCCGGTCCTCGTCGAAGTACCGCACGCGGGCGTCCATATGGATCCCGAGTCGCTGTCGTGGACCATCGCTCCCGCGCGCAGCATCGGGCGCGACGCCGATCTCTACGTCGACGCGCTCTTCCAGGACGCGCCGGCCGAGGGAGCGACGCTCCTGTTCTCCCGGATGAGCCGCCTGGTCGTCGATCTCAACCGGAGCGAGACCGACTGCGACGGCGACGCGGTCGAGGGGGGCGGCCGGGCGCCCTACCCGAGGGGGCTCATCTGGCGTGTGACCACGGACGGCGAGCCCATCCTCAGCTCACGCCTCCCGCGCCGCGAGCTGGAGCGCCGGCTCGACCGGTTCTATCGCCCCTACCACCGCAGCCTGAGCGCCCTCCTTGCCCGCAAGCGCGAGCGCTTCGGCTTCGCGATCCTCCTCTGCGCGCACTCGATGCCGAGCCAGAGTCGCCGCGGCCACGCGGAGGGCGCCGTCGGCCGGGCCGACATCGTCCCCGGGACGCGCGGGCGGACGAGCGCCGCCACCCCGGTGATCGACGTGGTCGACCAGCACGCGCGCGCCTGCGGCTTCTCCGTGCGCCACGACGACCCCTACAAAGGAGGTTTCAGCACAGCGCACTACGGCCAGCCGCACCGTGCCGTCCACGCCGTGCAGATCGAGATTGCACGCCGGCTGTACATGGACGAGCAATCCCTCGCGATGGATGGGCAAGGATTCACTGCCGTGCGAGACTTCGGGCGCACCCTGGTCGCGCGGCTCACCTCGGCCGAGCTGCTCGGTCAGCTTCGCCGCAACCCCCTCGACGCCCGTGAGATCTGATCCAGCCCCATCGATGGAAAAGCCTTACGGAGAGGCGAATCGCGACCGCCCCCCAGCAAGCCGTCGCGCGACCGCCGAACGGGAAAAGGCAGCGCCAGCCCCGCCGGAGGGCGCCACAGCCGGCGACGCTCCGGCCGTCGGGCTGGCGGAGGAGACGCCCGCAGCGGCGTCGAGCAGCGCGGCGCCGGCGGAGCGGCAGCTCGAAGCGAGCCCGGTCGTCACGATCGAGGAGGCGCCCCCGAGCGCGCGCGAGCGCGTCACCAAGCCGCTGCTCGCGTCCGAGGCGCTCATGGAGGACCTCGCGCCGATGCGTCCGGCGCAGGACGCGGCGCGGACCTGGTGCGCCGCCGTGGGCGTGGGGTTTCTCCTCCTCGGGGGCCTGTCGCTCGCGGGGCTCCGTCCGGAGGGCGTTGTCGCCGGGCCGCCCGCGTTCGTGCTCGGGATCGTCGCGCTGTTCACCGCGCTCACGTCGGTGAGCTACCGGCAGCGCGCCGTCGCCATGGTGGTGCTGGGGGCGATCGCGACCGTCATCGGCCTCCAGAGCTCCGGGACGGCGTTCGGCTGGGGAGCCGCTCGGGCAGGGGCGGCGATAGCGCTCCCGGCGGCGCTCGTCTTCCGTTCGCGCTACCGGGCGTACAGCGGCGCGCGCTGGCTGCTCGTGGCCGCTTTCCTCGTCGCGCTTCCGTCCTTCGGACAGGCCGTCGCGCAGCTCGCCCTGGTCGATCCGCACCTCGGCCAGCTCGGCGCCGTGATGGTGATCCTCGCGGTGCTGTCCAGCCTCACGGGCTTCATGGGGTCCGAGACGACGGGCGCCGGGACGTTCCTTGCCGTCGCGGTGGTGCTCGCCTTCACGGCGGACCTGGTCGTCGACAGGCTCGCGCAGCTCGGCGCCTTCTCCCCGGGCGAGCTCGTCGGTGTGCTCTCCGCGGGCGTAGCGTTCGCCGGCACGTCCGCCCTCACGAGCCTCGGCCTGTTCCAGATCCTGGCCTGGCGTCTGGCCGCCGACGCTCGTCGCATCGACCTGCACTCGCGCCCGAGCGACAAGGATGGGCCGGACCAACGTCCGCCCTCGGGCGGCGAGTGGCTGACCTAGGGTCCTGCGCCAGAAGCACGCCGAAAAGCCTGGACGCGCTCCGGGTGCTGCGCGGCACTGCGCAAAGAGGAAAGATGCGCGACGGGCGCCGGTGGACGCTTGACATGTCCCCCGGCTTCCTTCACTTTCCCGCGCTCCCGAGCCCCCCTGCTCCCCCGCGCAGGGCGTGTGCCTGGCCAGTTTTACAGATACAGGTCGGGGCACCGAGGGCGGTGCTCCTTCCAACCGAGGACGTCATGGCGAAGAGCGACATCACTGGGAAGCGGAAGCTGCTGGCGCAGAATGTCTCCCACTCCAACATCAAGACGAAGCGCTGGCAGCTCGTGAACATCCAGACCCGGCGCGTCTGGGTCCCCGAGCTCAACCGCTTTGTAAAGCTCAACCTCACGACGCGCGACATCCGCACGATCGACAAGATCGGCGTTGTCGCGTACGCGAAGCGCCACGGCGTCGCGCTCTAGGCACTGCGCCGGCGCGACAGGCAGCGTCTCGCAGCCGCTTCGCGGCTGCATGGGCGCAGCGCTCTCCTTCTGAGTCCTCCCGGGGCTCTGTCCCGCTCCACAACGATCCCCAGCATCGTGCGGCAGGCACGCTGCGCGGCCAGCGCGAGCCGCCAGGCGTCGGCCCATGCGTCACCGCGGATGTCAGCGGCCGCGGCGGCTCGCTGCGCGCCCCAACGTTCCCCCGGAGCCCTCGACGGCAGGGGCGTCGGCCATCCCCTGCAAGGGCGGGGCTAGCCCCCGCTCGTCCAGCCAGCGCGGCTTCGGCCTGGCCGCTCGACGGACGCGCTGACGCACACAGCGTCGGCGAGGCGCGCCGGCTTCATCTCAATCGCCTGCTGGCTGCGTCCCAGGTCCCGCCATGAAGCCGGGCGCGAGGTGGACCGCGCGCGCGTCGCGGTCGTCGCGCAGGACGGCGAGGATGCCCTCGGCGTGCAACCGCGTACGGACGTCGTGAAGGGCGGCCTCGAGCGCGGTGCCGTGAAGGAGCGCGCCGAGGGCATTCACGTCGATGCTGTGCTTGCCGGTCAGCGCGACGGCCGCCGCGAGGGTGCTGCGCTGGAGGATCGCGATCGGCGCCGCCGCTGGCAGGGGCGTGCCTGGCGCGAGGCGCGTGATGCCGCGGCGCACCGGGACGGCGTCGCGGCCGAGCGTGATCTCGAGCTCGGGCACGGCGATCCCGTCGTCGGTGCGCGCGTAGGCCAGCGCCGCGACAGTGCCCCAGCCGTCGCAGGCGACGATGGCGTCCGCGGGCCGCGCCTGCTCCGCGACTGGCCACGGCGCCTGGAGCGCCGTCGCGCCGTCCGCGATCGACGTCGACGCGGCTTCGACCTCGGCCGGGACAGCCTCGGCGATGTCCTCGGCGGTCAGCGTCCCGCCGGCGACCGGCCCGCCGACGGCGAGCAGCGCCCGCTCCACGTCGCGCGCCCGGAGCGCCACCGCGCCGAGCGAGCCGACCTCGCGGAGCAACTCCGCGCGCCCGCTCGCGCCGGCGCGCTCGGCCGCGGCCACGCCGGCGCGCACGAGCTCGCGGAGCCGAGCGCGCCCGAGGTAGCCGTGCAGCAGGACCAGCATGCCGAGCGAGCGCGGGACCGCGACGCGCGCAGCCTCCGGGACGCTCTGTCCGTCGACGAAACCGCGCGGCCGTGGCGCGCCGCGCCCGGGCTGGATCGCCCGTCCATCGAACGCCCGCGCGCCGACGCCGACGCCGGCCGCGAGCGCGACCGCGGGCGCCAGCAGCACGTCAGGCTGCGCGCCCGCGGCGGCGAAGAAGCCGGCGACGATCGCGTCGATCGCGCTGCCGGACGACTCGAGCGCGGCCCGAGCGGCCGAGGCCGCAGAGGCGTCGCTCGCCGTGGCCGCGGTGCCGCGGATCACTGCTCCTCGTCCTCGGCGACGAGGGTGTTCGGCATGGGCATGGAGGGCCTTACCACGGCCGAAGCCGTTGAGCGATCGGGCTTGCGCGCGAGCGACGCCGCGAGCTGCGACTTGATCTGGAGCGCGCGGTCCCCCTCGACGACCAGGAACACCTCGCGCCGCCCGCGCAGGCGATCGGCGACGCGCTCGAGCGCGGCCGCTCCGAGCGACGACGACTTTCCGAGCGCGCGCAGCCGTGTGTAGACGATCGGCCCGGGCGGGGGCGCGTCCCGGGCGACGTCGAGCACCGGGATGACCTTCGCGGCGCGCGCGGTCGCAACGATGTCGTCGCGCTCCCAGATCCCGGAGGGCTCCCAGCAGCGCACGACCCCTTCCGCGGGCAGGCGCTCGAACAGCGCGGCGAGCTTCTTGCGGTTGCTCGCCGTCGGTCGGAGCGACGCCGGCGTCTGGAGCACGATGCACCGCGCCTCCAGCACGTCCGCCACCTCGAGCGAGGTAGAGAGCGCCTCGTCGAGCTCGCTCCCGGACGCGAGCTCGCCGACCACGCGCGGCAGCACGACGCTGAAGACGAAGCCCGGCGGCACCGCCTTGCGCCATTTGCGCAGCGTCGTCACGCGGGGCAGCGACGAGTCGACCGGACGGAGCTCGACCAGATCGAAGCGATCTTTGTACTTCTGGATATCCCCCTTGAGCGAGGGCAGTCCGACGAGGAGGCGGGCCATCAGCGCGGACTCTTAACCCACCTTGCGCGCCGATGCAGCGCATGGCCGACCACGGCGCGATTTCTCGCGCGAGGCTCAAAATCCTTGATTATTCGAAGTGGAACCACTGCGTCGGGTTCTCCCGGAGGAACCGCTCCATCTCCGCCGTGATCTGCCGCGCCGCGACGTCGAGCTCGGACGGTCCTGGCCTGCGGGGCAGCGAGATGGGCGGCGCGATGCAGATCTCGTACTGCATGAAGCCGGTCCGGCGGGTGAACACCGGGACGATGGGCGCGCCGCTCACGGCGGCGAGCTGGAGCGGCCCCTCCGGCACGCGCCAGGGCATCCCGAAGAGCTCGACGTCGCGCCCGCGCATCCCGGACGGCAGCCGATCGATCTGGATGGCCACGACGCCCTTCCGCCGCAGGTGCGCGAGCAGCGGGAGCACCGCGAGCGGATCATCTTCCACGTGCTGCATCCGCACGCCGACCCGATCGCGCGTGCCGTCCTGGATGGCCTGCGCCCGGCTGTCGCGCTCGCGCTGCATGACGACGAGCACGTCGGCTGCGTGGACCGAGCGCAGCAGCGGCGCGGCGGCCTGCCAGCCGCCTGTGTGCGCCGTGACGACGATCACCCCGAGGCCGCGCCGGAACGCGTTCGTGAAGTGCTCGTCGTTCACGCACAGGCCGGTGAGCCGCTCGGACCGGCTGCTGCCCGCGATGAACGCGTCGGTGAGGCAGTTGGCGAAGTTGATGAACACCCGGGCGACGTCCCGGTACTCGTCGAGCGGCCCTCGCTCGCCGAGCGCCAACCGCAGGTTCCGGAGCACGGCCTTGCGCTGCTCCGGCAACACCGCGCCGAAGAAGAGCCCGAACAGCGCAGGGCTGTGGCGGACGAGGAGGTCTGGGCCGTAGGTCACCCCAGCGTCGACCGCGCGCCGCCAGAGCACGGAGTCGTGGTGGCGCAGATCGTCGAGGAGCGCTCGGAGCCTGGAAGGGAGATCCACGTTCGTGCTCGTGCGCGCGGCGTCTTGCAGGCGGACACCGTAGCGGATCGCGAGGCGTCCGCGAAGAGCGCCGGAGCACCGCCGCGCCGCGACCCGAGGGCCGTGTAGGCGCGCTGCGCGCCTCAGCCTGCGCCGGGATCCTCGGGAGGCTCGGCGGGTCCGGGCGCTGCCGGGCTCGTCGGTTCGGCGCCCCCGGCGCGGCGCACCCCCCACGCAGCGACGGCGCGCACCGAGGGATCCTCGTGGGTGAGCGCCGCGGCGAGCGCGCGCCTCGCGCTGGACGCGGCCGCGCCTTCTGCGCCGCGCGCGAGCCGATTTGCAGCGACGATGGTCGCGTTCCTGGCGAGGCCGCCGCGCCGCGCGCGCCGGAGCGGCGTCCCGACCGTCAGCGCGTCGAACTCTTGCTCGCCCAGCGACGCGAGGTCGTCGACGTCGCGCGCTTCCCATCGCGCCAGCGGATGAAACGGCGCGGTGCGCTCGAGCGGCGGCGCCGCGGTCTTGTTGAACGGGCAGACCTCCTGGCAGACATCGCAACCGAAGAGGTGCTCTCCCATGCCGGGCCGCAGCCCTTCGGCCGGCGCGCTCCGCTGCTCGATCGTCAGGTACGCGACGCAGCGCCGCGGGTCGAGCACGAAGGGCGCGTCGAACGCCTGCGTCGGGCACGCGTCGAGGCAGCGCGTGCACGATCCGCAGCGCTCCGCGATGGGAACGTCGGGGACGAGCGGCAGCGTGGTCACCACCTCGCCGAGGAGCTGATAGCTCCCCTGCCCCGGCGTGATGAGGAGCCCGTTCTTGCCGACGAAGCCGATGCCCGCGCGCGCCGCCCAGACGCGCTCCATCACCGGCTCGACGTCGCAGAGCGGCCGCGCCGCGACCGACGGCCCGAGCGACCGGATGAACGACGCGAGCCGCCGCAGCCGGCGCTTCAGGTGGTTGTGGTAGTCCTGCCCGCGCGCGTACCGCGCGACGCTCTGCGCGAGCGCGGGGTCGCGCCCCTCGCTCTCCCTGGGGCGGGCGTACCTGCGGCCGACGCAAACGACCGAGCGCGCGCCCTCGAGGATGGCGCTGGTGTCCAGCCGCCGCCGCTGCTCCGCGTACTCCGCGAGGTAGCCCATCTCCCCGTGCATGCCGCTTTCGATGAACTCGAGGTACCGGGCGTGCTCGATCCCGATCGGCTCGTCCGCGCGCGCAACCCCGACGACGTCGAACCCGAGCGCGAACGCCTGCTCACGGACGAGCCGATCGACCGTCGGTCGCTCCGTGCTCGCCTCCGCTGCGGGACGATGGGCCTCGCGCTTGTTCATGACAACGATGACAGCCGTACGGACGTGGGCGCCGGCTTCACGCGCGGCGACGGCGCGGGCTCACCCGGCGGTCTGCTCGCCGAGCAGCCGATCGAGCGTGATCGCGCACGCCGCGCGCACGCTGAGGTGATTGTAGCCGGTGTTCTCGGTCGCGCGGATGGGCTCGATCCTGACGTCGGCGTTGGCGATGAGCTCCGGCGCGAGACCCCAGCCCGTGCCGAACGTGATCAGCACCGGCCGGGTCGCCTGCGCGAGGCGAGCGCGGGTCTCCGCATAGCTCGTCACCGGGAGCCCCCGCGACGCTGCCGCGGTCGTCCAGACCTCGACGCCCTCCCGCCCCGCGCTGCTCAGCGCGCCGTACGCTTCCTCCAGGCTCGAGACGACGCTGAGCACGTCCAGCGCGACGGAGCGATCCGGGATCCGGCGTTTGCCTGATCCGACGACCCAGTGCTCCCTGATCCGCTCCGCCAGCGCGCGCTGGGCGGCGACCGGGTGCACGACGAAGAGCCGCTCGGCCCCGTACGTGCGCGCGCTTCGCGCCATGTCGTGCAGGTCGAGGTTCGTGATCGCCGTGGTCACCGTCTCGCCGGAGCGATCGAGCACCGGGTAGTGAACGAGCGCGAGCGCGAGCCTCATCGCCGCGCCCCCCCGCGCTCGTCCGGCGGAGCGTCTCCCTCGCGCGCCTTGCGCCACAGGTCGGGCCGGCGCTCGGCCGTGCGCAGCTCTGCCTGCGCCTGTCGCCACCGGGCGATCGCGGCGTGGTTCCCCTGCTGCAGCACCTCGGGCACCCTGTGCCCGCGGAACTCCACGGGGCGCGTGTACTGCGGGTACTCCAGGAGCCCGGCCAGCGCGGGGCTGTGGGACTCGTGCTCCGCCGATCCCGCGTTGCCCAGCACCCCTGGCAGCAGGCGCGCGCACGCGTCGATCACCGCCATCGCCGCCACCTCGCCGCCGGTCATCACGAAGTCGCCGAGCGAGATCTCCTCGTCGACGAAGGCGCGGACCCGCTCGTCGAACCCCTCGTATCGGCCGCACACGAGCGCGATGGAGGGGCGCGCCGCGAGCTCGATCGCCTTCTCCTGGCGGAAGGGCTGTCCCTGCGGCGTGAGCAGGATCCGATGCGCCCGCTGCGCCGGGCCGGGGGGCGCCGCCTCTTCGCGCGCGGGAGGCGCGATCGCCGGCTCGCCCTCGCCGGTCGCCTCGTCGAGCGCCTCCATGCAGCGGACGATGCAGTCGACGCGCATCACCATGCCCGAGCCGCCGCCGTAGGGCGTGTCGTCCACGCTTCGGTGCCGGCCGAGGCCGAACTCGCGCGGGCTGCGCATCTGCACGTTGACCGCGCCCGAAGCGAGCGCCCGACCGACCATGCCGATCGCCAGAAAGCCCTGGAAGAGCTCTGGGAACAGGGTGACTACAGCGATGCGCATTGAACCTGCCGCGGCGGCCTGCCTCGCGCCGAGCGGCGGATCAGACGAGGCCTTCCAGCGTGACGAGCTGGACCAGGTGCTGCTCCACGTCCACGCTGCTGACGAAGCTCTCTGTCAGCGGGATCTCGACCGAGTCCGCGCCGCCCCGCTCCACGACGAGGACGTCGCAGGTCGGGTACGACTGGAGCGACTTCACGTGCCCGAGCACCGCGCCCTCGGGCGTCATCACGCGCGCCCCCTCGATGTCGCACGCGTAGAACTCGCCCTCGGCGAGCGGCGCGAACGCGTCGCGCGGCACGCACACCTGCGCGCCGCGCAGCGCCTCGGCCGCGTCCCGGTCGTCGACGCCCGCGAGCCGTACGAGCAGCGCCTTGTCGACGGGCCTCGTCGCGACGATCTTCGCGTCCCGCTCGGCCCCGTCCGCGAGGCGAAGCTTGACAGCGAGCCGCGCGACGAGCAGGTCGGACGTCTCATTGTAGAGTCGCAGCCGCAGCTCGCCCTGCACGCCGTGCGGGCGGGCGACCTCCGCGACGGGAACGTAACGTCGCTCCACGTCGGATCCGTCTCAGTCGAGGATGTCGAGGTGCGCGCGCCGCCCCGACTTGCTCGCAGCGGCGCTCAGCAGCGTCCTGATCGACTGCGCGGTGCGCCCGTCCTTGCCGATCACCTTGCCGATGTCCTCTCGCGCGACCGTCAGCTCGATCCGCGGGAAGCGGTCGCCCGCGACCTCGCGCACCACCACTCGGTCCGGGTGATCGACGAGCGCTCGAGCGACAAGCGCGACGAGATCGACCAGCGGAGACGTCGAGGAGGCCATGCTACTTCGCGGCGTCCGCCGGAGCGGCCGCCTGGGCAAGCCCAGGATGCTTCAGAAGCAGCGCCACCGTGTGCGTCGGCTGGGCGCCGTTCGAGATCCAGTGCCTCACGCGGGGCACGTCGAGGCGGATCTCCGTCCTGCGCGGGTCGTACGTGCCCAGCCGCTCGATGAACCTGCCGCCGCGCGGGCTGCGCTGGTCGGCGACGACGATGCGGTAGAAGGGCGTCTTCTTGGTGCCCGCGCGGGCGAGGCGAATATGAACGGCCATCTGTAGAACCTCGATCGATATGGAAGAGCCCGTGCGCATGGTGTGCACGGCCTGCTCTGAAGCGCCGGAGCGTAGCTCGTTCAGTGCCCGGCGCCAGAAGTGGGGGCGCAACCTAGGCGAAGATCCCGCCGCTGGTCAACCCCACACAAGCGTGGCGAGCCCTGCGAAGGGCAACTTCTTACCCCGCCCACCGCGCATGCCGCGCTCGTGCCGGCCGTCGCCTCGTTGTGACGGGCCGTTCCGACCAGACGAGCTTCGCTGAACCTCGGTACAGGCGAGGGACCGAGCTCTGCAAGCGCAGGAGAGAAGCGCTGCGCCGAAAATTTGAGAGTTGCTGGGAAAGCGGAGAGCGTTTCGGGGGAACCGCTCGGCGGGCGTCGCCGCGGGAATAGAAAAGGGAGCGTGCGTGCTACATGTGGCGTCAGCCCAGGTCGAGAATGATGACGCCCCGGTTGGGATCGTCCTCTTCCGGGTCCGGAAGACGACGAGGTGCGGGGTAGCGTTCGATCGGCAGCTCAAGGCGCGGTCGAATTTCTTCTCTTCTGGACCGATCCTTCTCTTCTTCGCGCTGCCGTATTTGCTCGATGATGAACGGAGGAAGCATCGACTAACCCCTCCACCTCGTAGAGTGCTCGGCTGAATTGGTGGAACGAGGTCTGGGAGAAAGCACCCCGCTCTTAGAAGCGAATCTAGCAATGTGGGATGGCGGGTCAAGGTTATCGCTCGGGCCGACGGTGGTATGTTCGCGGCGCTCATGACGCGGCACGGCGCGTGGCCTGCGCACGCATCCTTCGAATTTCGCTGGGATCATCGACGTCTGCAGGTGCGCCGGCGGGCGACATGCCGCTCCCTCGTGGTCGCGCTGGCCGCGCTGATGGCGCTGCTTGCGCCCGCCCGAGCAGCGGCCGCTGCCTTCGACGTCAACGACCCGAGCTGGGAGGGTTGCTCGGAGTTTCTCGAGATCGCGCGCGCGGAGCTCGGGGTTGCCAGGGTCCACGCCGTCGCTGTGCTCGACTGGAGCCAGGTCGGCCCGGAGGACGGGATCCTCGTGCTGCACCCGCTGCAGGCGCTCGACGCTGACGACACCACCTCGTTCATGAAGGCCGGCGGGCGGCTCGCGATCGTCGACGACTTCGGCCGCGGCGACGACACGCTCCGAAGGTTCCAGATCGAGCGCGTCCCGACGCCAGCCCGGCCGGTCGCCGCGCTCCGGAACCGCCCCGCCCTCGCCATCGCGGAGCCCGTCGTCGACGTCGTCGGCGGCCACGCCATCGGCCCGCACCCCGTCGTCAGCCACCTGCAGCGTCTCGTGACGAACCACGCGACCGGCCTGAGGCACCCGAACCTCTCGCCCGTGCTGCGGATCCGCGCCGTCAGCGAGCCCGACGTGATCGTCGCCGTCGCCGGACAGGTCGGCAAGGGCCGGCTCTTCGCGATGGGCGACCCGTCCGCGCTGATGAACATGATGCTCCGGTACCCGGGCAACCGCGCGTTCGCCTCGGGCCTGACCCGCTACCTCGTCGACGAGGACGGGGCTCAGCCGCGCCGGGGTCGGCTCTACATCGTCGCGAACCGCTTCGACGAGGAGAGCTCGTTCGGCGGCGAGACGTCCCTCCGCAAGGACTTCGACGAGCAGCTCAAGGCGCTCGCGAGCGCCGTCGATGACGCCCGCCGGGACGGCCTGCCCGGCGGCGCTCTCCTCGCCCTGGCAGCGCTCGCCGGCCTCGGCCTCGCGCTCTGGACCGCGCGCGCCTCGGCGCGGCCTTACCGGAGCCCGCTCCCTCGATATGCCCGCCCAACGCCGCTCGTCTCGCAGGGCGGCGCCGCTGGGCGCTTCGCCGTGCTCGCGGCCCCGTCGTCGCCCCGCGGGCTCGCGTTCCTCGAGCTGAAGAGCGCGCTGTTCGAGGCCCTGTCCGTGCGCTTCGGCCTCGAGGCCAACCCGGCGCAGGAGGCGGTCACGCGGCTGGTGGCCCGAGAGGGATCTCTTGACGAGCGCGCCCTCTCGGCATTCAAGGAGGTCCTGGGCACCATGTACCGAGTCGAAGCGTCCGTCGTCGCCGGCAAGCCGGCGAACGTGTCCAGGCCCGCGCTCTTGCACGCCGCCGACGTCGTGCGGAAGGTCCTCACCGCCTGCGGCGCCGACGGCCGGAAGCCGCCGCGGGGGCTTCACCCCGGCGCGCCCGAAGGCCGCTCGGCGGCGCCGCCGGAGGCGCAGCCCTCGCAGGCAGACGCGAAGCTCGCACCACCCCCCTCTGACAAAGGCGCTCGATGAACCAGGTTCAAACCGTCGCCGTCGATGAAATCTCCGCTGCCAAGGAGCGGATCGAGGCGGTCCGGCGGGAGATCACGCGCGTTTACATCGGATCGTCGCGCGCGATCGATCTGATGCTCACCGCCCTGCTCGCGCAGGGGCACGTGCTGCTGGAAGGCGTCCCCGGCGTCGCGAAGACCACGCTGGTCAAGGCGTTCGCGGCCGCGCTCGGCGCGTCCGTGCGGCGGATCCAGTTCACGCCCGACCTCCTGCCCGCCGACATCACGGGGACGTACGTCCTGTCGCCCAAGGAGGGGACGTTCACGCTGCGCCCCGGTCCGATCTTCGCGAACCTCGTGCTCGCCGACGAGATCAACCGCGCCCCGGCGAAGACCCAGTCCGCCCTGCTCGAGGCCATGCAGGAGCGGCAGGTGACGATCGAGGGCGATCGCTTCGAGCTGCCGTCGCCCTTCATGGTGCTCGCGACGCAGAACCCGATCGATCTCGAGGGGACCTACCCGCTGCCGGAGGCGCAGATCGACAGGTTCCTCATCCGGGTGAGCCTAGGGTACCCGCAGCACAAGGACGAGGTGGCGATGCTCCGCGCGCACAACGTCGAGCCGCCGCGCGCGCGGGCGACGCTCGCCGTCCAGGACCTCCTCATGCTGCAGGGCGTCGCGCGGCGGATCCACGTCGAGGAGGATCTGTATGAGTACGCGGTGAACCTCACGGCGTTCACGCGCACGCATCCCCGCGTCCTGCTCGGCGCGTCCCCGCGGGCCACGCTCGCGCTCATCCAGGCGGCGAAGGCGGCGGCGGTGATCGGCGGGCGCCCGTTCGTGACGCCGGACGACGTGCGCGGCATGGCGCCCGCGACGCTCGCGCACCGCCTGGTGCTCGTGCCCGAGGCCGACGTGGACACGAAGGCGCGCGACACGATCATCGAGGAGGCGGTCCAGCGCGTGGGGTACCGACGCGCGGCGCGGCCGGCGTAGGTCGCCCATGCAGCTCTACCCCACGCGCACCGCCGCCCACCTGGCCATCGCCGGCGTCGCGGTCATGGGCGCCGGGCTCATCGCGCGGGAGCCGGCGATCGTCGGCTGGGGCGGGGCGATCCTGGTCGCGATCGCGCTCGCCCGCGGCGTGACGCTGGTGTCGGTGGCGCGCATCCGCGCGGCCGGGTTCGAGATGCTCTGGGGCGGCTCGAAGCGGGTCCTCCGGTCCGCGCGGGGAGGCACCGTGGAGATCGAGGCGGAGGTGCGGAACCGCGACACGCTCGCGGCGCGCTACGTGAAGCTGCGCGCGATCGCCTCGTCGCAGCTCGACGTGCGCATCGAGCCGAACCGCGGGGAGGTCTCCGCCTCGGGGCGGCTCAAGGTGAAGGTCGTCGTGAGGACGCCGCGCGTCGGCCAGCACGGGCTCCACGGGCTCGCGCTCGAGGTGCACGGCGCCCCGGGCCTCTTCGAGGTGCCGCTCACCTTCGCGAACCCGTACGGGATCGAGGTGCTCCCGCGGCCCTTCATGGCGTACCTGACGCAGCCGCGCGGAGGGCGGAGCCACATCCTCGCGGCCTCGGGCAGGCCCGGCCGCGTGCGCGGCGAGGGAGATGATCTGCGCGAGCTGCGAGAGCACCAGCCGGGGGATCCGTTCCGGAAGATCGCGTGGAAGGCGAGCGCGCGCCGGGGCACGCTGCTCGTGAGGGAGTTCGAGCGCGAGGAGCGCGACGTGGTCTGGATCCTGGTCGACGCGGCCGTGGACCTCTGGGCGGGCCCGCTCGGCCGCGCCCCGCTCGACCTCATGATCGACGAGGCCTCGGCCATCGCCACGAGGCACCTCGGGCGCGGCGATCGCGTCGGGCTCATCCTCCTGGCGCCTGGCCCGCGCGTGACGATCTCGCCGGACCACGGCCCTGGGCACGGCCAGAAGATCGCGCACGCGCTCATGGTCGGGTGCGGCACGTATGACGCGGATCGGAGCGAGCTCGACGAGGCGGACGTAGCGGCGCGCGTCCTCGAGCACCTCAGGCCGCTCGACGCGCGCGGCCTCGACGACCTGCGTCGCGGCGATCTCGACCGCCTGGCCGCCCGCGCCGATTCGATGCGGTCGCGCGCGCCGTTCTCGGCGCCGGCGCCGCTCGGGCGCTCGCAGCGCGAGCGCACCCTGCGCCGCTACCTCGCCAGCTATGGCATCGAATCGCCCGCGCGGTCCGAGACGGATCGGCGCGATCCGGCCGTGACGATCGCGGAGTCGCTCCTGCACGTCGCGCGCACCAAGCCGCGGGCGAGCATGGTCTACGTCCTCGCGCCGCCCCCCGCTGACGCGCAGCTCGGCCGGCTCTCGGAGGCGGTGCGGCGGCTCTCGCGGAAGGCCGTGCAGGTGATGTGGACGCTCCCCGATCTCGAGCCGGGGCTCAGCCCTCCCTGGGAGGCGCCGCGATCGCCGGAGAGCGACGGAGACGAGGAGCAGCGGGCGCTCACGCCGGCCGACAAGGCCTTCCAGGAGCTCGCGCCGATCGCGGCAGAGGCCGTGCTCATCCGCGCGCGGGTGGCACAAACCCGCCGTGAAGCTGTGCTCCGCAAGGTCGGCGTGCGCGTGGTACGGCTTCGCGCGACGACCGCCGCCGCCCCGCGCGCAACCGCGGCCGCGCCCCACGACGGGGCGCCCCCACCTCAGGCCTAGGACGAACGATGTCCATCTCCGAGCTCCTGCGCGCGCGCGGGCTCTCTCCGAAGAAAGGGTTCGGTCAGAACTTCCTCGTTGACGTCGAGGCGGCGCGCCGGATCGCCGAGGCGGCCACCACGCCCACGGGCGGCGCGGTGGTCGAGATCGGGGCGGGGCTCGGCGCGCTCACGCGGCCGCTCCTCGACCGCGCCGCGCACGTCATCGCGATCGAGCGCGACCGCGACCTCGTCCCGATCCTCCGCGAGCAGCTCGCTGGCCCGATCGAGGAAGGCCGTCTGACGCTGCTCGAGGCCGATGCCGCGCAGGTCGACTGGGTCGCAGCGCTCGCCGGGAAGCCGCCCCCGCGCGCGGTGGCCGGCAACCTCCCGTACCAGCTCACGGGCCGGCTCCTCGAGCAGGCGACCACGATCGCGCACGAGATCGATCGCGCGGTGTTCATGGTGCAGCTCGAGGTCGCCGAGCGCCTCACCGCCGCCCCCGGCAGCGGCGAGTACGGCGCGCTCTCGGTCTTCGTGCAGGCCGCGTTCGACGTGCGCCGCCTCCTGGTCGCGCGCGCGGGCGCGTTCTATCCGAGGCCCGAGGTCGACTCGGCCGTCGTCGTCCTGACGCCGTGGCGCCCGCGGCGCGCCGAGGAGACGGACGCCTTCCGCGCCGCGGTGCGCGCCGCCTTCTCGGCCCGCCGCAAGACGCTCCGCAACGCCTGGAAGAACCTCTACGGCTGGTCGCCCGAGGAGCTCGAGCGCCGCGCGAAGGACGCCGGCATCTCGCTCGACGCGCGCGGCGAGACGCTCAGCGTGGAGGCGTTCGCGCGGATCGCCGCGGCCAAGGACCGCTGACCGCGGTCCCGCGCGAGCGCCGACGCCGCCCCCCGCGCAGGCGTTCTCTTGCGGGAGCGGGCCTCGGAACCCCTAGTCGGACGCGCAGGCCCGTGCTAGTGCGCCGCCCGACTCGTCAAAGCTCGTACGAGGAGGGCTCCCGCTCCATGGTTGTTGGAAAGATCACTCAGGTCATCGGACCGGTTGTCGACGTCGATTTTCCGTCGGGCCAGCTGCCCAGGATTCTGAACGCGCTCAAGTTGAGCAACCCGAGCATCTCGGCTGAGCCTGACAACCTCGTGCTCGAGGTCGCCCAGCACCTCGGCGAGTCGACGGTGCGCACCATCGCGATGGACTCCACCGACGGCCTCGTGCGCGGCATGGAAGTCCGCGACACCGGCAAGCCCATCATGGTGCCGGTGGGCAACGAGTGCCTCGGCCGGATCCTGAACGTCGTCGGCGTGCCGATCGACGAGGCCGGCCCCGTGCACGCCAAGAAGATGGCGCCGATCCACAGGGAGCCTCCCCCGTTCATCGAGCAGTCGACCAAGGTCGAGGTCTTCGAGACGGGCATCAAGGTCATCGACCTGATCGCCCCCTACCGCAAGGGCGGCAAGATCGGCCTCTTCGGCGGCGCCGGCGTCGGCAAGACGGTGCTCATCCTGGAGCTCATCAACAACGTCGCGAAGGCGCACGGCGGCGTGTCCGTCTTCGCCGGCGTCGGTGAGCGGACGCGCGAGGGCAACGACCTCTTCCTCGAGATGAGCGAGTCGAAGCTCGCGGACGGCAGCCCCGTCATCTCCAAGGCCGCGCTGATCTACGGCCAGATGAACGAGCCCCCGGGCGCCCGCGCCCGCGTCGCGCTCTCGGCGCTTGCCGTGGCCGAGCACTTCCGCGACGAGGAGGGCCAGGACGTGCTCCTGTTCGTCGACAACATCTTCCGGTTTACCCAGGCGGGCTCCGAGGTGAGCGCGCTCCTCGGGCGTATTCCGAGCGCCGTCGGCTACCAGCCGACCCTCTCGACGGAGATGGGCGCCTTCCAGGAGCGCATCACCTCGACGACCAAGGGCTCCGTCACCAGCGTGCAGGCGATCTACGTCCCTGCCGACGACCTGACCGATCCCGCCCCGGCCACGGCGTTCGCCCACCTCGACGCCACCACCGTGCTGTCGCGCGCGATCTCGGAGCTCGGCATCTACCCGGCCGTCGATCCGCTCGACTCGAACTCGACGATGCTCGATCCCCAGATCGTCGGCGAGAAGCACTACTCCGTCGCGCGACGCGTGCAGCAGACGCTGCAGCGCTACAAGGACCTCCAGGACATCATCGCCATCCTCGGCATGGACGAGCTCAGCGAGGACGACAAGCTCGTCGTGTCGCGCGCCCGCAAGATCCAGAAGTTCCTGTCGCAGCCGTTCTTCGTCGCGGCCCAGTTCACCGGGCTCGAGGGCAAGCTCGTGGCCCTCAAGGACACGATCGCGGGCTTCGAGGAGATCCTCGACGGCAAGCTCGACCACATCGCGGAGCAGGACTTCTACATGGTGGGCGGCATCGACGAGGTGAAGGCTCGAGCTTCGCAGAAGGCGGCCTGACGCAGCCATGGCCGACACAATCCTCCTCGAGATCGTGACGCCGACCGGCGTCGCGCTGCGCGAGCAGGTCACGGACGTGACCGCGCCGAGCGTCGCCGGCGAGTTCGGCGTGCTGCCGGGGCACCTCCCCCTGCTCGCCGCCCTCCGGACCGGCCTCGTGACCTACCACCAGAACGGCCAGGAGCACCGCTTGGCCGTCCATCACGGCTTCGTCGAGGTCGCCAACGACACAGCGTTGCTGCTCACCGAGCGCTTCGCGAAGAAGGACGAGGTCGACGTCGTGAGGGTGCGCCTCCGGCTCAAGGAAGTCGACGCTGAGCTCGACCACTGGCAGGGCGACCTGACCGATCCGCGCCGCCGCGAGCTCATCGAAGAGGAGCAGTGGCTCGCCACCGAGCTCGAGCTCATCGGTGATCCGCCGCCGCCCATGGTCCGCGAGGACACGCGGTTCCTCGCCGACCACGCCGAAGCGCCCTCTGTCGAAGAGATGGTCGAGGCTTCCCACCCAGACGAGAGCCTCACAGATCACAAGAAGCCCGGGTCTCCGTTCCCCGATCCGAAGTGACATACCTGGCGGCAACCGCCTTGCGCGTGCGGCCGCCGCACAGGACACTGTTGTTCACGCTGGCCGCGGAGGCCTGGGGAATTTCCCGCTTCGCGAGCTGCCCGCACCGCCCAGGCGCTGGCGCGAACACCGCCACGCCATTCGGGTTCACCCGTGACGATCTGCGGGCCCCGCGCACACGGGGCCCTCAAGGCAGCCCATGATCTCTCCGGAGACGATCGCGCTCGTGAAAGAGCGCACGGATCTCGTAGCGCTCATCGGCGAAAGCGTACGCCTCACGCGCCGCGGGCACTCCTTCACCGGGCTCTGCCCCTTCCACAAGGAAAAGACGCCGAGCTTCCACGTGAACCCGAACCGCGGGTTCTATCACTGCTTCGGCTGCAAGGAGACCGGCAGCGCCATCGACTTCGTGATGAAGCTCGAAGGTCGGACGTTCGCTGAGGCGGTGCGCGCGCTCGCCGAGCGCGCCGGCATCGAGGTGGCGGACGCGATGACCGAGGCCGAGCGGCGCGAAGCGCACGCGGCGCGCAAGTCGAAGGACGACCTCTACGCCGTCAACCACCTCGCCGCGACGTTCTTCGAGCACAGCCTCCGCGGCGGTCCCGGCACCAGCGCGCACCCGCTCGCGCGCTACGCCCACGAGGAGCTCCAGCGTCGCGGTCTGCCCCTCCGCGACGGCGAGGGATCCGTCGACCCGATCTCCGACGCCCTCCAGGCGTTCCGGATCGGCTACGCCCCGTTCGGCTGGGACGGGCTCGCCAACTTCCTGCGACAGCAGGGCGTCTCCCCGGTCCTCGGCGAGCGCGTCGGGCTCCTTGTGCCGCGCTCGTCGGGAAGCGGCCATTACGACCGCTTCCGGCACCGGCTCATGTTCGCCGTGACGGACGTGATGGGCCGCGTGATCGCGTTCAGCGGGCGCGCGCTGCCGGACCCGAGCCCCGCGGAGCTCTCGTCGCTCGGCCTCACCGGCCCTGCGCCGCAGGCCGACGGCGCGCCGGCGAAGTACATCAACAGCCCCGAGTCGCCGATCTACACGAAGGGCGAGCACCTCTTCGGCCTGTACCAGGCGCGCCAGGCGATCCGGCAGCACGGCGAGGCGATCCTCGTGGAGGGCAACTTCGACGTCGTCGCGCTGCACGCGCGCGGCATCGGTCACGCGATCGCGCCGCTCGGCACCGCGTTCACGCCCGCACAGGCGAAGCTCATCAAGCGCTTCGCGCCTGCGGTCGTCCTGCTCTTCGACGGCGACGCGGCCGGCAAGAAGGCCACGCGCGCGGCGCGCGCCCCCTGCCGCGAGGCGGGCCTCAGCGCCCGCGTCGCCGTGCTGCCCGCCGGCATCGACCCCGACGACCTCGCGCGCAAGCACGGCCCCGATGCGGTCGCGCGCATCCTCAAGGGAGCGCGCGGCCTGCTCGAGCACCTCATCGACGAGGCGCTCGACGGCGACAGCTTCGGCGGTTCGTCGCTCCCCGAGCAGTTCGCCCGCGTGCGCGCCGTGACCGCGCTGCTCTCGGAGGAGGACGACCCCAACCTCCGGATGATGGCGAAGCTCTACGCCGACCGCGTCTCCTCGAAGCTCGTGATCGGCGGTCGCTCGCCCGACGACCTCCGGCAGCTCGAGCGCGTCGTCGAGGAGTCGCTCTCCCGACCGCGAAGCCAGCCCTCCCGCGAGGTGACCCCCTCCGGACAGTCGACCGAGACGTGGGAGAACGCCCGGTCGCGCGCGCAGATCCAGGAGATCAGCCTCGAGATCCTGGGGTCGATCCTCGATTTCCCCGAGCTCCTGGCCGACGACGAGGTGCAGGCCGCGCTGGAGTGCCTGGAAGGCGACGTCGCTCTTGCAATTGTCACAGCGCGTCAAAATTTCACATTTGAAATGGGACTTGCCGCCAGCGAATTTCTTGCGCAAGTCCCGGCTCCGATCCATTCATTCGCGGCTGGACGGCTGGTCTCGCCTGTCTTCGAAGCGGCCTCAACGGCCAAGGCGACGCTCTTGGAGAACTCAAAAAAGTTGAGCAGGCAAGCCCTGGCGCGACAGAAGGCCGCCGTGATGAGCCAGCTTCAGAAGAGCACGGTGGACGCCGATGCTGAAAACGCTTTGCTGCGTGAGCTATTCCAGCGGAGAGCGGGGGGGCTCGGTCTTCCTTGATGCGTTCCGGGTCGCCCCGGCGTGGCGCCCCGACGTGCGTGATCCCTACAGTTTGTCGGAATCATTTGGTGTCTTGTCGGTCGCGGCGAGCTGATCGCCGTAAGTGGAGCATGAGGTAATGGCGAGCAAGGCCAAGCAATCTTCCGGTCGGGCAGGCGGGGTCGCGAGAGCGGCGGGGGGCGGCGTGCTGAACGGCGCGCGGCACGCTTCGACACGCGGGCACGCTGAGGCAGGGGCACGCCCAAGCAACAAAGGAGACGCGGGCATCCGAGCCGAGCGGTCAGAGAAGGACCGGAAGACGCTGGAAAAACTCGTCGAGACCGGCAAGAGCAAAGGCTTCCTCACCTATGACGAGGTGAACGACGCGCTCCCCGCGGACGTCGCGCCCGATCAGCTCGACGACGTGGTGGGGGCCCTCGGCGACGAGGACATCGAGATCGTCGACGGCGCGACCCAGGTGAAGATCGCGCCGAAGCGCATCGCGGACGAGGAGGCGGGCGAGAAGAAGCTCGTCGTCACGCCCGACCGCGAGGAAGAGGACGTCGACTACTACTCGAAGTCGAACGATCCCGTCCGGATGTACCTCCGTAAGATGGGCAGCGTCTCGCTGCTCACCCGCGAGGGCGAGGTCGAGATCGCGAAGCGGATCGAGATCGGCGAGCAGAAGGTCAATGCTGCCATCCTCGATTCCCCGATCGCCGTCCGCGAGATCATCGATCTCGGCGAGAAGCTCCGGAAGCACAAGATCCGGGTGAAGGAGCTCATCAAGGACGCCGAGAACGACGACCAGGAGTTCGATGAGGAGGAGGCCGATCGGCGCATCATCCGCCTCATCGACAAGGTGAAGCGCGTCGACAAGAAGAAGGCGGAGCTCCTCGAGGAGCGCAAGGACGTGAAGACGGAGGTCCGCCGCAAGCAGATCGACGTCGAGGTGACGCAGGCGACGGCCGAGCTCGTGACGACGCTCGAGGAGATGCGCCTCAACAAGCGGACGATCGACAAGATCGTCCAGAAGCTGAAGAGCCTCATCTCGAAGGTCGAGAAGGCGGAGGCCGGCGCGACGGAGCTGGAGCGGCGCACGGGGCTCTCGAAGGGCGAGCTCAAGCGCGAGCTCATCAAGGTGAAGGGCAACCGCGCCCTCGAGGGGCGGCTCGCCAGGAAGCTCAACGTCAACCGCGAAGAGCTCAATGACTTCGAGTCGACCATCAAGAACGCCCAGAAGGGCCTCAAGAAGGTCGAGGAAGAGCTCAACATCGACGTCGCGGCGATCCGCGAGACCTACGAGAACATCCGCGAGGGCGAGCGGATGGCGGAGCGCGCCAAGGCGGAGCTGGTCGAGGCGAACCTCCGCCTCGTGGTCTCCATCGCGAAGAAGTACACGAACCGCGGCCTCCAGTTCCTGGACCTCATCCAGGAAGGGAACATCGGCCTCATGAAGGCCGTCGACAAGTTCGAGTACAAGCGCGGCTACAAGTTCTCGACGTACGCGACGTGGTGGATCAGGCAGGCGATCACCCGCGCGATCGCGGACCAGGCGCGGACGATCCGCATCCCGGTCCACATGATCGAGACGATCAACAAGCTGATCCGCACCTCGCGTTACCTCGTGCAGGAGTACGGCCGCGAGCCGACCCCCGAGGAGATCGCCGAGAAGATGGAGCTCCCGCTCGACAAGGTGCGGAAGGTCCTGAAGATCGCGAAGGAGCCGATCTCGCTCGAGACCCCCATCGGCGAGGAGGAGGACTCGCATCTCGGCGACTTCATCGAGGACAAGAGCGTGATCTCGCCCGCTGAGGCCGTGATCAACATGAACCTCGCCGAGCAGACCCGTAAGGTCCTGAAGACGCTGACCCCGCGCGAGGAGAAGGTGCTCCGGATGCGCTTCGGCATCGGCGAGAAGAGCGACCACACGCTCGAAGAGGTCGGCCAGGACTTCGAGGTCACCCGCGAGCGCATCCGCCAGATCGAGGCGAAGGCGCTCCGCAAGCTCCGGCACCCCAGCCGGTCGAAGCAGCTCAAGAGCTTCATCGACAGCTAGCCCGTGGGCTGTCCTGCTCGGCGACCGAAGGCAGCCCCTGCGCGCAGGCCGCGCTGCCGTCCTCTCCCCTGCGGGCCGCGCGCTCGCGCGGGGAGGGGCTCGCTCGCCGAGCAGCGCGCCGTGGTCGTGGCCCTCCTCGTTGTCGCGGGCGCGCTCCTCGGCGCCGGGTGCAAGAAGACAATGTCCGAGGACGACTGCCGCAGGGTCGGCGAGGCCATGCGCGCCGCCTGGGCCGCGGAGGCGAAGCGGGTCGGGCCCACGGGGCCGCAGGTCTCAGGGAAAGCCTCGGTGGTGCTCGCGAGCGAGGGCGAGCGGCTCTCGTCGGAATGGACGTCGGACTGCAAGCGGGAGCTCGCCGGGAGCGAGGTGGACCCGGGCGAGATCGACTGCCTCGCGCGCGCGAAGACGCTCGAGGAGCTCCGCCGGTGCAGCGCACCGTGATGAACGCCTGCGGGCGCGCCAGAGGGGCGCGCTGCTGCGACTCAGCTCAGGCTCAGTTCAGGTAGCGCTTGTCCTTCGGCGGGTCTTTCTGACCGCCGGGGATCACCCGGAGCGGAACGCCGCCGGAACGGCCGCGCGCCGCGGGGACGCGGCGGAGCGCGGCGGACTGTGCCTGGAGCTGGCGGAAGCGCATCCGGAGGTAGAAGCGGCGCAGCGGAGAGTAGTCACCGAACAGATAGCCCGCGAGCATGCCGCCGAACGGCGTGATCAAGCCCTCGGGGGGCGCGCGCATCGCGATGACGTTGAGCACCGAGATGGCGAAGATGAAGACGAGCAGCATGGTGCCCGTCACGGGGAGGACGAAGAAGAGGCGGACCGTGGCGTGGCGGTGCGCGAGCGCCCACGCGACGGCGACCGCCTCGATCATGCCGAGCCCGCCGTAAAACACGGACTGCGCCACCTTCGGGAACAGCGCGCCGATCGCCACCTGGAGCGCGAACGCGAAGGCCGCGGAGCCGAACAGGAACGCGACCATGCGGCGGGCGCCCCAGCGCTCCTCGAGCGAGGTGCCGAGGAAGTACAGGCCGAGGAGCGTCGTGGCGAAGTGCCAGGGGTCGCTCGGGCTGTGGACGAGCGGCGCCGTGAGCAGCCGCCACACCTGGCCGTGGAGCACCCGATCGCTGATGCCAACGAACGGCTGCAGGACCCCTTCCCCGGCGCCTCCCCAGTTCAGCCCCAGGGTGAACATCACCCAGATACAGCCGATCGCGATCATCATCCCCAGCAGGGCCTTGCCTGGCCTGGGGAACCCCATTGAGCCGTGCTCCGGGCGCATGCTTTCCACCTAACAGCCGCGCCCCCGCCGGGCAACCGCTGCCCCCGCACTTTGCCGCGAGCGCCCCCTGTCAGCGCCCGCGGCCCCGACCAACGCCCGCCTCACGCCAGCCAGGACGCTCCGGGGCAGGGGCCGCCCGGTAGCCCCGGCAGGTCGGGGCGGCGCGCCAGCGGCTCGTCCCCCTGGTCCCACCTCCCCGGGTTTCCTGCTGCCCCGCAGGGCGGCGGCTCAGAAGAAGTTTCCGATGTTGAACTCGAACTTGTACGTCTCTTCGTAGGACAGCCGCTTGAACGGGAAGCCCCACTCGAAGCGCAGCGGTCCGAGCGGCGAGAACCACCGGAGCCCGAACCCCCACGAAGTGCGGACGTCGAGGAGGCGCTGCAGCGAGAAGCACGGGTTCGTGACGTCGTTCGGCGAGGCAGGTGCGGCGTTGCAGTAGAGCTTCTCGAGGTTCCAGGCGTTGCCCAGGTCAGTGAAGACGACGCCCTTGATCTGCACGGCCTCGATGAGCGGGAACTCCAGCTCGAGGTTCTGGTAGTACATCAGGTTGCCGCCGATGTTCGCGCCGTTCGCGATCGGCGGAGAGTTCGGATCCAGCGAGTCGCGCAGCGGCAGACGCGGACCGATATCCCGGATCTCGAAGCCGCGCACGTCGAGGATACCGCCCAGGAAGAAGCGGGCGAAGATCGGCACGCCCTCCGGGTTGGGGCTCGTCACCATGCCGGCCTCGGTGTTCAGCTTGAGGACCAGGCTGTCCGTGATGGGGTAGTAGAACCGCCCCGTGGCGCGGTACCGCAGGAACTCGTTCTGGCTGCCGAACGCGCTGTGGGCGAGCTCCACCGAGCCCTGCAGGTAAATGCCGGACGTCGGGAAGAGCTGGTTGTTGCGCGTGTCGTAGGTGAGCGCAGGGCGGATGCTGGACGTGATCCCGTCGTTGAAGAGGTTGTAGAGCGGGAGCCGCTGGAACGTGGACCGCGCGTCCGCCGTGCCGAGGCCGGTCGTCGTGGACGACGAGATCTCGTCCTTCTCCAGCGTGTAGGTGAGCTGCGCGCGGAGCTCCGGCTCGACGAGCGGGTAGCCGAGCGTGAGCGAGCCGCCCGTGGAGGTCTGCGAGAACTCCTTGTAGGCCCGTAGCTGGTTGTAGACGCTCACCGCCGCGGAGAACGGGCTGTCGAGCAGGTACGGCTCGAAGAAGCGGAGGTCGATGAGCCGCCGCAGCCCGGAGATCTGCGCCTGCAGGGAGAGCGACTGGCCGCTTCCGAGCAGGTTCGCCTGCTGGACCTGCGCCGTCGCGATGAAGCTCTCGACGCTCGAGAAGCCGGCGCCGATCTGGAAGGTGCCCGTCGGCTTCTCGCCGATGTCGATGTTGACGTTGATGTGCTGGGCGTCCTCGCCCTGCTCGGTGGAGATGTCGACCCGCTCGAAGTAGCCGAGCGCGGTGATCCGCTGCTTCGATCGCTCCAGCTTGGTCTCGCTGAACAGCTTCCGCTCCTCCACCTCCATCTCGCGGCGGATCACCTTGTCCCGCGTCTTCGTGTTGCCGCGGATTTCGATGCGCCCGAAATAGACGAGCTGGTTTCTGCGGATGCCGACGGTGATGTCGACCTCACGACGGTCGGGGTCGAGCTGGGTGTCAGGCGACGCCTCGACGTTGGCGTAGCCGGCGTCGCGGTACAGCGTCTGGATCGCGCTGAGATCCTTGGCAAGCTCGGCGCGGTTGAACCAGTCCCCCGACTTGGCCCGCACCATCTCGCGCAGCGCCCGGCGCCCGCCGAGCGGCTCGATCTCGCGGCCGTCCGCGTCACGCTCGTACACGCGGAGCGAGCGGATGCGGAACCGCGGCCCCTCGTTGATCGTCAGCGTGACCTCGATGCCCGTGCGATCCGGCGTGAGCATCACCCTGGGCGTCGCGACCTGCACCGCCAGGAAGCCGCGATCGTAGTAGAGCGCGTTGATCACGAGCACGTCGCGCTCGAACGCGTCCTGGCGGAACGGGCCGCCCGTGCCGAAGGCGAAGAAGCCCCCCTGCCCCGTGATCATCACCTCCCGGAGCTCCTCGTCCGGGATGTTGTGGTTGCCGATGAAGGTGATGCGCCGGACGGTGACCGGCGCGTGCTCCTTGATCGTGAACTTGAGGGTGACCTGGTTCTCCCGCTCCGGCTTGACCTCGTAGCTGACCTCCGCGAGGAAGTAGCCCTCCTCGGCGTACTTGTCGCGGAGCTTCTGCACGCCGCGCCGGATCGCCGCGTAGCTCAGGATCGTGCCCGGCTTGACCTCGACCGAGAGCGCCTCGGTAAGGTCCTCGCTGCTGATCTCGTTGTTGCCGGAGAACTCGATGGCCTTGATGCTCGGCCGCTCGCGGACGAGCACGCGCAGGCTCACGCCGTCGTCGCGGCGGGTGAGGTCGACCTCGACGTCATCGAACAGGCCGGAGTCCCAGAGCTCGCGCACGTCGCGCGCCAGCCCCTCGGGGGTGAACGGCCTGCCGACCCGCGTCTGCCCCAGGTAGACGAGCACGTCCTCCGTCGAGACCCGCCGGTTGCCGGCGACGGTGACCTGGACGACCGGCTGCCCGCGGGCGAGCTCGGCCTCGGTGGGCGCCAGATCGATCGTCGGCTCGGCCGGGTCGGCGGCGCCCTGCACAGGTGTACCGGCGCCGGGCTGCCCTCCCCCGGCCGGGCTGGCCGGATCCGGCGGCGCAGCGACGCCGGACGGAACGGGAGACGGCGTGGCGCCACCCCCGGGCGGCTGGGCGCCCGGAGCACCTCCGGGCGCCTGTGCTGCCGCGAGCCGGGGCGGTAGGGCCACTGCCGCAACGAACACCAGGAAGAGGCCGAGCCAGACGAGCCGCAGCCAGCGGCTGGGGAGGCGAAGCATTGGACGGGTGCCTGTCGCGTACAAGGCGCCACCCCGTAGCCCAGTGCGCCGTGAGTCTCAAGGGCGGACGCCGAAAACAGGGCGTCGCCGACCTGTCGCGCTGCGAACCCGGCGTTCGGGTCGATCTCCGGGCCATCTGACGCTATGCCAGGGCCCGCACGAGCGCAGGCGAGCACTCGCCGCCAGAAATTCCCGCGAGGTAGCCTTGACCGAGCGCGAGGCCCTGGGTAATTGCCGAGGCTCGCCAGCGTTCACCTGAACATCGGAGCACTGCTCAACCGGTGCCCGCGAACTCCCTGGAGTAACGCGTGTCTCGAACCCCCTCCCTTCCGCCCGACGGTGAGGCGCCCCGCAGGGGCCGCCGCGGTGGCCGGCCCGGCGACGACGAGCCGCCGCCGCCTCCGGCGCCCGACACCTCGCTCGCCGACGAAGCGCAGCGCCGGTACCTGAACTATGCGCTCAGCGTCATCACGTCGCGCGCGCTCCCCGACGTGCGCGATGGGCTGAAGCCGGTGCAGCGCCGCATCCTCTACGCGATGCTGCACGACCTGCACCTCGGGCCGGACGCGAAGTTCCGGAAGAGCGCCGCGGTCGTCGGCGACGTGATGGGCAAGTACCACCCGCACGGCGACGTCGCGATCTACGACGCGATGGTCCGGCTCGCGCAGGACTTCGTGATGAGGGCGCCGCTCATCGCGGGCCACGGGAACTTCGGTTCCGTGGACGGCGATGCGCCGGCGGCCATGCGCTACACGGAGGCGAAGCTCCGCCCCCTCGCGCTGGAGCTGCTCGGCGAGCTCGGCCAGCGCACCGTGGATTTCCGGCCCAACTACGACGGGACCCGCTTCGAGCCGATCGTCCTGCCGTCGCGCTTCCCCAACCTCCTCGTGAACGGCTCGCAGGGGATCGCTGTCGGGATGGCCACGAGCATCCCGCCGCACAACCTCGGCGAGGTGATCGACGCGTGCGTCGCGCTGATCGAGAGCCGCGAGCTCACCACGCAGAAGCTGCTGTCGTACGTGAAGGGGCCCGACTTCCCGACCGGCGGCCAGCTCCACGCGACGAAGAAGGAGCTCGAGGTCGTCTACACGTCCGGCCAGGGCTCGCTGAAGCTCCGCGGCGAGTGGAAGCTGGAAGAGGGCGACGGCAAGCGCGGCGCCGCGCCGCAGATCGTGATCACCTCGATCCCGTACGGGATCGAGCGGAAGGCGATCGTCGAGAAGATCGCCGAGGTGATCATCTCGAAGAAGCTGCCGACGCTCGTGGACGTGCGCGACGAGTCCACGGCCGAGGTGCGCATCGTGATGGAGCTCAAGCGCGGCGCCGACGCGCAGCTCGTGATGGCGTACCTCTACAAACAGACGCCGCTCGCGATCAACGTGCAGGTGAACCTCACCTGCCTCGTGCCCACCGACAACGCGGAGGTCGCCGCGCCGCGGCGGCTCGGCCTGCACGAGATCCTGACGAAGTTCCTCGACTTCCGCTACGGGACCGTGACGCGGCGGCTCGAGTTCCAGCTCGGCGAGCTGCGGCGGCGGATCACGATCCTCGAGGGCTTCGAGAAGATCTTCGACGCCCTCGACGAGGTGATCCGGATCATCCGCAAGAGCGAGGGCAAGGCCGACGCGGCCGAGAAGCTGATCAAGCGCTTCGCCCTGAACGAGGAGCAGACGGACGCGATCCTCGAGCTCAAGCTCTACCGGCTGGCGCGGCTCGAGATCCTGCTCGTGCAGAAGGACCTCGCCGAGAAGCGCGCCGAGGCGAAGCGGATCGAGGGGCTGCTCAAGAGCGACGCGAAGCGCTGGGGGATCGTCCGCGACGAGCTCATCGAGATCAAGGGCTCGTACGGCGAGAAGCGCCGCACCAAGGTGGTCGGCTCGATCGACGAGCCCGAGTACCAGGCCGAGGACTTCATCGTGGCCGAGGACGCGAACGTCATCCTCTCGGCGCAGGGCTGGGTGAAGCGCGTCCGCGAGGTGAGGGATCTCTCCTCGACGCGCGTCCGCGAGGGCGACAGCGTGCTCGCGGTCGTCGCCGGCTCGACGCGATCGACGGTCGCCTTCTTCTCGAACCTCGGCGCGTGCTACGTGTGCCGCATCCACGACGTGCCGCAGTCGACCGGCTACGGCGACCCCGTGCAGAAGCTGTTCAAGCTGGCCGACGGCGAGCGGCTGATCGCGATGCTCTCCTTCGATGCGCGGGCGCTCGACGTGCCTGCGCCGACCCCGGACGCCGCCGAGCCGGAGCCGCCCTTCGCGCTCGCGATCACGCGCGGGGGCCTGGGCTTCCGGTTCTCGCTGCGCCCGCACCGCGATCCCTCGACGCGCTCCGGGCGCCGCTTCGCCAAGCTGAACGAGGGCGACGAGGTGCTCTTCGTCCACGCCGTGGACGGCGCCGACAGGGTGCTCTGCGCCTCGAGCGACGCGTGGGCGCTCAGCGTGGCCGTGGAGGAGCTCGCGCTGCTCTCCGGCCCGGGCAAGGGCGCGGTCGTGATGCGGGTCGCCGAGGGCGAGCGCCTCGTCGGCGCCGCGCTCGCCCTCGGCCCGAACGACACGATCACGGTCGAGACGGAGAAGGGCAAGGTGCTCGAGATCGCCGCGGGCAAGATCGCCGGCCCGCGCGGCACCCAGGGCGAGCCGATCGCGCGACGCGACCGCTTCGCCCGCGTGGTGCCGCCGGCCGTCGTCGTACCGACGCTGGAGGTGAGCTGACATGGCCGCCACGAATCCCCCGGTCCGCGCCGCGTCCGGCGCACGTTACACGGCAGCTGACATCGAGGTGCTCGAGGGGCTCGAGCCCGTCCGCAAGCGCCCCGCCATGTACATCGGCGGCACCGACGTCAGGGGCTACCACCACCTGCTCTGGGAGATCGTCGACAACGCCGTCGACGAGGCGATCAACGGGCACGCGAAGCGGATCGAGGTGACGCTCGACGCCGACCTGCAGGGCGTGACCGTGACCGACGATGGCCGCGGCTTCCCCGTCGACGTCCACCCCCGGTACAAGCGCCCCGCGCTCGAGCTCATCCTCTGCACGCTGCACGCGGGCGGGAAGTTCGGGAGCGACAACTACAAGGTCTCAGGCGGGCTCCACGGCGTCGGATCGAGCGTGGTCAACGCGCTCTCCGAGCTCGTCGAGGTGCGCGTTCTGCGCGACGGGTTCGAGCACCAGCAGACGTTCTCGCGCGGCGCGCCCATCAGCAAGCTCAAGAAGGGCGCGCCCACCCGCAAGCACGGCACGAGCATCCACTTCCGGCCGGATCCGGAGATCTTCGGGCAGGGCCGGAAGTTCGACCCCGAGACCATCCGCGAGCGCCTGGAGGCGAAGGCGTACCTCCACGGCGGGCTCGCGATCGCGTTCCGCGATCTCTCGTCGGGCGAGTCGATCGAGCTCCTCCACCCGAACGGCATCGCGGACTTCCTCCCCAAGCTGGTCGCCCAGCGCGGCAAGGCGGTGACGCACCCGTCGATCTTCTACGTCGCGCGCGAGGGCGAGATCCGGCTCGAGGCCGCGCTCCAGTGGACCGAGTCGACGGACGACTACGTGAAGTCGTACGTCAACGGCATCCCCACCCACGCGGGCGGCGCGCACGAATCCGGCTTCGGCGCCGCGATCGTGAAGGCGGTCCGCGCCTTCATGGACGCGAAGAAGATCCAGCCGAAGGGGGTGACGCTGACGACCGACGACATCCGCGAGGGGATCGTGGGCGTCCTGTCCATCTACATCCAGGAGCCCCAGTTCCAGGGGCAAACGAAGGATCGGCTCAACAACACGGAGGCTGGACCGGCGGTCGAGGGCATGGTCCGGCCCGCGCTCGAGCAGTGGCTGCTCCACAACGGCACGGCCGGCGAGTCGATCGTGGCCCGCGCGATCCTGGCGGCGCGCGCGAGGGAGGCGCGGCGCGAGGCGACCCAGCAGGTCCTGCGCAAGACGCCCGTGTCTCACCGGCTCAACCTGCCCGGCAAGCTCGCCGACTGCGCCTCGACCGATCCCAGCGAGAGCGAGCTCTTCATCGTCGAGGGAGACAGCGCCGGCGGCTCCGCGAAGCAGGGGCGGGATCGTCGGACCCAGGCGATCCTCCCGCTGCGCGGCAAGGTGCTCAACGCGGAGCAGGCCTCGACCTCGAAGGTGCTCGGCAACAAGGAGCTCCAGGACATCGTGAGCGCGCTGGGCTGCGGCTTCGGAAAGGACTTCGACGCCTCCAAGCTGCGCTACGGCAGGATTTTTCTGCTCATGGACGCCGACAGCGACGGCCAGCACATCGCGACGCTGCTGCTGACGTTCTTCTACCGACACCTGCCCGGCCTGCTCCGCGGCGGCCACGTGTTCCTCGCGCAGCCGCCGCTCTACCGGATCGACGTGGGCAAGGAGACGCACTGGGCGCTCGATGACGCAGAGCGCGACCGGATCCTCGCGAGGCTCCCGAAGACAGCCAAGGCGGATATTTCCAGGTTCAAAGGGCTGGGCGAGATGCCCGCGGAGGACCTCAAGGCGACGACGCTCGACATCCGCCGCCGGCGCGCGCTGCGCATCGTGATCGAGGGAGAGATCGAGACCGATCGCATCCTGAACGAGCTGATGGGCAAGGACGCTCAGGCGCGCTTCCGCTTCATCATGGAGCGCGCGCCGAACGCCGAGATCGACGTCTGATCCTCGACGCCTCGATCCCGAGATCGTTGAGACACACCGCGCGCTCGCCGCATTGGATGCCGAGCCGCCGGCGTTCATTCATCACCTGACAGCAACGACAACGCCGCGAGGAGGCCTGGTGACACGCCTTCTCGACGGCGTGCGCCGTGCGCGAGGCACGCTGTGCCAGGCACAAGTGCTCCCGGGCGTCTGTGTCGCGTGAACGGCAGGCCACACCCCCTATGACATCGCGAGCAGGTTGACGAGGAATCCCGGCGTTTCGTGCTGCGGGATGCCGGATCACGTGAGCCAGGAGCGCTGCGTCCGCTTGCGGCCTACCGGTTGCAATACGCCCCACCGGTGGCCGCGATGACCGCGGCACACCGCCCTTTCACCTGGAGAGGTACTCGTGACGACTGCGCTTCCCATCTCGACTCCGATCGCACCCTCCTCGTCCCACAACACGCCGGCCGCACGCGCCCTGTCGGTCCCGGCCGTTCCGACCGCGATCGCCGGCGGCGCGCCGGCCGTGCGGCCCACGTCGCTCGCGGCGACTCGCGCCGCAGCGCCCAGCTACGGCGTGCAGCCGCCGCGCGAGCGCGCCGCAGCGACAGCGGTCTCGCGCTCCACGCCGCCGGCGCGCCCGGCGACCCCGCTCCCGCGCAGCACCTCGGAGCGGCTCCACCTCGGCCGCGACCGCATCCGCAGCGCCGCGGAAGCGGGCCAGAGGATCCGTTCCTACGAGGTCGCACTGGATCTCGATCTGTCCGAGTTTCACTTCGCGCGGCTCTTCCGCGCCGCCTTTGGGCTATCGCCGCATGTCTATTACGACGAGGTGCGCGCGGAGCGCGCCCGTGCGCTGTTACGCGATGGGCTCGCCGAGGGGGAGGTCGCCCGTCGCATCGGCTTCCGCAGGCCCGCGGAGCTCCGGGCGCTCTTGTCCAAGCGCGGCGGCGCGCTGCCCCCGGCCGGCGAGGCGGAGGCGAGCGACGCCTCGGCCGAGTGATCCGACGGGGGCGCCGGTCGCGCGATGCGCCGGCGCCTCAACCACCCCCCCAGGATGCGAGGACAAATTCCCTGCACCCATGACATCGAGATCAGAGTCGCCTGTGCTTGAGCGAGGGTAGATTCGCCCTGACCCGATCGAGATAGGCGGGATCGAGCATCGCCATCGCGATCCCCTCCCCTTCGGAGGCCTGGGCGATCACCTCGCCCCACGGATCGATCACGCACGACTTCCCGAACGTCGCTCGCCCGCCGGGGTGCTTGCCCCACTGCGCCGCGGCCACCACGTAGGCCTGGGCCTCGATGGCCCGCGCGCGGAGCAGGACCATCCAGTGGTCCTTGCCGGTGAGCAGCGTGAACGCCGCAGGGACGACGATGACCTCTGCGCCCGCCGACGAGAGCGCGCGGTAGAGCTCCGGGAACCGGACATCGTAGCAGATCGACAGCCCGAGCTTCACGCCGTCGATCTCGGTGACGACCGGGCGCTCGCCGGCGGTCGTCGACGCGGACTCGCGGTACTTCGTCCCGTCGGCGATCTCGACGTCGAAGAGGTGGATCTTCCGGTAGCGGGCGCTGAGCCGGCCGTCAGGGGCGAATACGGCGCAGGTGTTGTACGGCCGCGCCGGGTCGTGCGCGCGCTCGGGGAAGCCGCCGGCCACGATCGTCACGCGGGCGGATCGCGCTGCGTCCGCGAGGCGCTGCGCGATCGGGCCGCCGCCGGCGTCGAGGTCCTCCGCGATGTCGCGCTTCCCCTCCTCGCTGCCCATGTACGCGAAGTTCTCGGGCAGCACGACCGCCGTCGCCCCACGGCGCGCCGCCTCGGCGATACGCGCCTCCACCCGCGCCAGGTTCTCGCTCACGTTCTCCTGGCTGGAGAGCTGGAGGGCCGCCCAGATGACCGGTTTCTGCATGCGGCAAGCCTACCGCACGAGGAACCGGAGTGGACCGCGCGCCGAGCCGCGCGCGGCGTTCACCGGACTCCGCGATCTCCGGACGCGCCCGCGGCCGCGCCCGCTGTTCCGTCTGCGCCCGCAGCCCCGCCGACGCCGGGCGCCCCGCCGGCCCCCGCGGTTCCGCCCGCGCTGGCGCCCGCGGTCCCGCTCGCGCCCGCAGCCCCGCCTGCCCCGCCTGCCCCGGCCCCACCATCGAGATCGAGGGCGGGCTCAGCGCACTCGAGCGGCGCGCTGTGGTACGCGCACCTCGCGCCACACGCGACGCACACGCACGCGAGCACCTGCTGGAACGCCCGCTGGGCGGCGCCCGCGTCCTCAGGGAACACGCACGCCGCCTGGCAAGCCTTGTCGCGACCGCATTCGTTGAGGCACAGGCTGATCTGCCGGCACCCGGGCTCCCCGTCGCACGCCGAGAGCTGCGCCTCGCAGCGCGCGCCGCGGGCGGCGTGCTCGTTGAAGCAGTCACCGCAGCGCCCGGCTTCACCGCCGTACGCCGCGACGCACTCGCAGAGGTTCGCCGGCCCAGGCCCCTCATCGATGTCCGCGTCGAGCGGCGCGCCCCCCGCCGCTCCAACGCTGGTGGACGAGCCGGCATGGGGGCGCGGGGGCGGGAGCCGATCCTCGGTACAGCTCGAGAGCGACGCGGCGGCGAGGAGCGCGCCCCACGCCGCCACGACACAGATGACAGCGCGTCCGTACCACCCGAAAGGAGCGCGCGTCGCCCCCCGCACGAAGGACATGATGAGACGAGCGTAGCCTGCCTCTCCCCCGGGGCCGAGCCCCGAGCCGCGCGGCTCCCCGCCGTTTGCACGAACGGCCAAGGTCGAGCGGAACCCTCTCCCGGCGGTCGCCGATCGCTTCTATGCTTTGCCGACAGATCACGAAAATTCTCATGGAAATCGCTCCCCTCTCGTTGCTACCGCGCTCCGTGCTTGCCCTGGCCAAGGAGGTCGCGCGCGCGCTGCTCCGGCGACCCGTCGTCGGCATCGCCGCCGCCGCGCAGACCGCAGACGGCCGGTGGCTGCTCATCCGGCGCAGCGACACCGGTACGTGGGCGCTCCCGGGAGGGACCCTGGAGTGGGGCGAGACGCTCCGCGACACCGTTGTCCGGGAGCTCGCGGAGGAGGCCGGCGTCACCGAGGTCGAGGTCGGGCGGGTCGTGGGCGTGTACTCGCGCCCCGATCGCGACATCCGGTTCCACGCCGTGACAGTCGTCGTCACGGCCCGGATCGGCGCGCCGACGCGCCCTCCCCAGAACCCGCTCGAGATCCGGGAGGTCAGGCTCTTCCGGGAGGACGAGCTCCCGGCCGAGCTCGCGATGGGCATGGGGGATTTCCTCGCCGCCGCCCGGCGCGGCGGCGACACGGAGCTCGAGTGAGCCGAGGCAAGCCATGACGCAGGCACACCATGACGAGACCGGCGCGCGCAGCGCGCTGCAGGGCGGGCTCACGACCGACCCGAAGCACAAGGCGAGGATCGACGAGCTCGCCGAGCGCATCGAGAAGTACAGGGCGAGCTACTACGCCGGGCAACCCGAGATCTCGGACGCGGCGTTCGACGCGCTCGAGGACGAGCTCCGCGCCCTCGATCCAGCGCACCCGGTGCTCGCGCGGGTCGGATCGGCCTCGCTGATCACCGAGTGGGAGAAGGCGCGGCACGAGATCCCGATGGGCTCGCTCAACAAGGTCGTCTCCGAGGACGAGCTCCGGGCCTGGGTCGCCCGCTGCGACGAGATCCTCGTGAAGGACGGGCACGGCGCGGGCGGCGAAGGCGGGCAGCCGGCGGACCCCGCCAGCGCGAGCGTCGCGAACGACCTCTTCGTGGCGGAGAAGCTCGACGGCATCTCCATCGAGGTCATCTACAAGGGCGGCAAGCTCGTCGACGCCATCACCCGCGGCGACGGCGAGTGGGGCGAGCGGATCACCGCGAACGTCGCGAGGATGAAGGGGGTCCCCTCGAGGATCCGGGAGAAGGGCCGGCTGTCCGTGCGCGGCGAGATCATCCTCCGCCTCTCGGACATGAAGCGCTATTTCCCCGGCGTCACCAGCCCGCGCAACATGGCCGCGGGCGCGGCCAAGCGGTTCGACGGCCAGGGGGCAGAGCACTGCACCGTGCTCTTCTACGATGTCGCCGAGCACCTCGAGATCGCGACGTGCCAGGCGCGCTTCTCCTGGCTGCGCGATCTCGGCTTCGCGACGCCGCACACCGCCCACGGCAGCGTCGAGGATGTCGTGAAGCTCTACCGGCGCTACGCGAGCGAGTTCCGTGCCGGCCTCGACTACGAGATCGACGGGCTCGTCGTCTACGTGAACTCGCTCCACCTCCAGGGCCTGCTCGGCGACGTCAACCGGCGGCCGCGCGGCGCGGTGGCGTTCAAGTTCGCGTCGCCCGCCAAGGTGACGACGGTCGTGGCGATCCAGTGGGACACCGGCCCGAGCGGGCGCGTCACCCCCGTGGCGATCGTCGAGCCGGTGGAGCTCGCCGGCGCCAACGTCCGGCGCGCCTCGCTGCACAACGCGGCCAACGTGCGGAGCCTCGGCATCGGCGTGGGCGACGAGGTGCTCGTCTCGCGCCGCAACGACGTGATCCCGTACGTCGAGGAGGTCGTCGAGAAGCGCGGCCCCGGCGCGGTCCCTCCGTCGACCTGCCCGGTCTGCGGCGCGCCGCTCGTCGTCGAGGGAGAGTACCTCCTCTGCCGGAACGCCGGGTGCCGCGCCCTCATCGAGGGGCGCATCCACAACTGGATCGACGCCATCGGCGCGCTCGAGTGGGGCGACAAGCTGATCGAGCAGGTGGTGGCGGCGGGCCTCGTGCGAGAGCCGCTCGACCTCTACAAGCTGACGATCAAGGATATCGCCGAGCTCGATCGCCGCGGCGAGAAGAGCGCCACGAAGTGCCTCGAGCAGCTCAGGAGCCGGCTCCCGCTCACCCTGCCGGTCTTCCTCGCGGCGCTCGGCATCGAGGGGTTCGCGATCCAGACCGCGCGGCTCCTCGTGTCGGCCGGGTACACCACGATCGAGAAGCTGCTCGCCGCCGGCGAGGACGAGCTCGCCGGCATCCCGGGGCTCGGCGCGATCAAGGCCGCGAGCATCGTCCGCGGGCTGCGCGCCCGCAGCGACGAGATCGCGCGGCTGATCGCCGGCGGCATCGTCCCGGTCGCCCCCGAGGCGGAAGGTCCGCTCGCGGGCCTCACGTTCTGCTTCACCGGCGCGGCGGCGCGCCCCCGCGGCGAGCTCACGCACCTCGTCGAGTCGAACGGCGGCCGGGTGCTGAACAGCGTCACGAAGGAGCTCAACTACCTCGTCCTCGCCGACGTGGCGTCCGCGTCGAGCAAGGCGGTGAAGGCGCGCAAGTACGGCACGAAGCTCATCACCGAGGACGACCTCGACAGGCTCGTCGCCGAGCGACGCGGCGGCTGATCGGACCGAGCCGCCGGCGTCACCAGGAGATGACCTGATCCTCGGTGACGCCGGAGACGTCCCGGAGCTCGAGGACCCTCCCGCCCGGGAGGCGAACCGTCCCCGAACAGAGGCAGATCGGCTGCAGGAACTCCGACGTGAGCCAGCCGAGGTTCGTGTGGTTCGAGTGCGCCGCGCCGGGGACGAACCGGAGATCCACGGAGTCGTCCGCGGTCCGGACGTGCCACGGATCGAGCGGCCGCGCCGGGTCGAAGGTGAACCGGCCCTCGGCGAGCGGGATGAGATCGCCCTCGACCCAGAGCGCGCACTCGGCGTCGCCGACGAACCCTTCGCCCAGGTTCAGCCCGACGCGCTCGCCGCTCTGCGCGCGCCCCATCGCGAGCGCCCAGCGCCACGTCGTGCGGCGCGGCAAGAGCCCGCTCGTGTAGTCGTAGCTGGCGAGCGCGCCGTCGAGCGAGATCCGACGGCCGAGCACCGACGCCTCGCCTTCGACGCCGAGGAGCTGCCGCTTCTCGGTCGCGATCAGCGCGCCGCCCGGCGCCTGCGCGACGACCGAGATCGCCGGCGGCGCCGCGCTGGTGTCGAGCCGCGCGCGCAGATCGACGCCACGAAACGCCGCGGTGACCGTGATCCTCGCCTCGCCGCGCGGGCGCTCGATCCGCACGCGCCCGCGCGGCATCCACGCGCGCGCGGAGCTGCCCTCGCCGCCCACGTCGCCCACGCTCGCCGCGAAGGGAGGGCCGAGCGTCGAGCGGTCCACGAGCAGCCTCCGGCCCACCTTGTCGAAGACGACGCCGAACGCGTTCGCGAGGTAGCCGAGGTGCACGACAGCGGCGGCGATGAAGACCTCGTCCGACACGATCGCCACGTAGGTCCACCGCTTGTGCTTGAGCAGCCGGTCGCGCCTCCGCGGCGCGAGCGGCGTCAGATCGACGCGAGGGAGCTCGCCCCGGTAGGAGCCGACGCGCGCTGCTCCCGTGATCGGATCGAGGATCGCATCAGGCGGCGTGCGGAGCTCGCGCATCCCGCGATCGTAGCGGCGGCGCGGACGCTGCCCAAGGCAGGCGGCTCCTGAAACATGGCATCCGTGAAATGCGGCGAGCGCTCGCCTGCACGGCCATCCGGCTCACGCCGCGACCCTCGATGACGACGCGCGGCGGCGCCGGAGCGCTGCGCGCCCGCGGGTCCCCCGCTAGACTCGCGCCATGATCGACGCCATCACCGCGCCCCCGATCCCCCAGAACGAGCCCGTCCTCGCGTACGCCCCTGGCAGCCCGGAGCGCGCGGCCCTCAAGGCCGAGCTCGATCGCAGGGCGCGGGAGACGATCGAGATCCCGATGGTCATCGGCGGCGAGGCGGTCCGGACCGGCGCGCTCGACGAAGTCCGCGCGCCGCACAGGCGCGACCTCCTGCTCGCCCGCGCCCACCAGGGCGGCGCCGAGCACGTGGCGCGCGCGATCGAGGCCGCCAGGCGCGCGCACCCCGCCTGGTCGAGGACGCCGTGGACGGCGCGCGCCGCCGTGTTCCTCAAGGCGGCCGAGCTGCTCGCGACCCGGTACCGCCCCCTGCTCAACGCGGCGACGATGCTCGGGCAGAGCAAGACGGCGTACCAGGCGGAGATCGACTCGGCATGCGAGCTCATCGATTTCTTCCGCTACAACGTCCACTTCGCCCACCGGATCGCCTCGGAGCAGCCGTCGAGCGCGCCCGGCAACTGGAACTTCGCCGAGCCTCGCCCGCTCGAGGGCTTCGTCTTCGCGGCGACGCCGTTCAACTTCACCGCCATCGCGGGCAACCTGTGCGCGGCCCCGGCGCTGATGGGCAACACCGTGGTCTGGAAGCCGTCGGCGAACGCGCTGTACTCGGCGCATTTCGTGATGGAGCTCCTGATCGAGGCGGGGCTCCCGCCCGGCGTCATCAACCTCGTCATGGGTCCGCCCGAGCTCGTCTCGAACGCCTGCCTCGATCACCCGGACTTCGCCGGCATCCACTTCACCGGATCGACCGCGGTCTTCCAGTCGATCTGGCGCCGCATCGGGGAGAACATCGGGCGGTACCGCAGCTACCCGCGCATCGTGGGCGAGACCGGCGGCAAGGACTTCGTCTTCGCGCACGCGAGCGCCGACGTCGACGCGCTCGCGGTGGCCCTCGTCCGGGGGGCCTACGAGTACCAGGGGCAGAAGTGCTCGGCCGCGTCGCGCGCGTACATCCCCCGCTCGCTCTGGCCGGCCCTCAAGGACCGGATCGTCGGCCACGTCCAGGCGATCCGCATGGGCGACATCGCCGACTTCCGCAACTTCATGGGCGCTGTGATCGACGGGCGCGCGCACGCGCGGCTCACCGAGCGGATCGCCGCGGCGAAGAGGGGCCCGGCGTGCTCGCTCGTGTGCGGCGGCGGCGCGCGCGCGCACGACGGCAGCGACGGCTGGTTCGTCGAGCCGACGCTCGTCGAGACCGCGGACCCGCGCCACGCGTTGATGACGGACGAGCTGTTCGGGCCGGTGCTCACGGCCTGGATCTACCCCGACGGCGAGGAGGCAAGCGCGCTCGCGCTCTGCGACGAGACGTCGCCGTACGGCCTCACCGGCGCGGTGTTCGCGCGGGACCGGGCGTTCATCGAGAGGGCGAGCGACGCGCTCCGCTTCGCCGCGGGCAACTTCTACATCAACGACAAGCCCACGGGCGCCGTCGTCGGGCAGCAGCCGTTCGGCGGCGCGCGCGCCTCCGGCACGAACGACAAGGCGGGCAGCCTGTTCAACCTGCTCCGTTGGGTCTCGCCGCGGGTCGTGAAGGAGACGTTCGCGCCGTCGCGCGCCGTCGCCTACCCGTTCATGGCAGCGGAGTAAGACGCGCGGCGCGCGTCAGCGGGCGGAGCGCCTCGCCGCTCAATCCTCGGGCGAGTAGTCGCAGGCGCCGCTCGCGAGCGAATCGCAGGACCAGTCGTCCTCCTCGTAGCACGCGGCCTGGTGCTCGATCGCGTCCGCATAGGACGCGCGGTCGGACAGCTCCACGCACAGGGCGGTGCATGTCTCTTTGCCGGGGCCATCGGGCTGGCACTCGGCGTTCTTGGCGCAGACGACCTCGCAGGGGTCGCTGCCCGCGCAACCCGAGGCGAAAGAGGAGAGCAGCAGGGCGAAGAAGAGCGCGGGACGATGCATGGCAGGGAGGCTCCAGCCGCCATCGGAGCACGCTGCGGAGCCGGCGGCGAGCGGCGAGCAGCAGGGCGACCGCGCGTCGGGCGGCGCGGCCGCCCACCTGGAGGGGAGCGCGCAGCGCTGGCGATGGATCGAACCCATGAACCAGCCGCAACAACCATGGTGCGCCAGCATCGGTGAGCTCGTGAGTCAAGACTGGGAATCTCCTTAGGACGTCAGGCGCAGAGCCATCATCATCTCAGGTGCTGCTCACCGGGCTCTACAGCCCACTTTCCATGGTCATCGAGATGACGTTGTAGAGCAGCATTCATCCTTTCCGATGCTCCAGAGTTCCGGCCGACGAAACCTTGCGCTTTCATGGCACGTTGGACCGACTGCGGTGTAGGTGCACTGTTCCAACAAGAATACAGCAGACACTGCTGTAGAGCAGCAGACGCTGGAGGTACCATGAGATCGATTTATGTCCTGGGTTGCTTCGTGCTCGGCACGATCGCGGCGGCCGCCGCGGGATGCGGCGGCGATGACGAAGGTGTCGGTGGCGAGAGCGGTACCGGAGGAGCGGGAGGGGCCACGAGCTCCACGACGTCGAGCTCGACGAGCAACAGCGTCACCACCACCGGTGCCGGAGGCGAGGAAGGGGATGGGAACGACAGCATCGAGACGGCCGAGTCGATCGAGATCGACGCAGACGCAGTGCAGGAGACGCTCGATCCGGTCGACGCAGACCAGGACTTCTACCGCTTCACCGGGACCAAGGGGCAGGTCCTGTACGTCCTGACCGACGCGAAGCCGGAAGCCGACGAGAACGATCCGCGGTATCCCGATCTGGTCGTCTCGCTGCTCGACGCGCAAGGCGAGCAGATCGCCCGGAACGACGATCCGCCTCAGGACGGCAACGACAGCCGGCTCATCACCGTCCTGCCCGCTGACGGCGACTACTACCTCCTCGTCGAGGAGTGCACGTCCGCGCTGGGCGCGAGCAGCTGCGCGCCCGCCGACGGGATCGAGAACTTCGATTACGCAATCGGCATCTCGTCGCTCGACGCGGCCGCCGCCGATGACGACAGCCTCATCGAGGACAGGGAGCCGAACGACGAGGAAGCGCAGGCCCTGCCGCTCCACTACGAGGCGCTGGACGACGACACGGGATACTACACGACGTTCCTGATCGGCGATTTCGAGACCGCGACGGACGTCGACGTCTACTCGTTCACGCTGCCGGAGACGCCCGCCTCCGAGCACGGGCTCAAGGCGACGTTCCTCCTCTCGGCCCCGCCCGGAGCCGACGGCAGCGGCTCGACGGTGGATGTCAGTGAGATCACCGTGTTCGACGCGGCGGATCTGACCACCCCGTACGCGAAGATCGACCCGTCGAAGGGCGGCAGCATCGAGGTTCCTGTCAAGGCCGGCGCGGAGGCCGAGTACCTGGTCTTCGTCAAGCGCCCGCAGGGAGAAGTGGGGGCGAACGACTTCTACGTTCTCCTTCACAACCGACTGGAGATCTCCGGCCGCGAGGCCGAGGACCTGACCAACAACCTCGCCACGACGCCAGAGGGCGATCTGTACTCCTTCGAAATCGGCGGGGGCGGGCTCGTCTACACCGTGGACGGCGAGCTTTCTGAGGCGGTGACCCCGGACGCCGACCATTATGCGCTGCCGGTGCCCGAGGGCGCGGACGCGACATGGAAGGTATCCGCCTTCTGCGGAGCGCAGCGCCACGGCTCCGGGCTGCGCGAGTTCACGCTCACGCTGCTGAACGGCGATGGCACCGAGATCGGCAGCGACTACACGGCCACCGAGAGCGAGACGGCGGACCTGGAGATCACGGGGGTTGATCTCCCGGCGAGCCCCGCGGAGAACCGGTTGATCGCCCTGGTGTCGGCCGGCACGCCCGCCGCCGATGTGGCGAGCCGCAGCTACGACTGCGTCTTTGGCTTCATCCCGGGCGCCGACTGAGGATCCGACGCTCGCGGCGCCGCGCCCCCTCCCGGAGCCGGCGCCGCCGGGCCCCGGCCGACACACCGCCGGCCGTCCGCTTGAGGTTGTCCCGCCGGTTCCATCGGCGGCGCGCCGAGCCCGCGGACGACCCATGATATAGGCGGACCGCCATGAAGGTCGGTCACTCGCCCGCGCCCGGCGCGCTCCTCTCGATCCTCCTGCTCGTCGCCTGCAGCGCCGGTCCACCGACCGCCGTGGTGCCCTCGCCGCCCGGGCCCGGCAGCGCGGCGCCGGGGACGGCCTCGCCCGCGGCGACGACGGCGCCGCCCGAGACGCCTGCGCGCGCCGAGTTCGACCCCGTGGCGGTGGGGATCACCGCGGGCGGGGTGAAGCAGCTCTGCGATGACCACCTGAGCGCGGCAGAGGCGCACCTCGACGCGATCAGGGCGCTCAAGGAGGCGCCGCCGGAGAAGCTCACGTACGCCGCGACGCTCGGGCGGTTCGACGGCGCGGTGCTCGAGGTGAACAGCGCGGGCGACTTCCCGTACCTGATGGGGGTCGCGCACCCGGACGCCGCCGTGCGAGAGGCCGCCAGGCTCTGCGAGCCGAAGGTGGACAGGTTCACGACCGCGATGTGGCTGGACGCCGATCTCGCCGGCGTCATCAAGGCGTACGCCGAGAAGACCGAGACGCGCGAGGCGCTCCAGGGGGAGCGGGCCCGGCTCCTCTCCGACGTGCTGCGCGACTTCCGCCGCAACGGGCTGTCGCTGCCGAATGACCGGCAGCAACGCCTCCGCGACGTGAACGAGCAGATCACCCGGATCGGGCAGGAATTCATGTCGAACCTGTCCGCGTCGCTCGGGTCGATCGAGATCGCGCCCGCCTCGCTCGAGGGCTTGCCCAAGGAGTACGTGGCGAAGCACCCGCCCAAGGCGAACGGCAAGGTCGAGATCACCACCGACTACCCCGACTTCTTCCCGTTCGTGACCTACGCGAAGGATCGCAAGGCCGCGCTCGACCTCTACGTGTTGTTCACGAACCGCGGCGGCGAGAAGAACGTGAAGCTGCTCGAGCGCCTGCTCGCGCTCCGCTCGGAGAAGGCGAAGATGCTCGGCTACAAGAGCTGGGCCGACTACGCCATCGAGCCGCGGATGGCGAAGACGAGCGGCGCCGTGCGCGGCTTCCTCGACCAGGTCCGGGCCGCGCTGAAGGAGCCCGCCAAGGCCGAGTTCGCCGAGCTCATGAAGGAGCACGCGCGGCTCGGGGGCAAGCCGCGCGACAAGCTGCCGCCCTCGGAGCGCTACTTCCTCGAAGACCGGGTCCGCGCGTCCAGGTACCAGTTCAACTCGCAGGCGCTCTCGGACTACCTCGAGATCGGCGCGGTGAAGCAGGGGCTCATGGACATCACCGCGCGGATGTACGGCCTGGAGTACAGGGAGGTGCCCGCGAAGGCCTGGCACCCCGACGTGACAGCGTACGAGGTGCGCTCCGAGGGGAAGGCGATCGGGAAATTCTACCTCGACCTCTACAGCAGGCCCGACAAGTACAAGCACGCGGCGATGTTCTCGGTGCGGACGGCGAAGCTGCTCGACGACGGGTCGTGGCAGACCCCGATCGCGGCGCTCGAGTGCAACTTCCCGAAGCCGGGGGCGCAGCCGGCGCTCATGTCCCACGAGGACGTGGTGACGTTCTTCCACGAGTTCGGGCACGTGCTGCACCACCTGCTCACGCGCTCGGAGCTCGCCTCCTACTCGGGGACGGCGACCGTGCGCGACTTCGTGGAGGCGCCGAGCCAGATGTTCGAGGAGTGGGCGTGGTCGCGCGACGTGCTCGATCTGTTCGCGAGGCACCACGCGACCGGCGAGAAGATCCCGGACGATCTCTTCCAGGCCATGACGCGCGCGCGGGGCTTCGGGCGAGCGCTCGCGACGCAGCGGCAGCTCACCCTCGCGGCGATCGATCTGGAGCTCCACGCGCGCGAGCCGGGCTTCGACACGACCGCTGTCGTGGAGCAAGCGCAGCGCGCGAACGAGTCGTTCGCCTTCGTGAAGGGGACGCACCTGCAGTCGAGCTTCGGGCACCTCATCACGTACGACGCGGGGTACTACGGCTACCAGTGGGCCCTCTCGCTCTCGCGCGACGTGCTCACCCGCTTCCAGCAGGAAGGCCTGCTGAACCCCGCGGTCGCGCGCGCCTTCCGCGACGAGGTGCTCGCCAAGGGGGGCGGCGTCGAAGCAGGAGATCTCGTCGCCCGCTTCCTCGACCGCCCGCCGAACCACGACGCGTACCTCGCCTACCTGCAGGGCAAGCGGTGAGGGCGCGCGGCGCGCCGGCGCTGAGCGCGCGGCGCGCGCCACGGCTGGCTGGCGCGGCGAGCGCTAGGGCTGGATGGCGACGCCGAGCTCCTCGCGCAGGGCGTGGTGGGCGTCCGAGACGGTGAACGAGAGCAGGTCGCCGATCTTCTCCTCCGCCGTCAGCACGCCCGGCGCGTCCGCGCGCGAGAGCGACGACGCCGCGACCGGGAGCTCGCCGGTCAAGAGGTAGCCGACACGGGCAGCGCAGCGCTCCACCGAGCCGGCCCAGTGCGCGAGATCGAGCGGCGCGCGGATCTCGTAGAGCTCGAACACCGCCGCCTCCAGCGCGTCACGCTCGATCTCCGTGAGCTCCTGGTCGAGCAAGGGCATCAACGAGAGCACCGCGGCCTCGATCTCGGCAGGGACGGGCTCCGAGGGGCGCGTCAGCTTGACGGCCGCGGCCAGGCAGACGCCGAGCTCCTCGAGCGACGGGAAATGGAGGAGCAGGCGGTGCGGGCCGACGTGGTACGCGACGTGGCTGCCCACCAGGAACGCGAGCTCGGCGGCCGTCCGCCCGCGGAGCGCCTCGCCGCCGACGAGGACGCTCGGCTCGCCCACCGGCACCGCGGCGACCCCGATCTGCGCGTCCTTGAGGAAGTAGATCGTCGGCGTGGCGATCCCGAGACACCGGCTCGCCCACGCGAACAGGCGCACCACGCCCGCCGCGCTCCGCTCCGCGTCGGCGCGCGCGGCCGGATCGAGCCGGGGGAGCTTCTTCTCCCGCGCCCGCTGCGCGAGCCGGGCGCGGATCGCCGCGTCGGCGACGGACGCGAGCACCTCCTCGAGCGCGCGATCGCGATCGGCCGCGCGCAGGAGCTCCCACGCCCCGGCGCTCAAGCCGCGTTCGGGCTGCACCAGGCCCGCCGGCCGGTGCTCCTCGAAGAGGAAGCGCTCCCGCGACTCGGCGGCGTCGAGGTACACGGCCACGCTCGCCGCGGCCCAGGCCTGATCGGTGCGCCGCAGCTTCTGGAACGTGTCGAACAGGTCGTGGAACACCTGGACGTTCCCGGGATCGAGCACCGCCGCGGCCTGGAGGTGCGCCGCCGCGCGCTCGAACCGGCCAGCGCTGCGCGCGAGCGACGCCGCGCTGACCCGCCCCGCGACGTCGTCCGGCCTCTCGGCCACCGCGCCCTCGAACGCCTCCAGCGCGGAGCCTGGATCCTCGAGGTGATCGCGGAAGAGCAGGCCGAGGCGGCGGCACAGCTCCCAGACGACGTCGCTGCGCGTGCGCGGGTCGGCGATGCGCTGCGCGCGGTCGAGCATGCGCCGGTACGCGAGCTCCAGCTCGCCCCACTCCTGCCGCGCCGAGAGGAGGATCGCGATGAGCGCGAGCGGATCGAGCAGCGTGGGATCGGCGTCCAGCGCGCGCTCCAGCAGCTCGATGCCGGCCTGCTCCCGCGTGACCTCGGTCAATGTCGCGCGGGCCTCGCCCTGGATCGCCGCGCACGCGAGCTCCAGGAGCGAGACCGCCCGCTGCCGCGGGTCCTCCACGAGCTCGATGAGGTCGCGGCGCGCGTCGAGCGACGCCTGGACGTCGCCGGCCTCCTCGTAGAGCCGGCCCAGGCTGCGCAGGACGGAGGGCTCGACGGGGCGGAGCTCCCGCGCCCGCTCCAGGAGCTCCCGCGCCCGGTCCGTGTCCCCGGCGATGATCTCCCAGCGCTCGGCGGACTGGACGAGCAGCCCGAACCGGTCGGCGTCCCCCTCGATCCGCGAGAGGAGCCGCTCCTCGGCGGTGCGCAGCCCGGCGAAGTCACGCGCGGCGAGGCGCACCTCGACCAGCGCCTCGAGGGCAGCGCGGTGCTCGGGCGCGAGCGCGAGCGCCTTCTCGAAGCCCTCGATCGCCTCAGGGTGCCGCTCCTGGCGCCACCTCACGTGCGCGATGCGCACGTACACCTCCGCGCGCGCGTCCCGCTGGGCGGTCCCCACGAGCGCGAGCGCCTTCTTGTACGCCGTGAGCGCCCCCTCGAGGTCCGACGCGGCGATGAGCGTGTCGCCGACCGCGAGGTACTGGGCGACCGGATCGTCCGGCGCCGGCGCGGGCGTGGTGGCGGCGTGCTCCCCGCCCGCGGCGTCGGGCGGAGCGGCCGCGGGGCCCTCCGCCGGGACCTCGCCCGGGACGCCGCCGCGCGGGACGAGCACGAAGAAGGAGCCCCGCCCCTGGCCGCGCGCGAAGCACGGGATGGCGCCGGCGAGCGCGGGGCTCTCCTGGACGCGGCGGGCGATCGCGCCGGCGGTGAGGCCGCGCTCCGGCTCGGCCTCGTCGAGGTGCTCGACGAAGGCGCGGGTGAGCACCGACGGCAGGTCCGCGTCGAGCGAGCCGATCGGGTGGGCCGCGGCGAGCAGCTCGATGCCCGTCTCGGCGGACGCCACCGCCCGCTCCGCCGCGGCGACGACGGCGCGAGAGGTCGCGCCAGGGGCGTGATGGCACTCGATGACGAAGAGCACCTCGCCGCGCGCGCGATCGCGGAACACCGCGGCGACGTCGCTCAGCGCGTCGCCCACGCCCGGGTTCTCGGGGTCGAGGCAGAGGAAGAGCTCCCCGTCCGGCGACAGCGCGACAGCGCTCGAGGCGTAGAAGAGGAGCAGCGTGGACGCCTCGTCGCGCGCGGCCTCGTCGGCGTCGACCAGCGTCCTCCTCGTCGCCACGAGCTCGTCGAACATCGCGTCGAGCTGCTCGGCGAGATCCCGGCCAGGATCCACGTCGATCACCCGGAAGCCCGCGTCGTCCAGCGAGAGGCGGGCCCGGATGAGATCACCGTCGAGCGAGCCTGGAGCCGGTCGTTGATCGCGGTGCAAGCTCGGCGTGGCGACGATCGCCAGGCGCATCAGCCCGCCCTCTCCTCGTTGCGTGCGCGCATGTAGGCGAGCAATCTACCCAGGGCCGCGCCCGAAGCGAAGCGAGTTGCCATCCTGCGCGCAACTCCGCCGCAGTAAGGTCCCCCGCAGAGACATCACTCCGGGAGAGAGCACCCATGAGCAGAGGCAGGGGTCGTTGGTGGACGGAAGCGCCCGGCAGCTCCGGAAGAGCGCGCGCCGCGTCGATCGCTGTCGCGGTCGCTGTCGCGTTCGCGTCGGGCTGCGGCAGCGTGTGCGATGAGGCCGCTGAACACACGGAGGAGTGCGGCTACCAGGGCGGCGGCGCCTCGAGCGAGGCGTCGTGCGAGGGCGACGTCCGGTGCGCCTCGGAGTGCGCCGCGGAGGTGCCCTGCGGCGCGTTCGACGGGACGGACGCGGCCGCTTTCGAGGAGTACATGCGCTGCCTCGATACCTGCTGAGCCGCCGCGGCGCTCAGCAGGCGGCCCGGACGAGCGCGGCGCCGTCCGCCGGCCGCTCGTCGTCGGGGCCAAGGCACCGCAGCGACAGCTCCTTCCAGGCCGCCAGCCCCTCGACCCCGAGCGCCTCGAGGCGCACGAGGACGTCCTCGAGCACGCGGCCGTAGCCGTAGACGTCGTCGCGCGGGTCGCTCGGGCGGCCGGCGAGCCGCTCCGGGGAGACGTAGCCGGGGCTGCCGCCGGCCGACGGCGCGCCGCGGGGCCTGGCCAGACCGAAGTCGCTGAGCACGGGCTCGCCGACGTTGCGCAGCAGCACGTTCGCCGGCTTGACGTCGGCGTGGACGTAGCCGCGCTCGTGGACGCGGGCGAGCGCGCGCGCGAGCGGCCGCGCCCACCGCGCGACCGGCGCGAGCGCCGCCGCGTCCCCGGCGCGGAGCGCGTCCCGGACCGAGCCGCGCGCGATCCACTCGAGCGCGATCCATCCCTCGTCGGGATCCGCGTCGAACACCCGCACGACGCCGGGGCCCGCGAGCGCCGCGGCGAGCCGCGCCTCGCGGGTGACGTGCGTCCGGTCGGCGCCGCGCCCGTGGTAGACCTTGAACCCGACGCGCCGGCCGAGCACCTCGTCCTCGGCCTCGTAGACGGCCCCGGCGCCGCCGCGCGCCACCTCGCGGAGCAGGCGGAACGGGGTCTTGGCCGCCGAGGGCGCGACGACCGTCACGTCCTCCACGCGCGCCGCCGCGGGCCGCTCCGCGCCGAGCGCCGCGCGCCAGCGCTGGTGGCGCTCGCGCGCGCCGGGCGCGCCGATCTCCCGGACGAGCACCCGCTCGATCGCGCCGACCGCGCGCGGGAGCTGCCCCAGCGAGGCGTACAGGTCGGCCGCGAGGACGAGCCCTTCGGTCGAGGACACCGGCCGCGCGCGCGACGCGCCCCCGCGCTCCCGTGACGCCGCCGCGCCCTCGAGCACGGAGAGCGCGCCCAGCTCGTCGCCCCGGGCCGCGAGGAGATCGGCGCACGCCACCCGGACCGGATCCGGCAGCACCCGCTCCTCCATCGCCGCGACGAGGTGCGCCACCGCCTCCGCTTCCCGCAGCGTGCCGCGCGCGCGCCGGAGGACCGCGATCACCTCGTCCGTCGAGGGTCCGTCCCGCGACCCGGCGCTCCGGAGGCGCGCGATGTCGTCGACGCCGTCCTTGCGCGCCGGGCGCGCCGCCGCGCGCGGCGGCGCCGACCCCCTCGTCGCGCGCGCCGGATCCGCGCGCTCGTCCGCGTCCGGCGCGTCCGGCGCAGCGCCGCCGCCGGCGTCCGCCGGCGCGCCGCCGCCGGGCGTGGCGACGCCGAGCCGCTCCTTGAGCCGCCGCCACAGGCTCACGCCGGCCCGCCCTCCGCGCCGCCGTCGCGCCGCGCCGCCGGCGCCTGGCCGCCGGCGGGGATCCGGAAGACCGGCGCCCCGCCGCGCGACGCGGCGATCGCGTCGCCGGCGCAGAGCTCGACGGACGGGGCGAGCTGGTAGTCGCCGAGGAACGGCGGCGGCGCCCCCGGCGGCGTCTTCAGCGCGACGAACGAGGAGGCGGCGGCGCGCTCGAGGCGGATCCGCCACGGCCCGACCGGCAGGTCGCCGAGCGGCACCGAGAAGCGCTCGCCCGCGAGCTCCACCACGCAGCCCTGCCCGGTCCCGGGCGCGATCGCGCACGGCACCTCCCCGCCGAGCAGGATCTGCACCCCGCGGCCCACCGGCAGCGCCCCGGTGAGCCGCGCGCCCGCGAGCGTCGTGCCGTTGCGCGTCCCGAGATCCTCGACCTCGATGCCGGACGGGCCGCGCCGGATCCGCGCGTGCGTCCTGCTGACCGCGCGGGACGCGACAACGAGGGTCGCCTCGCCGCGGCCGATCGTGACCTCGTCGCCGAGCGCGCAGCGCAGGAGGGCGCCGCCGAGCTCGATCGTGAGGAGCGGCCCGGTGAGGAGCCGCGCGCGGATCGCGCGCAGCGCGTCCGTCACCCGCTCGCCGTCGCGGCTGCCCCCGAGCCACGCCTCGGCCACCGCGATCGCCTCGCGGCGCTCCGCCACCCGGTCGAGGTCCGCGATCTTCCGCAGCGCCGCCGCGAGCTCGCGCTGGTCCCGCTCGGCCGTCATCGAGACGCGGAGACGCTCCTCGAGCCGGTCGATCGCGCCCGCGGCGGCCAGGACGCGCGTCTCCGACTCGCTGTCGCCGACCAGGGCGTACGCGTCCGCCGCGCGCTCGAGCTCGCCCGCCGCCTCGAGCTCGCGCGCGACCGCCAGCACCTCGCTCCGCATGGCGCTCGCGCCCCGGGCGCGCACCAGGTCGAACGCGAGCAGCGCCTTGCGCCCGAGCGCCGCCCGCCGGAGCTCGGGGCTCTCCGCCGTCCGGGAAGCCGTGGCGCAGAAGGCGATCCGCTTCTCGACGCTCCGCTCGGCGTCGGCGCGGAGGAGGAGGACCCGGGCGGCGTCGTCGGGCATCCCCGCCTCGACGTACAGCTCCACTGCCCCCGCGAGGTCGCCGGCGAGCTCCTTGGCCTCTGCCGCCCTGCGTCGGCTGTCCCCCCGCCTGAGCCCGAACCACTCAAAGAGACTCACGCAGCGCCATCCTCGCCATCCGACATCCTACCCTTGATGCGCGTCCGCCCCAACCGCCAGCGTTGACTCTCCTCCTCGCCGCCCGCAGGATTTGCGGCCTCGATGTCGACAACCAACCGCCTCGGCGAGCTGCTCGTCCGCGAAAAGCTCATCAGCCTCCAGCAGCTCAGGCAAGCCCAAGAAGAGCAGCGCAAGACCGGTCAGAACCTCGGCTACGCGCTCGCCAAGCTCGGGTACATCTCCGACGGGGAGATCACGAGCTTCCTCTCGACGCAGTACCGCGTCCCGGCCGTCGCCCTCGACGAGTACGAGATCGACGCGGAGGTCTCGCGCCTCGTCTCGCGCGATGTCTGCGAGAAGCACAAGATCATCCCGATCTCCCGCTCGGGGACGGCGCTCGTCGTCGCGATGGCCGATCCGACGAACCTCCACGCCATCGACGACATCAAGTTCCTCACGGGGTTCAACGTCGAGCCCGTCGTCGCGTCGGAGACGGGCATCACCGAGGCGATCGAGCGCGCCTACAACGTCGGGCCCTCGTACGACGAGGTGCTGAGCGAGTTCGGCGAGGAGGAGGTCGGCTTCCAGGTCGAGGCCGACGATCTGAACGTCCTCGAGCTGGAGAAGGCCGCCGAGGGCGCGCCCGTGGTCCGGCTCGTCAACGCGATCCTCCTGAACGCGATCAAGAAGGGCGCGAGCGACATCCACGTCGAGCCGTACGAGAAGAAGCTCCGCGTGCGCTACCGCATCGACGGCGTGCTGATGGAGGAGATGCAGCCGCCGATCAAGCTGAAGAACGCGATCGCGAGCCGCCTCAAGATCATGAGCTCGCTCGACATCGCCGAGCGGCGGCTCCCGCAGGACGGCCGCATCAAGCTGAAGATGGGCAGGGGCCGGGAGATGGACTTCCGCGTCTCCGTGCTGCCGACGATCTGGGGCGAGAAGATCGTCCTCCGCCTGCTCGACAAGTCGAACCTCCAGCTCGACATGGTGAAGCTCGGCTTCGACCCGAAGCCGCTCGCGGACTTCAAGTGGGCGATCGGCCAGCCGTGGGGCATGGTCCTCGTCACCGGCCCGACCGGATCCGGCAAGACGACGACGCTCTACTCGGCGCTCTCGGAGCTCAACCAGACCGGCTCGAACATCAGCACCGCCGAGGATCCCGTCGAGTACAACCTGCACGGCATCAACCAGGTGCAGATGCACGACGAGATCGGGCTGAACTTCGCGATGTCGCTGCGGTCCTTCCTCCGGCAGGACCCGGACATCATCATGGTCGGCGAGATCCGCGACTTCGAGACGGCCGAGATCGCCGTCAAGGCGGCGCTCACCGGTCACCTCGTGCTCTCGACGCTGCACACGAACGACGCGCCGTCGACGATCTCGCGCCTCCTCAACATGGGCGTGGAGCCGTTCCTCATCACGGCCAGCGTGAACCTCGTGCTCGCCCAGCGCCTCGCGCGCAAGATCTGCTCCGACTGCCGCGTCCCGCTGCGCGTGGACCCGAGGGTGCTCCTCGACTTCGGCTTCACCGAGCAGCAGGTGGCGCGCGCGGATCTCGTGCGCGGCGCGGGCTGCAAGACGTGCAACGGCTCGGGCTACAAGGGCCGCGTCGCGCTCTACGAGGTCATGCGCTTCACCGACGCGCTGAAGGAGATGGTCCTCCAGGGCGCGTCCACGGCCGAGCTCAAGGCCGCGGCCATCAAGGGCGGGATGCTGACCCTCCGGATGAGCGGGATCGAGAAGGTGCTCGCGGGCGTCACCACGACCGAGGAGGTCGGCCGCGTGACGATGGGGGACTGAGCGTATGACCACCGAGCTCGTCGGACAGCAGGAGGGCCTCCGGTACACGCTCCAGCAGCTCCTCCGCGCCATGGTGGAGAAGGGCGCGAGCGACATGCACATCACGAGCGGCACGCCGCCGCTCTTGCGCATCGACGGCACGGTGGTGCCGCTGAAGCTCCCGCCGCTCATGCCCGCCGACACGAGGCAGCTCTGCTACTCGGTGCTGAGCGAGGAGCAGGTCGCGCATTTCGAGCAGCGCAACGAGCTCGATCTGTCGTTCGGCATGAAGGGGCTCGCCCGCTTCCGCGCCAACATCTACATGCAGCGCGGCGCCGTGGCGGCCGCCTTCCGGCAGATCCCGTTCCGGATCATGAACTTCGACGAGCTCGGCCTGCCGCCGGTCGTGCTCGACATCACCGCCAAGCCCCGCGGCCTCGTGCTCGTCACAGGCCCGACCGGCTCGGGCAAGACGACAACGCTCGCGAGCATCATCGACAAGATCAACTCCGAGCAGCGGCTCCACATCCTCACGATCGAGGATCCGATCGAGTACCTGCACCCGCACAAGCTCTCGCTGGTGAACCAGCGCGAGATCGGCTCCGACACGGCGTCGTTCAAGGACGCCCTGCGCTACGCCCTGCGCCAGGATCCGGACGTGGTGCTCGTCGGCGAGATGCGCGACCTCGAGACCGTCGAGTCGGCGCTGACGATCGCCGAGACCGGCCACCTCGTGTTCGCCACGCTCCACACGAACTCGGCGATCTCGACGATCAACCGCATCATCGACGTCTTCCCGCCGCACCAGCAGTCGCAGGTGCGCCAGCAGCTCTCGTTCACGCTCGTCGCCGTGATGACGCAGCTCCTGCTGCCGCGCGCGAACGGCCCGGGGCGCGTCATGGCGATGGAGGTCATGATCCCGAACGCGGCGATCCGGAACCTCATCCGCGAGGACAAGCTCCACCAGATCTACTCGCAGATGCAGATGGGCCAGGCCGGCAGCGGGATGCAGACGATGGCCCAGTCGCTCGTGTCGCTCTACCAGCGCCGGATGATCACGCTGGAGGAGGCGCTCGCCGCCGCCGCGGACGGAGACGAGATCCGGGCGATGCTCGAGCCCCGCCAGGCGATGAGCTCGCGGAGCAACCTCGCGAAGCAGCCCTGATCACGGCCCCCTGCCCTTCGGTTCACCCTGCACGCTCGACCCGCCCCGCGGCTCACCGCGCGGCGCTCCCCGAGAAGGCGCGAGCGCCCGCAGAGCCCGCCCAGGTGCCCGGAAAATCCTAGCGAAATCGGGCCTGTGGAGAGGGAGCTCCACACTTTTTTGACATCTACCCAACCGTTCAGTAGGTTCCGCCCGATGCAGGGGCTCACCGAGCGACAACAGCAGGTGCTTCACTATATCCGGCAGTCGATCAACGAGCGCGGCTACCCGCCGACGCTGCGTGAGATCGGCGCGCATATGGGGATCCGTTCGACGAACGGGGTCAACGATCACCTCCGGGCGCTCGAGCGCAAGGGCTACCTCACGCGCGAGGACATGAAGTCGCGCGCCCTCCGCCCGCGCGACCTGGACGGCGGCGGCGCGAACGGCGGCGCCGAGCTCCGCGGCGCGCTCGTGGGCGGCGGCAGCGAGGCCCCTGCGAACGACCAGGAGGACGACCTCGTCGAGATCGCTGTCGTCGGCCGCATCGCCGCGGGTCTGCCGATCCTGGCCGAGGAGCACGTCCTCGATACGGTCCGGATCGAGCGGACGCTCGTGCGCGGCGGGCGCGAGGTGTTCGGCCTGCGCGTCACGGGCGACTCGATGATCGAGGCGGGCATCTTCAGCGGCGACTACATCTTCGTGCGCCGGCAGCTGACCGCGCAGCGCGGCGACATCGTGGTGGCGCTGATCGGCGACGAGGCGACCGTGAAGTATTTCTTCCCCGAGAAGGACTACGTGCGCTTCCAGCCCGCGAACGCGGCGATGGCGCCCATCCTGGTCAGGGCGAGCGACTTCAAGCCGGCGATGCTCCTCGGCGTGGTCGTCGGCGTCTACCGGAAGCTCTAACCTCCGTTTCCCTTCCCCGAGCCGGTTGACGCGCGCCGAGCGCCCTTGGTAGCGTCGCGACGACCGGGCAGACGGTCCAAGGGGCCCGCTCCAGAAAGAACTGCGATCGTGACGACGCACGGGCGGCGATTCGGGACATTGATTTCATGCGCGGGCATGGTGCTCGCGGCGGCTCTCACGAGCGGCTGCGGCGGTGCCATCTACGCGTTCACCGCGAACTCGGCCTCGAGCAAGCTCGAGACGGCGGAGGCGCTCGGCGCGGCGAAGTATGCGCCGTACGAGTACTACACCGCGCGAGAGCACCTCTGGAAGGCGCGCGAAGAGGCCGCGGCCGCCGACTACGGCGACGCGATCGACTTCGCCGACATCGCGGAGGAGCACGCGGACAAGGCGATCACCCTGTCGAAACAGGCGCACGAGGGCGCGGGTCGATGAGCATTCGAATGACGCGCCGTTCCTCGCGCCGCGCTCGTCGCGCCGGCGTCGTCGCCGTCGTGGCGTTCGCGGGGTCCGCCCTCTCGTGCGCGCAGGTGCCGGTGATGCGCGGCGACATCGAGGCGCTGAGCACCATCGCGAAGCAGGCGGAGCGCAACGGCGCGCTCCGCTGCGCGCCGCGCGAGCTGGCGATGGCGAAGTCGCACCTCTCGTTCGCCACGGTCGAGCTCGACCAGGGCTTCTTCGCCCGCGCGAAGGAGCACCTCGACATCGCGAAGGCGAACACGCACGCCGCGTACGACCTGTCGCCGCCGCAGAAGTGCGCCGAGCGCGGGTTCATCGAGGAGGCGCCGCCGCCCAAGCCCGGCGACTGCGATGGCGACGGGCTGCTCGATCCGCAGGACAAGAAGTGCCCCTGCGACGCCGAGACATGGAACGGCTTCCAGGACGACGACGGCTGCCCGGACGACCCGGACACGGACGGCGACGGCATCACCGACAGCAAGGACAGCTGCGTGCTGCTGCCGGAGGACAAGGACGGCTACCTCGACGAGGACGGCTGCCCCGAGCTCGACAACGATCTCGATACAGTCCCGGACCTGAACGACAAGGACAGCACAGGCAAGAACTGCGCGAACGACCCGGAGGATCCGGACGGCTACGAGGACGCCGACGGCTGCCCCGAGCCGGACAACGACCAGGACACGGTGGTCGATCTCGAGGACCAGTGCCCGAACGAGCCGGGCGTGGTCGGCGGAGACAAGCCGGGCTGCCCGAAGAAGCCGAGCCTTGTCATCGTCACCGAGAAGGAGATCAAGATCACCCAGCAGATCCACTTCGAGTTCGACAGGGACAAGATCCGGCCCGAGAGCTTCCCGATCCTCGACGCCGTGGTGGAGGTCCTCCAGCAGAACCCGAAGATCAAGATCGAGATCCAGGGGCACACGGACAACAAGGGCGCCGCGGCGTACAACAAGAAGCTGTCGGATCGGCGCGCTGCGTCGGTGAAGAAGTACCTGGTGGCCAAGGGGATCGAAGAGTCCCGGCTGACGTCGGTCGGGTACGGGATGGAGCGGCCGATCGTGCCGAACACGTCCGATCAGAACCGCGCCCTGAACCGGCGCGTGCAGTTCGTCCGCACGGAGGCGGCCCCGCCTCCGCCGCAGTAGTCAGGCAGCCCCGAGCACGCCGCCCGGGCGTACCTCGGTACGCCCGATCTCGACCGCGCAGTCCTGGAGCCGCCCGCGGCTCCGCTCCTGAAAGCAAGAGCTCGTCCCCAGCACTTCCTGGAGGTCTGACCCCGTGTTGTTTCGTCGTTCACGCCGCGCTCGTCTCGCCTTCGCTCTGACGTCGCTGTTCGTCCTCGGCGCGCCGGCCGCGGCCGGCGCCGCCGGTGAAAGGGACGCGGAGGCGATGAAGCTGCACAACCAGGCGATGGACGACGACTATCTCTCTGTCGAGTTCGACAAGGCGGAGAAGAAGCTCAGAGACGCCCTGAAGCGGTGCGGGAAGAACGCGTGCACGAGGCCGGTGGTCGGCAAGCTGCACATCGCGCTCGGCACGGTCTACGGCGGCGGCGACAAGCTCGATCAGGCGAGATCGGAGTTCGTGCTGGCGCTCCAGGCCGACCCGAAGGCGGCGCTCATCGACGCGCTGACGACGACCGAGCTGGCCCAGGCGTTCAAGGAGGCCCAGAAAGACGTGCAGTCCGGCGCCGGGAAGCCGGCCGCGGAGGACGCGCCGGGCGCGAGCGGCGGGAAGCCGGCCAAGCAGGCGGCGGGCGACGTCCCGCACACGCCGGTGGCCGAGCAGGCGGTCAACACGCCGGTGCCGGTCTACGTCGAGGTCCCGGAGGAGATCGACGCGGCCAAGGCAACGCTGCGGTACAGGCCGTTCGGCTCGCCGAAGTGGAAGTCGCTGGAGATGCCGCGCCTCGGGGACGGCTTCGGCGCCGAGATCCCGTGCGAGGACGTCACGACGACCGGCGACATCCGGTATTTCGTGATCCTGAGGGACGAGGCGGGCGATCCGGTGGGCACGGCCGGCTCGATGCAGGCGCCGCACCGGGTGCCGATCAAAAACGAGATCGAGACGGAGCCCTCGTTGCCCGGCCAGGAGCCGCCGCAGCGGTGCGCCGCGAAGGAGGACTGCCCGCCTGGCCTGCCGGGCTGCCCCGAGGCCGGCGGCAAGCGCGGGGACAAGGCCTGGGGCTCGACCTGCGAGGAGACGGTGGAGTGCCAGTCCGGGCTTGTCTGCCTGAACGGGACCTGCGAGCAGGGCGACGAGGGCGGCGGCGCCTCGACCGGGTCGGGCAAGGGCAATCGCAACGTGATCGGCCTCTGGGGGGGGCTCGACCTGCTCCTCGTGCGCGGCACGGATTACGTGTGCTCTGGCAGCGACGCCGCCTACGCCTGCTTCTATCCGGGCACCAACGGCAAGCAGTTCTACGGCGAGCCGGCTGATCTCCCGGGCACGAATGGGGTCAAGGGGGGTCTGAGCCCCGCGGGCGGTCGCGTGATGCTGTCGTACGATCGTCAGATCTTCGCGGATCTGCCGTTCCTCGTGGGAGCACGGCTCGGGTTCGCCTTCGGCGGCTCACCTTCGTCCACGAACGAGCCGCCGGCGTGGACGGGAGACGAGAAGCAGAACCCGCATCTCCAGGCGCTCAGCTTCCTGCCGCTCCACGGGGAGCTTCGCGCCACGTATTTCTTCCTGGGAGATCGCATTGTCGAGAAAGGCGGATTTCGTCCCTATGCCTTCCTGTCACCGATCGGCCTTGCCCAGGTGAACGCCTCGGTGCCGGTGGACGTGTGCGATCGCCGCAACGAGGATGGATCGCTGCAGAACGGCAACGGCAGCAACCGGTGCCCGACGGACACGCGTTTCGTCGAGGATCTCGACGCCTTTCAGATCACGGGTCGGAACTTCTCGGGCGTCGGCGCTGGTGTGGTCTACGGCATCACCCCGAACCTGGGTGTGTCTGCCGAGGTGAAGGTCATGCTGATGTGGCCAACCCTGGGCCTCGTCTTCGCACCGACGATCGGCCCCGTCTTCGCCCTCTAGCCCCCGCCGCCCCCCTCCCAGCACGCCCGTCTCTCTTCGACCCCGCTCCCGCGGCGGCCCGACGCGCCCCCGCGCAGGCGACGGGCCCCCTTCCGCGTTCTCGCCGCGCATCGCCGTCGAACACGCCCGTCCCCCATCTCCTCCCCGCCGCCCTCCCTCCCCCCCGCCCCACCACCGGTCGGCAGCGCGAGGCGCGCCCGCACAGGAGACGGGTCCAGATCGGCGTTTTCGGCGCGGAGGCGTACTCACGTACGCCGAGCACCGAAAACGTCGAGATGGGCCCGTCTCCGCAGCGGGCGCGCCTCGCGCTAGAGGTCGAAGCGTTCGGAGCCGAGCAACTGGTAGAGCGCGTAGAGCGCGCCGGCGTCGTGGTGCTCGAAGCGGACGCCCGCGCGCGCCGGCCGCCCCGCCGCCCCGCGGCGGATCCAGGCGATGCGGCCGCGGAGGCTCAGCGGGTCCCACAGGTTCGGCGTGGCGACCTCGAGCGTCACGGGCGCCTCGCGATCGAGGAGCTCCGACGCGAGCTGAGCCTCGGACAGCTCGATGCCGGCGCCGCCGAGACCGAGATCGCGGATGCGCACCCCGTGCTCCGCGATCGACTGTCGATCGCGCAGCGTCGCCCCAAGATCGACGCGTCGCCTCGCGTGAACGCGAAAGTGGTCCCGGACAGCCATCCCGGCGCATTCTCCAGTCGGCGCGACCATATCACGAGAGACGCGCGCGGAAGCTCGTATCACCGCGGCCTGCGATGCAGGGCGCGCGCGCATGAACAGCGTGCTCGCCCGGTGAAGCCCGCGGCTGCGTTCGGTAAAGCGACCGTCACGTGTTACCCTTTGGGCTTCGCGGCGAACCTTGGGTAACATGCGGACCACATCCGCAGGAGCGAGTCGCGAAGTAGACCGGAGTTCTACCCTGATGGCCCAGGACACACGCAAAGATCCGCGAGCGAGAGTGCTGCAGATGACCGTGCGCTACAAGAGCGCCACGGTCGACGAGTTCATCGAGCACCACTCGCATGACGTGAGCCGTGGCGGCATCTTCATCAAGACGCCGTCGCCCTTCCCCGCTGGCACGCTGCTCAAGTTCGAGATCCGGCTGCAGGACGAGCAGGCCGTCATCGCCGGCGTCGGTCGCGTCGTGTGGAAGCGCGAGCCCGCGCAGGCGAGCGACGTGCACCCGTCCGGCATGGGCGTGAAGTTCATCAAGATCGATGAGAAGTCCAAGGCCGTGATCACCCGGCTCGTCGACGCGCAGCAGGGCGCCGGGTCGGCGTTCGAGGCGGGGATCACCGACCGCACCGATCTGGGCGACGAGGCGCAGGAGCCCGCGGCGGCGCCCGCGCCCGCGCCGCAGGCGGAGCCCGCGGCCGCCAAGGCCGCGCAGGTGAAACGGGCGTCGACGATGCTCGGGCTTGGCGCGATCGGGGCGAGCCCGAAGGGCGACGCGGGCAAGGGCGAGGCGATGAAGAAGGGCGACCTCGTCGAGGCAGGAGGCAGCTTCTTCCCGCAGACGAACCCCGAGAAGGAGATGCCGCCGCCCGACGAGCGGACGATGATGAAGCAGGCGGCCGAGCTGCTGAAGCAGGCGCTCGCGGAGGCCGGCGGGTCGCTGGAAGAGATCGGCGCGTCCAAGGAGCCGCTCATCGCCACCCCGCCGAAGAAGGCCGAACCCGAGCCCGCGCCGGCGCCGAGGGAAGAGCGGGTGAAGCCGCTGGCCGAGCCGGCGGCCATGCCGGTCGCGGCGGTCGCCCAGCTCGCGAACGAGCGGGAAGCGCGCGATGACGTGCCCGCAGCCGAGGCGAGGCCGGCGAAGGTCGCGGCTGCCAAGAGGCCGGCGGAGGGGGTGCCCGTCGAGGAGCCGCCCGCCAGGCCTGCGCGCCAGGAAGCCAGGGCGGTCGAGGAGCCGGCCAAGGCGAAGCCGGCGGCGTCCGCGGCGAAGCCGAAGGAAGAGAAGGCGGTCGCCGCGAAGGCCGCGGCCACGGGCAAGGCCCCGCTCGCGCAGGAAGAGGAGAGCAGCGGCACCGGACGGCTGCTCACGATCCTGCTGGTCGCGGCGGCGCTCTGCGGTGCGCTCTGGCTCGTCTTCGGGCAGAGCGACCCCAAGCCGGCCGCGACAACGCCGGCCGCGCCGGCCACGCCGGAGCAGCCCGTGGCGGCGCCGGAGGAGAAGCCTCAGCCGACCCAGACCGCGCCCGCGGCGACGGACACGGCCCCTCCGGCCGCGACAACGACGGCCACCGCGACCGCGACCGCCACGGCGACCGCGACCGCCACGGCGACCGTCGAGGCGCCCGCGGCGACGGCGGAGCCCGCGGCGCCCACGGCGACGGCGGAGCCCGCGGCGCCCACGGCGACGGCGGAGCCCGCAGCGCCGAAGGCGACGGCCGAGCCGGCAGCGCCGAAGGCGACGGCCGAGCCGGCGGCGCCCAAGCCGGCGACGCCGAGGCCGAGGCCCGCGGCCCCCAGGCCGCCGAAGAACGACGATCCCTACGGTTGATGGCCAGGGCACGCGTTCCCCGCGGGAGAGGTCGCTGCGATGAGCGGCTCGGGAAGTCACGCTGGTGAGTCAGGGTTGAACCGCCCCAAGACGGCTGCCTCGCTGGCCGCGCTCGGCCTTCTGGCCGCGACGGCCCTCGTCTGCGGCGCCGTCGCGCTGCGGAACCCCGCGGACGTGGCGACGCTCGAGCAGGGCGCCGTCGTGACGCGGAGGCCCGCTGCGCCCGCGGCGCCCGCCGCGCCGAGCAGCGGCGAGAGCGTCAAGCCGCCGTCGCCCGAGCCGACGACGACAGCGTCCGCGGAGCCCGAGGTCCCCGCCAAGGCGGAGCCCGCCCGCGCGCAGCCCGAAGAGCTCGAGAGCGCCAAGGCCGCGGGCAGCGCCGCGCTCGGCGCGCTCGCGCAGCGGTATCCGGAGGACCCTGCTGTCCTCCGGGCGCTCGCGCTCACGCAGGGGCGCGAGAAGGCGACGGCTGCCGCGCTGCTCACGGCGAAGCGGCTGTTCGAGATCGCTCCCGAGGAGACCGGGAATGACGAGCTCAAGCAGCTCCTCCTGAGGGTCGCCAACGGCCCCCCGGACGTCGCCCTCACGGCGCTCGACCTGATGGCCAAGCACATGGGGAGCCGCGGTCCCGACCTGCTCTACGAGGTGATGACCGCGCCGAAGTTCGGCGACTGGATCAGGGACAACGCGAGCAGGCTGATGCTCGACAGCAGCGTGCGGCAGCTCGCGACGCCCGCGCTGCTCGTCGCCGACGACCTGCGTCGGCTCACGGAGTGCCCCACGAGGGCGCTGATCGCCAGGGCGCGCGAGGAGGGCGATGTCCGCGCGCTGCACTACATCAAGCACCATCTCACCCCGCAGCGCTGCGGGTCCCGGCGTCGCTGCATCAAGTGCGGCTCCGTCGCCAAGGATCTGCGCGCGGCGGCCAGCGTCATCGAGAAGCGCAAGAACGAGAAGCCGGCAGCAGCCCCGCCTGCGGCGAGCGCTGCGCCCTGACGTTCGCCTCGGCCGGAAGCCCGCTTCGCCGCTGCGCGCTCCGGGTCCGGCGCGGGCTCCGCGTCGTCGCTGCGCGCGGGTCGCCCGGCGCTGGCCGAGCCTCCGCGCTCACCGCCCCGGAACACGACGCCAGGCGTCGACTCAGCTACGCAACGCCTGACGGCACCGGCACAGCCACTCGGGTGGCACGAGGCAACGGTTCAGCTCGCCAGGAACGGGAATCGGGGTGGGCGCAGCAGGACTTGAACCTGCGACTTCGTCCGTGTGAAGGACGCACTCTACCGCTGAGTTATGCGCCCGATTCCAGCCGGTTGTCACCCGGCCGTTTCGGAAAGACGTGGCGCTTTTAACCCAGACATCGGCGTTCGACAAGAACAAGTCGCTGCCAATGTCGAATTCTTCGAGAGACCCCAGAAAACGGCCCGTCGTGAGCCCTGCAGGCCGGTCTGACCTCCCCCGCTGAGGCTCGATCGCCCGGGCCGCCTCGCGCCCCAGCCCCTGGAACGGTTGGATCAGGCAGGCGATCACGTCCGCGCCCCCCGGGTCGCGCCGTCGAGCGGGCAGGCCGGCGACGCAGCCCGTCAATCCAGCGTCGCGACGGCCCGCCGGATCGCGGCGAGGCCCGCGTCGATGTGGTCCTCGTCGCACGCATAGGAAAACCGGAGGTAGCCGGGCGCCCCGAACGGGGTGCCAGCGACCGATGCCACGTGCGCCTGCTCCAGCATCCAGGTCGCCACGTCCTCGTCGCCCGCGAGCGCCTTCCCCTGGAACGAGCGGCCGCAGAGGCCGCGCACATCCGCGAACGCGTAGAAGGCGCCCTCCGGCATCCGGCAACGTATCCCCGGGATCGCGTTGAGCCCCTCGACCATCAGCGAGCGCCGCCGGGCAAAGGCCGCGCGCATCGCGAACACCGCGTCGCGAGGTCCGTTCAGCGCCGCGACGGCGGCGGCCTGCGAGACGGCCGCCGCGTTCGTGGTGCTCTGCCCCTGGACCACGTCGAGCGCCCGCGCGACCTCGGTCGGCGCGATGCTCCAGCCGATGCGCCAGCCCGTCATCGCGAACGTCTTGCTGACGCCGTCGACGACGATCACGCGCGGCGCGAGGTCCTCGGCGAGGGCCGGGAGCGACGCGTGCCGGAACCCGTCGTAGGTGAGGTCGGCATAGATCTCGTCCACGATGATCCAGCAGTCATGGCGCCGCAGCACGCCGATGAGCGGGCGCAGGTGCTCCTCCGCGTACGCCGAGCCGGTCGGGTTCGACGGCGTGCACAGGACGATCGCCTTCACCCGCGGAGACAGCGCGGCCTGCAGCGCCTCCGCCGTGAGCCGGAAGCCCGCCTCCTCGGTGGTCTCGACGATGACCGGCGTGGCGCCGACCAGGCGCACCTGCTCGGGGTAGCTGACCCAGTACGGCGCCGGAATGACGACCTCGTCGCCCGGCTCGAACAGCGCGGCGGCGAGGTTGAACAGCGCGTGCTTCGCGCCGCAGCTCACGGTGATCTGGCTCGGCAGCGGGCGCCAGCCGCGGTGCTGCTCTGTCGACGCGCAGATCGCCGACTTCAGCTCGGGCGTGCCGGACACGGCCGTGTAATGGGTGGCGCCCGCGTCCAGCGCCGCCTTCGCCGCGCTGCGGATATGCTCGGGCGTGTCGAAGTCCGGCTCGCCCACGCTGAAGGAGTAGACCCTGTGCCCCTCGGCGCGCAGGCGCGCAGCCCTCGCCGCCATGGCGAGCGTTGCGCTCGGCGCGACGGCCGAGAGACGATCAGCGAGCTTCCTGGGCATCGAGACAATGAGGAATAAAGGGGGGCCCGGAACGACGCAAGGCACTAGCGCACCGCGGTTGCGCAAGCGGCTCGGATGTGCCTTGCGCCGCGCGGCCGCCCTGCGGCTCGCTCGTCGGAGAGCCCCGGGACGGGCGCGGCGCCCGCGGCCGGCCAAGCCGGCGCTCCGGGGCCGGCCGCGCTCTAGGGTGAAGGCGACGGCGTGGCGCCGCCGACCTGGACCGCGGGCTTCTGCTCGTCCTGCTTGATCGAGTAGCGCACCAGCGCGCGGAGCACGTCGTTGCGCTGGACGTTCCCGAGCAGGCTCTTCATGTCCTCGTAGATCGACGGATCGACAAGGAGCGCGCCGAGCGTCCCCTTGCCCGCCCTCATGTCGTGCACGATCGCCCGCAGATCGCCCGTCATCGCCGTCACGTTGGCGAGCGCCTCGGCGCCGTCGCCCTTGCCCCCGTAGAGGGCGTCGTGCGCGAGGCTGTCGCTCTCGCGGATGCCCCGCAGCGTCATGGCGACCTCATCCGCGGCGCTCCCGAACTGCTGGATCTGCTTCTGCGGGCCGTCGCCATAGATGACGTCGTGCGCGAACCCGGGCCCCTCCTTGACGCGGGAGACGACCCCACGCACCTCGCGCAGCGTGCCCGCGAGCTCCGTGCTCACGCGGTCGAGGCTCGCCAGGGTGCGCGAGATGCGCTCGGCCTCCTCGGGGTCGGTCAGGAAGCGGTGCGGGTAGCCCTCGCCCTCGGTCACCTGCTTCATCAGCGTGTTCGCCGAGGCGACCGTCTCGCGGAGATCCTTGTGCAGCTTCTCGTCGGCGATGTTCTCGGAGACCTTCTGGATGTTGTCGAGCGTCGCCTCGGCCTTCTCGGCCATGCCGGTCACCTTGCCCATCACGTCGGTCGGCACCTCGCCCGGGATCTGGCCGCCAGGGGGGACCGAAGCCTGGCTCTCGCCCTTCGTGATCTCGAGCATCTTGTCGCCGAGCAGGCCCTTGTTCGCGATCTGGGCCTTGCTGTCGGTCCGGATCCGGCTCGCCTCGCTCTCGACGACCTCGAGCTTCACATAGATCTTCGTGTCCTTCGGGTCGGGGCCGTAGCCGACCTCGGCGACATGGCCGATGTCGATGCCCCCCATGCGGATGGGCGCGCCCGGCTTCAGCCCCTGCACGTCGGCGAAGCTCGTCCCGAACTCGACCGAGGAGTCGAAGAGCCGTCGCTCATCGCCTATCAGGAAAATGACTACGGCGGAAAGCACAAGCCCCGCCAGCACAAAGAGTCCGACCTTCAGATCGCGCGCTCTGCCCATGCGGAAGGGCATCTTGCGCTATCTCGGAGGGATCGTCACGCGCCGAGAAGCGTCTGGACGTCTTCGTTCACCGGGGCGGTCCCGGTAATGAAATCGGCGACACGAGGATCTGTGGACGCGCGGAAGTCCTCCGGCGTGCCCGTCGCGATGACCTCGCCGCGGTAGATCATCGCCATTCGATCCGAGATCGAGAACGCGCTCTTCATGTCGTGCGTCACCACGATGCTGGTGACGTTGAGCGCCCCCTTGAGCCCCTTGATGAGGTGGTTGATGCGCTCGGTGTTGATCGGATCGAGGCCGGTCGTCGGCTCGTCGTAGAGGATCACCTCGGGCTGCACAGCGATGGCGCGGGCGAGGCCGACGCGCTTCTTCATGCCGCCGGAGAGGTCTCCCGGGCGCATCTGCTCGATGCCGGGCAGGCCGACGAGCGACAGCGCCCAGTGCACCCGCTCGGCGATCTGCGCCTCGGTCATCTCCTTGCGGAAGTGCTCGTGCAGGCCGTAGGCGACGTTCTCACCGACCGAGGTCGAGTCGAACAAGGCGCCACCCTGGAAGAGCATCGCGATGCGTTGACGCACCCCGGCGATGCGCGCCTCGCTCACGGTCGTGATTTCCTCACCGTGGAACTGGATACTTCCAGCGTCAGCGTCGAGCAGGCGGATGAGCAGCTTGAGCATGACGCTCTTGCCGACGCCCGATCCCCCCATGACGGTGATCGTCTCGCCCGGATACACCTCGAGGTTCAGGTCGCGGTAGATGACCTTCGGCCCGAAGGCCTTGCGCACATGCGAGAACCGGATCAGCGGCTCAGCCACGCGCGAACGCTAGCACGCCGCCAGGGCCCGCCGCGAACGCTCAGTCGACCGCCGCGATGTGCTCGATCCTGATCTCGACGGCGTCCCCGCCGCGCCACGCGTCGCGCCGGAGGCGGCCCACCACGTCGACGCGCCCGCCGGCGAGCCGGGACGCGAGCTCGCCCAGCTCGAAGCCGAAGCACGCGATCTCGCGGCGGGCGACGGTGAGCTCCAGCTTGAGGTGGCCCTTCAGGTTCCTCGCCGAGCGCACGGCCGCGCCCGCCACGAGGACGTGGGCGGCGCGGTTCCCCTCGCCGCACGGCTCGAGCCGCTCCAGGTCGCGCGCCACGGCCGCCGGGTCGTCGCGGTCGTCGAGCCGGGCGTGGGCGGTCGCGAGCCCCGCGCCGGCCGGGAGGTCCAGCGCGCGGAAGGCGTCGCACCACGCGGCCCGGAGCGCCTCGACGCGATCGGCGCGCACCTCGACGCCGGCCGCCGCCTGGTGGCCGCCGAAGCCGACGAGCTCGGCGCTGCAGCGGACGAGCGCGTCGTGGAGCCGCGCGCCGGACGGTCCGCGCACGGAGCCGCGCCCCTTCGCGCCCTCGAGGGCGATGACGATCGTCGGCTTGCCGAAGCGCGCCGTGAGCCTGCCCGCGACGATGCCGACCACGCCGGGGTGAAAGCCCTGCCGCGCAACGACGATCGCCGGGTCGCGCTCGAAGCCGGCGCGCTCGATCTCGGCGAGCGCTGCCGCGAGCATCTCGTCCTGGATGGCCCGCCGCTTCATCTGCGCCTGCTCGACCGTCGCGGCGAGCGCCGAGGCGGTCACGCTGTCCTGCGTGAGCAGGAGCTCCAGCGAGATGTCGGGGTCGCCGAGCCGGCCCGGCGCGTTGAGGCGCGGCGCGATGCGGAAGGCGACGTCCTCGGCGGAGGCGCCGCGCCCGAGGTCGAGGTTGGCGAGCGCCGCGAGCGCGCGGAGCCCGGGACGGGGCCCGGTCTGGAGCACGCCGAGGCCGGCGCGCACGAGCGCGCGGTTGTCGCCGGTCAACGGCGCGACATCGGCGACGGTGCCGATGGCCACGAGGTCGAGGTACGGGCGGAGATCGAGCGACGAACCGAGCTTCTTGCGCACGGCGGCGAGCAACGAGAGCGCGAGCCCGCACGACGCGAGCCCCTTGTAGGGGAAGCCGCAGTCGGCGCGGTGCGGGTTCAGGAACGCGATCGCGGGGAGCGGATCGGCCGGCACGAGGTGGTGGTCGATGACGACGCAGTCGATGCCGGCGGCGCGCGCGGCGGCGAGCCGCTCGTGGTCGCTGGAGCCGCAGTCGCACGTGATGAGCAGCGTGGGGCAGGCCCGCAACACGCGCTCCAGCGCGGGCGCCGAGAGGCCGTAGCTGCCCTCGGCGCGCGTCGCGAGGAGCGGCACCACCTGGCCGGACATGGCGCGCAGCGCGCCGGTCATGATCGCCGTCGCGGTGATCCCGTCGCAGTCGTAGTCGCCGAAGACAGCGATCCGCTCGCCGGCGCGCACGGCGCGCGCGATCCGCTCGGCGCTCGCCTCGCGGTCGGCCATCGCGTCGGGAGAGGTGAGGTGCGAGAGCCGAGGGTCGAGGAAGCGCCGGGTCGCGTCGTCCGGAGCGCGGCCGGCCCGGTGCAGGATGTCCGCCACCGTGATCGAGAGGCCGAGCTCGCGGGCCATCGCGAGCGCCTCGGCCGACGCCTCGCCCGGATCGGCGATGCGCTCGGCGCAGGGCGCGCCCGCGCCGCCTCGCGCGGCGGGCGTCGGCGCCTCGCGCTCGGCGAGCTCTTTCCAGGCCTCGGTGGCCGTGCTCGTCATCGCAGGAACGGGTACACCGACGCCACGGAGGCGTCTACGGCCTGGGGTCGGGCATCGCGAGCGAGCGCGGCCACGACGCCAGGCGAGGCGCTCAGACGACCGCGTCGGCGCGCTTCTGCGCGCGCACGCGGCTCACCTTCTTGCGCTTGGCGCCGTTCGAGCCGAAGAACCGGCGATCGATCCACTCGGTGAGCGGCGCGGCGACGTAGATGGAGGAGTACGTGCCGACGACGATGCCGACCACGAGCGTGAAGGCGAAGTCCCGGATCACGCCCGTCCCGTAGAAGAGAAACATGACGAGCGACAGAAACGTCGTCAACGACACGAGGATCGTGCGGCCGAGCATCTCGGAGAGCGAGAAGTTGATGACGGCCGCGAAGCTCATGTCGCGGTGCTTCGCCAGGTTCTCGCGGATACGGTCGTAGACGACGACCGTGTCCGTGATCGAGTAGCCGACGATCGTGAGCAGCGCGGCGACGGTGGAGAGCGTGATCTCGCGCTGCGTGATCACCATGGCGCCGAGCGCGATGCCCACGTCGTGGACCAGCGCGAGGATGCCGCCCGGCGCGAACCGGACGTCGAACCGGAACGCGATGTACACCATGATGAAGAAGATCGTGATGAGGACGCTCTTGATGGCCGCGTCGCGGAGCTGCGCGCCGGCCTTCGGCCCGATCCACTCGACCCGGAGCGCCTGGTCCGGCACCTTGTCCGCGCCGAGGTGCTGCCGGAGGCCGTCCATGAGCTGGTCACCCTTGGACTTCAGGTGGATCTCGACCTTGTGGTCGCGCTCGCTGACGATCAGCGGGTTGTTCGCGCCGGGCCTGATGTCGACCCCCTCGATGCCCTCGATCTGCTTCTTGATCCCCTCCAGGTCGGGCGCGACGTCATAGCGGGCGGAGATCTTGTCGCCGCCGGGGCTGAACTTGACCTCGGTCGCGCGCACCGCCGGCGGGCAGCGATCCTCGGGGACGGGGACGTTCTCGGGCGGCAGGCACATCCGATCGCGCAGCGTGGCCTTCTGCTGCTCCGACAGGGCGGAGACCTCGTGCACCCGGATGAGGTAGCGGTTCGGGTTGGTCTGATCCGCGACGGACACGACGTCAGGCGAGTCGAAGCCCGACTTGGTGACGGCCTCGCGGACCTCGGCGCTCGAGACAGCGCTGTTGAAGGCCACCTCGACCTCGGTGCCCCCCTTGAAATCGGTCCCGAGCTTCGGCCCCGGCACGATGAACGAGATGATCGACAGGAGGAGCAGCACGCCGCTGAGCCCGATGAAGAGCCAGCGCTTGCTCATGAAGTCGAACTGACGGCCAGGTTTGATGAGTTCCATCGTCGTGTCCCAGTCTCGGAGCGCCGCGCCCGCGGTCTCCCTCAGAAAGCCGGAGATCCGCGCTCGCGGCCTCCCTCAGGACGCGGAGCCCCGCGCCCGCGTCTACCTCAGCCGAGCGAGAGTGTCTTGATCTTCCGGCCGCGGACCGCCCAGTCGAACATCAGGCGGGTGCACACGACCCCCGTGAACAGGCTGATCGCGATCCCGACGATCAGCGTGATCGCGAAGCCCTTGATGGGGCCCGTGCCGTACTGCGCGAGGATGAGCCCCGAGATCAGCGTCGTCACGTGGCCGTCGAGGATGGCGCTGAACGCCTTGTCGTAGCCGACGTCGACCGCCGCCCGCGGGCTCTTGCCGGCCCGGAGCTCCTCCCGGATGCGCTCGTTGATCAGCACGTTGGCGTCGACCGCGATGCCCATGGTGAGCACCAGACCGGCGATGCCCGGCAGCGTCATCGACGCGCCGAACATCGCGAGCACGGCGATCTGCAGGATGAGGTTGAAGATGACGGCGACGTCCGCGATGAGCCCGGCGCGGCTGTAGATCACCACCATGAACACGACCACGAGCAGCCCGCTCGCGATCGCGCCCTTCATGCTCTGCTGGATGGCGTCCTTGCCTAGCGACGGGCCGATGCGCTGCTCGTTCGACGGGGAGATCGGGGCCGGCAGCGCGCCCGACCGGAGCACCAGCTCGAGCTTGCGCGCGTCCTGGAGCTGCTGATCCGGGTTCTGCGAGCCCATCGTGATCTGCGCGCGGCCGCCGCCGATCTTCGTCTGGATGACCGGCGCGCTCTCGACCTTCTCGTCGAGGATGATCGCGAACCGCCGCTTGATGTTCCTGCCGGTGATGTCCTCGAACCGGTCCGCGCCGAGCGGCGTGAACTCCATCGACACGTACCAGCCCCCGAGGCCGCCCTCGCTCTGGTCGGGCAGCGCCTGGGCGTCGCGCACCATGTCGCCCGTGATCTCGGCCTTGCTGAAGAGGAAGTACGTCCGCCAGCCGATCTCCTCGATGGCGTCCTTCTCCTCGTTGTACTCGTACAGCTTGCCGTAGCCGACCTCGTTGTCCGGCGGGACCTGGAGCGTCCCGACCCACTCGCGCAGTCGCTTCAGGGTGTCGCGCATCTCCTCGTGCTCTGCGCGCACCATGCGGGCGAAGTGGACCGGCTTGGTCTTCCCGGGGCCGACAGGAGCGTTCTCGATCGAGAACGTCAGCCCCTTCGGGAGGTCCTCCTCCTTGGCGCTCCTGGCGATCGGCTCGAAGAAGTCCTGGTCGTCGTCGACCATCTTGAACTCGAGCCGCGCCGTCTGGCTGATGATCTCGCGGATCGTGTTGAAGGCGTTCTCGTCGTCGCCGGGGACCTCGATGATGACGTCCTCGTCGCGCGTCGAGACACTCGCCTCCTTGAGGCCGAGGCCGTCGACGCGGCGGAGCACCGTCTCCTTGGCCTGCGTCACCGCCCGCTCGCGGATGCCGCTCGACACCTCGTCGCGGATCCGGAACCGCGCGACGTTGCGGTCCACCGAGCGCTGGAGCTGCAGCTCGCCCAGGAACTTCGAGAGGAACTCGTCGTTGATCTTCTCGGAGTCCGCCGGGTCGTTGAAGGTGATGACGATCGTGTCGGCCTGCTCGCGCGACTTCTCGATGCGGAGCTTCGTCTGGAGCTTCTGCATCTCCTCGATCGTCGGCGGCTTGTCGCCCTGGGTGAACCCGAACGACCTCGAGAGCGCCCCGCGCAGGTCGTCGTAGTACCGGTCGCGCTTGTCGCTGATCGCCTCGTCGACGTCGACCGTGTAGACGAGCCGGAGGCCGCCCTTCAGGTCGAGCCCGCGCACCAGGCGGAACGGGATGTTCGAGGTGAGGAAGCGGCTGAAGCCGAGCTCCCCGCGCTGCGCCCTGGTCTCCTGCTCCGACAGCTCCTCGGACGACAGGCCCGACTGGTCGGGGCGGCCGTGCCGCTCGTCGTGGTAGGTCGGGTAGATGCAGAGCGCCGAGCCGAGCGCGAGGAACAGCACGAAGCCCGTCTTGGCCCGCCACGCGAAGTCGATCCACGGGCCGGCGCAGAGCAGCGCCCACGGCACCATCAGCCCGAACGTCGCGAGGGCCCAGAACACGTGGTAGTGGGCCGCGATCGCGGCGGCGCCCGCGGCGAGCGCCGCCCAGGCGAAGACGCCGCGCCGCGGACGGCTGAGCCACGCGCCGAGGAGGCACAGACCGGCGACGCCGGCGAACCCGAACTGAAAGATGTTTAGGAGCATGGAATGTGGCGCCGCGGGGGGCGGTAAAAAGCTTCCTGGTGGGCCTAGCGCCGGCCTACGACTTCTTGTCCTTCGCCGGTTCCTTCGCCTTGTCGGCGACCTTGGCGTCTGCCGCCGCGACCTCGCCCGGGTCCGGGCCCTGGATCGCGCTCTTCAGGATCTGCACGTTCACGCCGGGGGCGATCTCCAGCTTGACCCTCGGTGAGTTCGGGCTGAGGTCGGTGATCCTGCCGAGGATCCCGGACTGGGTATAGACCCGGTCGCCCACCTTGAGGTTCGATTCGAGCTGCTTCTGCTTCTTGTTCTGGCTCCTCGTCATCACGAAGATGAGCAGCAGCGGCAGCGCCAGGATGAGGAACGAGAAGGCCCCCCCGCCGAACGGCCCGGGCGGCGCCTCCCCTCCGGACGGCGGCGGCGACGGTTGACCTTCGACCGGCGCTGCGGGCGCGTTGCCCGCGCGCCCGGGGGCGGCGTTCGGCTGGAACCAGTTTGAGCTTGCCAAGGTGACGCGTCTCTCCGGGACCCGACGGGGCTCGCCCGCAAATTGCGGGCCTCTCCCAACCCCCCGGGGCCCGCCTCCATACCCAGGATCCAAGGGTCGCGCAAGGAGCTAGGCGGGCAGCCTCACCCGGACACTCGAGGAATCCAGCGTTGCGGGCTTTTCCGCTCCTGAGCTGTCGCGCCCCGCACCGCGGGCTCACCGAGGGAGCGCCGCGGCGCGGCGTCAGCCGTCGCTGCCGAACACGATGTGCCGGCGGGCCCGCTCGCCGCTCGCGATCTCCGCGAGCGACAGGCGCACGTCGCGCTCGGTGATCGTGCCGTCGATCGTCGCGAACGTCGCGGAGAGGATCGGCGGGATGCGCCCGACGCCGGGTAACCCCGGGGCCCACGTGAGCGCGTCCGCGAACGCGGCCTTCACCCCGGCAGCGACGGGCCCGTAGGGGGCGAGCGGCACGTCGAGCGGCTCGAGCACCACGATGGCCCTGGCCCGTCCGAGGGTCTTCACCACCTCCGCGCCGAAGAACGGGCGGAGCGCGCGCACGCCCACGAGGCCGACGCGCCGGCCCTGCGCGCGCAGGCTGCGCACGACCTCGCGGGCCGCCGGGAAGGCGCAGCCGACGGCGACAAGGATCTCCTCCGCGTCGGCGGTGTCGACGCGCTCGATGACGCCGAGCGACCTGCCGGTCAGCTCGCAGAGCTCCCGCATGGCGCTGGTGAGCGCGAACGGCACGCGCGCGCAGAAGCTCCGCTCGGCCCGCTTGCGCACGACGCCGCGACCCTGCGGGCGAGGGCCCCCGTCGCCGTCGCTCTCGCCGGGCGCCGCGTCGATGAAGGTCGGCGGGGTCCGCTCTGCGCCCAGGAACCGGGCGGCGAGCTCCCGCGCGCCGCCGAGGCCGGACACGTCCGACGGCAGCGCGTCGACCAGGTGCAGGAAAGGCGTCTCGCTGTCCTCGGCGGCGCGCCGCGCCACGAGCGCCATGTCGGCGGCCTCCTGGCTGCTCCACGTGACCAGCACCCCCGCGCCGACGTCGAGCGCCGGCGCGAGCTCGTGGCGCCCCACGGCCGGCCCGCCGCGCCGCTCGATGACGTGCACGGTGAGCGGCGTCCGCACCGCCGCCGCCTCGCCGAGCGCGGCGAGGGCCCCGACGAGCTCGTGGGCGCCCAGCACGACGCTCGCCCGCTGCCCGGCGCGCGTGCGCGCCACGGCGCCGCGGATCGCCTCGGTGGCGCTCGCGGCGCGCTCGATCGGCAGATCGCCGGGCACCGCCGCGTGGGCGGCGAAGAGCGCGACCCCCGCGGCCACCTCGACCACCGCGATCACCGCCGCCGGATCCGGCGGCGAGCCCAGACCGTCAGGTCCTGCCATCCAGCCGTTCGTCACCCGAGCCGCACCCGAGGTCAAGCGCGACAGCGCTCGGAATCGCGCGCGACGACCAGCCTGAAGTGGCGCGGCGATCACGATGCCCGTCTCTGGACGTAAGCGTTGATCGGCGCGACTCGGTGGTTCGCCGTGGCTCAGCAAACCCGAGAGGCGAGCTTTCACGCCCCTGTGCCGCGCGCGGCACAGGGCGGCCGGCTGGCATCTCGCGCAGCACACCCCCACGGCACAGGGCGATCGCCCGCTCGAGCTCCGGCGCCGAAGGCGAGGAACGTCAGCCAGCACCGGCGAGGGCGCGGTGCCGGCCGCGCCGGCGGGGTGCCGCCGCGCGAGCCTGCTCGCCCAAAAAGCGGTCGCGAGAAATTGATCGCTTGACGGAGCCGTACGCCCTTGATAGGAGGCGCTCTCCGTTTCGTCGGCCTCACGCCGAGCGGGCGGGACATAGGCGCGTAGCTCAGTGGTAGAGCACTACCTTGACACGGTAGGGGTCGCCGGTTCGAAACCGGCCGCGCCTACAAATCTGCAGGAGACTTAGCCTGCGAGGTTTCATGGCCCTCGATCAGACAGCCCAGGCCGCCTCGGCGGCCCGCACCACGGTGCGCGAGGCTCTCGCCGACGACATCGCCAAGGACCGCACTGTCATCGGCGCCCGCGTCAACGGGCGCCTCCTCGATCTCCACACTCCCATCCTCCGCGACGAGGCGACCCGGATCGAGCCGGTCCGGACGACCGATCCGGACGGCCTTCGCATCATCCGGCACTCGACGGCGCACATCATGGCCGACGCCGTGCAGCGCCTGTTTCCGGGCACGAAGGTCACGATCGGGCCGGCCATCGAGGCGGGCTTCTATTACGACTTCGACAAGCCGAGCGGCCCCTTCACGGACGAGGATCTCGCCAAGATCGAGGCGAAGATGCGCGAGATCATCGCCGCGGGCCGCCCCTTCCGGCGCGACGTGGTGAACCGCGAGGCGGCGCACGAGCTCTTCGCGCAGATGGGCGAGACGTACAAGCGCGAGCTCATCGACGCGATCCCGCCTGGCGAGGACGTCTCGCTCTACCGGCACAGCGACGGCGAGCGCGAGTGGGTCGACCTCTGCGAGGGGCCGCACGTGCCGGACGCCTCGGTGCTCCAGGCCATCAAGCTGGTCAGCGTGGCGGGCGCGTACTGGCGCGGCGACGAGCGCAACCCGATGCTCCAGCGCATCTACGGCACGGCGTTCCCCAGCCAGGCGGCGCTCGACGAGCACCTCAAGCTCCTCGCGGAGGCGAAGGAGCGCGACCACAGGAAGCTCGGCAAAGAGCTCGAGCTCTTCATGTTCCACGAGTACGCGCCGGCGATGCCGTTCCTCCTGCCGCGCGGCGCGCACGTCTACAACGCGCTCGTCCAGTACATGCGCGACCTCTACGTCGACTACGGCTACGAGGAGGTCATCACCCCGCAGATCTTCGACAAGCGGCTGTTCGAGACGAGCGGCCACCTGCCGAACTACCGCGAGAACATGTACCTGCCGGTCACGGCGGAGCACCTGGACGCGGCGCGGCTCTCGCTCCGGCTCGGCGTCTCCCCGGGGGAGGCAGACGCGGCGAGCTACAAGGAGGCCGACACGAAGCGCGACGCGGCCGTCCTGGAGCAGCTCGCCGAGCTCGAGCGGCTCGCGCAGAAGCCGATGAACTGCCCGAGCCACTGCCTCATCTTCGGGCAGCGTCGGCGCAGCTACCGCGAGCTGCCGTGGCGGCTCGCCGATTTCGGGCGGCTCCACCGGTACGAGCGCGGCGGCGTCGTCCACGGGCTCGCCCGGGTGCGGAGCTTCTGCCAGGACGACGCCCACATCTTCTGCGCTCCGGAGCAGATGCAGGGCGAGATCCAGGGGTTCCTGCGGCTCCTGCTCGAGGTGTACGCGGCGTTCCGGTTCGCCAGGATCGACATCAAGCTCGCGACCCGGCCCAAGAAGCGCATCGGCACCGACGCGCAGTGGGACGCCGCCGAGGGGGCGCTCGCAGACGCGCTGAAGCAGGCCAGCCTCCCCTTCGAGATCGCGCCCGAGGAGGGCGCGTTCTACGGCCCGAAGCTCGAGTTCCACGTCGAGGACGCGCTGCGCCGGAGCTGGCAGCTCGGCACCATCCAGGTGGACTACGCGCTGCCCGACCGGTTCGAGCTCGAGTACACAGGCGCCGACGGGGCCGCCCACCGCCCCGTGATGCTCCACCGGGCGATCCTCGGCTCGCTCGAGCGGTTCTTCTCGGTGTACCTCGAGCACATCGGGGGCGCCTTCCCGGCCTGGCTCGCCCCGGAGCAGGCGATCATCGTGACGGTCAGCGAGAAGCAGGCCGCCTACGCCGAGGAGGTGGTCGCCCATCTCCGGAGCCGCGGGCTCCGCGCGAGGGCCGACCTCAGCTCCGACAAGCTCGGCGCCAAGATCCGGGCGGCACGGCTGACGCGTGTCCCGTACGTTGTCGTGGTCGGCGACAAGGAGGCCGAGGGCCGCAAGGTCGCCCCCCGGTCGCGCGACCTGAACAAGGACCTCGGGGCGATGCCTCTCGAGGAGTTCGCTGACCGGCTTGCCGCGGAGTCGAGGCCCCCTCGCCTCGCCGTGAGCTCATCGAGTTCGTGACCTGCCGTTCCGTCCGGATCCTCCCGCCGGCAGGCCCCTCCCCCACTCCCGTCGAGCCTGGTTGCCCCGGGCTCCGGAACGCCCGAACGCTGCGGCGGCTGTCGTGCTTGCCGCCGTTGCCTGCGGCGCTGAGTCAGGCGACATTGGCATGGTGATGGCCGCCGCGACCGGTATCGGTCGCGCAGCGGCGGTCCGTCGCTTTCAGATCACAGAACACAAGGAGGCAGGGAAATATCACATGGCGATGAGACGCTTCGACCCCCGGCAGGCCCAGAGGGGGCCGCAGATCCGCATCAACCAGCGCATCCGCGTCCCGGAGATCCGCGTCATCGGCGATGACGGCGAGATGCTCGGCATCATGCAGACCCACGAGGCGCTGCGCCGGGCACAGGAGAAGGGGCTGGATCTCGTCGAGGTCAACCCGAAGGCGGATCCTCCGGTCTGCAAGATCCTCGACTTCGGCAAGTACAAGTACGACGAGAAGAAGAAGGCCCGCGAGGCGAAGCGCAAGCAGAGTGTGGTGGAGATCAAGGAGATCAAGCTCCGTCCCAAGACGGACGATCACGATCTCGAGTTCAAGACCAGGGCTGCGCACCGGTTCCTCGGCGCCGGTCACAAGGTGAAGTTCACCGTGCGCTTCCGCGGCCGCGAGATCACGCACCCGGAGAAGGCGCAGGAGCAGCTCGACTGGATCGTCCAGCACTGCGAGGAGATCGCGAACGTCGAGGTGCGCCCGATGATGGAGCAGCGCACGATGACGCTGATGATGGCGCCCAAGCCCGCCATCCTGCAGAAGGTCGCGCAGGCCCGCGCCGCCGCCGAGAAGGCCCGCCAGAAGGCGCTCCAGGAAGGACGCGCCGCTCCGACGACGGACGACGCGGAGGACGAGGAGATCGAGAAGCTCGAGAGGCAGCTCGAAGAGCAGGACGACGACGACGACGACGACGAGGCCGAGGGGAACGCGTAAAGCGCCCGACGAGAGCGCGCCACGACGCTTGCGGCGCCAGCAGCGCGGCGCCTGCGGCGGTGCGCGCTCGTCACGGCGTCAGTGCGCGCCCGCCGCGGCGTCAGTGCGGGATCAGGCCGCCGAACCACGCGCCCGCGGCGAGGACCGCCAGCGCAGCGACGATCAGCACAGCCGTCACGGCGCCGCCCCCTGCCCGGGCCGGAGGGAGCGGCCCCGGATCCAGGTCGCGCGGGGGCGCCACGGCGAGCGGCGCCAGCGCGGGCGAGGGCGGCGCAGCGCGCTGCAGCCCGGGTGCGTGCTGCGGGGAGGCCAGGGTCGTCTCGGGCCTCCTCTCGAAGGGCTGCTCGGCGAGCGGCGGCGGCATCCGCGGCGCGAGCGGCGGCGGCGCGAGCGGCGGCGGCGCGAGCGGCGGCGGCGCGAGCGGCGGCGGCGCGAGCGGCGCGAACGGCGGCGGCTCCGCGGGCCGGGGCGGAGGAGCTGCCGGCAGCGTCGGGGGCGGGGCGAGCAGCTCGGGCTCCTCGAGCGCGGCCAGGTTGCCCGCCTCGACCGACACTGCGGCCAGGGACCGCCGCATGAGGTCCTCTCCGGGCGCCGATACCTTGATCTCGTCGGCCCACTTCCCGATGTCCTCGAAGGCCGAGATCTTGAGCGGCTCGTTCAGCCGCGCGGTGCTCGGCGCCACCTTGTCGTCCGGGATCGACGTGAACTCGAGCAGGGTCTCCTCGATGAGCCTGTCGATGAACGACGCCTTCTCCGACGCGGGGGCGCGCCTCCGTAGCGCCATGGCGCTGCGGACGTGCTCGGCGATGTCGTAGGCGCTGACCGCCCGGCCGAATCTGTAGAGGAAGTTCGTGAGATCGCGGCCGAACTCGCGCGCGGAGCCGTAGCGATCGCCGGGCTCGCGGGCGAGCGAGCGGGCGATGATGCGGTCGAGCTCGGGGGGAACGGCCTTGTTGATCTCGGAGAGCGGCGGGATCTGCGCCTGCTGCACGAGCTTGACGGTCTGGTAGTCGGTGTCGCCGAGGAAGAGCCGCTTCCCGGCGAGCATCTCCCAGAGGATGGCGCCCACCGCGAAGATGTCGGTGCGGTGATCGACCTCCAGGCCCTGCGCGGCCTCGGGCGAGAGGTAGCTGAACTTGCCCTTGATGATCCCCGCCTCGCTCTTCTCGAGCTGGCTCGTGGCCTTGGCGAGGCCGAAGTCGACGATCTTCACCTCGCCGTACTTCGTGATGAGCACGTTCGGGGGCGACATGTCCCTGTGCACGATCTGGAGCGGGTGCCCGTCGGCCGCCTTGAGCTCGTGGGCGTAGGTGAGCCCCTCGCAGAGCTTCGCGGTGATGAACACCGCGGACTCGACCGGGAGCGTGCGGCCCGCCTTGCGCATCGACTCGAGGACGGCCTTCAGGTCGGCGCCGTCCACGTACTCCATCACGATGAAGTACGCGTTGTCGCCGACGCCGATGTCGAACACCTGCGCGACGTTGGAGTGCGAGAGGTGCGCGGACAGCCGCGCCTCGTCGAGGAACATCGCGATGAAGCGCTTCTTCTCGCTGAGGTGCGGGAGCACGCGCTTGATCGCGACCTGCTTCTTGAACCCCTCGATCCCCGCGCTCTCCGCGAGGAACACCTCGGCCATGCCGCCCGAAGCGAGCCGCTCGACGACCCGATAGCGCTGCTGCTGGTGGGCTTCCGTCATGCTCCGCCTAGTACATCACGTCCCACGCTGTGCGCGGAAACAACCGGCTCTTCCCCCCGGCGCCCTGCGCGCGACGCGCGCAGGCGTGTGCCTTGTTACGAGCGCGTTCGAGGTCCAGAGGACGCGCTCCCGACGCGGGCAGCGACGAGGACGGGCTTCCTGACGCGGCGCGGGCTCAGCCCGTGATCGCGCTCCTCGCGAACGAGCGAGGCGCTGGCGTGAGCGGCACCGCCACGGCGCGCGGGCGGCTCCTCGGCGCGAGCAAGGCGCGCTGGCGCGGCGTCAGCTCGAGCTGCGCGGCGGCGCGCTGGCGGCGATCGTCGAGCTCCGCGGCGAGCATGTCCTTCACCATGTCGAGCAGCTCCGGGAGGCCCGAGAGGCGCAGCCCGATGTCGTTCGTCCAGAGGATCACCTCGAGCTCGCCGTCAGGCGCCCTCGCCTCCGGATCCCAGGCGAACACGGTCTCGGCCGCCGCGTCGATCCCGAACGGGACGAGCGCGCTCCGCGCGCCGTAGCGGCCCCGCACCATCGCCGGCGCGGCGTCGCGATCGCCCGCGCCGCGCGCCTGCTCGCTCTCGCAGTGCTCGAGCACCATCCGCCCGACATCCACGTACGAGCCGCGCGCGAGCGCGCGCACCCCGAGCAGGCTGGCGCCCTCGAAGAGCTGCGGCCAGCCGTCGTGCCGCGCGAGCAGCTCCCGGTAGCTCGGCGGCAGCGACATCCCGAGGCGACGCTCGACGCCGGCGATCGCCGCCTCGGACGCTCCCGCCGGCGGCGCGATCGGCATCCCCCGCCGCGGATCCATCCGCGCGAGCTCCAGCTTGAGCGCGCGGATGCGGTGCATCGACTCGAGCCACTTCATGCGCGCGACCCTACGCGCCCGTCGGTTGAAGGAGCAAAAAACGCGCGACGCCCGGCGCCGCGACGCGTCCGCGGCCCGCGGAGCGCCGGCGCTTGACAGTCATTTGCGCTGGCGGCACGGTGCTTGCGTGGCCGGCTCGGGGTCCTGGACATCGCTTCGCACAGCGCGCACCGCCTTCGTGGTGGCGGGCGTCACGTTCGTGTTCGTGTCGCTCGCGACCGCGTGCCTCGACTACGCGGGCGAGGAGCTGTTCGATCGGTGCGACACGCCCGCGGCGCCGCTGCCCGGCTCGGGCTCCGGCTCGGGCGCGATCGTCGACGCAGGCGCGCCGGGCGCGGATCAACCGGACTGCGGCGCGCCGACGCACGCGCCCGGATCGGGCTCCGGCTCGGGCTCGTGAGGGAGGAGCGGCGCGACGCGCTCGCCCTCGCCGCGCTCACCGCCGCCGCGCTCGCCTCCCGCCTGCTGTTCCGCATCGACCACGACGAGGACATCGACGCGCTCCGGTTCGCGCTCGGCGTGGAGCGCTTCGACGTGGCCGAGCTCCGCCCGCACGCGCCGTACTACCCCGTGTTCATCGCGGCGGCGAAGGGGGCCGCGCTGCTCGGCGCGACGCCGCGCGCCGCGCTGGGCCTCGTCAGCGCCGCGTCGGGCGCGGCCACCGTCGCCTTCACCGCGCTGCTCGCGCGCGCCGTCGCCGGGCGGCGCGCCGCGGTGCTCGCCGGCGTGCTCGCGCTCGCCTCGCCGTTCCTGTGGCTCTCTTCCGAGAAGCTCCTCAGCGACATGACCGGCGCCGCTGTGACGACCGCGGCGCTCTGGCTCTGCGCGCGCGCCCGGCGCCTCGGCAGCGCAGCGGGCGCCACGTCCGCCGCGCGGCCCGAGGCCGGTCCGCTCGACGCGCAGCCCGAGGACGGCCCTCTCGACGCGCGCGCGGCGCGTCTGCGCACGGGCGCGCTCGTGCTGCTCGGCGTGGGGCTCGGCGTGCGGCTCTCGTACTTCCCGTTCGCGCTCGCCTGCCTCGCCGCCATCGCCCGCGCCGAGGGCGGCCGCGCCGCGTGGCTCGCGCGCGGCCGCGACCTCGCGACCGGCGTGCTCCTGTGGCTCGTGCCGCTCGTGCTGATCGCGACGCCGCGCGACCTCGTCGCCGCGACGTGGGTCCAGGGGATCGGGCACTTCACCCGCTGGGGAGGCACGGCGATCACCGTCTCGTCGCCGCTCGATCGCCTCCACGGCGTTGTCTGGGGCCTCTGGGCCAACGGCCTCGGCGGAGCGTGGCCGGACGCCCCGGCGGCGCGGTGGCTCGGCGCGCCGCTCCTGATCGCGCTCCTCGTCGCCGCGGCGCGCCGCGCCGCGCCCCTCCGACGCGCGGCGCGCGCGGCGCGCGATCAGCCGGAGCTCTGGGCCTCCGCGCTCGCCTATTTCGTGTGGGCGCTCCTCGGGCAGAACATCGCCTACAAGCCGCGGCACTGGCTGCCGCTCGTCCCGCTCCTCCTCGTCGCCCTCGCCGCCGGCGCGGCGTCGCTCGTGCCTGCCGCCGCGGCGCGCGCGCCGCGCCTGCTCGCGATCCGCGCCGCTGCGCCCGCCGTGCTCGCCGCGGCGCTCGCGGCGCAGTGGTTCGCGGACGGGATCTCCCTCGCGCGCCAGCACCGGGATCCCTCGCCGGCGGCCGCGATCGTGGGCTTCCTGCGCGACGCCGACGCCGAGCAGCGGCCCGTGATCACGCGCGACCTCGACCGGATGATCCTGGAGGGCGCGCCGGGCCGGCGGCCGGTGCGCGTCCGCAGCGACGCCGCGCTTGTGCGCGCCCTCGAGCAGGCCGGCCCCGGCGGCGCGCTCATCACCAGCGAGGCGCTCTCTCGGGAGGCGCGCGACGCGCTCGCCGGCCGCGGCTACGCGATCTCGACCCGCTTCGCGCGCCCGCGCTCGCGCTACGTCGACGCGCTCTGGAGCGATCTCTCCCTGATCGAGGCGGTGCCCTCGGCGCCTCCGGCCGCTCCGGCGCTGCCGCGCCCGCCGCGCGACGCGACAGCGCGCTGAGAACGAGGTTGACCTCCGTTTTCAGGGGCGCGAAGACTCGCGCCCTGCCGAGCGCCTCGCCGGGCGACCGGCCCTCGTCCATGAAAGCGACCTCGTCCTTGCGGCCTCGCCCTGCGGGTGTCGCCCTCAGCGCGCTGCTGCTGTCCCTTGCCGCCGCCACGCCGGCCGCCGCGCAGCCCGCGGCGGCACCTCAGCCTGCGGCACCGCCGCCCGCGGCGGCACCTCAGCCCGCTGCCCCTCAGCCCGCTGCGACCCCGGAACCCGCTGCGACCCCGGAACCCGCAGCGGCCCCGGAACCCGCGGCGGCACCTCAGCCCGCTGCCCCTCAGCCCGCCGAGGATGGCCCGGTCCTCGATCTCCCCCCCGAGCACGCCGCGCCGCCGCCCGAGGCGCCGAAGCCCGCCGTCGGCCTGGGCGCTGGAAAGGCGCCGGACCACGAGCTCGCGCGCGGCCTGACCGAGCAGCGGTTCCGGAGCGCCGCGGCGAGCACCAGCAGCACATCCATCGGCGGCTACGGCGAGGTGCAGGTCCGCGGCACCACGACGGGCCGCGAGGGCGAGCGCGCGTGGGTCGCCGACATCCCGCGGCTCGTGCTCTTCGTGGCGCACGAGTTCACGAGCGACATCCGGTCCTACGTCGAGATCGAGGTGGAGCACTCGCTGTCCTGCGCGGGCTGCCCCGGCGCCGCGGAGCTCGAGCAGGCGTACCTCGAATGGAACGTCGCCGGCCGCGCGCTCGGGCTGCGCGCCGGCCTCGTGCTCGTCCCGATGGGGATCATCAACCAGTGGCACGAGCCGCCCGTGTTCCACGGCGTGGTCCGGCCCAAGGTGGAGACCGTCGTCATCCCCTCGACGTGGCGCGAGATCGCGATCGGCGCCTTCGGCCAGCCGCTCGACTGGCTGCGCTTCGAGGCCTACGCGATGACCGGCCTCGATCCGCTCGGCTTCCGCGCCGGCGGCCTCGCCGGCGGGCGGCAGAGCGGCGCGCTCGCCCGCGCCAACGCGTGGGCAGGCGTCGCCCGCGTCGAGGCCGAGCCGCTGCTCGGCGTGATCGCCGGCGCCTCCGTGTACGCGAGCGACGCAGGCCCGAACGGCGACGGAAAATTCTTCCTTCGTGACGGCACACAGGTCGACCTCACGATCCCGGTCATCGGCTGGTCGCTCGACGCGCGCTGGCGCAGGAGCGGCATCGAGGCGCGGGCCCTGTTCGCCCAGTGGCACCTCCCCGAGGCGCGCGCGCTCATGGTCTCGTTCAACGCGAGCGGCGCGCCCAATTTCATCGACCCCACGAGCCCCACCGGCAGCCGGATCCGCGGCGGCTACGTCGAGGCCGCCTACGACGTGCTCCGCCCGCTCGACCTCGGCCACGAGCTGCTGCCGTTCGCGCGCCTCGAGGCGTACGACACGCAGTCCGCGGTGCCCGAGGGCTTCGCGGCGAACGCGTCGTACGGCGTCCGCGAGCTCACGCTCGGCGCCTCGTACAGGCCGACCCAGGGCGTCGTGCTCAAGGCCGACTACCAGCTACGCGACCGCACGCTGGGGTTCGACCAGACGCAGCTCAACGTCGGGCTCGGGTTCATGTACTGAGCGCACGGGCCGAGGGCACGCCATGTCACTCCGCCCAGACGACGCGGGGCCCGAGCGCCTCGTCGTCGGCGCCGGCATCTCCGGCCTGTACGCCGCGCTGCTGCTCGCGCGCGCCGGCCGGCGCGTGCGCCTCCTGGAGCGCGCGGCGCGCCCCGGCGGGCTCGCGGGCGCCGAGGTGTTCCGCGGCCTGCCGTGCGATCTCGGCTCGCACCGGCTCCACCCGGCCGCGCTCGATCAGCCGCTCTTCCGCGAGGTGCACGCGCGCGCGCCGTTCCTCACGCGCCCGCGGCGCGGGGTGCTCGTGCTCGGCGAGCGCCATGTCCCCTACCCTCCGAGCGCCCCCTCGATGCTCCGCGCGCTCGGCCTCCGCGCCGGCGCCGCGATGGGCCTCGGCTTCGTGGCGCAGCGCAGCCGCCGCGCGGCGTTCGCGCGCTGGGAGCGCGACCGCGCGATCGCGGGCGAGGACGTCGGCTTCGAGCGGTTCGTGCGCGATCGCGTCGGGGCGGCCGCGTACGCCTCGTTTTACAGGCCCTACGCCGAGAAGGTCTGGGGCATCCCGCCGGCCGAGCTCTCCCAGACGGTCGCGAAGAAGCGGATCAGCACGACAAGCCCGCTCGCGCTCTTCAAGGAGCTCGCCCGCGCGCGCGGCGGCGCCGCGGCGGACCTCGCGCGGTTCGTCTACCCGCCGGGCGGCATCTCGTCGATCATCGCGTACCTCGAGGCGCGGCTCGCCGAGGCCGGCGTCCGGGCCGAGTGCGGCGCCGCCTTCGACCTCGCCGCGCTGGGCGCGCGCGCCGGCGCGGCGCCGGTCCTTTTCGCGGGCGACCTCGCGGACCTCGTGCCCGACGCGCGCCTCGAGCACCGCGGGCTCTACCTCGTCTACCTCGCCTACCCGCGCGCGCGGGTAGGCACGCCGGAGACGTACTACTGCCCCGACCCGCGCTTCTGGTTCGGCCGCGTCTCCGAGCTGCAGAATTACGCGCCCGATCTGCGCCGCCCCGGCGAGACGGTGCTGTGCGTGGAGATCCCCGAGGGGGCCTGGGGCCGCGGGCGCGACTTCGCCGCGGGCCGGCCGCTGGAGGCGCTGCTCGACCAGCTCGTGCGCGCGGGCATCGCCCCGCGCGGGGTCGCGCCGGTCGAGGCCCGGCAGCGCTTCGTGCCGAACGTGTACCCGCTCTACCGCCGCGGCTGGCTCCAGGACTGGCGCGCGGCGATGCGCCGCGCCGCCGCGCTCGGCGCGCTCCCGTTCGGGCGGCAGGCGCTGTTCCTGCACTGCAACCTGGACCACTGCGCCGCCATCGCGGCCGACGCGGTGGCGCACGTCGAGGCCGGCCAGAGCCCGGAAGCGTGGGTGTTGAACGCGGAGCGTTACCTCGACGTGCAGGTGCGCGACTGAGGCCCCAGGCCGCTGAAACGACGGGATTCACCGCCCGAACGCTGTTGACTCTGACTTTCATGAGTGACAGGTTCGTCTGAGCTTTGATGCGTGCTTCCCGTACTGGCCACTTCGCCGCCGCCGCCGCGTTCGCGCTCCTGCTCGCGGCGCTCCCTGCCCACGGCGCGACGTACTGGACGGTCCCGGCCGTCCTGAAGAGCTTCTTCGCGAGCTCGAAGAAGGTCGGGTACCGCAAGGTCGTCCTGAGCGACGCGGAGGCGCAGGAGCTCGGCAAGAAGCTCGGGGCGCCGGTCAAGCACGCGTGGGTGGTGTACGTCGCGGAGTCGGACGGCAAGACCGACGGCTACGCCATCAAGGACGAAGAGAAGGGGATGCACGAGCCGATCGACTTCGCCGTGAAGTTCTCGACGGCCGGCGCGGTGGAGCGGATCGAGATCCTGGAGTACCGCGAGGCGTACGGCGACGAGGTCCGCGGCGATCGCTTCCGCGCCCAGTTCCACGGCAAGACAGCGAACGACCCGATCACCGCGGGCAAGGACATCGACATCGTGTCGGGCGCGTCCATCTCGTCCCGCTCCGTGGCGCTCGGCGTCAAGCGCGACACGCTCGTCCTCCAGCTCGCGCTGAAGCGCGGCGGGCTGTGAGAGACTTCACCGCGGCAGCGGGGCGGCTCAGGTCGCTCTCGCTGGGCGCCAAGCTCCTGTACACGGCGTTCACCGTCGCGTCCGTGATCGGCCTGCTCGTGTCGTGGCGCCTCTACGGGGCGATGGTGCACGACGCAGGGTCCGCCGGGTACTATGCGGGCGCGGCGGTGGTCGCGCCCGCCCCGACGCAGACGGCCGCCCCGGCCGAGGGGCCGGCGCTCGACCTCGGCCCGGAGCTCGATCTCCCCGCGACGCCGGAGACGCCGCGGGTCCTGGTGGAGCAGATCTCCGAGCGGAAGCTGCTCGAGGTGACCCACTTCCACCTCTTCTCCGTGCCCGTCTACGTGCTGATCCTCGCGCACCTCTGGCTGCTCGCGAGGCTGCCGTCGTGGCTGCACACCGCCGGCGTCGTGGCCGCGGTCTTCACGAGCGGGCTGCACATGGCGGCGCCGTGGCTCATCCGGGGCGCGCCCGGCGCGGCGGCGCTGATGCCTGTCTCCGGCGTGGCGATGCTCGTGTCGCTCGGCGCCATGGCGGTCGTCTCGACAGTGGACATGTGGTCGCCGAGGCGGTCGCGGCGGGGCGAGGCGCCGCCGCCCTCGGAGGCAGAATAGGGCGCGCCCGCGCCCACGACGCCGGGGACTCGGCCGAGCGGCGGGGAGACCAGCTCCAGCCGGGCGTCAGCAGGGTGGGTTTCCCGACCCGCTCGAAGCAGCAGCCACAGCCCCTCGCGCGTCAACGCCCGCCCGACGCGGGCTCCTCACCGCCGCGCGCCCCGCTTGAGCCAGCGGGACGTGAGCGACCAGGCGAGCTCCAGCGCGTCCTTGCTCTCGAACGGCTTGCGCAGGAGCCGCAGCTCGGGCCGCTTGAGGCGCCGGATCACGTCGTGCCATGAATAATCCGAGTAAGCGCTGCAGATCACGGCCTCGATGTCCGGGCACTCGCACCAGATCCGCTCGATCGTCTCGATGCCGTCCCAGCCCGGCGGCATCCGCATGTCCACGAACATCAGCGCATAGGGGCGGCCGGTCCGCTGCATCCGCCTGGCCTTCTCGAAGCCCTCCTGACCCTGGCACACGCCGTCCACCTGGAACGTTGTCCTCGCGACGGGCGCGGGCGCCCCGAAGATCGCCGCGTCGAGCGCGTCGAGGTCCGACGCCGCCCCGGAGTCCGGGCAGAGGAGCTTCTGGAAGTCACGGTGAATGGCCGGGTTGTCGTCGATGACAAGGACCCTGCGGACATCGCTCCCTTGCGTGGAGTCAGGTCCCGTCCAGGAGGGCGCGGGGGGCGGCGACAGGAAGCGCGACGGCCCCCCCTGGGTGACCGTCGCCGTCATCTGACCGAGGAGCCTGTCGCTGCTGCTCATCAGGAGGTCTTGGCCCCGGACACGACAGCGGGCGCCGGATCGCTCGCGTCCCGCTCGCAGACAGTGAACCGGCGCCGCCTGGACAAGTCCCACCCCCACTGAACGCAGCCCCTCCGACGAGCGACAGCGCCAAAGCCATTGTGCTGAATGCTCTTTAGTAAAGAACTTTTTATTTCGAAGCAAGCGTGTTTCGAACATCCCAGTCGGCGAGACGCATGAAGCCCAATGCGCGCGTGGTGCCGTGTTGAACAATTGAACAAGGAGGGGAAGCGCGCTGTATCAGCAGGCGCGATTCTCCGATGTGAACGGAAACACGGCACGCCGATCCTGCACCGGGAGAGGGGTACTCCGACCCCAACGGATCAAGGCACACTTCATCGCCGCAGCGGCGGGCAGGTCCGAGGAGGTGGGATGAGCCGGGCGCCCGGCAGGGCGCTGGCCGAGGGCGCGGCCGGCGCCCGCCGCGCCGCGCTGCTCAGCGCGCTGGACCGAGCCTCAGGGCTACGCGTCGTGCTCGGGGACGAGCCAGAGCACCGCGAGGGGCGGGAGCGTCAGGACGATGGACTGCGGGAACCCGTGACAGGGGACGTCCTCGACCTCGACACGGCCCATGTTGCCCACGCCGCTGCCGCCGTACTCGGTCGCGTCGGTGTTGAGCACCTCGAGGTAGGCGCCGCGGCGCGGGACGCCGATGCGGTAGTGGTGGCGCGGGACCGGCGTGAAGTTGCCGATGAACACCACGTGCACGCCCGAGGGCGACATCTGATCTCCCGCGCCGTCCCCGTAGCGGATGAACGAGATCACGGTCTGCATGGTGTCGGTGCAGTCGATCCACCGGAAGCCGTGGTGCTCGTCGTCGAGCTCGTACATCGCCGGGTACTTCTTGTAGAGCGCGTTGATGTCCGTGAGCAGCTTCTTCAGCCCGGCGTGCTGCGGGACGTTGAGCAGGCCCCAGTCGAGCTCCGTCTTCTCGCTCCACTCGGCGAACTGGCCGAGCTCGCCGCCCATGAAGAGCAGCTTCTTGCCCGGGTGCGCCCACATGTAGCCGTAGAGCACGCGCAGGTTCGCGAGCATCTGCCAGTAATCCCCCGGCATCTTCGAGAGCAGCGCCTTCTTGAGGTGGACGACCTCGTCGTGGCTCAGCGGCAGGAGGAACTTCTCGGAGAAGGCGTAGATGAGCCCGAACGTGAGCTGGTGATAGTGGAACGCGCGGTGGATGGGCTCGTGCTTGAAGAAGTCGAGCGTGTCGTGCATCCACCCCATGTTCCACTTGAAGTCGAACCCGAGCCCGCCGACGTACGTCGCGTGCGTCACCGACGGCCAGGCGGTGGACTCCTCGGCGCACAGGATCGCGCCCGGGCAGCGCTCGTGCACCCGGTTCGACAGCTCGCGGATGAATTCGATGGCCTCGATGTTCTCGCGGCCGCCGTACCGGTTCGGCACCCAGTCCCCGCCCTGCGCGGCGTAGTCGAGGTAGAGCATCGAGGCGACAGCGTCGACGCGCAGGCCGTCGATGTGGAACTCGTCGAGCCAGTAGAGGGCGTTGGCGACAAGGAAGTTCCGCACCTCGTGCCGGCCGTAGTTGAAGATGTAGGTGTTCCACTCGCGGTGCTCGCCGAGCCGCGGGTCGAGGTGCTCGTAGAGCGCCGTGCCGTCGAACCGGCCGAGCGCCCACGCGTCCTTCGGGAAGTGCGCCGGGGTCCAGTCGAGGATCACGCCGATGCCCTTCTGGTGACACCGGTCGACGAAGTAGCGGAAGTCGTCGGGGTCGCCGTAGCGGCTGGTCGGGGCGTAGTAGCCCGCCACCTGGTAGCCCCACGAGCCGTCGAAGGGGTGCTCCATGACCGGCATCAGCTCGATGTGCGTGAAGCCGAGCTCGGCCACGTACTCGACGAGGTGGTCGGCGAGCTCGCGGTAGGTCATCCAGCGCATCCCGTGCTCGTACGGGGGGCCGTCGCCCGGCACGCGCCGCCAGGAGCCGGGGTGGACCTCGTAGATCGTGATAGGCTTCTTGCGCGAGTCGAGCTGGCCGCGCTCCCGCATCCACGCGCCGTCCTGGAACGTGTAGCGGCTCGTCGTGACCCGCGAGGCGGTGGCCGGCCTGAGCTCCATGGCCTGCCCGAGCGGGTCGCTCTTCACCGTGACGTGCCCCGCCGGGGTCTTGATCTCGTACTTGTAGAGCGCGCCGTCGCCGAGGCCGGGGACGAAGATCTCCCAGAAGCCCTCGCCCATCCGGCGCATGGCGTGGCGCCGGCCGTCCCAGCAGTTGAAGTCGCCGATGACGCTGACGCGCCGCGCGTTCGGGGCCCAGACAGCGAACGCCGTCCCGGCGACGCCGTCGACCTCGCGCACGTGCGCGCCGAGGACGCGGTAGAGCTCCCAGTGCCTCCCCTCCGCGAGGAGGTGAAGATCGATGTCGCCGAGCGTGGGCCGCATGGCGTACGGGTCGAGCTCCACCGAGGCGTTCCCGTCGGGATAGCGCAGGTCGAGCTGGTACAGGAAGCGGCCCTCCTTCGGGTAGGACACGCCGGGAAAGCGCGCCTCGAACAGGCCCGCGGGGTGCACGCGCTTCATCGGCCGCTTCGGCAGCGACGGATCGGCCGGGAGCACCGTGATCTCGGTGGCGTCCGGACGAAAGACGCGGACCACCAGGTCGTCTTCCTCTTCGTGCGGGCCGAGCACGTGGTGGGGATCCGGGTGCTCTACGGCCGCGATGAGATCGACTTCTCGTTGTTCCAACATGTCGGGGTCTGCCTATACCGGCTCCTCTCGCCGACGTCATGTCGAGAGTCCGCCCGAGACGCCGACCAGGCTCGCCCCGACGCACCGGGATCGCCCCGGCCCGCGGCTTCCCCCTGGCGCGGCCGCCCTGTGCTCACCATTTGTCCGCAGTGCAACATCGGACGTCGGGGGCCGATCGCGCGCGAAGCGGCCGAGAAACGGGGCGAATGCTCATTTGCTGTACCTTCGCAAGAGGGGTAGGGTCCCGGCGCCGAGCAGCGAGCCGCGGGGGCCGTCCGGCAAGTACGCGGGGCTCGAAAGGCGGAGGGATCGAACATGGGTCAGGTGGTGAGCGAACGCGCGATCGGGGGCAACGGCAGCGGTCCGGGGGCGAACGGCCACGGGGGCGAGACGATCCGCAGCTACGCGCCGGCGACCGGGGAGCTCCTCGGCGAGGTCCCGAACACGACCGCCGAGGACGTGCGGGCCGCGGTCGCCCGGGCGCGGCGCGCGCAGGAGGCCTGGGGCGCGCTGCCCGTCGAGGAGCGCTGCCAGCGCGTCCTCCGCTTCCGCGACGCCATCGTCGATCGCGCCGACGAGATCGTCGACCTGCTCTCGCGCGAGTGCGGCAAGCCGCGCCACGAGGCGCTGATCCACGAGGTGCTGGTCGCGGCGGACGCGGCGACGTACTTCGCGGACATCGCGCCGAAGGCGCTCGAGCCGCGCGAGATCAAGCTCCACCTCTTCAAGCACCGGCGCAGCTGGGTCCACTACGCCCCGCGCGGCGTTGTCGGCGTGATCTCGCCGTGGAACTTCCCGTTCCAGCTCGCGCTGCGCGACGTGATCGCGGCGATCGTGGCCGGCAACGCCGCCGTGCTCAAGCCGAGCGAGGTGACGCCGCTCATCGCCCTCAAGCAGAAGGAGATCTGGGACGGCGCGGGCATGCCGGAGGATCTCTTCCAGGTCGTCACCGGCTACGGGCCGACCGGCGCGGCGCTGATCGACAGCGGGATCCAGATGCTCGTGTTCACGGGCAGCGTCAGCACGGGCAAGCGGGTCGCCGCGGCCTGCGGGGAGCGCCTCATCCCGTGCGTGATGGAGCTCGGCGGCAAGGCGCCGCTCATCGCCTGCGCGGACGCCGACGTCGAGCGCACGGCGCAGGCGATCGTGTTCGGCGGGTTCGCGAACGCGGGGCAGGTCTGCCTCTCGGTGGAGCGGGTCTACGCGCACCGCGAGATCCACGACAAGCTGCTCGAGCGCACGGTCGAGATCACGCGCGGGCTGAACCAGGGCGACCCGGGCAAGGAGTTCGTCGACGTGGGGGCGATCATCTTCGCGCCGCAGATCGAGGTGGCCGAGCGGCACATCAAGGACGCTGTCGAGAAGGGCGCCAGCGTGAAGGTGGGCGGCAAGCGCGCGCAGGGGCAGGGCCAGTTCTTCGAGCCGACGATCCTCGCGGGCTGCGACCACGCGATGACGGTGATGAAGGAGGAGATCTTCGGGCCGGTCGTGCCGTTCATGCAGGTCGCCACCGAGGAGGAGGCGATCCGCCTGGCGAACGAGTCGCACCTCGGCCTCAACGCGTACGTCTTCTCGCAGGACACCGACCACGCGCGCCGGCTCGCCGAGCGCCTGCAGGTGGGCAGCGTGCTGGTGAACGACGTGCTCATGAACGGCGCCCTCCCCGACGCGCCGTTCGGCGGCGTGAAGCAGAGCGGCTTCGGCCGGGTGATGGGCGAGGACGGCCTCCGGCAGATGTGCGACGTCAAGCACATCAACGCGGACCGCGTCGCGCTGGGGTCGAAGGATCCGACCTGGTTCCCGTACACCGAGGCGTCGTACGGCTGGTTCAAGCGGGGCCTGCGCGCGCTCTACTCGAGCGGGAGCTGGCTGCGGCGCATCGGCGAGCTGTTCTAGGGCGGGAACGCGGGCCGGCCGGGTGCCAGGGACGGCCGCCGGGTGGGGGACGGCGGCCCTGGCCTTCCGTGCCGGACGCGGCCCCCCTTGCCCCCTTCCGATCCACGCTGCACCTATGCGACCCCACCCTGACGGCTCGCCGAGCGACCCCATCCTTGCGGCCATCGACCGCGCGCCGCGTGTGCAGAGGCTCGCGCCGGAGCAGCGCGCCGAGCTCGAGCAAGACCTCGCCGACATCGCGGCGGGCCGAGCGCGCCTCGTCGCCCACGAGGATCTGCCGCTGGTCCTGGAGGAGCTGGCCCGCGAGCAGGACGGGCAAGCGAGCCGCGAGGCGCCGGGATCCAGCGCCCCGCGTGCGTGAAGACGAGTCGGTTCAGACCGGCGCAGGCTCGACCGGCGCGGGCTCGGCCGGCGCGGGCTCGGCCGGCGCGGGCTCGGTCGGCGCGGGCTCGGTCTCGGCGGCGGCGCGGCCCCGGCGCTTCGGGCGGAGCCTCCGCAGGGCGTTGCGGAACGAGGCGGCGCTGAAGCGGCGCTTCGCCTCGGGCATGTCCCAGCAGGCGTTGACGCCGGCGGCGCGCGCCTCGTACCCGAGCAGCGTGGCGTAGGTCACGATGGAGTTGCGGAGCGCCATCGCCTCCTCGCGGTTGCGCAGGCCGAGGATGCCGAGCAGGTCGCGGCCGCTCACCTCGTCGAGCAGGACGCTGCCTTCGCGCAGGAAGTCCTCGGTGAGGCCGACCGGCGTCAAGCGCGCCTGGTGCTGCCGGGCGAGGCGGAGGAGCATGCCGAGATCGCTGACCTCCTCGTCGAGGGTGCCGCTCGTGTTCACGTCGGCGAGCTGCTCCGCGACGTCCGGCTCGAAGACGAACGCCTGGTCGGCGAACGCCTTGAGCCGCGCGCGCCACGGTCGGCTCGCCTTGAGCACCTGCTCGATCGATCGCACCTGGTAGGCGCCGGTGCGCTTGCCCTCGCCGAACCAGAGGTTCGCCGTGTCGAGGAGCTGGATGGCGCCGCGGAGCAGCGCGCGGCGCTCGGGGCCGTACGCTTTGCTCGCGAGCGGCGCCTCGTACTGGACGACCGACAGGTAGAGGTCCCGGAGCTCCGTGAGGGTGGTCGAGATGGGCTGGCTCGGCTCCATGACCTCGCGGACGATGCGGTCCATCTCGGGGCGCGCCTGCTCAAGGAGGGCCTGAAACTCCGAGGGGGTCCCGACCGCGCGGGTCTCCTTGAGGACGGCGTGCTGCTCTTGTGAGAGTTCGATTCCCATAACCTACCTCCTGGTGGGGTGGTGGCCAGTGTGGACGTCGTGGCCAGCAGGCGGTCGTAGCACGACAGCAGAGCTCGGCCCGGCCGCAGCAGGCCCTGGACCTCTGAGAGCATGGTTGCGTCACCGGGGAGCTGCACCAGCGCTTCCAGGGACGCGACCCGGCGGAGCTGGGGAGCCGGATCAGCGGGTCGGGGAGCGCGGCCAGCGCGGCGGGGTAGCTGCACCAGCAGCGCGAAGGAGCCATGCCAGCACGGCGGGGCAGCTGCACCAGCAGCGCGAAGGAGCGGTACCAGCAGCGCGGGAAGCGCCGCCAGCAGCTCGGGGGAGCTGCACCAGCGGGTGCTGACAACGGCTCCGGACGTGCTGGCGAGCGTCCACGACCTGCCGGCGAGGGGCGGGTGCGCCGGCCGGAGGTCCGGTCCGGAGCCGGAGGAGGTGCGAAGGCGGCGCCATCACGGCCTCAGCGGCCTGAGCTGGCCCTGGTCGACGCGCTCCGGCGGTGAGCGATGGTCGGGGCATCGAGGCTCCGCGCGCTCCTCGAAACCAGGCGTCGCGCGCTCGACACACAACGCGGAGGTCCTGTAGCCTCTTCCGTACGAAAGGGGCAGTCCATGAGGGAGGCGCTCGCATTACATGTCAATCGCGTCCGTGAGTTGGCAGAACACGTCAAGGGCAACGAACAGGCCACGAAGCAAAGCTTGATCGGGCCGTTATTCACTCTGCTTGGTTACGATCTGACCGACCCTCGCCAGTGCCTTCCCGAGTATCGGGTCGACTTCGGTAAGGACCGCTCAGTCAAGCCGATTGACTGGGCATTCCTGCAGAACGGACGCCCCATCTTCTTCGTGGAAGCCAAAGAAGCGGGAAGGAAGCTCGCCGGCTTCGACGAGCAGCTGGCGGATTATTTCGCGAAGGCCCCTGAGGCGAAGCTCGGAATCCTGACGAACGGCATCCAGTGGCGCTTCTTCACCGACATTGTGAACGAAAATGTGATGGACAGGGAGCCGTTCGTGCAGTGGGACGTTCTGGCCGACGACCAGCCGCCGATCGACTTCCTCACAGTGCTCCAGAAATCCGAGTACAACGCTGGCCTCCTCCGGGCGTTCGCCCAGCGGACCCGCCAGCAGAACCTTCTTGTTCAAGAGCTGGCCAGGCTCCTCGAGCCGGCGCCGGAGTTCACGAAGCTCGCCATCGCAAGGATCGAGACGAGGAACCTGACCGCTGCGGTGGTCGAGAGCTGGAAGCCGATCGTGGCCAATGCCATCAGTGAATGGGCCAAGCAGCGCGCGCTGGCATCGGTTCTGGAGGCCCAGGCTCGCATCAGCGCTCCTCCCGAGGAGCCGCAGGCCCCCAAGGTGGAAACGACGCAGGAAGAGCTCAATGCCTTCGCAAAGGCTCAGCGCCTGCTTGGGCCCGAACGGCCGATCGCGTACGAAGATACCGTATCCTATCTGAAGATACATCTTCAGGAGAGGCGGACGGCGGTGTTCTGCAGGCTGCTGGCCGGCCGCAAGAAGCCGTGCATCTGGGTACCTCTGCCGAACGAAAGGGTGGTCCCCCTTGCGGCGTCACTTCCGGTCACCATCCCCCAGCTCGGCTGGTCGTGCGTGACGATGGAGTCGATCGATGACCTCGACAAGCTGGGCGAGTTGCTGCGCACCTCTCACGAGCACGTGAGATCGGCGCTGAGAGGCAAAGCTGCCGAGCCCAGCGACGGCGGCGGGACAGCCGTCTAGGCCCGCACCCGCGCGCCTTCGGCGTCGGCCCCCGGCGGCTTCAGGCCGCGCCCTCCTGGCCGATCGCCGCTGCAAGGCGCGAGCGCTGCGCCCGGCCGTGCTGCTACAGTCGCGGCGTGGCACGCTGGCTCAACGCGCTGCTCGCGCTGGCGGAAGAGCTGCTTCGCGAGGGCCGCCACGTGGCGGTGGTAGTTTCGTCAGAGATCGGCGCCCCGCTCTCCCGGGATCTCGAGGCCGCCGATCCAGCCATCCTGAACGCGTGGCGGGGCGCGGCGGAGCGGCGGCTACCGCGGGATCTGTGGCCGCCCCCTTGGCGCACCGGACCGAGCCAGTACGACCGACGCCGTTGTCAGCACCCGCTGGTGCAGTTGCCCGAAGCTGCCGGCCCGCTCGCCACGTTGCTGGTGTCATTCGGTCGACCTGCTGGTGCACCTACCCCGCCACGTTTCCTGTGATGAGTGCGGCGATCTTCTCCCCGGTGGTGCTGTGTTCGAGCATCGTCTTGAGGAGCTCTTCGAAGGAGGCGCGATCGTTGGCCGAGTCGAAGCGATTCTCCCAGCGGAGCCTCACGGGGTATCCGAGCTCCCCGAAGGTGACCTCGGCCAGGGAGGCGAAAGGGCCCGTGTCGAGCCGCGCCGTCAGCGCGGTGATCTCTTCGTGCGGCACGGATATTCCCACGAGGCGCTCGTGGATAGACGACCCCCGCACCGGACGGTGGACGGTCTGAAATTGAAGCGAGATGGACGCCCCCGTGATCGTCGCCACCTCCGCCGACGCGGCAGCGAGCACTTCTTCCATCTCCGCTCGTGCCGCCGCCGCACGCTTGTGAGCGTCGAGCCCCTTCTTCAGTGCTTCTCCAAAGCTGGCCATGGGTCCCTCTCTCAATCGGTTGTCGGTGGCGCGAGCCATCGAAGGTGGCCCACGATCGGTAGGTGGTCGAACGGATCGCGGGGACGCGCCCCGGCCCGGTCGAATACGGCGCTGTCGTCATGAATTCCGAGAGCCGCCTCGTCGAGCGACCACCCGTGGCCTCGAAGTAGCGACGGCGAGACGAGCACCTGATCGAACGTCCGCCAGGATGTCTGTCCGACAGTGCCTGTCGAGTAGAACGAGCCGGCGAGCGTCGGTGGCTGCAGCTCACCATCCCAGGCATGGCGTTCGCCGAGCCAGCGCCACGCAGCATTGTAAAAGAGAAGATCCGATGGCGAGCGGGGCCGGTGCCGCTGGACTGCGGCCCGCGATCGCGCCGTAGGAAGGCTCGCGTCGAATTGCTTCTCGAACGGCTCGGCGTTGAAGTCGCCCAGGATGAGGACGGGGACGTCCTCACCGACGGCTTTCGTGCTGGCGATGATCGCATCGCGCAGTGCCTCGGCGGAGCGCGATCTCCTCGCGTCCCCGTCCGCGGCGTCTCCCATGTTCGACCGCCAATGCGCCGCCGCGACGACAAGCCATCCGCCGCTGTCATGCATACCGAACGTCGCGACGAGCCCCGCTCGAACCGCACGGCCGGCGTGGTACGTCCGCACCCAGACATGGTCCATGAGCGTCAGCGCCCTTCGGTCGTAGGCGAGCGCGATGTCGAAATCGTGGCGTTCGCCGGACGTGTCCTCCACGGCGTTCCAACTCGTACGGAGGCCATCAGGGAGCCATCCGAGGACGTCTTCACGTCGGACCTCAGTCAAGGCGACCAAGAGGCAGCCGTGCTGTTCGACCAGCGTGCGCAAGACGTCGACGACGGCCGTCCGGTGCTCCTCTGTCGCGCGCGATAGGATGCTCGGGGGCGAAACTTTCGTGTTCCACCACGCGAATGGGATCCGCTCCAGGGCGACGGACATGCGCGATGGATACCGAGGGCGTTCCCCGAGTCAAGCGCCCTGGCGCCGCGACGACGAGAACGGACAGGCGCGGCTCGCAGGGACCGACCCGGGGAGCTGCCGCGTCTCCGTGCCGCCCCTTCGGGCGAGCGCGTGGAGCAGGATGACACGATCGGGCGGGTTTCCGCTGCGTCACTTGCCAGGAGGGAGCCGGATCAGCGCAGCCTCGACGACCCCGCACTCGCGGCGGCGGCCCGGTGAGTCTGGGCTGCGGTGATGCACCGGCCGCCCGCTCGCCAGGGCCCGCTGCGAACGGGTGGGGTCATCACCCGGGCGGGGGGTGACCGCCTGATCAGGCGCGCCCGCGGACCCGGTCCCAGAGCACCTTGGCGCCGCCCGCGGCAGCCATCAGGCCGACGACGACGAGCTTCTTGCTGGCGAGCAGCAGGGCGAGCAGCCCCTTGAACAGCCCCGCCTTGGCCGCCACCTTGCCCGCGACCAGGGCGCCGATGCCGTACGCGGCCACCTGGTCGATGTTCTCGTCGAAGTCCTCGTAACGGTTGCCGGGCTTGAACTCGACGAACTTCAGCACGCTCTGCATCTCGCTCCGCACGGTCGCGAGCTGGTTCATGCCCGAGACGGCGTTCAGCTCGAGCACGCCTTTGCGCCCGAGCACGCGGATCGAGTAGTTGAGCGTGCGGTCCTTGTTGCCGTCGAACTCGAGCGTCTTCGCCCAGTAGAGCTTCTTCGACGCGGGATCGTAGTGCGGCGGCTCGGCCCAGCCGATCAGGCGCACGGCGGGGAAGCCCGCCTTCTGGCGCTCCTGGTTGTTCTCGCTGGTATCCTTCTGCATTTCGGCCAGGAGCTCGCCGAAATCGATGTCCTTCGCGTCGTCGTCGTCGACGTGGCCCTCCTCCACGTAGCTGATCACGACACCCCACGAGTCGTCCGCGATCGGGCTCACGCCGGCCGGGAACAGCATGCCGAGCGCCTCGGACCCCGGGGGATTGCCCCAGGCCTGGAGCACCTTCATGGCGCCTTCCGGGCCCGTGAAGCGGAACGCCTCCGGGACGTCGAGCTCGGCAAGGTTGTCACCGACCGTGACCTTCCCGCTCCGGAGGTTCAGCTCGGCATCGAACTTCTGCATCGCCGCGGCGATCTCCTCCGCCGTCGGCTCCCTCTCTGCGTCGCCGGACGGCTCCGCCGCAGCCGGCTGCGCGGCCCCCGCGGGCGCGGCGCCAGCCGCTCGGGCTGCGGGCGCCGCGGACGCGGCCGGGCTCGGGTCCCCGGCCGCGGCGAGCGCGCTGGCGCCGAGCACCAGGGCCACCGAAGCGATCGATGCGAGTCGACGATGTGACATAGTCCCCTCCTGGCGGAACACCCTGCCGCCTTAAAAAATCCGGAGCATTGGAACAGACTGTCACTCGGCAAACAAGCGCAGCGCAGGGTTCCCGCAGGCTGTGGAGATGGCCGGCCGCGGATCTCCGCGCGACCGCCTGGACCGCTCCCAAAGACGACGTGAGCGCCGGCGGGGGGCTGTGCGCGGCGGCGCGCGGGCGGGCGCGGCGAGCACCGACCGAGGTGCCATGATGTCTCAGGGGGCTTCACGTCTCAGGCGCGCCTTGTGTGGCGCGCGACGAGACGTCTCAGGTGGCATGGCCCGAAGGGAGACATGCCGGGTGGTGTTGCATGCGCAAGCTCCCCGGCCCCCGTCTTGGCGGATGGCCGAGCGCCCGCCCGCGCACCGCCGCGCACAGCCCCCCGCCGACGCGGGCGGCCCGGCACAGCCGCCCTCGCCGGCGCAGGCAGCCCGGCGTCGCGCCCCTACGCCGCGGCCGCCGGCTCGGCCGCGGGCACGCCCGCGCCGCTCGCGCCCGCCGCCTCGAGGGGCGCGTCCTCCAGCGCGGCCGCGATGACCTGGCTCATGTCCTCGACGAAGATGAGCTCCAGCTCCGCCCGCACCTCCTTCGGGATCTCCTCGGCGTCGCGCGCGTTCTTCTGCGGCAGGACGATCCGCGTGATGCCGGCGCGGTGCGCCGCGAGCACCTTGGACTTGATGCCGCCCACCGGGAGCACCCGGCCGCGCAGCGTGCACTCGCCCGTCATCGCCGTGTCGGAGCGCACCCGCCGTCCGGAGAGGAGCGACGTGAGCGCCGTGAACATCGTCACGCCCGCGGAAGGGCCGTCCTTGGGCACGCCGCCCGCGGGGACGTGGATGTGCAGGTCCTCGGTCTCGAGCTTCGCCGTGTCGACGCCGAGCTCACCGGCGTGGCTGCGCACGTAGGAGAGCGCCGCCCTCGCCGACTCCTTCATCACGTCGCCGAGCTGACCCGTGATCTCGACCCTCCCCTTCCCCGGCATCCGCGAGGTCTCGATGAACAGGATGTCCCCGCCCACCGGCGTCCAGGCCAGCCCCGTCGCGACGCCAGGCACGCTCGTGCGCTCGGCGACGTCGCTGAAGAACCGGACCTTGCCGAGGTACTTGCCGAGATCGTGCGCCTCGACGACCAGGCGCGGGGCCTTGCCGTCCGCGGCGCGCGCGACCTCGAGCGCGACCGCCCGGCACAGCTTCTTGATCTCGCGGCCGAGCTGCCTCACCCCGGCCTCGCGCGTGTAGTCGCGCACGATCGCGGCGAGCGCGTCGTCCGTGATCGTGAGCAGCGCCGGATCGATCGCGTGCTCCTCGATCTGCTTCGGGACGAGGTGCGACCGCGCGATCGCGATCTTCTCGTCCGGCGTGTAGCCGGACAGCTCGATGACCTCGAGCCGGTCCCGGAGCGGCGCGGAGAGCGCGCCGAGATCGTTCACCGTGCAGAGGAAGACGACCTCGGACAGATCGAACGGGAGCTCCATGTAGTGGTCGACGAACGTCCGGTTCTGCTCGGGATCGAGCACCTCCAGGAGCGCCGCCTCGGGCGAGCCGCGCCACCCGGCGCCGAGCTTGTCGACCTCGTCGAGGAGCACGACCGGGTTCTTCACCTTCGCCTTCTTCAGCGCGTGCACGATGCGCCCGGGCAGCGCGCCGACGTACGTCCTCCGGTGGCCGCGCAGCTCCGCCTCGTCGTGCACGCCGCCGAGCGAGATGCGCACGAACGGGCGGCCGGTGGCGTCGGCGATCGACTGGCCGAGCGACGTCTTGCCCACGCCGGGCGGGCCCGCGAAGCAGAGGATCGTCGCGCGGGGCTGGCCTGTCAGCTTGAGCACCGCCATGTGCTCCAGGATGCGGCGCTTCACGTCGTCGAGGCCGCGGTGGTCCTCGTCGAGCTTCGCCTGGACGGCGTCGAGGTCGTCCTTCACCGCCGCCCGCGCGCTCCACGGGAGATCGGCGATCCACTCGAGGTAGGTGCGGATCACGTTGTGCTCCGCGCTCTGCGGGCCGACCGCTTCGAGCCGGCGGAGCTCCCGATCGGCGACCGCGCGCGCCTCCTCGGGGAGGCCGGCCTCGTCGAGGCGCCGGCGGAGGATCGACAGCTCGTCCTCGCCCTGCTCGCCGCCCGCGAGCTCCTTCTGGATGGCGCGGAGCTGCTCGCGGAGGATCGCCTCGCGCTGCCCCTTGCCGAGCTCGCGCCGCACGTCGCCGTCGATCTTCTTCTTCAGGTCGGCGAGGGCGGCCGCCTCGGAGAGCAGGGCGGCGACCTTCTGGAGCCGCTGGGCGACGCGGAGCTCGGCGAGCACCTCCATCTCCTTGTCGGTCGGGAGGCCGAGCGCGCCGGCGATCTGATCGGCGAGCAGGCCCGGCTCGGCGCGGCTCGTGGCGGCGATCTCGGCGAGGTTCGTCGCGAGCCTCGGGCCGATCTCGCGGGCGCGCTCGCGCACCGACGCGGCGAGCAGGCGCGCCTCCTCGGCGTCGCCGAGGAACTCGGGCGCGACGGCGCCCTCGGCCCGCCAGTACGGCTCGGTGTCGGTGTCGACGAGCGCGGTGAGCGCGAAGCGATCGAGCCCCTCGATCACCAGGCGGAAGCCGTTCGAGACGCGCGTGACGTCGACGACGCGGGCGAACGTGCCGATGTCGTGGAGGTCCTCGCGCCGGGGATCCTCGCGCTTCGGATCGCGCTGCGCGATGACGCCGATCACGTCGCCGGCGTGCACGCCGTTGAGCAGCGCCACCGAGCGGGCGCGGCCCACAGGGAGCGTGAGCACGGTGCCGGGGAAGAGCACGCCCGTGCGGAGCGGGAGCAGGGGAAATGGAGAGCGAGGCGCGCTGGCGCCGCTGCGAAGCTGGCTCATGCGGACTCCTGGGGCAGAGGTCGGCTCGCGCCATCCCTGCCGGAATCGATGGACGGTTTGGTGGATGAGGTGCGCCGCGCCTCCGCCGGTCAGGGCGGCGCGCGGCGCGCGGATGGGAGGCTCACGTAGACCGCCGCGAGCGACCGCTCGGGCGAGCTCCATGAATCGATGAACGAAAAGTAAATTCGTTCACGCGCCCGTCAACCCGCCACCGACGAGCACGGTGCCCGGGACCAGCGAGACGGCGCGCCGGGCGAGGCGCCCGGGTCAGAGCGCCTGCACGCCGAGCACCACGCCGGGCCAGGCGCGCTGGCTGAAGGAGTCGTCGATGTGGAGCGGGATGCTGCCGTAGGGGCTCAGGCCGGCGTCCTCGGGGGTCTTGCCGAACGCGACGTTGTAGCTGGGGCCGCCGAAGATCGCGAACCTGGGGAGGAGACGGAGGCCGAGGAGCGCGCGCGCCTGCGTCAGCACGGCCGTGGGCTTGAGCGCCGAGGGCTCGTGGAGCGAGTACCCGAGCACGTCCAGGTCGGCATACACGCGCTCGCCGAGGGAGATGCGGCCGCCGAGGCCGAGCGCATACGCGAGGAGCGGGCGATCGCCGAAGAGGCGCACGCCGATACCGTAGACGTTGTGGAAGTGATCGCTGCCGTGCTTGATGCCGGCCATGGCGAGGCCGGACTCGGTGCCCCAGGCGTCGATGTGGAGGCGGCCGTCGCGGATGATGTTGAAGAGCCCGAGCGAGAACGGCGACTCGTCGGCGTAGTTGACGAGGCCGATCTGCGCGCCGCGCACCTTGCCTGTGGACACGTTGAGGATCCCGATCTGGGCGCCCGTCGACTCGCCGGCGGCGACGTTGGCGAGGCTGATCTGGAGGTCGCTCGTCTTGCCCGCGGCGACGTTGGCGAGGCCGATCTGGAGGTCGGTCGACTCGCCCACGGCGACGTTGGCCAGGCCGACCTGCACGTCGGTCGACGGGCTCACGGCGAGGTTGGCGACGCCGACCTGCACGTCGGTCGACTCGCCAACGGCGGCGTTGGCCACGCCGAGCTGCGCGCCGTCCACGGCGCCGAGGGCGACGCTCAGCACGCCGCCCTGCACGCCCGTGACCGGACCGGTGGCGAGGTTGAACGGGCCGATCTGCGCGCCGCGCAGCGACGTGGCGAGGTTGAGCCCGGCGGTGATCTGCGCGCCGCGCGCGGGGCCGAGCACGATGTTGGCGGCGGAGGAGAGCTGCACGCCGCACAGGAAGGACGAGAGGATGTTGACGCCCGCGCCGAGCTCGACGCCCGTGACCCCCGCCGTGTAGCTGCCCACGAGGTTCAGCGAGTAGCGGCGGACGACGTGGGTGCCGGTGACCGTGGAGGAGCCGACCAGGGGGACGACGTCGCCGCCGAGGAGGACTGTCTCCGCGCCGGGGAGGGCGCAGGGAGGAGGCGCCGGCGCGGGGCGCGCCGGCCGAGACGGCGGCCTCGCGTTGCCCGCGGCAGGCGCTGCGGGGGGCGCCGGCGGCGCCGCGGCCGGCTCGTCGGACGGGCGCTTGCCCAGCGCGGCGGCGAGCTCGGCGGCCTCGTCGCGGACGAGGTTGCCCGCGAGCAGCGCGATCGCCTCGGCGGCGCGATCGGGATCCTCGGGGACGTCGATCGTGCGCCCGATGTGGCGGCCGTCGCCGGCGCTGTACGTCAGCGTGACGCGGCCGTCGGCCTCGCCGCGGAGGACCAGCGTGGGGCGCTCGGAGCTCGCCGCGTCGACCACCGTGACGGGGCCGCCGAGCTCGCGCCCGAGCGCCGCGCGCACCGCCTCGGGATCGAGCGTCCACCCGGCGCCGTCGACGACGAGATCGACGCCGGCGGCGCTCGGCGCGGCGGCGAGGGCGCCCGCGGGGAGCGCGGAGGTCGCGGCGAACACGCCCGCGGCCGCGAGCGCGCGCAGCAGGAGGACGCCCGCGCCGAGGACGGCGCCGCGCGTGGAGGCCTTCCGAAGGGCGCGCGGGAGGCCGCCCCGAGGTGCGAGGTGAGGAGCGGTGTCGGGTGTGTTCATCGACCGTGCAGTGCCCGCTCGAGGCGCGTTCGTTCACGCGCGCCGGGCGAGACGATCACTCGCTCGCGCTGCTCATCGCATCGAGCAAGGAGCGCGACTCGGTCTGACGGTAGCCGCCGAAGGCGCCCTGCGCGAACGGCTCGAGCGCGCGCCGCGCCTCGTCGGCGCGGCCGAGGCGCACCAGGCAGAGGGCGCGGTTGTACTGCGCCTCGACAGCGAAGCGGCCGCGCGGCGCGGCGGCGAGGTAGTCGTTCCAGGCGGCGAGCGCCGCGGCGGGGTTGCGATCGACGAAGTGCGCGCGGTGCGCGGCCTGGTAGAGCGCGTCGGCGTCGGGCCCGGCGGGCGGACGCTGGACGGCCTGCGGATCGCCCGCCGGCGGCCGCGAGGCCTTCGTGGAGCTCGCGGCGCTCGGCGCGATCGACGACGATCGCGCGGGCGGCGCGACAGCCACGACAGGCGCGCGCCGCGGCGCCGGCGCGACCTCGGGCGGCGCGGTGGGGGCCAGCGGGGGCGCGGGCAGCGGCGCGGGCGGGGCGAGCTCCGCGACGCTGGGCTCGGGCTCGGGCGGCGCGGCCGGGTCGAGCTCGGGCGGCGCGGGCGCGTCGGCGTCCGACGCGCGGCGCGGCGCGCGGAGCGCGCGCGACGTGGGCGGCGCGGGCGGCGTGTCGGGCGGATCGGCCACGCTCAGGCCGAGCTGGGAGGCGATGTCGTTCCACGCGTCCGGGAACCAGCGCGCGGCCGAGGCCCAGGCGGCCGAGCCGACGAGCACGGCGGCGAGCGGGACCGCGAGGCGGACCGTGGTGAGCCGGCGGGCGCGCTGCGCCTTCAGGCTCCGCATCACGCGGGCGCGCGTCTCGTCGCGACGGGCGCGCGACGCGTCTGCCTCCTCGCGCAGCGCGCGCGCGGCCTCGCGGAGCACGTCGTCCTTCATGGGGTCCTCCCTTCCAGCAGCGTGCGGAGCTTCTGTTTGGCGTGGAACAGCCGCGTGCGCACCGTCGCCTCGGGCACGCCGAGGATCTCGGACACCTCGCGCGCGCTCCGGTCCTCGACCTCGCAGAGAACGAACGTCGCGCGCTGCGCGTCCGGGAGCGCGTCGAGGGCGCGGTTCAGGGCCTGGGCGAGGTCGGCGCGGCCGGCCGCCCGCTCGGGGTTGTCCGGCTTGTCGTCGTCCGGCTCGAGGGCGAGGCGCTCCATGGCCGCGCGGCGGCGCGCGGCGGCGCGGAGGTGGTGGCGGGCGTGGTTGACAGCGATCGCGATGAGGAAGGTCTTCAGCGACGAGCCGCCGCGGAACCGCTGCGCGGCCTGCGGCAGGCTGACGAAGACGTCGTGCGCCAGGTCCTCGGCGGCTGCGTCGTCGCCGGTGAGGCGCCGGGCGAACCCGCGCACCGCCTCGTAGTGCCTGTCGTACGCCTCGCCGATCGCCGCGGCCTCCCCGCGCCGGAGCCGCTCGACGAGGGCCTCCTCCGGGTCCTGCGCGCGCTCGGCGCCGCGGGAGAAGAGGAACGGCACGATGAGCGCGATGGTCCTCATCGGCCCCCTCCGCGCCTCGACGTGCGGCGCGCGCGGCGGGTCGACGGCGCCCTCCGGCTCGCCCCGCGGGAAGCCCGCGGCCTGCTCAGTCCCGTCTCGGTCCATTCCTGCGTCACCATGGTTACATCCGAACGCGCCCCGCGGCGCGGCCCGTTTGCGATGAACGAGCGCCGGAGGGCCCAGGGCGACGGGAGGCACGACGCTTCGTGCCCGGCATGGAGAGGGTAGTTCATGGCTGCGCGTCCGATTCGTGCCCGGGCGGGTCGGGAACGTTCAACGACGGGGGGCGAAATCGGACGAGACCGACAGGCGGGGGTCGACCCCGCCCCGGCCCGGGGGGGGGGAGGGCCCGGGGGGCGGGGTGGGTGGCCGTCAGAATCGTGCGGAGGCGCGCGGGCGATTGAACGGACGGCCGGGCGCCGGGCACGCAGCGTCGGGTGGGCAGAGGGCGCCGCGGTGACGGTCGGCGCCTCTGTCATGAGTCCATCTCCCGGATCAGGAGCGATGAACATGAATATGCGCACGGCCTTCGAGTGGGGCCTCGGCCTCTCTTTGTCCTTCTTCTCGACGACGATGCTCGGTTGCTACATCGAGACCGACCGAGACTGCGACTGGGACGACGACGAGGAGTGTTTCTGGGGCGACGCGCCCGATGCGCCTGATGCGCCCGACGCGCCTGACGCGCCCGACGCGCCCGACGCGCCCGACGCGCCCGACGCGCCCGACGCGCCCGGCATCGGGCGCCCGGACCGGGGCGATGAAGGCGACGGCGGCAACAGCAGCGCCGGCGCGGGGGGGGAGACGGCCGCGTGCGAGGCGGACTGCGACTGCCCGAGCGGCAGCGAGTGCGTCGCGGGGGCCTGCAAGGCGCCCTGCGCGGCCTCGTGCGACTGCGCAGAGGGCGAGTCGTGCGAGGGCGGGTATTGCGAGCCGCCGCCCGAGCCGGCCATCTCCTGCGAGGTGGACTGCGACTGCCCGAGCGGCAGCGCGTGCGTGGAAGGCGCCTGCACCTGAGCTGCCTGCCTGGTTCATGAGATAACGAACCACAGAGATAAAAAACCACAGAGGCACAGAGGGCACAGAGGGAGAGAAGAGAGATAAAATTTCTCTCCTCTGTGCCCTCTGTGCCCTCCGTGGTTCCAATTCTTCTCCATCACGGAGCCGGAACCTCCGGGATGCAGGGCTACCTGCAGCGCGATCTACCGCTCCCGCAGCAGGTCCTCCTCCTCCTGACGCTGCCGGAGCTCCGTGATGTCCGTCAGCGAGACGATCGCCTCGAGACGCTCGCCGCCCAGCGCCGTGATGCGCACGTCGACGTGCCGGCGCCCCTCGGCGCCGTCCACGGAGAACTCCATCCGCTGCGACGCCCCCTGGTCGAGCGAGCGCCGCACCAGATCGAGCGCCCGCGCCACCTCGCCCGGCGGCACGATCTCCTCGAGCGACGACGGGAACGCGCCGGCGGCGGTGCCCTGCGGGGGCCGGACCGGGTGGCACCGCCCGTGCCGATCGACCCGCACGAGCTCCTGCGGCAAGGCGTCGAGGAGCGCCCGGAGGTGCGCCTCGCGCTCGAGCAGCGCGGCGTGCGCCCTCGCGCGCTCCCGCTCGTGCCGCCACTTCGCGCTCAGCGCCGCCGCCATCTGACGCACCTCCATCGGCTCGAACGGCTTCTTGAGGATCAGGTACCGGTCCACGTGCGAGAGCCGGTTCGCGATCTCCTTCCACGACATGTCGGTGTACGCGGTGCAGAACACGGCCTGAACGTCGGGATCCTCGGCGAAGATCCGGTGGATCGTCTCCACCCCGTCGATCCCGGGAGGCATCCGGAAGTCGACGAACGCCACGGCGTACGGCTCCCCGCGCGCCCGCGCCTGCCGCACGAGCTCGATCCCCTCCTCGCCCTGGTGCGCCAGCGTGAGCTCCACGTCGAGCTCCACCGCCGGGGCGGTCGTCGGCGCGTCGATGTCGCCGAAGAGCTCGGCCTCGTGCTCATCGAGCGAGGACCTGGCGGGAGCCGCCCTCAGGATCCTCCGGAAATCACCGTGGATCGAGGCGTTGTCGTCGACGACCAGGATCCTCGCCTTGTGGAGCGCGCTCGCTTTGCTCATCTCACCCTCGGCCAGCGCCGGTCCCACCCTCCGAGCGGGCCAGGCCTGCCACGCACGGCAGAGCACGGCGCCGCCGCGGCCGGAATGCCCTCAGTCGACCGCCTCGCGGCGGATCCTCCCGCTGCGGGGCGCCGCGGCCGGGAGCTCGAGCGTGAACTTCGCGCCCTGGCCCGGGCCCTTGCTCTCCGCCCGGAGCGCCGCGCCGAGGACGCGGGCCTCCAGCACGCTCGAGTGAAGCCCGAGCCCCGTGCCCTCGGGCCACGTCGTGAACCCCTGCTGGAACAGCCGCGCCAGGTGCTCCGAGGCGATGCCCACGCCGGTGTCCTCGATCTCCACGGAGCAGCCGCCGGCCTCGAGCGGCGCGCACCGGACGACGACGCGGCGTTCCGGGCCCACAGCGTGGCACACAGCGCGCCGCGCGTTGGTGATGAGGTTGGTGACGATCTGGAGCAGCCGGTGCCTGTCCGTCTCGACCCGCGCCTCGTCCGAGAGCTCGCAGACCACCTCGATGCCGTGGTGCGCGCGCTCGGCGCGGTTCAGCCCGACACGCAGGGCGTCCTCGATCACGGAGGAGACCGAGACCGGCTCGACGATGACCCTCATCCCGGCGTTCCGGAGCTGATCGGAGACGATGTCGCGGATGCGGCTCACGCACTCGCCGAGCTCCAGGAGCTCGGAGGCCGCTGTCTCCTGCTCGGCGGCGAGGTGCCGCGCGAGCTCGTCGATGTACTCGATCAGCCGCTGGCCCCGCGGGTCGCTCGTAAGGAACGCCCCGAGATCGCCCCGGTGCGCCTCGAGGAGCTGCGCGACCTGGGCGAGCCGCGAGACGCGCGAGCCCGCGACCCGCTCCGAGAGCTGCATCCGCAGCACCATGACGCTGTTCAGCGCGTTGCCCACGTTGTGCATCGCGCTGTCCGCGACCTCGGCCATCCCCGCCCTGCGCGCGGCGTCGACGAGCTTCTGCTGCGTGCTCCTGAGCTCGTGCGTGCGCTCCTCCACCATGCGCTCGAGGTCCTCGTAGACGAGCGCGTTGTTGAACGAGACCGCCGCCTGCGCGGCGAGCAGGCGCAGGATCTCGAGGCGCTCGGGCCCGAAGAGCCCCTCGAACAGGTTGTTCTCGAGGTAGATGGCGCCGAGCACCTGCCCCTGGAGCATGAGCGGCGCGCAGAGCATCGACCGGACCTTGCGGGAGCTCACGTAGGGGTCGTCCCGCAGGGCAGGATCGCGGGAGGCGTCCGCGTAGATCACGCTCTGGCACGTGCGCACGGCGAGCCGCACCACGGAGGCGCAGACCTCGTCGCTCTCGTCCCCGAGCGGGATCGAGGGCAGCGCGCGCGGCTCGGGCGGGTGCGCCGCGCCCTGCGCGACGAGCACGAGGCCGTCGCCGCGGACGAGGAGCAGCGTCCCGCGCTCGGCGCCGGCGTTCTCGACGAGCACCTGCACCATGCTGCCGAGCAGCCGCTCGACGACGAGCTCCTGGGAGAGGACGCGCGCCGCCTTGAGCAGCGTCTCCACGTCGAAGGCGTCCGCCCGCACGACCCCGGGCGCGGGCCGGTCGCGCCCCGGCCTGATGAGCGGGAACTCCTCGGTGAGGCGCGCGATCTTGCGATCCACGCCCCAGCGGCTGTAGGCCTGGACAGCGTCCGTGAGGAAATCGAGCGCGACCCGCGTCCTGCCGCGCGACATCCAGAAGCGGCCGGCGAGCTCGCACGCGATGGCCTCGATGTTGGGGAAGGCGTGCTGGCGCGCGAGCGCGATCGCCTCCTCGTAGGCCCTGGCCGCGTCGTCGAGCCGCCCGTCGAGGCGCGCCGCCTCGGCCTCGACGAGCTGGTGCTTGTGCGAGAAGTTCTCCGGGCAGCCCTCGGTCCAGCCGCGCAGCCGCTCGCGGCACGCGTCGAGATCGGCCCGCAGCCGCGCCCGCTCGCCCTCGTCCGCGCCGGGCAGGAGCGCGGCGATCGCGAGCGCGCGGTAGAACCGGAGCGCGGCGGTCTGGAACTTCCCGGCGAGGAAGCCGAGGTTCTCCTCCGCCTCGTCGGCGACCCGCAGCGCGTCCGCGGGGAGGCCGTGGAGGGTGAGGCACATCGCCTTGAGGATCTGGTAGTGGCAGAGCGCGTAGCGCGTCTGGTGCGCCTCGCAGTCCTTCAGGAACTGCTCCTCCGTCAGCGCCGCCTCGGGCACCGCCGCGCCGTCGCCGGTGAGGTCCCGCAGCGCGAGCAGGAGGCCGAGGAGGCTGTGCGTGGCGACTGTGTGCCGGGTCCGCCTGGCGAAGCGGAGCGAGCCGGGCAGCTCGTCGAGCAGCCCGCGCGCGCTCTCGCCGCGGAAGAGCGGGTTGAGGAGCAGGTAGATGAGGAAGTAGCCCGCGAACTGGAGGTCGCCCGCGTCGAGGCCGGCGCGGTAGCCGTCCCGGAACAGCGCGTCCGTCTCGGAGAGCGGCCGCACCCACGACTGGATGTTGTTGCCGAGGATGTAACAGGCGCGGCAGAAATCGCCCTGCATGCGGAACCGGAGGCCGATGTCGGCGGCCAGCCGCCCGAAGGCGTAGCCCTGGCGGTAGTCGCCGTGGAAGTGGCCGATCAGGCCGCCGTACATCGCGAAGCCGTACGACGCCTCGGGGGTGAGGCCGTGCTCGAGCGAGATCCGCACGATGCTGCAGCACGCGAAGAAGTTCAGCGCCTCGAGCTTGAGCATGTAGAGCGGCGCCATCAGCTCGTTGAGCACGCCGACGGCGAGCCGCTGGCCCTCGTCGGCGATCTCCGGCGCGTCGATCAGCGAGGCGGGCGCCCGCCCCGCGAGGAGCTGCTGCACGCGCGCGGCCTCGGCCTCGACGAGCGCCGCGAGCTCCGCCTCGCCCGCGCGGGAAGGCAGCGCGACGCCGATCAGCGCGAGCGCCTCGCGCCCGGCCTCCACCGTGTCGGTGAAGCGCCCGCGCATCGTGTACTGCACCATCCGGAGCTTCAGGAGGTCGGCCTTCTCGACAGGCGTGCTCGCGTGGCCGAGCGCCTCGGTGACGAGCGCCTCGGCGGCGTCCATCGCGCCGAGCAGGTACTCCACCTCGGCGAGCTGCCGGAGCAGGGCGAACGCGAGCGCGTAGCGCGACGCGAACGCGCCGGCCGGGAGCAGGCGGCGGCCCGCCTCGAGGTAGCGCCGGGCCGCGGCGTAGGCGGTGGCGTGCTTCGCCCGGACGGCCGCCTCCAGGTTGAGCTCGGCGATCGCGAGCCGCTCGTCGCCGTCGCGCACGAGACCGAGCCCCTGATCGAGCTGCTCGACGATCTCGAAGACGCGCTCGGCGCGCTCCTCCGGCGTCGCGCCCGCGAGGAGCCGGCGGCCGATGCGGAGGTGGACCGCCTCGCGCTCGGGCCCGTCGATGAGGCCGTAGACCGCCTGCTGCACGCGGTCGTGGAGGAAGCGGAAGCGGGTCGCCGCGGCCGCCTCGCCGGGCGCGCCCGCGAGCTCGCCCGCGCTCGCGAGGACGTACTCGTTGCGGATGGCCGGCTCGAGGCGGCGCGCGGCCTCGAGCCTGTCGAGGCCGGCGATGACCGCGAGCGTCTCCAGATCGAAGGTGTTCCCGATGCACGCGGCCAGCGTCAGGAGCTCGACAGTCGGGGCGTCGAGGCCGCGCACGCGGCCGCTCATCAGCTCGACGACGTTCTCGGTGAACCCGCGCGCCTCGATCCGGTCGAGGTCCCAGCGGAAGCGGCGCTCCTCCGGGGAGAAGTAGACGAGCCCGTCGGCGTCGAGCGCCTGGAGGAACTGCCGCGCGAAGAACGGGTTCCCCTCGGTCTTGTGCATGACGAGCCGCGCGAGCGGCTCCACCGCGTACGGGTCCTGCCGCAGGGTGTCGGCCACCAGCCGGATCAGCGACGCGAACGCGAGCGGGAAGAGCTGGATCGTGTTCACCTTCACGGCGCTCGCCTGCGCCGACCGCAGCGTCACGCGCAGGGGGTGGCTCTCGTCCACCTCGTTGTCGCGGTAGGCGCCGACGAGGAGGAAGGGCCCGAGATCGTCGCCCGCGAGGAGCCCTTCGATGAGCCAGAGCGTGCCCGCGTCGGCCCACTGCAGGTCGTCGAGGAAGAGGACGAGCGGCCGCTCGCGGCCGCAGAACGCCCGGAGGACGCCGCGGAAGGCGAGCAGGAGGCGGTGCTGCGCCTCGGCCGGGCCGAGCTCGGGCGGCGCGGGCGGGAGGTTGCCCGCGCCGAGCACGATCACGATCTCGGGCAGCACGTCGACGAGGAGCGAGGCGTTGCTGCCGAGCTGCTTCTGCAGCGAGCGCCGCGCCTCCTCGACGCGCTCCGCGCTCTCCGCCAGCACGCGCTGGAGCAGGCCGCGGAGCGCCTGGATCACGGCGGAGTACGGGATCCCGCGGTGGAGCCGGTCGAACTTGCCCGAGGTGAAGTGGCCGTGCTCCCGGGTGAGCGGCTTGTAGATCTCGTGCACGAGCGAGGTCTTGCCGATCCCGGAATACCCCGTGATCATGATCGTCTCGCGGCTGCCGGCGAGCACGCGCTCGAAGATCGACAGGTACTGATGCGCCTCCCCTTCGCGCCCGTAGAGGCGGTGCGGGATGCGGAACTGCCCGGAGACGTCGTGCTCGCCGAGCGGAAACGGGTCGATTCGCCCTGTCTCGAGGAGGGCTCGTCGACACACGAGGAGGTCTTTCGACAGACCTTCTGCGCTCTGGTAGCGCTCCTCCGCGTCCTTCGCGAGGAGCTTCATGACGATGGCGGACAGGGCGGGAGGCACGGAGTCCTCCGGCAGGGGCGCCGGGGGTCGGGCGAGGTGGGAGTGCATCCACTCGAGCGGCCCCGAGGCGTCGAACGGCGGTCGCCCCGCGAGCATCACGTAGAGCACGACCCCGAGCGAGTAGAGGTCTGTGCGCCAGTCGAGGGCGCGGTTCATCCGGCCTGTCTGCTCCGGAGACATGTAGGGCAATCTGCCCTCCTCGACCGTGCTCTGCGCCTGCGGGTGCTCCTGCCGGAGCCGCGTCGAGAACATGAAATGGGTCAGCCGGACGGCGCCGGACGGCGGGTCGACGAAGAAGCTCTGCGGCTGGATGTGCTTGTGAATGACGCCGCGGCGGTGCACCTCGGCGAGCGCGTCGGCCATGCCCGCGGCCCACGCGAGGCGCTGGTCGATCGGGAGCGGCGAGCGCGCGAGGAGCCCGTCGAGGGGCACGAGGCCCTCGTCCTCGAAGACGAGGACCGGCGCCTCGCCACAGCGCTCCATCAGCGTGGGGCTCAGCACCCGCGCTGTGTCGAGAGAGCGGGTGATCTCGAGCTCGTTGAGCAGCGCGCCCGCGGCCGGAGCCGTCGCGTGACGAGGTGAGTCGAGGTGAGCCTTGAGCAGCACGCGCCGCGCGTCGCTCTCGCGCACGGCGCGCACGATGCGCCAGCGATCATTCGTCGTTTGCAGCACCTCTTCGCTGCGATAGCCCACCGCTGGTTGCAAGGCTCTGCTCCGTTCTGGCCAGGCGCGGAGTGGCCCCCGGCAAGGCGACGCATCGTAGGCGAGCGATCCGTCCGTGTCACAGAATTTGTCCGGAGTCCGGGCAGCTCTGCGCCTGTGAGCGCGAGATCGTCCAACGAGAGGATCGCGCGCGACACGCCTCTCCGCGCGCGGGCCATGCGCGGTTGATGGCCAGGACAGGAGGCGAGATCGGGGCGTGTCGGCGCTCAACGCAGCTCGTCAGAGCGCCCCGCCGGCGCGGTCGGCCGCTGGCGGCGAGAGGGGGTGTCGGACGCAGCGCGCGGGGCGCCGCGACAGGCGGGCCGGCCGCGCAGGCGGGGTCGCGCCGGTGGAGGGGGTCAGCGCGCCGGCTTGCGCGCTGGATCGCGGCCGGCGAGGCCATAGAGGACGATCCGGTGGACCGCGGACAGCGCCGCCTCGACCTCCTCGCGGGAGCTCTGGAACAGCCAGGGAGGAGAGAAGCTCGCGTAGGCCGTGAGGAGCGCGCGCGCGGCGAGCTCGGGGTCGGCGGCGTCGAGCTCGCCCGCGCGGGCGCCGCGCTCGATGAGATCGCGCAGGAGCGCGCGCTCCTCGTCGAGGAAGCGGGCGTGGGCCGCCTTCACGGCGCGGCTCTGGCAGTGCACGAGATCGCACGCGTGCGCGCCGGAGCCGGCGAGCTCCAGGAAGGCGCGCGCGCGGGCGTCGAACACCGCGCGCAGCCGGTCGCAGAAGGGCAGGTCCTCGGCGGCCGCGGCGCGCATGGCGGCCATGACGGCGCGGTGCTGCCCCTGGGAGAGCTCCTCGACGATGGCGTCCTTCGAGGCGAACTCCAGGTAGACGGCGCCGACCGCGATCTCGGCCTCGCGCGCGATGTCGGCGACGGTCGTCTTGGCCGGCCCGTACCGGCGCAGGAGCCGCTCCGTCGCCTCGAGGATCCGCTCGCGCCGCTCGCTGGCGCTGCCGGGGGGGCCGTGCTCCATGACGCGCGCGATGATCTCCCGGATTCACGCGCGGGGGAAGCGCCCCGGGGCGGCCGGGAGGCCCGGGGGCCGGGCGCGCGGCGGGGCGGGGCGCGCGCGGCGCGACGGAGCGCAGCCGCGCGATTGATTGCCGTCCGTCCGGCGGCTATCGTGGGCTGGCTTTGCGCCGGGTTTTCCATGAAGATCGCGCGTCCACGCGCGCCTCGATCCGGCGCCCCGAAGGGACCGTTCGATGACGAGCACCGAGCCGACACACGACGAAGCCGACGGGCTGGTTCGAGAGGGGCAGGTGATCGCGGGGAAATACCGCGTCGAGCGGGTGATCGGCGCCGGCGGGATGGGCGTCGTCGTCGCGGCGACCCACCTCCAGCTCGAGGAGCGGGTCGCGATCAAGATGCTGCTGCCGGCGGCGGCGCGCTCGCGCACGCTGGCCGAGCGCTTCGTGCGCGAGGCGCGCGCCGCGGTGAAGGTCAAGAGCGAGCACGTGGCGCGCGTGACCGACGTCGGGACGCTCGAGTCGGGAACGCCGTACATGGTGATGGAGTACCTGTCGGGCAGCGACCTCGCCGACGCGCTGCGCGCCGGCGGGCGGATGCCCCCGCAGGCCGCGGTGGAGTACGTGCTCCAGGCCTGCGAGGCGCTCGCCGAGGCGCACGCCGCGGGCATCGTCCACCGCGACCTCAAGCCGGCGAACCTGTTCCTCACGCGGCGCGCGGACGGCTCGCCGTGCGTAAAGGTGCTCGACTTCGGGATCTCGAAGGTGGCGCCGAGCGGCTCCGACCCGCGGATCACCGACACGACGGCGGTGATGGGCTCGCCGCTCTACATGTCGCCGGAGCAGCTCAAGTCGTCCCGCGACGTCGACGCGCGCACCGACATCTGGTCGCTCGGGGTCATCCTGTTCGAGCTGCTCGCCGGCGAGCCGCCGTTCGACGGCGCGACCATGCCGCAGCTCTGCGTGGCGATCATGCAGGGCGTCCCCCGCCCGCTCGCGGCGCTCCGCGCCGACGTGCCCCCGGGGCTCGAGGCCGTGATCCTGCGGTGCCTGGAGAAGACGCCGGAGCGGCGCTTCCGCGACGTCGGGGAGCTGGCCGCGGCGCTCGCGCCGTTCGCGAGCGGGCGGGCGCAGGTCTCGGTCGAGCGGATCAGCGGGATCGCGCGGAGCTCGGGGCCCCCGCGGCCGGCGCCAGCGGCGGGCGGCGTGGCGACCTCCCCGACCCTGGCGAGCACCTCGCCGACGTGGAGCGGGACGGTGGCGACGCGCAAGCGGCACGTCGGGCTCGCCGTCGCGCTGGGCGCCGGCGTGTCGCTGGTCGCCGCGGTCGGCGCCTTCGCCTTCCTCACCGGCCGCGCGCGGCCCGGCGACGCGCCGGCCGAGCCGTCCGCGAGCGCCTCGGCGGCGCCGCCGCTGTCCGGCGCCGCGGCGCTGCCGGCGATGTCGGCGGCGTCCGCGGTGCTGCCGGCGGCGTCCGCGGTGCTGCCGGCGGCTTCCGCGGCGCTCGCGCCGACCGTCACGCCCGGCGCCGCGGAGGCGCCCGCGCCGGTGGACAGCCCCGCGGCGGCGCAGGGCCCGGCCGGGGCCACCTCCGCGGCGCCCGCCAGCGCCAAGGCGGCGCCGCGCCCGGCGAGCGCCGCGCCGCGCCCCGCCGGCGCCACCATCTCCCCGCAGCCCCGGCCCGCCCGCCCGCCCGTGGCCCCGGCCCCGCCGGCCGCGGCGCCGGCCAGCGGCAACCTGTTCGACGATCGCAAGTGAGGACTCCACACATGACGAGCCTGCCCATGCAGCACCTCGGGCGCCTGCTGGCGCTCGCGATGTTCCTCGTCGCCCTCGTGGGCGGCGGCCGCGACGCCAGGGCCGATACGGCGGCAGCACAGGCGCTGTTCGACGCGGCCAGGCAGCTCATGGCCCAGGGCAAGCACGCCGACGCGTGCCCCAAGCTCGAGGAGAGCCAGCGGCTCGACCCGGGGATCGGGACGCAGTTCAACCTCGCTACCTGCTACGAGCAGCTCGGCCGGACGGCGAGCGCCTGGTCGACGTTCCTCGAGGTGGCCGGCGCGGCGAGGGCCGCGGGCCAGGTCGAGCGCGAGAAGGTCGCGCGGCAGCGCGCGACGGCGCTGGAGCCGCGGCTCGTCCGGCTGACGGTCACGGCCCCCGCGGACGCCCCGGCCGACCTCCAGGTGAAGCGCGACGGCGCCCTCGTGGGGCGCGCGCAGTGGGGCATCCCGGTGCCCGTGGATCCGGGGAAGCACACGATCGAGGCCTCCGCGGCCGGCAGAGCGCCGTTCGCGAAGACCGTCGAGGTCACCAGGGCGGGCGCCTCGGAGACGGTGGCCATCCCGCCGCTGCCCGCGGGCGCGCCGGCGCGCGCCGCTGCGCAGCCGACGACAGGCGCGACAGGCGCGACAGGCGCCGCGCAACCGACCAGCGGCGCGGCCCCGCCGGCGAGCGGCGCCGCGCGGGCGACGACCGGCGGCGCGATCGCGCCGGTCGCCGGAGGCGCCCCGACGCCGCCGGCCCGGCCGCTGATGCGGCGCCGAAGCAAGGGGATGATGGTCACGGGCATCGTCCTGACGAGCCTCGGCACCATCGCCCTCCTCGGCGGGGGCCTGGCGCTCGCCTCGACGTGCTCCGACCCGGAGTGCGCGTCGTACGACGAGGAGGATGGAGGCGCCGGGGCCGCGCTCGTCGTCGGCGGGCTCATCTTCGCCGGCGTCGGCATCCCGCTCGCGATCGTCGGCGGCCGCCTGGTGCCCGTGGAGCCCGAGAAGAAGGCCGCCTCCGCGCCGGCGCCCTCGACCGAGCTCGTCCTCGGGCCGCGCTACGCCGGGCTTCGCTGGTCGATGTGAGCGCCGGCGCGGCGGGCCGCGCCGCGCGCTGTGAGATCGCCGCCGCTCCCGCCGGATCGACGCGGTAGACGAGGCCTGTGAACAGCGCGCGCCCTCCATGAGGCGCCAGCCGTCGTTCTTCGGGCCCGGGCCCTCCGGCTCGATGTCGATCTCCTCCCGGAGCGCCTGTCCGACGGCGGCGATGTAGAGATCGCCCGCGCGCAGGGCGCACGCCTTCGCGCGCCGTGACGCACGCCGGACGGCGCTCTTGCGGGATCACCCGAGCGCGCCGGCCCCGGCGCGCGAGAGGCGACGAGTCCGCGAAACGGCCCCGGCGATCCTCGCATCGATGGAGACGGCCGCGTTGACGCAGGGTGAGCGCGGCGGTCCACGCGAGATCATGGCATCCGTATTTCCACGCTGGAGCAACACCGCTCTCCGGATCGCGATCGCCGCCGTGTTCCTCGGCGGCGCGGCGGCCGTGGCAGCGCCGATGATCTACGTGCGCAGCGACTGGAACACCGGGCAGAACGTGCCCGTGCAGCAGCCGGTGCAGTTCGACCACAGGCATCATGTGCAGGACGACGCGATCGACTGCCGGTTCTGCCATTACACGGTCGAACGGGCAGGCACGGCGGGGATGCCGTCGACGGCGCTCTGCATGGGGTGCCACAGCCAGATCTGGAATCAGAGTCCGAAGCTCCAGCTCGTCCGCAGCAGCTATTTCTCGGACACGCCGATCCCCTGGAACCGCGTCAACGACATCCCCGACTTCGTCTATTTCAACCACGCGATCCACGTGAACAAGGGGGTCGGCTGCGTGACGTGCCACGGCCGCGTGGACCAGATGCCCGAAGTCCGCAAGGTGTCTCCGATGTCGATGGGCTGGTGCCTCGACTGCCACAGGGCGCCGGAGCGGCACCTCCGCCCGCCCTCCGCCGTCGCGGACATGGACTGGGACGCAGGCCCCGACGCGGCGCGGATCGGCCGGCAGATCGCGCAGGAGCTCGGCGTGCGGCGGCTCATACACTGCTCGACCTGCCACCGGTGAGCGCGCGGGCGCGGGGAGGACGATCGCTCGGCGAACAGGGGACCTTGGCAACGGCGGAGGCGCCGATCCACCGATGACCTGAAGAGGGACGATGGCTGATCGAAGACAGATCCCGTGGAGCTCCGCGCTCGACGGCAAGACGGGCAAAGCGTACTGGCGCAGCCTGGCGGAGCTCCTCGAGACACCGGAGCTCCGCGAGGCCGCCGCGCAGGCGCTCCCCGGCGGCGAGGGCGACGCCGGCGCGGTGAGCCGGCGGACGTGGCTCAAGCTGCTCGGCGCGAGCATGGCGCTCGCCGGCGTGTCCGGGTGCAACGCGAAGCCCGCGGACAAGATCGTCCCTTATGTGACGACGCCGCCGGAGGTGACCCCGGGGATCCTCCGGTATTACGCGACCAGCCTGGAGCTCGACGGGTTCGCCACGGGCATCCTCGTCGAGAACCACGAGGGGCGGCCGACGAAGGTCGAGGGCAACCCGGAGCACCCGGCGAGCCTCGGCTCGACAGGCGTGTACGAGCAGGCGTCGGTGCTCGGCCTCTACGACCAGCACCGGGCGCGCGCGGCGCGGCGCGGCGCGGCGCCGGCCGCGTGGGAGGCGTTCGTCGAGCAGTTCGGCGGCGCGCGGGACGACCGCGGCGCCGGGCTCCGCTTCGTCCTGAGGCCCACCGGCTCGCCGCTCACGCTCGACCTCATCGGTCGCGTCCTGGAGCGCCACCCGGCGGCCCGGTTCACGTTCCACGCGCCCGCCCGGTCGCGCGACGCGGCGCGCGGGGCCGAGCTCGCGTTCGGCGCGCCGCTCCAGGCGCAGTACGACTTCCGGACGGCGGACGTCATCCTCGCGCTCGACGCGGATTTCCTCGCGTCGATGCCGTTCAGCGTGCGGTACGCGCGCCAGTTCGCGGAGCGCAGGCGCGTCGGCTCGCCGACGGGCACCATGAGCCGGCTCTACGTCGTCGAGACCGGGCTGAGCCCGACCGGGAGCCTCGCCGATCACCGGCTGCGCCGGAAGCCGAGCGAGGTGCCGGCGTTCGCCGCGGCGATCGCGGCGGAGCTGCTCCTCGCGGGGGGCGCGCGCCCCGGATCCATCCCCGCGGACGCGCTCGGCGCGCTCGAGCCGGCCCGGGCGCGGGTGCGCGCGGAGGACAGGCCGTTCGTCCAGGCGCTCGCGCGCGACCTCGCGCGCGGCGGGGCGGCGAGCGTCGTCGTCGTCGGGGAGCGGCAGCCGCCGCCGGTCCACGCGATCGCGCACCTCATGAACGCGGCGCTCCGCAACGACCGCGCGGCGTGGGCCACCGCGGGGACGCTGATCACGGCCGGCGGCGCGGAGCAGGAGCTCGCCGCGCTCGCCGACGAGATCCGGCGCGGCGCCGTCGACACGCTCGTGATCCTCGAGAACAACGTGGCCTACACGGCGCCGGCAGACATCGAGCTCGCCACGCTGCTCCGCGCCGTCCGGAGCCGGGTCTACCTCGGGCTCTACGAGGACGAGACGGCGGCCGGCTGCGACTGGTTCGTGCCGGCCGCGCACGACCTGGAGGCCTGGGGCGACGCGCGCGCCTACGACGGCACGATCTCGCTGATCCAGCCGCTCATCGAGCCGCTCTTCCTCGGCAGGACGGCCTCCGAGGTGCTCACTGTGTTCGCGGGCGAGCCGCGCCGGAGCGCGCGCGAGCTGCTCCGCGAGGCGTGGAGGGCACGCCGGGGCGGCGCCGATTTCGACGCGTTCTGGGAGGAGGCGCTCCGGCGCGGGCTCGTCGAGGGCACCGCGGCGCCGCGCGAGAACGCCGCGCTCCGGCCCGACGGGGTCGCCGCGGCGGCCGCGGCGCTCGGGCAGCTCGCCGCGGCGGCGCCGGCGCCCGCAGACACCCTCGAGATCGCCTTCTCGGTCGACGCCAACGTGTATGACGGCCGGTTCGCCAACAACCCGTGGCTGCTCGAGCTGCCGGACCCGATCACCAAGCTCACGTGGGACAACGCCGCGCTGCTCAGCCCGGAGACCGCCAGGGCGCTCGGGGTCGAGGGCGAGGACATGGTCGATGTCGAGCTCGGGGGGCGAACGATCTCGATACCGGTGCTCGTCGCCCCGGGGCACGCCGACGGGACCGTGTCGCTCCAGCTCGGCTATGGCCGGAGCGGCGCCGAGTCGATCGCCAGCGGCGTGGGGGTCGACGCGTACCGGCTCCGCACCACGGACGCGCCGTTCTTCGCGGCGGGCGCCTCGGTGCGGAAGCGGCCGGGCGAGAAGCACCCGCTCGCGCTCACGCAGATGCACTGGAGCCTCCACGGGCGCCCCGTCGCGCTCTCGGTCCCCCTCGCCGTCTACCGCGAGCACCCCGATTTCACGGAGGCGCTCAAGGGGCCGCTGCCGTCGCTCCTGCCCGCGGTGACGCCCCCCGGGGTGCCGCTCGGGCAATGGGCCATGACGATCGATCTCACGATCTGCACCGGGTGCAGCGCGTGCGTCGTGGCGTGTCAGGCCGAGAACAACGTCCTCGTGGTGGGCAAGGACGCGGTCCTGAACAGCCGCGAGATGCACTGGCTCCGGATCGACACGTATTACTCCGGCGACCCGCGCGACCCAGGCGTCGTCCACCAGCCGATGATGTGCCAGCACTGCGAGAAGGCGCCGTGTGAATACGTGTGCCCGGTGAACGCGACAACGCACAGCCCCGACGGGCTCAACGAGATGACCTACAACCGCTGCGTGGGGACGCGGTTCTGCTCGAACAACTGCCCCTACAAGGTCCGCCGGTTCAACTGGTTCGATTATACCGAGCTCCACGCCTACAACGACGGGCTCGCGCGGCTCCAGCGCAACCCCGACGTGACAGTGCGGGAGCGCGGCGTGATGGAGAAGTGCACGTACTGCGTCCAGCGGATCCGCCGCGCGGAGATCGCGGCGCGCATCGAGCAGCGCGAGATCCGCCCGGGGGAGGTCGTCACCGCCTGCCAGCAGGCCTGTCCGACGCGGGCGATCCAGTTCGGCTCGCTCTCGCACCAGGAGACGGAGATGGTCGCGTGGCGCGGCGAGCCGCGGAGCTACGTGGTGCTCCACGACCAGGGCACCCGGCCGAGGACCATGTACCTCGCGCGCATCAACAACGAGAACCCGGAGCTCGTCAAGCCGTGACCCAGCCCCTCCTGCTCGGGCGGCCCACCGACGAGGCGCTCTCGGAAGATCTCCTGTCGGTCGTGTGGAAGCCGCGATCCAGGCTGTGGTGGGCGGCGTTCGCCCTCACCGGGGCCGGGACGGCCCTGCTCGGCATCACCGTCACTTACACCGTCGTCACCGGGATCGGGGTCTGGGGCAACAACATCCCGGTCGGCTGGGCGTTCGGGATCATCAACTTCGTGTTCTGGATCGGCATCGGCCACGCGGGGACGTTCATCTCCGCCATCCTGCTCCTGCTCGAGCAGCGCTGGCGCACGAGCATCAACCGGTTCGCCGAGGCGATGACGATCTTCGCCGTCATCCAGGCGGGCCTCTATCCGCTCCTGCACCTCGGCCGGCCGTGGTTCGCCTACTGGCTCGTCCCCTACCCCTCGACGCTCGCGGTCTGGCCCCAGTTCAAGAGCGCGCTACCGTGGGATGCCGCGGCCGTCTTCACGTACTTCACTGTCTCGCTCGTCTTCTGGTACCTCGGGCTCATCCCCGACTTCGCGTCCCTGCGCGACAGGGCCCCGGACCGCGGACGGCGGATCGTCTACGGCGTCCTGTCGCTCGGCTGGCGCGGATCCGCGCGCGACTTCCGCCATTATCGGCTCCTCTACGGGCTGCTCGCGGGGCTCGCGACGCCGCTCGTGCTCTCGGTCCACTCGATCGTGAGCAGCGACTTCGCGATCGCGCTCGTGCCGGGGTGGCACTCGACCATCTTCCCCCCGTTCTTCGTCGCCGGGGCCATCTTCTCCGGCTTCGCGATGGTGCTGACGCTGCTCATCCCCGCGCGCCGCGTCTTCCACCTCGGGAACGTCATCACCCAGCGGCACATCGACAACCTGAGCAAGCTCGCGCTCGTCACCGCCTGGATCGTCATCTACTCGTACATCATCGAGTTCTTCGCCGCCTGGTACAGCGCGTCGGAGTACGAGATCTACCAGTTCTTCGTCGCGCGCCCCACCGGCCCGAACGCCGCCGTGTTCTGGGCGCAGATGTTCTGCAACGTGCTCGTCCCGCAGCTCCTCTGGTCCTCGCGGGTCCGGAGGAACATGGTCCTGCTCTGGATCATCTCGATCCTCGTGAACGTCGGGATGTGGTCCGAGCGGTTCGTGATCATCGTCATGTCGCTGCAGCGCGAGTTCCTCCCGTCGGGGTGGCACGCCTACCGGCCGACGTGGGTCGATCTCTCGATGTTCGCCGGGACGATCAGCTTCTTCCTGCTGCTCTTCCTGATCTTCCTGCGCCTCTTCCCGTTCATCCCCGTGGCCGAGGTCAAGGAGCTGAACCACGAGCTCAGCAAGGAGGAGCACTGAGATGAAGAGAGGACTGCTCGCCGAGTTCGAGACGCCCGAGGCGATGCTCCGCGCGATCGCGGAGCTCCGGAGCCGCGGATACCGGCGGCTCGACGCGTTCACGCCGTACCCGGTCCACGGCGCCGAGGCGGCGCTCGGACTCGAGCGATCGCCGCTCAATTGGATCGTCCTCCCCTTCGCGATCGCGGGCGCCGCGGGGGGCTACCTCGTCCAGTGGTACAACAACGCCTACGACTACCCGCTCAACGTCGGCGCGCGGCCGCAGCACGCGGCCCCGGCGTTCGTGCCGATCACCTTCGAGATGATGGTGCTCACGGCCTCCCTCGTCGGGTTCGTGGTGCTGCTCGCCCTCACGAGGCTGCCCGAGCTCTGGAATCCGGTGTTCGACGTCCCGGGGTTCGAGCGCGCCACCATCGACCGGTTCTGGATCGGCATCGACGCCCGCGACCCGGCGCTCATCCGGCCCATCGCCGAGCGCGATCTCACCGATCTCGGCGCGCTCACCGTCGCCTGGGCCGGAAAGGAGCGGTCGTGAGGCGCGGGCGCTCCGCGGCGCTCGCCGGCCTCGCCGCGGCGCTCTGCGTCGCGTGCACCCCGGCGAGCCCGACCCAGGGCGAGCCAGGCGAGGCCGACGAGCTGGATCTCGAGCGCATGATCCGCCAGAAGCGCTATGCGCCGTACGAGCCGGCGGAGATGTTCCACGACGGCGCCGTCATGCGCCGCCCGCCCGAGGGCACCGTGCCGAACGACAGGGTGACCGGCGATCCCGGGCTCACCCGGGGCGTCGCGGGCGGCGCGTACGTCGACCGCATCCCGATCCCGGTCACGCTGGAGCTGATCCGGTACGGCCAGGCCCGTTACGAGATCTTCTGCGGCGCCTGCCACGGGATCGCCGGAGACGGCGAGTCGGAGGTCGCGCGGAACATGACGCAGCGGCGCCCGCCGTCGCTCGTCGACGCGCGCGTGCAGGCGTTCCCGCCCGGCCGCATCTACCAGGTCATCGTCGAGGGTTACGGCCTCATGCGCTCGTACGAGCCGCAGATCCCGCTCCGGGAGCGCTGGGCGATCGTGACCTATGTGAAGGCGCTCGGGCGGAGCCGCGCCGCCGCGCTCGACGCGCTCCCCCCGCCCCTGCGCGAGCGCGCCCTGAAGGAGCTGCCGTGAACGGACGAGTCCCTCGCATCCCCATCTTCCGGGGCGGCCGCGCGCTCGTCGCGCGGTCGCTCGGCCTCGCGCTCCTCGGCGCCGTCCTGCTCGTCGCCGGCGCGTTCGTGGACCGCGAGCGCGTCTTCTACGCGTACCTCGCGGCCTACGCCTACGCCGTGACCACCGCGGTCGGCGCGCTCATCTTTCTCATGATCTGCCACGCGATGAGCGCGACATGGCCCGTGGCCGTCCGCCGCCTCGCGGAGGCGATCCTCTCGGCGCTGCCGCTCCTCGCCGTGCTGTTCCTCCCGCTCCTGCTCGGGATGGACGCGCTCTACGGGGACTGGCTCCATCCCGAGTCGATCCACGACGAGCACGTCCGGGCGATCGTGCTCCACAAGACGCCCTACCTGAACCTCCCCTTCTTCCTCGTGAGGACGGGGATCTACTTCGCCATCTGGCTCGCCCTGAGCGCCCTCCTGCGCCGCGGCTCGCTCCGGGGCGACGCGAGCCCGGCGCTCGCGGGCGGCGGGCGGCTCCGCGCGCTCAGCGTCGGCGGCTTGCCGCTCGTCGCGCTGGCGCTCTCCTTTGCCTCGTTCGACTGGCTCATGTCGCTCGCGCCGACGTGGGTGTCGACGATGTTCCCCGTCTACGTCTTCGCCGGCGGCTTCGTCGCGGCGATAGCGCTGCTCACGGCGCTGACGTTCACCTCGGAGCGCGCCGGCCTCCTGCCCGGGCTGAGCAGCTCGCACTACTACGCGCTGGGCCGCCTGCTCCTCGCGTTCACCATCTTCTGGGCCTACGCCGCCTTCTTCCAGTTCATGCTGATCTGGATCGCGAACAAGCCTGAAGAGGCGGAGTTCTACCTGCGCCGCTACCACGGCCCGTGGGAGACAGCGACCCTCGTCCTCGTGCTCGCGCGCTTCGTGATCCCCTTCCTGATCCTGCTCAATTACGGGATCAAGCGGCGGCCGGCCTGGCTGTCGGCGGTCGCCGCCTGGGTCCTCGTCGCGCACTACCTCGACATGCACTGGCTCGTCGTGCCCGAGGCCTCCGGCGCTCGCGCGCCGTACCACTGGCTCGATCTCGCGGCGCTCCTCGCCGTGGTCGGCCCGTGCGTCGCGTTCGCCGCGCTCCGGCAGCGCGGCAACCCGCTCGTCCCCATCAACGATCCGGCGCTGCCGGCCGCACTCCGTTACGAGAGCGTATGACCTCCCAGTACCGCCGTCCCGACGTGCGCCAGGAAGAGGATCACCTCCCCTGGCGGAGGATCCTCGCCATCGCGTTCGCGGTCATCATCATCTTCTTCATCCTGGCCATCTGGTCCTGGATGATCCTGCGCGGCCGCGAGGCGGCGCTCCGCCCCGCCGGCAGGTCCATGGATCAGGCGCGCGAGGGCTTCCAGCCGCGCGGCGTGGTGGCCGGGGTCGATCAGCGCATCTTCCAGCGCGGGGCCACCGGCGAAGAGGGCCTCGGCAAGCTGCTCAACCGCAGGAAGCACGAGGAGCTCGGCCGCTTCGGCTGGGCCGACCGGGAGCGCGGGATCGTGCAGATACCGATCGAGGACGCGATGGGCCTCGTCGCCGAGGAGAGCCGATGAGGACGACGCACCTGCCCGCCGCGGCGCTCCTCGCGCTCTCGCTCTCGAGGCCGCCGCTCGCGGCCGCCGCCGACCCACCGGCGCTCCCGCCGGCCGCGCGCGAGGCCGACATCGAGGAGCGCCTCGGGAGCGCCGTCAATACGACGCTGTCGTTCACCGACATGGAGGGGCGCGCCGCGCCGCTCGCCGCGCACCTCGACGGACAGCGCCCGGTCCTCCTCGTCCTCTCCTATTACCGCTGCCCGACGCTCTGCGGCCTCGTGCTGCGCGGCCTGGTCTCCGGCCTGGGGAAGCTCGACTACCGGCTCGGCGAGCACTACCGCGCGCTCACGGTGAGCTTCGACCCCCGGGACACACCGGAGTCCGCGGCGCGGAAGCGGACAGCCACCCTCGCGGCCCTGGGCATGGCGGCCGCGCCGGCGCGGGAGCTCTGGCCGTTCCTGACCGGCGCGCAGCCCGAGATCCGCGCGCTCGCGGGCGATCTCGGGTTCCGGTTCGCGTACGACGCGCAGACGGACCAGTACGCGCACCCTGCGGCGGTCTTCGTGCTCACGCCGGAGGGCCGCATCTCTCGCTATCTCTATGGCATCGAGTTCCCCGCCCTCGACCTCCGGCTCGCGCTCCTCGAGGCGAGCCGCGGGCAGGTCGGCACCACGCTCGATCGGGCCCTCATGACGTGTTATCGCTACGACCCGGCGAGCCGCCGCTACGGCCCCTACGTGGCCGGCTTCCTGCGGCTCGGCGCGGCCGGCATCCTGGCCTGGGTCCTCACGCTGCTCGCCTTCTTCGGCTGGCGAGGGTGGCAGCGCCGGCGGCGGGAGGGCGCGCGATGAACGAGCTGTTGCGCCAGATCCTCTTCTTGCCCGAGCAGCGCTCCTCGCTGGCCCGCGAGATCGACGGGCTGCACTACCTCGTCGTCTCCGTGACGATGGGCGGCGCCGTCCTGATCACGCTGATCGGCGGCTATTTCCTGCTCCGCTATCGGCGGCAGATCCGGGACACCGGGCGGCCGCACGCCGGGACGCTCGCGAAGCCGGCGCTCGCCCTGGAGACGGCGGCGCTCTTCGGCCTCGGCGCCCTGTTCCTCGCGTTCTGGAACGTCGGCACGCGCCAGTTCATCGACCTGCGCACGCCGCCCGCGGACACGCTCGACGTCTATGTCACGGGCAAGCAGTGGATGTGGAAGTTCGCCTATCCCGAGGGAGAGAGCATGATCTCGGTGCTCTACGTCCCCGCGCGCAGGCCGATCAAGCTCATCATGACGTCGCGCGACGTCATCCACAGCTTCTTCGTCCCCGCGTTCCGCATCAAGCAGGACGTCGTCCCGGGCCGCTACACGACGGCCTGGTTCGAGGCCAGCGAGCCCGGCGCGTATCCCATCCTCTGCACGGAGTACTGCGGCACGAGCCACTCGGAGATGCGCGGCCAGGTGATCGCGCTCGAGCCCGCCGATTACGAGCGCTGGCTCGCCGGCGGCGCGGCGAGCACGCCGGCGTTCGCGCAGGAGGCCGCCGCGCAGGCGGAGCAGGAGCGCGCGGAGGCCGAGCCGACGATGCCGAGCCGCGGCGAGCGCGCCGCCGCCCGGCACAACTGCCTGCGCTGCCACACCCTCGACGGCACGCCGCACATCGGCCCCACCTGGGCAGGCCTGTACCGCGCCGTCGTGCCGCTCGAGGGCGGCGGCGAGCGCATCGCCGACGAGGCGTACATCACCGAGTCGATCATGGACCCGCTCGCCGCGATGCACCGCGGGTTCCAGCCGGTCATGCCGTCGTATCTGGGGCAGGTCACGCCGCCGGACATCGCCGCGATAATCGAGCTCATCAAATCGATCCGCGACGTGCCCCGCGGCCCCGTCGTGCCGTGGGACGGCGGCGTCGGCGGGAGCGGCGCCGCCGTGCCGGGAGGGACGACGCCATGATTGCACACGAGATCGAGGGGGTAGCGCCGGAGCACGGCGCGCATGAGGCCGATTATCTCCGGGCCGACGCGGGCGTGCGCTCGTGGCTGCTCACGACCGATCACAAGCGCATCGGGATCATGTTCTACGCGCTCATCATACCGATGCTCCTGCTCGGCGGCGTCTTCGCGCTCGTCCTCCGGACGGAGCTCCTGACGCCGGGGCCCACCGTGATCAGCGCGTCGACCTACAACCGCATGTTCACGCTCCACGGCGTGGTCATGGTGTGGCTCTTCATGATCCCGTCGATCCCGAACATCTTCGGGAACTTCGCCCTCCCGCTCATGATCGGGGCCAAGGACCTCGCGTTCCCGCGCCTCAACCTGGCGAGCCTCTACATCTATGCGATCGGCGCCGTGATCACGCTGGGGGCCGCCGTGGGCGGGGGCGCCGACACCGGGTGGACGTTCTACCCGCCCTACAGCACGACCACGCCCACGGCGGTCATCCCCGTCGTGATCGGCATCTTCATCCTCGGCGTCTCGTCGATCATGACCGCGGTGAACTTCATCGCGACCACGCACACGATGCGCGCCCGCGGGATCGGCTGGGGGCGACTGCCGCTCTTCGTGTGGGCCATCTACAGCACGAGCATCATCATCCTGCTCGCGACCCCCGTCCTGGGCCTCACGATCCTGCTCGTCGGGGCGGATCACGTCTACCATTTCGGCCTCTTCGACCCGGCGCTGGGCGGCGATCCCGTGCTGTTCCAGCACCTGTTCTGGTTCTACTCCCACCCCGCCGTCTACATCATGGTGCTCCCGGCGCTCGGGGTCATCAGCGAGGTGGTCTGCACCTTCTCGCAGCGGCAGCCGGCGTCCTACTGGGCGATCGCCATCTCGTCGCTCGGCATCGCGCTCATCGGGTTCGCCGGGTGGGGGCATCACATGTTCGTGGCCGGGATGAGCGAGGTCAACGCCGGCATCTTCGGCGCGTTCTCGATGTTCATCGGGATCTTCTCCGCCATCAAGGTCTTCACCTGGGTGGCGACCCTGCAGAAGGGGTCGATCCACCTCAACACCCCGATGCTCTACTTCCTCTGGTTCCTGTTCCTCTTCGTCTTCGGGGGCATGACGGGCATCGCCGTCGCGACGCAGTCGCTCGACGTGCACTGGCACGACACGTACTTCGTCGTCGCCCACTTCCATTTCATCATGGTCGGCGGCACGCTCACCGCGTTCCTCGCGGCCGCGCACTACTGGTTCCCGAAGATGTTCGGCCGCATGTACTCCGAGCCGATGGGGCTGCTCACGTCCTTCGGGGCGTTCCTCGGGTTCATCCTCACGTTCCTCCCCCAGTTCCTCCTGGGCAACGCCGGGATGCCCCGCCGCTACTACAGCTACCCGGAGCAGTACCAGTGGCTCAACGTGCTCTCGACCGGGGGCGCCTACCTGCTCGGGGCCGCGCTCGTGCTCTCGCTGGCCAACCTCCTCATCGCGCTGCGCTGGGGGGCGCGCGCCCCCGCCAACCCGTGGAAGTCGCGCAGCTACGAGTGGCTCACGCCGCCCATCCCGTCGAAGCACAACTTCCCGGTGACCCCGGTCGTCGAGCGCGGCCCGTACGATTACCACCTGACCGAAGAGGAGGCCCATGCTCGAATCTCAACCACCGCCCGTTGAGCCGCAGCCGCTCGCCCCGGCGCGGCTCGTCATGCAGTTCGAGGATCTCGAGAAGCAGACCCACGCCGCGCGCTTCGGCATGTGGATCTTCCTCGCCAGCGAGCTCCTCCTCTTCGGCGGCCTCTTCGGCCTGTACGCCGGCTACCGCGCCATGTACGGCGCCGAGTTCGCCGCCGGCATCGCGCACAACAGCGCCCCGATCGGCACGACGAACACGGCGATCCTCCTGACGAGCAGCCTGCTCGTCGCGCTGAGCGTCTACGCCGTGCGCCTGGATCGGCCGGTGCGCGCCGGCCGCCTCCTGCTCGGCGCCATCGCGCTCGGGGCCGCCTTCCTCACGCTGAAGGGCATCGAGTACGCGGCGCACTTCCACGAGGGGATCTTCCCCGGCGCCGCCTACCGCTTCGAGGAGCTCCCGCAGGCCGGCGCTCGGCTGTTCTTCACGCTGTACTACATCTCGACCGGCCTCCACGCCGTCCATGTCACGGCGGGGCTCGTGGTCCTCGGCTGGCTCGCGTGGGGGTGCTTCCGGCGCCGGTACGGCGCGGGCAACGAGACGCACATCGAGCTCGGCGGGCTCTACTGGCACCTCGTCGACGTGATCTGGATATTCCTCTGGCCGATGCTCTACCTGATGCACCGCTAACGGCACGTTGCACCCATGACCGTCAAGCACCTCTCCTCGCGGACCTACGTGATCGTCTGGCTCGTCCTGATGGCGCTCACGCTGGCCTCGTACCTCCTCTCGCTCGCCCACCTCGGCCGGGCCGACATCGTCGCGGCGCTGCTCATCGCCACGGTGAAGACGGTGCTCGTGCTGCTCTTCTTCATGCACCTCATCGAGCAGCGCTTCGCGAACGCGCTCCCCATGATCGTGGCGGCGCTCCTCCTCGGCCTCTTGCTCACGCTGGTGATCACCGACGTGACCGAGCGCGAGACGATCTCGCGCACGCCGATCCCGCCGGCCCCGCCGCCCGAGGCCGCGGCCGCGCCCCGCTGATCCGCCCACCGCGTGATCGCCCGCCCGGCGCGGGCGTGGGTAAGGCTCAGGCCGCCCGAGGGCGACGGCACAATCACCGTGTCAGAGGGCGCATGACGCCGATCTCACCGCATCGGGCGCCGCTCACCTGGGCTGTCCACCGCCCCGGTTCGGTCCTACAAACACGTGCTCTCGGCGCTGCGCGGCGGCCATGCGGAATGGTGCCCGCGCCGGGGGCATTGCACGTTCGCAGGAGCGACCATGAAGACATGGATTGGACGGGCCGCGGTCTCGTGCGGTCTCGCCGCGGCGGGGTGCACCGGCGGCCCGGCGGGCGAGCCGTGGATCGCGGAGGGAGACGGCCCTCTGGCGCTGGACTGGGCGGCGTCCGCGCCGGCGGCGCTCCGCGGCGCCCCCGGGAGCGACGGCCCGGGCGCGCCGTGCTCGGCAGAGGTCCTCTTCGCTGACGATTTCTCGGACAACGCGGCCCGCTGGAGCCTCGCGCCCGGCTGGGAGATCGGCCCGGCGAGGGCGTCCCGCGGCCAGCGCGCGGGGTTCCCGGATCCGGCGGGCGATCACACGGAGGCCGGCGACAACGGCATCGCGGGCGTGCTCCTCGGCGGCGGCCCGAGCATCACCGCGCCGCACCCGCAGCGTTACCTGACGAGCCCCGCTGTCGACGCGGCTGTGCGCGGGCGGGTCACGCTGTCGTTCTGGCGCTGGCTGAACACGAGCTACCGCAACAAGGCCCGGGTCGAGGTCTTCGACGGATCGCGCTGGAGGATCGTCTACGAGTCTCCGCTCGACGATGTCGCCGAGTCCGCGTGGAGGAACGTCACGTACGACCTCACGCCGTACAGGAGCCCGGAGCTGCGGGTGCGGTTCGGCTACAGCGCCGTCATCGCCTTCGGCGGCGCGCCCATGTCGGGCTGGAACATCGACGACGTGCGGATCAGCGCGTGCCGGTAGCGGCGTCCGCTGCCGTCGACCGTCGTGGCACCTCGCTTGCTCAACGTGGACCTTGAAGGGTGCAAGCGCGAGCCTTGCGCCATGTTGTGCCAGAGAAAGGTGTAGCAGGTCATGACGATGCAGAAGAAGCGCAAGGTGCTCCGGGCCCCCTTCCTCGTGACGGTCGCCGCGGCGGCCTCGTTCGCGGGCGCCGTGGCCTTGCCGGGGTGCGACCCCACCGTGGACGACGGAAGCTGTCCCGAGGGGATGGCCTGTAACCCGCCGCCGACGGCGTGCCCCGAGGAGATGCCGGTACCCGGATCGCGCTGCGACACGGACGAGCCTTCCTGCAGCTACATCGACGGTTGCGATAACCCCATCGACTACGCGTGTGTGGACGGGGCGTGGCGCGTGGAGCACGAGCTGTCCTGCAACCCGCCGCCCCCGCCGCCGGCGTGCCCCGAGGCGATGCCGAAGCGCGGGTCGAGCTGCGATGCGGACGACGGGTCCTGCAGCTACATCGATGGTTGCGACAACCCCATCAGCTACAGGTGCGCGGAGGGGGCGTGGCGGGTGGAGAGCGAGATCTCCTGTAACCCGCCGCCGCCGGCGTGCCCCGAGTCGTTGCCGACGGCGGGCAGCGCATGCGAGCTTCCCGGGGAGAGCTGCTCCTATGACGGCCCCCCCGATTGCCCCCAGCCGACAACGGTGACCTGCGGCGCCGACGGCACCTGGTCCGTGACGATCGCGGTCTCCTGCAACCCGCCGCCCCCGCCGCCCCCGCCGCCCCCGGGGGACTGTCTCACGGCCGCCACCGGGGAGGCGTGCGCGGGCCTGGGACCGGCATGTCAGTGGCTTGTGCCAGGCTGCGCCGAGGGCACGGGGATCCCGGCGCTCGCCGCCGTGGGCTGCTTCCCGAGCCTGCCGTGCGGCGAGGTCGACGCGGCGTGTCCGGCCGGTACGCGCTGTCAGGAGGTCGTCGTCAATCCCTGCGTCGCCTCGTCTCCCGACGGCGCGACCTGCGCCGCGTGCGGGTCGACCATGCACGCCTGCGTGCCGCCCTCCGCGGTGATCACCACGGAGTGACCGCGGCCGGCGCGCCCCCGCCGCCCGTCTTGCCGCCCAGGGACCCAGCGCATAGCGTGACCCCATGACGGACGCCCCCGACGCAGAGCAGGACGCCGACGCGGCGCAGGACGGCGCCGCGGGCGCCGACCAGGCGCCGCGGGCCCCGCTCCCTCCCGCCAGCGACGCGGTGCGCGGCGAGTGGGGGCGGCGCATCGAGGCCGAGTACCGCTCGGCGGCGATCACGCAGCACCTCACGCTCTGGCTCATCCAGATGGGCGCGTCGCCGGATCTCATCGACGACGGCCTGCGCATCGTCAAGGACGAGCTCGCGCACGCGCGCCTCAGCCATCGCGTCCACGTCCTCGCGGGCGGCGGACCCCTGGCGCCGCTCCGCCGCGAGACGCTGGGGCTCAAGAGCCGCGGCGACGAGCCGCTCGAGCTGGCCGTCGCGCGGGCGGGCGTCGAGGTCTTCTGCCTCGGAGAGACTGTCGCTGTCCCGCTCTTCAAGGTGCTCCGCGAGGGGTGCATCGTCCCTGCCGCGCGCCGGGCGCTCGACCGCATCCTGCGCGACGAGGTGCGGCACCGCGACTTCGGCTGGACGCTGCTCCGCTACCTGCTCGATCTGCCGTGCGCGCCGGCCGTGCGCCTGCTGGTCGAGCGCGAGCTCCCCTCCATGTTCGCCCGGATGCGCAAGAGCTACATGCCCGCCGGCGGCGCGCGCCGCGCGGCGATCTCCGACGACGACCGCGCCTGGGGCCTCATGCCGGTCGCCCGTTATGGCGAGATCCTCGAGCGCGCCGTGGAGCGGGACTACGTGCCCCGCTTCGCCGAGCACGGCATCGACGCGCGCGCCGCGTGGCGCCGCTCGGCGGCCTGATCCGGCAGCGCGCCCGCGCCGGCCTGGGGCGGACCGCCGAGCCAGCCCCACACACCTCCGTCCTGCTCCACGCAGGGGAACGCCGGGACACCGCACCTCTCCGGGATGCGCCTGCCCGGGGCGAGCGACTGGCGGGCCGTGGGCAGATCAGGCAGCGAAGACGCCAAACTCGGGGCTGTAGGTCACGACGCCTCGGGCGCCCTCCAGCGCGCCCTGCGCGAGCTCCATCGCCATGAACTCCTCGTCCGCCGCGTACTCGTTGCCCAGGCCGAACAGACTGGCCTTCTCGAACCCGAAGCGGGCGTAGTACTCCGGTGCTCCGAGGACGACGGCGAAGGCGCAGCCAGCGCCCCTGCACGCCTCGATGCCCTCTCGCGCCAGCGCGGCGCCGACGCCGCGGCCCTGGAAAGCAGGCAAGACAGCGAGCGGCGCGAGGCCGAGCCCTCCGCCTGTCGGGCCGGGGCCGGCGATCGCCACCGGGCTGAACACGACATGTCCGACGATGACGCCGTCGATCTCCGCGACAAGCGAGACCACCGCGCGCCCCGCGGCCCGCAGCCTGTCGACCAGCTCGGCCTCCATCGCCGAGGGGAACGCCGCGAGGTGGACACCGCGGATCCCTGCCTCGTCGCCCGCGCGCTCAGACCTGATGTTCATCACCCACGCTCCTCTCGTCTGCCGCGCCGCCGCCACGTCGCTCTGCCGTCGCCGGGCGCGGCGTCCGACGCCGTCCCTCGCGCGCTGTCGGCGTCAAGCGCCGTCGAGCACCGGACTGTGACAGACAACGTCCGACCACGTCGACGCATCGAGTCGCCCTGCCAATTCCTGTTATCCACAGGATACCCCCGGACAACAGTCGGTATCTGTCGATCCTCATCGCGGCGCGCCTCCTCTCTTCATGGTCCTGCAGAGCCTACAGGAACCCGGCGCGGGCCGGTGCGAAGGGTTCTTCCGACCTGTGTAAGCATCTGAAACTACACGACTTTTCACGCGCAATATCACCGCCGTCCGCCCCTGACAGGTTGGGACAATGTCCGTCCGATCGATCCCTTTCCGGACGGGTCCAAGATGGCTATCCATGGTAGACATCAAGGACGCGGCGCGACGGCGTGTCTCTCGCACGACGCTTGTAAATGGCGCGCCTGAAACGCTTCGTTTGGAGGAGACTTCTTCATGGAAAAGATCTCGCTCACGTACTTTGTCGACTTCGTTCTCAAGGCCGGGACGCCCAAGCTGACCGGCGTCAGGGAGTTCAAGGAGCGGAAGGACGAGCTCCACACGGACTTTTACAGGCAGGTGCGCGAGGCGATCGTCGACATGCACAGGAGCGGAAAGCCGATCAGCGTGCTCGACGGCTTCCTCGCCGCCCAGCACGACGAGCGGCGCCGGCGGATTTACCCGTCGGTGGTGAACGGATACCGCAAGTTCCTCGCGTCGGCGAAGATGACGTGGTTCGAGCCGCCGACGTCGACGTACCGCCTCGGAGATCTCGAGATCAACGTCAACCCGGAGCTCGGGCTCGTCATCGACGGGACGCCCCACGTGATCAAGATGTATTTCCGCGGGGAGCCCCTCTCGTCGAAGCGCGTCTCGGTCGTGCTGAACCTGCTGATGAACGGCCTCGCCGAGAGCACGCCGGGCGGCGCCTTCGCGGTGCTCGACGTGCGGAACGCCAAGATTCACACCTTCAAGGTCCCGAACCCGCGGCTCAACCTGCTGCTCCGCGGCGAGGCGGCCTCGTTCGCCACCATCTACACGGGGCTGTGATCCTCGGCCGCCGGGCGAGGCGACGGCGCGGCGCGCATCGCACCACGTCATCGCCCGGCGTCCACCGGAGACACGGCGCCCACCGCGACACCGGCGTTTCCGCGACGCGCGCCCCCCGCCGCTCATCCCGGCGGAGGGCGCGCATCGCCCCGCGCTCGCCGAGCCCAGCGAGCGCGCCGCGCACCGGTCGGACGCGAGAGGAGAGAGGGCGGCGCGTCGCGCGGGTTTGGGACGCGCGGCGATGACCACGCGGTGACGACAGCGGCGGCAGGCGCGCGGCGACGGCGCGCGATTCGCGCCGCGCGGCACACAGACAATCAAGCTGTAGGAGATCTGCGCTGCTGGCCACATTGCAGCACGCGCAAGCAGAGCGAAAATGACCGAGCTAGAGAAAGAGAACTACGATCAACCGGTTCGTTTCAGTTATCCTCGATCTGCCATGGACCGTCGCGCGCAGATCACCGCAACCCCGCTTCATGTACCCAGCATTCTTGTGGTCCTTGATCCGGCGTGGCCGGCGCTCTTCAGCCTGTGCCTCACGGTGGCGCCGGGCTGCGGGGTGCTCCTGCACCGCTGCGACGCGGCGACCGCCGCGACGATCGCCGCCGAGCGGCGGCCGCTCGCGATCATCCTCTCCAACGGCGTCTACGCGACGGATCCGGCCGAGTTCGAGGCGCTCGCCCGGGACGTCCGCTCGACGCTGGTGCGGCTCGACGAGGAGGTCTGCGAGCGCGAGCTCGAGGCGATGCTGAATGGCGCGCTGCGCGACACGCGCGAGATGAGCGCGCAGCGCGACCGCGACCGCGACCGCGAGCGCGAGCGCGAGCGCGATGCGGGGCGGCGCGACGAGGGCAGCGGGCGTTACACGCTGATCGGCGCGCAGCGCAGCGAGACCGTCGGCGCCAAGGGGGCCGCGGGCGTGGATCCGCGCGCGGCGCAGCGGCAGGGCCCGGGCGCCGATCCGCGGCTCGCGCACAGGCGCGGCGACACGGCGGCGAGCCAGAGCACCATGCCGCCGCCCTCGTCGCGCGCCGGCTCCCCGCCCTCGGCCCGGACGCCCCTGACGAGCCACACGCTCACCCCCGTGCCTCCGTCCGGCGGGCCGCCGTCGTTCCGCGCCCCGCCGTCGGTGCGCACCGCGCAGCCGAGCCCGTACGCCGCGCCGGGCGTCCCCCGCTCGGTACCGCCGCCCTCCACGCGCGCGCTCCCGGGCTTCCCATCGGTGCAGCCGACCGCGAGCGCCCCGCTGTCGACCCCGCCCCCGTCGGTGCGCGGCGCGCCGGCGCGCGGGATCCTGTCGACCCCGCCCCCTTCGATGCGCGCGCACCCGAGCGCGCCGCCGCCGCCGCCGTCGTCGCGCTTGCCGGGCGGCGTGCCGGCGTCGTCGCGCGCGCTCCCGGCGACGGCGGCCTCGTCGCACCGGCCCACGCCGATGCCGCCGCCGAGCTCGCAGGCCGGGCCGCCTTCCTCCACGCGCCTGCCGAGCCCGCCGTCCCTGCGCTCGATGGCGAATGCTCCCCCCTCGATGCGCTCCGTCCCGCCCGGCGCGCCCTCGGGCATCGAGGGGCCGCCCTCGATCAGGACCATGGCGCCGCTGTCGGCGCGCCTGGCCCCGCCCTCGTCGGTGCGCCCCGAGCTGTCCCCGCGCTCGGGCGTGCGGGAGCGGGGCAGCGAGGAGCTCGACGCCGTGTTCGAGGATCAGAACCTCCCGTTCGACGCGCTCGCGCGCGCCAGCCGCGGCTCCTCGACCCCGCGCTGAGCGCCCTGGAGAGGGCCTAGCCGCGGGGTCGCGTGACCCAGGACACGGTGGAAGCGGCGGCTCGCCCGAGCAGCGCGCCGGCGATGTCGCGCAGCGCGGGAGGCGCGGGCGCGCCGAGATCGCGGCCCAGATCGACGAGGATGCGATCGACGCACTCGATCGCGCTCGCGGCCGCGAGCTCCATCCCCGCGCCGCGGCCGCCCGCGGCGCGCCCCGCGAGGTAGAGCCCCTGGACGGGCGTGTACACAGCAGGGCGCGCGCGGCCGACCTGGCCGGGCGTCTGCGCGGCCCCCGCCGCGAGCGCGCCCCCCGCAGCGCCGGCGTCGCCGCGCCTGTCGTCGGGCGATCCGTCGACGAAGATCGCGCCGGAGAGCAAACCGGGCGCCGCGGCGTCGAGCGCGCGCAGGAGCCCGTCGACCGACGCGGCGGGGGCGCCGCCGCGCGCGCCGGACACGGCGACCGCGCAGAGCAGCTCGTGCCCGGGCGGCGCGAGCGACGGGTCGAAGCGCGTCGGCACGAGGCAGTAGAACGGCAACGACGGCGCGCCGCCGCCGCCCGCGAGGCCGGCGAGCGCGCCCGCCGCGACGCGCCGCCTGCGCAGCGCGATCTTCACCTGGATCTGCCGCGGCTGCGGCGTGAGCGCGCGGGCGCGCGCCGCGTACGCCTCCGGGAAGTGCGCCTCGCCCACGAGGCCAGAGACGGTGGACAGCAGGCCGGCGGTGCTCACCACGATGCGCGCGGGCAGCGCGGTCCCGTCCTCGAGCTCCACGCCGCGCACGCGCCGATCGCGCACAACCACGCGGCGCACGGCCGCGCCCGTCCACACGGCGGCGCCGAGCTCTCGGGCCAGGCGGCAGAAGACGTCGGGCACCCGCGCCGCGCCGCCCTCGGGGTAGCGCTGCTGGCCGGCGCGGGCGAGCCGGCGCCAGGCGAGGAGCGCCTCGCCCGCCGAGGCCTCGGCGCCGGGCAGCAGCAGCGGCAACGCCAGCAGCCCGCCGAGCCGGGCGGCGGCCGCGGGGCGCGGGAGGAAGCGGGCCGCGTACGCCTCGGCCGTGAGCTCGTCGTACGCGGCCAGGTCCACGTCGCGCATCGCCGTCGCGTGCGCGAGAAGGCGCGCGGCGCGCGCGGCCTCCAGGGCCGTGAGCTCGAGGCCCCGCGCGAGCTCCCGCGCGGCCCCGGCGAGCCCCCGGAGCTCGGCCTGGACGACGACGCGGCCCGCGCCGGCCAGGCAGAGCGCGGCGGGCTCGCTGCTCTGCCGGAAGGTGATCGCGTCGCCCTGGCCGACGCGGCGGAGCACGTCGCCGAGCGGGCCGTCCTCGCCGCGGCAGAGCATGTGCGTGCCTGTATCGACACGGAAGCCGTCCCGCTCGTACGCCGCAGCGGAGCCGCCCAGCCGGCGCTCCTTCTCCACGAGGACGGTCGGGATGCCGGCGCGCGCAAGGAGCAGCGCCGCGGCGGCGCCGCCGACGCCCGAGCCGATCACCACAGCGCGCAAGGGGACCTCGTCCATGACGTCCCCACAACATAACGCGGCGAGCTCCGCAGTCGTCGCGCGACGTCGTCTATCGTGTGCGCAACGTTGCGCAAGCCGTGTCGACGATCGCGAGGCCACGCGCCGCGCGCGTCGCGCCGCGCAGACCACCGCCGCTCGAACAAAGCGCCGCGGCGCGCGCCGAGCGTTGACCCTCGAGAGCGGCCCCTCGTAGAGTGTAACCTTGCAGCCGACGTGCCCGCCATGAAGACCTGCCCGCAGTGCCACCAGCGTTATCCGGCCGACAGCGCCTTCTGCTTCATCGACGGCTCGTCGCTCGTCTCCGAGAAGGACCCCCGCATCGGGATGTCGATCGCGGGCCGCTACGTCATCGAGCAGGGGCTCGGGATCGGCGGGATGGCCACGGTCTACCGGGCGTACAACAAGCTGATCGGCACGCCGTGCGCCATCAAGATCCTGAACCGGGAGTTCGCGCAGGACACGACGACGCGCGAGCGCTTCCGGCGCGAGGCGCGGCACGCGCAGCGGCTCGCGCACCCGAACATCATCGAGATCTTCGATCAGGGCGACACCGACGACGGGCTGCCCTTCCTCGTGATGGAGCTGCTCCAGGGGACGAGCCTCGCCGACGTCGTGGACCGCAGCCGGGTGCCGCTCGCGCGGGCGCTGCCCATCTGGGTGCAGATGGCGCGCGCCCTCGGTCGCGCGCACGACTTCGACGTCGTGCACCGCGATCTCAAGCCCGAGAACGTGTTCCTGCTGAAGGGCGACTGGGTGAAGCTCCTCGACTTCGGCATCGCCCGGTGCGCGCAGGACGCGCGGCTCACGAACCTCGGCGAGATCTTCGGCACGCCGCAGTACATGGCGCCCGAGCGCAGCACGACCATCGACGCGGGCCCCCCGGCCGACCTCTACTCGCTCGGGGTCATCATGTTCGAGATGGTCACGCAGCGGCTGCCGTTCGACGCGCCCGATCCGGCGAGCTGGATCCTGAAGCACATGAACGAGCAGCCCCCGCGCCTCCGGGAGCTCGCCCCGGAGATGCCTGAGGCGCTCGACCGGCTGGTCAGCGCCCTCATGGCGAAGGAGCCCTCGGACCGCCCCGTCGACGCGTACCGCGTGCTCGCGGAGCTCGAGGAGATCGCGGCCGCGAGCCGGATCGCGCTCCCGCCGCCGCCGGAGACGATGCCGCGCGACTCGGCGGTGCGGTCGAGGGGCGCCGGGCGCGACCCCTGGGTCAGCCGGCTCGATCTGTTCGAGCGCATGACGGCCCGCGCGTTCGGCCCGGCGGCGCCGGCGGACGTCCATCGGCAGCTCGAGGGGCTGCGCGGCCTCGTGCGCGAGCACGCCGAGCTCCGATCCAGGGCGCTCGACGAGCAGCGGCGCCTGGAGGGCGTCGCCGAGGAGTGGCGCGACGGCCGCCTGCAGATCGGGCGGGCGATGGATGCGCTCACGGTCGACGCCTCGCTCACGCGCGAGGAGGCCCGCTCCTTCCGGGCCCGGGTGGCGCCGCTCACCGCGGCGACGCAGGCGTTCATCCCCGCGGTGCTGAGCGCGCACAAGGAGGCGGTGCGCTGGGAGGGCCGGAGCGGGTTCGCCGAGCCCTACCTCGAGCTCGCCGGCAGCTACCGGAAGCTCGCCGAGCTGGTCGAGGGCTGGTACGCGTCGCGCAAGGCGGATTATGAGGCGGAGAGCGAGGCGATCGCCCGCGAGCACGAGGTGGCCGAGGTGGACGCGCAGATCAAGAAGCTGCGCGAGCGGCTCGAGGAGCTCGACCGTCAGCTCGAGACGCGGCGGCGGGAGTCCCAGGAGCGCATCGCCGAGATGGGGCGCAGGGCCGACCAGCTCGACGCGGAGCTGCTCCACCTGGCCAGCCGCTTCTGCGCGCCGCTCCGGTCGAAGCCGGAGCTCGGCACGCTGTTCGTGGAGCTGGAGCGGCTCGCCGGCTGAGCGGGCGGCGCCGGCGCGGCGCGTGCGTCCCGGCGCGCACGCCGCCGGGCGCGACGCGTGCGTCCCGGCGGGCACGCCGCCCGGGCCCGGGCGCACCTCGCCTTCCTGCGTGGCGCGGCAGCAAGGTCGCCGCGGCCCGTGCGTACTAAGCTAGCTGCCGTGACGCCCGCCCCCGCACCAGAGCCGCGGCCCGCACCGGCGCCGCGCGCGCCGGGACGCATGCGCCGCGCCGCGTCGGCCGCGGCGGCGGCGATCGGGCTCACGCTGACGTTCGCCGGCGCCACGGCCGTGGGTGTCGCGCTCCACCTCGACATGCCGGCCGCGCGCCGGGTCGCCCGCGACGCCACGAACCGGCTGCTCGGCTCCCTCTTCGAGGGGAAGATCGTCGCCGACGAGATCGACGCGCTCGGCCTCGACGGCGTGCGGATCCGCGCCGCGGTCGCGCTCGATCCGCAGGGAAACAAGGTGATCTACGCGCGCGGCATCGAGGCGCGGGCGGACGTGCTCTCGATGCTCCGGAGCGCGCTCTTCGGGACGGGCGCGCTGCGCATCGAGGTCCCGTACATCCGGGTCGAGCAGGCCGACGTGCTGGTGCAGAGCAACGGCGCGGGGGGCGTCACCGTCGGCGACACGTTCGCGCCGCTGCCGCCGACCCGCCCGCCCTCGGCCGCGCCCGAGGGGCCGCCGCGCGACATCGTCATCGCCCTGTCGCGCGTCGAGATCGGCCGCGGCTGGGTCCACGGGCAGCTCGCGCCGCCGCGCGCGCTGGACGCCGACGTCAGCCGGCTCGTCGGGTCGGTGCACGTCGGCCCGGAGGGCGTCGCTGTCGACGTCGACCAGACGGGCCTCGTCGATCGCGCGTTCCTGCCCGCCACGATGGCGGGCACCGCGAACTACCACCTCCGCGCGGGCGACGAGGTCCGGATGTGGAGCAGCTTCGCCGGCCGGCTCGCCGACGTCGAGGTCACCGCGCGGGCGGTGCTCGACGAGGAGCACCTCGAGGCGCACGCGAGCGTCCCGCGCGCCACGCCGGAGCAGCTCCGGAGCCTGCTCCCGGATCACCCCCTCACCGAGCCGGTCTCCGCGCGCGTGGCCGTGAACGGATATCTCCCGCAGCTCGACGTCGTGGCCTCGGTCTCGGCGGACCCTGCCGACCCGGCGGGGGGCAACGTCGCGGTCGCGGGGCGGCTCGACGTGACGGGCCCCGTCCGGCTCGACGCCCACGCGCGGGCGCGCGACGTCGATCTGCGGCTCTTCATCGTGCAGCTCTCCGCGTCGGGCGTCGCGCCGGCGCAGACGGGCACGGCGCCGGCGCCGACCGGCGCTGCCCCGGCTCGAACCGGGGCCTCCCCGACGCGGGCCGGCGTCGTGCCGGCGCGAAGGGGCGCCCCACCTGCCCGGAGCGGCGCCGCGCCGGCGCGAACGGGCGCGGCCGGCGCGAGCGCCGCGCCGGCGAGCGACGGCGACCCGGCGCCGTTGCTCACCGCCGAGGGTCGGGTGCGCGTCGAGCTCGGCGACGAGCTCCGGCTCGCCGTCGAGGCGCGGACCGAGCCCATCGCGCTGCTCGGCGAGCGCGTGCCGGCGGCGGACGTCCACCTCGTCCTCGATCGCGGCGAGCTCCACGCGCGCGCGCACCTCCACGAGCCGGGCGCGCCGATCGACGCCGAGATCTCGCTCTTGCCGGGCGGCCAGGGCGTCCGCTTCGCGGCGACGGCCGACGTCCCGGCGATCGCCGCCGCGCCGCGCCTCGCCGGGGCCATCGACGGCGGGGGCCGCGTGAGCGTCGAGGGGACCCTGCGCGACGGCGCGCTCGACGTGCGGTTCGAGGGCGCGCTCGCCGGGGTCCGCGTCGGCCCTGACGTCGGCCTCGCCCGCGCGCGCGTCGCCGGGCGGATCTCCGGGCCGCTCGACGCGCTCGCGCTCGACGCCTCGCTCTCCGGCCAGGAGGCGCTCGCCGGCGGCCACACGTACGACGAGGTCACCGCGCGGATCTCCGGCCCGCTCGCCTCGCCGCGGCTCAGCGCGACGATCACCGACGGCGACGACGCCCTGAGCGCCTCGGCCCGGCTGAGCTCCGCCACCGGCGCGCTCCGCGACGTCGACCTCCAGCTCCGGCGCGAGGGCGCCGAGGTCGCGGGGAAGATCACGGCGATCACCCCCTCGGCCGGCGGGGTCTCCGTCGAGGGGCTTGAGCTCACCTCCGCGCAGCTCGGTTCGATGAGGGGGCGGCTCGCGGTGCGGGGCGACGACGTCACCGGGAGCCTCAAGGGCGAGGGCATCGACCTCGGCCGCATCGCGCGCCTGCTCGGGATCCCGCTCCGCGTGCGCGGCCGCGCCGAGGTCGACGTCGCGCTCGAGCACGACCGGAGGGAGGGCCGCTCGGGCCACGTGCGGCTCGAGCTCGCGGGGGGCGAGATCGCGTTCCTGTCCGGCGTCTCGGCGCAGCTCGCGGCGACCTTCGAGCGCGACCAGGTCAAGGCCGAGGCGCTCGTGCGCATCGACGGCAAGGCGCCGCCGGCGGCCGCAGGACAGCCGTGGGAGGGCGCCGCGCCGCGGTGCGCCGGCCAGCTCGCGAGCGTGCGCGTGTCCGGCGCCGAGGGCGCGCTGAAGGGGCCGCTCCTGCGCGCCGAGACGTGGGCCGCCCTCGTCGGCGAGGCCGAGGTCGCGGCCGACGACTGGGACCTCGGGTGCCTCGCGCAGCTCATGCCGATCGGGCACATCGTGAGCGAGGTACGCGGCAAGCTCACGACGCGCTTCCGGGTGGCGCGCGCCGCCGGCGAGCCGTTCCCGTCGCTCCACGACGTGCTCGTGCGGACGCAGGGCCTCGCGCTCGCCGGGCCGCACCGCCTGGGCGCCGAGCGCCCGGCCTGGGAGTCGCGCTTCATCGACGGCCACCTCAAGGGCGCGCTGAACGGCGCGACCGGCAAGGCGGAGGCCGCGCTGACCCTGTACGACGGCGGCATCCTCGCCGACGCGTCCGGCGCGATCGACCTCGACCTCGCCGCGCTCACCGGGCCGCCCGCGGGCCGGTGGGCGTCGCTCCTGCGCGCGCCCATCACCGCGAACGTCTCCCTCCCGCGGCGCTCCCTGGACGAGCTCACCACCCTGCCCTCGTTCGTGCGCGAGGCGCTCCCGCCGCTCGGCGGCGAGCTGCGGATCGACGCCTACGCGAGCGGCACCGTCGCGCGCCCGGTCGTGACGGCGCGCACGCTCGTCTGGGGCTTCATGGTCGCGCCGAAGGGCGCCCCGGGGGTGACGGATCTGCTGTTCCCCACCGACCTCGACGCGTGGGTCACGTACGACAGCGAGCAGGCCACGATCGACGCGCACGTCACGCGCGGCGCGCGCGAGATCGTGGCCGTGCGCGGCCAGCTGATCGCGCCCCTCGACCGCCTGCTCGCGACCCCCTCCGCGCGCGCGCTGAGGGGCGCGCGCCCGCCCCCGGCGTGGACCGGCGCCGTCCGCGCGACCTTGCGCGACGTGCCGCTCGGCGAGATCCCGCTGCTCGGCGACAGCGGCATCGACGGGCACGTCAGCGGCGAGATCGAGATGCGCGGCCTCAACATCGCGCCGAAGCTCACGGCGCACCTCACGCTGCCGGACCTCTCGCTCGGGGGCGACGTCAGCTTCAAGCGCGGCGTGCTCTCGATGCGGATCGATCCAAGGCCCGGCGGCGAGCGCGGGGACCTCCGCGTCACCGAGCTCGCGCTCGAGGGCCCGAGCGGCGGCAAGCTCCAGGCGAACGCTTACGCCAGCGTGCGCTTCCGCGACGGGTTCATCCCGGTCCCCGACGGCGAGCGCACGGATCTCGCCCTCTCCGCCGCGCGCTTCCGGCTCGCGGCGCTGCAGCCCCTGGTGGGCCAGCTCGTGAGCAAGATCGACGGCATCCTGGACGGCGACCTCCGCGTCGAGCTCGGCGGCGCGTCCGGCGCCGAGGGGGGCAGCCTGCGCGCCCAGCTCGAGATCAGCGAGGGCGTCGTGCACATCCCGGAGTTCGGCCAGGACCTGCGCGACGTCGCCGCCCGCATCACGGCCGACGACGGCGTGGTCCGGATCGAGGGCTTCCGCGCGGCGGGCATGACCGGGCTGGCGCAGGGCTGGGCGCTGCTCCGGCTCGACGGGCTCGAGCTGCGCGACGGCGCTGGGGCGCTGACCATCGCCGAGGGCCAGGCGCTGCCGCTCACGCTCGAGGGGGTGCCGCTCGGCACGGCCTCGGGGGCGCTGTCGTTCATCGCGGAGAAGAAGCCCGGCGAGCTCGCGCTGTACGCCACGATCCCGACGCTCCGCCTGTCGCTGCCGGCGACGAGCGGCCGGAACGTGCAGCCGCTCGACGACAACCCCGACATCTCCGTCCGCCAGCCGCTCGGGCCGGAGAAGCAGAGGCGCGCGACGGACGCGCTCCGCTACACGATGACGTTCTACGTGGACGACGCGCAGGTCACCGGCGCGGGGCTACGGCTCCACGTGACGAGCGACAACGACTCGCCGCCCCGGGTGGTGCTGGCCGAGGACGCGCAGGTGTCGGGGAACGTCGTGCTCCAGCGCGGCGAGCTCGAGATCTACGGCAAGGTGTTCGAGATCGTGCGCGGGCACGTGCGCCTGCGCGAGGAGGAGCCGTCGAACCCGCACCTCAACGTCATGGCGCACTGGGACGCCCCCGACGGCACGCGCATCTACGCCACGTACAACGGGACGCTCCGGCCCATCACCAACGAGAAGCTCCGCTTCACCTCGAGCCCGCCGAGCTCGCAGCAGGACATCCTCGCGCGGCTCCTGTTCGGCGCCGACTTCTCCGAGGGGGCACAGGCGGCGGGCGCCGAGACGCCCGGCTGGCAGGCCGCGGGCAGCGTCGCCGCGTCGGTGGGTGGCGAGCTCGCGGCGGCGCAGTTCAACGCGCTGCTGAGCGGCATCGCGCCGCTGCGCGGGCTGTCGACGCGGTTCGGGACGACCTCGGAGGGCTCGCTGCGGACGAGCCTCGTCTACCGGCTGAACGACGAGATCACGGCGCTGGCCACCTTCCAGGAGGGCGCGGTGCAGGGCAGCACCACGCAGAGCGCCGGCGGGCCGTCCCCCGGCGGCACGGCGAGCGAGCGCGGCACGCGGACCGAGGTCACCGTCGACTGGCGCATCGACAAGCACTGGACGCTCCGCGGCACCGTGGGCGTCGACGAGCGCCAGGAGACCTCGGGCGTGCTCGATCTGCTCTGGCAGTACCGCTACTGAGCGGCGGCGGCCCGCGGCGGCAGCCGGACCTCGCGCCCGCCGACGCGGAGGGTGGGCGGCTCGGCCTCGACGAGCAGCGGGGCGAGCTGCGACTGCGCGTGGCGCGTGAAGCGCGCCTCCAGGGCGCCGCCCCGGGCCCGGGCGTACACGACGCCGTCGTCGCCGACGGAGAGCGTCGCCGGATCGAGCGGCTCCTCGGCGCCGTCGAACAGGACCAGCGTGACGCCGCCGCCGTCGTCGATCCGGAGCGCGTCGACGAAGAGCGGGGCGGCCTCGACCTGGAAGTAGCACCAGTCGTAGCCGTTCGTGAGGATCGGACGGCCGTCGTCGGGGTGCCGCGCGATCCACGACCGGAGCCCGCGCTCGAGCGCCGGATGGTCGACGCGGGCGCCGTCGTGCCAGAAGCGGCCCTCGCGATCGAGCCGGATCGAGCTCTCGCGCGAGGCCCCGGGGGGCGGCGCGAACCGGAAGAAATCAGGATGGTCGCCGGGCTTCATCAGGTCACCTCGCAGGAGAGATGGGCCCCTCTGCGGCCCGGCGCAAGCCGCGCGCGCCGGGGAGTACTATAGCGAGCCCATGCGATCCCAGACGGAAGAGGCCAGCCCGGACGAGCACCTGCGCGCCACGCGGGCGTACTACGACGAGTTCTCGGCGCGCTACGAGGCCCGGCGCGGGGGCCGGGATCGGGGGGGCTACCACGACCTCGTCGACGCGCTCGAGGTCGACTTCGTGCGGCGCTTCGGCGAGGGCGGCGACGTGCTCGAGGTGGGGTGCGGGACCGGGCTCCTGCTCGCGCAGATCCGCGAGTTCGCGCGCGCCGCGCGCGGGGTCGACCTCTCGCCCGGCATGCTCGATCGCGCCCGCGAGCGCGGCCTCGACGTCGTGGAGGGCAGCGCCACCGCGCTGCCGTTCGCCGACGGGAGCTTCGACGTCGCCTGCTCGTTCAAGGTGCTCGCCCACGTCGAGGACGTGCGCCGCGCGCTGTCGGAGATGGCGCGCGTGGTGCGGCCCGGCGGGCACGTGATCGCCGAGTTCTACAACCCCTACAGCCTGCGCGGGCTCGTGAAGAAGCTCGGCCCGGCGGGCGCCATCAGCGACAGGACCCGGGAGAGCGCCGTCTACACGCGCTTCGACGCGCCGCGCGCCGCCGCCGCCCTGATGCCGGCCGGCGTGCGCGTCGTCGCGTCGCGGGGCGTGCGCATCGTGACCCCGTTCGCGGCCGCGATGCGCGTGCCTGGCCTCGGCTGGCTGCTGCACCGGGCGGAGTGGGCGCTGTGCGACTCGCCGCTCGCGCAGCTCGGCGGCTTCTGGATCGCCGCCGCGCAGAAGGCGTGAGCCGCGGCGGCCCCGGTCAGAACCGGCCGGCGACCCCCGCGTAGAGGCCCCCGGGGAGCACGGAGATCGTCGGCGCGGCGGTGAAGCTCGGGGGCGGCGGCGGCACGGGGCGCGCGCGGAAGGCGACCGTCTGCGGGACGAACGTGATCTGCGCGTGGGCGATCCCGGCCGCGACGAGCGTCGCGAACGCCCCGAAGGCGACGCGGTTGACCGCGGCCGCGGTGCCGATCCGGCGGTTCAGCGCGTCGATGTCGACGCTCTGCACGGGGCCGCCGCCCTGCGGCGGGGGCGTCGCCGTGACGTCGACGTTCTGGTAGCTCGCGAGCGCCAGCGCCGAGACGATCGAGGTCCCGCCGGCGACGGCCTGGCTGACAAGGAAGAACCAGCCGAACCCCTCGTCGCCGTTCTGGAACTGCCCCACCCCGAACGGCAGCATCGCGATCCAGCGGGAGTTCTGATCCACGACCCGCTCGCGCCCGGCCAGGCGCTGGAGCTCGGCGATCCACCGGCGCTCGTCCTGGCGGCGCTGCTCGATCCGCAGCCGCGCCGCGCGCTGCGCCTCGGCCCGCTGCTGCGTCACCTCCTCGATCCGCGCCCGGATCCGCGCCCGGACCGCGGAGAACCGATCGATGACCTCGGGCTGGAACAGCGCCGGGTTCGGCGCGTACCCCGGATTGGCGAGGAGGATCTGCTCGATGTACGCGTCCGCCTCGCCCGTGCGCCGCAGCGCCACGAGCGCCGCGGCGGCGAGGCCGCGCGCCCGCTCGATCAGATCGGGCTCGGAGATCCTGCACGGCGTCCTCGCGGCGTCGGTCGGGCCGCGCTCGCAGGGGGGGTTCGCGGGGTCGAGCATCGCCGCGAAGCGGCTCACCGCCTCCTCGTAGCTCCCGGCGTCGAAGCGCGTCTTCGCCACCTCGAGCTGCTGCATGTCGTCGGCCCGCGCGAGCGCCGCGGAGCACAGCACGAGGGCGCCCGCCGCTGCCGCCGCGAGGCGCCGCGACGCGGGCAGGGCGCGGCGGCTCCCGACCGATGGGAAGCGAGCGCCGGGAGATTTCCCGCCTGGAGTTCGCGCAGCCATGCGGAGGAGCTCGCCGTGATGTAGCGGAGTTTCGCCGGAGATGCTGAGATTTCAGGTGCCGAGGCGGGAATGACGGAGAACGACAGCGATCCCTTCAACCGGACGGCCAGAAAACGGTGTTCGACTCGCCGGCCACGAGCGTCACGTTGCCGACGAGCGGCGTGGCGTCCGACGCCGCAGGCGTGAACCGACAGCGCCCGCTCCAGAACACGTCGCTCAGGGTCACTGTCTGCGGGCTGCCCGCGTAGCCGATGAGGCCGATCTGCGGGCACGCGTACTGCGCGTTGGGCGGCGCGCCGCTCAAGACGACAGTGCTCGGCAGGATCTCCAGCTTGTGGATGATCCGCTGCGGCGCGGTGACGCCCGGCTTGGGCGCGACGACCGAGATGACGCCCGAGTACGGCTTGCAGCACCGCGAGTTCGGCACGCTGACGTGGACGCTGTGGGCGCCGATCTTGAGCGGCGTGATCTTGTTCGCGCCGAACCAGTTGATCTCGACGCCATCGATCACGAGCTTCGCGCCGCTCGGGACGATCTGGAAGACCACATCGCGGACGGACGGTACCTCCGCCTGCGACGCTGTCGGCGTGGGCTGCGGCCGCGCGCGGGGGCGCGGCGCGACAGCCACGTCCGCCACGTCCATCGCGCTGGGCACCTCGGCGGCGCGGGGCGCGACAGCGCGCAGGTTCGGCCGAGGAACCAGGGCGTCCATGGGCGCCGACGGCTGCGGCTCGGGCGGCGGGAGCGCGCCCACGTCCGGCGGCGGGGGCTCGTGGAAGGCGCGGGTGATCGCGAACGCGCCGACGCCGAGCGCCGCCGACCCGAGCGTCACGGCGAGCGCGCGCTGCGCGAGCTTCCGCCGGCTGCGGCTCGCGTTGAGCCGCGCGAGCCGCTTGAGGATGGAGAGGTCGTTCGGCGCGAGGGCGAGCGCCCGGTTGTAGTCGGCGGCCGCACCCGGCACGTCGCCGCGCTTGCGGGCGGCCTCCGCGCGCGCCACGAGCCGCGGGACGAGCCGCGCCACGTGCCGCTCGGCGTAGCCCGCCGGGTTCGCGAAGTAGGCGGCGAGCTCGACGCGCGGCTCCACCACGCCGAGCTCCGTGAGCTCGGCCCGGATCCGATCGGCGAGCGCACGGGGGCTCGCCGTGCGGGCCGCGATGTCGTGCGCGAGGGCCGCCGCCACGATCCGGCTCCACCGCGCGCCCACGGCGGGCCGCTCGCGCTCCGCCTCCGGGTAGGCCCCCTCGAGTACCCTGCGGAGCACCTGCGCCGGGTTCTTGCCCTCGAACGGCAGGTGCCCGACGAGGCACTCGTAGAAGAGCACCCCGAGCGCGAACACGTCGGTGCGCGCGTCGACCTCGCCCCCCTCGATCTGCTCCGGCGCCATGTGCGCCGGCGAGCCCAGCACCTGCCCGGTCGAGGTGACGCCCTGGGCGTCGAGGACCTTGGCGATGCCGAAGTCGGTCAGCTTGATGACCACGCCCGCGCCGTCCCAGCTCGCGCCCTCTCGGTCCGACGGCAGCTCGACCAGCACGTTCTCCGGCTTCACGTCGCGGTGGATGATCCCGGCCGCGTGCGCGTGCTCCAGCGCGTCGCAGAGCTCGAGCACCACGGCGGCGCCGACCTCGGCCGGCATGTCGCGGTGGGCGCCCAGGATCTTGCGAAGCGTGGAGCCGCGGAGCAGCTCGACCACGAGGTAGCGCTCGCGGTCGTGCTCGCTGGAGACGTCGAACACCTCGACGATGCCGGGGTGGCGCAGCTTCGCCGCCGCGCGCGCCTCGGCGACGAAGCGGGTGCCGACCTCGGCGTTCTCCCGGAGGTGTCTGTGGATGATCTTGACCGCGACGTCGCGGCGGAGGCGCGGATCGCGGGCGCGGTAGACCGTGGCCATCCCGCCGTGGCCGATCTCCTCGATCAGCTCGTACTTGTCGAGCTTCGGGAGGCCTTCCGCGCCCGCGTGTCTGGAGAGGGAGTCCTGCTCGCCCGTCGAACCCCTATCGGGGGCGGCGGGCAAGCTCATTCAACAACCTTCACCCGAATCGTGTTGGTTGACCCCGAGACGCCGACGGGGGCTCCGAAGATGGTGACGAGCTTGTCGCCGGGCGAGACCAGGCCGCTCGCGAGGAGCTGCCCTGTCGCGCGCTCGACCATCTCGTCCGAGTTCCGGAGCGCGTCGACGGGGAACGGCACCACGCCCCAGAGCAGCGCGAGCCGCCGGCGCGTCGTGTCGTTCGGCGAGAAGGCGACGATCGGCACCACGGGGCGCGCCTTCGACGCGTACCGCGCGGTGAGGCCGCTCTCGGTGAACGCGATGATGAGCTTCGCGCCGATGTCCTTCGCGATGTCGCACGCGGCGCGCGCGGTCGCCTCCGGGACGTTGGCGCGCTGGCCGGGCTGCTCGCTCGAGAGATAGCGGTAGAACGAGCTCTGCTCGGCCTCGGTGACGATGCGGGCCATCATCCGCACGACGAGCGGCGGGTGCGCGCCCGTCGCGGTCTCCTGCGAGAGCATGACCGCGTCGGTGCCGTCGAAGACGGCCGTCGCCACGTCGCTCGCCTCGGCGCGCGTCGGGCGCGTCGCGGTCACCATCGACTGGAGCATCTCGGTCGCGACGATGACCGGCTTCTGGTGGATGCGCGCGAGGCCGAGGATCTCGCGCTGGATGATCGGCACCCGCTCCGGGTTGAACTCCACGCCGAGGTCGCCGCGCGCCACCATGACCCCGTCCGAGGCGAGGATGATCGCCTCGAGGTTGTCGATGGCGCCGGGCGTCTCGATCTTCGAGACGATCGGCGTCGGGCGACCCCAGGCCTCGCAGATGTCGCGCACGTGCCGGACCTCGTCCGCGTTGCGCACAAACGAGAGGGCGACGTAATCGACCCCCTGCGCGAGGCCGAAGCTCAGGTCGGCCTTGTCCTTCTCGGTGAGGGCCGAGATGCGCACGCGCCTCGCGGGCAGGTGCACGCCGACGCGATCGCGCAGGCGTCCGCCCTGCGTCACGCCGGCGTGGACGCGCTCCCCGTCGACCTTCGTGACGGTGACCACGACGCGGCCGTCGTCGATGAGGACGACGTCGCCCGGCTGCAGGTCGGACGCGAGCCCCTCGTAGAGGATCGGGATCTCGCCGGGCGTGGCAACAGGGCTGTCCCTGTCCGCCTCGACCAGGGTGACAGAAGCCCCGTCAGCGACCTCGAAGGTGTTGCCGGGGAAGCGACCGGCTCGGATCTTCGGGCCGCAGAGGTCTTGCAGGATCGCCACAGGCTTCCCGCAGGCCTCCGCAGCCGCACGGACCGTGGCAATAGCTTTGCCATGATCCTCGTGCGAGCCGTGAGAGAAGTTGAGTCGAGCGACATCCATACCGGCGCGGATAAGCTGCTCCAGCGTCGTTTGAGAGTCACACGAAGGGCCAATGGTACAGACGATTTTCGCTCTGCGTACGAGCACGGGCGGAGCATGCCACGAGCAGGGGTCTCGACACTACCCTGATTGTGAAGGGGCCATGCGGAGTTCATCAGATTCCAACAAAGCAGCGCGATGCCTGATCCAGGCGCGGCGCGCGCCTCGGCCGCGCGCGTCAACGCAGCAGCCGGGCGCGCCGGTCCGCTGGCAGGCAGCGATCGCCGCGCAGGGCCGCGGATCGCCGCAAATCAGACGTTCTTCGTGAGGGGGAGTGAGCGACGGGGAGGCCCAGCGGCGCGCCGCAGCGCGGCATGGCGTCCCCGGTTCTCGGGGCGATCGACTAGGAGCGGCGCTCGCGGCGCTCGCGCGGCGGCCCGCCGCGATCGCGGTCCATGCCGGGACGCGGTCCGCGATCGCGATCGCCGCCGCGGCCACCGCCGGGGCCGTCGCGCCGCGGCGGCGGGCCGGCGTCGCGCGCCTGCGCCATGCGCTCGCGCGCCCGATCGCCCTCCTCGCCCTCCGGGAGCGGGAGCAGCTCGCGCCGGCTCAGCCGGATCTTCCCGTCGCGATCGACGCTCAGCACCTTCACGTCGAGCGCGTCTCCCTCCTTGAGGACGTCCTCGACGCGCTCGACGCGCGTGTGCGCCATCTCGGAGATGTGCAGCAGGCCGTCGGTGTTCGGCAGGATCTCGACGAACGCGCCGAAGTCGGTGATGCGCTTGACCGTGCCCTTGTACGTCGCCCCGACCTCGGGCTCGGCGGTCAGGCCCTTGATGATGTCGAGCGCCCTCCGCACCGCGTCCGAGTCCGCCGACGCGACGTTCACGGTGCCGTCGTCCTCGACGTCGATCGCGACGCCGGTCTGGTCGACGATGCCCTTGATGGTCTTGCCGCCGGGGCCGATGATGAGCCGGATCTGGTCGGGCTTCACGCGCACCGTGGTGATCCGCGGCGCGTACTGGCTGAGCTCGGGCCGCGTGGTCGGCAGCGTCTCCAGCATCTTGTTCAGGATGTGGAGCCGCCCCTCGCGCGCCTGATCCAGCGCCTGCATCAGGATGACCCGGCTCAGGCCGGCGATCTTGATGTCCATCTGGATCGCGGTCACGCCGCGCGCCGTGCCGCAGACCTTGAAGTCCATGTCGCCGAGGTGATCCTCGTCGCCGAGGATGTCCGAGAGCACCGCGTAGCGCTGGCCTTCCATGATGAGCCCCATCGCGATGCCGGCGACGGGCGACTTGATCGGCACGCCCGCGTCCATGAGCGACAGGCACCCGCCGCAGACCGCCGCCATCGACGACGATCCGTTCGACTCCAGCGTCTCCGACACGATGCGGATCGTGTAGGGGAACTGATCCGGCGGCGGGATCATCCGGGAGAGCGCGCGCTCGGCGAGCGCGCCGTGGCCGATCTCGCGGCGGCCGGGGCCCCGCATCGGCTTCGTCTCGCCTGTCGAGAAGGGGGGGAAGTTGTAGTGGAGATAGAAGCGCTTCCACGTCTCCCCCATCAGGCCGTCGATCTTCTGCTCGTCGGTCGAGGTGCCGAGCGTCGTCGTGACGATCGCCTGCGTCTCGCCGCGCTGGAACAGCGCGCTTCCGTGGACGCGCGGGAGCAGGCCCACCTCGCACATGATCGGCCGGATGCTCTTGCCGTCGCGGCCGTCGATGCGCCGGCCCTCGTCGATCACGTAGGTCCGGACGACGTGCGCCTTGCGCTCCTCGAACTCGGCCTTCACGAGCCCCTGGAGCGGCAGGAACCTCTCGGCGCCGAGCTCGGCGCTCAGGGTCTCGGTCAGCTTCTTCTTGAGCGTGCTGTAGCCGTCGTAGCGCGCCTTCTTGTCGGTCACCCGCGTCGCGGCCTTGAGGTCCTCGTCGACGATCTGGGCGACGCGCTGCTTCACGTCGTCCGGCAGCGCCGGGGCGACGAACTCGCGCTTCTGCTTGCCCACCGCGGCGCGCATCTTCTCGATGAGGTCGATGACCGGCTGCGCCGTCTCGTGCGCGAACATCAGCGCGTCGATGATCTCCGCCTCGGTCGCCTCGGCGGCGCCGCCCTCGACCATCACGATCGCGTCGCGCGAGCAGGCGACGACGAGATCGATGTCGCAGCGCTCGATATCGGCGACCGTCGGGTACGCGACGAACTCGCCGTCGAGCCGGCCGACGCGCACGCCCACGACCGGGCCGTGCCAGGGGATCTCCGAGATGTGCAGCGCGGCGCTCGCGCCCGTCAGCGCGAGGACGTCGGCCTTGTTCTGCTTGTCGCTGGAGAGGACGGTCGCGATGATCTGCGTGTCGCGCTTGAAGCCCTCGGGGAAGAGCGGGCGGAGCGGGCGGTCCATGAGGCGGCAGGTGAGGATCTCCTCCTCGCGCTGGCGCGCCTCGCGCTTGAAGAAGCCGCCGGGGATCTTGCCGGCGGCGTACGTCTTCTCGACGAACTCGCAGGTGAGCGGGAAGAAGTCGAGGCCCGGCCGCTCGTCCTGCGAGACGACGGTGACGAGCACCATGGTGTCGCCGTAGGTGACGAGCACGGCGCCGTGCGCCTGCTTGGCCAGGCGGCCGGTCTCGAGGGTGAGGGCACGGCCGCCCACCATGACGGATTCACGAACGAACATTGGATTTTCAGCTCTCTCTCGCGATCGCGAGGGCCGCTGCGTGCGGCGCTACGCCGAGCGCGAGGGGCTGCTCTTCTTCCTCGGTCCCTGCGCAGGAGCCGCGCTGCTGCGCACGAAGCGAAGACGAAGACGCGCGGAGCCCGCGCTCGGGAACGGCGAAGCCGGTCGCCCCGCTGTTCCATGGTCAGTGAATGACCTCCTTAAAGCGTCCGCTCCGCCCTCGCCAGCGCAAAAAGCAGACGTTCAGGGGTGCGCGCCGCGAACCTCCCGAACGGAAGGAACGCGAAGGCCAGCGAAACGCCGGCGCTGGAGAGATCCTGGAACGGAACGGGCGGCGCAGCCCTCCGCCGCGCGGGGCCGCAGGACGGACGGGCGAGCCCGGGCGGGCTCACCGCGAGGCGCGCCGCCTGCCGCGCGCCGGGGGAAGGCGTCGCGCCGGCGAGACCGGCGCGACGTGCCTGACCGCTACTTGCGGAGGTTGAGGCGGCCGATGAGGTTGCGGTAGCGCTCGATATCGACGCGCTTCAGGTAGTCGAGCTGGCGGCGGCGCTGGCTGACCAGCTTCAGCAGGCCCCGGCGGGAGTGGTGGTCCTTCTGGTGCGTGCGGAAGTGCTCCTGGAGCTGGTTGATCCGCTCGCTGAGGAGCGCGATCTGGACCTCGGGCGACCCGGTGTCCCCCTCGTGGATCGCGTACTTCTGGATGATGTCCGTCTTCTGAACAGAATGCAGCATGGCTGGCTCTCCATGGCCTTGTCCGGTGCGCTGCCGAGCGTCCGGGCCGGTGCGTTGGTAACGCCGGCGACTGGCCAAGCGACGCCTGAAGGCGAGCCCCCCGCCCGGAGCGGCGGGAGCCCACGAGGTTCAGGCCAGTGAGCAGAGGAGCGCGCGAGTATACGCAGGTGCCTCGGTCCGTCAACGCGGTCGATGTGACCGCGCGATTTGTCACCCCCAGAAACGCCGATTGGCTACCCTCGGTCGGCGATGCCCGGCACCATCCGGCCCCCTGACGAAGCATCCCGACCGCAGTCCCGGCCGCAGTCGGACGCACGCGGCTCGCAGTCGGACGTGCATATCGCGAACGCGATGACGAGCCTCTCCACCTCGGCCACCTCGCTCCCGACCTCGGGAAGCGACAACGCGACGCCCAAGGTTTGCCCCACCTGCAGGGTCCGGTACCCGGCCGAGTTCAGGGTGTGCCCCCGCGACGCCGCGACGCTCGACGACTCGGTCGACGACTCGCTGCGCGACGATCTCGTCGGCAAGACGCTCAACGAGACCTACACGGTCGTGCGCGTCGTCGGCGAGGGCGGCATGGGCCGCGTGTACGAGGCGCGCCACACGCGGATCGCGAGCAAGCGGTTCGCCATCAAGATGCTCCACCCGGAGTTCGCGCGGCAGCCGCAGGTGATCTCGCGCTTCCAGCGCGAGGCGGAGGCGGCGGCCGCGGTGCAGAGCCCGTACGTCGTCACCGTCTTCGACGTCCACCGCACCGCGGAGGGGCGGCCGTTCCTCGTCAACGAGTTCCTCGAAGGCAAGGAGCTCGCCGACTACCTCAACGAGGTCGGCAAGATGAAGATCGGGCCCGCCGTGCGCATCGTGCGGCAGATCTGCAAGGCGCTCGCCGCGGCGCACGCGAAGGGCGTCGTGCACCGCGACATGAAGCCGGAGAACGTCTTCCTCACCGGCGACCTCACGATGCCCACGGCCAAGGTGATCGACTTCGGCATCTCGAAGGTCGACGACGCGCCGGGCGCCGCGCTCACGCAGACCGGCATGATCATGGGCACGCCGTCGTACATGGCGCCGGAGCAGGCCCGCGGCGAGCGCGTCGATCACCGGGCGGACATCTACGCCGTCGGCGCGATCCTCTACTGCGCGCTCACCGGCAGCCGCCCGTTCGATCGCAACGACCCGACCGCGACGCTCACCGCGGTGCTCACCGAGGACCCGCCGCGCCCGCGCTCGCTCGAGCCGAGCATCCCCGAGACGCTGGAGATGATCATCCAGCGGGCCATGGCGAAGGAGCCTCACCACCGTTACCAGACGATGGAGGAGCTCGACGCGGAGCTCGCGCTCTACGACTCGGGCGAGCCCGAGCCGAGGGAGCCGACCTCTTCCGCCCTGCCCGGACCGCGCAAGTCGCTGCCGTCGGCGCCGCGCGCCGCGCCGACGATGCAGCTCCGCCAGGCGCAGCAGGTGAGCATGGCGAGGCCGCTCATCCTGCTGCTCTCGACGCTCGGCGTGTTCTGGGTCGCCGGCAGCCTGATCACGCTGGTGACCGCGATCATCCGCCTCTCGCGCGGCGGCGGGGTGACCGACAACCTGACGGGCCTCGAGGCGGTCCTGCTCGCGTCCGGGATCGGCTTCGCGCTGATCACCCCCGCGCTGATCGGCGCGCGCCACGTGCGCCGGAACGTGTGGAACAACAGCATGAAGGCCGTCGATCTGTCCGACAACCTGCGGCGGCCGATCGTCGTCGGGCTGTGCGCCTACGGCTTCGCGTCGCTGCTCGTGCGGGTCATCGAGGCCGTCGTCCTCCGGCGCGCGGCCGGCGTCGCGTGGCCCATGTGGGACGTGGTGCTGTTCGGGATCGGCGCTGTCGGCGCCGCCGGCGCGTACCTGCTGCTCCGCAGCGAGAGCCGCTAGGGCCGCGCCCGGCTAGCCGCGCCGCCCGCTAGCCGCGCCGCCCGTCCAGCCACGCCTGGAGCAAGAGCGCCGCCGCCGCCCCGTCGACGCGCTCCTTGCTCTTGCGCGCCGAGATGCCCCCGTCGCGCAGCCGCCGTGCCGCCTCGACCGTGGTCAGCCGCTCGTCGATGAGCTCCACCTCCACGCCGCTCGCGTCGGCCAGCGCCTGGGCGAAGGCGACCGCCCGCCGCGCGGCCGGCCCCTCGTCCCCGTTCATCTCGAGCGGCAGCCCGACAAGGAACCGCGTGAGGCCTTCGTCCCGGGCGAGCGCCGAAAGGGCCTCCAGCAGCGCCTTCCGGTTGCGCCCGTCGAGGTGCGGCCGCGGGTGAGCGTAGAGCCCGAGCTCGTCGGTCACGGCCACGCCGACGCGGGCCTTCCCAAGATCGATCGCCGCAGCGCGCGTCTTCGCCTTCGCCATACCTCTTGGGGAGAGCACATAGCCCTCGGACGGTGAGCCGGCGAGACCCAACGTACGAGGAAGCATCCGACCGGCTTGACCCGCTCGCCAGCACCGACCATAAGCGCCGCGCGATGGAACTGCGCGCGGTCCGGGGGATGAACGACATCCTCCCCGAAGAGGTGGAGCGCTGGCACAAGCTCGAGGGGGCCTTCCGCCTCCACGCGGAGCTCCACGGCTATGCCGAGGTGCGCACGCCGCTGCTCGAGCCGACGGAGCTCTTCCGCCACCAGATGGGGGAGACGACGGACGTGGTCGAGAAGGAGATGTACTCCTTCGAGCGCCACGGCGATCAGCTCACGGTGAGGCCCGAGGGCACCGCGGGCGCCGCGCGCGCGTACGTCGAGCACGCGGTCCACGCCAAGGAGCCGATCACCCGCTGGTACTACCTCGGGGCGATGTTCCGCGGCGAGCGGCCGGCGAAGGGGCGCTACCGCCAGTTCTACCAGGCCGGCTGCGAGCTCTTCGGCGATCCGGGGCCGCTCTGCGACGCCGAGACGATCGATCTCATCGCGGGCTTCCTGGAGCGCATCGGCGTCGGCGACTTCGTCGTCCACGTGAACTCGCTCGGCAGCGCCGGCACGCGCGAGCGCTACCGCGAGGCGCTGCTCGCCCACTACACGCCGCGCAAGGACAGGCTCAGCGAGGACTCGCAGCGCCGCCTCGAGAAGAACCCGCTGCGCATCCTGGACTCGAAGGATCCGCGCGACCACGAGGTGTCGCGCGACGCGCCGTCGATCCTCGATCTGCTCGACGACGCGGACCGGGCGCACTGGGACGGCGTGCTCCGCTGCCTCGACGTGCTCGGCGTGAACTACGTCGTCGACCCGTCGCTCGTGCGCGGGCTCGACTACTACACGCGCACGCTCTTCGAGGTGAAGGCGACCTCGGGCGATCTCGGGTCGCAGAGCACGCTCGGGGGCGGCGGCCGCTACGACAACATGATCGCGGGGCTCGGCGGGCCGAGCGTGCCGGCGATCGGCTTCGCGATGGGGATGGAGCGGCTGCTCACGCTGATGCCGGGCGACACGTCGCGCCGGAGGCCCGGCTGCTTCCTCGCCCCGCTCGGCCAGGTGGGCGCGGATCGGGCGCTCTTGCTCGCGAAGCAGCTCCGCGCGCTCGGCGTCTCGGTCGAGCTGGACGGGCGCGGCGGACGGCTCAAGTCGATGCTCCGGCGCGCGGACGCCCTCGGCGCGCGGCTCTGCGTGATCCTGGGCGACGCGGAGATGGAGCGCGGCGTCCTCCAGATCAAGGACCTCGCGGCGCACGTGCAGGAGGAGATCCCGCTCGACGGCGCGGCGCGCGTGCTCGCGGATCGGGCCCTCGAATCTTCACCGGGCGGCGGCCAGCGGGGAGCGCGTTGACGTACGAGGCGATGGGAGAGCAGGGCTGCTCGCGGGGGGCGCGCGGCGCTCCGGTGAGCGAACCAGCGAGCGGCGCGCGGCCACGCGAGGCGAGGGGCCTCGCGCGGCGGCGGGGCTGGGGGTCGGCGCTCTCGCTCGCGGCCGCGCTGGCGGCGCTCGCCGCGCCGTCGGTCGCGGCGGCGCAGGTCGGCTTCGGCCAGCCCGGCATGGGGCCGCCCCCGACGAGCGCGCCGCAGCAGCCGCCGCCCGGGACGCCGGAGACGCACGCGGCGCCGACCTCCGAGGAGAGCCCGATCCAGACGCAGGAGCCGACGCTGCCGGAGGATCCGCTCGCGGTGCCGCCGTCGGTCAAGAAGCAGATCGGCACGAACGACACCGGCGAGTGGGAGCGCGGGCGCGCCGAGGAGATCCAGCGCGACTGGTACGGGCTCTATTACGGCGAGCGGAGCGGCGACTACCAGTTCCGGACGGTCGTGCCCTTCTGGGCCGAGCGCAAGATGCCCGGCGATCGCGCCACGATGGTGACGCCGTTCTACTACAACCGGCGGAGCAAGGACGTCGACGCCGACGTGCTCTTCCCGTTCTTCTGGAAGCTGCGGGACCAGGACACCCACACGACGATCGTCGGCCCGTTCATGCACCGCGAGTCCGAGGGTCGCCCGGCGAGCCCCGGGCGCAAGGCGGAGCCGGGCCGTCACGACAACTGGCTCGCGCCGCTCTTCTTCGAGGGCAAGAGCGACGACGGGAGCGGCTACCTCCACATCCCTCCCCTGCTCACGTTCACGCACCACACAGCGCGGGGCGGCTTCAACATGGTCGGCCCCCTCTTCTGCAGCTGGAGAGGCGGCCCTGCGTGCGACGCGCGCTCCGCCGACAAGATCGATCTCGGCCTGGCGCCGCTCTACTTCTACGGCCGCGACGAGAGCAGCGAGTACGAGGTGATCCCGCCGCTGCTGCACTACTACAGTTACAGCGACGTCGGAGACCGCTCGACGAACCTGTGGGGGCCGCTGCTCTGGCAGCACTCGCGCAAGGGCGACGTGTTCAACGTCATGCCGTTCTACTGGCATAGCTGGGGCAAGAACCACGATCGCACGACGCTGTTTCCGTTCTTCCACTACGGGGTCGAGGGCAACTCGAACCTGCTCGTCACGCCGCTCTTCGTGAAGGCGCGCGGCGAGGAGGGGGAGAGCACCTTCGCGACCTGGGGCTACGCTCGCTATCGAGGGCGGACGGAGCTCGACATGATCACGCCGCTCTTCTGGCAGTACCGCGATCCGGACATCGATCTCGAGCGGACGATGCTGCTGCCGTTCTATTACCGGAACACCTCGCCGCGCAGCGACGATCTCGCCCTGTTCCCGCTCTACGGCCGCTTCAAGCGCCACGGGCTGAGCGACACGACGTGGCTCACGCCGTTCATCCGGCACACGAGGGATCTCACCGGCTGGGAGACGAACATCTATCCGTTCTTCTACTCGGGGCGCGATCGCAACTCGACGCACCTCGTCGTCGCGCCGTTCCTCTGGGACTTCGCGTCGCCGAGCTCGCGCACCACGGTGGTCCTGCCGCTCTTCTTCCGGTTCGCGGACCAGAACTCGGTGACGCAGCTCGCGCTCAACACGTTCTACAAGGAGCAGCGGGTGCGGAGAGGCAAGGAGTGGGAGTTCCACTTCTTCCCCGTGTTCTCGTACGGCGAGACGCCGGAAGGGCACTGGTGGAACCTCCTCTACGGGCTCGCCGGGTACACGCGCCAGGGCACGATGTCGAAGATGCGCGCGCTCTACGTCCCCATCCAGCTCAGCGACTGAGCCGCGCGTGCTGACGAGGTCGCGATGAGCACGCCGGCGCACGAGGCGCCTCCCCCCCGCGCCGGGCTCCGCAGCCTGGGCGGGCAGCCGCCGCCCCCGGAGCTCGCCGCCGACCTGCGGCGGCTCCTGGAGCTGCCCGAGGGCGCGCGCCGGCGCCTCTGGGAGGCGCTCGGGCCGAGCCTCGGCGAGCCGGTGCCCGCGGCCGTGGAGCGGCACCTCGACGAGTTCTGCCGCCGGCACGAGGTCGGGTCCGAGGCGCTCGCGCGGGTGCTCAAGGCCTGCCGCTTCCTGGTCCGCGAGGCGAGCAAGCTCGATCTCGACCGCGCCGCGCTCTCGACCGATCTCGCGGTGCTCGTCCCCGTCGAGGAGGCCGAGGAGATCCAGGCGATCCTGCTCGCCGGCTACGACCAGGCCAGGGCGGTCGTGCGGCGGGAGATCGTGCGCGGCGCGCTGCTCGACCACGGCAAGCTGCTCACCGGGGTCGACTGGCGCATCGACACGATCGCGGCCGCGAGCCGCGGGGCGAAGATCGCGGCGCCCGTCGTCGTGCTCACGCTGAGCTACCAGGAGGGCGAGGCGCGCTCGCGCATCACGCTCCAGGCCACCCCCGACCTGCTGCGGGAGCTCCAGCGCGCCTGCGCGCAGATCCTGGGCTGAGCGCGCCCCCCCGCGCTACGCGCCGCTGCCCCCGCGCGCTACGCGCCGCTGCCCCGCGCGCTCGCGCTGTTCGCAGAGACGACCTCGGCGATCGCGGACAGCGCGTCCTCGGCGGAGAACGGCTTCTCCAGGAGCGGGCGGCCCGACGAGGCGAGGAACCGCTCGACGTCCGCGCCGAAGCCCACGCCGGTCATGAAGATGAACCCCTGCGCCAGCGCCGGGTCGCTCTCGCGGATGCGCGTGTAGAAGACGTCGCCCGACATGCCGGGCATCCGCAGGTCGCAGAGCACCACGTCGAAGCGCTGGCCGCCCGCGAGCATCCCCATCGCGGCGTCGGCGCTCGGCGCGAGCGACACCTGGTGCACGCGGCCGAGCTGCTCGGACAGCGCGCGCGCGAGCGACGCCTCGTCCTCGACCACGAGCACCCGCGCCCGCTTCGAGACGAGCCGCGGCACCGGCGACACGCTCGGCGTCGCCTCCTCCGTGCGCCCCGCCGCGGGCAGCGAGATGATGAAGCGCGCGCCGCCCGGCGGATCGGCCCCGGGGACCGGGCTCTCGGCCGTGATCTGGCCGCCCGCGCGCTCGATGATCTCCCGGCTGATCGACAGGCCGAGCCCGGTGCCGACCTCCGGCCCCTTCGTCGTGAAGAACGGCGCCCAGATCCGCGGCAGGTTCTCCTCCGCGATGCCGGCGCCGGTGTCGGTCACCACGATCTCGACCGTCTGCCCGTCGCTCCGCGTCTCGACCGTCACCGTCTGCTCGCGGGCCTCGGTCTTCGAGCTCGGCTTCGGGATCGCCTGCGCCGCGTTGACGAGGAGGTTCACGATGACCTGCCCGAGCCGGCCGTCCTCCATGAGGACCGGCGGCACCTCCGACAGGTTCTTCACGACCTGCGCCCGCTCGATGATCTGGCCGCGCGTGAGGCTCAGCGCGGACTCGACGGTGCGGTTCGCGTCCGTCAGCGTGCGCCGCGAGCCCTCGGGCTGCGGCGGGCTCGCGAACAGCTTGAGATCGCGGACGATGTCGACGATGCGCTTGATGGAGTCGCGCAGCTCCTGGAGCAGCTCCGACGCGCTCGAGGCGGCGGCGCCCTCCATGCGCACGTTCGGGCCGCGCAGGAGCCGGTCGAGCATGTCGAGCCCGAGCAGGATGAACGCCGCGGGGTTGTTGATCTCGTGGGCCACGCCGGCCGCCAGCGTGCCGAGCGTCGACAGCCGATCGACCTGGATGAGCCGCGTGCGCGCCGCGTGCTCGGTGCTCACGTCCGCGAGGACGCCCTCGATCGCCACCACGCGGCCGCGATCGGACACGAGCGGGTACACCGTGCCGCGCGCCGTGATCGCGTCGCCGCCCCGCCGGCGCAGGCGCGCCTCGTAGGAGGCCGACGGCGCGCCGAGCTTGGCCCGCGCGACAGCGTCCTCGAAGCACATCACGCCCTCCGGGTCGGCGTGCGCCTCCGCGAGGAAGCCCGGTGTCCTGAGCGCCTCGGCCACCGGCACGCCGAGGAGCCGCTCGGCGTGGCGGTTCAGGAACGAGAGCTCGCCGCTCTCGGGATCGAGGCGGAAGATGATGAGCGGCGCGTTGTCGAGCAGGTTCCGGTGCTGCTCCTCGAGCTCGCGGATGCGCAGCAGCCGCTCGGCGGCCTCGCGCTCGCCGGCGACGACGCGCAGCGAGCGATCGAGGCCGGCGCCGAGCGCCTCGGCGAGCTCTTCCAGGAGGGCGATCGGCGCGGCCGCCGCGGCGGCGGCCTCCGCGTGGCCGAGCACGAGCGCCGCGATGACGGGGCCGCCGCCCGCGCTCGCGGGCGCCGCGGACCGGGCCGCGGGCTGGCCGGGCCCGGCGCCGGGCGGCGCGCTGCGCACCGGGAGCGCGACGTACGAGAGGCACCCCTCGGCGGCCCCCATCTTGTCGAGCGCGTCGCCCGCGCGGGTGCTCTCGCAGGAGAACGTCTTTCCCTCGCCGAAGACCCGCCGGAAGAGCGCCGCGGGCGCCGGGAGCCGCGCGGCGAACGGCGCGGCGGAGAGCGTATCGCCGCGGAAGGTCGCGTACGCGAGCAGCTCCCCCTCGGGCTCGGGGAACACCACCGCGAGCAGGTGGAACGGGGCGAACCGGCAGACGGCGCCGGCGAGCTCGTCGAACGGCCTCGGCAGCAGCAGGTTCGAGTGGCGAGCGACGACGGTGAGGACAGCGTTCAGCGCGACGAGGCGGCGGGACCTCTCGCTCGCGGGCGCATCGAGCATTTCCACGACATCTCACCACGGCGGCGCGCAGGAACGAGAGGCATTCTTCACTTTTGTCCCGCCGGCGGCCCGGAAGAGGCTGCCGGGGACGTAGGCCGGGCGCACCGCTCGAGAAGGCGGAGGGCGGCGTCCCGGCGCTCCTCGCTCACGGCGGGCCCGGCGCCGGACGCGCCGTCGTGGGCGGCGTACTGGGCGAACATGCGGCGGGCGGTCTCGGCGTCGTCGAGGCCGCACGCCACGACGAGCCGCAGCCGCTCGGCCTCGATCCAGACGCGCTGGATGGGCAGGTGGGCCGCGAGCGCGCGCTCCAGGCGATCGGCGGCCTCGTCGAAGCGGCCGTCGTTCAGGTACTGGCGGCCGAGCAGGTAGCTCGGTAGGCCGTCGCCGGGCGCCTGCGCGGCCCAGGCGCCGAGCAGCTCCGCCGCCCGGAGCCTGTCCGGCGCGCCGCCGCGGGTGCCGATCAGCAGCTCGACGATGGCCGCGCGCGCGCGGTCGTCGTTCGCCGCCGCGATCTTGACGTCCAGCGTCCGGAGCCGGTCCTCGTCGACGAGCCGGCCGGCGACCTCGCGGTACCAGGTCACGGCGCGCTCCCTGTCGCCCGCCGCGAGCGCGACGTCGCCGAGCCGCTCCGCGGCGCGGTCGCGCAGGTGGCGCGGGATCGACCCGTCGCCGGCGATGCCCTCGAGCTCGCGGACGCCCTCGCTCCTGCTGCTGGGCGCGTCGCCGGCGAGCCGCGTCTCGGCGATCGCGACGCGGGTCGCGGGGCTCTGGTCGAGCGAGAGGACGCGCCGGTACTCGGCGATCGCGCCCTCGTGATCGCCGCGCGCGCGGAGCTGCTCGGCCTTCTGCGTGCACGCGTCGACCACGTGCGGGCAGCGCCGCTCGAAGACGGCGGGCCTGTCGAAGCGGGCCTTCGCCTGCGCCCTGGCGGCGTCGGGGAGCGAGAGCGCGTCGAGGTCGGCGTGCCAGGCGCGCTCCATCGCCGCCCACGGCGCCCCGGTGATCTCCGGCAGCGGCTGCCCGCCGTACCAGGCGCGCACCGCGGCGGCGCCGTACGTCGCGCGCACGTGGCCGACGAAGGCGCCGCTCACGGTGTAGGCCGTCGACGAGTTCTCGGCGAGGAAGCCGAGCGCGAAAAGGCGCGATAGCGGCGGCAAGATCCCGAGATCTTTCATGGCCTTGGCCCACCCGCGCGGGCTCAGGTCCTCGCCCTCCTTGGGCGAGCCCGCGACGGCGATCCCCTCGATGAGGCCCGGGTCGGGGAGCCACCCGCCGAGCCGCCCGGCGACCTTGAACGGGCCGCGGGCGAAGGCGCCGGCGAGCACGTGCATGATCTCGTGCCCGAGGATCGGGTGCGGGTAGCCGGCGGCCTGCAGGTACACCTCGCGGCGCCACGGCTTCGCGACGTACGTGCGCGAGGCGCCCATGAGCGCGCCCTTCTGCGCGGCGCTCTCGAACAGGTAGGCGCGGACGCGGAGCGGCTCGCCGTCGACCTCGGCGGGCGCGCCGAGCCAGCGCTCGCCGGTCTCGATGTGCGCGTCGCACTCGCGCACGAAGCGCTGGACGTCGGCCTCGCGCATGCCGCGCGGATAGACGACCTCGCAGCGCTGGCCCTGCGAGAGCGCGCCGAGCTCGGCCGCGATGCTCTCGGAGGTCTGGAAGTGGCCGAGGCGCGCGCCCTCCAGGAGCGTCCCGGCGCTGACCGCGGCGCTCGCCGCGCCGAACAGGAGAAGGCCGGGGCGGCCCTGCGGCTGGAACGTCACGCGGCCGCTCGCGTCGTGGACGAGGTGCTGCGCGAGCGCGGACGCGGCGAACAGGGTGGCGAGGGTGCCGGCGCGGTAGGTGAGCAGCCCCGAGGCGTCGACGACCGTGTCGTAGAGGGTGCCGCTGAAGAAGCCGGCGAAGGGGTCGTAGGCGAAGACGATCGGGCTCGTGTAGAAGCGGACGACGCTCACGCCGGCGGAGCCGAGCGGGGCGGCGAGCGCGGCGACGACGGCGGCGAGGCGGCGGCGCCACGCCGGGGGCGGGGGCGCGGCGTCGTCGCGCCGGCTGCCCGCGGCGAGCTCGCCCGCGACGGCGCCCCACGCGCCGCCGAGCGCGGCGCCGAGCCCGGGCCCCAGGGCGAAGTGCGCGGAGCCGCCGAGCACGTCGCAGAAGCCGGCGCGGAGGCCGTGCGCGAGCGTGGTGGCGTACGCGACGAGGGCGAAGAGGGCGCCGTTCGCGACGCCGCGCCGGAACGCCTCGATCGGCAGGGGCCGGTGGGCGGCGACGTCGATCGCTGTCGCGATCGCGGCGGCGCCCGGCACGAGGAGGCCCGCGGCGAGCGCGCTCTCGTAGCCGGGGCCATCGAAGAGGGGCAGGAAGCCGACGAGCGCCATCGCGATCGCGACGAGCGCTGCGCCGATCCTGGTGGCCGGTGAACGCAGGAGCGTGGGCATGGGCGCGTTTGGCTCTGGGGAAGCCTTAGTAACCGCGCCGGCTCGCCGAGGCGAGCGAGATGCGGGCGCCGTGCCTCCGATGCGGGACGCGAGCAGCGCGCATCTGTCCGGAGCACCTCTGGCTTGCCACGCATGCGCGCGGCCACCGCGATCCCGTCGATCGCAGCGCGCGGCCAGGGCGGTAGACGCCGCTCCCCTCCTTCCCGCTTTCCTGCTCTGCTCGCGCTCTCCATGCCCTCCCCTCCCCGCGACGGCCTCTCTCGCAACCCCGATTTCCTGCGCCTCTGGGCGGCGCAGGCGGTGAGCGCGCTGGGCGGGCGCGTCAGCCGGACGGCGCTGCCCGTGATCGCGATCGTGAGCCTCGGGGCCGACGCGGCGGGCGTGGCGGTGCTCTCGGCGCTGGCCACCGCGCCGGGCGCCCTGGTGGGGCTCTTCGCGGGCGGGCTCGTGGATCGCTCGCGCAAGCGGCCGCTGCTCATCGGCGCGGATCTCGCGCGCGCAGCGCTGATCCTCTCGGTCCCGATCGCGGCCTGGGCCGGCGCGCTCACCCTCGTCCACCTCTCCGCGGTGGCCGCGCTGGTCGGCATGGCCACCTCCCTGTTCCAGATCGCCGACAACGCGTACCTGCCGGCGCTCGTCGGGCAGGACCGCCTCGTCGAGGCGAACGCACGGCTGGAGGGGACCGAGGCCGCCGCGGAGATCGCCGGCCCCGGCGCGGCGGGCCTCCTGATCCAGGCGCTCACCGCGCCGGTGACGATGGTGGTGGACGCGCTGTCCTACCTCGGATCGGCGGCGCTGCTCGGGCGCATCCGGGCGGCGGAGGCGCCGGTCGCCCCTGAAGGCGACGCGGCCGGGAGCGGCGCCTCGCTCCGCGAAGATCTCCGGATGGGGCTGCGCCACGGCCTCGGCCACCCCGTGGTCGGGGCGACGTTCATGGCCCTGGGCGCGCAGGCGCTCCTCAGCGGCGGGGCCTTCTCCGCGCTGTACATGCTCTACCTCCTGGAGCACCTGCGGCTGGACCCCGCGGCTGTCGGCCTGATCATCAGCGTGGGCGGGATCGGCGCGCTCGGCGGCAGCGTCATCGCGGGCTGGCTGGGCCGCCGTCTCGGCGCCGGGCCGGCGATGATCCTCAGCCTCACCGTGAGCCAGGCGGGCGCCTTGCTCATCCCGCTCGCCGCGCAGCTCGGCGACCTCGCCGTCCCCGCGCTGGTGCTGCACCAGCTCGTCGGGGACGCGTTCCTCGTCGCGTTCATGATCCACGCGGTGAGCGCCCGGCAGTCGATGCTGCCCCTGACGGTGCTCGGCCGCGTCAACGCCACGCTCCACGTGATCACGGGCGCGCTGCTGCCCGCGGGCACCCTGGCGGCCGGCTGGCTCGCGGGCCGCATCGGCGTGGAAGCGACTGTGTGGGCCGGCGTGCTCGCAGGCCTCGCCGCGCCGCTCCTGCTGCTGCGACCCGCTGTGTGGAGGCTGCGCGCGGGCTGAACGCAGGGCGCGGCCGCGCGGCGAGGCAGCGCTGTCCGAGGTAGGTCTGGAGGTAGCCCGGAGAGCGCTCAGGCGCGGTGCCGTGGGGACGTGACGTCCCGGGCCGTGGCTGCGCAACCCGTTGCGGAAGGAAGCAACCCGTTGCGGAAGGAAGCAACCCGTTGCGGAACCCCCCGCTGACGCCGTCGCCGCGAGGCAGCGCGTCGCCCACCAACCGTCGGTGCGCCTGCACACGGGACCTGATGGTCCGAGGACGCCCGGACGAGCTCCCGGCCGCGTCAGCCGAGCAACGGATCCGCGCCGGCGAGCTCGACGTCGTCCTCGTCGAGCAGCGCGTCCTCCTCGACCACCTCTCCCGGGGCGGCCGCCGCGCGCCTCACGGCGGTGAGGCCGAGCTGGATCTGCGCCTTGAGCGGGAAGACCTGCCGGAGCGTCGTCGCCCAGTCGTTGAACCACCCGCGCAGGCCATCGAGCGCCTCCCGCTGCTCCTTCCACGCCCTCTCCAGCTCGGCCGCCGGGATCCGGGACGGCTGCGCGTGCGCGCCGGCCTCGAGCTTGCCGAGCAGCTCGCGCGCCTGCTGCATCCTGGCCTCGGTCAGCCCGCGCGCCGCGAGCGTCGTCTGGACCTTCCTCGCGTGCTCGTCGCTGTTCCTGGCGAGCCCCTCGACGCGGCGAAGGAACGTCGCGACCGCCATGATCGCCGCCGGCCCCAGCGGCTGCTGCTCGAGGTTCTTGAAGAACGCCGCCTCGAAGCCGTCGCGGCGCTCGCGCGGCACGACGCGGCGGATGATCGCGCGGGTGCGCGGGAACCACGTGCTCTCGAGCGCGTCGACCTCCTGGAGGAGCCGCAACCGCTCGGCGCCCTCGACGGCGCCGCCGACCGACGCCTCGACGAACAGGTGCTCGAGCGGGCGCTGCTCGCCCGAGGCGAGCTTGAGCAGCCGCCACCCCTCGCGGTGCTCGGCGGGCGTGTAGCCCTCGCGGCGGGCGCGCGCGATGAACGGCGCGGCCTGGACGTTGACCAGGAGCTTGAGGGCGCGACCCAGGAGATGTTGCTCGGCCGCGGTGAGCACGAGCGGCAAGGACGCCTCGGACAGCCCGGCGCTCGCTGCCTGCGCTCCCGGATGCTTCGAGGCGCTCGCAGACTTTGCTTTCGCCATGTCGTTCTCCTCGCTGGCGCGTGATGTCAGAAGCGCGCTCAGCCGCGGCCGCCGACTGCAAGGTGCACGCCAGGGGAAGTGGAATCTCGCCACGCGTTCGCTACGTTACGCGCGCGTGACCAGCCCCAACGTTCCGCCCGCTCTCGGGCGAGGAGCCCGATGAAACCCAGGTTCGGAACCGATCTGACGACCGGCAGCATCCCCAGGCACATCGTGACGTTCTCGCTCCCGATGCTCCTCGGGGGCTTCCTTCAGACGACCTACAGCTTCATCAACGCCATCTGGGTCGGTCAGTTCCTGGGCACCGGGGCGCTGGCGGCCGTCACGGTGAGCTTCCCTGTCATCTTCACGATCTTCGGCGTCGGGATGGGCATGACCCTGGCGACGAACATCCTCGTCTCGCAGAGCTTCGGCGCCAGGCGCTTCGACGAGCTGCGGCGCGTTGTCGACGGCTCCACGGCGCTCATCTACGGCCTCGGCGTCCTGTTGACCCTCGTCGGGGAGATCTTCACGCCCGAGATCCTCCGGGCGATGGACACGCCGGCCGACGTCTTCGCGCCGTCGGTGAGCTACCTCCGCATCGTCCTGCTCTCGCTGCCCTTCAGCTTCGGCATGTTCGCGCTCCGGAGCATGCTCCAGGGGACCGGAGACTCGAAGACACCCCTCTATTTTCAGCTCGGCTCCGTCCTGCTCACGACGGTGCTCGACCCGCTCCTCATCTTCGGGCGGCTGGGCCTGCCGGAGCTCGGCCTGAACGGGACGGCGTGGGCCACGATCGTCTCCCAGGTCATCTCGCTCGTCGCGCTCCACGTGTACCTCCACGTCAAGAAATCGCCGATCGCGCCGAGGTGGCCCCGCTTCGGCCAGCTCGGCCCGACGATCCGGAAGACGTGCAGGATCGGCGTGCCGGCGTCGATCCAGCAGTCGGTTGTCTCGCTCGGGATGGTGGTGGTCACGGGGATCGTGAACGGGTTCGGGGAGGTCGCGACCGCGGCGTTCGGCGCGGCCTCGCGCATCGACCAGATCGCGTTCCTGCCCGCGATCAACATGGGGATGGCGATCTCGACGCTCGCCGGGCAGAACCTGGGCGCGGGGCACCACGGCCGCGTGCGCGAGGTGTTCACGTGGGGCTGCGTGTTCAGCGGCGGGATCACGCTCGTGATCTCGGCGGCGGCCCTCATCTTCCCCGAGGCGCTCCTCCGGGTGTTCATCGCCGATCCGGTCGTCGTCGATCTCGGCGTCTCGTACCTGCACATCGTCGGCGCTTGCTACGTCCTCTTCGGCCTGTCGTTCGTGAGCAACGGCATCATCAACGGCGCCGGAGCGACGGTGGTCACGACGGTGATCTCCCTGCTCAGCCTCTGGGTGATCCGCGCCCCGCTCGCCTACTGGCTCTCTCGCGAGATGCGCAGCGTGGAGGGCGTCTGGTACGCCATCGCGGTGAGCTTCGTCGTGTCGCTGATCGCCAGCCTGTCGTACTACGCCTCGGGGCGCTGGAAGCGCGCCCTCGTCCAGAAGGCCCCTGCGGCCGACCCGACGAGAGAGGCCGACCCCGCCAGGGCCTTCGCGAACGAGGTCGGCGAGGCGTGAGGAGGGTGAAGGGCTCAACCGGGTTGGGCGCTCCCCTCGGCTTGCCGCGCCGCGCCCGCGAAGGCAGGCTGGGCTCATGGGCCAGCTCGCCGAGAAGCCCCGCCGCGCCACGTACGCCGACCTCGAGGCCGTGCCGCCGAACAAGGTGGCGGAGCTCATCCGCGGCGTGCTGCACGTCTTCCCCCGGCCGGCGCCGCGGCACGCGCGCGCCGCATCGAGCCTTGGCATCGAGCTCGGCGGTCCCTTCGATCACGGCAAGGACGGCCCGGGCGGCTGGTGGATCCTCGACGAACCCGAGATCCACTTTCCTGATCCGACCTCGCCGCGCGACGTGGAGGTCCTCGTGCCGGACATCGCCGGCTGGCGCCGCGAGCGCATGCCCGAGCTCCCCGAGACGGCCTACTTCCCGCTCGCTCCGGACTGGATCTGCGAGGTCCTGAGCCCGTCGACCGAGCAGGTCGACCGCAAGGAGAAGATGCCGATCTACGCGCGCGAGGGCGTGCAGCACGCCTGGCTGCTCGACCCGATCCAGCGCACCCAGGAGGTCTTCTCGCTCGCCCCGGGGCGCGGCTGGACCCCGATCGCCACCCACCGCGACGCCGCGCGCGTCCGCGCTGCGCCCTTCGAGGCCATCGAGATCGAGCTCCGCGTGCTCTGGGCGACGTAGCCGCCCCCCGGACATATGGGCGCGATCGGCAGGCGCCGGCACGTCGACGCCGCAGCCGCCATCGAGCACCAGCGCCCTCAGTCGGGCGCCTCCACCGCGACGCCGTCGCCGCCGTCGGGCGCCAGCGCCCTCTCCCCCTCCGCGCCATCCGCGCCGGCCGGCCCGCGGGGCCGCCCTGAGAGCAAGCCCAGGAGCTCCTGCATCGTGAGCTTGCCCGCCTCGTCCTTGCCGCCGAGCACCTGGGCGACGAGCGAGCGCTTCTGCTCGTGCAGCGACAGCATCTGCTCCTCGATCGTCCCCAGCGCCACCAGGCGGTAGATGGTGACCGGCCGCCGCTGGCCCAGGCGGTGCGCGCGGTCCGAGGCCTGATCCTCGACCGCCGGGTTCCACCAGGGGTCGAGGTGAATCACGTTGGTGGCCGCCGTGAGGTTCAGGCCGAAGCCGCCCGCCTTGAGCGAGATGAGGAACAGCGGCGCCGTGCCCTCCTGGAACTCGCTCACCCGGTCGCCGCGCGCCTTCCGGGGGGTCTCGCCGTCGAGGTAGACGAACGCGATCCCGCGCTCCGCGAGCGCCTCGCGCACAAGCGCGAGGTGCGACGTGAACTGGCTGAAGACCAGCGCGCGCTGGCCCTCGGCGCGCAGCTCGTCGATGAGCTCCAGGAAGCGCTCGAGCTTGGACGAGACGAGCTCGGAGCGCGCGTCGTACAGGCGCGGGTGCGAGGCGAGCAGCCGCAGCCGCGTGAGCGCCGCGAGCACCTCGACGCGGCGCTCCTGCTCCCGCAGGACCGACCGCCGCGTCTCGAGCTCGGACAGCGCCGCGAGGCGCGCGTCCTCGTAGAGCTGCCACTCGGCGCCCGAGAGCACGACCGGCACGCGCACCTCGGTGCGCGCCGGCAGCTCGGCCTCGACCTGCGCCTTCGTCCGCCGGAGCAGGAAGGGGGCGAGCACGCGCGCCAGCGCGGGGGCCGCGGCGGGGTCGCTCTGCCGCTCGATCGGCGCGGCGTAACGGCCCCGGAACGACTCCCAGCCGCCGAGGAGGCCGGGGAACACGACGGCGAAGAGGCTCCAGAGCTCGCCGAGGTGGTTCTCGATCGGCGTGCCCGAGAGCGCGAACCTGAAGTCGGCCTGCAGCGCCCTCGCGGCGCGCGCGCGCTGCGTGGCCGCGTTCTTCAGGCTCTGGGCCTCGTCGAAGACGACCGTGGCGAAGCGCCGGGCAGCAAGGCGCGCGGCGTCGCGCGCGAGCAGGCCGTAGCTGACCACCAGCACGTCGCCCGGGCCGAGCCACGCGAGCGCGTCGTCGCGGTCGGCCGCGTCCGCGTACTCCGTGAGCCGCAGCGAGGGCGCGAAGCGCTCCGCCTCGTCCTTCCAGTTGAACGCCACCGACGTCGGGGCGACGACGAGCGCGGGCCCGAGCGCGGCGCGATCGAGCAGCACGGCCAGCGCCTGCACCGTCTTGCCGAGGCCCATGTCGTCGGCGAGGACGCCGCCCGCGCCCCAGGCCGCGAGGCGCGAGAGCCAGCGGAAGCCGTCGAGCTGGTACGGGCGGAGCTCGGCGCGGAGCGTCGCCGGGACGGCGGGGCAGAGCTCGCCGGCCGCGGCGACGCGGTCGACGAGCTGCCGGAAGGCGCCGTCCGCCTCGAGCGCGGCGCCGGCCGCCTCGAGCTCACGCAGCACCCCTGCGGCCGACGGGCCCACCGTGAGGCCGTGGCCGGACGCGTGCACGTGATCCGACAGGCGCTCGAGGTGGGCGCGCAGCGCCTCGCTCAGCTCCACGTAGGTGCGGGCCTCGACCTGCACGTAGCGGTCCTTGCGGCGCGCGGCGTCGAGCAGCCGGGCCAGCTCCACCCGCTCGCCCTCGACGCTCAGGCCGCCGAGGAGGCCGAACCACGCGCGCCGCTTCTCGAGGACGACCTTGAGCGCCTGGGGACCGCCGCCGCTCAGCGCGCGCAGGGGCGCGCCCACCCACTCGAGCTCCGGGGGCGGCTCGCGCCGCGCGCACGCCGCGAGCAGGTCGAGCGCCCCCTGCGCGCTGGCGAAGCGGTAGTGAAACGGGCGCCCCTCCTCCAGCAGCTCGGCGCCGGAGAGCGGCAGCTCGGCGCAGAGGGCGCGGGCGAAGTCCTCTTCCCGGCGCAGATCGCGCACGGCGTGCAGCGCCCTGTCGCCGCGCCGCACGTGCACGTCGCGCGCGCCCGCGCCCGGGGCGAGGGCGGGGCTGTCGACGAGCGGCCGCACGCGCAGCTCGACCTCGACCGCGCCGTTCGGCTGGGGCGAGAGCCGCAGCACGGGGTGCAGCAGCGCGGGGACCGACTCGCCCATCACGCTGCGCGGCATGGCCACGGGCACGCGCAGCGCCCACCGCGCGAGCGCGGCGAGCAGGGCGCCGTGGCTCTCGGGCGGGAAGAGGTTGCCCTCGCGCAGGAGCACGTCGAGCAACGTCCGGAGCTCGGTCTTGACGTCGAGCAGCGTGAGCCGCCGCGCGCCCTGGTCCCAGTCCCACAGGAACAGCACGTCCTCGGGCCGGGCCCGGCGCACGCGCTCGAGCAGCGCGGGGGGCAGCGCCGTGCCGTCGACGCCGGCGCTCACGCGCACGACGCCCTGGCGCTCCTCCGCCACGAGCCCCACCGGCGCGCGCTCGACGCGCACCGCGACGTGGGGCGCCTCGTCGAGGAAGACGCGCGGGTGGCCGATGAGCGCCTCGATCAGCGCCCGCGGCGCGAACCCGTCGCCCTCGGGCAGGAGCGCCGCGACGCGGGCGTCCTCCGAGGAGAGCCGCGCGCCGTGCTCCTGGAGGAGGCGCTTGCGGCCGGCGCGCGCGCCGGCGCTGCGCTGGCCCTTCTTGCCGAGCCGGTGGACCCAGGCCGCGACCGTGGCGCCGACGTCCTCGACGACCTGCAGGCGGTAGGTGATCTCGACGCCGGCGCGCCCGCCGGGGCCCTCGTCGAGGGCGCGATCGAGCGCCAGCAAGGTGCGCTCCCAGGCGGGGCGCCCGAGCTCGTCGAGCGCCCGGAGGAAGGCGTCGCCCGGGGGCTGGCGGAGCCAGAGCAGCGCCGCGTCGATCGCCGCGAGCACGTGGACGCAGTCGCCCGCGCCGCAGGTGCACTCGGCGCGGAGCGCCCCGGGCGCGAGGGTGATCCGCGCCTCGGGCCGGACGAAGCCGGCGCCCACGCGCTGCGACTCGAACGGCAGCGGGTCCTCGAAGCGGAAGCCGGGCAGCGCCGCGTCGAAGCGCAGGGGGCCGGGCTGGACACCGGGCCAGAGGGCGCGCTCGAGGCGCGGGGCGACCGCGTCCGGCACGCGGGCGCGCAGGGCGCACAGCCGCTCGTGCGCCGGCAGGGCCCGCGGCTCGTCGGGCGGCCGCAGCAGCGACGGCGCCGCGGCGCGCGCCCGCGCCGCGTCCGCGCGCTCGTCCTCGAGGAAGCGCCAGACCGCGGGCGGCAGCGCGTCGCGCAGGCGCGGGGACGGCAGCCACTCGGACGCGCGCGAGAGCTCGTCCGCGCTCGCGAGGTCGATGAGGCGCCGGCGCGCGCCGAGGGCCCGCAGCTCGGGCCAGAGGGCGGGATCGACGCGCGAGGCCACCGCCTCGAGGTTCAGCCGCGCGAGGTGCGCGACGCCGTGGCGCGCCAGCCAGGCGACGAGGGCCTCGCGGGTCTCGAACGGCGCGGCGGGGGTGACGGCGTGGACGTCGTCTGCCATGTCGGGCCGCGTACCCTTGTGGGTGCGCGGGGCCGGTTCAAGGGCATTCGGCCCGGGCGTCGACGCGACGACGACCTCGCCGCGCTGCGCGCCGGATCCCCGGGAGGCGAACGCTCGGCGCCGGCCCGGCCCGGGCCGCTCAGACGCGGATCACCACTTTCCCGAAGTGCGCCCCCGACTCCAGGTATTTCATCGCCTGCCGCGCCTCGTCGAACCCGAACACCCGATCGATCACCGGCTTGATCCGGTGCGCCACGAGCACCCGGTTCATCTCCTCGAACATCACCCGGCTGCCGACGAACACAGGCAACACATGGAGTCTCTTCTGCTCGATCGCCTTCGGCTCCGGCGCCCCCCACGCCCCGCTCAGGAGCCCGATCAGCGCGATGTGCCCCCCTTCTCGCGTCGCCCGGATCGACCTCGGCAGCGTCTCCTCCCCGCCCACCTCCATCACGTGGTCCGCTCCCTGCCCTCCGGTCACCTCCAGCACCTTCTCCTCCCAGTCAGGGTGCTTGCGGTAATTGATCCCTTCGTCCGCGCCGAGCTCGCGCGCCCGCGCCAGCTTCTCGTCCTTGCTCGACGTGACGATCACCCGCGCTCTCAGCGCGTGCGCGAGCTGCAGCGCGAAGATGGACACCCCGCCCGTGCCCTGCACCAGCACCGATTGCCCCGCCTGCAGCCTCCCTTGCGGCACCAGCGCGTTCCAGGCCGTCACCGCCGCGCACGGCAGCGTCGCCCCCTCCTCGAAGCTCATGTGCTCCGGCAGCGGCACGAGCCCCTCGGCGTCGAGCGCCACGAGCTCCGCCAGCACCCCATCTGTGCTCCCGGCCCCCAGCGCCCTGTCCCCGAGCTGAGCCCGCGTCGCCTCGCCGTCGGTCCACGTCTGGAAGAACGTCGGCGTCACCCGGTCCCCCACCTTGACCCGCGTGACCCCCTCCCCGACCGCCACGACCTCGCCAGCCCCATCCGAGACCGGGATCACCGGCCGCGTCACCGGCTGCAGGTAGCCGCCCTTCGCGATCAGCAGATCACGGTAGTTCAACGACACGGCCCGCATCCGCACGAGCGCCTGCCCGGGTCCCGCCTCCGGCGCGTCCCTCTCCACCTGCACCCACGCGTCCGCTCCCCCGGTTCTCTGCAGCTCGTATGCCTTCATGTGCTCCTCCTCTCCTGGCCGTCGAATGCCGCCCAAGGGTGCGATCCGGCGCCGCGGAACGCGAGGTCGGGCGCGGCGACGTCACGAGTATAGGGCGCGCGCGAGAGGACCGGCATGGGGCGGCCGTCGTTCCGCGTCACAGCGCCGGTCATGAGCTCGCTGGATCCTGCCGAGCACGGGCGAGCCCGTCGCCAAGCGGAGCGCGCGTGGCACGAACAGCGACGATCGGCGCTGTCATGCGACCTTGTGAGCGCGAGTCCGCGAGGAGCTCTCCGAAGAAGACGCGCTGTCGTGGATTCCCCGGATCCCGCGTTCGCGATACGCTCAAGACATGCCCCGGTCCCTGGTCCCAGCGCGCCGTGCGAGAGGTACGTCGACACGTCGGGAACACAGAGGCGGCACGGAGGTGTTCGATCGTGTTCCAACCAGCCTCGTTCGATCCACAGCCCGAATCCCAGAGAAAAGACAGCGTCCGCGCCGCGGTGCTCGCCGCGGCCGCGCTCGCTGAGCGACAGGCAGACTCCCGCCCTGCGTCCTCGCGCCGCGCCGGGCGGAACGATTCCCGCGCGAGGCCGCAGCGAGGCCGCGTCGTGCACGGCCGTTATCAGCTCGAGCAGCCGCTCGGGCGCGGCGCGATGGGCGAGGTCTGGCGCGCGCGCGATACGGTCCGGCATGTCGACGTCGCGCTCAAGTTCCTCGTGGTGGCGCGCAACGGCCGGCACACCGAGGCGATCGAGCGGTTCCGCCTCGAGGCCCGGGTCGCGGCGCAGCTCGGGCAGAAGACCGCCGGCGTCGTCGCCGTGTACGACGCCGGCGAGGATCCGGCGGCGGGCCCGTACCTCGTCATGGAGTACGTGCGCGGCCGGTCGCTGCGGCAATGGCTGCAGGAGCGAGGCCCGGTGCCGGCGGCCGAGCTCGCGCCGCTCCTCCGCCAGCTGGGAGACGCGCTCTCCGTGGCGCACGGGCTCGGCGTCGTGCACCGCGACATCAAGCCGTCGAACATCCTGCTCGTCGAGGGGAGCGACGGGCACCTGCGCGCCAAGATCACCGACTTCGGGATCGCGAAGTGGGTCGGTGAGGATCGGCCGGCCGACTTCCGCCGCCGGACCGCGGACGGCGTGGTGCTGGGCACGCCGGCCTACCTGAGCCCGGAGCACACGTGCGAGGGGCAGGCGGGCCCGCAGCTCGACATGTGGTCGCTCGCGGTCGTCGCGCACGAGGCGCTCACCGGTCAGCAGCCGTTCCCGGGCCGCAACCTGGCCGTGGTGCTCGCCTCCATCCTCGTCGGCGCGCGACCGCCGCTGACCACTGTGTGCCCGGGGGCGCCGCCCGCGCTGGAGGCGTGGTTCGCGCGCGCCTTCGCGATCAGCCCGCCGGAGCGGTTCCCGAGCGTCGGCGCGATGGTGGCGGCCTTCGCGGCCGCGGCGGGCGCGCCGGCCGCGGCGCCATCCGGCGCGCGGGCGCGGCGCGGACCGCGGCGCCTGCGCCGCGCGGCGGCGGGCATCGCCGTGGCGCTCGGGGTGGCGCTCGCCGCCTACCTGCTCTGGAGGCCGTCCGGGAGCGCCGGCGCGCGCGGCGCGGACGAGGCGCTCCGGGAGGCGACGCGCGCGGCCGGCCGCGCTGTCCACGCCGCGCAGGGCGTGACGGCGCGGCTCCTGGGACGGCAGGGCGCCGATCCCTGACGGCGCCCGCCGTCGCTCGATCCACGTTCGCGATCGCGCCGGCTTCCGCCGGCGTCCGCTCATGCGCCGAGGAGCGGCCGGAACGCGTCGGGCAGGGCGCCTTCGTCGGCGGCGCGCCGGAGGTTGTCCCGGCAAACAGCGCACGTCGGGGCGTGCTCGCGGAAGCTGTCCGTGAGGCCGTCCAGGCGGAAGATGCCGGCGGCCGCGGCCTCCGTGTCCGGATGCACGTGGAACTGGACCGGCAGGCCCAGCGCATAGAGCGGCTCGCCGTCGCGCCGTAGCGCATAGATCGAGAAGGACGCGTCGTCGCGCGGGCGCCACCCGTCGATCGAAAAGAGACAGGGCGCCTCCCCCGCGGCGTCCGCGTGCCGGCGAAGAAAGCACATGTCGCCCGCGTACGAGACGAGCTCGTCGAGGTCGGTCGCCACGGCGACAGGGATGGGATGTTCGAGCCACCGCTCGAACGCGAGCCACACCGCCGCGAGGACCTTCGGGTCGGGGGCGGCGTGCTCGTCCACCGCGAACGCGCCGTCGGCGTCGCTCACCTCGGAGGGGCCGCGCGCGCCGTAGATCGACGCCAGGGCCGAGAGCGCGACCTCGGCGTCGAGCGGCGCGCCGTCGCGCTCCGCGTCGCAGGCGGCCGCGAAGGCCGCGGCGTCGACCCGGGTCGCGAGCCCGGCGCGACGCAGGTTCGCGAGCGCATCCTCGGGGCGCAGGGGGGTCGTCATGTGCTCATGTCATCAGCCACGTCATCTGCCCGATGCCGCCGCGGGATCTCGGCTGCTCCCCCGTGCACCCTCGAGGCAGGGTGCACGACGCCGACGAGGAAAGTAGGTCAGCGGCACGAGCGGAGCAGCGGCGCGGTACCGGCCACGAAACAGGCGACGAGGAGACCTGGGCCCGGGACCCTCTACGCGGCCGCGCTCCCGCGGCGGGCTGCGCCGTTTCCCCCTTCGGTGAGCTTCGATTCATGCTTTGCGATCCACTTGCGGATCCGTCGCGACAGAGGTGACCGTCCGTTTTCGTAGTTGGCGACCGAGCTGCGCGCGAGGCCGAGCTTTCCGCCGAGCTCGGCCTGCGAGAGTCCGAGCTTTTCGCGAAGCACCTTCAGCGACGTCGAGCCCGTCGTCGCTTGCTCGCGCACCGGTGCGCTCGGAGCTTGCTCGCGCGCCGGTGCGCTCGGAGGGCGAGGCGGCACGGCCTCGATCGCACGCACGCCCTTCTGTGCGCGCTCGACCTCCCTCGGCGGCAGCTCGGCGCGGGCGCCTTCTGGTGCGGTGCGTCGCGCCACTGTCGCTCGGACGGTCGTCGCGCTCCGCACGAGCTCCTCGCCGCAGAACGGACAATGGTCGAACGAGAGGACCTTGCCCGAGTCAGTGCGGAATTCGACGCCCTGGATCGAGGCCGGGAGCCCTTGCGCGCGGCGCTCCTCGCTCGACCACCCGTAAACGAGCGTGAGCCCGGGGCCCTCGGAATTTACCGGCAGACCGGCCTGACTCATCCGAAGGCAGAGCGTCCTGCCATCGCGTGTGCACTGTCGTCCGATAATGGGCATTGTCATCTCCTCTTTTCGAAGGGGGTGCGAGCGCAGGTCTACCCGGTCGAACTTTTGCGCAGTACTGCTCACGTGTCAAGGTAGAGATGGACCGAGTGCGTCAGGTGAAGCCTGGGCGAGGGGTCACGGGCCGCCGCGAGGGTGACGAGGTAGCCGCAGCGGCGTGATGTGCACTGACGCTCCCCTTCGCAGCTGCCTGGCGGCACCTCTCTTTCCGCGATGAACCTCCCGCAGCCGTGCCGGCCAATCTGCGCGCCACCGGTGCCGCGTTCGATGTTGGGCGTCAAGGCTGTTGCCGCGCGAGCGGGTGGACTCGGAGGGCCGGTTCACGCGCTCAGGAGTGGCCGCGCGAGCAGGAGCCGGGAAGGCGAGCGTCTACCGCCGCTGGACCTCCGAGGCGGAGCTGGTCGTCGGCGCCGTCGCACACATGAAGCGCACTCAGGTGGATCTCGAGCCTCTGCCCGACACGGGCACGCTCCGCGGAGACCTCCTCGGCTCGTTCAAGCCGCGGTCGATCGAGGAAGGCGAGCGCAAGCTCAAGATCATGACCGGGCTCGCCTCGCGGCTCTCGCAAGAGCAGGCGCTCGCCGAGGCGGCAAGCAGCGCGGTGGTCCAGCCGCGGGCCGAAGCGCATCTCGCGCTGATGCAGCGAGCCGCCGCGCGCGGCGAGATCTCGGCGTCCGCCGACATCCGCACGCTGTCTCAGGTCATCCCGTCGATGGCCGCCTACCGCACCTTGGTCCAGCGCAAGCCCATCGGCCTGGCCTTCCTCGTGTCGATGGTCGACGGAGTCGTCGTACAGGCCCTCCGGAATCAGCCCTCCGACGTGCCACCAGACTCGACAGGTCACCTCCCCGATCACACGGCCTCACCGGCCGGCCAATCCCCGTCGCGCCGACGCGCCGTGAGCGCGCGGACACGCTCGAAGCCTTGAGCCTGCGCAGGAGAAGATCATGACCGTAAGCGTCACCAACTACCTCGATTTCCGCGGCGATGCGCCGAGCGGCGCTCGATTTCTACCAGACCGTTTTCGGCGGTGACATCACCGTCGTGACCTACAAGGACGCACAGGACATCCAGGCTCCGTCGGAGGCCAATCAGGTGATGTGGAGCCAGGTCGCTGCCAGGAACGGCTTCCGAGTGATGGCGTACGACGTGCCTTCCCGCATGCCATGGGAGCAAGGCAAGAACGCGTTCCTTGTCTCGGTCCGCGGCGACTCGGCCAAGGAAATCATCGAGCTCTGGGAGAAGCTCCCCCCTGTCACATCGCCGCTGTCACATCGTCCCCTGTCACACCGCCTGTGACAGGGGCGGTGGCAGCGCGCGCTTCTACAAGGGCCACACCGCTCAGGGCGATACCCGGCGCAGCGCGCCGCCCGCGGCCGGGTGCGGCGCGCGCTCGAGCTCCGCGGTGAACGCGCCGGTCACGAACACCCCCGCCTCGGTCGGATCGGGCGCCCAGCGGCGCAGCGCCTCGGGCACGGCCGCGTGCAGCGCCAGGCGCGGGAGGACCTCGGGGCTCGCGCCGGCCCGCGCGCCGAGCTCCGCCCAGAGATCGAGGACCCACCCGAGCGCCCGCTCCGGCGCGCGCTCGTACGGCGCGGGCAGCGTCGCCAGCAGCGCGTCGGCGCTCTCGACAACGAGCGTCGCGCCGATCCGGAAGAGCGCCGACCGCGCCGCCTGGAGCAGGCGCTCCACGTCGGCGAGCGCCTCGTCGCCGGCGTCGTCGGGCGACGCCAGCCGGGCCTCGACGAGCAGCGCGGTGCTCGGCCCGAGCGGCTCGTCCGCGCCGCCGGGCGACGGCGCGGCGCCCGCGGCGCCCGCGGCGCCCGGCGCGGCGACGGCCCGGCGCAGGGCCGCGAGCAGCTCGGGGACGCTCGCGTACCGGTCGGCCGGGTCCTTGGCGAGGCAGCGGCGCACAACGGCGTCGAACGCGGCCGACACCGGCGCGCGCTCGCTCGGGCTGGGCGGCGGCGCGCGCAGGTGCATCTCCTCGGTCTCGACCGCGTTCGCGCCCTGGAACGGCAGCACGGCCGTCACGAGCTGGTAGGCGAGCAGGCCGACAGCATAGATGTCCGTGCGCGCGTCCACCGCGCCGCCGAGGATCTGCTCCGGCGCCATCGTCAGCGGCGTGCCGACGATCAGGCCGCTGCTCTTTTCCACGCGCCCGCCGCCGCGCCCGCCGCCGCGCGCGCCGTACGCCGGCGCGTGGAGGAGCTTGGCGATGCCGAAATCGACGAGCGTGACGCGCCGCCCCCCGCCCCCGCCGTCGGCGGGGCGGATCATGACGTTCTGGGCCTTCACGTCGCGGTGCACGACGCCGATCGCGTGCGCGGCAGCGAGCGCGCCGCCGACCTCCTCGAGCAGCGCGGCCGCCTCGGCGGGCGAGAGGGCGCCCCGCGCGCGCAGCTCGGCCGCGAGGGTCCGGCCCTCGACCCACTCCATCGCGATGTAGGGCCGGCCGTCGTCGAGCGCGCCGACGCCGCGGACCTCGACGATCGCCGGGTGCCTGAGCCGCGCGAGCACCTCCGCCTCCTGGTGGAAGCGCCGGAGCATCGCCGGCAGGAGCGACAGCTCGCGGCGGAGCACCTTCAGCGCGACCGCCGCGCCGCCCCCGATCGGCCAGGCGCGGTGCACGACGCCGAAGCCCCCCCCGAGGCGCACCTCGTCGAGCCGGTACCCGCCGACCACCGCGCCGGCGGGGAGCGCGTCGGCGGCTGTCGTCTGCAGCTCCTGCGCGCGACCCGAGATGACGGCGGTCGCTTCGGGGTCAGGGGCGATCTCGGCAGGCGGCAGCATGGCGACCTACCCGAGTATACTCGCGCCCCATGCGGTGCTCCGAGTGCCATCGCCGCCTCCCCGAGCGGCCCGGCGCCGCGTGCCCGGAACACCCGCGCGCGGCGCCGCCGGCGCGCGGGGCCGCGGAGATGGTCGATCCTGAGCCGGCCCCGCACATCCTCGGATTCCGCGTCGAACAGATGCTCGGCCAGGGCGGGTTCGCGCGCGTCTACGCGGCGACGCGCGAGGGCGACGGCCGCGCCGTGGCGCTCAAGGTGGCGCGGCGGCAGGACGACGGCCGGATCGCGCGCGAGGCCGCGGCGCTCGCCCGCCTCGCGCCCCCGCGGGTGCCCGCGCTGCTCGGCAGCGGCCGGGCCGCCGATCTGCGCCCGTTCCTCGCGCTGGAGCGGCTCACGGGCAGCTCGCTCGCGGCGCGCCTCGCGGGCCTGCCGGGCGCGGGCGCGGCGCCGCTCGACGAGGCGGCGGCGCTCGCGCGCGGGATCGCGGCGGCGCTCGACGCGGTGCACGACGCGGGCCTCGTGCACCGCGATCTCAAGCCCGAGAACGTGTGGCTGCGGTCCGAGGGAGGGGTCGCGCTGATCGACTTCGGCCTCGCGGCCCTGGCGCGGGGTGCGCGCGACGCGGACGACGCGCAGGGCGCGCTCGGCGCCGAGCTGACGCGCACCGGCGCCGTCCTCGGGACGGCGGCGTACATGGCGCCGGAGCAGTGCCTGGGCGCGCGCGGCGTGGACCCGCGGGCGGACGTCTACGCGCTCGGCGCGGTGATCTTCGAGCTGCTCACCGGCCGGCCGCCGTTCGTTGGCGAGGCGGCGGAGGTGCGGCAGGCGCACGTGGCGCGCCGCCCCGCCCCGCCGTCGTCGTTCGCGCGGCTCCCGGCGGCCGTCGACGAGGCCGTCCTGCGCTGCCTGGCGAAGGACCCCGGGGCCCGCCCGGCCCGCGCCGGCGACGTGGCGCGCGCGCTCACGGCGGCGCTGGAGGCGCGCGCTGGCTCGTCCGGCGGGCGCGCTGTCCTGTCGGACGCGCGCACTGCCGGTCCCGACGCGCGCACTGGCTCCGGCGCACGCGCCCCCTCCCCCGTCCAGCGCCGCCCCGTGGCGCTGCTGGCCCTGCGCACGCGCGAGCGCGCCGGGGCGCTGGTCGTCGAGGTCGCGCGCGCGGAAGGCGGCCTCCTGGCGCGCTTTCGCGGGGAGCACACGGTGCTCGCCTTCCCCGCCGGCGCGGCGTCGGGCGACGGGGTGCGCGCGGCGGTGCGGTCGGCCCGGCGCCTCGTCGCCGCCGGCCTGGCGGCGCCGCCCCTCGTTGTCCACCTGGCGCCCCTCCGGGTGCGCGAGGGCGCGCACGGCGTCACGCTCGCGGGCACCGCGCTGGAGACCGCGGAGGCGTGGGGCGCCGGCCCGGAACGCGCCGGCGACGAGCACGCCGGCGTGCCGCCGCCGGCGATCCTCACGGCCGAAGCGCAGCGCGCGCTCGCCGGAGATCCGCACGACGCCCCCCTGGATCTCCACGACACGCCCCCCGCCCCGCGGGAAGCGCCCCCCGGCGCGCCCGGCGAGGCCGCCCTCCGCGGCCGCGACGCCGCGCTCGCCGAGGCCCTCGCCGCCGTGAAGGGGGCGCTCGCCGGCGGCGGTCCGGCGCTCGTCACCGTCACCGGCGCCGAGGGGCACGGCAAGACCCGCTTCCTCGGCGCCCTCGCGGCGGCGCTCCGCGCGGGCGGCGCCGCCGTGCACGCCGCGGCCGCGCCCGGGCCGGAGGCCGCCGAGCGCGGCGCGACCCTCGTCGCCCTCCTGCGGGCGGCCCTGGACCTGCCGGCCAGCGGCGCGCTCGACGCGACCGCCGACACGGCGCTCGCGCGCCGCCTCGGTCGGCCGGAGGCCGGCCGCGCGTGGCCGGCCGTGGGGCTCGCCCTCGGCCGGCTCGCCGGCCAGGACCCCGCGGCCGCGACCCTGCTCGAGGCAGCGGGCGCGCGCCGCCTCGCCGAGGCCCGGGCGCTCGCGGCCGCCCTCGCCGCCGCCGCGCCGCTCGCGCTGCTGCTCGACGACGCCGACCGCGCGGACGCGGCCGCGCTCGACGCGCTCGAGCTGGCCACCGCCGAGGGCAGCCCGGCGCGCCTCGCGATCGTGCTCGCGGCCCGGCCGTCCATCGCGTCGCTCCGCCCGCGCCTCGGCGAGCGCGCCGCCCGCTGCCTCGCGCTCGACCTCGGCCCGCTCGACGCCGGGGCCGCGAGCGCGCTGCTCCAGGACCACCTGCGCCCGGTGGAGTTCATCCCCCGCCCCGTGCTCGATCACCTGCGCGCGCTCGGGCGCGGCGTCCCGCGCGATCTCGTGGAGATCGCCTGCGCCCTGCGCGTCGGCGGCGCGATCCGGCGCGCCCCCGGCGGCGAGGGCTGGGCCCTCGCGCCGGACGAGCTGCTCTCCCTCTCCGCCGCGCCGCTCGGCGAGCGCCTCGCTGCCCGCGCGGTCGCGGCCCTGCCGCCGCCGCTCGTCGACCTGCTCGAGCGCGCGGCGATCGTCGGCGACGACCTCTCCCCGGCCGAGCTCGAGGCCGCCCTCGACGCCCCGGGCGCGCCGCCTCCCGCGGGCGCGCTCGACCCCAGCGTCGGCCTCGCGCGCCTCGCCCGGGCCGGCGTGCTCGTCGCGCTGGCCACCGCGCCCGAGCGCTACGCCTTCCGCCACCCGCTCCTGCGCGACGCGGTGGAGGCGCGCATCCCGCCCGCCCGCCGACGCGCGCTGCACGCCGCCGTCCTCGGGCGCCTCCTCGCCTCCCCGCCCGCCGCGGGGTCGCGCGCCCGGATCGCCCGCCACGCCGCCGCCGCGGGCGACGCGCCCGCCGCGGCGCGAGCGCACGCCGCGCTCGCCGAGGAGGCGCTCGCCCGGCACGACGTCGTCGAGGCCGAGCAGCGCTTCACCGCGGCCCTGCGCCTCCTCGACGGCGGCGACGCCGCGGCCCGCGGCCGCGCGCTCGCGGGCCGCGGCAGGGCGCGCTACCGCCTGCAGCGGCTCGACGAGTCGCTCGTCGACCTGCGCGCCGCCCGGGCGCTCGCCGAGGCCGCCGGCGACAGGGGCCGCGCGGCCGAGCTCCTGCTCGAGGAGGCGACAGCGCTCGACTGGCTCGAGGACTTCCCCGCCTCCGCCGCGGCCTCCGCGCGCGCGGCGGAGCTCTGCGCTGGCCTCGGCGACGCGCGCCTCGACGCGCGCTGCCTGCTGGCGAGCGGCCGCTCGGACTGCCGCAGCCAGCGCGTCGACGAGGGCATCCCCAAGGTGGAGCAGGCCGCCCGGGACGCGCTCGCCCTCGGCGACCACGAGGCGCACGTCATCGCCCGGAGCTTCCTCGTCGGCTCGCTCTCGGTGGCCGGCCGCCTCGACGAGGCCGGGCGCCACGGCGACGCCGTCGTCGACGCCTGCCTGCGCGCCGGCGACGCCTTCCACCTGTGCGGCGTCTACATCAACCGGGTGTTCATGTGGATGAAGCGCCACGAGGAGGACCGAGCGCTCGTGGAGCAGCGGGAGGCCGTCCGCCTCGCCCGCGAGCTCGGGCACGCCCAGCTCGAGCGCATGGCGACGCTGAACCTCGCCGAGATGCGCTACTGGATGGGCGCCCCGGACGAGGCCCTGCCGCTCGCGCGCCGCAGCCTCGACCTCCAGCGGCGCTTCTTCAACCAGCGCCCGTCGCCGGACGACGCCCTGCTCCTCGCCCGCATCCACCTCGCCCGCGGCGAGGACGACGAGGCGGCCCGCCACCTCGCCGAGGCGCGCGCGAGCGTGCCCGAGCCCGACCTCACCCCCTGCGCCCGCACGCTGGCACGCCTGGTGCAGTTAGCGCTGGACGACCGGGCAGCCGGTCGGTTCGACGCCGCGGCGTGGCGCGCCCTCGTGGACGAGGCGCGGCGCACCGAGGTGATGCACGAGCGCGCCGAGGCCCTGCACAGCGCGGTCGTCTCGGCGCTCCGCGCGGGCGCCGGCGACGAAGCGCGCCTGTTCCTGGCGGAGGCGAGGGCGGTCTCCGCGGGCTTCTGGCAGCAGCGGCTCGACGAGATCGAGCGCGCGCTCCCCGCGCCGGGGGCGACCGGCGCCGCGTGAACCGGCCATCCGGCTTGCCGGCCCAAAGAAAGGACCTGAGCGCGTGATGACCTACCGGATCCCTGGGTTGCTTGTGTTCTGTCTCGGGCTCTCGAGCGCCGGCGCGGGCTGCACTGTCGCCGACGACGGCGGAGCCTCGCTCGGCGGGCCGCCGCGCTCCACGCTGGGGGCCGGGACCGGGACGGCCACCAGCGTGATGGACGACATGGATCTGACCGGCGGCTCGCTGGTGCCGTACATGGACGCGGTGCAGGCCGTGTACACCAACGGCCTCTCCGCCGAGGCGCTCACCCGCAACGCGCTGATCACGAACCTGCGCGCCAACCGCGCCATGGTGATGCTACCGCTCGCGACCGAGACCTACGCCGACGACAGCGAGCACGAGGAGCTCCTCGAGCACGCGTGGCGCCTCGACCCCGAGTTGCTCCGCTACAGGCTCCGCCACAAGGAGACGCGCGAGGTGATGGGCTATCTCGTGTCCTGCGCCCTCGAGCAGGGCCAGAGCGTCTCGTACACCGACACCCGGACGGGCAAGACCTACGAGTTTCCCGGCGAGATCGGGATCTGCCCCCACTGGAACGAGCAGGGGGTGCATGAGGGCCCCGCGGGCGCGAAGTGCCGGCAGCTCATCACGGCGTGCCTGCTCGCGCTCGTGAACCCCACCGGCCGCCGCATCACCGTCTCGCTGCGCGGGCAGGCGTTCCCGAACCATCGGCCGGGGCTCCTCTCGCCTGGGCCCTCCGTGCGCGTGGGGACGGCCACCGAGGACGATGCCGCCATCCCGAGCTTCGGGCCCTGCAAGAGCGATACGCGAGGGCTGTCGCGCAACTGTGGCTGGACGGCCGAGCACGTCGGCACGTGCAGCCCGGGCTCGACAGTGACCCTCGGCGCCGGCAGCAAGCCCGTCAACGAATGTGACCACCGCCTCCCGGTCGACCCCGGGCGGTCCGACGACGACACGATCCTCCGCGTCTGCGACGGCATCCACGGCTGCAACGCCGGCTCGCCCGCTCACGTCGCCCAGACCGAGGTGCGCTGCAGCGACCGCAGCGAGCCCGCGCTTCGCTTCGAGTGCCCGAGCAGCGGTTACTTCAGCGTCATGAGCGGCCCGCTGATGTCCCGCCGCGCCAGCGGCGCGCCCGGGAAAGACGGAGCCCCGGCGCCCCGGAAGCTCGCCGGCTTCAGCGTCGCGAGCCGTCCGCCGACCGCCGGCCCGATGCCGATCGGCGCCGGCATCGTCGTCGAGCCGGCGCCGTTTCAACCCGCTGTGTATCCGGCGCAGGAGGCGGACGTCTTTGGCTGGCGCGAGGGCGCGTTCTACGGGAACTTCTGGACCGAGACGAACCCGCTTCACGAGAAGCTCACGCCGGAGATGAACGAGGTGGACGAGGAAGGAAACCTCTATCCCGCTCCGCGCTCCGGGGCGGTCGTGTTTCGACACGCGTTCGCCTGCACGGGCGAGCACTGGGACGACGAGATCGCCTATCAGAAAGACCGCCTCTGCGCCGGCGGCGACGAAGACGAAGACTGCGTCGCGCACTCGGTGGGCGCCTGCGGCGATTCGTACAACATCACGAATTGCCCGCCGCTTCATCAATGCGACCTCGAGGACGGCGGGCTCGTGGAGGGTGACGGGGATTTCCAGGAGTGTGCGGGCGATGGGGGCACATGGCTCCACCCGATCACGTCCTTTCTCAACGATCCGGTGGACGTCGTCCGGCGGCCCTGGCTCCCCGTTCCGGGGATGCCCACCCCCGGAGGATCCGGTACGTCGCCCCTGCTACCGCTCTGCCCTTGATCGGCGTCGACCCCGCCGCGGGGGCGCTCAGCCTTCGCCCCCGCGCTCTCCGCCTTCCCCGCCTTCCCGGTAGTCGGCCGGCTCGATCCGATAACGCGCGATCCATCGGTGGATCTGCGTTCGCCCCTTGCCCATCGCCCGCGCGACCGCGCTGATGTTCCCCCGGTGCTCGCGGAAGAGGCGGATCAGCGCCTCGCGCCGCGCCTGGTCCTCCGCCGCCGGCCGCTGCGGCTCGCCGGGCTGGGCGTCGAGCCGCGGGAGCTCGGTCGGGGTGCGCGTCATCCCGGCGGGCGGCGGCAGGTGCTCGAGCTCCACCCTGCCGCTCCCCGCCAGCGCGATCGCTGTCGCCAGGCACTTCTCCAGCTCGCGGACGTTGAGCCGCCACTCGCGCAGGAGGAGCGCGCGCGCCGCCTCGCAGCTCAGGGCGATCTCCGCCGCCCGGTCCGGGGCGGCGCGGCGGAGCAGCGCCGCGATGAGCAGGCCGAGGTCCTCCCGGCGCTTGCGCAGCGGCGGCAGCTCGAGCACGAAGCCCGACAGGCGCGCGAAGAGATCGCCCCGGAAATCGCCGCGCTCCACCATCGCCGGCAGGTCGCGGTGCGTGGCCACCACGACGCGGAGGTCGACCTTCACCGGCCGCGTCGCGCCCACCGCGACGACCTCCGACTCCTGCAGCACGCGCAGGAACGCTGTCTGCGACATCGCGGGCAGGTCGCCGATCTCGTCGAGGAAGAGCGTGCCCCTGTCCGCGGCGCGGATGAGGCCGGGCCGGTCCTCGGCCGCGCCGGAGAAGGCGCCCTTCCGGTGGCCGAACAGCTCGGACTCGATGAGGCTGTCGGGCAGCGCGCCGCAGTTGATCGCGACGAACGGCCCGGGCCGCCCCGAGAGCGCGTGGAGGGCGCGCGCGATGACCTCCTTGCCGGTGCCGCTCTCGCCCTGGAGGACGACGGGGATGCTCGCGGGCGCGATCGCGCGCAGCGCCGCGAAGCGATCGGCCAGCGCGGGCGCGAAGGTGGCGAGGCCGAGCGGCTGACCCGGCGCCGCGTCGCCCGCGTCCTCGTCCGGCGCGGCGACATCACGGAACAGGAAGAACGTGTGTCCGAGCTCGATCAGGTCCCCCTCGGTGAGCTGCGCGCTCTGCCGCGGCACGCCGTTCACGAAGGTGCCGTTCCTCGATCCGAGGTCCTCCAGGCGGAGCCGGCCGCCGTCGCGCGTGATGCGCGCATGCCGGGACGACACCCAGCCGTCCTCGAGGCGCACGTCGAGGAGCGCCCGGCCTCCCTCGGTCCGCCGCTCGATCGAGCGCACAGTGCCCCGCCCGAAGCGCACCTCGTCCGCCCCGTCGAGCGATAGCCGCGCGGGCGGATCCAGCGGCCGCTGGCATTGCAAGATGAGGAACAGGAACGGCCGCGGCTCGGCGCACGAGCCGGCGCGTCGCTGGGTGCGGACCAGCGTCGTCGGCTCGTCGCGCGCCTCGCTCATCCTGCCCCTCTCCGTCCCCGGGAGAACGCGCGCGGAGGAGCCGTGGGTTCGACGTGGGCCTGCATGCAGCGGGCGTACGATCTACCACGCCTGGCCGGCCGCGGCGCCTCACGCGGCGCGCCCGGGAGGCTTCGGCGTCGCCTGATGGCGATCGAGCAGCGACGTCGCCGTGATCCCGAGCGCCTGCGGGCGCGGCGCGCGGTCAGCGATAGGGCCCGCGCGGCTCGGGGGCCGCGAGCGCGGAGACGATCGCGATCGCGCGCTCGATGCCCTCGCGCCCCGTCTCGAGGTGGCCGAACGCGAGCGTGACAGCGGCCTCGTCGCCCACGATCGCCGCCGGGCGGAGCGCGGCGATCTCGCGCCGCAGCTCGTCGCCCAGGCGCTGCGCCACCCGGTCCGGCGCCTCCGCGCGCAGCTCGTAGGCCCGGGCCAGCGCGTCGTCGCCGGCCCGGGCTGCCGCCGCCCGGGCCGGGCCGCGCCTCGGCCGCCGCCGCAGGGCGAACCGCTCCGAGGGGGACGCGGCGCGGGCCACGCGCACCTGGGTGCCGAACGGGCCCTTCCTCGCCTCCCGGCCGAACGCCACGGTGACGAGCCTGCCGCGGTGCTCCAGCTCGATGATCGCCTCGCCCTCGGCCGAGGAGGCGCCCGCGCCGGAGACGACGCGCCCGCCGAGCTCCTGCGAGAGCGCCCGCAGCTCCTTCGCGAGCGCGCGGCCGCGGCCCGCGACAAGCGCGGCGGCGCGGATGGCGCTCGCGAGCTTGTCGGCGTCGTCCTCCAGCCCGGCGCGGACGGCGGTCAGCCGGTGCGACTCGAGCGTGAGCTGGTACTCGGCGGCCGCGCGGAGCGCCTCGCGCAGCGGCGGCGTGAGCCACCAGCGCGCGAGGGTCGGGCTGCTCGCCTTGACGACGAAGGCGCCGTCGAGCGCCGGGTCGCCGACGTCGACCTGCCGCGCCCGGAAGGCCCCGCCGCTCGCGTCGCGGAGCCGCTGCTCGTGGACGCGGAGCCGGAGGCCCGACGGGTTCCGCGCGGTGCCGGTGATGCGGGTGCTGTACCGCACGACGGGCGCGTCGCCGTGGTCGATGTCGTGGTCGACGATCAACGCGACGTTCTCGCACACGACCGAGATCTGCATGCGGGGGTCTCCCCACTGGCCCGGCCCTGACTTGAACTCGCCGCCGACGAGGGCCGCGGCGCGCTGCCAGACGGGCCGGGCGATCCGCCAGCGGGCCTGGGCGGCCCGCCTCGCGTCCTGGCGCGCCTGCGCGAAGCACCGCGCGAGGCCCGCGATGCCCGAGACGATCATCAGGACGAAGAGGGGCTCCATCCTCGGCACATCCTAGCCTCCCCGCCAGGGGCGCGGCCAGGCAGGAGGCGCCCGATCACCGGCGCGCCGGGCGCGATCGCGCGCCCGACGCCCCCGCGCCCCGGTGAGCGGCCCAGGCTCGACCGGCCGCGGCCTACAGGTCGCCGTGGACCGCGAGGTGGTAGACGTCGGAGGCGGACACGCTGGAGATGACCACCTCGTATTTGCCGTTGTCGGTGTCGGTGTACCCGGTCACGTCCAGGGCTCCGACCGTGGAGACGGTCTGATTGAACAGCGTCTTCCAGCTGCCCAGCCCCTTCTTGCGGGACACCACCATCTGGATCGAGCCCACGGTGGCGTCCGCGTGGGCGTGGAATGTCGCGACGCTGTTGATCGTCACGGTGCGGCCGACGGAGCTGTCGGTCCAGCAGTAGTTGAAGTCGTAGCTGCTGCTGTTGCAGTAAGACGTCTGGAAACCGGCTGCGTCGAGGGCCTGCGCGGCGGTCCCGAGCCCCTCGGCGGCGCGCGCCTGCGGCGCCGGAGGTGCCTCCTCGATCTCCACCTCGGGCTGCGCCGGGGCGCGGCGCGGGCCGGCGGCGAGCCGGGCCTCGTCCACGCGCGCCTGCGCCGCGATCAGCGCCGGCGGGGCGGCCTGCCCCGAGAGCGCCTCGTAGAGCGCGACGGGGGGTTGCCCCTTCAAGGCCTCGAGGACCTCGCCGGTGCTCACGATGATCACGCTCCCCTCCTCCGGCTCGAAGAAGCGGATCTCGGCGCCGTCCTCCAGGCGGAGGCTCGTGATCGGGGCGAGCCCCTCCTCCACGGCCTCGTCCCCCGGCGCCTGCTCCACGGCGCAGCCGCCGAGCGCAGAGAGCCCCAGGACGAGGGCCGCAGCGCGGCGGGTGGAGCGAGCCATCGAGAGGTCGCGAAGCATCGAATCGATGATCATTGTCATTCTCCTCTGTCGTTCATGGGTCATGTGCGGACGACCGCCCGCGTGTCCGGCCAGCGCGCGGCACGACCCCGCTGTGCGACGCTCGCGGCGTATCCGCGGGCCTATCCGCGAGACCGTGGGCTCGACAGCGCGTCGTGCGAGGCGTTCGCCTTCGCCTCGAGCGCATGAGCAAGGTCGAGGCCAGAGGCGATGTCGGCCGGCGCGCTGTCGCCGGCTTCACCCGGGATTCACGGAGGGCGCTCTTTCTCCCGTCCCTCGCTCCGGAGGGTGCTTCCCACGGAACGCGCGCGCCTGTCACGCGACGCCTGGCTCCCTGCCACACCGACCGGGTGTGACAGGTGTCAGGTGTGGCGAGGGGTGACACCTCGCGGCCGGTGGGCGCGCGCTCGAGGGAGAGCCTCGATGTGGGAAAAGGAAGCTCGATGTGGAGAGAGAGGTTCAAACGCTCCCGAGGCGTCGAGTCCCAGCTGCAGAGCCCGCCCTGGATTGACAGCACACCTCTCCATGCGATCCGGCCTCCCTGGAAAAGAGACACCGTATCGACAACTCATGCATGCATCGGTGGGTTCGCCTTCACTCGACAGCCATCAGGAGTTGACATCGGCAATGTGAGCGTTCACATTGCGTTGGTATCCTTTTGCTTCGCATCGGAAGCGCGGTCATGCGCACCGAGACCTTCGTCAACCGATCGAGCTCGTCACCGGTCACGCTCGCTCGGTCGTCACGGACGCGCGTAGCGGTGAGCCTCCTGGCGGGAAAGTTGAACAGGGAGGCGGGGAGACAGGGAGCATTTCGAAGCTTTCCCTCCCCGTTTCCCCGCCCCCCGGTTCAACTTTCCGAAGAGCCCGAGGGATGCCTCAGGGTCCAAGCGCTTCGAAGACGTCAAGCCCCAAGTGCGGGAGCTGCCCTGGGTTGACAGAACATCGCTCCATGTGATCCGGCCTCATGGCAAAGCGACGCTGTATCAACAATCAACGTCGATCCATGCGTCGAAGCGGCCGCTTTCACGCCACAGCCTACGACACGCCCGCCTGGGTACAGGAGAACCTCATGAGACTGCGATTCGAACGATGGCCCCTGCTGACGATGCTCGCGCTCAGCGCGTGCGTCGCCGCCGAGCAGGTCGACGAAGACGGCTACGAGTTCGACGAATCATCGGAGAGCGTCACCATCGACACAGCGGCGACCTACACGATCGTCGGCGTCCAGAGTGGGAAATGCGTCGAGGTGGCTGGTGGCAGCACCGCTGACGCAGCAGCCTTGCAGATCGCGAGCTGCAACGGCTCGACGCGGCAACAGTTCCGCATGGAATCGGCGGGCGGCGGCTACTATCGCATCCGCAACGTCAACAGCAACCGTTGCATGGACGTCGCGGACGCCTCCACCAGCGACGGCGCCCGCATCCAGCAATACTCCTGCTGGAGCGGGGAGAACCAGCAGTGGTCGTTCGCGGACGTCGCCGGCGGCGGCGTGCGCCTCACCGCACGCAACAGCGGCAAGTCCCTGGACGTCTACGGCCGCGGCACCGCGGACGGCACCGCCATGATCCAGTGGACGTGGAACAGCGGAACGAACCAGCAATTCCGGCTCACGCCCGCCAGCTCGGGCGGGAGCACCGGGAGCGGCGGCGGCGGCGGCACCGGCGGCGGCGGCACCGGCGGCGGCGGCACCGGCGGCGGCAAGTTCGTCGGCAACATCACCACCGGCGGGCAGGTGCGCGCGGATCTGTCCCGATACTGGAACCAGATCACCCCGGAGAACGAGGGCAAGTGGGGCTCCGTCGAATCCACGCGGGATGTCATGAACTGGGCCGGCATGGACCGAATCCGGAACTACGCGCGTGAGAAGGGCATTCCTTACAAGGGCCACACCCTGGTCTGGGGCGCCCAGCAGCCGGGCTGGCTCAACGGTCTGTCGCAGAGCGAGCAACGCGCAGAGGTGGAAGAGTGGATCCAGGCGTTCTGCCAGCGCTACCCGGACGTCGCCATCATCGACGTCGTGAACGAGCCGCCCCCGCACACCACCCCGGTGTACATGAACGCCCTCGGCGGCGCGGGCTCGAGCGGCTACGACTGGATCGTGCAGGCGTTCAAATGGGCGAGGCAGTACTGCCCGAACGCCAAGCTGCTGCTCAACGACTACAACAACATCGAGTACAGCAATGACAATCAGAACACGATCAACATCGTGAATCGGATCCGGGCGGCAGGCGCTCCCATCGATGGCATCGGGGCTCAGGCCCACGCCGCGTTCTCGATGTCGACGAGCACCGTGAAGGGCTTCCTCGACCGGCTCGCCGGCACCGGTCTACCGGTCTATATCACAGAGTACGATATCAACCTGGCGAACGACACACAGCAGCTCAACGTGATGCAGAGCCAGTTCCCCATGTTCTACGAACATCCGAGCGTGAAAGGCATCACGCTGTGGGGGTACGTCAGCGGCCAGACGTGGGTCGCGAACTCAGGGCTCATGAGCAGCAGCGGCCAGATGCGGCCGGCCATGTCCTGGCTGATGAACTACCTGGGGCGCTGACGCCGGGCGCGCTGGCGCGCGTTTCACCGACATCGGCGCGCCCGGGATCGCTGCGCGCGCTCGCCCGCCTGGTCGCGGGTGGACAGGGTCCACCCGTGAGGTCAGAGCTCGCGCAGCCGATCCCGGGCGCCGCCGGATGTGCCTTGCTTCCCGCTTCGTATGCCTTTGAACAGAGGGGATCATGATGAGAATTCGATTTGGACTATGGGCCCTGGTCACGACGCTCGCCGCCACGGCTGCGTGCGTCGCCGCCGAGCAGCTCGATGAAGACGGCTACGAGTTCGACGAATCATCGGAGAGCGTCACCATCGACACAGCGGCGACCTATACGATCGTCGGCGTCCAGAGTGGGAAATGCGTCGAGGTGGCTGGTGGCAGCACCGCTGACGCTGCGGCCATGCAGATCGCGAGCTGCAACGGCTCGACGCGGCAACAGTTCCGCATGGAATCGGCGGGCGGCGGCTACTATCGCATCCGCAACGTCAACAGCAACCGTTGCATGGACGTCTCGGGCGCCTCCACCAGCGACGGCGCCCGCATCCAGCAATACTCCTGCTGGAGCGGGGAGAACCAGCAGTGGTCGTTCGCAGACGTCTCCGGCGGCGGCGTGCGCCTCACCGCGCGCAACAGCGGCAAGTCCCTGGACGTCTACGGCCGCGGCACCGCGGACGGCACCGCCGTGATCCAGTGGACGTGGAGCGGCGGGACCAACCAGCAATTCCGGCTCACGCCCGTCGGCTCGGGCACGGGCGGCGCGGGCGGCGGCGGGACCGGCGGCAGCGGCGGGGCCGGCGGCAGCGGCGGGGCCGGCGGCAGCGGCGGCAGCGGCGGGGGCGGCGAGAGTTGCGGCCTGCCCACCAGCTTCCGCTGGCAGTCGAGCGGCATGCTGGTGAGCCCGAAGTCCGACGCGACGCACAACATCGTGTCCATCAAGGATCCGACGGTCTCGTTCTTCAACGACCGATGGCACATCTACGCCACCACCGCGAACACCGCCGGGAACTGGCAGATGACGTACCTGAACTTCACCGACTGGTCCCAGGCCGCGTCCGCGCCGCAGTACTACATGGATCGTACGCCCGGCTTCAGCGGCTATCGGTGCGCGCCGCAGATGTTCTTCTTCAGGCCTCAGAACAAGTGGTACCTCATCTATCAAGCGCAGCCGCCGCAGTTCTCCACGACCACCGACCCGAGCCGCCCGGAGACCTGGACCAGGCCGCAGAACTTCTTCGCGTCCACGCCCGCTGGCATGCCCAGCCTGCCCATCGATTACTGGGTGATCTGCGACAGCGCCAACTGCTACCTCTTCTTCACGGGCGACGACGGCAAGATGTACCGCAGCCAGACCACCGTGCAGAACTTCCCGAACGGGTTTGGCCCGATCTCGATCGCCCTTCAGGACTCGAACCGCAACAATCTGTTCGAGGGGAGCTCCACGTACAAGATCAAGGGCATGAACAAGTACTTGACCCTGATCGAGGCCATCGGCCCGACGGGCGCCAGGTTCTATCGCTCCTTCACCGCCGATCGCCTCGACGGCACCTGGACCCCGCTCGCGCATACGTGGAACGCGCCGTTCGCAGGTCAGAACAACGTCACCTACGCGCCGGGCGTGGCTGACTGGAGCGACGACGTCAGCCATGGAGAGCTGGTGCGCGACGGCAACGACGAGACAGCGACGATCGACACCTGCAATCTGCAGTTCCTGTACCAGGGACGCAATCCGAGCTCGGGCGGCGAGTACTCGCAGCTCCCGTATCGCCTCGGCTTGTTGCAGGCGGTTCGTTAGAGGGCCGAACCTGTTGGAGTTCATCGAGCTCCAACAGGTTGCCCCGCCTCCTCGATCAGCTTGCTCGCCCGTGCCAAGCTCCTGGCTCGCTGCTGCGCGCCGGAGGTCGAGCGGGTCTCTGCTGACGCCCACATCGCAGCGCGGTCCCTTTCCGTGCCGCGATGTGGGCGAGCGCGTGCTCGACAGCTGTCCGCTGCCGGGCACGGGGGCGATCTGAGTCAAGGCGAGCGACGATTCGGGTCGCGCGGCAGGCTTGCCGACACGCCCTACTTGCTCACCGACAGCACGTCGAGGTGCAGCATCTGGCCGGTGGTCGGCGCCGTGTCGTACGGCGGCAGCCCCTCGAAGTAGTCCTTGGTCCAGTTGGCGATCTGGCGTTCGTTGCCGTCGTTCATCACCACCTTGACCGTGGCGCCGCCGTTGACCCGGATCGTCGCCTCGTAGTCCGCCTTGTGAATGTCGTGAGCGCGGTACTGGTAGTTGTTCAGCCAGTACGTCTGGCGCGGCTCGCTCACCTCGATCGAATATTGCTGGTAATTGATGGCGTCGCCCGGGCCAATTCTGCCGCCGATCATGAACGGCTTCATGGGCATCTCGCCCCCCACGATGTCCGTCGGCTCCCAGACCCCGCGCACCCGCAGCGTGACCGAGTACGTCGTGTCCGGATCGCCGCCGAAGGTCACCTGCTTCTCGATGCGCTGGGTGTTGGGCGGATGATTGCACGTCGCCATGGGGGCCAGCGGCAAGGGCGTCGACGGGTCGCAGGGGGCATCGACAAACAGCTTGTCCAACCCGCTCGCATAGCTTGCCAGATCTGGAGCGGCGCCGCCGCTGCCTGCATCGACGGCACCGCCGCCGCCGCCCGAGCCGCCGCCGCCGCCCGAGCCGCCGCCGCCACCCGAGCCGCCGCCGCCACCCGAGCCACCGCCGCCACCCGAGCCCGACGCGGCGTCCTGCGTGCTTGCATCGCCCGGCGCTACTCCCGCGGTTCCCCCGGTTCCCCCCGTGCCGCCCGTCTCGGTGCTGCTGCATCCGGCGACCGTGAGCAGCAGCGCAAGCAGAGCCATCGCCGGCATTGCGGAGCTGCTCCGCATACCTGCGGCATCGGGACTCGGGCCGGGGTCATCGATTGCGGTGCGGTTCGCGCAGACGAGCCGCGGTGTAACAGATGAAGAGATACAGTTCATAGAGCCAGTATCCTGCGTTTGTGAAGCGCCCGCAAGAGAGGGCAGAACATGATTCAATCGATGGCGCAACGACGTGCGAATCAGTCGGAGAGCGCCCAGCCGTCCAGCCCCGCCAGAGCACCGGTCGCGGTGCTCAAGCGAGAAATGAACCGCCAGGACGCCAAGAACGCCAAGAACGCCAAGAACGCCAAGATAGGATTCTCTTCTTGGCGTCCTTGGCGTCCTGGCGGCTCGAATTTCTGCGCTTTTCAGGCAGCTTCAATCGGTTTGTCGCTCCAGGCGGCTGGGCGCAGCGTCGAGCGCAGCCGCTGGTTGGGCCGTCTACTCCAGCACCCTGGTCGCCGAAACCGTAGCGAAGCATGTCAATTCACGTCTTCGAGCATAGGTGGACGGTGGCCGCCGCCGGATCGCGGCGCTGTCGGCGTGGGTCGCGGCAGCGGGCCGCTCGATCGCGAGGTGGGTTGTCCCCGATCCGGGGACGATGGGACGGCGCCGGCAGGTGGGCCGGCGCCTGCGGAGGGCCTCTTCCAGAGGCCCTCGCGACGCCGCGCTCAGACCTGGATGCCCGCGAGCGGTGACGTGACCCGCCCCGCGTCGATGCCGAGCTCCGTCGCCTTCGAGCCCATGATCTGAGCGACCGTCAGGAGCGCCTTGCTCAGGTTGTCGCCGGGGAAGTTGTGGTGCTCGTCGCCGCGCAGCCGCCCGCCGGCCTTCCCCGCGAGGAGCACCGGCCATTCCGCCTTCGTGTGCACCTTGCCCCAGGCGGTGTCGGACGTGACGAACACGAGCGTGTTGTCGAGCAGGTTCGAGCTGCCGTGCGGCGTGCTCTTGAGCTTCGTCAAGAACTCGTTCAGGCAACGCATCGTGTAGATCACGCCCTTGTCGACGCGAGGCTGACTCGATTGATCTCCGGCGTCCCCGTGGCAGATGGTGTCGTGGAAGTCGTCGTTCATGTCCTGCGCGAGGTGCCGGTAGTAGACGTGCGCGGCGGGCAGCGAGAACATGAACGAGAGCACGCGGGTCCTCTCGCAGGCGAGCGCGAGCGCCGAGAGCTCGACCATGGCGGAGTTCACCTGCGGGGGCGCTTCGCTCTGCGAGTCCTTGCCGGCGGTGGGGGCCGTCGGGTTGCTGCATGCGGCCGGGGAGCCGCCGCCGGGGGCCGTCGCCTCGAGCCGCCGCTCGATGGCGCGGATCGACTCGAGGTGCTGCTCCACGCGCTGCCTGTCGGCCGCCCCGAGCCGCTGCTGCAGGCTCGCGCCGTCTTGCAGCACCGAGTCGAGCACGCTCTTCCTGACGTTCGCGAGCTTCGCGGCCTGCTCCGCTCCGTCGTCGCTCGGCGCGGGCGCGCCGCCCGTGAACAGCCGATTGAACACGGCCCTCGGATCGAACTCCGGGTTGTTGCGCGAGTTCGGCCCCTTGTGCGAGACCGTATGCAGCGAGTCCTGAGGGCCGCCCGGCGTCGCCGGCGTCAACCCCACCTCGAGAGACCGGTACGCCGTCCCCTCGGAGGTGAGGCTCGCGACGACCTGGTCGATGGATGGGGCCCGCACGGCGTTCCCGTTGAGCGGCGCGCCTGTCGTTGCCCCCGCCGACCCCGTGGGGTGCTCGAAGCCGGAGACGACGAGCTTGTTCTCGAGGCCGCTGATCACCGTGAGATGAGACTTGTGCTCCGCGAGCGGCTGGAGCTGGGGGCTGAGCTCCCAGGCCGAGCCGGAGCCCGTGCGCGCCGGCTTCCAGCGGCCGGGCAGCGTGCCATTGCCGAAGAACCACGTGACGTAGAGCGGCGAGACAGGCGTGTTCGATTGCGCGAACGCCGTGCCGCTCTCGTTCAGCATGATCTCCAGCAGTGGGAGCGGGATGGTGACGGCGGCGCCCGTCGCCAGCAGACCCCGGAGAACGGTTCGTCGGTTCAATGCTTTGATGGTCATCGGGGGCACCGTGCGTTCAGGGTTGGGGGCCGACGGAGGAAAAGGCTTCGCTCGTCACGACGTCGAGGACGAGCTCGCGCAGCTTGAACCCCGACGCCTCGAACGACGCGGCCAGCGTGTTCAGCACGCTGCCGTCCACCTTTCGCTCCTCGTGGCCTGCTGCATACGCGTAGTACTTGCGGACGAGGCACCGGGCGACCTCGTCGCTCGCGCTCACGGTCATGCCGAGCTCACGCGCGTCGGCGACCGGCTCCCCGTTGAAGTCGCCGCTGGAGTCGATCGGCAGGCCGTGATCGGTCGTGCGGTAGCGGCCGATCGCGTCGAACGTCTCGAGCGGCAGGCCGAGCGGGTCCATGAACCCGTGGCAGCCGGCGCAGGCAGGAGCGGTCCGATGGGCCTCGAGCCGCTGACGCTTGGTGAGGGGCCTGTCCGCGGGCGGCTCCGGGAGCTCGAGGGCGATGTCGCCGGGGGGCGGCGGGACGGGCGTGCACATGAGGGCGTCCCGCATGAACTTGCCGCGCAGCGTGGGCGAGCCCTCTTTCTGGTTGGCGAACTGCGAGAGGAAGCCGGCCTTGCCGAGGATCCCGACGCGCGGGCCGTCCGCAGGCAACGAGCGAACCTCGAAGGTGCTCGAGCTCAGGCCTGTCGTGTCGAGGCCGTAGAGCTGGGCGAGCTCGGTGTTGACGACGACCTTCGTTGTCGAGAACAGCTCGAGCGCGCTCGCCTGCTCATCGAAGGCGAGGACCTGCCATGTGTCTCGCATGTCGCGAACCATCGCCGCGCGCAGGGCGGCGTCGTACTCCGGAAACAGCTCCACGTCCTTCGCCTGCGTGCCGATCCGATCGAGCCGCATGTACTCCTCGGCGAAGGCGCCAACGGCCTCGCGTCCAGCGGGCGCGTCGAGCATCCGCGTCGCCGCGGCGCGGACGCCCTCCGTCGTGTCGAGCGTCCCGCTCGCTGCCTCGTCGAGCAGCGTCCTGTCCGGCAGGCTGTTCCACAGGAGGAACGCGAGCCGGGACGCCATCTCGTAGCCCGTCAAGCGGAGCGACCCGTCGGCGCTCGGAGCTCCGAGCTCCGGGCGATACAGGAAGTTCGGCGACGAGAAGAGGGCCACCGTCGCCCAGCGGACGCCCTCGACGGCGCTGCCGAGCTCCGCCGCGGCCTCGCTGGCGACAGCCGCGAGCCTGTCGACCTCCGCCGTCTCGAGCGGGCGGCGCCACGCTCGAAGCCCCTGCGCCTGGAGGAAACCGCGAACGCAAGCGTCGTCCTGCGCGCCGCTCGGCGTGCAACCGATGAACTGGTCCCGCTTCGCGGAATCCGCAAACACAGCGTCCACGGCGCTCTCGATGGCCGTGTGGTACTGCTCGACGCCTCGTTCCGAGGTAACGACTGTCGCGGCGCCGATGACAGCGAAGTTTCCGTTCCAGCTATCGGCGTCGAGCGCATCGGTGTTGACCTCGACGCCGAACACGTCGCGCACGGCATTGCGGAATTGCGTTCTCGTCAAACGACGCAGCATCCCGGCCGCGGGCTGGAACGGCGGAGGGTCCGAGCCCATCGCCGAGCCCGTCGACGGCCCATCGCCTCCGGCGGTGGATCCCCCGGCGTCATCCACCGGATCACCCAGCGCGCCCGTGCACGCGGCTGCGAACGCGAGCGCACAGACGGCGGCGGCTTCTCTTGAGGAACGGAGCTCGTGCCAGGACGGCTTCTTCATCTTGCTCTCCGAGATTGCGAGGGGTGACGACGCACGGGTACCCACATCTGGCGACCATGCCTGAGAGCAACTGCTCGTGCTGCGAAACCCATCTCGCCCGGCGTGACGGAACGTGGAGCACCTGACCGTGGCCCCGGTGGATCACCGCTGGCAGAACGCCAAGCACCCTCCTCGGCAACCGCTCTCGCGACGGCCGAACGGAACCCGTGCCGAAACCCGTCAGACGACGAAGGTCTCGGCACGCAGAACGGACCCACCCAGGTCGAAGCCGAAGGATACCCCTCGCTACATGTGAACGATCACATTTCTGATGTCAAACCCAATCAACCGGCCCGACAGGGATCCTCGAGCGCGGTGAGGAGGATAACGCTGGCGCGCCTGCGGAGCGCCGCGTCACGGGGGGCGGGCCCCGCAGCTGTCGATTTTGGATTGACGTACCAAATGTGAGCGCTCACATTTGCAGGGCTGCGATGGAGTGGCCGAGCTTGCCCTTCACCTGAGCAGGAGGCGGCGGATGTCGATGCGCATGAAGCTGATGGGTGCCGTGACGATGAGCCTCGGCCTTGGCTTTGCCGTCGGCTTTGCGGGCGGCTTTGCTGGGGCAGCGTGGGCCGCCGGCGGGACGGCGGGCGTCCCCGCATCGGTCGCCGAGGCGAAGGATTTCGGCTGCGGCGCAAAAGGACAGAAAGCCTGTCCGTCGATTCACGTCGAGCGGTGACAGACGCGCCGTCGACCCCCGGGGTCGCGCGCTGGGAGGTGCCCATGTCCACATCTGCCGAAGGTCCGAAGTCGAGCGAGCACCTCACCCCCGTGCGCTGGGGCGTCCTCGGGGTGAGCAACTTCGCGCTGAAGGTCAGCCTGCCCAGCATGGGGCGGGGGCCCCTGACCCAGCTCGCCGCGCTGGCGTCGCGCGACCTCGACAAGGCGCGCGACGCCGCGCAGTCGCTCGGGATCCCGAAGGCGTACGGCAGCTACGATGAGCTGCTCGACGATCCGGAGATCGACGCCGTCTACATCCCGCTGCCCAACCACCTCCACGTGAAGTGGACGGCGCGCGCGGCCCGCGCCGGCAAGCACGTCCTGTGCGAGAAGCCGATCGCGCTCAGCGCCAAGGACGCCGCGGCGCTCGTCGACGTCCAGCACGAGACGGGCAAGCGGATCGCCGAGGCGTTCATGATCCGCCACCACCCGCAGTGGCAGCAGGCCAGGGACTGGGTGCAGAGCGGCCGGATCGGCGAGCTTGTCAGCGTCCAGACGGCGTTCTCGTACTTCAACCGCGACGCCACCAACATCCGCAACAGGATGGAAGTCGGGGGCGGCGCGCTCTACGACATCGGCTGCTACGCGGTGAACACGTCGCGCTTCCTGTTCGGACGCGAGCCCGTGCGGGCGATGGCGCTCGTCGAGCGCGATCGCGAGTTCGGCACCGATCGCTTGACCTCGGGCATGCTCGACTTCCGCGGCGCGCACCTGACGTTCACGTGCAGCACGCAGGCCGTGGCCTACCAGCGCGTGAACGCGCTCGGCACCAGGGGCCGCATCGAGATCGAGATCCCGTTCAACGCCCCCGGCGATCAGCCGTGCAAGCTCTTCCTCGATGACGGCTCGACGCTGAACTGCAGCTCGGCCAAGGCGACAACACTTGCTGTCGTCGACCAGTACCACCTCCAGAGCGAGGCGTTCTCGCGCGCCATCCGCACGGGGGGCCCCGTCGAGAACCCGATCGATGTCGCGGTCGGCAACATGCGCGTCATCGACGCGCTCTTCCGCTCCGCCGAGAGCGGGCGCTGGGAGAGGATCTAGCGGCGCCCGGCGTCGTCACGACCGCGACGGCGAGGATGCCTGCCGCCCCGCGGCGCCTCCGAGCAGCCTGCGCGGTCAGCCACGGGTCCGGCGCCGTCGCAACGTCAGGGCGGAGAGCCCCACGGCGAGCGCCGCGGCCCACGAGTTCGTCGTGCCGCTGGCTCCGGCGGCGACGCACCCGCAACCTCCGTCGAGGCCCCCCTCGTCCGGAATGATCCCGTCGCTCCCACCTCCCTCGCCCGGTGCGTCGCCGCCCCCGGAGGAGGAGGTCACCGTCCCCGCCCCGCCCGCGCCGCCGCCGGACGAGGTGGTGGTCGCCGCCCCCGCCCCGCCCGCGCCGCCGCCGGACGAGGTGGTGGTCGCCGCCTCCGCCCCGCCCGCGCCGCTCCCGGACGAGGTGGTGGTCGCCGCCCCCGCCCCGCCCGCACCCGCGCCGGGCCCTGTGTCTTCATCGCGGGGCACGGCTCCGTTGAAGCCGACCTGCCCCTCCCGCGTCAGCGACAGCACCAGCGTGCCATCTTTCACCGTCACGTTCTGCGGGTCGAAGTCCACGCGGTTCCCGTCGAACGTCCAGTCCGCCTTGCTCCATCGCGCGCCGTCCAGGGAGTCGAAATCGTCCTGCCACGCGAGCTCGAAAGCGCCGTTGTTGTAGCGATAGTACTTGATCCAGTTGACGAACTGGTGCTGCGGGAGGACGGAATCGTCGAACGCTCCTACCCACTCGACGACATCGGAGGACCACAGGTTCATGCGCAGGCCCTGGGGATTCGTCAGGGTGGCGACCTGCGCGCCCGTCGTCCGCCTGACCTCCCTCCCGTCGAAGCTCCAGGCGACGTACTCCGGCGTCCACTCCAGCGTGTAGGTGTGGTAGCCGTCCGCGAGGGAGGCGTCCGCCGTGTGCACCTGCTCCGACGTCACCCGCGTGCCCATGCCGGTGATGATGTTGGACTGCCAGCTCCGGGCGTTGTCCTTCCCGAAGACCTCGATATCGATCTCCTCCCAGAATGCACCGGACAGCTCGGAGCCGTCCTTGTAGGTGAAGAAGGTCGACAGGATGCCGCCCCCGCGCGCCATGCGCATGCGCACCTCGATGCGACCATGAAGATAGCCCTGGGGCGTGTAGAGCTCTCCTCCCTTGTAAGGCTTCGCGACGGCGGTCGAGCTCACCGCGAGCGTCAGCGAGGCAGCGGCGAGCATCAGACCTGCGCGATAATTCGTGAACATGATGGAACCTCCAGTGAGAACGTGAATACAGGCAGTGTCCGTGAGATAGTTCATCGTGTCGAGCCGCCTGCGCCAGCGGCGGCTGAGGGGAGCTGAGCCGGGCGACGCCGGCTCAGCTCCCCTCGCCGCCGCCGGCGCAGGCCCAGATTTCCGCGGGTGCCGCGGCCATCGCACCCGATCGTCAGCTCGCGGCGGCCCCGCCCCGCCCAGCGTCTCGGGCACGGCGCCGCCGCGCGGCGACCGCGCCCAGCGCGATCAACGCGGCGAGCGCGCCCGCGGAGGAGCTGGACCCCGAGCTGGCCCGGTAGGCGCACCCGCCCTCGTCGCCGCCGGCGTCGTCACCGGAGGCGGCGCCAGCGCCGCCCGTGCCGCTGCCCACCGTTGCTCCGCTGCCGGTCGTCGCGGCGCTGCTGACGCTCCCACCCCCGCCGGAGCCGCCGCTTCCCGTCGCTCCCCCTGCACCCACGCCCGGAGCGCCCCCGCCGCCGGTCGGATCCGGATCCGGGTCCGGATCCGGATCCGGGGCGTCGAGCGGAGTGAACCTCCACCAGTTGACATTGAACAGATAACCGCTTCCACCGGTGAACTTGAGGTATAGATCGTGTATCCCTGTCGCACCGTCGACCGCGCAGGACGTGGTGACCCAGGTCTGGAAGCCGCCGGTCCCCTGGACCATGCAGGTTCCCACCAGCGTGCCTGTCGCGCTGTCGAGGCGCAGCTCGATGTTCCCGCCGCTTGTAGCCGAGGCCACCCTTGCGTCGAAGGACACCGCGCCGGTGCCGAAATCCACGCCCTTCACCTTGATGTAGTCGCCGTTCTCGATCGACCCGACGTCCATTCCTCCCTCGCTGCATGCCTCGGTCTCGACGCCGGATCCCCAGGCCATGGTCTCCGCCTCCGTCATGACATACGGATTCAGGGTACCGACGCCGGGCGCGCCCGCCTGGGTCATCTTGATCGTCGGGAATGTACCATCGGCGTTGAACGTGAACTGCTCGACGGCCGTGGACCGGTGAAAGCCTCCGCCGCCCGGCAACGCGCCGTTGTGATAGAAGAAGTAGGAGTTCCCCTTGAAGTCGATGACGCCCGCGTGGTTGGTGAAGCTGCTGCCCTCCGTGGGCATGATGACCCCCCGGTAAGTCCACGGGCCGGTGGGGCTGCTGCTCGTGGAGTACGCGATGTACTCGGAGATAGGGCCAGCCGCATACACCAGGTAGTACAGGCCATCGCGCTTGTAGAGCCACGGACCTTCTTCGTACTTCGTCGTGTGGCGACCATCATCATTCCCGGTGCGCTGCCCGAAGCTCGCCGCCGTCATGGGCACGCGTACCACGTCTCCCTTGTAGGAGACCATATCTTCGTTCAGCTTCACGTAGCACACGCTGGGGTTTCCCCAGTAGAGATAGGCCTGGCCGTCGTCGTCGATGAACACCGTCGGATCGATGTCGCCGCAGTTGGCGGTGATCAACGGCTTCCCCAGGGCGTCCTTGAACGGGCCGGTGGGGCTGTCCGACACGGCCACGCCGATGGTCATCCTGTTGAGCGAGGTGCTCGTCACAGGGACGTAGTAGTAGAACTTTCCGTTCCTGTGGATCGCCTGGCCTGCCCACGCGTCTCCCTTGGCCCAGCTGAAGTCGCGATAGCTCAGCGGTGAACCGTGATCTGTCCAGTTCACCATGTCCTTGGAGGAATACACTCTCCACTCATTCATCCCGAACCAGTCCGTCGCGCTGTCTTCGTCGTGCCCGGTGTAGAGATATACCGTGTCGTCGTAGACCATGGGCGCAGGATCGGGGGTATAGACGGTCTGCACGATGGGATTGTCTGCCAGGGCGGCGGACGGGAGCGCTGTCACGCCACAGATCGACAATGCCGTCGTGAGGACCTTACGCTGGAGGGAGGTCGTTGCCATTCCTGGATCCTTGCTGCTCTCCTGAGACTTCGTCAGGTGTTGCCGGATGTCGTGGATCGCCCGGGTCATGATGCTCGGCGCTTCTCGTCGGGTGATTCGCCGCCAAGGCAGCCCGCTGGGCGGGCTGGCACGGATCGTCTTTCACGGCAGAAGAAAGGATCGGCGGTAGACGGCATTCGAACTCTCAAACCCGGCGACTCTCCGGCGGGGCGCACAGCGCGGCGTGGTGCTCGACCGCGCGTGAGCGGCCCCCTCACGACCATGAGGGTCGCGGATGTTCCGAGACGACCGGGCGAAGAACGTGAGCGTTGCCTGGTGCCGGGACCGATCGGGGTGACGAAGGTCTCGGCGCGCACGACGAATCATCCAGGGCGAAGAAAGAGAATACGTTTAGGGGACAATGTGAACGATCACATGATCGGCGTCAACCCTGATCGACACCCCCGGGGCGTCTCCAGTGTCGCCCCCGGAGTCCCCTCGCGACGCCGCGCTCCGGAGGAGCCCCGCCGCGTCCTCCCTGCGAGCTCGAGGAGACCGCGGGCCGGTCGATCGGCATTGACACAGAAAATGTGATCGTTCACATTCGCGCTCGCGGGCATCCTTGCGCTGCGCTCCGGGAGGCTTGCGAGCATCCGCTCGACTCCCCTGCCCCCGCCGAGCTGACCCGCGCCGACAGCTTCACGCCGATCGTGACGCGAGAGACGCGTGGGAGCGGTCGTGAGGCAGCCCGAGCTGCTGCACAGGGCCGCTCACGGATCTGACATGGCCATTCGAACGAGACGCGATGTCAACGAGACGAAGCTCGGCTTTCCCAGCTTCTATACCGGCGCCCTCGCCGGACGGGTGTAAAATGAGAATCTCTCTGCTCGTGGTCCCTTCAATCATGGTCCTTCTTGCCTGCGGCTCCGATGCCGACCCGCCTCCGGACAACCAGGCGGCGTCCAGCTCCACCAGCGCCTCGGGCTCTGGCGGAGGAGCGACGACGGGCGCCAGCACGAGCGCCTCCAGCAGCGCGGGCTCCGGCGGGGCCGGCGGCAGCGGCGAGGCCGGCGGCAGCGGCGAGGCCGGCGGCAGCGGCGGGGCCGGCGGCAGCGGCGGCGAAGACCTGCTCGCGGCGGCCGCCAGCATCGACGGCTTCCGCTGGGAGATTCCGTGCGACGAGGACCCAGGCAACCGCGACGAGTGTTCGACGTCCAAGCGGGTCGACGAGACGAGGACGTTCGGCGGCTCGCCCGACACGATCTATCAGGTGACCGTCCGACTCCGCGGCGTCGTCGAGCCGGAGACGTACCGGGGCGGCACGCCCGACGGCATGCACTTTCGCGTGGGCGGCACGCCCGACAACGCGACGTACAACGTCTACAGCTTCTCTGTCTCCGACCCGCCCGAGGTCTACTACCTCAACGATAGCCCCACCGTCGGTCACGACGTGTTCATCATCGACCATACGAAGACCATCCCGGTCCGGGGCGGAGCCACCGTGTCCTTCAAGGGCGACGATCCCAATCGTGTCATGATCGCCAACTTCAAGCACTTGGTCGTGGACGGCGTCCCCCCGGCGCCCGCGCCTTTCGTCGGTCAGTTCATCCAGCTCGACGTGCAATCCGTCGAGTAGACGCAGCCCTGACCGCGCGCCGCGGCGCTCGCGCTCGTGCGCGCCGCGGCGATCCTTGTCGGCGTCGCCCCCCCGGCGGGAGCGCTCCCGCCCCCGCCCGTTCGATCTCTCGACCCCCCGCTTCCGCTGCTCGTCGCCTCGCCGCTCGTCGCGCCGCCGGCCAAAGCGCTCCATATGTGAACGTTCACATGTCAGGCGTCATACCCATTCGACCCGGACATTCGAGCCGCCGCGGGCGAGGGCGCCGATGCGCGAGAGCGCGACGCACGACGCGATGAGCCCGGGAGAACGTCGCCCCGGTCCACCGCGGGCGGGGGCAGGCGCGCGCTGTGGGTGGGCCGGGTCGGATTTCTGGCGAGACCTCGACTTGCAAAACCGTTAGACTGCGGGGGACGCGCTCTCGGATCAGCGCGCGGAGGAGCGAGCATGAGCCGCGACAGGGGCGAGCGGACACCCGGATTGAGCGGACGCGCGGACGCGGAAGGCGCATCTGGAGACGACCACGACTTGGTAGCAGGGAACACAAAGAGCGGGAATCGGCAGCTCGACGGGCTCCCCGCGCCGGGCGGAATGTCCGCGCACATCGAGGATCACACGGACTACAAGGCAGAGTGCCGGGCGCTGCGCGCGCGCGTGGAGGAGCTTGAGCATGAGCTCGCCAGTCGGCGCGGCGAGATCGAGAGAGAGAGAGGGCTGGTCAGCGCGGCGGCGGCGTACATGGATCCTCCGTTCGTGGGGGGCGCCATGCAGGTGCCGGCGCTGATCCACTGGCGCCTGGATGGCACCGTGACGCGCTGGAACGACGCCGCCGGACGCCTCTTCGGCTGGAGCGAGGGCGAGGCCGTGGGCCGCCGGCTCTCCGACCTCGTGGCCGCGGATCCGGTGTCGCCCGAAGAGGTGCAGGCGTTCGATCACGACCCCGCCGAGAGCTTCTTCGCGACGACAACGAGCGCCGGCACGACGAGAGAGGGAAACGCGATCACCTGCCGGTGGACGTACGCCGTGCTGCGCGACGAGCGAGGCGACGTCCGAGAGATCGCTGCCATCGTGGATGAAGGCGACGATCCGCGGCGGAGGGTGCGCCTGCTGCTCGAGCGCAATCAGATGCTCCTGCAGCTCGTGGACAACTCGCCGAACGTCATGTTCATCAAGGACGCGGAGGGGCGCTACGTGTTCCTCAACCGCCACTACGCGCGCGCCCTCGGGCGGCATGTCATCGAGTTCCTCGGCAAGGACGAGCATGAGTTCGGCGCCACGCCGCCCGGCGTCGCCGACGCGATCGTGGCGAAGGAACGGGAGGTGCTCGCGAGCGGCCGGGAGATGCGGTACCAGGAGGTCCTGGACTACGGCAGTCAGGATTACTACTTCTTCACTGTCAAGTTCCCCGTTCGCAACGAGCGCGGCGAGCTGACCGGCGTCGGCGGCGTCGTGAGAGAGGACACCGACCTGAGGCGCGCGGAGGCGGAGCGGGCCGCGCTGCAGGAGCAGATCATCGCCGCGCAGCAGGAGGCGCTCCGGGAGCTGTCGACGCCGCTCATCCCGCTCGCCGACGGCGTCCTGGCCATGCCGATCGTCGGGACGATGGACGGCGCGCGCGCGGGGCAGATCATGGAGACGCTGCTCACCGGGATCAGCAGCCAGCGCGCCCACACCGCGATCCTGGACGTCACCGGCGTGCGCGCCGTCGACGCGCTCGTCGCCCATGCGCTGACGCGGACGGCGCGCGCCGCCCAGATGCTCGGCGCGCGCGTGGTGCTCACGGGCATCCGCCCGGAGGTGGCGAGGGCCCTGCTCGAGCTCGGCGCGGACCTCTCCGGCATCATCACGCTGGGCACCTTGCAGAGCGGCATCGCCCACGCGCTCCGGCCCACGGAGCGCCGGCGCGTCGCCCAGTGACGCGCGCCCTGGCTGTGCGTCGCCTGCGCAGCCGCGGATGACGCCGAGCTCCTGCCCGCGCGTGTTGGTCGAGGTGGCCCCGCGCAAGGGCACCGCCGCGTTCTCCCGGAGCCGATGAGCTCGTAAGCGCCTGCGGCGTGGCCCGCGAGCCTGGTCATCCGTCGAGATCGAGGACGGCCGCGCCCCCGTCCATTTTGATTGACACCCACAATGTGAGCGCTCACATTCCGCTTCGGGTACCTTCCGCTGTGCACGCCGAGACCGTCGTGCGTCCCCGGGTCGCCGGGACCGGGATCGATCTGCGCGCCGACAACGGTGTTCCTCCCTTGAGCTCGCGAATCTTCCAGCCGGCCAATCGAGATTGCTCAGTGTGGATGTGATCTTTCACCCTCGCCGAGCTCCGCGGATGTCCGCGTCGGCGTACGTGATAAGGAGGAATGCGATGAGCCTGGTTCGAACGAATGCTTGGCAGTGTGGGTCGGGCGAGCGGAGCGATGTGGAGCTCCGGAGGCCGCGCCGCTCGACGTGGGTCGCGCTGGCGGGGGCTGCCGCGCTGGTGGCGATGCTCAGCGGGTGTTCCGATGAGCCGGGAGAGGCGCTGTCGACCAGCTCCGGGACCGGCGGGGGCGCCGCGTCGGGCGTGACCAGCGGCGGAATGACGAGCGGCGGGGTGACCAGCGGGAGCAGCGGCGGCGGAGCCACCGCGGGCAGCACGACAGCCTCGGGCGGCGACGGCGGCGGCACCACCAGCACCGGTGACCAGGGCGGCGGCGGCGCAGGTGGCCAGGGCGGCGACGGCGCGGGCGGCCAGGGCGGCGGTGACACGGCTGGCACGGGGGGCGCGGGCGGGTTCAGGCCGTGCCCGACGAGCGGGGAGCCCTGCAAGATCCTGCCGCTCGGCGACTCCATCACGGACGGGGTCGGGGTGCAGGGCGGCGGCGGTTACCGGATCGAGCTGTTCAAGAAGGCGCGGGCCGCGGGCAAGAACATCACGTTCGTCGGGTCTCTGGTGAACGGGCCGTCGATGGTCGACGGTGCTGCGTTCCCGCGGAATCATGAAGGGCACAGCGGCTGGAGGATCAATCAGATCGCCGGGCTGGTGCCGACACCAGCGCTCGCGGATCACCCGCACATCGTGCTGCTCCATGCGGGGACCAACGATCTGACCCAGAACGATAACATCCCCATGGCGCCGCAGCGCGTGGGCGCAGTCCTGGACAAGATCTTCGCCTCGTCCCCGGAGACGCTCGTGGTCGTGGCGCAGATCATCCCGATCACCTTCGCCGATCCCACGGTGGTCACCTACAACAACGCGCTGGTGGACATCGTGGAGACGCGGGCAGCCGCCGGGCAGCACGTGATGCTGGTGGACATGCACACCGGGTTTCCGGCAGCGGAGCTCCCGGACAGGATCCACCCGAACGAGCCCGGCTACGCGCGCATGGCGAACGTCTGGTACGCGGCGATCAGCGACCTGCTGCCGTGAGGCGACGTCGCGCTCGCGGCTTCCCGTTGCGACGATCACGCGCGCGCCGCGTCGCGTGATCGTCGCAAGCCTGCGCTCCGCGCGCAGGATGTCTACGTCAGGTTCGTGAGCGGCCCGGTGCAGTAGCGCGGGTCGCCGAACGTGTCCCGGGTGTCGCCGAACAGGTTCAGAATCGAGACGAGCAGGTTGTTGTGGGGGAGGTTCGGGTACCGGACCCAGCGTCCGGTGCGCAGGCCGCCGCCGCCGCCGGCCAGCAGGAACGGCATGTTCGTCTTGTTGTGGCTCGGCGGGTCCGAGAGCTCGGACCCGAAGAAGACGACGCTCTCGTCGAGCAGCGAGTGCCCGCCCATGTCGACCTTCTCCATCTCCTGCAGGAGATAGAGGTGCTGCTTCGAGTACCAGTTGCAGATGCGCTCGCACTCGGCCGGCTTGAAGCCGCCGTCGTGCTGGTAGTAATGGTGGTGCTCGGTCAGGTTGAGCCAGGGGAAGGTGTGCTTCGCCTCGGTGTCGCTCCACTGAAGCGTGCCGACAGCGGTGATGTCGCAGGCGAGCGACATCACCAGCATGTCCATCATGAGCTTGCCCACCTTGGGGATCGCCGCGTCGGTCGAGGTGTCCTTGATCGAGCCGTTGTCCGAGGAGTTGAGCCCCGTGCGCGGGTTGTAGTCGGACGTGTCGACCCGCTCCGGCGCCTTGCACGCGCTCGTCTCGACCGGCACGTTGCTGATGCTCATCTCGATCTCGCGGATCTTCGTCAGGTGCTGGTCGATCTTCTGCCTGTCGGCGGTGCCGAGCCGCGAGGACAGGGCGGAGTAGCGCCCGTCGAGGAAGTCGAGGATCGATTTCTTTCGCGCGAGGCGACGGGCGGCATCGTTGCCGGCGGTGGGATCCAGCGAGCCAAAGAGATCGGTGAAGATCTCCATGGGATCGAGGCGCGGCGGGATCGGCTTGAACGGCGCGTTGGTCTCGAAGTTCGCGGCGTTCATCGGCGACACGAGGCCGTGGGACTTGCCCGTCGCCCAGCGCACCGCGATCTCGATGCTCGCCTTCGCCTTCTGACCGGCGGAGATCCGGGAGGCGATCACCTGATCGATGGAGGGCCCGTTGCCGTAGCCGCCGTTCGGGGAGCCCTCCTGGGCCGTGCCCGTGAGCCAGGCGATGATCCCGGCCTGGTGCTGCTCACCGCGCGCGCTCTTCAGGTCGAGGCCGTCGACGACGAGCAGCCGGTCCTGCACCGGCGCGAGCGGCGACAGGATGGGGCTCAGGGTGAAGTTCGTCTCGGTGCCGGTCGGCCGCCAGCGGTCCATCACGGTCCCGCCCGGCGTGTAGACGGAGAGGAAGCGCTTGGCGGGAGCGGGGGCGGCGCGCGCGGTACGCTCGGGGCCCATGATCTCCAGCCAGGGGAGCGCGATGGCGATGGCGCCAGCACCGCGCAGCACGGCACGTCGGCTCAAGCGAAAGTTCGACATAACCATCACTCCTCTTGGGCAGCCATGTAGTGGAAAGCGTCCGTCTGCGTGAGCTCGACCAGGAGCTGCTTGACGTTGTATCCGGACGCCTTGAAGGCGGCCTTGACGTCCGTCTTGGTGCAAGCGTCCTCGGAGCGCAGCGTGAGACCATAGCCGTACTCGGCCCAGCGCGTCGCGAAGCAGCCCAGCACGTCCTCGTTCTGGGCGAGCTCACGCACCAGCTCGATCGGCCCGCTCACCGTGACGTCCGTGCCCGGGACCCCGCCGCTGGCGTCGATCTGCACGTCGTTCTCGGTCGTGCGGAACTGGCCGACAGCGTCGTAGTTCTCGAACGGAAACCCGGCCGGATCCAGGAACTGGTGGCACCCCGCGCAGACAGGATCCTTGCTGTGCTGGCTGAAGCGCTCCCGCGCCGTCGCGCCGGTGTACGGATCCGGCGGCTTCACCCGCTCCAGGATGTCGCCGGTGGGGAGCGGGATCTTCTGGCACATCAGCTTCTGGATCACGAACGAGCCGCGGATCACGGGGTTGGTGTTGTTCGAGTGCGTCGTCCCGGCCATCACGCCCGCCTGGGTGAGGAGCCCGAGGCGCTGGGTGGTGTCGAGCTGCACCTGCTGGAACTCGTCGCCCGTCACGCCCTCGACGCCGTAGAACGCCGCGAGAGGACCATTCATGAACGAGTACGGGGCCGTCAAGATGGACGGCCAGGTGCCCGTCCCCTCGAAGATCTCGTGCTCGAGGAACCGCTGCGTCTCTTCGCGCATGAACGAGCCGAGCGTCCGCGAGAAGGTCGGGAACGCCTCCGCGTTTCGCTCGAGGTCCGCGAGGTTGCTGATGGGGAGCAGGTTGTCGAAGAAGAACCGGACGGTGGTCCGGAACCGAGGGTCCACGATCATGCGCTCGGCGTGCGCCCGCACGCCCTCCTTCGTGGAGAGCTCACCCGCCTGCGCCGCCCTGCGCAGCTCGTCGTCGGGCATCGTGCCCCAGAGCAGGTACGAGAGCCGCGTCGCCATCTCGTCGCCCGTGGGCCGGCGGAGCGCGGGGCGCTCCGGGTCGGGCGTGCCCCACTCGATGCGGTAGAGGAAATCGGGCGATTGAAGCAGCGCCTCGATCACCGTGGCGATGCCGACGTCGAACGTCGCGTCCGTGCGCCCGACCGTGTAGAGCGCGAGGAGCTCGTCCGCCTCGCCGGCGGCGAGCGGCCTCCTGTAGGCGAGCGGCGCGATCCGCTCGACGATGGTGCGCGCGCACGCTTGCTCGCTGTCCGCGCGCACGTCGCTCGCGCAAGGGGCGAGCTTCGCGAGCGCCTCCTTCGTGGCGGTCGCGCGCCGGGCGACGCCCTCCGCGACGGTGCTGAGCTGCTCGGCCAGCAGGCTCGAGACAGACAGGGCGTCGGCGTCGTTGCCAAAGCCGTTTCCGACATCCTCGCTCGGCAGCGAGAAGGCTGGCTCGGTCGTGTCGCCGAAGAGGTCGCGAACGGTCTTGTTGTACTCGAACCGTGTCAGCCGCCGCAGCGGCGCCCGGCCGGGGTGAATCCCGCCATCCTCGCAGACGCGCGGGTCGACCGTGGTGGGGTTCCCGCCGGTGGGCGAGGTGGGATCGTCCGTGGAATCGTTGGAGCGCGTGTCGCCGCCCAGGCTCCCGGTGCAGCCGCTGGCCAGGATCAACGCCATCGCGACAGCCGACCGACAGCCCCTGAGAGGACGCGCCCGCTCATGTTCTGAGGACCTGGACATGGTTCTCTCTCTTCGCCCGCTGTGGGCACGCTAAGTGGAGTGTGGGCGGGACATGGTGTTCCCCCTCGCCCGTGTCGCGATCGATCGTTGCCACCTCGGCCTGAAGCACCCTCGACGACGCACCGAGGGGACCCCATCAGCCACCGCATTGCTGGACGCTGCGCTTCCGTGACGGCCGATCGAACGGAATCGGTGCCACGATCGACCCGATGACGAAGGTCGCAGCGCGCGTGACGCCCCGCTCGAAGAGCGAAGCGAAAGGATACCCCTGACCGCAATGTGAACGATCACATTTTCGGTGTCAACTTGAAATCGGCCGGCTTCCGCGCGCGCTCGAGCCCGGGAGAGGAGACGCCGTTCGAGCGGCTCCGGAGCGCCGCGTCAGGAGGGGCGACCGGCGTGTCGAGAGCTGTCGCCTGCTGTGTGCGGCGCCCGGAGCGTACTCCGGCGGCGCGCGGGCAGAGCCGGGATCGAGGGCGGCCGCGGTCGGTCAGCTCATTTGAGCTCGAACATGTGAACGATCACATTTTTCTCACCGGACGGTGGCCGCTCGTGGGCCGCCGCGGCGCCAGCATCCCGCTGGAGTCCCCCTCGCCCACCACCCCCGCCGCGTGCATCGACCGCAGGGCGGCGACGATCTCCGGCGTGACGAGCGGCCCGCCGGGGGCATACGACGACGCCAGCGGCTTCAGCGGCTCCGGGAGGGTCGCGTCGACGCGCGCGCCGACGCGCCCGCGCGACGGCGCGTGCCCCTCGCGCTCGGCCGCGGCGCGGAGCTCCTGCGCGAAATCGGCGGCGGTCGGCCAGCGCGCGTCGCGATCGCGCTCGAGCGCCCGCGCGACGGCGGCCGTGACCGCCTCCCCCACGCCCTCGCGCTCGCGCGAGAGCGGCGGCACCTCCCGCTCGAGCACGGCGTGGAGGATCGACAGCATGCTGCTGCCGATGAACAGGCGCCTGCCGGCCACCGCCTCCCACGCGACGACGCCGAGGGAGAACACGTCCGAGCGCCGATCCAGCGGCCGCCCGTGCGCCTGCTCCGGGGAGAGATAGCTCAGCTTCCCCTTCACCGTCCCCGTCTTCGTGCGCGTCGTGCGGCGCAGGGCGTACGCGAGCCCGAGATCGCAGATGCTCGCCCGGCCGTCGACGCCGACGAGGATGTTCGACGGCGAGATGTCCCGGTGGATCACCTGGAGCAGCTCCCCCGAGCTGTCGCGCGCCTCGTGCGCCGCGTGCAGCCCGTCGGCCGATTGCGCGATGAGATCGAGCGCGTCGCCGACGTCGAGCACCTCCGGAGGCCGCGTGAGGTGCTTGAGCGTCACGCCGACGACGAGCTCCATCACGATGTACGGCGCGCCCGCGTCGTCGAGGCCGTAATCGAGGATCGGCACGAAGCTCGGGCTCACGACGCGCGACGCGATGCCCGCCTCGTCGAAGAGCATCGCCGCATAGCCGGATTCGTACCGCAGGTCGGCGCGGATCCGCTTCAGCGCGACGAGCGGCTCGCGCCCGGGATCCGCGCCGGCCGCGCCCGCCGCCTCGGCCGCCACCGTCCCCGCTCCCGCCGTGCCGGCCGCCTCGGCCGCGGCGCCCGTAGCCCCCGCGCCGGACGGCCGGGCGCGCCGGGCGATGAAGACCTCGGCCATGCCGCCCGTGGCGAGCTGCAACAGCAACTCGTAGGGACCGACAGCGCCCAGCCCAGACGAATCCATGCTCGATACTCTGGGCGGCGAGTTATCACGTCAATGGAAATCCATCAAGCTCGCCCCATTTCCGTGTTGTCGTAATCGCGCGCCGCCTACGCAGAACCGCGCGCCGCGAGCGACCCGGCGCCGCCCGCGCTGTCGGCCTCGATGCCCCGCTCGGCGTGCTCGGCCAGCACGCGCTCGTCGCGCTCGCCCACCGAGCGCAGCCAGCGCGCAGCGGCCTGGTGGCCGGCCCGGCGATCGCCGTCCGTCAGCATCCCGTAGGCGGCGTCGCGCACAAGCGCGTGGCGGAACGTGAGCTCGTCGTGGCCCGGGTAGCGCGAGCCGCTGCGCCGGGCGATGAGCTCCTCCTCGATCAGGCCCTTCAGCCAGCGGTCGACCGACTCGATCGGCGTGCCGGCGCCGAGGAGCTGCCGCACCCCCTCGGGCCAGAAGCTGCCGCCGAACAGGCTCGCCGCCCGCAGCGTGCGGCGCGCCTCGGCCGGCAGCGCCTCGATGCGCGTGTGCATCAGCGCCACGACCGTGGGCGGCAGGTCGCTGCGGCCCTCGGCGCGCGCGCGCATGAGCTCCTCCAGGAAGAACGGGTGGCCGTCCGCGTGCTCGACGAGCCGCGCCACCTCGGACCGCGCGAGCTCGTCGCCGAACACGCTGCGGACGAGCCGCTCGGACGCCCGCGGGCTGAGCGGGCCGAGCTTGATGTGCTGCACCCCGCGCTGCCCCCACAGCCCGGGGAACGTCTCGGTCACGCTGTGGCGCGCGAAGCCGAGCACGAGCAAGGGGCGATCCGAGAGCGCCTGGAGCGCCTCGTCCAGCACAGCGACCGAGGCGTGATCGCCCCAGTGCATGTCGTCGAGCGCCACCACGACCGGCCCCGCCTCGCACCGCGCGGCGAGCCAGTCGAGCACGGCCCGGCGGGCCTGCTCGCCGAGGAGGACGGCGTCCGCCCGGGCGGCGTCGAGCTCCGGATCCGGGTCGTCGAACGGCGTGCCCGCGATCTCGCCGAGGAACCACGCGACGCGCCGCGCGTCGTCGGCGGACGCGGGGAGGACGCGCGCCAGGTGGTCGCGGATCTTGCCGCGCCGCGCCTCGATCGGCTCGCCGGGCAGGCAGCCGGCGGCCGCGAGGACGATCTCGCCGAGCATGCCGAACGGCGCCCCCGCGGCGATCGGCTCGCCGCGCGCGACGTAGACCGCCGCGCGCGCGTCGCCGTCGCGCACGGCGCGGACGAGCTCGCAGCGCAGGCGCGTCTTGCCGATGCCGGCCTCGCCGAGCACCAGCGCGGCGCGCGCCACGGGCTCGTCGGCGCTCTGATCGAAGAGGCCGCGGAGCATCGCGAGCTCGCGGTCGCGCCCGACGAACGCGGTGACGCGCCCGAGCAGCGTGCCCTCGGGCTCGGAGCCGTCGCGCTCGCCCTTCAGCAGGAACGAGGGGCCGTCGCCGGTCACCTCGAAGCGCGGGGCCGCGAGCCCCGCCGTGACCTCGTCGATGCGCACGTCGCCCTCGACCTCGCGCAGCCGCGCGACAGCGCGATCGATGACGTCGCCCGAGGGCAGGCGCTCGCCCACCTGCGCCCGCCCCGTGGCGAGCGCGACAGGGCGCCCGGGCAGGCGCGCCTTCATCGCGAGCGCGCACTGCGCGGCGCGCGCGGCGAGGTCGAACGCGACCATGGTGCCGGTGCCGCCGCGGCCGGTGAGCACCTCGTCGCCCTGCGAGGTCAGGAGCACCATGCGCGTGCCGCCCGCGAGCCGCACGCGCTCGCCGCCGAACGCCTCCGCGACCTCGGCGACGACGCGCTCGACGCCGCGATCGCTCGCCGGCTCGGGATCCGCGGCGCCGAGGTCGACGAGGACGACGCTGATGAGCCGCCGCTCGTCGCCCGTCACCGAGGCGGGCGCGCCGCCCGCGCCCTCGCCGGGGGAGCGCGCGAGCAGGGCGCGCGTCTCCGCGAGCGCCGCGGCCGCGGCGCGCCCGTCGGCGGGGCGCGCGGCCGGGTCCTTCGCGAGCAGGCGCGCGACGAGGTCGTCGATGGGGGGCGGCACGTCCGGGCGGCGATCCGCGAGGCGCGGCGCTTCCTCGAGGAGGATGCGGCACATCTCGGCGAGCGGGTCGTCGGCGGCGAACGGGCGCTGCCCCGCGACGCTCTCGAAGAGCAGCACGCCGAGCGCGAAGACGTCCGCGCGCGCGTCCACGTCGGCGTCGCCGCGCGCCTGCTCCGGCGCGACGTAGCCGAGCGAACCGACGAGCGAGCTCGCCTCGGTGACGAGCGTGGTCGACGCCGCCGCGCGCGCGACGCCGAAGTCGAGCAGCACAACGCCGTCGACGCGGCCGTCGCGGAGCAGCACGTTGCTCGGCTTGAGGTCGCGGTGCGTGATCCCGAGCGCGTGCACGGCGGCGAGCGCCTCGGCGATCTGGTGCGCGACGAGCAGCGCGTCGGCCACGGGGAGCGCGCCCTGCTCGAGGCGCTCGCCGAGCGTGCCCCCGTCGAGCCACTCCATCGCGAGCCACAGGGCGCCGTCGTCGCTCGTGCCGTGCGCGATGTGGTGGACGATGAGCGGGTGCTGCACGGCCTCGAGCAGGCGCGCCTCGCGGCGGAAGCGGGGCGCGAGCTCCGGGGGTGCGACCTTGAGCGCCACGGGGCGGCCGGTGAGCTGATCGGTCGCCCGGTACACCGTGCCCATCCCGCCGGCGCCGGCAAGGCGGTGCACCTCGAACCGGCCTGCGACCAGCGTGCCCTCGCGCATGGCGCAAGCTTATCCGAGAGCCCCTGCGACGTGCGCGGTCCGCGCGCTCGCTGGTGACGGTCCGGGGTGATTGTTGTACGCTGTGCGCGCAGACGCCCGGAGGACCACGTTGCGCGCGCAGGACGCCTTCTCGGGTCGGCGGCTCGGCTGATGAAGCGCGGCTGATGGAGAACGACCCGCGATGAACCCCGGACAGCACGTGACGAGCACGCTCCGGCTGGCGCGCCAGCTCGGGAAGGGGGCGATGGGGAGCGTGTGGGTGGCCGATCACCTCTCGCTCGGCACGCAGGTGGCGGTGAAGTTCATGTCGCCGGTCTACGCGGAGCAGAGCGGCTTCGTGGAGCGCTTCCGGCGCGAGGCGATGGCGGCCGCGCAGATCAAGAGCCCGCACGTCGCGCAGGTCTTCGATCACGGCGTGACGCACGACGGCGCGCCGTACATCGTGATGGAGCTGCTCGAGGGCGAGGACCTGAAGAGCCGCATCCAGCGGCTCGGCGCGCTCCCGCCCGTCGAGGTGACGACGATCGTGTCGCAGACGGCGAAGGCGCTCGGGCGGGCGCACCAGCTCGGAATCGTCCACCGCGACGTCAAGCCGGACAACATCTTCCTGCTCGACGTCGAGGGCGAGCTGTTCGTGAAGGTTGTCGACTTCGGGGTGGCCAAGCGGGTCCAGGGCGCGCCGCAGGGCGAGCTCGGCGTGACGTCGACAGGGCACGTGCTGGGCACGCCGCTCTACATGAGCCCCGAGCAGCTCCTCAGCGCGAAGCACGTCGATTTCCGCGCGGATCTCTGGGGGCTCGCGGTCGTCGTCTACCACGCGCTCACCGGGCAGGTGCCGTTCACGGGCGAGACGCTGGGCGCGCTGTCGGTGGTGCTCCACACCGGGATCTTCACGCCGCCGAGCGCGCTGCGGCCGGAGCTCTCGCCGGCGATCGACGCCTGGATGAAGAGGGCGCTCGCGCTCGATCCCGCGGCGCGGTTCGGGTCGGCGCGGCAGATGGCCGAGGCGCTGGAGCACGCGGTGCTCGGGATCGCGCGCGCGGCGTTCACGAACGACCCCTCGTCCGCGGGCGACCGGCTGAGCCACGCGGGCGCGGCCCGGGTCGCGTCGCAGCCGGTGCTGTTCGGGCCGCCGACGCCGGTGCCGGCGGCGCAGGGCGCGCGGCTCTCGACGACCGGCCCGCCGGAGTCCGGGCCGGGGAGCGGCGCGCCGGCGCCGGCGGCGCAGGGCGCGCGGCTCTCGATGACCGGCACGCCGGGGCGGACGCTCGCCGGCATGGCGACGTCGGGGTCGGAGGGGTCCCGCCGGTGGGCGCCGGCGATCCTGGCGGCGGCGCTCGCCCTCGGGGCGCTCGTGGCGGTGGTGGTGTTCCTGGCGGGGAGAGGGTCGCACACTGTCGACGTGACGCCTTCCTCGGACGGCCAGGCCGCACGGACAGGCGCCCAGGGCGCCGCGGCGGCGCCGGCCAGCGTCGCGCCAGCGCCTGTCGAGCCGGCGCGGACGGCCGTCGCTGTAGAGCCCGCGCCGGCGGCGGCCTCGGCAGAGCCCGCGGGGACGGTCACGGCAGAGACCGCGAAGACGGCGCCGACGGCGGCTCAGGCAGGCCGGCAGGCGGCCACGGCGGGCGCGCAGCCGGGGAAGCCGGGCGCGACGGCGGGCAAGCCGGGCGCGACGGCGCCGCCGCGCGGCGTAGCGCCGAAGGACGCGGCGACGGGCCGCGCGGCGGCGATCCCGAAGCGTCCGCCGCCGGTCGAGGACACGATCGGCTTCTGAGGCGACAGCGCCCGCCGGATCCTGCCGTCTTCAGGCATCCGGGCGCACCGTGGTTGCGGGTCGACGCCCGAAACAGCCGGCCAGAGCCGCATCCCTGGAAAGCGGGATCAGCCGGGGCAGGCCTGCAAAACCTGGAACAAATCGGGTATGGCGGGCGAAAGTCAGGATCAGAAAAGCGAGGCGCGCCGGGCGCAGTGCGACATACCGCCTCGCCACCGCCCGGGCGCCGAGACCATCGAAATCGACGAGATCACATGGCTTCGTGGCAATTTCAGCTTGGCACAGGACGTGCGGTATCGGTCGCGGGGGCCCGGAGCGAGGACGCGCTCAACGCGAAGGAGGTCTCTTCATGTCGAAGCTCGTAATTGGCCTGGTTCAGACGCGCGATGAGGCGGAAGCTGCGGCGGAACGCGTCATCGACTGCGGCTACACGCGACAGGATATCAGCCTCCTGATGACCGACGCGACGCGCCACAGGCACTTCAGGATCCCGGACGGATCGCCGCCGGCGCACACGTTCGGCGCGGCCATCGCGATGAGCGTCGTCGTCCCCGACCTAGGGTTCGTCGTGGCCGGGCCGCTGGCGGCCGTCGTGGCCAGCGCGGTCGGCGCCGGGATCACGGGCGGGCTGCGCGAGATCCTCCTCACCGCGGGCGTCCCGAAGCACTGGGCGGAGCACTACGAGACGGGCGTCCGGCAGGGCGGGATCCTGGTGAGCGTCTTCGCCCACAGCGAACGAGACGTCGGCCTGCTCCACCTCGTCCTCGACGATCCCAGCAGGTTCGCGCTCCGCCCCGCCACCACCGGGCCCCAGGCCTACGACACGTTCCTTTGAACGGACATCGCGCCGCAAAGCGCCCCACGTCGCGGGCGCGCCGGGCGCAAAGCGCACCAGGGAACCACGCGATCGAAACCTGCGTAGCAAAGCGCCCCACTCCCCGAGCGACGGGCGCGGCGCCACGACGGATCCATTGAATGGAACAACGGATCTCCGTGGCCCTGCTCGGCTGTTCGTTGCTGCACGTCGATGCTGCCGTGTCGCGGCTCAGCCACCGAGAGATCTGAGCCGCGCGCGCAGCATCAGCGCGCCGATGAGATCTTCCTCGGCGTCGCTGCGGCGCGACCAGCCCAGCGACAGGTAGCGCAGGAGCTCGCCGAACGTGGGTCCGGCGGGCGCCGCGCTCGTGCCGCCGCGCACGATCCAGAGCTGTTCGCCGTCGGGCGCGAGCGCGACGACGGCCCGCTGCGCCACGCCGCCGCCGCCGAGCGCCGAGCCCGAGAGCCGGGCGATCGGGTAGAGCCGCCGCGCCGCCGCCGCCTCCCAGCCGGGCTCGCGCTCGTGGCCGCGGAGCTCGTCCTCGCGCAGGAAACGGAGCGTGCCCTCGACGGCGCCGATCGCGAGCTCGCGGTAGAGGTCCTGCGGATCCGCCGGGTCGGCCCAGTCGTAGGCGCGCGCGAACGCCTCGTACGTGGCCGGCGAGGCGACGCCGCGCACCGGCGGCAGGGACGCGGGCGCGCCGCGGCCGTCCTCGCGCCGGAGCACCCGGTTCAGGCGGCTCACCTCGCCCGCGATCGACGCCGGCCCCGGCTCGACGAGGTGCACGTCGACGCGGCGCTCGGGCGCGAAGAGGCCGCCCATGAGCGCGCCAAGCACCGGGGCGCCCAGCTCGGCCGAGAGGTACGTCGAGCCGCGGTGCGGCCGGATCGCCCTGTCCATCGCCTCGCGCTCCTGCTGCTCGGTCGCGTCGTCCGGGAGGTCGATCTCGACGGCGACGAGGTCGCTCCGGTCGGGCGCCTCCACGCCGGCCTCGATGCCGTCCTCCCCTTCCCTCACGAAATGGCGGACGAAGCCGCTCGCCTCGAACCGCCAGCCGTCGTCGTGGACGATCTCCTCCGAGAACACGAGCGCGAAGATCGTCGCGCCCGGGTGGCCCAGCTCGGCGGCGGCATCGAGCACGGCGACGGGCGGCGAGAGCTCGTCGTCGAAGAGCTCGGAGAGGTGGTCGAGCTCGTCGCCGCCGGCGACGGCCGGGTCGCCGCTGGCGTAGTACGCGGCGCAGAAGCCGGGCACGCCCGGGAGCGGCGCGACGAACAGGCGCGGCGAGGCGACATCCCAGCCGCCGAGCGCCACGGCAAAGCCCTGGGACAGCGCGCGGTCCGGGATCTCGGCAGGTCGAAAGATGAGCGCAGCGAACGTGGTGGCCATGGGGCGCCCAGGGTAGCTTGATCGCCGGCCCGCGGCGCGCGTCCGACGCGCTCCGCGCACCTTCATCGCCGCTCGCTCACGCTACTCCCGGATCCGGGGGGCAGGCGACGCGGGCAACGGGAAGGCAGGCGCGGCCACGCCGCCCGCGCCGGCGCGCGACGCCGCGCGGGCTTGGACGCGCCGCGGCGCATCGGGTAGAGACGACGGCATGTTCGGCCAATCCACCCTGTCCGTCGGTGAGACCGCCCCCGAGTTCACCTTGCAGTCGCAGAAGCGGGAGGCGGTGAAGCTCTCCGACTTTCGCGGCAAGAAGACGGTCGTCCTCTTTTTCTATCCCAAGGACGACACCCCGGGATGCACCGCGGAGTCGTGCGCGTTCCGCGACCAGCACGACGTGTTCGCGGAGGCCGGCGCCGAGGTGATCGGCGTGAGCGCGGACTCCGAGGGCTCTCACGAGCAGTTCGCGCAGAAGCACCGGCTGCCCATGACGCTGCTCAGCGACCCCGGCGGGCACACCGCCGCGCGCTACGGCGTCAAGTCGTTCCTCGGGCTCCTCCCGGGCCGCGTGACGTTCGTCATCGATCGAGACGGCGTGATTCGACATGTCTTTTCCTCCCAGATCCGCGCGACCCGGCACGTCGACGAGGCGCTCGCCGTGGTGAAGCAGCTCGAGGCCTCCCGCCGCGGTTGACGCGCGCCGGAGCGGCGCGCGATCTCCCGCCGTGCCCCGCGTCGTTGACGCCCTCCGGAGGGGCGTTATGAACCGACGAGGCGAGGCCGTCGCACGCCTCCGCCGGGGGGAGGCAACGAGATGAATCACGAGGTGTGGACGACAGCGACGCTGGCGGCCGACACGACGGATCTTGCCCGGCCGGAGGCCGCGGCGGAAGCGCTCCCGCTCCGCCGCGTGGTGCTCTCCACGGGCGGCGTCGGGTATTTCGAGCACGAGGCGCGCGTGCGCGGCGACGCCGAGCTCGCGCTCGAGGTGCGGCTCGATCAGGTCGACGACGTGCTGAAGAGCATCGTCGTCTACGACAATCGCGGCGCGGCCGGGAAGATCACGCTTCCCGGGAAGGAGCCGCTGCGCGACCTGTTCCGCGAGCTCCCGTTCGACGAGGGCGCGCTCGAGTCGGAGGCCGCCCTGCTGAACGCGCTGCGCGGCGCCGAGGTGCGGACTCGAGGGGCGCAGGGCGCGCTCGTCGGGCGGATCGTCGCGGTGACGGCGGTGCAGGTCGGCGTGCCGGGCGGCGGCACCGAGGGGCGGCACCGGCTCGCGCTGATGTCGGACGGCGCGCTGAAGCAGGTCGTCCTGGAGGAGCTCGCGGGCGTGGAGCTCGTCGAGGAGCGGCTCAGGCAGCAGGTAGGCGCGGCGCTCGTCGGGCTCGCGAGCCAGCGCGCGCGGAACCGCCGCGCGCTCGTCGTGCGCGCGGCCGGCGAGGGCGAGCGGATCGTGCGGGTGGCGTACGTCGTCGAGGTGCCGCTCTGGAAGACGTCGTATCGGCTCACCGTCCCGGCGGATGGGCGCGCGAAGACCGCCGCGCTGTCGGGGTGGGCCGTCGTCGAGAACCAGAGCGGCGGAGACTGGAAGGACATCGACTTCACCCTGGTGTCGGGCGACCCGGTGACGTTCCGTCAGGCGCTCTACGAGATCTATTATGTGGACCGTCCGGAGGTGCCCGTCGACGTGGCCGAGCGGGTGCTGCCGCGGCTCGACGAGGGGGCCTCGGGGCTCGCGGTCAGGGCGAAGAGGCTCGCGCGCTACCGCGCGGGCGCGGACCGCGAGGAGGCCACGGCGCCCGCCGGGCCCGCCCCGACGCCGGTGCCGGAGCGCGAGGAGGCGGCGACGCAGGTCGTGTTCCATTTCCCGGCGCCGCTCACGCTCGCGAGCGGGCAAACGGCGCTCCTGCCGATCGTCGAGCGGCAGATCCCGGCGGAGCGGCTCTGGCTGTACCAGCCGGAGGCGAGCGCGCGCAGCCCGCTCGCGAGCGTGCGGCTGCGCAACGACGGCGACGCGAGCTTGCCGCCAGGGGCGATGACGGTCTACGAGCGCTCCGACCAGGGGGTCGTCACCTATCTCGGCGACGCGCGCCTGGCGCCGCTGCCGCCGGGGGAATCGCGGCTCGTGAGCTTCGCCGTGGACCGGAAGGTGCGTATCGACCGCGAGGAGCGGACCGAGGAGGTGCTGTCGCGCGCCCGGATCCAGGGCGGCATGCTGGAGATCGTCAGGACGGCGCGCAGGGTGACGGAGTACACGATCGTGGGCGCCGCGCGCGAGCCGCGCGTCGTGGTCATCGAGCACCCGCGCCTCGCCGGATGGGAGCTGGCCGCGCCCGGGGAGGGCGTGGAGACGAGCGGCGATCGCTACCGGATCCGGCGGGAGGTCGCGGCCGGGGAGACGGCGCGGCTCACGGTGGCGCTGGAGCAGCCCATCTCGCACACGGTCGCGCTCACGAGCCTGTCGAGCGAGCAGATCCAGGTGTACCTGTCCTCGCGCGAGATCCCCGAGGCGGTGCGCGCGGTGTTCGCGCGGCTCGCGGAGCTCAGGGCCGCGATCGCCGACAGGCAGCGCGCGCTCTCGGCGCTGGAGTCCGAGATCGCGACGCTGCGCGACGAGCAGGAGCGCGTGCGCCAGAACCTCAAGGTCGTGCCCGGGGGGAGCGCGCTCCAGGAGCGTTATCTGCGGACGCTGAGCGAGCAGGAGGACCGGATCGCGGCGGTGTCAGGGAAGCTCTCGGGGGCGCGGGAGGCGGTGGCGAGGGCGGAGCGGGCGCTCGAGGATTACGTGCGCGGGCTGTCGCTCACGCCGTGATTGCGCGGTCGCCGGGGGCGGGAGGTCTTGCCGAGCTGCCCGTGGTCAGCTGATGTGTCCAGGCCTCAGGGCTGATGCCTGAAGATCTCCGTTGCCCCCTCGCGGGGCGACCTTGCGGTGTGACAGAGCTCTCGGCCCGGGACTATCTCGCGATGCGAGGCGCGCACGCGCCTTGCACTGGGCCCCCGCGAGCGGCTCAGACGCCGCCAGGAGGATCGAGATGGACGAGAGGGTGCAGCGGTACGTTGATATGGTGGTGGCGCTCGGGATCAACGTCGGCGGGAAGATCGTGGGCGCGCTCCTGGTCTGGGTCATCGGCCGCGTGATCATCCGGGCGGTCCTGTCGCTGATGCAGCGGAGCGCGCCGCTGAAGAAGCTCGACGTGACGCTGGCTCACTACCTGGAGTCGGCGGCGTCCGTGCTGCTGAACATCCTCCTCGTCATCGCGGTGCTCAGCGTTTTCGGCGTGGAGACGACCACGTTCGCGAGCCTCCTCGCCGCGGTCGGCATCGCCATCGGCATGGCGTGGTCGGGCCTCCTGTCGAACCTCGCGGCCGGTATCTTCATGATCCTCCTGCGACCCTTCAAGGTGGGAGATCTGGTGACGGCCGGGGGCGTCACGGGCGCGGTCCACTCGATCGGCCTCTTCGCGACAGCGCTCAACACGCCCGACAACGTCCGCACCATCGTGGGCAACAGCAAGATCTTCAGCGATACAATCCAGAACTACAGCACGAACCCGTTCCGCCGCGTCGATTGCACCGCGCAGCTCGCGCACGGCGCGGATCACGAGGCGGCGATCACGCGGCTGAGGGCGCGCCTCGCGCTCATCGACGATGTGGTGAAGGAGCCGGCGCCCATGGTCGAGATCCTGGAGTTCAATCTCGCCGGGCCCGTGCTGGCCGTCCGGCCGTTCTGCCATGGCGATCACTACGGGGGTGTCTTCTTCGCCACCACACGGGTCATCCGCGAGGAGCTCGGCAAGCTGGGGTTGCCTGTCCCGGGCCAGCACGTGCACATCCAGCAGCTCGCGGCGACGCCTCCCCTGCGCAATGGGAACGGCGAGGCGCACCCGACGGCCTAGCTCGCTACCGCCTCGGTGACCAGCGGCCCGATCGTGAACTGCTCGGATCGAGGGCTGTTGCGCGGCGCCGTGACGGTCACCGCGGAGGGCCGGCTGCGCGAGCTCGAGCCGGCGATCGAGGCCCTGGTGCGCGCGGGCAGGCGTCCTGATACGGCGTCTTGCGCGCGCGATCGACGCTGAGGAAAACAACGTGGTCTGTCCAGGCCTCGGCGAGATGACGGTCGAGCCAGCAGAGAGGTAGCGCGTCTATCCAGGCGGACGGCGGCGCGCCCTCGTGCTTGGGCCACTTCGTGCCGGCTCCGATGCTCTTCGTTCAAGCGGTGGCTTCGGCGAGATCGCGCTCGAGCGCCGGGCCAGCTTCGGCCTTCGCCTGCGCATCGATCCAGGCGGCTTCGTCGAAGGTCTTGTTCGCCATCGCACGCTCGATGGCCTGCGTCTCTCGGAACTCCCGCGCATCGGCTGCCAGCGTCCACGTCACCTCCAGCGACATCCGCTCGATCTCCTTGCGGATGTCTTGGAGCGGCACACGGAAGAACTCCTTGCGGGGGTTCACCTTGTTCACCTGGCTCCGGACGAACCGCTGGTGCAGCGCACGCTCGAGGCACGGCGCATCCTGGCTCGAGATCATCGCGTGCACGTCGAACTCGAACGGCACGCTCGCGTCGCCCAGCTCCCGCACCCGATCCAGGGGCTCGAGCCGCCGCGTCATTCCGATCTTGTAGACGTGCTCTCCGAACGAACCGACGTTCGGTCGGCGCCAGCCTGGAGCCGTCGCGATCGTTCGGTTGCGAGCGCTGGCGGCATGAACGGCAGCATCGTTGCACTTGCTCGTTTCCACGGATAAGAGGCGGGGGATGAAGCACTGGGAGCCGCTCTTCGTGACGAAGCTCGAGGCGACCGACCTCGGCGACGACCCCGCCCACGATCTGGCGCACTTCACGCGGGTCGTCGCCACGGCCAAGGCCCTCGCGGCGGACGAGGGGGCCAGGATCGAGGTCGTCGCCCCCGCGGCGTGGTTGCACGACCTCGTGAACGTCCCCAAGAACGACCCCAGGCGCTCCCAGGCCTCGCGGCTCTCCGCGGAGGAGGCGCTGGTCTTCCTCCGGAGCATCGATTACCCCGAGGGCCTTCTCCCGGACATCGCCCACGCCATCGAGGCCCATAGCTACAGCGCCGGGATCGAGCCAAGGACGCTCGAGGCCCGGGTGGTTCAGGACGCTGACCGCCTCGATGGACTGGGGGCGATCGGGATCGCCCGCTGCTTCGCCGTGGGCGGCCTGATGGGGGTGCGGTTCTACGATCCGCAGGACCCGTTCGCCGAGCGAAGGCCGTGGAACGATCGCGAGAACGCGATCGATCACTTCCATGTGAAGCTGTTCAAGACCGCCGAGAGCCTCAAGACGGCCGCCGGACGCCGCGAGGGCGCGCGACGTGCGGAGTTCATGAGACAGTATCTCGATCGCCTCGCGATCGAGATCGGCGGCGAGATCCCCTGAGGGTCAGCCCGCGCCGGCGACGGTCACCGCGGCCGCCACGGCGACCGGGATGGTGAAGCTGTCGTCCATCCGCGACGAGAGCCGCTCGGTGGCGGCCCCGACCAGGCCGGCGACCGCCAGCATGAGCCGCGTGGCGAGTACCACCGAGCTGAGCGCTGGCAGATCCGAAGGCCCCAGCGCTCCGGCTGCGGACAGGCGAGAGGCCGGGCGGCACCTCACGACGTGGACGGTCCTCGCATCCGCATGCCGGTGCGCACGTCCCGTGCTACATCTGTCTTCTCCTGTAGAGTACGCCCACATGGCCGCCATCACCCTCGACCTTCCAGACGAGCTCGCGGACCGGCTGCGGTCGCTCTCCGACCGTCTGCCCAACATCCTGGAGCTGGGACTCCGCGAGCTGGATGCCTCGTCCGTAACCTCGTTCTCGGGCGCTTCGGACATCCTGGAGTTCCTCGCCGGCCTGCCCACCCCGGAGGAGGTCCTGGCGCTCCGCCCCACGCCTCAACTTCAGGCACGGACGAGCGAGCTGCTCGAAAAGAACCGGGCCGTGGGACTCTCGTCCGTGGAAGAGGAGGAGTGGCAGCGCTATCAGGCCGTCGAGCACCTGGTACGGCTCGCGAAAGCCAAAGCGGCACTGAAGCTACAGCAGCGATGAGGCATATCCCGACGGCGCTGCGACGGCTCGTTCATGAGCGAGCCGGAGGCGCGTGCGAGTACTGCCTGTACCCCGAATCGATGGCGTTCACGGCGCACGAGATCGATCACATCGTGGCGCAGAAGCACGGGGGCGAGACGACAGAGGATAACCTGGCGCTGTCGTGTGTGCTCTACAACAAGTACAAGGGGAGCGATGTCGCCTCGTTCGATCCGGAGACGCGGGAGCTCGTTGCCATATTTCATCCGCGCCGCCAGCGCTGGCGCGATCACTTCCAGATTGCCGGGAGCTCCGTCGCTGGTCTGACGCCTGGCGCTCGGGCGACAGTGCGTCTGTTGCAGCTAAACCATCCGAGCCGCCTCGCCGAGCGTGCGATCCTGATCGCGGCCGGACTCATCTCGGTACCGGCTAGTTAGCTCGGCGCGGCGCGAGAGCCCCCGGCAGCACACCACAGCATGCTGCGGCTCATGATCAAGCCGAGCTCGCTTGCGGGCCCGGCGACTCGAGCTCAGCCCGCGCCGGCGACGGTCACCGCGGCCGCCACGGCGACCGGGATGGTGAAGTTGTCGTCCATCCGCGACGAGAGCAGCTCGGTAGCCGCCCCGGCAAGGCCGGCGACGGCGGCCAGGAGGAGGCGCGACGAGAGCGACGCCGGGCCGAGCGCCCACATCACGAGCAGGGAGCTCACCACGCCCGCGGCGAAGAACGCGAGCGTCCCCTCGAGCGAGCGATTGTCGAGCAGCCGCGTCCGGCCAAAGCGACGGCCGATGAGGGCCGCCGCCGGGTCGGCCACCGCGAGCACCACCACCGCGAGCGACTGGCTCAGCCGCGTGCCGAACAGCGCCAGAAGCAGGAGCGCAGTCACGTACCACGTCGACGAGTTCACCCGGTAACGCTCGTGCGGGTGAGCCACGAGCCGGAAGACCCCCATCAACCGATCGTTCACCCGCTCGCTCACCCGACGGCCGATCTCCATCGACCACGCCGCCGCCGCGAACGCGCCGCTCACCGCGACCAGCCAGCCACGCTCGGGCAAGAGCTGGATCAGCCCGAGCACCGAGAGCCCCGAGGCAACATGCCACAGGCTGCGCGCATGGTTCGTCGGCCTGACGCTCGGCGGCGCGACGACGACGCCGCGCAGCGTCAGCAGCAGCGACTCGTAGGCGGGCTGCACCTCGCGCTGAAACGCGATCCACGCCGCCTTGGGCGAGGGCGTCCTGGTCGGGGTCGCTCGCTCCACCGCGGCGAGCAGCGCGCGAAGGCGCTCGCGGAGCCGCTCGAGCGCGCCGCCCGCGTCATCGCGCTCGGCCGCCACGACGAGCTCCCGGAGCCGCGACGCCACCCGATCGACCCGGGCACGGACCTCGGGCTCGTCGCGGAAGGCGAAGACCGCGGGATCAACTTGACGCAAAAGAGCGCAGAGCTCTTCGGAGACGAGCTTGGTCTCGAGGTGCAAGGTGTGGATCACGTTCGCTTTTGTGAGGATAGTTCCCGGAACTCGTTCCGCGTGTCAGCGCTTCGTCATACCCGCCGCCCAGCCGGTGAGCTGCCTCGCGCCCCCACAAGGCGCGCCGCGACGCACCGCATGAGGCCAGACCGACCCCCAGACGAGCCCGCGCGCGACAGCCGCCCCCGCCACCAACCCAGCGACCCGACCGCCGTCGCGCGCCGGGCCGGTCCGCCCCACGCGATCCCGTGAAGGCGACGGGCTCAACATGACATTCATGGATTCATGGAGCGCACGAGGAGGTCTCCTTGCGATTTCCATCTTGAGCTCGCTTCCGCCCGATTTACATCGCGGCGCGCCCCCGACGAGACCGCATGAGAGGCGCCTTACGGGGCATGTCAGAGCGCGAGACGCCGAGCTTCCCTTGCACGCACGCTGTGGCTAGGGTGCCTGGCGTCGCGGATTCGACGGGTGGGCGCGAGGCGCCCCGGGGACGCTGCGCGCGGCCATCTCTCTCGCGCGCGTCCGGTCAGGCGTCGTTCCCTCGGAGTCGGAGAATCGAGGAACATGAAGGTTTCAGTTCGGTACACCGCGCTTTCGTTCGCGCTGCTCGCCGGCCCCATCGCCCACGCGCGAGAGCGCCCGAACCACGACGCCTATTACAGGGAACCGGCGGCGCCGCCCGCCGGCGTGGCCCGCGTCGCGCAAGACGATGTGCCGGGCGCCGTCGTCGCGTCGACCGATCCGCAGCGCGGCGTGCCCACCTTCGTGTGGGCGACCTCGCCGGAGCACCGCCCGCCCGCCGCGACGCACAGCTCGGCAGAGGCCGCCGCCCGCTGGTACGTGCAGCGGTACGCGCACCTCTACAACCTGCCGCAGGCCGCGCTCGACACCGCCGTGGTGCGGCACGTGCACGACACCGGGCACGGCGGCATCGTCGTGACGCTCGGCCAGGACGTCGACGGGGTCCCCGTCTTCCGCAGCGAGCTCAAGGTGCTCATGAAGCGCGACCTCGCGCTGGTCGCCCTCGCGGGCAACCTGCACGCGTCCGCCGTCGCGCTGCCGCCCGGCGCCGGCTCGCTGCGGGCCGGCTCGAAGCGCAGCCGCGCGTTCTCCCGCGCGCCGGCCCAGGCGGTCGTCCGCGCGGTGCGCGACGCGCACGGCGTCGACATCAAGACGGTCGATCTCCGCGAGCTGCCCGGGGCGAAGGGCGGGTATCGGACCTTCGATATCGCGGAGACCGGGCACGCGCGCTCGCGCGTCGGGAGCCTGCGCTTCACCCAGCCGGCGCGCGTCAAGAAGGTCCTCTTTCCGCTGCCCGATCGGCTCGTGCCCGGCCACTTCGTCGAGCTCATCTCGGGCGACGCCACGAGCACGAGCTCCGTGGCGTATGCGTGGGTGTTCGGGGCCGACGACGGGCGGTATCTCTACCGGGAGAACCTCTCCCACGCCGCCGCGTTCGATTACCGCGTCTGGGCCGAGGAGGGGGGCAAGCACGTCCCGCTCGACGGGCCCCTCGCGGACTCCTCGCCGCACCCGACCGGGCAGCCGAACGGCTACACCGCGCGGTTCATCGCGCCGAGCCTCATCTCGATCGACGGCTTCAACACGAGCCCGGACGGCGGCGCCGACCCGTGGCTGCCGGACGACGCGACATCGACCCTCGGCAACAACGTCGACGCCTACGCGGACCACAGCGCGCCCGACGGGTTCTCCAGCGGCGACACGCGCGCGACGCTCACGGGGCCGCGCGCGTTCGACCACGTCTACGACCCGTCGGCCGATCCGCTCGCCGGTCCCGAGCAGATCATGGCGGCGGTCACCCAGGTCTTCTACGTCACGAACTGGCTCCACGACTGGTACTATGACTCCGGCTTCAACGAGGCCGCCGGCAACGCGCAGCGCGACAACCTCGGCCGGGGCGGCCTCGACGGCGACCCGCTCCTCGCGGAGGCGCAGGACGACGCGCCCGGCGGCAGCCGCGACAACGCGAACATGGACGCGACGTACGACGGCGCGCCGCCGCGGATGCAGATGTACCTGTGGTCCGGGCCGGACCAGCGGTCGCTGAGCGTCACGCCGCAGAACGCCAGCTACGCCTCGAACACGGCCGTGTTCGGGCCCCAGCAGTACGAGGTGAGCGGCGAGCTCGCCGTCGGCGAGGACGACACCGCGCCGCGGGGCGACGCGTGCGGGCCGCTCACGAGCGACGTGGCCGGCAAGATCGCCCTGGTCGACCGGGGCGGGTGCGCCTTCGCCGTGAAGGCGCAGAACGCGCAGGCGGCGGGCGCCGTCGGCGTGCTCATCGCCAACAACCGCGAGAGCGACGGGGCCCCGCGGCTGGCCGGCGAGGCGCCCGACGTGACGACGCCGGTCCAGAGCATCTCGCTGGAGGACGGGCGCTCGCTCAGGGCGGCGCTCGCCGGCGGGGGCGAGCCGCTCACGGTCACGATGACCCGCGAGGCCAGCGTGGAGCGCGACGGCACGATCGACAACACCATCGTGGCGCACGAGTGGGGTCATTACATCCACCTCCGCCTGGTCCCGTGCGCCACGCAGATGTGCGGCGCCCAGAGCGAGGGCTGGGGCGACTTCATCGCGCTGCACATGATGCTCCGAGACGGCGACGACCTCGACGGCGTCTACCCGATCTCGGGCTACGGGAGCGCGGCGATGGGCGACAGCTACTTCGGCATCCGCCGCGCGCCCTACTCGCTCGACTTCTCGAAGAACGGGCTGACGTTCAGGCACATCGCCGATGATGCGCGCCTCCCCGACCACCCGCTCAGCGTCACGGCGCCCGAGAACTCCGAGGTGCACAACGCCGGCGAGGTCTGGGCGAGCATGCTGTTCGAGGCGTACGTCGCGCTGATCCGGCGCGGCGGCGAGCTGACCCCGCCGCGCGCGTTCGAGCAGACCCGGCGGCGGATGAGCGATTACGTCGTGGCGGGCATGAAGCTCGCCCCGGCGAACCCGACGTTCACGGAGCAGCGCGACGCGATCCTGGCCGCGGCGCTCGCCAGCGATCAGGGCGACTTCCTCGCGCTGGCCGAGGCGTTCGCGCGGCGGGGCGCCGGCACGTGCGCCGCGTCGCCGCGCGCCGACGCGTACGACCTCTCCGGCGTGGTCGAGAGCTTCAAGGTGCAGCCGGAGATCTCGCTGGTCCGCGCGGAGCTCGACGACAGCGCCGGCTCCTGCGACCGCGACGGGCTGCTCGACGCGGAGGAGTCCGGCACCGTCACGATCGAGATCGTCAACCGCGGCACCGCGCCGCTGACAGGGGCGGTGGCCACGGTCGAGGGGCCGGGCGGCGGGGTGACGTTCCCGGACGGAGGGCGCGTGTCGTTCGGCGACGTCCCGCCGTTCGCGACCGGGACGGCGAAGGTGGCGGTGAAGCTCGACCGCTCCGTCGCGCCGTCCGAGGATCTGAAGCTCAACCTGACGCTGAAGAGCGCCGAGGCGTGCACGCCGACGCGGGTGGAGGCGCTGGTGCGGCGCGTGAACTACGACGAGGTCCCGGCGTCGTCGGCGGTCGACGGCGTGGAGACGCAGAGCACGGCGTGGACCGTCGAGGGGCCGTCCAGCGAGCTCGTCTGGTCGCGCGCCGAGGGCGCCCCGCCGAACCGCGTGTGGCGCGGGGTCGACCTCGCGAGCCTGTCCGACGCGGCGCTCGTGTCGCCGGCGCTGGAGGTGAGCGCGACCGAGCGCTTCGTGCTGACCTTCGCGCACCGCCACCAGTTCGAGGCGAGCGACGGGCTGTTCTGGGACGGCGCGGTTGTCGAGATCAGCGCCGACGGCGGCGAGACGTGGGAGGACCTCGGGAGGTACGCGGACCCGGGCTACAGCGGGAGGATCACCCACGAAGCGGGCAACCCGCTGGCCCGGCGGAGGGCCTATGTCGGCGAGAGCCCCTCGTGGCCCGACGTCGACCGGGTGGCGGTCGACCTGGGGACCGCGTTCGCCGGCAAGACGGTGCGGGTGCGGTTCCGGGTGGGCACGGACGAGGCAGCGGGCGACACAGGCTGGGAGCTCGACGACATCGGGTTCGCGGGCGTGACCAACAAGCCGTTCGCGACGATCGTCCCGGACTCGGCGTCGTGCCAGGGAGGGCCGGTGGCGGACGCCGGCGCGGACCAGGCGGTCGCGGTCGGAGAGCTGGTGACGCTCGACGCGTCGGGGAGCTCGGATCCCGAGGAGGACGCGCTGACGTTCTCCTGGACGCAGACGGCGGGGCCGGCGGTCGAGCTGACAGGCGAGGGCGCGCGGGCGACCTTCGTGGCGCCCGAGGTGGCCGCGGCGACGACCTTCGACTTCGAGGTGAAGGTCAGCGACGGGGTGCTGGAGGCGACCGACCAGGTGAGCGTGGTGGTCGATCCGACGAAGGAGCTGTCGGCCGATCCGGCCGACGACGCGTGCGGGTGCGCGGTCCCCGGCGGCGGCCCGCCGCGCGGGGCGCTCGCGGCGCTCGGCGCGGTGGCGGCCGTCGCGACGCTCGCGAGGCGGCGGCGGCGGGGCGCGTGAGGCGCAGGTAGCGCGAGGGCGGGGCGGCCGCGGCCCTCAACCGGCGGTCGCCCCGCTTTTCGCGGTGGCCCCGCCTTTCGCCGACGTTCGAGGTCATCCCGCCCGGGTCCCGGGCCAGCGGCACGCGGAAAGTCCGGGCGGTGGGCCGGAAAACGGAGGGCCCGGACGACAGCCGTCCACGACAGACATTCAGCCCCGTTGACGCGCGCTGTGGGCTCTATCACGGTGGCCGCGAGCCATGGGAACCAGTAACAACCCGCCCTCCGTGCCCGTCATGTCCGCCGAACAGGCGCTGCAGCGGCTGATCGAGGGCAACCGGCGCTTCGTCGACAACATCCGCAGCGAGGATGTCGTGCTGGGAAAGCGGGCGCGGGCCGCGCTCGTGGACGGGCAGCGGCCGTTCGCCATCATCCTGTGCTGCTCGGACTCCCGGGCGCCGGCGGAGCTCATCTTCGATCAGGGGCTCGGCGAGCTGTTCGTCATCCGGGTGGCGGGCAACGTGGTGGCGCCCTCGCTTGTCGGCAGCGTGGAGTTCGCCGCCGCCGCCTTCGGGACGCGCCTCGCGGTGGTGATGGGCCACTCGCGCTGCGGCGCCATCGAGGCCACGGTGGGCGAGCTGCTCCAGGAGGAGCACGGCGGCCTGCTCACCGACAACATCCGCGATATCGTCGAGCGCTGCCGATCCCCCGTGGAGACGGTGCTGAGCGTCGCCGGCCGCGACGCGCCGAGGGACTTCCTGCTGCGCGAGGCGATGCGCGCCAACGTGCGCAACTCGTGCGCTCACCTCCGGCACGGCAGCCGCCTGCTGGAGCGGCTCTGCGCCGAGGAGAGCATGGCGATCGTCGGCGCCGAGTACGCGCTGGAGACCGGCCAGGTGACGTTCTTCGAGCGCGCGTGAGGCCCGCTCGCGGCGCCCCGGCGGGACGCCGGCGCTCACCGCGCCGCGCCGCTCGTCACGATCGCGCGCGACGCCTCGTCGAGCTCGACGTCGGCGCGGGGGATCTCGCCGGTCAGGCTGCCGAGCCAGCGGGCGATCAGGCGCACGTCCTCGCCGCGTAGCTCCTTCCCGAGCTGGTGTCTCGCCATCATCCTCACGGCCTCCTCCAGCGAGGAGACCGAGCCGTCATGGAAGTAGGGCCCTGTCCGGGCGACGTTGCGCAAGCTGGACACCCGGAAGACCATCCAGTCGACGCCCCGCCGCGTGATCTCGTAGCGCCCCCTGTCCTTCGTGTCGGGCCACGGCTTCACGAGCCCGGCCTTCTGGTACATCGTCGCGCCGATGTCGGGCCCGAAGTGGCAGGAGACGCAGCCGGTGTCGACGAACGCGTTGAAGCCCGCCTTCTCCTCGTCGCTCAGCGCGCTCTTCTCCCCCTCGAGGAACCTGTCCCAGCGGCTCCTCGTGAACAGCGTGGCCTCGAACGCCGCGAGCGCCCGCGCGACGTTGTGGAACGTCACGGGCGCGGGCTCCTCCGGGAACGCCTGCGCGAACGCCCGCGCGTATCCCTCGGACGGGCGCAGCGCCGCCTCGATGCCCTCGGGCGTCGCCTCCATCGCGTTCCGGGACAGCAGCACCTCCTTGGCCTGATCCACGAGGTCGGTCTGCCGGCCGTCCCAGAGCAGCGCGAAGAAGCCGGCGATGTTGTAGATGCTCAGCGTGTTCCGCGGGGGCTCGCGGCCCTCGCTCCCCCGCGACAGCTCCCGGCCGTCCACGCCCAAGGTGTCGAGCGGGTGGCACGAGGTGCAAGCGATGTCGTGGTGCCTGGACAGGCGCGGGTCCTGGAAGAGCATGCGGCCCAGCGCGATCTGCGCGGCGGTGGCCGGGTCCAGCGGCCTGGTCGGTCCGGTGGGCAGCGGCGCGAAGCTCGCGAGCCGCTCCGGGGCGATGGTCGCGGGCGCCGTGTCGAGCCACGGCGCCACGGGCGAGAGCGCCCAGGCGACCAGGGCGGCGGCCGCGACGGCGCCGCCGAGCAGCAAGGACAGCCTCCACCGAGGCCGCGCCGGCGCCGTCGCGCTGGCGCCCGAGGTGTGCCGGGGGTCCGGCGCTCTCGCGCCGGCGGGCGAGAGCTTCTCGGTGGGCTCGAACGCCGGGTCGCCGTGGCCGGGCGGCGCGCGGGGGTCGCTCGGCGCCGGTTAGCGGCAGATGCGCTCGACGGAGGCGCTGGCCGCCGGCGCCCCGAACGGCGCGATCGCCCGGGCCAGCTCGGCGATCGCCTGCGGTCGCAGGCGTCGATCCTTCTCAAGGCAGCGCAGGATCGCCCGCTCGATCCCCGCCGGCACGTCGATGCCCCACGCGCTCATGGCCGGCGGCGGGGCCTCGAGGGCCGCGCGCAGGCTCTCCGGCGTCCCCCCGACCTCGAAGGGGCGATGCCCGGTGATGAGCTCGTAGAGGATCACGCCGAGCGCCCAGATGTCGGCGCGCGCGTCTGCCCATTTCAGGCTGAGCGCCTGCTCGGGCGCCATGTACGGTATCGAATGGATGCGTCCATGTTCTCTCGACGAGGCGGCGACGCGGAGAGACAGGCACGGCCTCCCGGGCTCGGCAGCGCGACGCGGGCCTGCGCGGCGGAACATGGGCGAGGCGAACCGCACCGGCAAGGGTCCGCAGCGGGCGAGCAGCGCTGTCCGGCAGAGCCGGCCTCGCCGCCCGATCTGCCGCTCGCGTCAGGCTCTTCTTGCCGCCTTCGTTCCGGAGGACAGCGCCCCTCTTCGCAGCAGCCGCGGAGTTCGATGCTCGCCTGCGGCGAGCGCGAGCGTCGTCGCCGTGGCAAGTTCGAGTGTGGGTGTCGTCGCCGCGGCGTTCTCGAGCTCAGTTGTCGTCGTCGCGGCAAGTTCGAGTGTGGGTATCGTCGCCGCGCGCCGGTTCGGGCTTGGCGGCGGGCAGGCGGTGGTGGAGAGTAGGCGCCGCGCCGTCCTGGGACACGAACCAGCGAGTCCACACGGGCGCGGACCCGAGACCACCTCCTGAGATAGAAAAATACGATGCGAACATCACGAGCGAGAATCAAGGCGTTGTGGCGCGCGCCCGCGGCGGCGCTGGCCGCGGTGGCCGTCTCTGCGATCGCCCCGGCCGCGGCGCATGCCCACTTTTCCCTGCTCGAGCCGGCTTGCGCCACGGAGCAGGACCGTCTCGGCAACCCGCAGAAGAGCGCGCCCTGCGGCCAGGCGGATCCCGGGATGCCGGCGGAGCCGACGGGCGCCGTGACCACCTATGTCCAGGGTCAGACGATCACCCTGAGGATCACGGAGCCCATATTTCACCCGGGCCACTACCGCGTCTCGATCGCGCCCGATCCCGAGTCCCTCCCCCCGGATCCGGAGGTGACCCCGGGATCCACGCCGTGCGGCTCCACCGTGATCGAGACCGCCCCGAAGCTCCCCCTCGTGGCGGACGGCCTGCTGGTCCACACGGCGGCGTTCACGGGCGAGCAATCCGTCGAGATCAAGCTCCCCGACGATCTGACCTGCGATAACTGCACGCTGCAGGTCAGTGAGTTCATGTCAAACCACGCGCTCAACGACCCAGGCGGCTGCTTCTATCACCACTGCGCGACCGTCACGATCGTCCCGCGTGAGGGCGGAGGCGCGGGGTCGGGCGGCGCAGGCGGCGGCTCCGGTGACGGCGGCGCCGCATCGAGCAGCGTGAGCAGCAGCAGCAGCGGCTCCGGCGAGGGCAGCACCGCGTCCGCCGGCGGCAGCGCCGGCGACGGCGGCGCCGCGTCCACAGGCGATGGCGGGAGCGCCGGGACGGACGCGTCGGATCCCTCCGATTCGTCCGGTTGCGGATGCCGTGTCGGCGCCGCCGAGAGCCCCACCATGGCCGGCATCGCGGGCCTGCTTGCGCTCGGGCTCCTTCGCTGGCGACGCCGCCGCTGAGCCTGGTGAGACGCCGGCGACGCCGCCGCTGAGCCTGCGTGGCCGCGCGAGGCGACGCCGCCGCTGAGCCTGCGTGGCCGCGCGAGGCGACGGCGCCGCGCGCCCCCCCGGCGGATGGAGCTCCGGGCAGAGGTCGAGTCCCGGATGGGCCCGCGCTTCGACGCGCGGCACGCCGCGATCCAGCGCGGGATCCACTTGCGACTCCCCTCGCCGGCTCCAGTTGCCGTGGAGGGCGCGAAGGCGCCGGAGGAGAACGCATGGAAACGAGCGACAGGGCGGCGGTGACGCGGCAGCCGGGGGCGCCTGACAGGGCGGCGGCCTGGCCCGAGGACGCGGCGAGCGAGGCGCGCGCGCAGCGGGTGCCGGAGACACCGGTCGACCGCGGCGGCGCGCTGTGGCCCCGCGAGACGTCGGATGCGCCGCAAGAGCCGGTCGACGAGGCGTCGGAGCTGTCGTTCCCGGCGAGCGACCCACCGTTCTGGGCGCCGAGCTGGCCGTGCTGAGCAGCGGGGCCAGCGGCATTCACCGCGCGTGAGTCGCGGCGTCGTCGAGGGGCACAGCCCGCGCTCCGCCTGACAAATCGCTACACCGCCGAGCGCGCCCGCCGGCAGCGCGCCGCTCACCGCTCGGCAGCGTTCTCCTGGACCCACCTGCGCGCGCTCTCGGTGGTGAGCTTGAAGTCCGCGGGCACCCTCGAGCGCGCCACGACCTCCCCCGCCGCGTCGTGCACGGTGAGGATGGCGTGGGGATCGTCCTCGTCGGGCACCACGTCGAGGTCCACCCGCACCCGCGCGCCGCCCTCGACCGCCGTTGTCACGCTCCGGTGGAGCAGCGCCCGGCGCTGCTGGACGTGCCGCGCCAGCACCTCGTTCGCCGTCTTCACGAGGGTGGCGAAGGCGCTCGCGTCGAGGGGCTTCGGGTTCTTCTTGTCGCGCCCCATCGTCCACGGCCCCACGAGCGACGGTTCGCTCTGGCCGTCGCACGTCATCTCGACGGCCCACCCGTCATCGTCCTCGTTCTTGATGACCCGCGCCGTCCACCCGCTGCCCCTCCACAGCTTCGGATCCTGGTCCTCGGGACGGATCGACCGCGCCTCCCCCGCCTCGTCCTGCGTCTCGTCCGTCGCGTCGTTCGTCGTGTCCATGGGCGCCCCGGTGTACCCGCTGGGCGCGCGCCGCGTCCACCCCGTCCAGCGCGCCTCGGTCGTTTCCTGTCAGCCCCGGCGGCTCCGGGCGTCCGGGCAGGGCCGCCGGGCGCGCAGGCCCCCGCGCCGCCGCGCGGGTGCCCGCGCCCCGCGAGGCGTCCACGGCGCGCTCGTCACAGCGTCTTCAGGTACTCGATGAGCTCCCACCGCTCCTCGTCCGTCAGCGCCGGCCCGATCACGCCTTTTCCGCGCGGCCCGTCGCGGTACTCATGCCCGGCGTTCGAGTTGCCGGGCCTGTCCGTCACGAGCTCGAACCCGCCCTTGATCGGCTCCCCCCGCAGGCCGACGCGCTCCGGGTCGAACTCCGTGCTCCCGAGATAGAACCGCTTCGAGCGCCGCTCCGCCGGGAGGAGGAGCTCGTAGAGGCTCGGGACAGAGCCGTTGTGGAGGTACGGCGCCGTCGCCCAGATCCCGTTCAGCTCGCGCGCCCTGTAAGCAAGCGGCGCGCGCCACCGGTTCGGGCGGTATCCGTCCCACGCGCGCCGCTGCTCCGGGGACAGGCCGTACGCCTCGTACTTCGTCTCGCGGATCGCCCACGTGCCGATCTCCAGCGCCTGCGCCATCCCCAGCGTGCCGAGCCCGAGCGCCCCCAGATCCGCCGTGCGCTCGTTGAAGCTGACGGCGTGCGCCGGATCGGTGCCGATCAGGTCGAGCGGGGACATCGTCGCTTTCCGGAAGCGCTTTCCGTGCTCGTTCGGGCGCGTCAGCCCGGGATCATGGCAGCTCGCGCAGTGCCTCCGGAAGAGGCGCCTGCCGCGGTCCGCCTGCTCCTGGTCGATGCGGCCGAACAGGTGCTCCGGCCAGCGCGGGGCGCGGAGCTTCTCGACCTGCTGCTCGATGAGGTGCAGGTTGTCCACACGGATGCTCGACCGGACGTCCATCCTCGTCCCCTGCGCGCCCGGAACGAGCTGCGTGTGCGTGCCGACGCCCAGCGCCTCCGCGATGTTGCGCGCCATGGGCTGCATGATCGATCCGTTCCATTGCACCCAGTCGTACGTCGTCGCGTCCCAGAGGTGCGGATAGTCGGCCGGCGCGTTCGTCGCGCGGAGGTTCCTGGGGTCGAGCTGCCCGAACAGCAGGTTGCCGGCGCGCCCGAGCGCGTCCAGCCGGCCGAAGCCCGCGACCGTGGCGTGGGGCCCGCCCGCGCCCCCGCTGACCGATTGCAGCCGGACCACCTCCAGCGCCTTCTCCATCTGCCCTCGCAGGGCGCGCACGGAGGCCTCGTCCACCTGTTCCTTGAGGACCGCCCTGGCGAAGCGATCCATCTTGTCGGGCGTCTTCAGGGTGCGGTCGAGCGCGTTGAAGACGGCGCCCGTGAAGGCGACGACATCGATCGTCGCCGGCCCGCCGTCGATCCGGATCTTCTTTCCACGGTAGGAGATCTGGCGGGTGTGGCACGTCCCGCACGTGAACCCGACGTACTCCTCGCCGGTCGCAGCGTCGACGTCCCTTGCGAAGCCCACGGGGAGGCGCTCCGGGTCGTCCTTCAAGCCCGGATCCTCGATGAACCGATAGCGCGCCCAAGAATCGCTCGCGGCGAACCGCTCCGCGCTGTCCTCCCGCTCCAGGGCGAGGAACCACGGGAGCGGTAACAGCCTGGTCCCCTGGGAGACGCGGTAGAAGATCCGGCGCTCCGCCTCGCCCCACCCCTGGTCGAGGTAAACGACGTCGCCCCCGCGCCCGCCGCCCTTCGAGTGCGCGCAGGCAGACGCCGCGACAACCGCGAGCGCGATGGCGCCTATCTGGATTCTCCACATGACCGCCCCCTGAATTGCCAGGCTCACCCGGAACGGCGTGAGCTCCGCCGAATGCGCGCGCCGGTCGCCGACACCGCATGTCGGGATCCCGCGAACGGCGCTTTTTCCCGATCGGCTCTCTCGAGCGCGACAAGGCTTCATCGGCGCGCCGCCGCGGTGCACCCCGAACAGAGCGCAGCGGCGCGACACCTACCAGGGAGCGTACGACCCTACAAAGCCGAGTCAAGCGCGCGGCGGGCGCAGGGCTCGACTCCGGTGCTCCGATGTTGGGGACGTGCGTTGCGCGATCCGCCTCTCGGGATCTCGGTCCTCGGTGAAGAGCCGGAGATCGCGACAGCGCGCCGCGGCCACGGGAGCCGCCGGCGCCGCCGCGCCCCGCGGCTGGACCGCGATCGCTGGCCGGGCGCCGCGGAGCTTGCGACACTCCGCGCATGCTCCTCCCCCGGCGCCCCTTCCTCGCCCTCTGCGCCGCCGCCCTGGCCCCGCGCGCCGCCCTCGCCGACCCCGCCGCGCCGCCGCCGCCGGCCCCCGCCCCTGCCCCGCCCCCCGCCCCGCCCTCCTTCGAGGTTCGCGACCTCCAGGTCGACGGCGACCGCGCCCTCGGCCGGCGGTTCACGCTGCTCGTCCCGAAGCACCTCGCCCCGGGCGAGCGCGTGCCGCTGCTCGTGCTCCTCCACGGCCTCGGCGAAACAGGCGACGAGCGCCTCGGCGCCTTCGCGTGGCTCGAGCGCTACGGCCTCGGGTCCGCCTACGAGCGGCTCCGCCGCCCGCCGCTCGGCCGCACCGCGCGCCGGAAGGACTGGACCGACGCGCGGCTCGCCGAGGTGAACGCCGCGCTGGCCGCGCAGCCGTTCCGCGGCCTCGCGGTCGCGTGCCCGTTCACGCCGAACGTCCACAAGGCGCCGAACCCCGCCGCGGCGCTCGACGGCTACGCGCGCTGGCTCGCGGAGGTGGTGCTGCCGCGCGCCCGCGCCGAGGCGCCCGTGTTCCAGGACGCGGCCCGCACCTCGCTCGACGGCTGCTCGCTCGGCGGCTTCGTCGGGATCGAGGTGTTCCTCCGCCGGCCCGAGCTCTTCGGCGCCTGGGGCGGCGTGCAGTCCGCCATCAGCGCCCACCGCGCCCCCACCTACGCCGACCGGCTCGCCAGGGCCGTCGCCGCGGCCGGCCCGCGCGAGCTCCACCTGCTCACCAGCAAGGGCGACCCGTTCCACGACGCGAACGCCGCCCTCGCCGCGCAGCTCGCCAAGCGCTCCATCCCGCACACCCTCCGCGTCCTGCCGGGCCCGCACGACCAGCCCTGGCTCCGCGAGGCCGGCACGATCGAGATGCTCCTCTTCCACGACCGCCGCCCGCGCTGACGCGCCCTCCCCGCGCCGGCCCGTCCCCGTGCCCCATGGGACACGCACCTCGACGGAACCACCGGTCCTGCCCGAGCGCCTACCCGAGCAGCCCGGCCTCCCGCAGGAACGCGCCCTCGACCGCCGCGTAGTCGGCCTCCACGTCGAGCCGCGCGAGGACCGAGTAGAACCCGAACTGGAGCCGGTTGAGGAACACCATGCCCGGCGGGAGCTGCACGAACCCGCTGTCCTTCACCAGGATCTGCTCCTTGATCGCCATCACGCCCTCCACGAGCCCCCTCACGTAGGCGCGCGTGACGTGGAACGGCGCGCTGAACAGCGGCTCGAAGCACCGGCGCGTGTACGCCAGCGAGAGCTCCTCGAACCGCCCGCCGCGCGTGCCGAGGATGCGCGCCGCGTGCCGCGCGAACGCCGCCTCGTCCTTGCGGAGCGCGGCGAGGTGCATCCCGCGCCCGTGCTCGAGCCGCGCGCCGTCGAGCGGCTCCACGCAGCCGAAATCGAGGAAGGTGACCCGGCCGTCCGGGTGAAAGAGGTAGTTGCCCGGGTGCGGATCCGCGTTGAACATCCCGCCCACGAGGTTGCCCTTGAACACGAACCGCCAGAGCGCCTCGGCGTACGCGCGCCGGGTGCGCTCGTCGCGCGTCGCGGCCTCCTCCAGGGTCGCGCCGCGCGCGAGCTCGGTGGTGAGCACCCGGCGCGCCGAGCGGGACGCGATGACCTCGGGGATGTGGATCGCCGGATCGCCCCGGTGCACGCCCGCGAAATAGCGCTGCCGCTCCGCCTCGAGCGCGTAGTCGAGCTCCTCGAGGAAGCGCGCCCTCACCTCCTCGAGCACGCGCTTCGAGTCGAGCTCCCTGGGCGCCACGGCGCCGACAACCGCCTGGATCACGCCGGCGTTCTCGAGGTCGCTCGCGAGCGCCCGGTCGATGCCCGGGTGCTGGACCTTCACGGCGACCTCGCGCCCGTCCGCGAGCGCCGCGCGGTGCACCTGGCCGATGGAGGCGCTCGCGAACGGCGCGTCGTCCCAGGCCGCGAACAGCGCGCCCAGCGGCGCCCCGAGGTCCTCCTCGACGATCGCGCGGACGGCCGCGGGCGACGACGCGGGCGCGGCGGCCCGGAGCGAGCGCAGGGCGGACTCGTAGGCCTCGCGCTGGGGCTCGGGGACGAAGCCGTCGACGTAGCTCGCCATCTGGCCGACCTTGGCGGCGAGCCCGCGCATCGTGCCGAGCACCTCGGCGACCTGCGCCGCTGTTGTCGCGGCGGCGTCGGCGGCCTCGACGCGCCTCGAGAGCAGGTGCGCCGCCCCCGCGCGGGCGCCGAGGCCCGCGAGGCGGACGAGGCGGTTCAGCCGGCCCTCGGGCACCTTCTTCTCTGTCGTCATCGGCGCAGCCGGGTCGTATAGCATGGCCCGGCTCATGAAGACGAACGCGGCGCGCATCCTCGACAGCCTCGGTATCCAGTACGAGCTGCGCACCTACGAGGTCGATCCGAGCGATCTCACCGCGGGCACGGTGGCCAGGAAGATCGGCCTGCCGCCGGAGCAGGTGTGGAAGACGCTCGTGGCGCGCGGCGATCGCCACGGCGTCTGCTTCGCTGTGGTGCCGGGCAACGCCCAGCTCGACCTCAAGGCGATGGCGCGGGTCACGGGCGACCGGAAGGTCGACACCGTGCCTTTGAAGGAGGTCCAGCCGCTCACGGGGTACGTGCGCGGCGGGGTCACGGCGCTCGGCGCGAAGAAGGCCTATCCCGTCTACGCGGACGAGACGATCGAGCTCTTCGATGTCGTCTCCGTCTCGGCCGGCGTGCGCGGCACGCAGATCCTCGTGTCCCCGGGCGACTACCTGCGCGCGACAAGGGCCCAGGTAGGCGCCATCGCCGTGCCCGGCGGCGAGCCGGATTGAGGGCGCCCGCCGCCGGATCGCGGTATGCTGGCGAGGCTCGGCCGCGGCCCGAGCGCGGCGGCGGCGACCAAGGATATGACCAGAGCGGCCTGCGACGTGCGCGATCCCATCGAGCTGAGCACCGCCGAGCTGCGGCAGCAGTGCCGGAGCAGCCACCCGTGGGAGCTCGGGCTCGGCGCGGTCCAGCTCGTCGCGTCGACCGCCGCGGGGGGCGCCGTGCTCGCGGCGGCCGCGGCGTGCATTCCGGGGCTGGTCCAGTGCATCAGCGTGGGCCCGGCGTTCGCGGCGGGGCTCGTGGTCTGGGAGTCGGTCGCGGCGGCCAGGGCGTGGCTGCCGGGCGCCGCGTTCCGGGAGGAGCTCGCGTTCCGCGACTGGCACGCGGGCGTCTCGCCCTGGGTGGGGCCCCGGGCGCTGCGGCGGTGGGCAGCGCGCGCGATGGCGCGGCCCCCGGCGCCGGACTGGCTGCTCGTGCTCGAGGGCATCGCGCCGGCCGGCGGGGGGCGCCGCTGGGTCAAGGTCGAGCTCTCGCTGCCGCCGTCCTCGGCGGCTCCGTTCCGCGCGCAGGCAGCGGGCCACGCGCTCGTCCGCTCCGGCGGGAGCAGCGCCGGAGACCCCCGCGCGCGGCGCCTCGCGCCCGAGGAGCTCGACGACCTGCAGCGGGCGCTCGCGGAGCTGCCGGAGGGGCTCTCGCTGGACACCCACACGACGCCGCGGAACCCGGCGGTGTTCGGCGGCCACTGCGAGCTGCTCGTCGCCAGGAGGGCGCCGTTCGCCGCGGTCCAGCTCACCTGCGCCTTCCCGTCGCTGGAGACGGCCCCGCGGGCGCCCTCGCTGGCGCTGCTGCGACGCCTTGCCCAGCTGGCCTGGGTCGAGGGCGAGGGACGCCCTTCCGACGGATGATCGGCCCGACGCCGGGCCGATCATCGCGCTGACGGCCGCCCCGGCGCGCCGGGGGTCGTCTCGCGCATCAGGCGCAGGCCGCCGAGCACGAGCAGGGCGCCGAACGCGAGGAACGCCAGGTCCCAGGCCAGCTCACCCGGCCCTGGACGGACGTGGTGAATCGCGAGGAGGTGATGGTCGATCACCCCCTCGACAACGTTGAACACCCCCCAGCCCACGGCGGCGGCGCCCCAGAACACCCGTCCGGGCAAGAGCTCCCCGCCGGTGCGCAGCGCGCTCCAGAGCTTGCTGACTCCTGCCACGGTGAGACCGAATGCGACGGCGCTAAACAGCCCGTCTGCGAAGATGTTCTTCCTCACGTCCTCGATGGTCGCCCCCGGGTGGCAGCTGAAGCAGATCAGGTGGTGCCACTGGAGGAGCTGATGAAACAGGATGCCATCGATGAGGCCGCCCGCGCCCATGCCGAAGAGCACCCCCGCCCTCTTCACGGCGCGCGATGTTTTCGTGGTGGCCTCGGTCGCGAACGGGCGGGCTGTGCTCATCGGCTCCTCCGCGGCGCCGTCATGCGAGCGCCAAACCACGGCATGTGGCCGGCGCGGACGGACAACCGGCCGACCGAGCACCTGCCTTCCAGCTTCAAGGCGCTGGCCTTTCGGTGGTGCTGCCGACGGTTGTTTATCGCGGTCCAGCCCCTCTCGACTGGCCAGATCGGGACTGGCACGGCGCTGGCACATGCCCTGGCTCAACCGTTTCGAAGAAACTGCTGAAAGGTGCCAGATGGATAATCGAATGAACCCGGAACACGCTGCAGGCACGTCGGAGCCGGAGCACCAGGGTCCCAGGCCGGTCCCCTACACGTACCACGATGGCCGCGAGGACTACCTTCATGTCGGCCGCCAGGGCGGCACGGGAACGGACCAGTCGGAGGCGCTGATCCCTCCCTCCCAGGGGACGTCTTCCCGCGTCGAGGCGACGGCCGTGCCGCCGGAAGCGGCCGCCCTGCCGCCCGAGGCGACGGCGCTGCCGCCGGAAGCGACCGCCCTGCCGCCCGAGGCGATGCCCCAGGCCCCGCGAGCGGCGCCTCCCGCAGCGGAGCAGCGCCCTCGGCAGGCGACCTCGGCGCGCGAGATCGTCACGCGCGGGCTGCGGACCGGCGCCGTGATGACGGCGGCGACGATGTGCACGATGATGGCAGCGTCGACCCTCAAGCGCGGGTCGCCGTGGGCGTCCATGAACGCGATGGCGACGGCGGTAGGGGTCGGGGGGCGGCGGGTGAGCGACCGGTTCGATCCGGTCGTCACGCCTGTCGGCATCGCGGCGCTCGCCGGGGGTCTGCTCGTGTGGGGTATCGGCTACGAGAAGGCGCTCGACGCGGCGGGGCGGCGCAGCGACGCGCTCACGGGCGCGCTGTCCGCTTTCAGCGGCTTCCTGCTCGACGAGCTGGTCTTGCCCGACCGGCTCATGACGAATTTCCGCGGCAAGATGGGCGTGCTCGGCACCTTCAGCAAGTACGTCGCCCTCGGCGTCGCGAGCGCCACGGCCGCGCGGCGGTGAGCGCGCGAGGCGCCGGCGCGATCGCGCTCGACCTGGCCTTCAGCAGGGCGATGCGATCGGCCTCGTCCAGCAGCGCGTCGACCGCCTGCCGCTGGCCCTCGTCGAGCTCCACGCCCCCGGCCCAGGCGACCCCCCGGGGCGCAGCTCCGCGCCCCCTCCTACCCCTGCCCCGCGGGCCTGCGCTCCTCCGGGCTCTGCTCCACGTGCTGCGGCAGCGCCCCCACCGGCTGCGCCTCCTCCGCTTCAGCCGCGCCGCCCTCCGCCTCCGGCGGCTCCTCCTGCGGGGCCGCGCCTGCGGCCGTGACGCTGGGATCCCGCCGCTCGAGCGAGCCGGCAGGGCCTCCGCGCCCCGACTCCTCGTAGGGACCGCCGCCGAGCGTGCCCGGCGCGCGCAGCTCGGCGTCCTTCGGATGCGGCCCGTCGAGCCGGAAGATCCCCTTCGACTGATCGACCTCGTCGACTCGCCCCTTGCCCTGCGCCTGCGGTTCAGACCGCGGCTTGTCATCGCGCCCCATGGTTCCCCTCCCTCGGCCGACGCGCGCCGTGCATCTCCCGCACACGGCGCGCCGCGCTTCGCTGCGTGCACGCCAGGTGCCGGCGCGCGCCGGCCCCGCCCGCTGCCCGCGCTCACGCCGGCCGCGCCGCGTCCTGCTCGCCCGTCGAGGCCCGCACCGCGACCGCCTGCGTGAGCTGCTCCGACGGCGTCCCGGCGGCCATCTGCTGCGCGATGATGAGCTCCCGCGCCTCCTGCCGCAGCCCGGGGAGCCTCGTCGCGAACACCGCCGCCGCGACAACGCAGCAGGCGCCGCCGGAGGCGACCGTCGCGGGCGCGCCGATCCGGTCCGCGAGCCAGCCCGCGAGCAGCGCGCCGAGCGGGGCCATCCCCATGAACATCATCGCGTAGACCGCCATGACGCGGCCGCGCAGCGCGTCCGGCACCATCGCCTGCACGAGCGTGTTCGACCCCGCCATCTGCACCATCATCGAGAAGCCCACGGGCACGAGCAGCGCCGCCGAGAGCCAGAACGAGCGCGACAGCGCGAACAGCCCGAGCGCCACCCCGAACCCCGCGCACGCCCCGGCGACCCAGTGGCCCAGGCCCCTCAGCCGCCTGCGGCTCGCGAGGGCCAGCGCGCCGAGCAGCGCGCCAACGCCCGACGCGCCCATCAGGATGCCGAGCCCCTGCGCCCCGCCGCGGAGGATCCGGTCGGCGAAGATCGGCATCAGCACCGCGTACGGCATCGCGGTGACGCTCACGACGCCGAGCAGCAGCAGGAGCGCGCGGACCGCCCGCGTGCGCGCCACGAACCGGAAGCCCGCCGCCGTCTCCGCGAGCGCCGAGGCGCGCGCCGCGGCGGGCGGCCGGGGCGGGACGCGCATCGCCAGCAGGCTCCCGATGACAGCGAGGAAGCTCAGCCCGTTCGCGAGGAAGCACCACGCCTCGCCGATCGCGCCGACCAGGATGCCCGCCACCGCCGGCCCGACGATGCGCGCGCCGTTGAACATCGACGAGTTCAGCGCGATCGCGTTCGCGAGGTCCTCCCGGCCCACCATCTCGACGACGAACGCCTGCCGCGTCGGGATGTCGAAGGCGTTCACCACGCCGAGGAGCACGCTGAACCCGAGGATGTGCGCGACCTCGACGCGCCCGCTCATCGTGAGCGCGGCGAGCCCGAGCGCGAGCACCATCGCGGCCGACTGCGTGGCGACGAGGATGCGGTGGCGGCTCAGCCGGTCGGCCACCGCGCCCCCGATCGGGGCGAGCACGAACACCGGGATCTGCGTCGCGAACCCGACCGTGCCGAGCAGCAGCGACGAGCCCGTCAGGCGGTAGACGAGCCACGACTGCGCGACCGACTGCATCCAGGTGCCGACCAGCGAGACGAGCTGCCCGGAGAAGAAGAGCTGGTAGTTCCGGTGGCGGAGCGCGCGCAGCAGCGCCGGGCGGGAGGCCGCCGGCCGCCCGCGATCCGCGGCCGCGGGGAGCGGCGCCGCTTCAGGTTCAGGCTGACGCATGGCCGCAGTATGGTGCGCCCGGCACACGTCGCTATGCCCCGGGCCGCGGCGGGGCCGGGCTCTGCGGCCGAGCGCGGCTCAGCCGGCGCCCGCGTAGTTCACGGGCCACGCCGCCGAGAGGCTGCCGCCGTCGATGGCGAGGTCCTGGCCGGTGATGAACGACGCCTTGTCGCTGAGGAGGAACGCGACGGTCGCGGCCACCTCCTCGACCTTGCCGACGCGGTTCATCGCGTGGAGCGACGAGGCGAAGGCGCGGCCCGCGGGCTGGTCGAGGTGGAAGCCCTCCCTGGACATGTCCGACTCGATGATGCCTGGGCTCACCACGTTCACGCGGATGCCCTTCTGCGCGTACTCGACAGCGGCGGTGCGCGTCATCGCGACGACACCCGCCTTGGCGGCGCTGTAGGCGGAGAGCCCGGGGTAGAAGCGCGACACGGCCACCGAGGCGCAGTTGACGATGGAGCCCCCGCCCCCCGCGAGCATCGCCTTGATCTGGTGCTTCATGCACCAGAACGTGCCGCGAAGGTTGGTGTCCATCACGAGGTCGTAGTCGTCGTTGGTCGTCTCGGCGAGCGGCGCAAAATTGCCGCAGCCCGCGTTGTTGAAGCTCCCGTCGAGGCGGCCATACGTGGAGAGCGCGGCGTCCACGAGCGCCTTGATGTCGCGCTCGACCCGCATGTCGGCGGTGACCCAGGTGATCTCTCCGCCGCGGTCCGTGACCTCGTCGACGAGCGCGCGTCCCCGCGTCTCGCGCCGCGCGGTCGCGACGACCCTGGCGCCCTCGGCGGCGAGCGCGACGGCCGTCTCCCTGCCGATGCCCGAGCTCGCGCCGGTGACGATGACGACCTTGTCTTTCAAAGCTCCCATGCCGCACATCCTCTCGCGAAGGGATTCAACGCCGCCATGACCGGCTCCGGCGCCCGAGGTGCCGAGATCGAACAGCCGTCTTCCGGCGTCTCGAGCACCGACCGGCCGTGCCGGACAGAACCGCGACGATGCCAAGGGTGTGACGAAAAGGGAAGCGATTCCGGTACCCTGGCGAGCTGCTTCGCGCGCTGCGCGCCGCGGGGTTCGCGGCGCGAGCTCTCCGTCACGGCGCATCGCCCCGCGCCTTCCGCAGGCAGGGTGGATATTTTCAACCTGACGATAGACGGCCTGGAACGGAACGATCTCGCCGAAGGCCTGCTGGTCCACGACCGATCCGAGGCGTGATCGCCGTGTTTCGCGGCGCGCGCCCCACGTGCGCTGTCTGCCGCTCCCGGCGCGCGCGATCTCCCGATCGGCCCTTCCGGATATCAGGTCTCCTCGATGGCGCCCGGAGGGCGCGCGAGGTGGACCGGCCGGGGTGGAGTTGGAGTATAGGCGTGCGCTTATGAACCGACCCCGCCTCGTCGCCGGTGCGCTCTTCCTGGCCGGCCACCTCTTTGCGCTTGGTTGTAGCGCCCCCAAGCCGGAGCCCGAGATCGCCTCCTCGGCGTCGCAGAGCGGCTACGCGGAGCGTTATCCGGCCGAGCTGCAGGCCACGGCCACGTCGCTCAGCGATCGCGAGGACATCGCGAAGCGCACCGCCGACCAGTTCCAGGGTTACCCGGACCAGCTCAAGGAGCCGGACTGGAAGGTGGTGGTCGACGTCATCGAGCAGGCGGACGCCGCCGGCCGGAGCTACGACTACGTGGAGCGCGTGCGCGCCGTGGACGGCGCCGTGGCGTTCTTCAACGACAACAAGGAGGACCTCACCCGCAAGGTGAGCGGCGCCGCGCAGTACGTCGTCAAGCAGAAGGGCTGCGACGTCGACGTCACCGGCGCCACGTCCCACGCGCTCGCGGAGGGCGTCGAGCGCCAGCTAGAGAAGTACGTCCGCGACCGCAACGAGGCGCACCGCCGCATCGATCGCCACCGCGCCTCGCTCGGCAAGGAGAACGCCGCGGCGCTCGAGAAGCAGGCCGACGCCGTGAGCTTCACGAGCTACCTCGTGCACATCGACATGGTCGAGCACAAGCTGCGGCTGCGCCGGATGCTCGAGGAGATCGAGGCGATCAAGGTGTCCATCGACGAGGCCATCGCGGCGGAGCGCGCGTTCCAGTCGTCCGGCAAGCGCACCGACGAGGAGCGGAAGGCCTCGGACGCGCGCATCGAGGAGCTCGGCCGCAGCAAGGCGATGCTCGACTCCTCCGCGACCCAGGCGAAGCAGATCGACGAGGCCATGGACGAGCGCATCGCCGCCGCCCAGAAGACCTACAGCGAGGCGTTCGACGCCCTCCGCGCCACCCTCCGCAAGAACGCCGGCCTCCCCGTGGAGCCCCGCGACGACTGAGCGCCCGCAGGCTGGTCCGAGAGCGGATCAGAGAGAGACGAACCACAGAGGCACAGAGGGGAGAGGAGAGAAGAGCTTAAAAGCTTCTTCTCTCTCCTCTGTGCCCTCTGTGCCTCTGTGGTTCAAATCTCTCTCTCTCCTTCGCGCCCCCTCACGCCGTCCGGTGCTCCAGCCACCTCTCCGCCATCGCGAGCGTCTTCCGGTTATCCGGCAGCGTCAGAAACCGCTCCCTCCACACCGGATCACTGATCTTCCCCGCCCTCTCCAGCAGCCGCTCCCGCGCCGCCGCGATCGCCGCCGCGCAGTCCGCCTCCATCCCGTTCGCCGCCAGCGCCTCCGCGTACACGAGCCGCACCGACGACTCCCCCTCCTCGATCGCCCCGATCGCCCTCAGCATCGAGAACGCCTCCCCCGCCGCCGACAGCCCCTCGTCGAACCGCCCCATCTCGAGCAGCGCCCGCGCGCGCTCCGCCACCGCCGCCGCGCGCAGCGGCGGCGCGCTCTGCAGCACCTCCGCCGCCGTCCGGGCCTCCCGCTCCGCCCCCTCGTAATCCCGCGCGATCAGCGCGATCCGCGCGAGGTACGTCCGCGCGCTCCCCTCCTGGCGCGGATCCCCGAGCCGCTGCGACAGCGCGATCGCCTCCCGCTCGGTCCGCTGCGCCTCGTCGATCCGCCCCTGGTAGCCGAGGACGTGCCCCAGGTTGCTCAGCGTCGCCGCCACCAGCTCGTGCAGCCCCATCCCCTCGGCGCCCGCCAGCGCGCTGCGCAGCACCTCCTCCGCGCCCGCGAAATCGCCGAGCTCCGCGTGCATGTAGCCCACGTTCATCCGGACCGCGCAGGCGTTGCCGCGGTCGCCCGCGCGCTCGAACGCCGCGAGCGCCGCCCGGAGCCCCGCCAGGCACGCGCCCGGATCGCCGTTCACGAGCGCCCGCACCGACCGCACCTCGTGCAGCCGCGCCGCCACCTCGACCTCCCGCTCCGCGAGGTCGGTCCCGTCGCCCTCGACCGCCTCGATCAGCGCGTCCGCGAACGCGTAGCGCCCGCCGAACACGAGCAGCAGCGCGCCCTCGCCGAGGCACATGTGCTTCGCCACGAGCGCGCCCTCCGCCGCCGCCTCGGCGGCCTGCGCCACGCTCATCCAGCGCTCCACCCGCTCGAAGCCGCCCAGCTTGCCCGCGGCGACAGCCACCTGCTTGAGCGCCGAGAACCACGCCGCCGACCCGGCCTGGAGCCGGTCCACCGCCTCGATCCCGCGCTGCTCCGCGAGCGCGAGCTCCCCGCGCCACACGTGCGCCTCGGCCTCGACGAGGCGCAGCGCGCCCAGCGTGTGCGGCGTGGGGCCGCACGCGATCCCGCGCTCGGCCCGCTCGATCGCCGCCGCGAGGTCCTGCGCGCGGAGCGCCTGCTCGGCCGCGCGGCAGTACGCGGACGCCGCCCGCGACAGCTCGCCGCCGCGCTCGAAGTGCTCCGCCAGCGCCATCGCGTCCGCCGCCCCCGCCCGCGAGAGCCAGTTGCCCGCGAGCCGGTGCCCGAGCCGCCGGTCGCCCTCGGTCAGCATCCCGTACGCCGCCTCCCGGACGATCGCGTGCTGGAAGCTGTACTCGACCTCGCCTGGCAGGCTCCCCTCGCCGCGCCGCGCGATCACCTCGCGCTGCTCCAGCTCGACGAGCTTCGACGCCACCTGCCCCCCGCCCACGAGCGCCGAGACGCCGCCCTGCCAGAACGTCTGGCCGAAGACGCTCGCCGCGCGCAGCACGCGCCGCGCCTCGACGTCGAGCGCCTCGATGCGCGCCTGCACCATCGCCAGCACCGTCTCGGGCAGGTCGGCGCCCTTGCCGTCTGCGACGGCGCGGAGCTGCTCTTCGAGGTAGAACGCGTTGCCGTCCGCGCGGTCGACGATCATCGCGAGCAGCTCCGGCGCCACGTCCTCGCCGAGCACCTGCCGCACGAGCCGCTCGCTCGCTCGGCGCGGCAGCCCCGAGAGCTGCACCTCGTGCACCCCGCGCCCCGCCCAGAGCTTCGGGAAGAGCTCGTGCACCTCGGGCCGGCCGAGCGCGAGCACCATGAGCCGCTGGTCGCCGAGGTTGCGCAGCGCCGAGTCGACGAGCATCACGCTCGGCAGATCGCCCCAGTGCAGGTCCTCCAGCACGAGCAGCACCGGCCTCGCCGAGCACTCGGCCCGGACCAGCTCCTCCCAGGCGAGGCGGATCTGGTCGCTCATCAGCACCGGGCTGCGCCGCGCCGCCATGAGCTGCACGCTGTCGCCGTCGGGGAACGGCACCCCGAGGAGCTCGCCGAGGAACGCCGCCGTGCGCGCCGAGTCGCCTTGGCCGTACCGCTCCACGCGCGCGCGGATCTTGCGCTGCCGCGCCTCGATCGGCTCGCCGTCGAACAGGCCGATCGCGCGCCGGAGCGCCGGGGCGAGCAGCGCGAACGCCGAGCCGGCGCTGATCGGATCGCCGCGCCCAAACCACACCTCGATCTCCTCGCCGCGGTCGCGCAGCCGGCGCAGGAGCTCGGTGCGCAGGCGCGACTTGCCGGCGCCCGCGGGCGCGGTGACGAGCACGGCGCTCGGCGTCGACTCCTCGACGCAGTGCGAGAACGCTGCCTCGAGGAGCGCGAGCTCGCGGTCGCGCCCGACGCACGGCGTCGGCCTGCCGAGCAGGGGCGGCGTCGTCGCGAGCGCCTCGCGCTCGCCGTGGAGGCGGAGGCCGCCCTTGTCGCGCGTGACGTCGAACCGCGAGCCGAGCAGCCCCGCTGTCACCTCGTCCATGCGCACCGCGTCCGCGCCGGCGGGCGCGCGCGCGGGCGGCAGCAGGTGGACCGCGCGGTCGATGAGCTCGCCGACAGGCAGCCGCGCGGAGATCTCCGCGCGGCCGGTGACGAGCGCGACAGGCACGCAGCCGAGCAGCGCGTTCAGCGCGAGGGCGCAGCGCGCGGCCTGCGCCGCGAGGTCGGTCGGCGCGCCTCCCCCGGTGAGCACGATGAGCGGCGAGCGGGACTCGAGGATCTCGAGCTCGCCCTGGTACCGCTCGGCGACGGCGATGAGCGCCTTGCTGCGCTCGAGGTCCTCCTCCTGGGAGCGCGTCGCCTCGGCGTCGCCGGTCACGTCGCGCGCGAGCACGATGCACATCATCTTGCGCTCGTTCGTCGTGATCTCGCTGCCGCGCACCGTGTTCATGGGGCGGCTGCTCACCGCGCCCGCGCCGAGCTCGTCGAGCGCGAGGAGCTCGGCCGCCACCGCGTCGCCGTCGCGGGGCCGCGCCTGGGGCGCCTTCGCGAGCATGCGCGCGACGAGGTCGTCGAGCGCCTCGGGGATGTCCCCGCGCAGCTCCCGCAGGCGCGGCGGATCCTCGAGGATGACCTTGATCAGCACCGAGAGCCCGTCGGCGCCCTGGAACGCCGAGCGCCCGGTGAGGCACTTGAAGAGCACGCAGCCGAGCGAGAAGACGTCGGCGCGCGCGTCGATGACCGGCTCGCTGCGGGCCTGCTCCGGCGCCATGTAGCCCGGGGTGCCGAGCATCGTGCCGGGCATGGTGAGGTGCCGGTCGATGGTGCCGAGGCGCACCACGCCGAAGTCGATGAGGGTGACCCCCTCGACCGCGCCGCCGGGGAGCAGCAGGTTGCTCGGCTTGAGGTCGCGGTGGACGAGGCCCGCGCGGTGGATGACGCCGAGCGTCGAGGCGAGCGTCGAGGCGAGCGCGAGGCTCTCGCTCATCGTGAGCGGCTTGCGCGCGAGGCGCTCGGTCAGCGTCTCGCCGGCGAGCCACTGCATCGCGAGGAACGGCTGCCCCGCTTCGGTCGCGCCGTGCGCGATGTAGCGCACGATGCCCGGGTGCCGCAGCGCGGTGAGCGCCTCGAGCGCCTCGGCCTCGCGCGCGAACCGGACCGCCTCCTGGAGCCCCCGGCGCTGCAGGACCTTGAGCGCCACCGTCTCGTTCGTTGTCAGATCGACGGCGCGGTAGACGTCGCCCATCCCCCCCGAGCTGGCGAGGCGCTCGATCTGGAAGCGACGGTCGATGACATCTCCCACGCGCATCTCGGCGCCCCGTCTTACCTGAGACCTCGCATGAGCCTGCTTACAACGGTGAGTAAACGAACTCGCCGCCGATCGCCAGCGGCTCCGCCCGGAGCGGCCGCGCGCGAGCGGCGCGGCGGGGACCGGAGCTCGGCCAGCTCATGTGAGCTGAACAACATCACGCCGCGCGCGCGTGGTTGACGCGCGCGCAGGCTCGCCCGGCCGCCGTGGGGTGGGCGCAGGTGGCAGGCGTCACGCATCCCGGCGGGCAGCCTCGGCCTCGATGCGGGTGCGATCCGGAGGCAGCGCATTTTCACCACAGTGAGGCATAATGCCCTGGTCACGGGCGCGCGTCACGATAGCTCGTCACCGCTGTCACAGCATTTCAAATTCCAATGCATGGCATGCAGCGTGCTGGCCTCATCGGCATGAAGACGAAGCTGTCCAAGAAGCAAAAGAAGAAGCTCGGCAAGCTCGGTCGGAAGGTCCTCAAGCCCGTGGTCGCCGTGACGAGCCTCGCTGCTGTGTTCACGGCCGGATTGTGCAGCGGCAAGGCGAGAGGCTATCTGTCCAGCGCTTGCACGACCGTGGCCGGCAAGGTGAAGGCCTGGGCGAGCTCGCTGGGCGTGTCGAAGCTGGCCAATGGCGTCTCGGGGAGAGCTCACCCGGAGGTCGAGCTCGTTCAGCCGTCATGAAGAAGACCCGTCGTGCGCTTCGAGGGGCCGTCGAGGCGGCGTCGACGGCGGCCGCGAGGATCGGGGTCGAGACGATCGGCGCCGCCGCCGGCAGCCTGCTGAAGGACGCGCTGAAGGAGCGGCGGCGCGGGCGCTGAGCTGCCGGGCGCGCTGACGTGCTTCCGCGCGCCGCGCGATCGCCTCGCGTCGGGCGCTGTCCTGGAGTAGGTTCCGCCCCTGCATGGACACCCGAACTTACTTCCAGGGCAAGAGCGTCGTCGTCACCGGCGGTTCGAGCGGCATCGGCCTCTCGTTCGCGCGGCTCGTCGCGGGCTACGGCGCCGCGGTGACGCTTGTCGCGCGCCGCCGCGCCCTCCTCGACGAGGCGGCTGTGGGCATCCGGCGCGAGCACCCGTCGGCGCGGGTCGACGTCCTCGAGCTCGACATCAGCCGGGCGGAGGACGTCGCGCGGGCGATGGAGTCGAGGCTCGCCGAGCGGCCGATCGATCACCTCGTGAACAACGCGGGGGCCGTGATGCCGGGGCGCTTCCTCGATCTGCCGATCGAGGAGTTCCGGAGCATGATGGACGTGAATTTCTTCGGCGCCGTCCACCTCTGCAAGGCGGTGTTGCCGGCGATGGTGGCGCGCGGCAGCGGCCATGTGCTCAACGTCTCGTCGCTGGCGGGGGTGATCGGCATCTACGGCTACACGCCCTACGCGGCGAGCAAGTTCGCCCTGATCGGCCTCTCGCAGGCGCTGCGCGCGGAGATGTGGCCGCACGGCGTCCGGGTGAGCGTGTGCATGCCGCCCGACACCGACACGCCGCAGCTCGCGTTCGAGAACCAGCACAAGCCCGCGGAGACGAAGGCCATCGCGGGCAACGTGAAGACGCTGGAGCCGGACGCGGTGGCGCGCAGCATGGCCGACGGCATGGCCCGCGGTCGGTTCGAGATCTACCCCGACGTCGGCTCGCGCGTGAGCGCGATCGCGCAGGGCGTGCTCCCGGGCGTGGTCCGCTGGGTCTGCGACAGCGCGCAGCGGAAGGCCGGCCCGGCGGCGAGCTGAGCGCGGGGACGGCCGCGCGGGGCACGGACGTTGCGTGGTCGCGGTTCGTCCACGAGGACATTCCAAGGGAGGAACCGATGGAGTCGAGACCTTCGAGCGAAGCGCGACCGTTCAACGTCCTGGCGGCGATCGATCTCTCGCCGGCGAGCCGCGGCGTGCTCCTCCGCGCGCTGTGGCTGGCGAACGCGGAGGAGACGGGCGGCGAGGTTCATGTGGTGACGGTGGCGGACAGGGACGCCGCGACGCGGCTCCAGGAGCTCGCGACCAGCGCCGTCAACGAGTTCGCCGTGCCGTCGCGGCCCGCGCACGTCCAGCGCGTGGTCACGCACCTGCTCACGGGCGAACCGGCGCGTGAGATCGTCTGGCTCGCGGCGCACATCGACGCGGATCTGATCGTGATGGGCACGCACGGGCGCACGGGCGTACAGCGCCTCGTGCTCGGCTCGGTCGCCGAGCGCGTCGTGCGTACCGCGGGGTGCCCCGTCTGCGTCGTCCGGAACAAGCACCACGACGATTCCTGGCGCGTCCCCGAGATCGAGCCGCCCTGCCCGGATTGCCTCGCTGCGCGCAACCAGAGCGGCGGGGCGACGCTCTGGTGCGAGCGGCACCAGGGCCATCTCCACACGCATGTTTATTCCGGCGCCGAGACAACGAGGACGGTGCGCCGGGCGGTGGTCCCCTGGGGTTTCTCGCCCTGAGCTCGTGCGCCGCGCAGGCGCGACGACGGTAGAGACGTCAGCAAGGGGTGCACCCTGGGATTCCAGGGTGCGACGTGCACGGTCGTTGTGCACGCAAGAGCTGCTTTCCTGTCTGCCCCTCTGACACGCCACATCCTCTCCGACACGCCACATCGACCCGCGTGTCCGACACGCCACATCGCCCGCGTGCCATCACAGGACGGGCTCTCGCGCGCGCTCGCCGCCGCCGCTCACGCCGCGGCGAGCATCCGTTCCCCGTCGCGCCGCGCCGCCGCCCACGTCTCGTCCCAGGCGGCGTCGGCCTGCGCGCGCCGGAGTTGCCCGAAGGCCTGCGTCTCCTCCCGCTCGCCCTCGACCTCCACGTGGTCCCCGGGCGGCGCGGGCGCGGGCCCGGCGATCGCGTCGCCGATCGCCTCGCGCGCCTCGCGGCCGCCCTCGGCGAGGCAGAAGGCGAGAACGCGCCACCCGAGCTCGGCGTGCTGCGCCTCGTCGTGCGCGATCTCGCCGAGCGCGGCGCGCACGGCCCCGTCGGACGCCCCCGCGAGCGACAGCCGCGCCCGGGCCGCCGCCGCGCCCTCGCCGAGACAGCCGTCGTGCCACGCCTCGAGCGCCATCCGCACGAGCGCCGCGCGCCGGTCCGCGTCGCGCGCCGGCGGGGGCGGGAGCAGCGCCGGCCTGAGGCGCCACCCCGCGAGCGCGCTCGCGATCTCGCTGCACCGCGCCGCGTGGCGGACCTCATCGCCGAGCGCGGCGAGCGCCCGCGCCACGAGCGACGCGGGCGCGCCGACGGCCGCGAGATCCCGCGCCAGCGCGAGGAACGCCGGGATCGAGCCGCACTCGGCCCGCGCGCTGTCCAGCCACGCGCCCGCGAGCGCGGCCCGGGTCGCGCGATCGAGCCGCGCCGGACGCACGGCCGCAGGACCCAGCGCGAGCGCCGGCGGGAGCACGACCCCCTCCGCGGTGCGCAGCGGCCGGCCGTCGATCATCTCGGACCGCACCCCGAACGGCGGAGTGACGCGGAGGCCCAGGCCGAACGTCCCCTCGGGGACGAACGGCTCGCCCGACAGCGGGATGGCAGCGCGCGCCGAGACATCGAGGGCCACCGGGCTGAACACGGCGCTCATCACACCGACGTGAAAGCCGTGCTGCCCCGGGAGCGCGTCGTCATAGCGGGTGCGGTACGTCCATCCGAGCTCGCCGTCGATGCTGTAGGGGGTATCGCTGAAGTCGTCGGAGAGATCGCTGCCGCCGTGGATGCCGGCCGCGAAGCGGCCGGCAGAGAAGTTGAGCCATGTCGCCTGCGCGAACGGACCGAGTCCCATCTCCCCCGCGCGGGACGGCCTGCCGGTGTTCAGGAGGGCCGTCGCGCGGAGATCCGCGCCCAGGCCGAAGGCGAGCTGCTGGCCGAACGAGAGCGACATGAAGAGCCCGCCGGAGATCGCGTAGGGACTGTCGGCGCGCGCCTGCCCGGGGAGCGAGACGAGGGCGGCGACGCCGAGGGCAGCGAGCGCGGGCGGGAGCGCGCGAGAACGAGAGGACATGGAACCTCCGAAGCCAAGGAGATGGGCAAACGATCGATCTCGGCTCCAGTCTACCAGGGGGCACGATCCGGGACGACGACGGTGGATGACGGAAAGCGGCTCTGGAACGCCGGAGCGCGCGCCCCCCGGAGCGGCCTGCGCGCCGCCGCAAGCGCCTGGCGCCCGCGCTATCTCGAGAGCACCTCGAGGCGCGGCGGCTGCGCGTTTTGCTGATCGAGGTTGTAACGGTCGGCTGTCGCCGTCGAGAGACGGACGCCGAGGGACGAGAACCCCATGCGCAGGGTCGCCACCAGGGAGCTCACGTCCACGGAGACCGTCTGGAAAGACGCGCTGGCCGGCAGCCTGCTGTAGTGCTCGCCCGCATTGAAGTCGTCCGGGTTGACGACGCCGTCTGCGGAGTACCAGTAGACGTCGATCGACCCCTCGGTCCCCCCTTCGTCGATGTTCTGCAGATCGATCGAGAGCTGCACGGAGGTGCTCGTCGGCGGGAGCTCGCCAAGGCTGAACTCCGCGACGGTGCGGTCTTCCGTGCCCGACTTGATCGCTAAAAAGCCGAGGAGGAACGGCTCGCCGCCGGCGAACTTGCGAATGCCGCGGACGTCGGTCGGGAGGTAGACGAGCGCCTTGCAGTCCTCGCGGCAGCGCTCCTCACCGTCGCACAGCTCGCCGGTCGTGACGATGCCGTTGCCGCACGCGGTGGGCGTGCAGTTGCTGTCGCAGCCGTCGCCGTCCTCGCGGTTGTCGTCGTCGCACGCCTCGGCCTTGGTGGTGACGCCGTTGCCGCAGCCCGTCGGCGTGCAGTTGCTGTCGCAGCCGTCGCCGTCTCTTGTGTTGCCGTCGTCGCAGGTCTCACCGCGCGTGACGACGCCGTTGCCGCACCCGGTGAGCGTGCAGTTGCTGTCGCAGCCGTCGCCGTCTCTTGTGTTGCCGTCGTCGCACCCCTCGGCCTCGCTGACGACGCCGTTGCCGCACCCGGTGGGCGTGCAGTTGCTGTCGCAGCCGTCGCCGTCTGTGGTGTTGCCGTCCTCGCAGACCTCGCCCGGATCGACCCGGCCGTCACCGCACTCGCCTTCGGGCTCGGCAGGGCCGCCCGTGGAGGCGGCCTCGCCGTCGAACGACCTGACCACGGGATCGCAAGCGGCGCTCGCGACCGCGATGCAGATCAGCTTCCACGCCGCGCCCAAGATCGCACCGTGTCGCACCTGGTTCTCCTTGATGTAGGCTCCGTCGCGCGCGCCACCTCGCGGCGGTGTGCGAGGCGAGGCGTGGGGGCTGCTCACCGGGGGAGCGATGCTAACGCAGGGCGCCGCCGATGTCACCCGCGGCCGCGACGCAGGAGAGCACGTCGGGATGCGCGCCTGCCCCTCCATGGTGCCGTCGAACAGGTGGATCGCCGCGGCGGTGATCGCGGCATCGAGCGCTGCTGGCGATCAAGAATCCGAGATGCGCGATCACCGCACCTCCGCGGGTCGGGTCACGGCGTGCAGTGAGCGACCGTGCGCCCGCCCTGCTCGGCCGCGGCGCAGCCGGTGTAGCCAGCGGCCCGGCAGTCGATCGCCGCCGGCGTCCCCCCGTCGCAGAACCGGAGGAGCGCGCCGTCGCACGCCTCGTCGCTGCCGAGATCGCATGTGCCGCCGGACAGTGGACCCGGGTCAGGAAGCCGGCCGCGCTGCACTCGATGAGCACGTCCTTGTCCTCGGGATCGCACGCCGGCGGCGTGGTGGCGTAGTCGCACGGCTCGGCCCCGCATCCGGCGAAGAGCTCGGACGTGCAGGAGAGCCCGGCCGCCGCGCAGTCCATCGCGGCGATCGGCGCGCCCATGTCGTCGCAGAACACCCACGTATCGCCCTCGCACAGATCGGAGCCGGCCCTCTCGCTGCATGCCGCGGCGAAGTCCCCGGCCGCCGGCGTACACGCGCGGACGCCGGCGCAGTCGGTCGCCGCGAGCTTGCATTGCATGGCCGCGAGGCCGAGCCGCCCCGGACCGACGGTCGCCCACGCCCACCGCTCGTCGAGCGCGTGGCCCAGGCAAGCATGGAGTCCCACCGGCGTCCCGCCGTCCGCGTCACATGCGTTGATCCGCAAACAGGCCTCGACGCGCGGGTCGAGCGCGGCTGGACCGCCGCCGCTCCCGCCATCACCCCCGCTCCCCCCTGCCCCGCCGGCGCCGCGGCTCGTGGCCCCGGGGTCTCCGCTGCCCTTGCCGTCGTCCTCGCTATCGCCGCAGCCAAGGAGCGCCAGGCTCAGCAAGACCATGCGCGCGCGGCGTGAGGCGTGAATTTCAGTCATGGCAAATAATAACATGGACACTGGACTCTTACCATCCACACCGGCGACGGCGCGGGCGGCGTGTATCCCTGTGCCCGACGTCAGCGGCCTCGGGCTCAACGAAGGACTCTAGCCCAACGAGGTGAGCGAGGACCTCGCCGGAGGGACCGAGTCGGCCGGCGGCGCTCAGGGCGCTTCGCAGGAGACGCGGTGGATCGGCGCCTCGCTCCCCTCGCCGATCGTCACGTAGTCCCACCCGCCGGGCAGCCATGCGATCGCTTCGCCCTGCTCCTCATCGGCCACCGGCATGTCGCACGGCATCCCGGCCAGCGCCTGGGCCACGGTCTGGTCCGGCGTCATCGGATAGAAGAATACGTGGGTAGAGGTGCGGAGCAGCACGCCGGTGCCGTCCGGGTGCACGTCGCCCCCCGTGAAGCGCGCGTTCCCCGTCGGCGCCTCGACCGAGCCCGCCCGGACGAGCGTCGCTGTGGCGCCGGCGGCGGGCCTCGCCGGCAGCTCGTAGACGCCCGACGTACCCTTCTTCTTGACCTTGGTCACCACGGTGATCGCCCCGGTGATCGGGTGGACGAGCAGCGTCTCCGAGTTGTCGCTCCCGTCGGGGTACGCGAACGGGATCACCTCCGCGGTCAGCGAGCGCGGCGCTCCATCGAGCGCGTCGGGCTCCTTCACCTCGTAGAACGCATAGCGATCGCGCTCGCGGTCGTTGTCCCCGATATCTCCGAAGAACAGACAGCTCCCCCCGCCGGCGCTGCACGGGCCCCGCGCAACGTCCTCCCAGTCGACCGCCGCCGCGCCGGCCACCTCGATCTCTGCCCGCAGCGCGCCGTCGAGCCCGATCGCGAAGAAGCGTGGGCCGTCGCCGGAGTCGTTGTGGAGGTAGAGGGCGTCCGGGTGCGCCCCGCCCGCGACCAGGCCCGAGCACTCGTCGAGGTCGCCCTTCGGCAGGTCGCCGACCCGCGCGACAGCGCCGCAACGAGGGCAGCCGGAGCTCCGCAGGGGCGCCGGCGGACCCGAGCCCTGGCAGCCCGAGACGAGCAGCGCCAGCGCCAGCCCGAGCCCCGCCGAGCGCCGCGCCAGCGCTGGCGCTGTAACTGTGCGCGTCGAATGAAATCCACCGGGAAAGCGCGGGGATCTCGGGGTCTTGCGATGGATTCCGCTTGCAGCGCTCGGCGTTCTTTGTGTCATTATCACCGTTGTACAGTAACAATTTTGTGACGCTCGCGGTGGTGCCGCGGGCCTTGCCTTGACCCTCGAGGTCCGCGCCGCCGCGGGCCTCGCCTTCACGCTCGAGGAGGGCGGCGTTCTTGGACCTCATCGAACGATACGAGTTCAAGTACCTGGTGCCCGAACGGCTCATCCCGGAGATCCGCGCGACGGCCTGCGCGGTAGGCCGGCGGGACCGGTACGCGGACGAGCGCGGCGTGTACCGCATCCGGTCGCTCTACCTCGACACGACCGGGTTCGATCTCTACTGGGCCAACGACCGCGAGCAGCGGGATCGCTTCAAGGTGCGGGTGCGCACCTACCCCGGGAAGAACAGCCCGGTCTTCCTCGAGGTGAAGCGGCGCGTGCAGGATGTGATCATCAAGTCGCGCGCGTCGGTGTCGGCGGACGGCTGGCAAGAGCTGCTCACGAGCAGCAGCCCCGCCGTGCTCGACAAGCTCCCGCCCCACGTGCGGAAGGGCACGGAGAAGTTCATCACCGCGGTCCACCGCCACGACCTGAAGCCCAGGATGCTCGTCGACTACGAGCGCGAGGCCTACGAGAGCACGATCGACCGCTACGCGCGCCTGACGTTCGACCGGAAGATCGTGTGCCAGCGCAGGGAGAAGCTGGATCTCGAGGCGCCCCTCCGCGGGGGGTGGCGCCCCGTCGACCACCCCGTGCAGACGTCGACGTACGAGCCGGTCTGCGTCCTCGAGCTCAAGTTCGAGCGCATGCCGCCCGCGTGGATGGTGGCGCTCGTGCGGCGCCTCGAGCTCGTCCGGCGCTCGTTCTCCAAGTACTGCTACAGCGTGACCGCGCAGCTCACGCTCCCGGAGGTGCGCGGGGCCCGGGCCGAGGGAGGGCTGCAGCTGTGATGGACGTACTGGCGACGCTCTCGCACGGCGGGGCCGTCGAGTGGCGCAAGGCGCTCATCGCCCTATTGGTCGCGTTCGGGCTCACGCAGGGCATCGCCGGCGTCTACATGCTCACGTTCCGCGGCCTCTCGTACTCGCGGACCATCGTCCAGAGCATGGCGATGGGCAGCATCATCACGTGCACGCTGATGCTCGCCGTCGGCAACAACATCGCGGCGGGCATCGGGATCGCGGGGGGCGTCTCGGCGATCCGGTTCCGCACGACGATGCGCGATCCGCGCGACGTCGTGTTCGTCTTCGCGTCGCTCGCGATCGGCATGGCGAGCGGCGCGCAGGCCTACGGCGCGGCGATCGCGGGGGCGGGGATGTTCGCCGGCGCGTCGCTGCTGCTCCACGTGACCGGCTACGGATCGCGCAAGCAGCCGGATGGGCTGCTCCGGTTCGTCGCGCCGGCCGGGCAGGCGGGCGCGGACATCTCCGGCGCGATCACGACCATCCTCCGCGATCACTGCCGCAGCTTCTCCCTCGTGACCCTGCGCGAGGCCGCGCAGGGCACCGTCATGGAGCACGCCTACCAGATCAGCGTGCACCACCCCGACATGCGCGTCCCCCTCGTGACCAGCCTGCAGGGCCTGCCCGGGGTGGAGGACGTGAGCTTGATGCTCCAGGAACCGACGCTGGACCTCTGATGAACATCTCCGGGCGAACTCGATCCGCGATCTCCTCCGCCGTCCCCGCGCTGACGATGGCGGGCACCCTCGGCCTCGCGGCCTGGCTCTACTTCTCCACCGGGCCGAGCGGCGGCATCGTCGCCTTCGCGCAGTCCGACATCGAGGCGATCGCCGCGGTCGAGGCCGGGCGCGTGAGGTCGATCGACGTCGAGGTCGGGGCCGAGGTGGCGCCGGGTCAGGTGATCGTCACGCTCGACAGCGGCTCGGTCGACGCGGAGCTCGCGCTGGCGCGCGCCGAGGAGGCGCGCCTCCAGGCGATGATCCCCGCGGAGCTCGCGCGGCTCGAGGAGGAGATCGCGACGAACGTCGAGGGGCTGCAGCGCGATCTCGCGCGGGAGGTCGAAGAGCAGCGCCGCGCGAGCGCCGAGGGCGAGGTGCTGGCCGGCGAGATCTCCCGGGTGAAGCGGCTGGTCGAGGACCGGCAGGCGAGCATCGACGATCTGGGCTCGCTCGACGTGCAGCGCGCCGGCGTCGCGGCGATCGCGCGCGAGAAGCCCCACACCATCCAGCTCCTGCGCGCGCAGATCGCGGCGGCCGAGGAGCGCCGGAAGAAGCTCCGCGAGCAGGCGGGCCCGCAGACGGCGAAGATCGAGGCGGATCTCGCGGTGGCGAGGCGGGAGGTCGAGCAGCTCGAGATGCTGCGTTCGCAGACCGTGCTGCGCGCGGCGCACGCCGGGCGCGTCGCCGCGATCCGCAAGCGGCCGGGCGACGTGGCCGTGCCGGGCGATCCGATCGTCGAGCTCGTCAGCTCGAGGGGCCGGATCGTCGCCTGCGTCCCGGAGCGCGCGGCGCTCGACGTCCAGGCGGGCGACGTCGCGAAGGCCTGGGTGCGCGGCCGGAGCGGGGCGCCGCTCATCGGCAGGGCCATCACGGTCGGTCCGGTGGTGCTCGAGCTGCCGACGCGCTGCTGGGCCTCGCTGAACCTCCCGGCGTGGGGCCGCGACGTCCAGATCGCGCTCGATCACCCGGTCGATCTGCTCGCCGGCCAGGCGTTCGAGGTCACCTTCGAGCGCCCGTCGGGGGCCGACGAGCCGGTCTTGCCCGCCGCGCCGGGCTTGCCCGCCGTTCCCGTCGCGCAGGCCGCGCCTGGCGATCCCGCGGCGTCGGCGTCGCCGGTCGTGCCCGCGGCGGCGCAGCGCGCCGGCTCCGAGGCGCGCCGCATGACGATCCCGGCCGCGCTGCGGCAGCGGTCGCGCTTCGAGCCGTCCGGCGTCCTGCCCCGCCCCGCGGAGGGGCGGTACCTGCTCGTCAGCGACGACACGGGTCACAAGGACGAGGCCGACGAGGGCGCGCCCTGGCTGTTCGCGATGTCCGCCGCCGGCGCCGTCGCCCTGGAGCCGGTGCCGGTGACAGGCGTGAAGCAGCTCGTCGACATCGAGTCGATCACGGCGGGCGACGGCGGCGACGTGTACCTGCTCTCGTCGCAGGGCTACAGCGCGAAGGGCAAGCGCAAGACGGCGCGCACCGCGCTGCTCCGGCTGAAGCCGGACGGCCGGGGCTTCCGCGTCGACGGCCAGGTGCACCTCGCGGAGCTGCTCGACGCGGCGGACCCCGCGGTCCTCGCGGGGCTCGGGCTGCCGGGCGGCACGCGCCCGCTCGAGATCGAGGGCATGGTCTACCGGGACGGCGCGCTCTACTTCGGGCTCAAGTCGCCGCTCGACGCGCAGGGCAACGCGCTCCTCTGGAAGCTCGACGCGCCGGGCGCGCTCTTCGACACGAAGCGGCTCGAAGGCGCCGGGCTCTCGCTGTGGGCGCGCGCGCGCGTCGACGTCGAGCTCGGCGGCACGCCCACCCCGGGCGGGATCTCCGATCTGTGCTTCCTCCCGGACGGCTCGCTCGCGATCACGTCGACGCCGTCCACCGCCGACGGCGACGCGGGGGCGCTCTTCCGCGTCCCGCGCCCCCAGGCCGGCGTCCTCTCGCCCCTGCTCGTGCGGCGCTTTCCGGGCCTGAAGCCCGAGGGGATCTCGCTCTCGCTGTCGCCCGGCAACCTGCTCATCGTGTTCGACGCGGGCGCCGACGTGCCCTCGTTCCTGGAGCTGCCGTGGCAGGGCTGAGCGGCGCGCGGACGCTGTCGGCGCTGTCGACCATCGCGTGCCTCTCGCTCGCCGCGTGCGCTGCGCCGGCGCGCCTCGAGGCGGGTGACCGGGCGGTCGCGCTGTACCGCGAGGCGCAGGCGCAAGCGAAGGCGAAGTCGAGCGCGCACGGGCGCGCGGGGCGCGGGGCCGCGCCGCGCGAGCTCACCGTGGACGACGCGGTGGCGATGGCGAAGCAGCGGAGCGGGACGCTCGCGGCGATGGGCGCGCGCGAGGTCGCGGCCCGGGCGCGCGTCGCCGCCGAGTCGGCGGGCACCTACAGGAACCCGGAGATCCGCGTCTCGCAGATCCGCCTCGACCAGTATCTCGACCAGGAGCCGCGCATCAGCGCGGGCGTCCGCGTGCGCCCGCCCAGGCCCGGCGAGGCCAGCGCGACAGCGGACGCCGCGCGCGCGGACGTGGCCGCCGCGCGCGCGGAGACGCGGACCGCGGAGCTCGAGCTCGAGGCCGAGGTCCGCTGGCTGTTCGACGACGTGATGCTGATCGACGCCGAGATCGAGGCGCTCGACGCGGTCACCGCGACGCGCCGGAAGCTCGCGGACGAGCAGCGGGCGCTCGTCGGCGTCGCGCACGGGACGGCCGTCGACGAGGCGATGGCGGCGCTGGCGGCCGCGGTGGCCACGGAGGAGAGCGCCGAGCCGCGCGCGCGCCGCCGGGCCGCGCTCGGGGCGCTGCTCGAGCGGGTCGGGCTCGACCCCGACGCGCCGGTGCGCCTCGTGGGCGAGCCGCTCGGGTCGGCGCCGCTCGTCGCGCTCCTGCCCGAGGAGGCGCTGGTCGAGGCGGCGCTGCGGAGCCGCCCGGAGATCGCGCTCGCGGCCGCCGAGGTCGACGCCGCGGACGCGGAGGGCTCGCTCGCGCGCGCGCTGCGCTGGCCGTGGCTCTCGTTCATCGAGGTCGGCTACGAGTTCACGCCCTCCACGCGCGACCCGCACGGCTGGACGTTCGAGGCGGGGATCGAGCTGCCGCTCTTCGACACGCACTCGAGCGCGATCGAGGCCGCGGACGCGGACGCTGTCGCGGCCGAGCGGATGCTCGCCGCGGAGGTCCAGCGGGTGGCGCGGGAGGTGCGCGACAGGCTCCGGGAGGCGCGCGCGGCGGGGGTGCTTGTCGAGGAGTTCAGGGCCCGCGCGCTCCCGGCCGCCGAGCGCGCCGGGGTCGAGGTCGCGCGCGCGCTCGACAGCCGGAGGATCGACGCGCTGGAGGCGCTGAAGCTCGAAGAGCGTCGTGACGCCGCGCGCGTCAAGTTCCTTCGCCTCGTGCGCGACTACCGGACGGCGCTGGCCGAGCTCCGCACCGCGGTGGGCGGGCCCATTTCCGCGGCCGAGCCGGCTGCCCGGCGCTGAGCTGACGAGGGGCCCAGGTGAGGCCTTCCTGAGCTGACGAGCTACCTGGGCCGCGCGCGCAGGGCATCTCCCCCGGGCAGGGCGCCGGTCCAGCGGAGGTCCGCCAGGATGGGGAGGTGATCCGAGCCGAGATCGGGGCCGATCCAGGCGCGCTCGGTCGTCCAGCCCGGCGCGGCGAGCACGTGATCGATGCGAATGCCGAACCAGCGCGTCCGCTTCGTCGCGCCGAAGCCGAGCCCGGCGCGAGAAAACGCGTTCTCGAATCCCGCCCAGAAGCGGCGGTAGATGGCGCTGTCGACAGGCATGTTGAGATCGCCGACGACGATCGCCGGATAAGGCGCCTCGTCCACCCACCGCCTGGCAAGCTCGGACTCCCACACGCGCAGCGCGATCACCCGGTCGTGCTCCGCTGCCTGCTTCCACAGGCCGTGCATCAGCGCCTCGATCGCCTCGCGGGGCGTCTCCAGGTGGAGGTTGACGAGGCTGAAGGCGCGCGTCCCGGGGGGAACCTGCGCCTCCGGCTGCGGCGCCTCCGGCGCGCCCGGGCCGGGCGAGCCGGACGGCGCGGCGACTGTCGCGCGGTCCGGCAGCGCGATCGCATAGCGGAGGATGGCGCCGTGGCCTCCCGCGTCCCAGACATCGCGGCGATCCCTGGACTCGGCCTCGAGGATACGGTGCCGGCTCACCAGGCACATCCCGCGGTCGACGTGGACGAACCACCCCGGAAAGGCCGCTGTCAGCTCCGGCTCGGGCACGCCGCACTCTTGCAGCGCGAGCACGTCGGGCCGGGCCTCGGCCACGAAGCCCTTGATTCGATCCATGCTCATGGGGCGGCTCCCCGTGTTGAAGGAGGCGACGCGCAGGTCGCCGCGCCCCGCCCCGCCGACGAGGCCCGGGACCGAGACAGTGAACCCCAGGATGGGCCCGACCACGATCAGCGACGCGAGGGCCGCCGGGATGAGGGCGCGGCGACGCACGAGCAGCGCGGCGGGCACGATCGCGAGGAGCGGGAGCGCGATGACCTGGCGCGGACCGAAGAGGAAGAGCGTCGCCGGCCACCACCGGTCACCGAAGAGGGGCAAGGCGAGCCAGACCGCGACGACCCCGAGGAGGTAGAGCACGGCGCTCGCGAGCACGACCGCCCGGAGCCGGCGCCAGCGCGGCGCAGGCCCCCGGGCAGCAGGCCGCCGCGCGTCGGAGGACACTTCCATGGATGACTCGTCCTGGCGCATCGATGTGCTCCCGCGGAGTGTAGTTGCCGCCGTCAACGAGCGGGAGCGTCGAGGAGCGCACGCCAGAAGGCCGCAGTCGTCGCGGTCACATGCCCACGCCCGCGTCGCTACGCGCCGAGCTCTTCGGCGAAGAGCGCGAGGATCGCCTTCCAGTGGCGCTCCGCTTCCGCCGCGTCGTACACCGGCGTGTCGATCACGGCCCATCCGTGGCGCGCCTCGTAGTGCTCGATCTGGTAGCGCTTGCCCAGCGCGGCGAGCGTCTGCTCCAGCGTCTCTGCCTGCTCCTTCGTGAAGAAGACGTCGTCCTTCGCGATGCCGAAGTACATGCGCGCCTGCGCCGGGCCCGCGAAGAGGTGCGGGCTCGCCGGGTCGGCCGTGACGATGCCGCCCGGGTGGATCGACGCCGTCGCACGCAGTCGATCGGGAAAGCGCGTCGCCGCGATGAACGCGTTGCGACCACCCATGCAGTAGCCGACAGCGCCGACGCGCGTCGCGTCGACGTTCGCGCGCGAGGCGAGCACGTCCAGGCACGCGGCCACGTCGCTCATGAGCATGTCCGGCGTGAGGTTGCCGATGAGCTTGCGCATCTCGCCCATCTTTTCGGGCTGCGTCATCACGGCGGGCTCGAAGTGGACGTGCTTGCCCACGCGGTGATAGAGGTCGGGCAGGAGCACGTGGTAGCCGTGGCTCGCGAGCCGCTCCGCCATCGTCTTCAGCCCGGCGCGGTAGCCCAGGCCGTCCATCAGGAAGACGATCGCGGGGCGCTGGCCCTCGCCATCGGGGATGATCTCATATGCGCTCATGGCGCCGTCGGGCGTGGCGACATCGATCTCTCGGGTCTGCATGCGCGCGAGATCCTACACTCGCCGCACGCGCGCGGACAACGCGCTCAGGCGGAAGCCGTGGAGGAACGCTCCGAAGGGCTCCGGGGCGTTTGGTGCTCTTATCGTCCGCGAGGGTCGCCGCGTCCACGTGGAACGGAGTCCCCGCGGCAGCTCGACCGCGAGCGCAGCGCGCGAGGGCACCACCGGCGGCGCCGGGCTCGCGCTCTTCCGGACGGACGAGGCGCGGGTGCCAGAAGGGGGCAGCGGGCCGCCCGCGGCGATAGACCCGGGCGCCCACGAGAGAATCCTGGGTCCTCAGGGCTACTGGAACACGATAGGTATCCCCACAAGCAACATCGGCACAGCATGGAGCAGCGGCATTCATCTGCCATTGCGCATGGATGGGCTGGCAGGGGGTTCCAGCGCACCCCCGGATCATGCCGCTGGGAAGGCGATGATTCGGCGCTCACATCGGCCACGCAAAAGCGGCCTTCGGCGCGCGCCAGAACACCAAGGCCGAACACCAGGCGGTCTTCACCGTATCGAGCCTGTACCCGGTCCAGCAGGAGCCGACCACTGTCGACGCTGGCCATTCTCGGAGCATACGACGTTTCTCAGGCCATGCGGCACTGCGACAGCGAGCTCGCCGGGCTCGTGCTGTACGTGGGGCGTCAATAGACTCCTCACCCCCGATGAGCTCTCGGCGGAGTGAAGCCCTCGGACCTCTCCGCGGCTCTGGCGCGCCTCGGGCCGAAGCTGGGCGCGTTCCGGTTCGCTGTGCGCTGGCGCCACATCGGACGCCAGGTGGAGCGTGAGCGGGTATCCCGCGCGCTACTTCCGGGTGGGCTTCGCTCTCTGCGCCGGCGCCGCTTTCTTCCCTGGCGCTGCGGGCCTTACCGCCGTCCCCTTCTTCCCAGCCGTCCCTTTCTGCGCCGGCGCCGCTTTCTTGCCTGGCGCTGCCTTTTCCGGCGCTGCCTTCCCTGGCTCTGCAGGCTTCACCAGAGCCGCCCCCTTCTTCCCGGCCGCCGCCTTCGCCCCCTTGCTCGCCACAGCGCGCCCCCCGGCTCCCGCCTTCCCGGCCGCCGCCTTGGCCTCCTTCTTCCCGGCCGCCTTGGCCTCCTTCTTCCCGGCCGCCGCCTTCGCCTCCTTCTTCCCCGCCGCAGCGGCCTTCTCCTTCGCTCCTCTCTTGCCCGCCGCGCCCTCCCGCGCCCCCTTCTTCCCCGCCACCGCAGCCGCGCCGTCCAGCGACTGCAGCGCTCGCTTCGGCGCCACCGCGCGGTAGCTCTCCTCGATCCACTCGAGCAGCATTGCCTCGGGCACCTTGTCCTTCGGACCGAAGCGCGCTGTCACCCACCCGCTCTTGCCGAGGTTGTACCCGGTCGGCGCCGCGAACGGCAGCATGAGCGCGGCATCGCCCGACTCGGGGAGCTTGGCGGTCACCGTGAGCTTCCCCTCGTGGGTGTTGAGGAAGACGAAGATCTTCCCGCGCACCTTGGCGACGCGGTCGCCCCAGGGAAACTCCTCCACCGCCTCGGGGTAGGCCAGCACGGCGTCGCGCAGCCTCGCAAGGATGGGCGTGAACCTCGCGTCGTCCTTCGTCGTCATCATGCGGCGAGCCTAGAGCGCTCGCCGGATCGCGTAAAGCCAGAGCCGCGCGCCGCCTCGGGCGCCGAGCGGCTCGATCCCGAACGTCTCCTTCTCGTCCGCCGAGCCCCTCGGCTTCCCCCCACCAGGACGTTCTCACCGATCATCCCCATCCTGCCGCCGCCCCTGAGGGCCGCGCGAAGAGGCCGCACCTCGTCACTCCTGGATCTGGAACGGTCCCACGATCCCGAGGCCCGCCACCTCGGCGCGTGCTGTGCTTCCTGGGATACTCACCCAGCGTGAGGCGGGAAGAACGCATGAAGCGGCCAGCGGAGCATACGATGCGAGACAAGCTGAGCATACGATGCGAGGCGCGCTGAGCGCGGCTGAGGACGATACACCCCGGGACGTTCTGCAGCGCGACGACGAGACCCAGAGAGCGCGGAGCGAGCAGCTCCGCAGCGAGCTCGCCGAGCTGCGGCAGGCTCCGAAGATCGCACAGACGCTGGTCGAGCTCGGCGCCGATCTCTCCAGCATCGTCGCGCTGGTGACGCTGGAGGGCGGCATCGCCCACGTGCTCGATCGCTGACTTTCCCGGAGCCATCCTGTAGGGTGGGCCTCACAGGAGCCGCCCATGTTTTCGCTCGAGAACCGTGTTCAGGAGTACGCCTGGGGCTCGCGGGAGGCCATCGCGACGCTGCTCGGACAGGGCCCCTCCGACAGGCCGCAAGCGGAGCTCTGGATGGGAGCCCACCCGGCGGCCTCGTCGAGCATCGAGCTCGACGGAAGCCGCGAGCGCCTCATCGACGCCATCGCCGGCCGCGCGGACGCCTTCCTCGGCGGCCCGACCGTCGATCGCTTCGGCGCGCGGCTCCCCTTCCTGCTCAAGGTGCTCGCGGCCGACCAGCCCCTGTCGCTGCAGGCGCACCCGGACGAGGCGCAGGCGCGGCGCGGGTTCGACGCGGAGAACGCGGCCGGCATTCCCATCGACGCCCCCGAGCGCACCTACCGCGACCCGCACCACAAGCCCGAGCTCCTCTGCGCGCTCACCCCGTTCGACGCGCTCTGCGGCTTCCGTCCGGCCGCCGCCCTGCCAGAGGTCTTCGCGCTCCTCACCGGAGGTCCGGCCGACGCGCTCGTCCCGCGCGGCGCCGCGCCTGTCGACGCGGCCGCCGTCGCGCGGCTCTTCCAGGGCCTCCTCGCCCTCGACCCGGCGGCGCGGCGGGAGGTCGTCTCCTCGGTCGTCGAGGCGTGCCGGGCGCGCGCGCAGGCGGGCGGCTGGCTCGCGCGGGCCTCGGGCTGGGCGCTCCGCCTGCACGAGCTCTACCCGGGCGACATCGGCGTCGTGATCGCGCTCCTGCTCAACGACGTTCACCTCGAGCCGGGCGAGGCGCTGTACCTGCCGCCGCGCCGGATGCACGCCTATGTGCACGGGGTCGGAATCGAGATCATGGCGAGCTCCGACAACGTGCTTCGCGGCGGGCTCACGCCGAAGCACGTCAACGTCGACGAGCTCGTGCGCGTCCTCGACTTCTCCCCGTGGCGCGTCGAGCCCGTCGCGCCGCGCCAGGCCGGCGCAGAGTCGTTCTACGACACCCCCGCGCCGGAGTTCCGGCTCTCCCGCATCGAGCTCGACGCCGCGTCCACCTGGAGGACGGCCGACCGGCGCGGCCCGGAGATCGTGCTGTGCACCCGCGGCCAGGCGTCGCTGACCGACGCGCGCGGCGTCACCCGCGCTCTCCGCCAGGGCGGATCCATCTTCGTCCCGTTCGATTCGCGGGGCTACGCCATCGAGGGAGAGGGCCAGTTCTTCCGCGCCACCGTCGGCCTCTGAGGAGCGCCGAGACGCCGAGCGCCGGCTCATGACGAAGTGGGTCGCGCCGGGGCCCGGCAAGGAAGACCCGTAACGCACGCTCCCTGCGCGTGAGCGCCCTCCGATGACGAGCCGCCGGTGGCGATCCCCCTCAGCGGCGGCGCGGCGGCGCCTCGGAGAGGTACTCGAGCAGCCGCGCCTCGTCGCTGCCGATCATCCGATCGACCCCGTCCTCCCGGAAATGGCGGTGGATCTGCAATGCCCCCGCGGGCGTCCGCACGAGGATGGCGACGCGCCGGAACCCCCTCATCACGATGGGCCGGAACCGCTGCATCGCCGCCTCGAACGCTGGATCGTTCCTCCCCACCACCGAGCGCAGGTCCACGAGCAGGGACAGGCCGTCGCGGCCGACCCGGTCGAGCGCCCGGCTCACCTCCATCCACCCCTCCTCGAACTGCGCAACAGACTCGGACGGCTCCGCGCTGCGCGTGATCCTCGCGAGCTTCATCGCCGGGTTGACGACGACGACGTAATGAGCATTGCGCAGGATCTCCAGCATGGCGTCCCACGTAGTCTATCCGCAGCAGCCCGTCGCGTGGAGCAGCCGCGCTCCCCCTCTCTCTCGAACTGTCGAGTCCGCTTCCTTCTGCCGCCGGCGTCACGCGCGCCGCGAGATGCGACACCCGCTCGAGTCGAGCGCGCGAGCACGCGCAAGAAGGAAAAGAACACCGGCTGGACAGCCGAGCCGCGCGGCGCAAAGAGCCTCCCGGACGACACAGCCCATCACCCGGGCGCGCCCCACACTTGCCCACACAGATTCCGGCCGCGCTTTGCGTCGGGCCAACGGGTCCAGTACCCTGGGCCCCCTTCGAATCCGCAAGGTTCCGACGAGGTATGCACGCGCAGCCACCCCCCTTCGACCTCCGGGATCGAGCACCGGCCGGGGAGGCGGCCGAGCCGGAAGCGGTCGGGCTCGAGGGTGTACTGAGGACCGAGGAGCTGGCGCACCGCCCGGCCCGGCTGCCCGACCACGCGGCCGAGAACCGGGCCCTGCTCGCCCTCGCCACGGCGATGGCCGGGCACCTCGAGGACGTCCTCCCGAGGCTGGCGTCGCTGCTCCTCGAGCTCTGCCGGGCCGACTCGGCGGGCATCAGCGTGCTCGAGGACGACGGGGAGGGCGGACAGGTGTTCCGGTGGCGCGGCATCGCCGGGGCGTTCGCGCACAACCTCGGCGGCGCGATGCCCCGGAGACCGAGCCTCTGCGGCACCGTCCTCGATCGCAACACGACGCTCCTCTTCCTTCACCCCGCCCGCCACTTCACGGCGGACGCCTCCATCCAGCCGGCGGTCGTCGAGGCGCTGACCGTACCTTTCCACGACAACGACACGCCGATCGGCACGGTCTGGGTCATCGCCCACACCGAGGAGCGGAAGTTCGACGCGGAGGACGCCCGGCTCGTCTCCAGCCTGTCGCGGTTCGCCGCCAGCGCCGTCCGCGCCCTCGGCCAGGCACGGGACGCGTGGCGGGCGGCCGAGGCGCTGCGCGAGAGCGAGGGCCGGCACCGGTTCCTGGCCAACCTCGCCGCCGCCACCCAGCCGCTCTCCGACCCCGACGAGGTCATGGCCGTCACGGCGCGCATGCTCGCCGAGCACCTCGGGGCGGACCGGTGCGCCTACGCCGAGGTCGAGGACGAGCGCGTCTACGTCATCACGGGCGACTACACGCGGGGCGTCCCGAGCATCGTCGGCCGGTGGCCGGTCGCCGATTTCGGGCCCGAGCTGGTGCGGTGCATGTTCGCGAACGCGCCGTACGTGATGGACGACGTCGACGCCGACCCGCGCGCCGGACAGGACCTCACGGCCTACAGGGCGACGAAGATCCAGGCGGTCATCTGCGTCCCGCTGCACAAGGCCGGCAAGTTCACCGCCGCGATGGCCGTCCACCAGAAGACGCCGCGGCGCTGGACGCCCGACGAGGTGGGGCTCGTCGGGCTCATCGTGGGCCGCTGCTGGGAGGCCATCGAGCGGGCCCGCGCGGCCCGCGGGGTGCGGGAGCGCGACGAGCGGCTCGACTACGCGGTCCGGCTGTCCGGGGTCGGCTTCTGGTACTGCGACCTGCCGTTCGACAAGCTGATCTGGGACGACCGGGTGAAGGACCACTTCTGGTTCCCCAGCAACACCGAGATCAGCATCCATACATTCTACGACCGCCTGCACCCGGACGACCGGGAGCCGACGCGGCGTGCCATGGCGGCGTCGATCCGCGAGCGGAGCCCGTACAACGTGGACTACCGGACGGTCGATCCGGCCACCGGGGCGCTCAAGTGGATCCGGGCCCTGGGCGGGACGGCTTACGCGCCGGACGGCACCCCCCGGCGGTTCGACGGGGTGACGATCGACATCACCGACCGCAAGCGCGACGAAGAGCAGCTCGCGAAGCTGCTCGATCGGGAGCGGGAGCAGGGTCGGCTCCTCCGCCAGGTGGCCGACGCCGCGCTCACCATCCACGCGTCCGGCTCGCTGGACAGCGTGCTCCAGGGGATCACCGAGCAGGCCCGGCGCCTCATCGGGGCGCACCAGGCGGTCGCCAGCCTGGCCGGCGACGACGGGTCGCAGGCGGGCACCACCGTGTCGATGTCGGACAAATACGAGCGCTGGCGCGATCACCAGGTCCCGTCCAGCGGCGCGGGGACGAACGCGGCGGTCTGCGAGACGAACGGCCCGATGCGGCTCACCCAGGCAGCGCTCGAGGCGCACCCGGCGTGGCGGGGCTTCGGCGGCGAGGTGGAGGACCGGCACCCGCCGATGCGGGGCTGGCTTGCCGCGCCGTTCACCGGCCGGAGCGGGGAGAACCTCGGCCTCATCCAGCTCACCGACAAGCACGACGGGGAGTTCACCGAGAGCGACGAGGCCATCCTCGTCCAGCTCGCCCACATCGCGTCCGTCGCGATCGAGAACGCCCGGCTGTACGACCAGCTCCGCGACCAGGACCGGCGGAAGGACGAGTTCCTCGCCACCCTCGCCCACGAGCTGCGCAATCCGCTCGCCCCGATCCGGACGGGCCTCGAGATCCTCCAGGTCGCCGGGAGCGCGGAGCAGGCCCGGAAGATCCTCGACATGATGGAGCGGCAGGTCGGGCACATGGTCCGGATGGTCGACGACCTGCTCGACGTGTCCCGGATCACCAGCGGCAAGGTCGAGCTGCGGCGGGAGCGGGTCGATCTCCGGTCGGTCCTGAACGGCGCCCTGGAGACGAGCCGGCCCCTGATCGAGGCCGCCGCGCACGAGCTCGCGGTCCGGCTCCCGGCGGAGCCGCTGCTGCTGGACGCGGACCCGACCCGGCTGGCCCAGGTGTTCGCGAACCTGCTCAACAACGCGGCCAAGTACACGCCCGGGGGCGGCGTCATCCGGCTCGCCGCCCAGCGCGAGGGCGCCGGCGTGGCCGTCCGGGTGGTGGACAACGGGGTCGGCATCTCCGCCGACATGCTGCCGAAGGTGTTCGACATGTTCACCCAGGTGGTCCGGTCGATCGACAGGGCGCAGGGCGGGCTCGGGATCGGGTTGACGCTCGTCCGGCGGCTGGTCGAGCTGCACGGCGGGACGGTCCACGCCGAGAGCGAGGGTCCTGGCCGCGGGTCGACGTTCACCGTCCGGCTCCCGCTCGCCGCGGCCGAGGAGCCCGCGCCGAGGCGCTCGTCGCCGGGTCCGGCGGGGCGCGACGCCGCGGCCGCGCTCCGGATCCTCGTCGTGGACGACAACGTCGACGGGGCGGAGAGCCTGGCCTTGCTCCTCCGGATGGCCGGGCATCGCACCCAGGAGGTCCACACAGGCCCCGAGGCGCTGACGGCGGCGCGGGAGCTCGGCGCGGACGTCGTGTTCCTGGACATCGGCCTGCCGGGCATGAGCGGGTACGAGGTGGCCCGGCGGCTGCGGGCAGAGCCGGGCTTCGCCGGGCTCGTCCTCGTGGCGCTCACCGGCTGGGGGGCCGAGGACGACAGGCGGCAGGCCCGGGAGGCGGGGTTCGACCACCACCTGACAAAGCCCGTAAACGCGGCCGAGGTGCGGCGCCTCGTCGCCAGCGTCGCGCAGGCCGCCGCGGCCCGCCGGCAAGGCGGCTGACGCCGGCGCGCGCCGCGCGAGCGCGCCGGGCCCCTCAGCGGACGCGCTCCGTGGTTCAATCGGCGGCCCCTCGACTTGAATCTCACGGAGACGATCATGCCTATTCGATTCTCGCTGTCGTGTACCCTTCTTCTTGGCCTGCTCGCCGCGGCCTGCGGCTCGGGCGAGTCCGACCCTGCGGGCAGCGGCGGCGCCGGCGGCAGCGGCGGCGCCGTCGGTAGCGGCGGTGACGGCGGTGACGGCGGTGACGGCGGTAGCGGCGGCGCCGGCGGCAGCGACGAGCCTGCTTCCCCGCTCGTCCAGACCGACAAGGGTCCTGTGGAGGGCGCGCTCGTCGGCTCGACGCGCACCTTCCTCGGCATCCCGTTCGCCGCGCCGCCCCTCGGGGAGCTGCGCTGGAAGCCGCCCGCGCCCCACGAGGGGTGGACCGAGGCGCTGAAGGCGACCGAGCTGGGCCCCGCCTGCGCGCAGTCGATGATGCTCACGCCGGGCTTCGACCCGAGCTCGAGCGAGGATTGCCTCACAGTGAACGTCTGGACCCCCGAGCGCCCGGCGTCCTCGTCCCTGCCCGTCCTCGTGTGGATCTACGGCGGCGCCTTCGAGGTCGGGAGCGGCGGCCTGCCCGAGTACGACGGCCAGCGCCTGTCCGAGACGACAGGCTCGGTGGTCGTCACCTTCAATTACCGCCTCGGCCCGCTCGGGTTCCTCGCCCTCCCGGAGCTCAAAGAGGAGGATCCCGATCACCCCGCGACGGGCAACTACGGCCTCGAGGACCAGCGCGCCGCGTTCGCGTGGGTCAAGGCCAACATCGGCGCGTTCGGCGGCGATCCGGGCAAGGTCACCGTCTTCGGCGAGTCCGCCGGCGGCATCAGCATCTGCGCGCACCTGGTGTCGCCGGAGAGCCAGGGCCTGTTCCAGCGCGCGATCATCGAGAGCGGGCCGTGCGATGTCGTCGTCCCCGAGGAGACGGCCGTCGCGCAGGGGGAGACGCTCGTCGAGGCGCTCGGCTGCAGCGACGCGCCCGCCGTGCTCGACTGCCTGCGCGAGAAGTCGGCCGAGGAGGTCACGACCGCGCTCCCGCCGGCCGCCGACATCCTCATCGGCGACGGCCCGCGCTGGTTCCCTGTCATCGACGGCTGGAACCTCCCCGACGTGCCGGGCAAGCTCCTCGAGGCCGGGACCTTCGAGAAGGTGCCGACGATCCTCGGCAGCAACGCCGACGAGGGCACGGTGTTCGTCGCGGCGGGCGGCACGACGATAGCCGACGACGCCGCCTTCCTGGCCTTCGCCGAGCGCCTCGCCCCCGGCCGCGGCGAGGAGGTGGCGGCCGGCTACCCGAGCGACACGTACGGCTCGGCGCAGGAGGCGGCGACCGCGGCGCTGGGCGACTATTTCTTCGTGTGCCCGACGCGGCGGGCCGCGCGCGCGATCGCGGAGGCCGGCGTGGACACGTACCTTTATCACTTCACCCACGCGCCCGAGGACTCGCTGTTCGGCGATCTCGGGGCCTTCCATTCGGCCGAGATCCGGTATGTGTTCGGCACCCCGGGGACGCTCCTGCCCGCCCCGCTGACCGAGGAAGAGCTCGATCTGTCGCGCGCGATCGGGGGGTACTGGTCGCGCCACGCGGAGAGCGGCGACCCGAACGGCGGCGACGCCGTGGCGTGGCCGAAGTACGACGCGGAGACGGACGAGCACCTCGTCCTCGATATGACCATCTCCGCGCAATCCGGGCTGAGGACGGACCTCTGCGACCTGTGGGACAGCGTTGGCGCGGAGCAGCGCCGGCGGTAGCGCCTCGCCGGCCGGTCGCCCATCATCTCCGGGTCGCCCGCCGTCGGTCGCCGGGACCTTCTTGCCCGTCACCCGGCGCGCCTCCCGCAGCCCGTCGCCGGAGGCCACCCCCGCCCGCAGAGCTCGGCACGTAAGTGCCTGTAGCTCCTATGCTATCCTCTACGCCGTGCTCCGCTCCTACGACCTCGCCGCGATCATGGCCCGCCTCGCCGGGCGCGAGGCAGCGCTCGACGCGCTCACGCAGGAGCGCCAGGCCGCCGTCGCCGCGATCCTGAGGGCGCCGGCGGGGGCGCCGGGGACGGCGCGGGAGCCCATGGGCGACGGGGATCCCGGCGAGGCCGAGCTCCTCCTGATCCGCCGGGCCGAGCACCCGCGCGACCCGTGGTCCGGGCACATGGCGCTCCCGGGCGGGCGGCGCGACGCGACGGACGCGAGCCTGCTCGACACAGCGATCCGCGAGACGCGCGAGGAGGTCGGGATCGACCTCGAGGCGCGCGGCACCCTGCTCGCCCGCCTGCCGGATCTCCCCGCTGTCGCGCGCGGGCGGCGCGTCGGGCTGATCATCTCCCCGTTCGTCTTCGCGCTGCGCTCCACGCCGGAGCTCACCCTGAGCAACGAGGTCGCCGAGGCGCTCTGGACGCCGCTCGGGCCGCTGGCGCGCGGCGAGCGCGCGTCGACCTACGCGTACACGCACGAGGGGAACGTCGTCCAGCTGCCCTGCCTGCTCGTGGACGAGCGGGTCGTCTGGGGGCTGACCTACCGCATGCTGGAGCAGCTCTTCGAGGTGCTCCACAGGTGAGCCGCCGGCCCGGGCGCCCGGCCCCGCCTGGTCACCGCCGAGCGCCGGAGGGGACGCGCGCCGCCTCGAGCACCGCGCCGCAGATCGGGAGCTCCCTCAGAACCCGCCCTCGATCGCGAGCCCCGGCATCGTGATCGGCCCGATCGTCTGCGGCGTGCACCCGCTGTCGTCGCAGCTCACGTCGAACACCTCCTTCGTGAGCGTCGCGTTCTGCAGGTCGAACACGAGGCCGAGGTAGCTGCGCTCGCTCAGGGCCCAGCGCTTCGACACGCGCACGTCGAGCCTGTAGAACGGCTGGATGCGGTCCGGGTCCTCGCGCGCGGGGCGGCCCGGGGTGATCTCGTCGGCCGGAAAGCCGGTGTAGAAGACGTGGCGGATGCCGCCGCGCCAGCCCTTGCCGAGGTCGTAGAGCAGCGCGACGTGCGCGACGTGCGTCCTGTCGTAGGCGGAGGGGATCGTCCGCTGCTCCCGCGTGCGCGTGGAGCGCGACAGCGTGTACGACGCGAGGAAGAACATGTCGCGGCGGAGCGCGCCGCGCGCGCCGAGCTCCAGGCCGTAGGTGTCGCCGACGCTGCGCGCGAGGAAGCGCTCCGTGCTGAGGTTCGTGCCGCGGCCGGTGCCGATCGGGTCGCTCAGGCCGAGGGTCACCTGCCGGAACACCGTGGCGCTGAAATTGACGGGGCCGGCGTTCGCCTCGACGCCGAAGCTCGACTGCAGGCTGCGCTGGAGGCCGCCCGGGATGCCGCCGATCTGGAGCGCCGGCAGCGGGGCGAGGCCGGGGAGCTGCGAGGCGAGCCCGAACGCCGGGATGAGCCGCACGTGCTCGCCGATCCCGAAGCGGCCCACGATCCTCGGGTCCACGGCGACCGCTGTCGCGCCGAGGGAGGTGTAGTGGTCCACGCGCACGCCGGGGGTGATGGTCGACCGCTCGTCGAGCACGAGGAGCGCGTCGGCCCACGCGCCGAGCGCGAGGTCGAGCCGGCTGCGGAAGAGCTCGGGGAAGCTCTCGTCGAGCTGCGCCGTCCCCTCGGCGGGAACGTCGTCGGGCTCGCCGTCCGCCCCGGCGGGGCGCGGCGTGATGTCGTAGCTGTCGACGGCGGCGTCGACGCCGGCGCGCAGGAGCGCGCGCCCGCCGAGGAGGGGCCGGGCCAGGCTCAGCCGCGCGTTGACCTTCCAGGCCCGCGCGCTCTCCACGCCGACCCCGCGCGACTGGTCGAGCCCGAAGGTGAGCGCGGCGCGCACGCGCGCGCCGGAGGCGGCCTCGTCGCGGTCGTAGCGCAGGTCGAGGCGGTGGAAGTCGCTGTCGAGGAGGACGTTCCGCCCCCCGGCGCCGGCGTCCTCGTCGATGCTGGCGAGGTAGTCGTACGCGCCGAACGCGAGGACGGTGAAGCGCTCCTCGGGCCCGAGCCGGTTGACGATGCGGGCCTGGTAGTCGGCGTAGCCCACGTCGACGCTCGGCACGAGCGCGGAGGCGAGCGCGGCGCCGGCGGCGTAGTGGCCGCCGACGAGGACGTGGGTGTCCCTGTCCATGGGGCCCTCGACGACGCCGCCGAGGTCGACGAACCGGAGGCTCCCCTCCCCGCGCCAGACGTCGGACGGCGGCGCGCTCTCGGCCTCGATCGCCGCGCCCGCGAGCCGCCCGATGTCCGCGGGATACGGGCCGAGGTGCATCTCGACGCGCTGGACCATGGAGGCCGGGATGACGCTCGGGCCGGCGCCCACGTGGAACAGGAGCGGGACCTGGATGCCGTTGAAGAAGTAGCCGATGTTCCCCGGGGGCGCGCCGCGGATGTAGTAGTACGGCATGCCGCTCGCGATGGTCGTCACGCCGGGCTGCACCTCGATGGCGCGGTAGGGGTCGCCGAGCGCGCCGGGCAGCTCGCGGATGTCGCGCCTCGAGAGCGAGACGGAGCCCGCCGGGGCCCGGTTGCCCTCGACGGTCACCTCGATCCCGGCCGGCGCCGCGGGCGCCTCGGCGGGGACAGCGGGCGCCGGTGGCTCGGCCGGGGGCGGGTCGCCGGGGTGCGCGGCGGGCGACGCCTGGGCGGCATCCGGCGGCGACGGCGCCGCGTCGGTCGGGCGGGGCTCAGGCTGGGAGCGCGCCTCGCCCGCGCGAAGGCAGGCGGCGACGGCGAGCGCGAGGGCGAGGAGTGCGCTGGGGGATCTCACGCGGATGTCGCTGATGCGCCGCCGGGGACGAGGAACAGACGCACGGGCGCCCCCGGAGTTAGCAAATCCGACCGCCCGGCGAAAGCCAGGGCGGCGCGGCGCGCCCGTGCCGCCGACGACATCCGCGTGGCCGCTCCGAGGCCCTCCGCGCGCGGCGCGAGACACGCGCTCACGGCGCGCCCGCGCCGGAGCGCCTCCGCGCGGTGCGCCGGCGCCCGAAGGGCACAAAAACAGAGCGCCCGTTCGACGGCGGGGGGGGAAGCCGTCACAGGCGCTCTGTCCACCCTGATTAGCAGGAGACGGGCCAAGGTCCAGCCCGGCTCACTTCATGGGGTTAGCCCTAAGGTTGCCCCTGACGCCTTTCAATCCTGAGATTTCTGGTTGCACGCATGACAGGCAACAGCGCGCCGGAGCGGCGACGCGATCGCCCTCCGGGGCGACCGGTCCGTCGTGGCTCACGGCGGCGCCCTGCCGCGCGCGGGTCGCGCTCCCGCTGCGCTCTCCGCCATGACCTCCTCGCGTCACCCGCCCCCCGGTTGACAGACCGTACATCGTACGTTACGTGGTACGGATGAACTTGCCCGTCCCCCTCGACAGCGACATCCGGCCGTTCCGCATCGACACGCCGCAGGCCGCGCTCGACGACCTGCGCGACCGCCTCGCCCGCGCGCGCTGGCCCGACGCGCTGCCCTCGCTGCCGTCGACGGACTGGTCGTACGGTGTCCCGCTCGCGTACCTGAAGGACCTCGCCGACCACTGGCGCACCGCCTACGACTGGCGCCGGCATGAGGCGCGGCTGAACGAGCACCCGCAGTTCACGACGACGATCGACGGCCAGAACATCCATTTCCTCCACGTGCGCTCGCGCGAGCCCGGCGCGCTGCCGCTGATCGTGACGCACGGATGGCCGAGCTCCGTCGTGGAGTACCTCGACGTCATCGGCCCGCTCACCGACCCTCGCGCCCACGGCGGCGATCCGGCGGACGCGTTCCACCTGGTCATCCCCTCGCTCCCCGGATACGGCCTCTCCGGGCCGACCCGCGAGGCCGGGTGGGGCGCCCGCCGGATCGCCGGCGCCTGGGTCGAGCTCATGCGCCGGCTCGACTACCCACGTTACGGCGCCCAGGGCGGCGACTGGGGCACGTGGATCTCGCGCGAGGTCGGGATCGTCGCCCCCGACAGCGTGATCGGCGTTCACACGAACGGGCTCGTCTCGTGGCCGTCCGGAGACCCCGGAGAGCTCATCGGATTGACGGACGTCGAGCAGGCCCGGCTCGGGGCGGCCGACCACTACATGCGGGAGCTGTACGGCTACAAGAAGATCCAGTCGACCCGGCCCCAGACGCTGGCTTACGGCCTCTCGGATTCGCCTGTCGGCCAGCTCGCCTGGATCGTCGGGGTGCTCAAGGAGTGGACCGACTGCAAGGACACCCCCGAGGACGCCATCGATCGCGATCGCATCCTCACCAACGTGATGCTGTACTGGCTCACCAACACCGCCGGCTCGTCGGCCCGCTCGTTCGTGGAGACGCCGGACACGCCGGACGAGGCCGATCTCGCCGTCGACGTGAGGCCCGCGACCGTGCCGACCGGCGTCGCTGTGTTCCCGCGGGACATCATCGCGCCCATTCGCAGGTTCGCCGCCCGCGACAACAACATCGTGCACTGGTCGGAGTTCGAGCGCGGCGGCACCTTCGCGGCCATGGAGGAGCCCGACCTGTTCATCGGCGACGTGCGCGCGTTCTTCCGCCGCTTCCGCGGCCAGGCGCGCCCGGATTGACGAGAGACCCGCCAGCCCGACCGAAAGGGGTGTTGTTCGCATGAGCGACGTGATGATGATTCCCGTGCTTCCCTGCGTGTCGCTGCCCGAGACGCTGGCCTTCTACGGCGCCCTCGGGTTCGAGGTCACCCACCGGCAGACGACGCCGAACGTCTACGCGGCCACGCGCCGCGGCGACATCCACCTGCACTTCATGGGGATGAAGAAGCTGGACCCGAGGCAGGCGTACACGACGTGCCTGGTGCTCGTCCCCGAGGTCGAGCCCCTCCACGAGACCTTCGCGGAGGGGCTGCGGAAGGCGTACGGCAAGCTGCCTGTCGCCGGGCTGCCCCGGATCTCGCGCATGAGGAAGGGGCAGAGTCGGTTCACGGTTGTCGACGTGGCCGGCAACTCGGTCGTCTTCATCCAGCAGGGCGCGCCGGACGACGACGAGGAGGAGGGCGCGGCAGGGTCGCGGCCCGACGCCCCGTCAAATTCCCACATGGGCAAGGCGCTGCGCGCGGCGGCGCGGCTGCGCGACTTCAAGAACGACGACGCCGCGGCCGCCAGGGTGCTCGACGTGGCGCTCGCCAGGGAAGCGCCGGCCGCCCCGCTGGAGCGCGCGCGCGCCCTCGCGGCCCGGCTCGAGCTCGCCGTCGTCCTGGGCGAAGCGGAGCGCGCCCGCGCCCTGCGCGCCGCGATCGGCGAGGCGCCGCTCTCCGACGAGGATCGCGCGCAGATCCAGCCGGCGCTGGACGCCGTGGACGCGCTCGAGCGATCGCAGGCGTCCCAGGCGTAGCCGCCTCCCGGCCGCGCGGGATGGATCTCCGCCGCGGACGCACAGGCGCTGCGCGGAGGCCTCTGGCCCGTCAACGGATCCTTCCGTCGACAAGCGCGAGAATCTCGCCCACTGCGCATCACGCACGAAGATTGATAATCCTGCCGACGTGATCGGAATGCGCAGAGACGCATCGAGTCTGCGCGCGAGATCGGGCTTTCCTGCGTTCGCTGGTCCAAGTATGGGAGTCCTGTGTGCGGGCTCTCCCTGGCTCCGGATCGACGCCGGCGTCGCGCGCGCTCGTCGGGTCGCCGCGTCGGCGCGACGGAGCGCGAGGAGAGGTCCGGGAGGCGGCGCCGGGAGATCAGGGCGGCGCGGCGGCCCCCTGTCGGAGAGCCGGACCGAGACAACGCCAGAGAAGGGTCATGACCATGAAGAGGTATCCGATCGTGATCGCGCTCGCCGTCGCAGGGAGCTTCGCGGGCTGCTGGAGCAACGGCGCCGTCCAGCTCTATTCGTGCGACGACCCGTGCTACGGGCTGGAGCTCTACGAGTGCGACGACCCGTGCGTTGTGTGCGAGGGCGGGTGCCTGCCCCCGCCGCCCCTCGGGTTCGACGATCCCATCGTGCTCTGGATGAGCGACGTGTCCGGGGAGGCGCCTGTGCCGGAGTGCCCGGCGGAGGCGCCGTTGCTCGTGTTCGACGGGTACGGCGGCTTCGACGCCGAGCACGCCTGCCCGACGTGCCTGTGCACCGAGCCCTCGTGCGAGCTGCCGCGAGGGCTGACCGGGAGCGCCTCGGCGACGTGCGGCGGGGCGGCGCCCACGTCGTTCGACGCGCCCGAGGGGTGGAGCGGCGCGTGCGCGGCGCCGGCGGCGGTGAGCTCGGGCGAGCTCGGCTCGCTGCGCATCGAGGCGCCGACGGTGAGCGGCTGCGCGCCGGCGATCGATCCAGCAGGCGCGCCGCCCGAGCTGCCCGCGCCGTGGAGCGCCCGGGCGCGCGGCTGCGCGGGCTCCGCGGCCAAGCACACGTGCAGAGAGCCCGGCAAGATGTGCGTGGCGGCGCCCATGCCGCTGCCGACGGGCTCCGCGATGTGCATTCGCTACCTCCGCTCCGGCGCGCCGAAGTGCCCGGAGGAGTACCCCGAGCTGCGCGAGCTCTACCAGGGCTTCGACGACACGCGGAGCTGCACGCCGTGCGGGTGCGGACCGCTCGAAGACAGCGCGTGCGCCGCGCTCGTGTCGGCCTACGAGGACGCGTCTTGCGGGCAGCTCCTCGGCGCAGAGACGGTGACGCTGGCGGGGCCGAAGTGCGTCGCGGGGCCGGACCTGCGGTTCGAGAGCATGGATGCCCGGTGGATCAAGAACGAGCCGGGCTCATGCGCTGCGACGGGCGGAGTCGCCACCGGGGAGGTGACGCCGGAGGGAGCGTCGTTCTTCTGCTGCCAGTCGGACGAGGTCATCGCTGTTCCCTGATGACTCCGCCCGCCGCGGAGGCTCATCACGTGACACGGGCGTGCGCCTGCGTCCCCCGCAGAGCGCGCGCGGCGACCGTCCGAAGAAAGGCGTGACTTCGGGTACCCGGGCGCGCGCTCCGCGCGCTATAAGACCGAATCACGCGAAAGGGAGAGCGGATATGCGAATCGCACGATGGTGCTTCTGGATGGCGCTCGCGGCGAGCGGCTGCGGCGCGTCCGGTGATGGCTCGTCCGCCACGGACAACCGCCCGCGCCCGGGGAGCAGCGGCGACACGGGGAGCGCGGGCGACACGGGGGCCGGCGCGAGCGGCGAGACCGGAGGCGGCGCAGGCGGCCAGGACGACGTGTTCGGCAGCGGCGCCGGGATCGGCGGGGGCGGCACGGGCAGCGGGAGCGGGGAGAGCGGGGAAGGCGAGAGCGGGTGCATCGAGCGGGCGGAGCTCGTGTATGTGCTCTCACAGGACAACGAGCTCTACAGCTTCAGGCCCGATCGCAAGGAGTTCACGAGAATCGGTGTCCTGGGTTGTCAGACCAACATGGATCCGAACTCGATGGCGGTGGACCGCAATGCGGTGGCGTGGGTCAACTACGTGCGGCCCGACGACAGCGCGGGGACGCTGTTCAAGGTCAGCACCGAGGACGCGAGCTGCGAATCCACGTCCGTCGAGCTCTCGCGCGGGTGGTCCCGGCTCGGCATGGGCTTCTCGAGCGACCTCTCGCGCCCGGCGGCGGAGCAGCTCTTCGTGGCCGGCACCACGAGCACGCCGGGCATCGGGCTCGGGAGGATCGACGGCTCGTCGCTGACGCCTGTCGGCGAGTTCAGCGGCTCGCTGCGGGGCAAGTCGGCGGAGCTCACCGGGACCGGCGACGGGCGCCTCTTCGGCTTCTTCACCACCTCGCCGGTCCAGCTCGCCGAGATCGACAAGGAGACCGGCGACATCATCGAGGCGACGCCCCTGCGAGGTATCGAGACCCCGAGCGCGTGGGCGTTCTCGTTCTGGGGCGGCGATTTCTACTTCTACACAGCCCCGCAGTCCGCGTCGCGGACGACGAACGTGAGCCGCTATCGCCCCTCCGACGGATCGATCGACACGGCCTACATGACCAACATCGGCTTCCGCATCGTCGGAGCCGGCGTGTCGACCTGCGCCCCTGTCGAGCAGCCGCGCTGAGCGCCGGCCGCGCGGCTCCGGCCGTGCGCGCCGGCGCGCCGCGCCTGTCGGCCTGCCAGGGACGAGCGCGTCAGTCCTCGGCGTCGTCGCCGAAGAGCACGCCCACCGAGAGCTCGAGGGCGTCGAACGGCTCCGCCCGGACGCGCTCCCCGCGCTCCGCGAGCAGCGCGGTCAAGTAGCCGTCGCGGGTCCACCGCCCCCCGGCTCATCTTCCTGATTCCCGGTTCATCATTTCTCATCGTTTCCCGGTGAGACCAGGAACGGATCGAGCGAATGCGGTCCGGGCGCGACAGGCGTCTACCGCGCTCGCGCCGCAGGTGCCATGTTGGAAGCACCGGCGCGGCGCGGAGGTGTTGCGATGCGGATGAGGCTGTTCCCTGTGCTCTGTCTCCTCTCGCTCGGCGCCGCGTGCGGGCCGGCGCCGGCCGCCGACTCCCCTGCTCGCGAGGACATCTTCGGGGCGGCGGGGCCGGGCGAGTTCATCCTGCTCACCGCCACGGGCGAGCTCGTCAGCGCGGATGTCGAGCCGGGGCGCGTCCTCGGGCCGGACGTCACCCTGGGCGTGTACCCTTCGGACAGCGGGCGCGGCGGGCAGGCAGTGCGGGGCGTCGCGTTCAACCAGGCGGTGAGCGTCACCGCGACAGGCCAGGGCGCTACCGGCATCGTGGGCGGCATGCCGCTGGAGCTCTCGGTGACCCGGGCAGAGACAGGGCTCCACGCGCGCGGCGTCGTGGCCGGCGCCCTCTCCGACTACCGGCTGGACGACCGACAGCTCACCGGCGTGATCGGGCGCTGCAGCTACGATCTCACCCGATCGGGACGGTACTACGAGGGAGCGCGGAGCTGCGGAGGCCAGCCTCACCAGGTGACCGTCCTGCTGCCCCGCGGGCTGTCGTCGTGGAGCGACGCCGCGCTCGCGACCACCCTGGGGCTGCTCCTCGGCGCCTGAGCGCGTCCCCGGCGCTCGAGCCGCGTCCCCGGCGCCTGAGCGCGTCCCCGGCGCTCGAGCCGCGTCCCCGGCGCTCGAGCCGCGTCGTCGACGCCCGAGCGCGCAGCCGCCTATCTCGCCGCCGGCGAATGACAGGCCGCGCAGCGGCTGCTAGAGCTCGGGTCAACCCGGCAGCAAGAGCGCCGAAGGCCCGCCGGGCATGGAACGCCGAGCACCGCTCGGCCCCGCGCCGCGGCGTTTTTTCTTCGCGCCCCCCGCGCCGCACCTCCTCTACCGACGTCACGTGACGAAGCCCAGAACCGATGGCAACGCGCCGGGCAGGCCGGCCGCGACGACCTCACCCAGCCTCCTCGAAGGGCGATCCGCGCCCATCCCTGTCGGACCGCGGCTCGAGGCCGTGCTCGAGCTCGCCTACCGCGCCCGGCGCGCGGTGCTGCTCGAGGGGCCCACGGGGATCGGTAAGAGCGAGCTCGTCCGGCAGCTCGCCGAGCGGCTCGGCATCGCCACCGTCGTGCTCGACCTCAGCCTCCTTGAGCCGCCCGACCTCGTGGGCCTGCCCGTCATCCGGGACAACCGGACCGGCTACGCGGCGCCGTCGGTGCTGCCCCAGGACGGCGCGGGCATCCTGATGCTCGAGGAGCTCAACCGCGCGGAGCGGTACATCCAGCAGCCGGCGCTGCAGCTCCTCAGCGCCCGGCGGCTGCACGAGTACGAGCTGCCCGCGGGCTGGGTGTGCTTCGCCGCCGTGAACCCCGAGTCCGCCGATTACCAGGTGACGCCGCTCGATCGCGCGCTCCGGGCGAGGTTCCTCAACCTGAGCGTGCGCGCGGACCGGGCGTCGTGGCTCGCCTGGGCGCAGGAGAGCGGGATCCACCCGGGCGTGATCGCGCTGGCGCAGGCGCATGAGCGCATCCTGGAGGACGTGCCGCCGCGCACGTGGACGTACGCGTCGCACGTGCTCGGCGCGCTCCGCCCCGAGGAGCTCGGGGACGGCGTGCTGCTGCGCGACGCGCTCGGCGGCTACCTGCCCCCGAGCTGGGTCGAGCTCCTGCTCGCGTCGAAGGAGTCCTGGTCGACGAAGCTGCCGTTCGACCTGCGCGCGCTGCTCGCCGACTACGGCCCGACCTCGCCCGCGGGGAAGACGCTGCGCGCGGCGCGCGAGCGCGGGGAGACCGACCGCTTCGACGAGGTGACAACGCGGCTCGCGCCGCTGCTCGAGGGGCCCGAGGTCGGCGTGCTGGCGGCGCAGCGGAAGCTGTCGCTGGCCGCCTTCGAGGCGCTGCTCGGGGATCTGCCGGGCGACCACCGCGAGCGCCTGCAGGAGGCGCTCGGCGGCAACGCGACGGCGACGCAGCTCGTGGACGTCCGGCCCGAGGAGCTGCTCCAGAACTACGCGGGCAGCGCCGCCGAGCAGAAGGTGCTCGCGTGGCGCGCCGACCCGCTGCGGCAGCACCGGATCGGCCTCGTCGTGACGGCGCTGTCGGCGCACCTCGCGCAGCAGGCGAAGCTCGTGGAGGTGCGGCGGAGCAACGTGGCGCGGGTGTGCCTCGGGCAGCTCCTTGCGCAGCTCCCCGAGCGCTGGGCGCTGCGGCTTGCGGGGGCGCTGAAGAAGCACGGCGTCACGCCGGTCCGGCCGCAATGAGGGGCAGCGGCAGGGACGCCGCGAAGCCGGCGGGGGACGATGCAGCACCGGCGCGGGGAACGGCGAAACCGGCGCAGGGGGGCGGCGGGCCCGGCCCGGAAACGGCGAAACCGGCGCCTGAGACCGCGGGGCGCGGCGCGGTGCCCGAGGACGCGCTCGCGGCGTGGCTCGACGCCTTCGTGCGCGATCCGGGGTTCCTGGAGCGGTACCCCTGCTACGCGGCGATCCTCGCGCGGCTCGCGCCGGTCGCGGACCCGTCGGTGAAGCGCATGGCTGTCTCGATGTTCGAGGGCCGCTTCTTCCTCCACGTCAACGTGGAGTCGTTCATGAACGAGCCCGTGTTCCTGCGGGGCGTGCTCCTGCACGAGGTGCACCACGTGGCGCTCGGGCACCTCTGCCACCCCAAGTTCGCGGGCGCGGACGAGCCCGAGCTGATGGACCTCGCCCTCGAGATGTCGGCCAACGAGTACATCGAGGAGCCGCTGCCCGACCCGATCCGCTGGCAGCCGTACGCCGCGATCGGCCTGCGCGGCGGCCAGAGCACGCTCGAGCGCTACGACCTGCTCGTGGACGCCGCGCGGGAAGGCAAGCTCCCGCAGCGGGGCGGCGAGGCGGTCGACGACCACCGCGTGCTCCGCCGCCCGTCGCGGGAGCCGGGGGCGGTGGAGCAGACGCGGCAGCTCCTGCTGCGCGCCGCCGAGGAGGCGAGCGCGCTCGCGGGCGACGGCGACCCCGTCGACGTGCCGGGCCTGCTGCTCGCGGGCAAGACGCCCGGCCGGCTCATCGAGGAGCTCACCGACGTGCTCGGCCCGCGCGCGCACCCCCTCGACTGGAAGACGGCGCTGCGGATGTTCGTGGCGAGGGAGCGCGCGCCGGTGCACACGTACGCGCGGCCCAACCGGCGCTTCCCGGGCCGCATCGGCGAGGTGCCCGGCAGGACGTACGCGCCCCGGGCGATCGCGAGGCCGTCGGTGCTCGTGGCGATCGACACGTCGATGAGCATGCGCCGCGAGGAGCTGGAGGAGATCGCCCGGCAGCTCCAGGCGATGAGCGAGGTCGCGCGCATCACCGTGGCCGAGTGCGACACGGAGGTGACGCGCGTGTACGCCTTCGAGGGGCGGCTCGGCGACGTGGCCGGCCGCGGCGGGACCGACCTGCGGCCTGTGTTCGCGCCGGAGTTCCTGGCGGCGCGCAGGGTCTCCGGCGTTATCTATTTCACGGACGGCGCGGGGCCCACGCCGCCGGCGCCGCCGCCGCTGCCGGTGCTCTGGATCCTGACGAAGCCGCTCGAGTTCGCGTGCCCGTGGGGCGAGCGGGCGTGGCTGGAGAGGAAGCCGCGGCGGGGGTGAAGGCCGCGCGCAAGAAGGGCGCGGCCGGGTCGAGGAAGGGCGTCTGACCGAGGCGCGTGCCGGTCGGGCGGCTGGTGATGACAGGGCGCGCATCAGCGGCAGGGAGCGTCGTGGCACGTACGAGCAGGAAGAGGGCCGTGCAACCTGGGACAGCCGCAGCCAGGCGCGGCCGAGGCGCGCCTGTCGGCGGCGACGACGATCCGCCGCACACAGAGTTCTATGGCGGCTGGGTCGAGGAGAGCGCCGAGCACCTGGACGCCGAGCTCCGGAAGCTCCGCCGCCTCGAGATCCTGGAGCTCGGAAACGAGCTGGAGAGCACGCTCCGGGACACCCTCAAGGATTTCCTCCCGCAGCGCGTGGGCATGTGTCGCGGTTGGGTGGTGGACAGCACCGGGCGGAAGCAGGGCGATGACATCATCATCTACGACGCCGCGCGCTTCCGCGCGCTGCGCCGGCTTCGAGAAGACCGCGGCATGGACAGGAAGGGACGCGTGCCGGCCGAGGCGGTGCTCGCGTACATCGAGGTCAAGCACACGCTCTACGTCCAGGAGACGGTGCCCGTGAAGCACCGGGGTCAATCCCTCGAGAAGGCGTGCAGCCAGGTGGCGGCCCTGAAGAGCTTGCGGCGCGACGCCGTGCCGCTGGACATGATCGCTCCGAGGCTCGTGTTGCCCCCGGGGACCATCCAGCGTCGCCCGGGCTTCCCCGCGATCCGCAACCCCTGGTACGCGGCCGTCTGGGCCTTGAATCTCCGGGTCGACAGGCACCTCGAGCACGACCCGGCCGAGGCCGTGAGGCGGCGCATCGCTGCCATCCAGCAGGCCGGCACCCGCGCCGAACACCTCCCCGACGTGATCGCCGCGGACACCGTCCTGATGACGCCCGCGATCTCCACCGCGGGGGCCCTTGAATCACGGCCCTTCATCACGCCCGACACGGAGCTCGTGTTCACGAACGGCATCGAGGCGCTGGGGGCCGCCATGAAGCACCTCGCGTGGGCGATCGATGACATCCTGCTCGGCGAGATCCCGTGGAGACGCATGCTCCACGAGCAGCTCCGGAGGGCGGAAGACGAGCACGGCAACGTCCGGCTCGAGCTCATCGACCCCGCCGGCGACCCGCGCATGTCGCCTCGTCCCAGGGACTGAACGGAGACGGCGCGCCTGCGGCAGGGCGTCCCACGCCGCCACGACGCTTACATTTGGCTATCTTCACGCACCTGAAACCCCATAACTTGCCGGCAAGTGGCAATTACTTAGGAAGATCTACAAAGGCGATATAGATCACTTATCTGTGTCGGGACGTGCCGCGCGGGCGAAGAGCAGTAGCGGGAACCTGTCGGAGCCGAGCTCGAGGGGCAGCGGCGTGGTGCTCGATTCGCTGGAGGCCGTGATCCATGCCAGCGCCTCCCGGAGGGAGTGGCGTCGGCTCGCCGAGGTCACGGGCATGTCGGCGATGCCCGGCGCGGGCACGAGCGCGAGGAATGTCGACTACGCGTCGTACTTCTATGCGCTCCCGACCGGCGGGATCGGGCCGCTGTACCTGGTCGGCGATCTACGCCCCTCGCCCGGCGCCGAGGCGAACGCGCGCCTCAAGCTGCGCTGGGAGCTGTTGCCCGAGGGGCCGACGCCGCAGCGGATCAAGAGCTCCAGCCGCGCTGTCGGCGGGTGGCCCGAGGTGCTGCGACGCCTCTCGGCGGACTGGCCAGGGACGCCGGGGAAGGAGGCCGTGAGCGTCGAGGTGACGGCGACCTTCGTTGTCGACGAGGCGGCTCACGTGCCGGTTCCGGCGCTCAGGCTCAAGCCGAAGCCGGTGCGCCAGGGCGGACACCAGCTGGCCCAGACAGCTGTCGCGTGGTCGATCCACCCGCCGAGCGGCCCGGTGCACCGGCTCTCTGTCGCGCGGCTCCGCGAGGGGGAGCTCGTGGTCGCGGCCTCGGGGCGCCATACGCTGCCGCTCGGCCCGGACATGGCAGCAGCGCTGGAAGGTGCGGTATGGCGAGGCGTCGACACGTTCCTCAGGGCGCCGTGACCCGGACGAACCGCCGCGCGCCACGCCAGCCGTCCAGGAACTGGACCGAGATCGATCCCAAGCCGCCGTCCTCCAGCGCCGGCGAGCCGGAGTTCATGATGCTGACGCTCGACGCCGTCGACAGGCACGCAGACCCGGCGGACACGAGGACGCCCGCGGACAACGAGCGACGCCTCCTCGATCTGGAGCAACGATTCGAGAGCTTCCGACGGCGGATCGAGCGACGCGTCGGCACGCTTGCGCAGCAGGTCAGGAGCCTTCGGCGCGACGTGGACCGCCGCGGCGGCGAGACGGCGTAGGACGCTCGGCGGACTGGCCGAGGGGCGCCGGCGACGGCGCGACGAGCGGCTCGACAAGGTAGGGCTCGCCGAGCCACGGACGTCCCGCCCGCCGGCCCCTCCAGGGGGGCTGGGGCGCCAGCAGGTCGGCTCCCCCTGCACGCGGGCGACCCGCTTCGTGAGGTACGCGCGGCGCTCCATCCGCCAGCGCACGTTCGCCGGGCGGACGTCGAGCCGCCCGAGCCTCGTCCGCAGCGCGCCGTGCGAGCTTCTCGCCCGACGCCCTTTCGTGGCGTTGCGACACGAGGTCCCCAGTCGAATCGACTCCCCTGCAATGAGCCGATCGTGAGCCCACGCCCCTAGTCCCGCAGGGCAGAGATCCTGCCAGGGATCTGCCTCGAGAGAGGAGAGAGAGCTCGACGCGAAGCCGCCGAGAGCCCAAGGACGCAAGAATGCATGGATATCGTTCTTTCTTGCACCCTGGCGTCTTTGCGCCTTGGCGCTGAAATCTCTCTCCGGATCGCTGGCCGGACGCCTGGCGGACGGAACTAGGGCCGCGCGCGCCGTGGCGCAAGCTCAATAGCGCTGAACCAGGACGCGCGACGCACGCGACCGACTCATTACGATCACGAATCGAATTTTGTCACGCAACATGCACATTCAGCCCGTTGCATGATCGGGAGCAAATTTCTCCGTGCGACTCACCCGCGCTTGCGGGCGGTGAACTGGCGCAGGCCGATGGAGCACCCGACCGTGCCCTCGGCGTCCCGGAGCGCCTCGACGGCGTCCAGGAAATCACGACGCACGCGCTCGACCTCTCCGGGGGAGAGATAGTCCATGTCGTAGGTCAGGAGCATCAGCTCCCAGAGCCGCGCTGGAGCCTCCCGCCGGGAGACGACCAGCTCCTCCACGCGCGCGTCCGAGAACCCCGCGGCCTCATCGAGATGGGCCAGCAATGCCTGCGACGACGCGAAGGTGGGATGGACGAGCTGGAGCGGCGGTCGACCCGCCGCGCGCAGGGTCCGGCGCAAGGACCCGACGAAGCACGCGAAGCCATCGCTCGGCGCGGGTCCTCCATCCACGATCGCCGAGAACACGCCCCCCGGCCGCAGCACGCGGTGGATCTCGGCGATCACGCTCGCTGGATCGCCCATGAGCATCAGCGCCATGTGGCTGAGCGCCACGTCGACGGACGCAGGCGGAAGCGAGATCGCCTGGGCGCGCTCGTTGAGCAGCAGGACATCCGGCCCGAGCCGTCGCGCAGCGACGGCCAGCTCGTCTGCGGACATGTCGAGCCCGATCCGCGTCGCGCACGATCCGCGGCGCAGGCGGATCCGCTCGAGCAGCAGGCCATCGCCGCACCCCACGTCCAGCACGACGGCCTCGTCCCCCTCGGGGACGAGGGCGGCGAGCCGGTCGTAGGAGTCGCCGCCTTCAGGCGTCCGAGCGGGGCCGAAGAACTCGGAGGTCGCCCCGGCATGGGACCGGTGAAAATCGAGAAGGAAGCGCTCGTTCGGCGAGAGGGCGGCGGCATCCATGGCGCGAACGTATCACCGTCGCGCGCGGAGGAAGGGCGAGGAGCGGACACGCGAACGCGCGTCGAACGCGGCATGGTTGCCTCGCGCTGTGCCGCCGCGGTCGATGCAGCGCCCCTCGGAAGGGTGGCGGCCTGGCCCTCACTTCACCTGGAAGTGCAGCGCCCGCGCCTCGACCGACATGCCGCGCGGATCGACCGGCACATAGAAGTACACCTCCTGCTCGGATCGCTTGCCGAGGTAGTCGATCGTCGCCTCGACGCGCTCCGGCTGCGGGGCCCCCGGCGGCGTGTACAGGAGCTCCACGCCGAGGTCGCTCAGCATCTGCCTGCCCTGGTTCTTCACCCGGACCGGCAAGACCCACACGTCGCCGTGCTGCTCGGCCCGATCGGGCAGCGCCCGAGCCTCGGGCACCACCGAGCCCTCGGAGCCCGTCAGCCCCTCGTGCACAAGGAACACGACGAGGGCGAGGATCAACGCCGCGCTGACCGCGACGGAGACCCACTCGGCCAGGCGCCTTCCGACCCGCCGGCCCTCGCCGGCGCCGCCGGAGCCCTTCCCCTGCCCTCGCGCCTCGCTCATACGACCAGCCTCCCCGCCGCGCCGCCGACGATCGCCGGCAGGCCGAGGGTGACCACGCAGGCCACCAGCGTGGGCAGATCGCTCGTCGCCTCGCGCTCCCCGACCAGGCCGAGCAGCGCCAGCGCGACAAGCAGCGACACGGCGCACGTCATCAGCGTCTCGAACCCCCGGCTCTGGAACAGGCTCTTCACGTACACCTCGTGCCGCTCGAACCCCGAGGCGAACAGGATGACGTAGCACAGCGCCACGCTCGCCCCGAGGATCGCGAGCTGCCGCCAGGGCGAGAGCCGCGACGCGATCAGCACGACCTCCTCCGTCGAGGCGATGTTCAGCGTGAACAGCAGCGAGCCCGCGGCCGCGGCCGAGAAGTCCCGTAGATCCGCCCTGAGCTGCAGCGCCTCCGGATCGCCCTCCGGGGGCTTCTCCGCTTCCTCATCATCCCCTGTGCGCGATTTTTCCCGGACCTGCGCGTTCGCGAACGCCACCCCGAGGCTCACGGCGGCCGCCTGCAGGATGATCTTGCCGACGACCTCGCGGGGCGCGCGGTCGAGGGTGATCTCGCCGATCAACGCCAGGACCGCGGCCGAGACGGCGATCCCGATCCCGACCGACGTCACCGCTTCCAGGGCGACGCCGAAGAGCGTGTCCTCGTGCCGGAAGCCGGACTCCAGCGAGCACAGGAAGGTCACGACGAGCGTCAACGCGAGGATCCCCACGAGGTGCCACGCCGGGAGCATCATCCCGTGGAACCACATCTCCATCGTGTAGAGCAGCGGCATCCCCACGATCGCCCCGCCGGCGATCGCCCCGGTGAGGTCCTTCGCCTCCCGGCGCCACCCGTGCGGATCGCTCTTCTGCTGCGCTCTCGGTTCGGCCACGTCGCGCCGCACGTTGTACACCATCTCCGGCCGGCCGTGCGACGCGGGCGACGTGGGCCGGAGGGCGCGGCGGGTCGTCCGCTGCTGCGCGCGCGCCGCTACTGCGCCCGTCGAAGCGTGGCCACGCCCTTCCAGGGCGGCGTCTGCGCGTAGACGATGAGCTCCTTCTCGCCGGAGAACTCGCACACAGCCTCGTAAGCGACCCCCGCCTCGTCGTAGGAGATCAGCTTGAACCGGTTCCACGCGGGCTCGCGGATCTCGTAGGCGCGGTCGACGTGGAGGCCGGGCGAGTCGGCGAGGATGCGCTGGCCGTCGAAGCGGATGACCAGGTGCGCGTACTGGAACTCGAGCATCGACGCGAGCATCGGCTCGAGGGGCATCTCGGGATCGAAGCGGACGAGCCGGAACGTGCCGCGCAGGCGCGCGTCGATCGAGGCGATCTCGGCGGCGGCCCCGCCGGAGCCCTGCGCGCCGCCGGAGCCGCAGCCGGCGGCCGGCGCGCCCAGGGCGGCGCAGGCGACCAGGACGAGGCGGAGAGCGCGGAGCGGCCTGGGGTGACGCGACGAGGACCGGCTCTCCAGGGGCGACATGGGCGGAGCTTAGGGCTGGCGGGCGAGCTGCGCAAAGCGGAGCCGAGGTGCGGCCGAGGGCGACGGCCGCGCGGGGCGAGCGACGTCACCGCGCCCGCGACAAGCCCTGCCGGGCGGCTTGCGGCGATCCAGCGCCCTCCCCACAATGAACGGGCGAGCCGATCAGCTCACGACGCCCGTGGGACGGCGCCGCGCCGCCGCGGCCTGCCTGAGCAGCTCGCCGGGGGGGCACCATGGCAGAGGTCGTACGAGGCACGGACTGGGTCGCACGCCTGCCCGAGCGCGCCTGCGCGGCGCGCGAAGACGCGGTCCTCGAGGCGGTGCAGGGCGGCCTGCTGGCGCCCATCTGCTGGGCGCCGGTGCACAGCGAGCACGGCGAGCACCGCGCGACCTTCCTCGTCAACGCGGACGCGCTCCGCATCGGCGACGCGGAGGACTCGGTCCGGATCAACGCCTCCGCGCGGACGACGCAGCGCCTCGCGGATCGGCTCGAGTGCGCGATGCTGACGACGCGCCTCTGCGACCTCGTCTGGGAGCAGGCCAGCGTGCGGATCCCGCCGTGCATCGGCGCCCCGGACCCGACGATGGCGAACACATCGCGCATGCTGGAGCACCACCGCCGCGTCGAGGAGCGGGTCGCCGGGCGCGCCGGGCTCATCGAGAACGTCGGCAAGCACTGGGTGCTCACGAACCGCCTCGCCGGGAGCCGCGACAGGGCCGCGAACTACGGCTGGTACGATCCGAAGGCCGCCCACCGGCACGGCCAGCACGCGCTGTGGCAGCCGCCCGGGCTCGCGCACGACCTGGATCACGTGGACTACTCGCAGGTCGTCCGGCTCGTGCGCCGGCTGTGCACGGTGGACGGCGCCGAGCGCGACATCCTGGAGGTCATGACCGACCCGGCGCTCGCGGGCCTCGTCTCGTCCGAGGGCCCCCTGCGCGTCCTGCGGCAGCCGGGGGTGCCGGAAGCGGCGGTGGCATGAGCGCCGCCCCCCGGGGCCCGGGGGGCGCGGCGCTCAGCGGTTCACGAGCGTCATGCCGGGCTCCGGGTACCGGAGGCCGGCGGCCGCGCCCTTCGGCATCACCTCGTCGAGGCGCCGCAGGTCGCCCTCGGTGAGCGCGATCGACGCCGCGGCGGCGTTCTCCTCGAGGTAGCTGCGGCGCTTCGTGCCGGGGATGGGGACGATGAAGTCCCCCTGCGCGAGCACCCACGCGAGCGCGAGCTGCGACGCCTTCACGCCCTTCTCCCGGGCGATGTCCTCCACCTTCGCGACGAGATCGAGGTTCCGCTGGAAGTTCTCGCCCTGGAAGCGCGGCGAGGCGCGGCGGTAGTCGTCCGGCGCGAGGTCCTCGAACCGCTTGATCTGCCCCGTGAGGAAGCCGCGGCCGAGGGGGCTGTAGGCGAGGAAGCCGATGCCGAGCTCGCGGCACGTGGCGAGCACGTCGTCCTCGGGGTCGCGCGTCCAGAGCGAGTACTCGGTCTGCACCGACGCGAGCGGGTGCGCCGCGTGGGCGCGCCGGAGCGTCGCCGAGCCCGCCTCCGAGAGGCCGATCGCACGCACCTTGCCGGCCTTCACGAGGTCCGCCATCGCGCCGACGCTGTCCTCGATCGGCGTCTTCGCGTCGACGCGGTGGAGCTGGTACAGGTCGATCACGTCGACGCGGAGGCGCCGCAGGCTCGCGTCGCACGCCTTGCGGATGTACTCCGGCGAGCCGTCGATGCCGCGGACGTTGGGGTCGCTGGGATCGCGGACGACGCCGCACTTGGTCGCGAGGACGACGCGATCGCGCCGGCCCTCGATGGCGCGGCCGACGAGCTCCTCGTTCGTGAAGGGACCGTACATGTCCGCTGTGTCCAGCAGCGTGACGCCGAGCTCGATCGCGCGATGGATCGTGGCGATCGACTCGGCCTCGTCGCGGTCGCCGTAGAAATCGCTCATGCCCATGCAGCCGAGGCCGAGGGCGGAGACCTGGAGAGGACCAAGCTTGCGCGTGTGCATCGTGTGCCTCCTTGGCGCCGCGGCGAGGGGCCGCGGCGCTTCGACGCGGGCCACCGTAAGAGTCAGGGCGCGCTCGAAGCAAGAGAGCGGGCAGAGCCGCTGGGTGCCCGCTTCGGGAAAAAAATTCGAGAGGCGCGTAGGGAGGGGCAGCCGGGGCGCGTCTCACCCCCAGAAGCCGGCAAGAACAGGCTGGCCCTTGCACCAAGGAGCACGACCAAGATGAACCGCCCCCTCTTCTCGAACACCGCCCGCAGCACGATCCGTCGCCTCGTCCTCGGCACCTTCCTCTCGGCGGCCGTGCTCGCCGGCGGCGGAGCGGCCTACGCCGCGGACGGCGCGCAGGGCACGGCCGCGCCGCGCCACGACAAGGACGCGCGCCGCGAGCACCGCCCCAGGGATCCGGCCCGCATGATCAAGCGCTTCGACAAGAACGGGGACGGCAAGCTGGCCGTCTCGGAGCTGCCGGAGAAGGCACAGAAGCGGCTGGCCACGGCGGACACGAACAAGGACGGCGCCCTGTCGGCCGAGGAGCTCAAGGCGCACGCCGAGCAGCACAAGAAGTCGCGCGAGGGGAAGCAGAAGGAGCGCTTCGCCCAGAAGGACAAGAACCGCGACGGCTTCCTCACGAAGGACGAGGTGGGCGAGGAGCGGTGGGAGCGGCTCAAGGCGGCGGACGCGAACCGCGACAACAGGCTGACCGCGGACGAGCTGCGCGCGGCGCGCCGCGCCCACAAGCAGCCGCGCAAGCAGCCGGCAGCGCGGTAGCACGGCGGTGAGAGCGCGGCGCGGGCCGGCGAGATCAGCCGCCCGCGCCTCGCTTCCGCGGGCGCCTGGGAAAGAGGGGCAGTTGCTGCTCCAGCACCTGCTTCCGCCAGGCGAGCAGCGTCTGCGCGCGCCGGCGCGCCGTCTCCTTGCCGATGCCCGCGGTGAAGCGGAAGATGCGCCGCGCGAGCGCCGACAGGGTGGGCGCCGCCGGATCGAAGAGATCGGGCGCGACCTCCTTCACGACGTCGCACGCGAAGATCGCGCGCCGCAGGTGCGCCCGCTCGTCGGGGGTGCCGGCCGGGGCGGCGAGCAGCGCGCGCCCGGCGGGCGTTATCGAGGCGTCGTCGTCGCCGAGCCATCCGAGCACGCGCGCGGCCGCGAGCGCATAGCCGACGTGGCGCAGGGAGATGCCCGTCTGCTCCACGATCTGCTCCCTCGCGGCCGCGCCTGCCGCGAGCGCGTCGAGCACGCGCCGCACGTTCGTGAGGTTGTCGGCCTGGGGGATCTCGGCGCTGCGCAGCAGGCGGGTCGGCGGCATGGGCAACAGGGGACCCCCGGCCCCGGCCGGGAGTCGACACCATAGCGCGCACGGGAGCAGCGCGGACGACGAACGCGCCGGCCTGGGTCCGGGCGAAGGACCCCGCCGCCGGGGGAGGCCCCGGCGGCGAGGCGGGGCGGGGTCTTACCGGCCGCGGCAGCCGTTGTCGTGGTGGCCGTGGTGACCGCCGTGGTCGCCGCCGCCACAATCGACGTCATCGCGGTGGGGAGCGCAGAGGCGACCGTTGTTGTACGCGTCGAGCTTCTCGGCGAGCGGCTCGCCGGTCGTCCACGGCGAGTTGCAGCGGCTGTCCTTGACGTTGCTGCCAAGGCGGTTGCGCCGGAGCCACTCATCCGCCGCGGCGATTGTGCGCTCGATGCAGCTCGACTGGTTGCCGATACCGACGTTGAGCTTGGCCACGATGAGGTGCTTCGCGAGGATGTACGTGACGTCGCCCCGGGTCGGGCGGCCGATGATGTCGAGGAGCTGAGCCTTCGTGTACGTCTTGCCGCCGATGGTCAGCTTCGAGACCTTCCACGCGTTCGGGTGGTTCTTCCAGTAGCCGGGGGTGCCTGTGCCGGGGGACGCGCACTGGCAGGCGCCGCAGTCGGCCGCGCAGCTCGAGCAGTCCTCGACGCCCGCCTTGCAGACCCCATCGCCGCAGACAGGCGGACAAGCGCCGCAGTCGGCCGCGCAGCTCCCGCAGGTCTCGCCGACCTCGCAGACGCCGCTGCCGCAGACAGGCGGGCAGATGCCGCAGTCGCTCGGGCACTCGAGGCAATCCTCGCCGCCCTCGCAGACGTCGTTGCCGCAGACAGCGGGGCAAGCGCCGCAATCGCCGGCGCAGTTCGCGCAGTCCTCGCCTGTCTCGCAGGCGTCGTTGCCGCAGACGGCGGGGCAGGCGCCGCAGTCGTCCGAGCAGGTGCCGCAGTCCTCCCCGGCCTCGCAGGCGCCGTCGCCGCAAACGGGCGGGCAGGCGCCGCAGTCGGCGCTGCAGCTCCCGCAGGTCTCGCTCGGGTCGCAGGTGCCGTCGCCGCACACGGGCGCGCAGACGTCGCAATCGGCGCTGCAGCTCCCGCAGTCCTCGCCGATCTCGCAGGCGCCGTTGCCGCAGAGCGGCGGGCAGACGCCGCAGTCGACGGCGCAGGTCGAGCAGCTCTCGTCGCCGCCGCAGACGCCGTTGCCGCAGGAGAGCTGGTAACCGAAGTCGGCGTCGAGCAGGTCCTGCGTCCAGCCCAGAGACACCGTGCCCACATTGTCGAGCCCGCCGTCGGGATCGGCCGACGGCTCCTGTCCGGCGAGCGGGCCGCTCTCCATGAAGTTGTCGGCGGTGATCACCACCGAGTAGGTGCCCGCCGGGAGCGAGTCGAAGAGGTAGAAGCCGGGCTGGCCGCTGTAGGGGCTGTCGCCGGTGACGGTGGCGTCGAGGAGGACGCCGTCGTGGTACAGCTCGACGAGGACGCCGTTGACGCCGAGCTCGCCGACATCCGGCTCGTAGAGCCCGTCGGCGTCGCTGTCGAGCCAGACCGTGTCGCCGATCGACGAGTACGTCACGTAGCCGAAGTCGGCGTCGGTCACGTTCTCCCCCGCGCCGAGGGACACGGCGAGCGGCTCATGGTCGGTGGTAAGGAGGTGCCCGAGCGGGAGCGTCGCGTCGTCGACGCTGACGACGTAACAGCCCGCCTCGAGCTCGCCGAAACGGTAGAACCCGTTCGCGTCGGTCGCGGTCGTCCCGAGCGGGGATCCATCGGCGGATCCGTCGCAGTTCCCGTCGCCGAAGAGGTCGACGACGACGCCGGAGATGCCGAGCTCGGAGCCGTCCTCGATGCCGTCGGCGTTCGCGTCGAACCACACCTTGTCGCCGATCGAGCCCTTCGGCGTCGTGTAGCAGACCTCGAGGAAAGGGCGCTGGGACATGTCCGTGTGCGCGCTGCCCCTGTACGAGGTCCTGCCGTTCTCGTCCTCCTCGAGGAGGATCCCGTGAGCGGGCGAGACGCCGCCCACCCACTCCTGGACCAGCTCGGTGAGATCGAGCTCGCGCCAGGCCGAGCCGCCGGACTGGAACGACGTGAAGGACGTCGGATCGATGCCGCCGAGGTTGTTCCAGGTGACGTCGTTCTCGGTCCAGGGGGCGAGCACCCGGTGGGCGCGGACGATCTGGGCCGTGCTGCTGTAGGTGAGGACATAGAATCTGGCCGAGGTGATGAGCGAGCTCGCGGGGATGGCGCCGAGCTCGAAGCCGAACAGGGCTCGTTTCTCGCCGACCGTGCTGGAGTACCCCGTGTTCACCTCGAAGGGGGTCGGGACGTGATAGGTCGGGGCGAGGCTCCAGATCTCGGCGTTGTAGATGTCGCCCAGGACGCCCCGCTGGATCACGGTGCACGTGGGCGTCGGCGCGGCGGTGCTGGCGAGGGAAGAGGCGGTGATGAGCAGCGTGGCGAGGGCGGCGGAGGAGGCGACTGTTGTCTGTTTCATGGAAGGCTCCTTGGAGGTCCTTGCTGGGATCGAACCACGATGGAGCGTCATCCGAGCCGAATGCGCCATGACACGCGGGTCAGGCGAAGGTCGGTTTCATGGGCTCCGGTCGGACCGCGCCCCGCGGACTGATCACGATCCAATCAGGTGCGCGGGGCGTCGGCTCAAATCGGAGAGCGGATGCGCACAGGTCCAGTATCCAATTAACAACGCGACTACCGAACTGTCCAGACATTTGCGAGGGACACCCCCAGAAACACACATCGCGCCACGGACGATTCGCGGCCACGCGGTGACGTTTCTGGGCACCTCGCCTCGGGCCTTCACGCTCCATGGAAAGGAGCGCTGTGGCCGAGGGGGATCACGGCGCACTCGGCACCGACCGCTGGCCGCTGCGCACGGCAGCGGTCAGCGTCGCTCGGAGCTCAACAGAACAAGATCAAGTACGATGACGTTGGCCCCGATTTGGTGCTGAGTGCGCACAGGACCATTTTTCAAGATAATGAATCATCACTTCGATTGTCTAGATCTATTTCTCGCGAGCGGGTGTTTTTGCTCTGTCTCGCTTTGCTCTGTCTGTCTGTCTTCGTTCTTCGTTCTTCGTTTCGCGCGGCGGCCACGTGGACACGCGCTGGTCCAGGACGCGTGCATTGCTGCCGGGCGTCCGTCGCACCATCACGCGGACGACCGAGACGCTTCATTGTTCTATCCGTCTTGGAATCATCGACGGAATGTCACGTCAGGGACGGATACAGGGGCTCGCGCGGGCCTCGCTCCTGCCCGTGGCGCTCGCGTCGAACCCGGCGCTGCGCGCGGAACTTGGCCCGCGCGCGCCCGCCCTGGCATCAGCCCAGGGTGCGTTCGCGTCTCCACCTCGCGCTCGCCGCCGCGGCCGCCGTGTGGCTCGCCCCGGCGGCGGCATCTCCGGCCCCGCCGGGCGTCCGAAAGCTCCACGTCGAGGGCGGCGCCGTCCACGCCACCGTCGGCGCGGCGGGCAAGCAGGTGCGCCTCACGCTCGACCCCGAGCTCCAGCGCGCCGCCGAGCGCCTGCTCGCCCGCTCCGGCGCGCCCGAGGGCGCCATCGTGGCCTCCGACGTCCGCACCGGCCGCATCCTCGTCTGGGCGAGCCGCGGCGACCGCGACTACGTCGCGACGCCGCTCGCCCCGAGCGCGAGCCTCTTCAAGATCGTCACAGCGGCGGCGCTCCTCGAGGGCCGCAAGGTCAACGTCGCGACGCCCGTCTGCTACACGGGCGGCATGAGCGCGATCCGCGCGCGGGATCTCCAGGGGCGCGGCGACACATGCACCGTGTTCGGCGAGGCGCTCGGCCGCAGCATCAACGGCGTGTTCGCCCGCCTCGCCGGCCAGCTCACGCCCGCCGACCTGCGCCGCACGGCCCACGACCTCGGGTTCGACGGCGAGGTCCCCATCGACATCCCCGTCGCGCCGAGCGCCGCCGAGATCCCGGCCGACTCGCTCGGCCTCGCCCGCGCCGCCGCGGGCTTCTGGAGCGGCAAGCTCAGCCCGCTCGGCGCCCTGTTCGCGATGCAGACAATCGCCAACGACGGCGAGCGCGTCCGCTTCTCGCTGCTCGCGCCGCCGGGCGCGCAGGCCCGCGGGGACGCGGCCGCGCCCTCGACGCGCAGCACCGACGGCCGCGGCCTGCGGGCCGACGTCGCGCGCACCCTCCGGTCGATGCTCGAGGTCACGACGCGCCGGGGCACGTGCGCCAAGGCGTTCCGCAAGCCGGACGGCACCCGCGCCCTCGGCTCCATGCCCGTCGCCGCCAAGACCGGCACGCTTGTCGGCGGGAGGCCGTCGCGCATGTTCTCCTGGTTCGCGTCGTTCGCGCCGTCCGATCGCCCCGAGATCGCCGTCTCCGTGATGCTGGCCAACGACATCACCTGGCGCACCAAGGCGAACCTCGTCGGCCGCGAGCTCCTCGAGACCTACTTCGGCCGCAAGCGCCCGGGGCCCGTCGCCCGGCGGCGGTGACGGGCGGCGCCGGACTGGGCTACCCTGCGGCCAGCCGCATGAACGCCCGAGATCGAATCCCCCTCGTCCTCCAGCACCTGCGCGAGGCCTACCCCGACGCCCGCTACGAGCTCGACTGGGAGACGCCGCTCGACCTGCTCGTCGCGACAATCCTGGCCGCGCAGTGCACGGACGAGCGCGTCAACCGGGTGACCGCCACGCTCTTCAAGAAGTACCCGTCGGCCCAGGCGTACGCCGACGCCCCGACCGAGGTGCTCGAGGAGGAGCTCAAGCCCACCGGCTTCTACCGCCAGAAGACGAAGACCGTGAAGGCCGCCTGCCAGGCGCTCGTCGCGCGCTTCGGCGGCGAGGTGCCCCGGACCATGGCCGAGCTCACGTCGCTGCCGGGCGTGGCCAGAAAGACGGCGAACGTCGTGCTCAACACGGCGTTCGACCTCCCCTCGGGGATCATCGTCGACACCCATGTCGCGCGCCTCAGCGGGCGCATGGGCCTCTCGAAGCGCGAGAAGCCCGAGCAGATCGAGGAGGACCTGATGCGGATCGTGCCCAGGGAGCAATGGACCTTCTTCGGCCCGGCCATGGTCCTGCACGGCCGCTACACATGCGTCGCCCGGAAGCCGAAATGCGCGGAGTGCCGCATGAGCGCGCTCTGCCCGAAAGAAGGAGTGTGAGCGCGTGAAGACGATCGATCTGCCCGCCTCGTGGAAGGCCGAGCTCGCCGGAGAGCTCGAACAGCCCTACTTCCAGCGGCTCGCGCGCTTCCTCGAGGAAGAGCGCAAGGCGCACCGGGTCTTCCCGGCCGAGGAGGACGTCTTCGCCGCGTTCCGGCTCACGCCGTACGAGCGCGTCCGCGTGCTGCTGCTCGGCCAGGACCCGTACCACGACGAGGGGCAGGCCCACGGGCTGTGCTTCTCGGTGCGCCCGGGCGTCCCGCCGCCGCCGTCGCTGGCCAACATGTACAAGGAGGCGCTCGTCGACGTCCCGGGCTTCACGATCCCGGGCCACGGCTGCCTCACCGCGTGGGCCAGCCAGGGCGTGCTGCTGCTGAACACCGTGCTCACCGTCCGCGCGCACACGCCGAACTCGCACAAGAACCAGGGCTGGGAGACGTTCACCGACGCCGTGATCAGGAAGGTCAACGACAGGCCCGACGGGGTGGTGTTCGTGCTCTGGGGCGGGCACGCGCAGAAGAAGGCGAAGCTCATCGACGCGCGCCGCCACACGATCATCAAGTCGGCGCACCCCTCGCCGCTGTCGGCGAGGAGCGGCTTCTTCGGCAGCAAGCCGTACTCGTCCATCAACGCCGCGCTCCGCGCCCGCGGCGCCGAGGAGATCGACTGGCGGCTCCCGGAGGTCGGGTAGCGCGCGATGCGCCGGCAGAAGCGCGCCCTGCCGCTCGCCCCGCCGACGCGGTACACCCCGGCCGTCCTCGAGGGCATCGCCGACGGCGAGCGCGCCGCGCTCGGGCCCTCGCTCGCCCGGCGCGCGATCGACGGCGCGGGCGCCGTAGCGGCCGCGGGCGCGGCGCTCGCGCGCGCCGAGGCGCTCGGGGAGGCCGCGGCGGCCGCCGAGCCGCCCGGGCGGCCGATCGCGTGCCGGGCCGGGTGCGCGACCTGCTGCGTGAGCAAGGTGCTCGTGCTGGCGCCGGAGGTGCTCCGCATCGCCGCGCACCTGCGCGCGACGCGGTCCGCAACGGAGCTCGCCGCGCTGGAGGAGCGCGTCCGCGCCGCCGACGCCGCGACGCGCGGCCTCACCCGCCTCGAGCGCGCCGAGGCCCGGGTCCCCTGCCCGCTCCTCGACGAGCGCGGCGCCTGCTCGATCCACGCCGTCCGCCCGATCGTGTGCGCGGCGTGGAACTCCCTGGACGCCGCCGCGTGCGAGCGCCACTTCGCCGCGCCCGCGGCCGTCCCGACGGCGCCCATGCACCGCCCGAGCTACGAGGTAGCGAACGCCGTCCTCGCCGGCCTGGGCTGGGCCGCGAAGGAGCAGGGCCTCGACGCCGCCCCGCTCGAGCTCATCGCCGCGCTGCGCACCGCGCTCGAGCGCCCGAACGCCGGCGAGCGGTGGCTCGCTCGCCTCCCTGTCTTCGCCGCGGCCCGCGACGCCGAGTGGCAGGAGGACCGGCGGCGCGAGGCGTGATCGCGCCGCGGTCCGGCGGGCGCGATCTGGCGTTGGCAGGGCGGCAAATCCGTTTACTCTGGCGCGCCGCAGAGGTCGTCGCCGGTCGGCGTCTCACGCGGCGCCGCTCGACAACGACCCACGAAAGGAGTCTCCCATGAAGCTCTACGGACATCCCATGAGCACGTGTACGCGCAAGGTGATGACGGTGTTCGCCGAGAAGGGCCATGAGGCGCAGTTCGTGCTCGTCGATCTGATGAAGGGCGAGCAGAAGACGCCCGAGCACCTCGCGCGCAACCCCTTCGGCGTGATCCCGGCGCTCGAGGACGAGGACCTCACCCTGTACGAGTCGCGGGCGATCATACGCTACCTGGACCACAAGCTCCCGGGCGCGTCGCTGACGCCGACCGAGCTCAGGGCCAGGGCGCTCATGGATCAGTGGATCAGCGTGGAGCAGTCGTATCTCTCCACGCCTGCGGTCAAGATCCTCTTCCAGCGCGTCATCCACCCGATGCGCGGCCAGCAGAGCGACGAGTCGGTCGTCCAGGCGTCGAGCGGCGAGGTCGCGCGGGTGCTCGACGTGGCCGACAGGGCGCTCGCCGGCCAGGAGTACCTCGCCGGCTCGACCTTCTCGCTGGCCGACATCACGTGGATGCCGTACCTCGAGTGCCTCGTGGTCTCGAAGGCCGGTGATCTCATCACCGATCGGCCGAACGTCGCGGCCTGGTGGAAGCGCGTCAGCGCGCGGCCGTCGTGGCAGAAGGCCTCGTCCTGATCGCCGTCGCCCTGCCTCGTTCGGGCCGCCTCGCGCGCCGGCGAGCCAGGTAGCCCGCGGCGCCGGGGACGCATGCGCGTCTCCGGCGCCGGGAGCGGCCTCGAAGGCCAGCCGGGAGCCACCCCGTCACCGGCGAGCACGGCGGCTGGCCGCCCCTGCCGGACGACTTACAGGCTGCCGTCGATCGTCACGATGGAGCCGTCGGGCCGGTAGCTGAGCTCCGTCACCTTGACGTTGCGCAGGTGGGTCTTGCCGCCGGAGAGCTCGCAGTCGTGATAGAAGAGCCACCACTTGCCCTGGAACTCGACGATGGAGTGGTGCGTCGTCCAGCCCAGCACGGGGGTGAGCACGACGCCCTGGTACGTGAAGGGGCCGTACGGGGTGTCGCCCGTGGCGTAGACCAGCAGGTGGGTGTCGCCGGTGGAGTACGACAGGTAGTATTTGCCGTTGTACTTGTGCATCCACGCCGCCTCGAAGAAGCGGCGCTCGTGGTCCGTCTGCAGGACGGGCTCGCCGTTCTCGTCGAGGATGCGGATCTCGCGCGGCGTCTCGCCGTACTGCAGCATGTCGTCGCTCAGGCGCGCGACGCGCGGGCCGATGGCGGGCTTCGGCTCGGTGGGCTCGGGCGGCACGGTGGGGTCGTACTCCCCGCGCCGCCAGCGTTGGAGCTGCCCGCCCCAGATGCCGCCGAAGTACATGTAGTGCGTGCCGTCGTCGTCCTGGAACGTGGAGCAGTCGATGCTGTAGCTGCCCCTCATGGGCTCGGGCTGCGCCTTGAAGGGCCCCTCTGGCCGCTTGCTGGTGGCCACCCCGGTGCGGAAGACGCCGTTCTGGTCCTTGAGCGGGAAATACAGGTAGTAGGTGCCGTTTTTGTAAGCCGCATCACCGGACCATAGCTGCCGCCCCGCCCAGGGGACGTCCTTGACGTCGAGCGCCACCCCGTGGTCCGTCACCTCGCCGGGGATGCTCCCCATGGAGAGGACGTGGTAGTCCCGCATGTCGAAGTGGTCCCCGTTGTCGTTCTCGGGGATGCCGGACTCGACGTCGTGCGACGGGTAGATGTACACGCGGCCCTCGAAGACGTGGGCGCGCGGGTCCGCGGTGAAGAGATGGGAGACCAGGGGCTTCGGTCGCAACATGGTGTTCCGTGGGGTGGTACGTTGATCAGATCAGAGGCGCCGGTCGCGTGCCGGCGGCGAGGAGCCAGCGCCCTGCGCGGCCGCCGCGCCGGCGTCGCGGGTGCCGCGGCGGCACGGGGGCGGCTCGGGGGTGCATCGGGTCGCGACTCTAATCCAACCTGGTAGCAGGGGCCACCGCCGTTCGAGGGGTGCGCCGGCGAGGTGCGCGGGCGAGCTCCACGTCGTTCGTCAGGAGCACGTCTGCGCCGGTGAGCCCGGGATCGCCGCGTGGAGGGTTGTGGCAGAGCGCGACCAGGTGGCGGCCGTCTCGAGCGAGCGCGGAGCAAGTCGGCCGGCTGGACCACCGTCCTGGTGCGCCGCCGAGGAGAGGCCGAGAGCTGCGCTTGCGAGGACGTAGGCGCTGACGACGGCGACGAGGCCGCACGCCGTCACGGCGCCCGCGAAGAACGGGGATCGTCGCGCGCCGGCCCAGAGCGCGCGCATCGCCCTCCACCATGCCCCGAAGAGCGCGCAAGCCGCGAGGATCAGCAGCAGCGCTGCTCCCCCGATGACGCCTGCGCCGCGGATCGAGCTCGGCGCCGTGATGACGCCCGCGTAGGCGAGCGGCAAGAGGACGAGATCGACGATCAGCAGCGCGCCCCCTAGACCCACGAAGGGATGCCGGAACAGCCACGGAGCACACGGCGCCGATGTCCTCGCGACAGCGCTCGATCGGCGTTGCCCGATCTCGACGAGCTTGCCTGCAAAGGCCATCCCGGACGCGAAGGCGATCACCACGCCCGAGAGATCGAGGACGGCGTCGAAGGCGCGCGGATCCATGCCCCCCGTGGCACCGAGGAGACCTGCGGTGGCGACGAGCAGGACAGCAGCCCAGGCGACCAGGAGGAGGAGCGCGAGGGGCGCCGCGATCAGGAGCGACAGGACAGCGAGGGCGATCGCCGCGAGCACAGCTTGCCAGCTGCTCGATACGACAGAGGACGACGCGGAAGCACGCGAGGTGGGCGTTATCATGTGCTTCCAGCCGACAATGCAAGTCGCCGGCCACTGCCTCACGGGAGACATCGGCATGCAGATGTCCGATCGGCGCGCGTGGCCGCGCGACTCGGGCAGGCTGCCCGAGGCAGGCTCCTGCGCCTCGATGTGATCGCGATCAGGGCGTGCGATCGCCCGGGTGTTCGCGATCAGCCGCGAGGCAGCTCGAGGCACAGTGCGCCGGCTTCGCGGGCGCGGGCTTCGAACCGGAACGCACAGCCCGCCGTCGGCATGCCGGGTGCCCCGGAGCGGGACGACAGGAGGTCATGCGCATGAGCGTCGCCCAGCGCGTTCAGCGCAAGGATGTACGGATACAAGCGCGCCGCTCACCGCTTCCGCGATGGCCGCTCGCCGGCCTCGTCTCGTAAGGCCCTGAGCCGCCGCACGAGCTGAGCCCGGGAGAGCCCGAGTCGCTTCGCCGCCTGGACCTGGTTGTTGCCGCAGGCCTCGAGCGCCTCCAGGATCGCCTCCCGCGTCGGCGGCGGCGCTGCGGCGGCCGCCGCGCGCACGCCGAGCACCTGCTCCACGATCGAGAGCTTGAGCCCCGTCGCGGGATTTGCCGCCGCGACAAGCCGATCCACGCCCCGCGCGTTCGCGGGCCAGTCGTGCAGCATCATGAGCTCCACCGCCTCGACGTCCACGCGCACCCGCGCCAGATCCAGCGGCCCGTACGAGCGCTCCCAGAGCGCCCGCAGGATCGCGAACACATCCTCCGGTCGCTCCCGCAGCGGCGGCAGCGCGATGCGCACCGGAAACCGCGCCAGCAGGTCGAGGCGGAACCTGCCCTGCTGGACCGCCTCCTCCAGCGGGCGGTTGGTCGCCGCGACGATGGTGATATCCACGCGCGCCGGCTGCGTCGCGCCCACAGCGAGCACCTCCTGGTTCTCGAGGACCCGCAGCAGCTTGGGTTGCAGCTCGACAGGCAGCTCCCCGATCTCGTCGAGGAACACCGCGCCGCCGGCGCTCGCTCGCAGCAGCCCGGGGTTGCTCGCGGCGCTCCCCGAGAACGCGCCGCGCTCCCAGCCGAAGAGCTGCCCCTCGAACACGCTCGCGACGATGCCTGCCACGTTCACGCGCGTGAAAGGCCCCCTCGAGCGCCCGAGCGCCTGCACGACCGCCTCGGCGAGCATCTCTTTGCCGGTCCCGCTCTCCCCCGTGATGAGCACGTTGCGCACGGGCCGTGTGGCAAGCCGGTCGAGCTGCTCGCGCGCCGCGCGCAGCCCCCACGGCCCCGCGAGCCCGCCGATCGCCGGCTCCGGCACGGCTCGCCCCGCGTAGGTCTCGCGATAGACGAGCAGGGTCTCGCCGACGCGCAGGACGGACCCATCCTCGAGCGGCACCGGCTCGCGCGCCGGGAGGCGGTGTCCGTCGAGCCATGTCCCGTTGCGCGAGCCCACGTCTTCCACCTGGAGCCGCCCTCCCGCCCGCATGAGGCGAAGGTGGTTGGACGAGACCTTCGTGTCGTTGAGGCCCGCCGCCGCGAGCCACGCCCGCCCGACGGCGACCCCGGCAGGCGGCAGAGCCACGACGACGTTGGCGGGGAACGCGGCGAGCAGCGCTGGAGCTCCCCTGTCCCCGAGCGTGCCGGTCGGGGGCCGGTGCTCGTCCGTGGGCGCGTCGCGCGGCGGGCGGGTGGTCATCGCGCCGTCCTCGGCAACACCGGCGGGGTGGCTCCCTTGCGGTCCGGCCGCGCGTCCCTCATTCCGTGTCCAGCGCGACGGCGACCCGGACCGACGCGCTGGCCTTCTCTCCCACGTAGAGCAGCAGGCCCTGGCACAGCACGCCGCTCCTCAGCCAGTCGTGATTGGCCGCGACAGCCCCCTGCGAGAGCAGCACGCCTGCCTCCGTCACCCGGACGACGACCTCGCCGCGCACCAGCTCGGCCGTCGTGATCGACAGTCGCTGGGGCTCGCCGGGTGCTCCCGGTTCCCGCGTGAACGGGACACAGATCTCCTGGCCCGTCGACCTTCGGAACACGCAAGCTTCAGCGGCCGGGTGGGTCCTGGACATGTCCTCGCTGAACCCGCTTTCGACGTCCGGCCGGCGGGCTACCCCGATGAGCCGCAACAGCCAGGAACGATCCGGCAAGGGGGCGTCCTCGCACGGCGCGGACTGGCAAGCCATCCCCCTGGAGAGGCAGTCTCCGCCCTTTCTGCAGCAGGGCGTGACCTCTGACGTCTCCGGCGGCGCGACATGGATCGGCTCCGGCCGCACCGACACGACGCCCGGCGCGACGGGCGGTTTCATGACCACCGGCTCCTCGGCCTCCGGCTCCGCGCGACCGGCGAGCATGGCTGCGCCCGTGGAGACAGCGACCCCGAGCGCCAACCCCGCTGCCAGGAGGAGCGCCGACTGCCCCGCCTTGCCTGGCGTGACGGGCGCCTCCACGCGCACGCTCGGCGCGGGGAGGGGGGTCGCCGCAGACCGCCGCAGCCCGGTTGTGGGAGGCGCCGGCGAGAGCGTCGGGGCGGAGGGTCGCAGCGCCGCGGAGGGCGGCGCCGGCATCGGCGTGGTGCGCGGCGCATCGCTCGATCGCGGTCCGGACCAGGAGGCTCGTCCAGGATGCATCTGGAGCTCGGTCGGGCCGAGGTGAGGATCCGTCGCGCTCGCGCGCAGCGCGGCGAGGCGCGGATACCCGGGGTTCGCCGCCGCTGCTGCGTCGAGCCTCTCCAGGAGCGCGGCGCCGTGCGCTGGTCGCCGCCGCGGCTGGATCTCGAGGCACGCGCGGATCACCTCGGCCCAGAGGGCGTCGGGCACCCGGGGAGGCCAGGGGCGATGTCCTTGCTCCGCCGCGACATAGGCGTCGACGAACGCCTCCACCGGCGCGTCCGGGGAGAGCCCGGTCGGATGGGCTCCGCAGAGCAGCTCGACCGCGAGCACGCCGAACGCGAACACGTCGCGGGTGAACCCTTCGCGCAGGGGGAGCCAGCGCCCGGGCGCGAGCAGCTCGGGCGGCAGGTACGCCACGGTGCCGATGACCGCGCCTGTGGCCGTCAGCGGCCTCGGGTTTCCGGCGGGCGCGGCGATCCCGAAGTCGATGAGCCGCACGCTGCCGGGCGCATCCGCTGCGCCCCAGAACGCGTCCGTGACGAGCACGTTGGCCGGCTTCAGATCGCGATGCAAGAGGCCCAGACCGTGTACATGGGCCAGCGCGGCCGCGAGCTGGGCCAGCACGGCGCCGCGCTGGGCGAGCGACATCCGCGTCGCCGCGTCCGTGAGCGACTGGCCTCGCACGAAATCGAAGACCAGCCCCACGACGCCGTCCGCGGGCGATTCGAAGAGGGCGCGGCAGGGGATCAGGGCCGGATGTACGGCGCCGGCGACCGCTCTTGCCTCGCGCCGGGCGCGCTCCGCGGCGCCCGTCTCCAGGCCGCCGAGGAAGAACAGCTTGAGGGCCCGCAGGCTCCCGTCGAGCGGGTCGTGGACCTTCCAGACCACCCCCTGCCCTCCCCGGCCAAGCGGCTCGATCAGGGTGTAGCGGTCGACGCGCACGCCGGGGTGGAGCTGCACGGAGTCCATAGTTACCGCAGCGGCCTGGCCAACAGAAGGGGTGATCCAGTGGCAGCAGCGGCGACCCCTGCAGACGTGCGCTTCCGAAGCGTTCCTCGTGGAATCCACCCAGCGCACATCACGCGAGACGTCGCCCCCCCTGCGCGCGCTCGCTCGCGAGCCCGCTATCTACGAGGAGGAGAGACCGCCGGGGACAATGCGCTTCGACTCCGTTGCATCCGTTGCGTCCGTCGCGGTCACAAACGGGTCGTCTTCAATGGTCGCGAGGATCCGCCCGAGCACATCGCTCGCGCGCCGCGAGCCCGGCTCCGCGCCCTCGAGCAGCCCCACCAGGTTGAACAGGTCGAACGCCGCGGCCCAGCGCTCGAATCCATCGGGGAGCGGCGCGCTCGCGCGGTAGGCGTCCACGAACGCCGCGACGAACTCGGGCCCAGGGCTCCAGCGCAGGAGCTGGCCGACGTCCATCAGGCTCGGCCCTGCATACGCGAACTCCCAGTCGAGCACGAGCAGCTCGCCCGACGCCAGCCAGTGCAGGTTCGACGCCTTGAAGTCGCCGTGGAGCAGCACCGGAACCGACGCCAGCGCGCGGAGCGCCCCCGCGTTCGCGTCGAGGAAGGCGCCCACGCGCTCGCCCAGCGCGCCGCGCACGGCAGGAGCCAGCCTGTCGAGGACCGCGTCGACGTGGGGCCGGAACGCGCCGATGCAGTCGTCGAAAGGCCAGGTGACGGCGAGCTCCGGCCCCACGAAGCCCGCGCTGTCGAAGCCGACGGCGTGGATCTCCGCGAGCGCGCGCCCGGCCGCGGCGCCGCACGCCGCCGTGTCCTGGAGCGGGCCGTGGGGGACGTACTCGAGGACGAGGAAGTCCTCCCCCGCCGACAGGACAGCGGGGACGCGGAACGATCGCCAGCCGCGCGCGAGCAGGCGGGCCTCCTTCGGCGCCGCGCCCGGATCGCGCCTGTACACCCGCAGCACGCGCTCGGCGCCGAGGCGTACGTTCACGTTGGCGCGACCGCCGGAGAGCACCTCCGCCTCGCCGGGGAACGGCCCGACGCGCCGCTCGATCCCGGCGCGATCCAGCGGCTCGACGTGCGCGGCGCGCTCCCACGCGCGCTCGGGGTTGGGAAGCAGCCTCATGCGCCACATCCTGCACGAGGCGCGGCGCCGGGCGCGACCCCGGAGTACGATGGGCGCATGCCCGTGTACCGCTCGTCCGCCGCCGAGCACGCCGCGTCGTTCATCGTGGCTGCCTTGACCGACGTGGGGCTCAGCCGCGAGCACAACGAGGACGCCTTCCTGATCAGCGACCTCGCGCGCGGGCTCACCCACGGGGCGCCGGCCGCCCAGCTGTCGGTGGAGCCGCCCCTCACCCTGTCGCTCGGCGTGTACGACGGCTCCGGCGGCGCGTCGTCTCCGGACGCGGCGAGCCGGCTCGCGGCGCGCACGGTCCACGCCGTCCTCGCCCGCGCCGCGGCGCGGTCGAGCGACGCGCTCGAGCGGGCGCTGCTCGAGGCGATCGCCGTGGCCGGGCGCGCCGTCCGCGACAACGCCCGCCGGAGCCCGCAGCACAGGAACAGCGGCGCCACGGCCACCGTGGCCGCGCTCTGCGACGAGCGCCTGCTGCTCGCGCAGGTCGGCGACAGCCGCGCGTATCTCCTGCGCGGCGGGGCCCTCGCGCAGATCACGCGCGACCAGACCCTCGTCCAGTCGCTGCTCGAGACAGGCAAGCTGAGGCCCGAGGAGGCAGCCACGTTCGAGCACCGGGGCGTGATGCTCCAGGCGCTCGGGCTCCGGGAGCACCTCCAGATCGCGCTCTCCGCCGTGGAGCTCCGCCGCGAGGACACGCTGCTGCTCTGCACGGACGGGCTGAGCGACCTCATCGACGACCGGCACATCGCCGCGACGCTCGACGCCCACCCCGACCCGGCGGCGGCCTGCGGCGCGCTCATCGACGCCGCGCTCGCGGCCGGCGGCCGCGACAACGTGACCGTGCTGATCGCGCGGTTCGACGGCCCGTGGCTCGCCCCGCCGGACCGCGACAACGCGCCGGAAGTCGTCGAGATCGCTCGCTATTCCGAGGGGCCGCCCCGCCGCCCCTGAGCGCGCGACACAGCGGCTCGCGGCGCCGGGATCCTCGGAGGACCGGAGCACCAGATCCACACAGCGGTAGTACAGGATCGCGATCGACACGGCCGCTCGTGGCCTGTCTGCGACGTCATCGAGCGAGGAATTTTCCACGACAGGGCGCCAGTGGCAGGCGTCGCCGACAGCCGGCCTCGGCCCCACGATGCAGCGCCCGGGCTTGCTTTTCGCGACGATCTCGGCGATTCCACCCGGGGTGGAGGCTCGCCCCGGACGAGGGAGGGAGCCGCATGCTGTCCTTTCGGGACGGAGGGGAGGTCATCGTTCCATGGAGCATCGCGCATTCGGGTTCACGGGGGTCGAGATCCCGGTCGTCGGACAGGGCACCTGGCAGATGGAGACCGACGATGAGGCGGCCTGCGTCGACGCACTCCAGCGGGGGATCGACGCGGGCATGACGCACATCGACACGGCGGAGATGTACGGCTCCGGCGCGGTCGAGTCGCTCGTCGGCAAGGCGATCGCGCAGCGCCGCGACCAGGTGTTCCTCGCCTCCAAGGTGCTGCCCGGCAACGCGAGCTACGCCGGCACGATCGAGGCCTGCGAGCGCAGCCTGAGGCGGCTCCGCACCGACAGGCTCGACCTCTATCTCCTCCACTGGCCCGGATCGCACCCGCTCGAGGAGACCCTCCGCGCCTTCAAGGACCTGAGGGCCCAGGGCAAGATCCGCCATTTCGGCGTCAGCAACTTCGATCAGGCCGAGCTCTCGAAGGCGATCGCGATCGCCGGGCCGAACGAGATCGCCTGCAACCAGGTGCTCTATCACCTGCTCGAGCGCGCGATCGAGCGCCGGGTGCTTCCGCTCTGCGAGCGGCACGGCATCGCTGTCGTCGCCTACAGCCCGTTCGGCTCGGGCCGGTTCCCGGACCCGAGCAGCACGGCGGGCAAGGTGCTCGCGTCGATCGCCGCCGCCCGCGGCGTCACGCCGCGGCAGGTCGCGCTGCGCTACCTGCTCCGCCGCCAGCCGGTCTTCGTGATCCCCAAGGCCGCGAGCGCCGCCCACGCGCTCGACAACGCGGCCGCGGGCGACCTGCGCCTCACCGGCGAGGACCTCGCGCGCCTCGACACGGCCTTCCCGCTCGGCCGCGACCGCGGCGTGCTGCCGACGCTGTAGGCGGCGCGCGGCCGAGCCGCGGCGCTCGGTCGTGGCATATACTTCACGCATGAACCCTGCATTCCTTGGCTCCGTTCTCTTCGGGCTTCTCCTTACCGCCTGCGGCGGCTCCGTCGACACCCCGCCTGGCAGCGGCGGCGCAGGCGGCGCAGGCGGCACAGGCGGCGCGGGCGGCGCCACGAGCTCGACCTCGGGCGGCGGCGGCGGGACGCCGGTCGCCTGCGGGGCGCGCAGCGGCGGGAGCTGCGGCGCGGAGGAGTACTGCGACTTCCCGGACGACTCTTGCGCAACCTTCGACACCGTGGGCCAGTGCGCCGACCGGCCCGAGGTTTGCCCCGCGGACTGCCCGGGCGTCTGCGGGTGCGACGGCCAGTTCTATTGCAATGCGTGCACGGCGCAGATGGCCGGGGTGGATGTCTCGGAGAGCACCTCGTGCCTCAAGGCCGAGGGCGCCGACTACGCTGCATCCTACTGGCCCGGCGGGCTCGATCACGTCATCGTCTACAAGGCCGACAAGGCGGCGGACCGGTGCGTGATGCTGTACGCCGACGCGACGCACGACGACGCGCCGGAGGGCTTCGACGTCGAGCTCCCGGACACCTGGGTCGTGTCGCGCGTCGCGCTGGCCAAGGGGGCGGCCGACTGCGCGCCGGGGACCATGAGCCCCGCCGGAGAGGCCGTGAACGCCACGGGCGCCACCGGGACGCTGTCGTGGGATATCGAGGCGGGCTCGGTCGCCCCGTGCGCCCTCGACATCGACGTCACGGTCACGTTTCCGGGCGAGCCCGCGCCCGAGGTCCTGCGCGCCGCCGGGCTGGACGTGGCGGGCGGCTGCCTGTAGCGGCGGGCCCGCCGCCCCCCTCAGCGCTTCTTCGCGCCGCGCTGCGCCCTCTCGGCCTCGGCGAGCCGCCGGCGCGCGTCGTCGAGCGCCGACGGGCTGGCGTGGCCTTTCGGGAGCGCCTCGTAGCCGGCCACCTCCTCGCGCAGCGTCGCGACCTGCTCCGCGCGCCGGCCGAGCTTCTCCTGGATCTCGGCCCGGAGCTTCAGGAAACGCAGGCGGCGCGGGCCGTACGCGCGGCCGATCGCGCGCTCCACCGCGGCGAGCGCCTCGTCCTCACGGCCCATCGCGTGGAGCACCTGCGCGAGCCGCGCGGGCGGCTCGTACGAAGCGGGCATCTGCGCCTCGCGCTCCTTCAGCATCGCGACCGCCTCCTCGCCGCGGCCGAGCGCGAGGTACGCCATGGCGCGCCCGTAATCGTGCGCGGCGGCCCCCTCGGGCGCCCTCGCCTCCCGCGCCGCCCGCTCCAGCACGGCGAGCTTCGACTCGTTCGCCGCGCGCGCCCCGTCGGCGTCGCCGAGCGCCTGGAGGCCCTCCGCCAGAAGGCCCCAGGCGTCGGCCCGGTCGTCCGCGCTCGAGTCCGCGGGCGGGCTCGCGACGATGGCCCGCAGCCGGGCGACCGCCGCCTCGCGCGCGGCCCGCTGGGCGTTGCGGTCGGGGAGCGCGGCCGCGCAGGAGAGCAGCACGCTCGCGAAATCGGCCGGCAGCGCCGCGCCCTTCACCTCGGCGACGTGCGCCCTGCCGACCTCCGCGCACGCCGCGGCGTCCTTCTTGCGGAGCGCCGCCACGAGGCCGAGCAGCGCCTCGCTGCGCCGCGGCCAGTCGTTGCCGGCCCTCGCCAGGGCGCGCTCGTAGGCGGCGGCCGCCGCCGCGTGATCGCCGGCGCTGTGCGCCCGCTTCGCCTCGACCAGCAAGCGACCGGGATCGTCCGCCGGCAGCGCCGCGGCCGCCTGCGCGTCCATGGCGGCCAGCGCCTCGCGGAGCAGCTCGCGCAGCTCCTGCACCGAGGCCGCGCCCCGCCAGAGCCCGACCACCTCGCCGCGCGCCGGCTCGAGCACGAAGAAGGTCGGCCACACAGTCACCTCGTGTCGCTCGAGGAAGGGCGCGTTCTCCGGTCGATCCGTGTCGATGTCGGCGAACACCACCCGATCGGCGAACGGGCGGAGCGACGGATCGGTCAGCACGACGTCCTTCATGCTCAGGCAGGTGTGGCACCACGGCGCCCACGCATCGACGAACAGCGCCTTGCCCTCGGCCCGGGCCTTCTCGAGCGCCCGCGGCACGTCGTCGCGGACGAACTCGAGCGGCCGCCGCGCCGCGGTCGGCTCCGGCCTGACGGCGGGCGGCGGCGCCGCGGTGGCTGTCGAGGACGCCCCGGCGGCCGGGGTCGTCGCGGGCGAGCGCGGCGGCGGCTCGGCCGCGCAGGCGGCGAGGGCGAGCGCGGCGGCGAGGGCGGGGAGCGAGGGAGAGGCCGGGGGACGCACGCCGCCATGGTAGCGCAGTCGCGGCGGCGTCGCCCCTTCTGCGACACCGGCGCTCGTCGCGCGACGAGGCGCCATCGTCGACTCCGCAGCTCGAGCGACAGTCGCGAGCGGGAGGCGAGCGGGCGGCGAGCGGGAGGCGAGCGAGAGACAGATGTCATGTTGACGTGCCGCCGGCGCTCCGCGAAGATGGTCACTCTGGCCAGGCGCCGTCCTCGCCCGCGGCGGCGCGGGACACCGTGTACGCCAGGACAACACATCAGGGTCGAACTCCGCATGATCGAGCACGCGCAAAGGATAGGAAGGCACACGGCCCGCGTCGGTGAACATGACGACACCCTGGAGCTGACGCTGCGGGGCGACGTCGCGCCGGACGAGGCGAAGCAGGTCTTCGACTTCATGGCCTCGCGGTTCGCGGGGCGGAGCTACGTGCTGGTCACCGGCGACATGTCCGAGCTCGGCCACATCCTCGCGGAGTCCCGGCGCGTTGTCATGAGGGAAGCGCGCAGGGTGCCGCAGATCCGCGGGCTCGTGTATTACCGCGCGTCCTTCGGGGCGAGGGTCATCAGCGATCTCGTGGTCCGTGCCTATGCGTTCGCCACCGGGGCCGACCTCGTCATCCATTTCGCCGAGGATGAGGCCGAGGCGCGCGCGTGGCTGGCCATGCGGCGGGAGCAGCTCGCGGCAGGGGAGCATGCCGCGGTGAGCCCTTGAGCTGCCGCGCGCCCCCTGGAGGCCCCCGCCCGACGCCGCTCGGCGGGCACCGGCGCGACCGGGATCGTCCAGGATGAGGCCGCCTCTCAGGCTCCGCCCCACGGTGGGGCTCGACCGCGCGTGGAACGCGCCCCCCGCCGCCCGCAAAGCTGGTAGAGTGGCGCCCCGGTGAACGACTACGCGGGTCGGTGCGGAAGCTGCGCAGCATACACCCGGGTGCACGAGGATCCTGCGCGCGGCCGCGTCGGTGAGTGCGCCCTCGAGGTGTACCCGCCGCCGGTCAAGGCGACCGCGACGTGCGCCCGCTACCGCGCCAAGGGCGCGCCGCCGCCGCCGCCGCCCCCCCGGGCCGCAGGCCAGCCGCGCGGCTCGGGCGCCAGGCCGCGGGCGCCCGAGCGGGCGCCGTCGCCGGAGCGCCGGCCCGGCGCGGCGCTGCAGCCCTTCCGTTCGACGCTGCCAAGGGAGATCGACATCGACATGGATATCGACGAGTTCCGTCGTGTGCTGCGCGAGGTGCTGTCCGAGGAGCTCGGCGTCGGCCGCGCGGAGATGGGCGGCCGCTGGGAAGGCGGGGAGATCGTCCTCCGCCCGGGAAAGGAGGGCACGGCCGAGAAGCGCATCCCGCTCGACGCGTTCTTCCACAAGATCGTCATGCTCCGCGACAAGCTCCGTGTGCTCGAGCAGAAGATCAACGCGCACGAGGGGCTGAGCGACGCAGAGAAGGTCCAGCTCCAGGCGTACATCACCGGTTGTTACGGCACACTCACCACGTTCAATGTCCTCTTCGCCCGCCGGGAAGACGGCTTTGCCGGCAGCAGCCGAGACAGCGACTGATCGCGCCGCGCGCGACGGATCGCGCCGCGCGCGAGCCCCGCGACACGAGCCCAGCAATTCCGTCGTCACCGCGGATTCCGCGCGCGCAGCGCCGCTCACGCGCCGGCGCCGCCGCGTGAGCGGCGCTGCGCGGTCGACGCCGGCTCCGGGGCGCTCCGAAGGGCTGCACGGGGCGTCGCCCACCATGGTACAAGGTGCGCGGAGGTCGCCGAGCAATGGCCATCAAGCAGCTCACGCCAGAGCAGGTCCACGCCATGTCCCTCGAAGAGAAGGACACGTGGTGGCTGAAGAACATCTACCGCGGCGACATGCCCCAGCTCACGTTGCGCTCGGGCATCACGGGCATGCTCCTCGGCGCCTTCCTGTCGCTCACCAACGTGTACATCGGGGCGCGCACCGGCTGGTCTCTCGGGGTCGGGATCACGAGCGTGATCCTGGCATTCGGCCTGTTCAAGGTCCTCTCCAGGATGGGCCTCGGCAGGGACATGACCGTCCTCGAGAACAACGCGATGCAGTCCATCGCGACGTCGGCCGGGTACATCAACGCGCCGCTCTTCACGAGCCTCGCGGCGTATTCGATGGTCACGACAACGATCATCCCCATGGGACGGGCGATGATCTGGATGTTCGTCCTCGCCATCCTCGGCGTCCTCTTCGCCTTCCCGATGAAGAAGCGCTTCATCAACGACGAGCAGCTCCCCTTCCCCGAGGGCATGGCCGCCGGCGTCGTCATGGACGCGCTGCACGAGAGCGACGAGAAGGAGGGCCTCTTCAAGGCGAAGCTCCTCATCGGCGGCGGCCTCGTGAGCGCCGCCCTCGAGCTCCTGCGCGACGACAAGGTGATGCGCGCGCTCTTCGCGCTGAAGAGCATCCCCCACTACTACGACGAGATCTTCTATCACGGTCGCCTCGCGGACCTGCTCAAGCGGTGGGGCGTCTCCCCGGGCCTCCGGGGGATCCCCTTCAACGAGCTCACGATCCGCTTCGACACGAGCCTCATCTTCGTCGCCACGGGCGGCCTGATGGGCATCCGGACCGGCGTGTCGCTCCTGCTCGGCGGGGTGCTCAACTACTGGATCCTGGCCCCCCTCCTGATCCAGCACGGGATCATCCTGCCGAGGAACGGGCACTACGGGTTCGGGCAGATCACGATCTGGGCGCTGTGGGGCGGCGTCGCGTGCATGACGACCTCCTCGCTCTACGCCTTCTTCTCCAAGCCCAAGGTGATCCTCGACGCGTTCAAGGGCCTCTCCAGGAAGGGCGGGGCGAGGGACGTTCTCGCGGACATCGAGCTCCCGGTGAAGCTGTCGATCATCGGCGTGCCCCTCGTCGGCGCGGTCGTCGTCGTGCTCGGGAAGGTCTGGTTCGGCATCGAATGGTGGCTCGGGATCCTCGCGATCCCGCTCGTCTTCGTCTTCTCGCTCATCGCCGTCAACTCGACGGCCATCACCGCGATCACCCCGACCGGGGCGCTCGGCAAGCTGACGCAGCTCACCTACGGCGTCCTCGCGCCGAAGAACATCACGACGAACCTGATGACCGCCGGGATCACGGCGGAGGTCGCGAGCAACACAGCGAACCTGCTCATGGATATCAAGCCGGGCTACATGCTCGGCGGCAAGCCGCGCCACCAGGCCGTGGGGCACGTGCTCGGCGCGATCGCGGGGCTCGTGCTCTCGGTGCCCGTCTGGTACCTCGTGCTCATCCAGGGAGACATCGGCCGTTACGGGACCGAGCAGCTCCCCGTCCCGAGCGCGCTCACGTGGAAGGCGGTCGCCGAGGTGCTGATGAAGGGGCTCGACTTCCTCCACCCGACGGCCAAGACCGCGGTGCTTGTCGGGGCGATCATCGGGATCGTCGTCGAGGTCACGAAGCAGCTCACGAGGAACCGATTCCCCCTCTCCGCTGTCGCCCTCGGGCTCGCGTTCATCCTGAACTTCACCGACATCTGGTCGATGTTCCTCGGTTCGTTCCTCTTCTGGCTGCTCGAGCGGCGCTCCGCCGCGTGGCACCGCAAGCGCGAGCAGGCGTCGCGGCTGAGCACGACAGGGCCCGGCGGGGCCCCGGAGCCGCCGCCCGCGCCTGTCGAGCGGCCCTGGTACGCCCTCGCCTCGGAGAACACAGAGGCCATCTGCGCCGGCGTGATCGCCGGAGGCTCGCTGATGGGCATCGGCCTGAGCGTGCTCGGCGTGCTCGTGCTGCCCGACGTCCTGGAGGCCGAGAGCCTCACCAGGGCGCTCGGGGAGGTCCTTAGCTTCCTGCCGAAGTGAAGCGACGCCGGCCGGGCGGGCCCCTCCGGCCCGCTCGAGGCCTTACTGCCCCAGTGTGACAGGAATGCGCGCCGTGGGAGGGCCGCGGCGCGCCGCGTGCGCGCAGCGCGTCGCGCGGCCGAGCCGCCTTGCTCGCGGACGCCGTGGCGCGCTTCGTGCAGCCCTGTCTGCGCCGCGTCGACACGATCGAAGGAGAGGACGCGCGAGGAGAGGAACATCGATGTCAGTGAACGCGCCCCCGTCCCGAGGAACGCCCAGCCCCGCGCCGGTCGGCGATCCCGAGCAGGATCCGCCGATGCGGGATCCGAAGCCGAGCGAGCCCCCGCGGGGCGATCCGGAGCCGGACGAGCCGGCGCGTCGGGATCCCCCGCCCCCTCCTCCCGAGCCCGGAGAGCCCTCTCCGGAGATCAAGGACCCTCCGGCGCCGGGGCAGCCGCCGAAGGACCCCGGCGTGATCGCGAGCGCCGGCCGTGTCGGCCTTGCTGTGTGACGACTCCCCTAACCGTCGAGAGGTCTCCATGAACACGTGTGATTGCTGCGGCAACAGCTACGACAAGGCCTTCCAGATCATGGTTGGCGGCACGACCTACACCTTCGACTGCTTCGAGTGCGCGATTCACAAGCTCGCGCCCGTGTGCGCCCACTGCGCCTGCCGGATCGTCGGTCACGGCATCGAGGCCGGCGGCGCGTTCTACTGCTGTGCTCACTGCTCCAAGCAGAAGGGCGTTCAGGGCGTGATCGATCGCGTGGCGTGAGCGCCGCGCGCGCCCGGCGGGGGCCGGTCCGCCTGCGCGACGCCGGGCGGCTCGCGCAGCGCCGCCCCCCCGCCGCGCGCCGGGGGGAGCGCCGCGAGGTGATCTGCGGCCAGCGCCCCCACAAGGATGAAGAGCAGCAGCGCGACGCCCGTTCGGCCGCGAGCCTGCGTGAGCATGGAACCCTCCTTCACGGCGGGGCAGCGTTCGCCTCGCCCTCCAGGAACGTAGCTCTGGAGCCTGCGCGTGATAATCCTGGTCCAGCGACGAGGATTGCGTCGCGGAGGGAAAGAATGCGATGGATCCGGCGAGCGGTCACCTGGGCGAGATGAGGGCGTTCCTCGAGGTAGCGCGGCAGCAGAGCTTCTCGGCGGCGGCGAAGGCGCTCGGCCTCACGTCGTCGTCGGTCAGCAAGCAGGTCGCGCGGCTCGAGGAGCGCCTGCGCGTGAAGCTCCTCCAGCGCACCACGCGCCGCGTGAGCCTCACCGAGGCGGGGAACCTCTACGCCGAGCGCGCCGGCCGGATCCTCTCGGACATCGAGGAGGCGCAGCGCGCTGTCGCGGATCTCGACAGGACGCCGCGCGGGACGCTGCGCGTCTCGGCGCCCACGGTCCTCGGCACGATCCGCGTCGCGCCCGCCGCGCTGGCCTGCCGCGCGAGGTACCCGGAGCTCCGCATCGATCTCGATCTCACCGACCGCCTCGTCGATCTGGTGGCCGAGCGCGTCGACGTGGCGGTGCGCCTGGCCGCCGAGATCGCCCCGGCTTCGCTTGTCGCGCGGCGGCTCGCCGGCGATCTGCGCGTGCTCTGCGCGAGCCCGCGGTACCTGCGCCGCCACGGCGCGCCGCGGCGCCTCGAGGACCTGGCCGATCACGACTGCCTGACGCTCAACATGGATCCCGTGGCCCGGTGGACGCTCGTGGGCCCCGAGGGGGAGCGCGTCATCCCCGTGAGCGGCTCCTTCCGCTCCAGCGACACGATGACGCTGCGCGACGCCGCCGTCGCCGGCCTCGGCCTGGCCAACCTCCCCGACTACGTGGTTCAGGAGCAGCTCGCGAGCGGCGCGCTGCGGCGCGTGCTGCCGGAGTACGGCGCGTCGAGGCGCGCGAGCTTCGCTGTCTACGCCGCGCCCGCGCGCGCCGCGGTCCGCGTGTTCGTCGAGGCGCTCGCCAGGGCGATGCGGACCCCGGGGGCGGCGGCGCCGTGAACAGAAGGCGAGGGATGAACCGCCAGGTCCCGAGGAGCGGTGTCCGACGGAGGAGCGGAGACCGCCGTCACCGCGGCGCGGGCGCGGCCTGCTGCGCGCCGGCCGCCGCGCGCTCCTTGGCCATCTGGCGGATGCAGTGCTGGAGCGCCGCGCGGAGGTTCCCGAGCGTCGTGATGCTGGACAGGTCGAGCCCCAGGCTGACGATCGTCTGCGCGACGTTCGACCGGATGCCCGTGACGATGCCCTCGGCGCCGAGGAGCCGGATGGCGCGGACGAGATCGAGGAGGTAGCTCGCCGTCTTCGTGTCCACCATCTCGACGCCGGTGAGGTCGAGGATCGCGTAGCGCGCGCCCATGCGGACGATCGCGTCGAGCAGCGTGTCCATGATCTCCGCGGTCCGCTGGCTGTCGACAACGCCGATCATCGGCAGCGTCAGCACGCCCTCCCAGACCTGGATGATGGGCGTCGACAGGTCGCGGATGACCTGCTGTTGCCGCTCGATCAGCTCCAGCTTGCTCCGGAGCTCCTGCTCGGTGTTCTTCGCCTGGCTGATGTCGAGGGTGAAGCCGACGACAGCGTCCACCTCGCCCCGCTCGTCGCAGATCGGGATCTCCCAGTTCTCCCAGGACACCCCGTGCGTCGTGTTCACCGAATGGGTCTCCTCGCCCGCGAGCGCCCGCTCCAGGTCGGCTCTCCCGTCGCTGTCCGCGTAGTACGCGAACACGTTCTTTCCGATGAGCTCCCCCTGCCGGAGCCCCGCGCCCTCGACCCCCTTGCCCTCGTGGAACGTGAAGATCCCCTCGCGATCGATCGCCCAGACGACGATCGGCAGCGTCTGCGTGACCGTCCGCAGGATCAGCTCCTTCTGCTGGTAGCGGCGGACCTGCTCGGTGCGCTCCGTGACGTCCTGCCCGAACACCCCGACGCCGCTCACGTTCCCGCGCTCGTCGACGAGGCGCTCGTGGAGCCACTCGAAGCTCACCTCGGCGCCGTCCTTCGTGACGTGGCGCCACACGCGAGGCGCCGGGCCGTCCTCTTCAAGGAGCCGCCGCCACGCGCCGGGGTCGCCGGACACCGGCAGCAGCTCGTCCACGCGGCGGCCGAGCGCCTCGCGCCGCGCACGGCCGAACAGGCGCTCGGCCGCGCCGTTCCAGTCCTGGACGGTGAGATCGCTGCCGAACTCGAGGATCGCGAGCGGCGCCCGCTGGAGGAGGAGCGCGCGCTTGCCCGCATCGGCCTCGACTCCCTCCGGTGACGCAGTGGAGACGGTCATGATGACAACTCTTACCCCGAGCGTTTGCCAGCCGTCGAGGGGGCTCGCTGCCACGGGTTGTCATCGCGCTCGCGCCCCGGGCGCGCCGATCACCTGCTGCCACAGCAGCACCCCTCGCGCAGCGGCTGCTGCGCCAGCAGCAGGCCACCGTCTGCTATAGCGGATTTGCGTCCTGTGAGGCGGCGCGCCGTTGGTACGCTGCGTGCTCAACGCCCCCGGCGTGCTCGACAAGGATCCCCCGCAGGCCCGCTCGGATGGAGCGGGCCGGGCCCTCGTCGAGGATGGGCAGCAGGAGGAGCGATGAGCAACAAGATCCAGTTCCAGAACGTGAGCAAGACGTTCGCCATCAAGGGGCCGGCGGGGGCGAGGGAGGGCGCGCGGTTCACGGCCATCGAGAACCTCTGCCTCGACGTGCGGGCCGGCGAGCTGATGGTCCTCGTCGGGCCGAGCGGTTGCGGCAAGTCGACGCTCATCGATCTGCTCGGCGGGCTGTCGATGCCGTCGACCGGGCGGCTCTTGCTGGACGGCAAGCCGATCACGGGCCCGGCCCTCGACCGGGGCATCGTGTTCCAGCAGTACGCGCTCTTCCCCTGGCGCACGGCGCGCGAGAACGTCGAGTTCGGCCTCGAGGCCAAGGGCATCCCGGAGGGCCAGCGCCGGGAGATCGCGCAGAGCTACCTCGAGCTGGTCAGCCTCTCCGGCTTCGAGGATCGGTATCCGCACGAGCTGTCGGGCGGCATGAAGCAGCGCGTGGCCATCGCCCGGAGCCTGGCCTACAGCCCGGAGGTGTTGATGATGGACGAGCCGTTCGCGGCGCTCGACGCGCAGACGCGCGAGTCGTTGCAAGCCGAGCTGCTCCGGATCTGGGAGAAGTCGCGCACGACGATCCTCTTCATCACGCACAGCATCGACGAGGCGGTGTTCCTCGGGCAGCGGGTCGCGATCATGACGTCCCGGCCCGGCCGCGTGAAGCACGTCATCGAGATCCCGCCGGAGATCCGGGGCTACGAGGACGCGCGGTCGACGCCGGAGTTCGGCCGGCTGCGGCACGAGATCTGGGCGCTCCTGCGCGAGGAGGTGCTCAAGGCAGAGGAGCAGGAGCGGATCAAGAAGCAGAAGCGCGCGGCGGAGAGCCGCCCTGTGGCGGGCGTGGTGGCGGTCAATGGCTAGCCTGGAGCAGTCGATCGAGCTGCACGAGGAGCCGCAGCAGCCGCAGCTCGTCGCCGAGGTGGGGAGGTGGATCGGCCGCGCCGCGGCGCGCTCCGGGATCTTGCTGCTCGTGGCCGCGATCTGGGAGACCGCGCCGCGGGTCGGGCTCGTGGAGGCTGCGTTCCTGCCGCCGCTCTCCGAGGTGCTGGCGACGGGGTGGCAGCTCCTCCAGAACGGGCAGCTCCTGAGCCACATCAAGGCGAGCCTGTCCCGCTCCCTGCTCGGCTTCTCGCTGGCGATCCTGATGGGCGTGCCGCTCGGGCTCACGATCGGGTGGTACAAGGGCGCGGCGGACGCGATCAACCCGCTGCTCGAGGTGCTCCGCAATACAGCGGCGCTCGCGCTCCTGCCGGTGTTCCTGCTGCTGCTCGGGATCGGGGAGGCCTCGAAGGTGGCGCTCGTGATCTACTCGTGCACCTGGCCGATCCTGCTCAACACGATCAGCGGGGTGCGCGGGGTCGATCCGCTGCTCATCAAGTCGGCGCGGACGATGGGCCTGTCGCCCCTCCAGCTCTTCCGCAAGGTGATCCTGCCGGCGGCGATCCCGACGATCTTCGTGGGCATCCGCCTGGCGGGGGCTTACTCGCTGCTCGTCCTCGTGGCGGCGGAGATGATCGGGGCCAAGGCGGGGCTCGGATACCTCATCATCTACGCGCAATACAACTTCCAGATCCCGAGCATGTATGTCGGCATCCTGACGATCACGACGCTGGGGCTGACGTTCAATACCCTGCTCATGCGCGTCGAGCGTCGCTTCACCGCGTGGAAGGTCGCTCCGAAGGAGTGAGCCCGCGCGCCGTCGACACGTGCGCGCGGGCGCGCCGCGCGGCGTCCACTGCCTCGTCCAGAGAGAGAGAGAGAGAGGATCACGTGAATCGCATCATCCTGGGCCGCACCGGCCTGGAGGTCAGCGTGCTCGGCCTGGGCGCGGGCGGCGACAGCCGGCTCGGCGCCGGGCGCATCGACGAGGCCGACTCGCTCCGGCTGGTCCGCGCGGCCATCGAGCGCGGGGTGAACTTCGTCGACACGGCGGAGGCGTACGGGACCGAGGCGCTCATCGGCAAGGCGCTCCGCGAGGTGCCGCGCGACCGGGTGGTGATCTCGACGAAGAAGACGACGCGCCTCGAGGCGCCCGTGCGGCCGGAGGACGTCGTGTCGTCGCTGCACGCGAGCCTCGAGCGGCTCGGCACGGACCACGTCGACGTCTATCACCTGCACGGCGTGCTCCCGCGGCACTACGCCGACCTGCGCGAGCGGATCGTCCCCGTGCTCCTGCGGCTGCGCGAGCAGGGCAAGATCCGCTTCCTCGGCATCACGGAGGCGTTCGCCGCCGATCCGTCGCACGCGACGCTGGAGCAGGCGCTGCGCGACGACCTCTGGGACGTGGTGATGGTCGGGTTCAACCTGCTGAACCAGTCGGCGCGGGCGAGGGTGTTCCCGCTGACGCGGGCGAGGAACGTCGGCACGCTGATCATGTTCGCTGTCCGGCGCGCGCTGAGCCGGCCCGAGCGGCTGAAGGAGCTGCTCGCCGACCTGGCGGCGCGGGGCAAGGTGCCGCGCCGGCTCGCGGAGGAAGGGCTGGACGGCCTGCTGGAGGGGGAGGACGCCGCGTCGATCCCGGACGTGGCGTACCGCTTCTGCCGGGACGAGCCGGGCGCGCACGTGATCCTGTCGGGGACGAGCAGCGTGGAGCACCTGCTCGAGAACGTGCGCTCGATCGAGGGCCCGCCGCTATCGGAGCGGGCCCGGGCGCGCCTCGTCGAGGCGTTCGCCGGGGTCGACGACGTGTCGGGTCACTGAGGGCGCTCGCCGGCGCTCGCCGACAGAGACGCGGCGGAGGGTCACGCGACCGGCGCGGCGAGCCCGGGTGACGCGGGGGGCGACGCGACGTGGGCGACGTCGTCGGCGTTGCTCCCGAGGAAGCGCGCGATCCGCTCGCAGAGCCGCGCGCGGAAGGCGTCGTCGGTGGGGGGCGAGTGGCGGCAGCCCTCGAGCAGCTCGGTCTCGGCGCGCGGCAGGAGCTCCTTCGCGCGGGCGAGCAGCCTGGCGCCGGGGAAGCTCACGTCGTCGTCGGCGCCGAACACGAGCGCGGGCCGCGTGAACCCGGCGAGGGACGCGGGCGTGGCGAGCGGCGGCGGCCGGAAATCGAGCCGGTAGCTGCGCACGGCGTCGCCGAAGTAGGAGCACCACAGGTCGTCCTGCGTGCTGAACAGCCCGGAAACGAGGCGCGCGAGGCGCTCCTCCGAGGGGAAGGCGCGGTAGAGGGCCATCGGGATGGCGATGCGCGTGAGGCCCTGCCACGGCGAGCCCGACACAAGGGCCGCCGGCACGATCAGGACGAGCCTGTCGATCCGGCCAGGGGCGACCTGGGCCATGCGCAGGGCCGCGAAGCCGCCCCAGCTCACGCCGAGGAGGTGGGCGCGCGCGAGGCCGAGCGCGTCGAGGACGTCGGTGAGCCACTCGGCGTAGGCGGGCCCGTCGATCGGCAGGCGGACGTCGGCGCTCTTGACCGACTGGCCGATGACGTCGATCGCGTGGACGCGGTGGCGCGCGAGGAGCGGGCCGAGCTCGCCGAGGAGGTGCGCGGAGCTCGCGAGCGCGCCGTGCAGGCAGACGAGCGGCGGGGCGTCCTCGGGGCCGGCGACGAGGACGTGCGTGGCGCCGAAGCGGGTCGAGAGCTCGCGCGATCGGGCCGGGGCCGGGAGCCTCTCGTGGAACCTGTCGAACCACGCTGCGATGCGCGCGCGCGCCTCGGGACTGCGGAACATGATGGATGACGTCATCGAGCCCTCCTGACGTTGGCTGCGGGGCGGAGGCCGCAGAGGTGCTGAGCGACGAGCCGATCGACGAGGGCGACGGGCGACGGGTGCGCGCCCTGGACCCATGCGATCAGCGCGAAGTAGTAGAAGGAGAAGAAGGCGACGCCGAAGAGCGCGGCGTCGGCGTCGTCGGCGACCTCCCCCGCCGCGCGCGCGTCGTCGAACAGCTCGACGACGCGGCGGTGCGCGGCGCCGACCTGCTCGGCGAAGCGCGCCTGCCACGGCGGGTCGGCGAACAGCGACTCGCGGAGCAGCGTCTTCGAGAGGGTTGGCCTGCGGGCGTAGTGCGCGAAGAACGCGGCGGCGAGCCGGTGGAGGCGCTGCTCGAGGGGGCCGGGCTCCTCGTCGCGGACGGCCTCGGCGGCGGTGGCGGCGAGGTCGTCGAACAGCGCGGCGTGGAGCAGGTCGCGCTTGTCGGCGAAGTGGAGGAGGACGGTGCCCGCGGCGACGCCGGCGTCCGCCGCGATGGCGCGGACGTTCGCTGCCTCGAAGCCGTGGCGCTCGAAGTGGTCGCGCGCGACCTCGAGGATCCGGGCGCGCGTCGCGTCCTTCTGGGCGTCGCGGCGGCCGGGCTTCTGGGTGAACGCGTTCACTGAACGCGTTCATTGCACGGGCGAGGACGGAGCGCAAGGCGCAACGGGGTTGAGGCGCCCGCAACGGGGCAACGGGGTTGAGGCGCCCCCAACGGGGTTGAGGCGCCCCCAACGGGGTTGAGGCGCCCGGCGGAGGCGCCCGGCGCCCGCCAGTCCGTGCAGCGCTACGACGTCGGAACGACAGGAAGTCGTCGGCGCGCGTTCCTCGGCACCACCGGCTCGGGCGGCGGCGGGGCCGGCGCGTCCCAGGGCTCCTCCACGAGCTCGAAGAGGCCGTGGTCGTACGGCACGCGCGGCGCGTGCTGGTTCATGACGAGCCGCTCGCGGATGCCCCGCCGCTTGAGCTGCGTCACGCGGTGGTAGCAGAAGGGGTTGTTGCCGCGCTTGCCGAGCGTGCAGTGCGCGGTCCACGAGCACCCCGCGCGGCAGGCGTCCGCGTAGTAGCACGTGGCGCAGTGACCCCAGAGCTCGCTCGCGTCGCGATCGCGCGCGAAGCGGACCGCCTCCGAGCGCTCCCAGATGTGCTCGAGGCCGAGCTCGCGCACGTTGCCGCCGGCATAGGGCGCGGTCGGGAGCGAGGGGCACGCCTTCACTGTGCCGTCGGACTCGATGCCGATCGCGTTGATGCCGCCGCGACAGCCGCGCCAGTGGGCGTCCCCGCCGCCAGGCCTCGAGCGCAGGAGCTGCTCGTGCGGGCCGAAGTAGCCGATGTTGTTGTTCGCGAACACGTTGAACGGGACGCCCGACACGTGCGTCTCGAGCGCCTCCCGCTGGATGGCGGCGAGGGTGTCGATGACCTCGACGACGCGCCATGGCTCGAGGATCCACTCGGGATGATCGGCCGCGCGCCCCATCGGCACGGTGAGCTGCACCTGCCATGTCTGGATGCCGTGCGCGCGCAGCTCGGCGCACGTCTCGCGCAAGAGGTGGGCGTTGAGGCGGTTGATCTGGGTGTTGGCTGTCGTGATCAGCCCGGCGGCGCGGCCGTTGTCGAGCGCTCGGATCGCGGCCGCGTGGCTGCCGACGTTGCCGCGCAGCTCGTCGTGGACGTGCGCCGGCCCGTCGATCGAGACCCCGAGCCCGGTGAGCCCCGCGGCGCGGAGCGCCCTCGCCCGCTCGATCGTGAAGGCTCGCCCGCCCGTCTGCATGATGACGCGGATGCCGCTGCGCGCGAAGCACGCGATGATCTCGGCGAGATCGTCGCGCAGGTACGCCTCGCCGCCGATGAGCGCGATCTCGCGGCAGCCCAGCCGCACGAGGCTCGCGGCGACCTCGAGCACCTCCTCGGTCGAGAGCTCCGCGTCGCGCGCGGCGCCGGCGCGCGACCCGCAGTGCTGGCACGGCTGGTCGCACTTCATCGTGAGCTCCCAGACCGCGTAGATCGGCTTCGCCTCCAGGAGGTCCGCGGGCATGAGCGCGCGGACGGGGATCTCGGTCGGCGCGATCATCGGCTCACTCCCCCGCGCTCCCCCCGCCGACAGCGGGGCCGCCGCCAGCCCCGCCAGCGCCGCCGGAGCCGCCGACCGACGGATCCTCGCCGCCAGCGCCGCCGGCGTTGTCGTCGCCGCCGGCGCCCCCTGTCCCGGTCGTGCTGACCGAGGGGCCGCCTCCGTACGCCGCACCCACGTTGATGTCGCCGCCCCAGCCCCCTGTCACTGTCGCGGTGGTCGAGGGGCCGCCTCCGTACGCCGCACCCACGTTGATGTCGCCGCCCCAGCCCCCTGTCCCGCTCGTGCTGGAGGGGCCGCCCCCGTACGCCGCACCGACGTTGATGTCGCCGCCCCAGCCCGAGCTGCTGGAGCTGGCCTGGTCTCGCTGGTCGGTGACCTCGGCGGCGCAGGCGAGCGGCTGGAGCAAGGCGGCCGTCAGCCCCATGAGCACGGCGACCTTCGTGCGCGGGACAGCGCCGTCCGCCGCGCGCATGGTCGCGCCGCAGTGCGGGCACTCGGTCTCGCCGGGGCGCGCGTGGCAACCGCAGGAGCTACAAGGGACGAGCGTGGGAAAGGGGACAGGCACGGGGAAGTCCTTTCGCGTCGAGGCTGGCGCCTCGCTCCCGCGCCAAGCAACTCGTGCGCCCGCCCCGTCACGACGCGGAGCCACGCGAGATCATGACGAAAAATGGCCCGGGCAGCGCTCCCCCCGAGGGAGCCGCATGGCACAACCCGGCATGCGATCGGCGCAGGTCGGCATACCCGCGGTCCGGTGCCCGGGGACGCCTCGCTGGATCCATGCGTCAGGGAGCCCCGGCGCCGCACGCCTCCAGGCGCTGCTCGAAGAAGCGTCGTTCCATCGCGTTGCGGGCGAGCGAGAGCGCTGACCGGAAGTGCTGGGCCGCGACCTCGCGCTCGCCGCGGCGGAGCTCGAGCTCACCGAGCGCGGCGAAATAGAAGGGATACGCGGAGAGCCGGGCCCTGCCCTCGATCGCGCCGATCTCCTGGAGACCGCGCTCCGGGCCCTCGTGCTGCGCGACGGCGATGGCGCGGTTGAGGGCGACGACAGGGGAAGGACGGATCGCCATCAGCGTGTCGTAGAGCGTGACGATGGTCTCCCAGCTCGTGTCCTCCGCGCGCTCCGCGCTCGCGTGGACCGACGCGATGGCGGCCTCGACGTGGTACTCCGTCAGCTCGGGGCCCGTGGCCGAGAGGTCGAGGAGCCGCCGGCCCTCGGCCACGAGCGCGCGGTCCCAGCGCGAGCGGTCCTGGTGGAGCAGCGAGCTCAGGTGGCCGGAGGCGTCGACGCGCGCCGGGAGGCGCGCCGCGTGCAGGCACATCAGCGCGGCGAGGGCGTGCGTGGCGGGCGTCGACGAGAGGGGGTGATGGACGAGGAGCGCCGCGAGGTGCATCGCCTCCCGGCAGAGCTCCACCCGCACCGCCTCCCGGGCGCACGCGCCGTGGTAGCCCTCGTTGAAGAGCAGGTAGAGCGCGCGCTGGACGGCCGAGAGGCGGGCGGAGAACTCGTCGTCGGTGAGCTCGAACAGCCGCGCCGAGCCGGCGAGCACCTTCTTCGCCCGCGAGATGCGCTTCTCGATCGCCGCCTCGGTGCAGAGGAACGCGGCCGCTACCTCGCTCGCGGTGAAGCCGCAGAGGACGTGGAGCACGAGCGCTACCTGCGCCTCCTCGGGCAGCCGGGGGTGGCAGCACGAGAACATCATCCGGAGCTGATCGTCGCGGATCGCGGCCGCGCCGAAGAGCTCGTCGACCGCGGGGGCGAGCGGGCGCTCGTCCTCGAGGAGCCGCGTGAGCTCGGGCGCGAAGGTGCGCGCGGTCCGCTCGCGCCGCAGGGCGTCGAGCGCGCGGTGCTTCGCCGTGGCCATGAGCCACGCGGCGGGGTTCTCCGGCGCGCCCTGGAACTTCCACACCTCGAGCGCGCGGCAGAGGGCGTCCTGCACGACGTCCTCTGCCAGCGCGAGGTTGTGGACCCCGAAGACGCGCGTCAGCGTGGCCAGCATGCGGCCCGCCTCGCGCCGGAAGATCGGCTCGACCGGCTCCACTACAGGGTGAGCTTCATGATCGGGCGCACCTCGACGGCGCCTCCGGCGTCGAGGATGGGGCAGCCCTTCGAGAGCTCGACCGCGTGCGCGACGTCCTCGGCCTCGATGATCGTGTAGCCGCCGATCACGTCCTTGGCCTCGGCGAACGGCCCGTCCACGACCGCCCGCTGCTTGCCCTCCACGAACTTGCCGGTGCGCTCGAGGGGGTGGCCGGGGTCCTTGAGGTGCCCCTTCTCGCCGAGCTCCTTCATCCACGCGGACCATTTCTGCATGCGCTGCTGCATCTCCGCCGGGGAGGTCGTCCAGTCTTTGCCGCGGTACAGGAAAACGAATTCGCTCATCGGTCTGTCTCCTTGCGAGGTGCTTCGCCCCTCCGACGTTCGAGGGACGCCGCGCCGGACACTTTTTTTCTGCCCGCGAGCCGCTCGGCAGACGCCGGCGAGGGAGGCCGGGCGCCGGGGCACGACACGGGGAGAGGCGGCAACAGACGAGAGCCGACGGAAAGGCGACGCGCCGAAGCGCGGGATGGGGCGCATCCTACCGATTCACGATGGAGGTGAATTCTTCCATCCACAGCGCTCCATCCACGCGGCCACACGGCCGCTCCAGGGCGCGATCCGACGCCGGAAGCGCCGGTCAGCCCGCCGTGGCGGCCTGCTGCGACTGGGTGCGCGCGCGGAGGCGCTGCTTGGCGGAGGGGCCGCCGGGGTGGCGGACGGACGCGACGGCGCGGTCCATCGCGTCGCGCCAGTAGCGGGCGACGTCCTCGCTGTCGGTCAGGAGGGCGTCGATGGGGCCGTGGTCGGTGTCGATCTCGACGGCGAAGCGGTCGCCGCGGGGCTGCACCTGGACGGCGTGGACCTCGCCCGCGGAGATGGCGGCCCCGAGCCGGCCCTCGGGGCGCATGTCGATCGCGCCGGTGCGGCTCACCCAGGGCGCGACGACGAAGCGGCCCGCGCCGAACGACGCGACCGGGGCGGAGCGCGCCGCGTACCGGGACGAGAACCGGGCGACGCCGAGGAACGCGTAGCCCGCGAGCGAGAGCAGCGCGGCGGCGCTGCCGGCGCCGATCGCGATGGCGCTGTCGCCCGCGGAGACGCTCCGCATGACCTGGATCCACAGCGCGAGCGCGAGGAGCAGCAGCGCGCCGCCGAGGAGGGCGTTGCGGGTCGCGGAGCCGCGCGGGCCCTGGCTCGCGTGGTCGCGCAGGACGAAGAGCTCGCCCTCGCTCCGGATCGCGAACCGCGCCAGCGCGGCGGCGGAGAGGGCGGGCGCGGGCGCGGGCTCCGGGAGGGGGCGCGGCGCGACGGCGTCCGGCGGCTCGGTGCCCCGCGCCGTCTGGAGCGGCACGCGCAGCGCGGCCGCGAGCGGCGCCGCCACCGCCTCGACGAGCGCCTCGGCCCGCGCGGCCTCGAGGTCCTGCGCCTCGGCGACGAGCAGGCGCTGCGCCGCGGCGGCGCGGCCCGCTCCACCGGGCGCGAGCGCGAGCCAGGCGGCGACGCGGGTCCGCTCGCGCGCGCACGTGGGGGCGCCGCAGCACGGGCGCTGCTCCGCGGTCACCTCGACGCGCACGGCGTCGCGCGGCTCGGCCGCCGCCTCCCCTGCCCCGCCCGCGCCGCCCGCATCGGACCGCGGCGGGCCGGCGTCCGCGAGCCGCAGGGGCGCCACCCGGAGGACGCTGGCGCCGTGCTCGAACAGCAGCCAGACGGGGTCGCGCGGGGGCGGCCCGAAGGCCGCCTCCTTGTCGCGCTGCGACGCGCCGAGCTCGGGGGCCACGCGGAGGAGCAGCGGAGCGCCGCCCTCTGCCGAGAGGGCGCGCGCCGCGCCGGCCGGATCGCCGAGCGGATCGAGTGCCGGAACGGAGCTGTCGGCCCCAAGGGAGCGGAGGGCGCGCGCGACCTCCGCGTCGAACGCTGCGGTGCTCGGCGCGGGCATGGCGGCACGTTTGCCCCGGCTGCGCTGGGTTGTAAAGCGGCCCCCGCGCTACGAGCGCTCGCGCGGCGCGTGGGCGGCCCCACGGCGCCGGAGCCGGCGCGACAGCAGCGCGCCGAGCGCGGCGAGCGGCAGCGCCCCCCGGCTGCCCGGCGACCCGCCGCCGCCCGAGCAGGAGCAGCCGGCGTCGCTGGGGGCGTCCTCCAGGCCGCCGGCGCCGCTCTGCGGCCCGCCCTCGCTCCCCGGCGCGGCGCCGCCCGCGCCGCCCGCGCCGGCGCCCGAGCTCGCGACGGCCGTCCCGCCGATCGGGTACAGCGCGCAGACGCCCTCGATGTCGTCGTCCTCGAGCGTGCGCGCCGACGTGCCGCCCGGGTAGAACCCCAGCATCGTCGCGCCGCGCACGTTCGTGTGGCCGAGGCCGAGGAAGTGCCCCTCTTCGTGGGTGGCGATCGACCGCACGTCGATGCAGCCGCCCTCGCCCGTGTCGTTCCAGCAGAAACCCACGTTGTTGAACACCATGTCGGCGTCGTCGATGACGCCGTCGGCATCCCAGACCGGCATCGTGATCGCGACGATCGAGTCGGCGGCCCCGAGCTCGTCCGGCCAGACGTCGCTGATCCAGAGGAACACGTTCTTGCCGTCGTCGAAGGCGCGGCCGTCGTCCGTGTCGCCGAGGAGCTCAGTCTGCCACGCCGTGCACGCGGGGCTCGACCACGCCGCGAACCCGGCCTCGATGCCGGCCGCCGCGAAGCCGGACAGCGGCCCCGGGATCGATCTCTTGTGGATGTGATAGCGGACCGGCAGCTCGCCCCATCGCGGGACGGCCTCGAGGTCGAGCGGCGTCCACGCGGCGGCCTCGCGGGCCCCGGCGAGCAGCGCCAGCACGGCGAGCGCCGCGACGCGGGCGATCGCGGCCCTGGTGCGTCGCTTCATCCCCTCATCATCGGCTCATCGGCCCTGCGGCACCACCTCGAGCTCCTCGGGGGCCGCGCCCCCCTCGAGCGGCACGCTCACCTCCACCCCCTCGTGGACCGGCAGGGACGCGGGGATCGGCCAGGCGCGCGGCGTCCGGCCCTCGCCGGCGGCGGCCTCGCGCAGCGTGACGCCGCGCACCGGGGTGACGCCGCCGTTGAAGAGGCACGCGCGCAGCCGCCCCTCCTCCGCCGTCACCGAGCACGGGATGACGTCGGCCGTCGCGCGCCGGATCCGCTCGAGCTTCGTCTGCTCCAGGGGCGGGGCGGGCAGGAGCGACACGAGCGCGTCGCGGGCGCGCGGGTCGCGCAGCCAGGCGAGCATCATCGCGGCGTGGATGCGCACGACGCGGTAGCGCGCGCGCGTGAGCTGGAAGAAGGCGTCGGGCGAGGCCACCCCGGTCTCGCCGTCGAGCATGCCCGTCACGCCGGGCTCGATCTTCACCTCGGTGCCGGGCGCCTCGACGTGCCACTTCACCGCGCGCCCCGGCAGGAGCGCGCCCTCCCAGAACAGCCCGCGCTCGGTGATCCCGGCGCGCTCGCCGCGGTGATTGCGCCGCGCGAACGTGAGCAGCACGCGGAAGTCGCTGACGGACGCGCCGCTGTTGTTGACGACCGCGAGCTCGAAATCGTAGCGACCGCGCGCCGGCCGCGGCCTGGGCACGCCGGCGTCGGCCGGCGCCGCGCCGGCGTCGGCGGGCCCCTCGCCGGCGTCGCCCCGCTCGACGTCGTCCGCGTCGGCGGCGCGCCGCCGCGCGCGCCGCCGCGCGCGGGGCTCGTCGTCCTCGTCGCCCTCGCGGCGCTGCACGAGGATCGGCGCGATCACCTCCGCGCCGTCGTCCGGGCCGGTCGACCCGAGCACGCTGAGGATCGGCACCCCGTCCCGCCAGAGCGGCGAGTCGGCGCGGTCGCACAGGCAGTGCGGGAACGCCGGCTCGGCGCGCTCGCGGGCCTCGCTCGCGAGCACCGCGGCGGTGGCCCCGCGGGCCGCCTGCCCGACGCCGCGCGCCGCCTGCCGCTCCGCCGGGGGGAGGTCCCGGGGCGCCGCGAACCGCTGCACGAACGCCATCGTCGCCACGATGCCGACCACCGCGAGCGCCGCGGGCACGAGCACGCGGGCCCGGAGCGGGAGCGCGTCGAGGCCCTCCTCGGCGCCGCGCGGCGGCGGCGCGCCGAGCGGCGTCGGCCGGGGCGCGAACACGGCCGCGGCCGGCGAGCCGGGGTCCGAGGCGGCGAGCCGGTCGGACGCGAAGCCCATGCGCCGCGACAGCTCCGCGACGAGCGCGTCGCGCAGGCGGTCCGAGGGCGGCCCCCCCCAGGTCGCGAGCCGCGCGGCGAAGCGCAGCGCGAGCCAGGTCGCGAGCGCGACGAGCAGCGCGAGCGACGCGGTGCCGAGCGGGCCGCTCGCGAGGTAGTCGGGCGACAGGGCCGCCGCGAGGACGCCGAGCGGCGCCGGCGCGATCCAGCTCGCCAGGCGGGCGCGGAGGCGCGCGCGGTAGGCGCTCTCCATCGCCTCCATCGCCGCCGGCGAGAAGACGCCGGGCACGCCGGGGAGATCGCCCTCGAAGCGCGCCAGGACGAAGCAGTTGTGCGGCGAGCACGCGGACGGATCGAGGGCGACGCAGAGGGCCTTGCCGCGCCGGAAGAGGCCGCGGACCGCTGTGTACGGCACCCCGAAGCGGACCGGCGCGGCCACGGCGCCCAGGGCGAACCCCTCGGCGTAGCCGGCGACGCGCACCAGCTCCACCTCGAGCTCGGTCTCGGCGCAGGTGAAGCGCACCGCACCGACGGCATTGGCGCCGCCCTCGGCGATCGCCAGGGCGGCGACGGAGAACGCGCGAGCCAAGGTGGCCGCACCCTAACCGCGCGGGCCGGAGCGCTGCAACGGAAACCCGGCCCCGCCGGAGGAGCCGGACGCGGCGGGTGACCGTTGATCGCCCCGCGCGGGGTGCGTAAGACGTGGCGCCATGAAGCCTCTTCGAAACGCCCTCCTCGCCCTCTCCTGCGCTGTCGTCCTCGGCCCGGTCGCTGGCTGCGAGGACAAGGTCCCCGAGCCGGACCTGCCGCCGGGCAGCGCCATCCCGGCGGTGAAGCCCGCCGAGCCGGAGCCGGCCGACATGATCAAGGAAGACATCGTCGTGGGCACCGGCCCGGAGGCGAAGGACGGCGACAGGGTCCGCGTCCACTACACGGGGCGCCTCCTGAAGAACAACGCCGAGTTCGACTCGTCCGTCGGCCGGGAGCCGTTCGAGTTCAGGCTCGGCAACACGGAGGTCATCAAGGGCTGGGACGAGGGCGTCGTCGGGATGAAGGTGGGCGGCAAGCGCAAGCTGACGATCCCGTCGCGCCTCGCCTACGGCGAGTCGGGCAGCCCGCCGAAGATCCCCGGCAAGGCGACGCTCGTCTTCGACATCGAGCTGCTCGGCGTCGGCGACGCTCCGGCCGACGCGGCCGCCGCGGCCGACAAGGCCGGCAAGGCCGGCAAGGCGACCGACAAGGCGGCCAAGCCCGCGGCCGACAAGGCGGCCAAGCCGGCCGCCGCGCCGGCCGAGAAGAAGGAGGCGCCGAACGAGGCGAAGTGAGCCGACGCGGCGCCGGTCCAGCCGGACGGCGCCGCGCCCGACGGGGTCGCGCTGGAGGGCGACGCGCGCGAGCGCCTCGAGGAAGATCTCGTGCGCGAGACGACGCGCGGCGTGACGGAGGCGACCGTGGCGCGAGGTGAGCCCGGAACGCGCGCGCGGCGCAGCGCGGATCGCGCTACGCCCAGCGGAGCTGCCGCAGGTCTTCCCAGACGTCGCGCGCGCAGTAATAGCGGTAGGCGTCGCGGCGGCGCAGCAGCTTGGCGATCACCTGGCTGAGCGGCGTGCCGAGCGCCTCGGCCTTCTGCCGCGGCGTGCCCTCGGCGATCTGGCGCGTGATCTCCTCGTACGAGGCGTTGACGTCGATGGCCGGCTGGCCGGTGTGCATCTGGTACATGAGCAGCCCGAGCTGGTAGAGGTCGCTCTGCGTCGTCGTGTAGCCCGCCGTCACGAGCTCGGGCACGAGGATCTTCGGGTTCGCGACCTGCGGGCGGAACCAGCGGGTCACGCCGTCGAGCTGGTGGGCGACGCCGAAGTCGGTGAGCTTGACGATCGGCTTGTGGTCGAGCTGGGAGATGAGGACGTTGCCCGCGTGCAGGTCGGCGTGCACGACGCCGTTGTCGTGCAGGTACTGCAGCGTCATCAGGAGCTGGCGCGCGAGCTCGAGGAGCAGCGGCGGCTGGAACGGGGTGCCGAGCAGCGCCCGGAGGCTCGTGTCGCACCGCTCGAGCGCCAGGTAGAAGAGGTAGTTCACCTCGAAGGCGTCGTGGATGTAGACGATGTTCGGGTGGCGGAAGCTCTCCAGGCGGAGCATCTCGCGCGACCACTCCTCCTTGACGACCTGGTAGGGCTTGTTGGCCGGCCGCAGCATCTTCAGGGCGTACACCTGATCGAACGGCCCGCTGCACTCGTAGACCGAGCCGTACTGGCCGTCGCCGATGAGCGCCCCGATGACGTACGTCCCCCGGGTGGAGGTCAGCGCCGAGCCCGGTATCGGAAACGGGATCAGGAAGCTGCCAGTGGAGGACCAGGTCACGGCAGGGCCATCGTAACCGAAAACGTCCGCGGCCGTTCACCCCGCGGCGCGCGGGCCGGGACGCGGGGCGCGGCCAGAGCCGCCCGCGCGAGGCGCGCTGTCCCCCCGGGCCGAGTCCCACGAGCGCCCCGGGCGCGACGCGCCGGGGGCGGCCGGACGCTCATGAAGCGGCGAGCCTCCGCACGACCTCCGCGGCCTCGGTCTGGTCGAGCTCGAGCGCGGCGGCGACGTCGAGCAGGAGCTCGCGCTCGCTGGTCCTGACGATCCCGTCGGCGACGACGACCTGGGCGGCCAGGGAGAAGGCGACCTTCCGGGCCTGCGGGCTGGGGAGCCGCTCCTTGAGCGACGCGAGCCGGGCGGCGCGGCCCTCCTTCTGGAGCTGCGCCACGACCGTCTTGATGAGCTCGTCCATCGTGCTCTGGGGGATCCGGCGGTCCGTGAGCGACTCCACGCTCCGGAAGAAATGCAGCTTCTCCTCCTGGCTGAACTCGCCGTCGGCGAAGGCCGCGAGGAACATCAGCTCGATCAGCGCCTCGAGGTTGGGCTCGTCGAGCGTCTTGAGCGGAGGAGGGCTCATCAGGGGCATCGGATCCGTTTACACCGGGGCCCGACGCGGGACCAGCCCCGGAGCGAGCTCGGGCGCCGCGGGCGGACGCGTCCCGGGGCGGGTATTGGGAGAGGGCGGCCGGTGTGTCATGAGTTCGAACATGCACGTGCGCGAACTCGCCCAGGCGCTCCTCGTCGCGCTCTTCCTCGGCGGCTGCGGCAGCGCGGCCGCGCCCGCGCCGCGCCACGCCGCCGGGCCCGCAGGACCTGCCCCCGCGGCGGCGCTGCGCGCGGCGCCGCCGGCCGAACCAGCCCCGCCGCCGCTGCGGCTGCCGTGCGAGGGGGACGATCTCGTCGGCTGCACGAACGGCTGCGCCGATCACCAGATCGAGGACTGCGTGACGCTGGGCTCGATGTACCTGGGCGGCGCGATCGTCTCGATGGACGTGGAGCGCGCGGTGGGGCTGTTCAAGGAGGCGTGCGTCGAGGGGAGCGCGCGCGGGTGCCTGCGGCTCGGCGACGCGTACCACGATCGGCTCGCGCGCGCGGACGCCGCGGGCGCCGCGGGCGGGGCGGAGGGCGCGGGCGGGGCGGACGAGGCGGCGCTCTACTGGCACGTGCGCGCGTGCCACGCGGGCGCGAACCTCGGCTGCCTCGCGGCCGGCAGGGCCTACCTCCAAGGCCAGGGCGCCGGCGCCGACCCGGGGCGCGCGGCGGCGCTGTTCCGGCGCGTCTGCGAGCGCGGCAACGCACCGGCCTGCGTCGAGCTCGGGCACCTCCACGCCAAGGGCGAGGGCGTGGAGCGCGACGGCTCGAAGGCGATCGAGCTGTTCACGAAGGCGTGCAAGCTCGGCCTGGACGAGGGATGCCTGCTGGCGAGCCGGTCCGGCGACGTCCTGCCGCCGCGCGACTGACGCGGCCGTCAGTCGGTCCGGCGGCGCTGCGCGATGTCCAGCGCCGCCGTGATCATCGCGGTGAGCTGCGTGTCCGAAACGCTCTCGCTCGGGAGCACCACGAGCTCGGCGCCGATGCGCCGCGACAGCTCCATGAACCCCTCGGGATCGAACGCCCGGACGTCCTGGGTCAGCACGATGGCGAGCGGGTTGAGCCAGGCGGCGCTCCCGCGCAGCGACACGAGGTCGCAGGCGAGCAGGTCGGCGCCCTCGACGAAGACCAGCCGGCGGCAACGCTCGGCGAGCTGCTCGCTCGCGCTCACGATCAGCACGACCGAGGCCGATGCCGTCCGCTTGCCCCGCCCCGCAGGGCGCGTCGGGAGTTCTCGCGAGCTCATCGCAGCACCGATCAGCGAGCGATGAGCGGGCGCCCGTACGGGACGGGCGCGGAGCGCGGCGCCTGGGCCCGCGCGCGCGCCTCCTCGTCGAGGGCGAGGTCCATGAGGAAGGAGCCGAGCGGCAGCCGGAAATCCCTGTCGTTCGGCTTGGTCGCGTAGAACGCGAGCAGCGAGAGCACGCTCCCGATCTGCGCCGCGTCCGGATCGTCGGACGCGGCGAAGCGATCGGCGAGCGTGCAGAGCTGCCGGAAGAGCGGGCCGCCCGGGAGCGGGCCGGGGCTGCACATGGCGAAGGTGCCGCTGCCTCGATATCCGAGCTTACGGCGCTTCCTGGCGGGGGTACGGGAGGGGGGTACCATCGTCATGATTGCTGCTCAAGTCGCCTGCAAGAGTGGAGTTGCTCCTCGCGGGGGCTGGCCTGCCGCGGGACGCTCTTCGATTACTAAAGAGCAGCCAGAAGAGAGTCAATCGGAGAGGACGGGGCGGGCCGGGAGAGCGAGAATTTCTGCGGAATCGTCCCCCGTCCGAGCAGCGCGTGGGTATACGTCACCGCATGAAGGCAGTCGTGCTCGCCGGCGGCAAAGGCTCCCGGCTCCGCCCCTACACCGCCCTTATCCCGAAGCCGCTGATGCCGATCGGCGATCACACGATCGTCGAGATCCTCCTCCGGCAACTCGCGCGCGCCGGGGTCACCGACGTGGTGATGTGCGTCGGCCACCAGGCCGCCCTCATCGAGGCCGTCGTCGGCGAGGGGAGCCGGTACGGGCTGCGCATCTCGTACCAGCGCGAGGAGACGCCGCTCGGGACCGTGGGCCCGCTCCGGATCATCGAGCGCGACCTGCCGGAGCGCTTCCTCGTGATGAACGGCGACATCCTGAGCGACGTCGACTTCGCGGCGCTGCACCGCACGGGCGAGGCGGCCGGCGCGCCGCTCACCGTCGCCGTGTGCGAGCGCGCGTCGAAGATCGACCTCGGCGTGCTCGACCTCGGCCCCGAGGGGCGCGTCGTCGGCTTCCGCGAGAAGCCCACGTACACGTTCTGGGTCAGCATGGGCATCTACGCGATGAGCCGCAGCGTGCTGCGCTTCATCCCGGAGGGCCGGCCGTTCGGGTTCGACAACCTCATGCACGCGCTGCTCGACGCCGGCGAGCAGGTGGCCACCTTCCCCTTCCGGGGCCACTGGCTCGACATCGGCAGGAGCGACGACTTCGCCGAGGCGCAGGACGAGTTCGAGAAGAACCGGCAGCGCTACCTACCGGATTGACGCGGCGAGCGCCTCGCACACGGCGTCGACGTCGGCGTCCTGCATGCGCGGGTGCAGCGGGAGCGTGAGCTCGCGGCCCGCGATCGCGTCCGTGCGCGCGAGCCCCTCCTTGCGCACCCGGTCCGAGGCGCCGTGGTGCGAGAAGCGGTGGATCGGCGTGTAGTGCACGCTCGTCTGGACGCCGCGCGCCTTCATCGCCTCCATCACAGCCTCGCGCGAGGCGCCCTCGGGCAGGAGCACCGCCATGAGGTGGTGCGCGCTCTCCCCCACACCGCGCGCGTAGAAATCGCGGTACGGGAGCCCGACGCCGCGCACCCCGGCGAGGCGCTCGTGGTAGCGCGCCGCGAGCGCCCGCCGCCGCGCGTTGCCCGCCGCGAGCCGGCCGAGCTGCACGAGGCCGATGGCGCTGCGGATCTCGTCGATGCGGTAGTTCATGCCCGCGTCCACGACGTCGTACGTGAACGCGTGCCCCTTGTGCCGGTCGAGGGTCAGCGTCGTCATCCCATGCGCGCGGAGGAGCCGCATGCGCGCGTGGAGCGCGTCGTCCCGCGCGATCACGGCGCCCCCCTCGCCGACAGCGAGGTTCTTGTTCGAGAAGAAGCTCAGGCACCCGACGTCCCCGATCGTCCCGAGCGCCCTGCCCCGGAAGGTCGCGAGCGGCGCGTGCGCCGCGTCCTCGACCACCGCGATCCCGCGCTCGGCCGCGATCGCGCAGATCGCGTCCATGTCGCACGGGTAGCCGGCGTAGTGGACGACAGCGATGGCCTTCGTCCTCGGCGTGATCTTGCGGGCGACGTCGGCGGGGTCGATGCCGAGGTCGCCCTCGCCCACGATGTCGGCGAGCACGACGCTGGCGCCGCAGAGGAGCGCGGCGTTGGCGGTCGCCACGAACGTGAGGCTCGGGCAGATCACCTCGTCGCCGGGGCCCACGGAGAGCGCCGTGTACGCGAGGTGCAGCGCGGCGGTGCAGTTCGTCACCGCGAGCACCCGCGGGGCGCCGAGCGCCTCGCCGAGCTTCTGCTCGAACTGCGCCGTGCGCTCCCCCATGGTCAGCCAGCCCGACGCGACGACCTGCCGCGCGGCCTCCGCTTCCTCAGGCCCGAACGAGAGATCGCTGAGAGGTATCTTCCACATGGCGTTCATCCATCCAGCCGGCGCCGCGCGCGGCAGCGGTCGGCGCGGCGCGCGTGGCGTCGACGTCGTCAACGTCAGATTGCGTACTCGCGGGGACGGTAGTCGGCGAGGTGGCGCTCGACATAGGCGTACGTGCGCGCGAGCCCCTCCTCGAGCGACACGCGGGGCGCGTAGCCGACGAGCTCCGCGGCGCGGCGGAAGTCGGCGAGCAGCACCATCACCTCGCTCGCGTCGGGGCGCACCCGGGCCTCGTCCGTCACGAGCTCCGCGCGCTTGCCGGTCACCTCGAAGATGAGCCGGACGAGATCGCCGATGGAGATGGCGCGCCCGCTCCCGACGTTGAGCGTCTGCCCCACGGCCCGCGCGCTCGATCCGACGAGCAGGAAGCCCGCGACGGTGTCGGCCACGAAGTTGAGGTCCCGCACCGGCGCGGTGCTCCCGATGCGGAGCGCGGCGCTGCCGGCGGCGAGCTGCTGCATCACGCTCGGGATGATCGCGCGCGACGACTGCCGCGGGCCGTAGGTGTTGAACGGCCTGATCGTCGCGACCTCGAGCCCAAAAGACAGGTTGTAGCTCTCGGCGAGCTTGTCGGCGCCGATCTTGGTGGCCGAGTACGGGGACTGCCCGGTCAGCGGGTGGGCCTCGTCGATCGGCGTGTAGCGCGCGGTGCCGTAGGTCTCGCTGGTCGAGGTGTGGACCACGCGCGCGCCGTGCTCGCGCGCCGCCTCGAGGACGTTCAGCGTGCCCTGCACGTTGGTCGCGACGTACTGCTGCGGGGCGACGTACGAGTACGGGATCCCGATCAGGGCCGCGAGGTGGAACACGACGTCGGCGCCGCGCACGAGCGACCGGACCGCGCCCGCGTCCTCCACGTTGCCGGGGACGACCTCCACGCCCTCGAGGACGTCATCGGGCAGCCGGTCGAGGTGCCCGCGCCGCGAGCCCGAGGTGTACCGGACGAGCGCCCGCACGCGCGCGCCTTCCCGGACCAGCGCCTCGACGAGGTGGCTGCCGATGAACCCGCCGGCGCCGGTCACCACGACGCGCTTTCCGCGATAAAAGCCTTCGCTCACGGCCGCGTGCGTGGCCCCTGCCAGTTCGCGCGTCAAGCGCGTACCGACGCGGCGCCCAGGTTTGCGCTCGGCGGCGCCGGCCGACGCGCGGCGCCGCCCGGACCGGGCCGCGGCGCAGCCGGGCGGCGCCGCGCGCGGCCGGGCGGCGTGGCCGCGATCACTGGATCTGGATCTGGTCGCTGGGCGTGTTCCCCGCCCCCTCGGGCACGCCGAGCTCGCGGTGCACGCAGAGCCCCTGCTTGCAGTACGCCTGCGGCGGGCTCTTGCAGTCGACCTTGGGCTCCTCGCACTTGCCCGTCTTGTAGCTCTCCGCGACGGGCTTGATCTTGTCGAAGGTCGCGTTGCTGATGGGCTTCGCGCAGCCCGGCCACTCGCTCTGGCGGCAGTCGGCGTCGGTGTTGCAGTGCTGCGCCTTGTTCACCATCTCGAAGGCGTCGCCGCGGAGCTTGTCGCACTCCTTGGGCTCCATCTTGCTGTCACAGCCGGCGAGCAGCGCGAGCAGGACGAGGCCTCCGGCGAGGCGGAACGGGGTTCGAGATCGGGAGGAGGCCGTTCCAGGCCGCCCCCGTCGAGGAGCACACGCGATCATTCAGGGTTCTCCCGGTCAAGATCGCCCTTCCGCGCCGGAAGGGCAGCGGCTTGCGCCGGGCCCTTCGTATCACGGCTGGATTCGGACGCGCATCTGGCGTAGCCCGTCGGCATGGAAGGTCCGCGAGAAGGCTCCGGGGCCGGCGGCTCCGCGCACGACCCCGCTGGTGTCGCTGTCCGCAATTCCCTGCGGGTGCTCACGCTGAACATCTGGAACCGCCACGATCCGTGGGAGGCGCGCCTCGGCCTCATCCGGAAGGGCGTCCGCGAGCTCGCGCCCGACATCGTCGGGCTCCAGGAGGTGATGTCGTACGAGGGCCGGTCGCTGGCCGACGACATCGCCGAGGGGCTCGGCTACGAGGTCGCCTTCGGCCCCGCGCACGAGCTCGGCGGCGGCGTGCTCTTCGGCAACGCCGTGCTGTCGCGGTGGCCGGTCGCGCGGAGCCAGGCGTTCCCCCTGCCCACGGGCGAGACGGACGAGAAGCGCGCGATCCTGCTCGCGGAGCTCGCGTCGCCGCGCGGCGTGCTCCCGTTCTTCGTCACCCACCTGAACTGGAAGTTCCACCACGGCGCCGCGCGCGAGGCGCAGGTCGCGGCCCTGGCCGAGATCGTCATGCGCGAGGCGCCCGTGGAGGGCCTGCCGCCCGTGGTCGTCGGCGACTTCAACGCGCAGCCCGAGGCCACGGAGATCCGGTTCATGAAGGGGCTGCACGCCCTGAACCAGAAGAGCGTCTACTTCGCCGACACGTTCGACCAGACGGGCAAGGGCCCGGGGTTCACCTTCGACCCCGTGCGGAACCCGTTCGCGGCGATCACGAACGAGTACCCTCGCCGCATCGACTACATCTTCGTGCGCGGCCCGGACAAGCAGGGGCGCGGCAAGCCGCTCGCGTCGCGGGTGGTCTTCGAGGAGCTCGAGGACGGCGTCGCCGCGTCGGATCATTACGGGGTGCTGTCGGAGATCTCGATGTAGGAGCCCGCCCGGCGGGCTGGTCCGGTCGCCGTCGCCCTCCCCGGCTTCCGGGTCGCCCTCCCCGGCTTTCTCGAGGGCGCCCTGTTCACGTGTACACTGGCTGCATGTCGTCTCCTCGAGCCCCGGGCGGCGGCCCGCCGAGCCCGCCCGACGCGCCCGACGCGCCCGACGAGCGCTCAGCTCCCTCGCCCGCCGTGCGCGTCGGCCCGGTGGTGCCCGACGCGCTGTCGCTCATCGGCGGCACGCCGCTCGTCCGCCTCGCCCGCATCTCGCCCGAGGGGGGCGGCGTCGTCTACGGCAAGCTCGAGTCGATGAACCCGGGCGGCAGCGTCAAGGACCGGGCAGCGCTCGGCATGGTGCTCTGCGCCGAGCGCGAGGGGGCCCTCAGGAGAGGGGCGACGATCGTCGAGGCGACGAGCGGCAACACGGGGATCAGCCTCGCCATGATCGCCGCCGTGCGCGGCTACCGGTGCGTGGTGGTCATGCCCGAGGACATGAGCGTCGAGCGACGGCACATCCTCCGCGCGTACGGCGCCGAGATCGTCCTCACGCCCGAGGGCCAGGGCATGGCCGGCGCCGTCGCCCGCGCGGTCGAGATCTGCGAGGCGACCCCGGGCGCCTGGATGAGCCAGCAGTTCCAGAACCCGGCGAACCCCGGCGCGCACGCGCGCGCCACCGGCCTCGAGATCCTGGCGCAGACAGGCGGCGACATCGCTGCCTTCGTCGCCGGCGTGGGCACCGGCGGCACGCTGACCGGCTGCGGGCGCGTGCTCAGGGATCGGCTCGGCGGCGCGGTCCGCATCTGCGCCGTCGAGCCGACGAAGAGCGCCGTGCTCTCGGGGCGAGGCGCCGGCCCCCACGGCATCCAGGGCCTCGGCCCCGGCTTCGTGCCGGCGATCCTCGAGCGCTCGCTCATCGACGAGATCCTCACGGTGACCGAGGCGGGCGCGTCCCGCATGGTGCGGCGGCTCGCGCGCGAGGAAGGGCTCCTCGTCGGGCCGAGCTCCGGCGCCAACGTCCACGCGGCCGTGGAGATCGCGCGCAGGATCCACGGGACGATCGTGACGGTGCTGCCCGACTCCGGGGAGCGCTACCTGCTCTGAGCGGCGCGGGGCCCGCACGCGCGCGGCCTCAGCGCGACGCAGATCCGCCCGGACGAGGAGCCCGGCGGCCCTCGTCGAGGGACGCCCTCTCCTCGCCTCCCCGGCGCGCGCCCCGCCCGTCGCGGGCGGCGTCGCGGAGGACCCGCTCGACCACCGGCTCGTGCAGCGCGAGCAGCCGCGTCGGGGCCACGCCGAGGACCGCCGTGAGCGCCACGAAGGCCAGCAGGAACGCGCGCTCGCGAAGCACGAGCGCCGCCATCGCGGCGCCCGGCCGGCGGCGCGCGGGCGGGCCCAGGAAGGCGCGCTGGAACGCGCGGAACAGCGTGATCCCGTTGATCGCCGCCGCCGCCAGGGCGAGCACCGCCAGCACGGGGTGAACGTGTAAAATTCCATGCAGGAGCAGATCCTCGCTCACGAACGAGAGCGCCCCCGGCATCCCGATCGCCGCGCACGCGAGCAGGAAGAAGAAGGCCGCCATGCGCGGCGTCCGGGCCACGAGGCCGCCGAGCTCCCGCGTGTCCGTCGTGCCGGTGCGCGCCTCGAGCGCGCCGATGACCAGCGCGAGCCCCGTCATCGCGATCGACGACGCGACGCTCTGGAGGAGCGCGCCGCTCACGCTCTCCGCGTTCAGCGTGGCGATCCCGAGGAGCACGAGCCCCTTCTGGCTCGACATCAGGTAGCCGAGCATCCGGCGCAGGTCGGTCTGGGCGAGCGCGAGCACCGCGCCGTGCAGCGCGCTGATCAGGCCGATGACGGCGAGGATCGGCATCTCCTCGGCGCAGGCCGCCGGCAGGAGCTTCACCCCGACGCGCAGGAGCACGCAGACGCCGACATGCACCTCGGCGAGCAGGACGGTCACGCCGAGCGGCCCGCGCTCGAGCAGCACGGGCAGCCAGCCGTGGAACGGCACGGCGGCCATGCGCATCAGCACGGCGATCCCGACGAGCGCGAGCAGCGGCGACTGCCACGCCTCGGGGATGCCGGCGCGGGCGATCTCCTCGACGTCGAACGGCAGGGCAGCGCCGCGGCGCGCGGCGAGCGCGGCCATCGCGCCGATCGCCAGGACGAGCGGCGCCGTGCCGCCCAGCAGGAAGATGCGGCAGGTGCGCCGGAGGAGCGCGTCCTCGGCGCCCTTCCCGGCGACCAGGCGCTCCACGGGCACGAGCGCGGCGACCCACGCCGCGGCGAGCAGCGCGAGGTCGAGCGCGCAGAGCACGCAGAGGGCGGCGCTCGCGGTGGCGAGCAGCGCCGCGGCGGTGGGCCGATCGAGCGCGGCGCGCGGGCCCGCGGCGACGAGGGCGAGCAGGACGACGCCGAGCAGCGGGAGCAGGGCGACGGTGTAGCCGTCGAGGCCGAGCCGGAGGCGCGCCCCGAGGAGCGGCAGGGCGGGACCCCCGGCCTCGAGCGCGACGCCGGCGAGGGAGAGCGCGAGCGGCGCGAGCGAGAGGAGCAGGGTGAGCGCCGCGCCGACGAGGGCCGCGCGGCGCGCGCCCTCGTCGCTGCGCGCCCGGGACGCGAGCAGCGCCGCGGCCGCGGGCGCGAGGATGAGCGCCGCGAGGAGCGGGAAGGCGCTCACGAGCGAGCTCGCTTCGCGCCGCGCGCGGGGGGCTCGAAGGCCATCTCGCGCTCGGGGACGCCGCGCGCGCCCTCTTCCCCGGGATCGACGGCGGCGCGCTCGGGCCAGCCGCTCAGCGCCGCCACCCAGCGGCGCTCGCTCTGGTCGAGCTGGCGCCCGAGGCGCATCAGCGGCGCGGCGATGAGCCGCTCCTGCAGCGCCTCGAGGTGAAACCGCTCCAGGGCCAGCCAGTACGCGCGCCGCACGAGCGCCGCGGGCAGGAGCCGGCCGGCCACCCCGAGGGGCAGCAGCGGCTCGCCCGCGTGCGCGGCCCGGATCTCCTGCGCGTCGCGGAGCGCCGAGGGGGCGCGCAGCATCTGGAGGCAGCGCAGGCACGCGTGCGCAAACAGGTGGACGAGCGCGAGCCAGTAGAGGCCGAGGCCGATCTCCACGAACATGAGCCCCACCTGCGTCATTGTCGCGTGCGCGAGCGCGCTCTTCACGTCGGCCTGCGCGCGCCCCACCAGGGTGCCGTAGAGGGCCGTCGCCGCCCCCACGCAGGCGATCACCGCGCTGGCGGCGGGCGTGCGCTGGAGCAGCGGGGCCACGCGCAGCATCAGGTACACGCCCGCGTGCACCGAGATCGCGCCGTAGAAGAGCGCGCTCGAGGGCGTCGGCCCCTCCATGGCGCGCGGCAGCCAGCTGCCCAGCGGGAACTGCGCGCTCTTGCCCATGGCGGCGAGCAGCAGGCACAGCGCGAGCGCCGTGGCCGCCCCCGGGCCGAGCGGGGCGGGCATCCCCGGCCAGGCAGCGGCGCCGAAGACCTCGCCCCACTGCGAGGAGCCGGCGACGTCGTGCATGAGCACCGCGCCCCCGAGCAGCCCGACGTCGCAGAGCCGGTAGGTGACGTAGACGCGCAGCGCGGCCCGCGGCGGCGCCGCGCGCTCGTGGAAGAACGCCACGAGCAGCACGCTCGTCGCGCCGACGAGCTCCCAGCCGGCGAACAGCAGATCGATGGTGCCCGCCGACACGAGCGCCAGCATGCCCGTCGAGAACAGCGCGAGGAGCAGGAAGAACCGCGCGAACCCCGCCTCCCGGTGCAGGTACGCCACCGAGAACCGGCCGACCAGGAGCGCGATCAGCGAGACGAGCACCATCATCGTCGCCGACAGCCGATCGACGAGCAGGACGATCTCGAACGCGTAGCTGCCGGTCTCGAACCAGCGGCCGAGCGCCACCGGCGTGAAGGCGTGGGGCGCCGCGACGGCCGAGCCCCAGATCGCCAGCGAGGCCGCGAACGAGAGCGAGAGCGCCGACAGCACGACGCGCGACACGACGCGCTCGCTCGGCGCGCGCAGCAGCAAGAGGTAGGAGCCGAGCGCGGCGAACGCCGCCGCCGGGGAGAGCACGGCGAGCGCGGCGAGCTGGCCGAGCATCACGTCAGATGGCATGGCGGGGGACCTCGGGGGGCCGCGTGGACGCGGCGCGGACGAGCGCAGGCGGGACGAAGCCGGACCTCCCGGCGTACAAGTCGGCGGAGCGCTGGACCGCCGGCAAGGGGTGATCCGGGGGAGCGAACGGCGCGAAGCCGTCGCCCGTGAAGTGCGCTATCCCGCGCGTCGCGGGATCGACGCAGGCGAGCTGGATCCAGCCGTTGCAGATGAGCTCGCGCAGGGCCGGCTGCCGCGCGCAGAGCGCGGCGCAGAGCTCGGTGCTCGCCTCGACGACGACGAGCAGGCGCACCGGCTCGTGGATCTCGATCATCTGCTTCGGCAGCCCGGTGCGCAGGTCGCTCAGCGACCCTTCCATGACCCCGAGCAGCGAGGCCAGGTTGTGCGGGAGCTTGGTGCCGGCGCCGTAGCGGCGGTTGTCGACGCAGGAGAAGTAGTACTCGAGGTTGATCCCCGCCCCGACCGGCCCGACGGCGAGCAGGACGCGCTCGAGGATCGCGCCTGTCGGGTCCTGCGTCGGGTCGTACGAGACGAGGAACGCCCGGCGGTCGAGGAACAGCCCGCGGGTGAGCGCGCGGCGGCCGACAACGCAGACGGCGTTGGTCACGTGCCCGAGCTCGGGCCGGGCCTCGCTGAGGTCCGCGGCGCGCGCCTCGACGTGCGCGAGCGCCCGCGCGGGGCCGCCCTCGCGCGGCGCCGACGCGAACCTCCGGCAGCGCTCGTGCGCGTGCAGCTCGCGCGCCGCGTCCAGCGCGGCCCGCAGCGCCGCGAGCTCACCGCGGTGCGACGCCGGCGCGAGGTGCTCGTCGTAGAGGACGATCTCGTCCGTCGTCGTGTTGTTCATGCCGCCGACGAAGAAGGTCCCGTCCGGGATGTCGATCCCGCGCGCGGCGAGCAGCGCGCGCACCTCGGGGTCGTTCGCGAGGGCCGCGAACAGCCGCGCGTTCGGGCCGCCATGGCGGCCGCCGCAGGCGCCGCAGTCGTACGCCGACTGGTGCGGGTTGTTCACGCTGGTCGAGCCGTGGCCGAGCACGGCCACGATCGGCGCGAACCCGCGGGTGAGCCCCATGCTCTCGAGCGTGGCCGCCACCCGGGCCGCCCTGTCTGCGGCGGTGAACGGCCGCCCCTCGCCGGCCGCGGGGGAGCCCTCGTCGCGCGGGCTGTGGAGCCGCGTCGGCACCGCCGGGAGCAGGCGCCGCTCGAGCGCGCGGCGCAGCCGCGCCGCCGCCCGCGGGAAGAGGATGCGCCCGACAAGCGGGACGGTGGAGAGCAGGCCCAGGGTCGGCGTGAGCAGCATCCCGCGCGCCATGGTGCGGCTGCCGCGCCCGAGCGCGTGCAGGAGCCGCGCCCACCCCTTGCGGCGGGCCCTTCGGCGGCGCGCCGCCTCCTCCTCGTGGGGTCGCTCGACGATCTCGTGCGCCGGCTCCACGCCGACGGGGCAGAGGCTCACGTGGCCGGCGTCGTCGAGCCCTCGGTAGCGGATCGGCACGCCGAAGAACCCCGCGACGCCGAAGGTCTCGTGCCGCGGCGAGAGCTCCTCGACGTGCCGCCGGAGGCCCTCGCAGCGGTCGTCGATGCAGAAGGCGATCTGGAAGCGGGGCTCCGTCACGGCGCGGTCCTCCTCCGGGCGGCGGAGGTTCGCGGCGATCCCGTGCAGCACCTCGACCCGGTGGTGCCGCTCGTAGGCCTCGTGCAGCGCGCGCCGCCGCGCGACATCGTCGAAGGCCTCGAGCGCCTCGAGCGCCCAGACGCGCTCCGCCGTCGAGAGCGGCTCGATCTCGGCGGCCGAGAGGCCGGCGAGCTGGGCGAGCTGGAACAGGCGGAACGGCCGCGCGTTGTCGGGCGAGCGCGGCGGCGGCGCCGGCGGCCGCGCGGCGCGCCGGGCGTGCTCGACGAGCCCGGCGAGGGGCCCCTCGTACCCGAGCCGCCGGCGCGCGACGTCGCGCAGCGCGTGCCTGGCGAGGGTCAGGCGCACGGCGAGGTACTCGATCAGCGACGCGGGCGGCGCGTCCGCGGGCCGATCGCTCGGGGTGTGCTCCAGGCGGTGGATCATCCCGGCCCAGCCCGGCAGCTCGAGCAGCACGCGCGTCGCGTACCCCTCCCAGCGCGCCTCGGCGACGCCGAGCTCGTCGAGGGCGCGGGCGGCGATGGCCGCCGGCGACAGGCCCTCCGCGTCGAGGCGGCGGAGCTCCGCGTCGAGCCCCGCGAAGGCCGGGGCGGCGGGCCGCGAGCCCTCCAGCACCATGCCGCGGAAGCAGCGCCAGAGCCCCTGCGCCCGATCGGGCATGGTCCAGTGCGCGACGCCCTCGTCGAGGTAGGCGCAGAGGAGCCGGATCAGGAGCGGATCGACGAGGTCGGCCGGGTCCTCGCCCGCCAGCGCGAGCAGCAGATCGCGGTGCGACCTGTCGACGCCCACGCGCTCGACAAGCGGCGGCTCCGCGGGCGGGGCGGGCGGCAGCGGCGCCGCGCGGCACGCGTCCCAGAGCGCGAGGGCGGCGCGCGACTCCGGATCGCGCGCGCCTCGGTCGAGGAGGCCCGCCGCGATCTCGGGGTGCTCCTCGAGCCAGCGCTCCGTGCGCTGGAGGATGCGCCGGCGCCGCTCGGGCCGGACGTCGGCCCGGAGCGTGCGCGTCTCCCCCGCCTCCGAGATGCGCCACAGGAGGCCCGCCGCGGTCTCCTCCTCGATCGGGTAGCGCAGGGCGATCCGCTCGATCTCGTGCCGTGACAACGGTATTTTACATTCCGGAGAGCGCTCGTCCGGGTGCGCGGCGAAGCGCTCGGCGAGCGCCGCCTCGAGGTCCTCGTCGTCGATGCGGCCTGCCGCGATGTGGGCGCGGTACTCCGCCTCGGCGAGGTACGGCTCGGCGTCGAAGACGGCGCTCGCCGCGGCCAGCGCGTCGTGGAACGGCAGGTGCTGGAACGCGTGCAGCGTGTTGTGGTGGACGAACACGCCGATGGGCCCCTGCGCTGGCAGGAGGTGCCCGGCGCGGTCGACCGCGGCGCACAGGCGCTCCTCGCGGGCGGCGCTCGCGGGGACATCGTGAGAAAGCTCGCGGCTCATGGCGATCCCGGAGGAGGGTTGTTCATCCCGGAGGAGGGTTGTTCCTGGAGAGCCTCGCCCGTGTGCGCCCCTCTCGCGGCGGTCGACGTCGGGCGTCTCCTTGGCTCAGCGCCCCGCGACGGGGCTGACAAGGGCCCTCTTCCTCGCGGAGAGCGGGTGTGACGACATCTGGAAATGATCGCCGAGGCCCGCGAGGGTCAATGTCCGGCCCTGGCGCGCCATCGAGCTCTCCAGCTCATGCAGGTTGGACATGGTCGTGTGATCGACCAGGCGGGCCTCCGCGAAATCGATCTCGATGCTCGAGGCGTCCGCGTACCTCGCGAGCCGCCGCCGGATGCCGAGGTAGTTGCTGAACACCGCCGCGTGCTTGACGCGCAGCACGACCCGCCCTGCCTCGACGCGCTCCTCCACCTCGGGCCGGAAGAGGATCCGCAGCGGGGCGCCGTTGATCAGGTGGATGAGCATCTTCACGAGGATGCCGGCCGCGACCCCGACGAGCAGATCCGCGGCGATGCACAGCGCGGCCGTGGTGGCGAAGATGACGAGCTGCTCCCTGCCGATGCGGAGCGTCTTCACGAACTCCTTCGGGGACCCGAGGCGGACGCCCGTGAAGGTGAGCATGGCGGCGAGCGCGGCGAGGGGGATCCGGTGGATGAGCCCCGGCGCGAAGGCGACGAAGAGCAGGAGGAAGGCGCCGTGAAAGAAGTTCGACAGGCGGCTCTTCGCGCCGTATCCGACGTTCGCCGAGCTGCGGACGATCTCGGAGATCATCGGCAGCCCGCCGAGCAGGCCCGCGATGAGGTTGCCGACGCCCGTGGCGAGCAGATCCTTGTCGAGGTCGGAGCGGCGCTTCTCGGGATCGAGCGAATCGACGGCCTTGGCGGAGAGCAACGACTCGATGCTCCCCACCAGCGAGAACATGACGATGTACTTGATCGACGCGGGCGTGCCGACGTGGCTGAAGTCCGGGAACACGAGCGCCTGGAGCAGGTTGCCCGGCAGGTTGACAAGGAAGCTCGGCCCGATCGCGTACGTCGAGTGGGTCGCCGCGAGCGTGTACGTGTGCTCGTGCTCGAGATCGAACGCGTAGGCGAGCGGCACGGAGATCGCCAGCACCAGCATCGGCGCGGGGATCTTCTGCGCCCACCGCGCCTTCCCAGCGACCAGCGGATAGCCGAACAGGAGGAGGAGCGAGACGGCGCCGATCGCGGCGATCTCGGGGTTCAGCCGGGCCACGCTGCGCGGGATCTCCAGGAGCAGGCCAACCGGCGCCTTCGCCGCGGGCGTGACGCCGAGGAGCGTGTGGATCTGCTTCGAGCAGATGATGATCCCGATGGCCGCCAGCATCCCGTGCACCACCGAGGAAGGGAAGAAGTCGCCGAGCTTGCCGGCGCGCGCCAGCGCGAAGGCGATCTGCGTGACCGCGGCGACGACGATGCAGGCGAGCGCGCGGCGGTAGCCGACCGCGTTGTCCCCGGCGCCGAGCTCCTGGACGGCGCCCAGCGCGATGACGATGAGGCCCGCGGCGGGCCCCTTGATTGTCAGCGGCGCGCTGCCGAGCCAGGTGGCGACCATGCCGCCCACGACGGCGGTCAGCACGCCTGCGATGGGGGGAAATCCGCTCGCCATCGCGATGCCGAGACAGAGCGGCAGGGCGATCAGAAAGACGAGGAACCCGGAGATCAGGTCGTCCTTCCAGGTAGAAGACACAGGTGCGCTCGAGATGCTCGACGTGGGCATGCGGTGCTCAGCCTCGGAATTGCGGGGATGGTGTGGGCCCGCTGTTCGTCAGGACACGCCCCAGGACGGGACGACCCGGTCCGAGGTTCCCGCTCGGGCGACGAAATTTCGCGCGACGCGTCGGAACCTCCGCGCGGGTCCGTTCCGTCCCAGGAGCGCCGATGCACAACGCCGCCCCGATCGAGGCGCCGCTCGTCACGCCGCCGTGGCGCGACAAGCGAGCGCTACCCCGCCGTCCATTCCACGCTAGAGTCCAGGGCCTCGACGCTCCCGATGCTCGAACGCCCCTCATGACCGGATCGCGACCTCCCCTCGGCGAATCGCGCGCGCAGTTCGAGTCGGCGGTGCGCCCGTCGCTCCCGCGCCTCTATCGATTCTGCATCTCGCTGTGCGGCGCTCGGGATCAGGCGGACGATCTGTTCCAGAACGCGCTGCTCAAGGCCTACCTGAACGCGGCGTCGTTCGAGGGGCGCTCGGACCTCGGGGTCTGGCTCTGCGGGATCGCGCGGAACGAGTACCTGGAGGCGCACAGGACCGAGGCGCGGCGCCGCGGGCTGCTCGATCGGCTCATCGAGGCGTGCACCGAGGTGCTCGGCGTGGGGCACCACGCCGAGGTCCAGAGCCCCGAGGAGATCGCGATCCTGAGCCAGGACACGGGGGTGCTCGTCGCCTGCCTTCGAGAGATACCGGAGGAGTTTCGCACCGTGGTGGTGCTGTGCGACATCGAGGATCTTGGCTATGATAGCGTGGCCGAGGTGCTCGGGATCCCCAAGGGGACGGTGAAGAGCCGCCATGCCCGCGGCCGCGCGCGGCTACGCGACGCCTACGAGCGTCTGGCGGTTCGACAGGTCATCGCGGTGCGGGAGGGATCGACGTGAGCGGACACGACGACGATCTGCCTCCGATTCCGCCGGATCTGACGGCGAGCCTGCGCGCGCTGCGCTCGGTGAGCCCGCCGGAGGCGCTCGTCGAGCGCGCGCTGAGCAGGCTGCCCGAGCCGCCGGAGCGCCCTGACGCGACGGCCCCCCAGCGGGCGCGCGGCCGATGGGGGTGGACAGCGCTCATCGCAGCGCCGGCGCTCGCCGCCATCGCGCTCGGGATCGTCGTGGCGGTGGACAGGGGCGTGAGCTCGCCGGCGATCGAGCGCTCCGAGGAGCGCTCGATCGCCTTGCCTGATGACGGGCACGCGTGGACGCACCTCGATCTGTGGACGCATCGCCACGCCGACGAGCCGGCGGTGGTTCACCTCGAGGTGCCCGAGGACGTGCGCGTGCGGCTGCCGGACGGCGAGGGCGGCGCGCTGGAGAAGCACTGTCGGCAGGAGCGCTGCTCGCACCGGCTGACGCGCTACCGCGGCGAGGCGCCGCTCAGCGTGGCGGTCGCCCAGCCGGGCCGCTACGAGATCCACGTGCGTCACGAGTCGAACGAGGCGCGCGTGCGCGAGCGCTTCGTGCTGACCGCGGCGCGCGACTGAGCCGGAGCGCGCCTCGGGGGCCTGCGCGCGGCGTCAGGTCCGCTGCTCGCCGCGCTTGGCCTCGTCCCAGTAGCCGTCGAGCTCCTCCAGCGTGAGCGCGTCGTCCGACGCCCTGGCGGGCCAGCCGCCGTGGCGCTCGACGACCCGCCGCTCGACGTGCTCGAAGCGCCGGGTGAACTTGTCGGTCGTCCGGCGCAGCGCCCCCTCGGCGTCGACGCCGGCGTGGCGCGCCAGGTTCCCGAGCGCGAAGAGCACGTCGCCGAGCTCCTCCTCGATCGCGCCGGGATCGCCGCTCTCGAGGGCCCTGTCGAGCTCCCCGAGCTCCTCTTCCACCTTCGCGCGCGAGCCCCGCGCGTCCGGCCAGTCGAAGCCGACGCGCGCGACCTTCTCGCCCACCCGCTGCGCCCGCGTGAGCGCCGGCAGGCTGCGGGGAACGCCGCCGAGCACGCCGCGGTCCTTGCCCTCGCGGGCCCGCTCCGCGGCCTTGATGCGCTCCCAGTTCTGGAGCACCTCGTCGGCGTTCTCGGCGCTCTCGTCGGCGAACACGTGGGGGTGGCGCCGCACGAGCTTCTCGCAGATGGCCGCGACCACATCGTCCGGGCCGAACGCCCCCTCGGCCCGGGCGAGCTCGGCCTGGAAGACGACCTGGAGCAGGAGGTCGCCGAGCTCGGCGCACAGCTCCTTGCGGTCGCCGCCGTCGATCGCGTCGATGACCTCGCAGGCCTCCTCGAGGACGTAGCGGCGGAGGGTCGCGAAGCTCTGCTCGCGGTCCCACGGACACCCGTCGGGCGCCAGGAGGCGCTGCATCAGCTCGACCAGGCGCGGGAACGTGCGGCCCGCCTGCTCAGCGAGCGGCGGCGCCTCCACGGGCTCGAAGGGACGCGGCATGCGGAAGCTACTAGCGCAAACCGTCCCCGCTGAGGAGACGGGGCGGCCCAGCCGAGGGGACGGGCGAGCCGGCCGGGGGGGCGGGGAGCCGGCGGGTGGGCGGGGCAGCCGCAGGGACGGGAGGTCCGGCCGCCGAGCGGTCAGCCTGGATTCACGGGCCGTGGCATGCGAAAAGTGCAGAGGTGGTCGGAGTTCGGCGGCGAGGACGCCCATGAAGAGCGCAGTCTATGTGGTGCTGTTCACGATCGCCGGGTGCTCGCAGGGGGTGTGTCGGAGCATCGGGAGCGCGCCGGGCGCGGCGCCGAACCCCGCGGCACCCAACCCGGGTCACTCCGCGGCGGAGCCCGTGATCGCGGCCCAGCCGGACAGCGGCGAGCAGGAGGCCCTGGGGGAGCACATCGCCCCGCTGCGCAAGGGGGGGCGCCGGCACATCGCGGAGCCGCCGGACGACGTGGAGGACACGGCGTATGTGGCGTGGGTCGCGGCGGCGGCGCTCGCCGCGCAGAACAAGCTGCCGCCGCCGGCAGCCCCACCGGGGTTCGCGCTGCGGGCGGTCCCGGGGCGCGACCTCTGGGTGCTCTCCGAGGAGCCGAAGGAAAAGAAGCGCCGCCGGGGCGCGGCCGCCGTCGTGCTGCGAACAGGGGCGGCGGCGCCGCTGATCGTCGAGGCGCCGCATACCTTCTTCGACCGAGGGACGCTGCCCGTCGCGCTCGCCGTGTTCGACGCGCAACGGGCGCGGGCGCTGGTCGTCAACACGTCGCACCGGTACGGCGGGCGCCCCAAGCCGGGCGACGTCGCCGGGGACGACGAGGGCGCGGAAGAAGGAGCGGGCGGGGGCGGCGAGGGCGCGGACGATGGGGGCGCGGATGGCGAGACGACGGGCGGCGGCGCCAGGGCGACCGGCGGGCGGGGCCACGGCGGGGGCGGCGGCGATCTGGGGGCGGGCGGCGGCGCCCGGGGGGAGAGACGCGCCGCCCGCGAGCGGCTGGTGGCGTCGCTCGCCTTCGCGGATGTGGCGCACGCCGAGCGGTCGTTCTTCCTGTCGGCGCACCGGGCGCTGCTCCAGAGCTTCCCCGGCATGCCAGCGGTACAGCTACACGGATTCCAGGATAGCTCGGCGGCAGCCGCCGCCATCGCCAGCGCCGTGGGGCCCGGCGCCGACCTGGAGCGGCTGCTCGCCCCGCTGCGGGCGGTCGTGAGCGACGGGAAGGTCCTTGCCTACCCCGCCGATATCGACAAGCTCGGCGGCGCCACGAACGTGCAGGCACGCTGGTCGCGGCAGATGGGCGCGCCGTTCTACCATGTCGAGATGTCGCGGACGCTGCGCGACAAGCTGATCGAGGATGCGGAGCTCCGGCGGCGCTTCGCGGCGGCGTTCGCGGGGATCGCGACGGGAAAAGGCCAGGCCGGGAGTGACGGACCCGGGTGGGCCCGATAGGACGACGGTGACCCCGGGGACCCGACCCAGGTTGGGGGACCCGACCCAGGTTGGGGGACCCGACCCAGGTTGGGGGACCCGACCCAGGTTGGGGGACCCGACCCAGGTTGGGGGACCCGACCCAGGTTGGGGGACCCGACCCAGGTTGGGGGACCCGACCCAGGTTGGGGGACCCGACCCGCGCCTTCGGACCGACCGAGGTTGGGGTTGGTGCGGTTGGGGTGAGTGCGGGTTCACAGCCCGACCCAGGTCGGGGTGAGTGGCGGTGAGTGATCCAGCTCGGGGTGGGTTGCCGCAGTCGACCCGTCGCTTGGACACGTCTACCGACGCAAACAGAAGCGCTCAAGCCGAGCCTGTACCAACCCGGCCCTGACGCCGCCGTATTCGAGCTCGCGCGGCACATCACATACGCGTCAGTGCACGCAGCGCGCGAATTCTTAACCTCCCTCTCCGTCTCCCCAGACGTGCGTAATCACGACAGGCGTCAACCCTGGCCCGCTCTTGCCCATTGTGCTGTGGCGCCCTCGCTCAGTGCCTATGCCGGGAGCACGATGTCGTCCAGACCGTCGCCATGGAACGCGCGCATTCCGGTGACGCTGGCGCCGTGAAAGATGCGCATCCACCAGGTCCCCGCCGGGAATACCGCGCTGCGTACACCGGCACGCCACCGTTCTAACGCCGCCCGATACGACGCGCGAAACGCCCGCACCGCGGCAATTGCGGCTTGCCGTGCGCCCCCCTGCCCACCGCCGACCGCGAATGTCGGGTTGCGTTCTCGCAGCGCCTCGAAGCTCGTGGCTCGCTCGTAAGGGGAGATCCTGGTGACGCGTTCGGCGTCCATGAAACGGAGCCCTTGCTTCTGCAACTCCGCATGAGCCTGCGCCTCTTGCCGCTCGAGCTCGGCCGCTACCTGGCAGCGAAAGCCCTCCGCGCCGTCCTGCTCGATGACGGGCGGCAGCGCGAGCGGGAGCGTTACTTCCTCCGGCCACTGTGGATTTTCTGGATCGAGATACGCCGCGGGACGCGCCGCACGCAGCACGCCGCGGCCGAGTTCGCCCACATCCACCTTAGCGCCCGGCCACTCATGCGCATGCCGGACCAGGCCAGCGGCAACAGGGTTCGCGAGGACGTAGGCGATCTTCTCCACCACCGCCGCGCGCGTCAGCAGCCGCACCACGCTTGTCGCCTCGTGGTCCCAGACGGGTCCTTCCCACGTGCGAAGCACCTTCGTGCCAAGCGCGACGATGCGGTGGAAGAATTGCAAGAAACGCGGCAGGACGCCCTCCGTATCGGTCACGACGAGATGCACATGCGATGACATTGCGCAGAACGCGTGGACCTCAATGCCGTAGCGGCGGGTCGATGCCGCGAGAGCGTAGACAAAGAGCTGGGTGATGGCCGCGTCGGGACGGAGGAGAAGATGGCGTCGCAGGACACGACGGGTGATCAAGTAGGTGGCGCCGGCAGCGATCTCACGGGGCTGGCTCATGGCTGGCGTACATTGACAAATGCCGTGCCGGGGATCGCGGCCAATGAATTCAATGACTTGCGGATTGCCGTGGGTGGCGGCCGCCAGGCGGTCCGCCACCCTGGGCTGCTGGTCCCTGCCCCAACCTGGGCTGGTGCGTGCCCCACGTTACTGCGAGCCCAAGGTCGGTCACCGGTCGCTTCAATCTCGGTCAGGTCGCCGCTGCCCAACGTCGGTCGGCTTGCTCTGCTCCAACCCGGGTCGGGTCGCCCCCAACCTGGGTCCGGTCGCCCCCCCAACCTGGGTCCGGTCGCCCCCCCAACCTGGGTCGGGTCGCCCCAACCTGGGTCGGGTCGCCCCAACCTGGGTCGGGTCCCCAACCTGGGTCGGGTCGCCGGGTCGCCGGTCGCCTGGGTCAGGTCGCCCCGGTCGCCCCGCGAGAGGCGCTCACGCCGCCGCGCGGACCGGCGGCAGGCGGAACGGGGCGCCCTGAGAGCGGCTGCGCCGGCGGAACGCGCCCGGCGCCTCTCCGGTGTGCCGCTTGAACGCGCGGCTGAACGCGAACTCCGAGTCGTACCCGACCTCGGCCGCGACAGAGGCCAGCGAGCGATCGCCCTCGGCGAGCAGCTCGGCCGCGCGCTGCATGCGGAGCTCCGCGACGTAGCGGAGCGGCGGGACGCCGACTTCGGCGAGGAAACGCCGCGCGAATGCCGCACGGGAGAGGCCCGCCGCCCTCGCGAGCGCCTCGATGGTCCACCGCGCCGCCAGCTTCTCCTGGATGAGCTGGAGGGCGCGCGCGACGCGCCGATCGAACGCGCCCGCCGCGCGCCCGTCGCCCGCGCGCCCGTGGCAGTGAAGCGTGTAGGCGAGCAGCGGCTCGAGGAGCGAGCGCGCCAGCCGCTCCTGCCCCGCGGACGGCTCCGCGAGCGCGGCGCGCAGCAGGCTCACGACGGCCGAGAGCCCCTGCGCGCGCCGCACCTCGCCACCGGGCAAGTGCACGACCGGCGCGAGGGCGGCGAGCGCCCCGTCGGGCTCGGCGGCGTATGTGGCCGAGAGCAGCTCCACCGGCGCGGACGCGGCGCCGGACGACGGCGCGACGCAGCGGAGGCTGTGCTCGCGCGGCGCGGCGCCACGCGGACCGGCCCCGAGGAGCACGACGTCGCCGGGCTCGAGCCCGAGGACGCGCGCCCCGTCCTGCGCGAGGAAAAACGAGCCTTGCACGACGACGTGGAGGCTCGGCGGATCGCCCGCGCTCACGCCCCACGGCGGCGCCCCGTGACGCCTCGAGACCGCCACGCCGCGAGGAAGCTGCCGCCCCATCTCGTCCGCCATGGCGCATGGTTGCCCGCGCCGGGGCCGTTCGTCCAGCGCTCGTTCGCGGTCGAGACGCGCGGGCATGACTCCGCGCTTCCCGGTCATGGCGCGCGGGCGGGAGCGGCCGCAACATCCTCCCCATGATGCGTTCCGAGGCGCCCTTGAGCGAGGAGCAGCCGCTCCCCCGCGCGTTGCCTGAGGAGATCCGCCACAGGCTCCTCAGGAGCCGGACGGTCCTGATCTTCGGGGAGATCACGAGCGAGCTGGCGCAGACGACGACCGCGCAGCTCCTCGCGCTCGCGAGCGAGAGCGAGGAGCCGATCCGGGTCCTCATCCACTCTCCGGGAGGACACGTCGAGTCGGGGGACACGATCCACGACGTGATTCGCTTCATCCGGCCCGAGGTCAAGATGATCGGCTCCGGATGGGTCGCCAGCGCGGGCGCCCTCATCTACGTAGCCGCGCGGAGGGAGAACCGGTTCGCGCTCCCGAACACGCGCTTCCTCCTGCACCAGCCGCTCGGCGGCGTGCGCGGCCCCGCGTCGGAGATCGAGATCGAGGCGGCCCAGATCATGGCCGTGCGCGCGCGGCTCAACCGCATCTTCGCCGAGGCGACCGGCCAGGAGCCCGCGAAGATCGCGCAGGAGACCGAGCGCAACCTGTGGATGGCGGCGCCCGAGGCCAAGGAATACGGCCTCGTGCACCGCGTGATCGAGAGCGCGCTGGAGGTCTAGCCGCTAGAGCGGCCGCACCGGCAAGCAGACCTCGCAGCGGAACGTGTTGGTCCTGGGATCGTGGAACTCGCCTCGGTAGAGCTCGAAGCAGGGCCGGTGGTCGGGCTGATAACCGCTCTCCGGGAGCCACCGCGCGAAGAGGTGGTCCCAGGCGGCGCCGATCTCGCTCCCGCCGCCGACGAACACGCCCGCGGCGTACTTGCCGCCGGCGACGTCGGTCACGTTGACGTCGCCATCGGCCTTGAGGCCATCGGGGATCACGATCGCCGCATCGTGGCGGCACCTGGCCGGCTCTGTCACCTTGGGATTGTCGTGCGCGATGCCGAGGCAGAGGCGGTCCGCGGTCCACAGATCGCGCGCGGCCGCCCAGCGCGCGAGGCGCTGCCATGTGTCGCGGACGCCCCCCTCTTCGCCGTACGGGCCGACGTTCCGGATATAGGCCACGCGGTAGCTCGGCAGCGTCTTCACTGTCACGTTCATGGTCATCTCCTCGTCCTTGCGGGCGTCAGCGCCCGACGAGGAGCCATCTTGGTCGGCGGCGCGCGCCGCTGCTTTGCCCGGCTTGCGCACGACTTCACCCGGCTTGCTCTCCGCTTGACGCGCCTTGCACGCCTCCGCGGCCCCGCCGTTACGCCAGGCCGAAGCGCTCATGCCGAAGCGCTCCTTGAACGCGCGCGCGAAGGCGCTCGCCGAGCTGAAGCCGTTCTCGAGCGCGATCTCGAGGATGTCGGCGCGGGGCCGCTGCGTCAGGTGGCTGGCGGCGTTCTCGAGGCGCGTCCGCTGGATGAACTCGCGGAGGTTCTCGCCGGTCATCGACTTGAACACGCGATGGAAGTGAAACGGCGAGAACGCCGCCACCGCCGCCAGCGTCTCGAGGGACAGCGCCTCCGCGCGGTGGGCCTCGATGTAGTCGATCACGCGGTTGACCCGCTTCTGGTACTCGGCCCGGCTCCTGTCGCTGCTCGCCACGCGCGCAGGTTACCTGATCGGGGCTGCGCCGACCGGACAGAACTGGCCAGGACACCGCCTCCGACACCTGCTGCACCACCTGCCGACGGTCAGAGACCAGCGCCCCGCGTGGCCAGCGGCCCGCCCCATCCCCCTCACGCCGTGCCGGTTCGAAATCTGCTCGCGGTGTCGGCCCCCCGTGGTCCGCCACGCTATCCTCGGCCGTGGAGCGCCACGCCGCTCGCCCCGAGGAGCCCAGCATGTCCATCGAGCACTTCGACGTCCTGATCATCGGCGCCGGCCTCTCCGGCATCGGGGCCGGCTACCACCTCCAGGCGCGCTGCCCCGGCAAGCGGTACGCGATCCTCGAGGCACGCAGCGCCATCGGCGGCACGTGGGACCTGTTCCGCTATCCCGGGATCCGCTCGGACTCCGACATGTTCACGCTCGGCTACTCCTTCCGCCCCTGGAAGGAGCCCAAGGCGATCGCAGACGGACCGTCTATCCGCGACTACGTGCGCGATACGGCCCGGGAGTTCGGCATCGACCGGCACATCCGGTTCAATCACCGGGTCCGATCCGTATCGTGGTCTTCCGAGCACTCGCGCTGGACCGTCGAGGTGGACGTCGGCCCGAACGATGAGCGCGTCCGCTACTCCTGCAGCTTCCTGTACGTCTGCAGCGGCTACTACAGTTACGAGAGCGGCTATGCCCCCAGCTTCCCGGGCCGCGACGACTTCCAGGGTCGGCTTGTGCACCCTCAGGACTGGCCGCAAGATCTCGACTACCGGGGCAAGCGCGTCGTGATCATCGGCAGCGGCGCCACGGCCGTGACGCTGGTGCCTGCGATGGCCGCTGACGCAGCGCACGTGACGATGCTCCAGCGCTCGCCGTCGTACATCGCCTCGTTGCCCGCCGAGGATCCGATCGCGAACGCGATCCGCGAGCACCTGCCGGAGCGGCTCGCCCACCGCGTCGCCCGCTGGAAGAACGTCGGGATCAGCCTTCTCGTCTACCAGATCTGCCAACGCGCACCGGCGCTGGCAAGGCGGCTGCTCCGCAGCGGCGTCGCGCGGCATCTGCCGCCCGACTTCGACATCGATACGCACTTCAACCCGCGCTACGACCCATGGGATCAGCGCCTCTGCCTCGTGCCCGACGCCGATCTTTTCCGCGCGGTGAAGGCGGGGCGCGCCTCGGTGGTCACTGACCGGATCCGGACCTTCACGAAGGAAGGCATCCTGCTCGAATCGGGCAAGGAGCTCCAGGCGGACATCATCGTGACGGCGACAGGCCTTCGGCTCCTGCTCTGCGGCGGCGTCCGCATCGCCGTCGACGGTGACGCCCTCGAGCCCGGTCGGACCTTCGTCTACAAGGGTTTGATGCTGGGCGGCGTCCCGAACTTCGCGCTCTGCCTCGGATACACCAACGCCTCGTGGACGCTCCGCGCGGAGCTGGCGTCGACGTACGTCTGTCGGCTGCTCAACCACATGGATCGCCACGGCTACCGGCAATGCCTGCCGCGCCCTGACGAGTCCATCCTCGAGGGTCGTCCGCTGCTCGGCCTGACATCGGGCTACGTGCAGCGCGCCGTGGACCACCTGCCCAAGCAGGGCTCGAAGGCGCCGTGGTACTTCCGCCAGAACTACGTGCTCGATCTGCTGGCGATGAAGCTCGGTCCGGTGGACGACGGGACCATGGTCTTTTCCAGAGGCGGTCAGCCGACGCGCCGCGATGTCGCCAGCGCGGCGCGTCCTCGGCACGCGGAGACCTGAAGCAGACGGGAGGCGTGCGCCGTCCGAACACGGGCCGGGAGCGTCGTGCCGTCGTCGAGCGCGCTGTCATCCCCGTCGATCACCGGTCGCTCACCTCGGTGATGAGAGGAACGCGGCTACCCGCGCAGCGGCGGCCCCAACCCTCGGTCGGGTGGCCCCGGGTGGCCCCAACCTGGGTGGCCCCAACCTGGGTGGCCCCAACCTGGGTGGCCTGCCCAGTCGGTCCCCAACCTCGGTCGGGTGGCCCAACCTCGGTCGGGTGGCCGATCCCCAGGTCATCATCCCACAATCGCTCACACATCCCCACACCACCCGTCGATTTTCTTCACCATTCGTCACCCGGCATGTCGAGACTCCGCCCGCAGCTCCGACCTGCCTGTGAACGCGCCCCGCTCCCGGGGCGCAGCGATGAGAGGGAGCCCACCATGAAATACATGCTGATGATGAACACCCCGCACGGCGGGCCGTACCAGGTTGCAAGCTGGCCGCAGAAGGACCTCCACGCGCACATCGCCTTCATGAAGAGCTTCCACAAGAAGCTCAGCGACTCGGGCGAGCTCGTGGCCGCCGAAGGCCTCGCCGGGCCCGAGCAGGCCAAGCTCGTGCGCGCCGGCGACGACGGCAGGCCGATCACCGACGGCGTGTTCCCGGAGACCAAGGAGTTCCTCGCCGGGTACTGGATCGTCGAGGTCGACACCCCCGAGCGCGCCTACCAGATCGCCGCCGAGGCCTCCGCCGCGCCCGGCCCCGGCGGCGCTCCGCTCAACATGGGGATCGAGGTCCGCGAGGTGATGAGCGGGCCACCCAAAGATCTGCCGTGACCTCCCCGTCACGCGACGCCCGGGCCGAGCGCCTGCTGCGCGACATCGCGCCGCAGGTGCTCGGCGCCGTCCTCCGGCGATTCCGCGACTTCGCCGCCTCGGAGGACGCCGTCCAGGAAGCGTTGCTCGCCGCGGCCACCCAGTGGCCGCGCGACGGCGTGCCCGACGAGCCGCGCGCCTGGCTCATCCAGGTGGCGTCGCGCCGGATCACCGATCACGTCCGGAGCGAGGCCGCCCGCCGCCGCCGCGAGGCGTTCGTGATCAGCCTCGTGCCGCCGGAGCAGCAGATCGCCCTCGCCCCCGACAGCGACGAGACCCCCCGGCAGGACGACACGCTCGCCCTGCTCTTCATGTGCTGTCACCCCGCCCTGTCGCCGTCCTCCGCCATCGCGCTCACGCTCCGCGCCGTCGGCGGCCTGACCACCGCCGAGATCGCCAGAGCCTTCCTGGTCCCCGAGGCCACCATGGCGCAACGGATCAGCCGGGCCAAGCAGAGCATCAAGGCCTCCGGCGTGCCGTTCCAGATGCCCACGCCCGAGGAGCGCGCGCAGCGCCTCGGCGCCGTGCTGCACGTGCTCTACCTGATCTTCAACGAGGGCTACACAACGAGCGCCGGCCCCGAGCTGCACCGCACCGACCTGTCGAGCGAGGCGATCCGCCTGATGCGCGCCGTGCACGCGCTCCTCCCGGACGACGGCGAGGTCGCGGGCCTGCTCGCGCTGATGCTGCTGACCGACGCGCGTCGCGCGGCGCGCACCGGGCCGGCGGGCGAGCTGATCCCCCTCCACGAGCAGGATCGGAGCCTGTGGGATCAGCGCGCCATCGCCGAGGGCGTCGCGCTCGTCACCGCGGCGCTGTCGAGGGGAGCCATCGGCCCCTATCCGCTGCAAGCCGCCATCGCGGCGGTGCACGACGAGGCGGCGCGCGCCGACGAGACCGACTGGCCGCAGATCCTGGCGCTCTATGGCGTGCTGATGCGGATGTCCGCCAATCCGATGGTCGCGCTCAGCCACGCGGTCGCGACGGCCATGGTGCACGGCCCTCGCGCGGGGCTCGATCTGCTGGAGGCCCTCGACGACGACCCGCGGCTCGCGGGGCATTACCGCCTCGACGCCGTCCGCGCGCACCTGCTGGAGCGCGACGGCGATCACGAAACCGCGATCGCGCACTACAGAAGAGCGGCCAGCCGCACAACGAGCCTCCCGGAGCAGGCGTACCTGGCGACGCAGGCGGCGCGGCTGAGCGACGCCCGGAAGTGAGCGGCAGGCGCCGGCGCGCGTCACCGCGCCCGACCCGACCGGCTTCGCTGTCGAGGAGCGCCGGTTGACCCGGAAGATGCGCGCGCCTAACCGGTCGCCCATGTCCAGCGCAAGCGACGCGTCCATGGCGCGTCACGCCCGGGAGCTCGATGTCGCGACGGCCGCCGTGCGGGCCGCCGGCGAGGTGGTCCTGGCGCTCTACGGGCGCGCCGCCGTCTCGGAGAAGCCCGACGGGTCCGTGGTGACGGAGGCCGACCACGCCTCCGATGCCGTGATCCGCGCCGCGCTCTCGTCGGCTTTCCCCGGCGACGCCCTCCTGACCGAGGAAGGAACAGACGATGCCGCGCGGCTCGCCAGAGATCGCTGCTGGATCGTCGACCCCATCGACGGCACCGCGCAGTTCGTCGCGCGCACGGGCGATTTCGACGTGTTCATCGCGCTCGTCGTCCATGGCGCGCCGGCCGTCGCGCTGTCCTATCAGCCGACGACCGGGCTCCTCATGAGCGCCGTCGCCGGGAGCGGCGCCTGGATCGAGCGCCCCGGGGAAGAGCGCCGGCCGCTCCGCCTCTCCCCGGGCGGCGGGCGGCCCGTGATCGCCACCAAGGGCTGGCTCGGCGCTCCGGACAACCTCCCTCGCCTGCAGCGCGCCGCGGCGCGGCTGGGATCCGCGCACGTCGTGGAGGCAACGCGGAGCCTCTGCGCCCGCGCGCTGCTGCCCGGCGAGGGCTCCGTCGACGCGATCGCCGGGGTCCCCGCCGGCCGCCGCCTCGGCGCCTGGGAATGGGACATCGCCGCCGTCGACCTGATCATCCGGGAGGCGGGCGGCGCCGCCACCGACCTCGCCGGCGACCCGCTCCGCTACAACCGGCCCACGCCGCGCCTCGATGAAGGGCTGCTCATCAGCCGATCTCCCGTCCTGCACGAGCAGCTCCTCTCGACCCTCGCCCGGGAGCCGTGAGGTCCGCGACGGCTGCCCGGCGCACGCCTGTAGACCTCGTTCCACGCCAGAGAGCCGCTGAAGCGCCCGCTCCTCCTGTTCGGACGAGACAAGACGAGGCGAGGAGATGAACCGCCACGACGCCAGGACGCCAGGCGGCGCTACGCGGACACCAGGCCCCGCCGCGCTTCTCCCTTCGACTTCGGCCGGGCGGCCTGCACGTCCACCGGCAGTCGCCTGGCGCTGAGCATCGCCGTCGGGCTGAAGAACTCGCGCTGATCGTCGCGCGCCACCGCGATGGCCCGGTACCGATCGAGCAGGATCTCCAGCGCGATCTTCGCCTCCAGCCTGGCCAGCGGGGCGCCGAGGCAGAAATGGATGTTGTACCCGAAGCTCAGGTGCGGGTTCGGCTTGCGGTGAATGTTGAACCGGTCGGGGTCCTCGAACTGCGCGCTGTCGCGGTTGGCCGAGACGAGCCACAGGATCAGGATCTGATCCGCCGGGATCCGCTTGCCGCAGAGCTCCACCTCGGTGGTGGTCCGCCGGGCGAGCCGCGGGAACGGCGGGCGATAGCGGAGCACCTCCTCGATGGCCGCCGGGATCCCCGCGGGGTCGGCCCGGAGCTCGTCCGCGGCGGCGGGGTTCTCGTCGAGGCAGAGGATCGCATTGCCGACGAGCGCCGTCGTCGTGATGTGCCCGGCGATCAGCAGCAGGCCGACGAAGCCGACGATCTCCTCGTCCTCGAGGCGGTGGCCGTCGACCTCGGCGCGCACCAGCTTGCCGATCAGATCGTCGGTGGGCCGGGCGCGACGCTGCCTGATGTGCGCCAGCAGGTAGTCGTTCATCTCCCGCAGCGTCGGGGCCATCCGGTTCATCATGGCCTCGTCCGGCAGGGCGGCCGTGTCCTCCCTCGACAGCAGCGAGTCGGCCCACCGGCGGAACGACTCCCGGTCCTCGACAGGGATCCCGAGCAGCTCGGCGATCACGATCACCGGCAGCGGATACGCCAGGGATCCCACCAGATCGAAGCGCTCGGCGTCGCCGACGCCGTCGAGCAGCTCGCTCGTGAGCGCCGCGATCCGCGGCGCTAGCCCGGACACCATCCGCGGCGTGAACGCCTGGCTCACGAGATCGCGGAGCTTCCGGTGCATCGGAGGGTCCATCCGGACGAAGTTACCCCGGGAGAACAGCTCGAAGTCCGCCTGCGGCGGGATGAACCTGGACATGTCCGACGAGAACGTCGCCGGATCGGACAGCACGCGGAGCGTGTCCGCGTGGCCGAAGAGCTGCCAGATCCGCTGCGCCTCGTCATGGTGTATCGGGCTGGACTCCCGCGCATGGCGTAGCCAGGCCAGGAGCGGATCCAGCGCGGGCTGGTTCGGATGGGCGATCGCGTCGGTCGTGCTCATGGTGGATCACTCCTCGGGGCTCTCCCGCGTTGAGGTCGAATTCCCTTGTATGAACTGCACGTAATCAGCGCGTAACCGCACGAACATGTCGATGATCCCGGGCGCGAGCGCGCGGAGGACCGCGGGATCGGGGGGATCCGGGGGCTCGAAGGCGTTGCGCACCATCGCCGCGACGATCTCGGCCCTCTCGTCGAGCGACCGCCGCTCCTCGGGCGGCAACATCGGATCGAGCAGGTAGAAACCGAACAGCGCGGCGTTGATCGCGTAGAACTGGTCTTCCGCGGCCACGTCGGTGCGCAGCAGGCCGTGCGACCGCAGGAGCGCGAAGTGGCCGCGGAACGACGCGAACTTGCGGCCCCGGAGCGGCCGCACCGTGCTCTCCTCCAGCAGGCTGCCGAGCACCTCCGTGTCCCCGGTGAACATCGCTTGCAGCAGCGGAAACCCCTTCAGCAGAAGGAGCGTCCTCCGCAGCAGGCGGTGCAGCAGGATCTCCGCGGGATCCTCGCGGATCGCCTCGATGAGCCCGGCGTACAGCGTCACCGAGTCGCGCGCGAGCACGGCGAGGAAGAGCGCCTCTCGCGTCCTCCAGTGCAGGTAGACGGTCCCCTTGCCGATACCGGCCCGCTTGGCCACCTCATCGATCGTGACGCGCTTGTACCCCCAGCGGAGCACCAGCTCCGCCGCTGCATCCAGAATCCGCTCGGCCCGCTGCCGGTGCTTCGAGATCTCCCCTTCGGTCAAGCTCATGCTCCACTGTGGACGTTTGACCAATTTTCTAAATTGGTCAAACGCAACCCGGTCAATGTAGCGCCCCCTCCAGGCGGGTCAAGCCGGCGGGCGGATCGCCCCGGTGAGACCCCGCGCGCGGTGAGACCCCGCGCGCGGTGAGACCCCACGCGCGGTGCGACCCCGCGCGAGGCGGATCGCGGCCCTCACGCGAGCGCCGCTCGCCGCTGGGGCGCCGTCAGCCTTCGAGGTACGAGCCGAGCTCGCGCTGCCGCGAGCGCATCCGGAGCTTCTCGAGCAGCTTCGCCTCGATCTGGCGGATGCGCTCGCGCGTCAGCGAGAAGGACTGCCCGATCTCCTCGAGCGTCTCGTCCTCGTTGCCGTCGAGGCCGAAGCGGCGCCGCAGGAGCTCGCGCTCGCGCGGCTGCAGCGAGTCGAGCAGCTCGCGCGTCTGCTCGATCAGGCGGCGCCGGGCCAGCATGTCGGCGGGCGTGGGCTCGTCGCCGGCCAGCAGATCGCCGTACCGGGTGTCGCCCTCCTCGCCGATGGGGGCGTCGAGGCTGAGCGGGTCGAGCGCGAGCTCGCCGATCATGCGCACCTTCTCCACCGAGAGGCCGCTGCGCTCCGCGACCTCCTCGACCGAGGGCTCGCGCCCGCGCTCCTGCACGAGATCTCGCCGGGCGCGCACGACCTGGCTCCGGATCCCGGTGAGGTGCACCGGCATGCGCACGGCCTTGCCCTGGTTGAGGACCGCCCGCTTGATCGCCTGCTTGATCCACCACGCGGCGTAGGTGCCGAAGCGGTGGCCGCGGCGGTACTCGAACTTGTCGGCGGCGCGGATCAGGCCGAGGTTCCCCTCCTGCACGAGGTCGAGCAGCGGGACGCCGAAGCGCTGGTGCTCCCGCGCGATCGCGACAGCGAGGCGCAGGTTCGCCTGGACGAGCTCGGACTTCGCCTGGGCCACGGCGCGGCGCGCCCGGGCGATCGCCGCGATCGTGGCCTGGATCGGCGCGCGCTCGGCCCCGGTCGCCTCGGCCGCCGCCGTGCGCAGGCTCCGCTCGATGCGCTCCTCGAAGGCGGGATCGAGGCGCAGCTCCGCGAGGCCCGCGGCGAGGCCCGCGAGCGCGATCTCGTGGTCCTCACCCGTCCGCTCCCCGGCATGGAGCGAGCGCGCCAGCTCGAGCAGCCCCGCGAGCCGCTTCAAGCACGCTTCCGCATCGACATCGGTGGCGTCGGACTCGCACAGCAGATCCCGGATGCTGAGCGCCCCCACATGCACGTCCTCCGCCGTCCAGGCGAGCTCGCGCAGGGCGATCGGCGAGCGGACCCAGGCCTCGACGCACGCGAGCGCGCCCGCCTCCATGCGGCGACCGATCGCGACCTCCCCCTCGCGCGTCAGCGGCTGGCTGCCGGCGAGCGAGCGGAAGTAGAGCTCGGTCGCGCCGGGCGTGACGTGCCCGGCCGCAGCCCGACCGCGGCGCACAGGGGCGCGCTCGCCCGCCTGCTCCTCCGGGGAATCGATGACAACGGGACGACTCGATTCGGGCTCGCTCGCAGAGAGCGAGGGACGGAACCTCATTCAGTGCGCTCCAGTGTTGCCGCTGCTTCGTGCCTGCCCCCGTAGGAGCAGGGAGATACGAGCAGCGAGGCGCCTCGATACTCTATCCGCTATGGACGTAAACAGAAAATCGAAGGGCTAGCCTACTGCCGCCCTTTTACGGCATTTTTCTTGGTTGTTCCACCGCTCCGCGCGCGTCGTTGCATCTCGGCGGCGGCGCCCGCGCGCGCGGGGGGTTCTCGGCGCGGAGGAGCCCGCGCGGGGGGCTTCGGGATCGGCGGTGAGAGGGTCTCCTCGGATGTCGAGAACTGGCATCACCCCGCCGCGCAGGCCGCCGCGAGCTCGTGAAGACGGCGGCTCCTCCCCCGGGTAAACTCCTCGAAAGAGGGAAATTCCATGCGCTTGCTTGTCTCGATCGACTCGTGGGGTGCGAGGTTGCTCTCGGTGCTGGCGATCGCGCCCGCCCTGAGCTGCGGTGGCGTCACGACCGGAGGAGGCCCGGGCGGGAGCGCGGCGGAAGGCTCGGGCGGGAGCCCGGCCGCGGGCTCGGGCGGGAGCCCGGCCGCGGGCTCGGGCGGGAGCCCGGCCGCGGGCTCGGGCGGGAGCTCGGCCGATGGCCCGGCCGGGAGCACGGGGAGCGTGACGCCGGGAGATCCCTCGTTCGCGTGCGAGGATCCCGAGCCCATCGTCGTCGCGGGCGTGGACACCGGGTACGTGCGCTGCGCCGGCGGCTGGATGCACCGCCCCGAGGTCGTCGCCTGCCCCAGCGCGCTCCCGCGCGAGAAAGCGTGCTCGGACCCGAGCGGCGCCGAGGGGAGCTGCAAGACCGACGCCGACTGCACCGACCAGCCGCACGGCTACTGCAGCACCGCCACCGGAGGCGACGTGCTGCCAGGGTGCTTCTGCCATTACGGGTGCACGACCGACGCCGACTGCAGCGATGGGCAGATCTGCCTTTGTGGCGATCCGGTCGGGCAGTGCGTGCTCGCGCAGTGCACGAGCGACGACGACTGCGGCGGCCTGCTCTGCTCCACCTACGTCCTGAACCCCGGCTGCGGCGGGCTCGGCTTCGCCTGCCAGACGCCCGCCGACGAGTGCGCCGGCGACGACGACTGCGCCGGGGAGGAACAGTGCTCGCTCGAGGCCGGACGCCACGCCTGCTCGCCGGAGATCTGCGCGATCGGCCGGCCGTTCCTCGTCGAGGGGGTCGCGCGCACCGCCGAGCCCGCCGCGCGCGACGACTGGCGGGCCGCAGCCCCGGGAGCGCCGCCCCGCCGCGAGGCCCTCTCGCCCGATCAGCAGGCGGCGCTCGCCGCGCACTGGACCCGCGCCGCCCTGCTCGAGCACGCGTCGATCGCGGCGTTCGCGCGCTTCTCGCTGCAGCTCCTCTCGCTCGGCGCGCCGCCCGAGCTCGTCCGCGCGGCGCAGGCGGCCATGGGCGACGAGGCCGAGCACGCGCGCATGTGCTTCGAGCTCGCGAGCACCTTCGCCGGCCGCGGCGTCGGCCCGGGGCCCCTCGCCATCGACGGCGCCCTCGGCGGCGACGGCGCCCGCGAGATCCTGGTCACCACCTTCCGCGAGGGGTGCGTCGGCGAGACCGTCGCCGCGATCGAGGCGGCAGAGGCCGCCCTCCACGCGACGGATCCCGCGATCCGGCGCGCGCTCGAGACGATCGCCGAGGACGAGGCGCGGCACGCGGAGCTCGCCTTCCGGTTCACCGCCTGGGCCCTCGAGCGCGACCCCTCCCTGGCGAGCGCCGTCCTCGACGAGCTCGCCGCCGCGCGCGCGGAGGCCCCCGCCCCGCGCGAGGCCGACGGCGGCGGGCCGCTGCTCGGCTTCGGCGTGCTCTCGGCGCAGCACCTGCGCGCGATCCGGGAGCGCGCGCTCGCGCAGGTCATCGCGCCCTGCGCGCAGGCGCTGCTCGCGCGCGAGCGCGACGAGCGCCGCGCGCCGCGCACAACGGCCGGCGCTCAGCGCGAGGAGACCGAGAGCTTCGCGATGAAGAGCTGACCGTCCGCGACCTCGGGCTTGCAGTTCAGGAGGCTGAAGTCGTCGCTGAAGGTGCCCGCCAGGAAGATGTCCGTGCCGGAGACGGCGAGCGCCTGGATCTGCTGGAGCCCGGCGCCGGCGAGCGCGCCGCTCCACTCGACCTCGCCGGTCGTGGCGCTGAGCCGCGCGAGGAAGATGTCGCCCTCGACGCCCTCGCCGGTGACCTCCGCGTCGTCGATCTTCATCTGCTGCTGGAAATGCCCGGCCACGACGATCTTCTCGGACGTGTCGATCCCCACCGCCTGCGCCGACTGGGCCAGGCTGCCCCCGAGGTGCTTGGCCCACCGGGAGACGCCGCGCCGGTCGAGGTGCGCGACGAAGCCGTCCTCGTCGGTGGAGACGAGCCCGCCGTCGGGCTCGCCGGCGAGGTCGATCCCCCCCGTGAACGAGCCGGCCAGGACGACGCCCTCCTTGTGCACCGCGACGTCGCTGGCGCGCTGATCGCCGGGGAGCGACGAGTAATGCCGGTACCAGAGGCCCGCGGTGCCGGCGCTCGGCGGGTCGCAGATCCACGCCGTGGGGAACGACGCGAGCACAGCGTCGACGCCCTCGGCGGCCTCGTCGCCGGACGGCAGCCCGCGCTCGGCGCCGGGGAAGCCGAGGTTCACGCGGCCCTCGAAATCGGCGACAACGAACGCCTCGCCGGCGTCCACGCGGAGCGCGCGGGGCCGGTAGCTCGCCCCCTCGCGGCCCGAGAAGATCCCGTTGCACGCGCTCGAGAGCGTCTGTCCGTCGTGGCTCGCGAAGCCCATGTCCGCCCCGCCGTTGAGCGACGTCAGGACGACGACGCGATCGCCGTCCACGGCGACCGCCCTGGCCTCGTCGAGGCGGCTCGATCCGTGCGTCGCGCAGGCCGCGGGCCCGCCAGGATCGCCCTTGTCGAGCCGCGCCACGAACACGTCGCCGTCGCCAGCGCCCTCGGGCAGCGCGCAGTCCGCGCCGAACGCGAGGCTGCCGGTGAAGTCGCCCGCCACGTAGACGCCGCCCTCGCCGAGGGCGATCGCGGTCGCCTGATGGACGCTTGTCGCGACGTCGTTCTCCGCGTTCCCGAAGCGCCCGCTCCAGAGGTGATTCCCGTCCTGCGCGAGGTGCGCCACGAAGACGTCCTTGCCCTCGCCACCGGCGCGGAGCGCCGCGCCGCCCGCGACAGCGAGGGTCCCCCGGAAGCCGCCCGCCACCCACAGGGTGCCGTCCCTGTCGGCCGCGATCCCGCCGAGCGTGGTGTCGGCGTCGCCGAAGGGCATCGCCCACTGGCACGTGTACCCGGGCTCGCTGAACGTGCCCCCCCCGACGCCCTGCTCGCCGATGCGCTGGATGCCCGCGACCTCCGCGCACCCCGCGGCGCTCGCCGCGAAGAGGGCGCTCGCCAGCCAGCGCCCGGCGCGCCTCTCGTGCGTGCTCCGCATCAGAACACCCCGACGACGGCGCCGCCGAGGACGCCGGGCGCGATGTGCACGCGGGCGCTCGCGCGCGGGCCATCCGAGGGCAGCGTCCACCAGAGGACGGCCGTGCCGGCGAGCGCCGCGCCCGCGGCGATGAACGAGAAATCGGAGACGGTCGCGTACGACATCGCCCTGCTGGACAGATCGGGCACCGGCTGCGCGCAGTCCCGGTAACGCGCCGGATCCCTGCAGGCCGTCCCGGCGGCGTCCTCGACCTTGTCCCACGTGGAGATCGCGAGAACGCCAAACGTGGTTCCGAGCGCGATGCCCGCGAGCGCGAGCCCGCCAGTCACCCACATCAGGTTCCGGTGGATCGTATCGGGCCGCGCGCCATACGGCGCCGGCGCGCGCCGCTCGACGAGGCGGGCTGCAGGCGGCGCGTCCGGCCCCGCGAGCTCGGGCTCGAGCGCCGGGATCTGGACCTCGATGAGCTGCCCTGGCTGGCTCGCCTCGACCTCGCGCGCGAAGGCCTGCGTGCCCGGCGCGATCGCTGTCACCCGGTGCCTGCCCGGCTCGACGGGGCGGGCCGCGCCGAGCAGGCCGCGCGCGTCCACGCCGTCGAGCCTCACAACGAGCCCCGGCAGCGCCTGCACCTCGGGCGACGCGACGATCGCGAGCTTCGGCAGCCGCTGCTCCACCGCCGCCGCGCGCCCGCGGGCCTCCGCCGCCTGCCGCGCGTCGCCGCCCGCGCCCTCCGGCGCCGCCGCGACCTCGGTGTAGAGCGCCCACGCGCTCGCCAGGCGCCCCGTGGCCTCATGGCACCTCGCGAGCTCGAGCTTCGTCCCGACCGACGGGCTCAGCCTGTCGCTCTCCTCGAGCTTCGGACAGGCCGACTCGGGCCGGCCGCTCGCCATGAGCTCCCCCGCCTCCCGGCGGAGCTGGTCGGCCCGCGCGCGCTCCCCGATCGTCGCCGGCTCGGCGCCGGCCGGGGCCGCCGGCGCCGCGGCGGCCAGCGCTACGACGAGCCCGAGCGCGAGGCGGCCGAGGCCCCCCCGCGCCGCGCGACGCGCGCCGCCCCCCGCGCCACGCGCGAGGCGGCGGGACCTTCTGCACATCTCATCAGGCATCGAGTCCCCAGGAAGGTCGGCGCGCAGCACCCGCTCCGGAGCGGCGCGCTGGACAGCGACGACCGATAACAGGGCACCGCGGGGAGCGCCAGGGCGAAAGGCGCCCTCGGATCCCCGCCGGCCGCGCTCGCGCTCGCGTTGATCCACATCGCCCTGCCGCGCGCGGTGGCGCGGTCGCGCTGCTCGCGCGCGCCTGCGAGCAGACGCGGCGCGCGGTGACCTACCCGCGCCGGGACGAGGGCGACCCCCCGACGCCGGGCCCCGCGGGAGCGGGAGCGGCGCGGCCGGCCCGACCTTCGATCCGCGCGGCCTTTGCGCTAGCGTTGCGCGTCCGCTCCCGGTCCCGCCCTCGCCCCCCGTCATCGAGCGTGCCGGCTGGAGCGCTCTCGCGAAGAGGTGCCCTGATGTCCTCCGTGCCAGCCCCGAAGAAGAAGCGGCCCAAGAAGATCGTCAAGAAGGCCGCGAAGAAGAGCGCGGCCCCGCTGCCTCACCGCGACGAGGCGTGGATCGGCGGCTTCTTCTCCCTGCGCGCGTTCGTGCACGAGGGCGACGAGGCGTACCGCCCCGAGGCGGTCGTCTGGATGACCGAGCGCGGCCTCGTGCTGAGCTGCGCCGCGCTGCGCCCCGGCGACGTGGTGGCGGGCGCGGTCGACAGCTTCGAGGCCGCCGCCAGCGAGCCGCTGGACGGGGAGCCGCGCCTGCCCGCGCGCGTGCGCGTGGCGTCGCCCGCGCTCGCGGACGCGCTGCGCGCGCGGCTTGGCCCGGCGGTCGAGGTCCGCGTCGCGCCGACGCCGGAGATCGACGTCGTCGCCGAGGACCTGGAGGAGCACCTCGGCGCGCGGGACGGCCGGCTGACGCCGAGCTTCCTTGGAGGCGGCATCGAGGCGCCGGCGATGGCGTCGTTCTTCCGCGCGGCGGCCGCGCTCTACCGCGCGGCGCCCTGGAAGGCCGTGCCCAGCGACGCCGACATCCTGGCGCTGTCGATCCCGTCGCTCGGCGCGCGCGACCTCGCGCTGTGCGTCGTCGGGCAGGCCGGCCAGAGCCACGGCGTGCTGCTCTTCGAGAGCGCGCAGGGGTTCGAGCTCTACCTCGCCGAGACCGCGAAGCTCCCGGACGCGCCGCCCGCCTCGCTGCCGGCGGGCTTCTTCTCGCTGAGCTTCGACCGCATCGACGACCTGCACCCCGCGCTGCGCGCCGAGGTCGCCGAGCAGCGCTGGGAGCTCGCCGGGCCGGACGCGTATCCGATGCTCGCGATGATCGACGAGGATCTCATCGGCCGCAAGCCGACGCCCAAGGAGCTCACCGCCTCCGAGGCGCTCGCGCTCGGCCTCGTCGAGCTGATGAAGCGGCGCAAGGAGGTCCTGAGCGCCTTCCGCGGCGGCGCCCCGGTGGACGCGAGCTTCGTGGTGGAGACGCAGGTGGGCCCGGTGGAGGTGCTGTTCGGCGCGCCGCACCCGGCGCGGCGCTGATCCGCCGCCGGGCGCGCGGCGGGCGTCGACTCAGCGGCTCATGAGCCGGTAGAGATCGGCGTTCAGGATGAACTCGCAGATGACGTTGCCGAACTGGAGGATGTCGCCGCTCCGGAGGGGCACGCCGTCGCCGGCCGGCGCGAGCAGCCGGTCGTTGAGGTAGGTCCCGTTGGTGCTCTTCCTTGCGTGGAGCAGCGGGGTGTCTGCGACGAGCACCGAGATGTGCGCGTGGACCTTGGAGACGGACTGGTCGCGGAGCACGATATCGCTGTTCAAGGCGCGCCCGATGAGGATGCGATCCTGCCAGGGGCTCTCCGGGCGCTTGGTCACGGCGAGGAGCTCGCAGCCGTGGGACGCCACGGACATCGTCGACGAGATCCGGTGACGGCACAGCGCCGGTTGGCTGGCCGCGCCGGGCGAGGTGCCGGCGAAGAGGGTCTTGAACGACGGAGGAGGCTGGTCCTCGGGGCCGAGCTCCCGGAGCAACCAGGCGTGAGGGTACCTCCGATCGAAGGCCATCCGTGAGAGCGCGCGGCTCTGGGCACAAAGGGTCGCGAAGGTCAACATGAGCGGATCTTCCCCCGGGTTCCGTGCTGTTCGAGCGACGGGGCCCGGCCGGGCGGCGCTCGGCCGGTCCGGCAGGGCCTGATAAGGCGGTTATACATCAGTCCACGACGGGATCACCGGGGGCCACGCCGCGCCGTGTGGTCGAAAATTCAGGCGCCACGCGGACCACACGTCGGTATTCGCCATACCCGGCTGACGCGCGGCTCACACGCGAGGCGCGCGCGACGCACGGGCGGCTCACGTGAAGGTCACGCGCGGCGCACCTACGTGCGCTCCCAGGTACCTCCACCGGGCGAGGGCCGGCGGCGGCGCCCTCGGACAGGCGGGTCCGGACGGCGCGCTCCATGCCCGATGGGGGTGAGGAGAGAGACAGGAAGCGAGGATTGAAAACACGCCCCCACGGCGACTCGTGGGATCGCTTCGCCGGGCGATCACTGTATGTTGCCGCCGTGACCTCCTCCTACAATGTCCAGCACGCGCCGGTCGGCGCCTTTGCCTCCTTCACGCTCGGCAGCTTCGACCGCCGGGGCGGCTTCGCCTCCCAGGTGGGCCGCCCGGGAGACTCGAACCTCTACATCGGCTACCGCGAGGGCGACGGGGATCTGTTCCTCCTCCCCTACTTCGAGGCGGCCAGCGGCCCGGACGTCCCGTTCGGCGTCACGCTGTCGCGCGACACGCGCACGCGCCGCGTCTTCGGTGACAAGGACATCCGCCGCGAGCTCGGCTGGGCCAGCGACACGATCCGCGCCGGCAGGCTCACGCTCGCCATCTACTCGCCGTTCGGCCCCATCCCCGATCCGCGCACGGCGCCGCCCGCCGAGGTCGCCGCGCGGTCCTGCCCGGCGCTCATCGCGCGCATCGAGCTCGACAACACCGGCCGCTCCGAGCCCCTGACGGGCGTGTTCGCGCTCGAAGCGCCGAGCCTGCGCGACCTCGAGACGGCGAGCGACGGCCGCCTCGTCGGGGTGGCCCACGGCCGGCGCTGGGGCTTCGCCGTTCGCCCCGAGGCCGGCGTCCGCGCCTTCCAGGCCTTCTCGCCCGAGCACGCGTTCGACGGCAGCGCCGATCGCCTGTTCCGCCTCGGCAAGACGGGCGGCCTGCTCATCGAGGTCCCCCCGGGCGAGAAGCGCGAGGTCTGGATCGCCCTCGGGTTCCACGACGCCGGCGCGATCACGACAGGCGTCGAGGCGCGCTACGCCTACACCCGCTACTTCAAGGGGCTCGAGGACGTCCTCTCGTTCGCGCTCGACCGCCGCGAGGCGCTCGTCGCCGAGGCGGCGCAGCGGGACGAGGAGCTCTCGCGCGCGGCGCTCAGCCCGGCCCAGAGGTGGCTGCTCGCCCAGGCGACGCACGGCTACTTCGGCTCGACCGAGTGGCTGGACACCGCGCTCGACGACGCCTCGCCGCCCGCGCCGCTGTGGGTCGTGAACGAGGGCGAGTACGAGATGATGAACACCTTCGATCTCACGATCGATCACCTCTTCTTCGAGCTGCGCTACGCGCCCTGGGCCGTGCGCAACGTCCTCGACCTCTACGTCGACCGCTACAGCTACCGCGACAGGGTGAAGCGCCCCGGCGCGCCCGGCGAGCTGCTGCCCGGCGGCGTGTCGTTCACGCACGACATGGGCGTCAGCAACCACTTCTCGCCCGCGGGCAACTCCAGCTACGAGCGGCCGAACCTCGACGCCGCCTGCTTCAGCTACATGACGTACGAGCAGCTCACGAACTGGATCTGCTGCGCCGGCGTGTACGTCGCGCGCACCGGCGACGAGAAGTTCCTCGAGCGCCACGGGGGCCTCTTCGTCGAGCTGCTCGCGAGCCTGTTCCACCGCGACGCGCAGGAGCCCGGCGCGCGCACCGGCGTGATGGCGCTCGACAGCGATCGCTGCGGGACCGGCGCCGAGATCACGACCTACGACTCGCTCGATCACTCGCTCGGGCGCGCGCGCGGCAACCTCTACCTCGCCGGCAAGGGGTGGGCGTCGTACGTGATCCTCGCGCACCTGCTCGAGCGCCGCGGCGACGCCCAGCGCGCCGCGGAGGCGAAGGCGGCGGCCCGCAAGGCGGCGCGCGCGATCGCGGCGGCCTTCGACGAGCAAAGAGGCTACATCCCCGCGCTGCTCGACGGGGGCTCGACGAGCGCGATCATCCCCGCGATCGAGGGGCTGCTCTACCCGCACGTCATGGGGCTGCTCGACGAGAGCGCCGCCGGCGGCGAGCACGGCGAGCTCGTCCAGGTGCTCCGCCGCCACCTGAGCGCTGTGCTGAAGCCCGGGCTGTGCCTGTTCCCCGAGGGCGGCTGGAAGCTCTCGAGCAGCAGCGACAACTCGTGGGCGAGCAAGATCGCCCTCTGCCAGCACGTCGCGCGCGCGGTGCTGAAGGTCGACCTCCCCGACCCCGACCGCCACGAGGAGGCCCACGTCCGCTGGCAGATCGAGGGCTCCGGCTACTGGGCCTACTCCGACCAGATGCAGCGCGGCGTGCCCGTCGGCAGCCGCTACTACCCCCGCGGGGTGACTGCCATCCTCTGGCTCGACGAGGCCCCCTCGGGCCAGAAGCAGGCGCGTTGATGAGGGTCCTCGTCATCGGCGGGACCGGGCTCATCTCGACGGCCATCGTGGAGCAGCTCCTCGCGCGGGGCGATCGGGTCACGCTCTTCAACCGGGGCGTGACCGCGCGGCGGTTCGAGGGCGACGTCGACGTCATCGTCGGTGATCGCTGGAAGTACGCCGAGTTCGAGCGCGAGATGCAGCAGCGCACGTTCGACGCCGTGATCGACATGGTCGCCTTCGCGCCGGAGAACGCCGACTCGCTGCTCAGGGCGTTCTCGGGCCGCGCCGGCCACCTCGTCGTCTGCTCGACGGTGTGCGTCTACGGCGGTCCCCTCACGCGCTCGCCGGCGACCGACGACGAGCCGCACCGCCCCGTGACGAAGTACGGCCGCAGCAAGTCGCGCATCGAGTCGACGCTGCTCGCGGCGAACGGTCAGGGCGGGCTGAACACAACGATCCTGCGGCCGTCGTTCACGACCGGCGAGGGGCACACAGCCCTCGGCGCGCTCTACTTCGACGACTCGATGGCCGACCGCGCCCGCCGCGGCCTCCCGCTCGTCGTCCACGACGACGGCGCGACGCCGTGGGCCATCGCGCACGTCTCCGATGTGGCCCGGGGGTTCGTCAACGCGCTCGGCAACGAGAGGGCCTACGGGCAGGCCTACCACCTCACGAGCGACGAGCACACGACCTGGGGCGGCATCTTCGCCGCGCTGCAAGAGGCCGCCGGCGGCAAGTCCCCCGTGGTCTCGATCCCGACCGACTGGCTCTACGACGTCGCCCCGCGCCGCATGGTCGGCGTCAAGTTCATCTATCGATACGGGTCGATCTTCGACAACGGCAAGGCGGCGCGCGACCTCGACTTCCGGACCACCGTGCCGCTTGTCGAGACGTTCCGCCGCCAGATCGCCTGGTCGGAGCGCGCCGGGACCTACAGGCGCGCCGAGGAAGAGCCCCTGCAGGACGCCCTGATCGACGCGTTCACGAAGGGCAAGAAGCCCGCGCCGGGGCAGGTGCACGACTTCAATCCCTGGGGTAACGAGCCCGAGTCATGATCCCCGCCGCCGCGCGGAACAGGGGATACGAGGGGTGCTTCACCACCTCTCGACGCATCCTTCCGAAGAATTGAAGGGGATTCCTCAGGGCCACCTTCACTCCGCACTCCGCACTCCGCACTCCGCAGCCTGCGGCGCGAAGCCGCGGCGGTGCAGCCCGCAATCGAGATAAGCTTCGAAGCAGCCCGGGGGGCCAACTATTGACGCCCCACTGCGCCGGGACGATGCTCCGGCGCTGGCATGAAGCACTCGAACCGACACGCTAGATGGCTGCTGCTGGCAGCCCTGACCATCCCTGTTCCCGCCTGCGGGGACGACTCCACAGATCGCCCGGCTGACCCGACAGGGTCGGGCGGGTGGGGCGGCGGCGCCACGACCGGGACCGGCGGCGGCGGCGGCGGCGGCGGCGGCGAGGGCGGCTCCGGCGCGGGCACGACCACCGGCACCGGTGCCGGCGGTGGCGGCGGCGCGGGCGGCGAGACCGCGTCGGTCGAGTGGCCGACGGTGACGAGCGAGATCCCGCTCGACCCCGAGATCGAGGGCGCCATCGCCGAGCTGCTCGCGCAGATGAGCGTGGCGCAGAAGGTCGGCCAGATGGTCCAGCCCGAGATCCTGGCGATCACGCCGGACCAGGTCCGGGAGTACCACATCGGTTCGGTGCTGAACGGCGGCGGCTCCTGGCCGGGCGGCTCCAAGCACGCGACCGCGGCCGACTGGGTCGCCCTCGCGGACGCCTATTATACGGCCTCCACCGACACGAGCGGCGCGTCCGGCGAGCACCTCGGCATCCCCGTCCTCTGGGGCGTTGACGCGGTGCACGGCCACAACAACGTGATCGGCGCGACGCTGTTCCCGCAGAACATCGGGCTGGGCGCCATGAACGATCCCGATCTCATCGAGGAGATCGGCGCCATCACTGCCACCGAGGTCGCCGTCACCGGGCTCGACTGGGCCTTCGCCCCCACGCTCGCCGTGGTGCGGGACGACCGGTGGGGCCGCTCCTACGAGGGCTACTCCGAGGATCCGGAGATCGTGAAGAGCTACGCGGGCCGGATGATCCGGGGCCTGCAGGGCCGGCCGGCGGACAGCGCGGACCTGTTCAGCGGCACGCACGTGATCGCGACCGCCAAGCACTTCATGGGCGACGGCGGGACCGAGCAGGGCAAGGACCAGGGCAACACAGTCTGCTCCGAGGAGGATCTGCGCGACATCCACGCCCAGGGCTACTTCTCCGCGCTGGAGGCGGGCGCGCAGACAGTGATGGCGTCGTTCAGCAGCTGGAACGGCGACAAGATGCACGGCCATCAGTACCTGCTCACCGACATCCTCAAGGGCCAGCTCGGCTTCACAGGCTTCGTCATCGGCGACTGGAACGGGCACGGCCAGCTCCCGGGTTGCACCAATTCGCAGTGCGCCGCGGCGATCAACGCCGGGGTGGACATGATCATGGTGCCCAGCGACTGGATGGCGTTCATCGAGAACACCATCGCCCAGGTGGAGAGCGGCGAGATCCCAATATCCCGCATCGACGACGCGGTGACCCGGATCCTGCGCGTGAAGATGCGGGCCGGCCTCTTCGGCCCCAGGGCGAACAAGGGCGCCCCCTCGACCCGGTCGGTCGCCGGCGACGCCGCGCTCCTCGCCGCGCCGGAGCACCGGGCCGTGGCGCGCGAGGCCGTGCGCAAGTCGCTCGTCCTGCTCAAGAACAAGGGCGGCGTCCTGCCGCTCAGCAAGTCGATGAACGTCCTCGTGGCCGGCAAGACAGCGGACAGCATCCAGAACCAGTCCGGCGGCTGGACGCTTACCTGGCAGGGCACCGGCAACACCAACGCCGACTTCCCGAACGCCCAGTCCATCTACGCGGGCATCGAAGAGACGCTCACGGGCGCCGGGATGGACGGCACCGCGACCCTGAGCCCGGACGGCGCCGCCGCGGCCGACACCTTCGACGCCGCGATCGTGGTCATCGGCGAGACGCCCTACGCCGAGGGCCAGGGCGACATCGGCAAGTTCGAGACGCTCGAGCACGCCAAGCTCCACCCCGAGGACCTCGCCGTCATCGACACCATCCGCGCCCAGGCGCCGGATGTGCCCATCGTCACGGTGTTCGTGTCGGGCCGCCCGCTCCACACCAACAAGGAGCTCAACCGGTCGGACGCGTTCGTGGCGGCCTGGCTGCCTGGCAGCGAGGGCGGCGGCGTCGCCGACGTGCTCTTCGGTGATCACGAGTTCCAGGGCAAGCTGTCCTTCTCGTGGCCCTCGGCCGACTGCCAGACGCCCATCAACAAGGGAGACGGCGAAGAGCCGCTCTTCCCGTATGGCCATGGCCTCACGACCACCGACGCCGACGTGCTCGGCGACGATCTGCCCGAGGTCTCCACGGGCCACGGCTGCGCGGCCCCGGACCCGGGGATGGCCGGCACAACGAACGAGCCGCTCGAGATCTTCGTGGATGGCGACGAGAAGGGCGATTACGTGCTGCGCATCGGCGGCCCCTCGAACTGGGGCGGCATGGACGTGGGCATGGGGGCCACCCTGCCCGACGGCGAGGTCAGCGTGAGCACTGTCGACGGCGAGATCCAGGGCAGCGCCAAGCAGGTGACCTGGAGCGCGACCGGCCAGATCTACGCGCAGGTCTCGGCGGGCGTGCCCGGGGTCGACCTGTCGCCCTACTACAACTCGGAGACCTCGATCGTCTTCCGGGCGCGCGTCGATGCGCCGCCCGAGGGCACGCTCGTCACGCTGGCGGCCCACTGCGAGTATCCCTGCTCCGGCGACATCGACATCGCCGGCACGCTGACCTCCATCGCGGACGGGCAGTGGCACGAGGTCTCCGTCCCGCTGAAGTGCTTGACGGACAAGGGGCTCGACATCACCAACGTCAACACGCCCTTCCTCATCTACTCGGATTCGCCGATGGACGTGGCGATCGAGGACGTCCGCTGGGAGCCGTTCACCGCCGGCCCCACGCCGACCTGCACGTTCTGAGCCCCTGGACCACGACCTGGAGGCGCGAGCCCTTCGGGGTGCGCCTCCGGCAGCCGGCGCCGCAGCCACCGCGCGCCGGCGAGCTCGGCAGCGCACGCGATCAGGGCAGGTTCTCGAGAGGATCGGTCTTGCCCACGCCCGCGTGCTCCAGGACGAGCGCCTTGACGGTCGCCGCGCTGTCGAGCGGGTAGTCGTACGGGGCGGTCCAGGAGCAGTCCTCGCCGGACTCCTGCGTCCCGGTGGTCTCCTCGAACACGTTGTCGATGCGGTGCGTGCCGCCGGCCGGGCTGTCCAGCGTGGTGATCGGGTTCTTGACCTTGAAGAAGTGGTTGCCCTCCACCCGCAGGCAGGCGCCGACGCGCGAGTTCACCCCCGACGTGGGGACGTTCTCGAAGTAGTTGTTGAAGACGTGGCCGTTGCCGCCGCGGTAGCTCGGGAGGCGCGAGTTCACGTTGCTGATGCGGTTGTGATGGAAGGTGATGCGGCGATCGCTGTCGTCTTTGTCCGACGAGCCGACCAGCATGCCTTTGTAGTGGTCGTGCAGGTAGGTCCACGAGATCGTGATGTCCGAGGACTCGTGGGTTGCGTCGATGAGGCCGTCGTACTTGTCCTTGTCGGAGTTCACGGCGGGAGAGTCGGCCCAGAGCTCGCAGTGGTCGATCCAGACGTTGTGGCTCTCGTCCATGTGGATGCCGTCGCCGTTGCCGCTGTCGGCGAGCACGTGGTGGATCTTCAGGTTGCGGACGATGATGTTGGACGACCTCTTCAGGTTGAGCCCGATCCCCTCGAGCTCTCCGCTCGTCCCGACCCCCACGATGGTCTTGTCCGAGGCGACGTCCACGTCGTCGCCGCTGCCGCTGATCTTGCCGGTGATCTGGATGATCAGGGCGCCCGGCCTCGCGGCCTCCGTCCTCAGGTCGTCGAGCGAGCTCACGGAGACGACCTCACCGCCCTTGCCGCCGGTGGTGCCGTCGCCTGTCGTGGCATAGCCGTAGAGCCGGAAGTCCGCGCCGCCGGGGCTGCCGCCCGTTCCCGCGCTGTCCGAGCCGCCGTCGCCGGTACCACCCGTGCTGCCGCCCGCGCCGCTGGCGCCGCCGCCCTCACCGCCGCCGCCCGTGCCCGCTGTCGCGCTCCCGGAGCCGCTGCTGCCCGCGATGCTCCCCCCCGTGCCCGCGCCGCTGCCGGAGCTGACGCTCGCGCCGCCTGTCGGCTGGCCCTCGCCGTCGTCGGACGGCCCTGACGTCTCCGTGCCACAGCCGACCGCCGAGAACCCGATCGCGAACAGCGCAGCGAGGACAACCTGAGTTTCGCACTTCATGAGCAAGCGACCTTTCCGTGATGAGCCAAGCGGATCGCGCGGCACAGAGGGAGGAGCCGGACAGCGCGCGGCCGTTCCCGGCGACTCCATGGCGACGCACGCGCCCTTGAATCAGCAACGCACATGCCAGCAGCTCCGAACGGGCCGGAGCCGCCCCGATGCGCGCATCGCTCACGGCATTTCCCGCCGTGACGGCCGCGCCGCGCGCCCTTCACCCGCACCGCGCGCGGGGCCCTGGGGCCGAGGCGGCGTCAACCCGGGGTTGACACGGTGGACACGCGCAGTCACCGCGCCCCGGCCCTCGCCTGCTCAGCCTCCTGCGGTGTCCCCGGGCCCGCCCGGCGTGCGAAAAGGAGAGGGACCGCAACGGCGCAAGGCGAAAAGGGGAACAGCTCTCCTCCCTGTTCCCTTGCGCCCCTTGCGCCCTTGCGGTCCTCTTCCCATCTGCTGACGGTATTTCAACGCGATCGGGGCTCTAAGGGCCGATCCACAGGAGCCCGACCTGGTCGAGCATGGCACCGTCCTCGCGGCATTCGAACGAGACGATGTGCGTCCCGGGATCGAGCGCGAAGGTGAGCAGCGCCGTGTCTGTGGCGTCGGCGTCGCTGACGATGTCGTCGTGGAACTCGGCGCCGGTGAAGTCGTAATAGTGCCCCAGCGGCGGCTTGTGATCCATGCGAACCAGGAAGGAGCTGTCCTTGCCTTGGTCGGGCCCCTCGGCGACCCGTGCCTTGATCTGGTACGTGCCGGCCCTGCTGATCTCGAACGAGCAGTCGACCCGGTCCTCCTTACAATTCGCTTCCTCGGGGACGACCACGTAGGTCATGCCGCTCGCCTCCGGGTGGGCCATTTGCTTGAAATTGCCGTAAAGATTGCACCCCTCGGCCTCGAGATCGAGCACGTCAGGCGCGCCTCCGCCGCTGGACGCGGCTGCGCCTCCCTCCGCGTCCCACGCTTCGGACAGGCCCTCGAGCGAGCAGGCGGCGCACGCCACGAGCGGCAGCAGCGCCCCCCAGCGCCCCCAGCGCCGTGGGCGGGCGTCGATCCCCGTGGCGCACACAGGGGAGGCTCGCTCTTCACCGACAGCCGCGCGACGCCCCGTCTCCGCACCAGGTCTCGATATCTCGTTCACTCCCGCCATCCTAGCAACACGCGCACCACCGGCGCGACCCAATAGGTCGACACGGCCCCTCCGCATTCCACCCGGAATCGCGGCCCGAGCGGCGCCCCGGCGGCGCCGCGCCGACCTGGCGCTTCAGCGCGCCGCGGGACGCGCGTAGTCCTGCGCGCGGAAGAACACCCCGTGGACCTCGCCGTCGACCAGCGCCGGCACCAGCGCGCCCGGCAGGACGGACTCGACGTCGTTCGGCGCCTTCGGCCCGCCGAGGTCGGTCCGCAGCCAGCCCGGGTCGAGCAGGTTCATGAGCACCCCCGTGCCGCGCAGCGAAGGGACTGTGTCGCGAACGAACTTGTCGAGCGCCGCCTTCGACGCTGCATACGCCATCAGCTCGGGCTGGTCCTGGATCCCGGACGTCACCTGGACGATGCGCCCCCAGCCGCGCTTCAGCATCGTCGGCAGCAGCCGGTACGTGATCCGGATCGGGCTGATCACGTTCACCTCGAAGCTCAGCCGGTAGTCCTCCGCCGGCGTCTCCGCGTACGTGGCGCGGAACGGCGTCATGATCGCGGCGTTGTTGTACAGGATGTCGATCCCGCCCGACGCGGCGAGGGCGTCGTCCACCAGGCGATCGACCGCCCCCTGATCCGACAGCTCACCCGAGACGGCGCTCACCCGGACGCCCTTGCCGGCGAGCTCCCGCTCGAGCTCCCGCGTGTGCGCCGCGTCGCGGCTGTGCAGGACGACATTGCAGCCGAGCCCCGCGAGGCCGCGCGCGATCTGCGTCCCGATACCCCGGCTCGCGCCGGTGACCAGCGCCCATTTCCCTTGGATTTTCACCGTCATGGCAGCGCCGTTATGACAGAAGTCCGTCCTCGCTGGCACATGAAAGCTTCCCCGGCAGCAACGACTGCTGATCGGGTGCTGCTGGAGCAGCAGCGCAACCCGGGCTCCGCGGGGGGACGTCCCGGCAACCGCGCGAAATCTCAGGGTTCTTGCGTGGCACGGCGGCTGCCTGAGCTCTGCATTTGCATCCAGGTGCGATTTTCTCGCCGAATCCCATGCAACTGGAATCGACCCGTACCGTCCTTGGCGAGCCGGAAGGCATCCAGAAGAACCCCATGATCAGGCACACCTCCTTCGCGAAGATCCGCTCCGGGCTGCTTGCATGCGCCGCGCTGGCGTGCGCCCTGCTCGGCTGCGATCGCGGCGGCGGTGAGCTGGGCGCCGCGGCCGCGAGCGACGCAGGCGCCCCGGCGCGGGCGCAGGACACGCGCGAGGCGGCTGTCGTGCGCCTCGGCTACCAGAAGATCGGCACGCCGTACCTGCTCAAGGACCGCGCGGAGGGCCTCAAGAAGGCGCTCGAGGCGAGGAACGCCCGCGCCGAGTGGATCGAGTTCCCCGCGGGGCCTCCGCTGCTCGAGGCCATGCGCGCCGGCGCCGTGGACGTCGGCCACGTCGGCGAGACGCCCCCTGTCTTCGCGCAGGCGGGCGGCGTGCCCTTCGTCTACGTCGCCACCGATCCTCCGGCCCCGAAGGCCGAGGCGATCATCGTGCCGAAGGGCTCGCCGATCACCGGCGTCGCGGACCTGAAGGGCAAGCGCGTCGCCGTCAACCGCGGCTCCAACGTGCATTACCTGCTGATCCGGGCCGTCGAGAGCGCCGGGCTGACGCTCGACGATCTCCAGATCTCGTTCCTCGCGCCGGCGGACGCGCGGAGCGCGTTCGAGAGCGGCAAGGTCGACGCCTGGGTGATCTGGGATCCGTTCCTGGCCGCGGCCGAGCTCGCCGGTGCGCGCGTCCTCCGGAGCGGCGAGGGGCTTGTCGACAACCACCTCTTCTACGTCGCCCGGCGCGAGTTCGCCGAGCGGCACCCGGAGCTCCTGCGGACGGTGCTCGACGGGTACCAGGCGCTCAGCGGCTGGGAGCGCGAGCACACGGAGGAGACCTCGCAGATCCTCGCGAGGTCGTCGGGCGTCGCCTACGACGCGTTCCTCACCTCCGAGCGCCGGCGCGCGTTCGGCCTCCTGCCGATCACGCCCGAGATCCTGAAGAAGCAGCAGGACATCGCCGACACGCTCCACAAGCTCGCGATCATCCCGCGCGACGTCCGCGTCGACGACGCCTTCCTGTCGGCGGCCGCGTACGGGGGCGTCCGATGACGGCCGGCCCCGCGCCCGGCGCGCTCGGCCGGAGCCTCGCCCCCTGGATCGCCCCGCTCGCGCTGGTGCTCGTCTGGGAGGCCCTGTCCCGGCTGCAGATCCTCCCGAAGAGCCTGCTCCCGTCGCCCTCGGAGGTGGTGCTGGCCGCGGTCCACGCCACGAGGAGCGGCGACCTCCCGGCGCACCTCGGCGTCAGCGCCTTGCGCGCGCTCGGCGGTCTCGTGATCGGCGCCGGCATCGGGCTCGTGCTCGGCCTCGCCACCGGCCTCTCGCGCCCGCTCCAGCTCGTCGTGGACGGGCCCCTCCAGATGCTCCGCGCCATCCCCGCGCTGGCGCTCGTGCCGCTCGTCATCCTGTGGTTCGGGCTGGGCGAGGCGGCCAAGCTCTTCATCGTCGCGGTGACGGTGCTCTTCCCCGTCTACCTGAACACCTTCCACGGCGTGCGCAGCGTCGACCCGCACATCATCGAGATGGCGCGCGTCTACGACGTCCGCGGGCTCGCGCTCTACCGCGAGGTCATCCTCCCCGGCGCGCTCCCGTCGATCCTCGTCGGCCTCCGCTTCGCGCTCGGGCTCGCGTGGCTCGTGCTGATCGTCGCCGAGACGATCGGCGCGACGCAGGGCCTCGGCTACGTAGCGATGAACGCGCGGGAGTTCATGCAGATGGACCTGCTCGTGCTCACGATCGTGCTCTGGGCGCTCCTCGGCAAGCTGGCCGACTCGCTGGCGCGGTGGGCCGAGCGCGTGCTCCTGCCCTGGCAGCCTCGATTGCAGCGAATGGACGCGGGGGGAACATGAGCGCGCCGGTCACTCCTCGCGGCGGCGCACGGGTCCTCCTCGATCGGCTCGAGAAGCGTTTCGGCGACAAGCCTGTCCTCTCGGGCATCGAGCTCGACGTCCGCCCTGGCGAGCTCCTGACCATCGTCGGTCGGAGCGGCTCGGGCAAGAGCACCCTGCTCCGCATCCTGTGCGGCCTCGAGCAGCCCACGGGCGGCGCCGCGCGCGTCCTGACGCGCGAGGGCGGCGCGGCCGTGCGCGTCGTCTTCCAGGAGCCCCGCCTGATGCCGTGGCGCACGGTCCTCCAGAACGTCTGCATCGGGCTGCCGAGGGAGCGCCGCGAGCGCGCGCGCGACGTCCTTGCCCGGGTCGGCCTTCTCGACCGCCAGGACGACTACCCCGGCGTGCTCTCCGGCGGCCAGCGGCAGCGGGTCGCCCTCGCGCGCGCGCTCGTCCACGACCCCAGGGTCCTGCTCCTCGACGAGCCGTTCGGGGCCCTCGACGCCCTCACCCGCATCGGGGCGCAGCGCCTCGTCGAGTCGCTGTGGGTCCAGCACGGCTTCACGGCCATCCTGGTGACGCACGACGTGGAGGAGGCTGTCTTGCTCGGCGATCGCGTTCTCGTGTTCGACGAGGGCCGCATCGTGGAGAGCGTCGCTGTCGATCTGCCGCGGCCTCGCGCGCGGGAGCTCCCGGAGGTCGGCCGCCTCACCGGCGCCCTGCTCCGGACGATCCTCGCGTCGGCCGATGGCCCACCGACCCCGCCCCCGACGCGCACGAGCCTTCCTCCGCAGCTAGCGGAGCCCCTCCTGGCCGGCGCGGAGTGAGGTCCGACGCCTCCTCCCCGTCTCCAGTCTTCCGCCCCTCCCCTCCGTCCCTCGTCTTCCGTCCCCTCCCCTCCGTCCCCTCCCCTCCGTCCCCTCCCCTCCGTCCCTCGTCTTTCGTCCCTCGTGCGCGTGCGCGTGCGCGTGCGCGCGCTCGTCCTCGCTCCGATCCTCTCCAGCAGCGCGCCCCTCCCCCTCAGACAAAGCACCCCTCAAGTCGCGGGTCGGTCCGGAGTATCGCCTCGACCTCCACCACACAATCGCGCGCCGAGAGGACCGTGTAGTACCCGGGCTTGATCTCCGGCGCGAAGCGGACCGCCTCCCGCCATTCGTCGAGCGAGAACGGGTCCGCCCGGATCGCATCCCAGAACCGCGTCGCGTCGAGCACGCCCGCGATCGGGCCCGTGTCTCGCCCCTGGAGCCGGCTGACGACGTACGCGGCCGTGCCTACCTGCAGGCCGTGGAGCCGCGGCCGCGCGGACGTCTGGTCGAGCGCGTGCGAGATGAGGTGCTCGCTGCCGCTCGCCGGCCGGGACGAGCCGGCGATCTCCATGGCGATGCCGTTCAGCATCAGCGCCGTCGCGAGCAGGCGCATGCCCTCGAGATCGCGCTCTGGGCGCGCCATGAACTGGAACACTGTCGCGTCCGAGAGCAGGGCGGCGAAGTCGTTGACCGGCTCGCCGCGCGCGTGGAACGCGAGCTTCCAGTCGTGCACCGCCGTCACCTTGGCCACGAGATCGCCCACGCCGGAGAGCCACAGGACCTCGGGCGCGCGCAGGCAGACCTCGGTGTCCACGACGACGCCGAACGGGACGGCGCACGGGAGCGAGCGGCGCCTGCCGCCGACGGTCAGGCTGGCCGAGGGGCTGCAGAAGCCGTCGTTCGAGAGCGACGTGGGCACGGCCAGGAACGGCAGCCGGGCGAGGAACGCGAGGTACTTCGCCGTGTCGAGGGCGCGGCCGCCGCCGAGCCCGACGATGGCGTCGCAGCGCGTGGGCAGCGCGGGCAGCAGCGCGGCGGCCTCCTCGAAGCTGGCCGTGGCGACCTCGCGCCGCGCCACGACCTCGATCGCCTGCCCCGCGAGGCCCTCGAGCATGGCCGCCTCGATGGCCGCGGGCGTCCCCGCGCTGGAGAGCAGCAGGACGTGCCGGCGCGCCGCGCGCGCGAGGTAGAGGCCGCTGCGCGCGAGCGCCCCGGGCTTGATGCGCACCAGCGTGGGGATTCCGATCTGGGTCGTGCCGAGCATGCGGTGTTCTTACGCGCGATTGCGCCGGATCACGCTCGATTACGCCGGATTACGCCGGATCACGCTCGATTACGCCGGATTACGCTCGATCACGCCCGCCTCCTCGCCGCGGCGCGCCTCCGGCTGACCTCCAGGCCGCGGCCCAGGCTGCGCAGGACGAGCAGGTCCTCGCCGAGGTCGACGTCGACAAGCGCGCGGGCGACCTCGGGGCGGACGCCGGTGAGGATCGGCCGGGAGCCGAGGAGCTGGATCGCGCGCGCGAGCTGCTCCAGGGCGGCGGCGCCGTCCGGATCGAGCGCGTCCGCGCCGGTCACGTCGAGGACGACGTGGGACGCCCTGTGCGCGACGATGGCGGGCAGGAGCCGCTCGCCGAGCTCGCCGCCGCGCTCGGCGTCGAGGCGCCCGATGAGCGGCACGGCGAGGGTGCCCCGGTCGACGTCGAGGATCGGCGCCGAGAGCTTCAGGATCTGCCGCCGCTGCTCCTCCACGAGGGCGAGCGAGCGGTTGAGCTGGTCGATGAGCCGGCCCTGCTCCTCGATCTGCCCCTCGGCGCGGCGCTGCGCGGTGACGTCGAGCTGCTGGATGAGCACGGCGGGCGCGCCGGTCACCGGATCGGTCGTGCGGCGCGCCTCCACCTGGTGCCACCGCTCGCCGTCGGCCGTCACGACCCGCACCTCCCCTGCCCAGGGCGCGTCGGCGTCGATCGCGCCGCGGATGGCGGCGCCCACGCCCTCGTCCGGGAACGCCGCGTCGATCTGCGGCGCGTCGCCGAGGGCGCGCAGGGCCGCGGGGTTGTGGAAGAGCACCGCGCCTTCCCTGTCGACGACGCTGACCAGCACCGTCGAGTGGCGGACCGCCTCCACGCCGCGCACCATCGAGGCGTCGACGCCGGGCCGGCGCGGGAGCGCCTGGAACAGGATGGCGAGCCGCCCGTCGTCGAGGCGGATCCCCTGGCCGTGGAGGGTGACGGTCTCGGGCGTCCCGCGCGGGTAGAGCGTCCAGTCCTCCACGACCGTGCCGCCGTCCGCGAGCACGCGGAAGTAGCCGTCGAGCCGCGCGCGGACGGCCGGGGACAGGTCCGAGAGGTCGCGGGCGAGCAGCTCGGCGCGCTCCGTCGCGCGCCAGAACGGGACGGCCTTGGCGTTGGCCCAGGGGAAGCGGTAGCGGTCGTGGTCGTAGACCCAGGTCGGCAGGATCGACAGTTCGAAGGCCGACAGGCGCTGGTCGAGGGACGTCATTCGGGGCGGCACGTCATACGATGCCCTCGGCCGCCCTGCACGCTCCTATCGTCCCTGGTTCACTCGTGCGGCTGGTTCACGTACGGGTCGCGCCCCGCCTCCGCGTAGCCCGCCACGGACTGGGGGCTCGAATCGACGGCGAGCTTGCAAGCGCTCCTGAGGGTCACGTTCGAGTTGTAGAACTGCACCGCCTTGATGTCGGGATACTGCTTGAGTGCGTCGACGACGCCGCGCATCCACGCGCCCTTGCGGTTTGGGTCGGCCGGGTCCTCGTGGCTGGAGAACTCGCTCAGGATGTACGGTTTTTCGCCGTGCCATGCCCTCTGCGCGGGCTCGTGCATCCACTGGTAGTGACTCCCGAACGTTGTCGCGGGGTCCTTCCATCCCCCGCCGTTGCACACGTAGAAATTGTAGGGGTCGTACCCGAGCCAGTCGATGTAGCTGTCTCCGGGGTAGAGGGCGGGGAGCCGGGCGCGCGTGCCGCTCCAGCCCATCGGGGTCCATACCCACACGACGTTTGTCGCGCCCGCCTCGCGGAACATGTCGACGATGCGCCGGTAGGCACGGACGTAGTCGGCGTCCGGGCCGTCCGCGGCGTGGACATCGACGTTGTCCATCTCGTGATCGAAGGAGATCATCAGCTTGCCGGGCGCGTTCCTGGCGCGCTCCGCGGCCGCCCGGATCACGGCGTCCTGCGAGCCGTTCGCGATCTCGGTCCACGTGACGTTCGTGCCCCCCGAGTAGCGGCGCGACTCCCACGACAGGTGGAGGATGTATCCCTCCCTCATCTGCGCCGTCTCGTACCTGTCCGGGAAGACCCCGTTATCGGCGGTGCCCCAGTCGTGGTAGCGGTACACGATGTCGAGCTTGCGGCCGGCCTTCCCCTCGAAGTCCTTGATCGCGGCGCCCCAGTCCCAGCCATGGTTCTTCGCCGAGTTGTACGCGCCCCACCAGGCGCCGTTCCTCGGCACGAGCTTGTCCGACACGGCGGGCTCGCCGTCGGTGGACGCGCCGCCGTCGGTGGACGCGCCGCCGTCCCCGGGCGGCGCGCCGGCGTCCGCTGTCGTGCCGGCGTCCGCGGGCGTGACGTCGATCCACACGATCGAGGACACGAGCGACCCCTGGCCTGCCGTGTTCTCGAAGACGAGCTCGGTCCGGAGCTGGTCGCCGTCCCTCACCTTGAGGCCGCTGAACGTGTCTCTCAGGTTCTGCTGCATCGCGCGGAGCGTGCGCGCCGGGCCGGAGCCGACCAGGGTGTCGCCGTCGTAGAGGTTGACGCGCACGGTCCCGGCGCCCCCGTCGATCGTCCACGCCTGGTAATTGACGACGACCTGGGTCGTGCCGCCCGCCGGAGCGCCCGAGTAGCCGAGCGTCAGCGACGCCCTCGCCGACCCGGGTGAGCTCCGCGCGAACGTGCTGCCGCCGTCGCTCTCCACGAACGAGGTGCCGTCGTCGACCAGCGCGTAGATGGGCGCCGTGCCGCCGCCACCCCAGATCTTGGTCAGCGCGACGTCGCTCGTCGGCTTCAGGCTCACCGCCGCCGCGGCGGCGGAAGCCTGCTGATCCATGGGCTCCGAGCCGGCGAGCTCCCCCGAGCCACAGGCGGCGAGGAAGGCGGGGACTGCGCACAGGAAGAGTCGTTGACCGGTCAAGGCGAAGCGAGAACGAGAAGTCATCATGAGGCGATAGAAAGCACACATGAATCGGAGATCAAGCGTTTGAGCGAATTTCGAGGCTTCTGCAGCGACGCTGCACGCATGAGCCTCGACATGACACCTTGTGAGACGTCGCGCTCAGCGCCCATCACCGCGCATCTGCCGCGCATCTGCCGCGCAGACGGGCGATTCCGCGCGGCGCGCCGCGCGACACGCACACTGGACTGTTAAATAATGTGATGTTCCGGAGAAGAGTTGTGGCCCGCCGCCTGTGCCCGGCGGGCGCACAGGGCCTCTGCTCGCCCGTCGCCCGTCGCCCGCGGTCCGTCGCCAGGCGTCGTGTCGTGATCGCCCGATCAGCGGGTGATCTGCCAGAGCAGATCGAGCAGCTCTTCCACCACCAGGCGCCGGTTTTCCCAGGTCGACGCGGGCGCGACGGCGCTCGCGCGCCTCGCCGCGTCCCTGGCGAGCTCTGCCTGGCGGCGCGAGCGCTCCGCCTCGTCGTTCTGCTGCTGCCGCGCCCTCGCGGCGCCGCCCGACGCGACGAACGAGAGGAGCTGCGGGAGCTCGCCCCTGTCGAACCAGGTGCCGTGTTCCCTGCAGATGTCGACGATGATGCCGCTCTTGCCGGCGAAGTTCTTGCGGTTCATCGGCTGGCGGCAGGCCGGGCAGCGGACGTAGCGCACGCGGACATTGACGTGCTCCTGGCGCCGCGGCGGCCTCGGCGCGCTCCTGCCGTAGCTCTCACGGCGCTCCAGGAGGTCGCGCAGGAGCGCGTGGTCGACGAGCTGTCCGCCGCATCGCCCGCAGTCGCGCAGCAGGCCAGTCGCGGCGTGGAAGGCTGAAAAGGGCTCGTCGCAGTCGGAGCAGCGGAGCGCGTCGGGCTCCGCGATCGGCTCCAGGCCGAGCTCGTGCCCGCAGCCGTCGCAGCGCTCCGCGTCGGGGAAGTTGAGCTGGTAGCAGCCGCCGCAGCGCAGGGTGGCGAGCGGGCCAGCGCACCCGGGATAACAGCGCCCCTGCGCGTCGATGAGGAGACCGCAGCGCGGACACGTGGGGCGGCCGGCGTCCATCTGGTGATTCTAGAGGAACGCCGCGCGTCCGAGAAGCGGCGCGGCGGGCGCGCTCGAGCAGGGCGCCGGCGCCGCCTCCGGGTCGTCGGCGCGGCGCGGCGTCAGCGCGGCGTCAGCGCACCCGCGCGGGGCGCGCCGCGGGGTTGGAGCTCCGGGAGCGGGCGACCGGCGGCGCGCTGGAGCGGCGCCCGAGCTTGCGCAGCTCGCCGCGGAGGTAGCCCACCGCGACCTCCTCGTCGTGGAACACGAGGACGTTGTCGTTGTGCTCCTCACGCAGGAGCCGGTTCACCTGCAGGGCGCCGACAGCGGTCCGCACCACGATGGCGACGCAGGCGAACTCCTGGACGAGCATGCTGCGGGTGCGCATCGTCGCGGCCTCGAACCCCGGGTCGTTGTTCATGGGAGGCTGGCGGAGATCGATCAGGTGGCCGAGGCCCGCGCGGTCGAGCGACTCGTAGACCTTGAGCGCCTCGGTGTGAACCCGGATGAAATCGTCGGGCGACGGATACGGGACTTCGGACCGCGTGCTCCGGACGATCGCCTGGTCCTCATGGAGGGTGACCGTCAGGTGATCGTTCTGCAGCAGGACCGACATGCCCAAGACAGGATAGCGAGCCGGCGGCGAGCTGGCACTGAAAAGCGCTGCGATCTCGAATACGTGGCGGGGTTGTCGTGTCGGGAGTGACCGGAGCGGACCCCGGCGCTCCCCGACCGGCGGAGTGGCCTTGCGAAGGCGTTCTCGTGGCCCGCCGGCGGTGCCGCGGACTACGCTGCCTCACCGTGGTCGAGCTGAAGCGCCTCACGATCCACCGCTACCGCAACATGGAGCATGCGAGCTCATCTTTAGCGACAGCCGGAACGTCCTGCTCGGCCAAGCATCCTCGCAATCCATTTTCCCGGGCTTGCGACAACCCAGGTTCACCCTGCACGTGGGTTGTACCTGTTGGGATTCTTGAAGGACCGAAGATCGGCCTGCCCGAGGGCACGACCGACGACTCCATGAAGGACGAGCAACTCGCCTTCTTGTCCGAGGTGGTCCGTCTGCTCGACCTACGCTCGGCGACCGCCCTCGCCGCCGCCCGGCCAGCCTGACGCGGCCCCCCCCGGGGCCGCCCAGCTCACTCGAACCGCAGCGCCTCCACCGGATCGAGCCGCGCCGCGCGCCGCGCCGGGCCCACGCCGAACGTGATCCCGATGAGGATCGACACCCCGAGCGCCAGCCCGACGGCGTACGGCGGCACGATGGTCGCCCACTCCCCGAACCGCGACAGCAGCACCGCCGCCGCGTACCCGAGGCCCACGCCGGCCACGCCGCCCGCGAGCGACACAACCACGGCCTCGACGAGGAACTGCCGCAGGATGTCCCGGCGGCGCGCCCCCACCGCCATGCGCACGCCGATCTCGCGGGTGCGCTCCCGGACCGAGACCAGCATGATGTTCATGATCCCGATGCCGCCGACGATCAGCGACACCGCCGCCACGCTGCCGAGCAGCGTCGTGAACGTGCCCGTGATCTGCCCCATCGTCGCGAGCATCTCGGCCTGAGACCGCACCTCGAAGTCGCTCGGCTGATCCGGCCGCAGCCGGTGGCGCAGGCGCAGGAGCTGCTCGAGCTGCGCGATCACCGCGTCGGACCGGTCCTCGCTCGCGAGCTGCAGCGAGATCGTCGACAGGTGGTCCTGCCCGAACAGCGCCGACCGGTGCGTCGACAGCGGCACGAACACCCCGTCGTCCGGCGAGCCCATGCCGGAGCCCTTCTCGGCGAGCACCCCGACCACCCGGAACGCGCTCCCGTTGATCTGGAGCCGCGTGCCGAGCGGCGATGCCCCGGGGTAGAGCTGCCGCGCGATGTTCGCGCCGAGGATGACAACGCGCGAGCGCTGCTGCTCGTCGAGGTCGGAGAACGGGATGCCGCTCCCCATCGCGAGCGAGCGGACCTCGAGGTACGCCGGCGTGATCCCCGTCACCGAGGCGTTCAGGTTGCTCGTCATGTACCGGAGCTGCGCGCTGCCGCTCCGCTCCGGCGCGACGGCGGCCACGCCGTCGAGCCCCCGCAGCGCCTCGGCGTCGTCCTCGGTCAGCGTCTTCACCGTTCCAGAGCGGACCCCGCTCGCGGACGCCGACCCCGGGCGCACCATGAGCAGGTTCGCGCCGAGCGACCGGATCCGCCCCTCGACGCTGCTGCGCGCGCCCTCCCCGATGCCGAGCACCGCGACAACCGCGGCCGTCCCGATGATCATGCCGAGCATCGTGAGCAGCGTGCGCAGGCGGTTCGAGGCGAGCGAGCGCCACGCGCTCTTCGCGGTCTCCTTGATCAGCATGTCCCCTCCATCTCGCTCGCGTGGAACGCCGCCACCACGGCGCCCGCCGGGCCGTCGGCCACGATGCGCCCGTCCTTCATGTGGATCGCGCGCGCGAGCGACCGCGCCACGCCGAGATCGTGGGTCACCATCACGAGCGTCGTCCCGTCCGCGTTCAGCGAGAGCAGGAGCTCCAGCACGTCGCGCCCCGTCCGGCTGTCGAGCGCGCCCGTGGGCTCGTCGCACAGGAGGATCGACGGCCGCGTCACGATCGCCCGCGCGATCGCGACGCGCTGCCGCTGCCCGCCCGAGAGCTCGGTCGGCAGGTGCCGCGCGCGCGCGGCGAGCCCCACGCGCGCGAGCGCGCTCTCCGCCAGGGCGCGGCTGTCCTTCACCGCCCCGTAGAGGAGCGGCAGCTCGACGTTCTCCGCCGCCGTCATCCGCGGCAGCAGGTTGAAGCTCTGGAACACGAACCCGATGTGCTTGTTCCTGAGCCCCGCGAGGTCGTCGTCGTCGAGATCCGCGACGTCGCGCCCCCCGAGCCGGTACGTGCCCTCCGTCGGCCGATCGAGGCAGCCGAGGATGTTCAGGAGGCTCGACTTCCCGCACCCCGACGGCCCGATGATCGCCACCGACTCGCCGCGGCGCACCTCGAAGCCGATCCGGTCGACCGCCCGCACGGCGAGGTCCGCGCGGTCGGCGTGGTACACCTTGGAGAGGCCCTCGACGAGGACGGGGACGTCCATCTCAGCGGCCTCCCTGGCGGCCCATGCCCATCCCGCGCATCGGGTTCTGGCCGCCGCCCTGCCGCTGCCCCTGCCCCTGCCCCTGCCCCTGCGCGGGGGTCTGGGCGGGCGCGCTCGCGAGGACGTCGTCGCCCTCGGCCAGCCCCTCGACAACGACCATCTGCGTGCCGTCCGTCGCCCCGGTCTTGATGGGCCGCTCCTCGCCGTTCGCGAGCCGCACGAACCGCCGCTTGCCGGCCGACTGCACGGCCAGGAGCGGCACGAGCAGCACGTCCTTCTGCTCCGCGGTCACGATCTCCACGTCCGCGCTCATCCCCGACCGGAGCAGCGACGCCTCCTTGTCCTTGATGACGATCTCGACGTCGAACGTCACGACGCTCGAGGTCTCCTTGCCGAGCGGGCTCACGCGGTCGACGACGCCCTGGAACACCCGGTCCCCGTAGGCGTCGACGCGGATGTCGACCCGCTGCCCCGGGGCCACGCGGCCGATCTGCGCCTCGTCGATCGCGCCGACGATGCGCAGGTTCGACAGGTCGGCGAGCGTCATCACGGCGCTGCCGCCGCTCACGTTGGTGAGCGCCGACGAGACGAGCGTCCCCACCTCCACGGCCACGTCGAGCACCGTGCCGGCGATCGGCGCGTAGATCTGCATCTCCTTCAGGCGCGTCTCGGCGTCCTGCACCGCGATCTCGGCCGTCTTGAGCTGCGCCTGCGCCGCGGTCACCTGCGCGCGCCGCAGCGTCATGTTCGCGCTCGCGACCTTCGTCGAGTGCGCCGCCGACCGGGCGGCGTCGGTCGACCCGAGGCCGAGATCGGCGCTCTTCTCGGCGATCCCCTGGCTCACCTCGTTGTTCTTGCGCTCGAGGTCGGCGACCGCGAGCGACGCCTGCGCCGCCGCGAGGTCGGCCTTCACGCGGTCGCGCGCCACGCGCGCCGCGGAGAGATCGCGCTCCGCGTCCGTCGGATCGAGCTTGACGAGGAGCTGACCGACCTCGACGTTGTCGCCCTCCTTCACGAGCACCTCGATGACCTGGCCGGCGGCGCGCGACTTCACCTCGACCTGGACGTCGGGCTCGATCTTCCCGGACGCCGCGGCGGTCTCGGTCAGGCTCCCCTTGCGGATCTCGACGGTGGGGCCGGCCGGCGCCTGCGAGGGCCTCTGATACCAGGCGTACCCGCCGATCGCGAACGTCGCGATGGCCGCCGCGGCGACGCCGGACATCAGGTAGCGCTTCTTGTTCCTGTTCATGACGACCTCCTGGAGAGCACCGAGGCGAAGCGATCGAGGAGCGCGCCCGTGGCGTGCTCGAGCTGGAACCGCGACGTGAGCTCTGTCACGGCGGCCCGCAGCTTGCGGAGCTCCGCCTCGCGCAGCGTCTGCTCCGCCTTCACCACGTCCGCCGACGTCGACGTCCCGAGCAGGAGCCGCTGCCGCTCCGCCTCGGCCAGCTCGTTGGCGAGGCGGGCCGTCTCCGTCGCGATGGCGATCTGGTCGACGGCGGCCTCCAGCGTCACCCGCAGCGAGGTGATCTCGGCCGTGATCGCGTCGGCGCGCGCCCTGTAGCGGGCCTCCGCGGCGGCGAGCTGCGTGCGCGCGCGCGCCGCGTCGGCCGACGCCCGGCCCCCGCCGAACGGCAGCTCGAGGTCGAGCCCGCCCAGCACGCTGAACGCCGGCCGCCCGCCCGGGAGCGCGAGCCCCGACAGGCCGTCGTCCGCCCACAGGGTGCCCACCGACGCGGTCGTGAACACGTCGAGGCGGGCCTGGTCCGCGTCCTCCGCGGCGCCCACGCGCGCGCGCAGCGCCTCGAGATCGGCGCGCAGGGCGGCGAGCTCCTGGGACCGCGCGCTGGCCGCCTTCACGAGCGCGGCGGCGGGCGGGAGCGCCCCGAGCGACGGCGGCGCGCCGGTCGCGGCGAGCGACGCCGCGCGCGCCGGGTCCATGCCGAGCGCGCGCCCGAGCGCGATGGCCCGCGCCGAGCGCGCCGCGCGGGCCTGCGACAGCGCGTCGGCGATCGACCCGGCCGACGTCGAGAACTGCAGGACGTCGACGCGCGTGCCGGTGCCGAGCGTCTCGGCGCGGGTCTTCGCGTCGGCGAGCTGCCGCTGCGCGGCGGCGAGCGCCTGCTCCTGCACGCCGATCGCCTGCTCCGCGTACCAGAGCTCCCAGTACGCATCGAGCACGTCGAGCGCTGTCTGGCTCGCCGCGAGATCGCGCTCCCGCTCCGCGGCGACCGCCGACGCCTCCGCCTGCGTGAGCGGCGCGAGGACGGCGTCGGTCCCGGCGCCCCGGAGGAGCGGCTGCCGCGCCGAGACGTACGCCTCCGCCCTGTAGGTCGGCCCGGCGATCGCGCCGTCGAGCGCTCTCCTGTCGTCGCTCTGCCACCCCGAGTCCGCCGACGCGCCCACCTCGAGGCCCGTGCCGATGTCGGTCGTGTACCGGAGCGCCGCGTTCGCCGCGACGGACGTGCTGTCCGAGCGCGCGAGGCCGGCGCCGCCGCCCCGGAAGGCCTCGGTGTACTGTCCTGTCACCGAGGCGGAGAGCGTGGGCCTGCGGGCGCCTTGCTCGGCGGCCACGACCTGCCGCGCCGCGGTGGCCTCGAGCAGGGCCGCGCGGAGGCTCGGGTTCTGGGAGGCCGCGCGGCCCACCGCCTCTTCCGCGGTGAGCGTCTCGGCGCGCGCCGCGCTGCTCAGGGAGCACGTGGCGATCACGGCGAGGGACGCCAGCCACGGCAGGGGAACGGAGCGAGAGAGCGTCATGCGCCGAAAGCTAGAGGCCAGTGTCTCAAGAGGTGTCCGGTTCGTGTAAAGATTCGTCAAGAGCCTTTTGACCAGGCCTTACACGGCGCCGCGCGGGCCGCGCTACAGTCCCCGACATGGCCGATCCGCCGCAGATCCTGGTCATCGACGACGACGCCGAGCTCTGCGAGCTCCTGGCCGAGCTGCTCGGTCAGGAGGGCTACTCGGTCGAGAGCGCGCGCGAGGCGATCTCCGGCCTGGCGCGCGCGCAGGAGAAGGCGTTCACCCTGGTGGTGCTCGACGTGATGTTGCCCGGGCTCAACGGCTTCGAGGTCCTCACGCGGCTCCGGCAGAGCTCCAGGGTCCCTGTGCTGATGCTCACCGCGCGGGGCGAGGACGTCGACCGCATCGTCGGCCTCGAGATGGGGGCCGACGACTACCTGCCGAAGCCGTTCAACCCGCGCGAGCTCGTCGCCCGCGTGCGCGCGCTCCACCGGCGGGCCGCGCACGCGGGCGCGCCGGGCGCGGCGGCGCTGGGCCCCGCGGAGGCGCAGCAGGTCCTCACGGTCGACGACCTCGAGGTGGCGCCTGCGGCGCGGCGCGTCCGCGTCCGCGGCGAGGAGATCAAGCTCACGACGGCCGAGTACGACCTGCTCGAGGTCCTGGTCCGGCAGGCGGGGACGGTTGTCTCGCGCGAGGAGCTCGCGCGGCGCGTCCTCGGCCGCCGCCTCGCGGCGTACGACCGCGGCATCGACATGCACGTCTCGAACCTCCGCCGCAAGCTCGGCCCCGGCCCGGGCGGCGTCGAGCGCATCAAGACGGTCCGCAACGCGGGCTACATCCTGGCCCGGGAGCCCTCGTGAAGAGCCTCTTCCTGCGGCTGCTGGTCTCGCTGTGGATCGTGATGGCGCTCCTCGTCGGCCTGTTCGCGGTGATCCACGGCCGGGCGTTCTCCGCCGAGTCGAGCTCGCTGCGCCGCCGCCTGAGCACGCGCGCGATCGAGCTCCGGGCGGAGAGCGCGGTCGTCTGCGCGCGGGACGGGCTCGCCGGCTGCGAGCAGCGCCTCGCGCCGCTCGATCCGCGGGACCCGCGCGTCGCTGTCTACCGCGCCGGCGCGCTCGTGGCCGGCGAGCCGGTCGAGGGCGCGGCGGGCGTCGAGGAGCGGGCGCGGCGCTCGGCCGAGGGCATCGCCGTCGAGATCGACGACCGTGAGCTCGTCGCTGTCGTGCTGCGCCGCGACCCGACGCTCGTCGCCGTCGCGACAGGCCCGGTCCGGTCGCCGTGGATGTTCTTCATCGTGCCGGAGACGTTGCCGCTCCGGCTGCTCGCGATCGTCGTCGTCACCGGGCTCGTCGCGGTGGTCCTCGCGCGGTACCTGTCGCGGCCGGTCCGCGTCCTGCGGGGCGCCACGCAGCGGATGGCGGCGGGCGATCTCTCGGTCCGGGTCTCGCAGCAGCTCGCGGGCGCCGACGGCGAGACGCTGGCGCTCGGCCGCGACATGGACCGGATGGCCGAGCGCATCGACGAGTTGCTCGAGACGCAGCGCCGGCTGCTCCGCGACGTCTCGCACGAGCTCCGGTCGCCGCTCGCGCGGCTCAACATCGCGCTGGAGCTCGTCCGCCGCCGCTCGCCGCCGGACGTGGAGCCGGCGTTCGACCGGATCGAGCGCGAGACGGAGCGGCTCAACGGGATGATCGGCGAGCTGCTCACGCTGAGCCGGCTGGAGTCGGGCCGGGGCATGGAGCGCACCGAGCGGGTCGATCTGACGGCCCTGGTGGAGCAGCTCGTGGAGGACGCCGCGTTCGAGGCCGAGCAGCAGGGGTGCTCGGTCGAGCTGGGCGCGCGCGACGCGTGCTCGCTGGACGGCAACGGCGAGCTGCTCCGGCGCGCGATCGAGAACGTTGTGCGCAACGCGGCGCGCTTCACCGAGGCGGGAACCGCTGTCCGGGTCGACCTCGAGTGCGCCGGCGGCCTCGCCGAGCTGCGCGTGCGCGACCGCGGGCCGGGCGTCCCCGAGGCGGCGCTCGGGGACATCTTCAGGCCGTTCTACCGGGTCGACGACCACCGGGCGCGCGGCGCCGGCGGCACGGGGATCGGGCTGGCGATCACGCAGCGCGCGGTGCTGCTGCACGGCGGCGAGATCGAGGCGAGGAACGCGGAGGACGGCGGGCTCATGGTGGTGCTGCGGCTGCCGGTGGTGGCGGGGGGCTGAGCCGGGCGCGGGCAGGCGCGGTGAAAGGGGCCCGGTGGGTCGTCTCGTCTGCCGGCGATCGGGTATGGCTCTCGATCTCGGATCGATCCTTCCCCCCTCCCGAGGCCGCTCCGCCACGTCGCGACCTCCCCGCGCCGCCTCTCGAGGCCGCCCTTCTCGGTCCCGAACCGACCCGCCCCCCTCCCGAGGCCGCTCCGCCACGTCGCGACCTCCCCGTGCCAGCTCCCGTGCCGTCCCGCTCGATCCCGGATCGACATGCCCCCCTGGCGAGGCCGTCCCGGCACGTCGCGACCTCTCCGCGCCCGCCTCGACCCCCGCGCCGCCGCGCGTGAGCGCTCCACCACGCCTGCAAGAGTTCAACTCACGCGCCGGCGGCGCACGAAACCCACACCGCACGTGGGTTGACGCAAAGCAAGACAGGACTTCCTTTACCCGCTCACCCGCAATGCCTCCTCTGGCATTGCCCGCCCGGGGCAAGGCGTCGCTGCTCGACGTCGTGAAGCGGTGGCTCACCAAGGGCCGGGAGCTCGAGGCCATCGAGCGGGCCCGCACGGAGATCGAGGCGACCGAGACAACGACGCCGGCCAGCAAGACAACCATCCAGTCGGCCCGCAGCCAGTGGTTCAAGGTCGTGTCGCTCGTGCTCTCCAACCTCGAGATGTCCCGCGCCCCGGCGCGCGACATCGAGATCATCCGTGGGCCCGTTCTCCGCGCCTCGGGTCGCGCCGGCAAGCGCTACGTGAGCAGCAAGCCCGCGGAGGCTCCGGCAGAGGAGGATACGCCGGAGGAAGAGGCGGACAGCCCCGCCTCCGTGCCGGAGGGAGCCGCGCCGAGCAAAGATGAGGGCGACGCCGAGGACGAGGTGTCCTGAGCGCCTCGTCTGGGCTGAGCCGGTATGCTCAACTCCGCGGATGCGCGCCGATCCTCCGCCCGACAGCGGCCTCGTCCTTGATCTCGTCCGGATCGGGAGTTCTCTTGCGGACGACTCCTGCGCTCCGGGCGACCCGCGCGTGCTGTCCGGCCGCGCGGACGGCCTTGTCGTGCGGATCGACGAGGTGGTGGTCAAGGCCCATGCGCACGAGACGGCTGGCCTCGCGGGGCGAACCGCGGTAGGAGGGCGCCATGCTCAAGCACAACAGCTACTTCAACGGCGGCGTCCAGAGTCTCGGCTTCGAGCGCCACGGGCGCCGGCAGACGATGGGTGTCATCGACACCGGCGAGTTCCACTTCTCGACCGAATCGCCGGAGCGGATGACCGTCGTCGCGGGCGAGCTCGCGATCCGCTTCGACGGCTCGCAGGAGTGGCGCGTCTACCCGGCCGGGACGTCGTTCGAGGTGGCGGGCAAGAGCGGCTTCGACGTCAAGGCCTCGCAGCCCACCGGGTACTTCTGCGAGTTCCTCTGAGCCCACCCGCGCGGCGCCGCGCGCTTCCCGCGGCGCTCCTATCCGCCTCCCCGGCGCCCCAGCCTTCCTCCCGCCTCGCGCCCTGACGGCTCCAGGCGGCCGGCATCACCCGATCAACAGCGCGGGCAGCTTCGCGAGGTCGTCGATCTCTGGCGCTCGGCCTCGCAGCCCGTACTCGTCCGGATCGCCCGCGCGGTTCACGCGGAAGGCGCGGTATCCGCAGGCGAGCGCTCCCTGCGTATCCCACGCGTTGGCGGAGATGAAGGCCATCGAAGCAGCGGCGTGCCCGAACCGGCGCTCGGGCAGGCGGTAGACGAGCGGGTGCGGCTTGAAGACGCCGATCGCCTCCACGCTCAGCACGTCGTCGAGCAGATCGGCGATGCCCGCGGCGGTGACAGCGGCCGCCAGCATGCCGGGCTCCCCGTTGGAGAGGATCGCTGTCGCGAGGCCGCGGGCGCGCAGCGCGCCCAGCACGGCCGGCACCTCCGGATACGCCGGACAGGCGCGGTATGCGTCGAGCAGCGCCGCGCGCAGGCCGCGATCGGAGAGGCCGTGCCTCTCGGAGACCCAGTCGAGCGCGTCCTCCGTGCACCGCCAGAAGTCGCGGTGATGGGCGGGCCCCGTCAGGCTGCGCACCCAGGTGTACTCGAGCTGCTTCGCCCGCCAGTCCACCGAGAACCGGCGCCAGTGCGGACCGATACGCTCGGACTGCACAACGACGGGGGCGTGCACGTCGAGCAACGTGCCATAGGCGTCGAAGATGGCAGCTCGGATGTCCGACATGTCCTGGTGACCTCCCTGGCTTCTGAAACGGTGTCAGGAGAAAGCGGGAAGAGAAGATCGCCAGAGATCCACAGAGAGAGCTCAACGCAAAGGCGCGGCAGCGGCGTGGCAGGGTCTCTGACCCGAGGTACCAGCATGCCCGATCCCGCCGCTCCGGTCCCGCCGCGCCGGGCGCCGGCCTCGGCTAGGCTCCCAGCCACCTCCGCTCGAGCTCGAGCGTCGCCACGTTGTCCGGCACGTTGCCGAGGAACTTCGCGCGCCACACCGGGTCGCCGATCTTCCTCGCCCTGTCGAGCAGGCGCTCCCGCGCCGAGGCGATCGCCATGGTCGCCTCCCGCCGGTGGCCGCACGCGGAGAGCGCCTCGGCGTGCGCGAGGCGCACCAGCGACTCGCCCATCTCGGCGCCCACCGACTCGAGCAGGCAGTACGCCTCGGTCGTCGCGGCGAGCGCGTCCACCGCCTGCCCCGCGTCGAGCAGCGTCCGCCCGAGGACCGCGTACGCGAAGGCGCGGAGCGGCGGCGCGCCGTACAGGATCGCGACAGCGGCGCGCGCCTCGCGCTCGGCGCCCGCGAGGTCGCCCGACAGGATCAGGATCCTCGCGAGGCACGTCCGCGCCGCGCCCTCCATGCGCACGTCGCCGAGGCGCTGCGACGTCGCGATCGCCTCCTCCTCCGTCTGCCGCGCCTCGTCGACGAGGCCCTGCCGCGCGAGCACCGGACCCAGGTTGAGCAGCGCCCCGAGCCGCGCCTCCAGGAGCCCCATCCGCTCCGCGTCCGCGAGCGACGCGCGCAGCGCCGCCTCGGCGCCCTCGAGCTCGCCGAGCTCCGCGGTGCAGGAGCCCAGGTTGTTCCGCGCCCAGCAGGCGTTGCGCCGATCCCCGGCCTGCTCGAACGCCGCGAGCGCCGCCTCGAAGCCCGCGAGGCTCGCGCCGGGGTCGCCGTCCGCCATCGCCCTGTACGCGCGCGCCTCGTGCAGCCGCGCCAGCACCTCGACCTCCTGCTGCGTCTCCTCGGCGTCCTGCTCGATCGCGTCGAGCAGCTCGTCCGCGAGCCGGTACCGCCCGCCGAAGACGAGGCGCCCGGCCCCCGCGCACAGGCACACGCTGCGCGCGGGCCGCCCCGACCGCCGCGGCTCGGTGCTCTGCGCCACGCGCACGAGGCGCTCTACCTGGTCGTGGTTGCCGCGCTTCGAGGCCGCCAGGATCATCTGCGTCAGCGCCGAGAACCACGACGCCGACCCGGGCGAGAGCCGCTCCAGCGCCTCCATCCCCCGCCGCTCCGCCAGCGCGAACTCGCCGCGCCAGAGGTGCGCCTCCGCCTGGCAGAGCCGCAGCGCCCCGGCCGTCGTCTTCGAGGCCCCGCGCGCGATGCCGCGCTCCACGCGCTCGATCGCCGCGCCGAGATCGCTCCCGAGCAGCGCCTGCTCGGCCGCGCGCAGCGTCCACGTCGCCGCCCGCGCCGGCTCGCCCCCGCGCTCGAAATGCTCGGCCAGCGCCATCGGCTCCGCCGCGCCCGCGCGCTCCAGCCACTCGCCCGCGAGCCGGTGGCCGAGGCGGCGGTCGTGATCGGTCAGCATCCCGTACGCCGCCTCGCGCACGAGCGCGTGCCGGAACCGGTACTCGACCGCCTCCGACGCGCCCTCCGCCGCGCACCGCACGATGAGCTCCCGCGCCTCGACCTCGGCGAGCAGCGGGTCGACCTCCGCCCGGCCGACAAGCGCGGCGACCCCGCCCCGCGGGAAGCGCTCGCCGAAGATCGCCCCGGCGCGCAGCACGCGGCGCGCCCCGACGTCGAGCGCGTCGAGCTCCGCCTGCACCATCGCCAGCACCGTCTCCGGCAGGTCGGCCCCCTTGCCGGCCGCCGCCGCGCGGATCTGCTCCTCCAGATAGAAGGCGTTGCCGTCCGCGCGCTCCACGAGCGTCGCCACGAGCGCCTGGCTCTCGCCCTCGCCGAGCACCTGGCGCACGAGCCGCTCGCTCGACCGGCGCGAGATCCCCGCGAGCCGGAGCTTGTGCCCGCGCCGCTCGTCCCACAGCTTCGGGAAGAGCTCGTGCACCTCGGGGCGGCCGAGCGCCATCACCATGAACGGCCTGTCCTTCAGGTTCCGGAGCGCGGCGTCGACCATCGTGACCGTGGGCAGGTCGCCCCAGTGCAGGTCCTCGAGCACGAGCAGCACCGGGTGCTCCGCGCACTCGGCGCGCAGGAAGTCCTCCCACGCGAGGCGGAGCTGATCGCCCATGAGCATCGGGTTCCGCCGCGCCGCCCGGAGCTGGACGTCGTCGTCCGGGAACGGCGCGCCGACAAGCTCGCCGAGGAACGTCGCCACCCGCGCCGGGTCGAGCGCCGCGTGCCGCTCGACCCGCGCCCGCACCTTGCGCCGCCGCTCCTCGATGGAGTCGGCGTCCGACAGCCCGATCGCCCGCCGGAGCGCGTGCGCGAGCAGGCCGAACGCCGAGCCGGCGCTCATCGCGTCCACCTGGCCGAGCCACACCTCGACAGGCGCGCCTTCCTCCCGGAGGCCGCGGACGATCTCGTGGCGGAGCCGCGACTTGCCGATGCCGGCCGGACCCGTCACGAGCACGACGCTCGGGGTCGACTCCTCGACGCAGCGCGCGAGCTCGTCGCGGATCAGCGCCAGCTCGCGCTCGCGCCCGACGCACGACGTCAGCTTGCCGAGCAGGTGAGGCGCCGCGTCCGGCTCCTCGCGCGCGCCGTGGAGCCAGCGGCCCGCCTCGTCGCCCGAGATCTCGAACCGCGGCCCGAGCAGCCCCGCCGTCACCTCGTCGATGCGGATCGCCGCCGCGCGCGACGGGGCGCGGCTCTCGGGCAGGAGCTGGACCACGCGATCGATGAGATCGCCGATCGGCATGCGCGAGGCGATCTCCGCCCGGCCCGTGACGACAGCGACCGGCGCCCCGCCGAGGAGCGCCTGCACGGCGAGCGCGCAGCGCGCCGCCCGGGCCGCGAGGTCGGTCGTCGCGCCGGCGCCGGAGAGCACGACCAGCGGCAGCCGCGCCTCGACGAGCTCGAGCTGGCCCCGGTAGCGCGCCGCCGTGGCCGCGAGCGCCTGCGCGCGCGCCTGCTCGTCGGCCTCGGGCGCGGCCGGATCGGCCGCGGCGGGGGCGAGCCCGTCGCGCGCGAGGACGAGGCACATCACCTTGCGCTCGCCTGTCGTGAGCTCCGGCGGGCGGATGGACGGCGCCGGCGGGCGCACGGAGAGCGCCGCGGGATCCATGAGCGCGGCGAGCTCGGCCGCGACCGCGTTGCCGTCGCTCGGCCGCCCCTCGGGCGACTTCGACAGCATCCGCGTCACCAGGTCGTCGAGCGCCTCGGGCACGTCGTCGCGGAGCCACCGGAGCGACGGCGGCTCCTCGATGAGCACCTTGACCAGCACGGCGAGCCCGCGCGCGCCGCGGAAGGGCGCGCGCCCCGAGACGCACTTGTAGAGCAGGCAGCCGAGCGCGAAGACGTCGGCGCGCGCGTCGACCTGCGCCTCGCCGCGGGCCTGCTCGGGGGCCATGTAGCCGGGGGTGCCGAGGATGGCGCCCGGCATGGTGAGCTGCTGGTCGATGCCGGACATGCGGACCACGCCGAAGTCGATGAGCGTGATGCGGTCGATGGCGCCGTCGACGAGGAGCAGGTTGCTCGGCTTGAGGTCGCGGTGGACGACGCCGAGCCGGTGCACGGACCCGAGGGTGATCGCGACGCGCCGGGCGAGCTTGAGGCTCTCGTCCAGGCTGAACGACTGTCGGGCGAGGCGCTGGGAGAGGGTCTCGCCGGTGAGCCATTCCATGGCGAGGTAGGGGTGCCCGGTGTCCGTGAGGCCGTGCGCGATGTACCGCACCACCCCCGGCACCCGCAGGCTGGCGAGCGCCTGCGCCTCGCGCGAGAGGCGGCTGGAGTCCTGGGAGGCGGCGTTCTGGAGGACCTTGAGGGCGACGGTGTCGCCCGTCGTGAGGTCGTTCGCGCGAAAGACATGGCCCATGCCGCCGGCGCCCGCGAGCTCCACGATCTCGAACCGGCCGTCGATGACGTTTCCCGCGCGCATTGCCCTAGCCGCCGCTCCCCGCAGACCGCCGTCCGTCCTCTGTGTGGGAGCTACGCGAAGTTCATGTGGATGGCCAGCGGTTCGGGGTAGCAGGCGTGTCACCGGGCGCGGCGCCGCGAGGCCTCCGCGTCCCCTCATGCAATCACCGCCGATTACCGCGCTTCGGTCCGCATCGTCACCAGAGAGCGCGGCCCGGGGCAACTCCAGAGCGACGAAGCGCCCGGCGCGGCCCCTGCCGTCACGTCCGGCCGCGGGTCATGTCGGTTCTCCTCCGCTGCCGAGCGGCCTTTCCGGCGCGCCCGGAGCCCCGCGGGCGATACAGGAGCAGCCGCCGCGGCTCTCCGGTGATCGGTCCCACCGACGCCGCGGCCTCGACCGCGGCTCGTCTCGCCTTCGATCGCGGCGCCGGGCCGCTTTTCGTCCAGACGGCCTCGAGCGTGGAGCGGCCGACGCGGCGTGGCTGGTGTAGGCGGCGGTCCGTTCTTCGCGTCGACGGGCGCGCGGCGCTTCCGCTGTCGCGCCCGCGTGATAAATGAGCTTGTCTGGGGACTGGGGGGAGGCGACCGGAACGCGCTCGACCCCTTTTTGTCAAGCGAAGGAGGCCGCTCTTGTCAATCGTGCCCGGAACCGTCCTGCTCCAGCGCTACGGCGTCGTGGGTCACCTCCGCCGCGAGGGCCTCGGTGAAGTGTTCAGCGCCGAGGACGCTAGCACCGGCCGCCGCGTCGCGGTGAAGGTGCTCGGCGAGCCTCCAACGCGCGTGGATCCGGGGAGCGTGTTCAGCGCGCCGGAGCGCATGCCCCTGGCCGAGGCCAAGGCGCGCTTCCGGCGCGAGGCCGCGGCGTGCGAGCGGCTGCGGGGCCCGCACACGCTCCCTTCGATCGGCGGCGGCGCGGACCCGAAGCACGGCCCCTTCATCGTCTTCGAGCTGCGCGAGGGGGAGCTCCTCGCCGAGCGCATCGCCCGGCACGGGGCGCTCCCGTTCGACGCTCTCCACCCGCTGATCGAGCAGCTCTGGCTCGCGATCGCCGAGCTCCACGAGATTGACATCATCCACCGCGACATCAGCTCCGCGAGCGTGCTCGTCGATCGCGGCCCTGAAGGCGACCGGCTGACGCTCCTCGATCTCGGCTCGTGCAAGCTCCCGCCCGCGCTCTGCGACGAGGAGACGACCGTGGCGAGCCGGTGCCTCGGCGATCCCAGGTTCGCGCCCCCGGAGCAGCTCACGAAGGGCAAGACGGTGGATCACCGGGCCGACATCTATGCGGCGATGACGGTGGTCTTTCAGGCGCTCACCGGCGAGCTCCCCTACGCCGCGCGCAACCTGATGATGCTCGCCGATCTCAAGACGAGGACGGCGCCGCGGCGCCTCGGGAACATGATGCCCCCGCCGGTCGACCGGCAACTCGAGGTGTTCGTCAACCGCGGTCTCGCCCATAGCCCGGACCGCCGCTTCGCGAACATCGCCGAGGTGCTCGACGGCTGGCGGGCGCTGCGACCCGCCGCCTGAACGTCGCGGCCGCCCACGCGCGGCGCCCCACCGCTGAAGGCTGGACACCGAGGGCCCCCGGCTCGCGGCAACGCGCCCGCACGGACAGGAAGGCGGCGCGGGCGCGCCGTCCTCTCCCGCTCTCCGTGCCTTGCTGACTCCCTGCTCGTTTTCTCATGAATCAAGAGAGGTCCGCGACCGGCTCGCGGCCGCAGGCGTACCGGCGATCGTGACGGGACGCCGGAATGCCTGCGGGACCCGCGCGCGACGGCGCCTCGCGCGCGGCCCTGCCGGCGCCGCGCCTTCGCTCCGCCGCCCGCTCCCGCGTTCCTGACGAGCCCGGTCCGCGGCGCTGACGAGCGTTGCCCCGGCGTTCCGGGTAGGGCTCCGCCGCCGCGACGCCGTTCGATCGAGGCCTTTGGCCCACCATTACGACATCGCCTCTTTTTTTCTCATCGACGCTGCCATCCTTCGTCGCCGCACAGGCCGGTTGCCTCGATGGCGCGGCGGGGTGCTTTGCGCGAACGGCCCGCCCTGTTCCAGAGCGAGTTACGATTCTGCTCCCTTCTTGATCACGAGATCAGTCCGGGCCTAATCACCTGGGGTCCTGAGGAGGAATACGCATCTTCAGTCCAGAAACCGCCTCTCGCAGGATTGCAGAGCGTGAGCATGCATGTTAATCCGGGGTCGTTCGCTCGTCGCCGCGCCCTCTTGCGCGGCGCCAGGGCAACCGGAGCGACGTGCAGCTCCCCTGTCTGCGCGCCTGCCTGGCCGCGCGGAGGCTGCTCTCAGCGTCTCCGGCGCCGCCGAGGTGCGCCTCGGGACCGGCTCATTCCGGGCCGGCACGTCTCCTGGGATCTCTCAACCCTTGCTGCCACCACGCTATGACGACACCTACCTACCGTTATGTCTTCCTGGGACTCTCCATCACGTCGTCGTGGGGCAACGGCCACGCCACGACGTACAGGGCGCTCCTCCGGGCGCTCGCGTCGCGCGGCCACCACGTGCTTTTTCTGGAGCGGAACCTCTCCATCTATGACCAGCACCGCGACCTGCCCAACCCGCCTTACGGCAAGACCGAGCAGTACTCGAGCATTCCCGAGCTCCGTGATCGATTCTCACGCGCGGTGCGCGAAGCCGATCTCGTGATCGTCGGCTCCTTCGTCCCGGAGGGGGCCACCGTCGGGGCGTGGATCACGGAGGAGGCCCGCGGCAAGACAGCGTTCTACGACCTCGACACGCCGGTGACGCTGGGCCGGCTGGCGCACGGGGATCACGCGTACCTCACGCCGGCGCTGATCCCGCGGTACGACCTCTACCTGTCGGCGACGGGCGGCCCGACCTTGGAGCGGCTCGAGCGCGGCCACGGGGCGGTGCGCGCGCGGGCGCTCTACTGCTCGGCCGACACCGACGTCTACCATCCGCAGCCGGCGCCGATGCGCTGGGATCTCGGCTACCTCGGCACGTACAGCGACGACCGGCAGGCCGCGGTCGAGCGGCTCCTGCTCGAGCCGGCGCGGCGCATGCGCCGCGGCCGCTTCGCTGTGGCGGGCGCGCAGTACCCGACGTCGCTCGCGTGGCCCGACAACATCAGCCGGACGGAGCACCTCCCGCCGGACGAGCACCGCATCTTCTACAATTCCCAGCGCTTCACGCTGAACCTGACCCGCCGGGCGATGGTCGAGTCCGGGTGGTCGCCGAGCGCACGCCTGTTCGAGGCGGCCGCGTGCGGGACCCCCGTCCTGAGCGACACATGGCCGGGGATCGAGACGTTCTTCCAGCCCGGCGACGAGATCCTCCTCGTCCGCACGCCGGAGGACGTGCTCCGGAAGCTCAGGGAGATGAAGGAGGACAAGCGCCTCACCGTGGGCCAGCGAGCGCGGCAGCGCGTGTTCGCCGAGCACACGGCGATGCACCGGGCCGAGGCGTTCGAGCGCTACACCCGCGAGGTGCTCGACGCCGGGAGCCGCGCGCGGGCGCGCCGCGACCGCGACGGGCAGATCCCCGCGGCGCACATCGAGAGCCAGAGCGGCTGACGCCCCGGGAGCGCCAGGGCGGCCAACGCATCGGCCGGGCGCGGGCGGCCGCGCCGCGCTCCTGCTCCCTTGCCGCTCGGGTCAGCGCGCAGTACGCCACGGAGGTGCGCTCCACCCCGCTTCACCCTGTCGCTCGCTTGCCTGAAGAGTGGTCGGCCTCGCTGGCCGCCCGCGGAGAGCGGTCGTTCACGGCGAAGCAGGTATTCCACTGGATCCACCGCCGCGGCGTCCTGGATCCGGCGGCGATGAAGAACCTCCCGGCGCGGCTGCGCGAGCACCTCGCCGCGGAGGGGCTCGGCGAGGTGCTGACGCCCGAGCGGGTTCATCGCTCCGAGGACGGCACGCGCAAGCTGCTCCTCCGCCTGCACGACGGCGCGACAATCGAGACGGTCCTGCTCCCGTCGGTGTCGGGCCCCGGCTCGCAGGCGCAGCTCGACGCCGACGCGGCCGCGGGCGACGACACCGACGACGAGGACGACGACGCTGGCCCGGGCGCGGCGCCGCGCGTCCGCGTCACCCAGTGCATCTCCACGCAGGTCGGCTGCGCCATGGGGTGCGGCTTCTGCGCGAGCGGCGTGGCCGGGCTCAAGCGCCACCTCGGCGCCGAGGAGATCGCGGGCCAGGTGCTCCTCGGGCGGGCGATGCTCGAGGAGGGCGAAGATCTCCGCGGCGTCGTTTACATGGGCATGGGCGAGCCGCTCCACAACTACGAGGCCACAGCGCGCTCGCTGCGCCTGCTCACGCACCCGGAGGGCATCAACCTCTCGACGCGGCGGGTCACGGTGTCCACATCGGGCCTCGTCCCGGAGATCGCGCGGCTCGGCGAGGATTTCGGCGGGCAGATCGCGCTGGCGATCTCGCTGCACGCCGCGGACGACGCGACCCGCTCGGCGCTGATGCCCATCAACCGCAAGTACCCGCTCGACGAGCTGCTCGCGGCGCTGCGCGCCTACCCGCTGCCGCGGCGCCGGCGCATCACCATCGAGTACACGCTCGTGGCCGGGCAGAACGACGATCCGGTCGAGGCGCGCCGGCTGGCGAAGCTCCTGCGCGGGATCCCGGTGAAGATCAACCTCATCCCGATGAACCCGATCGAGGCGTCCTCGCTGGGCCCGCCCGGCCTGGAGCGCGTGACCGCGTTCCAGGAGGTGCTCACCCAGGCCGGATACTCGTGCTTCGTGCGGCGCCGGCGCGGGGACGACGTCTCGGCGGCGTGCGGGCAGCTCGTGCTGCTCGGGGCCAAGCCCAAGGTGCGGCGCGCGGTGGGCTGAGCCGGACCCGGCGCGGCTCAGCCCGCCGGGCAGGCAAGGGCGCTCCGCCGGAGGCCGTCCGACGAGGCCTGTCCGCGAGCGCTCGGGGCGCGCCGCGCCGCCCGGACCGCCTTGACGCCCCGCCGCGCGGGGGCGTAGCTGTCAACCGTGCTGAAAAAGATCCTCGTCGCCAACCGTGGAGAGATCGCCTGTCGCGTCCTCCGGACCTGCAAACGGCTCGGGATCGCCACGGTCGCCGTCTACTCGGACGCCGACGCGGGCGCGCCGCACGTCGCGATGGCCGACGAGGCCGTGCGCATCGGGCCGCCGCCGGTCCGCGACAGCTACCTCGTCATCCACGCGATCGTGGAGGCGGCCCGGGCGACGGGCGCCGACGGCATCCACCCGGGGTACGGGCTGCTCAGCGAGAACGAGGCGTTCGCCGAGGCCGTCCTCGCGGCCGGCATCACGTTCATCGGCCCGCCGCCCGCGGTGCTCCACGCCTTCGGCGACAAGATCCTCGCGCGCGACCACGCGCGCGCCGCCGACGTCTTCCCGCCGCCGGGCACGGGCGGCCCGGTCGACCCCGCCGACCTCGAGGCCGCCCAGCGCGCCGCCGAGAGCATCGGATTCCCGCTGCTCGTCAAGGCCGCGGGCGGCGGCGGCGGCATCGGCATGCAGGTCGTCACCGAGCCGGTCAAGCTCGCGCGCGCCCTCACCGCGTGCTCCGACCGCGGCCGCTCCGCGTTCGGCGACGCGCGCGTCTACATGGAGCGGTACATCGAGCGCCCGCGCCACATCGAGGTGCAGGTGCTCTGCGACGGCCAGGGCGGCGCCGTCGCGATCGGCGAGCGCGAGTGCAGCGCGCAGCGCAGGCACCAGAAGATCGTCGAGGAGAGCCCGTCGCCCGCCGCGTTCTTCCAGGGAGACGCGGGCGAGTCCCGCCGGAAGACGCTGCACGAGAGCGCGCTCCGGGTCGTGACAGGCGCCGGCTACGTCGGGGCCGGCACGGTCGAGTTCGTCGCGACGGAGAGCGGCGAGCTCTACTTCCTCGAGGTCAACGCGCGGCTCCAGGTCGAGCACTGCGTCACCGAGATGTGCACCGGGCTCGACCTCGTCGAGCACCAGATCCGCATCGCCTCGGGCGAGCCGCTCGCGCCGGAGGTCCGCGACCACGCCTACCGCGGCCATTCCATCGAGGCGCGCCTCTACGCCGAGGATCCGGCGAAGAAGTTCGCCCCGCAGCCCGGCCGCATCGCCGCGCTCCGCTGGCCCGCCGCGGGCGACGACCTGCGGATCGAGACAGGCGTCGCCGAGGGGCTCGAGGTGACGCCGTTCTACGATCCGCTGCTCGCCAAGATCGTCGCCCACGGGCCGACGCGCGACGACGCGATCGCCCGCCTGGACCGGGCGCTCGCCGGCACGACGATCGAGCTCGCCGGCCCGGCCGGTCCCGCCGCGACAAACCTCGCCTTCCTGCGCCAGATCCTGGCGGACGACGACTTCCGGCGCGGCCAGTACGACACGCGCTTCGCCGAGGCGCTCGCCGCCGGCAAGAAGGCCGGCTAGCCCCGCCCGTCCGCACGGAATCGCGCGTGCGCCTGCTGCACACGGCGGCCAGCTTGAACTAAAGATGGAGTCGTGAGCCACGACTTCGTCCTCGAGCCTGCCGAACGCTGGCTTGCCCACGACCCCGATCCGGAGACCCAGAGCGAGCTGCGCCGGCTCATCGACGCGGCCCGGGCGGGCGAGGAGGGCGTCCGCGATGAGCTCGCCGAGCGCTTCGCCGGCCCCCTCGAGTTCGGCACCGCCGGCATCCGCGGCGTGCTCGGCGCCGGCGAGAGCCGGATGAACCGCGCCGTCATCCTCCGCACGACCGCCGGCCTCGCCCGCTACCTCCTCGCCACGCTCGGCGACAAGGCGCGCAGCGCCGGGGTCGTCGTCGGCCACGACGCCCGCCGGATGAGCCGCGAGTTCGCGGAGGACGCCGCCTGCGCCCTCGCCGCCGCGGGCATCCCGAGCCACCTCTCGCCGCGGCCCTGCCCCACCCCGATCGCCGCGTTCGCTGTCGGTCACCTCGGCGCGGCCGCGGGCGTGATGGTCACGGCGAGCCACAACCCGCCCGAGTACAACGGCTACAAGGTCTACTGGGACAACGCCGCGCAGATCGTCCCGCCGCACGACACCGGCATCGCGACGGCGATCGACGCCTCGCCGCCGGCGGATCAGGTCCCCCGCGTCCCCCTCGACGAGGCGCGGCAGCGGGGCCTCGTGCGCGACTTCCCCGAGGATCTCGAGCCGGCGTACCTCCGCGCGATCCGCGGCCTCGCCGTGCGGGCGGACGGCGATCGCAACCTGCGCATCGTCTACACGCCGCTGCACGGCGTGGGCAACCGCCTCGTCCGCGAGGCGCTCGCGCAGGCCGGCTTCACGCGCGTGACGAGCGTGCCCGAGCAGGCCGAGCCGGACGGCGCGTTCCCCACGGTCGCGTTCCCGAACCCCGAGGAGAAGGGCGCCATGGACCTGGCGTTCGCCCTCGCGAAGAAGGAGGGCGCCGACATCGTCCTCGCCAACGATCCGGACGTCGACCGGCTCGCCGTGGCGGTGCGGCGCCCGGACGGCGAGTACGTGCAGCTCACGGGCAACCAGGTCGGCGTGCTCCTCGGCCACTACCTGCTCACCGAGGGGGGCGCCCAGGGCGGCGGCAGCGCGACCGAGCGCCGCCTCGTGCTGGCCTCCTGCGTCTCGACCCCGATGCTCGGCGCGATCGCCGCGGCGCTCGGGGTGCACTACGAGGAGACCCTGACCGGGTTCAAGTGGATCGCCAACCGGGCGATGGACATCGAGCGCTCGACAGGCGCCCGCTTCGTGTTCGGCTTCGAGGAGGCGCTCGGCTACACCATCGGCCCTGTCGTGCGCGACAAGGATGGCATCGGCGCCGCGGTGGTGCTCGCCGAGCTCGCCGCTGTGCGCAAGGCCGAGGGCAAGACGCTGCTCGACGAGCTCCAGGCGCTCACCCGCACGTACGGCCTCTACATGAGCGGGCAGCGCTCCTACACCCTGCGCGGCGTGGACGGCGTCGAGAAGATCGCCTCCATCATGGCCGCGCTGCGGAAGAGCCCGCCGGCGGAGCTCGGCGGCGTCCCGGTGGTGGCGTGGCGCGACTTCGAGGCGCGCACGCGCACGTCGAGCGACGGCAAGGCCGAGCCGCTCGTCCTGCCCCCGAGCAACGTCCTCGTGTACGAGCTCGACGGCGGCAGCCGGATCATCGCGCGCCCGAGCGGCACCGAGCCGAAGATCAAGTTCTACTTCGACGTGCGCGAGCCGGTCGCCGCGGACGAGCCGCTGGCCGACGCCGAGGCCCGCGCGGCGGCGCGGCTCGACGCGCTGGCCACGGCGTTCTCGGCCCTGGCCGGCATCGGCTGACGGGCCGCTTCAGCCGCCGGCGCTGCGGAAGGCGGCGCGGCCGACGAAGAACGGGCCCATCTGGCTGATGAACTCCGATGTCTGGCGGGTCTTCCGCATCGACTGGACGATGTGCGAGAGCGGGTGGAGCTCCTTGCCGACCAGCCCGATCACGAACTCGTTGTCGCGGGCGTCGAGCCCGTGGGACGCGAGGCGGATGTCGTGCGCGAGGTCCTGCGCGCCGTACGCCCGGCCGATGGTGCCGTGCTCGCGCAGGATGCTCCCCTGCTCGCGCGGCTCGAGCTTGGAGAACGCGCCGCTGCGGCGGAGCGGGTACCACACAGCCCACGACCAGGCGGGGTTGAGCACTGTCTCGGCCGGGCGCCGGAGCATCCAGTACTCGAGGTCCTGCTCGTAGCCTGTCGAGTAGGTGCGCCCCAGCATGGAGAAGTCGGGGCGGAGCTCCAGCCCCCGCAGGTCGCCGCGGTTGAGCGCGGGCCGGACCTTCTCGACGAAGAGGGCCGGGTCTTCCGCCCAGGTGAGCACCGCGATCCCGCGCGGGTCACTGACGTCCTCGTACACGACAGCGCCGACGCGCTGGGCCTCCAGGGCCTGACCGACAGCGCGGGTCAGCTCCGCCGGATCGCCGGTGCTCGGGCAGCGGAAGACGAGGAGCTGCATGAACAGCCTGCGGTCGATGACCTGCGGTCGCCCGTCGCGCGGCGCCCCCCGCTCGGCCACATCGATGTGCGGCAGCTCGGGCTCCGCGTGGCCGGCGGCCGGCCGGCCCGTCGTGGATTCGCTCATGGCGTAGGGGTACCGAGGTTCGCGCAGGAGGGCAACACCGAGGCGCCGCACCGCCGCCGGTCGCCGCCGTTCGCCGGCCCACCGCGCCGGGCGCCCCCTGGCTCCGCCGGCTCCGCCCGCCCGGCCGCGCGCTGCCCGCAGCACGTCGCGCCCGCGGCATCGACCGAACCACGGAGGCGGGTAATGTCGATTACACCTGCACCCCGCATCGGGACCGACGCTGGCATCCTGCGGTCTGGCCATCGGGTCGAAACGAGGGCTGGACAACCGGCGAAGGCTCGTCCAGCGCCGCTTCATTCCATGTCGCACGCCTGCTCCCGTGTAATCATCTCTTGCCATCCAGGCGAACTCACGCTCCCCTGCAAGGTACAACCACGACTCCTGGAGTCCCCCCGACGATGTGCTCTCCGGCAGGGCTTCCCGCCCGAGACCGCGCCCGCTGCGCCCGCGACCTGGGCCGGCGTCGTCAGGGCCTTCCCGCCGTAGGTTCGCCGCGATGAAGACGCACGAAACGAAGAGCAAATCCTCGATCCCCGCCGGTCGATGCAAAGGAACGTTGCTGGTCAACCTCCGGTCGTTCGTCACGACGAACCGCGATGCCGGGGCCTGGGAGCGGCTGGTGACGTCGCTCCCCAAGTCAGACCGGGACGTACTGTATCAGCCGCTGCTGCCGAGCAGCTGGTATCCGATCGGCGTCTGGAACCGGGCGTTGCGAACGCACGTGCGGTCCGCGAGCGACCAGGCCGCCGAGATCAAGCGGTTTGCCCGTTATGTCGCGGATCGCGACCTCAATACGGTGATGAAGTTCGCGCTCTCGATCGCGATGCCCGACACGATCGTCGCCCGCACTGGAATGTTCTGGTCGCGCTACTTCGATTCCGGGAAGGTCTTCCCGCGAATGGTGAAGCCGCGGGAGTGGGTGCTGACGATCACCGGTCCGACGGGGGACGACGAGGGGCCGTCCGCGATGAACTGCGGCGATGGCGTGTGCGGGTGGGTGGAGCAGGCGCTGCTCCTGTGCGGTGCGTCGACCCCCAAGGTGACTCACCAGCGGTGCCGGTTCCGCGGCGCGACCGAGTGCCTCTCCGAGGTCGTATGGTGAGCGGCTGAACGGACCGCCCATTTGCCTGTTGACTTGATCCTTCGCTCCGATCCAAACTGGATGCAGGCGGGACACATGTACGCGAAGCCTCTCATGGTGAGGTCATCGTGCTGGCCCTTTCATCCTCAGCGTCTGGGGGTCAGCATCGTGCCCGCGCCGCGCATTGTCTCCTGACGGCCGCGGGCCGGTCAGCCTGAGGGGTTTGGTGGAGCGGAGACCGGCGGGCAGGCACGAGGGAGATTGACCCAGCAACCCACCAGGTAAATTCATGCTGTCACCTCGCTCGCAGCGGCACAAGGAAGTCAAGGACAGCCTCAAGGCGACGCCGCATCCGGTCTGGGTCGAGGACATGCTCGAGTCCCTGGCCGACCAGTGGAAGGCCGCGGTTTACACGCCTCCGATCGCGCGGACGATGACGGAGCCGATCGATCAGGAGACCTGGGGTCTGATGATCCGGGAGTTCTTCTGCGTCGTCGAGGCGTTCCCGAAGTACATGGGGCTCAGCCTGGCGAAGACGACGTACGGACAGACGCCGCGCGACTCCCTGGTGCGCGACTGGCTCATCGGCAACATCCGGGTCGAGGCGCTGCATGTGCGCTGGTACCTCGACTGGGCGGCGGGGCACGGCATCAGCGCCTCGGAGATCACGAGCCATCGTCCGACCACGGAGGTCGCCTCGCTCTTCGACTGGCTCTGGTCGGTCTCCTACCGCGGCTCTCTGGCCGAGGCTGTCGGCGCGGTCAACTATGCGATCGAGGGTGTCACTGGCGAGTGGTCGCGCGTGGTGCTGCCGGCCTTCACGAAGCAATACGGCGAGGGGAGCAAGGCGCTGACGTGGCTCGCTGCCCATGCGAACTACGATGACGCTCACCCGCGCGAGGCGCTGGAGATCGTGAAGCTCGCGACCACCTCCGCCGAGGAGATCCGCCGGGTGCATTCGAGCATCGGCCGTTCCCTCGAGCTGTTCGAGCGCGCCTTCAAGGCCTGCAGCAACGCGCCCCGCAGCCGCAGCTAAACCGCCCCCTCCCGCCGCAGCGCGCGCCCCTCGCGGCGGACGTCCGCCCGAGCCGCGGCGGGAGACGACAGTTCCTCCTTACCCCTGCGGCGCGCCGAAGCAGCGAGTCTCTCGCGGTCGCGTCCGCCTCTGATGTGCCCCACGGCATCTCCCGCCCAGCCCCGCAGTCCGGACGAACGCCGCTCGCACGACCACGACGAAACTAGAAGACACCGAGAGCGCCATGCTCTCTGATTGCCCCTCTTCCGTCTTCAAGCGTCCTCGACGTTCCCCCCTTCACTGCAGGATCGCCTGCCGCCCACCGCCCGACCCCCCCTCAACGGCTCTCGTGCACGCCCCCCCTCTGCGATCGCACGTCTTCCGCGCGCGCGCCCCCAGCAGCCGTTCTCCCCTCCCCCTCCGCCCCCTCCGTTGATTCCGAGCGTCCCAGAGCGGGGCTCACCCGCACAGGAGACGGGCCCAGATCGGCGTTTTCGGCGCACAGGCGTACTCCTGTACGCCGAGCACCGAAAACGTCGAGATGGGCCCGTCTCCGAAGCGGGTGAGCCCCGCTCAGCGGCCGTAGACGGCTTTGCGGACCTTCTTCTTGAGGTCGTCGAGAACGAAGGGCTTCGTGATGTAGTGACGGGCGCCGGCCTGGATGCCGGCGATGACGTCCATCGGATCCGACTTGGCGGTGAGGAAGATGACGGGCACCCGGCGCATCTGGTCGTTCTCGCGGAGCCGCTTCGTCATGCTCACCCCGTCGAGCTTCGGCATCATGATGTCCACGATGACGAGATCCGGATGCGGCTCCTGCTGCGCCAGCGCCAGACCCTCGACCCCGTTCGTCGCGACCACGGTGTCGAACTCGTCGCTGAGGAACCGGGCAATCATCGCCGCCGTGTCCTCCTCGTCCTCCACCACCAGAACTCTCTTTTTTGTCGCGGTCACCATCTGCGCCCGGAAGGATAGCGCGAAGCGAACGACGCGGGCCGCGCGTGGGGCACTTTTTCGAGGATGTTGGAACCGCGCTGATTTTCTTCACCCTCACCGCAATCGCCCGCTGCCACCGGAGGCCAGCGACAACAAGGGCGCGCGCCGCGTGAAACGCGGTGCCCCCGCGCGGAGCAGGGCTGTCTCAGGCACACGGCGCGATGGTTCGTGAGCCGGCCGCGCCGGCGCCATTCGCCATCTCCCGGGCCGCTCGCCGGAAAACGGGGCAAAGGCCGGCTCGGCCCGCGCCAGGACCGCTCGGGGCGCGCTCCCGCTCGCGCCGGCAGGGGCGAGCGGGAGAGCGCCTGGACGTGAGCGCAATCACCTCTTCGGAGATGGACCGAGCCGGAAGGCTCAGGCGGCGCCGGACGCGGCGCGCTCGAGCAGCGACGCGAGGCGGTCGAGCTGCATGGGCTCCACGAACGTGCTGCCGATGTCGCGCATCAGGACCGCGCGGACCGTCGAGCCGCGGCGCTTCTTGTCGAGCGACAGGAAGCGCAGCGCGGCGGAGACCGGCTCGTCCTCGATCCGGGTGGGCAGCCCGAGCCGGGCGAGCAGGCGGATCACCCTGTCGGCCGACGCGCTGTCGGTCACGCCGAGAGAGCACCCGACCCGGAGCATCGCCACCATGCCGAGCGACACCGCCTCGCCGTGCGCCAGCCGGACGAACCCGCCCTCCGCCTCGAGGGCGTGCCCGAGCGTGTGGCCGAGGTTGAGCAGGGCGCGGTCGCCCGACTCGCGCTCGTCGCGGGCCACGATGGCCGCCTTCACAGCGATCGAGCGCCGGATGATCTCGGCGAGGAGGCCGGGGTCGCGCGCGAGGACGCGATCGGCCTCGCGCTCGAGGAGCACATGCAGGTCCGGGTCGCCGATGCAGGCCGTCTTCACCACCTCGGCGAGCCCGCTCCGGTAGGCGCGGTCGGTCTCTGTCGCGAGCGCCGCCGGGCTCGCGACGACCGCGGACGGCTGGTGGAAGGTGCCGACGGCGTTCTTCGCGGGGCCGAGGTCGACCCCGGTCTTGCCGCCTACCGACGCGTCGACCATCGAGAGGAGCGTCGTCGGCGCCCCGACCCAGCGGACGCCGCGCAGGAGCGTCGAGGCGGCGAAGCCGCCGATGTCGGTCACCACGCCCCCGCCGTGCGCCAGCACCACCGCGTCGCGATCGGCGCCCGCCTCGATCATCGCGGTGAGCGCCGCCTCGACGGCCGAGAGCCGCTTGTGCTCCTCGCCGGGCCGGAGCACCGTGACCGCGGCGGCCGGCTTGCCCTGCGCCGCGAGCGCGTCGAGCAGCGGCGCGCCCCAGAGGCGGCTCACGTTCTCGTCCGTGACCACGAAGACCGACGAGGGCGCGAGCGCGACGACGGCGTCGGCCACGGACGCCGGCGCGTCCGAGGCGATGCGCACCGCGTAGCTCTTGTCGCCGAGCGGCACGAAGAGCGGGCGATCCGCGTAGGCGCGGAGGACCCGCGCGGCGACCTCCTCGGGCGCGACGCCGTCGGTCACGACGCGCGCGTGGGCCTCCGCGTACACGGCCGCGCGCGCGGCCAGGAGCTCGCGGATGCGCGCCTCCCGGTCCGGCGCGCCGTCGAGGAGCGGGCGCGTGCCGCCCGGCGTGCGCGCGGCGATCGTGCGCGGGGTCGCGCTGAGCGCGACGACGCAGCCGCGCTCGAGCGCCTCGGCGCGGAGCGCGGCGTCGACGAGGGCGCCGCCGCCGAGGGCGATGACGCGCGGGCCGCGCGTCGCGAGGAGCCGGCGAAGGGTCGCCGCCTCCAGCGCGCGGAAGCCGGCCTCGCCGCGCGAGGCGAAGAGCGACGGGACGCTCTCGCCGGCCTCCGCCGTGATGGCGTCGTCGAGGTCGATGAACGGGAGGCCCGCGCGCGCGGCGGCGAGGCGGCCCACGGTCGTCTTTCCGGCCCCCATGAAGCCGGTGAGCAGGAGCGGAGGTGCGTCGGGGAGGAGTTGCATGGCGTTCAGTAAGAGCGGACCTGCTGGAGGTAGGTGTCGACGTTGCGCGAGAGCTCGGTGAGGCTGTCGCCGCCGAACTTCTCGAGCAGGGCGGCGGCGAGCGTGATCGCCACCATCGCCTCGCCGACGACCGAGGCGGCCGCGACGGCGCAGACGTCGCTCCGCTCGAAGGCGGCGTCGAACTGCTCCTTGGTGCGCACGTCGACCGAGGGGAGCGCGCGCTTCAGCGTGGCGATCGGCTTCATGGCGGCGCGGCAGATGAGCGGCATACCGTTCGTGATGCCGCCCTCGAGGCCGCCGGCGCGGTTCGACGGGCGGGTGAACGCGCTCGACGCCTGGTCGTACCCGATCGGGTCGTGCACCTCGGAGCCCGAGATGCGCGCGGCCTCGAAGCCGATGCCGATCTCGACGCCCTTGATCGCCTGGATGCTCATCAGCGCCTGCGCGAGCCGGCCGTCGAGCTTGCGGTCCCACTGCACGTGGCTGCCGAGCCCAGGCGGCAGGCCGGTGGCGATCACCTCGAAGACGCCGCCGAGCGTGTCGCCCCGGTGCGCTGCCTCGCGGATGGCGTCGCGCATCGCCTGCGCCGCGGCGGCGTCGACGCACGCGAGGTCGGAGGCGCGGGCGCGCTCGCGGAGCTCGGTGAGCGGGAGGTCGCCGAGGCCGGAGGCCGCGGAGATCTGCGAGCGCACCGGGCCGATCGAGAGGACGTGGGCGAAGACCTCGACGCCGACCGACCGGAGGAGCTTGCGGCAGACGCCGCCCACCGCGACGCGCGCCGCGGTCTCGCGCGCGCTCGCCCGCTCGAGCACGTCGCGCAGGTCCCGCCGGGCGTACTTCAGGCCGCCGGCGAGATCCGCGTGGCCGGGGCGCGGGCGGGTGAGCGCCTCGGGCGGCTCGGGGAACGGCTCCGGGCCCATGCGCCCGGCCCAGCTCGCGTGATCGCGGTTCTCGATCACCATGGCGATGGGGCCGCCGAGCGTCTCGCCGCCGCGCACGCCGGCGACGAGGCGGACGCGGTCGGTCTCGATCTTCATCCGCCCGCCGCGCCCGTAGCCGCGCTGGCGCCGCGCCAGATCCTCGTCGACGTCCTCCGCGAGGAGCGGCATGCCCGCCGGAATACCCTCGACGGTCGCCACGAGCTCCGGCCCGTGCGACTCGCCGGCCGAAAGCCACCTGAGCTGCGTCATCGTCTGGAAAACCTCCTCTGCGCCCGGGGCTCCGGGCCAAGCTTGCTGCCTATTACAGGTCGATCTGCTCGACGTCGACGCCCTGGGCCCCGGATCGGCTGGCGCCGTCCGTCTCGGGGCGGATCGGGGACCGGCCGCCTTCCGCTCCGACGACCGGCTCCCCGAGGAACCGGGCCGCCACCGAGGCGAAGCTCTTCGGCAGATCCGTGACGAGCAGCGCGAGGCTGCCCGGCGCGCTCCGGGACGTCGCGAGCCCCCGCTCGGCGAGGAACGACGCCACCTCCTCCGCTGTCGCGGACGCGCTGTCCACGATCGGGAGGGGGCCGCCGGCGAGCGCCGCCGTCTCGGCCTCGATCGCGGCGCGGAGCAGCGGGAAGTGCGTGCAGCCGAGCACGATCGAGCGGGCGCCCGCGCCGATGAGCGGCTCCAGGTAGCGCCGCGCGACGAGGCGCGGGACCTCGCCCTCGATCCACCCCTCCTCCGCCAGCGAGACGAGCAGCGGGGCCGCCTGGCCGGCGACCTCGGTGCGGGTGCTGAGCGACGCCACGGCGCGGGGGTAGGCGCCGGACGCGATCGTCCCCGCCGTCCCGAGCACGCCGATCGTCGCGCCGCGCGACGCGGCCACGGCGGCCCGCGCGCCGGGAAGGATGACCCCGAGGACGGGCAGGTCGAGCTCGACCCGGAGCATGTCGAGCGCGACGGCGCTCACCGTGTTGCACGCGACGACGATCGCCTTGACCCCGCGCTCGATCAGCACGCGCGCGCAGCCGAGCGCGTAGCGGACCACCGTCTCGGGGGACCGGGTGCCGTACGGGACGCGCGCCGTGTCGCCCAGGTAGACGATGTCCTCCGCCGGGCAGCGCCTGCGCAGCGCGCGCACGACCGTGAGGCCGCCGAGGCCCGAGTCGAACACCCCGAGCGGCGCGTCCCCGGGCGACGTCACGGCTCCTCGATGCGGAACAGGTGCGGCGGCTCGCGCAGGAACTCCTCGCGCGCGATGGCGTCGAGCGCGCTCCGCACGAGCCCCTCCTGCGCGTCGTGCGTGATGAGCACCACGTCGACGGCGGGCTCGCGGGCCGCCGCGCCGCCCGCGGGCGCCGCGCCCTGGCTCGCCTTGGTCGGCCCCTGCTGCACGATCTGCTCGATGCTCACGCCCGCGTCGCCGAGCGCGCCGGCGAGGCGCCCCATGACGCCCGGGCGGTCCTCGACCGCGAAGCGCAGGTAGTACCGCGAGACGATCTCGCTGAGCGGGCGGACCCGGCGGGGCTTGATCGACATGCCGCGGCCCTGCATGCCCGCGACGCCCGAGGCGATCGAGCGCGCGACGTCGAGGACGTCGGAGACGACGCTGACCGCGGTCGGCAGGTCGCCGGCGCCGCGGCCGTAGACGAGCGACGGCCCGACGGCGCGCCCCTCGAGGAGCACGGCGTTGAGCACGCCGGAGACGTTGGCGAGCACGCTCTGCTTCGGGATCAGCGTGGGGTGGACGCGCAGCTCGATGGAATCGCCGAGATCGCGGCCGATCGCGAGGTGCTTGATCGTGTAGCCGAAGCGGTCGGCGTAGCGGTGGTCGGCCTCCTCGATGGTCCGGATGCCGGAGGTGTGGACGGCGCCGCTGTCGACCTGCGCCCCGAAGGCGAGCATCGCGAGCACGATCAGCTTGTGCGCGGCGTCGTGGCCGTCGACGTCGAGCGACGGATCGGGCTTCTCGGCGTAGCCGAGGTCCTGCGCCTCGCGCAGCGCGGCCTCGAACGACGCGCCCGTGTCGCGCATGCGCGTGAGGATGTAGTTGCAGGTGCCGTTCACGATCGCGGTGACGCGCTCGACCCAGTCGCTCGCGAACGCGTCCCGGAGCGTGCGGATGATCGGGATGCCGCCGCCGACCGCCCCCTCGAACGCGAGGTCGACCTGGCGCGCCGCGGCCCGCGCGATGAGCGCGGGGCCGTGGGCCGCGAGCAGCAGCTTGTTCGCGGTGACCACCCCCTTGCCGCGGTCGATGGCGCGCTCGATCAGCGCGCGGGCGGGCGTCTCGCCGCCCATCACCTCGACGACCAGGTCGATCGTGGGGTCGTCGACCACCTCCTCCGCGCTCGTGGTGAGCAGGCCGCGATCCAGGGCCGAGACGCGCTCCTTCTCGAGGTCCCGCACGACGACGCGCTTGACCACGAGGGGCACGCCGGCGCGCTCCGCGAGGTAACCGGAGTTCTCGGCGAGCAGGCGGAGGACGCCGCCGCCGACAGTACCGCAGCCGAGGAGCCCGATCTGGATCGGGGCGCCGCCGCGCAGGCGCCTGCGATCGCTGGCGGCGTGGGGTTCAGGGTTCAAGTTCAAGGGCGGACCGCCTTCCGTCTTCATGCGCGCGGAGCTTAGCGCTTCTCGCGCCGAGAGGTGACGCCTATGCTGCGCGGGCCATGGCGGAAACGATCAAGGGCGTTCTGGGCGAGGAGTTCAGGTTCCACGTGGGCGAGGACGGGGGCGCCGCGGCGCGGGGGCCGCTGCTCCCGCTGCGCGTGCTCGTCGTCGCCGATCTCGTCCCCCGCGATCCGCACAACGCCGGGGCGAGCCCGCCCGCGGGCGCGATCCGCGTCGACGCGGGCCGGTTCGATAACCTCTTCGCGATGCTCCGGCCGCGGATCGCGATCGAGGTGCCGAGCGTGCTCGCGGGGGGCCGGCCGGCGCGCGTCGACCTGTCGCCCACCAGCCTGAAGAGCTTCCGGCCCGACGCCCTGTGCGCCGAGGTGCCGCTCCTGCGATCGCTGCTCGACGCCCGGCGCGTCCTCGATCGGCTGCGCGACGGCTCGACAACGCTCGATCAGGCGCGCGCCGAGCTCGATCGGCTCTGGGGCGGCGCCCCGCTCGGGCGCGACATCCTCGGGCTGCTGCCGGAGCGCCAAGGCGCCGTGGCCGCCCGGCCGGCGCCGCCCGCGGCAGCGCGGCCCGCCGCGCCTGCGCCCGCGCCGGGCGGTGACATCGACGCGCTGCTCTCGATGGTCGATCTCGGCGGGGGCGGCGGCGGGGAGGCCGCCGCGTCACCGGCGACGCCGGACGACGCCGGTCCGAAGCCCTCGGACGGGGGGCGGTTCTCGGAGCTCATCGCGACAGTGGCGGCGAGCGCGCGCCCGCGCGCGGGGCAGCCCGCCCGCCCCGCCGAGGCGATCGCGCAGCTCGAGCGCGCGATCGGCGCGCAGCTCGGCGCGATCCTGCAGCACCCGGAGGTGCGGCGCCTCGAGGAGGCGTGGCGGGGGCTGAGCCTGCTCGTCGATCGCGTGAAGGCGGCGGAGGGCGTCCGGATCGAGGTCGTCAGCGCGCGGCCGGACGAGGCGGCCGGCGCGCTCGAGCGGGTGCTCGCGCAGACGGCGAGCACCGAGCCGCCGGCGTCGGTCGCGATCGTGGACGTCGCGATCGACGGCACCGCCGCCTCGCTCGCGCGGCTCGAGCAGATCGCGCGCGTCGCCGAGGCGCACGCGCTCCCCGCCGTCGTGAACGGCGCCGCGGGGCTGCTCGGGGTCGACGAGCTCGGCGGCGTCGAGCGCCTCGACAACAAGGCCGCGCTGTTCCAGGCGCCGCACCGGGCGCCGTGGCGCTCCGCCGCGGCGCGGCACTGCATGCGCTGGGTCGCGATCGCCATGAACCGCGTGCTCGGCCGGATGCCCTACGACAGGTCGACCTCGCGCATCCGGGAGGCGACGATCGTCGAGCAGCCCGCCGACGAGGGCGGCCGCGTCTGGATCCCGCCGGCGTACGTTGTCGGCGCGCTGATCGCGGCGAGCTTCCGCGAGACGGCGTGGCCGTGCCGCATCGCGGGCGCGAAGGGCGGCGGCGTGATCGGGGACCTGCCGGTGCACGAGGTGAAGGGCGCGTACGAGGGGGACGAGGGCGTCGCGATCCCGACCGAGGCGTTCGTGTCGACCGACACCCAGCGCGATCTCGCGAAGAGCGGCGTGCTCCTGCTCGCGTCGGCGCCGAACAGCGACGCGGTGTACGTCCTCACCGCGCCGACGGCCTACGTCCCGCCGGAGAAGCTCACGTACGACAGCGCCACCGCCGAGCCGGACGCGCGCCTCGATCGGGTCTCGCTTGTCGATCAGCTCTTCGTCGCGCGCGTCGTCCAGTTCCTGCGCGCGCTCTGCGCGAAGCTGCCCCCGGACAGCGACCCGGCGGAGGTCCAGCCCGTCGTCGAGGGGGCGCTGTGGACGCTGTTCGAGAACGCGCCGCCCGCCACCATCGAGCTCTCGGTGAAGGCGGCCCGCGCCGAGGGCGGGGCGCTGGTCGCCGTCGCGGTGCGCCCGCGCCGCTTCCTCGGCGTCGGGCTCGACGAGGTGTCGCTCGAGGTCCCGCTCGGCTGAGCCCGCTGGTCACGATTGACGCCGCCCGGCGCGCAGGGGGAGAATGGCCGTCATGCGGCTCCGCGTCGCGATCCTCCTCTGTGTCCTGAGCACCCTGGTGACGACGTGCCAGCGGCCGGCCCCGCAAGCGCCGGCGGCCTCGTGCGGCTGTCGCAAGAAGTAGCCGCGACCGCCGCGCCATCGTCCAGGCCGCGCCGCACCTCCCGGGTCTGCATGCCCGCCTCCTGCGCCGGCGGCGTCGTGCTCGGCGCGGGAAGCGCAGGAGCGCGCACGAGTCGCGCACAGGCGTGCGCGAAGCACGTCCCCGCGCTCCATGCGGGCGGAGCAGACCTGGTTTCCTGTCATGGGTTCCCGGACGGTCCGAGATCGCTCAACCCATCTCGCAGGAGCTCGGATGAAGGCGTCGCACTCCGCGCTCTCCCATACACCGCGTCGCCGCCGCCCGTCGTGAGCTGTCAGCCGTCAATTTCCAGACACGGCCGCTCCGCGCCGAACCTCGGCCAGGGTCGCTCTCCGGTGACGACGAAAGCGCGCGCCTGAGGGCCTGTTTCGTGGCGACGGAGAGCAGCCGATTGCGTAGCTACGCAATCGCGCGGGTGAGCGACATCACCCGGCCCGCGCGTCCGGCGCGGCGCGGGAATAACGTCGCATCAGGACGGCGCCTGATGCGTCCGCCTTGCCTCCAGCAGGATCGGCCCGTGGTTTGCAATCTCCGTGGCTCCATGAACCCCTCCCCCCAGCAGAACCTCCGCCCCGATCACCGGTTCGGCGGCCGCAGGGCCGTGGTGATCGGCGGGAGCATCGCGGGCCTCGTCGCGGCCCGGGTGCTCGCCGATCACTTCGACGAGGTGGCCGTCATCGAGCGCGACGGCATCCCCGACGATCTCCGCGAGCCCCGCAGGGGCGTGCCGCAGGCGCGCCAGGTCCACGGCCTGCTCGCCCGGGGCGAGCGCATCCTGAACGATCTCTTCCCGGGCTTCACCGAGGACCTGATCCGGGACGGGGCGGTCGCGTACGACTTCGGGCTCGGCCTCGCCTGGCACCACCTCGGCGCGTGGAAGCCGCGCTGCGCGACGGGGGTGCGGACCGTGTGCATGACCCGGCCGCTGCTCGAGGCGCACGTGCGCCGCCGGACCTTCGCGCTGCCCGGGGTGCGACGTCTGGACGGGCGCGAGGTGGTCGAGCTCTCGGCGTCGCCCGACCGCTCCCGGCTCACGGGCGTCGTGGTCCGGCGGCGCGACGCGTCGGGCCAGGTCGAGGCGCTGCCGGCGGAGCTCGTTGTGGACGCCAGCGGGCGCGGCTCCCGCGCGCCGGCGTGGCTGGAGGCGCTCGGGTACCCGCGGCCCCTCGAGTCGACGATCAAGGTGCGCGTCGGGTACGCGAGCCGGCAGTACCGGCCGCGCGAGCCGGCGCAGGTGCCGTGGACCTCGCTCTACATCCTCGGCTCGCCGTCCGACAGCCGGCGGTTCGGCTGCATCGTGCCCGTCGAGGGCGGGCGCTGGATGGTCGTTCTCGCGGGCCTGTTCGGCGAGCACCCGCCCGCCGACCCCGAGGGCTTCCTCGAGTTCGCGCGGGGCCTGCCGCACGACGCGCTGTACCGAGCGCTGCTCGGGGCCGAGCCGGAGACGGAGATCGCCGTCTACAAGTTCCCGGCGCACCTCCGGCGGCGCTACGAGCGCATGGCGCGCATGCCCGAGGGGCTCGCGGTGCTGGGCGACGCGCTCGCGAGCTTCAACCCGGTCTACGGGCAGGGGATGACGTCGGCCTGCCTCCAGGCGCTCGCCCTCGACGCCGCGCTCGCCGAGCAGCGGCGCCGCGCGGGCCAGGGGGCGATCGCGGGGCTCACCCGCCGCTACCACGCGGCCGCCGCGAAGGCGGTCGACCTGCCGTGGCAGATGTCGACGGGGGAAGACCTCGCCTACCCCGAGACCGAGGGGGAGCGGCCGCTCCTCCAGCCGGTGCTGCGCTGGTACACCGGCGTGCTGCACCGCGCCGCGCAGGTCGACCGCGAGGTCTACGTGCGCTTCGTGCGCGCGCTGCACATGCTCGACGGGCCCGAGGCGCTCGTGAGCCCGCGCCTGCTCCTGCGCGCGCTGCGCGCCGGGCTCTCGGCGTCGCTCCCCCGGATGAGCGCGGCCGCCCCGGACTACGCGCGCCAGCCCGCCGACACATGAGCGGCCCCGGGCGGGGCGGCGATCGGCGCAGGGCCGCGCCGCTCACGGACGCGATTGCCACGTTGTTCATCGACGCGACGACTGCCACGTTGATGGAGCGCGAGGGCGTGGACGCGGATGCGAGCACAGGCGCGTTGCGGCCCAAGGGCCAGCGCGCCCTGGCGCGCTGCGCTGCGGGGACTCCGGTGGACCGCGGTGTCGCCCGGCGGCGAAACGTTGCCTGCGGGTCGTGTTCTGGTAAGAAGGGCGCGCGAGGCGGCTCCTCGCGGAGACAGGACGATGACCGACCCGGTGAATCCGCTGCTGGAGCTCGTCGCTCGCGATCAAGAGCACGACTGTGATGGATATGGCCACGAGAACGTGTGTGTGCGGGTGGTCGGCGTCGCCGAGCTGCCGACGCGCGCCGGCCACTTCCGCATCGTCGCGTTCTGGAACAACCGCGACGCCAAGGAGCACATCGCGATGGTGCACGGCGATGTCGTCGGCGCCTCGAACGTGCCGACGAGGCTGCACTCCGAGTGCCTGACCGGCGACGTCATGGGCTCGCTGCGCTGCGACTGCCGCGATCAGCTCCTCGAAGGGCTGAAGAAGATCAAGAGCATGGAGCGCGGCATCCTGCTCTATCTGCGCCAGGAGGGCCGCGGCATCGGGCTCATCAACAAGATCCGGGCGTACGCGCTGCAGGATCAGGGGCTCGACACGGTCGAGGCGAACCTGGCGCTCGGCTTCCGGGACGACGAGCGCGATTACGCCGTCGCGGCGCACATGCTGCATAGCCTCAACGTGAAGTCGGTGAAGCTCATCACCAACAATCCGAACAAGGTCCAGCAGCTCATGCAATATGGGGTGTCCGTGGCAGGGCGCATCCCGCACGTGATCCCGCCGAATGAGCACAACCGCTTTTACCTGGAGACCAAGGCGAAGCGGTCGGGCCATTTCATCGACACGTGGGGCAAGCCGCACCTCGTCGAGCAGAGCGACCCGGTCGTCGTCGACGGGATGGCGCCCCCCGAGTCCGATCGGACGCCCGCGAGCTGAGGCGCGGCGCCGCGCGGCGGCGTTGCGATCGCCTCAGGCCGCGGCGCCGCGCTCGCCTCACGGCGCGGCGCCGGTCAGGCGGCGTACCCGCTCGGCGTGAGGGCTCGTCGGGAACTGCGCGAGGAACGCCTCGGCGCGCCCGCGCGCCTGGTCGGCGCGCCCGCGGCGCACCAGCGCGTCGATCGCGATGAGCTCCCGCTCCGCCACGAGCCGGCCCTCCGGGAACTCCGCCCTGTGCTCGTCGAGCAGCGAGAGCGAAGCCTCCGGCGATCGCGCGAGCGCCGCCCGGATCTCCGCGAGCCGCGCGGCCTCCCGGAGCAGCTCGTCGCGCGCGAGCGCCGCGGCGTCCGGTGCCTGGCGCTGCGGCTCGGCGCCCGGCACCGGCGCCCCGAGCGCTTGATCGCTGCAGCCCGCGAGGTGGACGAGGAGCGCGGCGGCGAGGCCGCCCGCGATCCATCGATTGTGTGACGAATGATCAACAACGACGTTCATGTCGCCGGACTCCTTCATTGTCGAGCCGCCGGAACCTCGCTGGAACGGGCTCGCTCAGCGCGCACGCCCGTTCGCGGACCGCAGCTCGCCGCCGTCGCCGCTCAGGCGGCGCGGCGTGTTCGACATCATCGACTCGCGCTCCAGCAACTGTCGCCCGAGCGCCAGCATCTCTGGCTGACAGGCGTAGTGTAAAATTCGAATCCAGTTTGTCAAGACTGCTTACATACGCCGTTCAGGGCATCGCGACCCCTTGCCTATGGCCGCGAATGCCCCACTCAGAAGGCGCCGGCGACGCCCACGCCCACGCCGGCCGGCGCGATCGACAGGCGGAAACTCCGCGTGTCCGGGCCCGCAACACGCGCGCGCGGGGCGTGAAACAGATACGGAATCAGCACGCCGGCCGCGGAGCCGAAGGCGGCGCCCGTGAGCACGTCGGAGAAGTAATGGCGGTCGGAGGCGATGCGCAGGTATCCGGAGAGCGCGGCGATCGCCATCCCCTGGGCCCAGACCCACGGCGCCGCGCGGTAGCCGCGCATCGACGCCACGGTGCCGCTCGCCGCGGCGAGGGAGAAGGCCGCGTTCGAGTGGCCCGAGAAGAAGGAGAGATCGTCGTCGTGCGCGAGCGGGCGCGAGCAGCCCGCGCCCTCGCAATGCAGCACGTCGGCGTTCTCGAAATGGGCATAGGGCCGCTGGCGGCCGACGATGTACTTGGTGAGCTGGTTCAGGTTCATCGCCAGCACCGTCGCCTCGGTGACGATCACGAGGTCGGCGGCGATGTTCTCGGTCCGGCCGTCCTGCCACGCGGCGAGCGCTGTGAGGCCCAGCGCGGAGGCGGGCGCGACGGCGAGGACCGTCACGTTGCTGACCTGGTGGGCGGCGCCGGGGTTGCCGCTCCAGAGCAGCGCGTCGCGGACCGAGGTGTCGAGCGGGCCGACAGCGCACCAGCGGCACGCGTCGGGCGCGAGGCCCCTCTTGGCGAGCTCCGTGGCGATCCACGCGGCCCCGCCGACAACGGTGACGGGCAGATCGACCTCCGGCACGTACGTGAGCTCGGGGGATGGCCCCGCGGCGGCGGCCGGTGAGAGGGCGAAGAGGAGGGCGGAGACCGTTGTCGCAACGAGGGCGGCGCGCACGAGGGGGGCGAGCGTAGCCCGGGCGCCGGGGCACGGGAACCCGCCGCGCGGCGGAGATCAGGCGAAGATCAGGCGCGCGGCGGCCCCGGCGCGGCGAGGAGCAGCCCGTCGAGCAGGCGCGCGTGGGCGTCGTCGCTCACGCGCCGGAGCTCCGCGGGGCCGGCCTTGGACAGCGCGCCCGACGCCGCGAGGGTCGCAACGCCGTGGTGCATCGCCCAGATCGGGACCGCGAGCGCCATCGGCTCGCCGGGCGGGAACGCCCCGGCGCGCTGCGCCTCCTCGATGAAGCCGAGGAGCAGCCCCAGGCTCCTCGACGTGGCCGCCGCGACCCGCGGGTCCTCGGGGTCGACCTCGCCGGAGTACATCACGTGGAACGGCGCCGGGTGCTCCAGCGCGAAGCGGACGTAGGCGAAACCGGCGGCCAGGAAGCGCGCCCGGAGGTCGCCCCCGGCGCCCCCGGCCGCCTCGAGCGCGGCCGAGATCTGCGCGGCGAGCGCCGTGCTCGCCTGGACGGCGAGCTCCGCCATCAGCGCGCGCTTGTCCGGGAAATGGCGGTAGGGCGCGGCGTGCGAGACGCCGATGCGCCGCGCTACCTCGCGCAGCGTGAAGCCCGCGTTGCCCCGCTCCTCGATGAGGGCGAGCGCCTCCTCCACCACGGCGCGCCGGAGGTCGCCGTGGTGGTAAGGCCGGTCGATCGACGCAGGAGGCGACGCAGGAGGCGACGCAGGAGGCGACGCGGGAGGCGACGCGGGAGGCGACGCAGGAGGCGACGCAGGAGGCGACGCTGGGGCAGGCGGGGTGCGCGCGCGCGCACGGCGGCGTCTCGGGGAGGAAGCCACAGCGCAGGCGCACACGATACCACGAAGGCCCCGCGCCGCAGGGCGGGTGCGCGGCCTCGAAGAAAATGTAGGCGGTGGAAACTTCGGCATGTTGCCACTGTCATCATCGGGCGCGCGGGCGGCCCAGAGGGGGCCGGCGCGCCGCACCCACCCTGGATCAGGAAGGAGCCCCGTATGTCCGAGCCCCGTCGATCTCCCGATCGTGAACGCCTCCTCGCCGCCGTGGAGCGCGCGCGCGGCGTCGCCGCTGCCCACGCCGAGGCGTCCGAGCGGCTGCGCACGCTCGCGCCGGCGGTCGTCGACGCGCTGCGATCGAGCGGCCTCTTCGCGCTGGCCGCGCCGCGCGCGCTGGGCGGCGCCGAGTGCGATCCGCTGACGCAGGTCGAGGTCTTCGAGGCGATGGCGCGCGCGGACGCCTCGGCGGGGTGGTCGCTGATGATCAGCGCGCTGCTCGCCGCGGTCGCCGGGGGCACGCTGCCCGACGCGGGGGCGCGGGAGGTGTTCGAGGGGCCCTTCCCCACGTTCGCGGGGCTCCAGGTCCCGACCGGCCTCGCGCGGCGGGTCGCTGGCGGCTACGCGGTCGAGGGGCGCTGGGCGTTCGGCAGCGGCGTGCGGCACGCGGGCTGGGTGTTCACCTGCGCCGTCGTGGCGCCGGAGGGCGGGGCTCCGCCGGCGGGGCCGCCCGAGATGATCAGCCTCGCCGTCCCGCGCGAGCGGGTGGTGATCGAGGACACGTGGGACGTCGCCGGGCTGCGCGGCACCGGGAGCGAGCACTACCGGATCGAGGGCGCGTTCGTGCCCGAGGCGCTGACGTGCCCGTTCCCGGCGGCCCCGCAGCGGCGCGGCGGCGCCCTGTACTCGTTGCCCTTCATCGCCCTGGTCGCGGCGGGGCACGTCGGCTTCGCGCTCGGCGTCGGGCGGCGCGCGCTCGACGAGATCGCGGCTGTCGCTCCGCGCCGCATCAAGGCCTGGCCGCAGCTCGCGCTGGGCAGCCACGCGGCCTTCCACATGGATCTCGGGCGCGCGGAGGCGAAGCTCGCCGCGGCGCGCGCCTACGCGTTCGACGCGCTCGGGCGGATGTGGGACCGGGCGCGCGCCGGGGAGGCGCTCTCGATCGACGACTGGAGCGCGATCCGGCTCGTCCAGACGTACGTGACCGACGTGGCCGCGGAGGTCGCGGGCTTCGCGTACCGCGCCGGCGGCGGGGGCGCCCTGTTCGCGGAGAGCCCGCTGCAGCGGTGCTTCCGGGACGTCCACGCGGCGACGCAGCACATCGCCGCGACCGACGACGCGTACGAGTTCGCCGGGCGCGCGCGGCTCGGGATCGCCGAGCTGCACCCGATGCTCGCCCCGCGGCAGGCCGCGGGCGGCGCGCGCTGACCCGGGGCGGTCGCGCGGTCAGCGCGGGCCGCGTTCCGGCGGACACGCGACCCGCAGGGGCGGCGGCGGGTTGCACATGATGACAACGGGAGGGCCTCCGTCCTGCGACGGCAGAGGCCGCGGGCACGGGCTGGGGAGGAACTGCCTGCACGTGCCGTCCTCGTCCCGGACCACCGTCCCCCCGGGCGCTGGCGGCGGCAGCGGCCCGTCCTGCGCTGCCGTCACGCCGGCGACCTGGTGCGCCTCGATGGAGGCTGCGCCCTGCGCGGTCGCGCCGCCGTCCTGCGGCGGCCCCGACGCCGCCGCGTCCTGCGCCGCCGTCGCCCCGCCGTCGGGCAGCGCCCCGGAGGCGGCCGCATCTCCCACGCCGGGCGCGCCGGTCGGCGGGTGATCCGGGGGCGGCGGGTTGGACGTCGCGTCCGGCGGATCGGGCGGCGGGGTCGAGGCGCAGGCGGCCACGCCGCCGGCCACCGTGACGAGGAACGAGGACGCGAGCACGCGGCGGCGATGGCGCGATGAAGGCTTCATCACAACCATCCTACGCGAGCTCCGTCGCATCGTCGCGAGGCCCCGAGCCGCGATGGGACGGAGCTCGTCAGGGCTCGCTGCGCTCCGGCGGACACGCCGCCGGGCGAGGGGCTCACTTCTCCATCTTCACCCCGTGCGGGCGCGCCAGCAGGCGGTCCACATAGGCATCCAGCCTGGGCCGGCCCGTCGGGCCGGCCCACAGGCGCATCCAGATGAACATCGAGCCGACCATCACGTCGGCCGCGGTGAACCAGTCGCCGAACAGATAAGGCCCCTCCCCGAGCTCGCCTTCGACGACGTCCATCGCCTTGTCGAAATCCGTCCACCCTCGCTGCGGTTGCGTCTCGACCTTCAGCAGGCGGTCGCCCATCGCCGGCTCGAGCTGCGAGGTCGAATAGACCATCAGCGACAGATAGCGCCCCCGCTGCGGCGCGCTGATCGGGGGCGCCAGCCTGGCCTCGGGGAACCTGTCCGCCAGGTACAGACAGATCGCCGCGTTCTCGAAGAGCCGGACATCGCCGTCCACCAGCGCGGGCAGCTTGCCAGCCGGGTTGATCTTCAAGAACTCAGGCGACTTGTGCTCCCGCTTCTCGAAGCTGATGGGTACGAGCTCGTACGAGGCGCCGCACTCGTCCAGCATCCACTTGGTGATCACCGCGCGACTCTGCTGGTTGAAATAGAGCTTCATTGCATCTCCCTCGACGGTCTGATGGAACGGCCGTGAGCATGCCAGAATACCGGGGCTCGTTCCATGGATCATGAGCCGCGGTATGGATTACTTCACGCAGAGCCCGGCGCGCGGCGCGCCTCGCTCTATGCGCGATTCGACGAGGCTCGCAGACGCGCGGGCTTCTCGGTCGAGGGTGAGTTTACCGCAGACGGAACTACGCCTTGCGCCGGAGATGCACGGACAGGAGCCGCGGAGGATCGTTCCGGAGGGCTCCGGCGTCGCGCCACTCGCCCAGGTGAACGAGCTCGTATCCGGACGACAACCCCGCATTCACGTACTCGGAGACGTCGTGCAGGAATGCGGGCACCCGCTCGGGCTCGCCCGTCGCCCTGTTGACGAAGTTGGCCTGGCCGCCGCGCATCTGCCGCGTCGGGTGCAGCTCGCACAGGAAGAGCTCGCCGCCCGCGCGCGAGGCCCGTGCTGCCTCGGCGAAGATCGCCTCGAGGTGCTCGATGTGCTCCAGGACGAGCAAGGCAATCACGACGTCGGCCGCGCCGTCCGCGACCGGCCAGGCAGCGCGGATGTCGTGCTGCACGAGCCGGACGCGCGGAGACCGCACGCGGGCCCGCGCCTGCCGCAACATCCCCTCGGAGAAATCGAGCGCGAGCACGCTCGTGGCGCGCTCGGCGAGCCACGGCGTGTTGCGGCCGGTGCCGCACCCGATCTCGATCACGTCGCGGCCGGTCAGATCCAGGTCGCGCTGCCGGAGGACCGCGGCCGCCAGCTCGCGGGTCCGGTTGTCGTCGTCATCGTACGTCTCGGCCCAGCGATCGTAGGCTGTGGCGATCTCAGCCTTGCTCGAAGGGGTGGACATCGGTCGAACCGCCCCTACAACCCGAGCTCGCTCAGCCCGGGATGATCGTCCGGCCGCCGCCCGAGCGGCCAGTGGAACTTCCGGTCCGACGCCGCGATGCGCACGTCATTGATGCTCGCCTCGCGCCGCCGCATCAATCCATGAGCGTCGAACTCCCACTGCTCGTTGCCGTGGGACCGGTACCAGCTCCCGCTGTCGTCGTGCCACTCGTAGGCGAAGCGCACAGCGATGCGATCGCCGGTGAACGCCCAGACCTCCTTGATCAGGCGGTAGTCCAGCTCCCGCTGCCACTTGCGGTGCAGGAACGCCTCGATCGCCTCGCGGCCCTGGAAGAACTCGGCCCGGTTCCGCCAGCGGCTGTCGACGGTGTACGCCTGGGCCACGCGCGCGGGATCGCGGCTGTTCCAGGCGTCCTCCGCCAGCCGCGCTTTCCGGGCGGCGGTCTCGGCGGTGAAGGGCGGAAGCGGAGGGCGCGACTCAGCGGGTTCCTGGCTCACGGTGCACCTGCGCGAACCTTCCTCGAATCGCCCATCCCAGGCAACCCCTTTTCGAGCGCGGCTCCCCGGCGTCGGCGCCGCGCGCCCGCCTCCCCCAGGCGCCGCGCGGCGCCGACGCCGGGGGAGCGGCGGCGAGCTTGGCCCTCGCGCCACCGGGGAGGACTCGTTAGAATCGCGCTCTCCGATGGCTGGTCTGAACCGCGCCGCGCCCGCGACGGGCCCACGCAGCGGCTCCCGCGCGCGGGGGCCGACGCCGTGAGCGCCGACCCGGGGGGCGCCGGCTACCTGGACGCGATCTTCGCGGCGATCCGCGGGGGCGCCAGCCAGCTCGCGGCGATGAAGACGTGGCTCGGCAGCGCCGAGCGCGCCGCCTCGTCGCCGTGGCGCTTCCAGTTCCTCGGCGCCGCGCGCGCGGCGCACCGGCGCGCCGGCGCCTTCCTCGACGAGACCGAGGAGCGGCTGCGCCGGCTCGGCCCCGCCGACCAGGTCCCGGCCCCGCTGGACCAGCTCCCCAGGAACGTGGCGGCCATGCGCGCGGATCTCCGCGACGGGGAGCAGCGCATCGATCGCCTCGAGGCAGAGGCGACCTCCCGGGAGCAGGCGCGCAGCGGCGGCGGCCGGAGCGCGCGCTCCTCGTAACGGCGGAGTCGACTCGCCGAGAGCCTCGGTGTGGCCACAGCGCCGACCCCGGTCCGGCCGCGCGGAGAGCCTCTGTCGACGCGCGCCGAGCGCCTCGGTCAGGCCGCGGGAGGACCTTTATCGCGACAGCAGGAGATCCAGACCGCCAGGGTCCGGCGGGACTGCAGGCTTCACGGGCCGCGGGGCCGGCGCCGGGGGCGTCGCGACCGGCGGCGGCCCCCGGGGCCTCGGGTCCGCGGCCGGCGGCTCAGGGAGCGGCGAGGGCAGCTCGGCCGCGGTGAGCTGGCGCGTGCTGCCCCTTCACGAGCTGGTCGATGTGGTCCGCGATCCGCGAGAGCGGCGGCGGCTTGATCGGCCCCTCCTGGGCCTCGAGCTTCTCGATCTCCTCGCTGGTCGTCGGCCCGCGCCGTCGTTCATCGTCCGGGTGATGGTCGGCCGAGCGTGTACGATGCCGGGGTGAACAGCTTGCGCATCGAGAGCGAGGGCGTCGCGTTCGTCCACGCGCGCCGCGCGCGCATCGCCGCGTGGTCCGTCTTGCTCGGGGCCGCCGCGCTCACGGCCGCCGCGCCCGTGCTCCTGGTGATCACGCAGTGGGGGATGGTCGTGGCCGTACTCTTCCTCATCAGCCATCCCACGTCCGCGGCGCCCACGCCCAGGCGAGGCTCCGCGCGCCCCGCCACTGTCGCTGTCGAGGGGGACGAGATCGTCGTCGCGCAGGCCGCTCGAACGACGCGGCTCCAGCGCGCGCGCCTCGAGGCCGGCTGGATCGACGGGTTCGCCGGCCAGCATCACGTTGTGTTCCGGGGCAGGGGCGGAGACGCCGCGTGGATCCGGGTGCGCGGCGCCGCGGAGGCGAGCGCGCTGCTCCGGGCCGCGGGCTTCGCCGCGGATCAGCACGTCTTCTCGTCGCGCCTCGTGAGCGTGGCCGCGGAGCGGCTGACCCGCGCCGAGCGCTTCGGCCTCATCTGCCTCGCCGTCTGCATGGGGTACCCGACAGCGCCCATCGCGCTGATCGCGCTGTGGAGCGGCCCCACGGCGCTCCTCGCGGCGGTGCTCGCCGTGGCGGTGCCGCTCCTCGCCTATCCGCCGCTCCGGCTCCTCGGCGCGAGGACGGCGCTCGTGGGCACGGACGGCGTCACCATCAAGGGCTTCTTCCACCGGCGCCTCATCCCCTTTGCGCTCGTCACAGGCGCGTCCGCGGACGAGCGCGGCGTCTGGCTCGCTCACCCCGGCGGCGCACGCACGCTCCTGCCGACGATGGCGCGGATGAGCAAGGGCTCCGCGGCGGCGGGGCCGGCGCCCGCGCGCCTCGCCGCGAGCACCGAGGTGCTCCTCGCGCGGGTGCGCGAGGCCATGGCGGCGCAGAGCGGCCAGGGCGCCGCCGCGCGCTTCGCGGCGCTCGATCGCCGCGGCCGCGCGCTCGCGGAGTGGCGCAGCGCCCTCGGCGCGCTCGTCCGGCGCGACGGCGGCGGCGCCGGCTACCGCGACGCGCCCCTCGACGCGGACGACCTCGCCTCCGTCGTCGAGGACGGAGCAGCCCCCGTGGAGCGCCGCATCGGCGCTGCCATGGCGCTCTCGTCGGCGCCCGACCCTGGCCACCGGCGCCGCATCCGCATCGCCGCCGGCGCCTGCGCCGACGAGGCGCTCCGCGCGGCCCTCGAGAGGGCGGCCGAGGGGGAGCTCGCCGAGGACGAGGTCGAGCGCGCCCTCCGCGCGCGCGCCCGATGACCGCTCCGCCGAAGGGGCAGCCTCCCCGGCGCGCGGCGCCTTCATGGCACGATGAGGCTCACTCCGATTCGAGCAGGAGCCCGCTGGCCGAGAGCGCGATGAGGGAGGGATCCACGCCCTCTTTGTTCACGATGGCGGCCACGGCGGCCTGCTGCTCGGGGTAATACAGCATGATCGTGGCGAAGCCCGGAATGCCGCCGTCGTGCCCGAGCGCGGGGACTCCAAGGACCTCGCGCCCGATGACGAGCGTCCCGAGCCCGAAGCCCTGGCCCTCGACGCCGGAGGGCACGGGATCCGCGAGCATCTCTGCCCGCGACGCCGGATCGAGCGCCGCGCCGTCGTAGAGCGCGACCGCCCAGCGGGCGACGTCCCCCGCGCTCGCCACCATGGCGCCGGCGGACCAGGGGAACGAGGGATGGAGGACCGACGTGATGTCCACCCCCTCGGCGGTGTAACCGCGGGCGAGCTCACCTGCGATCGGCTCCTCTCCGTCGAACGAGGTGCTCGAGAGCGCGCTCGGATCGAGCAGCCGATCGCGGATCACCTCGGCGACGCCCTCGCCTGTCGCGGCCTCGAGGATCATCCCGAGGAGGATGTAGTTCGTGCTCGAGTAATGCCACCCCTCGCCCGGAGCGAAATAGGGGTCGTGCTCGGCGGCGATGGCGACGATCTCCTCGGGGCTCCAGACACGGCCCGGATCGGCGATCACGGCGGGCACGAGGTCCTCATCCTCCGTGTAGTTGAAGATGCCGCTCGAGTGGTTCAGGAGCTGTCGCAAGGTGATGCCGTCCGCGCCGGGGAACGTCGCGATCCACGTCGAGAGCGGGTCGTCCAGGTCGAGCGCGCCCTCGTGCGCGAGCTGGAGCACCGCGGCCGCGACATAGGTCTTGGTCACGCTGCCGACGCGGAGCACGTGGTCCGCGCGCATCGGGTCGCCGGGCGCTGACTCGCCGCTCGCGAAGTCCTGGACGCCGCACGCCGGCGTGCTGACCGCGAGGACGGCGCCCGGGGTGCCGAGGGCCTCCCGCGCCCCGTCGAGGCGCGCCTGGAGGGCCTCCGCGAGCTCGGCGCAGTCGTCCACGCCGCCGCCCCCCTCGCCTCCCGCGCCGCCGCTGCCGACCCCGCCCTCGTTCGCGCCGCCCGCGCCGCCCCCCTCGTTCGCGCCGCCCGCACCGCCTCCGCCCTCATTCGCACCGCCCGTGCCGCCCCCGCCCTCGTTCGCGCCGCCCGTGCCGCCCCCGCCCTCGTTCGCGCCGCCCGTGCCGCCCCCGCCCTCGTTCGCGCCGCCCGTGCCGCCCCCGCCCTCGTTCGCGCCGCCCGTGCCGCCCCCGCCCTCGTTCGCGCCGCCCGTGCCGCCCCCGCCCTCGTTCGCGCCGCCCGTGCCGCCCCCGCCCTCGTTCGCACCGCCTTCGTTCGCGCCGCCGGAGCTGGTCGTCGACGACGCGCCCGACGGGTCCACTGTCTCGCCGCCATCGCAGCCAGCGCCGAGGGTGAGCGCGCTCGACGCCAGCAGGGCGAGGAGGAAGCCATGATGTCGAGAGACTTTGTTCGAGGTTCGCATGCGATCTCCAGGGCAAGAATCCGGGTGAGCGCGACAGTACAGAATCGGCGCGCGAGCACAAGGGCACATCATCGAGTCGCGACGATTCCCTCCTGTCGTTGGCAGACACAACAGTCGCGCTGAGCCGCCTCAGCCGCCCTCGGGAGATCGCCGCGCGCGACACCCCGGTACGTCTCAGGCGCAGCCGAGCCCACGACGGGCGGAGGTCGTCAGCGCAGGACATGACAGCTCGAGAATCGACACCGACGATCCGACAAAGACATAGATCACGCCCGCTCCGCCGCGCGCCGCGCTGCCCTGCATTCACAGACAGGCTGAACAACTTGACTATCGGTCGCACCGCCGTAATCTGCGCCACCCGCCGACGACCATCGAGCGCGGAGCGTGGCCCGTTCAAGAGGTGGCTCGTGAGCTCCGGACATCTGGTTACGCCCAAGCTCCGGCTGGTGAGGCCGCGCGGACAAGGAGGCATGGGGACCGTCTGGGTAGCCGACCACCTCTCGCTCGGGTCGCAGGTCGCCGTGAAGCTCATGGCCCCGGAGATCGCGCGGTGCCCCGGGTTCATCGAGCGGTTCAGGCGTGAGGCGGTGGCGGCGGCGCAGATCAAGAGCCCCCATGTCGCCCAGGTGTTCGATCACGGGATCACCGACGCGGGGGTCCCGTACATCCTCATGGAGCTGCTCGAGGGGGAAGAGCTGAAGCGCAGGATCAGCCGCCTTGGCCCCATGTCGCTGCACGAGATCGCGCGCGTCGTGCGGCAGGTCGCGAGGGCGCTCGGGCGCGCGCACCAGCTCGGCATCGTCCACCGCGACACGTTCAACGGGCTCGTCATGCCGGGCGCGGGCGCCCGTCGGGGCGGCGCCGGCGTCCTGATCGCAGGGGTCGCGCTCGCAGGGGCGGCGGCGCTCGGCCTGGGCATCCCCTGGATGCACCGCGATCCGCCGGAGCACGGCGCGCCCGCCGCGGACAGCCCGGCCGCGCGCGGCGCGCCCGACCAGGGACCGCCGCCGGAGCCGCCCCCCGCGCCGCCCGCAGAGGAGATCCGGGCGGCCGCGCTCCCGACGGCGTCCACGACGACGCCACCCCCGCAGCCCGTGGCCTCCACGTCCCCCGCCCTGCCGGCGGCTCCCAGGGCGACGCGAGCCGCCTCGAGCGCGCGCCCGCAGCCGAGGCCCACGCCCGCCGCAAGGACGAACGCGCGCGCCCGTAAGGACCGGATCGGCTTCTGACCTTGTCGTCGTCGTCGAGCGCGCGTCGACGGCATCGCCCTGGCGCGATCTCGAGCAGGCGAGACGTCGACGTACGCCGCCGCGAGAGCGAGCCCCGCCCGGACGGGTGAGCCCGCCCAGCCCACCAGCGCGCCCTTCTCTGCCCCGCCTGGACCGACACCGTCCGCCGCGCGCCGAGCTCCTGTGGTCCGCCGTGGGCCCCTGTGCTCGATGGTCGCAGGCCGCCGGCCAACGGGCGACCCTGTGCTCCACCTTCGCAGACAGCCGGTCGCGGATCCCCATCACGGGCGGATTCCGCGGTCGATCGACGCGCGGCGCGCCCCACGCGACGCCGCCGCGAACGAGGCGCTTCGCGCGGCGATCCCCGGCGCCGCCGGTCGCCGGATCCGGCGCGGCGCGGGGCGGCGGATCGCCCGTCGACTCCTCTCGTGAGACCGGGCGCGGGACATGCACCTTCGCTCGGGCTCACACGGATGTACGAAACCTGGAGGAGCGTCGATGGAGAAGCATGTTTCACAAGGCAAATTTGGACGCAGGCGATTCGCCGGCAGAGCGGCGGCCGCCGTCGGTGTCTCGCTGCTCGCCCCGGCGGGCCTCGCGCTGGCTGTCGAGAAGGGCGCCGGGAGCTGCGAGTCGGTCGGGCCCCTGTCTCTCCCGGAAGGGATCCCCCAGACGCCCGGTATCCTCATCGATCAGCGCGCGACGAAGCCGATCTACCTGCCCGGAATGCACGCCGGGCTCGCGGCGCAGGCCCTCTCCGAGGTCCTCTTCTGGACGGACATCATGATGGAACATGCGATGTTCATGGCGCTGCTCATGCCGGGCGACGCCCTCCGCGCGCCCCGGGCCGAGGCGCGGCAGTTCCAGGTGCTCTTCGCCCAGCACTTCATCTCGGCCCGCGACCGCGCCTACCGCGACGACGAGCTCTATCCGCTGCTCGCCGACACGCGCTCGAGCGTCCTTCAGTTCATCGAGTACAAGCGCCGCATGCAGCGCCAGCAGGAGGCCGGCACGCTGAAGAGCCTCGTCTGGCCGCTCTTCTTCGACCACATCGCGCGCGAGGCCGAGCGGTTCGCCGGCCGGCTCGATCTGTTCGCGAGCGGCGGCGCCGGGTTCCAGCGCGACGAGGTCGGGGCGTTCTGGACGCGGATCATGGCCGAGCACCTCGAGTTCATCGCGCACCTGCTCGACCCGCAGGAGCGCGCGCTCGTCGGGCAGGCGAACGCGCGCGCCGACGCGATGTACCAGGCGAACATCCAGCTCGTCGGCAGCGGGCAGCTCGCGATGATGGCCGACGATGTCATCGACTTCAAGACGGCCGCGGAGCAGGGCATCGAGACGGGGCAGATCAAGAGCATCATCGATCCCTCGCTCGCCGATCACGTGCTCCGCGAGGCGGTGAGGTTCTCCGACGAGGTCCGGCGCGCGCGGTGAGCAGGAGCGAGGCCGCGCGCGGGGAGGCCGCGCGCGCGGGGGCTCAGGGGACGCTCATCTCGAACGCGACGCTGTAGTTCGGCTGGGCCTCGCCCGAGACCGACCCGACGAACGGATCGGAGTCGCGGAGCTGCCCCCACCGCGTCGTGCCGCCGGGCATCGTGGTCCCGTCGGTCGTCGCCGCGTAGCCGACCATCACGCCCGACGCGGGGAGATCCGACGCTGTCGTGATCTTCACCGCGCCGCCGGAGATCTCGACGCTGCTGATCTCGATCCGGGTGTTGCCGCTCCAGACCTGGAAGCCGCGGCCCTTCGACCACTCCGTGAAGGCCGTCTGGTGGGGAGACGGCAGCGCGCTGTCCCAGACGAGGGGCGGCACCGGGACGTGGAACTGCACGGTGATCACCTTGCCGGCGCGCTCGACGCCCGTCGGCTGGAGCGGCTGCCAGTCCTTTCCGAGGACGACCTTCTCGAAGTAGACCTGGCCGTACTTCTCGCCGAGGAGCTGGTAGCCGCGCGCGGTGAGGTGGATGTGGTCCTCGTCGTACGGATACTGGTACTTCGGGCCCGAGCAGACGATGTCGCCCGGGTGGCCCACGCCCACGTGCCACTGCGCCTGGGTCGACGTCGAGCGCGAGCCCACCTCGGTGTGCACCGAGTGCTGCTGGGACACCAGCAGGGGGATGCTCCGCGACTGCCCGGTGATGGGCAGGAGATCCGCGTTGTAGTCGGACCAGAGCTTGACCAGGTCGTCCTCGTAGGTCGCGCTGCCGGCGTCGGACTCGCCGTGCGTGATGATGATGGCGCCGATACCGTAGGTCTTGCCCGCGTCCCTCGCGAGGCGCGCGATCGCCTCCGCCTCGAACAGCGTCGCCTCGTAAGCGCGGCCGGTCGACTTGTCGCCATCGACCGTCGGGTTGGCGCCTTTCCGGAGGACGCTCATCGGCTGCCCGCTCTCGCCGACGACTGTGTGCACGGTGATGTGATCGCCGCCCGCCGCCTGCGCGAGGGTCGATATCTGATCGGCCATGGCCGTGTGCGGCGTCTCGCCGTAGATGTTCTTCGGGTACGCGCTGGGGTAGGTTATCGCGAACCCGCGGATGGGCTCGGTGAGCGGCACGAGGGAGAGGGCGCCGTTCGCCGGATCGAACGGGGGCATGGACCCGCCCCCGAGGGACAGCTTGAGGTTGCTGAAGCGCTGCTCCGTCCCGCGCGGCGGCGTGCCCTCGGCGCCGACCGAGAGGCTCTGTCCCGTGCCGACGATCCCGGTCCAGTCCCAGCCCGGCCCCGCAGGCGCCCCGCCGCCGGTGCCGCCGGCGCCGCCGGTGCCCGCAGCCTCGCCGCCGGCGCCGCCAGACCCCGCCGCGTCGCCGCCGGTGCCGCCGGTGCCGCCGGCCGGGTCGGTGCCGCTCGCGCTGCTCGTCGCGCTCTGGCCGCCGGCGCCGCCTTCGCCGCCGGCGCCGGAGGACGACTCGTTCGACGAGCTGCACCCGATCGCCATGAGGAGGAGGACGAGAGAACCTGATGAGCTCAAGCTCAAGAACGATGATCTTCGCATGATGGCTCCTTGCTGAAGCACGAGGGGACCCCGGGGATCCCCGCGGCGCCAAGCTTGGATCATCAGCCCTCGCGGGGGAAGGTGAACCGGTTCAGTTCTTCCGTCCGGGACCGCGCGTGGCACGCGGGTGCTCGTCGTGCGACCACCGCGCGTTGCGCGGGCGGCCGGCGCCCTCGCGTCGTGCCGGACGGAGCGCGGCGATCCTCACCCTGCCGGCGGCCCCCACCCTGCCGGCGGTCCCCACCCTGCCGGCGGCGCCGTCGGCGGCGCCACCTGGCCGAGCACCTCCATCCAGGCTGTGCTCTCCACCCACGCCGCCAGGTAGGGCGCGCGCGCCCCGCGCCGCTGGAGCAGCACAAGGAACGGCGCCGTCACCAGGAAGGACCGGGGCGGCGGCAGACCGTACGAGCCCACGATGGCCTCCGCCGTCGCGCCCGCGCCGCCCTCGTCCAGGTGGAACTGCACCCGCTGCTTGGCCTCGTCGAGGCGCCTCCCTCGGAACGCGTCGCCGAGCAGCGGTCGACCCATGAGCTCGCCGAAACGCGCCTCCAGGTCGAGCGTCAGCCGCGGGATCGCGAGCGCCTCGTCCGGCGCGATCCGCCGCGCCTCCCCGCCGAGCCGATCGAGCCGGCCGAGCGCGCTGGCCACCGTCGCGGCGAGCGTCTCCGCGGGCGCGATCTGCGCGACGAGGACGCGGCTGTCCGGATCGTCGGCGACGAGCTCGATCACGAAGTCCTTCGGCGCAGCCCAGTCGTGCACGACGACCTGCGATCGGCGCGCCGGGTCCGCGCCGAACGGGTTGCCGTCCAGCCCGAAGGCGCGAACCCTCGAGTCCTTGAACGTCCCTTCCCGCACAGCGAACGTCGCCTCGAACTTCAGCGTCTTGCTCAGGTAGCCATACGCGAGCAGGGCGTCGGCCGGCACCGCCCGCGGCAGGTACTCCGGCTTCGCGTCGGGGAACTTCGAGGAGAGCTCGGCCCAGAGCGATCCGGGGCGCCGAGGAACGCGCGCTCGCGGCCTTGCTCGAGAGCTCGTATGCAGCGCTCCGCGCCTCGCCTCGCTTCGAGGGGTCGCCGAACGCCGCCCTCGTGGGCGCCTCCTCCGGCCCCACGCGCGCCCTCGCCGAGAAGCGCGCGATCGCCGGCCGGATGCGTGCGTGGATCGAGCCGCGGATGCGGTGATACGGGCGTCACTCCCCGGCGCCACGCCTGGGGATTGCTGACCGTGCGCTGCAAGAGAAACAGCAGGGCGGCGAGGGAGCGCTTGCTGCCGAGCGCCTCGATGCACGCGTCGATTTCAATATTGCGAATCCGCTGGATCCGGAGCTCGCTTTCGGACCATCGCAGGATGCACGTGAGATGGAGGAACTTGAGCCCTCCCGTGAAGATGACCGCAGTTCAGTCTGTGACCGCACGCGCGCCCCTGTTATCCTCGAAAGCATGGCCCGCACGGCACCCGTCCCGAATATCCCCGCAATCCCTGGCATGAATCCGGGCGTTTTCATCATGGGCGGCGGCGGGGGCAGCGGGGGCAGCGGGGGCAAGGGTGGCAAGGGGAGCGGCAAGGATCAGGGCGCCGATGGCTCCGGCGGGGGCAACGGCGCGGGTGGAGGCGGCAAATCTGCCTGCGGGGGCACGGGCGGCGACGGCTCCGGCTGCCCCAACCACCACGGGTCCAAGAAGAGCGGGAAGGTGTCGAAGGGCGATCCCGTCGATGTCGCCACCGGCCGCGTGTTCACGGATCCGGTCGTCGATCTGGAGTTGCTCGGCCCGCTCGGATTGCGGTTCGTGCGCCGCTACAGCACGAGCGCCCGTGAGCGTGACGTGGGTCTCGGCTTCGGCTGGACGCATTCGTTCGCGTGGGCCGTCGAGGTGCGGCGCCAGACCACCGTGCTGTGGACCGACACGGGCGCGGAGCTCTCGTTCGACGCCATCGCAGAAGGAGACGCAGGGATCGGCCCCGATGGCTGGATCCTGACCCGCGACGCGAGCGGCTTCGTCCTCGACGACGCCGCCGGCACATTCTATCTGTTCTCCGAGCCCACGGGCTCGACATACCGCCTCTCCGCCGTGCGCGACGCCCACGGCAACACGACGCGGCTCGGCTACCGTGAGGGGCGTATCGAATCGATCACCGACGCCGCCGGCCGCGTCGTGCGCGTGCGGCGCACGCCGGACGGCCGCATCGGCGCGCTCGAGATCAAGAATGCGCCTGAGCAAGGGAGGTGGATCACGCTGCGGGCCTACACGTACGATGCGCGCGGGGACCTCATCGCCGATACGGACGCAGAAGGCTGCGTCTCCCGTTATACGTACGAAGACCACCGGTTGACGTCGCGCACGGATCCCGAAGATCTCACCTTCCATTTCCTCTATGACGAGCAGGGGCGCTGCGTCGAGACCTGGGGTGTTCACCCCGACGCGGGGCGCCTCGGCCTCGCCGAAGGCGTACCCGATACCCTCGCCGACGGCACGAGAGCCCGAGGGATCTATCACTGCAAGCTCCTCTATGGCGACGACGGCTACTCGGAAGTGACGGACTCGATCACCGTGCATCGCTACTTCGCCAACGATTTCGGCAAGCTCGACAAGGCCGTGTCGGGCGGGGCCGTCTACAGCCGCACATACGACGAGAACGGCAACCTCCTTTCGTTCACCGGCCCGCTGGGCGCGACCACGACCTGGGTCCGCGACGCCCGCGGTCGCACGCTCCGCGTGACCGATCCGCTGGGCCGCACCACCCTCATCGACCGCGACCCGGACGGGCATATTCGCCGCGTCACCGACCCGGCCGGCGGCGTGACGGAGGTCACACGCACCGCGACCGCCCTGCGCTGGACCGACCCGATCGGCGCGAGCTTCGAGGTCCGCATCGAGGCGCGCGGGCTCATCACGGAGACGGTCGCGCCGAACGGGGCGCGCACGCGCGTCGCCCACGACGCGCACGGCAACATGGTCCAGAAGGTCGACGGGACAGGCGCCGTCACCGAGTATGTTTACGATCACTGGGGACGCTGCCTGTCGGTGCGCGACGCGCTCGGGAACATCACGTCGTACGCCTACAACGATCGGGGTGATCGCGTCGCTGTGCGCCAACCCGACGGTGGCGTGACCCGCTATACCCACGACCGCAACGGGGACGTCGTGCGCGTCGACCACCCGGACGGCACCGCGACGCGCTTCGATCGCGGAGGCCTGCACAAGGTCTGCGCGATCCGCCGTCCGAACGGCGAGGTGAACCGCCTCGGCTACGATCGCGAGGGTCGCCTCGTGCGGGCCGAGAATGCGCGGGGAGACGTGTACCTCATGCGCTACGACACGGCGGGTCGCCTGGTGTATGAGCGGACGTTCGCCGGGCTGGAGAAGCACTATCGGCACGACATGGCCGGACAGCTCGTCCTCGAGCAGACCAGCGCAGGCGAGACCACCGAGTTCGCCTACGACGCGGCCGGACAGCTCGTTCAGCGCTCCCTGCCGGACGGCACCACGGAGTCGTTCGAGTACGACGTGTACGGCAACCTCATCGCCGCCGTCACGCCCGCCGGGGAGCTCACGTACACGCGCAACGCCGTGGGCTGGGTGGTAGAGGAGCGGCAGCGCGCCTCGGGAGACCTGTCCGTCGTGCGGCGGACGTACGATCTCATGGGCAATGTCGTGCAGCGGAAGACATCACTCGGCCACTCGGCCGCCTTTGCGCGGGACGCCTGCGGCCGGGCGACGCAGGTCGTGCTGGACGGGCGCGTCACGGTTGACGTCGCGCACGACGCGCTCGGGCGCGAGATCGCCCGCGCGCTGCCGGACGGCGGGCGCATCCAGGTCGTCTACGACGCGCTCGGCCGCATGGCGCAGCGCTGGGTGGGCCACCCCGGGCAGACCAGCGCCGGCGCCGGTCGGCCCGACTGGGTCGGCCCTCGCCCGCCGGGGACGACGGTGTACCAGGCGTTCCGCTACGGGCCGTGCTCGGAGCTCGTCGAGGCATGGGACGACGCGCTCGGCCGGAAGCGGTTCGAACACGACGCCGCAGGGCAGATCCTGGGTGTCCGCAACGAACGGGGCCAGGGCGAGCGCTTTTCGTACGACGCCGCGGGCAACCTCCACGAGCCGGACGGCGAGCAGCGCTCCTACGGTGCGGGCAACCGCCTGATGCAGAAGGGCGACACCACGTATACGTGGGACGAGTCGGGCAGGCTCACGAGCGCGCGAGGCGCGGACGGCCGGCTGACCCGCTACACATGGAACGGCCTCGGGCTGCTCGCTTCCGTCGAGAAGCCCGATGGAAGGGTGGTCGAGCTCAGCTACGATCCGTTCGCGCGGCGCATCGGGAAACGCACGCTCGAGCGCGCCCCCGACGGGCAGCGGCGCGAGGTGTCGAGCGTGCGTTTCGTGTGGGATGGCGGCGTGCTCGTCCACGAGATCAAGCGTATGGCGCAGGCGTCGGGCGATCCCATCGTGGAGGAGCGCACGTACTGCTTCGAGGAGGTCCGGTACGCCCCCTGGGCTCACCGCGACGCGCGCATGGCGGGCGGCCGCCGTGAGGAGAGCCCATGGTTCCATTACCTCAACGACGATGTGGGCGCCCCCGAGCGCCTGGTCGGTCCAGCGGGCGAGGTGGTGTGCGAGATCGATCGATCCGCGTTCGGCGCGAAGGTGAAGGAGGGCGGGCGGACCACGACGCCGCTCCGCTTCCCGGGCCAATACGAGGACGAGGAGACGGGGCTCGTCTACAACCGCTACCGCTACTTCGATCCCGCGCTCGGCCGGTACCTGAGCGCGGACCCGGCCGGCCTGGACGGCGGCTTCAACGGCTTCGATTACGCAGGCAACGCGCCGACGCGCTTCGTCGATCCGAGCGGCCTGATGCCGTTCTCGACCGTCCGGAACGCGGCCGGGGAGAACCCCGGCGGCAAGGACTTCACCGAGTCCAAGCACCGCCGCGGAGTGCCGGACGATATCTCGGGCAAGAGCCAGGGAGAGCGCTCCCGGGCAGAGGAGGGCCAGCGCGAGAGGTACAAGGACCCTGCGATCACCGCGGCCGTCAAGAACGCGCAGAGGGCGCGCGGTGAGACCCAGACAGGGGACACAACATGCGCGGAGGTGGATGCGCTGCACAAGATGGCGAAACAGATCCGCACGGAAGGGGACGCGAAGCGCAAGCGGCAGGGTAACCCCAAGATGACGGACCAGGAGGTCCGCTCGGAGCTGCAGAAGCGCTTCAAGGACGGCGCGATCATCGAGACCACGAACGCGCGTGGCGAGGGAATGGCGCCCTGCCCCATGTGCGCGCAGATCTTCCGCGAGCTCGGCCTCCACCCGGCGAACATCGGAGAGGACGCGAAGGGCGGCGTCGTCGGCCCGAACGACGAGACGGAAACCAAGGTGAACAAGATGGGCCGGTGGGACGGGACCTGGACACAGAGCAGCGAGCCCGCGCACTCTCGACGGAAGAACGTCACCACGGTGCCCTCCTCGACGCCGCCGTTCACTGACACATGACCTGCGCAATGACGATGTCCCCGCCACAACTCCTCGCCCCCGCGCCCGTCGAGCGCGCCTGCCGCTGCGCCTGGGCTGAAGCGTCGAGCGCCACGCTCGACCCCGCGGAGCAAGCCGCGCTGGCCGCGCTCAGCCAATGGCTCGACGAACCAGAGCTGCCCTATGCGATCTTGCATGGCCCGCGCCCAGGCCGGCGCTCGGTCGTGGCCGCCCACCTGGTCCGTTCACAGCACGAAGGTACCGCCTACGCTGCGCAGCTCGTGCCGCTCGGGCCTGATCTCAGGCTCGAGCGCGACCTCATCGCGCTGCTGGTCTCTCGGCTGCTAGCCGATTACGTGGGCGGTCCTCCTCGGCGTCTACGCGCGAAGATCGCGGAGGAGCACCTGCGCGTGGGCCCGACCGAGGGCGAACCATCGCTGCTGCTCGCAATCACCGACGTCGAGGAAGCGGAGCCGCTCGTCTCCTGGCCAGCGCTGTTCTCCGCCGTTGGCCCTCGCGTCAAGGTGCTCGCCACCGTCGAGGGCGACGAAGCCGCGGCCCGCGCGTGGATCCCGCGCCTCGGCTTCGATCCGGCGCGCACGCGGATCCTTCCGCTGCCGTCGCGGCCCTGGCCCGCGCCGGGCGATCCCGCCGAGCTCCTCGCGGCCGCCGGCGCGGTGCCGGCCCGGCTCCTCGGCCTGCTCTCGGCCGCCTACGGCCGGCTTCGCGAGGACGAGATCACGACCGCCCTCGGAGCCCCGATCGAGAGCGCCCTCGCCGGGATCGAGCCGCTCGTCACGGCCGTCGATGGCACCTATGCGTTCCGCTGGAACGCGGCCCGCCGCGAGGTGGAGGAGCGCCTCGACAGCAGCGCGCGGGAAACCTCGATCCGCCGCCTGCTGTCGCTCGCGCCGGACGGCTATCCCTGCGCCTACACGCGGGCGCACCTCGAGCAGGCCGCCGCGCCGCTCCAGGCATTCGCCGCGCTTGTCACCGAGGAGCACCTCGCCCGCTGGATGGCTCGGCCCGAGGGCTATCTCGGCTTCGTCGCCGACCTCGAGCGCGTGCGCCGTCGCGCCGTCGAGGCGCTCGCGTCGGGCCGCGAGGCCGCGGCGCTCGCGGTGCGCGCAGCCCTGGTCGAGGCGAGCGTGAACTGGTGCGCCCGCCGCGAGGATCACGAGGCTCCCGTCGGCGTCGAGCCCCTCGATCGGGAGGAGCCGATCGCGGACGAGCGAAAGCAGGCGAAGGCGCTCATCGCGCTCGGCGCGGCGATGGCGGCCGGGCCGGCGCGCGCCGAGGTGCTCGCGTGGGCCGAGGACGCCGCGCGGCGCATCCCGGAGGCCGAGCTCCGCGGGGATGCGCTCGTGGCCCTCGCCGAGGCCGCAGGTGACGACCGAGGCCATGCCCTCGCGCGCGAGGCGCTCGCGGCGTACCGCGACGCGGCGGATCCGGTCCTGCCGCAGCTGCTCTCGGTGGGCGTGCTGCCCCCGGACGAAGGGGTCGCGGTCGCGCGCGAGGCGCTCGCCAGCCTCCGCGACGGCGGCGGAGACCCTGGCGATCTCGACCTGTTTGCCGACCGCTTCCCGCGCGCTGTCGCCGAGGCGCTCTGGGCCGACGCGGAGGCGCTGCCTGGGCCCGCGCGGGCGCGAGCGCTCGCCGCGCTCGCGGAGGTCCTCGGCGATCCCGACCACGTGCGCGCCGCGTTCGCCGCGGTGGAGCAGCACGCCGACCCCTACGACCCGCTCGCGCACCGGACGCTCGCGCGGCTCGTGCCGCTCCTCGCCGTCCCGGAGGCCCGTCGCGCCGCGGCGCTGGCTCCCCGGTTCGGCGAGCGCGCCGCCGAGCTCTTCGAGGGCCTGATCCCGCGCCTCAGGGCGCTGGGCGATCCCGCCGAGGACCTGCTCGAGGCGCTGCCGGAAGCGTCGCGCGTGCGGGCGCTGGCCCGGAGCCTCCCCTTCGCCACCGAGCCGGGGCCGCTCTGGGCGCGGATCGACGCGGCGCTGCGCCGGGCCGAGCCGCTCGATCGCTACGGGCTGCTGTTCGACGTGGGCCCGTGGCTCGGCGCTGCGGGCGAGAGCGACGCGTTGCTCGCCTTGATCGCGCCGCTCAGCGACGCCCACCACCTGAACGCCCTCGGCTTCCTGGCGCGCCACGATCCCGCGCACGCGCCCGAGCTGGCGCGCCGGGCCCTTCCGCTGGCCCTGCGCCTCGGCGCCGACGAGCCGGATCGCCTGCTCGATCTGGTCCCGCTGGCCCGCCATTTCCCGCCCGAGGGGGCCGCCGCGGTATTTGGCTTCCTGCTCGACGCGCTGGCCGGAGACTTCCGCTCTGCCGCGCTCGCGGGCGACGGCGTGAGCCTCGAGCGGCTCGTGCCGCTCATCGCGGCGCTCGCGGGCGACGAGGGCCTGGCCGGCGCGGCGCGCGAGGTGGTGCAGGTCGCGGCGTGGTTCCCGTGAGCGCCGCGCTCGTCATGGGCAATCCGGCGGGTACGCGGACGCAGCGAGCGCTCGAGTGTGCTCCGCGATCCGCCGAGCGGCGTTCCCGAGCCTCGGCAGGCGCTCTGCTCTGCGGTCCGGAGGGGGCCCGGACCCCTCGCGAGCGCTCTGCTTTGCGGTCCGAAGGGGTCCGGACCCCCCATCTGGCACAAGATCGAGGGTATTCGCGGGGTCCTTGGCACAGAATTTCGCGTCGAGGCGCGAGTTCTGGCACATTTTTGCTCTCGAAGACGCACGGCGGAGCGATCTCGAGGGGTCCGGACCCCGGTGTGTCGCAATGCATTGCGTTTGAGCCAGTGTTCGACCCCCCTCGTCTGGCACAGAACAAGGTGACCTGGCACAGGCGCGGGCGCCGCTCGCTGCACGGCAGGCGGCAGGCAGAACGGGGCCGGACGGGACGCCCGGCGCCGACGGCGCCGTGGACAGCTCGGCGGGCGACGGAAGCGTGCTCCTGAGGCGGGGTTGACGAGGGGAATGCGCGGAGGGGATCGCCGCGTCAGCAGCGGGCGTGCATCACGCGAGGGGGCTCAGAGGTCGGCCGGCGCCGGCTCGGTGCCCTGCACGTCGGGCGGGAGCGCCACGCCGGGCGCGGGGGGCGCTGCGGGCTCGCCCTCGGGCTTGCCGTTCTTCCGGGCCGCGCCGCGGCCGCTCGGCCCGACGCTCCAGCTCGCGAGGGGCGCGAGCAGCTTGTCGGCGAGCTCCTGCGTCTCCGGCTCGTCGGGCTCGACCGCGCCCATCACCTTGATCACGTACGCGCGCAGCGCCTCGGTGAACGCGTCGAGCGCCTCGCGCACGCTCGGCGGCGCCCCCGCGGCCGTCGCTGCCGGCGCCGTGACGCCGAGCGCCTTGCCGTACGCGGCGTGCGCGGCCTCGAGGGCGGCGAGGAAGCGCTTGCCGCCGAGCGCCTCGATGCGCGCGTCGAGCCCGTTCTTGCGAATGCGCTGGATCCGGAGCTCGCTCTCGGACCATTGCAGGACGTACGTGAGCTGGAGGAACTTGAGCCCTCCCGTGAAGATGGCCGCCTTCAGCGAGGCCGCCTCCGCGACCTCGGGCGCGCCGGGCGGCAGCTTGGTGAACGCGGTCAGGAAGTCGTTGAGGCCGCTCCAGCACCCGTCGAGGACGCGGTCGCACTGGACCGCATCCTCGCTCGCCTCCCCTCCCTCGGACAGCGACACCTGATCGCGCAGCGCCGACGCGAGCTCTCCGTGGCGCGAAGCCAGCGCCGCGAGCACGCGCGCGATGCCCTTCGCGAGCTGCTTCTTCGCGGGCTTCGCCGCGCTGAGGAGCTGCTCGCCGAGCGCCATCGCCCCGACCGCGGTGAAGCGGGGGAGCTGGATCACTTCCGAAGCGGTGTATTTGCTCATGAGATCACCCTCGTCCGTGGCAGGAGCGCGGGATTGCGCTGGAATGCCAGACGGGCAAGCGTCCTCTATTCATGATGCGAAGAGAGGAGTCCAGAGAGAACTGGAGGGGGAGGTGATTTATAGAAGACGAGGTAACGTTGGATTCTTGCTGTGCGCGGGGCGGCACCGCGCTTGCCTTCTGTGTTGGCTGTGCACGCGGTCTCGCACGATTCCCGAACGACACGAGAGGAGCAATCGAATGGGCAGCAAGGCGAACACGACGACCGCTGTCGCCCGGTCGATCGATGATGTATCCGAGCACATCTTCCGGCAGGTCGAGCAGAGCGGCGCGCTGCCGCCGCACCTCGGAGCGCCCGAGGCCGTCGGCGCGGCGCTGTGCACGCTGTCGCGCCGGCTGAGCGGCGGAGAGGCGCGGGACCTCGCCGCGGCCCTGCCCTCGACGATCCAGGCGATCGTCCAGCCGTGCGCCACGCACCGCGACGAGGCTCCCGAGGTCTTCAGTCGTCGCGAGTTCCTGGAGACGCTCGCGGAGCACCTGCACATCGACACCGACCAGGCGAGGGCGGTGTCCCACGCGATCTTCGCGGCCGTGGAGCGCGAGATCCCCACGAAGGAGGTCACGGACATCGAGAGCCAGCTCCCGGCTGATCTGAAGGACCTCTGGGGGCGCCATCGCGTCACGGGCAGCTCCCACGCGGAGCGGCCGGCGGACACGTCGCTGGCAGAGCCTCCCCCGCGGGCCTCCGTGGAGAGGCCCGCGCCAGACCAGCTCCGCGGCGACGTGGGCGCGGACAGCACGGCGGCGGCCTCGTCCGGCGATGTCCCCGCCAGGCGGCGCGCGAGCTGACGGCGGCGCGGGGAGACGCGCCGGGGAGCTGGACGGCCTCGCTGGATGAACCGGCCGGGAAGACGGAGCTCGCCGCGGCGCTCTCTTCTCCTCGCGCGCGATGGCTCCTCTAGTGCCCCGCCTCCACCTTGACCCCTCGCTGCGGCTTTCCCAGCAGCATCACCAGGGGCAGGAACAGGACGATGATCACGCCGGCCAGCCAGAACGTGTCCGCGAACGACATGATCGAGCCCTGCTGCGCCACCGACCCGGAGAGCAGCGACAGCGCGCGCTGCTTCGCCTCCGCCACGGACGCGCCGCTGGCCATCATCGCGCGCGTCAGCAGGTCGACCCGCTCGATCGTCATGGGGTCGTTCGACACGAGCTTCTCCGCGAGGACGGCCTCGTGAAAGGCCTGCCGCCGGACGAGCAGCGTCGAGAGCAGCGCGACGCCGATGCTGCCCCCGAGCTGCCGCGTCAGGTTATAGAAGCCCGTCGCGGCGGCGATGTCCTTGCGCGGAATGGGGCCGAGCGCGGCCAGGGAGAGCGGCAAGAACATGAAGGTCGTGCCCACGGAGCGGACGATGAGCGGCCAGAACAGGTCGTCGCCGCCCGTCTGCGGGTTCATCGAGGCCAGCATCGTCAGCGAGGCCGCCAGCAGGAGCGCCCCCATCACCAGCGTGAGCCGCGGGTCCATCCGGCGCGACAGCCTCCCCGCGACGGGCATCAACAAGGCCGTGGCCAGGGCGCCCGGCAGCATCAAGAGGCCCGTCTGCTGTGACGTGTAACGCAGGACGGTCTGCGCGAAGATCGGCACGGCGAAGAGCCCGCCATACAGGGCCATGCCCATGACAACCGAGAGGACGCTGCCAGCCCACAGAGAGCGGTGGCCGAGCACGCGCAGGTCGACGACAGGCTCCTCCGCGCGGAGCTCGCGGCGCACGAAGAGCACGAGGGACACGAGCGACGCGGCGAACAGGGCGACGATCAGCGAATCGTCGAACCAGTCGTGCGAGTTCCCCTCCTCGAGGAACGTCTGCATGCAGCCCAGTCCCACGGCCAGGAGGCTGATGGCGAGCCAGTCGATGCCCTTCCGGGCCGCGGCGAGCGGCCCGTCGGCCGGGAGCGCCGCGAGGCAGAGCACCACGGCGAGCACGCCGAGCGGCAGGTTGATGAAGAAGATCCACCGCCAGCCGACGTTGGTGACGATGTAGCCGCCCAGCGTGGGGCCGATGGTGGGGCCCGCGATGACGATGGCCCCGAAGAACGCCTGCGCCGTGGGCTGCTCCTCCTTCGGGAACGTCTCGAAGAGGATCGACTGCGCCTTGGCCAGCAGGCCGCCGCCCGTGAGCCCCTGCAGGACGCGCGCGATCACAAGCATCGGCAGGGTCGTCGAGAGCCCGCACAGGACCGAGGCCGCCGTGAAGCCCACCAGCGAGAAGATGAAATAGCTCTTCTTGCCGAACCGATGCCCGAGCCACGCGGCGAGCGGCAGGACGATGACGTTGGCGACGGCGTAGCTCGAGACGATCCAGCTCGCCTGGCTCATCGTCGCGCCCAGCGACGTCTGCATCTCCTTGAGCGCGACGTTGACGATGCTCGCGTCGACGACCTCGAGCAGCGCGCCGATGGCCACCGCGACGGCCACGGCCCATTTGTTGGCCGGCGCGGCCTCGAGCTCCAGCGCGGCCGGCGAGGAAGCGACGTGAGCCATGAGCCCCTCCTAGCCGCGCGTATCGACGGACAGCTCGACGCTCATGCCCGGCTTCAGCACGACGCCCTGCGGCACGTCGAGGACCTTCACGCGCACGGGGACGCGCTGCACCACCTTGGTGAAGTTGCCGCTGGCGTTGTCCGGCGGCAGCAGCGTGAAGCGCGAGCCGGTGGCGCCGGACAGGCTCTCGATCTCGCCGTGCAGGGTGACGCCGGGCAGGGCGTCGACCTCGAGGTCCGCGGGCTGGCCCGGGTGCATGTGCGCGACCTGGGTCTCCTTGAAGTTCGCCGTCACCCACACGAGCGGCGTCACGAGCTGCGCGATGGCCTGCCCCGCCGCGACCTGCTGCCCGACGGCGATCGTCTTCTTGGAGGCCACGCCGTCGGCGGGGGCCACGACGCGCGTGTACGACAGCTCGAGCTTCGCGAGATCGCGCGCCGCCATCGCGATGGCCACCTGCGCGCGCGCCGACCTGGCGCGGGCCTGCGCCTGCGCCACCACGACGTCCACGCTGCTCGTCTGCTTCACCTTGGCCGAGGCCTCGATCGTGCGGCTGCGCGCCACCGCGATGTTCGCCCGCAGCGTGGAGAGCCGCGCGCGCGCCGCCTCCAGGCCGGCCTGCGCCACGTTGAAGCTCGACTCCGACTGGTCGAACGCGGCCTGCGGGAGCGCGCCCTGCGCGAGCAGCGCGCGGCTCCTGTCGCGCTCGGTCTCGGCCTGCTTGAGCGCCGTCTCCGCGGATCGGACCGAGGCCTCCGCCTCCTTGAGCTGATCGGCCGCCGACGTCACGCCGCCCTGCGCCGTCTGCAGCGACGCCTCGGCGATGGACTTGTTGCCGAGGGCGTTGATCTCGGCCACGCGCGCGTCCGCCTCGGCCGCCTCGGCCGCCGCCTCGGCGGCCTCCACGTTGGCCTCGGCCTGCGCGAGCTTCGCCCTGGCGCTCGCGTCGTCGAGCACGGCCAGCGTATCGCCGGCCTTCACCTGCTGGTTCTCCGTGAAGAGCACCTGGGCGATGGTCCCGCCCGCCCGCGCCGGGACCGCGATCACCTCGCCGTCCACCTGCGCGTTGTCCGTGCTCTCCACGGTGCGGTGCGTCCACCAGTACCCGCCGCCCGCGATGGCCACGAGCAGCAGGGCGAGCACGAGCGCGGGGGCCTTGCTCTTCGGCTTCGCGGCGGCGCTTCCCTGCGCGGCGGGGGCTTCGGCGACGAGGGCGACGTCGGAGGGAGAGGTTGCAGTGCTCATGCGGGATCCTAAAGGCTACTAACTTTCGCCATAGTATCCACCCCGACCTGTTGAGGCAACAGGAAGTTGCCTTTGCGCGTGCGACAGGCAAGATCTGCCGGGGATCGCTGGTAAGAGGTCTGCCCATGGATCGCGAGAGCGCTGCCCCGTCCGCCCGTCGAAGCCGCCGCACCGAGGGCACCCGCGTCGGTGGGCGCGCGGAGCGCGTTGTGTCGGCCGTGCTGTCGGCGACGCACGAGGAGCTCGGGCGCGTGGGCTACGGCGCGCTGCGCGTCGAGGACGTCGCCGCGCGCTCGGGGGTCGCGAAGACGACAATCTACAGGCGCTGGCCGACCAAGGCGGAGCTCGTCGCGGCGTCCCTGCGCGCGGCGAACGAGGAGCAGGAGCCGCCGGACACGGGCACGCTGCGCGGGGATCTCCTGGCCGCGGTGATGGGGCCCGTGCGGATGTACCAGACGCCGACGGGCCGGGGCATCGTGCGGATGCTCCAGACGGAGCGCGCGGACCCGGAGGTCGAGGCGATCTTGAGGGCCCTGCGCGATCGGAGCCGGCAGGTGCGCAGGGCGCTTGTCGAGCGAGGCATCGCGCGCGGCGAGCTGCCCGCGGGCGTGGACACGGAGCTCCTCCTCGACCTGATCTTCGGCGCGACCCATGGGCGCCTCGTCCACCGCGGCGAGGACGTGAGCGAGGCCTACGCCGCCGCGGCGATCGACACAGTGCTCGCAGGCGCCCGCGCAGGGGCGGCACGCCTGCCGGAAGCGCCACGGCGGCCGTAGCGGGGTCGTGCCGCCGGCGGGCGCCGCGAGCAGCCGAGGCGCCTCTCCTGCTACGACTGCCGCACCGGCAGCTCCACCACGAACCTCGCCCCCTGCCCCGGCGCGCTCTCCACGGTCACCGCCCCGCCGTGCGCCTCGACAACGCTCTTCACGATGGCGAGCCCGAGCCCCGTCCCGTTCCGGCTCTCGTCGGTCGTGAAGAACCTGTCGAAGATCCGCGCCTGATGCTGCGCCGGGATCCCCGGTCCTTTATCGCGCACCGAGATCCTCGCCGTCTTCCCCGCCTCCCCGGCTCCCCCGCCCTCCACGGTCACCACCACCGCCTCCCCGGCCGGCGAGAACCTCACCGCGTTGTCCACCAGGTTGAGCAGCGCCGTCTCCAGGTCCGTCTGCCGCGCCCGCATCAGCCGCCTCGGCATCTCGTACCGCAGCACCACCGGCTTCTCGCGGCTCGTGCACCGCTCGACCACGCGCCCCACGAGCGCCTCCAGATCCAGCACCGTCATCGCCTCGCTCGAGGCCTCGATCCGGCTGAGCTCCAGCAGCCTCGACACGAGCCGGTCGAGCCGCTCCACGTCGAGCTCGATGTTCCGCAAGAAGCGCCGCCGCGCCTCGGGGTCGTCCGCCGCCCCCTCGTCGAGCAGCTCCGCGGCCCCACGGATCGACGTGAGCGGCGACTTGAACTCGTGCGCAACGTCCGCCGCGAAGTCCGAGATGTACCGCAGCCGCGCCCCCAGCCGCTCGTTCATCGCCGCGAACGACGCGCCGAGCTCCCGGATCTCGCCGCTCCCCGAGACAGGCACCTCGATGTCGCGCTCGCCGGCGGCGATGCGCTTGGCCGCGCGCGAGAGCCTGCCGAGCGGCCTCGAGATCGTCCACGCGAGCGCCAGCGTCACGAGGCCCGTGAAGAGGCTCGCGACGACGAGCACCCGGATGAGGCCCGACCGGATCCGGTGCAGCTCCACGAGCACCGGCTGCGTCGAGCGGACCACGTAGACAGCGCCGAGCACCCCGCCGCCGCGCCGGATCGGCTCGGCAAGGAACAGGAAGACAGCCGGCGGCTCCTCCCGGACGCGCGTCCGCGCGGCGCGGCGGCCGGCGAGCGCCTCGCGCACCTCCGGTCGATCCGGGATCTCGGACCAGCCCACGCGCGCGCCCTTGCCGATCGGCTGCACCCGCTCGGCCAGCTCGATGAGGTCGGCCGAGCTCGGGCCGTGGCCGCGATCGCCGCGCGACGGGATGAGCACGGGGCGCGCCGGCTCGGGCCCCTCGGGCGGGCCGTTCGCGTGCGAGTCGGCCACGACAGCGCCCGCCCCGTCGAGGATCCGCACGCGCGTGCGCGTGTGCCGCGCGGCCTGGGTCAGCACGTCGCCGTGCTCCGGCGCGTCGAGCTCGAAGCCCCTGTCGAGCCCCGACGCGAGCATCGCCGCCACGAGGACCGCCTGGTTCGCCATGTCGCGCTCGAGCGAGCCGAGGAGCTGCCGCTCGTAAAGGCGCGCGAACTCGAGCCCCGCCACCGGCACGAGCAGCACCACCAGGTTGACGACGAGCAGCCGGACGCGGATCCGGCCGAGCTCCCGGCGCAGGCGCTCGATCATCGCGCGCATCGTACGCCCCGGCGCCGCGCGGCCCGGCTACGCCCCATTCACCTTGTAGCCGACGCCGTGGACCGTCGCGATCGGATCACCGCCAACTGCCCGGAACTTCGAGCGAATCCGGCGAACGTGGGTATCGATGGTGCGCTCCGTGATCAGGTTGTCGTACCGGTAAGCGCGCTGCATGAGCTGACCGCGCGACAGCACCACCCCGGGCCGCTCGAGCAGGGCGCCGAGCACGCCGAGCTCCGTCGCTGTGAGCGACACGAGCTGCCCGAGGTAGCGCGCCTCGTGGCGGTCGGTGTCCACCTCGATCGGCCCGTGGCGGAGGACCGCCGCGCGCGCCTCCGCCGGCGCGGGCGGCGGCGCCTCGGCCCGCCGCAAGAGCGCGCGCACGCGCGCCACGAGCTCGCGCGGCGAGAACGGCTTCGTGAGGTAGTCGTCGCCGCCGAGCTCCAGGCCGACGATGCGGTCGACCTCGTCCGCGCGCGCCGACAGGAACAGGATCGGCGTCCGGCTCCCGGCGCGCAGGCGCCGGCACACCTCGAGGCCGTCGAGCTCGGGCAGCATCACGTCCAGCACAACGAGGTCGACCTTCCCGGGCGCCGCCGCCTCGATCGCGGCGCGCCCGTCCGCCACCGCCGTCACGGTGTAGCCCTCCTTCTGCAGGGCGTAGAGCAGGACCTCGCGGATGCGCGCCTCGTCGTCGACGACCAGGATGTGCTTGCTCACGTCTCGATCGGCTCCTCGGATGCAACGCCGCCGTGCGCGTCGATGGCCGCGCCGAGGCCCTCCACGCGCGCCCAGACCTCGGACACGATACCACCGACGCCCTCGACCGAGGATCCGGCGAAGCGCGCCAGGACGAGCTGCGTGCGGAGCGCCTGCACGAGATCCGCGAGCTCCTCGAGCGCGCGGGCGTCGCGGTCGCGCATCGCCCGCAGGCGCCGGATGTTCTCGAGGTGCAGGTGCGCCGTCGCCAGCGCGCGCCCGGAGCCCGCGCCGCCGCGCTCGATCTCGGCGACGCGCGCCGCGGCGGCGGCCTCGTCGAAGCCGCTCTGGCGGAGCAGCGCGTCGAGCTCGGCGTGGCGGGCGGCGGCGCGCGCCACCTCGGCCTCGATGCGCGAGGCGGCCTCGCGCGACAGGAGCGCCTCGAACGAGGTGCCCGCGCACGCGCTGACCCCCTCGCGCAGCGCCCCCTGGACGCGCGCGGCGGCCGCGGAGGTGCCCGGGGTGCCGCCGGGCTCCGCGCGGCGCGCTGTGAGCGCGACGGGCGCCCAGATCGGCCAGAGCGGCATGCAGAGCGCCGCGGAGAAGGCGGCGCGGCGGCGCTCGCCGCCGCCGACAGCGCGCGCGGCGCGGTAGACCGCCACGGCGCACGCGAGCCCCGCGATCAGGTACAGGACCGAGAGGTCGCGCAGGCTCATCGCTCGCCCCCCGCCGGCCCGTCGCCCGCGGCGCCCTCCTCGTACGGGGACGGGTAGCCGTACCGGTAGTCGTCCGCATGGGGCGGGCACCCGTCGTCGTAGATCCCGAGCGCGGAGCGGAAGCTCCGGACGAGCGCGTCGGAGAAGCTCCCCTCGCGGGCGCGCAGGAACGGGACCGTCTTCTCGCTCGGCCGCCCCAGGTAGGGCCGGAGGATCCACGCGGCCTGGCCGCCGACCGCGAAGAAAACGGCCATGAACGCGATCGCGGTGAGCACGCGGCCCGGGCCCGCGCCGATCCCGCGCACGAGCACGCCGAGCGCGGCGAGGCCCGCGACGGCGTAGGCGAGCCAGGCGACGACCGAGGAGGCGTGGTACCCGAGCCCCAGGTCGATGAGCAGCCAGAGCACGGGCGCGAACGCGAGCAGCACGAGCGAGGAGCGGCCCGCCGACGCGAGGGCGAGGGCGATGACCGACCGCATCGGCCGGGGGCGGCCGAGGACGGCCGCGAGCGCGTGGAGCGCGGGGGCGCTGAGCGCGAGCGTGATCAGCATCGCGAGCGGCACCTTGATGGCCGCGTAGAGGATCTGCTCCCCGCCGCGGAAGCTGCCGATCACGCCGCCGAACACGGCGGAGCCGAGGGCGATGGCGCCGAGCGACGCGAGCGCGATGGCGCGCGTGTCCCGGTCCTCGCGGCAGCTCGCGGCGATGTCGGAGGGCGCCCGAAGGAGGCGGCTGATGACGGCGGCGCTCACAGGGCACCTGCCTTCAGGATCGGGAGCGTCGCCCACCAGACGCGCAGGGCGAGCGCGACAGCGAACCCCGCGAACCCGAGGAGCGCGGCGCCGTGCCCGGCCAGGAGGGCGAGGCTGCCGTTGCCCCGGAGGGCGGCCCGGAGGTCGCGCAGCAGGACATGGACGCCGAGGACGCCGCCCGCCGCGAGGCCGAGCAGCCCCAGGAGCGCCGCTGTCAGATCCGACCCGCTCGTGACGACGAACAGCGCGGCGGCCGGCGCCAGGCCGCCGAGCACGAGGCCCGTCGCCGCGGCGGCGCGCGCCGTGGCCGAGAGCGCGCGGGGCGGGTCGAGCGGCGCGTCGAAGAGCGTGAGGACGATGAGGAGCGCCGGCACGCCGAGGCCCGCGACGGCGACAACGGCGGCGGGTACGCCGGCGGCGTGCTGGACGAGCGACACGCCGCCCTGCCGCGCGCCGAGCGCCAGGCCATAGAGCGACGCGAGGCCGACGCCGATCCCGAACCGGGACATGTCGTCGCGGAGCAGCGAGGGCGACCGCTCGGCGAGGAGCGCGGCTGTCCAGCCGGGGTGTCCGCCGTGCGCCGTGGGCTCGGCGGCGGCGCCGGTCGAGGAGACGGCCGGAGCGCCGTCACGACGCTCCGCGGGCCCGGGAACGCCGGCTTCCGCGCCGGACGCCGGCGATGATGCGATGGGGAGACAGGGGGCTTGCGCCTGCACGAGGACCTCCGTGGGGGTGAGCGCTGGGCGGCACGCCCGGCGGATCGCGCTGGAACAACCGATCCCGCGCGGTCCGCCTGCCCGCCGCCGCAGGCATCGATGGGAGTACCCCCCACCCGAGGCGCGCCCGCGCCCGCGACGAGGAACAGGCGCGGAGAGGTTGTGGCGAAGTTGTGGCAGGTCGCCCGCAGCGGCAGGGGCGCCCGGCGCACAGGGATCAAGCGCCGCGCCGTGCCTCGGAGAGAGGCCGGCCGCTGTCGGCCTGCAGGCCAGCGTCGCGCGCTGTATGCTCGCCGGATGTCGGTCGCCGTCAAGCTGGGGCCCCAGGCCAGTCTCGCGGAGCTGCTGGCCATCCCGGAGGAGCAGCGCTTTCACGAGATCGTCGACGGCGAGCTCGTTCGCAAGGCGGTGCCCAGCGGCCCCCACGGGAGAGCGCAGCGCGTCCTCGGCGGTCGCATCGGCGATCCTTACGACCGGCGGCCTGGCGGGCGGCTCCCGGGCGGGTGGTGGATCGTCACCGAGACCGAGGTGCTGCTCGAGGAGGAGCAGGTCTATCGACCCGACGTGCTCGGATGGCGGCGCGAGCGGCTGCCCGAGCTGCCGGAGACGACCCCGATCCGGATCCGGCCCGACTGGGTGTGCGAGGTGCTCTCGCCCACCACCGCGCGCAACGATCGGGTGAAGAAGATGCGCGTCTACCAGCGATGCGGCGTACCGCATTACTGGATGGTCGATCCCGAGGACCAGACGCTGATGGTCTACCGGTGGACATCCGAAGGCTATCTGCTGATCCTCACCGCCGAGCGTGGCGAGCGGGTCAGAGCAGAGCCGTTCGTGGAGGTGGAGCTGGACATGGACGCGCTCTTCGGGGACGAGGCCGCGTAGCACCGCTCGACTCGTCGAGGCCCGCGAGCTCGGCGTCCTCGGACACGCGGTTGCCGACGAGGCGGTCGAGGAGCTCTCGCGGCAGCGGGCGCATAGACGCCGTATCGTAATGCCACAGTCGGGCCATAATGTCTCACACCGGCCCCGGCGCGCGCGGGCTTTCCGCTGTTCCGCTTCGGCACAACATCTGCTGAGCCGGCATCCGTGATCATCCATGACGTCCGCTGAGCTCGCGGCCCCGAGCGCAGCCTTGATACCCGATCAGGGGTCCTCGGCGAGACGGCTGATTCCGCTCCACGGCGAGCTCCGCATGCGAGACGCCGACGCGCTCTGGCCCGAGCTGTCCTCGGCCGTCGCGGACATCCACGACGGCACCGTGACGTTCGACCTCACGCGCGTCAGCGTCATGGACGGCGGCATCCTGTCGCTCCTTCTGCACCTGCGCGCCGTGCTCGCGGAGCGGGGCGCGCGCCTCGATCTCTCCGGGGCGAACGAGCGCATCGCGGCCCTCATCGAGCTTTACGGCGGCAACGATCGCGTCGCGCGCCCCGCGCCGAGGAAAGCGGAGGGGCTCGTCGTCCAGGTGGGCCGCGCGACCGTCTCCGTGCTCGCGGAGGCCAGGCTCGTCGTCGAGTTCCTCGGGCAGATGGTGGTCGCCGCCGTCAACGTCGCGCGGCGGCCGAGCAGGGGCAACTGGCACGACACGCTCCCGTTCGTCGAGAAGACAGGCGTCGACGCGCTGCCGATCGTCCTCCTCATCAACACGCTCGTCGGCTTCGTCATGGCATTCCAGGCCGCGAAGCAGCTCGCGGCCTACGGCGCCAACATCTATGTCGCCGACCTCGTCGGCATCTCCGTGACGCGCGAGCTCGCGCCGCTCATGACCGCGATCATCGTCTGTGGCCGCTCGGGGGCCGCCATCGCGGCGGAGCTCGGGACGATGAAGGTCTCCGAGGAGATCGACGCGCTGCGGATCATGGGCTTCGGCACGGTCAGCTACCTCGTCCTGCCGCGCGCGCTCGCGCTCCTCGTCGTCGTCCCTGTGCTGACCCTGCTCGCCGACCTCGTGGGCATCGCGGGCGGGATGCTCGTGGCGTCGACCTCGCTCGGCGTCAGCCGACAGGCCTACCTGAACGAGACGCTGATCGCCGTCCACCCCCTCGACGTGGGGACCGGGCTGATGAAGAGCGCGGCGTTCGCCATGACCATCGCGCTCATCGCGTGCCAGCAAGGGATCGCGACCTCGGGCGGCGCCGAAGGGGTGGGGCGCCGCGCCACGTCGACAGTCGTCGCCTCGCTCTTCTGCATCGTCATCCTCGACACCTTGTTCACCGTCATCTTCAGGGCGCTCGACATATGAGCTTCAGGGCACTCGACCGATGAGCGGACCGATGATCGATGTCGTCGATCTCACCGTGGGCTGGGGCGACGCGCGGCTCCTGGAGAGCGCCTCGTTCCGCGTCGAGCGCGGCGACGTGTTCGCGATCCTCGGCGGGAGCGGGTGCGGCAAGTCGACGACGCTGCGCTTCCTCACCGGGCTCGAGCAGCCGCTCTCGGGCAGCATTCACATCGACGGGATCGGGGCGCCGCGCCTCGGCGAGGGCCGCCCGCCGTTCGGCGTCATGTTCCAGCACGGCGCGCTGTTCGGCTCGATGACCGTCGTGGAGAACGTCGCGCTCCCCCTCCGCGAGTGGACGAAGCTGCCGCCGGACGTTGTGCACGGCATGGCGCGCGCCAAGCTGCGCCTCGTCGGCCTGGAGGGAGCGGCCGACAAGCTCCCCTCCGAGCTCTCCGGCGGCATGAAGAAGCGCGCGGCGATCGCGCGGGCCATGGCGCTCGAGCCCGAGCTCCTCTTCCTCGACGAGCCGTCGGCCGGGCTCGATCCCGTCATGTCCGCCGGGCTCGATGAGCTCATCCTCACGCTGAAGCGCGTCGTCGGCCTCACCGTGGTCGTGGTGACCCACGAGCTACAGAGCATCTTCGCGATCGTCGATCAGTGCATCATGCTCGACAAGGAGACGAGGAGCATCATCGCGCGCGGCCGCCCCTCCGAGCTGCGCGAGAGCGATGATCCGCGGATCCACAGCTTCTTCAACCGCACCCCCGAGGCCACCTGATGTTCTCCACGACGAACTACTTCAAGATCGGTCTCTTCGTCCTCCTCGGGCTGGCCGCCGCCTTCGCGACAGCGGTGGCCTTCGGGGCAAACCAGGTCGAGCGGCAGACGCTCGCCTACGCCACGTACTTCAACGAGTCTGTCCAGGGGCTCGATCTGGGCTCGCCGGTGAAGTACCGCGGCGTGACCATCGGGACGGTCGCCGCGATCGAGATAGCGCCCGATCGGCGGCACGTGCAGGTCGTCGCAGAGCTCGATCTCGAGGGCATCCGGCGGCTCGGCCTCACGGAGACGTCGCCGCCGGGCGAGGCGGGCTCCGTCCGCTTCTCGGTGCCGCCCGACCTCCGGACGCAGCTCCAGTCTCAAGGCATCACGGGGATGAAGTTCCTCGCCATCGACTTCTTCGAGGTCGAGACCACCCCGCTCCCCGCGCTGCCCTTCGAGACGCCGTCGAACTACATCCCTGCGGCGCCGTCCCTCATGAAGAACCTCGAGGACAGCATCGTGCGGGCCGCGGACAGCCTCCCCGAGATGGGACAGCAGATCTCGTCCGCCCTGAATCACATCGACGTCATGCTCGGGCAGCTCCAGGACGAGAACCTGGCGGAGAAGACGGTCGCCACCCTGGCGAACATGAACGAGATGCTGGCCGACCTCCAGGGCACCGTGAAGGGCATCAACCAGGCGAAGATCCCCGAGAAGGCGGCGAGCACCCTCGCCAAGATGGATACAGTCGTCTCGCGGCTCGACGGCGTGCTCCTGCGCTTCGGCGGCGACGACGGGCTCGTCGCGAGCGCGACGCGGGCGACGGACGCGTTCGGCGAGGTCGGCCGCAGCGCCCACGGCACGTCGCGCGAGCTCGACGCGACGCTGCGCGAGTTCCGCGAGGCGCTCGAGGCGGTCCGCGATGTCTTCGAGTCGCTCGACAAGGAGCCCGACATGCTCATCAAGGGTCGCGCCGGAAAGAAGCAGCCGTGAACACAGCAAAGGCGCTCTGGTTCGCCGTGCTCCTGGCGGTCCCGGGCTGCGCGCTCACCTCCAAGGCCGAGCCGCTGGCGGTCCGCTACTTCACCCCGGGATGGCAAGCGTCGTCACGAGCGCCCGATCGCGCGAGCGCGGACGGGCCGCGCCTGCGCCTCGGTCGCATCTCGTCGAGCTCTCACCTGCGCAACCGCATCGTGTACCGCTCCTCCGACGTCGAGGTCGCGATGTACGAGGACCGACGCTGGACGGAGAAGCCGGAGGAGTACGTCCGCCGCGCGCTCGCGCGGGCGCTCTTCGAGGAGCGCCCCCTCGTGCAGGCAGTGTCCGGCGGCGGACCGGCGCTCGACGTCGAGCTGCTCGCCTTCGACGAGGTGCACAGCAACGGCGGCCGCGCCGCGCGCGTCGCGCTCCACTACGCCGTGCAGGACGATCGCACCGTGCTCGACACCCGGAGCATGACGGTCGACGTCGAGGTCCGCGGGGACGTCGAGGATCCCGAGAACATGGCCGCGGCGATGGGCGCGGCGCTCCACGAGATCGCGGAGCGCCTCGCGTCGCTCGTGGCGTCGCGGCTCACCGCCGCCGGCGCGGGCGATGCGCGGGCGAGCGCGTCCCCCTGACGGCCTGACCCGGCCAGGCGCGGGCGCTCGACCTACAGCGCCGGCGCGAGGACGGGTCATCGATCCTCTCGTGGTGTGTCCCTCCTCGCCGGCCAGCCCGCGGCTCCGGCGCGGACGTCCGGGCAGGAGGAGGCGCTGCTCCTCGCCGATGCTGCCCCTGGAGTGCGACGCGCGGAGCGCGTTATCGTGGCGCCCGCAGGGAGACCCACGGCGTGAAGGCGAACAGCGACGCGCCCGCCGGCGACCCCGGCGGGCCGAGCGGGGACGAGGGCCGGACGCTGGAGTTCGCCGGGGACCCCAGCGTCCGCGCGCCTGCCCTGGACCGCGCCGCGGCCCGTGGAGCGCCTTCCGCTGCGGCGCTCGCCACCCCCGTGCCCGCGACCCCGGCTTCCCCCGGCCCACACCTCCCGGGCGACACGACGAGCCAGGCGGCCGAGCACGGCAAGCGCGCCTTCGACCAGCCGACGCGGGAGGACGCCGATCTCGCGGCCATGGTGGGGCGGCGGATCGGCGCGTACGAGATCACCGGGCTGCTCGCGCGGGGCGGCATGGGGATCGTCTTCACCGGGCGCGACACGCGCCTCCAGCGGCCTGTCGCGATCAAGGCGCTCCCGCGGGCGGTCACGGACGATCCCGGGCAGCGCGCGCGGCTGCGGCGCGAGGCCAAGCTGCTCGCCTCGATCTCCCATCCCAACATCGCGACCGTCTACGGCCTGGAGCAGGACGACGCCGACTACCTCGTCATGGAGCTCGTCGTCGGCTCCACGCTCTCGGAGCGGCTCTCCCGCGGCCCGCTCCCGGTGATGGAGGCGCTGCCGCTCGCGCTCCAGATCGGCCGGGGCGTGGAGGCGGCGCACGAGGCGGCGCTCATCCACCGGGATCTCAAGCCCAGCAACGTCCTGCTCACGCGCGACGGCAAGGCCAAGCTCGTCGACTTCGGGATCGCGCGGGCCGTGAAGCCGGACGCCGACGACGGCGCGCCCCCGATGTCGTCCACGACGCTCACGCTGCCGTTCATCATCCTCGGCACGCCGGGGTACATGAGCCCCGAGCAGATCCGGGGCCGCGGCGTCGATCGGCGCGCGGACATCTTCGCGTTCGGGGTGCTCCTCTACGAGTGCCTGACAGGTGAGGTCGCCTTCCCGGGCGAGACCGTGGCGGATCGGCTCGCCACAACGCTCGAGCGCGAGCCCGACATGGCCCTCGTGCCGCCCGAGGTCCCCCCGCGCGTCCTCGACCTGCTGCGGCGCTCCCTCGCGAAGGATCCGGCCCGGCGGCTGCCGGACATCGGCCAGGCCTGCCTGGAGCTCGAGGAGGCGCTGCTCGAGCTGCGTCAGACCCGCGCCACGCTGCCGTCGTCGCCGGCGCATCCCGCGCGCGCCGGCGGCGCCGCGGTCGCCCCCGCGCCCGCCGCCGCCCCCGCGCCCGCCGCGTCGGCCCGCGCCCCTGCCGCCCGCGCCGCCGCGCCGGCCGGTCCTGCCGGCCGTCCTTCAGCCGCGGCGCCTCCGCCCGCCGGCCGCCCCGCCTCCGTCCCTCCCCCGCCGGCCAGCCGCGCCGCCGGCCGCCCCGCCGCCGCCCTCGCGCCCGCCGGCCGTCCCTCGGCCGCTCCGCCCCAGCCCGCCCCCGCGCGCGCCGCGCCCCCTGCTGGCCGCCGGCGGCTCGCGCTCGCCGCGGCCGGCGCCGCGCTCGTCGGCGCCGGCGCCGGCGCCGCGGCCTCGGTCGGGCTCCTGCGCGCCCTGGACGCCCCCGCGCCCGCCGCGCCCGCGCGCCAGTTCGATCTCCTGTACCCGGCCCCCCAGGCGCCGCTGACGAGGCTGCGCCTCGCCGTCGCCGACGACGGCAGCCGCGTCGTCTTCGGCGCGGCGGGCGCGGACGGCGTCTTCGGCCTCTGGTACCGGAACCTCGGGGAAGGGCGCGCGTCGCTGCTCCGCGGCACCGAGGAGGGCTGGGATCCGACCCTCTCCCCCGACGGCGAGTGGGTTGCCTTCTACCGCGGCGGCGAGCTCTGGAAGCGCAGGCTCCTCGGCGGCAACAGCGAGCGGCTCTCCAGCGCCGCGTGGTCGGCGGGCGCCGCGTGGGGGACGGACGGGTTCGTGTCGTTCTTCCCGGAGTGGGGCCGCGGGCTGGCGCGCATCCCCGCGCAGGGCGGCGACCTCCGGTTCGTCACCGAGGTTCGCCCGGACCTCGGCGACTTCGCGCAGGTGCTCCCGTGCGTGCTCCCCGGCAACCGGGCTGTCCTGTTCACCTCCTGGGGCGGCAAGAAGGACACCCGGATCGAGGCGATCGACCTCTCGACCGGCGCCCGCGCCACCGTGGTCCAGAGCGGCTCCACCCCGCGCTTTGCCCGCACGCCGCGCGGCGATCACCTCCTCTGGGAGCGCAAGGGGACGATCTACGCGGCCCGGCTCGACGTCGGCGCCTTGCGGCTCGACGGCCCCGAGCACGCCATCGTGGACGGCGTGCTCACCGACGGCACCGATCACGCCTCGTTCTTCGATGTCTCCGACGAGGGAACGCTCGTCTGGGTGCCCGGCGCGGTCTTCCACGAGGAGAGCCAGCTCGCGTGGCTGGGCGACGACGGCAAGGCGGCGCCGTTCATCGACGATCCTCTTCCCTTCGGCGAGCCGCGCTTCTCGGCGGACGGCAAGAAGCTCTCGGTGATCCTCAAGGAGGACACCTACACGGCCTACGTGCGCGAGGAGGGCCGCGGCATCTTCGATCGTATCGTGTTCGACAACGAGGTCGAGTCGGCCGCGATCTCGCCCGACGGCGCCTGGCTCGCGTTCAGCGGCATGCGCGACGGGCGCTTCGGCGCGTGGGTGAAATCGCTCGCCACGGGCGAGGAGCGCCGCCTTGCCGACGGCCTGGACAATTTCGCTCTCGCGGTCGACTGGTCCCCTGACGGCCGGCACGTCGCCCTGTCGATGTCGCCCGACGGCCGCTCCCCCCGCGACATCCGTGTCTTCTCCGTGGACGACCCCGCCCACCCGCGCGACCTCATCGTGGGCCCGTCCGACGACCGTTACCCTCGCTTCTCCCGCGACGGCCGCTGGCTCGCGTACACATCCGACGAGGCCGGTGTCCGTCATGTCTACGTTGTCTCGTTCCCTGACGGCAAGGTGAAGCGGCAGATCTCGCCCCGCGAGGGCACCGAGCCCGCCTGGGCCCCCGACGGCACGCGGATCTATTACCGCGCCGAGGGAAAGCTGTACGCGGCGCCCGTCTCCCCCGTCGACGCGCGCCCTGTCGGGCCGCCTGTCGTGATCCACGACAGGCCGTTCGGGCAGGCCGATCCGGATCTCCAGAGCTACACCGTGGCGCCGGACGGGAGGATCTTGCTCGTCGCGCCCTCGCCGCCGAGGACGCAGGTGACCCACATGCGCGTGATGCTCGGCTGGGACCAGCGCCTGCCCTGAGCGGCCCGGCCCGCGGGACAGACGGCCAGCGGGACAGAGACATCCAGAGGAGGACAGAACTCGCCGCCTCCCTGCGCTGCCCGAGCGGGCTTGGCCCTGCTTCCCCGTCGCCCGGCCTCATGTCGTTCAAAAATCCACTCCTGATGACAAGCCTGTGGGCGTTCACACGATTGGATTGCATCCAGGGATGACCGCGGTCCACCTCTACCCCTCTTGACGCGACGCACAGGAGAACCGCCTCCAGCCTGGTCATCCCCTGGGCTTGACGAGATCCGCGGGCCGGCCGATTGGAATTGACACATCACATGTGATCGTTCACATTCGAACCGTTAGGATATCCTTTTGCTTCGCTCTCGTGGTCTCGTCGCTTCCACCGAGACCTTCGTCATCTGAACGATATCGGCAGCAATTGCGTTCGCTCTGCCGTCCCGGAAGCGAGCGCCGATCGATGGAACGCGGCGTGTTGAGAGGGGTTTCCGCAGAAGAACACGACCGGCCTCGCCTGCTCGGCGCCTGTCGTGAGCTCTGTACATCGGTCACCACATCGGTCACCGAGAACGATGGCTTCATCATCCGGAGAAGCGGCCGGATGGCAACCGCAGGCTGTGGCGTGAGGCGGCGTGCCATCGAAGGGGACCACGCGCCCCGCTCCGGCGAGCACGATGGTCGTTGCAGCGCTGGTCACCCGAACGGAACTGCCCAGTCACCAGAGGTCAGTCAGGAGACAATGATGACCCTACCGTCATTTTCGATAACCAGCATGACGCGCCGCAGTCGGGTGCTAGGCGCGGCGCTCTGCGTCACGACGCTCCTGCTCGCGGGGTGCACGGGCTCCCTGGGCCACGGCGAGGAGGACGAGAGCCCCAGCCCTGCGCCGAGCGGCGGCGTGGCCCGCGGCATCGACATGCCGGGCGCGCCGCGATACCACCGGCTCGTGCGCCTCACGAACTCGCAGTGGGCGAGCAGCGTGCAGGTGGTGCTGAACGTCGCCCCTCCCTCGTCGCTGGCCGACGGGTTCGAGAAGCCGGTCGCCGGCACGACGGACTTCACGAACAACGAGCACCTGCTGAGCGTGAACCAGCGCTCGTGGAGCGACTACCAGTCGGCCGCGGAGGAGCTCGCCGAGGAGGTGACGGCGTCGGATGATAAGCTCGCCGACGTCTACCCGGGCACGGACGCGGCCGGCTTCATCGAGACCGTGGGGCGCCGCGCGTACCGCCGTCCGCTGACGGACGCCGAGGTCGCCGGGTACACGGCGCTCTTCGAGACAGGCGCGGCGATGTCCGGCACGAAGAGCACCTTCGCCAAGGGCGCGCAGCTCGTGATCCGGACGATGCTCCAGTCGCCGCACTTCCTCTACCGCACGGAGCTCGGCGAGGCGCGCAAGCCGCTCGACGGCTACGAGATCGCGGCGAAGCTCTCGCTCTGGCTGCGCAACGCCGCGCCCGACGACGAGCTGCTCGACAAGGCGCCCACGCTCACGACGCCGGAAGCGATCGCCAAGGTCGCCGAGTCCATGCTGGAGGAGCCCGCTGCGGCCAAGTCCATGCGGTACTTCCATCGCGAGCTGCTCCACTTCGACCGCTACGCCACGATCAGCAAGCTCGGCGTGCCGAGCTACAACGAATCGTTGAACGCGGAGTACGAGGAGAGCGCGTACCTGTTCTTCGAGAAGATCTTCACCGACGGCCTCGGTGTCAGGGACATCCTCACATCGACCAAGGGCTTCGTCGGGCCGGGGATGGCGAGCCTCTACGGCCTGTCGGCGAGCGGCCGCGACATCGTGGAGCGGGACCTCGGTCCCGATCGCGTCGGCTTCTTCTCGCAGCTCCCTTACCTGACGCTGAACGCCCTGAACGACGAGTCGGACTCGATCCACCGCGGCGTCAGCATCAACCTCGACGTGCTGTGCACGCCGCTCGGCGCGCCGGCTCCCAACATTCCGCCGGTCCCGCCCCTCGAGCCCGGGCAGACGAATCGTCAACGCATCACGCAGCTCACCTCCGCCTGCGGTGGCTTGTGCCACAACGAGCTCATCAACCCCGTCGGCTTCGCCTTCGAGCACTTCGACGGCATGGGGCAATACAGGGACGAGGAGAACGGAGGCTTGCCGATCGACAGCAGCGGTGTCTACTCCTTCTCCGAAGGAGCGAAGCCGTTCGCGGATGCCGGCGAGCTGATGCACTACATGGCGGACGGCGAGCAGGCGCACCTCTGCTACGCCAAGAAGCTGGCGAGCTTCGCGCTCCAGCGCGACGTCATCCCGTCGGACTTGCCGCTCGTCGAGACGCTCGCCAAGGTGAGCCGCGGCGCCAGCGGCTCGGTGAAGGAGATGATGCTCGAGCTCGTGAAGGACGAAGCATTCCGTACTCGCGTGGGAGGCCCGCTGTGAACTCCAAGATCGTGACGAACCTCAATCATCCGCACGTCGCGCCCCGGCGCGGCATCAATCGACGCGCGTTCCTGCGCGCCGGCGGCGTCGCCATCGCCCTTCCGTTCCTCGAGGGCCTGCCGTCGCGCTCCGCCTGGGCCGCGGACAGCTCGCCCGTGTTCAGCCTCTACATCGTGGCGGCGTGCGGCGTGGTGGGTAGCAAGTTCTTCCCGGAGAAGACTGGCGCGCTCACGACAAACGGGCTCGCCGCCATGACGGAGAAGGCGACGCACGTGCTCGCGCCTCACGCCTCGAACCTGCTGTTCATCCGCGGGATCAACTTCCCCATGTCGGGCCCCAGCAACTGCGGCCACGCGCAGGGGCTGTGTCAGGCGCTCACCGCGCGCCCGGCGTCAGGCGGCGGCAAGACCGCATCCTCGAGCGGGGTGTCCGCGGACATGGTGATCTCCGAGCTGGTGAACGAGGGCGGCGCCGAGCCGCTCACGCTCTACGCCGGCAACCGGAGGAACGGGTACATCGCCGAGCGCATCTCCTTCAAGGGCGGTGGCTCCGGGCAGGTGCGCTCGGCGGACGACAACCCGTACACGCTCTACGCCAAGCTCGTCGGCCTGACGGGCAACGGTGGAGGCGGTAACAGCGGCACGCAGGTCGCGGATGAGCTCATCCGCAGCCGCAAGAGCGCGAACGACTTCGTGAGGGAGGAGCTGAACAGCCTGATGCGCATGTCGGCCCTGAGCTCCGCGGACAAGCAGCGCCTCCAGCAGCACTTCGACTCCATCCGCGACGCCGAGGTCACGATGGGCGAGATGGGCGGGACCTGCACCCAGGCGGGCCTCGCGACGTCGGAGCTCGAGGCGCTCAAGGGTGGCCTCGCGTTCAAGACGGACGGCATGATCGAGGACGTCGCGAAGCTCCACCTCGAGCTGGTGGCGCTGGCATTCGCCTGCAACTTCAACCGCGTGGCGACGCTGCAGCACGGCGACGGCACGGATCAGACGAAGTATGCGGTGCCGTCGAACGCGTCGCTCGGCTGGCCCTTCCACCACCTCAGCCACCGCGTGCAATCGGACGCGTCCTCGGGCAACAACCCGACGGCCGAGCAAGCGCACGCCGAGATCGACGTGCTCCGCATGCAGACGCTGCTCCACGGGCTCGATCAGTTCAAGGCGCGCGGCCTGTTCGACAAGTCCATCATCATGTGGACGAACCACGTCGCGGACGGCCCGTCGCACAGCTTCCGCAACGTGCCGACGATCATCGCCGGGAGCGGCGGCGGTTACCTGAAACAGGGGGAGTACATCGACGCCGGAAACGTCACGAACAACCGCCTCTTCAACGGCCTCATCGCCGCCGCCGTTCGGGACAAGACCGAGTGGACCGAGAACTTCGGTGAGGGTCAGGGCTCCGGGCCCATCGACGGCATGCTCGCCTGAGCGCCATCGCCGGACGGCGAGCAAGCTCCAGACGAACAGCGAGCTCGGGCGAGCCGGGCGCCGGACGCGGCCGTCGCCGGCCCGTCCGGCCGGCATCTCATCCGATCCAGACCGTTCCGCACCCCCCAGCCAACCCGACGTGCCCGAGGCGTCCGCGCCCCATCGCCCCGAGGCGACGGTCCTTCATGGGCTGGTTCGAGAGACCTCGAATCGCTCAGGTTCCTCGAGGAGCGCCCCGCCGAGGAGCGGTAGCCCTCGGCAGGATGGCTGAGCGCGCCTCGAGGGCTCCAGATTTCCGTCCACCAGCGCCCCGCTGAAAGCGCCGAGCTCGGTGCAGCCGGCCGGCCCGGTCGTGGGCCACGCGTGGTGATCCGCACCGACTTGCGCAAAGCGCACGAGTCGTCGTTCGCGCCTCGAGACCGAGATCGTTGTCGGCTCGACTAGCACCGCAAGCTCGGCGTGCGCTGGCGATGGAGCGGAGCGCGTCGGCGCAGCGTTCGGCAGCGCAGGCGCAGCAGGCCCAGCAGCGGCAGACTCAGCAGCAGGCCTGGCAGCAGCAGGCCCAGCGGGCCGAGGTGCAAGCTCTGCACACGGCTTGGGCTGCCTCGCTGCGCGGCTCGGCGGCTCCGGCATCACGAGCGCCCGCCGTGACGGCGAGGCGCGAACACGCCGTTGTCGTTTGGAATTGACACAGAAAATGTGAGCGCTCACAATGCCTCACCGCTACACTTTCACTGTAATCGTTCACGGTCCAAACCGTCAAATGCAATGATTCCGAACACTTGCAAGGCCGAGCGGGCTTATGAGGCCAAGGGGCGATGGGCTCGTAAGTGCCCGAAATTGCGCATGAACGCTATCCGCCACGTGAACGATCACATGTTGCTCGGCCCTGGATGGGTCGTCATGTGCACCGAGACCTCCGTCCCTCCGATCGATGTCGATCTCGGCCTCGGCCCTCGACCTCGGCACGGATTCCATTCGCTCGACCGTCTCGGACACTGTCGCTGATGAGCCCTTGATGGGCCGGGCTGTGATTGCGGCGGAGCGCCCCAACGAGAAGCGCCGGAGCGTCATCGCCTGAGCGCTCCACGACCTCTGGCAACACCTGACGATTCTTCAGGAGAGCAGCGAGGACCAGGAATGGCCATGATTACAAGATCCCTCCAGCACAAGCTCCTCATCGCGGGACTGCTACTTTGTAGCACGACCGCCATCCCGTCTGAATCCATGGCGGACAACCCCATCGTACAGACCATTTACACCGCCGACCCTGCCCCCATGGTCCACGACGGGATTCTGTACCTCTACACCAGCCATGACGAAGACAGCGCTTCGACGTTCTTCGGGATGAACGACTGGAGAGTATATTCGTCCACGGACATGGTGAACTGGACCGACCGCGGATCACCGCTGAAATACAAGGATTTCAGCTGGTCGAAGGCGGATGCCTGGGCAGGTCAGGTCACCCACAGGAACGGGAAGTTCTATTTCTACGTCCCCACGACGAGCAGGACGCTCAACAGGATGGTCATCGGCGTCGCCGTGTCGGACAGCCCTGTCGGTCCGTTCGAAGACGCCCTGGGGCGGCCGTTGATCACCGCCAATTGCGGCGACATCGATCCGACGGTGTTCATCGACGACGACGGCCAGGCCTATCTCTACTGGGGAAATCCCAACCTGTGCTACGTGAAGCTGAACGAGGACATGACCTCCTACCAGGGAGACGTCGTGCGCGTGCCCATGACCGCGGAGAGCTTTGGAGAGCGCACCGGGAGCGCCGAACGACCGACCCTGTACGAAGAAGGTCCGTGGCTCTACAAGCGCGGTGAGATGTACTACCTGGCGTATCCGGCTGGCGGCATCCCCGAGTACATCGCCTACTCCACGAGCAGCAGCCCCACCGGCCCATGGACGTACCGGGGGGTCATCATGCCCACAGAGGGCGGCAGCTTCACCAATCACCCGGGCATCATCGACTACAAGGACAGCTCGTACTTCTTCTATCACAACGGCGCTTTGCCGGGCGGAGGAGGTTATCACCGCTCGGTGGCCGTCGAGCGATTCACATACAACGCCGATGGTACCATCCCGACGATCACGATGACCGAGGCGGGCCCGCCTGGCGTCGGCACCCTCGATCCGTACGTCATGACGGAGGCCGAGACCATTGCCTGGGGATCCGGAGTCGAGACCGAGGCATGCAGCGAGGGTGGAATGAACGTCACGTCGATTGAAGACGGGGACTACATCAAGGTGAAGGGCGTCGATTTCGGTCCCGGCGCGGCGTCCTTCGATGCAAGGGTGGCCTCGGCGACCAGCGGCGGCAGCATCGAGCTGCGCCTCGACAGCGCGACCGGCACGCTGGTGGGGACCTGCAAGGTTCAGGGGACCGGCGGCCTCCAGACCTGGGTTACGGAGTCCTGCGCGGTCGACGGTGCGACAGGGGTCCATGATCTGTATCTGACGTTCACCGGCGGGAACGGTCCCCTGTTCAATTTCAACTGGTGGAGATTCACTCCGCTCGACGCCTCGGATCCGGCAGGCAGCGGGGGCGGTCCGAGCACGGGTGAAGGGGGAGCGACGGGCAGCGGCGGCTCGGGTGAGGGTGGGAGCGTCAGCAGCGCAGCAACGACCGGCAGCGGCAGCGGCACGGGCGGCGCTGGCGCCGCCTCACCTGACGGCGCCGGCGAGGACGAGGGCGGGTGTGGGTGCCGGGTGCAATCGGGGCCCAGCTCCCCGGCGGGCGTGCTCGCCGCCTTGACCGCGCTGGGCGCGATCGTCGCGCGGCGTCGTGCGCGAAAGGCCGGGCGGAGCGGGGCCGCTGCGAGCTGACAGCGCAGGTGCCCGCAGCGACGATGCAGCGGGCGCGTCCCGGCACGTGGTGAGAGCGCCGGGGTCGGACAGGGTCGCGGTCGGTGCGGCTGGCTTGGAGAGAGCCGGGACAAAGGGGAGCAGGCACGGCGAACGCCGGCCCGAACCGCGCGCCATCGCGTGGGACAGAAGAGCAGAGCGTGGAGAGGATGCGATGAGATCAGTTTTTGCTTTGACAATGTGCGGCTTGCTGGCTGGCTCGTTCGTCACGATGGGCTGCAGCGATGACGACGGCGGGGGCGGGGCCGGTGGAGGCGCCACGACGAGCAGCTCGAGCAGCGCGTCGACGAGCGGTACCGGGAGCGCGAGCGGCACGGGAGGATCGGGCGACGCGGGCGGCGGAGGCGACGCGGGCGACGCGGGCGGCGCGGGCGGCGCAGGCGGAGCGGGCGGCGCAGGCGGCACAGGCGGCGCAGGCGGCGCGGGCGGCGCGGGCGGCGTCGAAGAAGTGGACATCGGTCCCGGTCCGGACGAGAGCTGCTCGGGCTGCGCCCGGCTGGCCGTGCCGCTCACCGAGGTCGACACAGGGACGCTGTTCCAGTTCGACATACCGGAGCTGATCGACCTGACCGGCGCCACCGTCACGTTCCGTGTGAAGGTGTACGCCGGCACCGGCGGCGGCGTGCAGACGTTCGTACAGAATGGAGGCGCACAGGCCTGGATAGGCATCCCCTGGGCGTGGACGGACCTCAGCAGCCTGCAGGAGTGGACAGAGCTCACCATCGACGTCGATGCCGCCGCCGCTGCGGATGAGTCCAAGACGTTCGACAAGGCCCAGGTAAGGCGCATCGGCCTGAGGGTCGACGCAGGTATCTCAGGGCCCTGGGCCAACCCGACCGTTGTCTACGTCGACTCCATCACGGTCACGAGGCCCGGCGGCGACGGCGGCGCAGGCGGCGCAGGCGGCGACGGCGGCGCAGGCGGCGCAGGCGGCGCAGGCGGCGCAGGCGGCATGAGCGGCGACGGCGGCGCAGGCGGCACGAGCGGCGACGGCGGCGCAGGCGGCACGAGCGGCGACGGCGGCGCAGGCGGCACGAGCGGCGACGGCGGCGCAGGCGGCGCGAGCGGCGACGGCGGCGCAGGCGGCACGAGCGGCGCCGGTGGCACGAGCGGCGAGGTGGTCCACGTGTTCGGTCCGTTCGAGTTCACGAGCGATCTGCAGGGGTTGGGGGTCGGTGACTACAGGATGGTGCCAGGCTCGAGGCTGGATCTCCTGGGCGAGTGAACCAGGTTGCCTGTGGCGCTCGCTCTCGCGCTGCTGCGCGGGGCGAGCGCCCGCGCCCGCCTCATCGCCGATCGAGGGAGCGCGCATTTCGGTGCGCCCCTATGCGCGCTCTCAGACGCGGGCTGCAGAGGCGGCGTCCTGCTGCAAGCGGGCGATCAGCGTCACCAGCACATCGAACGACATCACGGCATTCGAGTGCATGGTGTGGAACACCCCGCCATCCACATCCAGGATCTGCGACCGCTCTGCCCAGAGATTGGATGCGACGTCGGCAATGCGTCCGATCGCGATGGACTTCCCCTCGATCGTGAGGTGGCCGCGCGTGTGCTCGATCCTCTGCATCCCTCTGCATCGGGTGGTCCATGTTGCGGGACGCGAACAGGGTCTTGGACAGCGCCACGCTGTCGGGCAGAGCCCGGATGCCAGGCCGCCCTCGCGGGCATGAACTCCCCCGATGAACGACATTCGCGACATCAGCCACGACGAGGCGCGCGTGGCGGAGCTGGTCCGCTCGGCAAGGCGCGTCGCCGTGCTCGCCTAGAGTTCCTGCGGCGGCAAGGTCTGGCCGTATTGGTTACGGCCCCAGCAGTACACGGTACCGTCCGTCGTCCTCCCGCACGTATGACGACCGCCCGCGCGGATCGTGAAGAAGGTCCCCGGTGGGTCGGTGCTCTGCCCATAGTCGTTCAAGCCCCAGCAGTGCACCGTGTAGTCCGTCCTCAACCCGCAGGTGTGCGCTTCGCCCGCCGTGACGTGGAAGAAGGAGCCAGACGGCTCCGTGGCCTGGCCAGAAGTGTTTCTCCCCCAGCAGTCCACCGTGTAGTCAGATTTCACGCCGCAGCTATGATCGCCGCCCGCGCTGACCTGGAAGAAGGAGCCGGCCGGATCCGCCGCCTGGCCCTCTATGCTGTTCCCCCAGCAGTCCACCGCGCCCCCCACCTTCACGCCGCAGGTGTGGTAACCGCCTGCGCTGACCTGGAAGAAGCTTCCCGACGGGACGTCGGTCTGGCCGAATGCGTTGTCCCCCCAGCAGTCCGCCGTGCCGTCGGTCTTCATGCCGCAGGCGTGGGAGTACCCCGCGTCGATGTCGGAGAAGGTTCCAGAAGGCTCGGTGGACTGGCCATGATCGTCCTTCCCCCAGCAGAGCACCCCGCCGAGCGCCTTCAATGCGCAGGTATAGCCGATGCCGCCGGTCATCTCGATGAAGTTGCCAGGGGGCTCCGAGGATTGGTTCAGGTCGTTGCGCCCCCAGCAATCGATGCTGCCATCCGACCTGATACCGCAGCTGTGCTCGTCGCCCGTACCGACGGCCGTGTACATCTTGCTCGGCGGCGCGGACTGCGCCGAGAAGTTGTACCCCCAGCAATACACGCGTCCATCCTCCGCGAGCCCGCAGGTGTGGTTGTTGCCCGCGTTGATATGGGAGAACTTGACAGCAGGCGGCGAGGACTGGCCGTAATTGTTACGCCCCCAGCAATACACCGAACCATCCGCCTTCAGCCCGCAGCTGTGGTCATCGCCCACGCTGACCTGCGTGAAGGTGCCCGTCGGGTCCGCTGCCTCACCATCGGCGCCGGTCCCCCAGCAGTCCACTTCGCCGTTCGTCTTCAGCCCGCACGTGTGGTCCGTGCCGGCGCTGACCTGCGCGAAGCCGGCCGCCTGGTCCGTGGCCCGGCCGCCGGTGTTGTTGCCCCAGCAGTCGACCGTGCTGTCCGTCTTCACGCCGCAGCTATGCCAGTAGCCCGCGCTGACCTGCCTGAAGGTGCCCGTCGGATCCGCGGCCTGGCCTGCGGTGTTATTTCCCCAGCAGTGGACCGTGCCGTTCGTCTTCACACCGCAGTTATGAATCCCCCCCGTGCTGACCTGCTTGTAGGTGCCCGAGGGGTCTGAACCCTGGCCGTCCAAGTCAAGTCCCCAGCAGTTCACCGTGCCGTTCGTCTTCACGCCGCACGTGTGATTCCTGCCCGTGGCGATCTGCCTGTAGGTTCCGGTCGGCTCCGTGGACTGGGCATGAGCGTCGCTCCCCCAGCAGCTCACTGTGCTGTCCGGCCTCAGCGCGCAGGTGTGCTGGTCGCCCGCCGAGACCGCGACCTCGAGGCGACCGAAGATTTCCGAGCTGCCCGGAGCGGACCACGTCGGCCCCCAGCAGGTGATCTTGCCGTCTGTCTGCAGCCCGCAGTGGAGCTCCGTGCCCGGGTTGATCTGCGTGAAAAGCCCCGCGGGCTCCGTGGTGCCCCCCGTGACGCCGTTCCCCCAGCAGTCGACCGTGCCGTTCGTCCTCACGCCGCAGGTGCTGACTTCGCTTGCGGCGACCCGGATGAAGGTGTCCGACGGATTCGCGGGCTGGGGGGTGACGCTGGTACCCCAGCAGAGGACCGTGCCGTTGGTCCTGATCCCGCACGTGTTGGCGATGCCCGCGGTGAGCAGTACAAAGGTATCCGTGGGCAATATCTCGTTGTGCTCGCTCGGGCTCAGGTTCACCCAGTACGCCCCCCAGCAGTCTACCGTGCCGTCCGTCCTCAGCCCGCAAGAATGACTTGAGCCCACGACGACCTGGACATAGGTGGCCGTTGGATCCGTGGCCATGGCAGAAGCACCGAGCCCCCAGCAATGGATCGTGCCGTCCGTCCTGAGCCCGCACGTGAGACTGGAGCCCGCGCTGACCTGGAGGAATGTACCGACCGGATCAGTGGCCCTGCCAAATGCATTATTCCCCCAGCAATGGATTGTGCCGTTCGTCTTCACCCCGCAGCTGTGAGCCCAGCCCGTGCTCACCTGGAGGTACGTACCGGTCGGGTCGGCGTCTGCATCCTCGCCGTCGCCGTAGATCCCCCAGCAATTCACCGTGCCGTCCGGTCTCACCGCGCAGGCGTGCTCCCCATCCACGCTCAGGACAGGCTCGTCGGTCACGGCGTGGATCGCCGTGTCGTCGTCGCGCAACTCTTGTGCGATCGCCGCGACCTCGGCGCCGTCAGCGTCCTGCTCGCTCGCCAGCTCTCCCGCACACCCGAGCAGGGACAGCGCGACGGAGTTCAACGCGAGCCAGGAGCCGATCCTCCGGCCCCCCGCCTTGCGCAGGCTCATGGACAAAGGTCTTCTATTCTTCATCATCATCTTGACATGAATCCTTATTGTGCTCTTTACGATTCAGCGCGGTGAACGCGGCATCTGGCCGCCATGCTGGGTGCGAGGGTTGCGGGCTCACCGCCGGCGCGCCTCGAGGCGAGCTGCCCGCTCCGCGCGAACGGAGCCGAGCCACCTTGGACGCGCGGCGCCTGCCCGCCTTCCTTGCAGCTCCTGCGAGTAAAGCAATTTGCACACCAGCTCATGAAGGGAGCGAACCGAGCGGAATTGCCGAAGTTTGCCTCTGTCAGCGTAGACCCGGCCCGCAGCGTTGCTTTCCTCGGGATCGACGTTGGTCACGAGGTCATCCCCGTGGTCTCTCCCGGTCGCCGGACGGGCCCGCTGAGTCCCGCTCGACCCGGAGCACGGGACCATGAGCGACGTCGACCTCGCCTTCTCGGGCGTGCCAGCGTGCCAGCGTGCCAGCGTGCCAGCGTGCCAGCGTGCTACCAACATGGGGCGACGGCCAGGGAGGCCGCGAGCACGGTCAGGAGGCGGACCAGCTCCGGGGGTACTGACGGACGGCCGCCGAACCGGTGGATCTGCCTCCAGCCCGCGCCCGGCGAGGCCAGGGCCGCCGCGCTGCGCGGCGCGTGGCCAGTCCTACTCGAGCAGCGCGAGCGTTCGCGGATAGGGCTCGCCACCGCAATACTTGTCGAGCGCCGCGAGGAATGTCTCCTTGTCCGGCGCCACGCGAGCGAACAGGGTCATCGACGAGCAGAATTTGACATCATCCGGGATGTCGAAGATGTCGTGCAGCGAACACCCCTCGATCTGGTTCACGAGGCGAGTGCACTCGAGCAATCTCGGGCCGAGCGTCGGGTGCTGCGGATAGCCTTCGGCTTCGGCCTTCGAAGCGATACCATACCTTCTAGCCATGGCGCTGAAACCCAGGCCGTGTAGCTGCGGAAAATGAACCACATCCAGTGGCTGGTCTTACGTCCCCGGCGCAGCTCGGCCAGGACGCGATCATAGACCGGAGCCTGGCGCGTCCACGAAACGTTATAGGTTGTAGGTAACGTCACGCCTTACGCCGAGCGACGGGAACATGCGCGACGGCGCAAAGGGGTGACCTCTGACGGAGCCGCCGGGGGCGCCGCCCTGCCGGCGCCGAGCGGCGCGCTCTCAGCGATGTTCGTGGTGGCGCGCGACGGGCAGATCGCGAAGTTCGGGGGGACCGTCGACAGGTTCCACGACACGAGCGCGTGTCATGGCGGCGTGGGGGGAGTCAGACCAGGAGATGGGACCGGCCAGCCGGTGACGGTCCGAGAGCATGGGTGAGTGGAGGGGACGTTTGCTCGAACGCCGACCCGGATGATCCGGAGTCGCTCGCGCTCGAGCAAACGCTTATTCGGTCATGCGCTCTGTCTGCGAGGCTCCAGCCCCTTACGATGGCTCAACGAAACCCCAGCACTTTCTCGCGTACTCCACCACCACCTGTGCGATCCCATCCTCAATCGACGACACGTCCACGCGAATAAAATCACCCTTGAGCGGCCCACCTGAAGCAAGGATGGTGTATGGGCCGTTGTCGGACAAGCCTCTACCACCATCAATCTTTAGGAGGACCATCGCCCCGTCGCGGCGCATGCGCTCCAAGATCGGGAGAACCACATCGATTCCTTTCCACTGCGCTGGAATTGGACTGAGGCCGAGGCGTCTTGCCACCACTGGAATGAGCTTGTAGTCATCTGTGTCCATTAATATCCTCGCAGTCTAGCCGCGATCTCCTCGATGGTCCTGAGTTCGCGACGCGCCACTTGACCAATAACCGCACGAACCCGGTCATTGGACACACCGCTCATAATACCATTTCGGGTCGCCAATGTCTCGTATACCGCCAGGGCGGTTCTCTTATTTGCGTCGTCGAACATATGCCCCCCAGCGATATCCCTGATCATCGCAGCGGCCTTGTTGAAGAAACCTTGCTGTCGAGCGGCGGCTGCGAGCGCCGCGGATGGGTGCCCCGCAAGGGTCGTCGACCCGCCAAAGCCCCGATTGATCGCTTGGATCTCGTCGACACTTATTCCTCGAGCGAACCCGCCAAGTTCCGGCGCTCCCCTTGCAGCCCTGCCCGCGCTCGAGATCTGTGCGCCCCACCGGGTGACCTGGTTGCCGTAGCGGCGCGCGCCCTCGCCGACCACGCCGGCGACACCCGTGACCGCCCGCGATGAGGTCGCCCCGAAGCTCGCCACGCGGGCGCTCATGGCGGCGAACACGCCGGCCTCGGCCGCCATGCCGTACGTGGCGACCGTCAGCGCGACGTACGAGACGCCGAGCGAGACATTGATCGCGGTGTCGCCGTTCTCCTGCAGCCAGGCGTCGACGCCGTAATCGATGAGCATCCGCGCGACCCTGTCGCCGCCAGCGTACCCCGGCCCGGTGTATTGCGGGCCCGCCGGCGTGGCGCTGCGGTACGAATCCGGCGTCACGTCGGGCAAGCTCGCGCGCGGCTGGAACTGCGGCAGCGGACTGCCGCCCGAGTAGGCCCCGAACGAGAGCTGGATCGGGCTGACGTAGCCGCACAACCAGGCAGGCGGGACCGGTCCCCACGGGCCGCCCGGTGAGTAGCCGGTCGGGTCGGTGAGCGTCGCCGGGTTGTTGTGCACGTAGCTGTAGCGGTGCCTCGCCTGGTCGAAGTACGGATCGCTCACCAGCGGGTCCGGGCTGAGGAAGCGGCGCTGGACCGGATCGTACGCCCGGCCGCCCATCTGGATGAGTCCCAGACGGGCCTGCTCGACGCCCGCGAAGCCGAGCGTCTGCGCCCCCCATGAGCCCGCCCACGCGCTCCCGTCGGCCCCGATACGGCGACCGAACGGCTCGTAGTGGAACCGCTCCGGCGCTGCGCCCGGGGCGAGCGTCTCGTCGAACCGCACGGCGGTGCTCCCGAGCGCGTCGGGTACCACGTAGCTCACGCGGCGGCCGCTGGCGTTGACGATGATGTCGGCCACCGGTCCATCAGGCCCGTGCACGTGATGGATATGGGTCTGGCCGTACCGCTCGTACAGGCCGCCGACGTAGATGCGCTCCAGAAAGCCGAGCGAATCGACCTCGCGGAAGCGCTCGCCGGACGCCGTGTACTGGTAGTACCATGTGGTTCCACCCTGCGTCACCTGTCGCGGCAAGTCGAACGCGTTGTACACGATGGTGCGATTGCCAGCCCGGGTCTGGCGCCCGCGGTGGTCGTAGTCGTACGTCACGCCGCCAGTCGAGTGATCCAGCTTCTGCGGACCAGCGACGCCTCGATCGACGAACTCCTCGAGGACGGTCGCGCCGCTCAGCACCTTCTCGAGGTTGCCGATCCGATCGTACACGAAGCTCCGCGAGAGCGACGTCGCGCCGCGCGTGTTGGTCCACTGCCGCAGCCGGTGCAGCTCGTCGTACCCGAACGTCTCGACGCGGCCCACGACGTGATCCTCGCGCCGCTCGACGTTGCCGTTCGCGTCGGGCGTGTACTCGATGTCCATCAGGTAGTCGCTCGGGCTGCGGTAAGCCTGCAGGCGAGTCGGCTGCCCCATCTCGTCGTACTGGGCCGCGTAGTAGGCGAGCCCGTCGCCGAACTCGCCGGCGCTGAGCGCTCCGTCGGCCGCGCGCTCGGTGATCGTCCAGAGCCGCTCCGGATTCGCCGGATCCGTCACGTCCTCCACCCGCTCCACGTACGCGCCGTCATACACGTTCGCGATCGTGAGGCGTTGCCCGTTCGCCTGCGGGTAGATGGTCTTGATGACCCGACCGTATTCGTCTCGCTCCACGTCGAGATCGAACCATTCGCTCCCATCCCCTTTCCACCACCTGCTGCCGCTGACCCGCCCCGCCTCGTCGTAGCTATACACCACCCGCATGCCGTCGGCGCTGAACTCCTTGTCGAGCTTGCCGGTGCCGTTGGGGGCGTCCCAGGTGAGGGTCACGATGCCGCCGACCGTATTCATCGTGTGGATGCGACCGAGCACATCGCGGTTCATGACCGTCGCGTCGACCGTGCCCGTGCCGCGCTCGGCGCGGCGGATCTCACCGAAGCCGTTGTAGAACAGCCGCGTCGTGCCGGCGTTCGGGTCCTCCTCGCGGATCCTGCGGCCAAGCTGGTCATAGAAGAGCTCGGTCGCATTGTCGTCGGCGTCGCGGGTGATCCCCGGAAGGTCGAACGGCTTGTACACGACCTGCGACGACAGGACTTCCACCCCATCGACGACGGCATACGTCTCGATGAGGCGGCCGTCTTTGTCCACGACCTGGCGCTTCGCGGCGCCCTTGGCGTCGTGGTGAGTCGCCTCGAACTGGCCGGGGTACGTCGTCTCGATCTCGGTACCGCCCGGACGGTCGATGCGGCGCGGGCGCCCGAGCGTGTCGTACCAGTGCTGCGTCAGAGGGGGATTTCCCAGGCCGTCGTTCCAGTTCGAGCGGCCGTGCAGGTACCCGAGCACATTATACGTCATCGTCATCTGCTTGACGTTTCCGTCCATGCCACGGACGGTGCGCATCGTCGGCCGCCCGACCTTGTCGAACACCGTCGAGCGGACGTCCCCGGACGCGGTCGTCGCCGTCACCTCGAGCGTCGGCATCGTCAGGCCCATCCGCTCGGCGTAGGTCAGCTCGACGCTGTCTCCTCCCTCGACCGCCTTCCCGCGCGGGCGCCCGAGATCGTCGTACTGGTACAAGGTCTCGACCCCATCGGGGTTGGCCTCGGCGAGCAGCAACCCGTAGGCCGGATGGTGGACGAACGTGGTCGTGTGCGCGAGCCCGTTCCACTCCCGCGACGGGAAGATCTGCTCACCGGTCCAGTCGTGCCAGTCGACGCCGATGAACCGCGGCTCGACGACCCCCGGTGCGGTCCGCGTCACGCCCGTCACCTGGCCGTAGCTGCCGTACGCGGGATCGCGTTCGTACGTGATCGTCTGCTTGATGTCGTCGTCCGTGCTGGTCGGCTCGATCCACTGCGTGGTCAGCCGTCCCTGCGGGTCGTGCTGGAACCGCACGTGCCGGTAGGACGGCGCGTTGTGCAGGCTCGGTGTCCACGACCGGAAGCGATAGTCCTTCGGCAGATCGACCAGCCACGAGGTCGTGTTCGCCGTCTCGTAGCCGAGCGTGAACTCGCTGCGGACCCCACCCTCGGTCGTCGCGACCTGCGCGATCACATTGCCGTAGTCGTCGAACGTCGGATCGATCGTGCGCATGCGAGGCGCGGACTGGGGGGTCACGACGCCGCCAAGATAGTCCACCATGCCGACGTTCGTCGGATCCCAGACCACCTCGACGTCTTCTTCCCACTCGAGCTCGGTGGTTATCTCCTTGTTGACGACGTAGGTCTGTCCGCCATTGAGAGCACGATACGTCAAGCTGTGATCGGTCTTGACGACGCGCGCGAGCGCCGTCGATTCCGGGAGCTGCTGCCCGAATAGCTCGACGTCGAGGATGAGCGTGGTGGTGAGCGTCGACGAGGGGATGAACGCGAACGGATATTGGGTAACTACGCGGTCCGTGTTCCTGAAGTGAACCTCGCTCTCGACGGCCAGCTCGGGCTCCCACGACCGGATCATCTGGAACCCGAGGAAGCCACGGCCCAGCGCATCGATGTACGGGTAGAAGTACGAGTACCGCGTCCGCCGCTCCGACGGGAAGGCCCACATCGTCGGCTTGTAGGTGGCGTGCTCGGCCACGACGGTGATGCCGCGATTCATGCAGACGACGGGATAGGAGGACGAGCAGTCCGCCGCCGCCGCCGGAGCGTTGGCGCTCTCAAGCACGTCGGACACCATAACCGTCGGCGTATCGTTCCGGTAGACGATGTCCTCGCGCTTCAGGAACGCGCCGTCCGTATCGCGGACGCTGATCAGCAGATCGACGTCAAACGTCGCGATCCCGACGTTCTGCCACTCGTTGAACTGGGGCCAGATCACGAGCTTGCTGTCGGCGCCGCTCTCGATGCCCGCGATGTCGACGCGACCGTCGCCATCGAAGTCGCCGGTGACGACCTTCGCGAGATCTCGGTTGTGGGTCAGCGTCTTGGACAGCGCGTACACCGGCGCCGACGAGTTGGCCAGGGTCTTCGACAGCAGGATCGAGATCGTGTCCGCGTTTTTGTCGTGGAGGACGACATCCTCGCGCCCGTCGCCGTCGATGTCGGCGCGTATCGGGATGAGGTGGCTCGGATACCAGGGATCGGTCGCCGCCAGCCACCGGAGCTCGCGCACCCCGTCTCCGTCGGGGTCCATGTCGGTCGGCTTCGGCCCGGTGGTTCCATCGTGCCATGGGTCATCGCCGAAAGGGAGCGTCTCGGCTGTTCCGTCGGCGCGCAGTCCCACGATCCACGAGTCATACTCCAGCGTGCACGAGGCGCAGTCGTGGTAGCGCAGGTAGCGGACGAAATGCCGCCCGTCGCGGACAGTCGCGTGGAACCAGGTATGATACGCGAGCCGCTGATGCGGTGCGAGCGCGAGCGGCAGAGTCGCCGGCGGACCGAACGTGCCGCCGATGTTGATGTAGATCTCGAAACTTGTCGGCTGATATACCCCGTCGACGGATGCGTCCCACGGTTTGACGATGTCCGGGAGCATGTCTCCGTTGAGGTCAGCGAAGAACAGGTGATCACAGGCCCCGAATATGTCTCCAAAGCGGCACGTCGGGTCGGTGTAGGCGTCAGGGGCGACCGTCGCGGCGTTCGGCGGGAGCACGCCCGGGACGAGCTCGAAGTCCAGGGCGTCCTTGTTCCACCGCCAGATCTCGTAATGGTAGAGCGCCTGGAACTCCGCCGCGGTGTCCGCCTCCTCGATATCCTCCTCGGTCCCGTGCAGCACCAGCACGGCGATCTCGCTCGCGCCGTCTCCGTCGATGTCGACGGGCTGCGACTGCCCCATGAAGCCGATGTTTGACACGTCGAAGGAGCCCGAGAGCGGCAGCTCGCCGGCTCCGATGTGGATGCGGTGCTGGCCCGTGGCATCCTGGTACACCACGTCATCATCACCGTCGCCGTCGACGTCCGCTACCAGCATCGGCGACGCAGGGTCCAGCGGATCACCAGGGAACGACGTCACCTTGTCTTCGAACCGCTCCCCACCGAACTCACTCCACCTGGAGTAGTCGAACTCGCGCGCATACGAGCAGCCGCCCGCCGCCCCGCAGCGCGCCACCGTCGTCAGCCGCGAGTAGCCGGTGTCGGGGCTGGTCTCGTAACCCAGGGAGTAGGTCCATACCGTGGCCTTGGCGTCGGGGTTCGGCGCCTTCATCACGATCGTGTCGACCAGCTCGTCCCAGCGAAACGCCTCGCCGCTCACGCGGCGCGCGATCGGATCGGGGCGTGCCTTGTAGTTGAACACGATCTCGCGCTGCGCCGCGGCGCCGCCGCTGTGAAAGGTGTACTGGATCGACTGGACGAGGGGAGGCGCAGTGTCCTTGTACAGGTAGCGCGCGATGTTCCCGGAGCGATCGTGCTCCTCGGCCAGCGGGAAGCTGTGCACCTTGTCGTCGTTACCATCGGAACTGTATGTCCTTCCGTAGTACCGGATCCGATGATCCTTCAGGTACACCTTCCAGTTGAAATCCGAGTCGCCGAGGCGCACGATCTTGGCGATCATGTCGTTCTCGGTGCGGAACTCGAACGCTCCGATCTGCACCATCAGCGCGCCGTCGAGGCAGAGCCGGTCGCCTTCGGCGGCGATCCCATCGGTCGCGACGATCGCGTCGCACGGGTGGATCGTCGAGAGCCCGCCGACATTCCATCCAACGCCGAGCGGGCCGTTGCCCGAGCGGCTCGAGTACCCGAGAGAGAGCTGCGGCGTCACATCGCCGCGCCCCGGGGGAACCTCGAGCGGCAACGCGTAGTGGTAGGCGCCATCCGCCCCGACCTCGCCAGAGCCCGGCAGGTAGTCGCGCGCGGTCGCCGGCAAGATGTGCGCGGCGGGCGCGAGGTCGGTGAAGACATGCGCGGGGTCGGGCGGGACGTAGGTCTGCTGCTGCCCGACCTGTGCGACCTGCTCGACCTGCGGAATCTTGCTGTCGCCATGACAACCCGCGAAGCTGGCCATCGCGACGCATGAAACCACGAGAGCTGCCGCGGCGCGCGCGCCCACGAGCGCCTCACGCCTCGATGCCATGGAGCGCGTCGAGGATCGCGTCGCGCGCGGCTCGACTCCGGCACCGTCCCGCGAAGCCATGGACGGCTCGGGCGGTCGAATTTTCGATCTTGGTTTGTTACTCATCACAAGACTCTCCTCATCAAGGCACATGCTCATCAAAAGCAAAAACGAGCGAACGGTCACGCATGTGGCCAGTCCACGAACTCTCGCCTCGCTGCGAAGGAGACCCCGCGCAGGCAGATCCCGTCGCACGCCGGCTCGCTCTCACACGGGCCGGCGCGATCCGCGCTCAGGGCAGAGCAGCCTACGTGCCAGCGCTCGAAGCTGTGTCGATCGAGAGGGTCCAGGCGGCGGCTCCTCGCGGACCGTTCCCCGGACGGTACGTGGACGGTCCTCGATCCGCCCGCGGACGGTTCGCCCCCGTGCGCAGGCTGGCGGAGCTACCTCTCGCGCCCCTGTCTCGTAACGACGCTGAGGGATCCCCCCCTTCTGACGCACGAGCTACTCGCTCGGCGCTGCGCGTCCCTCCATCTCCGTGCGCGGAGGTCCCTCCATCTCGCGGTCATGCTCACCCCGGTCGGCTGGCACGTGGCACGTGGCACGTGCCACGTGGCACCGCGACGAGCGGGCGTGCCATCACGCCATCGACGAGCCAGCGGCTCCGGCGCCTCGCGCCGAGCACGCCGTCGCCCATGGTGGCAGCTGCTCCGCTGACCGCGTTCCGAAGCGTCCTTGAGGAAGACAGCCGAGTGCGTAGAGTCGCCTGGCAATGGCGAAACGACGGCTCGAACAGGCAGGTGGTGACGTCCCGAGCACGACGGCGAGGGTGCTCGAGCTGTCAGCGCCGCATGTCGCCTGGCAAGCAAGCGAGGGGGATGCTCGAGCCTGCCGACGTCGTGGATGCGGACGATGTGATCGCCCTTCCGCTGCACTGCAGCGCGCGCCTCACGCAAAAACAGCTCCGTTGCCTGGGCATCGGCGATGCGCCCGGGCAAGAGGAGCGAGGGTCGCCGTTTCGCGAGCGGCGAGCTGCGTCCGGTCGCGCACGGTGTAGATTGACAGTCGTCTGGAGATCCGGACGTTCCTCCAGAAGACAACTGGAAAGGGTCCATGTCATGCACAGAGGTATTCCTCGTGGCCCGCTTGCCCTGTGCCTCGCGCTCGCGTCGGGGTTGTCGGCGCTCTCGTCGCTGCCCGGCTGCGGTGGCAAGGTGTCCATGCCTGGCGATGACGCGGCCGGCGCGGCGGGCGGCTTCCCGGAGACCGGCCCTGGATCGGGCCGCCCCTCGGATCCTCCGCAGCATTGGGTCAAATCCTTCGGCTCACCGTCATCGGACGACGAAGGCGAGATGGCTGGCACCGAGCATCTGGCCGATCTCGCGGTGAACCGAGCGGGCAACATCGTGCTGGGAGGGAATTTCGCCGGGACCTTCGACCTCGGGGCGGGTCCGATCACCAACGTTTCAAGCGTGTGCTCCGGCTTCGTCGCGACGCTCGACCACGACGGCAACGGCCTCTGGAGCCGGGTGTTCGGCAGCCTCATCGGAGCCACGTCGATCAGGGAGGTGGCAACCAACGCCGCGGGCGATGTCTTCGTCGTGGCGACCTTCACCGGCAGCGTCGACTTCGGTGTCGGGCTGCACACAGCGAGCGACCGGTCCCACGACTGGGCGGTCATCAAGCTCGACCAGCGCGGGCACCCGGTCTGGAGCAGGGCTTTCGGCCTCGGGTTCGACGGCGCGGCTCACCTCGCGGTGGATGACGCGGGCAACGTCATCCTGGGCGGCACCCTCTCTGGCACCGTCGATCTGGGCACCGGCCCGGTCACTCCGCCCGGGAATTTTCCGAGCCCGTACGTGTTGAAGCTCGACCCGACCGGCAAGACGATCTGGGCCCAACCGCTCACGGAGGACATCTTCGGCGAGGTGTTCAGCGTCGCCGCCTCTCCCCGCGGGGACATCGCGGTCGCCGGTTGGTTCTCCGGCTCGTACGATTTCGGCTGCGGGCCGCTCGCAGGCACCTTACTCTGGAACTCTCGACATCTCGGGCAGCACCCTGGTCGGGGACCGCAACCGATCAGACATCTTCGTGGCCGAGTTCGCGCCCTGACAGGGCGATCGCGCCCTGATGCGTGTGCGCCCCCGAGCCCGCCTCTCGGAACGCCGTGTGCGGCTCGCCCGGCTCCAGGCGAACGGTGGGGGCGAGGTCGCCGCCATCGAGGCCGACGGCTCGGTGCTCTTCGAGGGCCTGCGCCGCGGCTCCTACGAGGTGCTCGTGGGCTGCGCGCAGCACGTGTCCGAGCCGACCTACGCGGCCCTGGAGGTGGGCGACTCGGACATCGAGGACCTCGTGTGGACCGTGCGCGCCGGGCTGACGATCCGCGGCCGGGTCGTGGACAGCGACAAGAACCCGGTCCGCGCCGCCGTCCGCGCGTACGCGCCCGCGATGATGGGATCCCGAGGGGCCCCCGGAGCGCTCGCCTCGACCGAGGCCGACGGGAGCTTCGCGCAGGCGGGGCTCCCGCCGGGCGATTACCGCGTCTCCGTCAGCGAGGGGCCCCCGGTGCCGCGCCCGCTCGACGCGGAGCCTCCGGGAGTCCGCGCGCGCGTGGAAGCGGGGAAGAGCGCGTCGTGCTCCTCTGCATGCCGTCGGATCCGATGAGCTCGCCCCACGACGCCGCGACGCTCCCGGGGGACGCGCAGCCGGGCGCGGTGACCGACGTGGGGCGCGTCGTCCTGCCGAGGCGCCGCATCAAGCCGGGGGACGAGGGCCCATGGGATCCCCGAAGTCCTGCCTAGCTTCCAACGGGCTGCCTTTCTCGCGCTTGCCTCCGGCCGTGTTTCAACGGCCTGCGAGACGCCACGACGTCACGACGCTCCTCCCTTGGCGCCCAGGGTGACGAGCACCTCGTCCAGCTGGCCGAACGTCTCCTCCATCCCGTCGTACGCCCCCGAGGCCAGGCCAGCATCGCGAGCTTCCTTCGTGCGGTAGAGCTCGTGCAGCACCAGCAGCGTCTTGTCGCCCTTCTCCTCGAGGGTCACCGTCGTCACGGCCCCGTCCTCGCCACTCTCGTCGTTCGTCCAGACGATCCGGGAGTGCGGTGTCACTTCGATGTACTTGCCGAAGAACGCCATCGTCTTCGTGCCGTCGACGCTGAACACGAGGCGGTAGCCCCCTCCAGTACGGATATCCGCATCGTAAGAGAGCAGGGAGCACGGCGCCGACTTCGGTATCCACCACTGCTTGAACAGCGCGGGCGTGGTCCACGCCTGAAAAACGATGCGCGCCGGCGCGTTGAAGGTCCGCCTGACGACGACCTCGCGCTCGGACTTCGGTTCCACGGTGGTGGGGTTCCTGGTGGCGTTGAGCTCACTGTCATTTCTTGCGTTCATCGACCTTCTCCTTCTGTTTCAGTGCCTCGATGACCTTGTCCAGCTCGTCGAAGCGTGAGGCCCAGACCTGTCGGTACCCTTCGATCCAGGCCGTCTCTGCCTCGAGCCGACTCGGGCCGAGCCTGCAGGTCCGCACGCGCCCGACCTTCTCGGTGACGACCAGCCCGGCTCGCTCCAAGACGCCGACGTGCTTCTTCATGCCCGTGAGGGTCATGTGGAACTTTTCGGCAAGCTCCGTGATCGAAGCGTCCGCACGTCCGAGCTGCTCCAGAACGCCGCGCCGAGTTGCGTCGGAAAGCGCGGCAAACGAGGCGTCGAGGCGGGCGACAGAATGCTGAACCATCTGGTTCACATTCTACCCGGCGGGTTCGCCGCACGCAAGGCAAGACCGAACGCGCGCGGCGTCGACGCTGCCGTGCGCCTTCGACGCCAGCAAGGGAGCGGCTCCGATGGGAGCCACCACGGACGATGCGCGCCGCCGACCTCGCGGTAGCCCTCCCTGAGGCGGCCAGGTCCAAGCAGCGATCCCGCGGTCATCAGGATCGCCCCAAGCGGGTTACGGAGGTCGGCGCGCGCTGCGACGCTCCCCGCACGAGCCGATTCTAGTCGACAACGCTGCAAGTTCGCAGGAGGACCCAGACGATGCCCCCCAGAACGGAGAGAAAGACCACGAGCTCGACGGTCCAGCCGATGATGTAGATCAGCCTCGGTGCCCTGATCTCTCGTTCGATGTCGCTCACCTCCACCCTCTCTGGACGTCGCGCGGGCGGGCCAGAGGCCGAGCTCCCCGCTTCCTCTTGCTCGCGCTCGCCGTTCATGGCCATCTTCGTAGCATGCGGCGTCGCCGCCGTACCCGTGCGCGGCCCGACGTCCGGCATCACGCCAACAACCCGACCCAGGTGGGGCAACCCGACGTCCTGGCGGCGGGCCGAGACAGCGAGGGCGTGGACCAGCAGCCAGCGCGATCCAGGCGACCGCTCCGCGCTGCCGGCGTGGGACGAGGGCGCGCGTCCGGCAGGGTGACCCGCACCTGCGCCGCTGGTACGAAGGCCTGCGGCAATCGCCCGCCGCCCGCGGCGCCATCGATGTCCCCCTGAGCTGACACCGTGCGCCTGTCAAGAAAATTTCGTTTCAGCCTCTGGGTCGGAATCGAGTGGACATCATCTCCCCTGTGCGATCTCGCTCGCGTGAGGGAATCCACAAAATTGAGATGTTGGCCGATCTTGGCGTGAGCGAGGTCACCACCGTGAGCTACCGTGGCTGCCTTCAACCACCCGCTTGACGGGCGGGCGGCCGTCCCACAATCCTTGACGTCCACGTCACATGAGCGCTGCGCATGTCACTGCCTCTCGCCCGGCTTCCTTCGCTGGATCTCGTCAAGGGCTTCGTCGCCGTCGGCCGGCGCATGAGCATCACCCTCGCCGCCGAGGACCTGTGCCTGACCCAATCTGCCGTCAGCCGCCAGGTGTCGGCCCTGGAAGAGGCGCTTGGCGTGAAGCTGCTGGTGCGCGGCCACCGGTCGATCCGCTTCACGGCCGACGGCGAGAGGTTCTTCAAGGTGGCCGATATGGCAGTGCAACAGCTTCAGGACGCGATGGCGGCGATACACAAGCGCCACGAGAGGCAGCCGGTGACGATCACCGCCAGCATCGGCGTGGTCGGCCTGTGGCTGTTGCCGCGCCTGGGCGCCTTGAACGAAGAGCTGCCGGACGTGGACGTGCGCATCGCCACCAGCAACAAGCTGATGGACCTGCGCGCCGAAGGCGTGGACATCGCCATCCGCTACTGCGCGCCCAGCGCCGCGCCGGAAGGCGCGGTGCCCCTGTTTGGAGAGACGCTGGTGCCCGTGGCCCATCCGTCGCTGCGCTTGCGCGGCCGGCCGGCGGCCGAGGTGGTCAAGCAGCACGTACTGCTGGAGCTCGACGAGCCGAAGCAGCCCTGGCTGCAATGGAACGAGAAGCTCAAGCTGATGGGGCTGGAACGGCTGAAGCCCCGGGGCATCATCCGCTTCAACCAGTATGACCAGCTCATCCATGCCGCCACCAGCGGGCGGGGCGTGGCGCTGGGCCGCTCGGCCCTCGTCGCACCGCTGGTCAAGGCCGGCAGCCTGGAGGCGCTGGGATGGGACCAGGGGCAGTGGACATCGTCCTACCAGTACTGGCTGGTCCAATCCGAGCCCAGCCCCACGCCCGACGTGCAGCGGGTGTGCCAGTGGATACGCCGCCAGGCCGCCTCGGACACGCATTGACTTGCGTGCCAGGAATGCGAGACCGTCCGAAATCTCACTTGAGGCCCATCGCCGGTGAGCTGAAATGGACGTGTGCCGCGCCCCTGCGGTCCATTCACGAGGAGAAGTCCTTGACGTCCATGGCCTCCCTTCCCGCCACGCTTGCCGCCCCAGCGCCCGCCTCCTCCCCGCGTGGCAGCCGAGGGCCGGCGTTCACGCCATCTCGCCCGCGTGTGCCATTCGTGCGCGGCACGGTGGGCTATCTGAAGCCGGCAGACGCCCGGCCGGTCATCCACCTTGATGACACAGGCCCGGAAGTGCCCCGGGAGAACTTCGAGCACGACCTGCGCGAGGTGCCGATCGTCGACGCGCGCCTCGCGCCCGCCCCGCCCCGCATCCACCACGAGGGCTTCGAGCTGTGGGACGCGCCTTCGCGCCTGCACAACTTCGATGATGATGAGGAGGCGCTCCAGGCCGTCTACTACCCGGAATGCGTGGAGCTGGCCTGCCTCGTCACCGGCGCCTCGCGCGGCTTCGTGTTCGACCACCTGCGGCGAAAGCGCGAGGAAGGCCGCCCGCCCCCCCTGACCTTTGGCCGCAGCGGCGCCGCGAGCGCGGCCGCGGCGTTGGGCCGGGTGCACAACGACTACTCGGAAGACAGCGGCCGCAGGCGCCTGCGCCTGGTGCTCAACGATCCTGAGGCCGCTGCCGCGGTGCGCCGCTACAGCATCGTCAACATCTGGCGCTCCATCGGCGGCGTCGTGAGGGATACCCCGCTGGCGGTGTGCGACGCCACCAGCGTGAACGTGGGTGACCTGGTGCCCGCGGAGCTGCGCTACCCGCGCCGGGTCGGCGAGATCTACCTGTCGCACCACGCGCCCGGCCACCGCTGGGCCTACTTCTCGGAAATGGACACCCACGAGGCGCTGGTCTTCAAGCAGTTTGACTCGCAAGCGAGCGGCACCTCGCGCTTCACGCCCCACGCCGCCTTCGACCTGCCCCACATCCCGAGCGGCGCGCCCTTGCGGCGCAGCATCGAAGTGCGCTGCCTGGTGGTCTACGACTGAACGCCACGAACAGGAGAACCCATGACAAGACAGGTCGAGTGCTGGTTCGACTTCGGCAGCAACTACAGCTACATCGCGATCTCGCGGATCACGCCGCTGGCACGGGATGCGCGCGTCGACATCGTCTGGCGCCCGTTCCTGCTGGGCCCGGTCTTCAAGCGCCTGGGATGGGACACCTCGCCCTTCGTGCTGCAGAAGGAAAAGGGCGAATACGCGTTCATGGACACCGCCCGAGCATGCGCCAGATACGGCGTGCCATGGCGCCGCCCCACCACCTTTCCGCGCGCGGCGGTGCACACCATGCGCGTGGCCGCCGCCTTTGCCGAGCAGCCCTGGGTGGGCGACTACTGCCGGCGGGTGATGCAGCTGAACTTCGCCGAGGACAAGGACATCAACACCGACGAGGTGGCGGCGCAGGTCCTCGATGAGCTCGGGCTGGACGGCCGCAAGCACGTGCAAGAGGCCCAGGCAGAGGCGCGCAAGGCCAGGCTCCGGGCGTTCAGCGAAGAGGCCATCCGCCGCAAGATATTCGGCGCGCCCACCTTCTTCGTCGGCGACGAGATGTTCTGGGGCAACGACAGGCTGGAGGATGCGCTGGCCAAGGCGAGCGCCGGGTGACCCCACGCCCGCCGGGCACGCGGGGCCGCGGTGTTCGCCGGCAACGAGGTGCCGGCCGGCGCCACGCCGATCGCACAGGCCTGCGCCGGCCACCAGCTCGGCGGCTTCTCGCCGTCGCTGGGCGATGGCCGCGCGCTGCTGCTGGACGAGGTGATTGACCGCCACGGGCGCCGGCATCCGGCGACCGCCCCTCATCGATCGGTTTTTTGGCAGGATCCCTGACGCGCGGACCTAGTGCGGTATCGGCGGCGCCACCACGTCGTTGATGCTCTCCACGTTCCCGCCCGCCGGATACCCGTACGAGGCGAAGAAGTCCGTCCCCCAGACAGTGACCCCGAACGCCCCCGCGCTGCTCGCCTCGTGCTGGCTCGTCTCGCACGCCGGGGTCGCGCCGACGAACCCGCGGCTCAGATCGACGTGCGCCACCTCGAACTGCCCGCCGGTCCCGACCGGCTGCCACCCGGTCACCTCGCCGAGGCAGCTCAGGTCCACCTCCGAGAAGCCGCTCGGCCCCTTCACCCGGGTGATCACCAGGTTGGTCGTGCCGTAGGTCGGATCGGTGAAGAACGCATAGCGCTTCAGGAACTGCGCGGGCGGGAGCTGGATGACCCACTCCTCGTCCCCGAGCGCGCACGACTGCCCGGGGAGCGGGATCTCGTCCACGCAGCCCGGCCGCGTCGAGGACGGAGCGCCCGGCATGTAGTGCGTGAGCATGAACGGGTGCTCGCCGTCCTGCGAGCGCACCGAGAACAGCGATGTCGTCTCGAACTCGCTGACCTCCCCCGCGTCCAGGGTCGTCGGCGCGTCCGCGGGCGGCGCCGGATCCCAGGCGAGCGTCGTGCCGTCGGCCACGCCGAGCAGGCGGTAGACGACGCTCTCGGGCTGCAGATCGTGCAGGCGCGACACCACCCCGGCGCCGATGTACTCGCTGCCGAGGGCCCGGATCGGCGCGATCTGCTGGTGGGCGGCGTCCTGCCCGCCCCCGCTCGGCGACGTGTCGGACGGCACCTGCAGGTACGTGTTGCCGGTCCACACCCCGATCGGCTTGCTCGACTGCAGCACGGCGCCGCTCGGGTCCGCGCCCACCCACTGCACGACCTCGCCGGCGCCGAGCGTCACCTGCGTGGCGACGTTGGCCGGCGCGGCCGGCACCCCGCCGCCCTCGGGCAGGGACGCGCGGGGCACGAGCTCCACCGTCGTGTCGTCCTCGGCGGCGACCAGCATCATCCACAGCACGCCGGTGCCCAGCGCGTGCGGCGCCAGGGCGTAGTAGTTGGTGCCCCACGTGCTGCGCGGCAGGAGGAGCGACGCGCTCGGGAGGAAGCTGATCGCCCCGCCGTACGGCATGATGTCGTACGCGGACACGGGCGTATCCGACGCGACCTGGAACGCGGTGCCCACGCCGCTCTTGTGGACCGCCACGTCATCGAGCACGGCGGGGCGCCGCGGACACTCGAGGGTACCGTACGAGGTCGACGTCCCCGGCAGGTGCGAGAGGAACAGCACAGCCACCTCCCCGGGCGGGATCCCCTCCGCGGGCAGCGGCGTGTACGTCGTGCTCGGGCCGATGCCGCTCGGGAGGTACGCGAACCTGGCCGGGTCGAGCGCCTCGCCGGCGCGCTCGACGCGGATCCTGGCGTGGCGAGCCCAGGTGTTCGAGAGGAAGACCGCGTGGCACGCGCCGCTGTAACGGGAGCGGGTGCGCTCGTTCTCGAAGAACGGCGGCGACGGCGCGAGGTAATCGCAGCCGATGGAGCCGCCCGCCTTCGCCGCGGCCTCGCACGCGGGGATGCACCTCCCCTGGTAACACCCCAGCTCGGGCGGGCACGCCTCGAGGACGTTCCCCTCGGCGTCCACGGTGTCTCTCATGTCCGCGGAGCAGCCGCTCGGCGTCACGCCGCCGCTGCCGCTGCTGTCGCTGCCGAGCTCCGGGCCTCCGGCCCCCGAGCTGCCCGGCCCCGGCGCCCCCCCCACGCCGCCCGCGTCGGAAGACGTGGACGGCTTCCCTTGAGGCCCGTTCTGCAGGTCCGACGTGGCGGAGCAGCCGGCGGCGAGCAGGGCTGAGGGCAGCAGCGCAACAAGCGGGTGGATGTGGGGCGACCTCATCCTCTGAAGTCATCGTGTCGCGGGGGACCTGTCAAGCGCGGCGCGGCCCTTGTCGAATGAGGTGTTCGATGGCCTGGCAAGGCTCCCTCAATTTCATCTTCTCGTGTCCCTGACGGAGCGACACGCAGCGCGCCTGCGCGGCGCCGGGTGCAGGCGGCGCGCAGGCGCGTGAGGCTCACCTCAGTTCGAGCGGGTCGGCGCGTACCTGTAGAACTTCTGCGCCCACTCGATGGTCCAGATCGTCGGCTCCAGGTACACGTTCTTGTCCGTGCCGAGGTTCATGCCGCGTGGCAGCCGATGCAGGCGCTGCCCGTGTTCAGGCGGCGGTCCGTGCTGGCCAAGCCGATCCGGCTCGTGATCACGGCGCCGGCGTCCTCCCGGGTGATGCGCGGGTCGCGCACGATGTTCACGAACGCATCGACGCGGTGCTGGTTGAAGCCGCCCCACAGCCGAGCCGGCCCACCTGTGATGGAATGAATGCCCGCCAGCCACGCGCCTGATCACAGCTTGCGTGCGCGTTTGTGGCTCTCGAGAAACACGCGCGTGCTCCACCGATGGCCATGTCCGAACCTGTCCCACATGAGCCCGGAGAGATGCTGCGCGTCCAGGAGAACCGGGCGGCCCCTCGACCGGCCAGGACCGTCACCGGAGAGAGGTGGATCCTGCACTACCCAGCAGCATTCCCGGACATGGGTGGATCTTGCATTGACCGGGACCGCTCCGGGATTGGGTGGATCCCGTGCTGCTCATGTCTGCTCCCGGGCGAACAAAGGGTGGATCCTGTCTCATCCAGGGCTGTTTCGATGATCAAACCGGGCCACCGCCCTCACTGCGCATCTCAGCTTATCGCACCTTCATGAGGGGCAGGCCGGCGCGCGACGCACAATCGTCTTGACGGACACGCCAGTTCCGAACCATAAGTGTCTTCACCGCGTCGCCTTACACCCACAGAACGAACTTATCCGCTCCGCGCAGCGGGTTCATCCTGGACGAGAACAGCACGGGCGCCACGCTCGAGAACAACATCGGCTTCCGCAACGGCGGGTCGTGCATTCGCCTGACGAGGAGCCCGAACGCCGTGATCACGAACAACACCTGCTCCGGCAACGGCATCGACCTTCGGCGCGACGGGCGTCACGCAGTCGAACAACCTGCTCCTGAACGACGGGGCCGCGGCGCCCTTCTTCGCCAGCGCGTCGGGCCTGCTCGACTTCCACGTGGCCGACGGCGCGACGCAGCTCGTCGACGCCGGCACGAGCACCTCGGCCCCCACGGACGACATCGGGTTCGATCCGAGGTGCCTGAAGCAGCAGTCCGGGCAGCCGGTCGCGTGGTGGCAGTACGCGCCCGACTACGCGTACATCGCCAGCGTGGGCGGCGTCGAGGGCTGCTTCCGCCCGGTCGCGCGGCCCCAGGGCTCGGCGCCGGACATCGGCGCCTACGAGCGCCCGAGCGGCGGGTAGAGGCCCGGAGGGTCGCAGGACACGTCGACGTCGCGGTTCGGGATGCCCCCTGGCCCGTCCGGCGGGTGAGCGACCCCTGGAAGGAGCCCGATCGGCCTGCGCAAACGCCACGCCGACCCGTTCCCGGAAGCCCTGGGGCATGCCGGGGCGGGTCGGCGACCCGTCGGGGATACCTCCCGGCCTGCCGGGCGGGTCGGCGACCCGTCGGGGATACCTCCCGGCCTCCCGCACGGGTCGGCGACCCGTCGGGGATACCTCCCGGCCTCCCGCACGGGTCGATCGACGATCAGAAGCGGCCGACGAGGCCGAGGCCGGCGCTGCTCGGGCCGAACGACATGGGCACCGGGACCACGAAGGCCTTGCCGACGTCGTCGCGGACAAGCACCGTCTTCGGCACGAGGAGGCCGGGCAGGAGCAAGGCGGCGCCCGTGATCTGGACGAGCCCGTCGAGGACGAGCGCCATCGTCTCGAGGTCGTCCTGCCGGGTCGTGGCCAGGGTGAGGAACGGGCCCGCGACCGGCACGAACAGCGCCGCGTAGCCCGACGAGCCGCGGTACACGGCGTCAGCGCCGCCGATCGCCGTGAACAGGTAGACGGTCCCGAAGACGATCGCGCCGCTGATCACGAGCCCCTTCCTGACGCGCGTCTCCGGATGATAGCCGGGCGGCACCGGCTCACCCTCCCTCCAGGGGAGCACCTTCGGGCCCGCGGGCGCGACGCCGGGCGCGGCGTGGAAGCCCGGCGGCGGAGGAGCTTGCGGCGCAGGCAGGGGTTGCTGCTGCATGGGCGGCGGCGCGGGCGGCGGGGCGTCGTCCGCGCGCGCCTGCCCGGCGCCGGCGAGGGAGACGATGATCCCGATCGCGACGGCGAGCGGCCCGCGTCGCAGCGACAGTCGATTCCCCACGTCAGCTCGTTCGCGCTCGCGTCCTCGCATGCTCTTCACCTCGCGCCGGGAGTGCCCAGCGAGCGATCGTAGTTCGATCGCCGTCACCTCGAGGCGCGATGCGCCGGGCGCCGGCGCGTTTTTCCCCGACATCGCCGCATGCGGTAGACCCGATGTCAGACGCGCGCCCGCAGGGGCAACATGGCCGGCCACCGTCGCCCGCGACGCGCCGCTGGACAAGCCAGAGGACGTTCGCTAGATTGCACCCCGATGTCGATCCACCGCGCGCCCTCGCTTCGCCCCTGCCTAGGCCTACGGCCTCGGGGGCTGTCCGCGCGCTGCTGACGACGTCCATCTTCGCAGCTCGGCCCCCGCCCGTTGCTTGGCCCGGTGGGGGTTCTCGCGTCGTCGTCGCGACGGCTCCCATCCTCAGCTTTCTGGGAGTCCCGTCATGTCCACGATGCCTGTCCACAAGTACAAGCCTTTTCAGCCCATCCACCTGCCCGATCGGCGCTGGCCCGGCCGCGTGATCGAGAGGGCGCCGCGCTGGTGCAGCGTGGACCTGCGCGACGGCAACCAGGCCCTCGTCGAGCCCATGGGGCCCGAGCGCAAGCTCCGCATGTGGAACGAGCTCCTGCGCATGGGGTTCAAGGAGATCGAGGTGGGCTTCCCCAGCGCGTCGCAGCCCGACTTCGACTTCGTGCGCCGGATCATCGACGAGGGGCTCATCCCGGACGACGTGACCATCCAGGTGCTCACCCAGGCGCGCGCCGAGCTGATCGAGCGCACGTTCGAGGCGATCCGCGGGGCGCGCCGCGCGGTCGTGCACCTCTACAACTCCACCTCGACGCTCCAGCGACGCGTCGTGTTCGGCCTGGATCGCGCGGGCATCGTCGATATCGCCGTGCGCGGGGCGAGGCTCGTGAAGGAGCTCGCGGCGCGCACGCCGGAGACCGAGGTCGTGCTCGAGTACTCGCCCGAGAGCTTCACGGGGACAGAGCTCGATTTCGCGAAGGAGATCTGCGAGGCGGTGATGGACGTGTGGCAGCCCAGCCCGTCGCGCAAGATCATCCTGAACCTGCCGGCCACCGTCGAGATGTCCACGCCCAACATCTACGCAGATCAGATCGAGTGGATGGACAGGAACCTGAAGCAGCGCGACAGCGTCGTGCTGAGCGTCCACCCGCACAACGACCGCGGCACGGCGGTCGCGGCGGCCGAGCTCGCCGTGATGGCCGGCGCCGACCGCGTCGAGGGCACGCTGTTCGGGAACGGCGAGCGCACGGGGAACGTCGATGTCGTCACGCTGGCGCTCAACCTGCTCTCCCAGGGCGTGGATCCGGAGCTCGAGATCCACGACGTCCAGGCGATCAAGGAGACGGCGGAGCACTGCAATCGCCTGCCGGTCCACCCGCGCCACCCCTACGTCGGCGAGCTCGTGTACACCGCCTTCTCGGGCTCGCACCAGGACGCGATCAAGAAGGGCTTCAAGGCGCTGCGCGAGGGCGGGAGCGCGCTGTGGGAGGTGCCGTACCTGCCCATCGATCCGCAGGACGTCGGGCGCAGCTACGAGGCGGTGATCCGCGTGAACAGCCAGTCGGGCAAGAGCGGCGTGGCCTACGTGCTCGAGCACGATCACGGCTACGCGGTGCCGAAGGGGCTCGCGGTCGAGCTGAGCCAGGCCGTGCAGCGCCGGGCGGAGCGGACCGAGGGCGAGGTGCAGAAGGCCGAGATCCTCGCGATCTTCGAGCGCGAGTACGTGAACCGCGGCGGGCCGCTGCGCGTCACCGAGCACCGGAGGAGCGGCCAGGGCGCGGGCGAACGACACGAGTTCCACGTGCAGATACGCGGCGTACCCCACGCGCTGAGCGCCGCAGGCCAGAGCCCCGTCGAGGCGTTCGCGAGCGCGCTCGCGCGCCACGCGGGGATCGCGATCGCGGTGGAGGAGCACGCGGAGCACGCGATCGCGCGGGGCGCAGGCGCCGAGTCCGCGGCGTACGTGGCCCTCTCGATCGGGCGCAAGCGCTGCTTCGGGGCGGGGACGCACCCGAGCGGCGTCATGGCGTCGCTCGCCGCTGTCGCGTCCGCGTGGAACCGCGCGCGGCCGGCCGAGCCGGCGCGGATGGCGCTCTCGCCCGAGTGATCGGCGTGAGCGGGCGCGGCCCGCCGCCGGCGCGAGGCGAGCGGCTGGCCTCTCGCGCGCGGCGGCGTGGGCGGGCGCGGCCGCGCCTGGCGATCGGGCGAGGCCGCGCGCCGCTCACCGCCCGGCGCTGTCGTCGCTGACCAGCAGCGCGGCCGCGTTCTGCTCGATCTCCGCGGCGGTGAGCGCCTTTGCGTAGAGCGCCGCGTAGTACATCGCGCCCGAATACGACCGGCCGCCGAGCTCGCGGTTGCCGAGGACGAGGTGCCGCCCCTCGGCGAGATCGAGCGCCGCGTCCAGCGGGGGCACGCGCTTGTGCATCGCGCAATAGCCGACGATCGGGTCGCTCCGCGGGGCCAGGGCACCGTTGACGTAGAGCCGGACCCGATCCGCCGCGGGCTCCTGGACGGTCGTATCGAGCACGCCGTGCACCACCGCGCGCTCCGGGAGCGCTGCGTCCCACGCGCCGCCGCAGTTCGTGCCGTTCCACCAGAGCTCGATCTGGCCCGGATGCTCGGAGCGGAGCGTGAAGCGACCGGACTCCGTGCCGCTGCCGATATGGACGATGCGCGAGCCGTCGAGGACCACCTCGGCGATGCGGAGCACGGCCTCGATCGTGCCCGTCGTCGACCCGTGCAGCGCGGCGTGGATCTTCGTGCCGTCGATCGCGGCGGAGGCCCGGCTGTCGGCCGCGACCGCCGTCCAGGAGAGCCCGCTGTGCGCAGCGCCGTCGTCCGCGAAGCTCATCTCCGGCCCGTACGTCAGCGCGAGCGGCATCGGCGCCTCCGCGGCGTCCTCGACCTGCGTGGGCGCGCTCCCGGCCTTCGCCTCGTCGAGGAAATACCGCGCGACGAGGCCGTCGTCGGTGAGGCACGACGCGTCGCGCGTGCAGTCGCTGCCGCCGGCGCCGCCGGCCCCCGCGCCGCCCTCCCCGCCCCCGCCGACCCCCGCGCCGCCCTCCCCGCCCCCGCCGGATCCCGCGCCGGAGACGGAGGTCCCGCCGCCTGCGCCGCTGTCCGACGCGCCGGCTGTGCGCGGACCGGCCCCGCCGCCGCCGCCCTCCGCGCTGCTGCTTCCGCCGGCGCCGGAGCCGGGGAGCTCGCCGAGCCGCAACTCGGGGGCGCACGCCGCGAGGAGCAGGAGCGAGACAATCAGCAGGCGCACCGTCATCGGCCGCATCCTACCGTCGCGCGCTCACGGCGATGCGGTTCACTCGCGCGCGCCCGGCGCCGCCTCGGATGGCGACGCGAGCTCGGCGAGGAGCCGCTCCAGCATCGCCTGGGTCACCGGCTTCGTGAGGTGCGCGTCGAACCCGGCGGCGTGGGCGAGCCGCCGGTCGTCGTCCTGGCCATAGCCGGTGAGCGCGACCATCAACGTCGCCCTCGTGGCGCTCTCGCTGCGCAGCGCCCGGGCCACACCATAGCCATTCATGTCCCCCGGAAGGCCGATGTCGCAGAGGATCACGTCGGGCGGCGCGTCGCGCGCGGCGGCGACGCCGTCCGCGCCGCTGTGCGCCACGGACACGGCGTGGCCGCGGCGCTCGAGCAGCATGCGCAGGCTGTCGGCCGCGTCATGGTTGTCCTCGATGATCAGGATGCGCCGCGCGCGGCTCGCGCTCGCCGCCGCGACCGCGGGGCGCAGCGCCTCCGCGGCGCGCGGGGCGGCGACGTCGGCGAGCGGCAGCGTGATCGCGATCTGCGCGCCGCGCCCGACGCCGGCGCTCGCCGCGCGCACGCCGCCGCCGTGGAGCTCGACCACCCCCTTGACCAGCGCGAGCCCGAGGCCCAGGCCGCCGCGGCTGCGGGCGAGGCTCCTGTCGGCCTGCGTGAACGGCTCGAAGATGCGCTCCAGGATCGCCGGATCGATGCCGATGCCGGTGTCCGCGACCTCGACGGCGACGACGCCGCGGCCGCGATCGGGCACCACCGAGAGCCGGACCGAGCCGCGGTCGTCGGTGAACTTGTTGGCGTTCTGGAGCAGGTTCCCGATCGCCTGGGTGAGCCGCGTCGCGTCCGCGCGGATCCATACCGGCGCGGCCGGCAGCGCGAGCTCGAAGCGCACGCCGCGCGCGTCGAGCAACGGTCGATAATCGAGCGCGGCGGCGCGGGCGAGCTCGACGAGGTCGAGGCGATCGGCGGAGAGCGCGATCTTGCCCCGGGAGATGCGCGAGATGTCGAGCAGATCGTCGACCATCCGGGTCATGTGCCCGATCTGGCGATCCATGATGGCGCGCGCGCGATCGATCACCGGCGTGGCCGGGCCCGCGATCTTGAGCAGCTCCACGGCGTTGAGCAGGGGCGCGAGCGGGTTGCGCAGCTCGTGGGCGAGCATCGCCAGGAACTCGTCCTTGCGCCGATCGGCCTCCCGCAGGGCGTCCTGGGTCTGCTTGAGCTCGGCGACGAGCGCTGTGAGCTCCCGCTCGCGGGCGCGCAGCGCCTCCTCGGACGCCCGGCGGTGCGCGATCTCCTGCTCCGCGACCTCGTGCCAGCGCACCCGCTCGATCGCGAGCGCGCATTGCTGGGCGATGGAGAGGACGAACGCGTGGTCGTCCGCGTCGAACGCGCGCGACGCAGGGAAGCAGAAGCCGAGCGAGCCGACGATCCGGGCCTCGACGACGAGCGGGAACGCGACGACGGCGCCCCCGTGCTCCACGCCGTGGACGCTGGCGAGGACCGGATAGCGCGCGTTGCGCTCCTCGCGCGTCGGCACGATGACGGGCGCGCCGAGGCGCGCCGCCTCGGCGACGGGCAAGGGGGAATCGACCGGAACCTCGACCCAGTCCACCTCGGTCTCGATGGGGACCCCCTTGAAGCCGAGGTTGCGGAGCGTGGCGCCGTCGGTCGACAGCAGCGCGACGACGCCCACCTCGGCGTCGAGCGCCGGCATCCCCTGATCGATGATGGTGCCCGCGATCTCGGCCAGGGTGCGGGCCCCCGCGAGCGCCGCGGTGATCGCCTGCAGGCGCTGGAGCCGCTCGACCCCCTGATCGAGGCGGGGCGCGGCGCCCTCGAAGATGGACCGTGCAAGGATGGGCTGCGCATCGAGTGCTCGCATAGAGGCTCCGGGCCGCCGACGAGCGTAGCGCAGACCGGCGCGCGAGCATGCCGGTCGCGCGGAGGTCACGCAGGAAAACACCTTGATACGCGCCAGGTTATTTTTCGCGGCGCAGGCGGATCGTGGCCTGGCCATCTCGTGTCCGTTTCGGCCCGGCGTCGCGCGTGGCGGGGAACGCAGGCCGGAGGAGGTCGGGCGACGCGACAGGGTGGCGGGGAGCGCTGGCTAGAGAGGCGGTCGAGCGCGAGCCGCCGGCCCTCCGGGTCGTTCACGATCCAGGACGGCGGGATGCTCGCGAGGGCGAGGTGCCTGACGAGCGATCTCGGGGGCGGCGGCCCGGGCTCGTCCGGGCCGAGCTGGTAGGCGGTGATGCGCGCCTCGCCCCGCGTGACGAGCGACAGAATTCGAGGGGATTCCTCAGGGACGCCACGCCACGTCCCCTCGCCCGCTTGCGCGGGCGCGGGTTGCGGCGCCTCGCGCAGCGCGCCAGCTTCCGGGCGCGGCCAGCGTGGGCCGACGTGGCGGCGAGGCGCAACGTGCCTGGCCGCAGGCACCCGGAGGAGGGATCGATGAAAGCCGTCTGGAAGGACAAGGTCATCGCCGAGAGCGACGACACCGTGCTCGTGGAAGGCAACCACTACTTCCCCGCGAGCTCGCTCGTGCGCGACCACGTGATCTCCAGCGATCATCACACCGTCTGCCCGTGGAAGGGCACGGCCAGCTACTATTCGCTGCTCGTGGACGGTGAGCTCAACCCCGACGCTGTCTGGTACTACCCCGACCCCAGGCCCGAAGCCGCGATGGTGCGCGACCGCGTCGCGTTCTGGAAGGGCGTGAAGGTCATCGACTGACACGGCAGCGCGCGGCGCGGGCACGCCCGCCCGCCGCGAGATAAGCTCGCGGGCGATGGAACTCACGCCCGCCTTCACCTACCCCGCGCAGGTGCCCGTGCTGCTGCGCCAGCAGGGCTATGCGGTGCTCAGCCCGCAGGGCGTCGCCGAGCTCACGGGCTGCGACCTGCGCGAGCTGCGCGCGCTGCGGCCCTCCTGGAGCGACCTGCCGCCGGACCACTACCTCAAGGACGGCGGGCGCTATCGCAGCCGGCGGCATGCGTGCTTCGTTGTCGAGGGCGGCGCGGCGCGAAGGGCGCCGCACCGCGCGCACTGGCAGCCCGTCGAGTACAACGCGCTGCACGGCGGCATGCACCGGTGGTTCGAGCCGATAGCGCCAGAGGTGGCGGGCCAGCCCGCCTGGTCGTGCCTGCTGGGCGCGCTCGGGCAGGTCGCTTCCGGCCTCAAGGGCGAGCGGCCCTGGTTCGTCGAGGCGCACCAGTTCCGCATCGACACGCAAGGGGGCATCGGCCGCCCCACGCCGGAAGGCGCGCACCGCGACGGCGTGGATCTCGTGGCGGTGTTCCTGGTCGGACGCGAGGGCATCAAGGGCGGCGAGACGCGCGTGTTCCAGGCCGACGGGCCCGCGGGCCAGCGATTCACGCTCACCGAGCCGTGGAGCCTGCTGCTGCTGGACGACGAGCGCGTGATCCACGAGACGACGCCGATCCAGCCCGCCGGCGAGCGCGGCCATCGCGACACGCTGGTGCTGACGTACCGCGCGGGCGGCTTCCAGGGCGACTGAAGCGGCGGGCTCCCTCCGGGGCGACGGCGGCGCGACCGCCCGGCGTGGCACACCCGCGACCGCTGTGTCGCTCCACGCCGGCCCGTCGCAGCGCGAGATCTCTGCTGCACCCGCTGGTACGCGCGTTGCGTTGAGCGCTGGCCGGAGGGACGAGATGCAGAACATGATGGTGGGATTCGGCATGCTCCTCGCGGTCGGGTGCGGCGGGGCGGACCTGCCCGAGGGTTGGGAGGATGCGGAGGCGATCGAGGGCCTCACCCAGAGCGAGTGCATGGCGAGCGCGTACGACGAGACGGTGAAGGAGACGCTCGCGGCGACGCCGGAGCGCGGGGCCGTTCACCTCGACTACGGCGCCGCGCATTTCCGCTGTGAACAGGCGGTCGAAGGGTTCGTCCGGATCGCCGGAGGCAAGGTGGACGTGCTCGTACAGCCGGCCGACATGGACCCGAGCGCCGTCGCCGGATGCGACTGCCGCTACGACATCGGCATGAAGATCAAGGGGCTGAGCAAGGGGACTGTCGGCGTCGATCTGTACCGCCGCTGGGACAACATGAATGAGCCGAACGATCCGGTGAAGATCGGCTCCGCGGATGTCGAGATCCCCTGAGGCTGTGGACGCGGCGACGCTGCGCCCCCACGGAGCGCTGGTCGGACTGGGAGCCTCAGAGCGCATGCAGGCTCAGCGGTGAGCGCGTGGCGCGCAGGCCTGTAAGGCAAGCCCGGACGGAGTCGTCTCGCGCGGGCAGCGACTGCGCGCTGGGCAGCAATCATGCGCTGCCAGAGGGTGCTTCCCTGCCGGCTCAGGGTTGCCCTGCTACCGTCCTTGCCCATGGCCCAACGCAACCATCACCTCCCCCTGCTCGGCCTCCTCGTCCTCTGCGCCTCGTGCAGCCCGAGCGAGAAGCTCGACCCGGCGAGCCAGGTCGAGCCCGCTCCGGGCGACGCGGGCGCGGGGCCGGACGGCGGTGGGAAGGGCAACGACGGCGACCTCTTCGCCGCGCTCCCGGAGATCGCGCCGACCGCCACCGGGCGCGGCGGCGCGGCGGCGACAGTCGACCTCCGCGGCACCCTGGCGGCGATCGAGATCCTGAAGAAGGGCGGTAACGCCGTGGACGCCGCTGTCGCCGCGGCGAGCGTGCTCGGCGCGACAGACCCGTTCTCCTGCGGCGTCGGCGGCGGAGGCTTCATGCTCGTCTACCTCGCCGCCGACAACAAGGTTGTCGCGATCGATCACCGCGAGACGGCGCCGGCGGGGCTCGCCGCGAGCGCCTTCTATGAGAACGGCGCGCCGATCGAGTTCGAGGAGCTCGTGACAAGCGGCCTGTCGGTCGGCGTGCCCGGCACGGTGCGGGGATGGAGCGAGGCGCTCCGCCGGTACGGGACCCTCGGGCTCGACGACGTGCTCCAGCGCGCCATCCGGGTCGCCGAGACGGGGTTCGACGTCGACAGGACCTTCTTCGAGCAGACAGGCCGGAACCTGGCGCGCTTCCAGGCGATCACGAGCAGCAAGGCGCTCTTCCTCGGGCCGGACGGCGAGCCGTGGCCCGTCGGCACCACCTTCAAGAACCCGGACCTCGCGAGGACGTATCGCCTCATCGCCAGGGGAGGAGAGAAGGCCTTCTACGAGGGCGAGGTCGCCGAGGCCATCGTCGCGGCGGTCCGCAATCCCCCGGTCGAGCCCGGGAGCACGCTCACCGTCCGCCCCGGGGTGATCGCGGCCTCCGATCTGCAAGACTACGAGGTCCGCATCCGCCCGGCGATCTCGACGACGTACAGGGACACCACGATCCACGGCATGGGCCTGCCGAGCAGCGGCGGGATCACTGTCGCGCTGGCGCTCAACCTGCTCGAGGGCTTCGATCTCGAGCTCCTCACGCCCGTCGAGGTGCTGCACCGGTACCTCGGCGCCTCGCGCCTCGCGTTCGCCGACCGGGGCGCCTTCCTCGGCGACCCCGAGTTCGTGGAGGCCCCCGTCGCAGGGCTGCTCTCGAAGGACTACGCCGACGCGCGACGGGACCTGATCGACCTGATCAAGGCCCCCACGGAGGCGGCCGCGCCCGGCGATCCGTTCGCGTTCCAGACGGACCCGAGCCCCTCGCCGGGCCGTGGCCAGAGGACGCGGGGCGGGAGCGCCGGCCCGAACGACGCGGACGACAACGAGACGACGCACATCACGATCAGCGACGCGGCCGGAAATATCGTGTCGTATACGTGCACCATCGAGGCCGAGGGCGGCAATGGCATCGTCGTCCCCGGCCACGGCTTCCTGCTCAACAACGAGCTCACCGATTTCAACATCCCGGACGACCCGGCCGCGCCGCACCCGAACGTGGCCGAGCCGGGCAAGCGGCCGCGCAGCAGCATGAGCCCGACGCTCGTGATGAAGGACGGCAAGCCCGAGCTCGCGCTCGCCTCGCCGGGCGGGTCCACCATCATCACGACGGTGCTGCAGATCCTCGTCGGTCAGCTCGACATGGGCTTGCCGATCGACAAGGCGCTCGCGGCGCCGCGCATCTCGCAGCGCAACGCCCGCGACGGCTCGAGCGACGCAGAGACGGCGTTCCTGGGCACGCCGGAGGCCGAAGGGCTCGCCGCCCTGGGACACGTCTTCTCCGATGAGAACACGTCGGGAGGCGAGATCGGCGCGGCCACCGCGCTGCGCTTCCACGGCGATGGCACCGTGACAGCGGTCGCCGAGCCGGTCCGCCGCCAGGGAGGGAGCGCGATGGTCGAGCGGGCGAAGTGAAGCCCCGGGGGCGCAAGCGGCCCTGAAGCCTCCCGGAGAACGAGAGGGCCTGACCAGGACTCCCGTCCTGCGGCCGAGGCGCGCCCGGTCAGGGCCGGGCGCTGTACGGGCAGCCGCCGGACCTCACGGCGGCCGCGACGGGCGCCGCGGCCGCGGGCTCCGCGGCCGCGGTCTCGCCGCGCGCCGCCGGCGCCGCGCGCGCCGCCCTCACCGGCTCGCGCCGCTTCAGGATCATGCGCATCCCGTTCACCGGCTGCAGCGAGATGAAGCCGCGGCAGCGGGGGTCGAAGCCGGGCACCAGCCGGAGCTGATACCGCTGGAGCGCCATCGCCACCATGATCTTGCCCTCGAGCTGCCCCATGAACTCGCCCAGGCAGATGCGCTGTCCGGCGCCGAAGGGGATGAACGCGAGCTTGTCGTCCGCGCTCCGGCGGGTGTTCGCGAAGCGCTCGGGATCGAACCGCAGCGGGTCGCGCCAGAACTCCGGGTGCCTGTGCGTGACCCACGGGACGATCGCCACCGTCGACCCCGCGGCGACGTGGCAGCCGCCGAGGACGTCGTCCTCCAGCGGGCTGCGGAGGATGAACGGCACCGACGGCAGGAGGCGGAGGCTCTCGTTGAAGACCATGGCGAGGTAAGGCATCGACTCGAAGTCCTTCGCCGTCGGGGCCCGGCCGCCGAGCACACGGTCGATCTCGTCGGTGAGCCGGGCATGGACCTCGGGGTGCTGCGCGATGTGGTACAGCGCCCAGGAGGCGGTGACGCTCGACGTCTCGTGCCCGACCATCAGGATGGTCTTGATCTCGTCCCGGAGCTGCGCGCGGTCCATCGTGGCGCCGGTCTCGGGGTCGACCGAGCCCATGAGGCGCACGAGCACGTTGTCCGCGTCGCCGGCGCCGCGCTGGTATCCGTCGATGATGCCGTCGATCACCGTGTGCACGCGCTCCATGGCCCGGCGAAAGCGCACGTGGCTGGGCAGCGGCCAGGACAGGGGCGGGTTGACCAGGGAGTACATGCGCTGGAGCGCGATCGAGAGCGCATACTTGAACGCCTCACGGACGGTGTCCGTGTGCTCTTGCAGCGCAGCGCCGAAGAACGCCTCGCCCGCGATGCCGAACGTCACGTCCATCATGTCGTCGTTGATGTCGCGCTCGAACTCGCCCGGCTGAGCGTCCCAGCGCCGCAGCGCCGCCTCCATGTGGTCCACGATGATGGGGACGAACTTGAGCGTGTTGGCGTGGTTGAACTGCGGTTGCACGTGCCGACGCTGACGCCGCCAGAGCTCGCCCTCGCTGTTCACGAGGCCCCAGCCGAGCACGTGGGCGAGCTCGTGGTATCGCTTGCCCTTGGGGTAGTTCCGGACGTTCGTGCGGAGCACGTGCGCGATGTCGTTCGGGTGAAACGCCATGACGAAGTCCTCGGCGCCGGGCGCCCGAAGGCGCACGACGTCGCCGTACCGCGCGAACAGGTCCTCGTAATGGCGCATGTCGCCGGTCCTGAAATTCGCCAGGTACCGCAGGCTGGCGAGCGGGCCGGGGCCCGGGGGCTGCCGATAGTCATTGGCACTCATGATTCCTCCTTCTCCGCAAGCTGACCCAGGCACACGCGTGATGAAGCCACGTTGACGCAGGCCGAACGCACGCCAGCGCCGGCCGTCGCGGCCGTCAGATGCACAGCGAGCCCCCGCCGTCGACAGTGAGGGTCGCGCCGTTGATCATCCGCGCCCCGTCCGACAGGAGGAGCAGGACGGCGTCGGCGACGTCCTCCTCGGTGCAGAGCCGGCCGCCCGGCGTGCGCGACTCCCAGTACGGGAGGATCCGCTCGTGATCCGGGTAGTTGCTCGTCACGTGGCCGTAGATCGGCCCGGCCGACACGCAGTTGACCTGCACGTTGCGCGGCGCGAGCTCGACGGCGAGCGCGCGCGTGAGCGACTCGACAGCGGCCTTCACGGCGCCCATGGCGCCGAAGTGCTCGAGGTACCGCGACGAGCCGTTCGACGACAGCGCGACGATCCGCCCGCCGCCGTGGCGCTCCATCAGGCGCGCCGCGCGGAGGGCGCACAGGTGGTAGCCGATGACGTTCGTGCGGAACGCCAGCTCCCAGTGCTCGGGGGTCGTCTGCTCGAGCGGGCCGAACCGGCCGTTCGACGCGTTGCTGACAAAGTGGTGCAGCCTGCCCACGTCGCGCGCGATCTCGTCGAAGAGCCGGTCGACGTGCGCGGGGTTGGCGACCGAGCCCCAGACGTGCACCGCGTCGCCGCCGGCGCCGCGGATCTCGTCGGCGACAGCCTCGCCGTCGTCCCGCGAGTGGAAGCTGTTGACCACGACCCGCGCGCCGGCCCGCCCGAGCCTCGTCGCGATGGCGCGGCCCAGCCCGCGGCTCGATCCGGTGACGAGGATCGTCTTGCCGGCGAGCGCGGCCGCGGGGGCCGGCGTCGGGCGCCGCGCGGCGAGCGCCGCCGGGGCGACCGCGTGGCCGTTGGTGTACCTCGCGGGCTCCGCGTGGCCGTTGGCGTACCCGGCGGGCTCCGCGTGGCCGTTGCTATACCGGGCAGGCTCCGCGTGGCCGTTGGCGTACCCGGCGGGCTCCGCGTGGTTGTTGGCGTACCCGGCGGGCTGCGCGTGGTTGTTGGCGTACCCGGCGGGCTCCGCGTGGCCGTTGGCGTACCCGGCGGGCTCCGCGTGGCCGTTCGCGTGCCTGCCGCCGTCCGCGCGGGCCGCGATGGTGCGCGCCAGGAAGGCGCTGACGCTGGCCACCGTGCGCAGCTCGTCGGGCGTCGCCTTGAGCGCCTCCGGGAGGCCGAAATCCGCGCGCAGCGTCGCGAGGATCTCGCCGCGCTTCACCGAGTCGATGCCGAGGTCCTGCTCCAGGTCGGCGTCGGCGACGACGACCTCGTCGGGGTAGCGCGTCATGCGCACGAAGACGGAGCGGACCTGTTCGAGAAGATCATGAGCTTGCATCGTCGATACCTCGTGTTCGTTGAGTGCCATTCATCCAAGAGCGACGACCGGCGGGACCGGGACGGTCGCGACGAGCGCGAACGCACCGGTCAGCACGGCCCGGCCGAAGAACTGCCCGCCGCGCGCGCGCAGCGCGAACGAGCGGATCGAGGGCTGCGCGAGGCGCCCGCCCCCCGGCGGGAACGGGACGTCGATGTCCTGGAACGAGAACCGCGCCGGCAGCGCGAGCGCCCCCGTCTTGTAGAGCGCCTCCTTCGCGCTCCAGAGCAGCGTCTCGAGGGCGGCGCGATCCAGGCCCGCCGCGGCGCCGCGCGCGAGGGCCTCGCGCTCGCGCGGCGTGAAGTGCTCGTCGGCGAACGCCGCCGCGCGCGCCTCGACCCGCTCGACGTCCACGCCGACGGCGCCCGCCGCCGTGACCGCGGCCGCCGCGAGGTCGCCCGCGTGCGAGAGCGACAGCGCGAGCGCCCCGTCCTCGAAGCGCGGCGGACCGCCGCCGGGGCCGGAGACCGCGCAGGCCAGGTAGTCCGCGCGCGGGTGCGACTCCAGCGAGGCCGCGTCCAGCGCGACGAGCGGCGCGCTCCGGCCCGCGGCGAGCTCCAGGCGGAGCCACTTCGCGGCGACCCGCGCGCACGCGGACTGCGCCCGCCGGGCGGCGACGCGCAGGGCGGCGCACGCGCGCCGCTCGCCGGCCGTCAGGTAGGGCGCGAGGCGCTCCGCCGCGCCGGCGTCCGCGCGCACCACGGCGATCGCGAGCGGCGGCGTCACGGCGCCCCCAGCGACAGCGAGGCCGGCGCGCCGTCGACGAACGCGCGCGCGTCCGCGGCCACGCGCCCGATGACGCGCCCCTCGAGCCCCTCGACGTCGAGCAGCACGCCGCCCGCCGGGTCGATCGCCTGCGCCCACGCGCCGAGGACGCGGTCGTCCGCCGCCGCAGGCACCGCCGCGAGGAGCCGGACAGGGCCGCCCGCGTCGCGGAGCGCGAGGTCGTTCGCTGCCGATCCGAAGCGGATCCGGTCGACGCCGGCCGCGGCGCACACAGGGAACGCGCCCGCCTCGTCGCGGCGCAACGTGCCCAGCGTCAGGAGCGCGTCGAGCAGGAGGAACGGCGTCGCGGCCCCGCGCTGCCGCTCGAGGGCGCGGTCGGCCGGGAGGCGGAGCCAACCGGATTTGAGCGCGGTCCCGAGCACGAAGGAGCCGACGTGGTCGAACCAGCCGGCGTGCCGGACCGGCGCGCCGGGGCTCGCGTACGGATCGCGGACCGAGGGGCCCTCGACGCGCCCCGCGTGCCGCGGCGCGAGGCCGTCGCGGCGGACGTGGACCGCGCCGAGCTCGACGACGCAGGTCGCGAAGACGACGTCGGGGCGCAGGACGACGCCCGACCGGTGGACGAAGTCGCCGCGCACCTCGACGGCGCACGCGACGCGGCCGCCCGGGAGCGGCTCGCGGCGCGCCGTCACCGTGCGCACGTCGCGCGCGGCGTCGTCGGCGAGGCGAAGGAACTCGCGGAAGCGCACGTCGCGGACCTCGCGGACGACAGCGGCGCCCTCCGCCGCCGTCGCGAGCGCGTGCCGGACGGCCAGCTCGACGAGGAAGGCGCCGGCCGCTACCGCGCTCGAGCGCGCCCGGTGGTCGGAGAGCCACGGGTCGACGCGCGGGTCGAGCGTCCACGTGCGGCGCGGCGCGACCTCGGGCGAGCCCGCCGCCGCGGCGCGCTCGGGCGCGCCCGCCGGGGCGATGGCCGCCGCGCCCGCCGCCGCGATGCGCGGGGCGAAGCGCTCGATCTCGCTGTCGGTGAGCAGGACCTGGGCCGCGCCCACCGGGCTGTCGGCCGCGAGCTCCAGGAAGAGGCGCCGGCCCTCCTCGGCCTCGATGCCGCGGAGCCCGCGCGCCGCGCCGAGCGCGCTGTACTCGGACCCGGCCGTCATGCCGACGCCGTTCCAGCCGAGCCACGCGATGGTGGACCACGGGCCGGCGTCCGGCTCGGCCGCGAGGCACGCGGCGGCGCGGTTCATCGCCTCGTTGGCCGCGCCGTAGTCGGGCTGCCCGTCGTTGCCGAGCACGCTGAACGCCGACGTGACGAGGTGGACGTGCGGGCGGGCGTCGGGCAGGTGGCGCGCGAGGGCGCGGCGGAGGTGGGAGAGGCCGGCGAGCTTCGTGTCGACGATCCGCTCGAACAGCTCCAGCGACTTCGACGTGAGCCGGCTCGACACCTGGATGCCGGCGCCGTGCACGACCAGGTCGACCCGGCCGTACGCCGCCGCGACGGCGGCGACGGCGCGGTCGACGTCCTCGCCGCGGGTCACGTCGACGGCGTGGTAGTCCACGCTCCCGCCCCGCCCGCGCAGGTGGGAGAGGACGCGGTGCGCCTCGCGCGCCGCCCGGATGCGCGCGTAGCGCTCGCGCAGCGCGGCCATCTTCACGCCCCGCTCGGCGCGCAGCGACTCGGCGTAGAAGTCCCGCTCGTACGCGTCGAGCTCGGCGTCGGTCATCGCGAGCGTGCGCGGCGGGGCGTCCTCGATCCGCGAGCGGCCGAGGAGCACGGCGCGGCAGCCGAAGCGCTCGAGCAGGCCCTCGACGAACTGCGCCGTGATGCCGCGCGCGCCGCCCGTCACGAGCGCGACCGAACCGGCGCCGAGGGGCGGGAGCGCGCGCGCCGGGGGCGCCGACGAGGCGCGGGCGAGCTGGACCGAGTGCCGCGCGCCGCCGAGATCGACCACCTCCTCGGGCACGGCCGGCCGGGCGCGCCGCCACTCGTCGGAGAGCGCGCGGAGCGCCGCGGCGGCGTCCCGCGCGTCGGTGTGGACGACCCGCACGTCGCCGCCCGGCAGCTCGCGCGCCAGCGACTTCACGAAGCCGCCGACCGCGCCGGTGAGCGGCGCGAGCCGCGCGGCCGCGTCCACGGCCCCGACGACGACGGCGGCGAAGGACACCTCGCCGCGCGCGATGGCGTCGTGGTAGCGGCGCGCCGCGCCGAACAGCGCGCGCAGGGCAGGCCTGTACGCGCCGGGCGCGCCGTCGACGAACGCCCGCGCGTCCGCGGCGCGGGTGAGCACGACGACCGCATCGACGTCGTCCGGGGAGAGGGCCGCGAACGACGCGCTCAGCCGCGCCTCGTCGCGGCCGTCGAGCGACGGGATCCCCGCGCCGTCGGAGCCGGCGTCCGGGGCCGCCTCGACGGCGAGCGCGAGGACGCGCGATCCGGCGGGCGCGGCGCGGCGCACGTCCGCCGCGAGGGCCGCGTCCGTGCAGACGTGGACGACGCGCGACGGGACGCGCGCCGCGGGCCCGGTCGCCGGTGCGGGCGCGATCCGGGGGACGAAGACCTGGATCGGCGTGCCGGTCGTGAAGCCCGCGGGCGCGGCCGCCGGCGCGCTCGGAGCCGCCGCGGGAGGCGCGACGCGGCTCTCGCGGCTCGGCGGCGCCTGGACGTCGCTCGACGGCGCGACCCGGACGTCGCCCGGAGGCGCGACCTCGACAGCGCGGGCGTCCGACGGCCAGCGCACGACCGCGGCGCCGCCCGCGCGCGCGTCGCGGATCGCCGCGTGGAGCTCGACGACGCCCTCGGCCCCGCGCAGCCGCGCGCCCGGGCAGAGCGCGCCGCCGGCCGCGAGCGCGCGGCCCGGGGGGCCGCCCTCGGCCGCGTCGGCGGCGACGTGGAGGCGCGCGAGGACCGGCCAGGCGTGGCGCGCGGCCGTGTCCTCGGTGCAGAGCGCGACGAGCAGCGCCGCCTCGCCCACCGGCCGCGGGTCGTCGGTCGCGGACGCGCCGCGCGCGACGTCGTCGCTGAACGCGTTGACGGCCCCCGCGAGCACGACCTCGCAGTCGTCGTCGAGCACGAGATCCGCGGCCGCGAGCGCGTCGAGCAGCGAGGTCGCGGACGTGTCGACGACGAAGTTCGGCCCGCGCAGGCCGAAGACGTTGGCGACGCGCCCGGAGATGATGTTGGGCATGTTGCCCGGCTGCGTGTACGGCCCTGTCGCGGGCGAGCCCGCGCGGAGCGCGTCCACCACGCGGCCCGCGAGCGCCGGGCTCACGCCGCGCGCGCGGAGCGCCCGGGCCACGCGGTCGCCGAAGAGCCGCTCGTTCGCGCGCGCGCCGCGGCCGGTCTTGCCCTCGTGGCCGACGACGACGCCGACGCGCTCGGCCAGGTCGCGCGCGGGCAGCGCCGCGAGCGCCCTCTCGGCGGCCATCACCGCGAGGAGCTGCGCCGGGTCCATGGCCTCGAGGGCGTCCGGGAGCACCCGCGCGCCGGTCGGGAGCCGCAGCGCGCGCTCGTCGAAGGCGAGGGCCTCCGAGGGCGCGTCCGCGGGCGCGCCGCCCGCGCCGGGGAACACGGCCCCGAGCCCGACGACGCACAGCGCGCGGCGCGCGGCGGTGCGTGTCGACGAGCGCTGGGCGGGGCGCCCGGGCCGGTGCTCCTCGACGACGAGGTGGGCGTTGGTGCCGCCGAAGCCGAAGCTGTCGAGCGCGGCGCGCAGGGGGGCGCCGTCCCCGGCGGTCCCCTCCGTCGTCCACGGCGCGGCCGCCGTGGAGATGGCGAACGGCGAGCCCTCGAGGTCGATGCGGGCGCTCGGCGCCTGGAACCCGTGCTGCGGGAAGAGCGTGCGCTCGCGCATCGCGAGCACGACCTTGATGAGCGACGCGACGCCGGCGGTCCAGCCCGTGTGGCCGAGCAGCGACTTGACGCTGCCGAGGGCGATGCGCGGCGCGCCCGCGTCGCCGGCGAACACCTCGGCGAGCGCCTTGAACTCGGTGGCGTCGCCGACAGGCGTGGCCGTGGCGTGCGCCTCGACGTACTGCACGGAGCGCGGCGCGACGCCCGCCCGCGCGTAGGCGCGCCGCATCGCGAGGCTCTGCCCGCGGCTCTGCGGCACGGTGACCGACGGGCTCGGGCCGTCGCTCGAGAGGCCGCTGCCGAGGAGCACGGCGTCGATCCGGTCGCCGCGCGCCGCGGCGTCGTCGAGCCGCTCGAGGACGACGACGGCGGCGCCCTCGCCGAACACGACGCCGTCGGCCGAGGCGTCGAACGGGCGGCTGCCGGTCGCGGAGAGGCCGCCGAACTGCGAGAACTGGCACGCGTTCGTCGGGCCCGGCTGGTAGGCGCCGCCGGCGATCACGACGTCGGCGAGGCCGCGGCGCAGCATCGCGGCCCCGAGGTGCACCGCGTGCATCGAGGAAGCGCAGGCCGCGTCGACGACAACGGTGCGCGCGCCCTCGCCCACGACGTCGCGCACGACGCGCGCGAGCGGCTCGAGGTGGCCGCGGCACGCCGCGCGCCGCTCCGCGTCGAGGCCGAGCTCGCCCGCGAGCGCGTCCACCACGGCCGCGCGGTCCGCCGCGCCCGCGGCGAGGCCGGCGAGCGCCCGCTCGACGCCGAGCAGCAGCGTCGCCTCGTCGTGCTCGATCGAGCCGTCGGCCGTGGACCCGAGGAGGCACGCGATCCGCAGCGGCGCGCGCTCGCGGAGCACGGCCGCGCGCGACCTGGCCTCGGCGAGCGCGCAGGCCAGCATGCGCGCCGTCTTGGGTAGCCGCTCGAGGGCGCGGGCGTCGTAGCCGGTCTCGGCGGCGTACGGACCGAGCGCGTCGACGGTGCCGGTCAGCAGGCTGTAGGTCTTGTCGGCGACGCGGCCGCCGGGGCTCAGGAAGTCGGTCGCGAGCTCCGGGTGTCGCTCGCCGCTGTCGACGATCCCGCACGTGCCGGCGAGGAGCTGCGCGAGGTAGGCCTCGACGCCGCCGGCGCCCGGGAGCACCGCGCCCATGCCGACGATCGCGATCGGCGCGGCGGCCGCCGGGGCGGCGCCGTCGTCCGGCGCGCTCGCGGCGGGCGCCGCGCGGGGGGCGTCGACCGGGAGCGGCGCGACCTCCGTCAGCGCGTGCCCCGCGGCGCGCAGCGCCTCGACGACGCGCCGGTGCTCGGCCACGACGTCCTCGCCGGCGCGGAACGTCGAGATCACGCGCAGGCCGGGCTCCGCGGGCGCGTTCCGCCGGACGAGCGCGGTCAGGGCGCTGCCGCCGCCGCACTCGACGAACGTGCGGCAGCCCGCCGCGTGGAGGTCGCGCACCGCCGCGCCGAAGTCGAGCGGCGTCACGAGGTGCATGGGGAGCAGGCGCGCGGGCGCGAGCGGCCCCTCGCCGTGGTAAACGCGGTCGATCGGCGAGTACGTGGCCAGCGCCGGCCGCGCCGCGCCGGCGCGCGCGAGGGCGCCCGCGAACGGGCCGACCGCCGGCGCGAGCAGGGGCGAGTGGAAGGCGCGGCGGCTCGCGAGCACTGTCGCGCGGAGGCCAGCGGCCGCGAGCCGCTGCTCGAGCGCCGCGATGCCCTCCGCCGTCCCCGAGGCGACCGCCTGGTCGGCCGCGTTGACAACGGCGACGAACACGTCGTCCCGGCCGAGCGCCTTCACCTCGTCGCGCAGGCGATCGGCGCCCGTGTGCGCCGCGAGCATCCGGCCGGGCGGCGCGTCGCGGAGGGCGAGCACCCGCCGGCACACGATCTCGGCGGCGGTCGCGAGGGAGAAGGCGCCGCCCGCGGCGAGCGCGGCGATCTCGCCGAAGCTGTGGCCCGCCACGACGTCCGCCGCGAGCCCGGCGGACCGGAGCAGCGCGACGGCGACGTGGTCCTGGACGAGGATGCCGAGCTGATCGAGGTCGGGGCACGCCTCGAGCGCGGCCCGCGCCGCCGCCTCCTCGCCGGCCACGAGCGCCGCGAGCGACGCGCCGAGCAGCGCGCGCGCCGCCGGCTCCGTCGCGGCGACGGCCTCGCGGGCGGCCGCGAAGCGCGCGTGGAGCGCGCGCAGGAGCCGCAGATCGAACGAGCCCTGGCCTGGCAGGAGCAGCGCGACCTTCGCGCGGCCGCCCCGCGCCGCCTCGCCGTCCCGCGCCGCCTCCGCTCCCCGCTCCGGCGCCGCCTCCGCTCCCCGCTCCGGCGCCGCCTCGCCCGCCGCCCCCCACGCCTTGTGGTGCGGGCGCGACGCGTGCAGCGGTCCGCGCGCGACCTCGACGGCGTGCCGCAGGAGGCGCTCGGGGAAGAGCTCGCGCAGCGCGGAGCCGCCGCGCAGGGCGAGCTCGACGAAGCGCGGGTGCGGCAGGCGCTCGTCGAGAGACCCCGCGTGCATCGTCACCGATCGGGGCAGCGGCGCGAGCTCGTCGCTCGCCGCGGCGACGGCGACGATGCGCTGGTAGCCGCACGCCACGGGCTCGCCGTCGAAGCGCACCGTGCGGAAGTAGCCGTACGCGCTCGAGCGCGTGACGGCGCCGAGGGTCATGAAGATCGCGACGCGCTCGCCCACGCGGACCGGCGCGAGGTTCCGGCTGTATCCCTCGGTGGTGAGCAGCCGGATCGCGGCGCGATCGTCCTCGTAGGGGAGCGAGCCGTCAGCGGCCTCGGCGAAGTAGAGCGTCTCGCGCGCGATGCACTGGAAGCGGAAGTTGGTGAGGTAGTGATGGCTGCCATACGCCATGCTGTCCTCGAACTTCACGCAATAAGGAACGACGAAGAACGCCTCCATGGACCGTCTCCTGGAGGTCCGCCGCGCGCGGCGTCGCACACGCTCGGCGCCGCGCGCGGGCGCGACGTCTCGTGCGACGCTCACCGCTGCGCCGTCCGGACCTTCAAATAGGTGTACCTGCACGTAAACGACCGCGCGCTGACGACGAGCGCACGGCCGCCGGCCTTCCGGGCCGCGGGCGCGCGCAGAGGCGCCACCGCGGCCCGGAAGGCCGGCAGGCCGTTCGATCGTCGTCAGAGCGCGTCGTCAGCGCGCGCCGCGGCCATCAGGGCCCGACGCGCAGCCAGCGCGCCGGGCCGATGAAGCCGCGCCGCGTTGACGAGATAGGTGTACCTGCACCTGTACAGATGTCAAGCAGTCCAGGGCGGCTCGATTTGACGGACTTGCCTTCAACAGTGTATATACACTTTTGTGGTTGAGTTCTCGTCCGCGGCCCGGACCATCGCGAGCCAGTGCGCGCTCGTGCGCGTGCGCCGCGCGTCGCGCGCGCTGACGCGGCTCTACGACGACAGCCTGCGGCCCCTGGGGCTCCAGTCGACGCAGCTCACGATGCTCGTCGCGGTGGCGACGTGCGGCGAGCAGGGCGTGCGGCTCAGCGCGCTCGCGGACGGGCTGGTCATGGATCGCACGACGCTCACGAGGAACCTCGTGCCGCTGGAGAAGGCCGGCCTGCTCCGGGTGGCGCGCGCGCCGGACGACGCGCGCGTCCGCCTCATCCTCCTGACGCGCCAGGGAGAGCGCGCGATCGAGGCGGCGTTCCCGCTCTGGGAGCGGACCCAGAAGCACGTCCGCGAGCGGCTCGGCGCCGGCCGGGCCGACGCGCTCCGCGAGGAGCTCGGCCGCGTCGTCGAGATGGCCACGCGGACCGAGGGGGCGCCGGCGCCGGAGCGACCGACGCAGCCTGCGCGGCCGGGCAAGCGCAGGGCGACGTGACGCGCGCCGGAGGCGCCGCGGCGCCGTCGATCGGCCGCGCGGGCTGACGCGCGCCGCGCCGGAGCGGGCGGGCACCTCCGGCGCCGCGGCGCGCGCCCGTGGAGGGGCTGCGCGGATTGACGGGCAGCTCCGCGGGTTCGAGAGTCGCCGGGCGCGGGCCCCCTCGCGGCGCGCACCAACGAGACAAGGAGGACAGGATGAATTTCGAGGTGGCACCGCTCCCCTACCCCAAGGAAGCGCTGGAGCCGGCCATGAGCCGGGAGACGCTCGAGTTTCATTACGAGAAGCACCACAAGGGCTACATGGCCAAGCTCAAGAGCCTGATCGAGGGCAAGCCCGAGGCGAGCGGGAGCCTTGTCGACGTCGTTCGCGCGAGCTCTGGCGCTGTGTTCAACAACGCAGCTCAGGTCTGGAATCACACCTTCTTCTGGGAGGGCATGAGGCCGAGCGGCGGCGGCCCGCCGCCCTCCGGCGACGTGGGCGAGCTCATCGCGGGGCTCGGCGGCTGGGAGAAGTTCCGCGGCGACTTCATCGCGGCCGGCGTCGCGCGCTTCGGCTCAGGGTACGCGTGGCTCGTGCTCGAAGGCGGCAAGGGCAAGATCGTCGACACGCCGAACGCAGAGACCCCGCTGACGACCGGCGCGGTCCCGCTCCTCACGTGCGATGTGTGGGAGCACGCCTATTACCTCGATCACCGCAACAACCGTCAGCGCTTCCTCGAGGTGTTCCTCGACAGGCTCGTGAGCTGGGACGCCGTCGCCAGGAACCTCCGCGCGGCGCGGTAGCTCGCAGGAAGCGACGCTAGGAGCGCTCCACGCACCGAACGTACGCTTCCTGTTCGGCGTCGCAGGCGCCCTCCTTCAAGGAGGGCAACCCGTCTTCACCGCACTCCCAGGCGCTCGCCGGCTGCCGCGCGAAGCAGGCCAGAGCTACCTGCATCCTGGCGCTGCAAAGCTCCTGTGGTGAACATGGCATCTGTCCCGTGGGGAGCGAATGCTGGGAGCTCGAGCGCTGCGAGGGCACGGTGTGCACCACGATGGAGGCGGCTTGCGCCATCGAGTGCGGAGTCGAGCCGGCCGTCGTGTGGCGAGCCGCCGACCCGGATCAGGTGCGCGCGCCGCGCATGCCGATGCTCGTGAAGCACCTCGGGCAGGACGGCGCGCAGATGGCCGGGCCCGCCCTGGCGGCCGCGGGCGGGCCCGTCGAGGGGTCTTCACCTGGGGAGACAATTCCTTCATCCACGTGACTCAACTCAGTTACAATATCTCCACGGACAACGCGAGCACGGGAGAGACTCCATGGAGAATAGATTCCTTACAACCGCGGCGGCCCTTGTGCTGGCCACCGCGGCGCTTCAGGGCTGCGGTGAATCGGCCCCCGACAACGACGCGAGCGGGGGCGCGACAGCCGGCACGGGCACGGCTGGAGGAGGCGCGGGAGGAAGAGACGCGGGAGGAGGAGACACGGGGGGAGCAGGCACCGGCGGCGACGACGACGCCAAGGAGGAGCCCGACTACGCTGCTGCGTTCCCGCAGGACCGCGTGCCGCGCCTCGACATCACCATCACGCCGGAGAACTGGCAGGCCATGCGCGACGACATGACCGAGCTGGTGGGCGCCTTCGGCGAGGGCGGCCCCGGCGGCCCCGGCGCCGGCCCGCCCGAGGAGCTCTTCGCCGCGTGTGAGGGCCTCGCTGTCGACGACGCGTGCACCGCGCAGCTCTTCGGCAACGAGCTCGCGGGGACGTGCGCCGAGTTCAGCGGCGACCGCCTGTTCTGCATGCCGATGGGCGGTGCGGGCGGCCCGGGCGGCCCGGGCGGCGGCGACGTCGATCTGATCGACGGCACGCCCGTTTACGTCGAGTGCGACGTCGCGAGCGAGGACGGGGTGTGGCGTCACGTCGGCATCCGCTTCAAGGGCAACTCCAGCCTGGCCATGTCGTGGTCGCAGGGCATCTCGAAGCTCCCGCTCCGCCTCTCGTTCGACAAGTTCGAGGACGAGCATCCGGAGATCAAGGATCAGCGGTTCCACGGCTTCAAGAACCTGAGCCTGTCGAACGGCACGATGGATCCGTCGCTCCTGCGCGAGAAGCTCGCCACCGAGATCTTCGGCAAGGCGGGGGTCCCCGTGCCCGCGACCGCGTTCTACCGGGTCTTCATCGATCACGGGGACGGGCCCACCTACTTCGGGCTGTACACCGGGGTCGAGCTCCCCTCGGACAAGGTGTTCCTGAGGACCCAGTTCGGCAACGACGAGGGCAACCTCTACAAGCCCGACGGCGCCGGCGCCACCTGGGCCGCCTGGGAGCCGGACACGCTCGGCAAGGAGAACAACGAGGACGAGGCCGACTTCTCGGACGCACAGGCGCTCTTCGACGCCCTCCACGCGGACCGCGCCGACGCCGCGGCGTGGCGCGCCGGGCTGGAGGCCCGCTTCGACGTCGAGGGCTTCCTGCGCTGGCTCGCCGTCAACACCGTGATCCAGGACTGGGACCAGTACGGCCGGATGCCGCACAACTACTACCTTTACGCGGACACCAAGCGCGACGGCCAGCTCCGGTGGATCCCCTGGGATCACAGCTTCGCGCTCTCGACTGGCGGGTTAGGCGGACCGGGGATGTCCCTCTCGCTCGAGGAGATCACCGACGACTGGCCGCTGATCCGCTTCCTGCTCGACGATCCGGTCTACGCCGAGACGTACCGGGGTTTCGTCGCCCGGACGGCGCAGGTCGAGTACGAGGCTGTCGCCGCCGAGCAGCGCTTCCGCGAGGCGCACGCGCTGATCGCGCCGTACGTCGTCGGCCCGGAGGGGGAGATCGAGGGGCATACCTTCGTGGAATCGGAGGCCTCCTTCAACGAGGCCCTCGACGCGCTGATCGCCCACGCCACCGCGCGCCAGCAGGACGTCGCCACGTTCCTCGGGCAGTGACGCACACAGATCGCTGACACGCGACCGCCGCCTCGCTCGATCGGTTCGAGCCTGTCATCACAGGGAACGCCTTCGAGCGGCGCGGGGCCGTGGTGGCCCGCTCGCCTCCGGGCTGGGCCAGACGATCGCCGGGGTGTCCATCGTGACCTCCCGCGGCCTGTCGCACGCGCGCACCGTCGTGCACTGGATCGCCGTGGGCAGCACCATAACGCGTCGCATCATACCGTGCGCGGATCGAACGTCAGCCGCCCGGACGGCGCGAGCGCGCGGCGGTGCGCCTCCCGCTCGTCCCCGAGGAGCACCGGAGTTGCACTTCTTCAACGTACTTGTTCGGTTGAACCGACAGTGGACCTCCCAGGCGGCTGAGCCGACCTCCGTCGCCGACTTCCATCCTTCGCGCGGTTCAACCGGTTCTTTGTGAATGCTTGCGCGCGTTGACGCGCCCGGCGGCGACGGGTTAAGCCGTGGCCATGGGATTGACCCGCGACGCTGTCTTCTTCGACGCCCTCGCCGAGCACGCGCAGAAGAGCGTCACCGCGAGCGAGCTCCTCCTGGACATGTTCGACAGGCTCCAGGACGCAACCGAAATTGCCAAGAAGATCAAGGAGATCGAGCACGAGGGGGACCGGATTACCCACCGCTGCCTGGCCGCCCTGCACAAGACCTGGATCACCCCGCTCGACCGGGAGGAGATCCACGCGCTGATCACCCGGCTCGACGACGTGCTCGATTGCATCGAGGCCGCCAGCGAGCGCATCGTCCTCTTCGAGATCCAGACCGCGCTGCCGGAGGCGCGCCAGCTCGCGGAGTCGGTGGTGACCGCGTGCGTCACCATGAGCGCGGCGACCAGCTCGCTCCGCGACATGAAGGACCGCGACCGGCTGCTCCAGCTCTGCGTCGAGATCAACCGCCACGAGAACACCGCCGACGCGCACTACCGCGTGGCGCTGGCGGCGCTCTTCAAGCAGGGCAGCGATCCGCTGCTCGTCATGAAGTGGCGCGACATCTACGATCAGCTCGAGAACGCCACCGATCGCTGCGAGGACGTCGCCAACATCATCGAGGGCGTGGTGCTCGAACACGCATGACGAGCTACGTCATCGCCATCATCGTCGTGGCGCTGGTCTTCGACTTCATCAACGGCTTCCACGACGCCGCCAACTCCATCGCCACCGTGGTCTCGACGCGGGTGCTCTCGCCGCGCACCGCGGTGGTCTGGGCCGCGGCCTTCAACTTCATCGCGTTCGCCCTGTTCGAGCCGACGGTCGCCCGCAACATCGCCAAGGGCGTCGAGCCGGCCTTCATCACGCCCAACGTGATCCTCGGGGGCCTCTCCGGCGCGATCGTCTGGAACCTGCTCACCTGGTGGTGGGGCCTGCCCTCGTCGTCCTCGCACGCGCTCATGGGCGGCTTCGCGGGCGCGGCCGTGCTCAGCGCCGGCCGCGTCTCGGTGCTCGACGCGAAGATCTTCGGCATGACCGCGGCGTTCATCGTTGTCGCGCCGCTCCTCGGCTCCTTGGTCGGGTTCGCGCTGATGCGGGCGATCCGGTGGCTCGCGCGATCCTGGACGCCCGGGATGGTCGACACCCGGTTCCGGCGGCTGCAGCTCCTCTCGGCGGCGGCCTACTCGCTCGGGCACGGCGGCAACGACGCGCAGAAGACCATGGGCATCATCACGGCGCTGCTCGTCTCGGCCGGCGTCCAGGATGGCGGCACGGGCATGCAGCCGATGCTCTGGGTGGTGCTGGCCTGCCACGCCGCCATGGGCCTGGGCACGCTGTCGGGCGGGTGGCGGATCGTGAGGACGATGGGGATGAAGATCACCAAGCTGAAGCCCGTGGGCGGCTTCGCCGCGGAGACCGCCGGCGCGGCCACGCTCTTCGGCGCGACCGCGCTCGGCGTCCCGGTGAGCACCACGCACACGATCACCGGCGCGATCGTCGGCGTGGGCGCCGTGGACGGCCGGCTGTCGGCCGTGCGCTGGGGGGTGGCCGGCCGCATCGTCTGGGCCTGGATCTTCACCATCCCTGCCTCGGCGCTGCTCGCCGCCCTCCTCTACGCCGCGGCCCGCGCGCTGACCGGCGCGCCCTGACGCCGCCGCGCCGGCCGGCGCGCCCTCCCCCTCACGGCTCGCCCGGCGGCCGCTCGACGTCGCGCCCGAGCCACGCGCGCGCCAGCTCCCTCACCCGCACGCTCCCCTGCGCCTGCTCGACGTACCGGAGCCTCGCGGCCGCGTCGGGGATCTTGCGGGCGCGCACCTCGACCGCGCGCAGCGCCTGCTCGATCGCGGCGCGCGCGCCCGCCGCGTCCCCGGCGGCGACGTGCGCCTCGCTGACCGCGAGGCGCAGCGGGATCTCGCTGTACCCGAGCGAGCCGCCGAGCGCCTCGAGGCAGCGGAGCCCCTCGTCCGACGCCTGCCGCGCGGCCTCCACGCTCCCTTCCCGGAGCAGCACCTCGATGAGCGTCCGGTAGACGAGCGGCCGGTAAAACCTGTCTCGCTGCAGGATCTCGAGCGCCCTCTCGGCCTCCTTCCGCGCCTCCGCGAGGCGGCCCCGCGCCATCAGCACCCGCGCCAGCGCGCCGTGCGCCGGCCCCATCGTCGCTTCCATGGCGCCGATCTTGATGAGCTGGTCCGCCAGCTCCGCGATCTCGTCGAGCTGCTCCGGCGCGCACCACTCCGCGAGGAGGATCATCAGCCAGACGCGGGCGCTCGAGAGCGCGAAGGCGTCGTTGATGCGCAGCGTGCGCTCCAGCGACTCGCGCAGCTTGCGCTCCGCCTCGGCGCGCTCCCCGAGCTCCGCCATGGCCAGCGCCGTCGAGCTCGCCGCGAACTCGCGCCAGCGCCAGGGGCTCACCTGCGCGAACACCTCCTCCGCGCGCCGCGCGTCCTCGTACGCCTGCCAGGGGTCGTCCCCGAGGAGCCGCAGGAACGTGGAGCGGCTGAAGCGGAGCTGCGCGTGCGCGAGCTGCTCGCCCTCGGGGACGCGCGTCGCGAGCTGCTCGAGGCGCGCCAGGAGGCGCAGCGAGAGATCGCGCATGCCCCAGTGGCTGAGCGCCGTGATCGCCGTCGAGACGGGCATGCAGCACGCCGCCTCGCCCCCGGGCTCGGGCTCGCTGCTCATGATCGCGTTCACGAGCGACTCCAGCTCGCCCGCGAGGCCGAGGTGGCCCGCCATCACGACGAGCCGGCCCACCGCCCTGCTCCAGGCCACGCTGCCCCGCGGCAGCAGCGACAGGGCCTCCTTGCCGATCTCCAGGCCGACCCGCCAGTCCTCGCGCAGGAAGCAGACGTCGAGCTTCATCCCGAGGAGCCGGCCCAGCACGTCGCCGCGCGGCCCGCAGCTCATGCCGCGCTCGACGCGCGCGAGCATCCCGCCGTAATCGTTGCTCCTGTACGACTGCTCGGCCGCGCGCAGGTAGTGGAGCGCGGCGCGCTCGAGCTCCCCGCCGAGGTGCGCGTGCTCGGCGAGCACCATGGGATCCGCCTCCCCCGCCTGCTCCAGGTGCGCCCCGGCGATGCGGTGGCCGACGACGCGATCGTCCGCCGTCAGGAGGCCGTACGCGGCGTCGCGCACCAGCGCGTGGCGAAACCGGTACTCGGTGTCCCCGGGGAACCGGCTGCTCCACTGCGCCTCGACCATCTCGGAGCGGACCAGGCCGTCCATCCAGCGGTCCGCGCCGTCCCCGCCGGTCGACGCGCGCTCCTGGCCGAGCAGGGCGAGCACGCCGCTGCGCCAGAAGGTCTGCCCGAACACGCTCGCGCTGCAGAGCACCTTGCGCGCCTGCGGCTCGAGGCACGACAGCCTCGCCTGGAGCATCGCCAGCACCGTCGCGGGCTGCCCCTCGGTCTTGCCCTCGACCACCGCGCGGATGAGCTCCTCCAGGAACAGCGCGTTGCCGGCGGCCTGCTCGACGATGCGCGCCACCAGGCTGGCCGGGACCTCGGCGCCGAGCACCGCGGTCACCAGCCGCTCGGCCGCCTTCCGGGTCAGCCCGGCGAGCGGGATCCGCTGCACGACCCGCCCCTCCCACAGCTTCGGGAAGGCGTCGTGCACCTCGCGGCGCGCGAACGCCAGCACGAAGAAGGGCCGCTCGCGCAGCTCGAGCAGGGCGGCGTCCACGAGCTTGACCGTGGCCGCGTCGCCCCAGTGCAGGTCCTCCAGCACCAGCAGGCAAGGCCGCGCCGCGGTCTCCGCGCGCAGCAGATCCAGGAAGGCGCGGCGGATCTGCTCGCTCATGATCCTCGGGTCGCCGCGCGCGGCGCGCAGCGAGGCGCTCGGCTGCTCGACCGCGACGCCGCACAGGGCCGCGATGAACTCGCTCACCCGCTCGGCGTCGGCCGGCGCGGCGTGCCGGCCGACGCGCAGGCGGATCTTGGCCTCCTGCGCCGCGGGAGGATCCCCGACCTCGACGTCGCAGAGGCGGCGCAGCGCCTCGCCGAGCAGGCCGTAGGGCGAGCCGGCTGTCATCGGCGCGCCGCTCCCGAACAGCAGCCCGACGCCGGGCGCCCGGGCGCCGAGGCGCCGGAGCAGCTCGTGCCGCAGGCGCGATTTGCCCATGCCGGGCGCCGCGATCACGATCGCGCCGGCCGGCATCGCCTCCTCGATGCACCCCTCGATCGCGCCGAGCAGCATCGAGAGCTCCTGCTCGCGGCCGACGCAGGGCGTCGGGCGGCCGAGCAGCGGGCGCGACTCGTCGACGCTCGCGCGCTCGCCCCGCAGCACGAGCTGCCCGCCCATCGTCGTGACGAGGAAGCGCGACTCGATCAGCCTCGAGCTCAGCTCGTCCAGCCAGATCCCCGGCGCGATCGCCGCGTAGGAGGGCTCGGCGTCGGCCGTCAGCGTCGGCTCCGCCCCCACGCGCAGGAGCGCCACCGCGCGATCGATGGCCTCACCGGCGGGGACCCCGCCCTGGAGCAGCCCGCGGCCGGTGGTCAGCGCGATGCGGGCCTCGGGCCAGATCTGCTGCACCTCGAGGGCGCAGCGGGCGGCCGCCGAGACCTGATCGAGCGCGCTGCTCGACGGCGGCACGATCACGACAAGCGAGCCGTCCGCCAGCCACTCGGCGCGGCCGCCGATCCGCGCGAGCCGGAATCGCACGGCGTCGCGCGTCGGGCGGGCCCACGTCTGGGACGAGGCGGGCGGCAGCGTCTCGCGGGGGTCGCCGGCGGACCGCATCGCGAGGACGACGCTGAGGAGCTGCATCGCCTCGCCGGTGATCGCCCGGGGCGTTGGCGGCGACGCGAGCGAGGGCGCCGGCGCCTCGTCGTCCCACGCCGGCAGCGCCAGGGCGGCGAACTGCTCGCGGAGCGCCGCGGCGTCGCGCGGGCGCCCGAGCGGGTCCTTGTCCAGCATCCGCGCGAGCAGGTCGGCGAGCGCGGGCGGCGTGTCGGGGCGGAGCAGGGAGACCGAGGGGACCTCGTCGAAAAGGATCTTCGCGAGCACGCCCACCAGATCCCGGCCGCCGAACAGGTGCTTGCCGGTCAGGCATTCGTAGACGACGCACCCGAGGGCGAAGATGTCGGTGCTGGGCGCGAGGTCGCGGTCGCCGCGCGCTTGCTCCGGCGCCATGTAGCCGGGGGTGCCGACGAAGCGCCCGGTCCGCGTGAGCGTCATGCCGGCGACCGCGTAGCGCGCGATGCCGAAATCGAGCAGCGTGACCCCGTCGACGCGCTCGTCGCGCAGGAACAGGTTGCCCGGCTTGATGTCGCGGTGAACCAGGCCCCGCGCGTGGGCGACGGCGAGCGCGTCAGCGACCTTCGCCAGCAGCGTCACGCACTCGGAAAGGCGCAGCGGCCCGTGGTCGAGGCGCTCGCCGAGGTCCTTGCCCGACAGCCACTCCATCGCGAGGAACGGCCGGCCGTCCTGGGCCTTCCCGTGCGCCAGGTACTCGACGATGCCAGGGTGCTTGAGGTCGGAGAGGAACCGCGCCTCCCGCAGGAAGCGCTCGGTTTCCTCCGCGCGCTCGGCGTCGGCGTGCAGCAGCTTGAGGGCGACCGGCGCGCCGGTGGTCGTGTCCCGGGCGCGAAACACCTCGCCCATGCCGCCCTTCCTGGCCAGCGCCTCGATCAGGAACCGACCCGCAACCAGAGAACCTTCGAGGAACGACACGAATCGAGCCCTCCACCAGCGGCCACACAGGGCGTGCGGCATGAGCGCCCTGTGCGCGAGCGAGGATACCAACTGGCCGGCCGAGCGGATCGCTTTTTGCTTTGTTGCTCGAGCGGCGTCGCGCTGCGACGACAGGCGCGCAGGTGGACAGCGCTGCGCTCAGGTGTGCGGCTGGCGGCGTGCGCGCACAAGCCCCCAGCGTGCGCGCACGCCGGGGCGCGCGGCGCGGGGACGGGCGCGGCGCGCGCCGCGGCGTGCGGCGCGCGGCATGAACGATGCCTGGCCGCGGGCGCGATGCTCACACAGTGACGGAGGAGCGGCCTCTCATGTCATCCCAGGATGCCGAGTTGCTGCGCGACAGCTTCGAGCTCGTCGTGCAGCGTGATCACGAGTTCCCTCGCCTCTTCTACCGGGTCCTGTTCGAGCGGCACCCGCAGGCGAGGCCGCTCTTCACGCGCAACAGCCCCGGGGCGCAGGGCACGATGTTCGAGCGGACGCTCATGGCCGTGCTCGACCATTACGAGGACGACGCCTGGCTCTCGGAGAAGCTCGCGCCGCTCGGCGCGCAGCACGTGGCCTACGGCGTGACCCCGGAGATGTACGACTGGGTCGGCGAGGCGCTCGTCACGGCGCTCCGCGAGGTGAGCGCCGCGGACTGGACCGAGGCGCACCGCGCCGCGTGGACCAGGGCGTACGGCGTCATCGTCGCCCGGATGCGCGCGGGCGAGCGCGCTCCGGCGCCGATCGCGTGAGCCGCGTGAGCCGAGCCCGGCGGCGCGCGCGGCTCAGCCCTCGCTCACCTCGTCGTCCGGCCCGGCGATGCCGTGGCGCTTCATGAGCCGGTAGAGGGCGAAGCGGTTCTTCAGCCCCAGCGAGCGCGCCGCGCTTGTCACGCTGCCCTGGGCCTCCACGAGCGCGGCCTCGATGTCGGCGCGCCCGAGCGGGGGGCCGGAGTCGGACGGCTGGGGCGGGTTGGAGGACTTGCCGGGCTCCGACCTGGCGCCGACCCGGGGATCCGTCTTCGGGTCGGTCACCTCCGGGCGGAGCGCGGCGCGGACCTCGGGCGTGAGGGCGAGGAAGCTGTCCGGGCTCGACTTGAGGGCAATCCACATGAGCCGCTGCAGCTCGCGCAGGTGGTGCGTGTAGGCGTGGCGGAGGAGCGCCTCGACGAGCGCCGGCGCGATCCGCGGCTCGGCGAGCCGCTCGCCGCGGCGCTCGAAGAAGCGATCGGTCAGCTCCGGGCTCTCGCGCGCGGCGGTGGCGAGCAGGTGCCGCAGGAGCAGCGGGATGTCCTCGCGGCGATCGGGGAGCCCGGGGACGCTCACGGTGATCAGAAAGCGGGCGGAGAAGTCGTGCTTCAGCGACTCGGCCGGGCGGTTCGTCGCCGCGATGACGCGCAGATCCGAGCGGCGCACGCGCGGCTCGCCGAGCCGCTGGTACTCGCCGTCCCGGTCGAGCACGCGCAGCAGGTGGGCCTGCAGGTGCGCCGGGAGCTCGCCGATCTCGTCGAGGAAGAGGGTGCCGCCGTCCGCCTCGCCGATGAGCCCGGGGCGCTCGGGGCTGCCGGCGTTGGGGTAGCCCCTGGCCGTCCCGAACAGCTCGGCGTCGACGAGGCCCTCGGGGAAGGTCGCGGCGTTGCGCGCGACGAACACGCCCGCGCGCCGGCGGGAGAGCGCGTGGATGGCGCGGGCGGCGAGCTCTTTCCCGGCGCCGCTCTCGCCGCGCACGAGCACGTGGTTGCCGGACTGCGCCGCGAACGCGAGGCTGCCGCGCAGCGCCCACACGGCCGGGCTCTCTCCGACGATCCCGTGGGCGTCGGCGTCGCCGAACGAGAACCGCGGCGCCTCGCGGAGCGACTGGATCACCTCGAGGCTCCACCGCCGCCGCACGACGAGCAGCACCAGGGCGTTCTGCAACGTCAGCGTGTCGCCGGCCTTCAGGAGGCCTTGCGTCGCGGGCAGGCCGTTGATGAGGAGGGGGCAGCGCCCGACCGATCGGACCGCGAGCAGCCCGTCCTGGGTGGGCTCGATCTCGAGCTGGAGGCGCGAGATCCGCGGCCCCTCGAGCGGCGGCATCGCGGCCCAGCCCATCGGGCGCTGCCTGTGGAACGTGAGGCGCGGCGCGCCGTCCTGCGACTGCGGCCCGCCGCGGCCGAGCACGCATCGCCCCTCGACGAGCGCCGCCTCCCCCAGGCGGCTCGGCTCCTCGCGCGACCAGGCGATGACCAGGTGAAGGAGCTCCGGGGGCGGCTCCTGGTCGTTCCGGTCCCACAGGAGGCTGGGCTCGGTCAAGGTCGTGGAGGACGTCACGGATGAAAATTCCGGAACGTGAGTTTATCACTTCAGGGGGGCACCGACATCGGTAACGTTCCGGGGCGTCGTGTCAGCCCGCGCCGTACGACGCAGTGTGCGACGCGGGCAGCCGCGCTGCGCGCCGGTCCTGCCCGGCCCTCGGGCGCGGGCGGGGAGGCTGGGTGACGATCTCACGCGCACCCGGGCCGCGCCGTGCGCGCGCCCCTCACGCGCACCCGGGCCGCGCCGGGTGCTCGCTCGACGGCGCGCGCCCGCGCCACGGGCGGAGGGCCCTCGGCTCCTCGCGGCGAACGCCGTTCCTCTCGTGGCGGAGCTTCGATATCACCTCGTAGACAGCGCGCCGGGCGCGGTTCAGCCCGCCGAGCGGCCGGTGCGCCGGCAGGGCGTGCCAGGGCGTGAACGAGAGGTTCTCCTCGAACTCGGCCCGTCCCGGCTGGTCGAGGCGCTGCGCCGGGATCACCATCGTCGCGACCTTGTGGAACGGCGCCACGTCCTCGCTCCAGCGGATCGTCGGGTCCTCGATGGGCGTCCGCGTCGGGTGCGTCTGGAGCTGCACGAGGAAGTCGAACATCCAGTCCCCCCGCTCGAGCTGCCGCGCCACGGCCTGCTTGAGCGCGTCGTCGCCCGGCTCGACATCGACCCAGGGCGCGCCGCAGGGGCGCGGGACGACGGAGAACTTCATCGCCCGCTCCCCCAGCCGGAACGGCGTCTGGCTCCAGTAGCGGGCGTGCAAGGGGTTCTTCAACGGCTTGCGCATGACGGAGAGGTAATTCATGAGCTCGCGCAGCCGGAGGCGGGGCGGGCTGCACGAGAAGAAGAACGAGAGGGGCTTGCCCGCGCTCGTGGCCGTCATGAGCGCGGCGTAGTCCGCCACGCTCCGCGCGAAGAACACGTCCGTGTTCGCCATCAGGAAATCCTGCGTCGTCGCGTCCTTCTCGCCGTCGAGGATCTTCTCCCCCGGGACGTCGAGCAGCTTGATCGACATGCCGCGCGAGTCGCGCCGCATGTCCGACTGGACGCGCGAGGAGGTCGACGAGAAGCGGACCCACGCCGGGTAGACGCGCGGCTCCCGGAAGACGCCTTGCCGGAGCTCGTCGGGCAGGCCGTCATCGATGATGAAATGGGCCCTCACGCAGCCGTTCGACTTCGGGTGCACGCCGCGGAGCGCCGGCGACGCGCCCGCCGGATACGCTCGCTCGTAGCTGCGCTTCATCATCTCGGTGAGCCGTCGAACGCAGTCTTCCTCGCCGGGCGGCGGGCACTCCTCGTTGAGATCGAGCCTCGTGTTCATGACCAGGATCCTCTCTGTCGTTGGGAGCCTCAGGAAGGCCTCGCGACGGCGCGCTCGCGCGCGGGGAGCGCCAGGGGGCCGCTCGCGGGCTTCGCGCCGGACGCGCTCTCCTGCCGCTTGCGGTGCTGCACCTCGTTGCGCAACTGGATGAGCTGCGAGAAGGTGGTGACCCAGAAGGGCGCGCCCAGGGAGAGCATCCCGCACGTAAACGCGAGCCCGGCGAGCCAGAACAGCGTGTCGCGCAGGAGCTGGAGCGCCGTCGGCGAAGCCGCGGGGCTGTCGCCGCGGTACGCGCAGAACCGCTGGACGATCCAGCTCTCTTGCCAGCCGATGCCGAGGCTCGCCTCGTCGAGCAGGGTCGCCGTCTTCTGCATCTCGAGCCGGAAATCCTCGAGCGTGGCGTCGCGGAGCTCGTCCGGCGGGCGCTGCGTGGACGGGCGCTCGCCCAGGCGGTCGGCGGTGATCATCACGGTGTCCGCCTGCGCGACGACCCGCGCGCGCGAGGCGCCGTTCTCGTGGAGCCGGGCGAGCACCCGGAACCCGTCGAAGTTGAAGAGGAGGACCACCATCATCGAGACGAGGAGGGTGAGCTGCCGCGCGCGCTGCTTGAACGTCTGTGACGCCGTCCCTTCGAGGGTGGGAAACCAGCGGCGCACGTAGGCGGAGAACTGCTCGAGCGTGGCGTAGCGCTTCGTCTCGACGGCGCCGCCCTGGCCGCAGCTCACCCAGCGGCCGGGCAGCAGGCGCTCACGCCCTTCCGCGTCGACCGCCACCGACGCGCCGGCGGCGATGGTGATCAGGTCGTCGGCGTCGATGTACTCGACGAGGAGCGCGAGCCGCGCGGGGTCCGACCCGGCCGCGAGCTTCGCGCTGCGCGCGTGCAGGACCGGATCCGCGAGCACCTCGTGCACGAAGCGCATCTCGCAGGCCTCGCTCCTGGAGAGCGCGTCCTGCGCCGGGCGCCCGGTCACCGGGTCGACGACCTCGGGGTCCCTGTGGAACGTGCGGAACCCGTGGATCAGCGATCGCAGCATGTGGATGAGGACGCAGGACCGGTAACGCCCGACGTTGATGATCACCTGCACGACCGCGCTCACGAACAGGCTCGCGGTGAGCATGATCAGCGCGAACGCGAGCGCGGTTTCCAGGAGGGGGAACATGGCTGTGCTCCTTGGGTCCGGTTCGTTCAAAGGGTCTTGAGGTAGTCGACGAGGGCCTCGCGGTCTGCCGGCGGGAGGCCGGTGCCGTACGTGTGCCCCGCGTTGCTGTTGCCCGGGATCGGATCGTCGTTGGCGTCGACGGTGCGGTAGAGGAAGAGCGCGCGCTCTCCCTCCATCGGCTCGGTCGAGAGCCAGCCGACGTTCTGCTCGTCGAAGCGCCGGCTGCCCCGGTGGAACTGCCTCGGCCGGAACGCCTGCGCCTCCTCCGGATCGAGCTCGCCGGGCGGCGCGGGCGGCTTGAGCAGGTCGCCCAGCGTGGGCACCGCGCCGTTGTGGAGGTAGGGGGCGCGCGCCCAGATCCCGTCGAGCGGGCCGGCGAGGTACTCGCCCGCCGCCTGGACCGGGCGGAACGCGTCCTTCTCCCAGAGGTGCCGCCGCTCACCGAACGCGTTGAGCGCGTCGGCGGCCCGCTTCATGAACGCCCTGGAGCGCTCCGGATCGGTCCCCACATCGACGCGCTGCATGTAACGGCTGCCCGCGACCTGCGCGACCGTCCGCGTCTGCCGGTCGTAGAGCCCGTGGCACGAGGCGCAGTGCACGACGAAGAGCGCGCGGCCGCGCGCCGCCCGCTCGGGCGGGGGCGCCGTGAAGGGGTATTCCGGCGCCGGGAGGTCCCGGTCGAGCCAGCGCCCGATCGCGTCGACGTTGTCCTTGTGGAGCGACAGCGCGACGGCGCCGACGCCGATGGCCGAGCCGCGGTTGCGGGCCATGGAGCTCCTTGTGTTGCCGTCGACGTGGTGCCAGGGGCGAATCTCCTCGCGCTGGTTCCACAGCGAGGGGAAGTCGATCTGGGCTGCGGTCCTGTCGTCGGGCGCGCCGAGGACCTCGAGCTTGACCGCGTTGAAGGGGTCGATTCGCCCCGGGCCGTTGTCGGGGCGGAGGTCCATCCAGGCGCTGACAGCCGCGCGACCCCGCTGCTTCAGCTCGGCGAGGATGACCCGGTAGACGAGCTGCTCGCGGACGGTGAGCGGGGGCGCACCTTCCTCGTCGAGCGCGGCGTTGATCTCCTCGATGAGCCGCTCGCCGGTCATGCGCTCGTCCAGGAAGGCGCGCGAGAAGAAGCGCTTGAATCCCTGGAGGTCGGCTGTGTGGTTCGGCATCCCGTCGACATGGGCGACCTCGCCGTCGGCGCTCAGGTACTCGCCGCGGTGGCACCCCGAGCAGTTGATGGCGACGCGCTTCAGCGCAAAGCTGGTGCGCAGCAGCGGGACGTGCAGGGTGGAGTCGGCGAGGACGAGCCCGCGGCCCACCGGGCGCGACGTGTAATAGGTGGTGTCGTCGTCGCCGAAGCCGAAGCGCTCGTAACCGCCCCCCTTGAACTCGTCCTCGAAGATCTTCGGCATCACGCGGAAGATCCAGTAAGGGACTCCGCCGCCGAACTCCGTGCCCGTGGCGCCGTACCGGAAGCACCACACGAGGTCCTCCTTGCAGTCGAGCTTCCTGCCCGGCACGGGCTTCTCTGCGGGGATCGCCCCTTCCGAGGGGAGGTGGAGATCGACCGCGACGGTCGCTGCGAGATGGCGAGGCCGGAAGACAAGAACGGTGAGCAGCGCAACAAAGGTGACGAGGGGGATGCAGAAGGCGGCGTGGCTCGTGCCGATCCAGCCGGCGGCGCCGAGGGTGATTCGCCGGAGCCAGGCGCCGCCCTCGCCGGAGCTCCGGGGGGCGACGTCGAGCTCTCCCGGCTGCGGGGGCGCTGTATCGATCACGGTGCGGGACACCCGGTCGTAATGCCGGAGGGTCCGCGGAGACATGCTGCTCGGAACCAAGCGGTCGTCATCGTTGGGCATCGCGGAGCTCTCCTTGGCGGCACGGGCGAGCCAGGCGTCAGTCCTGCGGGACCGCGCCGGGCGGGTACGCCTCGGCCAGCAGGGGGCGTGGCGACAGCGGGTCGCATCACGCCGCGGGTCAACCTCGGCCCAAGCACGGGGTGGGCCACGGTGTGCGGGGGCGAAATGCCGGAGTTTTTTGGGAAATCCGGCGGTGCGAGCGCACGGGGCGTGCGCGCACGCACGCACGTGCCCGCACGCTCGGTGGACGCCCGGGTCCATGGCCGGACGGCACAGCCCTCCTCTGTCGATGACAGGCCTGAACGGCCGCGGTGCGCCCGCAGGACCGTCGCCTCGTCGATCCCCTGTCCTGGCGCCCCTCCCCTTCCGCGGTGTCCAGCGGCGGCCGGCCGGCGTTCACTTCCTTCGATACGCGCCGGGCGTCGTCCCCGTACGACGCTTGAACGCCGTCGTGAGGTGCCCCTGGTTGGAGAAGCCACAGGCCAGAGCGATCTCGGCGATGGACAGCCGCTCGTCCCGGAGCATTGTCATCGCCCTTTCGATGCGGCGTGAGAGTACGTACTGATAGGGGCTCTGGTGAAAGGCGTGCTTGAACAGGCGCGAGAAGTGGTCCGGCGAGTAGCCGACCAGCGCCGCCAGGTCCACGAGCCCGAAGTTCGAGGAAAGCTCGCCGTCCACGAACTTCTCGATCTGGGTGCGCTGGCTGGCCGAGAGGCTCGCTGTGCGCAGCGCGATCTCCGCCCTGGCCCCCGCTCCGTACCGGGCCGTGAGGTAGGAAGCCAGCGCCAGGGAGAGCGACTGCACGTAGACGGCACCCAGGTACTCCTGCCCCACGGCCTGCGCCTGCAGGCGATGAACCAGGTCGACCACATGGGCGTCGACAAGACCGAACCGCGGGCCACGCTCCGGAACCAGGACGGCGGACGGAGACGAACAAAGAGCCCGCATGGACGCCTCGGGAAAGTTCACCGACGTACACACCGACGGCCGCCCCCGCCAATCGACGCTCTGAAGCGTGGTCTTCCGCGGCAAGAGGTCCATCATGCCCGAGAGCCGCTCGAAGGAATGCTCCCGGACTTCTCCCGAGGTCGGCTCCACGAAGCGAATGTCGACCTGCGAGGGGCCTCCCGCCCAGACCAGGACCGCATCCGACGCGTTCGAGAGGCTCTCGAGCCGGCCGCTCTCGGGCACGTGCCCGATCCGGAGAGGCAGCCCCACCCAGTCCGATCCGGTGAGCGCCGACCCGTACTTCGCTGAAAACTCCGCGGTCATGCTCGGGGTCGCCCCAGAACATCGTCGACGTCGAGGAACAAGGGGTCAAGCCTTTCTTGCACGGATATTGCACCGGGCGTGCCCCAGCGCGCACCTCGGCTGGCTTGCGTCGCGCGGATCCATGTCGCGCGCCGAGATCCTGAAAAGCTACGCCGAGAACTTGAACGACGTCTCCGCGGACGCCTCGTACCGTTCCCCCACTTCCTCGCAGAGGTCGGGCGGGCAGCGTGGAATGGCTCCAAGCGCCGTCGATCTTCTGTTCGAGACGTAAACATTCACCCTATCGGTCAACCATGACCGGGAGCTCTGCATCCATGTTGCCCTTGACCTCTTCGCGCTTCGTCCGCCGTGCTGTCTCTGGCACCTTGGTCCGCGGGATCCCCCTCGCGAGCCTTCTCCTTGTCGGTTCCCTGGCCTGCTCCAGCGCTCCTGATGGGTCGACCGACGGCTCCGGCGGGTCCGGAGGCGCGTCTTCCGGCGGCGCCCCGACGAGCGGGAGTGGGGTCTCGGAAGGCGCCTCGACAACGGGTGGACCGGGCGGCACGGGGACCGTCGGCTCGGGTGGGCAGGCGCCCACGGGGAGCGGCGCGACGGGCACCGGCGGGGACGGCGCCGGTGGGGACCCGTCCGGGGGCGCGACGTCCAGCAGCTCCGGCGGGACTGGGGGTTCTCCCGCAACAGGGTTCCAGCCTTGCCCCGAGACGGGCCCCTGCAAGGTCCTGCCCCTCGGCGACTCGATCACCTTCGGTCTCGGCTTCGACGGCGGGTACCGGGTCGAGCTCTTCCGCCTGGCCCGGCAAGACGGCCACGAGATCACCTTCACGGGCACGCAGGCGATGAACGGCCCCACGATGGTCGATGGCGCGCCGTTCCCCCGCAATCACGAGGGGATCAGCGGAGAGACCATCCAGCAGATCGCCAATCGCGTGCCGACCCCGGCGCTCAGAGACGCGCCGCACATCGTGCTGCTCCACGCGGGCACCAATGACATGGTGCGAGAGGCCAATGGCGCCAACACCCGCCTGGCCGCTCTCCTGGACGAGCTGATCGCCGAGGCGCCCGATGCGCTGATCGTCGTGAGCAACATCATCCCTCTGCCGTTCTCCCCAGGCTCGGTCGACGCGTACAACGCCACCATCCCCGGGCTGGTCGAGGAGCGCGCCAGCGCGGGCGCGCACATCATCTTCGCCGATCAGTTCACGGGTTTCCCCACGTCCGAGCTCGGCGACCAGGTCCACCCCAATCAGGCGGGCTACGCCCGGATGGCGGGCGTCTGGTACGACGCGATCGCCGACTACCTGAGGTGAGCCGGCCCGGGGCCGGAGCTCCACCGTGAGGGGTGGGGCTCTGGCCCGCGTTCGACGCCCGCGCTGTCCATCCGCGAGCTCGCCCTGCGCGTCACGCGCGTCCGTACCGTCGCTGTCCGTGCACCACGACGGCGCGCGCCTCGCGCTCGGCGTCTTGCGCCTTGATGGCCTCGCGCTTGTCGTAGATCTTCTTCCCCCTCGCCAGCGCGATCTCGACCTTGGCCAGACCGCACTTGAAGTACAGCCGGGTAGCGACGGCGGTCATCCCCTCGCGGGCGATCGACAGATCGATGCGCTCGATCTCGCGCCGGTGGAGGAGGAGCTTGCGCGCGCCCTTCGGCAGGTGGCCGAAGGCCGCGCCGGACATCTCGGCGATGCTCACGCCTTGCAAGAACACCTCGCCCCGAGAGACAGTGCAGAACGAGTCGGTCAGGTCGGCCTTGCCGGCGCGGAGCATCTTCACCTCGCTCCCCTTGAGGACGATCCCCGCCTCGAACCGGTCGCCGAGGTCGTAATCGAAGCGCGCGCGCTTGTTGCGCACGATGAGCGTCTCGCCCGGCCTGGCCTTTTCCTTCTGCACGAGGGGACCTTAGCACGACGCGCCCGTGCCCCCGCGACCAGCGCCCGCGGGGCCATGCGGGCTCAACCGCTGAACGCATGCGACACGCTCGCTGCATGAGCAAAATTCACGCCCCGGTGCACTGACCTCTTCCGCGCGGCCGCTGCGGCCGTCAGTCGATGGTGATGTCGACCGGCCCCGCGACGGGGAAGGAGAAGGTCTGCTCCTTGGTCTCCTCTCCGGTCGGGGAGCATTCGCCACCGGAGCAATCTTGCCCGCTCCAGAAGCGAAGGTGCACGGTCAGCGTGCTTGCCTCGATCGCGACGAGCTGGCTGCACAACGCGGGCGAATCGGGTCCTCCTCGGCACTCGGCGGGCAGATCGCGCCGCTCGAAGACCAACCTGTCCCACGTGAGCTCGAGGGTGCTGTTGGGATCGAGGGTGCTGAGCTCCTCCGTGATGCAATCCGCCGGGCCCATGCCGTCGTTCTCCATGTGCCAGCCACAGGTCGACCACCCTGTCAGATAGGGCTGTTTCCGTGGAGCTTCGCCCTCGCTGACGGTGAAGGCTCTGGTGCACTCGCGGTTATCATCGTAGTACACCGGTACGGCCCGCTGGTTCGTGATGCGAAAGACCACATCTCCCGGCGACGCCTGATTCTCGAGATCGCTGCACTGCGCCGCCACCCCGCCGCCCTGGCCGCCGCCGCCCTGGCCGCCGCCCTGGCCGCCGCCGCCCTGGCCGCCGCCGCCGCCCTGGCCGCCGCCCTGGCCGCCGCCGCCCTGGCCGCCGCCGCCGCCCTGGCCGCCGCCCTGGCCGCCGCCCTGGCCGCCGCCGCCGCAGCCGAGAAGTGCAAGTAGCGCAACACCGAGTCCTCTGACAAAGCGCTTGTTCATGAGGAAATGCCATCAGCACGAGTCGTGCCAGGATCCCATCGGCACATTGGCAGCTAAGGGAGCCACAGAACTCGCTGCGCGCATCGGCGCTCGCCGACTTTGGCCCCGCGCGCTCAGTGACCAGGCTGTGCCGGCGTGCGCCAGATGTCACAGCATGCGACACCGTGGATTGACGGAGCGCACGAGCTGGTCAGCATCGCCGCCGATCTGAAGGACGGCGGCGCCCACGGGGCACTTGACCGTATACGCCGTGCTATGGGCGTTGCCGAAGCCGGGGACGGTGTTGGTTGTACCGTCGCTCATCTTCCACGCTTCGACTGTCTGGCACAGCAGTTCGATCCTGTACACAAGCGAGTCGACCCAGATGTTGATCCCGACCAGGACCTGGCTCGCAGGGCAGATCGCGCTGGCCGGCGATCCGCCGTTGCCGCCGGCGGTCACTGTCTGGAAGGCGGTGCCCAGGGTGCCGTCGCCGGCGAGCGGCGCGCAGATCAGGCCAATACTGTCAACCGAGCCGCCGCTCCGGCCGTGGACGCCGACGGCCACGTTGCTGCTCCCACAGGAGACCTCGTACGAGATGTCGACGGCCGCGCCGCCAGCGCCGCCCATTCCCCCAGCGCCGCCGGCACCGCCCATACCCCCAGCGCCGCCCGTGCCCCCGGCGCCGCCCGCACCCCCTGCGCCGCCCGTACCCCCGGCGCCGCCCGTGCCGCCGCTCCCCGCGTCGCCGCCGGCGGAACCACCGGCGCTGCCGGCCGCGCCGCCGCCTGTCGTGCCGGCGGTGCCCGAGAAGTCGAGCCCGTCGACCCCCGAGATCGCATTGCATGCCGCGCTCCCGCACACGAGGGCGAGCGCCGCGGCCGCCACCGTCGCGAGAGTCTCTGTCGTCCGGACTGCTGCGTGCTCTCTCGTCAAAAGCTTCCGTGGCTTGTGATCTGGCAAGGCCCGAAGCTCGCCTGGAGGGCTGGCGCCGGCAAGCTCCCGGTGCCGCAGCGCTGCGGCGGCGCCCCTGGGCGAGGCCGAGCGTGAGGAGCGCGGGGTGGATTCAACCAGGGTGGGTCGGGTGGGCGGCATGAGGTCTCCGCTTCGGGGATCGACGTCTCGGTGCGGGCGGTGGTTGACCATACCTGCGAGGGTTGCCGGAAGGAACCCGATCCGAGAGCTCGCGCTGCCCTCGTCGCGGTGGCCGGGGCCTGGGCCTCGGGCACGCGGCGAGTCGGCCACGCCGCGCGCTTGACAACCCTGCGACGCGCGTTCATACATGACGCCGCGGGCCGACAGTGCTCGGTTTTCGTAACTATAACGGTCCTAAGGTATCGACCCTCGGGCGACCGAGGTGAGAGAGCTGTCGCTCCTCTCCCCGAGAGAAGCGCGGCGTTCCCGCTGCCGTCCCTCCGAGCCTCGGTTCGGAGAGCGGTGAGAGAGGCTACCGAGCACGCCACCTTGTCCGCACCCTCTCTACATCCCCGCGCGCAGCGCGCGAGCAGGCCGCCGGAGGCGCCTGGGATGCCGTCCCCCCCTGGAACGACAAGCCGCGATGGGTGGCGGATGACGGCCGTCACTCCAGCGCGGGAGTATCCCAGTCGATCCATGCCGCCAGATCGGCCGTGGCGACCGGCTGCGGCTCCATCCTTCCATCCGGGTCAGCCGTCCGCGTCAGGTGGGCCCGGATGGCCCTTCTCAGCGGCTCCGCCTGCTCCGGATAGAACCCGCAATGATTGTGCGGGTCCGAGGGCCTGCCGCCGTGATAAGCGACGTTCTTCTCCACGCCGAGCGCCTTGTACACCTCTCCACCGGCCGCGGTGGCCGCGTGCTGGGCGACCGACCCCAGCTCACCGATACGCGAGTTGTCCAGGACGAGCAGCCCGCGCGGCGCGTACATGGCGACCAGCGAGTGCGTGTCTGCCGGGATGACATTCACCTTGTCTCTATAGCTGCCAAAGGCGGTCCCGAACCATCCCTGCGCTTCGCTCCAGGCGGAGCTCAGCGACTGGGCCGGCTTCCCGTTCGGGCCCACCGGGTTGGTGTTCACGACCCGGAACGCGGATACGCCGCCGGTCCCGGACTCCTGCGGGATCCCCAGCGCGATCCGCTCATCGAACGCACCGATGGTGAAGGCGCCCTTCCCCAACCTGGAACAACCGGTAACGCCGATGGCCGTTGGATCGATGATATCGTTCCGCCCCGCATCGCGCTCGTCGACCAGCACGTCGATGATGCGGCTCACGCCCCAGGCCCAGCCGACTTGAGCGCTGGCGCCGGTGTTCCCGTAGATGCTCGAGAACAGGCCGGTTCTGCCCGTCTCGCTCGACATGGCGTTGTTGTTGTAGTTGATCGTCGCGACCCCCTCCTCTGCGAGGAGGGATTTATCCAGGCTCCCCCCGCCCAGCCCGATGATGGCCGGAACGGGGCCGCTCGCGCCGCTCGGCAGGCTCACCGACACGCTGAACTCGATGCTCTTGCCGCCGTGCTCCACGCGCACCGCGATGGAGGTGCTGCTCACCGACCCGGTCACCTTGTCAGGCCGGCCGGGCTTCTCACCGTGAATGTACTTCTCGACGGCTTTCTTCAGCTCGGCCCTGCGGCAGCGCCACTGCGACTTCTTGGACATGCGTGAGCCATCGAGAGACGCGAACAGATCTGGCAGCTTGCTGTTGTTCGCCTCCTCGGGCTCACCGACATCACAGTCCTCGCCATAGAACTCTTGAAAGTCAGGATTGTAGACGCCATCCGCTGTGTCATCGCTGCCACCGGCGCCGTCGCTGCCACCGCTCCCCGTCTGCCCGCCCGTGGCGGGGCTCCCCTCGCCGCCGCTGCTGCTGGTGCTGCCAGCCGCGGAGGCTCCCCCGGCAGCGGCAGCCCCTCCAGCGCCCGAGCTCGCGCCGCCGCTGGACGCGGATGTCCCGTCCGTCGACCCGGGCGCCCCGGTCCCCTCCGCCGGTCCGCAGGCGAACCCCATGAGGGAGAGACCCGCTGCCAAGACTGTCCAATCCGCCGCTCCTGCGCGCGCGAGCTTTGCCATGAGCTCCAATTCCCGCGATCGCGCGTTTCGATCTCCAGTTCAGCGCCGCTCCTCTCGCCTCCAGCACCACCCGCTCAACTCCGCTTCACAGGATCCAGGTGGACTGATGGTTTCTACCTTCAACGCGCCGGGGCACGTGGGCAGCTTCCCGCCCGCGCCTGCCGCCGCCTCCGCCCGCTCGGTCGCCTCGTTGTGCCGGAGCGCCTCCGGCCAGGCCGGCGCCGGACTCAGCATTGCCGCGCTCCAGCCCGCCTGCCACGGGCCCCCGTCCGAGCCGCCCGCCCCGGCATGCAGCGCCGCCGCCTCGTCGAAGCGCCCCTCGATCTTGTGTTGGCATCTTTTCGCAGACTCACCGTACCGGCGGCGGCTGCGCGGCGGCGGCTGCGCGACTGCGCTCGCGGCCTGGCCGGGGTCGCGCCCAAGGGCTGGCCCTCGATCGGCAACGGGAAAACCCCTCCGGGTCGCTGGGGCACCAGATATTGGTGCGAGCCATGATCACGAAGTCGGTTTCCGGGAATAGGAAACAGATAGGCAAGGAGGAGACGTGCGTTCAACTTCACTTCAAACTTTCGCTCTCATCTTAGGATTCGCCGCGGTGGGCTGCTCGGGGGCGGACGATTCATCCGCGGACGCCGGGTCCGGCGGCGGCTCGGCCGGGACGAGCGGCGCGACGACCGGCGGCGCGACGACCGGCGGCGCGACAACCGGCGGCGCGACAACCGGCGGCGCGACAACGGGCGGCGCGACGACCGGCGGCGCGACAACCGGCGGCGCGACAACGGGCAGCGGCACCGGCACGGCCGGCGGCGCGAGCGGGTCGACCAGCGGGGCCACGAGCAGCACGACAACGAGCAGCGGGGCCACGGGCGGACCGGCGACGACAGGGACCGGGGGCTCGGACGCGACCGTGGGCTCAGGAGGCGGCGGGGGCTCGGAGGGGCCCGCTACCTCGAGCTCGACCGGCGGCACGCCGGGCCCGTGCACAGAGCCCGACCGGGAGGTGTGCAGCGACGGCATTGGCATGCATTGCGGCCTCACCTACGAGTACTGGAAGGACCGAGGGGAAGGATGCCTGACCAACACGGCTGACGGCTTCCGCGTAAACTGGAACAACATCAACAACCTGCTGGGCCGCAAGGGCGTGAGGCCGGGCGGGAAGGATCATGTCGTCACCTACGAGGCCGACTACCGGCCCAACGGCAATTCATACCTGGGTGTCTACGGGTGGACGACGAGCCCGCTCATCGAGTACTACATCATCGATAGCTGGGGCACCTGGCGTCCGCCGGGCGGCGAAGGGTTCGTGGGCACCGTCACCAGCGACGGAGGCACCTACGACATCTACAAGACCCAGCGCGTCAACCAGCCTTCCATCGAAGGCAACAAGACGTTCTATCAGTTCTGGAGCGTCCGCAAGGAGAAGCGCACGAGCGGGACCATCACGGTCGCCAACCACTTCGACGCGTGGGAGCGCCAGGGCCTGACCCTGGGGACCTTCTACGAAGTCTCGTTGGTCGTGGAAGGATACCAGAGCAGCGGTAGCGCTGACGTGAAGGTCTCGATCGAGTGAGCGCTGGGCGTGACCATCGCTCCGTCCAGCGGCTACTACTAGAAGACACGACGTAAGCGTTCGCGGGCTGGGAGGGGCTCTGAATCGCCGGCGCCCGGGAACTACGAACGGCGCCTCCCCCGAATGTCATGTGGCAGGTCACGGTGTCCGGCGGCGTGCAGCGACAAGCGGCACGACCGACGGCGCCGGCGACCTGCAGTTCGTGGAGTCAACGCTTTTCCCTTCTCCTCGGCTCATCCAAAGTCGGCGACGATCTTCTCGTAACAATTTTTGACCCGCTTAGCTGCTCGGAAGCCACCTGCCATGCAGCGCGACCAGCCGTTGGCCGGGGCCCATCCGGGTCTTGTCCAGCGGATGCGCGGGAGCATGCACCCGGCATCCAGCGGTCACCAGGAGCACCATGCGAATCAACGATCAGGCAGGCTTGTCCACCGTGTCATTCGGCAAGATCTCGCAACGTACGTTCGGTTTCCTCTCGTGCGCTACGGCCCTCCTGCTAGGAGCCTGCAGCGGCGGCGATATCGACCCCGGAGGCACCGGCGGGACCCCGGACGTGGGCACCCCGGGATCAGGGGGATCGGGCCCGACCCCCTCCGTCACCAGCGGTGGCGCCCCGTCCACCTCCGCCGCGACCACGGGCTCCTCGTCCACCGGAAATGCCGCAGGTGGCACCGGCGGCTCGAGCGGAACGGGCGACGTACACCCGAAAGATCATTGCGTGGACGGCTTCGACCCTCATCCCAGCGACGCGATGATGAAAGACGGTCCGGCGGAGTTCTCCAAGAACGGCCAGATCGATCTCACCGTTCAGCCGGAGGTCATCGCCTGGATGGAGCAGAACGAATGGCAAGCTGCCCACTTCGAGTGGCACAGCATCCGGCGCTGCGGTGCCGGTGGGTTCGGGGGGATGAGCCGGGTCAACATCTGCAGCTCGTCGGTCCCGGTCCCGTCGGACCAGGAGTGTAAGACCACGGGCGATGGCTTCCAGTTCCTCGCCATGCACCGGCACATGATCCAGTCGCTGAAGCAGCTCTGGCCGAACCACGCGGAGCAGTTCGACGGCTTCAAGAAGTTCCCCACGACGGCGGAGGAGGTGCCCCAGCAGTGGAGGGCGGACTTCAGGCCGTGGAGCGCCACGACGCTCGCCAACGCCAAGATCGCCGACGAGATCGACAAGCCGGAGAACCTGAGCCGCTTCCCGGACGAAGGCGCGCTGGGTATGTGGCTCCAGTGCTTCGCCGGCCAGGCCATCCCGGGTTCATCGCAGACGGCCAGCGGCCTGCACGGGGATCTCCACTTCAAATGGGTGCGCTCCAACAACACCGACCACGGCCTCGGCAACCAGTTCACGAACATCGACAACTACATGTTCTGGAAGCTGCACGGCTGGATCGACAACGTCTGGGAGAAGTACCGCGTCGCCAAGGGCTTGTCGCCTACCGACCAGGAGCTGAAGGACGCCGTGGCGGCCCAGTGCTACGAGATGGACGCGATCGCTCGGGTCATCAATCCTGAGCTGACTCCGGATCCGGAAGATCCGCTGCCCACGGAGTCCGGCGTGTTCCACACCACGGTCCGTCCGATCTTCGAGAGCGCGATCCACAAGTGCAGCGGCTGCCACGCTGCGCCATCGACCGGTCCCCAGGCAGGTCTGTCGCTCGGCGGCGACATCAGCTCGGCGGACATCGTGGCGGGCCTCGTCAACAAGCCGTCGCGTGCCGGTGGGCAGTTCAAGCTCGTGGTGCCGGGAGATCCGGAGCAGAGCTGGCTCTACCGCAAGGCCGCAGGGACGGCCGCGACCGCGGGATGCAGGCCTTCCGCCACCGCCAGCTGCAACACGGGCGTCATGCCGCAGTCGGCGGAGAACAAGCCGACCCTGACGAACGCTGAGCTCGCGACCCTCCGCCAGTGGATCCAGGACGGCGCGCCCGCCCCGGCGAAGCCGTAGACTCGCCCCGATCCCCCACGGTCCGCTCGCCCCTGCGCGTGAGCGGCCCGTGGGTGGCAGCTCGCGCAACCCACATCGAGCACGCCGCTGTGCGCTGACGACCTCGGCCGTCTGTCGCGACGATCGGGTCCGACCTGGGGTGCGCTCACGGCACCCCGGCGCGTCCGCCCCCGAGACCGTCGCGGTCAAGGAGACGAGCGCCATGATCGGGCTCGCTGGTTGGGGAGCTAGGCCGATGGGGACGGCCTGGGGTCGGGAGGCGTTCCTGATCGTGATCGCCAGGATCGGTGGGGGGAAGGAGACCCAGGCGCTCCGGAGACGTCAAGCCCCGACGGCGGGACCTGACCTGGGTTGACAGGACGTTCTTTTATGCGCTCCGCCCCCCCTGCGTCGCGCCACCGGGGCAAGCAGGTACATGGTACCTACCGCCCGTCCGTCCGTCGGTGGGCAGGAACCCCTGCCCACCGACGCGGCTCAAGACCCGGTGCTCATCGGATGGACACGTTCACATCAGCAGACCCGCTGCTCTGATACCCTTCCACGACCATCGAGACCTCGTACAGGCTCCCCAGGTTCATCCCCGCGCGCGCCCACGCATCGAAGTGGTTGCCGACAGTGATGGTTCCGCTCGTGCGCTTCGACGTACGGACGCTCCAGTACTGATAGAACGTCGCGTTGCCATCGATGGAAGGCTGGTTGACGCGCTGGGTCCTGTAGATGTCGTAGGTGCCTCCATCGCTGGTGACGGAGCCCATGCGACCCTCACCGCCCGGCGGACGCCAGTTGCCCCAGCTATCGATGATGTAGTACTCCACGAGCGGGCTCCTTGTCCACCCGTAGACACCCAGGTACGAATTGCCGTTCGGCCGGTAGTCGGCATCGTAGGTCACGATCGAGTTCTTCGATCCCGGCCTCACGCCCTTGCGACCCAGCAGGTTGTTGATGTTGTTCCATTCCACGTTGAAGCCGTCGGCCGTATTGGTCTGGCATCCGGTCCCGGAGTCCTTCCAGTACTCGAAGGTGAGGCCGCAGTGGGTGCCCGTTTGATTGGCGCAGACCCGCTGATCGGCAGCCGTGCACGTGCTGCCGCCGCCGCCGGCCCCGCCGCCGCCGCCGGCCCCGCCGCCGCCGCCCGCGCCGCCGCCCGTCCCCGAGCTGCTGCTCGACGACGCGCTCGTGCTGCTGCTCGACGACGCGCTCGTGCTGCTGCTCGACGAGGAGGACGAGGAGGAGGAGGAGGAGCCCGAGGCGCCGGTGCCGCTGACCGATGCGATCGAAGGCCGCCCGGAGCCGCTACCGCAGAACCCCCACTCCGCCGTCTGGCCCGCGGCCAGCGTTCCGTTGAAGCCCACGTTCTTGGCAGTGAACTGCCCGCTCCCCGGCGTGACGTTCACGTTCCACGGCGCGGGGTTCGTCGACCCGTTGAGCGCGACGACAACGCTCCAGCCGGTGACGGCCCTGAGGCCCTTGACCTTCACGCTCGCGCAGTAGCCGCTTCCCCAGTCCGACTGAATTGCGAGCACCGCATCCACCGAGCCGTCCGCGCTAGCCACGCCGGCGCTGAGATCACCGAACTCTTCTTCATCCTCGATGGGTACAGCGTTGCACGCGAGCACACCGAACGCGATCGAAGCCGACATGTAGCCAAGCAGGCGAGTAAAGCTCATTAAGGTTCTCCATGACAGGGTCGGTCGAATCACAGGCTGATTCTCGAGGCAGATTTGTGAAGAAGCGAGACGCCTGCGAGCTCCACCGATCCGTAGGTTAGAGTTCAAGATTTCCGGCAACCGTGCTCTTGATCACGGCTGCATCCGCGGGAGTTTGCCGACGAGATGCCTGGCGTACACCGACGATTATCGGAGATAATATCTCACACGCGGACACCCCGCACGACGGGTGCCTACACCAGAGAAAGTAAGCGCAACCTGGACGCTCAGCCGCAAAAAGCAAGTCATCCGGCAGGTACCCCCCCACCGAGTCGGTCGTTGTGCGTCCGTCGACCGACCCCGGCGGCCGGCCGAGGATGCTCCGGACCGCCGAGGGGGATAGAGTATTCATACAAATGCTGGAGGAAAGTCAAGACTCTTTTCTATCTCCTGGGTTGTTTTGGCGTGCACCGTACAGCCACGTTGCGCGCGTTGGGTCGGACATGGAACCGTGCGCGGTTCGTTCACTCTCCTGGAAAAGCAACGACGTATCGATAATCGGTCCGGGCGTAGACAAGGCCCTCTTCATGCCACACCCGCGAGCGCTCGTCCTGTTCGACTCGGCATCGCCACGCGGCGCGGAGCGGCCTTCCGCGCACCGCCCGGGCTCGGGGCGATCGAGGTCATCCGTTGTCGCGGTGAAACCCCACGAAGAACCGCATTGGACAGTCGGGGTCGACCTGACGCAGCACCTCTGGCACGTCCATATCAGGGCGCGCCGGTTCGAGCAGCGTCTCTCGACCGTTGAGCCCGTCGATGCGATAGCGGAGCCATCCGGAGACAATGTGGTTCACGCCCCACACACCGGGCCTCGTCGCGCCGTTCTTCGCAGGCAGCTCGGGATCGAGCCCTCGTCGAACTCTGCCGTTCGCTCCACGCGACCAGCCCGTCGGGCGCCTCGCGCCGATCGCAGCGCACGCGATCGAGCGCGGAGCGGAGTCATGCGGGGGCAGCGCCGCCGCTCGTGGTCCCGCTACCGCGCCGGGGTGATGGTCACCTTCAGCATCTGGTTGGACGCAGGATACAGATAACCGTCATCGACGGAGCGCACATGGTCCATGGGATCGTCGGCGCCCATCTGCGGCCCGGCCTGGCGCGGCGCCTGATCGGGGCCCACGCCGGGCCACTGGTTGGCCTCGGTGCCCGTGTCCCAGATCGAGACCTGGTCGGAGACATCGCCGCTCACCGGCTCGCCGCTCGCGTCGAACAGCGCGATTCCCTCTTCGCTCGGCGCGAAGAACAGATCGTTCGATTGGCCCAGCATCGACGCGAAGCTCAGCCGCTCGCCGGGCCGCGCGGTCACCGTGAAGCTGAACTTCGCGCCGGGCAGCAGCGGCCCCGGCATCGAGGCGTGCACGGGCGTGTCGTAGACCAGCACCGACGAGATCCCGCTCTCCCCCCCGACCTCGGCCTCCAGCGACTCCGCGAGCGTGGTCGGGTTCCCATCCTCGGCCAGCATCTCGAGGCCCTTGCCCCGGTCCGCCTCGCCCGACCTGAACAGGGGCGCCGCGGCCCCGTGCACCACCGCGACGCCCGGCGCCGCCGGCGAGGTCAGCCCCGCGCGGGGCGTGGCCCGCTCGTGCAGCATCATCGGGTTCCCGTCCTCGGCCTGCGCCTCCAGCCCATCGCCGGGGTTCGCCTGCCCGATCGTGAACAGCGGGTCTTCCATCGTGTGCACCACGAAGAGCCCCGGCGACAGGGGCACGGCGGCCGGCTCCCCGCCCTCGGGCATCAGCGTCCCCACCTCCGACATGTTGGTGATCCGGATCGTGAACTCATTGCCCGGCTCCGGCGTCACCGTCACCTGGAGGACCTCTTCGACCTGCGGGTAGGGATACCCATCCTTGACCAGCCGCACCGTGTTGTCCGGGTCCGGAGCGCCCGTGTTCGCTCCGCCCTGCCGGGGCGCCTGGTTCGGCCCCGCGCCCGGCTCCTCGTTGGCCTCGGTGCCCGCGTCCCACAGGATGACCTGGTCGGTCACGTCCCCGCTCACCGGGTCGCCCGCCTCGTCGTAGAGCGCGATCCCGGCGCCATCGGGCGCATAGAACAGATCATTCGATTGTCCGAACATCGTCGTGAACGACAGCCTGTCGCCCGGCAGGGCGCCGACGCGGAACTCGAAGCTCTTCTCGGGAAAGAGCGGTCCGGGCATGCTCTCGCCCACGGGCGTGTTGAACACGCCGGCCACCCGGTAATCCCGCGCGGGCGTCACGTTCTCGATGGTCACCTCGAAGCGCGCGGCCGCGTCCCCGCCAGCGGGCCCGCCGGCACCTCCCCCGCCCATGCCACCGGCGCCGGTGGTATCGCCTCCTCCGCCATCGCTGCAAGCAGCGGCGAGGGTGAGGACGAGGGGCAGTGCCGACAGCGCGCGACTCCGAATCTTCATGACGATCCTCCAGAAGCGGTGAATGAGATGACGCGACTTGGATCGCCGCCGCGGCGGCGAGCCGCGTGGCAGCGATCGTTCCTCCGACGCGCCCCGGAGACAGGTGCGGCCGCGGGCGCCGGCATGGCGCCCGCCTCGGCCCGCGATGCCCCGCGGCGTGTCGTTCGGTGGTGCTACGCGGCGGGTGCACGTCGGTTTCGCGCCCCCGCACAGGCCTGATTGATCGCGCACGAGAGGAATTTTCCATCTTAACGGAAGACCTCCTCGAGCGCCTGGGCCCTTCGCTTCGGACCCCTCTGCGGCCGGCCCGGCGACGCCGCCCCGCTCCGCACGCCCGCAGCGCCGGCGAAACCGCGGCGCGGCGCGCGCGTAGAGGGGTCAGCGTGGCCGCAGCCTTCGCCCGATCGCCGCGAGCGTGCCCCGAGCGACCGGAGAGATTCAGCAGGATGACGAGAATGCGCGATGAACTCACCCCCTCTTCCCGCCTTCCCTCGTTCCTGCTCAATTGGACGACGGCACCACGGCGGCCACGGGCGGCGCCTCGACCACAGCGATCCAGGAGGGCGAGCGTGAAGAAGATCTCGACAGCGACCCTGCTCCTCGCGGCGCTCGCGATCGCAGGCGCGAGCACCGCTGCGTGCCAGGGAGAGAAGGCGCCCCTCGCGCCCGCCGCGACCGAGCTCGAGGCGCCGGAGGCGAAGGCGCCCGCCGCGGCGACCTTCGCGATCGACAAGGCGGGGAGCAAGGTCGAGCTGATGATGGACGCGCCGAAGGAGAAGACCCGCGGGCGGATCGAGGGCTCCGCCGAGGGGACCTTGCAGGTCGATCCCTCCGACATCACGAGGACGACGGGCCTCATCACGGTCGACCTCTCCCCCCTCGAGCTGCTCCAGACCGAGGTGCTGTCGCCCAAGGTCGCCAGAGAGGCGATGGTGTCGCTGGAGTTCACCGCGGGGGCGACGGCGCCGGCCAGCGCCGCGGCGCCCGCGGATGAATGAGCTCGCCCTGAACGCCGCGATGGATCGGTACGCGTGCGGCGACGCCCGCGCGTTCCCGGAGCTTCACCGCGCTCTTCACGCGCGCCTGTTCGCGTACCTCACGCGCATGTGCAGCTCCACGACGCTCGCGGGCGACCTGACGCAGGAGACGTTCCTGCGGCTGCACCGCGCCCGCTCGACCTTCGCCCCGGGCGGCGCCGTCACCCCGTGGGCCTACGCCATCGCGCGCAACGTCTACCTCGATCACACGCGCGCCCAGCGGCACCGCAGCGCCGAGCGCCTCCCGAGCGACCCGGGCGCGGAGCCGCCGGACACGCGCGGCGCCGACGGCGAGGCCGTCGCGATGGCCTCGCAGACAGCGCGGGCGGTCGAGCGGGTGCTGTCGAGCATCCCGGCGGCGCAGCGCGAGGCGTTCATCCTGCTCCGCTACGAGGGGCTGAGCGTTCAGGACGCCGCGGCCATCCTGGGAGCGACCCCGAGCGCGGTGAAGCTCCGCGCGTTCCGCGCCTACGAGGCGCTGCGGGCCGAGATCGAAGAGCTCCAGCGGGGGCCCGAGGCCGGGACGGGCGCGCAGACCGGCGCGGAAAAGCGCGTGAAGAAGCGCGCGGCGACGGGCGCTGCCGCGGAGCCGGAGCGGAGCGGCCGCCGCGGCAGGGCTCCGGGAGACGTCCGAGGAGGTGCGGATGACGGATGAGCGCGATCTGCTGGAAGGGCTCGAGGACATCCCCGATCCCGCGGCCCACCTTGCCGGCCGCCCGCCGCCGCCCCTGATGGCGGCGCCGGCCGAGCCGTCGCTCACGCGACCCGCGCGCGAGCGCCGCGTCGTGGGCGCGGTCCTCGCCGGGCTCGCCTGGGTCCTGCTCCTGGCCTGGATCGCGGGCTTCCGCGCCGATATCGGCTCGCCCCGGGTCGCGATCCCGCTCGCCCTCTGGGCGTTGCTCGCCGGCCTCGGCCTGGTGCTCGCGCGGACGCCGCGGGCGCGGGGTCTGCCGGCCGGCGTGAGGGCGCTCCAGGCGCTCGTCGCCGCTGTGCCGGTCTGGTTTCTGTCGGCGGCCGTCGCGACGTCGGGCCTCGCCGGCGGTCCGGTGTCCGTGATGTCGCACCTCAGGTGCAGCGCGATAGCCCTCGGCATGGCGCTGCTCCCGCTCACGCTGGCGGCGTTCGTCCTGCGCCGCTCGTTCCTCTCGGCGCCGGCATGGCGCGGCGCCGCGATCGGCGCCCTGTGCGGGCTCGGGGCCGTGATCGGCATCCAGGCGCATTGCTCGTACGACGACCTCCTCCACGTCCTCTTCGCGCACGGCCTGCCGATCGCGGCCGGCGCGCTCCTCGGCGCGGCCGCCGGGGCGCTGCGCGGGCGGGCCTGAGATCACGGATCGGGTGAACTTTCGACAAGGAGCCTTCGATGGGTACGCGTCTGATTCTTGGTTCCCTCGTTTCGAGTGCGACGCTTCTGTTCACCCTCGCGGCGAGCCCGGCGGCCTCCGCGGCGACGCTCTCGGTCGGGCCCGGCAAGACGTACGCGACGCCGTGCCAGGCCGTGTCCGCGGCGGCGGACAACGACGTCATCGAGATCGACGCGGCCGGCGACTACGATGGCGACGTCTGCGCGATCCCCAGGAACGGCCTCACCCTGCGCGGCGTGGGCGGGCGCGCGAAGATCGACGCGGCCGGGAAGAGCTCCGGCGGCAAGGCGATCTGGGTGATCCAGGGCGATGACACAGTTGTCGAGAACATCGAGTTCAGCGGCACCACGGTGCCCGATCAGAACGGCGCCGGGATCCGCCAGGAGGGCGTGAACCTCACGGTGCGCGGGTGCTACTTCCACGACAACGACGACGGCATCCTCGCGGGCGACAAGCAGGGGAGCACCATCCTCATCGAGTACACCGAGTTCGCGAACAACGGATTCGGCGACGGCCAGTCGCACAACCTGTACATCAACCGCGTCGACAAGCTCGTCTTCCAGTACAACTACTCGCACCACGCGAAGATCGGTCATCTGCTCAAGACGCGCGCGCTCGAGAGCCACATCCTGTACAACCGGCTCACGGGCGAGGACGGCAACAACAGCTACGAGATCGACGTGCCCAACGGCGGCAAGACGATCATCCTCGGCAACCTCATCCAGCAGAGCCCGAACACCGACAACGGCGGGGTTATCACCTACGCCGTCGAGGGCGCCTCCAACCCCAGCAAGTCGCTCTTCGTGGTGAACAATACGCTCGTGAACGATCGCCAGAACGGCGGCACGTTCGTGAACATCGCCGACGGCGTCGCGCCGGCGCTCGTCCGCAACAACCTCTTCGTCGGGCCCGGGACGATCGTCACGCAGGAGGATGCGGTGCAGGAGGGCAACGTCCAGGGGGACGCGATGCTCGTCGACAAGGCGGGCTTCGACTACCGCCCGCAGGTGGGCTCGCCGGCCGTGGACAAGGGCGTCGCGCCGGGGCAGGCCGAGGGGTTCGACCTGACCCCCAGGTATCACTACGTGCACCCCGCGAGCGCCGTCGGCCGCATGACTGTCGACACCATCGACGTCGGCGCTTACGAGCTCAACGGCGATGTCGAGGGCGGCGGCGTGGGCGGCGGCGTGGGCAGCGGCGGCGCGGGCAGCGGCGGCGTGGGCGGCGGCGGCGTGGGCGGCGGCGGTCCGGGCGGCGGCACGCCGGGCAGCGGTGGCGCAGGGGGCGACACCTCGAGCGGCGGGAACGACGCCAATGCGGGCGAGGAGGGCGGCTGCGGTTGTCGCGCGGCCGGGTCGGATCGAGGCGCGGGGGCCGGCTGGCTGGCGCTGGCTGCGCTCGCGCCGATCGCCGCGCTCCGCTCGGCACGCCGGCGTCGCGGTTAACCCCTGTCCAGAGAGCAGCAGAGAAGACATCGGACGACCCTGCTCGCCCCTCCGGAGGCCTCTTCGCCTCTCACGCCCAGGCCGTCCAAGCACAGGCCGTGATCCCGGCAAGCCTGTTCCTCGGCCAGGCGCCGTCCTCCACCGAAACTCCACGAGCTGCTCCACCAAGCTCCACGGGTTGCTCATGCCGCTCACCCGTCGTGTGAGCTAGGTTGAAGGCCTCACGCATGGACGGAGGCAAGGCAATGGCAGGAACGACGGACGACGGAGGCGGACGGCGCGGAAACCCTCGGAGGATGGCGATCTGGGGCGCTGCAGCGCTCGTCCTGCTGCTGCCCTTGGTCGCGATGCAGTTCACCGGAGAGGTGGCCTGGGACCTGGCGGATTTCGCCATCTTCGGCGCCATGCTGGCCGGCGCTTGCGGCACCTACGAGCTGGCGGCGAGGGCGACGGGCAACAAGGCGTACAGAGCCGCCGTCGGCGTTGCGCTCGCGACAGCGTTCATCCTCGTCTGGATGAACCTCGCCGTCGGCATCATCGGGAATGAGGAGAACCCCGCCAATTTGATGTATGGCGGCGTCCTCGCCGTCGGGGTCGTCGGGGCCTTCATCGCACGCTTCCGGCCCCATGGAATGGAACGCGCGCTCGTCGCGACGGCGCTCGCTCAGGCGCTGGTCGCCGCGATCGCCCTGATCGCCGGGTTGGGGTACACCTTGATCCTGACGGGGTTCTTCGTCGCGCTGTGGCTCACATCGGCCCGGCTGTTCGGGCAAGCGGCGCGGGAGCGAGCCCCCGCGGGCGCAGCGCCGTAGGTCGACCCGCGCCGTCCGCGTTCGGGCGGCCGCCTCAGCCCGCGCTCTTCGGCGCCTCCGGGGCATGGACGCGGGTCCACGCCTCGCCGTCGAAGCGCGCGACGTCCGTGGGGCCGACGCACCAGAGGACGCCGCCGGCCTGCTCGATCGTGTGAATGTAGCGCAGCTCCTGCTCCAGGCCGGTGCGCACCCGCACGACGCGCCGGCGCTCGAGGTCGTAGCGGAAGAGGCCGAAGTTCGACCCGAGATAGAGGGTCTCCTTGTACATGGCGACGGCGTGGAAGAGGTGCGGGCTCCTCTCCTTCGACACGCTCAGGAAGCCGTCGCGGTGATTGCCGACGAGCAGCGCGCCCTCGTGCCCACACACCCAGATGCGCTGCGCGCTCTCGACGTGAACCGCGTTGAGCCCGCCGATCGACGGCACCACGAGGCGGCGCCACCGCAGGCCGCCCAGGTGATACAGGCTCCCTTCGAGCCCGAGCGGGCCGAGCTGCTGGGCGGCCAGGTAGATGTCGTCCTCCGCTGGCCCCTGGAGGTCGATGGGCCTCACGAGGTCCTTGAAGTCCACGCCGGGCGCCTGGAGGAGGCCCGCGTCCGCGTGCGCCCAGCGGCCGGGAGCGAGCCTCCGGTACACCTGCCCCGCGCTCCCGCAGGCGAACAGGCGGTCGCCGACGCGGCGCAGCGCCGTGAGGAAGCCGTATCCCTTCGACGTCGGCCGGTAGAGCCCGGCCTCCGGGATCTGCTCGAGCGCCGCGCCCCGCGGAGACCAGAGCTCGACCTCGCCGTCCAGGGAGAGCGCGCACAGCGCGACCGCTTCCCCGGGGGCCGCATGCTTCTCCAGCCCGACAGTGAAGAAGCCGGCGTCATGCGCCGTCCACGGCGGGGCGCTGCCCTCGTCGTACAGGAAGAGCCTTGTATGTGGGGTGTAATCCCCCGGCGTGGAGAAGGTCGCCGAGAGATAGACGCTGGAGGCGCTCAGGGCGAGCGCGCCCGTGATCGTCATCGGGGTGTCGCCGGGCTCGTCCGGCATGGCTCGGGGATCCGCGCCGCTCGGGTTCATCTGATCTTGACTCGCTGGGTGGTGTCGACCCCTTGAAACGCCCTGCCCACCTCGCGGATGATCTGGGCAGTACACTCCGGCTTGTACGCGACCGTCACGCGGAGCGACGATCCGATCACCTCGGAGAGCGGGAGGGTGCCGTCGGTCGACTCGCCGGCGGCGACCTTGCTGTTGAGGATGTTGTTCAGGTCCGCGTGGATGGCGTTGTGCAGCGTGCCCTTGATGAAGGCGTTCCCGGGGATGCAGATGGCGGCGCCGTCGTCCTCGGAGATGATCCTGTACGCGGAGCCGTTGCGCGTGCCCGACCGCACGAACTCGTCGGGGACGATGTGGTGCGACTGAGAGCCCTCGCCCGGCAGCAGCTTGCAGATCCTCTTGAGATCGCCGTGCCGCCCCACGAGGCACGGGGGGCGCCTGACCTGGACGTTGCTGTCGAGCCTCGGGGTCGCGCGGGTGCTGAGGCCCATGTCCAGGCCCAGGAAGGGCGTGCGCATCGGCCGATGGTACGGATCGGTGAGCGCGTCCTCGGTGAGGGCCTGGGTCCGCGAGATGCCGACCAGGCCGATGGCGCCGGCGAGCATGCCCCACACCCCCGCGCCGGCGGCCGCTCCGCCGGCCGCCGGGCCGAGGGCGGACAGGGCGCCCGGCGCCGCCCGCTTGGCGGCATCCTCCGCCGCCTTCCTGGCGGCCTCCGCCGCGAGCTGGCGGGCGAGCTGCTCGTCGAGCAGCGCCACCTGCGTCCCCTCTCTCTGTGTCGTGTAGACGCGCCCGAGCGCGTTGGCGGGTGGGTTGCCATCGCCGGGCGTCTCGCCTCGAACGGCTGCGTCGATCTGCGCGCTGGGAGGGAGGGCCACGGCGTCAAGCCTTCACGTTCATCCAGCAGCGATCGCCCCTGCGCACGATGCGCCGGCCGTCGGCGCGGACGTTCGTCGACGCCTCGTGCGCCCACACCTTGCCCTTGTTCACGCCCGACTTGACGCCGCCGCCGGTGCCGGGCTCGTCCCCCTGGACGGTCGGCGCCTGGCTGTGATCGTAGACGTAGCTGGGCTTGCCGTTGAGGTTCACGTTCTCGATGCACTTCATGCTGCCGTCGAAGCTGGCGTAGAGCATGTACGGGACCGGCACCATCGCGCCGCCCACCGGGGTCAAGCACACGTCAGGGGCCATGGTGACCGCGTAGAAGCTGCTGTCCTTTCGAGCTCCGATCGGCATGTTCTTCCTCCGTGCCTCGACTAGGCCTCACCCGTCTGTTTCATGTACCCGAGCGCCAGGAGGCTCGTGCCCTCGACCTCGAGCGACGCCGGGATGCGCGCGCGCCACACGAGCGACAGGCGCATCTGGTCGAGGTCGACGATGACCGTGTCGATGGGCACGGCGGCGAAGCTCACCGCGTCGTCCTTGCCGGTGAGCCGGACGACAACGGCGGCCTCGGGCACGTGGAAGCGGCAGGCCGTGCCCGCGGTCTCGGGCGCCACGCCGGGCGCGCTCCGCGGCAGCAGATTCCACAGCTCCGCGAGCTCGCCGCCAAACAGGTAGTCGCACTGCATGTCGGGGTGCGCGCCGTTCCAGTAGGCCATGTCGAAGTCGGGCGGCATGTACGGCCAGCGCTCGGCGAGCCAGCGATCATCGAAGGTGCCGGCCAGGTTCAGCCGCGGCTGCCACGGCTTGGCGATGACGCCGACCCCGCGCGGCGACAGCTCCGGCACCTCGCCGGCGCGCACCTCGCCCGCCACCATCCTCGCGAAGATCTCCGCCGTGATCCCGGCGCCGGGCGCCTCGATCCGCGGGGCCGGCCAGCGCTTCACCTCGGCCGCGTCGGCGTACCAGCCCTCGAGGAAGCCGACGCCGAGCGGATTGTACGCGCAGGTCGCGTGCGCCACCGGGGCAGCGCCCACCTCCGGGTGCGCCCGGCGCGCCTCCTCGCTCAGCCGGTGCGCGTCGTCGAGCCGCTTCGCGGCGTCGTCGTCGGCGTACACCTTGAGCTGGCCGCCGAAGGCGTGCTCGTAGCGGAGCGGCAGCGCCTCGAAGGGCTCCGGATCCGTCAGCGCCCATCCCTCGTCCTTGCGCTCGAACGAACGCGCCCCGCGGACGGCCAGGCGGTGATCCAGCAGCGTGCAGGCTCCCGCCAGGTTGGGTATCGCGGCCAGGCGCCGGACGCGGACGCGCACGTCCACGCGCGCCACGGCCTCGCCGGCCGGAGCGTGCGCCGAGCCGATCACGATGACGTCGCACCTCGGCTTGCTCTGCGCAAGATCGCTCTCGTACTTGACGCTGCTCCGGTTCATCTCGCCGTGAGCCACATCCGAGACGACGAGCTCCCCCTCGGTGAGGGCGGCGACGTGGGTGATCCTCGCGCCGTCGCTCTCCCCCGCCTCCGGCGCGGCGCGCAGCGCGTAGCTGCCCCGCGCGACGACGACGTGCGATTCGTCGCCCCGAGCGTCGACGACGTCGTACTCCAGCGCAGGAAACGGAGTTCGGTTCTCGAGTTCCATCGCGGCGCGGCAGGATACCCGCCCGCTTCGGGGCGGAGCAAGCAACGCGCCGGGATGCCTGTGGCACCGGCGGGGGGTTCACGGGCTGGCGCGCTCTGTCCCTCGACCGCCATCCGGCGCGGCCGGCGCGCTCGCCTCGCCCTCGCCCGGCGTCCCCGCTGGCTCCTTCTGCTGCTCGACGACGAAGAGGACCCCATCGATCGTGTACCCGGCGACCCGGTTGACGAGGCGGATCGCCACGTGGACGCCGGACACCAGGGTGTTGTGGACGAGCCGGATCCCCTTCACCGGCGTCGCGATCGGAGGGATCTGCTCCAGCAGGTCGAAGGGCAGCTTCGCCGCGTGCTTCTGCAGGCGCTCCACGGCCCGCGAGCCGTTGTCGACCGCATCCTGCACGAGGTCCTTCAGGCCGCGCCACCGCTCCATCACGCCGCCTCCTCGCACCACGCGCGGATCTGCGCGTAGACGCCCGGGTCGCGGGCCAGGCGCAGGTGGCCGAGCGCCGGCATGATCCGCACGTGCTCCTGCGGGAACGGCGAGCACCGATCCCTGGCCACCGCCCTCCCCGTGGCGCTCCTCAGCGAGACGACCGCGTCCCCGAACAGGAGCGAGAGCCGCGGGTCGGCCGTGAGCGCACCGGCGATGAGGTGGTGGCGGACGTGCGGGAGCAGGGGCACGGGGTGGCGCCGGTTCTGGAGCAGGGCGTCCGCGCCGGCGCCCTCCCAGTCCTCTCGGCGCAGGTTGGCATAGGCCAGGTCCTTGATACCGCTGCTGCGGAGGTTCGCGATGTCGGCGATGAGCTTCGTGTACGGATTGTCGATGCGCCCGAGCGCCCACGTGACGACGCTGCCAACGCGCTCCAGAGGGGCGCCGAGGTGCGGTGTGCCGAGATAGAAGGCCCGCTTCAGCACGGGCAGCCACCTCCGCCCCTTGTCGCTCGCCGCGTGCGCGGCGCTGCGCGCGACAAGGCCGCCCATGCTGTGGCCGATGATGGCCAGCTCCTCCACGGGAACGGGATAGCGACGGACGAGCTCCTCGAGGAGGCCATCCAGGACCTCCCCGTTCTCGGAGACGCGGAGGCCGCTGTTGTACCGTACGTAGAGCGGCGTGTAGCCGAGGTCGCGCGCGAGCCGCGATCCGTACGTCTCGCCGTCCGGCATCGTCCAGACGCCCTCGGTGCTCATCAACCCGTGCACGAGCACGACGACGCGCGGCGTGGCCGACGCCGCGGCGTCCGCGGGGAGCGCCGCGGCGAGCGGCACCGGGCGCCCCTCGCGGACGAGCTGCATCGTTGTCTCGAGGCCGTTGGTCGTCCGCCTCAGGTAGTCGCCGAGGAATCCATTGAGGACGGCGATGGCCGATTCCAGGTTGCTTCCCATGCGACGAGCCAGCCCGCGTTCTACCACGGTGCCGCGTCGGGCGCCCCCTCGGAAGCTTCTGAAGACGGTTGGGCCAGGAACAGCGAGCCGGCGCCGTCGCCCGCCGCGGTGCGCTCCGCCGCGCGCGTTCAGCGCGCCAGCGCGGCGGCGGCCTGGCCGCCGGCCGCCCGGCGCAGCGCGAACCGGTTCTCCGGCCGGGGGAGCCCGTAGTGGTCGCGCAGCGTCGTGCCCTCGTATTCGGTGCGGAACAGGCCGCGCCGCCGCAGGATGGGCACCACGTGGTCGACGAACGCCTCCAGGCCGGAGGGGAGCAGCGGCGGCATCACGTTGAAGCCGTCCGCCGCCCCGTGCGTGAACCACTCCTCGATCGTGTCCGCCACCTGCTCCGGCGTGCCGGTGAACGTGCGGTGTCCGCGGCCGCCCCCGAGCCGCGCAAGGAGCTGCCGCACGGTGAGGTCCTCCCGCCGCGCGAGGTCGGTGACGAGGGCGAAGCGGCTCTGCATCCCCCGCACCGCCTTCACGTCGACAACGGGGGGCAGCGGCCTGTCCAGGTCCGCTTCGGTCAGCTCGACGCCGATCAGCCCGGAGAGCTGCTTCAGGCCGTAGGCGGGCACCTGGAGCTCCGCCAGCTCGTCCTCGCGCCGCCGGGCCTCCTCCTCGGTCCCCCCGAGCACGGGCACGATCCCCGGCAGGATCTTCACGAGCGCCGGGTTCCGGCCGAACGCGGCGACCCGCCGCTTGAGGTCCGCGTAGAACACCTGCCCCTCGGCCAGCGTCTGCTGCGCGGTGAACACCGCCTCGGCGTACTGGGCGGCGAACTCCCTGCCATCCTCCGAGGAGCCGGCCTGCACGAGGAGCGGGTGGCCCTGCGGCGTGCGCGGCACGTTGAGCGGGCCGCGCACGCGGAAGAACCGGCCCTCGTGGTCGATGCGGTGGATCCTGTCGCCGTCCGCGAAGCGCCCTGTCGCCTTGTCGCCGATCAGGAAGTCGTCTTCCCAGCTATCCCACAGCTTGAGGCACACATCGACGAACTCGGCCGCGCGCTCGTACCGGTGCCGGTGCTCCGGCACCTCGTCCAGGCCGAAGTTCTGGGCCGCGTCGCTCCCCGCGGTGGTGACGATGTTCCACCCCGCCCGGCCCCCGCTGATGTGGTCTATCGTGGCGAAGCGGCGGGCCAGGTTGTAAGGCTCGTTGTACGTTGTCGACGCCGTGGCCACGAGCCCGATCCGCTCGGTCGCCGCGGCCAGCGCCGGCAGCAGCGCTGTCGGGTCGAGCCGCCCGACGGGCCTGTACCGGATGTCGCCCTGCAGCGCGGGGCCGTCGCCGAAGAAGATCGAGTCGAAGGTGCCTCGCTCGGCCACGCGGGCGAGGTGCCTGTAGTGGGCCACGTCCCACGTGCCGGTCAGGTTGCTCTCGGGGAACCGCCACGCCGACTCGTGGTGTCCTATCGTCATCAGGAACGCATTGAGGTGCAGCTTGCCGGGTCGGCGTGAGGCGGTCACGGGAGACTCCTTGTCCATCGAGCTCGCGGGTACGTGCGGGGTCGGAGCCGCGGAAGGCGCGACGCCATGAACGGCGGATTGCGAGCGCGGGGCGAGGAGCAACTCCCGTACCGCAGGTCGGTCGGGAGCGTGTGCGGAGGCTCGCCGGCGATCGCGCGGCGGCTCTCAGGCGGCGCCGGGGCGAGGCGGGACAGGAGCGCTGCTGTCGCGCTGCTGCTCCAGCAGCACGCCGTGGGGATCCGCTGCTCCGGCGCGCGCAGGGGGCGCGTCCGTCGCGCGGGCCGGCCGGGACGGTGGATCCGTCATCCCTCGCGCGGAGAGCGTGGCGTCCTGACGCCGACCCGCGGCGAGCGCGACGTTCAACCCGGGCAGGTGCGCCGATCCGCGGGCGCCGCGTCGGTGAGCTCGTGTTCGGGCTCGACGACCTCGACGTCCAGCGCCGGGGGCGCGGTCTTGCGGGCGCCCTTCTCGGCGTCGGCCATGCGCCGCGCGTCCTCGGGCGCCTCCACCCAGGGGCGGGTGAAGCGCTCGGGGCGCACCAGCGGCATCGACGGCCGCGGCCCCGCGGTCGCCTGGCGCGCCTCCTCGGCCGCGATCTCCAGCAGGCTCTCGCGGCTGATGCTCACCAGATCGAAGCGCAGCGCCTCGGGCATCGATCCGGGGCGCGCGGGCTGCTGCAGCTCGGCCTCGATCGCGGCCAGGCTCTCTTGGCCCACCGGGGCCGCGCCGAGCCGGATCTCGGGCAGCGACGGCGGCGCGCCGACGAGCTCCCGTGGCGCGCCCGCCGGCGGCGGGGGCGCGTCCCGGAGCAGCACCGGGCGGGCCAGCGAGCGGGGCGGCCCACCGTTGGCGAGGAGGATGAGGCCCGCGACGGCGCTGCGCCTGTGGGCCGGCGGCGGCGGCGGCGGCGGCGGCGGCGCGGCGCGCCTGGAGGGCGGCGGCGGCTCGCAGGGGGCCGCGACAACGCAGGTCGACGGCGGCGGCTCGCGGACCTCGGCGCCCGGGCGGCGCGCCAGGGAAGTCGCCGCCTCCCCGCGCGGGCGCGATCGGGTGCGCCGGTGCCCCGCGCGGACCGGGCGCGGCTCCGCCGTGGCGCCCTCGTCGATGGAGCGAAGGCCGCGCTCGATCGCGGGCAGCACGCCCTCCCGATCCGCCCACGTGGGCATGACGACGCAGAGGATCGCCTCGGCGGCCACGCCGAAGTACACGTCGATGGGCGCCGCGCCCCCGTACGGGACCAGCTCCTCGCGCGGCAGCTCCACATGCCCGAGCCGGCCGCGATCCCCGAGGCTCAGCGCGGCCTCGACGATCCGGCTGCGGCCCTCCTCGGGCATGTCGCTCGGCGCTCGGCGGGTGACGAGCCGCCCCCGCCGGGTGATCACGAACGCGAAGTCTGCCCCCGCAGCCACATGGGTTCGATCCGAGATCGCGTCGAGATCCGCCACGCTTGCATCGTACACGATCGAGAGCAAAGGCGTCCGATGATCGTGGTTGTCGGGGCCAATCCCACCCCGCAAGAGGAGTTGCGGACGCTGGCTGGAAGATTGCCAGTGGAGCGCAAGCTGCGCTCTGGCGCGCCCGGCGTCCGCCGCAAGCACTGCCTCGCTGTGGTCGCGCGCGAGTGCGGCTTCACGAGCTGGGAGCGCGCGCGGCGCGCCCTCGAGGGAGAGCCCGGCGCGCCCGAGCTCGGGACGCTGCTCTACGGCCGGGACGCCGGCGCGCTGCACCACTGGTTCGCGACCCACGACGAGGCGCGCGCCCACGTCGCGGCGCTGCCGGAGGCGCCGCGCAGCTACCTCCTCGCGTACAAGCACCACGTCTTCGTCGCCGACCGGGCGTTCGTCGCGAAGCGCTGCGCGCCCGATCCGGGCGAGCCGGAGCGCGCCGCGCGCGAGATCGCGTGCCTGCGCCACGCGCTCCAGGCGGCGGAAATCTCGCCGCCTCCTGGAGCGCCGGACCGTTTGAGCGCTACCGGTCCTGCGGGGAGCGGCCAAGGGCACGCGGTTGAGTTAACATTTCACCCCGGGCGCTGTCGCGTCCTGCCCGGGCCTGGACCGGACGCCCCTCCTCGCCCGCAAGAGCACCCCCCTCATGGCCGATCTGAACGACCCCGCGCGCCTCACCGAGCTGCATCACGTGCTGATGCACGCCGACACGGACGCCCTCCTCGACACCTGCGTCGCGCGCGCGGCGCAGCTCGCCGGAGCGCCCATGGCGCTCGTGAGCCTGGTGGTCCGGCACATCCAGCTCTTTCGCGCGCACCACGGGCTGCCGCCGGAGCTGTGCGTGAGCTGCGCGACCTCGCGGAGCAACTCCTTCTGCCAGCTCGTGGTGCGCCACGAGGCGCCGCTCGTCATCGAGGACGCGGAGAGCGACCCTCGGGTGCCCAGGGAGCTCGTCGAGCGCTACGGCATCCGCGCCTACGCCGGGGTGCCCCTGCGGGTGCGCGGTCACGTGCTCGGCTCGCTGTGCGTGCTCGACGGCGTGCCCCGCAGCTTCGGGCCGCGCGTTGTCGAGGGGCTCGAGGCGCTCGGCGGCGAGGTGGGGGCGCGGCTCGAGGCGCTGGTGGCCGACGCAGCGCCGCGGAGCAGCGCCACGAACGAGCGCCTCGCCCGGCTCGAGCAGACAGCGCGCACGCTGGAGCACGCGCTCGCGGCGATCGCGCCCGCGATCGCCGCGGCGCACAGCGCGGCGGCGGCGCTGGGGGACGCGCCGCCGGACGCGCCGGGCCCGGACGACCTGAGCGCGGCGGTCGACTGCTACCGCGACATGTTCGCGATCGCGGAGGAGCTGGCCGACGACGCCATGGCCCTCGCGCGCTCCGCCCCGGCCGAGGTGGCCGCCGAGATCGCCCAGGCGACGCGCTCGCTCGCGACGGACATGGTCGAGATAGGCCCGCTCGTCCGCCTCGCCGAGGGCGTGCTGCAGGGCACGCTCGACCAGGGCGCCGCCGCGAGGGCGGCCCACGTCGTGCGGGACGCGTTCGCCGCGCACGAGACGGCCTCCGCCGCCGTGCGACGGATCATCACCACCGCCGCGCGCATGCGGGCCGCGGAGGCGTCATGAAGGGCCGTGCGTACCAGCTCCTCCGCTCCTGCCTCGGCCACCAGGACCCTCCGAGCGCGCGCAGCGCCTTCATCTACGCGCGGGTCATCATGCGCGCGCGCGTCGTGCCCGGCGAGATAACGCCCACGCTCGACGATCCCGAGGTCGAGCGGCGCCTGGAGAGCGCGCTGCAGGAGATCCTCCCGCGCCGAGGGAAGTAAGGGTCGACGGCGCGCCGCTACGCGGCCTGCCGCGCCGGCCGGGCCGCCTGCGGCGCACGGCGGAGGTCGAGGGAGAGGCGGAGCCGGAAGAGCGGGCGCTCGATGAGGTGATAGGACGCCGCGGCGCAGAGCCCAGCCAGGACCAGGTTCTGCGGGAAAGCGGTCCACCAGGCGTTCGAGCGGGCGTCGAGGAAGGGCTGCTGCCAGAGGTAGATCGAATAGCTGGCGACGCCGACGAGGGCGACGGGGCGGCGATCGAGGAAGCGGCCGATAGGGCCGTCGGGGAAGCGCACGACGCGGTCGACCACGAGCGCGACGGCGGAGTTCACGAGGCTGGTGCCGACGAAGAAGGAGAAGAGAGGGTGCTTGCCGCCCGCATGGGCCACGAGCGCGACGAGCGGCACGGCGATGAAGGCGGGTGAGCCGAGGAAGCGGCGGTAAAGCGGCCACCGCCAGAGGGCGTCGCGCGCGAGGGCGAGAGCGCAGCCGGCGGCGAGCGCGTCGACCACGGTGGGGAAGGTCTCGCCGATGCCGGCGTGGGCCGCCGGGAAGGCCAGGTAGGTCGTCACGCGCACGAGCGGCGCGGCGAGCATGGCGAGCGCGGCGACGGCGAGGCCGCGGCGGAATCCGGCGAGGGCGAGGGCCGCGGGCCAGAGCAGATAGAACTGCTCCTCCACGGCGAGCGACCATGTGTGGCCGAGGATCCAGCCGCGATCTGCCGTGTTGTAATTCATGGTGTACGTGGCCGCGTGGGCGACGTCGGACCAGGGCAGCGCGACGACGCCCGCGGCGCGCGCGGCCGCGACGGCGAGCACGAGGGCGTAGAACGGCGGGAAGATGCGCAGCGTGCGCCGCAGGTAGAACGCCGAGAGGGAAATTCGCCCGGTCGCCGCGTGCTCGCGCGCGAGCAGCGTGGTGATGAGGAATCCGGACAGGACGAAGAAGACGCGCACGCCGAGGTTGCCCAGATCGAAGCGCGCGAAGACGCCCGTGTTCCTCGCGAGGTGCGCAATCACGACCATGGTCACCGAGACGGCACGAAGGCCGTCGAGCGACCGGATTCGCCCGCTTTGATCCATGATGTTCCCCCCAGCACGCCGCCCGCCTGGAATCCCATGATGAGATGGGCGAAGACAGCAGGCCAGCGCGATCGAAGTCGCTGGAGAGCCGCGCGCTCGACCGCGACACACGCGAGTGTCCCGCGCGCCCGTGCGGTCGACGGGCTCGACGCCCGGGGCGGGCTTGAACGCGCCCGCGAAGCGTGCGACCGTGGCCGCGGCGCCGAGAAGCGCGATCTGGCCCGCTCCTCGGCACCTGCTCATCGAGGAGGGTTCCATGGCGACGATCGCTGTTCTGCAGTTCTTCCCCGGGTGGCTGCACGCGCAGCAGGGCGAGATCGAGCGCGGGGGGAGGCTCAGGATCGACTACGCAACTGCCCGCCTGTCGCGGTGCTTCACGACGTGGCGCGGCGCCGAGATCGGCGACATCACCGCGGTTGTCCGCTTCCACCCGCGCGGCGAGATCGTGCAGGGGAGCGTCGTCGAGGAGCAGCGGACTCCGGGGGATCCGCCCGGGGCCGTCGTCGCGCACACGCCCGCGCCGCTGGAGATCTCCGTGCCGGACGACGCCACGCACGTGGAGATGTGGTTTCACAACTTCTCTCAGACCAGCGCGCGGTGCGACGCGTGGGACAGCCGCTTCGGCGACAACTACTGGTTCGACGTGGGCGGCCCGCCGCCGCGGGTCCCTGCGCAGCCGGTCGTGTACCGCGCCGGGGCGCAGCAGCGGCCCGAGCTCGTCAACGTGCGCTCCGCCCGGATCTCGAAGGTGAACGCGTTCCCGAGGCCCGCGGGTGGGCCGAGCGTCGGCAAGGACATCCAGGTCCACCTCGACCTCGTGGCGTGGGTCAGCCGCTCGGCGTGGGGCGCGAACGCCTGGATCGACGTCCATGTGTTCGACGGCAGCGACTCGCTCGTCCACGCCGAGACGCTCACGCTGGCGTATACCGGGTGGGGCCCGGTTCAGCAGTACGGCTTCGACGGCAAGCTCTTCCAGGGCTCCACGGCGACGCCGGGCTCGGTGTCACCACGGCCGGACGCGCGCAAGGTGCAATATCGGCTGTACCACGAGATCGACGGCCAGGTGTTCACGGATGGGATCCTGCACCAGGCGGAGCTCCCGGAAGACGCGCTGATCTGAGCTGCCGGTCGTCAGTGGACGCGGGCCGGCGCCGCCGGGACGGGCGCCGCGCCGGGGCACCTGCCGTTGCAGAGCGTCTGTCGCAGGAAGCGCTCGCGGGCGGGAAGGTCCGTGTCGAGGAGGAACGGGGAGAGCCTCCCCGTGCCGTCCGCGCCGCCGGACGTCACGGGCGACACGTGATAGAAGCCATCGAGGCTCGGCTGCTCGGACTCATGGCATCCGTTGCATGTCTGCGTGGCGAACGCGTGGCGCAGCGCCTCGCTGACGCCGGGCACCGTCCAGCGGAAGACCTCGGCGTTGGACTCGCCGCCCAGCATCGCCGCCGGAAAGAGCGCTGTCCCCGCGAGGACGCCGCTCGCGTTCGCGTTGATGAAGCTGGCCAGCGCGCGCGAGACGTCGAGGCTCTCGTCCGGGTTCTGCTTCGTTGTCGTGATCTGCAGCCGTGCCGGGCTGCCGGCCACCAGGTGGAACTCCCTGAGCTGCCACGGCCTGAAGTCGAGCTTCTCGTTCGTGCGGAGCTGCCCGAGCGCGCTCCCGTTGACGCCCGACGGGCTCGCGCCGCGCGCCGTGAACTCGTCGGTGATCATCTGGAGTCGCGCGCCGAGCTCGGGGCCCATGGCGACGGCGCCGAGCGCGTGGAAGCGCTGCGCCCACAGCTCGCGCGACGCGCTCGCCGGGAGCTTGTACTCGAAGATCACGGTCATGGGCGCGCCGAAGCTCCCCTGCTTCAGCCCGAAGACGAAGCGGCCTTCGCCGGCGCCGCCGCCCGACGAGAGATCGACCCGGTTCACGATGGCGAGCAGCTCGAAGGGCGACCGCGAGAGGTCGAGCCGGCCCGTGCCGGGGATCTTCGGCCACGAATCGACCAGGGCGCGCACGGCCGGGCGGTCCTCGACGGGGAAGCCGTTGACGGAGCCGGCCGAGAACCCCGCCGACAGCCACTGCTCGACGAGCGCGGAGGGATCGGCGCCGGGCGACGCGAGCTGCTCCATCAGCCAGCGGAAGCTGAAGTGCCCGCCCGCCGCGCTCGAGGCGCGCTCGCCGCCGACGATCGCGGGGTCGACGATCATGAGCTCCTTGAACGGCGCCACCTCCTCCTCGGCGCTCCGCGGGCAGAACTCCCCCGGCCCGAGCGGGTCGCACGCCGACAGGACGCCGCCGTCGAGCGCGTTGTCGTCGAAGAGCACGTCGGGCGAGTCGAACGCGCTCCCGTCCCGGTGCACCACGCGGTCCATGGCGATGACCGGCGCCGACGCGGTGATCTCGACCCACCCGGCAGAGCGCCTGCTGGCGGCGTCCGTGAACGGCGCGTTGACCCAGCTCGGATCGCCGTACGCGTTGTAGAGGCCGCGCGCGGGGATCTGCCGCGTGAAGAACGTCACGTCGCCCGTGCCGTCCTTTCGCAGGATCCGGACGGTGATGGTCGTGGGGTAATCGTTCGGGTTGTTGACGATGACGTTGCTCCACTGCGTGTGCCCGCTCGTCGTGGGCCAGTTGTTGAGGTAATACGGGGCGAAGAGCTTCCGCGACGTGGCCGTCTGGAGCGGGCCGTCGTCGAGGTCCCTGAGGGGCGCGGACGCCGCATTGCCGTCGCGAAACGTCACCCGGTTCATCCCGAAGACAGGCTGGCTCGACGTGATCTCGACCCAGCCGACGGAGCGGTTGTTCGCGACATCGCTGTTCTGGACGCCGGCCCAGCTCGCGTCGCCGCTCGCGTTCCAGTACCCCATGGCGGGGACTGTCTTCGTGAAATCACCGAGGACCGCGCCGTCCTTGCCCCGCACGACGACCCGGAGGGACGCGGCCGTCGCGCCCGGGTTGTTGACGACGACGCTGGACCACTGCGAGAGCCCGCTGTTCGTTGGCCAGTTCTTGACGAACAGGTTGGCGCGCAGGGTCGTCGACGTCTCCGACGTGAGCGCGTCGTCCTCGACGTGGACGGCCGGCGCGCTGTACGTTGTGCCGCTCCGGAGGGTGAACCGGTTCATCGCGACGACGGGGGCTGTCGAGAGCACCTCGACCCACCCGATCGAGCGCCCGTTCGCCGCGTCGGAGTTCGCGACGCCGAGCCAGCCCGCGTCTCCGTAGGAGTTCCACACGCCCTTCGCCGGGAGGGTGCGGCTGAGCGACGACAGCACGCCGCCGCCGTCGGTCCGGTGGACGCGCACAGTGATCGTCGCGGCCTGATCACCGGGGTTGTTGACGATCAGGTTCGTCCATTGCGTGGCGGCGCCGCCGCCGGCGGGCCAGTTCTTCAGGAACAGGCTCGAGAAGAGCCGGGTGGAGGGCGATTTCACGAACGCCTCGTCGTCGAGCAGGGCGACGGGCGCGTCGAACGTGCTCCCGTCCCGCAGCGCCACCCGGCTCGTGGCCGCCACAGGGACGTCGGAGGCGAGCTCGATCCACCCGATCGAGCGCTGGTTCGCCGGGTCGCTGTCGTCGATGGCCAGCCAGGCCGCGTCGCCGAACGAGCCGTACGCGCCGCGCGCCGGGATTGTCTTCGTGATGACCTCGAGCGGGTATCCCCCGCCGGTCCGGTGAATCGTGATCGTGACCTGCGCGGGGACCGGGTTCGGGTTGTTCACCGTGATGTCGGTCCATTGCTTCCGGCCGTTCGTGTCGGGCCAGTTCTTCACGTAAAGGGACGCGTACTGGCGCGTCACGGTGCCTGTCGCGGCCCTGGCCAGGGCGTCGGCGGCGCTCGCCGCCTGCTCCTGACTCGCCTCCTCGCCCCCGTCCGCGTCTGCGTCGCTGTCCGCCGCGCTCACGCCGCATCCGCCGAGGATCATCGGGATCGCGAGCGACAGCATCATCCGTTTCGTGTGCACGAGCATGCTCCTTGGGGGCTTTGCCCCTCAATGACCTCTCCAGGGAGGAGCGGCGCCGGCGCTCCGCGCCGCGGCGCGGAGGACCTCAGGCGCCCTCTCCTGCCCTGCCGCTGTTCCTGAGGTTCCGGATAGCAACCGATGTACCGCCCTTCGCCGCGCCGCGCGGAGGGGGCGGTCAGCAACGGCTGCGCGGCGACGCGGATCCGCCGCGCGCAACGCTTGCTGAGTCGGCAAACGTTGCCGAGCCTCGCCTGCGAGCTGGCCGGACTGGCCGCGCGCTGGCCGCGCCCTGGCCGCCGGTTGTGAGGGTCGCCCCCCTGAGCGATACTCCGGGCCAATGTGTCCGCGGCCGGACCCGAACCTCGAGACGCAGACGCTCGCCGGCACGTCCGCCGCGCCGACAGGCGTGCGACCCCACCTGCTCGTGATCCAGGGGGGCTCGTCGTCGCGCGTCTGGCTGCCGTCCGGCGGGGCGCTGCTCGTGGGGCGCGCGGCGGAGGCCGATCTCCGCATCGACAGCAGCGCCATCTCGCGGCGCCACGCGCGGTTCGTCGTCGCCGACGGCGAGGTCAGCGTCGCCGATCTCGACAGCCACAACGGCGTCTGCGTCAACGGCGAGCGGATCACGGGGGCGCGGACGCTCCGCCCCGGCGACGTGATCGCCCTCGGCGACGTCGCGCTCATCCTCCGGTGCGAGCCGCCGGCGCGCAGCCGGAGCGCCGTCGACGCGGGGCAGCTCCGCCAGCGGCTCGAGGAGGAGGTCGAGCGCGCGGCCGATTACGGCCGCCCGCTCGCGGTGCTCGCGCTCCTGCTCGGCGACGGGGCGGAGCTCCGCGCCGCGGGCCAGAGGGCGGCGGCCGCTGTGCGGCGCATGGACGTCGTCGCCTGGGGCGGGGACGCGCAGCTCGTCGTCGTCTTCCCCGAGCTCGCCGGCGAGGCCGCGCGGTCGGCCGCGGCGGAGCTCGTGGAGGCGCTCGCCCCGGTCGCGCCCGCCGCACGCGGCGGGTTCGCGTGCCTGCCGGACGACGGCTGCGACGCCGACACGCTCCTCTGCGCGGCCCGCGCCGCCGCCGAGGTCGCGGCCCCGGGCGGCGTCGCCGCGGCCGCCGAGGCCACCGTGCGCCACGTCCTCGGGGACGAGGCGGTGCTCCTCGCCGACCCGGCCATGATCCGGCTCTTCGACCTCATCCGGCGGCTCTCGCAGAGCGACCTGCCGGTGCTCGTGCTCGGCGAGACCGGCGCCGGCAAGGAGAACGCGGCGGCCGCCGTGCACCGCTGGTCGCGGCGCGCTGCCGGGCCGTTCGTGGCGCTCAACTGCGCGACGCTGCCCGAGACGCTCGTCGAGAGCGAGCTGTTCGGCCACGAGCGGGGCGCCTTCTCCGGCGCCGTGGCCGCGAAGCCCGGCCTCCTCGAGCGCGCCAGCGGCGGCACGATCTTCCTCGACGAGGTGGGCGAGCTGCCGCCCGGCGCGCAGGCGAAGCTCTTGCGCGCGCTCGAGGTGAAGCGGATCCAGCGCCTCGGTGACGTGCGCGAGCGCGAGGTCGACGTGCGCATCGTGGCCGCGACGAACCGGGATCTCGAGGCCGAGTGCAAGGCCGGGCGCTTCCGGCAGGATCTGCTGTTCCGGCTCGGCGCCGCCGCGGTCGACCTGCCGCCGCTGCGCCAGCGGCCGCGCGAGATCCCGATCCTGGCGCGCGCGTTCCTCGCCCGGGCGCGCGCGCGGCTCGGCCTGCCCGAGGTCGAGCTGTCCGACGCCGCCCTGCGGGCGCTCGCGGCGCATCCGTGGCCCGGCAACGTGCGCGAGCTGAAGCACGCGATGGAGTTCGCCGCCGCGACGCTCCAGGGCGACGCTGTCGAGGTGTGGGATCTCCCGCCGCGCGTGGCAGGCCGCGCAGCCGAGGAGCCGGCGGCGGCTCTCGGGGCGCTCGCGGCGGCTCCCGGGGCGCTCGCGGCGGCTCCCGGGGCGCTCGCGGCGGCTCCCGGGGCGCCCGCGGCGGCGCCGGGCGCCCCGCGCCGCTTCACGCCGATCGCGGAGGAGGTGCGGCAGCTCGAGCGCCGCCGGATGGAGGAGGCGCTCGAGGTGACGGGCGGCGTGCAGACGCGCGCCGCGGAGCTCATCGGCATGCCGGTCCGCACGTTCGTGCTGAAGATCAAGCAGTACGGCCTGTCGCAGCGGGAGACGAAGCGCCGGCCGTGAGCGTCGCGGCGGAGCGCGCGGATCCGGCGTGGAGCCCCCCGGACGAGTTCGAGGAGTACCGCGTCCTGCGCCCGCTCGGGCGGGGCGCCATGGGGCAGGTGTACCTGGCCGAGGACCGGCTGCTCGACCGGCTGGTGGCGGTGAAGTTCATCGCCGCGGCGTCGCCGTCGGAGACGGCGCGCCAGCGCTTCTTCGCCGAGGCGCGGGCGGTGGCGCGGCTCTCGCACCCCAACGTCGTCGCGGTCCACCGCTTCGGCGAGGTGCGGCGGCGACCGTTCCTTGTCTCCGAGTACGTGCGCGGCACGGGCCTCGACAGGCTCGACAGGCCCCTCCCCTGGGCCGAGGCGCTCTCCATCGGCGTCGGCCTGGCGCGCGGGCTCGCGGCGGCGCACCGGCGCGGCGTGCTCCACCGCGACATCAAGCCCGCGAACGCCGTCCTCTCCCACGAGGGCGAGGTCAAGCTGCTCGATTTCGGCCTGGCGAAGCTCTTGCCTGGGCCGGAGGGCGGCGCGGGTCACGGGCCGGAGGGCGGCGCGGCGCCCCCACCGCCCGCCACGGCGGAGGGCGGCGCGGCGGGCGCGCCCGACGAGGCCGCGACGATGTCCGTGAAGCTGGGCGAGCCCCCGCCGCCGCCGGCCAGGGGCGCCCTGCCAGAGGACGGCGGCGCGACGGCGTCGTTCGCGTCCGGCCCTGCCACGGCGCCGCTCGCGCGGCCGGCGTCGTCGCGCAACGGCGGCGCGCGCACCGGCGGTGACGCCACCCGCGCCGGCGACGCGCCGCCCCCCGGCGCCCCTCGCCCGGAGGGCGCGCCTCGCCAGCCCGAGAGCGTCGTCGGGACGCCGCTCTACATGGCGCCCGAGGTCTGGCGCGGCGAGCCGTCGAGCCCGCGCGCGGACGTCTACGCGCTCGGCGTGCTCCTCTACGAGCTCTGCGCCGGGCGAGCGCCGCACCACGGGGTGCCGTTCGCCGAGCTCCCGCGCGTCGTCCAGGAGACCGATCCGGCGCCCGTCGCCGCCTTCGCGCCCGGCATCGATCCGCGCTTCGCGGCGGCGATCGACCGCTGCGTGGACCGCGACCCCGCGCGGCGCTTCGCGTCCGGCGACGAGCTCCGCGAGGCGCTCGAGCGGCTGCTCGCCCGCCGCGCCGACGCCGCTGTCCCCGAGGGCAACCCGTACCGCGGGCTCCTGCCGTTCGACGCGGAGCACCGCGGGCTGTTCTTCGGCCGCGACGCCGACGCCCGCGCCGTCCTCGACCGGCTCCGGGCGCAGCCGTTCGTGCTCGTGGCGGGCGACTCCGGCGCCGGCAAGTCCTCGCTCTGCCGCGCCGGCGTGCTCCCCGCCGTAACCGAGGGCGCGCTCGACGCGGGCGCCGGCGCGGGCGCCGCCGGGCGCCCGAGCGGCGTCGGGTCGGCTCCCGGGCGCCCAGGCGTCGCGTGGCCGGCCGAGCGCCCGGAAGGCGGCGCGTGGACCGTCGTCTCGACCCGGCTCGGGCGGCGCCCGCTCGCCGCCCTCGCGTCGGCGCTCGCCGGCCTCCCGGGCCTCCCGGGAGGCCTCGCCGACGTCCGCGAGCCCGCGCTCGTCGAGCGGCTCCGCGCCGAGCCGGCCGCCCTCGGGCGCGAGCTCTCGAGGCACGGCCGGCGCGTGCTCCTCTTCGTCGACCAGCTCGAGGAGCTCTGCACCCTCGCGGACCCCGCCGAGGCCGCCCTCGCGGCCGACGCCCTCGCGGCGCTCATCGGCCCGGGCGGCGGCGTGCGCCTGCTCGCGACAGCGCGCAGCGACTTCCTCGCGCGGCTCGGCGCGCTGCCCGGCCTCGGCGACGAGGTCCCGCTCGCCCTCTACCTCCTGCGCCCGCTCTCCCCGGAGCGGCTGCGCGACGTCGTCACCGGCCCCGCCGCCGCCAAGGGCTTCCGGTTCGCCTCCGAGGCGACGGTCGAGGCGCTGGTCCGCGAGGCGGCGCGGCCCCAGGGCGGCCTCGCGCTGCTGCAGTTCACGCTCGCCGAGCTCTGGGACGCCCGCGACGAGGCGCGCCGCGAGATCCCCGCCTCGGCGCTCGACGCCATCGGCGGCGTCTCCGGCGCGCTCGCGCGCCACGCCGACGGCGTGCTCGCCGCGCTCTCGCCCGCGCAGCGCGACGAGGCGCGGCCGCTGCTCGCCGCGCTCGTGAGCCCCGACGGCACGCGCGCGCGGCGGACCGACGGCGAGCTCCTCGGCGGCGGGTCGCTCGCGGCCCGCGGCGGCGGCGCCGATCCGCCGCGCGCGCAGGCCGCGCGCCGCGCCGCGCTCGACGCCCTCGTGCGCGGCCGGCTGCTCGTCGCCCGCGAGGCGGAGGCGGGCGAGCAGAGCGCCTACGAGCTCGCGCACGAGGCGCTCCTCCACGGCTGGGACACGCTGCGCGGCTGGCTCAGCGGCGACGCCGAGCGCCGCGCCGTGGCGCACCGGCTGGAGCGCGCGGCCGCCGAGTGGGACCGCCTCGGCCGCGCCTCCGAGGCGCTCTGGAGCGAGCGGCAGCTCGTCGAGGCGCGCGCCGTCGACCCGGCGGCGCTCGGCCCCCGGGAGGCCGCCTTCCTCTCGGCGTCGCGCCGCGCCGCGCTCCGGCGGCGGCTCGGCCGGTGGGCGGCGGCGCTGGCGATCCCGCTCGTCGCCGGCCTCGGCGTCGCCCTGACGCGCGCCGCGGCCGCGCGCGCTGTCGACCGGGGCGTCGCCGCGCACGCGGCCTCCGCGCAGGCCGCGCTCGCCGAGGCGCGGGCGGCCGGCGCGGAGGCCGAGGCGCTGAAGCGCGGCGCCTCCGGCCGCTTCGGGGCCGGCGACGCCGACGCCGGCGAGGCCGCGTGGCAGCGCGCGCTCTCTGTCTCGGCCGGCGCGGATCGCGCCTACGCGCGCGCGTCCCAGGAGCTCGAGGCCGCGCTGCGCCTCGGCGGCGACAGGGCGGACGCGCGCGCCCTGCTCGGCGACGCGCTGGTCGAGCGCGCCGCGCTGGCCGAGCGCGAGCGGCGCTTCGTCCAGCGCGACGAGCTGATCGCGCGGCTCGCCGCGCACGACGACGGCGGCGAGCGCCGCCGCCTCTGGGACGCGCCGGGCCGCGTCGCCGTTGTCACCTCCCCGCCGGGCGCCGATGTGTCGCTCCGGCGGTTCACGGCGGAGGGCGGCCACCGCGTCCTCTCGGCGCCGCGCGCGCTCGGCAGGACGCCGCTCGACGAGCGCGACGTCGAGCAGGGCTCGCTCCTGCTCACGCTGGCGGCCGAGGGGCGCGCCGAGGTGCGGCTCCCGGTGGTGATCGCGCGGGGCGAGCGCGTGCGCCTCGACGTCGCGCTCCCGCCGGCGGGCGACGTGCCCGAGGGGTTCGTCCACGTGCCGCCGGGCCGCTTCCTGTACGGCATGGGCGAGGAGGGCCAGCTCCGGGGGATGCTCAAGGCGCAGCCGCTCCACGCCGCCGAGACGGGCGCCTACCTCATCGCGCGGCACGAGGTCACGTTCGCCGACTGGATGGAGTACCTGCGCGCGCTGCCCCCGGACGAGCGCGCGCGGCGGACGCCGGCGGCCCACAAGGACTGGCACGTGCTGGAGCTCGCGCAGCCCGCCGGCGGCGCGTTCGAGCTGCTGCTGAAGCCCACGGTCGAGGCGTACCGCGCGCGCGAGGGCGAGCTGCTCCGCTACCCGGGGCGCGCCCGCCGCGCGGCGCAGGACTGGCGCCGCTTCCCTGTCTCGGCCATCTCGTTCGACGACGCGACCGCCTACGCGGCCTGGCTCGACCGGACGGGGCGCGTGCCCGGCGCGCGGCTCTGCACCGAGGCGGAGTGGGAGCGCGCCGCGCGGGGCGCCGACGATCGCGTCTTCCCGGGCGGCGACCGGCTCGAGCCCGACGACGCCAACCACGACGCCACGTACGGCCGCGATCCGCTCGGGTTCGGCCCGGACGAGGTCGGCGCGCACCCCGCCTCGGCGAGCCCGTTCGGGGTGCACGACATGGCCGGCAACGTCTTCGAGTGGACCGTCTCGGCCGACGGCGCCCGCGAGCCCGTGCTGCGCGGCGGGAGCTGGTACGAGAACGCGCTCACGAGCGTGAGCAGCAACCGCGAGGCCTCCGAGCCGACCCTGCGCGACGCCCTCGTCGGGGCGCGGATCTGCGCGACGCCCCGGCCCCACAGCGACTGAGCCGCGCCTGGCGTCGAGGCGGCAGCGAACATCGACAAAGGAATTTTCCGCTGCACATGCACACCGCTGGCGCAGGGCGAGCGCGACCGCCGGGCGCTGGATACGTGCAGCAGCGCACGCCGCGCGGCGCGATGACCAGGTGGTACGTCGCTTGCGAGGACTTGCGGGCACAGGCGCGCGCAGGCGTGGCATCGCGCGCGCCGGCGGGTCGCTCGCGCTGTCGCACGCTCGTGCGCGCGCAGAGCACGGAAAGGTGAAGAGAGCTCGATATGCAAGGTTCCGAGAGGCGTGGGACTCCCTGGCTTGGCGTTTCGACCCGGCGGCGCGGCGGCGCCCGGCGCACCGCTGCGAGATTGAGCTTTTGCGCCGTCATCGCCGCGGGCGCCGCGTGCACAGCGGTGGACGTGGACGTGGACGTGGAGGAGACGCTCGCGGGCGAGAGCGAGCTCGGCGCGAAGGGCCCGGCGAAGGACCCGCCGATCGAGGTGGTCGTGTCGTGGCCGATCGCGATACAGCTCGTTCCGCCGCTCGGAACATCGCTCGCGACGTGCACGCGGCCGCGCTCGAAGCCGGCCGATCCCTCGGTCGACTCGCCCGCTGGCGACCCGATCCTCCAGTCGCCCAACCACCGGTCCCGTAACGGGATCGATCTGCACGGGCGCTGGGATCCCGGCTCGTCGTATGACGAGCTCGAGCAGTCCGAGGTGCCCACGCATTTCCGCCTGGCGGAGATCACGAAGGGCGGCAGGCGCGTCGGCGCCCACGTCGAGAAAGGCAAGCTGATGGGCAGCTTCGATAACGGCGCTCGTCTCGTCGACGCGGACTGGGCCGGCGCCGAGCTGAAGGTCGATCTCCTCTGCGTCGACGGCGGTTGGCAGACGTTCCCCGCGCGCATCGGCGGCGTGAGCGCGACAGGCGATGGCTACGATGTCGAGATCCAGGACCCGGACAGGGCGGAGCGGGGCGAAGCCTCGTGGAGACCGGCGTGTCGCGCGACGCTGGAGATGCCCGAGGCGAGCTGGGCGACTCCCTTCGCCGAGGTCTGGGACGAGCGCGGGACCCGGAGCTCCTCGACGGCTCACTTCACGTTCGCCTGCGCGACGTCGGCCATCATCAAGTGCGACAGGATGGGTTACATCGACGTACCGGACAACGACGACGCGCAGCGCCTCCGGCAGGCGTGCACCCGCATGGTGCGGGCCGACTTCTCCGGCAAAGACCGATCTGCCACGGCGGAAGGGACCCTGATCGACGTCGAGGACAACAGGGGGATCCAGGTCCGTGAGCAGGGGGACCACGTCCCCGTGCTCCCCCTGGAGGCCGTCTGGAGCCCCGACGGCGCGATTTGCCAGAATCACTGGCGCATCGCCGGCCATCCCAACAATTACGGGGGCGCGCCGACGACGTGCTCGGCCGAGGACGCGGCGCTGGACCCCTCTCGCCCCCACCTGATCCGGAGCTGGTCTTGCCGTCCAGGCTCGCTGTGCGAGCGCCAGTACTCCTCGGTGTTCCTCAAGAACTGGCCCGCGCCGGGGGGCCTCACGCAGTGGTCGAACGTCACGGTGGTCAACCCGAACGCCGCGGAGGCCACCGTGAAGCTGACCGTCTTCCCGACCGGCGGGGGGGCGCCGCTCGGCGCCGTGCTGATCAAGATCCCGGCCGCGGGAGCCTACAGCACGTACGGCGATCCGCGCTGGAACGCGATCGACGACGGCGATCTCCTGAGCGATCGCGCGTCAGGGTGGATCGCGCTGTCGTCCGACATGCCCGTCGTGGCGACGCACCGCACCTCGCTCCGCGCCGGGAACACGTGGAACGCGCCCGCCCGGCTCGTCGAGGACGAGCCTTTCCTGACGTCGCCCTCCAGGCGGCTCTTCTCGAGCTACTACCTGAAGAGCTGGCCCGAAGCCGGCGGCCGGACCCAGTGGTCGAACGTCGTGGTGAACAACCCGGCGACAAAGCCGGTATCCATCACGGTGCGGATCCATGGAGTCGACGGCAGCCTCCACGAGCTCGACCGCGCCCTCCCCGCCAGGGGGGTGTGGAACTCGTATGGCGACAGCGACTGGCTGGCCGTGCCCAACACCCCCACGAAGACAGGCGCGCTCGGGTGGGTCGAGATCAGGTCGGACGAGCCTGTCGTCGCGACGAACCGCATCGTTCACCGCGACGGCGCGACGTACGACGCGCCCGTGGCGCTCCTCGACGACGTGGGCTTCGCGGGGGCGACGTCGGCGGCGAAGGAGCTCGCCGCGAGCTCCTTCCTGCGGAACATCCCCGCGACGGGCACGATGACCCAGTGGTCGAGCCTGATCGTCAACAACCCCCATCCGGAGCAGGTGACGCTCACTGTCACGGTGCACCGCAACGGCGGAGGCGCGGCGCTCAGGAGCTTCACGAAGGTCATCCCTTCGTTCGGCGCCTGGAACGCCTACGGCGACCCGGACTGGACGAGCGTCCCGGCCACCGGCAGCGGCGGGCGCTCCGCGGGATGGGTCGAGATCAGCGCCGACCTGCCCGTCTTCGGCACGAACCGGGTGGTCCTGCGCGACGGATCCACCCTGAGCTCGCCGGTCGCCCTGTTCAACGACGAGCCGCTCGTCGCTCCCTCCTCCGACAGCCTGGTCAGCTGGCCTTACATCAAGAACTGGCCCGGCGGCGAGGGGCTGACGCAGTGGAGCGCGCCGGTCGTCAACAACCTGGGCGGGCAGTCCGCGACGATGAGGGTGAAGGTCTGGACGACCGACGGGGACCTTCTCGGCGAGCTCACGCCGACGATCCCCGCGAAGGGCTCGTGGGACGCCGCGACCGATCTGGACTGGGACGCGCTACCGCACACCGACGGGGCCAATCGCCGCTCGCTCGGATGGATGACGCTCATCCCTTCGACGCCGCTGATCGCCACGAACCGCCTCACCTTGCGCGAGGGGACCACGGCGGACGCGCCGATCGTGCTCTACGACGCGACGCCGTTCGTCCGCCCGCGCAACTGAGCGCGACGCTCCCCGTCGACCGCGGGTCGACTATCTCCCCTTCGAGAACGACGCGCCCCACGTCGGCGCCACGTCCAGGAGGATGTCCCTGAAGCGCGGCGGGATGTCCGAGAGATCCGTCATCTGCTGGATCGTGAGCACCTCGTCGCTGCCGAATCCGACGGGGCAGCGCAGCGCCCATGCGATCGCCTCCTCCTTCGAGCTCACCTCGATCAGGTAAAAGCCGCCGACCAGCTCCTTCGTCTCGACGAAGGGCCCGTCGAGCACGGCGCGCTTCCCGCCGGCGATCCCGACGCGCGCGCGGGCCCCGGCGGGGTTGAGCCCCTCGGACGCGATCAGCACGCCGGCCTTCGCCATCTCCTCGTTGTATTTCATGTAGGCCGCGAAGAGCTCCTCGTCCGGAGCCCCCTCCGCCTCTGTCGTCGCCTTGTCGTTCCCGGGTGCTGCGGTGATGATGAAGCGCATCGTCGTGTCTCCTTGGGGTGTCGTGAGGGGCGCCGGACGGTCGTCCCCGCCGGCTGGGCCCTGGCTCCACCGTCACGACGAACGAGGGGGCGCGCGATCGACACGCCGGGGGAGCTTTTTCTCGGTCCCGCCAGGTGTCGGAAACTACACGATTTTCACGCCGGCGAGCGCCGCCGGGCGCCGCGGCCGCGCGGCGGCGGGATCTGCGCGGCGCAACCTCGGTCGGGTCGGGTCGCGGCGCAGGCGGTTGGCGCTTGACATTTCGACACGGGTTGAATCTTCTCCTGAGAAAACCTTTGACGTCCAACCTTCTATCAGGACGACGCCGCATCACGCGTGAGCCGATGCGCGCCGGTCCATAGGTCTGGGAGCATGGATCTATTCCAAGTCTCAGCGGCCCTGCTCTCGCTCGCTGCGATCTTCAGCTATCTCAACCATCGGTTCCTCAGGTTGCCGACAACGATCGGCTTGATGCTGATCGCGATGACCACGTCCATCGCCATGGTGGCCGTCGGCGTGCTGTTCCCGGCCGTGGAGGCGTCGGCGCGGGAGCACCTCTCGGGCGTCGACTTCAACAAGACGTTGATGCAAGGGATGCTCGGCTTCCTGCTCTTCGCCGCGGCACTGCACGTCAACCTCGCGGATCTGAAGAAGCAGCGGCTCGTCATCGGCATCCTGGCGACCGGGGGTGTGCTCATGTCCACGGCGCTGGTGGGCGGCATGACCTACGGCCTCATGACGCTGATGGGCGTGGAGGTCCAGCCGATCTACTGCTTGCTCTTCGGCGCGCTGATCTCCCCCACCGATCCCATCGCGGTGCTCGGCGTCCTCAAGCACGTGGGGGCGCCCAAGGAGCTCGAGATGAAGATAGCCGGGGAGTCGCTCTTCAACGACGGCGTGGCCGTGGTGGCGTTCATCGGGCTCCTGGAGATGGCCTCGGGGACGTCGGGCTTCGACCTGCAGAGGCTCTCGCTCCTGTTCGTCCAGGAGGCGATCGGCGGCGTGCTGTACGGCCTCGCGCTCGGCTTCGTGGCGCTCGCCATGCTGCGACAGGTCGACGACTACAAGGTCGAGGTCCTGATCTCGCTGGCGACAGCGGCGGGCGGGTACGCCCTGGCGTACGCGCTCCACGTCTCCGGTCCGATCGCCATGGTGGTGGCTGGTCTCTTCATCGGGAACGAAGCGCGCGCCGGCGCGATGAGCGAGAAGACCCGCGAACACCTGGACGACTTCTGGGAGTTGATGGACGAGATCCTGAACGCTGTGCTGTTCGTCCTGATCGGCCTCGAGCTCTTGATCATCGCCTTCAACGGTCAGTCCGTCCTCGCGGGGTTGCTCGCGTTTCCTGTCGTGCTCCTGGCGCGGTTCATCGCTGTCGCGCTCCCTGTGAGCCTCATGAAGAGGCGCCGGCCCTTCACCCCGGGCGCGATCCGCATCCTCACCTGGGGCGGTCTGCGCGGCGGCGTCTCGGTGGCCCTCGCGCTCTCGATCCCGGCGAAGCTCGCGGACGGCTCGCTCGTCCACGAGCGCGAGATCGTGCTGTCGATCACCTATGTCGTGGTGGTCACCTCCATCGTGGTGCAGGGCCTGACGATAGGCCCCTTGCTGCGCCGGACGATCGCCGCCGCTGCCGCCCGTGAGCCGGACGAACAGCTCCCCGTGGCAGCCGCCTGACGGGCGCGATGACGACGCGCCGGCTCGGCCGCCGATGCTTGCCCGTCATCGACAACCGGCGCGTTGGTCGTCCGCATGGAGACCGCGCAGCACGATCGCCAGCCCGCCGAAGAACTCCTGGTCCGGGGGCACGCGCCGCGCGTCGCGCGCCGTCGCCGAGAGAAACGGGTACGCCTCCTCGGACAGCGCAGCGAGCTGCGTGGTCCCGGGACCTGATAGCGGTCCGAGGTGTTCGGCCTGCAGCGCGCCGATCACATAGCTGTTCAGGCAGCGAAACGCGATGACCCGCCGCGCTCCGGAGAACCCGGCCTCGGTGAGCACCGCGAGCAGCGCCTCTCCGAACCGGCGCACCCCCTCGGAGCTGTGCCGATGGGCCAGCGTCAGCGGCACCACGGACGGGTGCGCGCGGATGGCGTCGCGCACCCGTTCGACGAGGATCGTCACCCGCTCGCTCCATGCGCCGCGCGCCGGCACCTCGACGTCGACAGCGCCGAGCACCAGGTCGACCACCAGCCGCTCGAGCTGCTCGCGGTCGTTCACGTAGCGGTAGAGCGCCATCGTGCTCATCCCCAGCTCGCTGGCGACCGCGCGCATCGAGAGCGCCGCGAGCCCCTCACGGTCGATGACGGCGAGCGCTGCGGCAGCGATGCCCGGATGGGAAAGCGAGCGCGGGCGCGGCATGGCCTTGACAGCGTACACCGCACGCTCATACTTTGGTAAGTGTACGACGTACGCCTAAAAAGGAAGGAGGGCTGATGTCCAGGCAAGTGAGGCCCGGCGCCATCGTGACCGGACGCGAGCTCGTGAGTGTCACCGGCGTTCCGCTGCGCGTCCCGGACCCGGCGTTCCTGACGCACCTGCAGTTCCGGCGCTTCGCCGGCTGCCCCGTCTGCAACGTGCACCTGCGCTCGTTCGTCCATCGACACGACGAGATCAGCGCCGCAGGCGTTCGCGAGGTGGTGCTGTTCCACTCGCCCGCCGACGAGCTCCGCGAGCACGTGGCCGGCCTGCCGTTCGCCGTCGTCGCGGACCCGGACAGGCAGCTTTACAGCGAGTTCGGTGTCGAGTCCGCGCCCCGCGCGCTGCTCGATCCGCGGGCGTGGTGGCCGATCGTCAGGGCGATCGCGCTCAGCCTCCCGGCGGTCATCGCGGGGCGGCAGCGACTCCCCTCGCGCGATCCGCACGGCGGCCGGCTCGGGCTGCCGGCCGATCTGCTGATCGCGAGCGACGGGCGGGTGCTGGCCGCAAAGTATGGCGAGCACGTCGACGACCAGTGGTCGGTGGACGATCTGGTGACCCTGGCGCGACACGCGACAGCGACGGCGAGCGCGACGACGGCGAGGAGCGCGTCCTCGATCGCTGCGTGAGCGTGGACAGCGCCGATCCCGGACGTCTGATGTTCCTCACGTCGCGACGAGGCCACCGTCGACCGTGAGCGTGTGCCCCGTCATGTACGGGTTGGTCATCGAGAGCTCGATGGCGTGCGCGATGTCCTCCGGCTGCCCGAAGCGCCGGGCCGGGAGGTCCTTCAGTGCACGCAGGGTGTTCTTCACGCCTCCTGCCAGGCATCGCGGGCCCGGCCCTGCGGACATTCCATGCTACTTTGCCTCCCATGCATGACCGTTCGTCCGGCGAGGCCGCCGTGCGGCTCGGCTACGACTCCGAGGCGGCCTTCAGCCGCGCCTTCAAGCAATTCTCGGGCGTGCCGCCGAGCGCCCTGCGGCGGCTGGGGCGCGACGAGGGCTCGCGCGCGTCGCGCGTCGAGGATCCCTGGAGCCCTGTCGCGCGCTCCGATCGTCGCGCGCGCCGCCGGCGCCTCACGCCTGCATCGTGAACGTGGCCAGGATCTCCTGCAGAGAGCTCGGCTCGATCGGCTTGATCAGGTGCATATCGAAGCCAGCCTCCCGCACCCGCCGCCGATCCTGCTCCTGGCCATAGCCCGTCAGCGCGATCATCAGCGAGGGCGAGACGCCCGCGTCCTCCTTCGCGCTCTCCTTCAGCTCCTTCAACGCCCGCGCCACGCCGTATCCATCCATGCCGCCGGGCAGACCGATGTCACACAGGACGACCTCCGGCCGGAACGCGCGGGCCGCCTCCACACCGGCGCGCCCGGACAGGGCGACCTCGACCCGATAGCCGTCCATGGAGAGGAGCGCCTGCAACATCTCGGCGGCGTCCTCGTTGTCCTCGATGATCAGGATGCGCAGCGACCTCGGGTCGACGCCTGGCGGCGGCGCGGCGCGCTCGGGGGACGACTCCGGGTCACGCGAGAGCGGAAGACGGAGGACGATCTCCGTCCCTCGACCGACGCCGGCGCTCTCGGCCGAGACCACGCCGCCGTGGAGCTCGACCAGGCCTTGGACGAGCGCCAGCCCCAGCCCGAGCCCGCCCCGGCTGCGATCCAGGCTCCGGTCGGCCTGGCTGAACGGCTCGAACATGCGCGCCAGCATCGCCGGATCCGTGCCGATGCCTGTGTCGCGGATACGGATGGCCGCGGCGCCGTCCGACGTCGTCGAGAGCATGACCGTCACCCGGCCGCCGGCGTCGGTGAACTTGTTGGCGTTGTGCAGCACGTTGCTGACCGCCTGCGAGAGCCGGGTGGGATCGCCGGAGACCCAGACAGGGCCGTCCGGCAGCTCCAGATCGAGCGACAGGCCGCTCGCCTCGAGCGTGCTGCGGTAGTCCTCGGCTGTCTGCCGGAGCAGCCTGCACAGGTCGCAGCGCTCCTTGCGCAGCGGGATCCTCCCCCGCGCCACGCGCGAGACGTCGAGCAGGTCGTCGACGAGCCGGGCCATGTGCGACACCTGCCGCTCGATCACGCCGCACGCCCGCACGAGCGGCGGTAGCTGCCCGGCGACCCGCCGCAGGATCTCGACCGCGTTGCGGATGGGCCCGAGCGGATTGCGCAGCTCGTGCGCCAGCATCGCCAGGAACTCGTCCTTGCGCTGGTCTGCCTCCTTCAGCGACGCCTCCGCGCATTTCTGATCATGGATATCCGTACAGGTGCCATACCACCGCACGATGTCGCCCTCCGGCCGGCGGACGGGCACGGCGCGGCACAGGTACCAGCGGTGCTCGCGGCCGGCGGCGCTTCCGAAGCGGTATTCGACCTCGTAGGGCTCGCCGGTCGCGACCGCCCGGCGCCACGCGGAGAGGCACCTCTGGCGATCGTCCTCGTGCACGAAGGAGGCCCAGCCCTCACCGGGGGCATCGCCCTCCTTCATGCCGGTGCGCTCGCGCCACTGGCGGTTGCCGTAGTCGATGCTGCCGTCGGGGCCGGCCGTCCACACGACCTGCGGCATCGCGTCGGCGAGCTCCCGGAACCGCGCCTCGCTCTCGCGGAGCGCGTCGTCGCTTTGCTTCCTCTCCGTGATGTCGTGGGCAGCGCTGATGACGAGCCGCCTGCCCGTCGCGTCCCTCCCGAGCGGCGCGCCGCTGAACACCCACGTTCGCTGAGCGCCGCTCGCCGTCGTGACGTTGAACTCGCTCTCGATCGGCCTGCCCTCCAGCCGATAGACGGCATCGATCGCGGCGCGGGCGGCGCCCTGCAGCGGGCCGTGGGCCTTCGCTGTCCACTCCTCGATGGTGGGGATCTGCTCGCGGGTGTACCCGCTGAGGTCGAGCCACGCGCGGTTGACGATGATGATCTGCCCGTCCTCGGCGTGAATCATCATGGGGAACGGAGCCGCCATCACGGCGCGGCGGAGCCGCTCCTCGCTCTCCTGCACCAGGAGCTCCGCGTTCTTCCGCTCGGTGAGGTCGATGATCGAGCCGATGTAGCCGAGGAACTCGCCCCGCGGGCCGAGCCGCGGAGAGGCCGAGTCGACGCACCAGCGGTAGGCGCCGTCGGCGCGGCGCACGCGGAAATCCATCCTGTAGGCCTCGCCCCGCGCCCAGGCCCGCAGGAAGGCCTCCGCCACCGCCTGCCGATCCTCGGGGTGGACGGCATCGAGCCAGCCAAAGCCGAGGGCGTCCGGCTCGGGCTGCCCCGTGAAGTCGATCCAGCCCCGGTTGGTGTAGGTGCAGGACCCGTCGGAGCCCGTGATCCAGATCATGACGGGAGAGTGATCGGCCATGTTGCGGAAGCGCGCCTCGCTCTCGCGCAGGGCCAGCTCCGCGAGCTTCCGGGAGGTGATGTCTCCGATGACGCCCGTCATCCGGATCGGGCGCCCGTCGTGGTCCCGCTGCACCAGCGCGCGGCTGTGGACCCAGCGCTCGCGCCCGCCGGGGTCGACGATGCGGAACTCGCAGGAGTAGTCCGTCTCGCCGCGCAGCGCGCTGTCGACCTGCGCCCGGACAGCGTCCCTGTCGTCGGGGTGCAGCAGCCGGGCGAAGCCGTCCATGCTGCTGCCGAGCTGCGCATCGCTGACACCGACCTGATCGAACACCTCACGCGACCAGAAGATGTGTCCGCTCGGCAGGTCCCACTCCCAGATGCCGAGCTGGCCGCCCGCGAGGGCCAGCCGCAGCCGCTCCTCCCCCTTGCGCAGGCCCTCCTCGGCGCGCCGGCGGACGGTGATGTCGCGACCCGTCTCCAGGACGAGGCGCCGGCGCTCGCCCCCCTCGACGAGCTGCATCCGGCTCTCGAGGACGATCTTCCGGCCGTCGCAGGCCGTGTGCTGGAGCTCGCCCGCCCAGCGGCCTTCGCGCTCGAGCGCCCTCTCGATGTCCGCGAGCGGCACAGGGAACACGGTGGACAGGAGCTCGTGGCTCGACCGCCCGAGGGCGTCACGCGCGGAGAAGCCGTAGAGCCGCTCGGCTCCAGGGCCGAAGTACACGATCCCGCCCGTGCCGCCGTGCTCCCAGACGAAGGCCGCCTCGCTGACCTGATCCAGGAGGGCCGCCTTCAATCGAAGCTCGCCCGCGACCTGCCCCTCCTCGCAGCAGCCGCCCGCCGGGAAGGTCTCGGGTACGAGAGGGCTCGCCGCCCCGCGGTCGGGCCCGCTGCAAGCACGCTCCGGCTTTGCCTTCAGCACGTCGCTCCTTCGGTCGATCTTCTGTCGGCCTTCAGCGCATGCTGCAAGCGCTGCGACGTGTGTTCCTCAGGATGAGGTCCACGGAATGACAGGCAACCTGAGCGGCCCTGGCGAAACGGAGATCAGGCAGCCTGAACCAAGCCGAGCAGACAGGCGCGCTGTGCACCGCGGCCATGTCGCCGCCCGCCTGGTACGGCCAGACGTCTGGCTGCCGGTGGCCAGACGTCTGGCCACGGGTGATGCGGCCCCTCGAGAGCAGAGCGGCGGGTCGGAGGATCATGGGACCGCATCCTGTCGGACGAGGAGGCGGCCACGCACGAGCTGGAGCGTGGTCTCGGCGACACGGCGACCGAGGTGCTCGGCGGTGCGCAGATCCGCCTCCGGGGGCGCGACGTCTGGGCCCTGGTCGACATTCGACTGAGCACCGGCGCCGAGCCAGAAGCCGAGTCGATTCAGATTCTCCTCCGATCCCTTTGTAGAATTGTTCGCGGGCGGCAGACCGAGGCTGACCCAGTGCATGCCGTGCTGGGCGGCGAAGAGGGCGATCTGGATCAGCGTGGCCAGCTTGTCGCCGGACCGGGAGCCCGAGTTCGTGAAGCCGGCGGCGATCTTGTCGCTCCATGCGAATCCCCTGGCCATGACCGCGCGGGACGTCGCTTCCTGGAACGCCTTGAACTGAGCCGTCGCGCTGGCCATGTACGTCGGCGCGCCGAAGATGATCGCCTCGGCGCAGGCCAGATCGTCCCAGCGCGTCTGCGCCTCCTCGACGGTCAGCAGCAGGGCATCGGCGCCCTCCACCTGCTCCACGCCTGCTCTCACGGCCTCCGCCTGACGCCCGGTATGACCGTAGCCGCTGTGATAGATGATCGCGACGCGAACGCTCGGCATGCATCTGCCTCGCGTCGACGCGGGCGGCGCGCTCTGCCGCGCCGTGGAATGGCCCCTGTGCACGCTCACGTACTGCCTCCTTTGCTCTCGCCGCCGGTCGCGGTGGTCGGTTGTCCCGTCTGCTCTGACGAAGCGCGGCGAGGAAAGGTGACCGCCCGGACGATCACATCGCTCCGCGGAGCGGATCGATGACCTCCGCTCTCCCTGGGGCGGCAGCCGCCTACCGGAGGCTCGGCTCGTCGAGCGACGCGGGCCGCGCCGTGTGGATGCCGGTCGGGCTGTTCGACCCGTCGCGCGGCGGGGTGTCGACGACCGCGAGCTGGAGCTGGCGCAGGCGGGTGGGGTCGCCGATGACGTCGATCGCCGCGATGCGGCCGCCGTGGATCGCGACCTCGAGGACGAGTTGCAGTCGCCCGCGCGGTGCGACGGCGATTCCCAGGGCGCCGTTCACGAGGACGGGCCGGGCGAAGCGCGCTCGACCGGCGTTGGTGACCGTCTCCTCGGCCACGCGCCGGGCGCCGCGCACCTCGGTCTCCACCCCTCCTCGCAGCGCGACACGGTCCGCTCGCCGGACGATGTCGGGGGCCAGCACGGCGAGGAGGGCGCTCAGGTCGCCGGCCCGTGCCGCGGCCAGGAAGGCTTCCACCACCTCGCGCTGCCTGGCGAGGTCGGCAGCGGGAGCGGCGGCCACGCCGTGCACGCGGTGGCGGGCGCGGCTCGCCAACTTCTTCGCGGCGGCCGGTGACCGCTCGACGATCTCGGCGATCTCGTTGAACGGCACGGCGAACAGGTCGTGCAGCACGAAGGCGATGCGCTCGGCGGGTCCGAGCGTATCGAGGACCACCAGCAGGGCGAGCCCGACGGCGTCGGCCAGCGCCGCTTCGTCCTCGGGACCGGTCGCGTCGTCGTGGGCGACCACCCGATCGAGATCGGCCAGCTCGGTGAGCTCCTCACGCCGACGCCGGCGTGAGCGCAGCATGTCGAGGCAGACGCGACCGACGATCGTGGTCAACCATCCCGTCACATTGCCGACAGCGCTGGCATCGACGCGACTGGCTCGCAGCCAGACCTCCTGCACCGCGTCCTCCGCCTCGTGCGCTGAGCCGAGCATGCGGAACGCGACCCCCCGCAGATGGCTGCGGGACCGGTTGAACTGCTCGGCCAGCTCGGTCTGGCTGATCATCGGTCACCTTTCGCGCTCGCGGTTCGTCATACCCCCGGCGAGAGGATCACGCAAGATCGACGAGGCGTGCGGGTGTGTCGACCGGCCGGCGCACGACGCCATCAGCCCCCCTGAGCGTTAACAAGATATCACAGGCCGAAGCTCGCCTTGATCGCGTCGAACTCCGCGAAGGCGTCGCTGTTGGCCCTGTACGTTCCGCCCTGCGACGTGAAGAGGGACGAGCCCCATGAACCGCTCTGCGTCGGCTCCCAGAAGAACGTCCCGAGCCCCCTGCCGTCCGGCAGATCGCGCATGATCTGATTGGCCTTCGTGCGCTCGGGGTTGTACTCCGCGATCGCGAACGACAGATCCGGGAATGTCTCGGCCAGGGTATTGAACGTGTTCTCCCATACTTCGGGCTCGCCCTGAAATGCCGTGTAGCAGGAGAGCCCGAGGACGTCGAACGCGACGCCTCGCGTCTTTGCGCTGTTGACCCACCACGTGACGCCGTCGACGTCCTCTGTGTTCTCGACGTGCAGCATGATCTTGATGCTGTCATCGACCTCCTTGACCCCGTCGATGCCTGCCTTGAGCAGGGCGGCCAGGTTGTCCCAGCTCTGGTTCGTCGCTCGCCCCGTGAGGCCCTGCGGATTGACGACCGAATCGTTGCCCCAGCAGTCCGTGCTCGCGGACGGCACATGGATGAGCATGCCCGGCGTGATCTCGTTGCCGATCTGCACCATGTCAGGGCGCGCGCCCGCGCTGACGAGCGCGCCGACGACGTCCCTTGTGTACGCCTTCAAGAGGCCCGTCATCTCGTCGATCGATCGGGCGCTCCGCCAGGCCTCGGGGATGATCTGTTTGCCAGGATCGGCCCAGGTGTCGCTGTAATGGAAGTCGAGAAGGAACCCCATGCCCGCGGCCTTGATCTGCTTGCCGAACTCGACCGTGTGGTCCTCGTCGCAATAGGTCTCCTCCTTCGCGCAATCGCCGCCGGTCCCGAAAGCATACCCGTAGGAAGCGCCTGGATCCACGAACGTCCGGAGCCGGACGTAGTTGAATCCATGATTCTTCAGCAGCTCGAGCATCCCTTTTTCGCTTCCGTCCGTGTCCGTGTACCTCGCGCCTTCATCGACCGCCTCCTGGACGCTGGAGATGTCAGCGCCCAGGATGAAGCTGGGCTCGAACACCGGCATGCCGCCCATTCCGCCCGTCCCGGAGCCGCCCATACCCGCCGAGGTGCTAGAGGACGAGCTCGTCGCGACGGATACGCCTCCCCCGCTCGAGCTCGCTGCCGTCGCGCTGCCGCCGCCTCCGCCCGAGGTGGCTCCCCCCTGACCAGCGCTGCTGGGATCACCTCCCTCCGGGCCTGGCTCGGTGCAGTGACAGAGAAAAAGTGGGATGCACAGCGCGCCAATCGCGGCGCAGGAGGATACGGAGGAGCGAATCGTGGCCTTCATGCCACCATCCTACCCGAGCCCGACCGCCAGCGTCATGCGGCGATCGCTCCGCTCGCCGGCGAGCCATCTCGATGACCATTTGCATCCGGCGCGGTCACGATGCAGCCGCCACGCTCGACGGGCACCAGCCCCCCCGGGTCAGTCCCTCCCCGCGCCGTCGCGCCCTCAGGTCTCTCCCGCCGTGAACGTCGCCGTACCCTCCTGGCCGAACGTGTCGACGCAACGGAGCACGACCTCGGCTCCGACGAGCGCCTCGGGGGCGAAGCGCACCTCGACACGGAGGACCTCGGCCGCGCTGCAATCCACCGCGTCGCTCTTGACGGACATCACCCGATCGATGATCCCGAGCGCCGGCTCGACGATCGCCGCCTGGCTCCGGTCCGGTTGCGAGGCCTCGACCACGCAGTAATCGAGGTTGCCGCGCGTCCGCACCGTGGCGAGGTACGACGTCCCGAGAGGGATCGTCTTGGCCGAAGGGGTGATCTGCGGCGGGCCGCTCACGAGGACGCTCCTCGGCGCGGCCGAGGCGCCGCCGGCGGAGACGGAGAGCAGCGCTGTTCCCGGCGCCGTCGAGGCGAAGTACGCGAGCGCAGCCGCCCTGTCCCCGTCGCGCGCCAGCGTGAGATCGAGCGTGGGGGCCGTGCCCGAGAAGCTCCCCTGGCTCGCGTGCAGCTTGACGGAGGAGCCGGCCGACCTCGCGTCGGCAGCGACCTTCACGATCGCCGCCGCCTGGCCGTCGGCCGGCAGGTAGCACTCGCCTCCCGGCAGCTCGATCGGCAGGAGCTCGAGCCCGGTGACGGACACGCCGGGCGCGTCGCCGACAGGCAGGACGACCGTCCCGATCTCGTGCGGGTTACCGCAGTAGTCCCAGGCGACCACCTCGATCTCGGAGACCCCCTCGCCGGGCGTGCGGCCCCCCTCGAGATCTTGCCGCTCGAGCGAGGCCGACCACGAGGCGAAATTGCCAGCGCCCTTGTTCTCGGCCAGGACGCCCCCGACCATGACGCGATCGATGAGCACGTCCGATCGCAGCGTCCCCTCGATCTTGTGCGGCGAAGAGACGATCACGTCCGACGCGCCGCGGGTGATGGTGCCATCGACGGAGATCGCGGAAGGATCCCCGCAAGGCGACTCCTCGGTGGACGCCACGCAGCTCGGCGCAGAGAGCGCAGAGAGCGTGACCAGCACGAGGCAGCGAGCGCTCGTTCTTCTCGGATCCAGCATGGCTCAGGTCCCCCCCGCGAGCGGCAGGCCCGCCGCCCTGAAGAAGGCAGGTACGAAGTTGATCATGAGGCCGACGTGCGGCGTGAGGCCGAACGTGGTGTCCACCTTGGTCGCGCCGTCGGGAGCGACCCGCCCCGGCCGGAAGCTCTCTTTCGGGGCGTCGTGGCGGTGCACGCCGGCGGCGAGCCCTATCGAGAAGTCGCGCCCGATGGCGAGCTCCGGGCCCACCACCAGGGAGGTAAACGGATTGATGCCTTCCGAGCTGGCGCCGAGGACGCCGAGCCAGGCGCCGAGCCCGCCGCACACCTTCGCCGAGAGCTGCGGCATGTCGCAGAAGAAGTGCGAGTAGCCGAGAAACAGCTCGGCGCTCGTCAGGCCCGATATCGCCCCCTCCCCGGCGGTGACGTCGACATACTTGCGGCCGTCCGCGGCCGTGACGATGTCGACCTGCCGCGCCCACGGCGACCAGCCCAGCCCGAGCGCGACGCGGAGCGCGCCCCGATAGAGGTTCTCCACCACGTAGAAGTGCTTGACCGACTTCACCTGCTTGTCGCCGCTCTTCAGCGTCACCGTGAGCGTCGCGTCCTTGCCCGAGCGAGGCGCGAAGGCCAACCGCGATCGGGGGGGCACGGGGGCGTCTGGCTTCTCCGGTGCCGGGGCGACCAGAGCGGCGCCGAGCGCGTCGCCGACGGGGTGCCCAGCGGGGACGTAGGTCCACGGCGCCATCCCCTGATCCCCGTCCAGCTGGATCTCGGCGTCATGGTCCGAGTGCCACACGTACACCACGATCGGGCGACGCACATGGAGGACATGCCCCACGACCTCGCACGTCTCGCCGGAGCACTTCTCGCCGGAGCCCTCCTCGCCGGAGCCCTCCTCGAACGCCAGCGTCATCACGTAGGGCGAGCTCAGCTCCCTGAAATTGACGCAGATCGCGTAGAACTCGTGCTGCGTCACGAGCTTCTGCTTACGCTCCTCCTGGACCCACCCGGCGCAGTGCTTCTCGAGGTCAAACTGCTTCTGCTTGAGCCTGACGGGGACCCGTCTCCACGCGCCGGCCGGGCCGGAGGTCGCGTCGATCGCCTGGACCACGAGGACCGGCATCTCCCCCCGGGCGACGCTGGCCTCGATCATCTTCTGCAACGCGGGGGGCGGGGTGACCTTGCCGCCTTTGCACGGGACCGACGACCAGTGCCCCGCGTGCACGAAGCACTGGGGCGGTGCGGCCTGACCGATGTCCGAGGGGAGCGTCCAGTCCGGTTTCAGCGCCTGCCCCCCCTCCGCGACGGCCTCTATCTCCACGGAGGTGGTCGGCGATGCGGCGTACGCGGCGGGCGCCTGGAAACGCACGAGGGCGTGCGCGGTCGAGCCGGGGACGCTCACGGCGCGCTCCCAGGAGTCGCGGGAGGTCAGGAGCGCCTCGCAGTTGTGGTTCCCCGCCTTCAGATCGGCCGCCCGCGCGGTGGCGAGATCGAAGAGCGCGACCTGCTTGACGGCGTCGACGTCGAGCTGGCAGGCTTTGCTCGCTCGATCCGCCACGCTGCTCGACAGCGGATACAGCTCGATCGGGCCGCCACCCACGCCCGCGACCTGGAATGAGATACTTTGGTTCCCGACATCTTCGAAAGGCACCGTGGCCACGGCTGGAGGGGACGGCGCCGACGTCACCTGGATAGGGATGGGCGCCGCCGAGGAGTATCGAGGGAGGAGAAGGAGCCCACCTGCGATCAGCACCGCAGGGGAGAGCAAAGACCATCGCATGACGTTCACCTTTCCAGGGCGCGTGCCCTGGTGTTCAGCGGGAATTGCGCCGGATGAGCCGAGGATGAGCCCCGGCGTCAGCCGTTCATGGCGGCCGCCGCAGCGACGGCCTTCGTTGCGTTCACCTTTCCGTGACCGAACCAGAGGCTGAACCCGCGCGCGTCGAAGTGGCCGGGGCGACGCACCTCCGTCTCCGAGTCGATCACGAGGTCCTTGTCGGCCGTCTGGCAGAGGATCTGCCGGACCTGCGTCGCCGTGAGGTCGGGGTTCGCCGAGATCATCAACGCGCACACGCCGGCCACGGTGGGCGTGGCGCTCGAGGTGCCGCCGAAGCGCGACGTGTACCGCGACCCCGGCGTGTATTCTCCCCGTGGCCCTGTCCCCTCGTTGTCCGTCGTGGTGATCCCGCGGCCGCGCACCACGACCCGCTCCAGCTCATCGAAGTTGCTCGACGGCGCGCAGACGCTGACCTGCTCCCCCCAGCACGAGTACGCCGCCCGCGCCTTCAGCGACGTCGAGGCGCTCACCGTGATCACGTCCGGATGAGCGGCGATCCAGCGGTGGATGGGGCCGCTGTAGTCGACGATCCTGCCCTCGGAGGTGCGGAACGTGTACGTCGACTGGTTCTCCGGCTCCTTGATCGGGCAGTTGTTGTTCCCGGCCGCGACGCAGAAGACGAGCCCTCTCCCCCGCCGGCCACCCGAGCGCGCGAGGCGCGCGATGAGACCGTGGAGGTAGCTCGACACGGGGCGGTTCGTGGGCCCGACGGCCCAGGAGCATGAAACGACGTCCGCCTTCGCCGAGATCTTCTCGAACATCTCCGCGAGCTGCGCGTCGCTCATCTGCTTGAGCGGGAAGCGCACGGCGAGGAGCGAGCACCCGGGCGCCACGCCCACCGTGCCCTGGCCGTTGGCCTCGGCGACCGCCACCCCCGCGCAGGGCGTGCCGTGGTAATCGCCCTCGCGCGGCATGACGTCGTCGCGAACATCGAGTTCGCTGTTTCCTCGAAGGACGATGTTGAGGCGGCCGCGGATCTTGTTCGGGGCGTTGAGATCGGGGTGGGTGAGGTCGAACCCGTCGTCGGCGATCGCCACGACCACCTCCCTCGACCCGCGCGTCACCGCCCACGCTCCCAGCACGGCGATGTCCGCGCCCTTCACCAGGTCCGGACCGTCCTCGGGGGCAGCGAGGTGCCACTGATGCCGGAAGAGCGGATCGGTCGGCGCCGGGCTTGACGGCGAGAGGTCGTGGACGATGTTGGGCTCGGCGTACTCGATCTCCTCCCGCTCGGCCGCGGCGTTGGACGCCTTGATCGCGTTCCTGCCGGTCGCGTCGGTGACCCGGACGAGCAGCGTCTCCTCGCCCAGCGCCCGCACGACGTCGAGGCTGTCGTCCCGGAGGATCTGCGCGATCCGCTCGTCCCCGGTGCCGGGCTTGAACTTGAGATAAAACGTGTCGGTGATGATCACCTCGTCTTCAGGCTGACCCGCCGTGTGATACAGGTGGTGGACCACGTGGTCTGTGCGCAGCCGCGCCATGGCGTCGTCGAGCTCGCTCCGGATCTGCAGCTTCACGAGCCCTCCTCCCAGCGACTTCAACGACCCGATGTTCACCCTCGCCTTCTCCGCCGCGCGGAACGCAGACTCGACGTCCGGCGCCCGGAGGACGGCGGTGTCGTCCTTCTTCTCGATGCTGATCTTGTTGCCACCCTGCCAGAAGTGCATCTTCGCCACGCGAACCTCCATCGTCGACGCGAGGTGCGGCTGCTCGGCCGGACGCCTGCTCGACCCGTCGAGGCGCAGTCCGGCGGCGACGCCGGCGCCGCCGCACCCTGCGCGTCTCACCTTGCAATGCGCAGATAGCAATCGCCGCACCAACGCCCAGGGCGCTCACGCCTTGCGCCTTGCCCCTTCTCGTCCTTCTACGTGGCGCTCACCGCAGGCCGGCGATGCCCCCAGCGCGATCCGCTCCGGCGTCCACTCCTCCGGGCAGCGTGTCCGGCGGAGTGGACACGCTGCCCGCTCCGCTCGAGCGGGGCGCTCTTCCGACGCACCAGCCTCGGGCGAGGATCGCATCTTGCAGCGTGCATACGAAGCCTGCAGAGACGACGTCTCGCAGACGCGTAGGGAGCAGGACGAAGATCGAGGTGGTCCCCTGCGGAAAGCGCCGGCGAGAGCGGCGCGTCCGAGCTCCACGCGCCGGCCCTCCCCCCCCACACACCTCCACCACCCTGAGGCCCGATGTACATGTCGTTGGTCATGAAGCTGAATCGTTCACGAAGATCGTCCCTCGCCGGCGCTGCCCTCATGGCGGCCGCATCCACGGCGGTGGCGGCGGGCTGCGGCCAGCAACCTCCGACGGGACCTGTCCTTGTCAACGCGTCGCCCCCCGCGGCGCCGCGCCCCGAGCCGCCGACGCCCGCCGCCCCCCTCGCTCCGGAGGAGAGCGCGGTCACCCCGGTCCCCCGGCCCCAGGCCCCGACGTACAACGGCGGAGGGCTCGAGGAGGTCGCGTACATCGAGGGCCGAGTCCAGGATCTCGAGGGCTCGAAGGATCCGGTGTTCAGGGCGACCGCGCTCTCGAGCGATGGCAACACGATCAAGCTCGCCGTGCAGAAGGTGGCGACCGATCCTTGCGTCCAGGTGCCGCTCTACACGGTGAAGAAGCTGAAGGCGGACGGCAGCGTCGACGAGAAGACGGATCTCTGCGAAGGCGAGAGCTACCCGGAGTCGCCTCGGGAGGCGTGCGACAGCGACTCGGTCCTGACCGGCAAGGCGATCGCCGTCCCGGGCTACTGGGATCGACGCGCGGGAAAGTACCAGACGGAGTGCCCGACAGGACAGTGCCGCTTCACCCTGTCGTGCATCACCGGCTCCGTCGCAAAATGCGTCCACTGGGGGTACGTGCCCGGACGCACCCACGGGACGACACAGCTGCTCCCTTACTTCCAGGCATGCGTTCACGCCTCCCGGGCACACTACCTCGACGGAAAATCCTTCACGTGCAACGGCACGACCGTCGAAATGTTCGACAAACTCGGCATCCAGCGGCCGCGCCCCCAGCAAGGGATGCGCTTCGAGTCCCTCTGGCACAAGGAAGGCCTCGACTGCTTTGCCAAGACGAGGTACGCGCACTGCGATGACGAGCTCGCCGGCGGTCCCAAGCCCGATCCATCGAAATGTCTCGACCCCTCCGGGAAGCCGCCGGAGCTCTGGCCGGAAGACGCCCTCGTCGGGATCTCCAGCCGCCTCCACGAGGCCGCCGATTGCCCGTTGAACTCGAAGCATTGCCCTCGATGAGGTGGCGCGAAGGGCGGGCGCGCGGGCCCGGTATCCGGCGGCGCGGTTCGCTCAGCGTGGAGGGAAGTCGGCGCAGACGCGGAGGCCTATCGTGACGTCCCGGGTCTCGGGCTCGACGACTGTCCGGTTCGGGATCGAGACCGAGAGCTGATCGTAGTACCAGGCGCCCCCGCGGACGATGGCCTCGTCGGGCGCGGCCGCCGACCGGGTCCACTCGTACACATTGCCGGTCATGTCCAGGACCCCGAACGGGCTCTCCGAGGCCGGGTGCGATCCGACCTCGTCCGGGCCGAACGACTGGGGCTTCCGGCCGTAGGTCTCGTCGAAGTTGGCGTCGTCCGGCGCGAGCGCGTCGCCGTGCGGAAACCTGCGATCGTCCGCGCCGCGGGCGGCGCGCTCCCACTCGTGCTCGGAGCAGAGCCGGGCGCCGCGGAGGCGCCCTGTGCGATCGAGCCAGTGAACGTAGGCCTCCGCGTCGGGGAGCGAGATCGCGGCGACGGGGAAGCGCTGCCAGTCCTGGCGCTCACGGAGCGAGCGGCCCGTGAACCAGGCGAGCTCTCCCCGAGGGACCTGCCGGCGAGCGGCGTTGAGCTCCAGCGCGAGCTGCCAGTCGCCGTCAGGGAGGCGCTCGAGCTCCTGCGCCCATTGCCGAGAGCGCGCGCCGGGCGTGTGCTTGTCCCGGAGCGACGGCGGCAGATCGTCGAGGAACCGGATCCACGCCGCATACGTCACCTCGGTCCGCCCGATCAGGAACCCTCCGGTGCGCATCTCGTGCATCGGCTGCGCGGCGAGCAGGCCTCGGCGGAGCTGCTCGACATCGGCGCTCCCGAAGAGGAACCGCCCGGGCGGGACGTAGACATACCCCTCCGGCACTGCGTCGCGCGCCGGCAGATCCACCGCCACGCGGAGCCGCTCCCCGCGGGCGAGCACGAGAGGCCACCTCACCTCGGCGCGCCCCTCGGCGACGAACGTGAGGCGGTAGGAGCCAGGCCCCGGCGTGATGTCGAGATCGTGCAGCGGGGCGCGGCCGAGCGATCCGAGCGGCACCAGGCGGCGAGCGCTCCCCGCGCGTTCGTATCGCTCCAGGCGCACCTCGGCGCCCGCCGGTGACGCCTCGACGGACAGGCGCGGCACGCGCGCGAGGCCGCCTCGCCGTGATCGGTCGTCGTCGTGACCGTCGAGCTGGCGCACGAGCTCGGTGCGCCGCTCGTCGGCGTGAAACAGCTCGGCCAGCCCGATCCTCTCGACGAGGACATCGCCGAGGAGGTCGCGCAGGTCGGGCCGCGCGGGCTCGACCCGGAGGCCGTCGTTGAACAGCTGCTCCGCGCGCGAGAGCGCGTCGTCCGCCCGCCTGGAGGCCTCGATGGCGCTCGCCCACGTGGCCTCTGCCTGCGCCTGCGCGGCCCCGGCGTCCTCCGCGCGCGCCGTGCCCGCGGCGTCGAAGCGCGCGAAGGCCTCGCGGCGCAGCTCGTCTGCCTCCGCCTTCCGGCGCCGTCCATCCGCGAACGCCGTGCTCCCGGCCTCCAGGTATCCAGCGATCGTTCGATCCAGCTCGTGACGTGCCTGGATCCGTAGCCCTGCCGCGGACAGGCCGATCACGAGCGGGACACCCACGATCAGGGCGCGCCGCCACCGGCGCCGACGGGCGGCGATCTTCCGGGAAGTCCGGAGAAACTCGCCGGTTTGCGCCGGGAGCTCGTCCTCGCCGATGACCGCCGCCTCCGCGAGCTGGCGATCGCCCCAGAGCGCCTCCTGGGACCGACCCAGGCGTATCCACTCGGCAGCGGCGGCCGCGACGCGCTCGCGAACCGGGCGCTTCTCCCCGTCGGCGTCGAGCCAGCGGCGCAGCGAGTCCCAGCCCTGGACCAGCGCCTCGTGCGCGACCTCGTAGGCTGTCTCGCCGCTCGCCTCGCTCGCCACCAGCAGCCGCCCCCGGACGAGCGCGTCGATCGACGCGCGCGTGGCCGGGTCGTCGCCGTCGAGCTCCGCATCGGTGCGCCGCGCCCGCATGCCTTCGGGCGTCACGAGCTGGAGCAGCACGCGCCGGGCCGCCCTGCGCTGCTCCGGCAAGAGACGGGAGAGAACGCCGTCTGCGTGGCGCGCGAGGGCGCCGGCGACGCCGCCGATCGCGTCCAGCGCCGAGGCGGTGATGCGAGAGCGCGCGAGATCCCGCGCGTCCCAGAGCTCGGCCATGGCGAACTGGAGCAGGGGGAGACCGCCAGGCGCGCGGATGGCCGACGCCACGAGCTCGTCGACAAGCTCCTCCGGATCGAAGGCGAAGCCCTTGCTCCGGGCGGGCCCGGTGATCGCGGTCCGCATGGCTTCAGGCGAGAGCGGGCGCAGCAGGTAAAGCGCGCGCGAGAGCTCCTCGCCCAGCCCGGGCAGCGCCGCGATGCGCGTGAAGAAGTCGCCTCTCACGGCGGCGAGGACCCTCGCGCCCGTCGCGTTCGCGCTGACCCGCGCGATGACCTCGCCGAACCGCGCCGCCTCTTCAGGGCTGGCCAGCGTGCTCAGCTCCTCGAGCTGGTCGACGAAGATCAACGCGCCCCGCTCCTTGCCGAGCGAGCGCTGGAGGGAGCGCCCGAGCGCGCCCGGATCGTCGTCCGCGCACAGCTCCACCGCCGCCTCGTCGCCCCCGAGGAGCGGAGCGAGCGCAGCCGCGAGGGCGGCGAGCGGTCGCCTCCCCGGGACGAACGACAGCGTGGCGTAGCTGCGGCCGTCGCCGAGGCTGCCCTCCGCCGCGCTCGGCAGCACGCCGGCGCGGCAGAGCGAGGACTTCCCGGTGCCCGAGTCGCCCACCACGACGACCAGCCTCTCGGCGCGCAGGCGATCGAGCACGGCGTGGATCTCCGGCTCGCGCCCGAAGAAGACGCCGCGGTGCTCTGCCTCGAACGGCCGCAACCCACGATAAGGATTGCCGTCGGGCACACCGCCGGCGCGCCTGTCGCCGATCTGCTCGAGCGCGTCGGCGAGCGCGTCCGCCGAGGAGAAGCGGCGCGCCGGGTCGACGTGGAGGCAGCGGCCGATGACGTCGGCGAAGCGCGGATCGACGAGGAGCGTGCCTGCGGTGAGCGGCGCGGGCTCTGCGATGATCCACTCGTCCCAGGAGAGGTCGTCTGGCACGGTCTGGCGCGGCGGTGAGCCCGTGCACAGCTCATAGAGCAGCGCGCCGATCGCATAGAGGTCGCTTCGACAGCTGGCCTGCTCTCCGCTGAGGACCTCGGGGGCCATGTAGAGCGGCGTGCCGATGATCTTGTCCGCCCCGGTGAGCTCCACCGCCGACCGCGACCGGCCCGCCGCCCCCTCGCCGAACGGAGGCGCAACGGCGCCTGGGGTCGAGGTCGCCGAGCCGCTCGACGGCGCGGCGTCTGCCGGTGAGGCCTCTGGCGCGAGCAGCTTGGCGAGCCCGAAATCGAGGAGCTTCACGTCGCCGGATTCGGTGAGCATCACGTTGGCGGGCTTGATGTCCCGATGGAGCACGCCGTGACGGTGCGCGGCCGACAGCGCGCGGGCGAGGCTCAACCCGATCACGAGCGCGCGCTCCCAGGGGACCGGACCGGGGAGCTGCGCGAGCGTCTGGCCGCGGACGAACTCGGTCACGAGGTAGGGACGGCCCTCGAACTCGCCGATACGGTGGACGGCGACGACATTGGGGTGCTGGAGCCGGGCGATCGCGCGGGCCTCCATCGAGAACCGCCGCCGCGCAGGCCCGTCCGGCCGGACGGAGGCGATGAATTTCACCGCGACCGGGCGCTCGAGCAACGTGTCCTCGGCCAGATAGACCTGTCCCATTCCTCCCTGGCCGAGGAGGCGAATCAGTCGATACTCTTCGATGACCTGCGGGGGGCTCCAGCTCGGTCTGATCAGCGGCTGCGCCACACGCCCCTCCGCCGTGCAATGCCCGGTCGCCGCCGTCCCCCGTTCAGCGACGCCGGGTGACCTCCGGCGTCGACGGTCGCCTCCGCTCGCCGTCCGGGGGCGAGGACCGCCGCCGCTCGAGCCCGAAGGCGTGGATGAGGTTGTATGCATGCGAGCGGGCGAGATCCAGCCGCTCCGCGGCCTCGGTGACGTTCCACGTGGTCTCCTCGAGCGTCTTGCGCAGGAGCTGCGCCTGGAATCTGCGGGTCGCTTCCTGGAAGGTGAGCCGCGTGTCGCTCGCGTCGTCCTGGCCGGGGAAGAGATGCCGTATCTCCACCTGGAGCACCTTGTCGGCTGCAGCGAGGATGACGGCCGCCTCGACGGCGTGCGCGAGCTGCCGCACGTTGCCCGGCCACTCCGCTGCCTCGGCCGCGCGCACCGTGCCGGCCGAGAGCCGGAGCGCCGGTAGCCGGTGGACCTCGCACGCGCTCGCGCAGAAACGTTCGGTGAGCGGCGCGATGTCCTCCGGGCGCTCGGCGAGCGCGGGGATACGGATGCTCATGACCTGAATGCGGTAGAAGAGATCCTCGCGAAACTCCCGTCGTGCCACCGCGCCCTCGAGATCCGCGTTCGTCGCGGCGATGATCCTGACGTCGGCGCGGAGGGGCTTCGAGCTGCCGAGGGGGTAGTACTCTCTTGACTGGAGGAGCTGAAGCAGCTTTGCCTGCGCCGAGAACTCGAGCTCGCCGATCTCGTCGAGAAAGAGCGTCCCCCCCTCGGCCGCAGCGACCTTGCCGAGGACTCGCTTTGCGGCCGTCGAGTGCGCGCCCGGCAGCGCCCCGAAGAGCTCGCTCTCCAGCAACGTTGAAGGCATCGCCGCGCAGTTGAGCTCGACGAAGGGCCCGCCCCGTCGAGGGCCATTCTGGTGAATGATGCGGGCGACTTCGGTCTTTCCGGTCCCGGAGGCGCCCGTCAGGAGGACATTGATGTCATGCGGCGCGACCGCCTCGACCCGCTGGAGCACCTTGGCGAGCGCCGCGCTGCGTCCGACCAGCCCCTCCACGCGGAGCGCCTTCCGGAACGGGAGCGTCGGATCCGTCTCGTCCTGTTGCCGCCTGCGGAGCAAGAGCCGATCGGCGAACGCGGCGATATGCGACGCGAACAGCTCGACGTGGAGCCGGTCGTCCTCGGAAAACGGGCCCGAGGGGGTGCGGTCCTGGAGGTACACGACCCCGAGCGGCGGGGCAGCGCCGATCGGCGCGCAGACCACGGCCTCGGTCCGATTTCGCTGGACACTGCCGCGTTTGAAGAAGCGAGGATCCCGGAGCGCGGACTCCGTGACGATCGTTCGTCCGGTGGCGATCGCCTCGGCGATGATACCGAGAGAGAACGCCTCCCGGATCCTCGCGACATCCTCGTCGTAACAGCCCTGCGCGATCCAGAAGCGCGGCGGTCCCTCCGCGTCGCGATCGTCGCGCAGCTCGATGTACCCCCGCTGCGCGCCGGCGAGATCGACGATCAACGCCAGCGCGTCTTCCAGGAACGGCTCAATCTCTGTCCTCCGCCCGAGCTCCAGGAGGCCACGGTAGAAGTCGCGCTCCCTTTGCAGCCTGTCCCCGTCGCTTTGCTCGCACGGCATCCGAGATCATCGTAAACCTTGCCGTGCCTGTAGTGAAGCACCCCCGCTTCAGGGCTGCGCCGCCGCGCCGCCGTGGAGGCGCATGCGCGCGTCAGGTCGCCTCGGGGGCCTATCACACAGGAGCGCACCGCGTGACGAGCATGCTCACCGGAGGGCGGGCAGCTCGGCCGGTCGTTCCCGTCATTCCTCCCCGTCCGCCTCCCTCCGCAGCGCCGCGAGCCTCGACGGCCGCGCCAGCAGCCCGCCGACCGTCTGGTCCGCGACGAGCTCCGCGATCTGCTCCGGCCGGTACCCGAGCGCCGCGCGATCGCTGGCGGCGAGCGGGTGGACGCGCCCCGCCCCCTCGGGCCGATACCAGTTCTGCACGCTCTCGTCCTGGGCCAGCACCGTCAGCGCGCACAGGTAGGCGTCCACCTCGCGGAACGTCCCCTCCCCCACCCCGCGGCCGACAATCGAGGCCACCGCCTCGGTCAGCGCGCGCCGCTCGGCCCAGTACGTCGCGAACGCCGCCGGATCCCGCTCGCTGAAGCGGTGCACCTCCGTGATCTCCAGCGGGAAGCCGCACACAGTCTGCACGTCGAAGCGCACGAACCGCCAGAGCTGCACGTCCGCCGACTCGCCGCCCGCCGCGAGACGCTGCGCATACGAGAGCGGCAGCCGGTTCACCTGCTGCAATATCTCCGCGACGATCAGCTCCTTGCGCCGGAACCAGTAGTACAGCGACGACTGGCGCAGCCCGGCGGTCTCGGCGATCTCGAGCATCGACACATCGACGACCCCGCGCTCCGCGAACAGCCGGCCCGCCACCTCCAGGATCTGCTCGCGCGGCGCCAGCGCGCTCCGCTGCGGCTTCTTGCGCGGCCGACCCATGCGGCGCGGCCCGCCCCCGGCGCTCTGCCCCTCTCCGGCGCTCTGCCCCTCTCCGGCGCTCTGCCCCTCTCCGGCGCTCTGCCCCTCTTCGGCGCTCTGCCGTCCATCGATCTTCCGAGGGGGCATCTCTGTCTTCATCATCCTTCCAGGCTGGCAATCACGTCGTCGCGCTGAGCCATCGGGCCGCGCTCGCGACCTCACGCTATCCGCGCCAGCGCAGCGCTCGGACGGGAATAGTACAAACCGTCAGGATGCCAAGGACGCCAGCGGAGACTGAAAGCAAGAAATTTCTTGCCCTGGCGTACTTGGCATTTCTGGTGTCTCGGCGGCTGTCTTGATCAGCGCGCCGCCCCCGACGCGGCCCATCACCGCGCCCGCGCGGCCGGGAAAAAACGCGCGCACCTTGCATTTTACCCCCGGGAAACAGACCGGAAACCCGGCCCCCGGATAGTCCACTCAGCAGTTTCGATTCTCTATCGAAAGTGAGGCGGGCGATGTCTGAAACGGCCACAACGTACGCCGCGCGCGAGCACGCGCGCGCCCAGGAAGGCAGCGTCGTCGAGACGCAGCCGACGGTACCCAGCACCTCGATCGGCGACCCGCCCCCGGGCGTGGAAGCGCGCGACGTCCTCTGGGACGAGACCCTCGGCGCCGGCGGCTACGCCGCGCGCACCCTCCCGGCCGGCAGCCGGCTCCGGCTCGTCGATATCGAGGGCGACACATGCGTCGCCCTCCTGCTCCACCGGGCCGACCGCCCCATCGAGCGGCTCTGTCTCGCCGACACAGTGAAGCTCCAGTGGCAGGCCTATCCAGGCCCGGGATACCTGCTCCTCTCGGACATGGGGCGCGTCCTCGCCTCCCTCGTCGAGGACACAGCCGGCCGACACGACACCTTCTGCGGCACCTCGCTCCCCGGCGAGATCGCCGCCCGGTACGGCAGCGACGCCCACGGCGGCGCCCTCCGCTCCGGCCGCGAGCGGCTCCTCCTCGCCCTCGCCAAGCACGGCCTCGCCGAGCGGGACCTGCCCACGCCGATCAACCTCTTCAAGGGCGTCCGCGTCGAGGCCGACGGCGCCATCACCTTCCTGCCCGACGCGCCCCGGCCCGGCGCCCACGTGCTCCTCCGCGCCGAGCAGGACGTCCTCGTCAGCGTCGCCGTCGTGCCCCACCGGCTCGACCCGCGCCCCGACTACCGCGCCGGAAAGGTCCGCCTCACCGCCTGGCGCGGCCGCCCCGCCTCCGCCGACGACCCCGTACGCAACGCCACGCCCGAGGCGCGCCGCGCCTTCGAGAACACCGCCGAGGAGCTCGCCCTCGGCCTCCGCAACGGAGGTGCCCGATGATCCCCGCCGCCAGCTACAGGCCCGTCGCCGCCCTGCGCGACCCCGCCCTCGCCGGCCTGCCCGGCTCCCTCGTCTCCGACGAGGTCGTCCCGGCGCGCGCGCCGTGGGCCAGGGTCGTCCGCGCCGGCGAGGTCCTGCGCTTCATCGACATCGAGGGCAACCAGGCCGTCGACTTCCTCGCCTACGTGCTCGCCGACACGGCCGAGCGCTACAGCGCCGCCGACACGATCGTCGCCCAGCGCAACATCTTCCTCACCACCGGCGCGCAGCTCCGCTCGAACCGCGGCCGCGTGATGATGACGATCACCGGCGACACATGCGGCCGCCACGACACGTCGGGCGGCGCCTGCTCGTGCGAGTCGAACACCGTCCGCTACGGCCACCACACAAAGCACCAGCACGCCTGCGTCGAGAACTTCCTCATGGCCGCGGCGCCGTACGGCCTCGGCAAGCGCGACCTCGTCGGCAACATCAACTGGTTCATGAACGTGCCCGTCGAGGCCGACGGCACCCTCGGCATCGTCGACGGCCTGTCCGCGCCCGGGAAGCACGTCGACCTCAGGGCCGAGCTCGATCTGCTGCTGCTCGTCTCGAACTGCCCGCAGATCAACAACCCCTGCAACGCCTTCAACCCGACGCCGATCCGCGCCGTGGTGGTGCGGCCATGAGCGCGGCCGCCGCCCCGCCGTTCCGGCGCGTCCTCGTCGCCAACCGCGGCGAGATCGCGTGCCGGATCCTCCGCACCCTCCGGCGCCTCGGCGTGGAGTCGGTCGCCGTGTTCTCCGACGCCGACCGCGCCGCGCTCCACGTGCGCCTCGCCGACAACGCCGTCCGCCTCGGCGGACAGACGCCCGCCGAGAGCTACCTGCGCCTCGCCGCCGTCGTCGACGCCGCCCGCAGCGCCGGCGCCGACGCCGTGCACCCGGGCTACGGATTCCTGAGCGAATCCGAGGATTTCGCGCGCGCGGTGGAGGACGCGGGGCTCGTCTTCATCGGGCCGACGCCGGCCCAGATGGAGGCCTTCGGGAGCAAGCACCGGGCGCGGCAGCTCGCCGTCGAGGCGGGCGTGCCGCTCCTGCCGGGCACCGGCGTGCTGCGCGACGCGGACCACGCCGCCGCCGAGGCCGCGGCCATCGGCTACCCCGTGCTGCTCAAGGCGAGCGCGGGCGGCGGCGGCATCGGCATGGCCCGCTGCGACGGGCCGGCGGAGCTCCCGGCGGCGTTCGAGCGCGTCCAGCGCCTCGCCCGCGCGAACTTCGGATCGGGCGAGGTCTTCCTCGAGCGCTTCCTCGCCGCGCCCCGGCACGTCGAGGTCCAGATCGCCGGCGACGGCCGCGGGAACGTCCTCGTCCTCGGCGACCGCGACTGCTCGGTGCAGCGCCGCAACCAGAAGGTCATCGAGGAGGCGCCCGCGCCCGACCTGCCCCCGCGGCTGCGCGCCGCGCTCGCGGAGTCGGCCCGCGCGCTCGCGGCGAAGGTCGCCTACCGCAACGTGGGCACTGTCGAGTTCCTCGTCGATCCCGCGCGCGCGGAGCACTACTTCCTCGAGGTCAACACGCGCCTCCAGGTCGAGCACGGCGTGACCGAGCTCTGCACAGGCGTCGACCTCGTGGCGTGGATGCTGCGCATCGCCGCGGGGGACACGGCGTTCTTCGCGGACGGCGACCCGGCGCTGCGCGGCCACGCGATCGAGGCCCGGCTCTACGCCGAGGACCCGGCGCGCGGGTTCCTGCCGAGCGCGGGGCTGCTCACCGAGGTGCGGTATCCCGAGGGCGGGCGCGGGCGCGTGCGCGTCGACGGATGGGTCGAGACAGGCACCGAGGTGTCCGCGCTCTACGACCCGCTGCTGGCCAAGCTCCTCGTGCACGGCGCGGACAGGGCCGCGGCCGTCGCGGCGCTGCGCGAGGCCGTCGGGGAGACGCGGCTCGGCGGGATCGAGACGAACAGGGAGTGGGTCGCCGTCGCGCTCGACCACCCGGACTTCCGCGAGGTCCGGCACCACACGGGGACGTTCGCGGCGCTGCCGTTCCGGCCGCCGACGGTCGAGGTGACAGCGGCGCCGGGCGCTGTGACCGTGCAGGAATGGCCCGGGCGGCTCGGGCTGTGGTCGGTGGGCGTGCCGCCGAGCGGGCCCATGGACGACCTGTCGTTCCGCCTCGGCAACCGCGTCGTGGGCAACCCGGCGGGCGCGGCGGGGCTCGAGTGCGAGGTGCACGGGCCCACGCTGGTGTTCCACCGGCGCGCGCTGGTGTGCGTCGCGGGCGCCGCGATGCGCGTCTTGGTCGACGGGGTCGAGATCGCGCCGTGGACGCCGGTCGAGGTCGCGCCGGGCTCCACCGTGGCCTGCGGGCCGGTGCGGGGGCCGGGCGCGCGCGCGTACCTGCTGCTGCGCGGCGGCATCGACGTGCCGGCGCACCTCGGCAGCCGCGCCACGTTCACCCTCGGCGGCTTCGGCGGCCACGCCGGGAGGCCGCTGCGCCCCGGTGACGTGCTGCGGCTCGGCGAGGACGTCGACGCCGCGATCGACCCGGGCGCGCTGCCGCCCGAGGCGCGGCCGGAGATCGGCAGGTCGTGGGAGCTCGCGGTGCTCGACGGGCCGCACGGGGCGCCGGACTTCCTCACGCGCGAGGGGATCGAGGAGCTCTACGACGCCGCGTGGGAGGTCCACTACCACTCCGCGCGCACCGGCGTGCGGCTCGTGGGGCCCGCGCCGCGGTGGGCGCGCACCGACGGCGGCGAGGCGGGGCTGCACCCGTCGAACCTGCACGACAACGCGTACGGCATCGGCGCTGTCGACCTCACCGGCGACATGCCCGTCATCCTCGGCCCCGACGGCCCGAGCCTGGGCGGGTTCGTCTGCCCGCTGACTGTCGCCGCGGCCGAGCGCTGGAAGCTCGGCCAGCTCAGCGCCGGGGACAAGGTGCGGTTCCGGTCGATCGCGGCCGCCGAGGCCGACGCGCTGGCGCGGCGGAGCGACGCGCTCGTGGCGCGTGGCGGGCCCGCGGCCAGGGCGAACGGGACGAGCGGCGCCTCGGCCCACCACGCGCCGCCCGCGGCGGCGGGCGCCCCGCGGCGGCCGCGCGGCGAGCCGGTGCTCGGGCGCGTGCCGGCGCGCGATGACCGGCCCGCTGTCGTCTTCCGGCAGAGCGGCGACCGCTACGTGCTCGTCGAGTTCGGCCCCCCGGTGCTCGACATCGACCTGCGCGTGCGCGCGCACCTGCTCATGACGCGGCTCGAGGAGCTGCGCGTGCCCGGCGTCGTCGACCTGACCCCGGGGATCCGCTCGCTCCAGGTGCACGTCGACGGGGCGAAGCTCACCGTGCCGCGGGCGCTCGACCTGCTCCGCGAGGTCGAGGCCGACCTGCCCGCCCCGACGGAGGTCCGCATCCCGAGCCGCGTCGTCCACATGCCGCTGAGCTGGGACGACCCGGCCACGCGCGAGGCGATCGCGCGCTACGAGCGCACGGTCCGCGACGACGCGCCCTGGTGCCCGAGCAACCTCGAGTTCATCCGCCGGGTGAACGGGCTGCCCGACATCGCGGCCGTGCAGGAGATCTTCCTCGCGGCGAGCTACCTCGTGCTCGGCCTGGGGGACGTGTACCTCGGCGCGCCTGTCGCGACCCCGCTCGATCCGCGGCACCGGATGGTCACGACCAAGTACAACCCGGCGCGCACGTGGACGCCCGAGAACGCCGTCGGCATCGGCGGGGCGTACCTGTGCATCTACGGCATGGAAGGGCCGGGCGGGTACCAGTTCCTCGGCCGCACCGTGCCCGTCTGGAGCCGCCACCGGCCGTTCCGGCAGACGACGCGCGAGGCGCCGTGGCTGCTGCGGTTCTTCGACCAGCTCCGCTTCCACCTCGTGTCGCCCGAGGAGCTGCTCGAGCTGCGGGCCGACATGGTGGCCGGGCGCGGCGAGGTGCGCATCGAGGAGACGACGTTCGACCTGGGCGCGCACCACCGCTTCCTCGACGACAACGCGGAGGGCATCCGCGCGGCCCAGGCGCGGCAGCGGGCGGCGTTCGACGCCGAGCGCGGGCGCTGGGAGGCGGACGGCGAGTTCGACCGCGTGCGCCGCGCGGGCGCGCGCCTCGAGGGCGCCTCGCCCGCCGCCGAGGACGCGATGCCGGCCGGGATGCTGCCGGTGGCGGCGCCGCTCACCGCGTGCGTGTGGAAGGTCGACGTGGAGCCCGGGCAGCGCGTCGCGGCGGGCCAGCGCGTGGCCGTGCTCGAGGCGATGAAGATGGAGTTCGCCGTGGTGGCGGACGTGGCCGGCGCTGTCGACTGGATCGGCTGCCGCCCGGGCCAGATGGTCAGCGCGGGCCAGGCGCTCGTGGGGGTGTCGGCCGATGCGTGACGCGATCTCGACAGCGGCCCCGCGACGGGGCTGCGACGCGGGGCTCGCGGGCCTCGCGGGCGTCGCGGCGGAGGGCAGCAGCGACGCCGAGGACCTCGCCCGGCTGGGCTACCGCCAGGAGCTGCGGCGGGACCTGGGCAGCCTGTCGGCCTTCGCGGCGGGCTTCTCGTACGTGTCGATCCTGACGACCGTCTTCCAGCTCTTCGTGATCGGGTACGCCTTCGGGGGCACCCGGTTCTTCTGGACGTGGCCGGTGGTCTTCTTCGGCCAGCTCGCTGTCGCGCTCAACCTCGCCGAGGTGGGCTCGCACTACCCCGTGGCCGGCTCGGTGTACCAGTGGGGGCGCCGCGTCTCGGCCGGCTACCCCGGATGGCTCGCGGGGTGGCTGAAGCTCCTCGGCGACGTCGTGAGCGTCGCGGCGGCGGCCATCGCGCTCCAGGCGATCTTGCCGAGCGTCTGGAGCGGGTTCCAGTTCCTTGGAGGCGACCCGTCGCTCACGTCGCGCGACGGCGCCGCGAACGCGGTGCTGCTCGGCGCGGGGCTCATCGTGCTGACGACGGCGATCAACATGGCCGGCGTGAAGGCCATGGCCTGCGTCAACGACATCGGCGTGATGGCGGAGCTCGGCGGCGTCGTCCTGCTGGTCGCGGCGCTGTTCCTGCACGCGGTGCGCGGTCCGGGCGTGGTGCTCGAGCCCGTCTACGGGCCGCCGTCGTCGCTGGGCACGGGGGCGGCCGGGCTGCTCGCGGCAGCGCTCATGCCGGCGTACGTGCTGTACGGCTTCGACTCGGCCGGGGCGCTGGCCGAGGAGACCCAGAACCCGCGGCGGATCATCCCGCGGGCGATCCTGAAGGCGATCGTGGCGTCCGGGGTCGGCGGCGCGCTGCTCATCGTGGCGGCGCTCATGGCGGCGCCGAGCCTCACGGACGGCCGCCTCGCCACGGAGGGCCTGGCCTACGTGGTCCTCAGCGCGCTCGGCCCGACGCTGGGCAAGGTGTTCCTTGTCGACGTGGCGCTGGCCGTGTGCGTCTGCACGCTGGCGATCCAGACAGGCGCCTCGCGCCTGGCCTTCTCGATGGCGCGGGACGGCGCGCTCCCGTGCGCGCCCGCCCTGTCGCGCGTGTCGGCGCGCACGAAGACGCCCGTCGCCCCGGCCATCGTGGTGGGCGCGCTCGCGTGCGGCATGCTCGTCGTGAACTACGGCGAGGCGCAGCTCTTCGTGCTGATCACCGAGACGGCCGTGCTCCTCGTGAACCTGTCGTACCTGCTCGTGACGGCGGGCATGCTCGCCCGCCGGCTGCGCGGGTGGCCCGGCCGCTCCGGGTCCGCGGCCGGGGTGTTCTCGCTCGGGCGGGCCGGGCTCGCGCTGAACGTGGCGGCCGTGGCGTGGGGGGTGGCGCTCATCGCCAACATCGCGTGGCCGCGGCACGACGGCGGCGGGCCCGCGTGGCTGGAGTATTTCCCGCTGATCGGGGTCGCCGGCGCGACGGTCGCCGGGCTCGGGCTGTTCGTCGCAATGCAGAGGCCGCGCGAGGGGGCGATGGCGCCGGGCGGAGAGCAGGGCGTCCTCGCGGAAGGGGAGACGCGACCGGCACAGATTGACCTCCTGACGTAATGCGAGGTCCACGGGCGGGGCGCGGGCCCGGGCCCAGGGCTCCGCCTGGCGCGGGCCCCGCACTTCACGGACACCCGGCGGGTCTTTCCGTACGTCGCTCGCGATCGCTCGGGCCCCCCCTTCAAGATCAAGAAGGGATCCCCTGAGAGTGAGCGGTGAGGCCGTGCTAGGGTGGCGCCCGTGTTGATGGAGGCTGGAGAGACACGCGCATCCCACACTCCGCACCAGGGGCTCGCGTGTCTGCGAGCGGCCGGCCCGGATGGAGATAGCGCATGACCAAGCTCCGCATCTTCCTGGTCGACGATCACCCGATCGTGCGCGACGGACTGAAGGCGTTGATCGAGGCACAACCCGACATGACCGTCGTCGGCGAGGCGGCGGACGGGCTCTCGGCGGTCGAGGCCGTCACGCAGGTCGAGCCAGACATCGTGTTGATGGACATCTCCATGCCGAAGCTCGGCGGGGCGGAGGCGACAGCGCGCATCAAGAAGGCGCGCCCGGCGGTCCAGGTGGTGGCCCTGACGGGCTACGAGGACAAGACCAACGTGCAGCCGGTCCTGCAGGCCGGGGCCTCGGGGTACGTGATCAAGCTGGCGAGGGCCGCGGACCTGGTCCGGGCCATCCACGCCGTGGCCGAGGGGGGCGTGTACCTCGACCCGTCCATGGCGGCGCACGTCCTGTCGAGCGTCGCCGGCCGGGCGATCGGGGACGCCGGCGCGGGCGCCGACCTGAGCGAGCGAGAGAGCGAGGTGATCCGGATGGTCGCCGAGGGGCACGCCATCAAGGAGATCGCCGCCCGGCTCGACCTGAGCGCGCGCACGGTCGAGACCTACAAGGTCCGTGCGATGGAGAAGCTCGGGCTGAAGAGCCGCGCGGACACCGTCCGCTACGCGCTGCAGCAGGGCTGGCTCAGGAGCGGATAGCGCCCGCGCGGCGCGGCCGGCGGGGGAGACGGCGGCCCGCTCGGCGTATGTCCGCGCTCGCGCCGGTGAGCCATGATCTTACCACAGCCCGGGTGCGCAGCGCGGCAGCTTCATGGCCTGTCACGAGCCCGTCGCCAGAAGCAACGAGCCCGACAGACCCAGGGAATAAAGAGGGGCGCCGGCGACATCTCCTGTGTTCCTGCAGACCGCCGAGAACGCCAGGAAGGAAACGGACCATGCCCACGATCGAACCGGTGAACCTCGCGAGCCCAGAGTTCAAGTCGAACGCGTACTCCATCTATGCCCGCCTCCGGGCGGAGGAGCCCGTGCACCGCACGACGCTGCCGGACGGGCGGGTCCTCTGGCTCGTCACCCGCTACGAGGACTGCGTGGCCGCGCTGAAGGACGAGCGCCTCGTGAAGGACTGGAGAGCCATCGGGGTGGACCTGTTCGGCGCGGACGGCGAGCGCATGCTGCTCGAGCGGCACATGCTCAACATGGATCCGCCGGACCACACGCGGCTCCGGGCGATCGTGAACAAGGCGTTCACGCCGCGGCTGGTCGAGGGGCTGCGGGGCCGTATCCAGGCCATCGCCGACGGCCTCCTGGACGACGTGCAGGAGCGAGGGGAGATGGACATCGTCGCCGACTACGCGTTCCCGCTGCCCATCATCGTCATCGCCGAGATGCTGGGCGTCCCCGTCGAGGACAGGCACCGGATCCGGGCGTGGTCGGACGCGGTCATCGGCGGGGTGCCGACCCGGGAGAAGGTCGAGCGCGTGGGGGGGATGATCAAGGAGTTCAAGGACTACCTCCTCGCCATGGTGGAAGAGCGGCGCAGGGCCCCGAGGGAGGATCTGCTGAGCGCGCTCGTTCATGTGGAGGAGGAGGGGGCCGGCAAGCTCAGCGAGAAGGAGCTGCTCTCGATGGTGTTCCTGCTGCTCATCGCGGGGCACGAGACGACGGTGAACCTCATCGCGAACGGCATCCTGGCGCTGCTCACGCACCCGGCCGAGCGAGAGAAGCTGCGGGCGGACCCGTCGCTGATGAGGTCGGCGATCGAGGAGCTGCTGCGCTACGATAGCCCCGTCGAGACGGCGACGTTCCGGTTCGCGCGGGAGGACGTGGAGCTCGGGGGCGCGGTGATCCCGAAGGGGGACGTGGTCGTCGTCGTGCTCGGGTCGGCGAACCGCGACCCGGAGCTCACGCCGTCGCCGGAGGGGCTCGACCTCGCGCGCGAGCCGAACCGGCATATCGCGTTCGGCCTGGGTGTCCATTATTGCCTGGGCGCGCCGCTCGCCCGGCTCGAGGGGCAGATCGCCATCGGGACGATACTCCGCCGGATGCCGGACCTGGCGCTCAAGGTGGCGCCGGAGGCGATCCAGATACGGCCGAGCCTCATCGTGCGCGGGCCTGCCGCGCTGCCTGTGTCGTTCTGATGTAGTGTGCCGGACGGCGGCAGCGTTACCATCTCGGCGTGCACGGCGCGGGTCCGCAGAAGCTCGTCGGCGGCCGGTTCGAGCTCGAGCGCATCGCTGGCAGCGGGGGCATGGGCGACGTCTACCGAGCGCGCGATCGGCAAGACGGAGCGCTTGTCGCGCTCAAGCTCCTGAGGAGCTCGGACGCGCAGCTCGTCGCGCGCTTCCAGCGGGAGGCGCGGCTCCTGGCCGAGCTGCGGCACCCGGCGATCGCGCGCCACGTCGCCCACGGCGTCTCGGAGCAGGGACAGCACTACCTCGCCATGGAGTGGCTCGAGGGTGAGGACCTCGCCGCGAGGCTCGCCCGCGGGCCGCTCGACGTCGACGAGGGGCTCGCCCTCGTCCACCGCGTGGCCGAGGCGCTGGCGCTGGTCCATGCGCGCGGCGTGATCCACCGCGATCTGAAGCCGGCAAACCTGTTCCTGCAGGGCGGCCGGCTCGACCTGGTGAAGATCCTCGACTTCGGGATCGCGCGCGACACGGCGGCGACCGGCGGCCTCACCGAGCCCGGCGAGGCCCTCGGCACGCCGGCCTACATGGCTCCCGAGCAGGTCCGCGGCGAGCTGCACATCGACGCGCGCGCGGACGTGTACGCGCTCGGCTGCATCCTCTTCGAGTGCCTCACCGGCCAGCCCCCCTTCTGGGCCGAGCACGCGTTCGCGGTGCTCGTGAAGGTGCTCTTCGAGGACGCGCCCCGGCCGAGCGCGCTGCGCGCCGAGGTGCCAGAGGCGATTGACGTGCTCACCGCGTGGCTCATGGCCAAGGAGCGCGGAGACAGGCCGGAGGACGCGGCCATGGCCGCCAGCGCGCTCGCGGCGCGCTCGCCGAAGCGCACGACCGTGCCTCCACCCGCGCTGACGCGCCGCGAGCGAGGGCTCGTCAGCGTCGTCCTGGCGAGGGTGGAGGCCCCGCCTCCAGCCGCCACGGGCCCTGGGGCGTGCGCCGAGGCCGCCACGCTCCAGGCGCGCGGGAAAGCCGCGATGCCGACCGTGCCTACGCCGTTGCTGCCGGACCTACGCCGCGCGGCGGCAGAGCACGGCGGCCGCCTCGATCCGCTGCAGGACGGCGGGGTCGCCGCGATCCTCATCGACGCAGCGCCGCCGACCGATCTCGCCGCGCGCGCCGTGCGCTGCGGTCTCGCGCTGCGGAAGCTGTTGCCCGGGACCCGCCTGGCCGTCGCCACCGGCTGGGATTCGCTGGGAGGTGGGCAGCCTGTGGGCCCTGTCATCGACCGCGCGTCAGCGCTGCTCGTCGACGTCGACGCCGGGCTGTCAGGCGGCGTCGACGGCGCGCCGGAAGCGCAGGCCTCGGTGCTCGTGGATGCGGTCACGGCCACCCTTCTCGGGCCGGGCTTCGAGACCGTGCGGGGGCCTCGGGCGCACGCGGTCCTCGGTGAGCGTGACCCGTTCGATGAGGCGCGCACCCTGCTCGGCAAGCCCACCCCGTTCGTGGGGCGCGACCGGGAGCTACGTGCCCTGGAGGACCTGTTCGACGAATGCGCCGGCGAGCCCTGCGCGCGGGCGGGGCTCGTCATGGGGGCGGCGGGGATGGGCAAGTCGCGCCTGCGCCTGGAGCTCGTGCGGCGCCTCAGGGCACGCGCCGAGCCGGTCACGATCTGGGTCGCGCAGGCGGATCCGGCACGCGTAGGGGCCCCCCTCGACTTGCTCGGACAGGTGGTGCGCCGCGCAGCGCACCTCGTCGACGGCGAGCCCCTCGAGCGCCGCCGCGAGCAGCTCGCCGCACGCGTGGCCCGGCATGTGGAGCCGGCCCTCCGGGAGCGGGTGACCGAGTTCCTGGGCGAAATGGTCGGCACACCATTCCCGGATGAGGCGCGCGTACAGCTCCGCGCGGCGCGGCGCGATCCGCTGCTCATGGGCGACCAGGTCCGCCGGGCATGGGTGGACTTCATCGACGCCGAGTGCCGAGCAGGCCCGGTGCTGGTCGTGCTGGAGGACCTGCACTGGGGGGACGTCCCGACCGTGCAATGCATCGACGCGGCGCTGCGCCAGCTCCTGGAGCGGCCGCTGATGGTGCTCGCCCTGGCGCGGCCCGAGGTCCGGGCGACCTTCCCCGCCCTCTGGGCCGATCGGGGCGCGATGGAGATCGGGCTGCCCGAGCTGCCTCGCCGCGCCTGCGAGCGCATGGTGAGGGCAGCGCTGGGCGATCACCCCGACGACAATCACGTGACGGAGATCGTCCAGCGCGCCGCGGGCAATCCGTTCTTCGTCGAGGAGCTCGTGCGCGCAACCGTGGAGGGCCGAGACGCGCGCGAAGCGCCGGAGACGGTCCTGGCCATGGTGCAGGCGCGGTTCAAGGATCTCGACGCCGAGGAGCGGCGGCTGCTGCGCGCTGGAAGCGTGCTTGGAGAGGTGTTCTGGCAGGGCGCGGCGGCGCGCCTGCTCGGGCTCGAACAGGAGCAAGGCGCGGCGCTCGGCGCGCGGCTCGCGGCGCTGGAGCGACGCGAATGGATCGTGCGGCGTCCCGAACCACGGTTCGCCGGCGAGGAGGAGCTCGCCTTCCGTCACGGGCTCGTGCGCGAGGCGGCCTACAGCATGCTGACCGACGTCGATCGACGGCTCGGCCACAGGCTCGCCGGCGCATGGCTGGAGGAGGCCGGCGAGCGCGACGCGCTCGTGCTGGCGGAGCACTTCGAGCATGGCGAGGCGCTCGCGGAGGCCGCCCGGCACTACGAGCGCGCGGCAGAGCAGGCGCTGGAGGCGAGCGATCTCGACGGCGCGCTCGCCCGGGTGGAGCGGGCGTTCGCCTGCGCGCCGGAAGGCGAGGCCGCGGGACGACTCCACGCCCTCGCGGCGACCGTGCACAACTGGCGGGGCACGTTCGCCGAGGCGGAGCGCGCAGCGAAGAGCGCCGTGGCCCTGGTGCCCGCGGGGAGCAGAGCTGCCCACACCGCCCTGGCGATGCTCGCCTGGGCGAGCGGGGCGCTCGGGAAGGTGGAACAGATCGAGGCGGTGGCATCGTTGCTGCCGCGCGACCGGAAGGGCGCGGCGCTCGACCGGGAGTTCCTCCTCGCATGGTACAGCACCACCGTGTCGCTACGGGATCTTGGGCGCCACGCCACGGCCGTAGCCCTCGAGCGAGTCATGGCTGGAGTGCAGCCCGAGCATCTGGAGCCCGGCCTGGCGGGGCACATCTACCTGACGAAGAGCGCAGCAGCGTGCTTTCCGCCCCGCCGACCCGAACTCGCCCTGCGCTTCTCCGAGGCTGCATGGGAGGCCTACGAGCGCGATGGCGCGCTGCGAGACGCATGCCTGACGCGCACGGCCCTCGGCGTGGCGCAGAGGCGGCTCGGTGCTTACGAAGCAGCAGAGTCGACGCTCAAGGAGGCGAAGCGCGTCGCGATCCAGCTCGACCTTTCCTATGTGACCAATACGGCCACTATCCATCTAGGGCATATCGACGTGGCGCGGGGGCAGAGCGCCGCGGCAAGGACGACGGCAGCCCGGGTCATCGAGGAGGCGCGAGCGGTCGGCGATGGCAGGCAAATGGGCCAAGCTCGAGTTCTGCTCGCGCAAGCTCTGATCGAGCTCGGGGATCTCGCACAGGCGTGCGCGCAGGCAACCACCGCGATCGATGAGACGCGGGCGTACCCCGCAACGCAGTCCATCGCGCACGCCACCCTCGCTCACGCCCTGCTCCGAGAAGGGCGCGCCCTCGAGGCGCTCGCGGCGGCGCGAGCAGCGATCGAGATCGTGACGCGCGTCGGAGGTCTCGATGAGGATGAAGCGCTCGTGCACCTCGCCTGGGCCGAGGCGCTCGACGCCTGCGGCGACGAGGCCGCGGCCAGGGCAGCGCTCGCCGCTGCCTTCAATGAGCTGCGCGCCGAGGCGGACGCCATCGAGTCACCCCCGCTGCGCCGCAGCTTCCTCGAAGGCGTGCCGGAGCATGCGCGCATCCGCGCGCTCGCGGAGGCGTGGGGCGTGGCGGGCACGTGATTCCCCGGTTCGATCTCTGAGGGCCACCGCCGCGCACATGGATCGGTTCGCGTCGCCTACCCACCCGGGGGTCGCTTGCCCGGCTGCCGCCAACCTGGGTGGGGTGGTCGGGTCGAGCTGCCAACCCGGGTCGGGTCGGACATGTTACCCTGGCTCGGGTCGCGCACTTCATGCAGGAGACACGCACCATGCGATACATGATCATGTTCAAGGCCGATGCGGACACCGAGGCTGCCGCTCCCGCGTGCATGGTGCTACCCGAGATGGGGCAGCTCATCGAAGAGCTCAAGAACGACGGCGTGCTTGTCGCGACCGAGGGGCTCAAGCCGAGCTCGTCCGGCGCGCGCCTTCGACATTCGGGGGGCAAGGTCAGCGTGATCGATGGCCCCTTTGCCGAGGCCAAGGAGCTCGTCGCCGGGTTCGTGCTGGTCGACGTGGCGTCCAGGCAGGCGGCTGTCGAGCTGGGCGAGCGCTTCCTCCGCGTGGCCGGCGACGGCACGGCCGCTGAGGTCCGCGAGGTGTTCGATGCCCCGCACGACGTCGCCCACGTCGCAGAGCGGTAGGCGCAGCCCCCGGCCCCTTCCGCGTCAGGGCTACACCAGCTGGATCCACGCGCGCAAGATGGCCTCCAGCGCCGCCTGCCGTTCACGGACATCCTTGCTGTCGCTGAACGTCACGAGACAGCGGTCCTTGGCGAGCCACTCCAGCAAGCCCGCCGGGTCCGCGATCTCGACGCCCTTCGTCGCGGTGCCCTTCACCTTGGCTCCCGTGTGGAGGATGATCCGGACGCGGTCCTTCGTGCGCAAGTTGAACGTCGCGAAGTGCTCCGTCGTGCGGAAGCTCGGCGCGTTCCATTTGATCTCCTCACGGATCTCCGGGCTCACGCCGAGGATGATCTGACGGAGGGCCTCGATCTCCTGCTTCAGCGGGTGGTCCAGCTCGCGCAGGAACGCGATGACGGCCGGGCTCGTCTGCGAGCTCCCCGGCGCGACGACCGCGACGGCTCCTCCGGCCGCCTCGCGGCGCGCCGCCCCGGCGGACGGCCCGTTCTTCGCGTTCGCGCGGGGCTTGCGCGGCTTCTCGTCGGTGTTCTTCATGAACGAGTCCTGTCTGCCTGAACGGCGCCGCTAGGCGCCTCGCTGCCGCTCGAGCCGCTCCCGCATCACGTTGGGGATCCTCCCCGCCACCTCGATCGCCCGCTCGAGCGCCGCGCGCGCCTCTTCGTGGCGGCCGCGCCGGGAGAGGGCGCGCGCCCGCGCCTCGATGAGCTCGATCTGCTCCTGCCCCACGGAGAAGCGCGCCGATCGCTCCTCGAGCTCGTCCCACGCCTCGTCGCTCGCGTCCCGCGTCGCCAGGTCGATCATCGACCACTGCACCTCTTCGGAGGGGACCATCCCCATGCCCTCGCGCCCCTCCGCGACGGCCTTCGCCTGCTGGATCTGGATCGCCTCGATGATCTCCCGCGCCCTGTGCTCGTCGCCCTTGTAGAGGAGCAGCCGCGCCAGGAGGAGCTCCACGACCGGCCGCGCCTCGTCCCCTCGGAGGTGACGCTCCAGCGCGACGGCCCGCTCCGCGTGCGGCATCGCCGTGTCCAGGTTACCCATCAGGTAAAGGTACTCGCCGAGGTTGTACTCCCCCACGAGCTCCATCGTCCCGAGACCTAGCTCACGCGACATGGAGAGCAGGCGACAGAGATCCAGGATCATCCCCTCGCTGTCCCCCAGGCATGCGCGCAGGAGTGCCCGGTTGCTGATCGCCGGTCCGAGGTGCAGGAGATCGCCACGGGCCTGGCACATCTGTATCGCCCGATCCAGCGCCGCCCCTGCCTCGTTCAGCTTGCCCAGCCCCTGGTAGATGAAGCCGAGGACGATCAGCGACACGACCAGCGTCTCGTAGCCCTCGTCGCTCAGGGCTTCGGCCTGCGCCGCGGCCGCCTCGAACTCCTGCGCGGACTCCTCCTCGTGGCTCTCCCGGTGCAGGGCGAGAGCCGCCCCCATGGTGAGGCGCGCCGCGAGCGCGGGGGGGAGCTCGCCGACAACCAGCGCCTTCGCTGCCGAGATCCGCTCCCCCAATTGCCCGTAGTCGCCCATCCAGTCGAGCACCGTGGCCTCGTCGAGCAGGATCTCGATCTGCTCGGTCACGTTGCCCTCCAGGACCGCCATCGCGCGCGCGCGCCCGAGATCGCCGAGCGCGTCGTGGTAGCGCCCCAGCCGGTAGCGCATCAGCCCCCGGCCCCGGTACGCTGCCCTGCGCCGCGCGCCGCGGTCCTCGGCCGGCTGCGCGAGCGCCCGGCTGTAGTGCAGCTCCGCCTCGACGTAGGCGTGTCGCGCCCGCGCCCGCTCGGCGAGCTCCACATAGGCCTCCTCCGCGACCTCCGCGAGGCCCGCCTCGGCGGCATGGGACGCGATCTTGAACCGCCGCTGCTCCGGGCTCTCGTGGGCCGCGTCGCGGTGGTATTCGTACGCCGCCAGGTGAATCCGCCGCCGCTCGGCGTCGTCGGCACCGCGCGCGATCGCCTCCCGCACGAGGGCATGGCGGAAGCCGAGTCGGCCCTTCCGATCGGTGGCCAGCACGCCGGCCGTCAGCAGGCGCTCGGTCCCGACGCGCGCGTCGAGCGGGAAGGCCTCGCCCTCGCCGCGCCGATCCAGGAGGCGCAGCACGCCCGCGATCTCGTCGAGCACCACCTCGGCGCCGAGCAGCGAGAGGAGCCGCGCGTGCGCCCCGAGCGCCGCCCCGAGCGCCGCGATCTCGCTCTGCGCGAGCGGGTCGATGAGCGGCAGCACGGGCAGCCGATCGAGCTCATCGGTCGCCAGGTACCACGCGTCGCCCCGCGGGTGCCGCCGCAGGATCCCCTCTCGCTTGAGCCCGTGCACGAGCTCGACGAGCAGCAGGGGCACCCCCTGCGAGCGCTCCAGCAGCCGCTCGATCGCCGACTCCGGCACGTCGCGCGCGGGCAGGAGCAGTCGCCGGCACAGCGCCCGCGCGCTCTCCGGATCGAGCGGCTCGAGCCGCACACGCTCGCGCCGCGCGGCCCGCTCGCCCCAGGACGGGTGCGCCTCCGCGAAGGCGGGGCGCCCCATCGCGCAGATCCACAGCGGCGCGGACGCGTCCGCGAGCGCCGCGTACTCAAGCGCCGCGAGCGTCGCGTCCTGGGCGAAGTGCGCGTCGTCGAGGATGACGACGACCGGCGCGGCGGCCGCGCGCCGGCGCAGGCACTCGCCCGCCGCCCGCACGCGCGCCGAGCGCAGCGCGCCGGGCGCGGCCTGGAGCGCCTTGAGGTCGGGGTAGAGCTCGCCGCCGGTCCGCTCATCCACCCAGCCGAGCGCCATCGCCAGCCCCGAGCCGAGCTCGTCGCCAAGCGCCGGACCGAGCCGCTCCGCGAGCGCCGCACGGACGCCGCTCTGCGGGGGGGCCTCGCCCACGTCGAGCGCCTCGCGCACGAGCTCGTGGAGCGTCGCGTCCGACACGCCGCTCGTCGGCTCCTGTCCGCGCAGCTCGATGAGCTGCGCGTGCGGCAGGAGCGCCCGGAGCTGCTTGCCGAGCTCGACGAACAGCCGGCTCTTGCCGTAGCCGGGCTCGCTGACGACGGACACCACCGTGGGCTGCCGGAGGCGCAGCGCCTCATCCGCGCTGCGCAGGAGCTGATCGAGGACGTCGCGGCGGCCGATGAACGCGTCGGGGCTCGTCGTCTCCCGCGCGTCCTCGTCGCGCGCCTGCTCGTCGGGCCGGCGCCCTGGCCTGCGCTGGTCTCCCGCCGCGAGGGGCGCCTCGGGGAGCGCGGCCACGGCCGCGGGCGTGAGGAACGCGCCCAGCGGGCCGGAAGCGGGCGGCCAGCGGTCGGCGCGCGAGAAGAGCGGGCTCAGGAAGCGCCTCGCCCCGCCCGGCCGGACCTGCACCGACACGGGCGACAGGTCGATCATCACCCGCGCGCACAGCCCTCCTCGCAGCAGCTCGTCGGCCGCGCGCTGCGCGTGCCGCGCGGGGCTCGCCGCGCCCTCGTGCCCGAAGACGGCCACGTAGCGCGAGCCCGAGGCGTGCGCGAGCTCGCCGCCGAGCGCGCGGATCCGGCGCTGCACGGCCATCCGGTCCGCCGCGCCCTCGAAGAACAGGAGCCCCACCGCGCGCCGCTCGGCGCCTGCCTCGGAGCGCGGCCCCTCGCGCTCGCTGGGCGCGAGCTCGTCTCCGAGCGCGCGCTCCAGGGCGGCGCGGAGCTCGGTGGCGCTCGCGAACCGCTCGCCGCGCTCCTTGGCCAGGCAGCGGTGCACCACGTCCTCGATCGCCTGGGACACGGCGACGCGCGACGACAGGCGCGGGGGCCTGCGGCTCTTGTGATCCTCCAGCACCGCCGCGCGAGGCCCCCAGAACGGCGGCCGCCCCGCGAACAGCTCGTACAGGATCACGCCCATCGCGTAGATGTCCGCCCGCGCGTCCAGGTCTGCCCGTCCCGCCGACTGCTCGGGCGCCATGTACTCCGCCGTCCCGATCCCCAGGTCGTCGTCCGGCGCATCGCCGAGGCGACCCACCACCCGGGCGATGCCGAAGTCGATGATCGTCGCCTGCCCCGCGCCATCGACGAAGAGGTTCTCGGGCTTCAGGTCGCAGTGCACGTAGCCCCGCGCGTGCACCGCCTCCAGGGCCGCGAGCGTCGCGAGCCCGAGCCGCGCGGCCTCCTCCACCCGCGGAGCAGGGCGCGACGCAAGGCGCGCGGCGAGCGTGAGCGCCGCGATGCGCTCGAGGACCGCGTACGGAGAGCCGTCGTCCAGCGTGCCCGAGGCGTGCACGGCCGGGGCGTGGGGGGCGCCCACGGCCGAGAGCGCCTCGATCTCGCGCTGGAGCTGCGCGCCTGCGCCGCGGCGGTCGGCGCGCGCGAGCTTGATGGCCACGGGCGGCCCGCCGTCCTCGGGCTCGGCCTCGAAGACGAAGCCGAAGCCGCCCTGCCCCAGCACCCTGCGGGTCCAGTAGCCGGCGAACCGCGGCAGCGACACCGGGACGACCGCGGTGATGTCCGGGGGGCTCGACTCGCCGGGCAGCCGCCGCTCAGACGGCGCGCACTCTGGGCACGATCCCTGGTTCCGCCGTCCGCAGGCCGGGCAGCGCGCGGCCTTCAAGGCCGCGCGTTCCGTCGCTTCGCCTGGCAGGGCTTCCGAACGCATTCATTACCCTACGGGGTCAAGAACGACGTGACCACCACGTCCGTGCGTACCCACGCCGAGGTGGCGGGGTTCTCGAGACAGCCGGCATAGAAGCCGGCATTGGTGTCCACTCTGTTGCACACCGCATCGCATGAGCCCACGATCGTCATGGGACCGCACTGCTGAACGGTCGTGGCCCCGGTCGCGGGGTCGACGCTGAGGTGGCCTGCCGCACAGTCGCGCTGCAGCTGGCGCGCGCGCGCCACGCCGGTCGGCGAGTAGCAGGCCCGCACGTAGGGCGCCGAAGCGAACAGGTTTCCCCAGAACGCCCCCTCCCTCACCGTATAGGCCGCGCGCTCCGAAGGCGACGAGGACATCGACGACTCCGAGTTGCGCAGGGAGATTGTCACATGAGTGCCGTACCAGTTCGTCCGCGCGGCGATGCAGGCCGTGATCTGACGCTGTACATAGGTATCGTTCGCGATGCCACCGGTCGCCCACCAGTGCGCCATCCCGAGATCGCCCCGGTACGCCTCCGTGTGGACGACCCCGGCGCTGTCGGTCCAGGAGAACGAGAACGTCTGGTCCGGGCGCAGCGCACAGCTCACGAGGTAGCGCATGAGCTCTCTCGACAGCGCGCCGTTCGGCCCCGGATTCTTGATGGACGCGAGCGCGGTCGTGCTGAGCGAGGCCGGGTTGAGCGCGTTCAGGTTCAGCCCGTTCAGGTTCAGCCCGTTCAAGTTCAGCCCGTTCGCCTGCAGCGCGTTCGGCAGGTTGCCGTTCTCGCTGATGATCGCGCTCTGGTCCTCCCCGACCAGCTCTTCCGATTCTTCGTCGATCTCTGCGCCGATGCAGGCAACGGTCATCAGAGGAACTGCGCAAAGCCCAACGATTCGTGCACAGGAAAACACCATGATGGTCCCCCTTTCGGTGCTGGGTCCCAGCCTCAAGGTCGAGTAGTGGCAAAGTTTAAGATACCATCTCGAAACGTTCTTGTATACGGCTTTATCGAACTACTGCTCGCCTGAAAAACTATCGTGGGATTGGGAGAGCGCTCGCGGGGGTGGCCTCGCTCGGCGTCTTGCGCCTGATGCCGCTGGTCCCTGGTATCGCCCCCAGCATCTTAGAAATCTGCGAAGTAAGTGAGATGAGCACCATCATGCCTTCTTACACGAAGGTGCGCCCGGATGGCTAGACACTCGGCGCGAGCATCAGGTGAAAACGGTCTCACACCCGGCGAGACGCTGGAGCGGATGGGTCCTGTGTGCGCGGCGCTCGCCTCGGCTCGCACAGCCGGGGATGAGCCGCCCAGATACCGCGGCGAGCGCCATTTCCATCGGCGCGGGTCAGCCGCACCGGGGAGCTGGACGCGCTCGACGCCGCGGCGCCGGCGTCCCCGAGAAAGCTTCAGCGCGGGCGCTCCGGTGGAGCGTATGCCCTGGACGATGCCATTCGCGGCGCATCTCTGACGTTGGGCTTCCGGCGATCCGCAGGGCGGCAACCCGCCTGCCCCGGCGAGACAATGACGAGGTCGCGGAGCAGGCGGGTGTCCAGCGCGCCCGGCGCGGCGCCGCGCGCCCCTGGGCCGCCCCGCCGAGATCGCGGTCGCGCACGGTCTGGAGCGTCGCCCCGAGCTCGTCGACGGCGAGGGCGCGGAACGCCTCGTACCCGCGCAGAAACGCGCCGGCGTACGCGCCGTGGACGTGGCCGAGGCCGAGCGGCAGGGGCCCCTCTTCGCCGCGCCGTCGAGCGCCACGTCGCGGAGCTGCCGGAGCAGGAGCTTGTCCCGGATCTCCTCGGAGAGATCGCGGCGCATGTCGAGGCGCCGCGACGCGACGAAATCAGGGTGGGTGCCGCGCCAGGAGGTGTGCTCCTCGGCGAAGGCGACGATCGCGCGGCGCAGGGCGCGCTCGCGATCGCGGTTGGCCGCGGCCGGGTTGTCCTGCTGGAGCGCGTCGTGCGCGCGCCCCCTGCCCGCGCTCCGCTGGCCTGTGGCTCTTGATCAAGAGGACGACGTCCCGCGCGCGCTTCGCCTCCGGGCGGAGCACGCGCTCGAGCATCCCCTCGCGCTGCGTGAAGGCCACGTAGGGCACCGTCTGCGCCGGGCCGCGCGGCACGGAGATCACGCCTGGACTGCAGCCGGACACGATCACGTTCTCCGTGAATGGCCGTCCGCTCGACGTCGTGATCAGCGCGAAGGAGGCGTACCAAGCGGTGATCGAGAAGACCGACTTCTTCCGCGCCGGCGTCACCGGCCCGGACGGCTTCCCCGATCCGTTCACCGGCCAGATACTGATGCACGGAAACGAGGCAGCGGTGCTCAAGGAGATAAATACAGCGGGTCAACGGCACGACGTTCGTCCCCCACGCGCACCATGACAGCGACGAGAGCCAACCTGTCGCTCGGCGTCCAGAGCCTCGTGAACCGGTTCGACGGAGAGCTCAACACCGTCGAGTTCTTGCTGCCCACGCAGGTGGCGAGCACGCTATGAGGTAACTTCACAAATTGCCGCGTGAGCCTGGCGCTCGACGTGAACCCGGCGGGGCAGGTTCGCCTCGACAACATGGGCTTTCATTGACGCCCGGCCGAGCGTCGAAGGTCCCCGGGCGACAGGGGCCTTCGACGCTCACCCTCGTCCCGTCGCCGAGCCGAGCCGAGCAGACAGGCATTGCGGCGAACGACATGGGGTGCTAGCAAACTGGCCCAGTAGCTTCTGGCACGATGCCCGCCGCGCTCCGGCGCTTGCCAGTACAAGCCGCGCTGGTGCCTGCTGGGCGGACCTCTTGAAGACGGATGGTCTGAACGATGAACCCGAGAACGAACCGTGGACACGCGACTGGGTTCTTTGGCGGCGTGTCGCTGGCAGGGCTCCTGCTCTTGAGCCCGTTCATGATGGGGCAACAGCAGCGAGCAAGGCATGCTTTGCGAATTCCATGAGTTCGACGGCGGGCTGGAGGCCCGTTGCGACGGCGGGGAGCTCGACTGCACGGCGCATCTGCAAGCGCAGTGAGCCGCCGCGGCATCCACAGCACCGTCCGGCGCTTCGACATCTCTGCTTCTTCTGCTTCAAACGACAAGCAGCTCCACTCACATCGATTCCACCGCTGCCGGGGCGCCCGCGAACCCGACGCGGGCTGCGAGGCAGGGTCGCCTCGGCGGCGCCAGACGGCGAGGTTACGTTCCATGATGGCAATCACGATGTTCCAGCGCAGCACCTTGCAGATGGCCTGCGGCGCCGCCGCCTTGCTCGGCGGCGTGCTGCTCGGCTGCGGCGGCGATGAGGTTGACAAGAAGGATCCCATCTACATCGGTGGGACCGGCCCGATCGCGCTCGACGACTTCTTCAACGCGGAGGGCGAGACCTACTGCCGCCTCTCCTATGAGTGCTGCTCTCCCGTTGCCCTCGACAACCCTTTCCTGGCGACCACGGAGGAGACCTGCGCGGAGTTCAGGTCCGTCCTGCAGAACACGACCGCGCTGCCGGTCCTGCGCGCGTCCATCGCGGCAGGGCGCCTCGTCTATCACCCCGACAGGATGCGCGCCTGCATCGATCGGCTGAACGGCGCCCGGTGCGCCGCGACCGATGCCGACTGGCGCTGCCTCATCGACGCGTTCGAGGGGCAGGTGCCGCTCGGAGGAGAGTGCACCATCGAGCACGACTGCGAGAACTGGCACTGCGTCAAGCCGGACTCCGACGCCGACGTCGGCACCTGCGCGCCGTGGGCGCCCGACGGCGCGACGTGCGAGACGTTTGTCGAGTGCGACAGCGGCCGGTGCGACATCTTCGGGAGCGACACGTGCGGGCCGCGGCTCCCGGAGGGGAGCGAGTGCGTCCTGGGTCCCGACTGCGAGACATTGAACTGCGTGGACGAGACGGGGCTGTGCGGGCCATCGCTCGACGACAACGGATGTGTTGCCGACGGGCGGATGCTCGACAACAAGACGCCGGCGGGCAACTGGTACCGCTGAGCGCCCGCCGGCGGCTCGCCGGGTTCAGGGCAGAGGCTCCACCCCCACGGTGACCGGCGCACGGGAATCCCGCCAGGGACACGCAAACCGTCGCCAGGGACACGCAAACCGTCGCCAGGGACACGCAAACCGTCGCCAGGGACACGCAAACCGTCGCCAGGGACACGCAAACCGTCGCCAGGGACACGCAAACCGTCGCCAGGGACAAGGGAACAGGCCCGCGGGCGACTGGCGGTTCGGCGCCAGGGACACGGAAATCACCATCAGGGACGCGAGGTAAGGCGCCAGGGACACCGAGCCCGCCGCCAGGGACAAGACGCAAGGCGCCAGGGACAAGACGCAAGGCGCCAGGGACGTCCCGGAGCGCCTTCGCCTGTCCCTGGGCTGCTCCCACGGCGAGCGGGAGACGAGGCGCTTCGCGCCGCATCGGGGCGTCCCCGTCCCGGACCGGGATGCGGTGGACGACCGTCGTGCCCCCGCCGGGGCCGGCGCGGCGTCCAGCTCGCCGCCGACCAGGCCGCCGGCTCCCGCGTGCCCAGCAGCCCGAGCCGGCTGGCCAGGGCGCGTCGCCGGGTGGCCTGGGCGCGTCGCCGGGTGGCCTGGGCGCGTCGAAGGCGCGCCTCTGCCTCGAGAGAAACGGGTAGCGCTGAAGCCCCGTGTGTCCGTACAATGACGATTTCTTGCACTTCGAATGAGGTGGACAGTGAAAAATACCATCATGGGCAAACGCACGCGCTTTACCGGGCTGCTTCAAGGATCCATCTCGCTCGCCCTCCTCGCCCTGTGCGTTGCCTGTGGCCAGGCACCGGACGGCCAGAACGCGTCAGGCGGTGACACAGCGCCGGTGAATCCGTCCTTGCTCGGGGACGTCGCGTTCTCCACACCGAGCCAGACATTCAGGGATCAGATCCAGGTCGGGATGACAACGACCGTCGACGGGGCCGAGATCCGCTACACGGTGGACGGGCAGCCGCCGACAGCGGCCTCCACGCTCTACACGGGCGAGCCCCTGACCCTCACGGCCACGACGCAGGTCCGCGCGCAGGTGTTCGCGGGGGGCGCCGCGGCCGGCGCGGTGAGCACGGGCCTCTACATCGCGCGCACCATCGACGCGACGTCCGACATTCCCATCATGATCGTGGACGGCTACGGCAAGGGCAAGCCGGGCGACAAGGAAGTCTACTTCGACGCGGCGGTGATGATCTGGGAGCCGGTCAACGGCGTGGCCTCGATCGCCTCGCTGCCCACGATGGCGATGCGCGCTGGCTATCACGTGCGCGGCCAGTCGTCGGCGAACTTCCCGCAGACGCCGTACAAGCTCGAGCTGTGGGACAACGAGGGCAAGGACCTCGACTACAGCGTGCTGGGCATGCCCGCCGACTCGGACTGGGCGCTGATCCCGCCCTACTACGACCGCACGTTGATCCGCAATCCGTTCACCTACGCGCTCGGCCGGGAGATGGGCCTCCAGACGCCGCGCACCGAGTTCGCCGAGGTCTATCTGAACTACGAGCCGCACGCGATCGGTGAAGCGGATTATCAAGGCGTCTACTGGGTCTCGGAGACGATCAAGAACAACAAGGTCCGCACCGATCTCAAGCAGCTCGAGGGGGAGGACCGGGCGCTGCCCGACATCAGCGGCGGCTACATCTTCAAGTTCGACCAGGCGGCCGCCGAGGAGCCGCAGCTCACGTGCACGGGCTCGGAGCCCCTCCCGGGGTTCGGCGGCTTCGGCGGCGGCGGGTGGCCCGGCGGCGGGCCCGGCGGGCCCGGCGGGCCCGGCGGGAACGACGAGAGCGGCACGTGCTGGATCGATCTCGAGGTGGTGGATCCCGATCCCCTGAACGACGAGCAGGCGACATGGCTGACGCAGTATATCCAGCAGTTCCACGACAGCCTCCATCAGACGCCCATCGGCGATTACGCGACGTACATCGACCTGCCGTCGTTCATCGATTACCTGATCATCAGCGAGCTGACGCTCAACGTGGACGCGTACGTGCGGAGCGCCTATTACTTCAAGGATCGCGATCAGAAGCTCAAGGCTGGCCCGCTGTGGGACTACAACTTCGCGCTCGGCGGCGTGGGCGCCCAGAACGCGACGCCACAATCGGCGAGCGACACCGGCTGGCGCTTCAGCGGCCAGAGGAACGTCAACAACTGGTACCAGAAGCTCACCGGCGACCCGGCGTTCATGGCGCAGGTGAGGACGCGCTACACGGCGCTCCGCCAGACGCTGCTGTCCGAGGCCGCGATCGAGCAGCGCATGGATAGCCTGAGCGCGCCGCTGGCGCAGGCCGTTGTCCGCGACTACGCGAAGTGGCCCGTGCCGAGCGTCATCGAGTCGAGCACCGGCTTCGTCGGCGGCCCCACCGTGCCCACGTGGGAGGGCCAGCTCCAGGTCATGCGCGACTTCCTCCTGGCCCGACTCGCCTGGATGGACGCCAACTTGCCATGACGCGGCGCGAGCCGACAGGGGCAGGATCAGACGGGCATGCGGCCGCGCATGCCCGGGAGGGCGACGCGGCCCATCACGGCAAGCGATGCTGCGTCGCGATCATCGATGGCCGTTGGCCGACGACGTCGAACCAGCGCGCGAGGCCGCGCCGGCCGTCTCGCCAGCCTCGGCCGGGCCAGCGGAAATCGAGGTAACCGAGCGCGCAGGCGGCCGAGATCGCGCCGATGTCCGCGAGTCCGATCGACAGCGCTCCGGCGTCACGCTCCAGCCTGTCGAGGCCGGCCTCGATGGCGTCCGCCTGGCGCCGCATGACGCTGCTCGATCGTTCGCTGGACGGGCGATGTTCATCGGCAAAGAGCCGTCCGGCAGCGGCGTTGATGCCGTCCGCGATGCCCTGCCGGAGCAGAGCGCTCCACCGCGCGTCTCCCGCCGCCGGATAGAGCCCCCCGGCCGCGAGGTGGTCCAGGTACTCGCAGACGAGCGCGGACTCGAAGAGCACCTGCCCATCGTCCCGGACCAGCGTCGGGACCTTGGCCAGCGGGTTCAGGGAACGCAGCGCCGCGTCCGACCAGGGATTGACCAGCACGAGGTCGATCCGGTCGCCGAGCTGCAGCTCGTGCGCGGTGACGCGCACCTTGCGGGCAAAGGGGGAAGTGGGAGCGTAGTAGAGCTTCATGGAGGTCCAGCGCGCCGGGAGGCGTGAGCAAGAGCCAACGATTCGAGGAGCCAGCGCGCCCCCGCCGCCCAGGCGCTCGCCGCGAGGGCCAGCGCGAGCGGATCGCTCGAGACGCGGACGCGCGGGTTGCCGTTGTACGCATAGAGAACGACGACCACGCTCGCGAGGATCGCCCACGCGATCCCGCGCGCGCGAGCCCCGGCGTCCGCGCCCGGGCCTCCCTCGCGCGCCGCGCCGCCCTCCCCGCTTCCCCCGCCCCGCCCGCGCCGCGCGCCCCACGCGCGCGCCATCGCGTGGACCACCGCGGGCAGCAGCACCAGCGGCACGAACAGCCGCGACGACGCGTCGAGCTCCGCCTCGTGCTCCACCGATCCCGGCCAGAACGGCTGGTTCGGCCACGCGCGGCGCGGCGCCAGGCCGAGGCCCTCGGCCACGCCCGTCCACGCGCGCAGCAGGCGCCCCGGGTGCTCGGCGATCTCCGCGAGACCCGCACGGTAATACGCGCCCTCGTCGAGGAATGGCCGCGGGAGCTCGCACCGGCGCTCGAAATGGGTCCTGTTGTAATGGGTGCTCACCTCGACGACCTCGCCGCCGGCGGTGGAGCGCACCGAGCGGCACGCCGAGTGCGCGAGGTAGAAGTTCACGCCGCCGTTCGTCGCCACCAGCGCCGGGCGCCCGAGGAGCCAGCTCGTGTGGGCCGACACGGGCGCGATCACGAGCGCGCACGCGAGCAACGTGGCGCCCGCGACGCGGCGATCGAAGCCCGCGCCCCTCGCCGCGCGGAACGCCACCCACGGGAGGAACGCGAGCAGGCTCGGGCGGACGAGCACGGCGAGCCCGAGGACCCCGCCCGCGGCGAGGCCGAGCGCCGCGCGGCCGCGAGCGCGCCCGTGCTCGAGCGCGCGGAGCTCGAGCCACGCGAACAGCAGCAGCAGGAAGGCGAAGGCCGTCTCGGTGAGGACGAAGCCCGCGTAGAAGACGAGCGGGAAGTACAGCGCCGTCGCGAGCCCCGCGAGCGCCGCGACGGCGAGCGAGCGATCGAGGCGGTACGCGAACAGCGCGGTGAGCGCCGCCGTGAGCGCGCCGAGCGCCGCCTGGCACGCGCCGACGAGCGCGAGATCCCCGGGCGCCGCGGCGTGCAGCAGGGCGAGGAGCGCGGGATAGCCGGGGGGCGTGAACGTGTCCCACGCCGCCCGCGCGCGCTCGGTGAGCGCGACGCCCCGCTCCAGGTAAATGGCCATGTCGCCGAAGACGTAGAGCCGGAGCGGGTGCTCCTCGACAGCGAAGCGCCAGCGGGGCACGAGCGCGACGAGCCCGACCAGCGCGGCGAGCGCGGCCGGCGCGCGGGGCGAGCGCAGCGCCGGGGCAGCGCGCGCCCGGACGCCGTCGAGCCGCGCGATCCACGCAGGCAGGCGCCGCATCGCGCCGTCAGGCGAAGCCGAGGCGGCGCAGCGCCACCTGGCGCACCCCGGGGATGCGGAAGCGGTAGATGAACGCGTCGGCGAAGTAATGCGCCATGACGAGCGCGTTGACGACGATCAGCGCCTCCTCGGCCCAGCCGGACGGGAGCGACGGGCGCACCGCGGCGAACGGCGCGATCGCCAGCCCGACGAGGAACAGCGGCGCCATCGACAGCAGCATGAGCGGCCACACCCAGCGGGCCGAGGGCCCCGGCGCGGCGTCGCCCTCCCGGGGGCGCATCATGCGCGCGCAGAGGAAGTAGTATTCGAGCCCGTGGATCGCGCCCCACACGATGCTCCCCCACAGCGGCGCGACGACGGCGAGCGTCACAGCGGCGCCGTGCGTGCCGACGTGCAGCATCTTCGGCGCGCTGCGCGGGCTCGCCCGACCGAGCTCGACGAGCAGCGCGGCCACGAACGCGAGCCACGCCGCGGCGAGCAGGTACGCGGCCGCGTGCGGCAGCATCGCCGGCTCGCGCGGGATCGCCTGCAGCAGCGGGAACATGCGGCCCGGCCCGGAGGGCACGAACAGCCAGGCCACCATCACGACGACAAGGCCGACCGAGACCCAGTGCTGCTGGAGCGCGCGCTCCCGCCCCGAGGGCGCCGGGCGCGAGAGCTGCGCGCCGCGCAGGTTGTAGAGCGACCAGATCCCCTTCGCCTGCGACAGCCGGTGGTGCGTCCCGAAGATCGCGGCCACCGCGAGCGCGAAGTCGGTCCAGTCGGGGATCGCCGCCTTGACGCCGCGGAAGAGCGCCCACGAGAGCGCGAACGTGAGCAGCGAGCCGGCGACCACGATCCTCGCCTGCGAGGGCGTCGCGCGCAGCACGTCCGCGCGGGCCGCCAGCAGCACGAACGTGAGGACGACGTGCGTCGTGTTGCCGAGCACGAACTGCGACCACCAGAGCGCCGTGGACGCACCGTCGCCGCCGCGCGCCGCCCAGAGCGCGGCCACGACGATCCACGGGCCAAGGAAGATCCCGAGATCCAGCGCGGCGCCATGGATCCAGCCGCGCTCCGCGGAGATGGTGTGTGGCAGCGTGGTCATGCCCCTGGCCCGCGCGCGCGATCTCTGCGGAGCCACGGCCAGCGTACACGCCGGGGATCAGGCCAGCAAGGCCCCTCCCCGGCCGGCGCGCCTGACGCGTCGGTCCGTCGATGGAGTCAATCCGTCGATCTGCGCTGGTGTCGCCGCCGGCCTCCGTCAGCCCGCGGACTCGAGCTTGCGCGCCTCGAGGCCGAAGACGCGACAGCAGAACTCAGCCGCCCTCTTGTGATCGCGAGTGTCGACCTCGTGCCAGATCATCGCGCCTGGCTCCTCGATGGCCTGCGCGCCTGTGTGGTTCTTCGGCTCCCAGACGCGCCTCCCGCGCCCTGCGCGGGATCGCATTGCCCCCCTCGCGATCCAGCGCAGGGCGCGCTCGCGATCGAGCCCACATCCGGGGTAATGTCTCGCCATGAGAGCGCCCCTCGTCCGGGTCGGCGCGGCGGCGCTCGCGGCGGCCCCGGAGGACGTGCGCGGCGTGGGTTCTTTCTTCACCCCGCGATGCGCGCCAGGCTCGTATAAGGGACCTGCACGATGAAGATCTCCGAGTACACCGCGTTCGACGCCCTGGGCCTCGCGGAGCTTGTCCGCCGGCGCGAGGTCACCCCCTCCGAGCTCCTGGACGTGGCCTCGGCCGCCATCGAGCAGGTGAACCCTGCGCTCAACGCGGTGATCGGCTCGCTGCGCGACGACGCGGAGCGGGCGCTCCGCGCGGGGCTGCCGCCCGGGCCGTTCACCGGGGTGCCGTACCTCGTGAAGGACCTCGGCATCCTCGTCGCGGGCACGCCCACCGGCATGGGCTCTCGGCTCTTCCAGGGGCTCGTGTCGCCCGCGGACGACGAGCTGATGACGCGCTTCCGGCGCGCGGGGCTCGTGGCGATCGGCAAGACGAACACCCCGGAGCTCGGCCTCAACGTTGTCACGGAGCCGATCGCGCACGGGCCGACGCGCAACCCGTGGCGGCTCGATCGCACGCCCGGCGGGTCGAGCGGCGGCGCCGCCGCGGCGGTGGCGGCGCGGATGGTGCCGATGGCCCACGGCAACGACGTCGCCGGGTCGATCCGCATCCCGTCGTCGTGCTGCAACCTCTTCGGGCTGAAGCCCACCCGCGGCCGCATCCCGACCGGGCCGATCGAGGGCGAGGTGCTGATGGGCTTCGCCACCGATCACGCGCTGACCCGCTCGGTGCGGGACTGCGCGGCGCTGCTCGACGCCATCGCCGGGCCCGACCCGGGCACGCCGTACTTCGCGCCGCCGGCCGCGCGGCCGTTCCTGGAGGAGGCGCGCACGCCGCCGGGGCGGCTCCGGATCGCGTTCACCGACGCGGCCTGGCACGGGGTGCAGGTGGACGACGAGTGCAAGCTGGCCGTGCGCCGCGCCGCGGCGCTGTGCGAGGAGCTGGGGCACGAGGTCGTGCCGGCGCGGCCGGAGATCGACTGGGAGCGCGTCCGCATCGCGTTCCGGATGCTGCTCTCGTACCACGCCCACCTGCTCGATCGCGTCTGCCCGCTGTACGGGCTCACGCCCGGGCGCGACACGGTGGAGGCAACGACGCTCACCATGGCCGAGGCCGGCCGGCGGATGAGCGCCATCGACCTGCACGACGTGCTCGTGGCGCGCGACCAGATATCGCGGCAGGTGGGGCAGTTCTTCACGCAGTTCGACGCCCTGCTCACGCCGACGTTGACGACGCTCCCCATCCCGTCGGGCACGCTCGACGCGAACGACCCGACCCTGAGCGCCGAGGACTGGCTCGATCAGATCTTCGCCTTCGCGGCGTTCACGCCCCTGTTCAACGTGACCGGGAGCCCGGCCATGTCGGTGCCGCTCCACATGAGCGCCGACGGCCTGCCGGTGGGCGTGCAGTTCGCGGGCCGCTACGCGGACGACGCCACGCTGCTGCGGCTCGCGGGCCAGCTCGAGCAGGCGGCGCCGTGGGACCGGCGCCGGCCGCGCGTCTGCGCCGTGTGAGGCGCGGCGCGCGCCGCCCCTGGCAGCGCGGCCGCGCTGGCCGGTCAGTAGGCGCTGTTGCCCGACGTGGTGATGTTGGATGAGCTCACGCCCATGAAGAGCTCTTTGCCGATGGCGCTGTAGCGGGTGTTCGTCATCTTCACGGTGCTGGAGCTGCTGTCCGTCCTGAAGATGGATTCCTTCATCTTCGAGATGTCGCACCTGTCGATGACGACATCGACCTTGAAGCCGGTGCCGCCGTTCTGCCGGATGAACTTGCCGGCGTTCTCCGCCTTGAAGTTCGAGACCCTGAACGTGCTGGCCGCGTTGATCTGGAACACCTTGTCGGCGCCGTTCTTCGCGGAGCCGCCGTTCAGGACCACGGTGCCGGACTTCTTGACCGTCAAGGCGTCCTCGCCGATGTCCTCCCAGACGATGTTCTCGAGCGTGACGTTGCCGTAGGTGTGGATGCCGTCGGCGGCCGGCGCGCCGAGCACGACGTTCCTCAGCTTCGCGCCGTCCTCGAGCTTGAACACCGGCTTCTGCCCCTCGTCCTGGCTGCCGTCCCCGAGCGTCCCGCTGTCGGCGATGAACCGCTTGCCGCCGCCGTCGAACGTCTCGCCGGCCTTCACGACGATCGTCGAGCGCACGACGCCGCCGTCCCCGACCGTCGTGCCGCCGCCCGAGTCGCCGCCGCCCACCGGCACGAGCTCGATGGTATCGATCTTCAGATCGTGGCCGGAAGCGGAAGAGTTCTTGCCCTTGCACGTGAACTTGAACTCGACGTTGCCCGAGAGCGATTTCTCCCCGAGCGTCGCGGTCGTCCAGCTATCGCCCGTGGTGGATGTGTAGGCGTCGAACGACGTCACCGAGGAGCCCTTCACGCTCAGCTCGTACTTGCCGTACACGTTGCGCTTGGCGTACCGGAGGACGATCTTGTACGTGCCCGACGCGACCGAGGTGGAGAACTTGAATGTATCGCCGCTCTGGTTGGCGCGGAACTTCACGTTGTCCGCGTTGTCCTCGATCCTGTCGCCGGAGGAGATCGACCACGACTGGTCTTCGGCCTGGATCTTGACGGCGCTGAGCGCGTCGCTCAGCGAGTCCACCGCGTCCACGTCCACCGCGTCGTCCGCCGCGAGGCAGCCGGCGAGGCCGAGCGACAGCAGCGTTCCCAGAGCACATCTCCATTTCAAGCTCATGATTCCATCCCTCGTTGGCAACCGTTGTACAGCGCGCTCCACCTCGATGCGGCGGCGTGCCGCGCGGGTCGCAGCGCAGCATTGCAACGCTCGCGCCACGGAGCGCCGCCGTCGCCGGCGCGCGAACCGCGCGACTTCACTGCATCATTCCGTGGAGAGGCCGCGCTCCGTCGCCCCCTGGCGAGCGCCGCGCGCGTCGCCGTCACGCGGGAGTGTACACAACGTCAACCGGGCGTTGACACAAGGAGCCCGCCCGCAGCGCGAGAGGCCCGGCGGGCCCGGCCGCGATCGGCAGCGGCGGCGCGAGCATTGCGGAATCACGGTTCAGATTGCCAGCCCGAGCGGAGCGAATCGACGTCAGGCGCGCAGCCCGCCGGCGCAACCTCGGTGATGGTGAGCTGCACCCCAGCCGCAGGAGATCCTGCCTTTTCCGCGGGCAGCGGACCTGTTAAACACGGTTGCGATGGCTGACCTCCCGCCCCCGAGGAAGCACGCCGCCAGCGCCGACGTCGGGCACGCGACCGCCCGCCACCTCGACGAGCACCGCGCCGCGCTGACCGGCCACTGCTACCGCATGCTCGGGTCGGCCGCCGAGGCCGACGACGCCGTGCAGGAGACGATGCTGCGCGCCTGGCGCAGCATCGACCAGTTCGAGGGGCGCGCGTCGCTGCGCAGCTGGCTGTACCGCATCGCCACCCACGTGTGCCTCGACGCGCTGAGCGAGCGCACCCGCCGCGCGCGCCCGATGGAGCTCGGCCCCCCCAACGGGATCGACGGGCCGCTCACCACGCTGCCTTCCTACCGGTGGGTCGAGCCCATCCCCGACGTGCTGGCGCTGCCCGCCGACGCCGACCCCGCCGAGCTCGTGGCCCTGCGCCAGAGCATCCGGCTCGCCTTCGTGACCGCGCTCCAGCACCTCCCGCCGCGCCAGCGCGCTGTGCTGCTGCTGATGGAAGTCCTCGGCTGGCCGGCCGCCGAGGTCGCAGAGACGCTCGACACCTCGGTCGCCTCGGTCAACAGCGCCCTCCAGCGCGCCCGGGCGACGCTCACGACCCGCGACATGTCGGACGCCCACGCCCCGCTGTCCGACGCGCAGTCCGTGCTGGTCGACCGCTACGTCGAGGCGTTCGAGCGGTACGACGTGAACGCGCTCACCAAGATCCTCCACGAGGACGCGACGATGTCGATGCCGCCGTACGCGCTGTGGCTGCGCGGTCACGAGCCGATCCGCTTCTGGCTCCTGGGCCCTGGCGCGGCCTGCCGCGGGTCCCGGCTGGTGCCGACAGCGGCCTGCGGCTCGCCCGCGTTCGGGCAGTACAGGCCCGGCGGCCCCGGGGAGAGCTACAAGCCGTGGGCGCTCATCGTTCTCGAGCTCTCGGACGCGCACATCGTCGCGCTGAACTACTTCCTCGACACGGAGACGCTCTTTCCGCGGTTCGGCCTGCCGCCGGAGCTCCCGCCGGAGCCGCAGGGCGGCGCGCAGGGGCCGCAGGCGCAGGGCGGCTGACGGGCGCGGCGTCGATCTTTCCTGGAGAGCCGTCGATTTTTTTGGACGGGACCGATGAATCCGGCGCCCCGCGGGCGTCAGTAGGTTCGAATTCACCCCACGCTGGAGGCGCACATGACCACGAACCGTTCCCGGAAGCTCTTCGTCAATCTCCCCGTCAAGGACCTGAAGCGATCGGTCGAGTTCTTCACCAAGCTCGGCTTCTCGTTCAATCCGAACTTCACCGACGACAAGGCGACTTGCATGATCCTCAGCGAGGACGCGTACGTGATGCTCCTCGTCGAGGAGCGGTTCAAGGACTTCACCAAGAAGCGTATCTGCGACACCAGCACGTCCACCGAGGGCATCTTCGCGCTGACGGCCGAGAACCGGGCCGAGGTCGACGAGCTGGTGAAGACAGCGATCGCCGCCGGCGGGACGCACGCGGAGGAGCCCACGGATCACGGCTTCATGTACACGTGGAGCTTCTACGACGTGGACGGCCACCACTGGGAGGTCTTCTACATGGACCCGAGCGCCATTCCGCATCCGCAGCAGTGAGCGACGGGCCCGCGGCGGGCGCGCGCCCGCCGCGGCGGCCCTCGCGCCCCTCCAACGCCCGCAGCGCGCCGTTCAGAGCGCCAGCTCGATCTCGTAGCGAGCGAGCCAGTCGTTGAGCACGAGCACCTGCTCCACGCTCGACCGCGACACCTCGTCGACCGGCCCGTCGGTGTCCGCGGCGACGGCGCGGGCGCGGGCCACGTCGACAAGCGGCAACACGGGCGCGTCCCGCTGCGCGAGGAGCGCCGCGAGCTGCGCGCGCAGCGCCCGCGCATACGCGGGGTCCTGGGTCGCGGGGTACGGGCTCTTGCGGCGATCGAGCACCGAGCGCGGCAGGAGATCCCCGGACGCGGCGCGCAAGAGGCTCTTCTCGCGCCCGTCGAAGGTCTTCATCGACCACGGCGCGTTGAACACGTACTCCACCAGCCTGTGATCGCAGAACGGGACCCGGACCTCGAGCCCTGTCGCCATGCTCATGCGATCCTTGCGGTCGAGCAAGAGCTGCAGGAAGCGCGTCAGGTGCAGGTAGCTGATCTCCCGCATGCGCCGCTCCTTCCCCGTCTCGCCCGGCAGGCGCGGGACCTCGGCGATCGCCTCCCGGTAGCGCTCGGCGACGTAGCCCTGGAGATCGAGCCGCTCGAGGAGCTCGGGCGCGAGCAGCGTCGAGACGGAGCTCGAGCTCCTCAGCCTGGTGCGCATGGCGCTCCACGGGAACGTGTCGGCCGCCACGACGTCCGGGTCGTGGAACCAGAGATACCCGCCGAAGATCTCGTCGGCCGACTCGCCGGACAGCGCCACCGTGGAGCGCTCCCGGATGGCGCGGAAGAGCAGGTGCAGCGAAGCATCCATGTCCCCGAAGCTGAGGGGGAGATCCCGGGCGCGCAGCACGACCTCGCGGAGGGCGGGATCGGCGAGCTGGGCCGCGGAGAGCACGATGTTCGCGTGGTCGGACCCGACGTGCCGCTGGACGTCGACGACGTACGGCGCGTCCGGCGTGCTCCGCAGCTCGTCCGCCTTGAAGTTCTCGGCCTGCCCGACGAAATCGACGGAGAACGAGCGCACAGGCCCCGCGTCCGCGAGCGCCCGCTGCGCGAGCGCTGTCACGAGGCTGGAGTCCAGCCCTCCGGACAGGAGCGTGCAGAGCGGCACGTCGGAGATGAGCTGGCGAGCGACGATGTCCTCGAGCAGCCCGCGGACGGCGCCGATCGTCGTCTGGAGATCGTCGGTGTGAGGCCTCGACTCGAGGGCCCAGTAGCGGCGCTCGGTGATCCCACCCCTGCGCACGTGGACGACGTGGCCGGGGCGGACCTCGCGCATGTCGCGGAACACGGCGTGCCCCGGCGTCTTCGTGAAGGCGAGGAGCTCGCGCAGGCCGCCGTCGTCCACGGCCGGCGGGGCGAGCGGGTTCGCCAGGATGGCCTTGGGCTCCGAGCCGAAGAGCGCGCCCGATCCGGTCGGCTGGTAATACAGCGGCTTGATGCCCATCCGGTCCCGGACGAGCAGGAGCTCCTCCGCGCGGACGTCCCAGAGGGCGAAGGCATACATGCCGTTGAGGCGCGCGGGGAAGCCCGCGCCCCACTCCACGTACGCGCGGAGGACGACCTCGGTGTCGCTGTGCGTCCTGAAAGGGTGACCGCGGCCTTCCAGCTCGCCGCGCAGCTCACGGAAGTTGTAGACCTCCCCGGTGTAGATGAGCACGGCCACCGGCTCGCCGTCCTCGTCGGCGATCATCGGCTGTCGGCCCCCCTCGAGATCGATGACGGCGAGCCGGCGGTGGCCGAGGGCCGCGCGCGGGGAGAGCCAGATCCCCTCGTCGTCCGGCCCGCGGTTCTTCATCGTCGTCGTCATCTCGCGCACGACACGGCGCTCCCGCGTCAGATCGCGCGCGTGATCCACCCATCCAGCAATGCCGCACATGGAAAGCCGCCTCCTCTCAGCGCTGCCGCGATCCGGCGGCGGGCTCGACGGCCTCGCCGCGGCGCTCGCGGGCCGCTCGTGGTTCTGCGGCCGAGCGTAGGCAGAGCAGCGGTATCGCGCAACCAGCCTGGCCGGCGCGGCCTTCGGTGAATCAGCCGGATCCCGCGGAGCTCGCCGCGCCTCCTCCGGAGCGCGCGCTCACCCCTTCGCCGGGAGCCACGCGACGATGAGCGACGCGAGCGCCTCCGCGGCGGCGGCCTCGCTCGTCCGCTCGCGGAGCATCTCGCCCGCGATCGCCTCGGCGGCGCCGACGATCCCGACGCAGCGGAGGTGGAGCTCGCGCCTCGGCAGCTTCGCGTACGGGGCGAAGGTGTCCCTGTAGATCGCGACGTACTCGTCGAGCAGGCGCTGCCGGAACGCCTCCATCTCCTCGTCGCCCTTCAGCGCCGCCGTGATCGCGTACCACTCGGGGCCGACCGAGTTGTAACAGCGCATGTACGCGCGGCCCGCAACGCGCGCGACGTCCGCGAGCCGCGCGGGCGCGCGCTCGAGCGCCTCGAACAGCGCCGCGCGCTGCCGCACGTCGATGCGCTCGCACAGCGCGATGAGGAGCCCCGAGCGGGTCCCGAAGTGCTCGTAGGCGATCGGCTTCGTGACGCCGGCGCGCTCCGCCACGCGCCCGAGCGTCAGGGCGTCGGTCCCCTCCTCCCGGACGATCCCGAGCGCCGTCTCGAGGAGCTGCTCGCGCCGCTCGGCCCTGGAGAGCCGCCCTCTGGGTACCTCGCTCATGCAGCCCTCATCTTAGGACCGGCGCCCCCGGCGCGCCTGCCGGTCGCCCCGCCCCCCTGCCCTACCGCGTCGCGCCGCTCGCGGGCAGCTCCCCGCCGCGATGGCGCACGACAAGGGGCTCGTCGCCGGGGATGCGCAGGGGGTTCGGCAGGTACGGATCGAGCTCGCCGGGCTCGAAGCGGCAGAGGCCGATCACGTGCCAGAACGAGCCGCCGATGTCGCCGCCGAGCTTGTAACGGCCGTCGGGGCTGAAGGCGGCCCACCCCTCGGGGCAGGGCAGGAGGATGGCGAGGCAGCTCCCCTGGACCACGTCCCAGAGGCGGAGGGTGCCGTCGGCGGAGGCCGAGGCGAGGAGGTGGCCGTCGGGGCTGAAGGCGACGCCCTGCACGGAGGCGTTGTGGCCCTCCAGGGTGCGGAGGACGCGGCCCCGGCTCACGTCCCAGAGGCGCACCGTCTTGTCCGAGGAGCCCGACGCGAGCACCTGGCTGCGCGGGCAGAACGCCACGCCGCGGACCCCGCGCGTGTGCCCCTCGAGGCAGAACAGGGCGCGACCGCTCCCGACCTCCCAGACGCGCACCGCCCTGTCGTCCGACCCCGACGCGAGCAGCAGGCCGTCGGGGCTGAACGCGACGCCGCGGATCCCGTCGGTGTGCCCCTCGAACGTGCGGATCACGCGGCCCCGGGCGACCTCCCACAGGCGCATGGTCCTGTCGTCCGACCCCGACGCCAGCGTCAGCCCGACAGGGCTCCACGCCACGGTGCACACCCGGTGCGTGTGCCCCTCGAACGTGCGCAGCGGGCGGCCGCTCTCCACCTCCCACAGGCGCACCGTCCTGTCGTCCGAGGCCGACGCGAGCGTCTCGCCATCCGGGCTGAACGCCACGCCGCGGATCGCGTGCGCGTGGCCCTCGATCGAGCGCAGGAGCCGCCCGCGCGCGACCTCCCAGAGCCGGATGGTCTTGTCGTCCGAGGCCGACGCGAGCACCTCGCCCTCGGGGCTGAACGCCACGCTGCGGATCCCGAGCGTGTGCCCCTTGAACGCCCGGATCGCGCGGCCGCTCCCCACGTCCCAGAGGCGCACCGACCTGTCGTCCGAGCCCGACGCGAGCGTGTGCCCATCCGGGCTGAACGCCGCGCCGAGGACCCAGTCGGTGTGCCCCTCGAAGCTGCGCAGCGCGTGCCCCCGCGCGACCTCCCAGAGGCGGATGGTCTTGTCGCGCGACGCCGACGCGAGCGTCTGCCCGCCCTGGCTGAACGCCACGCTGCACACCCCGTGCGTGTGCCCCTCGAACGCGCGCAGCGCGCGGCCCGTCCTGACCTCCCAGAGGCGCACCGACCGGTCCAGCGACCCCGACGCGAGCGTGAGGCCGTCGGGGCTCCAGGCGACCCCGAAGACCCAGTCGGTGTGGCCCTCGAACGCGCGCTGCGCGCGGCCGCCCGCGGCGTCCCACAGGCGCACCGTTTTATCCGACGACGCCGAGGCGAGCGCCTGCCCGTCCGGGCTCCACGCCACGCCGAGCACCCAGTCGGTGTGCCCCTCGAGGCAGCGCAGCGCGTGGCCGCTCCGGACCCGCCACAGGCGCACCGTCTTGTCCGACGACGCCGACGCGAGCGCCTGCCCGTCCGGGCTCCACGCCACGCTGCGGACCCCGAGCGAGTGGCCCTTGAACGAGCGCACCGCGCGCCCGGTGCCGGCCTCCCAGACGCGCACCGTCTTGTCCGAGGACCCCGAGGCGAGCGCCTGCCCGTCCGGGCTCCACGCCACGCTGCGGACCCCGTGGGTGTGCCCCTCGAACGTGCGCAGCGCGCGGCCCGTCCTGACCTCCCAGAGGCGCACCGTCTTGTCCGAGGACCCCGAGGCGAGCAGGAGGCCATCCGGGCTGAACGCCACGCTCATCGCCGCGCCGAGGTGCCCGTGCATCGCCCGGATCGCCTGCCCGGTGACGGCGTCCCAGATCCGGACCGAGCCGTCCTCGTGGCTCGCCGCCAGGAGATCGCCCAGCGGGCTCCACGCCACCGCGTTGCACGGCGAGACAGGCGCCCACATCGGCTCGGCGTCGCGCGGCCGGGGCGGCGCCGCGCCGTCAGCGGCCAGCGACGCGACAGGCACCCCCCGGGCGCCGACGAGCTTGGCGCCGCGGAGCTGCGCGCCCGCGAGGTTGGCGCGGGTCAGATCCGCCCCGACCAGCCGGGCGAACGAGAGATCCGCGCCCCGGAGATCCGCGCCCTCGAGGTCGGCGCCGGTGAGGTCCGCCCGCGCGAGCTGCGCCGCGCCCAGCGACGCGCCGGCCAGCCGGGCCTCGACGAGCGTGGCGCCCCAGAGGTTGGCCTGCGTGAGATCGGCCCGCCGCAGGTCGGCGCAGGCGAGGTTGCACCCGCTCAGGTCCTGCCCGGCCAGGTTGACGCCGGCCGCGTCGAGGTCGTCCAGGAAGGCGCTCCTCCCCTCCTCCGTGTCCGTGTCCTCCTCGTCCCTGGCCAGCCAGCACGCGACGCGCAGGGCGTTGTCCTTCGCGTTCCCCTCGGCCGCCCCGCGGAGCACCCGCTGCGCCCACGCCGCCGCCGCCGCGCGCCCCGCGAGCGACACGAAGAAGTCGACCATGAGCTCGCTCATCTCGTCGGCGCCGAGCGCCGCGCTGTCGCCCGTCTCCTTCACCTCGCGCGCGGCCGCGTCGGCGACGAGCCACTCCAGCGCCGACCGGTGGACGAACGAGAACGCCCCCTCCGCGTCGCGCACGAGCAGCGAGCCCGAGCCGATCAGGTGCTCGATGATCGCGCGGTCGATCGGCGGCGCGTCGGGCGGCTGCGCGCCCCGGATCAGGCTCTCCGGCAGCTCGCCGAGCCCGACAGCGCGCGCGCTCCGGTCCCAGAGCAGCCGCGCCAGCCCGGTCATCGCGGCCCGCAGCGCCTCGCGGGGGATCCCGCGCGGCGCGCCCCGCGGGTTGGCGCGCGCGTGCTCGTGATCGAGCCACTGCTCGACGAGCACCTCGTACAGCTTCGCCGCGGTGATCGTCCCTGTCCGCGCCTTGGCCTGCCGGAGCTTGTCCGGCTCGATCTTCGCGATGAACCCCAGCATCCGCGGGTTCTCCGAGAGCCCGAGCAGATCCTTGACCTCGTGGAGCAGCCGGTAGCGCGCCTCGGCCTCCGCGGGCTCCGGGCTCAGGTTGCCGAGGAAGCGCCGGATCTGCTTCTCCCCGAAGCCCTGGAGCTGCACCAGCCGGTAGCCCCGCAGCAGCTCGGCCCGCCGGGCGAGCTCGCGCTTGATCGGCGGATCGGTGAGGAAGTGCTGCGCGCGGCTGGTCACCACGACCTTCGCGATCCCCTCCGCCGCCTGGACCACCGTGTCGAAGTGCTCGAGCGCGCGATCGTACGTCAGCCGCAGGGCGAGCTCGTCGAAGCCGTCGAAGAGCAGCGCGACGCGCCCCTCGGCCAGCATGTAGCGGAAGGCCCGCAGATCGACGGGCTCGTTCGCGAGCGCGAAGTGCTGCGCGAGGAGCGAGTCGAGCGAGCGCTGCTTCTCGATGCGGCCGAGCTCGATGAGCACCGGCACGAGCGGGTGCCGCTCCCGCGCCATCCGCCGGGCGAGCTCGCGCAGCAGGAACGTCTTGCCGGCGCCGAAGTCGCCGAGCACCAGCGCGAAGCGCCGGTGGGGGGCGTCGAGCAGCCGGAAGAGGGCGTCGATCGCGCTCTCGGTCGCGCTCTTCTCGCGGTCGCCGAGGCTCACGACGGCCGGCTGCTCGACGTAGAGCCACGGCGGGTACGACGGGTCGGACTCGATGCGGTCGGTCTGCCACGCGAGGTACCGGCCGAAGTCGATGAGCCCCTGCGCCTCGGAGAAGCTCTTCAGCACGACGCCGCGGCGCGCCGCGCTCCGGACGAGCTCGGGCGGCGCGGGCGGGTCGGTGTGGATCAGGGTGGAGCGCAGGTACGGGTCCTGCTGCCGGAAGCGGTGCTCGACCTCGGTCACGTACCGCGTGACGAGCTCCTCGGTGATCGACCGTTCGAGCACGCCGATCACGCGGACGTCGACGCGCCGGCCGTCCTGCACGGCGACCTCGAGCGCGCCCGCGAACGGCGGCGGCGCGCGGTGCTTCGTCACTGTCGCCCCGGGGTCGCGGAGGAGCGCCACGCGCTCGACGCGGTCGAGGAAGGCGTCGCGCCGGTCGTGCCTGTCGTCGGAGACGAGGTCCCGCCCGCTCGGGTGGCGCTCGCCGTCGTCGGCCGGCGCCGGCTCGCGCAGATCGGGCGCCGAGGGGCGCTCGAGCCGCGGCTCGGGCGCGAGGTGCTGCTGCAGGAACGCGAGCAGCGCCGCCGCCGAGGCGCGGCAGGCGAACGCGCGCAGGCCGTCGTCGTCGCCGCGGCCTTCGTGGCCGCCCACGGCGCGCATCAGGATCGAGCGCCTCTGGAAGCGCGCCGCGAGGTCGCCGATCGCGGCGCCCTCGGCCTCGAGGCCGAGGGTGCCCGGCACGACGCGCTGCAGCCGGTCCCAGACGCCCGGGTCGCGCGCGGCCGCCGTGAAGCTGGCGATCGCCCCGACGTGCACGCGCAGCGGCGGATCGGCCGGCAGCGCGTCCGGGTAGAGCAGCCGCTCTTCCAGCACCTTCTCGCGCCCCGCCTCGGTGAGGCAGAGCGCGCCGCCCTTCATCGAGACGAGGCCGTCGTGGAGCGCCTCCTGGACCCGCGCTGTCCACCCCGGGCAGGCGCGCCGCCGCTCCGGGTGCGCCACGGGGCTCGGCGCCCCGTCGACCTCGTGCGCGTGGAGCGCGTGAAGGAGCCACCGCCGCTCGGCCGCCCGGGAGGGAGGGCGCGCGCGGGAGAGCGCGGACAGGTCGAGGTCGCGCGCGAGGTAGCCGGCGTCCATCTTCCACGCGGCCTGCAGGTTGAAGGTGCGGAGGTCGTGGAAGAGCTCGGCCTCGTCGCCGGGCTGCGCGGGGCCCGCGGGCGCCGGCTGCGCGCCGCGCTTGCGCTGCTCGAAGCTGTAGAGCTGGTCGGCGACGATCACGTCGCCCGGCGCGACCTTCCTCGGATCGCCGGCGCAGACGCCGCACATCGCGAGGCACGCCGGGTCGAGCTCGGCGACGAGGTGCTGCCCCCGGATCGCGGCTGTGCGCAGCCCCGCCTCGCCGATCCACGCGGCGGTGACCACGAGGGGGCCGCCACGCGCGCTCGGGAGCGCGCGCCGGTGGTAGCGCAGGCCGCCGAGATCGCGGAGCTCGCGCCACCCTTTCTCGCCGCCCTCGCCCTGCGCGAGCACGGCGTCGAGCTCGTCCTTGTGCGCCGTGACGACGAGCACGTCCACGGGCCCGACCTCGCGCTCGGCGCCCGCGTCCATGCCCGCGGCCGCGTCTCGCCGCGCGTTCGCGGCGTAGAGCGCCTTGGCCTCGGAGATCCGCTCGCGGCCCTTCTGGGCGTCGTGCCGCCCGATCGCGGCGAGCGCCTGGGCCGCCACGGCGGAGGCCTCGAGGGCGCGGTCGCCGAGCCGCTCGGCGATGGCGCGCGCCTCGGCGAGCGGCCCCTCGGCCTCGGCGGCGCGGCCCGTGCGCGCCGCGATCGCGAAGGCGCCGATGATCGCGCGCGCCTCGGGCTCCGGGTCGACGATCTGGCGCGCCAGCGCGAGCGCCTCGCGGTAGCTCGCCTCGGCGCGCGCGAGGTCGCCGCCGTCCTCGAGCAGGCCGGCCATCTCGAGCTCGGCGCGCACGCGCACCGCGGGCGGGGCCGCTGGCCGCGCGAGCAGGGCGCCCAGGGTCGCCGCCGCGGCGACGGCGTGGCCCCGGCGCCGCTCGGCCGTTGCCTGGCGCAGGAGCAGCTCCGCCGGAGGCTCCGTCGCGCCGCCGGGGCGGGCGGGGTCGAGCGCGTCGGCGACGGCGCGGAGCGCGTCCGGCGCGGGCTCCTCGACAACGCGGAGCTCGGCGGCGCGGATGGCCCAGAGGTCGGGCGCTTCTTCGCGGCACAGGCTCAGGAAGCCCGGCGGTCCGCACCAGAGCAGCGGGCAGCCGAGGCGGCTCGACAGCGTGTCGCGCCGCTGGTGCTGGTTGAGGCGCCGGAGGCCCTCGCGCGCGGCCGGGGGCGGCGTGTCGGAGCCGACGAGGAGGACGACGCCCCGCGGCTCGGGCTCGGCCCTGGTGAGGGCGGCGACGAGGTCCTCCCAGGTGGCGTCGCGGTCTCGCGGCGCGATCACGAGCGCCCGGCGCCCCTCGCGGGTCAGGAAGTCGCCGAGCGCGCGGGCGACGTCCGGGCCGGGGATCTCGACGGGGAGCAGGGCGAAGCCGGGGGCGCGCTCGAGGGCCCGGAGCACCTCGCGGAAGCTCCCGAGGAACGGCGACGTCGAGGCCGGGAGCGGGGGGGTGGAAGCGCTCATGATGCGGCGTCGAGGCGATCGGCCAGCTCGGGCGCGCGCCCGACGCGCAGCGCGGCGGTGGCGGCGGCGTCGAGGTGCGGCGAGATCGCGGAGATCCCCGAAGGGATCTTCTTCGTCGGCGAGATCAACAAGATGGCCATCCCCCCCCCGGGCGAGACCGGGCCGGGCCGGTCTGGGCCCGCTGCCCACGTCAGACGGGCCATGGTGCGGCCAAAGCCCGGGGGCCTGCAATAGGGCTCTCGCTGGCGCCGACGTAGGTGCGGCACCGGGTGCGTCGGCGGCGCAAAACGGGGCCAGCGCTGTCCTCGTGCGGGCGCTGATCCCGCCGGGCGCCCCACAACATCGGCGCCACCCCGCGGGCCGTGGTCGCGCGTGGTTCCGGCGCGATGACATGCCGCAGAGACAAGCTGTCGCATGCGACCGAGTGTCGCGACACGACGACGCGCACGAACCGATGTTCCGGTTCCATGGGATCGGGCCTTACGGCGGCGAGGATCCATCCTCGCTGGGACGATGACTGAGCTCGCGCTCACAGCGCCTCTCACGGGAGGCGCGGGCGCTACCCGATGCGCAGCTCCCGGATCCTCCGCAGAAGCGCCCGCTTCGAGACCTCGAGCCGATTGACCATCTCCTCGATATCACCGTCGCACTCTCGGTAACAGCGAGCTATCTCCTCGGGCCTGAGATCCCCGGCCCGGCGGACCCGGTGACAGTTTTCCATGAGCGCGTAGAGCGATGTCCGCGAGACGCGGAGCAACCCCGCCGTGGCCTTGAGATCCCACCGGCTCCGGCGAAGCGCGTCGATCAGCTCCTCCTCGGGCACCTCCGAAGGCTTGCGCCAGCCCGGGCCATCGCTCCTGCCGGGGTCGCTCGAGTGGTCCTCTTCGTCGGCGCTCTCCGGCCGCTGCGGCTCCGCGGCCGTCGCGCCGCCAGCCCGCCCGCGGCGCCGGTCCTCGCCCCGTCTGTCGTCGAGCGTAGCCCGCCCGAGCAGACGCTCGAGCGCCGGCCCGCCCTCGAGGCACGCCGCCCCCCGGCTCCCCACGACGAGCTGCCGGATCACGTTCCTGAGCTGGCGCACGTTGCCGGGCCAATCGTACCGCACGAGCCGGGCCATGAGTGACGCCGGCAACCACGGTCGATCGTTCAGGGGGTCGATCGGCCCCGATCGATCGAGCGCGCGCGGGTCGCCGAGCTGCGCGAGCTCCGCGCGCAGGATGTGGAGCGTCAACCGCCCGATATCGTCCCTGCGCTCCCGGAGCGAGGGGAGCGCGATCTCATAGCCGGCGAGGCGGTGAAGCAGCGGTGCCCGGAAGCTCCCGTCGGCGATCTTGGCCTCGAGGTCGGCGTCCGTCGCGGCGATAACGCGGACGCGCGCCCGCCGCGGCTGCTGGGCGCCCACGGCCTGGATCTCGCCTGTCTCGAGGGCGCGGAGGAGCATCACCTGGACGTCGAGCGGCGCCTCGCCGATCTCGTCCAGGAAGAGTGTCCCCTCCTGCGCCAGCCCGAAATACCCCGGCTGGCTGCGCACGGCGCCGGTGTACGCGCCCCGCTCGGCACCGAAGATCTCCGCGGCTGCCAGCGAGGGAGGGATGGCCGCCATGTTCACGGCGATGAACGGTCGCGCGCGGTCGGCACCCGCCGCATGGATCGCCCGCGCCACGAGCTCCTTGCCCGTCCCCGTCTCCCCGCGGACGAGGACCGGCACCGCGAGGTCCGCGATGCGGCGGATGTCCCGGCGCACCTGCTCCAGGAGGTGGCTAGCGCCGACGAGGCCGAGGTCATCGCCAGGCTCTGGCGGGGAAGAGTCCGCCACGTGGAGGAGGAGGACGATCCGCGCCGCGAGCTGGAGGATGACGCCGCGCGCCACCTCCTCCGCGGAGACGTCGCGCCGCCCCTCGAGCGGCTCGCCCTCCACCACGACCGGCGTGCGGCTCGCCGACGCGTCCAACCGGATCTGCCCGCCGGGCAGCGCGATGAGCCGCAGCGGCGCGCGGCTCAGGTGCGTGTCCCCGAGCGGCGCGCCCCCCGCCGCCCCCGGCGGCGAGAACCCGGGCTCCAGCCGCGATACCCCGATCGCGTCCCGGAACCTCAGCTCCCCGAGCGTGCAACGCTCGCCGATGCGCTCGAGGCGCGGATGGCACAGGATGGTCAAGACAGGCACGAGGCCCGAGCGCGCCTCCCTCTCAGGGCACAAGCCGGGGCTCTGGGTCGTCACGCTGCCGAGCGTAGAAATGCCCACCTCTTCTGCGGCCATGCGACACGCGCACTCTATCCGTCAAGGGAAATGACCGCAAGACGGGCCATCGTCTTTCCAGCCGAGCCCAGCAGCAGCCTAACGCACCTTGCCACACATCAAAACCTGCCCGCGTTCGCCCTTTTGATCAGCGCTTCGCCGCTCCCCGTTGACACTCGTGCCGGCGCCCGTGTACCCCTGAGTGGTCGTATGTCTGGCCGCACGATAGGCGGAAAATACGCGCTTGTACGCGAGATCGGCCGGGGCGGAATGGGGGTCGTCTGGGAGGCCTTCGATGAAGCGCTACGGCGGCCTGTCGCACTCAAGCTGATGACGCCTCACACCATCGCTTCGGTCGAGGCCCGGCGGCGCTTCGAGCGAGAGGCGATGACCATCGCCCAGCTCCGCAACGAGCATATCGTCCAGGTCTACGACTACGGCGTCGACGATGGCTCTCCCTACATCGTCATGGAGTTGCTCGACGGCGAGGACCTCGACGCCCGCCTCCAGCCCGACCGGCAGCTCTCGAGCGCGGCGCTCCTCCCCCTGCTCCGGCAGGTGGCCAAAGCGCTGGAGGCGGCGCACGCGGAGGGCATCGTCCACTGTGATCTCAAGCCGGCGAACATCTTCCTCGCCCGGAGCGGGTCGGGCGAGACCGTGAAGCTCCTCGACTTCGGCGTGGCGTGGACGCTCTGCGACGGGCCCGACGCGCCGGAGCGGCCGTGCGGCACGCTCCTCGGGACACCCGCGTACATGAGCCCGGAGCAGGTGCGCGGGGTCGCCCCTCATTTCCTGAGCGATCTCTGGTCGTTCGGCGTCATCGCCTACAGGGCGCTGACTGGCCGCCTGCCCTTCCCGTCGGAGAACATCCAGGAGCTCATCATCGGCGTCTGCACCGACCCGTTCCTGCCCCCCTCGAGCGTCGTCCCCGAGCTCCGGTCCGACGTCGACCGGTTCTTCGAGCGCGCCCTCGCGAAGGACCGGACGCAGCGGTTCCAGTCCGCGCGCGGCCTCGTCGCCGCCTTCTCGGCGCTCTGCAGGGAGGCGAAGGTGCCAGTCAAGATCCTGGTCGTCGACGACGAACCGGACATTCATCTGCTGATGAAGCTCCAGTTCAGACAGCAGCTCCGCGACGGCGTATACGAGCTCGTCTTCGCCGAGCACGGGGAACGCGCGCTCGAGGAGCTCAGGCGGAACCCCGACATCGACATCGTCCTCACGGACATCAACATGCCCGTGATGGACGGGCTCACCCTCCTCGGGCACATCCCCGAGGTGAACCCGATGGCGAAGACCGTGATCGTCTCCGCCTACGGCGACATGGCCAACATCCGGCACGCGATGAACCAGGGCGCCTTCGACTTCCTGTTCAAGCCGATCGATTTCGAGGATCTCGAGGCCACGATCCAGAAGACCATCAGGCACGTCGCGGAGCAGCGCAAGAACGCCCGGTCAGACGAGGAGAACGCGTTGCTCCGGCGGTTCACGAGCGCCTCGCTGGTCGAGCGGGTCCGGGCGCTCGGGCCCTCGGCGGCGCTCGCGAGCGAGGCGAGCGACGCGACCGTGGCCGTCGTCGGTGTCTTCCAGTTCACCCCCGTCACGACGGCGAGGCCCGCCGGCGAGGCCATCCGGCTATTGAACGCCAACTTCGAGGTGATCCTCCCGGAGCTCGTGACCAGGGAGGGAATGGTGGACAAGTTCTTCGGCGACGCAGTGATGACCGTCTACCGAGGGCCGGATCACGTCGACAGGGCGCTCGCGGCGTGCCTTGCTGTCCGCACCCAGCTCGCCGCGCTCGTGCAGCGCGCCGGCGCGGGCTCGCCCTACGCGCAGGGGGTCTGCATCGGGCTCGCCACAGGCCGCGTCCTCTCAGCGGGCGTCGGCTCGCAGGCGTGCGGCCAGCTCGATTACGCGACCGTCGGCGAGGCGGTGGACATCGCGGCCCACCTCGCCAGGGCCGCCCTGCCGGGGGAGATCCTGGCCGACGCCAGGGTGCGCGAGGCCGCCGTCGGGGGGTACGCGTTCGAGCTGGTGGACGCGAGGGACGTCTGGCCGAGAGGTGAGCGAACCACCGTCTACAACGTACACCGGCACGAGCCGCCGGCCCCCCGCCTCGTTGACGCGCCGACGGTGCAGGTGAGATCGTACCAGCCGAACGATCCGTCGCTCGCATGGGCTGAGCGCGCGACGTGAAGGCGCCGCGGGCGCATCGCTCCCCGCGGCCTGCCGTGTCGCCGACATGTCGGCGACGTGTCCGTGAGACCGCGAGGGCACCCGCGCGGCCGGCGGCGTGTCGGCGCCCCCCGTGCCGAGCGCCGTCACGCCCTCGGCGGGCGAGCGCTGGCCGCGGCACGCGCCGTGCAACTCCAGATCACCGTCGACGGGGCTTGCAGGTCATGCGCCGCCGGCACCGGGGCCGTCGCGTCGGGCGCCCGTAGGCTCGCCAGATCGCGCGCCGGGACCGCCCTCGATTTGCGATCGCCTCGCCAGGCCGGCGGCCTTCGGGCGTCGCGTGCACCACGGCCATCGGATGCTCTCGCGCTTGCAGCCCAGACCAGATCTCGGCGACGGCGCGGTCAACACCACCCAACCGAGGCAGACTCAAGGAGACGACGTATGGCAGGCAAGTCCGAATCCGAAAAGTGGTACAAGCTCCTCAAGGACCTGGTGCGCGACGACGGAGACGAGCGACGCGCGCAGGGCGTGGACGCGCGAGGCCGCACGTCTCTCCTCGAGGATTACGCGATCGTCCCCCGCGGCGACCGCCCGCAGCCCGACACCATCGAGCAGTTCTTCGTGGACTATGACAATACCGAAGGGGACAACTTCAACGCGTTCGTCGAGGAGCTGGCCAAGATGGTCGTACGCACGCTGACCAGGCAGGACGTGAACGCGAAAGTGACGCGGAGGGATGTGCCCGATGGCGAGTACTGGCAGGTGCCGGGCCTCTTCAAGTTCCTCCGCGCGCTGAAGAAGGACAAGGACCTGGACAGGCAGTTCCGAACGACCTTCTCCGAAGGCACGGAGGCCGAGAAGCGAGCGTTCCTGAAGCAGCACCTACAGGGCGAGGAGGACGATCCCTATCAGCAGCAGGAGGCCGTGCTCGCGCTCTTCGAAGAGCCCGAGGGCCAGGGGAGCCACGAGCAGATGGTGGTCACCGTGAACAAGATCGTGAGCAGCTTCTACGAGAAATACCGGCTCTGCTGCTGACGGTCGAGGGCGGCGACGGCCAGGTGCAGCGCGTGAGGAGGAGCGGAGGTACAACCATGGCGAGCGCGACATGTCACCCCGGGAACTGCTGATCACCGCCCTCTCCGAGGCGGCGGAGATCGAGCACAGCATCACGTGCCAGTATCTGTACGCCGCGTTCTCCCTGAAGAGCCACCCCGAGGAGGGCGGCGTCGACTGGCCGAGGCTGGAGCGGATCCGCGCGTGGAAGTCCGAGATCCTGAGCGTGGCTCGGCAGGAGATGGCCCATCACGGCCTCGTGTGCAATCTCCTCATCGCCCTCGGCGGGGCGCCGCATTTCGGGCGCGCCCACTTCCCCCACCCCGTCCGTTATTGCCCGCCTTACACCACCTTCGAGCTGCTGCCGTTCTCCGAGGAGGCGCTCGACCGGTTCGCCTGCTACGAGCGGCTCCACGCGCCTCCGCCGGACGGCTGCGCCCCCTCCGGCATGAGGAGCATGGGGGACTTCTACCGGGCGATCCGGGGCGCTCTCGAGCATGCGGATCGCAGCACGCCGAACCTCTTCATCGGCCCGCTGGAGCACCAGATCACGAATCGGGAGCTGCGCATCGGGAAAGGTCAATTCGACGTCGTCCTGGTGCCGGTGACCGATCTCCCGTCCGCTCTGGCGCTCCTCGATCTCATCCGGGAGCACGATCATCATGAGCGGTTCCTGGCGATCCAGCGCGAGCTCGCCGAGCTGAGGCGCCAGGATCCTGCCTTCGAGCCGGCGCGGCCCGTCGCGCGGAACCCTCGAGTCTACCTGCCCCAGGGCGGCTCCGGCACCGCTACAGCGCTCCGTCACCCGCTCACGCGCGCGGCCGCGGAGCTGTTCAACGCGGCGTACGAGGTGATGGTCCTCATGCTGACGCGCATCTACGGCCGCTCGAGCGAGACCGCGGCCGAGGCAGATGGGCTGCTCCGCGTCGCGTTCTTCCCGCTGATGACCGCGGTGATCCGACCCCTCGGCGAGGTCCTCACCCGCATGCCGGTCGAGGACGACGCGGCGGTCACGGCGGGGCCCTGCTTCGAGCTGCCCTTCGGCCTGCCGCTCCAGCCCTCGAAGCGCGGCGCCTGGGTCTTCCTCCACGAACGGCTGGAAACCCTGGCCGCCTCGTCCGCGCGCCTCTCGGCCGAGGTCGGGGCGTCCATCGAGCCGTGGGCGGCCCCCATGGCGCCGCGGCTCGCCTTGCTCCACGAGAACCTCGATCGTCTCGCTCGGCGCTTCGCGCAGCAGATGGGCCTCGAGCGCGAGCCCTCACAGCAGACGATGAAGAGGATGCGCTGAGCGATGCTGATCCTCGACTTCGCAGGCTGGTTCCAGTGCCGATTGCCGACCGATCCCGATCCGACAGACGAGGCACGCGGCGTCAGCGGCTTCACGTTCGCCGTGGCGGGGGAGCCGGACCTGGATCGGATCATCCGATTCCAGCGCCCCGTCGCGCCCCGCACGCACGGCCCGACCGTCGGCGTCCGCGTGACCGCGGTCAGCCTCGACGGACAGCCCATGCCCGACCACCCGCTGGTCGGCGCCGCCGTCGACCTCCTGGGAGAGCCCAAGTTCGAGTCCCGCAACTACGTCCTGCGAGACTCCGCGCAGGGCGCGATCGTCCCGTTTCGCCTCGGGATCTTCGGGGACGGGGTCGAGATCGAGCGCGAGGACGTCCTCTACCCGCCGGATCCGGAGCGGAGGATCCATGAGATCCCGGCGCTCTTTCACGAGCGGCGCGGTTCGTTGATCCCGCTCACGATCGATCGCCTCAAGATCGCCGACGCGACCGGGATCGTCGACCCGCTCGCGTACCGGAGGCGGCGGAAGGCGCTCCTCGAGGCCGATCTCCAGCAGACCGACGATCCGGTCGCGAGGGCGGCGCTCGGCAAGCGCATCTCCGAGCTATCGATCGTCGCCCCCGAGAGGCTCCAGGTCGCGACGCTCATGGTCTACAACGATTATCGATTCGACATCAACGGGCCGACCAGGATCGCCGATGCCACGCGCAGCCTCGGCGTCCAGGTCGACACCACCCGTGACTGGCCCATCGCCTTCTGGATGGGCGCCTGGGACGCCGACGCCCTGTGCGGCTACGTGCGCGGAATGCTTTCCATCCCCCTGCTCTGACAGCGGATGCGCGCAGGCGCCTCCGCGCGGCGGGGCGAAGCGGGTCCGATGGCACGTTCTACCTGGAGGGAGCCATGACTGTCCGTGTTGTTGCGAGGGTCTTCCCGTATCTGATGGCCGGCGCGCTCGGCTGTTACAAGTCCGACGGGGCGCCGACGCCGGCGCCATCGCAGTCGGCGATGTGCGGCTCGTCGTTCCCGTGCGCCGAGGTGCCGAGGCCGGGGAGTAGCGCTGACCGGTCCGCACCAGCTCTGACCCGGTTGCTCTGGGGGACCTTCGTCGCGATCAACTGGCCGGCAGACACGGGCGCCGGACGAGGCATTCGCGCGGACAGGCCCTACACGGACACGACCGGCCCGCGCGTCTGGGAGACCTGGAAGCAGGAATGGGAGAGCTCCCCCAAGAACCTCGACGACTGGGATAGCTACGCCGCGAAGCGCCCGCCGTGCGACTACGTGGAGGAAGAGCCCGGAAACCGGCAGAGCGTCACGGCGGCCGACTGGCCCGGCATCTACAGGAAGTACGGGACCGTGCTCAACCTGATCAACACCGCCTCCCGTGATGATAAGAAGTCCGCTCGGAGGTCCGGCGGGCCGCTCATCGACGGGAACGGCGAGTACGTGCGCTACGAGATCCGATACAACCGCGAGCTGTACGATTGCCTGCACCACGGCGCCGGCGATGGGTGCGTCAACAAGCCCGGCGAACAACTCACCTTTCCGGCGGCGAACGCCAGCAAGGTCGGCGCGATCAGCCTGAAGGCCGCGTGGCGCAAGATGACGCCGATCGAGGAGGCGGAGAAGGGGAGCGTGTACTACATGCGCAGAGTCCTCGTCGTCGAGTTCGAGAGCGCTCCAGGAGAGACGAAGGCGAAGAGCGTCTGCCGCGCTGAGACCATGGGCCTCGTCGGCATGCACATCGTCTACAAGCACGACCACCTGAAGGGCCCTGACGCAGCGAGCCCCTCGAACGCCTGGACCTGGTTCACGATCGAGCACAAGGACAATCCGCCGCCGTGCCCGAAGCGCAGGTCGAAGGGCCGCTCGTCTTCGTTCGGCCGGCCCTGGGACAGCTCGTTCAGCTACCGCCCCGAGCCCAGGACGCCCGAGAGCGCGCCGCCGGCGGAGCCCCAGCCGGTATGGCTCTGCCGGGAGACGGCCACGGACGAGGTCACGGCGGACGAGAACAGGAAATTCCAGGAGATCCTGAGCGCGTACCCGCCGTGGGGCAACTACGAGTTCGTTACCGGCCAGTGGCGGGCCGGCAGCACGGCCAACATCACGAGGATGGCGAACACGATCATCGAGCCGTATGCCCAGCGCGACTCGTGCATGGATTGCCACACGGGCAACTCGCAGAAGACGGATTTCGTCTGGAGCCTCTGCATACAGCGCGATTGGTGCAACCGACGCGACAACCCACGCACGAAGCACGTCACGCGCCTCTTCGCGACGCCTGGGCCCAGCTTGGCGTCGCCCGAGGCCGGCGCCCCGCCGGGTGAGCCGCCCGACGCCTACGCCGTGCCGGATCCGTGGCACTTCGGCGAGGAGTGACGGCGCGCGCCGCCAGCGGTCGCGCCGCGGCGGGACGGACGACGCCCCGCGCGGCGGGGAGCGTACCCTGAAACGAACGTACACGAGGCAATCCATGGGGAGCACGACGGGTTTCCAGGTCGTCGAGAGCCTGCACGCGAGCACGAACTCGCTTGTCTACCGCGCCCAGCGGGAGGAGGACGGGCGTCCGGTCGTCATCAAGATGCTCGAGGAGGCCTACCCGTCACCGGCCAGGATCGCGTGGTTCCGGCGTGAGTACGAGATCACGAGGAGCGTCGCCGACGTCGACGGCGTGATCCGCGCCCACGGCCTGCTCACCGAGCAGGATCGATGGTTCATGGTGCTCGAGGACTTCGGCGGCGCGTCGCTCGCTCGCCACATGCGACAGCGCCGGTTCAGCACGGACGAGGTCCTCGCGCTCGCGCCCGCCATCGTGGACGCCCTCGGGCAGCTCCACCAGCGTCACGTCGTGCACAAGGACGTCAACCCGTCGAACATCGTCCTCAACCGCGACACCGGGCAGATGAGGCTCATCGATTTCGGGATCTCGTCGGTGCTCGCGCGCGAGGAGGCCGCGCTGCGCGCCCCGAGCCGGCTCGACGGGACGGTCGCTTACATGTCGCCCGAGCAGACCGGGCGGATGAACCGGTTCATCGACTACCGTACCGACTTCTACTCCCTGGGGGTCACGCTCTACGAGCTGCTCACAGGGCGGCTCCCCTTCTCCAGCTCTGACCCGCTGGAGCTCGTGCACGCCCACATCGCCAGGCAGCCCACCGCCCCGCACGAGCTCGGTGAGGACGTCGATCCGGCGCTCTCGGCCATCGTCATGAAGCTCCTGAGCAAGAATGCAGAGGACCGCTACCAATCGGCCCACGGCCTGCGGCGGGATATCGAGGAGTACCGGAAGCGACGCGCCCAGGAGGGGCGGGTCGGCTCGATGACCCTCGATCGAGCGGGCGCCTCGGATCGGCTCCAGGTACCGCAGAAGCTCTACGGGCGCGATCTGGAGAGGCAAGCGCTCCTCGAAGCGTTCGAGCGCGTCGCGGCCGGGGCGAGCGAGATGCTGCTCGTCTCCGGATACTCGGGGGTCGGCAAATCGACGCTGGTGCGGGAGCTCTACCGGCCTGTCACCCGACGGCGAGGATACTTCATCTCCGGCAAGTTCGATCAGCTCCAGCGAGACGTGCCGTACGCGCCGCTGCTCCAGGCGTTCCGGGGGCTCTGCCTGCAGATGCTCTCGGAGAGCGACGAACGGATCGCGAGCTGGCGGCGGGAGCTCCTGGCCGTGCTCGGCCCGAACGGCCGGCTCATCACCGAGGTCATCCCGGAGGTCGAGCTGATCATCGGGCCCCAGCCGCAGGTTCCGCCGCTCGGGGCGACCGAGGAGAAGAACCGGTTCCACCTGGTCTTCCAGAGCTTCATCGGGGTCTTCGCGAGGCGGGAGCACCCGCTCGTGCTCTTCCTCGACGATCTCCAGTGGATGGACGGCGCCTCGCTCGATCTGTGCTCCGCGCTCATGTCGGAGCCGGGTAGATATCACCTCTTCATCCTCGGCGCGTACCGCGACAACGAGGTGAGCGCCTTGCACCCGCTCATGCTGTGCCTCGCGAAGCTCCGGGAGGCGGGCGCGGTGGTCCGCGAGATCGCGCTCCGTCCGCTGAGCCTCGCCCACGTCGCCGAGCTCGTCTCGGACACCTTCGACCGCGATCCCGCGGCCACGGCGCCGCTCGCTCAGCTCGCACACGCCAAGACAGAGGGCAACCCGTTCTTCCTGATCGAGCTCCTCAGGCACCTCCACGGCGAGGGGGTGATCCGCTTCTCTCATGACGAGGGAGGTTGGACCTGGAGCGTCGCGCAGATCGAGGCGTGCGGGGTGACCGAGAACGTCGTCGATCTCATGGCGGGCAAGGTGAAGAAGCTCGGTAGCCTGACCCAGCGGGCGCTGGAGCTCGCCGCGTGCATGGGGAGCACGTTCGACCTCCGCACGCTCGCGGCCGTCTCCGATGCGACGCCGAAGCAGACCGCCGCGGCGCTCTGGGACGCCATCATGGAGGGCCTGGTCGTTCCCCTGGACCACAATTACATGCTCACCGGCATGGACGTCGACGGGCTCCTCGACACGGTGAACGTGGAGTACCGCTTCGCTCACGATCGCGTCCAGCAGGCGGCGTACTCGCGCTTCGACGACGAGGCTCGGCGCCGCGTCCACTTCAGGATAGGCAGGCTGTTCCTGGAGAGCACCCCTGTCGAGGAGCTCGGGCGGAGGATCTTCGATATCGTCGATCAGCTCGATCATGGTCTCGAGCACGCGCGCGATCTGGCCGAGCGCGACAAGCTCTCGCGGCTGTACCTCCTGGCCGGCCGCAAGGCCAAGGCGTCCGCCGCATACGGACCTGCGCTGCATTACCTTCGCGTCGGGATACAGCTCCTGAACGCGCCCGGCGCCGTCGGGCCGGCCGCCGTCCCGAGCGTCGACGAGGCACGGGAGAGCTGGAGCCGGCAGCCCCGGCTGAGCCTCGACCTCTTCGACGAGGCGGCCGAGGCCGCGTGCCTGCTCGGCGAGCACGAGCTAGCGGGGCAGTTGAACGACGTCGTCCGCGCGCTCGCCGGTTCGGTGGTCGACAAACTGAGGAGCTACAAGATCGAGATCCAGTCGTACTCCGCGCGCGACCAGCTCCTCCAGGGCGTGGAGGCCGGGTTGCGGGCGCTGCGGCTCTTCGGCGTCGACATCCCCGAGAGGCCCGGCCCGGGTGACATTGGCCGCGCCGCCGCCGAGGCCGCGGCGGCGTGGGCCGGGCGGGACATCGAGGAGCTCGTGGAGCTCCCGGAGATGAATGGGCCCGAGCAGCTCGCGGCCATGGATATCATGGCGCGGCTCTACATCCCGGCGTTCAATGCGGCGCCGGACGTGTTCACGCTCGTCGTCTTCCACGAGGTCATCCTGTCCGTCCGGCACGGGGTCACGGCGAGCTCGTCGCGCGGCTTCTCGGCGTACGGGTTCATCCTGTGCGCGCAGGGCCAGATCGAGCCGGGCTACCGGTTCGGCCAGCTCGCGCTACGGCTCTCCGATCGCTTCGGCGGAGCGGAGAAGTGGAGCGCGCTCTTCATGTTCAACTTCTTCGTCCACCACTGGCGGGAGCACGTCGAGGAGACGATCGAGCCGTTCATGCACGGCTATCGGCTCGCGCTGGAGGCCGGCGATCTCGAGTACGCCGGGCTGAACATCATCGGCGTCACCCTCCAGTCGTTCTGGTGCTGCAAGGAGCTCCCCGCGCTCGCCGAGCGGGCCGCGGAGAACAGCCGTGTCATCCGCCGTCTGAAGCAGGACCTGCCCCAGGAATCGAACGATGTCCACTGGCAGACCATCCTCAACCTGCTGGGACGGAGCGACGATCCTTGCACGCTGACCGGCGAGGCGATGGACGAGGGGCGGAAGCTGCGCTTCTACATGGAGACGGGAAACGTCACAGAGATGGCGTTCCTCCACCTGAACAAGCTCATCCTCAATTATCTCTTCGGCCAGCACGCGCGCGCCGTCGACCATGCGCTCGAGGTCGAGCGGAACGTCGCGGGAATGACGGCGATGATGGGGACCGCGGTCTTCCGCTTTTATGACGCGCTCGCGTTCCTGGCCCGCTATCGGGATCTCGACGAGGCGGACCGGCAGCGCGCCCTCGCGCGGGTGGACGCCGATCTGGACAAGCTGAGCGCGTGGGCCGAGCAGGCGCCGAGCAACTTCGAGCACAAGGTGCACCTCGTCGCGGCCGAGCGCGCCCGGGCCCTCGGCGACATGCTCGCGGCCCGGGAGCTCTATGACCGGGCCATCGCGAGCGCGCGTGAGCACCGGTTCCTCGCCGAAGAAGCGCTGGCCCACGAGCTCGCCGCCGCTTACCATCGCGAGCACGGGTATCGTCACCTCGCGCGCAACTACCTCCGCGACGCCCGCTACACCTACGAGCGCTGGGGAGCGCTGGCCAAGGTGCGGCAGCTCGAGGCGGCGTTTCCGCAGGAGCTCGGGCACGCGGGGGCTCGCGCGGCCGAGGACCGGATCGCGGAGGAGCCGTCCAGCGCGAGCCGCCCGCGGAGCGGGTCCACGGGCGAGCTGGATCTCCTCAGCGTGCTCAAGGCGTCGCAGGCGCTCTCCGGCGAGATCCGCCTCGAGAGGCTGCTCGCGAGGCTGCTCACGACGGTGCTCGAGAACGCCGGCGCGCAGAAGGCGCTTCTCATCCTCGACGAGGGCGGCGAGCTCGTCATCTACGCCGAGGCGGCGGTGGACGCCCCGGAGCCGCGGCTGCTCCACGCCGTCCCGGTGGCCACGAGCGACAACCTGCTCCTCTCCGTGGTCAACCTGGTGGCGCGCCGCGGCAGGCCCGAGGTCGTGAACGACGCCTCTCGCGAGGGCATGTTCGTCGACGAGCCTTATGTGCGGAGGAATGTCACGAGATCGATCCTGTGCATGCCGCTCATCAACCAGGGCAAGCTCACCGCCGTGCTGTACCTGGAGAACAACCTCATCCCCAGCGCGTTCACCTACGAGCGCGTCGAGGTCCTGAACCTGCTCTCGGCCGAGATGGCCATCGCCATCGACAACGCCCGGGTGTACCGCAAACTCGAAGCTGCCCACCAAGCGCTCGAGGGATACAGCCACACGCTGGAGCAGCGGGTCGCGGATCGGACCCGAGAGCTCGCGGAGAGAAACGGCCAGCTTCAGCTGGCGCTGGAGGAGCTGCAGGCGACGCAGAAGGAGCTCATCACGCGCGAGAAGATGGCGTCGCTCGGAGCGATCACCGCGGGGATCGCTCACGAGGTCCGCAACCCGCTGAATTTCATCATCAACTTCGCGCGACTCTCCAGGCAGCTTGTCGGCGAGCTGTCGCACGAGCTGGAGGCGTGGCACGCGACCGCCAGCGCCGAACGCATGGACAACGTCAGGGCGCTCGCCCAGGATCTCTCGAAGAGCACCGCGTCGGTCGAGCAGCACGGCAAACGGGCGAATGAGATTCTGAGCAGCATGCTCCTGCACTCGCAGTCAGGCACCGACGAGCAAGTGGCGACGAACGTCAACGACCTGCTGAACCAGTCGATCCAGCTCACCTACAACGCGATACCCGCCGGAGACACCTCGCCGCGGATCGAGATCATCAGGTCCTATGACGGCGCCATCGAGCCTACGCCCGTGCTGCCGCACCACCTCTGCCGAGCGCTCATCAACATCATCGAGAATGCATGTCACTCGACATGGCAGAAGAGCCAGCAGGCCACGGCCAGGTACACTCCCAGGCTGTGGGTCACCACGGCGAACCGAGAGCGGGAGATCGAGATCAAGATCCGCGACAACGGCACCGGGATCTCCAAAGAGCACGTCGGCAAGATCTTCAACCCGTTCTTCACGACCAAACCGGCGGGCCAGGGCACCGGTCTCGGGCTGTCGCTCGCCTACGATGTCATCGTGCGCAAGCATCGGGGCGACATCAAAGTCGACACGCGGCTCGGCGAGTACACGGACTTCACCATCATCCTTCCGAAGGCCAGGATAGGCCGTTGAAGCCCCCTCGCGAGCCGGTTTCCGCCAGCCGCGAGCGCGCTCGCCGCCCTCAGGTCGCGCTCGCCCGCCCGCCGCGCCGGCGCCGCGCGGCCATCGCGATCGCCGCCGCGCTCAGCCCACCGAGCCCGCCAGCGCAGCCGCCTCCGCCGCGGGGCATCGCGGCGAGGCTGCAGCCCGTGACCTGCTCCGCGCCGCACTCGGGCGAGAACCCGTGCCTCGGGATCGGGTTGCACGCCATCGGGTCGATCTCTGCAGGCGGGAACAGGGCGCAGATCCCGTTGATGTCGTCCTGCTCGATCGAGCGGAACGCGGGCTCGTCGCCGCCGAAGGAGGTGACCATCGTCGCCCCTGCGTGCTTCGTGTGCGAGAGCCCGAGAAAGTGCCCCATCTCGTGGGTCACGACAGCCAGAAAATCGTGGCGCGATCCCCGGGAGGAGCCGCACCCGTCGTCGTCACCGCGGCTCTCCCGATCGAGCGCGATGTCCGGATTGAGCTGGTAGCACGCCGTGTTCATCTCGACGTCCGCGTTGTAGACCTCCCCGTCCACGGTGCTGAAGATCTGCGTCGTCAGCGCGATCTGCTCCGGGTTCCGCGGCCAGCGCGCATCGCGGAACGTGAACACGTTCGCGTTGCCCGCCCGGACGTTGTACTCCACGTCGCCGCACGAGACCTCGCCCATGTACTGCACGGCGAAGCCGGGCTTTCCCCCGCCCGGGCACTCCGCGTTCGCCCAGGTGGCGAACGCCTCGTCCACCGTCCTCCGGATCGTCTCGAGATCGAAATACTTCGAGCCGTCGTCGTCAATGGCGTACCCCATGCACGTGCGATTCCACCGGATGGTCGAGCACGTCCACTTCGCCTCCGGCGGGCTGGTGCACGGCTTGTCGTTGGGCGGCGTCGAGCAGGCCTGGCCCCACTGGCACGTGCTCGGGCAGGTCTCGATCGGATCGCACCGGTAATACGAGGTGACGCAGCCCGGCTTCTTCTGTCCGATCTCCTCGTCCGTGCACTCGGAAGAGACGCACGTCTCCGTCACGCAGTAGGCGCGCGCGCTCGATGGCCACGCGGCGATGCCGGCGGCCGCGAGCGCGGCGACAGTGAATCGGTCCAGCGCAGGCGAGCTCATGCGGAACATGCGGAGAGGAAAGCCCGGGATAGCCTCCGGCGCAAGCGCTCCACGCCTTGCCGGCGGCAAATCTGCCGCGAATGTCTGCGTCCATCGTATCGTGGGCGTCGTGCGGCCTCGCCCCCTCCCGTCCTCGCGAGTACCTCGCCCTCCTCGCCGGCGCCCTGGCCGCGGGCGCCTGTGGGGCGCTCTTCGATCAGGTCACCGCCCTCGTCACCGGTGTTGGCCTCGTCCGCGCCGCGCGCAGCGACCGGTTCTCGTGGCGCGCCTGGCTCCGGAGAGAGCGGGAATGAACCGCCGCGGCCGTGCGTTCCGGCGGCCATGGCGCGACGCGTGATGAGCTGGGTCCTGATCCTGTTCACGGTGGCCCTGGTGGGGTGCGATCATGCGACCAAGGCGGTCGCGCAGGCCGCGCTCGAGCGGCGAGGGCCCCTGTCGATCGTGCCGGGGGTGCTCGACCTCCGCTACGCCGAGAACCGCGACATGGCCTTCAGCCTGCTCCGGGGCATCCAGTCGCCGTCCAAGGTGGCGTTCCTCTTCGCGTGGTCGATGATCGCCCTCGGCGTGGTGCTCCTGGGCTGGTGGCACAGCCGCCGCGCCTCGGTCGCCGAGCAGGCCGGGTACGCGCTCATCGTCGCCGGCGCGATCGGGAACGCGATCGATCGCGCCGTCCGCGGGTACGTCATCGACTTCATCCACCTGCATCGCTGGCCGGTGTTCAACGTCGCCGACATCGCCATCGTGGCGGGCGGGATCCTGCTCGGCATCGTGATGTTCCAGCGTGCGCGCCAGGAGCCGCGCGAGGCGTCCTGAGCCTCTCCGCTGGCGACCCGGCGTCACGCAACCCGCACAGCGCTCGCTGAAATCCCCCTCTTGTGATCGTTCACGCCCCGGTCGGCTCACGCCGTGTCACGGCATGTTGGCGTCCATCCAGGCGAGTCGGGCCAGGAGGAAGTCGTGCATGACCTGGAGCTGCCCCTCCCACGTGGGCTCGGTGGGGCCGCCGACGAAGCCGGTGCTCGACGTGATGATGCTCGACACGGGCCATCTGGCGAAATCGCGGACCGCGGCCCGCTCGAGCGGCGCGCTCAGGGTATCCATGCGCTCCTCGATCGCGGTCTCGGACAGGAGCGTCTCGCGGAGCTCCGCGTAGCGCGTCCGCACCTGCGCCATGAACGCCGGGTCTCCGGTGAGCTTCTGGTACCAGTTGTTGACGTTCCTCCGGCCGCTGAAGCGCCAGCCGGTGTCGCTCGCCGATTGCGGCGTCGCGCTCTGGGCGCCCACGCCGCCGAGCGCGAAGTTGTAGTCCCACAGCGGGCCGGCCTTGAGCTTGTCGTTGCGATCCTTGTGGTAATAGGCGCTCCGCACATAAGCGTCCACGTTGAGCGTCAGCTCGTTGATGATCAGGTAATCGATGAACGACGGCACGTCGATGTACGCCGCGTAATCGCCGATGGGCGTCTGATGCAGGCCGTCGTGGAACTGCTGGATGTACTGCGTCAGCCATGTCGCCTGCTCGGCGTTCAGGGGATCGGGATCCACCACCTCGAGATCGACCCAGCACGTGCCGGCCGGACGCCCCCCGCCGCCGCCAAAGCCGAACCCCGGGAGGGGATCCGAGCCCGTGCACGCGAGCTTCGGCTCCTCGGCGGCCGCCTGGTCGAACTTGAAGATGTAGCCGCCGCTGATGTCGGGCAGCTCCCGGTCCTCCTCCTCGAGCTGCTTGAGATCGGTGCGGACCTTGTTGTTCTTGATCGTCTCCGAGACCCAGTAGATGCCCTGGTAATCCGCTTCGCCGATCGCGTGCGCCTCGTAGTTCAGATAGACCTCGGCGAACTCGTTGCGCGGCGCCTGGAGGCCCATTTCCCGGCCGAGGGCATAGGTGAACGGATTGCGGATCAACGTGCGGTCGTAGTAGGGCGGGATCAGCGCCCAGTCCGAGTCCGAGGGCATGCCCAGCACCGGGTAGTCGAGGTCCTTGCCCCTGTTGTCCCACAGCTCGAGCTTGTACGGCGTCTGCGGAAAGGACCGCGACGACTGGCCGCGCACGTGGTAGCCCGCGCGCATCGCCATCGTGGGCAGCGAGGCCATCGAGGCGACGCCGTCGACCGGTTCCCAGATCATCACCGCCGCGTCGAAGTAGACTTCTTTATCGGTCGGCTTGCCCTTGCCATAGCCGTCCACGATCATGATGGGGATGTCCGATGTCGCGTCGATGGTGCGCGCGATGTAGAGGCCCGTGCTCACCGCGCCCGCCGCGGCGCCCCCCGCGAACGCCTGCGCGCGAACCTGCGTCGTGGCCGTGAAGATCACCGGCTCGCCCGTGTAGAGCGTGGAGGCCACGGTCGGTAGCTGCCCGTCCACCGTATAGCGGATCTCGGCCCCCTCGATGGTCGTTGTCATCCCGACCTGGATCTGGTCCCTGAATGTCTGGCTCGGCGTGGAGAACGCGACATCCCCGATCAAGGGCGAAGTCTCTGACGGGGTGTCATCGCCGCCCGCGCCGCCGGTCCCGCTCGCCTCGCCGCCCGCGCCGCCGGTCCCCGTCGTCGCGCCGCCAGAGCCGCCGGTCCCCGTCGTCGCGCCGCCAGAGCCGCCGGTCCCGGTCGCCTCGCCGCCCGATCCGCCGGTCCCTGTCGTCTCACCGGTCCCTGCCGCGGTCCCGCCGCCCGGGCCGCCAGACGACGCGGAGCCGCCCCCCACCGCGCCTGAGGTGCTCGATGAGCTTGCCACCGTCGCGCCTCCGGCGCCGTCCTGCGGTATCGCCTCCGGTGCTGGGGCACAGGCGACGCCCAGCGCGAGGATCGCGACCGAGATGGATCCGTGAAGCCCGGCAAAGCTTGTGCGTTTACCCAAGATGGTATTTTCCACAGTTAACCTCACCCAAAGTTCAATATCTCGTCATCCTACTGACGCACAGGGTTCCAGCGCTACCCGTTTCTCGCCCGGTGCAGGATGAGGCTCCTTCAATGCGCGGGGGAGTTATTGATACAGCGTCGCTTTCCCAGGAGGACGGAGAACCTCCCCTTCCGCCGGGCGAGCGCGGGCGCAGGGTCCTCGAGCTGGGCGGCTGGACGAGGGCGCGTCCGGGGATCGCCCTCGTGGACGACGCCCGGAGCAACGAGCACAACGGCGGCGCACGCTCGACGATCACGCGCGCTGCGGGCGTCGGAGGAGCGGATCACCGGCCTGCGCAGGCGCAACACGGGTGCAACAGGCGCAACGCTGCGGAGAGCGCTGCTCCCTCGAACCGCCGCTGAAACGAGCTCCGGCCGCGTGCGTCCGGGACTGGCACGAGCCGTGTACTGGCAGAAGGCGCTCCTCGGGGGCGACTCGCCGCCTCGCGAGGCCGAGCCGAGAGGTATGACCATGAAGCGAGTCCTGAAGGGATCCCGATTCCCACAATCGGTTCCGCTCCTGCGGGAGGCGGCGCGCGCCTCGGGGCTCCGGGTGCCGTTAGCCGACGCCGTACCTCACGGACAGCGCGGAGCTGTGTACTCGCCGCTCGGATCGACGTCCCAGAACGCGTCGAGGGTGACCCGGAACCGCACCTCGGACGCGTCGATCGAGAGGATCTCGAGCGTGCCCGGTCCGATCGACCCACCTCCTCCCCCGCACTCGTCCGATCCCGGAGCGTGGGGTTCGCCTGTCACGCTCATCCCGCTGTAGTACATGAGCCCGGGATCCTCCAGGTCGTAGACGCCGACATGCTGGTAGGCGCTCGGCAGCACGAGGCGCATCTCCCAGTGCCCGCCGCAGGTCAGGCGCGCCATCGCCGAGCCGCACGACTCGCCGAGATCCGACACACGCAGAAAGAGATCGTTGGGATCGAGCGCCGCGCCGCCACCCCCGACGCTCGAGCTCGTCCCGACGTCATCCTGGCTCGCCCAGTACTCGTCCCAGAGCACGTCCTGCTGCGCGCGCGTCAGCGCGATGGCCGGCAGCGGATCGCCCGGCACAGCGCCGCCATCCGAGCCGCCGCTGCCCCCGTGTACCGCCGAGTCGTCCTCGCCGGACGGGTCGCCGGGGTCGGTCGCGCCGCCCTCGTTCGTGCCGCCATCGATGAAGGTCACATCGCAGGCGGCCAGCAGGAGCGGCGCCAGGACACAGAGAGTCGAAGTGAGTCTGGTCATCGCGCCCTCCAATGCAGGACCAGCGCCAGCCTGGAGGCGGGGAGAAGCCGCGGCAAACGGCGTCGCGGAGCGGGTGTGTGTGCCACGGTTGTGCCAGCGTGCGCCTTGGCGCGCCGGTGCCGGCAGCCGATTGTGCGCTGGCGCCCCTCGGATGCGCGCCGCTGCGGTGCGGCCGGCGGTCCGGTCGTCCGGTCGCCTGCGCGACCGGGCGACCCTGCGCCAGGAGCGTTACTCGAGGCGCGGCGCCGTCCACCGCATCCACCGGGCCAGGTCGGCCCGCGCCCCGTCGCTCTTCAGCACGTTGGTGTCGCCGGTGCCGCCTCCGACGAGGAACTTCTTCACGTACGCCTCGAGCATCGCCCGCTGCGCGGAGGGGAACTGGCAGTGCTGGTGGCCCCCGAGCTGCCAGTAGCCCATCCTGTCGGGCACGCCGAGCCCCTCCCAGATCGCGTGGGCGATGGACCCGGCCGTGAAGGTGCTGTCGATGCCGAGCCAATCGATCTTGTTGTCGAGCACGAGCAGCGCGCGCGGCGCGACGAGCCCCATGACCATGTGGTGATCGAAGGGGAGGTTGTTCACCCTGCTGCCGAAGTTCGACCCGAAGTTCGCGCGGAACCAGGGCTGCTCGCCGGCCGCGCTCGACAGGGTCTGCACGTTCTCCCCGGCGTTCTTTCCTGCCTGCGAGACGCGCCAGCTCGCCGAGCCACCGGCGCCCGACTCCTGGGGGATCGTCAGCGCGATGCGCTCGTCGAACGCGCCCGCCGTGAGCGCGCCCTTGCCGTTCCGCGAGCACCCCGTCACGGCGATGCGCTTCGGGTCGATGTTGGCTCCCGGGGTCTTCTCCAGCGCGTCGATGATCCGGCTGATACCCCAGGCCCACGCGATCATCGAGCTGGCCGCGTGGCTGCTGCCGTACAGGTCATAGAACTTGCCCGTCCCGCGCGAGCCGCCGCCGCTCTGGGCGCCCATCTCGTTGTTGTTGAAGTCGGCCGTCGCGACGCCGTTCGAGGTGAAGACGCTCTGGTCGAGGTTGTTGCCGCCGATGCCGATGACGAGCGGAATCGGGCCCGAGGGCGCGCCGGCAGGCCGGTTGATGTCGACGCCGAAGGAGATGCTCTTCGATGCCTCGCTGACGTTGACCGTCAGCCTCCTGCCCGAGAACGTACCCGTGACCTTGTCCTTGGACGTCATGGGCTTCGGTCCGGACTCGTACTCCTCGACCTGCGCCTTGATCTCCGCGCGTCGGCACGCCCACTCCGACTTCCTCGTGATCCGCGAACCGCTCACGTTCAGGAACGGATCCTGATGGGTCTCGAAGGCCGGGAGGGACGACGCCGCAGGCAGCGTCGGCCTGGGGCAGCTCGCGCCGCTGTCCTCGACGGCGCCTGAGCCGCCACCGCCGCCGCCGCCACCCCCGCCCCCGCTTCCACCCCCGCCGCCGGAGCCGCCGGCCCCGCCGGAGCCGCCGGCCCCGCCCGCGCCGCCGCCGCCGCCCATCCCCGAGCTGCTGCTCGACGACGCGCTCGTGCTGCTGCTCGACGACGCGCTCGTGCTGCTGCTCGACGACGCGCTCGTGCTGCTGCTCGACGACGCGCTCGTGCTGCTGCTCGACGAGGAGGAGGTGCCCGTTCCGCCGGTGCTGCTGACCGATGCGATCGAAGGCCGCCCGGAGCCGCTGCCGCAGAAACCCCACTCCGCCGTCTGGCCAGCAGCCAGCGTTCCGTTGTGGGCCACGTTTCTGGCAGTGAACTGCCCGCTTCCCGGCGTGACGTTCACGTTCCAAGGCGCCGGGTTCGTCGAGCCGTTGAGCGCCACGACCACGCTCCAGCCGGTGACGGCCCTACGGCCCGTGACCTTCACGTTCGCGCAGTAGCCGCTTCCCCAATCCGACTGAATCGCGAGCAGCGCCTCCACCGAGCCGTCCGCGCTGAGCACGGCGGAGTCGAGCTGGTCGAACTCCTCATCCTCGATGGGCTCGACGGTGCACGCGAGCATGCCGAAAGCCAAAGAAGCGGACATGTAGCCAAGCAGGCGAGTGACGCGCATTAAGATTCTCCAGGATAAGTTCGGTCGAGCCGCAGGCTTCTACTCAAAACGGAGTTGTCAACAAGCAAGGCGCCTGCGAGCTCCACCGAGCCATTGTTAGAGTCCAAGATTCCCGGCGACCGCGCTTTTGATCACGGCTGCATTCGCGGGCCTGTGCCGACCCGATGCCTGGCAACCACGACGCCTGTCGGAGACAGACTCACACGCAGACACCCCGCGCGACGGAGGCCCACATCAGAGAACGAGGGCATCGAGGGGGCTCTCTTCAGGCCACACCCGCTGGAGCTCGTCTCGCGCGACGCTGCGCGGTGCTCGTCCGCCTCCGCGGCGCAGGCGGGCCTGAGCGCTCCGCCGGCCCCCCGGCCGGGCGGATCACCCTGCCTTGCGGTGAAACTCCACGAAGAACCGCACTGGGCCGTCGGGGTCGACGTGGTGCAGCACCTCGGGCACGACGGTCCCGGGGGATCCCGTGTCCAGCAGCATCTCTCGACCGCCGAGGCCGTCGATGCGATAGCGGAGCCGCCCCGAGACGACGTGGATGACGCCCCACACACCGGGCTTTGTCGCGTGGTTCTTTCTCAGGCCGCCCGGGATCGTGCCCTCGTCGAACTCTGCCGTTCGTTTGTACGCGACAAGCCCGTCGGGCATCTCCAGCCGATCGCAGCGCACGCAGTCGAGCTCGGTTCCGAGCATGGACGCGCGGCCCTCGGGCGTGAGCACCCAGGGGCGCAGGAAGAAGGGCGGGTTGTGCCGGACGTGCTGGCCATGGCCACAGCTCAGCTCGGCTATCCAGTCGCTCGCGTCGTCCTGATGGTAGCCCGTCACCGCTCGGCGCATGGCGTCGGTCTACCCGGTCCGGGGCCGGGCGTCACGCCCGCTTCCGTCGACGCGCAGAAACGTCAGCCCGCCGCCCTGCGCGTGTGGCTGGCGCGGCTGCGCGCTCCCCCTGAAGGCTGACATGGAGCAGGCCGAGGTCGAGCTCGGCGAGCTCGGGCGCCGCGTCCACGGGGCCAGGGCGAGCAGCGCGATCACTCGAGGCTCGGCGGCGTCCACTCCATCCACCGGTCCAGGTCGGCCGTCGCCCCGTCGCTCTCGAGCACGTTGGTGTCGTCGGTGCCGCCTCCGACGAGGAACTTCTTCACGTACGCCTCGAGCATCGCCCGCTGCGCGGAGGGGAACTGGCAGTGTTCGTGGCCCCCGAGCTGCCAGTAGCCCATCCTGTCGGGCACGCCGAGCCCCTCCCAGATCGCGTGGGCGATGGACCCGGCCGTGAAGGTGCTGTCGATGCCGAGCCAATCGATCTTGTTGTCGAGCACGAGCAGCGCGCGCGGCGCGACGAGCCCCATGACCATGTGATGGTCGAAGGGGAGGTTGTCCACCTTGCTGCCGAAGTTCGACCCGAAGTCCGCGCGGAACCAGGGCTGCTCACCGGCCGCATGGGACAGGGTCTGCACGTTCTCTCCGGCGTTCTTTCCTGCCTGCGACACGCGCCAGCTCGCCGAGCCTCCCGCGCCCGACTCCTGGGGGATCGTCAGCGCGATGCGCTCGTCGAACGCGCCCGCCGTGAGCGCGCCTTTTCCATCCCGCGAGCACCCCGTCACGGCGATGCGCCGCGGGTCGATGTTGGCTGCCGGGGTCTTCTCCAGCGCGTCGATGATCCGGCTGACCCCCCAGGCCCACGCGATCATCGAGCTGGCCGGGTGATCCTTGCCATACAGGTCATAGAACTTGCCCGTCCCGCGCGAGCCGCCGCCGCTCTGGGCGCCTATCTCGTTGTTGTTGAAGACCGCCGTCGCGACGCCGTTCGAGGTGAACACGCTCGTGTCCAGGGTGATGAAGCCAAAGCCCGCGAGGCTGATGAGGAGCGGTATCGGACCGGAAGGCGCTCCGGCAGGGGCGTTGATGTCGATCGAGAAGGAGACGCTCTTCGCGCCCTCCTTGACGTCGACGGTCAGCGTCTTGCCCGAGAACGCGCCCGTGACGTTCTCCCTGGCGACAGCGGGCTTCGGCCCGGACTCGTACTCCTCGACCTGCGCCTTGATCTCCGCGCGTCGACACGCCCACTCCGACCTCTTCGTGATGCGTGAGCCGTCCAGCATCAGGAACGGGTCGTGATGGGTCTCGTACGCCGGGAGGGACGACGCGGCAGGCAACGTCGGCCTGGCGCAGCGCGCGCCGCTGTCCTCGACGGTGCCGCCCCCGTCGGCGCCGCCGGATCCACTTCCACCTGCGCTCGCGCTTCCTTCATCACCGCCTGTGCCCGCGCCCGGGCCGCTCGCGGCGGAGTCGCTGCTCCCCGTGCTCGGGCCTGCCCCCCCGCCGCCCGCTTCCGACGATCCGTCGGAGGTGCCTGATCCGCACGCCACGAGCAGCGGCAGCAAGGCGGTTCCGGTGAGCAGCTTGAACGTGATCGGTCGAAAGGACATCGCTGGCCTCGCTGGGTCGATAGGGCTCGGCATGGGCGTGCTCGAACGGTCGTCCCGCGTCTTCCCCCACCGGGAACGCCGGACCGCGCTTCGAACACTCTTCTTGCAGCTCGAGATCACATTGTAACTGTCTCGGCGCCGAACCCGATCAAGAAAAATGCAGGGCTGTTAGATACTCGCTTCCTGTCGCAAGAGCAGCGATCCTCGTTGGTTCTCGTCCTTATCCCCACCTCGGCGCCGATCCATGAGCCGCCCCTGTCGTGTGGTCATTCACACGAACACCTCACTCTCCATGACGGGGCGTCCGGTGATACGGAGCATCGAGCCCTATCGCCTCCACGGCGTCGCAGGCGGCCTTCATGCCCACATCCGGATACGCCTCACGGCAGGTCCGGATCGCCTCCGCCCTCTTGCCTTCGTCAAGCAGCGAGCGAACGCGCTCCTGAGCCGAAAGCGGCTCAGGCTCCGGGCGGCATTCCTGGTAAGCCTATCGGGTCACGCTGGAACGGTTCATCGGTCGCCGCCCGCCCCATGCTGCCACGTCGCCCGCCTGCCCCTCCCCGCGGCGCCGCGCGCGCCCTACAGCACCGTGTGACGCGGCCGCAAGCCATGGCCGCCGCTGCATCGTCCGTCGACAGGCGCCGCCGAGCGCCCCGGCGCACCCCTGGACCACACGAGGACTCATGGGACGAACCTTCTCCGAGCTGGACGACGATCTCACCGGCTTCCTCGCCGAGCAGCGCCTCTTCTTCGTCGCCTCCGCGCCCTCGGGCGACGGCGGGCACGTCAACGTGTCGCCGAAGGGGCACGACACCTTCCGCGTCCTCGACCCGCGGACCGTGGCGTACCTCGACCTGACAGGCAGCGGCGTCGAGACCATCGCGCACCTGCGCGACAACGGCCGCATCACGCTGATGTTCTGCGCGTTCTCCGGCCCGCCGCGCATCCTGCGCCTCCAGGGCCGCGGAGAGCCGATCTTCCCCGGAGACCCGCGCTTCGACGCGCTGGCGGGCCTGTTCCCGCCATTTCAAGGCGTCCGGTCGGTGATCCGCGTCGCGCTAGAGCGCATCGCCACGTCGTGCGGCTACGCCGTGCCGCACATGGCGTACGAGGGCGAGCGGGACACGCTGTCGAAATGGGCAGACCGCAAGGGGCCGGAGGGCCTCTCGCGCTACCGCCTCGAGAAGAACACGACGAGCATCGACGGACTGCCGGGCTTACCCGTCCCCGACGACAGACGAACACCCACGCCAACTTCCCGCGCAGCTTCGTCGAGCTCGTGAGCTGCATCGACAACGACGATCCCGACCGCCTCCCGAGCGACGCAAAGCGCATCCCCCTCCAGGCTCCCCCGGAGCACCTGGCGCGGATCACCGAGTCCATCCGCAGCACCGTCGCCAGGCTCGCCGCGTGCCTCGCGCGATTCCAGGGCTTGCACATCCTCGTCTTCGAGACCCCCGACCCCGACGCCGCCGCCCGCCGGCTGAGCGCGGAGGGCGTCCATCACGGGGGCGTCATCACCGTGCGACGCCCGGTGGACACCGCGAACGGGACACGGATGGAGCCAATCCGGCTCCTCGAGCTCGACAGCCCTGCTCCGGACGAGGCGGGGACAGGCAGCGTGGCCGAAGGGAGGATCGCTATCTCGGAGAACCCGGCGGCAGCGCTGCTCGAGGCGCAGCCCGACATCGATCATCCGAACGGCGCGGTGGATCTGGTCGAGTCCGTGCTCTGCGTCGCCCAGGCCGCCCTGCCCGAGGTCGAGCGCCGCTACGAGAGTCGGCGAGGTGAGCCGCCAGCATCGCTCCGGGGCATCACCGATGTCGCGGAGCAGCGCGGCTCCATGTCAGCCGCGCCTTCGAGGATCCGAGCCTGTGCGCCGCGGCGCTCGGCGACCGCCTTCGCTCATTTCACGACGAACTTCGCCGTCGTGAATTTGACTGTCCCGCTGTTGAACTGGGCCTCGATCAACAGCTTGATCTCGTGCAGGTTCCCCAGGGAAAGGCCGAGCCCTTCCCACCGGGTGAAGTGCTCGGAAACAGAGATGGTGCCGCACGTGCGAGCCGTCCGCCGGATGCTGAAATACTGGTCAAACGTTTCACTCGGACCCGTGATGGCCGGCTTGTTCACGCGGGTCTTCTTCCACACGTCGTAGGTCTCGCCATCGGCGGTGAGCGTGCCCACCTCGTCCCGCGGCGTGCCGTCGGAAGAGAAACCCCCCGGCTTTTCGCTCCCCCAATCGTCGAGGATGTAGAACTCGCGAAGCGGGTTGACGGTCCAGCCGTAGATGCCGATGTACGTCAAGCCGCCGTCCTCCTCCGTCTTGGTATGCGCGAACTCCGCCGAGATGGTGCCGATCTGGGTGTGCTTCCGGGTCTGGTTGAAGTCGAGCCCGACGCGCGCCAGGAAGTCCTCGACGTCGTTCCATTCAGCGCTGAACGTGGCGTCGACGCCGTGCACGGTCATGCAGCCCGACCCGCCACCTTCCGCCCAGAGCTCATAACCGTAACCGTTGCCCGCACTGCCTCGGCGGTTGGAGCAATACTCCATGCCTCCGGTCAGGGGTGTCGCTGGCGGGCAGGTTTCCGTGGCGCCGCCCGTGGACGCGCCGCCGTCGCCGGCAGAGCCACCTCCACCCGTCGCTCCGCCTGCACCAGGGAGCCCGCTGCTGCTGCTCGCGCCGCCGCTCCCCGTGACGCCTCCGCTAGCAGGGGCAGCGCCCCCGTCCCCGCCCCCGGCGCCCGGTTGGCCACCGCTCCCGCTCCCGCTGGTGGATCCTGCGATCGATCCGCCGCTCCCGCCGTCGTCCTTCACCTCCCCGGAACCGGAACAGCCCGTGAAGGCCGCGGCAGTCAGGCAAGCGGCGAGGGTACCCAGCGACCAACGAGACGGAGAGAGAACCTGCATCGTTCGAGGATGCCGGGTCCCCACATTTTGATCAAGCGAGGCGAACCGTTTGAACGATAGGTCGTCGTCGGGTTGCCGCACCGGGCAGAAAGTTCGACGACGAACGCATGACAGGCTCGGCGCGGCGGGCCCGCCGCGGACGCGTCTCCGCGTGCCCTCCTCCGGTCGCACATATACTTTGTGCTCAAACTATTTATCGACGTCCGGGGGATGCCTGGCTGTCAAGCACGAACCAGGTTGTGGCGCCGGATCCCCCTCGGTCGACCCTCCAGGAGGATGAGGAAGCTGCCGAGTCCGGCCTCGCCGCGTCGCGCAATGCGCGTCATTCGTCCGCGTCGCGCGGTGGAATCCACCGTGGAGAGACGCCGTGGCGAGACGTCGTGGGGATGCGCCGAGTCGCGCTGGATGGAGTGATTTTCGGCTAGAGGTGCGAGGCGCGCCCGATCTACCCTGGCCGAGGGTCGTCGACTTCCTGCCCGAGCGCATTCGCTCGTGTTCGTCGAGGTGTGTCGTGAGTTTGAGAACGTCTTATCTGGCTCTGGCGGTGGGCTTACTTCAAGCAACTGCCGCCTGCGGGGGGGATGCACCCTCCACAGGCGGCGTGGGCGGCGCGGGGAGCGGCGCGGTCTCCAGCAGCACCGGCGACACCGGCGGCGGCGGCGGGAGCGACTTCGGTGTCGGCGTCGGCTCCAGCAGCGGGGCCGGGGGCGACAGGCCCGACCCCTGCGAGGGCGAGAACCCGCCCGAGGAGTGCAACTTGCCGCAGGAGCCAGCCTGCGGCGACGGCGAGATCAACCAGGCCAGCGAGGCGTGCGACGACGGCAACAGCCTGCCCGGCGACTGCTGTTCCGGTCTGTGCGAGATCGAGCCCTACTGCGAGTGTCCGACCCCCGGCGCGCCGTGCGTGCTGACGATCGCGTGCGGCGACGGCGCCGTCGATCCGGGCGAGTTCTGCGACGACGGCAACACCGTCGACGGCGACGGCTGCAGCGCCGACTGCTACTTCGTCGACCCCTCGTACGTCTGCCCGAAGCCGGGCGAGCCGTGCACGCTGCTCTACGACTGCGGCGATGGCCGCGTGAACGGCTCGGAGCAGTGCGACGACCGCAACAAGACCTCCGGCGACGGATGCAGCGCGACGTGCACGCGCGAGCCGGGCTTCGTGTGCTCGCGGCCCGGCCAGCCCTGCGAGCGCCAGCCCGTCTGCGGCAACGGCGAGAAGGAGAGCGGCGAGCAGTGCGATGACGGCAACACAACGGGCGGCGACGGCTGCTCCAGCCTCTGCCGGCAAGAGTCGTTCTACACCTGCCCCGCCCCGGGCCAGCCCTGCGAGCTGCAGATCCGGTGCGGCGACGGCGCGGTCGACCCCGGAGAGCTCTGCGACGACGGCAACACAACGGGCGGCGACGGCTGCAGCGCCGATTGCCGGGTGCTGGATCCGCTCTTCGCGTGCCCCGACCCGGGTGAGCCCTGCATCCGCCTCTACCGCTGCGGCGATGGCCGCGTGAACAACGGCGAGCAGTGCGAGGACGGCGACGACCCGCCGGCGTCCGGCGACGGCTGCAGCGCGGAGTGCATGCGCGAGCCGGGCTACGTGTGCCCGAGGCCGGGGCAGGCGTGCGAGCTCCTGCCGGTCTGCGGCAACGCGCTCCTCGAGCGCGGCGAGCAGTGCGACGACGGCAATGTCGCGAGCGGCGACGGCTGCTCGAGCCTCTGCCGGCAAGAGTCGTTCTACACCTGTCCGAGGCCGGGACAGCCCTGCGACCTGACGATCCGGTGCGGCGACGGCGTCGTGAACCCGGGCGAGGTCTGCGACGACGGCAACACGGCGAGCGGCGATGGCTGCAGGGCCGATTGCGGCGCGATCGAGGGGCTCTACGTGTGCGCCCGGGCTGGCGAGCCGTGCACCCTCCCCTTCCGGTGCGGCGATGGCCGCGTGAACAACGGCGAGGAGTGCGAGGACGGCGACGACCCGCCCGCGTCCGGCGACGGCTGCAGCGCGACGTGCACGCGCGAGGAAGGGTATCAGTGCAGCCGACCGGGTTATCCGTGCACCCGGCTCCCGGTCTGCGGCAACGGCGCCAGGGAGACGGGCGAGCAGTGCGACGACGGCAACACGGCCGGCGGCGACGGCTGCTCGAGCCTGTGCCGGCAGGAGGCGTTCTACATCTGCCCGACCCCCGGGCGGCCGTGCGAGCTGACGCTCCGGTGCGGCGATGGCGTGGTGAACCCGGGCGAGGTCTGCGACGACGGCAACACGGCGAACGGCGACGGCTGCAGCGCGGACTGCAAGGCGCTCGACGCGTCCTATGCGTGCCCCCGGCCGGGTGAGCCCTGCGTCCTCCTCCACCGGTGCGGCGACGGCCGCGTGAACGGCGCCGAGCAGTGCGACGACGGCGACGATCCGCCGGCGTCCGGCGACGGCTGCACGGCGGACTGCCGGCTCGAGGACGGCTGGATCTGCCGGCCTGGCCAGCCCTGCACGCGGCGGACGTTCTGCGGCGACGGCGTGGTCCAGCCGGGCGAGCAGTGCGACGACGGCGGCAACACGAGCCCCGTCGGCGGCGACGGCTGCACCGCGCAGTGCAAGCTCGAGCTCGGCTGGACGTGCCCGCCGACCGGCGGGCGCTGCACCCCGCCCGCGCCGCCCGTGTGCGGCGACGGCGTCATCGGCGGCACCGAGTCGTGCGACGACGGCCAGGAGCCCCCGGCCGACGGCGACGGCTGCAGCGCCGACTGCCAGCTCATCGAGGATGGGTGGGATTGCTCGCGCGTCGGCTTCCCCTGCAAGACCGTCTGCGGCGACGGCATCAGGATGGGCGCCGAGCAGTGCGACGACGGCGATCTCTTCCCCGGCGACGGCTGCGACGAGACCTGCAAGCTCGAGCCGGGCCGGGTGTGCGACGACGGCGAGCCCCAGGACTGCACGGGTTACTCGTTCTGCGGCGACGCCATCGTCGAGGGCACCGAGGTCTGCGACGACGGCAACAACATGTGGCGCGACGGCTGCACGCCGGACTGCAAGCGGGAGCCGAACTGCCCGGCGGGCGCGTGCCTCTCGGAGTGCGGCGACGGCATCCTCCTGCCCGGCGACGCGACCGAGCAGTGCGATGACGGCAACAACGACAGCGGCGACGGCTGCTCCGCCGAGTGCGAGATCGAGGCCGGCTACGAGTGCGCCGTGGAGACAACCGAGATGCGGCTGCCGATGGTCCTGCGCGACTTCATCGGCTACTGCCCGACGACCAACACCTTCAGCGCCACGGCCAACGGCGCCTGCGACGCCAACCAGAGCGACGCGCTCCGCGGGCACCTCGACTTCGAGATCACCCCCGACGGCGCGCAGATCGACGGCACCGTCCGGACGACGCTCGACGGCGACGGTAAGCCCTTCAACGTCCGCGGGGCCGGCCCGCTCGTGCCGTCGGCCGCGAACGGCTGGACCACGGGGCAGACCAACTTCCAGTGGTGGTACCGGGACAACCCCAACTTCAACAGGACGTTCATCACCACGATCGACCTGCTCGAGACGGGCCCCGGCACCTTCGTGTACGAGCGGGAGCCGTTCTGGCCGCTCGACCTCAACCCGCCCGGCGGGGATCCCGTGCTCGAGAGCCTTGTCGCCAGCGGCCTGGAGCTGCAGCAGAACGGCGACGGAGGCCAGCGGCACAACTTCTACTTCACGAGCGAGGTCCGCTACTGGTTCCAGTTCAACTCGGACCCCGGGGCGCCCGACCCTGTGCTCACGTTCTTCGGTGACGACGACGTCTGGGTGTTCATCAAGAACACGCTGACCGCGGACATCGGCGGCATCCACCAGCGCAACCAGGAGAGCGTGACCATCCTCGACAACGGCGACGCGCGCGTGACCCCCTGCGCCGAGGACAACTGCCCCACGCCGCGCACGCCCCGGGTCATCGACCTGAACCTCGAGGACGGCAAGGTCTACGAGATCGCGGTGTTCCAGGCCGAGCGCCACGTCACCGGGTCGAACTACCAGCTCACGCTGGCGGGCTTCAGCGCCGGCAAGTCGGTCTGCACGCCGCAGTGCGGCGTCGAGCCGCCGGTGGTGACGCCGGGCGAGGAGTGCGACGACGGCAGCGCGAACGGGACCGGCTACGGCAAGTGCAACAACTGCCAGCTCGGGCCGTACTGCGGCGACGGCATCCGGAACGGCCCCGAGGCGTGCGACAACGGCGTCAACAACAGCACGTACGCCAACGCGTCCGGCGCCTGCGCGCCGGGGTGCGTGGCCCCGCCCCGCTGCGGCGACGGCGCTGTCAACGCCCCGTACGAGGCGTGCGACCTCGGCGCCGGCAACACGGCGAGCGGCTACGGCGGCTGCACGACGTCGTGCGAGATCGGGCCGTCGTGCGGCGACGGCACGGTGAACGGCTCCGAGCAGTGCGACGACGGCATCAACGACGGCGCGTACGACACCTGCAACCCGAACTGCACGCGCGCCCCGCGGTGCGGCGACGGCCGCGTCGACGCGGACTGGGGCGAGGAGTGCGACAGCGCGAGCGACCCGAACTGCGTCAACTGCCGGATCCCCGAGCAGTGCGGCAACGGCATCGTGCAGCCGGAGTTCGGCGAGGAGTGCGACGACGGCGTCAACGACGGCGCGTACGGCCGGTGCGGCCCCTCGTGCGTCAGCGGGCCTCGTTGCGGCGACGGCATCGTCCAGGCCGAGGAGGAGAGCTGCGACCTCGGCGAGGAGCGGAACACCGGCGCTTACGGCGGGTGCACGCGCTCCTGCGGCTACGGTCCGTACTGCGGCGACGGCGTCAGGAACGGCGCCGAGGGGTGCGACGACGGCGTGAACGACGGCGCCTACGGCACCTGCAACCCGAGCTGCACGCCGGCGCCGAGGTGCGGCGACAACCGCGTCGACGTGGAATGGGGCGAGGCGTGCGACAGCGCGGCCGACCCGAACTGCGTCAACTGCCAGATCGCCTCGCAATGCGGCAACGGCGTCACGCAGCCGGACCACGGCGAGGAGTGCGACGACGGCGTGAACGACGGCGGGTACGGCCAGTGCGGCCCCTCGTGCGTGTACGGGCCCCGCTGCGGCGACGGCATCGTGCAGCCCGGCGAGGAGCAATGCGATCTCGGCGACGGGCGCAACACCGGCGCCTACGGCGGGTGCACGCCCACCTGCAGGTACGCGCCGTACTGCGGCGATGGCGTCAAGAACGGCACCGAGGCGTGCGACGACGGCGTGAACGACGGCACGTACGGCACCTGCGCCCCGGGCTGCGCGCCGGCGCCGAGGTGCGGCGACAACCGCGTCGACGCGGACTGGGGCGAGGAGTGCGACAACGCGGCCGACCCGACCTGCGCGAGCTGCCGCTTCGCCTCGCACTGCGGCGACGGGGTGGTCCAGTCGCAGTTCGGTGAGGAGTGCGATGACGGCATCAACGACGGCGGGTACGGCCAGTGCGAGCCGAGCTGCCTGCTCGGCCCGCGCTGCGGCGACGCCATCGTCCAGCCCGAGGACGAGGACTGCGACCTCGGCGAGATGAACAGCGGCATCTACGGCGGTTGCACCGTGGAATGCAAGTACGGTCCGTACTGCGGCGACGGCGTGATCAGCGGCGCCGAGACGTGCGACGACGGCGTGAACGACGGCTTCTACGGGAGCTGCCTGCCCAACTGCACCCCGGCGGCGCGGTGCGGCGACAACCGCGTCGACGACGCGTGGGGCGAGCAGTGCGACCCGCCGAACGCGGCGACGGGCTGCAGCAACAACTGCCGCCTCGGCGCGCAGTGCGGCGATGGCGTCGTCCAGGCCGGCGAGCAGTGCGACGACGGCGTGAACGACGGCGGCTACGGCGAGTGCGGCCCGCGCTGCCAGCTCGGCCCGCGCTGCGGCGACGGCATCCGCAACGGCGCCGAGCAGTGCGACGACGGCGACGGCAACAACACCGGCGGCTATGGCAAGTGCGCGCCGGGTTGCGTCTACGGCCCGTACTGCGGCGACGGTCGGCTGCAGAGCCTCTACGAGGAGTGCGACGACGGCAACCGCATGGGCGGCGACGGCTGCAGCCTGACCTGCCAGTTCGACAGCATCCCCAACTGACCCGTCGGCCGCGGGCGCGCGGGGAGCAGGCCTCGACCGAGGCCTGCCCCCGCGACATCGCCGCCCGCGCCTCCGACCTCCCCGCCTCCGACTCCGACCTCCCCGCCACGTCCCCGAAGACGCCGCCCCTCGCGGTCGCCCGCGACCGGTAGGACCTCGAGACCACCCCTCGACCGGCCCCGCCCGCGCGTGACAGGATGGCGCGGCATGGCCGCGGAGGTGGTGGAAGAGACGGTATTCCAGGGCGGGATCAACACCGTGCGCCGGCGCGGCGACAGGGTCCACCGGCCCGCGAGCGCGGCGGCGCCGGCCATCCACCGGCTGCTGCGGCACCTGCGGGCAGCGGGCTTCGACGCGGCGCCGGAGCCGCTCGGGTACGACGACGAGGGGAACGAGGTGCTCTCGTTCCTCGAGGGCGACGTGCACAACCCCCTTCCGGCCGCGCTGCGGACTCCCGATCTCCTGACCTCCGCCGCCACGTTGCTGCGCCGCTTCCACGACGCGAGCGCGACGTTCGTGCCCGGGCCGGACGATCGGTGGCAGCTTCCGGCCCGGTCGCCGGCCGAGGTGATCTGCCACGGCGACATCGCGCCCTACAACGCTGTCGTCCGCGACGGCCGGGTGGTGGGCTTCTTCGACTTCGACGTCGCTCACCCGGGCCCGCGGCTGTGGGATCTGGCGTACGCGGTCTACCGGTTCGCCCCGCTCCACGCGCCGACCAACCCGGACAGCGCCGGCAGCCCGGAGCAGCAGGCGCGGCAGGTGGCCCATTTCTGCCGCGCCTACGGCGTCGAGCCCGGGGCCCCGCTGCTCGACGCCGTCGCCGACCGGCTCGCGGCGCTGCTCGCCTCGATGCGCGCGCGGGCCGAGGCCGGCGAGGCCGCGTCGCTGGCGCACATCGCCGCGGGCCACCCCGCGCTCTACGAAGAGGACATCCGCTACCTGCGGGCGCAGCGCGACGTCCTGCTGCGGGTCTTCGCCGCGCCGATCATCGCAGGGCGAGGAGCGCGTACGCGATCGCCACCGCCTGGATGACCGAGAAGCTCAGGAGGCCGGCCGGCAGGAAGTCGAAGAAGCCGAACCGGATGGGCCTGCCGTCAACGTCCCGCAGGTCGGCCCGCTCGGTGAGCGCCTGCGCGAGCGGGCCCGACGTGGCGGCGGTCAGGAAGAGCGAGCTGCCCGCGCAGACCGACAGGGCGAGGCCGACATAGACGGCGGGGCCCGGGAGCCGCTCGGCCAGCGACTCGGCCACCTCGAGCAGCGCCGCCATGCTCGGGCCCGCCGAGAACAGCCCCGTGAGCACGCCCGCCAGCACCAGGAACACGACGAGCTGGACCGACGGCGCGACCGGCAGCCGCTCCAGCGAGCGCGAGACCTCCTCGAAGAGACCGGTGCGCCGCACCGCCGCGACCATCACGAAGAGCGAGAGCAGGAAGAGCACCGCCTCGATGTCGAGCCCCGTCCTCGCGAGCCTCTCGCCGAGCTTGCGCGCCATGAGCAGCGCCGCGCCGGCGCCGAGCCAGCACACGAGCTCCGGGCCGACGCCGAGCTCCGCGGGCAGGAAGAGCCACGCGGCCACCATGGCCAGGAGCGAGGCCGCCGCCGGCGCGAGGAGGCGCCGGTCGGCGCGCACCCGCCGGTGCAGCGCCTCCATCGCGGCGCGCGTGAGCCGCGCCGAGACGGGGTCGCGCGGCACGCCCGCGGCCGGGCGCACGACGAAGCGCACGACGAGGAGCAGCGCGGCGAGCGCGCAGAGCGTGGCCGGGGCGGCGCGCGCGAGGTAGTCGCCGAACGTCATGCTCCCCCGGCCGAGCAGCAGGATGGCCGGGAAATCGCCGATCGGCGTGGCGGCCCCGCCGAGGTTGCAGGCGACGAGCAGCAGGCCGAGCAGCCAGGAGACGTACCGCTGCCGCGTGCCCATGAGCTTCAGCAGCACGTGCAGCACCGGCAGCACGAGCACGAGCGCCGTGAGGTTGTTGACGACGCCGCTCACGACGTACATCGCGACCGAGAACACGAGCAGGACGCGGAACGGATCGGCGCCGCTCAGCCGCGTCGCCACGACCGCGAGGCGATCGAAGAACCGCGAGGCCGCGAAGATCTGGGAGAGCAGCCCCAGCGTCACCACGATGACGAGCACGTCCCAGGGGACGTCGGCGAGCAAGCGCTGCGTTGTCGCGACCCCGAGCAGCGTCGACGCGAGGCAGGCGAGGGCCGCGCCGCCGGTGACGATGAGCACCCGGCGCGACGGCAGGAGGGCCTGGAGCAGGAGGGCGCCGAGCAGGACGGTGAAGAGGGCGGCCTGGGGCGTCGTCACGTCGCCTCGCGCGCGGGCGTGAGCGCGCGCGGGGGATCCGCGCCGGCGGCGGCGAGCTCGAGCGCGGTCGCGCGCGGGGGCGGCCCCACGAGGCGCGAGAAATCGCCCGGGCTCGTCTCGACCATCCAGCGCGGGTACACCGTCATCGGCTGGCCGAGGATGTCCCAGCCGATCAGCGAGCGGAACTGGGTCCGCACGTCGGGGCCCGAGACGCGCAGCCACGAGGGGCTCACGTGCGCCGCGTGCCCGTCGGTGCCGTAGACGAAGGTGAGCAGCGCGCTCCTCCGCCCGGCCCAGCGCTGGAGCTCGGACAGCCCCACCGGCTCCATGAGCCCGTCGTAGTTCGCGAGCACCCGGCTGAAGTCCGGATCGAGGCCGCCCGCGTCGGTGACGAGGCCCGTGGCGACGCCGGAGAGCCGCGGCACGAGCGCGTCGAGGCAGTCGGCCTCCAGCCCGACGACGAGCAGCCGGGTCACGCCGCGGAGCGCGTCGAGCACGCCCGCCGGGTCGAGCGGCGCCTCGGCGCCGCCGGAGAGCCGCTGCTCGGCGATGAAGTCGAGGACGGGGAACTCGCGCCCGAGCGCGTCGCGGGCCTCGCTGACGAGCGGGGCGCCGCCGGCCTCCATCAGCTCGCGGACGAAGAGCCGCGACGCCGAGCGCATGCCCAGCTCGGCGGCCACCATCCGGAACGCCTGTCCGAGCGCCGGCGGCAGCGCCATCAGGCGGTCTCCGCGCCGCCCGCGCCCGCGCCGGCGCGGGCGCGGGCGAAGAGGGCGTCGAGCAGGCAGACCATCGCGGCGTTGGCGAGCGCGTGGTGCGGCGGGCCGTCGGTGAGGCAGTCGACGAGCGCGGCGAGCTCCGGCGAGCCCTCCGGGGCGAGGCGCGTGAGCGGGGCGAGCGGGAGGGTCAGCGGGTAGTCGTGATCGTCGCCGCGCGCGAGGTGCGGCGGCAGGCGGATCGGGACGGGCAGCGACTCGCCCGCGGGGGCGCCGCCCTCCCCCGGCCCGAGCTCCTCGAGCAGGAGGCCGAGCAGGCAGACCAGCGTGTAGCTCGCGCCGCGGTGATGGACCGGGCCCTCTCCGACGATGCACCGGACGACGAACGCGCGCTCCTCCGCGTCGGGCATCCAGGGGGCGAGCAGCGCGTCGAGCCTCTCGGGCCGGATGAGCGCGGACACCGCGGACGAGGGCAATGGGGCGTGGCGCGGGCCGTGATGAGGGCGCGGGCCGTGATGACGAGGCGGTCGGGGCGGCGGCATGAGAGAGGCTCAGGGTAGCGCCGCGGCGCAGCGCGGATCCAGGCGGAGTGAGCCGGGTCATGGCCCCCGGGCGCCGGAGGGCCGACAGCAGGGTCGGGTGTCATGATCCCATCGCCCGTGCAGACAGCGTATCTTCCGGGCGTCCCCACCTACATCGCTCCTTGAGCTCCTCCTCGCTCCGCAAACGCCGCATCGTCATCCCACGCTCAGCCCGCCTGCCCGCGATGACATCGATTTCGCTCGACGAAGCTGCGGCCTTTCGGCGTAGCGTGGTGTCATGACCCTGCGACGCGATCACGTCCTGTCCTGTACATCGCTCCTGCTCATCGCGTGTGGACTGGCCGGCTGCGGCAAGGCCTCCACGCGACCTGCGGCCGCGCCGGAGGCCGAGGCAGCGCCCGAGCCGATCGCGCTCCGGCGCTCGGCGGACGACATCATCCTCGCGGCGAAGCTGCCGCCCGAGACCGCGCCCCGCGCGTCGCTCGAGATCCACCGCCTCGACGCCTATGCCGTGTGCAACGCGGCGCAGGCGCGCCTCTCGGCGAGCGTGAGCGCGAGCGCGCGCGCCGACGTGGGGGCGGGGCCGAGCGCGCTCACGCTGTCGAGCCTCGTCATCGGCGGCCTCGGGCTCGCGGGCGGCGTCGCCACCACGGTGCTCGCCGCGGGCCTCGAGGCACCGCCGATCCCGTCGCCTGGCTCACCGTCGCTCCCGGACGCGGAGCCGCCGGACGTGGAGGGAAAGACAGGCGTCATCGTGGTGGGCGTCCTCACCGGCGTCGTCGTTGTCGGGGCGGTGGTCGGGACGCTCCTGCTCGCCGGTGGCGACGACGACGAGGACGACGAGCGCAAGCTCAACCTGGGTGTCGGCGGCCCCGGCGTGCGGGGGCTCCGCGACGCCCTCCGCGCCTTCGAGGTCGCGTGTCCGGACGAGCCGGCCGAGGACGCCCTCGCGGCGTGCATCGACAAGGCGCGCGCCCTCCGCAAGACCTGCGCGGCCCAGTGACGCCGCTGGCCGGGGCGGCCGCCGGCGCTCCGCCACGGTGAAGCGCCTCGCCCGGTCAGGGCGCGGGCAGCGCCGGCGCCCGGCGCGCCAGGGGCGAGCTGCTCGCGGCGCGTTCATTTTCAGACCTCATGGCTCCGTGTTTGGGTACGGTGGACGAGCCGTACAAGGACGGTCGCAAGGCCGGACTCCGGGAGACGAGATGAAGCGAATCCACCTGTTCGAGCTGGAAGACTTCCCATGGTTCCCGGGCTGGCTGCGGACGTGCATGACGCGCCTGATCGTGACCATGCACAGGGCGCTGGGCTCGAGCGAGGAGCTGGCCGAGCTCATCGCCAGGGCGCTGAAGGCGTCGGGCTCGTCGCGCATCATCGACCTGTGCTCCGGGAGCGGCGGGCCGATGCCCGACGTCCTGCGGACCCTGAACACGAAGCCTGGTCTCGAGCACGTCACGCTGACGCTGACCGATCTGTACCCCAACACGGAAGCCGCGCGCAGCATCAACAGCCAGGAAGGGAGCAACGTCTCGTACCGGCTCGACCCGCTGGACGCCACGAGGGTGGACGGCGAGACGGCGGGGCTCAGGACGATGGTCAGCAGCTTCCATCACATGAAGCCGGACCTCGCGCGGAAGATCCTGGAGTCGGCCCAGCGGAGCAGACAGCCCATCTGCATCTTCGAGATCAGCGACAACAGCTTCCCGCGCTTCCTCTGGTGGACGGCGCTGCCCGTCAGCTTCGTGATGTGCCTGCTCATCACGCCGCTGGCGAGGCCACTGACCGCGCGGCAGCTCGTCTTCACCTACCTCGTCCCGATCATCCCCCTGTGCTTCGCGTGGGACGGCGCGGTCTCGAACGCGAGGACCTACACGCTCGGCGACCTGGATGAGCTGCTGCAGGGGCTCGGCGACGAGGGCTACCGGTGGGAGAAGGGCGTGATCCGCGGGAAGGCCAGGAAGCTCTACCTGCTCGGCGTCCCGACCCGGGGCGCCGGCGGCGGCTGAGCCGGGCGCTTCGACGCACCTCGAGCACGCCGCGCGCCGGCCGCGCAGCCCGCCCTCACCTGTCGTTCACGGCAGGCTCCGCGCGCGCAGGAGCGGCCTTCGCGTGCCGCTCGATCTCCCGGGCATAGCGCGCCCGCTCCTCGGCGAAGGCGCGCGCGACGGCGGGGCGCTGCTGGAGACGCGCGTGGTACGCGGGGAGCGCCGGCCAGGTCTTCAGATCGACCGGCGTGACCGAGGACCAGTTGAGGATCGTGAAGAGGTAGGCGTCGGCCACCGAGAAGCGGTCGAGCAGGAACTCCCGCCCCGCGAGCCGCCCGGCCACCCAGCCGAGGCGCGACTCGGCCTTCGCGAGCGCGTAGGCCCTCGCCTCGGCCGGCGCCGCCCTGTCCAGGAGCGGCACGTAAAGCGCCTTGTGGAGCTCGGTCCCGATGAACGAGAGCCACTGCTGGAGCCGCGCCCGACCGGGCGGATCCCGCGGCGCGAGCGCGGCATCAGGATACATGTCGGCGATGAGCTGCAAGATCGCCGCGTTCTCGGTGACGAGCTCGCCGCCCTCGATCTCGAGCGCGGGCACGAGCCCGAGCGGGTGGATCGCGCGGTAATCGGCGCCCTCCTCGGTGCGCTTCGTTCGCGGGTCGACCTCGACATACGAGATCTCGGCGCCGGCCTCGTAGAGCGCGATGCGCGCGGAGAGAGAGCATGCGAGCGGGGAGAAATAGAGCTTCATAAACAAGGACCTCCTGACGACACGAAGGTGCCTCTCCGAAGCCTGTGCGTCCAACGCATCGTCGTGATAGGTTCGATGCGTGTCACGCATAAGCGATCTTCCTGCGCCCTCGGCGATGGCGCCTCGCCCCCTGCTCGAGGTCCGCGATCTGGAGCTCGCCCTCGCGCTCTCGGCCGCCGGCACCACGGCGGGCGCCGCGTCGGCGATGCACATCACGCAGTCGGCCGTGAGCCGGGCGCTCGCCCTGGCCGAGGCGCGGATCGGCGCGCGCCTGTTCGAGCGCACAGCGCGCGGGCTCACGCCGACGGCGGCGGGAGAGCGGCTCATCGCCGGCGCCGGGCTCGTGCTCGCGCAGCTCCGGGAGCTCGAGCGGGAGGTCGCGGCGCCGGCCGCCGCGACGACGCGCGTCCGCCTCGTGTGCGAGTGCTACACGGCCTACCGCTGGCTGCCCTCGGCCATGGCGAACCTCCGGCGCAGGCTGCCCCGCCTCGAGGTGGAGCTCGCGGTGGAGCACACCCGGGATCCGGTCGGCGCGCTCGCCCGGGGCGACATCGACGTGGCGCTGCTCACCACCGGGGCGCTGCCGGCAACCCGCGAAGCGCGCGCCGCGCTCGTGGAGCGGCCGCTCTTCTCGGACGAGGTCGTCTTCGTCGTGTCGACCGCGCACCCGCTCGCCGGGCGGGCGTCGATCACGCGCGACAACCTCCGGCAGAGCCCGCTGATCACGTCGAACACGCCGCCGGCCGAGGCGCGCTGGTTCATGACCACCGTCTTCGGACGCCAGAAGCCCAGGCTCGAGTTCCTGCACTTCCCGCTCACCGAGGCCGTGATCGACGCCGCGCGCGCCGGCATGGGGATCGCGGTCCTCTCGGAGTGGATGGCGGACGGGTACCTCGGCGGCGGCGACCTCGCGGTGAAGCGGCTGTCGTCCGGCCCGCTGCGCCGCCCCTGGCGGATCGCGTACCGGCGCGCGTCGGCCGACGCCGCGGAGCGCCTGGTCGCCGCGCTCGAGGGCTCGGCGCCGCGGCTCCACCGGCGCGCCGGGTGAGGCGCGTCGTTGTCGGCTCGAGGGCGCGGCGACGCTTCTGGAAAAAAAAGTCGCGTGGCGTGTCGATCGCGCGGGCCCCCGTTCGTCGCCCCATCGAGGCGGGGGCTCACCCCCGCCGGGTTCATCCCGAAGCCGAGCTTCCAGGACGAGAAGGAGACACGACCATGCGGTTCATGATGCTGATGATCCCGAGGGGGTACGAGAGCGCAGCGCCGGGCACCATGCCGGACGCGAAGGCCGTCGCCGCGATGATGAAGTACAACGAGTCCCTCCAGAAGGCCGGCGTGCTGCTCGCCCTCGACGGCCTCCACCCCCCCTCGATGGGCGCGCGCATCGAGTTTCCCGGGGGCAAGCCCAGGGTGACCGACGGGCCGTTCGCCGAGGCGAAGGAGGTGCTCGGCGGCTACTGGATGATCCAGGTGAAGTCGAAGGAAGAGGCGATCGCGTGGGCGTCGCGCTGCCCCTGCTCGGACGACGGCGTGATCGAGATCCGCCAGGTGCAGGAGTTCTCGGACTTCCCCACCGACGTCCAGGAGGCCGCGGCCAGCTTCCCCGAGATGCAGCGGCAGGCCGCGCGGAACGAAGCGTCGTAGCGTCCGCGCCGGTCCACCGCCGCCCGCTCGATGACCTCGCGCGGCCATCGCCGGTCATCCCTGACAGGTCTCGATTCAACCATCGGCGGAGCGCGCTTCTGCGGCGGATCCACCCTCGGCGATCGGTGGAGCATGTCGACAACGCCGGAGCGCGACACGCGTTCGTGTGAACAAGTGCAAACAGCGCTTGATTAATGTAAACCGCGCTTGAACCGACGAGCCCGAGCCGCATTGATTGGCTGGTGGGAGCCTGGCGCGATGGCCCCCGTCCTGGCGCGCTCGCGGCGAGAGCAAGATTCAGCGATTCGCCCGCGCGGGCGCGCCCCTACACGCGCGCATCGAGGAATATGCTACGATCCATTCACCACACGACACACAAGCTGCTGAGCCGAGGGAGCCTCTTGCTGACGTGCTGGGCGCTGAGCGCCTGCGCCGTCGCCGGGGAGCCTCAGGACGAGGACCCGGTCGAGACAGCCGAGCTCGCGCTGACGCAGGGCTCGGTCCTCGGGTTCGAGGACGTGGCCGACTGGACGGCGTCGGCCGGGACCCTCGAGCCCTCGACGGACCGCACGCAGGGCGCGGCCGCGCTCGGGGTGCGCGACTTCATGTACGCGGAGCTGACGTCTTCGCCGCTCTCCACCCTCTCGGGCGTCACGGACGAGATCACGCTCGACATCCGGATCCCCGAGGCTGCGCCCTGGGGTCAGGTGCATCTGTACGTGAGCAGCCCGTCCCTGAACTTGAACAGGGCCTGGGTGGACCTGGCCTCGCTGGAGAACGTGTCGGCCAACACGTGGAGCACGCTCTCGTTCGACGTGCCGGCCTACCTCCAGAGCGCGCTTCAACAGAGCTACTCGGATCTCCAGATCACGCTGGCGCTGAGCCTGCCGAGCGACGACGGCGCGCTCACCGTGCTCGACAACCTCAACTTCGAGGGGGGCGTACCCGATCCGGCCTGCGACGACGACAGCCCCTACACCCTCGACGTCACCACGGTCCCGGGCTTCGACAGCGTCATCCTCGAGGACATGATGTGCACGTTCCACGCCGTGTACCCGCAGCTCGTGCAGCGCTTCAACCCGGCCGCGGCCACCACGGTGGGCCTGCACATCACCAACGAGCCGGGCATCGCCTGGGCGAGCGACGAGGACACGTTCTACAACCGGCAGTTCATGCTCGGCAACCCGCTGGGCACGGACGTTGTCGTGCACGAGGTCATGCACGTCGTCCAGCTCGGGTACCTGGGCGAGGTCCCCAGCTGGATCGTCGAGGGGGGCGCCGACTACGCGCGTGACGCCTACGGGCTCAGGAACAATGACGCCGGATGGTCCATCCCGAGCGGGTGGACGTACGGGTCGCATTACCTCTTCGGCTACGGTGAGGCGGCCGCCTTCTTCAAGTGGATGGACGCGACGTACCGCGTGGGCCTGCCGCCTGTTGTCGACGCGCTCGACGACATCCTGCGTGCCGGGGCGTACTCGAGCGCCACGTGGGTCGACTTGACGGGCCACGGCCTGGAGACCCTGTGGCAACAGTACTCGAACGGCAACGCTCCGCCGCCTGCCACCTCGGGCATCACCGTGTACGAGAACTCCGGCTTCGGCGGCAGGGCGGTCATGCTCGACCGCGGGGTGTACGACCTGATCGACCTGCGCGCTCGCGCTGTAGCGAACGACTGGATCTCCTCGATCCAGGTGCCCGCCGGCTACACGGTCACTGTGTACTACGACGCGGGGTTCACGGGTACGTCGGTGCAGTACACCTCCGACGCGTCGACCCTGGGCGCGACAAACGACCAGATCTCCTCCATCGTCATCGAGTGACGGCCTCGGGCCCTCATCGCTGAAGCGCTCGCCTGGGGCGCGGACTCCGCCGCGGCCCCCGCCCGCACGAGCTCAGCGCGGCGCCTGGCGCGTGGCCTCCCAGCGCTCCAGCGTGACGACGAGCCGAGCCGCGCCGAGGATGCCGGCCGGGAGCACGATGAGCAGCGAGCAAGGCAACAACGAGAGCAGCGCGAGGCCGAAGCCGAAGCCCATCACAGCGGCGAGGTTCCGGCGCACGAAGGCGACCCGCGCTGCAACGGGCACGCCGCGGATCGACAGCGGGCAGTCACAGAGGTCCCAGGCCCCCGCGAGCGCCGTCACCGCGAGCTGAAGCGGGATGATGACGACGCTCGCCGGCGCGAAGAAAAAGCCCACGACGCCGAGGACGATGAGGATCGGCAGCGTGAAGGCGAGCGCCACGAGCGTCGACTCCAGCGCGCGCCACATGTCCGCGAAGAAGCCGACCTCCGGCCACGCGGGCGCCCCGAGATCGGCCTCGGCCCTGCGCACCATCCGCTCCAGCGCGGGCCCCGAGAGCGGCTTCGCGAGCCCGAACGAGATCGCGAGGGCGGCCACGAGCGCCACCGCGAGCGAGAGGATCCGCAGCACGACCATGAGCGCTGTCCAGAGCGCCCCCGTCCCCGGCTCGCTCACGATGAGCTCGACGAGCGAAGGCGCGAGCTTCACGCCGACGATGGCGAGCACGACAGTGAGCACGAGCGCGAGGCCCGTGGGGACGAGCGCGAGCGGCCAGAGGTCCGGCGTGCGAAAGAGGTAACCGTAGCCGCCCAGCATGGCCTTGAGGCCCGCGCCGAAGCCGGGGCGTTCGAGCGGCACGAGCCCCGCGGGCCGGAGCTGCGCGGGCGCGGTGGGAGAGTCGGGGGTGATCATTCGTCCACGAACGTCTCAGCGGTCGGGCGTCCGGTCAACGGCCCTTTCGTGGCGGCGCGATCACGTCGAGGCGCTGATGGCAGCCTGCCGCCGGGCCGGCGTCCCGGGCAGCGGCGCCGGATGTGCCCGGAGGGTCACTGGACAGACGATCTTCGCGAACGGCGGCATCGTCTGACACAGGAGCGGGCTCACGCCGGCATCACCGCACCGTGATGTCGGGTCTGGGGGGCTCCCTCATGCCGTCGCCGATGTGGAAGCTGGTGTGCGGCGGCTGGTTGTATGTCGCGTTCTGCGCCGACACGTTGGCACGGTACTGCGGATCGTGCATCAGCGTGTAGATGCGGCGCTCGGTGATCTGATCGGTCGTGTAGATGCGCAGGCTGTCGCCGCACAGGAACACGACCTCCTCGCGCCAGTCGCCGAACAGATCGGCGCTGAGCGTCGGCGCCGACTTGGTGCCGTTGATCGAGGTGCAGCCGTTCGCGGTGAAGCCCCGACCTTCGCCGTCGAAGTTCGTGACGGTGTTGCCGTCGAGCAGCTCGCGGCTCTCATCGCCGTCCCACCAGACCAGGAAGTTCACCTGGCGGGGACGGGAGCCGATGCTGCGACCGTTCGCCGCGTTGAACAGGCCGGCTGTGTTGGTCCAGGCCTCGCCTCCGGGGTTGTCGGGGGAGATGTCGTCGGCAGCGCCGCGCCCCGGTCCCTCGCCGTCGCTGTTCGGGCCGCGCCACAGGATCTCGCAGGTCTCTGCATCTCGGAGGAAGTAGGATGGCACGCCGTCCGCTTCGGTCGGCTGAAACACCTCGAGCCCGGGGCGCGAGGGGACCAGGTCGGCGATGTGAAGCGCGTCGCCGTGTCCGTAGAAGTTGACGGCGCACTTGCCCTTGCCGTCAGGGCCGATCGTCGCGGCGCCAGGGATGATCTCCTGCCTCAGGTCGCCGTCCGTATCCGCCGCCATCACGCTGTGAACGCCCTTGCCAGCGTAGGCGCCGTTGCCGTTCGCGGACGAATCGAAGCTCCACAGGAGGCTCAGCTTGCCGTCCCGGTAATTGTACGCTCCGAACGTCGTCCGGGCGTAGTAGCCCCGCTGCATGACGACGCTCGGTTGGCCGGAGTCATCGAGGAACGCCAGCGTGGCGTTGTAGCGATCCGAGCGGTTGCCGTTGTTGTCGCCGAAGCTGCCGCTCGTGATGGGGGCGTGGTACGCGATGGTCGCGAGCTCCGAGCCGTCGACGCCGCTGAAGATCGTCAGATACTCCGGCCCGCTCATGATCTTGCCCGCGCCGTTGCGATAGTCTCGCGCGTCGTCGTCGGCGGCGGCGGGACCTGTGTGCAGGAACGCTCCCTTCCCGTCTCGCGTGCCGGGCGCGGTCTTGACGGCGATCTCGGCGCGGCCATCGCCGTCCAGATCGTACACGACGAAGGGCGTTGTGTGCTCGCTCTCGCGGATGTTGATGCCCAGGTCGATGCGCCACAAGAAGGTGCCGTCGGTGTCGTAGGCCGCGAGCTTGGGCTGGCCGGTGCGGCCGTCTTGCGACGGATCGCGCGGGTTGTTCTGCTCCTTGACCACGAGCTCGTAGTCGCCGTCGCCGTCGAGATCGCCCGGAGAGGCGTCACCGGCTTTGTAATCGCGGGGCGTCCGGAGCGGGATGGTCAGGTAGTTTCGCTCCCACGTGGGTGTGCCCGGGTCCCCGTCACGCGTGTTGGCCGAGTCGCCCTGCTCCGCCCCATCGATCACGGCGCGGACGGTGTATTTCGCGCCTCCGGGGGCGCCCGAGTCGAAGTAGTTTGTCGAGTCGGTGATGGGAGCGTCGTTCACCTTGGTGCCGTCGCGGTAGACGTTGAACCCGATCCCTGGATCCTCGTAGCCCATCAAGCGCCAGCTGATGAAGTTGCCGTCGCCCGAGCGCACGGCGACAACGCCGCGGCACAGGTTCTCCAGCCTGACGTGGCCAGTCGCGGCGGCCGGCGTCACACCGCAGATCGAATCGCCTGGCGTGTCGGTGCCGCCCGTGCCGGGTGCCTCACCGCCCGACGCGCCGCTGGACGCCTGCGCCGACGACCCGCTGGACGCCTGCCCAGACGACCCGCTGGACGCCTGCCCAGACGACCCGCTGGACGCCTGCCCCGACGCGCTGCCCGCGTTCGGAGCGCCACCAGAACCGTCATCGCCCGAATCGGCCCCGCTGCACGCACCCAGGGCTCCCGCCGCGACCAGGGCCATGGTCCCGTATGCAATGCCTCTCATTGTAGTACTCGCCTTTCAAGCCAATCGATAAAAAGCCGGACGCCGACGCTGCCGGAGCGCGGCGCGCGTGAGCTTGTCGCGGATCACTCAGCGACCGAGGGGCCGCCGAGCCGCCGCCACGGAACGTCCGAGATCACCGTTTCCAGAGCTCGACGGGTAGGTGGGATGAGGTGCTGGCTTTCAGTCACCACTCCGAGGCGTCCACTCGCTTTTTTTGGTGGCGCATCCCGGAGCAGCCGCAGGAGCAAAATTTTACAGCCACCACGGACAGCTTATTCGACAAACCATCTTCAACGAAACGCTGAAACTGTTTCCACGTGTCGTCGCTTGTCCGTCGGGGCGCGCTCCTCAAGCATGGAGGACCACACGACGAGGAGACGAGAATGCATCGGTTTGCCCAACTCAAGCTCAAGCTCGCGAGCCTGGCCGCGGGCGCGGCCCTGGCTGCGGGCGCGGCGGCCTGCGGCGACAGCACAAGCCCGGCGCGGCCGCCGCAGTCCACGCTCGAGGTCCATGCCCGGCTCGACGCGACAGGCGTCGGCGGCATCACCCAGATGCCCGACGGCCGGGTCATCATCGGCTTTCACCCGTTCTACAGTCCCGAGGTGCAGGTGGCGCTGCTCAACCCGGACCGGAAGTCCACGACACCGTACCCGAGCATGGAGTGGCAAAGCTGCAAGAACGCCGACAGCCGCTGGAAATCGGACTTCAACGCCTGCCTGGACTGGGTGCTCGGCCTGCACACGGACAAGAACGGCGTCCTGTGGATGCTGGACTCGGCCAGATCCACGGACAAGGCGGCGGGGCGCCCCGCTGGCCTCGTGCCCAAGCTCGTCGGGTGGAACACCCACCAGAACGAGCTCGAGCGCGTCATACCCCTCTCGCCGGAAGCGACGCTCACCGAGTCGCAGCACAACGACTTCGTCGTGGACCTGAAGCACGGCGTGATCGTCATCGCCGACGAGGCCATCGGCGAAGGCTCGGGCGGCGTTGGCGACAAGGCGGCGCTCGTTGTGGTGGACCTCTCCACCGGCGAGAGCCGGCGCCTCTTGCAAGGCCATCACAGCGTGATGCCCCTGAAGGAGCCCATCCGCTGGGACGTGGGCCGGCCCACGAGCGGCGCCGTCGACCTGTACGTGGGCGTCGACGGCATCGCCCTCGACACGAAGAGCGGACGGCACCATGTACACCGGCGCAGCTCTCCCTCACCAGCGCGCTCCAGGCCGACGGGGTGGCCAGGAACAAGCCGCCCTACCTCGTCTATCGCTTCAAGCCCCTGGCGCCGGGCGCGCCGGGCTTCTGAGGCGAAAGCTCGCGGAGCTTCGCCGCGAGGAAATCGACGAGGGCGCGCACCCGCGCCGGCACGAAGCGATGGCTCGGCAGGATGGCGTTCAGCGGATAGTGCTCCCCCTGCCAGCCGGGCAGCAGGCGAACCAGGCGGCCCTCGCGCTGGCCGCGGCCGGCGTGACACCCAGGACCCGCGCCGCCGCCGTCAGCGTCCCGCGGCGGGCTGTCTCCACCAGCACGCGCAGATCGTCGATGTTCTCGATGCTCACGTGGACAGTCTCGCCCGGGAAGCCGCGCGAGGGCGATCGCGGAGCGACGCCGGGGGCGCCCCCCCGGCCGGCGCCTCACCGGGCGCGCCGCCGGCGCTTCAGCGCCATCCAGGCGGCGGCGGCTGCGGTGACGGCCATTCGAGGAAGTCACTTTCCCGTGCTATACCGAGGTCCAATGTCGCGCGGCTCCGACCCGACGCCGAGGATGGCCGACCAGGGCGTGAAAACCACGACGGCGCGGCGGCGCGCGGGATGGGCCGCGGCGGCGACGATCGTGGCCGCGCTCGCGGCGATGCGCTGGGGCGCGGGGACGAGCCAGGACGCCGCTCCGGCGGGGACGCTGGACATCTCGCGGGAACCCGTTCCGTCGCGGTCGCCGACCTTCGTCCAGCGGCTGGACGTCAGCGTGTTCCAGCGCGGCAACCTCCACGCGCACTCCGCCCGTTCCGACGGTGACAGCCCGGCGCAGCTCGTGTTCGCCTGGTATCGAGACAACGGCTACCAGTTCCTCGCGCTGACGGATCACAACAACTACCTCGACGTGACGCGCCCTCCTGCCTCGCAGGTGCGGGATCTCCTGGTCATCCCCGGCGAGGAGGTGACGATGGCCGCCGCGGGGCAGCCGGTGCACGTCAACGCGCTCTGCACGAAGCGGCGGATCGGCGGCGGGACCTTCCGCACCGCGCAGGCCGCTGTCGCCTGGGCGACATCGGAGATCCTGGCGCAGGGGGGCGTGGCGCTCGTGAACCACCCGAACTTCCACTGGGCCCTCGAGGCCGACGACATCGCGTCCGCCGAGGGCGCGCAGCTCGTCGAGATCTTCAGCGGTCATCCGCACGTGCGGAGCGACGGCGACGCCGCCCACACCTCCGCGGAAGAGAAGTGGGAGCGGGCGCTGTCGTCGGGCCAGTCCATCGCCGCTGTCGCCGTCGACGACATGCACTCGCTCACCGGCGCGAACAAGCACGTGCCTCAGGTGGCGCCTGGCACCGGGTGGGTCGAGGTGTTCGCCGAGGAGGCGTCGCAGGAGGCGATCTGCGCTGCCCTGGGCGCGGGCCGGCTCTACGCCTCGTCGGGGCCCAGGCTCACGCGCCTCGCCGTCACGTCGGACACGATGACGCTCTGGGTCGATCCTCCCGACATGATGGTCGAGTTCATCGATCGGTGGGGCGCGCTGCTCGAGGCCACGCCGACGACGGCCGAGGCCGAGATGTCGGGCGCGGCCCACCGCGCGAGCTACCGGCTCCGCGGCCCCGAGCAGTACGTGCGCGCGCGCGTGACGGCGCCGGACGGGTCCCGCGCCTGGACGCAGGCTTACCGGGTCACGCGCTGACCTCGACGCGCCGCGGCCAGGGGGCACGCCGGTAGCGCGGCGCGGCGCGCGCTGCCGGCGGGTGATGGACGCGGCACCGTGGAAAGCAGGGAGAGCGCGCGGGGCCCAGGGCGCGACGCCGCTTGATGAAGCCGGCGCCGTTTTCTACCCTCGCGGGCGCGTGTCTTGGACATCACTCCACGCCGCTCGGCACCGGGCCCCGCGGCTCCCCCGTCTTCCCGCGGGGTGCAGGCGATCGGGCGACGCGCTCGCGCGGTGCGTGTCGTCGGGCGTCGCTGTAGGGCTCGGCGCCGTGGCGGCCGACACAGCCGTGCGCCACGACGCCGCCGGCGTCGCGCTGGCCGGGCACCTCAGGGCCGCCGTGGGCCTCTACGTCGCCGTGGGCGCGGGCGCCGGGCTGGCCGCGTGGGCGCTCGCCACCCTCGTGCGCCTGCTCGCGACGCCGCTCGAGCGGCGGGCGCCGCGGGCCGCCGAGGTAGCGCGGGCGGCGGCCTACGGGGCGCTCGCCGTCGCGGCGCTCTCGAGCACCGCCTTCTGGGCGTTCTCCGGGCGCGTCGCGCACGCCGGCGCGCTGGGCACCCTCGGCCCGTACCTCGCGCTGGCCGCCGCCGGCCTGGCCGCGTTCGCTGTCGCGCTCGTCCACGGCCGCTCCCTGCGCGCGGCGGCCCCCGGGCGCGCGGGCGGCTCCGCGGCGGCGGCGGCGACGGCGGCGGCGCTCGCGATTCTCGGGGCGGCGCTCATGATCGTGGACCTCACCGTGCTCGTGGCCATCTACAGGCGCCTGCACACGGCCCTGGAGCTCAGCGGGGCGGCGCTGCTCGGGTGCGCCTGCTTCTCCGGGCTGACGCGCCTCGCGCGGCGCGCGCGGGCGCGGGCCGCGATCCGCGCGGCCGCCGTGGCCGCCGCTGTGTGGGCGCTCTCCCTCGCGTCGTCGCCCTGGCTGCGAGGCTGGCATGCGGAGGCGCTGGCGCACACGGGCCGAGACCCCGTCTACGTCGGGCGGATGATGCGCCGCCTCGAGCTGGCGCAGGCCCTCCTGCGCGGCGAGGACGGCGCCGGGATGCACGCCAGCCGCCTGGACGAGCTGCGCGAGCGGTACGACGTCGACCAGACGACGCGCGACCCCCGCTGGGACGCGCCCTGGCCCGCTCGGCGTGGCGCGGGCGCCGCCGGCTCGGGGGAGCGCGCGCTCGCGGCCGACTTCAACGTCCTCATCTACTACGTGGACAGCCTCCGCAGCGACGTCGCCTACGACGAGGAGGTGATGCCGAACGCCGCCGCGCTGTCGCGCCAGGCGGTGCGGTTCGAGCGCGCGTACTCGACGGGCTCCGACACGCTGCGCGCGTTGCCCGGGCTGCTCGGCGGCAACTACGACGGCCTGGCGCGCAGCCCGGGCAGCCTGCTGGACCTGGCCAGGCGCCTGGAGATCCCCAGCAGCCTGTTCATCCCCGCCTCGGCGGCGGACTTCATCTCCCTGCTCCTGCCGGCGTTCGCTTTCGACGAGACGTACCGCGTGCCCGACCACGCCCGCGGGGGCGTCTGGGGCTACGGCGCCGATCGGCCGACGGCGGGGCCGATGGTGGACCAGGTCCTGTCCTGGCTCGCCCAGCGCGACTCGCAGCGGTTCTTCGCGTGGGTCTTCAACTTCGACGTCCACAACTGGCACGAGCTCGACAGCGCGTACGTCGAGGGCGCCGCCGAGCGCTACCACGTGCCCGCCGAGGGCCGCTGGAACTGGCGCTACCGGGTGGTCGCGCGGAGCCTGGACGAGCACTTCGGGCGGCTGCTCCGGGGCCTGGAGGAGCTCGGGCTCGCCGACCGCACCGTCGTGCTCTTCGTGTCGGATCACGGCGAGGCGCTCGGCTACCGCGGGTTCTGGCCGCACTCGACGTTCCTGTGGGAGTCGCTCCTGCGGGTGCCGCTGGTCCTGCGCGTCCCCGGGGTCCCGCCCATGGTCGCCGAGGAGGCCGTCTCGCTCATCGACGTGGCGCCGACGATGGCCCGCCTGCTCACCCCCGATCCGCCCATGAACGGCTACCACGGCGAGGATCTGCTCGGCCTCCTCGATCCCGAGCCTCCCCCGCGCCGGCTGCCGTTGCTCGCGGCGGCGGTCTCAGAGCAGCAGATCGCGCGCGTGGGCGTGCTCGATGGGCGCTACAAGCTCGTCCTGCCGCTCGAGTGGGGCGCCCCCGAGCTGTACGATCTGACCGCGCCGGATCCGGACGAGGTCGACGTCTCCGCGGCTCACGCCCGCGAGACGCTGCGGCTGATGGGCGCGCTCCTGCGATCCCCCGTGTTCCTGGCCGCGGAGGCCGAGCTGGAGCGGCCGAAGAGGTGAGCGCCGCGGCGCCTCCCGTCGGGGCGGCGCCTCGGTCAGGCGCGCGCGACGGTCAGTCCAGGCCGGTGTTCTCGGGCGTGCCCAGCATCAGGTTCAGGTTCTGCACCGCCGCGCCGGAGGCGCCCTTCCCGAGGTTGTCGAGGCGCGCCACGACAAGGATCTGGTCCGCGTTGCCGAACACGAACAGGTCGAGGCGGTTCGTGTCGTTGCACCCCTGGGCGCTCAGGTACCCCTCGTCGAGCGCGCTCTGGCCGCCGAGCGGCATCAGCCGGATGAACGGCTCGCCGGCGTAACAGGACGCGTAGAGCGCGTGCACGGCGGCGGGCGTCGCCGGGCGGCTCAGCGCGTCGGCGAACAGGGGCACCGAGACGAGCATGCCCTTGTAGAAGTCGCCGATGACCGGCTCGAAGAACGGCGCCCTGTCGAGCCCGGCGAGGGCGCGCATCTCCGGCAGGTGCTTGTGCTGCAGGGTGAGCGCGTACGGGCGCGGGCCGCTCATCTGCCGGCGGCGCGCCTCGTCGGCCTGCTCGTAGGCCTGGATCGTCTTGCGGCCGGCGCCGCTGTAGCCGGTGAGCGAGCGGGCGACGACGCGGGCGTCCCTGGGCAGGAGGCCCTCCGCGACGAGCGGCGCCACGAGGGCGAGGAAGCCGGTCGCGTGGCACCCGGGCACGGCGACGCGGCGCGCGCCGCGGATCGCGTCGCGCTGCCCGGCGCGCAGCTCCGGGAAGCCGTACACCCATCCGTCGGCCGTACGGTGCGCGGTGCTCGGATCGATGACGCGCGTCCTCGGGTTCTCGATCATCCCGATCGACTCCCGCGCGGCGTCGTCGGGGAGGCACGTGATCAGGACATCCGCCTCGTTGATCAGCGCGCGGCGGGCCGCCGGGTCCTTGCGGCGCTCCGGGTCGATCTCGAGCACCTGGAGGTCGCGGCGACCTTGCAGCCGCTCGCGGATCTGGAGCCCCGTGGTCCCTTCCTGCCCGTCGATGAACACCCGATGCATGGTGGCCGTGTCCATACGCCGGGCGCGCCGCCGGGACCAGCGCCTCGCGCGCCGCCGGCCCAGGCCTCGCGCGGCCCCGGGGCCCGCGCTCCGCGGCGCCCGGGGAAGCAGCGCCCCGCGCGGCCCCGGGAGCAGCGGTTCGCGCCCCGGCTCCCGGGCCTCGCGCGGCCCGGGACAAGCGCTCGGCGCCCCCGCGGCGGCGCCCCGGCGGTCAGGCCTCGCGCGGGCTGCTGCGCGTGTCCTTCAGCATCACGTCGTGGACGCCGCCCTCGTGGATGCTGACAGCGGAGGCCACCGTCAGGCGCGCGCGCATGTAGAGCTCGCGCAGCGAGAGGGCGCCGCAGTTGCACATCGTCGAGCGCACCTTGGCGAGCGTCACGTCGAGGGTGTCCTTCAGCTTGCCGGCATACGGCACGTAGCTGTCGACCCCCTCCTCGAACTCGAGCTGATCCTTCTTCTTGCTGGAGTCGCCGTGGTCGTAGCGCTGCCAGTTGCGCGCGCGGTTGCTCCCCTCGCCCCAGTACTCCTTCATGAACTGGTTGTTCACGCGGACCTTGCGCCCGGGCGCCTCGTCGAAGCGCGCGAAGTAACGGCCCATCATCACGAAGTCGGCGCCCATCGCGAGCGCGATCGTGATGTGGTAGTCCTGGCTGATACCGCCGTCGGAGCAGATCGGCACGTAGATGCCGGTCTTCTGGAAGTACTCGTCGCGCGCCTTGGCCACCTCGATCACCGCCGACGCCTGGCCGCGGCCGATGCCCTTCTGCTCGCGCGTGATGCAGATCGAGCCGCCGCCGATGCCGACCTTCACGAAGTCGGCGCCCGACTCGACCAGGTAGAGGAACCCCTCGCGATCGACGACGTTGCCGGCGCCGATGTAGCCGTGCTTGTAGTTCGACTTCACGAACGCGATGGTCTCGCGCTGCCACTCCGAGTAGCCGTCCGACGAGTCGATGCAGAGCACGTCGGCGCCCGCCTCCATCAGCGCCGGCACGCGCTCGCGGTGATCGCGCGAGTTGATGCCCGCCCCGACGATGAGCCGCTTCTCGCGATCCACGTTCTCGAGCGGGTGCGCCTGGTGCGACTCGTAGTCCTTGCGGAAGACCAGGTATTGCAGGTGCTGCCGCTCGTCGATCACCGGCAGGGTGTTGAGCTTGTAACGCCAGATGAGCTCGTTGGCCTCCTGGAGATCCAGGCCGACCTTGCCGCAGTGGATCGACTTGAACGGCGTCATGATCTCGCGCACCGGCGTGCTGAGCGGCGTCTTGCCGATCCGGTAGTCGCGGCTCGTGATGATGCCGACGAACCGCCCCGTCGGCGTGCCGTCCTCGGTGATCGCGACCGTGGAGTGGCCCGTGCGATCGGTCAGCTCGAGCACGTCGCCGAGCGTCGCGTCGGGGCGCAGGTTCGAGTCGCTCACGACGAACCCGGCCTTGTAGTTCTTCACGCGCCGCACCATGGCGGCTTCCTCTTCGATGCCCTGCGAGCCGTACACGAACGACAGGCCGCCGCAGCGCGCGAGCGCGATCGCGAGGTCGGCGCCCGACACCGACTGCATCATCGCGCTGGTGATGGGGACGCTGATCGTGAGCGGCGCCTGCTTCGGGTCCGGCGGGCTCACGCCCGGATCCGCCTTGAACCGGGCCACGGGGGCCGTCAGGTCGACGTTCGCAGGAACGCAGTCCTTGGTCGTCAGGTTCGGGACGAGCAGGTACTCGCCAAACGTCCTGCTCGGCTCATCGTAGATGAATGCCATGTCGGCTACTAGTGCGGGCTCCCCGGGCTGTCAACGCGACCGGGCGGCCGGCGCGGCGCTGGCGGGCTCAGCTCCGCGGTCAGCGCGGCCCCGGGCTTCCCCCGCTTTCCAGCCCCGTCGCCCTCCTCGCCCCGGCGCCGCGCGGCGCCTGCCGCTCGCAACGGGGCGGGCGGCGCGCAGCCCTCCGCCCGACGCGGCCGCGCGAACATCGATCTTCGCCGAGCTGTCGAGTCCAGAGCGGCTCCGGCCTTCACGCACCGGGGCACGACGCCGGGTGCTAGCCTCGCCGCATGGCCGATGATCTCAGCAAGGACGTGCAGCTCCTCGACAGCGATCTCGTCGCCGTCCGGCGCGATCTGCACCGCCACCCCGAGCTCGGCTACGCCGAGGTGCGCACCTCGCAGCTCGTCGCGGAGCGCCTGCGCGCGCTCGGCCTCTCGGTGCGCACGGGCGTGGCCGGGACGGGCGTCATCGCCGATCTCGAGGGCGAGCGCCCCGGCCGCACCGTGCTGCTGCGCGCCGACATGGACGCGCTCCCCGTCGAGGAGCAGTCGGGCCACGGTTTCCCGTCCGAGACGCGGGGCGTGATGCACGCGTGCGGCCACGACGCCCACGTGAGCGCGCTCCTCGGCGCGGCCACGCTGCTCTCGGCGCGCAGGGGCCGCTTCGCCGGCCGGGTCCGCTTCGTCTTCCAGCCCGCGGAGGAGCTCTCCGGCGGCGCGCTGGGGATGATCGAGGCAGGCGCGCTCGACGGCGTCGACCAGGCGCTCGGCGCGCACGTGATATCGCCCCTGCCCTTCGGCGTGGTGGCGACGCGGACCGGGCCGTTCTTCGCGGGGTACGACGCCTTCGAGATCGCCGTCGTCGGCAAGGCGGGGCACGGCGGGCTGCCGCACATGTCGGTCGATCCGATCTACGCCGCCGCGCAGGTCGTCACAGCGCTCCAGTCGATCGTCGCGCGCGAGGTGAAGCCGGGCGAGCCGCTCGTCGTGAGCATCTCGGCCATCTCCGGCGGGAACGCGGCCAACGTCGTCGTGGAGCGCGTGACGCTCCAGGGCACGGTGCGCTGGTTCTCGCGCGAGAGCCGCGAGCACGCGCTCGAGCGCGTCCAGGCGATCGCCTCGGGCGTGTGCTCGGCGCTGCGCGCCGGGTGCGAGTTCAAGGTGGTGTCGACCTCGCCCGTGACGACGAACGCCGCCGCGCCCGTGGATCTGATCACGGCGGCCGCGCGCGCCACGGGGCGCGCCGACGTCATGGATCCGGGCCCGCTGACGGTCAGCGAGGATTTCTCGGAGTTCACGGACCGCGTCCCGGGCTGCCTCTTCACGGTGGGCGCGGGCGGGCCGACAGCGGCGCCGCACCACCACCACGCCTTCGACCTCGACGAGCGCGCGATCGGGCTCATCGCGGAGATCTTCACCCGCGCCACGCTCTCCGCGCTCCGGCCGGAGTGACGCGGCATGCTGCCGGCGCGATGACGAGGACGCTCCGGACCCTGCTCACGACCTACCGCTTCACGCTGATCCTGCTCGCGTCGATCGCCGTCGGCGCGGGGCTCGGCCTCGCGCTGGGCGAGCGCGCGACGGCGCTCAAGCCGCTCGGCGATCTCTTCCTCAACCTGCTGTTCACCCTCGTCGTGCCGCTGATCTTCTTCTCCATCTCGTCGGCGGTGGCGGGCATGGGCAGCCTGCGGCGCCTCGGGCGCATCGTGACCGCGATGCTGGGCGTCTTCGTCGCGACCGGCCTCGTCGCGTCGTCGCTGATGCTCGTGGCGGTGAAGCTCTACCCGCCCGCGGAGGGGCTCGCGGCCACGCTGCCCGGCGCGCCGGAGGTCGCACAGGTAAGCCTGGGCGACCAGATCGTCGGCGCGATCAGCGTCCCCGACTTCGGCGAGCTGCTCTCGCGCAAGAACGTGCTGCCGCTCATCGTGATGGCCTTCCTCGTCGGCCTCGGGACCACGGCGGCCGGCGAGCGCGGCCAGCCGTTCGCGCGGCTGCTCGCCTCGGTGAACGAGGTGATGCTGAAGGTTGTCGACCTCGTGATGCTCTACGCGCCGATCGGCCTCGGCGCCTACTTCGCCCACCTGGTCGGCAGCTTCGGCCCGGCGCTGCTGACATCGTACGTGCGCGCTCTCGGGCTTTTCTACCCGATCGCGATCGCGTACTTCTTCCTCGCCTTCACGCTGTACGCGTGGCTCGCCGGCCGGGGGCGCGGGGTGAGGGCGTTCTGGAGGAACATCCCGGCGCCGGCGCTCACGGCGCTCGCGACATCGAGCAGCATGGCGGCGATCCCGTCGAACCTCGAGGCGGCGCGGCGCGCCGGGGTGCCCGACGACATCGCCGAGGTGATCATCCCGATCGGCGCGACAATCCACATGGAGGGCTCGTGCCTGTCGGCGGTGCTGAAGACGGCGCTCCTGTTCGGGCTCTTCGGCCGCGAGCTCGGCGGGGCGGAGACCTACATGGCCGTGCTGGGGGTGGCGATCCTGAGCGGCACCGTGATGAGCGGGATCCCCGGCGGGGGGTTCATCGGAGAGCTCGTGATCGTGTCGCTGTTCGGGTTCCCGATGGAGGCGCTGCCGATCATCTCCACCGTCGGCGCCCTCGTGGACCCGCCCGCCACGCTGGTCAACGCCGTCGGCGACAACGTGAGCTGCATGGTGGTGGCGCGCCTCATCGACGGCCCGGGGTGGGGCGAAATGGCGCACGGCTCGCCGCCCGCGACCGACGCGGGCGGCTGACGCCGGTCACCAGCCGGATCCCTCGTCCTCGTCGAGCGCGCCGCCGATCAGCCCGGCCGCGCCGCCGATCGCCGCGCCGCCGGCGCCGCCCAGGAGGCCTCCGATGGCGGCACCCCTGGCGCCGCCTCCGGCGACGTCGCCCTCCTTCGAGGACTCCCTCGTTTCCTTCTCGGCCGGATCCGCATGCTCCTGCTGGCTCGTCGCTGGTGTCGGCTGCTTCTTCTGCTGCTTCTTCATGACGCGCTTAGGAGCAAGCCTCGTACCAGCAGCGACGGCTGGCCGCCGGAGCGGGCGCCCGCAGCTATCTCACTGCAACACGAAGTCGAAGCGCAGGCGCGCTTCATCACAACCGTCGTAAAAGATCAGGTCGGTTCCTTCGGCGGGGGTCGCCGATCCGCCTTGCGGGTGAACGCAGCGGCCGGTCTCGGCGTTTTGCAGGCTCCCACCGGACGTCACGTCGAAGGAGAGGCGTGCCTCGGGACCGCAGTATCCGTTGAGGATCAGGCCAACGTTGTTGTAGGCGGTCCCTTGATTCGGGTGAACACACATTCCGCTCGGAACATGCTTGAGCAAGCCGCTGTCCAGAACCCTGAAGGAAGAGGCGAGCGTGCTGCAGTTGCTCGACAGCACCAGCTGCGTGTCGTTGGCCGGCATCGTGGCACCGCCTTCCGGGGCGAAACATTTGCCGCTGGTGTTCTGCACGATCTTGTACTCGTCCACCGCGGAGCTCAACGCGTAATCTCTCGGCGTGATCTTGGCGAACGCGCGTGGACCGTAGCCGCGGTAGGTGTCATCGGAGGCGATGACGGTCCCGAGCCAGTAGTCGTGAAACCAGTGCAAGTACGAACGGCCGGGAATGCCGGATTTGATGTAGCGATTCCATTCGGATCCATGGAGCGGCCCATCGGGACTGTCGGGAAGCGGGATCCCCTGCTCCTCGTAGAACCCATCGAGGCCGTGCATGGGTTCATGGATGAACACTTCCACAGGCTCGCTGTTGATGGTGGACAGCCAGTCCGAGTCGACCGTATTTTTCCCGTTCACCGTCGTCCACATGGTGTAGTTGGACTCGTAGCTGCTCCCCGGGCCCCACCCCCAGCCCCCCGTCACGCTGTTACCGGGCGTGAAGAACACCTGCACGGTGTCGTAATCGCCTCGCGGCACGAAGCTCTGCACGTCTGGCTGAAGGTTGATGGCCGCCGGCAAGTGATTACCACCCGCGATCGTCAGCGACGTGATGGGATCGCTGGATACGACGCTGGAGCCGTGCCATGCGACCCGGCCGTCGGTGATCAGATCCAGCCAGTAGGCCACCCGATCTTCGAAGGCGACCTGCACCGCGTCGACGACGCTGCTCGGCAGCGAGCCCTGGGTGACACCAGGGACGTTGGTGTTGGGCTTGACGAGGAGAAGCCCATGAAAATCGAACTCCACGCTCGCGAATCGCTCACCGAAGCCGACAGGCTCCAGGTACCAGCGTGCGCTGTCGTTGCAGGTCCCCAGGGTGGGCTGCGCGCTGCCGCTCGGGACAGCGCAGTTGTTCACGTTCGAGCGCACGTGATACAGGGCCGGCCGGTCCACCGTGCGGGCGCGCAGGGTGTCCACGGTCCACTCCGCCGCGGTGCCGCTGCAGCTTCCGAGCACCGCCGTGCTGCTCGACGCGACAAGGCACTGGCCGGTGTCCTCGTGCACAAACCGGTACTTGTTCGTACCGACGCCGACAAGGCGCCAGTGCTGATGGTCGTCGCCCGAGTAATCGGCGCCGACCAGCTGCCCGGTGAAGTCATCGCGGGTCAACGTGCCACGGTCGGCGCGGGACATCAGTCGCCACAGCCCAATCTCGAACTCATCGTCGCCGGCGCTCGTCGGTTCGACGCGCACGCTATGCACATCGAACTCCGTGGTGCCCTGCGTGTCCCGCAGCTCCACCGTGTTGGTACCGGCCAGCAGCGTCACCGGGAACGGGCCGAACTCTTTCCCTGTCGGGCGCGGGCTCTCTGTGGCGGTGGTGGTGATGACGGAGATCTGGGTGCCGTTCAACCAGAGGCTCATCGCTCTGGTCTGCGACAGCACGGCGACCTTCACATAGAGGTCCGCGCCGCCGCCGGCGCCGCCGGCCACGCTCCAGGAAAAGCCGGTATTGTCGTTGAGGTCGACGCCCCAGCTCTCATTCGTGCAGTTCGCGCTGCCCGTGCACCCGCTCACGCCGGGCCCGCCGCTGGACGAGCTCGCAGGATAAACAGCCGCGTGAGCCGAGCCCGCCGCTCCGATCAACAGAAGCGACGCGATCGCCGTCGAGGTGAATGGAAGATGCTTCAATTTCATGCACAAAGATCCTTCTGGACAAAAAAGGATGAGATGCGCGAGCACGACGCCGCCAGCAACGTCACATCGCCCTGTCGTGAATTCCTGCTCGAGCGCGTGGAACTATCGGAAGAAATTCACGAAACAGACATCAACAGGCGAGTATGCTCGCCAGCGTTGAGGGCGCGACGATTATGTCGCCAGCGTGCGCTCTGTCAAGCGTACCCAGGAATTTAGGGTGAGGCAGGCGCTCCGCCAACCGCGTATCGTGATGCCTTTGTGATGGCGTCTCGACGCGGGAGAGGTCCTGGATGGCCTTCCTCACAGGGGCTCTTCCAGGTGGCGCCGGCGAGCACCTCGACCTTGCAGAGTCGAATGCCGAGGTGGACGCGCCCGGGGACCGCTCGAGCGCGAGCTGCCCGGCCGGCGCGCTCCTCGGCGTGCCGGCGGTGCGAGCGGCGGCCTTCAGCCGGGGCAGGACCAGCTTCATGACGCGCTTCGGAGCAAGCCTCGTACCAACAGCGACGGCTGGCCGCCGGAGCGGGGCCGGTCGCCGTTCGGTCAGGTGGGTCGCGCCGGCGGCCGCCGTCTCGACGGGTCGTGGCAGGCGATGCGCGATGAGGTCGCAGTCGCCGCAGCGACGCGCCCGCCGCACGGGCACCCGCAGCTATCTCACTGCAACACGAAGTCGAAGCGCAGGCGCGCTTCATCACAACCGTCGTGGAAGATCAGGTCGGTTCCTTCGGCGGGGGTCGCCGATCCGCCTTGCGGGTGAACGCAGCGGCCGGTCTCGGCGTTTTGCAGGCTCCCACCGGACGTCACGTCGAAAGAGAGGCGTGCCTCGGGGCCGCAGTATCCGTTGAGGATCAGGCCAACGTTGTTGTAGGCGGTCCCTTGATTCGGGTGAACACACATTCCGCTCGGAACGTGCTTGAGCAAGCCGCTGTTCAGAACCCTGAAGGAAGAGGCGAGCGTGCTGCAGCTGCTCGACAGCACCAGCTGCGTGTCGCCGGCCGGTATCAGGGCACCGCTTTCCGGGGCGAAACATTTGCCGCTGGTGTTCTGCACGATCTTGTACTCGTCCACAGCGGGGCTCAACGCGTAATCTCTCGGCGTGATCTGGGCGAACGCGCGAGGACCGAAGCCGCGGTAGGTGTCATCGGAGGCGATGATGGTCCCGAGCCAGTAGTCGCGGTAAAAGTGCAGCCACGAGCGACCGGGAATGAGGGAGACGGCGTAGCGATTCGGTCCAGTTCCACCATCCAGTAGCCCCTCGGGAAGCGGGATCCCCAGCTCCTCGTACAACCCATCGAGTCCGTGCATGGGTTCATGGATGAACACCTCCACGGGCTCGCTGTTGACGGTGGACAGCCAGTCCGAGGCGACCGTGTTTTTCCCGTTCACCGTCGTCCACAGGGTGTAGTTCGAGTAGTAGCTGCTCCCCGGGCCCCACCCCCAGCCCCCCGGCTTGCTGTCGCCGGGCGTGAAGAACACCTGCACGGTGTCGTAATCGCCTCGAGGCACGAAGCTCTGCACGTCTGGCTGAAGGTGGATGGCCGCCGGCAAGTGATTGGGATCATCAACCGAGGTCTTCAGCGACGTGATGGGATCGCTGGATACGACGCTGGAGCCATGCCATGCGACCCGGCCGTCGGTGATCAGATCCATCCAGAAAGCCACCCGATCTTCGAAGGCGACCTGCACCGCGTCGACGACGCTGGTCGGCAGCGAGCCCTGGGTGACACCAGGGACGTTGGTGTTGGGCTTGACGAGGAGGAGCCCATGAAAATCGAACTCCACGCTCGCGAATCGCTCACCGAAGCCGACGGGCTCCAGGTACCAGCGTGCGCTGTCGTTGCAGGTCCCCAGGGTGGGCTGCGCGCTGCCGCTCGGGACAGCGCAATTGTTCACGTTCGAGCGCACGTGATACAGGGCGGGGCGGTCCACCGTGCGGGCGCGCAGGGTGTCAACGGTCCACTCCGCCGCGGTGCCGCTGCAGCTGCCGAGCACCGCCGTGCTGCTCGACGTGACAAGGCACTGGCCGGTGTCCTCGTGCACAAACCGATACTTGTTCGTACCGACGCCGACAAGGCGCCAGTGCTGATGGTCATCGCCCGTGTAATCGGCGCCGACCAGCTGCCCGGTAGAGGCATTGCGGGTCAACGTGCCACGGTCGGCGCGGGACATCAGTCGCCAGAGTCCAATCTCGAACTCATCGTCGCCGGCGCTCGTCGGTTCGACGCGCACGCTATGCACATCGAACTCCGCAGTGCCCTGTGTGTCCCGCAGCTCCACCGTGTTGGTACCGGCCAGCAGCGTCACCGGGAACGGGCCGAACTCTTTCCCTGTCGGGCGCGGGCTGTCCACGGAGGTGGCGGTGATGACGGAGATCTGGGTGCCGTTCAACCAGAGGCTCATCGCTCTGGTCTGCGACAGCACGGCGACCTTCACATAGAGGTCCGCGCCGCCGCCGGCGCCGCCGGCCACGCTCCAGGAAAAGCCGGTATTGTCGTTGAGGTCGACGCCCCAGCTCTCATTCGTGCAGTTCGCGCTGCCCGTGCACCCGCTCACGCCGGGCCCGCCGCTGGACGAGCTCGCAGGATAAACAGCCGCGTGAGCCGAGCCCGCCGCTCCGATCAACAGAAGCGACGCAATCGCCGTCGAGGTGAATGGAAGATGCTTCAATTTCATGCACGAAGATCCTTCTGGACAAGAAAAAGGATGAGATGCGCGAGCACGACGCCGCCAGCAACGTCACATCGCCCTGGTCATGAATCCCTGTTCGATCGCGTGGAACTACGCGAAGGAATTCACGAAACAGACATCAACAGGCGAGTATGCTCGCCAGTGTTGAGGGCGCGACGATTATGTCGCCAGCGTGCGCTCTGTCAAGCGTACCCAGGAATTTAGGGTGAGGCAGGCGCTCCGCCAACGGTGGTTCGGGGCGCCCTCGTGATGGCTCCTCGACGCGGGAGAGGGCCTGGATGGACCGGGGCGCGAAGGCCTCCTCCTGGCCCGCCCGGCCTTGAACGCCTGGAGGAAGCGCCCCTGTGCGTGGCTCCGGCAGCAGGCCCCACGAGAGCCTTACCCGGCCCGAGCGACCCTCGTGGTCCTCGTCCTCACAGAGGTGCTTCCAGGCGGCGCCGGCGAGCACCTCGACCTTGCAGAAGTGAATGTCGAGGTGGCCGCGCCCGGGACCCGCTCGAGCGCGAGCTGCCCGGCGGGCGCGTCGGCGGCGGGGGTATGCGTCGCCGATGGGGGCTCAGCCCGGCCGATTGCGCATGAAGTCCGCCACCTCGCCGAAGCGCTGGTCGAGGAAGCCGTACAGCGGCGCCGGCACGCCGAGCTCCGTCATCGCCGCGCGCATGGAGCGCATCCAGGCGTCGCGCATGGCCACGTCGACAGGGACGCGCATGTGGCGCATCCGCAGCCGCGGGTGGCCGTGCGCGGCGATGTAGTCCTGCGGGCCGCCGAGCCAGCCGATCAGGAAGAGCGCGAAGCGGTCGCGGCTCTCCCGGCACACCTGGCCGCCCTCGTCGCAGACGTGGAGCCGCGCGAGCGCGGGCTCGTCGCGGGCCATGAGGTCGTAGAAGCGCTCCACCAGCCGGCGGACGGCGGGCTCGCCGCCCAGCAGGTCGAACGGGGTCTCGGGCGTGTCGGCCATCGGCAGGCCATCTAGCGAGCCGCCGCGGCGCCGTCAACGCGGGCCCGGGACGCGGCGCGCGGCGCGCGGCCGGTCGAGCGCGCGAGGGCGGGACGCGGCGCGGCCCCTGTCGATCATCGCCGCGGCGCTCGTGCCCGGAGCGGTGCGGTCTCTCTCCGAATCTCACGGAGCTCACCGGGGTACCTTCTCCAGGTTGCAGGCGCGATGGAGCGAAGGAGTTCTCGAGATCAGGTGCGCCGCGCTGGCATCGATCGGACTGAGCTCCTCGAGACCACGCGGTCGAGGCAGAATCACCACTTGCACGACCCCCGTGTCCTGCGCAGCGCGCGACGATGACCTGGTTCCGCGCACCAGGAGTCCGGCCGGGCATCCGACGAGAGCATCAACGTGAAGGCGCCAGGGTACAAAGGCACAAGAGAACCTCAAATTCGTGCATTTTTGCGTCTTCGCGTCCTGGCGGGTTTGCGTCGAGCTCTCTCTCCGCTCGCGAGGCAAAGCCCTGGCAGGATTGAGCCCGTGGATCTCGTTGCGGGTGAGCGGCCGCTGATCCTCGGAGGAGCGGGCGGGGCATGCGCAGGAGAGGGAAAGCGTTGCATAGGACACAGAAAGGGGTGCGCAGGAGGGCGGCGGGGCGGCGCAGGAGACCGCAGGGCTGCGCAGGAGGGGCGCTGTTCCTACTCCGGGAAACGAAGCATCTCGACGGCGTTCCCGTCCTCCCTCGTGATCATCTCGCCGGACCAATCCAGCTCGTGCCGCCCCCGCCCGCCGGCCCCAGCTCGTAGGTGACGACCTTCGGCGACGAGAAGGGGAGCATGGCCGGAACCCAGAGACGAAATATCTCGAATTTGAAGTTGATCGACGAACTGACAGCTATCCTGCGCAACGCGGTCGCGAGCAGCGCATTTACGACCAGCACCCCGAAGCAGACATGAACCGCAGGAGGCCGATTTCACCGACCAATCCACGACGAGACGAGCACCTACGACTGGGAGACAGACCATGAAACGTCGCAGGCCTGCGTCCGATGGAACCGTATTCCTTGTGCCCCTACGCGACGGGGGACATGCGATAGGCGTGCTTGCGCGAGCGACTGGGGAGGGCCATGCTTTCGGCTACTTTGCGCGCGGAGCACATGGGCGTACGCGTCGTGGTCGGCCCTACGTCGTCGAGCTCCGCGCTGGATGTCCGCTGGCGCGCGACAGCCGGACTTCGGTCTGCAGAAGAATCTCACTGGTGAGGGCGAAGCTGGAGCAGGGCGAGCGAGATGGCCTGTTTGAGTCCCAAGAAGCGTGCCTTGGACAATTGTCGTAATCGGCGAGACTGTCCGTATGCTCGACGGCTTGACCAGCGACCCCTGCGCCGATACGTGTTGCCATGGATACGCAGCAAGCCATGGGCCGCGCGGAATGCCGGGAGCGACGCGTCGGTTGACAGGAGTTCTTCGGGCGCGCCGCTCGCCGGTCGGGCCCGCGTTGGGCCCATGCCTCCCGAGGGGGCGCGATCCGTCGTCACGCCTCCCTGAAACTCAGGCGAAAAGCGACGGATCGCGACGGATCGGCGCCGCGGAACAGTCCCGCCAGATGAGTGCACAACGGGAAAGGGTCGACCCCTCCCGCTATACATCGATCAATGCGGGCTCTCCCCCGCGGGCGCATACCCGAGCTTCCTGATCCCGAGCGCCTTCAGCTTGTGCACAAGGGTCCGCAGCGGGATCCCCAGCGCCCGCGCCGCCTCGGTCTGGTTCCAGCCCGCCTTGCGCAGCGCCGCGACGATGACCTCGGCCTCGTGCCGCAGGAGGCGCGCCTTCAGGCCGTCCGCGCCCTCCGGCATCTCGGCGCCCGCCTCCTCGACGTCGCGCGCGGGCTCGTCGCAGGGCGGCGCCGGGGAGACCTGCGCCGCGCGCACGCGCTCGGGCAGGTCGTGCTCGGAGATCCACTCCCCCTCGGCGATGACGACCGCGCGCTCGATCGCGTTGCGCAGCTCCCGCGCGTTCCCGGGCCACGTGTAGCTCTTGAGCAGCGCGAGCGCCCCGGGCGCGACGCCGCGGATCGCCGTGGCGTTCGCGTCGTTCGCCTGTCGCAGGAACCGGATCGCGAACGCCTCGATCTCCTCGGGGCGCGCCCGGAGCGGCGGGAGCGTCAGCGTGATCGTGTTCAGCCGGTAGAGCAGATCGAGGCGAAAGCCGCCGCTCGCGCACATCCCCTCGAGATCGCGGTGCGTCGCCGCGATCACGCGCACGTCGACCTCGATCTCCCGGACCGACCCCACCCGCGTCACCCGCCGCGTCTCCAGCGCGCGCAGGAGCGCCGCCTGCGCCGCGGGCGGCAGCTCGCCGACCTCGTCGAGGAACACAGTCCCTCCGTCGGCCTCCTCGAACACGCCCCGCTGCTGCTGGCTCGCGCCGGTGAACGCGCCGCGCTCGTGGCCGAAGAGCGTGCTCTCGACGAGCTGCTCGGGGATGGCCCCGCAGTTGACGGTCACCATCTTCCGCGCGCTGCGCGGGCCCTGCTTGTGGATCGCCCGCGCGACGACCTCCTTCCCCGTCCCCGTCTCGCCCAGCAGGAGGACGGGGACAGGCGATCGGGAGATCCGCGCGACGACCTCGAAGATGCGGCGCATCGCGGGGCTCTCGGCGACGTACTCGTCCCCAGGCTCGCCGCCGCCGGCGGCGCCGCTGCACTGGCAGGCCCCGGCCTGCGCCACCTGCACCGGCTGATCGCACGTCAGGCCGCGCGTCGCCCGGAAGCAGAGCTCGAGCAGCTTCTCCGCCGACGTCGCCGCGTCCGGGAAGGAGGCGATGCCGGCGAGCAAGGCGGGCTCCCCCGTCGTGGAGGGCGCCGTGAGCGCGCGCGCGAGCGCGAGCGCGGCCTCGGGGCGCGCCTCGGGCAGCAGGATCGCGAGCGTGTCCGGGCTGTAGAGCCCGATCCTGTCCACCGGCCGCAACATCGCCCTGACGCGGGGATAGAACCGGCTCACGTGCGCCCCGGCGGACCGCTCGGCGCGGACCATCACGACGGCGAAGGTGCGGCCGAAGTGCCGGGCGCGCACCACCTCGTCCTCGAGGACGACGCGGAACCGCTCGTGGCTCAGGAGGACGGTCTGCACGCCCTCTTCCGACGAGCACGCGCGGACGGAGACGAGCAGGTTGCCCAGCATGACGTCGTCTCCCGGCCTCACCTCCGCGCGGGCGACCCGCGACCCGCTCACCCAGGTGCCGTTGGTGGACTGCAGATCTTCGACCGTGAGCAGCCCGTTCGACAGCGTGAAGCGGGCGTGCTCGCGCGACAGGCTGCTGTCCTGGATGCGCACCTGCGAGGGGGGCGCGCGGCCGACAACGACAGGGACTCCGGGGCTCAGCAGCACGCGCTCCACGCCCTCGCGGTGGTAGATCAAGAGCGTGAGCTGGCCTCCTGCTGGCTGAGGCCGCCAGATCGCGTCGATGCAGCTGTCCCCCTGGAGCGCGATCGTCGTGTCGGTGTTGCCGTCACGAGGCAAGTCCATGTTTCCTCCCCCGGGAGGATCGTGCCACACAGGAGGCCACGCTCAAGGCACGTCCGGGAGGGCGCCGCAGAAGCCATGAGGCACGGGCTGGCCGGCTCGCTCGCGTCAGCCCGCATCAGGCCGCGCCGGCGACTCCTCCGCGCGCTGCTCGCTCGTCTCCATCTCCTGCGTTTGCTGTATCGTCTGCGTTTGCTGCGCCCTCTGCGTCTTCTGCGTTCCTTGCATCTCTGCACCTGAGGATCGCGGTCCGGCGTCCGTGCGCGACACAGCCTCGCCCGTGCGCCCGCCGCTGCGGGCCCGCCCCGCCGCGCGGATCCGGGCCCGGCCGACGTGCGCTGGCGGCGCGCCTCCGCCGGACGATGAGCGAGGACCACTTTATGAAATGAGGGGCAGCGAGATCGGCCGCCGGAGCATCCGACCGGCCATGGGGTCGAGCTGTCCGGGCACGGGCGCTGGACGAGCTCGACAGCCGCCGTCGTCGCGATGCTCTCGATCGGGCCTTTCGCCCGGAGCGCCCGCGGGGAGGCGGCCGCGATCGGAGGGGCTGCGATGAACGGGGAGACTCTCGCTCCAGGGATGGTATTCCAGAGCCGCTACGAGCTCCTCTCTCTGCTCCGGGAGAGCAGCCTCGGTGCCGTCTACGCGGGGCGGCACATCGCGACAGGACGACCGATCGTCCTCAAGATCTTCCGCCGCGCTCGGGACGGAGATCCCGCGGACGCGGCCGGGGCCGACCGCGCTCGCTTTCTCCGCTTCCAGGAGGAGATGCGCTGTTGCGCGCGGCTCCATCATCCCAACATCGCGCGGCTCGTCGACTGGGGGCAGACGGACGAGGGAGAGCTCTATGCCGTCTCCGAGCTCGTGCCTGGGCAGAGCCTGGCCGAGGTGCTCTCGCAGCAGGGCGCGCTCGCCCCGCAGGAGGCGCGGCACCTCATGCGGCAGGTCCTCGACGCGCTGGCCTGCGCGCACCGGCAGGGCATCGTCCACGGGGCGCTCCGGCCGAGCCACGTGATGGTCGTGCCCTCGGAGGCGCGGCGGGACGCGCGGGTGCTCGACCTCGGCCTCGCCTCGGGCGCGCGGGGCGGCGGCGCCGGCGGGGCCGCCTCGGGCAGCGCGCCCCTGGGCCTGCTCTATGCGGCGCCAGAGCAGCTCCGGGGGCTCCCGCCGACGGCGCGCTCGGATCTGTACGCCTGGGGGCTCGTGTACCTCGAGTGCCTCACGGGCAGGCGCGCGGGCCGGGAGAGCCCACTGGACGGCGCGCCTCTCCGGCGGGAGAGCCGCGGGCCGGTGGTCCGGATCCCCCGCGCGCTCCTCGGGCACCCGCTCGGCGCGATCTTGCGGCAGGCGACCCTCGAGGACGTCGAGGCGCGGGTCGTGACGGCCGACGACCTGCTGCGCGAGCTCGACGCCAGCGAGCCAGGCGGGATCCGCCGGGCAGACCTCTTGGAGCCATGCGCGCCGACCGCCCTGGGAAGAGGCGCCGAGAGGAGCGCGGGAATCAACGCCGGAATCAACGCCGAGAGGAGCGCGGGAATCAGCGCCCAGCAGGGGGAGATCCGGAGCGCCGGGGCTCCGGCGCGGCCGCAGCCGGAGCCGTCCCTGGAGGGCGCGCTCCCCGAGGACGTGGAGACGCCGGAGATCCGAGGGACGCCGGAGTTGCGAGGGCCCCCGCCTGCCCCGGAGGAGGCGCCGACGACGCCGGCGGATCCCGTCGCGGCCTACACGCCCCCGGACGTCGGCGACACCATCAAGCAGTACGAGATCATCCGAAAGCTGGGCCAGGGGGGCATGGGCATCGTGTTCCTGGCCCGCGACACGAGGCTCGGCCGCCTTGTCGCGATCAAGCTCCTGCGCGAGCACAGCGGGCAAGGGATCGGGCGCTTCCTGGCCGAGGCGCGGGCCACGGCGCTCTGCAGGCACGAGAACATCGTGGTCATCCACGAGGTGGACCAGATCCACGGGCACCCCTACCTCGTGCTCGAGTACGTCAAGGGCCGCACGCTGCGCGAATGGATGGCCCAGCGCGAGCACCCCAGCGCGCCCGGGCTGCCCCCCGCGCACACGCCGCCCGGCCCCGTCGCGCCCACCCTCGCCGTCGAGCTCATGATCCCCGTCGTCCGCGCGCTCATCTGCGCGCACGATCTCGGGATCGTGCACCGCGACCTCAAGCCGGAGAACATCCTCCTGGACGACGCCGGGTGCATCAAGGTGCTCGATTTCGGCATCGCCAAGCAGGTCGAGGCCGACGTCGTCTCGATGTTCACGGGCGTGCGGATGGCGCTCGCCGGGGGCGCCTACCAGAGCGGGCAGAGCGCGATCCTCGGCACGCCCCGGTACATGTCGCCCGAGCAGCTCCGGGGCTGGGACATCGACGCGCGCACCGATCTATGGGCCGTGGGCATCGTGCTCCACGAGCTGGTCACGGGGGCGCACCCGCTGGACCCGTTCTCGGCCGGCCGGCTCGTGGAGATCATGAACGTCGATGTCCCCATGCCGTCCGCCAGCGAGCGGCGCGCGGACGTGGGCGCGCTCGACGCCCTCATCGACCGCTGCCTGAAGAAGCGCAAGGCCGAGCGCATCGGCTCGGCCCGGGAGCTGCTCGCCGCGCTCGAGGCGCTCCTGCCCGGCCGGAAGGCGCTCGATCTGGGCGAGGACGAGAGCCCGTTCGCCGGGCTCTCCGCGTTCCAGGAGGCGGACGCCCCGCGCTTCTTCGGCCGCGATCGCGAGGCCGCCGCCCTCGTGACGCGGCTGCGCAACCAGCAGCTCGTGGCCGTCGCCGGGCCGTCGGGGGCGGGCAAGTCGTCGTTCGTGCGCGCGGGCGTGATCCCGGCGCTCAAGCGCTCGGGCAACCGCTGGGAGGCGTTCATCCTGCGCCCGGGGCCCCGCCCGCTGTCCGCGATCGTCGACGTGCTGGTGCAGGTCGCCGAGGCGGAGCCCGCCGGCGCGACGGGCTCGCCCGAGATCCGCGATCACGACGAGCTCATCGCCACGCTGCGCGCCCAGCCGGGCTACCTGGGCGCCCGGCTGCGGGCGCGCTGCCGCCGCGAGGGGAAGCGGCACCGCATCCTGCTCTTCGTCGACCAGTTCGAGGAGCTCTACACGCTCGGCGCCGCCCCGCAGGACCGGGCGGCGTTCGTCGCCTGCCTGCAAGGCGCCGCCGACGACGCCTCGTCGACCCTGCGCGCCGTGCTCGCCATCCGCTCGGACTTCCTCGATCGCATCGCCGACGACCACCACTTCGTGACGGAGGTGACCCGCGGGCTCTCGTTCCTGCCGCCGATGGGGCGCGACGGCCTGCGCGAGGCGCTGACGCGGCCGATCGAGGCGGCCGGTCACCGGTTCGAGAGCGCGGCGATGATCGATCACATGCTGGACACGCTCGAGGGCACGCGCAGCCCCTTGCCGCTCCTGCAGTTCACGGCAGCGAAGCTGTGGGAGGCGCGGGATCGCGAGCGCCGGGTCCTGACGCGGGACAGCTACGACCAGATCGGCGGCGTGGCCGGGGCCCTGTCCGCCCACGCGGACGCGGTGCTCTCCGCGCTGCCGCCCGGCGAGCAGCGGCTGGCCCGGGCCGTGCTCCTGCGCCTTGTCACGCCCGAGCGCACGCGCGCGGTCGTGCGCATGGACGAGCTCCGCGACCTCGCGCGGGACGGCCAGAGCGAGGCCTCCCAGGCGATGGTGCAGGTGGTCCAGCACCTCGCCGGCGCGCGGCTCCTGCTCATCGAGACAGGCGACGAGCGGGAGGGCGCGACCGTGGAGCTGGTCCACGAGTCGCTGATCAGCCGGTGGACGAAGCTCGGGCAGTGGCTCGCCGAGAGCGAGCAGGACGCGGAGCTCCTGGCCCGGCTGCGCGCCGCGGCCCAGCAGTGGGAGACGAGCGGCCGCGCCGAGGGGTTGCTCTGGCGCGACCGCGCCGCGGAGGACGCCCGCGCCTGGTACAGGCGCCGCCGCGACGAGCACGGCGCCGAGTGGCGCGCCGGGCTCGGCGGCCGCGAGGAGGACTATCTCCTGGCCGTCGTGGACCACTGCGAGCGGGCGCGCCGCCTGCGCCGCCGGCTCACCACGGGGGTGATCGCCGCGCTCACCGCGATCGCTGTCACTGTCTCGTACCTGGCGGTCCGCGCCGACCAGCAGGCCACGCGCGCCGATCGGGAGGCGGCGCGGGCGCAGGCCGAGGCCCTGCGCGCGCGCAACGCCACCCGCGTGGCGGCGGCGCGCGAGCTGCAGTCCGATCCCACGAGCGTGCTCGCGATCCTGCGCGAGGTCGAGCCGAGCGACGTGCCGCGCGGGTGGGCCGTCCTCGCGCGGTGGGCGCTGTACAGCAGGATCTCGCGCGCGGTGCTCGTCCACCCGGACGGGGTCCTGGACGCGCACTACAGCCCTGACGGCAAGCGCATCGCCACCGCGTCCTGGGACAAGACAGCGCGCGTGTGGAGCGCCGACGGCATCGGCGAGCCCGTGATCCTTCAAGGTCACGAGGGGCCGGTCGAGTCGGCGGCGTTCAGCCCCGACAACAAGCGCGTCATCACCGCGTCCTGGGACAGGACAGCGCGCGTGTGGAACGCCGACGGCACCGGCGAGCCGCTCGTCCTTCGCGGTCACGAGGACTGGGTCTACTCGGCGGCGCCGAGCCCCGATGGCCAGCGCATCGTCACCGCGTCGGCCGACAGGACCGCGCGCGTGTGGAACGCCGACGGCACCGGCGAGCCCATCGTCCTCCGCGGTCACACGGATCAGGTCTATGAGGCGGCGTTCAGCCCCGACGGCAAGCGCATCGTCACCGGGTCGCAGGACAGGACAGCGCGCGTGTGGAACGCCGACGGCACCGGCGAGCCGCTCGTCCTCCGCGGCCACGAGGATCGGGTCTACTCCGTGGCGTTCAGCCCCGACGGCAAGCGCATCGTCACCGCGTCCTGGGACAGGACCGTGCGGGTGTGGAACGCCGACGGCACCGGCGAGCCCCTGGTCCTCCGCGGCCACGACGATCGCGTCTACTCCGCCGCGTTCAGCCCCGACAACAAGCGCATTGCCACCGGGTCGCAGGACGAGACGGTGCGGCTGTGGAACGCCGACGGCACGGGTGAGCCCTTCGTCCTCCGCGGCCACGACGATCAGATCTACTCCGTGGCCTTCAGCCCTGACGGCCAGCGCGTCGTCACCGCGTCGCACGACCGGGCCGCGCGGGTGTGGAACGCCGACGGCGCCAGCGAGCCCCTGGCCTTTCATGGTCACACCGATCGCATCTACGGCGTGGCGTTCAGCCCCGACGGCCGGCGCGTCGCCTCCGCGTCGCTGGACCGGACCGTGCGGGTGTGGAACGCCGACGGCACCGGCGAGCCCATCGTCCTTCGAGGTCACGACGATGAGGTCCACTCGGTGGCCTTCAGCCCCGATGGCACGCGCATCGCCAGCGGGTCGGCCGACAAGACCGTGCGGGTGTGGAACGCCGATGGCACCGGCGAGCCCATCGTCCTCCGCGGTCACGAGGATCAGGTCTACTCGGCTGTGTTCAGCCCCGATGGCGAGCGCATCGCCGTCGCGTCGTGGGACAGGACCGTGCGCGTGTGGAACGCCGACGGCACCGGCGAGCCCCTGGTCCTCCGTGGTCACGGGGATCGGGTCTACTCCGTGGCGTTCAGCCCCGACGGCAAGCGCATCCTCTCCGGGTCGTCGGACAGCACCGCCCGTGTGTGGAACGCCGACGGCACGGGCAAGCCCCTCGTCTTTCGTGGTCACGACGGCGCGATCAACGCGGTGGCGTTCAGCCCCGATGGCAAGCGCTTCGCCACAGCGTCCTGGGACCGGACCGTGCGGGTGTGGAGCGCCGACGGCACGGGCGAGCCCTTCGTCTTTCGCGGTCACGAGCACTGGGTGCTCGGCGTGGCGTTCAGCCCCGACGGCAAGCGCATCGCCAGCGGATCGCAGGACAACACCGTGCGGGTGTGGAACGCCGACGGCACCGGCGAGCCGCTCGTCCTCCGCGCCTCGGACTCGCCGATCAACGCGGTGGCGTTCAGCCCCGATGGTCACCGCATCGTCACCGCGGCGGACGACAGGGCCGTGCGGGTGTGGACCGATCTCGAGGAGCTCCGCGGCGTCGACGACCCGAAGCTGTGGGCGGCGACGACCTACTGCATGCCCGTCGAGCAGCGGATGGAGCTCTTGCGCGTGCCCGAGGCCGCCGCCAGGGCCAGCCGGGAGGCCTGCCTGCGCCACGTCGAGGCGGCGCGCGCGGCGGCCGTCGGGCCCTAGGCGAGGTCACGCCGCGCGGCCGGCGGCGCGGGGGAGCTCGGGCGCCTTCGGCTTGCCGAAGTGCGCCATCGCCTTCGCGGCGAACTCCCGGCTGAGGAAGCGGGAGAGGAACGCGGCGGCCTTGTTCGCGGCGCCGTGGGCGACCGTCGCGCGGCCGGCCACGAAGGCCGCGAGCCCGACGCTCACCACGTCCTCCGGCCGCGCCCTCCTGCTGGCCCCCGGGACCTCGCCCGAGCGCTGGAAGAACGGCGTCTCGGTCGCGCCGGGGCACAGGGCGAGGACGCGCACGCCGCGCGGGCGGTACTCGCCCCAGAGCGCCGCGCTGAAGGAGAGGACGAACGCCTTCGTCGCCGCGTAGACAGCGAAGTACGGGATCGGCTGGAAGGCCGCCATCGACGCCACCTGGATGACGCCCCCCTTTCGCCGCTCGAGCATGGGCATGAACCCATGCGTGAGCTCGACGAGCGCGCCGACGTTGAGATCGATCTGCTCGCGCTGCGTCGCCAGGGAGAGCTCGTCGAAGGCGCCATACACGCCGACTCCAGCGTTGTTGACGAGGACGTCGACCTCGAGCCCCCTCGCGGTGACGGCGTCGAAGAGGCGCTGCGCGGCGCCCGGGGCGGCGAGATCCGCGGCGATGACATGCGCCTCGCCGAGCTCGGACGCGAGCGCGGCGAGCTTCGCCTCGCTGCGAGCGACGAGGATCAGCGTCGCCCCGCGCCGCGACAGCTCGCGGGCGAACGCCTCGCCGATGCCCATCGAGGCGCCCGTGACGAGCGCCGTCTTTCCCTTGAAATCGAAAGGAGTCATGGCGGAAGGATGGTTTCGGGTGCGCTTGGCGACAATGGGCATCGGTGGTAATCCGATTTCCATCAATGCAAAGCGCAGTCTCTCCGCTCTGGGACGACCTCCGCGTGCTCCTCGCGCTGCATCGCCATCGCAGCTTCCTCGCCGCGGGCAAGGCGCTCGGGGTCTCGACCTCCACCGCGGCGCGGCGCATCGAGGCGCTGGAAGCGGCGCTCGGGCGCCCGCTGGTGCACCGGAGCAACGGGGGGACGTCCGTGGAGCCCGACGCGCTCGATCTCGTGGCGCTCGCCGAGCAGATCGAGAGCGGGCTGCGCGCGATCCGCCGAGACGAGGGGGATGAGGCGCTCTCCGGGACGGTGCGCGTGTCGCTGGCCGACACGATCGTGCAGCCCGTCACGCAGCTCCTCTGCGAGCTCCGCCGGCTGCATCCGGGGCTCTTGCTGGAGATCCTCTCGGAGACGCGGCTCGTCGATCTCGCGCGGCGCGAGGCGGACATCGCGATGCGCTCGAGCAAGTCGTCGTCGCCCGCGGTCGTCCATCGCGCGGTCGGGCGGGCCTCGTTCGGGCTCTACGCCGCGCCGAGCTACATCGAGCGGAGGCTCCGGGGCGGGCGGCTGAAGACGGCCGATTTCGGCCGCCACGATTTCGTCGGCTACGAAGGCATGCCCGGGCAAAGCCCGAAGACGACGTGGCTCATCGCCCACGGGGCAAAGCGCTTCGTCCTGCGGTCGAACTCGCACTTCGCGCTCCTCGAGGCGGCGCTGCAGGGGCAGGGTATCGTGCTCATGTCCGACCCCGCGGCGCGCTCGACGGCGGGGCTCGTGCGGCTCGACGTCGACGCGGAGCTGCCGTCGGCGCCCATCTTCCTCGCGTACCACCGGGAGCTGCGGAACGTGCCGCGCGTGCGCCTGGTGCTCGACGCGCTCGACGCGGCGGTGCGCAGCGCGCTCCGCTAGCGCCCAACGTCCCGGCCCCCTTCGGAGCGTTCACCCACGACTTCCGCCTGCGCTGAATGCCGAGGGAGAGCGCCCCCCTGACGTCCTGAGAGCTCGTGCGGCCGAGAGCACCTCACGGCAGCCGACCTCGTGGCGCGCCCCTCCTGCGCCGAGCTCGAGAGCCCTCAGCCGAGCGCCCCTCCGCCATCGACCACGCTCGCGTGCAGGCCCCGCGCGGGGGCGCGCAGCGTGGGATCGTCGCCGGAGAGCTGGGGCAGCATCGCGACGAACGCCCAGTCCTGCCCGCCCGAGTCCTCGAACGTCAGGTGAACGCGGTCGCCGTCGCGCTCGAACGTGATGGTGAACAGCGCACGGTCGAGCACGGCGTCGTCCGACGTCGTCGTGAACTGCTCCTCGTGGTCCTCCTCGACGAGGAACTCGGCCGACGCCGCCGCGCGAGCCTGCGGATCGTCCACGCGCACCGCCAGCCGCGGCGCGTCGGTGCAGTACACCGCGCCGAGCCCGCGCAACAGCACCTCACGCAGCCACGCGCCGCCGAGATCGAAGCCGCCGCCCCAGAAGAACACAAGGCGATCGACGCTGAGCACGCTCGCCTCGTCGTTGAACAGGCCCTTGAGCAGGAACCGCGACGTCGGGTCGCCCGGCCACGGCACGCCGTGCCGCCGGCCGAACTCGACCAGCGGCGCGGGCACGGCGCCCTCGCTCCACGGCGCGTCGGCGGTCCCCTCGTAGGTGACGTAGTCCGCGACGAGCCGCCGCAGCTCCGCCGCGGCCTGCTCCGCCGCGGCGACCGTCGAGAACTCCGCTGCCTGCATCACGACGTGGCTCATGCGTGCAGTGTATACGATTCCGCGGGGCGACTGACACGACCACATCGTGGTCGTGCGATTCTGTCAACCGAACGTTGGGGCGAGCGGGCACTTGCCTTCGCAAAGGCGTTTGGACCCCCTACCCACACGGGGATGAGCTCGCGGGTACCCGACATCGCGGCGCGCGCGCCGAGGCTTCGATCTAGATTCTCCGGCGCGCGCCACCGCGTCTCGGCGCGCGGGGGACACCTCGATCGGCCCCGGCAGGCGGTCAGGCGTGGAGCCAGGGGCGCAAGCCGAGGTCGCTCCATCGAGAGGCCCAGCCGACGTCAAACACCATGGGACACGCCTCGATCCACGAGCGGATGTCCCATGGGTAGCGGCGCTCCTTCAGCGCGGTGCGGAAGCGGTCGATGTCGATCCGATACCACATCAGGTAGCCTCGCGCGCTCCACAGCCCGACCAAGTAACCGTCGTTCCAGCGGGCGCACGCGCCGTAGATCTGGTACTTTCCTCACGCCCGCGCGAGCCACGCATCGAAGCGAAGCGCTCCAGTTCGCGGGGCCGGGCCGGGGGTGAGCGCGCGGTCGTCGAGCTGCGCGCCGAAGTACCCGGCTGCGGCGTCCGTGACGACCTTGCGCGGATCCTTCTTCGCCGCGAGCCACCGACGGCCCAGCTCGTCGAGGCCGATCGGCTCGGGGCCGGCGAGCTCGACCATGTCGTTCCTGGGCGCCTCCTCCGCAATGGCTGCCAGCGCTGCCGCCACGTCGTCGGCCGCGATCGGCTGGAGGAGGGCAGGCGTCAGCGTGGCCGTGTCGCCCTTCGTCGCAGCGTCGACGATCGCGCTGACGAACTCGAAGAACTGGGTCGAGCGCACGATCGTGTACGGCACCCCTGCCGCGCGGATCGCTGCCTCCTGCGCCACCTTCGCGCGCAGGTAACCGCTCGTCGGCAGGCGGTCGGCCCCCACGACGGAGAGCGCGATGTGGTGGCGAACGCCCGCGGCGGCCTCGGCGGGCAGGATCACACCGGCCGCCCTCTGGAAGAAGCCCATCACTGCATCGGCCTCGAACGAGGGCGCGTTGACGACGTCCACGACGACCTCGGCGCCGCGGACCGCCTCGGCGACGCCGGCGCCGCTCAAGATGTCGACGCCCGTGGACGGCGACGCCGGTGTAACCTCGTGCCCCTTCTCCCGAAGGATCCCGACCAGCTTCTTCCCGATGAGCCCGCTACCCCCGAACACGACGATCTTCATGACGATTCTCCTGGTTCGCGCATCCCGACCGGATGCTCCGCTGCGGGGAGGACCGGACAGCCCGCCGCCTTGTGACAGGTCGGAGCAAGAAAAGTGACGGCGCCCAGAGTCCCTGAAGACTCACCGTCTGCCACCGACCTGTTCGTCGCGTTGCGGCCCCGGCTCCTCGGCATCGCGTATCGGATACTCGGCAGCAGGGCCGAGGCGGATGACGTCGTGCAGGACACCTGGGTCCGCTGGCAGGCGATCGACCCCGCGACCGTGCAGGAGCCGACGGGATTCCTGGTGACCGCCGCCACGCGCCTGGCGATCAACGTGGCCCAGTCCTCGCGTGTCCGCCGCGAGGCGTACGTCGGGCCCTGGCTACCCGAGCCGATCGACACGAGCCCCAGCGCGGAGCTCGGCGCCGAGACGCAGGAAGGCCTTGCCCTGGCCGTGCTCGTGCTCCTCGAGAAGCTCACGCCCACGGAGCGCGCGGTGTACGTGCTCCGCGAGGTGTTCGACTACCCGTATGAGGAAATCGCCGGGATCCTCGATCTCGGCGAGGCGAACGTGCGCCAGCTCTTCGCCCGCGCGCGGAAGCATCTCGCCGGCGAGCGTCGCGCCCCGGTCGGCGTCGAGCAGCAGCGGCGCCTCCTCGAGGGCTTCATCGCCGCCGCGCAGAAGGGAGACCTCTCCGCGCTCGAGCGCCTCTTCGCGGCCGACGTCTCGTCGACCACGGACAGCAACGGACGCGTGCGGATGGCCGCCCGCGTCCCGGTGCACGGCCGCGAGCGCGTCGCCAAGCTCGTCGCTGACTTCGCGAGCCGCTTCTGGCCGGGCACCACCGTCACCTGGCTGGAGACGAACGGCCAGCCGTCCGTCCTCATCCGTCGGGACGGCGTCGCGTTGGCGCTCGCGTCCATCGACGCGTCCGCCGAGGGCATCGAGCGCATCTACTGGGTGATGAGCCCCGAAAAGCTCGCGGCCTTCGTGGCGTCGCGATGAGCCCCGGGGACGATGGGGCACACGTCGCCCTCCGGGCGTTGGTCTGACCCGCGATGTTCTTGCGCCTACGCGGCGTCGCCGAGCGCCTTGCGGCGCAGGACGGTGCTCTTGCAGTACGGCGGCGCGCGGCTCGGGGGAGCGCGCCGGAACGCTTGGCCGCGCGTCGACCGCGGCCGCGTGGTGAGCCCCGCTGTCAAGGAGCCCGGCGCGAGCCCGTGGTCAGACCTCGGAATCCAAGCCCAGAACGCGCACGACCAGACATTGGTCGTCCGTCGACACGACCGTACCACGGACCTTCGCGCCGCGAACGAGCCGTGTCGCGAGCTCGGGCTCGACGGTCTCAAGCTTCGCGACCGCCTCGACCCCGGGCGAGAGACGCAGGTAAACCAGGCTGCTCGAGACGCCGACGATCTCTGCGTCCGAGAACTCGGTCCCCTGCTTCAATCGTGTCGCGAGATCGGGCCACGGGTCGCCCCGGAGCTGCTTGATGCCGAGCAAGATCTTCTGCTCGCCGTGATTGATCAAGAGGAGAATCGCCTCGACGACGTCGTCCTTGCGGTAAAGATCTCTCGGGTTATCGACGCGTATCGTCCACGAGATGTCGCTCCTGTGGGCCATCCCGACGATGCCCTCGATCCCCACGAACACGCCGTAGTCAGTGGTAGAGACGACCTTGCCCGAGATCTTGTCGCCGATGCGGTGTTTGTCCCTGAAGACCACCCAGGGATCGGGAGTAAGCTGCTTCAGGCTGAGGCTGATGCGCTTCGCGCTCACGTCGACATCGAGCACCTGGCACTCGACCTCCTGGCCCAGCTCGACGACATTCGTCGGATGTTTGGCCTTCTTGTCCCAGCTGAGCTCGCTCCGTGGGATGAGGCCCTGGACGCCCGGCTCCAGCTCCACGAAGGCGCCATACTCGACGATCTTGGAGACCCTCCCTCGGACACGGGCGCCAACCGCGTAGCGATCTCCGACATGAACCCAAGGGTCTTCGTGCATCTGCCTCAGACTGAGCTGGACCTTCCTGCGCTGTCGGTTGACCGACTTGACCCTCAGCGTGAGCTCCTGGTTCTTGTGGACGACAACCAAGGGATCGCTGACCTTGGCGTATGACATCTCGTTGACGTGCAACAAGCCGTCGATCCCGCCTAGATCGATGAGAGCTCCATAAGCCACGATACGCTTGACGCGCCCCGTGACGACATCTCCCGGCTGGAGCTCGCTGAGCCGGCGCTGGCGGTTGGCCTCCTTCAGGCTGACGATCACACGTCCGTTCTTCAGATCCACGGTGAGCACCGTCAACGTGAGTTCCTGGCCTACCTCGACCAAGTCGGCAGGGTGCTCGTCCTTGTCATGCAACATCTCGGTGACGGGCAAAAAGACATCGATGTCGCCGAGATCGACGAAGGCCCCGTGCTCCTCCTCGATGCTCTTGACCTTCCCTGTGACGACATCCCCCGGCTTGAACTCACCGAGCCGTCGTAGGTGGTCAGCCTCCACGACGGCCCGCAAGCTGACGGTGACTCGCTCGTCGATCGGGTCCACGGTGAGCACCTTTAACGTGAGCTCCTGGCCCTCCGCGACCACATCGGCAGGATGACCGGAATTGTAATACGATATCTCCGTGTGGTGCAGGAGGCCGTCGATCCCGTCGAGATCGACGAAGGCTCCGAAATTCTTGACGCTCTTGACCCACCCCGTGACGACGGCGCCCGGCTTGAGCTCGCCGAGCCGGCGCTGGCGCTCGACCTGCGAGGCGAGGCGCCTCGAGACGAGCGCACGGCGGCGCGGCGGATCGACATGCAGCAATCGCACCTTGATGTCGCGTCCGATCAAGACCTGGAGATCGGACACTGGATGTCTGTCGATGTCCGCCCTGCGGAGCTCCGCGACAACGCCGTTCCAGAGTCGCACGCTCAGGGCCTCCTTCCTGGACACCCCGATCACCACCGCGTCCACGATCTGCTGGCTCCGGAGCGCGTCCTCGATCTCCGCCCATTGGACGACCTCGTCCCGAGACAGCGGCCTCGCGGCCTCGCGTACTATCCGCCAGCCGTCGGCTGCAGCCTCCTCGCTCGCCGGCACGAGCTCGCGCGGCCTGCCGGCGTTGACGTTCGTGTCGCCCGCGGCCACCGCGGCGTGGATCGCGTGGAGGATCGCGTAGCCCTCCAGGGCCATCTCCTCGTGCACGATCTCGGGCGTGAGCGAGGCGCGCTCGGGCGCGACCTCGCGCATCAAGAGATGGAGAGGGATCTGGAGCCGGCCGGCCAGCGCCCCTCGCCGCTCGGAGAGGTGCTCGTCGACGAGGAACCGAAACACCCGCGCGATATGCGTGGTCGGCAGGTACGAGAGCATCGCCGCGCGAGCCTCGGAGGAGCGGAAGCGCAAGAGGACGCCGCGCGCGTCGCGCTGGGCCCGCTCGAAGAAGCCCGACGACATCGCCTCGGCGAGGGCGTAACGCGACACGGGAGCCATGCAGAAGCGGCGCCCCAGCGCGTAAAGGAGCGACATGTCGAGCCAACCAGGGACCGCCGCCGCGAGCGCGAGGAGCTGGAGCGTGATGGGCTCGAACGCCTCGACCGCCCGCCGACCTCGCGCGCCCCAGTCGACCGCGGCCGAGGCGCGGGGGACGCTGGCTCGACGCTCGGGCTCCAGAGGCAAGCGCACGCCGAGCAGGTGAGACGCCGTGCCGCTATGACGCCACGCCTCGAGCGATCCGATGCCCTCGGGATTGAACTCGACGATCGGGACGCAAGCCGCGCGCGGGTGCTGCGACAGCGGCGCAGGCACACCGGCCCTGAGACGCCCAAGCCCCGATCGAGGCCAGTATTCCTCCGGCCACGGGTGGATCCAGACCGCCGTGGCGCCGCTCGGGAGACTCGTGAGCGCCCTGCCCCACGCGCCGTTGACCATCGAGGCGCCGACCCCGTCGGTGATGAGCACGTACAGGTTGTCGAGGCCGTGACGGAAGGTCGTCTCGAGCTTGACCTCGGCGCGGCCAGGCTCGCCCAGCGGCGCAGACCAGAAGCGGAGCCCGGTCGCGTCGTCGGCGTCGACTTCGAGGAAGCTCTGGCTGGCGAAGCCGCGCATCTGGCCGACGATCGACGCGAGCTGTCGTATTCCAGCGCGCCAGGGGTCGAGCTGACCGGCGGAGTCGACGAGCACGACCATGTTGGTGACGGCGCGCACGCGCGCCCGCACGACGGTCCGCAGGCGCCCTGCCTGACACGTCTGGCAAACCGTCGCCGAGACGTCGAGCACAAGCCGGCTCCGGTCCGTCCCCTTGCGCGCGAGGCGGGTGAGGCTGCGGGTGTAGGCCAGCCGCCTCTCGAGCGGCAACGCCGCGTCAATCTGGAGCGTCAGGCGCGCGCCACCACCTCGGGGAGCCCGCGACGGGCGTACCTCGCGCTGGTCGGCGAACTCGACCTCGATCGTCCGCGGCCGGGGCTCACGCACCAGACGAGCGCTGGTGGCCGCCGGTGATCTAGCCGGCCTGTCCGGCTCTTCGGACCGCGACGGCTCAGCTTTCTGCGGCGGGTCCTCCACGCGGGTTCGTAACCACAAGATCTCGGCGAGATCGCGGGCCGAGAGATCCACGCCCGTCAAGTCGGCTCGCGAGAGGAGCCGGCCGACGACGGCGCCGATCGCGTCGCTCATCGCTTGAGGCCTCCGTAGACCTCGTCCGGATCGGCCTCGAAATGCGTCTGCAGGAAGAGCGCCTGCACGATGACGTCGGTCATCTGATCGTGGTAGCGATGAAACTCTCGCTCGATCAGCTCGTCGGAGATCTCCGGGCCGAGCTGGCTCCGCACGATCAGCGCGAGCGTGGCGTTGTCAGGGCGCTTGAGCTCGAGCTGAACGCAGCGCCGCAAGAAGGCTTCAGGAAAAGAGCGCTCGCCGTTCGAAGTGATCACGACGACCGGGTGATGGATCGTGCGCACCCTGCCGTTGAAGATCGGCACCCGATCCTGCGCGCCCGCGTGATCGTAGGGGAACACGACCTGGTCGTCGCCCGCGCGGACGAGCTCGGGGATGATGAAGACCCCTTCCTCGAAGACGTGCAGCAAGTCGTGAGGGAGGTCGAAGCTCGACTTGTCGAGCTCGTCGATCAAGAGCACGCGAGGGAGCCGCGTCGGCAGGAGCGCGGTGCCGAGCGGGCCGAGGGTGATGTAGTCGCCGATCCGAGCGCTGGGGTCTGTCTGGCTCGCGTGCAGGTGAGCGACGGCATCGTAGATGTAGAGCGCGTCCTGCAGCGTGGATTGAGAGTTCACCTCCCAGCGGAGCGGCGGCCCGAGGCCCAGGCAATGAGCGAGGTTGTAGGCGAGCGACGTCTTGCCGACCCCCGGCGGTCCCGTGACGAGCAACGGCCTCCGGAGCAGGAGCGCCATGTTCGCGCGCAAAAGCTCCGAGTGACCGGCCGAGATGTAGCGAAGCGCGCGCTCCTCGCACGCGCGGACCGTGGCCTCGTCCGTCAGCGGCTCGCGCTCGATCGGCCGGACGTCGGTGCGGCGTCTCCAGGGCGGCGGATCGTCCAGCCATCGCTTCACGACCTGCTCGTCGGTCCGTGCCGTGCCGCCTCTGTATACAAACCATCCATCGTCGGACATACCCGTCTCCCGTGCTCACACGTCGCTTGCCTGTGGGACGTCGTAGGTCGGATCGTCCCAGATCACCGTGCAGCGCTCGCCCGCCCCGCGGCGCTCGGACACCACGTCGAACAGCTCCCAGATCTCTCGACGCTGACCCGTCCCCTGCGGGAAGAAGTGCGCCATCCGCTCCTCGTCCGGCGCGGCCGATAGGAGGATGGCGCAGCCGAAATCGTCGAACGCCTGGACGACAGGCGAGGTCGGGTTTCCTCTGCAGTCCCAGGTCGCCGGGCCAGCGAACAGGCAGTCCCTATCGCGCATCCGCGCGGAGATCTCCGAGGGAATCAGCGGCTCCTCGAGCGCGAGCGAGTTCGCCTCGTGCGCCGCTGGGTGGGCGATCGGATCCTCGACGGCCTTGCCGAGCCTGTGCACCACGATGGGTCGCACGGTCACGCAGCGGACATAGTCGGCGAGCGCTCCAAGCCCGCGCCCGTGCGCTACGAGCTCGTAGGGGTACAGGGCCAGCTCCGATGGCGCCTCGACCTGAAGAACGATACCGCGTCGCGGCAGCTGGCGATCGACCTCGCGCCGTGCCGCCGCGATCGCGTCCAGCGTTGCGCCGAAGATCGCCCCGCCGTCCCGCAGGCGGCGGCGCTCAGGCTTCATACCGACATCGAGGCGAACGACGCGCGGGTGGAGCAGGTACGCCGATCGCAGCAAGAAGGCCTCTGGAACGCTGGGATCTTCGTCGAACGAGAGGCGAACGACGCTCGTGCGGGGTGTGGCGAACGCGGCGGGTTGCGCCCCGTGGCGCTTGAGCCAGGCGGGGACGCCGGCCTCCTCTGCGTGCGCCGCGAGGGCGCGCACGATCGCGCGGGCGAGCTCCACGAGGTGATCGGTCTCGCTGGTCGGGTTGCGCGTCGCCAAGGCGCTCGCGATCCTGAATATCTTGAACTCACGGGGCGCGCGCTCGAATCGCGGCCACTCTGCGGCGAGCACCGGCTGAGCGTACAACGTCGCCGCCCTGATCGTGACGTCGTTCCAGCCGGCCCGGTCGATGGCGTCGGCGAGCTCGCGAGCGCTCCTTTGCCGCTCGTCGAAGGTCTGTGTACGCTGGAGCTCGTCGAGCAAACTCGAAAGCTCCCCCACCGCGTCGAGCTCACGCGCGAGCTCGCGAACCAGCTCGCATGTGGTCGTGAGATCGTCGGCTACGTCTTGGTAGGAGACGCCCTTCAGGTCCCCGTGAGCGGCGATGCTCCCCCACTGGCAGATGGACCCGAACCGGGCAAATCGCGACGGCCGCGCGCGGATGCCGTATCTGCTGAGCTCGATGTGCCATTTGCCGAAGTCTGCGCTTTCGAACGACAGCGCTTTCACCAGCGCGCCGGCGAAGAGCTCGACGAAGGCGCGGAGGCGAGCCATGCCGGTGGACGGGTTGAACCGCGCAAGCTTCTGGACCTGGAGCTCGAGCGCGTCGAGCAGATAGTCCAGGATCCGATCGTTGATGGGAATGCGCGCCGAGGCTCTCCTCGCGCCCGACGGCAGCGGGGTGGTCCTCACTTCGGCGGCGACGGCGCGCCGCGCGGAGACGACACCCACGAAGAGAGCCGAGCCGCTCTCCAGGGCGCTCGCTGGCCGCTCGCTCGGGGTCCTGTCCGAAGCCGGCGGACCCGTCATCGCCGCGCGTAGCGCCTCGAGCTCGCTGGCCACGGGCGTCGGGCCCGCGTAGCTGATGGCGTTATCGATCAGCTGCGCTAACAAGTCAAAGGCTTGGAGCCGCTCGAGCTGCAGCACGATCCCTTCCAGATCGAGCCGAGGGTTGCCCTCTTTGCGGTTCAGCGAGAGGCTCCCGACATCGCCGAGGAGCACCGTTCGCCCATCGAAGTCCAACGCAGGGGGGAGGACCACCAGGAGCTCGACGAGCCTCTTTCTCTGCCTACGCGTGAGCAGCATCACCCCTCCACCGTCCCGCTAACGCGATCTCAACGCCGATAGATGCGCCTCGGCGGCGTGGCTCGCGATTCCCTTGTCGCCCGCGCATGTCATCCTGACGGGGCCCTCCTTTGGGACGTGGCGTGGGAGCCGCTTCACGGAGCGCGCTCGTAAGCGCGCTTGTAGATGGGCCAGCGGGTCTGATCGAGCGACGCGAAGGCGCGCATGGGCTGGACACATTTCTCCCAGATCGGAGGGAACTCTCTCTCGATCGCCGCCTGGGGGCCGTGACGACAGATCACACGATCGAAGCGCTCGGGGCCTCCGAGCTGAAACTGAACCTCGTAGCCGTCGGGCGCTCGCGAGATACGCGAGAAGCCACCAGGGTGGTACGCGAGGCCAAACGCGAAGAGCAGCCGCGAGACGAGGAAGCGGCTGAGTATCGAAGCGCCGAGAGAGAATGGAACCGATTCGAGGCCGCCGAGAACAACCGTGACGTCGTTGCGCAGCCGTTCACGAATGGCGGCGTCGACGCTCGCGTCGAGGACGTCGGCGTACTTCTCGCCAAGCCCCTCATAGGCATCGTAGAGGTGGTCACGGGCGCTGCCAGCGCTCCGGATCTCTCGCGCGACAGCCTCGTGTTCGATGTCGAGGAGCGCCTGTCGGACGGAGCCGAGCTCTTCCGCTCCAACGAAGTCCGCGAGCAGCCGGTCGTGCCGAAAGCCGCGCAGGCGGGCGCGGACCGCGTCGATGAGGCCCCCGTCGCCGGTGCCCGAGATGAAGTAGCGCGCTGGGCTCCGCCGCGGGGACTGGTCGAGGTTATCGTCGTCCCAATACGACACGAAGTCGACCCCTTCGACCCGGCGCTCGAGGCCGAAGCCGACGGCGAGGATCACCGCGGCGACCTCGCGCCGCTTCAGACCGGGGGCGTTCAGCGACACGCGTCGCGGTGCGCCCTGCCCGAGGTCGACGACGCGGGCGCTGAGGAGCACCTCGATCCGGGGCAGCTCCGGCAGCGCCTTCCACTGCCTCTCGAGCTGCTCTACCACCTCGCCGGCCGGCGCGGCCCTCCAGGGGAGCACCGGCACGTCGGCCTCGGGGTGCTCAGCGTCAGGCTCGGGCCAGTCGTAGACGCGCGGATGGAGCCAGCGCTTGGCGTTGCCGCGCAAGAGAGGCAGCAGCTCGTCCCGTTGCTCGACGAGCGTGACCTTGTACCCGAGCCGCGCCGCTCCGGCGGCCGCGGTCATGCCGGCCACGCCCCCGCCCACCACGAGGATCGCGCCGTTCGTCGGCACGATCCTGCGTTCGTGCAGCGCATAGACGAGGTTGAGCGCCCGAACCTGCTGCGAGGCGAGCGTCACGCGGCGCTCGAAGCAACCGAGCACGTAGAGTCCGTCCTCCGCGCGCATCTGCTGGAGCAGCTCGTCAGGCCCTACCGTATGTCGGTCTCGAGCGCTGGTCACCCGCTCGTCCTTCCCTGCACGCCCTCGTGACGCGACGGTTCCCTCGGCCTCCGCGAGCGAGGCCGGGGCCGGGGCTGCGCCTGGAGGCGCGGGGGTCGACGCAGCGATCCGGCCGTCTGCGTCCTCGGGCGTGGCAGCGCCCTGGCCCGTCACCGATGGACGCGCGGGCGATCGCTTCATCGATCGGAGCAGCCCCTCGAGCTCACGGGCCACGGTCGTCCCAGGCACATGGCCGATGGCGTTCTCGACCAGCTCCGCCAGCGCGTCATCAGCGCTGAGCTTCCCGAGCTGTTGCACGATCCCTTCGAGATCGAGCCGAGCACTGCCTTCATCGCGCTGCAACGAGAGGCGCCCGGCTTCACCGAGGAGCACCGTTCGCCCGTTGAAGAGCGACGCTGGTGGGGTGGCCAGTAGCAAATCGACAAGCCGCCTCTTCTGCTCAAGCGAGAGCGGCATCGCTGTCCCCTCGTCGCACGACCGCGATCGCATCCAGCACCCCTGCCTTGAGACGCTTCAGGTCGGCGTGGACAGCGATCCCCTTGTTGCTCAGGTGTGTCGCCTTGTCGCTCTTGTACGTCGCCATGATAGCGCGCTCGCTCGGGATGGCAGGTCGGCCAGGCAGGAGGATGGCCATGCCAATGGTGCCACAAAGCGCGTCGGATGGGAAGAGACGGTCGACGCAGCGCACAAGAGGCTGGAGGTGGCGTCGTGCTGCCGGAGCTCGTCAACGTTTGGCCATTTGACAAGCCCGCTCTGCTGGAGCTCGGAAGGAGCTAGTCTCGCATGACCCGTCCGCGCGGCGGCTGGGTCTTGAAGGTCACTCGTAATCGCTCCTCAGCGCCTCGTAGAACGCGTCGCTCAGGAGGTAATCTGCCCACCACGGCTCGACCGGCTCCGCGCCCCGGCGCTGCTGGAAGAGCACGAGATCGTCCAGCTCGCCGTCGTACCAGCCCCACAGGAAGCGGGCCCGCAGCACGTCCACGTTCCGGCTGCGGAGCTCGGCCACCGCCTCCTCGAGCGACGCCTCGTCGAACTCGTCGACGAGCGCCTCCGCCTCGTCGATGATCTCGGAGAGGTAGGCAAGCCCCTTCTTGGTGACCTCGAACCGCGCCTTGCGGCGGTTGACCTCGACGAAGTCCGCGTTCACGAGCTCCTGGAGAACGTCCTGCAAGGGCGTCAGCTCGGACGGCAGCACGAGGGGCATCTCCATGCCGCCCTCGGCGGGCTTCAGGTCCATCTTCTTCAGCACGTAGATGCCGGCGAAGACCAGCTTCTGCTCGCGCGACACGACCGCATCTCTTCGTCCAAAGCCCATCGACTCACTCCGCGATGTGCCAGGCCTCCGCCTCGAGGCGGATGCGCTGGCGACCGTCTCCATCTGTGTCGAGCCACGTGTCCACGTCCCCGTCGGCGTAGTAGACGGGCGTGCGCCCTGCCGCCTTCGGCGGCCGGATGCGCGCGGCGTGGGGGTTGCACATGGCGAGCACGATCGCCCGCTCGCCGCGGAACGCGGCGGGCAGCCAGCGATCGAGGAACGTCGACAGGAGCACGGTCACCGAGTAGTCCTTCGCGACCTCCTCGACGAAGAACTCGAGCTCCACGTCGTCCGACAGCGCCTCCGGCTCGTCCGCGGCGTGCACCGCCACGATGAGCGCGTCCGTCACCCGCAGCGGCGCGCGATCCGCGCGGCCGTCGAGCCAGACCTCGGCCACCTGGCACCAGCCGAACTGCGTGGACTCCAGGTCCGGCGCGTCCCGGTGCTGTTCGAGGTTGAGGAGCTCCAGCGCCGGACGGCCGTGGAAAGGGAGCTCCGAGATGCTCCGGAGGGGCTGCATCGCCGCGGGAGGCGCGCGCTATGCGACGAGGCGCTCGGGCCTGCGGCTGCGATCGCTGCGGTGAATGCCGAACCGCGAGCCGCCGCCGGACCGACCGCCGCCGATGCTGTTGTAACGCCGCCCGGTCTGCGACGCCTTGCTCTTGTCGACGCCGGACGGGCTCGAGGCGCGGAACGAGTCGCGGTGGGACTGCAGGGCGGACGCGCGGCTCGGCGGCGTTGTGTACGGCTGGGTGTAGACCGGCACGTAGTTCGGGCGGAACGCAGACGACAGCATCGAGCCGAGGAGCATGCCGGACGCGATGCCCATCAACGGCGAGTGGTAGTAGCCGAAGGCGCCGTACCCGGACGTCTGCATCTGCGCGGCGCCTTCGCCCGTCACGTCGCGGCGGATCGTGAACACCTTCTCCGGGTCCTGCACGGCGCCGTCGGTGTTCTTGTCGAAGAACCCGGTGACGACCTGCGTCTTGGCGTCGAGGTCCTGGACGGCGACGCTGATGACCTCGCTCCCCTGGTAGATCTCGTTGACGCGCCGCTCGAAGTCCTCGGGCCCCTCCGCCGTCTTGTACGCTTCGTTGATCTTGTCGAAGTCGAGCTCGACGGTGGTGTTCTCGGTGGTCGCCCACCGCTCGTTGGAACGCTCGGTGCCGCCATTGCCGCAACCAGAGGCCGCCACGGCGAAGGCCGTCAACACCACGACAGGCAGGATGGTCTTCGTTTGCATGTAGTGCGATCTTTCTGGAGCCGTAGGGTGATTCCGTCAAGCGGGCGCGGGAGCTGGCGAGCCGACAGCCACGCGAAGCCGCGTCGCGTCATCGGAGAATCCGCTGTGCCGGGCGCGGATGGCCGGGCGCCCGAAGAGGCCGTCCGCCGGGCGGAGCCAGCGAGCGGCGGCAGGACACAGAAGCAGCCCCGGGGAAGCAAGTGATTTCGTCCGCGTCGACCGCCGTGGCATCCTGATTTCCACCGCGCTCCTGCCCCTCCGCGAGGGCGCGCGTGAGCCTGCCGGAAGGCGCGCGTGAGCCGACCGCATTCGTCCTACATACACCCACACGAACGCTGTTGCAAGCCCTGGCGACGCGGCAGCGCTCGGAGGGACCGGGCGAGGCCGTGCGCCCGTCGACGTCGGCGCGACAGCCGCCCCGAGACACGGGCTCGGGCGCGACGGACCACCGGTTGGGACCACATCGACGCTCGCAGCGAGCGGGCACATCGAGCCGCGGTGGGATGTGGCCATCAGCCAGTCATCGATTGGTGCCAGCGCACACGCGGGTTGCGCGGGAGTCCAGCAGGCATGCGGCGCGCCCCCCGGTGCCGGGACAGGTGCGCGCGCGTGGGCGCTCGACGCAGGAGCGCAGCAGCCGAGCTCGCAGTGGCACGGCCGCTCCGGGCCGCGACGAGCGCTTCCCAGTGGCGGTCCATCGGTAGTAGCCTCGCGACCCGGGCGAGATGCCGAGTCGGCACCGTCTGAATTCACCCAGGAAGGTCCATGGATTCTCACGATTCGGGTCACTGCGCGCAGGAGATCGAGCTGGCCGCGCTCCGCGCTCGCCTGTCCGAGCTGGAGCAAACAGAGCGCGATCTGCGAGCCGAGCTGCGCCGCGTGGCTCAGGACACCGCGGCCCAGATGGAGAGAGAGGCCGACCTGCGCCGCCAGGCCGAGGATGCCGCTGTCTCGAAGCGGCTGGTCGACCATGCCCTCGACGGCATCACCATGACGACCCTGACCGGCGTTGTCACCTACGCAAACCTGGCCTTCAAGGCGATGAGCGGCTTCGCCGACGGGGGCATCGGCAAGCCGCTCTCTTTCTTCTATGCACCCGAGGACTTCGCCCAGCTCTCCAACGTGGCCATGCCCGCCCTCGCGACGGAGGGCGCCTGGCGCGGCGTCCTCAGGATCCGGCGACCGGACGGGAGCACGTGGATGGGGCAGCTCAGCGCCTTCGCGCTCGTGAGCCCGACGGGCGAGCCCACGGGCTTCGCGGCCTTCTTCAGGGACATCACGGAGCAGCTCCGCTACGAGCAGGAGATGCTCGCGCAGATGCAGGTGATCCAGGTGCAGCAGGCGGCGCTCCGGGAGCTCGGCACGCCGCTCATCCCGATCGCCGACGGGGTGATCGCCATGCCGCTCATCGGGACGATCGACAGCGAGCGCGCGCAGCAGATCCTCGAGATCCTCCTGAACGCGCTCGGCGAGAGGCAAGCGGTTGTCGCGATCCTCGACATCACCGGCGTGAAGAACGTGGACGGGGACGTCGCCGCCGCGCTGGTCCGCGTCGCGCAGGCCGCGCGGCTGCTCGGCGCCGAGGTGGTACTCTCGGGCATCCGCCCCGTCGTCGCGCAGGCGCTTGTCGACCTGGGGACCGAGCTGAGAGGGCTCGTCACCTGCGGCACCCTGCAAAGCGGCATCGCCTACGCGCTGGCGCGCAAGGCGCGCCCGATCTCCGCCTGAGCCTCTCTCCGCCGTCCCCGACGGTCCAGCGAGCGCTCGGACGCCGGGCGCGGACAGGCGGCGATCACCGTCCGTCGGCCGCGTTGCGCGCCCGGTAAGCGCGCTGCTGACACGCCCGTGAGCAGTAAGCCCGGGGCCGCCCCGTGGCGGGCTGGGCGATCTCGCCGCCGCACTGCGCGCACGTCGGCCGATCTCCAGGCCGAGGGGCGTCGCCGGATGTTTCGTCACAATCACGCGCCGTGGCGCCTGTTTCATCACGAGTTTCATCACGGTGGCCGGAGCGCGATCGGACGAGCGCCTCGATGCCCTCGAGCACGCGCTGCAGGCCGAACAGGAACACGTCCTCCGTGAAGGGGTGCTCGTCGAAGGCGCCCGAGCGCATCAGCTTCGCCATCGTCGGGAGGCGACCCGGGTCGAAGAGCTTGTCCCAGAAGTACGCGCGCTCGGACCACCACTGCTCGTCGGTGACGCCGGTCTCCCGCTCGGCCTCGACAGCGTCCACCGAGAGCCTCGCCGCGCCCCGGACGTACCCGTCGACGAGGTGGACGGCGGCGATCACCTCGCGGTCGGTGAGGCCGATCCCGCAGACAGCGCGGAGCTCCGCGTCGTACGCCGCCATCCCGTTCGGCCCCATCACGGGGCGCACCGGCGTCACGTGCAAGAACCACGGGTGGCGGTGGTAGAGCGCCCAGTCCGCGAGCGCCGCCGCCTCGAGCTTGGCCCGCCACCCCCCGGGGACGCCGTCGACGAGGGGCAGCTCCCCCGCGACGGTGTCCAGCATGAGATCCAGGAGCTCGGCCTTGCTCGGAACGTACCGGTAGAGCGACATCGTCGTGAACCCGAGCTTCCCGGCGACCCGCTGCATCGACAGCGCCGAGAGCCCCTCGCCGTCGGCGAGCTCGATGGCGGCCCGCACGATCTGATCGAGGCTCAGGCCAGGCTTGGGCCCCCGGCTCGGCCGCTTCCTGACCCCCCAGAGGAGCTCCAGGCTGCGCACGGCGTCGCCGCCGCCGCTGTACTCCGTCGCCGTTTTCCGACGCCCCGGTGGTTTGACAGCCATCCCTCGACTGCGTATAGCACATACACAAACGTGTACGTTGTACACATTTCAAGGAGGCCCGCTTGATGCAGCACGACCCGAGGCGATCGATGCGAACGACGACCCTGCCCCTCCACGCGCGCGGCCTCTCGGCCGTCGTGCCGCTCGCGCTCGCGCTCGGATGCGCGGCGCAGGAGCAGGAGCCGACGCCGGAGCCCACGTTCTGGCAGGACGTCGCGCCGATAACGACGTCCAGGTGCGCCGCGTGTCATCAGGAGGGCGGGCTCGCGCCCTTCCGCCTGGACGACTACACCTCGGCGAAGGCGCGCGCCGGCGCGATCGACGACGCCGTGCAGGGCGGCCACATGCCTCCGTTTCTCGTGACGCACGACGGCTCGTGCGGCGACTTCAAGGACGAGGCGACGCTCACGGCCGAGGAGCTCGACGTCATCCATCGCTGGGCGACCGGGGCGCGCGCCGAGGGCGATCGCGCGGGCGCGCCGCCCGCCCCGCCCGTGCCCACGCTCGAGGGCGGGGTCGACTACATGACGCCGCCGATCACCCCCATGGTCGACCCCGCCGATCCCCTCGCGGCCCACGACGAGTGGAGGTGCTTCCCCGTGGACCCGGGCCTCGACGCGGACCGCTTCATCACCGGATATCAGGTGACGCCCGGGGTCCGGTCCATCGTTCATCACGTCACGGTCTATCGGGTGACGCCCTCGGATCCGTCGCTGGCGGAGGGCAAGACGAACCAGGACGTGATGACGGAGCTCGACGATGCCTCGCCGGACCGGCCCGGCTGGGAGTGCTTCGGCGGACCGGCCGACGAGTTGCCGTTCCAGCCGCTGTTCGCCTGGGCGCCCGGGCAGGACGTGGTCGAGTTGCCCGGCGGCACCGGGGCGCCGGTCTCCGCGAAGGACGTCTTCGTCGTCCAGGTGCATTACAACATCCATGACCACACGGGCGCCTCCTCCGAGGACTCGACGCGCCTCCGGCTCCGCTATGAGGACACCGTGGAGCGGCGCGCCGTGTTCCTCGGCGACGACGGCTTCCTCACGACCCTCTTCGAGCCCGACGGCCCGGACACGCTGCCGCCCGGCCAGCAGGACGCGGCCTATACGTGGCGCAGGACGCGGGCGGAGCTCACGCTCGACCCGGCGCTGCCCCCGATCGAGGTGCTCGGCGTGATGCCGCACATGCACGAGCGCGGGCGCACCTTCGATATACGCGTGACGTCGGGGGCGCAGGAGAGCTGCATCGCGCGCGTGGAGGACTGGGACGTCCACTGGCAGAACGTGTACTGGTACCGCACGCGGCCGCTGCTCGACCCGGGCTCGTCGATCGAGGTGACGTGCACCTTCGACACGCGCGACGCCGAGGCCCCGGTGCTGCCAGGGTGGGGCACGCAGAACGAGATGTGTAACGCGAACATCCTTGTCGCGCTGCCGATGACGCCGTGACGCCGCGACCGCCACCTCGCCCGCGGTCCCGCCGCGGTCGCGCTCAAAAGGCGCCGACTTCGCCGAGCAGCGTCCCGCTCTCGATCAAGTAGACATGGCCATGAGGGGTCGACTCGCCCGCCTCCCAGCGCGATTCGACGGAGAGCTCGAAGGCGCCGCTGCACCCCGCGCAGCCATCCCCCGACCCACCGCCGGCGTACACGTCCGGGAACGGGTTCTCGTCGAAGAGGAAGAACAGGCGGAGGTGCGCGGCCCCGTCGTCGCCGCGATGGAGCGCGCCCCGCTGCTCGTGATCGAGGATGCCGTCGGCGCTCGACAGGCGGCCGAGCACGAGGACCTGCAGGTACGCGTCGGCACACGCGCTGCTGCGGTCGACGTAGGCGACAACCGGCGAGCTCTCGGTGTCGGCGGCGAGGGACCAGCTCACGGCGCTCTTCGTCCCGTTGGCCCACGCCACGTCGAAGCTCCCTGACCCGCCTGTCGCGTCGATGGCCTCCTGGCCGCTCACGCCGAGGGGCGTCGGGTCGGTGAGGCCATGCTCCACGAACTGACCCGCCACCTCCGGGAAGGAGTCGCAGGGATCGGCGGCGATCTCCCCCGTCTGTCCCCCGGCGCTCGCGCACCCCATGAGCAGCCCCACGAGGAGCCAGCAAGCGAGCCGTACGTTCATCGAAGCCTCCATCGCCATCCACTTGCCGCAGCGCAGGGGCCAGCGCAAGCGCATGTAGCGCAGATACGCATTATCTATCGCGCCGATATGCTATCATCGATGCATATATGAGATACAAGAGGGCGCAGTACGATGAGATCGCAAAGGATTTCTGCCGTGCTCTCCGCGGCCGGCGCTCGCAGCGGCAGCTCAGCGTCCGGCTCGGGTACGGCACGAACGTCGCCTTCGGGTGGGAGTCCGGGCGGCGCTTTCCGACGCTCCCGACGCTGCTGCGCGTCGCGGCGTACAACGGCGTCGGCGTCCACCGCGCGCTCTCGGATTTCGTGCGCCAGGAGTCAGCGTTCGGCGCGGGCGTCGCCGTCTCGGACCCGGCCCTCACGGCGACGCTCTTCCAGGTCATCAAGGGGGGCCTGAGCAACGCCGAGATCGGCGCCCGCATCGGGCGCAGCGCGTCCCAGGTGTCGCGCTTCATCGCGGGCACATCCCAGCCCCGGCTCCCCGACGTGCTGGCCATCGTCGACGCGACGACCGACCGGCTCCTCGACTTCCTCGCCCTCTTCGTCCACCCGGGCGAGCTGCCCTCGGTGGCGCGCGACTTCCGCGTGCTCGAGGAGCGCCGCCGGATAGCGACGGAGCTGCCCTGGTCTCACGCCGTCCTGCGCGTCCTCGAGCTCGCGAGCTACGCGGCCCTCCCCTGCCACGACGACGCCTGGGTCGCCGCGCGCCTCCGGCTCCCGGAGGACGAGGTGCGCGCGTGCATCGAGGCCCTGTCGCGGGCGGGCCTGGTCCGATGGCGCGGAGGGCGGTACGCCGCCACGGCCGAGACGGTCGACATGACCCGAGGCGCCGCCGAGCCGCGACAGCGATTGAAATCGCACTGGCTCGACGTCGCCGCGCGCCGGCAGGGCCGCGGCGATCCAGGCCTGTATTCCTACAACCTCGTCAGCGTCGCGCGCCGTGACCTCGAGCGGCTGCGCGCGTTGCACGTGCGGTATTTCCACGAGCTCCGCCAGATCGTGTCGGACTCGCGCGAGCCCGATTGCGTCGCGCTGGTGGCGATGCAGCTCTTCGAGCTCGGCGCGTGAACCCGGGCCGATGAGGCGCTCGCTGGAGCTCAGGGCCGCGATGCGCCCCCGGCGCGGTAGGCGCCCGGAGGGACCCCGACCTCCCGGCGAAACGCGACGTTGAAGGCGGCCTCGTCCCGGTAGCCCACGGACGACGCCACCTCGGCGAGGGCGAGCTCGGGATGGTCTCTCAGCTCCTCCTTCGCCAGCTCCATGCGCCAGCGCGTCAGGTGCCGGAGCGGGCTCTCTCCCACGTGCTCGCGGAACGCGTGAGCGAAGCCTGAGCGGCTCATGCCCGCCTCCCGCGCGAGGGAGGCCACGGTCCACGCGCGCTCCGGGGCCTGGTAGAGCGCGTCCAGGGCGCGGGCGACGCGCGCGTCCGCGAGCGCGGCACGAAAGGAGCCAGGAGGCGCGGGGCGCTCGATCTCCGCCCGGATCGCCTGCAGCAGGAGCAGCTCCGCGAAGCGAGCGGCCATGACCGGCGCACCCGGGCGCCGGCCGCGCACCTCGTCGCGGATGCCGTCCAGCAGCCGGCCGAGGCCGGGCACCGGCTCCCCGGCGCCGCCGTCGATGAGCACCGCCGAGGGGAGCGCGCGGAGGAGCAGCGACCGCCCGGCGCCGGTGAGGCTCATGGCGGCGCACAGCACCACCGTCATCGCGCCGTCGCCCCCGAGTCGACGCCGCACCGACTGCGCGCCCGGCCGAGGAGGCGCCATCCAGCGCTCCTCGTCGGCGACCGGAGCCCCCTGTCGGTGTCGGAGGCAGTGGGGGGCGCCGTGCGGCAGCAGCAGCAGGTCGCCCCGGTCTACATGGAGCTCTCGGCCGTCCAGCTCCAGCCACATCTCGCCCTCGAGGACGTGGTGGAGCAGCACGGCGTCTCGCCGGCCGACGCGGGCCCCCCACGGGGCGCCGAGCTCGATACGGCCGAAGAGGCTGGTCTCGATGCGCACGTGGCGGAGCAGCGCGGTGAGGACATCCGTCATTGGACGATCACAAAAGGCAGATGGACTCTATCACATGGTGACCCCGCCGGGCGTCCACCAGGATCCGGGCACCGACAGACAAGGAGACAGACACATGGACGTTTTCATCACCGGCGCGAGCGGCTACATCGGATCGGCGGTCGCCCGCGCCCTGGTCGCTCGCGGGCACCGCGTGCGCGGGCTCGCCCGCAGCGACGCGTCGGAAGCGAAGGTGCGCGCCAGCGGAGCAGACCCGGTGCGGGGCGGTCTCCATGCGCTCGACGTGCTCGCGCGCGAGGCGGCGGCCGGCGACGGCGTGGTGCACACCGCGGCGACGACGGGAGAGGACCGCGCGGCCACGGACGCCGAGGCGGTCACCGCGATGCTCTCGGCGATGAGCGGCGGAGTCTTCGTCACGACCACCGGGGCGCCGCGAGCGCGCTCCTCGCGCGTGCCCGTACCGGAGGACGATACGGCGAGCCCGGGCGGGCCGCTCGACTGGCTGGCGGCGGCCGAGTCGCGCGTGCTCGATGCGGCGAATGTCCGTGGCCTTGTCGTGCGGCCGCCCATGGTCTACGGCGACGGCGCAGGCCCGGTGGCGACCCTGGTGAAGGGCGCGCGCGCCGCGGGGGTGGCGCGTTATATCGACGATGGCGCAAACCGCTGGTCCACTGTCCACGTGCAGGACCTGGCGGTGGCCTACGCGACGCTGCTGGAGTCGGAGGCGACAGGCGTCTTCCATGCCGCCGAGGCGTCGCCCGAGCCCATGGCGGCCCTCTTCTCGGCGATCGGCGATGCCGCCGGGGTGCCGGCGCGCTCGTGGAGCCTCGCGGAAGCCCAGGCTGCCCACGGGCTCATCGCGGGATTCCTGGCCATCGACGCGGCCCTCGACGCGACAAGGCTGCGCGGCCTGGGCTGGTCGCCGAGGGTCGGAGAGGCGCTCGGGGGGATCTGCGGCGCCCTGCGCAACCCGGCCCAGCGCTACACCGATCTGGGCCGGTCCGACGACCCGACCCGGGTTGCCCTGGAAGCAGGTCGGGGCGAGCGCGCTCTCAGGGCTTGATCTTCGCCTCGAACGCGCGTGTGACGGCCGGCCTCGCCTTGATCGCCTGCTCCCAGCGGGCGAGGTTCGGATACGGCTCCAGGCTGATCCCCATGCGCGCGGCCATGGAGATCCAGGGGAAGGTCGCGATGTCCGCGATCGAGTACGCGTCGGCGAGGTGCTCGGATCCGGCGAGGCGGCCGTCGAGCACCTTGTAGATGCGGTCCTGCTCCTTCTGGTAGCGCTCGATGGCGTAGGGGATCTTCTCGGGCGCGTTGCGAAAATGCCCGAGCTGGCCAAGCATCGGGCCCACCGAGCCCATCTGGAACATCAGCCACTCGATGACGCGCGACCGGCCCGGCTCGCTCGCGGGCAGCAGCTTGCCCGTCTTCTCGGCGAGGTAGATGAGGATCGCCCCCGACTCGAAGACGGTGACCGGCCCGTTCGGGTGGTCGTGATCCACCAGCGCGGGGATCTTCCCGTTCGGGTTGATGCGCAGGTAATCCGGCTGGTGCTGCGCGCCGGACCCGATGTCGATGGGCTTGATCGCATAGGCGATCTCGAGCTCCTCGAGGAGGATGACGGGCTTGTAGCCGTTCGGTGTGGTCCACGTGTACAGGTCGATCATCTGGCTCTCCCTCGTCCCCGCGCCGCGCGCCGGCTCTCCCGGCACCCGTCCGGGTAGCTGCGGCGCATGGTCCCCGGACGCCTCGCGGAGATCAAGCGAAGGCTGAGGGGTTCGCGCAGAGATGACGACTTTCGGCGAGGGCTCGAGAGACGCGATGTGCCTCGACGGCCTTCATGTGACGGCGCTCCGAGGATCGATGTCCTGAACGATCTCGCGCGTGCGTCCACGCAGCCACGCGTGCGCCTTGTGGTTCTCGTAGCGCCTGTGCCAGAGCTGTTCACCGTCATGGCCGATCCAACGAGCCTGCGCGTCTCCCCGACCGCGTTCCTCTCCGGCAACGACGAGAACGCGAAGGCGGTCGTCAGGAGGCTGCTCGGCGATCTGGGGTGGCCGGCGGACTGGATCGAGGATCTCGGAGACGTCACGACCGCGCGCGGCCCCGAGGCGGTCGCCTTGCTCGTCACCTCCGTGGTGTGAAAGCGCGGCCTCGCGCCGTTCGCCTTCGCGCTCGCCCGCTGAACGGTCCTCTGCCGAAGACGAGGACCCCGCTTCAACCGTGGATCGTCTCCGCGTGGCAGAACTCCCTCACCACGCGGCGATCCGCGTCGCTCATGCCCTCATCCACCTTGCGGGCGATCTCCCCGTCGAGCATGAGGCCACGGAACGATCGCGCGAGCTTGAGCTGCGTCTCGTGCGCGACGTTCTGCGCCGTGTAGTCGAGGCCGAACGTCGCCCTGGCGTGCTCCTCGAAGCGCCTCGCCAGCTCGCCGTTGAGCGCCTCGGTGCGCTCCAGGATCTCGCGCATCCGGCGCCGCTCCTGCCGGCTCAGGGCCGGGATCACGTTGTCGAACAGGAAGTGATCGAACTGGACGTGGCGCGCCTCGTCGAGGCCGTGGGCGTGCAGGACCTGGGTGAAGAAGAACGTCCGCTCCGGGTCGAGCGCCCTGAGGCGGCGCTCGAACACGGTGATGATCGACTCGCCGATGTACGCGGAGCAGCAGAGCGCCGAGAGCTTCACGTACGGCGAGTCGTCGCCGTGGTACAGGGCGACCCGCTCGCTGAAGCGGTTGTCGGGACATTTGAAGTCGCGCCCCGACAGGAGCCGGACGTAGCGGTAGAACATGTTGGCGTGCTGGAGCTCCTCCGCGGCGAAGCAGGACAGCGCGTGGTGGAGCTCGAACCCCTCGCCGAGGGGCCCCGCGTCCGACTGGACCTCTGCCATGACGTAGGTCATCACCGCCGAGACGTGGCGCTCTATCTCGGCGAGCTGCGCGAGCTCCTTGGCCACGTAGGCGACCGCGCCCGCGCGGTGCCCCGGCGCGTCGAACGCCACGCCCGAGATGAAGTCGAGCTCCTCCGGGCGGATCTGCGCGGGCCAGGCGAGGCCGCTCGGGTGCATCGTCCGCAGGTGAGCGTCTCGATTGATGTCGTGCAGCTCGGAGCGCATGTCCCTCACCCCTCCCCTCCAGGTTCGAGCCCGATGAAGCTCAGGGCGTTGTAGATGGTGCGGCGCGGGTCGAGGATCGCGCGGCGACCGTGCATCACCCGGGTGTTGTCGATCAGCAGCACGTCGCCGTCCTGCCAGGCGACATCCATGGTCACCGCCTCCGTCACCCGGACCACCTCGCCGAGGAGCGACGGCGGGATCGCCTCGCGATCGGCGAACGTGATCCTCGGCTTCTCGTAGTTGTAGGACGGGCCCAGGATGCTGTTGGCGAAGGCGATGCGGTCGGAGAACAGCGTCTCCCTGGCGGCCGGCACCTGGAACTCGTAGTAGATCGCCCCGTCGTCGCAGGGCCGGATCACCGTGCCGGGGCGGCCCTCGGCGAGCGAGAGCAGGTCGTCGACGGTGATGTCCTCGATCGCCTTCTTCCCTTGCAGCGCGTGGTAGACGAAGCCCTTCCACTTCGCGGCCTCGACGCGGCGGCTGTACACGATGTCCCTGTCCAGGAAGGCCCGCTGCGCGGCCGGCGCGAGCGCGTCCCACACCCTGTAGCCGTCGCACACCGTCGTCTCCGAGCCGACCGAGGCCGCCTTCTCGCAGAAGAACCAGCAGAGGTGCGGCATGAACGGGCTGTTGCCGTTCTCGCAGTGGAGCCCGACGGCATCGAGCCCGGCGTCGACCTTCTGCGCCACGCCGCCGTGGAGCGACCGGGCCGGGTCGAGGGTGATCCGCGCGCTCATGCGCCGCACGAGCCGCGAGAACTCGCGCAGGCTGACGTCGAAGCCGCGCAGCAGGAGGAAGCCGGCGTCCGCCAGCATCTCCATCGCGATGGACCTGTCGAGGACGTCGAGCGGCGTGCCCCGCTCCGCGGTGATGAGCGCGCCGTCGCCGTGCGCATGGCTGGTCTTCGTCGTCACGCAGGACATGAGCTCTCCTCGAGGCCGAGCTCCAGCGTCACGCGCTTCCAGAGCTCGGCGCGGATGGGGCGGCCGGTGATGGTGAAGCAATGTCGGTGAAGCTCAGGGGTGCTCTTCAGGACGACGATCTCCGCTGCCCGCTCCACCTCGGACAGGTGCCGACGGCCGAAGTCGTCGATCGCGGCCCGGGCCGCGGCCGGATCGACGTGATCCTCCACGAGGAAGAGGCCGTGTATCTTCTCGAGGCGATCGCCGAAGATGACCGCCTCTTCCACGAAATCGAGCGACCTGTACCGCGACTCGACCCACGCGGGGGAGACGTTCCTCCCGCTGGCCGTGATGATCAGGTTCTTCTTCCGGCCGGTGATGCGGACGAAGCCGTCGCCGTCGATCTCGGCGATGTCCCCCGTGTGCAGCCAGCCCTCCGGGTCGACGACGCAGCTCGACGGGTCGGCCGAGGTGTAGCCGGCGAACAGGGAAGAGCTCCTGATCAAGAGCTCGCCGTCTGCCCCGAGCTTGACCTCCACGTGCTCGAGCGGCCTCCCCACCGTCCCGATCCTGGTCTTCCCGGGGACGTTCCACGTCGCGACGGAGGAGTTCTCGCTCAGCCCGTAGCCCTCGTAGACGGGGAGCCCGCGCCGGGCGAGGCGGGAGAGCACGTCCGGCGCGATCGGGGCGCCGCCGCAGCCGATGAACGCGGGCTCGTCGCGGCCGAAGAGCTGTTGGAACAGGGCCTCGCCGCGCTTGTCGGTCGCCTGGCAGGAGCCGTCGATCGCCTCCACCATGGCCGGCGGGAGCGTCATGGCCGAGGGGCGCGCGAGCCGGAGATACGGCAAGATCGCCTTCGCTGTCGTCCCCGGGGTGCCGAGGAGCAGCGATGGCGGCGAGAGGAGCACCAGCGTGCCGCCGTCGCTCAGCGTCATGTAGATGCCGGTGACCTGCTCGATGAGCAGGCTCAGGGGCACCATCGACAGGTACCGCGCGTACGTGCCCGGCCGCACCTCGCGGCGCAGCGCCTCGACGAGATCGTCGACGCCGAGAGCCCGGATCTTCACGCCCTTCGGCGCGCTGGTGGTGCCCGACGTATGGATGATCTTGCAGATGAAGTCCTGACGCCGGCGGGGCGTGAGGTCCCTCGGCCCGCCGCGCCGGCTCAGCGCGTCGACGTCGACGGGGACGCACCTCGGGGCCGCGACGCCGGCCTCGGCCCACGCGCGCAGCCTGGCCTGCCCAGGCCCGTCGACAAGGCAGAGATCGACGTGCTCCAGCAGGCTCCTGGCCTGCGCCGCCGAGAACGCGAGCGGGATCGGCACCTCGACGGACCCGCTGAGCAAGAGCGCCAGATCGGCCGCGACCCACTCCGGCGAATTGGCCATGACAAGCCCTACCCGCAGGCCGCCGCCGGCCGCGCCCTGCTTGTCGATCAGCCAGGCTCGCAGCGCGGAGACCGCGTCGAGCATCTCGCGCCATCGATGGCTGCGCCGCGCGCCGGGTGCGGCGTCCAGCACCTCGACCATGACGGCGTCCGGCCGCGCTTCGCCCACGGCGACGATGTGGTCAATGAGCCTCATGGTAGCGCTCCGCCCTCCTGTGCTCTTCCAGCCGGAGGTCGAGGGCCGCGAACCTGTAGCGGCCCGTGTTGCGAGAGAACATCTCCGCGATCGCCTCGAGCCTGATGAAGCCGGTCTGCGGCCGCCGCTCGTAATAGCTGCCCCACCTGTCCTGCGCTCCGGCGCCGAGCCGGGCGACGTCCGCGCCCTGGATGGGCTGGAAGTTGAGGCCAACGGCGTCGAAGATGAGCTTCAGGTTCGCCGTGATCGTGCAGAGGATGTATCTCTTGCCAAGGCACCAGGCGAGGATCGGCACGACGCGGATCAGCTCTGTCCCGGCGCGGTGCTCGACGGACGCGAGCGAACCGACCTCCACGATCTCGTCGCGGCCCACCGGCCGCCGCTCCATCGCGGAGAGGGTCTGCTCGATCGGCTCGTCGATGTACTGCTCCGAGAAGAGGCGGGCGCCCGAGCTGAAGGTGATCCCGGCGCAGGCGACCACCTTCGGCGCGCCGGCGCCGAGGCCCTGATCCGTGGCGCAGACGATGAAGCAATCCGGGCTGGGCTGCACCTCGGCGCCGAAGGAGCGCCGGTACTTCTGGCGAACCAGGTCGACGGCCTGGCCAAAGGCGTCGCTCGGCTCGAACGAGACATTGATGTGCATGCAGAACATCCTTTCGATTGCGATCGACCTACGTGGTCAAGCGCTCGCCGCGGCCAGCTGCAATGCACGATCCATCTGGCCATCGTCCGTCTCCCTCCGCGCTTTCGCCGGGCGCCGGCGCGCGCCTCTCGCTCGCGTGGCCCGGGCGTCGGCCGGGGCCATCAGCGCCTATCCCGCCGGCGTTTGCGCGAGTGCGCAACGCGGGTGAGCAAGGCCCGGGCGGCGGGTCCGCCGACGAGATGGCCCGTCCGGGCTCCCGATCCGGCCGGCGGAGCCCAGGCGTCGTGCCGGCGCGATCCTGCCGGATCATCGGCCGCCGCGCCGCGCATTCCCGGTCAGAAGGTCATCGACGCCGGCGCCATGACGGCGAAAGTCCCGCAGGGCTCGACAGCAGCTCGGCCCGAGCTCGCGCCGCTCGGCGCCGAGCGGGCGCTGGCGCCTCGCGACTCGGGCACAGGCGTTGCTCAATCACCTGGACGACGGCGACGTACAGCGAGGCGATGGCCTCATGAAGCGAGAGCCCTCGTGGCCAGAGCGTCCTCGGACGAGGCCCGGCTCTCGCTTCTCGTCGACCACACACGAACCACGCCCGACAGGAGCACTCCATGGATTCATTGAGCACCCCCGAAGTTTCCCGCGTCCTTGCCCGGATCTACAGCGAGGCGGACAGCACCGATCCGGCCGTCTTCGACCACATCATCGCCGAGATCGAGAGGACAGGTGGGCCGAAGAGCGCCCAGTACTGGGCGAAGGAGCTCGACAAGGCCTACATGCCGGTCGCGCCGGAGGTCGGTCGCCTCCTGTACATCCTGACGAGGGCTCGCCGGCCGCGGCTCGTCGTCGAGTTCGGCACGTCGTTCGGCATCTCGGCCATTCACCTCGCCTCCGCGCTCCGCGACAGCGGCGCGGGGCGGCTGGTCGCCACGGAGCTCAACCCGATCAAGGCCGCGAGGGCCCGCGAGAACCTGCGCTCCACGGGCCTCGCCGATCTGGTCGAGCTCCGTGAGGGCGACGCGCTTCAGACGCTGACGCAGGGGTTCGAGGGGGGGATCGACATGGTCCTGCTCGACGGATGGAAGGAGATCTATCTCCCCGTGCTCCAGCTCCTGGAGCCGCACCTGAACCCTGGAGCGCTCGTCATCGCGGACGACACGACGGTGTACCCGGAGTCCGTGACGCCTTATCTCGAGTACGTCCGGAAGGAGGGCAACGGCTATCTCTCCGTCGCCGTGCCGCTCGACGACGGGCTGGAGCTCTCCTTCGTCACGAGCGCCGGGCGCGTCCAGTAGGATAAAGGTCTGCTGTTCGCGCGCCTCGGACGTCGGCGCCACCCGCGGCGGCTCAGCTCAGGACGAGGTACGAGTCGCCGAACTCGTGGCAGAGGTAACCTGCCTGCTCGGCGTGGGCGTGGGCGCGGTGGAGCAGCGGGGCCGGCGCGAACGCCTCGAGGAGCCGGAAATGGCTCTCCGTCGGGTCGTGCACGCCGGTGAGCAGCCCATCGACGATCCTCGGCCGGAAGCCGTGATGAAGGACGAGATCGGTGACGCCCGGGCCGGCCCGGAGCTCCCCTCCGTGCTGGGCAGCGCAGCCCTCGAGGGCGCGCGTCACCGTCGTCCCCACCGCGATGACCCGGCGCCCGCCCGCCCTGGCCTCACGCACCGCGGCCACCGTCTCGTCGGGGATCTCGAAGCGCTCCGGCAGGGGGAGCTGGGCGTCGAGCGCCTCGTCGCCGGTCGACGAGATCCCGGCCGCGTGGGTGACCCACGCGATCTGGACGCCGCGGCGGATCAGCTCGAGCAGGAGGCCCCACACGAGCGGCCGCCCGGCCGAGGGGAGCTCGGCGCAGAGCGGTCGGCTCGCATACAGCGTCTGCGCGTGCCAGAGCTCGATGGGGCCATCGAGGTACGCATACTGGATCGGGCGGCCCCGGCGGTAGAGCGCCGACCAGAGCGCGGCGCCCCGCTCGCGAAAGGCGATCTCGACGAGGCGCGCCGAGGCCGCGGAGACGCGCTCGACGACGGCCGCGAGGTCGTCGCCGAACGTCACGGCGTCGCCCGGGCCGAGCGCGGGCGGCGCCGGGCGATCCTCGGTGCGCGTGCGCCAGTCGCCGGCGCCGAACAGGAGGGCTGAATAGCGCCCCTCGGACAGCTCGCCGATGAGCCGCACTTCCACCGTCTCGCCGCGCTCGGTCGCGCCGTGCAGCGACGCGGGCAGCGTGGCGCCGTCGTTGACGACCAGGAGATCGCCCGGCTCGAGGAGCACGGGCAGGTCCGCGATGCGCGCGTCGCGCAGGCGCCCGAGGCGCGGGTCCACGTGGAGGAGGCGCTCCTCCAGGGGGCTCTGGCGAGGCCATGCGGCGGGGCTCATGGCGCCTCCGGGAGGCTCGCGGCCTCGAGGCGAGCGCCGCTCGGCACCTCGCCCGCGCGGGCGACCAGGCCGACGATCCGGCGAGCGACGTCCGCGGGGTTGGCCAGCGTGCTCGGGTCGGCGTCGGGGATGGCTTCGGCGTGCATCCGCGTGTCCATCTCGCCGGGATCCACCGCATAGAACGAGACGCCCGTGCCCTCGAGCTCCGCGGCCCACGTGCGCGAGAGGTGGTCGAGCGCCGCCTTGGAGATGCCATAAGCGCCCCACCGCGGATAGGCGTTCACGGCCGCGTCCGAGCTGATGTGGACGACGACCCCGCGCCGCCGGAGCGCCATCGAGCCGGCGATCACCTTCGTGAGGCGGAAGGGGCCGACGACGTTGACCTCGAGCACGCGGCCGAGATCCTCGCACTCGGTGTCGAGCAGGATCGAGAGCGGCGTCTTGCCGAGCGTGCTCGCGTTGTGGATGAGCAGGTCGATGGGCCCGACAAGCGCCGCCGCCGCGCCCGCGATCGCGTGGGTCTGCCCCTTGTCGCCGATGTCCGCCGCGAGCGCGTGCGCGACCCCGCCCTGCGCGGTGATCTCGGCCGCCACCGCCTCGAGCGGCGCGCGCTCGCGCGCGACCAGCACCACCTTCGCGCCCCGCCGGGCGAGCTCCCGCGCGAGCGCGGCGCCGAGCCCGCGGCTCGCCCCCGTCACCAGCGCGGCCCGCGGCGCGAACGGCCCGGCCCCGGCGGCGCGGGGGAGCGACGTCTGCGAGCTCGCCTCGGCCTGGATGAGCGCATTGCTTCCGGTCGATTCGTTGTTCATCGTGGCTTCCTCCTCGACCACAGGCTAATCCGCGCTGGCTCACCTGTTGGAGATGGCTCCAATTCCTTGGAAACGTGCTAATCTCCGGGCATGGACCAGGACGCGGAGCTCGCGGGGAGGCTCGCGAAGAACATCAAGCAGCTGCGGGAGGCCCGTGGGCTGACGCAGCAGCAGCTCGCCAAGCTCGCCGGCGTGCCGCGGGCGACGTGGGCGCACCTCGAGTCAGGCGCGGCGAACCCGACGCTCGGCGTCCTGCACCGCGCCGCCGCCGCGCTCCAGGTCTCGATCGAGGAGATGCTCTCTGCCCCTCGCGCGACATGCCAGCTCTACGCGCGCGACACGCTGCCCACGCGCTCGCCCGGGCAGGCGCTCGTCCGCAAGCTCCTGCCCGACCCGATCCCGGGCATGGAGATGGATCGCATCGAGATCCCGCCGGGCGGGCGGATGACGGGCGTCCCGCACACCCCGGGGACGCGCGAGTACCTGACGTGCGAGTCGGGGGAGATGCTGCTCGTGGTGAGCGGCGAGCGGTTCACGCTCGGCTCGGGCGATGTAGCGGTGTTCCGCGGCGATCAGCGCCACTCGTACCACAACCCCAGCAAGCAGCCCGCGGTCGGCTACTCGGTCGTCGTCCTGGCGCGGGTGCTCTGAAGGAAAGGCGCGCTCCACTGGCGATGGCTGCCTGCGCGACAAATCCCTCACGTCTCACCCCTCACCTCCTCGTCTGGCGTGCGAACGCGGACGCCAGACGGGAGATGGGAGATGGGAGATGGGAGACGGCTTTTAGCGCTTCCTTCGCCCGGCGAGCGCCGCGCACGCGAGCAGCGCGAGCGCCGCGACCCCGGGACTCCCCGCGCCGCCGGATCCACCCGCAGCCCGGAAGCTGCACCCGCTGTCCTCCGCCTCGCCGTCGCCGCCGCTGCCGCCCGCGCCCGCGTCGCTGCCGCCCGCGCCCGCGTCGCTGCCGCCCGCGCCCGCGTCGCTGCCGCCCGCGCCCGCGCCGCTGCCGCCCGCGCCGCCGCCGCCGCCGCCCGGCCCCATCCCGGAATCGCACGTCCCCCCGGGATAGACGTCCGCCTCGGTCCACGCCGGCTCGGGCGGCGCGCCGAGGCCCGGCTGCACCGTGTCCGGGTCCTTCCGGTAATAGCAAGGCTTGCAGGCGTGCACGGCCTCGCCCGCGGCGTTCCCGGCCGCGTCGATCGCCGTGGCCCGGAAGCAGAACGCCTCCGGGGCAGCGGCGCCGTCGAGCACGTCGGTCGTCCGGCTCAGGGCCACTGTCAGCGCCGCGGCGTTCATGAGCCTGCTCTGCGACATCACGGGATCCGTGAACGTGTCATCCAGGAACGCCTCGATCGTGGTGATCACGGGGGCCTCGCCGCTCCCCGCGATCTCCCCCTCGACAGTGACCCACCAGGAGAGATCGCTGTCCACCTGGCAGTCTCCGCCGCTCGACTTGAAATCGGCGTGATCGTGAACATCGAACGACACCCCGCTCGGCCCCGCAGGAGCGTCCGCGTCCGCGGCGCCGGCGGTGAGCTCGATCCGGGTCGGCCCGCACGGCTCCGCCGCCCTGCAGAAGTCGCCCTCGATCACGATCGCCTGCCCCTCGCCGGGCGGCGGATCGATCCGCGCGACGAGGCTGTACCCCAGAGACGGCAAGTCCGTCACCGCCACGAGGCTCGCCGGCTCGCCGCCGACGGTCACCGACACAGCGTCCAGCGAGATCGAGTACCCATCGAAGAAGATCGCGGCGTTCGCCGGGAGCGACCCGCCGCTCTCCGGAAGCGTGCCCGTCAGACCCGGCAGCGGAGGGCTGCACGCCTCCGCGCTCGACTCCATCGCTGCCGTGCAGAGCAGCGCCGCGATGATCCCGGAAGTCCATGAAAGATAATTCGACATGGACGTGAGCCTATCAAGGTTGGGCCCGGATCAGGGAAACCGTCTGGACGCCAGGGAGGCCAAGAGAACCAGACCTTTCTTCTCTTGGCCTCCTTGACGCCCAGCCGGATCCATCCTCCGCGCGCGTGCGCCGAGCTAGACGGCCGCCAGCACGGCGTCCGCCCGGTGCTTGACGTAGTGCTCGACGGCCTCGGGCAGCGTCGGCAGCGTCGCGCGGCGGCTGCTGTGGAGCCCTCCCTGGCGGGGAAGGTTCGCCCGGAGCCCGAGCGTGTGCGCGGGGCAGGGGTGCACCGCCCGCGAGGGCAGGCCGAACGCGTCGCACATCAGCTTCGCCCACGAGGCGAAGCTGAGGACACCGTCGTTCGCGAGGTGCCACACCCCCTCGGCCTGATCGATCGCGAGGTCCAGGCACGTGTGCGCCAGGTGCGGCAGGTAGGTGGGGGACACGAAGAGATCGTCCGCCGCGCGGAACGGCTCGCCGCGCCGGATGACCGAGAGCGCGAGCGCAGCGAAGCTGCGCGCCTCGAACGGCCCGAACAGGCTCCCCGTGCGGACCACCAGCGCGCTCGGCAGGGCCTCGAGGACGCCCCGCTCGCCCAGCGCCTGCGCCTCGCCGAACGCGTTGATCGGCGCGACCGGATCATCCTCGACGTAGGGGGCGGGCTTGCTCCCGTCGAACACGAAGGACGACGAGAACATCAGCAGCTTCGCTCCGTGGCGCCGGCACGCCTCCGCCAGCAGGGTCGGGCCGACAACGTTGGCGCGGCGGCACGCCTCGATCTCGTCCTCGGCCTCGTGCACGCGCGTGTAGCCCGCCGCGTTGATCACGAGCCACGGGCGGACCTCCGCGATCGCGCGCTCCAGGGCCGCCGCGTCGGCGATGTCGAGCTCGCTGCGCGTCATGGCCCGGACATGGATGCGGCGCTCCTCGCACGCGCGCGTCAGCGCCGCGCCGAGCGAGCCGCCCGCGCCGGTGATCAGGATCGGCCGCTCCCGCGGCCGGCAGATGGTCCGCGTGGTCGAGCGCGGCGCGCCGTAGAGCAGCCGCTCGTCGCGGCGCCACCACCCCGGGACGTCGACGAGCGGGTGCTCGGACCAGCCGGTCTTCGCGAGCTCCTTCGCGACGGCCGCGAGCGCCGTGGGCCGCGGCGCGGGCCCGCGCACGTCGAAGACCCCCGGCTCGTAGTGGCCGCGCGCCTGCGTGACGAGGCTGTCCCAGTCGTACGCCCCGAAGGCGGACCACAGCGTCACCGCCAGCACGTCGGCGCCCTCCGCGCGCGCCGCGTGCGCGCCCTCCCACGCCTCGACAAGCCAGCGGATCTGCTCCTCCGGCGTGCACCCGACGTGGACCTCGGTGATCGCGATCGGCGTCTCGTAGCGCTGCCACACCTCGCGCAGCACGCGGTGGTGGCCGAAGATCCCTTCCTCCCGGACCCGCACCGCCTCCACGTCGGCGTACGCGTCGCGGCCGTTCCCGCCGTGCGTCCAGGAGGGGTACCTGTCGAGCCGGTGATCGAGGAACCTGTCGCTCGTCAGGTAGTAGTTCACGCCGATCACGTCCGGCGGGCACGGCGCCGCCACGAGCCGCGCGAGATCCTCGTCGGCGACGCCGCAGTCGCGGAGGTGCCGGTGGAGCGGGTGCGCGGCGTCCACGCGCCCGTACAGCAGATCGAGGCTCAGCCAGCGCCGGTGGTTCTCGAACGCGGCCTGGTAGGCGAGCCCGGGCGTGCTGGCGACCGCGCCGAAGTCCTCGGTCTGCACGAGGCGCGCGTCCGGGCGCGCCCGCCGGATCGCGCGCATCGCGGCCGCTGTGGTGCGCGTCTCCACGAGCAGCGCGCGCAGGAGCGAGGCCGAGTCCCGGCGGTGCGGGTACCAGTGCCCGTAGAGCGCGCTGAAGCGCGCGGTCGTGAGCGGCTCGTTGACAGGCGTGTAGTCGCGCACCCAGGGGTACCGCTCCGCCACCGCGCCCGCGAACTCCTCGAGGCCGGCCACGAAGCTGTCCTCCATCAGGCTGGTCCACGGCGGCCCGCTCCCGTGGTGCACCAGCCCGACGATCACGTCGATGCCGAGCTCCTTCAGCCGGTGGAGCCGCTCGTCTGCCCAGGAGAAATCGGCGCTCCGGAGACCGTTCGGGGCCGTGCGCTCCCACAGCACCGGGTACCGGACGGCCTTCACGCCGAGCTCCGCGAGCAGGTCCAGATCCGCGATACGATCGTGGTGGCCGGTCCGCTCGAGCTGGTTGAAGTACCGGTCGCCGACGCGGTTGACCGTGCACTCGACGCCAGCCCAGAGCGCGATCCCGGAGCGCTCCCTCATCAGACGGGCCCTCCTACCAGCACCGTCGCCCGGCGGTTCGGCGTGCGCGCGTAGGCGTCGACGACGGCCCGCCCCACCTTCGCCGCGCTCCCGCGCTTCACGAGGGCGACGATCGATCCGCCGAAGCCGCCGCCGGTCAGCCGCGCGCCGAAGACGTCCGGCTGCGCCCGCGCGCTCTCGACAAGGGCGTCGACCTCGGGCACCGACACCTCGAAGTCGTCGCGCATCGAGCGGTGCGACGCGTCGAAGAGCTGGCCCAGGCGGCGCAGGTCCCCGGCGCGGAGCGCGGCCACGGCGGCGAGCACCCGGGCGTTCTCGGTCACGACGTGGCGCGCGCGGCGGTCGAGCGGCGCCGGGAGCGACGCGATCCGCTGCTCGGCGGCGGCGTCGACGTCCCTGAGCTGCGGCACGCCGAGCGCCGCGGCCGCGCGCTCGCACTCCGCGCGCCGCGTCTTGTAGTCGCCGCTCGCGTGCTGGTGCGCCAACCCGGAGTTCACGACGAGCAGCTCGGCCTCGGCCGGCAGCGGGACGCGCTCGAACGCGAGCGTCCTCGTGTCGATGAAGAGCGCCGTGCTCTCGTCGGCGAGGCTCGCGGCCATCTGGTCCATCGTCCCGACGGGCGCGCCCACGAAGTCGTGCTCGGCGGCGTGCGCGATGCGCGCGATCTCCACGTCGTCGATCGACAGATCGAGCATCGCGCGCAGGGCGCGGGCGAGCGCCACGAGCAGCGACGCGCTCGACGACAGGCCGCTGCCGAGCGGCACCGACGACTCGATGCGCGCGTCGAAGCCCGGGATCGAGGCGCCGCGCCCGCGCAGGACCGCGGTGATCCCCTGCACGTAGTCGACCCAGTTGCCGCGGCGCGACTCTTCTCCGGCGCGGAACGAGAGCTGAGCCACGCCGTCCACGCCGTCCACGCCGTCCACGCCGTCCACGTTCAGCGTCGCGACCCGGACGAGCCCGTCGTCCCGCGGCGCGATCTCGATCCGCGTCTTCTGCGGGATCGCGGTCGGCAGCACGTACCCGCCGCTGTAGTCGGTGTGCTCGCCGATCAGGTTCACGCGCCCCGGCGCCTCGGCCCTCCGCTTCGCCGGGCGGCCGAAGATCGCCTCGAATCCTCGTCCCGGCGCCGTCATCGCTGCGCCCCCATGTCCACCAGCCCGGGCATGTCCGCCAGCGCCGGCATGTCCGCCATCCCGCCGTCGCTCAGCGTCGACGGCGTCTCGTTGGGGCCGACGAACGGCATCCCCTGCGTCGCGGCCGCCATCTGATGCAGCGGGAACTTCGGCGTGCGGTCGGCGTAGAGCAGCCCGTTCGCCTCCTGATACGTGTCGGCGAACTGCGTGTAACAGAAGCCGGCCAGCAGCTCGAGGGAGTTGATCACCTTCATCAGCTTAGTGTAGCGCTCGGCGAACTCGTCCGAGGTCCTGCACGCCGAGTATCCCCACGTGCCGCCGTTTTCGCCGCCGCTCGTCGGCGCGACCGCGATCCCGCCGAACTCCGACAGCACGATGGCCGTCTCGTGGTTGACCGACGGGTCGAGCACGAGGGCGCGGCCCCCGGGCCGCTCCCGCTTCAGCAGCTTCGGGACGACGTCGTGCGCGAAGTAGCGGCGGGCGATGCGCTCGGGCGACGGATCGTAGTCGTGGATCCCGATGATGTCGGTCGCCACGCTCTCCCACCCGTCGTTGCCGATGACCGGCCTCGTATAGTCCATCGACCGGGTGAGGTGGTAGAGCGCCTGCACGTAGTGCCGCTCGTTCGGGTTGTCCGGCAGGTTCGGGACGCCCCACGACTCGTTGAACGGCACCCACGCGATGATGCACGGGTGGCTGATGTCGCGCCGGATCGCCTCGAGCCACTGCCGCGCGAGCCGATCGATCGACTTGCGCGTGTGCCGGTAGGCGCTCGGCATCTCCTCCCAGACGAGCAGCCCGAGCCTGTCCGCCCAGTACAGGTACCGCGGGTCCTCGATCTTCTGGTGCTTCCGGGCGCCGTTGAAGCCCATCTGCTTCGTGATCTCGACGTCGCGGCGGAGGGCCTCGTCGTCCGGGGCCGTGATCCCTGTCTCGTTCCAGTAGCCCTGGTCGAGCACCATCCGGAGCACGTACGCCCGCCCGTTCAGGAGGAAGCGGTCCCCGCGGACGGCCACCGATCGCAGCGCCGTGTAGCTCTTCACCCTGTCGATCGTCGTCCCCGACTGGTCGTAGAGGACGATGTCGGCGTCGATCAGCGTCGGGCGCTCGGGGCACCACAGTAGCTCGTTGCGGAAGTCGTCGATGCCCGGATCGGAGAGGGTGATGCGCCGGTGGACCTCGCCGGCCACGACCGTGTACTGGTCGTTCGCGATCGTCACGTCGCCGACGCGCAGCCGCACCCCGACGCGCGCGCCCTCCACGGGCGCGTTCGCGACCCGGACCTCGACAGCGATCTCCCAGCGCTCGAGGTTCGGGGTCCAGCGCAGGTACTCGACGTGCATCTTCGGTACGCGCTCGATCCACACCGTCTGCCAGATCCCCGTCGTGCGCGGGTACCAGATGGAGTGCGGCTCGAGCTTCCAGTCCTGCTTGCCGCGCGGCTTCGCGAGGTCGCTCGGATCGTCGTGGGCCTGCACCACGATCGAGACGCTCTTGCGCCCCCGCGCGAGCTCGGTGATGTCGAGGCTGAAGGGCGTGTAGCCGCCCTCGTGCTCCCCGGCGAAGCTGCCGTCGAGCCACACCCTGGCCACATAATCCACGGCCCCGAAGTGCAGGATCAGCCGCTCGGACGGCTCGATCTCCGGCACGTCGACCTGCCTCCTGTACCAGCAGGCCTTGTAGAAGCCGGTCTCCCCGACCCCGCTCCGCGGCGTCTCCGGGGCGAACGGCACCTCGATCGTCCTGTCGAAGCGCGCGTCCGCCGGGGAACACCAGTCCGCCCGCGGATCGAGCGCGAACTCCCACGTCCCGTTCAGCGAGATCCAGTCCCCTCGCCTGAGCAAGGGTCGAGGGTAGCCGCGGGCGCCGCCGCCGATGTCCGTGCTGTCGGCCGGCGGCGGCGCCGAACCTGGGATGCCGATCTGTGCGAGGTGCTGTCGAGGCATGGGTCTATCAGGCGGCGACGGTGACGGCTGCTCCGTCGAGCTTCGCATCGCGGAGGTGGTCGAAGGTGGCGAGGGCCTGACCCACCACCTGGTCCATGTTGTAGTACCGGTAGGTCGCGAGCCTCCCGACGAAATGCACGTTCGGCGTCGCGTCGGCAAGCGCCTTGTACTTCCGGTAGACCTCCGCGTTCTCGGGCCGCGGCACCGGGTAGTAGGGGTCGCCCTCGGAGGTCGGGAACTCGTAGACGACGCTCGTCTTCGGGTGCTGCTGTCCGGTGAGGTACTTGAACTCCGTGATGCGGGTGTACGCGTGCTCGTTCGGGTAGTTGATGACGGCGCCCGGCTGGAAGACCTCCTTGTCGTGCGTCTCGAACTTGAAATCGAGGGAGCGATAGGGAAGCTTCCCGTAGCGGTGGTCGAAGAAGGCGTCCACCGGCCCTGTGTAGATCATCTCCCTGAAATTCACCTCGTTCATGATGTCGCGGGAATCGGTGTTCAGCACGACGCGGATCTTCTTGTGATCCAGCATGTTCTCGAACATCCGCGTGTAGCCGCGGAGCGGCATCGCCTGGAACTCGTCCGTGAAGTACCGAGAGTCGTAGTTCGTGCGCGCCGGCACGCGCGACGCGACGGCGGCGTCGAGCTCGGACGGGTCGAGCCCCCACTGCTTCCGCGTGTAGTTGCGGAAGAACTTCTCGTAGAGCTCCCGGCCCACCTTGCTGACGACCGCGTCCTCGGAGGTGCGGCAGTGCTTGATCGGCTCGGCGACGCGCGTGAAGAACGCCTCGACCTCGGCGGGTGAGTAGCTGGTTCCGTAGAGGGCGTTCACCGTGTCGACGTTGATCGGGAACGGCACGAGCTTGTCGTCCACGTGCGCGAGCACGCGGTGCTCGTACGGGCGCCACTCCGTGAACTGCGACAGGTAGCGGAAGATGCGCGGCGACGCCGTGTGGAAGATGTGGGGACCGTACTTGTGGATGAGGACCCCGGCGTCATCGTAGCAGTCGTACGCGTTGCCGCCGATGTGAGGCCGCTTGTCGCACAGGAGGACCGATTTGTTCATCTGCGACGCGAGGCGCTCTGCGAGCACGCTGCCTGCAAACCCAGCACCTACGATCAGATAGTCGAACACGGTACATTCCCCTCCGTCCGGACCGCCGCCGGACGCTTGGCTTGGAGTGCGTCTGTCATGAGCCTGGACATCGAGCGCCACGTCTTGTCCCAGGACGTCGCGCTCACCATCTCGTCCGCGATCGCGAGGCGCGCCTCGGTGGGCTGCGCGAGCGCCGCCTCGACGGCCGCCACGAACGAGGGGGCATCGGCGATGTGGACCGCCTTCCTGTCGCCGTAGGGCGTGACCACGTCACGGATGGCGGTGGAGACGACCGGCTTGCCCGCCGCGAGGTACTCGAGGGTCTTCGTCGGGCTGATGAACCGGGTCGCCTCGTTGAGCGCGAACGGCATGATGGCGACGTCCCAGCCGCCGAGGTAGGCCGGAAGATCCTGATATGACTTCTGGCCGAGCCAGTGGATGTTCGGCCGCCGGGGCAGCGAGGCGGGGTCGATCTTGACGACCGGCCCGAGCATCACGATCTGGAAGTCCGGCCGCTCCTCGGCCACGCGGGCGACGAGGTCCACGTCGAGCCGCTCGTCGATCACGCCGAAGAACCCGAGGCGCGGCCTGGGGATGTCGCGCTGATCGTCCGGATCCGTCGCCGCCCCGCGCGCCGCCGCGAAGTGGGCCGCGTCGACGCTGCTCGGGAAGGCGTGCACGGACGGGTGGTGGGCGCGCTTCGCCTCGTAGATGCTCTGGCCGCCCGTGAACACGAGGTCGGCGCGCGCGAAGAGCTCGCGCTCGCGCTCGCGGAGCATCGGCGGCGCGCCGCGGAAGGCGGAGAGCTCGTCCATGCAGTCGTACACGACCAGCGACGGCTCCACGTCGGCGGCGATCGGCAGCGACATCGGCGTGTAGAACCACAGGATCGGCTGCCGGATGTCCTGCTCCTTCACGAGGGAGTTGAGCAGGCGGCGCTGCTGGGCGAGGCCCTCCTCCTGCTCGGTGCCGTGGGTCAGGCGCGGCACAACGACGGTGAGGTTGGCCTCGATGTGTCTTGTCTCGAGCCTTGGGGGTCCGTCCTGGAACACCGGCTCTTCGACGAAGTACACCCGCTTCTCCTGCGCGAAGCGGCTCATCAAGTGGTTCGGTCGCTGGAAGACGAAGTTCCAGCGCAGGTGCGACAAACAGATGAGATCGGGCCCGGCCTGCTTCATCTTGTCTCCAATTTGTGGGAAAGGGTACGTAGGCGCGCCGGAGTTTTAGCAAGTAGCGGGCCGACGACGCGACTCAGCCATCGACGGAGATGCGGCGATCGAGGCGTGAAACGCTGCCCCTGGAAGCGCGGCAATCCGCACCATGAGCTGCGCAGAGCACTGAACAGCACGCGTTCCGCGCGCGCTGTCATCGCTGGACGCCGCGAAGGACGAACCTGCCACAGATGGGGCAAATTGCGCCGCAGATCGGGCGTTTCCTGCTGGTCCTTCACAAAGGACGCAAGGTTGATGCAACCGAGAGCGCCGGATACACGCTGGGCGTTGCCCTAAGGGAAACACCGCAGAAGCACCGCCGGGGGCATGAAGGCACTCGACCTCTCGGCTGCGCGCTCCGCGCGATGGAAGAGCGCTCGACTGGAGGGAATGCACGCCGCTCCTGGATCGCCGAGGAGGGCGCGCGCCGCGCCTACCGCTCTCCTGGCAGCATCCACTTGTACTCGACGCTGGGGCGCCACGCGGCGAGCAGCGCGAGCAGCTCCTCCGCGTCGTCCGCCACCTGCAGCACGGCGCGGTGGCCCGACTTCATGAACTGCTCGGACACGACGTGATCCAGAAAGGCGGTCAACGGGCGGTAGTACCCCTGGACGTCGAGCAACCCGACCGGCTTCTCCTGGGAGCCGAGCTGCGTCCATGTCCACACCTCGAACAGCTCTTCCAGCGTCCCGATGCCTCCCGGCAGGGCGATGAAGGCGTCGGACAGCGCCGCCATCTTCGCCTTGCGCTCGTGCATCGTCTCGACGACGTGGAGCTCCGTCAGCCCCCGGTGCTCGATCTCTCGCTGGTTGAGGAAGTGGGGGATCACGCCTGTCACCTCGCCGCCGCGCGCGAGCGCCGCGTCGGCGATCGCGCCCATGAGCCCCACGCGGCCTCCCCCGTACACAAGCCCTATCCCGCGCGCCGCCAGGAGCTCCCCGAGCCGCACGGCCGCCTCGCGGTAGGCCGGCGACGCGCCGGGATTCGACCCGCAGTAAACGCAGATCCTCGAGAGTGTCCTCATGGCCCGAGCCTACGCCGCCAGGCGCGCTCGTTCCAGCGGCGATCCCCGGGATGCCGGCGCCTGTCGACGCCTGTCTCTGGCGGAACGTGGTGGCTTGAGCCCGCGCGGACCGCGCCGCGCACGAGCGCGGCGCGGCGCCGAGTCGGGACGCTTATTCCTTGTCGAGCTTGCCGACGAGGCTGAGCGTGAAGAACGCGCCCATGTACTTGAAGTGCGGGCGCACCTGCATGTCGACCTTGTACCAGCCGGCGTTCCCCGGCACCTCGGTGACGATGATCTTCGCCTTGCGGAGCGGCCTGCGCCCGCGGGTCGCGGCGGAGACGACGTCCTGATCGGCGACGTACTGGCCGATCCAGTCGTTCAGCTCCTTCTCGAGGTCGGCCCGCTCCTTCCAGGTCCCGATCTGCTCGCGCTGCAGCACCTTCAGGTAGTGCGCGATGCGGCACATGATGAACATGTACGGGAGCTGAGTCCCGAGGCGGTAGTTCATCTCGGCCGCCCGGCCCTCCTCGCTCTGCCCGTAGAACTTGGGCTTCTGCGTGGAGTTGGCCGAGAAGAAGCAGGCGTTGTCCGAGTCCTTGCGGAACGTGAGCCCGATGAACCCCTCCTCGGAGAGCTCGAACTCGCGCCGCTCGGTGAGCATGATCTCGGTCGGCACCTTCGTCTGGATCTCGCCCATCGCCTCGTACTGGTGGAGCGGCAGGTTCTCCACCGAGCCGCCCGCCTGCGGGCCGATGATGTTCGGACACCAGCGGTACTTGGCGAAGCTGTCGGCGAGCCGGGTCGCGAAGGCGTACGTCGCGTTACCCCAGCAGTACGCGTCGTGCTTGCCGACCACCTCCTCTTCGTAGTTGAACGCCTTCACCGGGACGGTGTTGGCGCCGAACGGCAGGCGGAGCAGGAAGCGCGGCATCACGAGCCCGACGTAGCGCGCGTCCTCCGTCTCGCGGAACGCGTTCCACTTCGTGTACTGCGGCCCCTCGAAGATCGCCTTCAGGTCCTTCAGGTTGGGCAGCCCCATGAAGTCCTTGAGGCCGAAGAACTGCGGGCCGGCCGCCGCGATGAACGGCGCGTGCGACATCGTCGCCACGGCGGCGCACTTCTGGAGCAGCGCGATGTCCTGAGGTCCGGGCCCGAACTCGTAGTTCGCGATGATCGCGCCCACCGGCTTGCCGCCGAACTGGCCGAACTCCGCCGAGTAGACGAGCTTGTACAGGCCGCTCTTCGGCACCTCGGGCGCGTCCTCGAAATCGGCGAGGAGGTCGTCCTTGGAGCAGTTGAGCATCTCGACCTTGATGTTCTCGCGAAAATCGCAGCGGTCGATCACGAACTTGAGGCCGCGCCAGGCGGACTCGAGCTTCTGGAAGCTGGGGTGGTGGAGGATCTCGTCGATCTGCCGCGAGAGCTTGACGTCGATCTCCGCGATCAGCGCGTCGACGAAGGCCTTGTCGACCTTCTCGCCCTCGCGCCGCGGGGCGACGAGCTCCGAGATGAAGGCCTGCACGCCCCTCTTGGCGATCTCATACCCCTCGTCGCCGGGCGTCATCTTCGTCTCGGCGAGGATCTCGTCGAGCAGGGACCCTCCCTCGAGGGTCTGGACGCCTGCGCTCCCCGCGACCTGTGTCTCTGTCGCCATCGCTCACTCCCCTTCCTTGTCGAGCCCGAGCTCGCTCACGATCTTGTTGCGCTGGGCCGGGTCGCTCAGGATCTGCTGGATCTTGTTGCGGAACGCCTTCTCGTTCCCGAGCGGGCCCTTCAGGGCCGTCAGCGCGGCGCGCAGGTCGAGCAGCTTCTTGAGCTCCGGCACCTGGTTCGCGATCGCCTCGGGCTCCATGTCGCTCAGCCGGCGGAACTTGAGGTTGACCGTGAGCTCGCTGTTCTCCTGCTCGGAGAGGACGTCCTTGACGTTGAAGGTGAGCCCGAGCTTCTGCTCGCTCATGACCTTCTGGAAGTTGTCCTTGTCCACGTTGATCGGCTTGCGGTCCTCGAGGGGCCGCGGATCCGGGCGCTGCGTGTAGTCGCCGAGCATCAGGAGCTTCAGCGGCAGCTCTACGTCTTCCTTCGCGTTCCCCGTGGCCGGCTTGTACGTGATGTTCACGCGCTCCTTCGGCGCGACCGATCCCTCTTTCATCGCAGGCTCCTTTCCCCGTCGGCAGCGGGCGGAGCGCCCGCAGGCCACACGAGCATAGACCAAAACCCCCACCCATCGGGCAAGCTTCTCGGCGCGATGCGCATCGGGCCTCGCATGCGCCTCCTCAGGCCTCCAGCGAAAGTTTCAGGGCGAGCGCAGCGTCGAGCTGGCAGACGCGCTCGAAGCAGAGCGCCTCCTTCGCCTTGGCTTCCGGCGTCGCCTCGTAGCCCTGGTTCAGCACGCGGTAGCATGTGTGGAGCGCGGCGTAGAGCTCCGCGCAGAGATCCGGCTGCCACGTCGTGAGTCGGTGGTGCTCGACGATCTGCTCCAGCGCCTCGAGCTGCGCGCGGGCCACGAGGAACTGGGACAGCTCGATGTTGATCTGGGCCATGGCGAGCCGCACGCGGAAGCGGTCCAGCGCCGACGGAGCCGCGGCCGCGGCCTTCTCGAGGAGCGCCATCGCGTCGATGGGCTGCTGGTTCGCGACGAGCCCGCGCGCCTCGGACAGCGGCTTGTCGAGGTAGCTCCGGGGCCGCGCCGGGGCCGCGGCGCCGTTCCCCCCGCCGCCGATGGCGGCCGCCACCTCGTTCGAGAGCCAGGCCTGCGTCTCGCTGTCGGCGAACGGCGTCCCGTCCCTGAACTGGAGGTTGGGCAGCAGCGGCGCGCGGAGCACCAGGGTGCCCACCTCGACGAGCACGGCCCGCCGGGCCTCGGCGTAGTCCTCGCCGAGCTGCTCGAGCGCGTTCGCCGCGTACCGGTGCGGATCGAGCCAGAGGGGGTAGTTCTGCGCGTACTCGTCGGCGATCGGCAGCAGGTCGGCGAAAGCGCCCTGGCTCGTGAGCGCCGGGAGCGTCTGCAGCACGTGCTCGGGCGGCGGCGGGATCGCCGTCTTGCCGTTCGGGGATGCGGCGCCCGGGTCGTCGAGGAGGTCGACCCAGAGCCCGACCCGGAGGACGCGGTACGCGGCTGCGCGCTTCGGATCCGCGGCCCGGAGCGCGTCGCCCGCGCGCGCGAGCAGCAGCGCGCAGCGCCCGAGGGCGGTGAGCGCGGAGTCCTCGTCGACGATCGCCTCGACGCTGAGCGCCGGGTCCGCCGTGCCGACGACGGCCGGCGGCGTCGACGGCGGGGTGACGACAACGGCCGTGACCGCCGGCGCCTGGACGATCGCTGCCTCGGCCTTGGGCGGCTCCACCTTCGGCGGCGGCGGGGGCGGCGGAGGAGGAGGCGGCGGCGCCTCTGCGGGCAGGCTTGCGACGAGGCTCCGGAGCGCGTTCCGGAGCGGGCCCATCCCGCCGTAGGCTTCGCCGAGCTTGTCGCTGAGGTCGGTGTCCACAGCGCGGCTCACCTGCTCGAGGGCGTTCACCACGTCGCGATCCGCGGCGGTGGGCGTGATGCCGGTGAGCGCCGCGGCCGCGATGTCGCCGAACCAGGAGCACAGGTTGCCGCGCGCCTTGGGCCGCTTGAGCGCCGGGTACATCGTGTCCCAGAACGCGCCGTTCAGCTCCTGCACGAGCACCAGCCCGTCGAGCAGGCCGGGGAGCTTGTCGAGCTGCGCCTTCGCCGCCCCGTAGTAGAGGGCGACGCGGAAGTCCTTGGATTTGTCGCTCAGGATCTCGTCGGCGCCGCTCGCGATGCGCCCCCAGTCGACCTTGCCGCCCGCGAGCGACTGCAGCTTATCGACCTCGTTCTTGAGGGCCTCGAACGCTTCGTCGTACGTGACGTCTACGCCGACGCCTCCGTGGATGGGCGCGAACAGCGCCTCGATGCGCGCCTTGGATTGGTTGATCGCGTCTTCAGCGGCCATGGGTCGCGCAGGATATCAAGACGTCCCGAGCGTGGACGGCGAATTCGAGGCAACCGTACGCTGGCGGACGCGGTGACCGACGCGCCGGTTCGGGGGTCGGCGCTCGGGCATCGGTCAGCCGAGGGACTCGAGGAAGCTATCGAGCGACAGGTCGGTCCGTGCGACGAGCGCGTCGAGCTCCGGTCCGAGGGCGTGTCGGGAGACGTGCTCCTCGACCGACGGGGGACCGCAGAGGTCGGCGATGTGTTCGGCCTGGGTGGTGGGCGCGATCATCTCGCGGAACGAGCCGACGTGGGGTGACCCGAGGTGGAGGAGCAGGGTGCGCTGCGGCGTCCAGAACGCGTTCATCAGCGTGCGTCCCCATTTTGACAGGCGGAGGGTCATGTCCATCCACACGGCGGCGGCGTAGGCGTCGCCCGCGCCGAGCGGCAGCCGGAGCGCGAGCCCTGTCCTCGGGAGCTCCTGTCCGCGGAACGGCGTCACCGACTCGAGGATGTTCTGCAGCACCCAGAAGCGGCTCGCGTCGGTGCCGAACCCTGCGTCCCAGAGCGCCTTCATCGGCTGGGTTTTCAGCCATGCGCGGTAGTTGGCGTACGACGCGTCGGCGTCGTCGAGCGACGGCGGGACGATCTGCGAGACGCGGTGGAGGAACGCGTCGACGGGCATGTTGCGGCCGCTGGTGGCGACGTCGTGCGCGGCGGCGAGGAGGGGGAACAGGGTGATGGGCAGCGACGGGCCGGCCGAGACGAGCTGGTCGTAGTCGTACGAACCGAACACGACGATCGGGTAGAGCCGGCCTGCGTTGTCGCCGCTGGCGGCCCATGCGCCCACGAGCCCGCGTCCGGGCGGCTCGTCGCCTTTCGGGTCGCCGTGGAAGACGAAGAGCCCCAGCGCGGTCTGGTAGTACCCGTCGAAATGGGGTCCCATGGCGCGTCGGGCGAAGTCGATGGCCGCGCCCAGCCAGCGGTCGAATGCGGCGAGCTCTTCTCCGCCTGCGTTCAGCCGGATGAAATCGCCCGTTGCGGGCAGCTTGCCGAAGCAGCCGATCTGCGGCGGAGCGGCAGGGCCCTTCTTGCGGCGCCAGAACATGACGGCCTGAGAGTGAACCACGAACGGCGCACTGAGCGCTACCACCTTCCCGATGGCGACGGAGCCGGGTGGGGAGGGAGGGGCTGCACGGGCGGGGGGCCGGCGGGGGCCCCTCCCGTGAACTCAGCGACAGCAGTCCGGATCCACCGCCCCTTCCCTCTTCATTCCGTCACAAAGAGCCGGCGGGGGAGGGGGTGTCGTGCGGGGGGCTGGCGGGGTAGGGCCCCGCGAATCCGAGCGCCGGCCCGCATCGCAGCGTCTCCCTCGTAGCCCACGTCTCTCCGTTCCCATGGCAACAGCCACCACAAGGCGCGAGTTCGCGGGAGGGGCCCCCGCCGGCCCCCCGCACGACACCCCCTCCCTCGCCGGCTCCGTTGCTGTTCGGATCACCCTTTGCCGAAGCGATCGCCGATGCTGGGCGGGCAGTTGGTCGCCCGGAAGAAGCTCGTCGGGAACGGATGGTTCCCGCGGGTCGGCCGGATCTCCATGGTCACGGTGACCGGCGGCGCCGTCATCTGCCACGTCACCGTGAAGAGCTCGTCGTTGTCTTTCTGGGCGGTCGTGGTCCCGGCCTCGAAGAGCCGGAAGATCCCCCACGGCCCTTCGCGCACGAGCTCTTCGTCGAGCCCGCCCGCGCCGCGCACCTGGATCCTCGCGCCCTTCGCTCCGTCGCCGGGCCAGTTGAAGGTGTGCCAGAACTCCTTCTCGTTGCGATAGAGCCTCTTCTGGCCGTCGACCTCGAAGATCACCTCGCTCACGATGGGGCTGACCGTCTTCATGTTGATGTGGAAGACGACCTTGGGCTCCGCGCCGCCGCTGCTGCCGAACAGCGCGTCGGTGATCTCGTTCGAGCGCCTCAGGCAGTTGTAGAGGTTCGCGCTGAACGGCGTGAACGGCTTCGCCGCCTGCGGCTGCCCCGACAGGTGCGACTTCGGGAAGTACTCGTGCCCGACCTGGTAGTGGAAGCCCTTGAGGTACGTCTCGTAGAAGCCCCAGAGCACCCCTTCCTTCGGCTTGAAGAACGCCATCGCGTCCTCGAGCGAGGCGTCGCGCGACGAGGCGAGGTTGAACGGGTAGCGGTCCTTGATCTTGTCGCGGTAGTGCGGCCAGACCTCGACCTCCCAGATCCCGCTCGCCGCGCCGCCGGCGCGCCGCACGACCGCCTTGTACGCCTGCCGGAGGGGGTTCATGAGCAGCGGCTCCATCAGGCGCTGCCCGGTCTGGTCCATCGAGAGGAGCAGCCCCTGGGCCTCCTTCACCGCGTCCTGGAACGCCTCCGTGGCCCTCGAGGTGTCCGCGTCCGGCGGCCCGTCCTCGACGACGCTCATCTCGCCCGCGAGCCGCTCGAGGTGGCCCACGTACTGGTTGAGCTTGGGCGGCGGCGGCGGCGGCTGCCCCTCGACCGCCGGCCCCGACACCCCGAAGCTGGCCATCGACTCGAACTTGTCGGGCACCGGGTCGTAGTGCTCGCGCCGGTTGCTGCCCGGGATCAGCTGGTCGATCCGCGCGCCCGTCCGCCGGTCGACCTTCTGCACGATCATGTCCTTCGCCTTGTCGATCAGCCCGCCGTCCGCGGTCAGCACGCTCGGCTTCTCGTCCTTCGCGAACTGCGTCTCGTCCGAGAGCCGCTGGAGCAGCCGCCTGTAGGGCCAGTCGGGCGTGGAGAGGACCCTGAACTCGTGGATCGCGTCCCGGTTCGTCTTCGGGACGTCGACCTGGATGTCGCGGAAGAACGCCTCCCACTGCGCGATGAACGCGTTGTCGTAGTCCTGCCGGACGCGATCGAGCTCCTTCTGGATCTGATCGCCCGTACGCTTCTCGTCGTTCGACAGCGGGAGCACCCAGAGCTCGCGCTCGAGCTCCTTCCTCCCCTCCTTGAGCGACTCGATCACCTGCGCGTGCCCCTTGGCCGTGTAGGGCCCCTGCACCTCGAACCACGTCCCGGTCCGGTTCTTCTGCGCGCTGTGGATGACGGTCAGCACCTCGGGCCGGTCCGCGAACATTTCGTTGAGGGACACCGGCGGGTACTTCAGGTTCTCCGGCGTGTTCGGCCCCGACTCGTCGTACTTCTCGTCGATCAGCTTCGTGACGAACTGGTCGTAGTAGCGCTTCGTCGGATCGACCCGCAGGAGGTCGGCGCGCGCCCTGTCGATCAGCGTCGTGTTCAGCTCCTCGGCCTCGAGCTTCGTGCGCCGCACGAGGTCGATGTAATAGGCGACGTGCGGCGTGAGCCGCTCCTTGAGGTCGCTCTCGGGCAGGTCGGTCCAGGGCTTCAGGACGTCGGCCCAGACCTGGACCAGCCGCGCGGTCTGCCACCGCGCCACCTGGTCATCCATGTACCCCTGGTGCTCTTTGCCGAGCAGGAGGTAGCTGCGCAGGGCGTTGTAGCCCTCGAGGAACTCCCCGTCGCGCACCCGCTCGAGCTTCGCCTCGAGCTGCGCCTTCGCCGGGCCGACGAACCCCTGCTTCAAGCTCTTGATGTACTGCGCCAGCGTCGGGGGAAAGAGCTTGTCCCCCTGGAACATGAACCAGCCGTGGTCGATCGGCGTGTTCTCGACGTAGCGATCGAGCTGCCCCACGTGCCCCTGCAGCTTGTCGAGCTTGTCGATGTTCGCGGGCACGTTCGGCGGGGTGCCGCTCCTCCCCGACCAGTCCACGAACGCGATCTCGTCCGAAATGCGCCGCGTCTCGGCGACGAGCGCCTTGTTGTTGAAGTACGAGATCACCGCCGGCAGCAGGAACAGGATCGCCACGATCGCCGCCGCCGCCGCCACGAGGATCCGCTGGAGCCGCCGCCGCCGGAGCTCGGCCTCGGTGCGCGCCGCGAGGTCCTGATCGGGGAAGACGACGTTCGTGAAGACGTCGTGCAGGAAGAAGCTCTTCGACTCCTTCGGGATCGCGGCGTCCTCCTCGCCCTCGCCGAGCCCCGCGCGCAGCCCGAACGCCCGCCCCATCGCCCCGACCACGCGGTCGAGCGGGCGCCCCTCCTGGACGCCGCTCGTGAAGTAGAACCCGCGCAGGATCGGCGCCGGCGCCGCGCCGGCCCCGGGCGCGAACGCCGACGCGATGAAGTCCGAGAGGTTGCGCTTCACCGCCGCGAACTCGAGCGGGAACTGGTAGCTCTTCTCCTTCACGTCGCGGTTGCGCTCGCCGATGAGCCGCTTCGTCAGCCGCGCGTGGAGCTTCTCGACCAGGATGTCGAACTCGCGGTCGAAGATCTTGCCGGGCTCGTCCTTGTTCTCGTCGAGCCGGATCGTGGCGCCCCAGGGCTGGCCGCGCTCGCTCTTCTTCAGGTCGCCGAAGTACTCGGTGAACCCCGCCACGAGGTCGCTCTTCGTGAAGAGCACGTAGACCGGCAGCACCATGTGCAGCGTCTGCTGCATCTCGTCGATGCGCGCGCGGACCTTCTTGGCCGTCTGGTCGATCTGGTCGTCGCTCGCGTCGAGCAGCTCGCTCAGGCTCACCGCGACGATGATGCCGTTCAGCGGCTTGTGCTCGCGGTACTGGAGCAGCAGCTCGAGGAACGCCATCCACTCGTCGTGGTCGTCGCTCTCGGTCGTGTACCGGCCGGCGGTGTCGAGGAGGATCGCCTCGTTCGTGAACCACCACTCGCAGTTCCGGGTGCCGCCGACGCCGCGCACGCCCGTGCGCTCGGGATCGATGTACGGGAAGACGAGCCCCGAGTGCCGGAGCGCGGTCGTCTTGCCGGCGCCGGGCGGGCCGACCATCACGTACCAGGGCAGGACGTAGAGCGCGTCAGCGCCGCGCTTGCCCCCGCCGAGCTTCGAGGCCTTGAGCGCGGCGATGCCCTCCTGCATCTGCCGGTTGAGCTCCTGGATCTCCGCGCGCCGCTCCGGCTTCGCGTTGATCACCTGCTCCTGCGCCTGCTGCGCGATCGCCTTCTCGAGCGCCCGCGCGGCGCGCGCCGCGCGGATGCGCCGGTAGACCGCGAGCCCGACGAGCAGCGCCACGATGGCCGCCGTCGCGGCGAGCGGGATCTCGATCGGGAACGCCTCGGTCCCCTCCCCTGCCCCGGGTCGCAGCATGAACCACACTCCCCACACGGCGGTGAGGAACAGGGCGCTCAGGATCCACAGCCACATCGGAAGTCTCCCTCGGGAACAGCAGAGGACGGGCGAAGCCGCCTAGGTACCTGTGCTGATGAGCTTCTTGATCTGGTCGGCGACGTCCTCCGCGTCCGAGGCCACGACGAGCCGGAGCACGATGACCACGAGGACCGCGAGCACGAGCAAGCCGAGCGCGATCGCCAGATAGGGCAGCTCGCGGCGCACCGCGCCGGCGCCGCCGTCCTTGCGCTCCGCGTTCGGCGCGAGGACTTCCCCGCCTCCTTCGCTGACCGCGACGTAGTTGCCCACCCCCTCGACGACAGCGCCGAGGCCCTCCTGCTGGCGCAGACGATATTTCCCCTGGAAGCCGAGGGCCAAGCACAGGAAGTAGATTTGCGCGACGTGGTTTCTGCCGCGCTGGCCGTAGAGGTTGTCGAGGTTCGTGAAGAACCCGTCGCCGGCCGTGTTGAGCTGGAAGAACTGGAACTGCAGCGGGTTCTGGAGCCACTGCGTCCTGCCCGGCCAGTTCGAGTTGAAGATCACCTCGTCGGCGAAGGCCGCGAGCGCGAACTTCGCGTCGATCATGTCCTGCTCGGGGATGCGGGCCTCTCGCCCGTTCTGCATCATCGTGTCGAACAGGCCGAGGACACGCCGCTGGAGGATGTCCGGCGCCGGCAGATCGCGCGAGTTCCTGAGCTGCAGGATCAGCGAGAGCACGTCGGAGCAAACAAAATACATCGTCTGCGAGAGGCTCATGGGCTCCTCACCCGGGAGGGATGGCCGGGCACGATCACTTCCCTGCCGGGACCGCGATCAACCGGAGGTCGACCTTCTGCGGTTCGATGGGCTGATAGATGGCGATCGTGCCAGAGCCGAGGATGTCGTTCCAGTAATCGCCGGCTTGGTCGACGCGCAGGTAAACGAGCCCCGGCTTGACCGGGATGGCGCCCGGCGGCCGGTACTCGATCGCGACGCGCACGCCGGGCGTCGCGGAGTGCAGGATGTGCCCGATCTGGGTCCACGATCCGATCTTGAGCAGGCGAGGGAGCCGCTCGCGCAGCGTGCCCTCGTCCGCCCCCTTCGCTTCGAGGAACATCTCGTGGCTGCGCGGCAGCTTCGGGTCCTCGAACCTGCCGAGGTACATGCCGTCCTCGCGCTTCTCCAGCGGCACGATGACGAACTGATCCGTGATGAGCCCGCTGATGAGCGTGACGGCTCGGTCGAACATCGGATCGAAGACGCCCTCGAGATCGAGGTAGTTGAACTTGGGGATCGTCGTCGGATCGCTGTCCGCCGCCGAGAAGGTGCAGAGCTCGCCGATGAGCGAGCCGAGGACGATGTAACCCTGCTCCGGGTGCGCGGCGCCGTGGTCGACGAGGTGCGACACGATCGGGATGTACGAGTTCAGCGTGTGGAGCAGCCAGAACTTCGTGATGTCCGACGCCTGGAAGTCGACCGAGGCCGCGGTGCGCATGCGCCGCCCCTCGACGAGCGACTTCTGCTTGCCGACGAGCGCCGAGAGCACCCGCCGCAGGCCGGACATGATGTGGTCCGACGTGTTGATGCGGAGGACCGACGGGATGAAGCTCTTCCGGAGGACGATCGCGCCAGCGCGGTCGCGGACGAGCTGCGCGATCCGCACCGTCTGGTAGGCGTCGCGCGGCTCGGTGCCGAAGATGAGCCGCAGGTTGGCGCGGGCCCAGGTGACCGACGTGTCGTTGCGCCCGGAGTTCACGTCGGGGACCGTCGTCTGCGACGCCACGAACCGCTGAGCCGGCCCTGCCTTCGCCGGATCCAGGCTGATGTTCGCGGCGGTCTCGCGCAGGTTCGGGATCCCGAGGAAGACGTCGAGCGACTCCAGCGCAGCCGGAAAGACGCCCTCCAGCGGCCGCGCCTCGACCTGGTCCTCGCCGCGGTCGCCGATGAAGAACGGCGTCCCGTCGGGGAAGACGCCGTGACATTTGACCACCTTGAACTGCCCGGCCGAGAGCGCGCGCTCATCGAACTGCGCGGACGTGATGCCCCAGTCGTAGCCCACGACGGCGTGGAGGCGCGCGTGGACCAGCGTCTCGTGGTACAGGTCCGACTGCTGAAGATGCTGAGGGGTCATGAAGAGCCCCTCGGTCCAGACAGGCTTACGCGGGTGGATCATGTCGCCCGTCCAGTCTTATCAGATGTGCCGTGCGCCGCGGCGCGAAAGCTGGCCGCGCGCGGGGCGCCGCGACGCCGCGGCGCGCGCGTGGATCGAGCGTCGCCGCGACGACCGCACCGAGGACGACCGGGGCGCTCCATGCCTCTACTTCCCCGTCGAGGCGGGCGCCTCCGGCGCGGCCACCTTCTTCGGCAGGCTGAGCCGGCGCACGGCGCTCGCGTTGGGGAACATCGACTCGTCGAACTCGACCCCGTTGTCGATCTTGGTCGAGTCGATGAAGAACGCGACCCGCGGGTCTGCCACCGGCGGCCCCGCGTCGGACTCGCGCCCGCCGCACTGCGCCTCTCCGGGCGGGAGGGGGAACTCGTAGAACGTCTTCCAGCTATTGCCCTTCGGGCTGTGGAACAGGGCGGCGCCGACGAGGTGGCTCGCGTCCGGCAGGCGCTCGAACTTCACCTCGACGAGGTCGTTCGGGAAGACCTCGACCTCGTCGACCTTGGCCAGGTCATCCTCGAGCGTCTCCTTGTCGCGGAGCAGGATCTGATCGTACGTCGCGTTCTCCATGCGCGCGCTGCTCTTGAGCTGGTAGAGCCGCACGACGACGGGCCGCGGGTTGCCGTTCTCGTTGGGGTTGATGTTGTCGGACGCGTAGATCGAGAGCGTCACGATCTGGACGTCGCACGGCTCTGGCGCCGCGGGTGGCGGCGCGGCGGACGTGCAGCCCGCGATGGCGACGGGCGCGGCGGCGCCCAGGAAGGCGGCGAAGGTCGCGGCCGCGACCTTCGCCAGGGTCGCCCCGCGGGGGAGCGACGCCGGCGCCCGTCGGGGCCCTGGCCGGCGGGCCGCACCCTCCCCTTCCGGTTCCGGTTCCGGCGAGGGCGAGCGCAGCTCCCCGATCCACATCGAACGCTGTCGGAGCTTGGCGAACGCGACCATGCTCCACCCAATTTATGCGGAGTCCCGCGGCCCGTACAACTTTCGGTGCGCAGGGGGCGTCGATCAGTCCGAGAACGCGATCGTGAAGTTCTTCTCGGCGTCGACCCCGATCTGGAGCCGCTTCGGGAGCGACCCCTCCGCCATCTTCTCGAGGACGGCGACCGAGAGCTGCGGCAGGAGCGACGCCCGGAGGATGTGATCGATGTTGCGCGCGCCCGTGTCGACCTCGGTGCAGCGCGCCGCGATCGTATCGACGAGCGCGTCCGAGTACGACGCCTCGATCCGCTGGCTCTTGCGCAGGCGGTCGACGAGCGCGTCGAGCTTGAGCCGCGTGATCTCGCCGAGCGCGTCCGGCGAGATCGGCAGGTACGGCACCGTGGTCATGCGGGCGAGCAGCGCCGGCTTGAAGTGCGCCGAGAGCGTAGGCTTGATCGCCTCGACGATCTCCTTGATGAACTCCCCGTCCGCGTCGAGCCGCCGCGCCGGGTCCTCCTCGCGCGCCGCGATCGTCATGTTCGTGATCTTGTCGGTCGCGAGGTTGCTCGTGAGGATGATGACCGTGTTCTTGAAGTCGACGAGCCGCCCCTCGCCGTCGCTCAGCATGCCCTTGTCGAACACCTGGTAGAACAGGTTCATCACGTCGGGGTCGGCCTTCTCGACCTCGTCGAGGAGCACGACCGTGTAGGGCCGCTGGCGCACGGCCTCGGTGAGCATGCCGCCCTCGCCGTAGCCGACGTAGCCGGGGGGCGAGCCGATGAGCCGGGAGACCGTGTGCTTCTCCTGGAACTCGGACATGTTGATGACCGTCATCATCCGCTCGCCGCCGAACATGAGGTCGGCGATCCCGAGCGCGGTCTCCGTCTTGCCGACGCCGCTCGGCCCGACGAGCAGGAACACGCCCTGCGGCGTGCTCAGCGGCTTCAGGCCCGCGCGCGCGCTCCGCAGCTCCTTGGAGATGCTCACGATGCCGTGCGTCTGCCCCTTGATCCGCCGGGTCAGCCGATCCTCCATCTCGAGGAGCGCCTTCACGTCGTCCTGGACCATCTTGCCGACGGGGATGCCCGTCCATGCCGCGACGACGCTCGCGACCATCGCCTCGTCGACGTCCGGCCGGACCAGCGGCACCTCGCCCTGGCTCTGCTTGAGCTCGTCGAGGGCCTTGACCACCTCGCGGCGCGCGGCGTCGCGCTCCTCGTTCGTCTTGGCCTCGTCCATCTTCTTGCGGGCGTCGATGACCCGCTGCGTGCCCGCCGTCTCCTTCGCGTACGCGGCGCGCACCGTCTCGAGCTCGGTCTTCGCCTTCGCGAGCCTGTCCTTCAGCGCGCCGACCCGCTCCTGATCGATGTGCACGCCCCTGTCGCGATCCCGCTCGAGCGCGCTGAGCTCGGTCTCGGTGTTCACGATGAGGATCTCCGCGTCCTCGACCGCGGCCGGGCGTTGCTGCAGCGCGACCTTCACGCGGGCCGCGCAGGTGTCGAGCAGGTCGACCGCCTTGTCCGGGAGCTGCCTGCCGGTGAGGTAGCGCGCCGACAGCCGCACGGCCGCGGTCACCGCCTCGTCCTGGATGATGACGTTGTGGGCCTGCTCGAACTTCGGCCGCAGCCCGCGGAGCATGACGACGGCCGCCGGCTCGCTCGGCTCGTCGACCTTGACCGGCTGGAAGCGCCGCTCGAGCGCCGCGTCCTTCTCGATGTACTTCTTGTACTCGCTCCACGTCGTCGCCGCGATCGTCCGGAGCTCGCCGCGGGCGAGCGCCGGCTTGAGCAGGTTGGCCGCGTCGCCGCCGCCCTGCTGCCCGCCCGCGCCGATCAGCGTGTGCGCCTCGTCGATGAAGAGGATGATCGGCTTCGGCGACCCCTTCACCTCGGCGATCACCTGCTTCATCCGGTTCTCGAACTCGCCCTTCACGCCGGCGCCCGCCTGGAGGAGCCCCATGTCGAGCCCGAGGATGTCGACCCCTTGGAGGAGCGGCGGCACCTTCGGGTTCTCCGGCGTGCTCTCGACGATGAGCAGCGCGAGCCCCTCGACGAGCGCCGTCTTCCCGACGCCCGCGTCGCCGACGATGATCGGGTTGTTCTTGCGCCGGCGCGCGAGGATGTCGATGACCTGCCGGATCTCCCGCTCGCGGCCGAAGATCGGGTCGATCTGCCCTGCGCGCGCCTTGCCCGTGTAGTCGACGCAGAACTTCGCAAGCGCCGAGTCGGGTCCGGCGCTCGCCATCCCTGCCGGTAGTTTCCCCGCCCCGGGCGCGCCCGCGGACGCCGCGGCGGCCTCGGCCTCCTCCTTCGAGCCGGAGACGATCTTGGGGAGGTTGTTCTTGAGATCGTCTTTCGAGATGCCCTCGAGGTAAGCGCCGATGCTGCTCACTGAGTAGCGGGTCGGCTGCTGGACGAGGCGCTGGAAGAGCACGCCGCTCCGCACCCGCTGGTAGCCGTACTCCATGGATCCGACCAGATAGGCGTCCTGCATCCACTCGAGCATCGTCGGCGAGAGCACTGGCCTCCCGGCGTTGCCCTTCCTCAGCTCTTCCAGGCTGCGCTGGAGCGCCGCGCGGAGGTGCGACGGGTCGAGATCATAGTGGGATACGAGAAACGCGATGTCGGAGTTCGCGTCGTCGAGCAGCGCGAGGAGCAGGTGCTCGAGGGTGACCTCGTAGTGGCGCGCGTTGACACACTGGCCAATCGCCGCCTCGAGGGCTGAAGTGCAGTTCTTGGTGAGTCGCTTGACGATGGCCTTGGTGTCGACGAGCTGCATGCGCGGCATGCTAACCGAGGCGCGCCCTCGTCCGAAAGCGCCGTCGTCAGCCTCGCCCTTTGCGCTTCTTCTCCGGGGCCTCCGGGGCGCGGCCCTCGGCCCCGCCGGCCTCGCCGCGTTCGCGCGCGGGCGGCTTGGCCCCGCCGCGGGTCACCTCGCTGCGCGGCGCGGCGTCGTCTGGGCGCTTGTCGTCCTTCGCCTGCGCGGCGTGCGCCTCGCCGGCGGACGCGCGGTCCACCATGTCGGGCCGTATCCGCAGCTTCAGCAGGGCCCCGACGCGGAGCTTCTGGTCCGGATCAATGCCGTTATCGCGCGCGACGTCCTCGACGTCTATGACGAACTGCCGCGCCACGCCGATCAGCGTGTCGCCGGGCCCGACGCGGTAGAGCATCACCTCGCGCTTCGCCTGCCCACGCGCGGGCCTCGACCGCAGCGGGGCGCGGCCCGCCTCGTCTTCATCGGTCGGACCGCCCGCGCCGTCGTCGAGCGACGCCGTGGCCACGGGATCGCGCATCGAGCGCCGCTTGCGGCCCGCGGCGCGATCGTCGTCGGCCGTATCCAGCGGGTCGGCCGTCCGCTTCCGCGGCTTCGGGAGGAGCGAGAGCAAGCTCTCGTCGTCGCGATACCCCTTGCGAGGCGCGAAGTCGCGTCCGCCGAGCAGGTCGACGGGATCGAGGATCGACGTGTCGTCGGTGGAGAGCAGCTCCGTGGAGAGCATGGCGGGCAGCGCCGCCTGCGCGCGGGCCAGCGTGTCCGACGGGAGCATCACGAGGAAGTCCCCGCGGCCGGGCGGCACGCGGTCTCCCAGGATGTCGGGGTTCAGCTTCCGCAGCGTCGAGGTAGCGACGCCCGCCGCCTTGGCCAGCGTCTTGAGCGGCGTCCCGGGCGGCGCCGCGATCTCGGCGGCGTCGACCGGCCGGCTCACCTCGACCTGCTCGAAGCCGAACCGCTCCAGGTTGTTCGCCACGATCGCCGCCGCCCCGATCTTCGGCACGTAGGCCGCCGTCTCCGACGGGATCGCCTGCTGGCGCGCCAGCTCGTTGAAGTCGGACGTGCCGTACCGATCGATCCGGTCGAGGAGCTGCTCGTAGCCCATGTTGTAGGCCGCGAGCGCGAGGTCCCAGCTCCCGAAGCGCATGTAGAGATCGCGCAGGTGGTGGGCAGCCGCCTGCGTGGCGAGGCGCGGGTTCTTCCGCTGGTCGAGGTGCCGGCTCTGCTGGAGCCCGTAGACGGCCCCGGTGGCGGGCATGAACTGCCACAGCCCGACGGCGCCTGCCGGAGACTTCGCCGTCGGGTCGAAGCCGCTCTCGATCATGGCCACCCAGATGAGATCTTCCGGCAGCCGCCGGTCCCTGAGCTCGGCCTGGATCACCTCCTGGTAGCGCCCGCTGCGCTTCAGCCACGTCTCGAACATGTTCCGCCCGCGGTCGGTGCGCGTGAAGAAGCGGACGTACTTGAGGGTGCGGCGCGACACGGCGAGCCGGAGGTCCGGCAGTTGCAGCCTCGAGAGCGCCTCGGCGCCGGCCGCGTCGAGGTCGTCCACGTCGTCGGCGTAGCTGCCCTCGGCGGAGAACGCGCGCGGCGGCCGCGAGTAGCTCGGCCGCTCCAGCTCGCAGGAGGCGCCCTCCCGCGCGTCGTGCCCCGTCATGTCGCGCAGCCGCGACAGCTCCCGGGACTCGCTCCCCGGCGGCGCCGCCGTCGCGCCGAGCCCGCGCGCCGGCGGCGCGTACGTCGGCGGCGCGTACGTCGGCGGCAAGGCGGCGAGCGCCGCGGCCGTGATGGGCGCCGTGGTCCGCGCTCCGCCCACCTGGTAGGTCGACACCGCCGACTGGACCGACGAGATCGCCGACTGCGGCGCCGCCATCCCGACCCCGTAGCCAAACGCCAGGGCCGAGACCATGGGAGGGATCTTATCGACGAGGCTCATGTGTGGTTTAAGGTCGCACCATGTAGGCAAATAGGTCAACAAACCCACCGCGCGCGGGGGCGCCGGCTGCCGCGGGTAGGCGGTCGGGGGTCGCGTCGGGGGACCGCGTGGCGCGGAGCGACGTCAGGCACTCCCGTGCGGAGGAGCGGGTCTGCTAGTCTGCACGCATGCCGGCGGCGCTCTCGGCCCGCGTGTCCGACACCCAGGCCAACCAAAGCTTCGACGCTTCGTTCGAGCGCTTCCCTGTCCGGATCGGCAGGAACCAGCTGAACGATCTTCACATCGACCGGCCGTACATCTCCCAGTTTCATGCGGCGGTGGACGTGGACGTCCGCGATCGCCGGATCCTCGTCCGCGACCTCGGCTCCACGAACGGGACGATGTTCGCGGGGCACCGGCTGGCGCGCGACACGTCGGTCGACGTGAGCAGCCAGCCGGAGATCACGATCGGCCCGATCCAGATCCGGCTCGCGATCATCGAGGCGCCGCTGAAGGCCGAGAGCCCGAACGACGGCACGCTGCTCGGCACGAGCGGCGAGCACCTCTCCGCGCTGCTCACGCCGCAGAAGCGCGCCGCGCCCGGCGGCGAGGACCCGTACCTGCGTCAGGTGGTCCCGTACCTGGAGGCGTACCGAACCGCGTGGGCCGCGGTCTACCGGATGATCTGGGATCACCTCGCGCGGCTCCCGCCCGACGCGCGCCAGAGCTACCTGCGCCGGCTGGGCGAAGAGCACCCGAGCGTCCTCGCGGAGCGCGATTTCCAGAAGATCTCGCAGTACTACGGCGTCGACTACCGCACGCTCGGCGAGCTGGCCCCGGCGAACGCCGCGTTCGCGGCGCTCTCGGAGCTGGCGAGCGCCCTCTCGCCCGGCACGAAGCCCCCGGACGACGTCGCGGGCATCGTCAACTTCGCGCGGCGGCTCCGCGACACGATGGAGGTCTTCCTGAAGTGCTTCGTGAGCTTGCGGGACGGCTACCAGACGTTCGAGGCCGAGGTGCTCGCGCGCGATCGTTCCGCGGAGACCGACAAGGTCGCGACCGTGAAGGACGCGAAGGCGCTCGGCACGGTGCTGCTCACGCCCGAGGGGGGCGCGGACGCCGCGCGCCAGCTGCAGGAGATCTTCGCCGACGTGATGAGCCACCAGATGGCGCTCCTGAGCGGCGTGATGGGGGGTGTCCGGTCGTTGCTCGTGAAGCTCGCGCCGAAGACGCTCGAGGAGAAGCTCGAGCGCGAGGGCAAGAAAGGCGGGCTGTTCTCGAACAAGTACGAGGAGCTCTGGCGGCTGTACGAGCGCCGCCACGGCGACTACTCGGGCGAGGACAAGGAGACGTTTCGGGAAATATTTGGCGAGCAGTTCTACCGGGCGTACGCTGCGACCGCCGCAGAGGACTACGTGTCATCCGGCGAGTCGGGAGGCCGGAGCATCGTCCGCTTCCCCGTCTCTGGGAATCCGAACAAACGGTAGCGCCCCTCAACGGCGGGGCTTCATGCGGCGAGCCGCGCCTTGGGCTCGCCGATCTTCGCCGGTGGCGCAGCCGAACGCGAGGCGCCGTTCATGCGAATCAGGGAGAAAGTCGTAGCAGCAGGTTGTCTGGCCGTCGCCGCGTGCCTCCTCGCCCCCGGCGAGGCGGCTGCGCAGACGACGGTACGCCGCGATGAGAGCTGGGCCACGGTCTCGGATGTGAGCCTCGTGCTGGGGACATCGGTCGTCTTCCTGATGCCGCGCGTCTACTACAGCGATCCGGAGGCCACGGTCGGCTGGAAGGGGCGCTGGCATTTCTCGGTTCTGGCGCCTGCCATGACCATGACGGCGCTGACGCTGCTCGTGGACCTGCCGATCAAGGGCGCGATCGAATCGCCGCGCCGGGGTTGTGGGATTGACCAGACGAAGACGGCCGTGTCCGACTCGAACTGCGAGTCCTTCGGCGGCCCTTCCACGCACGCATTCGCCTCGTGGGGCGCGACGGGCGCTGGCACGGGCATCTTCCTGGTCGACACGTTCCGTTACTCCTCTGGCCGCTTCAACGCCGGTGGCTTCATCGGCAATGTGGCTTTCCCTCTCACCGCCTCGGTGGTCACCTCGATCGCCCGCAGCGTCGCCCCCGAGGGCACGCGACCGCACGAGCACGCCGGTCAGATCGCGATCGGCGGCGTCACCGGCTTCCTCAGCGGTCTGGCCGTCGGCACGGCCTACGCGATGTTCCAGCGCCCGAACTGCGGTTACGGCAACGCCCTGTTCTGCTGGTAGCCGCCTCGCCTCGCCTCGCCGGCGAGGCTGTGACCTCGCTGGCGACGACACCGCCGCCCCCTCGTCGGACAGCCCTCCTCCAGCTTCGGCACAACGTCACGCCCTCGAGGCGGCGCCCCCCTCCATCCCCCCGATGGAGCGGCCAGGAGGCCGGAGGGGGGAGCGCGGGGGGGCGGGCGGGCACGGGCCGATGTCCGAGCAGATCCACGCGCGGCGCGTCCGCGCCTCGCTCGGGCGAGCCGCGCGTCCTGCGCGTTCGGCGGGCCCCCGCCCGCCCCCCCGGCTCCCCCCTCCGGCCCCTTGCCGCCGCTGCCGTTCTAGTCCTGTCCGACGACGCGCTCCCAGAGCGGATCGTTCGACGAGAAGAGCGTGTCCCGCTCCACCCGGAGGAAGCGCTGGAACTCGACGCGGCGGAGCTCGCGGTCGCTGTCGCGGTTGCCGTCCTCGTACTTCACGATCTTCACCCGCACCTGCTCGAGGAGCTGGATCCCGTTCGGCTTGTACGAGACGTCGGTGCGCAGCATGTAGCGGGCGTAGAGCCCGCGCTCCGTGACCGAGGGGACCACCGCGGTCCGCTCCAGGTCGACGGAGGCGGCCTCGATCAGCCGCCCCCTCCGCGCGAGGTAGAAGTGGGCTCGTTGCCGGCAGTCGTCGGGATCGGGGCAGCTCTTCGTCTCGGCCACGACGAGGTTGTCGTTACCGAGGCGCACCGGCGACAGCTTGGTCCCCTTCGCCGGCGCGCGGAAGCTGCCGACGCCGTAGACGTCCGCGCGATCGCCGGCCGCGCGCACGAGCGCGACGAGGCCGCCCTCGTCGCCGTTCTCGAACTTGAGGACGCGCACCCAGATCGCGCGCAGCCCCTCCGGCCCCGAGCGGATCTCGACCTCGTCAGGGTCGATCTTGCGTGGCCAGCCGGATTTCGAGATGCCGCCGCGCAGCGTCTCGTTGGCGAACACGTAGTGGCCGGTGCAGTCGACGTCGGTCGGCCCGATCCCGCGCTCCTCGCTGTAGCTGGGGACGACGATCCCCAGCCACTGATCGGCGTCGAGGGTGCGGACGGCGGCCCTGTCGCCCGCCGCGCGCCGCGCGGGCGGAAGCTGGGCGGTGCACACCGGGATCGGGTTCTGCTTGCGTGTCTGCAGCTCGCCGTGAGGCTGCTCGGGGTACGATCCGCAGCCCGTGAGGGCGGCGGCGAGCCCCAGGCCGACGACAGAGCCGAAACGAACGATGCTCACGCGCCCTTCGTATCATGCAAGGCCTCGCCGAGGCGAGTTCGCGACCGAACGCGTGGCCGGCCAGCGTGTGGCCTGCCTGCCCCGCTCGCCGGCCACACGCTGGCCGGCCACCCATTGGCCGGCCAGCCGCGTTGGCCGGCCAGGCCACCTTGTTCTCCATCTCGGCTGTCGCGCCCACCTCAGGATCGAGCCGTCGCATCGCTCATTGTCACGTCGCGCACAGTGTCCGCGGCTTCGCAACGCGCTGGACACGGCCATGCCTCCCCATCGAAGCGGTGTCACGCCGACGGAATATTTCGGCCATCGGGAACCAAGGGGCGCTCAGCGCACCCGCTGTTCTGGGACACAAAAGTCTTGACGCTCCCATATAGGGAGTTACCTTCTGGACTCCCTGCGACGAGCAGGGATAGAGATACGATGAGAGTCTTATCTCTAGTATCCAGACTCCTACTCCCGACGGGACGGACCGTCTGCCAGCGCGCAATGGGGCGTAGACTGAGCCCAGGCGGCGAGACCTTGAAGGAAGAGGCATTTGATCATGGCGTTGCAAGCTCATCTTAAGCTGAAGGGTGTCACGCAGGGTGCGATCGACGGTTCGGTCACCCAGAAGGGCCGCGAGAAGTCGGTCGCCATCATCGCGGTGCAGCATCAGATCGTGAGCCCGCGTGATCCGGCGACCGGAATGCCGAGCGGGAAGCGCCAGCACAAGCCCTTCGTGATCACGAAGGAGCTCGACAAGGCCACCCCCCTCCTCTACAACGCCTTGGTCAACAACGAGAGCATCTCGGAGTGGGAGCTCAAGTTCTACACGCCGGGTACCCAGGCGTCGAAGAACATCGGCAAGGAGCAGAACCACTACACGGTCAAGCTCACGAACGCGACCGTCGCGAGCATCGACTTCTACATGGAGAACACCCGCCGGCCCGACGCCCGGGAGATCCCCGAGTACGAGAAGATCGCCTTCACGTACCAGAAGATCGAGTGGTCGTACGACGACGGCGACGGCGCCCGCCAGGCGGACGACGACTGGGAGGCGCCGAACCAGTAGCGCCTAGCGGCTGAGGTCTCGTCGCACCGGGCGGCCTTCGGGTCGCCCGGTTGCGTTTGTCGTCCTGATCTGGGGTGCCAGGGGGCCTCAAATCAGGCATGGCCATCACGCGCAGCAGGATCAGAATGTTGGCATGCCCCTCCACGCCTACCTCAGACTCGTCGGCGCAAGACAAGGGGAAATCAGGGGTTCCGTCACGCAGAAGGGGCGTGAAGGTAGCATCCTGGTGACTGAGGTGTTCCACTCGCTTGTCGGCCCGCGCGACCCAGTGACCGGGCGCCCGACAGGCAAGCGGATGCACAAGCCATTCATCGTCACGAAGGATCTCGACCGGTCCACCCCGCACCTCCTCGACATCCTCAGCCACAACGAGAACATCCCGCACTGGCAGCTCCAGTTCTACCGGTCGGTCGCGATCGGCGTCGAGCGGCCGGTCTTCACGGTCCAGCTCACGAACGCGAACATCTCGAGCATCCAGTTCCACGTCTTCAACGTGAGGAACCCGGCGCTGGCGCGGGTGCCCGAGCAGGAGGAGGTCGCGTTCACGTACCAGAAGGTCATCTGGACCTGGAACGACGGGGGCCTCTCCGCGGAGGACGACTGGCTGACGCCCCGCTGAACGGGCGGGCTTCCGCTCGAGGCGCGAGCTGATCTACGATTGCGCCGTGGCCGGCGCATCGCTCCTTACCCGCATCATGCACGCTGCCGACCCGCATTCGACGGAGCGGCACACGTACAGGGATCACGACCTGGAGTCGGCGATCCTGGCGCACCTCGGGCACATGCTGAATACCCGCCAGGGCAGCTCGCTGACCTGCCCGGACTACGGCCTCATGGAGGTGTCCGAGGTGCTGCACGAGTTCCCCGAGGCGATCGGCCTGGTGCAGCGCTCGATCAAGAACTGCATCCAGACCTACGAGCCACGGCTGAAGAACGTCCAGGTCCGGCACCTGCGCAGCGACGCGACCCAGGCCATGGTCCTCGAGTTCGAGATCACCGCGCAGATCCAGTTCTCCGACGGCAGGCGCCAGGCGCTCCGGCTCGGCGCCGCGGTGGACCAGAGCGGCAACGTCCGGATGACGTAGGGTCCATCGGCCGCCGGGGCGCTCGGCGGTTGACACGCCTCGGCCCCGGCGGTCGACTGGCGGTGGCGAGAGGATGTTCAACAAGTACTACCAGGACGAGCTCACCTACCTGCGCGATCTGGGGCGGGAGTTCGCCGCCGCCTATCCCGGGATCGCGCCCATGCTCGCGGAGCGCGGCGGCGACCCCGACGTCGAGCGGCTGCTCGAGGGCGTCGCCTTCCTGACCGGCAAGATCCGCCAGAAGCTCGACGACGAGCTCCCCGAGGTGATCCACTCGGTCGCGTCGCTGCTCTTCCCGCACTACCTCCGTCAGATCCCGGCGACGTCGATCATCGAGTTCACGCCGCTGCCGAACGTCGTGCGCGAGAAGCTCGTCGTGGCCCGGCACGCGGAGGTCGGGTCGGTGCCGGTCGACGGCATCTCGTGCCGGTTCCGCACGACGCAGGACGTCGAGCTGGTCCCGCTCGCGGTCGAGGACGTGCGCGTCGACACGGGCGCGCAGCTCGCGCAGACGCTCCGCGTCGAGCTTCGCCTGACGGGGGGAGCCGCGCTGTCGAGCCTGTCGCTCTCGTCGCTGCGCTTCTACATCCACGGCGAGCGCCGGCTCCAGGACGACCTCCGCCTCTGGGTCGGCGCGCACGTCGACACCGTCGCGCTCGCCGCGGTCGACGCCGCGGGTCGCGACACGACGATCGCGTCGCTCCCCGCGCGCGCCGTGCGGCTCACCGGCTTCACCGACGAGGAGGCGCTGATCCCGTACCCGAAGACCGTGTACCCCGGCTTCCGCCTGCTCCAGGAGTTCTTCACGCTGCCGCAGAAGTTCGCGTTCTTCGAGGTGACCGGCCTCCAGGCGCTCTCGGCGGAGCGGATCTCCGACCGGTTCGCGATCCTGCTGCAGTTCAAGGACGGGCTCCCGCCGGGGACGCGGGTCGGCAAGGAGAACCTCCGGCTGTTCTGCTCGCCGGTCGTCAACCTGTTCGAGCACACGAGCGATCCGATCAAGCCCGAGGCCACCAAGCACGAGTACCTCTGCCGCCCGGCGGGCGCGGCGCCCTCCGCCTTCGAGATCCACAGCATCGACAAGGTCGTCGGGATCGCCCGGCGCACGAGCCAGCGCGTCGAGATCCCCTCGTTCTTCAGCTTCCAGCACGAGCTCGATCCCGAGGCCGCCGCGCGGACCATCTTCTATCAGGCGCACCTCCGCCCCGCCGCGATCGGCGACGGGATCGACATGTACCTGTCGTTCGGCTCGCCGCAGGACGCGGGGGCCCTGCCCGAGTTCGACGTGATCAGCATCGAGGCGACGAGCACGAACCGCCGCCTGCCGGCGCAGCTCAGGGTCGGCGATCTCCGGGTGCCGACGGCGACCTCTCCCGCGGTGGCGAGCTTCACCAACCTCGCCGGCGTCACCGCGCCGCTCCCGCCGCCCATCGGGCGCGAGCTGCAGTGGCGCGTGCTGGCGCACATGGCGATGAGCTACCGATCGATCACCGAGCTCGAGGTGCTCCGGGCGACGGTCGATCTCTACAATTTTCAGGCGATCGTCGACCGCCAGGCGGCGCGCGCCAACCAGCTCCGTCTGGCCGCGATCAAGTCGATCCGGGTGCGGCCGACGGATCGGCTGTACCGCGGAGCGCCCGTGCGCGGCGTGGCGGTCGACGTCGAGCTCGATGAGGGCGGGTTCGTCGGCGAGGGGGAGATGTACCTGTTCGCGAGCATCCTGAACGAGATGCTCGGGTCCTACGTCTCGCTGAACTCGTTCACGCAGCTGACGGTCACCGGCACGAACACACGCGTGGTGCACAAATGGGAGCCGAAGAGCGGCAGCCTGACCCTGATCTGAAGGCCGCTGCGTCGAGAGGCGCCGCGAGCGCCGACCCCGCCGCGCTGGAGACGCTCCGGCGCTTCGAGGCGACCGCGCCGCGCTTCTCGTACTATCGCCTCATCTACCTGCTCGAGCGGCTCTTCCCCGCCGCGCCGCCGGTGGGCCAGCTCGGGCCCGTGCAGGACGAGCGCATCCGGCTGCGCGGCGACCCGTCGCTCATCTTCGCGTCGAGCGACGTGAGCGAGCTCGCGATGGTCAAGTCGCCGGACGCGGTGCAGCGCGCGCGCGTCTCGACCACGTTCCTCGGCCTGTACGGCTCGGTGTCGCCGCTGCCGGCGTACTTCATCGAGCAGATCGCGCTGGCCGACTACCAGGGCGGGCCGCAGCCGATCCGCGAGCTCCTCGACGTCTTCCATCACCGGCTCCTGTCGCTGCTCTACCGCGCGTGGACAAAGTACCGGCTGCCCGTCACCTACCGCAAGCAGGGCGCCGATCCGTTCTCGCGCCGCATGCTCTGCGCGGTCGGGCTCGACGGGTTCCGCGACTACGAGACGCCGCTCGATCGCTTCTTCTTCCTCCGCTACGCGCCCATCCTCGCCTCGAAGTCGCGCTCGGCGCGGAGCCTCGAGACCGTGCTGTCCGAGATGCTGGGGAACATCGACGTGCGCATCGAGCAGTTCGTCGGTCACTGGACGAAGATCGAGAAGCCGTTCAGGAACAAGCTCGGCGTGATGAACCACCAGCTCGGCGAGAGCCTGACCCTGGGGCGCTACGTGTTCGACGGCTCGGGCCGCTACAAGGTCGTGCTCGGCCCCGTCGGCTACGACGAGTACCTCTCCTTCTTGCCCGGGGGCCACCGTCAGGAGCTCGTCCGCGGCATCATCGAGACGTTCACGCCGGGCATCCACGACGTGATGCTCGAGATCCACGTGGACACGGAGGAGGCGCCGCGGTTCCAGCTCGGCTCGCCGCGCGCCGCGACGCTCAAACGCACCGCGTGGATCGGCGGCTCTGCGGCGGAGCGGCTCGTGATCACGATCCCGCTCGACGACAAGCACCTCGCGGGCAGCGACGATGCGGACGACGAGGACCGGGGCGAACCCCCGCCGATGTGAGCGAGCTCGAGCGGAGCCGGAGCAGCGCGCCGCGAGCGCGACGCGCAGCGCCGGTGAGCGAGGTAGCGGCGCGCCCGATGGCCGTGAGCGCGCCCGGTGTCAGCGAGCGCGGACGCGGCTCCCGAGGGTCAGTAAACGGTGAGGCTCTGCAGCGCGGCCGTGATCTCGTCGGCGTTCGCGTCGATGTTCTGGTGGTGCACGATCTGCACGAGCAGGATGCGGCGCGGGCTCCGGATGAGGATCTCGTGGGCGAACGCCTCGGAGACGGGCTTCGAGGGGATCTTCGCCTTGACGACGTAGCTGCGCCCCTGCGTGTTCGCGGTCGCCACAGGCGCGCGACCGGAGAGGATCTCGGCGCCCTGCTCCTCGAGGTCGGCCTCGTAGCGCTTGAGCACGTCGGGCCACGGATCCTCGGGGCTGTCGATGCGCTCGTAGATCGAGAAAAGGAACTGGCGCGGGGACTGGTACGTGATGAACCGGCGCTCGGGCGTGTAGTCAGCGCCGCCGACGTTCCAGTCCATCGGGCGGCTCATGCGGACGTCGCCGTTCATGAGGCCCACGCCGATTCTGCGGGGCACACGCTCCGTGGCCGGGGCATCGAGCGGCGGGAAGTACACCTCGAAGCTCGAGTCCTTGCTGAGGAGGCCGGCCGCGCCGTGCAGGTAGAAGACGTCGTCCTGCCTGGGCGCGCTGGGCGACCCGCCGCAGCCTGCGAGCAGCGCGATCGCGGCGACGGCCGCGCAGGACGCTCCAGCGCGCCGTGGGGTGGCTGCGAGCGGACGCCTGGCGCGGAGGGCGGGGGCGTGCGCGAGCATCGGCATTCCGGGGTGCCTCATCGGCCGAACTCTAGGCCAGCGGGGGCGCGCCAGCCAAATGTTCGCAGAGGAGTTTGCCCTCGAGGCGTCCCGCATTGAATGATTGCCCGGCCCGGGTAGCGCTGCGCCCGCCGATCGAGGCGGCGCTCCAGGTGCCGCGAGAGAGCCATGTCGAACGAAAGCAAACCGAGCCGCAAGGACGCGCCCGCCGGAGCACCGGCGGCGAGCGCGCCGAGCCCCCCCCGCAGCATGAGCCCCGATCGCGAGCGTCCGGCGCCCAGCCGCCGCGCGCCCCGACGCCCTGCGCTGGCAGCGGCCCTCGCGCTTGCGCTGGGGGTCCCGGCGTGCAGCGGCATCGACGCCGGCGTCGAATACCCGAGCGACCTGCCCGACATCGACAGGTACCTCTTGACACCCGAGAACGGCGCCGATCCGTCGCTCACGCTGGGCGAGTTCAAGGTCGGCCCCGAGACGTGCCAGGGCGTCGACACGCACCCGGTCACCCAGAAGCTCTCGCCCGACGACCTCACCCGCTTCCTCGCGGCGCAGGGCGCCGGGAGCATCGCCCCGAAGCAGGCGCGGTCGAACCTGTACTGGTTCGACTTCCCGTCGAGCGACAAGTCGTTCGTCCGGCTGCGCCTCGCGGTGCTCGAGGACCCGAAGCACGCCACGCAGGATCTCCACGACGCGGTGCTGCAGCACGGTCCGGGCTGGTGGGGCGTCCGCCGCTCGAACCTCGCCGTGCTCGCGCCGAAGGCGGGCCTGAGGGAGGCGATGGCGTTCGCCATCAAGTACAAGCTCGTCTGCTGGGGGGTGTTCACGTACGCGGGCCACGACGACGCGTACGTCGTCCCCGGGCCGTACGCCGAGCTGTGAGCCTCCGCCGCCCGCGCGCGGGCGGCGGAGGCGCACGCCGGTGTCGCTGCGGGCGACCTCTGCGAGTCTGGCCTACCCGCAGGGAGACCGCGTAGACTGCGCCCATGCGCCGTTACGTCTTGCTCGCCGCCGCCGTCGCCCCGCTCCTCGCCGTGACCGCAGCCGTCTCTGTGCCCGGTTGTGGCGAGGAGTTCGAGAACATCTGCGTGTTCCTCGACGACTCGAGCAGCTGCTATCACAAATTCCGGGTCGATACGTCAGATCAGTGCTGGCCCTCGAACGAGAGCTCACCAAGCGGCACCTTCGCAAGCCGAGAGACGCTCGACGTCTGCTTCCTGGATGGTGGCGGGCAAATCGTCTTCGATCCGCCTCTTGACATTACCGCGTTCCCACCGACAAGCGTCGCGTTCAAGCGCCTCGATGCCCAAGCAACCGAGTGCGGTTCTGTCACGCTCTCTGGCGAATTCAGCTACTCGGTGACCGTTCAGGTGCCCTGCACCGCCGAGGACGTGGACGCTGGCGCGAAAGAGTGCGCGGATGCCGATACCGACAGCACCAGCAAGATCGGCAGGACCATCGCACTGGCGACTCCAGAGGGTAGGGACACCCTCGACGTGAGTTGCGCTGACGGGACATCGCACCACTTCAATCGCGCCGACATCCAGGAGTGCGCGGATAGAGGACAAGACAAGCTGCAGCCTCGAGCCGTGCTGGAGGCGAGCCCTGGCAACCAGCCTCCGCCGGAGGCCGACCCGGCGGCGCCGGAGACGGTGGAGACCTATGGGGGGTTCATCAAGCTCAGCATTCACTACCCGCAGAGCGGGGCGACGGTGGAGGTGAAGGAGAACGATAAAATCGTGAAGCAGGTCTCCGAGGGCCCTGCAGTGATCGAATACTTCAATTGCCGCATCCCGCCTCCTGCGCCGATCTGCGCGAATGGTCAGAAGGACGGCCTCGAGACCGACGTAGACTGCGGAGGCACGCTTTGCGGCAGGCGGTGCGACGATGGTCAATCGTGTGCTGTGAATGGAGATTGCGCAGGAATGCCATGTGCGCTCGACAGCAGCGGATTCCTCAAATGCCAGGCGCCTGACAGCAGCAACGCAGGTGCTACCACGGGCGGCGGCGCCGGTGCCGACGGCTCGGGTGGCGCAGGCGGACAGTAACCCTGGTTGGTATCAGGCCGAGGCGTCGATCGGCTACCGCCTGCCGGGCCGCACCGCTGGCCACGCGCAGCCGACAGGATCGCTCTGGGCTGGCCACCTCGACTTCTACGCCAGAAGCATTGCAGCTCGCCCGCCGAGGCGCCCCTCTCTTCCGCTGCAGGCGCAGAGCTGCCTTTGGGTCGAGGCGGGACGCTTCAGCTCACGCCACCAGCACCTTCACCACGAACGTCGTGCTCCCGAGCCGTAGCCGATCGTTGTCGCGGAGCTGCCGGCGCTCGCCCTGCGCGAGGCGCTGCTCGTTGACGAAGGTGCCGTTCCGCGAGCCGTCGTCCTCGATGAAGACCTGGCCCGTCGTCGGGTCCGCATGGAGCGACGCATGACGGGAGGAGGCGCTCGCGTCGGCGAGCCCGATCCCCGTCCCCGGGTCCGCCCCGGCGCGCCCGATCTGGGTGCGGCCGCTGTGGATCGGCCAGAAGCTGCCGCCCGGATCGTTCTGGAACGTCACGATGAAGCCGACGAGGACGCGCGACGGCTGCGCCGACACCTGCGGTGCCACGCCCGGCATCGCGCCCTGAACCACCGGCGGCGCGACGATCGCCGGCGCCCTGACCTGGACCGCCGCGGGCACCCCGCCCTGCACCAGCGGCGGCGGCGCCATCGCGCCTCCCTGCACCAGCGGCGGCGGCGCCACCAGCCCCGGCGTCGCCGCGGGCACCCCGCCCTGCACCAGCGGCGGCGGCGCCACCGCGCCTCCCTGCACCAGCGGCGGCGGCGCCACCAGCCCCGGCGTGACCATCGGCGGGGGCGCGACCATCTGCGGGGGCGCGCCGAACACCGGCGCCTGCGACACGGGCTGCTGCCCCATCGCGCCGCCGAGGGCCGCGCCGGGCACCATGCCCGGGATCGGCGACGCAAGCGGCGGCTGGGCAGGCGTGACCCCCGGCGTGTTCACCGGAGGAGACGACGGCTGCGACGTGAGCCCCGCCGAGGGCGCTGCGCGCGCCCACGGAGAGACCGGGAAGGGAGCGTCGGCGCCCGTCGAGAACGGGATGGCGCCGCCAGGCGAGGCAGGCGCAGCAAGGCTGCCCCCGAGCCCGACCGGCTGGGGCGGAGGCGGATAGGCGCCCTGCCCGCCCCCCATCGCGCCGTAGCCCGGTGACACCGGCTGCGGCACCGCGGCGCCGTAGCCGGAGACGCCCGGCTGCCCCGGGTAGCCCGGAGGGCCTGGCTGAGCATAGGCGCCCCCCGCCTGCACCGGCGGCGGCGCGACCGGAACAGAGGCTCCGGGAGATGCGCCGGCCACGCTCGCGCCACACATCGAGCAGGCAGTGTCGGTCTCCTTGAGCATCCACGCGCAATTCGGGCACGGCCTCATGCGTCGACGAGGCTACCGATTCGCTTGACATCCGTCGAGACGAAAGGCCGACGGCAGGAGCGCGCGCAGCGCGCATGGTGAGCGCGGATGCTGTGATGCGCGGGTGGTGCGACGCGATGCAGGTGTCGTTCGGTGAAGCGGAGGCGTGATGCGAAGCCAGGGCGCCGCGCGCACAGCGGCTGAGAGGGCGAGACGCCGCGCGCACAGCGGGCGCCATCGCGCCCACGACCCTCTTGACGAAAAAAAGCGCCGCGCGTTCAAGCCGCGCGGCGCCCTCGGAGACAGGTCGCTCAGCGATCAGTTGCTGGCGATCGAGCTCTTCTCCGACTTCTCGAGATCCTTCTTCTCGCCGTCCTTCGACTCCTCGGCCACGGGCGCGGGCTCGGGCAGCCGCTCGAGCGCGGCCTCGAGGACCTGCTCCATCCGGCTGACGAAGAAGAACTGCAGCTCGTCCACGACCTCCTTCGGGACCTCCTCGAGGTCCGCCCGGTTGCGCTCGGGGACGATGATGCGCTTGATACCGGCGCGGTGCGCCGCGAGCACCTTCTCCTTCAGGCCGCCGATCGGGAGCACCCTGCCGCGGAGCGTGATCTCGCCCGTCATCGCGACGTCGTGGCGGACCTTGATCCCGGTGAGGAGCGAGACGAGCGCCGTGAACATCGTCACACCCGCGCTCGGCCCATCCTTGGGCATCGCGCCGGCGGGGATGTGGATGTGCAGGTCGCTCTTCTCGAGGAAGTCCTTCGCGATGCCGTACCTCGCCGCGTTGCTGCGCACGAAGGACAGCGCCGCCTGCGCCGACTCCTTCATCACGTCGCCGAGCTGGCCGGTGAGCTGGAGCTTGCCCGTGCCGTACATCCTCGTCGCCTCGATGAAGAGGATCTCCCCGCCGACGCTCGTCCACGCGAGGCCCGTCGCGACGCCGGTCTCGGCGGTGCGCTCGGCGACCTCGCTCGTGTACTTCGCCGAGCCGAGGAACTCGTGCAGATCGTCCTCGTTGTCGACGCGCCGCTTCTGCGTGTCGCCCTCCGCCACCTTCACCGCCACGCCGCGGATGACGCCCGCGATCTGCCGCTCGAGCGAGCGGACACCGGCCTCGCGCGTGTAGTGATCGATGATCTCCTCCAGCGCCTTGTCCGTGACCTCGAGCTGCTCGGTCGTGAGCCCGTGCTCGGAGAGCTGCTTCGGCAGCAGGTGCTGCCGCGCGATCGCGAGCTTCTCCTTCCGCGTGTAGCCGGGGATCTCCAGGATCTCCATGCGGTCGCGGAGAGGCGGCGGGATCGGATCCGCCACGTTCGCGGTCGCGACGAACATCACGTGCGACAGGTCGTACGGGATCTCCAGGTAGTGATCCGCGAACGTGTTGTTCTGCTCCGGGTCGAGCACCTCGAGGAGCGCCGCCGAGGGGTCGCCCCGGAAGTCGTGCCCGATCTTGTCGACCTCATCCATCATGAAGACCGGGTTGATCATCCCCGACTTCTTCATGCCCTGGATGATCTGGCCAGGGAGCGCGCCGACGTAGGTGCGCCGGTGGCCGCGGATCGCCGCCTCGTCGTGCACGCCGCCGAGCGAGACGCGGTGGAACTTGCGGCCGAGGGCGCGCGCGATGCTCCGGCCGAGCGAGGTCTTGCCGACGCCGGGCGGACCGAGCAGGCAGAGGATCGGCCCCTTCTTGTCCTGCTTCAGCTTACGGACCGCGAGGTACTCGAGGATGCGCTTCTTGACCTTCTCGAGGCCGTAGTGATCCTCGTCGAGCACCTTGCGGACACTGCCGATGTCGAGGTTGTCCTGCGTCGACTGCGTCCAGGGCACGTCGAGGATCCAGTCGAGGTACGTCCGCACCACGGTGTACTCGGCCGAGCCGACCTGCATCGTGCGCAGCCGCTTGAGCTGCTTCTTCGCGACCGTCTCCGCCTCGGTCGGCAGGTTCGCCTTCGCGATGCGATCCTCGAGGCCGTCGAGATCGCCCTGATCGCCGTCGTCCTCGCCGAGCTCCTCCTTGATCGCCTTGAGCTGCTGGCGCAGGACGTACTCGCGCTGGTTCTTGCCCATCTCCTCCTTGATCTGGGAGTTGATGCGTTCGCGCATCTTCAGGATCTCGAGCTGCCGGGTGAGCAGCCGGAGCACCTTGCGGATGCGCTCCTTGACGTCGATCGTCTCGATGAGCTGCGCCTTCTCCTCGACCGGGGCGTCCAGGTTGGCCGCGACGAGATCGGCGAGCGCGCCGGGCGCCTGGATGGAGTCGATGAGCGAACCCGCCTCGCGCGGCAGCTCGGGCATGAGCTGGATGACCTGCTTCGCGATGTCGCGCAGGCTCATCGCGAGCGCCTCGGCCTCGACGTCCTCCGTCGCGGGCTCGTCCATGCGGCGGATCTTCGCGCGCAGGTACGGCGTGTGGGCGGTGACGCTGTCGAGCCGGATCCGCGTCAGGCCCTGCAGGATCAGCGAGTAGTTGCCGGAGCTGTGCTTGAGCGCCTTCAGCACGCGGGCGGCGCAGCCCATCGGGTACAGGTCTTCAGCCCCGGGATCGTCGGTCGACGGATCGCGCTGGGCAAAGATCGCGATGACCGGGCCGGGGAGGTTGTCGACATCCTCGACCAGCGCGACCGACTTCTCGCGGCCGACATCGAAGGGCGCAACGGCGCCCGGGAACAGGACCGCATTGCGAATCGGCAGGACCGGCAGCTCGTCGCCGAAGACGACCTCTTCTTCGGAGCGCGGCGGCATCGGCGGGTTCTTTTTCTCGGACATGGCGATCTCCTCTAGGCACCCGACCGGGGGAGGTAAACCCCTTCATGAACCTGCGGCCGGGCCGCGCGCTCGACGCGCGCCCCGGTCATCTTGGCTTGCATCCAGACGGATGAGACTCGTGCGACGCGGAGCCCTGCTGGCGTGAAGACAGCCCGCGAGGCTACGGGAGCTCACCATAGACACGGCGCATGCCGCGTGCCACAGCCCTGGCCATTTTTTTGAATGAGGATACGCTGCGGTCAGCTCCGACCTGCAGCGCTCGCCCGTTGGGCGACGCGGCGCAGGATCCCCCGCGGCGGATGCGCGGCGGAGAGGACCGATCGCCGGAGCCCTCGCTGAACGATGATCGATCCCCTGCTCGGCCTCGGCGCGCTCGCGCTCGCGATGCTCAGCCTGCCAGCGGCGCCCTCCCTCGATCCCGGGCCCAGCGCGGCGTGCCCGGCGGACATGCGGCTCGTCACCGGCACGCACCATGACGATGTGCAGCATGTCTGCGTCGAGCCGGTCAAGAGCGGCAAGGCGACCCACTGCTTCGCTTACTGGGAAGACATCACCGCCGAGGAGGGGCCGGCGATCGAGATCTCTGTGTGCATGGACCAGTTCGAGGCGCCGAACCAGCGAGGCGCGAAGCCGCTCGTGATGCAGTCGTTCGAGATGGCGACCGCCTGGTGCGCGGCGCGCGGCAAGCGCGTGTGCGCCGAGCAGGAGTGGGAGCTCGCGTGCGAGGGCCCCGAGCGGCGTCCGCTCGTCTATGGCTGGCGCGTCGACAGGGCGGTCTGCAACAGCGGCAAGGCCTGGCGGCAGGTCAACGAGCGGAAGCTCGGCGCCTCCGGCGAGGTCGCGCAGCGCGAGGTGGAGCGGCTCTGGCAAGGCGCCCCGAGCGGCACCTACCCGGGGTGCGCGTCGGCCTTCGGCATCTTCGACATGATGGGCAACGTCGAGGAGTGGGTCGCGTCGCGCCGCGGGCGCCGGTGGCCAGGCGCGCTCATGGGAGGCTTCTGGGCCAAGCCGTGGACGGGGTGCCGCGGTACGAACGACGCGCACGACCCGAAGTTCGTGTTCTATGAGACGGGCTTCCGGTGCTGCGCGGACCCGCGCCCGACGTCGGTGCCGAGCGCGGCGACACGCGGTGGCGAGGAAGAGCGCGGCGGTCCGCCGGCGACGCGGCCCTGACGCCGCGCCGCCGCGGCGGAGCTCGCCGCGAAGAAGACGGCCAGGAGGCGCGCAGCTCCTGCTAGAGCTAGGGCGTGCGCGCGCTCTTCTTCGGAACCCCCGCCATCGCCGTGCCCTCGCTCGAGGCGCTCGCGTCGGTCGCCAACGTCGTCGGCGTCGTCTGCCAGCCGGATCGGCCGGCCGGGCGCGGGCTCGAGCTGAAGGCGCCGCCGGTCAAGGTGAAGGCGGGGGAGCTCGGCATCCCGGTGGTGCAGCCCGAGAAGATCCGCACGCCCGAGTTCGCCGCGTGGGCGCGGGACGCCGCGGCCGACGTCGCGCTGGTGATCGCCTACGGGCGCATCCTGCCGAGGGCGGTGCTCGAGGCGCCGCGGCGCGGCTGCATGAACCTGCACGCGTCGATCTTGCCGCGCTACCGCGGCGCCGCGCCGATCACGTGGGCGATCGTCGGGGGCGAGGCGGAGACGGGCATCTCGCTGATGCAGATGGACGAGGGCATGGACACGGGGCCGGTCTACGCGGTGCACCGCACGCCGATCGGCCAAGGTACGACCGCCGATGAGCTCGCGGTCGAGCTCGGCGCGCTCGCGGCGCGCGTCGTGCGCGAGGACCTCCGCCGCGCTGTCGACGGTGAGCTCGAGCTGACGCCGCAGGACCACGCCGCGGCGACGCACGCGCCGCTCCTGAAGAAGGAGGACGGGCGCATCCGGTGGGACCGGAGCGCACGGCAGGTCCACGATCACATCCGGGGGATGACCTCGTGGCCAGGCGCCTTCACGACGATCGAGGGCAAGGCGCTCAAGGTGCTGGCGGCGCGCGTCGAGAGCGAGGCCGCGCACGGCGAGGCGCCGCCGGGGACGGTGGTGATGGCCGCCCGCGGCGTCGTGATCGTCGCCTGCGGATCGGGCGCGATCCAGATCCTGCGGGCTCAGGCCGAGGGACGGAAGCCGCTCGCGGCCGCGGATCTCGTGGCCGGGCGGACGCTGCAGACGGGGATGGTGCTCGGTCGCTGAGCCGTGGGCGCGACGCGCCTCCGGCGCTCCGGCGTCACGGCCCTGCCGGGTGCCATATCGTCTTCATCTCGACGAACCGCTCGATCCAGCGGGGCGACGTCGCCGCCCTGTCGTCGAACCACGCCGCCTCGTCGAGCGCGCGGGCGCGCACCCGCTTGACCGTGGCGGCGGCCGCCTCCTCGAGGCGCCTTTGCAGGGCCGCGTCCACGCCGTGCAGATCGAGCGCCGCGACCTCCATGTGCGCGGCGAGGTGCGGCAGCACCTCCGCGAGCTGGCCGGTGAGGATGTTGACGACGCCGCCCGGGAGATCGCTCGTGGCGAGCGCCTCGCTGAAGACAAGGGGCGTGCGCGGATCCACCTCGCTCGCGAGCACGACGCAGGTGTTGCCGCCGGTGATCACCGGCAAGAGGGAGCTCGCGAGGCCGAGGAGCGCCGGGCGCGGCGGCGCCGCGATGACGACGACCCCCATCGGCTCGGGCACCGTGAAGGTGAAGTGCGGGCCGGCGACCGGGTTCAGGCTGGCGAAGAGGCTCTGGTACTTGTCGGCCCAGCCAGCGTAGGCGACCGCGCGATCGATCGTCGACAGGACCTCGCGCTCCGCGGCGCCGGCGTCGAGCCCGCCGCGCTCGAGCGAGGCCGCGAGCTCCGCGCGCCGCGCCTCGAGCATCTCGGCGAGGCGGTAGAGGATCTGCCCGCGGTTGAAGGCCGAGCGCGACGACCAGCCCCCGAGCGCGCCGGCGGCCGCGAGCACCGCGTCGCGCCCATCCTTGCGGGACGCGCGCGGAATGTTCTCGACCGCGCCCGCGCCGCCGTGATCGCGCACCTGCGTGTACCTCCCGGATTCCGAGCGCACGAACGCGCCGCCCACGAACATCTTGTACGCCTTGCGCACGCCGACCCGCGCGCCCGCCTCGCCCGCCGTTGCGTCGGCCGCGCCGGCGCCAGCGCCGGTCGACGCGCGTCCCTCGTTGCCGCTCCTGTCCTGGTTGCCGAGCGCCATCAGTCCACCTCGAGGTAGGCGAGCAGCCCCTGGCGCCCGCCCTCGCGGCCGAAGCCGCTCTCCTTGTAGCCGCCGAACGGGGCGCTCGGGTCGAACTTGTTGAAGGTATTCGCCCAGACGACGCCGGCGCGCAGGCGCTGCGCGACCCAGAAGCTCTTCGAGCCCTTGCCGGTCCAGACGCCGGCCGACAGCCCGTACATCGTGTTGTTCGCCTTCTCGATCGCCTCCTCGGGCGTGCGGAAGGTCAGGATGGAGAGCACCGGGCCGAAGATCTCCTCGCGCGCGATCCGGTGCGACTGCGCGACGCCCGTGAAGAGCGTCGGCGCGAACCAGTAGCCGCGCGGAGGGAGCGCGCAGCTCACCGAGAAGCGCGCGGCCCCCTCGCGCTCGCCCGCCGCCACGAGCTCCTGGATCTTCTCGAGCTGCGCCCGCGAGTTGATGGCGCCGACGTCCGTGTTCTTGTCGAGCGGGTCGCCCACGCGCAGGGTCGCCATGCGCTCGCGCAGCTTGAGGAGGAGCGCGTCGTGGATGCTCTCCTCGACGAGGAGGCGCGAGCCCGCGCAGCAGACGTGCCCCTGGTTGAAGAAGATGCCGCCGATGATCCCCTCGACGGCCTGATCGAGCGGCGCGTCCTCGAAGACGATGTTCGCGGCCTTGCCGCCGAGCTCGAGCGTGAGCTTCTTGCCCGTGCCGGCGAGCGCGCGCTGGATGCGCTTGCCGACCTCGGTCGAGCCGGTGAACGCGACCTTGTCGACGCCGGGGTGGCCGACGACCGCGGCGCCCGTCGCGCCGGCGCCCGTGACCACGTTGACGACGCCGGGCGGGAGGTCGGCCTCCTCGATGATCTTCGCGAGCAGGAGCGAGGTGAGCGGCGTCGTCTCGGCGGGCTTGAGGACGCAGGTGTTCCCCGCCGCGAGGGCCGGGGCGAGCTTCCACGCCGCCATGAGGAGCGGGAAGTTCCACGGGATCACCTGGCCCGCGACGCCGAGCGGGCGCGGGTCGCGCCCGGGGAAGGCGTGGTCGAGCTTGTCGGCCCAGCCGGCGTAGTAGAAGAAATGCGCGGCCGCGAGCGGGAGATCGACGTCGCGGGACTCCTTGATGGGCTTGCCGCCGTCGAGCGACTCGACGACCGCGAGCTCGCGCGACTTCTCCTGGAGGGCGCGGGCGATGCGGTAGATGTACTTGCCGCGATCGAGCGGGCGCAGGCGCGACCAGTGCTTCTCGTACGCGGCCCGGGCCGCCTGCACGGCGAGGTCGACGTCCCGCTCGGAGGCCTCGGCGAACTCGCAGAGCTTCTCCTCGGTCGACGGGTTGACGCTGTCGAGGTAGCGACCCGACTCCGGAGCGCGCCACGCGCCGCCGATGAAGAGGTCGTACCGCGGCGCGATCTTCACGTGGTCGCGCCCCTCGGGCGCCGGCGCGTAGCGCCACGCGTCGCCGAACACGATGGCCGCGTCCGCGGCGGCGTCGCGCGAGGGGCCCGCGTCCCGAGCGGCGATCGTCTCCGGGGGCGCGCCCCCGTCGCCGCCTGCAGCGGCGGTGCTCATGTCGCTCATGCCGCGCACTCTACGCCCGCGGCCGCTGGTTGAACATCGGAGCGGGCGTGGCCGCGCGCGGCAGGCCGGATCGCGCGCGGCGGCAGCGCCGGGTCAGTCCTTGCTGAAATAGTCGCCGCCCTGGTAGGCGCCCGTCCGCTCCTTCTCGAGCTGCATGAGCACGTCGTTGAGGAGCGTCGACGCGCCGAAGCGGAACAGGTCGCTCGTGAGCCAGGCGTCGCCGAGGGTCTCCTTGACCATGACGAGGTAGTGGAGCGCCTGCTTCGCCGTGCGGATGCCGCCGGCCGGCTTCATCCCGATGCGCCGGCCGGTCGCGTGCGCGTGATCGCGGATCGCCTCCAGCATCACCAGCGTCACCGGGGGCGTCGCCGCCGGGGTGATCTTGCCGGTCGAGGTCTTGATGAAGTCGGCGCCGGCGAGCATCGCGATGCGGCTCGCCTTGCGGACGCGGTCGTAGCTCCCGAGCTCGCCTGTCTCCAGGATCACCTTGAGGTGCGCGTGCCCGCACGCCTCCTTGGTGGCGGCGATCTCGTCGTACACAGCGGCGTACTCGCCGGAGAGCAGGGCGCCGCGGTCGATCACCATGTCGATCTCGTCCGCGCCGAGCTCGACCGCCTGGCGCACGTCGGCGAGCTTGACCTCGAGCGTCGACAGGCCGCTCGGGAACGCGGTCGCCACACTCGCCACCTTGACGGACGAGCCCTCGACCGCTCGCCTGGCGACCGGCACGAGCTTGGGATAAACGCACACCGCCGCACACGAAGGGATGTCCGCGCGCTCGTGGGGTCGAAGCGCCTTCTGGCAGAGCTGTTGGACCTTTCCCGGCGAATCTTTTCCTTCGAGGGTGGTGAGGTCCATCATGGAGATGGCGAGCTTGAGGCCGGCGACCTTGGCCGGCCCCTTGATGCTCCTTTTGCCGAGCCCGGCTGCGCGCTCTTCCACCATGACCTTATCCACGGTAGGCGAAGAGAAATCGGGGTAGGTGATCCCCCTGCCCTGGCGCACCGCACCGTCGGCGGCGCCGCGCTCGCTTCCGAAGATCGCCATCGGTCTCGTCTCCTGTCGGCGCAACGTATCAGAAGCGTCGGATCGATCCTACCGAGTGCGTGCTAACGTGGCGCTCTGATGAAGAGACGCTTCCCGACTGCCCTCGTATTTGTCGTTGTTGCTGTCGTCTTTGCCTTTGTCTCGCTGCTCGGGTGCGGTGCGGCCGAGCGACCCGATGGTGGACAAGGGCTACTCCCGATCGGCGCCCCAGCGCCCGACGTGTTCGCCGCCGATCAGCACGGTGCGATCCAGCGGCTGTCGGACCAGCGGGGTCGGGCCGTGGTCGTGTACTTCTATCCGAAGGACGGGACGCCCGGCTGCACGGAGGAGGCGTGCGCGTTCCGCGACGCGTGGGATCGCTTCAAGCAGGCGAACGTCCAGGTCCTCGGCGTGTCGTCCGACACGCGCGAGTCGCACGAGGCGTTCGCGACCGAGCACAGGCTGCCGTTCCCGATCCTGGTCGACACCGATCACACGTGGGCCACCGCGTTCGGCGTGCCCATGCGGCTCGGGACGGTGGCGCGCGTGACCTTCCTGATCGATCCCGACGGCAAGATCGCCAAGGTGTATCCGGACGTGGATCCGGGGGTGCACGCCGAGGACGTGCTGAAGGACGCCGCGCAGCTCACGGGCGCCGCGCTCCCGGTGGCGCCTGCGGCGCCTGGCAGCGCTGCGCCGGCCGGGTCGGGCGACGCGGCGCCGGGCGCTGCGAGCGCGGCGCCGGGCGCTGCGAGCGCGGCGCCGGGCGCTGCGAGCGCGGCGCCTGCGGGAGCGGCAACGGGCACGCCGGTGCCGGTGGCGACCGGGGCCATCCTGCCCCCCGCGGCCCCTGCGGCGCCGACGCCGGCGAAGCGGTGACGGCGCGCGGCGCGGGATTGAAACCGCGCGGCGTGGAGCAGAGCCGGGCGCGCGCCGGGCGGCGGGCGCGGTGCGCGCGGGGGGTTGACGGGAGCATCCGCACGGGCGAGCACGCGCGTGGTGCGTAGGTCGTCGGACACCTGGAAGGTCAACGGGCTGGAGCTGTGCGTCCATCGCTTCCGCGACGAGGGCGCGCGGCCGACCGGCCTGACGTTGCTGCTGCTCCACGGCTTCCTCGACGCAGGGAGCACGTGGGACCTCGTGGCCGAGCCGCTCGCGCGGTCAGGGCACGACGTTGTCGCGCCCGACCTGCGCGGCTTCGGCCGGAGCGCGCGCGTGGGCGCAGGCTGCTACTACTATTTCCCCGACTACATCGCGGACGTCGCGGCGCTCGTCGATGGGCTCGCGCCGGCGCGGCTCGGCGTGGTGGGCCACTCGATGGGCGGCGCGGTCGCCGTGTACTACGCCGGTGCGTGCCCCGAGCGCGTCGAGCGCCTGGCGCTGCTCGAGGGCATGGGGCCGCCGGCGAGCGCGCCCGAGCTGGCGGTCACGCGCATGGAGACGTGGCTGCGCGCGATGAAGGGGCTCGAACGGGCCCCGAGGCGGCTCTCGTCGATGCAGGACGCGCTCGCGCGGCTCGTGGCGAACCACCCGCGCGTGCCGCGCGAGGTGCTGGCGACGCGCGCGCCGCTGCTCACGCGCGAGGAGCCGGACGGAGGGCTCGCGTGGGCCTACGATCCGGTGCACCGGACGACATCGCCGTTGATGTTCCAGGTGGACGCGTTCAAGGCGTTCCTGGAGCGCATCGCGTGCCCCACGCTGGTCGTGAGCGGCGGGCCGCACGGGTGGCACCCGCCGGACGAGGCGGAGCGGGCGGCGCGGCTCCCGCGCGCGGAGCACGTCGAGCTGCCGGAGGCCGGGCACATGATGCACTGGTCGGCGGCGGAGGAGCTGGCGGAGCGGCTGGGGGAGTTCTTCGGAAGAGGGAGCGCGGACCGGGGAAAGCCGGGGAACGTGACGGGGAAGGTGGGGCTGCCCGGGGGCGAGAATAAAAGCGCTTGACTTGGCAGGGCGAGTGGGTAATCTGCGCGCCTCCTCAACGCGAGGCGTGCCACCTTAGCTCAGTGGTAGAGCAACGGTTTCGTAAACCGTAGGTCTCGGGTTCAAGTCCCGAAGGTGGCTCCAGGCACAAGCAGCGACGATTCGCACGAAAGGCGACCGTTCCGCGCACTACCGCGAGAGACGGAGTTCCCTTCCGGATCGTGGACCCACGAGACGTCGCGACGGCGCCAAACGGCTTGCGGCGCCGGACGGGGGTGCCTTCTGGAGGCAGGGCGCCGAGCTTACTCCCCGGGCGACGCCCCTGGCGCCATGTGAGGTTCGATCCCACACCGGACGCGAAGCGTCTCCGCGGCTTGCGCGCTCGATGAGCTCATTGAATAGCGCCATCCGACACAGGATCACCTCATCGCTCAACTCGATGCGTTCATCCAGCGTACGCGGGGTTTCCTCGTCCGCGATCTTCAAGCAGCCTTCTTCCACCTTCCCGGGATTCGAGCGGGGTGGCATTCCAGATGAGCCCTTCGATCCAGCGGCTGTGTTCCGCGCCGCTCGCCGTGCCGGCTCGTCCAAGGATCGAGCGCGGCTCGCGCATAGCCCACATCACGAAGGCGTGAAGCGTAGCGACTATCGCCTGCAGATCATCATCGTGCGTCAACCCGCCCGCAATCGGTAGGTCCGTGCGCTTTGCGAGGCGTGACGCCCAAGTCCTGACTGCCGCGGCGGAGGTTCGCCGCTCGCCGGGGAGCGGGGCAAGGCGGAAGCTGCGCCAAGGGAGCGTCGGGAAGCACTCCATCACGAGGTAACCGCGCTCTGCTCGCTGAGGCGGCAGCGAACCATCATTGGCGGGCACCACGCGCGGCATGGCCAGGAGATGTCTTCTCCCCTTGAACAGCGCACCATCCTGCGCGTGCTGCACGCGATCTTCCAGATCGGAATCCGATGCAGACCGGAGGCTGTCCGCACCTGCCGGCAGCGCCCACGCCCTACATCGTCAGCACCAGCTTGCCCACCGTGCTCCCTGACTCCAGCGCCTGGTGCGCCTCTCCTGCCCTCTCCAGCGGGAACGTCGCCACCGGCGGCGGCGCGAGGCGCCCCTCCTCCAGCCAGCCCACGAGCCGGTCCATGGCCTCGCGCAGCATCTCCGTCTTGTGGAACAGGTACGAGAGGTTGAAGGCGAGCACGCTCTTGTTGTCGTTGCAGAGGTCGAGCGGGTTGAAGCGCGGCATCCGCACGAAGTCGAGCGCGAGCTTGGGGTAGCTCGGGCGGCCGCCCTGCCGCGGCAGCATCGTATGAAAGCCGTACACGACGAGCTTCCCCGCCGGCGCCAGGTGCCGGTAGCTCTGCCGCAGCGTCTCGACGCCGTTCGCGTCGAGGACCACGTCGTAGCCCTCGGGCGCGAGCCGCTCCGCCGCAGCCCAGAGCGGCTCGCGGCTCTTGTCGATCACCGCGTCGGCGCCGAGGCGCTGCGCCGTCTCGACCTTGTGCGCGGCGCCCACGACGCCCACCGCCCGGCAGCCGGCGATCTTGCCGAGCTGCACGAGCGCGCCGCCCACGCCGCCGGCGGCCGAGTGCACCAGCACCACCATGCCCGGCCGCAGCCGCAGGAGCTCGTACAGCGCGTAGTACGCCGTCATGAAGACCGCCGGGAAGCCGGCCGCCTGCTCCGGCGTGAGGCGCGCCGGCCGCGGGTAGACCTGGTGCCGCGGGACCGCGACGCGCGAGGCGTACCCGCCGAAGCGGGTCACGGCGAAGACAGGCGACCCTGGCTTGATATCGGAGACGCCCTCGCCGAGCGCGGCGACGGTGCCGGCGATCTCGAAGCCGGGGGTGATGGGCCAGCCGACGTACTTCTTCGCGGACTCGTAAAGACCCATGCGGACGACGCAATCCGCGTAGTTGACGCCCGCTGCCTGCACGTCGACGAGCACCTCGCCGCGCGCAGGGCTCGGATCGGGGTGCTCCTCGACGCGGAGCTTGTCGTGGCTGCCTGGCTCGTGGACGACGATCTTGCGCATGGACACCTCCCCTGGAGAGTGTCGCTTCACCGCTGCAACGGCACGAGGAGATTCCCCGCGCCACGACCGGCCCGGACGCTCCCCCCGCCCCGTGCTAGACCGCCGCCCCGCATGCGCATCGCGCTCGTCTACCCGCCGACCTGTGACCCCACCGCGCCGTACCTCGCGGTGCCGATGCTGACCGGCTTCCTGCGCGCGAACGGCGTGGAGGTGCTGCCCGTCGACGCGAACGTCGAGGCCTTCGACGCGCTCCTCACGCCCGAGACCATGGCCGGCCTCCGCGACCGCCTCGAGGCGCGCCTCGGCGAGCTCGACCGGCGCCCCGCGCTGCCGCACGCCGATCAGCTCGAGTACCTCGCGCTCGCCCGCGCGCGCGGCGACGCGCACGCCGTGCCGGGCGCTGTCGACAGCGCCAAGGCCACGCTGCGCTCCAGCGACGGCTTCTACGACCCCGGCGCCTACGCCAGCGCTGTCGCGACCATCGAGGCGGCGCTCGGCGTCGTCTCCGCCACGCACCACCCGCTCAAGCTCGACTTCACGGCGTACCGGACCCCGTTCGGCCTGCTCTCGATGGACGAGATCGCCCGGTCGAGCCAGCCGGAGCACGACCCGTTCGACGGCTGGGTGCAACAGACGCTCGTGCCCCGGCTCCGCGACGCGCGCGCCGACATCGTCGGCCTCTCCGTGTGCTTCCCGGGCCAGCTCCAGCCCGCGTACGCGTTCGCGCACAAGATCAAGCAGGCGCTGCCCGGCGTGCACGTCACGTGCGGCGGCCCCGGCGTCACGCAGATGCTCCTCCGGCTCTCGGGCGAGCGGCTCGCGCGCGCCCTCGGCCCGTTCGACTCGGCGTGCCTGTTCGAGGGCGAGCACACCCTCCTCGCGCTCGCCCGCGCGCTCGATGAAGGGCGGCCGCTGCGCGACGTGCCGAACGTCGTCGTGCGCGACCGCCTGCTGGGCGCGCGCTGGCTATCGGGGCACGGCATGGAGGACCTGAAGGCGCTCCCGCCGCCCGACTTCGACGGGCTCCCGCTCCACGCCTACCTGGCGCCGGCGCTCGTGCTCCCGTACGACCCCACGCGGGGCTGCTACTGGGGCAAGTGCACCTTCTGCCACTACGGCCTCGCCGAGGTCGGCACGGCGGCGTACCGCGAACGCGCCGTCGAGACCATCGTCGCGCACCTCGGGGCGCTCGCGGCGCGGCACGGCACGCGCCACTTCTACCTGTCGCAGGACTCGGTCGCGCCGAAGACGCTGGTGAAGATGTCGCAGGCGATCATCGACGCCGGCCTCGACGTCCGGTGGGCGACCGACCTCAAGCCGGAGAAGTACCTCACCAAGGAGCGCGCGGACGTGCTGCGCCGCGCGGGCGCCGTCGCGTGCGCGCTCGGCGTCGAGTCCGCGTCGCCGCGCGTCCTCGGCCTCATCGACAAGGGCGCGCCCGTCGAGGTCGTCTCCGACGTGATCGACCACCTCGCGTCCGCGGGCGTGGCCGCCGAGGCGATGTGCTTCACGGAGTTCCCCACCGAGACGCACGCCGAGGCCGTCGCGACGCTCGACTTCCTGCGCGCGCGGCGCGAGGCGCTCGCGGTGTACATCGTCGGCGAGTTCGGGCTCACGCACGGGTCGCTCGTCGCGCAGACGCCGGAGCGATTCGGTATCGACGAGGTGTTCGAGCTCGAGGGCGACGAGCTCGGGCTGGGCCTGTTCTTCGTCCCGCGCGAGCCGTGGAAGACCGACGCAGAGCGCGCCGACGTCGACGAGCGGCTCGCCGACCTGTCGCGCGGCTGGACCCTGCGCACCTATCCCTGGGCCGGCGCCGTGTCGACAGCGCACACGATCCTCCAGTACGACCGCTTCGGGCCCGGCGTCTTCCGCGACCGCGCGGCGCGCCGCCCCACCGACGGCGTCCCCGGCGCCGAGCCCATCGAGCGCGGGCTGCGCTTCGATCCGCGCGCGGCCGAGCACGCCGAGGCGCGCGAGGCCGAGATCTGGGCGACGCTCGTGCACGAGGAGCGGCGCGTGGGGCGCGACGCCTACGCGGCGCTCGCGCGGTCGCTGCCGCCGCTCCGACCGAGGCCGGTGCGCGTCAGGTTCGTCGCGGGCGCCGCGCCGGCGGTGACGTCGGGGCGACGGCCGTCGCACGCCACGAGCGCGGCGCGCTGAGCGCCCCGAGCGGCGCCGTGGACGGGGGCTATCCCGTGCCCTGACGCCGTGGGTCGTTCGGAGATCCTCAACGACGGTGGCTGACCTCGACGAGCACACCGCCGGGAGCGCGCGTGTAGAAGGCCGGCCCGCCGCGGACATCTCGCAGCGGGGAGACGACCCCGGCGCCGGCCGCCGTCATCCGCTCATGGGCCTCGTGGACCGCGGCCTCGCTCTCGAGAAGGAAGCCGACGTGGAACTGGGCCGGATAGCTGGTCGGATCGTCGGCGCGCAGCCGGCTGATGACGAGCGTGAAGCCGGCCTCGTCCTGCAGGATGGCGAGGGCGTCGCGCCCCTTCTCCCGCTGGCAGCGAAAGCCGAAGAACCGCTCGAAGAACTCGCTGGTCTCCCGGACGTTGGATACGCAGAGATCGAGATGGTTGAGGTGCATGTCGGGTCCTTTCAGGTGGATGAAAGGTCGGGCCCCGCCATGCGCGAGCGCTCCGGCGCCGACGTGTGCCGGCGCGCGCTCTCGCAAGATGCTGGTGATGGATGTGCTCGCCCATGGACGCCCGACCAGAGCGCAGCACAAACTGCGCCCTGCTCGTCGTGGGTCCTGGCGCTGGTGCGTCGGACAGAGCTTCCTTGCGGAAGTGACCGGGGCTCACCGAACCGGTCCGCCTTTTTCGACGTGTCCCCATGAAAGCGCATGGAAAGGAACGCGTCAAGCAGCGCGCCCCCACGGGCTCGGCCCCATGACGCGCGAAGGCCCAGCACCGGCATCTGCTGGCGCTGGGCCCTGGGCTCCTCGCAGGAGGATGAGCGGCACCGTCACCGCGCGCACCGCGCTCTCCGGAGCCGACTCATCGCAACGGCTACACCGCCGGCGCCCCGCTCCCGCCGGCCGCCTGCGCGCGCGCCCGCTTGCGCACCTGGATCTCGGGCGACTCGGCCACGGCCATCCCCACGAGGCGCATGCCCTCCAGGAAGTGCCGTACCCCGATGCGGACCAGATCCGGGCTCGCCGTCCCCACGTCGGGATACCCTCGCCCCTCGGCGTCGGGCTGCACCTTGCCCCAGTTCGCGAACAGCCGGCCCCACGGGCTCTCGAGCACGGGCGCCATCTTCTCCTTCGCGTAGCGCGGGTACCAGAACATGTCGTGGTACGTGACCGACGCCACGTAAGCCCAGGGCGCGAGCCAGGTCTTGAGCGACCACTCCACCGGCTTCTTGAGAGGGCCCCAGTAGATGCGGTGCTGGTTGCGCGAGGCGAACGTCATCTCCTTGAACGGCCCGTCGAAGTTCCAGTTCTCGTTCGCCGCGTCCAGGTCGCCCACGAGCTCGATGTCGCGCACGTCGCCCGTCCCGAGGCCGAGGTCGTGCGCGAGGCGCACGAACTTGCAGTCGCGCATCGGGTCGAACCCCATCAGCTTCGCCGCCACCGCGTCGATCGCCACCTGGTCCGCCGACGCGAGCAGGACGTTCTTCACGTGCGGCACCATGCACCGCGGCCCCGGGCCGTCGCCCGCGAAGGTCCCGTCCATCACCGCGAACACCCCGCGGTGGATCTTCTTCTGGATCATCAGGAGATCCACGAGCGTCTCGTGGATGACCGGGTGCGTCCAGTGCCGGTGCTCGTTGAGCAGGCCGCCGAAGGCGTTCTTCATCGCGCCCGTCGTCGTCGTGAAGATGTGGGTCTTCACCGTCGGCAGGTGGATGATGTTCTCGCCGATGAAGCGCTTCGGGATCGAGAACCCCTTCGGGTACACCTCGTTCAGACAGAGGAACTTCTTCCGCAGATCGCCGACCGCATCGCCGATCGGGATCCACTCCTCCCCCTCGTACAGATGCACGTTGCGCAGGCCGTGCGCCTGCACGACGTCGACCTGCTTGTTCTCGCGCTCACCCAGGTGGGCGTCGATGACGACTGTACGGTTGTGGCACGCGTGGATCAGGTCCTTCGAGTACCCGTCCTGCGTCATCGCCCGGATGACGCCCTCCAGCTGCCAGGGCGTCGTGGACGAGCTCGGGTAGAAGAAGTGCCAGGAGATGTTCACCTTGAGCGCCGTGTCGGCGTCCTTGGCGACCACATCTTGGTAGCCGGCCAGGTTCATCAGCCGGTGGTAGTCCGAGAGCACCGTCGCGGGGGACGTGCGGATGACAGCAACCTTCGATTTCGGCATGGCCACGCCCTTATAGCCCGTCCGGAGACGCCCGATCCGGGAAGTTGTGGGGCGTCCGCGTGCAGCCTTCGTGCAGCGCCGCCCACACCGAGCCGCGGCGCGCGGCCGCGTCCGGCGCCGCACAGGTCCACCCTGTCACGATCGAGGCATCATGCCCCACAAAAAGGGCGCCGCTCGCGCGCCCGGACGGAAGCGGCGGCGCCGAGCTCGTCACCCCGCGGCCGCGTCCGGCCCGGAAGGCCGCGGCGCGCGCCGGCCGCCAGCCTCTGCCACGCTTCGGCACGGGGGGTGCAATCCGGCCATGAGAACTCGCGTTGAGGTCGTCTCCACGAAAGACACCGGCTCGACGCCCTGAGACCCCTTGGAGGACATCATGCTCGGTTGGACTGTCACCTTCTTCATCATCGCAATCATCGCCGCCATCTTCGGTTTCGGCGGTATCGCCGCGAGCGCCGCGGGCATCGCGAAGATCCTGTTCGTGGCCTTCCTGGTGCTCGCCGTGATCTCGCTCGCGCTCGGGCGCCGCGTCCCTTCGTGACGCACGCCCTGCGCAAAAGGACTGGGTGAAGCCATGAGCAACGCATCTCAACCGCCGAACGGAGAGCCCTGGCGGCCCGGCGTGCCGCAGCCGATCATGAGCCCCCCCGGCGAACAGCCGGAGGACCCCGGCTCGCCCGGGCGCACGTCGCCGGACCGTGAGATCCATCTCCCGGGCACGACGGAGCAGCCCACGCCCGGAGGGGCTCCGGAGAAGCACCAACCCGAGGTGCCGGCGCCCCCGCACACGCACGAGATCCCCGATCCGTCGCCCTACGAGGTCCCGCGCCACGACTTCCCGCGCGCGTGACCGCACGGAAAGGGGAGCGACCGGAGGGCCGGAGCCCCGCCCCGCGGGGACGACGATCGACAGCGCCCGCCGTCCAGCAGACGGCGGGCGCGCTCGTGCCGGGGGCCCCTGCCCCGCGTGGGACGGCGCGCGGCCGGCTGCCGCGCCCTCAGGGAGATCTCCAAGATACCATCGGGTCTCCCCGGATTTGTCGGCTGGTTGGTCTCGCGGAGCTGCGATGCTGACCTCTATCCCTAGCTGATCGCCATGCCCGAAGATCCCACCCTCCCTCCCGTGTCCAGCGCAGCCGTCCCGCACCGGCAGGGCCGCTTCCGCCGGGCCCTCGCCCGCGCGGCCGCCGTGTCGGCCAGCGTGATCGGCCTGGGAGGCGTGTTCGTCGCGGCGACGGCCGTGGGCGCGGTCGTTCACCTGAACGTCGCCTCGACGCGCGACCTCACAAGGCAGCTCGTCAACGACATCCTGCGATCCAGCCTGGAGGGGCAGATCGAGATCGCGCACATCGACCGCCTCGGCCTCTTCACCGCCGATGTCTCCACCGTCACCGTGCGCCACCCCAGCGGGACGGAGCTCCTGCGCGTCAGCGGTGTCCACGCCGACTTCAACGCGCTCGCGATCGTGAAGGAGCTCCTCCTCGGCGACGGGGACCTCGCCATCACCATCCCCCTCGTCCGGGTCGGCGACGTGGACGCCCTGCTCGAGCAGGACGAGCAGGGCGCGCTCACCCTCGCGCAGGCGTTCACGCCGAAGCCGTCGGAGGAGCCGCCCGCCGAGGGCGGGCGGCCGCTCCGCCTCGAGCTCTCGCGCATCCTCCTCGACCGCGCCGCGGTCCACGGCACGGTCGCCCCCGGGAGCCCCATCGACGCGACAATCGAGAACCTCGCCGGCGCGATCGTCGTCGCGGACCAGAGCCGCTACGCGATCGAGCGCGTACGCATCACCGAGCGGCGCCTCCTGCCGGTGCCGATCGAGGCGACCAGCATCGCCGGCAACGTGAGCGTCCCCGCGGACGCGCCGATGGAGCTCACCGCGCGGCTCGAGGGGAGCGTCGGCGCGATCCCGATCACGGCCGAGGGGACGCTGAAGGACGAGCGCCTCTCGGCGCGGGTCTCGTCGGCGCGCGTGACGCCCGAGGCGGCGCTCGCGATCGATCCCGGCGTGCCGCTCGCGCGGCCGGTCTCGGTCCTGGTCACCGCCGACGGGGAGCTCTCGGATCTCTCGGTCACCGCGCGCGTCACGGTCCTCGATCCGCTGGTCACCGACGACGCCGTGACAGGCGAGATCACCGCCCGCGCGCGGCTCGACGCGCTCGATCCGAAGCGCATCAAGGCCGAGATCCGGATCACCGAGCTCGATCCGCGCGCCTTCGTCGGGGCGGCGGCGCCGGCCGCGCGGGTGAGCGCGGAGGCGCGCGGCGACATCACCCTCGACGAGGAGGGCGGGCCTCGCATCGTCGCCGAGGCGAAGACGGAGCCGTTCGTCGTCGTGGGCCAGCGCGTCCCGGCGACCGAGGCGCGCGCGACCTTCGAGCGCGGCGCGCTGCGGGCCGCCGCGACGATCCACGAGCCCGGCGCGCCCATCGAGGCGAACGTCGCCCTCTCGAAGGAGGGCGAGATCCAGTTCGAGGCGCGCAGCGAGATCCCATCGCTCAGCGCGGTGCGGCACGTCCCGAGCGGCATCCACGGCAGCGCCGCGCTCCACGTCGAGGGCGCGCTCAAGAACGACGCGCTCGACGCCAGGGCGACCGTGCGCGTCGCCGGGCTCCGCGTCGGGCCCGATCTGCAGCTCGGGCGAGGCGAGATCAGGGCCAAGGCCGCCGGGCCGCTCGACAAGCTCACGATCGAGGGCGCGTTCCGGGGGGCGGACCTCCGCGCGCAGCAGTACGCGTTCGACAGCGTCGCCGCGAGCGCCGCAGGCCCGGTCACCGCGCCGCGCGTGCGGGTGTCGCTGGCCAGCGCGGAGCGCCGCATCTCCGCCTCCGCCGACCTCGACATCCCGGGGAGCCAGGCGCGGCGGATCCGCGTCGAGGTGAAGCGCGGCGAGGACGAGATGGTCGCGCAGGCGGCCCGCGTCGCGTGGGACCGCGGGATCGCCGTCCGCGACCTCGCCCTGCGCGGCGACGGCGTCGGAGAGCTCCAGGGGAGCCTGTCGCTCGTCGGGGACGAGATCGAGGGCGACCTCCGGGGCACGGCGATCGACCTCCAGCGCATCGCGGACGTCGCCGGCGTGCCGCTCGGGGTCGGCGGCCTCGCCAACCTCGACGTGTCGATGCGCGGCCGCGGGAAGCGCCGCGCCGGGCACGTGCTGGTCGAGCTCGAGGACGGCTCGGTCCCGGGTATGGCGCCGCGCCTCTCGATGAACATGACAGCGCGCATCGAGGGCGAGGCGCTGAAGGCGGACGGCCTGGTCCGCCTGATCGCGCCGCCCGAGCCCCCGCCCGCGCAGTCCCGGGAGGCCGACCGGCAGGGCGCGACGCCCGGCAAGCCGTCGGCCACGGTCGGGGACCTGGCGGAGCGCCCGAAGGCGCCGCCGCCGCCTGTGTGCCGCGGCGCGATCGCGCGCGTCCTCGTCGACGGGAGCGCGGCGAACGTGCGCGGGTCGCTCCTCTCGGAGCGCACATGGCAGACGGTCACGGGCTCGGCGCGGATGGAAGCCGACGCGTGGCAGCTCGGGTGCCTCGCCCAGGCATCGCCGGTGCCGGTCGCCCTGAGCGAGCTCGCGGGCCGGCTCACCGCGCGCCTCGCTGTGGTGCGCGAGGCCGGAGAGCGGTTCCCGTCGGTGCGGAGCCTCTTGATCCGCACCGAGGGCCTGCGCGCGGCGGGGCCCCTCGACGAGAAGACGGGCGCGCCGGCGTGGGTGTCGAGGAAGCTCGACGCGCGGATCGCCGGCGACCTCGACGCGAAGACGGGCGACGCCCACGTCACGCTCTCGGTGTTCGATCGCCGGATCGTGGCGGAGCTCTCGGCCGCGTTCGACGCCGATCTCCCGGCGCTCCTGGCCGATCCGGCGGCGGCGCTCCCGCGGATGCCGATCGCGGCGCACTTCCATGTGCCGCGCCGAAAGCTCAACGATCTCACCGAGCTGGCCGCCTTGGGGAAGCGGACCCCGGTGCTGTCCGGCGCCGCGGGGGTCGACGTGTACTTCGCGGGGACGATCGCCGAGCCCAGGCTCGTGGCCCGCGCGACGGCGGCGAACGTGGGCGGCGTGGGGGGCCCCTCGCCGCTCGGCAAGCTCCGGCTCGACACGCTGCTCGTCTACGACGGGCGCAACGCCGCGCTCGACGCGTACGCGTTCCGCGGCCCGCGCACGTACATGACCGCGAAGGCGAAGCTCGGCGCGAACGCGGCCGCCCTCATGGGCGACGCCCCGGGCGCCCCGCTCTTCAGCGAGGGCAACCTCGAGGCGAAGATCGCGGACCTGCCGCTCGCCGAGATCCCCGTCCTCGCGGACATGCAGGTCAGCGGCCAGGCGCGCGGCGAGGTCACGGTGCGCGGCCTCTTCGGGGCGGCGCCCGAGGTCGCGGCGCGCCTCCAGTTCCCGGGCCTGAAGCTCGGCCCCGACGCGCAGTACGAGACCGCCGAGGTGTCGCTCGACATCCCGCCGCCCGGCGACGGCGGGCGCACAGCGGCCGTGGCCGGCGTGCGGCTCGTCGGGCGCGACGGCGGCCGTCTCGAGGCGAAAGCGGAGACGCCCGTGACGTGGGAGGCGAACGCGATCCCGACGATCACGGACGATCAGAACGCCGAGGTGTCGCTGTCGGTCGACCGCTTCCGGCTCGCGGCGGTGGAGCCGTTCGTTCAGGGCACGGTGAACCGGCTCGACGGCACCCTCGACGGCGACGTGCGGCTCGGGCTCGGCGAGCACGCGGGCTTCACCGGCCAGATGCGCCTCACCAAGGGCCTCGTCCACGTGGCCACGATCGGCCAGCCGTTCGAGAACGCCTCGTTCCGCGTCACAGCGAGCCCCTCCGGCGAGCTGCGCATCGAGGACATCCGCGCCGAGGCAGGCGGCGGCCTGGTCCGCGGCGGAGCGACGCTCCAGATGGAGGGGTTCGCCTTCAAGAGCGCCCGCGCCGAGCTCGAGATCCCGAAGGGCCGCGATCTCCCGATCGCGCTGGAGGGCGTCCCGCTGGGCGACGTGCGCGGCAAGGTGGTGCTCGCGGCGCAGCAGCGGGACGAGCAGATCGCCGTCCGCGTCGACGTGCCCACGCTCAACCTGACGCTGCCGCCGACGATCGGGCGGAGCGTGCAGCCGCTCGACGAGAACGAGGACATCGTCACCTCGGCGCCGCTCAGCCAGGAAGAGTACGAGGCGCGGCGCGCGCCGGCCGAGCCGACGGACGCTCCGAAGAAGGACGCGGGCGGCACCCCGCTCGTCATGGAGGTCCACCTGGGCGGGATCGGCATCGAGGGCGACATGGTGCAGGCCTCGCTGGCCGGAGATCGCGCGCACCCGCTCCGCATCACGGTCGCGGGGGAGACGAAGATCGAGGGCAACGTGAACATCGTCTCGGGGAAGCTCGAGGTGATCGGCAAGGAGTTCGAGATCGAGCCGGGCGTCGTCGCGCTGCAGGGGGATCCCTCGAACCCGTACCTGAACGTGAAGGCGTTCCACGACACGCCGGAGGGGACCCGCATCTACATCGACTACGTGGGCGAGCTGAACCCGATCACCGAGGAGAAGATCACCTTCCGCTCGGAGCCCCCGCGCCCGGAGAACGAGGTCATCGCGGAGCTCCTGCTCGGCAAGGCCTACGCGGAGGGGACGCTGGCGGGCGGCACGTCCACCGAGGAGCCCGGCTCCGGCGGCGGCAGCAACGCCGCCGGCGGGGTCGCGGCCGGCGTGGGCACCGGGCTCGCGTCCGCGCAGATCAACATGATCCTCCAGAGCATCGGCCCGCTCCAGAACTTCGAGACGCAGCTCGACACGACCGACGAGGGCGCGCTGAAGACGACCGTGGGCTACCAGCTCGGACAGCAGGTGACCGCGAGCGCGAGCTACGAGGCGGGCGCGACGGGGCAGGGGGAAGGGACGGGGACGTCGCGCAGCGGCAGCTCCAGCGGCGCTCGGGCCCGCACCGAGGTGAGCCTCGAGTGGCGCTTCCGCCGCAACTGGTCGGTGCGGGCCGGGATGGCGACGGGCGAGCAGGCGGGGACGACCCTGGATCTGCTCTGGAAGCACCGGTACTGAGCGCCTGCCGCGCAGGGCGCGCCCTCGTCCGTCAGGACGGCGCGCCTCCTGCGCGGCGCCGGCTCAGCCCTTCACGCAGATGCCGCCGCAGTCCGCGCCGATCGGCGGGCTGCAGTCGTCGCCCGGATCGTCGACGCACACGAGCCCCTCGGGGCACGGGAATCCGGCGATCCCGCCGCACATCGTGGGCTTCGGCTCGACGCAGAGCCCGCCGCAGTCCGCGCCGCCGTGCTCCGGGTCGCAGTCGTCGCTCGGGTCGTCCACGCACTCCAGCCCCTCGGGGCACGGCAGCCCCGCGAAGCCCCCGCACATCGTCGCGGTGGGCTTCGGCTCCACACAGACGCCGATGCAGTCCGCGCCGCCGTGCTCCGGGTCGCAGTCGTCGCTCGGGTCGTCCACGCACTCCAGCCCCTCGGGGCACGACAGCCCCGCGAAGCCCCCGCACACCTGCGGCGGCGGATCGTCGACGCACACGCCTGGGCAGTCGGCCCCGCCGTGCTCCGGGTCGCAGTCGTCGCGCCGGTCGTCCACGCACGCCAGGCCCTCTGGACAGCTCGTCCCAAGGAACCCTCCGCACGACTCCGTCTCCTGCGGATCCTGCGTTTCACCCGTGTCGCCGTCGTCCTCCTTCGCGCAGCCCATGAGTCCGATCACGATGAACAAGAAAGCCAGTCCCTTGTGGCGCATCAGTACCTCCGCGTTGTGCTCGTCCGAACCCCGCTGCGGCATCCGGACGATGACCGCGCGGCAACCCTGGCGTGCGGGCGCCGCCGCGGAGAACGCCCCCGGCGACCGCCAGACCGCCAGCAGGAATGCTGCGGCCTGCGCTCGCCCGCAGAGCGTCCTTCGAGACGGCTTCCCATCCTCGCGCCCACCTTCAAGCAGCTTCGGTGCCACTGGAACGCGCCGCATTTCGCCCGGGGATCCCCCTCTCCAAGGCGGCGCACCGCGCGATCGCGGTGTCTCGTTGTGTCTCAAATGTGTCTCAGCTGTGCCAACGGCCTGGCTGGAGGGTGAGCCGGCCTCCGGGGCGGAGGTGCTCTCTCCTTGTGCGCTGGCGGCGCCTGCACTCCGCGCGCCGCCAGCGCACGAGGTCGCGACGAGCGACCGCCGCCGGCGTCAGAGCGCCGCGTCGAGCCGTTCGAGCACGGCCCTCATGACCGGCAGGTAGCCGTGATCAGGCGATGAGGTGTCCGCGATCTGCGCCGGGCAGATCGAGCCCGCGACCCCTTGAGCCCCGAGGCTCTGGAGGAGCTGCAGCTCGCGGAGGCCCGGGTATGCCTTGGCCTTGACCTGCGTCATCGTGCGCGGGAGGGGCTCTGCCGGGTCGTTCGTGCCCTCGGGCATGCACAGCGGGTTGTCGATGGTGGCGCCTGGAATCGCCCTGCAATCGCAGCTCTGGGCAGCTCCCTCGCAGGAGCGCTCCTCGACGTCGAAGATGCAGGCGTACTGGAGATCGCCAGTGCTCCCCGGCGGGATCGTGTACTCGCGGCCGTTGATCGCGTTCCATCCCGTCTGGTGCGGCTGGATGATTCCATCACCGGTGATCGGGTTCGCGCCCGAGCGGGGCGCCCTCGACTCGATCATGAACGGGTCCGCGGGCGCGACGTGGTTCGCCGGATCGCCGAGGGCGATCTCCCAGGTGCTGTCGAAGCCGCCGTCCACCGGGGCGCCGAGCTCGGCGGCATTCTTGAGCCCGCCGACCGGGTTGCCTTCCGCGTCGAGGCCGTCCACGAGATCGGGGACGCCGGCCGCGTTCTGGCGCGCGAGGTCCTGCCACGGCACCCCGACGATCCCCGTGAACACGACGTGCTGCGGCCCTCGAGTTCGCGTGTTCCCGTCCGCCGGATCCAGATCCGAGAAGATCGGGTTCGGCACGGTATCTCCGTTCCGCGTCGACACGGTGGGCGACGTCAGCGCCTCGGTGTACCGCTCGATCGGGTAGAGGAAGTCGTACCCGAAGCGGCGCTTCTGATCCCAGCACCGCAGGTTCACCGGGTCTTCCTCCGCGGAGAGCCTCGCGGGATTGCCGTCCGGGCCCGTGCAGGTCGGGTCCGCGGGGCAGCCGTCCTGATTCTGCGCGCAGGACCTGCAGCACGGGTCGTTCGGGTTGATGGCGCACTCGCTCCGCGGCCGCCACAACCTGAAGTTGTTCCTCGTCTCGGCGACCAGGTAGTTCCTGCCGTCGTCCCTGATCGAGCAGTCGTTCTCGTCGGACAGCATCACGACGAGCAGGAGCGAGTCCGGCCGGAGGAACTCCCTCCGCTGCTGCAGGACGGTGACGTCGATCCCTGAAGGTACGGCGACGTCGTCATCCAGGATCATCGTCTGGTACGGCTCGGGGTCGACGAGGAAGCGGTAGAAGCTCTCCAGCGGCGCCTCGAAGCCGCACCCCGCCTGCCCGACCCCCTGGATGATGTTGCCGAGCTTGCCGGCGAGCGCGACAGGGTCGGAGTCCCCTGCGGGCGTGCGGCTCCCGGCCGCGTCCCACACGAGAAAGCCCTTGTCGAGGTAGGTGGGGAGATCGTTCCCCGCCACCCCTGGATCGGAACGCGCGAGGAGGTGGGCCATGTCGGCGTTGGAAGCGGACGTCGTCGGGGCGCAGGCGCCCGACCCGTGGCCGCCGAGGCTGGTGCTGATCACGCCGATGTGCATGTCGCTCACGGGCGTTCGCGCGCGCGAGGTGCCTTCCGGGCATGGATCGAGCCCGCTCGCTGGCTGCTGCGTCTCCGCCACCGGGTGGCCGGCGCCGTCCACGCAGCGCGGGTTGGTGATGTCGAACACGAGGTCGGCGGCCGCCGACCGCAAGATCTGCTGCTTGTCCGCCATCGATCCGGAGTTGTCGACCACGAAGAGGAGATCGACCTTGTCGGGCGTGAACTGCGGTGGATCCCAGCCGCCGCCCTCACCGCCGGAGCCGCCGCTGCCGCCCTCACCGCCGAAGCCGCCCTCACCGCCGAAGCCACCGCTGGTGACGCTGGTGACGCTGGTGACGCTGGTGACGCTGGAGCTGCTGCCGACAACCGAGCTCGAGGCGGTGGTGGGGTCGAGTCCGTCGAGCGAGACCTCGAGCTGACACCCGACGACCGAGGCGGCGCTCAGGACGAGAAAGGGCAACAGGGTTCGTGACATCTTCAATGACATGGTTCCTCCTTGTGCGGGGCCTGGAGGCGCCGCCGAAGACCGATCGTGACAGGGCATGAAGGGACGCACGGGCGCCTTCCCATTTCAAAAAGAGCGCGTGTTGGTTTGACGAGGATCCGGAGGACCGGCGCGACGGCGTGAGGCCTCGCTGCGCCCGCGGTCCCCGTGATCGCAGGGGTCAGAGCGCCGAGGAGAGCCGGTCGAGCACCGCGGTCATGACCGGCCGATAGCCGTAGTCGGACGACGAGGCGTCCCATGTCTGCGCCGGGCAGATGGAGCCCGCGACGCCCTGCTCCCCGAGGCTCCGGAGGAGCTGCAGCTCACGGAGGCCCGGGTACGCCTTGGCCCGCTGCTGTATCGGACCCCTGTCGCCGGGATCGTCGAGGTCGTTCGTGCCTTCCGGCTCGCACAGCGGGCTGTCGTTCACCCCGGTCAGGGTCTCGCGGCAGTCGCAGCTCTGGGCGCTCCCGTCGCAGGAGCGCTCGTCGGGGAGGTCGAAGATGCAGGCGTACTGGAGGTCTCCCGTGCTCCCCGGCGAGACCGTGTACTCGCGACCGTTGATCGCGTTCCACCCCGTGGCGTCCGGGTGGACGAGCTGATCGCCGGTGATCGGGTTCGCGCCCTCGCGGGGCGCCCTCGACGCGATCATGAACGGATCCGCGGGCGCGACGTGGTTCGCCGGATCGCCGAGGACGATCTCCCAGGTGCTGTCGAAGCCGCCGTCCACCGGGGCGCCGAGCTCGCCTACGTCCTTGAGCCCGCCGACCCGGTTGCCCTCCGCGTCGAGGCCGCCCACGAGATCGGGGACGCCGTCCGCGTTCCTGCGCGCGAGGTCCTGCCACGGCACCCCGACGATGCCCGTGAAGACGACGTGCTCCGGCCCTCGAGTTCGCGTGTTGTCGTCCTCGGGATCCAGATCCGAGAAGATCGGGTTCGGCACGAGGTCTCCGTCCCGCGCCGGCACGATGGGCGACGTGAGCGCCTCGGTGTACCGCTCGATCGGGTAGAGGAAGTCGAACCCGAAGCGGCGCTTGTGGTCCCAGCACCGCAGGTTCACCGGATCGTCCTCCGCGGAGAGCCTGGCAGCGTTGCCGTCCGGGCCCGTGCAGGTCGGGTCCGCGGGGCAGCCGCTCTGATCCTGGGAGCAGGACCTGCAGCACGGGTCGTTCGGGTTGATGGCGCACTCGCTCCGCGGCCGCCACAACCTGAAGTTGTTCCTCGTCTCGGCGACGAAGTAGTTCCTGCCTCCGTCCTTGATCGAGCAGTCGTCCTCGTCGGACAGCAGCACGATGAGCAGGAGCGAGTCGGGCCGGAGGAAGTCCCTCCGCTGCTGCAGCACCGTATGGTCGATCCCTGTCGGCACCGCGGTCTCGGTCTCGATGGCCACCGTCTGGTACGGCTCGGGATCGACGAGGAACCGGTAGAAGCTCTCCAGCGGCGCCTCGAAGCCGCACCCCGCCTCTCCGACCCCCTGCACCATGTTGCCGAGCTTCGTTGTGAGCGTGATCGGGTCGGAGTCCCCTACGGGGTCATGGCTCCCGTTCACGTCCCACACGAGAAAGCCCCTGTCCTGGTAGGTCGGCAGATCGTTCCCCGTCACGCTCGGATCGGAGCGGGCGAGGAGGTGAGCCATGTCGGTGTTGGAGGGGGAGGTGCTCGTCGAGCACGCGCTCGCCCCGTGGCCGCCGAGGCTGCTGCTGATGACGCCGATGTGCATGTCGTACACGGGGGTATGCACGCGCGCTGAGCCTTCCGGGCATGCGCTCAGCCCGCTGCCGGGTCGAGCGCGCACCGAGCCTGTCGCGTCCACGCAGGGCGGGTTGGTGATGCCGGAGACGAAGTCGGCGAGGGCGGGGCGCAAGATCTCTTGCTTGTCTGCCATCGAGCCGGAGTTGTCGACCACGAACAGGACATCGACCTTGTCCGGCGTGAACTCCGGGGGATCCCAGCCTCCTGCACCTGTGCTGGTGCTATGGCTGGTGCCGGAGACGGGGCTGTCGAGGCCGCCCGTCCCGCCGCTGCCCCCGCCTTCTCCCCCGACGCCCGAGCTCGCGTCTGCCCCGCCGAGCGACACATCCACCCGACATGCTGCGAGCGCGACGGCGCCCAGGATCAGGCAGGGTGGCAGGCTTCGCGAGAGCTTCGATGACATGATGCCTCCTTGAGCGGCGCCGAGAGGCGCAGCGGAAGATTCGGTGTGGCAGAGCGTGAAGGGAGGCACGCGCGGCTTTCCATTTCAAAAAATCATCTTCGTGCGACGAAGGTCCGGAGGACCGGCGCGCCGCCCTGCGGCCGGGCGGCGTCGTCCGGCCGCCGTTGTCAGAGCGCGGAGGAGAGCCGGTCGAGCACCGCGTTCATGATCGGCCGGTAGCCGTAGTCGGGCGACGAGGCGTCCGATATCTGCGCCGGGCAGATGGAGCCCGCGACGCCCTGCTCCCCGAGGCGCTGGAGGAGCTGCAGCTCGCGGAGGCCGGGATAGGCCTTGGCCCGCTCCTGCGTCGTCTCCCGGTTGCCCGGATCTTCCAGGCCGTTCGTGCCTCCCGGCTTGCACAGCGGGCTGTCGTTCACCCCGGTCACGCTCTCGCTGCAGTCGCAGCTCTGGGCGTTCCCCTCGCAGGAGCGCTCGGTGAGGAGGTTGAAGATGCAGGCGTACTGGAGGTCTCCCGTGCTCCCCCGCGGGATCGTGTACTCGCGGCCGTTGATCGCGTTCCACCCCGTGGCGTCCGGGTGGACGAGCTGATCGCCGGTGATCGGGTTCGCGCCCGCGCGGGGCGCCTGCGACTCGATCATGAACGGGTCCGCGGGCGCGACGTGGTTCGCCGGATCGCCGAGGACGATCTCCCAGGTGCTGCTGAAGCCGCCGGGCACCGGGGCGTCGAGCTCGGCGGCGTCCTTGAGCCCGCCGACCGGGTTGCCTACCGCGTCGAGGCCGCCCACGAGATCGGGGACGCCGTCCGCGTTCTGGCGCGCGAGGTCCTGCCACGGCACCCCGACGATGCCCGTGAAGACGATGTGCTGGGGCCCGCGGGTCCGCGTGTTGTCGTCCTCGGGGTCCAGATCCGAGAAGATCGGGTTCGGCACGAGGTCTCCGTTCCGCGCCGGCACGGTGGGCGACGTGAGCGCCTCGATATAGCGCTCGATCGGATAGAGGAAATCGAACCCGAAGCGGCGCTTGTGGTCCCAGCACCGCAGGTTCACCGGGTCTTCCTCCGCGGAGAGCCTCGTGGGGGAACCATCGGCGCGCGTGCAGGTCGGGTCCGCGGGGCAGCCGCTCTGATCCTGGGAGCAGGACTTGCAGCACGGGTCGTTCGGGTTGATGGCGCACTCGCTCCGCGGCCGCCACAGCCTGAAGCCATTCCTCGTCTCGGCGACGAGGTAATCCCTGCCTCCGTCCTTGATCGAACAATCGTTCTCGTCGGACAGCATCACGATGAGCAGCAGCGAGTCCGGCCGGAGGAAGTCCCTCCGTTGCTTCAGCACCATCTGGTCGATCCCAGTGGGCACGGCGGCATCCTCCTGGAGCTCTATTGTGACGTATGGCTCGGGATCGACGAGGAAACGGTAGAAGCTCTCCAGCGGCGCCTCGAAGCCGCATCCCGCCTGCCCGACCCCTTCCACGATCGCGCCGAGCTTGGTGGCGAGCTCGACCGGATCGGAGTCGGCTGCGGGGCCGTGGCTCCCGGCCGCGTCCCACACGAGAAAGCCTCTGTCATGGTAGGTTGGCAGATCGTTCTCCGTCGACTGCGGATCCGAGCGCGCGAGGAGGTGGGCCATGTCGTTGTTGGAAGGGGACGTCTCCGGGGGGCAGGCGCCCGACCCATGGCCGCCGAGGCTGCTGCTGATGACGCCGATGTGCATGTCGTTCACGGGGCTTCGTGCGCGCGAGGAGCCTGTCGGGCATGGGCTCAACCCGCTCGCGGGCTGTGCGCTCGCTGGACGTCCGCTCGGTTCGAGGCAAGGCGGGTTGGTCATGCCAGTGACGACATCGGCGAGCGCCAGGCGCAGCACTTCCTGCTTGTCCGCCATCGACCCGGAGTTGTCGACCACGAACAGCAGATCGACCTTGTCCGGCGTGAACTGCGGCGCGTCCCAGCCTCCCGTACCGCTGCTGCTGCCCGTGCCGCTGCCCCCCGAGCTCGAGCTGGCGCCTACCCCGCCGAGCGACACCGCCACCTGACATCCTGCGAGCGCGATGGCGCCCAGGACGACCCAGGACGACAAGGACCGTGAGAGTTTCGGCATCATGGCTTCTCCTTTGAGCGGAGCCGCGGGGCGCCCCGAGCACCGGTCATGACGAGCATGAAGGGGCGCTCACGCCGCCCCCCATTTCAAAAAACACCTTAGCCCAACAAATCGGCGAGCCCCCCGCGGCCCCGCAATCCCCCCTCTCTCTCTCCCCCCCACCCCCCTTCACGCCCCCCCTCTGCGGCCTCAGAGCGGGGGGCTCCCGCACAGGAGACGGGCCCAGATCGGCGTTTTCGGCGCGCAGGCGTACTCCTGTACGCCGAGCACCGAAAACGTCGATCTGGGCCCGTATCCGAAGCGGGAGCCCCCCGCTCTAGCGGGTGAAGGCTTGGAGGCGAGAGACGTGGGGGCTTGAGGGGTAGGCGAGGAGGAATGCCGATGCGCGCTGCGCGGCTGCGGCGCGCTGGCCGCTGTCCCAGAGCGCCTCGATGGTGAGCGCCTCGCGTTCCTGCGCGAGCGCGCCGCCAGGGAAGCGGAGCCGCGCTTGTTCGACGATCACCAGCGCGCCGGCGGCGTCGCCGCGCCGGAGGGCCGCGCGCGCGTCGCCGAGGAGCGTCAGCTCCTCGCGCAGCCGGCTCTCCCGCAGCGCCGCCGGGGTGGACGCGCCGTCCGCACCGACGGCGGCGCCCGCGGCGTCCGGCGCGGGTGCCGCCCCTGTGCCTTCTGCCGCGGTTGCGGGCGGCGGGCTCGCGGCGGGCTCGCGCCGCGGCGTCTCCGGCTTCGGAGGCGCCGCGGCCGCGCGGGGCGCCGTCGGGACGGCGGCCGGCACCGCCGCCTCGGCGCGCGGCCGCGGCGCGACCCGCGCAGCCGCCTCGGCTGGCACCGCCGCCTCGGCTGGCACCGCCGCCTCGGCCGGCACCGCCGCCTCCGCCGGCGCCGCCGCCTCCGCCGGCACCGCCGCCTCGGCGGGCGCCGCAGGCCTTCGGCTCGCCTGCAGCGCCGTCGGCGCGGCAGCCGGCGGCGCGACAGCCGGCGCGGCCTCGACGACCTGCGCCGGCGGCGCGGCGCTCGGCGGGGCCACGACCGCATAGCCCGCGAGGAACAGGCCCCCGCAGGCGGCGCCGAGCAGCATCGACTTCACGATGCCCGCGGTGCCCGCCACGGCCGCCGCGCCGGCGGCGCCCGCCGCGCCGGCAGCGCCGGCGAGACCACCGCCGCCCGCGGCCGCAGCCGCCACCTTGCCCGCCGCCGACGCGGCCACCGCGACCTTGGCCGCTGGCGCGGCGACCGCGACCTTGCCCGCCGACGCGGCGGCGGCGACCTGGCCCGCGCCGCCTGTCCCCAGGCTGCCCGCGCTCGCCGCGCCGCCCGCCTGGGCCGAGAGCGCCCCTCCCCCGGCGCCCTGAGCCCCGCCGAGCGTGGCGGCCCCGGCGGCGAGGCCGAGCTGCGCGGCCATCGCGGCCCACACCCGCTCTTGCTCTCCGTCGGGCGGGTCCACGGGCGCCGCCGCGCGGAGGAGCTCGCGCTCCACCTCGAGCGCGCTCCCGTCGGCGTCGATCCAGCGCATCGGATCGCTCATCGCTCCCCTCCCGCTTGCTTCCAGACGGGTTGCCGCTCGACCCCCGGCAAGGGAAGAACGTTCGACGCCGGCCCCCGCGCGGCCGGCGCGCGCTCCGCGGCCGAGATCCCCGCGTCGACGGCCGCTGCCTTCAGCACGGGCTGCGACTTCGTGACCGTCGTCCCGCCCACGCGGAACTGGTCGCGCGCGTTCAGGCGCGCCACCGCGCGGCGGAACGCGTCGCGCGCGAGGCGGAGGCGCGAGTAGACAGTCCCCAGCGGGACGTCGAGCAGCTCCGCGACCGCCTCGCCGCCCATGCCGTCGAGCTCGAACAGCGTGAACACGGCGCGCTGCTCGAGGGGCAGCTCGTCGAGGATGGCCTCGAGCCGCTCGATCGCCTGCCGCCGCTCCGCCTGCGCGCCGACGTCGGCGCGGTCGTCGGCGCAGTCGAGCAGCGGCTCGTCGTCGTGGGCGCGCCGTCTCATGTGCGCGAGCTTGCGCCGGTCGCGGGCGACGTGAAAGCAGATACTGTACAGCCAAGTCGTAATTTTCGACCGACTCTCGAACTCGGGAAGCCGGCGGTGGACGACAAGGAACACGTCCTGGACCGCATCCGCGGCGTCGCTCTCGGGCACGCCGAGCCGGCGCAGCGAACGCCACACGAACCGAAAGTGCTGCGCATAGACCTCTCCGAAGGTCATCCTGTCCTGCCGCTTCTCGTCATGCTCGCCCCCTCAGTGGAAGGTCGCCTGGTTGGCCATCAGGGAATCGACACGTCGGATCAGAAAATCGAAACGCGGGCGCCCAGCCCCACGAGCAACCCCACCGGGGAAGGGTCGAGCACGGCGTCCGTCGTGACCGGCGCGCCGGCCTCGCTGTCTGCGCGGCGGTCGACCGTGAAGCGCGCCCGCGCGACCGGCGCGAGGAGCGTCGCGCGCGCGGACCAGCCCAGCGCGCGGGCGCCGAAGAGCGGCCCCTCGGCGATGGCCGAGGCGCCCAGGGCGAACCAGAGCGCGGAGTCCTCGCGGTTCGGGGTGAACCCCCTGCCCGCGCCGTGGACGGCGCCGAGCATCGACGCCGCGCAGGCCGAGAGCCGGACCTCGTCGAGCTCTCCGGCGATCGTGGCGCAGCCGCGGGCCGTCGCGGCGACGAGCCCGATGGAGGCGACGCCCGGCTCGACATCGATGTCCTGGCGCGGCAGCCACACAGCGCCGAGCCCGGCCGACCACGCGCGGCGCCGCAGCGAGACGCCGCCCATGGCGGCCGCCCGGAACGGGTCGAGCATCCCCACCGTCCCCGCGGCGCCGAGCTCCGCCGAGACATCCCAGGACCGCGGCTGACTCGGGGGGGGCGGCGGCGCGGGCCTGCGCGCGGGCATGACCGGCGCGGGCGCGGCAGGGGGCGGCGCCGGCGCGACCGGAGGGGGCGGCGCGGGCGCTGGCTCGCTGTCGAGCAGGATGGCGATCGTCAGGGCCAGCGCCTCGACGAGCTCGCCGCAGCTCGCCCCCGCCTCGGACGAGAGCTGCCGGGCGCGGCCGTCGGCCTGGAGGACGGCGGTGTAGGTGGTCTCGGTCCGGAGAAAGTGGACCTCGTACTCGGGCACGGCGCTCGCCGCGCTGCCGGCGCCCGGAGGAGCGGCGCCGGCGCTCGATGGGGCATCCCCGGCGGGCGATGGCGCGGGAGCGGAGGCTGCCTGGAGGCCGCCGGCAGCCGCCGGGGCGCCGCCTGCGACAGCCGGGGCGTCGCCTGCGACAGCCCGGGCGTCGCCCGCGGCTGCCGGGGCGTCGCCTGCTACCGGCAGGGTGCTGACAGGGTCGAGGGCGGGCTGCTTCATCACGCGCTCGACCGCGGCGGCCAGCGACGGTGCGTCGGGGCAGTCAGCCGCCGACGGCGCCCGGTGAACGGCGAGCCGCGGGCGCTGCGGGGCCGCCGAGGCGACGCGCAGCGAGCCGAGGGAGAGGACGCACAGGGAGAGGACGCTGAGCGCGCCCCGAAGCGAGGAACGAGGGCAGGTCACGGGGAGGCCTCCCAATTATCGCAAGGAGCGGGGCAAGCGAAGTTAGGACGCGCAGATGCCGACGAGCTTGGGCCGGCGCGCGGCGATCGCGGGGCCGGCGCGCCCGACCGCTCCGCCCCCGGCGGGCTCGCGAGGTCGGGATGCTGCTGCGCTGCCGGGCCGCTCCGCGCTCTCCGGTGCGCCGCGGGATCGGATAGAGTGCCGACCATGAACTCCTACGATCTGATCACGTGCGCGAGCTGCTACGGCGAAGGCGAGATCAACACGGACTCCGGACCCTACCTGTGCAAGGACTGCAACGGGAACGGCCGCATCTTTCCGACCGGCGAGCAGATCGAGGAGCGCATCCGCGAGATCGAGGTCGAGCTGGAGCGCCACCCGCTGCAGGCGCGGCCGGAGAGCCGCTGGCTCGTCTTCGAGCTGCGGCGCACGCGCAAGCTGCTCTGGCAGATCCGGTCGCTCTGCGAGGAGGCGGAGAGCGACGCGGAGCAGCCGATCCTCGTCAAGGTCCGCGACCTGGCCGACGCGGCCGTCGCCCCGAGGAGCCCCGCGCTGCCGCGCGAGATGCTCCCGGAGGACGGCTGACGCCGGCTCCGCCGACGCGCCGCGCCCGCGCGGCCGCGGCGCACGTGGGTGCGAACGCGACGCGCGCTGATCCGGTGCCCTCGCTCTACCCTTCCCTCCTCGGCGCCGCGTGGTCTGCGCTCGCGCCGCCGGTCCAGCGCCTCCACGCGGGCGGCGCGCGCGCTCGCGGTCGCTTCCGCGTGCGCCGCGGCCGCGCGCTCGCGGCGCGCCTGCTCGCCGCCCTGCTGCGCATGCCGGAGGCAGCGGAGGACGTCGCCGTGACGCTCGCGGTCGAGCCGCGGGCCGACGGCGAGCGGTGGATCCGCACCTTCGGGGCTCGCCTGCTCCGCTCGACGCAGTGGCGCTCGGGCGATCTGCTGGTGGAGGCGCTCGGCCTCGTCCAGTGCTGGTTCCGGCTGCGCGCCGAGGGCGGCGCGCTCGTGTTCGAGCAGGTGCGGTCGACGATCGGGCTGCGCGGCTTCGGGCTGCCGCTGCCCCGCTGGCTCGCCCCGCGGGTCGAGGGCCGCGCCGAGGCGCTGCGCGACGAGGTCCAGGTGGACGTGCGGATCTTCGCGCCCGTCGCCGGGCTGCTCGTCGCCTACGAGGGGCGCGTGGCGCGCGGCGGAGACGACGAGGCGGCCTCCGCGCGCGCCGGCGAGGCAGCCTCCGCGCGCGCCGGCGCGCCGGCGCCCGGGTCGAGCCCGTGATCACAGCGCTCGTCCTGTTCGCCGTCCAGGGCGCGCTCGGCGCGTTCGACACGCTCTATTACCACGAGTGGCGCGCGCGCCTGCCCGGCGGCGTGCCCGGCACCGCGCCCGAGCTCGTCCTCCACGCCGTCCGCGACCTCGTGTACGCGGTGCTCTTCGCCACGCTGCCGTTCGTGCGCTGGGAGGGGCTCGCCGCGTGGGCGCTCGCGGCGCTCCTCCTCGCGGAGATCGCGATCACGCTCCGCGATTTCGTCGTCGAGGACACGGTCCGGCGGCCGCTCGGCGGGGTCTACCCGGGAGAGCGGGTGATGCACGCCGTGATGGGCATCGTCTACGGCGCCGCCCTCGCGCACCTCGTCCCCGAGCTCTGGCGCTGGGCGCTCGCCCCCACCGGCTTCTCCCGCTGGGAAGCGCCCCTCCCCCTCCGCGTGCTCCTGCCGGCGATGGCCGCGGGCGTGCTGCTGTCGGGGCTGCGCGATCTCGGCGCCGTCTACGGGCCTCGCTGGCTCCGCTTCCCCTGGGGGCGCGCGTGATCCGCCGCGCGGCCGCCGTCAGCCCTTCACCGCGCCGGCCGTGAGCCCCGCGAGGATGCGGCGCTGGAAGACCAGCGTCAGCACGACCAGCGGCACGGTCACGACGATGGAGGCCGCCATGGTCTGCCCCCAGGGGATCTCGTAGAGCCCGCTGGTGGCCGTCGAGAACGCCTGGATCGCGTACGTCACCGTGCGCTTGTCCGGCGTCTGGGTGAACGAGAGCGCGAACAGGAACTCGTTCCAGGCGGCGATGAACGCGAGGATGCCTGTCGTCGCCATCCCAGGGACCGAGAGCGGCAGCATGATCTTCGTGAACACCTGCCAGGGCGTCGCGCCGTCGACGTACGCCGCCTCCTCGACCTCGCGCGGGATCGCCTTCAGGAAGCCGGTGAGCACCCAGACAGTGAACGGGAGCGTGAAGATGAGGTACGTCAGGATCAGCGCGGGGAGCTGGTTGTAGAGCTTGAAGAAGTTGACCATCTCGAACAGGGCGCCGAGCACGGCGATCTGCGGGAAGATGGTCATCGCCAGGACCGCGTAGAGCACGACGCTGCGCCCGCGGAACCGGAACCTGCCGAGGGAGTAGGCGGCGAGCGAGCCGACCGCGAGCGAGAGCGCCGTGACCGAGACGGCGACGATCACGCTGTTCAGGAGCGCCGTCTGGAACTGCCCGTCCTCCAGCACCGCGCGGTAGTTGTCGAGCGTCACGCGATCGGGCCAGTAGCGGACCGGGGTCGTGAACAGCTCGCTGTCCGGCTTGATCGAGGAGACGAACGCCCAGACGAACGGGAAGACGGTGAACACGACGACCGCGGCGACGAGCAGGTAGAACAGGACGCGCAGGGCGACCTGCCCGCCGCTGCGACGGTGCCCGCCGCCCGAAGCTCCGGGAGAGCCATCCATCTCAAGCCTCCTCCGCGCGGAACACCGCGAGATAGATCATGATGAACACGGCGATGACCAGGAACAGCGCGACGGAGATGGCCGAGCCGTACCCGATGTCGGAGATGCTGACCAGCGTCTGCTGGGCATAGGTGGCCATCGTCTGCATGTCCGGCCGGTTGCCGAACATGACGTAGAAGACGTCGAAGACCCGGAGCGCGTCGAGCGTGCGGAAGATGAGCGCCACGAGGAGCGACGGCTTGAGGAGCGGCAGGGTGATGCGGGTGAACTGCTGGAGCGCCGTCGCGCCGTCCACCCGGGCGGCCTCGTAGAGGTCGCCGGGGACGAGCTGCAGCCCGGCGAGCAGGAGGAGCGCCATGAACGGCGTCGTCTTCCAGATGTCGATGAGCGCCACCGCCCAGAACGACAGGTCCGGATCGGCGAGGAACGCGATGTTCCGATCCACGACGCGCAGGCGGTTCACGAGGATGTCGTTGAAGACGCCGTAGACGTCGCTGTACATCCACTTCCACATCTGGGCCGAGATGACGGTCGGTATCGCCCAGGGGATGAGCATGGCCGCGCGCACCGCGGAGCGCCCCTTGAACTGCGAGTTGACGATGAGCGCGATGGCGAGGCCGAGGGCGAGCTCGCTCAGCACGGTGACCACCGTGAAGAGGACGGTGAGCAGGACCGCGTCGTGAAAGTAGCTGTCCCGCGCGAGATCGACGTAGTTCTGCGCCCCGACGAACGCCGCCGGCTCCCCGGTGCCGAGCCGCGCGTTCGTGAAGCTCAGGTAGAACGTCTGGACGAGCGGGTAGAGGGCGATGAAGCCGACGACAACGAGCGTCGGCAGGAGAAAGAGCCAGGCGATCGTGGTCCGCCGCTTCTCGAGCGACGCGCCGCGCGCGGGGGTCGCCTCGATCGTGGCCTTCGGGTCAGCCGGCGTGCTCATGCAAAGCTCCGTTCTCGAGGGGCGGTGTGGCCGGAAGGTCGCGCCAGCGGCGCCGCGGCGGCGAGGGAGCGCGCGGCCGCCGGAGGCGCGACCTCCGCGGCGGTTACCTGAGCGTGCGCGTGAGGCGCTGCTCCACCTGGCCGAGCACCGCCTTCGGATCCTTGCCCTGCAGGACCTCGCTCACCCCCTGGAAGAAGGCGATGGATGCCTCATTGTAGCGCGGGCCGGTGCTGTTCGAGGGGCGCGGCACCAGCCAGAGGTCCTTCGCGCTCTCCAGGAAAGGCATCGCCTTCACCACCTCCGGATCCTCGAGCGCCGATCGGACCGTCGGGATGAGCGACGCCGCGAGCGCGCGGAACTTCTGCCCTTCCGGGCTCGCCAGGTAGCGGACGAGCTCGATCGCCGCGTCCTGCTGCTGCGAGAATTTCGAGACGGCGAGCTGCCAGCCGCCGACCGCGGCGGCGCTCTTCTGGCCGGGCTCGTGCGGCAGCGGGGCCACAGCGAACTTGCCCTTGATCGGCGACTTCTCGGCGTTGCCCGCGGAGTACGCGTAGGGCCAGTTGCGCATGAACGCGGCGTTCCCGCTCTGGAACGTGTTCCGGGCGTCCTCCTCCTCGTAGCTCGTCACGCCGGCGGACGAGATCGAGCCCACCCAGCCCCTGGCGCGCGCGAGCGCCTTCTGCGCGTTCGGGTTGTTCACCGTGATCTTGCCGTTCTCGATGATGGCGCCGCCGCCGTGCGAGGCGATCCACTCCAGCGCATTGCAGGTCAGCCCCTCGTACGCCTTGCCCTGCCAGACGTAGCCGATGAAGTTCGGGTTCTGCGCCCGCTCCCCGTCCTGGATCTTCTTCGCCATCTGCTCGAGCTCGTCCCACGTCTCCGGCGGCTTCGAGTAGCCGTGCTTCGTCAGCAGGTCGGTGCGGTAGTAGAGCAGCCCGAAGTCGGTGAACCACGGCATCGCCACGAGCTTGCCGTCGATCGTGTTGTTCTGGACGATGCTCTCGACATGCTGCTTCGCCGCCTCGCCGAGCTTCCCGGTCAGATCGGCGAGGTTCTGCGCGAACGCGCCGGGCCAGATGACGTCCAGCATCATCACGTCGACGTCGCCGGACTGCGCCTGGAACAGGCGCTGGTAGACGGAGTAGGTCTCGGTCGCGCCCTTCGGCCGGGGGATGATGGTCACCTGGATGCCGGTGTCCTGCTGGAACTGCTGGATCATCGTCTTGTCGAGCTCGGCGCCGACGCCCACGGACTCGCCGTAATACTTGAGCTTGGCCCCCGCGTATTTCTTCGCCTCGGCGGCGTTCGGCACCGCGGGCGGCTGCGCCTTGATCGCCTTCTCGCCCGGCGCCTCCGCGACCGCGGCCGCGGTCGAAGCGGCGGCGCCAGGGCGGCTCTCGCCGGAAGGCGGGCTCTTGTCGCCGCCGCGGCAGGCGCACAGACCGACGAGGAGGAGGAGCAGCGCGGTGGGGCGCCATGCGCGGAGGTCATGCTGCCGGGTGAGGTCCATCGCAGGATCCTTTCTGAGCTCAGTTCCAGGGAATTTGCACGGTTCCGAGGGCCCCTCGGTGCTGTCGAGACGCGCCGCTCACGAGCGCCGCGAAGGATGAGGCCCCGCGGCAGCATCGAACAGATACGCGCTCGGGGGCAAGCGATCGCGCCGCCTGTCCGCGACGGGTTCGCGGTCGGGAGGCGCCTGATCACGGATAAGGACGAAGCCTTACCGCTCTGCTCGACGCGCCACGCCGCAGCGAAGCGGGCGCGAGACGCATGCGCGTCCGCGCCGCGCGCACGCGCGACGCGGACGCGAAGGCGCGACGCGAAGGCGAAGGCGCGACGCGAAGGCGAACCGCGTGCGCGTTGCCCGAAGGGCGGACTCGCAACGGTGCGCGAGCGGGGTTGCACGAAGGCGGGGCGCACGCGCGTTGCGCGACGCGAGGCGAGCGGATCGCGCGAGGTACGACGCGCGCGTCGCGCGCCGGCGAGCGCGCACGCGTTGCGCGAACGGCGGAAGCGCGCCGGAGCGCGCAGCTTTCGCGATGAATCGCCGTCTCACGCGCCCGGCGCGCCGGCTGCTTTGCGCTTGCGGAGCCCATCCGGAGGCGGTAGAGCCGACGCTGTGCGGCCGGCGCTCGCGATCCGGCATGGTGCCGCGGGCGCACGGCCTGCTGGCTCCAGACTGCTCCTGCCGAGCAGGACGAGCCCGAACCGGCCTGCGCAGGCTGTGAATGACCCCCCTGACGCTCTCCTCTCCGGCCGATGCCCCCCGCCAGGCGGCACGGCTGGTCGCCCGCACCGTCCGGCTCGACGCTGACACGCTCGCGAGGATGCCCGGCGGCATCTCGTCGCTCGCCGGGGACAGCGCGCGCGTCTGGATGCACCCCAGCGCGCAGCTCATCGCGCACGGGGTCGCCGCCCGCCTGGAGCTGCCGCACGGCATCGAGGGCGGCGTCGCGTGGATCCAGGAGGTGCTCTCGTCGATCGGCGCGACCGACGCCGTGGGCCGCCCTGGCTGCGGCCCGGTGGCGCTCGGAGCCCTGCCCTTCGACCGGACGGAGCCGGCCGCGCTCGTCATCCCCGCCCAGCTCGTCGGCGCGGCCCCCGACGGGACCGCGTGGGTCACCACCATCGGCGAGGGCGCCGCGCCCGCGCCGCACCTCGAGCGGGCCGAGGGCCACCGGCGCTCGCCCGACAGCTTCACGCTGAAGTCGGCGGTCCCGCACGACGAGTGGTGCGGGCGCATCGCGCGCGCCGTGGCCGACATCCAGCGCGGGGACCTCTCCAAGGTCGTCGTCGCGCGCGCTGTCGACGTCGAGGCGAACCGGCCCATCGTCGTCGAGGAGGTCCTGCGCCGCCTGACCGCGCTGTACCCCTCGTGCGCGATCTTCCACTTCGACGGCTTCCTCGGCGCGAGCCCGGAGCTCCTGCTCTCGCGCCGCGCGCGCGCCGTCTCGTCGCACCCGCTCGCCGGCACCTACGCTGTCTCCGCCGACGTCGACGCCGACCGCCGGTTCTCCGAGGTCCTCCGGAGGTCGGCCAAGGACCAGCGCGAGCACCGCTTCGTGGTCGAGGCCGTCGCCGCCGCGCTCGCGCCGGAGTGCGCGTCGCTCGACGTGCCGGGCGAGCCGTCGATCCTGAGCCTCCGCAACGTGATGCACCTCGGCACGTCGATCCACGGCCAGCTCAACGAGGCGGCGCCGGACGCGCTCACGCTCGCCGCGCGGCTGCACCCGACGCCTGCCGTGTGCGGCACGCCGCGCGACGCCGCGGAGGCGTGGCTCGGCGCGCACGAGGGCATCCGGCGCGGGCTCTACGCCGGGCTCGCGGGCTGGGTCGACGCGCGCGGCGACGGCGACTGGTTCATCGGTATCCGCAGCGCCACCGTCGACGGCGCCCGCGCGCGGATGGTCGCCGGCGTCGGGGTCGTCGCGGGCTCCAGCCCGGAGGCCGAGCTCGTGGAGACGCAGCTCAAGCTGCAGGCCATGCTCGCGGCCCTCATCCGCCCCTGATGCCGGGGCCGCGCTGGCGCCTCCTCCACGCCGGTCCCGCGCCGGCTCGCCCGCGTTGACGGCCTCCGCGAGGGCCCCCAGGGGAGCTTCGCCGTGAAGACACTCCTCATCGACAACTACGACTCGTACACCCACATCCTCGGGCAGTACCTCTGGGAGGTGAACGGCGAGGAGCCGATCATCGTCAGGAACGACAGCCTCTCGCTCGCCGAGATCAGGGACCTCGATGTCGACAGCATCGTCATCTCCCCCGGCCCCGGCCGCCCCGAGCGCCGGGCCGATTTCGGCGTCTGCGCGGAGGTGATCGAGGCGCTCGCCGACACGCCGATCCTCGGGGTCTGCCTCGGCCACCAGGGGCTCGCGGCGCGCTTCGGCGGTCGCGTCCGGCACGCGCCGCGGGTGATGCACGGCAAGGTCGCGGAGGTCGAGCACGGCGGCGCCGGGCTGTTCGAGGGCGTGCCCAGCCCGTTCAAGGTGGTGCGCTACCACTCGCTCATCGTCAGCGACGACGACCTCCCGGCCGAGATCGAGGTGACCGCGCGGACGCGCGGCGACGGGCTCATCATGGCCCTCAAGATCAAGGACCGGCCGTTCCACGGCGTGCAGTTCCACCCCGAGTCGATCGGCACCGAGTACGGCAGAAAAATCCTTAGCAATTTCCGTGAGATCGCCGCGCGCGCTGCGCGCGCCGCGCGCCCAGGGGAAGCGGCGGCGGCGCGCGCGCCCGCGGCCGCGGCTGGCGACCTGGCGCGCGCGTCGGGGCGCGGCCGCGTGCGTCACGTCCGGCTCCCCTGGGTCGACCCGGAGCGGACCTTCGCCGGGCTGTTCGCCGCGGCGCCGTACGCGTTCTGGCTCGACTCGAGCGCGCCCGGGAGCGACGGCCGCTTCTCGTTCATGGGGAGCGCGGCCGAGGCGATCGAGAGCCACGGCGCCGCCGTGACGCGCTGGAGCGCCGGCGGCCCGGGGGGCCTGCTCACCCCGGCCCTGTCCGAGGGGAGCCCGTTCGCGGCGTTGCGGCGGGAGCTCGCGTCCGTGTCGCTCGAGCCGAGCGGCCTTCCGTTCCCCTTCACCTGCGGGCTCGTCGGCTACCTCGGCTACGAGCTCAAGGAGCACCTCGGCTTCGGCGCGTCCGCCCACCCGCGCCGCGCGCTCCCCGACAGCGCGATGATGATCGCGCGGCGACTCCTGGCCTTCGACCACGTCGAGCGCGCTGTGTACGCGTGCGCGATCGACGCGGGCGAGCCGCCGCCGATCGCCGCGCCGTCGCCCTCGTGCGACGCGTGGCTCGACGACGTCGCGGCGCGGCTCCAGGGCCTCCCGGACCTCGCCGAGCCGGCGCTCCCGCCCGTCCCGGAGGGCTTCGCCGCGGGCCTCGCGCTGTCGCAGCGCCTCTCGCGCAGGGAGCACCTCGACGCCGCGCGGGCGATCCTCGCCGAGATCCACGACGGCGAGACGTACGAGGTGTGCCTCACCAACGAGTTCCACGTGCGGACCTCGCTCGATCCGCTCGCGCTCTACCGCGTCCTGCGCCGCACGAACCCCGCGCCGTTCTCGGCCTACCTCAGGCTGCCGGGAGGCGCGGTGCTGTCGTCGTCGCCGGAGCGGTTCCTCTCGGTCGATCGGGCGCGGCGCGTGCGCAGCGAGCCGATCAAGGGGACGCGGCCGAGGGGCGCCACCGAGGAAGAGACGCAGGCCCTGCGCCGCGATCTCGCGACGAGCGACAAGGACCGCTCCGAGCTGCTCATGATCATCGACCTGGTCCGCAACGACCTCAGCCGGGTGTGCGCGATGGGATCGATCGAGGTCGAGGAGCTGATGCGGGTCACGGAGCACGCGACCCTGCTCCAGCTCTCCTCGGTGATCACGGGCGCGCTGCGCGAGGGGCGCGGCGCGCTCGACGCGCTCGAGGCGTGCTTCCCCGGCGGATCGATCACGGGGGCGCCGAAGCACCGGACGACGTCGATCATCGACGCGCTCGAGCGGCGCACGCGCGGCGTGTACACGGGCGCCATCGGGTACCTCGCCTTCGAGGGTCCCATGGATATGAACATCGCCATCCGGACGCTCGTCGCCGACGCCGAGGGGGTCAGCTTCGGCAGCGGCGGCGCGGTCGTCGCGGAGTCGAGCCCCGAGGCCGAGTACGAGGAGGTCCTCGTCAAAAGCTTCCCGCTGCTCCGCGCCGTCTACCTCGCCGAGCGCGCCGCGGACGCCGATCGAGCGTCCGCGCAGGGCGCGCATCGCCCGCGTCCGCCGAGGGCATCGCGCGGATGACGTGCCTGACGAACGCTTGCCCGCTGCGAAGAAGCCGGTGCCGCGCGCATGCCGCACCGCATATACTCGCCGCGCAGGAGGAGACGCGGTCTTGAAACGAGAGAGCAACGTTACGCGGAAGGGAGTCGCGGTGCGGCGGGTGGTCGAGGAGCTCGCCGTCGACGGCGCGATCCAGCCCATCGTGGAGGCGCTCGACAGCCACCTCGGCGTGGTCCTGGCGTCCAGCTACGAGGTTCCCGGCCGGTACACGCGATGGGACATCGGCTTCATCGATCCGCCGCTCGTGCTCGTCTCCCGGGGCCGCGACTTCCGGTTCACCGCGCTGAACGAGCGCGGGCGCGTGATCCTCCCGGCCATCGACGAGGCGCTCGGGGATCTCGACGCGGTCGCGGCCATCGAGCGCCGCGGGGACGAGGTGGTCGGCGCCGTCCGGCCGCCGGGCGAGCGGGTGCCCGAGGAGCTGCGCAGCCGCCAGCCGTCGATATTCTCGGTGCTGCGGCGGCTCATCGAGCTGTTCAGCGCCCCGGGCGATCCGCTCTTCGGGCTGTACGGCGCGTTCGCGTACGACCTCGCCTTCCAGTTCGAGCCGATCCGGCTCCGCCTCGAGCGCCCGGCGGATCAGCGGGATCTCGTGCTCTACCTGCCCGACGAGGTCGTCGCCGTCGATCACCGCCGCGAGCGCGCGACGCGCACGCGCTATGAGCTCACGTGCGGCGATCGCTCGACCGAGGGGCTGCCGCGCGAGGGCGCGGCGCGGGCCTATGTCGGCGCGGATCGCGCGCCGCAGAACGAGTACGCGCCGGGCGAGTACGCCGAGCTCGTCCGGCTCGCGCGCGAGTCGTTCAAGCGGGGCGATCTCTTCGAGGTCGTCCCTGGCCAGACGCTCTACGAGCCCTGCCCGGTGCCGCCCACCGAGCTGTTCTACCGGCTGCGCGAGCGCAACCCGGCGCCCTACGGCTTCCTGATGAACCTCGGCGAGTCCGAGTACCTCGTCGGCGCCTCGCCGGAGATGTACGTGCGGGTCGAGGGCGATCGCGTCGAGACGTGCCCGATCTCCGGCACGATCCCGCGCGGCAGCGACCCGATCGCCGACGCGGCGCAGATCGCGCGCCTGCTCGCGTCCGCGAAGGACGAGTCGGAGCTGACGATGTGCACGGACGTCGATCGCAACGACAAGTCCCGCATCTGCGTGCCCGGGAGCGTCCGCGTGATCGGGCGCCGGCAGATCGAGATGTACTCGCGGCTGATCCACACGGTCGATCACATCGAGGGCCGCCTGCGCGAGGGGTTCGACGCGCTCGACGCGTTCCTGGCGCACACATGGGCGGTCACGGTCACCGGCGCGCCGAAGGCCTGGGCCATGCAGTTCATCGAGGATCACGAGCGCTCGCCGCGCGCGTGGTACGGGGCCGCGGTCGGGATCGTCGGCTTCGACGGCAGCATGAACACGGGGCTCACGCTGCGCACGATCCGGGTCAAGGACGGCGTGGCGCAGGTCCGGGTGGGCGCGACGCTGCTCTACGACTCCGATCCCGACGAGGAGGAGCGCGAGACGCACGTGAAGGCGTCGGCGCTGCTCGACGCGATCCGGAGGCCGCGCGGCGTCCCCGCGCAGGCGCCGGCGGCGCTCGGCGCGGCGCCGGGGGCCGGCCTCAAGGTGCTGCTCGTCGATCATCAGGACTCGTTCGTGCACACGCTGGCGAACTACTTCCGGCAGACGGGCGCCGAGGTGGTGACGCTCCGCGCCGGCTTCCCTCACGGCGAGCTCGACAGCTATGCGCCGGACCTCGTTGTGCTCTCTCCCGGGCCGGGGACGCCGAGCGACTTCGATCTCTCGGGGACGCTGTCGGCGCTGCTCGAGCGGCGGCTTCCCGTCTTCGGGGTGTGCCTCGGCCTGCAGGGGATGGTCGAGCATTTCGGCGGCAAGCTCGGCATCCTCGACTACCCGATGCACGGCAAGGCGTCGAAGGTGCGCGTGCTCGGCGGGCGGCTCTTCGAGGGGTTGCCGCGCGAGTTCCACGCGGGGCGCTACCACTCGCTCTACGCGCTGCGGGACGCGCTGCCGCCATCGCTGAAGATCACGGCGGAGACCGAGGACGGGGTCGTGATGGCGATCGAGCACGCGGAGCTGCCGATCGCGGCGGTGCAGTTCCACCCGGAGTCGATCCTGTCGCAGGACGACAACGTGGGGCTCCGGCTGGTGCGGAACGCGGTGACCGAGCTGCGGCGGGCTGGCGGGCGGTGACGCGCGAGGGGGGTCCGGGTCGCCCGGCCCCGTGAAGGGGGGAGTCCGCCGCGCCGCGGACTCCCTCTCACGGGGCCTACCGTGGAGCCGCTGAGGACCCGCTCGGTATCGGCCCTCCCCGCGCGCCTCGCAACGCGAAAGCGCCTGACCGCGCTGAGACCACAAAATGAAAAAGCGCCGCCGGGGCCTCGGGGGGGGAGAGGCCGCGCCAGCGACGCTGCATTGTCTTAATGCACCGGGCATGCCACGGCGCGTTTCTTTGATTGCCGGGCAATTCGCATGGATGTCCGGGGCGATTGTTTCGCTTCTGCAAGGACGGAGCTGCACTCCTGCAAATGCGCGGCTCCGCGGCGCCCGGGGAGCGCTCAGGTGGACTGCTGCGAATTCTCGCTCCGCCGCATGAAGACACCCTTGCTGTACGCCATGAAGAACCCGAGCCGCATGGCGTTGCGTTCCGTGGGGATGCCGGGGCTCGCGCTGATGCACGCCAGGGGACAACCCCTGTCGCGCACCCGCTCCAGCCGACGGACGATGAGCGCCTGCTGGATGCCGCGCTCGCGGAAGCGGGGGAGCACCGAGGCGCCGAAGAGCGCGGCGCCCTCGCCGGAGACCTCCACGCAGCCGCCGCCGGCAGGCTCGCCGTGGATGAGCGCCAGGTACGAGTCGCAACCCGGGTGCGCGACGAGGCGGCGGGTGACATCGAAGAGCGCCGGCGTGATCGGCTCTCCCTCGGGGCGGAAGCCGCTCGTCGAGACCTCGATGAACACCCGGACCTGCGCTTCGTCCGCGGGGTCGACGCGCACGATCTCGAGCCCGTCGGGGCCGCCGTGCGTCAGCAGCGCGCGGAGGTCCTCGTCCGTCGCGATCTCGCGCGCCAGCACGTTCTCGAACTCGCGCAGCACGAAGCCCCGCTCGGCGAGGCCGCGCACCAGCGACTCGTGCGCGAACGGACAGACCTGGATCTGCGGCTCCGCGCCGCGCGTCGTGTAGAACGCGACGAGCCGATCGAGCTCCTCGGTGGAGACGGGACCGTCGAGCCCGAGCCCCACGGCGAAGTTGCCCCAGGAGCCCTCGCCATCAAAGGCCATCCACCCGCCCGCGACGGGCTCCGCGCAGGCGACAACGGCGGCGGTGCCGAGCGCCAGGCGGCGCTCCTCGATCCGGGCAATCTCGGCGTACGACAGCTTCGGCATGGGTGCACCTCATCGGCGAGCAGGATGGCGTGAGAAGGAGCCCTCCATCCTAGTCCGACCCGCCCGCGGGCGGCCGCGCGACGACGACAGCGGGCGGCCGCGCGACGACAGCGGGCGGCCGCGCTACGCCGCCGACCGGGCGGCGCGCTCCGCGGCCGCCGTCCGGGGCTCCCGCGCCGCGCGATCTACGCTCGCGTGTGCGCGGGCGATGTGGCTATGCTGCGCCGCCATGAGCAGGATCTTCCGTTCCCTTCCCCCGGCCGGCACCCACCTCGGCATCGCCTTCTCGGGCGGGCTCGACACGCGCTGCGCGGTGGCGTGGCTGACGCGCAACGGGCTCAAGGTGCATGCGTACACCGCCGATCTGGCGCAGCCGGACGAGGACTCCCCCGGCGACATCCCGCCGATCGCCCTGCAGCACGGCGCGGTCTCCGCGAAGCTGGTGGACTGCCGCGAGGCGCTCGTCCGCGAGGGCATCCTCGCCATCCAGTGCGGCGCCTTCCACCTCTCGACGGGCGGCAAGAAGTACTTCAACACGACGCCGCTCGGCCGCGCCGTGACCACGACCGCGATCGTGCGCGCGATGCGCGACGACGACGTCCACGTCTTCGGCGACGGCAGCACGCACAAGGGCAACGACATCCAGCGGTTCTATCGCTATGGCATCTTCGTCGACCCCTCGCTCCAGATCTACAAGCCCTGGCTCGACCCGAAATTCGTGGGTGAGCTCGGCGGGCGCAAGGAGATGAGCGAGTACCTCGAGCGCCACGGGCTGCCCTACCGCATGGGGACGGAGAAGGCTTACAGCACCGACGCCAACGTGCTCGGCGCGACGCACGAGGCGAAGGACCTCGAGCGCCTGGACACCGGGATCAAGATCGTCCACCCGATCATGGGCGTCGCGTCCTTCCGGCCGGAGGTCGCCATCGAGGCCGAGACGGTGACGCTCGGCTTCGAGCGCGGCGTCCCGGCCACCATCAACGGCAAGCGCTTCGGCTCGCTGTTCGAGCTGTTCGTCGAGTGCAACCGCATCGGCGGCCGCCACGGGCTCGGCATGAGCGACCAGATCGAGAACCGGGTCATCGACGCGAAGAGCCGCGGCATCTACGAGGCGCCGGGCATGGCCCTCCTCCACGCCGTGTACGAGCGGCTGCTGTCCGCGATCCACAACGAGAACACCCTCGACGTGTACTTCACCCAGGGCCGCCGCCTCGGGCGGCTGCTCTACGAGGGCAAGTGGTACGACCCCGAGGCGATGATGCTGAAGGACGCGCTCTCGCGCTGGATCGCGCCCGGCGTGACCGGCGAGGTGACGCTCGAGCTGCGCCGCGGCGACGACTACAGCATCACCAACACGCGCGCCGACTACATGGCCTATGCGCCGGACAAACTCTCGATGGAGAAGGTCGAGGAGGCCTACTTCACCCCCGAGGACCGCATCGGCGCGCTCGAGCTCCAGAACCTCTCGGTGACGGACAACCGCCAGTTCCTGATCCACCTCATCGAGAGCACGCAGGCCCTCGGCCCGGGCGGCGCCCCCGCCATCGGCGAGCTGCTCGGCGGCGACAAGCCGAAGCAGTGACCGGCAGGCGAGCCCCTGCCTGACCGGCGAGGTTGCGCCCGGCCCGCGCCTGGGTCACCAAGAACGGGCAAACCCCGGCCCGCCCCGAGCGGCGCCGGCCCAGGGAGGTGGTCATGAAGACGCTCATCATCCAGGCACTCGCCGCGGGCATCGCGGTCCTCGTAGGAACGAAGCTCATGCCTGGCGTGCGCATCCGCAAGACAGGGACGGCGCTCGTCGTCGCCGCCGTGTTCACGCTCCTCAACCTCCTGCTCGGATGGCTCGTGAAGTTCCTTGTCGCGGTGGCGCTCCTGCCCGCCGCCATCGTCACGCTCGGCCTGGCCTACCTCTTCTTCGGCCTCCTCGTGAACTCCGTGCTGCTCTGGGCGACGGACAAGCTGATCGACGATTTCGAGATCCGCGGCTTCGGATCGCTCTTCGGCACGGCCGCCCTCATCTCCTTCGCCGGGTGGCTCCTGCCGCGCATCCTCTGAGCTCCACCGGCCGGGAGTCGAGCGCTCCTGCGCCTCCATCCTCATCACGCCGGCCGCGGCGGACTCCTCATCTCCTCGATCCTGTCACAGCGCACCTGCCCACGTCGCTCGTGCTCTGCTCAGCCTCCACGGACATCGTGGTCCGTCAGGGGGTCCGGCGAGGGCAGCGCGGTGGTGGGCGCCTTCCGCGCGCGCGGCGCGCCACGCGCGCGCGGACGCCCGCGGCCCCGGCCGGCCGCGGCGCGTCCTCGTCGGTGCCCTACCAGCGCTGGTGAATCACAGGCCGGAGCCGGCGGTCGTAGATCTCTCGGATCTTCGCCATCGTCTCCTGCGGCAGCGCGGGCAGGTCCGCGGCGCTCGCGTTCTGGTCCACCTGATCAGGGCGCTTCGCGCCGGGGATGACGCACGTCACCGCGTCCTGCATGAGGATCCACCGCATCGTCCACGCGCCCATGCTCACGCCGGGGGGCACGAGCGGGCGGAGCTCCTCGACGATCTCGAGGCCCAGGTTGTAGTCGACCCCAGAGAACGTCTCGCCCTTGTCGAACGCCGCGCCCTCGCGGTTGAAGCTGCGGTGATCGTCGGCGGCGAACTTCGTCGCGGCGCTCATCTTCCCGGTGAGCAGCCCCGAGGAGAGCGGCAGTCGCGCCAGGATCCCTACCTGCCGGCGCTCCGCCTCCGGGAAGAGCAGCTCGGCCGGGCGCTGCCGGAGCACGTTGTAGATGATCTGCACCGACTGCACGCCAGGGTACTCGATCGCCTTCAGCGCCTCTTCCACCCGCTCGACGCTGACGCCGTAAAAACGGATCTTGCCCGCCTTCACCAGCCGATCGAGGACATCGAACACCTCGGGCCGATAATAGACGTCCGTCGGCGGGCAGTGCAGCTGCACCAGGTCGATCGCCTCCGTCTCGAGGTTCTTCAGGCTGCGCTCGACGAAGGCCGTCAGGTTCTCGCCGCTGTAGCTGGCCACGTTGTGGGGGCTCAGCCGCCGGCCCGCCTTCGTCGCGATGACGATCTCCTCGCGCCGCTCCCGCCGGAGCCGCGCGAGCAGCCGCTCACTCCGGCCGTCGCCGTACACGTCCGCGGTGTCGAAGAAGTTCACGCCGCGCTCGACGGCCCGGTGCAGCGAGGCGAGCGACTCCTTGTCGTCGACGTCGCCCCAGGTGCCCCCGATCGCCCAGGCACCGAAGCTCACCCTGGAGACGCGGAAGCCCGTTCTGCCAAGAGATCGATATTCCATGGCGGCGCATACAACCAGATTTCTCCGCTCGCGGCGAGCGCGCCGTGCCCGCGATCAGTCGGGCTCTACCTCGCGGCGGCGGTGCGCTCGCTTGCTGCGCTCGACGAGCGCGACGAGCTCCTCGCGCGTGACCCCGAGCCGCGCCGCGGTCCGCTGCGCGAGCGAGGTCCGGGCCACCCCGCGGACGAACTGGTACGTCGGCCACTGCTGCGCATCGAGCTCGACCTGCAGGAACACGAGCCCATCGACAGGCCGCTCCCGCTCGAGCCGCGCCGCGAGCTCCAGGAAATGCGTCGTGATGAACGCCTGAGGGCGGAGCTCCCCGAGGAGCGAGATCACGAGCTGGAATATCTCCTCCCCCTCGGACGGGTTCGTGCCGGAGCAGAGCTCGTCGAGCACCACCATGTCGCCGACCTGCATCGCCTCGAACAGCGACCGGATGCGCAGGAGCTCCATCCCGAGGCGCCCCTCGCTCTGGTCCGCCTGCGCCTGCTCGATCAGCGACACGAACAGCCCGTGGCACGGCGAGAGGCGGGCCTCCGCGGCCGGCACGAAGAAGCCCGCCTGCCCCAGCATCTGCGCGAGCGAGAGCGCCTCGAGCAGCCGCGTCTTCCCCCCGGAGTTCGGCCCGGTCACGATGACCGTGGCGTCGTGGCGCTCTGTCGCGATGTCGCACGGCACGATGCTCGCCGCGCTCGCGAGCAGGAGCGGGTTGAACAGCCCCCTGAGCTCGCGCGCTGGGGCCTCGTCGCGCGCGCCGCCTGGCCAGGCGAGCTCGGGCAGGCAGACGGAGAGCCCGGCCGCGCGGGCGCGATCGCGCAGCGCGAGGCCCGCGAGGTAGAACTCGAGATCTCCGAGGAGCTGGACGAGCGCGACGAGCTCGTCCTCGACGCCCTCGAACACGCTGTTGACATAGCGGGTGAGCAGCTCGTCGTCGCTGAACCTGTACCCCCGCCACAGCATCACGAGCTTCGTGACGACGCGCCCGATCGGCGACTGGTAAAAGCGGTTCCCGGCGTTCTCGCGGATCGACAGCGCGCGGAGATCGCGCACGTGGCCGTCGGGGCCGACGCGGATCCGGACATCCAGCGTCGCGAGCTCCTCGTCGTACGCGAGCAGGTCCGCGAGGCGGCGGTACGCCTCCGTCTCGCGCACCGCGGCGCCGAACGCGCGGAGCCGCGCGAGGCCGGATCGGGCGCCCGCGAACCCGTCGGCCAGCGCGTCGAGCGCCTCCTTCGCGGCCACGAGGATGTCCAGCCGGCGCCGGCTGCCCTCCCGGCGGGAGATCGACATCGTCTCGAGCTGGCCCACCCAGCGGCGGAGCGCCGCGTACGCGCGGCCGAGATCGCGGCGCAGCGCCTCCGACCCGGCGAGCTCCCGGAACACGTCGCGCCGGAGCTCGACGGTGTCGCTGTCGCTCGGCGGCTGGGAGAGCGCGCGGCCGAGCAGCGCCGGGCTCGGGATGTACGTGCGCCCCTCGCTCGCGAAGTGGAGGCAGCCCACGATGAGCTCCTGCAGGAAGACGTGCTGCGCGAAGCGCGCCGGGTCCCACGTCGACGCGGGCAGCGACGCCGACTCGATGTGCCGGTCGAACGCGCCCGCTGGGGCGCCGCCCGCGAACGCGAACGTCAGCGACTCCTTGACCGCGCGCGCGTCGACCCGGAGCGCGGGCCGGTGCGAGAGCAGGTCCGGCGCCGCGCGCTGCCCGGGCAGGGCGTCCGGCAGGACGGGTTCCGGCGACGCCGCGCTCACGGCCTCGAGCCTACGATGCGTCGGGCCGGAGCGCTCGTCCGGAGTCCGTTGCCGCCGCCGCCGCGCGGTGGCCAGGGGAGTTCTCGGCATGGCCGTGCCGACACGCGCGCCGCGCGGTTGTTCCCGAACGGCCGAGGGCGACCGAGTTCATGGCACGACGTCTGCCTGGGTGGACGGCCGGAGAGGCACCATGAGTTACCGCTGCACGATGAGCAGAATACGCTGGTTCTCCGGCCCCACCATCCTCGCGCTCGCCCTCTTCGGCACCGCCTGCAGGAGCGAGAGCGAGAGAGCCGAAGGAGCGGTCCGCGAGCCAGGGGACCAGACCGGCGACAGGGCCGCGCCGCCCGATGGCCAGCGCCAGCCGCCCGGACAGGACGGGCGCGATCAGGCCGAGCGGCTGGGCGACAAGGCCGAGCAGCTCGCCCGGGAGGGCCAGGAGCTCGGCAAGGAGGCGCGCGAGCAGGCGGACAAGGTGAGTGAAAAGGCCGAGCAGCTCGCCGAGCGAGGGCGCCAGGTGGGCAGCGAGGTCAGCAACCAGATGAACAGGGTCGGCGAGCAGACAGGCGCGCTCAAGAACGACCGCGGCCAGGCCGGGCGCGAGCAGACTGGCGCCCAGGCCGGGCGCGAGCAGACTGGCGCCCAGGCCGGGCGCGAGCAGGCAGGCGCCCAGGCCGGGCGCGAGCAGACTGGCGCCCAGGCCGGGCGCGAGCAGGCAGGCGCGCTCAAGGACGACCGCGGCCAGGCCGGGCGCGAGCAGGCCGGGCAGCCCGCGGCGCCCAGGGACCACGCCGCGCCGCAGCAAGGTGGCCAGCAAGGAAGGGAGGCGCAGCAGGGTCAGGCTGGCGGCGCCAGGGACAAGGGGCAGCCCGGGAACGCCGTGGCGAGCGCGCGCGACGCCTGGACGCAGGCGGCGAAGGACGACGACTATCAGGTCAGCTTCAACCGCGACGGCTCCGTCGTCGCCACCAAGGAGGCCAAGGGCTCGGACAAGCGGCCGCCCGACGAGGCGCTCCGCAACGCGGTGGGCGGCAAGCTCGCGAACAGCGATCACGAGGCGGTGAAGAAGCTCAGCGTGACAGTGCGCAACGGGGTCGTCACGCTGCAGGGCAACGTCGCCAGCGTCAAGGAGGCGACCGAGGCGGTGAAGGAGGCCATGGACGCCGATGGCGTCACCAAGGTGATCTCCTACATCCACAACGAGTCATGACCGCCGGCGGTCGAGGCGGCGCTCCCCCGGACAGGGCTATTTCGCGTAGTTCGTGGGCCGCAGCTTGACGGAGCGCTCGACGGTCTCCGCGGGCGCGAGCGTCAGCATGATCGTCTCATCGAAGCAATCGGACCTCGACACGACCACGACCTGTGTCCCCACGGGCAGCTCGGTCTTGAGCGGCGTCTTGCCGAGCGTCTTGCCCTTCCAGCTCACGATCGCGTCCGGCGGGTCGCTCGCGATCGCCACGCTCGCCTTGGGGACTTCGTCGGGCTTCTTCTCGACAGCCTCCGTGACCGCCGCCTGGGGCGCGGCCGCGGCGGCCGCGGCGGGCGCGGCGACGGGCGCGCGCTGGCTCGCGGCATAGAGCGCGCCTCCGGCCACCGCGGCCAGCGCGATCAGCCCGGACGCTCCGACAAGGAACCCGCGCCGCGAGGGGGGCGCCGGCATCGCTGTCGCGCGCAGGCTCACCGAATCGCTCACGGGCGTCCTCGGCCGCTCGATGCCCGAATGCCGCGCGAGGCCGGAATACCGCTCGGCGCCCGAATGCGGCTCGACGCCCGGGTGGCTCGGCTCCCCGATAAAGGGGAGCCGGCTCGCCGACCCCGAGCCCGAGCGCGAGCTCGACGGCCCCATCGCGATACCGATGCCGCTGAGCGTCACCGGGCCGGAGGGCTCGCTCAGGCCCGACGTCCTGGCCACCCGCTCGATCTGCGCCTTGATCTGGTGGCGAATCGTCGCCCTGCTCTCCGCGTAGATCCCCCGCATGCACGCGCCGAGGAACTCGCTGCGGACGTCCTCGCCCGACCATTGCAGGTAGCTCTCGATCACATCGCACATCTCCTGCGCGGTCGAGAAGCGCTTCGACGGCTCGCGCTCGAGGGCCTTCGCGGCGATCTGGTCGAGCGCGATCGGGATCCCCGGGACCACCGTCGACAGCCGCGGGAGCTTCCCGAGGAGGAGCTGGTGCATCACGCTGATCTGGTCGCCCTCGAACAGGCGTCGCCCGGCGAGGAGCTCCCACAGCACGACGCCCACGGCGAAGATGTCCGCCCGGCGATCCACCGACTTGCCCGCCGTGACCTGCTCGGGCGCCATATAGGTCAGCTTGCCCTTGAAGGTCCCGCTCTCGGTGCGGGAGGAGTTGACCGCGGCCTTGGCCACGCCGAAATCGACGAGCTTCACCGCGCCGTCGTACGTGATGAAGATGTTGTGCGGAGAGACGTCGCGATGGACGATGCCGAGCGGCTTGCCGTCGAACTCGCAGAGCTCGTGCGCGTAATGCAGCCCGCGCAGCACCTCGGCGACGATCCGGAGCCATGTGGCGCGCACCAGCCCGCCCGTGCCCGGCTCCCGGTCGACGGCCGATTTCATGACGCGCTTGAGCGGCTGCCCGTCGAGGTACTCCATCACGATGAAGTAGCCGTCCTGATCGCTGCCGACCTCGTAGGTCTGGACGACGTTCGGGTGGTTCATGCGCGCCGAGAGCTTGGCCTCGTCCATGAACATGAGGACGTGTCGATCCTCTTCGTCGGCGAAGCTGCGAAGCCGCTTGACGACGACCAGCTTGTTCACCGAAGCCGGCCCGTGCGCCATCGCGAGGAAGACGTCGGCCATTCCGCCGCGGCCGAGCTTCGCAATGGGGCGATATCGGCCGAGCCCAAGCTGTGTCGGCGTGTCCCTCAAGATCGACGCTCCGTGTTCTCCGGTCACACCCACCTCAGTATGCAAAATTCAATAATTGCGCGTCCAAGTCAATACTCAATACGAAGAGTTTCGGTTGTTGTCGCTGAGGCAACATGCCCCGATGGCATGAAGGGCCGGGAATCGTGCGTATAAGAGCGAGACGAAACGACATCCGAGCACAGCCGCTCACGCGGCGTTCGGCGGTTCACAGCGCAGCGCCGCGCCGCGTGCTGCGCCGCGCGCGCTCGTCTCACCGCTGCGCGTGTTGGCCGGATCTGCCGGAGAGGCGCCGCGCAGGCCGGCGTCAGGTCGACGGCGCTGCGGACGCGGGTTCGCTGCGGGCGGTGGATGAAAGGTAACAAAGGCTACGCCACGTGCAATCCACCACAGGTGGTTCCCGTGGAAAATCGTGCGGCCTTGCGCCTTCCACGGCTTCCAGGGCTTCCACCCTCGGGCCGGTCCGGTGGCAGAGCGTGATCGGCGCCGGGCTCGGCAGCGGGGTCGGGCCGGCGGCGCGCGTGCTGCCGCTCAGCGGCTCACAGCTTCCAGAGCGCGCAGCCCCAGTGCACGCCGGTGCCGAGCGCGAGCACCATGGCGAGCTGCCCCTTCTTCACCCTGCCAGCGCGCATCTCCTCGTCGAGGAGGATGGGCACGGTGGCGCCGCTCGTGTTGCCGAACCGGTCGATGTTGCTCGGGAGCTTCTCGACGGGCACGCCGAGATCCTTGCGGATGTGCTCGTTGATCCGGCCGTTCGCCTGGTGCGCCAGGAACACGTCGATGTCCTCGATCGTGACGCCCTGAGAGGCGCAGAGCTCCCGCGCGGTCGCCGGGAGCTTGGTCACCGCGAACTTGAAGAGCTCGCGGCCGTCCATGCGGGGGATGTGCGCGTCGTCCTCGAACGACCCCTGCTTCCAGTACGGGCGCGAGCGGAAGCCGCCGCCCGGAACGAAGAGGAGCTCGGCGAAGCGCCCGTCGGAGCATATCTTGTTGGCGCGGAGGCCCGCGTCCCGGTCGGTCGCGCGGAACACGAGCGCGCCGGACCCGTCCCCGAACAGGACCGCGAGGTTCCGGTGGCGGTCGGCGCGCGCCCGCGCCTCCGGCGTCGCGGACCTGCCGTTCTTCGGGTCGAGCGCTCCCCAGTCCTCCCAGGGCATGAAGCCGGCGTGCGCCTCCGCGCCCACGAACAGGACGGTCTTCGCGGCCCCGGTCTGGATGAGCCCGTCGACCGTCTGGAGGCCGAACAGCATGGCGGCGCACTGCTGCCGGATGTCGAGCGCCGGGACGCCGGGAATCCCCAGCTTGGCGCCGAGCAGCGCCCCCGAGCCGGGGAAGATGTAGTCCGGCGTCATCGTGGCAAAGAGGATGTAGTCGATCTCCGACGGTGAAATGCGGGCGGACTCGATGGCGCGCTTCGCCGCCTCGCACGCCAGATCGCTCACCCCCACGCCGTCCGGCGCGTAATGCCGCTGGCGGATGCCGGAGCGCTGGTAGATCCACTCGTCGGAGGTCGTGATTACCCGCGCGAGGTCGTCGTTGGTGACAGGTTCGCCGGGCACGTGGTGCCCCGTCCCGATGATCTCAAATCCCATCTTTGCCACCGGGATGCCTTACTCGAACCGCACGCCCGCGGCGACGGGGATCCGCACCGGAGCGCGCGCGAAACGGGCGATGCCACGGCGCGGCGAGCGGCCGGCGGAACGCGCCCGCGCCCGCGTTCCTGACCTCGCCGGCGCGGTGCGCCCTGCTTGACGGCCGCCGGCGCTCCGGATAGCCTGGCGCCCTTCCCGACGGCGGGACGCGTGCGCCAGCCGCAGCGTACGCCGGCTGCCCGCTGGGTCAAAGGGGCGCCGCGCTCAGCGCCGCCGGCGAGCGGCCCAGCTACAGATGGGGCAACTCGCCGGGTCGTGGCGCAGCGCCGGGCAGTGCTCGCGGCCGAAATAGATGAGCTGCAGGTGGAGCTTGTTCCACTGCTCCGGAGGGAACGTGCGCTTGAGATCGCGCTCCGTCTCGACCACGTTCTTTCCGGACGACAGCCCCCAGCGGAACGCGAGCCGGTGAATGTGGGTATCGACAGGGAAGGCGGGGTGGCCGAACGCCTGCGCCATGACCACCGAGGCCGTCTTGTGGCCGACCCCCGGCAGCGCCTCCAGGGCCTCGAACGAGGCGGGGACGACGCCGCCGTGCTCGCGCGCGATCCGCTCGCTCAGCGCCTTCAGGTTCTTCGCCTTGGTGGGCGCGAGCCCGACCGTCCGGATGAGCCGGGCGATCTCCTCGACAGGCACCTCCGCCATCTCCGCGGGCGTCCGGGCGCGCGCGAGGAGCGCCGGCGTCACCGCGTTGACCATCTTGTCCGTCGTCTGGGCGCTGAGCATCACCGCGACGAGGAGCGAATACGGATCCTCGTGGACGAGCGGAATGGCGGGCTGCGGGTACAATCGATCGAGGACCTCGCCGATCCTCGCGGCTTTCTCGGCGCGCTTCACGGCGTGTCAGGGCAGCTCGTAGAACGAGAGGAGATCGCCGAACTCCTCGTCCGAGAGGACCTCGAGAGAGAAAGGCGGCATCTGCCCGCCGTAGCCGAGGAACCCCCCATGCCGGACCTTCTCGACGAAGACCAGCAGCCGATCGGCCTCCGTGTACTCGCCGAGCGGGTGCTCGTCGAGCGTCTGATCTGGCAGCGCCGGAGCGCGCGCGACGAGCCTCCCCTCCCCCGAGCGAGCGCGGCCGTGGCACGAGGCGCAGGCGCGCTCGTGGATGAGCTCGCCGTTCTTCGGGTCCCCGGGCGGCGGCTGGCCCAGCGCGAACACAGGCGTGAAGCGGACGGCATCGGCCGCCGCGCCGTCGCCGGGCAGCGACTCCAGGTAGGCGTACATGGCCTGGGCGGCCTCGTCGTCGGCGGTCCAGGGCAGGTCCTTCGTCATGAAGTAATAGAGGCAATGGTTGATCGCGGCGAGGAGATCGACCTCCTGCCCGCCCCAGTAATGCGGGCGATTCACCGCGCCGGCGAGCGGGGCCCCGGGGAGCATGGCGTCCCCCGCCTCGCCGGGGATGGCTTCATGACAGGTAGCGCACGAATAACGATTGAAGCTCGTCTCCGCGACGGACGGGTCGCGGAAGAGCGCCGCGCCGTGCTCGACGGCGGTCGCGTCGACGATCTTCGTCTCGGGATCGCCCGTGCATCCGCAGACGCCACAGGCGAGCGCCGCGCAGGCGAGCGCGGCCGCGAGGCCTTTGGGCGCCCTCACGGCGCCTCCGCCGCGACGCGCGCGAACGCGTCGGGATAGAGGCCCACCTGGGTGTCGCTGCGCGTCTCCAGCGTCGCGGGGTCGAGCCGGAGCACCCGGCCCGGGGTGGTGGTCTGATCCCCCTCGCAGACGACGAAGAGCCCGTGCTCCTCGTCGAGGTCCGCGAGGTGCGGCCTGAAGCATTCCCCGGAGAGCTGCCGGGAGACGGCCTCGCTGTTCCCCGGGTCCACGCCGACCAGCGTGATCGCGTCGGGCACCTGCGTCGGCACGTAGATGCGGCTCCCGTCGGCGGTCCACGCGACGAAGTAGGGCGCGCCGAAGAAGGGCATCGTCAGGGAATCGTCGAACGTCTCCGACGCGACATCGAAGAAGCGTACGTCCCTGCTCTTCGTGTTGCTCACGGCGATGGTCTTCTGATCGGGCGACATCGCGGCGGCGTAAGGCCCGTAGGACGGATCGGGGCTGCGGGACGGGCTCGGCCCCACGGGCACCCGCTTCACCTCGGCGGTGGGGTCCGTGAGGTCGACGATCGCGAGGACGTCCTCGCTATAGCAAGCGACGTAGGCGCGCGCGCCGTCCGGGCGCGAGAGGACGATCCCGTGGGCGGCCCTGCAGACCGGGATGATCACCGGCTCGGCAGAGCCCGAGAGGAGGACCTGCTGGGGATCGATCACCGCGAGAGACGAGCGCTGCGCCTCGATGTCGCCGGGGTTGTCGATCACGCGCTTGAGATCGAAATGAGAGACGACGAGGCGGCTGCCGTCCTCGGAGATCACGAGATCACCCGGGTTGGTCTCGACGCGCACCTGCCCGAGGACGCGCATGTCGTCGAGCGCGAGCTTCTGGACATAGCCTGACATCACGCTCTCGCCGTGGGTCGCGTGGGGGCCGATCGTGCCCGCGAGGGCAGGATACGAAAGCGCGACATAGACGGCGTCCCCCGAGGGGTCCACGGCCACGTGATGAGGCCCGTCGATCGTCACGGGATCGCGGCCCACGGGGTGAACGCCGAACCGCTCTCCCGTCGCGAGCGAGACGAGGGAGATCGTGTCAGAGAGGCTATCGCTCACCACGCCCATTCCCCCCTCGGGGATCTCGATCGCGGGGCGCCGGTTCGGGTAGGCGTCCCCCTCGTACGCATCATAACGGGTCTCGATGATGGGATCGGGCTCGCCGCAGCTCGCCAGCGTCGCCGCCGCGAGCGCGCAGCCCAGGAATCGCGAAAGGACCATGGATGACCTCGGGAGAGCGCCCGGAGCCCGGACGCGCCGCATCCTAGCAGCAGCCGGCGCGAGGGCCGCGACATCGCCCTACCATGGCTCAGCCCGCTCGTACGCATCCGCGTGACGCCTGCGACGTCCTGCCGCAGGGCGTGAGATGCACCACGCTCGCTCGGGACACCCCTCGTGCCCTCCATCGGCGCCCGCCGTCGACAACGCCGCTACCGCCAGGGTGAACATTTCTCGATCGGGTTGATCAGGCGCTGTCGTGTTGTCATGTAAGGAAGCGATGATCCAGACACGAGCTGTGGGCGCCAGCGCGGCAGAGCACGGCAGGCCGCCGATCCCGCGCGTGCGCCGGGGCCGCCCCGCGGCGCTCTTCTTCCTTGCGCTCGCGATCGCGGCCTGCGCGTCGGAGGAGTCCGTCGCGCCAGCGCCCCTCCCTGCGCCGGAGCCGCTGCCGGCGCTCCGCGGCGCGCCGCCCTTGACGACCGATCGCACCTTGGTGCCGCGCTCCGCGGTGCTCGATCCGCCGGAGAGGAACCCCGCTGTGCCGGCGGAGATCGAGGCGCTGCTCGCGGCGGGCTACGGCGAGGTCGAGGTAGGGCCGGGGCAGCCGCTCGCGCCGGCCACGCTCGACGGCGCCCCGCCGCCGCCGCAGGGCCCGCGGCCGAGGCGCCTCACGCGCTTCGTCCACCTCGCCGACACCCAGCTCGCCGACGACGAGTCGCCCGCCCGGCTCGCGATCTTCGACGGGCCCGGCCCCTTCGCGTCGGCGTTCCGCCCGCAGGAAGGGCACGAGTGCCGGATCCTCAACGCCGCCGTCCGCACGATCAACGCGCTCCACCGGAGCACGCCGATCGACTTCGTCCTGCTCGGCGGCGACAACGCCGACAGCGCGCAGACGAACGAGATCTCGTGGTTCACCGCCATCCTCGACGGCGCCGAGCGCGTCGAGTGCGACTCCGGCGCCGACGACGACCCGGTGCAGGGCCCGGGCAACGATCCCAAGGACCCGTTCTTCGCCGAGGGGCTGCTCGTGCCGTGGCGCTGGGTGACCGGCAACCACGACGTCCTGCACCAGGGGAACTTCCCGGTGGACACCCGCGCCGAGCTACCCATCGGGAGCACGTCGGACGGCGGGACGCGCGACTGGTCGCTCCCCGGCGGCCCGGTTGTCACCGGCGAGGTCATCCCCGACCCGCAGCGGGCATTCCTGAGCCGGCCCGCCCTGCTCGATCAGCTCGCGGCGTCCGGCGACGGGCACGGGATCGGGCCGGACACGCGCGCGTACGGCAAGGCGTTCTACGAGTTCGACGTGGAGGACACGCCCCTGCGCGTCGTCGTGCTCGACACGGCCGCCGAGACCGGCGGGCCGGGCGGCGTGATCGTCCAGGACGACGTCGATCGGTTCATCGAACCGGCGCTCGACCGAGCGCAGCGCGACGGCAGGTGGGTCATCCTCGCCTCCCACCACGCGTCGCGCCTGCTCGGCGACGGCTCGTTCGCGGGGACGGGCGCGCCCACCGTGCCCGGCGCGCTCACCCCCGACGCATGGCAGGCGTTCGTGGGCCGCTACGACAACGTGCTGCTCCACCTCGCCGGCCACACGCACGTGCATCGCGTCACCGAGGTGAGGCCGAGCGGCGGGCACGCCTACTGGGAGCTCGAGACCTCCGCGCTCGCCGACTACCCGCACCAGGTGCGCGTGATCGAGATCTGGGACGAGGACAACGGCCACCTCGCCATCCGCGGCGTCGCCCTCGACTACGCCGTCGACGACGACCCTGTCGCCGCCGAGGGGCGCCGTCGCGCCGTCGTGGACGTAACCTCCGGCTTCGGCCGCGACGGCAGCGGCGACCCCTCGTGGCGCAACGTCGAGCTCTCGATCGAGCGGCCGGACTGACGGCGCGCCGCCCCCTGGGCGGCGACCGCCGCGGCTCATCCCCTGTCGAGCAGCGGCACCGTCTCCCTCAGCTCGATCGACAGCGGCGGGTCGCTCCCCCGGCGGAGCGCGACCGCCATCGTGTGCCGCGCCGACGGCCGGTAGAGCGCGAACTGCCAGGCCGCGCGGTCGTCGTCGAGCCGCGGATCGAACGAGATGCCGATGGTCGGCCCGTCGTCCAGGTGGAACGAGAAGCGGTCGAGCGGGATCGCGAGCCCCATCCCGCGCGCCTTGATGTACGACTCCTTGAGCGTCCAGTACTCGAAGAAGCGCGCCCGCTGCAGCTCCGGCGGCTGCGCGCGCAGCGCGCGCACCTCGGCGGGCGAGAAGAACCGGTCGGCGATCTCCGTCGCGCTGCTCGCGCGCTCGGTGTCCTCGACGTCGACGCCCACGTCGCGGTCCAGCGCCACCAGGCAGGCGATGAGCCCCTGCGTGTTCGACAGGTTGAACCGGAGCGGCGGCACGCCCGGCGGGCCCGCGATCTCGGGCCGGCCAAATTCGTTCCGGACGAACGTCCACGCCTCGGGCGCGACGTCCGCGTACTTCGAGAGGACCGTGCGCACGAGCGCCCGCGTCAGCAGGTACTCGTGCCGGTTGCCGGCGAACAGGAAGCGCGCCTGCTGGGTCGCCTCGTCCGGCGCCATCAGCCGGTGGTACGCCGCGAGCAGGGCCTCGTCGCGGACCGCGTCGGAGAAGACGTACCAGAGGTGCGCGGCGCCAGGACCGATCTCGAGCATCTATGCCTCCGGCCGCGCCGCGGCCGCCGGTCCCGGCAGGATCTCCCTCAGGCACCTGTCGGCGGTGCGGTCGGCGGGGCGCTGGCGCGGATAACCAAACGATACCTCCTCGAAACGAACACCATCGATCCAGTCGGTGCGCGGGATGTGGAGGTGGCCCGACACGACCACGCGCGCGCGGAACCTCGTGTGCCAATCGTGCGTGCGCCGCGTCCCGCACCAGATCGAGAAGCGCGGGATGCGCGGCAAGCGCACGAGCTCCTCGCGCAGCGGGAAGTGGTTGATGAGCACCGTGGGGCGCCCTCCGATCGCGGCGAGTCGAGCCTCCGTCTGCGCGAGGCGAGCCCGGCACCACGCCGGCCGGCTCTCGTACGGGGCCGGGTCGAGCAGCTCCTCGTCGCTGCAGAGGATGCCGCTCTCCACCGCCCACGCCACCGCGTCGCGCTCGGGCACGTCGGCCGGTCGGAAGCTGTAGTCATAGAGCAGGAACAGCGGCGCGAGGACGTGCGGCCCGCCCTCGCCCTCCCAAACCACGTAGGGGTCCTCCGGCGTAATCACGCCGCGGCTCCGGCACAGCTCGACCAGCCGATCGTACCGATCCTGCCCGCGCGGCCCGCCGCGCTCACTCGGCATCGTATAGAGCTCGTGGTTGCCCGGCGTCCACACGAGCTGCTTGAACCGCGGGCCCAGCGTGTCGAGCACGTAGAGCAGGTGCTGCTCCGTCTCCCCGAGGTCCCCAGCGAGGATGAGCCAGTCGTTCGGCCGCGGCGTGACGCGCTCGATGGCCCACCGGTTCTCCGCATAGCCGACGTGGAGATCACTGAGTGCGAAGAGCTTCATCCTAACGACTCGTCGCCGGCGGCCGAGCCAGCGGGCCGGCCAGCCCCACCCACAGACCACGGGCGACGTCGCGCGTCCACTGCCGAGCGCCGCCGCCCTCCCCCCGTCCGGCCCCGGAGCGGGGGACCACGCCCCCGAGCCACGCTCAATTTTATGCCCGATTTACGCCCGATTCCGCCGGAGCTGGCGCGGCGCATTAACTAGGGCTCCAATCCTTGTGCCACATGTGCTACGCGCGTGTGAAGTCAGCACCATGCCTCTGCCCCAACGACAAGGTCTTTACGATCCGGCTTTCGAACACGACGCATGCGGTCTCGGATTCGTCGCCACGCTCCGACGTGAAGCGACGCACGAGGTCGTTTGCCAAGCGCTCGAGATCCTCGAAAATCTAACCCATCGCGGCGCCGCTGGCTGCGACCCCTGCACCGGCGACGGCGCGGGCGTCCTCCTCCAGATCCCGCACGAGCTGTTCGCCGCGTCCCTCGCGGCCCTGGGCATCGCGCTGCCTGCTCCCGGCGACTACGCGGTTGCGACGGTGTTCTTCTCGCAGAGCCCGGCGCGCCGCCGCCAGTGCGAGGCGATCCTCGAGGCCGCCGTCGTGCACCACGGCCAGCGCGTCCTCGGGTGGCGCGACGTCCCCATCGACGACGGGGCGATCGGCCCGGTCGCGCGCGACTCGCGCCCCGCGATCCGCCAGCTCTTCATCGGCAGGGTCGCGCCTCGCCAGTCGTTCGAGCAGGTCCTCTATGCGATCCGCAAGCGCGCCGGCCGCACGGCGCACGCCGACGACTTCTACATCGCCTCCTGCTCGTCGCGCACGGTCGTCTACAAGGGCCTGATGCTCGCGGAGCAGGTCTCGGCGTTCTACCCCGACCTCTCCGACAAGCGCACCGTGTCGCGGCTCGCGATGGTGCACTCGCGCTTCTCCACGAACACCTTCCCCACGTGGGAGCGCGCGCACCCGTACCGGGTCATCGCGCACAACGGCGAGATCAACACCGTCCGCGGCAACACCGCGTGGATGAGCGCCCGCGAGGCGCTGCTCAAGAGCGATGTGTTCGCGAACGCGATCGAGGACTTCAAGCCGATCATCCGCCCGGGCGGGTCCGACTCGGCGGCGCTCGACAACGTCGTCGACTTCCTGCTCGCGAGCGGCCGGTCGCTCCCGCACGTGATGATGATGCTCGTGCCCGAGGCCTGGGCGCTCGACCCGGACATGTCGGCCGAGAAGAAGACCTTCTACGAGTACCACGGCTGCCTGATCGAGCCCTGGGACGGCCCCGCGGCGCTGTGCTTCACCGATGGGCGGCTGATCGGCGCGACGCTCGACCGCAACGGGCTGCGCCCCGCGAAGTACGTCGTGACGAGCGACGGGCTCGTCGTGCTGGCGAGCGAGTTCGGCGTGCTCGACATCGAGCCGGCGCGCGTCATCCAGAAGGGGCGGCTCCAGCCGGGCAAGATGTTCCTCGTCGACACGAGCGAGGGTCGCGTCGTCAGCGACGACGAGATCAAGCGCCGCGTCGCGACGCAGAAGCCGTACGCGGCGTGGGTCGCCGAGAACAAGATCGACCTGCGCGCCCTCGAGGACGTGCCGAGCCTCTACACCGTCCCCCACGCGGAGCTCCGGACCCTGCAGCAGGCCTTCGGCTACACCGAGGAGGATCTGCGGATGATCCTCGCGTCCATGGCCACGCTCGGCGAGGAGCCGGTGGGGTCGATGGGCATCGACATCCCGCTCGCCGTCCTCTCCGAGAAGCCCCAGCTCCTCTTCCGCTACTTCAAGCAGCTCTTCGCCCAGGTCACGAACCCGCCGGTCGACCCGCTCCGCGAGGAGATCGTGATGTCGCTCGTGAGCTGCGTCGGCGGCGAGGGCAACCTCCTCGAGGAGACGCCCCGCCAGTGTCGGATGCTCGAGCTGCCGCACCCGATCCTCACCCAGGACGATCTGTCCAAGCTGCGCAAGAACGTCTTCCCCGACTTCCGGGCGGCGACCCTGCCGATGTACTTCGCTGTCGACGGTGACCCGGAGGACAACCTGCGCACCGCGCTCGCGAAGCTGTGCAAGGACGCGAGCCGCGCGATCGCCGACGGCGCGAGCATCCTCATCCTCAGCGACCGCGGCATCGACGAGACGCTCGCCCCGATCCCGAGCCTGCTGGCGATGGGCGCCGTGCACCACCACCTCATCAACGAGGGGACGCGCACGCGCGCCGGCATCATCGTCGAGACCGGCGAGGCGCGTGAGGTCGGTCACATGGCGCTGCTCATCGGCTACGGCGCGGGCGCGGTGAACCCGTACATGGCGTTCGAGTCGATCGCGGCGATGTGCCGCGACAAGACCCTCGGCGACCTCTCGCCGTCCTCGGCGAGCTCGCGGTACGTGAAGGCGCTCAAGAAGGGCATCCTGAAGATCATGTCGAAGATGGGGATCAGCGCGCTCTCCAGCTACCAGGGCGCGCAGATCTTCGAGGCGATCGGCATCGATCAGATCGTCATCGACGCGTACTTCACCGGCACGGCGTCGCGCGTCCGCGGCGTCGGGCTGCGCGAGATCGCCGAGGAGACGCTCGCGCGCCACCAGGCGGCGTACGGCGAGCGGGCGCGCGCGCACCTCGACGTCGGCGGCCACCACCACTTCCGCGTGTTCGGAGAGCGGCACCTCTGGACGCCGCAGTCGGTCTCGACGCTCCAGCGGGCGGTCCGCCTCAACGACGCGAAGAGCTACGGCGAGTACGCGGCGGTCATCAACGAGCAGCAGGAGCACCCGATGTCGCTCCGCGGCCTGTGGGACTTCAAGCCCGCGGGGCCGCCGGTGCCGATCGAGGAGGTCGAGCCCGCCGCATCGCTGGTCAAGCGCTTCGCCACGGGCGCGATGTCCTTCGGGAGCATCTCGGCCGAGGCGCACGAGACGCTCGCCATCGCGATGAACCGCATCGGCGCGCGGTCGAACACGGGCGAGGGCGGCGAGGACCCGTCGCGCTTCCTCCGGCTCTCGAACGGCGACTCGAAGCGCAGCTCGGTGAAGCAGGTCGCCTCGGGGCGGTTCGGCGTCACCGCCGAGTACCTCGTCAACGCCGACGAGCTGCAGATCAAGATGGCGCAGGGGGCCAAGCCCGGCGAGGGCGGCCAGCTCCCGGGCCACAAGGTCGACGCGGTGATCGCGAAGGTGCGCCACTCGACGCCCGGCGTGACGCTGATCTCGCCGCCGCCGCACCACGACATCTACTCGATCGAGGACCTCGCGCAGCTCATCTTCGACCTGAAGAACATCAACTCGAAGGCGCGCATCAGCGTGAAGCTCGTCGCCGAGGCCGGCGTCGGCACGATCGCCGCGGGCGTCGTGAAGGCGCACGCCGACGTCGTGCTGATCAGCGGCGACTCGGGCGGCACCGGCGCCTCCCCGCTCACGTCGATCCACCACGCGGGCGTGCCGTGGGAGCTCGGGCTGGCCGAGGCGCACCAGGTGCTCGTGATGAACGGGCTCCGCGGCCGCGCCATCGTGCAGACCGACGGCAAGCTGATGACCGGCCGGGACGTGGCGTTCGCCGCCTTGCTCGGCGCCGAGGAGTTCGGCTTCTCCACGGCGCCGCTCGTCGCGGCGGGCTGCATCATGATGCGCAAGTGCCACCTCAACACCTGCCCGGTCGGCATCGCCACGCAGGACCCGGAGCTCCGCAAGAAGTTCACGGGTGCGCCGGAGCACGTCATCAACTTCTTCTTCTACGTGGCGGAGGAGCTCCGGCAGATCATGGCGAGCCTGGGCTTCCGCACGCTGACCGAGATGGTCGGGCGCTCCGACTGCATCGTGCAGCGGCGCACCGGGCTCCACGCGAAGGCGAGGAAGATCGACTGCTCCGAGGTGCTCTACCGCCCGAAGGAGGCCCTCACGAGCCCGACCCACTGCGTCGAGCTGCAGGATCACAAGATCGACCGGGTGCTCGATCTCAAGCTGATCGAGCAGGCGCGCGCGACCATCGACGGCGGCCCGCCTGTCGTCATCGAGACCCGCGTGCGGAACTCGGATCGGACGCTCGGCGCCATGCTGAGCGGCGAGATCGCGCGCCGCCACGGCGGCGCCGGGCTGCCCGAGGACAGCATCGTGGTGAAGTGCGCCGGCAGCGCCGGCCAGAGCTTCGGCGCCTTCGCCTCGCGCGGCATGACGATCGAGCTCGAGGGCGACGCGAACGACTACGTCGGCAAGGGCCTCTCGGGCGGCGTCGTGGCGGTGCGCCCGCCGCGCGAGGCGCCGTTCAAGGCGGACGATCAGGTCATCGTCGGCAACGTCGTGCTCTACGGCGCGACGGGCGGCCGCGCGTTCTTCAACGGCCGCGCCGGCGAGCGCTTCGCGGTCCGGAACAGCGGGGCCACCACCGTCGTCGAGGGCGTGGGCGACCACGGCTGCGAGTACATGACGGGCGGCACCGTGATCATCCTCGGCACCACCGGCCGCAACTTCGGCGCCGGCATGAGCGGCGGGCTCGCCTACGTCTTCGACGAGGACGCGCTGTTCGAGGCGCGCTGCAACAAGGAGATGGTGGCGCTCGAGACGATGACAGCGGCCGACGCCGAGTCGGTGCGGGCGCTGCTCGAGGAGCACGTGCGGCGGACGGGCAGCCGCAAGGCGACCGAGCTGCTCGACGCCTGGCAGGCCGTCCTGCCGAAGTTCGTGAAGGTCGTCCCGAGCGAGTACCGGCGCGCCCTCGAGGCCGCTTCCGCGCCCGCGACCAACGGGGCGGACGCGACCGACGGGATCGTGTCCCTCCTTTCACCCTCCACCCCCTACGTTTCCACTGGACGTTACATCCCCGCCAACGCGGGTCCCGCGAGCACGGGAGAGAGGTCGGCCGCCCATGGGTAAGGTACGAGGCTTCCTCGAGATCCAGCGGGTCGACATCAAGAAGCGGCCCGTCTCCGAGCGTTTGAACGACTGGCAGGAGTTCGAGCTCCCGATCCCTGACCCCGAGCTGCGCGATCAGGCAGCGCGGTGCATGGATTGCGGCATCCCGTTCTGTCACGACGGCTGCCCGCTCGGGAACCTGATCCCCGACTGGAACGATCACATGTTCCGCGAGCGCCTCCCCGAGGCGATCGCGGCGCTCGACGCGACGAACAACTTCCCCGAGTTCACCGGGCGCGTGTGCCCGGCGCCGTGCGAGGCGGCGTGCGTGCTGAACATCGAGGGCACGCCTGTCACGATCAAGAACGTCGAGCGCGGCGTCGCCGATCGCGCGTTCGAGCGGAACCTGATCGTGCCGGTCATCGCGAAGCAGCGCACGGGCAAGAAGGTCGCCGTGATCGGATCGGGGCCCGCCGGCCTCGCGGCCGCGCAGCAGCTCGCGCGCAAGGGGCACGACGTGACCCTCTTCGAGCGCGACGACCGCATCGGCGGCCTGCTCCGGTATGGCATCCCCGATTTCAAGATGGAGAAGCACCTCATCGACAGGCGCATGGAGCAGATGCAGGCCGAGGGGGTGACCTTCCGCACGGGCGTGCACTGCGGGGTCGACATCACCGGCGACGCGCTGCGCGAGCAGTACGACGCCATCGTGCTCTGCGGCGGGGCGCGCCGGCCGCGCGACCTGCCGGTGCCGGGCCGGGAGCTGAAGGGCGTCCATTTCGCGATGGATTTCCTGACCCAGCAGAACAAGCGGGTGGCCGGCGACGTGATCCCGGAGAGCGAGGCGATCCTCGCGACGGGCAAGCGCGTGGTCGTCATCGGCGGCGGCGACACCGGCTCGGACTGCCTCGGCACGAGCCACCGCCACCGCGCGGCGCACGTCACGCAGCTCGAGCTCCTGCCGCGCCCGCCGGAGCAGCGCTCCCTGACGAACCCGTGGCCGGCGTGGCCGCTCATCCTCCGCACGTCGTCCTCGCACGAGGAGGGCGGCGAGCGGGACTGGTCGGTGTCGACGACGGCGTTCCTCGGGGACGAGCGCGGGCACGTCCGCGCGCTCAAGGCGACGCGGGTGATCCTGGAGGGCGGGAAGTTCGTGCCCGTCCCGGGGAGCGACTTCGAGATCCCGTGCGAGCTCGTCCTGCTCGCGATGGGCTTCGTCGGCTCCGAGCGCGAGGGCCTGATCGAGCAGCTCGGCGTGGCGATGGACCAGCGCGGCAACGTGAAGGCCCCGGGCGGGCGCACGAGCGTGGAGGGCGTCTTCGCCGCGGGCGACATGTCGCGCGGCCAGAGCCTCGTCGTCTGGGCGATCGCGGAGGCGCGCAAGGCCGCGGAGGCGGTCGACGCGTACCTGATGCAGCCGGCGAAGCGCCGGCTGTCGCTGGCGGCGAGCTAGGGCTCGTCCGTGCGCGCGCTGGTCTGGGACGGCACTGTCGCGCGCGTCGTCGACCGCGAGCCCCCCTCGACCACGGCCGGCATGGCCGTGGTCGAGGTGCGGTGCGCGGGCATCTGCAACACGGATCTCGAGATTGTCCGGGGGTACATGGGCTTCCATGGCACGCTCGGGCACGAGTTCGTCGGCGACGTCGTGGACGGGCCTGCCGCGTGGCGGGGTCGCCGCGTGGTGGGAGAGATCAACTTCGCGTGCGGCCGCTGCAGCACGTGCGCGCGCGGGCTGGGGCGGCACTGCCCGGCGCGCACGGTGATGGGCATCGTCGGCGCGGACGGCGCGCTGGCGGAGCGCGTCGCGGTGCCCGTCGCGAACCTCCACGCGGTCGACGACCGCATCGACGACGAGGAGGCGGTGTTCACGGAGCCGCTCGCGGCGGCGTTCGCGATCCTGGAGCAGGTGCGCGTGGCGCCGGGCACGTCCGCGCTCGTGTTCGGCGACGGGAAGCTCGGCCTGCTCATCGCGCAGGTGCTCCAGCAGGCGGGCGCCCGCGTCCTCGCTGTCGGCAAGCACGAGGAGAAGCTCGCCTTGCTGCGCGCGCGGGGCATCGCGACCGAGCTCCTTCTCGCCGAGGCCGCGGGCGAGGCGGACGCCGGCGCTGCGCCTCGGCGGGGCGCGTGGGCAGGCGAGCCGGCCGAGATCGTTGTCGAGGCCACGGGCTCGGCCGAGGGGTTCGCGAGGGCGGTCCGCGCGACCCGACCGCGCGGCACGCTCGTGCTGAAGAGCACGGTGGCCGGGCTCTCCAGCGTCCACCTCGCCGAGCTCGTCGTCCATGAGATCACGGTCGTCGGGTCTCGCTGCGGGCTGTTCGAGCCCGCGCTGCGCGCCCTCGAGGACCGCAGCATCGACGTCCGCTCCCTTGTGTCGGCCCGGCTCCCGCTCGAGCGCGCCGCGGACGCGCTGCAGGCCGCGGCGGCGCCAGGCGCCCTCAAGGTGCTCGTCACGCGCTGAGCTCGGCGCCGCGCTCTCCGGCAGCCTGGACCTCGGGCAAGGAGACCCGCGCGGCGCGTGCTTCGCCCTCGGCGAAATCGGCCATCGCTCGACGCCGGGCCTGTGTTCTACGCAACACATGCGGACGAATATTCTTTATTTCTATTTTTACCAGGGAGGCACCACATCCCATGGGCTCGCCCGTCCGATCGCGCGCCACCGGTCCATGAACTCCGTGCAGTGCGGTGGCTACCTCTCATGCACCTCGTGCATCCACGCACGCATCCGCAGAACGATGGAATTTCCCATCGCGCAGGGGAATGCACGCCACCACGGATCGCCGGCTGCGATGTAGCGACATGAGCTGACCGAACCAGACGCAGAGAACCTCCGTGTCTTCGTGACGAAATTCCCCGGCAGCCGTAAGCCACATGAGCAAACCCGAGCAAACCCGAGCAAACCCGAGCAGCCGTGAGCAGCCGCAGGCCTCTCGCGGAAGGCGCCTGCTCGGCGCCGCGCGCCGGGACGCGGGTTGCGGGCCCCTCGGAGCGCGTCGCGAGAGAATTTCACGCAGCTAACTGGAATAGATCCTGGTAGGAGTCGCACGTTGCGGCAGGGATCAGGAGCAGCGATGAGCGCCAAGGACAGCCCACACCACCACGGCCGTCGAGCCGACGATCTGCGCGAGGCGCGGCAAGCAAGGGAGAGCTGGGAACAGCAGAAGCTACGGGAGTTCGGCCTCGATGACGTCGAGGGCGACGCGTCGATGTTCTGTCTCCATTGCCGTCGTGAGATGCTGGAGCGGCTCGCGCGAGCGCAGGCGCGCGGCTCTGTGCTCTTCGATATGGTCAGGCTTCAGGGCCTGAGCCCGCTCCCTCCGCGCGAGGTTGAGCCCGAGGCCGAGGGCCTTGCCGGTCGCGCTCCCGAGCTCTTCCACGGCCCGGGCGCCATGCTCCCGCGCAGGCGCCTCGCCTCGTGGCTCGTCCTTGCGGCCGTCGCGATCGGCGCGCTGGTGCTCTGGGCGGCGCTCGCGGCCCAGGGGCCTTGAGGGCGAGCGCCGCTCGCGTCGCCTGCGTTTCCGGGCAGCGGAGCGCTCAGCCGGCCCGGCGGAACAGCCCGGAGATGAACCGCGAGGGCGGCGGGACCTGCCGCGGCCGCCACGCCGACGCGGCCACGATGGATACCCCGTTGCGCATGAGCAGGAGCGCCGGCTCGTCCGTCCGGACGTCGAACCCCTGGTTCAGGCGGAGCCCTCCGCGCACCAGCGGCTCGTGGGGCGAGACGCGCAGCGGCTCGAAGCCGTTCATGCGGAGGCGGCGCTGCCAGGCGCCCCGGCGCTCGTGCCGCTCGACCCGCGCCGCCCCCTCCCCCACCACAACGTTCATCACCTCCTGCCCGAAGAAGACCTGCTCGATGGTCTCGCGCGCGGCGATGTGCGGCGGGAGCAGCGCCTCGAGCGCCTGGAATACCGCATAGTAATGGGCGATCGCCTCGGACAGCCGCGGGAGGAACTGGAGCGCGTTGTGCTCCACGTCCGGCTCGACGAGCGTCAGCACGCGCGGCGACAGCCCGCGGATCCTGGTGAGAATTGTGTCGCGGTTCGCGGTCGGGTGCACCGACGCGTCCGGCACGTGGTGCAATGCGAAGGCGGCGTTCACGGCGATGGGCGCCGCGGAGCGCGCCGCGATACGGGTCCAGTCGACGCGCTCCACCGAGGAGGCGACGCCGTGGAACTCGAAGGGGACGTTCAGCCGCTCCGCCCAGCCCCCGATGAACGCGCCCGCCCAGCGCAGCCGCTGCTCGGGATCAGGGCCCCGGCACGGCAGGTCGATCCCGGTGAGGCGGACCCGCGGCGGGCCGCCCGGGCGCGACGCCAGCCGATGTAGCAGGAAAGGCCACTGCGTCCCGCCGCCGACGCCGATGTCGATGACATGGACCTCGTCTTCACCCTGGAACGCCTCGACGATGGCCGCGTTGGCGCTGAGGTAGCCGAACCGGATGAGCGGCGTCGCGTGCACGAGGAGCTGAAACGCCGCGAGCATGTCCCGCGGACCGGCGCTGCGCAGGTACAGGTTGCCATCGCCGGAGCGATCTCCGTCCAGGCGGGCGAGCAGCGCCCGGCCGAACACCCCCGAGATGCGCTCCGAGGCATCCCCCGTATCGGGCTCTGTCCGGAGGATGCCCTCCACGAGGGCCCGCGCGCGCTCGTGATCTCCCACGTCGATCGCCTCGCCCGCCGCCAGGAGGCGGCTCAGGAACGGCCGACGTCGGGAGTGCGTCTGCCGGGTTCCCGAGCTCGGTTGCTGCCCTGCCCCGGGACCCGAGGCGGCGCCGCTCGCGGGCCCCTCGATGTGCGTTCCCGGGCCTACAGGCGCCTCTTCGGACGATGCGTATCTACGGATCGCGGTCATGGTGTCCAGGGCTGTTCAACCAGGAGGCCCGCCGTCCTGGCTGGGCTCTCCGCGATCAGCCGATTTCAAGCGCGAACGCATGACGTCGACCACCTCGCAGGAGCCGGGGGTTTCAATGTTTGCTGACGTCGTTGCGGGATAGCCCGACGGCGAGCAGGGGAGCAGGCGCTCCGCTGCGGAGCGCACGGGCGGGGCCACGAAGCGCGGCGCCCGCCCATGACGCGGTAGGATCGGAGCTCGCACGAGGGCTCGAGAGGCAACTCCCTGTACCTGTTCATCGATGAAGCCGCCCGCTCGGTCAAGCCCAAGATGGCCTTGTTGCGTCGCGCCCCCTTCCTCGTGTCCCTCGCGCCACGCGAGCCTCCTGGCGGCAGACGTAGGCGCTCGTGGGCGTCCGACGGGGGCGCCGCGGCCCCGCCGCAGGTGGATATCCCCCGACGCGCGACACGCGCGGACTCGAGCACGCGGGCCGCGCGACGCGAGACGCGCGCGCCGACTCGAACACACGGGCCGCGAGACGCGCGCGTGGACTCGAACACACGGACCGAGCGCGAGGCGCAGCATACCGGGCACATCACCGCAGCTCTCTTCATGGCGCGTCGCGATGGCGCACCGCGCGCTTCGACCTGGCGCGCCGCGCGCGCCGGACACGTTGACTTGACCGTGACCGTGACAGCACCTCGCCGGGGACGAGGCTTACACACCCTATTACATCCTGCATAACGGGGCCTGTAAAGACCCTGTACATGCCATAAGGTCGAATCGAGCCTGGCGCCGCGTCGCCGGATGAAGGCAACCCTGCGACGACCGGGCTCGTCATCGCTGAGAGAGCGCGCCGTCGCATAGGCTCCAATGACGTGGAGGGACTCAGCGGTCGCTGGAGGCAATGTATGGAACGGCCGCCCTGTCGGGCTCAACCGCCTACGCCCGGCGCGACTTCGTCATCCGACCGAGGCGAGGCGAGCAAACGCTGCCAGCGAGGCGGCGCGGACATTGACCCGCTTGTGTGCTTGTGCATACGTCGACGGGCACGTCTCAGTCGTTATCGGGCAGCTCGCCCCCTTCGGCGAAATGTGAACGATCCACGCCATTCTTCTCCAGCCAGCGTCGAATTCGGTTCCTGTGCACGCCGAGCCTGCTGGCCGCGCGAGACACATTGCCTCGCTCGAGGCGAAGCGCCCCGGCGATCTCATCTTCGGGCGGCGCCTGGCTCGCGCGCGCCGGCGTCGGTCGAAGATCGCTCGATGTCTGCCGGGCGTGCGCGTCGAGCGACTCCGGGCCGAGCCCGACGCCCGCGAGCGGGTCCAGATCCTTGGCCTCGACCGATGGGCGCCCCTCGTCGAGCGCGCGCGTCACCGCGCGCCGCGCCTCGCCCACGAACTCGCGCAGATTCCCTGGCCAGCGGCGCAGCGCGCACGCGATGATCAGCGAATGGTGAATCGTCGGCGTCGCGCCGTGCAAGGCCGCTCCGACAGCCTTCGCGCATTGCGCGAGCAGCCAGGGGATCTCCTCGATCCGCTCGCGAAGCGGCGGGAGCCGGACCTCGGGACGGCCAATGCGATAATAGAGGTCGTCACGGAAGCGGCCCTGGGCGACGCGGGCGCGCAGGTCGTGCGTCGCTGCGCAGATCCTGATCTGCACCGGGTGAGGCGCGACAGCGCCGAGCTCGAGCACCTGCCGCGTGTCGATCGTGCGCAGCAGCTTCGCCTGGACCGCCGCGTCGAGCTCCGCCACCTCGTCGAGGAAGAGCGTGCCTCCGTGGGCGGCCTGCACGTAGCCCTCGGTGTCGTGCGTCGCGCCGGAGTAGGCGCCGCGGCGGGCGCCGAACAGGAGCCGCTCGGCCAGCCCCTCCGGGATGGCCGCGCAGTTGACGGCCACGAACGGGCCGCGCGCCTGCGGCCCCGCCTCGTGGTAGGCGCGCGCCGCGAGCTCCTTGCCCGTGCCGCTCTCGCCCGTCACGAGGAGGCTGTCCCCCGCCGCCGCCGCGCGCACGATGGTGTCGTAGGTCTGCTGGAGCCTGGGCCCGAGGACGCTCTCCTTCTCGATGCGCACGCCCCCGCGCGCGAAGCACCGGATGTCCGGCAGCGCGAGGAACACCGACGTCCCCGCGCCGACGACCTGGATCGCCTCCCGCCGGACCTCGCCGCGGATGGGCTCGCCGTTGACCGAGGTGCCGTTGGTGCTGCCGAGGTCCTCCACGGTCCACGCGGTCCCGTCGTACGCGATGCGCGCGTGCCGCCGCGACATCAGCGAGTCGTCCATGAGGGGCACGCCGCCCACGCCACCGCGGCCCACCACGACGGCGCCGCCGTCCAGCGGGATCGGCGCGCATCGCGGCTGATTCCCCGAGAAAATCAGCACGATGCCGGGCACGGGCTCGGCAACCGAGGGCTCGGGGGGAACCGAGACGCGGACAGTGGAGTGGTCCATCAGGAGCTATCTTACCCGTTCAAGAACCTGGCCGGCCAGTGGCCGGCCACTTACACGACGTTCATGGTTTCCCTGGGCGCAAGTCCCGAGAAATCCAGCTCGCCCCGATCGCCAGGTTCGGCACAAGTTGTGCTTGTTTCCTCGGTATGGTGGCCTCTGCACGAGCTCGCATCCATCGGGACCGGGGGTCTGCCCTCGAGGTGAACATGGGTTCCGGCCGCAACATCGACGAGGCGGGTCGTCGCTCACCCCGGCGCCTGCACACATCCCGCACCCTGCCGAGCTTCCCCACCCACCCCGGCCTCCAGAGCATCACCGGCCTGCGCGGCGCGCTCGAGTTCCTGGAGTGGCCGGCGTCCGAGTGGACGATCAAGGACCTTCAGGACTGGTTCGTCGACCACCTCGTGACCCCGGGCCTGATGAAGCGCCCGCAGATTGTGCGCGAGCCCGGCGCGACGCCCGTCATGCTCGATCCGCGCGCCGACGGCGGCAGCAACCTAGAGGAGCTGATCTACAAGGCCCGCGGCCGCGTCATCACGGCCCTGCGGGGGCTCATCGCGCCCGTCGCCGACGATCGATTCCTGAACGCGGCGATCTACGGCGGCAGGGTCCGCCGGGCCGCTGTCGGCGGCCGTCCCGTCTGGGTCGCCTCGCCCCGCGAGATCGACTTCCTCGGTGACATTGTGCTCAGCTTGCTCGCTGCCGACATCCTGCTCGATCGCGAGTTCTATCGCGCACACCTCTGCATCTGTGAGGTGTGCGGGAGGGTGTCATTCAAGGACAGCCCGGACGCGCGCGGCGTGTGCGGCGAGCACCGGAGCCACGTGTCCGGCTTCACGCCGCGGGTGCGCTGAGCGTTTGCGGCGGAGCCGCAATGCTGGGGACGACGAAGGCCGGCTGAAGAGCCGGCCTTCGCCATTGTGCGTGAAGCAGATCCGGTCCGCCCCGAGCGACCGTGTGAGATGGGGCGGACGGCGCGGCCTCACTCGGCGTCGAACGAGACCCAGGCGCCCGTCGCCCAGGTGTCATCGGCCTTGAAGGCGCCGATATAGGCCGCCTCGGCGTCGAAGAAGCCGTCGTCGGGCGGGGTCGCTGCGTTCTCGGTGAGTGTGGCCGCCGGGCGCAAGTCCGGCGTGGCCGCGAAGCAGTCGGCGAGCTCCGGATCCTCGACGCTGTTGGTCTCCTCGCCCTCGAACCACGCGACCTCGTCCACGCCGCCGTCGTCATCGTCGTCGAGCTTCGACTCGGTGGACTCGTTCACGTCGGTCTCCTCGTAAGCGATGTTCGCCTCCGCGTTGACGTTGCCCGAGATGATGGAGCTCGCGAGCTCCACCTCGGTCCCTTCGTTCCTGAGATCCAGGCCCGCCTCGAAGCCGGTCACGATCGTGTTGAAGATATGGGCCTTGGTCCCGCGGCGGAGCAGCATGCCGTACTGCTGCTTGTCGACGTCCTTGTCCTTGCCGCACAGGGTCACGTTGTAGATCGTCGGCTCGCTGACTGGAGTGTTCTCGGACCCATCCGCGTCATTGTCGCCCTCGAAGCCGTTCGTCTCGTCGGCGACCGTGGGGTCCTGCTGGAGGGCAAGGAACTGGAGCTTCCCTGTGTAGCCGAGGTCCCAGTCGAAGCCGTCGTCGCCGTTCTGCGCGCAGAGGAGGTGCTTCGCGTTGACGGTGCCGCCGAAGAACTCGAAGCAGTCGTCGAGCGTGTGGTGCACCATCACATGGTCGACCGTCGTCCCGGAGCCCACGCCGGCGAACGTGAGGCCGTTCACCTCGTTGTCCTGAGAGAGCAGGATCCCGCTGAACTCGATGCGGACGTACTCGAGGACACCGCTGTCGTCGTCCGCCACATCACCGCCGTACTCGACGCCGACGATGCCCTCGACCTCCGCCTTGCCGCCAGGGACGTTGATGGGGGCATTGCCGAGCAGCATGACGCCGCCCCAGTCGCCCGCGGAGCGCTCGCCCTCCGGGCTCTGGCTCGTGAACACGATCGGCTTGTCGGCGGTGCCCTTGGCGTCGATCTTGGCGCCCGGCTTCACGACGAGCGTCGCGAGGCTCTCCTTGTCGCCCATGATGGTCGTGCCGGGCTCGATGGTGAGGGTGGCGCCTTCCTCGACGAGGATGACGCCCTTCATGAGGTAGCAGTTATCAGCGCTCCACGTCGTGTCCGCCTCGATCGCCTCGGTCACCTCCACCGGCTTGGCGCAGTCTGGGCCAGCGCCGCCACCGCCATTGCCGCCGTCGCCGCCACCGCCGTCGCCGCCGCCGCTGGTCGTCGACGGCGTGCTGGCCGGGCTCGGCCCGCCCTCGTCATCGCCGCAAGCGGCAACCATCGCGACGGCGAGCGCCGACGCGCAAACCAAGGCAATTCTCGATGTCCTCATGGTCTTCTTACCTCCAGGGCGAAGCTAGTCCGCACTGGCAACATCGTGGATGTCGCCACGTGACGATTGGGTGGCATATGGTCAATAAGTCAGTGCCGCGCTCAGGGTAACGGTCGTACCAACGTGGTAGTCGAGCACGATGTTGTCGTCCGTGCTCTCCTTGCCCTGCGTGACGCGGACGGGAGCATCGATGAGGTTCTCGCCGGCCAGCTTCAGCTCGACGTGCTCGCCGAGGCGCTGCGCGACCGTGACATCGATCTGGTGCCGCGGCTGCTCGTACTCGTCCGGCATGTTCTTCCCCACCGTCCGGAGCCGGGCGCCGAACACGTTGTAGAGGAGCCGGGCGCTCGTGCCGGTCGACTCGCCGCTGTAGTCGAGCCCCAGGTTGACGACGAAGGGGGATTGCCCCTGGAGCGGGTGCGTCGCGGTGCTCTGGATCGCGATCCCTCCCTCGTCCGGCTCGGGGTTGATCTCGACCTCCGAGGTGGCGAGCGTGACATTGCCGAGCACGGTGACGTCCCGCAGGAGCGGGTCGATGAAGTCCAGGCTCTTCCTGATCTCGAGCTCGAGACCCGCGACATAGCCGCTGTCCCCGTTCGCCCAGCTCAGCCTCCCCTTGCCGCTGCTGGGCTTGATGATCTCCTCGATCGGGTCCTCGAAGTGCTTGTAGAAGATGCTGGTCGCCACCACCTCGCCGGTGGTCGGGAAGAGCTCGAACCGGAGGTCGCCGTTCACCACGCGCGTCCGTTCCAGGTCGGGATTGCCTTCCACCTCCCGCGCGCTGTATCCTGGCTGGGACAGCGCCGGGCTGAGCTCGATGAGCTGGGGTCGAGCGAGCGTCCTGGTCACGCTGAACCTGAGGTTCGACTTCGGGCTCGTCTTGAACACGAGGCTGGCCGCGGGCAAGACATCCACGTCCTTGTTGTCGATATTCTTCTCGGCATCATCCGGGACATCCATCGACAGCATGGAGGCCTCGATCCGGGCGCCGAGGATCGCCCGGAGAAACCGCGTGATGTGGGTGTCGGTCATCACGTAGCCCGCGTAGAGATCGGTGCTGGCCGTGTAGTCGTCCGTGTCGCGTGTGGTCTCCTCCAGCTCGAAGAGGGTGCCGATGTTCTCGTCCGAGAACAGCGGGCCCGGCTCCTGTCGCAGCACGGTCGTGTCGGCGAGCCGGAGCGTCTTGAACCGGAACCGGCGCGCGTCGAACTCACGCTTTCGGAAATTCAGCAGGCCGCCAAGCTTCAGGCGGGTCGGGGCGTCTCCACGGATGAGCGGCAGCGCGTAAGAGAGCTGCCCGCCGTAGTTCGTGTCTGCCAGATCGATGAAGACGTGCGATCCGCTCAGCGTGCCGTCGTCCCAGGACCAGGCGCCGCTCGTGTCGTCCCTGGCGTAGACGTTCTCCCTCGCGTCGGGCTCGTCCGAGGTCGCCCGGGAGACGGACGCCTTCCAGTCGAGCGTGCCGTTCCCGAGCGCCGCGATGCGATGCTCCCCCGAGAGCTGGCCCAGGGTGAGCGCCCGGGAGACGAAGCGCTGCAGCGTGTCGCGGTACACCGCCCCGCCGCTCTCCTCGATGACCTCCCTTGACTGAAGCGCCACGTCGTCCGACGAGCGGCTGTGGAGCGCGGTGAGCATCACCTTGTGATCCCGATCGGGCGTGTAGGTGACGCTCGCGAAGCTCCCCCAGGACACCTGATCACGGATGCTGTCCACCGCGGAGTCGTTGAGCTGCCTCAGGCCGCTCTCGCTCGTGGGATCGAACGCGTAAGTCCGGCTGATCTCGTCGGCGCGCGGGGCGAACTTCCGGCCATAGCTCAGCGTGGCGAGGTAGCCGAGGCGCTGCTCGCCGCGGAGCTTCAGGGTGTCACCGACGACGACGCTGCCGCTCCCGTTCGGCGGCGTGAACGACCGGCGGGTCGCCATCGACGAGTTGATCGCCCTCCCGTAGACCGCGATGTCGTCCCTCGTGATCAGCGCGCCGTCCGGCCGGCGGATCCCGCGGGCCACCTTGTACTCGGGGATCTCGCCGGGCAACGCGCGCGCGCCGTCGTCGATCCCGAGCCAGTCGGTGCTCGATCCGGAGTAGGTCAGGCGATCTCGAAACGTGCTGTGGGTGTTCGCAGCAAGCGAGAGCGATGCCTGGAGGAGGAACCTGGTCGGGAGCTCGCGCGTGTTGATCTGGACCGAACCGCCCACGAAGTCGCCGGGGACGTCGGGCGTGAACGTCTTGACGATGGTGATGTCGCTGAGGACGAGCGAGGGGAAGAGATCGAGCGGGACGGCCTGCCGGTCGGGCTCGGGGCTCGGAAGCGGCGCGCCGTTCAGCAGAGCGTTCGTGTAGCGATCGCCGAGGCCGCGCACATAGACGTACCTGCCGTCGATCACGGTCGCGCCGACGACGCGCTTCGCGGCCTCCGCGGCGTTGCGATCGGGCGTCTTCGCGATCTCCTTCGCGCCGACGGCGTCGCCCACGTGGGGCGCGTTCTTCCGGATGAGGAGCTGCGCCGCGACGCTCGCCCGCTCCGGCTCGAACTCGACCTCGACGACCTCCTCGACCTGCTGATCCGGATCGAGGCCGACGTCGACCTGGACCACCTGCCCGGCGGTCACCCGCACGTCCTGCACGCGCTGAGGCTTGTACGCCTCGTACCAGACCCGCAGCTGGTAGCTCCCTGGCGGGAGCTCCAGGCGATACCGTCCGTCGAGATCCGCGATGACCTTGAGCTTCGTCCCGATGACGGACACCTGGGCGTCGAAGACGGGCTCCTTCGTGGCGGAGTCCGTGACGACGCCCCATACGACGCCTTTCCCGGCGGAGGGTGGGCGCGCCGGGCTCGGCTCGTCGAGCCCGGCGGCGTTCTCCGCCGCCGGGGCGTCGGCCGGGATCCCCGCGCCTCCAGGCGGCGGCGCGGCCGCGCCGGGCTCGCCCTGGGCGAGGGCCGTGGCCCCCCAGCACAGCGGTGCCACGAGCGCTGCGACTACCCCTGAGATCCTTCTGCGAATCATGCAACTGTCCCTTCACGCCCCGAGATCGGGCGCGCCTGTCGATCCGATGGTCGGGCGCACCTGCGCCCTTCGATGAGGAGAGCGGGGAGCCAGCTCCCCGCCGCCCTCGCGCGTGCACCGCGCCGCGATCGCGCCCTCGGGCGCAGGCGCCCGTGCGCGCCTCGTCAGCGGCTCATCGGGGCTGAGCTCCGCTCAGCGCCCGGTCTTCTCTGTCAGGACGGCGATCGTCTTCGCCCCGCCCATGCGCGCGGCGTCCATGGCCTCCACCGCGATCGCGTAGGCGGCCTCGTCCTCCGCGTCGAAGTAAAGCACGTCGTCCGAGCGCGCCGCGAAGATGCGGGCGAGCCGCTCCTTCAGCTCGCCGCGCTGCACCTCGGTCTGGTTGACGCGGAGGACGCCGCGCTGGTCCACCGTGAGCACCACGGGCCTGCTGGCGTCGTCGGGAGGTGGCTCGAGCTTCGCTGTGTCGTCTTTCCTGGGCAGGTTCAGCCAGAACTGCTTCGCGAGCAGCGGCGTCACGACCATGAAGATGATGAGGAGCACGAGCACCACGTCGACGAGCGGCGTCACGTTCATGCTCGGCGCGACGCCGCCTTTCCTGCCTCCGCTCTGCGGACCGCTCATCCCCACGGCGTCATCCCTCCTCCGGCTGCTCGGCGACCCCGCCGCCCCGCTGGCTCACCTGCAGCGAGATGCCGGCGAAGCCGACCTCCTGACACAGCGCGAATGCCTCCCGCACGCGGCCGTAGCTCACGGAGGCGTCGCCCTTGATGACCACCCGGCGCTCCGGCGCCGCGGCGCGGATGGCCCGCAGCCGCTCGCCGAGCGACCGGAGGTCGGCGACCGCCTCCTTCTCCAGGTACACAGCGCCGGCGCCGGTGATCGTGACATAGATGGGATCGAGCTTCGATCTCGACTTCGGATCCGGCTGAAACACCGCCGGGAGCTCGACCCGCTCGCCGTGCTCCATCTGGGGCGCGATGACCATGAAGATGATGAGCAGCACGAGCACCACGTCGACGAGCGGCGTGACGTTGATGTCGGGCTCAGGCTGCTGCCGACCGGAGCGCTTGCTCTCCACTTGAACGCCCATGCTCGTTCTCCATCTCGTCGATGAGCTCACCCGCGCTGCGCTCGAGCGCGAGCTCGAGCGCGGCGATCCGGGTGGTGAGGTAGTTGAAGCAGAGCACCGCCGGGATGGCGACGCCGAGCCCGAGCGCGGTCACGATGAGCGCCTCGGCGATGCCGGCGCTCACGGCGCCGAGGCCACCAGAGCCGGTGGATGCGATGGTCTGGAAGGCGGTGATGATGCCGATGACGGTGCCGAGCAGCCCGACGAAAGGCGCCACCGAGCCGACCGTGGCGAGGACCGAGAGGCCGCGGCGCAGATCGGCCGAGATCGCCTCGCGGCGCCGCGACACCTCGCGGCGCGCGAGCTCCACCGGGGGCACGCCGCCCTCGCCGGCGTCGAGGGCGCGCTGGAACCGGCGCACCGCCGCCGCGACGACCCGGGCGAGCGCCGATCGCTCGTACTGGCCTGCGATCTCCACGAGCCGCGCGGTGTCCCACGCCTCCATCACCGGCCGCGCCTCGCTCGCGAAGCGCCGGGTCTCGGCCGCCTGGCGCGCGAGGGCGATGAGCCGCTCGACCACGACAGCGACGCTCGCCAGCGCCATGAGCACGAGGGCGAACGCGACGAGCTTGCTCAGGAGCCCCATGCTCGCCCAGATGTGCCCGAGATCAAACTGCATCATGGCTAACCTCCTTCGTTCCTCGCGCGAGAGGCCGCGTGCGCGGCCGTGCGCTGAAAATCATCGCTTCGCCTTGAAGCGGAATGGCACCGTCCGCCAGACGGACACCGGCCTCCCATCGGAGATCGCCGGCTTGTAGCGGCACGCCTTCATCGCCGCGAGGACCGCGTCATTGAAGAGGGGATGGCCGCGGACAATCGTGACATTCGTGACCTCGCCCGTCTCGGTGACCACGAACCGGACCGCCACCATTGCTTCCACCCCCGCGCTCAGCGCAGCTTCGGGAGGGACGGGCGGCGCGCAGGAGAGCGCGACCGGCGGCGTCGCGTTCTCGGGCAGGTGGATCGGCCCTCTCGGCTGCGGAGGAGGAGGCGGCGGCGCAGGAGGCGGCGGCGGCGCCGCTACCCCAGCCGTCCCCATCCCGCCGGGGATCCCGCCGGGCACGCCACCTGGCGCACCGCCGGGCTCTCCGTACGTGTCGTCGTCGCTCGGCGTGGCCTCGCTCGGGTCGGCCTCGGGCGGCGCCTCCTTCGGTACAGCGCTCGGCGCGACAAGCGCCGCTCGCCTGGGCGCCGCAGCGCGAGGCGCCGGAGCCTCCGCCGCCGGCGGCGGGGGCGGAGGCGCCGCGGCGACGGGAGGCGCCTCGGGGATGCGGGCGGCGAGCTTGACGTCGACGACGTCCTCCTCGGGCGGAGGAGGCCTGATCGCGCCGCTCAGGCGGGCGGCGGAGAGCGCGATGCCCGCGAACAGCAGGAGACCCGCCGCGTACCCGATGGCGAGCCGCTTCGCTCGCTCAGGATCGGCCTCCCCCGCATTCCACGTCTCAAGGTGCATCGAAGCTCCCGGCGCCCTCTGGCGCGAACACCGGAGCACCGCCTGATCTCACGAGAGGGACAGGAGGGCTTTCTCGGTGTGGCCCGTCGTGTGAGCCGATGTCCGTACGGTAGCTCGATCGCGTTGCGGCAGGATGACGGGGAGGCAACGATTGTCGTGGATCTCCCGATACCGCGCTCAGGCGCTGCGGCTCTCGGGCACCTCGGGCGACGCGGCGAATCGATATCCGATGCCGCGGACGGTCTGGATGTAATCGCCCGCGCGACGCAGCTTGTCGCGCAGCCGCTTGACGTGGGTGTCGACGGTCCTCGTCGTGATGCTCACGTCGATGCCCCAGACGCCGTCGAGGAGCGCGGTGCGCGTCTGCACGCGCTCGCGCGCCTCGTAGAGCGCGACGAGGAGCTTGAACTCGAGGAGCGTCAGCTCGACCTCCTCGCGCTCGACCCACACGCGATGAGCGCCCTCGTCGATCCGCAGGCACCCGAACTCGATGCACCGGTCCCCTGCCCCGGAGGACCTGGCGCGCCGGAGAACGGCCTGCACCCGCAACACGAGCTCCCGGACGCTGAACGGTTTGACCACGTAATCGACGGCGCCGAGCTCGAAGCCGACGATGCGATCGACCTCTTCTCCGCGCGCCGAGACGATCATCACGGGGATCTGCTGGGTGCCTTCGCCCTGCTGGAGCGCGCGGCACACATCGGTCCCGGAGATGTCGGGCAGCGTCAGATCGAGCAGGATGAGATCGGGTCGCTGGTCCATCGCCAGCCGGACCGCTTCACCGCCCTGCCCCGCGAGGAGCACCTCATGCCCGGCCTGCCTGAGGTTGTAATCGAGCACCTTCTGGAGCGCCGGCTCGTCCTCGATAACCAAAATCCGCGCCATGCTGGATAGCGCATGTACCCGAGCGATGTGACGGACCGATGACCGAACAGCAACAGCGACGTGCGGCCGAGCTCGGCAGGCAACACGGTGCCCCCGTTGCTCTCGATTCGCGTGGAGATGGCCCGACGCGCGTGAGACGCGGCCAGCGGCGCGCGTCGCCGACGCGGCGCGGGCACGGCGACGCGCGTCGCCGACGCGGCGCGGGCACGGCGGCGCGCGTCGCCGACGCGGCGCGGGCACGGCGGCGCGCGTCGCCGACGCGGCGCGGGCACGGCGGCGCGCGTCGCCGACGCGGGCATGGCGGCTGCGAAAGGTCGCACGGGCGGGGCGGGATGCGCTATTCTCGTCGCGATGCTGCGGACCTTGCGACTCATCGCGGCCGACGTGCGCCAGAAGGCGACATGGTGCTACGGCAGCGATCCATTGCCGACGATCCTGAAGACGCTGGCGACCGACGGCACGGCGGCGATGGTCCTCTACAGGTTCACGCAGGCCGCGCGTGCCCACCGGATGCCTGTGCTCGAGATGGTGCTCAACAAGGCGACCAACCTCGCCGGCGGCTGCGTCATCGGGCGTGGCGCGGATTTCGGGCCGGGCTTCGTGCTCATTCACTCGAACGGCGTCGTCATCAACGGCAATGTCCGCGGCGGCTCGAACGTGCTCATCGAGCACCAGGTGACGATCGGCGCCGATCGGCGGCAGACTCCGGTGCTCGGGAGCGACCTCTTCATCGGCGCGGGCGCGAAGATCGTCGGCGGCGTCACTGTCGGCGACGGCGCCCGGATCGGCGCCAACGCCGTGGTCGTGCACGACGTCGCGCCCAACACGACGGTCGTCGGCATCCCCGCGAAGCCGGTGCAGCGGCGCGAGGACCGAGCGGCCCAGGCCGCCGCGCGGCCGACCGCGCCGAACGCCGAAGAGACGAACGGCTCGCAAAGCTGACCCGCGCCGCCCGCGCCTGAGGTCAGCGGGGGGCGCGGGCGAGGAGCTCTTGCCTGAGCTGCGCGATCTCGTCGCGGAGCGGGCCGATGAAGTCGGCGCTCAGCGTCCGGTTCCGCCCCTCCATCGCGCGCGCCGTGTGCCACTTGCTGAGCGCGAGGCGCGCGCCGGCGCGGATGAAGCTCCGCCCTGTCGCGCCGCGCCAACCCAGGGTGCACCGGAGCCGGCCGATCGGCGAGCAGACGAGCTCGAGCTCGTCCTGGGTCAGCATGCCGAGCGCCACCTCGTCGCGCAGGTGATCGCGGATCACCCAGCCCTTGCGGATCACGAGCGCCACGATGATGCCGAAGAACGAGGCGACGAAGCACAGCCAGAGCAGGAGCCACGGCATGAAGAGGTCCCCCATCGCGCGACCCAGCGCGGTCGGGAGGAAGTTCCACACCGCGTGGAGCGCGACGCCCAGCAGGTAGCCGCCGATCGGGGCCGCGACGCGCACCCACGTCTTCGACGACTCCCGGGCGAGCCCGAAGCCGATCCCGGTCATCGACGTGAACAGCGGGTGAAGCCAGGGCGTGAACACGCCTCGCAGGACGAAGGTGCCGGCGAGCACGTCGCTGCCCTGCATCGAGGCGCGCGCGTAATAGAGGACGTTCTCCACCGCGGCGAAGCCGAGCGCGCAGAAGGTGGCGTAGATGATGCCGTCGACGATGCCGTCGAACTCCCGGCGCAGGAAGTAGAAGAAGCCGAACACGCCGAGCCCCTTGAACAGCTCCTCCGCGAACGGCGCGCTGACCGATGCGCTCACGAGCTCTCCCAGCGGCTCGCCGAAGCTGCTGGAGACGCCGACGTGAACGCCGGTGTTGATCAGGATCGAGAAGCCGGTCGCCGCGAGCGCGCCCCAGAGGAACGCCATCAGCAGGCACCACCACGGCTCCGGATCGTACCGATCGATGATCATCGGGACGAACAGGTAGATGACGAGCGGCGGGAACGCGAAGAGCGCTCCGACGACCATGGCGCTCAGCATGCTCCCCCCGGACCCGAGCACGCCGAAGAGCGTGAAGATCACGTTGAGGACCGTGCCGGCGATGATGCCGTTGGCCCAGAGCCACAGCCCGGCGATGCGCCGCCGCCGGTCCGGGTCGGGCCTCCGCGCGACCCGGACGACCGCAGGGTAGCCGGCGGGGGAATGCGCGTACGCCGGGTGCCTGGCGCCGTGCGGAGCGGGCCCCGCCATGGGGCGCGCGGGGACGCCGTACTGCGCGGGAGCGCCGTGCTGCGGCACATGCCCCTGCGCCTGCATCGGCGAGCGGCCCGGCGGCCCGTGGACGTGCGGCCCCTGTCCGTAGCCCTGCGGCGGCTGCCCGTGGCCCTGCGGCCCCTGCCCGTAGCCCTGCGGCCCCTGCCCGTGGCCCTGCGGCCCCTGCCCGTAGCCCTGCGGCGGCGGCCCATGGCCCTGCGGCCCCTGTCCGTAGCCCTGCGGCGGCTGCCCGTGGCCCTGCGGCCCCTGTCCGTGGCCCTGCGGCGGCTGCCCGTGGCCCTGCGGCCAGTGCGGCGGCTGAGCCGAGGGGACATGCCCTGCGCCGCGCGCCGGATACCCCGGGGAGACCTGCGCGCCGGCAGGGTGGGCGTGCTCGCCCGGGCGCTCCGCCGGCCGGGGTTGCTGCGGCACGCCGGGGAACTCGGGACGGTGTCCAGGGGGGTTGTTCATGGCTCGAGCGCGCTCGCGATGTCCTCGTGACAGCGGGGAACCGTGCAGCCGCGACGAACGCCCACCCCACGCAGGGAGTCGCCAGCAACCGCCACGATCCGCGGCGGGCAACGGCCGTCTCGGACCCGTCGTCCACAAGCATCGGATCGAAGCGTCACGCGATATTTCTACCACGGCGCGGACGCGCCGGGCATACATCCCGGAGGCACAGGCGCGTCGCGCGGCCGCGACGAGCGCTGGCGCTGTGACGCTCCGCTTCCTCGATCCGACGCGGGCTGACGCGAGCTGATGGCGGTGGCACCGGCAGCGGATGCTGTCCGGCGCGGGCGAACGGTGCGTGGCGGGATGGCGTCAGGGGCGGACGACGCGCGTGCCGGGCGGGGGCGTGAAATCGAACTCGCCCTTCGTGACAGGCTGGTTGACGATCGGCGACGAGAAGTCGAACCGGTTCCGGTTGCCCTGCGCGTCGAGGATCAGCACGCGGCGGACCTGGTTGGTCTGCCCGTCGACGTAAAGAAGCATCTTCTGGTAGGCAGGGGTCGCCTCCTTCGGCGTCCCCTCGAGCACATAGCCGCCCTCGAACTTCATCTGCGCAGGGTCGAGCAGGCGCAGCGAGAAGTCCTTGGTGAGCTGCCCCTTGCCCATCAGGAACGCGAGCGCCGCCGGGTACTGCGAGCCCTTCACCGGCGTCTCGAACATCTGCTCGTTGTCCTTCTCGTAGACCTTGATCGTGACGCCGTCGGAGATGACGCGGTTTCCGTTCGGCGCGTCGTAGATCCAGCTCATCTTGCCGGGCTTCTCGAAGGTCACCTTGCCCGTGGAGACCTTCTTCACGTCCTGGACCTTGATCGTGTACGTCTGCGTGAAGGTCGCCTTGAAGGTCTTCGTGGAGTCGTAGAACTGCTGGACGCGCCTGCCGAGCTCTTCGGCGGTGGGGCCCGCGGCCTGGGACTCGCCGGCGGTCGCCATCACGACCGTGAGGGGCGCCGTCAGCCCGATGAGGCACGCGGCGGCGAGGCGGTAAAGTGAGGTTCGCGTCATCCTTCCCGATCTCCTTTGATGTCCAGAGGCGTGTCGCCTCCGCGCTCCGTGAGACAGGGGCGCCGGTGGTGATCGCCGGCTCCCCCGGCGGCCGCCGCCCTCGCTGAAGACGGGGCGCGCCGCACCGTTTTCATTTTGGACGCGGCGCGGGCGCGTCCGATGCAGCCTCCATAGCACACGCCCCCCGGCGCCACGCTCAGGCCAGGCGCGCCCGGCGCGGCCGGGACCGGGACGGGGCGGGGGCGCCGGAGGCCGCCAGCGCGGCGGCGAAGCCCGCGGCGCTGAGGTGCGTCATCGCGATGGCGAGCGCGTCGGCGGCGTCCGGCCGCGGGGGCGCGGCGAGGCGCAGGACCGCGGTCATCACCTGCGCCACCTGCGCCTTCTCGGCCGCTCCCCGGCCGACGATCGTCCGCTTCACCAGCGCCGGCGCGTACTCCGAGATCGGCACGCCCGCCCGCGCCAGCCGGAGCAGCACGACCCCGCGCGCGTGGCCGAGCTTGGCCGCGCTCTGCGCGTCCTTCGCGAAGAACAGGCTCTCCACCGCCGCCGCGTCGGGCGCGTGCGACGCGATCACCTTGCCGAGCTCGTCGTCGATCTCCACCAGCCGGGCGGCGAACGTCCCGCTCGTGTCGATGTCGATGACGCCGTGCGCGACGTGCTCGATCCGCGTGCCGTGCCGCACGAGCAGGCCCCAGCCGAGGTGGCGCGACCCGGGATCGATGCCGAGGACCCTCATGGGCTCAGCACGCCCCGTGCGACGGCGCCGCGACGCGGGTGGGGAAGCCCGGCGCGCGCTCGACCTCGCCGCGCTCGGCCGCCTCCAGCGCGCGCCGCGGGAAGATCTTGTGCGGGTTGAGCAGGCCCTTCGGATCGAAGACGGCCTTGATCCGCTTCTCGATCGCGATGAGCTCCGGCGACTGCTCGAGCGCGAGGAAATCGGCCTTCGACGTGCCGATGCCGTGCTCGCCGCTCAGCGTGCCGCGCATGCCGATCACCGCGCGGAACAGGCGCGAGAGCGCCGTCTCGACCTGGGGAACGAGCTCGGGGTCGTTCCAGAGCAGGTTCACGTGGAGGTTGCCGTCGCCGGCGTGCCCGTACGTCAGCATGCGGACGCCGGTCGCCGCCGAGATCTCCGCGACCTCGTCGAGCAGCGCCGGGATCTTGTCGCGCGGGACCACGACGTCCTCCGAGATCTTGTGGCGCGCCATCGCGCGCGTCGCCAGCGAGAGCTGGCGGCGCGCCTCCCAGAGCCTGTCGCGCTGCGCCCTGTCCTGCGCGACGAGCACGTCGAGCGCCCCCGCGTCCATGCAGACCTGGCCCACCCGCTCGGTCTGGAGCTCGCAGTCCGCGGGCTCGCCGTCGACCTCGATGATCAGCATCGCGCCCGCCCGCTCGTCGACCCCGACGCCGCGCGCCCGGACCGCCTCGAGCGTCGGGCGGTCGAGCAGCTCGAGGCAGCGCGGGACGACGCCGGCCGCGACGAGCGCGCTCACCGCGCGGCCGCTCGCGCGCACGTCCGGGAACAGGCAGAGCATCGTCATGACCGACGGGGGCTTCGCGATGAGCCGGAGCGTCGCCTCCGTCGTGATCGCCAGCGTGCCCTCGCTGCCGACGAGCAGCGCCGTGACGTCGTAGCCCGTCACGCCCTTCACCGTGCGCCGGCCGGTGCGGAGGCGCGTGCCGTCGATGAGGATCGTCTCGAGGCCGAGCACGTAGTCGCGCGTCGCGCCGTACTTGAAGGCGCGCGGCCCGGCGGCGTTCTCGGCGATGTTGCCGCCGAGCGCGCACATCTTGAGCGAGTTCGGATCGGGCGGGTAGAAGAGCCCCTCGGCCTCCGCCGCCGCGTGCAGGTCGGCGAGGATGACGCCCGGCTCGACGACAGCGACCTGCTCCTCGCGGCTGATCTCCTTGATGGAGTTCATGCCGATCGTGGCGATGACGATCCCGCCGCCCACGGGCACCGCGCCGCCCGACTTGCCGCTGCCGGCGGCGCGCGGCACGACAGGCACCTCCGCCTCGCTCGCCGCCCGCACCGCCTTCTCGATGTCGGCCGGCGACGACGCGAGCACGACCGCATCCGGGCTCACCGGCGGCTGATCCGACTCGTCCCCCGCGTAGGCAGCGCATCCATCGGCCGACGTGATGACCTTGGAGGGCCCGAGCGCGCGCTCGAGGAGCCGGCGCGCCTTGTCGACGGCCGACGCCGACGGGCGGGAAAATGTAGGGTGAAGTCGCATGACCTTGGTCCGCTCACCTTACCGCGGATCGCCCGGCGATGCTGCGGGATCCGCGCGAGTGGGCCCGGGGGTGGGGCCGTCAGAGCAGATCGAGAAACGCGAGGAGCGCCTCGATCGCGCCGGGGTCGAGCGCGGCGAGGCCCTCGCCCGCGGGCGCGCCGTCGTGAAAGAAGGCGCCCGGCGCGGCGGCGGCACCCGCGCCGCCCGGCGCGGCGAAGCGCGCCCGCTCGAGCACGTCGCGCAGCGTGCTGGCCGAGCCGTTCGTGAAGTACGGCCGCTTCTTGTAGAGCCGCCGGAGCGACGGCACCCGCGCGCCCTCCTCGTGCACGTACGGCACGACGCCGGTCTTCTCGTACCCGGCCCTCCCCCACACGATCGCCCCCTCGGGCGCGAGCACGAGCTGCTCCCAGCGCTCGAACGGCACCTCGGAGCCGGGATCGTCGCTGCGGAGCACCGGCGCGTGGCAGCGCGCGCAGCGGTCCCGGAACACCCGCGCGCCGTCGCGCTCGAGCGGGGTGAAGGCCGAGCGGCCGAGGACGGCGGGGTTCGCGCGGTGCGAGAGCGCCATGAGGAAGCTCACGAGCGCGCGGCGGAGCGCCTCGGGCGGCAGCTCGGCGCGCTCGGCGTTGAAGACCCCGAGGTCGGCGAGCCACGGCGCGGCGTCGCTCGAGAGGGAGAACCACGGGTCGTGGCCGCTCAGCGCGCCGGCGACGCGGAACTCGTTGTCCGCGACCGTGGTGAGATCCGGATCGAGGGCGCGCGAGAAGTGGGGGCGGTTGTTGAACAGGCCGAGCAGCGGCTTGGTCGTGGCGCGCACGTCGCCGCGGCCTGTGTGGTGCGTGCGGCCGTCGATGTAGCCCTCGAAATGGCACGTCTCGCACGTGAACCGGCTGAGCGGCCCGTCGGTCCTGTTCCAGGGAGCCATCAGCGACGTGAAGAAGAGCGCCTCGCCGAGGCGGACCTCCTCGGCGCGGGCGTCGTCGCCGCCGTCGTGGACCGGCCGCTTCTCGATCGCGCCGCCCGCGTCGAGCAGCCACGCGTCGAGCAGGGGGTTCGCGTAGGCGAAGGCGCCGTCGCCGAGCGCCACCATGGCGGCGACGCCGGGGACCAGCGGGCGGGTGGAGACCTCCGGCGTGGGCGAGAGGCCGGCGTGCGAGGCGCGGAAGAGGAGCTCGGCGCGGCGATCGCCGCCATAGCCGGTCGCGATCACGCGCACGTCGGCCGCGCCGGGGACGGCCGAGAGCGCGATCGCCTTCGGGGTGAGGACGCCGTGCTCCGAGACGTTCACCGCCGAGAGCCGCGTCACCTCGGGCCGGACGCCCGCGGCGACGCGGTAGAGGAAGACGAACGAGTCGATGTAGCCGAACGAGCCGCCGGTCCGGTCGAGCGGGTGATCCTCGACCCCGCCCGCGGCGAGCAGGAGCCCGCCGCCCTCGGTCTCGATCGCGTCGAAGCTCCAGAGGGGGCCGTCGTGACGGATGCGCGCCGCGCCGCCGGGGAGCGGGCGGCCGTCCACGCCGACAGGGAGCACGACGAGCGTGTGGTCGAGGAGGCAGGCGACGATGAGGTGGCGCGCGAGGCGCACGACGCGGAATGGGCCGGCGCCGATCGGCTCGTCCCAGCGCTCGACGTCGAGGCGCCCGCCGGCGCCGGCGGGGCCGGGGCGCAGCGTCAGGAGCGCGCCGGCGCGCTCGTCGAGCGCGTAGAGGAGGCCCTCGGGGCCGGCCGCGAGGTCGCGGATGCCGTGGACGCCCGCGAGCTCGACGCGCCCGGCGGGCTCGAGCGAGGCGCCGCGGACGGCGTAACGGAAGAGCGCGGGCGACGCCTCGCCGCTCGCGAAGACGTCGCCGGAGGGCACGACAGCGACCCCCGTCGGCGAGGCCGGCGCGGGCGCGCGGGAGAGCTCGCGCAGCGACGCGTCGAGCAGGACGAGCGCGTCGCGGCCGCGGAGCGGCGAGAGCAGCGCAGGCGCGCCCGGCGCGGCGGGGCGGCCCCGCGGATCCACGGGGCGGAGCGCGATCGGGTCGGGCCCGAGGAGGCGGTCGGAGCTGGGCAGGCGGGAGAAATCGGCCGCGGCGCGGCGGGACGACTCGAACTGCCGCAGCGGCTCGAGCGGATCCGGTCCGCCGCCGCGGGCCGGCGACGCGGGGCGGCCGTCGCAGGCCAGCGCAGCGAGGCCGAGCGAGAGCGCAAGCGCGAGGCGCGTCGCGTCCATGCGTCGAGGGGACAGGGCGGCGGCGCGCGCGGCCGCGCGGATCACCAGCCGCCGGTGCTCGCCGGCTTGGCGGTCTCGACCGGCGCCGCCTTCGCGGGCTCGGCCTTGGGCGCGGGCGTCGCCGCCTCGGCCGTTGTCGCCGGCTTCGGCGGCTCGGGCGTCACCTGCTGGGGCTTGTCCTCGCAGCCGAAGAGACACGCGGCGCCGAGCGCCACGAGCACCGTCAAGACATTCTTCATGGGCTCCTCCTGAACGAGGGGGCAAGCCAACCACATCCGCCGGGCGCTCGGAAGATCGGAAGAGGGCGCGCGGTCCACATCGCGCCAGGGCGGCGCGACGCAGGGGTGACCTAGGCGGGCGGCGCGTCGGCGGCAGCGCAGTATCCGGCGTAGATATCGACGCTGCCGCTCGCGCCGCGCTCGCCCTCGTTGCCTTGCTCCGGCGCGGCGCGCGCGCCGCCCGCCGCGGCAGCAGACGCGCGCAAGCATTGGTAATCTTTCAGCTTATCGGAGTCGACGTACCAGTACTCGGCCGCCGCGCGCACGCGGCCCTCGGCGCGCATCGCGAGCGCGTACGCGGCGTCGCGCAGCCGGCGCGCGCGCCGCGCCTCGGGCGAGAGCGTCCTGTCGTCGAGGAGGCGGGAGAGGAGCGGAGCCAGCGCCCCGAGGCGCGCGGCGGCGTCCGCCTCGCCGCGCGGGGCCTGCTGGAGGGCGCCGCCGTGCTCCGCGCAGAGCGCGAGCAGCTCGGAGACGCCCTGGATCAGCTCCGCGTCGCCTCGGGCGCGGATCAGCGAGACGCGCCGCTGGCCCTCCGGGTCGCTCCTGAAGTGGAGGTCGAAGAAGCGCAGCAGCGTTCGCCGGTGCTGGTCGGCCTCGTTCGCGGGCTGCTCGACGCCCGTCGCCGCCCTCCGCGCGCCCCGCTGCGTCGCCTGCCAGCGCGACTGCGTGAGGCGCAGAAGCTCGATCTTGTCGCGGAAGCCGCGGATCTCGCCGCGCGTGAGCGGCGGGTCGTCGCCCGCGAACGGCGCGCGGATGAGGTCCGCCGCGTCACGCTGCGCGGCGCGCTGGAGCCGGCTCAACCAGGCAACCTGGGGCGCGAGGCTCCCGGGGAGGAGGAGCAGCACGTCACCGAGCGACTCGGCCTCTCGGGTGAGCTCGGCCTCGCGGGCGCCCGTGAGGTGGTGTCGCGGCGCCGGGCGAGGAGATCCCGGGAGCGCGGGCCTCGCGTCGTCAGGTGTTCTGCGCTTCTTGCCGTTCCTGGACGGCGTGGAGGACGTCCTCGGTGCCACTCGAGCCTCCTTGCCGGGGCGGGCCCCCTGCATTTCCGGCTCAGGGGCGCAGCCGGAATCTCGAGCGTTACCATCGCGGCGCGGACGATCGCCAGGGGAATCGAGTCGTTCGCGGGTGACGACCGAGGGAGCAAGCGTGTTATCGCCCGTCAGCGGTTGATATCGTGCTCAATCGCTGTCACCGCGGATCGGAGAAGAGGTCCTGTCGAGGGGGCAGCGGCGCCGGCCGCGCCGGCTTCGCCGCGGGCTCGACGGCGACGTTGAGGCCCATGGGCTGGCCAGCGCCGCGCTGGCGTTGGCGGCGAAGCCGTAGCTGCCCCTCAGGACGCGCTCCGCTCAGAGCTTGCCCTCGATCCACACGCTCCCGGGGCCGACGCCGACGCGCGCGCTCCAGGGCGCGCCGCCGGTCGGCCCGCGCGCGGCCGCCGTCCCGGCGGGCGGCGCCGAGGGGGCGGTGATCCAGAGGATCGCCCCGCCAGCGGCGAGGACCGCCCCGGCGATGAACACAGCCGTCCCGATGTTGCCCTTCATGACCGCATCGTCACGCAGGTCGAGGCCCCGCTGGTCGACGCACTCGCCCGCCGCGTTGCAGTGGCCGCCCTCGGTGGCCTCGTCGAAGGTCGACTTGGCCATGAAGCCGAGCGCCGTGCCCACGCCGAGGCCGACAACGCCGAGCCCCACCCCCACGATGCCGATCGGCTTGCGGATGCTCCCGCCCTGCGGCGAGGGCGCGTCGGCTGGCGGGCCGGCCGGGGGCGGCGCGGCGATCGCCCTCGGCGCGACGTCCGTCCTCGGGGCGGCGCTCGACGCCGGCGCGCGCTCGAGCGCCGGCACGGTGACGCTCACGACGCCCGGCTTCTCGACCGCGATCGTCGTCTCCCAGGGGCTGCGCCCGGGCGCCGCGGCGGCGACCCGGTGCTCGCCGGGGTCGAGCGGCACCGCCGTCCCCCAGAGCGCGCGCCCGACGGGGAAGCCGTCCCGCGTGAGCTCCAGGCCGGCGACCGCCGCCTCGGGGGGAACCACGATCTGCAGGCGCGAGAGCCGCGGCTCGAGCGCGGCGGCCCGGGCGCGCGCCACCCGCTCGCGCTCCATCTGCCCGGCCGACAGCGAGGCGGCCGCGACGTCGCGAAAGCCGATCCACGCCGTCGCCGTCTTGCCGATGCGCTCGTAGCAGTCCGAGAGGTTGAAGAGGGTGCCGATGCCGGGGTCGATCCCGTGGCTCTCCGCGAACTTCGGGCACGCCTCGGCGTGCTTGCCGGCGGCCATCAGCGCGCGCCCCTCGTCGAACAGCGCGACAGCGGCGGCGCGCTCCTCCCGGGTGGGCTCCGCGGCGCGCGCGACGGGCGCGAGCGCGGTCAGCGCGGCGAGCGTCGACAGGAGCGCGAGCGCTCGGCGCGGCGCGCCGCCGGTCAGGGGCGCGCTGGAGGCCGACGCGCGGCGGGCGGCCTCCGGACAGGTGCTCGACAGACGACGATGGCAGAGCAAGACGGGACCTCGCTTGGGCTCACGGGATGTCATCGCGGATCGGAGAAGAGCTCGTCCTGCGGGCGGGTCGGCGTGGGCCGGGGCTTCGGCGACGGCCGCGCCGGCGGCCGCGTCCCCCGGATGGACGCGGCGGGCTGCGGCGCCGCAGCTCCGCTCGCCGCCGGCTGGACCGTCACGGTCGACGCCGGCTGCGCCGTCTCGGTCGACGCCGGCTGCGCCGTCACGCTCGAGCCTGCCGGCGGCACGGGGCCCCCGTCGAGGAGCTCGGGGGGCTTGCCGGCCGTGAGACCGGTCGCAGGCGGCGCCTCGCCCTGCGGCGGCGCCTCGGGCGCGGACGAGGGAGCCCCGGAGGCGGAGGGCGCGACGCCGGGCGCAGGGGGGCGGAACGCGAACCACGCGAGCCCCGCGGCGCCGAGGACCGCCGCGGCGATGCCCGCCGCGATCCCGAGGGCGCGCGCCCCGGAGCGGCGCTTGCCCGACGAGGCGCGCGTGCCGCCCCAGGAGCGATCCGTGGCCGCGCCGTCGGACAGGACCGCCGTGGGCACGCCCCACGCGGCCTCGGCCGGCGCGCCCCGCCCGCTCGAGCTGCCGCCGGCGTGCGGCGCCGCGCCGAGAGGCCCGGGCGCCGTGGAGAGCGGGCGCCGCGGCGACGCGAGCGCGCGGCCGCCGTCGGCGGCCCCGTCCACCGCCGAGTCGCGGCGGATCCGCAGCACGCGCGCGGCGCGCTCGGCCAGGTGCTGCGCGTGCGGGGGCGCGAACGGGGCGAGCTCGGCGGCGAGCTCGGCGATGTTGCCGAAACGATCGGCGGGGCTCTTCTGCAAGCAGCGCTGGACCGCCCAATCGAGCCGAGCGGGCACGTCGGCGCGCAGGGCGACGCTCCGCGGCGGCCCCTCCAGGATGCGGTCGTAGATCTCCATCACGGAGTCGCCCCGGAAGGGAACGGCGCCCGTGAGGAGCTGGTAGAGGATGGCGCCCATCGACCAGACGTCGGCGCGCGCGTCGACGTTCTTCGAGGAGACCATCTGTTCGGGCGCCATGTAGAGCGGCGAGCCCAGCATCGCCGCGCTCTCGGTCATGTCGTGCTCCTTGGGCGCCGTGGTCTCGGCCCCGAGGGCCATCTTGGAGATGCCGAAGTCGATGACCTTGATGAGCGGGCTTCCGTCGGCCCGATGGCTCAGGAACAGGTTGCCCGGCTTCAGGTCGCGATGGATGATGCCCAGCGCGTGCGCCTCCGCGAGCGCCTCGCACGCCTGAAGCAGGTAGTCGCAGGCGAGCTCGACAGGCAGCGGCCCGCGGTCGCGCAGGAGGGCCTTCAGGTCGGTGCCCTCGAGGTACTCCATCACGAGGTACGGCTCGCCGCGCGCGAGCGTGCCGACGTCGTACACGCGCGTCACGTGCTCGCTCCGGATGCGCGCCGCGGCCTGTCCCTCGCGCAGGAAGCGCGCCACGAGATCCGCCCGCTCGCGCGCCTGCGGCAACAGGAACTTGATGGCCACCCGCTCGCCGAGCAGGAGATGGCGGGCGGCGACGACCACGCCCATCCCGCCCTCCCCGAGGACGCGCTCGACCTCGTACTTCTCCGCGAGGACGTCCCCCATGCTCACCGGTGCGACCATGCACGCCCTCGCTCTGGCTCCTCGCTAGTATCAAAACAGGGAGTGCGCCACAACGCGAGCTTTCCTGGAAAGGAAGCCGGAAAGCCGAGTTGTGCCCGCCGCTCCGCGGAGCGCCTCGCGCGGGCTCGCCGGACGGCGGCGCGGCGACACCGCGGCAATGGCGCGGCTCGCAGCGACGCGGCGAGCCGTTCGGGTTCGCCAGGGGCGCCCAGCGCCTGTATATGCATGCCGCAATTTCACCATGACCACCGAGCCGACCGATCCCCTCGTCCTCGCGCGCGAGCTCCTCGAGCAGCGGCAAACCTCTGAACCGACCGACGCGACGGCCATGACGCTGGCCACGGCGGACGCGTCGGGGCGCCCCTCGGCGCGGATGGTGCTGCTGAAGGGCATCGACGATCGCGGGTTCGTGTTCTTCACCAACCACGCGAGCCGCAAGGCGATGGATCTCGAGGCGAACCCGTTCGCCGCGCTGTGCATCCACTGGGCGAGGGCGGCGGAGCAGATCCGGGTGGAGGGCCGCGTGGAGCGGATCAGCGACGCGGAGTCGGACGCGTATTTCGCGACCCGCCCCCGCGGCAGCCAGATCGGCGCGTGGGCGTCGCGGCAGAGCGCGCCGCTGCCCTCGCGCGAGCGGCTCATCGAGCGCGTGCGCGAGATCGAGGCCCGCTTCGAGGGGCAGCCGGTGCCCCGGCCGGCGTTCTGGGGCGGCTACCGGGTCGTGCCGGAGCGCATCGAGATCTGGCGCGGCCAGGAGAGCCGGCTGCACGACAGGCTGGTCTACCTGCGCGACGGCGGCGGCTGGCGCGTCGAGCGCCTGTACCCCTGATCGCGGCGGCGCTACGCGCCCGTCACGCGGCGGCGGCTCGCCTTGCGCTCCTTGAGCCGCTCGATCACCGCGACGAGCTTCGGGTCGTCGCGGCGCCGCACGTCGAGCCGCATGCCCTTCAGCGCATTGCAGCGGCCGCACGCGAGCGCCAGGTTGTCGAGCGCGTCCGTGCCGCCGTGCGTGCGCGGGACGATGTGCTCTATCGTCGCGCGCTGGATCGGCTCGCCGTCGAGGCCGACGACGACGTGCGACAGGCAGTGGATGCACTTGCCCGCCCACGCCGCCTGGCCGCGGATCTCGGTGCGCTCGAACGTCGCGTCGGTCGCCACGATGTCCAGGATCAACCGGCGCCGCGCGGCCTTCACGGCGCTCGATCGTAGCCTCACGCCGCCGGCCTCGCACGCGGTTCGCGCCGGGCCGGCAGGTGGGCTATGGAGCCCCGGAGCCGGCGCGCGCCGCGGGGGGCAGGCGGCCGGGGCGCGGCCGCTGTCCGCGCGCCCCGCGACGCGCGCGCGGGAGGAGCCATGAAGTCGAAGACCGACTATTTCTACTTCGAGACGAAGGCCAAGCGCGAGCTCATCAACGTCACCGACCGCGTCGCGGCCGTCGTCGCCGCGAGCGGCATCCAGGAGGGCATGGTCCTCGTGAGCGCCATGCACATCACCGCCGGCGTGTTCGTGAACGACAACGAGCCGGGCCTCTGGGAGGACATCTGGACGTGGCTCCAGGAGCTCGCGCCCGAGGGGCCCGACTACAACCACCACAGGACCGGCGAGGACAACGGCGACGCCCACCTCAAATCGATCCTCGTGCACCACCAGGTGATCGTGCCGATCACCGCGGGCAAGCTCGATCTCGGGCCGTGGCAGCAGATCTTCTACGCGGAGTTCGACGGCAAGCGGCGCAAGCGCGTCGTCGTCAAGGCGATGGGGGAGTGACGCCGCCGGCGGCCTGGCCCGCGGCGGGACGGGCGGTGCCGTGCTCCCTCGCCCCGCGCTGCATGAGCGAGGCGATCGCGCCGAGCGCGTCGGACCAGGCCTGATGGTGCGCCGGGGACCAGGCAGCGCCGGCGACCTCGGACATGGCGGTGATCAGCGCGTCGGCGACCCAGGGGTACATCTCGTCCGTGACGCCGTAGTCGACGTGCTTGGCCCCCATGGCCATCAGCTTCTCCTCGAGCCAGGACGCGTCCTCCAGCCGGTCGAGGACCGCGACGAGCGCCTCCGCGAGCATCTTCTCCTGGTGCTCCTGGCTGTTGCGCCCGAAGAGCGGCTTCACCTGCGGGTAGCGCGAGAACAGGATCCCGTAGAAACGGTGCGTGAGGTTGGGCTCCCTCTCGAGCACGAGCTCGAAGCTCTCCCGCAGCAAGCCAACGTTCAGTCCCATGACATACCTCCCAGCGGTCGCTGCGCCGCGCGCAGGCCGCCTTCCATCATCAATTCGCGCATGATCAATTCGCGCGTCGTCAATTCGCGATCAGCTCACGTCAGGTGACGTCGGATTCACCAGCTTCACCGTCTGATTCGCCCGTCGCCCGCAGACCTCGCACGGCCCATGCCAGAGGCGCCTCGCCGGTGAACCGCGCCGATCCCGCGGGATCGGCGCGCCCGGCGGCCGCGGCTGTCTCCCCGGGGAAACCCGGCCTGGTGCCGCGCGCGGCCCGCCCGGCCGCCGATCGCGCGCGGCCGCCCGGCCGTCGATCGCGCGCCCCGACCGCGCGCAGACCCGCCTGCGCGCTTGCCTCGCCCGACCCCGCGGTGTTTCCTGCCGTGGTTACGCTGTCTCCGGCGGTGGTTTCCGGCAGGAAACCGCCGCCGCCCCCGTCTCCCCGAGGAATCCTCGTGACCCTGCTCGACGCCGTGCTCAGCCTGTCCGAAGCGCCCGCCAGGGACGAGGCGCTGCAGCGCATCCTGCGCGCGCTCGCGCGGGCGACGGCGGCGGACGCGCTGTCGGTGCTCACGGCCGCGGAGGACGGGTCGGTCGGCGTCGCCGCGCAGATCGGGCTGTCGCCGGCCGCCCTGGGGCTCAGCTTCCTGCCCGCGGAGCACCCGCGCCTCCGCCGGGCGAGCCTGGCGGCCGGGCCGATCCGGTTCCTCGATCCGAGCGAGCCCGACCCGTACAGCCGCTGGCTGCTCGGCAACACCGGCGAGATCCACCCGATCCACGCCTGCATGGCCGTCCCGCTCCGCGTGCAGGGCCGCCTCGCCGGGCTGCTCACGCTGGACGCGTGCGATCCCCAGGGCCTCCGCGGCTTGGGCGACGAGGACGCGCGCGTGTTCGCCGGGCTCTGCGCCGGCGCGCTGCGGCTCGACGGCGGCGCCGGGCTGGCCCTCGCCGCGGGGGCGCGCCGCGCGGCCGACCCCGCGCCCGGCGGCGGCGCGCAGCCCGGCCGCTCGGCCGTGATGCGGCGGGTCGAGCGCGAGATCGCGGTGCTCGCCCCGCTGTCGGTGCCGGTGCTCGTCACGGGCGAGACGGGCGTGGGCAAGGAGCTCGTCGCCCGCGCGCTGCACGAGCGGTCGCCCCGGGCGGGCCGGGCGCTCGTGATCGTCAACTGCGCGGCGATCCCGGCGCAGCTCGTCGAGTCGGAGCTCTTCGGCCACCGGAAGGGCGCCTTCACCGGCGCGACGGCGGCGCGCGCCGGCAGGTTCGAGGCGGCCCACGGCGGGACGATCTTCCTCGACGAGATCGGCGAGCTGCCGCTGGCAGCGCAGGCGCAGCTCCTGCGCGCGCTGCAGGAGGGGGAGATCCAGCCCGTGGGCGAGGACCGGGCCCGCCGCGTCGAGGTGCGGGTCGTCGCGGCCACGAACCGCGATCTGCGGCGGGAGGTCGCCGAGGGGCGCTTCCGCGCCGATCTGTTCCACCGGCTCTGGGTCTACCCGATCTGCGTGCCCCCCCTGCGCGAGCGGCGCGAGGACATCCCGGCGCTCTGCGAGCGCTTCGCCGCGGAGATCGCGGCCGAGCTCGGGGCCGCGCGGGTGGACTTCACCGAGCCGGCCCTGCGCGCGCTCACCCAGGCCGCCTGGCCGGGCAACGTCCGCGAGCTCAAGAACGCGGTGGAGCGCGCCGCGCTGCGCCGGACGGTGGCCGAGGGCGCCGGCGCCGCCGGCAGGGCGCTCGTCCTCCGCCGCGAGGACTTCGACGCCGGCGACGCGGACGCGCACGGCGCGCCGCGGATCGAGCTCCCCGAAGAGCGGCTGTGGCTCGCGGGCGCGCCGCCGCCGGAGGCGCCCGTGGAGCCGCTTGTCGAGGCGCTGGAGCGCGCGCGGCGCGAGGCGTTCGCGCGCGCCTTCCGGGCGGCCGACGGCAACGCCGCGATGGCCGGCCGGCTGCTCGGGGTGAGCCGATCGTTCGCCTACAAGGAGGCGGTGCGGATCGGGCTCATCCCTCCGCCCGAGCCGCGCCGGCGCTGAGCCGCCCGGGAGAGCCCCCGCCCCTTCAGGGGGCGGCGCTCAGCGCCCCGGCTCCTGGGCGCCGATCCCTTCCAGCGGCACCCGCGCGAGCGCCGTGTAGCGCGCGCCCTTCGGGGTGAGCTCGCTGTGGTAGACGATGATCTCGTCGACCCGGGTCTCGCCGAAGTCGACGTCGCCGATCGCCTGGGCGCACGCCTCGAGCGCCGGATCGCCGCGCGGGTCGCGCGAGCGGGCGAGGGTGAGGTGCGGCTCGAACGGCCGGTCCTCCGGCACGTAGCCCGTCGACATCGAGAGCGTCTGCTCGAGGTCGCGGTGGATCGAGGTGAGGGCGCGGACATCGCCGCCCACGCCGAGCCAGAGCACGCGCGGCCGGCGCCGCGCGCCGAACGCGCCGCCCTTCTCGATGCGCAGCGTGAGCGGCCTGTGGAAGGCGGCGACGCTCCCGGCCGCCGCGATGACGAGGGGCAGGCGCTCCTCTCCTATCTCGCCCATGAAGGCGAGCGTGACATGCAGCCCCGCAGGCTCCACCCACTTGGCGGACGGAGCCCGGGGCGAGAGCTCCCGAAGGAGATCTCCAGCCTTGGCGAGGAGCTCGGCTCCCGGATCGACAGCGACGAAGACGCGCACAGCTCACCTACGCCCGACTACCACCCACAGACTTCATTCTTGTTCTGCTCCTTGAGCCATCTCCGGAGCGGCTCGAAGTACTCGAGCATCGCGCCCGGATCGGCCTCGCTCTCGCCGGTCATCGCCTGCATCGCCTCCTGCCAGGGGCGGCTCGCGCCGAGCGACAGCATGGCGCGCAGCTTCTCCCCCGCGGCCTTGCTGCCGTGGATCGAGCACGTGTGGAGCGGCCCCGTGTGCCCGGCCGCCTTGCACAGCGCGCGGTGAAACTGGAATTGATAGATGCTCGCGAGGAAGTAGCGCGTGTACGGGACGTTCGCCGGGACGTGGAACTTCGCGCCCGGGTCGAAGTCGGCCTCGCTGCGGGGCACCGGCGGCGCGACGCCCTGGTACCTCAGCCGCAGCGCCCACCACGCCTGGTTGTAGTCGGCCGGCCTCGTCTTGCCCGCGAAGACGTCCCACCGCCACTGGTCGATGAGCTTTCCGAACGGGAGGAACGCGATCTTGTCGAGCGCCTTCTTGAAGAGGAAATTGATGAGCCCCTTCTCGTCCTCGGGCACCCTGTCGACGAGCCCCAGCGTCTTCAGGTAGGCCGGCGTCACGGAGAGGGCCAGCGTGTCCCCGATCCCCTCGTGGAAACCGTCGTTGGCGCCGGACTGGAACAGGACCGGGAGCTTGTAATACTGATGATAATAGTAGATGTGGCCGAGCTCGTGGTGGATCGTGATGAGATCCTCCTCGGTCGGCTCGACGCACATCTTGATGCGGAGATCGTCCCGATCGCCCACGTCCCAGGCGCTCGCGTGGCAGACGACCTCGCGATCGACCGGCTTCTTGAGCAGCGACCGCTCCCAGAACGTCGCGGGCAGCGGGTCGAACCCGAGCGAGGTGAAGAACCGCTCGCCGAGCGAGACCATCTGCTTCTCGTCGAGCTTCTTCGCCTTGATCTTCCGCGTCACGTCGAGCGACGGCTGGCCCTTGTACGGCTCCATGAGCGCGTAGATGTTCGACCAGTCCTGCGCCCACATGTTGCCGAGCACGTGGGCCGGGATCGGGGCCTTGTCGCCGATCCTTTCCTTCCCGTGGATCGCGCGCAGCCTGGCGCGCACGTGGCAGTGCAGCTCGTCGTAGAGCGGCTTCAGCTTGCCCCAGAGCCGGTCGGTCTCGGCCTCGAACGCCTCGGGAGACATGTCGTATCCGGCGCGCCAGAGCGCGCCGACGTCCGGAAAGCCGATCTCCGCAGCCCCCTTGTTGCCGAGGGCGACGTAGCGCTCGAACTTCGGCCGGAGCGGCGGCGCGATCGCGTGCCAGCCGGCCCACGCCTCGAGCAGCTCGTCCCATCGACGGCTGGTCCTGAGGACCTCGGAGAGATCGTTGAGCGCGAGGCACTTCGGCGCCGCCGCGCCCGCGGCCGCAGCGCCGCCCCGGGCCGCGGCGCCGCCCGCCGCGCCCGCCGCCTGCCCCAGCTTGCCCTCGGGGCAGTACTTGCCCTTGCCGTACAGGCTCGTCATCTCGACCGAGAGCGCGGCGAGCTCCGCGCGCTCCGCCGGGTCGCTCGGGGCCGGCAGGGTGGTCGAGACCTTGAGGAGCGTCCACTGGCGCGCGAGATCCGCGGGCAGCGCGAGCCCGTCGAAGCGCGTCGCCGCCTTCATCGTGCGGTTGAGGTACTCCATGCTCGCCTCCTCGGCGGAGGCAGAGAGCGCGTCGGTGTCGTCCGTGAGGAAGGTCTGGTTGACCCACGCCGCGCGCCCGCCCTGGAGCCGGAGCGCGCGCAGGTCCCTGTCGACGCCGGCCAGGAAGGCCTGCGCCTCGGCCACGGTGGGGGGCGCGGCCTGCCGGGGGGCGGCCTGGGGCGGCGGCGCCGCGGGCGCGGCCAGCGCCGGGGGCGCCTCCTGGCCGGGGGACGGCGGCGGCGCGGCCGGTGACCCGGCGCCGCTGCAGGCCGAGCCGAGCCCGAGCGCGACCACCATCACGGGGCGCAGGGCGGCCGTCCGGGCGAGGGCATAGCGGACCACGGGCCCTTCATACACGCCGGACCGTGCCGAGGGAACCGGGAGCGACGTGCGATCGACGCGGCTCGACCCCGCGGCGCCCTCCCCGCGACCAGGACGAACCGCCCGCGGTCACGGCTGCCAAGCGGCCGTGAAGTGCCGTTAGAATGGCGACCCACCATGAGGAATGCTCTCGCGCCCAGGGCCACGACCTCCAGCGAGCCTCCGCCTCGCCGCCTCCGCCGCCCCGGCCGCCGCCTCGCTTGCCAGCGCGCATGGCGAGGATCGCGGCCCGAAGGCCCGGAGCTGCTCCCGCTCGCGTCGCCCGGCGGCGACGCGGAGCGCCTCGATGCGTCGCGCCGCGACGTCCAGGTCCGGCGCGGGCCGATGCCCGGCCGCGAGGCGCGCGCCGTGACCCTGCGCGCGCCGGGCGGCGGCCATGAGTGAGCTCGAGAACTTCTCCTACCTGATCCCCGGCGAGCTCGCCGGCATGGCGTACCCCCACGCGGCGCGGGCGCTCGAGGAGCTCGCGGAGCTCGGCTTCCGCAGCGTCGTGTCGCTGTCGCGGCGGGCGCCGCCGCCCGAGGCGCTTGGATCGCTCGTGCACCTGCACTGCCCCCTCGCCGACTTCACGCGCATCCCGAGCGTGGACCTGCTGCGCGCCGTGGCGTTCCTCGACAGGGCGCCGCGGCCGATCGCCGTGCACGGGGAGGGCGGCGTGGGGCGCACAGGCGTGGTGCTCGCGTGCCGCCTCGTGTCGCTGGGCAGCTCGGCGGCCAACGCGGTCGCCGAGGTGCGGCGCGCGCGGCCCGGCTCGATCGACGATCCGGAGCTCGAGGCCTCGGTCGAGGAGTTCGAGATCTTCTACCGGAGCGATCACGACCAGGCCACGCCGGCGCCGTTCAACTTCGCGCCCGCGTCGGCGCTCGACCGCGTCGTGCACGGCGCGGAGCGCCCCGGCTTCGGGATGGCGATGTGGTCGGCGTCCGGGATCCGCTCGTCCATCGTCCCGCCGCCGATCTCCGCGGCGAACCCCGATCCGAGCGACGCGCCCGTGGAGGCGTGGCTCGGCTTCATGGCGCGGCAGGGCGTCCGCGAGGTGCTCTGCCTGCTCGACGAGGGGGAGCTGGCGCTGCACCGGATCCCGCTCCTCGGCCGCTACCAGCGCGAGTTCCTCCGCGTGACGCACGTGCCGCTCGAGGGGGGCGCGATCCCCACGGCCGAGTCGCTGGAGCGCGCGCTCGCCGCGCTCCGGCGCGCGGAGGCCGCCGCCGCGCCCATCGTCGTGCACTGCGCGTCCGGCGACGGCCGCGCGGGCGTCGTGCTGGCGGCGTGGCTGCGCGCGCGGCACGGCCTCGCCCCCGAGGCGGCGATCGCGGCGGTCCGGGAGCACGCGCGCTACTTCGGCGCGCGCCGCGAGCCGCTCAAGGCAGGGCCGGCGGTGCGGGACCTGCTCGCGAGCGTGCCGGCGCAGGGGTGAGCGCGCGCGGGTCAACGCGCGCGCCGGGCGTCAGGCGGCGGCGCGGAGGCCTGCCTGCGGCTGTCGATGGTCGCGGTACAGGCGGCGGACGAACGCGCCCGCTGGCTCGTCGCGGAGCGCCTCGACGAGCCCGCGGAGGCCGGCCGGCAGCTCGCCGGGCGGCGGGAGCGGCACCGGGTGGTGCTCGGGCGCGAGCACCGGGGCGGCGAGCGCGGCGAAGGAGAGATCGGCGGCCGTGAACCGGTCGCCGACGAGGAACGGGCGGCCGTCGCGCAGGCGCTCGTTCACCATGTCGAGCACCGCGCGGAGCTTGCCCAGCGAGCGCTCGGCGGAGGCGGCGTCGATGCGCATCGCGCGCCGCATGATCGCGCGCGCGACAGGGAAGTAGGCGCGGAAGGCGCCGCGCCCGAACCACCAGGGGAGCGCCGCGCCGGCGGCCGCGCGCGCGTGGAAGGACCGGCCCATCACGAGGAACGCGGCGTCCTCGTCGGGCAGGAGGTGAAAGTAAACGACGCGGCGGGTCGCGGGGCCGAGGTCGCGATCGAAGCGCTCCTCGAGCGCCTCGACCTCGGCGCGGAGCGCGTCGGGCGCGCCGGGGAAGAGCGCGTGCTCCGACGGCAGGAACGCGTCGGCGTGGCGGACGATGTCGGTCGAGTCGGGGATCGCGCCCGCCCGCGAGAGGAGCACCGGCACGGAGCGGTGCCCGCCGGCGCGCAGCGCCGGGAGCGCGTGGGCGAGCGGGAGATACGCGTCCTCGCGGTACGGCACGCCGGCGCGGTCGAGCGCCCACCGCGCCTTCTCGCAGTAGTGGCTGAAGGGGATGGTGATGAGGCGGAAGGGCGCGTCGGCGCCGGGCTCGGACATGAAGACCTCCAGGCGCGGCGCGGGTCGATGAGGGCGCCGCCGCGCGCCTCAGCGCCGGATCTCGAAGAGGTGGGTGCCGTACGCGGGGAGCTCGACGCCGAGGCCGCGCGACAGATCGACGAGCTCGTCGCCGTCGCGCGGGTGCTCGGTGCCGGTCATGAGGTCGACCAGGAGGACCTTGCGGCCGGCGATGCCGGCGATGTCGAGCGGGATGCGGCACCCGGCGCGCGACGGGGCGAAGTTGACGACGGCCACGAGCGGCGCCGCGCTCCGGGGCGCGCCGCAGGCCGGGAGCGGCTCCCACCGGTAGGCGACGAACGCGTCGGCGCCAGGGCCCCGCGGGGTGAGCGTGGCGAAGCTGCCGGTGCGCAGGATGGGGCGGCGCACGGCCGAGAGCAGCCGCTCGTGGAAGGCGAGGCAGGCCTGATCGACAGGCTCCTCGGGGGCGCGCGCGAGGTGCAGCGAGGCGCGCACCGTCCGGCCCTCGAGCTGGCCGTGGTGGATGAAGCGCATGCCGGGCACCGTCGCCGCGATGAACTCCGCGGCCCTGCGCCGGTCGGGCGGGAGCACGGCCGCGATGCGCGGCTCGTCGTGGTGCTCGATGAACCGGACGCTCCGCCGCTGGTAGTCGGGCGTCGCCGCGAGGTGGCCGCGGACCGAGGAGGCGGAGGCGTGGCTCAGCCTATCGTAAAGGCTCTTGTCGAAGGTGTAGTCGAACCCGAGCATCTGCAGGCGCCACTCGAGGTCCCAGAACGCCTCGGCGATGAAGACGAAGCTCGGGTGGTCGCGGCGGACGGCGTCGATGGCCTCGGCCCAGAACTCGCCGGTGGCCTCGGCCTTCCGCTCTGCCGGCGGCCGCTTCGACCACGTGCGCCGGAAGACGTCGTCGAGCACCAGCATCGCCATGTCGCAGCGCACGCCGTCGCAGCGCGACGCGACGCTGCGGAGCGCCTCGATGGAGAGGGCGCGCGTCGACGCGAGGCGGTAGTCGAGCTGGGCGGTGTCGGGCCACGGCGGGGTGTAGGGGTCGCGCCCGCTGAGCGGGGCGCCGTCGTCGCCGGCGACGAAGCACTCCGGCTTCTCCTTCACCCAGTGGTGATCGCGCGCGACGTGGTTGGGGACGAAGTCGAGGAGGAGCCCGATGCCGCGCGAGGCGAGGCGCCGGCGCAGATCCGCGAGCGCCGCGTCGCCGCCGAACGCGGGGCTCACCTCGTACCGCGCGACAGCGAACGGGGAGCCGACGACGTCGGCCTCGGTCCAGTCCGGCAGCACGCGGTCGTACTCGGCGCGCAGGTCCGGGTTCGTGAGCGCGAAGCGCGGGCCCTCCTGGCCGAGCGTCCAGACGCCCATCAGGTACACGTAATCGACGCCGAGCGCGGCGAGCCGGTCGAGCGCCGCGTCGGGCACGCTGGCGAGCGTCACCCTCGCCTTGGCGGCGCGCGAGAGCTCATGGAGCCAGACTCGCGCGAAGATCGCGTACAGCAGGGGGTGCTGGTGGGCGGGAACTAGGGAGCTCATCGATTGGATTGGGGACGGCGGGCCCGCGAGGAAGTCGTGGGCAGGCGGCGTCGCGAGGATTGTCGGCGCGCTCGGGTGGTCCCCGCAAGGGCGATCGCGAGGTGCGCGCGCCGTCGAAGCGAGGCCCGCGCAACGTCCAGCACAGAGGGTGCCGCGCCGCAGGCCAGTCCGCCCGGGCTGCTGGCGCAGGCGAGGACGATCGGCGCGCGCGGCGCGAGTCCGGGCGCGGCGCGTGGTCGGTGAGGTGTGTCCGGCGAGGCCGGTTCGGTGAGGTGTGTCCGGTGAGGCGTGCGTGCGGCGCGGCGCGCGGCTAGCCGCGGCGAGCGCGGCGCCTTCGGGCGAACGCGGCCGCGGCGCCCAGGGCGACGAGCGGCAGCGCGAGGGGCGTCGCGGCCTCGGCGGGCGCGAGCCGGCAGCCGCAGCCTCCCTGCTTCGGGTCCACCGGGGGCGGCGCCTCGTCGGGCAGGGCGTCGCCGGAGGGCGCGTCGGCCTCGGCGGCGTCGGACGCAGGCTCGCTCGCCGCGTCCTCCTCCGTGGCGGGCTCATCGCCCTTCTCGGCGTCGGCCTTGCCCGCCGAGGTGTCCTTCTTCTTCTTCTCGCCGGTGAAGACGATCGCGCGGCGATCGATGACCTCGTTCTCGCCCTGGAGGGTGATCCTCTGCTTCTGCCCCATCTGCACGCCGTCGCTCGCGCGCTTGATCACGAGTTCGTACTCGCCGGCCTCGAAGCCGCGATCGCGCCGCAGGACGAAGTCGAACTTGGTGATCGAGAAGACCTTGCCGCTGCCGTCGGAGAAGCCGACATCCATGCTCTCGTTGATCGCCTGCTGGTTCTGGAGCGGGATCTTGTTCAGGATCGGCTTCTCGGGCGACTGGTCGGTGAGCGCGCGCTCGTAGTGCACCGTCGGCGTGAACGAGAACAGCATCGGGATGTGCCCGAGGTGCGGCGTCCCTCCGTAGTTGATCGTCATCTTGAGCTTCCAGCGGCCGCCGTCCTCCTTGGGGGAGCGATCGGCGAGGGTGACGGTGCCGGCCGCGTGCGCCGCTGTCGCGGGCAGCCACGCTCCGAGCAGGGCGAGCGCGACGGCGACGACGCGCGCGAGCAAGAGCCCGCGGCCGCCGTCGAGGCGGCGCGCCGCGCCGGGGCCGGCGTGGGCGGGGCGAGCGTGAGATCGCGCGGCGCGCTGACGCCGCGCGCCGAGCTGGGACAGGTGACCGGTTCGAGGTCGGGCGGTTCGCATGCGGAGCACGCTACCAGGGATTTCGTGGAAACGAGGCACGTACGCGCGCGCCGGCGGCGCTCGGAGGGCGCGGGCCGGCGGCGCGGAGGCAGGTGCTGGGCGGCGGCGCGCCGGCGGCGCGCCGGGGAGGCTCAGTCGGGGAACCAGAGCAGCGCGTCGGAGGTGGGCTTGTAACAGGCCTGGCGCCCGGCCTCCTCGTTGTCCGTGCAGCTGGCGTTCTCCAGGCAGTCGATGATCTCGTAGCGGCCGGCGGCGTTGTAGATCGTGGTGAACATCGCGCGCTGGGCCGACTCGAGCTTGCTGAACCCGGCCTTGCAGGTCTCGACGGGGATGCGCTCGCAGCGGACCATGCGCGCGCAGCGGGAATCGATGACGGGCTTCGCCGCCGGATCGTCCGGGTTGATGTTGACGGCCACCTCGTCGTTGCACTCCAGGATGATCTGGCTCCTGTCCGGCGAGCTCTCGGTGGCGGCCTCCATGCGGCGCGAGAAGCAGCTCGTCATCGCGCGGAGGTAGGTGGGCGAGGAGGTCGGGTAGGCGGCCTTGCACGCGTTCATGTGCTCCCAGTTGGCGCCGGCGCGCTGCAGCCTGGCGAGGGCGGCGCACCACTCGGCCTGGGCAGCGATGACGCCGTCGCGGTCAGGGAAGTTGGTGGGGCGCTCGGAGCACGCGAACAGCAGGCCGAGCATCGACGCGGCCGCCGCGATCGGCAGGGCCAAGGATCGAAGGGCGGGCATGGGGGCGACCCTAGCACGAGAGCCCCGCCGGCGCGGAGTTCCCGGGGACGCGTCGGGGTCGGGGCCGGCCCGGATGCGCCAGGTCAGGGCCGCTCCGGCACGATCTCGCAGCGGAGCCGCGCGCCCGCGCCGCGGAGCGCGGCGCCCCCGCCGGGGCCGAAGACCGCGACGAGATCCGGCGAGCCCCTCGTCGAGGCGCGCACCTCGATCGCCTCGACGCAGAGCGCGCCGCTGTCGCCGGCGAGCAGCGCCACGGCGGGGGCGCCCTCGTCGAGCAGCGGGGCTCCGCTCCTCGAGGCCACCCGCAGGGCGGCGGGCAGCTCGGCGACGAACCTGTGCGACGGCCGCGCGCCGCCGCAGCCGCCGGCGCCTATCTCGCGGAGGGACGCGAGGGAGCCGAGCGGCTCGAGCGGGCCGACCTGACCGCGGGCGACGTCGAGCGGCCCGGCGAACACGTCGCCCGAGGCGACGGCGTAGCCGACGAGGGCGAAGCCGGGCGCGTCGAGCCGCCGGCCGAGGGTGAGCCGGACGCCCGCCACGTCGGGGACCGGCGCGAGCCCGGCGATCGTGAGCGTGGCCCGCGGCGTGGCGAGCAGGAGGCTCCGCTTCGCGGCGTCGAAGGCGAGCAGGTCGCCGCCCGGCAGCTCGGCCGCGGCGGCGATCGAGCCAGCGTGGTCGAACGGCAGCAGCGCCGGCCGCGCGGCGCCCGCCCGAGCGCGGAGGCCGCGCGGGCCGCTCCGGTCGCGGAAGAGCAGCAGCAGATCCGCGGGCGCGCTCGCGCCAGGCGCGAGCAGGACGGGGACGGCATCGCCGGACGGCGCGGCGAGCGAGCCGGCGCGGAGCGACAGGCGGCGCGGGGCGGCGGTCGCGAACGGCGGGAACACGCTCGCGGTGAAGACGCCGGCGCGGAGCGCGCCCAGCGGCGAGGACGGGGCGGTCCACAGCGAGACGACCGGGGGCGCGGCGTCGGGGGGCCGGGGCGCCGCGGGATCGCCGGGCGCCGGGGGCGCGCGGCGGGGCACCGGGAGCGACGATGGGGACGGGAGAGACGGGGCGTCGTCGTCGAGGCGGCAGGAGACGAGCGGCGGGGGCGCGGCGCGGAGCGCGGGGCCGGCGGCCGGGGCGTAGGGCGGCGGCGCGCGGCGCGGCGGCGGAGGGCCGCCCCAGCCGAGGCGGACGAGGCCGTGGTCGCCCATGGCGCAGCCGATCGGAGAGCAGGCGAAGGGGGCGCCCTCGTCGAACGGCGGCTCGATCTGGCGCGCCGGCGGGCCCTGGACGGGGCGCCACGATCGGCCGCCGTCGGTCGACTCGAAGAAGGCCGGCGGCTCGTCGGCGGTGGCGGCGAGCGCGAACCGCCCGCCGGCGACGACGTGCGCGACGGCGGCCGGGAGGGGAAAGACAGTGACGCCGCCGCGGGCGTCGATGCGCAGGCCGGCGATGCGGCCGCCGAGGCGGCGCGAGAGAAGGCGGGGGGGGAGCGCCGGCGCCTCCGCGTCGGGCAGCGCGTCGCCGGCAGGCGAGGCGGCGTCGGCCAGGTGGAGCCAGCCGCGCACGGCGCCGTCGTCGTCCTCCCAGAAATCGGTGTCGACGAGGCGCGGCGACGCGAGGGCGTCGGGGGGCGCGGGGAAGGCGCCGCCCGCGAGCGCCGGGTCGCGCTCGCGCACGCGGATCACGCGGACGCCCTCGGGAGCGCCCGCGGGGCCGCTGTCGCGCGCGCGCGCTGCGGGAGGCCGCGCGGGCGGCGCCTCGCCTTGCCCATCGCGCGACCGCGCCGCTGGCCCGCCCGGCGCCTCCAGGACGAGCGCGGTGACGGTCCCGCGCTCGCCGGGGATCCAGCGGTAGAGGCCGCGGGCGTCCTCGCCCTCGACGCGCCGCTCGACCCAGCGGCCGCCGCCGGCGCGCACGCACACGCGCGCGACGTGGTCCTCCGCGGGCTCGCCGCGCGACGCGCCGGAGCGCGGCTCGCCCGGCAGCGGCAACGGCGCGGAAGGCCACGGCGACCGCTCGCCTCGCGGCGCGGCGTCGTCCGGGAGCTCCGGGAAGTCGTGGAGCCCCGGCGGCGCGCTGCCGCACCGGCCGGCGAAGGCGAGGCGGCCGCTGTCGTCGCCGAGGAACGCGCCCCGCGAGGCCGCGAGCGGATCGGGGTCGCGGCCGCGGGGCGGAAACGTCGCCTCCAGCCGCGGCGCGGAGAGCGCTGCCTCGAGGCGCAGCACGTGGGCGGCCTCGTGCGCGCACGCGAGCAGGACGTCCTCGCCCGCCCGGAACGGCTGGCAGCGCGCGTAGCGCGGGTCGAGGCCCGCGATCTCCGCCGCGGCGATCGGCCGCGCTGTCGCCGCGGCGAGGACGGAGAGGACGCCGTCGCGCGCGACGAGCAGCCTGCCGCCGGGGAGGAGCGCGCCTGTCGCCGCGGCCAGCGCGACGACGTCCGGGGCGAGCGCGCGGATCGAGGGGGCGTCGCGCAGCGGGTCCGTCGCCGGCGGGAGGTGGAGCGCGGGGCTCCGCCGGGAGCGCGGGGGCGCGGGCGCCGCGGGCGCGAGGCCCGCGGCCGTCAGGTGGAGCGCGGGGGTGCCCGCCGGTCCGAGGAGCGCGACAGCGTCGCCGCGCTCCTCGAGGAGCGTCGTGGCGAGCCCGCGCTCCTCGAGGACGTCGGTCCAGGTGGCGCCCCCGTCGAGCGTGACCGAGGCGCGGCCGAGCAGGTCGAGGCGCGCGGCGCGGCGGGCGTCGACGGCCACGGCGTCGACGACCCCCGCGGCGCCGAAGCGGCGAAGGGAGAGCGTGGCCGGGTCGACCTCGAGGAGCCCACGGTCGGTGCGCAGGAGGATCGCGCCGAGGTACGGCCGCGCGCCGCCGGGCGCGCCGATGTCGGCTATGGGCGCGAGATCGCCGAGGAAATCGCCGGCACGGTAGGCGCGCGCCTCGGACCAGAGGACGAACCCTCCCCCGAGGCGCGCCGGGAGCGACCGGAACCCGCGGAGCAGCTCGGACGCGGGCGCGGCGGCGAGCACGACGCCGCCGTCGAGGCGCACGCGGACCCCCTCGTAGAGCGCCGGCTCCGGGCGGGGCGAGGGAGAGCCGTCGCCGGGATCGGCGGCGTCGAAGAGGGCGCCGGTGCCCTCGGTGAGGACGTAGCGCGCCGGAGCGAGCGGCGGCGGGTCGGCGGGCGTTGCGGCTGGCGGGGCCGGCCGCGGCGCGCGCTCCGGCGCGGCGCTGCACGCGGCGGCGAGGGCGAGCGCGAGGAGGGCGCCCGCGCGGGAGGGCATCGCGGCGGCGGCGGCGCGCCCTCCGGATGAGCTCACGCTGCGCATGGGGGACGGCCGGAAAGTACACCGCCACGCGCCCCCGGTGAACCGCCTCAGCGCACGACCGCCTTGCAGAGCACCGGCTGCCGCACCTCCTGGCCGTGCAGGGCGAGAACGAGCATGCCTCCGCCGGCCCCCTGCGGCGGGTCGCTCCGCGCCGGCGCGGCGCTCGGCCCCCCGGGGGCGGCCCGCGCGCGCGCGCCGGGCGGCGCCGCGGGCGGCGGCCCCGCGAAGCGCGCAATGACCTTCTTCACGGTGCCGGTGAGCTCGTAGAAGCCGAGGTCGATCTCGTGGCGCTCGTCCCGCACGTTGAGCTCCACGGCGTCGAGGCACGCGCTCTCGCGCGACCACCGGATCACCGCGACGCCCCCCGTCGCGGCCTCGGTGACCCCCGGCAGCGCGCCGGGCACGAGGCCGATCTCCGCGTCGAACGACAGGACAACGCGCGCCTCCCCGCGGCGGGGCGCGCACGACGGCGCGCTGCCCGCGGCGAGCTCGCCGAGCGGCGCGAGCGCCTCCTCCGGGCCCAGGGTGCCGAGCTCCGGATCGACAGGCGAGAGCACCGCGCCGCCGGACCCGGTGACCGCCACGACGACGGGCGCGCCGTCGCGCGCCCCCGCGCCGTACGCGAAGCGCGCCTGCTGCGCGCTCGCCGGCGACGCGCGCGCGGCGCGCTGCACGCGGAGCTCCCGGAGCGCGGGCGCAGGCGCGCCGCCCCCGCGCGGCGCGCTCGCCGGCGACCCGCCGCGAAGATCGACAGCGCTCACCGCGAGGCCGTCGTGCCGGGGGCCCAGGAACACCGCGCGATCGCCGAGGTCGACGCCGACCGCGCGATACGGAACGCAGCCGCCGATCGGCCGCGTCACGCGCGCGGCGTCCAGCACGCCGGCGAGGCACGCCTCCCTCGGGCCGGCCGCGACCGGGGCCACGCGCCCGTCGCGATCGATCATGAGCCCTATCGACGCCTCGTACGGGCGGAACTCGAGCTGCGCCAGGCCGGCGCTCGTGAGCGGCACGGCGGCGCGGCGGATCTCCGCGCGCAGGTCGAGCGGGGCGATCCAGGCGAGCTCCGCGTCGGCGAAGGGCGCCGGCAGCGCGCCGCCGAAGGGCGGCAGCGTCAGCACCCCGAGGGTGCCTAGCCGCAGCGGGCTCGCCCCGCGCAGGGGCGCCGCGGCGACGGCGCCGAACCCGGACGACTCCGGGACGCGCGCGGCGGCGAGCGGCCCCGCGAAGCTGCAGTCGAGGCGCGCGACGGGCTCGAGCCGCATCGGCCGCGCCGGCCCGTCGCGATCGCGCGGCGCGCGGCCGGGGGCCGGCTCCGCCGCGGGCGCGTCGGCCGGGGACGCCGCGCCGGCGCGCGGGACCGACCCCCATCCGATCCGGAGGAACGGACCGACGCGGCAGCCCACCACGGAGCACTTCTCGACGTGCGCGGCCGCGCCGCCCGGCGGCGGCGCGACGGGCGCCCACCGCGCTCCGCGATCGATCGTCTCGAAGAGGCGGCCGTCCTCCGTCTCGACGAGGGCGAAGGGCCCGGACGCCTCGAGCGCTGTCGCGCGCGCCGGGAGCGGGCGGCGGCGCACCCGGCCGGCCGCGTCGATGGCGACAGGCGCGAGGCGCGCCGCCTGGTCCTGCACCGGGAGCCAGCCCTCGACGGTGTGGTCCGCGAGCACGGCGAGCGCGCGGGAGAGCAGCTCCGGCCGCTCGCCGTACCGGGGCCCCTGGGACAGGGAGAGCGGGGGCTCGCCCCGCGCGAGCCGCACGACGCGCAGCGCGCCGCGCACCTCGACGCGCTCGGCGTCCCGCAGGGACGCGCCGGGGCGCGCGACGAGGGCGACCGCGCCCCCGCCGCGGCGCGGGATCCAGGCGAGCACATCGGTCGCGTCCGCGGGGTCGAGGCGGTGCTCGACCCAGGCGCCCGGGCCGCGGCGCACGCAGAACACCGCGCTCCCCTGCGTCGAGCCGCCGGCGAGCGCCGCGCGCGCGATCGCCCGGAGGTCGATGCGCGGCCTCGGCAGCCCCTCGCAGGGCCCGACGTAGCCGAGCGACTCGCCGTCGACGCCCACGAAGCGATCGACCTCCGGCTCCGCCCCGGGCCGCAGCTCGAACGCGCGCTCGATCCGGAGCGCGCGCGGCGCGCGGGCGTCGCCGGAGATGTCCACCACGCTCGCCCGATCCGGGCCGGCGCAGACGGCGAGCAGCGCGTCGCCCGCGCGGAACGGCGCGCACGCGCCGCTGCCAGGCGGCAACGGCGCGCCGGACGAGGCGCGCCCGGTCGCGAGGTCGACGCGGCCGACGAGGCCCTCCGCGGCGACAGCGGCGCCGCCGTCGGCGAGCGGCAGGCCGGCGTCGACGGCGGCCGCGAGCAGCGCGAAGGGCGCGCGGTCGGGCCACGCGGCCTCGACGTCGGCCGGTGGCTGCGCGCGCGGCGCGCGGAGCTCGCCGACGCGGCCGCTCGCGTCGACGGCGCGCTCGAGGCCGTCGTCCAGCGAGACGACGATCTCGTCGCCGCGGGCGTCGACCGAGACAGCGCCGCCGAGCGCCGCGGTGACGTCGCTGTACGAGGTCCCGGCGTCGAGCGTGAGGAGCGCGCGCCCGAAGACGGTGAGGCCGAGCGCGCGGCGCTCGCTGGCCGCCGCGGCAGCGACGAGGGACGGCAGGCCGAGCGGCCGCAGCGCGCCGCGCGCGCCGTCGACGGCGAAGGCACCGGCGGACGTGATCAGGCCGACGCCGCCGAGCCACGGGAACACGCCGACAACGTCGCCGGGCAGGGGGGCGAGCGCGCGGAGCTCCCCGGAGAAGCTGGCCGCCGTGTAGATCTCCTTGCTGCTCCAGAACGCGTAGCGCGGCCCGGGCGGCGCGCTGGCGTGAGCCCAGGCGGGGAACGCGGCGCCGCCGGCGAGCTCCGGGCTGTCGGCGCCGAGAGGCACGATCCGCGCGACGCCGTGCAGCTCGGCGCGCCGGCCGTTGACGACCACGCGGTCGACCTCCTGGCCGCGCTGGACCACGCGCTCGACGAGGCCCGGCGCCGGCTGCGCGACGTACCGGGCGGGGCCGAGCGCGACGGGCGGGGCGGCGGCGAGCGCGCGCTCGGGCGGATCGAGCGCGCCGGGCCGCGCCGCCGCCGGCTCGGCCGCCCCGCAGGCCGCGAGCGCCGGCGCGGCGAGGAGCGCGAGCGGGCCGAGCGCGCGGGAGAGCGATCGCGAGGGGGCGCTCAACGCCGGTACTTCTGGGGCCTGTTGGCGACCGGGTTCGGGGGGGTCATGGCGAGCCTCGGGAGGCGCGAGTGTACCCGTTCTGCGCCGCCGGAGCGGCGGCGCGGGCGGATACCGGCGGGCAAGGAGAGGCCCCTCACTCGTCCGCTGACCGACCGCCGACGAGGCACGCCAGCCGCTGCGTCATCTCCCCGGTCCGCAGCGCGCCCTCTCCGCCCCCGGTCCCCTGCCCGCGCGGCGCCGTCCAGCGCGCGATCAGCGCCGCGCCCGCGGCGGCCTCCCCGCGCCGGCGCGCGTCGGCGACCGCGACGTGCAGCGCCTCGAGGCAGACGCGCTCCCGCCCCCAGCGCACCTGCGCGAGGCCGCGATCCCCGAGCGAGACGGCGGGCAGCGCCCGCCGATCCAGGCGCAGGGCGCCCCCCGGATCGAGCGTCACGAGCGCGCGCCACGCGCCCGCCATCGCACGGCAGCGCGCGTCGCTCGCGGCGGTCAGCGTCGACCAAGGCGCGAGCGCCGCCGCCTCGCCGGCCGTCCCCGCGACGCTGTCGAGCACCGCCACCCCGGCGGTCTCCAGGGCGACGCCGTCGAGCACCAGCACGCCGATGGCGCCGTCGTCGCGCCGGGCGAGCGCCATCGGCCTGCCGCGCAGCTCCTCGCGGTCGAGCCCCACGACGCGCGCGGGCTGCCGGGGCTCCGGCGTGTGCTCCTCGACGGCCACGCGGCGCCGGAGCTCGCCGAGCACGAGGGCGCGGCCAGGACCGAGCAGCAGGCCAGGCGCCTGGCCCAGCGCGCCGTCGAGCTGACCTCGGCGCGGCTCGAACGCCGGGAGCACCCGCGCGCCATCGGGGCCGAGGAGCAGCTCGCTCGCCTCTGCGACGACGAGCAGCGCTACCTCGCCGTCCGCGGCGAGCAGCGGCACCGAGCCGGCGCGCTGCGCGCCGCGCCGGAAGCTCGGCGCGAGGTCGGTCGCGTTCCGCCGCAGCACCTCGCCGCGCAGATCGAGCGGCGGGCGAAACAGCGCGCTGTGGGTCCGGATCGGCGCCGCCCTCGGGCCGCCCTGCCCCGCCGCCGCGCCGCCTCTTCCCGGCGCCGCGTCGCCCTGCGCCGCCGTCGCGTCGCCCTGCCCCGCCGCCTCGTCGTCGGGCCGCATCGCCATCCCGGGCGGCTGCCGGTCGCGCCCTGGCTCCGCCGCGTCCGCGACGATCTCGAGCGCCTCTCCGTACGGCGTCGACACGCTCCACCGCTCCGCGCCGGCCGCGGGAGCGGCGCCCGGGAGCGGCGCCGGCAGGCCGACAGGCGCGCACGACAGCGCCGGCAGCCCGGCCGGCGGCTCCTGCGGATCGCCGTCGCCGGCCGTCGCCGCGCCGCCCGCGGCCGGCGCGGGCCCGGCGACGGCCGGCGACGGATCGCCCGCGCCCCAGCCGAGCCGCACCACGCCGGACAGCGCGCAGCCGAGCGCGGAGCACGCGCCCTGGAACGACGACGGCGGCACCGGCGAGCGCCCGGCGGCGCGCCACGTCCGGCCGTGATCGCGCGTCTCGTGGAGCTCCCCGCCGCGCGTGACGAGCACGCCGTGATCGCCGGTCACCACCATCCCCGCCGGCTCCGGCGGCAGCGCGTGCGCCGCGACCTCCCCGCCCCGCGCGATCGTGATCCCCAGGCTCGCCTGCCCGACCGGATCGGGCCACTCGACCGACGACAGCCACCCGTCGACCCCGCCGCCCTCGCGCGCGCGGAAGCGTTTGTCGACGAGCACCCGCGACGCGCCGCGCGAGGGCGGCGTCCAGTACCAGCCGGGCTGATCCCCCTGGAGCCGCACCACCCGCGCGCCCCCCTCGTCGCGGGCGCGCGGCGCGCCGACAGGCGCCGGCAGCGCGTCGCGCTCGCCGCGCAGCAGCGCGACAGCGCTCCCGTCCCGGCGCGGCGCCCAGCCGACGAGCGCCTGCCCCTCGCCGACCTCGATCGCGTGCTCGACCCAGGCGCCCCGGCCGCGCCGCACGCAGATCCTCGGGTGGATCACGGCCTCGCCGTACCGGCGATCGCGCTCCTCGTCGCTGACGAGCCGCGGAGACGCCCCGCACCCGCCGACGAAGCCGAGCGCGCCGCCGTCGTCCGCCGCGAAGAACCCCTCGTCGGTGAAGGCGCGCTCCACGCGCGGCGGCTCGCCGCGCTCCGAGCGCAGGACGTAGCTGCCGTAGCGCTCGTACTCGTCCCACGCGCACAGGAAGAGCAGCCCGTCGTCCGCGCGGATCGGCGCGCACCCCAGCCCGTCCGGGAACCAGCCGGCGAGCCGCTCGCGCGTCGCGCCCGTCCGCGCGTCGATCCTCGCGACGCCGGCGTCGATCACCCCGAGCGCGGTCCCGTCCGGCAGGAGCGCGCCGGCGGCGACCGCCGCGACGGCCGGCGTGATCTCACGCTGCGCGGGATCCGCGCGCCCGCCCGCGAAGCGGAGCTGGAACGATCCGCCCGACCACGACGAGATCGCGCGGAGATCGCCGTCGGGCCTGCCGAGCGCGCCGTCCGGCAGGACGGCCGCGCGCCCGAGCGCCGTCTCGAGCCACAGCGCGCCCGGCGCGACGCCGATGGCGCGCGAGGCGACCCCGATCCGCCGGCCGGCGTCGATCCACGTGCGGCCGCCGTCCGCCGTCGTCGCGGCGCGGCCGAACACGTCGAGGCGCACAGCGCGCGCCGCGTCCAGCGCCGCGAGATCGTGGATGGCCGGCGCCTCGAGCGCCCGGCCGCGATCCTCGCCCGGCAGGACCGCCCGCGGCCTCTGCTCCGTGAAGACCACGACGCCGTGGAGCCCGTTCCGCGCGCCCCGCACGGCGCCCGCGCCCCCGCCGAGCGCCACCTCGGCGAGCGGCCCCGTGAAGCCGCGCGACCGGAACGCCCTGCCCCGGCTCCAGTGCAGGAAGCCCCCGCCGAGGTGGGGCGCGATCGCGAGCGATCCAACGATGGGCTCGCCCGCCGCCCACAGCGCGGCCTCCCACGCCGCCGCCACGACGCGCCCGCCCGCGTCGAGCTCGAGCCGCGCCCCGCCCGCGACGACGCGATCCACGACGGCCGCTTCCGGCCCGTCATGCGTCACGCGGAACACCGCGTCCGTGATCTCCTGGATGTAGCGCGCCCCCGCCGGGCCAGCGCCGACCGCGTCGCCCGCGCCCATCGCGCCCCACGCGCCCGCCGCCCCCGACACGCCTGACACACGCGCCCGCCGGGCAGGCCCGGCCGCGCCGTCCGCCGGGCTCGCCTCGGGCCCGAGCGCGCAGCCGGACACGACGACGACCGTGAGCAGACCAAGCGCGCGCGCCACCATCAGGGAAAGCACGACGGTATCTGCTGTACCGTCCCCGTCCAGGGCCGATCCACCTCGACAGCGCGACGCCCGCGCGCTCTCTCCGCGGCGCCGTCGTACGCTGCGGCCCGCGGCGCGCCGCGCCCGCCCCGAACGCCCGTGCCCACCGCTCGCCGACCCCGCCGACCCACGAAAGAAGAGCTCCTCGCCGCCGCCGGCAAGACGGTGCCGGACGTCATCGCGCCCGACCTCCTCGTCCTCTTCTGCGGCATCAACCCCGGCCTCTACACGGCCGCCGTCGGGCACAACTTCGCCCGCCCCGGCAACCGCTTCTGGCCGGCGCTGCACGCGGGCGGCTTCACCGATCGCGTGCTCTCGCCGTCCGAGGAGCGCGAGCTGCTGAAGCTCGGTTACGGGATCACCAACGTCGTCGAGCGGGCGACAGCGTCGGCCGACGAGCTGTCGCCCGAAGAGCTCGCCGCGGGCGGGGTGAGGCTCGCGGCCAAGGTGCGGCAGTACCGCCCCCGCTTCCTCGCCGTGCTCGGGATCGGCGCCTACAGGAGCGCGTTCGGGCGGCCCCACGCCGCGCCCGGCCCGCAGCCCGAGACGCTCGGCGCGACGAGGCTCTGGGTGCTGCCGAACCCGAGCGGCCTCAACGCCAGCTACCAGCCGCAGAAGCTCGCCGAGATGTTCCGCGCCCTGCGCTACGCTGTCGCGCCCGCCCCTGCCCCGCCGTGAGCCGCGCCGCGCGCCTGCCCGGGCAGCGCGCCTCCGGAAAGGTGGTGATCCGAGAGCCGCGGTCGCGCCATATCCGTCCTGCGCCGACTCGACCCCTCGCCGTGACGCGGACTCGTCGACCGTCGCATCGCCGCGCCGACAGGCGGTCTCCCTGGCGCGCACTCCCCCTCCGCGCGCGGGGCGCCTACTCGGGCAGCGCGCTCTCCTCTTCCTGGGGCACCTTCGCGCGCGCGTTGTGGGCCTCTTCGCGGAGCGCCGCGAGGCCGGGCGGCCCGTCGGTCGGCTGCGCCACGCGGTTGCTCACCGCGGCGAGCCACGCCATCGGCGAGTCGTGCGTCCGCGGCGTGACAAGGAGGACTCCGCGCGACGCGTACCGCGAACAGCCGTCCTCGCACACAGGGAGGACCAGACGGAGCCCGCCGCCGCCACCTCGGCTCACGAGCGGCGCCACGCGCATCTCCGCCGGCGGCGGGGCCATGGTGGACATCACCGCGCGCTCGATCAGCGCCTTGATCGTCCTTCCAGATGTTCCAGGCGGCTCCGGAGCCGGCATCGCCGCGCGATCCGCCGCGTCAAGCCGGCTCGGCGGCAGCGCGAAGAGCCCCGCGCCGTCGGCCGCCCTCGCGAGCGGAGGCGGCAGCACGCCGGCGAGCGCGCCCACGAGACAGGCCAGCTTGAGTTCGAATCGCATGGGTGATCCCTCGACAATCTCTCGATCGGTCGTCCAGTCCCCACGTCCAGCAGGCCCCATGCCAGCCACGGGCGGCCGGCTGCTGCGGCGCGGCCCGACGCGGCGCCAGCCGACGTCGTCCGCCGCGCGAGACGGTTCGCCACGGCGCGGCGATGACAGCCACGTCCGGCGCCGCCGGGCCGCGGAAGCTGGAGAATTCGACCCGGCCGTGCGAGCGCCGCTTTCGCTTGCCAGACGGTCCGGGCGCCGTTAACCGTCATCGTTATGCCCGACCGCAAGCCGGGGCTGAGCCCGCAGATCATGAAGGCCTCGCTCCCGCCTGGCGCCCCGCTCCCCTCCGCGTCCTCCAAGCCCTCCACGCCGTCCGAGCCCGTCGCGAGCATTCTGCTCGTCGACGATCACCGCGCGAATCTCCTCGCCCTCGAGGCCGTGCTCGATCCGCTGCGCCAGCGGCTCGTCACCGCGCAATCGGGCGAGGAGGCGCTCGAGCACCTCACCCGCGAGGAGTTCGCGCTCATCCTCATGGACGTGAAGATGCGCGGTATCGACGGCTTCGAGACGGCCGCCCGCGTGAGGGGGCTCGATCAGGCGAGGCACACCCCGATCATCTTCATCTCGGGGCTGCCGGAGGACGAGGACCGGCTGTATCGCGGCTACGCGCAGGGCGCTGTCGATTATGTCGTCAAGCCGTTCAATCCCGACATCCTGCGCGCCAAGGTGGCCGTCTTCGTCGAGCTGCACCGCAGGGCCGAGCAGATCAAGCGGCAGGAGGCGGCGCTCCGCCAGCTCGAGCGGCAGGCGAGCGACGAGGTGTTCCGGCGCATCATGGACACGAGCATGATGGGCCTGCTCTTCAGCGACTACGAGGGGCGCGTCATCGAGGCGAACGACAGCTTCCTCTCCCTGGTCGGCTACACCCGCGAGGACCTCAAGGAGGGGCTCCTCCGGTGGCAGCAGCTCTCGCCGCCCGAGTACGAGCACGTGCACCACGACGCGGTGAGCGAGCTGAGCGCCCACGGCGTCACGAGGCAGTTCGAGAAGGAGTACATCCGCAAGGACGGCAAGCGCGTGGCGGTCCTCGTCGGCTCGGCCCGGATCGAGACGCAGCGGCGCAACCTCACCTACGTGCTCGACATCAGCGAGCGCAAGCGCGCCGAGGCGAACGTCAGCCTGCTCGCCGGCGCGGGCGAGATCCTCTCGTCCTCGCTCGATTTCCGCGAGACGCTCGGGCAGCTCGCGCGGCTCGTCGTGCCGCTCCTCGCCGACTGGTGCGCGGTGGACATCCAGGCGCAGGACGGCGTCATCCAGCGCGTCGCCGTCCTGCACACCGACCCGGCCAAGGTGGCTTTCGTCCGGCAGATCGAGGACCGGTACCCTGTCGATCCCACGTCGCCGAGGGGCGTGCCGAACGTGCTCCGGACCGGCCAGACCGAGTGGATTCCCGAGGTCACGGACGCGCTGCTGGTCTCGATCGCCCGGGACGAGGAGCACCTGCGGCTCGCCCGCGAGCTCGGCCTCCGCTCGTCGATGGTGGTGCCGCTGGCGGCGCGCGGGCGCGTCCTCGGCGCGATGACGCTCGTGCACGCGGAGTCGGGCCGGCGCTACTCGAAGGCCGACGTGCAGTTCGCCGAGGAGCTCGCGCGGCGCGCGGCGCTCAGCGTCGACAACGCGCTCCTCTTCGAGCGCGAGGTCACGGTGCGCAAGGAGGTCGAGACGCTCGCGGAGGAGCTGAAGCACAGCGAGGCGCAGTTCCGTCTGCTCGCCGAGACGATGCCGCAGCTCGTGTGGACGAACCGCCCGGACGGCCACCACGAGTATTTCAACCAGCGCTGGTACGACTACACGGGGCTCACCCCCGAGGACACGGGCGGCGAGGGATGGAGCCGGATCATCCACCCCGAGGAGCACGAGCAGGCGATCGCGACCTGGCGGCAGGCGCTGCGCACGGGCGAGCCGTACGAGAACCAGAGCCGCCTCCGGCGCGCGGACGGCGCCTACCGCTGGTTCATCGGCCGGGCGGTCGCCGCGCGCGACGGCGCGGGCCGCATCATCCGGTGGTTCGGCACCTACACGGACATCGACGATCAGAAGCGCGCCGAGGAGGAGCGGCAGCGGCTCGTCCAGGCGCTCGAGCGCAGCAACAAGGAGCTCGATCAGTTCGCCTACGTCACGAGCCACGACCTCAAGGCGCCGCTGCGGGGCATCGCCAACCTCTCGCAGTGGATCGAGGAGGACCTGAGCGACAAGATGACGGCGGAGAGCCGCAAGCAGCTCGACCTGCTCCGCGGGCGCGTCCACCGGCTGGAGAACCTGATCGACGGGATCCTGAGCTACTCGCGCGCGGGCCGCGTCCGGGAGAAGCCCGAGGCGATCGACGTCGGCAAGCTCCTCCGGGAGATCGTCGAGCTGCTCGCGCCCCCGCCGGAGACGCGGGTGGAGATCGCCCCGGACATGCCCGTCGTTGTCACCGAGCGCGCGCCGATCCAGCAGACGTTCCTGAACCTCATCAGCAACGCGCTGAAGCACGCCGGGCGCGCCGATCCGGAGGTCCGGATCTCCGCGCGCGACGCCGGCGCGTTCTGGGAGTTCTCGGTCTCCGACAACGGCTCTGGCATCGCCCCCGAGTACCACGATCGCATCTGGGGCATCTTCCAGACGCTGAAGGCGCGGGACAAGGTCGAGGGCACCGGCATCGGGCTGTCGGTCGTGCAGAAGATCGTCCATAGCAAGGGCGCGCGCGCGTGGGTCGAGTCCTCGGTCGGCGCCGGCGCCACGTTCCGGTTCACCTGGCCGAAGCTCGAGGCGCGGGAGCCTTCCTCGCCCGGATGATCCCCGGGTAGGCCGCGCGCGCGGCCGGCGGCGCGGGGCGCGGGCGTGCGGCCTGGGCCGCGCCGGGCGCCTGGACACCACGTTCACGGGCCCGGCACGAAGCTTGAACACACCTCCTCGGACCAACAAGCGGCTCGATGCGAGGCGAGCGCCGGCGAAGGCGGGATGGTGAGCTGCGGCGCCTTCTCCTCTGGCGGCGTGTCCCGCAGCTCGCGCCGCGGACCTCGGAAGGAGGGTGTTCGTGATGTCGACGTTCAAACTGCCCAGGAGTCTCCTGGGCGCGCTGGCTGTGTCTCTTCTGTCTGCGTGCGCCGCGCCCCCGGCGCCGGCGCAATCGGCCGTCGCGGAGCCGAGGATGCCCAACCCGGGCCCGGACGGTGTCTACAAGGTGGAGTGGCCTGATCTGAGGGAGGGCGAGGATCGGTTCATCGGGCTCACGCTCGGGGCGGACATCGCCGATGTATGCCGGCTTCCCAAGACGAACTTCGCCTTCGACTCTGCCGAGCCGTTGCCACAGGAGCACCTGGAGCTCCGGGCGGTCGTCGACTGCCTGCGCTCCTCGAACCTGAAGGACGCGAGGATAGAGCTCGTGGGCCGGGCCGACCCCCGTGGCACGCCGGCGTACAACCAGGATCTCTCGCTGCGCCGCGCCCAGCGGGTGAAGGAGATCCTTGTGGCGGAGGGCATCCCTGCGGCCCGCGTCACGGTGCGCGCGACGGGCGCCGCCGAGGCGGTCGGCACGCAACCGATGTATTCCTATGGCTACGACCGTCGCGTCGACGTCGTGCTCCTCGGCGTCGTCCATTCCCCCCTTTGAGCGGGACGCGCCCGCGGCGGATACGGGCCCATCTCGACGTTTTCGGTGCTCGGCGTACTGGAGCACGCCTGCGCGCCGAAAACGCCGATCTGGGCCCGTCTCCTGTGCGGGCGCGCCCCGCTCGGCGGCGGGGGGGCTCGGCGATTTGATCGGCGGGGGGGCTCGGCGGGGGGGACGCGCTGATGAAGCGGGCTGCCGGGCGGGGCACGCACTCCATCGTTCTTCCGGACTAACCTCTTTCCGTTTGCGGCGGCGCTCGGGCGACGCGGGGGCGTTCTGGTACGGGAGGCGCGCGATGCACCGGGGCGCGCCACGACAGATGTGGCATTTCGTCACGCGGGCGTCACGGGGTGGGCGACTGATGCGGGGACAAGCGGGCCGTACAGCGAGATCCGAGGGTTGGTCCGGAGCCTGCAATGCATGCCGTCACGAACCGGCGGACGTCAGGTCCGTCACAAGGAGACAAGAGCCATGACGAACCGACTGAATGACGCTGTGGGGACTGCAAAGGGTGTGTACGAGACGGCGGCTGTCGGCGCGGTTGGCGCTGCCACGACCGCCAAGACGACGGCGTTCGACGTCGCCAAGGCGGTCGCCGGGATCGCCGCGACGATCGGGGCGCTCGGCTTCGACGACGTGCTCGGCTGGGTCGGGCTGGCGCGCAGGCGCAGCCCGCTCGCGACCCTCGCGTACTTCGGCGCCGGCGTCGCGGTGGGCGCAGGCGTGGCCGTGCTGCTCTCGCCGACGTCCGGCGAGGCGCTCCGCCGTGACATCCTGACCCGCCTCGACGGCCTGAAGCGCCAGGCGACCCGCGGGGTCGAGCAGGCCGAACGCCAGGTCGGCGGCGCGGTCGACGCGGTGAAGGGCGCTGTCTCTCCGTCCGAGACGGGGAACTCGCACTACGGCATCGAGGGCGGGCGGCAGGGCGGCGAGAGCGGTCACCACCTGAGCTGAGGCGCTGGACGTGTGGCTCGAAGCCATCATCACGCGGGAGGATCTCGTCCAGATTCTGGGCGAGTTCCTCCCCGTGAAAATCCATCTGGACGATGACGAGAAGACCGACCGCTGGCTCTACCTGGGCAAGCCGACCGAGATCACGCTGGTCGAGGACATGGGCCTGCGCGTCAACTGTCCTGCGGAGCTGAAGTGGTCTTTCCCGGTCGTGAGCCCCACCGTCAAGCTCGATGAGCTCAAGGTCCTCATCTCCCCTGAGATTGTCGAGAAGAACAGTGGAAACGTCCTCGCGTTCAACGTCGAGCTCGAGGAGGCCGACATCCGCGGCATCCCCTCGATCATCGACCACACGATCATGAAGGCCGTCAACTCGGCGCTCGCGAACAAGAAGCCTGAGTGGAACTTCACGAAGACGCTCACGCACACCGTGGGTCTCCCTTCCAACCTCGAGCCGATCGATGGGCTGCACATCGGGGTCGCCTGGGGCAAGCGTCGCATCAGTCAGGACGCGCTCGTGCTCGTGGTCTCCTTCAAGCTCAATTTCGTGCGCAGCGATTGAAGCTCCGCCGCACGGCGAGCCAGGAACGCCCCGCCCCGGTCCCGCCGGGGCGGGGCGTTTCGCTTGCGCCGTCATCAAGCCGGGTCGTCCGCGCAGAATAGCCATGAGCCCTCCGGCTCTGCCGGAGGGCTCATGGCTCCCGCGAGTCTGCCTGTCCCCTGCCCCGCGCGACGAGCTCCCCCTGGGCCGGGCTGCCGGTCACCCGATCTGCGGGGCCAGGTGGATCCTCCCGAGCCGCCCCCCGCGCCCCCGCGTGAGCGCCCCCGCGATGTCCGAGTGCTTGACGAGCCCCAGGTAGCTCTCCCCGTCGAACACCGCCACCACCGGCGTGTTCTTCTCCACCATCTTCCGCCCCACCTCGTCGAGCGGCACGTCCGCCGCCACCCTGGGCACGTCGCACCGCATGATCCAGGCGATGAACGACCCCTCCTCGCCGGAGGCCAGCGCGCGCATCACGTCCGTTCGCGTCACGATCCCGATCACGCGGTCCTCGTAGACCACCGGGAAATCCGGCTCCTGGCTCGCCAGGATGCGCCGCGCGGCGTCGCCCACGAGCTCGCCAGGCCAGAGCTGGACCGCCCTCCCCTCGACGAGCGGACGGCGCTCGGCCACCTCGACAGGCGCCATCACCGCCTGCGCCGCGCTCCACTCCCGCCGCGCCCCCAGGAAGAGGAGCGCCGACAGCGCCGCGATCAAGAGCTGACCGCCGAACAGCGCGATGAAGAACAGCGCCGCCGCCATCGCCTGACCGAGCGTCGCCGTCATCGAGGTCGCGAGCCAGGTGCCCGTGAGCGGCGAGAGCGCCTCGCGCAGCACGCGGCCGCCCTCGAGCGGCAGCGCCGGCAGCAGGCCGAGCGTCGCGATGCCGAGGTTCGCGCTCGCGACCCACACGAGCGCCGTCTCGCGCGAGGGCGCCTCGGCGGCCTGCAGCACCGACGCCCACCGGAGCCCCTCGGCCCCGCCCTGCGCGCCGACCGCCACGAAGAACAGCGCCGCGAGCGCGAAGTTCGCTGCGAGGCCGAGCGCGCCGCCCTGCATCCACCCGGCGACAGGGCGCGCGCGCCGCGCCACCGCGCCGAGCGGCGAGAGCAGGACCTCGCTCAACCCGAGCCCGAGCTGCCGCGCCACCACCCCGTGCACGAGCGCCTGCAGCGCCACGCACGCGAGCAGCGCCGCGCCGAGCGCGCAGCCGAAGAGCGCGCCGCCCCCGCCGTGCCGCGCCCCCCACTGGAGCGCCCCGAGCGGGATGAGCAGGCCGAACGCCGCGTGGGCAACGACCTCAATACCGCCAATCCGCGTGACCCTGATGACCGAGTTCATGGCGCATTGCTCCTGGGTTCTCGCGCAGACCGCTGCGCATGGCGGGAGGGCCGTTCCGACCTGCCACCCCCCCCTTCCCCCCGGGGCTGTGGCGAGAACCTCGTCGCGCTGTCGACGGCTGACGGGCAATGTCGCGGACTTTTCTGCGCTCACTGCAAAGCATGTGCCGTTTTCCTGCTCCACGTAGGGAGCAACACACGGCTTCGCGCCGGGCGTCGCCCGCGGCCGGCGGCTGTCAGGCGTGATTCCCTGCTCCGCACCTCGGGCTGTCCTCAGAGTCGACGAGCGTGAGGCGGGGAGTTCAGCGGGCCGCTGCGCGCCGGATGAGCACGCAAACGGTGCGGCACGCCTGGATGCCGCGGTGTGGCGTTACGCTACGTAGCAGGCGCGCTCCGTCACGTCGTCACATCGGCGACCCCATCCATCCCTCCAGCCCGCCGCGCGCGGCCCGAGGCCGGACCACGCCGCTCGGCCTCCTCGGAGACGGGGGACGCCCGCGTGAAGCGCTCCTGCGGCAGGAACAGGCCGTCCTCGAGCTCGCGGACCCAGCGGAGCATCTCCTCGCGCACCCAGCACCGCAGATCGAACAGCTTCCCCGAGTCGCTCGACGAAACGAGAAACCGCACCTCGATGGTGCGCTCTGACACGTTCGTGACCTGAACGGCCTTCACCCGCCCATCCCAGAGCTCGCTGTTCGGAAGGATGGACTCGAAATGCTGGCGGATAGCTTCCACCGGCGTCCGGTAATCGACGTAGATCTCGATGGTGCCGAGCTTCTCCGCGCCGTGCTTCGTCCAGTTCTCGAACGACTGGTCCAGGAGCCGCGCGGTCGGGATGATGAGCCGCCGCTCGTCCCAGATCTTCATGACCACGTGCGTCAGGCGGATCTCCTCGATGGTCCCGAACTGTCCGTCCACCACCACCTTGTCGCCGAGGTCGATGGGGCGCGTGAACAGGATGTGGAGGCCGGACAGGATCGCGCCGACCGGCTTCTGCGCCGCCAGGCCGAGCACGACGCCCGCGATGCCGGCCGACGCCAGGAGCGACACACCGACGTTCCGCACGGTCTCGAAGTTCAGGAGCACGAGCGCGCCCGCGACGATCACGATGATCACGCGCGCGACCCGCTCGAGCACGCGCGCCTGGGTGCGCAGCCCGCGCGACGACTCGCTCCCCTCCTCGAGGTGCCGCACGGCGCGCGCGTCCAGCACCTCGGAGAGGATCCCCACGATGCGCATGAGCAGCCACGCCACCCCGCCGATGAACAGCGCCGAGAGGAGCGGCCGCAGATCGGCCACGAGCACCTGGCCGAGCGCCGTCATCCTGGCGAGGCCAGCCGTCAGGATCACGCCGAGGCAAAGCGTCATGGGGCCAATTGCCGCGTCGAGCGTCTTTTCGTCCCAGGGCGTCGATGTCCGCCGCACGACGAGCGAGGCGGCGCGCCGGAAGGCGTGCACCGCGAGCCGCGCGAGCCCGAGGCCGACCGGAACGCTCGCCGCCACCATCACCCACTGCCACGGGCCATCCGTCGGGATCCCCAGCCGGGCACCCAGCGATTCGAAGACCGAGTTCTGCATGAATCTGCTCCTTCAATCCGCCGATCTGCGGCGCGCCCCTGGCCCGGACCCCGGGCGCCAGACGCCTGACGCGCTCGCCGGCCTGGCGGAAGGTTCGTGACGCAGTGAAGCGCGCCGGGCTCATCCATCGTGTGTGCGGCCTCGCATGGCACAGGCCGTGCCGCCGATTCCGCCCCCGCGCTTTCTCGCCGCTTTCCGCTCGTCGCGCTGGCCTACAGCAGAGATCGCGATTACAGCGTGGAGGCACCTTTGCCATGACGCGGCAGTTCGCCACACAGTCGCTCTGCTCCGCCTTGCACGTTCCGTTCAGGCGTCCTGTGCTCGCTCGGCATGTGATGTGCACGGATGCGAGTCAGAGAGTCGAGATAGGCTGATAAACGCAGCAAAGGACTCGTTTATGTCAGAGCGCAGAAGCCAGGTCGATGATTTCGCGCGGCTCACGGAGGAGACCGAGCGGCTCGCGAGGCACGTCGAGGATCTCCGGCTCCGGATCGCGGCGACGACCGCGAAGCGACGCGCATCGTCCGGCATGCACCCTGCGCAGCATGGCGCCTCGCTCGACGGGGCGCAGGGCGCGCTCACCGAGCGGCCGCCGCAGGGGCCGTCGTCCGATCGCCCGCCGTACGGCACGCCGTCCGAGCGGCCGCCGCACGGCTCCCCGTCCGAGCGGGCGCTCGAAGCCGTCGCGGCCCTGGAGCGGCCGGTCGACGCAGGCCTGGAGCGGGCGCACGACGCGGGCACGGAGCGCCCCGACGACGCGATCCCGGAGCGGCCGCGCCCCCGTCAGTCGCCCTTCCCCGAGCGCCCGTCGTGCCTCGCGAGCGTGTCGCGATGGCTGCCGCCGCTGAGGCCGGGGCGGCACGCCATGGAGTCGGGCGTCCACGAGAAGGCCGGAGAGGCAGGGCGTTACTGCATCGTCACGCCGCGGCAGAAGAAGCCGAGCTCTCTCCCGCCGAAGCGCCGCACGCCGAAGGCCGACGTGGCCTGAGCCAAGGCGCCTCGACCCGCCCCTCTCCCCCCCCGCGCGCGGCTGCCGTCACGGTGCGCTGACAGCGTGGCTGCGCAGGCCTGCTCGCCACACACCCGGCCCCGACGGCGCAGCCGGGCAAGGCGCGCCACGCGCGCGGCGCGAAGCTTGCCCGGCTGCGCGCCTGCGTAGTATACGAACTCATGTTGTCGTGCGGTGGGTGCGGACGCGCATCGTTCACCGAAGCCTGAACATCGATGAGACCCGACGGAATCTTCGCGGTCGGGGATCGAAAGCCCTGTCTTTCAGCGGCCCGAAGAGGCCCGCCCTCCTCGCGGCGATCGAGGGTTCTGCCCACCAGGCGAGAGGGCCTGTCCTCCAGCCGTCCTCTCCCCCGCCTCGCTGCGAGGCGCGGGCCCCCTGCGGGGGCCACGCGCAGGCTTCCGGCCCCACCGCTCGCGGCGCTCCGGGACACCTCCGTGTCCGGGGCGCGCTCTCGTTTCCCTTGAAAGAGCAGCCCCGCTCGCAGGCGAGGCCAGGAGAACAGCGGCATGGAGCAGCGAAGCGACCTCGACAAGGCGGCCCGCAAGACGAGAGCCGGCAACGGCAAGACAAAGAAGGGCGCGTCCGGGGACGGGCTGCACGGCGCCGCGCGCGCGAAGAAGGCCCCCGCGGCCAGCGTCGCCCGCGCCGCGCCGGCCGTCGAGCAGGGCGGGATCGACAGGCGGACGCTGCTGCTGTCGCTGACGGCGCTCAAGAAGGGCGATTTCTCGGTGCGGCTGCCCCCCGATCTGGAGGGGCTCGACGGGAAGATCGCGGACACGTTCAACGACGTCGTCGAGCTCAACGACAGGATGGCGCGAGAGCTCCAGCGCCTGAGCCGCGTGGTGGGCAAGGAGGGCAAGCTCTCGCAGCGCGCCTTCATCGGCGAGGTGAACGGGGCCTGGGCCGAGGAGATCGCGTGCATGAACGCGCTCATCGGCGATCTCGTCCACCCCACCGCCGAGACGGCGCGCGTCATCGGGGCGGTCGCCAAGGGCGACCTCTCGCAGACGATGGCCCTCGAGGTGGACGGCAGGCCGCTCGACGGCGAGTTCTTCCGGACGGCCAAGACCGTCAACACGATGGTCGAGCAGCTCGGCACCTTCGCCTCCGAGGTCACGCGCGTCGCGCGCGAGGTAGGCACCGAGGGAAAGCTCGGCGGTCAGGCCGACGTCAAGGGCGTCGCCGGCACCTGGAAGGATCTCACCGACTCCGTCAACTCGATGGCGGGCAACATCACCGCCCAGGTGCGCAACATCGCCGCCGTCACAACGGCCGTCGCCCGCGGCGACCTGACCCAGAAGATCACCGTCGATGTCCGCGGCGAGATCCTGGAGCTGAAGGACACCTTCAACACGATGGTGGATCAGCTCCGGTCGTTCGCGTCGGAGGTGACGCGCGTGGCGCGCGAGGTAGGCACCGAGGGCAAGCTCGGCGGCCAGGCCGAGGTGAAGGGCGTCGCCGGCACGTGGAAGGATCTCACCGACTCCGTCAACTCGATGGCGTCGAACCTCACGGTCCAGCTCCGCGACGTGTCGAAGGTCGCGACAGCCATCGCGAACGGCGATCTGACGCAGAAGATCACCGTCGATGTCCGCGGCGAGATCCTCCAGATCAAGGACGTCATCAACACGACTGTCGATCAGCTCAGCTCCTTCGCGGCCGAGGTGACGCGCGTCGCCCGCGACGTAGGCACCGAGGGCAAGCTCGGCGGGCAGGCCGAGGTGAAGGGCGTCGCCGGCACGTGGAAGGACCTGACCGACTCCGTCAACTCGATGGCGTCGAACCTGACCGCGCAGGTGCGCAACATCGCCGCCGTCACAACGGCCGTCGCCCGCGGCGACCTGACCCAGAAGATCACCGTCGATGTCCGCGGCGAGATCCTGGAGCTGAAGAACACCTTCAACACGATGGTGGATCAGCTCCGCTCCTTCGCGGCCCAGGTGACGCGCGTGGCGCGCGAGGTAGGCACCGAGGGCAAGCTCGGCGGCCAGGCCGAGGTGACAGGCGTCGCCGGCACGTGGAAGGACCTGACCGACTCCGTCAACTCGATGGCGTCGAACCTGACCGCGCAGGTCCGCAACATCGCCGACGTCACAACGGCCGTGGCCAACGGCGACCTGTCGAAGAAGATCACCGTCGATGTCCGCGGCGAGATCCTGGAGCTGAAGGACACCTTCAACACGATGGTGGATCAGCTCCGCTCGTTCGCGTCGGAGGTGACGCGCGTGGCGCGCGAGGTGGGCACCGAGGGAAAGCTCGGCGGGCAGGCCAGCGTCCCCGGCGTCGCCGGCACGTGGAAGGATCTCACCGACTCCGTCAACTCGATGGCGTCGAACCTGACCGCGCAGGTCCGCAACATCGCCGACGTGACCACGGCCGTGGCCCGCGGCGACCTGTCGAAGAAGATCACCGTCGACGTCAAGGGCGAGATCCTGGAGCTGAAGAACACCTTCAACACGATGGTGGATCAGCTCAGCTCCTTCGCGGCCGAGGTGACGCGCGTGGCGCGCGAGGTAGGCACCGAGGGGAAGCTCGGCGGCCAGGCCGAGGTGAAGGGCGTCGCCGGCACGTGGAAGGACCTGACCGACTCCGTCAACTCGATGGCGTCGAACCTGACCGCGCAGGTCCGCAACATCGCCGCCGTCACAACGGCCGTGGCCAACGGCGATCTGTCGAAGAAGATCACCGTCGATGTCCGCGGCGAGATCCTGGAGCTGAAGGACACCTTCAACACGATGGTGGATCAGCTCCGCTCGTTCGCGTCGGAGGTGACGCGCGTGGCGCGCGAGGTGGGCACCGAGGGAAAGCTCGGCGGGCAGGCCAGCGTCCCCGGCGTCGCCGGCACGTGGAAGGACCTCACCGACTCCGTCAACTCGATGGCGTCGAACCTGACCGCGCAGGTCCGCAACATCGCCGCCGTCACGACGGCCGTCGCCAACGGCGACCTGTCGAAGAAGATCACCGTCGATGTCCGCGGCGAGATCCTGGAGCTGAAGAACACAATCAACTACACGATGGTGGACCAGCTCAACGCGTTCGCGTCGGAGGTGACGCGCGTGGCGCGCGAGGTGGGCACCGAGGGAAAGCTCGGCGGGCAGGCCAGCGTCCCCGGCGTCGCCGGCACGTGGAAGGACCTGACCGACAACGTGAACTTCATGGCCGGCAACCTGACGAACCAGGTGCGCGGCATCGCCAAGGTCGTGACCGCGGTCGCGAACGGCGATCTCAAGCGCAAGCTGGTCGTCGACGCGAAGGGCGAGATCGCGGCGCTGGCGGACACGATCAACGGCGTGATCGAGACGCTCGCGACCTTCGCCGACCAGGTGACGACGGTGGCGCGCGAGGTAGGCGTCGAGGGCAAGCTCGGCGGGCAGGCGAGCGTCCCCGGCGCGGCCGGCACGTGGAAGGACCTGACCGACAACGTGAACCGGCTCGCCGCGAACCTCACCACGCAGGTGCGCGCGATCGCCGAGGTGGCCACCGCCGTGACCAAGGGCGACCTCACCCGGTCCATCAAGGTCGAGGCGCAGGGGGAGGTCGCGGCGCTCAAGGACACAATCAATGAGATGATCCGGAACCTCAAGGACACGACGCTGAAGAACAGCGAGCAGGACTGGCTCAAGACCAACCTCGCCAAGTTCTCGCGCATGCTCCAGGGGCAGAAGGATCTGCTCACTGTCGGTCGGCTCATCCTGTCCGAGCTCGCCCCCGTTGTCACGGCGCAGCAGGGCGTCTTCTACATCATGGACGCTTCCCGGGACGAGTCTGTCCTGAAGCTGCTCGCGAGCTACGCGTTCAAGGAGCGCAAGCACGTCGACAACCATTTCAAGCTCGGCGAAGGGCTCGTCGGGCAATGCGCGCTCGAGAAGGAGAAGATCCTCCTCGTCAACGCGCCCCCCAACTACATCACGATCACGAGCGGGCTCGGCGAGGCGCCGCCGGTCAACATCATCGTCATCCCCGTGCTCTTCGAGGGGCAGGTCAAGGCGGTCATCGAGCTCGCGTCGTTCGAGCGATTCAGCCCGACCCACCAGGCGTTCCTCGACCAGCTCACGGAGTCGATCGGGATCGTGCTCAACACGATCGAGGCGAACATGCGCACGGAGGACCTGCTCAAGCAGTCCCAGTCCCTCGCGCGCGAGCTCCAGAGCCAGCAGGAGGAGCTCCAGGAGACGAACGCGGCGCTCGGCGAGAAGGCGCGGCTGCTCGCGGAGCAGAACGTCGAGGTCGAGCGGAAGAACCACGAGGTCGAGCAGGCCCGCCAGGCGCTCGAGGAGAAGGCGCGGCAGCTCGCGCTCACCTCCAAGTACAAATCGGAGTTCATGGCCAACATGTCCCATGAGCTCAGGACGCCGCTGAACAGCCTCCTCATCCTCTCGGACCAGCTCTCCAGGAACAACGACCAGAACCTCACCCCGCGGCAGGTCGAGTTCGCGAAGACGATCCACGCGTCGGGCACCGACCTCCTGGCGCTCATCAACGACATCCTCGATCTCTCGAAGATCGAGTCGGGCACCGTCGTCGTCGACGTCGGGGAGATCAGCTTCAAGGACCTCTCGGACTACGTGCAGCGCACGTTCCGGCACGTCGCCGAGGCGAAGAAGCTCGAGTTCGAGCTCGCCTTCGCGCAGGAGCTGCCGCCGTCGATGCTCACCGACGCGAAGCGGCTGCAGCAGGTGCTCAAGAACCTGCTCTCCAACGCCTTCAAGTTCACCGAGCGCGGCCGGGTGATCCTGGAGGTGACAGTGGCCCGCGAGGGCTGGAGCCGTGAGAACGATGTGCTCAGCCGCGCCGACGCGGTGATCGCGCTCTCTGTCCACGACACCGGCATCGGGATCGCCCCGGACAAGCAGCAGATCATCTTCGAGGCATTCCAGCAGGCGGACGGGAGCACGAGCCGGAAGTACGGCGGTACCGGGCTCGGGCTCGCGATCAGCCGGGAGATCGCGCGGCTGCTCGGCGGCGATCTCGTGCTCGTCAGCGCGCCGGGCCGCGGGAGCACGTTCACCCTCTACCTGCCGCGCAGCTACCGGCCGGTGCGGGCGGCGCGGCGGCAGCCGGCGCACATCCTCGACGCCCCGGCGATCAACGAGGAGCCCATCCACAGCAGCCGTCCGTCCGATCGCCTGTCCACCGCTGCCGACGCCCAGATCGTCGACGACAGCGACAACGTGCGCCCGGGCGATCGCGCGCTCCTGATCGTCGAGAACGACACAGCCTTCGCGCGGTTCCTCGTGGACGTCGCGCGGGAGCACAACTTCAAGGCGATCGTCGCGGTCCGCGGCGCGACCGCGCTCTCGCTCGTGCGCGAGCTCAGGCCGCTGGCGATCACGCTGGACATCAACCTGCCCGACATCGACGGGTGGCGCGTGCTCGACTGCCTGAAGCGCGATCTCCAGGCGCGGCACATCCCGGTCCAGGTGATCACGACGGAGACGGAAGAGGAGCGGTGCCGCGCGCGGCGGATGGGCGCTGTGGGGCTGCTCAACAAGCCGCTGAGCAGCAGGACGGCGCTCGACGACGCGTTCGGGCGGCTCGACGGGCTGGTCAACTCGCCGCGGCGCCGGCTGCTCCTGATCGAGCCGGACAGGGCCGCGGGCGACCCCGTGGCCGAGCTGCTCCAGGACGAGGGGGTCGCGATCACCAGCGTGGAGACGGGCCAGGCGGCGCTCGCGGCGCTCCAGCACGAGGGGTTCGACGCCCTCGTGCTCGGGCTGCGCCTGCCGGACATGTCCGGCCTGGAGCTCATCGACCACCTCGACCGTGCCGGGCGCTTCGCCGAGCTGACGGCGATCGTGTACACGCCGGCCGACATCGCCGGGGACGACGAGGTGCAGGTCGCCCGGCTGGCGCAGCGGCTCCCGGTGAAGCACGTCCAGTCGCGAGAGCGCCTCTACGACGAGGTGACGCTCGCGCTGCACCGCCGGCTCTCGGACCTGCCGGAGCCGAAGCGGCTCATCGTGGAGCAGCTCCACGAGCCGACCGCCGCGCTCTCCGGCAAGTGCGCGCTCATCGTCGACGACGATTTCCGCAACATCTACGCGCTGAAGACCGTCCTCGAGAGCCACGGGATGACGACCCTCGCCGCGGACACGGGCAAGGCCGCCATCGAGCGCCTGGAGCGGACGAGCGGTATCGATGTCGTCCTCATGGACATCATGATGCCGGAGATGGACGGATACGACACCATGCGCGCGATCCGCAAACGGCCCGTCTTCCAGACGCTGCCGATCATCGCTGTCACGGCCAGGGCGATGAAGGGCGACAGGGAGAAGTGCCTCGAGGCGGGCGCGACCGACTACATCTCGAAGCCGGTCGACACGGAGCAGCTCCTCGCGCTGCTCCGGATCTGGCTGCATCGCTGAGCTCGTCCCGGCGGCTGCTCACCAGCATCACAGCGGGCTCAGCCCCGGGCGCGACGGACAGTTCGTCTGCGCTGCAATGATGCCCCAGTGTGGCGTCTCTGCGCAGTTCCTTGCGCGACCGTCCACAGCCGACATCGCTGGATCCCCGGCATCCGCGGCGATCTTGGCTGGCACGCCGTCTGCTGATTCGTGTGGGATTCCAGAGTACAGCGAGGGATCGCGCCGCGCGGTGACGCCCCTGCGCAAAGGAGTGGTACGTGAAGGCAAAGGTGGTGACCGGTCTGCTGCAGACGCGGGCGGACGCCGAGAGGGCCGTTGAGCGCATCATGAGCTGTGGATACAGGCGCGACGCCATCAGCGTTGTCATGGGTCACGCTGCGCTCGGCCAGCATGTCGAGAGCGGAACCAGCGCGAAGGCGGCGGACACCGCCATGGGCGGGGCCGGGGCGGCCGTCGTCACGTTCGCGGCGCTCGGCACCAGCGCGGCGTTCCCCGGCCTCGGGCTCGTGGCGGCAGGGCCGATCGAGGCCGCGCTCGCCGGTGCGGGCAGCGCGGCGGGCGCGCTCGTCGCCGCCGGGATCCCCGAGCACCGCGCGCGCGTCTACGAGACCGGCTTGCAGCAAGGCGCGATCCTCGTCGGCGTTCACGCCCAGTCGCAGCGAGACGCGGAGATCCTGGAGATGATCCTCGAGTATGCCGGCGCCGAGAACGTCCGGAGCGACAGCGCGCTCAAGCGTCCCTACGACAGCTTCATCTAGGGTGCTTTGCGGGCACGGCGCTCGCGTGCCTCGACCGCGCCCGGGCGCGTGGCAACTTGCCTCGCTGAGGCGCGCTGCCGCTCACGCGCCCGCGCAGGGTTTCAGGCGTTCCCCGAGAGCAGACTTCTGGCATGGGCGATGCTCCAGGTTTCGATGTGGAACGCGTGGCGTGGCGAGGTGAGCGGCGGGATGCCCCGAGCAGGCGGCAGGAGAGCGCATGTCGAGCAACATGACCCAGGGTTACGAGCACACCTTAGGGGAACTCTTCGAGGTCGGCACGTTGGTGGGCGACAAGTACCAGCTCCTCCGTAAGGCGGGAGAGGGGGCGATGGGCTCTGTCTGGGTCGCCGCGAACACCGCGCTCGAGGCGAACGTGGCGCTCAAGGTGCTGCGACCGGAGATGCGCTCTCCGGCGATCGCGGAGCGGCTGCTCCGTGAGGCGCGCGCGGCGGCGAAGCTCAGTCATCCGGGGATCGTGCGCGTCTTCGATCTCGGCAAGACCGCGGGCGGCACGCCGTACATCGTGATGGAGCTGCTCGAGGGCGAGGCCCTGAGGGACGTGCTCTGCCGGGAGCAGCGGTTCTCGCCCGAGTCGGCGATCGCGATCCTGCTGCCTGTCGCGAGCGCGATGCACGCGGCGCACGAGCGCGGCATCGTCCACCGGGATCTCAAGCCGGACAACGTGATGCTGGCGGATCATGGCGACGGCAGGCTCCAGCCGAAGGTCGTCGATTTCGGGATCGCGAAGGTCACCTGGACAGAGCCCGAGTCCGGCTCGACGGGCGCCGCCGTGATCGGGACGCCGCAGTACATGCCGCCCGAGCAGGCGCTCGGGCAGGGCCAGCTCGATCATCGCGCGGACATCTGGGCGCTCTGCACGATGCTGTACGAGGCGATCTCGGGCGAGACGCCGTATGCCGGGGAGCAGGGGTTCGGGACGCTGCGCGCGATCCTCCAGGACCCGGTGCCGTCGCTCGTCGAGCGGTGCGGCGCGGACCCGGCGCTGTGGTCGATCATCGAGCGCGGCCTGCGCAAGGACCCGGAGGAGCGCTGGGGGAGCATGCGCGAGCTCGGCGTCGCGCTCGCGACGTGGCTGCTCTCGCGCGGCGTCTCGGAGGACGTGTGCGGCGCGTCGCTGCGCGCGCAGTGGCTGGACGAGCGGTCCAGCCAGGTCCCGGCGCCGTCGCCGCGACCGATGGTTGTGAGCTCCGCGCCGACGCTGCACTCGCGCCGCGCCGACGATCCCATGGAGCTGCAGCTCCCGATGGCGTCCGCGCGGCGGGCGCCGGCCGAGGCGGAGCCGAGGGCGCCGATGGTGGCGGGGCGCAAGCCGCTGGAGGACAGCGGCGAGCGCGCGTGGTCCGAGGCGACGGCGATGGGGAACCTGCGGGGGACCGGGGAGCCGTCGCCGCGGCCCTCGCTGCGAGAGCGCTTCCCGTTCCGCCGCGTCGCGGCGGCCGGGTTCGTGCTGATGGCGGGGGCGGCGGCGTGGAGCGTGGCGCCGGTCACGACGGGCCCTGTCGCCGAGCTGACGCCGGTGCCCCCGGCCGCACCCGCGACGACGGTGGCCGAAGCGCCGGCGCCGGCGCCGACGCAGCCGGCGGCCGAGGGGAGCTCCCTCACGGCGAGCATGGCGCGCGGGCTCGTGGTGACGCCGGCGCCGCCCGTGGCGCCGCGCCCGGCGCGCGCCGCGAAGCCCGCCCCCGCCGCGGCGCCGGCCACGGCGGCCGCCCCCGCGCCCGAGAAGGTCCCCGCGCCGGCGGCGACCGCGCTGCCGGAGCTGCCCGCGTCCGACGCGGGCGTGGAGGCGCCGCTGCTCGTGGCGCAGGCGTCGCCCACCGCACCGTCCCCCGAGGCCGCCGGGTCCTGCCTCGTGGATGGGGGGCAGGCGGGCGGGGAGACGGCCTGCCCGCCGCCGCCGGCGGCCGAGGGCTCGACGAGCACGGTCGAGCCCCACGAGGACACCGCGGCGGCCAGGCGGGAAACCGACGCGCAGCGGCCGACCGAGGAGGCGCCGCCGGCGCCGGCCGCGGATGCCGGGGCGGCGGAGTGGTCCCCGGACGCCCCGGCGGCGCCCTAGCCTGGCGGCCGATCCGCTGAAACAGCCAAGAATGAAGAGAGTTGAACCACAGAGGCACAGAGGGCACAGAGGAAGAGAGAAAGAGAAGAGAGATCAGGACGACCTATTCTATCTCTTCCTCTCTCTTTCTCTTCCTCTGTGCCCTCTGTGCCTCTGTGGTTCATTTTCTCTGGGTTTCGGCCTGTTCGCTGCTCTGGAGGACCGGCGTCGACGAGCTGGCCACGGCTCACCGCCTCGCGCGCAGGCAGGCGGCGAGCTCCGGCGTCGGACGCCAGCCGCACTGGCCTGCCGCGTCGCGCTCGCAGACGCCGTACGACGCATAGCAGGCGTAGGCCTCGCGCCACTCGCACGTCGTCGTGGTCGGCTTCTCGGCGCAGAGCTGCCGGCTGCATCCGGTCACGAGGCACCTGCCGGTCGCGGTGGCCTCGGCGCTCCCCTCCCCCAGCGCCTCGTCACCGCCCTCCGCCGCGCCCGGCGGCTCGTCGTCCGCGGCCCTCCCGGGGGGGTCGAGATCGGCGCAGCCGAGCAGCGCGAGCAGCGCGCCGGCGACGCCCGCCGGAACAACGCCCTTCCAGGGCTGCATGATACGACGTTTCATCCTGCTCTCCCCTCCTGCCCTCGGCGGCCGCGGGCGCCACGTGACCCATCGTCTGGGCCTGTCCCTGCTGGGGCCGAGACGCCGTGGCGCCAAGCGGCGCGCCGCGGGACGTCGCAGGGGCGGCCGTGGAGCGCTCTGGAGATGAGCCGCGATGCGCCGGGAGGCGCTCGACCCGATCGAGGGCCGTTGTTCTGCCGGCCTGGCGGCCGTGGGCCTCACTAGACACCGAGCGAAGGCAGCAACCCGCCGTCGCGCTCGGGGAGCGCGCTGTGCCAGCGCACGCCCGCGTACCGCGGCTCCAGCAGATCGAGGCCCATGCTCCACAGCGCGTTCCGCAGCCGCGCCAGCGGCCCCAGCCTGGGGAGGTTGTTGAGGCACACCGCCTCGCTCTTCTCGAGGTCCCGCTCGAAGACCAGGGCGGCGTCCCTCACGAAGGCAGGCTGCTTGACGATGAGGTTCGCCTCGCTCACCCACCTCAGGCTGGTCGGGTTCACGTTGAAGGTCCCCACCGTCGCCCAGTCGTCGTCGATGACCGCGAACTTCGAGTGGAGCATCGAGGGGAGGAACTCGTAGATCTGGAGCCCGTTCTCCAGCCACGACCTGTACCGCGCGAGGCTCGCGTTGCGGATGACAGGGAGGTCGGAGCTGCGCGGCACGATGATCTTCACGTCGATGCCGCGGCGCGCGGCCTCCATGAGCTCGCGCTCGAGCCCGCGGGGCGGGCAGAAATACGCGTTCTCGATCCACACGCGGCGCCGCGCCGCGCGGATCCGCTCCAGGTGACGCTCGTAGATGACCGCGGGCGGCCTGGGCGCGTCCGTGATGAACTCCACGTCATCGTAGACGCCGCCGGTCCAGTAGTCGAAGGATCGGCCCGCGGCCTCGTTGGCGAGCATCCAGCGGCACTCGAACACCCGCTCCATGTCGGCCACGCACGGCCCCATCACCCGGCTACAGACCTCGTGCCAGCCGCCGCCGCCCTGATCGCGCGGCAGCCACTCGTCGGCCCACGCGGCGCCGCCGACGTAGCCCGCGCCGTCGATGACCACGACGCGCGAGTGCTCCCGCGGAAACAGCGCGCCCCCGCGGAGCACCGTGCTGAGCGGCCGGTAAGCGCGGGCGCGGATGCCGCGAGCCCTCATGTCCTCGAAGAAAGGCGCAGGCGTGGTGTGGCTGCCGAGCGCATCGTAGAGGAGCCGCACGTCGACGCCGCGCCGCGCGGCGTCCGCGAAGGCGTCGGCGAAGCGGTGACCCATCAGGTCGTTGCGGTAGATGTATGTGGAGACCCAGATCTTCTCCCGGGCGCGCGCGATGTCGTCGAAAAGCGATTCGAGCACCGTCGCCATTCCAGGCAGGAGACGCGTGGCGTGGGGCGCAGGCGCGTTGCCCGCCGTCGCGTGACCTGGTCTGGAATGCGCCCTGGAGCCTGAAAAAGTCAGCACCGAGCAGGTCATGTCGAGTCCTGAGCGCCGGGCGGCTGCAGCTCGATTGCCGCAGTGGCCCGCACGCCCTCAGCACAACGGCTGAAGCAGCCCGTATGCCACCTCGCCTCGGCGCGAACCCGCCAGGACGGCGGCAGAAGGAGACTCGCTACGTGGCAGACTGCCTCGCTCGACCGCCTCGCCACAGCGCCGCCGAGGCAAGCGGCCTCTCCGGCCGATCCCGGCGCCGTGTCCGCGAGCGCCGGCGCGGCATCCGATTTGAACGGCAGTGGAGAGCGCCGGCGCGCGAGCCGCCGGCCGCGCCGGCCACGCAGCGGCGACCTCACCATCATCCCGGAGCAGGGGCACGGCCTGCCCGTGTCGCGGACCAGGGACCGGGAGGCGGGGGTCTGAGCGCGGGTCAGGCGGGGCGGGAGGCGAAGCGGCGCGCGCCGCGGCGGACGACGGCGGCGGCGAGGGCGAGGGCGCCGAGCGTCATGCCGACGAGCGCGCCCTGCCCCCGCGAGCGCGACGCGCGGTCGACGTCGAGGACCGGGAGCGCCGCGCCGCAGAGCACCTCGGCGTGGACGCTCACGCGGGCGCGCAGCCAGTTGTCGACCCGCTCCTGCGGCCCGGGGTTCAGGACGAGGTCCGTGTCGAGCGCGGCGCGCGGCAGGTTCGCCTCGAGGCGCGTGAGCCAGACGTCCTTCGGGTGCAGGCCGATCATCGCGACAGCGAGGTCGTCGAGCGGGCCGCACGCGAGCTCGCGCGCGTCGATCTGGCCGGAGGCGACCTCGTCGCAGCTCGGGTCGGAGAGCGGGACGCCGGCCGGGCACGGGTTGCCGACGGCGCGGCCCTCCGCCGCGAGCTGGGCGAAGCGCACGGCGCAGGCGGTGTCCTGCGTCTCGCCGTTCGCGAGCCCCTGCTGCGCGAACGCCGCGGCGATCGTGTCGACAGGGGCCGTGGTGCCGCTCGTCGTGTACTGGACGCCGAACGGCGCCGCGGGGCTCGACACGGGCGAGAACAGCGAGCCCTGCTGCGCGTAGGACGTGAGGAACGCGCGGCCGCCGTCGGCCGCGGAGAGCGCCTTCTCGCGGAGCACGCCGTAGTTCGACTCCTGCGAGGCGAAGTCCCACGCGAGGAGGTCGTGGGGGACGGCCGCGGCCTTGAACCCCTCGGGCGTGAGCCGCGCCTCGCTGATGGTGAAGAGCGTGATCGCGACGTTCGCGCCGGTGCCGGCGGCGACCATCCGGAGCGGGAGCGTGGGGTTCGCCCCCGGCATGACGACCCGCACCGGCGTCATCTCCTTGACGTCCTTGCCCGGCTGGAGCTTGAGGGCGATGAAGTCGAAGTTCTCCTCGACGTAGGCGTCGATGACCGGCTTCGTGGACGCGTCGACGCCGAAGCCGTTCGTGTCGAGCCACTTGTTCAGCGCGCCGGGCGTGTCGGTCGTGAGCGTCACCGTCTCGTACGGGCCGACCGTGCCGCGGTGGAGCACCGTGACCTGCTCGCCGCCGAACGCGTCGCCCCCGAAGGAGGCCGAGTCGCTCGCTGCCAGACTGCCGCAGCCCGCGCCGTTCGAGGCGCACGTGGAGCTCGGCGCGGTGATGCGCACCGACGTGGCCGCGTCGAGCGTCTCGAACCACGCGTCCGAGCCGACCTGGAGGGTCGCCCCGCGCTTGACCGGGAGCACCCAGGCGAACTCGCTGGGATCGCCGGCGTACTGGATCTGATCCCAGAGCACCGACTGGACGGGCGATACGGAGAGCACCATCCGGTGCGCGTTGACGACGGTGGTCTCGGTCGCCGGGGCGAAGCACCCGCCGCACGCGAGCGCCTCGCGCGGTGGCAGGAGCGTCGCGGCAGGGGCGGCGAGCGCAAGGAACGCGAGCAAGCGAAGTCTCATCGGCTACCTCCATGGGGCGCGGGCCCGCGCACGGGCGGGCTCCTGGAGCGCGCGGGCGGCGCGCAGCGCACCAGCGCCAGGGTATCGAAGCCCGCGCCCGGCGGGCGGCCCGCGCACGATTGGCGCGCCGCCGCGGTCGCCCGCCGCGCGCCGGGGCCGTCCGTCAGCGCGCCCGACGCGCGCCGGGGCCGCCCGTCAGCCCGCGGCCCACCACGCGTCGAGGTCGCGGAGCGCGCGCTCGGCCATCGCCTCGTAGCGGGCGCGCTTGCGCAGCTTGCCCTGCGCGGGATCGAGCGGCGCGATGTGCGCCCAGGTGATGTTCGACGGCTGATACGTGGGCTGCTTGCGGCCGAGGTGCGTGAGGATGCCGCCGAGCGCCGTCGTGGGCGGCGGCGGCCGGAGCGGCTCGTTCCGCAGCTTCTGCGCGAGGAGCATCGCGCACACGAACCCGGCCGCGGCGCTCTCCACGTAGCCCTCCACGCCCGCGATCTGGCCGGCGAGGTGCACGCCCGGCAGCGCGCGCAGCTCCATCGCCGGGCCGAGGAGCGCCGGCGCGTCGACGAAGGTGTTCCGGTGGACGGAGCCCATGCGGAGGAAATCGGCCTCCTCCAGGCCGGGCACCATCCGGAACACCCGGAGCTGCTCGGCGTACTTCATGCGCGTCTGGAAGCCGACCAGGTTGTACGCCGTCGCCGCCTCGTCCTCCGGGCGAAGCTGGATGACCGCGTAGGGGCGCCGGCCGGTGCGCGGGTCGGTGAGCCCGACCGGCTTCATCGGCCCGAAGGAGAGCGTCTGCTCGCCGCGCGCGGCCATCACCTCGCACGGCAGGCACCCCTCGAAGTAGCGCACCTGCTCGAAGTCGCGCGCCTCCACCTTCTCGGACTCGACCAGCGCCCGGACGAACGCCTTGTACTGCGCCTCGTCGAAGGGGCAGTTCACGTAGGCCTCGTCGCCGACCTCGGCGTCGTCGCGGCGCTCGGCCGCGTCCTCCGGCGGCGCGGCGCGCTCCGGCTCCGCGGGCCGCTCGCCCCGGACGACGCCCTTGCCGTAGCGCGACTGCTTCCACACGCGCGACCAGTCGATCGAGTCGGCGCTGACGATGGGCGCGATCGCGTCGTAGTAAGCGAGGTGCTCGGCGCCGACGGCCGCGGCGAGGCTCGCCGCGAGCGCGTCCGAGGTGAGCGGGCCGGTCGCGAGGATCACCGGGCGCTCGGCGGGGATCTCGGTCGCCTCGCGCCGGTCGACGGCGATGCGCGGGTGGGCCTCGATCGCCCGCGTCATCGCCTCCGCGAACCGCTCGCGGTCGACCGCGAGCGCGCCGCCGGCCGGCACCGAGGTCTCGTCGGCGCACCGCAGGGCGAGCGAGCCCACGCGCCGGAGCTCCTCCTTGAGGAGCCCCACCGCGTTGCTCAGCGCCGCGCCGCGCAGCGAGTTCGAGCACACGAGCTCGGCCAGCCGGTCGCTCGTCTGCGCGGGCGTGCGCCGGTGCGGCTTCATCTCAATGAGGCGCACGCGCAGCCCGCGCTGCGCGAGCTGGTACGACGCCTCGCAACCGGCCAGGCCGCCTCCGACGACGACAACGTCGCACGGGCTCTCCGCTCCGCTCATACAGCTCACCAGGGATGGTTGGGGTGTCTCGCGACCGTCTTAGCTCGCCGTGCGGCGTGCGCGCACGGGCTTCTCCGCTGCCCCCTGGGTCGCCCCGGGGCTCGGCGCGGCGGTCTCGGGTCGCTCGGTCGAGGCCGGCGCGTCGCCCGCCGGCTCGGGCCGGGCGGCCGGCGCGGCGGCGCCCGCGCTCGCGACGATCGACGCGACGTCCGGAGCGCCGGAGCCGTCCGCGGCGCCGTCCTCTCCTTCTCCCTCGACGATCTCCTGCTTGAAGCCGCAGTCCTTGGTCGCGCAGACGAGCATCGCCTTCTTGCCGGCGGTGCGGGTGACGAACTTCGCGCCGCACTGCGGGCACGGGACGGGCACCGGCTTCTGCCAGAGCTTGAAGTCGCACTTCTGCTCGGCGTTCCAGTTCGAGCAGCCGTAGAAGGTGCGACCGCCCTTCTTGCGGGGCCTGATCTCGATGAGATCACCGCCGCAGTTCGGGCACGGGACGCCGAGCGGCACCGGGCGGGTGTTCTTGCAGGTCGGGTACCCGGTGCACGACAGGAAGTCGCCGAAGCGCCCCGTCTTGATGATCATCGGCTTGCCGCACTTGTCGCACGAGATGTCGGTCTCGCGGACCGCGGCGCTGCCCCGCGCGTCGGACAGGTCGCGCGTGGCCTTGCACTTCGGGTAGCGCTCGCAGCTCAAGAACCAGCCGTTCTTGCCCCACTTCTTGAGCATCATCGACCCGCACTCGTCGCAGACGAGGTCGGTCTTCTCTGCCTCGGGCTTCCACGGCGCGAGCTTCTTCGACTTGTCGAGCTGCTCCCTGAACTTCTTGTAGAAGCGCTTGAGGAGCTGCTCGCGCTTCAGATTGCCGGCGCCGACCGCGTCGAGCTCCTCCTCCATCTGCGCCGTGAAGTTCGGGTCCATGATGTCGAGGTTCGATCGGACGAGCCCGTCGACGACGAACTTCCCGAGCAGCGTCGGCTGGAACGCGCCCCCTTCCCGCTTCTCGACGTAGGCGCGCTGCTGCACCTTGCTGATGATCTCGGCGTACGTCGACGGGCGGCCGATGCCGCGCTTCTCCAGCTCGCGCACCAGCGAGCCCTCGTTGTAGCGGGGCGGCGGCTGCGTGAACTTCTGGTCGGTGACGATCCCCGGCGGCGACACGGAGAGCGCCTCGCCCTCCTTCATGTCGGGCAGGAGCGCCTCCGAGTCCTCCTCGGCCGGGGCCCCGGGCGCCGCCCGCTCCGCCTCGGCGGCGCTCGCCTCGGCGGGCGTCGGCGCGGCGCCGCCGCCCTCCGCCGCGCCGCCGGCGCTCTCCTCCTCGCCGGCGAACTCCTGCTGGCCCTCCGTCACCTGCAGCCAGCCGGCGAACTTCAGGATCCGACCGCTCGCCCTGGCGAGGTAGCTCCGGTACGCGGGCGCCGCGATCGCGGGCGTCGCGTCGATCTCGACCGTCGTCCGATCGTAGACCGCCGGGTTCATCTGCGAGGCGACGAAGCGGTTCCAGATGAGCTTGTACAGCTTGTACTGCTCGTCCTTGAGGTACTTCTTGATCGAGTCCGGGTGGATCTCGACGCTCGTCGGCCGGATCGCCTCGTGCGCGTCCTGCGCGTTCTTCTTCGACTTGTAGACGTTCGGGCGCTCGGGGACGAACTCCTTGCCGTAGCGCTTCGCGACCACGCCGCGCACCTCGGCGATGGCGTCGTCGCTGACGCGGGTCGAGTCGGTACGCATGTACGTGATGAGGCCGACAGGGCCGCCGTCGCGCTTGAGGTCGATGCCCTCGTAGAGCGCCTGGGCGATCTGCATCGTCCGCTTGGCGCCGAAGTGCAGGTAGTTCGTCGCGTCCTGCTGGAGCTTCGAGGTGGTGTACGGGGCGGGCGGGTTGCGCTTCTGCTCGCGCCGCACGACCTTCGCCACCCGGTAGCGCGCCGCCTCGAGGTCGGCGCGCACCTTCGCGGCGACCTCGCCGTTCGTCACCTCGAGCTTCTTGCCGTCCGCGGCGGCGAGCTTGGCGACGAACGGCGCGCGCGTCGGCGGGCTCGCCGCGGTGAGGCCGACAGCGATGTTCCAGTACTCCTCGGGGACGAACGCCTCGATCTCGCGCTCGCGGTCCACGATGAGCCGCAGCGCGACCGACTGCACCCGCCCCGCCGAGAGGCCGAACGCGAGCTTCGACCACACGAGCGCCGAGACGTCGTAGCCGACGATGCGATCGAGGACGCGGCGCGCGCGCTGGGCGTCGTACAGGTTCTCGTCGAGCTTGCGCGGGTTGTGGACGCCGTGGTCGACGCCCTTCTTCGTGATCTCGTGGAACTCCACCCGGGCCACCTTGAGCCTCGGGTTCTTGATCTCCTCCGAGATGTGGAACGCGATGGCCTCGCCTTCGCGATCGGGGTCGGTCGCGAGGAGCACCTCGTCCGCCCTCTTCGCGGCCGACTTGAGCTCCTCCAGGACCTTCTCTTTGCCCTCGATGACCTCGTAGGTCTCGGCAAAATCGTTCAGCACGTCGACGGCGTTCTGCTTCTTGGGCAGATCCTTGACGTGCCCCTTCGAAGCGAACACCTCGTACCCGTTGCCGAGATACTTCTTGATGGTCTTCGCCTTCGCCGGCGACTCCACGATGACGAGCGTCTTGGCCATCACCACCTTCTGAGCAACGTGTCGGGGCTTTGTAGAGGATTGAAGGGCTAACCTTCGTGCGAGGGAGGCCCCCCCGCGAGGAGGCGGCCACCCAGAACCGCACTGGGGAGGGTGGACCGGCGTGCCCCTTCAACGAAGAGCCCGCCGAAACAACCCGGCGGGCCCCTCTACTACTACGGCCTGGAGCGTCAACGTCAAGAGTGCCTCCACGGCGCGCCTGGGCGGAAGCCCCGTCCGCTCGCAGACCTCGTCCACGTGCGCCGGGTGGGCGTCCAGGGCGTGGAGGACGGCGCGCTCTTCCGCGGTTTCTGCGATGATTTCGGCGCTTTGAGCGCGAGCTCCCGCGCTGCCCTCGCGGCCCTCCGCGCGCTCCCCGCGGGCCTCCGCGTCGATCGCCCGGGCCAGCGCGCTTTTCTCGCTCGAGGCGGCCGTGCGGGCCGCGAACGCCGCCTCCGGCAGCGGCAGCGTGCCGTCGGCGGGCGAGCTGTTGCGCGGCGCGCGCCGCGCGCGCCGTCGGGGCGGCGGCGCCGGCCCGCCGAGGACGTCGATCACGTCGGCCGCGCGCGTGATGGGGCGCGCGCCGCCGACGAGCTCCAGCGCGCAGCCGACGCCGCGCGGGCTCCACGGCGCGTGCGGGACGACGCAGAGGTGGCGGCCGAGGCGACGGGCGGCGGCGGCGGCGGACCGTGCGCCGCTCTCGATGCCCGCCTCGACCACGACGGTCGCGCGCGTGAGCGCGGCGAGCACCGCGTTGCGCTGGAGGAACAGCGCCGGCAGCGGCGGCGTGTCGTCGGGGACGCGCGCGAGCAGCGCGCCGCCCGCGGCGACGACGCGATCGAAGAGCGCCGCGTGCTCCCGCGGATAGGGGTGCGCGTGGCCGCCGCCGCTGACGACCACGGTCGGCGCGCGCGCATCGAGCGCGCCCTCGTGCGCGGCGGCGTCGACGCCGCGCGCGCCGCCCGACCAGATCGAGTAGCCCGCCTCGCCGAGCGCCGCGGCGAGCTCGCGGGTGAACCGGAGCGCCTCGTCGCTCGCGGCGCGCGTGCCGACGATCGCGATGCCAGGGCGCGCGGGGAGCGCGCCGCGCAGGTAGAGCGTCGGCGGTGCGGCCTCGGACTCGGTCACGAGGGCCCAGAGCGGCGCGGGGTAGGATGGATCGGAAGGGTGGATCTCGATCGACGCCATACGCGGCGTGTCGACCGGCGCCCGGGACGAGTTGCGCGAAATGACGAGCGCGCCCGGGCTACCGGGGCGGCGCGTCGCGCGCGGGGCCGGGCGGCGCGGCGCTCGGCGGCGCCGCGCGGTGCGGGTTCGCACCTGGCGGCGCGGCGCTCGCGTCCGTGCTGGGCGGGGTCGCGCTCGGCGGCGCCGTGTTGGGCGGGGTCGCGCTCGGCGGCGCCGCGGGGGGCGCGGGCGGGCGCGGGCCCCGGTAGCCCCGCACGAGCACGACGCCCGCGCCGCGCCGCACCTGCGCGTGGAGGTTCACCGCGACCGGCGCGGCGCCGGAAGCGGGCGCCGCGCCGGGAGCCGGCGCCGCGCCGGGAACGGAGAAGCACGCGCCCCTGCCGCCGATCACCGCGACCGGCCCGCTGTCCGCGTCCTGGGCGGCGATCGCGAGCGCCGGCGGCGCGCCCCTCGTGACGAAGAGGTCGACCTCGATCACGCCGAGGCCGCCCTGCGCGATGAACACAGCGCACTCCCCCGGCGCGACGCGCGCGGGGATCGCGGCGCTCTCCCCTTCCGCGATCTGGAGCGACACGACCTCGCCCTGCGGCGCCATCCCCCTCGCCTCGCCGCGCGCTGTGTTGTCGAGCGCGAGCGCCGTCACGCGCGGCACCGGCGCGCTCGTCGGCGGCCGCTGCTGCCCCACGCGGCTCAGGAACAGGCGCGCCGCTTCCGGGTCCGGCTCGGGCGCATCGCTCGGCGGCGGCGGGTTCCGCGCCTCGGGCGCGGGCGCCGGGGCCGGCGCGGGCGGCGGGCTCGGTACCAGGACCTCGGACCCGGACGCGCCCGCGCCGCAGCCCGCCGCGGCGAGCGCGAGCGACGCGGCGAGCAAGCGGCGCGCCGGCCTGAACGGACGCAGATCGAGGAGAGCGAGCGCGCGCCGCACGGCGCGGAGACTACCAGAACCGCCGCGCGATGCTCGGCCCGCGAGCGGCCGGCCATGCGGCGTGCTACCCCCTCGCCCGATGAAGCCCAGGGACATCGTCGTCGCGACGCACGGCCACTGCTTCGACGGCATGGCGAGCGCGGCGCTGTTCACCCGCCTGATGCAGGCGCTCCACCCCGGCGAGCCGCTCGCCCTCCGGTACCGCTCCTGCGGGTACGGCCCGGGCATGACGATGATCCCGCCCTCGTGGCTCGACGGCGACGAGAACGCGATCCTCGACTTCCGCTACACGCCGACGAAGAAGCTGACCTGGTACTTCGACCACCACATCACCGGGTTCGGCTCGGACGACGAGCGCGACGCGGCGCTCGCCGGCGCGGCGCAGTCGAGGAGCGCCGGCGACGCCCCGCACGTCTTCTACGACGCCGCGTACGGCTCGTGCACGAAGCTCATCGCGGACGTCAGCCGCGACCACTTCGGCGTCGAGATGTCCGGCGTCGACGAGCTCATCCGGTGGGCCGACGTCATCGACACCGCGCGCTTCCCTTCGGCCGAGGCCGCGGTGAGCCGCGAGGAGCCGATCATGCAGCTCGCGTCCGTCGTGGAGCACCACGGGGACGGGCCGTTCCTCGCCTCGGTGGTGCCCCGGCTCGTCGATCAGCCCGTGAGCGAGGTGGCGCGCGCGCCCGACATCCAGGATCTCTGGCGCCCGCTCTCCCTGTCGCGGCAGACGTTCGTCGCGCGCATCGAGCGCGGCGCGCGCAAGCTCGGCCGCGTCGTGCTTGTCGACCTCTCCGACGCGCCGCTCGAGGCGGTCGGCAAGTTCATGACGTACGCGATGTTCCCGGACTGCGTGTACTCGGTGACGCTCTCCCGGCAGAAGCAGCACTACAAGCTCTCGGTGGGCTACAACCCGTGGTGCGGCGTCCCGCGCGATCGCGATATCGCGCCGATCTGCCGCCGCTATGACGGGGGCGGGCACCCGGCCGTCGGCGCGGCGTCGTTCCCGCTCGCGGCGCTGGAGCGCGCGCGCGAGGCGGCCCGCACCATCGCGGAGGAGCTCAACGAGGAGCCCGCGCGGTGACGTGGGCCGAGCAGCGCTTCCGCCGGAGCGCGCGCAGCCCGGCGGCGGCGTCGCCGGGCGGGGCCGCGCGCGCGCCGCTCGTCCTCGGGCACCGGGGCGTGCGCGGCGAGGGCGCGCCGCCGGAGAACACCCTCGCCGCCTTCGAGGAGGCGGCCGCGCAGGGGGCCGACGGGATCGAGCTCGACGTGCGGGTGTGCGGCTCGGGCGAGGTCGTGGCGCTGCACGACCCGGACCTCGAGCGGGTGACGCGCGGCGCGGACGCGCGCCATGCCGCGGCGCTCCGCTGGGACGAGCTCCGGCAGGTCGATCTGGGCGGCGACCGGGTGCCGCTCCTCTCCGAGGTGCTCGCGTTCGCGCGCGGGCGGCTCGCCGTCAACGTCGAGATGAAGCGGGACGTGCCCGACCGCGCCGCCGTCGTGCGCGCGACAGCGCGGCTGCTGCGCGCGTGGGATCCCCGCCACGCGGTGATCGTGTCGTCGTTCGATCCGGTCATGCTGGCGTCCTTCGGGGTCCTGGTGCCGGCCGTCCCGCGCGCGCTCCTCGTGCACCGCAGCCGCTACCACGACGCGGCCGTGCTCCTCGCGCCGGCGCTCGGGGCGCTCGCCGCGCACATCGAGCGGACGATCGCGTCGCCCGAGCGCATCGCGCTGCTGAAGCGGCAGGGGCGCGTCGTCAACGTGTGGACGGTGAACGATCCGCGGGAAGCGCGGGACCTCGCGGCGCTCGGCGTCGATGGGCTGATCACGGACGCGCCGCGCCGCATCCGCGACGCGCTCGCGTGACCGACGGACGGCGCTACCTTCCGCGCCAGGGATCGACGATCTCGGTCGCCCGGCGCGGGCTCCGGCGCGGCGACGGGCGCGGCAGCGAGGGCTGGGGCGCGACGGCCGCTTCGGGCTCCGCGGGGCGCGAGGGCGACGTGGTGTTCGCGACAGGCACGCCCTCGACCACGGGCACGGGCACGCGGTCGACCACGGGCATGCCATGGACCACGGGCGGGCGGCCGACAGCCGGCGTCGATGCGCGGACCACCTCCGCCCGCGGCGCGGCCGCGCTCACGGCCGCGGAGTGCACCGGCGCCATGGCGGGAGCGCCGCCCTCCTCGACGACAGGTCGCACCGCCGTGATCGCGATCGTCCCGCTGACCACGGAGAGCGCGCCGCACGCCAGCAGCCAGCGCGTCGCGCTCGCGCGCGGCCTCGGGACGTCGTGGACCTCCCCGGACGCGGCGGCCGTGAGCGTGCCGGGCTGCGACGGATCGGGCAGCGGCGTGAGCGCGTCCCTCGGCGGCCGCGGCGCCTCGTCGCCACGCCAGGACAGCGACAGGAAGTCGCCGGGCCCCTCGGGCTCGGCGGTGCCGCCCGGCGAGAGCCCGAGCAGCGTCCCCGTGCGCGACGCCGACGGCGGCGGCCGGGGCGCGGAGGGCACCGGCAGCGGGACGCCGATGTCGCCCGCCGCGGCCACGAAGGCGAGCACCATCTCCTGCGCCGACTGGAACCGCTGGGAACGATCGCGCGAGAGCGCGCGCAGGAAGAACCCGTCGAGCTCCACGGGCAGGTCGGGCGCGATCTGCGTCGCCACGGGGATCGGCTCGACGAGGATCCTCGACAGCACAGCGCCGAGCACGTCGCCCTCGAACGGGAGCTTGCCCGTGACAGCGCGGAAGAGGATGACCCCGAGCGACCAGAGGTCGCTGCGCGCGTCGAGGTCCTTGTCGCCGCGCGCCTGCTCCGGGCTCATGTAGAACGGCGAGCCCAGGAGCTCGCCCGTCTTCGTTGTCTCGTCGCTGAGGAGCTTGCCGGTGAGCTGCTTGGCGATGCCGAAGTCGAGGACCTTGACGATCTCCTCCTCGTCGTCGACGCGCGAGAGGAACAGATTGCCAGGCTTGAGGTCGCGGTGGACGAGCCCGGACTCGTGCGCGCGGCGCAGCGCCTTGCCTGTCTGGATCGCGACGCGCGCGGCGTCGGCGAGCGCGAGGCGCCGGACCCTCCTCAGCCGACGGCTGAGGTCCTCGCCCCGGAGCAGCTCCATGACGAGGTACGGGACCGTCCCCTGGATGCCGTAGTCCTGCACGCTCACCACGTGCGGGCTCTCGAGGTTCGCCGCCGTGCGCGCCTCGCGGTAGAAGCGCGCGCGGAACTCGGGCGAGGCGGCGTGCTCCGGATCCATGAACTTGATGGCCACCGGCGCGCCGAGCTGGAGATGCCGGGCCACCCACACGGAGCCCATCCCGCCCCGCGAGAGCGGCCCTTCCAGCCGGTATTTTTCGCCGACGATCGTTCCCGGCTCGACGTCCATCGCCGACTCCTCCCGCCAAGGCGAGGTGGATTGTGCCTTTCTAGACGTTCGCGACGGCGGCGTCCACGCGTAACCACGCGTGAGACGAACGAGGATGGACGCAGCCCCTCAGGAATAACCTGAGCGCACCGATTCAGTCCTGGCAGTCGACATAACGACGGATGACCCCGCCAGGGACCGGCTGCGTGAATGCCCCCGAGATGAGGGGCGGATTCCACTTCGCCTCCTTGTATTGAAAGATGACGTCGTCCTCGGTGTTCGGCACCCGCATGCGGATCGACAGCGGGACCTCGGCGTCGCAGACGCCGCCGCTCGGCGGGATCGGATCGTCGATCCCCTCCGGATCGACGCGCGGCGGCGCGGTGTGGATCACCTCATGATGGCTCAGCTCGGCGTGATAGAGGTTGACCCCGCGCTGCGCGACCCGGACCTGCCTGACGCGCAGGCGCTGCTGGCTCCACGGTAGGCGCCAGTCGTCCGGGCGGGGCTCGAGGTGGATCTCCTCGGTCGCGTCGCGGGTGCTCTCGATCAGCACGCGATAGAAGCCGTCGCCGTCCCACGCGATCGAGGCGCTTCGCGGCTCGTGAACGAGCACGGGCGCCTCGCCGCGGAGCAGCGAGACGAGCGCGTGCCCGGGGATGGGCACCTGGGTGAGCCGCGCCAGGTTGCACGCGCTCGCCGGCCCATGCAAAAGCTGCTTCTCCCCGACGTCGAGCATCTGGAACAGGGTTCCATTCGACGTGAGCGTGAAGAGGTTTGCGCCGAAGGGGCTCACGATATCGAAGCGGACCCGATCGGGATTGACCGCCAGGATGTACACGTCGCCGCGGATCCGCCCCTGGCGGGAGAAGTGGTCGATCTTGGCGGTCCCCTGAATGCCGTTCACGCAGGCATACGTGTCCTTCATCCGGCCGAGCGCCGCGTCGGCGGTCGGGAACCGGGATGCAGGGGGGGCCACGGAAGCACAGCCGGTCACGAGCACGGCGAGGGTCGCGACCCAGGCGATCGCGCGATGGCGCATGGGCGCGGACGCTGACAAGGATCGACGAGCCCGTCAACCGCGGAAGCGTCGAGGGTGACGCAGGCGAGGTGCGAGGGCGCGTCGAGGAAGGCGCCAGCGGAGGCGGCGCGCCGGGGGGGCGCCGGCGAGGCAGGGAACAGGAGGGCGCGGCGCGTCCGGCCGGAGCGAGCCCCGGCCGGACGCGCGCGACAAGGATCAGGACGCCCGGAGCGCCTCGAGCAGATCGACGTCGGGGATCGCGATCGGGAGGCGGGCGCGGAGGACAGCGACATCGTTGTCCTCGCAGAGGCGCGCCACAGCGAGGCCGTCGAAGAGCGAGATCGGCGCGGTTCCCGGGATCGCCGCCTCTTCACGCGCGCCGGAGAGCATCTGACCGGTGGTCAGGATCCAGCCGGCGGTGGCGGGGCCGTAGTGGTGGAGCGAACCGCGGAGCTCGGTGACCCGCTCGCGGCCGACCTCGCGGCCGTCCCGCCGGACGACCAGCGCCAGCTTGATATCGTCGCCCGCCGTGCGGAGCGCCCCGGAGAAGTGGCTCTCGCCGCCCGGCGCCCCGGCGCGGCGCACGGCGCGGAGCTGGCCCAGCCCGATGCGCTCGAGGGCGAGGACGCAGATCTCGACGAACGCATGGCCCGGGAGCTCGGAGAGCTTGCGCACGAACGCGCGCCGCGCGGCGTCGCGGTAGCGCTCCACCGCGGCGAGCGCCTCCTGCTCCAGCCGCGCGAGGTCGCCCGGCAGCAGCCAGTCCGTCAGCGCGATCCGACCGCCGGCGAAGCGGAAGCGGGGCCGCTGCCCCGCCGCCGTGCGGCGCGCGTTGTCGGCGCGCACGGCGGCCGCGACCTGGGACTGCACGAGCTGCACGTCGCCGACCAGGCGACCGCGGCGCTGCGCCGTCTCCGCGATCTGCCGGAGCGAGACAGCGCCCGCGTTCCGATCGAAGGTCGAGAGGATGCCCGCGATGGCGTCCGCGAGGTCGCGGCCGGCCAGGTCGTCGAGCGCGTGCCCCTCACCGCCCGTGAGCTCGATCACCTGCGGGCCTCGGTAAACGGGCTCGGCGCCGAAGCTGTCGACCCGATCGGTCCGCTCGGTGCGCTCGGTCCGCTCGGTGCGCTCGGGCCGATCGATCCGCTCGGGCCGATCGGCGCGCTCGGGCCGATCGATCCGCTCGGCGCGGTCGGGGCGGTCGAAGCGCTCGGTGCGATCGGAGCGCGGCGGCTCGGCGCGGCCGTTCTCGCGCCGCGCCTCGAACACCGGCGTCGCCACGTAGGAAGGCAGCGCCCCGGCGCTCACGTTGGCCTCGGCGGTCCCGCGGCCGCGGCGGCGGCGGCGGCGGCGGCGGCGCCCCTCGCCCTGCTCGCCCGACGAGCCGGGGGTCGCGCGGTCGTCGCCGCCGAGGATCGGCTGGTCGTCGTCGTCCTCCTCGTCGAAGAGCTCCGCCGCTCCGGCGACGGCCTCTGCCCGCATCGCCTCGTCCGGGCCCGGCGGCTCCGCGTCCTCGAGATCGACCTCTTCCTCGTCGATGTAGGCGCTCGCTGCGCGCGGGGAGGAGGGCGCCGGCGGCGGCACGGGCTCGCGCGTCCCCGCGATCTCCACGCCGTTCATCCCGGCCGCGACGGGCGCGCCGATCGCGTCCTCGTCCTCGTCTCCGTCGTCGCCCGCGGGCGCGGCCTGCGCCTCGTCGCCCGCTGCCTCGGTCTCGGCCAGCTCGGCCCCGGCCGCCGGAGCGCCCGAGTCGCCCTCTTCCGCCGCCTCGTCATCCGCGGCCGCCTCGAAGAGGGTCGGCTGCTCCTCGTCCTTGCGCGCCTTGACCGCCTCGGGCTTCCCGCCGCGCTTCGCCTTCTTGCCGTCGAGCCCCGACTTGATCGTCTTCTCGTCCCACTCGCGCAGCGCGAAGACGCCCGGCTTCACCCGCACCAGGGGGTTGTCCGCCGTGTCCTTCTTGAGCGTCGCGGCCAGGCGGGCGCCCATCGTGACCTCTGGGCTCTTTCCAACGTGGCTAAGGAGGTTCTTCTCGATCGCGATATCTGTGATCTCTTTATAATGAAGCGGCCTGCCGACGAGGCGAAGCACCTCGGCGGCTGCATCCGTGAACGTCATTTTGTTCGCCCTTCGGGCGCGCCGCCCGGCGGGCGCCCTCGTCGTCCCCATCGCGGCCGCCCCGTCCAAACTGGCTGACGAAGCGCGCGGGATACCCCACCGCAGCCGGGAAACGCACATTCGCTCCCACTCGGCCACGACGCGCGGAACGGCGTGCTCGTAGCATGCACGGGAACGGCGGTCAACGGGCAGCGCGATCTGGCTCAGGACAAGCCGCTGACCGGCCTGAGGAGCATGGGCCTGGGCGACGGCGGCGCCAAGCCCGGATCGGCCGCGCGCCGTCGCGGGCGCGCGGCCCTCGCGGCGCGCGGCGCGGGAAGGAGGCGCGGGCCGGCCTCGCGCGAGCGCCACGAGCATCGATGTGGCTCGTGAGCGGCTGTCCGCCAGTCCGGAGCATGGGATACGACGGAGACGGGAGATCGGTTGAGCTCTCCTCGTCTGACCAACCTGGCTGCGCGCGGGGCCGCGTGGTCGCGGCGCGATCATGGGATGTTGGAGAGCGCGATGGGGACGAGTCGCGCCGCCAGCGCGCGTCACGCCGGCCGCCGACCGCCGGGCGCGCGGAGCGCAGGAGAGCACCCCCAGCGCAGAGCGCTCCTCCGGGGCCGCGGCCTCGCCTGGGCGCGCGGCGAGCGGGCCGGCGGGCGTGGACACCGCGCTGGCGGCCGGCGCGCCGCGCGCTGGCGGGCGCGGCGCCAACATCGCTTTTGCGCTTTGCCATCGCCCGGATAAGGGGGTTACGCTGCGTGGGTGGAGCTTTCGCGGTTGCTCGACGAGCTCACCCTGGCGGCCAACAGGGTCGGCATCGCCGTCAGGATGGAGGCGTTCGATCCGCACCTGTCGGACGCGCGCAATCCGCGCGGCGGGCTCTGCACGGTGCTCGGCAGGCGGCTCATCCTTGTCGACGCCAACGCGTCGCTGCCGGATCGCATCGCCACGGTCGCGGGCGCGCTCGCGCGCGTGGACATGGAATCCGTGTTCCTGCCGCCGATCGTGCGCGCCACCATCGGCGCCCACGCCCGCGGCGCGCGGCCGCGCCCGGCGGCGCCGGGCGAGCCCGTGCGGCTGCCGGTGCGGCGCGCGAAGGGCGCAAAGGCCCCGCGGCTGCTCCCGCTCGCACGCACCAAGTGGCGTGACGCCTGACCGCGACGGCGCGCCGCCTCGCCGGCCGCCGTGATGCCTCGTGCGTGAAGGGTAGAGAGAAGAGGGTAGAGCCGCCGGGAGCGCCGGGACCGGGAGGAGAAGGTCTTCGCGTCCTGCCGCTCCCGGCCCGACAGCTCGCCGGGCATCACGAGGCGAGCGACCGCTCCACCTCGACGTAGATCGCGGCGATCGCCGCGTCGAGCTGCGCGACGTCGGTCCCGCCGGCCTGCGCCATGTCGGGGCGGCCGCCGCCCGAGCCGCCCACGATGCGGGCGATCGGCTTGATGAGCTCCCCGGCCTTGAGCCGCTCGGTGGCCGACTTGGAGACCATCACCGCGAGCTGCGCCTTGTCGCCCACGGCCGCGCCGAGCAGCACCGCCGAGCGGTCGCCGAGCTTGTCGCGCAGCTTCTCCGCGAGATCGCGCAGCGCCCCCGGGTTGGTGCCGTCCGGCACCCGCCGCGCGAGCACCTTGATGCCGCCGATCTCCCGGGCGCCCTCCAGCATCGCGTCGATGCCGCCGCCGCCGCCGCCCTGCGCGGGGCCCGCGCCCTCCAGGATGCGCCGCTCGAGCTCCGCGATCTTCTTCTCGAGCTCCCGCTCGTGCGCGACGATCTTCCCGATCTTCTCGGCGAGATCGCCGCCCTGCGCCTTCGCGGCCTGCCGCGCCCGCGCGAGCTCGGCCTCGACGTTCCGCGCGTACGCGAGCGCGTTCAGCCCCGTCGACGCCAGGATCCGGCGCACGCCCGCGGCCACGCCGCCCTCGCTCGTGATCTTGAACAGCCCGATGTCCCCCAGCGCGCGCGCGTGCGTGCCGCCGCAGAGCTCCACGACCTCGGGCGTCATCGTGAGCATCCGGACCGTATCGCCGTACTTCTCCTCGAAGATCGCGACCGCGCCGCGCCGCCGGGCCTCGTCCATGGGCAGGATCTCGGTCGTCACCCGGGCGTTCGTGAGCACCTTCTCGTTCACCAGGTCCTCGATCCGCGAGATCTCCTCGCGGGTGAGCGGCCGGTTGTGCGTGAAGTCGAAGCGGAGCATGTCCGGCCCGACGCGCGAGCCCTTCTGCTGCGCGTGCTCGCCGAGCACCTTGCGCAGCGCCCAGTGCAATACGTGCGTGGCCGAGTGGTTGCGGCGCGTCGCCGAGCGCGCCGCGTGGTCCACCGTCAGGCGCACGCGCTGCCCCACCGCGATCGCCCCCTCGCGGACAACGCCCTCGTGCACGACAAGCCCGACGAGCGGCTTCTGCGTGTCCTTCACCTCGACGCGCACCCCGTCCGCCGTCACCTCGCCGACGTCGCCTACCTGGCCGCCCGACTCGGCGTAGAACGGCGTCTCGCGGACGACGATCTCCACCGCCGACCCCGCCTCCGCGCGCTCGACAAGCGCGCGGGTCTTGCGCGCCTTGTCGCCCTCGCCCTGCGCCTCGACCCGGATGATCGCGACGATCTCGCTGTCGCCCTCCTCGTGCTCGTACCCCGTGAACACGACCGGCTGCGCGAGCGCCGCGCGGGCCGAGCGGTGCGCGACATCCACGGCCGCTGTCGGATCGATCGGGCCGTCGGCCTCGGCGGCGCCGTGGATGACCGCCTCGGCCCCCTGGACGTCGACGTCGAAGTTCGACTCGGCGCAGATGACCTGCGTCAGGTCGAGCGGGAAGCCGTACGTTGTGTAGAGATCCGCGGCCGCGGCGGCCGGGAGCGTCCTCTCGCCCGACGAGCGCATCTCGGCGAAGCGCTCCTCCAGGATCTTCATCCCGCGCTTCAGCGTGGAGCGGAACCGGACCTCCTCGTCCTCGGTGACGCGGGCGATGAGCTCCCGCCGGTCGCGGAGCTCCGGGTACGTCTCGCCCATCCGGCGGACCACCTCGAGCGCGACCTCGTGCAGGAACGGCCTGTCGATCCCGAGCCGGTGGCCGTGGCGGATCGCGCGGCGCATCACCCGGCGGAGCACGTACTCGCGCCGCTGCCGCTCGGGCATCACGCCCTCGGCCATCAGGAACGCCGTCGTGCGGGCGTGATCCGCGATGACCCGCATCGACACGTCGTCATCGGCGTTGCTCCCCGTGTACGGCTTGCCGCTGAGCTCCGCGGCCCTGTCGACGAGGCCCCGGAGCAGGTCGGTGTCGTAGTTCGACGTCACGCCCTGGAGCACGCTCGCGATGCGCTCCAGGCCCATGCCTGTGTCGATGCTCGGCGCGGGCAGCGGGACGAGCGGGCCGTCCTTCTCGACGCGCTCGTACTGCATGAACACGTTGTTCCAGATCTCGGTCCAGCCGGTGCCGTCGATGCGCGGCTCCTCGCCGAAGCGCGAGACGTCGGGCTCGCCGCCGTGGAAGAAGTGGATCTCCGAGCAGGGGCCGCACGGGCCGACGTCGCCCATCGTCCAGAAGTTGTCGGCCAGGCCGAGCCGCAGGATGCGGTCGTCGCCGAACCCGGTGACCTTGCGCCAGATCGCCGCGGCCTCGTCGTCGGCCGGGAAGCCCCCCTCGCCGTTGTAGATGGTGACAACGAGCCGCGAGGGAGAGATGTCGTAGACCTTCGTCAGGAGCTCCCAGGCGAAGGCGATCGCGTCTTCCTTGAAGTAGTCGCCAAAGCTGAAGTTGCCGAGCATCTCGAAGAACGTCTGATGGCGCGCGGTGACGCCGACGTTCTCGAGGTCGTTGTGCTTGCCGCTGATCCGGATGCACTTCTGGCTCGAGGTGGCGCGCTGGTAAGGGCGCTTGTCCTTGCCCGTGAAGACGTCCTTGAACGGCACCATGCCCGCGTTCACGAACATCAGCGTCGGGTCGTTCTGGGGAACGAGCGGCGCGCTCGGGACGATCTCGTGGCCGCGCTGGCCGAAGAACTCGAGGAACGTGCGTCGGATCAGGTCGGAGCTGGCAGGCGTTGCGATGGACATAGGAGGACGCGCGGTCTAGCACGACCGCGGAGCGGCTTCCCCCCGCTCGAGGGGCGCCGCGCCGCCGCCGCGGAGGTCGCGCGCGCCGGGCTCGCCTGTTGGGCTGACCGGCGGCTGCGGCGCCGGGGAGGCCCCCCGGGGGGAGCCACCGCGAGCGCGCCGCCCCGGGGGCACGGCCGCCGCCGGCGCCTCGGAGGTCAGCGGCCGGAGGGGACCACGCTGCTCCCGGAGGCGGCCTCCAGGGCGAGGGGCGTCCTCTGGAGCGCGCTCTCGATGGCGCCGGCGACAGCGTCGCTCTGGAGCTGGGCGAGCTCGCGCCGGCCCTTGGCGCGCCGGGCCTCGGCGAGCGCCTGGGCCGAGCCGATCATCGAGCCCTTCAGCGTCTGGCTGGGCATCTCGCGGATCACGTACTCGACCTTGGCCGCGAAGCCGATCCCGTCAGCCCCCTGGCGCTTGCTGAGCTGGGTGACCGAGCCGTCCAGCGTGAACGCCGGCAGCTTGCGGCTCTTGCCCGCCGCCGCCACGTCCGTTCCGTCGGCCACGATCTCGATGTCGGCGAACTGCGCGACGCGGCTCCGCGTGTGCTGCCGGAGCAGCGACCCGAGCATCGCGTCCTTCACGCCGGAGCGGTTCTCGAACTTGCCCAGGCTGACGAGGAAGCGCGCCTTCGAGGACGACTTCGAGAGCCGCTCGATGGCCGCCTGGATCTGGCGCTTCAGGCTGGGCGCAGGCTCGGTGTCGAGCGCCGCCTTGAGCGCCGGGACGGCCGCGGGGTTGCCCATCGCCCCGAGCGCTGTCGCGGCCGAGGCGCGCACCGCCGGGTGCGCGTCCCGGAGCGCCTTCTCGAGGGCCGGCCGCGCGCCCGGGCTCTTCGACCTGCCGAGCGCCAGCGCCGCCGCCACCCGGAGCCGGTAGTCCTTGCCGACCGCGATGTCGCGGAACGCCGAGGTGTCGCGGTCCTCGGCGATCGACGGGGACGTGCCCCCGAGGATCATCGAAGTCGCCAGGAGCATCGCAATGAAGAGACGACGAACCATCACGTCCCTCCGGGGAACGGCGGCCTTCGCCGTCCGTTCACCTCGGTAAACCACTCAGATCTCGTGACGCGCCCGGCGTCCAGACGGTCTTATCCTTGGCCAGGACGGTCGCGAGATCAAGGCCTGTTTGGCCCCGAATGGCTCATGCAGGACTCATGACGAGCACGGTAGACGTGGTCGACACGGGCAATTTTGCCGCCCCGAGCGCTTATTTCCAGACACACTGCTACGGATGAGCCCGGGTCGGCTTATCAGCTCAGAAGAGGATACCGAGATACCAGCGCACCGTCTGCGCTGTCTGCAGGTCGACCTCCTGGAGGGCCTGCTCCCCCGGGAGCTGGCCGAGGCCACCGAGCGGAAACAGCACGCCGTACTGCACCGCCGTGTAGAAGCCGCCCATCTTGTCGGGATCGTCGTTGAGCGTCCCGTCCTTCGACTGGAAGTAGAGCTGGCCGTTCAGCTCGACGCCGAGATCCCGGGAGTTTCCGGGCGCCTGGACGAACTCCGAGGCGCGGCTCCAGATGAGCGAGGCGCCCAGGCCGGCCCGCTGGCCGTTCTTGTCACGAGCGAAGTCCCAGTCCACGCCAGGGCGGAAGTAATACGCCCCCTGGACCCGAGACAGGATGTTCCTGAAGAGGATCTGGTCGACCCGGTAATCCGGGTGGAAGCGGAAGGTCGAGTAGGTGCGATCGGTCGAGTTCTGGGGATCCATGGCCCCGATCGCGGTGCCCCGGGGCTCGAGGGAGGGCGCGTCGTCGTCGCCGGTCGCGTAGCCGAAGCCGAAGTGCAGCCGCAGCCGGCCCTCCATCTCGATGAGCTCGGCCTGCGTCGCGAGCCCGAACTGCCGGATGCCCCAGCCCGTGTCGTCCTGCGAGAGGACGTTGGCGTAGTCGCTCTCGTCGTTCCCGCGGACGTCGAGGGAGCCGTAGATCATCGCGGCCTCGAGCTCGAAGCGGAACTTCTTGTAGAGGAGCTGGAACCACACGTCGGGGATGACCATCTCCGCGCCCCGGTGCACGTACCCCGCCGCGACGTTGTCGGCTGTCTGCCCGAGCGAGGCGCCCGGCCTGGCGTCGTTGCCGGCGTTGTCGTTCGCCAGCGTCTGCTGCCGGTAAGCGAAGTAGACGCCGCCGTTCATGACCATGTTGCCGCGGGCGAGCTCGAGCTTCTGGAGCTCCGGGTTCTTGCGGCGGACGGCGACGAACACGTACTGATCGACGTCATCGGCCTGGGCGAGGTCGTACGGCTGGCCCTCGAGATCCTGGAGGGAAGCGCTCGTCGCGCCCTCGTTGGTCCAGTCCCAGGCGCCGGCAAAGTAGAGGTCGTATTTCTTGATGCCCGTGACGAACATCAGCCGGTCGACCGTCGACTGGTAGTCGGAGTCGTACCCGTCGCCGCTGTTCGCGACCATGCCGAGGCCCCAGTGGTTCGGCATGCGGCCGAAGCGGAGGAGGCCGATGGGGGTCATGTACTCACCCCAGACCCGCTTGACGGATATCGAGTCCTTCGGCGAGTTGATGCCGGCGCTCGGCGCCCACTGGGTGCCGGCGAAGGCCCCGAGCGGCGAGTAGCCGCCCCGGCGGACGACCTCGTAGCCGTTCGCGCTCGGCCGGTTCGCGTAGCCCTCCGGCGTCGAGCCGAGCACCACGTTGTCGAGGAGATCGACCTGCGAGAGGATGCGCAGGTTGTCGCTGATGTGCAGCTCGGGGTTGAGCCGGAACCGCATGTTCGCGCCGGCCTGGGTGTCGTTCTCGCACGGGGCGAACGAGCGCGAGCCGCCGCTCGTGCCCTCGCTCGGGTTGCAGAGATCGACAACGTGGGACGGGTTGTAGGAGTTGTCGGCCGGCTGGGGCCAGAGCGCCTGATTGCGCGGATCGACGCGGCCGAGGGCAAAGCTGTTGAAGAGCTCCCACCGGAGCCGGTAGTAGCCGTGGAGCTCGAACGTCGGCCGCGCGTGAGACCACCAGTCCTCGGCGTAGACCTCGCTGGGCCGGGCGCCGATCTCACCCTGGGTGGCCTGTCGCTCCTGCGGCTCGGTCGTCCCGGCCTCCGCCGGGCCTGCCGGAGCCGCGGGGCTGGCCGGCTGCGGGGCCGAGGGAGCGGCCGTACCGGCCGGCGGCATGAGCGGCTCGGCCGCCGGCGCGGAGGGATCGAGGGCGTCCACGCCGTCGCCGGCGCCGCCGACCGGCGCCGCGCCGGGCTGCGCCGGGGCGGGCTGCGCCGCGCCGGGCTGCGCCGGGGCGGCCGGCGCCGTGCCGGGTTGCGCCGGGGCGGCCGGCGCTGCGCCGGGCTGCGCCGGGGCGGCCGGCGCTGCGCCGGGCTGCGGCGCAGGAGCGCCCGCCTGTCCGGCAGGCGGCTGCGCTGGGGCCGCCGGCGGCTGGGCCGGCCGGCGCGCAGGCTGCTGGGCGGACGCGGAGGACGCGCCCAGCACGAGCGCGAGCGCGAGGCCCGACCGGAGGCGACGGCGAGGGGTGCCAGGGCTGCACGACGTTCCCGGAGACCGCGACGAGATGGGCATCTGCTTGGTTCGTTCGCGCGTTTTCTGCCCCGCGCGCAGGAAGAGGTTGAAGTTCCGAGCTCTCGGTGACCCGGAGGCCGGGGGCCATGTCTCATGCCCGGCCTGTGTGGTCAAGGCGCCGCTCGGCCCCGACCCCTGGAACCTGGGCCGGGGAATGCATCCGCGTCCCCCCTCCGGGCAGCGCCCGAGCCGGCGCCCTGATGCGCGCACGCCCGCGCGGCGGATGCCGGGCTGATCCGCGCGCCCCCGCGCGCGGCGCGCGGATCGAGCCCCCTTGGAAATCTGCGCGCGATCCGGGAAGATTCGACCACGTTGCGGTGGGTGCCGCCGCGCGCCTCGGCTGCCGTACTCGCCTCACCGTCCGCGCGGAGCGCCTCTGTACCCAGCGCACGTCGGCCCTGCAGCGCGCCGCGCGTGCAGGACGCTCACCGGGAAGATGCCTGAAAGGGGTTAGATGAGAAGGCTGCGAGCGCTGTGTCTGCTGTCGATCGTGGGCGCCGGGGTGGGGCTCGTCGCGGGCGTGGCGCGCGCACAGGAGGCGGTCCTCGACGGGGAGTTCTCGGCGCAGCGGTTCGAGCCGGCGCCGGGATCGAGGAACTACCTGAGCGTCGAGGGCGCCCGGATGGAGGCGTCGCTCGGGGTCACGGCGGGGCTCATGTTCGACTACGCGCGGGATCCGTTCGTCGTGGAGAGCTGCGTCTCGGCGACCGACTGCTCCGCCCCCGACGCGCTGAACAGGCGCGAGGTGCCTGTCATCTCGGACATGCTGACCTGGAACCTGCTCGCGTCGATCACGCCGACGCCGTGGCTCCAGGCCGGCCTGCGCTTCCCCGTCGCCTACGTGAGCGGCCAGGGCATCGACGCCGCGACGGGCGCGCCGGCCGCTGAGGGGCTGAAGGCGTTCGGCGCGGGCGACCCGACCCTCGAGGCGAAGGTGCGGTTCTTCGGCGGGCCGCGGGATCCGCTGGTGCTCGGCGCCGCGGCCGACGTGAGCTTCCCGCTCGGGCACGCGACAAGCGCGGGGAGCTACCTCGGCAGCTCGTCGCCCGTGACCGCGGGGCTGCGCCTCATCGTGGACGGCAGCTCGGGGCCGCTGTCGTTCGGGCTCAACCTGCGCGGCAAGCTGCTGCCGGAGACGGCGCGCATCGCGGCGACGGAGGTCGGGCCGGTCGAGCTCCGGTACGGCGCGGGGCTCGGCTACCGGATCACCCCGGCGGTCCGCGTGCTCGCCGAGGGGCACGGCGCGACCGAGTTCAGCGCGCAGGGCGGGACGAACTCGCTCGAGGTGGACGGCGCGCTCCAGATCGCGCCGCGCGACCTCGGCCTTGTGTTCACTGTCGGCGGCGGCGCGGGCGTGGTCCAGGGCATCGGGGTGCCCGCCGCGCGCGCCATCGCGGGGATCCTCTTCGTGCACGAGCCCGGAGACGAGGACGGCGACGGGGTCCGCGACGCGGCGGACAGGTGCCCGGCGCAGCCCGAGGACAGGGACGGGATCGCCGACGAGGACGGCTGCCCCGAGGACGACGCGAACTCGGACGGCGTGCCGGACGAGAGCGACCGCTGCCCGCTCAAGGCGGAGGTCATCAACGGGCTCGACGACAAGGACGGCTGCCCCGACGAGCTGCCCGACCGCGACAAGGATCGGGTCGCCGACGCGCGGGACAAGTGCCCGGATCAGGCGGGGCGCGTGCTCACGCCGGAGCACTACGGCTGCCCTGACACGGACGAGGACGGCGTGCCGGATCCGGTGGACAGGTGCCCGGACGCTGTCGAGGACACCGACGGGTTCGAGGACGAGGACGGCTGCCCCGACCCGGACAACGACCGCGACGGCATCCTCGACCAGCAGGACGAGTGCGTCGATCAGCCCGAGGTCAAGAACGGCTTCAAGGACGAGGACGGCTGCCCCGACGAGCTCCCCGACGCCGACGGCGACGGCATCCCGGACGAGCGGGACAAGTGCCCGACGCAGCCGGAGAACCTGAACGGCGTCGAGGATCTGGACGGCTGCCCGGACCGCGGCGCGAGCCTGGTGCAGGTCGGCGAGGAGAGCATCACGATCCTCCAGCGGGTCGAGTTCGCGCTGAACAGCGACAAGATCCATGGCAGGCAGAGCTTCGCGGTGCTCGACGCCGTGGTCTCGGCGCTGAAGCTCCACCCAGAGATCTTCAAGGTGGAGGTGGCAGGCCACACCGACAACGCCGGGCCGGCGGACATGAACCGCACGCTGTCGCAGAAGCGCGCCGAGGCCGTGGTCGCCTACATGACGAGCAAGGGCATCGATCCGAAGCAGCTCGTGGCGAGGGGCTACGGCCCGGACAGGCCGATCGAGGACAACAAGAGCGCCCTCGGGCGCCAGAAGAACCGGCGCGTCGAGTTCGTCATCCTGCACTCGGTCGGCAAACCGCTGGCGCCGGGCGCGACGGAGGCGGCGCCGGCGGGCGCGGCGCCCGCGCCGGGCGCGGCGCCCGCGCCGGCGGCGGGTGCGCCAGCGGCATCGCCTCCGCCGGCAGCCCCGCCTGCGGCATCGCCGCCTCGAGCAGCGCCGCCGCCGGCGGCCCCGCTGCCGCTGGCGCCGCCGCCGCCGAAGCCCTGAGGTCACGCCCTCCGCGCCCGGCCGCCAGGACGGCCGGGGCTCGCCGTCCTCCCCTCTGGATCTCTCGGCCGAGCTGAGCGAGGCTGCCGGCCGCAGCATCCCGCTCCGCCTGACAGAGCCATGGAGAAAGCGTTCATGAACCGGACACTCATTGCACTACCCCTCGCGCTGTCGTCGCTGTTCGCCGCGGGCTGCGGCCACTCCGAGCAGGAGTGGAAGGCGCAGCTCGCCAAGTACAACGACCTCCAGAGCCGGAGCCAGAAGAGGGAGGCCGACCTCGAGAAGGAGCTCGCCGCGGCGAAGCAGCGCGTCGAGGAGCTCGAGAAGCAGCTCGAGGCGCAGGGCGCCGACATCTCGAAGATGACCTCGACGCTGGAGGACCGCGAGAAGGCGCTGGCGGAGTACAAGGCGCGCGCGAAGCAGCTCGAGGCGATCCAGGCGCGGTTCGACCTGCTCCGGAAGAAGCTCGAGGAGCTGACCAAGCTCGGCCTCGAGGTCCAGGTCCGCAGGAACCGGATGGTCATCTCGCTGCCCGGCGACGTCCTGTTCGATTCGGGGAAGGACACCCTGAGCAAGGAGGGCCAGGCGATCCTCAAGAAGATCGCGGACGTCATCCGGGGCGACAAGTCGCTGGTGGACCGCGATTACCAGGTCGCCGGGCACACGGACAGCCAGCCGTACAAGAACGGCCCGTACTACGACAACTGGGGGCTCTCGCTGATGCGCGCGCGGGCCGTGCTGCTGTTCCTGATCGGCAAGGAAGGCCAGCTCCCGACGCGGCACTGGAGCGCGGCAGGGTTCGGGGACACCGACCCCATCGCGAACAACGCCACGCCGGCCGGCAAGCAGAAGAACCGCCGGTGCGACCTGATCGTGATGCCGGACGTGGACGAGATGCTCGACCTGACGAAGCTCGCCACGAAGTGACGGCGGGCGGGAGGGGTCGAGCGGGGGGCGCGGGTGACGAGGCTCGCCGGGGCGGCGCCGCGGGGCTCCGGCGGGCGACGGTGTGAGCCAGCTCACGTTGAACCCTAAAAGACAAGCGACTTCGTACGGTTAGCGCCTGGGTCGACCAGAACGCGTTGTGGTGCCCGGCGTCCGGGGACGCCGGCGACCACAACGCGTTCTGGTACCCGGACGTCCGGGGACACCGGCGACCACAACGCGTTCTGGTACCCGGGCGTCCGGGGACGCCGGCGACCACAACGCGTTCTGGTACCCGGACGTCCGGAGACGCCGGCGACCACAACGCGTTCTGGTACCCGGACGTCCGGGCACGCCGGCGACCACAACGCGTTCTGGTACCCGGGCGTCCGGGCACGCCGGCGACCACAACGCGTTCTGGTACCCGGGCGGCTCAGCCGTCGAGCCACTGCCGCGCGAGATCGAGCGTGCGGGCGTTGTCCGGGACGTCGCGGAGGAGGCGCTCGCGCCAACCCGGATCGCTGAGCTTGTCGGCGCGCGCGAGCAGCGCCGCCCTGGCCGACGCGATCGCGGCGGCGGCCTCGCCCTGCCTGCCGCCCGCGGCGAGCGCCTCGGCGAAGGTCAGCCGGACCAGCGACTCGCCCTCTTCGAGCGTGCCGAACGACTCCAGCATGGAGCTCGCCTCGGTGGCTGTCCTGACAGCCCCGTCGATGCGCCCGAGCCCCAGCAGCGCGCGCCCGAGGAGCGCGAAGGCCTGCACGCCGAGCGTCGGCGCATTCGGCGAGAGCGCCACCGCGGCGCGCGCCTCGCGCTCGGCGGCGTCCAGGTCGCCCATGGCAACACTGGCCCTGGCGAGGTAGCAGCGGGCCAACAGCTCGGTGCGCACGAAGCCCGCTTGCCGGCTCGCCGAGGCGGCCGCCTCGGCGAGCGCCCGCGCCTCGACGAGCTGACCGCGATACACGTGTGCGGCGTCGTATCCAAGGGAGGCGCGGGAGGAGGCTCGGGCGGGGCCGGCGGCTGTGGTGGTCGAGGGGGCCGCGGGGGAGCGAATGCTCATCCGGCGATCGGCGTCGTCGCGCTTCACGCCCGCTTGACCGTGCGCGACAGCATGATCATGACGGGTTACGGCGGCACGGGCGGCAACGGCGGGCCGCCCCAGCAGGGCGGCGAAGGAGGCAGAGGCGCACCGGGCGCCGCCCTGCTGGACGTCTTTCAGGCCTGCATGGGTGGACGTGGCGGCCAGGGAGGGCCTGGCGGCTACGGCGGCCCGGGGCGCAGCGGCGACTCGATCGGCGGCGCCTACCTCGACGAGGATCAGCTCACGCTCGAGGGCGTCACCTTCGAGATCGGACGGCCGGGCAAGGGCGGCACAAGCTGGAACCACGATGGCAGCACGACGGTGGGGGAGAGCGGCGAGGCCCACGAGACGCTTCGCTTTCCCGAATAGCCGCAGCCACGTCACGGGCGGACGGCGCAGATCTCGGCGACGGCTACGAGAAAGCTTCGGCATCCAACTCGAACGCTAGGGCCGGGCTACGCCGGATCCACCCAAGTCCAGACATCCGAGATGAACTCGAACGCAGCGTCCGCCGCGTTGACGAAACTTATGACAGAAGATCCCCTGCGGGAGATCGTAGTCCATGCGGTTTGCGACCGGGTCGACTGCGACGCTTCGCTCTCGGCCAGGTGGACATCGACGTTGCCGAGCTCGCCGGCATCCACCTCGACCCCGTTGCCGCTCCCCCGCCTGGCGCCGCCCCAAGCGAGCGGCGCCCTCTTGCAGGGTACAAGCCGCCTACCACGTCAGCGACGGCGCCGGATGCCGAGAACGACCGCGGCGCCCGTGCCAACGAGCACGAGCAGGGCCACGCCGACCCACACCCAATCCCAGGGATCCGAGCTAAAGGAGATGGCCACTGCGCCGCACCCGGGAGACCACGCTCTTCTTTTCATCAGGCAGCCCATCCTCTCATCGACCGCTCCCTTCCGTCCGCCGGAAGGTGCGGACTCCGCCGCGGTGCTCCTCGACGCCGCGGCCCGCTATCTGCTCGGGCGCCGTGTACGTTAGCGCGATCGCGAGGTCGCCGGCGTCCGCCGCGACGTGGCCGAACTCGATCAGGTGGACGGCCATAGCCCCCGAGCACGCCGACGTGCGCCTCGACCTCCGCGCCCGCGCCGCCGCGGGGCGAAGCCGCCGAGCTCGCTTCGAGCTCCTCGCCGGCGGCGCGGCACGAGCTCGGCCAAGTCGACGGCGGACGCCCAGGGGAAAGGGCTACACCGGATCCACCCAAGTCCACACGACCGAGAAGAGGCAGATGTAGATCGTCGCCTCGCCCATCAACACCGTGTCCATCGCCACATCCGGCACCACCTCGTTCCCGAGCTCCGCCGGGATCGGTCGGTAACCGGGGTAGGTAGCCTCGATCTCCCGAGCGATCTCGCGCGCCACCGGCTCCTCCTCGGGGATGCCGGGGAGGTGGATCCCGTAGTATGGCCCGAGCAGGGACACGTGGAAGCTGAGCGCCGTTTCGTCAGTGAGCCAGATGCGGGCCGAGTACGCCGGGTCGCCCCCTCCCGCCAAAAGGTGGAGCGACTCGTTTTGAAGGCCGTATCGATCCCCCAGGCGGCGGATCATCGCTTTCCACGTTGGGTATTCCGCTCGCCCTCGGTTCGCGGCTTCCACCAGGCGGCGGTGCTCCTCCGTGTCGTCGTAGAAGGCATCATTCGGAGGTACGTTGCTGCGATCGGTGCAACGTACGCCCCGCGGGTAGAAGTGATAGACGACGTCGAGCAGCTCGGAGCGAGTTATCACCTTCATTTCGTCACCCTGGCGCCGAGTCGCTTATACTTAGACTTGAACGCGGCGTCCGCCTCGTTGCGAAATGTGTCGCAGAACGTCTCCTGCGGGAGATCGTAATCCATGCGGTTCGCGACCTCCTCCTTGATCTCTTCGCTGAGGCTGGTCGCACGGTCGGCATCGATTTCTCCATAAATCTCAGTCCGGAGCGGCATGCCGATGGTCAAAGGGCAGGACCAGCTCTTGGTCCCGAGCTTTCGCTCGGGCTCTCCTCCTCGTCGTCGTCCGTTTTGTTGCACTGGATCTTGCGCTCGCTGCCGTCCTGCGGGCCATCCGGCGGCGCAGCCCCGAAGTCACCCGATGCGCTGGAGCTGAAGATGGGAACGGACGGCCCGACTGGGCCACCCGCACCCGCACCCCTCTCCCACTCCTCGCGTGGGTAGCAGTCTCCTACCGTCCAGTTGCATGCCGTCAGCACGCAGATGGCGATAGCCAGGATCGGCAGCAGGATTCTTTCTGTGTTCATCTTGCACTCCATCGAAGCACGGGACCGGCAACAACGAGCACCGACACGCAGCCTGGAAGCACAAGGCTGCTCCCACCGATCCAATCCACGTTGGCGCTCGCCGACACGCCGAGCGGTCCGGCGACGTACGCGTTGGCTTGCGTATGCGCGCCTGCCGCCACCCCGGCAACGTGCCCACACAATGCACGTCCGCAAGCCGGCATGAAGTAGACCGCGACCGATGGCCCCGCACTCAAGTCGCCATTCTCCCAATTGTATCCGAGGGCAACGATGGTACTGTTGTAGACGGCCGACCACCTGGACGCCCGATCTCGCCGGGACCAGTCGACATCACGGCCGCGCTACGTCTCATCGCTGTTCCTCTCCTGTGCCCATCGGCGCCGCCCCTCGGCACGCCGGCGGCGGCGTTGAAGCTTGGAGCGCGGCGCGTTCGGTGTTTAGACCCGGGGCGCGGCCTCGTCGAGGGCTGAGCATGGGCGAGTTCGGGATCGCCCCGGCGGCGAGGTCCACCCGGATGAGCGCGGCGCGGCCTGGCCGATGTCCACCAGGGCGAGCACGGTGCAGGGGACAGGGCGGACGAGCTCGGCGCCGCCGCAGCGGTGGCCCGTCAAGGCGGCCGGCGTCGAGCTCCTGGAGCACCAGAGCGCCGCGGCCCGTCGATGTGGCCGGCGTCGAGCTCGACGCTCGCCGCAGCTCCTGCTTCCCCGGCTCCCCCCATCGCGTAGGACCAAGGTCCTATAGCCGACGGCGCCAGCCTAGATTACGGCTTCACCGCGGAGCCGATGATGGCTTCACAAAGCTTTCACCAAGCTGCACCAGGAGCTATCCCATGACGACGACCATGAAGGCCGAGAGGCCCTTGAACCGGAAAGCTGCCGAGCGCGTGAAGAAGCTCCGCGAGACTTTGTTGGGCGCGCGCACCGACTCCCGCGGGGCAAGGGCGCTGCAGAAGAACCGCGCAGCGAACCCTCTCTTGGCGATCCCTGCCGCGCGCAGCATCATCCTCGTCACGCTCGCCGGCACCCCGAAGCGGGACCGCGCCGGCGTGGAGAGTACCTGACGCTGACCCGCGACGGCTATCTCGTCATATGAGGTGACAGCACCGCGACGATACTGCACTCAGAACAAGTGAGGTTCCTGTAATGTACACCCAAGAACGCAAAGCCATGGCCGATCTGGTGGCTGGTGGTCCGACGCCGGTGAACAGTTATGACAACAGTATCGTGGCAGCATTGGTCGAGAACCGGCCGATCATGCTCGTCCACGCCTTCAACGGCGGCTACCTGCGGCCCGTCGAGCTGAAGGCGGAGAGCCACGACAAGGGGGTCAAGCTGGCCACCGCGCTCGACCCGGCCACGAAGGAGGCGGAGGGCCACCTCTGGTACATCACTGCCGCCGGCTTCTTCGGGCAGCGGCCGCTGTACGTCATCGAAAGCGCCGCGGGCCAGGCGTCGCCCCAACCCGCCGGTGCGGGCGAAGTCAACGCCGAGCGCGGCGACGAGGGCACGCCCAAGCCGCAGCGAAGGCGCATCACCGTCCACCAGGACGCTCCCCAGAGCGGGGCCGACACCGTCCAGGTCGGCCTGATCGACAAGGTCGGCGAGAAGTGGCGCGGGAAGAACGATGCGCCCGAGGACACCCAGCTATGGGTCGCCACGGTGACGCCGTGGGGCGGTATCACCTTCGTGCCGATCACCCACCCCGACTCCATCCTCGGGTTTAAGGACCAGGCGGTGACGGCCGACAGTGAGGTGCGCGTCACCCCTAACTGGGGTGGGGACTTCACCGGGACGGTAATCAACACGTTCTACCCGCGGCTGCCCAACGAGTGGGGCGTCCCGTACCACCACGTCTTCACGTGATCCGCGGCCACGAGCTGAAGGTGAACGCCGAAGGCCCCTACCGGCGCACTCCCCAACTCGCCGCCATCCACCTGGACGTCAGCCACGCCGAGCGCAGCAAGGCGGCGCCTCGGCAGGCAACCGAACCATAGCGGCGCGCGTGCCAAGTTCCGCACCGGATCTAAGTTCTCCCGTAGCTGTCTGCTCCGGAGCCTACCATTGACTCTTGGTCTATTGACAATGCGATGAGGGTGATGCAGCCGCCTGCCAGTGGGAGGAGGCGGCCAAGTGGGGCCGTTCAGTGGTGGGGACGATCACGGCGGTCGCGGCGGGCTCGTCCACGCAATGGCGCCACTCGGTCGAGAGCTGCGAGAGCTCGCGCTCCCGCCCCACGCAGGGCGTCGCCTTTCCGAGGAGCCTGGGGACGGCGACCGGCTCCTCCCTGGGGCCGCGAAGCCAGCATCCCTCGGGCTCCTGCGTCGTGTCGAAGCGGCTGGCGAGCAGGCCCGCCGTCGCGCTGTCGAGCAGGATGCCCGACCCCGACGCCCGGCCTCGCTGCGGGAAGAGCTGCACGACGCGATCGAGCAGCGCGCCGACAGGCAGCCTCCCTGCGACCTCTGCCAGCCCCATCGCGATGGACATGGGCACATCCCCGAGCTCTGCGCGGAGGGCGAACGCGCAATGGGCCGCGCGGGCGGCGAGATCCGTCGGGGATTCGGCGCCGGACAGCGCGATGAGCAGCCATTGCGACCGCAGGAGCTCGAGGCGCCCGCCGTGGCGCCCCGCGATCCGGCGCAGCGCCTCCGCGTCCGGGCGCGGCGGCTCCGTCCCCGAGCCGCCCTCGTTCTCCGTGAGCGTGGCCGCCGCCGCGCGGCCGTCTAGACGTCCCCCATCCCGCCGGATCCGGCGAGCCGCTCGATCTCGAACCGATCCTCGATGACGTCAGGAGCGCACATCGCTGCCTTTGTGGACTCCGGGCGCCCAGCCCATTTGCTGGCTTTCGCCCGCGTTGCGCTTCAGCAGCTTCGCGGGCGCAAGCGGCAGCTCATGAGCTGTTTCATCGGCAATTGCCGGGCCCCTACGCCTGCCCGCGCGCGCCGGAAAATTGACAGGGAGACAGGGAGACGGGGAGACGGGGAGACAGGGAGGAAGATCCAGGAACACTCCCTGTTTCCTTGCCTCCCTGTTCACTTTTCCCGCTGAAAAGGGCCGCAACAAGGAGGGGATTCCTCAGGTGCCGGAGCCGATCGGCATGAGCCCTGCGAACCCCCGTGGAGGGCCTCTACTCCTCCGTGGCCGCCGCAGCCCCCGCCCCCGCAGCCGCCGCAGCCCCCGCCCCTGCCGGCTCGACCTCGCAGCGCACGACCACGACCTCGCCGTCCGCGAGCTCCGGCCGCTCCACGAGCTCGTGCGCGCTCGCCCGCACCGACGTGAGCACGTCCCCCAGCGCCGGCCGCAGCCGCGCCAGCGTCGCGGCGTTCGCCCCCAGCGCGAGGTCCGCCACGACGCGCCCCACGCTCGCGCCGAGCTCGCTCTTCCGCTTGTTGACCGCCGCCATCGCCGCCGCCGCGAGATCCAGCAGCGCCGGATCCGCCGGCGCCGCCACCTCCGCGAAGTCCGCCGCCGACGGCCACGGCGCCCGGTGGATCGACGGCTGCCCGGTCTCGTCCGCGTACACCCAGCGCCAGACCTCGTCGGTGATGTACGGGAGCATCGGCGCGAACAGCCGCAGCACCACCGAGAGCCCGAGCCGCAGCGCCGCCACCGCCGAGCCGCGCGCCGCCTCGCCGGAGCCGGCTTCACCCCGCGAGCGCGCCTTGGTGAGCTCCAGGTAGGCGTCGGTGAACCAGCGCCAGAAGAAATCCTCCGTGCGCTCGAGCGCCGCCGCGAACTCGTGCTCATCGAACGAGCGCGTCGCGTCCGCGACGACAGCCGCGAGCTTGTGCGCGAACGCCCGGTCGAGCTCCTCCGAGATCGGATGGACCTCCGCCGACTGGCTGAGCACGTACTTGCTCGCATTCCAGATCTTCGTGACGAGGCGCTTGCCGATCTTGAGCACCTTCTCGTCGAACGCCGTGTCCGTGCCGAGCCGCGCGCTCGCCGACCAGTAGCGGACAGCATCGGAAGAATACGTGTCCAGCAGGTGCATGGGCGTCACGACATTGCCCTTGCTCTTCGACATCTTCTTGCGATCGGGATCGAGGATCCACCCCGAGATCGCGACGTGGTGCCACGGCACCGACGACTCGTGCAGCATCGCCTTGGCGATCGTGTAGAACGCCCACGTCCTGATGATGTCGTGCGCCTGCGGCCGCAGATCGGCCGGGAACAGCCGCGCGTGGCGCTCGGCGTCGAGCCCCCAGTGCGAGCTGATCTGCGGCGTCAGCGAGCTCGTGAACCACGTGTCGAACACGTCGCTCTCCGCCGTGAAGCCGCCCGGCTGATCGCGCTGCGACGCCTCGTACCCGGACGGCACGTCGACCGTCGGGTCGACAGGGAGCATCTCGCGGGTCGCGAGCAGCGGCCGGCTGTGGTCGGGGTTGCCCTCGGCGTCGAGCGGGTACCAGACAGGGAACTGCACGCCGAAATAACGCTGGCGGCTGATGCACCAGTCGCCCTGGAGGCCCTCGGTCCAGTTGCGGAACCGGAGGCGCATGTAGTCCGGGTGCCACGCGATCTTGTCGCCGTACTCGAGGAGCTCGGCCTTCTTGTCGGCGAGCCGCACGAACCACTGCCGCGTGGGCACGAACTCGAGCGGCTGGTCGCCCTTCTCGAAGAACTTCACCGCGCGCTCGATCGGCTTCGGCTCGCCGCGGAGCGCCGGGCCACGGCCGGGCGCCGCCGCGTGCTCCTCGCGGCGGAGCAGCTCGACCACCGCCGCGCGCGCCTGCTTCACGCCCTTGCCCTGGAGCGGCGCGTAGGCGGCGTTCGCGGCGGCCGGGTCGCGGCTCTCGAAGGCGCCCTCGCCGAACGTCACCGGGACGACCCGGCCGTTCTTGCCGAGCATCTGCCGGAGCGGGAGCTTCTGCTCCCGCCACCAGATCACGTCCGTCGCGTCGCCGAACGTGCAGACCATCAGGATGCCCGTCCCCTTCTCGCGATCGACAAGCGGGCTCGGGAAGATCGGCACCGGCGCGCGGAAGATCGGCGTGAGCGCCGTCTTGCCGAAGAGGTGCTGGTACCGCGGATCCTCCGGGTGCGCCGTGACGCCGACGCAGGCAGCGAGCAGCTCCGGGCGCGTCGTGGCGATGATGAGCTCCTCGCTCGCCCCCTCCACCGCGAACGCGATGTCGTGGAACGCGCCGGACTGCTGGCGATCCTCGACCTCGGCCTGGGCGACAGCGGTCTGGAAATCGACGTCCCACATCGTGGGCGCGAAGACCGAGTAGAGGTGGCCCTTCTCGTGGAGATCCAGGAACGAGAGCTGCGCCGTCCGGCGGCAGTGATCGTCGATCGTGGCGTACTCGTGCTGCCAGTCGACCGAGAGGCCCACCCGGCGGAAGAGCGCCTTGAACACCTGCTCGTCCTCGCGCGTGACCTTGTGGCAGAGCTCGATGAAGTTCGGCCGCGAGACGATGCGCGGCGGGTCCTTCTTCATCGCCTCCGGCGTCGCCTGCGACAGCGCGAGGCCGCGCTCGTACGGCGTGCGCACGTCCGTGCGGACGTGGAAGTAGTTCTGCACGCGCCGCTCGGTGGGCAGGCCGTTGTCGTCCCAGCCCATCGGGTAGAAGATGTTGAGCCCGCGCATGCGGCGCTGCCGGACGACGACGTCCGTGTGCGTGTAGCTGAAGACGTGGCCGATGTGCAGCGAGCCCGAGGCCGTCGGCGGGGGCGTGTCGACGACGAAGGTCTCCTCGCGGGGGCGCGACGGGTCGTAACTGTACGTCCCCTCGGCCTCCCACGCCTCGGCCAGGCGCTGCTCGGCGACAGGCGAGTCGAAGTGCTTCGGGAGCGTCGCGGGATCGATGGTGCGGAACGTCTTCTTGGTCGTCACGTGGTCACCTGCAGAACGGACCCCGCAGGAACCGCCCGCGGGGTCGCACATCCTACGTCGTACCCAGGGTGCCGCTCAAGGCGCGGCGCGCCGTTGCTCGGCGATCCACGCCGCGCGCCACGCCACGCCGCGCGCCACGCCGCGCGCGCGGCCGCGCCCGGCGGCTCAGTCGTAGCGCTCGACGTGGACGTGCTTGCGGGGGACGCCGAGCTCGCCGCGGGCGAGCTCGCGCACGGTCGAGACCATCCGATCGAGGCCGCAGATGTACACGTGCGGGGCCGGGTCGCCGCTCGCCGCCGCGAGCTCGCGGTAGAGCTCGGGCACGTGCGCCTGCACGTAGCCGCGGCGGCCGGCCCAGGACGGGCCGCCGCGCGACAGCGTGATCTCGTGGCGGATCCGATCGGAGCCGCGCGCGAGCGCCTCGAGCTCGTCGCGGTAGATGACGTCCTCCTCGAAGCGCGCGCCGAACAGGATCCACAGGTGGGGCGCCGCGAGCCCCGCGCGCAGCGAGGCGTGCAGCATGCTCCGGAGCGGCGTGACGCCGGTGCCGGTGGCGACGAACAGGGAAGGCGCGGGATCCGCGGGATCCCGGGTGAAGAGCCCGTGCGGCCCGACGGCGCGGAGCGCGGCGCCGGGCTCGAGCCGGTGCAGGAACTCCGAGCCGGCCCCGCCCTCGACGCGCGTGACCGCCAGATCGAAGCGCGGCGAGCCGCCGGGGGCGGAGGCGATCGAGTAGGCGCGCTTCACCTCGCCGCCCGGAAGCGGGAGGACGAGGTTGACCCACTGCCCGGCCTCGAACTGGAACGCCTGCCCGTCGGCGCGCTCGAACGAGAGCTCGCGCACGAGGGCGCTGAGAGGCCGGGCGGCGACGAGGCGGGCTTCGAACGGTTCGGCGTGGATCATGTCGGGGGCTTCTGCGGGCTCGGGCAGCGCGGCCGCGGGGCCGCGCCGCCGGTGAGGTCTTACCGCAGCCTTCGCCCCGGCCCAAACACGATCCGAGCCGGCACGGCCGCGCCGGGGGCGACGCGGACTCGCGGAAGTCTCGGCCTTCCGGCTCGACACCGCCGGAGCGCGCGGCCGGGCCGTCGCTCCGGCGGCGCGAGCGCGGCCGACGGCCCGGGAGCTACCGCTGCACGCCCATGCGGCGGCGCTGCGGGATGTTCACCGCCGGCCGCGAGCGATCCACGTTGGGGAGCCTGGCCGGCGGGCGGGGCTCCCTGTCCATGGGCTTCTGCGCGGGCAGCGGCCCTTTTGGCGGCGGGCGCCGCACGGGCGTCCTGGCCGAGCCGAGCTCCAGGTGACCGTCGGGGAAAGGGGCTCGTCGTTGCATGGAATCCTCCATTCGATCGCTCGTCTCCGTCATCACCACGGCAGGAAGAACACCCAGCGAAACCATCGAAGAAACGGCTCTCATACATCCTCCATTCGTCGCATGACCCCGGATTGCAGGCAGACCGATGCAGCGATGGACGTCGACGCAGGAGGCCTCTCCCACGTCGCCCGACTGGCGCTCTCTCGACGCACCTCGGCCCTGCGTCGGGACGGGACGGTCCGGCGCGCCACACGCCCTCTGCCGAGGCGCCTCAGCGCCGCGACGTCAGGAGAGATGGCGAGTCGGCCCGCCGCGCCACGAACCCTCGGGCCCAGCGCGTCGAGCGAGCGGCCAGCGGTCGAGGGGCGACCACCAGGAGCTCAGTGACGTCCAGGTCAATGAGCTCCAGCGCCTCGGACTCGTTCGCTTGTCGGCCCCGCTCCGTCCCCGCAGCGCACGACGCTGCGCTCGCGCGGGGTTCCGCGGTCGCCGTCGTGGCTGCTCGCGCGCGGCAGCAGGGGACGCCGTGCCAACCTGGGCAACAGGCGCTCAACCCTGATCGGGCCGCGTGACGGAGCGGTTGTGTTAGCGCTCGATTTCCATGGTCGACGCGGGCGACGCGTCGGCAGGAACACTAGCACTCAGCCGGGAGCTTGCACAGTATTTTTGTGTCGGTCTTGTCGGTGGAGCAGGGCTGTCGTCCTGCTGGCCTCGCGGCGACGCACGGCCGCGCGCCGTGCGGGAGACCTGACGGCCGAGCTCGATGAGCTGGAAACACCGGCGATCACGGCGGTATGGGAGCGCGTCAACGGGTGGTGAGCGCGCTCCTGGGGCGCCGCTGTCAGAACGCGACGCGCAGCCCGAGGCTCAGGGGGCCCGCGCCGGGCGACGCGGCGACGGCGCCCGGGCCGACGAGGAGGCGCGCGGCGACAGGCCCGCTCGACTCGAGGTCTTTCCGCACCCGCCTCTTGCCGATCACGTAGAGCGGCAGGCCGACGCCGAGCCCGGCCACGCCCCCGGCCGCCGTGACGAGCGCCGCCGTGTACCGGCCGCGGGCGTCCGCGCCCGTGTCGTCGTGGTTCGCGACGACCAGGACCAGGCCGCTGATCAAGGCGACGCCCCCGAGGCCCGAGAGGACGATCCCCGAGACCATCATGAAAGGGCTGTTCCGCTCCGTCGTCCGCTCCTCGAAGTCGCGGTAGGCCCGCCTCGTCGCCTGGAGGTCCAGCTCGATCCGGCGCAGCTCGTCCTCGGAGCCGCGCGTCGCGGCGGAGCGCGCCTGGCGCTCGAGGGACGTGATGCGCGCCTCGTAGGCAGCGACCGTCTCGTCCCACGTGGCGCCCGGCGGGAGCCCCGGCAGGCCAGGCGGCGCGGGCGGCGGCGGCGGCGCTGTCGCCACGCGCGCCGCGCCTTCCGCCGGCGCCTGCGCGACAGCGGTCGACGCGGGGGCCGCGACGGCGAAGGCCAGCGCCCACGCGACGAGCCGACGGCGCGCCGCCGCCCGGCGAGGCGCAGAGGGCGCGCGCGGAGGGGTGAGACGGGAACGAGCCTGATCCATCAGCGCGGCGTCATACATCAACAGCGCCGGGGGTCAACGCGCGTTGCTCTCGCCATTGCGGAACCAGCGCGATCGTTCCGTCTGGACTTTCCCTCCGTGCCGAGCACGGTAGCGCTGTCGGCCGACGGCGGGAGGCTCTCCATTTGCGTGTTAGCCTGGCTGCGATGCAAAAGGTCCCCACGATCCTCGGCCTTGCCCTGGGCGTCGTGCCCCTCCTCCCCACCCTCGCGTGCAGCGGCACCGACGATGCCAGTTCCAGCGATACGCCGCGAGGGGGCGCGGGGGCGGGGGGCAGCGGAGGCGCGGGCGGGGGCGGCCCAAGGTCGCTGAAGACCCGCATCGCCTTCGGCTCCTGCATGCACCAGGACAAGAGGAAGCCTGTCCTAGAGCTCGCGACGGCGAGCGCGCCCGACCTGTTCGTGTTCCTGGGCGACAACATCTACGGCGACTCCGAGGACATCGCCTTGCTGCAGGCGAAATACGACAAGCTCGCGGCGTCCCCCGAGTTCCAGGGCCTCCTCGCGGCCGTCCCCGTCATCGCCACCTGGGACGACCACGACTACGGCGCCAACGACGCCGGCAAGGAGTTCCCCCAGAAGGCCGCCACGAAGGCCCTCTTCCTCGATTTCTGGGGAGAGCCCGCGGGCTCGCCGCGGCGCACGCGCGAGGGGATCTACACCTCGTACCTCCGCGAGGAGCCCGGCGGCACCGTCCAGATCATCCTCCTCGACACCCGCTGGTTCCGCGATCCGCTCGACGCGAACAGCGATCCGACGAGATACAAGCACGATTATCAGCCGACAGCGGATACGTCCCGGACCCTGCTCGGAGACGCCCAGTGGGCCTGGCTCGAGGGCGAGCTGGAGAAGCCCGCGGACGTGCGCATCATCGGGACGAGCACGCAGTTCGGCCATGAATACAACGGCTACGAGTCGTGGACCAACATGCCCCATGAACGCCAGCGGATGGTGGATCTGATCAAGAAAACGCGCGCGGAGGCGACCCTCTTCATCAGCGGCGACGTCCACTGGGGCGAGCTCTCCCGGCTCGAGACCGACGGCGGCTATCCCCTCTACGACCTCACCTCCAGCGGCATCACCGAGACGTGGCCGGAGATCGAGGCGAACGCGAACCGGGTGGGCTCGCCCGTCGCGGAGAACAACTACGGCTTCGTGGAGATCACCTGGGGAGAGACGGACCACGCGCTCTCCCTCGGCCTGATCGACGTCGCCGGCGCGACGCGCGTGGAGCACGAGGTGAGCACGAGCGCGCTGCGGTTCTGACGGACGGCGCGCGAGCGGGCCTCTGCGGCGGCGCGCCCGCGCCCGGCGCTCCGCCTACTCGGTCACGCCGTCGCCGTCCGTCGCGTCGTCGGGGGCCTTCGCGGGCGGCGACGCGCTCGCGTCCTCCAGGCGGTACACGAGGATGTGGTGATCGACGACGGCCTCGCGCACCGCGCCGTCGCGGAGCGCCGCGCACGGCTTCCGGCGTCGGACGTCGACTGTCGCGTGGATCGCCACCCAGGCGGGGCGGGGCAGATCCCGATTGCAGCGGAGCCTCCGGTGCCGGACGCCCGCCCGTGAGAGCTCCGCGGAGGCCCAGTCGCCGTAAGGCTCGTAGTACACGGGCGACGCGTCGCGCTCGCGCAGGGCCTCGCCGAGGCTCGCGATGTCCTGACCCCAGTCCTCTCCCACCATGCTGACCCAGTGTCCGGCGCGCGCGCCCACGAGCCAGTTGAAATGGCTGAGGTGGTGGGGCGTGGCCGCCACCGCCTCCACGGCCACGAGGCCCGCGGCCCCCGCCGCCGCGAACCTGGCGAGCCTCGCGGGGACGCGCGCCGCCGCCCGCCGGGGGCGGAGCGCGAGCCACGCGCCGCCGCGCGCCGCCACCATCGCGAGGAACGGCACCACGGGCAGGACGTGCCGCACGCCCAGGTTGATCTGCGACCTCACCGCGAGCACCATGAAGAGCGCCGGAGCGGTCGCGAGGGCCACCGTCCGCAGGCGAGGCCAGCGCCGGCGCACGCGGAGGAGCGACGCGCCGACCCCGAGCAAGAACAGGAATCCAACAGGGCTCTTCAGGACGAGCAGGACAGGGAAGTACGCGGGCGAGGGGCCGTTCAGGCCGCCGAAGAAGTAGTTGCCGTGGTTCGACGTGGTGTGGGCGGCGGCGGAGAACGTCCCGAAGACATAGGTGTAGGGCAGCGGCACGCGCAAGCCGCCCGGGAGCGCCTGGAGCAGCGCCGATCGGTCGAGCAGGTTGCCCTTCTGCTTGCTGCTGAGCCAGTGCACCGGCTCGGGCTCCGCGAGGATGCGGTCGACGGTCCAGCCCGTCCGCTGGAAGCCGTACGACACGTTGATCATCAGGAGCACGACAGCGAGGACGACGGCGGCGTCGCGCGCGAGCCCGCCGGCGACGCGCGGCCAGGAGAGACCGGAGAACCGGCCGGCCCGCCGGAGGGCCGCGTACAGCGCGACAAGCGCGAAGGCGGGCGGGAGTATCAGCGCGCTGAACTTGGTGACCATCGCGGCGCCGAGCGCGAGCGCGGCCGTCACGAGCCGCAGCGGCCTGCCGCCCGTGAGGTAGCTCTGCCATTCGCACACGGCGATCACGAAGGCGACGGCGATCGGCAGATCGGTCGTCGTCAGGTGGCCGTGCGCGAGCACCATGGGGTGCAGCGCGTACAGGCCGAGCACGAGGAGCGCGCGCGTCGCACCGTGCCGGAGCGAGCGGGCGTAGAGGTAGACGCCGAGCAGCAGCGCGAGCGCCGCCGTGACCGCGCGCCCGCGCAGCATGTCCGAGCGCGCGCGCTCGTAGCTCTTTGCCCCGTACCCGCGCGCCACCTCCACGAGATCGGACTGCTCCCACCCGCGGAGCCCGGAGAGATCCACCGCTGCCCCGCGCGCAGCGCCCGGCGCGGCCTGCAGGGCGTTCGCGAGCGGCGGGTGGGCGAACGAGAGGCGGCTGTCCCCCTCCCACCACAGCGCGAGCCCGCGCGTCGTGTGGAACGGCTCATCGTACGTCGGAGAGTCGCGCGCGATGTCGACCGCCATGAGGGTCGCCGCCAGCGCGAGGATCCCGGCCGCGACGGCGTGCGCCGCGCGGCGGGAGATGCGCGGCCAGCGGCGCTCAGGCGGCGTGGCCGCGGGCTCGGGCGAGGCAGGTGTGGCGGTCATGGGGGCGTGCGGCCGCGGAATCTAGTTGCACGCCCCCCGTTTCACAACGAGATCGTCGCGCGCACGCCCGCGCGGCGCGCCGGGTCGCCTCCGGCCTCCTCGCCTGACGGAGCCCGGGAAGAGCTCGGGCGACGAGACGGCCGATGCCGGCGCGGCGCAGGCGGGAGAGCTCGCCCTCTAGCGATCTTCGGCGCCCTCGGTCACGTCGATGCCCCGCAGCGCCTGCTGGGCGATGCTCAGGAAATCGGTCTCGGTGATGATCCCGACGAGCTGCTCCTGGTCGCCGACCACGGGCAGACAGCCGATCTTGTGATCGAGCAGCATCTGGGCTGCGTCGGCGGCCGGGGTCGTCGATCGGACGGTGCGGACACGCCGGGTCATGATCGACGCGATCGGAATGGGCTGGCCGCCGAGGCTGCTCACGTGGCGGAGCAGGTCGCGATCCGAGACGATCCCGACGACGCGCCCCTTCGCGTCGACGACGGGAAGATGCCGGATCTCCGCGAGCTTCATCTCGAGGTTCGCGGCGCTGATCGTGTCGGCCTCCTTCAGCGTGATGACCGCCGTGCTCATGTAATCCTCGACCATGCGATTCTTCGTGAGCTTCATCGAACGGACTCCTTGCGCCCTCGGCGCGCATGAGCACGCCTGCCGTCGCTGCGAGCTCCTCGCCACTGCACCCGCCCGACGGAGCATGCAAGAGGCCGACCAGCGCGCGCCCGCGGCCCGCAGGCCCTGAGCCGTCGGGGCCGTGCAAGGCCTGCGGGCGCGGTGAAATTGCTGCGCTCCACGCGCCTCACCGGGCGCGCCGTCCGCCGGCGCGCAGGGGCCGCCGCCTCGCCATGGCCGGCGAGGGAGCAGAGCCGTCGAGGCTAGTCGATCCGGAACCGGAAGAGGGCCGGCTGCGCCGTGCCCTGCTGCGACGCCTCCACGTAGTTGGCCGGCGAGTGGTCGCCCCAGGAGAAGGGCACCGGGATCCACCGGATGATCGGCAGTTGCTGCTTGATCCAGGCGAAGATGCCGACCGACGCGCTCACGAGGAACGTGCGCGTCTGGCCCGCGGCCTTGCTCTCGTACGTCCACCCCTCCCCCTTCGAGCGGTACGCCCTCCCGAAGTGCGCGAAGCGGCCCGTCGAGAGCGGCGGCAGGCGAGGCACGATGTCGTTCGCGTAGACGAAGCGGAAGCACCTGTCGCCGAAGAGATCTTCGGCCCTGGACGCGAAGGCCGCGTCGCCGACCATGGGCTGCCCGAAGGTGTAGACCCCGCGCAGGAGCCGCCGGATCTCGCCGTATTTGTTGTCCGTGAACAGGCGCGCGGCGGCGAGCGCCGCCATCGCTGCGCCAAGGCTGTGTCCGGTGATGTAGAGCGCCTCCAGCTTGCCCGGAGCCTCCGGCGCTGGCCCGCCGTCCGCGCTCGACCTGACGGCGGTACACGGGGAGTCCGCGGTGCCTGGGAGCACATCATGGATGTTCTCGCCGCGCAGCGCCGCGTGGAAATGCCTGTCGATCATATCCCACATCACGTCGACGTTGCGCGCGAAGCCGCCGTGGACGCGCCCGAGCGCGTGGAATCGCTGGGACGCGACGCTTGCGTCCGTGAGCCAGTTGAAGATGTTCCCCGGCTCGGTCCCCTTGACGCACAGGATGAGCAGGCGCCTGCACCTGCTCTGGATGAAGCACACGTCGCTCGCCAGGAAGAGCGCGTTGTTCTCCACGCTGACCCGCACGAAATTCCATTCGCCGTAGACACACAGCGCCTTCCTCAGCGTGTCCGGATCCGAGTACATCCACGCCGACGCCAGGGACAGGATCAGCGTCGCATCGCTGTCCGGCTCACGCGTCGCGGGATCTACCCGCAAGAGCCGCTGGATCGTGCCTCGCTCGGCGGATGTGTCGCCGAGCGCGTCCGCCCCAGAGGCCGCCGGCGGGACCAGGACGTCCAGAGGCGGCGTAGCAACGATGGAATCCGTCATGAGTCCTCCCCTCATCAAGCTGCCTGGCATGCCCGGACGCCTCCTCGTGCGGGCCGGACGGGCAGGCCTCATGGCGCGAGCCCTGAGCGCGCTCTCGACAGGTCTACCGCCGGCGAGCGCCCGGTGCCAGAGCGCGACCTGCGCCCGCCGCGGCGCGTGCCGACAAGCAGGGCGTATGGGCGACATGGATGAACCCGCCCCGCGACCGTGTTGAACGGAGCGCCTCGCTGCCCTCGACGACAGCCCGCCATCGCTGCGCCGCGGGGCTGCCCCACACGGCGCAAGCCTGGTGCGGCGTCCCGACGCGTGCCGCCGTCGAGAACAGCATCAGGCCTCCCGTCCGCCGGCTCAGGCGTGCTTCGCCGAGGGCGGCGGCACGAAGCCCTTCCAGACCTTGAAGCCCCCGTCCTTCAGGCTCTCCACCATTGCATCGTCGATGCCGGCCACCTGCTTGAGCTCCTCCCAGCTGCTGAATCCCCCGAGCTGCTCGCGCTTCTCGACGATCCTCCGCGCGCACTCCTCGCTCACCTGGAGCGCCTGCTGCAGCTCCTCCGCGCTCGCCTTGTTGATGTCGATCGTCTCCGCCATGGGTCCCCCCTCGTGCCAGGTACCGTCGCGGCCCCGCCGCGCCGAGAGCAGCCTTGTGCAGCGCGCCCGCGGTGGGGAGTGGCGCCGCTGCGCCGAGCTGCGGGGCCGACCCGAGCCGCCGAGCAACGTCGTCAGGGGCCGTCGACGAGGACAGTGGCACAGGAACTCGACTGTACTGGAATTCGACACGGTACCGTGTCGGCCTCCTTCGGCGAGCTTCACAAAAATCAGGCAGGGACAAAATAATCCGAAGGGCGAGCGCCATGGCGGCATCCACGAGGCGTCGGCTGATGAGGCCGGCGCAGCGAGCACGCGTGTCGCGTGCTTCCAGGAGGTTTCATGGTCTCTGGCCCATCTTGCTCCCCATCGACGTCGCGCTCGCGAAGCGAGGCTCTCTCCGCCAGGACGTGGCGGAGGGCGCGCCGCGCCGCGCTCCTCTCGCTCGCGATCCCCACGGTCTCCTGCGCGGCGAGCGATCCGATGGACGGCGCACACGACGACGTCGTCGAGGCGGTCGGCGCGGACGCGCAGGCGCTCACGTTCCCGATCGACCCCCGCAAGTCGCTCATCGTCACGGACACGGACATCGTGTCCGGGTTCACGCTGGAGGGCGTGCTGCAGCAGCTCGTCGATCAGGCGAACGTCCCGGGTCTCACGCCGGAGCTGATGTTCCGTCAGATGTTCGACACGTACCGGAAGGCCAGCGAAGGGTTCGCCCTCGGCCCGCACTGCGATGACGTCGTGCTCCCCGATTTCCCCGCGACGATGGACGGCATCTTCACGGAGCGCTTCGACGGGTCCATCAACGGATTCCCTGTCGTCTGCAGCCGCGCCGTCGGGCAAGACGCCGCCAGCGACCCGTTCCCCGCGCCGCCGGGCGAGTCGCTCTACATGGCCACGACGCTCGTGAACCGCTTCGATCTCGCGAGCCCGCTGGGCTCGGACTGCGGCGAGTACCGCGTCGTGTTCGCGCGGCGGGGCGGGGACGCCCAGACGAACGGCGGCATGCGCAGCTTCATCATCTTCGAGTCCAGGCTGCCCAACCCGAACCCCGGCCAGGGCCGGCAAGGCTGCAGCCCTATCGTCGAGTTCTGGCGCGGGCTGTCGGATCCTGACATGAGCGCCCAGGAACGCGCCGACGCGCTGCAGAGCTTCTATTTCGACGGCCTGCCCGGGTTCTCGCCCGTCTTCCACATCGACCGCTTCGCCGCGGGCGGCGGGCAGATCCGCGTCAACGACTTCCTGCGGCCGCCCCCCTTCGCGCAGGACGACTGGTCGCTCCGGGAGTTCAAGCTCTCGCACCAGTGCGCCGGCGGAGGTTGCCAGTTGCTGGCGGTGCCGACCCACGTCGACGACAACCCCTCCGCGCTGCTCTTCGACCCCGCCTCGACCGACCCCCGAGCGGCGAGCTTCCAGTCGTGGTTCGTCAACAACGCTGTGGAGGCGCTCGCCTCCGCTGGGGACATCAACCGGTTCGACTACCCGACGCTCGTGCCAGCCACCTACGGCGCCGGGGAGGCCCTCCTCATCGTCGATCAGAACAACTACCGGCTCGCGCTCGGCACCGGGCAGTCGACCTTCAGGACCGGGATCCAGCAGAAGCTCACCGCCATCGGCAGCCCGCTGACGCCGGATCAGCTCCTCGCGCGCGCCCAGACGATCTCTTGCTCGGGGTGCCACCTCGTCAAGGAAGACAGCGCCGGCGGGAACAACGACGTCGGCCTCTCCTCGCCGATCCCCTCCAACAACTTCCTGTTCACGCACACCTCCGAGCAGACAGAGGACATCCCCGGGGAGCCCGGCAGGAAGCGATTCCAGATCTCGAACCTGCTCACCGACGAGTTCCTCCCGTACCGCGAGCAGGTGATGAGCGACTTCCTCTCCGGCAATCCGGTCCTCGGGTTCGAGCGGTCGGGCCTGTGGACGTCCTCCCAGGCTCCGCTCTCGCTCGTGACGGGCTGGGTGACCGAGGGGATCCGGGCGCTCCGGATCGGGACGCCGAACGCGTGGAATCAGATCAAGAGCGCGCCGTTCAGCGCCGCGGGCCTCGCGCCCGTGGGCAACAAGCTGAAGCTCGACTTCTTCACGTCGCCCGTCCAGCCCAACCCCTCCTGGCTGGGGGCCGTCGCGGTGCAGATCTCGATCCCGTCCGCCGGCATCCACAACCAGTTCGTCGGGACGACCAACCTGAGCCCCCTCGATCAGAACGCGTTCTCGACCTTCACGTACACGCTCGCCGCGCCCACCGTGACCGCGTTGAACGCGTCGCCGAGCGACGTGTCGCTGACGATCGAGCTCAACGTGAACGCCGGCTCAGGGCCCTACTTCGTGGACAACCTCCGCTTCACGAACTGACACGCGGGCGCCGCGCCCACGCGCGCCCCGGCGCCACGCCCGGCGCGCCGCCCAGGCCGCTCACCCCTCCCGCGGCCTGGGGCGGCGCCGCCTCCCCTCCCCGGCCGGCCGCGCTTCCGCGGCCACGCGGAGCAGCTCCTGGAAGTGCCGCTCCACCGGGCCGAGGTCGATGCCGTCCATGAACGACGTGAACGCGAAGTACGGCAGCAGCGTCTGCCAGGCGCGCAGCCAGCCCGGCAGGTAGCGCGGCCGCTCGAGCGCCCCGGCCGCGCGCAGCTCCGCGAGCACCGCGATGTCGTCGAGCGCGATCCGGCCGCACACGAGCAGCTCCACCTCGTCGCGCAGCCCGCCGCGCAGGACGGCGGCCAGGAAGGCGTAGACCTCGAGCAGCCCGGCCAGGTAGCAGGCGTCCTTGGTGAACGGCGCGCCGCCCTCGCAGAGCCCGCCGCGGCAGACGCGCTGGGCGTCGAAGTAGGCGTCGCGGCGCTCGGCGCCGCGCTCGCGCAGGTAACGGTAGAGATCGACGAAGCTCGCGCCCTGCTCGGCCATGTCCACGAGGCGCACCCGCTCGGCGAGCCGGGTGAGCCGGCCGATGGAGAGCGAGCGGCTGTACATCTCGGCGAAGATGGCGATCCCCTCCTGCGTGCGCGTCGTGCGCGGGCCGCCCGAGCGCAGGAACGGCAGCCTCGGCTGCGCCGCGCCGTTGTGCGCGGTGAGCGCGTGCGTCTCGACCTCGTGGTGCCACAGCCCCTCGGCCTCCCACGACGCGAAGGTGGCCTCCGGCCGGACGCGGACCCGGCTCATGCCGGCCACCACCTTGGCCGTGATCCGCGGGTCGAGCGCGATCTCGATGTCGATGTGCGGCCTCCGCGCGGCGACGCGCGCGGCGAGCTGGTCCCGGAGCGCGCCCGCGTCGAGCGGCTCCTCCTCGGGGTCGCTCGCCTCGTCCCAGCCGTGGACGCGCAGGCGCTCGGTGAGGTGCTCGGCGAGGTCGATGTTCCTGAGCGCGCTCCCGTAGAACCGCGTGCGCGCGCCGCCGTAGAGCTCCCGCGAGCGCTCGGAGAACTCGCGGGTGCCCGCGGCGTCGAGCAGCTCCGCGGCCTGGATCTGCGCGCGCACGTTGTCCCGCAGCCACGCGAGCGCCGGGGCGTCGCCGTCGATCGACCGGAGCAGCTCGCGCAGCTCGGCGATGCGCCGCGCGAGCCCGTCGCGGTCGACGCGGTACTCGACCTCGGGGAGGCGCTCCTCGCCGGAGGCGAAGAAGCGCTCCTCCACCTCGCGGGGCCAGGCGATGTCGTCGAGCAGCCTGAGGGCCTTGCCCTCCGCCAGACGCCCGCCGACCCGATCGATCTGCTCCAGCACGGCGCGGTCGATGCTCATGCACCCCAGGATCGCCCGGACCGCGGGGCGCGGGAAGCGGCTCCGCGCCGGCCGGCGAGCGGGCGACGCGGTCCAGCGGTCGAGGCGCCCGGCTCGGCGAGCGCGTCGAAGCCGCCGGCTTGCTCGTCAACGGTCGTCGGCCTCTCGGTCCTGGAGTAGGCTGCGCGGCCATGGACTCAGCCCTGCTCCGTTTCCTGGATCTCGTGCAGCGCGAGCTCTCGGCCGATGACGCCCTGATCGAGCTCGGCGGCAAGCCCCCCGCCGACCCGCGCGCTGTGTGGTGCGCGCTGCCGAACGGCTCGCGGCTGGTCGCGCGCTTCGCCGAGCCGCCCGGCGAGCCGGCCGAGGTCTCGAGGCGGCTCGAGGAGCTCTCCGCCGCGTTCGCAGGGCTCTCGTCAGGGGGTGGAGCCCAGCGGCCGGCGCACGGCGGGTCGACGCACCGCCTGGACGACGAGCTGGAGGTGCTCGCGCAGCGCGCGGGGGCGCTCGGCGCGGTCGTCGTGGACGACGCCTCCCCGGTGATCTGGGGGACCTCGGAGCCGCGCCGGGACGAGGCGGACGTCGGCTACGCGTTGCTGCTCGCGCAGTGGGCCGACGACGTCGAGCACGCCGGCGTGAACCTGATCGATCTGCTCGAGCTCGACGACCTCGCGCTGGAGCAGACGCTCGCGACAACGTCGCTCGGCCCCGGGGAGCGCGAGACGATCGCCGGCCACCTCCAGAAGATCCGGGAGCGCGGCTCACGCAGCCCGAACGCGTGGCGGCGGCAGGTAGCGATCGCGCGCGCCATCGATCGCGTGCGGGGCCCCGCGGCCTCCGAGGGCGCCGTTCACGGCCGGTTCGTCGGTCAAGACGAGCAGGTGGGCGTGTACGCGCGCTCCTTCGCGAGCATCTACCGCCTGGTCCTCGCCTACCCCGGCCCGTTCTCCGAGCTCCAGGCGGAGGGCGCGGTGCAGCACGCCTTGCCGCAGATCGAGCGGCTCGTGCTCGCGTTGCCCCCGATCGATCCGCGTCCCGGCGCCAAGGTCGTCCGCCTGACGCGCCCGAGCTGAGGACGCGCTCCTCGGCTCGGCCGCCGTGACGCGCGCCCGTGGCGCGCGCGCGGCGGAGCGATCGGCCTGGAGGGCCGATCGCGTCAGAAATCGAAATACGGAAGCCCGCCGCCGGCGATGGTCCGGTGAATGAACATCCCGATCCCGGCGGATCCGGTTCCATAATCGGTCGAGATGCGGAGGAGCTCCTCGCCGGGGAACGCGAGCCCCGACGGCTTCTCGAGCGCGAACAGCATCACCCTGTCGACGAACCGGCGGGCCTCCTCGAGGTAGCGCCCGTCTTCCGTGCGGCGGTGCAGGTCGACGAAGAAGTTGCCGATCCCGGACATCCCGGAGAAGTTCGTGGGGAAGACGGTGTAACCGCCCTCGAGGTGAAGCGCGATCTTCCGCGCCGTCTCCAGGTAGCGAGGGTCGCCCAGCGCCGCGTGGAACCGCAGCGCGACAGTGCCGACGCCGGCGCCGCCGATCCGCCAGTACGGATAGTAGACGTTCTCCTCGATGGATCGTCGGAACACGAGGTGTTCCTTCCCCTCCTGCTGCTCGGCGCTCGCGAGCTCGAAGTCGAGGAGCCCCTTCGCCACCTCGAGGTGCTCCTCCCGCCCGGAGGCCCTGTAGAGCCGCAGCATGAAATAGCCGATGCCGGAGGCCCCGTGCGCGAGGCCGTGATACACGGTGTCCGTGTTCTCGTAACAGTACCCGCCCCTGTCCTCCTTCAGGTTCGGCCTGATGTGGTCGAACGCGTCGACAGCGTTCTTGAGGTACCTCTCGTCGCCGAGCTGCGCGAAGAAGAAGAGGTTGGCGAGGCCCCAGCCCGCGGCGCCGTAGAACATGTCGGCGTTCTCGAAGAGGATCGGCGACCTGGCCGCCAGATCCATGAGCGCCTCTGCCTCCTTGCGCATCCCGAGCTCCAGGAGCGTCCATGCGACGCCGGCGCTGCCAATGTAGAGCCCGGGCGCATAGCTGCCATTGTCGATCTTCGACGCCTCGCCCGCCAGCGCGTCGAGGAACGCCCCGGGGACCTCTCCCCGCGTCCGCTTCAGGAAGAGCGCGATGCCGGACGCGCCATACGCGACGCTCAGCCGGTTCGTCATGAAACGCCGGTAGTCCATCGGCAGATCCAGCGGATCGTCGCCGCTGCCGATCTGCGCCACGATGTGGCTCCCGATCGAATCGACGATCTTCCGTCGGTCGTCGTCGCTCCGGAGCGGCCGGAGCGGCTCGACGGCGGTGACGCGCTCGATGCTGCGCTCGGCCTCCGAGAGCAGCGCGTCCACGCGCTCCGGCTGCTCGCCCACCCCGAGGATCAGCCGCACGAACGCCTCGGGGACGCCGAGCTCCCTCGCGACGTGCGCCAGCATGGGCGCCCGGTGCTGCGGAGAGAGAGAAAAGAAGGGGGTGGGCGGAAACACGAGCTCGCCGAGGATGCGGCTCAGCGCCCTGTAGTCGCCAGCGACAGTCGGCGCCTCACCCATCTTCCGCTCCTCGCCGAAGCCGGCCGTGTGGATCGGGATGATCAGCCCGCCGGCGTCGCGCTCCTGGATGTAAGCCGCCTCGAAATCGATGAACATCACCGTCCGCTCCTCCGGATCGAACAGGATGTTTCGCGGCGAGATGTCCTGGATCACCACCCCTCGCTCATGGATCTTCCGCGCCCCGGCGAGGATCTTCCGCGCGATGTCCAGGAACTCCTCACAGTACCTCCGGATGTCATCGACTGTCGGATCCGTCATGAGCAGGATCGACGACTGCCAGGAGCCGAGGTAGTGCCCGAGGGGCATTCCCTTGACGAGCTCCATGGCGAGGAAGCTGTGCTCCCATTCGTCGAAGAGCTCGATCGGCCGAGGGGTCACGCCGGTGCCTTCCAGGCGCTCGAGGACGCGGTGCTCGTTTCTCAGACAATCGATCGCGTCGTGCGGGATCTTCCTCCCCCGGTTCACGAGCGGCCTGGCCTCCTTGACCACGACCTCCTCGTTCGTCTCCAGATCGAGGCACTTGTAGACGCCGCCCTTGCTCGAGGTGCCCAGCGCCTCGGTCGCCTTGTACCTGCCCTTCAGGACGAGCTCGTCGTCCTCTTCCTCCGTGTCCGGGAACGGATCGCTGACCCCCTCGGGCAGGCCGAAGTAGGGCAGCCGGTAGTCGGGGAGCATCTGGCCGTCCGCGGTCCGGAGCATGGGGATCTGCTCACCGAACACGTTGACCTGGCTCGCCTTCCTGAAGGCGCCGTAGCGGTAGAACAGCACCTTGCTGTCCTTGTAGCGCTTGTCGGACAGGATGTACGGACCCCGGAAGTCCTTCGTGACGTCGTGGACGCGCTCCATCAGCCGCTTGAGCTGGTCGACGTCCGCGGGGTAGATGGTGATGAACTTGCCGCACGCGCCCCGGCCCCAGAACGTCGAGTTGCCGAGGTCGAGGACCCGCTCGTCGACGAGGACCTTGAACGAAGCGCCCTCCTCCACGAGGATGGGCGCCACCGCCGCCAGCATGTCCCGTGCGCTGTCGTGCGTCGTCGACAGGTGGATCTTGAACCCGCCGTCCGGCACCCGCTTCTCCGGCGGGTGGACCTCGCACCATAGCCCCGGGCTCTCTCCGACCGTCCAGCCCTCGGGCACGAGCCCCTTCACCAGGTTCCTGAACTCTGCCCTCTCGGACCTGTAGCTATCCAGGTTCGCGTAGCGCTCCGGGTGAGTGATCGTGAAATCAACGATGCGTTCTCTCGCCCTTCTGTCGATGCCTTGCATGATCCCTCACTGGCCACGGGTCCCGAGGAGACGGCGCGGTCGACGGCGCCCCCGCCCTGGTCGCGAGAGACGACGGCGACCAGGGCGCGTCCACGCGCCGGCGGACGCACCTCGAATCATGAACCCAAAAAGCAGAGGAGCAGAGTCCTCTCCCGAAGGCTCACCCCCGGGAGAGGACTCTGCTCACTCCATACTGCATTCGCTGCAATGGCCCTCTATGAAGGACTAGTTACAGCTCGTGAGGCTCAGCGAGGAGTCCCCGCAGAGCAGCAGGCTGGCATGCGAGCCACCACCGCCGCCACCGCCACCGCCCGTGGTCGTACCCTTCGTCGAAAGCTTCTGGAGCGACAGGATCTTCTTCATAATTGACCTCCTTTGGTCGAGGAGGGGTTCAGCAAGAGCGAGACCAAACCTCGATCGGCGTTGCTGGGGCGTCCGAGAGGATGCCACTGGCGCGTCTTTTTACGACAACATCAGAATATTACCACAGAAGCATAAGCCAGGACCGATGACCGCGAGACAGTTGCAGATCAAGACAGTCGGAGCCCAACACAGCATGATCGAGACTGGCAAAATGTCTCGATCACGCGGTGGCAAAATTGACGGCATGTAGCGCTCTGCCACGAACCCAAGGCTGAGCCCGCATCGCTCTGTCCGTCGCCTCATCGACGTGGTCAGTGGATATCCAGCGCAAGCGGCCTCGACCGAGCGAGGTGGTCAAACCATATCCTGCGAAAGCGGCGTAGCGCCCGACAGGTTGCATGCGGTGTCACGCGAGCGCCGCGGCGCGCGCCCGATCGCGCGGCGCCTGCTAGGCTGAAGGAGGCCAATGCAGCGCTCAGACGAGGGGCGGAGCAGCCCCGGACACCTCCTGCGTCTCCTCCGCCTCGCCCGCCCCGAGCTCGGGAGTCTCGCCCTCGGTACCTTGTTCCTGGCCATCGGCAGCGGGATGAGCCTCCTCCTGCCACAGGTGATCCAGCGGATCATCGACGACGCGCTCGGGCCTGGGAACGCCGCCGGGACGATCGACGGCATGGCGCTCTGGCTCGTGCCCATCATCGCGCTCCAGGCCATCGCGGTGGCGCTCCGGTACGTCCTCTTCACCACCGCCGGCGAGCGCGTTGTCGCCCGGCTGCGCGCGCGCCTGTTCGAGCACGTCCTCCGGCAGGAGATGGCCTTCTTCGATGCTCAAAGGACAGGTGAGCTGACGAGCCGCCTCGCCTCGGACACGACCGTCCTCCAGAACGCCGTCAGCGTGGACATCTCCGCCGGGCTGCGACTTACCGCGTCCGTCATCGGCGGCCTCGGGTTCCTCGTGTACACGTCCCCGCGGCTCACGCTGCTGATGCTGTCGGTGGTCCCCCCCGTGCTGGTGGGCGCCGTGATCTACGGCCGCAAGGTCCGCAAGCTCTCCCGCGCCGTCCAGGACTCGCTCGCGCGCTCCAGCGAGATCGCCGAGGAGGCGCTCTCGGGCATCCGCACCGTCCGCGCGTTCGCCGCCGAGGAGCAGGAGGTGGAGCGCTATGCCGGGCAAGTGGCCAGCTCGTTCGAGCGCGCCAGGACCCGCGTCCGCGCCTCGGGGGCCTTCTCGGGGGTGGTGACGTTCGCGGGCTACGCCGCCACGGGGCTCGTGCTCTGGTACGGCGGCCACCTCGTTGTCACCGGGAGCATGACGCTCGGCAAGCTCACCTCCTTTCTCGTCTACACGCTCCTCGTCGCCTTCTCGCTCGCCGGCCTGAGCGACCTGTGGGCCGCGTTCATGAGGGCGCTCGGCGCCGCCGAGCGCGTCTTCGATCTGCTCGACCGGACGCCGGCCATGCCGCTCTCGGGCGGCCTCGAGCCGCCGTACGTCCAGGGGAAGCTGGAGCTCCATCGGGTGCGGTTCAGCTATCCGGCGCGCAGGGACGTGCCTGTCCTCAAGGGGATCGATCTCTCCGTACGTCCCGGAGAGGTCATCGCGCTGGTCGGGTCGTCCGGCGCCGGCAAATCGACGATCGCCTCGCTGCTCCTGCGGCTCTACGATCCCGACGAGGGGCGCATCCTCCTCGACGGGCGCGACCTCCGCGCGCTGTCGCCGAGCTGGCTCCGCCGGCAGATCGGCATCGTCGCGCAGGAGCCCATCCTGTTCGCCACGAGCGTCGCCGACAACATCCGTTATGGCCGGGAGGGCGCCTCGGACGAGGAGGTCGAGGCCGCCGCGCGCGCGGCGAACGCGCACGATTTCATCCAGCGGTTCCCGGAGGGCTATCGCACGCTCGTGGGCGAGCGCGGGGTGCAGCTCTCCGGCGGGCAGAAGCAGCGCGTGGCCATCGCCCGCGCCGTGCTCAAGGCCCCTCGCCTGCTCGTGCTCGACGAGGCGACGAGCGCGCTCGACACGGAGAGCGAGCACCTCGTGAAGGCGGCGCTCGACACGCTCATGAAGGGCCGCACGACGCTGATCATCGCCCACCGGCTCTCGACGGTGATGGGCGCCGACCGCGTGCTCGTCATGGATGGCGGCACGATCGTGCAGAGCGGGGCCCACGCGGCGCTCGTCGCGCAGGACGGGCTGTATCGACGGCTGGTCGAGCGGCAGTTCGTCAGCGCGTGATTCCCCGGGAGGGCCCCTGCAGAGGGATGGACGATCACGCTTCGTCCGAGCGCCGTTTCACTTCGCGCCGCCTCGCCGCCCGGCGAGCACCTGCTGCAGCGTGGCGGCGATCACGGGCTTCGTCAGGTGCAGGTCGAAGCCGGCTCGCGCCGATCGCGCCTGATCCTCGGGCCCACCGTAGCCCGAGAGCGCCACCAGGTAGAGCGCCTCGCCGCCCGGCGCGGCGCGCGCGCGGCGGGCGACCTCGTGGCCGTCGATGCCGGGCAGGCCGACGTCCACGAACGCCACGTCGGGGCGCAGCGCCAGGAGCTTCGCCACGCCGTCCAGCCCGTCCGCCGCCACCGCCACCTCGTGCCCCAGGGCCTCGAGGAACTCCCGCAGCATCCGGCGCACGTCCGCCGCGTCCTCCACGACGAGCACCCGGCGCCGCGCGGCCGCCTCCGCGCGCGGCTCCTCCCGCGCCGCGGGCGGCGGCTCCCCCCGCGCCGCGATCGGCGCCGCAGCCCCGCCGAGCGGCAGGCGCACAGTGAACTCGCTGCCCCGCCCCGGCCCGGCGCTCGCCGCGACAACGCTGCCGCCGTGCATCTCCACGAGCCGCCGCACCAGCGTGAGCCCGAGCCCCAGCCCGCCCGTGCTCCTGTCGATGGTCTGGTCGACCTGCGTGAACAGCTCGAACACCCGCTCCAGCATCGCCGCCGGGATGCCGCGCCCCGTGTCGCGCACCCGCAGCACGGCCTGCGGCGCGCCGCCCGCCGCCTCGCGCGTCAGGCGCACCGAGATCGCGCCCCCCGGCGGCGTGTACTTCGCAGCGTTCGTCAGCAGGTTCGTCACCACCTGCTCCAGCCGCGTGGCGTCCGCGCGGACGCCGAAATCCCCCACCTCCACCGAGAGCGAGAGCGCGTGCTGCCGCGCCTGCACGGCCGGCCGCGCCGCGGCGACGGCGTTCTGCACCAGCGCCGCGAGATCGACGTCGTCCAGGCGCAGCTCCACCGTGCCGCGCGTGATGCGCGACACGTCGAGCAGATCGTCCACCAGCCGCACGAGGTGGCCCATCTGCCGCCGCGCGATCTCCCGGTAGCGCGCCGACTCGGGCCCCTGGCCCTCCACGTCGTCGAGCAGCGTCAACGACAGGCTGATGGAGGCCATGGGGTTGCGGAGCTCGTGCGCGAGCATCGCGAGGAACTCGTCCTTGCGCTGGTCGGCGAGCTTCAGCGCCTCCACGAGCGCCTCCACGCGCCGGCGGGCGATCACCTGATCGGTCACCTCGAAGGCGAACACGAAGACGCCCTCGACCGCCCCGTCGCGGTCGCGCATCGGCTGGTACACGAAGTTGAAGAACACCTCCTCCGTCGCGCCGGTCCCCTGGCGGTCGAGCCGCACGAAGAACTCCTTCCCGACGACGGGCTCGCCGGTGCGCATCACGCTGTCCAGGAGCTCCCAGACGCGCTGGCCCTCGAGCTCGGGCAGGGCGACCCGGATCGGCTTGCCCACGAGCGCGCGCCCGCCGACGAGCTGCCTGTAGAGCGGATTGACCACCTCGAGGACGAGATCCGGCCCGCGCAGGATCGCGATCGGCCCCGGCGCCTGCATGAACAGGTCGTTCAGGTACTGGCGCTGCCCGTCGGCCTCGCGCCGGCGCCGCGCGAGCTCCACGTGGATGCGGACCCGCGCGAGGAGCTCCTTCGCGGAGAACGGCTTCACGAGGAAGTCGTCGGCGCCGGCCTCGAGGCTGTCGACGCGCTCCTCCTCGCCCGCGCGCGCGGACAGCATCACCACCGCCACGCCGCGGGTGCGCTCGTCGGCGCGCAGCGCCCTCAGCAGGCCGAAGCCGTCGAGCCTGGGCATCATCACGTCGGTGAGCACGAGGTCCGGGGCGCTGGCGCGCGCGCTCTCCAGCGCGGCGAGGCCGTCGGACACGGCCTCCACCGCCCACCCCTCCGCGACGAGCAGCCGCCGCACGTACTCGCGCATGTCCGCGTTGTCGTCCGCCACGAGCAGGTGCCCCGACAGCTTCACGGCCGGGCCCTCCGCCGCCGCCGGCATCGCGCCCGGCGGCGGCGGCGCGGAGCGCGCCTCCGCGCCGCGGAGCCACTGCGCGGCCTCGTCGAGGAAGGGCGCCGCGCCGCGCCCCGCCTCGGCCGGCGGCGCGGCCGCCTCGACGTGGTCCTCGGGCAGGTGCGCCTTCCCGAGCGGGATGGAGACCGAGAAGCGGCTCCCCTCGCCGACGCGGCTCTCCACGGCCACGCTGCCGCCGTGGAGCTTCGCCAGCTCCTGCACGAGGGCCAGGCCGATCCCGCTGCCCTCGTAGCTCCGGCCCCTGGCCCCCTCGACGCGGTGGAACCGCTCGAACAGGTGCGGCAGCTCCGCCTGCGGGATGCCGGTGCCTGTGTCCGCGACCGACAGGACGGCCGAGCCATCGACCGCCTCGACGCAGACCCGGACGCCGCCAGCGAAGGTGAACTTGAAGGCGTTCGAGACAAGGTTGAGCACGATCTTCTCCCAGAGCTCCCTGTCGACGTAGGCGGGCTCGGGGAGCGGCGGGCAATCGACAGAGAGGGAGAGGCCGGCCCGCTCGAGGAGCGAGCGGAACGAGCTCGCCAGGTCCGCGGTGAACGCGCCGAGGTCGGTGGGCCGGTAGCAGGCCCGGATGCGACCCGCCTCGATGCGCGAGAAGTCGAGCAGCGTGTTGACGAGCCGGAGGAGCCGCAGGCTGTTGCGGTGGACGATCGCGAGCCGCTCGCGCTGCCGCGGGGGCAAGGGCTGCTCCGCGTCGCGGAGGCTGTCCTCCACGGGCCCGAGGATCAGCGTCAGCGGCGTGCGGAACTCGTGGCTGACGTTGCTGAAGAACGCTGTCTTGGCGCTGTCGAGCTCGGCGAGCGCGAGGAGCCTGCGCTTCTCCTCCTCGCTGGCGCGGGCGTTCTGGAGCGCCGTCGCGCTGTGCGCGGCGACGAGCCGCAGGAAGCTGCGGTAGTCGTCGTCCAGCACCAGCCGGGGGCTGACGCCCGCGACGAGGAACCCGGCCGGCCCCCCGCCCCCGACGCGGGGGAGCGGCAGCACCACGGCCCGCCGCGCGGCGTCCGGCCACGGCCCGCCCGGGAGGGCGCGCGCCGACAGCGCCGACAGCGCCGACAGGTCCACGTCGACCTCCTCGCGCAGCGCGCGGTGGAGCGGCCACACCGCGCCCGCCGCCGGATCGAGGCTCACCGCCGCCGGCGCCGCGGCGTGGCCCGGGTCGAGCCCGGCGCTCGCGGCGAGGGACGCCCGCGCGCCGTCCTGCTCGACGAGGTAGAGCAGGGCGAAGGGCAGGTCGCGCCCCGCCTGCGCGACGGTCTCCATCATCACGCGGCAGGCGTCGTCGACGTTCTTGGCGTCGGCCGCCCGCGCCCCGAGCTCCCCGAGCAGCTGCAGCCGCCGCTGTCCGAGGATGTGCCCGGTGCTCTCGGAGCACGCGACGAAGACGCCAGCGACAGCGCCCCTCTCGTCCCGGATGGGGCTATATCCGTAGTTGAAGTAGCACTCCTCCAGGAAGCCATTCCGATCGAGGATGAGCAGGCCATCGCGGATGTACGTGGCCCCTCCCGAGAAGACCTTCTCGATCATTGGCTCGATGACGTCCCAGATCTCCTTCCAGCACACGCGCCCCGCCTGCCCCATGGCGGCCGGGTGCTTCCTGGAGCCCAGGATCGGGCGGTAGCCGTCGTTGTAGAACTGGATCAGCTCCCGGCCCCACCACAGGAACATCGGGTGCTCGGACGAGAGCAGGATCGACAGCGCGGTGCGCAGCGACTGGGGCCACGCCTCGACGGGGCCGAGCGCCGACCGCGACCAGTCGATCGAGCGCATGAGCGCCCCCATCTCCCCGCCGCCCGAGAGCGCGGCGCCGGCCGGATCCAGCCCGCTCCCGGCGCTCGCCGCCTCGGCCGGGCTCATGCCGATCTCCGCTCCTCGACCCCGTCGAGATCCCCCCCGTGCTGCCTCGCCATGCGACGCCCGCTTGTACCACACCCCCGGTCCGGCGGGCATCCAGCGCCGCCGCGCGTCGGGTGGAGTTCCGGAGGTTTGATGAGCTCGTTGGATGGCGCCCTGAGCGAGCTCGCCACCACCGCGCCGCGCCTCGCGGCGCTCACTGCCGCGAGGTGAACCGGAGCGGCAGGGCGATCGGGCCGCGGACCGTGAGCGTGCGGTTGTAGCGGACCTCTCCAGGGGCGCGCTCGACCCGCTGGAACCGCGCGATCACCGCCTCCAGCGCCACCCTGGCTTCCATGCGGGCCAGCGCCGCGCCGATGCAGAAGTGGATACCGTGTCCGAAGTTGAGCCCTCCCTGCGAGCCGCGGTGCAGGTCGAACCGATCCGGATCCTTGAACTTCGCCTCGTCCCGGTTAGCGGAGGCCACGATCGGGATCACCAGCGCGCCGCGCGGGATGGTCACCCCGGACAGCGCGACGTCCGCTGTGGCGATGCGCGGGAGCGTCTGGACCGGGCCGTCATAGCGGAGCATCTCCTCGACGAACAGGGCTGTCAGGCCGGGCTCGGCGTGCAGCCGATCCATCATGTCCGGGTGGTCGGTGAGGAACAGGAGCGAGTTGCTGAGCAGGTGCGTCGTGGTCTCCAGCCCGCCGATCAGGAGCGTGACGAGGAACTCGACGATCTCGGCGTCCGTCAGCCGCTGTCCGTCGAGCTCGGCGCGGACGAGATCGCTCACCGTGTCGTCCACGGGCGCGCGGCGCCGCTGCTCGATGACATCCATGAGGTATCCGGTCAGCTCCGCGATGGTCTTCCGCACGCGCTCGGCTTCCTCCGGGCTCGGGACCTCGGGCGTGATCGCGACGAACTCGTCGGCCCACCGCTTGAAATGGGCGTGGAGCGCGTGATCGAGCCCGAGGATCTCGCCGATGGCATACGCCGGCAGCGGGTGCGCGAACGCCTCGACGAAGTCGGCCTCCTCCACGAGCCGGTTCGTGAGATCGGCGGCGACGGCGCGGAGGCGCGGCTCGATGCGGGCCACGGTGGCGGCCCCGAACGCGCGGTGGATCAAGCCGCGCAGCCGCGTGTGCGACGGCGGGTCCATGGCGAGCAGCGAGTTGGCGAACGGGTTGTAACCCACCCAGGGCGGTTGCCACGCCACCTTGAAGCCCTCGGACGAGAAGAGCCCCGGGTTCTTCATCACGAAGAGCACGTCCTCGTGCCGAGTGACTGCCCACATCCCGCCTGGCTCGACCTGGCAAACCGGGCTCACCCGCCGCATCTCGGCGAAATAAGGGTACGGATTCGCACGGAGCTCTGGGGCCAACACATTGACAGGGAAATTCATCGCGGCTGCCTCCCGGTTCATCGCGCGAGCGAGGCACGCACCGGCGCCCCCGCCGGGAGGAGGATCCTCTCGGCGCGCCTCGACGTAAGCCCCGACGCCAAGGTAGAAACCACACGCTCTCACAAAATGCGTCCTGCGCGCAAGAGCTCGCTCGATCGGCGGTGCCGTCGCTGACGTCCCACAGCGCCGTCTCGCAACCCCGGGCGGGTCGCCTCGTCGCTTTTCCCGGGGAAGCTTGACAGGGCGGGCGAGCGGGAGAGTACGATATGCACCCACGATGAGCGGGAGGGGTATGCAGAGGTGGGGCGCAGCGCAGGGCGCTCCACCCCGAGACGGCGTCAGCAGCCCTGAGGCCGGGCGACGCCGAGCGGACGTCACGAGCTCACGTGGTCACACCCCGGAAGCGGAACGAGCCAAGGAACCGAGAACCCCATGAAACTCTACGCCCACCCCTTCTCTTCTTACTGTCAAAAGGTCCTGATCGCGCTTTACGAGAACAAGATCCAGTTCGAGCTCCGCATGCTCGGGCCGGACGACCCGGAGGCGGCGGTCGAGCACGAGACGCTGTGGCCGCTCAGGCGCATGCCCCTGCTCCTCGATGGCGGCCGCACGGTGGCGGAGGCGAGCATCATCGTCGAGTACCTCGATCTCCACCATCCCGGGCCCGTCCGGATGGTCCCGGAGGACCGGCGGGCCGCGCTCGATGTACGGATGATGGACCGCATCTTCGACAACTACATCATGACGCCGATGCAGAAGCTCGTGGCCGACGGCATCCGCGCCGCGGAGGACCGCGATCGTCAGGGGGTCGGCGAGGCGCGGCAGCTGCTCGACACGGCCTATCGCTGGCTCGACAGCGCGATGGCGGGGCGAGCGTGGGCCGTGGGCGACGCCTTCAGCCTCGCGGACTGCGCGGCCGGGCCTGCGCTGTTCTATGCCGACTGGGCCCACCCGATCAGCGAGGTCTTCACCAACGTCCGCGCGTACCGGCAACGGCTCCTCGCGCGCCCCTCCTTCGCGCGCGCGATCGACGAGGCGCGCCCCTATCGCCCGCTGTTCCCGCTGGGCGCCCCGGATCGCGACTGACCTGATCGAGGCCGGCCCGCCGGCGCGCGGCTCGCCTTGGCGGCCGCCCGAGGATCAGACCGGCGCTGCGTCCGACGTCCGGCGGAGCCACTCGACCGCGTCGTGGCGCGCCTCGAACACCCCGAAGTGCTTGCCGCCGCGCTCCTCGGCCACCAGCTCCCCGAACCGGCTGCTGAAGCTGACGCTGCCCGGCGGGCACACGACGGCGAGCCGGATCCAGTAGTTCCTTAGCTTCTGCAGGATCGCCCCGGCCTCTCCCGAGCTGAGGTCGAAGAAGGCCGCCGTCAGGTTCGGCGCGTGGAGGAGGGCGCCGCTCACGCCGCCCGAGAAACACGCCTCGAGCACGCGGTCGACGTCGTGAACGCTCGCCATGAGCCGCTGATCCGGCGCGCCTTCAACGAACTGCACGCCCCCCTCGTCGATCACCGTCAAATCCATCGCTCCCCTCGCTGACCGCCCGAGCGCCGCCTGCCTGGCATCGGGCTCCGCTGCGCCCGCGCCCAGGCTAACGCCGGGAGACGGCCGCTGTACAGACCTCGCGCGAGGGCCGGACGAGGCGCTGGTGTCTGTCGGCCTCTTGTCACCGCGGCTCACCGCGGCCGACTCGCGGGCTCCTGCCGCAGCACGCCGCGCTGGCGATGGATATCGAACCGGACAGCGACGGAGTCCCGGTCCCGCGAGCAGCCTCCGTCGGCCATGCCTTCAACGCCGCCACCTGCGCGAGACTCCGAGCGTCCGCTCCTCCGATGTGGCTGCCGGCTGTTCAGCTCGAGCAAAAGATTCCTTCGGAAATCCACCCCGATCGGCGTGGCCATTTTGTTCGACGGGATCGCCAGGAGAGCGGCGCCGCGCGCGCCATTCTGTGGCAGAATAGCGCGCATGCTGATTCGCGTTGTGGGGAAAGGAACGTTCTTGTTTGCGCTGCTCTTTGCGGCCGCATGTGATCCAGGCAATGGCGAGGGGCCGTCCGGCCCCGGCACGGGCTCCGGCGGGGGCGCCACCGCGGGAGATGGCGGAGGCGGTACGCAGGTGGACGGCTCAGGTGGCGGCCCGGGCTCGGGCTGCACCGAGTTCGTGATGCCCACCGGCGTGAACTGCGATGCGCCGATCGACGGCGCGCTGCCGGTCGACCTGCGCTGTACGGGCCTCTACGGGGACTTCGACAGGCGCGAGCCCGCGTGCGGTGTCCTCGAGTACAAGCCGGCGATCGAGCTCTGGAGCGACGGCGCCGCGAAGCGTCGCTGGGTGTCGATCCCGGCGGGCCAGAAGGTGGACGCGAGCAACCCCGACGCGTTCGTGTACCCGGAGGGGACGCAGTTCTGGAAGGAGTTCCAGGTGCAGGGCGCTGACGGCGCGATGCGCCTCGCAGAGACGCGCCTGCTGCGCAAGACGCCGGACGGCTGGCTCTACACGAGCTATGTGTGGTCCGAGGACGGGCGCGAGGCCATCCAGATGCAGAACGACACGGGGGTTGTCGATCTGTACGGCACGGGCCACACGGTGCCGACGCGCGATCAGTGCAAGGAGTGCCACTCCGGGCGCGGCGACTATGTCCTCGGCTGGGACGCGCTGATGCTCGGCCCGGGCGCCGAGGGGCTCACGCGCGAGAAGCTTGTCGAGGCCGGGCTGATGGACGGCGGGAGCCACCTCGCCCTGTCGATCCCGGGCGACGAGGTGGAGCGCCTGGCGCTCGGCTACATGCACGCGAACTGCGGCGTGAGCTGCCACAACGACAGCGTGGACGCGCCGGCGCGGGACACGGGCCTTTACCTGCGGCTCGAGGCAGCCGACCTCGGCAGCGTGGCGACGACCGACGCCGTCACGACCGGCATCAACAGGCGCCCTGCCGACAACGCCAAGTACGAAGGGCTCGAGAACACCGATCCCAGCTACTGGTACGATATCCGTCCGGGCGACCCGGCCCGCAGCCTGCTCGTCGCCCGCCAGGAGCTGCGCGGCTTCGAGGGGCAGATGCCGCGCATCGGGACCCACAAGGTCGATGAAGCGGGCGTGCAGGCGGTCGTTCGCTGGATCGAGGGTATGACCGAGGCCAGCTATCCGCCTCCCGGTCCCTGACGCGCCCTCCGGAAGAGGGCGGATAGACCCGCCCGGCGCTGGCCGCACGTCCGCGGCCAGCGCCGGGCAGCCGCTCACATTTCAGGGACGATCTTCACCAGGCTGTTGCGGTTCGCGACGAAGTACAGCTCGCCGTCGTTGTCCTCGACGATCGCGGTGAGATCCTCGAACGTCGGCAGGCCGCCCTGGCGCGCGAACGCGGGGGCGTTCGGCGCGTTCGGATCTCGGTTCTTGAGGATCTGCGTGATCGGCGACGTCTGCGTGCCGCACTGCATGATCGCGCCCATGCGCTCCCCTGTGTAGTCGCCGAACAGGTACACGCCGCGGAGCTGGGTCAGCGCGGTGCCCCGGTACACGTAGCCGCCGATCACCGACACGTAATCGCGGAACGGCCCGGTCGCGGTCCGGCGCCTGTCGATGTCGACGATCGGCTTCGTGTCCGTCGTGCCCTCGCGCAGGGTGCGGCCGTTGCATGTATTCGCATGGTCGCCCTCGAACGCCGCCCAGCCGAAGTTGAGCCCGCTCACGCCGGCAGGAACGAAGTCGACCTCTTCATAGCTATCCTGGCCGACGTCGCCGATGTAGAGATCCTGGGTCAGCCGATCGAAGCTGAACCGATAGGGGTTCCGCAGCCCGTAATGCCAGACCCGCGCGGCGCTGCCGTCGAAGGGGTTGCCGGCCGCCGCGTACGGCTCGGGCGCGTTCGGATCGAGCCGCAGGAGCTTCCCGAACAGCGAGTTGATGTCCTGCGACCCTCCGGGCTTGTCGCTGTTGCAGCTCCCGCCTCCGTCGCCCGTGCCGACGTAGAGCATGCCGTCGGGCCCGAACATGACGTGGCCGCCGTTGTGGTTGACCGCCGAGGCGTCGAGCCGCAGGATCGTCTTCGAGGGCGTCTCGTTCGCCACGAAAGGATTGCCCGCCGAGCGCTGGTACTCGAGCACCACGTCGCGGTTCATGTTGGTGCCGGTGGTCGGCGTCATCGCGATGTAGAACTTTCCGCTCGTCGCGTAGTCGGGCGGGAACGCGATGCTGAGGAGTCCGCGCTCGTCGTCGAAGGCGCCCGTGGAGAGCTGGATCTGGCTGCTCACGTCGAGGAAGTTCTCCTCGCGCAGCGCGCCGCCCGTGAACACGCGGATCTTGCCCGTCTGCTGCACGAGGTACCAGTCGCTCGACCCCTTCGGCTGGGCAGCGTAGACCAGCCTGTCGACGCCGGTGACCACCGGCGCGAGCGCGAGCTTCCCGACGTCGGGCGCCGCGCTCGCGTTGCACACGGGCGGCTCGTCGCCCCCGCCGCCCCCGGTGCCCGCCGGCGGCGCGCCGCCGCTCCCGGTCGTCCCCGCCTCCGTTCCAGTCGCCGTGCTCGTGCCAGTCCCGCCCGCCGGTGAACCACCACCGCCGGAGGAGCTGCTGCTGCTTCCCTGCTGCACACCCGTACCGGTGCCCCCCGAGCCCTGCGGGGGATCACCGCTGCTGGAGGAGCCATCGTCGCCACAAGCGCCGTTCACCAGCGCGAGAGCCAGCCAGGAAGCCAGGATCGTTCGTTGCTTCATCATGGGGCCCATCTTAGCCGAAAACGGGCCGACTTCCTTCTCGGTCTGCAGCCCTCAGATCACCTGGACTTCCCGTGCATGCGGCAAAAGACAGTGATGCAGTGCACAACTCCGGCCATCCCACACGGGGTCTCATCAACGTCGCACCCGTGGCGGAGATATATTCCCGCACGTCTCGGTTTCGATCATGCCGTGGCGTCGGCGTCAGCGCTTTCTGGGCGCCGCGCCGTCATGCCCCCACGGCGCCGGCGATCTTCGCGATCGTGAGGACGGCGCGAAGCACCTCGCGCCGCCGCGGCGAGGCGCTCCCAGGCCGTGACGCCGGCCAGCGGCAGGCAGGCGGCCTGCGCGTGGGACAGGGCGCCCGGCTCCGGAGGCCGCCTCTGCAAATCTCGTTCGCAGCCGGGTATGCTCTCTGGCGCTGTAGCTGAGGCCGGTCTATACAGAGCCAGCGAGCGACATGCGCTGTTCCGGGAAATGTGCCGCGACCTTGCGGATCTTTGTTGTGAGGTGAAGCGCGCTGTCATCGCTGCCGGAACGCGAACGTGACATAGTCCGCCAATGCAGACCATAACGAACAGGCTTCTTCGTACCATTCGAGTCCTCGTCCTCGCGGGCGTGCCATTCGCCGCACTGGCTTGCTCCAGCAGCGTTTCCGATACGTCGGGGGATGGCGGGAGCGGCGCGACGAGCAGCGGAAGCACCACCGGCAGCGCGACCTCGGCCGGCCCCACGAGCACCTCGACGGCGGCGTCAGGGAGCGGCGGCGCGGGGACCTCGACGGCGACGTCAGGGAGCGGCGGCGCGGGCGGCTCGACGGGCGACGGCGGCGGCGGCGGCGACACGTCCTCTGGTGAATTCACGCTCACGAGCCCCAATCACACGGAAGGCGCGGAGTTCGGCGACAAGTACACCTGCGCGGCCGCCGGCTTCAACGGCAGCCTCCTGCCGGAGCTCAACTGGACCGCGGGGCCTCCGGGCACGAAGAGCTACGCCATCACCTTCATCGACGTCACCCTGACGACCAAGACGCCGCCCAACATGAACGGCTATCACTGGGTCATCTACAACATTCCAGCCGACGTCACCTCGCTGCCCGAGGAGTTCAAGAACGCGGCGTCCATCGGCGCCATGCAGAACATGAACTACCTCGGGCCTTGCCCGAACTTCGGCGGCGGGGGCGCCAACACCGACACCTACGAGTTCACGATCTACGCGCTCGGCGAGGAGTCGGTGACGATCGCGGGCACCGGCACGGCCGCGGTCAAGGACGCGGAGACCAAGCTCGAGGCGAGCCACCTCGCGAAGGCGAAGCTCACCGGCACGTCCGACGCCTCCCCGCCGTGATGAGGGGGGTCACCGCCGCGCGCGCGGCGCGGCGGTGAGGCTCCGCATGCAGAACTTGAGGGCTTCGCGCAGGGTGGCGTGCGTGCCCAGGGCGCGCATGTCGATGTCCAGAGAGGACATTGTCCGCGCGACAGCGGGGCGGATGCCGGTCACGATCGCCCGGACGCCGAGGAGCTGGACGGCCCGCACGATGCGGACGAGGTGATCGGCGACGGCCTCGTCGATGGCCTCGACGCCGGTGGTGTCCAGGATGGCGAAGCGCGCGTCGCCGCGCGAGACCGCCTGCAGCAGGCTGTGCATCAGCTCGTCGGCGCGCTCCTTGTCGAGCGCGCCGATGAGCGGCACGGCGAGCACGCCGTCCCAGACCTGGAGGATGGGGGCAGAGAGGGCGGTCGAGGTCTTCCCGGACGACGACCGGCGCGATCGCCAGGGCGGGCAGCTCGCGCCTCACCAGGAGATCGGGGTCGTCGCGCTCGAGGCGGGCCATGGCGCTCGAGGCGCCCCAGCGCGCGTACTGCGCGTGCGCCTCGATCATATAGGCGCGCGCGAGCGTTGTCCTCCCGAGCTTCAGGTAGACGCGCGCGCAGAGCTCGTTGCCGAGGGCGCCGTCGTGCAGGTAGCCGCCGTCTGCGGCCGCGCGGATGCCCTCGTCGTAGAGGTCCAGGGCCCCTCGCCTGTCGCCGCCCACGCGCGCGAGCTCGGCCGAGAGCAGGAGGTGGCGGTGCCTCAGTTGTCGGGGGCGTGGCTCGCCCAGAACGCTACCTTCTCGCCCATCGCGCGGGCCTTCGCGAGGTACTTCTCCCGCGTCTCCGGATCCGCGCCCTCGGCCGCCAGGATCAGCGCGATGCCGCCGTAGAAGTGGAAGGGCGGGTTGCCTTGCCAGCCGGCGCTCCCGATGATCGTGGGGTTCGCCTCGAACGCGAGCGCCGCCGCCCCCGCGTTGTCGCCCTGGAACAGGCGCAGGACGAGCCGGTAGAAGAGGGCGAAGAAGAGCGACGCCTGGTTGTTGATCGCCGCCGCGGCCGCGACGATCTCGTCGATCTGGATCCACTCGCCGGCGAGGTCGGACGGGCCCGGATCCGGGCTCATGAGGTTCTCGCAGAGCTGGCCGATGGCGCTGAGTGAGCATCGCCGATCGGGAGGAGGCGCCGCGCTGGCCCGCTGGCGCATGAGCGTGTGAGCGCCCCCTTCGACCCTCCAGGCCGACGGAGGAGCAGGACGACGGCCTTGCGATGAGGAGGGGACACGGCGGTGACAGGGCAGGAGGCACGAGGAGGAGAGTGTGCCTCGGTGTGTCCTGGAGCCCGCCTCCGCTCCCAGAGCGTTTAGAACACAATAAATTACCACGGCGTGGTCCGGCCGGGCAAGTAGGGAAGTGGCCTCGCCGGGCGGGGCACACCACGCAAGCCGTCGCTCCCTGTCGCGGCTCAATCGAGAGGAAACTGTTCCTCTGCCCAGGCCCTCCAGTCCGACGGAGCGCGCGTGGCCTCGAGATAGCGGCGAAGCTGGTGGGCGTCGTCGAAGGCCGACATCCCCCACAGGCGAAACGCGTCGACGTAGCCCATGTCGTCATCGAACGAGTCCGCGAAGTCGGCGAGATCCAGGCCGAGCTGCCATGGGGCCTTCACGTCTCCGGCGCAGAGGAACCGAGCGAGCGAGCTGAGCCCCAGGTGAGGCTCGACAGGGCCTGCGTCGCCGCTCTCGAGCGCTCGCGCGCAGGCGCGCCAGGTCTCCGGCACGATCGGCGGCTTCCATCCGCCGGCGCTCCGGAGCGCGGCGATCCGACGCGACCAGAACCAGAGCTCGCGGGTGTCGTACCGGGCCGCGTCCTCGGGCGTCGCGCCGCGCTCCCACGGCCAACGCACGTCCTTCTGCTGGCCGAGCCACGTGGTGAAGGCGACGTCGGACGCGATGAGTCCCTGCTCCAGGAGCGCGGCGCGACGCTGGGCAGTCGCTGTCGGGTCGTCCTCGTCGTCGCCGTCGTCCTCCGATCGCTCGGTGGGATAGAGCACCTCGTGGACGGCGTCTGCCCAGCTCATCGGCGCCGGAGGATGGCGTCGCAGGTAGGCGATGCGGGTCTCGAGGTCGGGGGCGAGCTGCTCGAGAAAGACGCCCCACAGCCCCATCCAGTCTTCACCGGCGCCCATTCGCCACCCCATCGTGTGGCGCTCGTAATCGGGGAATCGCTCCCAGGGAGGAGCGAGGTCGCCGCGCGGGTCGAGGTGCTCGCGGAGGCGGGCGCGACAGCGCTCTTTCCAGTCCATGACGGCAGCATACCGCCATGAGCCGCCCGGCGATGACGGGGTGATCTCTCCGATCTGCGCCTGCGCGCTCGGGTTCCGGTCGAGCGGCTCCCTCTCATGAGCCCCTCCCCGGGAGAACCGACCCGTCCGCCACCGCTCCTGACCGATCTCCCCTTGCTGAAACGTTTCACCCGCAGCGAACTGAGCATCAATGACGCTGCGCGTCTGACGTGAACGCGATGCGCCGAATGCGATTCGGCGGCTGGCAAGCTCAAGCGCGATCCGAAGCCGAGCGCGCTGGTACGGCCGTCCCATCCCCCTCGAGCAACGCCGGACCCTCTGGCTGGCCTCTGGCCAGCCTCTGGCTAGAGCGAGAGCGTACTCCGGCGATCCGCTCTCGCGGGAAAGAGACGCCCCATCGAGATTTTGGTCCCCGGCTCGTCGGGGCAGTCCCGTCTTGACCCCTAGTTTCTTGACGGGTAGTGTACGAGGCCGGTTGGCAACCCGTCGGTGTTGCTTGATTGCGAATTCGATTCAGGGTCGAGTTCCGAGCGCGACCAGTTGATGATCTTGGACTGGCTTACGGTCGCCCCACGAATGTGGTCGCTCGGGACGAGTACCTTGTACTGAATTTGTGCTTAACGAAAAGAGCGAAGCCATGAGAATCCGAAGAAGCCATATCTTCTTGTTTTCCTTCTCCATCCTCGGTCTGGTGGGCGTCGGCTGCGGCGGCGACAGCTCGAGCGGGGCGACCGGGGGCCCGGGCGGCGGCACCGGCGGTGCGGGCACCGGGGCGGGCACGCCGACCGGCGGCACCGGGGCGGGCACCCCGACGGGCGGCACCGGCGGTGCGGGCACCGGGGCGGGCACGCCGACCGGCGGCACCGGGGCGGGCACCCCGACGGGCGGCGCCGGCGTCGGTGGCGGCACGACCAACCCGGATGGGAAGCCCACGCCGGACACCGACGGCTCACCGGCCGGCAAGTTCCGGGTCAACCTCTCGAACGGCCGCCTGACGCAGGACGGCACCGAGATCCAGGTTCGCGGCGGCAACTGGTTCGGCCTCGAGGGACAGGACGATCTCGAGCGCCCCGGCGCCATGGAGCTCTTCATCGGGTCGATGTGGTGGGCGGAGAACAGCGCCCCGCGCACCATCGAGCAAACGATGAAGGAGCTCACGAGCTCTGCGCTCAAGTTCAACACGATCCGGCTCCCCATCGCGCCGCAGACCCTGGTCGCCAACCATCCGGACGGCAACTACAGCACCACCACTCCGCGGATCAAGAACAACGATCCGGACGTGTATCCGTACGCCAACGCCCTCGAGGCGCTCGAGGACTTCCTCAAGCAGGCCGACAAGAACAACCTGAACGTCATCATCGGCATCCACTCCTGCTCGAACCACCTCGGGTGGCGCGCGGGCAGGCTCGACGATGCCCCGCCCTACGTGGACAGCGCCCGCGAGAACTACGACTACAAGGCGGACGACTACAACTGCACGATGGGCGAGGACGCCTACAACGTCGACAAGTGGCTCGCGGACATCCGCACGATCGCGAAGCTCCCCGCGAAGCTCGGGATCGACAACATCATCGGCATCGATTGCTTCAACGAGCCGTGGAAGTACTCCTGGGCCCAGTGGGCCGATATGGCCAAGGCGTGCTACGACGTCATCGCCGAGGAGAACAACGACATGATCGCGGTGGTGCAGGGCGTGTCCGGCAGCCACCAGATCGCGGGTGGCTCGGGCCTGGACCTGGAGCCGGAGCCCCACGGCGATGAGAACCTCAACCCGAACTGGGGTGAGAACTTCTACGGGCAGACGGCCTACCCGATCCAGATCCCGAGGGATCGGCTCTGCTTCTCGCCCCACACCTACGGGCCTGCCGTGTTCGTTCAGAAGCAGCACGTCGACCAGTCGAAGCCCGAGTGCGTCGGGCTCGAGGACGAGGCGGCCGCCGCGGCCAAGTGCGGGCTGATCGTGGAGCGGAGCAACGCGACGGCCGTCGCGGCGCTGGAGAAGCAGTGGGACGAGCACTTCGGGTTCCTGCACGACCAGAACTTCTGCGTGATCACCGGCGAGTTCGGCGGCGTGAAGGAGTGGCCGAAGAACGAGATGGATCCGCCCCTCGCCCAGCAGTGGGCGCACTTGCCCGCTGGCAAGCGCTACGACTGGGAGTGGCAGAACATCTACACGGACTACCTCATCAAGAAGAAGATGACGGACTTCACCTACTGGTCCATCAACCCCGAGTCGGGTGATACGGGTGGCATCTACGAGCACGCGTACACCGATGCCGAGAAGTCGGGCTGGGGCACCTGGACGGGTCTCGACGCGGAGAAGGTCGAGATGCTGGCCCGTCTGAAGTAGACCGGGTCGCGGATCATGAAGATCGCCCGCAGGTCCAGGACCTGCGGGCGGTTTCTTTTTTGTGGCTTCCAGCCGGCGACGGGGGGCGTCAGGGAGCGACAGCAGGCGCCGGCGCGGCCGCGCGGTGCGCCATCAAGAGCTCTGCGAGCGGGCCCTCGGTCACCACGCGCGGCACCTTCACCTGGCCGGGCGAGGCGCCCCGGCGGACCAGGAGCTCGCGCAGCGCGCGGAACGTCCCCGGCTGCACGACGTGGAGCGAGAGCGGCCCGAGGCGCCCCCGGAGGGTGGCGTAGTGCGGGTTGGCCGCGCGGAGCGCGTCGTCAATCCGCCCGGCGAGCCGCTCGATGGACGCAGGCCGGCTCCCGTCGGTGAGCTCCACGAACACGACGTAGCGCTTGAGCGCGGACTCGGCATCTTCCATCGTCGAGAAGTCCACGAGCCCGAGGGCCTCCCTCGACAGCGCCTCGTCCAGGGCGCGATGGATCGCGTGCTCGGACGTCTTCTCCCCGGCGATGTTGAGCAGGCACCCGCGCCGGTGGATGAGCTCCACCACCGGCGCGCGACGGTGGTGGCGCGCGACCTCGATCACGTCGCCCATCCGGTAGCGGTACAGCCCGCCGTGGGTCGTGACGACGATCTCGTACCGTTCCCCCTCGGAGAGCTCGTCGATGCGCCGGACCGAGGGGCGCTCCGCGTCGAGGTCGTCGGCAGGGATGAACTCGTAGAAGGCGGAGCTCGGCAGGAGGGCGTAGACAGGGGCGCCCAGACCGAGGTTGATGCCGAGCATCGCCTCCGAGGACACGTAAAAAGGCGAGTAGATGGGGACATCGCCGACGTAGCGCGCGAGCTTCTCGGCGTAGATCCGGAAGCTGCCGCTCGTGCCGCCCGAGACGTGGGAGAGGCCCGGCCAGAGCCGCCGCGCGATGCCGTCGAGACCCCGCTCGAGCTCCTTCGCCACGGCGCTCGCCCGCCCGGGATCGGCCCGCAGCCTGGCGCGAATCGGCTGCGCGAGCTCGGGCGGCAGGGCGACGTCGGGGCGCACCGCTCCGCGGCCGAGGTCCTCGACAAGCGCAGGCCAGCGCGCCTCGAGGATCTGGAAGAAATCGAGGAGGCCGGAGGCGAACGGCGCGACGATCGTCCCGAGCGCGGGTTGCGCCAGCGCGAACAGGAGGTGCAGGTAGAGCGCGTCGGGGTGGGCCGGGACGTGGAAGGCCTGCGGCGGGGACGCCCACGCTCCGGGTCGCCGCTCGAGCGCTGTGCGCATCATGTAACAGGAGATGGAGCCTGTCGGAAAACCGCCCTCGGTCCGGCCGGTCAGCAGCGCGCTCATCAACGAGACCGCGGGCCTGTCCTCACGTGACGCGGGGATCGCGTTGAACACGACGCCACGACTCGTGAGGACGGTTTGCGTGAGCTGGCGATGCGCGAGCGCGGTGACCGGGATCAGCTTCTGGGTGCCCGTCGTGCCCGAGGTCAGCGCGAACGCGTTGACCGGATAGGCGGTGAGCACGCGCTGGGCCCCGCGGGCCATGCGCTCGATATCCGCGCGGAGGTCGTCGTAGGTGGCGATGGGCACCGCCCGCTGAAAGTCCCCCGCGGTCCGGATCGCGCTGAAATGGTGACGTCGTCCGAACTCGGTGCCCTGGTGTCGCCTCACGATGTCCAGCAGCAGGCGCTCGTTCACGGCGCCCGCCCGGTGGGCCTGCGCCTCGAAGCGCAGCCTGGCGAGCCGGCTGACGCCGACGAAGGCCGAGTGGAGCAGCGTGGGCAGGATCGAGCGCATACGGGGCCTCCTGGAGCAGCGTCGAGCGACACGGCGGCGAGCGAGCCCCACTGTGCCCGATCGAGCCGAGGAAACCAAGGCACGCGGCGTCCCCGGCCGGCGACCGCTGCCGGCTACCCGACCTGGGGTCGGTCGCGGGGCCGTGGGGTCTCCCGGAGGGACGCGGGCGCCGCGGTGCAGGATGCCGCCACGGGAAAGCTGGCCCCGTCGGCACGACCGGGGGTGACATTCACGGATTCACCGGCGAGACATGAAGGCCAGCTACAGGCCCCCGCTCAGCGCCCCGCGGATCGCTCGCTCGACGGGTGAATAGTCCCCGTGCTCGCGCTCGAGCCGCAACGGCTCGGCCGGGAGCAGGGGCGGCTGCGCCATGAAGCGCGGGCGGGTGCCGCGGTGCGGCTGCGCCGTGTGGACCAGGAACGGATGACACAGGTAGACAGTCCCCGCCTCTCCCGTCGCGAGCACCTGCTGTCGATGCGCCGTCTCCGCGAAGCCGTTCGCTGCGAGGTCACGCAGCGTCAACCCCTGCTCGCCCGCGGACGCGAGCTGCCTCGCGATGTCCAGGTGCGACCCCGCCCGGATGCGCGTCGGCGCGTCGGACTCGCTGACATCCGAGAAGAGAAACAGCATGAGCAGCGCGCGGCCGCGCGACGCGACGTTCACGCGCCACGTCATGAAGTCGGGGTTCTCCGTGCCGAAGCTGGCGTCGACGTGCCAGCCCGCATCGCCGGGGTCGTCAGGCGACGGAAAGCGGACGGGGAACGTGCCGAGCGCGGCCGGCGGCTGCCAGCGCCCGCGGCCGACCAGCTGATCGAACGCGGCGCGGAGCACCGGCGTGTTCGCCGCGTCAGCGAACGGTCGCTGGCCGTACATCCCGAGCCGGACCACGGGCTTCGTCCATGTCTTCGGGTCGAGCGGATCGAACCCTGTGTCACGCCACAGGATGGCGCGCCCCTCGTCGGCGAGGCTCCGGGGAAAGGCCGCGTCGATCCGCACGAATCCTTCGGTGATGAAGCGCTCGATCTGCGCGTGGCTCAGCTCGGTCATGGCGCGTGAGCCACCCTACTCAATGTGCCGTGAGGGTGCAAGCCGCCGAGAGCGGTGGAGCTCGCGCCGAGGCTCCCCGCCGTGGCGGGGCTACTCCTGCGTGCGCGCGTCGCCCAGGTAGTAGGCACGCTGCGCCGGATAGTAATCGGAGAAGTCCGGCAGCGGCTCGCCGAGCCGGGAGGCGACGAGCATGTCGAGGTAGTACTCCCATCCTGGCCCGGTGTCCCCGGCGAGCGCTGGATCGGCGAGGTGCTGAACGAAGGTGAGCTCGGTCGTCTCCCCCCTCGCCGTGAGCGAGAGCGCGAGCCGCCAGTCGCCGTGGTCGTCCTTCATCGACACGGCGAGGTGATGCGGCGGCTCGCATGCGTCGATCGAGACGTTGCACGGCGGCGCCCCTTTCTCGAACGCCATCTGGAGGCGCACCGTCTTGCCGGGCCCCGCCTCCCCCTCCCACGGGCCGATCCAGCGCGCCGTGCTCTCGGAGGCGGTGACGCTCTGCCAGACGTCCTCGATGGGAGCGCGAAAGCTGCGCTTGATCACGAGATCGGCGCCTGTCGCGGTGCCTCGTACGCGGCCGGTGGGTCGGGGGCTCATGCTGTCTCCTTCTTTCGTTTCGTGTCGTTGCGGGGCGGGTCGATGGTGGCCATGCGCTTCTGCCGGCGCACGCGGTGGACCTCTGTCTCGAGCGCGTCGAACCGACGGTGCCACGGGCTCTCCGCGCGCAGCTCGCGCAGGAACGCCTCGAGCTCATCGAGCGCGCCGAGGACGATGCTGTACTCGCGCTCGCGGCCGCGCGAGACGTCGCGCACCAGGCCGGCTTCGCGCAGCACCCGCAGGTGCCGGCTGACGGCCGGGCGGCTGACCGAGAACGCGCTGGCGAGGGTGCCCGCCGAGGCGGTGCGATCGCGCAGGATCCGCAGGATCTCCCGTCGGATCGGATCCGCCAGCGCCTGGGCGACCGCGTCCATCGGCGTGATGCGTAACCGAATCGTTACGCGTCGTCAAGCCCAGGGGATGATCCGACGATGCTGGACGAGCTCACCGTAGACGCGCGGTGACTCGGCGGGCTGCGTGCAGATCCAGAGGGCGTTCTTCGCGGCGTCCGCCGGCGATTGCGCGGACGACATGTCGTCGAACCACGGGCGCGACGCATCGGTGTCCACGAGCCCTGGGCAGAGCGCGGCGATGACGATCCCGCGCTGCGTCGCCTCGTCGTGTCGCTGTCGCGCGTGGACCTTCATCGAGGCGACCTGGGCGATCTTGGATGGAATGTTGATCCACGCCGGCCAGTGGTGAGCTTCTGCCTCGCCGCGCTCGACGAGCTCCACGTACTCGTCCATGACGCGCTCGATGTCCTCGAGAGAGCGCGTGGCGGGGTCGAAGAGGTGATGGAGCCGCGGGTCCAGCTTGCTCAGGGAGCCGAAGGCGCTCGCGACGACGAGGAGCCGACCGCCGTCGCGCAGCAGGGGCCCGAAGGCGCGGATCATCCGGTAGGTGCCGTGGTTGTTCGTGTCGATGAAGGTGCGGACCTGGGCCGCCTGCGGCCGATCCTTCACGATGCGCGCTGCCGCGTTCGAGAGCACGATGTCGATCCCGCCGTGACGGCGCGCCAGCGTCTCGGCCAGGGCCTGGACGCTCGCGTTGTCGGTCACGTCGAGCCGGGCCAGCGACGGCTGCAGGCCTTGCTCGCGCAGGCTCGCGACGGCCGCCTCGCCGCGCTCCTGATCCCGCGCCGCCAGGTAGACGACGCTGCCCGCCGGCAAGTCCTGGCAAAGCCGGGCGACCATCGCGTAACCGAGGCCCTGATTGCCGCCTGTGACAAGCGCGATCTTCGACATCGATCCCTCCTCCGTGCGTTCGTGAAGCAGATGAGTCGTCACTATCGCCCAGCTTCGTCCGCCGGGGTAGTCGACGGACGCTGAACGTCCTTGCCGCGCTCGCGCGGGCCCGCGATCCGCTTTCCTCACGGCGGCGCCGCGCGGTACCCTGCGCGGGTGCGTGCCGTTGAAGTCCTGTGCGCCCTGCCGATCTTCGCGATCCTGGCCAGGTACGTGCAGGAGAAGCGCGGCACCGGCAGGATGGGCGAGATGCTCTTTGCCTGCCACGTCGCGGCCCTCGCCGTGGCGCTCGGCCTGCTCGCCGGCGCTGGGTGGCTCGTGGGTCCGGCGTTCGTGTTCTCTGTGGGCGTTGGCATCCCTGCGTGGCTCATCGAGGTCATCGCCACGCGCAAGGTCACGCTCCTCTCGATCGCCGCGCACCTCGCGCCGCCCGCGGCGGCCGCGCTTCACCTCGCGCGGCGCGGCCTGCCGTCGGGCAGCGCGCTCTCGGCCTGGGGCACGTTCGTCGCGCTGCTTGTGCTGAGCTTCGTCGCGACCGACCCGGCGCTCAACGTGAACCTCGCCCACCGCCCGTCCAGAGAAATGGCTGCTTTCGCGCCCACGCCCTGGGCTGCCCGCCTGCTGATGGCAGGCGTCACGCTGGGCGCGCTGCTCGTCGCGGAGTGGGGCTCCGCGCGTGTCTTCGGCCGGAGCGTGGCAGCCGAGGACTGGGGGTGATCCGTGCGCTTCTGTGATCGAGGGGTCTACCACTTCGCGGGTCGCGTCCGCTGCCCCTTCGCCGGGCTCGGCACGCGCGGCGATCACGAGGGCAATCGCCTCGCCCTCGACGATGATCGCTCCCGGGTCGACCTGGACACCGAGGCGCGACGCATCGTTTTTTACAACGATCACGTTTACCCGGAGAAGACCGTGATCGGCGACGTCCTCTTCCTGGCGGAGGGCACCACGGCGAACGGGCGGAAGAGCCCCTTCAGCGTGCACCTCAAGGTGTTCAAGAAGGGGCGCGCGTTCTCGTTCGATCTGCACCGGCACATGCGCGCGAGCGAGCCCCTGGCGGCGGCCGAGCTCGAGCCGTTCGAGGTGATCGTGCAGGACGCTGTCACCCGCGCCGTCGCGCTCACGCCGGACAGGACGCGCGCGCTGTGCCTGCGCCCGTCGCTCGCCCTGCGCGTGGTGAAGGCGATCATGGCCACGCGGGATCTGCTGCAGGGCGCGGCGCAGGATCCGGCGCAGGTGGGCTATCGCGTCGCGGATCTGTCGGTGGGCTTCGGGGCGCTCGGGGTTCATCACGGCGTGGCGCGGGCGCAGCTCGTGTCGCTCGACGCGGCGAACGCGCCGCTCATCCGCCGCGGGTCGGTGCCGGAGATGCTGCGCGAGGGCGCGTGGGAGCTGTCGCTCACCGCGCTGTCGAAGCGGTGGCTCGACGAGGTGATCGCGCGGGATCTGTTCCTGTTCGGGCTGGAGGGCGTGTCGATCTTGCGGCCGGTGCGCGAGCACGGGCTCGCAGAGGGAGAGACCCTCTCGTTCCGGTTCGAGCGAGGCGGCGGCTGGGTGGTGCTGGGCGGCGCGAAGGAGGAGCTGCCCGGGGCGACGGACGTGGCGCGGTCGTATCTGGAGTTCCACCTGCTCGGCGGGCTCCTGGCCGAGCATGCGGAGCGGCTACAGCAGCCATGACGGCGGCGCGCGCGGCGGGTCCGGCGGTTTACCGGGTACGGGGATGCTGCTAGGCTCTGGACCATGAGACGCGACAGCCCTGGCGCGCCGACGCAGCCTGAGGCCAACGAGGTCCGTGGCTATCTGGTCCGGCAGCTCGACATCGCGTGGCAGCTCGCCAGCTATCACCTCGACGGGCTCTCCACCGACGAGTGCTTGTGGCGCCCTGCTGACGCGGGGTTGCACGTCCATCAGACCCCGGGCGGCGAGTGGCGCGCCGACTGGCCTGATCACGAGGGATACGACCTCGGCCCGCCGAGCATCGCGTGGGTGACGTGGCATATCGGCTTCTGGTGGTCCATGGCGCTCGACAACGCGTTCGGCGACGGAGCGCTCTCGCGCGAGGGCGTGACGTGGCCCGGCGACGCCGACGGCGTGCGCGCGTGGCTCGGCGGCCTGCAGGAACGGTGGCGCGCGGCGCTCGATCGGGTCACGGACGACGATCTGCGGTCGCCGCAGCGCACCCGATGGCCGTTTCAGGATCGTCCGTTCGGTGACGTCGTGGCCTGGGTCAACGTCGAGCTGACGAAGAACGCCGCCGAGATCGGCTATGCTCGCTTCCTCTACGCACGAAGGCCGCCTGGCTGACGCGGCGGTGCGCTGGGACGGACGGCGCGAGGAGGTCGAGCTCCAGGCCGCTTTCACGCATCCGCCCTGTGGAATGTAGGATCGAGACGAGGACCCTCTTGCCCGCACGTCGGGATCTCTGGTGAGGCGCATGATGTCGGTGATTCGGCTGGGGCTCGTCGGCGATCGGGACGACGGGGTGACTGCGCACCGGGCCATCCCGGCGGCGCTGCGACTGGCGGGAGAAGCGCTCGCCGTGCCGCTCTCGTTCGAGTGGGTGCCGACCGAGGAGGTGACCGACGCGTCGCGGGTGGCGGGCTACGACGCCCTCTGGTGCGTGCCAGCGAGCCCGTACCGGAGCATGGATGGGGCGCTGCGCGCGATCCGCTTCGCGCGCGAGCAGCGGCGGCCCTTTCTCGGCACCTGCGGCGGCTTCCAGCACGCGATCGTCGAGTACGCGCGCCATGTGCTGGGCTGGTCGGACGCCGAGCACGCGGAGACCGCGCCGGAGGCGCAGCGCGCGGTGATCGCGCCGCTGGAGTGCTCGCTGGTGGAGGCCACCGGCGCCGTCCGGTTCCGCGCCGGCACCCGCATCGCGCAGGCCTACGGCTGCGCGGAGACGACGGAAGGGTACCGCTGCCGCTATGGCCTGAACCCGGCGTTCCAGGCCGCGCTCGTCTCGGGCCCGCTGCGGGTCGGGGCGGAGGACGACGCCGGCGATGTGCGCGCCGTGGAGCTCGACGGGCATCCGTTCTTCGTCGCCACGCTGTTCCAGCCGGAGCGCGCCGCGCTCGCCGGTCGCCTTCCGCCGCTGGTGGCTGAGCTCCTCAGGGCCTGCACGGCGCGCGCTCGTTGAGGGCGGCCTGACCCAGGTTGGAGCAGCCGTGGCCCGACCGAGGTTGGGCAACCGGGCGTAAGCCGGCCAACCAACCACCCTCAACCCGGGTCGGCTCAACCTGGGTCGGCCTTCGACCCCAACCCGGGTCGGCTCAACCTGGGTCGGCCTTCGACCCCAACCCGGGTCGGCTCAACCTGGGTCGGCCTTCGACCCCAACCCGGGTCGGCTCAACCTGGGTCGGCCTTCGACCCCAACCCGGGTCGGCTCAACCTGGGTGGGTCGGCTCGGCTCAACCTGGGTGGGTCTTCAGGCGTTCGATGGTTGGAACATTACCATGCCACCGCAATCGTCAGCCCTCAACCCGGGTCGGATTTCGCAATACCACGGCACAATTCCCACCGACGCGGAACGCCGCGTGGCCGCGGCTTTCGTGTGCGTGTCGTGATCACTTCCAGGGCAGGCGGGAATTGTAGGCGCCGAGCTGTTTGGCACGTAGTTCGCAGAGCGTGTGCGCTCCGGCTCGTACCGCTGCCCATCGGCTCCCTCGCTTCGAGAACCACCAACGACTCAACTCGCGGAAGTGCACAATGAACAAGAACCGTTCTTCTCGATGGCTGTGCGGCACCACGTGGATGGCGCTCGGAGTCGCGGCCCTCTTTGGATGCTCTGGTGGCGACGGCGGGGTCGAGGAGGGCGCGGGCGGCTCGGGGGCAGCCAGCAGCACGGTCAGCTCCGGCAGCACCACCAGCGGCAGCACGACAGCCAGCAGCAGCGCATCGGTCACCAGCGGCGCCGGAGGCCCTGGAACGACAAGCTCCTCGACGGGCAGCTCGAGCGAAGGCGGCGGCGGGTCGGGCGGTTCGAACGGCGGGACCGGCGGAAGCGACGGAACGGGCGGCTCCCCCAGCAGCGAGAAGTTCGTCGGCAACATCACGACGAGCGGCGCCGTGCGCGACGGCTTCGCGAAGTACTGGAACCAGATCACGCCCGAGAACGAGGGCAAGTGGGGCTCCGTCGAGAGGACCCAGGGCTCCAAGGACTGGAGCAAGCTCGACGCGATCTACAAGTACGCGAAGGACAACAACATCATCTTCAAGCACCACGTCTTCGTGTGGGGCAGCCAGCAGCCGGACTGGGTCGGGCGCCTCTCCGCGGATCAGCAGCAGAACGCCGTGCGCGACTGGATGAAGCAGTTCTGTGAGCGCTACCCCGACACGAAGTACATCGACGTCGTCAACGAGCCGCCGCCCCACACCACGCCCTCCTACAAGAACGGCATCGGCGGCGACGGCGCCAGCGGCTGGGACTGGATCGTCAACTCGTTCAAGTGGGCTCGCGAGTTCTGCCCGCGCGCGGTCCTGATCTTCAACGACTACAACAACATCGAATACGAGAACGACCACAACAACTTCATGAGGATCGCGAAGGCCGTGATCGACGCCGGCGCCCCTGTCGACGCCCTCGGCGCGCAGGCCCACGACGCGTACAAGATCAGCACCCCCACCGTGAAGTCGTACATCGACAAGATGGCCGCTCTCGGCAAGCCCGTGTACATCACCGAGTACGACATCGGCATCGCGGACGACAACCAGCAGAAGAGGGTGATGGAGGAGCAGTTCACGATGTTCTGGAATCACCCCTCCGTCCCCGGCATCACCCTCTGGGGTTATATCGTCGGCACGACGTGGCGGGACAACACAGGCATCCAGCATTCGAACGGAAACATGCGGCCGGCCATGCAGTGGCTGATGGAGTTCCTGGGCCGCAAATGACACCAGGCTGACGCGATGCGCGCGCGAGCTCCCTCGATCGAGGGGGCTCGCGCGCTTTTGTACCTCGGGCTGTTGCCCGCCCACGCCTCTTCACCTTGTCGGGTCATCATCGCGCGCGTCGCGCGTCGCGCGGCCGCGCGGCGCGCGTTGCGCCTCGCCGAGCATGCAATCCCACACCTGGGGCGGACCGGGGCACATGAAGGGGCGACCCGTCCTGCGTCCACCGTGCGGCGCGCGCGACGTGGCGTCGCCAGCGTCCATCGACAAATGCGGCGGAGCTGTGTCTTGTGACGCTGCCGTGCGAGCGAGCAGGTACGGTTGCGCGAGGGACCCGGGGGTTCGCCATTCAAAGGTCCCCGCGTTCGAGATACGCTGCGAACATGTCCCGGCCTCCCACGTCTTGTCGTCCTCCCACGGGCACACGAACCGGCCTGGGACGCGGGGGCGACACGAAGGTCACCGGCGTGCTGCAGCCGCCGTCTTCGTGTCGAGCGCCCGATCTGCCGGCGCCGGGCGGCGCGCGCGAGGCCGTCACGCTCGCCCCGCCGGCGCCGGACGGCGCGCGCGAGGCCGTCACGCTCGCCCCGCCGGCGTCGCAGCCGCGCGCTGCCGCTCCGCGCGGCGCCGGACGCGACAAGGGCCGCGCCCCGCTCGCGCGGGGCCGCCTCGTCGCCGGGCGGTACAGGCTCGTGCATCCGCTCGGCCAGGGCGCCATGGGCGAGGTGTGGCGCGCGCACGACAGCGTCCGGCGGTTCGACGTCGCGCTCAAGTTCCTCGTGCTCCCGCGCCAGGACCCGGCCATCGACATGATGGAGCGCTTCCGGTTCGAGGCGCAGGTCGCGGCGCAGATCGGGCGGAAGACGGACCTCATCGTCACGGTGCACGACGCCGGCGAGGATCCCGAGGCGGGCCCGTACCTCGTGATGGAGTACGTGCGCGGCCTGTCGCTCCGGCAGTTCATCCAGGAGCGAGGGCGGGTGCCGGCGGGTGAGCTCGCCGCGCTCCTCCGTCAGATCGGAGAGGCGCTCTCGGTCGCGCATGGACTCGGCATCGTGCACCGGGACATCAAGCCGTCGAACATCCTGCTCCGCGAGGGGCGCGACGGACGCCTGCGCGCGAAGGTCGCGGACTTCGGCATCGCCAAGTGGATTCGCCAGGATCTGCCGGCCGACTTCCCGCGCCAGACAGCGGAGGGCGTGGTGCTGGGCACGCCGGCGTACCTCAGCCCGGAGCACACGTGCACCGGGCACGCGGATCCGCAGCTCGACATGTGGGCCCTCGCGGTGGTCGCGCACGTGGCGCTCACGGGGCAGCAGCCGTTCGCGGGCCGCACGATCGCCGATGTGCTCGCCTCCATCCTCGCCAGCGATCGGCCGCCGCTGTCGACGCTGTGCCCGGGAGCGCCGCCGGAGCTGGAGGCCTGGTTCGCGCGGGCCTTCGCCCTGGATCCAGGGGAGCGATTCCCCTCGATCGAGCCGATGATCGCGGCGTTCGTGGCCGCGACCGGGGTGCCGCAGGCGCCGAGCGAGCGGGCGCCCGCCGCGCCGGCGCGGCGGACCGGGCTGCACCTCGCGGCGGCCGGCCTCATGATGGTGCTCGGGATGGGGCTGGCGCTCGTCACGGCGCTGCCCTGGAAGCGGTCGGAGGGCCGCACGGCCGCGCTGCTGGCGGTCAGCGACGGGGTGCTCGCCGCGGCGCGCCGCGCCCCTGTGGCGCAGACGCCCAGGGCGCCCCAGGCGGCCACGTGCTCGACAGGCGCGCCGGGCGTGGCGGCGACGGCGCAGGCCCCGGCAGCGGCGCCGCTGGCGGCTGCGGCGCCGCTGGAAGATACGCCGCGGCCTGCCGCTGTGCGGCCCGCCGCGGCGCGGCCCGCCGCAGCGCGGCCGGCGCGCGCGACCGAGGCGCCGCGCAGCACGGGCGGAGCGCCGTCGCGGCAGCGCGCGAACGATGCGGGCATGCGGAAGAGCGCGATCTTCTGAGCGGAGAAGCCCCGGAGATGTCGCGCCGACATGGGCGGGGATAGCCCAGGCTTAGAGGGTTGACGAGCTTCGTTGTCGGGTCGACGTTGCTCGCCGCGATCGCGTCGAGCACGCCCGCGCGGCCAGCGTGTAGCTCGTGGCGCCCGAGCCCTGGACGACCCCGGTGGCTGTGTCGATCGTCACCTGGTCCGAGTAGCTCATGCTCATGCTGGTGTTGCTGGGGAACTGGAGCGGCAGCCAGACGTACTGCGAGTCGTTGACCGGCCCGCTCCAGGCCCTGGCCCAGCGGTCGCCCATGTACAGGTAGGAGGTGGCCGACGATCCCTGGATCGGCAGCACGAAGGCCGTCTGAGAGCTGTACGCCGTCGAGTCGCCCACGTTCTGCAGCGCGCTCCAGGTGCCACCGATGCTCGTTGCGGTGGCGTACTTCTGCTGGTTGGGCGCCCAGCCCGTCGCGCCCGAGGTCAGCAGGAAATACACGCCGTTGCGCTTGAACAGGGCCGGCGCCTCGCGCCACGAGCCGGCCCAGAGGATCTTGACCAGGCTGCTCACGTTCAGGTAGTCGGGCGTCAAACGGTAGATGTGGAGATCGGCGTTCTCGCGCGCGGCCGAGATCATGTAGGCCGCGCCGTCGTCGTCCTTGAAGAGCGTGATGTCGCGCGACATGTGCCCCAGCGGGCGGAAGCTGCCGCGGTAGGAGTAGCCGCCGTCCACCGTGCTGGAGGTGGCCACGGCCGCGCGGGCCTCGCCGTAGTCGGTGGCGTTCTCCTTGTGCATCCACATGACATGCTGCCCGGTCGAGCTGTTGTAGATGACCTTGGGATCCGCGCGCCGGAGAGGCCGTATCCACATCACGGCCGTGCGGGAGCTCGTCGAGAACGAGCCGGCGGCGGCGCCGGCAGGCGCGATGCGGGCGAGCTCAGCGGGCTCGACCGGGATCGGGGCTGGTGCCGAGCTCGCGGCGGCCGCCGACGGCGTTGGCGTGCACCGCGCCTGTACGACAGGATGGATTCATGTCCAGGTACCGCAGCGAGATCGACGTGGTGCGGCTCAACATCCAGGAGCTCGAGGATCTGCTGCGCCGCGTCCGCGCGCAGCAGGCCGTCATCGAGGCGAACCAGAATCTCGGTCCCCTGGCCCGCCGTCCGTTCAGCCGGTTCATGTACCGACTCGGCCGGGCGCTCGGGCGGCGGCTGGGAAGGCGGCCTCTGGGCTCCGCGCACGAGCTCGCGGCGGCGAGGACGCGCCTCGTCCGGCTCGAGCAGCGGGTCGCATCGGCCGAAGCGGAGCTCGCGCGGGCAATGCATAAGGCCGCATCGCAGGCTCAGGCCGCCGACGCTGCCCCGGCGTCGGTGCGACCGCACGCCGTGGCGGTTGGCAGCGTGAAGTACGCGCTCGGCCGGCCGACCGGGCGGCTGCGCCGGCGCTGATCCGGCGCCGCGCCCTCGTCTTCGTCCACGCTGGCGCAGCAAGGCGCGATCCCGACCGTTTGGCCTGCCATCGTGCGACTCGAGTGCTTGCATCGCGCCGCCCCGGGTCGACTCCCATGGTGAGGGGCCGTCGAGCATAGGTCCGGCGACCGCCGGGAATCGGTCCCGATTGATCGAGCAAACCCGTCGTGCCAGATCGCCGGCGATGGCCGCGGCCCGACGCCGCCGACCCGGGGCCTCATGCGCCGGCGGCGCGGGCCTCCAGGGCCGCTCCGCGGCGATGAGCGGATAGCCAGGAGGAGCAGACTACGGCGCGTATTTCGCCACGACGAAGTCCATGTTGCCGAGCGGGGTGAGGAGCCCGCCGCCGTACTCCACCGCCCAGGCGGAGCCGAACATGACGCCGCTGAAGAAGACGTTCCCCGCCGCGTCCACGGCGAGGCCCCGCTCCTCCTCGGCGCCGAGCAGGAGCGAGTAGGTCTGGAAGGGGTACCCCCGGCTCCACAGGAGCGAGCCCGCCGGGTCCAGCCTGGCCAGGAAGCGGCTCATGGCGAACTCCGAGAACGAGGTCATCAGTCCGCCGCCGAGGTCCACCACGCCCCGGTAATGCCCGAGCAGCACGATGTTGCCGGCGGCGTCGAGCGCGAGCGCGCTGGCGTCCTGCTGCGACGCGTTCCCGAGCGCCTTGCCCCACAGGACGCCGCCGCTCCCCGCGTCGAGCTTCGCGACGAGGGCGTCCGTGCTCCCCGCGCTCGTCAGCGTCGCGCCCCCGCCGAGGCCCACCTGCCCGCCGAACCACCCCGCCACGACAAGGCCGCCCGCCCCGTCGAGCGCCGCGCCCGTCACCTGGTCGTCCTCGGGCCCGCCGATCGCCCGGCCCCAGACGGTCGCGCCGCTGCCCGACGCCAGCCGGACAACGAACCCATCGTCCCCGCCCGCGCCGCTCACCGGCCCGGCGCCGAGGTCGACCCAGCCCTGCGTCCACCCCGCGAGCACCACGTCGCCCGACGGATCCGCCGCGAGATCCTTCGGCCACATCACGTACTCCACGTCGAACCCCCGGCTCCAGAGCGGGACGCCGCCGGCGTCGAGCCGCAGCACGAACGTCCTGGTGATATTGCTGGTCGGCAGCGGACCGAGGCCGAAATCGAGCGGACCATAGTAGCGTCCCGCCACCGTGATCTCGCCCCCGGGGCCGACAGCGATCGCCTCCGGCTGCTGCACGTCCGCGGTGCCGTACCGCTGGCTCCAGAGCGTCGTGCCGTTCGCGTCGAGCCGCAGCACGAACACGTCCGCCTTGCCCGCGCTGACCAGCGGGCCGGCCCCGAAGTCCACGGTGTTCCAGAACGACCCCGTGACGATCACGTCCCCCGACGCGTCCGCGGCGATGCCGACGCCGAGGTCCGGGCCGTCGCTGCCGAAGCTGCGCGCCCAGAGGACGTTGCCGGCCGGGTCGAGCTTGATCACGAACGCGTCCGACCCGCGCCCGCCCACAAGCGTCTGCGACCCGACGGGCAGCGACTGGCTGAAGCTCCCGGTGAGCAGCAGGTTGCCCGCGGCGTCCGTCGCGACGTCGTGGACGAGCCGGTTGCCGGACTGGGCGACCGCGTCGCCGAAGAGCTGGCTCCAGAGGTGACCCGGCAGGCACCCCACCGCGCCGTTGCAATCGACGTCCGTTGTCGAGGTGCACGCCTCGCTCTCGGGCCTCACCTCGCCGAAGCAGGGCCCCCACGCCGTGCCGGTCAGGTTGCACGCGCGCTGGCCCGCCTGGCACGCGCCGACCGCCCGCGTGACCTCGGGCCCGCCGTAGCAGGCCTCCGTCGCCCCCGGCGCACAGATCGGCTCGCAGATCAGCGCCACGTGAGCGCTCCACACGCTCAGCGCCGCGGCGCCCCCGGCGAGATCGCTCTCCAGGTACACGCCCGACCGACCGCACGGGTCCGTCGACTGCGGCCTGGCGTTCGGTGACGGCGCCGCGAGCGGCTTCACCAGCTCGCCCTGCGCGCGCAGCGCGGAGAGCTCCGCCGCGTCGAGCTCCTCGAACACCGTGGGGTCCCCGGTCAGGAGCAGCCGCCCGTCGGCCGTGGCGAGCGGCTCCGCTGCGCGGCGCTCGATCGCCTCGATCTCGGCCGCGAGCGACGCCTCCGCGCCCGCCGCCGAGACGAGCACGATGCGGTCGGCGTCGAGCGCCGGGTCGAGCGCCACGTGGTAGGCGACCCGGGCCGCGCCGAGGTCGAGGCGCAGCCGCTCCCCCGGCGGCAAGGCGCCCACGTCGGCCTGCGTGACGCGCACGTGGCGGACCGACAGCGCGGCCCCGGCCGGCGCGTCGCCCGCGGCGGTGCAGCCCGCCGCGCTCGCGACGGCGATGGCCGACGCGGCGACAGGGATCCAGCGTGAGAAGGCGACAGAGCGTTGCTGGTGCAAGGGCGTCCTCCTGAGAGCGCAGGTTGCGACCCGCCGCCCAACCGATCTGCGGCGAGCGATGGTGGCGCTCGAAACCCGACAGCGTACCGCCCCGCGCCGTCACCTCGCGAGCGGAATCACCTGCAGACGCCGCGTTCTCCCCGCGCCGTGACGCTCGTCGCCGCACGCCGCACGCCGCTCGCCGCTCGCGCACGCCGAGGGCTCACGTGGGCTCGTGTCGCACCGCGCTCCGCTCTCGCGCTCGCGTTCTCGGGATTCAGGCGAGGCGCGCCGCGAGGAGCGGGATGTCGTCTTCCAGCGTGTTCGTGGTCCGGTAGGGCTGCCAGCCAAGCTCATTGCGCGCGCGCTCGTTCGACATCCGGTTGTCGAGCGCGAGCAGGTCCGCCGACAGCGCCGCCTCGGAGAGGACGTCCACGTCGTCGAGCGACGCGCGGAGCGGCTCCGCCGGCACATCCATGTCGCGCAGGCGCCCCGCGCTCGCCTCGTCGCGCACCGCCGCGATGACGGCGTGCCCCTTCGCGTGGAGCCGCCGCGCGACCCGTGACCCGATATACCCCGTCGCCCCGGTGATCAGTATTCGCATCTGCACGTTCCTTCCCCTGTGAGCCCCTCGCCCCGCGCGCCCCGGAGATTAAGGCGCTCAACACTGAAGTCGAGTGAATAGAATGTATGCAAATCATGAATGGGAATTATGATACGAGCCTCGACCTCAACCTCCTCCGGCTCTTCGTGATCGTGGCCGAGGCGGGCAGCGTCACGGCGGCGGCGCGCCGCCTCTACCTCACCCAGCCCGCGGTGAGCGCGGCGCTCCGGCGGCTCGCGTCGGCGGTGGGAGCGCCGCTCTTCGTCCGCGCGGGGCGCGGCCTCGCGCTGACCGCGCGCGGGCAGCGGCTGCTCGCGTCGGCGCGGCCGCACCTCGAGGCGCTCGTCGAGGCCGCGCTCTCCCCGGCGGCTTTCGACGCGGCGACGAGCGAGCGCACGGTGCGGCTCGGCCTCTCCGACGCGACCGAGGCGTGGCTCCTCCCGTCGCTCCTCCGCGCGCTCGCCGAGGAGGCGCCGCGCCTGCGGCTCGTCGTGATCCCGGTGCAGTTCCGCACCGTCGCCGACGCGCTGGGCTCCTCGGCGGTGGACCTCGCGGTGACCGTGGCGGGCGACCTGCCGGCCGGCGCGCGGCGGCGCGCGCTGTTCATGGGGAGCTTCGTGTGCCTGTTCGATCCGCGCCACGCCCGGGTGGGCAAGCCGCTGACGCTGGCGCGCTACCTCGCGCACGAGCACGTCATCGTCTCGTACAACGGCGATCTGCGCGGCGTCATGGAGGACAGCCTCGGCGTGCAGCGGCGGGCGCGGGTGTCGGTGCCGAGCTTCCACAGCGTCGGCGCCGTCGTGGAGGGCAGCGCCCTGCTCGCCACGGTGCCCCGGATCGTCGCGCGCGAGATCACGTCGCTGCGCCCGCGCCTCCGCGCCGCGCCGCTGCCGGTCTCCCCGCCGGGCGCGCCGCTGGAGCTGCTCTGGCGGAGCGCTGTCGAGGACGACGAGGCCATCCGCTTCGTGCGCGACCTGGTGACGCGCGTGGCGAAGGCGCTGGAGCGCCCGGCGCGCCGCCGCAGCGCGCCGCCCTCCACGTGAGCCCCTCTCGGAGCACGCGCGCGCGTCTCTCCGTCAAGTGGTCGCGCAAATTGTGATTGCCACCAGAAAGTCCCACTACGTTCAAGACATCATGCAGTGCGCCACCACATCGCCTGTCTCCGGGGGCTGTGAATCCGTCCATCTCTGGCCTTGCGGACTCATCCACGATGGTTGATAAAAGAAGTAGGGCCGGGGGGAGACTGGCTTGACCGCATGGTGTTCTCGCTCCCTTGCATCGACGTCGCGGACTGGAAGACGTTCGAGCTCCTCCAGCTCGTCCTCGACACCATCCCGGATCCCGTCTTCGTCAAGGATCGGCAACACCGCTGGATCGCTTGCAACCCGGGTTTCTGCCGGTTGATCGGGCAGCGCTACGAGGACCTGATCGGCCGCAGTGATCCGGATTACTGGCCCAGGGAACAGGCCGACATCTTCTGGAGCTACGACGATATCGTCTTCAACTCCGGTGAGCCGACCGACAACGAGGAGGCCGCCACGGGCTCGGACGGGGTGACACGCACGATCTGGACCCGGAAGTTCCCGATGAAGAACGCGCAGGGCGAGGTGGTCGGCCTCTGCGGGCTCATCACGGACATCACCGATCTGAAGCGGCGGCACATGGAGGCCGAGCGGATCGCGGCGGAGAACCGGGAGCAGCGCGCGATCATCGACGCGCAGGCGGCGCTGCTCGATCGCGTGGCGATGCCCGTCATCCAGGTCTGGCAGGGGATCCTGCTCATGCCGCTGGTCGGGGAGATCAACGACAGGCGCGCGGCCCTGGCGCTGGAGAGCCTGCTCCAGGCCATCGGGCAGCGAGGCGCGGAGTTCGTGATCCTCGACATCACCGGCGTGCCGGGGATCGACGCCGCCGTGGCGCGCCACCTGGTGCGCGCGGTGCAGGCCGCGGAGCTGCTCGGCTGCCGGAGCGTGATGGTGGGCATCGGCCCGGAGATCGCGAGGACGCTGGTGGGGCTCGAGGTCGACTTCAACCGCATCACCACGCAGGGCACGCTCCAGAGCGGGCTCGCCTACGCGATGAGCCGCCTCGGCGCGCGGCGCGGGGTCGGCGCGCTCGCCCGCTGACCCCGGGCGGGGGCGGCCGCGCTGCGCCGCGCGGCGCGGCGCCACGAAGACCGCGTCACCCGCCCCAGAGCGCCTTCACGCCGTCGGCGATGAACTGCACCGCGATGGCGGCCAGGATCAGGCCCATGACCCGCTCGAGCACGGCCACGCCGGACGCCTTGAGCACCCGCTGCAGGAGCCCCGCGCCGCGCAGCACGAAGTAGGAGGCGACGAAGGTGATGGCCACGCTGGCGAGCACCAGCGCCATCGCGACGGGGTCGTCGCCCCCGCGCGCCATGAGCACCATCACGGTGGCGATGGCGCCCGGCCCGGCCAGGAGCGGCATGGCCAGCGGCACAAGCGCCACGTCCTCCTTGGTGATGCCCTCCTGCTCCTCGGACGGGGTGGTGCGCGTCGCGGACGCGCGGGCGCGCAGCATGTCCAGCGCCGTGATCAGCAGCAGGATGCCGCCCGCGACGCGGAACGCGCCCAGCGAGACGCCGAAGACCTTGAAGATGACGCCGCCGAAGAGGGCGAAGAACAGCATCAGCCCGCCGGCGACCGCGCACGCCCGCCGCGCCGTGCTCCGCACCTTCTCCGGCGGATCGCCGGCGGTCATCGACAGGAACAGCGGCACGATGCCGATCGGGTCCACGACGAAGAAGACCGCCGACAGCGACATCAGGAACAGAGAGACGTACCCGGTCATGACGGAGGGCGACCGCTCGCGTACGGATCGAGGAAGCGCACGGCCGATCCAGTAGCACCCGTCGGGCCCCCGGTGTCAGCGCCCGCGCCGGCCGCGCGCCGCCCCGGGGCGCGCGGGGCCCGGGGGACCGTCGTGCACGCACGCGCCGCCCGGCCGCTCCAGCCCCGCGCCCTCGTGCCACGACCGCTTCAGGTCTTCGGGATCCGCCACGTCGCGCCGGCGCGGAAGAAGAACGTGTTCGGGATGCTCTGCCCGCCTCCGGGGATGCCCTCGTCGTCGTCGTTCATCGGCTCGAAGCGACGGAAAAGGCTGTGACCGGCCTGGGCGGTCAGCCACACCGAGGAGAAGGCGCGCACGCCGAGCGTGACGCCCGCTGTCGCGACCGAGTACGCGATGTGGTCGACGCACTGCTCGGGCCGCGCCACCCGCTCATCCGGCTCGGTCGCGGGGTCGTCGGCCGGCCGGGCGGCGCAGGGCCACGCGCCCGCGACGCGCGCGTCGCGCACCGCGTAGGCGTTCCCCGCCACGTCCGCGCGCAGGCCGATCTCGAGGCGATCCGAGAACGTGAGCTTCGCCGTCGCGAAGCCCGGGAGGAAGGCCTCGAGGCGGAAGTACGGGTTCGGCGTCCAGTCGACGTAAGCGGCTGGCAGCGGGAGGAACGAGCCGAAGCTGAACGACGCGAGCGCGCCACCCCCGAGGACGAGCTTCTCCGAGAGCGTGTGGGTCGCCAGCGCGAGCCCGCTGACGCGGGCGAGCCCGCCGTCGAAGCCCTCGAAGTCGCCCGCCAGCCCCGGCGCGACGCGCAGCGAGAGCGACCAGTCGCGGGGGAGGAGCTGGACGAAGAGCAAGGGGACGTCGACGGAGTGGAACGCCCGGAGCTGGTCGAAGCCGGGCAGCGCCTCGGCGTAAGAGACCGCCTCGACATGGTATGTCGCCCCCGGGATCAGGTACGTCCTTTCTCCGAGCGGGATCGGCACATTGGCGCTCACCTCGTACGACGTGACCTGCGCCCGCGTGGGGCGCGGGTCCTCGAGCGCGACGCCCGGCATGTACTGCGCGCTCAGGTCGACGAGGTCGGGGAACTGGGCCAGCGCCACGCCGGGCGCGAGCACCCACAGGAACGCCGCCAGGGCGAGGAGCCGCGAGGCCCGCGCGCTCCGGCGGGAGGCGCCCTCCCCTCGCCCCGCCGAAAGCGAGCGCGCGACAGGACGATCGGCCGGGCTCATCGCGCCACCCGCTCGTCGAGCCAGTCGAACAGCCGCGCCTGGGCGAGGAGCTGGTTGCCATGATCAGCGTCTCGCAGCGGATGTTCGCGACGCCGTCGCTGTTGTCGTACTTGCGGAGCTCGTCGATCACCTCGTGCGGCGTCGAGACGCCGTGCTTCCAGCTCGCGTCGTCGAAGTACCAGCGGGCGTCGGGCAGCACGACCGACGCGGCGTCGATGGCGCTGTCGAAGGCCGCTGGCCCGCGCACGGCGAGGATCGGCGCGGTCCGCGTAGCGCATCAGCCCGGCCCTGTAGTACGCGCCCGCGCGGAGGAAATGCGACGCGGCGCTCCGCGTGTGGCCGCGGGCCTCCGCCTCCTCCCCGTAGCCGCGCACGCGCTTCGCGGTGGCCAGCCACTGCTCGAACCACGAGCGCTCGTCGCCCGGGCGGACGCGCGTCGCGGTGTCGAGCACCTCGCCGACGTCGGTCAGGCCCATCGACGCGAGGCCGAGCCAGAACACGATCTGCGCGTCCATCACCGGCTGGCCGATGAACTTGTAGCGATGCCAGACGCCCGCTGCCCGGCCCTGCCCGAGCACGTCGTCGCCGTGGAACCGCGCGGACGCGACCTCCTGGTCGAGCCCGCGGCGGCCCGAGGCGAAGCCGAGCGCGGCAGCGCCGCCCCCGACGGCCGTGTGGGTGAGAAAGCTCCGCCGACCGATCATCGGTGCACCTCCAGCCCGGATTGAAACAAATGATTTAAACATATGTTTCAACTATTGACGCCTGCTCGCCGGGTCGTCAAGGTGCGTTTCAAACAATTGTATGAACGACAGAGACCGACCCGACCTCCCGGAGGATCCACGGCAGCGGCTCGTCGCCGTCGCGATCGACCAGATCGAGAAGCACGGCATCGGGCAGGTGACGGTGCGCAAGATCGCGGCCGCTGCCGACGTGAACATCGCCGCGGTGAACTACTACTTCCGGTCCAAGGAGGCGCTGCTCGCGGCGGCGCTCGAGGGAACGATCCGGCACATGCTGGCGGACGGCGAGGAGTTCCTCGCCCGGATGCCGGGCGACCCCCTGGGGGCTCTCCGCGGGCTGCTCGGCTACTACCTCGAGGGCAGCCTGCGCTATCCGAACGTGGGCAGGGCGCACCTCCACGGCGCGTTCCACGCCGACGACTACAGCGGTCCTTTTCCCACGCTCTTCGCGCCCGTGATGGAGCGCCTGCGCGATCTCGTCCAGGCGGCCGTGCCAGGGCTCGAGGAGCGAGCGGCCGCGCATCGGGTCGTGGCCGCGCTCTCGGCTGTGTTCTTCCCGGCGTTCTTCGCGGGGCTCTACGGAGGGCTGAACGCGCTCGGCTCGCCGGCCGACCGCCTCGCCTACGTGGAAGAGCTGGCGCGGCAGGCCCTGGCGCCCCCGGCGGCCAGGACCTCGCCGGCGCTGTGACGGCGCGACAGCCGCTGCGTCAGCTCATGGCGCCGGGGCTTCGCTCGCCTTGATGCGACGGACGCCTTCTTCGAGGGTCATCTCGTCGTCCCGGGTCGTCGCCCAGTGGGTGACCGCATAGTTGGGCTCGAGCAGCTCGTCCGCCGCTTCCACGGCGGCCAGGTGGGCCGGGCTCATGACGAACTCGTACATCGCCTCGGTCGACTCCCAGACGGCCAGCGTGCGCCCCGAGCCGCACGACGTCGACTGGGCGAGCTGGATCGCCAGGAGCCCGCGCTGCGACGCGAGCTGCGCCTGGATCGCCCCGAACGTTTGCCCGTAGCGCTCCATCACGGCGTCGCCCGGCCTCGGGATGCCGTAGGTCGAGCTGACCGTGTACGACGAGCCCTCCGGGGCAGGCCGGAGCTTCCCGGTGGCGGGATCCACGCCGGGCCCGCTCAGCGGCGCCGCCTGCAGATCGGCCTCGAGCACGCCGCCCGTGCACGCGGGGGCGGAGGGCTCGGGCGTCGCCGCGCCGGAGTCCGAGCCGCACGCCGACAGGGTCACCCCGAGCGCCGCGAGCAAGGCGGCGGCGAGCGCGCGTGATGATCGCTCGATCGCGGCGGTCAACGCGGGATTCAACGTACGTGTCGTCATGATCAGTGTCCTTTCGGTTGGTGCGCTGCGGGGAGCTCAGTCGGCGCGCGAGACGATCCCGAAGACGAGCTCGGGGAACGTCCGCTCGAGGCGGCGTGAGTGGAAGTTCGTCCGGCGGCCCATGCTCCGCACCTGCACCGGCGTGCCGACGGGCGGCGCGTCTCCCAGCGTGACAGCCCACGTCAGCGCCTCGCCGGCGCGCACAGCGACATAGGTGTACGAGCCCGCCGGGAGGCGCTCCTCGACGCGCCCCGCGATGGGCGCGCGATCGGCGGCGGAGCGGGAGAGCTGGCCGATCGGGCTCGCGGCGATCGCGCCGAGGGGCCCCGCGGCCGAGGAAGGCGCGTCGAGGTGCCACGCGAGCGCGAAGAAGAGCGCCGCGAACGCCGTGAGGCCGAGGAGCGGCTTGACGAGCCGGCGCCGGACGGACCGCGGCGCAGCGCTCCGCGCCGCGCGGGCAGAGGGGACGAGCGTCATCTGGGACTCCTTGCGGGCACGCTGCGGCCTCCCGTCATGGGTTCGCCGCCTGAGGCATCCTCTCGAATCCTTCGGAAAAATTCACAGGGGGGCAGGGAGGGAAATCTTCAAATACTCCCTACCTCCCGCCTCCCTGCTCAATTTCTCCGCTGAAAAGGGCTGCAAGATGAGCGGATTCCTCAGGCTCGCCGCTGCGCGACCGAACAGACCTCCGTTCCCGGACGCCCGCGGATCGTTCATTCGATTCCGCGTTTTCCCACAACGCCGCCGGCGCGATGAACCGCCGCCGGCCACGACGCGCCGCATCATCGACCACGTACGCGTGCGACGGCCATTCGGGCGCGTAGGCGCGGAGAAGGATTGTCTTCCATCGTGGGCAGCGTCGATAACGACGCCGTGAGCATCGAGGACGACGCCCCGCTCCTCCAGGTGATGAGCCACCTCGGCATCGACAAGGATGCGCTGCTCGGCATCGGCGGTGAGGCCTGCGTCTTTGCGCTCGGCGAGGACAGGATCGCGCGCGTCCACCATCCCGGGGCCGCGCGGGAGACGGTCGCTCGACGGGCCCAGCTGCTCGACGACCTCCACCGGAGCGCGGGCGCTGTGCCGTTCTCGATCCCGCGCGTCCTGGAGATCACCGAGGCGCACGGGCGCGTCCTCACGATCGAGCCGCGCCTCGCGGGGCGGCCGCTCCTGCACGTGCTCGGGGAGGTGGCGGGGGCCGAGCGCGACAATCTCCTCGTGCGCTTCCTCGACGCCTCGACGCGCCTCTGCGCCCTGCGCCTGGACCACGCATGGTACGGCGACCTGTGCGAGGCGGAGCCGATCCGGGCGAGCTGTCACCGCTCCTACCTCGAGCAGCGCGCGCGGAAGAGCCTCGCCTGCGCCGGGAGCGCCTTCGCGGGCGTCGATCCGGCGCGGCTGGCGGCCGCGCTGCCCGAGCCGGTCCGGCCGAGCTTCGTGCACCTGGATCTCTTCCCGGGCAACGTGCTCGTCGAGGACCAGGAGGTGAGCGCCGTCATCGATTTCGGCGGCCCCTGCGTCCTGGGAGATGCCCGGCTCGAGCCGCTGTCGGCCGTCTGCTATCTGACGCCGTTCATCACCCCGACCGCCACGGCCCGAGATCGGCGCCTCGCCCGGGAGTGGCTGGACGGGCAGCACCTGGGCGCGCTGCTGGAGCCGGCGGAGCGATGGCTCGCCGCCCGCTGGTCGTTCGCGCGAGACGATGTGAGCCTGCACCGGTGGTGTCAGCGCGTGCTGCTCGGGCCCGCGGCGCCTCCGTGAGGACGACAGGCCTCGCGCGATGCGCCGCCCGTCGCGCGCCCCGCTCGCCTGACGGACGGGGCGCGCCTGCGCGTCCCGGGCTCAGCCGGCCCAGGCCTGCTCCAGCGCCGCGATGTAGGCGTCGAGCGAGGTGGTCTGCTCGGCCTTCGCGTCAACGACCTTCCCGGCCGCGTCGCGGATGGGCGTGATCCTCGGCGGGATGACGGCGATCGTGCGCGGCAGGTTCAGCGCCTTCAGGCGGGCCACCACCTCGTCGCGCCACGCCGGGTTGATCCGGCTCCCGTACCTCTCCACGAGCGCCTTGAGCGCCTCCCGGTCGCCCGTGGCCTTGATCCTGTGGAGCTCCGCCAGCAGCTCGCCCGAGGCCTTGCGCCAGGCGTCGGGGTCCTTCACCACGAAGAAGGTCTTGCCCTGGCGCACCTCGACGGCGACGGCGCCCCTGTCCTTGACCCAGCCAAAGGCGATCAGCTCCGCCCGGAGGTGATCCTCCTCGGCCACGTCGCCCTGGGGCACCGACTTGAGCATCGTGAGCTGCATGATCGCCGCGTACGCCGGGAACACCCGCGCGCAGCCGGCGTCCGGCAGGAGGCCTATCTCCACCGTCTTCGGATCGCCTGTCAGCCAGTCGGCGACGCGCTCGGCGCGGCTCTCTTCGAGGGCCGCGTAGTAGGGGGCGAGGAGCTCCGCCGGATCGGCCCGGAGGTCCGGGTTCACCTTGCCCGAGCCGTGGCCGGTGACCTCGTGGAACGCCGTCCCCGCGAAGCTCAGGTGCGGCGCGCAGCGACGGATCTCGGCGCGCACCTCCTCCGGAGCGAACTCGTCGATGGTCCTGTCGGAGGTGAGCGCCGCGCGGGTGTCCATCGTGGAGAGGACGACGAAGTTCTTCGAGCCGTGGTCCTCGCGGATCCGCTGGGCGTTCGGCAGGTTCACGCCCCCGAACGTGAACGGCCCGCCGTCGCCCGTGGCCGCGATGGCGATGACGGCCGCGGCCGCGGGCACCTGGAAGGCGTCGCGCCGCCACTTCGCCTCCCAGGGCATCTTCTGCTCGAAGTACTGCGCGCTCCTCGCGAGCGCCTGGAGCGGCGGGTCGCGCTCCGGATCGGCGATGAAGACGAGGCCCTCGAAGCTGCCCTTGCGCGCGCGGACATCGTCGTACGTCTCGATGAAGCCGAGGATGTAGTCGACAGGGAAGACCTGCTTGAGCCACGCGACGTCGTGCTCGGTGAACTCGGCCGGCTCGCCCGTCCTCAGGTACGCGATGAGGTGCCTGAGCGGCACCTGCTGCGCGGGCGGCGCGAGCGCGAGGGCGTCTTCGAGGTGCTTCACCACCCGGCCGAGCTCCTTCGCGCCCACGCCGGGCGGCGCGCCGCCGCCGCCGGCCCGATAGACCTCCTCGACGAGCTTGCCGCCCTTCTTCACGATACGGCCGTTGAGCTCGTACTTCTCCTTGAAGCTCTCGAGGTCATTGCTGCTCACCCCCTCGTAATGGTTGGCCGCGGACTCGAGGATCGGGTCCTTGCCCTTGTCCGGGGTCTTGTTGGTGACGACGGGCGCCACCCTGGGGTCGAAGAGCCCCGCGAGCAGGTCCTTCGGCACCGCGATGTTCAGCGCCCTGGCCGCGCCCTCCAGCTCCTGCTGCGAGAAGGGCGGGACGAGCTTCTGCCCCGTGCGCGCGTCGTGGATCCCGTGGTGCAAAAAGAGCATCTTCCGGAAGAGCGAGAGCCTGTCGCGCAGCGCGGGATCGAGCCTTTCCTTCTGCGCGAGGAGCCGGATCACGAGCTCCGTCGCCGGCCACCCGTACCTGGAGGTCTGCATCGTGTACAGCGGATCGCCCGCGAGCGCCGCCTGCACGAGGTGGTAGGCGAGCGCGCGCTGCCCGGCCGTGAGCCTGTCAAAGCCGCGGGGCGCGTACGAGGCCGCGGTCACGCCGCTGACCTCCTCGAGCACCTGGACGGCGCTCCCGGGCCCGGGCGCCGCGCCGCCGGGCGCCGCCGCGCTGCCAGGCGCCGGCGCCGCCGCCGCGCTCGCGGCCGGGGCCGCGGACGGGGGCGGCTCGGCGGACGGCGGGGCCGCGGAGCAGGCAGACTGGAGAGCAGCGCACAGGGCGAGGGGGACGACGAGGTGTTGACGGCGCATGGCGATGATCCGTAGCCAAAGCGCCGGTCGGCGAGAAGGCCGCGGCGGGCCGCGCTGGAGGTCCGTCGCGGACGGATGTGGCGGACGCGTGGGCGCCACCCGGCGAGGCCCCCTGCCCCGCCCGGGTCGCCCCGGGGACGGCGGCGCTGGGCGCCCGCGCGGCTGCGTCTCAGAAGAAGGAGTAGATGGCGAGCTCGAGGCGCTCGTTGGTCGCGGTCACGCCGTCGGCGAAGGTCTGCTCCGAGTACTGGAACGAGAGCCCGGTACGGACGGCCGGCGTGACGTCGATGAACACGTTGCCGTCGATGTAGCGCGACTCGTTGTAGGCGGTGCGGAGGGCGCCGTAGCCGTTGTCCTCCGTCACCCGGTCGTTCCAGCCCTGGGTGTAGTTGCCGGAGATGGAGATGCGCCCCGAGGGGGGCAGGTAGTACTGGAGCCCGACAACGAACCCCTTCCAGCCGATGGTCTTCAGGTTGCCGTTCGCGTCGTAGACAACGAGGCCGTTGTCGATGCCCGCCGTGTAGGTCGCGCCGTCGGGGAGCGGCGGGCTCGGCACGTTGCTCGCGACGCCGACGATGTCCGCGATGCCCGTGCCGGCGAAGAACGAGCCTGTCAGCGTCAGCGCATTGCCAGGCTCCTCCAGCGCGGTGACCGGGATGATGGGCACCACCGCGTCGACCGAGATCCCGTAGCCGTCGGTCGACCTCGACGCGACAGGGGCGGCGGAGAACTCGGGGACCCGGAAGTGGCGGTAGATGCCCGAGACGCCGATGGTCAGCGGGTCGATCAGCATGCCGGCGGCGCCGAGCGTGTGGATCCCCTTCCAGTCGTTGAAGCCGAAGCGCAAAGCCGCCTGGACATCCGGCACCTCGGCGTCGCGCTGCGGCGGCTTGACGGCGGCCGCGGCGATCTCGAGGTTGACGGGATCCGTCTTGAAGGTGTGGCCGACGCGGAGCTGCGGCATCCGACCGAAGACCTGGTTCATCACCGGGAAGAACGACGCGGTGGCCGGGAAGAAGAACGGCTGCCACCCGAACAGGTGATAGAACTGGCCGATCATCAGATCGACGTAGTCCGACTCCACCTTGATGTTGGCCTGACGCAGGCGGAAGGTGCCGCTGCTGACGAGCGACGCCTCGGAGACGGTGGGCGGCTGGTTGCCGAAGAAGTCGAGCTCCAGGTTGGCTGTCGTCTTCATCCCCGCGAACTCGGGCGCGCTCGCCCTGATGCCGAACCGGGAGTTCCGCGTCGTGAAGTGCGTGCGGCCGTGCGAGCCGGCGTAGGTGTCCTCGCGCTGGATCACCGTGGCCCCCACCGACTCGCCGAAGCTCTGGGTGGAGTCGTGCATGATGTTGAACTCCGCCATGCCGTACACAGTGGCCTTCCACTTGGCGGTCACGGGGACGGCGGCCGGAGCGGCGGGCTTCGTCACCTCGGCGGGGGGAGCCGGCGGCGGCGCAGCGGCCGCCGCGAGCGGGGCGCCCGGGGGCGGCGGCGGCGTGGCCGGCGCCTGCGTGCCCGTCGGGAGCTGCGTCATGCCGGCGTCGGCCGGGGCGGGCGCCGCCGCCGGCTCGGCCGGCGCAGCGGCGGCCGGCGGCGGCGCCGCGGCGGGCGGCACCTGCCCGCCGGCGGGCGCGGGGGCCTGGGCGTGCGCGGCCGCGGCCACGAGGAAAATCGACGCACCGAATAGGTTCGCAACCTGCGATTGGTTCATGTTCGAAGCCCCTGGGTGTTCAATGGCGCCGGGGATGCCCCCATGAGCGCCGTAAGGCATTGATTTTATTACTGTTTTACGCCCCGCCGCGCGGGAGCGTGCCGCGGGCGCAGGTCAGGCTTCCCCGGCGGCGCAGGCCGGGGTGGGAACGACGGGCGGTGATTGCGCCTCCTAGGCGCGCTTCACGTCGGGCGGCACGCGTCGCGGAACGCGCGGGCGCGGGCGACGAGCTCCTCGCGCCGCCCCTCGCGCAGGAGCTTGAGATCGACGAGGTTGCCGCCGACGCCGACCGCCACCGCGCCCGCGGCGAGGAAGGCGCCGATGTTCTGCAGCGTGGCGCCGCCGGTGGGCATGAGCGGGATGTGCGGCAGAGGCGCCTTGAGCGCCTTGAGGTACGAGGGGCCGCCGAGCGCGTCGCAGGGGAACACCTTCACGACGTCGCCGCCCGCCCGGTGCGCCGCCACGACCTCGGTGGGCGTGAGCGCGCCCGGGGCGTGGACGATGTTCATCGCGCGGCACGCCTGCGCCGTCGGCACGTCCAGCGCGGGGCTGACGACGAAGCGCGCCCCGGCCTCGACGCACGCCTCGGCGGTGCGGGCGTCGAGCACCGTGCCCGCGCCGACGAGCGCCCGCGCCCCGTGGAGCGCGGCCACCTCACGCATGACCTCCACCGCGCCGGGCACGGTCATCGTGATCTCGAGCACGTCGATGCCGCCCTCGAGGAGCGCCTCGACCGCTTGGAGCGCCTCCTCGGCCGAGCCCGCGCGCACGACGGGGACGACGCGCGTGCGCTCGATCCAGCCGAGCACGTCCTGCTTGCTCATCGTTCCACGCGCCTCTCCACGCACCGTTTCGCTCATCGATCCACCCGCGCCGTTCCCATCTTCATCGCCTTGAGCACCTCGTCGAGGGTCGCCATCGTCGTGTCGCCGGGCGTCGTCATCGCGAGCGCGCCGTGCGCCGCGCCGCAGTCGACAGACCACTGCGGCCCCTTGCCCAGGAGGAAGCCGTAGATCAGGCCCGAGGCGAACGAGTCGCCGCCGCCCACGCGGTCGTAGATATCCAGGTCCTTGCGCTGCGGCGCCTGGTAGAGCTGGCCGCCCTGGTACAGCACCGCGCCCCAGTCGTTGCGCGTCGCCGAGGTCGCCACGCGCAGGGTTGTCGCGACGGCCTGGATGTTGGGGAACGCCGCGATGACGCGCTGGATCATCGCCTCGAACGCGCCGACGCTGAGGTTGGCGTGCGCGTCGTCGAGGTCCTCCACCTCGAAGCCGAGGGCCGCGGTGAAGTCCTCCTCGTTGCCCAGCATCACGTCGACGTACGGCGCGAGCGCGCGGTTGACCTCCTGCGCGCGGGCCTGGCCGCCGATCGACTTCCAGAGCGACGGGCGGTAGTTGAGATCGTAGGAGACGACGGCGCCGTGCCGGCGCGCCGCCTCCATGGCCTCCTTCGCCACGCCCGGCGTGGTCTCGGAGAGGGCGGCGAAGATGCCGCCTGTGTGGAACCACCGCGCGCCGTCGCGGCCGAAGATCGCGTCCCAGTCGACGTCGCCGGGCTTGAGCTGGGACGCCGCCGTGTGGCCGCGGTCGGAGGCGCCGACAGCGCCGCGGATGCCGAAGCCCCGCTCCGTGAAGTTCAGGCCGTTGCGCACGGTCCGCCCCACGCCGTCGTGCGGCACCCAGCGCACGAGCGAGAGGTCCACGCCGCCCTGCAGCATGAGATCCTCGAGGAGGCGGCCGACGGGGTTGTCCGCGAGGGCGGTCACGACGGCCGACCTGAGGCGGAAGCAGCGGCGGAGGCCGCGGGCGACGTTGTACTCGCCGCCGCCCTCCCACGCGTTGAAGGTGCGGGTCGTCGAGATGCGGCCGTCGCCTGGGTCGAGGCGCAGCATGACCTCGCCGAGGGAGACGAGGTCCCAGCGGCACGTGGCAGGATCGCGGAGCGTAAAGGACATGGCTTATCGAGTGGGGCGCAGAGCGCGCTGAAAGGCTTGTTCCACGAGGAGAGCTCCCGGGACCGCCGGGGCCCTGGAGCGGCGATAGCGCATCCCGGGGGCGGCGATCATAGGGCATCCCCGGACGCGCGGGCCGCCTCGACCTCGGCGGCGGACGGGCCGGTGTAGCCCTTGGCGCCGGCGCCGCGGGTCTCGACGATCGGCCGGCCATCGCGGTCGAACTTGACGAGCTCGGCCTTGATCCCCGCGGCCGTCGGCCAGAAGTACCAGCGCGCCTCCATCCAGCCCACGCGGGCGCCCGGGCCCTCGGTCGGCGCGCCCGTCGCGCTGAGCTGGGCGGGCCGCGTCTCGCGGTAGCCGGCGACGGAGGCGTACGGGGGCGCGTTGAGGGTGAACTGCGTCGCGGCGATGCCGGCGAGCATCGCCAGGCCGCCGGCGATGATGACCACCTGCGGCACGCGCCGCTTCGGCGTGACCGGCTCGACCCGCGGCAGCAGGAGGTGCAGCGCGAGCAGCCCGACGAGGTACAGGCTCCCGGCGAGCATGAACGGCAGGGTGTACGAGCCGGTGAGCGTGAGCGAGCGGGCCACGAAGATCTGGAAGAGCGCGCCGCCGACGACGCCGAACGCCGTCTTGATGCCGACCACCGTCGCCATGGCGGGGCGAGGGAGGGTGTCGGAGACGAGCGTGTAGAGGTTGCTGCTCCAGCCCTGGTGCGCCGCCGCGGCGAGCGAGAGGATCGCGACAGCGACGTACACCGACGGGATGCCCGCGACGGTCGGGACGTCGACGAGCAGCCCGACGGCCATGACGGGCACCGCGGCGAGCGCGCAGGCGAGCATCGCGAGCTTGCGCGACGTGCCGACGGAGCGGCCGCTCGCGATGAGCCTCGAGGAGAGCCAGCCGCCGCCGATCGCGCCGGCGTCGGCGACGATGAACACGACGGGGATCGCGTAGGCCATGAACGTCGGCGTCAGCTTGAACTCGCTGACGAGGAACTTCGGCAGCCAGGTGAGGTAGAACCACCACGGCGCGTCGGTGAAGAACTTCGCCATCGCGATCGCGTAGACGGGCCGCATCCCGAACACCTCGCCGACGCCGAGGGGCTCGGTCGACTCCTTCGCGTCGGAGCGGATGTGCGCGAGCTCCTCGGGCGAGACCTTCGGGTGCTCCTCGGGGCGCCGGTAGAGACGCGTCCAGAAGAGGATCCACACGACGCCGACGCCGCCGAGGGTGAGGAAGCAGGCGCGCCAGCCGTACGCCTCCGCGATGCGGATCGCGAGGAGCGGGGCGAGGATGGCGCCCACGTTCGAGCCGCAGTTGAACAGCCCTGTCGCGAGCGCCCGCTCCTTCTTGGGGAACCACTCGGCGACGGTGCGCACGGCGGACGGGAAGTTGCCCGCCTCGCCGACCCCGAGCAGGAAGCGGATCGCGGCGAAGCCGCCGAAGCTGCCGACGAAGGCGTGGGCGGCGGAAGCGATGTTCCAGAGCAGGAACGTCAGGCCGAGCCCCTTGCGGGTGCCGACGCGGTCGATCCAGCGCCCCACGAACACCATGCCGAAGCCGTAGGCGAGCAGGAAGCTCACGTTGATGAGCGCGAGATCCGTCGGCCCGAGGCGCAGGTCGTTCTCGAAGAACGGGACGAGCAGCGAGAAGAGCTGCCTGTCGAGGTAGTTGATCGTCGTCGCGAAGAAGAGGAGCGCGCAGACCGTCCAGCGGACGCGGGTCATGGCGCCGGCGCTCGCCGGGGCTGCGGGGGACGCGGCGGTCATTGGTTGACTCCAGAGGCGAGGAAACCGCCGTCGACTGCGATGCTGGTGCCGGTGATGAAGCTGACAGCGTCGGAGCAGAGGAAGAGGGCAGCGCCGATCAGCTCGATGGCCTCGCCGAAGCGGCCGAGGGGCGTGCGGGTGAGCAGCTCCTGCCCGCGCGGGGTGCCCTCGAGGAGGGCGCGGTTGAGGTCGGTCACGAAGACGCCCGGCACGATGGCGTTCGTGCGGATGCCGTCCCTGGCCCACTCGGCCCCGAGGCTCTTCGTCAGCGCCAGCACGGCCGCCTTCGACGCGCCGTAGGCCGCGACCTCGTGGAACGCGACGAAGCTCGACAGCGAGGCGATGTTGACGATGCGGCCCCGGCCGCTCTCCTTGAGGGGGCCGTGGAACGACTGGCAGGCGCGCAGCATGCCGGTGACGTTCGTGTCGAGCAGGCTGCTCCACTCGGCGTCGGCGACCTCCGCCGTCGGCTTGCGGAAGGTGCGGCCGGCGCAGTTGACGAGGATGTCGACGCCGCCGAGCGCCTGGACGACGCTGTCGCGCAGGGCGTCGATCGACGCCCTGTCGCCGACGTCGCACGTCGCCTCGACCGAGCGGACGCCCCGGGCGCGGATCTCCTTGGTGACCGCCTTCGCCCGGTCCGCGCGGGTGCCGGAGGCGACGGTGTGGACCCCAGCTTCGGCGAGGCCGAGGGCGATCGCGCGCCCGATCCCGGAGGTGCCACCGACAACGACGGCCGTGCGGCCCGCGATATCGAAGAGGGTCGTCATGCTCCCAGCCATTCCCCGGCGATGCCGCCCATGAGCGCCCGCGCGTCGCGCTGGATCTGCGCGTCGGTCGGCGGGACGGGCATCGCCTCATAGCGTCGCGTCAGCGCGCGGGCGATCGACCGCCGCGAGTGACGCCATTTGTAGACGAGCTGATCGAGGACGCGCGCGTCGGAGTGCTGGGGCACGAAGGTCGGCCCGAGCATCTCCAGGCGCATCATGGTGGTCTCCTCGATCAGGCTCGGGTTGTTCATGAACCACCAGCAGCCGAACGGGAGGACGTTGGCGAACTTGCGCGCCACGACGCAGAGGCCGTGCGTGTTCTCGCGCGCGAGCGTCGTGACGAGGAAGCGGACGTCGGGGTTCTCGGCGGCGAGCCGCTCGAGCGGGACCAGATCGGCGGTGCTCACGCCGTCGCCGGCCACGCCGAGGCGGGGGTTCACCGCGCGCCGGACGCCGATCATCATCGCGAACGGCAGGTCGTGCTCGCGGCACGCGTCCAGCACGGCCCGGGGCGGGGCCGAGACCTCGTTGACGGAGATCGCGAGGTAGCGCGGCCGCATGCGGGCGATCCAGCGCTCGAGCTCGGAGGCGAGGTCGTTCGACGAGACGAGGCGATCGAGGCGCAGCGCCGCGTAGAACCGCGGATCGGCCCCGGCGCCCGCCTCCCAGACGGCGCGCTCGGCGGGGTCGGTCGGATCGTTCGTCATCGCGAGCGCGCTCACCCCGGCGAGGCGCAGCACGTCGTCCACGTGGTCCTCGACCCGGCGCGCGGCGAAGAAGGCGCGCGCTTCGCGCAGGTCCGGCGCGGCGGGGTCGAGGCCGAACGCGTCGAGGACGGTCGCGACGCCCGCGGCGGCCTCGGACAGCGGCGAGCGGCGGACGAAGAGCGCGTCCCACACGAGGTCGGCCTGCGCGGCCTTGTCGCGGACGAAGAACGCCTCGGGCGTGACCTTCGGCTCGGCGCGCAGGGTCTCTGCGACGAGGTAATGGTAGGTCAGGAGCTCGTCGACGCCCCAGAGGTTCAGCGCGCCGAACCCGGGCGCGAACAGGTGGGTGTGCAGATCGATGATGGGCGCGGCGTCGACCGCCTTGGCCACGCGCTCGGCGAGGGTCATCTCGGCACCTCGGGGGTACGGTCGTCGTTCGGATCGGCCCAGCGCTCGTTCGGCACGGTGGCGCACCAGGCCGGGCGAAGCGGGTCCTTGTCGTAGGGATACGAGCCCAGGCGCCTGTATTCCTCGGCGTAGTGGGCGAGCTTGTCGCGATCGAGGCGGACGCCAAGGCCGGGGCCCTCGGGGACGCGGATGCGGCCGTTCTTGTAGGGGAGCGGGCCTCCGCGGATCACGTCGTCTTTCAGGTGGTGGTAGTGCGCGTCGGCGGCGAACGAGAGGTTCGGGATGACGGCGCCGAGGTGGAGCATCGTCGCGAGCTGCACGCCGAGCTCGCCCGAGGAGTGGACGGCGACGCCGAGGCCGAACGTATCGCAGATGCCGGCCGCCTTCACGCAGGGCCGGATGCCGCCCCAGAACGTCGTGTCGAGCAGGATGACGTCCACAGCCGTGTCCAGCACGTTGGCGGCGAGCTGCTCGAAGTTGACGACGACGGTGTTGGTGGCGAGCGGCATCCGCACCTTCTCGCGGGTGCGCCGCATCGCGTGCAGGCCGAAGACGGGGTCTTCCAGGTAATCGTTGTTGAGGTGCTCGATCGCCTGGCCGAAGCGGATGCCCTGCTCCGTCGACCAGACGGCGTTCGGATCGAAGCGGATACGGTCACCCCCGACGGCCTCGGCCACGGCGCGGTAGCACTCGAGCTCGACATCGGGGTGGAACACGCCGCCCTTGAGCTTGTGGGAGGTGAACCCGTGCTTCTTCTTCAGCGCCCTCGCCTCGTCGGCGAGCTGCTCCGGCGTGCGCACCTCGCCCGAGCCGTCGGCGTTCGGATACCGGAAGAAGAGGTAGGAGGCAAAGGGGACTTCGTCCTGGAGCTTGCCGCCAAGGACGTCGTGGACCGGCACGCCCCAGGCCTGCCCGATCAGGTCGAGGCAGGCGAACTCGAGGGCGGCGAGGATCTGGGTGCGGTTGTTGTAGAGGGAGGCCGTCGGGTTCGCGATCTTGAACCGCATCTCCTCGAGGCGGGCGGGGTCGTGGCCGACGAGGTAGGCCTTCATCGCGCGGAACACGGCCTCGGCCGACTCGCCGCCGCCGCCCATCTCGCCGAGGCCGATGAGGCCGCTATCGGCCTCGACCTCGACGATCGTGCGCACGAAGCGGCCCCAGTGACAGCCGTTCGCGTGGCGCAGGGGCGCCTCGAGCGGCACGGTGACGGTGGTGGCGCGGATATCAACGATTCTCATGCAGGACGGCACTCCAGGGATCCGGGCTGCCGGCGTCCGACGCCCCGGCCTTCGCGGACACCAAAGACATCAATCGCTCGGAATTGCAACCATCACTACATGAGTCACCGACGGATGCGCGGCGGCCTTCCTTGTCGATGCGACCCAGCGACCGGCTTTCCCGCCAGGGCATCAACCCGTCTTCAGCGCTCCTGTGTGCACCGACAAAAGCATCCCGGTCGGCAGCGACAACCTGCCTCGGTCCGTCCCCGCTCGATCTGCTGCGCCTCGCGGGGACGCGAGCGGTGGCTGCAAAATTTCAACGGGCTCGCACGCACAACGTCTTACGTACGGCGCCCAGGAATTCCCAGACCCTGGTGAACTGATCACGCGTCGCGCTCCGAGGGGCGCGGATGCTGACGCCTCGTCGACGACGCTGCGCCGCACCGTTTCGCTGGAGTTTCAAAAGTTCGGCGAGCGTATTGGAGCGCCTCCCGGCCGGCGGCCGTGGATCAAAAAAGGCGCTCGTCGTGATTGATCGGGACGGCGAGCCGGCACTAGGGATGTGAGCCGCGCTCACTCACCGCCGGCACGCCCGCCGGGCCTCGCCATCGCTCTCGCGTTCGTGGCGCCCTGCGCCTGACGGATGATCTCGTGCTGCCCTCGCGACCGGAGAACCCCCATGCAGATGCCCTGGCCCCCTCGATTCACCGCACATTTTTCCGCGCCTCGGCTCGTCGTCTGGGTGGCCCAGATCGCGGCGCTCACCGTGGCCTGCAACGCAGGTCCGGAGGCGCCCGGGAGCGGTGTCGACGCCGGAGCGGGGGGAACGGGCGGAGGCGCGCAGCCTGGACCGAGCAGTTCGACGGCGGGGGCGAGCGGCGCCTCGACCTCGTCGGGGGCTGCCGGGGGTGAGGGCGGGGGGAACGACGGTGAAGCGGCCGGCGGGGCGGGGGGTTCGGCGGGGTCGGCCAGCGTGGCTGGCAGCGGTGGTGGCGGGTCGGGCGGGATGGGGCCGCTGCAGGACATCACGATCTGGATCGCGGGCGACTCCACGGTCGCCAACGGGCAGACCCCCTGTCCGGCGGGCTGGGGCGGCTCGTTCGCCGCGCTCTTCGACGATCGCGTCACCGTGGTGAACAGCGCCGTCGGCGGCCGGAGCGTGCGCACCTGGCTGTACTATGTGAAGACCGCGATGGACAGCGCCGGGGAGTGCGAGCTCGACCGCGACGCGAGCGGCGAGCCGGTGCTGCAGGACCGGTGGGTCCGGATGCTCGACGACATGAAGACGGGCGACTACCTGTTCATCCAGTTCGGCATCAACGACGGCTCGCGCACCTGCGACAGGCACGTGGGGCTCGACGCCTTCAAGAGCAGCTATGGAATGATGGCCCGCGCGGCCAAGGAGCGGGGCGCGAAGCCGGTATTCGTGACGCCCGTGAGCGCGATCGCCTGCGACGGCAGCACGGCGCGGGGGACGCGCGGCGGCTACGTGACGGCGACGCAGGAGGCGGGCGCGGAGTACGGCGTGCCGGTGATCGACCTCCACGAGCGCAGCGTCGCGCTGTACAACGCCCTGGGCTTCTGCCCTGTCCCCGGGGGCGACGTGAGCGCGACGACCAGCGGGCCCGTCGGCGAGTTCTTCTGCGATGATCACACGCACTTCGCGCGCTCCGGCGCGGCGCAGATCGCGGGGCTCGTGGCCGGGGCCATCCGCGATCAGGCGATCGGACTGGCGGCGTACCTCGAGTGAGGCCGCGCCCGCGGGGCGGGCTCAGAGGCCGATGTCCTCGCGGATGGCGGCCACGATCTTGCAGTGGTTCACGAGGTCGTCCGTTGTCTTGACCTCGCTCGTGTAATTGAGGCCGTAGGGCCAGAAATGCTGGGCGTCCGCGTGCACGAGGTCGGCGTCGTTCCCGGTGATGGCCCTGAGCTGGCTGGTCGCCTTCGCGCCCGTGAAGATGCCGTCCACCACCAGGGCACCGAACTCCCTGCTGCCGACCCCCACCGTGTGCGCGATCTCGTGCATGGCGGTGATGTGGTTCATGGAGCTGAGCGCGCCGAACCGGATGGAGCCGTTGACGTTGCCGTCGGCCGTCGCGACCGACGGCTCGAAGGACACCCGCAGGCTCTTCTCGATGCTCGTGTGGCAGTTGTAGTACGACAGCGCTTCATCCATGGCGCTCGTGATCATGTCGTACGCGGACTGCTGCTCCGCCGTCGGCGTGGGCACCGTCGCGAGCGCGTAGGTGATTCCGCCCATCCCGACGCAGCCGGTTTCCTCACCGCCGGTGCCGGCGGCGCCGCCGGTGCCGCCGGTGCCGCCGGTGCCGCCGGTGCCGCCGGTGCCGCCGGTGCCGGTGCCGCCGGCGCCACCAGGGGCCGCGCCACCGCTCCCCTCCGAGTTGCCGCCCGCAGCGCCGTCGCCGCCGGCGCCGCCGCTGGCCGAGGTCTGTCCGCCGGCGGCAGCAGCGCCGCCGCTCCCGCTCGCGACGCTGCTGCCGCCGAGGTCCGCAGGGCTGTCGCCCGAGCCCGTGCACGCGACGGGACCAGCCGCCGCGAGCGCGAGGAAAAGGATGTTCGTCGCCAGTTGCCTCAGCATGTCTCGTACTCCTTCCAGGGAAGCTTGCATCATCAGTCCAGACCCGAAGGGCGCCCGTGGCCGCGCGCGCTCGCCAGCAGCCGGCGAAGCCGCGCCATCGCCCTCTCACCGGCAAGGCCAGGGGTCAATTCGCTGGTGAGGGCGGTGACTGGGCCGGTAGCCACGGCGGAAGATTGAAGCAGATTCGTAAGCATGACGGGCTCTTGCGTGGCTCGAGAACCAACCGACTCAAGATTGAAGCAGATTCGTAAGCATGACGGGCTCTTGCGTGGCTCGAGAACCAACCGACTCAGGTTGGCAACCAACCGACTCAGGTTGGGGCGAACCAACCGACTCCAAGGTCACCCCAACTCAGGTTGAGGTAACCAGAACCAACCGACTCAGGTCAGAACCAACCGACTCAGGTTGAGGTCACCCGACTACCGAGGTCGCGCCGGTACTGGCGGAACACGTTCCGCCTGGCGGCCGCCACCCACGGCACGACACACCTCTGGTCGGGGCAGGAGAGTCGCACAGGTACAGGCGGATCACATGGCGGCCGCCACCCACAGAGCGTGATAAATCCTCGGAATTATTCGCCATGACCGCGGCACAGCGTTTGTCTGCAACGCGACTCAAGTTCGGGTAGCAGCAGGGGGAGCAACGCAAGTTCGGGTAGCACGAGGAGCAAAGGCAGTGACGGATTGGCTGGTGGCCGCCACCCAAGGCGCATGGCAACTCCTCGAAATTACTCGCCACAACCCCCGGCACGGAGTTTGTCAGTGTACGGCGGCCATGAGCCACCCCCGCGAGATCGCTCCAGGCGCTACCTACCTCATCACCCGTCGCGTCGTGCGACGACATTTCCTCCTCCGCCCCGATGCGGCCATCACCCAGCTCCTGGTTTACGCACTCGCAGTCTCGACCCGCCGCTACGGCATCGAAGTCCACGCGCTCTGCGCAATGTCAACGCATCTGCACCTCGTCGTGACCGATGTGAATGGCGTCCTCCCTCGCTTTCTGCAATTTTTCCATCGCATCGTCGCTCTCGGCACGAAAGTGCTCCGTAAATGGGACGGGCCGGTATGGGATCACGAAGCCACCAGCGTGGTGCGGCTGCTTACACGAGCGGCAGTGGTGGAAAAGATCGCCTACGTCATCGCGAATCCTGTAGCCGCCGGCCTCGTCCGGCATGCGCGCGAGTGGCCGGGCGCCAAGGTGGATGCGGGCGAGCTCGGTCAGGGCCTGCTGCGCGCGGCGCGCCCAGCGGCGTACCTCGACCCGGAGAATCCACAGTGGCCGGACGCAGTGACGCTCCCGCTCGCACTGCCGCCCGGCATCGAGCACGACGGCGCTGAGCGCTTTCGTCGTGATGTCGCCGCCGAGCTCGAGAGACAGGAAGCTGACGCGCATGCGGAGAGGCAGCGGCAGGGACTCGGTTTCTTGGGCGTCGCGCGAGTCAGCTCGATCTCCCCCTACGAGCGTGCCACGAGCTTCGAGACACTGCGCGATCGCAATCCGACGTTCGCGGTCGGTCGTGAGCAGGGTGACGCATGGCGAATCGCTGGTGCCGCTGTACGAGCATTTCGCGCGTCGTATCACGCAGCGCTCGAGCGGTGGTGCGCCGGCGTGCGCAGCGTGGTATTCCCCTCGGGGACGTGGTGGATGCGCACGTTTCATGGCGTGAACGTGACCGAGATCGTGCCCACGATGTAGACACTTCGCGGGGGCGCGACACAGTCAGGGGGCAACCGCGGGCGATGGATTCGACGCGTCGGAATGGGAAACGTTCGTCTTCAAAGCGCGGAGCGGGCGACAGATCCTTCACACGACGGCGCGAAGGATGAGCATCGGTTCGGCTGGTTCGAGCGCGTACGAAGCAGCGTATGAGCGAGTTATTGTAGGCGCTTGACAAGCAGCGGGCAATCGGGTCGAGCGGGACCTCAAACCCGGGTCGGGTCGCCACCGGTCGCAACTGCGGACGGCTCAACCTCGGACGGCTCAACCTGGGTCAGATACCTTACCTCAGCTCTCGGACGGCTCCGGACGGCTCAACCTGGGTCAGATATCTCAACTCCGGATAGCTCAACCACGGCTGGGTCGGGGCGGGTCGGCGGCGGGGTCGGCGGCGCTCAACCCGGGTCGGGGCGGCTCCTCGTCGGCTCCTCGTCGGCTCCTCAACCCGGGTCGGGGCGGCCGGGGCGGCCGGCCCAACCCGGGTCGGGGCGGCCGGCCGGCCGGCTGACGGCGAACCCCAGGGCCTCCACGCTCGCGCAGGCCTCGCCGTCCCAGCCGAGCCGCGGATCCAGGTGCAGCTCGCCCATCGCGAGCCGGGCGGACAGCGCAATCAACGCGCCGACCTCGACCGCCTCCAGCTCGGCCCCAGCGTCGCCTGCGAAGGGCGGGCAGAGCACCCGCCCGGCTGGTGCGAGCGCGAGCGCGGCGCGAGGTAGCTCACCGAGCGCCGCGCCGAGAGCGGCGAGGTCGCGGCCGATGACATGGGGCTCGGTGTTCGCCGGCCAGATCCAGACCGTGATCCCTGGCAGGTCTGCGACGCAGGCCGCCGCCGCGCGCTCGGGCGGCAGCGCGAGGCCGCGGGTACCGAGGCGCAAGGCCGCCACCGCAGCGACAGCGAGCCCCGGTGGGGCGAGCGTCAGCGCCGCGAGGCGACCCAGGTTGCGGTTCGCCGCGGTCCGCCGCACGGCAATCCCGGCGAGCTCGTCCGGCCGGTCGTAGACGAGCTCGACCTCGCGCTGCACCGCGACGTGCGGCGACGTCTGCGCCGCCGCGGCGAGCGCCCGCTCGCGCGCCTCGCCGTCCGGCGCCGGCCCGCCGCCCCTCTCCGGAGGCGGCGCGGTCTCCTCGATCTCCAGGCGCTCGCGGAGGAGCTGGGCCACCCGCGCGGGCAACCCCAGTGAGCCGAGCGCCCAGGCGGCGGCGAACCAGTCCACCGGCACCGCGGGCCCCCCGAGCGCCAGCGCCTCGGCCGTGGCGTGATCCCAGGCGGCGAGCGCCGCCCCGAGCGGGTGCCCGAGCTCACGAAAGATCGCCCCCGCCTCGTCGAGCGCCGCCGCGGCGCCGGGATCGCCGAGGTCTCGCCGCGCGCGCCCGATCGCCCGCGCGGCATAGGCGATCCAGGTCCGGAGCGGCGGCGCCGCGCGCTCGGCGACGTCGCGGGCGCAGGTCGCCAGCGCGAGCGCGTCGTCGGCGCGGCCGAGCTCGAGGGCGAGCTCCGAGAGGAACGTGAGCGCGCGGGCGCGGCCGAAAGCGTCGCCTAGACACGCGCAGAGCCACTCCTGCCGCTGGAGCGGGGCGCGGGCGCGCTCGAGGGCGCCGAGCCCGAGCGCCGCCGCGCCGAGCTGGCCGCAGGCGATCGCCTCGCCCACGGCGTCGCCGCGGCGCCGGTGGAGCTCGGCGGCGTGCTCGAGCAGCGCCTCGGCCGCGCCGTACGCGCCGAGGGCCACGTACAGCGTGCCGAGCGAATTCAGGATCTGCGCCCGCTCGCCGAGGAACGGCTCCGAGCGGCGCAGGGCCGACAGCAGCGTGCGCTGCGCCGCCGCGGCGTCGCCGAGGAGCCGCTCGGCCGTCCCGCGGTAATGGTCGGCGACGACGGCAGCGCGCCGGCCGGGATCGCCCGCTGCCGCGATGGCGCCGAGCTCCACCACGGCTGCGTCGCAGGCGGACTGCGCGTCGCGGCGCATGCGCGCGAGCGCCGCCTCGCACCGCGCGAGATCCCGGGCCTCCGCCTCGCCCTCACGGTCGAACGCGGCCGCGGCGCCGTCGAGGTGCACGACCGCGGCGTCGAGCGCGCCCTCGCGCAGCGCGATCGCGCCCCGCCCGAAGCCGAGCGCGGCCGCGAGGAGCGCGCCCCCGGCAGGCGCCGCCGCAGGATCGCGGACGGCGTCGAGAAGCTCCTCGAGGCGGTCGAGCTCCGCGTGGACCTCGGCGGCCGGCGCGCTGCGGAGCAGCCGCGGCAGAGGCGACACGCTGTCCAGCGGGTCAAGCGGGAGCACAGCGCTCCTCCGGCTCCCCCGCGGCCTCGTCGGCCCGCATCGCGCCCTCGCCCGCGCTCCGCCCCGCCCCGCGCGCGAGCGCGTGCAGCGCCGCCTTCACGGCCTCGATCGACAGCTCTGGCCGCGCGGCGCGGATCCGGGCGACATGCGCTGTCACGTGGGGCGCCGCGAACGAGGTGCCGGTCCAGCGCCGCTCGCCGCCGCCAAGCGCGGGCGCGAGCACCTCGTCGCCGGGCGCGAGGATCTCATGGTCCAGCGTGAGCTCGCTCCGGAGCGCCTCGGGGTCACGGAAAGGCCCCCGGCCGACGCCGATCAGCGACTTGAAGCGCCCTGGATACGTGCGGAACGCCGCCGTGTTCGGGCCGGCGGCCACGAGCACGACCTCCGCCGTGTAGGCGGCGTCCGCGACCTCGTAGAGCTCGACGAGCGACCGATGGTCGCCGGGGCGGAGCGGCGCGCCCTTCGGGATATCGATGCCGAGGCTCAGGTTGACCACCGAGAAGCGCTCGCGGACGCAGAAGCGCAGCGCGGCGATCAGCCCGTCGCGCGAGCACCGCCCGTCCTCGCCGAGCGCGCGGACGCTCGTGATCTCCGCCCCACGCGCCATGCGGTGGACGATGCCCGCGCAGGCGGTCCCGTGCCCGCTGACGTCGCCCGGCGCGCACGGCTCCACCTCGTGCGCGGCGCCGCGCCGGATCAGCGCGACGTGCCGCAGCGCCGCGGCCCGCAGCGCCGGGTGCGACGCGTCGACGCCGGAGTCGATCAGCGCGACCCGCACGCCGGCGCCGCGGCGCTCCATCGGGCGCGAGGCCTCGCCTTCCTCGCCGCCCGGTCCTGCCGGAGAGGCCTCGGTCACGCCGCGCTCCCCTCCCCGTCCCCGGGCAGCCCGTGCGCGCCGCCCGCGTAAGCGTCGATCCGCGCGAGCAGGTCGAGCGCGAGGCGGGCCTCGGCCTCGCCGCGCTCGGCGAGCCGCCCCACCACCGCCGCGAGCTCCAGGCGCCGGCGGTACTCGGGCGTGAGGCGGAGCGCATGGATGTGCCGCTCGAGCGCGGCGCGGAGCGAGGTCGGCGGCGGAGCCGCCCCTCCCGGGGCCGGCGGGGGCGCCCCTCCCGGGGCCGGCGGGGCCGCTCCTTCTCGCGCCGCCGGACCGGCCCCTTCCCGGGCCGGCTCGGCCGCGCTCGCCGCCGCCTGACCTGGCGCCTGCGCGAGCAGGTCGGGCATGGCGCGCGCGAAGAGCTCGAAGACGACGCGCTCGGTGCGGAACGACTCCACGGTGAGCGCGAGGACCTCGGCGAGCCGCTCGGCCATGTCGAGCTCCCGCCCTCCGAGCGGCGCGTCCCGGGAGAAGAGCGCGGCGCCGCCCACCGTCGCCGCGCCGACGCGGATCGGCACGAAGATCGCGGCCGCCGGCGAGAAAGCCAGGAGCGGCCGGAGCGGCGCGATCATCGGGTCGTCGTGGGACAGCGCCACCGCGTGCCCGCCGCCGCCGCCGAGCAGGTACGCGAACGGGGTGCCGCTCGGCGGGAACTCCGCGCCCGAGGGGCGGAAGCCGGCCGCGTCGGCGACGACGGGGACCGTGAGCCGCCCGAGCGCCTCCATCTCGAGCGCCACGAGCGCCTCCGAGCACGGCACAGCGAGGCAGGCGAAGCGCAGGTGCTCGCCGAGCCCGCGCACGCGCGCCTCGACAGCGCCGAGGAGCGCCGCCGACTCGACGGTCGAGAGCAGGTCGCGCAGGCGCGCGGTGAACGGGGCGAGCGGCGAGCGCAGCGCGTGCGGGAGGGGCGCGACGGCCCGCCCCGGGGCGGGCGGTACGCCCGGCGCGGAGCGATCGGCGAGCGGCATGGGGCCGCGATGCTACCTCCGGAGCGCGCCGGAGCGAACCGCCATGACGCCCGCGCCGCCCACCGCCCGCCGCCCGCCGCCCGCCGCCATGACGCCCGCGCCGCCCGCCGAGAGCCAGACACCCGCCGCCCCGCCGAGAGCCGCGACGACCGGAGCCCGCCCCGCAAGATGCCCTCCGGCCGCGACGCGAGGTTCCGGTTGACGTGCTGCGCCCCTCTCCTAGCATGCAAGGGCATGCGGCTTTCCGGCTGCCCCGCGCACCGTCCGAGGCGATTGTCCGCGCGCGCGGCGCAAGGGCCGCGGTCCACGGCCATGAAGGCCCTCGCCCCGGCGCGGGCGCGATGAGCCCGCCTCTCCGAGAGCGGCGGCGCCGCCTCGCCGTCGTGCTGTGGGGTGTCCTCGGCGTCGTGGCCGTCCTGGTCGAGGCCATCTATCGCCTCGGCACGCTGGCTGTTCGCATCCTGACAACGCATGCATTCACCACGGGCCAGCTCATCCTGCTGGCCGCGTGGACGGTCGTGATCATCTATTTCGAGGGATACAGGGGCTTTCAGCAGCGCTTCTCGCCGCGGGTCGTCGCGCGCGCGCTCCACCTCGCGGAGCACCGGCGGCCGCTCCACGTCGCGCTGGCGCCGCTCTACTGCATGGCGCTCCTCCACGCGACGCGCCGCCGGCTGATCGCGACGTGGGCGCTCATCGCGGGCATCGTGGCGCTCATCCTGCTCGTGCGGCAGATGCCCCCGCCGTACCGCGCGATCGTCGACGCGGGCGTCGCGCTCGCGCTCGCCTGGGGGACCGTATCCATCCTCGTGTACCTCGCGCAGGGGCTCGCCGGCCGCCCGCTCGGCATCGCGCCGGACGTACCGGAAGCTGCGTCCCAGCCCACGGGCAGCACGGAGGACCTCGCCCGCCACACGGTCCAGGCGAGCGGCCCCATCGAGCCGTGAGGCCCGACAGGCAAGCGCGCTCCCTCCGCGGTCCTTGAGACCCGACAGACAAGCGATCTGTGCCTGCATGTCGTGATGCCCGTGCGGGCGGGCAACCTCCGCAGGCAGAGCCGATCGGCAGACGAGCGAGCGGCCCCTGCGCTGGAGAGCCGGACACAACCGCAACACAGCCCAGCGCCCTCCGAGCGGACGAGCGTCCGCGCGATATGCCCTGAGCCGAACCGCGTTGCTGTCTCACGTGTGGCCTTCTGGCCATCGCCCCCGCTGCCTCGATCCGCGGCAACACGCTATTTGTAAACACCATTTGTAGCTCGCCTGTGGCGCGTTGCCTCGCGCGATGGCGCCGATGCGCGAGCGATCGCGCTTCGCGACACGGCCAGCCGCCCATGAACGGCCGTTGGCCCGGACCGTGCTCTGACAGGCAGCGCTCGCGGAGATCGCTCCAGCGAGACCGACTGCGCTCCGAGGAGCGCGCACCGGGGCATCGTGCAGAACTCGAGCAGCCGACAAGAACCCTCCAAGATGGAACCGGAAATCATCGACGAGCTCATCGTGCCTGTCGTCGCGCAGGAGCTGGAGGTGAAGAAGCGCACCGTCGAGTCAGGACGCGTGCGCATCACCAAGGAGGTCCGCGAGCGGGTCGAGGAGATCGAGGAGCCGCTCGCGCGCGAGCGCGTCTTCGTGGAGCGCGTCGCGATCGATCAGGTGGTGACCGAACCGCCGGCGACCCGCCAGGAGGGCGACACCCTGATCGTCCCGGTGGTCGAGGAGGTGCTCGTCATCGAGAAGCGCCTGGTGCTCAAGGAAGAGCTCCGCATCACCCGGGTCCGCTCGGTCGAACCGAGCCCGCCGGTGCACGTCACGCTCCGGAGCGAGGACGTCCGGGTCGAGCGCGTGCCGCCACGCGAAGGCGACGGAGCGTGACAGTTTTTTCGGGCCCGGCGTCATGGGCCCTGAACGGCAAACCCCACCTCGCGCCAGGCGCGAGGTGAACATGGCCGATGAGGCCGTGAAGCATGGAGGTCATCATGAACAACAGCGAACGATCCGTGTCCCCGTCCCAGCGCTCTCAGCAGATCAGCAAGTCGCAGCAGACGACCAGGAACGCCGCCTCGACAGCGAAGACCAGCGAGATCCGGGCCGACGTCCTGCAGGAGCAGGTCGCCGTCCCGGTGATCGAGGAGGAGCTCCAGGTCGGCAAGCGCGAGGTGAACCGCGGGGGCGTCCGCGTATCGAGCCGCCTGGTCGAGCAGCCTGTCGAGCGAGACGTGACGCTGCGCGAGGAGCACGTCCACGTCGAGCGGCACCCCGTGGACCGGCCGGTCCAGCCGTCGGCGCTCGACAGCTTCCAGGCCGGCACGGTGGAGCTCGTCGAGACCGACGAGGAGGCCGTCGTCGCGAAGAAGGCGCGCGTGATCGAGGAGGTCGTCGTCAGCAAGGCGGTGACGCAGAGGGCCGAGCAGATCCGCGAGACGCTGCGCCACACGGAGGTCCACGTCGAGCCGGTCAGCGCGACCCAGCGCAGCAACGGGATGAGAGGCTACGAGCAGTACGACGCCGAGTTCCGGAATCACTACCAGGCCGGCGCGTACTCCAAGCACGGCTATGCCTACGAGCAGGTCGCCCCGGCCTACCTGTTCGGCTACCAGCTCGGGACGTCCCAGAACTTCAGGGGACACGACTGGTCGACCATCGAGATGGAAGCGGGCAAGGCGTGGGAAGAGCGCAACCCCGGCACCTGGGAGCAGATGAAGTCGGCCGTGCGCCACGCCTGGGACAAGGTCTCCGGCAAGGCGTAGCGCGGCGGTCCTCAGCAGCGCCGAGCGCGAACGGGACCGAGAAGACAGGAGGCGCCGTGGGCTCGCTGCTCCCGGCGCCTTCTGGCGTCTCCAGGGCGCCCACGGCATGCGCGACCTGTTCAGGGCGCGGCGGAGCGCTTCGCCCCCGTGGAGATCGTGTGAGCGTTCACATAGCTCCCGCGCCCCGGCGTCGCGGCCTGCCCTCGCGGCGGAAGGGGATGTCGGCCCCGGTCCCGCCGGGGCCGCTCATTCGTTCTTCCCGGGCACGAAGCGGAGCGACGCGAGGCGCAGCAGCTCACCCGAGCCGCCCTTTGCCCTCAGGTAGACCTCGTGGGAGCCGGCGGCGCTCACCTTGCACGTCACGGTCGTCCAGGTCTCCCAGCCGCCGGTGGCCGGGATATCGCAGGTCGCGACGCGGCGGCCGCCCGCCAGCGGGTCGAGCCATACCTCGACGGCGCCGCCCTTCGCGCTGGAGGCCTGCAGCTCGATCTCGGTCGACGCCACGCCGCCGCTGCCCAGATCGACGCTGCCGTACATGGCCCAGTCGCCGTCCTCCAGGCCGCCCAGCACCGGCCCCGCCGACGGGCTCGACACGACCTCGGTGCCGGACTCCTGGTCCAGCTCCGCGGCCGCTATCGCGGTGAAGCCGTCGCGGTACGTGAACAGGTCGAAGTCAGCGCTCGCGTTGCTGGCAAAGACGCCGGCCTGGCTGCCGACCCAGCCGTTGTTGACTGTATCGTAGTCCTCGAGCGCGCTGATGTCGATCGGCTCGCCCACCTGGGTCCAGGTCAGGCGGTCCGTGCTGAACCAGCCGGTGGCCTCGTGGTCCTCGCCGTGCACAAGCTTCAGCCAGAGGGTGCGCTCGGCCGGCGCCGGGGCATCGAAGCTGATCTCTGTCGCGTCCACCGCTTCATAGGCGCTCTCGTCGGCGTTGGGGACGGGGACGACCGACCGGAACGAGAAGCGGATCCGGTCCTCTCCGTCCGCCCGGACGCGCGCCACCGACACCTCCTGGCTGATGGGGTGCATCCACGTCGGGAACGTCGTGAGATCCTGCTCCGGGACGGCGTTGCCCAGGCGAACGCCAGCCGCCTCGCCGTCCGCTTCGGGGGCGAAGTCCATCCTCACGACCATCGCCTTGGCGTGCAGCGCGTCCTTCTGGATCGCCCACCGCGTCTCGTCCGCCGCCGGCTTGAGCCGGAGCCACCCGGCGCGGTCGGTGACCGAGGTGCGATCGGACGGCATGTTGCCGTAGAAAGTCCAGGCCGGCGCGAGCTCGTCCCCGGTGAAGTCGTCGTTGACGGGCAGCAGGAACGGGATGTCGCTGGGCGGCAGCGCCGGCGCCGGCGCCGGCTCGCCCAGGCGACCGTTAACGACAGGGACCCCGGCGCCGCTCGCGTCGTCGATCCATGTCACCTGGCTGAGCAACCCCTGCCGGCCCAGACCACGCCGGTTGTTGTCGCACTCGTACGAGTGGGAGAAGACCCACCACGTGCCGTCGGCGATCTGGAACGGCGCGGTGCTGTGCTGCGCGCCGCTGAACGGGGCCTCTCCCTTGAGGACGCTGCCGAGCGGCGTCCAGTCCTCGGGGTCGCTGCTCAGCGTGGCCGAGCGCCACCCGTACTGCTCGCCGCCGCACCCCGTGTGGGTCGAATCGAAGTAATAGTAGAAGCCGTTTCGCTTCGTCATGGTGGGCCCCTCGGCCCAGTTCTCCTCGACAGCGCTGTCGGGGTCGGTCGCGGGATCACCGCACCCGCCGTTCTCCACGTCCCAGTTGACGAAGCTGAGATCGATCGACTCGCCGCTGAGCTGTCCGGTCTCGGGATCGATCTTCTGGAGCAGGTTGACGCCGAAGTTGTTCACCTCGCCGCCCGTCACTCCATTCCATTTGCACTGCCCCGCCTTCACGACCAGGTACGTAGTCCCGTCGTCGTCGACGAACACCGAGTCGTCGTAGCCTGTCCCGCGGTCGAACGAGACGAGCTCCGGGTCCTCTCCGGGCGGCGTGTAGGGGCCCACAGGCTCCACGTGGACGGGCTCTCCCCAGGGCCCCGCCAGGCTCTCGGCCTCCGCGAAGTACTGGTTGAAGTTGACGGCGAAGTAGACCCTGTAGCCGGCCGCGACCTTGACGATGAAGCCGCCCCACGTCCCGCCCCCCGCGGAGGTCGACGCCTCCAGGCCGGACCACGCCGGATCGACGACGCGCGACACGCGCTCCCAGCGGAGGAGGTCCCGCGAGTGAAGGATCTCGACGTAGGGTGAGATGTTGAAGCTGGAGCCGGTGATGTAGAAATCGTCCCCCTCGATGTAGATGTTCATGTCCGGGTGATCGCCGGGCAGGATCGGGTTGAGGTAGGTGGACTGGGGCTCGCCCGGCCAGCTCGCTGTCTCGAAGGCGGCGGTCAGCGTCTTGCTCCCGTCCACCTTGATCTCCACGACGTCGCCCGCCTCGCTCGCGGCCCCGCTCCATCCCGTGAAGTCGGCGCTCGGCGCGGGTCTGGCGGTCACGGTCACAACGGCGCCAGCCCTGTGCAGGTAGGTTCCAGGCGGAGGATCGGTCGTCCCGTCCCCCGTCGCCTCGATGGTCAGGGGATATTCCAGGGGCGATAGCTGCTCATCCCCTCCGCAGGACATGGGCAGGGGCCCGATCAGAATCATCGCCGTGATGAAAGCGCTGTGTTTTCTCATGGTCATGTCCTGAGTCATTCTGGCCGCCAATCCCGGCGACAGGGACCTCGGGCGGGTGCGCATGACGACCCGCGCAGTCTTCCGATCGAAAGGGCGAGCGCGGGCCACTGTGAACGTTCACACGACGGGTGTCAATTTCCCTCGCGCCCCCGGCCGCACGTCCGAGCGTGCCGCACCAGCCGGTGGAGGACCGTCTCCTCGGCAGGAGATCTCGGCGGCCTCCCGGACAGCCGGTTCCAGGCAAGCCGGGTCGGGCGCCGCCGCGGGGGACGGCCGCCGGTCCATCTCCCGCCAGCGCGGGTCCACAGCGGGCAGCATCGTCACGAGGAGATGCGCTGCGCCGCACGCCACCATCGCGAACAGGAGCCCGCCGGCGCGGATGAGCAGGCCGCGCACGAGGCCGCCGAACGAGGCTGGGCTCGCTCAGCGCAGCGCGGGGCGTGGGCGCCGGAGATCAAACGATCGGGCAGGCGTCCTTCGCCTCCTTGAGGTACCCCGTCACCTCGGCCCAGAACGGGCTCTGCTCCATCATGTTCCTGATGGCAGCATCGCTGTATTTGCAAGCGAGCCGGGTGTGCTTGGGATAGTAGATCTTGTATTGTTGGAGCAAGAATGCGTCCGGCTCGAAGACGGTCCGGAACGCGTCGTCCCGGGTGACATCGAGGAGCATCTGCTGCTGCGCGAGGAGGGTCGGATAGGTCTCCCGCTCCATGTCGAGCAGCTCGAAGTACACGACCGACTCGGCGCACTTCGCCGGGATCTCGGCCAGGACTGTGTCGCCCGTGGTGCTGTGCTTGGTGATCTGGCCCGTCGCATACTGGAGGAGGTGGACCATCTCGTGCGCGGCGGTGATCGCCTGAACGAGCCTGTTTTGCCGGGAGTTCACGCGTACCACGTACGGGAGAGCCATGTCCGCGTCGCCCCTCACCGCCAGGGATCCGAGATCGTCCTCGACGACGACCAGCTTCCCCTTGCCAAGGTGCTTCTCGAGCGCGGCGATGAGGCCCGCGGCGAGGAGCGAATCGGACAGGATCGCCAGGATCGCTTTGGTGATGAGGCGGGGCTCGGCGGTGGACGGCGTCGCGCGCTGAATGGCTCCCGCCGACCCCGTGGCCCGCGCCGCCGTCGCCGGGTGCGGAGGTCGAACCGCCGGCCTCGCCCCCGCCGCGGGAGGCTCCGCGAGCGCCGCGGGATCCGGGCGCCGCTGCGCGACGGTGGCCGGGTGCGGCGGTCGTCGCGGCTCGCCGTCGATCGCCGGGCGCTGCTGCACCACCGTGGCCGGATGCGGGGGTCTGTGCCCCGGTCGCCCTCCAAACGGATTGCCCGGCTTCGATCCCATCCTGGTCGGTGCACAGAGAGCACCGGAGCCCCCACCCGTGTCAACCCCCGTGACCTGGGCTGCGCGAGATCTGAAGCGCTTCATCCTCCCCGCACGGCGCGCTGAACGAACATCCCCTCGCGCCGTGAAGGTAAAGATGAGCAACTCCCCGCGGAAACGGCCGATCTGAAGGGGCTGGAGCTTGACCGACCGGCATCGAGGCTAGCGCCGCCCGCGCGAAGCCGCCGCGAAGCGGCGCAGAAGTCCGGCCATCCCTGGCCGGATTTCTGGCGGGCGGAGCTAGAGCGCCGCCCTCACCGCAGATCGCTGGAGCGCGTCCGCCAGGAGCGATCGGTAGAGCGGCGAGCGCTCGCGCAGCGACTCGTGCGTGCCCACCGCCGCGACCCTGCCGCCGTCGAGGAGCACGTTGAAGGTCGACCGCAGGAGGTGCGGCGCGTGGGTCACAACGACCGCGGTGCGCCCGCCGGCGACCTCGCACGCGGCGCGGAGGAGCGCCTCGGCGGTCGCGCCCGGCAGGCCCGCCTCGGGCTCGTCCAGCACGAAGACGCGCGGCTCGCGCAGCAGCACCCGCGCGAGCAGCAGCCGCCGCGCCTCGCCGCCCGACAGGCTCGGCGGCGAGGCGCGCACCTCGGTCCCGAGGCCGCGCGCCGCCGCCCGGACGACGCCCGGGGGCCCCGCTTCCGGCGGTGCGCCCGGCGCGCCCGGCGCGCCCGCGAGCTCGTCGAGCTCCACCAGGCGGAGCGCCTCCCGCATGCGGTCCTCCGACGGGCGAGGGTCGAGGCCGAGCGCAAGGTTGTCCCCGATGCTCCGCTCGAACAGCCGCGTCGACTGGCCCACCACGCCGAAGAGCCGCGGGAGCGCCTCGGGCGGGATCCGCCGCAGGTCCACGCCGCCCACGGTGATCGCGCCCGACGACGGCTCGTCGAGCCGCAGCAGCAGGCGCAGGAGCATCGATTTGCCGCTGCCGGATCGGCCGCAGATGCCGACCACCGCGCCGGCCGGGATCGAGAGCGACACGTCGTCGAGGACCGGGCCGGCAGCGCCCGGCGGGGTGAAGGTGACCCGCTCGAACACGATCGCGAGCGGACGCCTCGGTTCGCCGTCCAGACCCGCCGCGGCGCCTCCCGAGGACAGCGCGACCGCCGCGCCCTCTCCTGCCCCCGCCGCGCCCTCTCCCGCCACCGCCGCGTGGCCGCCCTCCGCGCGCGGCGGGTGCTCCGGCAGGCGGAGCAAGGCGAGCGTCGCGCGCAGCAGCGGGGCGCGCTCGATGAAGCCGGCGCGGAGCGCGTCGAGCGCCTCCAGGCGCGCCATCAGGAGCGGCACAACGAGCAGGAGCTCGCCGACCTCGCCCGCGCCGACGTCGCCGCGGGAGACAGCGATCGCCGCCACGATGACGAGCGGCGAGAGCGCCGCGAACACGCCCTTGATCTGGCCGGACACCGCGAGCGCCTGGCCGAAGCGGCGGCGCGCGTCGGCGACCCGGTACGCGGCCCCGGTGAGCTCGCGCACGGCCTGATCGCGGGCGCCGAGCAGGCGCAGGTCCTCGGCGCCCGCGAGCGCCTCGCCGACAGCGCCGAAGACGGCCGTGTCGGCGTGCTGCATCTCCCGCGTCGCGCGCGCCACGCGCCCGGACGCCCGGTCGGCCGCGAGCCGCGAGGCAGCGAAGAGCGCCGCGCCGCCGGCGAGCACGAGCGCCATGCCGCTCGAGACGAGCGCCGCGGCGAGCACCGCGAGCGTCGCGACCGCCTGCGGGAGGCCGGCGGCGACGGCGAGACCGAAATCGGCCACGAGGCCGGCGTCGCGCACGATCGCGAGCCGCACGACCTCGGCGCCCCGCGCGGGCGGAGCGGGCCGCGCGCCGGAGCCGGCCGCCGGCCGGGGCGCCGCGGGCCCCGCCGCCTTCGCGTCGAGGAGCCCGCGGCCCGCGGCGTCGACGTCCCGGGGCGAGGCAGAAAGCGCCGCGCGGAAGAGCGCGACGCGGAGCGCGGCGGTGAGATCGCCGGCGAGCTCGGAGCTCTTCCGGCCGGACAGCACGGCCACGGAGGCGGACGCGAGCGTGGCGGCCAGCGCCGCGAGGACCACGGCGGCCGTCGGCGCGCCGTCGAGCAGCCGGGCGATCGCGCCGCCGAAGCCGCTGGAGGGCCGCGCGGCGCGCCCGGCCACGGCGCCGATGGCCGCGCCGGCCACCGCCGGCAGGACGCCGGACAGGGCGCCCGCGAGCGACGAGAGCGCCACGACGAGCGCGAGGCGCGCGCCGGGCGCGCGGCGCAGGATCCCGGAGAGGACCGCGCCGCCCTCTGCCGGCGCCGGCGACCCCTCCGCCCCCCGCGACGCCTGCGACCCCTCCGCCCCCTGCGACGCAGGCGACCCCTGTGGCCCCGCCGACATGTGCGACGCGCGCCCCGCGTGCAGCGAGCGGAGACCGATCCGCAAGATCGCGAGGAGCGCGCGCATCGACGTGCGCCTCCACGCTACACCGCGGGCGCGGTTGCGCGCGACGCGCATCCGATCGACCCTCTCCGCGTGCGCACCGCGCTCGTGGTCCTGCTCCCGCTGCTCGCGGCCTGCGAGCGCCCGGAGCCCGCGCCGCCGGCGCAGGCCGACGCCGGGGCCCACGCCCCCTGGACGCGCGACGGCGCGGCGCCCCTCGCCCCCCACAGCGGAAGCCTCCGGACGGCCGGGGCGGCGGCGGTGAGCTCGGCCGAACCGGAGGCGCTCGAGGAGATCCTCGCCGCCGCGCGGCAGGCCGCGCCCAGGCCGGGCGGCGGCGGGACGATCGCGAAGATCGGCACGAGCACCGGCGTCCCGGAGCCCTCCGCGCGCCCGGCTGCGTCGGCGCCGCCGCCCGCGCCCGCGCCGCGATCGCGCGTCGAGATCGGCGCGCCCGCGGTGCAGGTCGACATGTCGAGCCCCGCCATCGAGAAGGCCGCGCGCGCGCAGCTCTACTGGGACCTCGTGCAGCGCTGCCGCGGCCCGGACGGGAAGATCCTGCCGCCCGACGTCATCCGGGTGGAGTTCAACGTCGACGCCGACGGCTACATCGTGGCGCCGACGATCATCGGGAGCGCGTCCGACCCGCGCTACGACGACGCGGCCACCTGCATGCGGCGGGAGCTGTCCGCCGCGACGTTCCGCGCGCCGGCAGGCGCGCGCGGGCTGCCCACCCGGGTGGACGCGACCGTGCCGTCCGTCGACTGACCCGGCGCCCCGCCGCCCCGACCCGGAGCGGCGCCTCAGTCGAGGCGCGAGACGCTGAGCGGCCGCAGGAGCGCCCGCTTCTTGTCCTGGTGCTCGTGCATGCGCTGGAGCACGTCGACAACGAAGTGGACCGTCGCGACGATGTTCTCGCCCTGGTTGAGCATCACGCACTCGGCGCGCGAGCTCATCGCCGCGTCCGTCACCTCCCCGCGCGTCGGCACGCCGGTCTTGTTCAGGCTCTCGAGCACCTGCGTCGCCCAGATCGCCGGGACCAGCGCGGCCTCGCAGAGCCACAGGAGCTCCTCCTGCACCTCGGCCAGCCGCACGAACCCCATCTCGACGGCCATGTCGCCGCGCGCCACCATCACGCCGACGTTCTCGCTGCGCATCGCCGTGAGCAGGAGCCGCGGGAACTGCCGGAACGCGGGCGTCGTCTCGATCTTGAGCACGAGCCCGAGGTGCGCGGCCTCGCGCGCGGCGAGCTCCGCCTGGAGGCGCTCCACATCGGAAGGAGTCCTCACGAACGACAGACCCACCATGTCGGCGTGGCGCGCGATGAAATCGAGATCCTCGAGATCCTTCGGCGTGAGCGGCGCGATCCCGAGCTCGGTGTCCGGGAAGTTGAGGCCCTTGCCCGGCTTCAGCTTCACGGAGCCCTGGCGCGCGAAATCCACCTCGACGAGCGCGGCGCCGTCGGTGACGAGCTTGACCGTGCCGCCGAGCCGCCCGTCGTCGTAGAACACCCGGTGCCCGGGCCGGAGGTCGTCGACGACCTCCGGGATGGTGCAGCCGACCGCGAGCGCCTCGCCCCCCTCGGCCGCCGCCGCGCGCGCCCGCTTCACGTCCTTCAGATCCTTGCACAGCCAGAGCTGCGGCCGCCCCCCCGACTCCGGGAGCGCGAGGCGCGCCGAGCCCCCGTCGACCTTGCTCACGATACTCACGCGCGGGTTGGGCCCGGCGATGTCGCACAGGATCTTGCACGCGAACCCGGTCTCCTGCGCCGCCCTCCGGAGCCGCCCGACGAGGCCGGCCCACTCGGCCGCGTCGCCCTTCGAGCAGTTGATCCGCGCGACGTCCATGCCCGCCTCGAGCAGCCGCTTCAGGTCGCGCTTCCGCGCGTCCCCGGGCAGCGTGACCATCACCCGCGTCTGGCGCCCCGGCCTCCCCTCGCCGAGCAGCGCCCGCGCGTGGTCCTCGAGCAGCGACTCCCCCGCGTCGAACGTGGTGGGGTGCTCGCCGGGAGGCCGCGTCCCGGGGCGCCCCGCGAGCGCGTCGAGCGCGCCGAGCACGGCGTCGAGCGACGCCAGCGCGCAGCGCTCGAGCCGGCCCAGCGAGCTCAGGCCGAACGAGGCGAGCTGCCGCTGGAGATCGCGGAGGTCGCGCTGCCGGACAGCGAGGTAGTGGAGCAGGTTCGTCGCGCCCGCGCGGTGCGCCGGGTGCGCCGCGTCGATCAGCGCCCGGTGACGCTCCTCGTGCTCGACGGCGCTCCCGCGCAGCGCCCCGACGGCGGTCAGCGCTTGCTCGATGGTGTGCGGATCAAGGCAGGTCATGGCGCGATCTCCAGGGTGCGCGCGGATGCTCTCATCCGCCGCGGCGCGCCGCAACGCCGGGCGCGCTACGCGGGGGCGCGGTACCGCGCCACCACGACGGTGATGTCGTCGTCGGGGCTCGGACACCAGCCCTCGACCTCCCTCAGGATGCGGTCGCGGATCGCCTCGACGGGCGACGCCTGCGCGGCCTCGATCGCGGCGCAGAGCCGCTCCAGGCCGAACTGCTCGCGGTGCGCGTTGCGCGCCTCGGTCACGCCGTCGCTGTACAGCACGAGGACGTCGCCGTCCTCCAGGATGAACTCGGCGTCCCGCGTCGCCGCGTCGATGACGGGCAGCACGCCGATCCAGACGCCCGTGCTCGGGATGCACACGCACCGCCGCGTGCGCGCCGAGCACACGATGATGTCATCGTGCGCCCCCGCGAACGTCACGCGCCCGTCGCGCTCGTACCGCAGGAGCAGCAGCGTCGCGTGCTCGTCCCGCCTCAGGCGGCCGCGCACGTTCTTGAAGATGGCCTTGTTGAGCGCGGCGAGGAGCTCGCTCGGGCTGGCGCCCGGCTCCTTGCTCGTCAGCGCGGAGACCATGCTCTGGATCATCAGCATCACGAGCCCCGCCGCGAGCCCGTGCCCCGCGACGTCGCCGATCCCCAGCCACCCGCCCCCGGGCGTCGCGATGACGTCGTAGTAGTCGCCGCCCACGTCGGCGGCCGGCGTCATCGACGCGCAGAGCTCGAGCCCCTCCACCTCGAGCTGCTCCGGCACCAGCGTCGTCTGGATGCGCGCCGCGACGACGGTCTCCTCGCGCCCCCGCTCCTGCTCCAGCCGCTCCCGCAGCTCCACCTGCCGGACCATCTCGCGGTGCAGCGTCACCGTCTTCACCGCGGAGCCGACCTGCAGGCGCAGCGCGTCGTACACCATCTCGTTCACGCCGCTGCTGAGCGCCATCAGCCCGAAATACTCCGTCTCGCCGAACGTGAGCGGCATGACGACCACGCTCCTGCGCTCGCTCGAGCTCAGGAACCCGGGCGGCGCGAGAAGGCGCGACGAGAAGCTCTCCGAGGGCGGCTCGAGCTCGCGGCCGTCCTCCATCAGGAAGAGCGCCTTCAGGGTGGCGCGCGTCGGGTCGTCGTAGAGCGAGATGGCGACGCGCGTGAAGCCCAGCCGGGGCAGCTCCGAGGCCAGCATGCGCTTGAAGAGCGGCAAGCTCAGGCACGTCGAGAACCACCGGCCGCTCCAGGCCAGGCCGATCGAGGCGAGCTCGACGTCGAGGCGCTGCCGCCCCTCGGCGCGCACGGAAGCGCTCCCGATGAGGACACGGCACGCATGCCAGAGCTGCTCGAGGGCCTCGTTCACCGCGGCCCCGGCCGGATCGCCGCCGGGCTGGCGGAGCCGCGCGCGCAGCAGCGTGATCACGCCCTGGAACAGGTCGAGGAACACCCCCTCGCGCCCGGCCGCGTCGAGCAGGCGCTCCAGCACGCGCACGAAGCGCCCCTCGCCCCCGGCGAGCTCCTGCTCCAGCGCCGACAGGAGCTCGCCCGCCCAGCCGTGGAGCGAGGAGGCCGGGATGCCCACGGCCTGCTCGAGCGCGCGCTCCAGCTCGCCTCGCCGGCCGGCGAGCAAGGTCGCCCCGACGCGGGGCGGCGGGATCGTGAGCGGCCCCGCGGAGACGGCCTGGTACGCGCAGCCGCAGGACTCGCGCCGCGTGAGCTCGACCTGCTGCAGGTTGCGCGGCGGCACCGGCGCGCCGTCGAGCATGCGCAGCACGGTCTCGAGCGCGATCTCCCCCAGCCGGTTGATCGGCTGGCGCACCGTGGTCAAGGACGGCTTCGTGTAGCGCGCCACGCCGACGTCGTCGAAGCCGCACACGAGGATGTCCCTGGGGACGCTCCGGCCCTGCGCCTTCAGCAGCTCGATCGCGCCGAGGGCCATGTTGTCGTTGGCGGCGACAACGGCGTCGATCTCGACCCCGCGGCCCAGGATCTCGGCCATCGCGGCGCGGCCGGTGTCGATCGTGAACTCGCCGTTCGCGACGAGGCGCTCGTCGTAGGGGAGCGCGCGCGCGGCGAGCGCCTTGCGGTACGCCTCGGCGCGGAGCCTCGCCTCGCCGTTGTTCGTCGGACCGCCGATGTACGCGACGCGCCGGCAGGCGTGGTCGTCGAGCAGGTGGCCGGCCGCCATCTCGATCCCGAGCGCGTTGTCGACGACGATGCTCGGGATGCCCTGCAGCGGGATCCCGATGCTGCACATGGGCAGCGGCGCGAAGTCCCGGCAGAAGCGCTCCACCCCCTCGACCCCCACGTGATTGCAGAGCGTCGCCGCGGCGATCACGATGCCGTCGACCGCCTCGGCGCCGACGAGGCGGTAGACGCTGTTCTGGGCGATCTCCGAGGGGCCGTGGCCGGCGAGCGTCTCCCCGACCGCGATGACGAGGTGGACGTCGTGCGCCTCGGCGGCGCGCTCCACCCCGATCCGCACCGCGGACTGATACTCGCCACGCACGTAATCCATCAAGAGGGCGATCGTACGGCGCTTCGTCGTCATGTGCTGCGGCTCTCGGGATCAGACGTCGGAGATCGACACGACGTCCGGCGACATGCGCTCGAGCGCCGTCAGGCTCCGCCGCTGCCAGCCGAGCCGCGCGTCCGTGATGAACTCGACCTTGCACTTCATGCCCTGGCCCGGGAGGCCGCAGATGAAGCTGATGAACGCCTTCAGACAGCTCGAGTTCAGGAAATAAAGCGCCCTGACGTCGAACGCGACGCGGTTGATGGAGAGGCGCATCACCTCCGCCTGGAGCGCCTTGAGGCAGAGGCCGAGCGAGGGCGCCGCCGCCATGTCGCCTGTCCCGCTGAGCTTCACGCTGAGGGCGTCGTCCCTCAGGGTCGGCTCGATCCCGAAGCTGTCCGTGACGACAGGCTCAACCCGTAAACTGCTCATCTACCCTCCACCTCCGCCGCCGGCGCCCCCGCGAGGATCATCGGCTCGCTCCCGTCGGTCGTGTCATCCACGTCGAGCCCGCCCTCCGCGCGCACCTGCCCCGCCCGTCGCAACAGCGTTGCAATCGTCTGCTCACACGAGAAAACGTGGCGCACAAGGAACGGTGACGCGTCCTGGATCGGTTCGGAAGCTAACACGCCTTGGCCAGAGTACGTGGTTCTCGACCCGGAGCCAATCCCTCTTGCCCCGGTGTGCGACACGTGGGCAAGGGAGCGGCTTCGATTGACATGCAGCGCATGGCGACCGCGCGCGGCGCGCGATCAGGGCCGCCGGGGGGCGCGGTATCTCGCCACGACCAGGGTGATGTCGTCGTCGGGGCTCGCGCACCAGCCGTCGACCTCCCTCAGGACGCGATCGCGGATGTCATAGACGGACGCGTACTGGGCGGACTCGATCGTGGAGCAGAGGCGCTCGAGGCCGAACTGCTCGTGGTGCGCGTTGCGCGCCTCGGTCACGCCGTCGCTGTACAGCACGAGCACGTCTCCGTCCTCGAGGAGGAACTCGGCGTCTCGCGTCATCGCGTCGATGACGGGCAGCGCGCCGATCCAGACGCCCGTGCTCGGGATGCAGACGCAGCGCCGCGTGCGCGCGCGACACACGATGATGTCGTCGTGCGCCCCCGCGAACGTCACGCGGCCGCCGCGCTCGTACCGCAAGAGCAGCAGCGTCGCGTGCTCGTCGCGCTGCAGGCGGCTGCGCACGTTCTCGTAGACCGCCGCGTTGAGCGCCGAGAGCACCTTGCCGGGGCTGGCGCCCGGGTCCCTGCGCGTCAGCGCCGACACCATGCTCTGGATCATCAGCATCACGAGCCCCGCCGCGAGCCCGTGCCCGGCGACGTCGCCGATGCCGAGCCACCCGCCCCCGGGCGTCGCGAGCACGTCGTAGTAGTCGCCGCCCACGTCGGCGGCGGGCCGCATGACGGCGCAGAGGTCGAGCCCCTCGACCGAGAGCTGCTCCGGGGCGAGCGTCGTCTGGATGCGCGCCGCGACGACGCTCTCCTGGCGGACCTTCTCCTGCTCGAGCCGCTCGCGCAGCTCCACCTGCCGGATCATCTCCCGGTGCAGCTCGGCGGCCTTCACCGCGGAGCCGAGCTGGAGGCGGAGCGCGTCATAGACCAGCTCGTTCGCGCCGCTGTCGAGCACCGCGACGCCGAACTTCTCCGTGTCGCCGAACGCGACAGGGAGCGCGATCAGCGTCTGGCGCTCCGCGCTGTCCATGAACCCCGGGGGCATGAGGAGGCGCGCCGGGAAGCTCAGCGGCGGCGCCTCCACCTCGCGGCCGCCCTCCATCAGGAACAGCGGCTTCATCGTGGCGCGCTCCGCGTCGGCGTCGTCGTAGAGCGACACAGCGGCGCGGGAGAGCTCCAGCGCCGGCAGCGTCGACGTCATCACGCGCTTCAGGACAGGCAAGCTCAGGCAGGTCGAGAAGCTCCGCGCGCTCCAGCTCAGGTAGAGCGACGCGAGCTCGACGCTCAGCCGCTTCTCGCCCTCGGTGCGCACGGACGCGCTGCCGACGACGACGCGCGCCGCGTGCCAGATCCGCTCGAGGGCGTCCTGCAGCTCCCTGTCCTTGCCGTCCTCGGGCGGCCGGGAGAGCCGCTCGCGGAGCAGCGTGATCGCGCCCTGGAAGTGCTCGACGATCGCGCCCTCGCGCCTCGCCGCGTCGAGGATCGCCTCGAGCGCGCGCAGGAAGCGGCCCGCAGCCGCCTCTCCGGACAGCTCCTCCTCGAGCGCCGACAGGAGCTTGCCGGGCCAGCCGTCGAGCATGCTGGTCGGGATCATCACGCTCCTCCTGAGCGCGCGCTCCAGCGACTCGCGCTGTCCGGCGAGGTAGAGCGCCCCGCCCCGGGTCGGCGGGCCCGGGGGCGCGAGCGAGGCGCTCGCCTGGGTCCCGCAGCCGCAGGACTCGCGGCAGGTGAGCTCGACCCCGAGGAGCGTCGTCCCGTCGACGTGCTCGCCGTCGAGCATGCGGATCATCACGTCCGCCGCGATCGACCCGAGCCGCTTGATGGGCTGGCGGACGGTGGTCAGCGACGGCCTGGAGAAGCGCGCGATGGCGGCGTCGTCGAAGCCGGAGATGAGGATGTCGTCCGGGACGCGGAGCCCCCGCTCCGCGAGCTCCTCGATGGCCCCGAGCGCCATCTTGTCGTTGGCGGCGACAAGGGCGTCGAACTCGACCCCGCGGCCGAGGATCTCGCGCACCCCGGCGCGGCCCGAGTCGATCGAGAACGCGCCGAACGCGAAGAGCCGCTCGTCGAGCGGGAGAGATCGCTGCGCGAGCGCCCTCCAGTAGGCGTCGGCGCGCGCCTTCGCCTCCTCGTTGTTGGCGGGGCCGCCGATGTACGCGACGCGCTGGCGCCCGTGGACATCGACCATGTGGCCGACCGCGAGCTCGATCCCGAGGGCGTTGTCGACGATGACGCACGGGATCCCCTGGATCGCCATCCCGATGCTGAAGACGGGCAGCGGCGGGTAAGCCCGGAAGAACTCCCGCATGCCCTCGACGCCGACGTGGTGGCAGAGCGTGGCCGCGGCGACGATGACGCCGTCGACCGTCTCCGCGCCGATGAGGTGATAGATGCTGTTCTGCGCCGCCGCGGTCGTCCCGGGGAGCGCGAGCGTCTCGCCGAAGGCGATGAGGAGATTGACGTCGTGCGCCTCGGCGGCCCGCTCCACCCCGAACCGCAGGTCGGACTGGTAGTCCCCTCCCACGTAGTCCATCAGGAGGGCGATCGTCCGGCGCTTCTTCGTCATGGCCTGCGGCTCTCGGGTCAGGTGTCCGTGATCGAGACGAGCTCCGGCGACATGCGCTCGAGCGCCGTCAGGCTCCGCCGCTGCCAGCCGAGCCGCGCGTCCGTCACGAACTGGACCTTGCACTTCAGCCCCTGGCCCGCGAGGCCGCAGATGAAGCTGATGAACGCCTTCAGGCAGCTCGAGTTCAGGAAGTAAAGGGCCCTCACGTCGAACTCGACGGCGCTCACGCGCAGGCGCACCGCCTCCCACTGCAGTTCCTTGAGGAGGCTGCCAAGCGGCGCGACCGCCGCCATGTCGCCCGTGCCGGTGAGCTTGATGCGGAGGGAGTCGTCCCTCAGCGCCGGCTCGATCCCGAAGCTCTCCGTGACGACCGGCTCAACCCTCAAGTTGCTCATCTACCCTCCATCTCCCGACCGGCGCTTGCGCGATGATCGTGAGCTCGTTCCCCTCGATCTTGTAGTCCACGTCGAGCCCGCCCTCGGCGCGAACCCGCGCGAGGCCGAGCCCTGACACCCCCTCTACCATCGCCGTCTCGGTGATGAGATCGTCGTAATGCTTCACCGGATCGACCGCCGTCTTCAGCTCGAAGAGCCGCCGCTCCACCTCGCGCAGCCGCTCCGGAGACGCCTCGTTCCGCGCGCAGATCTTCATGACGCACGAGCTGTCGCGCTCCTCGAGCGCGAGCTCGAGGCTGACCCTGGGGCCGCTGGAATACTTGATGATGTTCTCCGCGAGCTCGTGCGCGGCCATGTAGAACCTCGAGCTCACATTCGCGTCGTCCAGCACCATGCTACAGAAGCTGGACACCAGCCGAAGCACGCTGTTGGCCATCCGCTCGGTCGGATAGAACGTGATACACAAGAAGAGTGAGCCGTTCTGACTCGGTTCGGACACTGGCACGATTCGATCAGCGTACGGCTTTCTCGATCCGGATCCAATCCCTTCTGCGCGCGGGACGGAACATGGCGTTCATGTAGGAGAGCCGGCGGAACCGGGCGCCAGCGGGCGCGGCGCGCTGTACCTCGCCACGACGATCGTGATGTCGTCATCGGGGCTCGGGCACCAGCCGTCGACGTCCCTCAGGATGCGATCGCGGATCGCCTCGACGGGCGACGCCTGCGCGGACTCGATCGTGGCGCAGAGCCGCTCCAGGCCGAACTGCTCGCGGTGCGCGTTGCGCGCTTCGGTGACACCGTCGCTGTACAGCACGAGCACGTCTCCGTCCTCGAGGAGGAACTCGGCGTCTCGCGTCATCGCGTCGATGACGGGCAGCGCGCCGATCCAGACGCCGGAGCTCTGGATGCAGACGCAGCGCCGCGTGCGCGCGCGACACACGATGATGTCGTCGTGCGCCCCCGCGAACGTCACGCGCCCGTCGCGCTCGTACCGCAGGAGCAGCAGGGTCGCGTGCTCGTCCCGCTTCAGGCGGCTGCGCACGTTCTCGTACACGGCCGCGTTGACGGCGGAGACGAGCTCGCCCGGGCTGGCTTCCGGATCGCTGCGCGTGAGGGCCGAGATCATGCTCTGGATCATCAGCATCACGAGCCCCGCCGCGAGGCCGTGCCCCGCGACGTCGCCGATGCCGAGCCAGCCGCCCCGGGGGGTCGCGAGCACATCGTAGTAGTCGCCGCCCACCTCGGCGGCCGGCCTCATGACGGCGCAGAGGTCGAGCCCCTCGACCGAGAGCAGCGGCGGCACCAGCGTCGTCTGGATGCGCGCCGCGACGACGCTCTCCTGGCGGACCTTCTCCTGCTCGAGCCGCTCGCGCAGCTCCACCTGCCGCACGACCTCCCAGTGCAGCGCCGCGGCCTTGACCGCGGAGCCGATCTGGAGGCGGAGCGCGTCATAGACCAGCTCGTTCGCGCCGCTGTTGAGCACCCCGACGCCGAACTTCTCCGTGTCGCCGAAGGCGACAGGGAGCGCGACCATGCTCCAGCGCTCGTCGTCCTTCAAGAACCCCGAGGGCACGAGCCAGCGCGCCGGGAAGCGGGCCGAAGGGGGATCCAGCTCGAGGCCGTCCTCCATCAGGAAGAGGGGCTTCAGCATGTCGCGGTGCGCGTCGTCGTAGAGCGACACAGCGACGCGCGAGAACTGCATCCTCGGCAGCTCCGACGCCATCATGCGCCGCAGGATGGGCAGGCTCAGGCAGGTCGAGAAGCTCCGCGCGCTCCAGCTCAGGTAGAGCGACGCGAGCTCCACGTTGAGCCGCTTCTGCCCCTCGGCGCGCACGGACGCGCCGCCGATGACGACGCGCGCCCCGTGCCAGATCCGCTCGAGCGCCTCCTCCAGCGCGGCGTCCCGCCGCTCCCCGGGCCCGGGGCGGAACCGCTCGCGCAGCAGCGTGATCACGCCCTGGAAGTGCTCGAGGATCGCGCCCTCGCGCCCCGCCGCGTCGAGGAGCGCCTCGAGCGCGCGCAGGAAGCGGCCCTCGCCCGCCTCTCCCCCGGCGAGCTCCTCCTCGAGCGCCGACAGGAGCGCGCCGGCCCAGCCGCGGAGCGAGCCGGCCGGGATCGCGACGCTCTTCTCGAGGAGGCGCTCGAGGTCGGCCCGCTGGTCGGCGGGCGGGAGCGGCGCGCGCCGCGCCATGCCGGAGGGCGCGCCCGCTGTCTCCGCCGGGTAGCCGCAGCCGCAGGACTCGCGCAGCGCGAGCTCGACCGGGAACAGGCTGCGCTCCACGACGGGGGCGCCGTCGATCATGCGCAGGATCGTGTCCAGGGCGCGCGCGCCGAGCCGCTTGATGGGCTGGCCGATGGTGGTCAGGGACGGCTTCGTGAAGCGCGCGATGGCCACGTCGTCGAAGCCGCACACGAGGACGTCCTTCGGGACGCTGATGCCGCGCGCCTGGAGCACCTCGATCGCCCCGAGGGCCATGTTGTCGTTGGCGGCGACAACGGCGTCGAACTCGACCCCGCGCCCCAGGATCTCGCGCATCGCGGCGCGCCCGGTGTCGATGGTGAACGCGCCGAACGCGAAGAGCCGCTCGTCGAAGGGCAGAGATCGCTCCGCGAGCGCCCGCCAGTACGCGGTGGCGCGCACGCCCGCCTCCTCGTTGTTGGCCGGGCCGCCGATGTACGCGATGCGCCGGCGACCGTGGTCGTCGACCATGTGCCTGACGGAGATCTCGATCCCGAGGGCGTTGTCGACGACGAGGCTCGGGACGCCCTCGATCGCCATCCCGACGCTGCAGACGGGCAGCGGGGCGTAGGAGCGGCAAAACCGCTGCATGCCCTCGATGCCGACGTGGTGGCAGAGGGTCGTCGAGGCGACGATGATGCCGTCGACCGTCTCCGGGCCGATGAGCCGATAGATGCTGTTCTGCGCCGACGCTGTCGTCCCGGGGAGCGCGAGCGTCTCGCCGAAGGCGACGAGGAGATTGACGTCGTGCGTCTCGGCGGCGCGCTCGACCCCGAAGCGCACCTCGGACTGGTACTCGCCTCGTACGTAGTCCATCAGGAGGGCGATCGTCCGGCGCTTCTTCGTCATGGCCTGCGGCTCTCGGGTCAAGTGTCCGTGATCGAGACGAGCTCCGGCGACATGCGCTCGAGCGCCGCCAGGCTCCGCCGCTGCCAGCCGAGCCGCGCGTCCGTCACGAACTCGACCTTGCACCGTAGCCCGAGGCCCGGCAGGCCGCAGATGAAGCTGATGAACGCCTTCAGGCAGCTCGAGTTCAGGAAGTAAAGGGCCCTCACGTCGAACTCGACGGCGCTCACGCGCAGGCGCGCCGCCTCGGCCTGAAGGTCCTTGAGGAACAGGCCGAGCGGCGCGACCGCCGTCATGTCGCCCGTGCCGGTGAGCTTGACGCGGAGGGAGTCGTCCCTCAGCGCCGGCTCGATCCCGAAGCTCTCCGTGACGACGGGCTCAACCCTCAAGCTTCTCATCTACCCTCCACCTCCCAACCGGCGCGTGCGCGATGATCGTCAGCTCGTTCCCCTCGATCCTGTAGTCCACGTCGAGCCCGCCCTCGGCGCGCACCCGCGCGAGGCCGAGCCCCGACACCCCCTCCAGCATCGCTGTCTCACAGATGAGGTCATCGTAGTGCTTCACCGGATCGGCCGCCGTCTTCAGCTCGAGGAGGCGCCGCTCCACCTCGCGCAGCCGCTCCGGAGACGCCTCGTTCCGCGCGCGGATCTTCATGATACAGGCGCTCTCGCCCTCCTCCAGCGCGAGCTCCAGGCTGACCCTGGGGCCGGCCGAATATTTGGTGATATTCTCGGCGAGCTCGTGCGCGGCCATGTAGAACCTCGAGCTCACGTTCGCGTCGTCCAGCACCATCCCGCAGAAGCTGGAGACGAGCCGCAGCACCGCGGTGGCCAGCCGCTCGCTCGGGAAGAACGTGATGCACAGGAACAATGAAGCATTCTGGCTCGGTTCAGGCGCTGGCACGATTGAAGCAGCGTACGGCGTTTCACGGGCAGATCCAATCCCCTCGGCCCGCTCGCGATCGCGCAGGTGAGCGGGCGCCCTACAACAATCCGCGTTGATCTCACTGGCGCGCGACGAGCCGCTTGCCCTCGGCCCTCAGGTTCGACACGGCCTCTCCGACCCGCTGCGCGAGCGGCAGGCCGCGGGGGACGACCAGGCCGCTCGGCCCGCCCACGCGCCCGAACGACCACGAGAGCACCGAGCCCTCGGCGTCCCAGGGGGCGAGCCGCTCGCGGCCCTCGGACGGCATGGCGCCGACGATCTCGCGACGCTCCAGGTCGAGCACGGCGAGCCGGTCGGCCGACGAGAGCAGCAGGGTCTTGCCGTCGGGCGCGGCGGCGATGTCCTCCCACTCGGCCCCTGTCACGCCGTCGAGCACCCGCTCGGCGACGCCGGCGCGGCGGACGACGACGACGCCCGTCGTGTCGGCGAAGGCGACGTCGCCCGGCAGGGGGCCGTCCGCGATCGCCGTCGCGCGCGGCGTGGCGTACCCGAGGACGCGCACCTCGCCGCGCGCCTCGTCGATGCGCGCCACCGCGCCCGAGCTGAACGCGAGGAGCAGCCCGGGCCCGACGTCGCCGCGCGCGGGGCTCGGGCGCGCCTCGTAGACGTAGCCGTCGGTCACCGCGATGGTGCGCGACGAGAGGTCGCGGAGCGACGTGGCGAGCAGGTTGCCGTCGAGCTCCTGCGTGAACAGCGTGCGGCAGGCCGCGTCGACGCCGAGCACGAACGCGGGCGCCCTCGGCACCACCTCGACGAGCTGGTCGGTCGCCGCGTCGAACAGCGCCCAGACGCCCTGGTCGCGGCGGTACGACAGGAGGCGGCCGTCGTCGCAGGCGCGCAGGAGATGACCGCGCCGCGCGGCGGTGCGGCGCCGCGAGGCCTCGCTGTACAGGCGCACCTCGGCGCCGAGCTGGACGGCGACAGCGCCGCCGCCGCGCAGCACGGCGGCGGCCGAGGCGCCCGCGTCGCGGAGCTCCGGTCCGCCCTGCGGATCGAGCCCCTCGAACCGGAGCAGGCGCTCGGCGGCGGGCGGGCCCGGGTTGAACAGGACGAGGTCGCGCGTGAGCACGCGGCGGTCGGGGAGCCGCCACGCGCCGAGGAGGACGTGCGGGCCGACGTCGCGCGCGGCGACGTCGGACGCCTCGCCGCGCGCGCGCAGCGTCCGCGGCGCGCGCCGGGCCGGGGGCGGCTCGCACGGCGAGCCCTCGGGCGGCGGGTCGGCCGCGGCGCGCCCGCCCTTGCGGAGGTAGTGCCAGGCGCCGCCGGCGCCGGCGCCGCCGCCGCAGACGCCGAGATCGAGGCCGCCCGCGTCCCAGCGCGCGGAGGCGGGCGCCGGGTCGGTGTCGAGCTCGAACAGCGGGGCGTCGGGCCTGTCGAGGGCGTAGATCGACGTCCTGCCCTGCTGGACGAGCGCGATCACGGGGTCGCGCGGGCTGAAGCGCCCGAGCACGGCGGGGGCGGCGAGGGTGATCTCGGCGCCCGCGGCCGCGCCCGCGCCCGGCGCCCAGAGCAGCGCCCGGCGGCCGAGCACCGCCGCGACGCGCGCGCCGTCGGGGGAGAGGCCGAGCACGTTGCCGCGGAAGGGGTGCCTGTCGACGGCATCGGCGCCGGCGCCGCGGCGCATGTCCCAGCGCGCGATGCCGCCGTCGGTCGAGCAGGCGAGCACGGGCGCGGCCTCGGCCGCGTGCACGGCGCTGCTGCAGCGCACGGGCGCGACAGCGGCCAGCGCGACGGTGCCGCCCTCCCGCAGCCGGAAGACGCGGACCTCGCCCGTGACCGAGCGCGTGGCCAGCGCCGTGTCGAACGCGAACGGCGCCCGCTCGACGTGCGGGGCGTCGTGCGGCCGGAGGGCGATCACGCGCGGGGACCTGGCGCGCGTCACGCTGTCCGGGTCGGCGTCGAGCGGGACGTCGTCGATGACCTGCGGATCGGGCGGGCGCAGGTCGGCGACGAGCAGGGCGCCGCCGGGAGCGCCGGCGATGACCCAGCGGTCGTCCCACGGCAGCGCCGGGCCCACCACGCTGTCGACGGTCAGGAAGTGCGCGCGCGGCAGGTCGAGGACCGCTGTCGCGAGGTCGAGCGGCAGCGCGGCGTCGTCGGCGCGCCGCGCGAGGGCCGCGGTGATCCACGCGGCGCGGTGGTACGGGTCCTCGGTGCGGCGCGCCTTGCCGGTGAGCTCGGCGAGGTCGGCGCGCTCCTCGGCCGCGCGGCGCGCCGCCTCGACGCTGGCCTGGCGCGCGGCGACCCACCGCTCCGCCGCGAACGCCGCGCCGACAGCGAGGCCGAGCGCCGCGGCGGCGCCGAGCTTCCGGGCGCGCTGGGCGCGGGCGCGCCGGAGGCTCTCGCGGACGAGGGCCTGCTCGCGCCGCGGCAGCCGCGCGACGTCTGTCGCGCCGGCGCTGACCTGATCGAGCAGGTCGCGCCGCAGGAGGAAGTCGGGGTGCTCGCCCGAGCGGTCCCAGACGTCGGCGGCCTCGCGGAGCCGCTCGAGCAGGATGAGCCTGTCCATGTGCCGCGCGCGGGCGGACGCGAGGCGGGGCCAGCTCGAGGCGAGCGCCTCGTGGGCGAGCTCGACGGCGCCGTCGCGGCGGCTCAGGAGCCGCGCGCGCTCGAGGGCGCCGAGGACGCGCTCGACGTCGGCGGGCGGGGCGGCGACGGCCTCGACGAGCTCGGCCTCGACCCAGCGGACGCGCGAGCCGTCGACGGCGGCGAGGCGGAGCAGCGCCTCGTCGGCGACGGCGCGGTCGTCCGGGGCGAGGGCGGCGAGGGCGGCGTCGGCGTGCCGCGCGAGGGCGCCGCGCACGCCGCCGAGCTCCTGCCAGACCTCGCCGCGCAGCGCGCCGCGCCCGTCGCGCGCGCGCCACCAGTCGGCGAGGGCGAGCGCCACGAACGAGAGCGCGGCGCCGCCGCCGCGGAGCTCGCGCTGCACCTCGGCGGCGACCTGGGCGAGGCCGCGGACCTCGACGCCGGCGAGCCGGGCGGGGCCAGCGACGAGGTCCTTCACGGCGGCGGCGGCGGGGAGGCCGACGTAGCGCAGCGCGGCGCGGAGGCCCTCGCCGGCGGGCGTGGCGAGCAGCGCGGCGGCGCGCTCGTCGGCCTCGTCGAGCACGCCGATGAGGCGGAGCCCTCGGCGCGCCTCGCCGGCGGCGAGCGCGCCAACGAGGGCGGCGAGCCGCCCGCCGCCGAGGGGGGCGATGGGGTCGACGACGAGCGCGACGCCGACGGCCGACGCCATGCAGAAGCGGGTGAGCGCGTCGAGGTCGGCTGTCTCGAGGTCGGGCGAGACGGCGGCGAGCGCGCGGGCGAGCGCGCTGTCGGGGTCGTCCCCGGGGGTGAGGCGCGCCTCGATCCAGTCGTCCTTGTGGTCGGCGTGGCGGCGCGCGAGGTGGGGGACGAGGCCGGCGGAGGCGAGCGAGGATTTGCCGGAGCCGCGCGGCCCCTGGAGGATGACGCACGGCTCGAACTCGAGCTCGCGCCCGAGGCGCGCTGTGTCGTCGTCGCGCGCGAACAGCAGGCCCTCGTCGGTGGACGAGAGCGGGTCGAGGCCGCGGTACGGGCGGTCGGGGACGCCGTGGGGGCGCTCCCAGACCTCGTCGAGGAGCTGCTTGAGCCGCCCCGGGGCGACGCGGCGGTGCGCGGGGTCGACGGAGAGCAGGCGGGTGAGGAGGGCGACGAGGCCGCGCGGGAGGCGCGCGGGGTCGCGCCCGAGGTCGCGCATGGCGCCGCGCAGGGTGGCGCTGCGGAGCTCGGTCCACCAGGCGGTGACGCTCGAGGGGTCGGAGCAGTCGTCGGGCTCGTCGGGGACGTCGTGCGGGAGGCGACCGGTGGTGAGCTGCGCGATGCAGACGGCGAGCGCGTAGGCGTCGGTGGCGGCGGTGGGCTCGGTCATCTCGAGCACCTCGGGGGCCATGAAGCCGGGGGTGCCGATGACGTTGCGCGCGGCGGCGGGGCTGTCCGCGCCGGCGAAGGCGCGGCGGGTGGAGGCGTAGACGTCGCGCTCGGCGAGGAAGGCGGCGGTGCCGAGGTCGTTGCCGGGGGCGGCGGGGCCGCTGCCGCTGCCGGCGTCGCCGCTGCCGGCGCCGAGGCTGACGGCCGGGGGCGCGCCGGGGGCGCGCGAGGCGGGGCCGCCCGGCGGGGCGCCGGCGCGCCGGGAGATGCCGAAGTCGAGGACCTTGAGGGCGCCGTCCTGGGTGAGGAACAGGTTGGCGGGCTTGAGGTCGAGGTGGACGACGCCGCGCGCGTGGATGACGTCGAGCGCGCCGGCGACGTCGCGGGCCCAGGCCACGACGCGGCGCCAGGGGATGCGGCGCCGGTAGCGGATGAGGTCGGCGAGGTTCCTGCCCTCGAGGAGCTCCATCGAGACGAACGGCGTCCTCGGGGCGCCGTGGAGGATGCCGGCGGCGTAGATCGTGACGAGCGAGGGGTGGCGGAACGAGGCGAGGAGCTTGGCCTCGTCGGCCCAGTCCGCGGCGTCCGCGAAGTCGGAGCAGAGGAGCTTGAGGGCGACCTCGCGGAACGGGGCGCCGTCGGGCAGGAGCTCCTCGGCGCGCCACACGTCGCCGAAGCCGCCGCGGCCGAGGCGCACGCGCAGCCGGTAGCGGCGGTCGAGCACGTCGCCGGGCGCGTGCCCGAGGCCGCCCGGGGGGAGCGGCACGGCGCCCGGGTCGCGGGAGGAGCTGCCCTCGTCGACGAGCGTGCGATCCATCGCGGGACGACGGTATCACCGGCGCGGGGAGAGGTGGGCGGTCCGTCCGTCGTCCTTCCGGACCGCGGCCTCCCTGCCGGGCGCGCTGCGCCTTGGCGCGAAGGCGAACGACAGGACGGGCCGCTGACCCGCGCGCGTCCACCGCTGCGGCGCCGCAGCGCCCCCGGCGCTCCCGGGCTCACCCCGGCGATCGTCGCCGCGTCCGCCGCTTCCCTTTGGCCTGCGCCAGCTCCACCCGCAGCGCCTGCACCTCGGCCTCCAGCTTCTCGTTCGCCTCGCGTACCTTGGCCTCGGCCTCGCGCGCCCGAGCCTCGGCCTCGTCCGGTGTCGGCAGCAGATCGTGGCCTTCGCGGTCGCGCGCCAGCCGGAGCATCGGGCCGAGCGCTCGGTCTTCCACGACGGTCCACCAGAGGCCGAGCGTCTCGCACGCGCGGAGATCCGGGTCGTCGGGCGCCCGCTCCACGAGATCGCCATCCAGGGCGTCCCAGATGCGGATCTGTCGCTCGCGATCCTCGGGATGAAAGCGCACGATCTCGCGGATGCCCGCGGCGCGGTAGCGCTCGAGCTTCTCGTCCCAGTCGGGCTCCCCCTCGTCCGAGTCGCTCACGATCTCGACCCCGAGGTCAGGCGCCCCGTGCAGCCAGGTCTTCCACGTGCGGAAGGTCCGATGCGGAACGCCCAGGCGGACGAAGGCGTCGGGGGCGAGGCGCTTCTTCGAGGTACGCGGGTCCCAGTAGACGAACTGATCGGAGCCGAGCGTCGCCGTGTGCGCGAGCTCGCGCTTGAGGATCAGGTACAGCGCGGTGCGGAGCTCCAGGTGGCGATTCGTCTCGGGCACTTCTTCGGACTCAGGGAAGTACACCGGCTCGGGCGGGCGGCTGTAGACATGGGCCCGCGTCGTCCGGCGAGGCGCGGCGGGCGGGCGGACCGTGGGCTCGATGGCTGACATGGCCTGCTGCCGAAGGTACCATGACCGCTGCCGTGCGGCAGCGACAGGCCGCGGCTGGAGCGTCGTGGGCTACTTACCGCGCGCTCGGATCCGCGAGCCATGCAGCCAGGGCTTCGGCGGAGAAGGAGAGCACCGCCTCACCCACCCGCTCCTCCCCGAGCCGATCCAGCAGCGAGGCGAGCGCCGCCTGCTCCGCCTCGGCGAGCGGCCGCCCGAGGCGCATCGCGCACAGCCGAGCCGTCATCCGGAGCTGCCCGCGCTCGATCCCACGCTCGATCCCGCGCTCGATCCCGCGCTCGATCCCGCGCTCGATCCCGCGCTCGATCCCGCGTTCCTCCGCCTGTTTCAGCGTTTGTTCGTACCACTCCCGGGTTTCCATGATGAAATCCCTCTCCTCGGACGGCAGCCCCGCAAGGAGCTCCGCCGGCACCTCGAAGCTTAACCGGACCAGCCACGGCAGCGCCACCCGCCGCTCCCACGCGTCCCCCGGCAGCTCGGTCAGGTCGCGAAGCGCCATCCGGCGCACCCGTGCCGAGCCGAGCAGGCGCAACAGCACCGTGCCGCGCTCGCGCGGCAGCTCGCCGATCACCACCACCTGCACCCGCCACTCCGGCGCCGGGGCGTACAGGCCCGCCGGGCCCGCCGCGAACCCGAAGCCGCGCAGCACGCTCTCCGGCCGCCCGGCGCTCAGCAGCCACGCGGCCGGCAGCGGCAGCCGCCGCTCCGCCCGCAGCTCGAGCGTGTGGTGCCACTGGTAGCGCTTGCGCAGGCACTCGTGCAGCTCGGCCGCGTCGAGGGCCTGGCTGAAGACCTCCACCATCCCGGGCTCGACCGCCATCGAGCGCAACAGCCCCGGCTCGATCTCGGGATGGGCGACCAGCAGCGCGGGATCGGGCACGTGCCAGACGTCGATCCGCTGCGCATCGCCGGCCGGGACCTCCACCTCGGTCTCGGCAGCGCCGACGAGCCCGAAGAAATCACGAAGGATGTTCTTGCCGAGCTGATCGAAGCGGAAGTGCATACGCGGCAGCGGTTAGCACAGAAGGGCAACCATGCTCGCATTCCCATTTGCAACGCGAGTTTTCCATCGCTGCTGGTGCGCTCGAAGCGCCGAAACGCCAAAGCGCCGAAACGCCAAAGCGCCCGGCAAGCGCGGGGCGATTGGACGCAGCGACTTGAAAGTTGAGGGTTCCATTCGATGAAAACGAAGCGTGTCTGGGCCGTGATCTCGCTGGCACTGTGCGTCCCCGCGGCGGGGTGCAGCTCCCCTTGCAACGACGACTGCGCCACGTTCGTCCAGAGGACCCAGGACTGCGGGCTGGGAGGTCCGAGCGGGGATGACGTCGGCGAGAGCGCGCCTTCTCCTTGACGCCGCTCGCGGCCAATCCGCATAATCGCGCCCATGAGCTATGTCGACGGATTCGTGGTTCCGGTCCCCGCGGGCAACAAGGCAGCCTATCGCGAGCTCTGCGCGAAGGCCGCCCAGATCTTCAGGGAGTACGGCGCGACGCGCGTGGTCGAGTGCTGGGGCGACGATGTCCCGGACGGCAAGATCACCGACTTCAAGGGCGCGGTGAAGGCCGAGCCCGGTGAGACCATCGTGTTCTCCTGGATCGAGTGGCCCTCGAAGGAGGTGCGCGACCAGGCGAACGCGAAGATGCAGAGCGACTCGCGCATGCAGATGGGGGACGCGCCGTTCGACAGCAAGCGCATGATCTGGGGCGGGTTCGCTGTCCTCTTCGAGACGGGTGAAGAGAATCGCTAGTGTCCCGTCCCCTGATGCAGCGATGGCGATTGCAGCAAGGAGCCCCGGGGCGCGCATGATGCAACGAGCCCGGCGCTCCTCGGGACCGCTCGGCGCGCGGCGGCTGGGACCTTCTCGCCGTCCGGCAAACCGCCCCAGCCCGCCACATCGGTCTCGATGCCGCGGGTGCGCATCACTTCCTGCAACGCTGGCGTCAGGCGCCCTGGGCGCGCACGAACTGCTCGTAGACCACGAGCGTGACCGGCTTGTCGTTCGCGACCTTCACGAGGATGCTCTTGACGCGCAGCCATTCGAGGCCGGTCTTGCCGGCGCCCACGCGCGGGACGCCGATCCGCGCGATCCCCGCCCCGGCGGCGTGCGTCACCATCGCGGCGAGCGAGCGCTCGAGCGCGGCGAGCGAGGGCCTCTTCGTGGCGCTCTCCTGGATCGCGAGGCTGTACACCGTGTCGCCGCCCTCGCTCCAGACGAAGGCCTCCCCGAGCTGGAGCTTCCGCTCGGCGTTCCGCTGCTCGAACGCCGGGAGCAGGCCCGGCCAGCGCTTCTTGAACGCCACGGAGATCCCCGTGTCCATCTTGCCCACGCAGCTCACGCCGTGCGCGTACGCATGAAGATCCGGGGTGTTGAGGAGATCGCCCTTGGTGAAGATCGTCGGCACGCGGGGCACCCTAGCACTGCCGTGGTCAGGTATGTGAGATGCCGACGAGCCCGCGCTCCTGGATCGCTCGACCGCCAGGCCTCGCTCTCGAGCGAGCGGCGGGCTCGACGTTCGGCCGAGCTTGCTCACCCCTCCGGCGGCAGCGTCAGCCCGAGCAGCCAACCGAGCGCCCCATGAACGACAGCATCTTCTTCACGTTGACCCTCGTCTCGGCGCTCGGCAGCGGCCTGATGGCCGGCACTTTTTTCGCCTTCTCGACCTTCGTCATGGGCGCGCTGGCCCGCCTGCCCCCCGCGCAGGGCATCGCCGCGATGCAATCCATCAACGTCGTGGTGCTCAACCCCGTCTTCCTCGGCGTGTTCACGGGGACCGCCGCGACATGCGTCCTCCTCGTGATCGCGGCGCTCCTGACGTGGGTGAAGCCAGGCGCCGGCTGGGCGCTCGCCGGCGGACTGCTCTACGTGGTCGGCACGTTCATCGAGACGCTCACGTTCCATGTGCCGCGCAACAACGCGCTCGCCGCGGTCGACCCGGCGAGCGCCGAGAGCGCGAGGCGATGGGCGGACTACATCACGAGCTGGACCGCAGGGAACCACGTGCGGACCGCCGCCGCGCTCGTGGCCGCCGCCGCGCTGACGGTCGGGCTCTGGCTGCGAGGCAGCGCGGGAGCGCCCTGACGCAGCCCCCAGGGGGCAGGCCCTTGCGGCGCGCGCGCGAGGGTGGTGGCCGTCCCACCGCACAGCCACGCTGCACGCGCTGGTTGATTGAGCTCGTCTTTGTTGGCCACGTGGCGGTAGGGGACGTCGCGCCGGCATTCACCGCCTCGGTGAGGCGGCGCGTCGAGAGGGCCTCGAGCCCCGCGGCGTCGTCGATCCGGATGGCCGCTGCGACGATCTCGGCCATGCGCGCGCGGCTCGGCCCTGCCTGGCGGTGACGCTTCGCTCCGGGAAGAGCAATCCACCGTTCATCAAGGATCCGGGAGGGTTCACGGCGCTTCGCGCGAGCGGCGGATCGTCGCTCGCTCTCCGCCGGCCGCCGGCGCAGGGCGCGCCGGCGGGGGAGCTGGTCTCAGCGCGCGCCGGGCCCGTTGCCCGGCGCGGCGCCGGCCATCACCGCAGGCCGCTCTTCACCGCGGAGATGAGCTCGCCGTTCGATGTGTCGCCGCTCAGCTCCCAGAACATCGCGCCGCCGAGCCCCTTGTCCTTGATGTAGCGCATCTTGACGCCGAGCGACGCCGGGCTGTCGTAGCTCCAGAACTCCGTCCCGTTGAAGGTATAGAAGGCCTTCGTGTCCGGGTGGGTGAAGCCGGGGTGGCCCTTGGCCTTCAGGACCTTGTAGTCCTCGATGCCCGCCTCGTACGTGCCCGCGGCGGCGCCCGCGGCCGACTGCCACACGCCCTGGCTCACGCTGGCGACGCCGGTCCAGCCGCGGCCGTAGAAGGGCACCCCGACCACCAGCTTGCTCGCCGGCGTCCCGCCGCTCAGCCAGGCCGCGACCGCCTCGTCGGTGCTGTACTTCAGCGCCTTCGCGGGGTTCGACCCGGAGTTGAAGAGCGGTGAGTGGAAGTTCGTCGTGCTCTCCCAGGCGCCGTGCATGTCGTACGTCATCAGGTTGATGAAATCGAGGTGCCGGTGGATCTCGCCGACCTGGATCTTGTTGATCTTGTCGATGCCGGCGGGCGCCGCGATGGTGAGCAGCAGCCCGGGGCGCACCGCGTTGAGCTGACTGCGGAACTCGCCGAGCAGCGCCGTGAAGTTCTGGGTGTCCTCGGGGCGCTGGTTGCAGGTGCTGCCGCAGGCGGCCGGGTACTCCCAGTCGACGTCGATGCCGTCGAACACGCCGGCCCAGCGGGGATCCTTGATGAAGAGATCGACGCAGGACGAGACGAACGCGGCGCGGTTCGCGGGCAGCGCGGCGTCGGAGAAGCCGGCCGACCAGGTCCAGCCGCCGAGCGAGATCAGCACCTTGAGGTGCGGGTGCTTCCGCTTCAGCTTGCGGAGCTGGTTGAAGCTGCCGCGGAGCGCGCCCGCGTCCCATGTGTCGGCGACGCCATCGACGCTGTCGGCGGCGCTGTAGGCCTTGTCGTAATCGGCGTAGGTGTCGCCGAGCTGGCAGCGGTTGCCCACCACGTTGCCGAAGGCGTAGTTGATGTGCGTGAGCTTGGCGGCCGACCCGCTCGTGTCGATGTTCTTGACGTGGTAGTTGCGGCCGTAGACGCCCCACTCCGCGAAGTAGCCGATCACCTTCTTGCCACCGCCGTCGCCGCCGCCCGCGCCACCGCCGCCGCCCGAGCCGCCGCTGCCCCCTGAACCGCCGCTGCCACCCGAGCCGCCGCTGCCACCCGAGCCGCCGCCGCCGCCCGAGCCGCCGCTGCCGCCAGCGCCGGCGCTTGTCGTGCTCGTCGTGGTGGTGCTCGTGCTGGTGCCACCCCGGACCACGTTCCAGAGCGCCGGGACGATCGGCGGCTCCCACCCCGGAAGAGAGGTGTGCGCCTGGATGCAGCTATAGGTGACACCGCCGTAGGTTACCTGGGAGTTGACCGCATACGCTGTGTACGGCGCCCAGGCGGCGGTGGCGGCCTGCTCCGTCGCGTCGATCTCGGATCCATCGGGGCCAAGGCCATCTCCGTTATCGAGTCCGCCGCAGGCGGCCAGGGCCATGACAGCAAAGATCGGCAGGGTCGTGAGTGAGGAAAGCTTCATGGCTGATCTCCTTGGGTGTGCCGGTGTCCCGGTCTCCGGTTGTTGCAAACGTTGCAAACGTTGCAAAACCAATGAGCAACTGGCGTACCGGTCCCGGCGATGACACCAACGCTCGGCGCCACCGCCCCGCGGCGCCCCCGTTTCGAGCGCCGCCATGAGGAGGCGCGCCGCGATCGCGCCCGGCGACCCTGGCCTGCGAGGGGGGTGATCCCGGAGATCACCGTGCGATCCCCCCGATCGCGGGAGAGCCCCCGGATCGCCCCCAGCGATCCCGCCGATCGCGCGGCGATGGCCCGGTTCAGCGCTCTTCCTCGATCATCCCGCCGGCAGCACGCGGTCGAGATGCGGGGCACGACGCTTGCTCGTATGCGGATTTGTGGACGGAACCATCGTGCTCCCCAGCCAGGAACCCGCCGAGGCGCATCGGGGTAGGATCGCCGCCGAAATGCACCCCGGCGAATTCTTGACGCTCCTCGCACCGCTCTCCGGTCCCATCGTGCCCATCGAGTCGGTCCCCGATCCGGTCTTCGCCGACAAGGTGGTCGGCGACGGCATCTCGATCGACCCGACCACCCGCACGTTGCTCGCCCCCTGCGACGCGACGGTGACCCAGCTCCACGCGGCGCGGCACGCGATCACCCTGAGCGCCGCGGGCGGCGTCGAGATCCTGATCCACGTGGGCATCGACACCGTCGGCCTGAAGGGCGAGGGCTTCACGGCGCTGGTGGAGCAGGGGGACAGGGTCTCCGCGGGCCAGGCGCTCCTCGAGTTCGACGCCGACCACATCCTCCGCAGCGCGCCCAGCCTGCTCACGCAGATCATCCTCCTGAGCGGCGAGGCGAGCGCGATCGTCGAGCGCGCGAGCGGCGTGGCCACGGCCGGCGCGAGCCGCCTCATGAGCGTGGGCCCCCGGCGGAGGGCCGCGGACGACGCGCAGCGGGCGTCGAGCGCGGGCGAGGCCGGCGCGTCCAGGCCGCCGCCGCGGGCCACGGTCGGGGTCACCTCCGCCGTCGTCGCGGTGCCCAACCCGCACGGGCTCCACGCGCGGCCGGCAGCGGTGCTCGCGAGCGAGGCGAGGTCGTTCGCCGCCGCCATCAGCGTGGAGCTCGCCGGCCGCAACGCGAACGCGAAGAGCGTCGTCGCGCTGCTGAACCTGGGCGCGGGCCCGGGCGCCGAGCTGCGCATCGTCGCGAGCGGCAGCGAGGCGGCGCGGGCCGTCGCGCGCCTCGTCGAGCTCGTCCGCAGCGGCCTGGGCGAGGACCTCTCCGCCGCCCCGGCCGCGCCCGAGCGCGCCGCCCCCGCCTCCCCCGCCCCCGCGCCGCGCGCGACGCGCTCGACGGATGACGCGCGGCGCTTCCACGGCGTGAGCGCCGCGCCCGGCCTCGCCATCGGCCCCGTCTGCAAGATCGACCCGCTCGCCGTCGAGGTCGAGGAGCACGCGACCGACACGGAGGCGGAGCTCGCGCGCCTGCAGAAGGCGCTCTCGCACACCCGGCTCGAGCTGAAGCTGCTCGTCGCCGGGTCGGGCAAGCGCGCCGAGCAGGCCGAGATCTTCAGCGCGCACCTCACGATGCTCGACGATCCGGACGTGATCACGCGCGCCGAGGTCGCCATCGTGGAAGGCAAGTCGGCCGCGTTCGCGTGGCGCGAGGCGGTGATGGCGTCGTACAGGGAGCTCGCGCGCCAGTCGAACCCCCTGCTCGCCGCGCGCGCCAACGATCTGCGCGACGTGGGCGGCCGCGCGCTGCGGCACCTCGCCGGCGGCGATGAGGCGCAGGCCGCGCCGGCGGGCAGCGTCGTCGTCGCGGAGACCCTGACGCCCTCCGAGGTCGTGCGGCTCGCGGACCAGGGGGTCGCCGGCCTCGTCAGCGTGCTCGGCGGCACCACCTCGCACGCGGCGATCCTGGCGCGCTCGCTCGGCGTGCCGTACCTCGCCGGCGCCCCGGGCGCGCTGCTCGACCTCGAGGCGGGCGCGACGGCCGTGCTCGACGCGCTCGACGTCGGCGAGGCGGCGCTGCTGCTCCGCCCGACCGACGCCGAGCTCGACGCCTACCGCGACCGGCTCGGGGCGCGCCGGGCCCTGCGCGCGCGGCAGGAGGCGGCCGCGGCGGAGCGCGCGGTGACCCGCGACGGCGTCCGCGTCGCGGTGCTCGCCAACATCGCGAGCGCCGACGACGCGCGCACGGCCGTCCGGCTCGGGGCCGAGGGCGTGGGCCTCCTGCGCACCGAGCTGATGTTCTTCGATCGCGCCACCGCGCCGACCGAGGCCGACCAGACCGCCGCCTACCAGGCGATCGCCGACGCGCTGGGCGATCGACCGCTCACCATCCGCACGCTCGACGTCGGCGGCGACAAGCCGCTCTCGTACATGCCGCTGCCCGCCGAGGACAACCCGCTCCTCGGCATCCGCGGCCTGCGCATCGGCGCGCTCCACCCGACGATCCTGCGCGGCCAGCTCCGCGCGATCCTCGCGACCCGGGTCCGGGGCGCGCACCGCGTCCTCCTGCCCATGGTCTCGAGCCTCGACGAGCTCCTGGAGGCGAAGCAGGTGCTCGAGGAGGAGCGCCGGCGCGCCGGGTCGCCCCCGGTGGAGCTCGGCGTGATGGTCGAGGTGCCGTCGGTCGCGATCCAGGCCGATCGGTTCGCGGCGGAGGTCGATTTCTTCTCGATCGGCACGAACGATCTCACCCAGTACACGCTGGCCATGGACCGCACCCACCCGCGGCTCGCCGGCCGGCAGGACGCGCTGCACCCCGCTGTGCTCCGGCTCATCGACGCGACCGTGAAGGCCGCGCAGAGGCGCGAGCGCCACGTGGGGATCTGCGGCGCGGTGGCGAGCGATCCCGAGGCCGTGGCCGTGCTGATCGGCCTCGGCGTGACGGAGCTCAGCGTCAGCGTCCAGGCGATGCCGGAGGTGAAGTCGAAGATCCGCGAGCTCGACGCCGCGAGGTGCCGGGAGCTCGCGAAGGCCGCGCTCGATCTCGGGACCGCGGCCGAGGTGCGGGCGCTGCTCGCGCCGGGCGCGCGCCCCGGCTGAGCGTCATCCGTGATTCCGCCGCAGCATGCGGGCCGGGGGCCGTCGCCGGCGCGACGCGAGGGCCGCCCCGCCCACGGGAGAAGGAGCTTCGAATGAGAGGGTTCAACGAGCTGCAGCGCATCGGCAAGGCGCTGATGCTGCCCATCGCCGTGCTTCCTGTCGCGGGCCTGCTGCTCCGGCTGGGGCAGCCCGACGTGCTCGACATCGCGTTCGTCGCCCAGGCCGGCGGCGCGATCTTCGACAACCTGGCGCTGATCTTCGCCGTGGGCATCGCCGTCGGCCTCGCGCACGAGAAGAACGGCGTGGCCGGGCTCTCCGGGATGATCGCCTACCTCGTGATCACGGGCGGGGTGAAGACGATCAACGACAAGATCAAGATGGGCGTCCTCGCCGGCATCCTCGCCGGCGTCCTCGCGGGGGCGATGTACAACCGCTTCCGCGACACGAAGCTGCCCGCGTTCCTCGGCTTCTTCGGCGGCAGCCGCTTCGTGCCGATCGTCACCGGCGGCGCGAGCCTCGCCCTCGCGCTCGTGCTCGGCGTCGTCTGGCCGCCCGTGCAGGCCGGCATCGACGCGATCGGCGGCTGGGTCGTGGCCTCGGGGCCGATCGGCGCCTTCAGCTTCGGCGTCCTGAACCGCCTGCTCATCCCGACCGGGCTGCACCACATCCTCAACAACCTCGCCTGGTTCGTGGTCGGCTCGTTCGAGGGCGCGAAGGGCGTGGTCACCGGCGATCTGAACCGCTATTTCGCCGGCGATCCCTCGGCGGGCGTGTTCATGGCCGGCTTCTACCCGGTGATGATGTTCGGCCTGCCGGCGGCGTGCCTGGCGATCTACCGCACCGCGCGCCCGGAGAACCGCAAGGCCACCTTCGGCGTGATGCTCTCGGCCGCGCTGACCGCCTTCTTGACGGGCATCACCGAGCCCATCGAGTTCGCGTTCATGTTCCTCGCCCCGGCGCTCTACGCCGTCCACGCCGTGCTGACCGGCATCTCGCTGGCGCTGCTCGACGTGCTCGGCGTCAAGCACGGCTTCAGCTTCTCCGCCGGGTTCATCGACTACGCGCTCAACTACGGCCTCTCGACCAAGGGCTGGATGATCGTGCCGGTCGGCCTCGCCTACGCGGTCGTCTATTACGGGCTCTTCGTCGTCTGCATCGAGCGGTTCAACCTGGCGACGCCGGGCCGCGAGGCGGCGACGAGCGCGGAGGCCGCCGGGGGCGCGCCCCGCGCCGGGGCCGAGGCCGACGGCGGGCTCGCCGGGCAGCTCCTGCGGGCGCTGGGAGGCCACGCGAACATCCGCGAGCTCGACGCGTGCATCACCCGCCTGCGCCTGGTCATGGTCGACCGCGATCTCGTGAAGGACGCGGACCTGAAGGCGCTCGGCGCGAAGGGCGTCGTGCGCCCGGGCACGGACGGCCTGCAGGTGATCCTCGGCCCGATGGCCGAGTCGGTCGCGCGGGAGATGAGGGAGATGCGGGAGCTCCGGGTCGACGCGCCGAGCGCGGCGGCCGCGCCGACGGCCGCGCCGGCCGCGTCGGGCGTGCGCAAGGCGGCGAGCGCCGCGCGCGAGGGCGCTTCCGCCGCGCTCTCGGCGCGGGTCGAGCGCTGGCTCGCCGCGCTCGGCGGCGCCGCCAACGTCCTGTCCGTGGAAGGGTTCTCGAGCGGGCGCGTGCGCGTCGAGCTCGCCGACGACGCTCCGGTCGACGAGGCGGCGCTCCAGGCGGCGAGCGTGAAGGGCGTGATGCGGCTCCCGGACCGGATCGTCCACCTGCTGGTCGGCCCCGAGGCGCCGCGCTACGCCGCCGCGCTCGAGCAGAAGCTCAAGGGGTGATGCCGTGGATCTGGAAGGCAACATCCTCACGCCGGACGGTTGGCTCCGCGGGCGCGTGCGCTTCGGCGCGCACGTCGAGGAGGTCGAGGGCGCCCCGATCTCCGGGCCCGCCGGGGGGCCCTGGATCCTGCCCGGCTTCCTCGATCTGCACGTCCACGGCGGCGGCGGCCGGGACGTCATGGAGGGCGGCGACGCGCCCCGGGGGATGGCCCGCGCGCACGCGGCGACAGGGACCACGAGCCTGCTCGCCACCACGATGACGGCCCCCATGCCGGAGATCGCCCTCGCCCTTCGCGCGATCCGGGCCGCCATGGACGCGCCCCGCCGCGGCGAGGCGCGCGTGCTCGGCGTGCACCTCGAGGGCCCGTTCCTCAACCCGGGTCGGCTGGGCGCGCAGCCCCCGTGCGTGGCGGGCGGCGACCTCGACGCCGCGCTCGCGGCAGCGCTCGCGCTGCACGCCATCGCCCCGATCCGCGTGCTCACCCTCGCGCCGGAGCTCACCGGCCACCTGGAGCTCACCCGCGAGCTCGTCGAGCTCGGGATACGGGTCCAGATCGGGCACACGCTGTCGAGCTACGAGGACGTCGTGGCGGCCCTCGCGGCGGGGGCGAGCGGCTTCACCCACCTCTTCAACGCGATGAACGGGCTGCACCACCGCGCGCCCGGCGCGGTGGGGGCGGCGCTCGCCCACGGCGACTTCGCCGAGCTGATCCCGGATCTCGTCCACGTGCACCCGGGCGCCATCCGGGCCGCCCTGCGCTGCATCCCGAGGCTCTACGCCGTGACCGACGGCACAGCGGCCTCGGGGATGCCGGACGGGCCGTACCAGCTCGGCGCGCACGCGGTCACGAAGTGCCAGAACAGCGTGCGGCTCGCCGACGGGACGCTGGCAGGGAGCTGCCTGACGATGCACCAGGCCTTCAAGAACCTCGTCGGCCTCGGGCTCTCCGTGGCCGAGGCGTCGCGCCGCTGCAGCCAGTTCCCGGCCGAGCACCTCGGCCTCGCGGACCGAGGGCGCGTCGCGCCGGGCTGCTTCGCCGATCTGCTGGTCGTGGACGAGGACCTCGCCCTGCGGCGGGTCCTCGTGGAGGGAGAGCCCCTTGAGTAGCCGGACGAGCTCCATCATGGCCGAGGAGGCCCGCTCCGCCCCGGAGGTCGTGGCGCAGCAGCTCACCCAGGACGAGCCGGCCTACAGCGCGCTCGGCGCCCGCCTGCGCGCGGCGCCGCCGCCGTCGGTTGTCACGATCGCCCGCGGCAGCTCGGATCACGCCGCGAGCTACCTCGCCTACCTCGCGATGACGCAGCTCGGCTGCCCTGTCGCGAGCCTGCCGCCCTCGGTGGTGACGCTCTACCGCGCGCCGCTGCGGCTCCCGGGCGCCCTGGCTGTCGCTGTGTCGCAGTCGGGGCAGAGCCCGGACGTGGTGAGCACGCTGGAGGCCTGCGGCGCCGCGGGCGCGCTGACGGCGGCCATGATCAACCAGCTCGGCTCGCCCCTCACCCAGGTCGCTGCGTCGACGCTCCCCCTGCGCGCCGGCCCCGAGCGCAGCGTCGCCGCCACGAAGAGCTTCATCGCCAGCCTGAGCGCCATGGCCCGGCTGGTGGCGTGCTGGAAGGAGGACGCCGCCCTGCTCGACGCGCTGCGCGCGCTGCCGGACGCCCTCTCCGCCGCGAGCGAGGGCGACGTCGGCCCGCTCGTTGGCGCGCTGGCCGGCGAGCAGCGCCTGCTCGTGCTCGGGCGGGGGCCGGGCTTCTCCATCGCGCTGGAGGCGGCGCTCAAGTTCAAGGAGACGTGCGGACTCCACGCCGAGGCGTTCACTGTCGCCGAGGTGCAGCACGGGCCGATGGCCCTCATCGACGAGCGGTTTCCCCTCCTGATCTTCGCCCCGCGCGGCCCGGCCCAGGCCGGCCTCGTCCGGGTGGCGGAGGACTTCCGGGGGCAGGGAGCGAAGGTGATCCTGGTGGGCCCTGCCGGGCTGCCGGGGGTGGATCTCGCGGTGCCCGAGTCACCCCACGAGCTGCTCGACCCGCTCTGTCAGGTACAGGCGTTCTATCTCGCGGCCGCTGCCCTGGCCGAGGCCAGAGGGCTGGACCCCGACGCGCCGAGACGGCTGAAGAAGGTCACCAAAACACTGTAGGAGTGCGCCATGCGAAGGCCTGTTTTCCGATTTGGGCTGCTCGCCGCGGCCCTGTTCATGGCAGGGTGCGCCGACGACGAGACCCCCTCGTCCACGGGGAGCACCACGATGAGCACCAGCACGGGCGGTGACGGCGGCGGCGGTGACGGCGGCGGCGGCGGTGGCCGCACCGGCGTCGGTGGTGCCGGCGGCGACGGCGGCACCGGCGCAGGCGGCGACTCGGCGCAGCAGCGCCCGTCGGGCGCCGACATCGCCGTGCGCTGGGAGGTACTGGACAACACAAAGGACCCCGCCGTGAGCTTCGGCTCGGCGCTGACGATCACCAACCATGGATCGGTCGCGCTCGGGAACAGCGGCTGGACGCTCTATTTTAACTTCGTCCGCACCATCGTGCCAGAGAGCCTGCCAGCGGGGGTGAAGGTCACCCACATCAACGGCGACTTCTTCAAGATGGAGCCGACCCAGGCCTTCCAGCCGGTGCAACAGCACGAGAGCGTTGTCATCCCCTTCGATGCGTCGTTCTGGGCCATCAAGGAGACGGACGCGCCCGCGGGCTTCTACTTCGTGTTCACGGATGAAGCGGGCGTGGCCTCCACGCCGGAGGCGGTCGGCTCGGAGACCGTCGCGCCGTTCGTGGAGGAGAAGCAGACCGACAGGTTCCCCGGCGACATCACGCCCGTGCCGACGGCGGAGTCTCGCTATCACGATAACCAGGCTGTCCGCCTGCTCCCGGCGGCCGACGTGGACAGGATCGTCCCCTCGCCCGTGCACCTCGAGGCAGGCGCCGGAGCGCTTGTGTTGTCGTCCGCCGTGCCCATCGTTCATGCTGCCGGGCTCCAGGCCGAGGCGGCCTTCCTGGCCGAGGCGCTGGGGACGCTGCTCGGCGACGCGCCGGAGGTCCGCGAGGGCGCGCCGCCCGCCGGGACGGCGGCGATCTCGCTGACGACGGGCGCGCTCGACGTCGGCGGCCGGCCGCGGCAGGCGGGCGACGAGGCCTACCGCCTCACGGTGACCGAGGAGGGCATCGCGATCGTGGGCAGCGACGCGGCCGGGGTCTTCTACGGGATCCAGAGCCTGCGCGCCCTCGCGCCCGTGGAGGCGTACCAGGCCGCCCAGCCGGAGATCGCGATCGACGCGGTGACTGTGGAGGACGCCCCGCGCTTCGCGTACCGCGGCATGCACCTCGACGTCGCGCGCAACTTCCAGCGCAAGGAGGCCGTGCTGAAGCTGCTCGACCTCATGGCCTTCTACAAGCTGAACCGGTTCCATTTCCACCTGACCGACGACGAGGGGTTCCGCGTCGAGGTGAGCGGCCTCCCCGAGCTCACCGAGGTCGGCGCCCGGCGCGGCCACACGCTGGACGACCGCGACCAGCTCGTCCCCTCGTTCGGCTCCGGCCCTGACCCGGAATCGCCCCAATCGAGCGGAAGAGGCCATTACACCCGCGCCGAGTTCGTGGAGATCCTTCGTTACGCGAAGGCGCGCCACATCGAGGTGATCCCCGCGATCGACATGCCGGGCCACGCCCGCGCCGCGGTCAAGGCGATGGAGGCGCGCCACGCGCGGCTCGCGGCCGAGGGAGACCAGGAGGGAGCCGAGGAGTACCTGCTGAGCGATCGCGACGACCCCTCTCGGTACATGTCCGTGCAGATGTGGCACGACAACGTGATGAACCCCTGCCGGGAGTCCACCTACAGGTTCGTCGAGAAGGTCGTTGGCGACATCGTCGCGATGTACGCCGAGGCCGGCGCGCCCCTCACCACCTTTCACACGGGCGGCGACGAGGTGCCGGAAGGCGTCTGGGAGCAGTCCCCCTCGTGCGAGGCGCTCCTCGGTCAGGCGTCCGGCGTCGACTCGCCGGAGGACCTGGCGAGCCATTTCCTCCGCAAGATCAGCGCGATCGTGTCGTCCCACGGCCTGGTCACCGGGGGCTGGGAGGAGATCGGCCTCGTGAAGGTGCAGGAGGGCGGCGGCGTCGACAAGGAGGCCAACCCCGAGTTCCTGAGCAGCAATTTCAGGCCGTACGCGTGGAACAACGTCTGGGGCTGGGGCGACGAGGACAACGGCTACAAGCTCGCCAACGCGGGCTATCCGGTGGTCCTCTCCAACGCCACCAACCTGTATTTCGATCTCGCCTACGACAAGGATCCGGCGGAGCCCGGCTATTACTGGGCCGGGTTCGTGGACACGCGGCAGCCCTACGAGTTCGTGCCGCTCGACGTCTACCGGAGCGCCCACGCCGATCGCATGGGCAACCCGATCGATCAGGCCGAGATGTTCCGGGATCACGTCCGGCTGACCGACGCCGGCCGGGCGAACATCCTCGGCATCCAGGGGCAGCTCTGGGGCGAGAACGCCAAGGGCCAGCGAGCGATGGAGTACCTGGCCTTTCCGAAGCTTGTCAGCCTCGCGGAGCGGGCCTGGGCGCCCGACCCGGCGTGGGCGACGGAGGACGACGCCGAGGCCCGCGCGGCCCTGCTCGCCGAGGCGTGGAATCGCTTCGCCAACAGCCTCGGGCAGCGCGAGCTCCCGCGGCTCGACCGCCTGAGCGGCGGCGTGGACTACCGGCTCCCGCTGCCGGGCGCGCGCATCGAGGGCGGCCAGCTCGTGGCGAACGTCGCGTTCCCGGGGCTCCAGATCCGCTACACGACCGACGGCACCGAGCCCGGCGCCGACTCGCCGGTCTACGGCGGCCCGGTGGCGGTGAGCGGCGTGGTCAAGCTCAGGACGTTCGACACGCGCGGCCGCGGCAGCCGCACCTCGGTGCTCGATCCGGGCGCGTCGGGCGGACGCCGCGCGGCGCGGTGAGGGGCTGGTCGCGGTGAGGGGCTGCTCGAGGATCGCGGCGCGGCGGGGGGCCTTCGTGGCCGTCGTCGCGCTGCTCCCCGGCCTGCCTGGCTGTTACATCGATCTCGACGGCCTGAGCGGCGGGGCCGAGGACGGCTCCAGCACGGGCACGAGCACGGGCTCTGGTACAGGCACGGGCAGCCCCGCCCCCGGCGACCCGGGGGGCTGCGCTCCCGGGGATTGCAGCGTCCAGTGCGTCGTCGCCGGGCCCGAGGCGGCCGGCGCGCCTGCCGCGATCGCCGCCGTGGGGCCCCACGTGGTGTGGACCAGCCGCGCGGGCGATCGCGTGAGCCGCCTCGATCCCGCGACAGGCACGGTCGAGGACCTCGTGCCGTTCACGCCGCGGCCGGGCCTGCTCGCGGCCGCCGAGGGGATCGCCGTCTGGGTCGCCGACGACGGGCTCTGGTGGTGCCCGGCCGACGGCTGCCCCGCGGGCGCGACCTCGCTCCTCGCCTTCGGTCCCGCCGACGCCGCGGCCGTGCGCGGCCTGGCGACGGACGGCCGGCACGTGTACTGGACGCGCGACGAGGAGAGCGGCACCGCCGGCGAGCTGCTGCGCTGCCCCGTCGCCGGGGGCTGCGGCGCCGCGCCGGAGCTGCTCGCGCCGGCCCAGTCCCACCCGCGCGGGGTGGCGGTCACCCCGGGCGGCGCGGGCGACGTCGTCTGGGTCCAGCGCGGCACGGGCGCCGCCTTCGGCAAGCTGCTCCGCCTGGACAAGAGCGCCACGTCGGCGGTCATGCCCACGCAGATCGCGGTGCTGCTCGACTATCCGGACCGCGTCGCGCTCGGCGCCGGCGAGGTGCTCTGGACCTGGGCCGACCCGGGCGGCGCGGCGGGCGGCGTCTCCCGCTGCGACCTCGCGGCTTCGTGCGCCGCGGAGGCGCTCGCACCGCAGACCGAGCCGGCGCGGCCGCTGCGCGAGCCCGCGGCGCTCGCGATCGACGGCGCGGACGCGTACTGGGTGAACCGCGGCGGGGGCACGGTCATGCGCTGCCCGACCGCCGGCTGCCCCGGCTACCCCGAGGTGCTCGCCGAGGGCCTCACGCGCCCCTCGGCCGTGGCGGTGCAGGGCGCCTGCGTCTACGCGGTCGACGAGGCGGGCGGCGGCCGCGTCGTGCGCGCGCCGCGGTGAGCGCGCGCCGCCCGGGGACGAAGGCGCGGCGGTGAGCCGTCGCCGCTGGCGAGCTGCCGCGTGACCAGCCGGCGATACAGGCCCTCCTCGGCGATGAGCGTCGCGTGCGCGCCGCTCTGCACGATCGTCCCCCCGTCGATGACCAGCACCCGATCCGCGCCCATCACCGTGGAGAGGCGGTGAGCGATGATCAGCGTCGTCCTCCCCTTCATCAGCGCGTCGAGCGCCCCCTGCACGAGGTGCTCGCTCTCGGCGTCGAGCGCGCTCGTCGCCTCGTCGAGCACGAGGATCCTGGGGTCCTTGAGCATCGCGCGCGCGATGGCCACGCGCTGCTTCTGCCCGCCGGAGAGCTGCACCCCGCGCTCGCCGACGAGCGTCCGGTACCCCGCCGGGAACCGCGCGATGAAATCGTGGGCGTTCGCCGCGCGCGCCGCCGCCTCGACCTGCTCGTCCGAGGCGCCCTCTCGCCCATAACGGATGTTGTCGGCGATGCTCGCGGCGAAGAGGAGCGGCTCCTGCGCGACGAGCCCGATCTGCCGGCGGAGCCACGCCGGCGAGAGCTCGCGGAGGTCGCGCCCATCGAGGAGAATGCGGCCCTCGTCGGGGTCATAGAGCCGCAGGAGCAGCGCGGCGATCGTCGATTTGCCCGCGCCGGACGGCCCGACGAGGGCGATGACCTCCCCGGGCCGCGCGGAGAGGTCGATGTCCTTCAGCACCGGCGCGTCCCTGCGGCTCGGGTAGCTGAACCGCACGCCCTGGAGCTCCAGGCGCCCCTCGACGGCGAGCGGCTCGGCGCCGCCCGCGTCCGCCATGGCCGGCGCGCGATCGAGGAGGTCGAAGATGCGCTCGGCGGCGCCCGTGGCCTTCATGAGCTCGGCCCAGAGGTCGCTCAGGCCGCCGAGCGCGAAGGCGACGATGATCGTGTAGACGAGAAACGAGGTGAGCCCGCCGAGCGTCAAGCGCCCGTCGACGACGAGGTGACCGCCGTACCAGAGCACGAGCGCCGCGGCGGCGTAGCCGGCGAACGACACGAGGCCCATGAAGCCCGCCGAGGCGCGGATGCGCGCCCGGGCGATATCGAGCGACGCGCCGATGCGGCCGGCGTAGCGATCCACCTCGCGCCGCTCGGCGGCGAAGGCGCGGACGGTGCGGATGCCGGAGAGCGCCTCCTCCGCGGCCTCGCCGGCCCGAGCGAGGGAGTCCTGGACGGCGCGGGAGAGCTCGCGGACGTGGCGCCCATAGGACACCGAGCCGAGCGCCACGAGCGGCACAACGGCGAGCATCAGGAGGGTGAGCCGCGGCGACGTGACCAGGAGGAACGCGACGCCGCCGATCACGGACGCCGCGAACCGAAGCGCCATCGAGACGTTCGCGCTGACAGCGCCCTGGAGGACCATCGTGTCCGACGCGAGGCGGCTCGTGAGCTCGCCTGTCCTGTGCTCGTCGAAGAACGCCACCTCCTGCCGGAGGAAGTGCTCGAAGAGCTGCGCCCGCAGCCGGGCGACGATACGCTCGCCTGCCGTCGAGAAGAGGACGTAATGCAGGGCGGCGGCCGCGGCCTGGATCGCGATGAGGCCCACCAGCCCGAGGGCCGCGCGGTCGATCGCCTCGACGCTGCTGCCCGGCGTGAGGGCGTCGTCGAGGATCACGCGGATCGCCTGCGGGAGCAGGAGGCCCATCGCGCTCCCGATGCCCAGGAACAGGGCGCCGAGCGCGAGGCCGCCGAGCTCGGGGCGGGCGAGGAGGAGGAGGCGTCGGAGGTGCGTCGGGCCGGGGCGCTTCTTGGCAGGACTCTGCATGTCGAGCGCGAGCGTAGCAATCGCCATGCGCGCGGGCGCCTCGCGGACAGCGCACCGCGGACGACAGGTGTCCTGTCGTCGGCGCCTGGGATCCCGCGACGAGGCCGCCTCTCGGGCGCGGTGAGGCGGGCCGCGCCCCGGCCGACTGGTACGGGCGCATGACGGGTGACACGCGCCGGTTACAGCTCACCTGACACGGCGCCGTGACAGCTCCGCGCCGCCCGGCGCGTGACGCGCCGCCGCGGCGAGGAGCGCTGGCGGCCCGGCGAGGATCCGAGGGGCCGCGCTGCAGCGGTTTCACGTGGGCCGCGCGTCGACGCGCCGTGATGCGGAGCGCCCGCTCGACGCCTGGTCCAGCGGTTGCACCACGCCCCCATCGAGGCGCGCGGTGAGTCGCGCGCTTCGATGAACCACGGAACAGGAGAATGGAACATGGCCTCCATGGATAACGCGATGCTCGATGTGATGATCACCAGCGTGAAGACGAACGCGCCGGAGCCTCAGCTGGAGGAGGAGGGGGCGAGCCAGTCCTACTCCTACTTTACCGGGACGTGTGGGCGCGTCTGCACGGCGCTGACGCACTTCTCCTGCTGCCTCGCCGGGTAATCGTCGCTGCGACCGGGTCGGCCGGCGAGATCGCTCTCGCGGCCGACCCGGATCGCTTTGCCCTGCGCTCACCGCCCGTGGCGCGGCACATGGCTCTTCCGAACGGAGGCTCTCGATGACACCGACACCGACCGAGTTTCTCGCCGCCCAGAGGAGCGGCGGCTTGCCGGATCTCCTGATGGCGTTCTTCGGCGGCCTGGAAGGCTCCGGCGGCATCGCCGACACCCCCGCGCGCGGCCCGTTCGACGCGCTCTACGACGTGTACGCCGCCGCCGGCGCGCGGGCCGTCGTCCCGCGCGAGCTCCAGACGGCGGCGTCGCTGTCGAGCGCTCGCTCCGCCCTGCTCAGGCTCTTTCGGCTGACGTGCGATCGGATCCTCCTCCAGCGATTGCACCTCGCGCGCGACCGCGGCCTCCTCGCGGGCGAATGCGAGCGCGCGAGGCGGCGCTCTTTCCTCGAGCGCGTGCTCGGCCAGCGGCTCCTCGCGCCGCTGCTCGCCGGCCACCCGGTGGCCGCCGCGAGCTTGATCGGGGGCGTCTCGCGCATGCGGGCGAGCGTGCAGTCCTGCGCGGACGACCTGCATGCGCTGCGCAAGGCGCCTGCGCAGGTGACCGGCATCGAGTTCCTGGATGACGATGGTCATTCGTGGCGCGCGCAGCACGTCAAGCTGAGCTTCGGAGAGGACGAGCGCTGGATCCTGAAGCACCGCTCCTCGGCCTGCGACCGCGTGGTCCTCGAGCGCATGAGCGAGCTCGTCCCGGATTTTCCGGTCCGGGCAGAGGACATGTTCGTCGACGTGAGCGCGGACAAGCATTTCGTCCGATTCCTCGAGGAGGACCAGGGGTGGGCGCCGCCGGACCCCCGGGCCCTGGGCGCGCTGCTCGCGCTGACCCAGCGCGTCGGGATCGCCGATCTGCACAGGGACAACGTGCTGCGGATCGCGGGGCAGCTCGTCCCCATCGACAGCGAGGTGATCGGCTCGCTGCAGCTCGACGAGCGCTTCGCGTGCCGCGCGGTGGCGAACCCGTCGATCGACGAGAGCCTGCTGCTGCCGTTCGGAGCCCAGCAGCGCCGCGTGCTCGCCGGGATGCTCCGCGGCACGGCGCTCTCCGCGCTGGAGCTCCGCCGCACGGTCTGGAGGGGCGCCGAGGGCGATCGGCCCGAGCTGGTCGAGGAGGAGCAGCCCGCGCCGGAGCCGGAGCCCGTCTCGCCCGCGTGGCTGCGGGCGCTCGAGGCGCATTACGAGCGGGCGGCGCGACAGCTCTGGGCCGATCGGGCGCGGCTGCGGGATCAGATCGCGACCGGCCTCCGCGGGAGCAAGTGTCGGGTCGTCCTCCGCGCGACGAGCTCCTATGGTCAGCTCCTCGATTATGCGTGGTCCGGCGGAGCCGTCTCGAGCGCGTATGCCCATGCGAAGCTGCGGAAGAGCGCGCCCCATTTCCCGCTCGGGATCCTGAGGTCCGAGGTGCGGGCGCTCGGGCTGGGCCTGTTCCCCGCTTTCTACCAGCCGTTCGACGGCTCGACCCTGGAGGACGCTTCCGGCCGGCCCGTCGCGACGCTCACGCCGCCGCGTGACCGCGTCGATCGATGCGTGATGGGGCTCGGGGAGGCCTCCATTCCGAGGAGCGTGCTCCTCCTGCGCGACAGCATCGCCGCGATGTTCCCGGCGAGCGCCGAGGCGCTCGTCGACGAGCGCGCTGTCGCGCGCTCCGCTGACGACGCCGCGGCGTGGATCTCCGGGATCCTTGACGGCGTGGAGGAGAGCGAGGGCGTCGCGCGGGCGCACGCCGTGAGAGAGTGCCAGGACGGCGTCTGGATCGCGGACGGCGCCGGCGCGGATCTCTATGAGGGCAGCTCCGGCGTGATGCATGCCTGGACGCGAGGGGCCGTCGCGCGACGAAATCGCGCCTGGGGCGGGCTGCGCAAGCTGGCTCGGGTGTCGCTCGTCGCCCTGGCCGCGGGCGACAGGGGCCCTTACCTGATGGGCACCGGGAGGGGGTTGTTCACGGGCCCCACCGGGGTCGCGCTTGTGTGCGCCGCGCAGGACTGCAGGGCGCTCAAGGAGCTCGCCGCGGCGCTCGCCGATCTCTCGTGCCGCGCGGCCGAGGGGCTCGAGATGGGTGACGTCATCGACGGCTTGCTGGGCGTGGGGCTTGGCCTGGTGACGTTGAAGGAGATGCAGATTCCGCTCCCGAGGTCGGCCTCGCGCGTCGCGAACCGGATCGTCGAGGTCCTGTCCTGCGAGGATCTCGGCTCGATGCTCCGCCGGAGGAGGTTCGTGGGGCTGGCCCACGGGGTGGCGGGCGATCTCCTGACCGGCTATCGACTGGCGCGATCGCTCGGATCGTCCGCGCTCGTCGGGCGCATGCAGGGCATCGCCGAGGCGCTCGCGGCGGAGCTCCTCCAGGACAGGCGCTTCATCCAGGCGCACGCGAGCCGCAGCGGCGCGGAGCTGCTGCCGACGGGGTGGTGTCACGGCATCTCGGGGATCCTGAGCGCGATCGCCGTCATCGGACGGGACCATCCGCCCCTGGCGAGGCTCGTCGACGAGATCGCGCGCGCGCTGGGGCCGGCGGACCTGCGCAGCGACAACCTGAGCCTGTGCCACGGGATGACGGGTGAGCTCCTCTGCTTCAGCGTCGCAGCCGAGATGACCGGGAGCAGCGCGGCCGGGGCGCTGCGCGCGCGGGTCGAGCGAGACATCGGCGCTGCCGCGAGGGTGCGCGCAGGCAGCCTGCCCGGGGCGACGCCGATGGGCTACATGACAGGGCTCGCCGGTATCCAGGACGGTCTGCGGGCCGTCGGCACACGCGACGGCTGGCGGTCGACGCTGCTGGCGAGGCTGTACGGGGTCAGGCCCACGTGAACGCGCGAGCGCCGTGGACCGGGGTGTCCCAGCCTGAGCGAGGCCGAGCGGTGCGCGTGGTAGCGTGCCCCATGACCCCCACGCGCCCCCTGTCCGTGCTCCCGATGGGCGACCGGGCGGAGGTCGGTGATCTACCTCGTAGGTACTGGGTTTCCGAGGATTTGTCGTTAGCTCAGTGCCGCAGTGTTCGCACCACGGCACACCATCCGCGTCTCGCGCACGCTCAAGACCTCGTTCGCGCTGTTCGGGTGAGAACCTCCGCGGTCCTCGCTCCGTTGCAATTGGCGCCGTCCCTTGCGGGCTCTTGCTGCCCGACCCTTCTTGCGACATCAACGCCTGCGACAGGCCCTGGAGCCCCGCCGCGATGTTCCCAATCCCACCGACGACGAGCCCGGTCGACACGGCGATCGCAGGCACACCGATCGCGACGCCGACTCCGGTGGCGCTCGTGATGCCCCCGAAGACCTCCCCCGTCAAGCCCCCGATCGTGAGGGCGAACCCTCCCACGATCTGCCCGATGGCCAGCCCCATCCTGGCTTCCGGCGTCCCATGGGCCAGCACGCCCGCGGCATCGAGCAGCCCATGCCCGACGCCGGCGAAAGGAACCGCCCCGAGCAACAGCCCGGCGATGAACCCTCCCTCCACCTGGCCGTCTACATCCGCTGGCAGACAAGCTACGGAACGTTCGCAGTAGCATCAAGAATCTCGATCCGAATTCTGGCAGGGTGCATCTCATCATCCACCAACACTCTGACAGGCACCCTGAAGCGATTGACGTTCATTTCGATCAGCACTTGGTTCTCGGACGTCACCAGCGCCACTGTTTTACCAGGAGTGTCGAGGATTCCACGAAAGACCTCGACGCCACCGACGCGCGTCCCGAGCGGGCCCCTCACATCAAGAGTCACGGTTACGTCCCCATCGACGTCGGATATTGTGCGAATCGACACGCACGATGTATTGAAAGAGACCACGCGCTCAGGATCGTATGCCGGCACCTCCATGTTCTCGTTTGATGGATCGAAGAAAAAGATGATGGGATGCGGTGGAGTGTACGTTGTCTCCATTTTATTGTTCTCTTCTTCTCAGCTCGCGTAGAACCTCGCCACCTTGGCGCGCCTTGCAGTGATTGCAGTGCGGAAGAAACACTCTGGGCTCGCCAAGCGCCTGTGGTGGTTGGTGATCGGCAATCGAGTTCCCGCTCTTCGTTCCCGGGTCCTTGGTGCCACATGTGTGGCACCCGCGCTTATCCATTATTTTATTGATCTGCTTTTGCTCGCTGGCGGTCGGCCGACCTCGATGGGCAGGAATTGACTCCTTCGCGAAGGGCCCGGGTTCGAGTGTAGTTGGTCCCTCTTTGGATGGCGTCGTTCCCGGCGGGCCTATATTGCCCGACCCTTGCGACATCAGCGCCTGCGACAGGCCCTGGAGCCCCGCCGCGATGTTGCCGACCCCACCGACGACGAGCCCGGCCGACACGGCGATCGCAGGCACACCGATCGTCGCGCCGATCCCGGTGGCGCTCGTGATGCCCCCGAAGACCTCCCCCGTCAAGCCCCCGATCGTGACGGCGAGCCCACCCACGATCTGCCCGATGGCCAGCCCCATCCTGGCTTCCGGCGTCCCATGGGCCAGCACGCCCGCGGCGTCCAGCAGCCCATGCCCCACGCCGGCGAAGGGAACCGCCCCGAGCAGCAACCCGGCGATGAACCCTCCCTCGATCTGCACATAAGGGTTCTGCGACCAGTCGACCGGCGCCGTGGTCACCGGCTGCGGCACATGCCCGGAGGCGCTTCCGGTCGTGCTGACGTCGACCGGCGCCGCCGCCGCGCCGACCTCCGCAGCCTCACGCGGCCCCTCTACCTGATTGAAGAAGGGATGGTTGCATTCGAGCCCGCTGCAACTCAGGATGCGACGCACCTCCGGATCGTTGTGGAACTCCGGATCATTGAAGACCTGGTCTTCCGGCTCGAACCCGCTCGGATCGACAAAGTTGAGCGGGCTATTCAGCACGTAGCTGTAGGGATTCCAGCTCTGTCCGAAGAACATGAAGGAGACGATCGGGTCGGTGGTCAAGAACCGCCCGATCCTGGGATCGTACATCCTGCCCTTCATGTTCACGAGCCCGATCTCGTCCTCGCTCTCGTGCCCGGTAAACCCCTGCGTCGTCTTGCTGGTGAACGACGCCGGCGCGGGCTCTCCCCACACGGGGTTCCTGCGCTGCCCGAACGGATCGTAGCTCCGCCGTTCGATCACGTCGCCGTCCTCGTCGGTGAGCGCATCGACCGAGCCGAGGTGGTCGACGTGCACGTACCGTACACCGTCGTCCGAGCCTCCCCGGGTCACGATCGCCACGACCCGCTCCGGCGAGTGCACGTAATACCGATGCTCCACGGTGCCCGACGCCGCATCGGTGACCCGCTCGTACAGATCGCCGAGGTAGAGCGTCTCCTTCTCGGGTGTCGTCTTGCGGATCCGCTGCTGGTCGCCGTCATAGGCGAACGTGACCGTGCTCGTGCCTTGCGTGATGCGCTCCGGCAGGTCGAACGGCGTGTAGCGCACGGCCGTGCCGCCGGGGCGCGCGATCTGATTTCCGACAGCGTCGTAGCCGAAGCTGCCCGTCAAGAGCGCTGCGCCGGTGGCGGCGTGCGGGTGCAGCGGATCGCCATAAGCGAGCGTGCCGGTGTCCGACTTGAAGGTGAGATTGCCGTTCGGCGCATAGTCGTAGCGGACCGCGCAAGCCGCCGACGCGCTCTCCACCTCGCTGAAGTACGCGCAGGTCAGCCGCCGGAGCGCGTCGTACCGGAAGCGCTCCGTCGTGTTCCGGCGCTGAAGCGCATCGGTGCGGCGTGTGAGGTTCAGGAGATCGTCATACCCGTAGTCCAGGTCTTGCACCTCGGTCGCGCCGCTCTGCGTCACCACGTGTCCGAGGCGCTGCTTGTCGGCGTGGTAGCTCCGTGTGGTGACCGCGCCGTTGCCGAACACCTCCTCTCGAAAGCGCCCCGCGTCGTCCACGTCCGTCAAGCGCCAGTACGCGGCCTTCGTCCGGCTGTCGCGCACGGCGAGCACATGGCCGTGCGCGTCGTGGTCGTGGGCCACGACGAACGACGCCGCGCCGGAAGGCGCAGGATACGTGACCGTATCGATACGACCGAGATCGTCGTAGTCCAGCCTGGCTCCCAGGGGAGCGCCCTCTCCGTCGATGCGGAGCGTGATCGTCTCGATCTGGCCGAGGCGGGTGTACCCGTACGTCTTGTCGGCATCCGGGCTCGTGATCGTGTGGAGCTTGCCGATCCCGTGCGCCGCCGTGTCCCAGGTCCACTTCGTTGTAAGAAGCTCGGCGCCGTGACGGTCCACGCGCGTGTCGGGTCGGCCGAGCGCGTCGTGTTCCCACGTGGTCTCGCGCCCGAGCGCATCGGTCGACGACATCAGCTCGCCGAAGCCGTCGTGGATCGAGCGCGTCGTACCCCGATCGGGGTCGTCGAGTTGCCGGACGCGGCCGAACGCGTCGCGCGTCATGCGCGTCACCGCGCCGCCTGGATCGGTGACCGTGTGCAGCGAGCCGAACGGGCCGTAACCGTAGCGGGTGATCCCGTCGGCTGCATCGGTGACGGACTCGGCTCGCCCCAGCGGATCCTGCGCCGTCACGGTCACGTGGTCGAGCGCGTCGGTGACGCGCACGAGCAAGCCATCGTAATCCGTCGTCGTGACCGCGTTCCACGGCGTCGTGACGCGCACTTCGCGGCCCAGGGCGTCGTGCTCGTAGCGCTCGTACAGCCTCTCGCGCTCGGGCGTATCTTCGCTGACCGGCACCGAGCGCCGCGCGATGTGCTCGCCCGATGCATCGTACCCGATCTCTTGCATGATGCGCTTCGTTTCGCCCGAGCCCTGCGCCGCTTCCGGCTGGGGCCCGTACCACCACCACCGGATCTGGCGGCCGAGGCTGTCGAATTCGATCGTGTCGTCGGCGCCGCCGGTCGTGGTGCTTCGCTCCGTCACGCGCCAGGCGTCCTGGTCCGGGCCACCGTCCTTGGTGCGCGAGAGCGCGATCGTCGTGGTGGTGCCGTCCGGGCGTGTCTCGACGCCGAGGCGCCCGAACCCGTCGATCTGCCACTCCGTGGCGAGCTGGTTCGGGTCGACCCGCCTGAGGAGCACGCCGAGCGCGTCGTCGTACTCCACGATCGTCGTGTGCCCGACCGCATTCACGTAGCTCTCGGGGAACATGCCCTCGTCGTCGAGCTCCGTGCTGGATGTCCGCCGGTGACCGAAGGCGTCCTCCGCCGTGACGCCGGTGATGTTGCCGAAGTCATCGTGCGTGTAGGTGAGCTTCAGCTTCGTGTCGGGCAGGCGGTCGTCGCTCTCGGTGGACTCGGTGTCGACCTCGCCGTAGATCGTCATGGTCCGCGTGAGGGTCCGGCACTGGGATATCCCCGCTGCGGCGCTGCACTCCGTCTGCGTCTGGAGCTGACCGAGGACCCAGCGTTCGGTGTCGTTCTTGAACGCCCGCGTGACGTTGAACGTGAGGTCGACGCCGCTCGTCGAGACCTCCTCGGCGCGCACGTTGCCGAGCTCATCGAACTCGGTCACCTTCGACACCGAGTCGCGAAGCAGCACCGCGCCGCCGCCTCCGCCCTCGACCTGCCGCACGTACGCCTCGATCGTGGGCGGCTCGCCGCGCGGGGGCGGAGAGATCCCTTGCGCTCGCCTCACCCGGCGCTCGGTCGGCAGCGTGAAGTACGTGGCGCCATCGTTCGTCGGAACGAGCGTCCGCTTCACGTCGACGAACGAGAGCTCGATCTGCTCCGGCCTGGGCTGGGTGGGCAACCCCGGCGCCCAGTGCCACGTCCGCTGGACGCGCCCTGCGAAGGGGAAGACCTGGAGCTCGTCGTCGTACGTGACGTGGTCGTACACAGCCATCGTCGCCGCGCCCGTGTCCAGATCGGTGACAATCCGCTCCCCGAACCCGAGGAATCCCCTGCCCAGCCGGTGATAGCGCCCGTCGCGGTAGCTGACCTCGAAGCGCCGCTGTCGATCCGCGCCGTTGTTGAGCGCGTACGCGCTGACCACCCGACGAGGTCCCACGACGCAGCGGCGCGGATGGCCGCAGTCGTCCGCCGCGCCGGAACGCGCGAGGTAGAGCGGGCCCTCCCGCGCTGGATCCTCCGCGCTGTCGCCCGCCGCCGCCGCGTCGGTCAGGTGCCCGTACGAGATGCTCACGTTGGGCACGAAGCCCGGCTCGGTCGGCTCGCGGGCGTTCATTCCGTCGGAGATCGCGACCAGCAGATCCTGATCGGCCGAGAGGCTCTGGAAGATGGTGAACAGGCCGCCGAGCGTCAGGATCACGTCCTGGACCCCGTCCCCGTTGACGTCGCCGGTGCGCGGCCCGCGTGGATCGGCGAGGGTGATTGCATCGCCGAGGCTGGCCTCGAACGGCACCCGCGGGTCGGCGAGCGCAAACGGCGGTCCCTCGCGGTCGCCCGTCGCCAGCAGAACGGCCCACGATGGCAGCGCATCGGAGCCGCCCAGCAGCATGCCCGGAGGGACGGGCATCAAGAGGTCCTGCCGCCCGTCGCCATTGAAGTCGAGCGGCACGGCGAACCGGAAGAACGCGTCCTGATCCGGGAAATCAAGCAGATCGCCGAAGCTGAACGCGTCGACGGTGCGGAACGGCGAGCGCACGAAGGTCGGCCCCGTGTTGAAGTAGGTGGTGAGCTGGTGGTGATTGAAGCCGGATTCGACGGCATCGGGCAGACCGTCGCCGTTCACGTCGAGAAAGGCGACCCGGCCCCCGGGGCCCACGACGGGCAGCGCGGTGTCGAACACCTCCCAGCGCTCATCACCCCGGCGCATGATCGCGTCGTAGCTCGAACCGGTGAGCACCGTCCCGTCACCGAACCGCTTCAAGGACGGAACGATGAGATCGATCTTGCTGTCGGCGTCAACGTCGAGAGTGTGGAACTCCGTATCGCAGGGGTAGCCGGTGAGCAGCTCGATTGATTCGCCGGTGGCGTCGAATCCCGCGGGCGTCACGCCGCGTGCAGGCCGCCACATGTGGACGGTCCACACGGCAGCGAGCGGGAGCGGTGCCTGTCCCTCGCGGGCGTGGTCCTCGCACTGGATCAGATCCGGCACGCCATCGCCGTCCAGGTCGGCGAGGTGCATCGACGCGCCGGGGCTGCTCAAGCTGGGCGGCGCAGGCGTGCTCTTGAGCGGAAAGGGCCTGCGGATGCCCGTGTCATGGAGCGCGAAGGTCCAGTCCGGCCGGGACAGGAGCACATGCCACGTGACCTCGGCACCATAGACGTCGTGGAGCAGGACGTCCATGCGCCCATCGTCGTCGTAGTCCAGGACCGTCCCGAGCTCTGGCTGAAGCGTGGCCGGGTCGGAGGACCCGATCGGATCGGCGACCGTCGGCCACTCCTCGAGGAAGGCGAGCTCCGCGGGTGCGAGAAAGGACGGCGAGGCGCGGGGCCCGAGGTTCCGCGCCGCCAACCATGCGGTGATCGGGTTGCTCGGTGTGCTGAGCGCCGCGACAATGTCCGGAATCACGAGGTCGTCGCGCCCATCGCCGTCGACGTCGAACACCATCGGACTCGCCCTCTCGGAGACCGGCTTGCCGATGTCCGTCGTGAGCCGCTTGAACCCAGGGCTGGCACGGCTGTACTGAAACCGCGTGGCGGGCTTGCAAACCCCGTCGCTCGCGCATTCCTCGACCTGGGTCAGGAGCGTGCGGCTCGTCGCTGGGCTGAGCTCGTAGCCGAACCCGTAGCGCCGGACCAGGGTATCGCCCGGGCCGAGCATCTGGATCTCCTCCAGGCGAAGTGAGCGCTGGAGCGCCATGCCGCCCGAGTAGCCGGTGCGGATGGCGGCCGGATCCTTCGTCCCATACAGGAAGCGCACCGCCCGTGAAGGAGCGAGCGACGGCGTGCCCTCGAAGCTCGTATAGCGGATCTCGTCCACCGCGTACTCGGCCGCGTGGCCGTCCTCCGCCTCGGCGACGCAGTACGCGTACGTCATGGCGTTGCCGCGCCCGTCGCGGGCCTTGTTCGCGAGCCACGCGCGCGGCACGCCGCCCCGCGCGAGGGGTTTGCTGCCCTCGGTGCGCCCGTAGTCGACGACACGGCCGGACGGCAGGTGCGCGTCGAAGAAGAGCGCCTCGGCGGGTGCAGCCTCTTCCGGAGGATAGTGCCCGACCACCTTGACGAAGGTATCCGGGAACGTCCGGTACTCGATGGTTCCCGGCCCCTCTCCCACGGGGACGAGGCGCTGGCCGTCGAGGCAGAGCTTGTCCTCGCCGTCGTACCTCACGCCGCGGATCTCCCCGTCCTGCGCGAGGTTGCTCGGACATGGCGTGATCGCGGAGAGCCCTGCGATGGAGAAGCCGGCGCCGAGCACGCCGTCGCCGGCGTCGCTGCGATAGACGAGCTGGAGCCGAGGTCCCATGCCTGCGCGGGAGGGCACGGTTGTCAATTCCATCGCATACACGGCCTCCCCGGTGCTGGAGATGGAGAACGTCCCCGGAATGGTGCCGGCGGCGACGGTCTCGACTTCCGGCGCGGGGCGGGGCGTCGCAGGGCCGTGTGTGCCCTGGGTCCGACAGGCGACGAGGCCAGGAGGCGTCTCCAGGGGCGGACCGCCGAAGGCGCACTGGCATCCCCCCTGCGCGAGCACGCAAGCGAGAAACATCAAGAGCGGGATGATCGTCCGGAGAACGCGTCGAAGAACGAGCGCCATCGCAGCCTCCCTCGTATCGAGGAGGCCATGGCACGGCAGCCCGAGTCAACCGCTGATCTCGAGTCGATGCTCCTTGCCTATGATGAGCGCAAGGCATTCGTCGGAGCACCTATGCCCGGCCGACATACACGCACAGCAGGATTGCGCTGTGTCGATAGCGCATTCCGCGGGCCGCGCTGGAGCGCAGCAAGGCGAGATCGATCGGACGGTGCATCGACATCATCGCCCGCCCATCGCCTGGGTGTGTCCCTTGCGGCGCTCACCGGGTTCAAGCAGTCCTCGGCGGCATGGGCGCGCGCCTCTCAGGTCAGGCGCGCAGGTCCACCAGCACACCGCACTGCGAACAAACGTACACACGTAGTGTCATTCTGGATGCTCGCCTGTAAACGTCCGGGCACACGTAGTGTCATTCTGGATGCTCGCCTGTAAACGTCCGGGCACACGTAGTGTCATTCTGGATGCTCGCCTGTAAACGTCCGGGCACACGTAGTGTCACTCCGCAAGCTGCCGGGACGGCACGACCGTGGGCATGGATCCGCGGCCTCCTGGTCGCCCTGGTTCCGTGGGTCCAACCGCCCGGCGCGACGACTCCGCGGGCTTCGTGGATCGCGAACCCCCGCTGCTGGCGTCCAACCGCCGGTGCGACCTACCGTAGCTGCGGCGGTGAGCGCGTGCGACGGGAGGCCTTCGCGCAAGGCGGCCGAGGCGCACCGAGCGGCTGCGCGCTTGCCGAGCTCGCGAAGCCGGTAGTGACTTCAAGCATCAAGCCAATCAACGGCGTATGTGCAACGCCACGCATTCACGGACGGTACTTACGCCCGCCTCGTGGCGTCAATCCTTGCCAATAGCTGCCGAACGACCCCAGGAACGAGAAAAGACAACCCGATGCCGGAAGGGGTCGTCCGTCCGACGCACCGGGCCCAGGCAGACACATCCACCGCGCAATTTCTCACATTATTCCACCAAACGGTTCTCGCCACGCGCCGCCCCTGCAGAGCGCCAAGCGCTCGCGAGCGCCCGCGAGGGGCGGAGTCTCTCACAGGGCGGCATCGGTAGGTCGTTGCTCGATCGCGCAACCCTGCGTGCCCGCGCGCCCTCCCGGGACCTGACACCCCGCGCGTTCGCCGCGGCGCCGCCCTCCCCCACGGGCCGGCACGCGGGTTGCTCCACCATCCAGCGCACGCCGGGCGCTCCGCTGCACGGAGAGCGCGCGCCCGGCTTGCGCACGCACGGCCGACCCCGGCGCCGCGGCGCCCTGCGCCGCCCTGCCGAGGGAGCGACGGTCCCCGCCTGGAAGATCGAGACAGCGGGACACCTGAGCCGATGGCGCCGAGCGCGCACGGGACAGCAACAATGAACCAAGGGTCTTTCCACCGATGCTCCTGGAACAAGTGTACGAGAACGCCCCCGCCGTGCAGAGCGGCAGGCATTACACGACGGTCAACGAGTTCACCGATCAGCAGCCTGCCCTGAGGCCCGAGGTCCTGCTCGAGGTGCGGGACAGGCTGTGCGGCCTCGGCGCGTTCAGCGCCGACAAGCTGCTCGTCGAAGAGGACAAGGGGGCCATCCTCGGCGCCGTCGTCGCGATCACGAAGCGGCTGCCGCTCGCCGTCGCCCGCTGGTACAGCTACGATCTCACCCACTCCCTCACCGTCCCGATCTCGTCGGAGTACTTCGCCGGGAAGCTGTACGTGAACGGGATATCTGCAGGGGATCGGGTCGTCATCGTCGATGACACGATCAGCACCGGCGGGACGCTCGCCGCGCTCATCGACGCGGTCCAGTCGGCCGGAGCCCTCGTGGTCGAGGTGCTCGTCGCTGTCGAGAAGGTGGACAACCGCGGATCCGAGCTCATCCGATCCAGGTTCGGCATCGAGGTGAAATCGCTGATCCAGGTGACCATCGATCCCTCGCTGCGCCGGACCAGGGTCGTCTCGAACGCGCGTCGGGCTGCCTGATGGAGGCGCGTCGAACGATGTGCAGCGAGAGACACATGCCGCCGACGGAGCTCTACCCGCTGCGGCGGGTCTGCGAGGCAGACGCCGCCGCCGTCTTCGCGAAGTGCGAGTTCAAGAACCCCACCGGGAGCCACAAGGATCGCATCTTCGCGTACATCATTCACGAGCTCGAGCGACAGGCGCTGATCGAGCCGGGGATGACGCTGGTCGAGTGCTCGACGGGCAACGGGGGTGCGGCCCTTGCATATGCCGGCAGGGAGAGGGGCTACAAGGTGGTCGTCTTCATGCCGGCCGGGATGACGATCGAGCGCAAGACGCAGATGCGCTCGTTCGGCGCCGAGATCATCGAGACGCACAGCGGGTCGTTCCTCACCTACGCGGAGGAGCAGGCCCGGGAGTACGTCCGCAAGCACCCTGGCAGCTACTTCATCGATCAGTCGACCAGCCCGCTGAACCGGCAGGCCTGGCGCCGGTGCGGCGCCGAGATCGTCGGCGCGTTCCGCGCCCTGGACAGGGTGGTCGATCTGTTCATCTGCGCCATCGGCACCGGCGGGACCTTCTCGGGGATCGCCGAGGAGCTCAAGGCGAGCTTCCCCGCGATGCGGACCGTCGCCATCGAGGTCGACAGGTCGGCGCCGCTCCACGCCAGGCGCCACGGCGCGCCGTTCGAGCCGCGCTCTCACAACCTCATGGGGCTCGGCCCCGGGAAGCTGACGAGCGTCCTCCGTGAGGACCTGGTCGATGACGTCGAGGTCGTGTCAGGCGAGGAAGGCTGGACGATGATGAAGTCCCTCATCGACCAGGAAGGGCTCTTCGTCGGGCCGACCGCCGGCGGCAACGTCGCGATCGCCCTGAAGCACGCGCGGCGGCTCGGACCGGGGAAGAACATCGTCACCGTGCTCTTCGACTCGGCGTGGAAGTATTTCAGCGTCTGGGACGGGAACTACGGCTGTGTGGGGGGCCCGCCGTGACGACCGCCTCGGCGGCCCTCGGGCGCCCATCTCCCCGCGTCGACACAGCGGGCGTCGTCGCGGTCGGGGCGTTCAGCCTCTTCTCCGCGGGGCTGGACGTCTACGCGGGGAACGTCCTCCAGCGGATCGACCCGATGCTGCTGATGTTCCTCTGCTTCACCAGCGCGTGGGCGGTCTTCACGGCGAGGGAGCTGCTCCGGAGGAGCAGGTTCGTCGCCATCGCCCTCGAGCGGCCGTCCGACGTGCTGGCGCTGAACCTCACGACCGCGGTGACCTGGGTCGGGCTCTTCTACGCGCTGAAATACGTGGAGCCGGCGCTCGTCAACGGGATCTCCGTGGCCATCGGGCCGATCTGCACCATCCTCCTCGGGCGCTATCTCAGGCGGCAGTCGCGCGTGCTGCAGATCGAGTGGTGCTGCGCGGCAGGCATCTTCATCACGGTGCTCGTCCTGTCGTGGTCGTCCATCGCCCGCGCCCCCGTCTCGGGCGCTCGGACGCTGCTCGGGCTCGTCAGCGGCGTCGCGTCGGGCGTCTTCGCCGCGGGGAGCCTCATCTACTCCAAGAGGCTGAGCGAGCGGGGGCTCAGCGCGTCGGCCATCATGTCCGTCCGCTTTCTCCTCCTCATCGGCGTCACCTTCGCGCTGAGCCGCGCCGCGATCGGGGGGTCGCTCGTCCGGCTCGACATCATGATCCCGGCGCTCTCGCTGTCCCTCATCGGCATCGTCTTCCCGCTGTACCTGCTGCAGGTCGGCATCCAGCGGCTCGAGCCGGTCTCGGTCGCCCTGATCGTGACAGCCGCGCCGATCCTGACGTTCCTGCTCCAGATGTTCGACGACAGGATCGCCTTCTCGCTCACCTCGCTCGCGCTGATCGTCCTCATCACCCTCCTGGTCTCCACCAGCGTGGTGGCTCGTTACAAGATGGAGAGGAGCCCGCGATGAACTCCACCAGAACAGCGGCCGTCGTCGACGCGTACTCGACCGGCCAGTACCTCGCCTCCGAGCTGCGGAAGCACGGCTTCTCGTGCATCCATGTGCAGAGCACGCAGGTGATCCCCGAGATCGGCGCCGCGTCGTTCCGCCCGGGCGACTTCGTCGCGAGCGTGGCGCACGACGGCGACGTCGACGCGACGGCCCGGGCGCTGTCCGCGCGCGGGGTCGAGCTGCTCATGATCGGGTGCGAGCTCGGGGTCGAGCTCGGCGACGCGCTCGCCGCGCGGATGCGGCTCGCGTGCAACGCCCCCGCGCTGAGCCGGGCGCGGCGCGACAAGTTCGAGATGGGCGAGGCGCTCCGGCGCGCGGGCGTCCCTGTGGCGCGGCAGCTCAGGTCCGCGCGCCAGGACGACGTCGAGGCGTGGGCGTCCGCGCTCGGGCGCTGGCCGGTCGTGCTCAAGCCGGTCGACAGCTCCGGGTCGGACAACGTGATGTTCTGCCGGGGGCAAGCGGAGGTGGCCGCGGCGTTCCAGCGGATCACCTCGAGCAGGAGCGTCACGGGCCGGCAGAACCGCGACGTCCTTGCCCAGGAGTTCCTGGAAGGGACCGAGTACTTCGTCAACACGGTCAGCGCCGAAGGCAGGCACCATGTCGCGGAGATATGGCAGTACCACAAGCGCACGGTGCCCGGGGCCGGCAGCATCTACGACTGGGAGGAGCCGCTGCCGTTCGAGGGCGAGCCCCAGGCCGCGCTGCGGGGCTATGTCGTCCGCGTCCTCGACGCGCTCGGGGTCCGGGTCGGCCCCGCCCACAGCGAGATCATGATGACCGCGCGCGGCCCCATCCTGCTGGAGACGGGCGCCCGGCTGGCCGGGTCGATCATCCCCGCCGCTGTCTCGGCGTGCATGCAGCGCAACCAGGTCGAGCTCGCTGTCGAGGCCTACGTGCGCCCCGCGGAGCTCCTCCGGAGGGTCGGCGTCCCTTACCGGATGACGAAGCGGCTGCGGTACGTGTCGCTCATCGTCCCTCGCGATGGCGTCCTGCGGTCCGTCGATCGCCTGGACGAGATCCGGAGGCTGCCGTCGTTCTTCGACATGTGCCTCTATGCTCGTCCCGGCGCGCGCCTGAGGAAGACAGTCGACGCGTTCACCTCGTCAGGCCACGTCTACCTCATCCACGAGGACCCCGAGGTCCTCCGCAGGGATTACGAGGCGATACGCGCGCTGGAGCTGAGCGGCCTTTACGAGCTCGACTAGCATCATCCGGACGCGTCCCCCGCGACAGCGAGTCAGAACATGCGAACACCTCGGACGAGGAGCGTGACGGCACGGTCATGATCAAGGGCAGCGCCTGCGCAGACGGAGGGTCGCCGAGGACACGCGCCCTCCGGGAGGAGCGGGGCGACATGGCCCCGGCGAGCCCGCTCGCCGGCCCCGGGCCGCGCGCCGAGGGCGGCGTCGTCGGCGTGTTCGGCCACGCGGACGCGCCGGCGCGCGCAGCGCTCGGGCTCCACGCGCTGCAGCACCGGGGCGAGGCGGCGGCCGGCGTCGTCGCCTGCGACGGCCGGCGGTTCGACGCGCACCGCGGCGTCGGCCTGGTCGGCGAGATCTTCCTGAGCGAGGCGACGAGGGGCCGGCTCAGGGGCCACGCCGCCATCGGGCAGAACGCGGGCGCGATCGCGAGCGACCCGGAGCGCCGCGGCGGCCAGCCGCTGCTCGTCGACCTCGACCTCGGCGGCCTCGCGCTCGCCCAGAGCGGCCGCCTGACCAACGCCGCCGCCCTGCGGCGCGCGCTCGCGCAGCGCGGCGCGCTGCTCCGCTCCGCGACGGACGCCGAGGTCCTCGTCCACCTGGTCGCCGTCGCGCGCGGAGACACCCTCCCCGAGCGCCTGGCGCACGCCCTCCGCCAGGTCGAGGGCGCCTACGCGCTGGTCGCGCTGACGCGCGAGGCGCTGCTCGGCGCGCGCGACCCGCTCGGGGTGCGGCCGCTCTCGCTCGGTCGCCTCGACGGCGCCTACCTGCTCGCGTCCGAGACCTGCGCGTTCGAGCTCCTCGGCGCCGAGCGCGTGCGCGACGTCGAGCCGGGCGAGCTGGTGGTGCTGGACGGCGGCGAGCCGCGATCGCTCCGCATCACGCAAAACCGGGGTCGTCGGCCCTGCCTCCTCGAGCATGTCCGCCTCGCGCGCCCCGACTCGGTGCTGGACGGCAGCTCCGTCTACGAGGCGCGGAAGCGCATCGGCCGGGAGCTCGCGCGCGAGAGCCACGTCGCGGCCGACCTCGTGATGCCGGTGCCGGACGCGGGGGTGCCGTCCGCGCTCGGCTATGCCGCGGAGGCCGGCGTCCCGTTCGAGCCCGGCATCCACCGCAGCTACCCCGTGGCCCGGAGCGCCGTCGCGCCGGCGCAGCGGGGCCGCGGCGTCGACGTCAGGCTCCGGTACAACGTGAGCTGCCGGGAGATCGCCGGCAAGCGGGTCGTCGTCGTCGACGACGCCTTGAGCTGCGAGCGCGCCGCGCGCGAGCTCGTGCGGATGGTGCGCGCCGCGTGCGCCCGTGAAGTGCACCTGCGCATCGCCGCGCCGCCGCTCGCGCATTCCTGCCATTACGGCGTGAGCACGCCGGGGTGCGAGGCGCGGAGGGCTCGCAGCGCCTCCGTCGAGGAGACGGCGGCGCGCCTCGCCGCCGACAGCCTCGCCTTCCTCTCGCTCGACGGCCTCTACCGGGCGCTGGGCGAGCCCGGGCGCGACCCCGCGGCGCCGAGCTACTGTGACGCTTGCTTCACCGGCCTGTACCCGGCGGAGCCGGCCCTGGTGGCGTGAGCCCCAGGGGCTCGCGAAGCCATGCGAGCTCGCGCGGGCGCGGAGGTGCGCCGGCGCCATGGCGCGACGCGATCATGAAGAAATGCAATGTTGAGTAAGATATCGTGAAGCGCGTCGAGCCGACCGGACCGAGCTGAATGAATGGATCTGCAGATGGCGCGGACAGGACACTCCGGCCGTGGCGCTTGCCCGTGTCGAGCGCTCGGTCTAAGGTATCTCGAATGAACCGGGGGGCCGGAACAGGCCTCCATCGCGAAAGGAGCGTCCATGCGTCGACTCGGAACTGCTACCCGCTTGCGGCTCTTGTTCGCTGCCCTGACGGCAGGTGCAGCGATGCTCGGAACCACTGCCCTGCTCGTCCCCTCGAGCGAGGCGGCGCCCGGGGCAAACTGCACCTACTACAGCGACGAGAGCTACACGACGGTCGTCGGCCAGTACGGTCGTGACTGCTGCAACAACCAGATCGCGTGGGGCAGCAAGACGTCGCACTACGAGTGTGGCGGCTGCTTCACCTGCACCCCGCCTCCTCCCTGACCGCCGCGCTCCGGCGGTGGACGGCGACGCGCGCCGTCGCACCTCACCTTCCTCCTGCCCTCGTGACCGTGTATAGATCGCTCCGCGCCACGGATCCTGTTCGATCCGACGGCCAGTGGGGACACCAGGGGTCGATCTCCGGGGCGCGTGCTCTCCAGCTCGTTCTGCTGCCCATTGATTTTTCCTCTGGAAGCTGCCGAGCACGGTCCTTCAGCCCACGAGCGCATGCCATGAAAAAGAATCGTTCTTCTCGATGGTTGTGCGGCGCCGCCTGGATGGCTGTCGCCATCTCGGCCCTCTCCGGCTGTTCTGGCAGGACGGACGCGGCTGGCGCCGGTCCGGGCGGCTCATCGAGCGCAGCCGGCTCGACGGGAGCGGGTGGCCATGGCGGCAGCGCCGGCACGACCGGGACCGGCGGCGCTGGCACGGGCAGCGCGGGCACGGGCGGCTCCGGCGATGGCGGCGCCGGCGACGGCGGCGCCGGAGGTTCCGGGACGAGCAGCTCCGGGGCCGGCGGCTCCGGCGGCGGCACGGGCGGCTCGGGCGGCTCGGGCGGCGCGAGCACACGCAAGTTCGTCGGCAACATCACGACGAACAACGTCGTGCGTGACGACTTCATCCGGTACTGGGACCAGATCACGCCCGAGGTCGTGGGCAGGTGGACCTCCATCGAGACGTCCCGCGGTGTTCGAGACTGGAGCAGGCTCGACCCGGTCTACGACTACGCGCGGGCCCACGGCATCCCCTTCATGCAGCACGCCTTCGTGTGGGGTACGCCGATGCCGGCCTGGTTCGGGCGTCTCTCCGAGGATGAGATGCGGCAGGCCGTGCGGGACTGGATGCAGGCGTTCTGCGAGCGGTACCCCGACACGGAGTACATCGTCGTCGTGAACGAGCCGCCGCCCCACACGACGCCTACCTTCAAGAACGCGATCGGGGGCGAGGGCGCGAGCGGCCACGACTGGATCGTCAACTCCTTCAAATGGGCGCGCGAGCTCTGCCCGGGCTCGACCTTGATCCTCAACGACTACAGCAACATCGAGTACGAGGTCGAACATGCACGCTTCGTCGAGCTGGTGAAGACGCTGCTCGACGCGGGCGCCCCTGTCGACGCCCTCGGCGCGCAGGCGCACGACGCGTACAAGATCAACACCAGCACCGTGAAGGGGTACATCGACGGGCTCGCCGCGACGGGCCTGCCCGTCTACATCACCGAATACGATATCGACCTCGCGGACGACGACAGGCAGCGCCAGGTGATGGAGGAGCAGCTCACGATGTTCCACGACCACAGCGCTGTCAAAGGCATCACCCTGTATGGTTACGTCGTCGGCTCCACCTGGCGGAGCAACACGGGCCTCCTGCACCCGGACGGCACCCAGCGGCCGGCCATGGCCTGGCTGATGGACTTCCTCGGTCGCGGGGAGTGATCCCCCGCGCGCTGTGAGCGCGAGCGCCTCCAGGCCGCGGCGCCCTGCCGGGCCGGCCGTCCACGGCGGGAATGAGGGCCCGAGCTCCGGCTGAGCGCGCGCGTCAGGCCCTTCCTTCGCGTGTCGTCGCGGGCAGACCGGCGCGAGGGCCGCCTCGTTTGCCCGTGGCGCAGCGCGGTGGTTCTGGCAACATCGACGGTGAGGGGTGGGGAGCCTCTTCTGCAATCTCCAGAGCGCCTTGTATGCTGGCCAGTTCACGTTATGTCGATCTGGAGCTCCTGTATGAAGGGGCCGATACGGTCCTGTACCGAGCCCGCCGTCGACATGACGGCCAACCGGTGGTGCTCAAGGTCCTGCGACGCGACCACGCGAGCCCTCACGCCCTCAGGCGCCTTCGCCGCGAGCACGAGATCGCCGGAGCGATCGAGGCGTCGACCGCCATCGTCCAGCCTCACGCGCTCGAGCCGTTCGGCGATCAGGTGGCGCTGGTCCTGGAGGACTTCGGCGGCAGCTCGCTCGAACGGCTCCTCGGCGGGCCGATGCCGCTCGAGCGCTTCTTCCCCCTCGCCCTCCGCCTGACCGACGCGCTCGCCGAGCTGCATCGTCACCACATCATCCACAAGGACATCAAGCCCCAGAACCTGATCTACAATCCCGAGACCGGACAGGTGAAGATCACCGATCTCGGGATCGCCTGCCTCTCGCAGCGCGAGAGCCCGCACCTCGCGCACGTCGGGCTCATCGAGGGGACCCTGGCGTACATGGCGCCCGAGCAGACAGGCCGGATGAACCGCTGGATCGACGAGCGGACCGATCTTTACTCCCTCGGCGTCACCTTTCACCAGATGCTGACTGGCACCCTGCCGTTCCAGGCCGGCGATCCCGTCGAGTGGGTCCACTGCCACATCGCGCGGGTGCCGCCGCCGGCGCACGCGCTCGTCCCCTCGATCCCGCCGCTCCTGTCCGCGGTCGTGCTCAAGCTGCTCTCGAAGGCCGCCGAGGAGCGCTACCAGAGCGCGGCCGGCCTGCGGCGCGACCTCGACGAGTGCTTCGCCCGATGGCGGGCGAGCGGCACGATCGACGCCTTCCTGCTCGGCCAGCGCGACATCTCGGACCGGTTCCAGATCCCGCAGCGGCTGTACGGGCGCGAGCGCGAGGTCGAGGCGCTGCGCGCCGCGTTCGAGCGGGTGGTGGCGCAGGGCCGGCCAGAGCTCGTGACCGTGGCGGGCTACGCGGGCATCGGGAAGTCGTCGCTCGTCGCCGAGCTGCACCGGCCGATCGTGCGGGAGCGGGGGTTCTTCCTCTCCGGCAAGTTCGATCAGACAGCGAGGAACGTCCCCTACCGCGCCTTCCATCAGGCGTTCCGGGCGCTGGTGCAGGAGATCCTCGGCGTGAGCGAGGAGCGGGTCGGGCGCTGGAGACAGCACCTGCGGGAGGCCCTCGGCCCTGACGGGAGGCTGCTCGTCGACGTGCTCCCCGAGCTCGGGCTGCTCCTCGGCCCCCAGCCGCCCGTGCCCGAGCTGCCGCCCACCGAGGCCCAGAGCCGGCTGCACGCGACGCTCCAGCGCTTCGTCGCGGCGTGCGCCACGAAGGAGCACCCCGTGGCGCTCTTCCTCGACGACCTGCAGTGGGCCGACGCGGGGAGCCTCCAGCTGGTCGAGCAGCTCGCCACCTACGCCGGGTCCGAGCACCTGCTGCTGATCGGCGCCTACCGCGACAACGAGGTCGGCGCCGCGCATCCATTGCGGCTCACGCTGGCCGAGGCGCGGAAGCGCGGCGCCGCCATCTCCGAGCTCGCCCTCGAGCCGCTCTCGGCCGCCCATGTCGAGGCGCTCGTCGCCGAGGCGGTCCACGCGCCGCACGCGCCCGCAGAGCAGGTCGAGCCGCTCTCGCGGCTGGTTTACGAGAAGACAGGCGGCAACCCCTTCTTCGTGCTCCAGTTCCTGATCGCGCTGCACCAGGAGGGGCTCATCACCTTCGACGCGGAGGAGGGCAGGTGGCGATGGAACATCGCCGCGATCCGCGACAAGGGGTTCACCGACAACGTCGTCGAGCTGATGGCGGGCAAGCTGAAGCGGCTCTCGGCCCCGGCGCAGGACGCGCTGAAGCTCGCCGCGTGCCTCGGCAGCAGCGTGGACCTCGACACCCTCGCGGTTGTCGCGAGGCGCCCGGCGGAGGAGCTCCGCGAGGCGCTCGACGAGGCGGCGCGGGAGGGGCTGCTCCTCTACCGGCGCACGGGCTATCGATTCCTCCATGACCGGGTGCAGCAAGCCGCATACTCGCTCATCCCCGCGGCGCAGCTCGCCGAGATGCACCTGGAGATCGGGCGGCTGCTCCTCAGGGCGCAGCGCGCGGAGGAGCGCGACGACGCGCTCTTCGACGTCGTCGGCCACCTCAACCGCGGCGCCGCGCTCCTGCGCTCCCGGGCGGAGCGGGACGATCTCGCCGCGCTGAACCTGCGCGCCGGCAGGAAGGCCAAGGCGGCGGTGGCCTACGAGTCCGCCGCCGCGCTCTTCGCCGCTGGCCTCTCCCTGCTCGCGCCGGACCGCTGGGAGACGCAGCACGAGCTGGCCTATGCCCTGACCCTCGAGCGCGCGCACGCCGCGTACATCACCGGCGGCTTCGAGGAGGCCGAGCGGCTCCTGGAAGAGCTCCGCGATCGCGCGACGACCCGGAGCGAGACGGCCGCCGTCGTCGCGCTCGTCCTTCCCTTCCATCTGACCCGCGGGCAATGCGACAGCGCCGTGGAGATCGGGCTATCGTGGCTCCACGCCTGCGACATCGATCTGCCGCTCCACCCCGCCGGCGCCCAGATCGAGGAGGAGACCGAGAGCTTCTGGCAGGCCCTGGGCGATCGGTCCATCGAGGACCTGATCCACCTGCCCCCCATGACGCACCCGGAGGCCAGGATCACGATGAGCGTGCTCGACGGCATGATCGGGCCTGCGCTCTTCGTGGACCCGGACCTGCACTATCTCGTCGCCCTGCGCATGGTCAAGCTCAGCCTGCGCCACGGCAACGCCGAGACGTCAGCGCATGCGTACACCACCTTCGCGAGGATGTTCGGCCCGAGGTCCGGGCGATACAGGGATGCGTACCGGCTCGGCAAGCTCGGCCACGACCTGGCGGAGACGAGCGGCCTGCTCACCACGAGATCGACGGCCTTCACCCTCTTCGGACATCACGTCGTGTTCTGGACACGCCACTACAGAGAGACGTATCCGCCCGCGCGCGCCGGCTTCAGCGCAGCGGTCGAGTCCGGTAACCTGAACATGGCGTGCGTCAACGGCGTCTGGACGGCGCTGTTCCAGCTGCTCGGCGGCGAGCCGCTGGAAGACGTGCTCCACGAGGTCGAAGAGCGCCTCGGCTTCGTGCGCGGGTTCGGTCACGCGTTCGGGTACTGCGCCCTCCTCAGCTGCCACGCCATGATCCAGATGCTGCGCGGGAGGCCTGTCCGCTTCTCGACGCTGGACGGGTCCTCTCTGGATCCGCCGGCCTTCGAGGCGTGGCTGGAGCAGCGGGCTCTGCGGCCCGTCCTCAACCATTATCACAGCGCGAGGGCCCAGGCGCTCTTCGTGCTCGGCTCCCCCGGCGAGGCGGTCGCGGCGGCGACCCGCGTGAAGGTCGAGCACTCCTTCAGGCACGAGCCGCACGCGGTCACCGCCGAGAACTTCTATTATCTCGCGCTCTCGCACGCGGCCCTCTGCGATGAGACGCGCCCCACGCCGCTCGGGGAGCTCCCCGAGCCGCTGCTCGAGTGCGAGCGGCAGCTCGGCGAGTGGGCCAGGAGCGGCCCCGACAACTTCCTTCACAAGCACGCCCTGGTCCGCGCCGAGATCGCGCGGCTCCTGGGGGACGGGATGGAGGCCATCGCGCTCTACGAGCAGGCCATCGCGTCGGCGCGGGAGGGCGGCTTCGTCCAGCACGAGGCGATCGCCTGCGAGCTCGCGGCGGGGTTCTACCGCGCTCGCGGCGTCACCACGCCCGCCGACGCCTACCTGCGGAGGGCCCGCGCCGGCTACTTGGCGTGGGGCGCCCACGCCAAGGTGGAGCAGCTCGATCAGCGTTACCCCCACCTCGTCGAGCGCAGGCCGATCGCCCCCACCATCACCTTCGCCGTCCGCGCCGAGCAGTTCGACGTCCTGTCCGTGGTGAAGGCCGCGCAGAGCATCTCCGGCGAGCTCAAGCTACCGCGGCTGCTCGAGACGCTGCTTCGCCTCGCGGTCGAGCACGCGGGCGCCGAGGAGGGGTGCGTCGTCCTGGCCCGGGGTGAGCGGCTGTGGACCGCGGCGGTCGAGGCGCCGGGGGGCGTTGTGCGGCTGCTCGACGCGGGCGAGGCGCCTCCGGGCGCGCTGCCGCAGTCCGTCCTCAACTACGCTCGCCGGAGCCACGAGCGCGTGCTGATCGACGACGCCGCCGCCGCCCGGCACCGCTTCATGGAGGACGAGTATTTCAGGCGCAAGCGCCCGAGATCGGTGCTGTGCCTCCCGATCGTGCGTCAGGCGCGGCTGATCGGGCTGCTGTACCTGGAGAACAACCTCGTCACCGGCGCCTTCACGCCCGCGCGGCTCAGCGTCCTCGAGCTGCTCGCCTCGCAGTCGGCGATCTCGCTGGAGAACGCGATGCTCTTCTCGGAGCTGGAGCAGGAGAACGCGGAGCGGCGGCGAGCGGAGCAGGCGCTCAAGGCGAACCAGCAGATGGTCCAGGCCATCGTCGACAACTCGGCGGCAGCGATCTACGTCAAGGACAGCGAGGGCCGACACCTGCTCGCCAACCGGCACATGAGCAACACCCTGCGCTTGCCCGTCGAGGAGATCCTCGGCAAGACGATCGCCGAGCTCCTCCCTGCCCCGACCGCCGAGGCGATCCGGGACCACGACCGGCAGGTGATCGAGGCGGGCACGCCGATGGAGTGGGAAGAGGAGCTTCCGCTGAACGACGGGCCGCACACCTTCCTGTCGCTCAAATTCCCCCTCGGCGGTGGGCCCACGCCCCGCGCGCTCTGCGGCATCTCCACCGACATCACCGAGCGCAAGAGGACCGAGCGGGCCGAGCGCTTCCTGGCCGAGGCGAGCCGGAAGCTGATGACGCTCGGCTACGGCGCCACCATCGAGGGCGTGGCGCAGCTCGCGGTGCCCGAGCTCGCCGACCAGTGCATCGTCGACGCGGCCCTGAACGACCGCGCGCCGGGCGGCGCAGCCGTCGCAGGGGTGCCCGGCGAGCAGGCGGAGGCCTTGATCGAGGCGCTGCGCCTCTCGGGGGCGCCATCGGCCGGGTCCGGCGGGGCGACGGGCGCCACCGCGCCGCTCTCCCAGCAGGTGCACCAGCTCGATCCGCGCGTCATTCGCCTCCTGGAGCAGCTCAACATCCACGCTTGGCTCCGGGTCCCGCTCCTCGCCCGCGACCGGTGCCTCGGGGTGATGACCCTGCTGGCGACCACGCCTCGGCGCCGTTACGGCCCCGACGAGCTGCGGCTGGCCGAGGAGCTGGGGCGCCGCGCGGCGCTGGCGCTCGACATCGCCCGCCTGTACGCCGAGGCCCAGGAGGCGATCCGGCGGCGGGACGAGTTCCTCCTCGTCGCCTCGCACGAGCTCAAGACCCCGCTGACGTCGCTGCAGATGCAGGCGCACCTCATCTCGCGGCTGCTGGGTCGCTACCAGCGCGCGGAGGTCGCCCCGGAGCGGATCGACGCGTCGCTCCAGGTCATCGGCCGCCAGATCGCGCGCCTCGGGCGCCTTGTCGACGAGCTGCTCGACGTGACGCGGCTGAACGCCGGGCGGTTGACGCTCGCGCGCGCGCCCGTCGATCTGGCGGCGCTGGCGCGCGAGGTCGTCGAGCGGATGGGCCAGCAGCTCGCGAGCGCGCGCTGTCCCGTCCAGCTCGATCTGGACGAGCCCGTCGTCGGGCGCTGGGATCCGTCGCGCCTCGAGCAGGTCCTCGTCAACCTCCTGTCCAACGCGATGAAGTACGGCGCCGGTGGCCTCATTCACGTCGTCGTGCGCCGGCACGAGGGGCGCGCGCTGCTCTCGATCCGGGATCACGGGATGGGCATCGCCGAGGCCGATCACGCCAGGATCTTCGAGCGCTTCGAGCGCGCGGTGTCCGTCAAGAACTTCGGCGGGCTCGGCCTCGGGCTCTACATCGTCCGCTGGATCGTGACCTCGCACGGCGGCTCCATCCGCGTGGAGAGCAGGCCAGGCGCCGGCGCCACGTTCCTCGTGGAGCTCCCGCTGGAGCCGGCGGAGCTCGAAGCGGACGCGGACGGCCCGAGCGCCTTGCCCTCCCCGGCGTAGGCGTCCCCCGGGCGCCGGCGCGTGGGAGCCAATGAGCGACGGCGCGGGCGCGTGAGCCCGAGCGGATTCTCCTTCACCTCGCCCGCGCGCGCCTCATGATGGCGCCATGCTCCGCTTCCCGCGCGCCCTCTGGATCGCGTTGGCGCTCGCGCTCCTCCTCCCGCTCCCCTCCCTCTTCGCCCAGCTCTACACGGACGACCAGATGATGGTCCTCCGCCTCGAGGGCACGATGCCCTCGCCGGTGCCGGGCCCCTTTCATCTCTACACCTTCGCGAACGGCTCGGCGGAGCAGCGCGCCCAGCTCTTCGGCGGCGGCACCTTCCCCTGGTGGACCCTGCCCGAGCTCCGCCTCTCGTTCTTCCGCCCGCTCTCGAGCGGCCTGCTCGCGCTCGACCACGCGCTCGCCGGCCGCGACCCGCTGCTCTACCACGTGCACTCGATGGCCTGGTACGCGGCCGCCGTGCTCGCCGCGGCGCTCCTCTTCCGGCGCCTCCTCCCCGAGCGAACGGCCGCCGCCGCGGCCCTGATGTTCGCGATCTCCCCCGCCCACTGGATGGCCGCCGGCTGGCCCTCGTCGCGCCACGTCGCCATCGTCGGCGCGCTCGGCTTCAGCGCGATCGCCCTGCACCTCCGCGCCCGCGAGCGCGGCGACCGCCGCGCCGCTGTCGGCGCCCTCGCCTGCGCCGCGATCGCGCTCCTCGCCGGCGAGGCCGCGCTCGGCGTCCTCGCCTACGTCTTCGCCTACGAGCTCGTCGGCCGCGACGAGCCGCTTGCCCGCCGCGCCCGCGCCTTCGCCCCCTGGGTCGCGCTCGCGCTCGTCTACGCGATCACCTACAAGGCGCTCCACTTCGGCGCCTACGGCTCCGGCGGCTACCTCGACCCCATCGCCGAGGCGTCGACCTTCCTGCCCGCGCTCCCCGTGCGCCTCGCCGTCTTCGCCGAGGCCGCGCTGCTCGGCGTCCCCTCGGAGGTCTCGGCCATCGACCCCCGCGCGGCGCGCGTCCTCGCGACCCTGGGCGTGCTCGCGCTCCTCGCCTTCTCCTTGCTCCTCCGCCGCGCGCTGCGGCGCATCGCGCCCGAGCACGCGCGCACCCTCCGCTGGCTGCTGGTGGGCGCCGCGCTCGCGCTCCTCCCCGGCGCCGCGGGCATCCCCGGCGATCGCGTGCTCTTCCTCCCCAACCTCGGCATCGTGGCCGCGCTCGCCACGGTCCTCCTCCACGCCGGCCGCGCCCCGGACGAGCGCGCCCTCGCCGCGGCCCCCGCGCGCGCCGGCGTCGCCCTCTTCGGCCTCCTCCACGTCGTGCTCGCCGCGCCGGTCTTCCTCTTCGGCGTCCTCCACCTCACGCTCACCTCGAGGACCGCGCTCGACGTCCTCGCCCGCGCCGAGATCCCGCGACGCGAGGGCATGCGCGTCCTCGGCATCGGGCTCTCGGATCCGCTCGTCGGCATGTACCTCGGTTCCGGGCTCCAGATAGCGTTCGACCCCCCGCCCGCGACCGTCGATCTCCTCAGCATGGCGGGCCACGACCACCGCGTCCGCCGCGTCGACGCCCGCACCCTCGACATCACGGTCGAGGGCCGCCTCCTCGACGGCGCCTTCGAGAGCGTCGTCCGCGCCAGGCGCCACCCCCTCCGCGCGGGCGACGTCGTCCCGCTCGGCGCCTGGTCGGTCCGCGTCCTCGCCGACGACGCGGGTCAGCCGACCCGCTTCGCCGTCACCTTCGATCGCGACCTCGAAGACCCGTCTCTCGCCTTCCTGCACTGGAAGGACGGCGGCCTCCGCGCCCTCCCCCTCCCGCCTGTCGGCGGCGAGGTCCTCGTCCGCCACGAGCCGGGCCCGATGGGCATGTAGGGTTTCCGGCTTCCCCGGGAGGCCCTGATCGGCAGATGACGGGCGGGTGGCGGCGCCGGGGGCAGCGGCGGTGAGGCGCCCTCGGCGGCTGCCGCTGTGGGTGTGTGGCCTGGACGCGCCCCTGGCGCATGTACGCGACGAGGGCGCAGGGGCATCGGTCGTCGATGCGCTCTGCGCCCTCTGCCGCGTCGTTACCTCGAGCGCTCGGCGCGCTGCGCTGTGCAGCGGCCGCTCCGCCCGACCGTTACCGGCCGAGGAAGTTCATGAGCCAGCTCATGGCCGGCCGCATGGTCCCGTTCGAGTGCTGGATACCCGTGTTGTCCCGCCACGTGGCGCCGACGATGTAGCCCCAGAGGGTGATGCCGGGGACGGCCGGGTGGTTCCAGAACATCTGGAACTGCTCCTCCATCACCCGCTTCTGCTGGTTGTCGTCCGCGATGCCGATGTCGTACTCGGTGATGTAGACGGGCTTGCCCAGCGAGGCGAGCTTGTCGATGTACCCCTTCACTGTGTTGGTGTTGATCTTGTAGGCGTCGTGGGCCTGCGCGCCGAGGGCGTCGACCGGGGCACCTGCGTTGATCACCGCCCGCGCGATCCTCATGAAGTTCTGGTGATCGTTCTCGTACTCGATGTTGTTGTAGTCGTTGAGGATCAGGACCGCGTTCGGGCAGTACTCGCGCGCCCACTTGAAGGAGTTGACGATCCAGTCCCAGCCGCTGGCGCCGTCGCCGCCGATGCCGTTCTTGTACGAAGGCGTTGTGTGGGGCGGCGGCTCGTTGACCACGTCGATGTACTTCGTGTCCGGGTAGCGCGCGCAGAACGACCGCATCCAGTCCTTCACGGCCGCCTGCTGCTCCGACCCGGAGAGGCCCGCGAGCCAGCTCGGCTGCTGGGCACCCCAGACGAACACGTGCTGCTTGAAGATGACGTTGTTCGACTTCGCGTAATTGTAGATCCGGTCGAGCGCTGCCCAGTTCTTGTTCCCACGGGTCCGCTCGACGGCGTCCCACTTGCCCTCGTTCTCGGGCGTGATCTGGTTCCAGTACCTCGAGAAGCCGTCGCGCACGGCGCCGCTGGTCGTGATGTTGCCCACGAACTTCGCGCCTGTGGCGCCGCCGCCACCACCGCCGGAGCCGCCGGAGCCGCCGGCGCCGCCACCGCCGCCCGCGCCGCCGGAGCCGCCCGTGCCCGAGCTGCTGGAGCTGCTGGCGCTGCTGGAGCTGCTGGAGGTGCTAGAGCTGCTGGAGCTGCTGCTCGTTCCGCCCCCCACGGCCCGGAGCGAGAACTTCTGGTTTGCGCCGTTCGCCCAGCTCCACTGCTGGAGGCCAGTGCCGTAGCTGTCCAGGGACTTGCCGCTGTGGCGCGCCGTGAGGCGCACGCCGCCGGAGACGTCCGTGAGCGACCACTGCTGGTTCGTTCCGCTCCAGCAGGAGTATTGCTGGATGCGGGCGCCGTCGCTGGTGGAGGCGCCCGCGACGTCCATGCAACGGTTGCTGGCGACGTTGCGGATGCGGTAGTAGCCGCCGCCTGCCGACTCCACGCGGAACTGTTGCCGCGTCGAATTGTTGCAGCCGGCGATCTGCAAGGCCGCTCCGTCGGCGGTGCTGCCTCCAGCCACCTCGACGCAGTTTCCGCTCTGCGCGTTGACGATCGTGTAGGTCGCGTTCGCATCGATCGAGATGGCGCCCTCGAGCGACCCCCCCTCCTCGGTCTCGGCGTCGTACGCCTCCTCGGGGCCGATGACGCACGACGCGGCGAGGATACCCGTCGCCGCCGCAAGCAAGGCATGCTTCGTTCCAAATCTCATCGTGTTCTCCTCGTTGATTAAGTAAGTAAAACGCGGATCTTTCTACTGCTCGACGCTGCCCCCCGCGTCCGTCAAGGCTGCTCGCCGCGCGCTAAAGGCTCCCGAGGGGCCGCCGCACTGGCAATTGCCGCTGCGGATGAAGCTCGCTCAATTTGCGTGCAGAGCGGATAAGTTCGTCCTGTGCGCTCCGGGCCGCGCCGTCGCAGGTGTCCGCGACGACCAAACGAACAGAGTCGGTGAAGAATTCGATCCAGCCGACGGAGGTCCCGGTGCTCATGACGACTCACGCAGGGCAAAGCCGAAGAATGAGGCATTACTGTGAACGCTCACATATTGAATGTCAATTCTGATCTGCCGCCCGCCACACCGAGAAGAAACATCCCTGAAGCTTTCGACCCTGGGGCCGCCTCTCGCTGGGCGACACGGCAGCAGATCTGCGGCGTGAATCGCACCTTGTCCTCCGGTGCGGCGGCGGACGCGGCGGGACAGGGGCGGCGGGTCGGGTGGGTAGGCGCTCGGCGACCGCCGCGCTGGCGTCTGCTGGCTCGGCGTCGGATGGGCGCGTTGCGCGGCGGACCGGTTGGCGCCCATCGTTCCTGACAAGAAGAAGATCAAGAGCCTCCTTGCCGAGGTCGCGTTCGAGGCGTGGCGTGGCCGCGAATCACGCGCGGGAGACGGCGCTGCGGCTGCGTCGTCTCCTCATCCCTCGCCCCCGGACGCGCGTCGTCGCTCGCTCGCGGCATGAATGCGGCGTCTGCCTCGAGCATCAGAGCGGCATGGCAAGAACGTTGGAGTCCATCGGTTCGCGTTCCAGGCTTCACCGGCGTGCCTCCGCCGCCCTGCTCCTCGCCGCCTTCGGCCCCACGAACGAATGCGGTCCGAGCACGCCCGGCAGCAGCAGCAGCAGCAGCAGCGGCGGCGCCGCGGGCGGCGGCGGGTCCAGCTCCGAAACCACAGGAGACGGCAGCGGCGGCTCCGCAGGCCACGGCGGCGGCGGCTCCGCAGGCCACGGCGGCGGCGGCTCCGCAGGCCACGGCGGCGGCGGCTCCGCAGGCCACGGCGGCGGCGGCTCCGCTGCCACGGGCAGCGGCGGCTCCGCAGGCCACGGCGGAGGCGACGAGAGCACCTCGACCGGGAGCGGCGGCTCGCCGGCGACATGCGCGCCGGGAGCCATCGTCGCGTGCTACTCCGGCCCCGAGGGGACCAACGGCGTCGGGCGCTGCACGGCCGGGACGCAGACCTGTCGTCCCGACGGCTTCGGCTACGGGCCCTGCACGGGTGAGATCACCCCTGCTGCGGAGGTCTGCGCCACGCCGCAGGACGAGAGCTGCGACGGCGACCCCCATTGCCCGCAACCTGCCGCCTGGGCGCGCGGGTTCGGCATCGAGCCCACCCTTCCCACATCGACAATCGCCGTCGACGCCATGGGGAATTACTACATCTTCGGCGCCTTCGAAGGAACGGTCGACTTCGGCACCGGCCCTCTGACCAGCGCCGGCGACAGCGACATCTTCCTTCTCAAGCTCGACCCCTCGGGCGCGCCGCTCTGGAGCAAGCGCTTCGGCACCCCCTTCCCCGAGACAGGAGATGCCCTGGCCATCGACGGAAACGGCAACGTCCTGATCGCCGGCACCTACGAGGGCGACTTCTCTGGCATTGGCATGGACCTCGGCTTCGGCGGGTGCGCCCTGCCGGCTCCGCCCGATCGTTCCGCGCAATTCATGGCCAAGCTCGACCCCGACGGCAATCACATCTGGAGCGATGGATTCAGCTTCTACTTTCCGTATGCTACCTGGGCGACGAAGATGGCCACCGATGCTCTCGACGACGTGTACCTCGCCATCGGGTTGGAGGACGTGACAGCGGTGGTGAAGCTGGACGCGATGGGCAATGTCCTCTGGAGGCGTAGCACCCCGGGCAGCCCGAGCTTCCACATGAACCTCGCGCTCGACAGCGCCGGCAACGTGGTGACAGTGGACAAAGCGGGCATCGACGGCGACTACACTGTCCTCTACACGTACGTCTCAAAGCTCTCTCCGGACGGAGATTTGCTCTGGTCCCGGAGATTGGACGACCACGACTTCCGTGGCAAGGTGGCGGTCAACTCGGCGGGCGAGATCCTCGTGTTGGCCGAGGGAGCTCTCATCAAGCTGGATCAGGACGGCGAGGAAGTGTTCACCCTGCCCGTCCTCCACACAGGCAGCATCGCGGTCGACCCGGCGGACAACATCTTCCTCGGCGGGGGTGGGCTCACGATGCTCGACCCGAGCGGCACCGAGCTCTGGACGCGCGACTTCGCGGCCTTTGTAGCGGACATGGCCATCTCCCCGAACGGCGCTGTCGCCGTCACCGGCGTCGTGAGCGGCCCTGTGGACTTCGGGACCGGCCCGATCGAGTATACAGAAGGCTGGGATATCTATGCTGCCACATTCAACCCGCCGGCGAGCGGCGACAGCGGCGAGGGAGGAGGCAGCGGCGGCAGCGGCGGCGGCGGCGGAGACCCGTCCGAGACGTGCGTGCCGGGCTCGGTCATCGCGTGCTACTCCGGCCCTGCCGGGACCAGGGGCGTCGGACCCTGCGCTGCGGGGACGCAGACCTGCCGCCCCAACGGCCTTGGCTTCGGCGCCTGCGTGGGCGAGGTGACGCCTGCCGAGGAGCTCTGCTCCACGCCGGAGGACGAGAACTGCGACGGCGACCCCCATTGCCCCATGCTGTCGTGGGCGCGCGGGTTCGGCAGCACCGGCGCCGACGAGGGCCTGAACATCGCGAGCGACGCTGCAGGCAACTACTATGTCACCGGCACCTTCACGGGAACCGTCGACTTCGGCGCGGGCCCTCTGACCTCCCCGATCAGCAGCCACTTCCTGCTCAAGCTCGATCCATCGGGCGCGCCGCTCTGGAGCGAGCGCCTGCCCAGCGGCCGCCCGCTCGTCATGGCCGTCGACGGCAACGGCGACCTCGTGCTCGCCGGCACCTACTCGCCGAGCGGCGCCATGGTGTTGAACCAGTGCCTGCCCCCCTACTCGGCCTTTGATACAGTAGCCTTCGTGACCAAGCTCGACCGCGATGGCAACTCCATCTGGAGTCAAGCCCCCATCGCCCCGCCGGAAAGGCTGATCGAAATCTTGAGCTATCCCGAGCGGATCGCCGTCGATGCGCTCGGCAACACCTACCTGGTCTTCGTCAACGTCTCGACGGACGGTGCCTACCTGTTGAAGCTGAGCCCTGGCGGCGATGTCCTCTGGAACCACAAGATCACGCCCCCTCCCGACGAGTACGACCACCCGCTCTACAACGCCGATCTCGCGATCGACAGCGCCGGCAACGCGCTGACCGTGACAGCACCGGAGTCCGCCGCAGGGAATCTCACGGTCAGCAAGCGCGACCCGACCGGCGCCTTGCTCTGGAGCCGCACGTTCGCGCCGGATCCGTCGATCCCCCCCGGCGGCGCCGGGAAGGCGGCATGGTCGGTGGCCGTCGATGAGGCTGACGAGGTCCTCGTGGCCGGCATCACGGACGGGACCGTCGATCTCGGCGGCGGCGTGCTGCCCGCCGGCCCCGTGCTCCTCAAGCTGGACGCCGCGGGTGCCCACGTGTTCAGCGACGCGATCCCCTTCGGCGACGCGCTCGCGCTCGATTCCGCTGGTAACATCGTCGTCGCCGGAGGCGGGCTCGCCAAGCTCGACCCGAGCGGCGCCGAGCTCTGGGCCCTCGGCTTCGGCGCCAGCGCGCATGGCATCACGATCTCGCCGAGCGGCGTGATCGCCCTCACAGGGGCTGCGAGCGCGGCGGTCGACTTCGGGACCGGCCCCATCTCCCACGCCGGCGGCTCCGACATCTTCGTCGCGACGTTCAATCCCTGAACCCCATGGGGGGAAGGGCGCCATGGCGAGGTGAAGCGCGCCGAGCTCGGGCGCACCCCGGTGCGGCGGCGGCCGTGGGACCAGGGCGGGTCGGCCTTCGACGATCCGGGCGCTGACGTCTCGGCCGGTTCGCTGTAGGATGGCCGCGCTGCGAGGCAGACCGGATGGCGCCGATCGTCCCCGACAAGAAGAAGATCAAGAGCTTCCCTGACGAGGCCACGTTCGAAGCGTGGCTGGCCGCAAACCACGCGCGGGAGACGGAGCTGTGGCTCCGGATCTACAAGAAGGGCTCCGGCGTAGCGACGGTGACCTACGCGCAAGCGCTCGACGTGGCCCTCTGCTGGGGATGGATCGACGGGATTCGAAAAGCCCTGGATGAATCCTCGTTCTTGCAGCGGCTCACGCCGCGCAAGGCGAGGAGCGTCTGGAGCCAGATCAACCGCGACCACATCGCCCGATTGACCGCCGCGGGGCGCATGACGCCCCACGGGCAGCGGCACGTGGACGCGGCAAGGGCCGATGGTCGCTGGGATGCGGCGTACGCGCCGATCCGCAGCGCGACCGAGGCCAGCATCCCCGACGACCTCCGCGCCGCGATCGAGGCGGACCCACGAGCGCGTGAGACGTTCCAGACGCTGGGGCGCCAGAACCTGTTCGCGCTGACGTTCCGCACGAACAACATGAAGACGCCCGCGGGTCGCGCGAGGAAGATCGCTGCGCTGGTGGAGATGCTGGCGCGCGGTGAGACCCTCGTGCCGGAGCGCGGCAGGCCGTCAAAGGCGGCCCGGCCCGCGACAGAGTAGGCGAGACGGGCCGATCAGCTGCCCTTGCAGACGTCGGCGCAGGTGCCCGTCGCGTCGGCGCACGCGGAGGACGCGCAGTCCGAATCGGAGGAGCAGGGCGCGCCGGCGGCGCCGAGCGGCGCGCACGTGGCGCCGTCGCACGTCGTGCCGGCCGCGCAGTCCAGGTCCGACGCGCACGGCCCGCCCGCCTGCTCGCGTGCCTGGCACGCGCCGTCCTCGCCGCAGCGAAGCCCCTCCTGGCATGCGAGGCTCCCCTCGCACGCGTCGCCCGCGGCGAGCCGTGGCGCGCACGTCCCCGCGTCGGGCGGCGAGGGCTGGTCGCACCGGAGCGCCTCGTCGCAGTCGAACGCCGACGCGCATGGCTCTCCGGCCGTCGCCCTCGCCTTGCACGCCGACGTCGTCTGCCCGCTCGCGTCGATGGTGCGCACGCAGCGGTCCCGGCCGCAGTCCCAGTCCGAGCCGCACGTCCCGCCTTCGGGCACGGAGCCGTCCCACGCGCCGAGGCACGAGGGCGCGAACTCGGCGTCCACCCCCAGAAGCACGCCCACGATCTGAAGCTCGGCGCAGGGGGCCGCATCCACCTCGGCGAGGCACGCCGCCGCCTTTGCCGGGACGAAGGTGCCGTTCACCTCGCCTCCGCCGGTGACGGCGACGAGGATCGCCTCGAGCGACGAGGCGCACGCGTCGGCGGAGCTCGCGTCCAGGCCATGCGCGGCCCGGGTCGCCGCGTCGCAGCAGGTGAACGTGCGGTCGCAGAGGGCCTTCGCATACATGGGGATGAAATCGCTGCCTGTCGGCTCCGGGCCTCCGCTGCTCGCCGGTGGCTCGTCGTCACCGCATCCGGGCACGGCGAACATCGCGACGGCGACGGCCGACAGGAACGTCGCGAGCAAGACAGGTCGATGCGTGCGCATGAAGAACCTCCTCGGTCGGATCTTATCTGGATCGGGGCCGGCCCGGTCGGGGCGTGAAGACCGTGACCTTCAATTACCCCGAGCAGACAGACATCGACGTGGCGTTCCCCTGGGCTGGCGGCTCGCACGCGACGCGGTCCCTCGTGTCGCACGCCCGGAGCACCGCCAACCTCTCCGGTTGTGTGCTCGCATGTAGCAGCGCGCCCCTCAAGCAACGCTCCGCGGCGGAACTCCGAACGTGCGCTTGAACGCATGGGCGAAGGCGCTCTGCGAGCTGTAGCCGACCTCGGCCGCCACGCTCGCGATGGGGTCCCGCCCCTTACGTACACTTAGCAATCGTCGCGCCAGCACCATGCGCCACTGCGTGAGATAATCGAGCGGCGGCCGGCCAACGCGCGCCGCGAAGCGGGCCGAGAAGGCGGAGCGCGACATGCCGACGCGCGCCGCCAGCCTGGCCACTGTCCAGGGCTCGGCCACCTCGCCATGCATGAGCCGGAGCGCCGCGCCGACCTGCCGGTCTGCCAGGGCGCCGATCCAGCCGACGCGATCCTCGGCCCCCACCGCGATATAGGCGCGGATCGCCTCGACCAGGAGGATTTCCGCCAGGCGGTCGGTGATGAGCGGGGCCCCCGGCCGGTCCTCGCCCACCTCCGCGTCCAGGCACGCCAACGTCCGCGCGACGGCTCCCGCCCCGGGCGAGCCCCGATCGACCCGGAGGGACGCGGGCAGCGCCTCCAGGAGGAAGGCCGCATCGCCCTCGGCGAAGTCGACGCTCCCGCCCAGAAGGCCTGTCTGGAGGCCGTCGCCCAGGCGCAAGACGTCATGGCCCGGCTGCGCGTAGAACGGCGCGCCGTCCACCGGCGCGATCGCAGGGTCGCTCGCCACCGTATAGGGAGTATCGCCGATCAGGAACACGTCGCCCTCTGTCAGCGCCTCCGGCGGGTGGTCGGGCAGGAGCATCCAGCACCGCCCGCGCAGGAGGGCGACGAACTTCAGCCTCGCCTTGCCGGGAAAGGCGAGCGCCCAGTCGCCCGACGCCTCGAACCGCGTGGACCTGACGCTGCGCACGCCCAGGGCCGACAGCACATCGGAAAGGGGATCCAGCGTCCCTCTGGACGATCGCGACAAAATCATGGCCGAACAATCATGGAACGACCGGCCTCGCCCGACTAGCCTTGTTCGAACACAACCCAGGAGGCATCCCATGACCATCGAGGGCAAGGTCGTCGCGATCACGGGCGGCGGCAGAGGGATCGGCCGGGCCACAGCGATTCTTCTGGCCTCGCGCGGCGCGCGGATCGTCATCGGCGCCCGACGCGAAGCGGAGATCGCGGCGGTCGCGGGAGAGATCGAGGCGGCCGGGGGGCGTGCGGTTCATCGAATCACCGACGTCACAAGGCGAGCAGACCTTCAGGCGCTGGTGGACTTCGCCTGCGACCGGTTTGGACGGCTCGACGTCCTCGTCAACAACGCTGGCATCGCCCCGATCTCGCGCTTCGACGCGCTGCACGTCGATGATTGGGACGCCATGATCGACGTGAACCTCAAGGGCGTTCTTTACGGCATTGCCGCCGCGCTGCCCGTCTTCGGTCGGCAGAAGAGCGGCCACATCGTCAATGTCATCTCCGTCGCGGGCCTCAAGGTCGTGCCCACCATGGGCGTCTACGGCGCCACCAAGAACGCGGTCCGCACGATCACCGAGGCGCTGCGCCAGGAGTCCGGGCCGAACCTGCGCGTCACCGAGATCTCCCCCGGCATGATCGCGACGGACTTCACGGACACGATCACCGACGAGGCAACGCGGAGCGCGATCCGGTCGACCGCCGATGCCATCGCGATCCCGGCGGACGCGATCGCCCGCGCCATTGCCTTCGCGATCGAGCAGCCGCCCGAGGTCGACGTCGGCAGCGTCGTTGTATGGCCTACGGCGCAGGGCTGAACCCCAGAACGCAGCGGCGGCGCAACGTGCGTCACACCGGAGGCCTCACGCCGCGCCAGCCGGCGGCAGGGCGAACCAGCCGCCCGCGACCCCGCGAACGGGCAGCACCGCGCGGGCGCGCGAGCCTCATGTCGGAAAGTCCGTCGACGCCGAGACGGCGCGCCACGCGGCGAGCTCCTGCGTCACGAGCGCGTTCTTCGCCTCGATCGCAGCGATGGCGTCGGTGCCGAGCGGGAGACGGAGCGGCGGGTTCTTCGCGCGGGCGAGCTACTTGAAGATCGAGAGGGGCACGGCGTTCGCCATCGCCTCGTGGCCGGCGTCGTTGGGGTGCAGGTGATCGCCGCTGTCGAACGAGGCGAGGATCCTGGCGGGCTGCTCCGGGTCGCGCACGGCGGCCTCGAAATCGATGACCCCGTCGTAGGAGGTGTTGCCGCGGATCCACGCGTTGACCTCCTGGCGTATGGCCTCCCCCTCGAGCGTATAGTAGGGCGGGAACGCTTCCTCGAACGGCAGGAGCGTGCCGACGAACGCCTTGACCCCCCTCGCTCTCGCCTTGTCGGCGAGCGACTTGAGCCCGTCGATCATCTCGGCGCCAGTCACCTTCTCGGCGGACCCCAGAAAACCGGGCATCCCGATGTCGTTGATCCCGATCAAGACAATGGCATGCGTCACGCCCGGCGTCCCCAGCACGTCGCGCTCGAAGCGCGATGCGGCGCTCGGGCCGATGTTGTCCCGGAGCAGCCTGTTCCCGCCGAGGCCCTGGTTGACGACAGCGACCCTCCGCGTCTCCGGATCCGCCTGGAGCCGCGCGAAGAGCCGGTCCGAGTAGCGCCTGTCGGCGTCGATCGTCGATGTCGAGCCGTCCGTGATCGAGTCGCCGAACGCGACGACGACCTTCCGGGGCTCCGTGGACTCGACGTCGACGCCCGCGAGCCAGTACGTGGACGTGATGTTGGTGGGTGACGTCAAGGCCTCGCTCGCCGCCTGGTTTCCCCTGGCGACCGCGTGCGTCGTGAAGGAGAACGGGTGCCACGTCGCAGGCTCCGACGTCGCCGCGCTGTGAATGCTCACGATGAGGCGGTCGCCCGGGCCCACCGCGAGATCCACGCCGTCGCTCACCGCCTCGCTGGCCGGCGGGACCGACGCGCTCGGCTGGCCGGAGAACTGGACTCGCCTGTCGGTGCCCGGCGCCGAGACGAAGGGCGAGGCCTCTTTCGCCACGCGGATCTCGGCGAGCTCCAGGGGCTCGGTCCCGAAGAGGTTCGAAAGCCGCAGCCGGAGCCGATCGCCGGAGGCGGTGACGACGAGCCTCTGGCGCAAGGTCTCGTCGCTGAAGCTACGCGGCGTCGTGTCGGGGAACGGCGAATCCGCCCCCTGCATCGTCGTCCCCCACGCGGCTGTCCAGCTCGCGACGGGCACCTCGTCGTCCCCGCCGCAGCCGGCGGCGGCGAGGGCCAGCACAAACGCTCCCAGGGTCGCCGGACGGGTCAATTCCAGATCGATCATCACGCACCTCCTCCATGCACAAGCAGGTCATCCACCTCGGGCTGCGGCTCTTGCCCGCGCCATGCGCTACGCGGCCCGGCCGCCTCGGCGGGCCCACGCGACGAGCCCGAACACGACGCCGAGCACGCCCGGGATCGACGCGAGATACAAGGGAGGGAGCACGAAGAGGTGCGTGAGGACCGCGCCTCCCATGACGCCTGCGAGCAGGAGCGCGGCGCGGCTGCACACCCGCGGGATCAAGAGGCCGATGCCGCCGACGAGCTCGAGGACGCCCACGAAGTACTGAAACCACACGCCGAGCCCGATCCTGGCGAAGTTGTCGACCATCTCCTGCTGGAGCCCGAGGAGCTTGTTGACGCCCCCGAAAATGAAGGCGGCCGAGAGGAGGATCTGCAGCGCCCAGAGGGCGATGTTCGCGAGGCGCCAGCGCCTGGACGTGGGGGCAGCCAGGGTCACGCTCGCGGTCGCAGTCATGGATTGCATTGTCGTGTCTCCTTTACGAAGCCGGGCTCCCGGGGTCATCGACCCGATTGACGACCCTGGCTTCACCGGGGCGACGAACGACAGCCGGCGGGATCGACAGAGCGAGACATTTTTTTTCGCGCCCCGGCGTGGCGCACGCCGGGGCCTCGAACGTAGAAATACTTGCCTAGTGTATTTCAAAATACATTCTCCAGCCATCAGGCTGGTCCGCCTTCACGATGCCTCGAAAACCACGCCCATCGGAGCGAAAGCCACGCCCTCGCATGCGCCGGAGCGCAGCGCTATGCAGGGGGATAGAGGTGCCGGAGATGACCGAGCTCTGGGAGAGCGTGTTCGCGGACAAGCAGATGATGTGGGGGCCCGAGCCGAGCCGATCGGCGGTCTTCGCGCGGGACCACTTCGCGCGGTCGGGCGCGAAGGAGATCCTCGTTCCGGGCCTCGGCTACGGCCGGAACGCGAAGCCGTTCCTCGAGCACGGGATGTCGGTGACGGGGATCGAGATCTCCGGGACGGCGATCGATCTCGCGCGAACGCAGATGGGCCTCGATATCCCGATCCACCACGGCTCCGTGACCGACATGCCGTACGACGATCGAATGTACGACGGCGTCTTCTCGTACGGGCTCCTCTACCTCCTCGCCCCTCCCGCGCGGGCGAAGTTCCTCCAGGACTGCCATCGCCAGCTCCGGAAGGGCGGAGCGATGATCTTCACCGTCATATCGAAGCAAGCTCCGATGTTCGGTCGGGGGCCAAAGCTCGGAGACGACTGGTACGAGGTCCACCCGGGCATGAAGATGTTCTTCTACGACGCCGAGTCGATCCGGCGGGAGCTCGGTCCGCACGGCGAGATTGAGCTCTCCGAGATCGACGAAGCGACACCGGGCGGCAGCACGTTCCCGTTCATCAACGTGGTGTGCAGGACGGCGTGAGCCTCCGCGCTGCGCGCCGGGCCGCTCCGCGCGGCGCCGCGCGCTCGCCGGGGGTGTCGACGAGGGCCGCAGATCCCGTCGTGATGCCCGTTTGAACGCCGCGGAGATCCGCGTTATCGTGGCGCCCTTCGACGAGGGAGGTGCACCGATGCGGGCTTACGTGCTTGGTTTCCAGGAGGCCGACCGGACCCGGATCCGCGATGTCGGAGGGAAGGGCGCGAGCCTGGGGGAGCTTGCCAGGCTGGAAGGGATCCGCGTGCCGGCCGGCTTTTGCGTGTCGACCGGAGCGTTCGAGCGGGTCATGGAAGGCGCGCCGTCGCTCGGCGAGCTGCTCGACCGGCTGTCGCGTCTCAGGGCCGAAGACCGCGATGCGATCCGGGAGCGGAGCGCCGAGATCCGCACGATCATCGAAGGGACAGCCATCCCCGCAGACGTGCAGGACGCGATCACCCGCTCCCTTGTCGAGCTCGGCGAGCAAGCCGCCTACGCCGTCCGGTCCAGCGCCACGGCGGAGGATCTGCCGGGGGCCTCCTTCGCGGGCCAGCAGGACACGTACCTGAACGTCATCGGGACGCCGGCGATCCTGGAGCACATCCGCCGGTGCTGGGCATCGCTCTTCACCGAGCGGGCGGTGAGCTACCGGATCCAGCACGGCTTCGACCACCGCAAGGTCCACATGGCCGTTGTGGTGCAGAAGCTGGTCGTCCCGCAGGCGGCCGGGATCTTGTTCACGGCCGATCCCGTCACCTCGAACCGGAAGGTGTCATCCATCGAGGCGGGCTTCGGCCTCGGCGAGGCCCTGGTCTCCGGCCTGGCGAGCGCCGATCGCTACAAGGTGCGGAACGGCCATGTCATCGAGAAGACTGTCGCCACCAAGAAGCTGGCCACCTGGGCCGTGGAGGGGGGCGGCACGGAGGAACGGGCGATCGCGCCCGAGCGGCAGAGCCGGCCCGCGCTGACGGACGAGCAGATCGTGCGTCTCGAGCGCCTGGGCCGGCGGATCGAAGGGCATTTCGGCCACCCCCAGGACATCGAATGGTGCCTCGTCGACGAGGCGTTCTCCATCGTCCAGAGCCGGCCCATCACGACCTTGTATCCCATCCCTGATGCGGGCGATCAGGGCAACCACGTCTTCCTCTCCGTCGGCCATCAACAGATGATGACCGACCCCATGAAGCCCCTCGGGCTCTCCTTGTTCCAGTTGACCGCCGCTGGACGCATGCTCGCGGCGGGCGGGAGGTTGTTCGTCGATGCAACGAAGCAGCTCGCCTCACCGGCCAGCCGGGACGCCTTCCTGGATCTGGCGGGGCGATCCGATCCGCTCATCAAGGACGCCCTCGTGACCCTCATCGAGCGGGGAGACTTCATCGAGCCGTTGCCCGTAGATCCGGCGGCCGCGCGTCCCGGCCAGGGCAAGCAAGGGTCGGCGTCCGCGCACTTCGACGCGCAGGTCGAAGACGACCCGGCGATCGTCACGGGGTTGATCGAGCGCAGCCAGGCCGCGCTCGAGGAGCTGAAGCGCGGCATCCAAGCCAGGACCGGGACGGCGCTGTTCGACTTCCTCCTGGAGGACATCCAGCAGTTGAAGAAGTCCCTGTTCGATCCACGGAGCATGGGCGCGATCATGGCGGGCATGAACGCTTCATGGTGGCTCAACGAGAAGATGATGGCGTGGCTCGGCGAGAAGAACGTCGCGGATACGCTCTCCCAGTCCGTGTCGAACAACATCACGTCGGAGATGGGCCTGGCGTTGCTGGATGTCGCCGACGCGATCCGCCCTTACCCGGACGTTGTCGCTTATCTGCAGAACGTGAAGCACGACGGCTTCCTGGACGAGCTGGTCGCGCTCGACGGCGGGCAGCAGGCCCGGGACGCCATCCGGGCTTACCTCCACAGATACGGCATGCGATGTGCCGGGGAAATCGACATCACGAGGGCCCGCTGGAGCGAGAAGCCGACGACCCTGGTCCCCTTGATCCTGAGCAACATCAAGAACTTCGAGCCTCATGCCGGCGAGCGGAGGTTCGAGCAGGGGCGGCAGGAGGCCTCGCAGCAAGCGCGAGCGTTGCTCGACCGGTTGAGGCAGCTTCCGGACGGGGAGCAGAAGGCCAGCGAGGCCCGGCGGATGATCGACCGGCTCCGGAGCTTCATCGGCTACCGCGAGTATCCGAAGTACGCCATCGTCAATCGCTACTTCGTCTACAAGCAGGCCTTGCTGCGAGAAGCCGAGCGGCTCGTGCAGGCCAGCGTGATCCGCGACGTCGAGGACATCGACTACCTCACGTTCGACGAGCTCCGCGAGGTCGTGCGCACCCATCGGATCGACGATCAGGTCCTCAGCCAGCGGAGGGCCGAACACGAGCTCAACAAGAAGCTGACGCCACCGCGCGTCATCACGTCCGATGGGGAGATCGTGGCGGGCGCGTACAAACGAGCCGATCTCCCCGCCGGAGCCATCGTCGGCCTGGCGGTCTCCTCCGGCGTCGTCGAGGGGCGAGCCCGGGTCCTCCTGGACATGGCCGATGCGGATCTGGAGCCGGGGGACATCCTGGTCACCACCTTCACCGACCCGAGCTGGACACCCTTGTTCGTTTCCATCAAGGGCCTGGTGACCGAGGTGGGGGGCCTGATGACCCATGGCGCGGTGATCGCCCGGGAATACGGCTTGCCGGCCGTCGTCGGCGTGGACAACGCGACCAGGTTGATCCGCGATGGGCAACGCATCCGCGTGCATGGAACGGACGGGTATGTCGAGCTGCTGACATGAGGCAGCGCCCGCGAGGAGACAGCGCGTCGTGCCTTGACGGCCTCGACGATCGTCTGGATAAGCTGCCGCATGAGATCCGCGGCGCTCGCGCTCCTCGTCGGGGCCGCGCTGGGCACCTTCGATCGTCCTGCCGATGCGGGACCGCGCACCTCGTCGCTCGCGTGGGTGCGGATGCCCGGGGCCGAAGCGTGCGTTGACGCGCGGACGCTCGCGCTCGCCGTCGAGCGGCGGCTCGGGCGGGTCGCGTTCGTGCCGCCCACCCTCGGCGACGTGGCCATCGAGGGGCGGATCGAGCGCTCGCAAGAGACAGGCGTCTGGCGGGCGACGATCCGCGTGTTCGGCGCGGGCGGGACGGCGATCGGGTCGCGGGAGCTCGAGGCCGACCAGGCCGACTGTCGGGCGATCGACGATCGGCTCGAGCTCGTTATCGCGCTGCTCGTCGACCCCGACGCCTCGCTCCTGCTCCCCCGCGCCGCGGGCAGCCCGGCCGCGAGCGCCGGCGGGGGAGCGCCGGGCGCTGTCGCGGCGATGCGGCCCGCCCCGCTGCCCCCTGCCGCGAACGCGGCTCCCGCGCTTCCGGCGTGCCCGCCGGCTCCAGCGCCGCCGAGCGCCTCCTGGCGGGTCGGAGGCGCCGTGGAGGCGGTGGGCGGGCTCGGGCTCATGCCCGGGCCCGCGAGCGTCGGGGTCGGGGTGCGCGCGCACGCGACGCCGCCGCGCGGGCCGGGCTTCGAGCTGGGCGGCGTGCTGTGGGCGAGCCCGGACGTCCGCGAGGCGCCCGGATCACCGGCGTTCTCGCTCGCCTACGGGAGGCTGTCCGTGTGCCCCATCGAGATCGCGCGCGGCGGGACGGCGCTCTCGGGCTGCGTCGGCGTGATGCTCGGATCGCTGCGCGTCGAGGGGCCCGCGGTGCCGAGCAGGTTCCGCCACGAGCGGCTCGTGCTCGATCTGAGCCTCGATACGCGCGTGCGGCGGCGCTTCGTTGGGCCGCTGTTCGGGGCCGTCGGGCTCGGGATCGCTGTGCCGACAGCGCGGGACGTGTATTTTTACACCGACGCGGCGGGGGCGCGGCACGATGTCTTCCAGGCGTCGCCTGTATCGACGATCCTCGACCTCGGCCTCGGCCTCGAGCTGCCGTGACCGGGCCGCGTCGATTCGTTCAAAACGCGCCCGCCGCGCGTCCACTCACCCCAGCGCATGTCCCTGCTCGCCACCGCGCGCGAAGGCCGGCCGCGCGCGATCTCCGCGCCGGGGGACCCGGTCCCGTCCTTCGAGCAGGTCTTCTTCGATCACGCGCCGTTCGTCTGGCGCGCGCTGCGGCGGCTCGGCGTCCATGAAGCCGACGCGGAGGACGTCTGCCAGGAGGTCTTCATGATCGTCCACCGACGCCTCGCGGGCTTCGAGGGGCGATCCTCGGTCCAGACCTGGATCTACGGCATCTGCATCCGGGTCGCGGCCGACTACCGCAAGCGCGCCCACCGGCGCCGCGAGTCCACGCACGCCGAGCTGCCCGACCAGGTAGCGCCCGAAGACCAGCACGGGGCGCTCGAGGACCAGCAGGCGCGCGCGCTCCTCGACGCGTGCGTCCAGACGCTCGACGACGACAAGCGCGCGGTGTTCGTGCTCTTCGAGCTGGAGGAGCTGCCGATGACGGAGGTCGCCGAGGCGGTGGGCTGCCCGCTCCAGACGGCGTACACGCGGCTCTACGCGGCGCGCCGGGTGGTCGAGGCCGCCCTGCGGCGCGCCACGGCCGCGAGGAGGATGCCTTGAGCCGACCGAAGGATCCGCCGCGGCTCTTCGATGCGTCCTCGGACACGACCGACGCCGTGCGCGCCGTCCTGCGCGCGGGTCAGCGCGAGCTCCCCGGGCCCTCCGACCTCGCCCGCCTCGCCGCGCGCCTCCCGCTCGGGCCGCTCCCGCCCCCGGGCGCCTCGCCGCCGGCCGGGGCGCCCCAGGTCGCTTCCCTGCCCCCGTCGCCTCCGCCCGCGCCCGTGCACCTCGCCGCGGCCGCCGCGGGGCCTTCCGTGGCCTCCAGCGCGCTCCTCGGCGCGCTCCTCGGCCTCGGCGTCGTGGGCGGCGTGTGGTGGCGCGACGCCGCCACGACGCCGCGCGACGCTCGGCCCGGCGCCATCGCGAGCGCCGCTGGGCCGAGCGTCGCCGCGCCCGCGCCCACCCCCCCGCCGGCCGCGGAGCCCGGCCTCGACGGCGCCGGACACGCCGGGTCGGAGGCCGGTCGCGGCGCGGCGCGTGAGCCCTCGAGCGCGACAGCGCCGCGCGACGAGCGCCTCGCGTACGCGCGCACCGCCGCGCCGCGCGCCCGGGAGGCGGCGATCCCCTCGCCGGGCGCGCCGGGCGGCGGGGCTCCCCCGAGCGCGAGCCCTCCTTCCGCCGGCGCCGCCGACGAGGCGGAGACCGAGGTCGAGCTGCTCCATCGCGCGCAGGACGCGCTCGCCGCCGACGCTGGTTCGGCCCTCGCGCTCACGGTCGAGCACGCGCGGCGCTTCCCCGCCGGCGCGCTCGGTCAAGAGCGCGAGATCATCGCCATCCGCGCCCTGCTCGCCCTCGGCCGCGCGGCCGAGGCGCGCGCCCGCGCCGCGAGCCTGCTCGAGCGGTTCCCCGGCTCCGCGTACCGCGGCAGGCTCGAATCGCTCGGCCTCGAGGAGCCCTCTCCAAAAGATTGAGCCGATCTCTCCACGTACCCGGTGACCGCACGATGCGGTCCTTTCGATGGAGATGACCCATGTCGAATCGCTTCTCCTCGCGCGCCTCGCTCCCGCGGCGCGCCGCGAACCTCTTCCTTCTCGCCTCGCTTGCGGCGACCTCGCCGCTCCTCGGCGGCTGCGGGATGGAGCTCCAGATCGGCGACGGGTCCGGCGAGGGCGGTGGTCCCGATACAGCGACGGGCACGGGCGGCTCCCCGCCGGGCACCACAGCGACCGGCACGGGCGGCTCCCCGCCGGGCACCACAGCGACCGGCACGGGCGGCTCCCCGCCGGGCACCAGCGCCGTGGGGGTCGGCGGGGGCACCACCGCGACAGGCACGGGCGGGACAGAGATGAACCCGCCCGACGTTTGCCAGGACAGCCTGGATACCGACCCGGGGCGAGAGCCGCCGTCCGAAGAGCAGTGTCAGGAGATCGGGACGACGCTGAAGGCCGAGCACGACGCGGCCCGCCTGGGCGCGGAGCTCGCCGTCACGCCGCTCGCGGGGACCTGGGTGACAGGCAGCGGCCCCGAGCGCGTCGAGCTCGTGCTCGACGCGAACGGCCAGGGCACGCTCCTCTTCGGGGAACCGACGGACCTTCCTCCCATCACCGACCCTGACGAGGTCTACCTCACGAACAGGGAGGCGAACGACGCCCATGACATCTTCGGGCTCGAACACCTGAAGATTCACCCTGGTTTCAAGTACTCCGTCGTCGCCGAGAGCGGTCACGGCAGCGAGATGTCGTTTCACATCTGGATCATGGAAGTGTGGGAGGGCTGGTGCGCAGCGCAGACGCCCGTCTCCTCGCCGTACTCACGCCACTGCTATGCCTGCATGGTCGACGAGGGGGGCTACAGCTTCATCACCAGCGGGTCGGTCTGCGAGGCGCCGGCGGGCTGCTACGCGGGCCGCTCCCTGGACGAAGAGAAGCTGGTGGATTGCGGTCGCCTCGAGCTCTGCGCCTTGCCCAACTACAACGTGTGCAACTGCACCGCCGACGAATGCTTCGCCAACCTGGGACGGAGCGCGAGCCAGCTCACCGTCTATCCCTACGCCGTGACGCTCGATCCGCTCGACACGACGATCCTCCGCCTCAAGAGCCTCTCGGAGCTCCACGAGAAGAAGACCCACTATCTCGAAGAGCAGCCGTAGGCCCGGCGCAAGGGGGCCCACGCCGGAGGCGGCGGGTTTGAAGGGCGCGTGATGCCCCCGTCGAGCGTGTCAGCGCGCTCTTTCTACACACGCCTGAATAAACATCGAGTTTGCGCGCCGAGAGGCCTCCGGGATATAGGATCACCCAGCGGCGCGCCCGGAACGGGTTGCTCGCGTCGCCAGGAGTGAGAATGAAGAACCATCGATTCCTTTCGGCACTGGCCTGCATCGGCTGCGCGCTGTCGCTCGCCGCTTGCGGAAGCGATGACGCCGGCGGCGGCGCCGCCTCGACCGGTCAGGGTGGCGGCGGCGCCAGCGCGGCGGGCGGCGACCCTGGCGGCGCGTCCACGGGAGGCGCCTCGGCCAGCGCGGGAGGTCAAGGAGGCGCCGGCGTGGGCGGCGGGGCGCCCAGCGGCGGAACGACGGCGGCCGGCGGCGACGGCGGCGACGGCGGCGACGGCGGCGCTGGGGGCTCGACGGGGGCGGGCGGCCAGGACGAATTCGAGCCGGTGACCATCTCGTTCGGGACCGAGCTCGCTCCGCGCGATGCGGTGCTCGAGGCGCGAGCGCTCGCCATGTCCGCCGCCGATCCCGGCTCGCCGCAGTGGCGCGCCAGGGGTGACCAGCGCAGGACCTACCGCTTTCCAGCCGCCGGCGCCGACGTTCCTTACCGCGTCTGCGTCCCGGATCGCTGGGACGGCACGTCGGAGCTGCCCCTCGTGATGTTCTTGCACGGCGCCGGGAACGACGAGAGCTCGTACCTCGATCAGAACGAGCAGCAGATGGTGAAGCTGGCCGACCAGCACGGCGTGCTGCTGGTCTCGCCGCTCGGCTACAACGGCGCGTACGGCAACTTCCTGCGGCTGCCGGCCGTGTTCGGGCAGCCCGAGGAGGCGGAGAAGTTCCTGGCCATGCGCACGCCCGAGCGCCTGCGGGAACAGGAGCTCAGCGAGAAGGACGTCATCAACGTCCTGGAGCTGGTGCTGAACGAGTACCCGATCGATCGCAGCGCGATGTTCCTCACCGGACACTCGATGGGGAGCGGCGGCACCTGGTACATCGGCGCCAAATACTCCGACTACTGGAAGGCGCTGGCGCCCATGTCCGGGCCCTTCGTCCAGGAGTCGGGCTACCCTTGGGACCGGCTGCGCGACATGCCCATCTTCGTGACGGAAGGGACCGTCGGCACGCCTTCGCTGACGGGCAGCCGGGAGCTGCGCGACTGGATGATGGCTGGTGGCTACCCGATCACGTACAAGGAAGTCGTCGCGGACCATGCAGGGATGGTCCCGCTCGTGCTGCCCGACGTCTTCGACTTCTTCGACCGTCCGTAGCCTGCGCGCTCGTCGCGCGCCTTCGCCTCGCCCTGAGCCGCGGCGAAGCTCGAGCTCGGGCGGGCGGCGAGCGCGCAGCCCGGGCTCGAGCTTCACGTTCAGCTCGCCCAGGATCCTCAGTAGGTCGAGAACAGGTTCCAGAGGAACTTGGGCGCGAACGCGGGCCAGCCGTGGTTCGTGTTGCTGTAGTTCGGGTCGCCGTGCAGGCACCAGTAGACCGGATGGTCCTCGTCACAGCCCTGGTACATGACGCAGTTCGAGAGGTCGTCCGTGTATCCCTCGACCGGCGTCGTGGTCGCCTCGCAGTGGTTCAGCGAGGTATAGAAGTCGCGCGTCTTCGGGCCGTTCTCCGTCCCGACAACCGAGTCGCGCTTTCCGTGGATGACGACCGCCGTGACCTGTCCGGTACACTTTCGGGTGCCGGCGTTGAGCGGATACTGGGATACGTTCTTGGTGGCGCACGGGCCCACCGCGCGCAGCTTGTCCGCGTGCTCGCAGCCGAGGATGCTCGAGAAGTCGCCGCCCGAGCTCTCGCCCGCCGCGAACACGCGCGCCTCGTCGATGCAGAAGTTGCCCGTGATCTGCTCGTAGAACGGCTCAAAGAACGAGACGTCGTTCGCCCCCCAGCCCGAGCCGGAGTTGGCCGGGTGAGGGTAGACGCGGATCCAGGCCTCCTTGGGCCCGGTCACCTCGAAGCCCGCGTTCTGCTCTGCCCAGCTGATCGGGTTGCCCGTCGGGTTGAACATGATCATCACTGGATACGGCTTGCTGGCGTCGTAATTGGTCGGCAGCTTCACGTAGTACTGGTGACCCGATACGGTGAGCGGGCTCTGCGAGCTGCCCGTCTGCGGGTTGGCCTTGTTGCAACCCGCGCTCGGCCGCGGGGCGACCTTGCCGTCCATCGATCCGCCCGAGCCACCGGTTCCCGGCGAACCACCGCTCCCGGTCATCCCTCCCTCACCGCCCGTTCCCCCCGCGGACGCGCCGCCGTCGCCGGTCGTGGTGCTGCCGCCGGTCGTGGTGCTACCGCCGCTGCCGGAGACGACCGCGCTGCTCGTTGCAGCGGAAGGGTCGTTGCCCGACGCGCCCGTGCCGGGATCACCGTCATCACTGCAACCCGCGAGAGCGAAGGAGCCGACCAGCGCCGCGAAAAATGTGGTTCGAGCGAACGTGGATTGGTTGATCATCTGAATCCCCAGGCGATGCCGAGCAGGCTGCTTGTTGGCCGGACGATCCGGTCTCGACGTGGCCATCGTCGCTGGATCTCCGCTCGCCGCGACCGCGGTGAGGCCCGCATCGTGAACGTTCACATTTTCGATGTCAACTCCTGTCGGCGGGACCGCGGGTATCGCCGAGCCGGAGGGAGGACAGGTCCGGGGCGGCCCCCCCGGAGCACCGCGTCAAGCGAGGCGCTCCGGGTCGGGACGTGAGGCCCGCTCCGGCGCTCCTCTACAGGTCATCCCCGCGGCCGGGTTCCGCACGCGAAGGAAAAATCAGCGGGCTACGGACGAACTTCTGAAGGGCCGCCGGGCTCGCCACCATTCAAGGAGCCAGAGGGAGCCGGGCGCGGACGTTCCTCTTCGTCAACGGTAATTTTAAAGCCTGTTCGCACCCGAGCTCCCCCGGCGACTCCGGCGAGCCCCTCTACGGCACCGGCGCGTCCCAGCAGCTCGTGGTCGGCGTCAACGCCTACTACACGTTGTCCGACGAGAGCGGCATCTCGAGGACGAACTGGCACGCCCGGCTCGGCTCCGCGGCGCGCTACGACGTCCTGAGGGCGTGCGGGTGCCCGATCAGACGGATCCTGACTTCACGCGTCGATCCGTGAACACCCGATAGTCTCCCAGGCTAGCCCGGTGGTAGCGCTGGGCCAGCACGTCTTCCGCTTCATTTCCCAGCTCCATCCTTTCGTGCACAACAACGAAGGCGGGGCGCGCAGTCTCGTCGTCATCCGGCGACCTCCGCAGCAGCTCGATCAGCGAACCGCTTGTCGCGGTTCTGCGGGGCAAGCTGGAGGCGGTGAAGGCGAACGGTGAGCACAGGCATTCGGCCAGGTCGACGATGAAGCGAGCAAAACGCAGCCGGCTCTCCTCGTCTTCTGACTGGCGATAGAAGTGCCCGGAGGGATCTGCGAAACCGAAGGTCTGCCCGCCGACGATCTCGTCATTCCAGAAGTACACCGAGCGATCCCCGAGCGGCGCGTCGTACTCCAGGACAACCCCCGGCCAGGACGCCGTGCTCACCAGCGCATCGTGGGCTTCTTCATGCGTGCGCCCGTCGTAGGAAAGGACGTACTGGTTGGCCTCATCGTTCCATTCCAGCCGCATGCATTCACCCGAGAACCGCATTCCGCCCGCGGCGAGGTGCGCCTTCAGACGGCGATAGAGATCGAGCCGTGAGCTGTCATTTGCACAGAAGTACGTGAAGAAGTCTCTCGCCATGCGACTTTCCGTGGGCCTATCTCTTGAACTTGTTCGCCTGGTCCCAGCGCTTTGTTGGGTCCAACGTGGAGGGCAGGAAATCCAAACACGATCGGAAAATCAAGCTCCTCGTGGGGACCGCGCCACCTTACGACCACGCTGCGCGCGCGGGTTGACATGGAGAACCTCGCGCCTGCAGCGCCAGGACGCATCGCGCCCGGTCCAGCAGAAGCAACGGGGGCGCCGCGTGAATCCGACATGGCCCACGACAAGCAGAGCCCGCTGGCGCTGGCGCTGGCGAGCGGCGAGGCTCCCGCGGCGAGTCGACCCGAGCGGCGGGGCGGTCGCGTTCCGTCGTCCCGGCGGGCGCGAGCTCGCGGCCGAGGAGGTGCTCGCCGGCGATACCGATCCAGAGGCCGGGGTGTTCACGCTGGACGAGGCCCTGGCCGAGCTCCCGGAGGGCCCGGGGCCGCTGCGCGCGATCATCGAGACAGACAAGGGCGCGCTCACCTGCGAGCTCTTCCCGGACCAGGCTCCGAACGCGGTCGCCAACTTCGTCGGGCTCGCGCGCGGGCGCCGGCCCTGGCTGGACCCGGCGACCGGAAGCTGGGTGAAGCGGCGGTTCTACGACGGGCTGAGCTTCCACCGGGTGATCCCGGAGTTCATGGCGCAGGGCGGCGATCCGCTCGCCACGGGCGAGGGCTGGCCAGGGTACGAGTTCGCCGACGAGATCTCCGCGCTGAAGCATCACGAGGGGACGCTCGCCTATGCCAATGCCGGGGCGGACACGAACGGGAGCCAGTTCTACGTCACGGAGGTGGTGGCGGACTGGCTGGACGGCGCGTACACGATCTTCGGCCAGTGCGCGCCGGTCGAGGTGGTCACCGAGATGACGCACGTCGAGACCGATGCGGACGACAAACCGCGCGTGGAGCTGGGCCTGAACAAGGTGACGATCACCCGCTGCGCGCCGTGAAGGGCGCCGTGCGTTCTGCTCAGGTCAACGCGGCGAGCACCTCGGCGGCGTTCTCGTTCGGGGGAAAGATGGGGTAGAACACGCGGCGGATCACGCCTCGCTCGAAGAGCAGCGCCAGCCGCCTGTAGAACGTTCTCCCGTGGGCGGTGAAGGTCGGCAGGCGCAGGGTATCGCGCAGCTTGAACGTGGGGTCGCTCAGCAGTAGATAGGGAATCTGGGTACGCTGGGCGAACTCCTGCTGCTCGGTCGTGGCCTGCGCGCTGATCCCGATCACCTCCACGCCTGCTGCGCGAAACTCGGCGTAGTGATCGCGATAGCCCAGCGATTGCACGGTGCACCCGGGCGCCCCGGGGATGTCGTCCCACCCGGGGATTGGATCCGTACCCGGCACGCCGGTGGCGGGATAGACGTAGACCAGGACCTTGTCACGGAGCAGCTCGCCCAGATTCCATTCCTTGCCGTCGACCCCGCGCAGACGGACGTCCGGAGCGGCCATGCCCGACAGGTGGCTGCACGCACCATCGTCTTCCGGGACGGGAAGACCAGGCGGAAATTCGTAGGGATTGGCTACACTAGGATTGCTCATGTTCCGTTAACTCCGAAGTGGACGGCGACTCCATCACCCGAGCATAGTCGTCGATTGCGTCCGTGTCAGCGAGTCGACGTCGAACATATTTCGCGGCTGTGAGCGCCCGCTCGATCACGTCAGTCGTGGCCAATTCCGGGATGGTCAGCTCGGACTCGGCGTGCTCGGCGCATGCTCGCATCACACGAACAATCGCGAATTCGTCGAGATTTGCGAGGCGGATCACCCACCGGTCGTTCATCAGGGCTACAGAGACGAATCTGAGCTCTCGCAAAATGCAGAACAGAAGGAAAGGAACGATGCCGTAAGGGGCAACTCCGCGGGTCGCAATCCCTTCGCGGTGGACTCCGAAGCGGAGGGAGACATTATACAGCAGGATCCGTGCCGCCTGCGCGGCGGGGAGGAGACGAGCGCCAAAGCCAAAGGCTTGCAGATCCGCGCGCAGCTCCTCCAGGTAGACGAGTGGCCATGCGGTCTTCCCACCCGGTGCGAAGTAGCCGTCCTGGTACTTGGTCAGGACATCGTAGCCCAGGAAATGTCCGGCTTCATGCAAGTAGTACTCGTTCGCGATCACCACGTCCAGGTCATCCAACCGTTCGGTGAGACGCTCGTAGGTCCCGTCTGCGAGTAGATTTCTTGTGCATGCAGCACGGGCCGCCCAGTTTTTCCTTGATTTTCGTACATCTACGATATCCACTGGCATCGACATCGTGCCAGGATCGGGCAGAAAAAAATCCCTCTTGTACAAGATGTCGGGCTCGGTCGCGAACTTCCCGCTGCGTCCCGTCACGAGCGCGGGGCGGAGCTCCACGTTGGTGGTCCGGGACCAGAACGGATGCGCCCGGAGCGCGTGATTCACGGTGTCCGCGTCGAGGAGCCCTTCAACCGCGGGGAACCAGTCGCCTATCAGCTTTGACGGTTCGGCCTCACGACGGCTCTGTACGCGGTAGTTACCCGAAAGGGAGAACTCCGACATGATCACCTCGACATCAGTCACCGAGGACGTTCTGCGGGACGCCCTCGCTCTCCTCCGACCATCGCGTGATGAGATCGTCGAACAGCAGCACCTTCGTCAGCCAGCGGTCACTCTCGTCGGGCGTGAGCGTGGTCGCATCCAGTAACTTGTCGATGTGTGACGTACGCTCTTGCCTCAACCTCGCGGGCCAGCACGGGTCCGCCGGACCGAGCGCCTCCATACGGCGAATCAAGACCTCCGCGAGGATCGCCCAGGTGACCGGGTCACATGCCGCTTCAAGCAGGTGATTCACGACGGCTACACTGAAGGGCCCTGGCGGTGCGACAGGCCTCGGCGCGTCCCTCGAGAGCAGGCTAGCCAGGCGCCCACAGGCGATGATCTGGTCGTGATCTCGAGCGAACCCAAGGGCGCGGAACGCGCTACGAACCAGGCCATCGCGCAAGTAAGGTCCGTCACTTTCCAGGCGGATCGCCCGCGCTGGTCCCGTCGTGGCCTGACCATACCAGCCGATGAGGCTCCGGAGATCGGCGAAGACCCTGGCCTGGTGACTGGGCTCGATCGACGTGTTTCGGACGAGCGCTGTGCGCGCGCCGTGGAGCGCTCCGCCCCGGATCGGCAGGCGCAGGAGAACGTCGGCCCCGCTCCGTTCTTCGCCACGGATCTCCTTGAGGCTACTACAGAGGAAGGAGAAGGCTATCCATGCATTCTGCATCGAGGCAGCGACTGTTTCCGCATCCACCATGCGGTCGGAGTCGAACAGCCGCTCGAGTCCCTCGGCGTGACGGTGCTCGACGTCGATACGGATGTGCCGCTTCCACGAGTCGAAGAAGCCGGGGATGCCATACGCTGCCTCGACGGCCCCGTAGAAATCATTGCTGTCACGCTCAAAGGCGATGCTGGACTCCTGAAAATAGGCGATGAGAAGGTGGCCCAGCGGATCAGTCTCGGCCACCTGGAGCGCATGCTCCTCGAACGCGAGCGAGGACGGCAGTCGCACGTAGGATTTCACGTCGTCGGCGCTCACACGCAGGGCGGGCGTATCGATGAAGTAATACGCGTCGCAGTGCCAGTACTCGTCGAGCGCATCGCTCTCGAAGAAGGCGCGCAGGTTCGCGTCTCTCCCCATCGCCGCCATGCGCGCGCCGACGACGCCTGCGGCACGGGAGACGTGATAGTTGTGGATGAGCCACGCCAGTAGCTCATTGTGGCTCGCTGCTCCCGTGCGGAGACGCTCCCACACAGGGTGGGCGTAGTACGCCGCATACCACGTCGAGCGCACCGGAGCGAACAACGAGCGAATCTCGCGCAGCGAGTATGCCGCCTTTGGCTGGGGGGCGAAGCACCCCTGCGCGTGAAGCAGACGCACCAATGATGCCATCTCTTGATCGGCCACGAGGTCTGCGCCTGTCCGCCTGCGTTCGAGAAGATCGCAGAAGAGAGGCCTGGAACGAACCCAGGCAGCGGGCAGCTCGACCTGCCACAATGCGTAAGCAATCTGGACCTTGTCGCCGACGAACTGGACCTGTACGCTCTCGCGCAACCGTCCTGGCGCAGATGAGGCCATTACCCACCCTCCCGACGTCTTTTCATCACCTGACACTCGCCGCGCCCCGGTGGGGCTCACACCTCACCGGGTCGCGCCGACATCCGGAGCGCTCAGCGAACGATGACGGAAGCCGCCCGGGTGATCACCCGCACCTGTGTACCTTTCGGCAACTCGAGCAGATCGAGCAGCTTGTGGATCTTCTCCGGATTGTCGTGCAGCGACGCGAGCTCGCCCTTCATGAGGATGGGCTCCCGGCCTTCGGGCGTCGTTATTTCGAGCTCGGTCTGCTGCGTCGCCTTCGTTTCGACCATGATTGAATCCTCCGTTCAGATTGACGGAACGATCAATGAGGGTTTCCACCTCCCGTCCCGGCTGATTCGAGAGAATGCGAACCAGTCGACGGTGTCAATGTGAATCGCACGCCCGCGAAGACGTTCTGCCTGCTTCTGGACACGGTGGAGGCATTGCCGGCACGGCCGTGCGAATGTCCGTCCAGGGCGGCCTATGTCCGCGCATCGCGAGGGAGCATCGAGGAAGCGGCACCAGCGCGCCAAAGCCGGCGAGTGGAACGCGTACGACTCGGTGAAATCGATCGAATCGAACCCGCCCTGCTCCGGCTCCGGAGCAGGGGCGGCGAGATCCACGGATGAGCTGGCTACAGGAATCTCATCCCCGCTCTCCGCAGACTGCCCACATGCGGGGCCCAGGGCGGCGAGGCCGACCAGAGCGGCACCCGTCAGCGCGGCGTTCAGCACCCCTCGGCTCCGGGGGCGAGTGGTGTGGCAAAGAGACTCGAGCAGGTGATTCGTCGTGTGCATGGGGCTCCTGGTCTCCAGTGGCAGGCCAGGCTTCACCGGCATGTGCAAAATGCACACAATAGGGCGAACGGCGCCGCGCCAGGAAAATGTGCGTATCCTCACCGCCAGCAGCTCGCGATGGCCGCCCCCGGCCACCCAGGGCGCTGCGGCGCCGTCACCAGAACCGGCCGACGAGCCCCGCTCCGCCGAGCCCCGGCCCGAGGATCGGCGCGGCGGAGAGCTCGAGCATCGGGCCGCCCGTGCGCACCGGGGTGGGGTCCGTGCGCGCGGGCAGCGGCGGGGGGTTCGGCGTGTCGAGGGCGTAGAACACGAAGCCGCCGAGGGCGAACGCCGCGGCCGTGCCGAACAGGCCCGTTGTGGCGTTCGCGAGCTCGTCGCGCATGTCGAGGTGAGCTTGGTACTGGCCCATCTCCTCCTCGGAGATCCCCTGCTGCCTGCGCTTCTCCTCGATCTCGCGCGCGTTCTCCTCTTCCGCGAGGCTCGAGGTCAGCGTCAGCACGCCGACGGCGGCGGACAGGACCCCCACCGCGACGAGGCCATAGGACATCTTCCGCTGGAAGGAGCTCGAGAGGCCCACCTCGATGACGCGGCGCTCGCCGCGGCGGAGCGACAGCTCGCGCGAGAACGGCATGTGGCCGTTCTTCGTGGCGACGAAGAAGCGCTTGCCGGGAGCGACCTGGAGGAGCGGCAGCGGCGTCGTGCCGACGAGGCGCCCGTCCAGCGTGACCTGCGCGCCGACGGGGGCCTTCACCTGGAGGAGCGCCGGCCGCTCGCGCAGCTCCCTGTCGATCCCGAGGACGTCCCCCTCGATCGCGACCACCTCGCGCTCCTCGTCGATGTGGCCGTCGGCCGTGATCTTGATCCGGTGCTTGCCCGGCTGGACCTCGGCCATCAGCGGCACCTCGACCGGCGCGCGGCCATCGATGGACACGCGGGCCCCCGCGGTCGGCGAGGTGACGTTGATGCGGGTCCTCGGCCTGGCGTCGGGCGGCGCCGCCTCCGGCGCGGCGGGCGACGACGGAGCGCTCGCCTCGAGGCGCGCAGCGATCACGCCGAGCTCGCTCAGGGCCTCTGTCGCGTCCGCGCGGCGCCCGCCCTGCGGGACCTTCTCCAGGTACCGCCGGTAATTCGCGATGGCCGCCCTCAGCGCCTCGGGGCTCTGCTCGACCACGTACAGGCGGCGGTAGGCCTGAGCGAGCGAGAAGAGCAGAGCAGGGCGCGGCGCCTTGCTGTACGCCGCCTCGAAGGACTGCACCGCGTCGCGGTACCGCGTCGCGGCGTAGGCCTGGGCGCCGGCGTTGAAGAGGGCCTTCGCCTGCTCGATGTCCTCCTCGGCCGAGGCCGCGCGCGGCGCGAGCGCGGTCGCCGCGAGGGCCATGAGCACGACGCAAAGCGAGGTCCTCATCGGCGGATCGGGACCCCTTCGTGGACGCGGAGCGCGCCGTCGCTGAGCACCCCGAGGTCGTCGACCCCGTCGCCGAGGACGTCGCACGTCGCGATCGCGGAGCCGCCGGGGATGCCGTCCAGCTTGCGGCGGCGGAGCAGGTGCCCGCCCAGGTCCTGGCAAGCCGCCGCATCATCGCCGCACGCATCGAGCGCGTAGGCCGCGCCGCGCGTGAGCACCACGAGCGCCCTTCCCGCCCCCTCGTCGATGCGGGCGAAGTCGGCGCTCGTGACCTCGCTCGCCAGGTCCTCCAGACCGGCGTCCATGGGCTCGAGCTCGACCGGCGCGCCCAGCGCGCCGTCGCCCGTGTTCCAGAAGACGGCGAGCCGGCTCGCCGCGATCCTGCGCGTCCCCGGCTCCAGCCGGTAAGCGATGCCCACGACGTCCGCGCGCTCGTCGCCGTTCACGTCGCCAGCGCGGAGCCCCCCGTACAGCGTGCCAGGCGCTGGCGCGATGGCCGCCTCCGGCACCCCGAGCGCGCCGCTCGCGCCGTGGCGCACGAGGACGACCGCGCCCTCCAGCGCGGGCGCCCCTGAGCCGGCCGCCGCGTCCTCCTCCACGACCTCCACCGGCAGCGAGAGGACGATCTCGTCCACTCCATCGCCGTCGAGGTCGACGGCGACCCCATCCAGCGCCCACGCGGGCTCCCGCGAGGGGACGAGCTCCGCGGGGAGCGAGATGCGCCGCTCGTCCCCCTCGACCATGGCGATCGCGCCCGCATCGACCGCCGGCAGGAGCCAGAGATCGGCCAGGCCCGCGGAGGAGCCAGGGCGCGGAGGCACGATCGTCAGCGAGGCGATCTCCGCCCGAGCGCCCCCGAAGCGGCCGGCGATGCTCTTCACGGCGCGCAGCTCGCCTGCCTGCCGCACGTCGCCCGCGCGGACGAGCGGCAGCGGCGGCAGCAACGACCGCGAGCTGCTGCCCTCGATGAGGCTGAACGCGACGTCCCCGCCGTGCGAGAAGAGCACGCTGACGTCGTCCACGGCGTCGTCCGGCTCGGGCAGCCGCACCGCCGCGACATCGAGGAGCCCCTCGAAGGCGCCGAGCCGCACCGGGGCCTCCGGCGCCTTCATGTACCGGCCGAAGCAGACGGCGAGCGTCGGGTGGACCGCGCTCGACTGCGAGCTTCCGGCGCTCTCGGCGAACGAGAGGTCCGGCAGGAGATCGCCGTCGAAGTCGCCCACGACGAAGCGCGAGACGTTGCCCAGCGTCGGGATCTTGAGCTCGTTGAGCTTGAAGTCGGAGGGCAGCGCGCCGGGGACGCCGTTGAAGAACGTCAGATCCGTCGCGTCCGCGGAGCCGGTGATCACGTCGGACACGCCGTTGCCGGTCAGGTCCGCGATCACCGCGCTGGTCCAGCGCCGGCCGTTCGCCGGCGCGAGCCGGTCGAACTCGACCTGGTATGGCGGAGACGTCCGGGCCTTTCCGAGCCTCACGGCGCCGGGGTCCACGACGTCGAGCACCTCGTCGCCGTTGAGATCGCCGATGGCGACGGGGGCCCCGAGGCCGGGCGAGCGCTCGGAGCCCGCCTCGCCGGCCGGGTACGAGAGATCGCCGAAAGGCTGCATGTCCCCGAACGCGCCGCCGCCCGCGCCCTCCGCGACGTCGAGCTCGTAGCAGGCGGCATCCGCGGGCAGGCCCGGGTCGCGCTGCGCGCACGTGGCGCCGACGAGCAGATCGAGGATGCCGTCGCCGGTCACGTCCCGGAGGAAGGGCGCGCCCGCGATCCGCGCGCCGGCCGGGAGCCCGACAGCGGTGTGCGCGCCGCTGTCCGGCGAGTAGACGCGCACGGCCGAGTCGCCCGCGAGGGCGACGACCACCTCGTGGAGCGCACCGCCGTCGAGGTCCGCGCTCACGAGCGGACCGGCGACGTCGCGCCGCCCGCGCTGCTGATCGAGGAGCGACAATCGGCCGCTCTCCGACCCCTGCACGACGACGATGACGTCCTCCGGCGCCGCGCCGCCCGTGTCGGTCCAGGCGACCAGGGCGACCCACGTCTGCCCGTCCTCGGGTGTGCTGCCGACCGGCAGGAGGCGCGCCCCGCGCAAGGTCATCGTCCCGGGCTCCGCGCCGCTCAGCGAATCCAGGCGAAACACCGACGCGAGCACGGGGACCGGCGCGAACGTGCGACCCGGCTGGCCGCTCAGGATCGCCACGCCGGGCCCCACGCTGAGCGCGATGTCCGTCGTCCCGTCGTCGGTCAGGCGCGCGAGCGCGGGCGTGTCCCCTGCGGAGGGGATCGACACCTGGGTCCCCACGGTGCCGTTCGCATCGAAGTAGAGCGCCTCGAGGCTCGTCGAGCCGACGCCCACGAGGTCGCCGCGGCCGTCGCCGTCGAGATCGCCCGTGAGCAGCCGCTGCGCGCCGAGCGGCAGCGCGGCGCCGAGCGGCTTGAACTTGCCCGTGGAGACGCGGCACACGCGGTCGATCCCGCAGCCCCACCCGCTCGGGCACCCCTGGCCGGCGTCGTCGCACCCGAAGCGGCACTCGTTCTCGCTTCGTGGCGGGTTGCACACGGCGCTCGAGGTCGCGCCCTGCGCGTTCTTCGTCTCGACGACGCACGCCTCGCTGGCCTCGAAGCAGTCGCAGTCCTCGTTGCGCGACGGCTCGATGACGCCGTTGCCGCAGAGGCCCGGGGTGATCTCGCCGAGCTCCTCGCACCCGGCGGAGCCGGCCGCCGCGCCGAGCAGCGCCGCGGCGCCCGCGGCCGCCCGCGCGTGTCGCGTGGAGCGGGATCGCGCGCGCATGCTCACTGGAACGGGTCTTCCAGGTCGCCCTTCCTGACGGTGCCCCTCGCGGTCGCCGCCGCCTTCTTCAACGACACGGTGAGCGCGCCGTCCGCCTCGCCCGGGAATTCCTGCGCCTGCTCCTGGTAACCGGGCGACTTGAAGGTGAGCTTCACGGCGCGCCCGCGCGGCAGGCGCAGCGGCCCCGGCGCCTTGCCGACGAGCTTGCCCTCGCTCCACACCTCGATCTCCTTCGGCGTCGCCTGGATCCGGAGCTCGACCTCGGGCGGCGCCGCGCGGGCGCTCGCCGTGGGCACGTCCGCGGGCGCCGGCGCGGCCGAGGCGGCGGGCGCCGGCGCGGCCGAGGCGGCGGGCGCCGGCGCGACCGGGGCGAGCAGCGCGGCCGTCTCCGGCGCAGCCAGCGCCGGCGCGGGCGGGGCGCCGGCCAGATGCTCGCTGCCCGTGAGGCGCAGCGTGAGCGCGGCGGCCGCGGCGCCGCCGAGGATGGCGACCGCGGCGAGCGCTGCCCTCTGCCGCGACACCGCGGCCGGTGTGCTCTCCACCTTGCCCGGCAGCGACCGCTGCAGCACCGTCTCGGTCCCGTTGCGGTCCGTGCTCGCGTCCGCGACGGGACCCGGCTGCGTCGGCGCGAGCTCGGCGGCCAGCGGCTCCGCGGCTGCGATGCGCGCGCGGGGCCCGGCGGCGTCGCTCCCGCCGCGCCCGACGGCGGCGTCGCTCGCCCGCAGCAGGTTCGTGGGCACGTCGTAACCTGCGCCCCGCGCGGCCTCCACGAGCGCCGCGGTCGCCTCGAGCAGCGATGCCGGGCGGCTCGCGGGGTCCTTCTCGAGCATCCGCAGGAGCGGCGCGTCGAGCGCCGGCGACAGGTGCGTGGCCAGGCTCGACACGGGGGGAGCCGGCTCCGACGCGTGCTTGGTCAGGAGGTCGAACGCGCTCTCGCCGTCGAACGGCGGCGCGCCGGCGAGCAGCTCGTGCGCCAGGATCCCGAACGAGTAGACGTCCGTCCGGTGATCGACGTTCCTGCCGCGGCACTGCTCGGGGGACATGTAGAGCGGCGTCCCGATCAGGTGCCCCGTCCGCGTCTTGTGCGCTGTCGTCGAGGGCTCGCCGAGCAGCTTGGCGATGCCGAAGTCGAGCAGCTTCGGGAAGATCGCCCCGTCCTCGTCGAAGACAAGGAACACGTTCTCGGGCTTGAGGTCGCGGTGGGCGATGCCGGCGGCGTGCGCGGCGTCGAGCGCGCGCGCGATCTTGACGAGGATGGGCAGCGCCTCGACGGGCGGGAGGCGCCCGCGCTTGCGGAGGTAGGCGTCGAGGGTCATCCCCTCGAGCAGCTCCATCACGTAGTAGTGCCGGCCGTCCCCGAGGGCGCCGAACGAGAAGATGTCGATGATGTTGCGGTGCCGGATCTGGTTCACGGCCCGCGCCTCGGCGACGAAGCGGGAGACGAGCTGCGGGTTCGCAGAGCACTGGCGGCTGAGGACCTTGATGGCCGCCGCCTTGCCGATGACGGGGTGCGTGGCGCGGTAGACCGTGCCGAAGCCCCCTACCCCGATCTTCGCATCGATGCGGTACTCGCCGACCGGAGTGCCTGGCGCGAGATCCGGATCGGCGCCCGGGAGCGCGGGGTCTGGCGAGAGGGTGTCAGCGTCCGACGGGCAAGCGACGACGCCGTCCGCATGCTCGGTTCGGCACGTAGGGCATGTCGACATGAGAAAACCAGGGGGAGCGTACACGGGGAGCCCGTCGCAGCACAGACCCCGAGCGTCGCAAACCGGCCGGAGCTGTGGCGGGCGGGCGCCGCGCGCCCCTGCCTGGTGGCGCGCCTCGGTGAGCGCCGCGCTGCGCGCCTCGGTGAGCGCCTCGGTGAGCGCCGCGCTGGCACGCCTCGGTGAGCGCCGCGCTGCGCGGTCCCGGCCTCGAGGCGCGGCCTCGGTCTCCGGTCTCCTGCGCGGCGCGAGCCGCTCGCCGGAGCGGCTGACCCCCCGAGGCGCCGAGCAGGAGGGCTGCTCGCATTTCCTCACATGGGGTGTTGTCCTACAGGGCCACGCGAGCCATGCGTGTCGTGCGGCGCGATCGATGGAGGCGCGGGTCCGCGTGCTGCTGAAGCGCGCGCTGGTGGGCGCGTCGGTGCTCCTGTCCTCGCTGGCGGCGCGCCGCTTCGGCCGCGCGGTGGGCGGCACGATCGCCGGATTGCCGATGATCGTGGGCCCGATCATGGGCTGTAGGTCCGTAGCGTGAATCGAACCTCAGAATCGCGCGCCGAGCGCAGCGGCAGCGCCGCCGGGCAAGGGGACGACGTGCACCGCAGCGGCGGCGGGCGCCGCCGGCATGGGGCCGCGCAGGAGGAGCGCGGCCACCGCGCCGCCGAGCGCCGCCACGCCGACGCCGAACGCGACGTTGGCGGCGATGACCTTGGTCCGCACCGCGTCGACGTCCGCCTCGGCGCAGCGCGGCGCGCAGGTCGCCCGGAGGCGGTCGGCGTCGGCGCGCGCGCTCAGGCCGAGCGCCGCGTAGGCGACGCCCCCGGCGGCGGCGACGCCGCCGAGCGCGATGGGCAGGAGGAGCGAGCTCGCGGGCGGCGACGCGGCCTGGTCCTCGCGGGGCGCGGTGACGCCTCCTCCCGGCGTGGCCGCACCTGCGCGCGCCGTGGCGGGCGGCGCGAGGCGGGCCGAGACGCGGCGCAGCTTCTCCCCCTCGCGCACGACGAGCCGCAGCGCGACGGGATCGCTGCCCGCGCGCTCGAAGCGGAGCACGTGCTCGCCCGGGTCGACCTCGACGGCCTTGCCGTCCAGGCGCGCGGCGAGGGGTGCGCCGTCGAGGGTCACCCGCACGTCGGCCGCGTCCTGGCCCTGGTCGTCCTCCGCGCTCAGGATCAGCGTCGGGACGCGCGCCGTGACGTCGGCGAGCCAGCCCGCGCAGTCCGACCGGACGAGCGCGGGACACGCGGCGGCGCCGCAGGCGATGAAGCGCGCGCGCGCCTCGCGCAGCCGGCCCTCGTCGCGCAGGCGCTGGCCCTCCTCGGAGGCCGTGAAGCACGCCTCGACGTCGCCGGCGCGGGCGCGGGCGGGCTGGAGGCACGCGAGCGCCGCGAGGGCGGCGGCGACGAGGGAGCGGCGAGCGGTGCGCTGGTTCATCCGGCCTCCGTCAGAAGCATTCGCGCTTGTAGCGCTTGTGGCCCTGTCCATCGATGATGAACGGCGGATTGCACCCGGCGCGCGCCGGCGCGCGGCGCGGCAGCCGGCGCGCGCCGGCACCGGCGGCAGCGGTGGCCGACGCGGCGGGCGCGATGGCGACGGCCGGCGGGCCTGCGCTCGACGCGGCGGGCGCGGGATGCGCGGTGTCCACGAGCCGCGCAGCGGGCCGCGCGCGCGCGGCGGCGGCGACGCCGGCCCTCGCGCGGGCGAGGGTCGGCGCCTCGGCGCGGGCGAGGCCGATCGCGGCGGCCGCGATCGCGAGCAGCGCGCCCGTCGCCGCGACCGCGGCCCAGGGCTGCCGATTGGCGGCCTGCAGCGGACCCGCCCCGGCGCCCCCGGCCGCCGCCCCAACCTCGGTCCCCGTCCCCGCGCCTGCCGCCTTCGCCTCGCTCCCCGCCTCCGCCCCCGCGCCTGCCGCCTTCGCCTCGCTCCCCGCCTCCGCGGCCGCCGCCTTCGCCTCGCTCCCCGCCCCCGCGGCCGCCGCCCCCGCCCCCGCCTCGCCCCCCGCCCCTCCCGGCTCGATCGCCCCGATCAGCGCCGCCCGCTGCGCCAGCGACTCCCCCGCGAGCGACGTCACCCAGTCGCCCACCTCCGAGGTCGACGCGGCGAGCCCGGTCTCCTCCAGCGCGAGCGCCATGGCGCGCGCTGTCGGGAAACGGTCGTCGGGGTCGCGCGCGAGCGCGCGCAGCGTGATCGCCTCGAGCTCCGGCGGCACCCCGGGCCGGCGCGCGCTCGGCGGATCCACGCCCGCCTGCAGCAGCCGCAAAATGGAGAGCGCCTCGCCGCGCCCCTCGAAGAGGCGCTCGCCCGTCAGCGTCTCCCACAGCACCACCCCGGCCGAGTACACGTCCGCGCGCCGGTCGAGCGGCTCGCCCGCGATCTGCTCGGGCGACATATAGGCCAGCTTCCCCTTGAGCTGCCCGTCGCGCGTGATCTGCGCGCGCCCCGCCGACTTGGCCACGCCGAAGTCGAGCACGCGCGCCACCCCGTCCTCGCCGACGAGCACGTTGTGCGGCGACACGTCGCGGTGCACGAGGAGGAGCGGGGCGCCGTCCTCGGCCGTGGCCTCGTGCGCCGCGTGCAGGCCGTGGAGCGCGCCGGCGAGCACCGCGCAGGCGACGCGCGGCGGCGGCGCGCCGCCCTCCCGCGTCGCCGCGCGCAGCAGGCGCGCCAGCGGCTCGCCGTGCACGTACTCCATCACGAGCAGCACCTCGCCGCCGCTCGACACAACGTCGACGGTCGAGACAACGTTCGGGTGCCGGATGCGGGCCGCCACCCGCGCCTCGTCGAGCAGCATGGCGACGAGCTCGGGATCCCGCACGAATTGCGGGTAGAGCCGCTTGATCGCGACGGTCCGCCGGAACCCGGCCGAGCCGAGCTGGCGGCCGAGGTGCACCGTCGCCATGCCGCCGGCCCCGATCTCGTCGAAGAGCAGGTAGCGGACGACGGCGAGCGCGCCGCCCTGGCTCCGGGCCTGCAGCATCGTCGCGACGATATCATGGCCGGGCGCGGCGCCGCGGCGACATGTCGGGTGGATCGCCGCGCGCGTGGTCCCCGGGAGCACCGCCGCGCGACGCCCGGCCGCGCGTCAGGTGGATCGGCGCGCGCGCAGGATCTGGAAGTACCGCCGCGCGATGCCCGACGCGGCCGCCGCGCTCCGGACGTTGCCCCCGTGCTGCGCGAGCACGCGCTGCACGTAGCGCCGCTCGAAGTGCTCGACGATCCGCTCCCGCGCCCGCGGCAGCGGCAGATCGAGCGCGAGGATCTCCTCGATGATGTCGTTGGATGTCGCAGCCTCGGCGCCCTCGCTCTCCTCTGCGGCCGCGGCCGAGGACGGGGGCACGGGCGTGGAGGGCGCCAGCGCCGACGCGGCGGACCCGGGCGTCGACGCAGGCCCGCGCGTCGACGCGGGTCCGGCCCCCGCGAGCCCCGGCGTCGACGCGGGCGCGCCCGCGGAGCTCACCCCGGCCCGGGTGGTCTCGATCGGCGCGGCCTCGCCGAGCGCCACGCGGCGCGCCACGGCGTTGTAGAGCTCGCGCACGTTGCCCGGCCAGTCGTAGTCCTCCAGCCGCTCGGCGAAGCCCTGGGGGAAGGGCGCGCCGCGGCCCGCGAGCTGCCGCCACAAGTGGTGCGCGAGCACGGTGACGTCGCCCTGCCGCCGGCGCAGCGGCGGCAGCTCGATGCGGGCCACGGCGAGCCGGTAGAACAGATCGTCGCGGAACCTCCCCGCCTGGATCTCGCGCTCGAGATCGCGCCGCGTCGCCGCGAGCACCCGGATGTCGACGCGGATCCACCGGTTCGATCCGACGCGCTGCACCTCCGATCGCTGGATGGCGCGGAGGAGCTTCGCCTGCAGGCCGAGATCGAGATCGCCGATCTCGTCGAGCAGCAGCGTGCCGCCGTGCGCCTCCTCGAAGACGCCGCGGCGCGCCTCGTTCGCGCCGGTGAAGGCGCCGCGCTCGTGCCCGAAGAGCGCCGACTCGACGAGCGTCGGCGGCACCGCTGTGCAGTCGAAGACGACGAACGGCCCGGCCGCGCGCGTCCCCTGCTCGTGGATCGCCTCCGCGAGCACCTCCTTGCCGGTGCCCGTCTCGCCCTCGATGACGACGGGCACGCTCGAGCTCGCGAGGCGCTCGCACAGCGGGTAGAGCCGCCGCATCTCCTCGCTTGCCCCGACGAGCTTGCCGAAGCGCACGGCGCGCGGCAGCTCCACCGCCTGCGTGACGCCGAGCGCCTCGACGCGGAGCACTGTCTCGCCGAGCCGGACGAGCTCGCTGCCCTGCAGGTACGCGTCGCCGACGCGGATCCCCTGCACGAAGGTGCCGTTGGTCGACCCGAGGTCGGTGACGCGGAGGCGCGGGCCGGCGAGCTCGAACGCGGCGTGGCGGCGCGAGACGAGCCGGTCGGTGAGGGTGATGTCGCAGGCCGGGCTGGTGCCGGCGAGCGCGCGCGAGGGCAGCCCCGGCGCCACGACGAAGCGGCTCCCCTCGTCCGGGCCCGCCATGACGGAGAGGGCGAAGCTCTCGGCCGCGGCCGCGGCGGGGCGCAGCGGCTGCGGCACGAGCTCGGTGGAGGCGGCGTCGTCGTCGTTCCACGGGGGCATGGGCCTCCATCTCAGCAGGCCTCCGCGCCGGCGTCACGCTTCTCCGCCCGACGCGCCCGGGTCGCGCCGGCCGCCTCGACGAGCCGACGGCGCGCCTCCGCGCCGGGGCGCGGCGACGCTCAGGCCAGCATCGTTTGCACGCCGGAACAACCGTTGTTCCCACTTCGGGTGACGAGCGGAACGGCCAGGGACCCGGCTGTTGCAGCATGGATGCAGTCCGGTATGTCCGGAACATGGGCGCGGGCGCTCCGGTCTACCCAGGTACGGCAGAGCGCCACGTCCACGGAGCATGGACGATCTTCCGCGCCAGCCGTTCGCTGCACGCCGTTCAGCTCTTGATCTTGCGAAAGCAGGGCTAGGGCGGCCACGGAACATCAGCCGAATGAGACAAGCTATCGCCGCGTTCCTGCAGAAACTCCTCGAAGCGCGCGAAGAACGTCCGAACATTCCGCTCACCGGGATCGTCCGTAGCGATCAGCGTAGGCCACGCAACATCTCGCGTGTCGTCAAGCTTCGTGGCTAGCCACTTCTCAAATTCAGCGAGGAGCGACGATTCTGTAGCACCGAACTCCGGCATTCCGAGATCGACGCCAGCCTGACAGTATCCTTGGATAAATACCGCGAGCGTTCTCACATTCTCGTCGCCGAGAAGGTTCCGGCGCTGCCCGAACGGGTCGTAGCTGCGTCGCTCGACCACCGTCCCCAGCTCGTTCGTGATCACGCCCGCGGACCCGTCGTGCCCAGGATGCAGGAAATGCGCCCTCCGCTTCTCCTCGCCCGCCGCGTCGAACGCGATCGTCTTCACCGCGATCACGCCTTCCGGGCCCATCACGTGCATCTTGTGCGTCACGCCCCCCGCCGTGTGCTCGTGCCGCTCGTACAGCCCGCCCACGTACGTCGTGATCTGCGCCGGCGACACCTTGCGCGCGCGCTGCCGGTCGCCGTCGTACTCGTACGTCGTCGGCCCGTGCTCCGCCTCGATCCGGCGCGGCTTGTCGAACGGCGTGTACGTGATCGTCGCCGACGCGTTGCTCGCGCCGCGCACGTCGATCGGGCGCACGGTCTGGTTGCCGTTCTCGTCGTACTCGTACGCCTTGCCGTTCGCGCGCCGCACGGCGTGCGGCCGACCGCCGTCGTACGCGTAGCTCCCCACGTCCGATTTGTACGTGATGTTGCCGAAGTCGTCGTACTCGTAGTGATAGAGCGGCGTCCCTCCGTCTCCGACGGTAGACGTCCTCCAGCCGGTCCAGCTCGTCATAGTGGAACGTCTCGGTCAGCTTTTGCAGATGGTCTGTCCGGCGCTCGACATTACGGTTCTCGTCATACCCGTATGCAAGCCGCTGCAGGGTGATTGCCGGCGAGAGCGGCGATGGCGAGGTTCGCCGAACCGTCGTGCTCTGCTCCAACATCCCGGTCGCCGGCACGTATTTGCGCGACGTCGTGACCAGGCTGCCGAAGCGTTCCCGGGTGATCCGATTCGCCGCATCGGCGGCCTCCCACCTCCACAGCTCGCGGCTGGTTGCAGGATCCTCCACGGCCGTCAGGTGACCATGATCGTCATACCGGTAGACCACGGCGAACGGCGCGTCGTCGTCCGTGGCGGGGTACGCTACCCGGCGGAGCTCGCCCCGCGCGTTGTACGCCCGCCGGATCACGAACGACTCGCTCCCCCCTGACGGGCTGGGCAGCTCGGTGGTCTCCCTCCAGGGCCGGCCGGCCTCGTCGTAGTCAACGTCCACGATGACGCCATCAGGGCTCGACATCCTCACCAGCTTGCCGACCGCGTGCGGCCCCTCATCGTACGTCCATCGCGTCAGCCCGTCCACGTCCTGGCGCACCGTCGGCCGGCCCACCTCGTCGTGGCAGTACAGCGTCGTCTGCTCCTTGTTGTCCGCCTCCGACCGGACCTGATCAAAAGCGGACATCAAGGCACGTCAACGGTGGCGCGGAACTCGTCGACGAGCCTCCAGAACGATTCCCAAGCTTCTTCGTCGCTCGTGGCAGCTTCACGGATCGCGGCAATGGGCCCACACGACGCACTCCATCCTTTCGCTTCCCGGAGACAGGCGCCGAACTCATGGGCAAAGTCCGCAACTCGTCCCTGGATGTGGTGATGGCGCAGCGCCAGGGAGTACCCACATAGCAGCTGTTCCAGGTTCTGCAACTGCATAGCGCGCTGAGATTCGTCGCCTCCGACATACATTCCAGGCCGCTTGCGAATTTTATCGAGCACCTCGAATACGGATGCCATCTGTCCCTCGTGAGAATCCTATGCGACCGCCGGAGCAGGCTCCCTCACCTCACCGCTTCCTCGAGCACCTCATTCAGTTCTACTCCATACTTCGTCCTGAGCTCCTGTCCGAGCTCGGCCAAGTATGCGTCGGCCGCGGACTTCGCCTCGTCAAGAGAAATCGGCAACGGGCTGGATTTAGCCCAGACAGACTCCGGCAGGAATTCACCTTGGGCTGCGTCATAACGCAACGCAAAGATCGGATCGTCCTCGAAGTCCATGGACGCGTAATTGAGGTCGACCGGCCCATCGTCAAGGCTCAGCAGCCATTTCTTCAGAACGATGGCGAACTCTACAAGGAGGATCCCACTCGCGTCGAGAAATACAACGGACCCAATGAGTATCTGAAGCGTTCCTTCAGTATATGCGGTCAGGTTGTAGCCTTCCACTTTTTCAGAAAATGACGTCATCTCGTATAGGAACCGCATGATTTACCTCACGCGAACGGGAAAAGCGTTGATGACCTTGCCGTCCAAGCCGACAACCACCCGTACCGCTTCCTGCCCCTGCACGCCGAGGGGCCGGCCGAGGTTCGTCACAACTCTGAAAGTGCCTGGAAGGTTGGGGCTCGGCAGAAATTGGGCGTTGGGAGAGCGCAGTGCTTCCTGCACAATGCCCCGCACCTCGTCGAAATTGGTCGTAGCGAACTGTGCCTTCGACTGCGAGCCACCGCCGAGGAGGTGCTTGTTCTTAGGCACCCACGACGCCACGTCGTCTGCTGCCCTGAAGGTCGCCTCTGAAGCCTCACGAAGAATACTGCCTCCCCCCCTTGCAGCTCCGACCGACTGATCCAGCGCCTCCACGCCGGCGCGCGCCGCGCTCCCCGCCTTGCCAGCTGCACCGGCGAGCTTGATGGCGGCGCCGACGCCGACCAGGCTCAGCGCGTCGACAGCGACCGCGATCGCCTTGTCCCTCGGCGTGGCGTGCGGATTGCTGAACGCCAGCAGGCTGCCCAAGCCGGCGATGGGGAACACACCCAGCGCCGCACGCGTCATCTCCGGCGACGCCGACCATACAGGGATAGGTCTATCCTCCCCGAATACGTCGCGCCCTGCCCGCCCCAGTGGACTGTGCGGGTTCCATCGCGACCCGAGCGCGTCGCCCGGCCGCAGATCGGACGCATCGAGGCTGAACCCGGAGGAGCTCGCCCCGCGCGTTGGCCCCACACGACGCACTCCATGCTTTCGACTCCCAGAGATAGGCACCAAACTCATGGGCGCAGCCTCCATAACCTTTACGGATGTGGCTCCGAAGAAGTCTGAACCGCCAATATCGTCGATAGACTCCGAGTACGGCACGCCACCGGGCCTCGGCGTCGAGCAGGCTGGTGGACGCTTATCGAAGCTCACTCTCCACGACCCGTATCAACTCACTCGGGTCATCGAGCGCCGCGATGGCCTCGTAGATGGCCTCATGAAGTTCCCCAGGCTCGTGGATGAGGGCGAACGCCAAGGCTGATGCTGCGCGAGCTTTAGAGAATAGCCGCAGAGTCTCAGCCTTTCTGGACTCGTCCACTTCCTCATTGAGCCGAAGGTACTCATCATCAAAATGAGCAGCTAGATCTTCGAGCCGCTGCCGAAGGTCTGGCTGTCCGGCGGCTCCACCACGAAGTGCAGCCAAGCCAAGGCCGACCTCTTGGCCTGCAAGATCGGCCGACGAAGCCGCCAGCTCACACGCGACGACCGCTGCTTGTCTGCGCTTGGCCGATGATGCTCTGCGAAAGCTCTCGGCCAACGTCGGAGACACCGAATCGAGTCGGAACACTGATTCCATTACGGCACCTTCAGGGGTGTTACGGGTCGCGCACCCGCACCTTCAATGAGGGCTGCGCAAGAAGGGCAGATTGGACGAGTCGCGCCAACTTCGAGAAGCCGCAGCCCGTTCTGCCCCGCGAAGTTAACAATATCTGCCTCGGCATGACCGAGGCCCGGAGCCAGCGTTTCGCCTGGCGCCAACGTCACTCCTGGTCGCAGGTAACCGCGAGGTTCGCTTGTGCCGATCAAAACCCGCTGTACGCCGCTGGCATCTTCCGCCAACCCGACGCCCATCGTGATGCGTCCCTGTTGCGCCGATGGAATTGCACTCCCAAGCTCACCAACCCTTGCGACGGTTCCCCCCCTTGCAGCCCCGACCGACTGTTCCAGCGCCTCCACGCCGGCGCGCGCCGCGCTCCCCGCCTTGCTGGTGGCACCGGCCGCCTTGCCGGCGAGCTTGATGACGACGCCCACGCCAACCAAGCTCAGCGCGTCGACAGCGACCGCAATCGCCTTGTCCCTCGGCGTGGCGCGCGGATTGCTGAACGCCAGCAGGCTGCTTAAGCCGGGGACGGGGAACACACCCAGCGCCGCACGCGTCATCTCCGGCGACGCCGACCATACAGGGATAGGTCGCTCCTCCCCGAACACGTCGCGCCCTGCCCGCCCCAGTGGACTGTGCGGGTTCCATCGCGACCCGAGCGCGTCGCCCGGCCGCAGATCGGACGCATCGAGGCTGAAATCCAATCCGGGAGGACCGGGCTCGCGATGCCCGAACGGCTCGCCCGACGCCATATCATTGTGGATGCCTGGCATGTCAAACCGCCCCACCTCGACATGAACGCATCCCGGGCCGACAACGCAGTTGTCGGAGGTCACCCCGGCAGGCGTCCCTCCGTCCATCCATTCGTAGAAGTACTCGTCTGACGCCTGGTACCCGGTGGGATCCACGAAGCTCAGCGGGTTGTTGAACACGTAGCTGTAGCGGTTCAGGCTCTGCGAGAAGAACGGCGCCTGCACGAACGGATCCGCCGACAGGAACCTCCCCAGCGCCGGATCGTAGATCCGCCCTCGCATGTTGATGAGCGACAGCTCCTCCTCGTCCTCATGCCCGGTGAACCCGATCGTCTCGCGCGGAGGCGCCGCGGCCGGTCCGCCGGTCGCCCAATCGGGGTTCCGGCGCTGCCCGAACGGGTCGTAGCTGCGCCGCTCGACCACCACCCCCAGCTCGTTCGTGATCACGCCCGCGGACCCGTCGTGCCCAGGATGCAGGAAATGCGCCCTCCGCTTCTCCTCGCCCGCCGCGTCGAACGCGATCGTCTTCACCGCGATCACGCCTTCCGGGCCCATCACGTGCATCTTGTGCGTCACGCCCCCCGCCGTGTGCTCGTGCCGCTCGTACAGCCCGCCCACGTACGTCGTGATCTGCGCCGGCGACACCTTGCGCGCGCGCTGCCGGTCGCCGTCGTACTCGTACGTCGTCGGCCCGTGCTCCGCCTCGATCCGGCGCGGCTTGTCGAACGGCGTGTACGTGATCGTCGCCGACGCGTTGCTCGCGCCGCGCACGTCGATCGGGCGCACGGTCTGGTTGCCGTTGTCGTCGTACTCGTACGTCTTGCCGTTCGCGCGCAGCACGGCGTGCGGCCGACCGCCGTCGTACGCGTAGCTCCCCACGTCCGATTTGTACGTGATGTTGCCGAAGTCGTCGTACTCGTAGTGATAGAGCGCCGTCCCTCCGTCTCCGCGGTAGACGTCCTCCAGCCGGTCCAGCTCGTCATAGTGGAACGTCTCCGTCAGCTTTTGCAGATGGTCTGTCCGGCGCTCGACATTACGGTTCTCGTCATACCCGTATGCAAGCCGCTGCAGGGTGATCACCCTCGAAATCGGCGACGACGAGGCCGACCATCTCGTCGTGCTCTCCTCCAGCATCCCCGTCCCCGGCACGTACTTCCGCGAGGTCGTCACCCGGTTGCCGAAGCGCTCCCGGGTGATCCGATTCGCCGCATCGGCGGCCTCCCACCTCCACAGCTCACGGTTGGTTGCAGGATCCTCCACGGCCGTCAGGTGGCCATGATCGTCATAACGGTAGTCCACGGCGAACGGCAGGTCATCGTCCGTGGCGGGGTACGCCACCCGGCGGAGCTCGCCCCGCGCGTTGTACGCCCGCCGGATCACGAACGACTCGCTCCCCCCTGACGGGCTGGGCAGCTCGGTGGTCTCCCTCCAGGGCCGGCCGGCCTCGTCGTAGTCAACGTCCACGATGACGCCATCAGGGCTCGACATCCTCACCAGCTTGCCGATCGCGTGCGGCCCCTCATCGTACGTCCATCGCGTCAGCCCGTCCACGTCCTGGCGCACCGTCGGCCGGCCCACCTCGTCGTGGCAGTACAGCGTCGTCTGCTCCTTGTTGTCCGTCTCCGACCGGACCAGATCGAAGGCATCGTAGACGAAGCTCCGCACCCCCGAGTCCGGGTTCCACGCCTCCGTCACGCGCCCGTACGCGTCGACCACCTGGACGAGCGCGTCGCCCCGCGCGTCCGCGATCCGCACGAGGTTGCCGAACGGCCCGTAGTGGTACTCCGTCGTCTCGTGGCGCGCGTCCTCCGCCCGCACCACCTGCCCACGGCCGTTGCGGACCACGGTGCTCTGATGCGCCCGTCCGTTCGTGACCGTCGTCCTCGTCTCGGCGTACGTCATCGAGATCGTCACGCCGTCCGGCTCGACCACCGAGGCGGGCCGCCGCCGGCGGTCGTAGGCATGCTCGGTCCACCCCGGAGGCGATTCACCCGCCCCGTACGGCAACGACTCGGCGCGCACGCCGCCAAATCCCCAGTAACGCCGGCTTGTCTCGCTCACCCGCCCCCTCAACCCGTGGCGCTGCACCCGAAACGGGCGACCGAGCCGATCGAGCCACGTCGCCGACGTCGCCCCCGTCGTCTCTTGTGCGTACGCCGTGACGAGCCACTCCGCGCCCACCTGCTCGCGCGTCAGCCAGTGCGTCGTCGAGGTCCCGTCCGGGCGGTGCTCTCGTCGCAGATTGCCGAAGGCATCATGAATCCACCACGTCCTGTGGCCGTTCGGATCGACGACCGCAGCCAGCTCACCCAGGTAGGGATGGTACTTGAAACGCGTCGTATGGCCGAGCCCGTCGCGCATGGCGTGGAGGAACATACCGTCCGGCTCGTACGTATACACGGTCTGGCGCGTGACACCGTGGGCGTCGACGGTCGTCGAGCGCTCGACGTTTCCGTGATCATCGTAGTCGAGGTCGGTGTCGAGCCAGTGCGCTTCCTCCCCTGGGCGTCCTTTCGTGATCCGCGTCGGCAGGCCCGTGGTGGTATCGTAGAACGTCTCGCTCGTGCGGACTTGAGCGCCTTCGGCGGTCACATCCGTCGTCGTGACCACGCGGCGCAAACCGATCAGCCACGAGTCGGTGTGGTTGTCGTACGTCGCGACCGTCGTTGTCGAAGGAGTCACCACGTCGACTGAAGGAGACCAAGCTCGCGTCTCGTCGAACGTCGGATTGCCGAAATCATCCACGTCCCTCTCGACATCCGTGGCGTGGAACGGAATGTTCTCGGCGTCGAGGAGCTCCTCCGCGGCAAACACCCGCCCGAGCTCAAGAGGCGTCCACCGCAGGCACTCGTGATCGCTGCGCTGCCCGCGGTCCTGGTAGACGAAGTGGCTCGCACCGCCGTTCGTCGCGCGCACCTTCCAGCTCGCCCGGTCCATCGACAGCCACATCCGCGACGGAGCGCTCGGATCCGCCCCGCAGCCGTCGTGGCCGAAGGTGAGCGTCAGGCTCGGCCGCCCCGCGTACGGGTAGATCCGCGTCTCCGCGTCGAAGGTCGTCGGGTCGTAGACCGTCCGCGTCCAGACGGCGCTCGTGCTGACAGGATATCCGTCAGCAGAGCTGCTGAGATCGTCGGTGTGCATCGTATGGCGGACGTGCGCGCGAAAGCCGAGCCACCCGCGACCGTGTCGATCGACGAACGCGTCCTCGTACGAGTGCGCCGTGAGCCGCCCGTTCGTCGCGCCCGTCGGGCTACCGGGCTCGGTGCTGACGTCCTCCAGATGCTGGGCCACCACGTACTTCGGCCCGACAAACCGCTTGCACGGGTAGCTGCAAAGACCCCCAGCGCCCGCGCGGAGTAAGTACACGGCATCCGGATCCGTCCCGTGCTCGAGCGTCATGCTCGGCCTGTAGGAGCGGAGCAGCGGCGCATAGTGGATGGCGACGGTCGGTGGAGCCGCCCCTCCCGGCATGTGCTCGATCATGCCATGATCGAAGTCATTGCCGCCGTCGCGAATGCTGACGACCGCATCCGGTCTCCCCCCGTACGGAGCCCTGTGGAGCCGTACCCGGAACTTCCCCTGATGAACGGTCACCAGGTCATGAAGCCCGTCACCGTTGACATCGGCGATCCGCGGCCCTTCCCGGCTCGGCCAGGCGGCGTCCGCATGCTCGCGAGGAGCGGGTTCGTAGGGAAGCCCGGGGTCTTCGACATGGAAGGCTCGTCCCGACGGCGCCGCCCTGAGAAGGGAGTAGTTCTTGAAGTTCCCATCAAAGGGCCAATCATTGTCCGAGGGGACCAGCAAATCTTCACGCCCGTCGCCGTCATAGTCGACGACGAGGCTCGCCTGCAAGTTATGCCGGAGCACCACGAATTCGCTGGGTGTCGCGATCCCGTGGTACACAAAGGATCCTCCATGGTTGAGCCAAAGAGACAAGCTGTAGTACTCGGCCTCGTACTTCCTGCTCGCCACGAGGTCTTTCAGGCCATCCCCGTTGACGTCCACAGGCACCAGCGCCTCTCCATAGTACAAACTCACATCGATGCCGCTGCTCGTCAGCGTGATCAGTCCACTGCTGGAGTGTGGCTTCTTCTGCCACCGAAGGATCTGGTATATCCACGATTCAGGATCCTCACAGCCCTTCATGACGTATGTCCCATAATCCGTGCAACGAAACAGAAGAATTTCCTGTGCTCCGTCACCGTCGACGTCGATCGGGACAACTGGCATCGCGATGCTGGTTCCGTCGAGCTCTGGTATCATAACGCGCGGACCGAAGCCGTGGCCGTCGTGCAGACGGTAACCCCACTGACCACCACAAGTCTCGGGACTGATAGGCAGGCAAGTTTCGTGATTACCGGGCCAGAAATCGAACTCGAAGAGATCTTTGATTCCGTCCCCATTCAGATCGACCAGAAAAATCCCCGCCGTAAGATAGTCGAGCACGGTACCCACGTCATGAGCCATGATCGACCGCGGCGAGCGAGGTACTCCCGTATCCTGGATGCGAAACCCGGCCCCGGTCGACTCGAGGACGCGCCAGGTCGGTGACACGTCCGCCAGGAGAAGGTCGGACTTCCCGTCTTGATTGTAGTCGATCGGGAATCCGCGCTGATAGTCCTGCACCTGGTACTCATCCGCGGACGGCGTGCTCGTCCGATACGTCTCTGAGAAATACGCGCTCTGCGTCCCTTCCCGGTCAGCATCGACGCCGAGCGCGAAGTTCCATCGCTCGAGGTCAGGATAGACGACATCGTCCCTTCCGTCCCCGTTCATGTCCATCACGACGATCTGGGAGGCAGGGTGATATTCGCCGATCTTCGGTGTGGTGGCCGTCGTGTCGATGCTCCCCCCGAATCCTGCCTCTGCCTCGGCCCACCCGAGCCGCGTCGGGCGCTTGCACGCGTCCGCGGTGCACTCGGTCACCGCCTCCAGAAGGCTCTGGCCACTGCCTTTGCTCTGGGTGTACGTGAGATCGTAGCGGCGAACCGACGTGTACCCGGGAGCCGCCGTGACCTTGATCCGCCGCAGGCGCTGTCCGACCTTCGTTTCCAGCCCGTGCATGTACCGCGTCATCACGTCCGGACGCGCCTCGTACTCGAACTGAACGCTCCTGCTGTGAGGGAGCCCGCTCACGTGGCCGCCGTAGCGGATCTCCTTCGGGTAGTGCTCGGCCGTACCGCCCTCGACCGAGACCCTCTCGTACGCGATCTCCATGGTGTTGCCGACGCGGTCGCGAACGGCCTGGAGCGCCCAGCTCCGCGCAACGTTGCCCGTGAGCACCTTCGCGCTGGAGCTGCCACCCCCATAGGTGCGCACCAGCCCGCCCTTCGTATAAACGGTGAACGAATCTGGCCCCGTGTACTGGCCCTGCTGGCTCGGCCCGCCATGGGATACGACCTTCACGAAGGTGTCTGGAGTTGTGCGGTACTCGGTGCCGTCTCCCCCGTAGGTGCCGCTCACAGCGACGAGCCGATGTCCGTCGAGGCAGAAGCGGTCATCGGGCGTGAGGGTGACCGCTCGCAGCGTGTCGTCGTCCGCATACGTGCGTCCACAGCGCGCGATCGAGGACAGACCCTGGAGTGAAAACCCTACGCCGAGGTGCCCGTTGCCCCTGTCGCTGTGATAAAGAATTCCCAGCTCGGGCTGTATCCCTGCTCGACCCGGGACGACCTGAAGTGGAATTGAGTAGATGGCCGCGCCGTCGCTGTCCCCGACGGTAAAGCTTCCGGGCGTCCTGCCGATCCCGTCCGCTGGCGTCAGCGTCCGAAATCGCCAGTTCATGATATCACGGGCAGTCTCCGGAGGGGTCACGCTGGGGGCGCCGTGGGTTCCTTCTTCGTCTCCAGCGATGGGAGCGACGTAGGACGGCGCCGTCCCGAACACTGTCTCGTCGTACGGAGCCGCCTCGATCGGCTCATCGGAAAGCGGCGGGCAAAGGTCCGTGGCCGCGCGCTGCGCGCTCCCGATCATCTCGGCGTCGCTCGTCAGCGCACAGCCGGCTCCGAGCACGATGGTGGCCTGAAACAAGAGCGCCAAGCAGAGCACGGCGGTCGCGTGGCCGCGTGATATGCGGGTCCTGTCCTGCCGCAGGGGCAGGTGCTTTCTTTCAATGTTCATCGAGGTGTTTCCCTGGCGTTGCGCCGACAGCGCGGGAGGCATACGCGGCCGCACTTGCGTTCCAGCGCACTATGCCAGTGCGTGATCTGCTGTAAATTGCCTCGAGCGTCAGCGTTGTGCTCAACAGGGCACCAAGGCCCGGCGCGGAGGGCTCCGGCCCCTGGCAGTGTTCCTCCTTCGCAAGGGATGGTTTGCCGGAGCGCGGGTCCAGAGCGGCGTGGCCGCCGCGCGCCCGGCGCGAGCATCTTTTCCGCGCCTGAGCGCTCCGGCACGCTCGCCGCGGGGAGGCCAGGGCGGAGCTGAGGCGGGGAGCTGGCGCGGTGTCTGCCGGGGCGGCTCCCTGCTGCTCGCAGCGGGCAGCCTCGCCATCCCGCCTCGCCGGCCCGGGCGCTCCGGCTCTACAGGTTGATGAGGACGATGGCCGACAGGATGATGGCCATGCCGACGCTCGGCGCCGGACCGATCGACTCCTGGAGGAGCAGGAGACCGGCGATCCCGGTGAGCACCACCGTCAGCGACTCGGTGATCACCGCCGCGATCAAGCTGCCCGAGGTGAGCCCGAGGACGATGCAGAGCTGTGCTCGCGCTTCGCGTCGCTCATGGCATCGCCTCCCCTCTTGCCGCCTCGGCCACTCCAGGCCGGCCTCTCCTGGGCGCGGGCGCGGAGCCTGTTCCCGACCTGAGCCGCTCGCCCGTCACCCGCCCGCGGCGTCGATCAGCGCCCGCAGCAGCGGCGGCATCCGCCGCGCGTCGCAGGGCGCCCGCACCGCCCTGCCCGCGACGACAGCGCTCAGGTGGCATGTCCCGACCCGCGGGAGGTGATCCATCCAGTGGAGGTCGAGCCGGTCGTCGTGGGCGAGGCGCCGCACCATCGGGTCGAGCGGCAGCATCAGCCCCTCGCGGAAGCGGGCCAGATAGACCACGTTCGACAGGCGCACCGGCGAGTTCAGGCCGATCCGGCGGCGCGTCCCCGACGCGAACGGGCCTGTGTGATCGATGAACTCCACCGTCTGGAGATCGCCGTAGAGGTCCGGCTCCGTCTTCTCGACAGTCACCAGCGTCCACGCGCAGAGCGGCCGCTGCGCCCGGAGGAGCGCGCGCGTCATCTGCTCGAAGTCCGGCAGATCCGCGGCCGCGCGCGCCTCGGTGTAGTGGCCGTGCGCGAACTGGTTGCGCTCGGCCTGCATCAGGTTCGAGAGCGTCTCGAACGTCTGGTTGTGCGACAGCTTGACGTCGAGCACCTCCCTCGCCATCGAGCCGATCGGGTCGTCGCGGTCGCCGAACGCGCGCGCGGCCGTGCGCGCGAGCTCGCGCCACGCGCCGAGCGCCAGGCCGTCGCGCGTGCGCGTGCGCCCGTAGAAGTCGAGCACGGCGCCCCACCCCGGCGGGGGCTCGCCCGCGCCGGGGCCGCGCGCGCCGGGGGCGCCCGCGACGCCGCCGCGCCCCGGGGCCGGGGGCGCGCTGCCGCCGCTGAAGAAGGCCGAGACGAGCACCGTCGCGATGAAGCGCCACGTGCCCTCGAGCACGTCGAACAGCATCTTCACCCGCTCGATCGCGCTCGACGCCCCGATCGCGGCCCGCACCCGCCCCGCGATCGGGTACGGCAGCCCGCCGCTCAGCGCCGAGAGCACGCCGTGCGGATCGCTGCACTCGCGCGAGATCTCCGCCGCCCGCGCGCCCGCGTCGACGCCGTGCAGGAGCTCCCAGGACAGCGTCCGCGCGAGCTCGACCCTGCCGTCGAGGATCGGCGGCCGGGCGTGCCAGTCGCACTGCACAGCGCTCGCCATCACGGCCGGGTCCGCCCGGCGCTGCACGCACGCCGCGACGACGCCCGGCGCGAGCGGCGCCACCAGCGCGCCGGCCCCCGCGTGGCTCGCGATCACCGCGGCGAGCTCCTGCGCGAGCGCCCCGATGACGTGCGGCCCGACGCCGCCGAGCGCGCTCTGCTCCTCGATGCCGAACAGGACCGTCGCCCGCCGCCCGCTCTGCGACGCCTCGATCACCTCGAGCGGCGTCGCGAGCCGCGCGCCCGCCGCGCCGTCGCGGAGCTCGGCCACGCTCGCGGCCCCCGGGGCGCCGGAGCTTCCCGGCGCGGCGCGCTCGCGCTCGGCGGCGAGCGAGGCGATGGCGTGCAGGGCGAGCTCGACCTCGCGGCCGGCGACGTCCGCGTCCCCGGCGAGCGAGAAGTAGCCGCACGCGAACGCCCCGAGCCCCGCCGCCTCCGCGGCTTCCAGCGCGCGACGGGCCGCCGCGGCCGCCTCCGCCGCGCCGCCGCGCACGAGCACCACCGCCGTGCCATCCGCGTCGCCGACCGGCAGCTCCGGCCACAGCCGGTGCACAGCGACGACGGCGACGGCCGCGCGCGACGCGGCGCCCGGCAAGACGCTGCCCCCTGCGGCGCCTTCCCCGCCCCGCCCGCTCGCCGCCCCTCCCCCGCCCTGCCCGCTCGCGGCGCCCGAGACCGGCGGCGCCGCCTCGATCGGCCGCAGCAGGACGAGCGCCCCCTGGCCCTTCCGCGACAGGAGCGACGCGCACTCCTGCTCCAGGCCGGCGCGCGCGAGCAGCCCGGTCGCCGGGTCCACCGCCCCGGCGGGGACCGACAGCGCGGCGTACCGGCGGTCGAAGAGCGTCGCGCGCATGCCGCCGACGCAGACGAACGTGCCGTGCACGAGCGGCGATTCCTGCCCGCGCGCGAGGTGCCGCGCGCCGACCTGCACGGGCACGCTGCACTCGTCGCGGCGGCGCAGCCACCAGCGCACGCCGTCGTGGCGCAGCGTGGCCGCGAGCCGCGACGCCACGTCGGCGTACACGAGGTCGTTGCGCTCGTCGCCGACGCGCTCCGCCCGGCCGAGCCGCAGCACGCCCACCGGCTCGAGCCGGAGCTCGTGGAGGTACCCGTCGCGCCCCTCGATGCGCAGCCGATCCGGCGCGGCCACCTCGCCGCGCCACAGCGAGAACCCCGGCGACTGCGCGAGCCAGAGCGTCGCGCCGCCCGCCGTCACCGAGCGCAGCTCGGCCCCTGGCGCGCCCTCGGAGCCGCTGCGCTCCGCGGGCGGGATGCTCTCCCCGGGCGGGATGCTCTCCCCGGGCGGGATGCTCTCGCCTGCCGGGAGATCCCCGCCGCTGTCCCGTGCGCCCGTCACGCGTGCCTGTCCATGGTGATCCCGCGCGCCCCGCCGCTCCGAGCGCCCGGCGGGCTCCTCGGACGATTACCGCACCGCGCCCCGGCAAATTCAACGCAAATGCGCCGCCCGGCGCGCGGCTCGGAAGCGTGCCGCGGCTCGCGTAGCGTGGTCGGTTGGATGACAGGGAGGAGGAGCTCGACCCCCTTTCTCCCGCTCGCGCTCCCCATCCCCCTCGAAGCTCCCCTGCGCAATCGCCCCTCCCCTCACCGACCTCGTCCTCACACGACCGGCCCGCGCGCATCGTGAAGCGCTGTGCCCGCGCCGACGTCGGCTCCCTCGATGCGTGGGCGGTTTTGATACGGCGTCATTTTTACAGGGCGGAGCGGATCGTCAGCGAAACAGCCTGTCAGCCCAGGGAAGCTCGGGCTTGACGTCTCCTCGCGCTTGCATTCCCTTCTTCCCGCGCTGGCATCCTGCCCCCTGGAAGCGCCCATGGCGCCAGCTTCGACTCAGCTCGTGCGGATTCGAGGATGACTTCGGGCAAAGCGAGCGAGCATCCCCCGCGACGTCAGAGAAGCTTTCCGCGTCCCACGCGAACAATCGGGAGAGAACCGATGTCCAATCGACACAGACCTCACCAAGTCACCTCGGAGCGCCGTGACCCCTCGCGCTCCTTGCTCGCGTTGCCAGGGCCGAAGACCGGTCGCCTGCCACGATTTACCCTCACCGCCGCGGTGCTCGCGCTGATGACCGTCGCGCTGGGTGGCCCCGCGCTGGCCGCCGATCCGGCGCCCGACGGGCGATGGGTCGCCGCGTGGCACGCCAGCCCGACGCCGGGCGGCACGTTCAACGCGCAGGAGTGCCCGTCGGACGTCGGCCTGACCGGCCAGACGGTCCGGAACATCGTCCGCCTGAGCGCCGGCGGGAGCTCGGTGCGCGTGCGGATCTCCAACGCCGGCGGCGCCGAGCCGCTCAAGGTCGGCGCGGCGTCTGTCGCGCTCTCGAAGGACGGAGCCGCCGCGACCGCCGGGACCACGCACGCGCTGCGCTTCGCGGGTCAGCCCTCGATCGTCATCGCCGCGGGCGGCGAGGCGATCAGCGACCCCGTGGCGCTGAAGGTGCAGCCCCTGCAGACGCTGGCGGTCAACATCCACCTTCCGGCCAAGACAGGGCCGGCCACACAGCACTACTTCGCGGCGCAGGACAGCTTCCTCGCCGCGGGCAACCAGACCGGGGCCGGCGCCGACAAGCAGTTCACGCAGAAGATCTCGTGCTGGATGTTCCTCTCGGGCGTCGACGTCAAGGCCGCGCCGAACGTCGTCGGCACCCTGATCGCGCTCGGCGACTCGATCACCGACGGATACCTCTCGACCAAGAACAACAACCAGCGCTACCCCGACTTCCTCGCGGAGCGCCTGGCCAGCCGCAAGGGTCCGACCCTCTCCGTCGTCAACGCCGGGATCATCGGGAACGAGCTGCTCACCGTCCGTCCCCAGCTCCAGTTCGGGTACCCCGTTCCGGCCCGCCTCGCGCGCGATGTGCTGACCCAGCCCGGCGCGCGCGCGGTCATCCTGCTGGCGGGCATCAACGACATCGGCGACCGCTCCGCCAAGGCCACGGACCTGATCCCTGTCTACCAGCAGATCATCCAGGCTGCCCGCGCTGCCGGGCTCAAGATCTACGGCGGCACCCTGGTGCCCTTCGCCGGATCGACAGGGACCTACAAGGGCGACTACGGAACGGCCAAGGGCGAGCAGGAGCGGCTGAAGCTGAACACATGGATCCGCACAAGCGGCGCCTTCGACGGCGTGATCGACTTCGACAAGGCGCTGCGCGACCCGGCCAACCCGAGCCGCCTGCTCCCGGCCTACGACGCCGACAAGCTGCACCCGAACGACGCCGGATACAAGGCGATGGCGGACGCCGTGAACCTGGACGCGATCGTCGACGCCGCCGTCAAGACGACCTCCCCCTAGCGTCAGGCCCGTCCGCGGGTTCGTGAGAGGAGGAACCACAGAGGCAAGAACCAGAGAGCTCTGTGGTGCAGAGGGTCGGGCGTGAGGCCGGACGTCGAGAGGGCAGCGGGAGGGGGCGGCCATGCCGAAGCGAGTCCAGAAGGGCGGCCAGAGCGGCAGCAAGAAGAAGACAAAGAAGAAGAAGAAGACCCACAGCCCCGGCGGTTCGTCGAGCCCGCTCGACGCCAGGACGGCCGGAGGCGGATTGGCGACGACGACGACGCTGACGAGGACGGGAGCAAAAAGGAAGCGCTCCGAGAGTGAGCACGACAACAAGGGCAAGGAAAAAGCCGAGTCGGAGACCTCCCAGCCTCCTCCCAAGAAAACGCGGGAGACCGCTTCGGGCGACTCGGCGGAGGAAGCGACGGCGTCGGTTGTCCTGGGGAACCCGGCGCCGGCCGGCGTGACGATCGCGCACCGGGAGGACGCCAGGGGCGCGGGCGCGTTCTGGGATCATTTCACCGTGCGCCGCGCGCTGGATCGAGCGACGACCGCGAGCTACCACGCGCACCAGAACACCGACATCGTCCCGAATCCAGAGGGCAAAGGTGGGCGATATTCCGGACCCATGCCCGGAGGCAATCCCCCGGTGCATACGGACGAGGGCCAGGGGCTCTTGTTCATCCCCGGCGGCAACTACGGTCTGGAGACGGAGAAGCCGACGCGCGATCCGGCGCATCGGCCCAGCGGCGACGCAATGACGCGCCAGGGTCATCGCGCAGAGCACGAGCGCGAGCTCCTCCGCCGTGCGCGCCTGACGGGACGCCCCGTCCTGGCCGTCTGCGGCGGCTCGTGGCGGCTGCTCGAGGCGTTCGGTGGCACCACCCGCCGCGTGCAGACGCACACGCATCAAACGAGGATCATGCCCTACCTGACGACCACGGGGCAGATCGCCCGAGTGGCGAGCGAGCACCCGATCACGATCCTGCCGGATACGATGCTGTCGAAGGTCTTTCGATCGAAGCAAGGCGACGTCCCCGGGATCGTCAATACGGCGCATTGGGCCGTCGCCGAGGAACCAAGAAGGGGCGTCCTCGCGGGCGTGGACACGGAGCCGGTCCCCCCCTTGGCGGTCAGCGCTCGGGCCCCCTCCTCGACTCCGCCGTACATGGGCGACGGTACGGAGGAGCGGAATTGGGGCTCCGTGGAAGGCTTCGAGACGACGCACGGCGCCCCGATGATGGGCATCCAATGGCACCCCGAGGCCTATAACCCCGGTGATCTACACACCGAAGCGAATCGAAGCATCCTGAGCTGGATGGCCAAGGCGGGAGACGCTTACGAGGCGCGCCGACATTTCGCGCAGCTCTTCGAGGAATTGATGCGCGCCGAGGAGCCGCCGGGCGGTGAGAATCCCGCCGTGAGGGAGGCGTGGTTCGTGAGGAACGTGAACCTCGTCTCACTGCCCATCGGAGGCGACGAGGTCCCGCCGACGATCGAGGACGATCTGCCCGCGCCTGGCCAAAAACACCAGGTCTCCGCCGCGGTCAAGGCCTACAGAGGCGAGCTCCTGGAGAGCACCGTCGTCCACTACGAGATCCTGAGCGGCAAGGTCGTCGTCTCGGGAGGTCGTGGAGATTTCGTCGAGGTCTCCCTCGAAAAAGCGCGGGTGCGAGAGATCGCGGCAGGCTCCCCGACCCAGATCTACACGACGTCGAGCCTGAAGGTCTTCATCCACAAAGACATCTTGCGGTGGTTGCCGTTGCAGTAGCCTCCGGCGAGAGCTCCCGCGCCGAGCCGGCCGGCCGCGCTCACGGGATCACGGGATCACGGGATCACGGGATCACGGGAGGATGGCCGGCGACGGCTCCCCCGTGTAGACCTGCGAGCAGCGGGGCTTCGTCGCGTCGGAGGGGCAGCGGAGCCCCTGGTAGAAGCTCAGCGTGTTCGCCGGGGGGGCGTAGCCGCTCGGCACCTGCAGGCTCCCGACCTGGGCGAAGTAGGTGAGGCACGCGTCGCGCCACCAGCGCGCCTCGTGGTGCTGGATCTTCAGGAACTCGCTCACCTCAGCGAAGCGCTTGCCGTCGACGCGGCCCTCGACGGACTCCCATGCTCCTCGCAGGACGCCCACCTCATCGACGCCGCGGCTGTAACGGTGGACGAGCTCCTCCCAGACAGTCCTCCCCGTGCTCAGCTCTTCTTGCCAGCCGACGTGGTGGAAGAAGAGCAGGAAATCCTCGGGCACCGTGTCCAGGCTCCCGAACTGCTGCGCGAGCGGCGCGAAGTACTGGGCGACAGCGTTGCTGCCCGAGGACGTGCGGTTGAAGCCGATGCCGCGCGCGTCCGCCTTGTGGTAGTAGACCGGGTTCCACTCGGCGCGGCTCAGGTTGCTCACCCACGGCGCTGGCCCGTAGTGATGGTCGGTGCCCATGATGTGGACCAGGCCGAGCGGCGTCATGTAATCGACGAGCGCCTGGTGGGAGCTCATCATCATCTGGACCACCGGCGTGACGACGACAGGGTCGTTCGAGAAGGTCTGGCGGACCCACTCCTCGGCGATCGCCTCCGAGGAGAGGTCCGGGTTCCACGCCAGGCGCCCGAACACGTACCAGTTCGCCTGGTTCATGTGGGACCCTGTCCAGTTCGCATCGTCGCCGACGTTGGAGACGCCCGCGATCGCGGTGGTCTCATGGCCATGGAGCGAGCCGTCGATGACCCGCGCCACGGTCGAGCCCTCGCCGTCCGCGTGGGTGTCCGCCTTGAGGACCTCCTCGTAGAGCGGGCCGACGTAGGCGAGGTGCGTGTCCTCGCCGAGGTACTCCTTCGTGATCTGGAGCTCCAGCGCCAGCGGCGTCTCGGGCATGGCGCCGAACAGCGGATGGAACGGCTCCCGGGGCTGGAAATCGAGGGGGCCGTTCTTGGCCTGCACGAGCACGTTGGCCTTGAACTTGCCGTCCAGCGGCTTGAACTGCTCGTAGGCCTGCTTGATGCGGTCCGGGGGGTTGTCGTCCGAGTAGACGAAGGCGCGCCACATCACGATGCCCTTGTGAGGCGCGAGCGCGTCGGCCAGCATGTTGGCGCCGTCGGCGTGGGTCCGGTTGTAGTCGTGCGGACCCGGCTGCCCCTCGGAGTTCGCCTTCACCAGGAAGCCGCCGAAGTCGGGGATCTGCCGGTAGATCTCGTCGACCTTGCTCGTCCACCATTGCTTGACGCTGGCGTTGTTCGGATCCGCCGTGCTGAGGTTGCCGATCTCGATCGGCGCGCTGAAGCGGGCCGTGAGGTAGACCTTGATGCCATAAGGACGGAAGACATCGGCCAGCGCCTTGACCTTCACGAGGTACGACGGCGTCAGGACCTGCGCGTTGGCGTTCACGTTCGTGAGCACGGTCCCGTTGATGCCGATGGAGGCGTTGGCCCGCGCATAGTCCTTGTAGCGAGGCGAGAGGGTGCCCGGCAGCGCGCTCCAGTCCCAGATCGAGCGCCCCGCGTAGCCGCGCTCCACGGTGCGATCGAGGTTGTCCCAGTGGTTCAGGATGCGGTTCTTGATCTTGGGCGAGCCGGAGAGCGACAGCCCCTTGAGGGAGCTGTGGCTCTGGAGGTGCCGTAGGAGCGCGAAGGTGCCATAGAGCACGCCCACTTCCGTGTTGCCCGCCACGGCGATCACCGGTTGGCCGCCCACGTCGGCCGTCTCGACGAGGTAGCCGTCGGGGCCCAGGGCGCCGAGGCGCGCTGCGAGCGGCAGGCCCTTGATGATGTCCGCGGTGGCCGTCCCGATCACCACGGCGCCCTGCCCCTCGACCGCCGCGCCGGTCTCGACAGTTCCACCGGTCAGGCCGCTCAGGCCCTCGACGAGCTCGTCCTCGGCGATGTCGAGGCTCGCGCCGCTCCCCGACTTGATCACGCGCTTGAAGGCAGCCTGGTACTCCGCGAGGCGCCCCGGAATCGGGACTTGCGGGTACCTGAGCCAGAGGTCTGCGCCTGTCTCGTCCGGCAGGGAGTCCGGCAGGGGGTACTCCTCGTCGGAGCCCGACATCCCGCCCGCGCTCCCTGTCGACCCGCCCGTGCCCGCGCCGCCGCCGCTCCCAGGGGTGCCTGCGCCCGAGCCTCCGGCGCCGTCGCCTCCGCCCACCGAGGCGCCGCCGCCGGTGCCGCTCGGGCTGCCCCCGCTGCCGCTCGTCTCGCTCGGCTCACCGGCGCCGCTCGAGGAACAGGCGCTCGCGAGCGCGACGCTCAGGAGCCCGACGAGCAGGAGCGGCCCCCTCAGGAACGTCGTCGAACGGGACCGTCGGATGCGCGGTCGGGCTGACCAACTTGAATTCTCATTGTCCGAAGGAGGCGCCATCAGCATCAGCCTTTCCAGTGGAGGGTACCCAGGAGAGCAAGAGTGAACAGACCAGCTCGAGGACCATGACGGGCGAGCTGCTACCCTTGTATACACGAAGGCCGCGGCTGCGCGGCCCGGTAAATTCCCGGAGCGCGCCGGAGCGATCACGCCCCGCGCGCGGAGCAGCACGAGGCGTGCCGCCGCGCGGGTGCCCGCCCGGTGTCGTCGGCCGTCCGCGGGCGCTGCCGTGGCCTCGGGCCATGACTGCCGCATGGCCGCGTCGGGGGGGTCCACCGGCGCGGCGAGACGGAGGCCGCGAGTCCGTCCATCGGCGCCGCGGATGGATCCATCAGGAACATCGATGGGTGAAGCGGCCGTCTCGTCGTCATAACCCCCCTCATCAAGCGCGGCGCGCAGCGCGCCGCCGAACCCTGGAGACGCTCATGACGCACCCCCATCTTCCTGCTGTGACCCGCTCTCTCCTGGTCCGGATCGAGGCCAAGCCCGGCAAGGCGGCCGAGGTCGAGGCCTTCCTCCGCGGCGCCATCGGCCTCGCCGTCGAGGAGCAGCGGACCCTTCACTGGTTCGCCCTGCGGATCGGCCCGTCGACGTTCGGTGTCTTCGACACCTTCGCCGACGAGGACGGCCGAGAGGCGCACCTCCAGGGCCCGATCGCTGCCGCGCTGATGGCGAAGGCGCCCGAGCTGCTCGCGGCCGCGCCCGTCATCGAGCGCGTCGACGTCATCGCCGCGAAGCCCTGACGCCGCTCCCGAGCGGGCGCCTGGGCTGCTGGGCGCCGCCGCCCTCCCGCGGCTCGACGCGGGCGGCGCGCGCGAGCAGCGTGTCCCAGAAGCGCTGGAGCGCCGACGTCGGCGTGCGATCGCCCGAGCGGACCAGCGCGATCGTGCGCTGGAGCGCCGGGTCGACGAGCGGCCGCCGGCAGGCCTCGGAGAGCAGCACCGAGTGCTCGGGCATGAAGGCGAAGCCGAGGCCCGCGTGGACGAGGCTCTGGACCCAGTCCTCGCGCTCGGTCCGGTACGCCGCATACAGCTCGACGTCGCGGGCCGCGCACGCGGCCGTCACCGACTCGCGCATCTCGCACGCGAGCCGGTCGATGTACGGCTCTCCCCTCAGATCCTCGAGCCGGAGCGCCTCGCTGGCCTCCAGGCGATGTCCGGGCGGCAGGACGACGACATACCGCTCGTCGTAGAGCGGGGCGACGACGCACCACTCCGGGACGGCGTCTCCGAGGTTCGTGACGATGACGTCGACCTCGGCCTCCTCCAGGCGCCTCAGGATCTCCGCCTGCACGGCCACCGAGATCTCCAGCTCCACGCCCGGCGCCTCGCCGCGGAACGCCGCGAGCGCCCGCGCGAGGCGCGCCGGCCCGATGGTGCACAGGACGCCGACGCGGAGCGGGACCTGCTTGAGCCGACGGTGGTTGTCCGCGATCACCTGCACGGCCTGCGTCTCGTCCTGGAGCCGCTGGAACCGAGGCAGCACGTGCTGCCCGAGCGCCGTCAGCTTCGCGCCGCCGCGCTCGCGCAGGAGGAGCGCGCCGCCCAGCTCCTCCTCCAGCTTCTTGATCGCCGCGGTGAGCGCGGGCTGCGAGACCGCGCAGCGCTCAGCCGCGCGGGTGAAGCTGCGCGTCTCGGTGACCGCCAGGAAATAGCGGACCTGGTAGATCTCCATGGACGCGCATCTTCGCCCGGTGCCTGTGCGCGCGCCAGCGGGCGCTCGCCCTGCAACGACGCCCGCGGACGCCGGGGCTCAGCCGCCGAGCGCCCTGTCGATGGCCTGCGTGAGCTGCGGGTCGTCCGGCGCCACGGCCGACTCGAACCGCCCGATCACCGACCCGTCCTTGCCGATCAGGAACTTGGTGAAGTTCCACTTCACCTCTCCGGCGGGCGCGGCCTGCGTGAGGAAGGCATAGAGCGGGTGCTTGCTGCCCCCCTTGACCGGGATCTTCGAGAACATGGGAAAGCTGACGCCGAACTTGGTGGAGCAGAAGGCGGCGATCTCGGCGTCGGTCCCCGGCTCCTGCGCGCCGAAGTCGTTCGAGGGGAAGCCGAGGACGGAGAAGCCACGATCCTTCAGCCGATCGTGGAGCGCCTCGAGCCCCGCGTACTGCGGCGTGTAGCCGCACTCCGATGCTGTGTTCACCACGAGCAGCACCTTGCCCCGGAACTCGCCGAGGGAGCGGTCCTGTCCGTCGATGGTCTTCACGGTGAATTCGTGGAGCGACATGGCCCTTCCTTCCTGAGCAGCGCCGGGCGCGCCCTCCGGCGAGGGCTGCTGGACGTCCTTTCCACAGCCCGACACGCAGGCGAGGGCGAGCGAGGTGGTCAGGGCGAGTCCGCACCGGAGCGCGCGCGGCGAGCTTCTCATGACGGGGTCGATAGACCCGCGTCCGGGCCGCGTCGAGCAGGAACGCGCGCCGCGCGGCCGCGCGGGCCGACGCGGCGGCGCGGCGCGCGCGGCGCGCGCGGCGCGCCAAAGACGCCGAGGGGGCGCGATCGGCTACGGCGACAGGGTGACCGAGCCCGCGTCGAGCGCGACCTCGTAGTAGCCGTGGTCGTCCCACTGCAGCGTGCGGCCGCCCTGCTTGAGCGTCCCGCCGCCCACCTTGACCCGCAGGTACTTGCCCGGCGGGAAGTTGGCCGGCAGCGTCCACCGCCACGTCCTGTCGCTGCCGGACGTCGTCGGCGAGACCGACGAGAGCACCTTCTGGGCGCGCCAGTAGGCGCCGACGTTGACCACGCTGTCGATCCACACGTCGCGGAGATCCTTGGTGTGCTGGACGTGGTCGAGGAAGGCGCGGAGCTGTATGGGCTGATAGGCGCCGTCGCTGCCGCCGGTGAAGCCGTGCACAAGGACGGTGCGCCACTTCCCTGCGGACCGCGCGCTCGTGACCTGCTGGTCCAGCGCCGACGTGGAGGCGCCGGTCGGGGGGATGTAGCAGGGCAGGTTGAACGGATCGGTCGAGTCGTTGGGGCCGATCAGGTTGTTGGCCACGCCGCGATTGATGAGGAAGCGCGTCCGGGCGATGTTCGAGTACACCGACGAGCCGTTCGGGGCCGCCATCGTCCACACGTCGACGCCGAACCTGCTCTCGATGAACTGCGTCGCGGCGTCCGTATCGGCGCCGCTGTCGTTGCTCGAGTGGCTCTTCGTGTGGTTGCCGAGCTCGTGCCCGTCCGCCACCGCCCTCTGCCACACCGCATTGTTCGACTCGCTCTTGCCGGTCTGGAGGTAGAAGGTGAACGGCACGTCGAGCGCGTTCAGCGCGTCGTAGTTGTTGATCTGGCTCGAGTTCGAGTCGTCGAAGGTGTACGAGACGGCGCCCTGGAACCCGGCCCAGTTCAGCACGACAAGGTTCCCTGGCGCGCCCGACGGCCTGGGCACGCCGCCGCCAGGCGGGACCGGGAGCCCCGAGGGCGCGCTCGTACCGCCGCCTGAGCCGCCGCTGCCGCCCGCGCCGCCGGCGCCGCCGCCGCCCCCTGCGCCGCCGGCGCCGGAGCTCGACGAGGAGCTGCTGCTCGATGCGCTGCTGCTGCTGCTCGATGCGCTGCTGCTGCTGCTCGATGCGCTGCTGCTGCTCGATGCGCTGCTGCTGCTGGAGCTCGATGAGGTCGAGCTTCCAGCCCCGTTGCCGCTGACGGACACGACCGATGGCCTGCCGGTGCCGTTCCCGCAGAAGCCCCAGTTCGCCTTCCCCCCCGCGGGCAGCGCGCCGTTGTAGCTCTCGTTGGAGACGGTGAGCTGCCCGCCCGACGCGCTGGCTTTCGCGCTCCACGCGCTTTGCAGCGTGGACCCGTTGAGCGCGACGACCATGTTCCAGCCGGTGACCGGGGTGGCGCCGTTCGTCACGACCACGTTCACGCAGTACCCCGTCGGCCACTGCGACTGGACTTCGATCACCGCCGACATCGCGGCGTCGCCGCTGAGGTCGCCCTCCAGCGATGCGATCTCGTCGCCGTCGTAGTCGCCGCCGCTGCAGGCGAGCAGGCAGCAAGCGATCGAGACCGAGCCGTAGCTCAGCAAGCTGCTAAGACGCATAAAATTCTCCTTGGAGCGGCCAGATGAGCCGCAAGGTAGTCAGCAAGATGTTCAAGTAAGATGCTTACGTCTGCGTACCACGCGCGTAGCTCCGCGCGTAGGCCCATATGCCCGGGAAACGTGCCTTTGATCACGCGCTGCGTTGGCCGGGAATTTTATGTATCCACGATACCCACCACGGCGAGGAGGGTCGTGGGATGTGACGAAGTATCCCAGGCGGCGCGCATCCGAGGCGGTGGAGCCGGCGCGTGGCGCGGGCCGCCTGGCGCGCCGTGAACGGCGTCAGGCTCCGCGCGTACGGCGCGGCGGAGGTGGCGTCGCTCTGCGCCGAGGCGGAGCGCGCGGGCTTCGCCTGCGAGGTGCTCGGCCCCCCTGCTCTTCGGCCGATGGATGCAGGAGGGCCTCCGTGCCTGCTGACCATCGCCAACCGACGGCCCGTTCACCCATCACCGCGAGATGGGCCGATCACCTGTAGAAGCTGATGTCGTCGATGTAGACGTCGAAATCCTCGCCCTGCGCGAACCGGAACTCGATCGTGTAGAGCCCGGCGACGTCGACGGCCTCGGCGGTGGGCTCGGCGCCCGTGCCGAGGCGCGTGAGCTCCTCGAAGGGGATCACGATCTCGGCCCACTCCGTGCCGAGCGGCGCGGTGTAGAACCAGTGATCGAAGCACCGGTTGGGGTCGCCCTCTCCCGCCGATTCATCGCAGATCCCGCCCGCGGGCTCCGAGACCTTGTCCGAGACGTTGACCTTCATGGCCGTCACCGCGCCCGCGTCGCCGAGCCTGGCCCAGAGCTTGATACCGCTGTACGCCGACGCGTCGTAGGGGAACAGCCCCATGTCAGGGCCGTTCAGCGCGAAGCCGACCCCGGCGCCCCACTCCGTGAAGCCGGACCCGAACGTGTGCATTGCCATCGTGCTCTCGCCGCGCGGCGGCGTGAGCGCCTCCGGGATGAACCCGACGGGCATCGCCTCCGAGTAGACCGGGGGAGTCTGCGTGCCCGTCCCATCATTGTAGCTGTACCAGTAGCCGACCCTGCCGCCGACCTCTTCGATGGCGCCGTCGCCGTCTTCCATGTCGTCGATCAGCGCGACGTCCACGGGGCCGGGCCCCTCGCTGCCGCCCGTCCCCGCGCCGGGCGCGCCGCCCGTGGACGAGGCCGACGACGGACCGCTCGTCGCGCTGGACGCGCCGCCTGCGCCTTCCACCAGGTGGTAGCTGTCGTCCAGCCCCGCGAGCGCGGTGCACCCGCCGGCCGTGAGCGTCCACGCCGCCCACATCCATGCGGCTCGCCTCTTCGTCATGCCCTCTCCTACCACCGGCGCGCGGGCGCGGCGACGCCCCCGGCCGCCCTGCGCGGCGGGCGAGGGCGCCGCGACGGCTACCACCGCGGCCGGAAGGCCAGGGCGAGCACCGCCAGGGAGAGCAGGGAGGCCGCGCCGAGGTCGCGCGTCCGCCCCGCCTGGCCAACGCTGCAGCCCCCGGCCGCGCCGGGCTCCGGCGGCACGCACACCGGATCGCGTCCCGGGGTCGCGGTGTCCTCCGCGGGCGGGTCCGTCTCGTCAGGCGGAGCCGGGTCGGCGGGCTGAGCCGGGCTGTCGTCGGCGGAGACACACACGGTCTGCACGGCCCACTCATTGCCGGCGACATCGAGCATCCGGGGCGCGAGGCAGAAGCAATCGCTAGGCACCGTGATCTCGACCTCGGAGCGCCCTCCGGGCACCGGGACCGGCATCCTCTGCGACGACGCGAGGTCAAAGAGCACCGGCTCATCCACCGAGAAGGAGATACGCATCTTCGTCCAGGGGCCACCGGGGCCACAGTCGGAGGCGGCGCTTTCTCCGCGCTCCAGCACGCTGACGGAGAGGTCGACGGCTAGCGGCGTCTGCTCGTCGTGCGCCGTGCCCGTCGTGAACTGGCGCCACACAGGAGCGCCGGGGTTCGGGTCCAGCTCTTCGACCATGACGGCCGTCCACTCGTACGTCGTGTTCTCCGCGAGCGGCCCTGCGTGCGCAGCGCAGAGGTTGCCGTCGTAGAATCCGTTGCACGACACGGAGAGCGGCACGACCTCGCCGCTCTGCGCTTCACGCAGCGTGAAGGCGACCCGACCCAGGTTCGAGCCGGCGAACAGCGCCGCGTTCAGCGGCACGTCGACGGCGCCGTCTCCCGGCGAGAGCGCGGTGATCTCAGGAGACGTCTCGCCGCACGCGGCCGACTCGGTCGTCCATGTCAGGGTGGACAGGGCCGCCGCCCCGGCCACGAGGCAAGGTACACAGTGACGAAGAAGGATGTGGCGCATGGCAGGTGCTCCCAGCAAGCCGAATGCCAGCCTGTGTTGCTCCTGGATCGGCGGGGAACACACCGCTGCGCCGCGCTGTGCCGCGCTGTGCCGCGCTGTGCCGCGCCGGGATGACGTTCGTGCGAGCGGCCTCCGCAGCGCAGCCCGCGCTTCCTGCTCCCTCGATGTCCGCGTCTCAGGGACAGCTCGGTCGCCACGCGTCGTCGGCGAAGTACCTGGCGATGAGATCGTGGAGCGGGCGATCGTACTCGCGCAGCTCCGCGCGGGTGTTGATCTCGTTGTGGATCCCGTTCCCCGGGATCGACTCGATGTTTGTATCGAACCAGTCCTGGACCCCCTCGGCCCAGTACTCGTCCTTGTTCGTCGCGGCGTAGGTGTTCGCCCACTTCCCGGCCTGGATCGCGCGCTCGAACACGTCGGCGAGCTCCCGGTTGAAGGACGGCTCGGCGAAGGCGATGCCCATGATCGCGATCGCGTGCGAGAACTCGTGCACGAGGATGTCCTCGCCCCTGTACGGATCGCTCGGATAGCACAGGACGTTCTCCTCGGCGCAGGAGCTCGCCGGGCGGGCGGGGGTCGCCCCGAGGCCGCGGGCCCGCGTGTCCCAGTCGGTCCCCGGGAACGCTTCATAGAGGTCGCTGTGCTCGGGGATGTCGCTCGTCACCTCCGTCTCTGCCATCACGGCGACGCGCGTGTGGTTCGCGATCATCGCCAGACGCACGTCGTCGCGCGGGCCGAGCATGCGGACGACGACCGAGCACGCGCGCAGCAGCGCCGCGTCCGGCGGCCCCTCGGAGCTGACGATGGGGATCCCCGAGGCGTCGACGTACTTCTTGTAGAAAGGGTCGAGTCCCAGCTCCGTCGGGACCTCCGAGACGCTGGCGCACTCGCCGTCGGGTGGCGCCCCTCCGCCTCCACCTGTCCCGGCGCCCGTCGCGGCGCTGGAGGCCGTGCCCTCCGCCGCGCTCGAGCTTGTCTCCGCGGTGCTCCCGGCGCCGCCGCTGCCGACTGGACCCGTGCCACTGCCGCCCGCGCCGTCGTCGGGCGGCGACTCCGAACAGGCAGCCAGGGCCCACGCGAGAACCGCGACCGACACGCACCTTCCACGCATGCGCGCGATCGTACATGAGCTCATGCCAGCGTCCAAGCTGCTCGCTCGCTGGCCGGGCGGACGACTGTGCTCAGGGGAAAGTTGTAGAAAAATCCAACAACATGGCACAACGTCGCTCGATCTCGCTCCGCCAGGCGCTCAGCGTGCGTTGCAGGCGAAGACGTGCTCGATGGCGTCCACGCACATTTGCTCCGCCACCTCCTGGGTGATCCGGGACAGCGCCCGGAATCGCGTGAGCTCGGTCAAGGTCTGGCCCACGTTGACCTCGGCGATCACCTCTCCATCGCCCTCGGCGTCCGCCCTGGAGAAGAGGCGGATCAGGTTGTTGGCGTCGCCCGGCACGCCCTGGAGCAGGATGTGAAACTCGAGGCTGGGGGTCTGTTCGCCCACGTCCTGCTCGACCCGGTACGAATGGCCCGACGCGGCGAGCTCGTTGCCGATGGCCTCGCACGTCGGCGCGATGATGTCGGCCAGGATCCGCCGGAAATCCGCGTTGAAGCGCGCGCGCCGGTCGGGCAGGTCAGCGCCGCTCGCGCCATGGGCCAGGCGCTTGCCGTATTTCTTCTGGATGATCGCCAGCCGGATGCGGGCGTGCTCGTTGATGGCCATGCTCGTGTCCTCACCGGGCAGAACAGCGCAGGGGTCGGGGTCGCCCTCGCGGACGGCTCTCGCGGACGGCTCTCGGCTGATCGCGCGGACCTCAGAGGAGCAGGACCTTGACCTGGCTCGGGGTGATGTTCGTCCCGTTGATGTTGATCTGGTTCTGGATGCCCGTGGCGCCGAGCCGCACCGCCGGCTTGTTCTGGAGCAGCAGCTTGGGATAGGGGACGAGGCGCCGCGAGGGGCCCATGTTGCGACGGGAGATCACGCCGCCAAGAACCCCGGGGTTGTCGCCCATGGAAATGGGGACGATTGTCGCCAGGGTATGGGCGGCGCCCCTCCCCAGGATCACCTTGTACGCGACGGAAGTCCCCATGGGTCGAGACGCCGTGTTCGGGTACGGGACGGGCCCCGGCAGGCAGACGTCCGGGACGCCGAAGTCGATCCCGCCGCCCGAGGTGATGGCAAAGCACATGTCCGGTCACCCTACCTGGATCTGGTCGCCGTCGATCTTCACGACGTGCGACGCGGTGATCTTGGCGTTCTCGCCGTGCAGGGCGAGGCCGCCCTTGGCCGCATAGTCGATGCGCTCGGCGCGCACGTGATCGGCCTCTTCCACGATCCTGTAGGAGCGCTTCACTCTCTGGTGCAGCCGCTCGAGCCGAGCGTCGAGGCTCCGGCCGATCAGCCTGGCCCGGTCGACCTCCCCGCGAACCATCTCGCTGACGACCGAGAGCAGCCCCAGCGCGACGTGTCCCTCCCTGGCCTGGACACGGAAGGTCGACGCTGCCATCGAGAGGTCCTTGCCGGACGCCACGTGCACGCCGTCCGGCGCCGAGAGGCCCAGCGAGCCGCGCCGCAAGCGGATCTGGAGATCCCCTTCCGAGACGAGGTGCGACGGCGCGCCTTCCTCCCGCTCGAGGACGGCGAGGATGTACTGCGCGCCATTCACGACGGCGAGGAGCACCAGGTCCCCGGCGGCGGGCTCCAGCAGGCAGCTCGTGGCGCGCTTCGCGCGGACCTCGCCGTCGTCGGTCTCGACAATGTACGTGGAGCCCTCGGCGCGGAGCACGGCGCCGTGGTCACCGTGGGCTCCCCGCTCGTACCGTATCGTCCTTGCTACGCTCTGCATCGTCTCCTCATGCATGGGGGGTGCGTGGGCCGCCGGCAGGCCTCCCGAGAACGTTGGCCTGCCAGTCTTCTGCTTCCTTGAGCTCCTTGTCGTCGCCGTGCGCCAGCGCCTTGCTCAGCGGCCAGAGCGTGCCCTTGTCGGTCACGCGGTGCAGCCGCGCGCGCGCCAGCGTCGCCTCGGAGAAGTCGGCGAACGACACGTCGGCGTGGGAGAGGTCGGCGTAGCTCAGGTCCGCCCGGCAGAAGCGGGTCCCCGGGCAGCTCGCTCGGTGCCAGACGCTCATCTCCAGCCGCGCGCCCGAGAGGTTCGCGGCGCCCGCGCGCGCGTCGACGAAGAGCGCCTGGCTCAGGTCGGCCTGGGCGAGGCTCGCGTTCATCAGGCTCGCCTCGACGAAGACGGCCATGTGTGCGATGGCCCCATCCAGCCGAGCCCCGGTCAGGTCGGCGCCCTTGAAGCTGCATTGCGTCAGCGTGGCCCCGGAGAGATCGCAGCCGTGCAGGTCGGCGTTGGTGAGCTGCGCCCTGCTGAGGTCCATCCGCCGGAGGTCCTTGGGCCCCATCCGCACCTCGACAAGGATCGCTTCCACGAGGGTGGTGCCCGTGAGGACTGCCTGGGACAGGTCCTGACGGAACAGGACAGCCTTGGTCAGGTTGGCCTGGGAGAAGTCCGCTCCTCCGCTCTCGGCCTGAAACAGGGTGGCGTCTGTCAGGTTGGCGCGGACCAACCGGGTTTTCTTGAGGCTGGCGTGCGCGATGCCGGCCGACGAGAGGTCCGCTCCGGTCAGATCGGCCGATGCGAGGTCCACGTGCGAGAAGCTCGCTCCAACCAGCGACGCGTCGGCGAGCATGGCCCCCGCGAGGGTGCAGTCCATGGCGGTGCCAAGGTGGAAATCCAGCCCCTTCAGGTTCGCCCCCGCGAGGTCACAGCGGTGGAAGATCGCCTCGCGCACCTTGGCGCCCGCCAGGTTGGCGTCGGCGAAGGAGACATCCTCGAAGATCCCGCCGGAGAGGTCGATGCCTGCGAGGTCGCGGCCCGAGAGGTCCAGCTCCGAGACGACCTCTCCTTCTTCGATCCGCTTGCGCAGCGCTTCCCTATCCATGGTGCCTCCGGGGCGGTATCACCCGAAGTCGCTTGAGGTTGGCCCCCTCGAAGCTCGTGTCGTCGTCTCCGACCATCCGGTCGGCGCACGCGCCGAACAGGTTGGCCTTCTCGAAGATGGCCCCACGGACGCACGCATGGTTCATGACGCTTTGCCTCAGGTCAGCGGCATAGAGCGAGGCCCCGGTGAGGTTGGCCCGGGTGAGCATGGCCTCGGCGAGGTTCGCGCGATCCAGCGTCGCCTCGGTCAAATCGGCCTCGTTGAGCAGCGCGCCGCGCATGTCGGCGTCCGAGAAGTCGCTGCCGCGGAGGCGCGTCCCCATCAGGTTCGCGCCGGTGAGCGTCGCACCGCTGAAATCTGCGCCCGCGAAGGACGATCCCCTCACGCTCGCGAGGTCCCTGGCGATGGCGTCCCGGAAGATGGCGCCGTCGCCCTCGGCGGCGATGAAGGTGACGGAGCTCAGGTCGACGCCGGTGAAATCGACCTCGGTCACGTTCACCTCGTTGAACGTGGCCCCCGCGAGCCGCGCGCCCAGGAGGCGCGCTCCCGTGAGGTCTACCTTCTGGAAGGTCGCCTTCTCTGCGACGACGCCCTCCAGGTTGGTGTCGCGGAGATTGGCCTCGGAGAGGTCGGCGCCCGAGAGGTCGGCGCCGGACAGGTCCGCTCCCCAGAGGTCGGCCTTGACGAGCACCGCCTCGGCGAAAGCGACGCCCCCGAGGGCCTTCACGTCCCGCAGACACGCCGAGCCGAGGTTGGCCCCATCGAGCTTGGCCTCCGAGAGATCCGCGCCCTCCAGGTTCGCGTGCGCCAGGATGGCGCCTGTGAGGTTCGCGCTTCGCAGGTTGCTCCCGGTGAGAAAGGCCGACTCGAGCATGGCGCCCGAGAGGTCGACTCCCTCGAGATCGAGATGGGAGAGGTCGGCGCCCGTGAGGTCGCGCCCCGCCAAGCTCCGCCCCTCCTTGTGCCCGGCCTGCACGTCGCGGCGAAGTCGCAGCGCTTCTTCGCTGTCGAGGCGCGCCGAGGCCGGCAAGACGTGCGCGAGCAGCCGCCCCTCGTCGCCCCACTCGGCGCGAAACGAGGCCTCCCCGTCCAGCTCCTCCGCAAACGCAGGGGCCTCGTCCCACGCGAGCTCACCGCCCAGCGCCTCTTCCTCTGGAAAGGGGTCTCCGGCTGGCTCCTCGGGCTGGGCGTGGGCGGCCTCGGGCGCCTCGTCGGGGAGGTCGGCCTGGGCGGCCCGCGTCTCGTCCTCGAGCGCTTGCCAGTCCACCGCCGACAGGAGCTCTTCGGCCTTGTCCTGTGGGACGCCCTCGCCCTCCATCGCCTGCCGCAAGCGCTCGCGCGTCTGCGACACAGAGACCTCGCTCGGCGGCCCGGCGGCGCGCCGGCGCGCCTCCGCGAGCAGCGCGCCGACGTCCACGCCGTCAATCGTCTGCGCTCGGCCGGTGATCTTGCCATCGACCAGGCTGACGAGGGCCTCCTCTGATTCATCGAGGGGCTCGGGGTCCTCGAGCGGGCCCTGGTGCGACAGATAGGCCTCGGGATCGAAGCCCTGGTCCCGCAGCCGCTTCCCGGCCCATTCCGCGAGCGCATTCTCCTGGCGAAGCGTCTCGGCGTCCTCGCCGTCGTCGGCCGCGTCGGGGAGCATCGTCGCTGCCGGCGCCGCGCTCGGCGCCAGGTCCGCCTCGTGGTCCTCTCCCTCGTGTTCCCACCCCGCCTCCGGCTCGGACCACGCGAGGCGCTCCTCCTCGTCTTCGTCGGCTTCAGCCTCGTGGACGCCGGCGGCGCCGACACCAGCGCCGGCCGCGGCGGCGGAAGCGCGCTGGACGGCTCGATCCGGAGTCCCCCCCAGGAACCCCTGCCGCCGGAGCCTCGACGCGACCCCGGAGAGCTGGTCATCGGGCAGCGGCGGCGCCTCCGGATCCTCGGGCTCGGGCATGAGCACGTCGTCCTCGTCGTCCGGGAGATCGGGGTTCCGGGGGCCGAGCCGGGGAGTCAGGTACTCATGGTAATACGCGGCGGGCCTGGAAGCGCCCATGGCCTCGCAGGCGACCAGCACCGCCACAACGTCCTTCGCGTCGTCCTCGCTGATCTCGACGCCGCCGCGAAAGAGGACGACCCCCCGCTCGCGGTGCGGGAACAGGCGCACCGTGTCGAGCTTCATGGCAGGCTCACGGATCTCCACCCCGTCGCTCGTCTTGAGGCAGACGAAGCACCGGCTCGCGATCCCGGGCAGGGCGCCTTCGATCCGGGGCCTGTCGGGATGCATGTTCTCGACCACGAAGGCCTCGTCGCCCCGGAAGAACCCGTCGATCTGCTGATCGTCCGGGGCCATGTTGAACAGCGTCGGGTCCAGATCCCGCGCAAAACCGGGGAAGCACTCGTCGCGCCACGCTGAATCGCAGGTGCCGATCTTCGAGAACCTCTGGGGCCAGGCGATGTCGTACCCATCGAGACCGGCGGGCGCCGGGCGGTCGCCGCGCGCGCGGATCAGGTGCCTGGGCGACTCGACGTTGGGGAGCGCTGCGCTCCTGTCGCCGTGGCCCTTGCCCAGCGGGTTCCTGGCGAAGCCCTCTCCGCCGAAGGCGTTTCGCCAGGTGACCGGCATCTCGGTGAACGGCGCCGGGTCCGACATGCCGAGCAGGCCCCACGTCCGGTCGCCGATGACATAGAGGCTCTTGTCGATCGCCCCGAGCTGGACGCGGACCGAGCTCGCGGGGCGCGCGACGCGCCCCGGCGGATAGCAGCGGCCCGTGACGAGGAGCTCACCCCGCGTCTTGGGGTTGAGCTCGTCGAGGAGGCCGTCCTCGCCGAGCTCCTCCATGGCCACCTTCCAGACCGTCGGCTCGTAGAGCAGCCGGGCCGGCCGGTCATAGGAGAAGCCGACGAAGGCGGTGACAAGCAGGTGCGGGGTGCGCTGGGCCATGAAGACCCTCGGCACCACCCCGAGGCGCATGGGTTTGACGATTTTCATTCGACGGCCTTCCGGGGAGCGGGCTCGATGGTGCGTACGGCTCGGCGCCGAGCGCGCGCCTGTTCCACGAGGAGCAGGTGGATCACTTGACGATGAGCATCCCCACGTCTTGCACCTCGAGAGAGCATTTGATGCGACCCAGCTCGGCCTTCCAGTCGAAGCCCTTCGCCCTGATCTCCTGCGCGTTCAACTTCTTCACCTCGAGAGGAGCGTGCTTGTATGCCAGCCCGCTGATCCTCTCGGTCTTCGTCCCCTTGATGATCTCGATGCGCGACCCGATCTTGGTCTTGTAAAGGCCGGTCACGTTGCCGGTGGCGTTGCCGACGACGGTGCTCTCGCTCTGCCCTATCGTCGTGGCGGAGCGCTTGCCGGTGATCTTGGTGTCGGTCGGGCCCGTGATCTTCGTGCGGTTTGGCCCCGTGACCGTGACCTCTCGCCCTGCGTGGAAGTTGCTCCTGGCGGGGCCGACGACATCCGTCTTCCTCGTACCGGTGACGCGGGTCTGGCTGCTGCCGTTGATCGTCGTCTTGTTCAGCCCGGTGACCGTCGTCTCTCGACCGCCCAGGAAGGTGCCCTTGTCGTGGCCTGTGATAGCGGTGGTACGCTTCCCGAGGATGACCAGGTCGCTCTTGCCGTTGACGGTGAGCTTTCGATCGGACATGAGCAAGGTCGTGCTGTCACCGCCGACGGTCGTGTCCCGGGTCCCCTTGATGAAGGTCTTTCGGTTTCCGAAGACCTTCGTGGACTCGTTGCCTTTGATGCGCGTGTCGCGATAGCCCAGGATCACATTCTGCGAGTAGCCAACGATGAAGTTCCCGGCGTATCCACCGGTGAAGTTCAAGCGGAAGCCCGCCACGATGCTCTCGGAGATCCCCGCGGTGATCGCCGTCCGGTTGCCGCCCACGATGCTCTCCTGGGAGCCTCCGATCCACGTGAAGGCGTGGCCGTTCGTCTTGACCTCATAGGTCGCGCCGGCGTTGGGCGCCCCCATCCGGAGGTAGGTGTTCGCGTGGGGCGTCGACAGGGTGATCCGCTCTTGCCCTGCCTGGTCCTCCAGCTCGAGCCGGTTCCGCCCGCCCGTCTGGATCACGTTCCGCGTGTTGTTCCCCGACGTGACCGGGCTCGGCGTCAGCGCGTTGGGCGCGACCCCGACGATGGCCGGCCTGTCGGGATCGCCGCCCGCAAACGAGCACATGACCTCCGTGCCAGCGCGCAGCGGGAAGTGGAAGCCCTCGATGCCGCCGCCGTGGGGCTGCAGCATCCGGACCCATGTCGACGCCTTCCCGCCGTTCAGGTCGCTCTCGTCGAAGTGAAACTTGACCCGGTAGCGACCATGGCTGTCGATCTGGGCGTACTCGCTGACCCCCGGGCCATCGACGACAGCGGGCTCGGTGCCGTAGATGCGCGGCCACGCGGTGACCTGCGGCGCGCGGAACTGCGCCGTGGCGGCGATGGCCCTGGCCTCGACGCGATAGTTGTCCTCCCACGGCGTGAGCCCCTGAAGCTCGGGCACGTCCGGGGCCTGGTTGGCCCAGTGCTCGACCTCGGTGGTCAGGTACTGCGTGTTGAACGCGGCCCGCGGATGCTCCTCGAGCTCGAAGGTGAACCCAGGGACCAGCGTCACCGACGCGCCCGTCGCCTGGTAGACGACGCCGGCCGCGGCGAGGCTCTCGGCCTTGATCCGCGCCAGCCGCTCCCCGTCGCCCGGCGAGAAGAACCGCGCGCCGTACAGGCTGATTTCGCCGAAGCCGCTGGCGGAGACCGACGCCTGCCCGGCGACAGGCACCGCCGGGTTGGCGTAGTCATAGTCCTTGAGGCGGACCGCGCCGGGCACGGCGCCGTGCCGGCAGGTGAAGGCGCGGATCGTGTCTCTCGCCGTGTTCGCGCCGGGCTGCGGGTAATAACGGACGGGCTTGCCGCCGTTCGGCTGATGGATCGACCGATCGTCGGTCAGCACCAGCGTCTCGCCGTCCTCCTCGTGCTCGAAGTAATAGTAGATGCCTTCGCGCTCCATCCACCGGGCGATGAAGGCATAGTCGTCCTCGCGGTACTGGCAGACGTGCTCTTCGGCCTTGTAGGCCCCCCGGAGCTGGAGCGCGCAGTCCGTCACGCCGCCCTGTCGAAGGACGCTCTGGAGGATCTCCGGGATGGTCTTCTCGCTGAAGATACGGCTGTGGACCGACAGGGTGAGCAGCTCGAGGCGCGACACCATGGTGGCCCGGAAGACGCACCGGCCGGCGAAGTCGTTGATGAGCTCGATGCTGCCGATCACGCCGCTCCGCACGAAGCGCTCGCCGCCGTCGCTCCGCTCCAGGGAGACGGTCACCGGCTGGCCCACGGCCGCCGCCATGTCGAGCTCATGGCCGGCGTCGCGCGTCGTGATCAGGTAGAGCTCGAAGCGGTAGAGCTTCGAGATCCCCTCGGTGCCGTGAAAAGCGGCCAGCTTGATGGACGTGGGCAGCGCGCTCGATTGAACGACGAACGTGTCGGGCATGTGGAGCCTTGTGGGTGAGAGACGGCGGCAAGCGCAAAAGCGACAGCAGAGCCTGGCGGGGCTTTGCGACAACCGTGTGTCGTGTCGCCTGCGTGTTGCTGTCGTCCCGGACGACACAGGCATCCAAGGCGTAATTTTCCGCTGGGATCAGCGCGCTGCGCGGCGGAGATACGCGTGTTCGCGGGTGCGTTCGATGGCCACGTGGCCGCGCAACAGCGGCGCGGAGGAACGACAGGGGCTCAGGATCGCCGCGTCCGGGGCGCCACGCCGCGGGCCTTCTTCGCAGGCGCGGCGACGGGCTTGCTCCACGACCACCCGAAGCGATCGAGGGAGACGTTGCCGCGATCGTCGAACGCGACGCCCTCGGCCTCGAGCAGCTTGCGCTGGAGCGCGCCGCCCACCGGATCCTTGATGGTGACGGCGGCCCGGTTGCGCGGGCGGCTCCCGAGCACGCGTTGCCAGGGCACGCCCGCGCCCGTTCCCGTCTCCTTGAGGGCGGCGAGGGCATAGCCGACGTGGCGCGCCGCGCGGGGGTGTCCAGCCATCGCGGCGACGGCGCCGTACGTGCACACCCGCCCCGCGGGGATCCGGCGAATGATCTGGTAGAACGCGTCCCACCAGGAGATCGTCTCGGGCAGCGCGGCCGGCTCGTGGCGCCCCCGGCGTGGCCCCGGGGTCACCGTGAGGCGGCGGCCGCCCTCAGGAGCTTGCTTGCGCGCGCGGCGGTCCTTGGTGGCCACGGGGTCGTCCTACCACGGGCGGTGACGGGCTCACGGCATAAATCCCGGTGAGCTGCCACGCGCGCAGCAACTGGCACATTCGCGGATGACGGCGTCACGTCGCGCCACGGTGTGATGATCCGCCGCCACGACAGACGTGCTGCATCGCAGCGTCGCGAGCACGAGGTCATTGTCGCTTCCTGTATGGTGGCCGCGCGCGCTTCGGGATAGAAAGGATGGTCCTGGAGGAGCCACCGACATGAAGCGTAGCGTGAACGCAGTCCTGTCCTTGTTCGTTTCTGCCGCTCTGCTCTGCATCGGCGCGACCGCCGACGCGACGACGGCCGTCCTGCTCTCGCGTGAGGAGCTCGTGCTCCGGTCGGAGACGATCGCGCGCGTGAGCGTCGGCCAGTCCACGACGACGGAGTCGGAAGACGGAAAATCGATCGTGACCCGCACCGAGCTCAGGGTCACCCAGCCGCTCAAGGGCGGCAAGGCGGACAGCGGGGCCGCGAAGGTGATTCTGCTCGAGCAGATAGGCGGTACGTACAACGGCAAGACGCAGCGGTTGGTCGGCGATGCCAGGCTCTCGCCGGGCGAGGACGCCATCGTCTTTCTGCGGCCGGGCGACAAGGGGCGATGGCACCTCACGGCGCTCGCGCTGTCGGTCTATCACGTGGACGCGAAGGGCATGGCGCGGCGCGACCTCGAGGGGCTGCAGCTCGTCCAGCGGAGCGGGGGCGCGCTCGTGCCCGTCCACGCGCCCGCCAGCGAGATCGAGCCCGTCGAGCGCCTCATGACGGACGTCGTCCGTATCGCGGGAGGGAAGTGAGGTGAGGCGCCGCATCGCCCTCGCCGCCTCGCTCGGCGCCGTCTCGCTCCTCGTCGCGGCCCCCGAGGCCGCCGCGTGGACGCCGCTCGACTCCGGCGTCCCCCGCTGGCGTGAGCTGCCCGTCGGCTACTACATCAACCGCTCGACGATCCCGGGCCCCATCGCCGGCTTCGCCGTCTCCCATATCGAGGCCGGCTTCGCGGCATGGGCGAACACCGGCTGTACGGAGTGGCGGGTCAACCTCCTCGGCGACACAACCGATCGTTACAACGCCAACGACGGCAAGAACGTGTTCCACTGGATCAGCGGCTCCTGGCCGGGCGGGCTCGGCGACGTCAACTCGGTCATCGGCGTCACGATGACGGTCTGGGGGCGCGACGACGCCATCGTGGACGCCGACATGGTCTTCAACAACGTCGGGTTCTGCTGGAACGACACAGGCAACAACGGTTGCGTCGACACACAGTCGATCGCCACGCACGAGGAGGGACATTTCCTGGGCCTCGGCCACTCCAGCGAGCGGAACGCGACGATGACAGCGTACTACGTCGCCGGCACGTCGACGCGCACCCTCGAGGACGACGACATCAAGGGCGTGTGCGCCCTGTACCCCATCGGCGGGACCACGGCCGCGAGCGCCTCGAGCGCCGCGAGCGGCGGCGGCGGCAGCTGCGACAGCTGCACCAACGGCTCGCTGTCGGACGCCTGCAGGCCGCAGTATGACGCCTGCGGTGCGTCGTTCGCGTGCCGGGCGTTCGCTGGCTGTATCTCCGAGTGCCCGGACGACGGTTGCGTGGAGCGCTGCACGCGCGAGCAGGCGGATGGAGCGAACATCTATGTCCGTCTCATCGAATGCGTCTGCGACACCTGCTCGACGGAGTGCTCCACCGAGTGCAGCGGCAGCGGCAGCGGAGCCGGCGGCAGCGACGGCGGCGGGGGGGGCGGCGGCGGCGCTGTCGCGAGCAGCACGTCGAGCACGTCGAGCAGCAACGCGTCGACGGTGAGCGCGACAGCGAGCTCGTCCGCCGCCTCGAGCAGCGGCGCGGGCGGCGCCGGTGGCGCCGGTGGCGCCGGCCCGGAGACCGACGACACGCCCAAGGGCGGCGAGGACGAGTCCGGCAGCGATTCCGGGTGCTCCTGCTCGACGAGCGGTCGATCGACGGGCCTGGGAGGGCTCGCGCTCCTCGGCGCGCTCGGCGCGCTGGTGTCGCGACGGCGCCGGCGCTAGGTACCGCGTCGCGGCTGGCTTCAGCGCGCCGGCGCGTGGGCCGTCAGAACTGGTAGAGGGCGCCGGTCTCGACGCCCCAGCCCAGGCGGCTCGGCTCCGTCTGCGCGCTGGCCGCCGGATCGAGCTTGTGGCGCGTGAGCATCAGGGAGGGCTCGAGCACGATCGAGAGCGCCTTGATGGGCGCGAAGGCGTAGCCCCCGCGCAGGGTCACGTTGCGCTCGATGCCGGGACCATTGCCGCCCACGCGCGCGGGATTGGTGGCCGGCGCGCCGTCCGTGGCCGGTGTTCCGGGCGTGTAGCCGAGCAGCATGTCATCGGTGTTGGACACCATCGCGACGCCCGCGACGAGATGCACGGCGTGGGTCTCGAGGAAGGAGAGCTTCCCCGACACCCAGCCGCCAACCTCGGTGACGTCGTTCGTGCGGTAGCCCTGCCCGAGCGTCAGGAGGCCCAGGTTGGCGAGGTTCTGGCCGCCGTACGCCTCGGCCCGCACGTTCAGCGGACCGGAGGTGACCTCGGCGAACAGGTTGCCACCCAGCGCCGTCCGCGCCTCTTCGGTCTCCAGGTTCGCGTCGAACGTGAGCCGCGTGCCGATCAGCGAGGCGCCCACCCACGCTGTCTTCTCGGCGCGGTAGCTCGCGCGCAGCGCGAGGGTGGGCGTGCGCGAGTACTCGACGTTGTTGAGGATGGCCGTGACGTTCTGGCTGACCAGGCCGAGCGCGGCGCCCACCTCGACGCCGCCGAGGTTCGCGACGTACATGAGCTGGTGACGCACGAAGCCCGAGTTTCCGGACTGAAACAGCCCGCCGACGAGGTTGTACGTGTGCGTGTTCAGCGGCGAGAACAGGTCCCAGACCTGACCGAGCGTGAGCTTGTGCCCCTCGGCAGGCGACCAGTCCACGAATGCCTGACGCACGCGGAGGGTCGTCGCCTGAGCCGGCGACGACTTGCCGAAATCGACGAAATCGACCTCGATCTGCCCCTTGACGGGCGTGCCCTCGCCGACGGCCACGCCGAGGCGCGTCTGCTGCGCCTGAAAGCTCAGGCCGACGGCATCCGGATCGGCGAGGAACAGCGGATTCGCCGCGGCCGTGGGGGCGACGTAGTTCGGGTTGCCAAAGGACTCGAGGCCGTTCCCCACGACGACGGTCGGCTTGACGATGCCGTAGACACGTACGAGAGGCTTGTCCTCGGGCTTCTTCGTCTCGACCGGCGGAGGAGGCGCAGGGCGCGACTCCACCGACGGGGGCACCGCCGGGGACACGGGCGCCGGCTCGGCTGACGCGGCCTGCTGAGGCGGATCCACCGTTTGCGCTTTGACCGTGGCCGGTGCAGCAACTCCGGCCAGCGAGAGCGAGACGACGAGAGTTGCGCTAGGCGTCTTCCAGGTGCTCATGAAACAATCTCCTCTGGCGGTGACCCGGGTACGCGGCATCGTCCGCGCGAAGCAATTTCAGCGCGCCAGGAATCGTTCAGCAGAATCCGGGGATGGCGAAGACCCATACTACCGAATCCTTCGGACTGTCAACAAACACACCCCAATACAACGAGTACAACGAGCTCACCGTTTCGTTTCGTAACAGGGCGGCGCCGGATGATTCAATCCCGAGCTCCTGCCGGGCGGGACCGGCGCTTCGCGGCGGCGCCGGTGGGGCCTGCGTGGCTCCTCGTACCGCCCGGGGGGCGCCGCGGTGAGGGTGCTCGTGAATTGCGGTGCGCTACCTCGGGCGGGCGCCGCAGGCCCGTGACATCGTCGTGCGATGGCCTCTACAGGGCATCCGAGCCGCCGAGTCGCGGCTGAACGTCAATGTCCTGCACGCGCCCTGGCGGCGAACGGGCAGCGGGGGTGCCGGCGAGGTCCTGCGGCGAGCCCCGCGTGGCTCAGAGGTCGAAGCGACCCGACGCCTCGGGCTGGTAGATGACGCGCTCGACCCGGAGGCGCCGCGTGCGGCTCGGCGTGGGCCAATCCACCTCGTCGGCCTCTCGACAGCCGAGCAGCGCGAGCCCCATCGGCGCGAGCACCGAGATCTTGCCGCTCTTCACGTCGGCGGCTCCGGGGAACACGACGGTGACGCAGAGCCGCTCCTCCGTGTCGAGGTCGACGAGCTCGACCTTTGAGTTCATGGTGACCACGCTCGGCGGGATGTCCCCCGGCTTCACGACGTCCGCGCGCTCAAGCTCGGTCTCGAGCGCCTCCAGCTCCGGGGTATCGCCCCCGGGCCGCGCGCGCAGCGCTTCGAGCAGCCGCGCGAGCCGATCGCGGTCAAATTCGGTGAGGATAATGGGATTCGAGTGAGGTGCCATGAACCGGTATCTCCTTGTGTCGACGCGAGCCGGGCTCGGCCGAAGGTCCACGCGGGGCGAGCTGGCCGGCGCGAACGCTCGTCCAGTCCGCCCGCGCGTGCGCGCTCGACGCCAGCCCGCTTCATTCCGGGAGCGGTCGGCGTACAGTGCCGGATGACCGCTCCCCTACGAGCGTGCGGGCGACCTCGGGCAGAGCAGCCGGGTCCGCCGGGGCGTGAGCGCGCTACGCGCGGCGCGGCAAGGCCACGAACGCGACGCGACGAGGTGAAGGCAGGCGCTCATCCCATGGGGACCCTAACACGCTCGTCCCCCGCTGGCCATGGCAAGGGGGCGGCGCGTCCGATCACGAGCGAGCGGGGTCATGGGGACCGCCCGCAGCGGAAGGCCGAGCTCACGGCGCAGCGCTTCGCCCGCCACGCGTCCTGATCGACGGCACGCGGGCGCGTGTCGTCGTTGACGGCGCGAACGGGCGTGTGCCGCTCGGTCATGTTCAGGGAGCTCGCCGCGGGGGACGCGCGGCGCTCGCTGCTGCGCTGCACGCACAGCGCAGCAGCGGACCCCGCCGATCCCCGGCTTGCCCGACTAGGCGGACTGGTCGATTGCTCGCAACGTCTCGCGGAGCGCCTGGGCCTCGGCCCCCTCGAGGACCACGGACGCCGACACGGGCGTGGGCACATGGTCGCGGAACTCCACGGGCTGGAAGGCGGCGATGGCGCCGGAAGCGGTGTAGGCGAGATCCAGGCGCACGGCGGAGGTGTCCGGCTCGCCTTCCCCGTCCAGCGCGAAGGGGAGCTTCGCGATGGCGGCGAAGTCCCGCCTCGCCAGGGCGGCGGTGAGGGCTTCGACAGGGCAGGTGAAATAGCGAAAGCCTTCCTCCACCTTCTCGCCCGTGGGGGTGTAGACGAAGTCGCTGAAGATCAGCCATTTGCGACGTGTGGTGAAGCGAGGATCGGCGCGCAGGAAGTCGGACAGGTCTTTGATTTCCACGGCCCCTTCATACTGCAAACGGGCCCGGGAATCTCCTCCCAATCGCAGGGCCGAGCCCCCCTCGGCTCGCGCTCCCTGGCGGGAGACGCGCTCGGCGACCAGCATCCCCTCGACGGCGTCGATCAGCGGCGAGCCGAGGGGGTTCTCGCCCACTCTCCCACCGCAGCGCCTATGTCGTCGTCGACCCGGCCTACCCGATCAGCGTGACGCCCGCGAGGGTCCCTGATTCAGGGCAACGGGACGTATTCGATGTAAGCCCCTGTGTAGCGGTACCAGGCGCCCGCGATTCCCCCGCCGTCCCCGCGCGGCGCCTCAGAAGGCGTCGGTCTGGACCGTCAGCACCGCTTCGTCGAAGATCTCCGAGCTCGCCATTCCCGGGGCAGCCCCGATCAGGGCGTATCCGTTGTCGATCAACGAATATAGCATGACTACACGATGAAACGGCCGCTGCGAGGAGCTTTACTTTTCGGATCTCGCTTCATTTCCTGGCCTCTCTCGACCTGCCCGCGCGCGTGAGCTGCTCTCGATCCTTGATAGAAAGCGAGCGTTCACCGACGTTTTCGCCAGAGAGCCCCCCGAGGCCGCTCTGGACATCTCATCGATTGTCACCGACATGACCCGTGCTACGATGCTCCGCTCAGTGACGGTATCTTCTCAGGCCCGCTTCCTTGCTGTCGGACAAACGACCACCATGGCAGACTGACGACATGGCGTGGGCCTCGCTTGACTCGCGGTGAAATGCTTATGCGCGGTGGATGAGGGGACCGGTCAGGTCGCAGGGTGGAGATGAGGGGCTTCCTTCGAGACGAGCTTTCTCCCGCGCTCTCGAGCGCGCTCCGCGACGCCACGATCCCTTCAAGAAGCCGCTTTCATGGTCCGGCGCGCCGAACGGCGTTCCAGGAGCCCGGACCTGTAGAGAGGTGAGCATGTCTCGAAAAATTCGCCGGTTCATCACATGGTCGCTCGTCGCGGTGTCTTCCCTGTCGGCAGGCTGCATCGCTGCCGATGAAGATCCCTCGGCCGTCGGGAATGTCTCGATCGACGGCGAGGGGAGCGCCGCGAGCGGCGCGGCAGAGGTGACCGACCGGACAGCGCTCGTCCCCGGCACCTACCTCCCAGGGCCGACGACGACGGGGCCGATCTGGACAGGTGCGTTCCAGCAGATGGAGGCGAGCTCAGGGACGACCATCCGGCTGACCACCCCGAACGTCACCTACAAGCGCGTCGAGTTCTGGGGGACGGTCGTGCCGAAGGCCAAGGGCATCAAGTTCGACGAGTGCATCTTCCGCGGCCCCGATCCGTCGAAGATGCCCGAGCCGCGGGCCCTCCTCACGAACTACGGAGACAACCCGCCGCACGTCGTCATAGAAAACTCGCTGTTCGATCCCGAGGCGTGGATCACGGAGCGCGGAAAGTCCGCTCCGGCGCACAACGGCAACCCGGCCGGCCGCCTCCTGCAGTCGCAGCCCGCCCTTCACGGCGGGAACTTCACCGTGCGCTGGAGCGAGATCCGGAACGTCGAGGACGGCGTCAATTACGTCGGGCGCACGGCTGACTGGACGAACCAGCAGACGACCGTCGAGATGAACTGGATCCACGCCGGCGAATACAAGAACGGGACGGACACGCCGTCCGACGGGCGTACCCACAACGACGCCTTCCAGTTCAACACAGGGCGCAACGTGGTGCTCCGCGGCAACCTGCTCGGGGGCCCCCGGGACATGGTCGGCTACCGCACCTGGCCGAACGGATACAACTCCGGCGACGACTACTCGAACGCGAGCATCATGCTCAAGCAAGAGGTCGACGACTCCGACATGCGCAAGCTCACCAACATCCTCATCGAAGACAACTTCTTCTGGGGGGCAGTCGCGGGGCTCAACCACCACTACGTCGCGAGCAGGAAGAACGATTTCGCGACCACCACGATCCGTGACAATTTCTTCATCGAGCGGCAGATGGGCTGGGGCAACTCGATCACCGCCTCAAAGGACGATCACAAGGTGGGCGTGGAAGCCCAGGCGAAGCCGTCGGCCGGCTGGTACATCGTCCGCTCTCCGGAGATCAAGTCGACCTACCAGAACAACCGGATCATCACCGTGAACGAGGACGGCTCCTTCGTCATCCGCGGCGAGGTCCCGATCTCGAGGGGCTCGAGCAGCTGAGGGCGAAGTCCGAGCTCGGCCTGGGCGAGCTCGGGGCCGGCCCCGCCCTGCACGGCATGCCGGAAGCGCGGAGCATCGCCGGGGCGGGACAGGCGACATGGGGCGCCTCGCTTCAGGCCCTCTTCGCGGCCGTGACCGGATCCACGTACGGGGCGAGGGCGAGCTGCTCCCACGTGTTGTGGAGCCCGTCGAGGTACATGACCGGGACGCCGGAGAGATCCGCGTCGTCGAGGCAGTTCAGGTTGATGGAGTAGTACGCGCCGCCGAGCATCGGGAGGTCTCCGTGCCCGAAGACGCGGATACCGCAGGCCTTGCAGAAGCGGGCATGGCCGGCCTCGGACCGCGAGAAGTCGCCGAGGACCTCCTCGCCGGCGACGAGGCGGAAGGCGCTCGGCTTCACGATGATGCCCCACCACCTCGTCTTCGAGCAGATCGTGCAGTTGCACTGCGTCGTCCCGGCGCTCGGGTCGAAGTCGGCCTCGAAGCGAACAGCGCGGCAGGCGCAGCTCCCCCTGTAGGTCCGGGCGCCGGGGGTCGTCGTGGTTTGCGCGGAAGCGGCGTTGCTCATGGGCGAAAGCTCCAGGGATTGGGGGGACGCGGCGCCTTCGGGCGCCTCGCCCGCGTGATGAGAGGAGGCTACACTGGCTTGCGGACAGATTCGGTCCGCAACGATCCCGGAAGTAACGACGCGAGAACGAGGAGCGGCACGTGATCCAGACCTCCGCGCGCCTGCTGAAGGTGCTGTCGCTGCTGCAGTCCCGGCGCTTCTGGACGGGCGGGGAGCTCGCCCGCGAGCTCGAGATCACCGAGCGCAGCGTCCGGCGCGACGTGGACCGGCTCCGGAGCCTCGGGTACCCGGTGCACGCGGCCACGGGCACCGGCGGCGGCTACCAGCTCGGCGCCGGCAAGGAGCTGCCGCCGCTCCCGCTCGAGGACGACGAGGCGGTCGCCGTCGCCGTCGGGCTGCGCGCCGCGGCGACCGGGCCCGTGAAGGGGCTGGAGGAGGCGTCGGTGCGCGCGCTCGCGAAGCTCGATCAGGTGCTCCCGAAGCGGCTCCGGCGCAAGGTGAGCGCGCTCGAGGCCGTGAGCGTGCGGCTGGGCGAGGGCGGGCCCACCTTCGACGCGGACGCGCTCGCCGCGATGGCGAGCGCCTGCCGCGACGCCGAGGTCCTGCACTTCGACTACAGCAGCCACAGCGGCGCCGCGAGCGCGCGCGTCGTCGAGCCGTACAGGCTCGTGCACACGAGCCGCCGCTGGTACCTGCTCGCGTACGACCTCCATCGCGAGCAATGGCGGACGTTCCGCGTCGATCGCATCCAGGGCAGACCGAGGTCGGCGGGCCGCTTCAAGCCGCGCCCGCTGCCCGCCGAGGACGTGGCCGCCTACGTGTCGCAGTCGGTCTCGACGGACACGTACCGGTTCCGCGCGCGCGTGACGGTGCACGCGCCCGCTGACGTGGTCTCGGCGCAGCTCTCCGGCGTGGCGGGGCGCGTCGAGCCGCTGGCGCCGGACCGCTGCGTGGTCCACACCGGCGGCGGGACCCTCGAGGCGCTCGCGTTCCACCTCGGGTTCATGGGGTTCGAGTTCGAGGTGCACGAGCCGCAGGAGCTGATCGAGGTCCTCCGCCGCCTGGCCGATCGCCTCGGCCGGGCCGCGGGGCGGGCCGGCGCGGCGACGCAGGGCCCGGACGTTTCGGGGCCTCCTGTCGGCCGCCCGGACACCACGCTCCCATGACGCCTTCTTCCCCTGGAGAAGGGCTATCTTTGGCCCCGTGTTCGGCATCGTGCTCGATCGCGCCTCGCGGCGCTCGCTGGCGCTGCAGCTCGCGGACGGGCTGCGCAAGGCGGTCGTCGACGGTGAGCTCGCGCCCGGCGCCAGGCTCCCGCCCTCGCGCCTGCTGGCGGCGGAGCTGGGGATCTCCCGGCGGCTGGTGACGGACGCCTACGAGCAGCTCACCGGGGAGGGCTATTTCGAGACGCGCGCGGGCCACGGGACCTACGCCGCCGCGCTGCCGGCGCGGGCGCCGCACGCCCGCGTCCCGGCGGCGGCGCCCCTCCGACGGCGTCGGCCCGCCATCCGCTTCGACTTCACCCCCGGGATCCCCGATCTCGCCAGGTTCCCGCGGCAAGCGTGGCGCCGCGCCGCGGACGACGCCGTCTCGCTGGCGCATGCCGCCGATCTCTCGTACGGCCCGCCGCTCGGCGACGCCCGGCTGCGCCAGGCCATCTCCGACTACCTCTACCGGTTCCGCGGGCTGGCCGCCGATCCGGCGCAGATCTGCGTCACCTCCGGCACCTCGCACTCGCTGTCGCTGCTCTCGCGGCTCCTCCCCGCCACGACGCTCTTCTGCGAGGAGCCCGGGCTCACCTTCGCCCGCGATGCCTTCACCTCGGCCGGGTTCCGCTGCCGCCCGGTGCACGTCGACGACGCGGGCGCGCTCCCGTCCGGCCTGGGCGAGGTGCCCCGCGGCGCGCTCTTCTACCTGACGCCCTCGCACCAGTTTCCGACAGGCGCGCTCCTGCCGCTCAAGCGGCGGGTGAGGTTCCTGGAGCTGGCCGCCCCGGCGGAAGGGCTGGTGCTCGAGGACGACTACGACTCCGAGTTCCGCTTCCGCGGCAGCCCGGTCCCGCCGCTCGCCTCGCTCGACGCCGAGCGCGTCGTCTACCTGGGGACCTTCTCAAAGTGCCTGGCGCCCTTCGTGCGGGTCGGGTACCTCATCGCCCCGCCCCACCTCGTGGGCCCGATCGCGGACCTTGTGCGGCGCACCAACCTCCGGGGCTCCATCCCGCACGAGCGGACGCTGGCCCGCTTCATCGAGGAGGGCCACCTCGAGCGCCATATCTTCGCCATGAAGCGGCGCTACCGCGCCCGGCTTGAGGCGATCCTCTCCTTCCTGGAGGCCCGGTATGGGGATCAGGTCCGCGCCGGCGGCGGTGAGACAGGCTTCCACCTGCACGTGCGCTTCCGCGGGCGGCGCTTCGGCGCGACGTTCACCGACGTCTGCAGCGCGGAGGGGCTGCGGATCTCGACCGAGGACGAGTTCCGGGCAGAGCCGTCGAGCGAGGGCGACGCGCTGGTGCTCGGCTACGGCAACGTGGCAGACGAGAAGCTCGACGAGGGCCTCGAGCTGCTGGGAGCCCTCATCGAGCGGCATGCGGATCGTGAGCTCCGTTCGCCCTGAGCCCTACGTCGCCGCGTCTGCGGCGATGCGCGCTGCGAGAGGAGCTCGACAGGGAGGAGCTCGGCGCGGCCGCCGTCGAGGGCCGCGGCTCGAGCCGGTGATCATCGCCGGGTAGCGGTCGAGGTCGCCACGCGCCGAGGCGGGAGCCATGAACGCGGCGGGCAGAAAAATTCAAACCTGCCGCCCCTGGCGCCGCGCCCAACGGGGCCGGCCTCTGGTAGCCTGCGCCGCGCCGCCGACCGACCGGCGGAGACGAACGGAGAAAGAGACACCACCATGGCCATCGTTCTTTACCACCACCCATTTTCGCGCGCCGCCAACACCGTGTGGATGCTCGAGGAAGTCGGCGTCGAGTACGAGCTCAAGTTCGTCGACATCATGGCCGGCGACCAGAAGAAGGAGGAGGTCAGGAAGCTCAATCCGATGGGCAAGCTGCCCTTGCTCGTCGACGGCGGCACCGTCGTCACCGAATCCGCGGCGATCGGCCTCTATCTCGCGGATCGTTATGCCCCGGGCCGCCTCGCGCCGAAGCTCGACGACGCGGCGCGCGGCACTTATTTTCGCTGGTCGCTCTTCGCCCCCTCGGTCATCGAGCCCGGCTCGATGGCCAAGGCCAGCAACTGGGAGTTCCGCGCCGGCTCCGCCGGTTGGGGCAACTACGACGACATGATCGCGACGATGGAATCGGCCATCTCGGGCCGTGACTTCGTCCTCGGCAAGGAATTCTCGATGGCCGACGTCATCTTCGGCGGCACCATCGCGTACATGCTCGACTTCAAGATGCTCGAGCCGCGCCCGAGCTTCACAGGATATGCCGAGAGGGTCAAAGCCCGCCCGGCGTACGCGAAGAGCGAGGCGCGCAACAAAGCCGTGATGGACGAGCGCGGCATCAAGATGCCTGGGGCTTAGTACTACAGCCGCGGTTAGGGAGCCGGGGCGCGTGCGAGCCGCCGGTTGCAGCGGCGCCGGTAGCAACAGGCGCGAGCCTGGGCGCGCTTTCGGCGTCGCCACCTCGACCATGCCCAGCGGAACTCGGGCGAATGGGCGGGCAGCGGAAGCACCAGCTCCATCAGGCGACGGACCTCGGGAACGCTCCAGGGCGCCAGCGTCGGCGGACCGTCGCTTTCTTCAGGCGCGGCGGGCTTTTTTTCCCCGGCGTGTCACGCGCCGTCTTCTGCATGGGCTCGGCGTTCTTCCCCGGCCCCGGGCGCGCCGCTTTGGGCACGAGCTCGGGGTTCATCGCCGGGGCGTACGGGAAGGTGCCCTCCGCGGGAAGCTTCGCGCGCACGGAAGCCAACCACGCCAGGGCCATCATCCCGAGCGTGATGTACCGATGCCAGCTCGGCCACGTGCGGACCTCGTAGTGGTCGAGGCCGACGTCGTCCTTGGCCTCCTCGAAGCACTGCTCGATCGTGTAGCGCGTGGAGGCAACGTGCGCGAGCGTTGTCAGCGGCGTGTCGGCTCCAGCGTTGGACAGGTAGTAGGCCACTTCCGACGGCTTCGAGACAGAGCGGCGGGCCAGTAGCCAGACCTCGTCGGTCGGCAAGCGCCGACGACTGTCGACGACGCGTGCGCGGGCCCAGTCGTACTCGATGGTTCCCTTCTCGCCTTGATGGACGGCAAGGCGACGCCATTGCTTCGGCGACCACTGCGCCACCACCTTCGCCACGGTGGAGGCGTGCGGTGAGCCCGGTGCAAGACGAGTGCGCGTGCGGAGCGGACCACGAGGGTGTTCGCGTTCGGTAGGGGGCTCCGCGACCGCAGGGCGCTGAGGCCACACCGGCGTGCTCGAGATGACCGCGAGAACATACCGATGGCCCTGTGCGGCGATGCCGTCGCGAAGCACGGGGTCGTCCCCGTAGACTTCGTCGCCGGTGACCCACGCCATCGGTACACCACGCTGCCAGGCCCCATGCAGCATCTGCATCGCCAGCTGCGGCTTGGTCTGGAACGCTACATCCTTCGGAACGTGAGCGTCCTGCCTCCGCTCCGGATCGCTGCACCACGATTCTGGCAAGTAAAGACGACGATCAAGGATCACGTGTCCACGTGGGCCGTTGTAGCTGAGGAACACACCGATCTGGCAGTTCTCGATCTTGCCTGCCGTCCCGCTGTATTGCCGCGCCACGCCGACGGACTTGGTCCCCTTCTTGAGGAAGCCCGTTTCGTCCAGTACGCCGATGCCCTGCGGATCGCCGAACTGCTCGATCGTGAAGTCCATCAACAGATCGCGTGCCGCATCCGCGCTCCAATCCGCGCTGTACATCAGCCGCTGCACGCGATCGGGCGTCGGGTCCCCGATGGCCTCGGCCAACTGCCAACCGTTCCGCCGCGCCGCCGGCCCCATCAACGAGCGCACGTACTTGATCGCCTGCTCGCGCGGCTCGCTGCGTGCGAACAGCGCCGCGAATCGCGCGTGAAATGCCTCGAAATCTGCCGCCAGCGTGTCCCGCGCGGCCGCTGCTGGCAGCTCGCTTGCCCCCGGATCCATGGGTGGATCCTGGGTCCAACCTGATCGATGTCGAGGTGCGGCTGTAGTATTAGAGCGCCCTGAAGGATGCGCGCCCGAGCTTCACCGTACCTCGAGCGCTCCGGCAGCTCGGGCGCGCCGCCGGCGGGGCCTTCCTCACGGATCGAGCTTGTGCGCAAGCTCGTGGAGCACGAGGTTGTGACCGTCGCTCACGTCCGCCGCGCCGGTCTCGCGGTGCAAGAGGAGGAGGCACGCCTGCGCTGCCACCGTGACCCGGATCTCGTCGGTGATCTCCAGGCCGCCGCACCCCTCGAACGGCTTCTCGGCCAGGAAGACCTGGACATGCCCGAGGAGCTCCTCCTGGTCCTCGGCCGGGAGGCGGCCGATGCAGGGCACGTTCCGGCCGAGGATCGCGCGCCACGCAGGCGGAAAAGGCGCGCGGCGGACGGCGGCGCGCCGCCGCCCCCTGAGAAAGGCAAGCAACGACGCCCCCTACCCGCTCGCGGGGCCCTGCCGGAAGACGGCAGCGGGGGGCCGCGTCGCGCGCTGCCATGTCACAGATCGTCCTCCTCGGCCGAGGAGGGGTCATGAGCTCACGCTTCTGGACAGTCGTCGCCGCGGTCCCCCTCCTGGCCTGTAGCTCGCCGGAGCTCGCTCCCCGCGAGCTCCGCGTCGCGCCGGCCCCTGCGCCTGCGTTCGTGCCGACCCCCGTGCCCGCGGCGAAGCCCGCGCCCGGGCGGACCGCCGCGCACGCGCCTGCTCCAGCGCCCCTCGCCGGGCCCGCCCCCGCGGCGGCGTCCTCCAACGCCATCGTCGCCCGCGCGCGCCTCGAGGTCGCCCGCGGCGTCACCTACGACCCCGCCTGGGTCGCCATCGGCTACCCGGGCGGCGATCCGGCCCCCGATCGCGGCGTCTGCACCGATGTCGTCATCCGCGCCGTCCGCGCCACGGGCGTCGATCTCCAGAAGATGATTCACGAAGACGTCCTCGCGCGCCGCGCCGCCTACACGACGGTCGAGCGCCCCGATCGCAACATCGATCATCGCCGCGTCGGACCGATGCTCACCTACCTGCGCGCCCACGCCACGCCGCTCCCGAAGACGTTCGAGGAGGCCGCGCTGAGCACATGGAAGCCTGGCGATATCGTCGTGTGGGCCTTGAAGTCGTGCCCTCCGTGCTCGCCGGATCACGTCGGCATCGTCAGCGACCGCAAGGGCCCGCGCGGCCTCCCGCTCGTCCTCCACAACATCGGCCCGAGGCCGAGCGAGGACGACGCGCTCGACGCCTGGACCGTGCTCGGCCACTTCAGGGTTCAGCCGGAGGGGGCCGAGGAAGCTCGAAGCGGCTCCGGCCCGTGAGGGCCCCCGGCGCCGTCCGGCGTGACCGAGGGCGGGCCGCCGCAACCTCGGTCGGGCCGCCAGTCTTCACATCGCGACCTCTCCCGTCTTCAGATCCAGCTTCAGATCCCGCACAACCTCCGGCTCGGCGCTGTGGGCGACTCGCCGACGCGAGCACGCCCGCGTACTTGACGGTGCATCCGACATGAGCGGCGTCAAACATCACCGGGCTCCTTCCGGAAGAAGTGACCGTGCAGAAACTCCCCGTTCGCCGGATCTCGGTGATGGTTGTACTTGAAGCAGCGGTTGGGGCAACTCACAACAAACTGGCCTGGCAACCAGCAGAGGGCGCCAGAGCGACGGCGGAGCCCGGCGCCACGGCTCGGATCGAGGGTGTCCGTCGTGCTTCGTCACGTCGGCGGCGCGCTCAAGCGCCGCCGTGGGCGACAGGGCGGTGCGGGTCCGCGTACGAGCACCCGCGCTACAGATCGTAAACGTGCACGGACAGTCCGGCAGCGCAGAGCGTTCTCTGGATGATGGCCTCGACCTCTGGCCACTTCCCGCCCGCGAGGCCGCAACCGATCCTCGGCATATGGATGGATGCGCTGACCCCCTGCGCGTGCTCCGCGAGGCTGCCAAGACACTGCGCGAGCGCATCATATCGGATCGGGGGAACGTCGCGCTGCGGACGCACGCCGTGCTGGGCAATCATGTTCGCGACCGAGAGGCCGTCGTCCACATCGACGAGCAGCACGTAACGCAGCAGCGCCTCCCTCGCCGCGGCATGGTGCGCACCGGCGCGCGTCGCTGCGCGCAAGGTGAAGCCATCCGAGCGCGTCGGCGCGCGGCGCGCTCTTCGTAGAACCGCTCCACGCTCTCGTCGAAGAGGCGGGTCAGCACGCCGAACAACGCCCCGCCCTGGGCGAGCCTGCGCCGCCACGGAAACGTCAACACCCACGGACGGTGCGCCACCTCGGGCAGGACGTCCTCGATCAGGTTCGCCGCCGTGGCACACAGGCGTCGGCCCAGACACGACGGGAAGAAACCGCGTCCTACTTGTAGAAGACAACAAAGTGATCTATTACGGAATGGCTGAGCGTGGCGCACGCAAAGCACAATTAACGAATCAAGGCTATGAAAATTTTCAGCGCAGCACCTAATGGCAATCAATCAGCAGACCTGGAGCCCGCACGTTACTTTAATTTAGCAATCGAACAAATCAATAAAATCACAGAGTGGATGAAAACAGCTGACAGGGCAGCTCAGCCGCTGCTGGTGCACCTGGACATATTCCTCTACCTTGCCAAGAAGTACCCAGACATGGCAGAGCTTCGCGTACCCAGCTTAAACATACCCGATATCAAAACTACTTTTTACGATTGGTACGAACGCTGCCACAAGAAAATTCCCAAGCAATTCAGGGAAGAGATCAAACTCTCCGCAGACGATCTTTTCAAGAACCTTGAACGCCTCGCAGCCTAACGATGTGGGGCAACAATCCCTGGGAGAACGACAGAGCATCAGATTGGTTCGCCAATCTGATGCATCTCACGCACTTTCCCGACCAAATAAGAGCAACCCTGCTTCTTTGTGAACAGGAAGACGCCTGCGGCGAAAACACTGCCTTGCCAAGGGCTGCAGTTTACTGCGCCTTGCAGGTTTGCCGCGTCTATATTTGGCCCATTGAACATCTTGATGGCGATCTGGAGTTGGCTATAAAGGCTACTCACAAGTACTATCAGACGAAAACTATTGCTACTTTGAAAAGATCACTGCCCAGATCCAAGCAGAGCTTAGAGAGTTAGATCTTCGAAGAAATATAGCACATTTGTATGGCGAGCCCCTCTTCAATCTGGCCCGGGAGGCGCGTCGCGAGACGCTCTACGGCGTCACCGAGCGCCTTGCGGCGCACAACGGTGCTTTTCCACTACGGTGGTCTCCGGTTGGGAGAGCGTGCTGGAACATCGGTCGGCTCGCCGAGCGCGCAGAGGAAGCGGGCGATGTTCCGGGGTTCAGTGACCATGCCGACGAGCTTCATCCGCCCCTTGCAAGTTGGGCACTCGAGGACATCGATCGCACATGTGCGGCGCAAGAGCGCGGCGCGGTGTCGACCGTTCGATAGCCGCCACGCTTGCGTTCCGGAGCGGCGTCATCGTCCGCCTTCCTGGGCTCTTCTGGCTTCGCAGGGCGCGGTCCGATGCGCTTGCGCGCCAACGTGGGCGACTCGCCGACGCGAGCACGCCCGCGTACTTGACGGTGTGAAAGCGCGGCGGCGGAACGCTGGCCGCGAGGCGGCACAAGAGCGAGAGCGGGAGCGCCGCATCCGAGCGAACCGGCGCCCGAGCGCCGCGGGGGCGAGCGCGGCCGGGTGACCTGCTCGCTACGTCAACGTCAACGCGCCCCCGCCCCGCGTGTCGGGCACCTGCGTCGGCACGTAGATGGCGCTCCCGTCCGGGGCCCACGCGCTGAAGACTGCACCGTATCCCTGCTTCCTGGCGCGGCTCGCTACTGGCCACAGCCGGAGTGCGTCCATGCATGCAGGCAAAAATCTCAGATCATGTCAAGGACTCAATCATGACCACAACGTGAAGAACGTGTTTCCAGCCAACGTACGAAATCTCGAGAATCTGGGCCCTGGACTTCCAGTCCCTGCGGCTCTCCACCCGAACAAGCCCGTTGAACTCGGGTCCCGGATGGCGACCCGCAACCGAGCCACATCGATAGCATTCTGTATGAAAGCTCGAAAATCCGACTGCATTCGATCATTGTCATTATTCGCGATATTAACCATCTGCTGCAGCCGACGACGAACCCCCTGATCGTAGCTCGGATAATCGGAGAACCCATCAAATTGATCGGCGGCGCGAATGATGTCGATCAAATCTCTCGCCCCGCGCGCCCCGAACTGAGAAGAACCGCTCGCCAATCGATTCTCCAGAACCCGTTGCATCCACCCCATACTCTCCAATGTGTCTGCTGCCAGGTAGTCTGCGTGGGAAGGACCGCGGGCCTCCGACATCAACAGTCTGGCGACAGCTCCAGCTTCAGTAGCAGGATCCGGCAACTCTATCGCAGCGTCAACCACGACCCTCAGCGTCGCCTGGGTTCCGGACCGTGTCGCCGCAGTCACCGTTACAGCGCCACCACCTGATGTGGTAGCAAGCGCGCTGAGGTAAAACAAGAAATTGCCAACGGCGCGTATGCGAGGTGTGCCATCGACGCTAACCACATCAGGATCACTGCTCGTTATATTGGGAACGCCATCCGGTCGTGGAACATCGGCGAGCCCGATGCCGGCCGAAGAGTTCCCTTCGGTGCTCGATATGTGAATGGTCACATCCGTAACATCTGTGCCATGTCGCCGAAAACGCATATATCACCTTCATATAGCGCAAGGCCCAAATCAATACCTAGGACAGGCGGGATCCGGGTCGATAAGCAGGTAGGGCATGCAATCAGATCTGTTGCCTCACTTGCGAGCCTATCGTAGGACAGCGGCAGGGGGAAGGCAGGAGCTCCGACAGTCTCGATGCTGGCGGGTCATCGGAAACATGACCGTCCGTAGCGCAAGCGCCCGACCCACGCCAGCGTGATCGTCGGCGCAGCGCCGGTTACCTGTCACCCTTCGCGACGAAGGAGGAAGCGATGGCAACGAGGGTGGAGGGGGTCGAGCGATGGGAGCGCAGCGGCTTCGAGATCGCGCTGTCCAAGGGGCGGGTGGTTCGCGTTCAGCCGGGCTTCGATCGCGCCACGCGCGAGCGCCGCGTCGGAGACGTCGTGCTGACGCTGCCGCCGTCGATGCGCGTCTACATCGCGGCCGAGCCGGCTGACCTGAGGGAGCGCTTCGATGCCGACCCGCGCTGCGCACATCTGTTGGTGTGCAGGAGACGGCGAGGGAACCAGATCCGCGTCTTGTTCTGGGACCGCGCTGGATAGCGCCATCTTCGCCGAGAAACGCGCTCATGGTCGCTTCCAGCTCTCGAGTCGAAGCCGGTCACCTCATGCATTCCGGAGGCAGTGATGCTTATCTCATCTTATGACTTCTCGTCATCTCGTCATCAATGCGGAACAAAGTAGTTTAAATTAAATTTTTGCCCGTTCGAGGTTGATCGCCCCGTTCAAGGCAGGACTCTCCCTGGCGCTGCGCGACCGCCAAGGCGAGCCCCAGTGGGCCGAGGGGCGCATTCGGCGTGCAGCTCAGGACAGGCGGAGTCGCGGCGCGGGCGCTACAGGTTCCGATCCTCGTACGCCACCAGCTCCGCCACCTGGCGCGCCTGCTCGGCGGTGAGCGGCCCCTTCTCCATGGCCCGCGCGTTCTCCACGGCCTGGGCCGCGCTCTTGAAGCCGGGGATGGGGATTGTGTTCGGGCTTTTGGCCCAGATCCACGCCAGCGCGCCCTGCACCAGGGTCCGGCCGTTGCTGGTCAGGATCTCGCGGGCGGCCTCCAGGCGACGGGCGTAGTTGGGGTTCACCTTGCCGTCCTTGAACCAGGTGATCCACGCGAAGTTGCTGGTCCGCACGTCGCCGCGGGGCAAGGTCTCGCCCTTCGTGTACCTGCCCGAGAGCATGCCCATCGCCAGCGGGCTCCGGCACAGCAGCGCCAGCCCCTTGCCCTCGCCGTAGGCGATCAGCCGGTCGTTCCCCTCGAACACGTTGAGGAGGATCTGGGCCGCGCCGCAGCGCGGGCCGCGGGAGAAGGTCTCGACCGACGCCTTCACGTCGGTGCTCCAGCCATAAGTGCGGATCTTTCCCTCCTCCACGAGCTGCTCGAGCACCTCCACCACCTCGCCCGCCTTCTCCGGCGGGTGCTCCCAGATGTGGAGCTGGTAGAGGTCGATCCGATCGGTCCCCAGCCGCCGCAGACTCCCCTCCACGGCGCGCCGGATGTACGCCGGGCTGGCGTCGGTCCTGCCCAGGTTCGCGTGCTTCTCCTCGTCGAAGACGTGACCGAACTTGGTGGCCAGCGTGACGCGATCGCGGATCCCCTGGATGGCCTTCCCGACAAGGACCTCGCTGCGCCCCGACCCGTACACGTCGGCGGTGTCGAGCAGCGTGACGCCCGCGTCGATGCCGGCGCGGACGGCCCGGATGGACTCCGCATCGCTGGTGCCGTGCCATTCCCAGCTCGCGCCCGGGTCGTTCCACTTCCCCGCGATGGCCCAGCACCCCAGGCCCAGCGCGCTCGTCTCGAACCCCGCTCTCTCCCATCGTCGCTTCATGGCGTCCTCCTCGTGGACCGGATGTCCGAGGCCATGTATGAGGCCGCAGGCGCGCGGGAACGAGGACCGCCGCTGCGGCTCCGGCGTGGACCACCGGGACAGCGACGGTCGGAGGCGGCCGCCGCGGGCCGCGCTCCCTGGAGGGGCCCATGAGCCGGCTCGTGGAGGCGCGTGCACAGGCAACCGCGCTCGTCCCCGGCGCCGCGCTCACGGGACGAAGGCGATGTCGTCGACGAACATGTCGAACACTGTCGACTTGGCTGTATGAAACTCCACCGAATAGACGTGCGCGGCGTCGAACGCTGCGGGCGCCGGCACGCCCCAGCCGTCCGTGCTGAGGATGGAGAACATCACCGTGTACTGCGCCCACTCGGTCGTTAGGTCGAGCCCCTCACCGAAGTGATCGCCGCAGCCCGAGCCCTCGCACACGCCGCCCTCGCGATCGGTGTTGCGGTCGGGGAAGTTCACGTAGATGTGCGTCGGCGCCGCCGCCTTGGCCCAGAAGGTCAGGCCCGCGTAGGCGGAAGCGTCGTAGCTCAACTTCGCTCCTCCCGGGGCGAGGTTCAGGTCGAACCCCATCCCAGCCCCCCGGGTGATGAAGCCGCTGCCCGCGACGTGGGCGGCGTGCTTGCTCGAGCCGTGCCCGGGCGAGACAGGTACGAACGGCCGGCCGGGAAGAGGCGTTTGCGTGCCGCTCCGGGTGCCGTCGTTGTACGTGTACCAGCTCCCGACGCGGCCCTCACACAGGAGGATCGCGCCGTCGCCGTCCTCCAGGTCGTCCAGGAGCGCCGTGCAGGGAGGCGGCTCGTCCCCCGCGTCCGGCGCGCCGGCGCCGCCGGCGCCCCCGGCACCGCCGCCGGCGCCCCCGGCACCGCCGCCGAGGCCGAACGGATCGGGGTCGTACTCGCCGGGCGAGATGCCGAAGACGAGGCCACATCCGCTCGCGAGCGCCGACGCGCAGAGTCCGACGACGAGCACCTGGAGACGCATCAGAAGCTGCCTCGCACGAGCGCGCCGCCCACAGCGGGGGCCAGCCCGATCGACGCGCCCTTCGCCGGGCTCTTCGCGGTGAGCCACAGCACGCCGCCGCCGGCGATGGCCGCGAGGCCGACGCCGAAGACCACCGTCGCGACGTTCGCGCGCGCCACGGCGCTGTCGCGGATGTCCATGCCGCGCCTGTCGCAGCGGTCGCCGTTGCAGAACGCGCTCGACTCGTCGAACGTCGACCTCGCCGCGAAGGCGAGCGCCGTCCCGACGCCCACGGCCACGACCCCCGCGCCGCCCGTGACGAGCGCGAGCGTCCGGCGCGGCGCGCCCGCGCCGCCCGCGTCCCCCGACGCGGGGTCGTCCTCCAGCGGGCCGACGACGAGGGTCGAGGTCGCGCCGCCCGGCGCGACCTCGACCCGCGCCGTCCACGTTCGCTTGCCCGGCGCGCTCGCCTCGATGACGTGAATCCCCGCGTCGACAGGCATGGGCACGCCCCACTGGCCGGCGCCGACAGGCGTGCCGTCGCGCTTCACCTCGAGGCCCGGCGCGCTCGCGGCCCCGACGACCACCGTGAGACGGGAGACCTTGGGCAGGACGGCCGCCGCGCGCTCGCGCGCCTTCGCCTCCTTTGCCCGGTCGCCGCTCGCGCGCACCCGGGCGGCGACCTCGAGGAAGTGCGCCCACGCGGAGGCCATCTTGCCGATGCGCTCGTAGCAATCGGCGAGGAAGTAGCGCGTGTTGCTGCTGTCATAGAGGCGAAGGCTCTCTTCGTACCTGGGGCAAGCGCGCGCCGGCTGGCCAGCATCGATGAGCGCCCCCGCCTCCCGGAACAGCGCCACGGCGCCCGCCTTGTCCTCGGCCCTCGCCGCGCTCCCTCCCGCGATCGCCGCCGTCAGGCCGGCGCCGATCGCGCAGAGACGCGCCATCCCCCCGCGTCCGCGCCGGACTCGGCTCCTCTCGTGCAGCGGCGTCATCGTCTCTGCGAGGGTATCAGAAGACATCGCGATCGAAGGGGTCGGCGCTGGCCGGTCGCTTCACCGGCGGCGCGCTGCGTCTGGGGGGAGCCGAGCCGGTCGGCTTCGCGCGCGCCGGCGCCGCGGTGGCCGTGGCGCGCGCCCCCGGCGGCGGCACCCCGGCCGACGCGCTGGCGGCGGCGCTGGACGGCGGCGGCACGGCGCTCGCGGAAGGCTCGACGGCCGCGGGCGGCGCGGCGCTCGGCGGCGCGGCGCTCGGCGGCGCGGCGCGGGGCTCCGCGGCGGCGCCCCGAGGGCCGTCTGCCGGCGCGGCCTCGCGCTCGACCGGGTGCGGTGCTCGGGGCGACAGGCGCCAGAGGAACAGGCCGCCGCTCACGACCACCAGGCCGATCCCGAGCGCGACGGGGAGGGTATGCCTCCGCGCCGCTGGCTTGCGGTGCGTCGTGCCGAGCGGCGCGATCGTGAGCGCTCCCCCGTCGACGGGGTAGGCCGCCGCGGACGTGGCCGCCCCCGCCGCCGAGGCAGCGAGCGGCGCGCCGCCCTGCAGGGCCGGGACCGGGAGCGTCTCGCGCAGGGCGCCGAAGAGGCGCCCGGCGGCCGCTCGCAGGTGCGGCGGAGCGAACGGCACGAGCGCGAGCGCGAGATCCGCGACGGTCGGGAAGCGGCGATCGCGATCGCGCGCGAGCGCCGCGAGGATCACCTGCTCCAGGGGCTCCGGGATGTCGGGGCGCAGCGCGCGCGGCCTCTGCGGCTCACCCTGCGTGACCAGGTAGACGAGCTGCGCGAGCTCCTGCGCGACGAACGGTGTTCGCCCCGTGAGGAGCTGGAAGAGCACGACGCCCAGCGAATAGATGTCGGCGCGGCCGTCAACGTCGCTCGCGGAGCGGAGCTGCTCGGGCGACATGTAGAGAGGCGAGCCGAGCACGCCCCCCGCCCGCGTGAGCGCGTGGTCCTCTGCGTGCGTCATCTTCGAGATACCGAAGTCGAGCACCTTGACGCACGGCGAGCCGTCCGCGTTCCGCGTGAGGAACAGATTGCTCGGCTTCACGTCCCGGTGGACGATGCCTTGCGCGTGCGCCTCGGCGAGCGCCTCGCACACCTGCAGCACGAGCTCGATGGCCAGCGGCACAGCGAGGGGCCCGCTCTCCGCGAGCACGGCGGCGAGGTCCTTCCCCTCGAGGTGATCCATCACCATGTACGGCGCGCCGTTCTCCAGCGTGCCGACGTCGGCGACACGCACGACGTGCTGGCTGCGAATGCGCACCGCGGCGCGCGCCTCCCTCAGAAAGCGCTGGAGAATGTCTGCGTCCTGCACGTATTTCGGCAGGAGCACCTTGATCGCGACGCGATCGTCGAGCGCGAGGTGGCGCGCAGCGACGACGAGCCCCATGGCGCCCCGCCCGAGGACGTTCTCCACGCGGTACTTGCCGAGGAGGATGTCTCCGGGGGCAATCGCGTACTCGATCGCGGACTCGTCGGTGGCGGACGGGATGGACATGGCCCAGGCATCGTTGCGGAGAGCCACCAATATGCCACGGTCAGAAGTTTTTGCAATTGCACCGCATCGGCCTCTCGACCAATGCGGTGGGGGCGTCTCGCGCGCTGCGATCATCACGATATCATGTCGGCGCGACAGCTCCCTTCGCTCGACGCCGTGCGCGTGCGGCTGGACGGGAGCGGCCCTCCCTTCGACGCGGACGCGCCCGCCGGGAGGGCCGATCGCCGTGGCCGGGCCGCGGCGCGTTCGTGCTAGCGTGCGGGCATGACGGTCGAAGTCGCGAAGCCGCGGCCGGAACGGGAAGAGACCGACGAGAGCCTGCGCCTCGAGCGGGACGCGACCGATCGAGCGCTGGCCGAGCGGCGGGCGATCATCGAAGCGCGGTCCGACGCGGCTGTCGTCCAGGCCCGGGAGCGCTCCGACGCGGTGCTGAGCGCCGCGCGCGAGGAGGCGGACCAGCGATCGCAGGAGTCCGATCGCGCCGCCCAGGCGGGCAGGGCCGTCGCCGAAGCACGGACGGTGGAAGACGTCATCGTCCGAGGCGAGCGGGCGGTCGCGGACGACAACCTTCGCCGCGAGCGCGCCGAGCATGCCCGGATACTCTCCAGGCTGTTGCCGCTGGAGAGAGAGAAGACCGACAGGCACCTCTTGACCGAGCGCACCCGCTCCGACGACGCCATCGCGCACCGGGACGACTTCCTGGGCATGGTCAGCCACGACCTGAGAAACCTGCTCAGCGGGATCGTCTTGAGCGCGGAGCTGCTCTCCGAGGATGCCTCCGCCGAGGACAAGGAGAGCCAGCCCGCCGTGGCAGCGAAGCGGATCCGACGCTACGCCGCCCGGATGAGCAGGCTCATCAACGACCTGGTGGACGTCGCGAGCATCGAATCCGGCCAGCTCGCCACCGCCGCGGCTGGAGGCGATGCGTTCGCGCTGATCGTCGATACGGTGGAGATGTTCCGGCCCGCCGCGTTGGAGAGGGGGATCACCATCGAGCCGGTGATCGCCGAGAGCTCCCTGCCGGCGCACTTCGACCAGGAGCGGATGTTCCAGGTGCTCTCCAATCTCGTGATGAACGCGATCAAGTTCACCGCGCCGGGCGGGAGGATCTCCGTTCGCGGCGAGCGCGCTGGAAGCGAGCTCCTCGTCTCGGTGAGCGACACCGGCCCTGGCATACCCAGCGACATGCTGGAGCTCGTCTTCGAGCGGTTCTGGCAGGTCGGCAAGAAGGACCGGAGAGGCCTGGGCCTCGGCCTGTACATCTGCAAGAGCATCGTCGAGGCGCACGGCGGCAGCATCTGGGCCGAGAGCAAGGTCGGCGAGGGCAGCACGTTCTATTTCACGATTCCAGGTGCGCTCGGCGCGTCGGACCGGCGCGAGACGGCGGTCTGAGCGGATCTCCCGGATCCTGCTGAATCCGAGGGCGCTGCCGCCATCAGGCCCAGTTGCAGAACTCGAGGGGGTCGATGTCGGAGGTGACCTGGAGGCGGGGAGATGGGGAGACCGGGAGACGCGAAGAGGAATCCTCAAAGACTCCCTGCCTCTCCGCCTCCCTGTTCAACCTCCCTGCTGAAGAGGGCTGCACCATGAGGGGACTCCCTGGCTCCACGGCATGAGCGCCCTCTCTCACGCTCCGTCGGACAGCGCCGCCGCCATCGTCGCGTCGAGCCCGGCGGCCCGCCCCTCGGCGAGGCGCGCCTCGTGCGCGGCGTCGCCCAGGGCGGAGCGCGCGGCCTCGACGCAGGCGGCGAGCGCCGGCCGCTCGATGGGCGGCACCGGCGTGCCGATGGCCTCGCGCAGCGCCGCCGCGCCGCCGAGCAGGCGGGCGCCGCGCGACGCCCTCCCCGCCCCCACCGCCGCGCGCGCGAGCGCCTCGAGGACGCTCGCGGAGCGCCAGAGATCGCCGAGCTCCCGGTGCAGCCGGAGGCTCGCCCGCAGGCGCCGCCCGGCCAGCGCGAGGTCGCCGCGCTCGATCGCGACGAGGCCCTGGATGTTGCTCGTCCAGGCGATCCCCTCCTTGAACTTCACCTGCTGCGACAGGCCCTCGCTCTCCTCGCAGAGGCGGGCGGCCTCGCCCAGATCCCCCCGGTAGAGCGCCGCGCAGCCGAGGTTGAGCAGCGCCGTCGCGCTGCCCTCGCGATCCCCCGCGCGGCGGAGCTCCGCGAGCGCGAGCCGGCACGCGCTCTCCGCGCGGGCGACGTCGCCCGAGAGCCACGCGGCGAAGCCCGTGTAGCCGAGCGCGTGCGCCGCCTCGAGCGTGTCGCCGCGGCGCGTGGCCAGCGCGAGGCTCTCGCCGTGCAGCGACAGCGCGCGCTCGTAGTCGCCCTGCTCGCGCGCGACGCTGCCGAGGATCTGGATCACCGAGGCGAGCCCGCGCTCGTCGCCGAGCCCGCGGTAGAGCGCCGCGCCCCGCTCGAGCAGCGCGCGCGCCTCGCGGTAGTCGCACTGGAGCAGCGCGAGCTTGCCGGCCCCCCGGAGCGCCGCGGCCACGTGCTCGGGCGCGACGCCGGCCGCCCCCGCGAGCGCCCGGCCGAGCCAGGCGCGTCCCTCCTGGTAGTGGCCGTGGATGTACCAGAACCACGCCAGCGCGGCGGCGAGGCGGACCGCGGCGGCCGCGTCGCCTGCCTCGCCCTCGCCCCGGAGCGCGAGCTCGAGGGCGAGGCGGAGGTTGTCGTGCTCCAGATCGAGCACCGCGAGCCACGCGGCCTGCTCGGGCCCGCGGAGCGCCTCGGCCGCGTGCTCGGCGAGCTCCAGCGAGAGCTCCACGAAGCGGCGGTCGCACGCGGCGGCGGCGCCCTCCTGCTCGAGCCGCTCGAGGCCGTACTCGCGGAGGATCGCGAGCATCTGGAACCGGGGCTCCTCGCCCGCGACAGGGAGCAAGAGGCTCTTGTCGACGAGCGATTCGAGGATCCCGAGCGTGTCGAGCGCCGGATCGCGGAAGGCGCACATCCGGTCCCCGGTGGCCAGCGAGAAGCCGCCCGGGAACACGGCGAGCGTGCGGAACACGAGCTGCTCCTCGGGCTCGAGCAGGCCGTAGCTCCAGTCGATGGCGGCGCGCATCGTCTGCTGGCGCTCGGGCAGGTCGCGCGCGCCGCCCGTGAGCAGGCGGAACGAGCCCGCTGTCGCGCCGCCGCCGCGCCCGGCGGCCCCGCGGTCGCGCAGGCGCGCGAGCAGCGCCGCGGGCGTGAGGACGCGCAGGCGCGACGCGGCGAGCTCGATGGCGAGCGGCAGGCCGTCGAGGCGCGCGCAGATCTCCACGACCTCGGCGACGTTGCCCGGGCCGAGCTGGAAGCCGGGCTTGATCACCGACGCGCGGCGGCAGAACAGGCTCACCGCCGAGCTCGCCAGCGCGACGTCGACCGTGACCTCGCGCGGCTCCGGCAGCTCCATCGGCGGCACCACGAAGCGCCGCTCGCCCGAGAGGTTCAGGGCCGCGCGGCTCGTCACGAGCAGCGAGAGGCGCGGGCAGCTCGCGGCAAGGTGCGCGACGACCGGCGCCGCGGCCGTCAGGTGCTCGAGGTTGTCCAGCAACAGCAGAAAACGACGGTCGCGAAGGAACTGGACCACGCGCTCCAGGTCCGGTCGCGCGCCGCCCTCGCCGAGGCAGAGCGCCTGCACGATCGCGGAGGGCACGAGCGCCGGGTCGCGCAGCGACGCGAGCGGGACGAAGCAGACGCCGCCGGTGAACACGGGGACGAGGTCCTCGGCGACCTGAAGCGCGAGCCGGGTCTTGCCGGTGCCGCCGACGCCGGTGAGCGTGAGCAGGCCGGCGCTCGGATCGAGCACGAGCGACGCGATCTCGGCGCGCTCGCGGGCGCGGCCCACGAACGCCGTGCGCTGGACCGGGAGGTTGTGCCGCGGCCGCTCGGGCTCCGGCGACGCGTCCGCGGCGAGCGGCGGCGACGCGCTCAGGCCGGGCGGCGGCGGCGCGGCGGGCCCCGACGAGCCGCCGGCGGGATCGCGGCCGGCGGCGCCCGCGGCGGCCCGGGAAGCGGCCTGCGCGAGGCGCTGCGAGGGGGCCTCGACCGTGCCGGCGACCTCCATGGTCTCGGTGCTGAGCATGTCCGCCGGCGCGCCGCCCGCTGTCGACCCGGGCCCCTCGGCGTCGGCCAGCTCGGCGGGCGCGCAGTACCCCTCGAGCGCGGCGCGCAGCGCGACGCTCTGCTGGCGGACCGAGGGGAAGCGCAGGGCCGGATCGCGGTCGCACGACCGCAGGAACCACGCGTCGAACGCGGGCGGGAGCCACCGCCAGCGCGTCGACGGCGGGTAGAGCCGCATGACAAGGAGCGCCGCCATCAGCTCGGCCATGCTGTTCGCGGTCCAGTAGATGTCGCCGGTCAGCAGGCGTACGGCGATGAGCCCGATCGCCCACACGTCCGCCGCGGGGCCGATCTGGCCCGCGCGCCCGCGCGCCTGCTCGGGCGCCATGTAGATGGGCGTGCCGACGGCCGTGCCGGTGGCGGTGATGCCGCCCGAGGCGCCGAGCGCGCCGGGGTCGAGCTCCTTGACCAGCCCGAGGTCGAGGATCTTCACGCGCTCCCGCCCGTCGTCGCCGGTCGCGAGGAAGAGGTTCGCGGGCTTGAGATCGCGGTGGAAGAGGCTCCGCGCGTGGGCGACCTCGAGCGCCTCGGCGACCTCGCCGAGCCAGCGCAGCACCTCGCCGGGCGGGCGCTTGCCCTCGGTGGCGACGAGGTGCTCGAGGTCGTGGCCCCGGAGCAGCTCCATCACCAGGAACGGCGCGTCGTCGAGCTCGGGCGCGACGCCGGCGTCGAGCATGCGCACGAACCCGGGCGCCTCGAGGAGCCTCATCGCCCGGATCTCGCGCTCGAAGCGGGCCTGCGTCGGGCCCCCCCGGTGCACCCGGAGCAGGACCTTCACGGCGACCTGGACGCCGCCCTCGAGGTCGTCGGCCCTGTAGACCACGCCCGCCCCGCCGCGGCCGATCTCGCTCAGGAGACGGTAACGGCCGCCGAGGACGATCGGGCGCTCTTGGTGCAGCATGGGACGATCGCGGTAGGGACCACCTCGTGAAGGCCGCGGCGGCGCAGCTTACCACAGGGCGCCCGCGCGCCGGCCTCGGCAGCGCCGTCCAGGGCGAGGTGTCCGCGGGAGGCGGGAGCGCGTCCGTTCGATCGCGTCACTCCCTGCGTTCGAGGACGTCCCCGGTGCGCCCCGCGAGGCTGCGGATGGTGGCCGCCAGCTCTCGCGGCTCGATCGGCTTGGCGAGGTGCACCTGGTAGCCCGCGAGCATCGCCTTGGTCCGATCCTCGGAGCGCGCGAACGCCGTGAGGGCGATCGCCGGGACCCGCCCGCCCTCGGACGGCGGCAGGCTGCGGACCTCCCGCATGAACTGATAGCCGTCCTTCTGCGGCATCCCGATGTCGCTGACCACCACGTCGGGGCGCTCGGTCCTCAGGAGCTCGAAGCCCTCCATCGCCGACGACGCCGTGATGACCTCTGCCTTGCTCCGGGCGAGCACGTGCCTCATCAGCTCTCGCGCGTCCGCCTCGTCCTCGACAACGAGGACCTTGATCCCCGCGAGGGCGATCTCGCCCCGCGGCGCCGGGGCGGCCTTCGCGCTGGTCGGGTGCTCGCGATCGGGCGCCTCGCGGACGACCTGCAGCGGCAGGCACACGACGAACGTGGAGCCCTGCCCCGCCCCCGGGCTCTCGGCGTGGATGGTGCCGCCGTGGAGCTCGACGAGCTGCTTCACGATCGAGAGCCCGAGGCCGAGGCCGCCGAACCTGCGCGTCGTCGAGGAGTCGGCCTGCCGGAAGCGCTGGAACATCTGCGGCAGGAACTCGGGGGAGATGCCTACCCCGGAGTCGTTGACCGTGATCTCGATATGAGAGCTCACCCGCTCGAGCAGCACGTCGATCGTGCCGCCCCTCGGCGTGAACTTCACCGCGTTCGACAGGAGGTTCCACACCACCTGCTGCAGCCGGTTCGGATCGCCGGCGACCGGCCCCGCGAGCGGGTCGATGATCTTGCGGAGGCGGATCTCCTTGGCCTCCACGGACGGGCGCACCGAGTCCACCGCCGCGTCCACGACCGCGGTGAGGTCGGTGCGCTGTACGTCGAGCCGGACCTTGCCGGAGATGATCCGGTTCATGTCGAGCAGGTCGTCGATGAGCTTCGCCTGCGCCCTGGCGTTGCGGGCGATCGTCTCGAGGCCTTGCCGCAGCTCCGCGTCCTGGCCCCCCTCGAGCAAGAGCTCGGACCAGCCGAGGATGGAGTTGAGCGGGGTCCTCAGCTCGTGGGACAGGGTCGCGAGGAACTCGTCCTTCATGAGGCTGACGCGCTCCAGCTCGGCGCGGGACGCTCGCTCGCCATCGAGCAGCCGCGCTCGCTCGTCGGCGGCGCGCTTCACGTGCTCGTAGAGCCGCGCGTTGTCGATCGCCACGGAGGCCTGCGCCGCGACCCCCAGGATCAGGCGCTCGGTCCGCTCGGTGAAGACGGCGCGCTGGCTGTGACCGAAGAACAGCCCGCCGATCGCCTCGCCGGCGCGGGACGTGACCGGGACCGCGAGGTAGCTCCGCACCGGCAGGTGCCCGGCGGGCATGCCGTTGTGCGGCGCCATCCTCCCGTAGCGGGGGTCGAGCAGGACGTCGTCGCTGCGGATCGGCGCTTCGCCGCGGAACGTCGGGCCGAACAGATCGGTGGCGCGCGGGTGCCCGAGGGGCTCGAAGGCCTCCCGCGGCGCCCCCGACAGGATACAGAGCTGGAAGGCGTCGCCGGCCTCGCCTTGCATGTTGTAGAAGAACGCGCCGAACTCCGCGCCGCTGAGCTGCGTGGCCGCGTCGGTGATCGACTGCAGCAGCGTCTGCACGTCCAGCGTCGAGGCGATGGCGCTCCCGGTCCGGTTCAGCAGCTCGAGGACCCGCGTCTCGTCCTGCAGCGCCACCTCGGCGCGCCGTCGCTCGGTGATGTCGCGCAACGTCCAGACGCGGCCGACGTCGCGGTCGTCGACGGTCTGGACCTTCGAGAACCGCTCGAACGCCCGCCCGTCCGCGAGCTCCAGCAGGTCGTAGCTCTCGCGGGGCGCGGTCCGCTGGATCTCCTGCACGCGCTCGAGGAAGCGCCCGGGGTCCTCGAAGCGCTGCGCGATCCGATCGAGGACGACCTGGTGCTGCATCGGCGCGAGCGCCTCCCGCGGCAGCTGCCAGAGCAGCAAGAGCTTCTCGTTGAAGTCGGTCACGTGGCCGTCCCGATCGACGACGAGGATCCCGTCCGTCGTGGACTCCAGGGTGGCGCGCATCATCGCCAGGGACCGGGCGAGCTCCGCGGTCCTCGCCTCGAGCGCCTCCTTGGTGCGAAGGAGCTCCTGCTCGGCGCGCTGGCGCGCGACGAGGATGCTCTGCGCGTTCTGCAAGGCGACGGAGCGCAGGAGCAGCTCTTCTTCTTCCGGGTCAGCCATCGTCGACTCCGAGCATCCTGGCCGCGAGGCGTGTGCCGAGGACGCGCGCTCGGATCTTCGCGAAGGCCGTGTCCCGGCTCGTGGACGTGTCGTCGCAGAAGGGCGAGAAGCCGCAGTCGTCGGTGGTGCCGAGCTGATCGATCGGGATGTACGCGGCGGCCTGCAGGACGCGGTCCCGCACCTCCTCGGGCGCCTCGACGCGCGGATCGATCGGAGAGACGACCCCGACGAACACCCGGCAATCCGGCCTGAGGTGCTCGCGGATGATCTTCAGGACCCGGACCGGATCCCGCTCGCCCGCGAGCGCGACGTAGAAGCTCCCGACCTTCAGGTGAAACAGGCTGGGCAGGAGCTCGGCGTAGTCGACGTCGGCGCTGTGCGTGGAGTCGCGATCCCCGCCGGGGCAGGTGTGGACGCCGAGGCGCGCTCGCTCTGCGGCGGAGAAGCGCGACAGGGCGAGGTTGTTGAGATCGATGAAGCTGGTCAGGAGGGCGCCTGTCGGATCGATCTTGATCGCCAGCCGCCCCTCGGTGAAGTCGATCTGGACCTTGTGGGCGCCCATCTCGAGGCAGCCGCGGACCTCGGTCTCGTGCTCGGTGAGCAGGTCGTCGATGAACCTGTCGCGCGAGTAGCCCGGGATCCCCTCGGCGGGGTAGAGCAGGCTCAGCGCCGAGGGCGAGATGACCGCCTGCTTGATGGGCGCGCGCGCGTACCGCCGGGCGACCTCCAGGTGCTGGCTCGCGCGCACCCGGTACCTGAAGGGCCCCTGGAGGAGCCGGGGCATCCTGCGCACGTGGCCCGCCGTGAAGGGGATCTTGAACCCATCCGGCGCCATGTTCGGCAGCCCGTGAACACTGTACGTCCAGAAATTATGAACCTTGCGCTGCTCGCCGTCGGTGATCACCGGCGAGCCCGTGGCCTCGAAGCGGTCGACAGTGTCCCTGACCGCCTCGTCGTAGAGCGCGCCGAGGACGGGATCCATGTGATCCCGGGTGGACACGGCCTCGATCAGGGCTGCGGGTCTGGGGATGCTGCCGATGGGCTCGGTCGGAATGCTCATCAAGGTGGCCCTTCTCGTGCCATACGCTCGTCCGGGGAAGCCACGGCCGCGCGGGGCTGAGCTGCGCTCGTCGGTCCGTCGTGTGAGCTCATGGCTGATAGCACGGGCGTAGAGCCCTCGTTACCCGCGTGTGCGGCGGGCCTCTCTGCCCGGCAGATTACCACAGGGCGCCCGCTCACCGCGCTCGGCCGCCGCCGGTCTATGCTGTCGTGTCGATGGGAGGAGAGAACATGTCCATGGCGTTGGATGGCAAGGTCGCGCTGGTGGTGGGCGGCAGCTCGGGGATCGGGCGAGGCGCGGCGCTCGCGCTCGCGGCGGCGGGCGCGAGGGTGGTCGTCGCCGCCCGTCGCGAGCCGGAGTGCCGCGAGGTGGTGGGCGAGATCGAGGCCCGCGGCGGCGCGGCCGTCTTCGCGCGCGTCGACGTCACGGTCCCCGCCGAGGTGGAGGCGCTCGTCGCGACGGTCGTGGAGCGATGGGGCCGGCTCGACTGCGCGGTCAACTCGGCGGGCATCAACGAGGACGTGGTGCCCATCACCGAGGCGGACGACGCGGTGTTCGACCGGATGATGGCCGTGAACTGCAAGGGCACGTTCCTGTGCATGAAGCACGAGCTCCGGCAGATGGTGCGGCAGGGCGGCGGCGGGAGCGTGGTCAACCTGTCGTCGATCATGGGCCACGTCGCCGCGCCGACGGGATCGATCTACGTGGCGACGAAGCACGCGATCGAGGGGCTCACGAAGTCGGCGGCCCTCAGCTACGCGAAGCAAGGGATCCGCGTGAACGCTGTCGCGCCCACGGTGGTCGCGGGCACGCCGCTCATCGACAGCACGATGAAGAACTACCCGGGGCTGATCGATCCGTACATCGCCGACATCCCGGCGGGCCGCCCGGCCCGGGTCGACGAGGTCGCGCGGGTGATCGTCTGGCTCTGCTCCGACGACGCGTCGTTCGTGAACGGGCACTCGCTGGCCGTCGACGGCGGGCAGCTCTCGAAGTAGGCCGGAGGGGGCGCGGAGGGTCGTGAGCGTCGTCCTCGCGGCTGCACATCCGGAGCTGGACGAGGTCCCCTTGCGCGGGCGTCGCCCGCGAGCGTGGGCCCGCGGCGGCGGGGCCGCCTGCCGCGCTCGGATCGCCGGTTCGGTGCCACAAGGGCATGACTGCCTTCAAGGCCACCTCGTGACGCCGCCTTTCTGCTGAAAGAACGGTGACCGAGCCGGCCGCGGGGGGCCTCCGCGCTGCGCCAGTGGCGACCACCGAGCAAGCGGGACTGATCCTTTGGGGCTCGTGGTGAGGCGGAGGCGCGGAGGGCAGCTCATGGGTGGTGGTCTTCGTGGTCGATATCGCGGGATAGCTCGTTGCCTCACACTCCTTATCGAGTCGACGGGCGGCTACGGCGGACTCGACGTCGGCGGCGATGGCGCCCCGGGAAAGCCGGCGCCCGTGGAGGTTTCGGAGCGCGATGGCCGCGGAGGGGTCGGCGCGGACGCCACGAGATGCAAGGACGGGAACGATGGCGCAGACGGCGCAGACGGCGGTCGCGCGGGTGGCGCCTTCGGTCCCGGCTTCCTCAGCGACGATGGATGGATCGGTGTCCGTGGTGAGGACGGGAAGAAGGGCGGCGTCGGCCACGGCGGCGGGGGCGGCAGCAGCCGGGGGTGAACGACCCTGATGGCGCGCCGGAGCATCAACGGCTTATCGTGCGTCTGAAAACAGGCAATCGTATAACCTGGCCGCTCCCAGACGTCGTAGATTGGTCGCCACGTCCGGCACGACCACGGCGCCGATCTCCGGCGGCATGCGCTCGTATCCCCATGTCGCTTCGATCTCTTCGGCGATCCCCGCAGCGTACGGCTGCTCATCGGGCGATGGATCGAAGCAGATGACCTGCCGCGTGGGTTCGTCCTCCACGGAAGGCGGCTCAACGAGCTCGGGCTTGATCCGCCTGATCAGCTTGCCAACCCAGGCGGGTAGGACGTAGGCCGTATCATGCACGAAGATCGTGACGGCGCGAGGTGGCGTCGCGCGGAGCGTCTTCTCCCTCTCGATCTCCTCGCGATCCTCAACGAGGCGCGAACTGTAGACGATGTAATAAGGAACCAAAAAGCTCACTCTTAATTCAATTGTATGCCGGTGTTCGCCGGCGACCTTCGGAAGATAGAGCGAGCCGGAGTAACATGCGTCGTGACTTCCCGCCGCGAGATGGGCTGACAGATTGTCGATCTTGTTCTCGGGAAACTGTTCACGTAGGCGCCGCAACATGCCGAGCCACCGCTCGCAATCGGCGCCGGCTCGACGACGGGCGTCCACCAGCCGTCGATCCTCTTCTGTTTGCACGCGACCAGGATCCTCGTACGGAACCCGCCGAGGGTAGTAGCGGTATACGACGCTGAACAATTCCTCGACCGCGTGCTTCATGGCTGTGTGACTCTGGATCCAGCTACACGCTTGCGGAGGCCGACGTCCATCTCATCCTTCAACCTGACGCAGTAGATCCCTTGCGGGATAGCGAGGTTTGCCCTCATCACTTTACGCGAAGCTTTGCTCGCCACGTCGGCGCTGATGCGCGCGGCCTCATCCGCTGGGATATGCCCCTGGGCCGCGTTCCGCACTGGCATCCCAAACGTCATCTGCGGACACTCCCAGAACTCCGGATACACCTCGACCCACCGCTTGACCTTCAGGCGAACGGAGGCCTGTTGCCAGCCGCCCGATTCACCTGTTCCATCGTCGGGGATCGTCGTGACGAATTTGAAGATAGTTGGCGAGAAGCCGTTGACCCCGGCCGGCGGGCACTTCGAACTACAGGCATCGCTACAGAACACATAAGTCTGGCCGTCTCCGGTGGTATCACCGGAACCTGAACATGTGCTACTTGTCGTACTCTCCGAGCTGTCTCTCGGGCGCTCTTCTCTATCCTCTTCTTCTCATCGGTTACTTCCCCCCTTTGGCACAGCCGGAAAAACGTGGCGACGCAACCAATTCTTCTGATGACAGGATTGGGCATCTAACGCAACCTAGAGGAGAGCGTCACAATGAACATGAGTGGTACCGTCCAGAGCATGGCCCACTGCGCAGATGTCGGCGGCGCCAGTGTTCGTCAAGCTGCTGGCGCCGGCGGCCTGTCCACATAGCCGTGGGAGCGCCCGGACGGCCGTGTCCCCTGGCTGCACGACGTAGCCCGTGTGCCAGCGCCACGAGCGAGCACGACCCGCCGCGACGCCCTGGGCGGGCCGCCGCCGCGGTCGACAGCGCGCCGGCGGTCGCGCTCTGAGCTGGACGACGTCGGCCGTGCGCCTGAGTGTGCTGTGGCGCCGCCGCCCCCTTCGTTTCCCCCATTTTTGGCCCCTCTGCGGCGCCTCCCAGAACACTTAGCTCCGCGCGACGGCATCGTTTTTTCGCACGCCTCCACAAAGGCATCTCGTGCAGAGTCACCTTTTCGGGCTCCTTCCGGCGGCGCCGGTCACGGTTGCTCGCGAACCCAACGAATAGGCGTTTGCGGGACTGCGCCTGAGCAGCAGCGGCGGCGAGGTTCCGGCGCAGTCCCGCAAACGCCTATTCGTTGGGCCCGCGTTGGGCCACACCGGAAGCCAGCGCGGTCGAGCATCGATCCGAACCAATTGAAAACATTGACCTTCATGCCGATCGCTCCGCGGCACCAGGGAAGTCTTGGAGGCACGTCCACCGCGGAGATGGGCACCACCCATCTTTTCGTGGAGGCACGTCCACCGGGAGATGGGTGCCACCCATCTTTTCGTGGAGGCACGTCCACCGGGAGATGGGTGCCACCCATCTTTTCGTGGAGGCACGTCCACCGGGAGATGGGTGCCACCCATCTTTTCGTGGAGGCACGTCCACCGGGAGATGGGTGCCACCCATCTTTTTCGTGGAGGCGCGTCCCCCGAGAGACGGGCGCCAGCGTCTCGGCGTGGACGCGCCACCTCGCCCGGATGGGTTGACGGCGTCCCGCCCGCCCCGAACGAGGGCGCGGGGACGGCTTCGGGCTGTCTGGCGGGGGCTCTCCGACGGGACCTCGCGAGCTCGCCGACCCGATCGACGCGGGCCGCTCGACCTGCGCCGCCCAGCGCTCCCGCGCGCCGCGCGCCGCGCGATGCGCTCCCGCGCGCCGCGCGATGCGGGTATGCTCGAGGCAGCGTGGAGGGACAGCGCCGAGCATCAGCCAGAGCCCGCACCCCGGCGCGGCGCGCGGCCGTGGAGCCGGCGCGGCGCTCCGCCGCCCAGCGGCCGTCCCCCGCTGCCCGCCAGGAAAGAGTCCATGACCAGCACCGTTGACGAGAGCGACGTGTTCCTCATCCCGATGCCCGGCAGGCGCGTGGCGCGCGTCCCCGTCGCGGTCCTCGAGCGCTACGTCGACGAGGCCGCGCGCCTCGTGCACGACGGCGTCGAGCCGGAGATCGACGTGACCGCCCACTCCATGTCCGTCGACCCCACGACCGGCGCGAGCGCCTGGCACACCGAGTGGGAGCTCGGCCCGTGCGACTACACGGACGAGAGCGGATTCCCGCAGACCGCCTACGCGTGGCACCGCCACCCGCTCGGCACCGAGTACACCGAGATCTACCAGAGGTGAGCGCGCCTCGACGGGCCATGCCCCCCGCCGCGCGCTGGCCCCGCGCCTCGGGCGAGCTCCACGCCTCTCGCGCGCTCCACGCCTCTCGCGCGCTCCACGCCTCTCGCGCGCTCCACGCCTCTCGCGCGCTCCGCGCGCCGCATCGCCCCCCCGCCCCGCTCCTCGCGGCGGCTGCCGGCGGCGCGCTCCTCCTGGCCGGCGCCTGCATCGAGCGCGGCTACCCGCTCGCCGGGAGCGGGCAGGTCGACCTCCGCGCCGACGTCGCGGGGCCGCTGTTCGCGGCCGACACGCTCGACGCGGCGGGCAAGCCGGTGCTCCCCCGCCAGAGCCCGTGGCGCACCGAGGTCTCGCTCAAGCTCACCGAGGCGAACGAGCCGGCCTACGGCGCCTACGTCGAGGTCCGCGTGGTCCCGAGCGAGGCGCTCTCGCTCCACCCGGCGGACGACACGCAGGGCGACGGGGCCTCGTGCGGGGTGAAGGACGGCGCGTTCCGCTGCACGGCCGGCACGCAGGGCTACGCCCGGCTCGCCGCCGCCTCCGAGGGCGACTGGTCCGGCGAGGCGCGGCTCGTCGTGGCCTGGGCCGACCGCACCGAGGAGCTGCCGATCACCGTGCTCCCCGCCGGCTTGCCCGAGGACGCCACGAACTTCGCGCTCATCGCGGGCGGCCTCGGCGAGAGCGACCGGGTGCTCGCGACGTACCTGCCCCTCACGTGCACGCTCGGCCCGCTCCCGGACGACCTCGGCGCCACCTGGCGGCCGGGCGCGATCCGGGCGCGCGAGGCGCGCGTCCGCGCGTCGCCCCCCCAGAACGCGCCGGGCGTGGTGGAGCACGCCCCCGTGATCATCGAGTCGCTGCACAGCGAGGCCGCCCTCTCGCTCACCCCCGACTGCCGCGAGCGGGCCACGCGCCTGCGCGCGCTGCTCGGCCCGACAGGGGAGAGCCCGCCGTTCACCGTGTGCTTCAGCGATCTCGGCGGCGAGGTGAGGCTCGCCGTGAGCTCGGGGCAGAAGGTGATCGAGCCGAGCCCGTCGTTCACCGTCGACCCCGAGCCGCGCCTGCTCCGCGTGCGCGCCCTCCGGAGCGTCGTGACCGCGGGGACGCCGGGCGATCTGTTCGAGGTGAGCGCCTACAATGCCGAGCGCGTGCGCATCGCCGTCCCCGTCGACCTCGCCGTCGGCGACGATCAGGTGATCGCGCTCGGCGAGGCGTCCGTGACCCTGCGCGGCGAGGAGAGCGAGGCGACGATCATCCAGGGCATCGCCGTCGCGCCGGGGACGACGGAGCTCCGGGTGACGCCCCGCCTGCTCGCGAGCCCGGAGTGCACCTCGGAGCCCATCACCGTGGTCGAGGCGAAGCCGGAGCCGGAAGTGGAAGAAGAGGAACCCGAGCCGGAACCGGAGCCGGAACCCGAGCCAGGGCCGGAGCCCCGCGAGGAGGGCTCGCCGTGAGCGCGCGCAGATCCGCGATGCTCCTGGCGGCCGCCGCGCTCGCGGCCGCGCTCGTGACGCCCGCGGCCGCGCCGGCGCAGGACGAGCCCGACGCCGGGGGGGCGGAGGGCGACGCGCCCGCGGCGGCGCAGGCCGCCGCGCGGAGCGCGGCCGGCGCGGCGCCGATGGCCGTCCCCGCCGACTTCGGCGGCAGCCTGCAGGTCGTGCGCGCCCCGGCGGGCACGGCCGCGGCGGCGGCGGCGGGCGGCGGGCCGGAGATCTTCCCGGACGCGCGCCGCGTCTGGATGAGCGTGCGCGACACCGATCCGGTCCCGATCGAGGCGGCGCGCCGGGGCGGCCGCTGGCTGTGCAGCGGCGGCGGCTGCGCGGCGCAGACAGGCGATCCCGGGCAGAGCGCGATCGGGGACCAGATCCTCCGCTCGATCAAGCTCCAGACCCCGACGCTGCCCCTCCCGCTCACGGTCTGGGGGCGCATCACCGAGGACGGCCAGCGCCTGCTCGACTTCGATCCGGTGCTCCTCGGCCGCCGGTCGTACCGGCACGTCTGCGCGTACCGCCCCGTGGCGGACGTCGCGCGGTCGCCCGCGGGTACGCCGGGCGCGCCGCCTCCCCCGGGCGCGCCGGCCGCGCCATCGCCCGAGCGCGTGGACGTCTGCCGCGACGGCCGGCCGGAGCCGCCGCCGCCCGACGCGGGCGAGCTCACGCTGGGCATGCAGTGGCCGAAGCAGTCCGAGATGGCCGACTTCCACTACCTCGCCATCGTCGATAGCTGCGGCAACGCCCGGGTGCAGCCGTTCCAGCGCACGTTCACCGTGCCGGTCCTCGAGGTCGCCTCGGGCGGCTGCGGGCGCCCCGATGGCAAGGTGCTGCGCGTCTTCCCTGGCGGCGGCTGGCTGCGCCTCACCGCCTTCAACCTCCACGCGCCCGCGGCGGGCAACGTGGTCAACGCGACCTACAGGGTCACGATCCCGCCGCTCGAGAACCTTGTCGAGTCGAACCCCGCGCGGCTCCTCTTCCCCGATCCGCTCGCCGACGACCTGAAGGTCGACTGCGGCCCCACGCCGATCGCGCCCCGCGCGGCGCTCGGGATCCTCCCGCCGCCGGCGAGCGCGCCGCCGCCCGGGCCCCCGGGGTCGCCCTCGGCCCCGCCGGGCGGCCCTGCGCCGCCGCGCGCCGCGGCCGGGCCCCCCCGGGGCGGCCCCGGCGCGCTGCCCGCGGGCGCCGGCCAGCGGCCCGCAGCGCCGGCGCACGCAGCCCCGCCGCGGGGCGCCCCGCCGGCGCTGGCCGGCCTCCCCCCGCGCCGGGCGCCCGACGCGGATCCCTCGCGCCCCGGCCCGCAGCCGCTCGCGCACGGCGCCGTCGTCATCTCGCCGGCGCCGCTCCGGCTCGGCAACTGCCGCATCCGGCTGACAGGCCAGACGAAGCACCGCCTTGTCGCGCCGCTCGCGCTCCACGTCTCGCTGACGCGCACCGACCAGATGCGGGGCGGCGCGCCGATCGAGCTCCTGCAGGACGGCACGTGGATCGTCACGCCCAGCAGCGCGGAGTTCCCGCTCCCGCCGCTCGCGGAGGACTTCGACGGCGACGCGCGGCTCCGGCTGGCCGTCTACAGCGACCCGCTGAGCCCCCAGGGCAAGGTGGTGCTCCTGTCCGACGCGGGCCGCGTCGCGAGCTCGCTGCGCTCGAACGAGCCCGGCGATCCGGAGCGCGCCCGGCGCCTCGTGGGCTCGGTGGCGATCCACTCGGTCCCGCTCTGCGGGGAGGACAATTTCGAGACGCTCGAGGGCGCCGGGAGCTGCTTCCGCGCCTACCTGACCGTCCCGGCGATGCTCGCGACGCTGCAGATCACGCGCGCGCCGTGGGTGGAGAAGCCCCTCGTCACGCGCAGCGTGCTCAGCGCCGTCGGCGTGGCGCTCGCGATCGACCGCTACGACCCGGTGGAGCGCCGGGCCTTCCCTGTCGCGGCGCAGCTCGGGGGCTTCGTGCAGACGCTCGGCGAGGGGCGCGTCGGCCTGCTCGGCTACCTGGGCGTCGCGCCGACGGTCCCGATCCTCGGATCCGGCGGCAACACAACGTCGTTCGGCTTCCTGGCGGGCCTCGGGCTGGAGTACATCACCAACGAGGCGGGCCCCGACGAGGGGCTCAAGCCGGCCGCGTTCCTGTCCGCCGTCGTGCAGGTGGGCCAGGCCGCGCCGCAGATCTCCTCGAGCCGCAGCGCGAGCTTCGGCACGTATGCGGGCGATTGAGCCCAGCGCGCCCCGCGAGCCCCGCGCCGCTCACGGCACGATCAGGCTGTCCTCGAGCTCGTCGAGGAGCCGCTGGCTGATCGCCGGATCGAGCCGGGCCTGCTCGAGCAGGGCGCGCGCCTCGCCGAGGCGCCCCGCGAGCCGCAGCGCCCGGATCCAGAGCACCGTCCGCTCCGACCCGAAGGCGCTCTTCGGCATCTCGCGCTCGTACCGCTCCAGCGCCGCGATCGCCCGGAGCGGCTCGCGCCGCTGCACCGCCTCGCTGCACGCCTCGAACAGGGCGATGTCCCTGTCGCCTCCGGGCGTGGTGACCTCCCGCGCCGGCGCCACGGGCTCCGGCGCGGGCTCGACCGGCTCCGGGGGGCGCGGGCGTCGCGCCGCCGCGGTGCTCCTCGGCGGCGGCTCGACAGGCTCCGCGGCGACAGGGGGCGGCTCCGGCTCGACGACCGCCGGCTCCGGCTCCACCGCCGGCGGCTCCGGCGCCACGGGCGGCGGCGGCACCGCCGCCGTGATGGCGGGCCCGACGTGCATCACCTCCGGCGCGGGCGGCTGGTCCGGGGCGCGGCGCGCGAGCCAGAGCGCCCCCGCGACAGCCGTCACGGCGACGGGCGCGGCGATGACCGGCCCCACGCCCGCGGTCGACACGAGCTTCCAGAGCCCCTTGAGCCACGCCGAGGCGTCGCTCAGCGCCTTGCCGGCGCCGCTGGCCGCCTTGCCGGCGCCGCTGGCCGCCTTGCCGGCGGCGCCGTCCTCGAGCGCCCGCGCCGCCTCCTGCACGCCGCGGAGGATCGAGAGCCGCACGTCGTCGGGCACGCGCGGCGCGACCCGCGCCGACGCGACGAGCGCGGCCAGATCCACGGGCACGACGAAGCGCGGGCCCTCCTTCTTGCGGTCCTCGCGCCGGCGCTTCGCGACGATGTCGTGGAACAGCGCGAGCGCGCGCGCGCGCCACTTGTACGCCGTGGACAGCGGGATGCCGCGCTGCTGCGCGATGTCGGCCATCGGGACGCCGTCGAGGTCGTGCGCGACCAGGATCGAGTGCGCGTCGACGTCGAGGTGGTGCAGGAGCTCGAGCACCATGAGCCGCTCCTGGTCCGAGATCATCAGCTCGTCCGGGGTCTTGGACTGGTCGACGAGGACCGGGAACTCCTCCTCCGACACGAGCTCTTCGTAGCGGTGCTGGGCCCGCTCGCGGTAGTGCGCGGCCGTGTGGACCGCGATACGGTTCAGCCACCTCTCGGGCCGGGAGATCTCAGGTTTGTAGTTGTCGAAGCTCAGGTACGCAGAGAGCAAGACGTCCTGCGCGAGATCTCCACGGTCGCGCAGCGGGACTCCCAGGCGCGTCAACCAGCGCCATACGAGCGCGAACGTCTTCTCACGAAAGAGCAGCTCGAAAGCTCGCTCCTTCTCGGGTGGACCACCTTGGCCCGGGCGGCGAGGTCGTGTCATACATATGCCAAATTCCGGGGCCAGACGGGGGTTTATCGCGCGCGGCAGGCGCCTCGCGGCCCGCGCTGGCCCCGGGCGGCCGCCCGCCGCCCCCCGTGGGCCCCAAACACAGCGGAAACTGCGCGAAGACGCGGCGCTGGCGCCCCGGACGACACATCCAACGATTCAATGTCCGACAGATGGACAATTCGCGGTGCGAATTGCTCTTTCAGGCCCTTTTTCGCGGCCCAGGGAGGGCTCCTGGAACGCAAGAAACGCAAGAGCCGACCGGCGGAGCGGACGAGATCGTCGCCCTGGCCGTGAGCCGGAGCGGGCGAGGCGGACGGCCGCTGCATTCCAGGTGCGCGCGCGGGCGACTTGAGGCACGCTGCCGCCTCCGCAACGCGGATCCAGCGCATGAACCTCTCCGATCTCTCCCTCGCTTCGCTCACGGCGACCTCGCGCCGCAACGTCCTCCGCGACCTCTGGGACAGGCTGCGCCACATGCCCGGGGGCAAGCGTCTGTTCAGCACGCTCCTCGGCAGGATGGCGCCCTACACGGGGACGATCGGCGCTCGGATCGAGGTCCTCGAGCGCGGCCGCGCGGAGGTGACGATGCGCGACCGTCCCGGGCTGCGCAACCACCTCCGCTCGGTGCACGCCGTCGCCCTGGTCAACCTCGCCGAGCTCACCGCCAACACCGCGCTGGCTTACTCGCTGCCCGACGACGCCCGGTTCATCGTCGCGGGCCTCTCGATCGAGTACCTGAAGAAGTCTCGCGGCACGATCCGCGCCGTCTGCGAGTGCCCTGTCCCGGACACCAGCGAGCGCCGGGAGTACCAGATCCCCGTGAGCATGCGAGACGCCACGGGCGCCGAGGTCGCCCGCGCCGTCCTCCGCAGCCTCGTCGGGCCCAAGAAGCAATCCTAATCTCCGGAGCCCCTGCGCTCCGGAGCCGCCCGCGCCGCAAAGCCCCCTGCGCCCCCGAGGCGCCCTGTGCGTCAAGGCACACGACGCCCCGATACCCCATGTCCTCCAGGGCCCGCGACGCCTCGGATCGGCCCGCGGTCCGGGGCGCTCGGCGGCGCGGAGCGCCCGTGCGCCCGCATGCTGCCTGCTCTCCAAGACACCCCTGAATCCGGATGTCCCCCGCACCCCTGATAGAGCGTCTCACCCGACACCACATCTGACCATCTTCTGGGTGGGGCTCGATTCAGCGCACACTCGACAAAGGTCTTCCGGGGTGTTTCGATACTTTCATGGAGAACCGGTCAACGAGGGTGGCGCTCGCGGCGACAGGGATCAGCGTGATCCTCGCGGCGTGCGGTGGGTCCAATGGCTCGGTCTTCGGCGGGGGGACCGGCGGAGACGCGTCCGGCTCGGGGTCGGGCGGGGGCGCTGGCACCGGCACGGGGACGGGCGCGGGCGCGGGGGTGAGCTCCAGCGCGGGCTACGGCCCGGGTGGTGAGCCCGGAGGAACCCAGGCGGGGCCGAGCAGCGGCTCGGGCGAGGGCGCGGGGGGCGACATGTCGTGCGCGGGTGAGACGAGCACGGCGGAGCTCGTGCCGCTCGATCTCTACATCATGCTCGACGCATCGGGGTCGATGGACGAGCGGCTCTCGACCCGCGTCACCAAGTGGGACGCCGTGACCGAGGCGCTCGAGGCGTTCTTCATCGACCCGCAGTCGGCGGGGCTCGGCGTCGGGCTCCAGTACTTCCCGCTGCGCGACCCCGGCGTGCCCGAGACCTGCACGGAGAGCTCGCAGTGCGGCGCCAACGGGCCGTGCCAGCTGCGGATCTGCCGCAACGCGACGCCCCTCAAGGTCTGCGACACGAACGACGATTGCGGGTCCCGCGACACCTGTATCCCCCTCGGCAAGTGCTCCGTCAGCGGCGACCTGTGCGCGCCCGCGGGCGGGAGCTGCCGAAACCGCGGGGGGACGTGCGAGCAGCTCACCGAGAGCGAGTGCGCGCACCCGGACTCGTGCAACCCCGACGTCTACGCGGCGCCCGCCGTCCCGATCACGCCGCTCGACGACGCCAGCGCCGCGGCGCTCGTCGCCTCGATCGCGCAGAAGGATCCGCTCGGCGCGACGCCCACCTCCGGCGCCCTCGCCGGCGCGCTCCAGCAGGCCCGCGCCCACGCCGAGGCGAACCCGACGCACCGGGTTGTCACCGTGCTCGCCACCGACGGGATGCCCACCGAGTGCGATCCCCTGAGCGCCGGCGGCATCGCGGAGATCGCGAGCGAGGCGCTGAGCGGCACGCCGAGCATCTCCACCTTCGTGATCGGCGTCTTCGACGGCAACGACGACGGCGCGCAGACGACGATGGACCGGATCGCCGAGGGCGGCGGGACGACGTCGGCCTTCTTCATCGACACGAACACCGACGTGACGCAGGCGTTCCTCGACGCGCTCACCGAGATCCGCGGCAAGAGCCTCGCGTGCGAGTACCAGGTCCCGGCGCCGTCCGCCGGGCAGACGCTCGACTACGGGACGCTCAACGTCCAGCACGCGCGGCCGGACGGCAACGACCCGTCGACGATCTTCTACGTGGCCGACGAGGCGAGCTGCGACGCGGCCGCCGGCGGCTGGTACTACGACGTCGACCCCGCGACCGGCGGCACGCCGACGAAGATCGTGATGTGCCCCGCGACATGCACCCAGTTCCGCGATGGCGGTCAGGTCGAGCTGCGCGTCGGCTGCAAGACCGAGGTCCCGCCGGTCAACTGAGCCCCTCCCCCACGCGCTCCCGCGAGAGGCGAGGTCGGTCGGCGCGCCGCGCCGGCGCCCTCGCCCCCTTTCGCGCCCTCCCCGCCTCTCCCGCGCCTCTCCCGCGCTCACCGCCCTCACGCTCGCCGCCGCGCCTGCTCCGGGCTCGTGGGCGACGCATCGCGCTGCGACGCGACGGCGATCGAGGCTCGTCGCGCTGCTCCGCGTGGCCCGCGAGGCGAGCCTTGACATCCTCGAACCGCTTTGTTCTTACTCAATAGTATCGCCCTTCTGCGCCGGGCGGGACGTTCACGACCCCGCATGATCCAGGAGCTCCCTCTGTCCATCCGTATCCCGCGTCGGAGCGGCGTCCCTCGATACGGAGGCGACCTTGAATCACGGGGTTGAGCTGGATCGTTCGCGCTATCCGCTTGTCGTCATGCGAGCCGGCGCGCGCTACACCCAGGAGGATTGGGACGCGCTGATGAGCGACATGATCGAGCTCATCGCCAGCGGGCCATTCGGGCTGATCAACGACACGCGCGGCAGCAGGATGCCGAACGCCGTGCAGCGGAGGGCCGTTGCGCAGATGTACGTCGATCACGAACGGCAGGTGCGCGCGCACCTGCTCGCCTCCGGCATCGTGGGCGAATCCAGCCTGGTGAACGGCATCCTCACCGCGCTCAACTGGCTGAAGCCACCTCCGCATCCCGTCAGGGTCTTCTCGTCCGTCAACGACGCGGAGCGCTGGGTGCTCCAGCATTTCAGCCTCGATCTCCGTCGACGGGCCCTGGCGCAGACCGCCCTACGCAGCGCCGGCTGACCTGCGGACAGGCGACGTCGGGCTCGACGGGCGCGACTATCATCACCAGCAACTGGTTCCGCGCGTGAGAAATCCCGCCAGGATTCCGGTGCGGTGTCGAACCGTCGCGCTCCGTCACTTCTTGCGGGGTTTCGGGGGGGAGCGACGACCGATCGCAGCCCCTCGGACGGCATGGCCCCAACCCCGGCCCAACCGAGGGGACTCGGGTCCGGAGAGCTCGCGATGGTCGAGCCGTCGCCTCGGGCCGCCGTGGTTGCGTCGCTCGCCGGCACCCTGAGCCGTGCCGTCGCCCTCGGCGATGAGGAGGCAGCCCGGGTCGTGCACGAGGCGATCGGTCAGCTGCTCGGGCTGCCGGTGGCACCGGAGCGGTGAGCAAGCTTGGGCCGAACGTCGAGCCCGCCGCTCGCGTCGACTCGCTGCCGGAGCCTTGCCGCTCGCCAGTGCCCGCAGGCTCACCTGGGATCGCCCGCACGTGGCGGTTGCGTGCCGAAGCGCCCCGGAGGCATCCGGACTCGGTGATCGGGATCATCGGCGTAGACAGCTCCGCTAGCCGGCTCTGCTGCACCCGGATGATCTCCTCCTGCAACGCTGCGCGCTCGCGGTCTCGCGTTCTCGCGCGCCGACATATCGAGCGCGAGCCGGGTGCTCGGCGAGCGCCTCCGCCGCCGCGGCAGCGAGCGTCGCGGCCCGCCGCCCCCCGGCCCGCCGCTCCGCCATGGCGCCGCCATGGGCGATAGCCCGGCGGGTTGTCGAAATTCGCGGCGAAAACGCGCCCTCACCGCGTGGCGTGCGGCGTGCGGTGTCGGCGCCGTGTGGCCAGCGCGGCTCGCACCACGGGCGTCGTCTACGAGCGCCGTCGCCCCGAGAAGACGACGCTCTACGAGATCGTGCGCGACAACGTGGAGACGCTGTACGGGGCCATCGACGACGGCGCCATCGCGGTCCGGATACCCAAGCACGCGAAGAAGGAGATCGAAGCCTACCTCGACTGCGGGCTGCTCTGCCGCGGGTTCGCGCGGCTCCGGTGCGAGCGCTGCGAAGAGAGTCGGCTGGTGGCCTTCAGCTGTAAAGGACGCGGTTTCTGCCCGTCGTGTCTGGGCCGACGCATGTGTTCCACGGCGGCGAACCTGATCGAGGACATCCTGCCCGAGGTGGCGCACCGTCCGTGGGTGTTGACGTTTCCGTTTCCGTGGCGGCGCAGGCTCGCCCAGGACGGGGCGTTGTTCGGCGTGCTGACCCGCCTCTTCGTCGAGAGCGTGGAGCGGTTCTACGAAAAACGCGCCGCGCGCCGAGGCGCGTGCGGCGCGGTCAAGAGCGGCGCGGTGACCGCCGTGCAACGCACGTCCGGCGACATGCGGCTCAATCCGCATCTGCACGTGGTCTTCCTCGACGGGGCTTATCACGAAGACGGCACCGAGCTCGTGTGGAACGAACTCGGTCATCTTCCAACTCGCGCGGTCGGTCAGGTCCTAGAGCACGCCGTCGGGCGGATGCTCCGTTACCTTCGGCGGCACGGGCATCTCGAAATCGAGCACGACGTCGAGGAGGACGGCGAGCCCGAGGCAGCGCTCTGTGCCTCCGCCGTCTCGGGACGAGAGTCGCGCCACACGTCGTCGCCCCGCAATGGCTCCGCGGGCTCTCGCCGTCTTCGCCGAGCGCGCTCGCGTACGACAAGCCCCTGTGCGCTGCGCTCGATGGCTTCACCTTGCACGCAGCGACGCGCGCCGGTGCGCACCATGCCGCGGCGAGGGAGGCGCTGCTGCGTTACGTGCTGCGACCCCCGATCGCAAAGGAGCGCGTCGAGCCGCAGCAGGACGGCCTGGTGCGGCTGTCGCTCAAGCGCGCCTTCGCTGACGGGACTGTCGCGGTGGACATGGAGCCGCTCTCGCTCCTGTGCCGCCTCGCGGCCAGCGTCCCGCCGCCGCGCTTTCACACCGTCAAGTACGCTGGCGTGCTCGCCTCGGCAAGTCGCCCACGTTGGCGCGCAAGCGCATCGGACCGCGCCCTGCGAAGCCAGAAGAGCCTACGAAGGCGGACGAAGACGCCGCTTCGAAACGCAAGCGTGGCGGCTATCGGGCGGTCGACAAACCGCGCCGAGCTCTTGCGCCGCACATTTGCGATCGACGTCCTCGAGTGCCCAACTTGCAAGGGGCGGATGAAGCGCGTCGCCATGGTGACCGAGCCAAGGAACATCGCCCGCTTCCTCTCCGCGCTCGGCGAGCCGACCGACGTCCCAGCACGCTCTCCCAACCGAGGGCCGCCGTACTGGAAGAGCACCGTTCTGCGCCGCAAGGCGCCCGGTGACGCCGCATAGCGTCTCGCGACGCGCCTCCCGGGCCAGACCAACGCCTGGACGGACACGTGTGCCCACCGCACGCCGATGCGCCCCGTAGCGCGCTCGGCGCCGCCCCGGACCACGCTCTTTCGGCCCAGGACCGAGCCATCACGACGCTCGCGGCCCCACCCTTCCGGTTTGCTGCGCTACACTTCTTCGCGCTGCGATCCGGCTTCTTTTACCTACGCGCCGGGCGATTCGGCTCCCCGAACCGCCGCCCCCACCGGCCGAGGCGACCCGGCGCCGGGACGTCATCGTGCGCTCGCTCGAGCGATACGCGCGGCTCCTCCAGCGCGGCCACGAGGTGCGGCCGGTCGTCGTCGCGCTCCGCGGGATCGCCCGGCAGATCCGGCGGCTGGTGCTCGCGGGGGAGGTGCCGCCCGCGCCGGTGCCCCCTTCTGCGAAGCCCCCGAGCGCAGCACCGTCCTCGGGGCGCCCCGACGGCCGGTACGCCTTCCTCGACGCGGAGACGGCCATCGAGGAGCCGGGGAGCCGGCGGAGGAGGGGCGGGTGAGGCCGGGCGCCCTGGACTGCCTGGGGGCGGCGTGCGCTGGCGGCGCAGGCCCGGCGGCCCACCGTGGGCGCGACCTGGTGGACCGCGCACTCGCGCGGAACCTGCGGCTCTTCCGACAGGTCAGCCCGGAAGCGGCCGCCGGCCTTCTCCGCCGGGTGAACGAGCGCTGGCCGGAGCTGCTGCGCGGGCTGCGACGGGATGTGACGCGGGCGCGCGGGAGCTGCTGGCGAGGAGTCGGTGCGCGGTCACCGGAGGCGCGGCCGCGACTTCCATGAGCCGTACAGGGCGATCGCGCCGTGGATCACGACGACGAGGGCCCAGAGGAGCGCGAGCCAAGAGACGGCGCCGCCGGAGAGGGCCGCGGCGATGATGAGCGCGAGGTTGTGCATGTCGCAGGCGAGGAAAACGGCATCGATGAAGGCTCCGATGAGCCAGGTGGCGAACTTCATGCCCCTATGCCGCAGGGGAGGGGGTGCGCTGTGATTCTCGGGGCGGCAGGCGTCAAGGCAGGGAGGCGCGCGTGAACGACCGGCGTCGGACCATCGAGGACGCGCTGGCCGAGCGGCAGGCGAAGCTCATGGCGGTGCCGCGGCCTGTCGCTGGCGGGAAGGTCGAGCGCCTCGACCAGCTCAAGGCGACGGTGGACGGGCGCCTCGGCATGAAGATCGGGCCGATCTCGGGTGTGGTTCTCGCGGTGGTAGACGACCGCCGCGCCGCCGGGGGTTGGGTCGCCATGATCCGATGGTGGAACCCGTCGACTCAGCGGTGGAAGTGGGACACGCACGACGCGGGCGACTTCGCCGACGAGCGCGACACGTTCCGGATCAAGGTGAAGCCGCAGCAGCGCCTCCGCGGCGCGGGGTTGCCCCGTGGCTGACGCCGATCGCTCCTGGTCCGGCCCCACGCGCCCCGCCGCGGCGCGGCGGCGCGCTGCCCGCGCAGACCGGGGCGGTTCGGCAGCTCCCCCGCGGCAAGGGATGGCCGCGGCTCGTCGCGGGCGGATCCGCGGTCTCAGCGCCCGCTGCTCCGCAGCCACCACCCGCGCGGTCAGCCCACGAGAGCCTCAGCCAGAGCCGCCGCTAATGCCACAGCCGTCCGACGCGCCCCGCCAGCCTCACGGCCAGCTCGACCTGGTTTTGCGGCCGAAGCCGAGGGCGTCGGTGCAACTCAGCTTGCTCGAGGATCTGCCCGACGACCCGACCAAAGGATAGTGACTGCCCATCGCCTGAACTCCGGGTGCCTTGACGCGCGGACGACGCAGCAAGAGCCTCCGCGTCATGAGGGGCAGAAGACAGGCGGTGACGGCGAGAGCGTGGCTCTACGCCGCTGTTGTGGCTGCATGCGGCGGCTGCGCGCAGATCCTCGGCGTGGATTGGGGGGACTATGGGCAGGGGGTGGGCGGTGTAGCGGACGCAGGCGGCAGTAGCGGCGCAAGCAGCGGAGGCGAAGCGGGCGGCGCCTGCACATCAAGCGAGAACCCTGGCGAGGCGGACGATTCGTGCTCCATATTCGCGAATGCGACCGCGGCTCCTGGAGGAAACGGGACCAAGGCGAGGCCGTACGCGTCGCTCGCGGAGGCGATCCTGATCGCGAACGCGACCGGCAAGCGGGTGCTGGCGTGCGCGCGCGGAGCGTTCCAGGAGAGCGTCACGGTCAATGGGGCCGTTGAGGTTATTGGTGGTTTCGACTGCGGCACAGGCTGGACATGGAATGAGGAGGCTCGGAGCACGATCGAAGGGCCCGCCGATCAGGTCGCACTTACGCTGTCCGAAAGTGCGAGCGGGGCGAAGGTGAGGAACTTCGTGATTCGTGCGGCCAGCGCGACCGTGCCCGGCGGGTCGTCGGTTGGCATAGCGGTGGCGGACATCGACGCAGAACTCGCGCAAGTGGATGTGGCCACGGGCGATGGGATGGACGGTGCGACGGGCGAGACGCCGGAGGACGCGGAGGACGGGGAGAGCGCGCGGGCGCGCGACGCCTCGAACGCGTGCGTCGGCCCGGCCGCGGTCTTCGGCGGCGAGCCGGGCACCACGGAGTGCGAGGACGGCGCGGTGTCGAGCGGCGGCGTTGGCGGCCTCGGCGGCAACCTCGACATGGACGAAGGCAACGGGCAGAAGGGCCAGGACGGCACGCCGCTTCCGGCAGAGAACCCCGACGGGGCCGGTCTCGGCGGCGCCGGACAGGCGGCCGCGCAGGCCAACTGCGCGCGCGGTGAGGAAGGCGCGCCGGGCGCACAGGGCGAGCCCGGCTTGCCCGGCACCGACACCGAGCTGACGCTGGCGGGCCCGATCGGCGGCGACGGTAAGCGCGGCACGAGCGGGACGCGAGGTCAGGGCGGCGGTGGCGGCGGCGGCGGGAAGGCAGGGCTCTTCTGCCCGGCCGGCCCCAACACCGTCGAGGGTGTGGGCGCCAGCGGTGGCGGCGGCGGGGCCGGCGGCTGCGGCGGGAAAGCAGGGACCGGCGGCAAGGCCGGCGGGTCGAGCATCGGGATCGTCAGCCTCGGGACCAGGCTGGTGCTGACCGATGTGACGGTCACCGTGGGCAAGGCGGGCATCGGGGGCATGGGCGGTGACGGCAAGCCAGGTGGCAACGGGGGCATGGGCGCCGCCGGCGGCACGGCCTCTGGCAAGGTGGGCTCCAAGCCGGGCTGCGACGGCGGCATGGGCGGGGTGGGCGGCGACGGCGGCCCCGGCGGCGGAGGGCGAGGCGGCCACGCGGTGGGAGTCGCCTACGCGGTCACGCCGACCCAGGCTCCGGCGCTGAGCGTGCAGGAAGGCACGGCCGGCGCGGGCGGAGCCGTGGGCCGCGAAGGCCCCTCCACGAGCAACGGCGCGCCGGGCGTGAGCGGCGCGTGCTGGGACTTCGGCGCGAAGCAGGCCTGCCCGCAGCCGTGATCGGCGCGGCTGCGCGGGAACAGCGCGGCGGCGCCCGTGAGCGACGCGCAGCCGGGACGCACCCGTGGACGGGCTCACGCCGCGCTGCCGGGCGTACGCGGCGAGGCTCTCCGGTGCGTCGACGGCCAGGAGGATCTCGCGGTGGCGCGGCTCCAGGCGTTCGATCGCCCTGAGCAGGTCGCGCGCCTCGACCGCGGCGTGGAGGTCCGGTTCGCCGCGCCCCGCTGCGCCCGGGTGGCGCGCCGCCCGCGCCGAGCCGGAGGCGTGACGCGGATCCGGGTGGTGAGCGCCGGGTGAGGCGAGCTTCCCGGCCGCCGGTTACCTCTTGTCGTCCCACCCGGTCACGATGCCGTCGTCGAGCGTGACCCGGAGGGCGTACCGGTTTGTGCCTGTCTGGAAGTACTTGTAGACGTGCTTCGTCTTGGTCTTGAGAACCTTCTCGTCGATGTCCTCCGGCGGGCCTTTCGAATGCATCAGCATCTCCGCGGTCATGCCGACCCACAACTCGCCACGGTAGATGCGTGCAGCCAAGTCAGGGCCAAAGCGTCCACAGAGCTGGTTCCACCGCTGCTGCTCAAAAGCGGCGTGTTCTGCTGCGCGACGGGCTGCTTCTGCCGCCGCAGCTTCTTGCGCAGCCCGCAGTGCACCGCGCTGCTTCACCCGGCTGTGGACTATGAGAACAGTTGCGAAGAGCACGGCGCCGATGACGGCGATCAGGAAGTCCATCGGCCCATGACGATATCGTTGGGCGCCCCGACGAGCAATCCGGAGCCCGTCCACCTACGGAACGTCGACGATCTCCCACACCACCCATGTACGCTGGTCGGCTCCCATCGGCGCGAACACGAGGTCGCCTATGTTGCACCGCGAGAGCCACGTCAGCGGTGCCGCCCACCGCTCGATCTGCGGGTCAGCCGAGAGGACGACCTCATCCTCGGTCTGCTTGAGCACGTAGACCTGGCCGATCGCTGGGTCGAAGCCCTCGCGCACCTTGGCGCAGCGCAGGTCGTCGACGGTGATCGCCGCTGCTCCTAGCTGCATGTGCGCGACCACGAGCTGCGGCTCCCCAAGGAGTGGGCGCGCTTGCTCCGCCAAGCCCGGCGCGATGACCGGCAGCGTCTTCCGCAGCCGTCGCGCGATGACGGCCGCGGCCTTGCGGCTACCGCGCTGGAGATCGAGCTCGAACGCGACCCGAATGCCATCCTTGGGCTGCTCGGCCATGGGCTTCTGGTCCGAGACCATGGCAGCGAGCCCGAGCTCCGGCATGAGCCGCATCAGCGCCATGTGCGTTGGGTCGCTCGTTGACCTGTAATCGACGCGACGTCGCTCCCAGTAGTCCGCATGCCAGTCTCCCACGCGGGCCATCGCCTCGACCGCTGCCCGCTGCACCTCCAGGCGCGCGCTCTCGTTGTTTCCAGCGAGCCGCATTAGCTCGCGGACTAGCGCCACCGCGTCCTCGATCCCCATCCCGCGCACCTCCCAGGGATGTCGTATCACAGTCAGCGCGCGGGTCGGGGTGTCAACCGCACGGACACACACACCGCCATGCCGCGAACAGCAGCCGCGCTTCACCGTCGTGCAGGTCGGCGAGACGCTCCCGTCGCAGCAGCAGACCCGCCCGACGTCGCGCTCCATCGACGACGGCACCTCGCGCGCCCGCGCCGCGGACCGCTTCTGGGCCAGGCGAGCCGCATCCAGTTCCTGCTGCCGGCGCTGCTTCGCGCGATCCGCAGCCATGGCCTCCAGGACGGGGAGTTGCCGGCTGAGCTTTGCCGCCTCGCCTGGCGTTGAGGCCGCCTGCTGGATAAGCCGCGTCGTTTCGCCGTCACATGCCTCGCCCGCGCACGCGTCGCGCAGGGCTTGCTCGCGCTCCGAGGCGCGCATCGCTCGGTAGTACCGCAGTCGTGCCGCGGCAGGTCCTTGCTCGGCCTGCGCGCCCTGGCGCCGTTCCGTCGCCGGTGCCTGCGGGCCGGTGACGGACCGGTCGGTCCTCGCCTCCACGAGGCCCCGCTGTTCCCGTGGCGCCTCGCGCTCAGCGCTTCCGCGCCGGATGCCGTTGAAGACGAGGTAGGCTCCGCAGGAGCCCAGGAACGCCGTCGCCATCATCGCCAGCGCGGCGCATCCGACCCCGCAGGAGCTCCCCCGCTTCCCCATCGGCCGATGGTACGCGCGGGAACGGCGCACCGTCTGCGCAAATGGCCGCGGAATAGGCGGAAGCGGCGCCGGGCGGCTGCGCCGGCGAGGAGGATGGCGGATGGGTGAGGTGAGAGAGGCGAGGCTGTGCGACGCCCGCGTGCAGCCGGTGAGCGTGGGCGGCCTGCTACGGCACGTGGCGGCACTGGTGCACGCCAGCCGGCCCGTCCAGGCTCAGCCGCTTCACGTAGCGCCCGGGGTATCCGGTGGCGGTGAACTCGATCTCGATCTCGCGACCATCCTCTCGAACCGCGTCGATCCGGTCGAGGTGGACTGCGATGTGCTCCGGCTCCGCCGTCAAGCCGAAGGCGGACGAAGACGCCGCTTCGAAACGCAAGCGTGGCGGCTATCGGCCGTGGGCCGAGCTCTTGCGCCGCACATTTGCGATCGACGTCCTCGAGTGCCCAGCTTGCAAGGGGCGGATGAAGCGCGTCGCCCTGGTGACCGAGCCAAGGAACATCGCCCGCTTCCTCTCCGCGCTCGACGAGCCGACCGATGTTCCAGCACGCTCTCCCAGCGTCCACGCGGCGGCCGCCGTACTGGAAGAGCACCGTTCTGCGCCGCAAGGCGCCCGGTGACGCCGCATAGCGTCTCGCGACGCGCCTCCCGGGCCAGACCAACGCCTGGACGGACGCGTGTGCCCACGGCACGCCGATGCGCCCCGTAGCGCGCTCGGCGCCGCCCGGACCACGCTCTTTCGACCCAGGACCGAGCCATCACGACGCTCGCGGTCCCACCCTTTCTGTTTGCTGCGCCACACTTCTTCGCGCTGCGATCCGGCTTCTTTTACCTACGCGCCGGTCTGTTCGCCGAGCCGCTGGAGTGCCGCGCGCGGTACCCGGCGGACCCCGCGTGACGAAACTGAAAGGGGAGGGACGCTGCTCGACGACGTGGCCGGGGGGAGGTCTGCCCTGAGGTGCGTGCGCCGGCCATCACGACGCGCCGCGAACCGCGACGGCGGCCGTTTGGACGAGCTCAGTAGTGTACAGCTATACGGTAGGATGCCTTCCGCTTGGTGCCAGTAGTGTACAGCTATACGGTAGGATGCCTTCCGCTTGGTGCGACGTCGCGGTAATCGCAGGCGTTTCACGAGTGGAAGGCCTGTCTGATCGCATAAGGCCCGTTCTGTCGATAAGCTCGTACAGTCGGACTGCACGAGCCAGGAACGGCTCCGAGAATCTTGACTTTGCGGAACGCGTTTGCTTGTCCTATCCGCCAAAGCGCTTGACGACGCTGAGCGGCTGGGCGAGGACAGAGTCACCATGAGGCGTTGGCTACTGGCTTTGGGCGTGTGCGTTTCCACCGCGGCGTGTGGTAACGGATCGAATGGGGACGCTGCCGCGAGCGGGGGCGCGGTTGGCACGGACAGCGGTGGGACGGGCAGCGGGGGCACGGCCTCCGGTGGTGCGACGGGCTCTGGGGGAACGGCCGAAAGCGGCGGCGCATCCAGCGGCGGCGCATCCAGTGGTGGGGCAGGCGGCTCGAGTGGGGCCACGGGTGGCGCGGCTTCGGGCGGGCAAACGGGCAGCGGCGGCCAAGGAAATGCCGGAAGCGGCGGCACGACCGGTAGCGGCGGCTCGGTCAGTGGCTGCGTCGGCGACCCGTTCCCCACGGCCGATCCTACCAAGACGGGCCCCTTCTCGGTCACCGCAGACAAGAACGTCGGCCCCCTCGCCGGCGTCGTTCCCGATCCGATCTATGGGGACGAGCAACAGCGCTTCCACGTGTACCGCCCGAGCAATATCGCAACCAGCGGCCACTGCCATCCGATCCTGATCTGGGCCAATGGCTACCGGGACAATCCGGAGCAGAACCCGCCGAAATGCGTCGTCAACGCCGGCAGCAATCAGTGGTGCGGACAATACGGACCGATCGTCAACCATCTCGCGTCCCACGGTTTCGTCGTGGTGGCTTCTCTCAGCACCGCGACCGCCGAAGGCGATCCTCTTCCCACGACCGCGGGCCTCGATTGGATCTTGGAACAAGCCGAGGATGCGAGCAGCCCGTACTATCACGCCCTCGACACCACGAAGATCGGCCAGCTTGGCCATTCCTATGGGGGCATGTCGACTTGCAAGACGGCCTCCGATCCCCGCTTCTCGGCCCTCGGCACGATTTGCGGCACCAGTGCCCTGGAGGGAGTGCACACCCCCATGTTGTTCTTCTGCGGGGGGAAGGACTCCACGGTGCAATGCAGCAGGGTCCACGATGTCTTCAAGACGGTCACCGGTCAGCCCGCGTTTTTCCTCAACGAGCTCAACGCGGATCACGGTAGCTGGGTCTATCAGGGCGCAAATGGCGTGTCCCTGTCGTCGGCCGCGGCCTGGTTCCGCGTTCATCTGATGGATGACACAGCGAACAGGAACTTCTTCTACGGCGACAACTGCAAGTTCTGCACCGATGGCCGCGTGCAAGCAGAGCAGAACGCCCTGATGAAGGTCCCCTGAGCGACGGGGCCGGCCTGGCTAGGCTTCACTGACTCACGAACGTCGTCACGCTCATGGCTTCGAGGGCCATCGGGAGCGTGGCGTCCGTTACGGTGACGGGAGTTCCTTCGGCCCAGTTCTTCGAAGCGGCGGTCACGAAGGGGACCATCGCGCTTGGCGCGGTGCCGCCTGCGAAGGCGAGGGAAACGGTCGTACGCGTTCGGTAGAGCCCATCCTGACGTCGAGCCGGCCGGGGACATAGGCTTGCCGTGCGATGCGAGAGCGACGGCGGGGGGCTGGCAACGGCAGCGAGACCGGGCCGAGGAGCCCCGAGGCGACGACCGAGGAGCGCGCGGCCAGAGACGCCAGCGTGCGGAAGCGGCGCACGGGCAGGTCGAGCGCGGCTGCCGCCGAGCCTGACGCGCAGAAGAGCGGCCGCTCGCGGCGCACCGCGAGAAATGGCGCAGAAGCCTCGCCACCGCGACCACGCCGGCGAGCGGTGGCCGCGACCAGCGCAACGTCGCTGGAGCCTACCGACGGCGCCAAGCCGGCGCCGAAGCGCTCAGGCAGCCAGCGTGGCCGGTGCTCGCGTCCATGGGCTGGCAGCGAGCCGCTGCCGAGCGTCGGTGTTCTCGAGGGTTTGCTTCCCGAGAGCCTCTCTGCGGAGCTCGAGCCCGCTCCGATTGTTGTCCAGGCGAAGCCGCCCATCCTCGAGGAAGCGGGTGAGCGCGGTCCACTGGTTGCGCGCATATCCGATGGCGCCGGCGATGGGGCTCTTCGGCAGGACGAGCAGCGCCTCTGTCTCGAGCCAGGCGTAAAGAGTATCGAGCACAGGCTGGGCCCGCTTTCGACGCTCCTCGGTGCGACGGCTCGGAGGCAGCTCCTTGGTGGCCTTGTCGATGGCAAAGAGCTGGTGAATGAAGCCGAGCGCTGTCATCGCGCGCTCCTTGTCCGAGGACATCGCTTCAAAGAAGCGCCGGCGGCAGTGGGCCCAGCAGCCCACCTCCGTGACCTTCTCGGTCCGGAACAGCTCCTCGTAGACGCTCGACGCGTCCGCCTGGACGTAGCCCTTGTAGCCCCGGAGAAACGTCTTTGGGCCATCCTGGTTGTGGCGTGGCGTGAAGCGGAAGAGCACGTGGTCCCGGTCCGCCACGAGCACCCAGAAGTGTCCACGCCGGCACTTGTCCTTGGCCTGCACGAGCACCCCGGTGGCTTCGATAGCGATGCTCCCTCTCCGAACGCTGCCGCAACTCGCTCCGCTTCATGCCCAGTCGTCGGCTCCAGGAGTACAGCGTGCCGGCGTTGACCCCCTCCTGCTCGGCGAACACCCGGGCGGAGTGCCCGCTCTTGTGCCAGCGCGCCACCCGGTCGCGCCAGACGCGTTTGCTCTCGTCCATCCAGACCTCCGGCGCCGGTTTCTACGCAGCGAAGGAGCTCCACGACAGCATGCAGGTCACCGGACGCGTACGAATGATCCGGGCCGCCATGTCATCCCCGAGAACGACGGCGTGGCTCAAGGTGCTGGCGAGCGACGCCACCACGACGGCCCGAGGCGATGAATCGGTCCCGGCGAGCTCCCCAGGCCCGGGGCTTGGCCCTTGGGCCCGGGTTGGGCCCATGCCTCCCGAGGCGGTGCGATCCGTCGTCACGCCCTTCCCAAAACCCGGGGGATGCGACGGATCGCGACGGATCGCCCCCGCGGAAGAGTCCCGCCAGAAAGACCGGTCGATGACGAGCGGTCGCCGGAAACAGCAGCGATTTTCGTAGTTTCCGCCTGTTTCGCCGCCGAGGGCGGCTCCGGTGTGGCCCAACGGGGCGCCCTCCGCCGTCGCGTCGTCGCGTCGCCCACGGTGAAGGTCCCGCAGCATCACGTGCACCGCCCAGGCCTCGCGGCATGCCTCGATCGCCCCCCGGACCGGCGAGGATGACGATGACGAGCGGGACCGTGCGCGATGGCCAGCGCATGGACGCCGATTCTACCACGACGTGCTAAGCGCTCGGAGATGGCTTCGGGAATGGGGTTATTGCGCTGCACACCGCTCGCCTTGGTCATCGCCTGCGCGGCCGAATCCTCGCGCGCGCCCGTCGACGCGGGCACCGACGCGCCGCCCACGGGCACCGTCACCGCGCCCCCACCGCTCCCGCGTGAGGCCGCCCTCGACGCACGCTTCGTGAAGATCACGCTGCACCGCGAGTTCTACTGCGAGGGGGCGAGCTTTGCGGACTTCAATCACGACGGGGTGACGGATGTCATCGCGGGCCCGGATTGGTACGAGGGGCCGGGGTATGGCACGAGCCATCCCGTGTGGCCGAAGCAAGCCTTCGATCCGCACGGCTACTCGGATTGCTTTTTCGAGTTCCCCTACGACTTCGACCACGACGGGTTCACCGACGTCCTCGTCGTCGGCTTTCCGGGTGTGCCCGCGGCTTGGTACCAGAACCCGCGCGACGGCGACGCGCTCTGGGCTCGTCACGACACGCTGCCGTGGCCGATTGACAACGAGTCGCCGCTGTTCGCCGACATCACCGGCGACGGCGTGCCCGAGCTCGTGCACATGTCGGGGGGCGTGCTCGGAACGTCGTCGCCCGGCGTGGACCCGACCGAGCCGTGGGTCTTCCGGGCGCTCACCGAGAATCGGGGGTACGGCGCGTTCACGCACGGCCTCGGCGCAGGCGACGTCAACGGGGACGGCGCAAGCGACTTGGTCGAGGCGAGCGGCTACTTCACGCGGAGCCCAGAGTCGCCCGACGGCTTACCGTTCACGCGCATCGAGCAGCCGTTCGGTGCCGGGGGAGCGCAGATGCCGGTGGTCGACGTGGACGGCGACGGGGACGCGGACATAGCGACCACGCTCGCCGCTCACGGCTACGGGCTCTCCTGGTTCGAGCAGGTTCCGAACGCGGCCGGCACTGCGTTCGTGGAGCACGTCGTCGTTCCGGGGACCACACCCGATGCCACGTCGAGCGTGTTCATGCACGAGCCGCACGCGCTCGCTCACGCCGACATCGACGGTGACCGGCTCCAGGACCTCGTGAGCGGCGAGCGCTTCTGGGGTCATGTGCCTGCCGGCATGCCGGACTTCGACGCGCCGGCCCGGCTCTACTGGTTCGAGCAGGCGCGAGCGGCGGAACGCATCGACTTCCAGCCCGTCCTCATCGATGACGATTCGGGGGTAGGCACCCAGCTCACGGTCGCGGACGGCAACGGAGACGGCCGGCCGGACATCGTCATCTCGAACAAGAAGGGCGCTTTCGTCTTCCTGCAACGCTAGGGCGAGGATCCTCGCAGGGCGCCTCCCTCTTCGGTCTCGAGGAGCACGACGGCCCCGGCGGCCGCGGCGTGACCCGCCTCCATGGCTTCAGCGCCGGCCGCTTCGAGCTGCTCCCAGGCGCCGCGCAGGCCCGCGTGCGCGTCTTTCCCCGGCGCATGTTCACGAGCGCCGCCGGGCGGAAGATCGACCGTGACGTCTCCGCCTACCACCTCGATGAGCGCGGCTCGTTCGGCTACGAGGTCCCGACCGCCCGCCGCACATGACGCCTCGCCCGCGCCACGCTCCCCCTCCGGCAACGCGATCTGTCGCGGGCGCCCAAGTCGAAAGGAGCCCCGAGGTGGGGAGAATACATCATCCAAACGTTTCGGAGACGTCAAGCCCTACCGTTGGGGCATGCGCTGGGTTGACAGAACATTCTTCTATGCGCTCCGGCCCTCCTGAGCAGTCCAAGTCGTTGATCGAGATCCGGCGGACCCCGATCGCTTTCGGATCCTTCACGCCGGCTGAGAAAGCACGGAGGTCCGACTGTCGGAAGCGCCGCTTGAAGCCAACATGGCCCCGCAACCCAGCGGCGTCCGTGCCAACATGCAGGAGCTCCTTCGCCGCTCCTTTTCTCGTCGCTCCCTGTGGCGTCCGCAGGTCCACCATGGCGTCGCCAGGCATCATCCTGGCGAGAGGGTGATCGCCGCGTACGCCCTCGCGCTTGCTTCCCCGCACAGGCCTGCAGCTTGCCGCTAGCACTTTGCCGGAGGCCTCCTAGGAACCACTACGTGCGGGCGATCTCAGCAACGCCCGCGGGCGCTGGCGAGCGGCAAGGCTCCGGCAGCGAGTCGACGCGAGCAGCAAGCTCGACGTTCGGTCCAAGCGTGCTCACCGCTCCGGTGCCACCGGCAGCCCGAGCAGGCGACCGATCGTCTCATGAACGACCCGGGCCGCCACCTCATCCCCGAGGGCGACGGCGCGGCTCAGGGAGCTGACGAGCGAGGCGACCACGGCTGCCCGAGGCGACGGCTCGGTCACGTCGAGCTCCCGGGGCCCGGGGCTTGACCGCTGGGCCCGGGTTGGGTCCATGGCTTCCGAGGGGATGCGATCCGTCATCACGCTTCCCAAAATCCCGGAGGATCCGACGGATCGCGACGGTTCGCCACCGCAAATTCGTCCCGCCAGGAAAGCTGTCCGATAACGAGCGGTCGCCGGAAACAGCAGCGATATATCCTCGGAAAACGCAACGGCGCGACGGCGCAAAGACGCAAGGTCAGCTCCTCGGCTCGCTCCCGCGCCGCCGGACCGGCAGCCTTCCACTACCCACGCGAATCATGTACCCGCGCGGAAAAATGTCGGCCGTGCGCGCCCGCGCCGCGCCGAGTGACCGAGAAAGTCGGGAGATCCGGCTCGTCCACCGCGGGGCGCCGGAGGTGATCTGGTAATGTTTCGAGCATGCGGATCACGGCGTGGATCGGTTGTGCCTGGTGGGCGCTCGGGTGCGTGGCGTGCGGCGGCTCGTCGAGCGACGGCGGCCCCCCGGGCGCTGGCGGCGGAGCAGCCACGGGCACCGCGACTACCGGGACCGGCGGCGCCGCCGCGACCTCCGGAGTCGGTGGCTCTGCGGGCGGCGCGAACGGCGCGGGCGGCGCGAACGGCGCGAACGGCGCGGGCGGCGCGAACGGCGCGGGCGGCGCGGACGGCGCGGGCGGCGCGCCGCGCGAGCTGCATGTGGACACGAGCTCACCCGAGCTCAGCGAGATCCGGTTCAAGCCCAGCGAGCTCGATCCAGAGGTCTCCGACCGCGACCTGGAGCAGGTGGCCCTGCTCGACACTCGGGTCGCGCGGTTCGCGGGCAAGCTCGTCGTCACGCTGTCGGGGAGCAGCCAGCCTCCTGGCCCGCTCGACCTCACCCGCTTCGTCGCCGCGCGCGGCTTTCACGCGTTCGCGGTCGCCTACAAGAACGACTACAACATCGTTCAAAATGATCCGGACACGTTCGGCGACGCGCGGCTTGAGGCGTTCGACGGTCAGGACCACACCGCGCTCATCGAGGTGACAAGGGCCGACAGCATCGAAGCGCGGCTGGCGAAGGCGCTCGCGCACCTGAAAGAGGTCCACCCGCGAGGCGACTGGGGCTACTTCCTCGAAGACGACGGGAGCCCGCGCTGGTCGGTCATCATCTTCAGCGGCCACTCGCACGGCGCGAGCTCGGCCGCCCGCATCGGCAAGGTCGTCTGGCTCGACCGGGTGGTGTCGCTGGCCGGGCCGCGCGACACGAACCCGGTGAGCGCCACCTGGCTCTCGGAGCCGTCGGCGACGCCCGTGGATCGCATGTTCGGATTGACCGGCGAGCGCGATGAGCAGCACCCTGATCACCTCAAAGCATTCGACCTCATCGGCCTGCCCGGCGAGCTCGTCGAGGTCGACGTCCCGGGCGCGGCGCCGCCGTACGGCGGGTCGCACCGGCTCGCGCTCAAGGACGGTGACCACGGAGCCGCCGGCAATTGCGGCGCGCACGTCGCCGTCTGCGAGGCGATGTTCGGCTTGCCGCTGCCGTGATGTCGCGCTCCCCTCGCGGCGGCCGATGTTCCGGGGCTCGGTGACCATGGCGACGAGCGTCATCCGCCCCTTGCAAGCTGGGCACTCGAGGACATCGAGCGCAAATGTGCGGCGCAAGAGCTCGGCTCGACCGCGCACTCGCAGCGCACGGACGCCGACCGCGCGAGCGAATCAGACAGCGTGGTGAACGTGCAGCATTTGCTCGGCGGCTCCGGTGACGACACCTTGAGTGGTCACGCGGGCGACGAGACCATCGAAGGTGGGGGCGGTAATGACATCATCTCCGGCGGCGCCGGCAACGACCGATTGTTCGGCGATGGCGGGGACGACCAGCTCTCCGGCGATGGCGGAGACGACTACCTCGACGGCGTCGCGGGGACCGCCTCCCCATCGTCGTTGCGCCCGACGCAGTCCTCGACTCGAAGTCAGAATTGCGTAATGAATTTCCACGCCTCGGGGGCGTTCCAGCTCGTCGATTGCCCGGGGTCCTTCGGCTCCCAGCCGTGCGGGCCGTCGAACACGCAGTACTTGGTGGGGTGACCTGCGGAGCAGCCCTTGTACTCGGTACACGTGTGGGGCTGGCCAGCCGCCGGGAAGGTGGTCGCCGACGGCTCCTCCATGCAGCCGTTGACCTTCGCGAATTCGGCTTGTTTGACGCGACCGCTGGTCGGCAGGGGGGGGCCGCTGCTGTCGCCGCTGGCTTGCGACGCGTAGTAGGCGATCGGCTTGGTCAACGTCGCCGTGCAGGAGCCCGTGAGATCTGCCCCCGAAAAGAAGGCGACGCCTCGGAACACGTCCGCGCGGGTGCAGGCGAGAGCCAACGACATCGCTCCCCCGAAGCTGAAGCCGGTGGCGAAGATCCGAGTTTTGTCGATGCAGAGATCTCCCTCGATCTCCTCCAGGATCGCGTCCGTCAGCTCCACGTCCGACTTGCTCCAGGAACCAGCGCCGTTCGCGGCGTCCGGCGCGACGAAGATGGTGGTAGCTCCAGCGTCGAGCGTCGCCATCGTGAAGTAGTTCCGGTTCGCCACCGACATGGCGGAGGAGCCGGACTCCGCGAAGGCGAACACGAGCCGATACGGCTTGTCCTTGTCGTAATCGCTCGGCACGCGAAGGATGTACTTGCGAGAGGCGCCGCCGAACGAGATGTCGATCGTGCCGTTTTGCAGAGTCTTCGCTTTGCCGCAGCCAGCGCTCTTGACCGCGTCCGTCTCGGTCGCGCCGCCTGCGCTGCCGCCGCTGCCGCCCGCGCCGCCGCTGGCACCGCCGGAATCGGAGCCACCCGACGCGGCGCCGCCGCCGCCTGCGGCCGCTCCGCCCGCGCCCGCGGAGCCGGGCTGGTCACCGCCCGAGGTGCTGCCCGCGCTCGCGGCGTTACCACCGGCGCCCGCCTGCGCTTGGCCGCCCGCGCCTGCGACCCCCGCTTCTTCCGACGGAGGGGTGCTGCTCGACGAACAAGCAACACCCAAGAGTGAGAGCAGGGCGAGGACCAGGGAGGAGCAACGGGCGCTTGTCATCGGTAACTCCGCGCGCGCGAAGGGCGCGACTGGGACTCGACCCTAGCTCATGGCCTCCCGATCAGCAATGGATTGAGGCGCTCCGGTTCAGTTGTGAAGCAACAGCTCAAAATTGACGCCTCACCATACCGGCCGCGACCGTATCGTTCGGCGCGTAGGTAAAAGAAGCCGGAGCGCAGCGCGAAGAAGTGTAACGCAGCAAGCCGAAAGGGTGGACCGCGAGCGTCGTGATGGCTCGGTCCTGGGTCGAAAGAGCGTGGTCCGGGCGGCGCCGAGCGCGCTACGGGGCGCATCGGCGTGCCGTGGGCACACGTGTCCGTCCGGGCGTTGGTCTGGCCCGGGAGGCGCGTCGCGAGACGCTATGCGGCGTCACCGGGCGCCTTGCGGCGCACAACGGTGCTCTTCCAGTACGGCGGCCGCCGCGTGGACGCTGGGAGAGCGTGCTGGAACATCGGTCGGCTCGCCGAGCGCGGAGAGAAAGCGGGCGATGTTCCTTGGCTCGGTCACCAGGGCGACGAGCCTCATCCGCCCCTTGCAAGTTGGGCACTGGAGGACATCGAGCCTGCACATGCGGCGCCGGGCGTCAGGCTCCGCGCGCCTCGCTTGAGCGACCGCGCCGTCAGAGCAGAGGCTGCAACGCCGCGTACCACTGCTCGCCCAGCAGCACGTAGCCCTGGAGGTTGGGGTGCCACTGATCTTCGAGTAACGTGGTTTTGTTCGGATTGAAGGGCGTGTACATGTCGACGGAGATGATGTGTCGGCCTGCGTCCGCGCGGGCCTTCACCACCGCCGGAATGGCGTCGTCGTAGGTCTTGATGCGGGCGCTGAGCGCGGTGTCGTCGCCCTTGCTCGCGTCGCCGCGCGACGGGACGGGCGCGGCCACCACGATGAGAACATTGGGGAGCTGCGCGTAGATGCTGTCAATCAAGGCGCCCAGACGTTTGGGGGCGTTGGGCATGTCGTAATTGTCGATCGCGTCGTTGGTCCCAATCATCAAGAGCACGATGTCGGGCTTGTATTGCGGCATGACGGTCGACACCAGCGTCGAGATGCCGCTCCTTCCGCCGGCGGGGGCGATCGTCCAGCCGCTGTGGCCCTCGTGGTTGTGCGGGAACGCCACGCCGCCAACGGTGTTCGGTCCGTTCGATCCCGAACCGACGAACGTGATGTTCTTGCCCGCCGCGTGCGCGAGCCGGAACAGCTCGACGCGATAGCCGCCCGGCGTGTCCCCGTTGTATCCGTCGGTGATAGAGTCGCCGAACGGCATGATCTTGCACGCCGTACCGTCGGTCGGGCAGGGCCGATAGGTCGAGCCCGCGCTGCCGCCGGCGCCACCCTGCGCGCCCGAGTCGCCGCCGCTACCGCCGGCCGCCGCGCCGCCGCCATCCCCGCCACCGCCCGTTCCCGCGAGCGATCCACCGGTGCCGGCCGCAGAGGTCGTTCCGCCGGTGCCCACGACAGCGCCGTCCGTGCCGCCGCCGTCGCTCGTTCCGCCTGCGCCGCCGCCGGCGTCCGCTTCGCCCGCTCCGCCGGCGCCCGCGCTGCCGGCGCCCGCGCTGCCGCCGCTGCAGCCGAGAGCGATGACGACGAGCCCGGCCACGACCGGCCAAGATGTGATCGGCCTCATGCCGGAGGATGGTAACGCCGAAGGCTACGGCGTTGTCAAGTGAAACGACGGCAGTCGGAATCGACGATCGGGCAGCCTATGGCAATCTCACGGCGCGACGACGGTCGCCCATCCGGTGCCCGGCATCGAGAACTGCAGCTTCTGCTCTCCCAACGGACGCATTAGAGCGGTTTTCAGCCGGAATTGGTACACCGTCCTTCGTCTTGACGACGGAGGACGAAAGACGTCTGCATCAAACCCAAGCGAAGAAGGAGCTCGAAACCTACCTCGGCTGCGGGCTAGCGTCGCGCGCTACGCCGTCACGAGCGCCCCCGCGAAGCACGCCGACGCCATCGCCATGGTCGCGATCGGCGGCCGCGGGAACACGCGCACCGCGATGACGCAGGCCGGCCGGCTGTGGGGTAGGCGGATCGACAGCCGGGCGGACCGCAGGTCCCCGCCATGACAGGAGGGGCGTTGCGCGCTGGCCGCTGGGCTGCCCGGGAGCGATCGCCTTCGGGCTCCCGGGGCAGCCAGGTTATCCGCCAGACGCGATCCTGTCAGGGGGACAGGTGGGCGAGGAAGGTATCGAGAGCGAAGGTGTCGTCGCCCTGGTTCGGCAGCCATCCTCCGCCGAAGTCCACAGAGCCATCGAACGCTCCCAGGAGCACCGTGTTGTCCGAGCTGTCCACCGCGACGGCGGTCCCCCCCTGCCATCCCCAGGTGCCGTAGCTTGCGCTGTCGACGTACCCTCCGGTCGTATCCCACTGCGCGAAGAAGGCGTCATCGCCGCCGGTAGGGGTAAACATCCCCCCGCCGAAATTGACGCTGTTCGAGAAGCTCCCGGTGAGCAGCACGTCGTCGGCGCTGTTGAGCGCGAGGCCGTGATACCACGTCTTGGCATTGCCGAAGTGCATGCTCCAGAGGTCGGTACCACCGTCGTCGAATTTGGCGACGTAGGTAGAGATGGTTCCCAGGTTGGTTAGCGTGGATGTGTTGCTACCGAAATCGACGGATCCTTTGAAGTAGCCGCTCACGATGATGTCCCCGGAGGAGTCGATGGCGACGTGATTGCCCCACGTCTCGCCGGCTCCAAAGGAGCTGCTCCAGAGCTCGTTTCCGCTGCTGTCGTACTTGGCGACCAGCGCATCGTACTGAGCGCCGCTGGTGTTGCTGGTCAGCGGGCCGCCACCGAAGTCCACGGTGGATTTGAACGCGCCCGTGATCGCGATGCTGTCATCGCTGGGATCCACGGCGATGCCGTTGCCGTAGACGCCGTTGCTGGGGTTCGAGCTCTCGAAGAACCTGGCGAAGAGGGGGACCCCCGAGCTGTTGAACTTCGCGAGGACCCCGCCGCACCCTCCTGAGATCGAGTTGGAATCGCTGCCAATCGTGAGGTCGTCGTAATATCGGCCGATGACGAGCACGTTGTCCGAGGAGTCCACCGCGATCTCCTGGCCCGCCGCATAGGCCCCATCACCGAAGCTGCTGCTCCAGAGATGGGTGCCTGAAGAGTCGAATTTCGCGACGAACATGCTGCTGCCCAGGCTGCTGCTGTTCGTCACCGTCCCGCCGCCGAAGTCGGTGTCATCGTACATCAACCCCGTGATGATCACGTTGTCCGAGCTGTCCACGGCGACACCGAAGATGTCCAGGGAGTCGATGCTCTTGCTCCAGAGGTGGATGCCCGCGCTGCTGAACGCCGCCACGAAGCCGGCGGTGAAGGCGCTCGTGGTGAGCGTGCTGCCGCCGAAGTTCACCGAGACGCCGTAATACCCAGCGATGATGACGTTGCCGGATCCGTCGACCGCGACCTGCTGGGGCTCCTGATAGCTGAAGGGCTCGCGGAACGACGCGCTCCAGTTATGGGAGAGGGCTTGCGCGGAGGACGCGACGGGCTCCAGAGATGCGTCGACGTCGCCTCCGGAGGGCGCGTCGCACGCGGTGATCGCGGAGAGCAGAGATAACAGGAGGGTGCCGACGGGGAGCTTGATCTTGTGCATGCGGATAACTTCCTTCTCTCGCGGCGCAAAGGCGCTGGTATTCTCTTCTATGAATCAACGTGTCGAGATGGCGGGCCAAGGCAAGGCAAGCGAGCGATGCGGCATGCTCGCGCGCGAAGGCCGGGACGGCGCCGTTGCCAGGCGGCCACCGCTGCCGGCCACGCCTCGATGGGCGGCGCGCGGGCACCGTAGGCCAGCGCGTCGCCGTCGCCGTGTTGCAGACGGCATGCCACCGTGTCAGCACGATGCCAGGGGAGTTCCAAGGGGGGCCGCGCGGAGCGCGGAGCGGCGTTCCTCCCTTCGGCCGCGCGGCTCCAGCGAGGCCGGCGTCAGGGGGCACAAACGCGTGGACGCTGGTGTGTCACTCGCCTGCCGGGGCCCGCGTGCCAGCGTGCCAGGTGCCAGGTGCCAGGTGCCAGGTGCCAGGTGCCAGCGTGGGCTGCGCGCAGGGGGCGCCGAAGGGCGGTCGAACTGCCCCCGCCGCGCCGAGCGAGGGCGTCGAAGGATTTCCCCGTCGCTGGTACGAGCGGCGCGGAGCGACCCGACCCAGGTCGAGGGAGCCGCCGCCCAGGAAGGTCTTGCCGATCGACGCGTGGGTGCGCTACGCGCACCCCACGCACAGCGGAAGCCCAGGTCATCGGGCGCCGCCAGGACGGGAGCCCCCGATGTCTGAGCCGATGAAGAATGTCACGACTGTTCGGTGCTCATGTGGACGCGTCGAGCTCGAAGCCACAGGGGCTCCTATCCTCAGCGCCGCCTGCTACTGCGACGATTGCCAGGAAGGCGCCCGTCAGATCGAAGCGCTCCCGAACGCGCCCCCCGTTCGAGATCCCGACGGCGGGACCGCCTACGTCCTTTACCGGAAGGATCGCTTCAACTGCTCGAAGGGAGCCCAGCTCTTGCAGGGCTACAAGATCAGGGAGAAATCGCCCACGAACCGAGTCGTCGCCACCTGCTGCAGCTCAGCCCTGTTTCTCCGCTTCGACAGCGGGCCGCACTGGGTTACGGTGTACCGAGGGCGCGTCGAGGGAGATGCCCCGCCCTTGCAGATGCGTATCTACACGAAGTTCAAGCCGGAGAACAGCGACATCCCGGACGACGTGCCCAGTTACTCGACCTTCCCCCTCAGGTTCGTGGCGAAGCTCGTCGCTGCCAAGATCGCGATGCTGCTCCGTCGATGAGCTGCGGCGCGGTGCCGACCGGTCGATCGACAGGGAGCTGCTCCGCGGCTTCGATCAACTCAAATGCTTGGCAGTTGAGCGGATAGGACAAGCAAACGCGTTCCGCAAAGTCAAGATTCTCGGAGCCGTTCCTGACTCGTGCAGTCCGACGGTACGAGCTCATTGACAGAACGGGCCTTATGTGACCAGGCAGGTCTTCCACGCCTGAGACGCCTGGGATTACCGCGACGTAGCACCAAGCGGAAGGCATCTTACCGTATAGCTGTACCCTACTGGCTGCGGCCGTGTGGCGCGAAGGGATAGGGCCTGCGGGACGGACCTGTGCTGGCACGGGGGGGTCTGCTAAGTCTCACTGTGAATGAAGCGACGGACAGCCGAGCTCAGCGCCGAGGATTTGCAAGCGCTCGCGCGCTCCCCCAGCGAAGGTCCGCGCGTCAAGGCGGCGCTGCACCCGCACACGCCGCTCGCGACGCTCCTCTCACTCGCCACCGACCAGGCCATTGGCGTTCGTCGCGCCCTCGCCCGCCGCATGGGCGCTCCTCGCGAGGTCCTCGCGCAACTCGCGCATGACCCCACGCGCGCCGTGCGGTGCGCTGTCGCCGCCCATCCAGGCTGTGACGAGTCGCTCCGCCGCCTGCTCTGGACCGACAGCGACGGGAACGTGCGCGCGGTCGCACAACACGCCGCAGCGATTCCGCATCACTTTGCCGAAGACCTCGCGAGAATCGTACGCAACGAGTCGGTGCCCGCTTCAGTGCTCGCCGAGTTCGCCGAGCTCGGAGGCCAGGCACGCCGTGCCGTCGCTTCGCATCGCGAGTGTCCGCGCGGCTGGCTCGAGCGCTTCCGTCACGACGCCGACGCAGCCGTGCGGCTCGTCGCCGAGACGCGCATGGGTCTATCACTCGACACACTGCGTGCCTTCGCGCGACACCGATCGTCTTCTTATCGCGCCACCGCCGCCGCGTCGCTGCCGTGGGACGACGCGAGGATGCCCGAGCTGCTCGCTGATCGGAATGAACGCGTCTTGCTCGCGCTCTTGCGACGGCCGGACTTCCCCGCCGCGTTTTACGCCCAGATCACAGACAATCCGCCACCCGCCGTGCGTCTCGTGCTCGCGACCCACGACGCGCTCGATTCCGCGCATTTGCAGCGCTTGCTGCGCGACCCGCGCGGCCCCACCCTCTAGGTTTGCTGCGCTACACTTCCTCGCGCTGCGATCCGGCTTCTTTTACCTACGCGCCGTGCCCGGGTGGAACCCGAAGCCGTGGGTCTACGTCACGAGCGGGCCGGACACCACGACCAACACGGCGTACACGTATAGAGTCCGACAACAAGAGCGTGCTGGGCATGCGCATCTGCACCACCGGCGCCTTCTACGGTCGCAGCGACTGCGGGCGCGTCACCCAGCTCGGGGTCACGGCCACGTACGGCGGCGTGACCGTGCGCAACCTGGGCCGGGGTCGTTCTGCGGGACCGGCGGCGACAGCGGCGCTCCGATGTACGCGAAGCACGTCGCCTGCGGGCTCCAGGTGGCCGGATACAGCGAGTGCGACAGCCTCTACCAGGGCATCCGGGCCGCCGAGACGGTGCTGAACGTCAACGTCCTGCACGCGCCGTAGCCGCGAGCGCGCCGCCGCCGCGCCGGATGTTCAAGCGCGATCCGGCGCCGCGAGGTGCCGCTGGACCGTGCGAAGGCTGATCCCGAGCCGGCTCGCCGCCCTCGATCGGTTTCCTCCCTCCAGCGCCAGCGCCGCGTCGAGGATCCTCCGGATGGACTCGTCCAGCGTGGCGTCGAGGGAGATCTCGACCGTGCGAGCGCCGGAGCCGTTCGCGGCGGGGGCTCCTCGCGCCGGGGCCAGCGCGCGGATCGGCGCCGGGAGGTCGCGCACCCGGACCTGCTTCCCCGCGCGGAGCAGCGTGAGCAGCTCGATGACGCTCCGCAGCTCGCGGACGTTGCCCGGCCAGTCGTACCGGCGCAGGGCGGCCATCGCCGCCCTCGTCATCCGGGCCGGCGGCGTCCCGTGCTTGGCGGCGAGCTGCTGGAGGAACAGGCGCACGAGCGGCACGAGATCGGCCTGCCGCTCGCGGAGCGGCGGCACATCGAGCGTGACGCCCTGGATGCGATAATAGAGATCGGCCCGGAAGCGCCCTGCCTTCACCTCCTCTTCCAGCGGTCGCAGCGTCGCGCAGACGATACGGGCGTTGACCGAGAGCTTCTCGGTCCCGCCCACGCGCATGAACCGCCGGTTCTCCAGGAAGCGCAGCAGCTTTGCCTGCATCGATATCGGCATCTCCCCGATCTCGTCGAGGAAGAGCGTGCCGCCGTCCGACGCCTCGATCTTCCCGCGGGTCCTCTCGACCGCTCCGGTGAACGCGCCCCGCTCGTGACCGAACAGCTCGCTCTCGAAGAGCGCCTCCGGCACGGCGGCGCAGTTGATCGGGATGAAGGGACCCGACCGCCGCAGCGAGAGATCATGGACCCGGCGGGCGAGCACCTCCTTGCCGGTCCCGCTCTCCCCGACGAGCGAGATCCCCACCTCCCTCGGGGCGACCACCCGGAGAACGCGACCCAGCTCTCGCATCGCCTTCGAGCGCATCACCGGTTCGATTACCACGTCGATATGTCGCAATCTGCGAGGCATACCGTTATATTGTACGACATTTTGTCGTAAAGCCATCATCGACCCGATATTCGTCGCGGTCGTGCGGTCGCGGCGCGGCAGAACGCGGAGGTCTTCGCGTGGCACAGATGTTGCCCTGTCGGTGCGGCGGTGCGGCGGGCCGGCCGCCGGGAGCGGTGAAGGAGCAGTGCGGGAGCACGTCGCCGCGCGCTCCACCGTGGCGCCGGCCGGCCGAGGAGGGTGTGGAACCGATGGTGCGAACGACGAAGGCGGCAATGAACGCCGCGGCGCGGAGACGGCGGGGCGATCCGCGCGGCGTGGTCATCGTCTCCGACCACGCGGAGACGCTGGACGGGCTGCAGGGCTACCTCCAGCGCGCCGGCGTGACGGCGCACGTGACGCGCCACCTCCGGGCAGCCGCGCTCGACGGCGCCGACGTCGCTGCCGTCGTGCTCTTCCCGGACGACTACCCGCTGGCGGAGGTCGAGGCCGCGGTGGCGCGCCTCCTGCGCGAGCGTCCTTCCGTGCTGCCCGTCCTCGTGACCCGGAATCCGCGACAGTTCGAGACGCTCGTGAGCGCGGCGGGCGCGCGCGATGTCCCCGTGATCATCCCGAAGCCCGCCTGGGGATGGACGATCCTCGATCTCATCCGCGCGCGGGTGGAGGTGTGACGATGTCTCCCAGGTTCGAGCGAATCGACCCGGCTGCCGCCGGGCAGGGCCAGGGCGGCGAAGCGCCCCGGCCGCCCGCCTCGCCGCCTTCTCCGGCGCGGCGCCTCATCCCGGTGGCGACGGCCCTGCGGCGCAGCTTCGCCAGGGGGTACGGCCTCGCCGAGCTCCAGGCGGACCTCCTGGCCGGCACCGTCGTCGGCGTCGTCGCGCTCCCCCTCTCGATGGCGCTCGCCATCGCGGTGGGAGCGCCCCCCCAGCACGGGCTCTACACGGCGATCGTGGCCGGCGCGCTGGTGGCCCTGCTGGGGGGCTGCAAGTTCCAGGTCACCGGCCCGACGGCGGCCTTCGTGGTGATCCTCGCGCCGATCGTGACGAAGCACGGGCTCTCCGGGCTGATGACCGCGGGCCTGATGGCGGGCGTGATGCTCGTGATCATGGGGCTCGCGCGGCTCGGCCAGCTCATCCAGTACATCCCGCACCCGGTGACGACGGGCTTCACCGCCGGCATCGCCACCGTGATCGCGACGCTCCAGGTGAAGGACATCCTCGGCCTCTCGACAGGGGCGCTCCCGGAGCACTTCACGGACAAGGTCGCCGCCCTGTGGGCGGCCCGCGGGACGGCCAGCCTCTTCGAGCTCGGCGTCGCCGCGTCGACGCTCGCGCTGCTCCTGCTCGTCCCGCGGATCGTCAAGAAGGTGCCCGCGCCCCTCATCGCCATCTCCGTCGTTTCGCTCGCCGGCATGGTGATCGCCGAGGTCTACCCGGTGTTCTCCGTGGCCACGATCGGCAGCCGCTTCCGCACGACCATCGACGGCGTGGAGGTCGCCGGGATCCCGTCGATCCTGCCGGTCCCGTCGCTCCCGTGGGGGGACGGGCTCTCCTACGAGCTCGTGAGGGACCTGCTCCCCTCCGCCTTCGCCATCGCCATGCTCGGCGCCATCGAGTCGCTGCTGTCGGCGGTCATCGCCGACGGCATGACGGGGACCAAGCACGATCCGGATGCGGAGCTCGTCGGGCTCGGCGTCGGGAACATCGTCGCGCCGCTCTTCGGCGGCATCGCGGCGACGGGCGCGCTGGCGCGCACGGCGACGAACATCCGGGCAGGCGCGCGCTCTCCGATCGCCTCCGTGACGCACGCCCTCGTCATCCTGCTGTCGATCCTCTTCCTCGCCCCGCTCGTGGCCTACGTCCCGATGGCGTCGCTGGCGGCGCTGCTGCTGCTCGTCGCCTGGAACATGTCGGAGCTCCACCACGTCGTCCGCATCGTGAGGCTCGCGCCGAAGAGCGACGTCTTCGTGCTCCTTTCCTGCTACGGGCTCACCGTGATCCTCGACATGGTCGTCGCGGTCTCGGCCGGCGTGGTCCTCGCCGCCATCCTCTTCATGCGCCGGATGGCGGAGCTGACGGGGAGCCGGACGGTGCTGGACTCGAGCGAGGACTCCGACGCGATCCAGCTCCCGAAGCGGGTCGCGCTGTACGAGGTCAACGGCCCGCTGTTCTTCGGCGCCGCCCAGAAGGCGATGGATGCGCTGCACTCCATCCGCGGGGATAGCTACGAGGTCATGGTCCTGCACCTCGGCAAGGTCCCGGTCATCGACAGCACGGGGTTCGTCGCGCTGGAGAACGCGCTCGACGGGCTCGCGCGGCGCCACAAGACGGTGATCCTGGCCGGGCCGCTGCCCAGGCCTCGCGAGATCTTCGACAGGGCGCGCCTCCACGAGGAGAAGCCCTATCGCGTTCACGTCGCGGAGGACCTGGACGCGGCGATCCGCCTCGCCGGCGAGCTCGTGCGGGCCTGACGCGACCGCCGCCGCAATCAGCGTGACCGCACGCGGATCACGCGGCGGGTGGCGGCGGGATCGAGGGCTGCTCGCCCTCGAGTCGCCGGCGCACGTACCCGAGGTGCAGGTAGAGCTGGTAGAGATCCGCCGTGGCCCTGAGCGGGACCGACAGCGCCGCGAGGTTGTCCTCGAGCTGCCGGAGCGTCGCGATCAGCGCCGCGCGCCGCGCCGGATCGACCGGGCGCGAGAGCTCCCGCTGCGCGCGGCGCAAGATCTCGTAGTGGCGGTAGATGCGCGCGCTGATCCGCCAGTTGTACAGCGGCTGCGCGATCTTGAAGATGGAGAAGATCACCGTCGCCAGGGGCAGCAGCATGACCTTGAGCCGGCTCACCATCGACGCCGGCCAGAACGGCAGGACGCGCCGCAGGAACGAAGGCCCCTCCTCTTGGTAACGCCGCGCCTCGGGGTGGAGCGGCGCCTCCACGAAGCGCGTGGACGGGAACTCGCCTGGCGCGTCGAGGAGGTTGCCCGGCGCGTGCGCGGCGCGCGCCGCCTCGATCAGGAGCGGGATCAGCGCGGGGTGGAGCGTCGCGTTGGCGACCAGCGCGGCGGGCGGGGCGAGCAAGGTGCTCGGCGCGGGCGGGATGTTGCGGTCGAGGTCGAGCAACCCCTCGCTGAGAGGTACGCTGGAAAGATAGGGATACCGGCGCACGTAGCTCTCGTGCCGGCGCAGGCTCATGAGGTGCACGCCCTCGGCGCGGAGCAGCTCCTGCACCTGCGCGGAGCCGGGGCCGACGATGAAGAGCGCGGCGTCGATGCGGCCAGCCAGCAGCGCCTCGGCGGCCTCCTGATCGGGCAAGCCCTCGAAGGGCGCGCCGGCTGCGGCCTGCGCGTCGGCGGTGACGCCGCTGTCCGCGAGCAGCCGCTCCACGACCTCTCGGGTGCCACTGCCCTCGGGGCCGATGGAGAGGCGCATGCTCGCGAGATCGGTGAGGCGATCGTGGGCCCCGTCGCCGCGGTGGAAGACCCAGAGCGGCTCGCGGTAGACGCTGGCGAGGCTGCTCAGGCGATCGCTGGCCTCGGGCGGCATGACGCCGCCCTGCACGAAGGCGAGGGAGACCCCGCTCGCCGGATCGAGCAGGAGCGCCACGTTCTCGGCCGAGCCCGCCGTCTCGCGGATCTCGACGGTGATGCCGACCCCGGCCAGGTACGCGCGGTACTGCTCGGCAAAGGCGTGGTAGCGGCCGGTGGGCTGCCCGGTGGCGATGGTCACCTGGCGGGGCGGCGGGGGCTCGACGAAGAGCAGGTAGGTCGCGACGAGGGCGACGAGGCCGAGCAGCAGGAACGGGGTCCAAACCCGCAGGAGCTCCCTGCGGTACCCCTCGACGATCTCGCGGCGGCGGACGAGCTTGAACATGAGCGGCTCGCCTGGACCCGTCCGCCGCGACGCGGACCCGCGCCCACCTCGGGGGCGCGGACCGCCGGCGCGACCGGGGGTGCCAGGGAGCGCATGATGGCCCGACGGGCATCGCCCGGACAACCCCGTTGCTCCACGCCGCCCCACCGCGCCGCCTCGCCGCGCCCGCGCGGGGACGCAAGGGACCGGATCCTCGCGCGCCCTGGTCGCAGTGAACGGGCAGCGTCGCCTGCGGACGCCACGTGTCTGTGATGCCCTCTCCCCTCAAGCGCCCAGCTCGAAGCGCTGCATCGCCACCAGCGCGACGCAATCGGGCGCGCGCGAACCGGACACGATCTGGCGGATCTCGTGAAAATACCGCACGTGCAACGCGCGCAGCCGCTCGAGGTCGCTGCGCGCGACGCTGATCAGGTTGTACGAATACAGGCCCGGATCGCCGCGGCTCTGCCGGCGCGCGGCGACGTCGAGCCAGTGTGTCTTCAACCGTTGTCGCGGCTCGGCGGCGCCCCGCGTCATATCGACGGTCTCGGACGTGGCGGCGTAGCGCCCCTTGCGCCATCGGACGAGGCCCCCGCGACAGGGCCTCGAGGCACGCGCGCACCTCGTCGTCCGGGAGCCGGAGGCGAGCGGCGACCCAGGCGTCGTCATGGCAGGGGAGTGCCGCGTAGCTCGCGAGCTCGAGGACGCGCAGGACGGCGTGGGACCAGGGCATCTCCGTCGCTATCCGGCGGCGCTCCTCGAGCGCGCGGAAGTCGCGCGCCACCGAGGGCAGCTGGCCCGGGTGGACGAAGAGGGCGAGGAAATCGAGCAGCCGGTCGGTCGTCGCGTCGACGATGGCCAGCACGTCGGGGAGCCGGGGCTCGGGACGCGCCCGCCATGAAGCGCGACACCTGAAACGCGCTGCGCCCGATACGGGAGCCGATCTCGGCGTTGCTCAGCCCCCCCCTTGACGATCTGAAAGACGCCGCGCGCCGATCAGCTTGAAACACCCAGGAATGAAGAGATTTGAACCACAGAGGCACAGAGGGCACAGAGGAGGAAGAAAAAAAAATAAATTATCTTTCTTTTCTCTTCCTCTGTGCCCTCTGTGCCTCTGTGGTTCGTTTTCTCGGGGTTTCAACCCGTTTGTCGCTCTAGGTCGATCGCTTCATCCTCTGTCAATTCGACTGCTCCATCGTTGCAATGGTGTACACTCCATGGCCATACCCGCCGACAATGACGGCACCGATGGCACCGTCGCAGGCGCGGCCTCGATCGCCTCGATCGCCTCGCTCGCGCCGCCCGCAGCAGCCAGGCATTCCTCCGCGTCGTCGCCGAGCGCGGCGACAACATCGGCAGCGCTATCGCCCGGCTCCTGCAGCTGCTCGAAGCCGTCGGCGCCGCCGAGCTCGAAGAGGCGCTCGTCGAGGAGCTCGAGCGCGACACCATCCACGTCGGCGCCGTCCGCCAGGTGATCGACCGCCGCCGCTCCGAGCGCCACCTGCCGCCTCCGGTCTCGATCCCCGTCACGCGCGGCCAGCACGCCGCCCTCGTCGTCACGCCCCATTCCCTCGCCACCGAATTGGCTTCCAGCTATGTGATGAGCGGACCTCGACACCAGGCAGCGCGGCCGACAGACGTCACGTCCATGCCGATCGCCCGGGCAATGCTGACATAAACGTCGTTGTGATTGCGCCCGCCGGCGTCGAGCAGGCGCCCGGTCGTCCAAGCACCTCCACAGCTGCCGGCAACCACGAAAGGTGCGTGTTGGGGCGGGTGGTCGGTCTCGGCGAAGTTCTGGGCTGAGCCAAGCTGGCTGCTGCCGTTCTGGGTGCAAAGAACCGCTGCGGTGTTGTCGAGCAGCGAGAACTCACCGTCGGAGAGGCTCTTCAGCTTCTCGACGAAATAGCGGAACTCTCCCGCGAAATAGGCCTGGAGCCGGGTGATCTGTCGTCCCGGATCGCCGTCCGGATCGCCGTGTGAGACGGAGTGCCAGGCTGAGATATCGATGTCGCCGAACTTGATGGCTTCGTTGTTCTCGCCGCCGCCCCACATCATGGATGCCACGCGAGTGATGTTGCAGGCGAAGGCCATCGCCATGATGTCGAGATACAGCCGGCTGTGCTCCGGCATGTCGTTCATCATGGTGTTCTTGCTGAGCAGCGGCGACGCGATCTCCTTGCACGAGCTCTCTCTGGGGATGCTGCCGCCGACATCGCGTTCGAGCGTGCGCAGCGACTCGAGGTAGAAGTCCATCTTGACGGCTTCCTCCGGCCCGAGCCGCCCGCGAAAGGACCCGACATCGTCCTTGATGAAGTCGAGCACGCTCTGACGGCGGAGCAGCGCCTGCTCGGCGGAGCTCGGCGTGTTCATGGTCGTGCCGCCCCCGCTGATGCGGTCCGCGATGCGCTGATACGCAGCCAGCGGGTTTGTCACGCTGGGGATGAACCTGCCATCGACCTGAGACAGCCCGGGGATGACGCCGCCGTCGCCGGATGTCTGCCCGACCGCGATCTCCAGCGATGCCAGCGGCGCCGTGCCCTTGAGGAACCTGGCGAACTCCTGATCGATGCTGGTCGGCGCGCCGAGGCCGAACACCGAAAACGAAGCCGAGCGGTGCGCGTTACCGGGGTCGCGTACGAGCGTCAGGTTCTTGAACACCAGGATGTCGTCGCGCACCGCCTCGAGTGGCGCCATGTGCGGCTTGAGCACGAAGTTCCTCTCGCCTCCGGTCGGCTCCGATTGATACTGAGAGCCATTCGCGTAGCCGAACATGGCGACGCGCGTGATTCGCGGAACGGTTTGGGCGTAGAGGTTGTCGATGAGCCCAGAACAGAAGATCGTTCCGTAGCCGAGGCCACGAAGCATCGCACGCCGGGAAAATTTCACGTTGCGCATGGCTAACTCCTAGTTTCTCCGGTCGATGAAGCTCGGTGACTCGATCACGCTCAGCACCAGCTGATCGATCGCGTGCTGTGAGCGCGCAAATTCGTCCACGAGGCGCTCCTTCTCGCAGGCGTCGAGCTCCGTCAAGTCGTACCCTGAAGCGTAGGCGGCGAACTGCTGGACGAAGCAGCCGTAGACATCCGGCTTTTGCGCCAGCTCGTCCACCAGCTCCACGAAGTTGGAAAACGCCATTCCGGGGAGCGCGTTCTCCTCGCTCGGCAGCGGCAGACTGCCGCTCGCATCGATCACCTGCCCCTGATCCATCGTTCTGTAGCGACCGATGGCATCGTAGCTCTCGAGGGCAAACCCGATGCCATCGAACAGGTTGTGACAGACGGCGCAGCCCGGGCTCGCATGAATGCCGAGTCTCTGCCGACCCGTGGCACCCGGCTCGGCAAATTGGCCAGCGTTCGGGATACCGGCGGGCGGCAGCGGCACGCGGTGGCACAGGACCTCTGCGCGGACGTAGGCGCCGCGCCCGACGAGGCTCGTATCCTGGCTGTGCGCGTGGCCCCAGAGAAACGGTACCGAGGTGAAGATGCCTCGGCGCTCCGTCGGATTGAGCTCGCGACGCACCATGGCGTCGCCGGTCACCCCGCTCAAACCGTAGAGCGGGGCGGTGCGCTCGTTCACGAACGCGTACGTGCCCGAGAACAGCGAGTCGAAGCGACGATCCGCTCCCGCGTCGAACAGCACGCTGTTCGTGAACAGGCGCAACTCTTCTTGCAAATCGGCGGCGAGCTCGGGCGTCGCCATCGGGAAGAGGCTGGCGTCTTTCACCGACTTCGAGAGATTCTCGAGCTCCAGCCACTGCTCGAAGAAGTGGTTCATGGCCGGCGCGGCCTTGTCGCGCGCCTCGAACAGGCGCTGGGCCTGGGCCAAGATCACCGTACGGTCGCGCAGCTTGCCTTGATCTGCGAGCGCGGTGAGCTCAGCGTCCGGCGCGCTGTCCCAGAGCATGTACGAGAGCGCCGAAGCGATCTCGTGATCCGTCAGCGGTGTCACCGCTCCGGTATCCTTCACCGTGCCGAGCTCGGTGCGGTGCAGGCTGTTCGGCGACATGAGCAGCGCCTGCACGACGCTCTTGACGCCGCCGGCAGGACCTTCGCCCTGCGCGGCGGTCTTGGCGAAGAGCGCGCTGAAGGAGGTGATTTCAGCCGCCGAGAGCGGGCGGCGCCACAGCTTTCGCCCCGTTTGGGCGACGAAGCCGTCCAGGCAACTGCCAGGCGCCAAGCTGGCGACGTCGCAAGCGATCCCGAACTTGTCGGGGTTCTGCAGCGCGTGCGCCCCGAGCTCTTCGCCGAGCGCGAAATAGACCTCCGCGAGGAGCGGCGCGACGCGCAGGTTCGAGGCCTGGTTGGCGAAGCCGTCGAGCCTGGCCTCGTTCGGCAAGCTCGACAGCGCTGCCGGCTGGATGTCGAACTCGTCGCGCAAGGTGTTGGCGAGCTGGGAGTTGGTCAACCGCCAGATGCGCGGTTTGGCCAGCGCAGGGGTGGCGCCACACTCGGCCGCCGGCGCCGCCTCGGCCTCGGGTCCCCCGCCATCGGGTCCCAGGACGCCCGTGCACCCGGTGGCCACGGCGACCGCGAGCGGCGCAAGGCGAAACGAGCGGCTTATGAGTGAACGCAGTACACCGGTTCGTTTTACGATAGGCATGGAACGCTCTTGCTGGGGTGAAATCTTGGACGAAGCTGGGTGAGGCTGAAAATTTGGACGCGATCCGAACGTCGAGCTTCTCGTGGTGGCGTCTCCGTTTGTTGCCACGAATGACCGCATCCGTGTCGAAATCGGCAGCGCTCCAGAGGTTCGGCGCGGGTAGCCGGACCGCCGTGCGATCGCGTCTTGCCCTGAGGTGGACGCGAGCGTCCGAGGTCAGTCACGATCTGCTCGAGATCTGTCGAGAGGCCGTGAAGACCGCTCACTGAAGTGTTCTGCGCCGGGGGTGGATGCGGCGGGCTCGACCGGTCAGCTCACCGGATGAGCCATCGAGCTCTTGCCTGGCCGCGCCATCTCCATGTCGTTCCCCGACCCCGGGGCGCGAGCAGGACTCCCATGAAGAACTGCCAGGCGCTCCACATCACGAGCGCCGCGCCGCTCGGCGTGAGCGTGGTCGCCCCACCGCTGGTCGTTCGATGGGCGCCGGCGCTCCCCGCTCTTGCCCGGGGCGGGGTGCTCCACCTTCCCGGGGCCGGCGCTGGATCCGACGAGCCGCATCCCACCAGGCTCAATCCAACGAGGGCGACGGTTTTTGAGGCATATGAACGCACGGCAGCCTCGACGAGGTTGGTTGTATACGGCTGAAGGCTAGATGAACCGGTGCGCGTGCGGGTCGCAGGTGAGGCCTCGCGCTCAGGGCGCGGTGTGGCGCGAGCGATGCCCCCGCGATCGCGACGCTGCACGCGTGCTCGACGACCGAACGAACATACCCGGTGCCGACATCGATCCCGACCCCGGGGACGAAGCGCCGGCGCGCACGACGGCTTGTCCAGGGCAAAACAAAAGAACACCCCGAGAGGGCATTGTGAACGTTAACATTTTAGGTGTCAACCAGAGATCGAGCGGCGCGCGGGCCTCCTGGATCCCAGGGTGGGGCGCGGCGCCCGTGTGAGCTCTCCGATGCGCTCGGCTCGTACCACGGCCCGGCGAGATGGCGGGCCGGCGGGCCGGCGGGCCTGCAGGTGCGATACGTCGGCCTGCATCGGGCTCAAGAAAGCGAACGGCATCACTGCGCTTGCCCACGAAGGCGGCCATGGTCGACGGCCTGACCATGAACAGCAATTGGTGCACCACGGCACAGGAGCTCACGATGACCACGAGATCTCGCCTGCCGGGCACCTCTGATCAGGGCGCACACGCACCTGCCACGCAGGTTCCGAATCTCCGTTTGGCGGACCCGCTCGGACGGAGTTCTCCGGGCCAGTGCTGGCCTCAGCCCGTCGGGTACGGCCGGCGCTGCCAGGAGAGCGCGCGCCCGGCGCGAGGAGCGGAGAGCGGGATAGCAGAGAGAGGCGCCTCAGAAGGCGGCGTCGCGGAGCTTCGCCTTGTACTCCGCCTTGTACAGATCGTGGCAGGCCTTGCAGCTCGCCTTGGCGCCGTCGATGTCGCCCTTCTTGGCCTTTTCCGCGCCATCCTTCGAGATTGCAACCCACTTGGGCATCCCGGGCGGCGGCTTCGACGCCACGTATTCCAGCGCCGACGCGATCTTCGCGCCGTCGCCGCTCGTGGTCGCCGACTGCATCACCGTCTTCATCCAGCCCTGCATCGGACAGGCCTTCTGTCCTTTTCCACCGCAGCCAAAATCCTTTCCCTCGGCAACAGAACCGGGGACATCCGCCGTCCCGCTCGCGGCCCACGCTGCGCCCGCAAAGCCGATGCCGACGCTCACCAACACCGCACTCATCAGCTTCATGCTCATCGGCATCCGACGTCTCCTGCCATGTAAGGAGCAAGCTCGGCCAGGCCATCGCAGCTCGGAGGAACAGATTGTGAACGTTCACATTTTTGGCGTCAACCAGAATTAACCGACGCGCGGCTATCCTCGATCCCGATGGGCGCGCAGCGGCGGCCAGCCGCGGCGCCGACCGTCGATGCGCTGCTCGGCTTCGAGCGCGTCGGGCGGGCCGGCGATCAACGCGGTCTGGCGTCCGCCGATGTTGACGCGGCGCGCAGGAGGAGCCCCGCCAGCCTTGCCCTCCCTCAGGCTCGGGGGTACCCCGCGGGCCCAGGGCCGGCGGGACGGTCGAGGTTACCGTTCGCCTGAAACTCAGCGACGGAAAGCTGAACTCCTGTGCTCCGAAAATCTCTACGTGGAGAGAGCATGCGGAAGACGATTTTGTCATTCGATGAGCCTCGTCGATAGACAAACATCCGCCTCTCAGAATCGCTACGATCCATCCGCTGCCGGTCCCGTGCGTCCTGCGAGCTTGTCGGTAGGACCGGCCGGCTTCGCTGCTGTCCACATCCGGCGAAAGCGGTCTCCGTGATCTGAAGCCGCACGGACAGGGGTGGCGATGAGCAGGCAGGCATGGAAGGCGCCCGCCCGCCTGCTCATGGGTTGGGCTTCGGCGGCGGCAGGTGTAGGTCTCATCGCACCTGGCCGCTGTGACCACGGCCGTGGGGCAGGGTCGGCCTCGGAGCCGCCATCCTACGGGCCCGGCCGCGCCCCTTTCGGTCTGCTGCGCTACACTTCTTCGCGCTGCGTTCCGGCTTCTTTTGCCGACGACGACGTTGTCGAGATCGCCGACCATGGGCGCGCTCCTGGCGTGGTTCGTGTGGAGCCACGCCGTGCCAGAGCCCACTGGCGCGCTCGTCACCTCGATGCGCCCGCCGTGCGCCTCGGCGATGCGGCGCGCCTTCTGTCACCTGAGGTGAGCGTGGCGATTCGCCCTTGATATCCGCGAATCGCTTTGCTTTTCCTTCCCCCCGCAGCCTGCGGGGCCCAGCATGGGCTGGACCACCATGCGTCAATCGGCCGGGTAGCCCCGCCACATCCAGCGCAGCGTGTCGGGGAGTGTCTGTCGGATCACCTTCCCGTCGCAGTGGCTGGCGCCCTTCGAGTAGACGAAGCGGTAATGATACCCCTTCTCCTTGAGGATCGCCGCCACGCGCTGGTTCGCCATCACCCAGTTGTGGTGGCTCGCTTCATCTCTGGTGCTGCCGAGGTCGTTGTCGCCGACCTGCAGGAAGATGCGCAGCGGCTTGCGCGGGCTGTCCCGGATGAGCCCCTCCGTGTACTCCCAGGCGCCGTCGGGATACTCGGCCTCGGTGGGCGCGCGGGGGTTCTGCTGGTCGACGAACGTGCCGGAGTAGGTGACGATCTTGCGGTAGGTGTCGTCGCCGAACCAGCCCATGGTCAGCGCCGCCGCCCCGCCCGAGCTGCATCCGTACGTGGCGCGGCCGTCCGGATCGCTGGTGAACTTCAGGTTGGGGTACGCGGCGCGGACGGCCTGGTCGTTCTTGACCGCCTCGAGGAGCTCCGTATCGACGAACCTCTGATAGGCGTCCGACATGGTGTCGTATTCTAGCCCCCGCTCGCTGCCGTACGAGTCGCCCCCTCCGCTCGCGGCGAAGATGGCGATGACGCTCGGGAAACGGTTGTTCGGGTCCGCGACGAAGTTGTTGATCGTGTTGATGATCTCGTTCCTGTCGCGCGCGTCCTGGACGACCATGAACGGCGCCTCCTCGCCGTCGACGTACGTCGCGGGGATCGCGACCTCCACGCGGCGGTTGAAATCTCCTTTGGCGTTGTCGTTCAAGGTTGGATCGTGGCCGGTGAAGATTTCGCTCTCCCGGGACGACAGGGAAAACGTGAACGTCCGCCCCTGGGGAACGCCGTCGATCCTCTTGATCTCCGAAGCGTCCTGGTAGTCAGGCCCGATCTCGAAATCGCCGTCGCCTTCGGTGCCGACCGGATCGATCGTCCCGCCCTGTCCTCCCCCGCCGTTCGGGCCCGGGTCGTCCGTGCCGCCCGTGCCCGAGGTGCTGCCGCTGCTGGTCGAAGAGCTGCTGCTGCTCGAAGAGCTGCTGCTGCTCGAAGAGCTGCTGTTTCCTTTTCCTCCGCTGCCGCCCGAGCCGTCGGCGGCGTCGTTGTCGGACCCGCAAGCAGCGATTGAAAGCGCGACAAGGAGCGAGATGCTGCATGTGATCGAGCGGGTCATGGATCCTCCTGGGATTCAGTAGCGGATCGCCCTCGGACCGGCTCACCACGAGAGCGAATCGTGCCGGAGCGAAGTTTTTCTGTCGCAGCGTGAGCCTGCTGCTCGCCGCGACGCGGCATACCTCCCAGCCGCGACGCGGCATGATCCGACGCATCGTCCTGGCCGAGAGACAGGAGACCCTCGCCATGATCGACTCGAGCTCCTGTCCGATGAGCGGCTTGAGCGGCGGCGAGAGCGTCACGCCCAGAAGTTCGGCCACCTCGCGGGTGCTCATCTCCACCACCGTCCGCCGCTGACGTTACCGCTAGGATCACGGAACATCTCGCGCGAGCTGGGGCGGTCCGTAAAATCATCAACCGGCGCTCAGCGAAGCCTGCGTCCCACTGTTTGAGGCCGCGTGCCCGGACGGGCCGGCAGAGGACGCCCTCGCCGCGTGCATCGACGAGGCGCGCGCCCGAGCTGCCGATCAGCGCCCGAGCACGTCGAGGAAGCGCTCCTCGTGAAACCCGATCGAGATCCGCGTGCGCGTCCCCTGCACGGCGCGCGCACCCCATTCGCCCTTCGCTCGATAGATCTCGACCTCGGCGAGGTCGCAGACGCGCTCGTCAAGCGCACAGGCGGCCGCGACGAGATCGTGCATCGCCTTGCCGACGCCCTTGTCGTCGAGGTAGCGGTCGAGCGCGTCGATCATCATCCTCAGACCAACCCGCGACGGATTGCTCGCGATCCGGCGATTCAGCGCGTCCTGCATGGATGGGGTCCACACGACCCCGTGGCACACGTTCTTCGAGACGAACACGCGCTGGTCGATCTGCGGTGAAGCGAGCAGCGCGAGCGTCTCCCGGGGCGCGCCGCCGGGGTTGAAGCTCGGGCAGGTGAGCCGGCCGCGGAATTTCTCGAGCGGCTCGGCGACCAGGTCATCGCCCGCGAAGCCGCCCTGCTGGACCCAGCGCGCGAGCCTGAGCTCGGGAACGTCCTTGAACGCCTTGCCGATGTTCTTGGGCGCCGCCCCGACGAGCACCGTGGCGTCCGGATCGCGCAGCAGCTCGGCAAGCAGCGCGGGGCCGATCGCGACCTCGCCGACCGGGTGCTGGAGGATGCCTTCGCCGTAACACGCGTGATGGAAGCCGGAGACACGCGCCTTCTTGCCATCGCTGGTCGCCCACCAGGACGGACCGTGCAGCGCGCCGATCGGGACATCCGGCCGGCCGCAGCGATCGAGCCCCCAGCGGACCAGCTGGCACTGGTCCTGCGAGCCGGGCGTGACGAGCACGCCGAGCAGCTCGACGCCGGGGTGATCGGCGAGCCAGAGCAGCGTCATGAAGTCGTCCGGGTCCGAGGTCTCCATCTCAAAGATCATGCGCCGCATGACCGCTACTCTATCCCATCACCCGACGAGCCGCCGCTCGAAACAGACGGCTCGAGGAGCTGTATCGGCTCGGCACTCCAGCCCAGGGCACCATCACGTCGTCGTGCGTGCTCCGGGACTGCTTCCCCTGGAACAACATGAACGTCGGCAATTCCCGAGATCAACAACGCCGCGCTGGCGCTCGCGCTCCTCATCCTCTCGTCCCTCGCCGCCACCGTGGGGGCTTATCGCGTCGCAGATGAATCGCCCGCTGACGCTCGCGCCCCGAGCCCCCCCTCGGCGCGCCGCCGCGCGCGCGGAGCGCGGCCGCGCCTCAGGGGGCCCTGAAACCGCCTCCGGTCAGCTCGCTGTCCAGGTGCCGTTCAGCGCCTCGCAGATCGGCTTCGCGGCCTCCTCCGTGAACCCTTCCGCATGGTAATAGTACATCGTCATCGTCTCCCCGCCGCGGGTGACGACGCAGGTGCCCAGCACGTCGTCCGTCGAGCAGCCATCGACGAGCGTGGCCTCGAGGTCTCCGGAATCCTTGCATTGGCTTTCCTGCTCGCCGATGTCGCCGGCCTCGATCTCGGTGCAGCTATGGACCGACACACCGCTCGCGGCGGAGGACCTGAACTCGCAGGCGACCTTGCCGGCGACCTGACCCTCGCCGCCGCACCCAGCGACGAGCACGAACACGAAAGCAAGAATGTTGCGCATGGCGATTCCTCCTTGATGCGCGCTCGAGGGAGCGCGACGTGGTGAGATGTCCACCTCGCGCGAGCAGGGCGACCGGCTCCGCTCGCGCTGATCGTGGTCTGCCGGCGCTATGTTCGGCGCCGAGCGCCGGGATCACGGAATCGTCACCCCCGGCCCGAGCGCGGCGACGCCCTCGGTCGTTCTCGGGCGACCGCGACGGCCGTCGCCCAGGAGGTCCATGTCCATTGACGGCGTCCGCGCGTTCGCGGACCATGGGGGCTTCATCCAGTTGCCCGACATCAGGAAGGACCCATGAGCCATCGCCTGGATCTGCTCTCTCCGGAGCTGCGCGCGAACCCGTATCCTTATTATGCGGAGCTGCGCCGCTCCGATCCGGTGTGCCAGGTCGATCCGGGGGGGCTGTGGGCGCTCAGCCGTTATGACGACGTCGCGTTCGCCCTCAAGAACACCGACCTGTTCTCCGCGCAGGGCGGCCGGGTGGGCGTGCTCCCGCCCTGGCTCGACCGCAATCCGATGGCCGACTCGCTGCTGCTCATGGATCCGCCGGAGCACACGAAGGCCCGGGCCCTCGTGGGCCGCGCGTTCAGCACGCGCGTGATCCCGCGGATCGAGCCCGTGCTGCGCGCGGCGACCCGGGAGTTCATCGAGCGGCTGACCCCGGGGCGCGAGCTCGACTTCTACGCCGAGCTCGCGATGCCCATCCCGGCGGCGGCCATCGCGGATCTCCTCGGCCTCGACCCGGCGCTGCGCGCCCATTTCCAGCGCTGGACCGCGGACTTCGTCGCCACCGCGGCGGCCACGCCGGAGATGAGGCCGCGGATCCGCGCCACAATCGTCGAGCTCGAGGAGTACCTCCTGGAGGTCATCGCGGCGCGCCGCGCCGCGCCGCGGGACGATCTCGTGAGCGACCTCCTGGCGGCCCGGGTCGACGGCGTCGCGCTCACCGAGCCCGAGCTCGTGAGCTTCCTCTTCGTGCTGCTGGCCGCCGGCTTCGAGACGACGACCCACCTGCTCAACGCCGCGCTGGTGCTCCTCATGGATCACCCCGACGTGTACGCGCGCATCCGCGCGGACCCGGCGCTGATCCCGGCCTTCCTCGAGGAGGTGCTGCGGTTCGAGCCCCCGGGCCAGATCGCCTTGCGGCAGGCGAAGACCGATGTGGAGATCCGGGGCGTCACGGTGCCGGCGGGCGCGTTCATCGCGGCGCTCATCGGCTCGGCCAACCGCGACGAGCAGGTCTTCCCGGATCCGGATCGGTTCGATATCGACCGAGAGCGTCAGGTGGGGCTGTCGTTCGGGCACGGCGTCCACTTCTGCATCGGCGCGGCGCTCGCGCGCGCCGAGGCGAAGATCGGGATCGAGGTGCTGGCGTCCCTCCCGGGGCGCTTCGAGCGGGCGGGCGGCAGGGCGCCGGAGTGGAACGTCTCCCTGCTGCTGCGCGGGCTGAAGGAGTGCTGGGTCCGCTACGTGCTTTGAGCGGCTCCCGGTGATCGCCTCAGGCGTCGAGCGCCGGGCGCGCGGCCGGGAGCGAGGGGCGCGTGCGCAGCCAGAAGTAGCCCGCCGACGCGGCGAAGAGCGCCGCGCAGAGGAAGGCTGTCGCGTAGCTGAAGCCGAGGAAGAACTCGAGCCACGAGCGCCTGGCCTGGCCGAAGCTCTTGTAGAGCAGCAGGGCCACGCTGCCGAGGTAACCGAACGCGTCGGCCGCGGTGATCAGGAAGCCCGCCGTCGCCACCGAGCCCACCGCCGCGATGAGCCGGTCGAACAGCACGCAGTTGAACGGGACATACCCCACGTAGAGCCCGAGCCCGACGCTGATCATCCACGCGACGGGGCCGATGACGCCCGCCTGGAAGAGCACGGTGCTCACCCCGGCGAGCGCCGCCCCGCCGACCATGATGCCGTGGATCGCGAGGAGCGCCGTCCTGTTGCTCCGGATCCCCATCATCACCGCGACCGAGAGGAGCGCGCCGATGGCCACGGGGATCTCGGCCGTCGTCAGGATCGCCGGCTGATCGGCGTAGTCGAGGGCGTCCCAGATCTCGCGGGCGAAGTTGTCCCGGAAATCGCGGTAGGCGGTGAGGACGATGTAGCCGAGGACCAGGGTCGCGAGCCCGCCCGCGTTGGCGAGGACGAACGCGCGCCGCGCGGCGCGGTCCATCGGCGCGCGCCGGGTCCGGAGCGCCTCGTCGGTCGCCGACGGCGGCGGGATCTGCGCGAGCATCCACACCGAGAGCAGCAGCGGCGGGAAGAAGAGCGCCCCGGTGACAGCGGGCATCCAGACCTCGGGGACCCCCCAGCCGAGCGTCAGCTTGCCGACCGTCTTCACGAAGCCGCTCGCCACGATGAAGCTCGCGCAGAGGCCGGCGCCGAGCAGGTCGCTCACGCGGCGCCCCTCGAGGAAGCCGAAGACGAGCCCCCAGACCATCCCGAGCGGCAGCCCGTTCAGCACGAGGAAGACAGCGGCGTAGGGGGCCGGCGTGAGCGCGAACAGCACGAGCGCGGCCTGGCTCACCCCGATGCACGCGAGGATGGCGAGGGCGCGCCGCTCGGGCGGCATCTCGGACACCACCTTGATCCCGAGGAACTTCGAGGCGCAGTACCCGAGCACCTGGGCGATGATGTAGAGGCTCTTCAGGTCGAGCGCTGGGAGCAGCGGCAGCGCGACCGTGCCCTGGAAGGTGCCGACAGCGAACGGCTTGCGGAAGGCGTACATGCAGAAATACGTGGCGAACGCGGCGAACACGGCGAAGGCCATGAACACAGGCGCCGGCGCGCGCGCGAGCCACCGGGTCACGCTTCCGCGCGCCCCCTCGTCACGCGGCTCACGGGTCATCTCGTCACGCGGCTCACGAGCCATGTCATCGTTTTTCACGCGTCATCTCGCCACGTTGTTCACGTGTCATCTCGCCACGTTTCTCACGGTCATCTCGCCACGTTGTTCACGCGTCATCTCGCCACGTTGTTCACGCGTCATCTCGCCACGTTGTTCACGCGTCATCTCGCCACGCGCATCTGGGCCGGCATGGGCGCTCCGGGGATGGCGCGAGGGTAGCCGCGGGTGCGCGGCGCGCGCATGAATTTTCGGTTCCGGTGAGGCGCACGGCCGTTCCCTTCCGCCCGCTCCCGTGCGAGACATCGGAGCCTGCGCCGCCGTCCGCGGCGCGGCCGGGAGGGCACGCCGTGGGAGATCCGTCACCGCTCGCCGCGAGGAAGGTCCTGGGAGACGCCGGGGCCCCTGCCCTCGGCCGCGACGAGCGGCTGCGCGGCGCTGTCGCCCTGCTCGCGGTGGGCCTCGCCGCCGGAGGGGCGGGCGAGCTCTCGCTCGACCAGGTGAAGCAGCGCTTCCGGAGCGCGATGACGCGCGATCCGCTCGATTCGCTGGCGGCCATGGTCCTCGGGTGCTCGTACCTGTTCCACCAGGCCGAGCAGGCCGAGAACCCGCGGTGCACGCGCTTCGTTGACGCGCTCCTGTTCATCTCGACGTGCCTGTCCGGCGGCTACACCGACCAGTTCGCGCGCACCCCCGCGGGCAAGACGATCGCCTCCTTCGCGATGACGTTCGGCCCGACGCTCGTGGGCTCCGCGCTGAGCACGCCCGGCGGCGCGCCCGCGTCCCAGGGGCTGCAGGAGCAGAACCAGGCGATCCTCGAGAGGCTCGACGGGATCCTCGAGGCGCTGCGCGCGCCGCGCTGACCACGCGCGGCACGCAACGAGCCAGGAAGCGCGCAAGCAGACCCGAGCGCGACGGCCGCACGACCGAGCTCGACAGGACGAGAGACGCCCAGGTCAGATCGACCCACGGGATTCTTTCTCTCTCGCCGGAGATGCCTCGCTCTGCGCACGCTCGACCGCTTCGGGAGGGTATCGATCGATCCCTGGAGAGAGCTCAGGAACAACCCGAATCGACGTTCTCCCCGGTGTGGCACAACGTCTCGATGGGACGCCTTGTCGCTCGCGCGTGGGGCACTTTGCACCCCCGCGGGCGGGGATGACGCCCGTCATCTTCCCGAAAACGGACCGAAACGTCGCCCCGACGGATCTGGAATACCCCTTGCGACGTCCGGCCGCGCTGGGGCATCGGGGCCCCGGCTTTTCCAGGGGCGCGGCACCGGACAGGCGCGAACAACGGGCGGCCCGAACACTGATGTCCCGCATGCCATGAGCGCTCACTGGATCATGACCGGAAGCGACACGGTTTCGCCGAGCTGTCGCGCGTGTTGCAGAGAAAGGCGGAGGAGTCATGCCGAATCGTCAGGGATGGATCGACGAGGAGCACAGTGACGGTCGGGGACGCGACGACGAGAGGTTCGGGCGACACCAGGGGTATCGAGGTGATCAAGGATATCGTAGCGAGCGCGGAGCCGCCGGCGATGCTAGCTACGGCCATCGTGGCAATTACGAGCAAGTACTCCAGCGCGACGACCAGCGTCACGCCCGAGGCGGCCACGACGACTTCCGGGGTGGGTCGGATCCACGGGAGTTCGGTGGACGCAGCCAGGAGCGCGGCTACGAGGGTGAGTTCGGCGGAGGCGGCTACGATCGCGACCAGGGCGGACGCGGCTACGGCGGCGAGCGTGGCTGGGAAGGCCGGCAGGAGCGCGGCTTTGGACAGCGCGAGGACTTCGGGGGCCAGCACCACGCAGCCCACGCTTCGGGCGGCTACCGCGATGACTTCCAGCGAGGAGGTCGCGACGATCTTGGCGCCAGGGGCGGCTACGGCGGCCGCCAGGGCGGCTTCGGTGGCGGCCAGGGCGGCTTCGGCGGCGGCCAGGGCGGTCACGGCGGCCAAGGTCACTTCGGCGGCGGCCAGGGCGGCTACCGCGGCCAAGGCGGCTTCGGCGGCGGCCAAGGCGGTCACGGCGGCGGCCAGGGCGGATTCGGCGGCGGCCAGGGCGGTCACGGCGGCGGCCAGGGCGGCTTCGGGGGCCAGGGTGGATTCGGAGGAAGCCTGGGCGGCCACGGTGGCGGCCAGGGTGGCTTCGGGGGCAGCCAGGGCAGCTTCGGCGGCGGCCAGGGCGGCTTCGGTGGCCAGCACGGCGGCCAGGGTGGTCAGGGCTACTTCGGCAGCGAGCATGAGCTCGGCGGCCGGGGCGCTCACGGCGCCCAGGGTGGATTCGGCGGCCAGGGCGGCTACGGCGGCGGCCAGGGAGGTTTCGGCGGTCATCCGGGTGGATTCAGCGGCCAGGGTGGCTACGGCGGCGGCCAGAGCAGCTTCGGCGGTCAGGGTGGATTCGGCGGCAGCCAGGGCGGCTACGGCGGCGGCCAGAGCAGCTTCGGCGGCCAGGGTGGATTCGGTGGCCAGGGTGGACCTGGTGGCGGCCAGGGCGGCTTCGGTGGCCAGGGAGGCTTCGGCGGCGGCCAGCACCAGGGAGCCCGAGGCGGCCTCCGGCAGTGGGCCGACGACGAGCGCGGCTGGACCGAGCGGTCCGGCCAGCAGCGAGGAGCTGAAGGCCAGGAGCCGCGCTTCCGGGGCGATCAAGGCTTCCACCAGCACCAGCCGGGTGGACAGGGCTGGGGCGGACAGGGCTACGGCGGCGGACAGGGCGCCGGCGGGCGGAGCTTCCTCGATACCGTCGGTGGACAGGGCGGAGGCCTCGGCGGTTCGCGCGGTCGCCCGCCCAAGGGCTACAAGCGATCGGACGACAGGATTCGCGAGGACATCTGCGATCAGATCGCCGACCACCCGGATCTCGACGCGAGCGACGTCGAGGTGAAGGTGCAGAACGGCGAGGTCGTCCTCTCCGGCACCGTCCGCGATCGCCGCTTCAAGCACCAGCTCGAGGCGCTCGCGGAGCGCATCTCGGGCGTGACCGACGTGCGGAACGAGATCCGGCTCTACCGCGAGCAGCAGCAGCAGGGCGAGACGAAGACGAGCGCCGGGCTGTCGTCGAGCGAGCGCTCCACCGCGGGCACGTCCGGCTCCACCGCGGGCACGTCCGGCGCCATCACCTCCGCCGGCGCCGCGTCGTCCACGGAGACGAAGAACAACGAGTCGCGCCGGAACGCGTCGTAGCTCCGCCCGCCAGAAGTCCGGCGCCTGCCAGAGGTGGCCGGACTTCTGCGCTTCGCGGCGGCTTCGCGCCGGGCGCCCGGTCGTGGCGCATGCCCCCCGCTGCGACCGACGGATCGCGCCCCACCCTCGTCAGCCCGCGAGCGCCTCCCAGAGCCCCAGCGCCCTGACGAGCCACTCCACCTGCCACGCCCTCTCCGCGAGGTAGCGCCGTCGATCGAGCGCGGGCGAGATTGACCGCCGCAGCGCTGTCCACGCGCCGGCCGAGCACGCCGCGAAGAACGACGAGGAGCACGGCGCAGCAACACAGGCAGCGATTGCGGCGCGCGGCCACCGAGATCACCTCGGGGGGCTGGTCCGGGCTGGCAGGGCCCCAGACCCGTCGCTCGCGCCTGCCGTGGCCCTGGAGCCGGACGGCGCCCCCGAGCGGACGACTCGCGGCGCCGCAGGCGGTGCACGGACGTAGCACCTCGCCCCGAGTTCCTCGCTTTCATGAAGATGTCGAGCAGGTTTCGCGACAGCCTGAGCCGACGCATTCACCACCGCGCCAATCCATCGGATCCCTTCGTCACCTCGACCACCCGCGCGCCGCATTCGTGCTCTCGCTCGATCGAGCCGCCAGGCCGCACGATGCCGAAATGGCACTGTAACATTTCACACCAATGACCACTTCTCCAGTCCGCACCCGCACGCCAAAATTTGGTCGCCCGGAACACAAATCGTTCTTGACCAATTAGAGCGACGAATCTAGTACTCGACGCAGAGAGCGATATTCATACTCTGGGGGGATGGGTGGGGCTCATTGCGCGGCGCCGCTTGCATAGCGTCGTGCAATCAAAGACGTACACCGACGCCATTCCTGCATGCGCGGCGTGGTCTGCACACGTCGCGTGAGACCATCTAGGGCGTCGCTCCTCTTGAGCGGAGCGAAAGCAAGGCGTGGACGGGCAGCGCCCTTCTTTCTGCCCATTGCCATTTTCGCAGAGGACATGTCGATGTTTGAAACCAAGTGCGAGGCGCGAGGACGAGCGCCGGGCGAACAGGTGCATCAGTTGCCCGGGAAGTGTTTGCACGAGATCTTTGCGGCCATTGCGCTGGCGCATCCAGAGCGCGTGGCCGTCAGCACGCCGGATGACGACATCTCGTACGGCGAGCTCAATGCGCGCGCGGACCGGCTCTCGCGCACGTTGCGGACGCTGGGTGTGGGTCCGGATGTGCTCGTTGGACTCTACGTAGATCGCAGCATCGACATGATCGTCGGGCTGCTCGCCATCCTGAAGGCGGGCGGCGCGTACGTGCCGATCGATCCGACTTACCCGCCAGCGCGAGTTCAGCTCCTTATTCGCGACAGCGCCGTCTCCGTCATCGTCAGCGTATCGCGCATCGCCTCGCTGGGCCTGCGCGATTGCGAGGCGAAGATCGTCCTGGCCGACCAGGACCCGGCGCCCGCCGGCGCGGAGCTCCCCGGCTTGCCGCCGGCGCACGTCTCCGACAGCAACCTCGCGTACGTGATCTACACCTCCGGCTCGACCGGAAAGCCGAAAGGAGTGCTGGTCGAGCACCGCAACGTCGTCCGGCTCTTCGAGCAAACCCATGCGTGGTTCGGCTTCGACGAGCGCGACGTGTGGACCATGTTCCATTCGATCAGCTTCGACTTCTCCGTCTGGGAGATCTGGGGCGCGCTGCTCTACGGTGGGCGGCTGGTCGTCGTGCCATTTGACGTGTCGCGCTCACCGTCGCGGTTCCTGTCGCTGCTTCACGAAAAGCGCGTCACCGTCCTGAACCAGACCCCCTCGGCGTTCCGTCAGCTCGTCGCGGCCGATCTGGCGTGTGACTCGCCGGCGGCGCTGTCGCTCCGGATCGTGATCTTCGGCGGCGAGCGCCTGGACACCCAGCAGCTCGCGCCCTGGATCGCGCGCCGCGGCGACCAGCACCCTCGGCTGATCAACATGTACGGCATCACGGAGACGACGGTCCACGCGTCGTACCGGCCCGTCGTCCGAGAAGATCTCGCCGCGCCTGCAATCAGCCCGATCGGCGTCCCGCTGCCGGACCTGCGGTTCTACCTCCTCGATGAAGCAGGGCAGCCCGTTCCGGACGGCGTGCCGGGCGAGCTGTACGTCGCCGGTCCGGGCGTCGCGCGGGGGTACCTGAACCGCCCGGAGTTGACCGCCGAGCGCTTCTCGCGCAGCCCGTTCGGTGACGCCGAGGGCACGCGGCTGTATCGCTCCGGCGATCGGGTCGTGCGCGGGCCGAACGGCGAGTACGCGTACCTCGGGCGCACCGACGATCAGATCAAGGTGCGCGGATTCCGCATCGAGCCTCGCGAGATCGAGCTCTGCCTGAACGGCCACGCCGAGCTGCTCGCGAGCGTCGTCGTGCCCCACGACTACGGCGACGGCGACGTCCGGCTCGTCGCCTATCTGGTGCCACGGCCCGGCATCCAGCCCGACATGTTCTGGGCCAGCAAGATCAGCACCGAGCTGCAGGCGCGGGCGACAGCGGCGCTACCCGTCCACATGAGGCCGTCGGCCTACGTGGCCATGGCCTCGCTGCCGCTCACAGCCCACGGCAAGATCGACCGAGCCGCGCTCCCTGCGCCGGCGGCGGCCCAGCGCCTGGAGAGCGCCGGGGGCGACGCCGCGAGCCCGACCGAGGCGTGGATCGAGGCGCTCTGGCGGGAGATCCTGGACCTGCCGCGCGTCGGCAATGACGACGACTTCTTCGATCTCGGCGGCACGTCTCTCGCGCTCATCCGCATGTTCGGGCGGGTGAACGAGCACTTCGGCACGGATCTGGATCCCGCCGTCATGGGCGACGGCGCGACGATCACGCAGCTCGCCACCAGCATCGATAAGGCGCTGAACAACAATTCAACGTTGAGAGTCCAATGAACACTGTTTCAGGGAAATCCTCCATCTTTTCCTTGTCGCCCCAGGAGACCAGCGATTTTCACCGGCTCGGCTATGCCGGCCCGTTCACGCTGTACGAGCCGGAGGAGATGAAGGAGCTGTGGCGGCGCGAGCGGCTCAGGATGCTCGACCGCAGCGCCGCCATCTATCAGGACGAAGCGGCGAAGTCCGGCGTGACGAACATCGCGAACTACGACCGCCACCTCGACAACGCCTTCCTCGCGTCGCACATCTGCCGTCCTCAGATCGTCGACCGCGTCGCCAGCATCCTCGGACCGAACGTCCTGTGCTGGCGCAGCGAGTTCTTCCCGAAGTATCCGGGCGACGAGGGGACGGACTGGCATCAGGCCGACACGTTCGCCAACGCCTCCGGTTCGCCCCAGATCGTGTGGCCGGAGGACAGGGAGTTCGGCGGAACGATCACTGTGTGGTCGGCGTTCACCGAGGCCACGGTGGACAACGGCTGCCTGCAGTTCATCCCGGGGACCCATCGGACCATGTACTACGATGAGACCAAGCGGATGCACTACGATCCGGACTTGATCAACAGCCTCGAGAAGGGGAGCACCCGGCGCGGCTTCTTCGGCTACGACTACCGCCAGCTCCAGATTGACCCGGACTGGCAGCCGGAAGAGTCGAAGGCGGTGTCGATGGTGATGCAGCCCGGGCAGTTCATCATGTTCTGGTCCACGCTGATGCACGCGTCGCACCCGCACAGCGGCAAGACGAAGGACATGCGGCTCGGCTTCGTCTCGCGCTACGTGCCGACCTCGGTGAGGATCTACCCCGACACCGACATCATCGAGGAGTACGGCGGCAAGGTGAGCCTCGAGAAGTACGGCGCGGTGCTCGTCAGCGGTCGCAACGAGTTCACCCACAACCGGATCGCGACGTCCACCACGCGCGGCCACCGCTTCGTCTCCCGCGATATCACGGCCTCGTCCGCGCAGCAGGAAGCGCTCGCGTGAGCGAGACGGCTGTCGCACGCGTGTCACTGGCGGAGAAATTCGCGCTCGTTGACCGGCCCTGGACCCCGAAGATCGTCGGTGAGCTGAACGGCCAGTATGTCAAGCTGGCCAAGTTCAGCGGCGAGTTTGTGTGGCACAAGCACGACAACGAGGACGAGATGTTCCTGGTCGTCAAGGGCGAGCTCACGCTCAAGCTCGAGGGCCACGACATCACCCTCCGCGAAGGGGAATTTGCCATTGTGCCGCGCGGCACCCTCCACCTCCCGGTAGCTGCGGGCGAGACGCACGTGCTGCTCTTCGAGCCGAAGAGCACGGTCAACACGGGTGAGCTGAACCATGCGCTTACAGCCAGCTGTGATTGGATCTGACCCCCGCGCGCTGGCAGGAGGTCACGAGGAGCCTCAGGCGTCCGCCCGCGCGGCCGTGCGGCGCCTGGCGGGCACGATGTCGTCCATCGCGCCGCTCGTGAACGCGCTCGACGCGCCGGTGCGCGTCGCGGTGTCGGGGCCCGGGGCGCCCGAGGGCGGAGGCTCGACGCTCGGCGAGCGGGGTGACGAGCTCCAGGCGTTGCTCGATCGGCTGGCGGACGGCGCCGGGGCGCGGCGTGTCGTGCTGCACCGCGATGCCGTGCCGCTGTCTGCCTTCGAGCTCATCCTCAGCGATCGCCTGGCGCTCGCGTCGACGCTGGAGCTGCCTCTGGAGGTGCTCCGCGCGCTGCGCATGGACGTGGACGACATCGCACAGGGACCGCGCGCGCACGGCGTCGAGGCGGTGTTCGAGCGTGGGGAGCTGCAGTCCTGGGACGGGTCCCGCCTGCGGGTCTACGTCGAGGGGCCGAGCGACCGCAAGGCCGTCATCCTCGTTCCTGCGTGCGGCATGCCGATCGGCCTGTGTGAGCCATGGATGCGTCGCCTTGCTCAGGAGTTCCGCGTCATCACGTGGGAGAGCCGCGGGCTCTTCGGCGCGATGGGCACGACGGAGGAGTTCGACGCGCGCGCGCACGACGTGTCGGCGCAGGCGCGCGACATGCTCGCCGTCATGGACCATTTCGGCGTCGAGCGCTCCCACGCCACGGCGCTGTGCGGCGGCGCCGTGATCGCGCTCGCCGCGGCGGCGACGGCGCCGACGCGCATCTCGTCGCTGAGCCTCTGGCACGGTGACTACGAGCTCGGCCAGGACGCGCCGAAGACGCAGCATCAGCGCGACGTCCAGATGCTGATGACGATGGCCGGCAGGGGGCGCGCTCAGGCCACGGGGCTGCAGAAGATGTTCAGGCGACCGTCCGTGCTCGCCAAGATCCGCGCCGACATGGCACATCATGTGATGTATCCTTACGCGAACGGCGAGCTCCTTTACCGCTATGCACGTCTGAACGGCGCGATCATGGAGCACGACTGCAGATCGTTGCTCGAGCGGGTAGGCCAACCGGCCCTGGTGGTCACGAGCCATGACGACCACACGGCACACCCGGAGGGGTCGCGCTACGTCGCCAGCAAGTTACCTCGCGCAGAGTTGTACATGGGAGAGCACGGGGATCACCTGACGTTGTTCGAGGCCGAATCGCGCCTCGGTGATCTTGCCGCTGCGTTCATTGCTCGCGAAGCGAACTGATAAATCGGGCGGAAACATGAACCATAATGACAATGATGTGAACCGTGCGCTCACCTCCTGCCTCCGCGATCATGCCGCGGTCGAGGACGCCGTCGTGGCGTCGAGCGGTCCGGACTCCAGCGCGCTCGTCGCCTACATCGTCCCGGATGCTCATCGCGCAGGGGAAATCAGACGCGCGTGCGCGCTCGAGGCAGACGGCCGCCTGGAGGGGCTATCGCTCCACGAGCCGAGCGCCGAGCTGCTGGTCGCGCAGCGGAACCGCACGGAGACCGACTTCCTGTACCGAGAGATCTTTCTCGACAACGCCTACTTGCGGCACGGCATCGAGCTGCCGGAGCAAGCGTGCATCATCGACGTGGGCGCGAACATCGGCATGTTCAGCACGTTCGCCGCGAAGGCGTGCCCGACAGCGCGCATCGTCGCGATCGAGCCCATCGCCGAGCTCAGCCGCGCGGTGCGCGCCAATGCCGAGATTCACGGCGCCAACATCACGGTGCTGAACTGCGCCATCGGGAGCGAGGCGGGTCGGACCGAGTTCACCTTCTATCCGAACAACACGGTGATGTCCGGCCGCTTCGCCGACGTGGAGGACCGCGACGTGCTGCGCGCCTACCTGCTCACGGGAGATGGCGCGCAGGAAGGGCGCCTGCTGGACGACCTCGTCGCGGACCGCATGGCCATCGAGAGGCGGAGCTGCGAGGTCATGACCCTGCGGCAGGTGGTCGAGATCCAACGTATCGGGGAGATCGATCTCCTGAAGATCGACGTTGAAAAGGCCGAGATGGACGTCCTGAGCGGCATGGACGAAGCGACGTGGGCGAAGGTCGCTCAGATCGTCATCGAAGTCCACGATATCGGGGGTCGACTCGGTGAGGTCCTGAAGATGCTCGACGACCGGGGCTTCGTCGTCGCGCACGACTGCGACGCCCGCATGGTGAAGACGGGCTGCTATACCGTCTACGGCCATCGTGCGCAGAAGCGGCGCGCCGGCGCGCGCACCGGAGCGCCGGCCCCCGCGGAGCGATGGCCGTCGCGGCGCAAGCTCGCCGATGACCTGCGCGCCGCGATCGCCGGCCAGCTCCCCGGCCATCCTGTCCCCGAGCGCTTCATCTTCGTGAGCGCCCTGCCGACCGAGGCCAGCCTCCGCGAGCTCTCGGCGCTCTCCCGCGCGGAGCACGCCCCGCGCGCGCCGGGCGGTAGCCGCAGCGAGATCGAGTCGCGCCTCGCCGGCATCTGGCGGGAGCTGTTCGGAGGAGGCGTGCTGCGCCCTGACGCGGATTTCTTCGAGCTCGGCGGGAACTCCCTGACGGCGGTGCGGCTGCTCTCCCGGATCGAGGACAGCTTCGGAGCAGACGTCCTCGCGCCGGACGATATCTTCACGGCGAGTCGGCTCGACGACATGGCGGCCGCCATCGATGCCACGCTCGCGGCCCGTCAGGCCGCCGGCGGCGCCGCTTGATCCGGCGCGGCGTGGCGTCGCCGGCCAGCAGGCCCGAAGCCGCGCTGGCTGGTTGACGCGATCGAGGATGTATGTTCATGCCGAGGGCTGTGACGAGCTCGATTCCCTTATCCGTCGTCGCCGCGGGCTTCATCACTGTCCTCGTCGGCTTCACCAGCGCGGCCGCGATCGTGTTCCAGGCCGCCAGCGCCGCCGGCGCGACGCCGGCCGAGCTGAGCTCCTGGATGGGCGCGCTCGGGCTGGGTATGGGGGTCACGTGCATCGGCCTCTCGCTGCGCTACCGAGCGCCTGTCGTCACGGCCTGGTCCACGCCGGGCGCCGCGTTGCTCGCCACGAGCCTCACCGGCGTATCCATGGCGGAGGCGATCGGCGCCTTCGTGCTCTCGGCGGCCTTGATCACGATCTGCGGGCTCACCGGCTGGTTCGAGCGGATCATCGATCGCATCCCGATGCCGATCGCCTCGGCGATGCTGGCCGGCGTGCTCGTCCGCTTCGGGATGGATGTGTTCACCGCCATGAAGACCAGGTTCGTGCTGGTCTTCGCGATGTTCTTTGCCTATTTGCTCTGCAAGCGCCTGTGGCCTCGTTACGCGGTGATCGTGGTGCTGCTCCTCGGCGTCGTGGTATCGTGGTGGCAAGGCTTGCTCCACATGGAGTCATCCCAGCTCACGCTGGCGACACCGACGTTCGTCATGCCGTCGTTTTCCTGGCCCGTCCTGATCGGCGTGGGTGTTCCGCTGTTCGTCGTCACGATGGCGTCGCAGAACCTCCCCGGCGTGGTCGTCATCCGCAGCTCCGGCTACGCGACACCTGTGTCGCCGTTGATCACATGGACCGGTGTCACCACCCTGTTGCTGGCGCCGTTCGGTTGCTTCGCGCTGAACCTCGCCGCCATCACCGCCGCCATCTGCATGGGCAAAGAGGCGCACGAGGATCCGGCGAAGCGTTACCTGGCGAGCGTGGCCGCCGGCGTCTTCTATTTGCTCGTCGGCCTCTTCGGCGGGGCCGTCGGCATGCTGTTCACGGCGTTTCCGAGAGAGCTCGTGCTCGCCGTGGCCGGCCTCGCGCTGCTCGGCACCATCGCGAACGGCCTCCACGGCGCCATGAGGGACGAACGCGCCCGAGAGGCCGCGCTGATCACCTTCCTGGTCACCGCGTCGGGCGTCTCGCTGTTCGGGATCGGCGCCGCGTTCTGGGGGCTCGTGGCTGGCGTCTCCGCGCTGGCGGTGCTCACCTGGTTCCAGCGCGTCGCTCCCGCGCAGGCGATCCCCGCCCGCGCGCACGCCGCCCCCGAGCGAGGCGGCGAGCGATGATCTCGACGGGTCCTGAAACGCCGCCTTCCGTCCGCTCCCGCGAGCCGAGAGGCTGAAATGAGTATCGAGCAGATCCCCACCAAGGCGCCTGTCCTCAATCGCTGGATCTATCGCCCCGCCCCGCGAGCGAACGCGCGGCTTCGCATGTTCTGCTTTCCTTACGCTGGCGGCAGCCCCTCGCTGTTCCGGAGCTGGGTCCATGCCATCCCGGCCGACGTCGACATCATGGGGGTACGGCTGCCGGGTCGCGATAACCGGATCAAGGAGCCGGCGTACAGCGAATGGTCCGCGTTGCTCGACGCCCTCGAGGACTCGCTCCCAGAGCTGCTCACGGGGCGCTTCGTCTTCTTCGGCCACAGCATGGGCGCGGCGGTTGCCTACGAGCTCGCCCGCCGGCTCTCCGCGAAGGGCAAGCCGCTCCCGGCGCATCTGCTGCTCGCCGGTTGCCGAGCGCCGCACGTCCCTCGCTACGTGCCGGCGATCCACCACCTGCCGGATGAGGAGTTCTACGAGGGGCTGCGCGACATCAGCGGTACGCCCCGCGAGGTCCTCGCGGACAAGAAGTTCATGGCGCTGCTCGCGCCGACGCTGCGCGCGGACATCCAGCTGGCGGAGACGTGGTCAGGCACAGCCGGCGAGCCGCTCGACACCCCGATCACTGTGTTCGCTGGCGCGGAGGACGCGCTCGCCCCGCCGGATCGCATGCCGGAGTGGGCTTGCTATACGACGGGGCGGTTCACGGCCCATCTACTTCCCGGTGAACACTTCTTCCTCCGCACATCAGAGGAAGCGTTGTTGGGTCACATTCGTGCCACGCTGGAGTCGTGCTGACGGGCAGGACGACCCTCACATGGACAGGAGCAGCAGGAGGATGGAGCGCTGGACGCCGTGATGTCTGTCTACTTTTCGCCCGAGCACGAGGCCTTCCGTCATCGCGTACGGGAGTTCCTGTCGCAGGAGGTGCTACCGTTCGCCGATGAATGGGAGCACGCGCGACTCATTCCGCGACGCGTGTGGCTGGAGATGGGCCGCCGCGGGCTGCTCGGGCTTCACTACCCGAAGACGTACGGCGGCGCCGAGCTGGATCTGTTCTACTCGCTGGCGTTCCTCGAGGAGCTCGGCCGCACGGGGTACTCCGGTTTCCGGGCCTCCGTGTCGGTGCACGAGTACATGGCGACCCACTATCTCGCCACGTCCGGCAGCGAGGCGTTGAAGCGCAAATACCTGACCACGGCGATCGCCGGAGAGAAGGTCGCGGCGCTCGCGATCACGGAGAAGGACGCCGGCTCGGACCTGAACCGCATCGCCACGACGGCGACGCTCGACGGCGACTGCTTTGTCGTCAACGGCGAGAAGACCTTCGTCACCAACGGCACGACGGCCGGCTTCATCACCGTTGCGGCGCGCACAGCGCCCGCATCGACAACGGCGAAGCGCGGCGCCGTCGGGCTCTCTCTCTTGCTCATCGATGCCGAGTCGCCCGGCATCGCCAGGCAGAGGCAGGACAAGATCGGCTGGCATTGCTCCGACACGGCGGAGCTCCGCTTCGAGAACGCGCGCGTGCCTGTCGAGAACCTGATCGGCAAGCCCGGCGGCGGCTTCATGTATCTGATGCGCGGGTTCCAGCTCGAGAGGCTTGTCGCGGCCACGCTGGCGATCGGCGGGATGGATCGCTGCATCGAGGAGACCTGCCGCCACCTCCTCGGGCGGCGCGCATTCCAGGGAACCTTGGCGGGCCTGCAGGCGATCCGACATCGGGTCGCCGACCTTGTGACGGACATCGAGGCGGCTCGTCAGCTCGTCTACCACGCCGCGTGGCTGTACCAGCGCGGCGAGCTGCCCATCGCGGAGTGCTCGATGGCCAAGCTCCGCGCCACCGAGCTCGCGAGCCGCGTGGCCGCGGAGTGCTTGCAGCTTCACGGGAGCCGCGGCTACCTGGAAGGATCGGCGATTTCGAGGATCTACCGCGACGCGCCCGCCGCGACCATGGCCGGCGGGGCCAGCGAGGTCATGCGTGACATCATCGCCCAGATCGCCATCGAGGAGAAGCATCGCCAGGGTGGTGTGACATGATCACGCGCTGGCCTCCGGGGTCCTCCTCCAGCGGGGACATGCACGCGAGAGGAGCTGTTGTCCGGTCGCGGGCCACGCTCGACGCGCTCATCGAGGCCGCCGTGCGGCTCTGGCGTGGCTCACGTCCATGAGGCGCACGGCGCCGGAGGTGATGGGGTGAGCTGCTGGCTCACCCGCTCGGATGCGCTCGGGGCGCCCGAGCTCCTCGGCGAGCCCGCGACGCGCATGGCGAGCGGGGCCATGGCGGCGCTCGCATCCGCCGCGCGGATCCTGGGCCGGTCGCTGCCTCAAGGGGAGCTACGCGTGCTCGAGCTCGGCTGCGGCGCGCTCCAGCCCGCGGCAGCGCTGCGCGACGCGCTCGGCGCCGCTCGCGTCCGCTTCACGCTCCTCGACGCCGACGAGACGATGATCCACCGCGCCTGCGACGCGCTGGGAGACTCGGTCGCCGCCGCGCACGCGCTATCTCTCGATCCGGCGGAGATCGCGGGGAGGCTCGGGAATGCGCGCTTCGATGTCGTCCTCTCGGTGTGCGCTGTGCATCCGCTGGCCGATCGCGCCGGGAGGGATCTCCTTCGCACGATCTGCGCGCACCTGGCGCCGCGCGGCGCGCTCCTGCTGCTGGACGTCTTCCGTCTCGACGGGCTCGCGCGGGAGCTCGGATGCGCGGCGGGGGAGCTGATCCATCCGCGGGTGGCGAGCGACGGCGCCGCGGCCTGCGGCTCCGCGCTGGCCGGCTCGGTGGATGACAGGCCCGCCGGCGAGCGCCGCGCCGCCGTGGAGGATCATCTCCTCTGGTTGCGGCATGATTCGCACATGGACGCGGCCTGCGCATGGCGCGGGTGGGACGCCGCACTGCTGATCGCCCGCCGGGGCGAGGCGCAGGCGGGCGGCGCGCGGTGGCCGGGGGAAGCCACGGCGGGTGTCGTCGCGAGCGTGACCGACACGATCGGCGACACCCCGATCGTGGCGCTCGACCGTCTATGCCGCGGGCAGGAGGGGTCGATCCTCCTGAAGCTCGAGATGCGCAACCCGGGTCTCAGCAAGAAGGACCGGATCGCGGTGGAGATGGTGCGCGCCGCCCGCCGCACGGGCGCCCTGCAGCCCGGACAGCCGGTCGTGGAGCTCACGAGCGGCAACACCGGCGCCGGGCTGGCGATCGCCTGCGCGATCCTCGGGCATCCCTTCGTGGCGGTGATGAGCGCGGGAAACTCGCGCGAGCGCGCTCGCATGATGATGGCGCTCGGCGCCGACGTCGTGCTGGTACCGCAGCACCCCGACTCGGTGCCCGGTGTCGTCAGCGGGCTCGATCTCGCGCTCGTCGAGGAGCGCGCCCGCGCTCTCGTCGTCGAGCGGGGCGCCTGTCGGACAGACCAGTTCGAGATGGAGGCCAACGTCGAGGCGCACGAGCGCGGGACAGGCGCGGAGATCCTGAGGCAGACCGGGGGCCGACTGGACGCGTTCGTCGATTTCGTGGGCACGGGCGGGACGTTCGCCGGCGTGGCGCGGGCGTTGAAACGGGCGCTGCCGGCTGTCCGCACGTACGTGGTCGAGCCCGCAACGGCGCCTTTCCTGGCTGGCGGGGAAGTCACGGATCAGCGGCACCGCATCCAGGGTGGCGGTTACAGCCGGGAGCTGCCACTCCTGGACCGGGCGCTGTGCGACGGTCATCTCACCGTCAGCGACGAGGAGGCCATCGACGCGGCCCGCCGCCTCGCCCGGATCGAGGGTATCTTCGGAGGCTTCTCGACGGGCGCCAACGTCGCCGCCGCGGAGAAGCTCCTTGCGGGTCCGCACCGCGGCAACACCATCGTGTGTCTCGCGTGCGATTCAGGGCTGAAGTACCTCAGCACCGATCTGTATCTATGAATTAGCCCGGCGGGTTCGGCGCCGCGGCGCCTATCGGCCGGACCGAGAGGCCCTCGCGGGTCGTCGTCGGCGGCGTCGTCGCGACGCTCATCGGATGTCTGGTGGTCGGCGTGCTCCCGCCGTTCTCGCTGCCGGTGGCCGCGCTGGCAGGGCTTGTCTGGGCGCTGGGGTACGGCATTGCAGGCCCCGTCCATCACTCCTGTCCGCAGGTCGATCGGCCCCGGATGGGCGCGGCTCGCGGTGGGCTCCAGCCCGGGCATGTCAAGCCATTTCGGCGACGCACCGCGGCGGTGGAATTTAACCCCGCTCCTCCCCTCGCTGTGATCCAATCCGGAGCGCCGGTCGGGGGCGCCGCGTCGCGCATCGCCCCTGCCCCCGCGTCTGCCCATGGCCGAGGTGCTCGCTGCATCCCTGATGTTCCCCGCCGTGCTCTTCACGGTCGTGCTCGCGCTCGCGCTCATTTACTGGCTGTTCGTGCTCGTTGGCGCGCTCGACCTCGACCTGCTCGGCGGCGCGCACGCCGACGCCGCGCCCGACCTCGGCGCGCTCGACGGAGCCGCCAAGGGCGCGCTCGAGGGCGCGACCAAGGGCGCGCTCGAGGGCGCCGCCAAGGGCGCGCTCGAGGGCGCCGCCAAGGGCGCCGCGGAGGGCCTGGCCGACGGCGGCGACGCCGCGCACGGCGTCGGATCGCTGCTCGTCGCGCTCCAGCTCCACCGCGTGCCCGCCACCGTGACGCTCACGCTCGTCGCGGCGTTCGGCTGGTTCTCCAGCGTGCTGTCGACGATGCTCGCCGAGCCGGCCTGGCTCGGCGCAGGGCTGCCGCGCTGGGCGCTCGGCCTCGCGGTGCTCGCGGGATCGCTCACGGTCGCCCTGCTGCTGACCTCGCTGGCCGTGCGGCCGATCGCCCCGCTGTTCGTGACCCGGCACGCCGAGGCGAAGAAGGACCTCGTCGGCCGCGTGTGCGTCATCTCCACCGGCCGCGTCGACGAGCGCTTCGGCCAGGCGGTGATCGAGGAGGGCGGCGCGAGCCACATCCTCGACGTGCGGAGCGACACGCCCGGCGCCCTCCGCCGGGGCGACCGCGCGCTGCTGGTGAGCTGGGACCCGCACGGCGAGGTCTTCGGCGCCGAGCCGCTCGACGCCCTGCTGGGCCCGCCCCCGCCGCTCGCCGGGCGGGTTGCGTCCTCCGCGGAAGGTCCCCCGGACGGCGCCGAGGACGACGAGGGCGCCGCGACGGGCGCAGGAAACGCGCGTCAGCGCGGTCGCTGAAGCCGCCATCGCGGTCCGCTCGAACGCCGCCGTCGCGCTGGCGGTTTCGTGTACGCTCCTCCCTGAGGGGGCATCATGCGGCCCCCGATCTGGCTCAGGCCCGGGCGCTGAGCCCTCGCTGACGCGAACGCGGAGGCGAGGGCCGTCGCCCTGCCGCCGCCGAAAACGCGAAGGAGCTCCGCGTGCCCACTCTGACCGTCCCCCTCATCATCGCTCTCGTCGGTGTCCTCGCCTTCGTCGCCCTCGGGATGCTGGTCATGTACGCCAAGTTCTACCGGCAGGTGGATCAGGGCAAGGCGCTGATCATCAACACGCGGGGCGAGGACCCCATCGTCACCTTCACGGGGACGCTGGTGATCCCGATCATCCACCGCGCCGAGTACATGGATATCTCGGTCAAGACGATCGAGATCGACCGTCGCGGCAAGGAGGGCCTGATCTGCAAGGACAACATCCGCGCGGACATCAAGGTCACCTTCTTCGTGCAGGTGAACAAGACGCAGGACGACGTGCGCACTGTCGCCCGGACGATCGGCTGCGTCCGCGCGTCGAACCCGGAGACGCTCGAGCAGCTCTTCGCCGCGAAGTTCTCCGAGGCGCTGAAGACGGTCGGCAAGCGGCTGAACTTCGAGGACCTCTACAAGGAGCGGCAGAAGTTCAAGGACGACATCATCGACGTCATCGGCAAGGACCTGAGCGGGTTCGTGCTCGCCGACGCGGCGATCGATTACCTGGAGCAGACCCCGATCGAGCTGCTCGACAAGGACAACATCATGGATGCCGAGGGCATCCGGAAGATCACCGAGCTCACGGTCGCGCAGAACGTGCTGACGAACGAGCTCCGCCAGAAAGAGCGGATGGAGATCGGCAGCCAGAACCTGAACTCCGACGAGGCCGTCTTCCGCTTCGATCAGCGCCGGGCCGAGGCCGAGGCGAAGAAGGCGAAGGAGATCGCGGTGGCGCAGGCGCGCGAGCAGAACGAGGCCGCCCGCATCACGAGCGAGGAGCGCAAGAAGACGGTGCTCCTCCAGGAGAAGAACGACGAGGAGGCGTTCATCGCGCGCGAGGCGAAGGAGCGCGGCGTCTCGGTCGCCCAGAAGAACAAGGAGCGGGAGGTCGCTGTCGAGACCGAGCGGGTCGAGAAGGCGCGGCAGCTCGAGATCGTGAGCCGCGAGCGCGACGTGGCGCTTCAACAGATCGCGCGCGAGAAGGAGCTGGAGATCCAGAAGAAGGACATCGCCGACGTGATCCGGGCGCGGATCGCGGTCGAGAAGACGGTGGCCGAGGAGGAGGAGCGCATCAAGGACGTGCGCGCGGTGGCCGAGGCGACGCGCCTCAAGGACGTCGTGCGCATCAACGCCGAGGCCGAGGCGCAGGAGCAGCTCGTCAAGCACATCAAGGGCGCCGAGGCGAGCGAGGAGGCGGCGAAGTTCCGGGCGCGCGAGAAGCTCATCACGGCCGACGCCGAGCTCGAGGCGAGCGACAAGGCCGCGCGCGCGAAGATCCGGATGGCCGAGGGCGTGCAGGCCGAGACAGCGGCCGAGGGGCTGGCGCGCATCCGGGTGAAGGAGGCCGACGCGCAGGCGATCGAGAAGCAGGGGTTCGCCGAGGCGCGCGTGACGCTCGAGAAGATGTCGGCCACGGCGGCCGGCGAGGAGAAGCAGGGCCTCGCGCGGGCGCTCGTGAAGGAGGCCGACGCGCAGGTGACCGAGAAGCAGGGGCGCGCCGAGGCGCTGGTCACCCGGGAGCGGCTCCTCGCCGAGGCCGCCGGCATCGAGCAGAAGGGGCTCGCGGCCGCGAGGACGCGCGAGGCCGAGGCGCTGGCGCTGGAGAAGACGGGCCTCGCCGAGGCGACGGCGATCAAGCAGCGGCTGCTGGCCGAGGCCGCCGGCACGGCGGAGAAGGCGACGGCGATGAAGGCGCTCGACGGGGTCGGGCGCGAGCACGAGGAGTTCCGCCTGCGGCTCGAGAAGGAGCGCGCGGTGGAGCTCGAGGCGCTGCGCATCCGCGCGGAGATCGCGCGGGCGCAGGCCGAGGTGCTGCGGGGCGCGTTCGACCAGGCGAAGATCAACATCGTCGGCGGCGACGGGGCGTTCTTCGACCGCTTCGTCAAGGCGGTCACCCTGGGCCAGTCGGTCGACGGGATGGTCGACCAGAGCGCCACGGTGCGCGCCCTTGTCGGCGACTACCTGAACGGCAACGCGAGCCTCCCCGAGGACCTGAAGCAGGTCATCGCCCACCCCGCGCCCCTCGCGCGGCCCAAGGACGGCACGCTGTCCGGGATGCTCACGTCGCTCCTGCCGGGCACCGACGACGACGGGAAGAAGAAGATCGAGGCGCTGGCCCAGAAGGCGCGGGAGCTCGGCCTCGACGAGCTCGTCCAGCAGCGAAGCCCGCGGGCCTGAGCGGCGCGGGGGGCGCGCGATCCGGCGGGCGGACGCCTCGGCTGGGTCGCGCGCTGGTTCATGAAGAGAGAATGAACCACAGAGGCCACAGAGGGCACAGAGGGGAGAGAAGAAGGCTTCTTCACCTGAGGGCCCCTCGCTTTACAGCCATTTTTCGGCAGAAAAATTGAACGGGGAGGCGGGGAGACGGGGAGACGGGGAGACGGGGAGGCGGGGAGACGGGGAGTATTTTGAATATTTCCCTCCCCGCCTCCCCGCCTCCCTGTGATTTTTTCTGAAGAATTTGAGGCCATGCCTCAGCTTCTCTACCTCTGTGCCCTCTGTGCCCTCTGTGCCCTCTGTGGTTTGTCTCTCTGTGGTTTGTCTCTTCACCTCACTGGTTCTTGGTCACGTAGACCAGGGCGGCGATGCACATCTCGTCGAGCGTGCTCTCGCCGAGGTGCACGTCCACGGGGGCCGGGATCTTCTGATCCTTGAGCGCCTTGGCGAGGAACGGGTTGCCCATCGTGTTGTCGTAGGTGCAGCGCATCGTGAGCAGATCGCCCCCGCGGAGGCGCGGGAGGTCCGCGAGGGGCGCGTCGTAATGGAAGCCGCGCTGCCACGAGAAATCCCACCTCGGCGTCTGCACCAGGCACTGCTCCGCGGGCTGGCCGGCGGCGGGCGCCTCGGGCGCGAGGGTGACCTTCATGTCCTTGCCGACATAATGCATGTGCGTGCCAGCGCCGTAGAGGTAGACCTCCGACTCGGACAGCGACGCCGGCATCCTGAACTGCATCGTCTCGACATGATCGCTCACGCCGGCCGGGATCAGGAACTCGACGCCATCCGTGTCGTTCGGCCCGGGCAGGAGCCCGCCACCCCCGTCCATGGGAGACTCGAAGTTGCCGATCAGCGCGACGCCCATGAAGTACTCGGGCACCCCTTGCGTGAAGCGCATCTGCACGCGCGTCGTGTCCGGCTCGGCGGTCGTCCCGGCCGGGTGGTAATGCACCTGCATCACCAGCCGCGAGCCCACGGGGATCTCCGCGCCGATGTTCGGCTCGAACTCCAGGGGCACCGCCCCCGGCGCCCACGCGGCGACGAGCTCGCCCGAGAACCCGGGGCCGCCGAAGCAGTCGTATCCACCCTGCTCGTCGGCGAGCTCCACGGACGCGCCCTCCTTGTCGAGGAACACGAGCGCGTGATGCACCACCTTGCTGTTGCCCGGGAGGACGTGCACGCCGTTGAGGTAACGCGTCTCCGATAGACCGGGATCCATCACGAAGCACCGGAACTGGTCGGCATCGCCGCTCGCGACGAACGGCGCCTCCGGCGCGACCTCCTTCTCGACGCCGGCGAGGCCGCCGGCCTCGGGGACGAACGGCGCCGGCGCGTCCGCAAGGTCGCCCTCGGGGCTGCCCGCGGCAGCCCACGCCTCGAGCGTCGCGATCTCGGCCTCGGTGAGCCGGAGGTCGTCCTTCCAGCCATGAGGCGGCTCGCACTCGTCGGTCTCGAGCGCGCCCCACGGCGGCATGGTGCGCTCCCGCGCCGAGCGCGCGACCAGGTTGGCCACCGAGCGCGCCGCGTCGTACGTCGTCAGGCTGAACGGGGCGATGTTGCCAGGCGAATGGCAGCTCATGCAGTGCTTCTGCAACAGCGGCTCGACGTCGCGATGGAACGTCGGCGACGCCGCCGTGGCGCCAGGCGCCCCCTCGCCAGAACAGCCGAGGAGCAGCGCCGGAACCAGCCCGAGCAGCGTGAACACGCCCGATGTCGAATGTCGCATGGAACTCCTTTTCAACCGCGCCCGCCGCGCCGACGCGCCAGCAGGGTCATGAAGGCCTCATCGCGAGGCGGGCCGCCGGCCTGCCGGCGCACCCTGCTGCCAGCGTGAGGCAACCCACCGGATGATGCAGCGTCCCGGAAGTCGCTGCCGACCGCGGGACAGGCCGGATAGTTCCAGGACAGACGCGCTGCGCCGGCAGAGAAGCACTGTCCCGGCAGCGAGAAAGCGCGCCGCGGCCTGCGGGTGACGCTGCGCAGCGCCCCGCGAGCGCGATCTCGGACGCGTTGCATCCCGGACACAGCGACGTCGCGCAGGGCGCTTTCCTGCGTCCGGCGCGCTCGAGACCTGTGGACACCGTAAGGGCCATCGGGTCCACTCGTCTTATGGCGCACGACAGGAATTTTCTGCGTCCTCGGTTCGAATTCGCCTCGCTGGCCGACCGGATGGCGCCGCTGGTCCCGATGATCGCGTTGCTCGCCTCGCTCACCGCGGCCGGCTGCGCGGGAGGCTCGGAGGTGACGACGGGGCCCACCGGGTCCAGCAGCGCGGCGGGCACCGGCGGCCATGGCGGGAGCGGCGGCGGCGGCGGCGGGGGCGCGGGCGGCGGCGGGGGCGACGCGGGCGGCGCCCCGAGCGGGAAGCTCGAGCTCTGCGTGCTCAACGACGGAGGGCCGACGGGCGCGTGCGCGAGCCCCGAGGTCCTCGATTTCGAGGCGGTGCCCGCGGGCCGGCAGCAAACGCGCCTGTTCCGCGTCGAGAACCAGACAGCGGAGACGGTCACGTTCACCGAGGCCACCATCGCCAGCGCCGACTTCGCGATCGAGCCGGTGCGCTACGAGCCCGACCCGGGGAGCCCGGGCGCGTGGACGCGCGCCGCGGAGCGGCTGCCGGCGGAGAGCGAGCCGGGCGGCGCGCTCTATTTCGAGGTGACGTTCACCTCGAGGGGGATCGCAGGGCCGCTGCCCGCCGACCGGGTGACCGTCGAGGCCGAGATCGGCGACGCGCACGCGCCCGACGTCGTGGTGCCGGTCATCGGCCGCTCGAACGGCTGTCCCGTGGGGACCGCGGCCTGCGACGACGAGCCGGACAACGGCTGCGAGACCGACCTCCTCAGCAGCGCGGCCCACTGCGGCGCGTGCAGCCAGCTCTGCGTCTCGCCGAACGGGACCACCGGCTGCATCGACGGGATCTGCACGGTGTCGTCGTGCACCAACTCCCACGCCGACTGCGACGGGAACGCCACGAACGGCTGCGAGACCAACCTGCTGAACGACGTCGATTCGTGCGGGGCGTGCGGGGCGAGCTGCGTCAAGCAGCACACCGAGGCGTTCTGCAACGGGGGCAACTGCGACATCACCGGCTGCGCGACAGATCACGCCGACTGCGATCTCGACCCGCTGACCGGCTGCGAGGCCGACCTCCTCACGAGCGCGGCCCACTGCGGCGGCTGCAACATCGCCTGCGACTTCGCGCACGCGAGCGGGACGTGCGCGGCGGGAGAGTGCCAGTTCGGGGCGTGCGACGCCGGCTACGCCGACTGCGACGGCGACCTGACGAACGGCTGCGAGGCGAACCTCGGGGCCAGCCTCGACCACTGCGGCGCCTGCGGCACCCCGTGCAGCTACCCGGCCGCCCTCGAGCTGTGCCTCGCGGGCGTCTGCGTGCTCGGCGCGTGCGAGCCGGGGTTCGCGAACTGCAACGCGAGCGCGCTCGACGGCTGCGAGGTGAACACGGCCATCGATCTCGCGCACTGCGGCGGCTGCAACATCGCGTGCGACCCCGCGAACGCCGCCGAGGCGTGCCTCGCCGGCACCTGCGTGATGGGCGCCTGCGACGCCGGCTTCGCCAACTGCGACGGCGCCGCGGCGAACGGGTGCGAGGTGAACACGGGCACGAGCCTCGCGCACTGCGGCGGCTGCGGCATGGCGTGCAACCTCGCGAACGCGTCCGAGGCGTGCGCGCTCGGGGCGTGCGAGCTCGTCGCCTGCAACGCGGGGTTCGCGAGCTGCAACGGCGTCGAGGCCGACGGGTGCGAGGTCAGCATCGCGTCCGACCCGGCGAACTGCGGCGCCTGCGGCGCGAACTGCGCCGCGGCGATCCCGAACGCGGCTGTCGGGTGCAGCGCGGGGGCGTGCACGTTCGGCGGCTGCCTGCCGGGCTTCCACGACCTCGACGGGTCGCTCGCGAACGGCTGCGAGTACGCGTGCACGCCCGTGAGCGACGAGGACCGGCCCGACGACGCCTTCGTCGACGCGAACTGCGACGGGATCGACGGCGACGCGAGCCTCGCTGTCTTCGTGGCGCCGACGGGGAGCGACGCCAGCCCGGGGACGCGGCAGGCGCCGAAGGTGTCGGTCATGGGGGGCATCAACGAGGCGGTGCTGACCGGGAAGACGCAGGTCTACATCTCGCAGGGGACGTACATCGGCCGGGTCACCCTCTCGAGCGGGGTGTCGCTCTACGGCGGCTACGACGCGACGGCCGGCTGGGCGCGCTCGGCCGCGTCGATCGTGGAGATCCGATCGGGGAGCACGACGGGCGGCTACCTCGCCGCTGTCGAGGGCCTGAACATCAACGCGCCGACGACGCTCGACCGGCTGACGATCCGGACGTCGACGGCGACGCTGACCGGCGCGTCGAACTACGCGATGCGGTGCGTGAGCTGCACGGCGGTGACGCTGAGGAACAGCCGGCTCGAGGCCGGCGGCGGGGGGCCGGGCGCCGCGGGCGCGAACGGCGCGGCCGGGACGGCGGGCGGCAGCGGCGCGAACGGCGAGGTGGGGAGCTGCGACGGCGCCGGCACGCGCACCGGCGGCGCGGCGGGCACGTCGAGCTGCGGCCGCGCCGGCGGCAAAGGGGGCGACGGGGGTCCCGAAGGGGGGAACGCAGGCAGCAACGGCGCGACCGGCTCCGGCGGGGCGATCGGCGGCGCCGGAGGCTCGCCCGGGAACGACAGCAGGGCGGGGCGGCCGGGCGGCAACGGAGCCGACGGCGGCAGCGGCGCGGTCGGGCTGAACGGCACCGGCGGCACCGGGGGGTTGGTCTCCGGCAATTTCTGGCAGGGCCGGGCCGGGAACACGGGCGTCGCGGGCACCCATGGGCACGGGGCCGGCGGCGGCGGCGGCGGCGGCGGACAGGGCGGCTTCGTCACGAACAACGGCGCGGGCAACGGCGGCGGCGGCGGCGGCGCGGGCGGCTGTGGCGGCAACGGCGGCGGCGCGGGCGGCGCGGGCGGCGGCTCGTTCGGCCTGTTTCTCGTGAACTCGACGGGGTTCCAGCTCGTCGCCAACCAGATCTCCAGCAGCAACGGCGGCGCCGGAGGCAGAGGCGGCAGCGGCGGCAACGGCGGCAACGGCGGCAACGGCGGCGCCGGCGCGACGGAGTGCACGAGCGAGGTCGGCGCCGGCGGCAACGGCGGCGCGGGCGGCAGCGGCGGCCGCGGCGGGCACGGTGGCGGCGGCGCGGGCGGCATCTCGTACGGCGTCTACCGGGTCAGCACCACGGTGTCGACCACGGGGAACGTCACCTTGGCCGGCAATGGCGGCGCGGGCGGCACCTCGCCGGGCAACGCCGGCGCGACGGGCGCCTCGGGTAACGTCTTCTGAACGATACAGCCTTCCCCCTGACAGGTCCATGCTCGGTTCCGTGACACAGGTGCATGCTCGGTTCCGCGACAATCCACGAGCGCCCGCGATCACCGCGCTGACCTAGGGACGCAACCAGAGCTCCCGCGCGACAGCGTACGCCTACACAGCTCGCGGCGAGCGGCGAGGTGGGACCGAGGTGAGCGGGCTCCGGCGAGCGTGTCTTTCACATGGATGCGCCGAGCAAGCTCGTGACGGAGGGTCAGCGCCTGCGCGCCATCGCGTGCGACGGGAGCGATCTCAGCGCCCTTCTTATCGGAGGCGGCGAGGGCAGCGCGACTCAAGGAGAGCACTGGCTGCCCGAGCTCGGGAAACGGTTCGCGCTCATCCGCATCGGGCAGGGATTCGACATCGTTTTTGACAACACGCCCACGCGCACCGAGATCCACCAACCCGGTCGACGCCGCGGAGCTCCACCAGGTCCTCCGCGGAGAAACGAGCTCGGCAGACTCCGTCGTCCGGCTCGATCCGGGGAAGGATTTGTGAAGAATTGCAAACCGATCGCGGGAGATCGCTCGCGACCACAGAGCGTTCAGGACAGACCGTCACGCTTCCCACAGACAGCGGCGCTCCTCACGAGCTCTGCCATCCTCGCAAAAAAAAACAATGATATCCGCCAACAACCCATTCACACATTGATGAGACTGCCAGCGCTACACAGCCCTCGACATCTCAAGCTGAGCCCGCCCAATGACCGCTCATGGCTTCACGCCAGAATCCACCGCAACCAAATCTCCAAGACTTCGTCTTGCACATCGAACAAGGCGCTTCTACGCTCGCGTCATCGCAGGTGCGACACGCGCAATCCGCGCCCTGGACGACAGCCTGCGATACAGGAGTCATGCCATGAAGATGCAACACGCATTCGCGCTCGGTGGCATCATCGCTGCTGTGGGCATCACCGGGTGCATGGGCTACGAAGAGACGGCGGAGCCGGAGATCGTCCGCCTGGATGCGAGCGAAGCCGCGGAGAACCCGCTCGGCAGCTGGAGCGGCCCCTCCGCTGCACCTGCCGCCGAAGCGCAGTCGGCCGGCCAGGACTCAGCCGCTTACTGCTGGGTGTGGCTCGACTACTGCGTTGACCCGCGTACCGGGACGGGGACCTGCCATGACAACGGCGGGTGTACCTGGGAACAGTTCATCAATGCATGCATCGACCTGTACGAGGACATCTGCATCTGAGCTGACGATCTCCGCGGACATGGTCGACGAGGCGCTCGTCGACGTCGCCTGCATCGACGTGGACGGCGGCGCGCCCGGGGTCGCCTGGAGGAGCACAGCCTCCGGCGCTCCCTGTTTCGCGGCTTGCTCGTTCGCGTAGGGGTTGAACTCGTTCGTGTAGACGCGGTTCAGGGCGACACCGAAGAGACGTACCGCATCTTCTACCGCGACGCCCAGCGCAGCTCGCAATCTGGGAGCACACCATCGAAGACTCGATGGTGGTATCGCAGTACGGCTCTAGGCACTCGTATCGAGATTCTCCTCCCATCCCCCTCCCAAGGACGAGAGAGGCCCGCCGACGGCGGCGCGGCGACCCGGACGGGTCGCCGCGCTTCACGCCGTCACGGGCGGACCCGGATCACTTGACCTCGGTGCGGCACGTGGCGCTGCAGTTGTCGCCGCTCGCTGTGTTGCCGTCGTCGCACTCCTCGTACGGCGACTGCCGCACGCCGTCGCCGCAGTGCGGGCCGAACACGCAGCCGGGCGCGCACTCGCCGTAGCCGCCGTCGTTCTCGCTGTCGTCGCACTGCTCGGGCGGCGCCTGCGTCACGCCATCGCCGCAGCGGGGGCCGTACACGCAGCCCGGCGCGCACTCGCCGTAGCCGCCGTCGTTCACCCCGTCGTCGCACTCCTCGCCGAGCTCCCGCTGCACGCGCCCGTCGCCGCAGACAGCGCCGATCCGGCAGCCGAGGCAGCCCATGCTGCCGTCGTTCACCCGGTCGTCGCACTCCTCGCCCCACGCCTCCTGGATGACGCCGTCGCCGCACTCCGGCGCCTTGGCGCACTCCGGCGTGCACCCGCCGTAGCGGCCGTCGTTCACGCCGTCGTCGCACGTCTCCTCGGGCGCGTCGATGCGCGCGTCGCCGCACCGCGGCCCGATCAGGCACTCCTCCGTGCACCCGCCGTAGCGGCCGTCGTTCACGCCGTCGTCGCACTCCTCGCCGAACTGGCTGTCGATGTTCTCGTCGCCGCAGAGCGGCGCCGCCACGCAGCCCGGCGCGCACGCCGACGAGCCGTAGCCGCCCAGGTTGGTGCCGTCGTCGCAGATCTCGTACGGCGAGCTCCGGACGCCGTCGCCGCAGTAGAGCCCCAGCGTGCAGCTCGTCGAGCACTTCCCGTACCCCGGGCCGTTCTCCGCCCCGTCGTCGCACTGCTCGTCGGGCGTGACGATGCCGTCGCCGCACACGGGCTCGCAGACGGACGGGGCCGCGTTGAAGCCGCCGAGCGTCAGCTTGTAGCTCGACGCCGCCGTGTGGCGCTCCGCCTGGAACACGGCGACCTCGTAGACGCGCCCCACGGTGAGGCCGAGCTCGTCCATGAGCACCGTCCCGCGATCGTCCTCCACGCCGCCGACCTCGCCCGTCCCCATCGGCGTGTGGATGCCGCCGAGATCGATGCGGAGCCGGTTGTTGATGAACACCCAGACGTCGTCGTCGCCGTAGAAGTCGAGCCGCTCGCCGCCGTGGTACTCGAACCAGTAGCGGACCTCGCTCGTGAAGTAGAAGTTGTGGTTGCCCGCCTCCGCCCACCCGTTGAACGGATCGCGCGCCAGGCGGCTCGCCTCGCGCTGCGCCGCCGGCAGCAACGGGTCCTGCCAGCCGCGGCCGTCGAGCGGGAAGAACAGGGGATCCTCGAACACGTACACGTCCGACGCCCCGGCGCGCAGGAGCACGAGCTGGTCGACGACCGTCTTCGAGATCGACGAGTTGTTGTACCAGCGGTTGAAGTCCGTCGCGTTCGTGAGGAAGGCGGCCGCCGGCGGCGACCCCGCGAACTGCGGCTTGCCGTCGGCGCCGAGCGTCGCCCGCACGAGCCCGGTCACGAGGGCGTTCGGCGGGTCGGTGTTGGGCTCGAAGTTCGGCGCGTCCTCCTTGAAGTCGCGGTACACGATCGGCACGCGCAGCTCGTCGCCCAGCGTCACGTCGTTCGAGCAGCGATACCCCGGCTCGACGGCGCACGCCGACGAGCAGCCGTCCCCGTCCGCCGTGTTGCCGTCGTCGCAGGCCTCGTCACCGAGGCGCAGCCCGTCGCCGCACGCCGACGTGCAGCCGGCGTCGCCGCAGTCCGGCTCGACCTGGCAGAACGGCGTGCAGCCGTCGCCCAGGTTGGCGTTGCCGTCGTCGCACGGCTCGGAGCCCTCCCGCTCGCCGTCGTTGCAGACGGTGTCGCGGCAGATGTAGCCGCCGGCCGCGGGCTCGCACACGACGCCCGGCTCCCACTGGCACGCCGCGCTGCACCCGTCGCCGTCCAGGGTGCCGCCGTCGTCGCACTGCTCCCGCGCGACGACCCGCCCGTCGCCGCAGACCGCCGCGCAGCGGCTCCCCGCGCGCGGGCAGTCGAACCCCGCCTCGACCTGGCAGGTCGCGGAGCACCCGTCGCCCGAGGCCGTGTTGCGGTCGTCGCACCCCTCGCCCACGCCGATCTGCCCGTCGCCGCACACGACAGTGAACGTGCAGTGCAGGCCGTCCGGGCACACCCAGCCCGCCTCGACGAGGCAGGTCGGCGAGCAGCCGTCGCCCGGCTCCGTGTTCCCGTCGTCGCACCGCTCGCTCGGCCGAAGCCGGCCGTCGCCGCAGCGCTCGATCGGCCTGCAGGGCTCCCCCGGCACAGGACAGACGATGTTCTCCCGGTCCTCGAGCGCGCACACGTCGGAGCACCCGTCGCCGGCCACCGTGTTCCCGTCGTCGCAGGCCTCGCCGGCCGAGACGCGCGCGTCGCCGCACGTGTGGAGCCGGTAGCAAGGCTCCCCGGCGCGCGGGCAGATCCAGTCGCCCGGCTCCCGCTGGCAGCGATCGTCGCAGCCGTCGCCCGCCGCCGTGTTGCCGTCCTCGCACGTCTCGCCGGGCTCGATCGCGCCGTTGCCGCACACGATCGTCGTGTGACACCCCTCCCCCGGCTCGCAGACGCAGTACGGCTCGATCTTGCAGGCGCCGGAGCAGCAGTCGCCGGGGAGGCTGTTCCCGTCGTCGCACTGCTCTTCCTCCCGGTTCTTCTCGCCGTCGCCGCACGCCGGCTCGACCGCGGCGCACTCCGGCGGCGCGCCCGGCCCGTCGCACGGGTCGCCCCCGCCGCTCCCCGACGCGGGCCCGACGGTGATGAACCCGCCGAGGCCGCCGGAGCTGTCGTCGGCGCCCGCGCCGCCGGCCCCGCCCTCGCCGCCCGCGCCGCCCGCGGCGCCGGCCCCGCCAACGCCGCCCCCCGCGCCCGTGTCGCCGCCGCCTCCGCCGCAGGCGACGAGCGGACCGGCGAGGAGGGCGAGCACCACAGAAGAAAGTCGTTTAGCCAAGCGCATCGATGCCACCATCCCAACCCGCTTCAGAAGAGCGTCACTTTGTTCAAGGAATGCCGCGGAGCGCCTCCGCCCATGAGGTGCGCCTCCGGAGACGGCGTGGGTGCATCTCGCACCGCATTCGCGCGCGTTCGCGCGCAGGCCGCCCTCGTCCCGGGGGGATCGCAACGCAAACTCCGCGATGTTGCAAGCGGATTTCGCGCCATGGCGGGTTTGCGACGCGCCGCCCGCCGCGCCGTCCTGGAATCCGCCCACGCGGACAGCGGCGGGCGGGCGGGCGTCGTGGAGACAGCTCGGTCTTGACATCGCGGCCCGGCGCTCAGGGCCCCGCGATCGCGCCAACTCGTCCCCCGGGCGCGGCAGAAGGGCTGTAGTCTGGCCGCGGGGAAGCCGGACCGGCGCTCGCGCGACGCGGGGCGGGGCGAGGCGAGGACCGAGGCGATCGAACGGAGCAGGCATGGTGTCGACAGGGGCCTTGGACGGCGCGGCCCGCGCGGCGGTGGCCGCCCCGCCGAAGGCGGCGGATACGCTGGATGGGGGCAGTTACGAGGTCATCCGGCGGCGGCTCGTCGAGCGCGCCGAGGAGCTGGGCCGCCGCGCCGAGGCGCTCAACGCGCGGCGAAAGCAGGTGTTCGGCGGCGCCGACCTCGCGCTCCTCGAGAACGCGCGCGTCAGGACCGAGAACAACTGCGTCCCGCGCGACATCGTGAGCATCCGGGGCAAGCTGCTCGTCGGCTACCTCGTGTTCATGGGGCTGAAGGAGGTGAACGTCGGCGACGTCTTCAGCCTCCACCGCTTCGCGAAGGAGGACGGCGCCTTCGACCTCACGCCCGCCCCGCTCGACGAGGGCGACGCGTTTCTTGCCGATCCTGGATTCGTCAAGGAATTCAAGGACCTGCACCGCTACGTGAAGGAGCCTCGGCTGCTCCAGCTCCGGCGCAGCGACACGCGGCTGCTCGCCATCTTCCAGGTCGGCGCGACCGAGCGCGACGTGAAGGTGTTCCGCTGGAGCATCGACGCGACAGGGCGCATCCGGTACCTCGACTCGCGCGGCGAGGAGGACAGCGTCCGGCCGCGCGCCCACGACTTCGCCTGGACGCAGTCCACGCGCGACGACCACGTGCAGGGCAAGCACCCGCACGTCTCGATCCTCGGCGAGATCTTCGTCGAGACGGTCGGCGGCGACCTCACCGTCAAGGTCGAGAACAACACGACGACGGGGCTCGGCATCTACCGCGAGCCGGTCGACGACGCGGGCCAGGCGCTCGACGACGCCGACATCCAGTACGCCCGGCTCGGGCCGCTCATCCTGCTCAAGATCAAGCCGTTCCGCGAGCCGTCGTACCGCTACCTCGTCTACAACGGCCGCACCCGCAAGGTCGTGCGCATCGACGCGATCGGCCTCGCCTGCCTGAGCCTCCCCGAGGACCAGGGCATCGTCTTCCCGAACGGCTACTACCTCGTCACCGGCGAGACGAAGCGCTTCGAGGGGAGCACCGAGAGCCTCGTCTTCGAGCGCGTCATCCGCTCGCCCAACGGGGAAGACGTGCTCTACGTGTTCCACCAGGTCGTGGACGGGCGCTACGTGCTCTTCCCCTACAACCTGATCCGCAAGGAGATCGCGACCCCGATCCAGTGCCACGGGTACAGCCTCTTCGACGACGGCAAGATGGTGATCTTCCGGGCGTCGAGCGACGAGGCGACGCGCGTCCACCCGATGCAGATCTGGCAGACGCCGTTCATGACAGCGGAGTTCGCGGCGTCGGCGCCGACCGACGGCTCGTACCTCGCCAAGGTGGGCAACGCCGACCTCGTGCGCGGCATCTCCGACGCGCTCAGCCTGCGGCGCGCGGCGATGGACGGGTCGCCGACCCGCCAGACGTTCGAGGATCTCATCCGGACCGCCGGGCGGATGACCGACGCCTTCTACTGGCTCGGCCACGCCGAGGCGGGCGACCTCCTGTCGATGGTGACCGAGCTCCGGGCCGTCTCCGAGAGCATCGTCGACGAGTTCGAGAAGGTCGAGGCCATCAAGGCGCGCGCCGCGAGCGCGCTCGCCGAGACAGAGGCGGCGCAGCAGCAGCTCCTCGGCGGGGTGCGGCCCGAGGACGCGGCGAGCGTCGACGCCTTCCTGACGGCGCTCACCGCCCTCCGGCGGCAGCGCGGGCACCTCATCACGCTCCGCGAGCTCAAGTACATGGACCTCGACCGCGTCGACGCGCTCGAGGCCGAGGTCGTCGCGCGGGCCGACGAGGTGAGCCAGGCGTGCGTGACGTTCCTGCTCGGCGAGCAGGCGTTCAAGCCGCTGGCCGACCGGCTCGCTGGGCTCATCGCGAAGATCGAGGCGGTCGCGAAGTCGCCCGAGCTCGCGCCGTTCGCCGCGGATCTCGACGCGGTGAACGAGGGGCTCTCGGTGCTCGCCGACATCGTGGCGAGCCTCAAGGTCGACGACCCCACGGCGCGGACGCGGATCCTCGAGGGGATCAGCGAGGTGTACGCGCAGCTCAACCGGGCGCGCGCGACGCTCACGGCCCGCGGCAAGGACCTCCGGGGCGCCGAGGGGCGCGCCGAGTTCGGCGCGCAGTTCAAGGTGTTCGGCCAGAGCGTCTCGAGCGCGCTCGCTGTCTGCGACTCGCCCGAGCGCTGCGACAGGGAGCTGTCGAAGCTGCTCGTCCAGCTCGAGGAGCTCGAGGGCAAGTTCGGCGAGTTCGACGAGTTCCTCGGCGAGCTCGCGGCGAAGCGCGAGGAGGTCAACGACGCGATCGCCGCGCGGCGGCAGGCGCTGCTCGACGAGCGGCAGCGGCGCGTCTCGAACCTCGTGGCCGCGGCGGACCGGATCGTCCAGGGGGTGGCGCGGCGGGCGCGCTCGTTCGCGGGCGCGGACGAGCTGAACACGTACTTCGCGTCCGACGCGATGGTCGCGAAGGTCCGCGATCTCGCGGCCGAGCTCCACGCGCTCGGCGACAGCGTGAAGGGCGACGAGGTCGAGGCGCGGCTCAAGGCGGCGCGGCAGGACGCGCTGCGGGCGCTGCGCGACCGCGAGGACCTGTTCGAGGGCGGCGGCGACGTCATCAAGCTCGGCCGCCACCGGTTCAACGTGAGCACGCAGCCGCTGGAGCTCACGCTGGTGCCGCGCGGCGAGGGGCTGTCGCTGCACCTCACCGGGACCGACTTCTTCGAGCCGATCGAGGACCCGGCGCTCGAGAGCGCGCGCGACCTCTGGGGCCAGGAGCTCGCGAGCGAGACCGCGGACGTGTACCGGGGCGAGTTCCTCGCGGGCTCGATGCTCGCGGACGCCGAGGCGGGGCGGCACGGCCTCTCGATCGACAGGCTGCGCGAGGCGGCGATCGGCCCGGGCGGGCTGCTCGGCGCGGTGCGCGCGTACGCGGAGGGGCGGCACGACGAGGGCTACGAGCGCGGCGTCCACGACGCGGACGCCGCGCTCATCCTGGAGAAGCTGCTCGCGCTGCGGGCCACGGCGGGGCTGCTCCGGTTCGGCAGCGCGCCGCGGGCGCTCGGCTGCCTGACCTGGGCGGGGCTCGACGCGCGCGCCCGGGATCTCGTCCACCGGCGGGCGCGGAGCCTGGGCCGGCTCGCGGCGCAGCTCGGCGAGAGCGAGGCGCGGGCGGCGCTCGCGGCCGAGCTCGCGGAGGGCGTGGCCGCGGCGGCGGCGGCGCACCGGCTCGGGCCGGACGTGAGCAGCGCGGCGGCGGTGCGCGTCGCGGCGCGCTACCTCGTGGAGGAGCTCGCGGCGGAGCGCGTGCGGTTCGTGACGAGCGACGCGGCGCTGTCGCTGCGCGACGCGCTGCTCGCCCACCTGGACCTGGCGGGGGGCCGCGCGGCGTTCGAGGAGGACCTGCGGCAGCTCGAGAAGCACCCGGCCGAGCGGCTCCAGCTCGCGCTCGCCTGGCTGAGGGGGTTCGTCTCCAAGGACGCCGTCGACGAGGGGGGCTCACCCGGCAAGCCGGGCTCTGCCCCCAGGCCCTCGCGAACATCCATGAGCCACCTCGCGCTCGAGGCGGCGGTGGTGATCGTGACGGAGCGGCACCTGGAGCGGGAGCCCAGCGGGGCCGTGACCGAGGCGCGCGTGGAGGGGCTGCTCGGCCAGCACCCGCGCATCCGGGAGCGCGCGCTCGCGCTCCGGCTCGACGAATTCCTGAGCAGGATCGAGGACTTCCTGCACGATCGGGCGCCGCGCTACCGCGCCTACCGCAAGGTGCGCAGCGAGATCGCGGAGCGGGAGCGGAGGCGGCTGCGCCTCGAGGAGTTCGCGCCGCGGGTGCTCACGTCGTTCGTGCGCAACCGGCTGATCGACGAGGTGTACCTGCCGCTCGTCGGCGCGAACCTGGCGAAGCAGCTCGGCGCGGCGGGCGACGTGAAGCGCACCGACCTGATGGGCATGCTGCTGCTCATCTCGCCGCCGGGCTACGGCAAGACGACGCTGATGGAGTACGTCGCGAGCAAGCTCGGGCTCGTGTTCATGAAGGTGAACGGGCCGTCGCTCGGCCACGAGGTGACGTCGCTCGACCCCGCCGAGGCCCCGAACGCGACAGCGCGCCAGGAGGTCGAGAAGATCAACCTGGCGTTCGAGATGGGCAACAACGTGATGCTCTACCTCGACGACATCCAGCACACGAACACGGAGCTCTTGCAGAAGTTCATCTCGCTCTGCGACGGGCAGCGCCGGATCGAGGGCGTGTGGCGGGGCCGGACGAGGACGTACGACCTGCGCGGCAAGAAGTTCTGCGTGGTGATGGCGGGCAACCCGTACACGGAGTCGGGCGCGCGGTTCCAGATCCCCGACATGCTGTCGAACCGGGCCGACACGTACAACCTCGGCGACATCCTCGACGGCAAGGAGGCGCTGTTCGCGCTGAGCTACCTGGAGAACGCGCTCACGTCGAACCCGACGCTCGCGCCGCTCTCGGGGCGGGCGCCGGGCGACACGCACAGGCTCCTCCGGATGGCGCAGGGCGAGTCCGTGCCGACGACGGAGCTCGAGCACGCCTACTCGGCGGCGGAGGTGTCGGAGATCGTCGCGGTGTTCGAGCGGCTCTTCCAGGTGCAGAGGGTGCTGCTCTCGGTGAACCTGGAGTACATCCGGAGCGCGTCGCAGGACGACGCCTTCCGGACCGAGCCGCCGTTCAAGCTGCAGGGCAGCTACCGCAACATGAACAAGCTCGCGGAGAAGGTCGTGGCGGCGCACACGCCTGCGGAGGTCGACCGGCTCATCGACGATCACTACGTGAGCGAGTCGCAGACGCTGACGACGGGCGCCGAGCAGAACCTGCTGAAGCTCGCCGAGCTGCGCGGCCGGATGACGCCCGAGCAGAAGGCGCGGTGGGAGGAGATCAAGAGGGGGTTCGTGCGCATCAAGCGCATGGGCGGCAAGGAGGACGATCCGGTCGTGCGCGTGACCGGCACGCTGTCGATGCTGGGCGAGCAGCTCGAGGGCATCCGCGGGGCGATCGGGAAGGCGGCCGCGGTGGCGCAGGCGGGCGACGCGCGGGCGCGCGAGATGAAGCAGTGGCTCGCGCCCGAGCTCGAGCGGCTGTCGACGGCGATGAAGGGGGTGGCGCAGCCGCGGGTCGACGTGAAGGTGGAGACCGATCGATCGGTGTCGGAGTTCGTGGGGCACCACCTGTCGCTCGTGGAGCGGATCGTGGCGCCGCTCGCGAAGGCGACGACGCAGAGCGCGTTCGGCATCCGTGCGATCGAGGCGCAGGTCGCGGAGCTCGGGCAGGCGCTGCGCTCGCTCGACGAGAAGGTCCGCGGGGGGGCGCGCCCGGCGAGCCAGCCGCCGCCGCCGCGCTACGAGGCGCGGCTCGGGGCGGGGTCGCCGGCGAACTTCTACCGGACCGCGCCCGCGGCCGACGTGGTGGAGCACGGCGGCATCTTCGTGCCGACCTCCCGGCAGCCGCCGGCGCGGGGGACGACGGTGGCGATCAAGATCCCGTTCGCGGAGGGCGGCGAGATCGACGCGGTGGCGGTGGTGGAGTGGACGCGCGAGGCGCAGGAGGAGGGCCCGCCCGGGTTCGGCGCGCGCTTCGTGCGGCTCTCTGGCGAGCAGCGGGAGCTCGTGGAGGGGTTCGTGCGGCAGCGGGAGCCGATGCTGCTGCGCGCGTGAGGGCGCGGGCGCCGCTGCGGAGGTGCGCGCCGTGATCACAGCGCACGAGCTTGGCCACCGGCCTGCCGCGCGTTCCCCACACAGCGGGCGGACGCACAGAACAGAAGCTTTCATGAGCAGTGGAGACGCGTCCCTTGTGCGTGTTATCACCGTGCCGCGACGCGTATCGTCAGCGATGGCCAGGACTCGAAGCCCGCGCTCCGGCGCCGGGCACCCAGGAGCTTCGGCGCATGAAGATGATGACCCTCGGACCCTTTGATGGGAACGCGTGGCTGCTGGGCCGCAAGGTGGAGCGCACGGTCGCGGAGTGGAAGGAGCCGGCGAAGCTCGCGATCGTGGCCATGCCGAGCGGGCCGAAGCACGAGGAGTACCTCGCCGCTGTCGAGGACGCGACGGGCGTTCCGGTGGTCGGGGCCACGACCGGCGGGGCGTCGTTCACCGAGCGCGGCTTCAGCAGGAGCGGCATCTCGTGCGCGTTCCTCGGCGGCACGAGCGTCGAGGTGGCGTGCGCGGCGGCGCGCGAGCTGCGGGCGGATCACGGCAAGAGCGTCCGGGCGGCGCTGAGCGACATGGACGAGGCGGTCTCGAGCAACGGCCCGCGCAGCAGCGCGCCGAGCTCGATCCTTGTGCTGGCGGACGCGTTCGCGTGCGACGGCGACGAGCTCGTGGCGGCGCTCCGTCAGGGCGTGCCGCCGCACACGCGCGTCTTTGGCGGGACGGCGGGCGACGGGTGGACCTTCGAGGGGGCGAAGGTGTTCCTGGGCCGGAAGGCGCTGACGGACGCGGCGATCCTGGTGCGGTTGACGCACCGGCACCGGGTGAACATCGACGTGGTGCACGGGTTCCGGGCCGCCGAGGGGGGGCGGGATTTCACGATCACGGACATCGAGCGGAACGTGCTCCGGACGCTGGACGGGCAGCCGGCGGCGCGGGTGTACGAGGAGGAGCTGTCGCGGCTCGGCCTCAGGACGAGCGGCGAGGGGCTGCTCCAGACGATGGCGAAGCACGCGCTGGGGGCGAAGACGCCGTTCGGGGAGGCGCTGAAGATCAGGTCGCCGATCGCGATCCGCGGGGATGGCGCGGTCGTGCTGACCGGCGGGCTGGCGCGGGGGCAGGTCGTGCGGGTGGTGAACGCGGCGCCCGACGCGCTGCTGCAGGCGGCGAAGGGGCTGTCGACCAAGGTGCTGGGGTCGCTGCCGGCGGTGTCCGGATCGCTTGTGTTCGACTGCGCGTCGCGGCTGCGGCTGCTGGGCGAGAGGTACCGCGACGAGGTGAGGGCTTTCCTGTCGCCGAACGGGGCGTTGCATCCGATGTTCGGGATGGCGTGCTACGGCCAGATCGCGAAGTTCGGGGGGAGCGTCGAGGGGTTTCACAACACGAGCGCGGTGATGGTGGCGTGGGGGGAATCGGATCAGGGGACGGGGCCCGCCAGCGGGTAGCATCCTCCCCCTCTCGTCTCCCGCCTCCCCTCTCCCGTCTCCCCTCTCCCCTCTCCCCTCTCCCGATCCCCGTCTTCGTGCTCGTCCTCGTGCGCGTGCGCGTTCCATCCCATCTCCCGTCCCCGTGAGACGGGTAGCGGCAAGACCGAGGACGGGAACGTGCACGCGCACGCTCACGCGCACGCGCACGACAGACGAGGACGATAGGCCGGAAGACGGGAGACGGGAGACGGGAGAGGGGTGACGGGTGGCGTTGGTGGCGTTGGTGGCGGGCAACTGTCACCCGTGTCCCGACGTCAGCTTGAGAGACACACTCCGACCTTTTTCAGGCTGCGTAACGAGCTACCTCCCCTCGGGTGAGTTGCTGCGATCTTCCCACGATACGAGTGGGCATCGTCAGGTCCACAACGGCTATCGATGCGCGCCGATCCACTTCAACAGCGAGTGCGGGGGTCGCACCGACGCGCTCGGCGCCGCTCCCCATCCATACAGCGGTCGTTCCTGGCCATCCGGGGCGTTCCTGGCCGATCGGGAGAGGTGAGACCAACCAACCCAGGGTCGCCGGGACAACCACAGAAGCTCGCGCGGTGCGACGCAAGATCCTCGGAGCGACAACAAGAGCGATCGTGCGGCCGCGCTCTCCGGCCCGCGCGCGAGCACGGGAAGCCGACTGAAAGCGAGAACACAGCACCGGATCGCGCACCTGAAGATTTACACAACAGAGCACCACACACAACGACGCTGTCACCGGAGTCCGCATCTCACACCGTGCGAACCGTTTGCATGCGCCGTGGAAACTTCAGGCAAAGCTGCAGACAATTCGGACCTGAGAGACACTCATCTGCTCACGGAGAACTCAGCATCTGTTATGCTGTGCTCATCGCGGCCTTGAGCCAGCTTATCTCTTGGAAAGCTCGCGGCTGCTCCCGGGGGTGCACGCGTCGCGCATCGCGCGCGGGCCGTTCTGCGCCTGGTGGAGCCGCGTGCTCTCGGCATCACAAGGACGAAGGAGATCCTCATGAACCTTGCACCCTGGCAGAAGCCCTCGTCGCATCGACGTCTGCAGTCCCGGAGCGGGAGCGACGAGCCGCGTCAAGCGAGGGACGAGCGACCGGCGGGCGCGTCGAGCCCGCGCCCGATCGAGGCAGGACGCGCAGGCACACACGCCCTCGCGCGCGTCGCCCTGGCCGGGCTGCTCGCGACGCTGGGCGCGTGCGTCGCTGGAGAGGCCGGCGACGCGGAGCTGGGCGACGAATCGCCGATGGCCGCCGAGAGCGGCCTCTCGGCCGAGCTGAGGTACCAGCCGCTCTGGGCAGGCCGCTACTGCGCCGCCGTCACCGTGACGAACGACAGCGCGAGCGCCACCACGTCCTGGAGCGTCGTCACCGACGTGAAGAACGCGACGGTGACCGGGTCCTGGGGCGCCGTGTTCTCGACCAGCGGCACGCTCCTGACAGCGACGCCGACCGCGGGCAACGCGCGCATCGCGCCCGGCGCTTCGGTCACGTTCAACTTCTGCGCGACGGGCACCACGCGTCCGACGATCTCGTCCGTGACGGGCGACGGGACGCCGTCGTCCGGCTCGACGGGCACGACCGGCACCGGCGGCACCGGCGGCACCGGCGGCACCGGCGGCACCGGCGGCACCGGCGGCGGCTCGGACGGCGCGAGCGCGCCGAGCGCGCCGAGCGCCCTGCCCGCGGCCCGGGAGGCGTGTCCGACGCTCGCCACCGGGACGATGACGTTCCGCGGCCGCGAGGTACAGGTGTGGGCCGGCGCGCGGTCCGCCACGCCGGCGCCGGTGGTCGTCTACTGGCACGCCACGGGCTCCAGGCCGCGAGAGGCGGTGACCGGCCTCGGACAGGCCGCCATCGACGAGATCACGAGCCGCGGAGGTGTCGTGTTCGCGCCCAACGCGTACGACGGGCACGGCGGCGAGGACGGCACGCGGACCACGGGCAACAACGTGTGGTACGTGGGAGACCTCGCCACGGCCGATGAGGCGCTCGCGTGCGCCATCCAGCAGCGCAACATCGACGCGCGCCGCATTCACTCGCTCGGGTTCAGCGCGGGCGGGCTCCAGGCGGCGTACATGGCGTACGCGCGCTCCAGCTACGTCGCGAGCGTCGTGACGTACTCGGGCGGCACGACGGGCTTCGGCACCCCGGCGCTCCAGGACGCCACCAACCCGCCCGCCGTCATGGGGGTCCACGGCGCCGAGGGCTCCGATGTCGTCGGGATCGACTTCGCGCGAGCCAGCGCGGCGTTCGAGAACGACATCAAGGCGAAAGGCGGCTTCGCCATCGACTGCGACAGCGGCGGAGGACACCGCATCCCGTCCGGCATCGCCGCGTCGAGCTGGCAATTCTTGAAGGACCACCCGTACAAGGTCGCGCCGCGGCCCTACGCGTCGGGCATCCCGTCGAGCTTCCCGACCTATTGCACGATCCGGTGAGCGCCGGCTCGGCCTCGACCGCGCCGGCCCCCGTCAGAACCCGAGCGACCTGATCGCCTTGCGGATCGTGTCGGCGCTGGCGCGGACGCCGGCCTCCTCCTCGGCGCTCATCGGGATCGGGAGCTGCGACTCGAGGCCAGACCGGTTCACGATGCACGGCACGCTCAGGCAAACATCGTCGATACCGCGGTAGCCGCCGAGCAGGCTGCTGACGGGCAGCACGCGGTTCTCGTCGCGCAGCAGCGCCTCCAGGATCTTGGCGGTCGCCAGGCCGATGGCGTAGTTCGTCGCGCCCTTGCCGGAGATCACCTGGGCAGCGGCGTTCTTCACGCCGTGGAAGATCGCCGCCCTGTCGCTCGCGCCGAGCTTGCCATGGCCGGGCACGGACCACTCGTCCAGCGGGATGTTCGCGACGCTCGCGCTGCTCCACAGCGGCACCTCGCTGTCGCCATGCTCGCCGGCGATGTAGGCGTGGACGTTCTGCACGGCCACGTTCAGGTGCCTGGCGATCAGGAAACGGAACCGGCTGCTGTCGAGCACCGTGCCGCTGCCGATCACGCGGGCAGGCGGGAGGCCCGTCAGCTTGAGCGTGACATACGTGATCACGTCGACCGGGTTGGTCACCAGCAGGTAGAGCGCGTCCGGCGCCACGGCCAGCAGCCTCGGCAGGAGCTCGCGGCATATCGCGACGTTCGCCGTGGCGAGGTCCATCCGGCTCTGCCCGGGCTTCTGCTTCGCGCCGGCGGTGATGACGACCACGTGCGCCCCGCGGCAGACCTCGACGTCGTCGCTGCCCTCGAGCGTCGCCACCGGGACGAACTGCAGGCCGTGGTTCAGGTCGAGCACCTCGGCGTCGACCTTGGACCGGTTCGCGTCGAACAGCGCCACCTGCTTCGCCACGCCGCGGAGCAGGCACGCATACGCGATCGTCGCGCCGACGCTGCCAGCGCCCACGACCGCGACCTTGCTGGGAGAGACGGACTGGGGATCAGGCATGCCGCTCGGGGTACCGCAGCGACGCGACCGGACCAAGCCAAATCAGGCCCTGTCAGGCCGCGTCAGGCCGTATCAGGCCGCGCCTGAACACGCGGGCTCGACGGGCGGCAACGCATGTCGCACGCCGGCGATGAGGCTCAGCGCGGGGGGAGCGGCGGCGCCGGCGCCTGGGCGGCCGCCGAGGGCGCGGCGGGCGCCGGCGGCGGCGCGGCGGCTGGCACGGCGACGATCACCGGCGCCATGGCGGCGGCAGGCGACGGCGCGGCAGGCGGCGCGACGAGCGCCGGCAGCACCAGCGGGGCCATGGTCGGGGGGGCGCCGGGGTGCAGCTCGACGGCGAGGCCCGGCTGCGCTGCGCCGGGGCTGAGCGCGATGCCCTCCTCGCGGCAGGCGCGGAAGAACGCCTTCATGACCTCGGACTCGATCACATCGTGGCGCTCGAAGTCGCCGATCCAGAACTTGATGACGTAGCGCTGGAAGAGCGGCGTGACCGCCGCGAGCCAGAGCCTCGGCGCGGGATCCTCGAGGACGTCCGGCACCTGCGCGCAGGCGCGCCGGGCGGCGCGCTCGACGGCCTCGGGGGCGGCGGCGAGCGCGACGAGCATCTCGATGTTGCGCGCGCACCTGCGGTCCGGCGCGCAGAAGTTCTGCACGCGCGCCTTGGCGATGACCGAGTTCGGCAGGATGACCACGTCGCCGGAGAACGTCCTGAGGCGCGTCGAGCGCCACCCGACGTAGACCACCTGCCCCTCGACGCCCTCGACGAGGATCCAGTCGCCCACGCCGAACGACCGCTCCGAGTGCAGGGCGAGCCCGGCGAAGAGGTTGCCCAGGGTGTCCTGGAGCGCGAGGCCGAGGACCACCGTGATGACGGTCGACGTCGCGAGCAGCGGCACGAGGTCGACCCCCGTGACAGCGCCGACGATCGAGAGGCCGGCGACCAGGTAGAGGATCGTGAGCAGCAGGTGCCGGACCAGCGCCGGGATCTGCACCTTCTGGCGCTCGGCGAGCCAGAAGTCGATGACAAGGGTCTCGGCGACCTCGATGCCGAGGTACGACGCGAGCGCGAGCTCCATGAGGAGCACGCCCTTGTGGAGCGTGGGAAGGTCGCCCCCGCGCAGGGTGATGAACGTGTGCATCGAGATCAGCGCGACGAGCAGGCGCGCCGGGAGCCGCATGCGGCGGATCAGGAGGTCGTCGAGCGACGTCTGCGTGGCGCCCGCGATGCGCGCGAGCAACGCGAAGAGCAGGCGGTAGGCGAGGAGCCCGAGCGCGAGGACGGCGAACGACATCCCCAGCGCCACGGGCAGCGAGGCGGGGGAGCGGACAAGGTCGGCCCAGAGCGCGGGCAGCCGTTCGAGGTTCACGCAACGAGTCTGCCACAAGCGGCGACCGGGGAGTTCGCGCCGATCAGCACACGTGCCGCCGCGCCGCAGTCCGCCGGCGCCGCGTCACGTCGCCTGGTGGAGCACCGGGAGGGGCAGCGCTGGGTGTCCGGTCAGGGCGGGGGCGCGGGGAGAGCAGTCTTCCTCGGTGTAGGCGGAGACGAAGGCGAAGCAGGAGCTCTTTCCTGTCGGGGTGCACGCGCCCGGCGTGCACGCGCGGGTGTCCTCGAAGTCCCTGTAGAACACTGCTGGAGCGGGTCGCGGCCTTTCAGCAGCGGAGAGTGCCTCCTCCCTTGTTCTCGGCAATCGACGTAACTGAGCTTCAATGGGGCCGCCGCCTTTCAGCGGCGTAGAGGTGCGACGCATGTCCCGCTCCTGGCGGACGACTTCGCTTGCCGCCCTCTCCCCCATCTTCCCCGCTCACTCCCCCGCCTCGCCCCACGTCGCCCCTGGCTCGCCGCACCCGATCCCCGCTCCCTCCACGTCGCCCCCCGCCTCCGCCCACTCACCCCCCGCCCCGCCGCACTCATCCCCCGGCTCGCGCGACTCACCCCCCACCTCGCCCGCGTCATCCCCCGCGGAGCTTTCGCCTTCCGGCCGGGGGATTCTCTCCTCCGCCCTGGGGCGCCCTGTCTCCGCCCCGGGGCTGCCTTCGTCCAAGCCCGTAGGGTCGTCGCGCAGGGCGGGGATCTCGGCCCCGGTCGCCGGTCGGCCAGCAGGCCGAGCGGGGGTTGCAGCGCCTGACCGGCCTCGCAACAACGAGGACCACCACCCCGCCCTCCGCACCGCGCCACCGCGCCACCGCGCCACCGCGCCCGGCCGTTCAGGAATCCCCATCCCCGGCACCCCCAGGCCCGCGGGGTGCCGCGCCGGCCCGGCGGGCGTACACTCGCCGCATGAACGACGTTCGCGACATCAGCCACGACGAGGCCCGGGTGGCGGAGCTGGTCCGCTCGGCGAAGCGCGTCGCCGTGCTCGGCATCAAGACCGAGGCGCAGGCGGATCAGCCCGCCTTCTACGTCCCGAGCTACCTGAAGAGCGCGGGCGTGGAGGTGATCCCGGTGCCTGTCTACTACCCCGACGTGAAGACCATCCTCGGCCATCAGGTCTACCGCCGCGTGGCGGACGTCCCGGGCCCCATCGACATCGTCGACGTCTTCCGGCGCAGCCAGGACGTCACCGGGCACCTCGACGACCTGCTCGCCGCCCGGCCGCGCGCCGTCTGGCTGCAGAGCGGCATCCAGAACGACCCGGTGGCCGAGCGGCTGGTCGAGGCCGGCATCCTGGTCGTCCAGAACCGCTGCCTGATGGTCGACCACCGGCGGTACGCCGGGCGGGGCTGAGCCCGGCGCCGCCCCGGCGCGCGCCCGCACCGACCGGCTCGCCGGGTGGCGTCCTTGAGGACGATCCGAGTAGAGTTCGGCGCATGCTCCTCAAGAGCCTGCGGCTGGATCGGTTCCTCTCGTTCGGTCCGGGCAGCGATCCGATCGAGCTCGGCGAGCTCAACGTCCTGATCGGTCCGAACGGATCAGGCAAGTCGAACCTCATCGAGGCCATCGGCCTCCTGCGCGCTGCCCCCACGGATCTGCTCGCCCCGATACGGCAGGGCGGAGGGGTGAGCGCGTGGCTCTGGAGGGGCGAGCCCGGCGCGAAGGCCGAGGTGGAGGCGGTGCTCGCGTACAGGCCGGAGTCGAACAGGAACTTGCGCCACCGGATCTCCTTCACCGAGGTAGGAGCGCGCCTGGAGATCGTCGACGAGCGCATCGACGACGAGGAGCCATCTACCGGTCAGACCGGCGATGCCTTCTACTTCGGCTACGAGCACGGCCGGCCGACCCTCAACGTGAAAGACGGCAAGCGCGAGCTCAGGCGCGAGGACATCGATCCGCAGCAGTCCATCCTCTCGCAGCGCAAGGATCCAGACCAGTATCCGGAGCTCTCGTTCGTCGGCGACAAGTACAGCGAGATCCGGCTCTACCGTGACTGGGGATTCGGGCGCGTCTCGTCCCCCCGGCGCCCACAGCCGCCCGATCTGCCGACCGATCACCTGCGCGAAGATGCACAGAACCTCGGGCTGATCCTGAACCGGTTCCGCCGAGATATCCCGACCAAGCGGGCTCTCCTCAACGCTTTGCAGCAGCTCTTCGATGGTGTCGTCGACTTCTCTGTGCAGATCGAGGGGGGAACGGTCCAGGTCTTCCTCGAGGAAGAGCGCTGGACCATCCCCGCGACGCGCCTCTCCGACGGCACGCTCCGCTGGCTTGCGCTGCTCGCCATCCTGCTCGATCCGGCGCCGCCGCCGCTCGTCTGCATCGAGGAGCCGGAGCTCGGCCTCCATCCGGATCTGATGCCCACGCTCGCGCGCCTCCTCGTGGGCGCGTCCGAGCGCACGCAGCTCGTCGTGACGACACACTCGGACGTCCTCGTCGATGCGCTCTCCGACAGGCCAGAGGCCGTGATCGTCTGCGAGCGCCACGAAGGTCGGACGACCATGCGACGACTCACGCGGGACGCTCTCTCGACGTGGCTGGAAGCGTACGCGCTCGGTGAGCTCTGGCGCAAAGGCGAGCTCGGGGGCACGAGATGGTAGCCGTGCGCGTCTACGTGGAGGGAGGCGGCGCCTCGAGGCGGGCTCAGGAGCCCCTTCGTGAAGGGTTCAGCAAGCTGTTCGAAAAGGTCCTCGGTGCGTGCGCCAGGCCGAAGATCATCGCATGCGGCAGTCGCAACGAGGCTTTCGCCGATTTCAAGCGTGCGCTGAAGAGCCACCCGGACGCGCTGTGCATCCTCCTCGTGGACAGCGAGGAGCCCGTGAAGCCCGCGATATCAACGTGGGGCCACGTCTCCAGGCGCGAGGGCGATCAGTGGCCAAGGCCGGATGGCGTGCGCGATGAGCAGCTTCACCTCATGGTGCAAGCGATGGAGGCCTGGCTCGTTGCCGACGCGGAGTCGCTCGCGGCGTACTACAAGCAGGGATTCCGGAAGGATGCGCTACCCCGTCAGAAGAATGTCGAGCTGATCGCGAAGAAGGACCTCTACGAGGCGCTCGAGCGGGCGACAAGAGAGTCGAAGACCAAGGGGAAGTACGCGAAATATCACGGCTTCGAGCTGATCGGGCTGGTCGACCCGAACAGGGTGCGCGCGGCCTCCGTACATGCGGCGCGGTTCTTCGATACCCTCATGGATCATGCCGCGGCCGGGCCGCCCTGAGCTGGCGCGCTGGCCGGCGCATCGCACCGGTCGCGCTCTCGGGCAGCCCGGCGATGCCCGGACCATGAACGCCCGACGGCAACCTCGCCGCAGCCCCGCTACAGCGGCCGGTGCTGCGTCCCCTTGCCGTACGTGATCGCCAGGAGGTCTCCCGGCTCCCGGACGATGAACCGGTGCCACGCGCCCTGCGGGACCTTGCACGCCGTGCCCGCGCGCAGCGCGACGACCCGCTCGCCGCCCTGCTCTTGCAGCACGATGTCGCTCGCGCCCGACAGGAGGTACAGGATCTCGTCCCCGGCCGGGTGCATCTCCCATTGCTGCATGTCCGCGGCGAGGTGAAACGTCGTCACCAGCCATCCGCCCGCCTCCGCGACCCGCCGGACGTCCGCGGAGTTGAAGTCGCCCGACATGAGCTCTTTCCAGAACGTCGGCCGCACCTCGATGGGCAACGCGTCGCCCCCGTCCGCGAGGTGCAGGTAGGTGCTGCGGAGATCGAACCCGGGCTCTGTCGGATTGGCCATCTTGTCCCTCACAATGCTCCTGGAAGCGACCATGCGAGCAGCCCTCCCTTGCCCTGTCAATCCGCTCTCCCTCTCCCCTCTCCCCTCCCCCGCCGCGCCCTCCGCTCCCGCCCAGCCCGCCACGCCGGCGCTCACCGGGCTCACCTGAACAAACGCTCCCATCTCGCCCAGGAGGCGCTACACTCCGCTCGCGGCGACCGGCCCCTCGCCCGGCGCCGCCCGCACCATGCCGCGCCCCGTGAACAACCCTCCGAACCCGTGGTCGTCGACGCAGGTCGAGTACCTCGAAGAGGCGCCCGCGGCGACGCTGCAGGTCTTCGAGGAGCAGGCCCGCTCCATCATCACCTCGAACGACAGCCCCGACCTGCCCTTCCGGTTCAGCGTCAACCCGTACCGGGGCTGCATCCACGCCTGCGCCTACTGCTATGCGCGCCCCTCGCACCAGTACCTCGGGTGGGGCGCCGGGACGGACTTCGACCGCAAGATCGTCGTCAAGGCGAACGCGCCCGAGCTGCTCGAGAAGGAGCTCTCCCACAAGGGCTGGCAGGGCGACACGATCGTGTTCTCCGGCAACGTCGATTGCTACCAGCCCCTCGAGGCGAGCTACGAGCTCACCCGCCGCTGCCTCGAGGTCTGCCTCGCCTTCCAGAACCCCGTCGGGCTCATCACGAAGGGCGCGCTCGTGCGCCGCGACGTGGCCCTGATCGGCGAGCTCGCGCGGCGCGCCCGCGCCCGCGTCCACCTCAGCATTCCCTTCGCCGACGACGCTGTCGCCCGCAAGATGGAGCCGTACGCGAGCCGCTCGTCGCTCCGCTTCGAGGCGATGCGCGCGCTCTCGGACGCGGGCGTGCCGACCGGCATCTCCCTGTCGCCCATGATCCCCGGCCTGAACGACAGCGACGTCCCGGAGCTCCTCGAGCGCGCCCGGGACGCGGGCGCGCAGACCGCCTTCATGATGCCGCTGCGCCTGCCGCGCGAGGTGCTCCCCGTCTTCGACGAGCGCCTCGAGGAGGCCTTCCCGGACCGCGCCGGCAAGGTCCGCCGCGGCATCCAGGAGATGCGCGGCGGCAAGATGAACGAGGCCGCCTTCGGGGCGCGCTTCCAGGGGGCAGGCCCGCGCTGGGCGGCGATCCAGCGGCTGTTCGAGGTCCACTGCCAGCGGCTCGGGCTGAACGCGGCGCGCGTGGGCGACGACGCAGACGCCGCGGAAGAGCGCTCGACGTTCCGGCGGCCGAGCCGACAGGGGACGTTGTTCGACCTGTGAGGGTGGAGTTCGCTCTGTCAGGAAAGAGAAGGGCGCAGGCAGCGTCGTCCGGCCGTGGTGTAGACGAACTACCACAGCAGAGTGGGCGCGTTGGTTCTGCTGGCCTTTGTAGGCGGACGAGGCGGCGATCATGACGCCGTTGCGATTGAACCACGGCCCCGATCAGGGGCGACTCCCCGCAGCAGTGCTAAGACTCTCGCCCCATGAGCCAGAACCGGATCATTCATAACCCCATCCTGCCGGGGTTCAACCCCGACCCTTCCATCGTCCGTGTCGGTGAGGACTACTACGTGGCGACGTCCACGTTCGAGTGGTTCCCCGGCGTGCAGATCCACCACTCGCGGGACCTGGTGAATTGGCGGCTCGTGACCCGCCCGCTGACGCGCGCGAGCCAGCTCGACATGCTGGGCGACGCGGACTCGTGCGGCATCTGGGCGCCGTGCCTGAGCTACCACGGCGGCCGCTTCTACCTCGTGTACACGGACGTGAAGCGCTACGGGCGCTCCCTGCGGGACGGCAGCGCGTCGCTGCGCGACACGCACAACCATGTCGTGACGAGCCCGCGCATCGACGGCCCTTGGTCAGACCCGGTCTATCTGAACAGCAGCGGCTTCGATCCCTCGCTGTTTCACGATGACGATGGTCGAAAGTACCTGGTCAACATGCTGTGGGACCACCGCCCGCTCGCCAACCCCTTCGCCGGCATCGTGCTGCAGGAGTACTCCGAGCGCGAAGGCAAGCTGATCGGCAAGCGCCGCAACGTCTTCCAGGGCACGAGCCTCGGGCTCACCGAGGCGCCCCACCTCTACAAGCGCGACGGCTATTACTACCTGATCACGGCCGAGGGCGGCACGGCCTGGAACCATGCCGTCACGATGGCGCGCTCGAAGCAGATCACCGGCCCCTACGAGCTGCACCCCGAGAAGTACATTCTCTCCTCGCGCCTGCGGCCCGATCTCCAGCTGCAGCGCGCGGGCCACGCCGACCTCGTCGAGACACCGAGCGGAGACGTCTACATGGTGTACCTGTGCGGGCGGCCGCTGCACAACCGAGGCCGCTGCACCCTGGGCCGCGAGACGGCGATCGCTCGCATGCGCTGGTGCGACGACGGCTGGCTGCGCACCTTCGATGGCAGCGGGCTGCCGGAGGTGGACGTTGTCGCGCCGGAGCTCGCGCCGCACGGGTTCGAGCGCCCCCCGGCGCGCGAGCGCTTCGACGGCAAGGAGCTGCCGCTCGCGTTCCAGTGGCTGCGCTCACCGTACCCGGAGGAGCTCTTCAGCTTGAGCCAGCGCCCCGGCTACCTGCGCCTGTTCGGGCGGGAGACGATCGGTAGCTGGTTCCGGCAAGCGCTCGTGGCGCGGCGCCAGGAGTCGCTCTGCTACAGCGCCTCGACCGTCGTCGAGTTCGAGCCGGAGCACTTCCAGCAGATGGCGGGGCTCGTGGCCTATTACAACAGCTCCAAGTTCCACTACCTGTACATCTCGCACGACGACACGCACGGCAAACACCTGCGCGTGATGTCCCGGCGCCCCGATCAGATCGTGTTCGACGCCTTCACGCCGCCGGTGCCGATCGCGCCGGGCCAGCCCGTCGAGCTGCGGGTCGAGGTCGACTACGAGCGCCTCTACTTCGGCTATCGTGTCGGGCAAGGGCCGCTCGTGTGGTTCCCCGAGCCGTTCGACGCGAGCATCCTCTCCGACGAGGCGACGATGCCGGGCTTGCCCAACTTCACCGGCGCGTTCGTGGGCATGGCCTGCCAGGATCTCGCTGGCACGCAGCACCCCGCCGACTTCGCCCATTTCGACTACGCCTCGCGCGCGTTCGTGCCCGATCCCTGCGCCTGAACGCCGCGCCCCGCGGCGAATGCCTCGAAGCTGCTCTGCCCGTCGAGCCGCACGGCGCAGCTTCCGGCGATGATTTCCATGCGCTCGGCGCGTCCGTTGAACCGTGGTACTTCACCGGGGTACACTCGCCCAATGGTCTTCTTGGATCCATCCGGGCAGCGCAGCGTGTGGCTGGCCGAAGCGGCGGCGCAGCGCGGCACGCCGGCGCTCGACGTGTACCCGAGCGTTCAGGAGAAAGCGCAGCGAGCGCGATGAACCTCCGGTGTTACGCCACCGTCGTCGCGATGGCATGGGTGGCCGCGTGCGACAGCGGCTCTGGCGAGCCGCCTCTGCCAGCGCCGTCGGGCGGAGCAGGCGGTACGTCGGCGGCCGGCGCCTCGTCCGCGGCAGGAGGCTCGAGCGGGAGCGCAGCACAAGCAGGCGCTGCGGGAGCGAGCGGCGGCGCTGCGGCCGTCGCGGGCTCGACCGGCGTGGCCGGCACCGCGGGCGGCGCTGGCGGCGCCGGCGGTGCCGGCGGTGCCGGCGCGTGCCCGGCGGGCTCGACGCAGCTGTCGCCGTGGCCCGGCGAGACCGAGGTACGCACGCTCGACAGCGAGGACGCGTTCGAGAGCGATCTGAGCGGGCTGGCCTACGAGGCCCCTGGAACGCTGTGGGCGACCGACAACCTCTCCGCCAGGCTGTTTCGATTGTTGAAGAGCGGAGGGAGCTACGCGCCGGACACGTCGAATGACTGGGCCTCCGGCAAACGGCTACGTTACCCGAACGGCAGGGGCACGCCCGACGCGGAGGGAGTGACGCTCGCCGCCACGAGCGCCGCGGGCGTCTACGTCTGCGCCGAGCGCGACACGGACGATCCGTCCGTGAGCCGGCTGTCCGTGTTGCGCTACGACGTGACGGCCGCCGGAGCGACGCTGACCGCGACTCATGAGTGGAACCTCACCGCCCTCTTGCCCGAGGTCGACGCGAACGCGGGTCTGGAAGCGGTCACCTGGGCGGCTGACAGCTTGCTCACCGCGCACCACTTCTTCGACGAGAGCAAGGCCCGAGCTTACGTCCCGAGCGACTACGGCGAGCACGGCGCCGGCCTGTTTCTGGTGGGCGTGGAAGAGACCGGCAAGGTGTACGCTCTCGCGCTGAATCACGAGAGCGGCGCGGCCACCCTGGTCGCCAGCATCTCGACGCCGCTCGCGGGCGTGATGGGGCTCGAGTTCGACCGTGACACCGGGAGCTTGTGGGCTCACTGCGACGACACGTGCGACAACCAATCCGCCGTGTTCGGTATCGACGACGCGCTCGGGCGCTTCGTGCTGGAGCGGCGCTTCACGCACCCCAGCGGGCTGCCGGACTCCAACAACGAAGGCATCGCGCTCGCGCCGGACGCGGAGTGCAGCGGCGGCGTCAAGCCGCTCTTCTGGACCGACGACGCCGACGCCGACGGCTTTTCGGTGCGCGAAGGCTCGCTCGCTTGCGGTTGCCTCCAGTGACCGAAGGCCGTGGTAGAGCGGCCCGGGCCCGACAGGAGCGCACACGACGCCCCGGCTGGGTGCGCCGCCCCATCACGCCTCGCCGCTACGGCGGTGCCGCGCCGACCCCGGAGAACCAGCGCCGCGACATCATGGCCCTCACAGGCCCGAACCGCGTCGCGAGCTCCCGCCCGCGGATTGGGCCTTGCGACCGGCGCACGGAATGCGGTACCACGGAGACCGCAGTGCGTTTCGTGGGGGGTCGCACTGGCGCGGCCCGCTCCTGGTCTATCTTGGACATGCGGCAATGTCGCATGTCCTCTGACGAGCCCTCATGACCTCTCCTGCCCACGATCGCGCCACGGCCCGCCCGGCTGCCCGCCGCAAGCTGCTCCTGAACCCGCGATTCCAGCTCAAATACACGGGGCTCCTGGTCTCGGTTGTGCTCGCGGTCATGGTGGTGCTCGGCATCGTCGTCTGGCAGACCGCGAGCGTCGCGAACGAACAGGCGCAGTACGCGGCCACCCAGGCGGAGCTCGCGCTCAAGGAAGCCGCGAACAGCGCGAAGATCCTGAGGATGAGCACCGCCGCGCTCGGGGGCGAGGGATCCGAGCTCGGCAGCACGCTCGACGAGGAGCTCGAGAAGACCAACCGCGAGCACGAGCGCAACCTCGCCGAGGTCGCGAAGCGGCGCTCCGAGGTCGAGGGGCTGCGCCAGCGCCTGCTCAACGTCCTCATCGGCGGCGGCGCGTTCCTCCTCGTCGTCCTCGGCGTGCTCGGGATCTTCATCACCCAGCGCATCGTGGGGCCGGTCCACCAGATGAAGCGCCTGTGCCGCCAGGTCGGGACGACGCGGCTCACCATCGGGGAAGGGCTGCGCAAGGGCGATGAGCTCGGCGACCTGTTCGACACGTTCGTGCAGATGACCTACTCGCTCAAGGCGCTCCAGACAGGCAGGCTCGCGACGCTCGACGCGGCCATCGAGAAGGCCGAGGCCGAGTCGGCGTCGGCCGAGGTGCTCGCGGGGCTGCGCGCGCTCCGGGCGCAGCTCTGCCTCGGCCTCCCCGAGGCAGAGACGGTGCGGCGCCGCGCGCCGAGAGGTGGCAAGTCATGAGGCGAATCGCCGGACCGGAGTCCACATGAAGCCCCCCGCGCTGGTCGAGCAGGCCGCCGGCCTGCTCCGCGCTCGTTTTGATCTGAACGAGTACAACCCGACCCCGATCGTCGACCTCGGCGCGCTCGTGGCGAACGCCGACGGCACCGTGGACGCCGAGGAGATCGACGCCCTGCGGCAGCTCATCGAGCCGATGCTCGGCACCGAGCTCAACGCCGAGCTCGTCCGCTACCTCATCGAGGCGAGCCTGAAGGTGATCGCCGCGGCGGGCGTCGAGCCCCGGGTGCGCCTGCTCGCGGAGATCCTCATGGACTGCGACGCGGTGGAGGAGGGCATCATCGTCGCGCTGGCCGTGGCCCACGCGAGCGAGGGGGTCTCCGACGCGGAGCGCGCGGTCGTCGAGTCGCTCGCCCGCGCGGCAGAGCTCCCGGCGCGCCGGCTCGCCCACCTGAACGACCAGGTCCGGGCGGCGTTCGCCGCCTGAGGGCGGCCGCGAGCAGCCCCGGCGTCGCCCGCGCCGGCGTGCCCGCGCCGCGCGCGGCCGCCACCCCGTGGAAGCCGGCGTCAGCCCTCTTCCTTGGTCGCGAGCAGCCGCGACAGGCGCTCCGGCTCGATGCGGACGGCGATGACCTTCTCCCTGTCGTACGTCACCGCGCCCGGGGCCGAGCCGCGCGGCTTGCGCACGTGGCGGCGCTGGACGTAGCTCACCTCGCACACCGCCTCGCCGCGCGCGTCGCTGAAGTGCGCCGCCAGCGTCGCCGCGTCCACGAGCACGTCGGCCGGGCAGCTCGCGCCCTTCGGGAGCGGCACGATGACGTGCGACCCCGCGACGCCCTTCGCGTGCAGCCAGAGGTCGTGCGGCCGCGCGTGCTTCGTCGTCAGCGCGTCGTTGTCCGCGGCGCCCCGGCCGACGAGGATCGCCGCACCGGACGCGCTCCGGTACGCGTGGAACGGCAGCCGCGGGGCCGCCCGCCCCGCCCGGGCGCCGCGGGCGCCGTGGGCCCCGGACGCGCCGGGCTCGCCGGCCCCGCCCGCGGCGCCCACCCCGGCGAGCTCCGCGCGCGAGACGCCGAGCGAGCGCGCGCGCTGCGCGAGCGGATCGAGCGCCTCGGGCCGCGCCTCCGCCGCCGCGACCTCCGCCGCGAGCGCGGCGACCGCCTCGAGGGCGCGCTCGGTCTCGGCGAGGCGCGCGCGCATCACCGCCTCGCCGCGCTGGTAGCGCCGCGCCTTCGCGAAGAAGGCCTCGGCCTGCGCCTTCGCGGGGCGCGCCGGGTCGAGCGCGACCTCGATCGTGCCGCCCGTCTCCCAGTCGTCGAGCAGCGCCCTGGCGGCGCCCCGCGGCACCCGCGCGCCCTGCGCGAGCAGGAGCTGCCCCGTCTTCTGGAGGCGCGCGACGCTCCCCAGCCGCCCTAGATCGCCGCGCACCGCCTCGGCGCGGCGCTCGAGCGCCGCGCGCCGCGCCTTCACCGCGCGCGCGAGCGCCGCCTTCTCCTGCGCGGCGGCCGCGGCGTCGCTCGCCTCGACAAGCGCCGCGCCCGCGGCGAACGGATCCGCCGGGTAGGCGACCTCCGCCGGCGGGTCGCCCCCCTGCGGCGGCCAGCGGAGGATCAGGCCGCCGGCGGCGTCGAGCAGCCGCGCCTCGCCCCGGCGCCCCGGCGCGAGCTCCAGGCGCGCCCCCGGCGCGAGCTCCGGCCGAGGCCCCGGCGCGCGCCCCGACCGGTCCCCCGCCGCGAGCTCCGACCGGTCCCCCGGCCCACCTGCCGCCTCGGCCTCGATTCCATCATCGCCACCATTTTCCCATGACAACGGTTCGCCCGCGACCACGGCGATCCCGTCGCGCCGCACCTCGATGACCAGCACGCTGCGGCCGACGAGGTGCGCCCGCATCGCGGCGACCAGCGGGTGCGAGGCGGCGGCGCGGAGCCGCGGCGCGCGCGGCAGGACCCCTGCCCCGGCCACGCGCGGCCCGATGCCGGCGCCGAGCACGCGCCGCGCCCCGGCGTACACAGCGAGCACGACGAGCCCCGTCGCGGGGTTCGCGTGCGCCGCGTCGATCCGCGCGCCCACCCAGCCCGCGACAGCGTCGGCGAGCGCCCCGCCCTGCCCGCTCCCCTGCTCGTCGTCCATGGCGAACGCCGCTCGCGCCCCTCAGCGGAGCTCGTCGAAGATCGGCCCGCAACAGCCCTCGGCGAGATCGCACGCCGAGCCGGCGTCCTCGCAGACGCGCACCTCCATGCCGTCGACGAGGCAGGAGCAGACGACCCCGCTGGGCCCGGTGGGGCGGCACTCGGCAGCGAAGTCCACGCCCGGGCACGAGCCCTTGCAATGGCAGGTCCTGTCGCCGCCGCCGGAGCACGCGAACGGCTCGCAGTCGGGTCCGGCCCCCGAACCGGACGCGCACATGCCATACCGCTGCAGGTCCGGCTGGCACGTGGCCGGGATGAGGTCGCACCGGCTCGCGCTGGGCATCGCGCACTCGTAGACCGGGACGAGCAGGTCGTTGCACTCGGGCGCCTCGGCGAGCTGCCAGTCGCACTCGCTGCGGCAGCCGTCCGGCGACACAGGCCCGCAGCTCTCCTGGAGGAGCTCGCAATATCTCATGCAGAGGGACCAGACGTCGCCCCCACCCACCCCGGTGGACGAGCTCGTCACCGACGAGGTGCTGGACCAGCCCGTGCTGGTGCTGGTCACCCCGACGCTGATCGCGCTGGCGCCGGTCACGCCGACGCTGACCGCGCTGGCGCCTGTCGCGCCGGCGCCTCCCGAGCCGTCGGGCATGCCGTCGACGACGACGTTACCACCGCAGGCGCTCCCCCAGGCCAGGGCGGCGAGCGCAGCAAGGCGCGTCCCGAGCCGCGAGTTCTCCATGGGACGCGAGACTACCCCAGGTGCGCGCTCCGGCGCGAGCGCGGCGCGCGGTGAGCTCTCTCTCCCCTCGCGGGGCAGCGCCCTGGCAGGATCTCTGACCCGAGGAGTTCGCGCGGCGCGCGCAGGGCAAACGCCGCGCGCCCCTCAGCGGAGCTCGTCGAAGATCGGCCCGCAGCAGCCTTCGGCGAGAGCGCACGCCGGGCCGACGTCCTCGCAGGAGGCCACCTCCGTGCCGTTGATGAAGCAGGAGCAGACGAAGCCTGTGGGCATGAAGGGGCGGCACTCGGCAGCGAAGTCCACGCCCGGGCACGAGCCCTTGCAATGGCAGGTCCTGTCGCCGCCGCGGGAGCACACGAACGGCTCGCAGTCGGATCCGGATCCGGACAAGCACGTATCATAACGCTCCAGGTCCGGCTGACACGTGAACGGGAAAGGGTCGCACCGGCCCGCGCCGGGCATCGCGCACTCGAGGAACGGGACGAGCAGGTCGTTGCATTCGGGCGCCTGGGCGAGCTGCCCGTCGCACTCGCTGCGGCAGCCGTCCGGCGACACAGGCCCGCAGCTCTCCTGGAGGAGCTCGCAATAGCTCATGCAGAGCGACCAGGCGTCGCCCCCGCCCACCCCGGTGGACGAGCTGGTCACCGACGAGGTGCTGGGCAAGCCCGCGCTGGTGCTTGTCACGCCGGCGCCGTTCGTCGTCGAGCTCGTCACGCCGACGCTGACCGCGCTGGCGCTTGTCACGCCGACGCCGACCCCGCTGGTGCCCGTCGCGCCGGCGCCCCCCGAGCCGTCGGCCATCCCGTCGACGACGACGTGGCCACCGCAGGCGCTCCCCCATGCGAGGGCGGCGAGCGCAGCAAGGCGCGTCCTGAGCCGCGAGTTCTCCATGGGATGCGAGACTACCCCAGGTGCGCGCTCCGGCGCGAGCGCGGCGCGAGCGCGTCATGAACGCGGCGCGGCGTCGGCTCGACGCGAGCCGCCGCGCCCTCGCGGACGCAGGCCCCCCGGCGCCGCCGGCGCGCTCGGTGTCCGGTCAGCCGGCGTCGAACGCGCATCTCTCGTACGCGGGCACGAGCACCGAGCACTCGCGCGCGGGAAAGTCGCACTGCCCCACCACGTTCCTCTCGCAGTCGAAGATCGGCACGAGGAGCTCGTTGCACTCCGGCGCCTGGGACAGCAACGTCCCGCAGAACGCGCTGCACTCGCCCAGGTCCCGCGCGCACGTCGCCGCGAAGAGCTCGCAGTAGGACACGCAGGTCGACGTCAGGTCGCCGCCGCCCGCGCCGGAGGCGCTCGTCGAGGCCGAGGTGGTCGACCAGCTCGCGCTGGTGCTCGTCGCGGCGCTGCTCGTCGCGCCCGCGCCTCCCGACCCGTCGGGCGTCCCGTCGACGACGACGTGGCCGCCGCAGGCGCTCCCCCACGCCAGGGCGGCGAGCGCGGCAAGGTGCGTCCTGAGCCGCTTGATTTCCATGCCGCGAGACTACCCCAGGTGCGCGCTCCGGCGCGACGGCGACGCGAGCCGCCGCGCGGCCCCCTCGTGCGTCGCGCGGCTTTGCGATAGAGAGCGGCCGCGTGCTCCTCGATCTCCTTCTCGCCCCGCTGCTCGCCCTCGCCGCCGCGCCGCCCCGGCCGGGGGCCGCGGCGCCTTGCCCGCCCGACATGGTGCTCGTCGAGGGCACGCACAACGAGAACGTGCAGCGGATCTGCACGAGCTACCGCGGCGGCCATTGCTACAGCTTCTTCCCCGGGCTGTTCGCGGCCGAGCCGCGCTTCACCCCGGTGCGCACGTGCATGGACCGCCACGAGTGGCCGAACCGCGCCGGCGCGCTGCCCGTCGTGATGCTCCGCTACGTCGAGGCCGAGCGCGAGTGCGCCGCCGCCGGCAAGCGCCTCTGCACGGAGTTCGAGTGGGAGCTCGCGTGCGAGGGGCCGTCCGCGCTCCCCTTCCCCTACGGGTACGCGCAGGACCCGGCCGCCTGCAACGTGGGCAAGCCGTACCGGGGGATCAGCGAGCGGCGGCTCGCGTCGAACGACCCGGCCGTGCGCGCCGCCGAGACGCAGCGGCTCTGGCAGGGCGAGCCGTCGGGCTCGTACCCGGCGTGCGTGAGCCCGTACGGCGTCGTCGATCTCGTCGGCAACGTGGAAGAGTGGGTGTCGACGTCGCGACCCGAGTGGCCCCATCCGTCGTCGCTCAAGGGCGGCTACTGGTCCAAGCCGTGGGCGGGGTGCCGCGGGACCAACGACTCGCACGGTCCGATGTTCCGGTTCTACGAGATCGGGTTTCGCTGCTGCAAGGAGCCCGGGGCCGGGCCGTGAAGCCGGCGGCCTTCAGCCGCCGAAATTGCGCGCGATCACCGGGGCGATGTCCGCATGGGCCTCGGCGCGCTCGGCCGCGGCGACGGCGCGCGGCGCCACCTCGCGGAGGCGATCGCGGCCCGGGCGCCAGCGCGAGAGCACGGAGGCATAGACATCGAGCACGCTCAGCCGCTCTCCGAGGAAGAAGGGCCCTTGCCCGAAGCTCGCCTCGATCGCGCTCCAGCACTTCAGCGTGCGCTGCACGGTGGCCTCCTTGAGCTCGTCCTGCGCCGCCTTGCCCTTCACCCAGCGCTCGGGGAAATCGCCCACCGTGTACATGGGATAGATCGCCGAGGGGAAAAAGACGAGCTGTCGAAGGAATGCGGCGCGCCGCGGATCGCCGGGGGGCGGGGCGAGATCCGTGTCCGGGTGTCGCTCCAGCAGCCAGAGCACAATCGCCACGCTCTCGGTCATGACCGTGCCGTCATCGAGCACGACCGTCGGCACCTGGAGCAGCGGGTTCAGCGCCCTCAACGACTCGACGGCAGGCCCGGACTCCCAGGGCGCCACCTCGATGAGCTTGTACTCCTCGCCGAGCAGCTTGCAGACCGCCTCGATCAATGTCGAGCCGCACCCCTTGCACCCGTAGATCGTCACCATCGCTGCGCACCTCCGTCCGGTGCACCGGTCCATAGCAGCGCCGCGCGCCGCTGTGCAGCCGTCGATCGGACTGCGCCTCGGGATCAGGGATCTCCCGAAGGACGACTACATCGACGAGGGCACGCTCAGATCGACGGCGTAGACCGAGAGCATCTTGCCGCTCCCGTCGTCCTGCGCGACAAGCGAGATGTGGGTCAGCCCGGCGGCCTCCGCCTTCGGGAGCGCGTCCTGCGCCGAGGTGAAGATCACGGGGCCAGCGGTCGAGACCTCGGCGAAGCGCCAGCTCCTGTCGGAGCCGTTCGCGGCCCGCGTGAGGCTCCCGATGTCCTTGATGTACGCGATGAGCACGTCGCGGTTCGTGTCCGGCGCGGCGAAGATCGTCTTCGAGCCGTCGAGCCCAGGGAAGCCGCCGCCGCCGCTCGCGCGGTAGTTGTTCGTCGCCACGATGAACTCCGCGGCCGGATCCATGGGCTCGCCGTTCCACAGGAGGTTCTTGATCCGGCCGCTGGCCTTCATCCCCGCGGGCGGGAGCGGCTGCGTCACGTCGATCTCGTACGAGATCCGCCGGTCCGTGACCATATCGAAGTTGTAGCCGGGCATCCCGACGTTGATGAGCGGCTGCGGCTCCGTCTCGCTCGGATCGATCTGGTTGAAGCGCGTCGCGGCCCTCTCCAGCCAGTCGAGGAGGTCGGCGCCGGTCACCTTCACCGCCTGGAGCGTGTTGGCGTAAAGATAGAGGTCGGCCGCGTTGTTGATCGCGATGCTCCCCGCCGGCACGCCTGTGTAATCGTTGCCGCCCTGGAAGCCGGACTTGAACGGCGCGCTGACAGAGAGCACGGGGAGCGCCGCGAACTGCGGCAGGTTCTGCTCGATGTAGCGGGCGACGTAGTCCGCCTGGGCCTGGTTGACGATCTGGATCGCGCTGACGTCGCCCACGTCGGCGAACGCCGTCGACATCTCGAAATCGCTCGTGCCGATGGGCGTCTTGACGTAATCGACCGCCGCCTGGTGCTCGGCCTCGAGGAGCGGCGCCATGGCGGGGTCGGCCTCGACGAAGACCTTTGCCTTGTCCGGCTGCTCGGCGCAGAGGGTAGCGAACGCGCAGGGCGCCCCCGTGCGCCAGCGCTCCATCGCGTCGCACGCCTCGGGCAGCCCGCCCTTGCAGCTCGTCGCGATCGGCCGCGCCTCGACGACCGTCTTCGCCTTGTCGACCGTCCAGCGCTCGCCGTCGTGGAACAGGCCCATCTTGATGACGCCGAGGTGCTGGCCCCAGAAGCCCGGCATGACAGCGGGGACGCCGGCGACCGTGCCCGCGTCCTTGTCGACCTCCGGCAGGCTGAACTGGGCCACCGTGCTGCTCGGGTTGGGGAAGATCTGGTGCGAGTGGCCCATGAGCACCGCGTCGATGCCGGGCACGTGGGCGAGGTGCCACGCCTGGTTCTCGAGCGTGGACGTGTACGGCGCGTCGTCGAGCCCACCATGGATGATGCCGACGACGAGCTCGGCCCCCCTGGCGCGGAGATCGTCGACCAGCGGGGCCGCGACCTCCTTCACCCCCTTCGTGAAGACCTTGCCGTCGAGCCACTTCTTGTCCCAGGTCAGGATCGCCGGCGGAGTGATGTGGATGAAGCCGACCTTGAGCTCGCTCTCCACTGTACCGCCGCCCGGCGCCGTCGCCGTGATCGACTTCGATAGGAGGACGGACGGCGGGAAGAGCGTCTCCTCGGTGCTCAGGCTGAAGACGTTGGAGCTCACCTGCGGGAACTCCGGGCCCATGCAGCCGGCCGAGCCCGCGAGATCGTGCCCCTCGACGTCGAACGGCGTGTGGGTCACCTGCGAGAGGAAGTCGAGGCCGTAGTTGAACTCGTGATTGCCGATCCCGCCGACGTCGAACCCGAGGTGGTTCATGGCCTTGTAGATGGCCAGCGTCTCGCCGCACGCGACCGGATCGACGAGCGCCTGATGGTCGGCGAGCACCGTGCCCTGGATTGTGTCGCCGTTGTCGACAAGGAGGCTGTTCGGGAGCTCGGCGCGCGCTTGATGGATGAGCGTCGCTGTGCGCTCGAGGCCGATGGATGGATCCGCGACCAGCTTGAAGTAATCGAAGCCGAGGATGTTGGTGTGGAGATCGGTTGTCTCGAGCAGCGCGAAGTCGGCCGTGGCCCCGCTCGGCGTCGCGATCGCTCCCCCCTCGCCGCCCGAGCCGCTGGAGCTGGACGACGGCGCGCCGGCGCCGCCCGAGCCGCTGGAGCTGGACGACGGCGCGCCGGCGCCGCCGGAGCCGCTGGAGCTGGACGACGGCGCGCCGGCGCCGCCCTCGTCATCGCCGCACGCGGCCATCGCGCTCATGGCCAGGATCGCCGAGGCGATCGCCGCGTGCCATCCGAATCGACCCTTCATGCTGGGCTCCTTTCCGGGCGTCGCTCCGGCCGATGCGGCTTTGCGCGGCGACGGTCACGTTGAACCGGGGTGACCGAGTTCTCGCACTCCCGCACGCCCGGATCAAGGACCCGATACGCCGCAGGGACGCCGGGGCGGCGCGCGGTGGATCGACGTCTCTGCTGAGCCCGGGACCGGCGATCGCCGGCCGCCCTTCACGCGGGCCGAGCCGCTGGCGAGGCGGTCTCTTCCTTCGTGAGCAAGGCTGCCAGCACGGCCAGCGCGTCGGTCGTCGTGAAGACGCCGACGACCTGCTGGCCTTTCAGCACCACCGCCGAGCCGTACTTGTGCTCGGCCATCTCGCGGACCACCTCGGAGAGCGGCGCTTCCGGCGCGACGGCGTAGGGGCTCGGCGACATGGCCTCGCTGACGAGGAGCTCATCTCCCTCCGCCTCCTTGAGCGTCTCGATCCAGTAGATGTCCCGCTCGGAAATCATGCCGACCAGCCGGCCACCACGCAGCACCGGCAGGTGCCGGATGCGGTGCCCGCGCATGAGCGAGCGGGCGAGGCCGACCTTCTGATCGGCGCCGATCGAGTGCGGGCTCCTGGTCATGCAATCCTGGATACGAAGAGTGGAAGAGCTCATGGTGCCTCCGTCGGCGCTGGGCGTCCGTGCTGCTTCATGGATTCGCAAGATGCGGACCACCGGGGAGAGCTCGCGGCGCGCGGTCCCTGTCGAACACGGCCGGGCACGCTGCCCGGGCGTTGCCCCGAGCCGAGCACAGCCCTCGCTGCGCTGTCGACATACCTCCCGGGCGCGTGCCAGCAGCGATTGCGCCCGAGCGCAGGCGGTTCGCCAGGCCAGACCGCGCGCTCGATCGCGGGTAAGATGGGCGCCGATGCTCGCCTTTCTCAGGAGGCGGCGGCGCGCCGCCGTCCGCAGCGCGCCCTTTCCGGCGGCGTGGCGCGCGATCCTCGACCGCAACGTGCCCTGCTTCGGCCGCCTCCCGGCCGAGGACCAGGAGGAGCTGCTCGGGCACATCCAGGTCTTTCTGGACGAAAAGCCGTTCGAGGGGTGCGGCGGCCTGGAGATCACCGACGAGATCCGGGTCACGGTGGCGGCGCAGGCGTGCCTGCTGCTCCTGCACCGCGAGACCGAGTACTACCCCGAGCTCGAGGTCATCCTCGTCTACCCGAGCACCTACGTGGCCCCCGGCAGGGAGGTCCGGGAGGGCGGCGTCGTTGTCGAGGGCGGCCGGGCGCGGCTCGGGGAGTCGTGGTCGCGCGGCGCGGTCGTGCTCGCGTGGGACGGCGTCCTCGCGGGCGCGGCGGACGTGAGCGACGGGCACAACCTCGTGCTCCACGAGTTCGCGCACCAGCTCGACCAGGAGGACGGCCCCGCCGACGGCGCGCCCGAGCTGCCGGAGCGCTCGATGTACGCGGCGTGGGCGCGCATCCTCGGCCGCGAGTACGAGCGCCTCCTGCGCGACGAGGCGAGCCTCAAGCGCACGGTCATCGACCCCTACGGCGCGACGAACCCGGCCGAGTTCTTCGCTGTCGTCACCGAGGCGTTCTTCGAGAAGCCACGGAAGCTCAGGGCGAAGCACCCGGAGCTCTACGATCAACTGAAGGCGTTCTACCGCCAGGACCCGGCCGGCCGCTAGCGGCGCCGCTCGACGCCGCGATCACGGCCGTCGCCGCCGTCACCGCGGCGCGCGGGCGGATCGCCGATCCGCTGGCGATCATGATATCTCTCTGCCCCCTCGATGGCCCGAAAGCGCAAAGGCCAAAGCACCTTCGCCTCTGGGACCTCGAGGCGAGCGTCCCCTCCCCGTCGAGCCCGGCCGAGCTCATCGCCGCGCCGTACCTGCGAGAGCCCGCGGCGGCCGTCCGGGTGGGCGTGCTCGACGACGGCGGCGATCTGCGCGACACATGCCGCGACGACGACTTCGTCGGCGCCTGCGCGGCCATCGTCTCGACCGCCCGCCACGAGGACGCGCTCCGCTTCCATTTCGTCTCGGCCGACGGCCGCAACGACTGGACCGCCGTGACCACCGTCAGCGTCGACTGAGGGCTACGGCGCCGGGCTGGCGGGCGCCCCCATGCTGCGCACCGCGCGAAAGGCGTCGGCCGTAGCCTGCGTGTTCTGCGTGGTCACGATCCGGAGCCGGTCGCCCTCGCGCCGCGCGACGTGCACCAGGATGCCCTGCATGTCGGGCACCGGCTTGCCGTCGGGGGTGACCACGCCCGTCAGCTCCCAGGCCCAGCGCACCACCGCGATCTCCGGCCCGACGAAGCGCGTCTCGACACGCACGCTGGTGAGGCGGCTCTGGCGGAAGACTGTCTCGTGAATGCCGACATGGTTCTTCCGGATCTCCGGCCGCCCGTGCCACCACATCCCGAAGATGTTCACGAAGTCCGCGTCCTCGGCCTGCAGCGCGGAGAACGCATCCATGTCGTGCCGGTTCCATGTATCGCAGAAGGCAGCGGCGAGCTGCTCTCCAAGCGCCTGCTGCGCGCGCGCATCGGGCAACGCAGCGGAGGCGGCCGGCGCGGGCGCCGCCGCGACGGGCGCCGCCGCGACGGGCGCCGCCGCGACGGGCGCCGCCGGCGCGACGGGCGGCGGCGAGGCCGGGGCACACGCGAGGGCCAGGAGCGGCAACGCCGCGGCAAGGAAGGGTCGAACCATGAAGCGCCCTTACATCGAGGTGGCGCGAGGCGTCAACCGGCGCGCTCGTCGCGCGCTGCGGGCCGTGGCCTCGTGGTCATCGCTCGACAAGGGCCCTGCGCGAGGCGCTGACCTCCCGCGCTCACTCGATGGTCGAGTCGGTCACGGTGATGGACGTGTCGTCGTGGTTCGATATCTGCGGGTAGGTGGGGTACCACGAGCCGCCGAGGTTGCCGGTGATCACCGATCGATCGATGACGATGTTCCCCGAGTGGTCGTTGCTCACGAAGAAGATCGCGCTCCCGTGGGCGTTCACCTCGTTCCGCTCGATCCGCGTCCCGCAGAGCGTGAGCGTCATCGTGTTGCCGTCGTTGTAGATGGCCCCGCCGCTGCCGCCGCCCGGCGTGCCCGCCTCGGCGGGGTTGCCGCCGTTGCCGAGCGCGCGGTTGTGGGAGAACAGGCTGTTGATCACCGTCCAGGAGACGCCGATGCTGCTGATCCCGCCGCCGTTCGCGCACGCGTTCCCGTACCCCTCGGCGCCGCCGAAGGTGCTGTTCACCACGTGGAGCGGCAGCCCATTGTACTGCATGAAGGCCCGGATCCCGGCGCCCCCGACGTCGGGGCCGGTCGGATCGCACGCGTTGTTGAAGAAGCGGGCGTTGACGACCTTGAGGCGCCCGCCCTGCGCGAAGATGGCGCCGCCGCCCTCGTCGTCCTCATCGGTCGAGTCGCCCTCGATGAAGGTGAGGTTCTGGACCGTCAAGCGCGGGTGATCCTGGTTGTCGCAGCTCGGCGTCGTCCAGACCTGCGCCTCGTCGCACGTGTTCATGTAAAGGATACGCCGCTGACCGCCGCCGCTCAGGGTCACGCGCCCGCCGCCGTCGATCACGATCTCGGGGCCGGTGTCGTTGAAGATCTTCGCTGTCTCCTCGAGCGTGATGGTGATCGGGTCGGGGCCGCAATCAAAGGTGATGATGCCGCCGCCCGCGACGGCGGCGACGACAGCCGCCGAGGTGCAGCTCTCCGGCGTGCCGTCGCCGATCACCGTCGTCGGAGACGAGGTGTCGGCCGCCTGCGCCGCGGCCGGCACGGCGCACGCGCCGTCGGGGTTGCCCGCGGCCGGGCCGCCGCCCTCGTGCGCGGGAGATCCCGGGGTCGCCCCGCCCGAGCCGCTCGTCGCCCCGCTGCCGCCCGCGCCCGTCGCCTCCCCGCCCTCGTCGTCGGCGCAGGCCCCGAGCACGACCGCCACCGACAGGCACACCATCAGATCCAGCGTTCGTCGCATGATGTCCTCCTCGCTAGAAAGTCCCCTGGAGGGAAGTCCGTCACCCGCCCGGGCAGGGCGCGCCGGCGCGGGCCCAGGTCTCCCAGGCGGCGACGAACTCGGGGTACGGCGTCGGGACGGGCGTGCGGCCGGCGCCGGGGTTCCAGCCCCAGGTCACGAGCGGGTCCTCGAGGTGGACGCGCAGCGCCGCCATGTCCTTGCCGCCGTTGCGCGCCGGGTCCTTGATCTGCTCGCACAGCGCGCGCGGGGCGACGCCGACGAACACCATCTTCATCTCGGGCGGCGGCATGTGCCAGCCCTTCGAGACGCCCGGCGGCACGTGCATGCCGAAGCTGTTCGGCGGGTTCGTCGGGCCGTGGCACGTCGTGCACTCGGCGCCGGCCATGCCGTGGCCCGTGGGGCCGCGGAGCACGAGCTGGTTGTGCAGGCGGCCCTCGTCGCCCTGCAGCGGCACGTCGCCGGCAGGGTGGCAGTTCTGACAGCGAGGGTGCTGGAGGACGCCGCGCACCGTCTCGAACGCGGCGAGGCCGGCCTGGCGGTCGGCCGGCGACGGCGCGGGGGCCTGCGAGGCTCCGGGCGTCTGCCCGCCGCAGGAGGCGAGGAGCAAGGCGAGGACGAGAGAGGATCGGTTCATGAGGTCGGCACCTAGGCGAGGCGGAACGGGAGAGAGCGCAGCCGCTGCTTGGTCAATGCGAACACTGCGTTCGCCACGGCGGGCGCGATCGGCGCTGTGGCAGGCTCCCCGATGCCGCCCATCTTCGCCTCGCTCTGGAGGATGTGCACGGCGACGCGCGGCATGTCGAACATCCGGACGACGGGATAGTCGTGGAAGTTGCTCTCCTGGACCTGCCCCTCGGCCAGGTTCAGCTTGCCGTAGAGCGCCGCCGAGAGGCCGAAGGCGACGCTGCTCTGGACCTGCGCGTCGATGCCGAGCGGGTTCACCGCTGTGCCGCAATCGACGCTGCAGGTGACCTGGTGGACGTGGATGCGCCCCTTGTCGATCGAGATCTCGGCGACCTCGGCGACGATCGATCCGAACGACTCGTGCATCGCGAGCCCGCGCGCCCGCCCCGGCGGGGGCGCGGTGCCCCAGCCGGCCTTGTCGGCGGCGACCTTCAGCGCGTTGGCGTGCCGCGGCTTGTCCTTGAGCAGATCGAGGCGGTACGCGAGCGGGTCCTGGCCGGCGGCGTGGGCCAGCTCGTCGATCATGCTCTCCACAGCGAAGGCGGTGTGCGTGTTGCCGACCGAGCGCCACCACAGCACGGGGATCGGCGTCCTCGGCGAGTGCAGCGACACGCGGAGCGCCGGCGTCCTCGCGACGTAGGGCGACTCGGCGATCCCCTCCACCGAGGTGTGGTCGATGCCGTTCTTGCCGAGCATCGGCTCGAGCGCCGTGCCGGCGATGATCGACTGGCCGACGGCCACGTGATCCCACGCCACGGGCACGCCGCGCGCGTCGACGCCGACCTGGATCCGGTGGACGAAGGCGGGGCGGTAGAAGCCGCCGCGCATGTCGTCCTCGCGCGTCCACACGACCTTGACCGGCACGCCGGCGGCCTTCGCGACAGTCACGGCCTCCGCGACGAAATCGGACGTGGAGCTGGCGCGCCGCCCGAAGCCGCCGCCGAGGAACGGCGTGTGGATCTGGACCTTCTCGGGCGCCGTGCCGAGGATCTTCGCCGCGGCCATCTGGTCGCCGGTCTGGAACTGCGTGCCGGTCCAGATCTCGCAGCGATCGCCGTCGATCTTCACCGTGCAGTTGAGCGGCTCCATCGGCGCGTGCGCGAGGTAGGGCAGGTCGTACTCCGCCACGAGCCGCGCCTTGGCCGCGGCCATGGCGTCCTCGACCTTGCCTACCTGGGCGGCGATCGCGCCGAGCTTGCGCGACTGCGCGCGGAAGTCCTCGATCAGCTTGCCGGTGTCGACCCCGCCGCCCTCGGGCTTCGCCCACTCGGCGCGGAGCGCGTCGCGCCCGAGCTTGGCCGCCCAGAAGTGCGCGGCGACGACGGCGACGCCTGTCGCTGTGGGGACGACCTTCTCGACGCCGGGCACCTTGAGCGCGTCCGCGGGGTCGAACTTCACGAGCTTCGCGCCGAACGCCGGCGGGCGGAGCACCACGGCGGTGCGCAGCCCGGGGAACTGCACGTCGATCCCGAACTGCGCCTTGCCCGAGATCTTCTCCGGCGTGTCGAGGCGGCGCACGGGGGTGCCGATCAGCTTCCAGTCCTTCGGCGCCTTCAGCTTCACCTTCGCCGGCGGGGTCAGCTTCATCGCGTCCTCGGCGAGCTGGCCGTAGGTGAGCTGATCCTTGCCGTGGGTGACGACCCCCTTCGCGGCGACGCACGCCGCGGGCGCGACCTTCCACCGGGCGGCCGCCGCGCGCACCAGCATGTCCTTCGCCATCGCGCCGACAGTGCGGTACCGCTCGAACTCGCCGTTCGTCGTCGTCGACCCGCCGGTCATCTGGAAGCGCATCACGGGGTGGCCGTACACAGGCGCGGCCGGCGCGTGCTCCGACCGCACCTTCGACCAGTCGCACTCGAGCTCCTCGGCGATCAGCATCGCCAGGCCGGTCCAGATGCCCTGGCCCATCTCGGAGTGCGCGAGCACCACGGTCACCGAGTCGTCCGTGCCGATGCGCACGAAAGCGTTCGGCGACAGCGGGGCCGGCTGCGCCGCCTTCGGCGCGGCGCGGACCCCCTCGGGCACGTAGAAGCTGAGCAGGAGCCCCGCCGCGGAGGCCGTTGTCGCCTGCAAGAAGTCACGCCGGGAGACGGTCACTTGCCACCTCGCTTGAGCCGCGACGCGAGGATCACCGCCTCGCGAACACGACCATACGTCCCGCACCGACACACGTTTCCGGACAGCGCAGCATCGATGTCAGCATCGGTGGGATCCGGCTTCTGCTCGAGCAGGGCGACCGCTGTCATGATCTGCCCGGACTGGCAGTACCCGCACTGCACCACGTCGGCCTGCGCCCACGCCTGTTGCACCGCGTGCGACCCGTCGGCCGACAGGCCCTCGATCGTCGTCACCTTGCGCGCCCCGACGCTCGACACAGGCAGGACGCAGGAGCGCGCGGGCTTGCCGTCGAGGTGGACGGTGCAGGCGCCGCACTGGGCCATGCCACAGCCATACTTGGTGCCGGTCAATCCCAGCAGATCCCGGATCACCCAGAGCAGAGGCATGTCCGGTGCGGCCTCGACCACGCGAACAGCGCCGTTGATATGGAGTTTCATGGCCGTCCAGGCCATACTTTTGCGCTGGCACGCCGTCAAGCGACGGCTTCCCTTCTTATCGTTTCTTCAACATCGGTCAGCGGCCGACATCGTCCTGTTACATCCCGGGGACTCCACGCGCGCCGCGGCGCGGGAGGGCGCGACAGGTGGCGTCCAGCGACGATGAACGTCCTGGCGGGGACGTCACGAAAGGATGATGATGCCGCGCGGATGAACGAGCTCGAGCGGATCGTGCGGGAAGCGACGAAGTTGGTGGCGGACCGGTCCCCGTTTCTGCTCGCGACAGTCGTGCGGGTCTCCGGGTCGTCGTACAGGCGCCCCGGCGCGCGGATGCTTGTCGCCGGCGATCGATGGCTGTCGGGGTGCGTGAGCGGCGGTTGCCTCGAGGGCGACGTGATGCTCCGCGGAGAGCACCGGTGCCGTGACGGCGCCGTGGTGGTCACCTACGACTCGACGACCGAGGACGGGGAGCCGTGGGGCGTGGGGCTCGGCTGCAACGGCGTCGTCGACGTCCTGCTCGAGCGCGTCGAGGCCGGAGCGACCCACGACGCGCTCGCGTTCGCCGGCGCCTGCTTCGCCGAGGAGACAACGGGCACGCTGGTCACGGTGATCCGCTCGACGGCCTCCGCGGTCCCGGTCGGCGCGCGCCTCGCCTTCGGTCCGCCGTGCGCGCTCGCGCGTCCGGTGACCGATCCGGCAGCGCGCGCCGCGATCGAGCGCGCGGCGCGGGGGCCGGCCGGGGTCGTGGAGCTCGACGCGGCCGAGATCACGGTGCTCGTCGAGAAGATCGCGCCGTCGCCGCAGCTCTTCGTGCTCGGGGCTGGTCACGACGCGGTCCCCCTCGTCACGCTCGCGAAGTCGGTGGGGTTCCGGGTCACGGTGGCCGGCCCCGTCGTCCGCCAGGGCTCCCGGTTCGCCGCCGCGGATCGCGTGCTGTCGACCGGCGGCGCGATGGATCGCCTGCGCGCGCTCATCGACGCGGCGGCCGAGCCGTACGTCGTGATCATGCACCACCAGCGCACGCCGGATCGCGACGCGCTCGCGGCCGCCCTCGCGTCGCGCGCCCGCTACATCGGCGTGCTCGGGCCCGCGCGCCGCACGCGCGATCTGCTCGCCGAGCTCGGCCGCGGCTCCGGCGACGATCCGCGGATCCACGCGCCGATCGGGCTCGATCTCGGCGCCGAGACGCCCGAGCAGATCGCGCTCTCGGTCGTGGGCGAGCTCCAGGCCGTCGCGCGCCGGGCGCAGGGCGGGAAGCTCCGCGACCGCGCGCGGCCGCTGCACGCCGGCGTGGCGATGGCCGTGCTCGCCGCGGGCGGCTCGCGCCGCCTCGGGCGCCCCAAGCAGCTCGTCGAGCTCGACGGGGCGCCGCTGGTCCGTCGCGTGGCGACGGCGTGCATCGAGGCGCGCTCCGGGCCTGTCGGCGTCGTGCTCGGCGCCCACGCCGGCGCTGTCGCGCCCGCGCTCGGCGATCTGGGCGTCGCGCTCGTCGCGAACGACGGCTGGGAAGAGGGCATCGCCTCCTCGATCCGCGCCGCGGTCCGGTGGGCCGAGGCCTCCAGGGCCGACGCGCTGCTCATCGCGCTCGCGGATCAGCCGCTGATCACGGTCGAGCACCTCACCGCGCTGCGGAATGCGTGGCTCGCGGGCGCGCCGATCGCCGCGTCGCGGTTCAGCGGCGTCGTGGGCGCGCCGGCGGTGTTCGACCGATCGCGCTGGGACGCGCTGGCGCGCCTCGAAGGAGACCAGGGCGCCGGCCGGCTGCTGCGCGCCGAGAGCGTCGTGGCGATCGACTGGGCGGGCGGGGCGATCGACGTCGACACGGCCGATGACGTGCGCGCGCTCGACAGCCACGCGCTGACGCATCCGCCGAGCTGCTGAGCCGCCGCCGCTCCGGGCGAGCCCCAGCAGGCTGCGGGGATCCCTCGGCTGAGCTCACGAGGGACCCTGCCGGTGTGCCGTGCCACCCTGTGCCGTCCCCTCCGGCACAGGACCGAACGAATCGCCTTGGCTGCAGCCCTTTTCAGCGGGGAAATTGAACAGGGAGCAGCCGTGTTCCTTGTCAAGAGGTGGCTGCGGTGAAAGACCAGGGTCGGCCCGCCTCCACCATCGCGTTGAGGATGGTGAGGAGCTTGCGCATGCAGGCGGTCAAGGCGAGCTTGGCGGGCTTCCCAGCCGCGACCAGTCGCTCGTAGAGCGACTGGAGGACCGGGTTGCAGCGCAGGCCCGAGACGCAAGCCATGTAGAGCGTGAAGCGCACGGGTGTGCGCCCACCGCGGATTGAACGGCGGCGCTCCTTGCCGCCGCTTTCGTCGTTGAACGGAGCAAGGCCGGCGAGCGAGGCGATCGTCTTGCGGTCGAGCGTGCCGAGCTCCGGAAGCTCCTGGCGCGAGCGACAGCGACGAAGGCGTCGAGGTCGCCGAGGTCCACGTTCATTGTTCGGTATCCCGCACAGCCCGTGCGGATTGTGCACCGTTATCGCGCCCCTCGACAGGGCCTACCTTGGCCGGGTCAGCCAAGGAGCCTTGATATGCCCAGGATCAACGCCGCCGGGACCGTGAGGCTCGGCCACCGCCACGTAAAGCGCCTCGGTTACGGCGCGATGCAGCTCGCCGGGCCCGGCGTGTTCGGTCCCCCGAAGGACCGCGCCGGCGCGCTCGCGGTGCTGCGCGAGGCGGTCGCCGCGGGGGTCGACCACATCGACACGAGCGACTTCTACGGCCCGCACGTCACGAACCAACTCATCCGCGAGGCGGCAGGGATCAACGGACGATGACGCGCACCGGAGAGCCGGGCAGACCCTGCAGCCCCACCCGCACTGGCTTCCTGGACACGAGCTCGAAGCTGTGGCGCCGCAGCAGCGTGCCCAGGATCAGCTTCATCTCGTACAGCGCAAACGCAGCCCCGATGCAGCGCCGATTCCCGCCGCCAAACGGCAGGAACTCGAAGGGGGAATAGGTTCGCTCCAGGAATCGCTCGGGACGAAACACCTCCGGCTCCGGAAATACGGCGGGATCGTGGTGAGCCCAGATGATCTGCGCGAACACGCCTGATCCGGCCGGCAAATCGTAGCCCGCGATCCGCATCGGCGCATTCAGCTTGCGCCCCACCCCCGGGCTGGGCGGGCGCAGGCGCAGCGTCTCGTTGCACACCGCTTCCAGGTACGGCGCCTTGGCCAGCGCCTCGGGCTCCGGATCCGCGCCCAGCGCCGTCAGCTCGTCCTGCAGCCGGCGCAACGCGTCGGGCGCGTGTCCGAGAAAATAGAGCGCCCAGGTGAGCGCGCCCGCGGTCGTGCTGTACCCCGCGAAGAGCAGCGTGTGAAGCTGCTCGAAGATCTGCTGGTCGTCGAGCGCCGTCCCGTCTTCCTGGCGGGCTTCCAGGAGGAGGCTCAGGACATCGGTGCGCTCGGCGGGCTCGGCGCGGCGGCGGGCGAGCTCCGGATCGAGGAAGCTGCGCAGGTCCCGGGTCGCGCGCTGCCTGCGCGCCCACGGGCCGACGCCCCCGAACTCCCGGCGCAGCCCGGGAATCAGGAGGGTGATGGTCAGGCCCAGGGTGAAGCTCTTGCGCAGCTCCTCGAGCAGCGCCTCGAGGCGCGCCGCTTCCGCCGGTGCAGTGACTCCGAACACGATGTGGATGATCGTCTGCAGCGAGAGCTTGTGCATGAGGTCCTGCGCCACGAGCTGCTGGCCCGGCTTGAGGTCCCGGGACTGCTGCAGGGCCAGGTCGCACATCTGCTTCCCGTACAGGCGCATGCGTTGCCCGTGAAACGGCGGCATGAGCAGCTTGCGCATCGCCGTGTGCCGCGCGCCCGAGAGCACGAACAGCGACGACTCTCCGAACAACGCGTTGAAGTTCTCGGCCAGCATCTGGTCGAGGGTCTCCGGTGGCACCGCGAAGACGGACCGCAGGCCCTCCACGCTGCCGGTGGCCAGCCCCGGTTTGCCGTTCATCTTCGGGAGCGACATCGGATCGCCGTAGCGCTTCCGCATGCGAAGCGTGAAGCCGAACGGGTCCATCATCCCCTGCAGGTTCACCAGGATGTTGCTTGTGGGGCCTCTGGGCAAAGTGGTCATGGGGCGCCGTCCTTCGATGGTGCTGCGTCCGCTGTTCGATGCAGGTGACATGCTACCACGCCCGCCTGCAGCGCCGCGACCGCGGCGCGCAGTCCGCCCAGTGGGCCGGAGCGCAGCGGAGGACCTGGACGAGAGAGAGCATGGCGCGACTGTCTCACACGACGGCGGACACGCGGCTACGCTGCCCGGAAATTCGGATCCGGCGCCAGCTGGCCGAGACAGTCGTGGTGCTCAATTGCTCTCCTTGGAAAAGTGGGGACGCAGGGCGGCGGCAGCGACGAAGTCGAGTATTCGATCAGGCAGGACGCGCGCCAAGAGGGTGAGCAGTGCCGCGTCGCGGCCGACAGTGTAGCGAGCGCGCGGCCTGCGCGCTGTCACTGCCTTAACGATCACCTTGGCCGCGGCATCAGCGGGCAGGCCCGACCCGGCCCCGGTGAACGCTGCGGTCTGCGCGTTGACGGCTTGCACCAGCCCGCCGTAGCGCTGGCTCAGCTCGGGCGTCATGGCCGACGCGATCTCCTTGGCGGAGGCGATCGCCCGGCCGGGCATTTCCGTGCGCACCGCGCCCGGTTCGACCACAACCACATGGACGCCGAGCGGGGCGACTTCGCGTCGCAAGGAGTCACTGACGGCTTCGAGCGCGAACTTTGTACTTGCGTAAGGACCATAGGTGGCCCCGGCGAGCTTGCCGCCCACGGAGCTGATGTTGACCACGCGACCCTTGCTGCGGATCAGGGCCGGCAGGAGTGTCTGGGTCACGACGATGTGGCCGAAGAGGTTCACCTCGAACAGGCGGCGCCACTCGTCGATCGCGAAGGCCTCGACCGGCGCGTTGACGCCGATGGCGGCGTTGTTCACGAGCGCCCGCACTGCCCGGCGCTGCGGGTCTTCGCGCACCCGAGCAGCGAGCGCCTGGATGTGGTCCGGGTTGGTGATGTCGAGGATCAGCGGCTCGATACCCGGCCCCCGGATCGCGTCGGCGTCCCGGTCGCGCCGGACCCCCGCGAGGACGTGGAACCCTCGCCGAGCCAGTTCGCGTGCCGTGGCCGCGCCGATGCCGGTAGATGCACCGGTGACAATGGCGAACTCCTGGATCTCAGCTGACGCTGTCATGACCTTGCTCCCTTCTTCGACGAGCGAGGAGCGAAGCGCGCCGCGAGGAGCTGCGTCCGCTGCTCGAGCACCTCCATCGAGGGCCGGTCGGCGAGCAACCCGTCGAGCGCGAGCAAGAAGACCTCGGCGCTCGCTTCGTCGCCCAGAATCGCGGCGACGCACCCGTGCACAACCTTCCGGTAGTGCGCCTCACTCTCGGGGTCGATCCGCTCACAGGCCTCGAGGAACTCGCCCCCCATCGGCGTGCCGACCATCTCGGCCCAAGGTTCGAGCACCATCAGACGGCAGACGCCGAGCAAGCGCTCATAGGGGCTGCCAGGCCCCTCCGCCGCCTGCTTCGCAGCAGGGTGCCGGGAGACCAACCAGTCCACGAAGACGGCCTGGTAGATCTCCTCCTTGTCCTTGAAGATCCGGTAGAGCAGCGTCCGCGAGAGGTTGGCGCGCCTGGCGATGTCCTCGAACGCCGTCTTCGCAAAGCCAAAGTTCAGGAAGCACCAGCGCGCGGCCGTCAGGATCCTCGCGCGCCGGACGGCAGCCTCGTCGTCTGTCATCGTCGCCGGCATGAAAACATTATGACAACAAGAGCACCAAATGTCAACATGTATCGTAGAGCGCTTTGCTCTCCTGGAAAACCCGCTCGACGACGAGTCGTCTTCGGCATGACGTGCGCGAAGGTCATCGCGACGTGATCGACGCGCGCTCGCAGGGCGCCGGGCTGAGCGCCTGGCGCTGCGCGGCGTCCAGCGGAGATAGCCTGTTCCGCATGATCCAGCCCGAAGAAGCAGGCACCGCCCCGGCGTCCCCTGCGCGTCGGTCGCTCACCGCCCCGGCCGCGCTGCTCGCCGCGCTCGCGCTGACCCGCTGCGGAGGCGCGCCCCCTTCCCTGCCCGTCATCGACGTCGCGCGCCGCGCCGGCAAGGCGCCTCCTGCCGATGACTTGCGCGGAGGTGCCGCCCTGCCCGCTCGCTAAGTCGACGCGCGCGGCGCGAACGCCATCGGCCCGAAGGTCCCCGGCGGCACGATGGCATTGCTCGGCGGCCGGCGCGTCCTGGTCGCGCACGACGGCGCCGTGCGGCACGAGACCGCGCCCTGCCGCGAGCCGCTGCTCGATCTCGTGCTCGTCCCGAACCACGGCGCGGCCGGGCCGCAGCTCGTGGGGCACGGCGAGCACGGCGTCTACCGCTTCGACGAGCCGCTCGGCGCGCCCGTGGTCCTCGGGTGGACCATCGACGAGATCCTGCGCGTCAGCAGCATGCCGTCCGTGCTCGCCGTGTGGGTGCAGCGCGCCGAGCACCCGGTCTTCCTCGACGTGGCGACGGGAGCGCACAGCGTCGTGGTCGGCGTCCGGGGCAGGGCGCGCCTGGACGATAAGCGACCAGGCGCCCGGGAGCGCAGCGCCAGCGGCGCCTGGTCCGTCCGCCCGGGGCGGTCCGGGACACCCCGGATCCGGCGCCGTCACCGCGCATGCCCGCCAGCGCAGGCGCCGCGGGCCGGGTGCGCTAGGGTCGCGGCGCGCACGCAGGCGTATAGCGTACTTGCTGAAGACACCTCGGCGGGGACGCACTCACCGCGTCATGAGTCCAATGGAGCCCATCGCCCGTCTCGCGGCTTTGATTCCTCCGCCGAAGATCCCGCTTGTGAGATACCATGGCGTGTTCGCGCCTCGCTCGTCGTGGCGCTCTCTCGTGACACCCAAACCTCCGGCCCGCGCCGCGAAGTCTGAGCCGTGCGCGGGGCACGCGCCTCTGCCCGCCGCGCCCGCGCCCGCATCGCCCGCGCCCGCGTCGCCGTGCGCTCCGCCGGCGCTCTCAGTGAGGTCGCTCGCGCATGCCGAGCCCACGGTGCGAGTTGAGCCGACCCTGCTCTCGGTCTTGCACTGGGGGCGGCTGCTCGAAGGGGAGTTGTTCGCTACGTCGCGCTACGTCGAGTGGGCCGTGCTCATGAAGCGTTCGTTCGGCTTCGATGCGCTCCGCTGCCCGAGATGCGAACGGAGGATGCGCGTGCTTTCCACGATCACCGACTCAGCGGTGGTGCGCCGCATCCTCGATCATCTGAACTTGCCCTCGCAGCCCCGAACGGCAGCACCCGCGCGCGATCCAACGTGGGAACCGATGGCGTTCGGGTTCGACGCGGCGTAGGTGGGCACCCGGCCCGAGCCCGTCATGGCGAACGCACGTCGCGGTCGTCGAGCCAGAGCTGCACCCAATGCATGGTGCGCGGGCCCTGCGACGGGGCGAGCGGGTGTTTAATGCGCGATAGACGGCTCGCCCGGCGCCGTTCCCGCGAGGCTTGACACGGGCGAGAGCTCTATGGATGCCTATCCGCCGACAGTCCCGTCGGCAAAGGCGCGCTTGAGCGACAGCCGCGCCAATCCGTCCTGTCGCAGCTCGACGCGCTCCTGCGCGATCGGCGGTCTCAGGACGTAGCGCAAGAGCGCCTCCCTCGCCGCGGCGTGGTGCGCACCGGCGCGTGTCGCGGCGTGCAAGGTGAAGCCATCCAGCGATGGCGCACAGCGGCTTTTCGTAGGCGAGCGCGCTCGGTGACGAGGGGCCGCTGCCGATTGATATTCCTGTGTGGCTGAGCTAGATTCGGAGCACGTGCAGGTCCGGACGGGCCGGGAGCCCCGCGCGCCTGAGAAGACCGTCGCTTCAGGAGACAGCCATGCCAAAGCCGAAGCGCTCCACAGCGCCACTATTTCGCTTATTCATCGTTCTATGGGCGTGCTTGTTGCTGTTCGCGTGGCCGAAATCGGCGCTCGCCGCGACGAACATCGCGGGCGGCCGCATCATCGACCAGACCTGGACCTTGGCCGGGAGCCCGTACATGGTGCAGGGCGATATCCTGGTGCCTGCGGGGGCGAAGCTGACGATCGAAGCGGGCGTGACGGTCCTATTCGCCACGTCGGATGGGCTCGGCGCGGGGGCCGACACAGCGAGAGTCGAGGCGACGGTCCGCGGGATGCTCGAGGTGAATGGCACGGCGGCAAATCCCGTGAGCTTTCAGTCGATGGGCGTGGCCGGGCAGTGGTATGGACTCGTGCTGGACACGCCGACGTCGATCATAACGACGACGAACCTGGTGCTGCAGCACGCCAAAATCGCCATTACCGTAAGCGCCGGCGCACCTGTGCTCACCGACTTTACGGCACACACGAACGAGGGCGGCGTGTATTTCCTGGGCGCCGGAGGAGGTGCGCTCGCGAACGCGGTCATTCGGAACAACACCCAGCACGCCGTCGTCGTGAACTCGAACGCCGGGGCGGCAGTGAGCGTGTCGTTGGCGAACATGACCATTAACCAGAACAATCAAGGCGGCGTCTGGGTGGGCACAACGACGGGCTCGTCGGCGACGGTAAGCGTGGCAAATTCGATCATAACCAACAACAGCTGCGGAGTCTGTGGCCTTTACGAACCGGCGAACGTATCCGTATCGGTAACACACTCGAATGTGTGGAACAATTCCACGAACCTCCCCAGCGATTTAGCCATGGGAATCGGGGTGCTCTCTAGCAATCCGCTTTACGTGGCAGCGCCGAACAACCTTCGACTGACATCGAATTCACCATGTCGTTTTGCGTCGGATACCGGTGGGGACATCGGGACATTGCCATATACAGGAGACGCCACGAACGGCCTCCTGGGCACCTTGTGGACGGACACGACGCTGAGCCTCTCAGGCTCCCCGTACAGGGCGCTGGGTGATCTGACGGTCCCGCCAGGCGTCACGTTGACGATCGATCCTGGGGTGACGTTGGAGTTCTCGGCGACTGATCAAATGAAGTCTGGAAGCGACGCATCGAGGAGCGAGCTTCGGATGAGCGGGACGCTGAGATCGAACGGGACAGCAGCGCAGCCGGTGACCATGAGGTCGTCGTCTTCGCGTTGGTGGGGACCGCAGTTTTTTGCGACATCGTCGAACAATTCGGTCAAAAACACGGTGATCATGACGGCCATGTACGGTGTATACGTGGCGCAAGGGTCGCAGTCGCTGGACGGGCTGACGCTGCACCACAATGAACACGGCGCATATTTTGTCGGCGCCGGCAGCGGCTCGATCACGAATTCCGTCATTCGAAACAACGACATTGACGGCGTGCAACTGATCGCGGGCAGAGGGGAGCGAGTCAGCCTATCATTGACAAATGTAACCATCTACGGGAACGGCCAAGATGGCGTGGAAGTATCCGGGGATTCTGGCTCGGCGTCGTTGACAGTGACGAACTCGATCATCTCGCACCAGCGCGCAAGCCGTGGGATCAGGCGCTCGAGCGGCTCCGGGACGACGACGGTGACGTATTCAAACGTGTGGAACAACTCCGTCAATTACCAAAACGTAGTGCCAGGAGAGGGGACGATCTCGGTCAATCCGCTCTACGTGGGAGCGCCGGAGAACCTGAGGCTCCAGGACCTCAGCCTGTGCATCGACGCGGGCACCATGACCGGAGCCCCGGATCGCGACATCGAGGGGACACCGCGTCCGCTCGACGGAGATGGGCTCGGTGGGCCGGCGTTCGATATGGGCGCGTACGAAGTTGCGCTCGGCGTATGCGGCGACGGGATCCTCGGCGCCGGCGAGGCGTGCGACGACGGCGCGGCGAACGGGCAGTACGGCAAGTGCAATGCCGACTGCTCGGGTCGAGGGTCGTACTGCGGGGACAGCGAAGTGAATGGTCCGGAGCAGTGCGACGACGGGAATACGGCTGATGGTGACGGTTGCAGCAACGCGTGCACAATCGAAGCGCAAGGAAGCGGCAGCGCCAGCGGTGGCACAGGCGGCAGCGGCGACGCAGGCGGCAGCGCAATCGGCAGCGGCGGCGCAATCGGCAGCGGCGGCGCAGGCGGCAGCGGCGACGCAGGCGGCAGCGCAATCGGCAGCGGCGGCGGCGGCGGCACCGCAGCCGCAGGCGGCGACTCCAGCGGAAGCTCAGGCGGCAGCGGCGGCGTCGGCGGCACCGCAGCCGCAGGCGGCGACTCCAGCGGAAGCTCAGGCGGCAGCGGCGGCGGCGGCGGCGGCGCAATCGGCAGCGGCGGCGGCGTAGGCGGCGGCGTAGGCGGCGGCGCAGGCAGCGGCGGCGGCGTAGGCGGCGGCGCAGGCAGCGGCGGCGGCGTAGGCGGCGGCGCAGGCAGCGGCGGCGGCGTAGGCGGCGGCGCAGGCAGCGGCGGCGGCGTAGGCGGCGGCGCAGGCAGCGGCGGCGGCGCAGGCAGCGGCGGCGGCGTAGGCGGCGGCGCAGGCAGCGGCGGCGGCGTAGGCGACGGCGCAAGCAGTGGTGCGGGCGGAGCCGTGGGAGGCGAGCCCATCGCGGACGGCGGCTGCGGCTGCGTGACGGCCGGCGGTTCGACGAACTCGCAAGCGGGTCCGCTGGTCCTCCTGCTCGGAGCCCTCGGCTTGACGCTCACGCGCAGGCGCCGGGCCGCGTGACCCCTGCCGCGCGATGGCACCGCCTTCGCGAACGTGGCCCGCTTGTGGGCGACGTCGCCGCGACGAAGCTCATCCAGCAGGCGCAGCGCATGGGCGGGGGCCTGTTCATCGGCGTTGCCATCTGATCGTCGGCAGCAAGGCCGGGAGCAGCACCCTTGATATCCGCTCGGACGACGGCGATGTCGCCTTCGCCGGCACCATCGTGGATCCCTGAGCCTCGCGCAGATCCTGCGCTGGCACCCTCACCAGGCAACCGGGCGCTGCCATGAGCCGCGGGTGCTCCACGCGCCCTGGAGACACAAGACCGACGGCTCGAGCAGACCGCGCGGCAGCTCGCGGCGCCGCGGTCGCGGCGCACGCGCTTCCGCCGGATCGAGGCGCTCAGCGACAGCCGTCCTGGCGCGACGCGCGAACGTCAAGCATCGACGAGCGCGAACGCCACGACTAAGCGACAAACGGGTTGAAACTGCCTGAAAAGCGCAGAATTTCGAACAGCCAAGACACCATAAGACGCCATAAGACGCCATAAATATTTACTTATTCCATGGTGTCTTTTGGCGTCTTGGCATCTTATGGCGTCTTGGCGGTTCATTTCTCGCTTGATCAACGAGATCGTTGTTCTAGGCTCGCCGCCCGCAAGGAGCGGCTGATGAAACCAACATACTGCCTCTTGCTCGCGCCGGCGCTCTCCACGCTGGGCGCGGGCCGTGGGGGGAGCGAACTGTCGGAGATGCGGAGCCGCATGCATCGCTTCCTCGACGAGGCGGCGCGCACGGAGCGCGGCGGATAAGGGGTTCGCCGCGCTCCGTGCGCGCCTCGAAGGGGACCGCCTTCTCGCCACGGCTCGCGATTCGGAGTCGACGTATCGAAGGCCGCCAGGATGCCGCGCGCCGGATCACGTGCCCGTGAGGTAGCCGGCCACGAGACGCGTCGCGGTGCACGTCGAGATAGCCGCGCACGAGCGCGTAGGACTCATGATGCAGCGCTTCGACGTTCGCGAGCCTTCCGACACGCGGGAGCTGCTCGAACAGCACCCGATGCAGTCGCGGATCGACCCGGTGTGCGTCGACCATGACCGCCACCAGCCTGCGTACCGACGCCTCGACCGGCTGGTCAATCACGTCGGCCAGCGCCAGGCGCACCATATCCATCATCTCCTCCATGTGGCGGTCGATGACGGCGGCCACCAACGCCTCCTTGCCGGGGAAGTACTGGTAGAGCGAGCCGATGCCGACGCCCGCCGCGAGCGCGATCTTGTTCGTGCTGGCCGTGTCGTACCCCTCCTTCGCCAGAATGCGAGCGGTCGCCGTGAGCAGCGCGTCGACGGTCAGCTGCGCCCGTTGCTGGGTGGCGAGTTTCCTCGGCGCGGTCTCCTGGTCATGTGCGGCGCCTCTGGAATGCGAGCGGACCGAATATGAGCCATCGCTCACAATGAGTCCACCACCGCGTTCCCGAGGTGCATCGACATGAACATCACGCACGCCGGCCACGCGCGGGACTTCATCCCCCGCCGTGCCGTTCCTGTGGACCTATGACCTCATCGTCGCCGCGCTGACGCGGGAGGCTCGCTGGCGGGGCGCGCTGCTGCGGCAGCTGCGCCCGCAGGCGGACGACGTCATCGCCGACCTCGGCTGCGGCACGGCGTCCTTCCTCGCGCTGCTCGGTCGACACGGCACGCCGGCCCGCGCCTCACCGCCCGACAGGGCTCGGCAAGGACGTGAGCACATCGCTCGAGACCGCCGAGGGCTGGCCCGTCTATCACACGGCGCCCGCGGCGTATCCTCAGGCGCGGCAGCACGTCGTCTATCTTCACGGCGGCGGCTACATCAACGAGATCAAGCGCCGGCACTGGGGGCTTATCGGTGAGCTGACGACGAAGGCACCCGCGCGGTGCGTGGTGCCGATCTATCCAGTCGCGCCGCTGTCCGCCGCGGATGCGACGGTGCCGGCCCTTGCCAGGCTGTTGCGGTCGCTGCTCGAGGCCGTGGGGCCCGAGGACGTCACGGCGATCGGCGACTCCGCCGGCGCGGGGATGGCGCTCGCCGCCGCGCAGGTGCTGCGCGACGGCGGCGGACCGCGGCCCCGGGCCATGATCCTCATCTCGCCGTGGCTGGACGCGTCGGTGAGCGGCGCGGAGCAGGCCGCCATCGCCGCCCGCCATGCCCTCTACCAGCGGGCTCGCCGCAAGACGCCCTTGCGCTGGACTGGCCAGACGCGCAACTGGAAGCCGATCGGCCCCGTGCCCCTCGACCCCCACGCTCATGAGGCTCAAGCACTCATGACGACGTGACCAGATCAACGGCCAGCTATCTTGACATCCCCCGCCTCGATGAGGTCACGCCGGGTATGCGGGGAGCACGAGGTCGCTGGCGGCGCTCGTGACCATCTTCTCGAACCAGCGGGAGAGCGGACGCGAGGTGAGCGCCCGGTACATCGTGTTGCGCAGCGCGAGCTGCACGCGGGTCGGTGGTGCGAAGAACGAGCCGACGTGTTTCGCCCCCTGCTGGCAGCGCCGGGCATATCGACGGACCCGCGCTTCGTAGCGCTGGAACGCGGCGCGATGGTCTCCCTTCGCGACGGCGAGCTCACCCGCGAGCACGTACGCGCAGACCACGGCGAGGCCGGTCCCCTGTCCGCCGATGGTGCCGCCATAGCCGGCATCGCCCAGGAGCACGACGCGACCGCGCGAAGAGCGATCCATGCCGATCCGCCCCACGGCGTCGAGATACAGGCTCGGACTCTGCCTCATCGCCTCGAGCAGACGCGGCACCTCCCACCCCATCCCCGCAAAACGCTCGGTGAGGATCGCCTTGTGCTGCACCACGTCGCGCGGATCGTGGTCGAGCGGCCTGGAGGCGAACATCAGGAGCGCCGTTACCTCCTCGGGGCGGCGGGCGCTCGCGATGCTGGCCGCCCGCCCCGGCTCGCTGAAGATGAGGCCCTGGTGATCGAGGCCGAGGTGGTTCGGCGCGGCGAACGTCGCCACGTAATAGCCGTGGAAGCGCAAGAACCTCGACTCGTCGCCGAACGCGAGCGCGCGCACGCGGGAGTGCAGCCCATCGGCGCCCACGACCAGGTCGAAGCATCGCGGCCGGCCACGCCGAGCTCGCGTGGCGCTTCGTGACCTGGGCGCTCCAGACCGGCGGAGACGCGGTGCGCCGGGCCGTCTCGGCGGCCTTCGAGGCGGGCCTCGCCGCGCCTCCGCCGGCCGCCGCGGCGGCCTTCGCCCCCGCCGAGGCCCTCGCCGCGCACGGGCGTCCCGCCGGCGCCGTCATGGCGGACGCCTGGCGCCGCGCGATCGCGGACGTCATCACCCCTGCGATGCGCGCGCTGCTGCCTGGGCGCGCGGGAGCACCACGGTGAACGTGGTCCCCTCGCGCTCGGTCGATCGGACGCTCACCCGGCCGTCGTGCGCGCTCGCGATCTCGCGCACGATGTAGAGGCCGAGCCCGACGCTGCGCGAGCCCGGACCCACCTGCGCGGCGCCCCGCTGCATGGGCTCGAAGATGCGCGCCTGGAGCTCCTTCGGGATGGGCCGCCCCGTGTTGTGCACCCGGATCTCGAGCGCGTCCTTGGCCACGGCCGTTGTCACCGTGACAGGCTCGTCCGGGGTGCCGTACGTCAGCGCGTTGTTCACCAGGTTGGTGAGGATCTGCGCGATGCGATCCGGATCGGCGGACCCCAGGCCTTCCCCCGCGCGCCGGTGCTCGAGCCGACGGCCCGGCCAGGCGAGCCTCAGCTCGTCGAGGAAGCCGGCCGCGAACAGGTGCAGATCGATCTCGCGGCGCTGCACGCGCAGGCCGCCGCCGAGCCTCGCCTGGGTGAAGTCGAGGAGGTCCCCGATGAGCCTGTTGGCGCGGTCGGCGGCGGCCGTGATCCGGCCGGCGATCACGCCCTGGAGCTCCGCGTCCGCGTCCTCGAGCATCTGTGTCCCCAGCAGGACCGCGTTCAGCGGATTGCGAAGATCGTGGCTGACGATCCCGATGAGCTGCTCTGCCAGGATCGCGCGCTGCTGCGCCTCGCGCTGCTGCTGGCGCAGGACGGTCACGTCGCGCGTGAGCCCGAGGACGGTGGCGATCTCTCCGCGGCTGTTGCGCTCGGGGACGACATGGGCCTGGAACTCGCGCCGACGGCCGTCCTGCGCCTCGTAGGTGAACGCGAGCGTGCCGTCGCGGCCCGCGAACGCCTCGTCGATCGCCGCGCGCCAGGCGGCCGCGTCCGCGTCCCCCATCCCGCGCCGGCCGACCGGCTTTCCGAGGAAGTCCTCGACAGGCCTCCCGGTGAGCGCCTCGGCGGCGGGGCTCAGGTACACGTAGCGGTGCGCCCTGTCGAAGCGCGCGATCACGTCGGGCGAGTTCTCGGCGAGCGTCCGGAACTCGTCCTCGCGCTGCCGGACCGCCTCCTCGCTCCTCCGGCGGTCCGTCACGTCCTCGATCATGCCGGTGAAGTGGACAGGCTTGCCGCCGTCGTCGAAGAACGCGCGCCCGGTGGAGCGGACGATCCGCTCGACGCCGTCGTGGCCGAGGAGCCGGTACTCGACCGAGTACGTCGCGCGGCGCTCCGGATCGATCGCCGCGGCGAACGCGGCCGCCTCGGCGGCGCGGTCGTCCGGGTGGATGCGCTCGGCGTACGCCTCGGGGGCCAGTTCGTCGGCGGCAGGGAGCCCGAGCAGCGAGGCCACGTCGCGCTCGTAGTGACGGGCGCCTGTCGCCATGTCGACGCTCCAGACGCGCAGGTGCGCCGAGTCGAGCGCGAGCCGCAGCCGGGCCTCCGCGCGCGCCCGCGCCTCCTGCGCCTGCCGCTCGCTCGCGAGGAGTTCCTCCGCGCGCTTCCTCGCGAGCAGCAGCTCCCGCTCGTACTTGCGGCGGTCTGTCGCGATGAACACGGCGACGTCGACAGGCGGCCGGGCGGACGAGGCGGCCCCGGCCGGACCCGCGCGGCGGGCGGCGTTCACGAGGACGGGGAGCACGCGGCCGTCGCGGTGCACGATCTCGAGCTGCACCTCGGCGACCGAGCCCTGCATCTGCAGGAGCGGCATCCAGTGGGTGTAGTGGAACAGCTTGCTGCCGATCGTGAGCAGATCCTGGAATCGCTTGCCGACGAGCTCGGGCGCGGCGAACCCCGTCCAGGCGCACATCGTACGATTGACCCGCTGGATCGTCCCGTCGGCGGCGGTCGTGAGGAGGCCGCACGCGGCCAGCTCGTAGAGGTCGAGCGCGTCGCCTGAGCCTTCCCCGGCGGAGCTCATCGACAGGCCCGGCTCACGCCTCGAGGAACTCTCGCATCGCCTGCACGAGCGGCCCGGGCGCGCTGAGATGAGGACAGTGACCGATGTTGTCGATGAAGCGAAGCGCGCTGTTCGGCAGCGCCTTGTGCAGGTATTCGCCCACCGAGGGCGGAGCGATCACGTCGTCGGAGCACTGAAGGATGAGCGATCGCGCGGTGAGCCTGGGGAGATCGGCCCGGTTGTCCGAGAGGAAGGTCACGCGCGCGAAGTGCTTGGCGATCTCCGGGTCGGTCCTGCAGAAGCTGTTGGTCAGCTCCTCGCCGAGCTCGGGCCGGTCCGGCGCGCCCATGATGGTCGGGGCCATCGCGCTGGCCCATCCAAGGTAGTTGCTGTCGAGCGCGTCGAGGAGCGAGTCGATGTCGTCGCGCGAGAACCCGCCGAAGTAGTCGCCGTCGTTGATGTAGCAGGGAGACGGCCCGACCATGATGTGCTCGCGGAAGCGCTCCGGCGCCGCGATCCCTGCGAGCAGCCCGATCATCGCGCTGACCGAGTGTCCGACGAACACCGCCGGCCCGGTCGCGATCTCGCCCAGGATCTCGATCACGTCGCGGGCGTGCCCCTCGAGCGTGTCGTACTTCCTGCGGTCGTACGCGGACAGATCCGAGCCGCCGCAACCGGCGAGGTCATACAGGATGATGCGGTGGCTGTCCTCGAACGCGCCGGTGAGCAGGCGCCACATGTTCTGATCACACCCGTAGCCGTGCGCGAAGATCATGTCGACGTCGCCCCGGCCGACGACCTTCACATTGTGACGCTTGCGGACGCTCACCTGCGACGCTCCTTGTCTGCGAGGGACTGACATAACAGAGGGATCCACGGCCCGCCACCCGGCCGGGCGGCCGCGGCGGTCGCTGCGGCCTGGCGAGCCTGTCGAACACGGTCGATCTCGCCGTGAGGAAAAGACTCGTGCACTGGCCGGGGGCGCGCACGACGTCAGGCGACGCTGGACACGACCTCGAGGGAGGTAGTCGGCTACGGGCCGCTCAGTGGCGCGTCCTGAGCAGCTCGCGCTCGGCGGACACGCCTCGGGCGCCCGTCGCGCGGTTGTCGCGGGGGACGCGCGCGCTCCGCGGCGCCGGGCGGGGGTCGACCGGGCGCGCGGCCTGCGCGGAGACGGGCCGCGGCGCGGCCGCGGGGTCGGAGGCCTCCTCGGGCGCTGGGACGGCGGCCCCCAGCGCCGCGGCGTCCTCCGATCTCGCTGCCGGGCGTGGGCTCGCCTGGGCGGCGATGCGCGCCTGCGCGGCGCGAACGACGGAGGCGGCGCGCGCGTCGACGCTCGACGCCCGCAGCGCGGCGGGTACCTGGGCCTGCGCCCACAGCGCGCCGGTGGACAGCACGACGCCGAGCGCCACGACGAGGCCGGCCGCGAGGCCCAGCTTGCCCCGGCGCGCGGGCTCGGCCCGCGCCGGCGCATTCGACGGGCCGACAGCGGCCTTGTAGGCGGCGACCATGGCCTCGATCGAGGGGAACCGCTCCGTCGGATCGAGGGTGAAGGCGCGCGCGAACCAGGCCGAGAGCGCTGGCGGCGCCTCCGGGTACGGCGCCGGCCGCGGCGATTGCGCCTGGGCCAGGATCGAGGCGAGCACGTCGCTCATTGTGTGGCCCGGGAAGGGAAGCCGGCCCGTGAGCGCCTCGTACGAGACGACCGCGAGCGCCCACATGTCCGAGTGCGGGCTGGTGTCCCCGTCGCACGTGTGCTCCGGGCTCAGGTACGCCGGCGTCCCCAGCACCACGCCGTCGGCGGTCCGACGGGGGAAGTCGGCGGGCAGATCCTTTCGGATCCACTTGGCGATGCCGAAGTCCGCGACCCTGGCGCGCACCTCACCGTCGCGCCCCTCCTCCAGCAGCACGTTCGTCGGCTTGACGTCGCGGTGCACGATGCCGAGGCCGTGCGCGACAGAGAGCGCCTCTCCGATCTGGCCGAGGAGCGGGGCGAGCTCCGCCGGGGACATCGTCCCGCGCTCCTGCATGAGCTGTTTCAGGGATCGACCGCGAACGTAGCCCATGACGAGGTACGGCCCCGCGGCAGGATCGTTGCCGACGTCCCGCACGGCGACGACGTTGTCCGTCTTCTGCGCGAGCTGCGCCGCGACCTGGGCCTCGAACCGGAAGCGCTCCAGCGCGGTGCCCGCCTGGCTCTCGCGCTGGACCGCGAGGAGCTTGAGCGCGACGTCGACCCGCAGCGCCCCGTCGTGCGCGAGCCACACCTCGCCCATCGCGCCGCGTCCGACGAGCCGCAAGAGCCTGTACCGCCCCGCGACGAGCTGGTTGCGCCGCGGGTCCTGCGCCAGGTCGCCCCGCCCGCCGACAGAAGAAGCGGGGCCGGCGTCGCCGGAGCGGTCAGAGCGCGGCGCGACGGAACGCGCGCTGTCCGCCCTCTGGAGACTGGCGTCCGATCGTCCACCCGAAGCCGATGCTTGCCACACGAGCGGTACCCTCCGTGCCGTCGTCGTGTCCAGGCTCCTTGACGCGCTGATGCGACAACGCTCCTGGACCCCGAGACCGGGGCATGTCGGTCATGGTAGCACCGGGCGGGCGAAGCTGGAATCAGGAACGATGGAAGTGCCTCGCTCGGGAGTCTCCGGATCCACCATGAGGTGCGCAAGGGTGGTGAATCCGCGCATTGGCGGCGCGCTCGCCCAGGTCAGAACGTGATCGCGATACCGTCCGCCGGCCTGGTCGCCGGCCGTGGTGGACGATCTCGATGTTGTCGCCCCCGGGATCGAACAGGACGCAGCGTCGTGGCCAGGTCGGTACGGGCGCTGGCCGGGAGCGCCGTGGTCCTCGCCGCGGCACGGCACGCGGACCGCGCGCGACCGGCGTCGAGCCGAGATCGCGCGCGAGGCCCGCGGCGCTTCAGGTGTGCCCGACGCCCAGCAGCTCGACCTGATTGAACCCCGTCACCGTGAAGAACAGGCGCTGGTAGCTCCCCAGGTAGAGGTGCCACTCGTCCGACACGCCCTTCAGCTTCGTGCAGTCGATGTGCAGCTCCCTGGCGGCGTCGAACGGACCTTTGCTCGGCACGAGGGCGAGCCATTCGTTGAGCTTTCGCTCCTCGGAGCCCATGAGCCCCGACTTCGAGAGCGTCTTCTCGTACTTTTTATCCGAGATAATCGTCCAGGTCACGTCGGCCTCCTGTTCCCCCGGCCTAGTCGTCGTGGGGCCGGAATTATCGTGGCCTCGTCAAAATCTGTCAAGCCGCCTCGCACATGAATTGCCGCTCGGGCGACCGGAGTAACGACGCGGCCACGTCGTGCTGCGGAGCCTCTGGCCGAAGCGCTTCCGGATCATGCGCGCCAGGAGGCGATATCCGATGAAGAAGCCCACGCTCATCCCTGGTCCATCAAGAGAAGGAATCCCAGCGGGAAGAGGGCACAGCGGAGAGAACAAAGCAACGCTGTGTCCTTTGTGCCTCTGGGATTCGAATTCTTCGCCATCACGAGATCGGCGACGAGCTTCCACGACGCGGTGCGCGCTGCGGAGCTTCCGCCGTCGCGAAAAGGCGACGCTGTGCCGGGATTTATCCGCGCGGCGAGGTGGTCGACTTCAATCCACGGCCGAGCGGGCGGCGACGCGCGCACGAGGCGCTCGAGCGCAGGGCACCCATGTGAGAGACTGTCGCCACGTCACGCCCCCGAGAGGTCCCGGGCGACCGGAAGGAGGAGGTCATGCGTCCTTGTGTATCGCGGCCTGGTTCGAGGATCGTCATCGCGAGCTGGATCGCCCTGGTGGCGAGCTGCTCTGCGTCCAACGAGGGCACGCCCGGCGACGGGCGGCCGGGCGTCGGGGGTGGTCCCAGCAGCGCCGGGAGCGCCGGCAGCGGCGCCACGGGGATCGGGGACGACATCGGCGTGGGCGACGACGGCGCCACGTTCCGTTGCGGTGACGGAGTCCTGACGTCGGACGAAGCGTGCGACGACGGCAACGTCGCGGGCGGGGACGGCTGTCCGGGGGATTGCCTCTCGGTCGAGCTGGGCTGGTCCTGCGCCGTGCCGGGAGCTGCCTGCGTGCGCATCGCCCGCTGCGGGGACGGCGTCGTTGTGTTTCCGGAGCTCTGCGACGACGCCAATACCGACCCGGGCGACGGCTGCTCGCCGACATGCAAGGTGGAGGTCGGCCACCAATGCGATGGCAGCCCGAGCGCGTGCACGCCGACGTCCTGCGGCGACGGCGCGCGGGAGGGCGCAGAGAGCTGCGAGGACGGCAACACGCTGCCCTTCGACGGCTGCTCGACGAGCTGCCAGGCGGAGCCCGATTGCTCCGCGGGCTCCTGCGCTTCGCGCTGCGGGGACGGCCTCGTGCTCGCGGAGGAGTGCGACGACGGCAACAACATCGACGGCGACGGCTGCTCGGCGGCGTGCACGGAAGAGCCGGGTTATGACTGCGCCGTGCCGCAGCCCTCGGGATCGATGGCTGTGCCGGCGGTGTACCGCGATTTCCGCGCGGCCCACCCCGACTTCCAGCCGAATGGCCCCGGGCGCAGCGCGCCTGTGTTCGGCATGGTCGCCCCACGGCTCGACGCCGGGAAGAAGCCGACGTACATGGCGGTCGCGAACAGCCTGGTCACCAGCGCGCAGAGCTTCGCCGACTGGTACCGCGACGTGCCCGGCACCAACAGCACCACGGTCACCACCCTGACGCTGTGGGACACAGGCGACGGCCGCTTCGTGAACCGCTGGGGCGCGGACGGCGAGCAGTGGTCGCTGCTGTCGCCGGAGAGCGCGCATTATTGCGGCAACGTGGGCAACGAGGAGGACGGCGAGCCGTGCACCTCGACGACCGAGAACACCGCTTCGTGCGGCGACATCCACAGCCCCGAGTTCCGCGGCTGCGAGGCTCGCGGCGGGGTCTACTGGGCGAGGTACCTGGAGGCCGCCTACGACGGGAACCCGCTGTTCTTCCCTGTCGACGGCGACTCGTTCACGCCGGCGGCCGAGCGCGTCCCTGCCGACATCTTCCCGAGCTACGGGGATGGGAGCTGGTTGAAGGAGGAGGGCACTCCGGATCACAACTTCCACTTCACGAGCGAGATCCGCTACTGGTTCCAGTACACGGCGGGCGAGGAGTACGTCCTCGACTTCACGGGCGACGACGACGTGTGGGTGTTCATCAACGATCGCCTCGCTGTCGACGTCGGCGGCATCCACAGCGCCGTGACCGGTCACCTCGTCATCAATGCTGCGGGGGCAGGCAGGGTGACCTACGCCGCGGAAGGGGACGAGGTCATCCCGGCGCGGAACGTCGACCTCGGCCTCGTGGACGGCAGCGTCTACCAGATCGCCGTGTTCCACGCCGAGCGCCAGACCGCGGCCTCGACGTTCAAGCTCACGCTGCAGGGGTTCGCGACCGCGCGCAGCGAGTGCGCGCCGATCTGCGGCGACGGCATCGTCGGTCTGGGCGAGCAGTGCGACGACGGCGTGAACGACGGCGGCTACGGCGAGTGCGGAGCGGACTGCCGGCTCGGCGAGTTCTGCGGCGACGGCGTCGTCCAGGCCGTGGAGGAGTGCGACGACGGCAACAACCTCGACGGGGACGACTGCGGCAGCGGCTGCCGCAACCTGATCCCGCGCTGAGCCGGGCCGGCCAATGCTGGCCGCGAAGCGACCGTTGCTCGATCTGCGCCAAGGGATAGCTCCCCGTGGTTCGCGCCCGGCACGCTGCGCGCGTCGCGGGCTTCTTCGGCGGGTCTCAGGCGCTCATGCCCTTGGCCCCGGATCACCCGGTCGAGTACGAGCGCTCCCCGACGCGAGCGGCCGCTGTCGCCTCGGGCACAGACTACATCGATAACTTCTACAACCTGAAGCGACGGCATTCACGGCTCGCCTACATGAGCCCGATCGAGCTCGAATCGAAGACCTGCGTGGCCGCGCGCGCGGGGGCGTCTCGCGCGACCGCGGCGCTGGTCCGCCTGGATGACAGGAGCTCGCACACGAGATTCCGCTGCTCGTACGCGAGTGTGGCGTTGACGAAGAGTGCCTGTGAACCATTCAGTACTGGGGGACTCAGAACCGGAGGCTCAACCATGACGAATACAAGTATCACGAATGGAGCACCGAAGGATCTGGACATAGCGATGAAGGAGATCCGCAACGCCGTCGACGATTTGTCGGGCAGGTCGGATAGCGCGGAAACAATGGAGCTGACGAGCGCCCACTGCGGCTGCGGCCACTGCGGCTGCGGCCACTGCGGCTGCGGCCACTGCGGCTGCGGCCACTGCGGCTGTGGCCACTGCCACTGCGCCCGCACCTAGCCCCGGGGTAGCCGGGCGAGCGAGCGCGCCCGGGAAGTCGGGGAGCGTTCACAGCAGCTCCCCGTCTTCCCTGGAACGCCGCGGGTGCGCGGGCTCGATGCCGTTGCCTCTCGGCGATGCTCCCGTTGCCTCTCGGCGATGCTCCCAATGGCTCTCCCCGTTGGCTCTCGGCGATGCTCCCGTTGGCGCTCGGAGCATCCCTCGTCCGGCGCCGGCATCGAACCTCCTACATACCGACACCGGCGGCCCGGCGCGACGCAGGTCGGCACCTCGTCGCGCTGCCTTTTCTCTGGAGATCTCGCGTGGCCATCGAACGATCCAGCTCATCGACCTCCGCTCCCCCGATCGAGGGGGGCGCCCCGGCTGCTCCGGACGAGGCGCGCGAGCGGCTCGCGCGGTCGCGCGTCCTCGTCGTTGGTCTCGAGCCGTGGGGCGCCGTCGCGGCCCTCGAGCTCGCGGCCTCGGGCGTCGGCGCGCTCCAGGTCCTCGACGACCGGACGGTCACGGCGGACGACCTCGGCCCGTTCGCCGAGGCGGACCTCGGGAGAGAGCGCGCCCCTGCGCTCGCCCTCGCGCTGTCGCGCCTCGCCCCCCGGTGCGCGGTCTCGTCCGGGGCGCTGGTCGCACGCGCAGAGCGCCCGCTCGTCCAGGAGGACACCGGCTGGGACCTGATCCTCGCCTGCGTCTCGAGCGACGATCTCCTCGTCCTTCAGAGCGTCGCCCGCCTCGCCCACGGCGCTTCGATCCCGTCGCTCAGCGCCCACCTCGACGGGCTCGACGCGGTGATCGGCCCGGCCGTCGTGCCCGGCGAGACCGCGTGCTGGGAGTGCTGCCGTCTCCGGCAGCTCGCGACAAGCGACAACGCCGAGGCCGATCTCGCGCTCCAGGCGTCGCTCCTCGCCGAGCGCCCGGGCCCCCGGGCGCGCACCTACCTCGCGCCCGTGCCGGCGTTCCTCGGCCACGCGGTCGCGCTCGCGGCCATCGACCTGCTCGTCCGCCGGGGCGCGTCGCCGCTCTCGGGCGGGCTCATGGTGCAGAACCTGGTCGACCCGGAGGCGTCGTTCCACGCCGTCCTGCAGATGCCCTGGTGCCCGGTCTGCGGCGGCGCCGCAGGCGCCCGGCGCGAGGGGGCCGCTCGAGAAGCCCCGCGCGTTCGCCTCTCCGGCGCGCGCGACACCGCGGAGCTCCGCCGGCTGCTCGCTGGCATCGTCGACGCGCGGACGGGCATCGTCAGGCACCTCAGGCTGGACATGAAGAGCCCGGCGCTCGCGCTCGAAGCGCCGCTCACCGCCACGGCCGTCCTCAGCAACTACACCGAGGGCGCCGGGCACGCCCACCGCTGCGAGGAGCCGGAGGTCGGCACCGGAAAGGGCACCACCGCCGTCGACGCCCTGATCAGGGCCGTGGGCGAGGCGATCGAGCGCTACGCCTCCGCGCGCATCGACAGGGCGGGTTTCCTCCGCGCCTCGATCGTCGAGATGAAGGGCGACTTCATCGCTCCGGAGCGGCTGGGTCGCTACGAGGAAACGCAGTACGCCCGCCCCGGGTTCCCCTACGCCCTCGTCGTTGCGACCACGCCGATCGACTGGGTCCTCGGGCGCTGGCTGGACACCGGCGCGCCCGTGCACGTCCCGGCGCTCGCGGCCTACTACACCTACTGCGCTCCACCGGAGGCTCGCTTCTTCGATGTGACCTCGAACGGGCTCGCCGCGGGCGCGACGCTCGACGACGCGTCGATGGCGGCCGCGCTCGAGCTCATCGAGCGTGACGCGTTCATGATCTCCTGGCTCGCGCGCAGGCCGGGGCGACGGATCGTGCTCGACGAATCGATCGACCCCGACGCGCGGGAGGTCGCCCGCCAGCTCGCGGATTGCGGCGCCCGGGTCGAGCTGTACCTCCTGGAGGCGGGCATCGCGGTCCCCGCGGTCATGTGCGTGGGTTATGGCGATGGCAAGCGCTGGCCCGGCGCCGTGGTCTCGCTCGCCGCCCACCTGAGCCCCCGCGCGGCCATCAGGAAAGCCATCCTGGAGCAGGGCCAGATAGTGAGTTACGTCATCCGCTTCGTCACCGGCCAGGAGGTCGTCATCCCCGCGCGGCCGGAGGACGTGCGCACGCTCGACGATCACGCGGCCTACTACTTTCCCGCGGAGCGCGCCGCCGCCTTCGCGTTCCTCCGCGAAGGCGGCGCGGTGACCGCCTCGCAGCTCGAAGAGCCCGGGGAGGTCTCGCTGTCCGAGCTCGCCCGGCGCGTGACGGCCGCGGGGCTCCGCATCGCGATCGTCGACGTGACGTCGCCCGATCTCGCGGCGACCCCATTCCGCGTCGCCCGGGCCCTCGGGCCCGAGTTCCAGCAGATCCACTTCGGCCATGAGCTCGCGCAGCTCGGGAACCCGCGCCTCCGCTCGATGGCGCCCCACGGATTCAACCCCGATCCCCACCCGATGGCCTGAGAGAGGACACCATGGCAAGGAGCAAAGAGGCGGACGTCGCGCGGCTCTATCACCTCCAGTCCTCGCACGTGAGATCGCGGCCGCTGGAGCGGACGTTCGATGGCGATCTCCAGCCGCGCCGCTTCCGCACCTACGCGGGCTCGGCGCGCACGGCGCTGCCCGGGCGCGATTTCGCGGTCGACACCCCGCTCGGCGCGGTGCTGGAGCGGCGGCAGTCGATCCGCGACTTCGCCCTCAGGCCGTTGCCGCTGGAGACGCTCGGGCGGCTCCTTCACGCGAGCTACGGCGTCCGGACGCTGCGCAAGGGCGATGGGGAGTGGAGCAGCCAGCGCCCCGCGCCCTCGGCGGGCGGCCGGTACCCGCTCGAGATCTACGTGGCGACGCAAGCCGTGGAGGGGATCCCGGACGGCCTGCACCACTACGACGCCAGGGCGCACGAGCTCGAGCTCCGGCGGGAAGGCGCCGCGCACGCCGCGCTCGCCGATCTGGCGCTCGGTCAGGACATGCTCGTGAACACCAACGTCGTGGTCATCGTCACGGCGATCCCGTTCCGCACGATGTGGAAGTACGGCCAGCGCGGCTACCGCTACGTATGGATGGACGCCGGGCACCTCGGCCAGAACCTCTATCTCGTCGCGACGGCCATGGGCCTCGGCCCGGTGGCCATCGGCGGCTTCTATGACCAGGAGCTCAACGCGTTCCTCGAGCTGCCGGCCGAGGAGGAGGCCATCTACGTCGTCTGCATAGGTCATCCCGGGCCGGCAGAGGGCCGGACAGAGACCGAGCACGCCTGAACGACGACCGTCGGAGAGCACCATGCCCAGCATTCGACTCAGCCGCTCGGCCAGCATCACGCCCACGGGCGTGGGCGTCATCCTCCAGTCCGACCTGGGCGCCTTCCAGCTCACCGGCTCGGACGTGAGCGCGTTCGTCGAGCGCATGGCGCCGCTGCTCGACGGGTCGCGCGACCGCCAGGCGGTCGTCGAGGCGCTCCCCGACTATGCGCCGGCGAGCGTGATCCGGTTCCTCGACCTGCTCGAGGCGCGCGGGTTCATCGAGGCGGCGCCCGACGCGGCGGCGCCCCTCGATCGAGAGCGCCTCCGCGGCCAGGACGAGTTCCTCCGGCGGTGGCCCGCGGCCGCCGGGGCGCAGCAGCGGCTCGCGGGCGCGCGCGTGCTCGTCGCGGGCCTCGAGCCCTGGGGCGCCTCGGCGGCGCTCGCGCTCGCGGCGGCGGGGGTCGCCGCGCTCCACCTGGTCGACGACGGCGTCGTCGGGCCGGGCGACGCCGCGGTGCTCCGGGAGCGCGGCGCGGCGGCGCTCGGCGCGCCCCGCCGCGCCGCCGTGGCCGCGCTGATCCGCGAGCGCGCGCCGCGGTGCCGGGTGGACGAGAGCTCCGCCGCCGCGCTCGAGGCGGGCGATCTCCGCTCGCCCGAGGGGCGCCCCCGCCTGATCGTCTCGGCCGTGCGCGCGGACGACGAGCCGCTCCTGGAGCGCGTCGCACGGTTCGCCCATCGCGCGCGCATCGTGTCGCTCTGGTCGCACCTCGCGGGCGCGGCGGCTGTCGTCGGCCCCCTCGTGTTCCCGGGCGAGACCGCGTGCCGGATCTGCGCCGAGGCGGGGGCGCTGAACCCCGCGTCCGCCGCGCGCCCGGGCGGCGCGCCGGCCCCGCACGCCGGCGCGATGGGCCAGCTCCTCGGCCAGCTCGCGGCGATGGAGGCGCTCAAGGCGATCACGGCGTACACGGCCTCCCGGCTCGCGGGCCGACTCCTCGTCCAGGACCTTTGCACCTTCGAGACATCGCACCACACGCTCGTGCGGCTGCCCTGGTGCACTGTGTGCGGGGAGGGCTAGCCCGGGGCCGCGCCGCGGCGGCTCGAGCCTGCAGGCGTGAAGAGGGCACCTCCGAGCTCGGGCGCGGGTCTGGACGCGACACGGCGGCCTCAGCGCCCGATGCCCCGCCCTCCCCTGCCGGACGGCCCGCGCGCTCCGGTGCCGCGCGCGGTCAGCCCGGGGCGCGCAGCGCTTCGACGAGCGCCTCGACGAGCGCGCGCACCTGCAGCGAGGGCGCCCGCTCGCCGAGCAGCTCGAGCACGTCCTCGTCGTCCTCGCCGCACGAGAGCTGAACGGCGGCGACGACGGCCCCATCGCGCTCGACCGCCAGATCGAAGATCCCCTCCTCGTCGCTGACAGGCACGCCGAGCAGCGCCGACAGCCGGCGGCCGAGGAGCTCCGCCAGCGGCTCGTCCCCGTCGAGGCCCGCCTCGCCGGGCTCGATCCTGGCCTGGACCGGGCGGGCCGGCCCCCCGCTCACCTCGGCCCCCTCGCGGTCGAGCCGGAAACGAAGGCCACCTGCCTCGAAGGATCCCGTTGTCACGCGCGCCATCAACGCACGCCGCGCGCGCCCGGGCAAGCGAGTCCGACCGCGAGGGCCCCGATCCGGGACGACGCCGGGCGGGCAAGGCCCGGCGGAACCGCCAGGCCTCAGAGCACGCTCACGAGCGGCCCGGCGTCGCCGTCGAGCCATTGCTCGGAGACCACGAAGCTGGTCGAGAACCCGACCTGACCGCGGTATTCGAAGCTCTCCGACCCGATCTCGATCACCCTCCGATCGCCGCGCCGGACGGGGAACACCACGGAGGCGCCCGTGGCGAGCCCGTCGCCCCCTTTCTGGTCCAGCCCGAACCACGCCTCGCCGGCGCTCGCGCCGAGCGTCCTCACCATGGCCAGCGAGGGCGCCGAGCAGTCGATGCGCAGCCACTCGCGCCGCATCCGCGCCTTGCACGCGGCGCCGCTCCTGTCCCTCGCGAGCCGCACCGGCTCGGCGGCGTCCCACTCCGCCGCCGCGGGCCGCGGCGTCCGCTCGGGCGCAGGCGGCGCCTCCTCCAGCGCGCGCGCCTTGGGCGCCTCCTTGCCGCCTCCGCCGTCCGGGGGCGCTTGCCCTGCCGCTGCCCGAGATTCGATCGCGGCGCCGTCCGGCCCCGCGGACTGGCCGCTCGGCGGCTCCGCGGCTTGCGCCGGCGCGAGCGCGCCGAAGAGGACTGTACCGATCCACAATCGCTTCTTCATAACGTCCTCAGGAAGGCGACGAGCGCCGCCTTGTCTTTCCTCGACATGTGGCTGGTGCGGCCCATGCGATCCTCGTTCTTCTCGACGAGCTCTTCGAGCGTCCTCGCGGAGCCGTCGTGGTAATAGGGCGCTGTCCCGGCGACGAAGCGCAGGGAGGGCGTCTTGTACACAGTGCCCTTCTTCTCCCGGTAAAACCCGGGCTGTTCGCCGAGGCCCGGCATCGGGTAACCCGTCCGGTCGGTGTACTCGGTCTCGGGCACATGGCAGCGGGAGCACTGCGCCGCCTCGCTCGTGAAGAGCGCGAAGCCGTGCTTCTCCTCCGGCGTGAGCGGCCGGGTCTCCCTGGGCGGAGGCGCGAGCCCCTCGCGAAGGAAGCTGGCGAGATGGCTCGCGCGCAGCGCGAGCTCGGCGTCCGCGCCGCCGCCCATCCCCCATCGGTGCAGGCCGAAGCCCGCCCGGATGCGCGCGGCCAGGCTCTCGCTCTGGGCGTTCCAGCCATAAGGGCCCTCGGCCGACACGCGCCCTGCGAGCATGGGAGTCTGCCGCGCCACGCCACCCGCGAGCCCTTCCATCGGACGGTTGTCGGCCGATCCGAAGAAGTTGGCGAAGTCGTCGCCGCTGACCTCGTGCCACACGTGGCCGTCGTCGCGCCCGTCGGGGTGGCACCCGGCGCACCCGAGCCCGCCGCTCGTCGTCCAGTCGGTCGCGTTGTAGAAGAGCTTCCGGCCGATGGCGGCCTGCTCCGAGCGCGGAGGCTCGGCCAGGCGGATGAACGGCACGGGCCCCGGCTCGTGGGGGGCCTCTGGATCGTGCGCGTCGAGGCGGACGATGGCGAGGGTGTCTGTCGACCGGCAGTACACCCAGGCCTGAGATTCGTCCCTGGAGAGGGCGACGCCGCTCGGCGCGCCGCACAGGGTCGCCGCGCCGACCCGTCGCGACAGGAACTCCAGGGACCCCGGCGTCGCCTGGTGGGACGCCGGCGCGCTGCCGAGCGGGTACGTGCGGAGGGGCCGGAGCGTCGGCTCGACAGAGAGCGCGTCGAGCTCCACGAGGGCGTCGGTGCCCTCGCTGGCGACGAGCAGCGTGCGGGTGCTCGCGCGGTAGACGAGGGCGCGCGGCTGGACGAACGGGGCGAGCTCGGTCCTCGGGGCTTCGAGCTCCGGGTCACCCACGATGTCGATGTCGAAGGCCGGTGCAATCCGGATCAGGGCGCCCTCGCGGCGGCGCGGCGCGAGGGGCTCGTCGTTGCCCGTCTGCAGGACGTCGACCGTGGCGGCGCCGAACCACGCCAGATCGCCGAGCGCGCCGAGCGCGTGGCGCGCGACGAACAGGCGGCGGCCGTCCGGGGAGAGCGCGGCCGCGTAGCCGAGCGAGGCGGCGCGCGGAGCGTCCGGGGGGGCGCGGTACGGCGACGCGGGGAGCGCGATCGACATCGCCCGGGGTGGAGAGCGCAGGTCGATCCGGGTGAGCGCCGCCGACGTGAGGTGCGTGATGTACGCGGCCGCGCCGTCCTCGCGGACCACGACGCCGCGGGGCTCGCGCGGGACGTCGATCGACCACGACCTCGTGGCGGTCGCCAGATCCACCGCGGAGACCTCGCCGGTCCACGCGCTGGTGACGAGGGCGGTGCGCTCGTCCGGCGTGATCGCCAGCCCCCAGGCGTCGGCCGGCAGCGGCACGCGCGCGACCTCGACGAGGCCCGCCGTCGGATCCGGCCGCAGGACGAGCAGCAGCCCGGGATCCCGGATCGTGACGAGCACGCGGCCGTCGAGCGCGAGCACCTGCGCGGGGCGCCCGGGGACAGAGACGGCGATCGGCGGCGTGCTCACGTCGACCGGCAGCGGGATGCGCCGGACGACGGCGTGGTCCTCGTCGGCCAGGTACAGCGCGTCGCCCTGCGGCGAGCGCGCGAGCGCGCCGCCGGTGCGCACGCCGGCGCGGAGCTGCGGGGACGGCGGTGCAGGGGACGGCGGTGGTGGAGGAGACGGCGGCGGGGTGGCCGCCTCCTCGACTCCGGCATTCCGCTGGTCCGGCGCCGGTTGCCTGGAGGGGCTGGAGCAGGCCGCGGAGAGGACCGCGGCCAGAACGAGAGTCGGTGTTCGCGGCTTCATCGGGCGCCCCAACAACGACACCGCGCACCGGAGTTATTCCAGGTTCTGCGGATCGGGTTTGCGGGTGTCCGCGCATCGGCTGGCGGAGGCGACCGACGGCGCTCGATGGAATAACGCGGTCGCGATGCGCGAGGCGCGGAGCGAGTGCGGGGTGGCGCGGCGCGGGGTCTTGATGGCGCGGCGGGCGCGCCTCGCGAGGCCGCCACCCGCCATGGCGCCGCCACCTGCCCGACGCCGTGTCTCCTCTGGAAATCTCCGGTTTTGGCCTCCTGATCCCCTGGTACGCGATCTGCCATGGGCGCCGCGCATGGGAGACGCCGACATCACCTTGCGCCACCTCGCCCGAAGGCGCCCCGAGGACCTGGCGCGCGCCTTCGTCCCCGAGGGCCGCCCCATCGAGGTCCTCGGCTGGGTCGACAGCCAGGTCACGAACATCGAGCGCCGCCTCGACAAGGCCCTTCGCCTGCGTGTCGACAACGAGCCGCGGGTGCTGCATGTCGAGTTCTGCTTCGCGCTCCGCGACGACGTTCCGGATCGCGTCTTCGAGTACCTCGGCTTACTGTTCGCCGCGCTCCGCCTCGAGGCCCCCGGTGCGCCGGTGCCGCCGATCGAGAGCGTCGCCGTGGTCCTGTCGGGTCGCAAACGACGCTTGCCGGCTACAGGTAAGCGCCGCATCGCCTGGCCGGGGCGGCCGTTCAGCGGCGCGCACTTCCGCGTCGACGCCATCTACCAGCGCACAATCAAGGAGCTGCGGGCGCGCGGCAGCGTGCTCTGGCTGGTGTTCGCCCCGCTCGCGCGCGACGCGACCGCCGCGGCGCTGCGGGAGGTCGTCGCGGAGATCCACACGGCCGCGGCGACCGCCGAGGAGCGGGCCGAGCTGTACACGGCGCTGCTGGTGATGGCGGCCATCGACCCCTGGGGGCATACTCTGTGGAAGGAGCTCATCGTCATGGTGGAGGACAAAGAAGAAGGGCTGCTCCGGCGCACGCCGATCATCGGGGAGATGATCATCGAGGCCGAGCAACGGGGAGAGGACCGCGGCAAGCAGAAGGCGATCGCAGAGCTGCTCGGTCGTCTTTTCGCGCGGCGGCTCGGCCGACGCCCGACTGCCGACGAAGAGCGCTCGATCGTCGAGCGCGCCCGCGCGCTCGGTCCGGGCGAGGTCGAGGATGCCTTGCTCGATCTCGAGGGTGAGGCGCTGGTCCGCTGGCTCGCGGAGCCGATTCGCCCCTCGTGAGCTCCCTCAGGAGCATGGTTCTCCGAGGCCCAGCTCCTCTCGCGCCCGTGGTACCCTGCCCGCGACCACGGCCGTGAAAATAAGACCTCCAACCTCCACGCCGGCTTCCCCGGTCCAGCCCTTGCTTTCTGCGGGACAACACCATGCCTGACGACACGCCGCCCGTTTCCCTGCGCGAGATCACCCGCGACACCCTCGACGCCATCCTCGAGCTCTCCGTGGCCGAGAGCCAGAAGCGCTATGTCGCGACCAACGCGGTCTCGCTCGCCCAGGCGCACTTCGCGCCGGAGGCCTGGTTCCGCGCCATCTACTGCGGTGACGAGCCCGCGGGCTTCATCATGCTGGAAGACCACTCGCTGGAGTCCCCGCCGCCGGAGAAGCCCGAGATCGGCGTCTGGCGCTTCATGATCGACAGGCGCTTCCAGCGGCGCGGCGTCGGCCGGGCGGCGATGCTGCTGGTCATCGAGCACGCGCGGCGCAAGGGGCTTTTCTCGTCGCTGCTGCTGTCCTACGTGCCGGGCCCCGACAGCCCCGAGCCGTTCTACCGCAGCCTGGGCTTCCGCCCCAACGGCCAGATGAGTGGGGAGGAGGTGGTCATGGAGCTGTCGCTCGGCCACCCGTCGACGCCGTAGCGCGCCGCCGCGCCCGTCCTGCCGGAGCTGCGAGGGGTCGGCCACGGCCACGTGGCGTGACCCGCCGCGCGGCGGCGGGGCCGCGGTGAAGGCGATGGGCGGACGTCGGCTCAGGAACGATCCGGCGAAGGATGTCCCGCCCTGGAAGCATCCAGGCGAGGGGGACCCGGACGCGAGCAATCCCTCAAGAAAAAGCCGATCAGGACGTCGGCCAGAGCGCCGATGATGTGAACCCCTCGATGGTCTCGATTCCTTCGCCCCCACGCCTCGGGGCGCCGTGCTCTGCTCCGGTGCTCGCTCGGCCACGTCTCCGCTGTGCGGCGGCGGGCTTGCTCCGGATCTCCACGGCGGCCGCCGCGCTGCTCGCGCTCGCGCTCGCGCCGTGCCGCGCCTTCGCCGCGCCCGACCCACCGCCGCCCAGCGCGGCGCCCTCCGACGATGCGCCGTCGTCCGAGCCGTCCAGCAGCGCACTCCCGGCGGCGCCGTCCCGCGACGCGCCCTCGGCGGGGATGCTCGTCCCGCCGACGCCGCTCACGCCGCTCGCCGCCGGCTACCCTGACGGCGCGCACGGCGACGCCACGGTCCACCTCGTGCTCACCGTCAACGCGGACGGGACCGTGCGCTCCGCGGTCCCCGAGGAGGGGCCGGAGCCGTTCGCGTCGGCCGCCGTCGCCGCCGCGACGTCGTTCCGCTTCGCGCCGGCCACCCGAGACGGCGCGCCGGTCGCCGCCAGGATCCGCGTCGAGGTCCGCTTCACCGAGGCCCCGCCGCCCGCGCCCCCCGCGCCGCCCGGCGCCGCGCCGCCCACCCCAGCCGCGCCTCCACCCCCGCCCGGCCCCGCCCCCGCGCCCCCGGCCTCCGGCCCGCCCCCGGCCCCGCCGCAACCCCTCGAGGTCACCGTGCGCGGCGAGCTTCCGGCCCCCGGCGTCTCCACCTTGAGCCGCGGCGAGGTAAGGCTCGTCCCCGGCGCGTTCGGCGACCCCTACCGCGCCATCGAGATGCTCCCCGGGGTGACCCCCATCGTCTCGGGGCTGCCGTTCTTCTACGTCCGCGGGTCGCCGCCCGGCAACGTCGGTTATTTCCTCGACGGCATCCGCGTCCCCTACCTCTATCACCTCGGGCTCGGGCCCTCGGTGATCCATCCCGGCATCGTGGACCGCGTCGACCTCTACCCCGGCGGGTACCCGGCGCGCCACGGGCGGTACGCCGGCGGGATCGTCGCCGGCGAGACGACACCGCCCCTCCCGGACTGGCACGGTGAGGGCTCGCTCCGGCTCCTCGACGTGGGCGGGCTCGTCGAGGGCCCGTTCGCCGGCGGCCGCGGGGTCGCGCTCGTCGGCGGCCGCTACTCCTACACGGCGCTGCTCTTCTCGCTCGCCGCGCCCGGCGTGGTGCTCGACTACTGGGACTACCAGGCCCGGCTCTCCTACGAGGTCGTCCCGGGAGGCCGGTTGAGCGTCTTCGCTTTCGGCGCCCGCGACTACCTCGCAGACGAGGAGAGCGGCCAGCAAACGACCCTCTTCGACACGACGTTTCACCGGATCGATCTCCGGTACGACCACGCCTATGGCGCGGGCAGCGCGCTGCGCGGCGCGCTGACGCTCGGCCACGACGAGACGGGCATCGGAGACGACCAGAGCGCCCTGACCCGGAGCCTCGGCGCGCGCCTCACGCTCGACCATCGCCTGCGCGACGGGACGCCCATCCGCGCCGGCCTCGACGCCGTGATCGACGGCAACTCGTTCGATCTCGGGTTCGACGACGAACCTCCGCCGGGCGGCGTCGAGGACGACGACTCCCCCTTTCCCGATCTCTTCTCGACCCGCTACGACATCACCGTGGGCGGCTACATCGAATCCGACATCGCTGTCACGCCGCGCCTGCGCGTCACCCCGGGGCTCCGGCTCGATCTCTACCACTCGGACAGCGAGGTCGCGCTCGCCGTCGATCCGCGCCTCTCGGCGCGGCTCACCGTGGCGCCCGGCGTGACGTTCGTGCAGGCGCACGGCCTCGCCTCCCAGATGCCGAGCTTCATCGTCCCTGTCCCCGGCTTCCGCCCGAGCCTCGGCGACGGGCTCCAGCGGAGCTTCCAGTCGAGCGCCGGCGTCGAGCTCGAGCTGCCGGAGGACATCACCGCGTCGGCCACTGTGTTCCACAACGCGTTCTTCAACATGACCGACGCGCTCGGCGTCGGAGGCATCGGCGGGGACGAGGGCGCCCTGGGCCGCGCGCTCGGCGCCGCGACAGGCGTGGAGCTGTCCGCCCGCCGGCGGCTCACGCGGCGCATCGGTGGATTCGCGTCGTACACGCTGTCCCGCTCGACGCGGAGCTTCGGCAGGACCACGCAGGTCACCTCGGTCGACCGGACCCACGTGGCGAACCTCGCGCTGACCTACGACCTCGGCCGCGGGTACAGGGCCGGCGGGCGCGCCGTCTTCTACTCCGGGCTCCCCCAGAAGCAGGTGGACCGCTCGCTCCCCCCACCGGGCAGCGGCGTCCCCGGCGGCCCGGAGCCCACCGCCGGCGGCCAGGCGCGCTGGGAGCGGCTGCCGCCGTTCCTGCGCCTCGATGTCCGCCTGGAGAAGCGCTGGTCCGTCGGGAAGACCGGCTGGCTGTCGCTCGTCCTCGACGTGCTCAACACCACGCTGTCGAAGGAGTACATCCCCGGGATCTGCGACGCGTTCTCGCCGTGCGAGCCCGAGGAGATCGGGCCTGTGACCGTCCCGATCCTCGGGCTGGAAGGCGGGTTTTGATGCTGTCGGCCTGCGGAGCCCTGCACCTCCAAGCGCAGCTCGACGCCGGCCGGCTATGGTGAGGCAGCCAGCAGGGCGGCGCGGCGCCGGGGCCGGCCTTGCCGGCGCACTCGCCCATCGCCGGTTTCGGCTGCGCGGCCGTGAGCCTGAACGACACCCTCTACTTCACGGCGGCCGAGGGCGTCGTCTACCGGCTGAACGACGCCCGCGACGGCTGGGAGCAGGTCGCGACGCTGACGACGCCGCGCATCTTCCACCGCCTCGTCGACCGGAGCGCAAACGAGCTCATCGCGCTCGGCGGAGGCGTCGGCGAGGCGATCGAGGGCACCACCTCGGTGGAATCGATCCTGCTCGAGTGAGCTCGGCGCCTCGGGTCGCCCGCGCATGGGGCCGACTCCCGATCTCGCGCGCGGCCCCGCGCTCCGGAGCGCGCCGTCACGAGCGCGCCGTCACCGCGCCTCGCCCGCCTCCCCTCCCCGCTCCTCCTCGACCGGCGGCGCCACGTCGCCCCTGTAGCGCGCCCCGCAGCGGCTCATCGCCTTCTGGATCAGCGGCAGCGGCAGCGCGAGATCCAGCAGGAAGCGGCCCTCGCGCGGGCTCACCCGCGCCATGTCGAGGAGCTCGACGAGCTCCTCCTCGCCGTCCGCCTGCGCCTTCAGGCGGGCCAGCGAGAGCGTGGCCCCCAGCGTCTTGCCGAGGTCGTCGATGTCGGCCTTCACGGGCCCCGTCACGTCCGCCACGATCGCGACGTCCTCCGACGCGTCGATGTGAAGCTCCACCTGGCTGACAGCGCCGCGCAGGCGCTCGGCGATCTCCGGCTGGCTCTCCTCGAGCAAGGCCGCCAGGTCGTCGGCCGAGAGCACCCCGTACGCGTCCCCGTAGCTCGCCCACTCCGGGATCACCGGCGGCGCCGGCGGGACCTTGTCCTCGAGCCTGTCGATCGCGGCCTCGACGGCCTCCGCGTCCCTGCCGAGGAGCAGGAGGCCGTCGCCCCAGAGGCCGAGCACCGGCGCGCGCCCCTCCTCCTCGAAGAGCGCCCCGCGCGCGCCGTGGGCGCGGCGGCTCCCCCGCAGCGACGAAAGACGCGCCGACCCGAGCTGGCCCGAGACCACCACGAGACCTTCGGAGGACGCCGCGATCCGGTCGATGTCCTCGAGCACGTCGATCCCGAGCTCGTCCTTGAGCTCGTCGAAGCTATCCATCCCGCGCTCCGCGAGCATGCAGTCGAGCCAGAGCTTGCCGGCCGGCGACTCCTTGATGGCGCTCGCCTCGAAGACGAGGGCCGACGTGGCCTTGTCGGTGGGCAGGGCCGTCAGCACCGGATCGCGCCGGCCCGGGCGCTTCGGGTCGTTCTGCGGCGGAGGCGGCAGCGTGAGGCGGCGCTGATTGCGCTCATGCTCGGCGTCGCGCGGGTAGCGCGGGAACTCCACGCGCGGCTTCCGCGCGGCGGTGGCCTTGCTGTCGCCGCGCGACATGAGCCACGCGGCGAGGCCGAGGAGGACGACGGCGGCGAGGAGCCAGGCTCGGTGGCGCATGGTGGTCAGAAGTCCTTCTGCTCGAAGCCCCAGATGCCGAAGGCGACGGCGGCGAGGCCAAAGACGGCGATCCCGGCGAGCTGGCTCGCGAGGTCGAGCGCCCCGACGGGCGCCGAGGCGGCGAGATCGGCGGAGGTGTCGGCCAGCGTGGAGACGCGCGGCAAGACCGCGGTGACGGCGCGGAAGAGGGCGCGGGGGGCGCCGGTCTCGAAGAAGGTCCCGAGGCGATCGCGGTAGCCGGCGACGATGCCGGCGAGGAAGAGGGCGCCGCCCGTCGCGGCGGAGAGGGCGGCGCTGCGCGCGAACACGGCGGCCGCGAGCATGGCGCCGTAGAGGGCGGCGAAGGTGACGCCCGCGAGGAGGGCGGCGAGGACGGGGCGCACGGTCCAGACGCCTGTCTTCACGGCGAGCAGGAGCGTGAGGCCGCCCGCGCCGTAGAGCGCGCCGGCCAGGGCGAGGCCGAGCACGCCGAGGAAGGTGCCGGCGAGCAGCTCCCAGCGCTGGACGGGGAGCGCGAGGAGGTGCTCGATGCGGCCGGGCGCGAGCAGGCTCGGGGCGAAGTCGGCGCAGGCGAGGACGCCGAAGCCGAGGCCGCCGTAGAAGATGACGTACGCCGCCGCGCGCAGGACGGGCCGGAGGGCGACGTCGACGGCCCGGATGTCGGTGGGGACGACCTGGCCGAAGAGGCGCGTGGCGGCGAGGGCGCCGTCGACGATGTCCATGCGCAGGGTGAGGCCGGCGACGCCGAGCAGGAGGGTGATGGCTGCGCCGAGGGCGAGGAACCACCGGCGCGAGGCGGCCTCGCGGACGAGGTCGAGCGCGATGGCGAGGACGGTCTTCACGGCGAGGCTCCGGCGGTGGGGGTGGGCGCGCCGAGGGCCTCGGCGAGGACGTCCTCGAGGTCGCGCATGTCGCGGGCGAGCTCGATGAGCAGGGCGCCGCGGGCGCGGGCGCCGTCGAGCAGGGCGTTGAGCTCCTCGGGGCTCGGGGCGTCGCAGGTGAAGGCGCCCTCGGCGTCGCGGGCGACGAGGCCGAGCGGGAGGAGCGCGGCCGGGTCGAAGCCGGGCGCGAAGCGGACGCGGTAGCGCGTGGGGCTGCCGCAGAGGGCCTCGAGGGCGCCCTCGCGGACGAGGCGGCCGCCGGCGAGGATGCCGACGCTGTCGCAGACGCGCTCGGTCTCGGAGAGCAGGTGCGAGTTGAGGAAGAGGGTGGCGCCGCGGGCGCGCTCCTCGGTGAGGATGCGGCGGATCTCGGCGCGGCCGAGGGGGTCGATGCCGTCGGTGGGCTCGTCGAGGACGAGGAGGTCGGGCGCGCCGAGCAGGGCCGCGGCGAGGCCGAGGCGCTGCTTCATGCCCTTGGAGAAGCCGCCGATGCGGCGCTTGGCGCTGTCGCCGAGCCCGACGCGGTCGAGGTCGCGAAGGAGCGCTGCCTCGGTCACCGGGAGGCGCTTGAGCCGGGCGACGCTGGCGAGGAAGGCGACAGGCGTCCAGGCGTGCGGGAGGTGGAGGCGCTCGGGCAGGTAGCCGATGCGGGCGCGGACGGCGCGGTCCTCCGGGGCGCCGCCGAGGACGCGGACGACGCCGGAGGTGGGGCGGACGACGCCGAGGAGGGTCTTGATGAAGGTGGTCTTGCCGGCGCCGTTGGGGCCGAGCAGGCCGAACGCGGCGCCGCGGGGGACGGTGAGATCGAGGCCGGCCAGGGCCTCCTGGCCGTCCCGCCGGAAGAGGCCCGCGTACGTCTTGCGGAGCGCGGCGGCTTCGATGGCGATCACGGAGGGAGCATAGGCGGCCTCACGCGGGCCCGCACCAGGCCTCGAGCGCGCTCCTCAGGTCGGACAGGCGCGTCGCCCGCCGCGCGGCGTCGCTCGCCCACGCGACGTGCCCGTCCGGCCTCACCAGGAGCGCCTCGAGGGCGGCGAGATCGCTCCGGGGGTCGGCCGTCGCGCGGACAGCGTCGACGCGATCGCCCCACGCCGCGCCTGCCTCCCGGAGATCGGCCGCGCCGGCGAGGTCGATCAGGACGAAGCGGCCCGCGTGGAGCAGCTCGTACAGCCGCGCGGCGCCGCGGTCCGTCGCCAGCGCGCGATCGGGCGCCCGCCTGCCGACCCAGGGGTGCGTCTCGGCGGTCTTGCCTGTCGGATACGCGACGTCGAGCGCGCTGATCAGCTCGGAGATCCGCCACCGCGACGGGGCGCGGGTCTTCGCCGGGACCTACGTCGCGCAGGAGAACACGCTGCGGGTCTCGGACACGCTGGTCGGCGCGCTGAGGGACGGCGGGCTCTCCCGGCGCGCCGCGGCGTGGGGGTGCTTGTCGATCGTCTACTACGTGATCGGCTTCACCCTCGAGGAGCAGGCGCTGGTGGTTCACCCGGGAGCGGACCCTGCCAAGGCCGATCCGGAGCGCTTCCGCGAGGCGGTGGAGCGAGGCGCCTACCCGCCACCTGGCGGCGGTGCTCCCGCACCTCGCGAGCGTCGATCACGAGGCGCGGTTCCGGTACGGGCTTCGGCTCCTCCTCAGGGGACTTGAAGCAGAGGTCGAAGGGGCGCCGCCCTGATCGCCAGGGCCGTCAGCGTCGCGCGCCGGCGCGTCCTGGCACAGAACGCACCACGAGCAGCCGCGCAAGCGCCGGAAATCACGCGGTTTGGTCCCGGTACGCGCCATGCATCGAGGCACCCCGGCTGCGTGCGACGCCGGCGCGTGAGGACCCTCGCGGCCAAGGAGACCCGATGCGTACCCGTTTCCGTTTCGCTTTCATGGTGGGGAGCCTTCTTGCGCTGGGTGCGTGCTCGGGCGGCTCGACCTCCTCGACCCCTGTCGGCGGCGGCGACGGCGAGATCCCGGGGAAGGGCGCCGGCACGAGCGACGCCGCCTCGGCCTCGGCCGGCGCGGGGGGTCCGGGGGCGGCGGGCGGCGATGCCCCGAGCGACGCCGGATCCCTCGGCAGCGGCGGGGGCACCGGCACCGGGGGCGGTGGGGGCGCGGGGGGTAGCGGAGGCAGCGGGGGCAGCGGGGGCAGCGGGGGCGGCGTCGAGGCTGGCACGCTGACAGCGGGCGTCTGGGACGACAACCGCAACTTCGACTTCTTCCTCTCGTACAGGAGCTCGCTCCACGCGCAGCAGCTCCCGGGCCTCTTGCCCTTCACCGAGGCCGACCACCAGGGCGCGCACAGCCTCTTCGCGGCGCCCCCGGGAGCGAGGGAGACGCTCGACATCTCGCTCATCATCGACACAACGGGCAGCATGGGCGACGAGATCACGTATCTCCAGACGGAGTTCATCGCGCTCTCCGGCGCGATCTTCGCCAGGTACCCGGACGCCGCGCAGCGCTGGTCGCTCGTCGTCTACAAGGACACCGAGGACGACTACATCGTCCGGTGGTTCGACTTCCGCGACGATCCGGTCGAGTTCCAGGAGAAGCTCGCCGCGCAGGCGGCCGACGGCGGCGGCGACTTCCCGGAGGCGCCCGACATGGCGCTCTTCAAGGCGGCCGACCTCGAGTGGCGCACAGGCGGCGACACCGCGCGCCTCGCCTTCTGGGTCGCGGACGCGCCCCACCACGACAGCAACGCGGCGGACATGGCCGACGGGATACGAGCCCTCCAGGACCGCGGGGTGCACGTCTATCCCGTCGCGTCGAGCGGGGTGGATGATCTCACCGAGCTCACGATGCGCTCGACAGCGCAGTTGACGGGAGGCCGGTATCTCTTCTTGACGGATGACTCCGGGGTCGGCGGGGCCCACAAGGAGCCGACGCTCCCCTGTTACTACGTGACCAAGCTCGATCGCGCGATCCTGCGCATGGTCGATGTCGAGCTCTCCGGTGTCTACCGCGAGCCGGAGCCGTCCGAGATCCTCCGCACGGGCGGTGACCCCCTGGACGGCGCGTGCGCGCTCGCGTCAGGCGTCGAGGTGCTCGCGTATTGAGCTGGCGGCCGCTCGCCTCGATTCATGGTCCGCATGGGTCGGGGCGAGCGGCGCGGGCGCAGGGGACAGGCGGCGGCTCACGAGGGGGGAATCGGCTCCGCGAGCCAGCGGACCAGCGCCTCGCCGTCGAGGTCGAGCAAGGCGTCCTCGACCTCGCCCGGACCGAGCGCGCGGGCGCGCTCGACGATCGAGCGCTCTTCGTCGGCAGTCGGTCGTCTGCCGAGCCGCCGCGCGAAGAGGCGGCCGAGCAGCGCGGCGATCGCCTTCTGCTCGCCGCGCGCCTCTCCTCGTTGCTCCCCCCGTAGCTCGGCCTCGATGATCATCTCCCCGATGATCGGCGTGCGCCGGAGGAGCCCCTCTTCCTTGTCCTCCACCATCATGACGAGCTCCTTCCACAGAGTATGCCCCCAGGGGTCGATGGTCGCCATCACCAGCAGCGCCGTGTACAGCTCGGCCCGCTCCTCGGCGGTCGCTGCACCCGCATGGATCTCCGCGACGACCTCCCGCAGCACCGCCGCGGTCGCGTCGCGCGCGAGGCGAACACCAGCGGTCTGGCCGAGCCAGAATCACGCTGGATTGCCTCTGCCGCCATCGACCGCCCCAGTGCGGCTCCCCTACCTGGTCGGGTCGCACCGCTCAACCTGGGTCGCCCACCCCGCGGATCCCTCACGGCCGCGTGCGGTCCATCGCACCGCCGCCTCGGTCGAGCAGCCGCTGCACTGTCGCTGCCTGCAGATCGCGTGTCTGGGCGGTAAGCGAATACAGCATCGCCTCGCGGAAGAGGCGCTGCGCGGCATGATCCAGCAGGTTGGCGCTGCCGCCCGTCGCGGCGACCGCCGCGTGCGCGGCCCGCACGCCCAGATCGATGCACCAGGCGCGAACGCGGACAGCGTGCTCGCCATACCCCTCCGCTTCCGGCCGTTCCGCCCATTCGTTGACGTCGGCCCGGGCGGCCTCCCGCTCGTCGTCGATGGCCCGCGCGGCGCCGGCCAGGTGCGCGCTGCCGCGGCGCTCGGCCAGCTCCGCGATCAGGGCGGCGGCAGCGCCGGCCACGCCCAGCGAGAGCGCCGACGGCGACAGCAGGCCCGCCACGTCGCGGGCGGCCTGCTGCTCGCGCGTCACGGTGGCGATCACCTGCTCGGGGCCGACGCGCAGATCGCGCAGCGTCAGCGACACCGTGGCCGAGGCGTTCATCGCGCTCAGGCGGAGCGGCGGCGACACCTCGATGGCGCTCCCCGCCTGCAGCGGCGTCAGCACGTACGTCAGGCGGCCGTCGGGGAGCGCGCCGGCGATCACCGCGTCGTCGGCGATCCCGTGGCCGGTCAACCACGGCACGGTGCCGTGGAGGCGGACGTGGTCGCCGTCGGGCTCGACCCGGACCATCGGCGGGCCCGGGCGGCGGACGTGCGAGAAGCCCACCGTGCAGAAGCGCTCGCCGGCGGCGAGGCGCGGCAGGACGCGCTCCTTGAGCGCCTCGTTGTCACCGCGCGCGATGAGCGGGCACGCGGCGGTGGCGTGCTGCATCTGGACGAACGCGGTCACCCCGCAGGCGCCGGCGAGGATCTCCAGGACCTCGCGCGCGACCCGCGCCGGGGCGCCGTGGCCGCCGTGGCGCGCGGGCGTCGCGATCCCGAGGAGACCGGCGTCCGCGAGCGCGCGGAGGTTCTCGCGGGGAACCGCCTCGGCCTGATCCGTGGCGTTCGCCGCCGGAGCGAGCACGAGCGCCGCGACCCGGCGGGCGCGCTCGAGCAACGCGCCGGGGTCGGTCTCGATGGGCAACGCGGGCGACGAGGAGGCGAACATGCGACGGAGTGTAGGCTGCGGCGGCTCACGCGGCCCCGGCGGAAACGGCGGGCGGCCGCCACCGAGCGCGACAAGCCCCTAGAGCGCCGCGTACGCCGCCACCTGCTCGACCTGCGAAGGCGCGCGTGTCTCCAAGCTCTTTGATGCGGTCCATCGGCTGCAATCGCCGCGTCATGCCGATCTTGTAGACGTGCTCTCCGAAGGAGCCCATGTTGGACACAACGTATACGTTGCCGCTACTCCCAACGGCACATCCCGTACACGGCGTCTCTCGCCTCCGGTCGCGTCGGCGCGTCCCGTTCGCGCTTCACGGCGAATGGCTCCCGGACGCGGCGGCCGTGTAGCGCACACCGGCGCTCCGGCCGCCCAGCGCTCGTTATTGCGCCACCACGCCGAGCTGCTGAAACAGCGTCAGGTTGTCCTCGATGTGCCAGTTGTCGGTGATGCGGCCGTCCTGCACGCGCAGGATGTCGGTGGCGATGAAGTCCACGGCCTGCCCGGCGCCCTTCCTGTCGCCGAAGGTGCCCGTGAAGTGGCCCCGGAAGCGCAGGTGCGCCACCACGCGATCGCCCGCGACGAGGAGCTGCTCCACCTCGCAGCTCAGGTCCGGCACCGCCGCGCGGAAGCTCTTCGACGCGAACGCCGGCCCGGGCGGGCCCTGCGGGCGCCCCTTGGGCAAGGTGCGGTCGGTGAAGCTCGGCGCGATCGCCGCGTCGAGATAGCCCGCGTCGCCTGTGTTCCAGAACGCGTAAAAGCGCCGCGCCGCGAGGATCTCCGCGTCGGCCTGCGCCCTGGAGAGGCTCGCGTCGACGACCGTCGACCGCGGCGCGGGCAGGTCCTCCGCGCCGGCGCCCTGCACGTAGCAGGCGCTCGCGGCGGCGAAGAGCGAGAGGGAAAGGGCGCTGATCAGGACAGGATTTCTCATGACATGTCTCCCTGGGATGACGCGGTTGAGCGGCCGGCCAGCGCGCACGCTCGGAGAGGCAGCGCCGGCGGCAGCGCTGGAGCGCGAGCCCGAAGCCCTGCTGGACGCGGGACCCGCCCCGGCGCGGCCACAGGACCACCTTGATCCTTTCCACCACGGAGGAGAACGGCCCCGATCGCCGAACCAGCTTTTCGAAAAAGTTGAAGATGACCGGCCTCGCCGCTACCGTGCGCGCCTCGCGGCCGACCGAGGTCGGAGCCGCGTCGGGAGCGGGCGATGGTCGAGCTCGAGGACATGCGGCTGTTCGTGTGCGCCGTCGCGGGCGGCAGCCTCTCGGCGGCGGGGCGCGAGCTCGGGTTCTCGCCGGCCGTGGCGAGCAAGCGCATGACGCGGCTGGAGACGGCGCTCGGCGTGCGCCTCCTCCAGCGCAGCTCGCGGCGCCTCACGCTCACCGGCGAGGGCGCGACGTACCACGAGCGCTGCGTCGCCATCCTCGCCGACGTGAGCGAGGCCGAGCTCGCTGTGTCGGCAGGCCAGGCCGAGGCGCGCGGCCTGCTGCACGTGTCGGCGCCGGTGGACCTCGGCCGGCAGTGGATCGGGCCGGCCGCGGCCGACTTCGCGGCGGCGCACCCGCAGCTCCGCGTGCGCGTGAGCCTGTCGGACAGCGTCGTGGACCTGCTCGAGGCAGGCGTCGACGTGGCCGTGCGCATCGGCGCGCTGGCCGACTCGCGCCTCGTCTCGCGACGGCTCGCCCGCAGCCGCCGCGTGCTCTGCGCCGCGCCGGCCTACCTCGCGCGCCGCGGGTGGCCGCGCGCGCCAGCGGACCTCGACGGGCACGCGTGCATCGTGCTGCAGCGCCCGGGCATGCGCCCGCTCTCGTGGACCTTCCGCACCGCGAAGGGGCTCCACACCGTCCGCCCCTCCGGCCGGCTCGTGGCCGACAGCGGCGACCTGGTGCGCGACTGGGCCGTCGCGGGCCACGGACTGGCCTTCAAGTCGATCTGGGACGTCGCCGCGGACATCGACGCCGGGCGCCTCGTGCCGCTCCTGACCGACCTGCCAGCGCCTAGCTCGGCCGTGAACGTCCTCTATCCGAGCCGGCGCTTCCTGCCCGCCCGGGCGCGGCTGTTCGTCGACTTCCTCCAGCAGCGCTTCGCCGCGCGCGAGGCCGCGGTGCTGGCCGCCGCCTCGCCGCGCGCCGAGCCGCCGCCGCCGCGCGGCCGCGATCGCGATCGCGATCGCGATCGCAAGCGCAGCGCCTGAGCCGCGCTCCCCTCCCGCGCGCTACCCCGCGCCCCGCCGCCAGGAGCTGCTCCCGCTCCTCGGCCGTCGGGCGCCGCCCCGAGAGGTAGCGCCGCTGGTACGCGCGGACCGCGGCCAACGACGCCTGGTTCAGGATCCTTATCGGCCCCCTCGGCGCGTACAGGCTTGTCACCTCGAGCTGCGTCGTCCCGCCAGCGCCCGGCCAGAAGCGGGACGTCACGAGCCCTCGCGGCCACAGCATGTTCTCCTCGAACAGCTCGGCGCTGATGACGACGACATCGGGCGAGCCCCGCTGCGCCGAGTACCGCGCCGTCTGCAGGAAGGCGCCGGTGCCCGGGAGATCCACGCTCGTCCTGAGGGACGAAGGTCGGCTCCCGGTACAACGCGCCGTCACCGCTCCGCGCGCGGCCCGCAGCGCGGCTCGCCCGAGCTCACCGCCGCGCTCGGATCCCCCGCCCGCCGGGCCGGCCCCAGGGCGCGCGGCTCCGGCGAAACCTTACCGCGCGTTCAGCATCCGCGCATGGACGGCCGGCAGGCCCCTTTGCTACCCTCCGGCCGACATGAACTACCGCAATCTCGGACGCACTGGCCTGAAGGTCAGCCCACTCTGCCTCGGCACGATGAACTTCGGCCCGGAGACCAGCGAGGCCGACAGCTTCGCGATCATGGACCGGGCCCTCGAGCACGGGATCAACTTCTTCGACACGGCCAACGTGTACGGCTGGAAGCGCGGAGAGGGGTTCACCGAGCAGATCGTCGGCCGCTGGCTCGCCCAGGGCGGCGAGCGGCGGGACCGCATCGTCCTCGCCACGAAGGTCTACGGCACCATGGGCGAGGGGCCGAACGACCGGCGCCTCTCGGCCTACCACATCCGGCGCGCCTGCGAGGCGAGCCTGCGCCGCATGCAGACGGACCATATCGATCTCTACCAGATGCACCACATCGACAGGGAGACGCCCTGGGACGAGATCTGGCAGGCGATGGAGCAGCTCGTCCGCGAGGGCAAGGTGCTCTACGTGGGCAGCAGCAACTTCGCCGGCTGGCAGATCGCGCAGGCCAACGGCCTCGCCGCGCAGCGCCACTTCCTCGGCCTCGTGTCGGAGCAGAGCCTGTACAACCTCAACGTGCGCACCGTCGAGCTGGAGGTCCTGCCCGCGTGCCGCGCGTTCGGGCTCGGCGTCCTGCCCTGGAGCCCGCTCGCCGGCGGCCTGCTCGGCGGCGCCCTCCAGAAGGCGCGCGAGGGCCGCCGCGCGTCCCCCGACGCGCAGGCGCGCATCGAGAAGGTGCGCCCCAAGCTGGAGGCCTACGAGGCGTTCTGCGCCGAGCTCGGCGAGAAGCCGGCCGACGTGGCCCTCTCGTGGCTGCTCCAGAACCCCGTCGTGACGTCGCCCATCGTCGGTCCGCGCACCGCCGAGCAGCTCGACGGCAGCCTGCGCGCGCTCGAGATCAAGCTGACGCCGGAGCACATGAAGCGCCTCGACGAGATCTTCCCGGGCCCCGGCGGCGAGGCGCCGGAGGCCTACGCCTGGTAGCAGCGCTCGCGACGATCACCCGGCCCCCCTCGCCCTCCCCTCTCGCGCCCGCCTCGCGCCGCGCCGTCGCCGCTCCCGCACGCGGCGACGGCGCCGTCGGGCGGGCCGATTTCCATTCCAGCGCGGCCGGCGGATGACCTACGCTCCGAGGCCCGGAGACGCGCCCAGGGCGCTCGGGCACGAGGGGGTATCCATGGGCGGATGGCGGTATGAACAGGGGCTGCGCGACGTCGGCAACGGCTGCTTTGCCTATCTCCAGCCGGCGGGCACCTGGGGGCACAGCAACGCGGGCCTCGTCACCTCGGACGGCCAGGCGCTGCTCGTCGACACGCTCTTCGACCTGAAGCGCACGCGCGAGATGCTCGACGCCATGCGCGCGGCGACCCCCGCCGCGGCGCAGATAGGCACCGTCGTGAACACCCACGCGAACGGGGACCATTGCTACGGCAACGCGCTCGTCGCCGGCGCGACGATCGTCGCCACGCGCGCCAGCGCCGCCGAGATGGACGAGATCCCCGCGCCGATGCTCGCCACGATCATGCGGCATGCGCGCAGCGGCGCCGCCGGCGCGCTCGGCGATTACCTCCTCCATTGCTTCGGCGCCTTCGATTTCGACGGCATCGCCCCCACCGCGCCCACCCGCGTCTTCGACGGCGAGCTGGCGCTCACGGTCGGGGCCAAGGAGGTCCGCCTCCTCGAGGTCGGCCCCTCGCACACGAAGGGCGATCTGCTGGTCCATGTGCCCGCCGATCGCGTGATCTACACAGGCGACGTCCTCTTCATCGACGTGACGCCGATCATGTGGGCAGGGCCGGTCGGCAACTGGATCAAGGCCTGCGATACGATCCTCGCGGCCGACGTCGACGTCATCGTGCCCGGCCACGGCCCCATGACGGACCGGAAGGGCGTGCGCGCGGTCCGCGACTACCTCGTGTACATCCGCGACGAGGCGCGGCGCCGCTACGACGCCGGCATGTCCCCGGCCGACGCCGCCCGCGACATCGCGCTCGGCGACTACGCGAGCTGGAGCGACGCCGAGCGCATCGCGGTGAACGTTCACACGCTCTACCGCGAGTTCAGCGGAGGAGAGCTCGCGCCTCCCGACCTGCTCGAGATCTTCGGCCTCATGGCCGAGCTCGCGCGGAGGCCGCGCTGAAGGAGCCAGAAGAAGACGATTGTCATTCATCCACCAGGGCAAGGGTGAAGAAAAGATAAGCCAAGAGCACGCCAGTCGTCCGTGGCAACAAGCGATTCGCGGCGTCTGTCTACCGCGTCGCCCGGGTTCGTCCCCGGCTCCGTGATGGAGACGGAGACGAGCCACAGAGACGCAGCGGGCACCGAGGAACCAGAGCTTCTCTTTCTCTCCTCTGTGCCCTCTGTGCCCTCTGTGGTTTCTTCTCTCATGAAACCAGGGACGAGCCGTCACAACGCGGTGCGAGGCCGCGCGCAGGGGGCGCCGCCAGCCGCCGTGGACCGAGAGTTTCCCCCGAGAGCGACTCCAGGTCAAGCGACGCCGAGGACGTGCGCAGACAGGAAATGTCCATTCCGTCGCATCGCCGTCGCGCTCACGTTGCGCGGCGTTTCAAGGCATTTCTCGTCGCTGCGCCCCGCGTCGTCGCGCCCGCGTCGCTGCGCCCCGCGCGCCGATCACCCTTTGAGGCCGGTGCGGGCGACACCCTCGATCACGTACCGCTGCGCCGCGATGAACACCGCGAGGATCGGGACGCTCGCCACCATCGCGCCGGCCGTGACGAGCGCGTAATCGGTGGCGTGCGCCCCTTGCAGCAGCGCGAGGCCGGGCGACAGCGTGAGCTTGTCCGGGTTGAACAGCACGTAGATGGGCCAGAGAAAGTCGTTCCAGTTGCTCAGCAGGCTGAGCACGGCCAGCGTCGCCAGCGCCGGCTTCGACAGCGGCAACACGATCTTCCAGAAAACGACCAGCCGGCTCGCGCCGTCGAGCGCCGCCGCCTCTTCGAGCTCCCGCGGGAGGCCGAGGAAGAACTGGCGCAGGAAGAACACGCCGAACGCCGAGGCGGCCGGCGGCACGACGAGCGCCGGCAGGCTGTCGAGCCAGCCGAGGGCCCGGACGATCAGGTAGTTCGACGGCAGGAACATGATCGGCGGGATGAACAGCGTCGAGACGATCGCCGCGAGCACGAGCCGCTTGCCGCGGAACTCCATGCGCGCGAGCGCGTAGGCCGCCGGGGCCGCCGTGGCGAGCACGAGCAGCGCGTGGGCCGCGGCGGCCAGGATGCTGTTCAGCAGCCAGCGGAACACCGGCGCCTGGGCGCTCGCGCCCGCGAGCGCCTCGTAGCTCTCCACCGTCACCCGCGCGGGGACGAGCGTGGGCGGCACCGCCGTCGCCTCGGGCGGCGACTTCAGCGAGGTGAGCGCCATCCAGATCACCGGGGCCAGATAGACCACCGCGAGCACGATCAGCGCGGCATACGACAGGGCCCTCTCGATCTTGCGGCGGCGGACAGGGCAGCTCCCCGCGAGCGCCGCGAACGACCGGACGCTCACGGGATCTCCTCGTCGCTGCGCCGGCCGAAGAACAGGAGGAACATGCCGAGGTTCACGAGCGCGAGCAAGAAGGCCTGGACGTAGCTCATGGCCGCCGCGGTGCCGAGCCGGAAGTTCCGGAACCCCTCCTCGGCGATGTACATGATGGTCGTGCGGGTCTCGCTGCCCGGCCCGCCCCCCGTGACCAGGTACGCCTGCCCGAACATGTTGGCCGACCCGAGCACGGTCATCGTCACGATGAACACGAACACCGGCCTGAGCCCCGGCACGGTGACGTGGCGGAACTGCTGCCAGCGGCTCGCGCCGTCGATGCGCGCGGCGTCGTAGAGCTCGTGGTGGATGTTCTGCAGACCGGCCAGGTAGATCACGGCGTTGTACCCGAGGGTCCACCACACGGTCATCCCCACCAGCGAGACCCAAACCCACGGAACCGCCGTGGTCCAGCCCGTGTCCGAGGGCAGACCGACCTTCCCGAGCAGGTGGTTGACAACGCCGATCTGGGGATCGAGCAGGAGCCGCCACATGAGCGCCACGACCGCGACGCCGAGCACGTAGGGCGCGAAGAAGATGGCCCGGAAGAACGAGCGGCCCGGAAAACGCTGGTTGAGCGCGAGGGCGATCAGCAAGGGGAGCGTCACCAGGACAGGCACGCTCAGCGCCGTGAAGAGCGCCGTGGCCCGCACAGCGCGCCAGAAATTGCCGCGGATCGGCGAGCCGGACCGGAACAGGTCAGCGTAGTTGTCGAGCCCGACCCAGGGCTTCGTCGGCAGGAACGGGTCCCAGTCGTGGAGGCTGAGCCACACGCCGAGCACGATCGGCACAACGACGAAGAGGCCGAACAGCGCGAGGTACGGCGCGAGGAACAGGTAGGGAGCCCACCGCCCCGGGCGCGCGGCGTCGCGCCGCAGCCGGCCCACGCCGGGAGCGGCGCGCGGCGCGCCGCTGTCCGCAGCGGCGCGGCCGGGCTCCACGAGGGGTACGTCGACCGTTGTCACAGCGCCCTCCCGAACTTCCTGAGGTTGTCCGAGAGCAGCGCGTCGGCCTCGCGGGCGGCGCGGTTCAGGGCCTCTCTCGGCGCGGACCTCAGCAGCACGGCCTCGTTCACCGCGAGATCGAGGGTGGAAGCGCGCACCGAGTCGATGCCGGCGATCGCCGGCGGGAAGCGGACCACCGGGATCTGCTCGGCGAAGATCGCCTGTTCGGTCATGCGCCGGAACGCGGCGCTCTCCCGGGCCTCGCGCCGGGCAGGCACCATGCCGGCCTCCGCCCACTCGAGCGAATGCCGGCTGAGCCAGTCGACGAAGACCACCGACGCCGCGAGGCGGCCCTGGCCCGACGCGGGCTGGCGCGGGAGGACGAGGTTGTGCGAGTTGCCCCAGACCGCCCGCTGCGCGCCGATCGTGGGCACCGGGAGGACGCCCCACTCCAGCCCGGGGATCGCGCGGTAGACGTTGATCATCCAGATGCCGTTCCAGAGGAACGCGTTCCGGTTGTTGGTGAAGGCGATGCTGTCGGCGTCCTGGCCGACGTCGCGCGGGCTGTACCCCCGCTGGATCAGCTCGAGCATGAAGCCCAGCGCCTCGACGCCGGCCTCGGAGTTGAACGTGGCCCGGGCGCCGTCCTCCGAGAACAGCTCTCCTCCGCCCTGCCACAGGAGCGACTGGAACATCAGCCCTCCGGTGAACAGGACCGGCGACACCCACGATCCCTGGATCCCCCTCCGCTTGAGCTGCTCGAGCACCGCCATGTAGTCGCGCCGGGAGCGCGGCAGCGCTGGTTCGCCGAGCCCTGCGTCGGCCAGCACGGCGCGGTTGTAATAGAGGCCGAGGGGGTGCACATCGAGGGGTATGCCGTAGCGGCGGCCCCGGTAGACGCCGGCGTCCCAGAGCGTCCGGGAGAAGTCGCCGGCGCCGAGGCCGAGCGCGTCGGTCACCTCGTCGAGCGGGAGGAGGGTGCGGTGGACTGCCGCCGTGGCGAGCTGGTCCGCGTGCATGACGGCCACGTCGGGGCCATTGCCGCTGTCGACCGCGGCGGGGAGCTTGTAATAGAAGTCGCCCCACCGGGTCACGCTCATCCGCACCTTGATGTTGTCGTGCTCGCTGTTGAACCGCTCGATGAGCCGCTCCATCGGCGGCCGGTCGCCCCCGGTGAAGCCCGTCCAGAACGCGAGATCGATCGCCGGGCCGGCGTATCCCCGGCTGCCGCCGGCCGCGATCGCGGCCTGATCGCGCACGTCGACCGGCTCGCCGCGACAGCCGAGCAGCAGCAGGCCCGCGGTCGCCCCCACGCCGGCGAGGAGCGCGCGACGGCCCGGCAGCCGCTCAGGATCTCCCCGCGTCCCAGGAACTCGCGCCCTCTGCATCTGCCCTCTGCTCACGTGATCTCGCCGCAGAGGGCCCGCTTCCGGCTCCTGGCCTGCGGCCGGGCCGAGCCGTGGCTCAGCCCCGGTCCCCCGGCTGCCGCGGCGCTCTACACCGATGTCATCCACCGTCCCAGTGGAATATTCCAGGAGCGCAGCGGCGACCACGCGATGCTCCGGAGTTGCCGTTATCTCCTTTCTTCGGTCTGGCGATTTTCTCCGGCGATGTTGCCTTCACCAGGCCGCATGGTATGCCAGACCACAAGCCGCGCTTGCTTCCAGGAGGGAACCATGAGTCACGCGTTCAATCTCGTCGCGCCCGAGTTCACGCAGAACCCCTATCCGGTCTATGCCGCGCTCCGCGAGAAGGCGCCTGTGTGTCAGGTCGAGCCGGGGGGCTTCTGGGCGGTGAGCCGTCACGACGATGTCGTGTATGTCCTCAAGCACCCGGAGCTCTTCTCGTCCGACACCATGGTGGCGAGGACGAGCCGGCAGGACGAGCGGCTCCAGCGCGAGCCGATCGCCATCAGCGACGTGAACATTCTCATGAGCGATCCGCCGGTCCACACCAGGGTGCGCCAGCTCGTCAGCGGCGCGTTCACGCCGAGGGCCATTGCGCGGCTCGAGCAGCGGGTGCGCGAGATCACGACCGAGTACCTCGATCGCATCCTCGCCAAGGACGCCTTCGACATGATGGAGGACCTGGCCGTGCCGCTGCCGGTCACGGTCATCTCCGAGATGCTCGGCGTCGATCCGGCGCGCCGCGACGACTTCAAGCGCTGGTCCGATGACGCCGTGAGCTCGGGCGCCGGCCAGCTGAGCGACGCGGAGGTGGAGGGCGTGCTCCGGAGCCGCCGCGAGATGCGCGCCTATTTCCACGAGCTGATCGCGGAGCGGAAGCGGCAGCCGCGCGAGGATCTCATCAGCGACCTCATCCGCGGCGAGGTGGAGTACGGCGAGCTGAAGGGGGACGACGTGCTCAGCATGGTCGTCCTGCTGCTGATCGCGGGCAACGAGACGACGACGAACCTCATCGGCAATGGCACGCTCGCGCTCCTCGAGAACCCCGGCGCCCTCCACCGCCTCCGCGAGGACCCGTCGCTGATCCCTGGGTTCATCGAGGAGGTCCTCCGCTACGAGGGGCCCGCGCAGTTCCTGATGCGGCAGGCGACCCAGGACGTGACCCTCTCCGGCGTCACCGTCCCGAAGGGCGCGATCGTCGTGCCGATCATCGCGTCGGCCAACCGGGATCCCGCGCAGTTCTCCGATCCGGACAGGTTCGATATCACCCGGGAGCAGCGCGGCAACGTGGGCTTCGGCTACGGCATCCACTTCTGCGTCGGCGCGCCCCTCTCGCGGCTCGAGGGCAAGATCGCCTTCGAGGAGATCTTCCGGCGGCTGCCGCCCTTCTCGCGCGAGCCGGAGCCGGTCGTGTGGCGCAGGATGTTCAGCCTGCGCGGGCTGCAGAGCCTCCGCCTGCGCTTCGACAGGTCCGCGCGCGCCGCGTGACCCGGCGCCCCCCGCGCTCCCTGGAGGGCGCGCCCGCCCCCGCGCGACGAATCAGCGGCGGAGGCGCAGGGGGCCTCCGCGCCGCCGCTCACATCGAGAAGCCGTCGCCCTGCGCCTGCGCAGGGGGGGCCTGCGCCTCCGCAGGGACCTCCCCCTCCTGGAGCTCCTCCACCGCCTTGGCGTGCTCCGGGAGCTCCGGGAGCGCCGAAGGATCGTAGTCCGGCGCGACCCAGAACACCTCGGGCGCGGGCTTGTACTCGCTCGTATAGCTGCGCTCGCCGACCCGGCCGTCCCTGTACCGGACCTTGACATACGACCTCACGTCGTATCCGCACGAGCCCTTCTGGTGGCGGCGCACCTTGCCCTCCGACAGGTCGGGCTTCACGTAGATGCGGCGGATGAAATCGTCGGTGTGCTCGGCGGCGACCTGGTGGACGACCTCCGCCACCGGGTCGCCGCCCAGGATCTCCACGCGCAGCACCGTGGGCGAGGGCAGGTACGCGTGGATCATGATCGGGAACGGGAGCGTGTTCCTGATCTTCAGGTCCGACTCCGGGTAGGTCACCATCGCGTCGAGCCCCATCGGGATGTAGGCGCTCGGGCGCGAGTGGCTCTGGCGGTCCGGCGTCTCGAGCGCGCCGAAGAGCGACGCGGCAAAGAGCGTGCTGGAGACCTGGCACGTCCCCCCGCCGTAGCCGGGGACGGTCTCGTCGCCGAGGATCTCCGGGGCGATGGTGAACCCGTTCTTGCGCGTCCGCGGGCCCACATGGGCGTTGAACGAGAAGGTCTCGCCGGGCGCCAGGATGGTGCCGTCGATCCTCGACGCGGCGTTCTCGATGTTCACGGCGCGCCCGGCCTCCTTGCCGTGCCGCTTGAACTTCGTCTCGTACGCCGCGACGACCCGGGTCACGTCGACGCTCACAAGGTCGTCGACGACGACGGCCGGCGCGATGGTCCGGACCGCGAGCTCGACGCGCTCCTCTTCCTCGTACGATTCGTGGGCGCCGGCCCGCAGCGCCTTGAGCGACGCGTCGACGTCGAGCGCCCGGCCCGCCTGCTCCGGGATCTTGCGCCGGTTCGCGAGGTCGAGGCGCGCGTCGCGTGGCGCCCGGTAGACCTCGGGGGCGAGCCGCTCGAGCAGCGCGCGGGCCTTGTCCTCGTCGACCGACCAGACGAGCGGCACGTCGATCCCGCCGCGCCGCGCCCGCCGCGCCTCCCGGATCCGCCGCGCCCAGGGGCCCTCGTGGCCCACGCGCTGCGCTGCCGCGAGCGTCTCGCCGACGTCGATCTCGACGCCCGCCTCGCCGAGCGTCGCGGTCAGCTCCACGTCGTCGTGGCGGAGCCGGATCTCACGCGCGCGCAGCGCGTCGCGCCGCGCCTCGATCCAGGCCGCCGGCGAGGCGCCGTCCGGCACGAAGCGCTCGCCGATGGAGAGGCCGCGGACCACCGGCGACGCCGGCAACGCGTCGCGCACCGCCAGGGCGGCGCCCACGCCGGCCGACCCGCCGAGCGCCAAGACCAAGACGAGGGCCCTCGTATCCACGGCAACCCGGGATGGTAGCCGGATCGCGGACGGACTGGAAGATCGCTGGACCGCGAGCGGTCGGAAGAGAGCTGCCGCGGGGCGGCCTCAGCCGCCGCCCACGAAGTGCACGATCTCGATCACGTCGCCCTCGGCGAGCTCGGCCGCCGTGTGCTCGGCCCGCGGCACCACCTGGCCGTTGCGCTCCACCGCCACCGGGCCCTCGGTCAGCCCGAGCAGCTCGACGAGCCTCCGCACCGTCACCGCCGCAGGCACCTCGCGCGCTTCCCCGTTCACCGTGATGTTCATGGCTTCTTCACCTCGTGCTGCGCGACGCCCGGCGCTCCCGCCGCCGTCGCGGCGAGCGCGGCCCGAAAGCGCCGCGCGTTCTCCACATAGCCCGCCGCGCCCATCCTGCCGAGCTCGGCCTGGTCCGGCCGCACCTCGCCGATCACCCGGGCCGGGTTGCCGCGCACAAGCGACCGCGCCGGGATCACCTTGCCGGGCGGCACCACCGCGCCCGCCGCGATCACCGAGCCCTCGCCGATCTCGACGTTGTCGAGCAGGATGCTCCCCATCCCGATCAGGCACCCGTCGCCGACGAGGCAGCCGTGCAGGATCGCCCCGTGCCCGATGGTCACGTCGGCGCCGACGATCGTCCGGGAGACGCCGCCCGTCAGGTGCAGGCACGCGAGGTCCTGCACGTTGGTCCGCGGGCCGACGCGGATCGCGCCGATGTCCCCGCGCAGCACAGCGCCGAACCACACGCTCGCCTCGTCGCCGAGCTCCACGTCGCCGATGACCGTCGCGCTCGGCGCCAGGAACACGTCGCGCCCGAGCCGCGGCGACACGCCGTCCAGAGCGAGGACGAGCGCCACGTCAGCCCCCCTCGGCCGCGACCACCGGCAGCGAGCGCCGGGCCGGCCGCCCCGCGTCCGCGCCGCCCCGCGGCTGCTGGCGCGCCGCGGCGCGCGCCGCCTCGGTGAGCTCGGCCTGGAGCGAGTGCTTGTTCGCCCGCGCGATCGAGACCTCGACGACCTCGCCGAGCAGGTCGAGCTCCCCGGCGCCCTCGATGTGCGCGATCTCGTGGCGCCCCGTCCGGCCCGACCAGAGCGCCCCGCCCGCGCCGCGCTCACGCCCCGCGCCGCGCTCCTTGTCGCGCCCCTCGACGAGCACCTCCTGCGTCGTCCCGACGAGGCCCGACAGGTGGGCGGCGAGCAGCGCCTCGCTCTCCTCGAACAGGCGCGCGAGCCGCGCGCCCTTCACGTCCTCGGCCACGTCGTCCGGCAGCTTCAGCGCGGGGGTGTGCGGGCGGCGCGAGTACTTGAAGCCGAAGAGCCCCTTGAACCCCACCTCGCGCACGAGCGACAGCGTCGCCGCGAAGTCGTCCTCCGTCTCGCCCGGGAAGCCGACGATGATGTCGGTCGAGAGCGTCAGCCCGGGGACGGCCTCGACGAGCGCCCGCGTCCTCGCGACGTACTCGGCGCGCGTGTAGCGGCGGATCATCCGCCGGAGCACGCGGTCGCTGCCCGACTGCACCGGCATGTGCACGTGGCGCGGCAGCACGGCGAGCTCGGCGTGGGCGAGGACGAGCGACGGCGTGAGGTGCCGCGGGTGAGGGCTCGTGTAGCGCAGGCGCGCGAGGCCCGGGACGTCGGCCGCGATCCGCCGGAGCAGCGCGGCGAACTCGCTCTCGTCCGGGTCGTCCGCGCTCGCGCCCGGGGCCCGCGGCAGCGCGCCGAGCGGGTCGCGGTAGCTGTTCACCGTCTGGCCGAGGAGCGTGATCTCGCGCGTCCCCGCGGCCACGAGCGCGGCGATCTCGGCGACGATCTCGTCGCTCGCCCGGTACCGCTCCGGCCCGCGGGTGTAGGGGACGATGCAGAACGAGCAGCGCTCGTCGCAGCCCTTCATGATCGTGACGAACGCTGTCGGCGCGCCGCGCGTCGAGGGCGACGGCGACGCGACGAGGAACCGCGGCGCGTCCAGGTCGAACACCGTGCGCGCGACCGGCAGCCCGCCGAGCGCGAGGTCGCCGAGCAGGCCGGGCAGCTCCGGGATGTTGTCGGGCCCCACCACGACGTCGATCGCCCGCATCTGCTTGAGGAGGCGCTCCCCCTCCTGCTGGGCCACGCACCCCGCCACGACGACCACCCGGTCGGCGCGCTCCCGCTTCCAGCGCGCGAGCCGGCCCACCTCGCTCCGCAGCTTCTGCTCGGCCTTCTCGCGCACGCTGCACGTGTTCAGCACGAGCACGTCCGCCTCCTCGGGGCCGCCGGCCTCCGTGTAGCCGGCACGGCGGAGCACGTCGTGCATCCGCTCGGAGTCGTGCACGTTCATCTGGCAGCCGAACGTCGTGATCGAATACCGGGGCATCGAAGCGATGCACCCTCTAACAGAAGGTGCCCGGGGCCGCCACCTCGCGCGCCGGACGCGCCCGCGCGCGCCGCCCCTACCCGCCCGGCCCCGCGACGCGCAGGAGGCGGCGCACCGGCGGGCCAGTTCGTCCAGCCTCCACGCCCTTCCACGCCCTCCACGCGACGACGGCGCGCCGCGCGCCGAGAAAAGCGCGCAGGGTCGTCGCTGCGCCATGGTAACAATCGATGTGGGAGGAGCCCCGATGGCCAAGCTGGAGAACCTGGTACAGTTGCTCGATCGCTCACTGAGCCTTCACGGTCCGCGGCCGCTGTTCGGCACGAAGGCGGACGGCCGCTGGAGCTGGATCACCTATGCGGAGTTCGGGCAGCTCGTCGCCAGGTTTCGCGGCGGCCTGGCGTCGCTCGGCGTCCAGCGCGGCGACCGGGTGGCCCTCATCTCGAACAACCGTGTCGAGTGGGCGGTCGCTGCCTACGCCTGCTTCAGCATGGGAGTCGCGGTCGTGCCGATGTACGAGGCGCAGCTCCCGGCCGAGTGGGCGTTCATCATCAACGATTGCGAGGCCTCGGTCGCGATCGTCGCCACGCCGCAGATCTACGAGAAGTGCAGGGATCTCCCCGAGAAGGCGCCCTCGCTGAAGCACATCGTGTGTCTGTTCGAGCCGGAGGGGCCGGACGGCGCGCCCGGCGCACGGACCACCTCGTACGGGGCGCTGCTCGCCGCGGGCGAGAAGGGCCCGGCCCTGGCCATCGATCCGACCGCCGCGGACACGGCGTGCCTCATCTACACCTCGGGCACGACAGGCAACCCCAAGGGGGTGATCCTCTCGCACGGCAACATCGCGTCGAACGTCTGCGCGGTGCTCGATCTCATCCCGTTCGGCAGCGCCGACAGGAGCCTGTCGTTCCTCCCCTGGACGCACTCGTTCGGCCACACCGGCGAGCTCCACGTGATGATCACCGTGGGCGCGTCGATGGCGCTGAGCGAGTCGGTCGACAAGATCGTCGCGAACCTCGCCGAGGTGCACCCCACCGTGCTGATGAGCGTCCCGCGCATCTTCTGCCGCATCTACGAGGGCGTGCAGAAGCAGATGACGGAGAAGCCCGCGCTCGTCCAGGGCCTGTTCCGCGCCGGGCTGCGCGCCGCGGCGAGGCAGAACAAGGGCGAGGCGCTCGGCCTCGTCGAGCGGCTCACGCTCGCGGCGGCGGACCGCGTCATCTTCTCGAAGATCCGCGACAAGTTCGGCGGCAAGCTGAAATATGCGATCAGCGGCGGGGCGGCGCTCTCCTACGAGGTGGCCGAGTTCGTCGACGCGCTCGGCATCACCGTCTACGAGGGATACGGCCTCACCGAGACGTCGCCTGTCGTCGCGGTGAACTACCCGGGAGCCCGCCGCCTCGGCACCGTGGGCAAGCCGATCCCGGGCGTGAGGGTCGAGATCGACCGATCGGAGACGCATGACTCGCGGCAGGGCGAGATCGTCGTGTATGGCCCGAACGTGATGGTGGGCTATCACAAGCGCGACGAGGAGAACAAGGCCGTCATGATGGAGGACGGCGGCTTCCGCACCGGCGATCTCGGCTACCTCGACGAGGACGGCTATCTCCACGTCACCGGCCGCATCAAGGAGCAGTACAAGCTGGAGAACGGCAAGTACGTCGCGCCGTCCCCGATCGAGGACAAGCTCAAGCTGTCTCCGCTGATCAACAACGCGATGGTGTACGGCGACAACCGCCTCTTCAACGTGGCGCTGATCGTGCCCGAGATGACGGCGCTCGCCGAGTGGGCGCGGGGCGAGGGGCTCACCTTCGACTCGCCCGGCGCGATGCTGAGGCACCCGCGGGTGATCGCGCGCGTCCAGGCGGAGGTCGACAGGTGCTCGTCGGACGCGAAGGGGTTCGAGAAGATCAAGAAGGTCGCCCTCACCGACGAGGACTTCACCGCGGAGAACGGGATGCTGACGCCGACCCTGAAGCTGAAGCGGCGCGTGGTGCTCGCGAAGTACGCTCCCGTGCTCGACGCCCTCTACAGCGGCTCGACCAAGGCCGCGCCGCGCGAGGCCGCGCCGCCCGGCTGAGCGCCCCGGCGGCCCACGCCGGGCGGCTTCCGCGCCCGGCCCGCCCCCGCCCTTCCCCTCGCGGCGCACGTTGGCGTACGCTGGGCGCCCCGTGGCGCCGTCCGGGCGCCGGGTCGACGGACGGGAGCGGGGGCGGCATGACCATGACAGGCACGCAGAGGCGGACGCTGTACCCCGAGATCGAGCCGTACCGCGCCGGCAGGCTCCGCGTCTCCGAGGTTCACGAGATCTATTTCGAGGAGTCGGGCAATCCGCGCGGCAAGCCGGTGATCTTCGTGCACGGCGGCCCCGGGGGCGGCACGGAGCCCAAGCAGCGGCGCTTCTTCGACCCGGCCGCCTACCGGATCGTGCTCTTCGATCAGCGGGGCTGCGGCAAGAGCACGCCGTACGCGTGCCTGGAGGAGAACACCACCTGGCACCTCGTCGCGGACATGGAGGCGCTCCGCGAGCACCTCGGCATCGAGCGGTGGCAGGTGTTCGGCGGCTCGTGGGGGAGCACGCTGTCGCTGGCCTACGCCGAGCGGCACCCGGCGCGGGTGACCGAGCTCGTGCTGCGCGGGATCTTCCTCCTGCGGAAGCAGGAGCTCGAGTGGTTCTATCAGCGGGGCGCGAGCGCCCTCTTCCCGGACGCGTGGGAGGAGTACTTCGCGTTCATCCCCGAGGCCGAGCGGGGCGACCTGCTCACGGCGTATCACCAGCGGCTCACGAGCCCCGACCCCGAGGTGCAGCGCCGGGCGGCGCGCGCGTGGAGCGTCTGGGAGGGGCGGACGAGCTGCCTGTTCACGAACCCCGAGCTCGTCGCGAAGACGGCGGGACACGACTTCGCGCTCGCGTTCGCCCGGATCGAGTGCCACTACTTCATGAACAAGGGGTTCTTCACCACAGAGACGCAGCTCCTCGACGACGTGCACCGGATCCGCCATATCCCCACGGTCATCGTGCAGGGCCGTTATGATGTGGTCTGTCCGGCGGAGAGCGCGTGGGCGCTCCACCGCGCGTTCCCGGAGGCCGATCTGCGCATCGTAGCGGACGCGGGGCACTCGGCGATGGAGCCGGGCATCCTGCACGAGCTGGTCGAGGCGACCGACCGGTTCCGCTGACGAGCGGCCGGCCGCCCCTCTGCTCGGCCGAGCGCGCGCAGGCGAGCGCGCGGCTCACGGCGCGGCGATCACCGCGCGACCGCGGGAGCAGGCGACAGACCACGTGTGCCCGGTCCGATCGGAGATCCACGTCTCCGTGCGCGCGTTCGGCGTGCTCGACGCGAGGCGCCGGAGCCGCTGGCTCGTCGATGGCGTGATGGCACGCCCGCTCGTAGCGGTGCCACGTGGCACGTGCCAGCCGAGCGGCGCCACGTGCCACGTGCCAGCGACCGTGGTGAGCATGGCACGTCACGCCGTACGGCCCTCGCCTCTCCACAATTTCTCGCCGGAACGAGCCCGAGACCACGCGCCAGGCGGTGGCCCGGAGCTTGCACCCGCTCTATTCGTCTGGACGGTTCTTCTCCATGGCAACGTAAGACAGGAATCGTCCGGACATGAAGGCTGGAGCTGAGCGGCTGCGCCGCCGCGATGCACACCGGCTCTCATGGGTCGTCCCGGCATCGACGGCCGGGCTTCATCACGTCCCGTGCACCTGGCGGCCGGGCGCCGAGGAAGCTGCGCTGTACGGCCAGAGGTGGATGGGACAGGAGCAACACAGATCGCTCACCGGGCAGTGGAGGCGAGTGAGTGGTCGAGGCTTGTAACACGGCCCGGGGCGGTGATCCGCCGCCGGGGAACCGCCCCGGCGCCCGGATCTGGAGCGCCTGCGGGCCTCTCGAGGCATGCAATGTCGTGGTTGCGAATGGCATCGGTTGCGTTGGTGGGGGCGGCGGCGGGCATCGCTGCCGCCGTCGTGGCCGGCAAGAACGAGCTCCCGAGCGCCCCGGAGCCGGTGGCGGACGTCGCGCGAGCGCCGGCGAGCGAGCCGGATCGCGGCCGTCGGCCCCGGACCGACGAAGCCATGACGAGCGCGCGGCTCGCTCGCCTGGAGGAGGAGCTCGCGGAGCTGCGGGGGCAAGAGGCGCCCCAACCACAAGATAGCTCCACGGATCAAGCCGTGGATGACGAGGCCGAGAGTGCTCGCGTTCAAGAGAGGTTCGCCACGGCGCTCCAGGACTTCGAGCGGGCACAGGTGGACCCGACCTGGGCGCCGCAGGCCTCCAAATCGCTGCGGACCGACCTGGGCGCGCTCTCCGAGCGGCTCGGCTTCGACCTCGAAGACGTCGAGTGCAAGGACCGGCGGTGCGTGGCCCAGCTCCGATGGGCGACGCACCAGAAAGCAGCCCAGCAGTTCGCCGCAGTTGCACATTCCAAATATTCAGTCAACTGCGCCATCGATATCGTGTTGAAGAGACCAGACGGCGAAGCGGCCAATGTCGCAAATCCCGTCATATTCTCCAACTGTCAATAAACTTCCTTCGTCGCAACAGGCACTGTGGACCCGTTGATTCGCGGCATCGCATGGCGCGCTGCCTTGCATGGGCACTCCGTGCGCGTTCGCGGCGAAGAACGTGAGGTAACATGAAAATCAGTCCCACTCTGGTCGCCTCGTTCGTGGTCGGGTTCATCGTCGCGTCGGGAACGTTCAGCAGCGCGGCCAGCAAGATAAGAAGATACCATCATTTCGATTGCCACGGTTATGGCGCTGGACAGGTTTGTACACATGTGAGCTCGGAGGACTTCACAGCAACCGAAGCGCACGAGGTACAGGTCAACACCCACTTCGTGGGCCGAGTCGAACTCCCCTATGCTATGCCGTACGCGAAGGTATGCGTGCTGTTTCAGTCGATCGAAGGTGCGGCTGGCATCTCGTGCGGGGTCGAGGTGAGAGATACTCCCCCCGTTCCCTATCTGCACTCGATTAACTACACGTCACAGATCACGCTTCGCTACGACCGGCCCAGCGGGAATGAGCTCGCGCCATGGCACGATAACCCTGCCGGCTATCCGTATATCTATTATTATCCCGGAGATAATGACGAGGGCTGGCTGGGTGGTTTCAAGGTGCTCAAGGATTGACGGCGCGTCGCCCCCCGAGCTCCCCGATCGGCTCGTCCTCGCCGGCTGAGGCGCGGAGCCGCCGAGGAGCTCGGCGGTCCTCGCCGGAGCCCTCGCGCGTCAGTCGTCCATCACCGCGTTGACGATCCCGTCGAAGAACTCCCCGCTCCCGACCGCGTCGAGCATCCGGTTCTACCCGCTCTCGTCCAGGGCGAAGCGAACCATGCCGACCTGGCTCGTCCTCGCGGATCTCCGCATCTGTCCTACCCGGGCGCCCGGTCACCCCGTGCTCGCCCCTCCGGCGCTGGCGGCCAGGCCGAGCAGCGGACCGATCGCCTGAACGACCCGGGCCGCCTCCTCGTCCCCAAGCGCGACGGCGTGGGTGAGCCTCTCAGACAGCGACGCGATCACGGCGGTCCGTGGCGACGGGCCAGCCGTCGCGAGGTCACCAGGTCCGGGGCCCTGCGGTTGAGCCCGCGTTGGGGCCATGGCCTCGAAGGGTGCGATCGGTCGTCACGTCTCCAGATACCGAGCCGCCTGCTGCGGCCTTGGCTCGTACACCGAGAACCGTATTTCGCACTCAACAACTTCCTGAGCCGCTCTCGCCCCCTCCCGTTCTCCTCGAATTCATGCATATGGAGGAGGATGAGCCTGCTCGATCCTGCGCCTTTGCGTGCAATCCGGTCGAATCCCGTCGGTTTAGGCTCGCCGGCCGCTTGCGCTGGGGGGTGTCGGTCTTTAACGTAGACAAAGGGAATCGTTGATTCCCTGTGGAGGCTTATGGCAAACAAGGCAGCACGGAAGACGTGGATCCTGGTCTCCGACGCAAGCCGCGCCCAGCTCTATCGTGAAGAGCCTGCGGGCAAGGGCTTTACCCTGCTCGAGTCCTACACTCATGACGAGAGCCGGGCGCGCGTGCGGGATCTGATGGCCGACGCGCTCGGCCGGAAGCCGAACGGCACCCCCGGCGGGAACGGCAACGTCGGCGGCGGGGGCGGCACGTACATGGGCCGTCCGGGCGTCGCGCCCGACACCGATCCCAAGGAGGTCGAGAAGCAGAAGTTCGCCCAGGAGCTCGCGGAGGTGCTGGAGAAGGGCCTGAACGAGCACGCCTACGAGTCGCTGGTGCTCATCGCTCCACCGCACTTCCTCGGCCTGCTCCGCGGGACGGTGAGCAAGCAGGTCAGCAACCACATCGAGTCGAGCGTGGACAAGGACCTGAGCTGGCTGGACGGCCCCCGGCTCACCGAGCGGCTGCGCGAGCTGCGCGCGGAGTAGCGCTGCCCTCCGGCGCCGCCTCGAAGGTGTAGGCGACGCCGAGCCCCACGACGTTCGCGCGGGCGCTGTAGGCGCCGCCGTTGATGGTGTTCGGGCTCTCCGGCGGGTTGGCCCGCACCGGGCTCACCTGCGGCACCCGCGCGTCCGCCGGATCCACCCTCACGCCCGCGGCGAACACGTGCGCGTAGCTCGCGTCGAGCCGCCACCGGCCGAGGTGCACGCCCAGGCCGGCCGCGGCGGTCACCTTGGTCGCGTCGATCGTGAGGACCGTGAGGTACTCGGGCGGGACGGCGGTCTGCTCGAAGCTCGCGCCAGCGCGCAGATCCCACCGCCTGCCCGCGAGCTCGACCGAGTACTCGCCGCCGAGCCGCGCGGAGAGCGAGGCCTCGAAGCGCCGGGGGAACTCGACCGCAGGTACGCGGAATTCTTCAGGAAAACCGACGACGCCGCGGAGCACCAGGCCGTCGGGCTCGACGAGGATGTCGTCGTGCATGCCCCAGCCCTCGACGCCCACCCCGAGCTCCACGCGCAGGTCGTCCTCGACCCGCGCCTCCACGCCGGCGCGGAGGATCCAGGGCAGGTCGAAGGAGACGTCGGCGTCCTCGCCCTCCTGGACGGCGCGCTCGAAGACAGGCGCCGCGGGGAGCCGCGCCCTGACGGTGGCCGGCGCGCGCACCCAGACGGGGAGCTGGAAGGCGAGGCCGACGCGCCACGCCCGGCTCGGGATGAAGAGCGCCCCGAGCTGGCCGGTCGGCGCCACGATCGGACCGACCGAGAGCTCCGAGTGGATGTCCCACTCCGCGTCCTCGGGCGCGCAGAACATCCGCTCGGGGACGCACCCGGAGACGACCATGCGGCTGTTGAACGTGCCCACCACCGCGCCGAGGGCGGCGCCGAGGCGCCACGCCGGCGACGGCGCGTACGCCGCGCCGGCCCCGACCAACGCGAGCGCCGAGCCATCCATCGTGAACAGCGCATAGCGCTGGGGCGCCGGCATGCCGTTCACCTGCTCCGGATAGCTGGCGATGGCCGCGTACGGCGCCCACACCCCGCCCCAGACGACCCATTGCGGGGCGACCTTGAACGACGCCGCGAGCGTGGGGATCGGCAGCACCGGCGCGGTGCCGGTCACGGGGGCCATCGTCTGCACGAAGCTCGCGCCCGTCGGCTCGCCGGTGTTCGGATCGACCTGCCGCACGATCGCCTGGCGCGTGTACTGGCTGCGCCACTCGAAGAGCGCGGCGTCGATCAGGACCTGGGAGCCGGCCTCGTAGACGCCCGCGGGGTTGTAGGCGATCGCCCCGAGGTCGTCGCCCCCGGCGATGTACGCCCCGCCGCGGGACGACGGGCGCACGCCGCGATCGGTGAAATACAGCCCGGCCGCGCCCGCGTCCCCCGCGGGCACGGCGAGCGCCCCGGCGGCGGCCGCCGCGAGGATCGCCGCGCGGTTCATGAGCTTCTGCACGCGGATCACTCGTGAGGTCGATTCTTGATGATGGCGTAGATCTGCTCGAGCCCGCGGGTCTCATCGAGCAGGAAATCCCGCGTCGAGAGGAACACCTGCCGGTAGTCCTCCGCCGAGAGCGGCGCGGCGCTCTCCGCGTCGACGCGGTTCACGTCGGCGAGCGCGTCCAGGAACACCTGGATCGGCGCGCGTCCGTCCGCCATCGGCGCCACCAGCGCCGGGAGCACGTGATCCATCGCGTGGTACCTGTCGTACCGATCGTCGTTGAGCGCCTTGAGCGCCTCGAGCCCGGCGTCGGCCGCGCCCGGCCCCTCGGCGTCCCCCGCGGGGCTCAGCGCCACGGCCGCCGTCCTGAGGAGCGGCGCGAGCACGTCGTCGCTGGCGAGGAGCTGCGCCCCGTCCACCACCGTCGCGAGCAGCGCCGGGAACGCGTCCCCGTCCGCGTCGAGCATCGCGGCGAGGAACCGCTCGACCTCCCGCCGCGCCGGCTCGTGGGCGCGGATCGACTCCATGACATCGGCGAGGCCCGCGAAGAGCGGGTGGCTCACCAGGTCGACCACCTTGGCGCCGAGCTCCTTCTGCGCCCAGGCGCACCGCCCCGTTGTCTCGCGATCCGGGCACCGCGCGTTGAGCTGCTCGCGGAGCGCGCGCAGGACCACGGCGCCCATCCGCGGGAGCGCGCGGTTCTTGAACCGCGCTTCCGGCCCCGACCCCTCGACGGCGAGCAGCGCGTCGATGAGCTCGTCCGTCGCGCGCTTCCACTGCCCCTTTCGCTCCGCGGCGTCGGGCGCGCTGCTCTCCTCGAAGCGGGCGTCGATGCGGTTCAGCGCGTCGGCGAGGAGGGTGAACCCGGTGAGCTGCTCCTGGGTCCGGCCGTCGGCCCACGTGGCCGTCTTCTTCCCCCACCGGTCGACCATGCCCACGCTGGCCGCGTGGTCGGCGCTGAAGAGGATCCGCGCGAGCTTCTCGATCGCCTGCGCCTTCGTCCAGGCCTGGCCGGCCCGCGGGCCGCGCTGGACAGTCACCGGGGCCGCCGGGTCGGTCGCCATCTTCGCGAACGCGACCGACGACGCGAGGACGTCCTCGGCCTGGAGCGCGTCGGCGAGGATCGGCTCGTACGAGCTGGCCCCTGCCTCCGAGCAGTAGGCTGTGTTGGTCGCCGGCGAGCCCGCCTTGATGCACTCCGGCCCGTGATCCTTGCCCGGCCAGTGCCGGTACGCCGTGCTGAAGAGATCGATGAGGATCTCCTCGCCGGTCGTGTCCGGGCCGACCTCGGCGAACGCCGCCACGATGGGGCTCAGGTACGCGCCGAGCCCGAGCCGCTCGATCAGGAAGGTCGTCCCCGGGTGGCGCACCCGGATCAGGTTCTCCGGGGTGCTGCACTCGTTCACGCCGAGCGCGTTCTTCGGGCAGTGGATCGTCCCGGCCGGCTCGAGCGACCCCGAGATGAACTGGTTGGTCGTCTCGTTCGCCAGGTCCCGCAGCGGATCGAGGTCGCGCAAGCCCGGGTACCGCTCCGAGTCGGCGCCGAAGTAGATGAGCCGGCTGAGCGCGGCCGGCGTCGGGTGGCCCGTGAGCCCGGTGATGCCGCTGGCCGACTCGAGGATCGCGTCGGTCACGAGCAGCGCGAGGGCCGAGGGCTTCACCGCGAGCTCGGCCCGCTTCGGGTGCCCCTCCGGGAGCAGCGAGTCGAGGTAGAAGGCCGCCAGGTCGTCGATCTGGAACAGCTCGCACTCGGCGAAGTCGACGAAGGGCACCGTGAGGCCGAAGACTGTCACGACCGCGCCCTCCTTGTTGCACTGCCGGACGCCGGCGGTGTCGTGCATGAGGTGCATCAGCCGCTCCATGTTCGAGCGGTTGTCGCCGGCCCTGGGCTTCGTCGGGTCGACAGGGGTCCGCGGGTCGGCCGTCGACGGCGCCCCGACGGTGAGGTTGATGGCCGGGCCGTTCAGGTCGCCCGGGTTGTACGCGTACTGATCGCGGGTCGTGAGCATCGCCGCGACCGCCTCGCCCGCGTGCCGCGCGCCGCCGTGCTGGGCGAGGAGCGCGTCGCTCGCGAGCGCCTCGAGCAGGCGCGCCACGAGCCCCGGCTGCTCGACGGCCCTGCCGAGCACCGCCGCGAGCTCGTCCCCGAGCGGCGCATCGTCGGCGATCTGCGCGACCGGCTCCTTGCCCTCGGCCGCGAGCCGGTCGTGCTCCCGGGCGACGTCGCGGATGCGCAGCGCCGCGCCGGCCATCCGGGCGAGCTCCGCCTCGTGGTTCTCGAAGAGGTCGATCAGCGTGACGAGGAGGGCGTCCGAGTCCCGGTCCGCGAGCACCTGGCCGACCGCGTGCGCCATGTCGGCAAGCGGCGAGTCCTCCCCGCGGAAGCGGCGGTACCGGAGGCAGCCGTCGCACGTCGCGTCCGGCGGCAAGCGCTTGCCGCGCGCGAAATCGTACTGGGCCTCCTCGCGGTCGCCGAAGAGCAGGTACGAGCCGGCGAGGGCGTACATGAGCCCCTCGTGCTCGGTCTTCCACGGCTCGGGGTCCCCGTCGCCCGCGTAGCGGGTCGCGTCGAGGAGCGGCGCGATCGAGCGCAGCGCCGCGGCGGCGAGCGTGCGGGACGTGTCGATGTACGCGTAGCGCTCCGGCGACGGCCGGCCGAACCGGTCCGGCTCCCGCGACGGGGCGACGCCGGGGACCCAGAACGGTGTGTCGAGAGATAACGAAGCGCCGGACGCGTCGACGAAGCGGCCGAACGCGTCGACGTCGGCGAGGCCGTCGCCGTCCTCGTCGGCGAACGGCGCGGCGACGCCGCCCCCCGCGGGCAGCGCGAAGCCGCGCCGGTCGCGGCGCGCGATATAGCGCGGCGGCGCCGCGTCGCGCTCGGCGAACCGCGGGTGCTCCGCCACAGCGACAGCGCCCGCGAGCTCGGCCAGGGTCCGGGGCCGGCTCGGCTGCGCGGTGGCCTCGTCGATCGCGAGGGGCGCCTCGCGCGAGGTCGTCGGCTCCATCGCGAGCAGCTCGCCCTTGCCGGCGGCGAGGAGCGCCTGGAGGGCCGCCTCGCCCGCCCCGCCGGGGCCGAGGACGTCGAGCGACGCCAGCGTCATCGCGCGGAGCTCCGGGTACTCGAGCGCCGCCCGCGCCGCGCCGAGGGCCACGCCGGCCGGCCGGTAGCCCTTCCGCTCCCCGATCTGCGCGAGCTTGCCCGAGGCTTCCTCGCTGCCGGCGAACGCCGCGGCGAGCCGCCCGATCCCCCGCGTCGACTCGGGCAGCACCGGGGGCGCCCCCGCGTCGAACGGGTTCGTCTCGTAGAGCGGCGCGATCGTCTGCGACAGGCTCAGGACGGCGTCGTGCAGCCGGATCTTCCCGCCCCCCTCCCCGGCCGCGACGTTGTCGATCTCGACGTCCGGCACCGCGGCGTTGACGGCGCGCACGAGGTCGCCGCGCCGCCGCGCCATCGCCTCGACCTTGGCCACGCCGAGCCGGCGCGCCCGCTCCGCCCTGGCGCCGGAGACGGGCGGCAGCAGCGACACGTCGACCGTGTCCTCGTAGCGGCCCTCGCCATCGTGGTGACACACGCGCTGGTACGAGGCGCCTGTCGGGTCCTCGACCAGGCTCGACGCGCCCACGCGGTCGCAGAGCACGCCGAAGACGTCGTCGCCCAGCGTCGCCTTGGGGGGCGCTACCCGCCGGGTGTCGAGCGGCTCGTGACACGAGGCCGCCACCGCCCCGGCCGCGGCGAGCGCGACCAGCCGAACCCCATTCGCGGCCGAGGAACGCAGCGTTCGCCTGCGCATGACGACAACCTCCCCAAGACACCTCCAGGGTAGACTATTCCGCTCCAGGTGGTAGGCCCTTCGTGCCCGTGTGGTGGGCGGGACCGTGACCCGGCGCGCATTCTCCACGCTCACTGCACGGCGGTGGGGACGGCGGCGGGCCTGACGGTGGTAGGCTGCGCGGCGATGGCGACCGCCCAACAAGCCCCGTTCACCGCAGTCGTTCTCGCCGCCGGCCAAGGCACGCGCATGAAGAGCGCCCGACCGAAGGTGCTCCACGAGCTCTGCGGCCGGCCGATGCTCCACTACGTCGTCGACGCGGCCATCGCCGCCGGCGCCTCGGACGTCGTTGTCGTCGTCGGCCACGGCCGCGACGAGGTCTCCGCCACCCTCGACAGGGCGTTCGGCGCCCGGGGGAAGGCCGTCCGCACCGCGCTCCAGCCCGAGCAGCGCGGCACCGGCGACGCGGTGCGCTGCGCCATGCCGCAGATCGAGGCGAGCACCGAGGCCGTCCTGATCCTGTGCGGCGACACGCCGCTGCTCGATCCGTGGCAGCTCACGCGGCTCCGCGAGGCGCTCGACGGCGCGCCCGAGGCGCCGATGGCGATGCTCACAGCGCAGGTCGCCGACCCCACGGGCTACGGCAGGATCTTGCGCGACGGCGCGGGCCGCGTGATCGGCATCCGCGAGCACAAGGACGCGACCCCCGAGGAGCGCGCGATCGCCGAGGTGAACCCCGGCGTCTACCTCGCCCGCAGCGCCTTCCTCGGGCGCGCGCTCGCGGGGCTCACGACCGACAACGCGCAGGGCGAGCTTTACCTGACCGACATCGTCGCACAGGCGGCGAAGGCCGGCGGCGTCGCGGCTGTCGTGGCCAGGGACGTCGGCTCGCTCGTGGGCATCAACGACCGCGCGCAGCTCGCCGCGGCCGAGGAGGTGCTCTACGGCCGCATCGCCGACGCGCTGCGCCGGAGCGGCGTCACGATCAGGACGAGCGCCCGCGTCGACGCGGGCGTGGCGGTCGAGCCGGACGCTGTCATCGAGCACGCCGTCGTGCTGCGGGGCCAGACGCGCGTCGGCGCGGGCGCGCGCATCGACGTGGGCTCGGTGCTCACGGACGTCGTCGTCGAGGCGGGCGCCTCCGTGAAGCCGTACACGGTCGCCTCGCAGTCGTCGATCGGCGCCGGCGCGCAGATCGGGCCGTTCTCGCACCTCCGCCCGGACAGCCAGATCGAGGCCGACGCGCACATCGGCAACTTCGTCGAGACGAAGAAGACGGTTGTCCGCAAGGGCGCGAAGGCGAACCACCTCGCCTACCTCGGCGACGGCGACATCGGCGAGGGCGCGAACGTCGGCGCCGGGACGATCTTCTGCAACTACGACGGCTTCCGGAAGCACCGGACCGAGATCGGCCCCGGCGCCTTCATCGGCAGCGACTCGCAGATCGTCGCCCCGGTGAAGATCGGCGCGGGCGCCTACGTGGCGACGGGCACGACCGTGACCCGCGACGTGCCGGAGGACGCGCTCGCGATCGGCCGGGTGAAGCAGGAGAACAAGGAAGGCTACGCCGCGAGGCTCAAGGCGCGGCTGAAGGACGCGGCGAAGAAGTAGCGGGCGTGGGCGCGCGACCTCCGGCCCCGGGCCGTCGAGGTCGCGCGGCACGTCGAGAACCGCGGGAACTCCTGTTCGAGCTCACGGTCTCTTCCGCTTGACAGCTTTTGTCGGCGATCGGGTTTCCTCTCGTCACGACACCTCTTCGCAGCGACGAGCTTTCTTGTGCTTGGCCGCGCCCCTCCCACCTTTTGGCTGAAACTGGTGCGGTCAGCAAGTACACTCGCGCGCCATGCCCGTGGTCGCCCTGCTCCTCTTGCCATTTCTCGGGAGCGTGCTCACCGCGCTCCTGCCGACGCGGGCGCGGTCCGAGCTCGCGGCTTGCGCAGGGCTCGTGTCGGCCGGCGCGGCGGCCTGGGTCATCAGCCTGTTCCCGCGGGTGCGTGACGGGGGGGTGATTCGCGAGAAGATCTCGTGGGTGCCTTCGCTCGGCCTCGATCTGGTCCTCCGGATCGACGGGTTCGCGTGGATGTTCGCCGTGCTCATCACCGTCATCGGCGCCCTCGTCTGTCTGTACGCGCGCTACTACATGTCCCCCGAGGATCCGGTGGCGCGCCTGTACGCGTTCTTCCTCGCGTTCATGGGCGCGATGCTGGGCGTCGTGCTCTCGGGCAACCTCGTTCAGCTCGTCGTCTTCTGGGAGCTCACGAGCCTCATTTCGTTCCTGCTCATCGGCTACTGGTATCACCGGGTGGACGCGCAGCGGGGCGCGCGCATGGCGCTCGCCGTGACCGGCGCGGGCGGGCTCGCGCTCCTCGGAGGCGTGATCATCCTCGGCCACATCGTCGGCAGCTACGAGCTCGATGTGGCCCTCGCCTCGGGCGACCTCGTGCGGGGACACCCGCTCTACCCGGTCGCGCTCGTCCTCATCTTGCTCGGCGCGCTCACCAAGAGCGCTCAATTCCCGTTTCACTTCTGGCTGCCGCGGGCGATGGCCGCGCCGACGCCGGTGTCCGCCTACCTGCACTCGGCGACCATGGTGAAGGCGGGCGTATTCCTGCTCGCGCGGCTCTGGCCGGTGCTGTCGGGGACCGAGCTGTGGTTCTGGATCGTCAGCGGCGCGGGCATGACGACGCTCCTGCTCGGCGCGTACATCGCGATGTTCCAGAACGATCTGAAGCGCGTGCTCGCCTACTCGACCATCAGCCACCTCGGCCTCATCACGCTCCTCTTCGGGCTCAACAGCTCGCTCGCCGCCGTCGCCGGCGTGTTCCACATCATGAACCACGCGACGTTCAAGGCCTCGCTGTTCATGGCCGCGGGCGTCGTCGACCACGAGACCGGGACGCGCGACATTCGTCGCTTGAATGGCCTGATTCGCTCCATGCCGCACACAGGCGCGCTGGCGCTCGTGGCGAGCGGCGCGATGGCCGGCGTGCCGCTGCTCAACGGCTTTCTGTCGAAGGAGATGTTCTTCGCCGAGACGATGTTCCTGTCCGCGCACCCCTCGGTGGAGGTGTTGCTCCCCGTGGCGGCGACGATCGCGGCGATCTTCGCGGTCGTGTACTCGCTGCGCTTTGGATACGACATCTTCTTTGGCCCGCCGTCGACCGATCTCCCTCGCCAGCCGGAAGAAGCCCCGCGGTGGATGCGGATACCGATCGAGCTCCTGGTGCTCAGTTGCCTCATCGTCGGCGTCGCGCCGACGATCTCCATCGGGCCATCGCTCGCGGCGGCGGCCCGCCCCGTGGTCGGCGGGACGCTCCCCGAGTACAGCCTCGCCATATGGCACGGCTTCAACCTGCCTTTCGTCATGAGCCTCGTCGCCATCTCAGGCGGCGTCGTCGGGTACCTCTGGCTGCGCAAGCACCAGGAGCAGGGGCGACTCCAGGCTACGCCCTTCCTCGAGCGGCTCAACGCGAGGCGGCTGTTCGAGAGCGCGCTGCTCGGGATCACGCGCCTGTCGCGAAGGGCGCTTCGGCTCGCCGGAACTCGACGGCTCCAGACGCAGATGTTCACGATCATCTCTGTCGCGCTCCTCCTCGCGCTCCTCGCGGCGCGCGGCGTCCCGCTGGAGTGGGGCGACCGGGACCGGCTCCCCGCGTCGCCTGCGTTCGTGCTCCTGTGGGTCATCGGCGCTGTCTGCGCGGTCGGCGCTGCCGTGATGGCGAAGTTCCACAGGCTGATCGCGATCACGTTGATGGGCGGCGCGGGCCTCGTCACCTGCCTGACGTTCATGTGGTTCTCGGCGCCCGACCTCGCCCTCACGCAGATCGTCGTGGAGATCATCACAACCATCCTGCTTCTGCTCGGGCTGCGCTGGTTGCCGATGCGCATCCAGGGGATCTCGAGGCCTGTCAGGGCCCGCGACAGGGTGCGGCGCGCGCGCGATCTGCTGCTCGCGATCGGCGCCGGCAGCGGCCTCGCCGCGCTCTCCTATGCCATGCTGACCCGGCCGGCGCCGCACAGCATCTCACCGTTCTTCCTCAGCCGCGCGCTGCCGGAGGGAGGAGGCGCCAACGTCGTCAACGTCATGCTCGTCGACTTTCGCGCCTTCGACACGCTCGGCGAGATCACGGTCCTCGGCGCGGTCGCGCTCACTGTCTACGCCCTCCTGCGCCGCTTTCGACCGCCGCCGGAGAGCATCGAGCAGCCCCAGCAACAGAGGGCCTTTCCGGCCGACGTCGTCACCGACCTCGTGAAGCCGCGCACGGCCGAGGACGCCGCGCGCGGATACATGATGGTGCCGGCGGTCATCGCACGCCTGCTCCTGCCGGTCTCCGTCGTCGTCGCGGCGCACTTCCTCCTTCGCGGGCACAACGAGCCGGGCGGCGGCTTCGTGGCCGGCCTCGTCGTCGCGATCGCGATGCTCATGCAATACATGGTCTCGGGGGCGCTCTGGCTGGAGGCGCGCGCGCGCCTCCGCCCGGCGCGCTGGATCGCCGTTGGACTGCTGCTCGGGGCGACGACGGGCCTCGGCGCGCTCGCCGTCGGCTATCCCTTCCTCACGACGCACACCGCGCACGCCAGGCTGCCGCTGGTCGGCGAGGTACACCTGCCGAGCGCCACCTTCTTCGACCTCGGCGTGTTCGCTGTCGTCGTGGGGGCGACGCTCCTCACCCTCACGGCGCTCGCCCACCAGTCGCTGCGCGCGCACCGGCGGCCAGCACAGGGCCCAGCGTCGTCGACGAGCAGGGGCACGAGCTAGATGGAAGCCCTTCTCGCGCTCGTCATCGGTGTGCTCGGCGGATCCGGGATCTGGCTCGTGCTGCGTCCGCGAACCTTCCAGGTGATCATGGGGCTCACGCTGCTCTCTTACGCGGTGAACCTCTTCATCTTCAGCATGGGGAGCATCTTCGTCGACAAGCCGCCGCTCGTGCGACCTGGCGTGCCCGCCGATCTCCAGCACTACACGGATCCGATGCCGCAATCCCTCGTGCTCACGGCCATCGTGATCGGCTTCGCGACCACGGCGCTCTTCCTCGTCGTGCTCCTCGCTTCGCGCGGCTTCAGCGGCACCGACCACGTGGACGGGACGAGGGAGGGGCCATGACCGAGCGCTTCCCGCACCTCATCGTCGCGCCCGTCGTGCTGCCGCTGATGACGGCGGCCCTGTTGCTTCTGCTCGGCGAGAAGCGCAAGCGCGCCAAGTCGATCGCCAACACCGGCGCGGCCCTGGCGGGCCTCCTCGTGGCGCTGGAGATCCTGCGCAGCGCCGTGGCTGGCGGTCCGCCCGGCGCCGTCGGCGTGTATCTCATGTCGAACTGGGAGGCGCCTTTCGGGATCGTGCTCGTCGCGGACCGGCTCTCCGCGCTCATGCTGGTGCTTGTCGGCGTGGTGAGCCTCTGCGCGGCCCTGTACGCGGAGGCCGCGTGGGGTCGCGCGGGGGCGTACTTCCATGCGCTCTTCCAGATTCAGTTGATGGGGCTCAACGGCGCCTTCCTCACGGGAGACCTCTTCAACCTCTTCGTGTTCTTCGAGGTGATGCTCGCGGCGTCGTATGGCCTGCATCTCCATGGATCGGGGTGGCCGCGGGTGCGCTCGGGGCTCCACTACATCGCGGTGAACCTGCTCGCGTCGTCGCTCTTCCTCGTCGGCCTCGCCGTGCTCTACGGCGTCATGGGCACGCTCTCCATGGCCGACATCGCCGAGAAGCTCGCGCTCGTCCCGGCGCGCGATCGCGGGCTCCTGCACGCAGGCGCGGCGGTCCTCGCCGTGGCGTTCCTCATCAAGGCGGCGATCTGGCCCCTCAACGCCTGGCTGGTGCCGGCCTACTCGGCCACGAGCGCGCCAGTCGCGGCGCTCTTCGCGCTGATGACCAAGGTGGGCATCTACGTGCTCGTGCGCTTGTGGACGCTGTTCTTCTCGGCGGGCGCTTCAGCGCAGTTCGGGGGGACAGTCCTGCTCTACGCGGGGCTCGCGACGATCGCCTTCGGCGCCATCGGCGTCATGGCCTCCATGTCCCTCGGGCGCATCGCGGGCTTCTCGGTGATCGTGTCGTCGGGGACGCTCCTCGCGTCGCTCGGGATGGGCACCCCCGCGGTGACGTCGGCGGCCCTGTTCTACATGCTGAGCGCCACGCTGGCGGTGAGCGCTCTCTTTCTCCTCGTCGAGCTGGTGGAGCGCATCGGCTCCGATGGACGGCGGCGGGGGCCGGACCTCGACGTGGAGCCGGGCGAGGACACCAACCTCGACGACGAGGAGGCGCCGCTCGTCGCCCGAGCGTTTCCTGTGTCCATCGCGTTGCTCGGCCTGGCGTTCATGGTCTGCGCGCTGCTCGTCGCAGGGCTGCCGCCGCTCTCGGGCTTCGTCGCGAAGGCCTCGTTGCTGACGGCCCTCCTGTCGCCCCGGGGGGGCGGCGACGCGAGCGCCGGCGCCCCCGTCTCGCCCGCCGCGTGGATCCTCTTCGGGCTGCTGCTCCTCTCGGGGCTCGCGGCCACCATCTCCCTCGCGAGGGCGGGCATTCGACACTTCTGGTCCACGAGTGGGCGGCTCCCGCCCCGCTTGAAGGTCGTCGAGGCCGCCCCCGTCCTCGGCCTCGTTCTCTGCTGCATCTTGCTCACGGTGTTCGCCGAGCCGGTCCTGCGCACCACGAGCGCGACAGCCGCGGGGCTGCACTCGCCGACGGCGTACATCGAGGCCGTCCTGTCGACGAGGCCTCGTCCGGGACCGACGCGCCCCGTGATCGAAGAGGGGGGGGCGCCGTGACCCTCGTCGAGAAGCTCGTGCCCGCGCCGCTGCTGTCCGCCGCCCTGTTCGCGCTGTGGCTGGCGCTCGCGCGCTCCACCAGCGTGGGCCAGATCGTCCTGGGGCTGGGGCTCGCGCTGGCGGTGCCGCTCCTTACCTCGACCCTGCGACTGACGAACGCCCGGGTGCGGCGACCGCTGGTCGTCGTGCGCTTCATCCTGAGGGTCGGCTACGACGTCTTGCGTTCGAATTTCGAGGTCGCCTGGGGCGTTGTCGCATGGCGCTGGCGGCGACCGCAGTCGAGGTTCGTGATCGTGCCCCTCGAGCTGCGCGACCCCCTCGGGCTGGCCGCGCTGTCCATGGTGACGACCGTGGTTCCGGGCACCGTGTGGTCGGAGCTCGCGCTCGATCGCAGCGCGCTCTTGCTGCACGTGTGGGACGTCGGGGACGAAGGCACCTTCGTCGCCCGCTTCAAGGCTCGCTACGAGGAGCCTCTCAGGGAGATCTTCGAATGAGCGCACTTCTGTCTGGCGCGATCGCCTTCGCGCTCGGCTGCTACGCCGTCGCGTCGGTCCTGGTGGTCATCAGGCTGATCCGGGGGCCGCGGGCGCAGGATCGCGTGTTCGCGCTCGACCTGCTCTACTTCCACGCGATGCTGGTCATGATGGTGCTCGGGATTCGCCACCGGAACGACACGTACTTCGAGGCCGCGTTGCTGATCGCGCTCTTCAGCTTCGTGAGCTCATCGGCGATGGCGAAGTTCATCCTGCGCGGGGAGGTGATCGAATGAACGAGCTCCCCCTCTGGGTCGAGGCGGCGGTCGCCGCGCTGCTCGTGTTGAGCGGCCTGTTCGTCGTCATCTCCGCGCTCGGGTTCCTGCGCCTGCCAGACTTCTTCCTGCGCATGCACCCCCCTGCGCTGGCGTACACGTTCGGCAGCTGGTGCGTGACGCTGGCGAGCATCCTCTACTTCTCGATGATCGAGTCCCGGCCCGTGCTGCACACGTGGCTCATCATCATCATGCTCTCCATCACGGTCCCTGTGACCACGCTGCTCCTGGCGCGCGTGGCGCTGTTCCGCCGCCGCGCCGTGGGAGCAGCCGACACGCCGCCTCCGCTCACGCTACGCCGCGACTCCTGAGGCAGGACGCAGGCTCATGCGGGCTCCTCGGCGCCTGCCCGAACAGGCACGACCAGCACGTCGCAGGCGACCTCACGCAGCACGTCTCCAGCGACAGTCCCGAGGATGACGTGAGCGACCCCGGAATAGCCGTGGGTGCCGAGCACGAGGAGGTCGCTGTCTGCCTTCTTGACTGCCTTCTCGATCACGAGCCGCGCGGAGCCGCATCGAACATGCGTCTTCCAGGGCGGCGCCTCGGCTGGCCGCACCTTGGCCTGCGCGAGCGAGGCAGCGATCAGCTTCGCGATCTGCTGTGTCGCCGTTTGCCCGAGCTCGTTGCGCCACTCCTCTGCGTCTTCCTCCGAGAGGCTGGGATAGATGACGCCCCGATACGGCGTGTCGAACGCATGGATCACCGTGGCACGCGGCCGCGGGGCCGGAATCAACCGGAGCATCAGGGCGAGCACCTCGGTGGAGCCTTGCTCGAGGTCGAGGGCGACAGCGGGCCGGCTGTACGCCGCGCGAGGAGCCAGCCGGACCGCCAGGACCGGGAGCTGCCCGCGGCGGATGACGCGCTCCGCTGTCGAGCCGAGAAAGGTGTCCCGGAGCGCGCGGCTGCCGCCACGGCCCATGACGATGAGCTCGGCGCTCGTCGAGGTCGCGCAGTCGGCGATCTCCGCGGCCGGGCTGCCGACCTTCACCACCGTTTCGACGTCGACGCCCCTGGGTAGAGTTTTTGCAAGATGCCGCGCCTCGCCCACGAGCGATTTTCTGGCATCCCGCTCGGCGCGGTCTTGAGCCCTGACGGGGAGGTTGCCGGGAACGACGTGGAGCAGCGTGACGCGAGCGCCGTCGGCCAGAGGCAGAAGCGCGACGCGGCCGAGGACGCGGTCCGAAATCGCCGTCAAATCGACGGGGACGAGCAACGAGTGGAAGCGCTGGGCCTCGCTCGTCTCGGGCTGCCCTTCCCCTGCCCCCGGCTTCTCCAGCCCCTCGGTCATTGCTACTCGGCGTCGCTGACCGCGGCGCTCTCGGCGGCCGCGCCGTCGCGCAGCGACGGGATGGTGTGGCCCATCCGGAGGCGCTTCGCCTCGAGGTAGGGCGCGGAGAACGGGTTCGCCGGGACGATCGCCGGCGAGCGCGAGGAGATCCGCACGCCGAGCGCGCGGAGCGCCTCCACCTTGTCCGGGTTGTTCGTGAGCAGCCGGATCGACTCGATGCCGAGGTGGTCGATCATCGCCGCGGCGGGCTCGTAGCCGCGCGCGTCGTCGGGCAGGCCGAGGATGCGGTTGGCGTCGACGGTGTCGTGGCCGAACGCCTGGAGCTGGTACGCGCGGATCTTGTTGGCGAGCCCGATGCCGCGCCCCTCCTGCCGCAGGTAGAGGACGACGCCGAGCCCGCGGCGGCCTATCTCGGCCTGGGACGACTCGAGCTGCTCGCGGCAGTCGCACTTCAGCGAGCCGAAGACCTCGCTCGTGAGGCACTCGGAGTGGACGCGGAGGGTGACGTCCGACTTGCCGCGCACGTCGCCCATGATCAGGGCGACGTGGTCGGGGGAGAGCCCCTGGTCGGAGCTCACGGTCCCACCCCAGTGGAACACCAACATCTGGAAGACCCCGTGCTTCGTCGGCACGGGCGCCTGGGCGCGAATATCGAGCTGAGGCCGGATCGCCGTCGTCGGGACGTACATCTCGCTCTCCTGGTGGAGGAATTCTGGGTCTCGTGTCAAGTAGGGAGCGGTGCGTCATGTACGTCCGCTGTCCCTGCCCTTGTACGGCCGCCCCTGAAGGCGGCGTCAATCAAGTAGCGTAACCACCGAACAGGGACAAGGTGAGCTCTCCAAGATGTTGCTCCGCGGACATACCGGGAACAACTGCGCAGCCCCGGGAGCCTAGCCGAGGTCCCGCGCGAGCTGGGCGGCGAGCAGGCGCGCGACCGCCGCGAGGTCGAAGGGCCAGGCGTAGCGGAGGGCGACGGACGGGTGCTCGGCGCGGAGCCGCGCGATCGCCTCGGGGATCTCCACCTCGGAGTGGACGCCGCCGGGCGTCGTCATCGACGGGATCACGGCGATCTCGTCCGCCCCGCGCTGGACGGCGGTCGCGACGGCCTCGGCCAGCGTCGGGGCGCAGAACTCGTTGTAGGCGACGAGGAGCTCGGCGCCGTCGAGCAGCGGCGCGAGCTCCGCGGCGAGGCGCTCGATGCCGGCGCGGTACGGGTCGTTCTCCGGCGTGCGCGGCCAGGCGCGGACCTTCGCCTCGAGCTCGCGCTCCTCCGGGCTCGGCGGCCCGCCCCCCGACGCCGCGCGCCGGCCCTCCAGCGCCTTGAGGCGCGTGACGAGCTCGCGCGGGCAATCCGCCGCCGGCGCCCCGTGCCCCACCAGGATCACGGCCCTCTTCGTGCGACCCATGCGACAGCTCCTCCCTGACGGCGCTCCGGCGCGCCGGCGTCACGCGGCGCGGGCGCGCCTCAGAACCACGCCGGCTGCATCCTCGCGTACGAGTCCTCGCCCGAGCGGCAGCGCGCCGCGAGCGCCTCGACGCGGGGCAGCTCGGTCGAGAACCAGTACTGCGCCGCGCACAGCTTGCCCTCGTAGAAGCCGGCGGGCGAGGCGCCCGCGGCCAGCCCTTCCCGCGCCGCCGCGGCCATCGCGAGCCATTGCCAGGCGACAACCACGGTGGAGGCGAGCTCCATGTAGTCCGCGCTGTGCCGCAGCATCCGCTCGACGTCGCCGCGCATCCCCGCCTCGGCGAGGTGCGCCGTCACCTCGTCGACCAGCGCCATGGCCGCGCCGAGGCGCTCGCCCCACGCGGGCTCGACCCCGGCGCGCTGCGCCTTGCCGATCGCCCGCTGGATCTCGCCGCCGAGCGCCACGAGCGCGGCGCCGCCCCCGGCCACGGCCTTGCGGCCGAGGAGGTCGAGGCCCTGGATCCCCGTCGTCCCCTCGTGGATCGCGTTGAGCTTCTGGTCCCGGAGCCACGCCTCCGGCAGGTACTCGCTCGAGTAGCCGTAGCCGCCGTGGACCTGGAGCGCGAGGGCGTTCGACTCGAACCCCTTCTCGGCCGGGAACGTCTTGGCGATCGGCGTGAGCAGGTCGAGCAGCCGCTGCGCGCGCGCCCGCTCCTCCGCGTCGGCCGCGTGGTCCGCGAGGTCGGCGTACATCGCGGTCGTTGCGACCAGCGCGAGGCTGCCCTCCACGATCGCCTTCTGCCGGAGCAGCATGCGGCGCACGTCGGCGTGCTCGATGATCGGCACCTGCGGCGCCTGCGGGTCCTTCGCGCCGAGCCGCCGGCCCTGCGGCCGGGCGAGCGCGTAGCCGAGCGCCTCCTGGTAGGCCGCCGAGGCGGTCGCCGTGGCGTTGACGCCCACCATGATGCGCGCCTCGTTCATCATCTGGAACATGTACGCGATGCCCTGGTGGGGGCTGCCGACGAGGTACCCGTGGCAGTCCCCGCGCTCGCCGAAGCTCATCGCCAGGCTCGGGAGCCCGCGCCAGCCGATCTTGTGGATCATGCCGGCGACCTCCACGTCGTTCGGGACGAGCTGGCCCGCCTCGATCCGCCGCTTCGGGACGGCGAACAGGCTCACCCCCTTGATCCCCTGCGGCGCGCCCTCGATGCGGGCGAGCGTGAGGTGGACGATGTTCTCGGTGAGGTCGTGGTCCCCGCCCGAGATGAAGATCTTCGACCCGCGGACGAGGTAGTGCCCCGCGTCGGTCTTCGCCGCGCGCGTCTGCACGTCGGCCAGGCTCGAGCCCGCCTGGGGCTCGGTGAGCGCCATCGTCCCGGTCCACTCGCCGGCGTACATCCGGGTCATGAACGTGGCCTTCAGGGCGTCGTCGCCGAACGCCTCGATGAGGTGCGCCGCGCCCGTCGTCAGGCCGAGGTAGCCGCACGCGCTCAGGTTGGCCGCCATCAGGTACGCGCCGGCGAGCGTCGCGACGACGAGCGGGAGCTGCTGGCCTCCCACCGCGGCGGGCCGCGTCGCGGTGAGCATCCCGAGCTCGACGAGCGGCCGGAAGACCTGCTTCAGCGCGGGGTGCACCGCGACCGCGCCCCCCTCGAAGCGGGGCGGCGACGCGTCCACCGGCCTGTACGTCGGGAACAGCACCTCGCGCGCGAGCCGCCGGCTGCTCTGGAGGTAGAGATCGAACGTCTCCCGCGCGTGATCGGCGAAATACGGGAGCGCGCAGAGGCGCGGGGCGTCGAGCACCTCGTAGAGGAGGAAGTCGACGTCGCGGTCGTTGAGCAGCGGGTTCTGCGGAGCGGTCATGGTGACTGTCGTCGGCCTCGACGCAAAGTAGGCGCGCACGACGCTGGATGTCGAGGGCCTGTCGCGGCCATGGGTCCGGCGAGCGTGCGCGGACGCGCGCCGGTGGACCGCGGCGGCGCGGCGGGCGGAGCCGCCTGCATCGCGGCGGCGGGCGTCGTCATCCGGAGGCGGCCCCCGTTCCCGTGCAGGCGAGGCGCCCCGAGCGCGGCGCTACGCGCGGGCGAGGGTCCCGCCCGCGGCGAGGACGTCGGTCAGAACTGCTTGAAGAACTTCCACGACTCGATGGGAATCCAGTTCGGATTGCCGTCGATGTTCGTGTGCCCGCCGCCGAAGGTGCACACCCGCGTCGGATGCTCCGGATCGCAGTCCTTGAAATCGAAGCAGCTGTACGCGCCGTTTGAAGTCGGGATGTTGTCCGGAATCGTGCAGCCGTTGTCTTCGGCCTTTTCGAGGGCGATGAACTTGGCCCCTCTCTTTTGACCCTCGTTGTTCACCCAGGGGCAAGTCCCGTCGGTCATGCCCGTCGTGTGCATCCAGGCGATGGGCTTACGTGTCTTTTCAGGCAACCAGATGTTGTAGTTGGCCGGGGCGATGCCCACGGCCGCACGGATCTCCGCCTGATGGTTCGTCGACAGCGAATAGGTGATCATCCCTCCGAAGCTGAAGCCGGTCGCGAACACGCGGGTCGTGTCGTAGCAGACATTTTCATTCATGAGCTCCATGATGTCGTCGAACAGCGCGTGGTCCTTCTCTTGCCACGTCGCACCGTCCGAGGAGGGGGCCACGAAGATGGCTTGCTCTCCGTCGGCCTCCAGCTGCGGCTTGAGAAAGTAGAAGTCTTGCCCCTCGACGTCTTGCCAGCGGCTGCCGATCCAATGTGAGGTATAGAACAGCCGGTAGGGCTTGTTCATGTCGTAGTTCTTGGGCATATCGACGTAGTACACGCGATTTTGGCCCGAACTCGAGATCGTATACTCCTTGGTCGTCAGCGTGGTGGCCTTGCCGCAGCCCGCGCTCGGCACAGGCGCGTTCCCCATGGGAATGGCCCCTTCGGGCCAGCCACCCGTGCCAGCACCGCCGCTGCCGGTCGGCTCGGCCCCGCCGCTCCCGCCGCTGTTGTCACCGCCGGTCCCAGCCACGGTGGTGCTGCTCGTAGAGGTCGCGCCGCCGCTGCCGCTCGTGCTGCTGCTCGTGCTGCTGACGGAGCTGGTCGCCGTCGCTTCGCCCCCTCCGCCCCCTCCGTCGTTGTTCGAGTCGGACTCGGCGGGGGCGCACGAGATCGCGACCCAACTCGCAAGGGTGGCACAAAAGGCGAGTCGACTGAACGTTTGATCTTGCATCACAGGTCTCCTACGTACCGGAATCAGGTGAAAAGGAAACAAAACGATTCGAGCGTGTCAGAGGCGACTCGCCACGCTCACCTCAGGTGACAGAACGTTCCTCACGGGATCCGCCTCCCTGGTAAAAGTGCCTCCCACCCGGCTCAGACGAGCTCCCGGACGGGGCCGATGTGATGACACCGGTGCGCCCGAGGAGCGTCTCAGCACGGCCCGCCGCAACATGGGTTCCCTCGCTCCCGAGCTTGCCATCCGGTCGCTTCGCCAGCATCGCCGGATCCTCGGCGAAATCATCTCCGGTGGACAGCACCCGGGATTTCACGACAGCCGTCGAACAAGCGAGGGGTGTCGTGTCCTCTGTTGGATCGCTCTTGGCAAAACGCCGATCACCATCGATCAGCGATCGCTTCCGCGACGACCGAGCGAACAGGATCGGTGTAAAAATCGACCGAATGGATCAAATTGACGAAGAGCTCGGTACTCAGGAGGACCCGAGCAAACCGAAACAAAAGGACGGCCCTCGACTGGAATGTGAACGCTCACATTGCAGGTGTCAATTCCAATCGACCGGCCCGCGGGCATCTTCGGGCCCGAGGGAGGACATGGCTGGCAGGGCTGCTTCGGAGCGCCGCGTTACGAGGGGTGGGCGCCGGACCGCGGCCATCGCCGGACTGCCCGACCACAATTGTGCTGCCAGCGTGTCATGTCGCCGCGGCCGATGCGGAAACCGTGCCGTCCGACTCCACGTCTCGTCGGTAGCGGGGCGTGCGGCAGTCGAGCTCGTGGACGAACAGGTGGGCCAAGAGGCTCGGATCGGCAAGGCGCCTGTCCATCGGGCGCTCGGGCAGCGAGGCGATCATCGCCGGTCCGCCGCTGCCCGCGATGGGCCAGACGATCTCCATGGGCCGCCACGCCGGGAACGCCGCCGGTGGAGGGAGGGCGCCGCTATGGCTGCGGCGTGGCCGGGTGCGCCGCGCTGGGGGGCGCGCCTCGCCCTGCGCGCCGCGTCCGGAGCCGCGCGACGCGGCCCTGCACGTCGTCGGCGAGCACGTAGAACGCCGGCACGACGAGGAGGCTGAGCGCCGTCGAGACGAGCAGTCCTCCGATGACCGCGGCGGCCATGGGGGCCCGGATCTCGGCGCCGGGGCCGAGCGCCAGCGCCGACGGTACCGCGGCCATCAACGTCGCGATCGAGGTCATCAGGATCGGGCGCAGCCGCACCGGGCCGGCGCGGAGCATCGCCGTGCGGGCGTCCATGACCTCCCCCGCGCCGCGCCCCCCCTCGCCGGGCGCTCCCTCGTGGGCCGCGCCTTCGCGGCGCGCTTCCTCATGCGCCGCGCCGCCGCGCCTCGCTTCTTCGTCGGTCGTGCGTCCGCCTTCGCGGCGCACTTCGATGGCGTGATCCACCAGGATGATCGAGTTCTTCTTCACGATCCCCATGAGCAGGAGGATCCCGATCATGCTGAAGATGTTCAGCGTCTGCCCGGAGAAGAGCAGCGCGAACGCGGCGCCGGCGATCGACAGCGGCAGGATCGTCAGCACCGTGACCGGGTGCAGGAACGAGTTGAACTGGGACGCCAGGACCATGTACGCGACAAGGATCCCGAGCACGAGCGCGAAGATGAGGCCGCCCATCGACTCGCGGAACGTCACGCTCGCGCCGCCCAGCACCAGGCGGTAGCCGGCCGGCAGGTCCCGCCCGAGCGCCTCGACCCGCGCGACCGCCTCGCCCTGCGAGTGCCCCGGCGCGACGTTGCCGAAGATCGAGATCGCGCGCTCGCGGTCGCGGCGCGTGATCGCCTGCAGCGCGGGGAGCTCCTCGTAGCTCACGACCGACGTCAGCGGGACCAGCGCCCCCGACGCGCTCCTCAGCTGGATGCGCGCGAGGTCCTCGGGCCGGCTCCGCTGCTCCGCGAGCAGGCGCGCGCGCACGTCGATGCGGCGACCGTTGTCGCTGTACTTGGCGATGCGCCCGCCGCCGACCAGCGTGTTCAGCGTCGTCGCGATCGCCTCGACGCTCACGCCGAGGTCCGCCGCGCGCGCCCGGTCGGGCGTGATGCGCAGCTCGGGCATGCCGAGCTGGTAGTCCGTGTCGAGGTCCACGACGAGCCCGCTCTGGGCGAGCTCGCCCCGGATGCGCTCGCTGTGCTTCGTGAGCTCCCCCCAGTCCGGGCCGCGGATCGAGAACTCGACAGGGAACCCGCGCTGCGCCGTGAAGCCCGACTGGGACATGTCCTGGACCACCGCGCGCAGGCCGGGGTAGCCGTTCAGCTCCTTGCGGAGCGCGCCCTGGAGATCGGCCTGCGACAGGGTCCGCTCGCCCGTCGGCATCATCGTGACGAACAGGATGCCCGTGTTCACGGCGCCCCCGCCGAAGCCGCCGACAACGGCGAAGACCCGCTCCACCGCCGGGTGCTCGCCCACGAACGCCTCGGCGCGCTGGAAGAGCCGGTCCGTCTCGTCGATGTCCGAGCCGACCGCCGTCTGCAGCCGGACGAGGAGCCGCCCCTGGTCCTGCGACGGGACGAACTCGGTCGGGAGCCGCTGCATGGTGACGATCGCGCCGGCGAACAGCAGCGCGCCGAGCAGGACGACCACGACCGGGAACCGGAGCGCGCGGGCGAGCGTCCAGCCGTAGCCGCGGGCGAGCGCCTCGAAGCCGCGGTCGACGAGCCGCCCGACGCGGCCCCGGTGCTCGCGCGAGACGTCGAGGATCTGCGCGCAGCGCGCGGGCGCGAGGGTGATCGCCTCCAGGTACGAGAGGAGCACGGCGATGCACAGGGTCACGCCGAACTGGAGGAAGAACCGCCCGACCACCCCCTCCATGAAGATGATCGGGATGAAGATCGCGACGACGGCGAGCGTCGCGGCGAGCGCCGCGAAGGTGATCTCGGCGGTGCCCTCGCGGGCGGCGCGGACGCGGTCCTTCCCCCCCTCGGCGTGCCGGTGGATGTTCTCGAGCACCATGATCGCGTCGTCGACGACGATGCCCACGGCGAGCGAGAGCCCGAGCAGCGTGAAGGTGTTCAGCGTGAACCCGAGGAAGTAGATCGCCGCGACAGTGCCCAGCAGCGACATCGGGATCGCCAGGACGACGTTGATCGTGCTCGAGAGCGACCCGAGGAACATCCAGCAGACGAGGGCCGTGAGGGCGACGGCCATGCCGAGCTCGAGCTCGATCTCGTGGACCGACTCCTCGATGAACTTCGTCGAGTCGAAGTTCACCCCGACCTCCATCCCCTCGGGCAGCGTCTTCTGGACCTCGGCGAGCGCGGCCCGGACCCCCTGCGCGACCTCGACGGCGTTCGACCCGCGCTGCTTCCGGATGCCGAGGCCCTGGGCGGGCTCGCCGTTCACGCGCGCGAGCCGGCGGACGTCCTCGAAGCCGTCCTCGATGAGCGCGACGTCCTCCAGGTACACCGTGGCGCGCGCGGACGACGGCGGCCCCGTCGGCCCGGCGGTCGCCGCGCCCGGCTGCGCGGCGGGGTTGCCCTCGCGGAGGACGATCCGCCTGAACGTCGCGAGGTCGAGCGCCTCGCCCATCACGCGCACGTTCACCTCGCGCCCCTCGGTCTCGAGCCGGCCGGCGGGGAGCTCGATGTGCTGGCGGCGCAGGGCCTCGGTGACGTCGGCGACGGTGAGCCCCTTGGCGGCGAGGCGGTCGGCGTCGATCCAGATGCGGACGTTGCGCTCGAGGTAGCCGCCCAGGCTCAGCTCGCCGACGCCGGGCACCGTCTGGAGCTTCTCCTTCAGCCGGTACCGCGCGACGTCGGCGATGAGCTGCGGGGAGAAGGGGCCGGAGAGCCCGACCCACATGATCGGCTGGTCCTCCGGGTTGCTCTTCGAGACGACGGGCGGGTCGAGGTCGAGCGGCAGGTTCCGCTGCGCCTGGGAGATCTTCGTCTGCACGTCCTGGAGCGCGACGTCGACGTCGCGCGAGAGGTCGAGCTCGATGGTCACCGACGCGCTGCCCTGGCGCGACGTCGACGTGATCGACCGGATGCCCTCGACCTGGACGGCCGCCTCCTCGAGCGGCTCGACGACGTCGTGCTCCATGATCTCGGGGGCGGCGCCCTCGAGGGAGGCGGAGATGGTGATGGTGGGGAAGTCGACGTCGGGGAACTGGCTGATGCCGATCCGCGACACGGCCACGAGGCCGAAGACGATGGTCGCCGCCATCAGCATCCAGGCGAAGACCGGCTTCCTGAGGCACGCTTCGGTGAGGTTCATGGCGCGCTCCGCGTCGAGCTGGCGGGAGAGGTCGGCGGCGTCGATCCGACCGGCGCCGCGTCGGCCGGCGCTGCCGGCGGCGTCGGCGCCTGGGGCGCGCCGGCGCCCTCGACGGCGCGCCCCGCGGGCTGGCCTCCGGGCGTGCTCCCGGGCGGCGCGACGCGGACCTGCGCCCCCTCGCGCAGCGCCTCCGCGCCGCGCACAACGAGGCGCTCGCCCACGGAGAGCCCCGACTTGACCTCGACGCGCCCGTCCCGCGTGCGCAGCCCCAGCGAGAGCACGCGCTCGCGCGCGGTGGTGCCGTCGACGACGTAGGCGAGGAACCCGCGCTCGCTCGGCCGCACCGCTGTCTGCGGGATCACCGGCGCGTCGCCGCTCGCGCCGACGGGCACGGTCACCTCGGCGAAGGTGCCGGCGCGGAGCAGCTCCTTGCCCTCGCCCTGCACCTCGCCTGTCACGGCGACCATGCGCGTCGTGGGATCGGCCGCGTCGGCGACGTGCGTCAGCTTCGCGCTGTAGGTGCGCGCGTCGCCCTTCACCAGGAAGCGCGCCTCCATGCCGGGGCTGACGCGCGAGGCCTCGGCGGCGGCGATCTGGAAGCGGAGCAGGAGCGGGTCGCGGCGGAGGAGCGTCGCGAGCACGGCGCCGACCGCCACGTGCTGGCCGGTCTGCACGGTGCGCGTCTGGATCTTCCCCTCGATGGGCGCGCGCACGTAGGCGTCGCGCAGGTTGAGGAGCGCCTGGTCGACGGCGACCTTCGCCTCGGCGACCTGCGCGGCGGTTGTCGCCGCCCTCGAGCGCCAGGACGCGACGTCTTCCTTGCTGAACACGCCCTCGGCGCCCTCGGCCTCGCGCCGCTCGAGCCCCGCGGACGCCTCGGCCTGCGTGGCGGTCATGCGGTCGAGCGTCGCGCGCGCCGCGCGGACGGCGAGGTTGTACCGGGCCGGGTCGATCTCGACGAGCACCTGCCCCGCCTTGACCTCGTCGCCCTCCATGAACCGCACCGCCTCGACGACGCCGGCGACGCGCGCTGTGAGCTGAACCTGCTCGAACGCCTCGACCGTGCCGACGGCGGGGATGGCGTACTCGACGCGCTCCGCGGCGACGGGCATGACCTCGACGGGGAAGCTCATCCCCTGCTTCCCCGGTCTCCGCCCCTGCTCGGGCGAGGCCTCCTCGCCCTTCTTGCAGGCCGGAGATCCAAGGACGAGGAGCGCCGCCACGAGGGCGAGCGCGGCGACGCGGATCGGTTGGAGCGCCATCGGGTTGGAGGCTTAGCGCAACTTCCGGACGAGCGCGCGTGCTTCGCGGGCCGGCCTGGCCGCGTCACGCGGGCCACAGGCCCTCCTCGGGAGGGCGCGGCCGCTCCGGAGGCGCGGCCGCTCCGGAGGCGAGCTGGAGCGCCGCCCGATGTCGGCGTGGAGCTCCTGGATGGCCGCGGGCTGCGCGCTAGTTGCAGGGAGGGCAGTCCCCGCCGCAGTCCGCGTCTTCCTCGTCGCCGTTCCGCCGGCCGTCGCTGCACGTGCGCGGCTGGCATATGCCAGCGAAGCACACGCCGCTCTCACAGGTCTCGTCACCCCGGCACTTGTATCCATCCGCGCACGGGTAGCAGCCGTAGCCGCAATCCACGTCGGTCTCGTTGCCGTTCTGCACCCGGTCGAGACATCTGTCCACCGAGCACACCCCGTCAGGCCCGCACACGCGCGTCACGCAGTCGTATTTGTCGTTGCACGGCTGGGTTATCCTGCACGGATCGCAGTGGCCGCCGCAGTCAGCGTATGTCTCCCCGATATCGGCGTCGAGCGTGCCGTTCTCGCACCTCGCGGGGACGCAGTTGCCGGCAGAAGAGCAGTGAAGCTCCGCGTCCGCGCAGTCCGCGTCGTACAGGCATTCAACCACGCTTCCATAGCCGTTACAGAATCCAGAGCCCGATGGCGCACGGGAGGGCGCCACGAACTTGTTGGCCGGCCCCGTCGGCTCGCAGACGTCGTCCGTGCACGGGTTGCCGTCGTCCAGCACGTCGTCCTTGTCGCGCTCGAGGACGCGTCGCCCGCCGTCACACAGGACGATCTCACAGTCGCCTCGATACTGGCTCCTCGACACCTCGAACAGCTCGAGCTCACAGGACCCTTCGACGCAGGCCACCTCCGCGCACCTCGGGTCCATATTGTAAGGCAATTCACAGTCCTTCGCGGATCTGCACTCCGGCGGCGGCTCGTAGGGCGGCGGCGGACTGTCCGAGCAAGCGAGCCAGAGCGACGCGACGATGAGCGCCACGAGAGCTGTGGCAAGACTTCTTCTATTCATAGCCCCTCATGGTCAGATACCCATACCGTCGATGTAGAGCGGGCAGGCGACGCAGAGGCCACCGCAGTCGACGCCTGCCTCGTCGCCGTTCATGACTCCATCGTCACAGGTCGCCGCGTGGCACACGCCGTCAGCGCACACGCTGCTCTTGCAGGCTCCGTGAGAGCTGCACCTCTTGCCGGGATCGCAGGCAGGGCACGACGGCGCGCCGCAGTCGACGTCGGTCTCCGCGCCGTTCTGCACGCCGTCGTGGCATGTGGGGAGCGCGCATTTCTTCGCCTCTGTGCAGACCCGATCGAGGCAGTCCTCCGGCGTCAGGCACCCCTGCCCCGCGGGGCACGGCTCACACGAGCCCCCGCAGTCGGTCGCCGTCTCCCCGAAGGGGGCGTCGAGATCCCCGTCCACGCACCACTGCGGAACACACCATCCATGCTGCGAGCACGCCACGGAAGCCGGATTGCCGCAATGTTCGTGCGTCAGGCACTCGACCAGATGTCCCTCGCCGTCGCAGCGCCCGGAGCTCTCCTCGGCCGTCCCCGCCGCTCTCGGGCGGTGCACGACGGCCCCGTGCGCGCACGCGTCGACAGTACACTCGTTGCCGTCGTTGAAGAGGTCGCTGTCGTCAGGCTGGGCGACCACCCGCCCTGACGCGTCACACTGGAGGGTCGTGCAGTCGCCGTGCCGCTGGTTCTGGAGCTGCGCCAGCAGGGCCAGCCTGCAGACGCCAGCGGCGCACACGGCCTTGCCGCACCGGGCATCCACGGGTCCGCGGCAGTCCCGGGTCGCCTCGCACGCCATGGCCTCACACTCGCCAGCGGGCCGGCACGCCCGCTCGCATCGATCCCCGTCCTCCTCCTCCGCGCCGGGCGCGCAGCAGCTCTTCTCCTCGGGATCAGGGCACCGGCAGCGCCCATCGATGCACGCCGCCCCTGTCTGCTCGGGCTGGCAGTCCTCCGTTGACGCGCACAGAGGCTCCCGCTCCACATCGACGTACGCGTCACCCGTGCAGGCCGCCCAGAGGACCCCCGCCACGAATACCGCGCAAGAGGCACACAGGTGCCGCTTCCACATGCGCGCCACGATACCAGGCCTGCTCGCCCCGGGGATCCCGGAGATCCTTGGCAGGCGTCAAATAACGCACGCAGATCGCATTACGATAACCGCCATCAAATTCTCCACCAGAGTGAACTATCACTCAGAAACGGAGACCGCGCGCACCGATCCCCGGAGCACGCCAGTGCGAGGGCGGGCGCTACCACCCGAAGGAGAGCACGGCGCCGGGGGCGGTCCCCACGGCCCCCACGCGGACCTTCGCCTCCGGAGCGAGCAGGAACCCCGCGGCCGCGGCGCCGCCGGCCGCCAGGCCGGCCCCGACGAAGGCGCCGGCGGCCAGGACCGTGAAGGTCCTCGCCCGCCCGTCGGCCTCGGCGTGGGCGTCGCAGGCCGGGAGCCCCGGCCGGCAACGGAAGACCTCCCAGCGCGCCCGGACGAAGGCGGCGTCCCGCTCGCCGGCCGCGTCGTTGGCCTCCGCGACAGCGACGCCCCCGGCGACGCCGAGGGCGACCGACGCGGCCGCGAGCCCGCCCACGGTCCACCACCGGAGCGCCGGATCGCGCGCAGGCCGAGGCGGCGCCGCGCTCGACGGAGCGGCCGCCTTGCCCGTCGGGGGGCGCGCAGGCGCCTCGGTGTCGGCGCGCCGGAGCACGAGCCATACGGTCCGCTCGCCGCCCGCGTCGACGGCGACAGGCTCCTCGACGCGCTGCCCGGCGAGCTGCGCGCCCACGCTGTGCTGGCCGGGAGCGACGTAGGCGGGGCGAGGGAGCGGGGAGACGCCGAGCTGCCGCCCGTCCACCAGCACGGCGGCGCCGGGCTCGCTCACGCGCACATCGATCGCCCCGACGTGCCGCCGCGCCTCCGCGAAGTTGGCGCGCGCCAGCTCGTAGCTCTCCTTGAAGCCCGGCGGGACCCAGATCCTGGGCGCCTCGGGGGTGCCGACCATCTCGAAGTAGATGGAGAGGAACTCCGCCGCCATCGGGAATTCGCGCAACCTGAACGACAGCATCCCCACCCGGAACGCGTCGGAGGCGCTCCTCGTGAGCCGCCACAGCGTCAGGTGGATGTCGCGCGCGTCCGCGATTCGCCCCTGGTCCACGAGCCGCTTCGCCTCGTCGAGCATCTCCTGCTCCGGCCCCGTCGGCGGCGGGCGCCGCGGGAGCGGCGCTGCCTTCGCCGGCGCCGGGCACGAGAGCAGCAGCAGGACTGCGGTGATCGGGATGTGCAGCGAGCGTCGCATGGCCTTGTCTCCGGGGACGCCACCTCGCGCAACGAGGGCGCCCTGCGCGGCGCCCGGAGGCCCGGCGTTCCCGGGCTCCGGGTCGAACACATGGATCGAGAGCTCGCCCACGCGATCTCCCACCCTCGACAGCCTCCCTTATCAGAGATCGCCGCGCGGTTGCGCCAGGAACATGCGCTCACGAAGGAACATGTCGCGCGAGCCACATGCATTACGTCGAGCGCGTCGCAATTCTCCAGGTCCTTGCATCCACGAGGGGAGACGCGCCCTCCTGGCAGGAACGATGAGGCGTCGGCCGACACGCGCCGGGTCTCCTGCGGGGCATTCGGATCATCCGGACCTGCGCCGTGGCGCCCGCGCCGGAGGAGCGGCCGCACCGGGACCGCGCGCGTCAGGCCGCGGTCCGGGTGGCCAGCCCCCCTGTCCAGGCGGCGCGCGCCGTATCCGGGCGAGCGCTCCCCCTGTCCGGGCGGCGCGGCCGTGTCCGGGTGCCGTGCGCCCCGCGCGCCGAGCTTCCGCGCTCGCCCTCCGCCGGCGCCGCATCTACCATGGGGACATGCGTCCCACCGTCCTTCTCTGGGATATCGACGGCACCCTGCTCTCCACCGGCGGCGCAGGACGGCGCGCCATGGAGCGCGCGTTCGCCCGGGTTGCGGGCCGGAGCGACGCGTGCGAAGGGTTCTCGTTCGCCGGCATGACCGACAGGGCCATCATCCGGGCGGGGCTCGAGGCGCTCGGGCGCGAGGTCACCGAGCCCGCGATCGACGCGCTGCTCGCGATCTACGTCGAGGTCCTCGCGGAGGAGATGTCGCTCGCGGACGGCACCCGGGTGCACCACGGCGTCCTCGAGGCGCTCGACGCCGCCGCCCGGCGAGCGGGGTGCGCCGTCGGCCTCGGCACGGGGAACGTCCGCGCCGGGGCGGAGGCGAAGCTCACGCGCGTCGGCATCTACGAGCGGTTCGCGTTCGGCGGCTTCGGCTGCGATCACGAGCGCCGCGACGAGCTCCTGCGCATCGGCGCGGCGCGCGGCGCGGCGGTGCTCGAGGCGCCGCTCGAGGCGTGCCGCGTCGTCGTCATCGGCGACACCCCCAAGGACGTCGCGGCCGCCCGGGCGATCGGCGCCGAGTCGATCGCCGTGGCCACCGGCACCTACACCCTCGCGGAGCTCGAGGCCTGCGCCCCGACCCACAGCTTCCGCGATCTCCGGGCGAAGGGCGTGCTCGAGGCGCTGCTCGGCTAGGCGGAGCGCCGTGCGGGCCGCGCCCGGGCCCTTCTGCTCGACGCTCCGCGTGCCTCGCTGTCGAGCTGTCCGGCGCCGGCACCTCATCGTCGCATCGAGGCAGCTCGCAGGAGAGGACGATCCATGAAACTGTACTTCAGCCGAAACTTGAATCCACGGGTCGCCGTCGCCGTGGCGCGCCACCTCGACGCACCCGTTGAATGCGTCCACGCGGCTCCTCTCGAGCCGTCACAGCAGGAGAAGTTTCGAGCGCTGAATCCGAACCTGCGCCTGCCCATCCTCGTCGAGGGGAACGAGTCGCTCTGGGAGACGGACGCGATCGCGTGCCGCCTTTCGCAGCTCACGGGCTCGGACTTCTGGCGTACGGGCGCCGCGCAACCGGAGATGATCCGCTGGTTGAGCTGGGGCACGCACACCTTCGTCTCCGCGTGCGACAAGGTCCACTTCGAGCGCGTGACGAAGCAGCGCTACGGGCTCGGTCCCATCCGCGACGACCTCGTGGCGGAGGGGCTCTCGGGGTTTGCCGGAGCGGCGACGCTGCTCGATCAGGTCCTGAGCGGCAGGGACTGGCTCGTCGGGAGCGCGGTTTCGTATGCGGACTTTCGCGTGGCGTCGGTGCTTCCGTTCGCGGATCTCGCCGGGCTGCCGCTGGCGGACTACCCGCACGTCGCGGCCTGGCACGCGCGCCTGTGGCAGCTCGACGCCTGGCGCGATCCGTTCGCGGGGCTCGAGGCCCCGGAGCTCCCGGAGGTCCCGCGCTTCGACGCCGCCGGATCGAAGCGTTAGCCGCTTGACGCCGCCCGCGCGTCATCGCCAGGCGACGCGCGGGGGCAGCCTGCTCAGGACCCGAACAGGGACCAGCGTTCGCTGGCCCCTCTTCAGCGACCTGCGCGACGTGCTTACTGCGCCAGACGAACGAGCTTCACGCTGTCCACGGTGACGGCCGCGGTCCCTGCGTTGCCGACGTTGAAGTCGAGGAGCGCCGCGGAGTCCTGCGGGACGTTCGGGAGCTCGAACGAGTAGATGACCCACGCGGGGCCCGCCGCCGCGGTCACGCGACCGTAGCTCGCCCAGTTGTTGTCGCCGTTGCCGTTGCGCCCCAGGTTCACCACGAACGTGCGCACGTCGTCCGCCTTGGCGCGGAATGTCAGCAGGTAGCGCCCCGCCTGCGGCAAGTTGACCGTGGTGCGAGCCTGGATGTGCCACATGTCGGAGCCGGGCTGCTGCACGTTGATGCGCATCTGGCGGCCGTTGAAGTCCGCCCACGCCGAGGCGCCGTTCCAGCTGAGGACCTGCCAGCCGCTGCTGCTCTGGTTTCCCGCGAGCGCGGTGTTGGTCACGTTATCGAACGAGCAGTTGCTCACGAGGTTGAGGGGATCACGGCAAGCGTCGATCAGGCTGACCTTTTCGTGGACCACGCCGCCCAGCAGGCCCGAAAAGGCGCGCCAGCCGAGCGCCAGGTCATCACCTACGAGGCCGATGGGATCGATGCCGCCGTACCCGACGTTGGAGCTGTTGACGCTCTTGTAGAAGTCGCGAATCAGACCGTTCTCGTATGCCCACTGCCCCGACGCGGCATCGCGCTTGTAGAGCGAAAGGCCCTCGTCTCCCCCGCTGACCGTGCTGGCCAGCGTGTCGCCGTGAAGCGCCAGGTGCACGTGGGGGTAGGCAGTCCCCAGAGATTGGTGCGCAGAGATCGAGCCGTCGGCCGCCACCCGGTAAAACGAGAGGTGCTGCTGCGGCATGACGCCGTTGACGAGGAATGTCGCGCCGGACGTGACAGCCAGGTTCCCGGAAGCCATGGCGAGGCTCCGCCCGAAGGCGCCGGTCGAGAAATAGCCGCTCGCGATGGCCACGGAGCTCCAGGTGCTGTCGCCGGCATTCCTGCGGAAGACGCGGACCGAGCCGAGCTCGGCCCCGGCCTCGCCACCGTCGGACCACGGCGATCCGACCGCGACCAGGTCGCCGTCGATCGCGACAGCGGCGCCGGTGAAGCGCTCGTCCGGCTCGTCGAGCGAGAGCTCGAGGACCCACGTGTCGCTCGAGGCGTCGTGGCGGTAGATCTCGAGCACGCTGTGTCGCTTGTAGCCGATCACGAGGTAGTCGTCGGACAGGGCGAGCGCGATGTCTTTGAAGCTGCTGCTCGCGGGGTAGGTGAGCGGGATGCGGGTGAGCGCGCGGCTGATGTTCTGTCCGTTCTCGCGCACCGCGCCGTTGCAGTTTCGCTGACCGCTGACCAGGGGGCACTCCGCCCAGGAGCCGTTGCTCTTCTGGGCGATGAAAACGGAGTTCGCTTGGGGAGAGGCGGGGACATTCGTGCCTCGCGTCGCGAACGCAAGGAAGCGATCCGAGATGGCGAGCTGGCTCCCGGCCTGGAGGTTGAACTGGGCGACTCCAGGGAACTGGTATACGCGCTCGGGCGTGGCGCTCGTCCCGTTCATCAAGTAGACGGCGCCCTGCATCGTGCTGGGGAACGTGGGCTCTGCCTCCCCGCTGATCTTCACGTGCTCCTGGAGCGCGCCCACCAGCGTGAAGGTCCCTGCCCGTGCCATGGTCGTCCCGGCTTCGGGGTACGCCGTGTTGCCGTGCGGCGCGGGCTTACCCACGACCACGCCTGCCGACGCCTGAGCGGCGACCAGACCGATACAACCAGCGAGCACCCCAGCGAGACTTCTGAGCTTGATCTTCTTCGAACCCAACGTCATGAACCAACCTTCTTCTTCGAAATGAGGAAAGCGCCGGCTCAGGCGCTCGCGCACACGGGATGCGTGCGTCGCGGCTCCGAGCTGCGTCGATCCTCTCCGTCACTACATCCGTAGATCGCCGCGTCGCGCCGACGGGGGACTACGCTTGCGCTGCCCTTGCGCTCCGCAGCGCCGCTTCAATGGGTGAACGACGGACGCGCGCACCGCGGATCGCGGCTCGAGAGGCGCCGACTTCGCCGAGCAGCGTCCCTTCTTCGCCTCCACTTGCCGCAGCGCAGGAGCCAGCGCAAGCGTCGCATCGCGCGGCCACGCATTATCTATTGCTCTGATATGCTACCGACGATGCATATTTGCGATACATTAGTCCATAATACGATGAAATGGCAAGGGATTTCTGCCAGGCGCTCCGCGGCCGGCGCAGCGCTGGCTGCGCGACCGGGCCATGAAGGCAGCTTTCCGACGGTGGCATTCCTCCGGACGAGCGCCTCGTTCATGTAGGCTCAGCCATCATGTGCACCCGATACCTGATGTTGCTCGCCTTCACCTCGGCCACCTTGTCGCTTGTCGCCTGCGGAGATGATGCCGGCGCAGACCCCCAGGCCACGGGCGGCGGCGGCGCGGGCGGCGCAGACCCCCAGGCCACGGGCGGCGGCGGCGCGGGCGGCGCAGACCCCCAGGCCATGGGCGGCGGCGGCGCGGGCGGCGCAGACCCCCAGGCCACGGGCGGCGGCGGCGCGGGCGGCGCAGACCCCCAGGCCACGGGCGGCGGCGGCGCGGGCGGCGCAGACCCCCACAGCTCGGACGACATCCTGGATCGGCTCCAGACCGTCGAGGGGCTCACGGTCGAGGAGCTGGACTCGGAGCTTCCGGGCTACCGCTACTTCGTCATGGAGATCGACCAGCCTGCGGATCACGACGATCCGGACGGCGTGCGGTTTCCCCAGCGCCTCGGGCTCCACCACCGGGACGCCGCCGCGCCCGTTGTGATCGCGACCGAAGGCTACGACCTCTGGCCGGAGTACCAGTGGCTCGACGAGCCGACCGAGCTGCTCGCCGGCAACCAGATCCGCGTCGAGCACCGCTTCTTCACGCCTTCCCGCCCGGAGCCTGCGGACTGGTCGCAGCTCACCATCGAGCAGGCGGCCGCGGACATCCACCGCGTCATCGCGTCGTTGAGGCCCTTCTACGAGGGCAAGTGGATCTCCACCGGCGGGAGCAAGGGCGGGATGGCCTCTGTCTACCATCGCCGCTTCTATCCCGACGACGTGGACGGCACCGTGGCTTACGTGACGCCGCACAGCATGGGCAACCCCGACGCGCGCTACCTCGAGTTCGTGGCCGAGCGCGGCGATGCGGCCTGCCAGGACGCGCTCCGGGAGTTCCAGCGCGAGGTGCTGCTGCGGCGCCCGGCGATGCTGGCGCGCATGGAGGCCGACGCCGCGGCAGAGGGCTTCTCCTACGACCTGCTCGGCATCGAGAGGGTCCTGGAGACAGCGGTCGTCGACTCCGCCTTTGCCTTCTGGCAGTACATGGACGCGACCTCCTGCGACACCGTCCCCACCGCGGCGTCGGACGACGAGGACGTCTGGGCCTTCCTCGATAGGGTGAGCCAGCCCTCGTTCTACAGCGATCCCTCCCTCCTCGTGTACGAGCCCTACTACTGGCAAGCGGCGGTGCAGCTCGGTTATCCGGCGATCGCGACGGATCACCTCGCCGATCTCCTCATCTACCCCGACGCCGACACGGCCGCGTCGTTCATCATCCCTGGGCCCGGCAAGACTCCTGTCTTCGATCCCGGGGCGATGCCGGACATCTCCGCCTGGCTCACCGCCGAGGGCGAGCGGCTGATGTTCCTTTACGGCGAGAACGACCCGTACACGGCCGCCGCGTTCGACGTCGGGGAGGCTCGGGACTCGCACCGCTTCGTCGTGCCGGGTGGAAACCACTTCTCCCGCCTGGGCGATCTCGCGCCGCCCGAGCGCGATATCGCCCTCGGCGCGCTCGCGTCGTGGGCCGGTGTCTCGCCGGTTCACGACGACAGCGCGCGTGCGCCCCGCATGCAGCTCCGCGGCCATCGGTGGGTCATGCGGCGCTGAGCGCAGCCGCCCTTCCCGTGGACAGTGCTAAGGAGGAGCACCATGATTCTTCCCAAGAAGCGTGACCCGCGGTTCATCACCATCCGCCGCGGAGGGCTCCTGGATGACGGCACCCATCACGCGCTGGCGCTCTGGGCCGCAGACTGCGCGCAGCACGTCGTCGGGTTGTTCGATGAATCCTGCCCAGGCGACGACAGGCCGCGTAGAGCGATCGCGCTGGTGCGGGCGTGGACCCGAGGCGAGGCCACGATGAAAGAGTGTCACAAGGCGGCGTTCGCCTCCAACGCCGCGGGCCGCGAGGCGCCCCTCGCCGCCCGGCTCGCCGCCCTTTCGGCGGGCCAGGCGGTGGCCGTGGCGCATGTGGCCGCCCATGAGCTGGGGGCGGCGGCGTACGCCATCAGGGCTGCCAGGGAGGCCGCGCCACCGGGCCAAGGGGACGCGGCTGCGCGAGCCGAACGCCAGTGGCAGTGGGAACAGCTGCCCGACGGAATACGAGACCTCGTCCTCGACGACCAGAAGCTGCGAAACGCGCTCTGCTGGGACGTGTTCGTCGACTGAGCCGACGCGCTGCCACGAGGGACGCCCTCGTCCAGCGGCGGGATCTCCGGCGCGCGAGGCGATCCGCTCAGCGCGAGCACATCTCGATCAGCATCGTCTCCAGCACCGCCTGCGCCGGGCGGCGGCTGCTCTTCAGCGCGAGGTCGGTCTCGGCGAGCATGCGCATCCAGCCGGCGAGCGCGCCCTTCGGGAGCTGGCGGACCGACTGCGCCACGTCGTTCGCCTTGAACGGCGCCACCCCGGCGCGCTGAGCGGCCTCGGCCTGGCTCGCGCCCGCGGCGAGCGCCGACTCGAACTTCACCATCTGCCGGACCGACCACGACACCGCCCCGAGCAGGCGCAGCCCGCCGTCGCGCGGGTCGTACGCGTCGGCGAGCGCCGCGAGCGCGCGGTCGAGGCGCCGCCTCCCGAGCGCGTCGATGAGCTCCCAGACGGTGCTCTGCCGGACGCGGATGACAACCTGCGCGATCGCGTCCTCGGTGATCGGCTGCTTCGGCCCCACGTACAGCGAGAGCCGCTCGATCGCGTCGACAACGTAGCCGAGCTCGGGCCCGGCGAGCTCGGCGAGCTGCTCGGCCACGTCGCTCGCGATCGGGTTGCCCTTGTCGCGGGCCATGGTCGTGATGAAGCCGGGCAGCGCGCGCCGGTTCAGCGGCTCGCACGCGACGAGGAAGTCGCCCTTCTTCGCGGTGGTGACGAGCCGGCGCTGGCCGTGGAGCTTCGGCGCGACGAGGACGAGGACCGCGCTCGGCGACGGCGCCTTGGCGTACTCCGCGAGCGCGTCGAGCGGGCTGAGCTGCTTCGACACCCCCCGCTTGCCGCCCGCGCCGGCGCGCTCCTCCTCCCCGTCGCCGTCGTCGCTGTCATCCTTCTTCTCCCACCGGTCGACGCCGCGGACGAGCACGAAGCGGCGCGGGCCCATCATCGGGAGCATGCGGGCGGCGCCGAGGATCGACTCGATCGGCGCGTCGCCCGCGGTGAACTTGTCCTCGTTGAAGCCGGCGATCCCCCCCTTGGCCGCCGCCTCCCGGATCGCGCTCACCACGCGATCGACGAGCCAGCGCTCCTCGCCGAGCACCAGGTAGACAGGGCGGAGCGCGCCGGTTGTCGCTTCCTTCAAGGCTTGGTCGGGCGTCACCGCTCCGGCATCGGGCGTTCAGGCGGGTGCGTCAAGGGCGACGCGCTCACGCCCGGCCCGACGAGCCCGGGCCTCCGTCACGGCAGCGAGAACGGGACGTCCACGCGCACGTTCGCGCCCGGCGGCGCGATCTCGACCGGCGGCAGCGCGCCGACGAGGCACGCGGTGACCTCGGGGCGCGCTGTCTCGCGGTCCTCGATGATGCCGCGCGCGATCTGCCGGCCTTGCGCGTCGAACGTGATGTTGAAGACGTACCTCACCGCGCGCGGCTCGGGCTGCGCCGGCGGCGCGGAGGCCGCCGGCCTGTAGCAGCGCTCCACGAGCGCCGGCCTGTGCGCGTCGAGCGCGCGCGCCGCCTGCCGCGCGATCTCGTCGCGCGACACGCCCGGCGCCGTCGCGCCCGCGCGCTGCACCGGCGGCGCGGAGGCCGCCGGCCCGGCCTGGATCGCTTCCGCCCCGTCGACGGCGCGCGCGTCCGGGGCGACGGCGGCCGGGCCGTGGCGGAGGCCGAGGTAGACAGCGGCGGCGATCATGGCGCTGCCGAGGAGGATCGCGGTGGGGGTCGAGAGCTGCCTGCCCATGCCTTGGCGGTTCCGCGGAGCCCGGGAGCTCCGCCCCCGCGCCGGTCCACGGTCGTGGCTGCTTAGCCGGAATGCGCGCCGGCGGCGAGGCGCCTCCGCGCCCGCCCGGCCGCCGCGCCGCGGCCGTTTGACAGCCGCGCGCCGGATCGCTCTGATGCCGCGCCGTGTGGTCCGTCCTCCTTGTGTTCGCCGCGACGTACGTGCTCATCGCGGCGCGGCGCCTGGCCGTCCTGCCGATCGGACGCCCTGCCGGCGCGCTCGCCGGCGCGTGCGCCATGGTCCTCCTGAGCGCGCTCGACCCCGGCGCCGGCCTGACCCCGCACGAGGCGTTCGCGGCGATCGAGCCGAACACCATCGGCCTCCTGCTCGGGATGATGCTGCTCGCGGCGTCGCTCGAGCTGGCCGGCGTCTTCGAGCGCGCCGCCGCGTGGGTCGCGCGGCGGAACCTGTCGCCGGTCCGCCTCCTCTACCTCGTCACGCTCGGCGCCGGGCTCGCCTCCGCGGTGCTGCTGAACGACTCGGTCTGCGTGATGCTCGCGCCGCTCGTCGACCGGACCGCCCGGCGCGCGGGGCTCGATCGCGTGCCGTACCTCCTCGCGCTCGCGATGGGCGCCAACGCCGGCAGCGCGCTCACGCTCGCGGGCAACCCGCAGAACATGCTCGTCGGCCACCTCTCCGGCATCTCGTACCGCACGTACCTGCTGGAGGCGGGCCCGGCGGCGCTCGTCGGGCTCGCCGTCACGGCCGTGACGCTGCACCTCCTGCTCCGCCGCCGGATCGCGGCGCGCGCCTTCCCCCCCGAGGCCGCGCCCGAGCCCGCGCCGCCGTCGTCGCGGGACGCGCGGCCGAGCGCCCTCGCGCCGCTCGTCTGCATCGCTGTCGTCTCGGTCCTCTTCGTGCTCGGCGCGAACCTCGCGTGGACGGCGATCGGCGGCGCGACAGCGGCCATCCTGCTGCACCGGCGCGACGCGACCGGCCTGTTCGAGCGGGTCTCGTGGACGGTGCTCGTGTTCTTCGGCGCCCTCTTCATCGTCGTGGCGGGCCTGCAGAAGACCGGCATGCCCGAGCAGGCGCTGCGCGCGGCCAGCCCCTTCCTGCCCGCGGGGCCGACGATGGGCGTCCTCGGGCTGAGCATCGCGATGCTCGTCGGCTGTCAGATCGTCTCGAACGTCCCCTTCATCCTGCTCGCCGAGTCGTACATCCAGAGCCAGCCCGATCCGCACCTCGCCTGGATCGCGACGGCCCTTGTCTCCACCCTCGCGGGCAACCTCACCCTGCTCGGCTCGGTGGCGAACATCATCGTCGTCGAGACCGTCGGCGCCGAGCGCGAGATCGGCTTTCGCGCCTACGCCCGGGTGGGGGTCCCGGTGACGCTCGCCTCGACCGCCGCCGCGCTCCTCTGGCTCCTGCTCGTGCGCTGAGCCGCGCGCCGAGCCGCCCGTTCACCAGGGCCGCCGCCGCGCGCCGGACGCACCGTGTCGATCAGAGCCGTGCCTGCCCCAGCGCCCCGGGGGGGCGCCTATGCCGCGCCGCGGCGAGGTCGGGCTGCCGCCCCGGCGCCGCCCTGCGCCGCCCGTCGATCCACGCGTGGACCACCGTGATCCCCACCGCGGCACAGAAAGCAGGGCTCACGGCGAGCATCACGAGAGGTCGAAGGGCCCGAGGAAAGGCGCGCGTTTTCATGTGACCCAGCATACACCCGCCAGCACGGGTGGAGTAGCGCGCTGCGTCGAGACAGCGTCGAATTCGGAGGGACGAGCAGCCCGCACCCGATGCCATTGAAGAACGGCAGACGGAAAAATCTTGTATTGCTGGATCACACTGTCTACACCTGCGTGACCGATCTCGACCCCCTGCGCGGCGCGGCCCGCAGCGCCGTCGCGGCGAGCGCGGCTCTCGGAGGCGCGCCAGAGCGGCCGCTCTCCCGCGCGGAGGTGAGCGAACCGCTGTCACCCATCTCCTGGAGAGGCCCTGAATGGCGCACGAGCTATCGAAACGAGTCGCCCTTGTCACCGGCGCTTCCCGCGGCCTCGGCGCGGCCATCGCGCGCAAGCTCGCGGGCTCCGGCGCGCGGGTGGCGATCAACTACTTCGGCGGGCGCGAGGGGGCGACGCGCGTGGTCGAGGACATCCGCCGGGACGGCGGCGAGGCCGAGGCGTTCCAGGCCGACGTGCGCGACGAGCGGGACGTCCTCCGCCTCGTGGGCGAGGTGCGGGCGCGCTTCGGCCCCGTCGAGGTGCTCGTGCTCAACGCGACGGGCCCGCAGCCGTACGCGAAGCTCGAGGAGCTGACCTGGCGTCACTGCCTCGACCAGCTCGAGTTCTTCGTGAAGAGCCCGGTCCTCCTCTCGCAGGCGGTGGTGCCCGAGATGAAGGAGCGCCGCGCGGGGCGGATCATCAACATCGGCTCCGAGGTGTTCGAGCAGGGCGTCCCCGAGTTCTCGAGCTACGTCTCGGCGAAGGGCGCGCAGCTCGGCCTCACGCGCTCGTGGGCGCAGGAGCTCGGCCCGTGGGGGATCACGGTCAACCTGGTCGCGCCCGGCTGGATCCCTGTCGAGCGCCACGCCAGCGAGGGCCTCACCGACGCCCAGAAGCAGTCCTACGCGTCGGGCAACGCGCTCCGGCGCATGGGGACGCCGGACGAGATCGGCGATGCCGTCGCGTTCCTCGCGTCCGACGCCGCCAGGTTCATCACGGGCCAGAAGCTGTCCGTGAACGGCGGCAGGACCCTGGCCTGACGTCCATCCCCGGCCTCCCGCCCCGCGACAGCGTGAGAAAGAAAGAGCCGCCGTCCGCGCGGGAGCGTCGAGCTTCGCTACAAGAGCCCCTGGTGGGAGAGGGAGAGCAGGTCCATCGACGTCGCGACAGCGACGTGGATCGCGCACCCGCCCCAGATGGAGTCGCTCTTCAGGCTCACCGTGCCGAGGATGAACCCGGCGAGCACCGAGCCGAGGGTCTCGGGCAGCGGCTTGCCGAAATGGATCATCGTGTAAGGCACCATCATGACGAAGATGGATGAATAGCCGAGCGCGCGGCGGATCCCGTGGATGAAGAAGCCGCGGTAGAAGAACTCCAGCGCGACGAACTGCGCGGCGTAGAGGGCCTCCCACCCCCAGAACCACGGCCACAGGTCCTCGCCCCGCGCGAGCTTGTAATAAGGGTACTTCGCCTGGAAGGCCGGCGAGAGCGACGCGACGTACAGCACGGGCGCCATCACCGCGAAGAAGAAGGCATAGATGGACAGGTGCCGCGCCGTCCCGCGGACGCGCAGGCCGAGGCTCCGGATCGGGTCGCGCAGCACGAGGCGGGCGACGAGGAGGGTCGGGACCAGATAGCCGGTGAGGCGGCCGACCGCCCAGACGATCCGCTGGTGAAACCGGCGGTCCGGAGAGGTGTTCAGCGCGTCGTGGAGCCGCGCCGCGAGGTCGTCGAGGCCCACGGCGCGCAGGCCCTGGACCATCCAGCGCGTGTCGTTCTCGTTGCCGGCGAAGCGGACGAAGATGAGCACGCCGATCACCGTGAGAAACACGCTCACGATACGGCGGCTGACCTCACCCGCCGGCGTTGTGGTCCGGTAGAGCGCGGCCTCGGCGTCGAGCCGGTCGCGCAGGTCGATCACGTACTCCTGCCAGATGCCGCGGAAAAAGCGTCCGATCACGCGCGGTGCTTATCACCGCGGGCGGCCGCGACACAACGCGGAAGCCCGTGGTGACGTTGCGCTCCCAGGGAGTCGCGCGCGCCGGGCCGCCACCCCGGAGGGGCGCGCGGCCCCTCGGCGCGGATCACTGCGTGTTGGTGGGATTGACGATGATCTCGACGCGCCGGTTGTTGGCGCGGCCCTCGACGCTCGCGTTGTCCGCCACCGGGCGGTCCGGCCCGTGGCCGACGGTCGAGATCTTGTCGGCGGGGAGCCCCACGCTGATGAGGTGGGCCTTCACGGCGTCGGCGCGCTCGAGCGAGAGCTTGCGGTTCGCCTGGGCGGAGCCGGTCGAGTCGGTGTGCCCCTCGATCCGGAGCGGCGGCGAGCCCTGGTCCTTCAGGGTGGTCGCGACCTGGTTGAGCTTCTCCTTGGCGATCGGCAGGAGCTCGGACTTGCCCGAGGCGAAGAGCACGGCGCCGGAGAGCGTGATGACAACGCCGCGCTTCTCCTCCTTCACCGCGGCGATCTCCTTCAGGCTCGCGAGCGCCGCGTTCGCGACGCGCTCGGCCTCCCGCCGCGCCGCCTCGGCCTCCTTGCGGGCCTTCTCGGCCTCGCCGCGCGCGCTCTCGGCCTGGACCCGCGCGCTTTCGGCCTGGGCGCGCGCCTGGCGCTCGCGCTCGATCTGCTGCTGGTTCGTCTGCAGCGCGTCCTTCGCGGTGGCGAGCTGCTGGTGCGAGAGCTCCTTGAAGCTCGCCTCGGCCTCGGCCTTGTCGCGCTGCGCCTGCTCGAGCGCCGCCGCCGCCTCGGCCTCCCGCGCCTTGCGGTCGGCGATGTAGGCGAGGTCGCGCGCCTGCTGCGCCTCGGGGTCCTCGTTGAACGCCCCCTCGGCGCGGGAGAGCGCCTGCTTCGCCGTGTCGAGCTGGGCGGGCGCGAGGCTCGCCGCCGGGCCCTGGGCCGCGCGCTTGTAGCTCGTGCGGGCCTCGACGAGCTCCTTCGGCGGCAGCGCCGCGCTGCACCCCGACGCCGCGTAGAGCGCCGCGCACAGCGCGAGGGACCGGCCCGGCAAGGACAGGATCTTCACCCCAGAAGCCATCACCTTCACCTCTCGCTTCACTTGATCCCCGCCTGCTCGAGCTGCTCGACCTGCTTCAGCGCGTCCTGCGCCTGGGCCTGCGTGGCGCGCGCCTTCGCGATCGCCAGCGCGAGCTCGGCGTCCGCCTCGGCGCGCTCGAGGAGCGGCAGCGCGGCCTCGTTCTCGCCGGCCTGCATGAGCTGCCTGGCCTGCTCGATCTGCTCGTTGGCGAGCTTCAGGTGGAGGGTGGCTTGCGGGTCAGCCCCGGCGCCCACCTCGTCGGCCGCGCGGATGGCGGCCTGCGACGCGGCGAGCTGGTCGTTCGGCGGGGGCACGCTGCCGCCGCATCCGACGAGGGCAAGACCGAGCAATGCTGCGAGCACCGCGGCCGGGCTCGCAGGACGGCGTGTGGCTGGCTTGTTGTTCGGGCTTCGGTTCACCCGTCCCTTGTACAACACCCGAGGTCGTCAAGAAATCAGGAAACCCCTGCCTTTCAAGGCAATTATCCCGTAGCGCGCGGGCCCAGCGGCCGGCGCGGCGGCGGCCGGTCTTCCGGCCTGTCGACGCGCATCGAGCTCGCGCGAACGATGCGGATCCGCGCGTCGCGCGCGTCGGGCTGGTTGACCGCGCGCGCGAAGTCGGGCGCCGCGGGGGAGGCCACCTCGACGACGGACGCTGTGCTGCCGATCCGGATCGCGCCGATCTGCTGGCTCGACACGCCGCCGCGGCGGCACACGAGGGCGAGCAGGCGCCGGGGGTCGGCGCCGTGGCGCTCCCCCCAGTTGACCTCGAAGGGCACGAACGGCAGGCGCGGGGCGTGCTCCGCGTCGCCGCGGCGAGCGACGTCGCCGCGGCGAGCGACGTCGCCTCGGAGAGCAGCGCCGCCGAGGCGGCCGGCGTCGTCGCGACGACCGGCGGAGCGGTACACGGCGCCGCCGTGGCGAGCGGCGTCGCCGCGGTGACCGGCGCGATCGCGCGACGGCGGCTCGGACCGGGGCGGCGCGACGGCGGTGACGGGCTGCGGCGCGCAGGGGCCTGTGTGCTTCGCCCGCGCGAGGAGCGCCGCGACGAGCTCGGTGGCGTCCATGTCCGCGAGCAGGCGCGCGGCGAGCTGCAGGAGCCGCGGCTCGGGCGCGGGGCCCGACCGCTCGCGCGAGCGCTCTCCGGAAGCCTCGGCGGCGCGCTCTCCGGCCGCGTCGGCGGCGCGCTCTCCGGCCGCAGCGTCGGCGGCGCGCTCTCCGGCCGCAGCGTCGGCGGCGCGCTCTCCGGCCGCAGCGTCGGCGCCCGCGTCGGCCGCGCCGGCCGCGTCGACCCGCCGCGCGGGGGCGAGCTCGGCCGCGAGCCGCTCGTCGGCGGCGCGCAGCACGTCGGCGGGCGACGGGGTGGGCCGGAACGTGACCTCGACGCGCGCGCGCCGGAGCAGCCTGAGCGCGTGCTCTCGCGCGAACGGCGCGACGAGCAGCACGCTCGTCCCCTTGCGGCCCGCCCGGCCGGTGCGGCCGCTCCGGTGCGTGTAGATCTCGGGGTCGCCCGGGGGATCGGCGTGGATGACGCGCCCGACCTCGGGCACGTCGATGCCGCGCGCGGCGACGTCGGTCGCGACGAGCGTGGTGATGGCGCCCGAGCGGAACGCGTCGAGCGTGCGCGTGCGCTCGCGCTGCTCGAGGTCGCCGCTCAGGGCGCCCGCGGGCAGGCCCATCGCGGTGAGCTTGTCGGCGAGCTCGGCGGCGCCCTCGCGCGTGCGAACGAAGACGAGCGTGCGCTCGCCGGGCGCGAGGAGCAGCAGGTTCACGAGCGCCGCGTCGCGCTCGGCCGGCAGCACGAGGTGCGCGACGTGCGCGATGTCGCCGTTGGCCGCGCCGGGGCGCGTGCCCTCGACGCTCACCGCGTCCCGCTGGAAGCGATCGGCGAGCGCGCGGACGTCGCGCGAGAAGGTGGCCGAGACGAGGTGGGTCTGGCGGTCCCCGGGCATCCGGCCGGCGATCGCCTCGAGCTCGTCGCGGAAGCCGAGGTCGAGCATCTGGTCCGCCTCGTCGAGCACGAGGGCGACGACGCCGCGCGGATCGACGGTCCCGCGCTCGAGGTGGTCGAGCAGGCGGCCGGGCGTGCCGGCGATGACGAGCGGATCGCGGCGCAGCGAGCGCGCCTCCGCGCCGAAGCTCGTGCCGCCGGTGACGCAGGCGACGCGCGCGCCGAGGGGCGCGAGGAGCCAGCCGAGCTCGCCGGCGATCTGCGCGGCGAGCTCGCGCGTGGGGGCGATGATCACCGCGGCAGGGGCGGCCGCGGCCCGGGGCGCGCCCTCGGGCGAGGCCGCGGCGGCGCGCTCGGCGACGGCGCGCTCGAGGCGGGGGGCGAGCGCGAGGCCGATGGCCACTGTCTTTCCCGAGCCGGTCTGCGACGAGACGCGGAGGTCGCGGCCGGCGAGCTCCGGCGCGAGGACGGCCTGTTGAACGGGGGTGAGGGAGGTGAAGCCGCGGCGGGCGAGCGCGCCCGCGAGCGGCGCGGGCAAGGCGTCGATCAGTGATTCTGGATTCATGAAAGCCGCGCAATCTAGCAGATGCTGGACGGCTGTCGCGGCCAATCGCACATCGCGCGCTGTAGCGCGCGGCGCTCGCCACCGCTGGCCCCGCCGTGGTGGCCGGGGCCGGGCGGCGGTTCGTGGGGGCCCGGCGGTGCGTGGGGGCCGTGGGTCGGTGTGACCGCACGGCGCTTCACGTCACTGGCCGGCCTGGGTGCCCTTCTCGTCGAGCCAGGACACGACCCACGCGAACGGGCCGTTCCAGTTGATCGTGATCTCGTTGACCGACCACGCCTCGATGTCGTCGATATAGCACTTCTGGGGCGCGCACGCGGCGTCGATCTGCTCCATGGCCACCGGGTCCTGCCGCGCGGTGTTGGGTCCACCGGAGACAGCTCCCGGCGGGGCGGCCGGGTACTCGTCGCTGATCTGGGCAGCCCAGAAGCGATGGTGCGGGTTCTTCAGCGGGCTCTCGCCGTAGCCGGAGACATAGGACTTGTCCATCGCGTTGCGCCCGAGGATGTAGTCCGCGCCCGACACAACGCCGTCGAGGTACTTCTGCTCGCCGGTGAAGTCGTGCGCCAGCGCCAGGACGACCATGTTGTTGAGCACGAACGAGTTGGAGCCCCAGGGATACCCGGTCTCGTCCGCCTTGAAGGGCACCCGGTACCCCTCCGCGCCGAGGACGTCGAGGTACTTGTCGGCGATGGCGGTCAGCTGGGTCCGGGCCGCCTCGCGCTCCGCCGCGGCGTGCTGGGCGTCGACGACGGCGAGCGAGATGGCGCCCAGCCCGTCGACCTGCCCCCACGTCATGGCGCTGAACGTGCCGGGCGCGCCGAGGAGCTCCTCGCTGTAGGGCGAGGCGGCGAGCTCGGCCTGGTACTTGGCGTCGCCCGTGGTGATGAAGAGCTCGGCGGCCGCCCAGTAGAACTCGTCGCTCAGCTCGCCGTCGCCGTAGGCGCCGCCGCCCACGACCTCGCCCTCGTTCGGGATGACCTTCGGGTTCGCCTTCGCCGCGTCCCACGCCCGCGTCGCGGCCTCGAGGCACGCCTCGGAGAACGCGGGGTCGAGCTCGCGCCAGATGCGCGCCGCCTGCGCCGCGGAGGCGGCCACGTTGAGCGTCGCCGCCGTGCTGACCGGGCGCAGATACCGCGGCTCCAGATCCTCGTGCGGGGCCAGCGGCAGGCCGGTCCACGTCGCGTCGTGGATCTTGTGGTGCACCATGCCCGCGTTGGCCTCGCCCTCGGGCACCTGCATCTTGAGGAAGAACTCGATCTCCCACCGGGCCTCGTCGAGGAGGTCCGGGATCTCGTTCATGTTCTCGGGGATCTTCAGCTTGCCGTCGCCGAAGTCGCCCACGGTGGACCCGAGCGCGACGAGGCGCTCGTACTGGTTCAGCAGCGTCCACGCGGAGATACCGCCGTTCACCACGTACTTGCCGTGATCGCCGGCGTCGTACCACCCGCCGGTGACGTCGAGCGTGTACGTGCAGCCGATGCCCTCGGCGCAGGGCGCCTGGTCCGGCATGTGCCCCGCCGGGCGCGCGTGGTCCGCGCCCACGTACTGCTCCAGGATCTCGATGCCGGAGCGGTTGTGATAGAAGTAAGCGAGCGCGTCGTACTTCATCTGAGAGTAGATGGTCGGGCTCACGTCGAACGGGTGGCTCGACACGTCCCCGACGCGCAGCGTGAACCCCTGGCCGGCCGCGACGAAGTCGGTGAAGTCGATGGTGTGCACGTGCTCGCCGGAGCTCGCGTCGTTGCCCACGACCCGGGTCGCCCCCCGGGCCATCACCGTGCCGCCCGCGTCGACGAGCTGCCACTCGTGCGGCTTGTCCGACGCCGCGACGACCGTCGCGAACTTGGCTGCGTTCGGCAGGTACCCGACCTGGTTGACGCGGATCAGCTCATCGCCGGACGGCGGCACCGTCTCGACCTGCTCCTCGCCGCCGCCCGCGCCGCCCGCGCCGCCCGCGCCCCCGGCGCCGCCCGCGCCCCCGGCGCCGCCCGTCCCCGACGCGCCCGACCCGCCCGTGCCATTCGAGGGATCGTCGCCGCCGCAGCCGACGGCGGCGAGGCCGCCCACGAGCGCCAGAAGGAGCGGCCCCCCCAGAGACAGCCACGAACGCCTCCAACCAGCCGACCTTGAAGCCAAAAGCATCATCAGCATCTCCAGCTAAAGTTGACAGTCCCGCAGCAGAGACGACGCGCACGGAACCTTATGACCGCGCCACAATCGATGGAGTCCGTGTCCTTGTCAAGCGCAGATGCAGGCCCAGGGAGCGTCGAGATCTCGTGACGTCGTCGCTCCGGGTATCACGCGTTGCGGCGTCATCGAGATCACGCGTCGCGGCGTTGTGAACGCGCCGTATCCCGTGCGTCAACAGCAAAATTTTGCAAGCATACCCGAACAGGCGGCCGCGACAGCCGCGCCGCGAGCGCCGGGATCAACGGGATTTTTATTATAAATTTCGGACACTTGCGCGCGATCGTCTGCCGCCCGGGGCGGGCGGCGGCGCGCGCCGGGGACCGGGCGGCGCGCCTCGATCAGTAGTGCCAGGGAAAGCGCTTGAAGTCGGGACGGCGCTTCTCTAAAAAGGCGTCTCGGCCCTCCTGCGCCTCCTCCGTGCCGTAGGCGAGCCGCGTCGCCTCTCCGGCGAAGAGCTGCTGTCCGACCAGCCCCTCGTCAGGCAGGTTGAAACCGTACTTCAGCATCCGCATCGCGGTGGGGCTCTTCGAGTTGATGATCGCGCCCCACCGGAGCGCCTCCTCCTCGAGCTCGGCGTGGGGGACGACGGCGTTGACCATCCCCATCGCCGCCGCCTGCTCTGCCGTGTAGTCGAGCCCGAGAAAGAAGATCTCCCGCGCCTTCTTCTGCCCGACCTGCCGCGCGAGCAGCGCCGAGCCGTACCCGCTGTCGAAGCTCGCGACGTCCGGGTCCGTCTGCTTGAACATCGCGTGCTCTCGGCTCGCGAGGGTCATGTCGCAGACGACATGGAGGCTGTGACCTCCGCCGGCCGCCCAGCCGGGCACCACCGCGATGACCACCTTGGGCATGAACCGGATGAGCCGCTGCACCTCGAGGATGTGGAGTCGGCCGAGCCGCGCCGGATCGGCCTGCCCCGCGCTCTCGCCCTCGTACTTGTATCCATCCTTCCCGCGGATGCGCTGGTCTCCGCCGGAGCAGAACGCCCAGCCGCCGTCCCTGGGAGAGGGCCCGTTGCCGGTGATCAGCACACAACCCACGTCCGCGGTCGTGCGCGCGTGCTCGAGCGCCGTGTACAGCTCGTCGACGGTGCGCGGGCGAAACGCGTTGCGCACCTCGGGGCGGTTGAACGCGATGCGCACGGTGCCCTGGTCGAGGGCGCGGTGGTACGTGAGGTCCTCGAACGAGAACCCTTCGACCTCACGCCAGCGCGCCGGGTCGAAAATCGCAGAGACTGTCATGGTCCACTCCTTGTAGGCGCGGACCCTACCCGCCTCATGGTGGCCTGGCAACCGTGGGGACACCGACAGTGGGCGCCGGCCAGAGACGCGCGCAGTGGGCGCCGGCCAGAGACGCGCGCCTACCCACGGCTCCGGCCGCTCCTTTCGGTCGCCGCCAGGGGGCCACCGACGCCCTTGACATAAAAGTCGATCTCGTGGACAAGCGAGCTTCGACGCATCGGTGGGGTCGACCTCGCTTTGGCCGCGCGCCCGCGCGCTCCGGCGGACGGCGCTCACCTGCGTTCTGGGAACAGCGGACAGGCGGACGGACGCAGCGGGGAAGCGCGCGCCGTGACCGCACAGGGGAGGACGCGGGCTTGAGCTACGAAAAGCTTTTCCAGGTCTCCGCAGGACTGCTGGCCACGGCGGACGCGCGCGGCCACTTTCAAGATCTGAACCCCGCCTGGGAGCGGACGCTCGGCTGGTCGCTCGACGAGCTCAGGGGCAAGCCGTTCATCGATTTCGTCCACCCGGCCGATCGCGAGGCCACGCTCGCGGAGACGGCCGGCCTCTTGCAGGGCCACACGACGGTCCGGTTCGATAACCGCTATCGGTGCAAGGACGGGTCGTACAGGTGGCTCGGCTGGGCCGCGAGCGTGGACATGGCCGACGCCCCCGAGCAGCGCCTCATCTACGCCACGGCGATCGACGTGACGAGCGACCGGGAGCGGGCGGAGCAGCTCGCGCGGGTGACGGAGCTCGCCACGGTGTACGAGAAGCTGTTCCGGGTCTCGGTGGGCCTGCTCGTGACGCTGGACGCAGACGGGTATTTCCGCCACGCGAACCCGGCCTGGCAGCAGACCCTCGGCTGGTCCCCCGAGGAGATGACCGCGAGGCCGTTCATCGATTTCGTTCATCCCGACGACCGCGAGGCGACTGTCGCCGAGGCCACCGCCCTGTTCCAGGGCCGCACGACCATCCGGTTCGACAACCGCTATGAGTGCAAGGACGGCTCGTACAGGTGGCTGGCGTGGACCGCGCACATGGACGCGACCGAGGAGCCGTCGCGCCGCCTCGTCTACGGCACCGCCCACGACGTCACCCCCTACAAGGAGGTGCTCGGGGAGCTCGAGCGGACGCTCGCGCGGCTCCGCGACTCGATGCAGGCGATGTCGACGCCGCTCATCCCGATCACCGATCGCATCGTGGTCATGCCGCTCGTGGGTCAGATGGACTCGGAGCGGATCGGACAGGTGATGTCGGTCGCGCTCGATGGAGTCCAGTCGACGCAGGTGCAGATTGTCATCCTCGACGTGACAGGGCTCAAGGAGATCGACACGCGCGTCGCCTCCGCGCTCGTCGACACAGCCAGGGCGCTGCAGCTCCTCGGCGCAAGGACCATCCTGACCGGCATCCGGTCGGCGGTGGCGCAGACGCTCGTCGGGCTGGGGCTCGATCTGGCGGGCATCCTCACGAAGAGCACCCTCCAGAGCGCCATCACCTTCGCGCTGCAGAGCGGCCAGATCCCGGCCCACGCCCGCCCCCTGTGACGACCGCCGGCGGGGCGCGCGCAGCGGCGGAGCCCCCGACCACCGCCCGCGCGCGGCCGGTGCACACGCCGCGGCGGCTGGTGTATAAGGAAGCGTGGCAGACGCTCGCACACGCAAAGGTCGCATCGTCCTCGGCGAGGGCTCGCTCGCAGGAGCCTGCTGCGCAGCCATCGTGTTGCTCACGGCCGCGCCGTCCTGCTCGACCAAGGTGCGGAGCTTCGACGAGGCCGGCGCGGCTGGCGGCGGCGGCTCGGCCGCGAGCGGCGGCGGCGGTGACGCGGCCGCGAGCGGCGGCGGCGGCGGGCGCCCCTGCGATCCTGGCAGCCAGGACGCCTGTTACGGCGGGCCGCCCGGCACGCTGAACCGCGGCGCCTGCCGCGCCGGCGTGAGGGCCTGCGACGAGCAGGGCGAGGGGTACGGCCCGTGCGCTGGCCAGGTGCTGCCGGCGCCCGATCGCTGCGACACCGCCGAGGACGAGGACTGTGACGGCGTCGTGAACAAGGGGTGCACGTACGCCCGGTGCGGGGACGTCCCGCGCGGCCTGCCGAGCGACGTCTACGCGCTCGATCCGGACGGGCCAGGGCCTGAGCCGGAGTTCGACGCGTATTGCGATCTGGTGACGGACGGCGGCGGGTGGGCGCTCCTCTACAACAGCGTCGGGTCGGAGGCGGGAAAGACGCTGCCGTTCTGGAACATCCCTTACGCCGAGCGGCTCGGGACCAGGGGAGAGCCGGCGCCCGGTCAGAACTTCTACAGGGGCTCCCTCTACCTCGTCGGTCGAGAGTACCGCGACGAGATCGAGGATCTCGAGGGGACCGTCGAGGAGGTCCTGCGCGCGACAGCGGAGGGCATCGACGCGGAGACCATGAGGCTCCTCCGCCCCGCGCACGTGGCAGGGAGCGCCGACATCTTCGTCGCCCACTTCATGTCGGGTTGGTCGTCCCGCGATCACGACGGCGACCCGTCCCCGGGGAACTGCGCGCTCCTTCACCAGAACGTCACGCAGCACTACGCGCAGTGCTGGGAGTACAACCTCGGATCGGACGCGGACGATCCGTTCAACGACGGTGGCTGGGGTCCCCATCTCGGGACGCACATCGCGGAGCGGCTCGCGCTCGCCAGCGACGGCACCCTCCATACCCGCGTGAGGCGCATCTCCCGCTGGACGCGGTGGTGAGCCCCGCGGCGGGCGTACCTCCGCGGATTTCGTGACACTTTCGGGTGGCGACGGTATGCTCGCCCGGCCATGCGCTTCTATGCACTGACTTTGCTCACGCTCCTCGCGGGCCTCGGCCTGGCGAGCTGCTGGAACACCGGCGCCTGCGTGGAGGGAGACGCGTGCGAGTGCTCCCAGGGAGACGAGTGTTACCTCGGCTGCGACGGTGACAATTGCGACCAGCGTTGCTTTCAGATGGATCGCTGCGGCGCCGTCTGCGAGCACGGGTGCTCGTTCGAGTGCTTCGACGTCGACGAGTGCTCGGCCTCCTGCGGGGACGACTGCGACCTCGATTGCCACAACACCGCGTCGTGCGGCGCCATCTGCGACCGCGGCTGCCGGTACGAGTGCCACGACACCAGCCGGTGCGGCGTCGTCGTCGGGTCGAACAGCGTCGTGACCTGCCGCAACGTCGCGACATGCGAGGTCGAGTGCCGGGGCTCGTGCGAGGTGTTCTGCGAGAACGTGGCCGGCGAGTGCCGCGTCACCTGCCTCGACGGCGGCGCGCCGGTGATGTGCCCGAACGGCTCGCGCGCGTGCGGCGCATGCTGATGGAGACCGAGATCATGCAGACAGCGATGACTTCGCAGCTTCGCGCGCCGCGCCTGCTGGCCGCTGCGCTCTCGTTCGTGGCGCTGACCCTCGGGTGGGCCGGGGTCGGCGAAGCGCAGATGACGATCAAGCGCCCCGGCGACCGCCCCGATTACAAGGTCGAGCTGGAGCCGCACCTGCTCATCGCGCCGTTCGAGCCGCTGGGCCCCGGCGTCGGGGCGGGCGTCGGCGCCGGGTTCCGCGCCACCATCGACATCGCCCCCAACGGCTTCATCCAGAAGCTCAACGACTCGGTCGGTATCGGCTTCGGCCTCGACGGCATCCATTACGGCGGCAGAGGAAACTACCGTGGCGACTGCACGCGGTACGAGAACGGGCCTGCGGGCACGCGCGTCTGCACCGAGGTCGACGCGTACGGGGACGCGTCGAACTACCTGTTCGGCTCGGTCGTGATGCAGTGGAACTTCTGGCTTCACCGGCGGTGGTCCGTCTTCGGCGAGCCGGGGCTCTCGCTCTACCTCGGCGACGTGGACCGGCGCGTGCTCCCCGGGATCTCGCCTGTCGTGTTCGTCGGAGGGCGCTTCCACTTCACGGAGAACGTCACGCTGACGATGCGACTCGGGTATCCCGCGTTCTCGCTGGGCGTATCGTTCCTCCTGTGAGGCGCGTCGCCCCGCGGCGCGCACTCCCGCGCACCCGCGGCGGACGTGCGCGCCGCGCCGGTTGCCAGGGGCGCCGGCTCTCCTGATATCCTGCGCCCCATGCCGGAGACGCCGGGATCCGAGGAGCCGCTGGAGTCGGCCTACATCGAGGAGCTGACGGTGGCGCGGCCCGGCGCGCCGGCGGCGCCGCCTCCGGAGGAGCTCTCGAGCTCGGCGCTCGCCGAGGACATCGAGGCGGCGGCCGCCGCCGCGGGCGACGACGCGCTGGTCGGGAGCCTGATCTCGGGGCGCTACCGCGTCCACGAGCTGATCGGCGAGGGCGGGATGGGCGCCGTGTACCGCGGCGAGCAGGTGCACCTCCGCAAGCAGGTCGCGATCAAGCTGCTCAGGCCGATCGCGCGGCGGATGCCGGAGCTCGTGGCGCGGTTCGAGCGCGAGGCGGTCGCTGGCGCGCACATCCGGCACCCGAACGTCGTCGCGGCCATCGACTTCGGTCAGCTCGACGACGCGTCGTACTTCCTCATCCTGGAGTACGTCGCGGGCACGCCGCTCAAGGAGGTGACAGCGGGGGGGCGGCTGCAGCCGGCGCGGGCGCTCCGCGTCGCGCGCCAGATCGCGTCGGCGCTGTCGGCGGCGCACGAGAAGGGGATCGTCCACCGCGACGTGAAGCCGCAGAACATCCTGCTCGACACGCACGATCAGGTGCGGCTCATCGACTTCGGGCTCGCGAAGGTGGATGTCGATCTCCTGTCGAGCCAGGTCCGCAAGACGTCGAGCCCGCGCCCCGCCCTCACCAGCGCCGGCGAGGTGTTCGGCACGCTCGCCTACCTCGCGCCGGAGGCGCTGCGCGGGATGGACGCGGTGGACGCGCGCGCGGACCTGTATGCGCTCGGGCTCGTGCTCTACGAGATGCTCACCGGACAGCACCCGTTCGACGCGAAGAACCTCATGGAGCGGCTCAAGCAGCAGGGGCCGGACGGGCCGCCTCCGCTCCGCGCGCGCGCGCCGGATCTGGAGGTGCCCCGCGAGGTCGAGCAGGTCGTGGCGCGGCTCATGGAGCACGACGCGTCGTTCCGTTACCAGACGGCGAACGACGCGATCGCGGCGCTCGATGAGGCGCTGGCGGCAGTCGCGCGCGCCGCGACGCCGGCTCCGGCGGCTGTCGCGACGACAGCGCCGGGGCAGGCCGGGCAGGCCGCGCCGGGGCAGGCCGGGCAAGCCGCGCCGGGGCAGGCCGGGCAAGCCGCGCCGGGGCAGGCCGGGCAGGCCGCGCCGGGGCAGGCCGGGCAGGCCGCGCCCAGGGCTCAGCCGGCGTGGTCGGGGCCGCGGCGGACCCTGCTCGCGCACGCGCACCGCCGGGCCAGGCCCTCGTCCGGCTGGGTCTCCTTCGCGGTGGCGCTGGCGGGCCTGGCGACGCTCGCGATCGGCGGCGGCGCTGTCTGGCTCGCCCTGCGGCGGCCCGCGGCGACCCCGGCGGCGCCCGCGGTGGCCGCCGTGGAGCCCCCTCCCGCGCCAGCCGCGCCGCCTCCGGCGCCGCCGGCGACCGCGCCGCCCGAGGACGACCCAACCGGCGCCCGGGCGGTGCGCGCGCAGCTCAGCCGGGCGGCGGCGACAAGGAACTGGGTGAACGCGGCGCGATCGATGCTGGCCCTCGCGGAGGCCGACCCGGAGATGCTGCTGAGCAGGGGCCTGCGCGAGGAGGTCCTGGCCACCGTGGCAGGGATCGCGTTCGAGGAGGACAACCCGGCGGCGGATCAGGTCTTCGATCTGCTCACGAACAAGCTGGGCACCGGCGGGCTGGACGTGCTGCTCGACGTGGTGCGCGCGCGCGGCGGCACGAAGGCCGCCCGGCGCGCCAGCGAGATCCTGGCGCGGCCCGCGGTGATGGCGCGCGCGACGCCCGCGCTCCGCGTCACCTACGCGTTCCGCAAGGCCACGTGCAACGGCAAGCGGGCGCTCTTCGGCCGCGCCGCCGCCGAGGGCGACGAGCGCACGCTGTTCGAGCTCCAGGTGCTGCACGGCGCGCGGTGCAGGCGGACCGATCCGTGCTGCTTCCGCGACGACAAGGCGATCGCGGAGGCGATTCAGCAGCTCAAGGCGCGGCTCGGGACGTAGCGAGCCGGCGCGGCGCCTGACCCGGGCTCCGGACGGGCCGCGCGCGGCGCGCTCAGAGCAGGCCGCAGCCGGAGTAGAGCGGGAGGACGTCGCTGGCGCGCAGCTCGGTCCGGATCGTCTCGGGGTAGGCCGACCCGAGCAGCGGTGAGAGGAGCGGCCCGAGCAGCGGGAGCGTGTGGCACGTCTGGTCGCCGGCGGCGTCCTTCGTGCAGGCCAGATCGCAGACCCCGACGAACGCCATCCCGCACGTCGGCAGGAGCCCGCAGGAGCGCTCCAGGACGAGGAGGTTGAGGTCCAGCGGGCAGCTCAGCGAGAGCGCCGACAGCGCCCCCGCAAGGTCGGGGTTGATGCAGGTGAATCCGACGATGGCCCCGGAGAGAAAGGCGTTGCCGTACGTCGTGGCGTCCTCGACGATGAACTCGGCGAACGGCTCCTCGTCGCGGGAGAAATCGAGGGACGGGTGCCTGCCGTCCAGCAGGATATCGACGTGCTCGCCGGAGCCGTTCAGGTGCTGGAACATGCACGCCGACACCCACCGCTGCTCCGATGTGTTGAGGGCGCGCCCGGTCCACTCCGGCGCGAACCCGAACTCGCCGTAAAACGCCTCGCCGCCAGGGTCGTAGACGACGCCATCGAGGGGCAGCGCGCAGCGCACGAGATGATCGAGAACGCTCCGCCCACCGGCGGTCGCGAGCAGCGGCGTCGCGACCAGGGCGTCCCCGGCGGCGACGAGCGCAGCGCCGCCGAGCGCACGGAGCGCGGCGCGGTTGGTCGCGTTCCAGAAGTCGCCGGGCTTCAGGCCGTTGACGCCGATGGGCGCCACCTCGCGCCGCGCCGGCAGCTCCGCCGACCCGACCGGCGCGGTGTCCGAGGGACCGAGGCACCCCGCCGTGAGCACACAAGCGCCAACGAGACCGACTGCGACGGATCGGATCGACAACATTCAGCTCTCCTCCGGGAAACACCCGAGATCTCAAGGGAATCGAGGCGCCGGAGCCCCCGACACTCTCGCTCTTCCCGTAATTGCGATTCTTTCATCTCGGCGAAAGACACGCAATACTGAAAACTGGTACTCGCTGGTTGTACGGAACTACGGACTTACCCGAACACGGGACGAACATACTCTGTGACTCAGGCCGACAACATTGGACCAAGGTCCAATGGACGTGAGGCTTCGTCCAGAGCGCGCTCGAGCTCGCCGAAGCGGGACAGCCACATGGGGCTGTCCCCGCGGCGCTCCCGCGCGGCCGCGAGCGCCTCCGCGGCCTCATCGGTGTGTCCTCGACGCAGCGCCGTCCGCGCGCGCCAGTACAGGAGCAGCAGCGTGACCTCGACGAAGGGCAGCTCTTTCGCGAGCTCGATCGCCGCGCTCCACGAGAGAGAGGGCGGGCCAGCCGGCCGGCCCCCGACCTCGGCGATCACGAGCCGGAGCAAGGTGTAGTCGGCGAGGTCGCCGGGGCCGAGGGCGCAGGATCGCTCGACCCAGAGGACGAGCTGATTCGCCTGCTCGTACTCGTCGAGCGCGAGGTGAATCTGCCCGATCAAGATCGCCGTCTGGGGCATCGGGCGCTCCGAGGACTGCTCCTCCAGCCAGCGGGAGCGCCGGGCGAGCGCGAGCGCCTCGCGCTGCCTGTCGCTCCAGTGGAGCAGCACGGCGACGTTGTACGAGGCGACCTTCTCCAGCGAGGGATTGCCGAGCTCGCGCGCGAGATCGACGGCGCGCCGCAGGTCGTCGACAGCGCCCGGCAAGGACCAGCTCCAGGCCCACAGCGCCGTGCGGTTCGTGTACGCGGCGCACAGGTGGAACAGGTCGCCGGCGCCCGCCGCCAGCGCGATGAGGTCCCGGAAGGCGACCTCGGCCTCGTCGCAGCGCCCCGCGGACGCGAGCTGGAACGACAGCATCATCAGGGCGAGGACGCGGGCGTCGTAGTCGCCCGACGCCGCGGCGCGCTCGGCGCACGCCGCGAGCTCCGCTGTCGACGCCTCGGTCCGCCCCCGCCGCCACAAGGTCCGCCCCTCGGCGACCCGGAGGCGCAGGGAGAGCTCGGGCGAGCCGAGCGCCTCGACGAGCGGCCGCGCCTCCGCCACGCGGCGCGCCGACTCCTCGAAGTCGAACGCCCAGTCGAGCGCTGTCGCGTCCTCGAGCAGGAGCGTCGCCTCGCTGTGCGCGTCGCCGAGCGCGCGGGTGAGCGCGAGCGCATCGCCGAAATCGGCGCGCGCCTCCTGGAGGCGGCACATGCGGTAGCGGCTCCTGCCGCGGCCCGCGAGCGCCCGAACGCGCCGGGCGGCGTCGTCCAGGTCGGCGACGTGGAGCGCGGCGTCGTAGCGCCGGTCCGCCTCGACCGCGTCGTGCCGCGCGGCCGCGAGGTCGCCGAGCGCCAGGTGGGCGTCGGCGGCCTCGGCGCGCTCGCCGCGCGCGGCGGCGTGGCGCGCGAGCGCGCGGAGGCCGCCGGTCGAGCCGGCCGCCACCTGCGCCCGCCAGTAGGCGAGCGCGCTGCAGTGGATCGCCGCGCGGTGCGTCGGGTCCAGCATCTCGTAGACGGCCTCCTGGAGGACCGCGTTCTGGAAGGCGTGCCACTCGCCGACGCGGCCGCGGCCGTCGACCTCGCGCAGCAGGATCCGCCGCTCGACGAGCGCCGCGAGGCCGAAGCCCGCGTCGACCATCGGCCCGGCGGCGCCCGCGCGATCGAGGCCGTCGAGCACGGCCTCGAGCTCGGCGCGGTCGAACGACTTGCCGAGCGCCGAGCAGACCCGGGCGCACGCCGCGAGCTCCGACGGGAGGTCGTCGAGCTGCCGCGCCGCGAGCCATTGCCACGCCGGCACGGGCGGCAGCGCCTCGACCTCGGCTGTCGCGACGTAGAAGCCGCCGCCGGCGCGCCGGTGCACGACGCCCGCGTGCTTGAGCGAGCGGACGATCTGCCGCAGGCAGTCCGGGTTGCCGCCCGCCCAGCCGGCCAGCCGGCGGAGGGTCTCGGCCGGCGGGTACTCCGCCGGCAGGAGCAGGCGCGAGGCGAGATCCATGGCCGCCGCCTCCGCGAGCGGCGCGAGCGTCACGCGGGTGTGGCGCTGGTTGCGCTGGCCCCAGCTCGGGCGGGCGTGCTCGAAGCGCGGGCACGCGGCCACGACGACCCAGAGGAGGACGCCCTCGCCGTCGAGCGTGGCGTACTCCAGGGCGTCGAGCAGCACGTCGTCCGCCTGGTCGGCGTCGTCGAGGATCACGGCGAGCGGGCCGCGGCGCGCCCGGCGGCGGAGCGACTCGGCGAGCGCCAGCATCAGGCTCTGGCGGGCCGCGCCGGACGGCCGCCCGCCCCTGGCGCTCGCCCAGCCGAGCGCCGCCGCGACGGCCTCCCAGGCGGCGCTCCCGAGCGGCTCGCCGAGCCGCGCCACGCAGAAGCCGCGCGGGTCGTCGGGGACCTCGTCGGGCGCGTCGAGCGCGACGCGCAAGAGCGCGCGCACCGCGTGCGATGCGCCGCCGTGGATGGGGTGGAGCGCGCGCACCGCCACGACGCGCACGTCGGGGACCGGCACGCCGGCGATGGAGGCGGCCTCGGCCGTGAGGCGCGTCTTGCCAAGGCCGGAATCGCCGACAAGCGTGAACAGGCCAGGGCACGCCCCGTCGAAGGCGTCGGTCGCGCTGCCCGCGAGCGCCGAGAGCACGTCATCGCGGCCGAGCAGCGGCGGCTCCGCCATGCTGTCCGGCGCGTCCGGCGGCGTGGGCGCGAGCTCCTCGTCGGGGAGCGCTCGCTCGAACTCCCCGGTCATCGCGAGGCCGCACCAGGGCTCGGCCGGGAGCCACGTCTCGGGGCGCTCGACCGGGGTGCCGTAGACGGCGTGCAGCCCGCCGGCGACGCGGCGCAGGCGCACGCTGGCGAGGTGCAGCGCGACGCGCACGCCGCCGCGCTGCGCGAGCTCGCGCGCGGCGGCGAGCGCGGCGCGGGCCGGGTCGTCGACGTCCCTCGCGGAGAACACGGCGACGCAGCGCTGCCCCCGCTGCCGCGCGACGAAGCCGCGGCGGCCGCCGACCGCCGCGATCACCGGCCCGGCGCTCGTCTCGGCGAAGAGCAGCGCGACGGGCTGCCTGCCCTCGGCGGCGGCCGTCGCGAGGCCGTCGGCCTGCGCCGACGACCGCGGCGCGGAGCGCGGCGCGGAGGGCGGCGGGATCGTGTCGGCGGGGGGCCGCGCGCGCAGGGCGTGCAGGGTGCGCCGGAGCGCGGCGGCGCTGTCCGGGCGGCGGGCCGGGTCCTTGGCGAGGCAGGCGAGCGTGAGCTCCTCGAGCCCCTCGGGGACCTCGGCGAGGTCGCCCGGGCGCGGCGGGCGCAGCGCGAGGTGGCCGTGCTCGACGGCGTTCCCGTCGCCGACGAACGGCGGGCGCAGCGTGAGCAGCTCGAACAGGATCACGCCGAACGCATAGATGTCCGCGCGCGCGTCGATCCGCGCGGCGTCGCCCCGGAGCAGCTCGGGGGCCATGTACTCCGGGGTCCCGATGACGTCGCCGACGCGCGTCGCGGAGGCGGACGCGGCGGGCTGGCCGTCGGCGGTGGCGAGCTTCGCCAGGCCGAGGTCGAGCAGCACCGCGCGGCCGCTCGATCCGAGCAGGAAGAGGTTCTCCGGCTTGAGATCGCGGTGGACGACGCCGCGGGCGTGCGTCGCCTCGAGCACGGCGAGGATCGCGTCCGCGCGCCCGGCGACGCGGTCGGGATCGAGCGGCGCGCGCAGCGCGGCGAGCTCCTCGGCGAGGGTGCGGCCGAAGAGCCGCTCCATCGCGAGGTAAGGCCGGCCGTCGGCGAGCTCGCCGCGCTCGTAGAGCTGCGCGACGTGCGGCACGCCCACGCGCTCGGCGAGCGCTGCCTCGCGCTGGAATCGGTCGCGGACGAGCCGCGTCGCCTGCTGCGCCACCTTGATGGCCACCGGCGCGCCGTCGTGGTCCCGATGCGCGGCCCAGACATCGGAGAACCCGCCGTGGCCGAGCGGGCCGAGGAGCGTGAAGCCCGCGACGGCGGGCGCCGCGCGCTCCACGGCCTCGCGCCCGCCGGGCGGCGGCGCGAAGCCGTCTCTGACGCACGGCGCAGCCCCCATGAGCCGCCCGTGACATACCGCGCAACGGTGCATGATTCAGCGGTGCCGAGGCAGCCAAGGGTCGCATTGGACCCCGGCTTACGACTACAGTAGCGCGCGAACTCCACACCTGTCAGGTATGAAGAACTCCTCTCGTGACGATGAGCCGTCCGCTGTCGCGCCGCCGACCCATGCGTCCGTCGCGGGCGAGCCGCCGCTCGGGACGTCGGCGACATGGGATCAGCGCACGCTCGAGACGCGCGAGCGAGACGGCGACCCCCCTGGTATCCCGATCGCCGCGGCGCTGAGGGCCGGCGAGTACCTCCTGGACGGCGTCATCGCCGAGGGCGGGTTCGGCGTCGTCTACCGCGCTGTGCACGCGGCGAGCGGGGCGCCGGCGGCGGTCAAGGTGATGCACGCCGAGCTCGTCTCGCGCGCCGACGTGGTGCTCCGCTTCCAGCGCGAGGTGGACGCGATCGGGCGGATCCGGCACCCGAACGTTGTCGAGATCCTCGACGTCGGGCGGCTCGACGACGGGCGACCCTACTACGCCATGGAGCTGCTGCAGGGCAGGAGCCTCGAGCAGCACCTGTTCTCGCGCGGCCGGCTCCCGGCGGACGAGGCGCTCGCGATCCTCGAGCCGCTCTGCCGCGCGCTCGCCGCTGTGCACGCGGTCGGGATCATCCACCGGGACGTGAAGCCGTCGAACGTGATCCTGTGCGAGCAGGGCGAGCAGCCGAGCGGGAGCCCCAGGGTCGTGCTGCTCGACTTCGGCATCGCGAAGCTGCTCGACACGACGGACCTCTCGCTCACGTCGTCGCGGCACGTCGTCGGGACCCCGGCGTTCATGTCGCCCGAGCAGCTCCTCAATCGGCCCGTCGACATGCGCACCGACGTCTATGCGCTGGGCGCGCTGCTCTACACGATGATCGCGGGCTCCATGCCGTTCTCGGCGAGCGCGTATCCCGTGCTGCGCCACCTGCACCTGCACCAGGCGCCGCCCCGCCCGAGCCTGCACGCGCCGGTCGACCCGGCCTTCGACGACATCGTCGTGCGCGCCATGAGCAAGGACCCCGCGGGCCGCCAGCCCGACGTCACAGCGTTCCTGGAGGAGGTCCGGGCCGCCACGGAGCGGGTCGTCCGCCCCGACGCCATGGAAGGGGGCCGGGTCAGGCGCCTCGCGATCGGGCTGCTCGTCGAGGTGCTCGCCGAGGCCCGGGCGCTCGAGGCGCCCACCGACTCGTTCCTGACCGACTTCGAGGCCGTGCTCCCGCAGGCGATGACCGACCTCGGGGCCGCCGGGTTCTCGCCGCTCGCCGTCACGAGCACCAGCGTGCTGCTCTCGGCGGACTGGCCGCGCGACGAGCGGGGCAGCGAGGAGGCGCGCCGCGGCGCGATCGCGGCCGCGATCGCGCTGTACGAGCGGCTCGACCGGGCCGGGCAGCGCGATCGGCGGGTCGGCATCCGCCTGTGCCTCCACGCCGGCGAGGTGGTGCTCACCGAGGACGGGTCCATGGTGGGCGGGAACGTCGTCGAGCTCTCGTCGTGCCTGCCGGAGGCGGCGGCGCCCGGCATCTATGCGTCGCCGGCCGTGCTCGAGGGCCTCGGTTTCGCCTCCCACCGCGCCTCGGGCGCCCCGGGCGCCACGATCCCGATGCGCCGCGTTGTCGCCCGGCCGCCGGCCGGCGATCACCCGCCCGCGTGAGGCGCGCGGCGGTCGAGGCGACCGGCGAGGTGCGCCCCGGCGCACACGCGCGATGTCCTTGTGCTGGCCGGCGTGAGGCTCGCGCCGCGGGCGCGCCGCGAGCCGATCGAGGAGGCTCGCGGCGCCGCCGGGCGCGGCGGGTCAGCGGGCGGGCTTGACGAACTTGAGGGTCATGCGGTCGCTCTCGCCGATGGCGGCGTAGCGCGCGCGGTCCTTGTCGCCGAGACGGAAGTTCGGCGGCAGCGTCCAGACCCCTTCAGGGTAGTCCTTCGTGTCCTTCGGATTGGCGTTCACCTCGGACTTGCCGCCGAGCTTGAAGCCCGCCGACTCGACCTTCTGGATCACCCACGCTTCCGGGAGGTACCCCTGCTTCGCGCTCTCGTCGGGGTTCGCGTCGGGCTTGGCGCGGTGCTGCACGATGCCGAAGACGCCGCCCGGCTTGAGCGCCTTGAACGCCTCCGCGACGTAGGTGTCGAACTTGCCGCTTCGATGCCAGCCGTGCGCCTCGCGAATGGCGATCACGACGTCGACCTTGCCCTCGATCCCGAGCTTCGGGGCGTCGCGGTCGATCACGGCGACTTCGACCTTGCCGAACAGGTCGGGCGACTTGTCGAGCAGGCGCCTCACCCGCTTTCCGTAGAGGGTGTTGCGCGAGTCCGCGGGGCCGTTCGGATCATACGCCGTGACGATGAGCTTTCCCTTCTTCGCGAGCACCGGCGCGAGCAGCTCCGTGTACCAGCCCTCACCCGCCCCGAGCTCGAGGACGGTGCTCGTCTGCTTGAGGCCGAAGAACTCCAGGGTCTCGACAGGGTGCCGGGCCGCGTCCCGCTCGGCGTTGCCCGGAGCGCGGTGCTTCCCCTTGAGCGCCGCGCGCAGCGCCGCGCCCGTGTTCGGGTGATTGGCCGCGACGAGCGCCTTCACCTCGGCCTTGAGCGCGTCGTCGAAGCGCGCCGCCTCCTGGTCGGCCTTGGCCTCCATGGCCTTCATGTCCTCGGCGAGCTTGGCGAGCTCTGCCTTCTTCTTCTCCTCCGCGGGATCCGCGGGGGGCGGCGCCGCGACCTCCGGCTGCGCTGTCGGCGCCGCGGGCGGCGGAGCCTGCGTGGGGGGCGGGGCCGGCGGCGGAGCGCTCTCGACGGGCGGGGGGCTCCCCCCGCAGGCGGTGAGCGCGCCGGCGAGGACGAACAGGACCGTTCTTGACATGGTGTGCATGCACGGCGGCGTAGACTGAAGAGGCGACGGCCGCAAGCGTCCACCGCGGCGAGCACCGCGCAAAGCAGCGCGAGGCGCGGCGCGAGGACGGGTGTCCATCCTCGGCGCGCGACAGGCCAGCAGCGGGGCGAATGCGCCGGCGGCGAAACGCGGCGAAACGCGGCAGATCGCGGGGAGAAGCGCCGCCTCGCCCGCGCGGACGCCAGGGCAGCCAGGGCACGAGACGCGCCGGAAAGGCCCGAAAAACCTCAGGAAACCTCGCAAAAGGTGGCGATGTTCCGCGTTGACCGGGCGGCGGGGCCAGGGTAGCGTAGCCGGTCCAGGGGAACGCTCGCACATTCACGCAGGTGGCCGATGCCGCTCAAGGTCCATAATACGCTCACCAGGAAGAAGGAGCCTTTCGTCTCCGCCCAGCCGAAGATCGTGCGCATCTATACATGCGGTCTCACGGTCTACGCTCCGATGCACATCGGCCATGCGCGCACCTACTGCTTCTGGGACGTCTTCCGCCGCTACCTCGAGTACCGCGGCTATCATGTGCTGAGCATCATCAACTACACGGACATCGACGACCGCATCATGCAGCGCGCGAGCGAGCGCGAGGGCGCCGTCGACGTCGCCGAGCGGAACATCGCGGCGTTCCGGCGCGACTGCCGCAAGCTCCACATCAAGGACTACGCCGTCTACACGCGCGCGACCGATTTCGTCGACGAGCAGGTCGACATGATAAAGCGCCTGATCGGGAAGGGCCACGCGTACACGGTGAACGGCGAGGTCTTCTACGAGGTCGCCACCTGCGCGTCGTACGGTGAGCTCTCGGGGCGTAAGGTCGACGAGCAGGAGGTCGGCGCGAGCGGCCGCGTCGAGGAGGACTTCGCGCGGAAGCGGCACCCGGCGGACTTCAGCCTCTGGAAGCCCACCGACGCGGGCCAGCCGGCCTGGCGCACCGGGGACGACGCCTGGCCGACGGGGCGCCCCGGCTGGCACATCGAGTGCTCGGCGATGAGCACGGCGCTGCTCGGCGAGCACTTCGACGTCCACGGCGGCGGCATCGACAACATGTTCCCGCACCACGAGAACGAGATCGCGCAGAGCGAGCCGCTCTGCGGCAGGCCCTGGGTGCGCTACTGGCTGCACCCGGAGCACCTCGATCTCAGGGACATGAAGATGTCGAAGAGCCTCGGCAACGTCATCTGCATCGAGGAGCTCCTGTCCAGGCACGGGCACGACGAGGCGCGGTGGTTCTTCGTGACGCAGCACTACCGGTGCAAGCTCCCGTTCGGCTGGGAGCTGCTCCAGCAGGCCGCCCAAGGCTATGCGCGCATCAAGAAGCTCGCGTCGGTCCTCGCGGAGAAGCTGCGCGGCGCGGGCGACGAGCCCCTCGCCGCGGGCGCGTACGCGTCGCAGCGGCCCGAGGAGGAGCGCGTCCCGCGCATGCGCCACCAGTATGTCCACGGCCGGTTCGGGGAGCACACAGAGCGCTTCATCGCGCGGTTCATCGAGGCCATGGACGACGACCTGAACACGCCGAACGCCGTGGCCGCGTTCTTCGATTACGTGAGCGCGCTCTACTCGGCGGGGATCGAGCAGTGCGACGACCGCGCCTCGCTGCTCGCGGTCTACCGCGCCATCGCGCGCCACCTGGCGGTGTTCGGGGTGGAGGTCGTCGAGCCGGCGCTCTATCCGGCGCTCGTGGCCGATTACGCGTTCGCGCCGGCCGAGGGCGCGGCGGGGCGCGGCGGCGACGCCGCCATCGACCGGCTGATCGCGATGCGCCTGGCCGCGCGGAAGGCGAAGGACTTCGCCAAGGCGGACGCCATCCGCAACCTGCTCGCCGAGGCGGGGGTGGTGCTCGAAGACACGCCTCAAGGCCCGCGCTGGAGCACCTGAGCGGAGCGCTCCCGCGCGGGAGACGGCCCCGGCCTGCCCCCCCTCGGCGGGCAGGCGCACGAGAGGCGCCGAGGCCGAGGGCGCCGCGCCGGGCCCTTCTTCAAGGCGGATGAGCTCCGCCGTCGAACGCGTCTATCAGAGTCCGTGAGAGGACCGATAGACCACCGCGCGCCGGAATCTTGCCGGAGGCGGGGCCGCCGCTGCGCGGCGGGACACGCCGGGCGCCTCGCCGCACGCACGCACGAACGGAAGTGCTGGAAGCGTGCTTGTCTGGAGACGAGACCATCCGGTGTCGTATTGTAGCTGAGCCAGGTGTGCCAGAGTCGGGCTTCGACATCATGGCCAGGCACAACCGGCATCGACGCGGCAGGGGGGAAAGCGCTCCGTCAGCTCGGGCATAGCGGTTGCCAAGAGGCGATTCGCCCAGGCGCCCAAGCCCGGATAGCCCGGTCGGGTCACACCGACGCCTGCTCGCGTCACCGGCTGCAGCTCGTGCTGCGATCGGCCGGCGCTCGTGCAGTCAACTCTTACCCAACGAGAACGCAGATGCGGAACCTCTCCTTCGGCTTCGCCCATCCTCTAGCAATCAAAACCAGCTCGGCTGCGGTGCTCGCCCTCGTCGCCCTGGGCGCCGCCGCATGCGGAAGCTATGGCGTCGATGAAGGCTCCTTCGATGATGCGGAACTGGCGCTCGGCGAGGCGGACGGGCCGACCGGCTCGGCGATCGCCGTCACCGTGGGAGTCAGCGGCGGCGGCGGCGGTACCGGCGGCTTCACCGGCAGCAGCAGCACGAGCGTCACCACCGGCACCGGCGGCGATGGCGGCGGCGTGGGCGGCGGCCCGGTCGAGCCGCCGGTGGGCCCGCCGGGCGTCGGTTTCTGGCAGTTCGACGATTGCGGCGGCTCGACGACAGAGCTGCTCGACTCGTCGGGCAACGGCTCGACGGCCACCCGCTCCACAGGGGCGGCCTGCGCGGCGGGCATCAGCGGCCTCGGCATCTCCTTCGACCACAAGAACGACACCGTCACCGTCGACGACGATCCCCGCTTCACGTTCGGGCAGAACCTCGCGGTCGCCGCGTGGGTCAACCCGACCTCCGTGTCGGGGTCGACGGTGCGGACGATCGCGCAGGAGAAGGGCCACGGAGACTCGAGCTTCGCGCTCGTCGTACGGAACGGCGAGGTGCGGTTCTCCGTGACCCTCCAGGGCGGGCGGACGGTCACCTCCCGCGCCGCGATCGAGGCCAACGTGTGGACGCACGTCGCGGGCATCTACGACGGCAGGTTCGTGCGACTCTTCTTGAACGGCGAGCAGTTCGGCCAGATCAGCGCGCCGGGCACGATCGCCGACATCAACGCGCCGATCCACATCGGCAACAACCCGCAGAAGCAGCGCTTCATGGGCCTGCTCGACGAGGTCTGGCTCTCCGCCAGCCCGACGACAGTCAACGAGATCAGCCAGCTCTCCTGCATCAGGCAGCCCGCGACGCTCACTGTCACGCCGGAGAGCAGCGGGCCTGTCGCGCCGAACACGCCCGTGACGTACCAGGTCGCCGTCACCAACAACGATGTCGGCGCGTGCTTCCCGGCAGATTACTTCCTCGAGTCCTCCGGCGACGCGGGGATCAGCGTCTTCGCGGATCCCCAGTTCTTCCCCGGCGTCGAGCCCGGGACCACGGTGACGTTCCCCGTCACCGTGACCGGCAGCGAGGACGCGGAGCCCGGACTCCACCAGATCCCGTTCTCCGTGTTCAACTTCAACTCGCCCGAGTTCCTCGCCGCGTCGGGGACCCTCAGCTACGAGCTGAGCGAGCCGACGGGGTGCTTCGTCAGGACGAGCCGAGAGATCTTCGTGAAGCACCTCGGCGTGGTCGAGGATCCGATCCGCACGACGTTCGAGGGTCCGCCGGACGATCCGCGGACGGGCGCGTGGACGTTCGCGCGCCTGATGGAGGACATGGCGCCCACGGCCGCCGACGCGCCGGCCATGGTCGAGCAGCTCTTCACCACGTGGATGACCGATCAGGTAGTGAACGGCTTCACGATCCCGGCGCGCCCCGCCATCCAGCAGGTCGTGCTCGACGAGTGGCCGAGGAACGCCGACGGGTCGCTCGACCTCCGGCAGGCGCCGCTCCTGCTGCTCGGCATCGTCAACCGCATCGACGTGCGGAACCTGGCCGAGGGTCACGCGGGCGAGGGCAGGTTCGTGTTCGGCGTCTTCAGCCAGGGCTTCGCGCAGCAGTTCACCGTGATCCTGGAGTACAAGCTCCCTGCGTCGACCGAGGCCGACGTGCTCGGCTGGGCGAACGCGTGGCACGCCCTCGGCAGCCTGCCTTTCCCGTCCGAGGAGTACAACGCCGCGCTCCAGGAGATCACCACGCGCTTCGCGGGCCGGAACGCGGCGCCCGGCAGGCCGAACGGGAGCTCGATCGGGCAGATCCGCACGAACGAGATCGCGCTCGCAGGGCCGTGGGAGCTGCGCGAGTTCGTCCTCTCGGCGGATACGGGCTTCCTGCGCCCGGAGACCGTGAAGCTGACGCCGGATCTCGGCTTCGACGGGACGCCCACGCTCGCGGACTTCGTGAACCAGAACGAGGCTGACATCATCGCGGAGCGGCACACGGTGCCCGAGATGTTCCAGGGCGCCCCCTTCCTCGGCGGCTCGTCGTTCAACAACCTCACGGCGTGGACCGCTCCGGGCATCCTCAACAACGAGGCGCGGCACAAGTTCTCGCTCAACACCTGCAACGGGTGCCACGGCGGGGCCGAGACCGGGACGGGGTTCCTGCACGTCAACCCGAGGTTCCCCGGGGGCGAGACGTCCCTGTCGGGCTTCATGACCGGGATCACCATCTCTGACCCGGTGACCGGCGAGCTGCGCACGCTGAACGATCTGGGGCGCCGGAACCAGGATATGGCGGCGCTGGTCTGCGAGCCTGCCCCGGCCCCCGCGCCCGCGGCGCGGCTCGGCGCGCCCGCTGACGCGGCCGCGAGCCGCTCGGCGTTCATCCGCCGCGGCATCGGCCGCGTCCACTGACCCTCCTCGCGCGCCTCGCCGGCACCGAGCACATGCGATCCCGCGTCCGCCGGGAGTAGCCCTCTCCTCTCCTCAGGCGTCGAGGCCGGGGCAGGAGAGCTGCGCGCCGGCCGGGAGGTCCAGCCCGAAGCGATCCCGGAGCACGCCGACGATGGCTTCGCGGTCGAGCTCGACGCGCTCGAGCTGCCCGTGGCGGAGCACGCCCAGGGTGCGGTTGCGCAGCGTCACGCGGCCCTCCGGCGTGGGGAGCGCCGCGATCAGGTTGTTCACGAACAGCGAGCCCGGGTGCGTCGAGGTGAAGTGGTTCGCCACCTCGTAATCGACCGGGTAGCTCTCCTCGAGCGTGAACGCGTAGAGGTCCTGCGGCTGCTCGCCCATCGTCGACTCGAGCACCCAGAGCGACGAGCCCTCCCGGCGGAGGCTGACAACATCGACGTCCTGCGGCTGGCGCTCGCCCTCGACGAGCCGCACGGACCGCGAGAGGCCCGGCCCGCCGAAGCCGACGTCCGCGAGGAGCGGCCCGCCGGGCATGTCGATCAGCGACAGCATGTGAGACCGCGGGGTGATGTCGCTCTGCTGGAGGCGCACCCGCGCGATGAGCGTCGTGACCTTGAACCCGATCCGACGCAGCACAGCGACGAACAGGGTGTTGTGCTCGAAGCAATAGCCGCCGCGGCGCGCCTGGACGAGCTTCGCCTGCACGCCGCCGAGGTCGATGCGGATCCGGCGGCCGAGCAGGACGTCCACGTTCTCGAACGGGATCGAGCGGACGTGCGCGGTGTGGAGCGCGTCGAGCACCTCCCGCGTCGGGGCGAGCGCCCCGCGGTAGCCGATGCGGCTCAGGTAGGCGTCGAGGTCGAGCGGATGGCTGTCCTGTGGGGTCGGCTGCATGGTTCGTTCCTGCGAGGATACGCCCATCCGGGCGCGCGCGGCGCTGCTCGGGTCCCGGCGAAACACTTCTTCATCAGGACAGCGGCTGCGGATCGGCGAAGAGGCGCTGGAAGCTGTCCTTGTCGATCGCCTTCTCGAGCGCCGCCTGGACGGAGATGGTGTCCTTCTTGACGAGGCGCTCCAGCGCCATGTCCATCGTCTGCATGCCGGCGGAGCGGCCGGCCTGCATCAGGTTCGTGATCTGGAACGTCTTGCCCTCGCGGATCATCGCGGAGAGCGCGCTCGATCCGACGAGGATCTCGTGCGCGGCGACGCGGCCGGCGCCGTCCTTCGTGCGGAGGAGCTGCTGGGCGATGATCGCGGCGAGGCTCTCGGAGAGCATGCCGCGGACCTGGAGCTGCTCGTCGGCGGGGAACGCGTTGATGATGCGGTCGATCGTCGCCGCGGCGCTGTTCGTGTGGACCGTGCCGAACACGAGGACGCCGAAGCTCGCGAGCTGCAAGGCGAGCTTCATCGTCTCGTTGGTCCGGAGCTCGCCGATCAGGATCACGTCGGCGTCCTCCCGCCCGGCGCTGCGGATCGCGCTCGCGAAGCTCCCCGCGTCGGGGCCGACCTCGCGGTGCGTGATCTGCGCCCGGATGGGGCTGTGCACGAACTCGACCGGATCCTCGATCGTGAGGATATGGCAGGCGCGCGAGCGGTTGATGTGGTCGATCATCGCCGCGAGCGTCGTGGACTTGCCGGAGCCCGTCGGGCCCGTGATCAGGATGAGCCCGCTAGGCCGCTCGGACAGCCGGCGGATGGTCTCGGGGCAGCCGAGGTCGTCGAGGGAGAGGATCTTGCTCGGGATGGTGCGGAAGACGGCCGCGAGCCCGGTGGTCTTGTGGAAGTAGTTGGCGCGGAAGCGCGCCTTGTCGCCGTAGGAGTAGGCGAAGTCGAGGTCGAGCTCGTCGACGATCCGCCGCCGCTCCTCGGGGGTCGTGATCTCGAAGAGGAGCGCCTCCATCTCGGCCGTGTCGAGGGGCGTGTCGCGCACGGCGATCAGCTCGCCGCGGGCGCGGACGAGGGGCGGATAGCCGACGCCGAGGTGCAGGTCGCTGCCCTTCCTGGACAGGAGCTCGTCGAAGAGGCGGTCGATCCTGGCCACGCTAGCCTCCCTTCTTCCCGAACAGCGCGCCCGCGCGCTCGAAGAGGCCCTTGCCCGCCTCGGTGGCGGCGGATTTCGAGGCGTCCGGCGGCGGGGCGGGCGGCCGCCTGTCGGGCGTCTGCGCGGGCTGCCGCTTGCCGGCGAGGACGGCCTCGAGCTCGTCGGGCGCCTCCGCGACAGCGAGCGCCGCCTCCAGCGTTGTCTTGCCGGCGCGGACGAGCTCGGCCAGCGAGTCGTCGAGGCGGATGATCCCGAGGCCCTTGCCGCGCTGCTGGAGGCTCGGGATCTGGAACGTCTTGGAGTCGCGGATGAGGTTCCAGAGCGCGACAGAGCCGGGCAGGACCTCGGCCGCGGCGACCATGCGCTGGCCGTCGGCGCTCGGCAGGAGCCGCTGGCTGACGATGAGCCGGAGGCCGCCCGCGAGCGTGACGCGGACCTGCTGCTGATCGCCGGGCGGGAAGAGGTCTATCAGCCGATCGATCGTCTTCGCCGCGCTCGGGGTGTTCATGGTGCCGAGCACGAGGTGGCCCGTCTCGCTCGCCGCCAGCGCCATCCGGACCGTCGCCGTGTCCCTGAGCTCGCCGACGACGATGACGTCGGGGTCCTCGCGCAGCGACGCCTTGAGGGCGTTCTCGAACGAGCGGGTGTGGGTGCCGACCTCGCGCTGGCTGATCATCGCCTTGCCGCGCGCGTGGACGAACTCGACGGGATCCTCGACCGTGATGATGTGGTGGCTCGTCTCGCGGTTCAGGATATCGACGATCGCGGTCAGCGTCGTGGTCTTGCCGTGGCCCGTCGGCCCCGTGATCACGATGAGGCCCTGGTGATGGCGGGTGGCGAGCCCGATGGCGTCCGGCAGGCCGAGCGACGCGACGGTGGGGATGCTGCGCGCGATCAGGCGGAAGCAGCCCTTGTAGCCCTGGCGGTGGCGGGCGATGTTCACCCGGAAGCGGCCGAGCGCGCCGAGATCGAGGGCGAAGTCGCAGGAGCCCTCGGCCGCGAGCACCGGCGCGAGGCGCGCGGGGACACGCGGGAGCAGGAGCGACTCGACAGCCGCCGGGTCGAGCGGATCGCCGCGCGGCACGAGCTCGCCCGCGACGCGCAGGAGCGGCGGGCGGCCCGCGACGAGGTGGAGGTCGCTCGCGCCCTGGTCGCGCGCCATGGCGAGCAGGCCGTCGAGGGCGCCTGCCTGCATGTCGGCGGACGAGGGCCGCGCCCGCGCGCCCGCGCGCGCGGCGCGGGGCTCCTGGGGCAGCGGCGTGGGGGCGCGCGGGGCCGGCGCGGCGCGCTCGGCGGCCGGCGCCTCGTCGGTCCGCGGGTCGAAGCGCGGGGTCGAGGCGCGGGCCGGGCGAGGCTCGGCGGGCGGCGGGACGGCGCCGCGGAGGTCGAGCGCGATCTCGGCGGACATCGTGCGCTTCACCTCGGGCTCGCGCGGCTGCGGGCGCTGCGCCTCGTCCGGGGCGAGGTGCTCGCGCATGGAGAGCTGCTGCGAGGGGCGGGCAGGCGGCGCGGCGGCCGCTGTCTCGGGGGCGGAGCCCGCGGTCCCGGGCGCGGCGGACGAGGGCTGCATCCGCGTCATGCGGGCGTGCACGAGGTCGCCCTGGCGCGCGGCGACGACGGAGATGGCGCCGATGCCCTCGATGCGGATGTGCCACTGCGACGGCTTCGCGCCGAGGGTCTCGACGAAGCGGCCGCCGCCGAGCGCGCTGAGGAGCATGAGGATGTCCTCCGTGGAGAGGGCGGCCGGATCGACCGCCTGGAAGGCGCCCGAGACCTTGACGCTGGGCATGCGCCCCGTGGCCACGGCGAACTCGGTCACCTCGGCGCGATTCAGTTGCGAGAGCCAGGATCGAAGGGCGTTCATCGTCGTCGCTCGTCTCCGCGAGTCGACTCTACCAACGATGAGGCCCGGCGTTTCAAAATGTCGTGCGTGGCCGTCGAGATCCGCAGGAGGGCCGCGCGCGGCGCAGGCGTGGCGCGCGCGACGACCGCCGCCCCCTCCCCTGCTCCCACCCCTGCCCCGCTCCCGGGGCGCCGCGGGGCGATCGCTTGATCGCGCGATCGCCCCAGCGCGCGGGGCGAAGCAGCTCACGCCGCGGCCCCCCTCGGCGGACAGGCGACGTCGGCGCTACTGGATCGCGAGCTTGAGCCGCGCGCCCTTCACGAAGTGGCCCGGCCTCTTGCCCTGGTCGCCGGGCGCCTCCGGGTGCTCCGAGTCGATGGTGAGCTGCATGTTGCCGGTCGACTCGATCTTCTTCATGGTCACCCTGGCGATCTCGACCCATTTCGCCGGATTCGATCGCTTGGGATCCTCGATCCTGCGGAAGAGCACCGCCTTGGTGCCCGCGGCGACGGGCGTCGCGGAGGTGGCGACGAGCGGCAGCAGCGTGGCGACCTTCCCCGCGCGGGAGACCAGCATGCCGTACACCTCCACGGAGTAGCTGTCCCACTCCCCCGCACCGGGGGCATCAGCGGGCTCTGCCGCAGGCGCGCTCTCCGCGACCCTGGCCGCCGCGGGAGCGGCCCTGGGCGCAGCGTGCTGCGCCGCGCCCGGGTTCTCCGCCGAGGCCGCGCTCGGCGTGGAGGAGAGGAGCGCAGCCACGCCCGCCGCGACGAGCGATCGCGAGCACCTGGAGAGCCAATTGCAAACCGTCTTCATGCACTCCGCTCCTTCGTTCCGATGTGATCCGCGACCCGTGTCCACCGGCGAGACCGCAGACACCCCGGTACCAAAACTTTTGATCGTGCCTTGGACTCGCACTTTCCGCAACTCATTTCTCAGCAGCGCTCATCCTCATCCATCCTCATCCATCGTCAGTCATCGTCATCGGTGCCAGTACGCGCACCAGGACCCGCGCTGTGCAGGCCGGCCGCCACGCTCGGCGCACCGTCTCGCGCCGAGCGTCGCTGGGCTCTGTCACCCGCCCACCGGCCTCACCGGCGCTCACCCGTTCGGCCCGCTCCGCGCGTTCTGCGAGCGCGAGGCCGAACGCCGCCGGCTGAGCGACGCGCGCGAGAGCGCGGCGCGGCTCGCCTGGGCTCACCTGGTGTTCTGGCTCGCCCGTCGTTCTGGCTCGCTCGTCGTTCCGGCTGCCTGGTCACCCGGCTTGACCGCTCGCCCGGGCTCTCCGGCTTGCCTGGCTGGTTTGCCGACGGGGCCGTCAGCGCGCTTCGCGCGAGGCGCGCTCTCGAAGAGCGTCAGGCCCGCGCGAGCGACAGGCGCGCTCGGTCGAAGCGCGCCGTATCTCATTCTTCCCCGTCCGACGAAACCACCTGCGCACAGCAGCGCGACCTCTCCCTCCTCAACATCGCTCCGGGACCATCCCCGGTGCCTTCCAACATCGATGACGCCAGATTCGATGTCGGAGTAAAAGTCGCGTTCCAATCAAGATATCACGACCACGTCAAAGCAGAACAGAAATTTTCGAGCGCACACGATTCTGGTGCGCCCCCGTGCGTCCATGTGTGTTTGGCGTGCTGGGCGTGCTCGGCGCGCGCGTGCGGCGGGCTCGCCTGCGGCTGTAGGATGGCCGCGGAGAAGGAGAGCCATGCCCACGGTCGCCGATCACTACGACAAGCTCCTCGCCGGACACTACGCGCGGATGTTCGGGGATCACGACGCCAAGGTCGCCGAGCAGCGCGCGCTGCTCGAGCGCCTCGGACTGCGCGCCGGCCCCGGGCGCCCCCCCGAGGCCATCGACCTCGGGTGCGGCTCCGGCTTTCAGTCGCTCGCGCTGGCGCAGCTCGGGTTCCGGGTGACGGCGGTGGACACCTCCGACAAGCTCCTCGCCGAGCTCGCCTCGCGCCGCGGGCAGCTCCCCGTCGAGATCGTGCAAGGCGATCTCCTCGAGGCGCTCGAGCGATCAGGGCCCCTCTGCGAGCTCGCCGTGTGCATGGGCGACACGCTCCCTCATCTTGTCAGCAAGGCCGACGTGGAGCGCATGTTCGCCGGCTGCGCCCGCAGGCTCACCCCGGGCGGACGGCTCGCGCTCACGTTTCGCGACCTCACCCGCGAGCTCGAGGGCGCCGATCGGTTCATCCCGGTGCACGACTCGGCGGATGTGATCATGACCTGTTTCCTCGAGTACGAACCGGAGACCGTCAAGGTGCACGACATCGTCCACACGCGCAGCGAGGAAGACGGCCGGTGGAGGATGTCAGCGAGCTTCTATCGCAAGCTGCGGCTCTCCCCGGACTGGGTCTGCGGCGCGCTCGAAGCGGCCGGCTTCCGCGTCGCTCACCGCGAGGTGGCGCGCGGCCTCGTCACCCTCGTCGCGCGCTCCGGGGCCGACGTGGGCCGGGATACGAGCAGTGATTGAAAGTTCTCCGCAGAAGGTTGATGACGCGGGCAGGAGAGCGCTACTTTGGTATGGGAGGATGAGACCCATGTCCGAGAGAGCACAGCAGACAGGCACGAAGGACGCCGGGCAACCTGCGGCCGTCAACCGGCCGTCGCGGGATGAGGTCCAGGACCTGCGGCGCGAGCGGGACGAGGCGCGCCAGATTCTGGTCACGCTCGTCGCGGCGCTCAAGCGCGCGACGTTCCGGCACGGCACGTACATCGATGGTCTCGGCGCCGCGATGGTCGCCGTCGACCGGTGGTCGAAGCCGCAAGGCAGATAGCCCCGCCGGCGACGCGCCCCGCGCGCCAGGGCGGGGCGGCGTATCACGATGTCGAGGACGGGGGCCCCGCCCCGTCGAGAGCCCAGGCGGCGCCCCTCGCCGGGACGTGAGGACCGAGTGCCTCGGTGAAGAGCGCCATCACAGCCGTCATATCGCCCCGTCCGCCGGCGCCACCCGGAGCGCTCGACTCTCCAGCATACCCACAGCCCGGATCGAGGGCGCGATCCTCGTAAAGCTCGTGTTCCACCCGGAACAGCGGCGTCGCGGGCGGAGGCGAGCAATTCTATTTGACGGCAATATATCAATCTCACAAAGTCGCTTACCCGGATCTCGGTCCGGCTCTGGTGGCCAGTCCCCGGCGGACGGCCGCCAGCCATGTCGATGGTGAAGCGCTGGACACGCGCGGGAAGCGCTGGACGTCCAGGGCGAGACGCACGGGTGTGCGCGTGCCGGATAGGGGGCACCTTGTTCAGAGAGAAGCTACTCATGGCGCTTGGCTGGGCTGCGGTGGCGCTTGGGCTCGCGGGCTGTGCAGGCCCGGACGACGAGCCGCCCGACGAGGCTCGTGAAGCGGTCGAGATGGTGACGGAGGGGCGCGCCACGACGGGCAGGACCGTATACGCCGACATCGTCGCGCTCGATCAGGTCTACGTTTACAATCGATTCGGGTCGTTCAACCCCGAGGGCACGATCTACGCGCTCAAGCGGGACGTCGTGCCCATCCGGCCGGGCGAGCCGCTCCGCCCCGGCAACGTCATGTTGCGGCCCGGCAAGCGGCCAAGGCCGCTCGTGCTGCGCGTGAACGTCGGGGACAAGCTCCAGATCAAGTTCACCAACCTGCTCCGGCCGGCGAACAGGCGGCCAGACGACTCCCCGAGGACGAGGAGCGCGTCCGTGCACGTCGCCGGCCTCCAGATCAGAAACATCGACGCGCTCGGCGGCAACGTCGGCGACGGGCCCGACTCCCTCGCCGACCCCGGCGAGACGCGCCGCTACGAGCTCTTCGCCGACCGCGAGGGGACGTTCCTCTTCCACAGCGGCACCCCGGTCGCCGGCGGCGGCGAGGGGGACGGCGCGTTGACGGTGCTCGGGCTGTTCGGCGCGGTCACCGTCGAGCCCGCGGGGGCGATCGCGTACCGGTCGCAGGTCACGGCCGAGGAGCTGAAGGCCGCCTCGTACGCCGAGGCGAACCCCGACGGCACGCCGCTCATCGACTACGACGCGGTGGACGAGCGCGGCGAGCCGATCCTCAGGATGATCAACGACGACGATGAGATCGTCCACGGCGACCTCAACGCGATCATCGCCGGCTACGACGAGAGCCAGCTCGACGAACCAGTCCAGGTGGCCCGGGGCCGGTTCCGCGAGTTCACGGCGCTCTTCCACGACGAGCTGAGGGCCGTCCAGGCGTTCCCGGAGCTCGACGAGAACGAGGCCTTCCACGGCGTGCGCGACGGCTTCGGGATCAACTACGGCGCTTCCGGGCTCGGATCGATCCTCCTCGCCAACCGGCAGCGGATCGGCCCCAGCAAGGAGTGCGTCGAGTGCAAGTACGAGGAGTTCTTCCTGACCTCGTGGGCCAACGGCGATCCGGCGATGGTCGTCGAGCGGGACAGGCGCGGCCGCGCGACGCGGGCGCTGTTCCCGGACGACCCCTCGAACGTCCATCACGCCTACCTCGGCGATCCCGTCTGGATCAGGAACCTCCACGCAGGCCCGAAGGAGACGCACGTCTTCCACCTCCATTCCCACCAGTGGTTGAAGGCGCCGAACAACGAGAACGGCATGACCATGGACGCGCAATCCATCGGCCCGGGCGGGGCCTTCACCTACAACATCACCCGGGCCGGCAACGCCAACCTGACGCCAGGAGACGCGATATTCCACTGCCACCTGTATCCTCACTTCGCGCAGGGCATGTGGGAGCTCATCCGCAGCCACGACGTCTTCGAGGCCGGCACGCGCGATCGCTTGCTGCCGGACGGCGAGATCAAGGGCGGGACGCCCACCCCCGCCGTGGTACCCATTCCGGAGCTCGGGATGCCGCCCATGCCGACCTACGCCCCGACGGTCGTGGAGCTGCCCGGCGGCCGCAAGCAGGTGCGGCCGGCGCTGCCGGGGTATCCGTTCTACATCGCTGCCCAGAAAGGCCACAGGGCCTCTCAGCCGCCGCGCGACCTCGTTGTCGACGGCGGGCTCCCGCGCCACATCGTCACGAGCGTGCCGCCGGACGGCGCTGTCTTCGGCGACGAGCGCCGCAGGTTCGACGTGGAGCTCCGCAGGGCGAACCTCAAGCTGCTGCCCGACGCGGGCACCCCCGCGGAGCTCAGCGCCCAGGATTTCCACGCCGGCATCGTCGCCCCTCGGGCGGAGCGGATCACGACGCCAGAAGGATTCCCTGCGGCGGCGTATCCGGCGTTCACGCCGGAAGGCGAGCCATCGAGGTTCGTCGTGAACGGCCAGCCGCCGGCGCCGGGCGCGCCCTATGCGAACCCCTGCCCGCCGGAGGCGGCGTTGCGCAAGTATCGCAGCGCCGTGATCCAGCTCGACGCCGTGGTCAACCGGCACCGCTGGCGCGACAGGCAGATGCGCATCCTGGTCCTCGAGCAGGACGTCGACGCGACGCTGGCGGGCCGCCGGCCGCCGGAGCCGCTGTTCATCCGCGCCCAGTCGGGCGAGTGCGTCGTCTCCGAGGCGACGAACCGCCTCCCCGACGCCCTGGAAGAGGACGCGTTCCAGATCTACACGCCCACGGACACCATCGGCCAGCACATCCACCTGGTGAAGTTCGACGTCACGTCCTCGGACGGCTCGGCAAACGGCTTCAACTACGAGGACGGGACGTTCGCGGCGCAGGAAGTCCTGCAGCGCATCGCGGCGGCCAACGCGCTCGGCGGCGCCTTCTTCGCCGACGGCTCGACCGAGGAGCGCGGCCTCCGCGTCCGGCTGATTCCGAAGCAACACTACCGCATGCCACACGCGGGGTATGGCCTGCAGACCACGGTGCAGCGGTGGTGGGCCTCCCCGGTGCAGAATCAGCAACGTCAGGACCGCACCCTCAACAGCTCCTTCTCTCACGACCACTTCAGCCCCTCCTCTCACCAGCAACACGGCCTCTACATGGGGCTTGTCATCGAGCCGCCGGGCTCGGAGTGGCGCGATCCCGAGACCGGGATCCAGCTCGGCACGCGCCTCGACGGCGGGCCCACGAGCTTCCGGGCCGACATCATCCCGCCGAGGGGCTCGCCGCTGAGGCCGTTCCGCGAGTTCAACCTCGCCATCGCCGACTTCGCCCTCCTCTTCGACGAGTGCGGCGATCCGGTGAACCCGCCGACGACGCAGGAGGCGCCGCTCCCGCTCGCGGTCGAGCACCGCAAGGTGCTCGCGCCGGAGGCGATCGCCGCGGCCGATCCCGGCGGAGGGCTCGTCAACTACCGCAACGAGCCCATCCCGCTGCGCATCGCCAGGCGCGACTGCCGGACGGGCGAGGTCAGGCAGAAGGCGAACGACGAGGGGGAGATGCACAACGTGTTCAGCTCCCGGGTCCACCGCGATCCGTACACGCCCCTGCTCGAAGCGCACGAGGGCGACGAAGTCCGGGTGCGCCTCCTCCAGGGCGCGCAGGAGGAACAGCACGTCCTCTCCGTCCACGGCAAGAAATGGCTCAGGGAGGTCGCCGACCCGGACAGCGGCTTCACGAACGCTCAACCCCTCGGCCTCTCCGAGCACTTCGAGCTCGGGATCACGCCCGAGGGCTCCGCGCGCAGCGACAGCGGCCCCGGCGACTACCTCTACCAGAGCGCGACGACCGACGACCTCTGGGACGGCATGTGGGGCATCCTGAGGATCCACCCGCGGGGCACGCCGGGCCTGTTGCCGCTGCCCCGGGCCCCAGGCGAGGCGCCGCGCGGGCCGCGGCGCTTCCCTACCTGTCCCGCGGACGCGCCCGTGACCAGGTACACCGTCCACGCGATCACCGCGAAGGACAACCTGCCGGGCGGCCGCCTCACCTACAACGACAGGTTCAATCTGTACGATCCTGACGCGATCCTGTTCGTCCACGACGAGGATCTTCCCCGCCTCCGCGACAAGGACTACGCCCCGGAGCCGCTCATCCTGCGCGCCGCCGCGGGCGACTGCATCCAGGTGACGCTCGTCAACGACCTGCCTCGCAAGCTGCCGAAGACGCCGCACTGGAACTACAGCCCGCCGATCGTCGATGGGTTCAACACCAACCAGGTCAGGCCGTCGAACCACGTCTCGCTGCACCCGCAGCTCGTGACCTACGACGTCAGGACCGACGACGGGGCCAACGTCGGGCGCAACCAGGCGCAGACGGTCGCGCCCGGCGAGTCCCGCGAATACACCTGGTATGCCGGCGAGATCTCCCAGAAGGGCAGGCTCGGCCTCGGCGAGCACCAGGCCGTCGAGTACGGCGCGATCAACATCAAGGACATGGCCGACGTCGTGAACCACGGCATGCACGGCGCCGTCGGCGCCCTCATCGTCGAGCCCCAGGGCGCCACCTGGCGCACCGACCGGGGTACGCGCGCGCAGGCGGACGTCACCTTCACGGACGAGCACGGCGCCAGGCGATCGTTCCGGGAGTTCGTGCTCGTCTATCAGGACGAGGTCGCCTTGCACTCGGACAAGGAGACGTTCCAGTGCGACGATGAGAGCCTCAACTGCGGCACCGCCCTCCGGAACTACGACGGCGAGGACGACGCGGAGGACACGGGCCACGAGGCCTTCAACTACCGCACCGAGCCGTTCTGGGCGCGGCTCGGGATCAAGCCCGAGCTCGCGAGGGTGGAGCTCAACGAGAGGGACCTGCGCGATATCTTCGCCGGCGACGATCCGGCGACGCCGATCTTCAGGGCCCGCGTCGCGCAGCAGGTGCGCGTGCGCATCGTGAATCCGTCCGCGCACCGGCGCCAGCACGCCTTCGCGCTCTGGGGCGCGGAGTGGCCGCACAACCCCTTCGCCGAGGGGGCGCGCTCCCGGCGGATCGGCGAGAACGACGAGGTGCTGAACATCGCCGTCGAGCACCCCATCGGCGCCATGACGCACCACAATGTCGTCCCGTTCTTCGGCGCGGGCGGGAAGTTCGCCGTCCCCGGCGACCGGCTCTACCTCGACCAGCCGAGCTTCAAGGTCTCCGACGGCCTCTGGGGCATCTTCCGCGTCACGCGGTAAGCGCCCTCGCCACGTCGCGCCGGCTCGCCCCCGCCGCCAACCCACGAGCTCTCCAGCGCGCCCGCGCCCCGCCGGCCGGGGCGCGGCGCGAGGGGAGCCCGCGGGTGAGCCGGGTCGGACGAGCTCTCGCCGAGACACACGGCTCCGTGCGCGCCGGCGCTCGCGTCTCCGCCCATAGACGATCTCGATGTCGCTCTGTCCGCGGACGAGACAGGCCGAAGATCACGCGAGATTCCCTTTGACCGAGATATCGGGCGCTTGCAGATTCTGTATCTCGAACACCGGGCGGCGACGTCGCCGAGGCGTCGGCGACGGCCCCGAACCGGCGACCTGATGAGTCGCGCCGGGCGCGGCGCACGCCGGTGTGTGCATGCCAGGAGAGAACGCGTGTCAGATTCGAACAGGCTGTTCGGGGCGATTGGCTGGGATGCGTCGATGCTGATCGCGTGCGTCCTCGGCGCTGCCGCGGCGCCGGCCTGCAGTCGGCGGGAGACGCCTGCCCCGCCCGCCGCCGCCGCGGCGCCCGCGGAGGGCCCGCGCGAGGGCGAGCGGAGCCCGGTCGTGAGCCGGGTCGAGCGAGAGGGGCTGTCGGTCGCCTTCGAGCTCCGGCCGCTCCCCGGCGCCGGAGACCGCGCGGAGGCGCGCACCGACGCGACCGCCGTGTTCACGATCACCGACGCGGTGACGGGCGCGCCCGCGCGCGACCTCGGGCCGCTCGCGTGGATGTCGAGGCGCGCCGGCGCGCCGCCGGACGACGCCGGGTGCCAGGACAAGATCAGGAGCTTCATGGCCGGGCGCATCGCCGTTCGCCCGGACGTGGACATGAACGCGTACCTCCTGTGGACGCAGAACCAGGACAACACGCTGTCGGTCATCAACCCGCAGCTCGCGTGGAGCCGGAGCAAGCTGCGCAGCATCGTCACCCTCGCGGCGGGCTCCACGTCGCTCGCGCTCCACCCGGACGGCGACCGCCTCTACGTGACGCTCCAGGGCGGGCGCGGCCTCGCCGTCGTCGACACGAGGCGCAGCGAGGTGACGGCCAGCGTGCCCGTCGGCGCGGAGCCTGTGCGCGTCGCGGTCGCGCCGGACGGGCGGACCGTGTGGGTCGGCAACGACGGCGACGGGACGGTCAGCGTCGTCGACGCGCGCGCGGCGAGCGTGCTGAAGACGCTGCGCGCCGGCCCCGGTCACCACGAGCTCGCGTTCTCGGGCGGCGGGCGCACCGCCTGGATCACGAGCCGCGACGCCCGCACCGTCACCGCCGTCGACACCGGCACGCTCGAGACCGTCGCCGAGCTCGAGGTCGGCGAGGGGGCCACCGCCGTCGCGGCGAGCGACGCCGCGGGCGCCGTCTACGTCGCGAACGAGCCGAGGGGCGAGATCGTGATCCTCGACGCCGGGCGCCGCGCCGTCGCGGGCCGCGTCGCGGTGAAGGCCGGCGTCAGCGCGGTCGGGTTCGAGCCGGGCGGCCGCTTCGCCTTCGCGCTGAACCCCGCGAAGGGCGAGGTGTCGATCCTCGACGCCTCCACGGGATCGCTCGCGCACACGCTCGCCGGGTTCGCGAGCCCCGACGCGCTCGCCTTCACGAAGACGTACGCCTACGTGAGGAACCTCGGCGAGAGCCGGGTCTCGCTCATCGAGCTGCCCTCGCTGGAGCGGCCCGGCAAGCCCACGGTCGTCGAGGTCCAGGTCGGCCAGCAGCCGCCGCGGGCCGCCAAGGGCGGGAGTGGCGCCGCGCCGTTCGCCGTCCTGCCCGAGGACAACGGCGCCATCGTCGCGAGCCCGGCCGACAAGGTCCTTTACTACTACGTCGAGGGCATGATGGCGCCGATGGGCACGCTCTCGAACTACGGGCGAGAGGCCCGCGCGGCGCTCCTCGAGGACCGGTCGCTGAAGGAGGTGCAGCCCGGCGTGTACGCCGCGACGGTCCGGCTCGGCGACGAGGGCGTGCACGACGTCGAGCTGCTGCTCCGCGATCGCCGCGTCGCCTCCTGCCTCGAGGCGACTGTCGCGCCCTCGGCCGTCCCGGCCGAGGACCGTTCGCCAGGGCTCACCGTCGAGCCGCTCTTCGACGCGGGCGCCGATCTCGAGGTGTCGAAGCCCGCGACGCTGCGCTTCCGCGCGACGCCGAAGGCCTCGGCGCCTCCCCTCGAAGCAAAGGAGATGCAGGTGATGATCTTCCGATTCCCTGTCGGCTTCCGGGACGTCGTACGGCCCCGCGCCGAGCCGGACGGCGCCTTCTCGGTGACGTTCACGCCCCCCGAGCCCGGCCAGTACCGCTTCCTGCTCGAGGCCGGATCGCGCAACGCCCCGCTCGGCGCGCTGCCGTTCATCGATCTCCACGTCGCCTCGCCCGGCGACGCCCCCGACGCGGGAGGCGCGCGATGAGGCGCGGCGCACCCCTCCTCGCGGCGGCGCTCGCGCTCGCCCTGCCGGCCGCGAGCCCGGCCGGCGAGCCGGCGCCCGAGCGGACGCCCGCGCAGGTCGGCGGCGCGTCCACCAGCGACGACGCGGCGGCGGCCGCGTACTTCACCGACACGGAGCTCGTCGATCAGGACGGGCGCCCGCGCCGCTTCTACACCGACCTCCTGCGCGGCCGGAAGGTCCTCATCCACTTCGCCTTCACCTCGTGCAAGGGCGCGTGCCCGACGATGACGGCGAACCTCGCGCGCGTGCAGGCGCTCCTCGGCAAGCGCGCCGGCAAGGACGTCATGATCCTCACGATCACGGTCGACCCGGTCAACGACACGCCGAAGGTGCTCAAGCAGTACGCCGCGAGGTTCAGCGCGGGCCGCGGCTGGCGCTTCCTGACCGGCACCCCGCAGAACGTGGAGACGGTGCTCGGGCGCCTCGGCGGGCTCACGAAGAAGCCCGAGGAGCACACCTCCACGCTGCTGATCGGCGACACGAAGACCGGCATGTGGCTGAAGACGACCGCCACGGAGCGCCCCGAGACGATCGTGCGCCTCGTGGATCACCTCAACGACCCGCCGTGAGGTCGAGATGAGCCGGCTCGTGACGGAGCGGGGGCGCGGCGCGCTCGCGGCGATCGGCCTCGCCGCCGCGCTCTCGGCGCTCGGCCTCGCCGCCGCGCTGAGGGGCGCCGCGTCGTCCAGCGCCGCGGCGCCGTGCGCCGGCGCGGCGCCGTGCGGCGAGGCGGCGTCGTGCGCCGAGCTCAGCCCGGCGGCGCTGCGCGGCAGGCGGCTCTTCCACCGCGGGGCCCTCGCCTCGGGGGAGCCTGTCGAGGGGCGCCTCGGCGCGAGCGGCGCCGCGCTGCACGGCGAGGCGGCGGCCTGCGCCGGCTGTCATGGCCGGAGCGGCGACGGCACGGCGGAGGGCGGCGTCGCCGCGCCGCCGCTCACGCCCGAGCGGCTCTTCTCGGCCGATCGCCCGGGCGGCCCGCACACCGAGGCGACGCTCGCGGCCGCCCTCCGCGACGGGCGCGCGCCGGGCGGGCGGGAGCTCCACCTCGTCATGCCGCGCTACCAGCTCGACGGCGCGCACCTCGCCGACCTTGTCGCCTACCTGCGCTGCCTCGGCCGCGACGCCGATCCTGGCGTCTCGCCGACGGCGCTGCGGCTCGGCGCCGCGCTCCCGCTCACCGGGCGCTTCGCCGCCGCAGGCGCCGCGGCCCGCGACGTCCTCGCCGCGTCGTTCGACGAGGTGAACGCCCAGGGCGGCGTGTTCCGCCGGCGGCTCGAGCTCGTGGTGGCCGACAGCGAGGAGTCCCTCGACGGGGCGCGCGCGACCTTGCGCCTCCTGGATCAGCGCGTCTTCGCGCTGGTCGCCAGCGTCTGGGGCGGCGACGCCGGCGACAGCGACGACGCCGCGGCGCGCCTCGCGGCCGACGAGGTGCCGCTCGTCGGCCCCCTCGGCACAGGGCTCCCCGCGGCGGATCCGGGATACGGCGTCGTGTTCCACCTCCAGCCCGGCCTCGACATGCTCGCGCGCGTCGCGATCGCGCACCTCGCCGACGCCCCCTCCCCTGCGGGCGCGGGGGCCGTGCTCGTCGTTCACCCGGCCGACCCGCGAGGGGAGGCCTTCCTGCGGGGGGCGCGCGCCGAGGCGCTGCGCCGCGACCTGCCGCCCCCTGTCTCGCGCCCCTTCGAGCCCGGCCGCTTCGACGCCGCCGCGCTGGCCGACGCCGCGGCGCGCCTCGGTGTGCGGGCCGTCCTGCTCGCCGGCGAGGGCGACGAGCTCTCGCGCTGGCTCGCCGCGTCACCGCCCTCCACGGGCCCGCGCCCCGCCCTCTATGCGCCCGCGTTCCTGCTGCGGCGCGACCCCGACTCGCTCCGGCGCGCCGCCGCCGCGCGGGTGCTGCTCCTCCACCCGGACCCCCTCGACGAGGCGGAGCAGCTCGCCCAGCGCGCGCTCGCGTCGTTCCTCGAGCGCCACCGCATCCCGCCGCGGCACGCCGCCTTCCAGGCGAGCGCCTACGCCGCGGCGCGCGTGCTCGTCGAGGCGCTCAAGCGCGCGGGCGCCCACCTCACCCGCCCCGGCCTCATCGCGGCGCTCGAGGGGCTGCGGGGCTTCGATCCCGGCCCCGGCCCGGCGATCACCTTCGGCAGGAACCGGCGCGTCGGCGCGTACGGGGCGAGCCTCACCGCCGTCGATGCGGGCTCGACCGACGTCGCGCCCGTCTCCGCATGGGTCGAGGTCGTACCCTGACGCCGGCCCTGCCTGTCGGCTAGGCGCGAAGGCTGGAACGGAGTAGGTTCCCGGCATGGCCGGATACCGCAGTCGTACATCCACGCAGGGACGCAACATGGCAGGGGCGCGCGCGCTGTGGCGCGCCACCGGCATGAAAGATGCGGACTTCGAGAAGCCGATCATCGCCATTGCCAACAGCTTCACGCAGTTCGTGCCGGGGCACGTCCACCTCCACGACGTGGGGCAGCGGGCGAAGAAGGTCATCGACGCCGCGGGCGGGTGGGGCGTCGAGTTCAACACGATCGCCATCGACGACGGCATCGCGATGGGCCACGCCGGCATGCTGTACTCGCTGCCGAGCCGCGAGCTCATCGCCGACAGCGTCGAGTACATGGTGAACGCGCACTGCGCCGACGCGCTCCTGTGCATCTCGAACTGCGACAAGATCACGCCCGGCATGCTGCTCGCGGCGATGCGGCTCAACATCCCGACCGTCTTCGTCTCCGGCGGTCCGATGGAGGCGGGCAAGATCGTCGGGACGCACGACCGCGACGGCAAGCCGATCATCCGGAAGCTCGACCTCATCGACCCGATGATCGCGGCCAGCGACGACAAGGTGACGGACGCGGATCTGGCCGAGATGGAGCGGTCGGCGTGCCCGACCTGCGGCTCGTGCTCCGGCATGTTCACGGCCAACAGCATGAACTGCCTCAACGAGGCGCTCGGGCTCGCGCTGCCCGGCAACGGGACGCTGCTCGCGACGCACGCGGCGCGCTGGGAGCTCTTCGAGGCGGCGTCGAAGCGCGTCGTCGCGCTCGCGCAGAAACACTATGTCGAGGGGGACACCTCGGTGCTGCCGCGGAGCATCGCGACGTTCGAGGCGTTCGAGAACGCGATGGCGCTCGACATCGCGATGGGCGGCTCGACGAACACGGTGCTCCACCTGCTGGCGACCGCGCGCGAGGCGCAGGTCGACTTCAAGATGTCGGACATCGACCGCATGTCGCGCAAGGTGCCCAACATCTGCAAGGTCGCGCCGTCGTCGCATTACCACGTCGAGGACGTGCACCGGGCGGGCGGCGTGCTGACGATCCTCGGGGAGCTCGACCGCGCGGGGCTCATCCACAGGGAGGTGGGCACGGTGCACGCGCGCACGCTGGGCGATGCGATCGACGAGAACGACATCCGCCGCCCCACGGCGACGGCGGCCGCGAAGAAGCGCTCGCTCGCCGCGCCGGGCGGCGTCCCGACAACTGTCGCGTTCTCGCAGGACAAGTACTTCGCCGACACCGACGACGACGCCCAGAAGGGCTGCATCCGCGACGTCGATCACGCGTTCAGCCGCGAGGGCGGCCTCGCCGTGCTCTACGGCAACATCGCGGTGGACGGCTGCATCGTGAAGACCGCGGGCGTCGACGAGTCGATCTGGAAGTTCGAGGGGCCGGCGCGGGTGTTCCACGCGCAGGAGGCCGCGTGCGACGCGATCTGGAACGACCAGATCCGCTCGGGCGACGTTGTCGTCATCGTCCACGAGGGCCCGAAGGGCGGCCCTGGCATGCAGGAGATGCTCTATCCGACGTCGTTCCTGAAGGGGAAGGGCCTCGGCAAGGCCTGCGCCCTGATCACGGACGGCCGGTTCAGCGGCGGGACGTCGGGGCTGAGCATCGGGCACGTCTCGCCCGAGGCGGCCGAGGGCGGCGCCATCGCGCTCATCGAGGAGGGCGACCGCATCCGGATCGACATCCCCGCCCGGACGATCGACGTCCTCGTCAGCGACGCGGAGCTCGATCGCCGGCGCCGCGAGGCCGAGGCGCGGGGCGCCGACGCGTTCCGGCCGAACCGCGACCGGAAGGTCTCCCCTGCCCTGCGCGCCTACGCGCTCATGGCCACGAGCGCCGCGAACGGCGCTGTCCGCGACGTCAATCAGATCGAGCCGGGCCGGCGCGCGTGACGGATCGCGGGTGAGCTCGAATCACCGCTCCGCCTGAACGAGCCCCGGAGAGCCCACGACACAGCGACGAGCGCGGCGGCCGCCCTGGCCGCTGCGAGGCGCGCGCGCGCCCGCGGCCGGTTCGCTGTCGGACACGCCGACATGAGGCGATCCATGGCGTATGATGCCATACATGAGATCATTGGCGCTCTTCGTGTCCATCTCGCTCGTCTCCGGTTGCAGCCAGAAGGTCCGCGTGTTCCCCCGCGACAACGACGCCGGCAGCGGCGGAAGCGGCGCCGGGGGCAGCGGCAGCAGCAGCGTGAGCAGCGGCACCAGCGGCACCGGCGGCAGCGGAGGCCCGGGCGGCGCCTGCGTCGATCCGGCGGCGCAATGCCCGCCGGCGCGGGGCGACTGCCTGGAGGCCGTGTGCATCAATGGCGCGTGCGCGGAGCGGCCGCGGCCCGCGGGAACGCCCTGCGGAGAGGACGGCGGCGAGGTGTGCGATGCATCCGGGGCCTGCGGGGGGTGCGACGGGATGGATTGCGACACGTGCGGGGAGCCGGGCTGCCCAAACACGTGCGGCTCCGCGGACGTGGCGGAGGTGCCGCCCAGCTGCGCGGGCGGCGGGGACGGCGCCGGGGAGACCTGCGGGCCCGGCGCCACCGAGGACTGCTGCGCCGGCGCGCTGGTCCCTTGCGGCACGTACCTGAGGAGCTACGACGGCGTATCGAGCACGGACGACTCGTTCCCTGCGGCCGTGAGCGATTTCCGGCTCGACAGGTACGAGATCACGGTCGGGCGATTCCGGGCCTTCGTGAACGCCGGGCAGGGCGTGCAGGCGAGCCCGCCCCCCATCGGGGCCGGCCGGCACCCGCACGTCAATGGCAGCGGGTGGATCACGGCGTGGAACGGGCAGCTCGCGCGGGACACCGCCGCGCTGAAATCGGCGCTGAAATGCAATGGCGACGACCTCTGGACGTGGACCGACGCGCCGGGCTCGAACGAGGAGCTGCCGATCAACTGCATCACCTGGTTCGAGGCCTTCGCCTTCTGCGTGTGGGACGGCGGCCGCTTGCCCTCCGAGGCGGAGTGGAACTACGCGGCTGCCGGCGGCGACGAGCACCGGCAGTACCCGTGGGGAGCCTCCATCGACGCCGAGCGCGCCGTGTACGAGTGTACCGGGGATGGGAGCGCGGCGGGTCGCTGCGCGTTCACCGACATCCGGCCGGTGGGCTCGAGGCCGAGCGGAGACGGGCGATGGGGTCACGCGGATCTGGCCGGCAATTTGTGGGAGTGGACGATGGACTGGTGGCGCGCGGAGCTCCCTGCGCCGTGCATCGATTGCGTGCACCGCGTCGACGGCGACCACGACGCGCAGCGGGTCACCCGGGGCGGCAGCTACCGCGCGCCCGAGGGCGACCTGCGCGCGGCCAACCGCGACCTCAGCTACGCGACCGACCGCGTGAACAACATCGGGGCCCGGTGCGCGCGGGATCTGTAGCTCCGCGGGGCGCCGCCGCGCTCGCGTCGCGGGCGCGCGGCCCTCACGCGCCGCGGCCGGCGGCCCCGTCGTCGGGCCACGCGTTCTCGGCGACGAGCTCCGAGAGCGGGCGGCGCGCCGCCCAGCCGCACGCCTCGAGCATCGGCCGATCGTAGAACTCCGCCACGTGACCGACGCAGAGGATCGCCAGCGGCCGGCTGCCCGGCGGCATGCCGAGCAGGGCGGCGAGGTCGCGCGGCTCGAAGAGCGACACCCACCCCACGCCGAGCCCCTCCGCGCGCGCGGCGAGCCACAGGTTCTGGATCGCCGCGGCCACCGACGCGACATCCATCTCGGGCAGCGTGCGGCGGCCGAACACGTGCGCCTCGCGCCCCGCCATCAGCCCGACGACGAGCAGCTCGCCGCACTCGCGGACGCCCTCGACCTTGAGGCGCATGAACTCGTCCTCGCGCTCGCCGAGCGCGCGCGCGGTGGCGAGGCGCTCCGCCTCGACGAGCGCGTGGATGTCGCGCCGGAGCTCCGGCGCCGTGATCCGCACGAACCGCCAGGGCTGCATCATGCCCACGCTCGGCGCGGCGTGCGCGGCCGCGAGCAGCCTGGCGAGCGCGTCCTTGTCCACCGGATCGGGCAGGAAGTGGCGCATGTCACGCCGCTCGTGGATGGCGCGGTACACGGCGGCGATCTCCGGATCGTTGAAGCGGTGGCTCGACATGGTCCCTCGCGCGCGCCGCGCCGCCGGACGGCGGCGCTCCTGGCGCAGCGGACGAGACGGGTAGCACCGCCTGCGCCGCGGCGGCAGCGCGCGAGGCGCGGGCACGACGGCGGCCGCGCGGCGCCGTCCAGGGCGCGGGGCGAGGCGCGAGCTACCGCGCCGGCTGCATGGAACCGACGCGCGGCCGCGGCCGCGCACCGGACCGCGGCGCGCGCTCTCGACGCAGGGGTGCAGCATGCTAGAGCGCGCTCGTGAATCCATCGGAAGGGCGCTCCCCGGAGCTGCGCGTCACCGTCGTGGGCGCAGGCGTGATCGGCTTGACCACGGCGGTCGTGCTCCAGCGCGACGGCCATCGGGTGCAGGTGATCGCGGCCGAGCGCGGCGAGCGCACGACGTCGGCGGCCGCGGCCGCGCTGTGGTATCCCTTCCGAGCGAGCCCGCCCGAGCGCGTCAACGCGTGGTCGCGCAAGAGCCTCGACGAGCTCACGCGCATCGCGCGCGAGCACCCGGAAGCGGGCGTCGATGTCCTGACCTGCCTCGAGTCCGCGGACGACACGCGCCTGCCCTGGTGGGCCCCGTGCGTGCCCGACCTCTCGATCGACGCCGGGCCGCACCCGCTCGGCGCCCCGCATGGCTTTCGGTTCACCGCGCCGCGCATCGAGCCGTCGTTGCACCTGCCCTGGCTGGAGTCGCAGCTCGACAGTCCGGTGCGCGTCGAGCGCGTGCAATCGCTCGCCGCTGTCGAGGGCGACTGCGTCGTGAATTGCACCGGGCTCGGGGCGCGCGCGCTCACGGGCGACGCGGAGCTCCTCGGCCTCTATGGCCAGGTCGCGATCACGGAGCCAGGCGATATCGACCCAGATGTCGCACTGGGTGATGAAAGGAACGAATCGGCGCTCATTTACGTCATCCCGCGGCGCCGGGAGATCGTGATTGGCGGCTGTGTCGTTCCGTCCGCTGACGACCGCTCGTTGGTGCCTGACCCGGAGCGCACTGACGCGATGCTCCAGCGGGCGCGCGCGGCGGGGCTCAGGCCAGGCCGCTTGCTCGGCGCGCGCGCCGGGCTGCGCCCGTATCGAAACAGCGTGCGCCTGGAGCGCGAAGGCCGTGTGATCCACAACTACGGCCACGGCGGCGCCGGATACACGCTGGCGTGGGGCTGCGCCGACGAGGTGCGCGCGATGATGCGGCACGTCGACGCTTCGACGCGCTGCTGCGTATAGGACAGCCTCGCCTCAGCACTCTTCTGACGCTCCCGGGCTCCCAGCGCCACGCCCCTCGGAACGGCCCTTCGCAGGAGGCGATGCGGCCTCGGGGGCGGAGGCGGAGGGCGGAAACGGGCGCAGAATCCAGCGTGGAAACGGACCCGGAAGCCAGGGAGAAGCGGCAGCGGCGGCAGCGTGACTGACGAGCCTGCTCCTGGAATCCAGCTAACCAGACGCCCAACGCGTTGCTCCGAAAGTCTCGTTGTGCTCCTGTTGCGAGGCTGCTAGATTGGATTCGTGCTCGTCTGCGAGCAACTCCCGCCTTCTCTCGCAGTGGAACCGCCCACGGCGCTCCCCTGATCAATCGAGGCATTCGAGGGAATGGCCGAGGAGGACCTCGCGCTGGAGATCGCTGGCCGCTGACCACCTCTCGGTGCGATCCCAGAGCGCGGTCCCGAGGTGGTCGAACGTTCGCTTGCGCTTGCACCGGATCCGGCGTGCATCGCCCGCTGTAGCAAATTTGAGGAACCGAAGCTTCCCCCGGGAGTTTTGAACGCCATGAACAACGACGAGAATCGACTCAGTCGTCCATCGGGGCAACCGGCGGCCTGGAACGTCACCATGAACAACGACGAGAATCGCTGCAGCCGCCCCTCGGGGCGGCCGTCGGGGCGACCGTCGGGACGGCCATCAGGGCGGCCGGCGCTCTGGAGCGTCCTGCCGCTGGCCAGCGGGTTGCTGCAGACCCGACCGATCGAGTGGCCGACGCTGGTGCTCTTCGCGGGGTCGTACGCGCTCTGGGCGGCGGCCGTCGTCGCGGGCGTCGCGGGCTCGGTGTCGCCGGCGCCGGCGGTGCTCGCCGCGGCGGTGGCGGCCTATGCGGCCTTCACGCCGATGCACGAGGCCTCGCACCGGTCGCTGGCGCGCTCGGCGCTGCTGAACGGCGTGGTCGGTCGGCTGTCGGGGCTGCTGCTCATGGCGCCGTTCCCGGCCGTCCGTCACTTCCACATGGAGCATCACAAGCACACGAACGAGGCGGATCGGGACCCCGACCACTGGAGCGGTCGCGGCCCGTGGTACCTCCTCCCGTTCCGGTGGGCGACACAGGACCTCCACTATTACTATTTATTTTTGCGCTCCTACCGCGCGCAGCGGCGCGGCGAGCGGATCGAGACGGTCGCGACGCTCGCGGCCATGCTCGCGCTCGTCGCGCTGGCCTTCGGTCTCGGGGTCGGTGAGCTCGCGGTCCTCTACTGGATCGTGCCGGCGCGGGTGGCGATCTTCTTCCTCGCGTTCGCGTTCGACTACCTGCCTCATTACCCGCACGGGATCACGGCCGCGCAGAACCGGTATCGCGCGACGCGCGCGATCGACAGCGCGCTGCTCAACGTGCTGCTCTTCGGGCAGACCTATCATCTGATCCACCACCTCTACCCGGCCGTGCCGTTCTTCCGGTACCGGACCGTGTGGAAGCACCAGCGCGAGGAGCTCCTCAAGCTCCAGTCGGACAGCCTCCCCCCGCCGCGCGCGCCCTTGCCCCTGCTCGCGGCAGGCAGCCTCGCCGCGCCGCGCGCGCCGACGGTCCACACCATCCCTCCGGTGGCGCCGGCCGCCGAGCTCGACGCCCTCTGATCCGAGCAGCGCTGGCAGGCCCGCCGCCGCCCGGTGCTCGACCGCGTCCGCCGCTGCGATTCCGATAAAAAATACCGCCATTACGCCAGGCACGCCGAGAGAATCGGAGAGCGCTTTCCCTCCCTCTCTGGCGTCCTGGCTCGTTCTCGTGGACGCCCGCGGCGCCCTGGCGACTCAACCATTCTCGTCCGAGCGCCGCTTTACAGCCGCGCGCGGCGGCGGCCGCGGAGCGCTCTCGGCGGCAGCAGGATCTCCCGGAGGAGAAGCGCTTCGGTCACGGCGCGGCGGTCCAGCGCGACGCCGGACGCGCCCCGGGCCGGCGCGTACGCGTCGGGGCGCCGCTCGCCCGTGCCGAGCGCCGGGATCGCCGCGCGCGCCCTGGTCAGGATCGCGAGCGCCTGCTCGGGCGCCCGGTGCGCCGCCAGCACCGCGCCCGCGAGGAGCGCCCGCGCGTCGCGGACCGCGGGCACCCGGCCGGCGAGCAGCGCGTCGCGCGCGCGCAGCGCCTCCTGGTGCTCGTGCGGGCCGTAGTCGAGGCCGCTGATGTCCTGCAGGCCGAAGCCCGACAGGGCCAGCAGCGGTCCGGCATAGAGGCGCTCCACGATCGACGCGGCCATCTCGGCGCACGGCCGCAACGGGACCGGGATCCACGCGCCCCTCACCGGCCAGATCAGGTGATCGAGGCTCACCTCGGCGTGGCGGCGCGCCCACGCCTCGCTCAGCGCGCGCGCGCTCTCGCCGAGCCCGGCGCGCTCGAGGACCATGCACCCGATGAGCACGCGCAGGTGCGGCGGCGGGTGCTCGTCGTAGCGCGCGCCGGTCACGTCGCTGTGGACGGCGAGCGACGCGTACGGCTCGCCCTCCTGGAAGAACAGCTCGCTCATCGTGATCACGTAGGCGGGGCCGAACATGAGCGTGCCGAAGACGTCGCAGAAGATCTCCTCGAACCACGCGCCGAACACCCGCCGGAGCTCAGCGCTCGCGATGCCGTGGTCGTCCAGCGCGGGCGAGCGCGCCCGCGCGCCCGCGTCGGGCAGGCCGAGCTCGCGGCGCAGCGCGGGCTCGAGGCCGTCGATCGAGGCCAGGACATCGTGGCCGATCTCGTGCGCGAGCGCCGGCCAGCGCAGCGGCGTGGCGAAGAAGTCCGCGGGCAGGAAGATGGGCGCGATCGACGTCGGGATGAAGCCCGTCCAGATGGCGAGCTCGAAGGGCGTGAGCTGCGTCGCCGGGAATCCGCTCCGGAGCGGCAGCCCCTCCGCCCGCGCGAACGCGATCACCGGGGCGTAGCAGGCGTCCGCGAGGGCGTCCGCGTCGCCGAGCTCCGCCAGGAGCGACGGATCGCGGCGCTGCCGCGCGAGCACCGCGATCTCGCCCAGCACGAGCTCGATGTCGTCCGCCGCGGCCTCCACCACGCGCGCCGGGGCGCCCGCCGCGGCGGCCAGGCGCGCGCGCGCGATCTCCTCCGGCACGTACCGGGTGAGCGCGTCCGCGAAGCGCCGGTTCGGCCGCTCGTGGCGCACCGACTCGCCGAGCGCGGCGGCGCTCCGGTCGAGCTCGCCGAGCCGCAGGAGCGCCGCCCGCTGCCGGACCTCGTCGGGGGCGCGCGCGGCGCCGAAGGGCACCACCGCCCGCGGCGCCCGGCTGCGCGGCGCGATCTCGGCGGCCGGCGCGGCCTCCTCGGGCGGCGCGCCGCGCTGCGCCTCGCCCGCGTGCTCGGGCGGCGCAGCGCCGCGCGCGTCGCCCCGGCCCGCGAGCTTGATCGCGAGCTGGACGATCAGCCAGGCCGCCGCGAGGGCGTAGCCGAGGAAGTCCCCGAGCTCATCCATGGCGCGCTTCCAGCGTCCTGCGAGCGCGGGTCGCCCGCCGCGGGGCCCGCGGCGGGCGCAAGCGACGGTAGAGGCGACAGCGCCCGCGGCGGGCCGAGCACCTCGGCCAGCACGAAGCGCCGCGCGAGCCCCTCGCGGCGGACGAGCCACGCCCAGCGCGGGCCCGCGACGTCCCGCGGCGGCACCTCACGACTCCCCGACGGGGTCGGGCTTGCCCCCCGTGGTGCCGGCGATGCCCTGGCGCATCTCGGTGTCGGCGATGACGTTGCGCATGTTGTAGTAGTCCATCACGCCGAGCTTGCCCGTGCGGAGCGCCTCGGCCATCGCGAGCGGGATCATCGCCTCCGCCTCGACGAGCTTCGCCCGCATCTCCTGCGTCTTCGCCTTCATCTCCTGCTCCTGCGCGACAGCCAGCGCCCGGCGCGACTCCGCCTTGGCCTGCGCCACCTGCTTGTCCGCCTCGGCCTGCTCCGTCTGGAGCTTCGCGCCGATGTTGGAGCCCACGTCGACGTCGGCGATGTCGATCGAGAGGATCTCGAACGCCGTCCCGGCGTCGAGGCCCTTCTTGAGCACGTTCTTCGAGATGGTGTCGGGGTTCTCGAGGACGTGCTTGTAGTCGTCGGCCGAGCCGATGGTCGAGACCACGCCCTCGCCGACGCGCGCGAGCACCGTCTGCTCGCCCGCGCCGCCGACCAGGCGATCGATGTTGGCGCGCACCGTCACGCGCGCGATCGCGAGGAGCTGGATGCCGTCCTTGGCCACCGCCGAGACCTTCGGGGTCTCGATGACCCGCGGGTTCACCGACATCGCCACCGCCTCGAGCACGTTGCGGCCGGCGAGGTCGATCGCGGCAGCGCGCGAGAAGTCGAGCTCTATCCCCGCCTTGCCCGCCGAGATGAGCGCGTTGACGACCGCCTCCACCCGCCCGCGGGCCAGGTAGTGCGCCTCGAGCATGTCGACCGACACCCCCTCGAGGCCGGCCTTCACGGCGCTGATCCGCGCGTTGACGATCTGCTCGGGCGGCACCCGGCGCAGGCGCATCGCGATGAGCGTGAGCATCGAGACCCCGGCGCCCGACGCCTGCGCGGCGATCCACAGCCCGACCGGCACCAGGTACAGCGTCGCGACGATGGCGACGAGCACGAGCCCGCCGAGCACGATGACCGAGACGATCTCCATATCCACGCTTCACCCGTCCTGTCCGTGAAAGGCCGCCCCTCGCGCGCGCACTACGACGTGCGCGGCTCGACGACGACCCGGTTCCCCTCCACGCTCGCGACGCGCACCGGCGTGCCCGCCTCGACGTAGAGGCCGTCGGTCACGACATCGACCGCGCGATCCTCGATCTCGACGGTGCCGGCAGGGCGCAGCGGCGTGAGCGCCCTGCCCTCCTTGCCGACCAGCGCGGCGAGCCGCGCGTCCGGGCCGCGCCCGCCCTGCTGGGTCTCGAGCAGCACCATCCTGCGGCCCACCCCGGTCCTCGGGACGGCCCAGAGCAGCATCCCCGTCGCGCAGACGCCCGCGCCGAGCGCGAGCAGGCCATAGCCGGTCCCGAGGGTCACCCACGCGAGCACGACCGCCCCGAGCGCCGCCGCGCCGCCGAGGAGCCCGACCAGGCCGACGCCCGGCAGGACGAGCACCTCGATGGCGAGCAGCACGAGGCCCACCACGAGCAAGGCGACGACGAGCAGCGCCGGCGTCACGCTCCGGCCTCCTCGCGCGCGCCGTCCGCGATCGCCCGCACGACGAGCCGACCCCCCTCCGCGCGGATGACGCGGACGCGGGCGCCCGCCTCGACATAACCGAGCTCCGAGAGCGCCTCGACGCGCCGGCCGTCGAGCGAGACCTTGCCCGAGGGGCGCAGATCGGTGTCGGCGGTGCCGACCCGGCCCACGGCCGACGCGAGCGGCGGCGCGCCCCCGGAAGGCCCCGCGGTGGCGACCGCGCGGATCGCCGTGTCGAGGACGAGCCGCCGCCCGAACCGCGTCCTCGGCGCGACGCGGGCGGCGAGCGCGGCGAGCGCCGCCGTCGCCGCGAGGGAGACGCTCGCCGTGGCCAGCGCGCGCGGCAGCCAGCCGGCGTGCCAGGCGACGTCGACCGGCACGCGCTCGAGATCGAGGAGCGCGAGGAGGAGGGAGATCGCCACGCACGCCGCGCCCACGACGCCGGGCACGACGTGCCCCGGGGCGAGGATCTCCACCGCGATGAGGATCGCGCCGGCGACGAAGAGCGCGATCTCCTCCCAGCCGGCGAGCTTCACGACGTGGTGCCCGAAGAAGAACAGCGCGAGGCACGAGAGCCCGACGGCGAGCGAGACGCCGTGTCCCGGCGCGTAGAGCTCGAGGAGGATGCCGAGCATCCCGAGGGTCATGAGGATCCCGGAGAGCGTCGGATCGGAGAGGAAGCGCGCGAGCACCTCGGCGAAGCTGGGGCGCGGGCGCGCGATCTCGCCGGGCGACGGGCGGCCCAGGGCGCCGAAGAGCTCCGCCTCGCTGCCGGCCTGCAGCTCGGCGATGCCCCACGCGAGCGCCTGCGCGCCGTCGAGCGTGAGCAGCTTCCCCTTCTCGTCGAGCCCGGGCACCTCCGCGTCGGCGTCGACCATGGCCTCGGCAATGTCGCCGCGGCGCCCCTTCGCCTCCGCTGTCGCGCGCATCTCCTTGCGCATGTACGACACGACCTTCTCGGCGACGGGCTTCATCTCGCCGCCCTCGCCGATCTGCACGGGCGTCGCCGCCCCGAGCGTCGCGCCCGGGGCCACCGCGATGACGTCGCAGGCGAACGAGATGAGCGCGCCGGCCGAGATCGCGCGCGGGTTGACCCAGCACACCGTGCGGGCTCGGGCCCGGAGCAGCGCGTCCCGGACGGCGAGCGCGGCGTCGATGCGCCCGCCGAGCGTGCTGATGTCGAGCACGAGGAGGTCGCCCTCCCCCTGGCCGGCGACGACGCGCTCCAGGAAGGGCGAGAGGCCGAGATCGATCGCGCCGTCGATCGCGACAACGGTGACCTTCCCCGCGCCGGGGATCGGCGGGAGCGGCCGCGGCCCCGGCGGCGCGGGGGGACCGGCCGCGGCCGCCCCGCCGGCGTCGCGCGCGGCCGGCGCGGGCGCCGCCTCGCCGCGCGCGGGGCGGCACAGCGCCATCGTCGCGAGCAACGCGAGGAGCGGGATCGCGCGCCGCGCCCGCCTCGCTGCCTGTTCCACCAGGCGCCACCGACCGGTCAATCCCCACTCCCTCTCACGGCGGCGCGCGCCGCGCCGCGCTGCCGAGGTTCACGTCGAAGACCCCGCCGCGAGGCTAGCGCACGCCGGCGCGCCCCGATACCCCCCTCCGAGCGTGGCGCGCCCGGTCAGCGCCCGCCCACGCTCAACCGCCGCGCTCCATGAAGCGCGCCACCGCGTCCGCGAACTCCGCGGGTCGCTCCACGATCCAGTCGTGGCTCCCCTTCGAGGAGACCACGAGGGTCGCGCCGGGGATCAGGCGCTGGAGCGCGAGGGCCGAGCCGAGCGGCACCGTGAAGTCGCGCGCGCCCCACGCGAGCAGCGCCCTCACGCGCAGGCGCGCGGCGTAGCCGCTCAGATCCGCCTCCGCGGCGAGCCGCACGAAGCGCAGCGCGCTGCGCGTGTGGACGAGCAGGTTGTAGAGGAACGCGGGCACCACGCGCACGGCGAACCTAGGCTCGATCCGCATGTCGGCCATGCGCCCGAGGACGAGCGCCAGCAGCGAGCGCGGCGGGTTGACGCCGACGGAATCGACAAGCACGAGCCCCGACAGCCGCTCGGGGTACAGGGCGCCGGCCACCAGCGCCGCCGCGCCGGACATCGAGTGGCCGATCAGCGTGACCCCCTCGAGCTGCAACGCCTGAAGCGCCTCGGCGATGCAGCGCGCGTACTGCTCCAGGGTCCACGGCGCGCGGAGCCGCCCGCCGCGGCCCGAGCCGGGCAGCTCGATGACAATCACCCGGGCGCGCCGCCGCAGCGCCTCGACCGTCGGTCCGTAGCTCACGCCGCTGATCAGCATGCTGGGCAGGAGCACCGCCGGCCTCCCGCTGCCCGTCTCGGTCACAAACACGACCCCGCCGCCGGCCCGGATCTCCCGCCCGCGGCTTTCCTCCCGCGCCCCTCGCCGTCTCGCAGGGCGCTCGGGCGTGGGCAAGATCTTCTCTCGGCACGCCCGCCGCGGCACAGGCAACCTCGTGGCGCCAGGCCAGCTTTCAGCGCAGGCTCCGATCATTCCACGTCGTCGAGGGCGCTTTCGCATGAGCGGCAAGCCGATGCCGGGCGTGTGCCAGCGCGGCGCGACGCGATGATACGGAGCGCGGCGCGCGGGCCGCGGCGCCGCACGAAACCCTGGAAGGCTGTTGAGCGCGTCCTGCGCCGCGCTAAGCTCCGCGCATAGCAGCAGACTTCAGGCTCATCGGGAGCCAGCAGGCGTGTCGCCAAGGCCCGACAGCCCGGCGCCGCCTGCCCGGACAACCAGCTCTTCTGGAATGAACAGAGGCGAAATGTCGAGGTTCCGCTCCACGTCCGGAGATCGGAAGACAGCTGAGCTCAACGTCTCGGCGCTCTCGATCTCCGCTGCGCTGTCCGTCCTCTCGCAAGGTGCATGGGGGACGGACGCGCCGCCGGCCGCCGAGGTCCAGTGGGCTTATGCGCTGATCGCCGCGCTCGGGTATCTGCCAGCCCCGATCGAGATCGCCGCCGCCACGCTGCGGCGGACGGGGATGTCGGCCGAAGCGTACGTGCGAAAAAATGCGATGTACCTGGATCCGGAAGGCGCCGATGACGAGGTCCTGGGCGTTGTCTTCGGCGACGCGCTGGAGTCGCTGGGCGAGGAAGCGCGCGGCATTGTGCACGCGCTCGCCGCGCTGCCGGCGGCGGGCGCGCCGCTCGAGGTGGTCGCCGCGGCGGCGGGGAGGCCCGCGCCCTCGGCGGCGCGGCCGCTGCAGCTCCTCGTGCACGGCCGGCTCGTGTCGTTCGAGCAGCGCTCCCAGACGTACCGGCTCACGGCGCCGCTGCGCGAGGTGGCCCGCAAGGACGTGGCCGACGGCGGCGCGGGGCGCTGGGACGCCCTGCACCGCGGCGCGGCGGGCGCGATGCAGGCGCTCCTCTTCTGGACGGCCGCGGTCGAGGGGCGGCCGGAGGCGGCGATGCGCCGGCGCGTCGCCGGCGATCTCCTGGCGGCCCTCGACACGGCGCCGTTCCGGGACGGCGGGCGGGGCGGCGAGGTGCTGGCGCGGGTGCTCGTCGACGCCTGCACGGTGCTCGATCTCGGGCTGCCGGCCGAGGTCCAGCACCGCCTGCTCGACGACGCGGCGCGCCTGGCCGGAGACGCGCTGCCCGACCTGCGCGCGCGCGCGCTGGCGGCGCTCGAGGGCACACGCCGCGCGGAGCTCGCGAGCAAGCGGCGGGGCACCTTCGGGACGCTCCGGGCCACGCCTGCCGCCCGCGATCGCGGTCGGCCGGGCCACCGCGACGTCCTGCGCAAGGCCGTGCGCGCGAGCGCGCAGCGCGCGGCGTCGCGGAGCACGCCGCTGCCCGAGGACGATCGCGTCCGCGGCGCGAAGGAGCTGCTCGCGCGCGGCGGCCTGCGCCTGCGGGAGGGCGCGCTCGAGGCCGCCGCGGCGGACTACGGCGAGGCGCTCGCCGCGTTCGAGGCGGCCGGCGAGGCGCGGGGCGAGGCGACAGCGCTCCTGCTCCGCGGCGACCTGCAGAGACGGCAGGGGGATCTCGCGGCCGCCGCGCGCGACCACGAGCGGGCGCTGCCGCTCTTCAGGGCAGCGGCCGACCGGACGGGAGAGGCGATGGGGCTGCTCGCGCGCGGCAACCTCCGGCTCGACCAGGGGGACGCCCAGGGGGCGGCGAGCGACTACGGCTGCGCGCTCCTGCTGCTCAGGACATGCCGCGACCGGCTCGGCGAGGCCAACGTGCTGAAGGCCCGCGGCGATCTCTGCTTCCGGGAGGACGACCTCGCGGGCGCGGCGCGCGACTATGACCGGGCGCTCTACATCCTCGAGGGCGTGGAGGAGCGCGTCCTCAGCCAGCTCCGGTCGCCGCCGAGCGGCGCCGAGGAGCGCCGCGGGGCGGTCACCCGCGCCGCGCGCGAGGTCGTCCCGCAGCCCGAGCTCCTCGGGGCGCTCGGGTACGAGCAGACGCACGCGCGCACGTGGCAGGCGCGCGGCGACCTGCGCCTGCGAGAGGGGCAGACGGCGCTCGCGGCGCGGGACTACGGCAATGCGATCCTCCTGTACCGGGAGAGCGCCGACCGCCGCGGCGAGGCCGCCGCGCTCAAGGCCCGCGGCGACCTGCGCCGCCAGCGGGGCGCGCTCCCGGGCGCGCAGCGCGACTACGAGGATGCGCTTCGGCTCCTCGAGGCGCTCGGGGACCGCGCGGGTCAGGCCGCCGTGCTCGAGGCGCGCGCCGACCTGCGCTGTGAGCGCGGCGACACCGCCGGCGCGGCGCTGGACTACACGAGGGCGCACGCCCTGCTGGACGGGGTGGGCGACCTCGCTGGCCAGGCGGGCGCAAAGGGTGTTCTCGCGGGCGTGCCGCACCGTGAGGAGCCGCCCCGCCCCGCCACTGCGGTCGTCTCGCGGTGACGGCGAGGTCGGGCCCGGGGTCCTCCGGGCTGGCCGCGCGCCTCGGCCACGACGTCCTCGCCGCGACGTCGTGGCCTCTCCGCGGCGCGAGGTGACTGAGGGCCAGATTCAGCGCACATCGATGGATGACACACGAGCGCGCCACACGAGCGCTGGCTCTCTTCCTGCTTTGTGACTTCGTTGTTCGCCCGTCCTGCGCTAGGGTTCACTCGTCCGGAACTTTCGCCCCGGCACCGAGGTGGCCACGTGCGACGACGCCGTTCATCGGTCGGTCTCAGCTTCGTCTTGCTCTCGCTCCTGGCCAAGACGGCGCTCGCCCTGCCGACGGTGACCGGCTCTGCGCCGGAGCTCGGCGCGTGGGACGCGCGCGCCGGCGCCCCCCTGCGCGACGACGGGGTGGCCCCGGACGCGGCGGCGCGGGACGGCATCTTCACGGCGATCGTCTCGTTCGCGGCGCGGGGAGCGGTCGAGTACAAGATCTCGCGCAACGGCGTCGACCTCCGCGACGGCGGCGCGGGTACGGCCACCGGCGACAACCTGCGTTTCACGCTGGCCGGCGGGTCGGCGCCCCACGATGTCACCTTTTATTACGACACACGCGACCTGACCGCACAGGGGTTCTTGCCGGCGACCGAATCGACCTCCGACTCGCGCAGCGCCGCGATGAACGCGGAGGGCGCCCCCCAGGTGTGGGTCGCGGTCGGAGACTGGCAGAGCGCCGTCGGCGACGCCAACTGGAGCTCGACCTCGACGATCACGGTCGCGCGCGACGACGGTCGCCTCGGCGATCGCGTCGCGGGCGATCATGTCCATACGTACCGCTTCGTGGCCCCGAAGCCGCTCCCCGGCGCGCTCTTCAAGTTCGCGGCGCAGGGCGCCCCGAGCACGAAGCTCGGGGCGAACGGCTGGAGCTACGCCCCGCAGGACGCCTCGAGCGGGGCGTTCAGCGCCGCGGCGGGGCAGGTCGTCACGCTGGAGCTCGACGCGCTCCACGGCCGGATGCGCGCGCGGGTGTCGAGCCCCGCGAAGCTGCTCCTGACGGAGCTCCGCGTCCACCCGACGGCAGCGGAGTTCGTGGAGATCTACAACCCGGGCCGCGCCCCGGTCGACCTGTCCGATGTCTATCTCGCCGACTACCGATACTATTACGAGATCGTCGCAGAGAGCCCCTCGCTCCCGAACACGAATGATTTCCTGGTGCGCTTCCCGGACGGGGCCAGGATCGGCCCGGGCGAGGTCCAGACTGTGTCGCTCGGGGGCGCGGAGTGCTTTCGCATGGGGTGCGGGGAGACGAGGGCGTTCACGGGCTGGGGCTCGCACCCTACCTATGAGATCTACAGCGCAGGCACCTTCGGTCAGGGGGAGAGCAGGTCGGCCGCCTCGGTGCCCGACATGCGGGAGCCGCTCGCTGGCTCGGTGGGCGCGACGCGCGGGCTGACGAACGACCATGAGTGTCTCATCCTGTTTGCCTGGGACGGCGTGAGCGATCTCGTGAAGGACATCGATTACGTATTTTATGGCGCGACGGGGCCGAATGTCCCTGTCGACAAGACGGGTGAATCGATCGACGGGCCGGACGCGGGGACCGCGCGGAGCGCCTACCTGGCCGACGCGGCGGATGACGTCGCGCTGCACGCGCCGCTGTCCGCCGACGGCGGGAGCTGCCGGCTGGACCTCACCGAGGGCGCCCAGCCGGCGAGCGGGGGAAACGGGGTGACGGGCGCGGTCGAGACCGGAGAGCCCTTGTCGTCGACCTGGGCCGCGTGCGCCGCGCCGACGCCCGGCGCCGTCGACGGCGACGGCGACGGCGTTGTCGTGGGCGACAACTGCCCTCGCACGCAGAACCCCGATCAGGCGGACTCCGACGCGAACGGCGTCGGCGACGCGTGCGATATCGACGACGACGGGGACGGCGTCCACAACGACGCGGACAACTGCCCGCGAGCGGCCAATCCGGGTCAGGGGGACTCGGACGAGGACGGGCTCGGCGACGCCTGCGACGAGGATGTCGTCGACTCCGACGGCGACGGCGTGATCGACGGCGTGGATAGCTGTCCTGCCGTCCCGAACCCGGATCAGACCGACACCGACGCCGACGGCGTGGGGGATGACTGCGACAACTGCAAGGCCACGGCGAACCCTGCCCAGGCCGACGCGGATGGAGACGGCGTGGGGGACGACTGCGACGCGGACGACGACAACGACTTCGTGGGCGACCTGGATGACCACTGCCCGACGGAGGCCGGGCCGTTCGCGCACGGGGGTTGTCCAGGCGGTGAAGGCGGCGGCGGTGCGACGGGGTCGAGCGTGGCCTCGTCGAGCGCGACGGCGTCGGGCACGGCGGGCTCATCGGGCGGGGCACGGCCCTCGTGGGGCAGCGCCGGCGGGTTCCCCGGCGGGGACGGCGGCTGTGACTGCCGCGTCGCGGGCAGCCCTCCGCCGTCCGGCGCGCCGGCGACGTGGCTCGCGCTCCTCGGCGGCGCGCTGCTTGTCGCGCGCGGCCGACGTCCGCCGCGGCGACATGGTGATCGTGACGGACATCGACCGCCTCGGCCGCGACGTGCTCTTCATCGTGACGAACGTCCGGCAGATCATGCGCCAGGGCGCCGGCGCGCTCCTCGGTGATCCGGGGCCAGCGAGGCTCGACGCCGCCCAGGTCAAGCGAGATGTCGGGGTGCGAGCCGGACGAGCGGATCGACCCGGCCGCGGCACCGGCGCCCGACGACGTCTACGCTCATGCCTCGCGCTCCCGCAGCTCGTCGTCCAGGCGCTCGTCGTACGCGTCGCGAGCGGCCGCCGCGACGGCGACGCTGGACGAGGCGGGCTGCGCGGCGCTGCGCCGCCACGATCGCAGCAAGACGAGCACCCCGAGGAAGGACACCGCGATACCCAGCATCAGGCCCAGCGCGACCTTGCCGAGGACGCCCGACGAGGGCGCCGCGCGGATGCGCTCCCCATAACGCCCGACGAGGTCCTGCTCGATGGCGTCGGCGGACTCTCCCCGACGGAGACGGGCGCGGATCTCGCGACGAAGATCGCGCGTCACCTCCGATTCGTGGACATCGAGCGTCTGATCCCAGCAACAAGGCGCGAGCAGACGCGCCGCGAGCCCCTTCTCGCCGGGCGCCGGGGCCGAGTCGACGAGCTCGGCCGCGGGCTGGCCGGGCGTCGCGGGCTCGGCCCTGCCGCTGAGCGCCACGCCCGCGACGGCGACGGCCAGCGCCGCCGCGCGGCGCCAGCGCGGGCTCCGCAGGGGCCGGAGGCGCAGAGGCGAGCTCACCTCGCGCGCGCCATGAGGGGAACGGACCGTGGCATTCGCGGCGCCGCCGAGCTCTCGCTGGATCATGGCGCAACAGGCTAGCGTCACCGGCTCGCCAGGGCCCTGCGACACGATGTCGCGCGGGTCGCTTCGCGCCCCTGTGCGCCGCTCATCGCTGCAGGCACTCGGCGCCGCGCCGGTCAGAAGAACGCCTTCAGCAGGCCGATCGCGCCCTGCTTCCAGGGCACGCGATGGGTCACGCCCGAGCGGCTCTCGAACTCGCTCCGGTGCGCCTGGTACCACTCGAGGTTGCGCACCAGCGCGTCCTTGTTCGAGTACCTCGGCGTGAACCCGAGCACCCGCTCGGCCTTCTCGATCGACACGAACGAGTCCTTCGACGCCGTCTCGTAGACCCACTTGTAGAGCGGCGACACGCCCATCGCCTCCAGCGCGCGCAGGCCGAGCACCGCCGGCGCCGCCGGGAAGGGCACGATCTTCTTGCCCTTGCCCACCGCGTCGAGCACCGCCTGGTAGTCCTCTCCCATGGTGGTGAAGTCCTTCGCGCCGATGTTGAAGGTGTCGTTGACGACCGACGCCTCCTTCGTCAGGCACAGGTAGATCGCCTCGCAGAGGTCGGCCACGTCGAGGAGCTGATAGCGGTTCTTGCCGTCGCCGATCATGGGGAAGCCCTTGCCGTCGAGCGCCCAGTCGTAGAGCAGGGCGAAGACCCCGAGCCGCTCAGGACCGATGAAGGACTTGGGCCGGATGATGGGCACGACGAGCCCCCGGCCGCGCTCTTCCAGGCACACGAGCTCGGCCTGGATCTTGGCTTGCCCGTACGGGCCCACGCCGTCGAGCCGGTCGTCCTCGCTGAGCGGGTGGTGGTCGGGGATGCCGTACACGGCCGTGGAGGAGATGTGCACGGCGCGCTCGACGCCGTGGCGGCGCGCGGCGCTCATGATCACGCGCGTGCCGATCACGTCGGTCGTGTAGATCTCCTCCGGCGTGTACAGGGGCAGCGCCGCCGCCGTGTGCACGACGAAGTCCTGCCCCTTCATGGCCGCGTCGACGACCGCTGCGTCGCGGATGTCGCCGCGCACCTCATGGATGCTTGACCGCTCGGGGTAGTCGAAGTCCAGGAGATCGAGCGACGTGACCTCATAGCCGCGCTCGAGCAGGTGCCGCACCAGATTGATCCCGAGGAAGCCCGCGCCGCCCGTGATCAGGACCTTCTTCTTGCTCATCGTCTTGCAACCTCGCTTCAGGGTAAGGAGAGCCGCCGACGCTCACGCGCCGCGCGACTCGATGATGGCCCGAGCCTCGGCCGGGTGGCTCTTGCACTCGAGCAGCGCTCCGAGCAGGAGCGGCGCCACGATGGTGGCGTCCGACTCGATCACGAACATGGGTGTGTCCGCGGTCAGCTTGTCCCACGTGATCTTCTCGTTCGGCGTGGCGCCGGAGTACGAGCCGTAGGACGTCGTCGAGTCGGAGATCTGGCAGAAGTAGGCCCAGGGCCGGGCCGGCTCGCCGAGATCGTATTTGAGCGACGGCACCACGCAGATGGGGAAGTCCCCCGCGATGCCCCCGCCGATCTGGAAGAACCCCACGCCCGCGCCTGCGCTGAGCGCGCGGTACTGATCGTAGAGCTCGGCCATGTACTCGATACCCGACTTCACGCTGCTCGCGCTGCACTCGCCCCGCTTCACGTAGGAAGCGAAGATGTTGCCGAAGGTCGAGTCCTCGTGCCCCGGGACCACCAGCGGCAGCCCGGCCTCCGCGGCGGCGAGCAACCAGCACTCCTCGGGCGGTCCGCGGTGGAGCGCGGGCTCGACCGCCCGGACCAGCTCGTAGAAGTACTCGTGCCAGAAGCGCCGCTCGCCGCGCGCCGTCGCCCGCTCCCACATCGGGACGATGTGCTTCTCCACCGCGCGGAAAGCCTCGTCCTCGGGGATGCTTGTGTCGGTCACGCGCCGCATCCGGTTTTCGAGGATCCGCGTGTCGTCCTGCTTGTTGAAATAGCGGTAGTCGGGGAAGTCGCGGTAACCGTCATGCGCGACGAGGCGGAACAGCGACTCCTCCAGGTTGGCGCCTGTCACCGACATGCCATGGATGAGCCCGGCGCGGATGGCGGGCGCCAGCGTGATGCCGAGCTGGGCCGAAGACATCGCCCCGGCCACGGCCCAGAACATCTTCCCCCCGCGCTCGATGTGCTCCCAGTAGGCGAGGAGCGCGTCGCGCGTCGCGCGGGCGTTGAAGTTCTTGTAGTTGCGCAGAACGAACGTGAGCAGGGGCAGCGTCGTGGGCGCGCTCTTCGTCCCAGCCATGTTTCACCGAGCCTCGGCGACCTCGAAGGTCGTCCCGGTGGTCTCGGGTCGCGCAGGCCACCAGGGACGCTCTACGGACCGGCGCAAGCCGGGCCGCCATCGCAGCGTCGGGTGGCTTGGGGGGATCCGTAGCACGAGCCGGGAGGACCGTGTCAAGGCCGTCTCGACGGGCGGGACCCCGCGTGCGCGGCGTGCCGGGAGCAGCGAGCCAGGCGTGGAGCGGCACCCCGACCGACGCCCTCGCCGCCACGCCGAGGCGCGCGCGCCGATCGGCTCCGGCGCCGCGCGCTCGACCACGGCCGCGCCGAGCTCCTCCCCGTCTAGCGGCTGGAGGCGGGCAGGCTCCCCCGCTGCCGCTCGAGCCGCTCCCGCATCACGTTGGGGATCCTCCCGGCGGCCTCGATCGCCCGCTCGATCGCCGCGCGCGCCTCGGCGTGGCGGCCGCGCCGCGCGCACGCCCGCGCCCGCGCCTCGATGACCTCGATCTGCTCCTGCCCCACCGAGAACCGCGCCGACCGCTCCTCGAGCTCGTCCCACGCCTCGTCGCCCGCCTCCCGCGTCGACAGGTCGATCATCGACCACTGCACCTCTTCCGACGGGCCCATCTCCATGCCCCCGCGCCCCTCCGCGGCGGCCCTCTCCTGCTGGCTCCGGATCGTCTCGATGATCTCCCGCGCCCTTGTCTCCTCGCCCCGGTACAGGAGCACCCTCGCGAGCAGGAGCTGCACAACCGCCCGCGCCTCGTCCCCCCTCTGCTGGCGCTCGAGGGACACGGCCCGCTCCACATGGGACATCGCGATGTCCAGGTTGCCCATCAGGTAGAAATGTTCGCCGAGGTTGAACTCCCCCACGAGCTCCATCGTCCCCAGGCCGAGCTCGCGTGAGAGGGCGAGCAGGCGGCACGTGTCCAGGATCATGCCCTCATGGTCCCCGAGACACGCGCGCAGGAGCGCCCGGCTGTTGATCGCCGACCCGAGGTGCAGGCGATCGCCGCGCGCCTCGCACATCCGGATCGCCCGCTCCAGGACGGCCCCCGCCTGGTCCAGCTTGCCCAGCCCTGGATAGACGAAGCCGAGGAGCAGCAGCGAGATCACCAGCGTCTCGTAGCCGTCGTCGCCGACGGCCTCGGCCTGCGCCGCCGCGTCCTCGAGCGGCGGCGCCGCCGCGTCCTCGCGGCCCTCGTGGATGAGCGAGCGCCCCACCCCCATCGACAGGCGCGCCGTGAGCGCCGGCGGCAGCTCGCCCTGCGCGAGCTCCCTCGCCTGCTCCACCCGCTCCCTCGACCGCCCGTAGTCGCTCATCCAGTCGAGCGCCGTGGCCTCGTCGAGCAGGATCTCGATCTGCTCGATCCTGTCGCCCTCCTCGACAGCCATCGCCCGCGCGCGCTCGAGATCGCCGAGCGCGTCGTGGTAGCGGCCGAGCCGGTAGCGCATCAGCCCCCGGCCCCTGTACGCCGCCCTGCGCCGCGCGCCGCGCCCCTCGATCGGCTGCGCGAGCGCGCGGCTGTAGTGGAGCTCCGCCTCGACATAGACGTGGCGCGCCCTCGCCCGCTCGGCGAGCTCCAGGTAGGCCTCCTCCGCGACCGCCGCGAGCCCCGCCTCGGCGGCGTGGTGCGAGATCTTGAACCACCGCTGCTCCCGGCTCTCGTGGGCCGCCTGCCGGTGGTGCTCGTAGGCCGCGACGTGGATGCTCCGCCGCACGGCCTCGGCGACGCCGTGCGCGATCGCCTCCCGCATCAGCGCGTGCCGGAAGCCGAGCCGGCCCTTCCGATCGGCGACGAGCACGCCCGCCCTGACAAGGCGCTCGGTCCCGACCCGCGCGTCGAGGGGGAAGGCCGCGCCCTCGCCGCGCCGGTCCAGGTGGTCCAGCACGCCCGCGATCTCGTCGAGCAACACCTCGGCGCCGAGCAGCGCCACGAGCCGCGCGTGAGCGCCGAGCGCCGGCCCGAGCGCCGCGATCTCCCCCTGCGCCAGCGGATCGAGCAGCGGCAGCGTGGGCAGGCGATCGAGCTCGTCGGTCGCCAGGTACCACGCGTTGCCCCGCGGGTGCCGGCGCAGGATCCCCTCCCGCTTGAGCCCGTGCACGAGCTCCACGAGGAGCAGCGGCACCTGCTGCGAGCGCTCGAGCAGGCGATCGATCGCCTGCTCCGGCACGTCCCGCGCCGGCAGGAGCAGCCGGCGGCACAGCGCCCGCGCGCTCTCGGCGTCCAGGGCGCCGAGCCGGACGACCTCGCGCCGCGCCGCCCGCTCGCCCCAGGAGGGGTGCGCCTCGGCGAAGGCCGGGCGCCCCATCGCGCAGATCCACAGCGGCGCGGCCCCGTCCGCGAGCGCCGCGTACTCGAGCGTCGCGAGCGTCGCGTCGTGCGCGAACTGCGCGTCGTCGAGGAGGACGAGCACCGGCGCGGAGGCCGCGCGCCGGCGCAGGCACTCGCCGGCCGCCCGGATGCGCGCCGAGCGGAGCGCGCCCGGCGCGGCCCTGAGCGCCTCGATCTCGGGGAAGACATCGCTGCCCGTCCGCTCGTCCACCCACCCGAGCGCCATCGCCAGCCCCGCGCCGAGCTCCTCGCCGAGCGCGAGGCCGAGCCGCTCCTCGATCACCGCGCGGGCGGCGCTCTGCGGGGGCGCGTCGGGGACGTTGAGCGCCTCGCGCACGAGCTCCTGGAGCGTCGCGTCCTCGGCGCCGCTCGTGGGCTCCTGCGCGCGGAGATCGATCACCTTGGCCTGGGGAAAGAGCTCCCGGACCTTCTTGCCGAGCTCGGCGAAGAGGCGGCTCTTCCCGTACCCGGGCTCGCCGAGCACGGACACGACCGTGGGTTGCTTGAGGCGGACCGCCTCCTCGGCGGCGCGGACGAGCTGCTCGAGGACCTTGCGGCGGCCGATGAACGCGCCGGGATCCGTCGTGTCGCGCACCGCGCCGACGGAGCCGAGCGTCGGCGCGCACGCGAGCTCGTCCTCCGCCGCGGCGGGCGCCTCGGGGAGCGCCGCCGCGGCCGCGGGCGTGAGGAACGGCCCCGTCGGCCCGGACGCCGCGGGCCACCGCTCGGCGCGCGAGAAGAGCGGGCTCAGGAAGCGCGTCGCGCCGCCCGGCCGGACCTGGACCGAGACGGGCGCGAGATCGATCAGGACCCGCTCGCAAAGCCCCTCCCGCAGGAGCTCGTCGGCCGCGCGCTGCGCGTGGCGCGCGGGGCTCGCCGCGCCCTCGTGGCCGAAGACAGCCGCGTAGCGCGAGCCGGAGGCGTGCGCGAGCTCGCCGCCGAGCGCCCGGACCCGGCGCTGCACGACCGCGCGATCGGCAGCGCCCTCGAAGAACAGCAGCCCCGCCGCGCGGCGCGTGGCGCCGCCCGCCGCCCGCGGCCGGCCGCGCTCGCTCGCCGCCACCTCGTCCTCGAGCGCGAGCTCCAGCGCGGCGCGGAGCTCGGTCGCGCTGGCGAACCGCTCGCCCCGGTCCTTGGCCAGGCAGCGGTGCACCACGTCCTCGATCGCCCTCGGCACGGCCGCGCGCGAGGACAGGCGCGGGGGCCTGCGGCTCCTGTGGTCCTCGAGCACCGCCGCGCGCGGCCCCCAGAACGGCGGCCGGCCGGCGAAGAGCTCGTAGAGGATGACGCCCATCGCGTAGATGTCGGCGCGCGCGTCGAGGTCCGCGCGCCCGGCGGACTGCTCCGGCGCCATGTACTCCGCCGTCCCGAGGGCGAGATCCTCGTCCTCGGCGGCGCCTCGCCGCCCCACGACGCGGGCGATGCCGAGGTCGATGAGGGTCGCCTCCCCTGCCCCGTCGACGAAGATGTTCTCGGGCTTGAGGTCGCAGTGCACGTACCCGCGCCCGTGGACGACATCGAGGGCCGCGAGCGTCGCGAGGCCGAGCCGCGCCGCCTCGTCGACGCGCGGCGCCGGGCGGGCGGCGAGGCGGGCGGCGAGCGTCGGCGCCGCGACGCGCGTGAGCACCGCGTACGGCGAGCCGTCGTCCAGCGCGCCCCACGCGTGCACGGCCGGCACGCAGGGGGCGCCCACGGCCAGGAGCGCGTCGATCTCGCGGCGCAGGCGCAGCCCTGCCCCGCGGCGATCGGCGCGCGCGAGCTTGATGGCCACCGGCGCCCCGCCGCCCTCGGGCTCGGCCTCGAAGACGGTGCCGAAGCCGCCCTGCCCCAGGATCCTGAGGGTCAGGTAGCCGGCGAAGCGGGGCAGCGCGACAGGGACGACCTCGGTGATGTCGAGCACCGTCGCGTCATACGGCAGCGGCCGATGGTGCGCCGGGCACTCGGGACACGAGCCCTGGTTCCTCCGCCCGCACGACGGGCAGCGCCGGCCCTCGACCGGCGCGCCGTCCGGCTCCTCGCCTCGGGGGGCCTCGACGCGCATGCTCGATCCTACGGGGGCAAGAACGACGTGATCACCACTTCCGAGTACGCCGTGGACGAGGTCGCGGGATTGTCGAGACATCGGGAGTAGTAGCCGCCGATTGCATCGGGCTCGCGGTTGCAGATCGTATCGCACGAGCCCGTGAGCGCGATAGGACCACACGCCTGCGTGACCGTCCCCCCGGTCGCCGGATCGGTGGTGAGGTGACCTGCCGCACAATCTCGCATCATGCTCCGCGCGCGGTGGATGCCCTCGGGCGCGTGACAGGAGCGCAGATAGGGCGTCGAGCTGAACACGTTGCCCCAGAACGCGCCCTCTCTCACCGTGTAGGCCGAGCGCTCCGCCGCTGGCGAGGCCAGCGGGGTCTGGGTGCCGCGCAGGGAGATGTTCACCGAGACGCCGTACCAGTTCGTCCGCGATGCGAGGCACGCCGAGATCCAGCGCTGGAAGTAGGGATCGCTCAGCGGACCGTAGGCCCACCAGTCCGCGATCCCGAGGTTGCCGGCGTAGGTCTCCGCGTGGCTGACCCCGCCGCTGTCGGTCCACGAGAACGAGAACGACTGGTCCGGCCTGAGCGCGCAGCTCACGACGTACCGCAGGAGCTCCCTTGACAGGGCGCCGTCGGTTCCCGGATTCTGGATGGCCGCGCGCGAGCTCCAGCTGAGGGAGCCCGGGGTCAGCGCGCCCTGGCTGAGCGTGAGCGGCGTGAGGGCGGTCTGCGTGAGCGCGTTCAATGCCAGCCTGTTGGCAATCAGGCTATTCCCGACGACGACTGCTCCCTCGGCCTCCTCTATCAATTCGTCCGGTTGTTCGTCGATCTCGGCCCCGATGCAGGCGGTAGTAACCAGAGGTATTGCGAGCAGCGCAACAGTCCGCGTACAGCAAAGGAACATCTTGGTTCCCCCTTTCATCGACGGTCCCAGCGTTTCAGTGTCGAGTAGCGGCCAAGTTTAAGTTACCATTTGGAAACGCTCCTGCATATACCGGTTCACCCAAGATCGCGCGCGAGCGAAACAGCGGCGCGCGCGGCAGACCTTGACGCGGCGCGCGGTGAGGGGAGATGACGAAAGAAGACGAGACGAGGCCGTTTTCCGATGTCGAGAGGGCCAGCGCCCGCGGCGAGCTCGCGCCGGGCACCGTCGCCGGCGACTATCTCCTCGAGGGATTCATCGCGCGCGGCGGTTGCGGCGTTGTCTATGGAGCGAGGCACGCCCGATCCGGGCGGCCCGCCGCGGTGAAGGTGCTGAGCGAGGCGGTAGCCCACTCTCGCCGTGTGGTCGAGCGATTCGCTCGCGAGATCGAAGCCTTGCAGCTCATCTCCCACCCCAACATCGTAGAAATTTACGAAGTAGGTGAGATGGACAACCACCAGCCCTTCTATGCGATGGAGCGCCTCGAGGGGCAGACGCTCGACGCGCTGATCAGGGCCGAGACGCGGCTCGCGCCCCGGGAAGCGCTGGATCTGTTCGAGCCCATCTGTGCGGCGCTCGGGGCCGCGCACGCCGCGGGGATCATCCACCGCGACGTCAAGGCGAGCAACATCTTCATCTGCTCCGGCAAGCCGCGCACCGTGAAGCTGCTCGACTTCGGTATCGCAAAGCTGATGGGGCCCGAGGAGGGCCAGACCTGGCTGACGACCGCCGGAAGAATGCCCGGGACGCCATCGATCATGGCGCCGGAGCAGATCCTGGGCGGCCCCATCGATGCTCGGGTGGATGTTTATGCGCTCGGCGTGCTCCTCCACCGCATGCTGGTGGGGAGGCTACCCTTCCATACACACGATATGGACGAGATGGTTCGCAAGCACCTCGAGGAGCCGCCGATGCCCCCGAGCTTGCGGGTCCCGCTTCCTCTCGAGCTCGACGCGGTGGTGCTTCGCTGCATGGAGAAGCGGCGGGAGCGGCGGTTCAGCTCGGTGGAAGAGCTGGTGCGCGCGCTCCGGGAGGCGATCGGCGAGCCCGCGTCGGGGGTGCAGAGCGGGCCCGACCCGACGATGCCGGCGGTGGCGGTGTACCTGGAGATCCGGACGCGCGGCTCCGACGAGCTCGACGAGGGGCTCGCGGCCGACATCGGGCAGGTGCTCGACATGGCCGAGTCGCAGCTCTCGAGCGCGGGGTTCATCCTGGCCTCGACCACCGGCAACGAGGTGCTCGGGGTGCGCCTGCTGCCGGCGGACGCGGCCGAGCAGCACAGCGAGCGGCGCGCGGCGATCGAGTTCGCGACGGCGCTGCACGAGGCGCTGGACCGACGCGACGGGGCGGACGCGCGCGTGCACGTCAACGTGTGCGTGCACGCGGACGAGGTGCAGGCGCGGCCGACGTCGCCGCCCGAGATCACGGGGGGCGCGCTGATGTGCGCCGGGCTGTGGGCGCCGGCCGACGACGTGCGGGGGGTGTTCGCGACGCCGAGCGCGACAGCGGGCCTCGACGGCGACGAGGCGCCCGCCCGGCGCCGCGCGTGACGAGGCGCCGCGGTTGAGGAGCGCGCGGGCGCGGGGAGCTGCGAGCGCCGGCGACGCCGGGCGCGTCAGCGCAGCGCGTGGCTGCGGGTCATCCGGTTCGCGAACGTCGACAGGGTGAAGGCGGCGATGCCGACGATCACCTCGAGGGCCTGCTCGGCGGTGAAGCCGGCCTGGACGAACGCGTCGAGCTCGGCGTCCGGGACCTGACCGCGCTCGCGCAGCGCCGCCTCGGTGAACCCCGCCAGCGCCTGGAGGCGCGCGTCGGGCACCGGCGCTCGCTCGAACAGCGCGGCGGCGACCGCGGGCGGCGCGCCCGCGCGGAGGAGGAGCCCGCGGTGCATCGCGCGGCAGAGATCGCAGCCGTTCTCGGCCGCGACCACCATCACCACGACCTCGCGCTCCACCGGCGAGAGCGTCGCCCCCTCGAAGAGGGCCTTGAGCTCGTCGAAGGCGCGCACCAGGAGCGGCGAGGTCGCGAAGCGGGCCACGGGCAGCGGCAGGAAGCCGAACTTCTGCGCGATCTGCGCCAGCGCGGGGCGCGCCGCCGCAGGCGCCGTGTCGAGCGTGTGGGCGGGGAAGTGGGGGGAAGCGACGGAGCGCGCGGGAGCAGCAGCGGGCAGGCTCATGGGTGGGTCTCCTCGGGGTCAATGGTTGTCAATACAAGCAACTGGACGTCGAGGCGCCGGGGCGAGGTGCGGCGCCGCGCTCAGCCCTCGGGCTCGAGGTTCGCGAGGAGGCGCTGCAGCGTGCGCCGGGTCGTGAGGAGGTCGTCCTCCGGGATGCCGGCGCGCAGCGCGTCGACCAGGGCCATGGCCTCGCTCGACAGCGCCTTGCGGAGCTTTCGCCCGTGCGCTGTCAGGTACACGAGCCGGGCGCGCCGGTCCGTCGGGTCCTGGCGGCGCGCGACAAGCCCGTCGCGCTCCATGAGCGCGAGGATGCGGCTCATCGTGGGCACGTCCCGGAAGGTGCGGTCGGCGAGGTGCGTCTGCGTGACGCCCTCCTGCTCCCACAGCCGGACGAGCACCATCCATTGCTCGGGCGTGATCTCGACGCCGTGCGCGCGGAAGCGCCGGTACATCGCGGCGCGGGACGCGAGGTACACGCGCGACACCCAGTAGCCGAGCGCGTTGTCGAGGATGATCCCGCCGTCGGCCGTGAACTGGTCGCGCATCGTGGACCGAGCGTAGCGCGGAGGAATTGATTGTCAATACAAGTATCGTCCTGTCGACCCTGCCCGACCCGCGCGGTCGCGCCGAGAGCAGCGCGATGAGCAGCGGCCAGAGGTACGCGATCAGGCTGACCTGCACGGGCGGCGCGGCGGAGAGCGCGTAGAAGTAGAGGGCGTGGGAACCGAACAGGCCGCCCACGCCGGCGCTCGCCCTCGCCCGCGCTGCTCGCGAGCGAGCGGCTCGCCCTCGTGGCGCGAGACGGGCCGTGGGCGCGCTTCACCGTGCATCGCTGACGGCCCGCCGGCGCTGGCGGCCCGCCGGTCTCCTGGAAGGTGGCGGCCGGAGATCGCGCCGCCGCGCGCGCTTCGCTGGACGATGGGCCGCGGCTCGCCAATCCTTGCGCGATGAAGCTCACCAGCGTCGCCGCCGACACCGTGCAGATCGGGAGTCGGGGAGAGTACACCTCGCCCTCGGGCGCCACGGTCCACATCCGCGACCGCGTGCTCGCCGCGGTGAAGGGGACCGTGCTTTACCGGCCCGGATCACTCGACGCGTGGGAGCCGAAGGCGCGCCTCGATCGACCGCCCGTGATCGAGGTCACCGGGGAGACCACGGGGGCGGCGGGGCGGCGGCTGGTCGAGCGGGAGGGCGAGGCCCGCGTTGTCGCGCTCAACTTCGCGTCGGCCAAGAACCCCGGGGGCGGGTTCCTGCGCGGGGCCAAGGCCCAGGAGGAGGACCTCGCCAGGTGCTCCGCGCTGTACGCGTGCCTCGTCGAGCAGCGCGAATACTACGACCAGAACCGCGCCTCGGGGAGCTTCCTGTACACGGACCACCTCATCTACGCGCCGGAAGTGCCGTTCTTCCGCGACGAGCAGCACGCGCTGCTGGAGCGGCCCTTCGCGCTGTCGATCATCACCATGCCCGCGCCGAACGCCGGAGAGGCGCTCCGGCGGGACGGGTCGGTGGACCAGGACATCCGCGCGACCCTCGAGCGCCGCGCGGCCATGGTGCTCGCCGCGGCGGGCGCGCACGAGCACCGGTGCCTCGTCCTCGGGGCCTGGGGGTGCGGCGTCTTCCGCAACGACCCGCGCGAGGTCGCCGACGTCTTCGCGCAGGCGCTGGATCACCCGCGCTTCCGCGGGGCTTTCTCGCGCGTCGTTTTCGCTGTGTACGACCGGGGCGACGATCAGCCGAACTACCGCGCCTTCCGCGAGCGGTTCGCCAGCGCCTAGCGCGCTCCGCCGGACCGCCGCCCCGCCGCGAGCGGCGGGCGTCCACCGACAGATCGGACGAGGGCGCCCGCTCGCCCTGGAGCAATGCGCGCGGCTGTGGGGGGACGTGTGGAGTCGCGACATGCGGCGCACCGTCGTGGGCAATCGCCGGACCGCGCGCGGCCACGACGACGCGACGAGCGCGGGCGCGGGTCACGCACCCTGGCAGACACGCGCCCCCGGCGCACGTCGAGGGCGCTCCTCCCGTCACCCCTCGAAGCAAAAGCAAAAATCGAAAGCGGAGATCCTGCGTCGGCTCCTTTCGATTGGTCGGACCGCGATCGAGGAGCGATAATGATGGTTCCGCCTTGAGGACGCCTGACAACAAGCTCGCCGTGCTCCTCGCGACGGCCGCCTTCTTCTCCGGAGCGCTCCCGATCGTGAGCGGATGCGCGTCGGCCCCGCCCGCCCCGCGCGCCGTGAAGGCCGCGGCCCCGGCGCCGCTCCTGCAGCGCTTCGCCAGCGAGCCCGCGCCGACCCCGCGCTTCCTCGATCCGGAGCGCGGGCGGCGGCTGCGCTCGGTAACGGCCGAGGTGCAGGGGCTGGCGCAGCGCGCCGCGGAGCGGGAGCGCCTGCCCGCCCTCGCGCTCGGCGTCGTCATCGACGAGGAGCTCGCGATCCAGAAGGTGACCGGCGTGCGGGACGTCGCGCTGGGCGGAGCGGTCGACGAGCACACGCGCTTCCGCATCGGCTCCATCACGAAGGCGCTGACCGCCGCGGCGATACTGCGGCTCCGCGACGAAGGGCGGCTGTCGATCGACGCCCCGGCGGCGCGCTACCTGCCCGCGCTCGCCGGCGTCGTCTACCCGACGCGCGACTCGCGGCCGATGACGGTGCGCGACCTGCTCACGCACAGCTCCGGCCTGCCCCGGCTCGGCGTGTTCTCCCCGGCGTCCACGGCGCGCGACGTCACCGAGCGCGAGATCCTCGCCACGCTCGACGGCTTCGGGCTCGAGAGCGCGCCGGGCACCGAGACGTCCTACTCGAACCTGGGCTACTCGCTCCTCGGGCTGCTCGTCGGGCGCGCCGCGGGCGTCCCCTACAGGCGCTACGTGCACGACGCGCTGCTCGCGCCGCTCGGCATGCGCGACGCCGCGTGGGACGGCGCAGAGGTGCCGTCCGCCTCGCTCGCGTCGCCGCACGTGCGAGCGGGCGGCGCGGTGACGCCGATCCGGCCGTGGCGGCTCGGGGCCTCCGAGTCGACAGCGGGGCTCTACGCGAGCCTCTCCGACATGGGCCGCTTCATCGGGTTCCAGCTCGCCGCCTGGCCGGCGCGCGACGCGCCCGAGACGGGCGCGCTGCGGCGGAGCACGGTGCGCGAGTCGCACATGATGGCGCGCAACGGCTCGGCCTTCCCGGCCGCCGGCGGCGCCGACGGCCCCGGCCTCGGCTGGCACGTGCGCGAGGACTGCGACCTCGGCCACGTGGTCTTCCACAACGGCCTCATCGACGGCTTCTCCGCCTCGGTGATCCTCCTGCCCGAGCGCGGCGTCGGCGTCGTCTCGCTCGCCAACGTGGCCGGCGCCGACCTCGAGTCGCTCAACGAGAAGGTCCTCGGCAAGCTCCAGGGCACCGGCGCGATGGTCGCGCGCGTCGTCCCGCCCTCCCCCTCCGTCCGCCGCGCGGCCCAGGCCGTCGCCTCGGTCATCGGTCGCGCGCGGACGGACCTGCTCGACCGCCGGCTCCGCCCTGGCTGGTTCGCCGAGGATCACCTCGCGACCTTGCGGCAGGAGCTTCGCGACGTGGGCTCGCGCATGGGCGCGTGCGCGCTCGACGGCTCGGCCATGGTGGAGAGCGCGACGTCGGCGCGCTTCGGCCTCCGCTGCGAGCACGGCGCGCTGTCGGTGGCCGTGCGCGTGGACACCTCGCCGGACCCGCTGATCACGTCGCTCAGCGTGGAGGAGCAGACGGGCGCGACCGCCTGGGAGGGCGCGCGCCGGTACGCCAGGCCAGCGCGCTGCCGCTGAGCTCGCCTGCGGCCCTGCCGTCGCGCCGCGGCCTCAGCCATCGTGCCACACCTGTGGCAGAGCGCCCCCACACGAACGAAAGGTAGAGCTCGCTGGAGTACAGCGAGGTAGCTGCCGATTCTCCGGCGGCGCCATGAGGCTGGCTCGCGCCGTGCATTGCGCCGGCTCCGCTCACGCAACGGCTTTCGGTTGTTCTTCAGCGAGCCTCCGTGACCGGGGGGCTCGCTTCAACGCTGCTTGCCCGCCTCGGGCGGCGGCGAGGAGATCGATCCATGAGATATCTCGTTCACTCTGTCGCGCTTTCGGCCTTGATCGCTCTCGGCGGTATCGGGTGCTCCAGCAACTCGCAGCCTGCGCAGAGCCCGTCCGGGGCCAGCGGCTCTCAGGGCACCACGGGAACGCAGTCGCCGTGGGGGTCGGACGCCAGCGGCACCGGGGCCAGCGGCGCTCCGGGGACCGGCAGCCCCCTGGGTCAGCCCTCGACGGGCGGCATGGGAACCGGCAGCGACATGGGGACCGGGCAGGGCGCCCCCGGGACGAGCACGGGCACCGGCGCAGCAGGCACCGGCACCGACGGCAGCGGGATGACCGGCACCGGCGCGACCGGCTCGGGCCCCGGGTTGACCGGCACCGGCACCGGCGCGACCGGCTCGGGCAGCAGCGCGACCGGCTCGGGCAGCAGCGCGACCGGCTCGGGCAGCAGCGCGCCCGGCTCGGGCACCGGCGCGACCGGCTCGGGCGCCGGGACCCCCGGCGGCTTCCGGGGCGATACGAGCAGCGGCCAGCAGTCGCCCACCACGGGCACGACGGGCACCACGGGCTCGCAGAACAAGAAGGGTGGCACCGCGGGCACCGGCACCGGCACCCAGAGCCCGGGCCAGGGCAGCGGCAACGCGGGCGGCGCGCAGGGCTCCGGGGCGCCCCGCTGAGCTCCGGCGGAGCCGTCGACTCTCTCCGCGCCTGAAGGGGCGCGCGCCCGCCCGCGAACGCTCATCGCCGCTGCGGCGACGCGGCGCGGCGCGGGCGCGCCGGATCAATCCCCACCTCGAGCGCATGGCAAACGCCGGAGATCAGCGTCTCCGCGTCTCCGCCTCATCACGCATGTTGCCCTGAGGGCGCTCCGGTGATAGCGAGGGCCGCGACGCCACCGCGCCCCGCGCGCACCGGGTTTCGGCTCGACCGATCACGGTGATCGGCTAGTCTAGTCGCGCCCATCGCTCCGGGCGTCGAACCGTCCCCTCTCACCTCGCGGAGGTCCGCTTGAAGCACAACGACGTGGTGGTTTTGATCCTCGGCGGAGGCGTCGGAAGCCGCCTCTACCCGCTCACCAAGCTGCGCTCGAAGCCAGCCGTCCCGACCGGGGGCAAGTACCGCCTGGTCGACATCCCGATCAGCAACTGCCTCAACTCGGGCTTCAACCGCATCCACATCCTCACGCAGTACAACTCGGTCTCTCTCCACAACCACATCACGCAGACGTACAGGTTCGACGTCTTCTCCGCGGGCGCCGTGCAGATCCTCGCCGCCGAGCAGACGCCCAACCACAGCGATTGGTACCAGGGCACGGCCGACGCGGTCCGCAAGCAGCTCGGAGAGGTCAAGTCGCCGGACCCGCGCGACGTCATGATCCTCTCGGGCGACCACCTCTACCGCATGGACTACGAGCCCTTCCTCGCCCACCACCGCGAGACCCGGGCCGACGTCACGCTCGCCGTGCGCCCCGTCCCGACCGCCGAGGTCTCCCGCCTCGGCATCGTGGACACCGACGACGCCGGGCGCGTTGTGAAGTTCATCGAGAAGCCGAAGGACATGAAGCTGCTCGACAACGTGCGGCAGATCCCGGACCCGAAGAACCCGTGGCTCGCCTCGATGGGCGTCTACATCTTCCGCGCGAAGGCGCTCTACGAGATGCTCGAGCGCGACAACTCGTCCGACTTCGGCAAGCACATCCTGCCGCAGTCGCTCGACACCCACCGGATGGTGACCTACACGTTCGACGGGTACTGGGAGGACATCGGCACGATCCGGAGCTACTACGAGGCCAGCCTCGCGCTCACCGACACCAACCCTCCGTTCTCGTTCTACGATCCGCAGCGGCCGATCTACACCCGCCCGCAGTTCTTCCCCCCGGCCCACGTCACGGCCGGCTCGGTGCTCGATCAGGTGCTGCTCGCCGAGGGGAGCCGGATCATCGAGTCGAAGATCTGCCGGTCGGTCGTGGGGCAGCTCTCGTCGATCGGGCCCGACGTCACCATGTCGAACACGGTCATGATGGGCGCGGACTACGAGTCCCTGTTCTCCGTCCAGGCCCCGGAGAGCACGCGGGGGCTGCCCCCCATCGGGATCGGCCGGGGGTGCAAGATCGACGGCGCCATCATCGACAAGAACGCGCGCATCGGCGAAGGGGTGGTGATCCGCAACCTGCCCGATCGCGAGGACGCCGACGCCGAGTTCTACGCGGCGCGCGAGGGCGTCGTTGTCGTCCCGAAGAACGCCGTCGTCCCCCCGGGCACGGTCATCTGAGCAGACGCCCCCGTCGCTCCTCCGCCGACGTCCCCGCCAACGTCCCACCAACTCGGAACAACGCGTCGCGTCATAACGCGGCGCTCATCCGGCTGTCTCGCCATCTCGCCAGGCCCCTCGTCGGCTGGGCCCTGCTCTGGTAAAGAGCAGCCCTATGCGAATCTGCATTCTCGGCGCTACGGGTCTCGTCGGTCGCGAGACCATCTCCCTCATCGCGCGGGCGTGGCCCGGCGCAACGCTCGCCCTGTTCGCGAGCCGGGACCAGGAGCTGACCCTCGACGGCAAGTCGTACGAGGTGCTCGGCGCCTCGCGCCTCGAGGCGCAGGACGCCCCCCGCGGGGACCTCGCGTTCGTGGCCCTGGATGACGAGCACAGCAAGCGGTACGTGCCGCGGCTGCTCGACCTCGGGTACCGCGTGATCGACAAGAGCAACACGTACCGCGCCGACCCGAAGGTGCCGCTCGTCACCGCCGGGGTGAACTCGAGCCTCGTCGACGAGTCGGTCCGGCTCGTGGCCAATCCGAACTGCACGACCATCCCGCTGACGCTCGCGCTCTCGCCCCTGCGCCGGGAGTTCGGGCTGAGCGCTGTCACGGTGAGCACCTACCAGGCGGTCAGCGGCGCCGGCATCGCGGCCCTCGACGCGTTCCTCGCGGACGCGCGCGACGGCTACCAGGCCCTCGATCGGCTGGGCCTGCCGTTCAAGCTGTCGGGCTACGCGGGCAACACAGTCCCGCACAACGGCGGCACCGACGAGAGCGGCTTCTCCTCGGAGGAGCGGAAGCTCATCTTCGAGAGCCGCAAGATCCTCGGCATGCCCGAGCTCGGCGTCTCCGCGCAGTGCTGCCGCGTCGGCGTCGCCGTGGGCCACTACGAGAACGCGTGGGTCACGTTCGAGCGCCCGGTCGACCTCGAGCGGGTGACGGGCATCCTGAGCGATCCGGCGCTGTCGCCCTTCGTGAAGCACCTCCCCGGCGCCGCGGGCGAGGGCCTGAGCGCGCTCCACTGCGTGCAGGACCGCGACCTCGCGCTTGTCGGGCGGATCCGCCCCGACGCGCGGGACCGCGACAGGAAGAGCGTCTGCCTCACCGTTGTCGGCGACAACCTCCGGCTCGGCGCGGCCACCAACGCGGTCCGCGTCGCGACGCGCTGGTTCCAGAGCGCCGATCGGGACCTGCAGGCCCCCTGACCAGCGCGCCCGCCCTCGACGACGTGCCGCGCTGCGGTTAGCGCCGCGGCGTCGTCACGGCGCCGCGCCCGGCCAGCCGGCCCCGATGGGGAGCTCCTGCACGTCCGGGAAGAGCATGTAGACGCGCCTCCCGTCCGACGTCTGGACGTGCGGCGGGGCGGGCGCGGCCGCGGCGACGCACGCGCGCACGGCGCGCCCGAGCGCGGCCGCGCCGTCGAGCGCCTGGCTCAGCGCGGCGAGCGCCTGCGCGAGCTCGGGGAGCGGCGCCTCGCCCGACGTGCCCCGCGCGACGAGCGCGTCGATCTCGAGGTCGTTCACCCCGAGGTCGGACGGCAGCGGGTGGCGCAGGCGCGCGGGCTGCGCCGCGGCCGCGCCGGAGAGGACCCGGCGCTTCGCCTCGGCGCCCGCCTCGCCGAAGCCGGTGACGAGCTCGAAGAGCGCCGACGCCACGCCGAAGCCGGGCGGCCGAACGTCGAGCGAGACGTCGGGCGAGGGGGCGCTCATCCCCAGGGTGTCGAGGAACTCGAGCCCGGTGTAGCTCGGCATCGCCGAGCGCTCGGTCTCGGGCAGCGGCGGCGCGACGCACACCTCGCCGGTCTCGAAGACGATGACGCGCGCGTACGTGAAGTCGGCGTGCGGCACGGCGAGCCGCACGCGCGCGAGCTGCGCGGCGACCTCGACAGCGGCGCCGGGCTCGAAGCGCGAGCCCGGGAGGTAGCGCGCGATGCCCCCCAGCGTCATGCCCGCGCCGTCCGGCCAGGGGCAGACAGCGACGTGCCGCGGCGCGGCCTCCTCCTCGCCCGGCGTGCACACGCGCTCCAGGCCGAACGAGCCGGGCGCGAGGAGCGGCGGCGGCTGGCCCGCGACCCGCCTGAGGTCGTCGAAGAGGCGCGCGCGCTGGTCGCCGTGGTGCTCGGGCACGAGCACGCGCGCGCCGAGGAGCAGCGCGACGGTGCTCCCGACGCGCGCGAGCCAGGCCTCGGGCACGCCGAGGTGCTCGTAGAGGCGGGCCTCGACGATGAGCTGCCACTCGCGGGGTGGCTCGGGCGGGCGGGACGCGGCGGTTCGGTACATGTCGGGTGCGGGGCCTCGAACGATGCGTGCTCGGCCCCGGATCCACGGGCGTGACGAGCGGGCTCGCGAGACAGCGTATCCAAGCCGCGTCCCGCGCGAAACACGGCAATGAGCCGCTCCAGCCGGAGGAGCTGCGCTCCGCCGGAGCCGCCATCATAGGGTCCATCCGCACCGGGGCGTGACGCGCTGGCGCACGGCTCGCTCCTCACCCGGCTACATCGCCGTCCGAGGGCGAGAATCCGGCGGGACCCGACGCTCACGGGCCGCCCGGCCGTGCAAGCCTGCGGCCCACCGGAGGGGTCGGGTGCCCTTCCACGACAAGGAGCCTCTCGATGGGTGGATCCGGAGACATTGTATCCCGGCGCGGCCTCCTGCGGACGGCCGGCGGGCTCGCTGTCGCGGGCGCGATCGCCAAGCTGGGCGCCGCGTGCGCCAGGGCGGAGAGCAACGCGGGCGCGTCCCCCGAATCGCCAGCGCCCGTCAAGCTGCCTCGCCTGATGGCGCCGACCGAGCGCGAATCCGAGGAGATGCCCGCCCCGCTCGCCCCGGACAAGCGCGTCGGGTTCGCGATCGTGGGCCTCGGGCGGCTCTCGCTCGAGGAGCTCCTCCCGGCCTTCGGCGAGTGCAAGTACGCGCGGCCCACGGCGCTCGTCAGCGGAGACGCGCAGAAGGCCGAGCGGGTGGCCGGGCAGTACGGGATCGATCCGAAGAGCGTCTACAGCTACGAGACGTTCGATCGCCTGAAGGACGACAAGGCCGTCGATGTCGTCTACATCGTGCTGCCCAACAGCATGCACCGCGAATTCACGATCCGGGCGGCGCAGGCGGGCAAACACGTGCTCTGCGAGAAGCCGATGGCCAACACCTCGGCCGAGTGCGTGGAGATGATCGACGCGTGCAAGAAGGCGAACCGCAAGCTGATGGTCGCGTACCGACTCCAGTACGAGCCCCATCACCGCGAGATGATCCGCCTCTGCCGGGCGAAGGAGATCGGCCCGATCAAGACGATCACGGCGGTGAACGCCCAGCACCAGGGCGACCCGGACCAGTGGCGGCTGAAGAAGGCGCTGGCCGGGGGCGGGGCGCTCCCGGACATCGGGATCTACTGCCTGAGCGCGGCGCGCTACCTCACGGGAGAGGAGCCGATCGAGGTGCTCGGGTCCGCCTACAGCACGCCCGACGACCCGCGCTTCCGCGAGGTCGACGAGACGGTCGACTTCTTCCTGCGGTTCCCGAGCGGGGCGCGCGCTGTCTGCTCCACGAGCTACAGCTGTCACCAGTCGAAGCGCCTCCGCGTCATGGGGCCCGAGGGCTGGGCGGACATGGACCCGGCGTTCCCCTACCAGGGCCTCCGCATGCGCGTCTCGCGCAAGATGCAAGGCAGCCCGATCGAGGACGCGAGCGAGCGGAAGCTGGTCGAGAAGAACCACTTCGCCCTGGAGATGGACCACGTCGCGCAGTGCGTGCGCCAGGACCGGCCGCCGCACACGCCGGGCGAGGAGGGGCTCCAGGACATGCGCCTCATCGAGGCGATCTACGCGTCGGCGCGCGAGGGGCGCCCGGTGAAGCTGGAGCCTGTCGCGGGGCTGGACGCCTTCCGGGGGCCGCCGCCGGACAAGGGCTAGGCGGCGCGCGTCCGGCGCTTTCACGAGGAGCGCGCCCGCCGCTCGCCCCGGCGCGGCCGTGATCTCGGCGACGTCGAGGCGAGAGGCTTCGGGTTACGATGCGCTCCATGAAGCGCTTTCTCCTGTTGAGCATCCTCTGTTGGCCGGCTGTCGCGTGCAGCCCCGAGAGCCGAGACTTCGATCCTGCGACCTCCGAGGCCACGAGCGCGGCGACGTCTGGCAGCGGCGGAGGCGTGGCCGCCTGCGACGATGGACTGACGTTCTGTTCCGGCGCCTGCGCGGACACGAGCTCCGATCCGGATCACTGCGGCGCTTGCGGCCACCACTGTCTGGGACAGCCGTGCGTGGACTCGCGCTGCGAGCCCCTGGTCCTCGCGTCGGGCGGCGTCGAGCCGATCGACATCGCTGTCGACGACACAGCGGTCTACTGGGTCGATCCTGGCGCTCGAAAGGTGATGTGGGTACCGGTCGGCGGCGGCAATGCGTCTGCCTACCTCGAGGCGGAGGAGCCCTTCTATCCCGTGAGCATCGCGCTCGGCTCCGGCAACATCTATTACGCTGACTCGGGCCTCGAGTACATCATGCTGACATCGTTCGACGGCGCCTTCGAGATCCTCGCGAGCGTCCAGACCTACCCGCTCGACATCGCGGCCGACGAGGCGAACGTCTACTGGACGAGCGGCGGCCTGGGCACTGTCATGAAGGTGCCGATCGACGCCAGCGGCGACGCCGTCGTGCTCGCGGAGGGGCAAGACTCCCCGCTGGCCGTCGCGGTGGACGCGACGCACGTCTACTGGGTGAACGAGGGCGGCACCGTGATGAAGGCGCCGATCGAGGGCGGCGATCCCGTCGTGATCGCGGACGGCCAGAGCAAGCCGCAGGACATCGCGGTGGACGCGACGCACGTCTACTGGACCAACGACGGAGGCACCGTGATGTCGGCGCCGCTCGAGGGCGGCAACCCCACCTTGCTCGCGGACGGGCAACGCAACCCGCGCAGGATCGCGGTGGACGGCGCCGGCGTGTACTGGACCAACGACGGAGGCACCGTGATGACGGCGCAGTTCGGCGGCGATGCGCCGATCACGCTCGCGACGGGGCAGGACCACCCGCTCGGCATCGCGGTGGACGCCACCAGCGTGTACTGGACGAACAGCGCCGGCGGCACCGTGATGAAGCTCCCGAAGTAGGTCCCCGCCGGCCGCCGCCCCGCGCGCCGCCCCGGGAAGCGCCGCTCCACCGCGCCCCCCGCGCAGCGCTCTCGCTGCATTTTTACATTCCAGACGCATCGAGCCATCGGGCCCATATCGCGCCGCCGCGCGGGGATCTCGCTTGACAGGCGCGGCTCCGCGCCGTATTTAACTTTCAGGTTAATTAACTAATCGGTTAAATGCCCATGCCGACCGACCAGCTCAGCACCACGTTCGCAGCCCTGGCGGACCCGACGCGCCGGGCGATCCTGGCCCGCCTCGCATCGGGCGAGTGCTCGGTCACCGAGCTCGCGGCGCCGTTCGACATGAGCATGCCGGCTGTCTCGAAGCACCTCCGGGTGCTCGAGCGGGCGGGGCTCATCGAGCGGCGGCGCGACGCGCAGTGGCGGCGGTGCCGGATCGAGGCGAGCCCGTTGAAGGAAGTCGTCGACTGGGCCGAGCACTACCGGCACCTCTGGGAGGGGCGGCTCGATCGGCTGGACAGGTATCTGCAAGAGCTCACAGCGAAGGAGGAGGAGAGTCATGATCGCAAGCAGCGCGGTGAATAAGGACAGCTTCCAGGTCTCGACCCCGTCGGAGCAGGAGGTCCGCATGACGCGCGTGTTCAACGCGCCGAGGCATCTCGTGTTCGACGCGATGACGAAGCCCGAGCACGTGAAGCGGTGGTGGGGCTGCCTGAGCGAGGGCTACTCGGTGCCCGTCTGCGAGATCGATCTCCGCCCGGGCGGCGCGTGGCGCTTCGTGAACCGCCACCCCGGGGGCGAGTTCGCCTTCTATGGCGAGTACCGGGAGATCTCGCCGCCGAGCCGGCTCGTGTTCACCGAGATCTTCGAGCAGTACCCGGACAGCGTCTCGGTGGTGACATCGGTCTTCACCGAGGAGGGCGGCAAGACACGAATGACTGTCACGGTGCGCTATCCGTCGCTGGAGGTACGCGACATCGTCCTCTCGACCGGAATGGCCGAGGGCGCTGGCATCAGCTACGACCGCCTCGAGGACCTGCTCGCGGAGCTGCAGCGGTCGTGAGCCTCCTGGCCGCGTGAAGGGCCCCGCCCAGCGCCGGGCGCCCCCGTTGCCCCGGGCCCCCGCCGGATGTAGAACCTTCGTGTGATCCCCGCCTTCGCCGACCCGAAGACCGATTTCACCATCCATCGAATCTCCGGGTCCGAGGCGCGCGGCGACTCCGGCCTGAAGAGGCGAGCCGAGCCGCTCGATCGGATCGCGCTCAGCGCGCGCGATCGACGCATCGTCGCGCTCGCGCGCCGCAAGCTCGGCGGGGCGACCGTCGATTTCGGCGACGCCGTGCGCGCGCTCCGGGAGGCGGTCGAGGAGCTGATCCCCGCCGGGCGCGTCTACGTGCTTGGGACAACCGAGCTCACCCCCGTCATCGGCTCGCTCGTTTCCGGCGTCGGCATCGCCGGCGGCGAGGAGGGCGTCGTGCTGGTGCGCCTGGAGCACGACGGGCGAAGGACGGTACTCGGGAGGTTCTCGCCGTGAGAGGGACGCTCGGCGTCGATCCGGCCCAGGGCGAGTACGGCGCGGCGACCGCGTCGATCCGGCAGATCCTCGCCGAGTGGGCGGCCATCGACTGGTTCGTTCCGCCGCGCGATCCCGCGGCGGAAGCGCGGGCGGCGCGGCTCCTGCGGGAGCACAACGCGCGCGCGCGGGCGCACCTGCCGGATGTCTTTCCGGCCACCGTGGAGACGCGATCGTCCCGGGGCGGCTGGCGCGAGCTCACCGCGCTCCGCGATCGCGTGTGCAACCAGCCGTGGGACTGGAAGTTCTCGGCGCTGAAGCCGCTGTCATCGCGCCACTCGAAGGCTCGCGGCTGGACGCTGAGCGATCAGGCAAAGCACTGCGTGGACCTCCAGACCGGCGCGGCGCCTCGCCCGGGGGATCTGTTCCTGCGCGTCGGCGACGTGGTGCTCTGGAACAGGCTCGATCCGGGCCTCGATATCGAGGCGTGCGCGCCACGCGACGGCGTGGAGCCCGCGCGCTGGTATCTCGCCTACGCCACCATGGATGCCCTCGAGTGCATCGAGTGGCAGCTGGCCGAGGGCAGCGACGACATGGAGGGGAACCCGTTCCTCCCGCTCATTCGCTGCTATGCCGCCGGGCTCTATCCGTTCAGCCTCGACCAGACCACGCTGATCCTGTTCGCCTTCGACCGGTGAGCTCGGGTTCGTGAGCCCCTACCTGGCCAGGGACGCGCTCGTCGCTCGCGCACAGGAGCCCTCCGCGCCCCCACGAGGCCGCCGCGCTCACGCCAGCCGCTTCATCCAGGCCACGACGAAGTCGCGGAACACAGCGACGTTCCGCGCCACGTGCCGCGCGCTGGGGTAGACGAGGTACAGGGTGCCCGCGCGCTCCGACCACTCGGGCAGGACGCGCACGAGGCGCCCGCTCGCCAGATCGGGCGCGGCGAGGAGGCGCGGGAGCGGACCGATGCCGCCGCCCGCGCGGAGCACCGAGCGGATGAGCTGGAAGTTGTCGGTGGCGATGCGCCCTGTCGCCATCGCGTTGCACACGGCGTCCGCGTCGAGCGGCCACTGGCCGCGCCGGGCCCCCGGAACGAACGCCACCCGCTCGTGATCGGCCAGCTCGTCCATCGCGCGGGGGAGGCCGCGGCGCGCGAGGTACGAGGGGGCGGCGAAGAGCTGCACCTCGGAGTCGAGCAGCTTGCGCGCGACAAGCGAGGAGTCCGGGAGCTCGCGCATCGCCCGCAGCGCCACGTCGAAGCCCTCGCGCACCAGATCCACCTGCCGAGAGGACAGGTCCACCTCGACGGAGAGCAGCGGATGACGCGCGCTGAGCTCGACGAGCATCTCGCCCAGGAACGACCCCCCGCTGTCGGGCGGCGCGCTGAGCCGGATCAGGCCCTGCGGCTGGCCCTGGTAGGCGTCGAGCGCCCGCGCTGCGTCGCAAAGGCCGGCGATGTGCGGCGCCACGTCGCCGAAGAAGCGGCGGCCCGCGTCCGTCAGCGCCACGGCGCGCGGCGACCGCTGGAGCAGCCGCACCTTGAGGTGCTCCTCCAGGCGCGTCACCGCGCGGCTCACCGTCGACTTCGGGACCCCGAGCTGCGCGGCCGCGGCCGTGAACGAGCCCAGCTCCGCCACCCGGGCGAACGCGGCGATCTCGTCGAGCTGGGGCGCCCGGGGCGGCTGGGGTCGGGCTGTCGGGCGGGGGGAAGGCATGCGGGGACCTCGCGAGGGTGAAAGCGCGCCTCCTGCCAGGCTGCGGCGGCCGGGGGCTCCGGTCGGCTCGCGCTGGCCAGGTCGCGCTGGCCAGGTTGCACTGGCGCAACACTGAGTTGATTTGTTGCACAATAGCACCATGCGTTGCGAGCGACCACATCTGGGGGGCGGGCGCTCCCGATCGGGAGCGCCCGCCTCACCCAGCGAGGCTCGTGTCATGAACAACATCAAACGTTTCGCTCCCGCCGCCGCCCGCACGCTCCAGGGGCTCGTGTTCTTCGTCTTCGGGCTCAACGGCTTCCTGCAGTTCCTGCCGCAGCCGCCGCTGCCGGAGGCCGCCGCCGGCTTCGCCGGCGCGCTGGCGGCGAGCGGGTACCTGTTCCCGCTGCTCAAGGGGACCGAGGTCGTCGCGGGCGCCCTCCTGCTCTCGAACCGCTACGTCCCGCTCGCGCTGGCGCTCCTCGCGCCCATCGTCGTGAACATCGTCGCGTTCCACACCTTCCTCACGCCGCCGAGCCCTGCCGCGTGGCTCGTCCTCGCCCTCGAGATCTACCTCGCCTACGCGTACCGCGCGGCGTTCCGCCCGATGCTCGCCGCGCGCGTCGACGCCGGCGCCGCGGAGCGCTCCGGCGCGGAGCGCGGCAAGCTCAGGCAGGCCGAGAGCGCCGCGTGAACAGGACAGCGGGCGACGGCGGGCGGGAAGGCGTCGCGCTGCGAGCACGCCCTCGTACGGCCCGGGCTCGCCGGTCAGCACAAGGCTCCATCGACGGCTCGCTCCGCATCTCCTGAGCTCGCCTTCCGCGTCTCCTGAGCTCGCCTGTCGACGCCGCCCGCGCGCGGCCCGCCTTGCGCGGCCGCCATGGACTGGCAAGAACATGCGCCGATGTCGCGCGAGGCGCTGCTCCCGGCGCGGAAGAGGCCTTCCGATGAAGAGCGGCTCTCGATGCTCCGCAGCCTCGTGCGCGCGGGCGCCGAGAACCGGCCCGGCGTCTACCGCATGTTCGGCGAGGACGGCTCGGTCCTCTACGTCGGCAAGTCGAAGCGGGTGCGCACGCGGCTGCTCGGCTATTTCCGCTGCGAGCCCGAGGAGAAGGGCGCGCGCATCCTGCGGGCGACGAGCCATGTCGCGTGGGAGTACTGTCCGAGCGAGTTCGCGGCGCTCCTCGCCGAGCTCAGGCTCATCCGGCGCCTGCGGCCGCGCTTCAACGTGGCCATGAAGCGCGATCTCGAGCGCTACGCCTTCATCAAGGTCACGCGCGGGCCGGCGCCGAAGCTCCATGTCGTGCGCGGCCCCGCGCGCGACCCAGGCGCGCTCTACTATGGCCCGTTCACGGGCGCGGGCCGCGTCCGCGAGGCCGTGCGCGCGCTCTCCAACGCGCTCGGGCTGCGCGACTGCGCCGAGGACGTGCCGATGCGCTTCGACGACCAGCGGTCGCTCTTCTCGCTGGAGCTCCGCGCGCCCGGCTGCATCCGCTACGAGATCAAGCGCTGCCTCGGCCCCTGCGTCGCGGGCTGCTCGTCGCAAGCGTACGCCGACCGCGTCGCGCTCGCCCGCGCCTTCCTCGAGGGCCACAGCGAGGGCCCGATCGGCCGCTTCCGCGACGAGATGGAGGCGTGCCGCGAGCGCGCCGAGTTCGAGCGCGCCGCGGCGCTGCGCGACCGGATCCAGCGCCTCACCGCCCTGCGCGGGGAGCTCCAGCGGCTCCGCTTCGCGCTCGGGTCGCTCTCGTTCCTCTACACCGTCCCCGGCCACGGGGGCGACGACCGCGTCTACCTCGTCCGCCGCGGCAGCGTCCGCGCCGAGGTCCCCGCGCCGCGCGCGGACGACGATCACCGCGCGCTCGCCCGGCTCGCGGCCGACGTCTTCGGCCCCGTCGAGCCCGCGACAGCGCCTGTGCCGCTCGGCGAGGTCGACGAGGTGCTGCTGCTGTCGTCGTGGTTCCAGCGCTACCCGGGCGAGCTCGCGCGCACGCAGCCGCCGCCCGGCGCCAGGGCGTGACCGCCGGGTCGGCCGCGGCGCGCGCCGGCGCCGCGGCCGCCGCGCGGCGCCTCGGATTTGGTTGCGCTGCGCAACTAAATGGTTGCTGTGCGCAACCATCCGTGCTCACCTGGCGTGGTGACAACGAGAGAGCTCCGCTCCGAGGTGCGCGCCTTCGTGCGCGGGTTCGGGCTGCTGGACGAGGAGCGCACGCCCTGCGGCGTCGAGGTGGCGCCGCGCGAGGCGCACGCCCTGGCGATCCTCGCCGAGGCCGAGCAGGCGGGCGCGCAGCTCACGCAGAGCGACCTGAGGAGGGCGCTCGGCGTCGACAAGAGCAACGTCACCCGGCTGATACAGCGCCTCCGCGACGACGGCCGCGTGGCGCAGGACGTCAGCGAGGCGGACGGGCGGGTCCGCCGCCTGCGGCTCACCGCGGCCGGGCGCCGCCTGGCGGGGCGGCTGGAAGAGCAGAGCCTGCTGCGGTTCCAGTCGATCCTGGACGCCATCCCCTGCGCGGAGCGCGACGCCGTTGTGCGCGCCCTGCACGTCTTGAACGGCGCGCTTCGACGCGCGACCGAGGAGCCATCCCATGCGAGCGACGCGCGCGATGCGATCTAGCGTTCCCGTCGGAGCCCTCGTCCTTTCCTCGATCGCGGCCTGCGCGCCCTCGGGAGAGACAGCCGCGGGGCCCGCACCGAGCGCGCCGGCGGCGGCGTCGGTCCGCTCGTTCGGCGCGCTCCGCGCGATCATGCACGAGGGGCAGACGGGGCCCGCCGTGCGCATCGGCGACGTCGTCCCGGGCCCGCACGCGTTCGGCGTCGGCGCGCTCAGCGAGCTGCGCGGCGAGGTGACCGTCGTCGACGACGCGATCTGGACTTCCTATGCGCGCGACGACGGGACGCTCGACGTCCGCGCCGCGGGGGCGGAGGAGCACGCGGCGCTCTTCGTTGTGGCGAGCGTCGCGCGCTGGCAGGAGGCGACGCTCGACGCCGACGTGCCGGACGGGCAGATCGACGCGCGCGTCGAGGCCTTGCTGCGGGAGCGCGGCCTCGACGCGGAGGGCGCCGTCCCGGTCCAGGTGCGGGGGAGCTTCCGCGATCTGAGCTGGCATGTCATCGATGGGAGGAAGCTCGCCCCCGGCGGCGGGCACGCGGACCACGTCCGGGCATCCGTGAGCGGAACGCTCCCCGCGGCCGAAGGGACGCTGGTGGGCTTCTTCTCGAAGCGCCACCACGGCGTCTTCACGCACAGGGGGTCGAACACGCACTTCCACGTCGTCCTGCCGGAGCGACAGCTGATGGGCCACGTGGACAGCGTGACGCTCGCTCGCGGAGCGCGCGTCCTCTTGCCGGCGCGTTGAAGCGCGATCTCCAACCCAGCACGGATTGATGGTGCGGCGCTGGCGCCACGGTCCTCGTGGAGCTCCCCTCGCATCCGGCCGAGACGGACGCGGAAGGCCGGGGCTCCCTGCTCCCAGCAGCGTAGGCATTCACGTGAGCGTTCACCGGTGGTCGCCGCGGGCGATCAGCCTGTGCGCGAGAGCGCGCCGCCATTTGCCCGTGGCGAAGCGTGGCGCTTTTGGCAACATCCTGTCGACGCTGGCGCCCGGGGGGCCGCTCCTGCCTCCGAAGATCTCCCTATGCCCGATCGTTCACCCTATCTCGTGCTGGAGATCCTGCATCAAGGGGCAGACACGATCCTCTACCGAGCGCGGCATCGGCAGGACGGTCGGCCTGTGGTGCTCAAGGTCCTGCGGCGCGACCACGCGAGCCCGCTCGCCCTCGGCCGGCTGCGGCACGAGCACGAGATCGCCGGGGCGCTCGACACGCCGGCCGTCGTGAAGCCGCGCGCGATCGAGGCGTTCGGCGACCAGGTGGCGCTGATCCTCGAGGACTTCGGCGGCCGCTCCCTCGACAAGCTCCTCGACGGGCCGCTGCCGCTCGAGCGCTTCTTTCCCCTCGCCCTCCGCCTCGCCGGCGCGCTCGCCGAGCTGCATCGACAGCACGTCATTCACAAGGACATCAAGCCTCAGAACCTGCTTTACAACCCGGAGACCGGCGAGGTGAAGATCACCGATCTCGGGATCGCCTGCCTGGCCTCCCGCCAGTCGCGCGCCCCCGCCCACGACGCGCTCGTCGAGGGGACGCTCGCGTACATGGCGCCCGAGCAGACAGGCCGGATGAACCGCTGGGTCGACGAGCGCGCGGACCTGTACTCCCTCGGCGTGACCTTCTACGAGATGCTGGCGGGCACCCTGCCCTTCCACGCCAGCGATCCCGTGGAATGGGTGCATTGCCACATCGCGCAGAGGCCGCGCCCGCCGCACGCGCTCGTGCCCTCGATCCCCCCGCTCCTGTCGGCGATCGTGCTCAAGCTGCTCGCGAAGGCCGCCGACGAGCGCTACCAGAGCGCGCTCGGCCTGCGGCACGATCTGGAGCGGTGCTTCTCCTCGTGGCGGGCCGGCGGCCCCCTTGAGCCGTTCGCGCTCGGCCAGCGCGACGTCTCCGACAGGTTCCAGGTCCCGCAGCGGCTCTACGGCCGCGAGCGCGAGGTCGAGGCGCTGCTCGCCGCGCTCGATCGGGTGGCGACGCAGGGCCGGCCGGAGCTCGTGCTGGTGTCGGGCTACTCGGGCATCGGCAAGTCGTCGCTCGTCGCCGAGCTGCGCGGGCCGGTGGCGCGGGAGCGGGGCTTCTTCCTGTGCGGCAAGTTCGATCAGCTCAGGAGGGACATCCCCTACCTCGCGTTCCTCCATGCCTTCCGGGGGCTCGTGCAGGAGATCCTGTGCGTGAGCGAGGAGCAGATCGAGCGCTGGAAGCAGCGCCTCCGCGAGGCCCTCGGCCCGAACGGCCGGCTGCTCGTCGACGTGCTCCCCGAGCTGGAGCTGCTGCTCGGCCCGCAGCCCGCCGTGCCCGAGCTCCCGGCCCCCGAGGCCCGGCGCAGGTTCCACGCCACGCTCCAGCGCTTCGTCGCGGCGTGCGTGCAGAGGGAGCACCCGGTGGTGCTCTTCCTCGACGATCTGCAGTGGGCGGACGCCGGCAGCCTCCAGCTCCTCGAGCAGCTCGTCACCTACACCGAGGCCGGGCACCTCCTGCTCGTGGGCGCCTACCGGGACAACGAGGTCGGCCCGATGCACCCGCTGTCGCTCCTCGTGGGCGACGCGCGGAAGCGCGGCGCCCTGATCTCCGACATCGTCCTCGCGCCGCTCTCCACCGCGCACGTCGGGGCGCTCGTCGCGGAGGCGGTCCACGCCCGGCCCGAGGAGGTCGAGCCGCTCGCCGCGCTGGTCCACGAGAAGACAGGCGGAAACCCCTTCTTCGTGCTCGAGTTCCTGATCGAGCTGCACCAGGAGGGGCTCATCACCTTCGACGCGGAGCGCGGCGCCTGGCGCCACGACATGGACGCGATCCGCCGCAAGGGCTTCAGCGCCAACGTCGTCGACCTGATGGCGGACAAGCTGAAGCGGCTCCCGGCCGCCGCGCAGGACGCGCTCAAGCTCGCCGCGTGCCTCGGCAGCAGCCTGACCCTCGACACCCTCGCGGCGGGCGCGAGCCGTCCGCTCCACGAGCTCGTCGAGGCGCTCGGGGAGGCCGAGCAGGAGGGGTTGATCCTCCGCCATGACGGCACCTACCGGTTCCTCCACGACCGGGTGCGGCAGGCCGCCTACGCGCTCATCCCGGCGGCGCAGCTCCCCGAGATGCACCTCTGCATCGGCAGGCAGCTGCTCAAGGGGCGGCGCGTGGACGATCGCGACGAGGCGCTCTTCGACATCGTGGACCACCTCAACCGCGGCGCCGCGCTCCTCCGCTCGCCGGCGGAGCGGGACGAGCTCGCCGCGCTCAACCTACGCGCCGGCAGGAGGGCCAAGGCCGCGGCGGCCTACGAGTCCGCCGCCGCCCTCTTCGCCGCCGGCATGGCCCTCCTCCCGGAGGAGCGCTGGGAGAAGCAGCACGAGCTGACCTACGACCTGACCTTCGAGCGCGCGCACGCCGCGTACGTCATCGGGCAATTCGAGCAAGCCGAGCGGCTGCTCGGAGAGCTCATGGATCGCGCGAGGACCGCGATCGAGCGGGCCTCCGTCGTCCAGATCGCGGTCGCGCTGAACGTGACCCGCGGGCAGTGCGACCGCGCCGTGGAGCTCGGGCTGTCGTGCCTGCGCGCCTGGGACATCGACCTGTCGCTCCATGTCTCCGACCCGCAGATCGAGGAGGAGACCGAGAGCGTCTTCCAGGCCCTGGGCGACCGGGCGATCGAGGATCTCATCCACATGCCCCCCATGGCGCATCCGGAGATCAAGGTCGCGGTGAGCGTCCTGATGGGCGTCGCCATCCCTGCTTACTTCGTGGACCAGAACCTGCACTATCTGCTCGTCGCGCGCATGGTCAAGCTCAGCCTGCGCCACGGCAACGCCGAGGCCTCCGCCCAGGCATACACCGCCTTCGCGCGGGTGCTCGGCCCGTGGTTCGGGCGATACAGGGAGGCGTACCTGTTCGGCAAGCTCGCCTACGACCTGGCGGACAGGAGCCAGGCCCTCACCGCGAAGGGCCCGGTGTTCACGCTGTTCGGACAGCAGATCGTCTTCTGGACGCGCCACTACAGGGAGACCTATCCCTATACTCGCCTCGGCTTCAGCGCCGCGGTGGAGTGCGGTGACTGGAACAACGCCTGTTACAACTGCATCTGGTCGCCGCTGTTCCCGCTGCTCTGCGGGGAGCCGCTGGAGGACGTCCTCCACCAGACCGAGGACCGCCTCGGCTTCGTGCGCAAGGTCGGTTATGCGTTCGCGCACGACATCCTCCTCGGCCTCCGGCACCTCGTCCAGACGCTGCGCGGTCGGCCCGTCCATTTCTCGATGCTGGACGGCTCCGAGCTGGATCAGGCGGAGTTCGAGGCCCGCCTCCCTCCCGGGGACAAGGAGAGCATTCACGGCCTGTACCACGGCCTGAAGGCGCAGGGCCTGTTCGTGCTCGGGTCGCCCCGGGAGGCGCTCGCGGCGACGGCGCGCGTGATCGTCGACGACCAATGGAAGTTCGACGCGCACGCGCTGACGGCCGAGAGCTTCTATTATCGCGCGCTCGCGCTCGCCGCCGTCTGCGACGCGGCGCCGTCCTCGCCGGAGCGGGAGCTCCCCGACGGGCTCCTCGACTGCGCGCGGCAGCTCGGCGCGTGGGCGGAGAGCTGCCCCGACAACTTCCTCCACAAGCACGCGCTGGTCCGCGCCGAGATCGCCCGGCTCCAGGGGCAGGAGCCCGAGGCCGTCCGGCTCTACGAAAAGGCCATCTCGTCGGCGCGCGAGGGCGGCTTCGTCCAGCACGAGGCCATCGCCTGCGAGCTCGCCGCGGCGTTCTACCGCGCGCGCGGCCTCACCACGCCCGCCGACGCCTACCTGCAGAGGGCCCGCGCCGCCTACTTCCGCTGGGGCGCCCACGCCAAGGTCGAGCAGCTCGACCAGCGCTATCCCCACCTCGTCGAGCACAGGCCCATGGCCCCCACCGTCACCTTCGCCGTGCGCGCAGAGCAGTTCGACGTCCTGTCCGTCGTCAAGGCCTCGCAGAGCATCTCCGGCGAGCTCAAGCTCCCGCGCCTGCTCGAGATGCTGCTGCGCATCGTGGTCGAGCACGCCGGCGCCGAGGAGGGCTATGTGCTCCTCGCCCGCGAGGACCGCCTGTCGACCGCGGCCGCCGTCGCCGACCGCGGCGGGGTGGCGCGGCTGCTCGGCGAGGACGAGGCCTCGGCGGCCGCGCTGCCCCAATCCATCCTCAACTACGTTCGTCGCAGCCACGAGCGCGTGCTCCTCGACGACGCCTCGGCGAGGCACCCGTTCCAGGAGGACGCGTACTTCACGCAGCGGATACCGCGGTCGGTGCTGTGCCTCCCCATCGTGCGGCAGAGCCGGCTGCTCGGCCTGCTCTACCTCGAGAACAAGCTCGTCACCGGCGCCTTCACCCCCGCGCGCCTCAGCGTGCTCGAGCTGATCGCCTCGCAGTCGGCCATCTCGCTCGAGAACGCGATGCTCTACGCCGAGATCGAGCAGGAGAACGCCGAGCGCCGGCGCGCGGAGCGGGAGCTCCGGACCAACCAGGCGACGCTCCAGGCGATCGTCGACAACTCCGCGGCGGCCATCTACCTCAAGGACCGCGAGGGCCGGTATCTGCTCGCCAACCGTCAAGCGGGCCGCATCCTGGGCGTGCCGAGCCACGAGATCCTCGGAAAGACCGACACCGAGTGCTTTCCTGCTGCGGCCGCCGAGACCCTCCGGGGCACCGACCAGCGGGTGCTCGACGCGGGCGAGCCGCTGGAGTGCGAGGAGGAGGTGTTGCTGGAGGACGGGCTGCACACCTTCCTGTCGTTCAAGTTCCCGCTCGGCGAGGCCGTGAGGCCCGGCGTGCTCTGCGGCATCTCCACCGACATCACCGAGCGCAAGCGGGCCGCGCAGGCCGAGCGCTTCCTGGCCGACGCGAGCCGCAAGCTGATGACGCTGGGCTACAGCACCACCTTCGAGAGCGTGGCGCAGCTCGCCGTGCCCGAGCTGGCCGATGAGTGCGTCGTCGAGGCGTCCTTCGACGACGGCGCGCCGGGCGACGCGGCCGTCGCGGGCGCGCCCGCCGATCGGGTCGAGGCGCTGAAGAGCGCGCTGCGCTCCCTCGCGTCGGCGTCGCCGGCCCGACCCGAGGTGGTCGACGGCGGCGCCGCGCCCGCCTTGCAGCAGCTCGGCGTCCACGCGTTCCTCCGGGTCCCGCTCCTCGCGCGCGACAGGTACTTCGGGGTCATGACCCTGCTCGCGACCGCGCCCCGGCGCCGCTACGGCCCCGCCGAGCTGCTGCAGGCCGAGGAGCTCGGCCGCCGCGCGGCGTTCGCGCTCGACAACGCCCGCCTGTACGCCGAGGCGCAGGCGGCCATCGAGCGGCGGGACGAGTTCCTCCTCGTCGCCTCCCACGAGCTCAAGACGCCGCTGACCTCGCTGCTGATGCAGGCGCAGCTCGTCGAGCGGCAGCTCCGCCGCCGCGACCGCGCGGAGCTCCCCCCGGAGCGGCTCGAGGGGACGATCCAGATCCTGAACCGCCAGCTCGCGCGGCTCGGGCGCCTCATCGACGAGCTGCTCGACGTGACCCGGATGAGCGCCGGGCGGCTGACGCTCGCGCGCGCGCCGGTCGACCTGGCGGCCCTGGCGCGCGAGGTCGTCGAGCGGATGAGCCAGCAGCTCGCTGGCGCCGGCTGCCCGACCGAGCTCGATCTCGACGAGCCCGTGATCGGGCACTGGGATCCGTTCCGCGTGGAGCAGATCCTCATCAACCTCGTGTCGAACGCGGCCAAGTACGGCGCGGGGAGCCTCATCCATATCGGCGTGCGCAGGGAGGCCGATCGCGCGGTGCTCGTGGTCCGCGATCACGGCATCGGCATCGCGGAGTCCGACCAGGCCAGGATCTTCGAGCGCTTCGAGCGCGCTGTGTCGGTCCGGAACTTCGGCGGCCTCGGCCTCGGGCTCTACATCGTGCGCTGGATCGTGACCGCGCACGGCGGCTCCATCCGCGTCGAGAGCAAGCTCGGCGCCGGCGCCACGTTCATCGTGGAGCTCCCGCTGCACCCGGCCGAGACCGAGTAGCGGCGCGTTCGTCTCCCATCCTTCTCCCACCCTCGCGCGCCATTCTGCCACGCCGTCGAGGCAGCCAGTCGCGTTGTGCCACAGCGGGCGGCGCGTCCTGGGCGCAACGATGGGCATTGCCTTCAGCGCCATGCGCGCGGGTATGCGGCGTGCCTTGAGCGCGTGCATGAGACGACATCTTGCGACCTTGCTCCTTCTCGTCCTCGCCCCCGCGTGCTCCGATGAAAGCGCCGCGAATCCCGCCGGATCGACGGCCGGCTCCGGGGGCAGCGGCGGCGCGCCCCCGGACGACCAGACAACGCAATCGGGCGGCGGCGGCGCGGGCGGCGGCGGCGCCGGCGCAGGCGGCGCGAGCGGCACCGGGGAGGGCGGCTACACGCCGGAGGATGACAACACCTTCAGGCCGGAGGAGCGGCCGTTCGCCGACGCGCTCCTCGGGAGTCTCGAGACGAAGCCTGGGTTCACGATCGGCGTGTTCGCGAAGAACGTCGGCAATGCGCGCATGATGGAGCTCGCCCCCGGCGGCGGCGTGTACGTCACGCGGCCGACGCCCGGGGACGTGCAGCTGCTACGCGACACCGACGACGACGGGGTGGCAGACGAAGTGACGACGGCGTTCGCCGGGGGCGAGGGCTTCGCGACGCTGCACGGCATCGCGCCGAGCGCCGACGGCGAGACCATGTACCTGGCGACGGCGACGGCCCTTTACGCCGCCCCCATCAACGCGGACGGCAGCCTCGGCGCCCCGTCGGCGCTCATCACCGATCTGCCCGACGGCGGTCAGCACGGCAAGCGCACGATGCGCTTCACCCCGGACGGGGCGTCGCTCCTGTTCTCGGTGGGCAGCAGCTGCAATGCGTGCACGGAGACGAACCCCGAGCACGCCACCCTCCTGCTCATCGACCCGTCGCTGGGACCGCAGACGCAGAAGGAACGCTCGCTGTTCGCCAAGGGCCTCCGCAACACAATCGGCTTCGACTGGTACCCGGGCACCGACGAGCTCTGGGGCATGGATCACGGCAGCGATCAGCGCGGCAACGTGGTGCCGCCGGAGGAGCTCAACCGGCTCGTCGCGGGCAACGACTACGGCTGGCCCTACGTCTACTCGAGCGGCCCTGGCGAGCGGGGGATCGACCCGATCATGGATGATCCGCCCGGCACGACGAAGGAGGCTCACGCCGAGACCACCGAGCCCGCGGAGCTCATCTACGACGCGCACAGCGCGCCCATCGACTTTCGATTCTACACGGGCGATCACTTCCCTGACGAGTACAGGAACGACGCGTTCGTCGCGATGCGCGGCTCCTGGAATCGTTATCCGCCGGTCGGCTACAAGGTGGTGCGCGTCCTGTTCGACAAGGAGACCCGCAAGCCGAAGGGCTTCGAGGATTTCATCACCGGATGGCTCATCGAGGACGGCCACGCCGTCTTCGGCCGCCCCGCCGGGCTCGTGCAGCTCCCGGACGGGTCGCTCCTCGTGAGCGACGACACGAGCGGGGTCATCTACCGCGTCGCGTACACGGGCCAGTGAGGAGCGGAGGGCCGGCGCCCCGCGGAGGAGCCGCTCGGCTGGCTATCGCGCAGGGGCCCGGGACACTCGCGACAGGATCGTGCCGGGCGAGCCGCGCGCGCAGCAGGTAAGCTGAGGGGCCTCGCCATCCAAGGAGACCGATCCATGAAGCCGCGTTTTCTCTCGCTGATGACCGCAGGGCTCCTCTCCTGCGCGGGGCTCGCCACCTCGTCCTGCGGCTCCTCGTCGCCCCCCGGGGGCGCCGGTGGAGAGGGCGGCTCCGGCGGCGCGGGGGCCGGCGGAGGCGGCGCGGGCGGAGCGGGCGGCGCTGGCGGCGCCGGGGGCGTGGCGACCGGCGGAGGCGGCGCGGGGGCCGGCGGAGGCGGCGCCGGCGGCGCGGGCGGCGGCGAGCCGCAGCCGGGAGGGGCCGAGCTCCTCCGCGGGCTCGACGAGGCCAACGCGCCGCTCAGGGCGGTGGGCCGGCTGAGCGGCGGTGTCGGCTCCGGGGCCTGCACGGCGTTCCTCATCGACCCCGCGGGGCGTCCAGACGCCCCGGCGCACGTGCTGACGAACGCCCACTGCACCCACGACTGGGCCGTGGAGGCCGCGGCCAACGCGGTGCACGTGGACACCGCGGCGACCCCGGAGCTGCAGATGATCTTCAATTACTTCAGCGACACAGCGGACGCGCAGGTGGCGGTCCCGGCGAAGACCATCCGCTATGCGACCATGAAGGGCACCGATCTCGCGGTGGTCGAGCTCGACGCCACGCTCGGCGCGCTCGCGGAGCGCGGCGTCGTCGCGCTCGGCCTCGCCGCCGAGGCGCCGCCTCCCGGAGCGCCCGTGTCGGTCGTCGGCGCCCCGCAGCTCGACGTGGAGTTCCTGCGGCGCGCCCGCTGCAGCGAGGAGGGCACCGTCGATATCGTCGAGTTCCGCTGGCACTGGTTCGGCGCGCACCGGAATCGCTGCGCCGACGTCGCGAACGGCAGCTCGGGCTCACCGGTGCTCGACGACGCGCAGCGGGTCTATGCGGTCGTCAACACAACAACGCTGGGGAGCCCGCCCGACGGCGACTGCTTCCTCGGCAGGCCGTGCGAGATCGACGCGCCCCCCGGCGTGTCCGCCGAGGGCGCGAGCTACGCTGTCGACGTGACCGGCCTGAGCGCCTGCTTCGGGGGCGACGGGCGCTTCGCGCTCGACCTCGAGGGTTGCCCGCTCGACGCCGGCCGCGCGCTCGACGTGCTCACCTATCCAGTGCCCCGCCAGCGGCCGAGCGATCCGGCGACCGGCGCGACGAACACATGGCTTGTCACGCTGGGCGAGCGGGACGCGCTCGAGTTCTTCCGTTACAAGCTCGGGCGCGCCGGCGAGGTCGACTGCCGCCGTCAGGAGGGCTACTCGGCGCCGATCAAGGTCCTCGCTCAGGACCTGTCGGCGCTGTCGTTGCCCGAGGGCGAGGGGGTCCACCTGCTCTGCGTCGTCGCCGGCCCGACGGCGACGCCCGACGCCGCGTGGCAGCCGCTCTCGTTCCCCACGGTCGTCCTCACCACGATCGACACGACCCCGCCCACGCGCCGGCCGGAGCTCTCGCGCGGCGGCGACGCGGTGGAGGGCATGCGCGTCGAGCCGATCTTCTCGAACCCGGAGCACGCCGACTTCGAGTACCGCTTCGGCCCGCCGGAGACGACCGACTGCGACGATCCGGCCGCCGCGTGGCAAAGGTACAGGCGGTTCCCCATCTTCCTCGATCCCGACGAGCTGCCGGCCCGGTTCTGCGTGCGACCGACGGACTGGGCGGGCAACGTGGGCGAGCCGTTCGATTACCTGCTGCCCGAGTGAGCCTCCCCCGGGAGCTCGAACTCCTCGGCCACGAGGCCCTTGAACACGGTCGGCCCCGTCCGGCGGAATCCGAGCTTCTCCAGCACCCTGACCGACGCCGCGTTCTCGAGCATCGCGTGCGCGATGAGGCGCGGGAGCCCGAGCTCCTCGAAGGCGTAGCGGACGCACGCCGCGCCCGCCTCGCTGGCGTACCCGTGGCCCCAGTGCTTCCGGAAGAAGCGGTATCCGAGATCGGCGCAGGCGATGTCCTCGTGCCACCTCAGCCCGCACCATCCGAGCTTCTCCCCTGTCTGCCGGCTCGTGACGACGAGCCGCCCCATCCGGAAGGCCTGGTGCTGGTGGGCCAGCCGCTCGACGACAGCGCGCGCCTCTCCCTCGCTCGCGAACGCGGCATCCCCCGTGTAGCGGATCACCTCCGGGTCCGAGTTCAGATCCATCATGAACGGGACGTCGGAGGGCCGATGGGGGCGGAGGTTCAGGCGTTCTGTCGAGAGGACGGCGGCCTCCTCGTCGTTCTGTTTCGTTTCAGGGCCAAGCATCCCCCGATTCTAGCGTATCCGCCGCGCGACGTCGCGCGCTCGAGGCGTCGCGGCGGGCGCGTGGCCGGAGCCGGGATGGACGGCGCGTCGGTCCTGTGCAGCCTTGATGTCGGGAGCAGACGCGCGCGGCGACAGCCGCACTGGCGCGGTCACGCCGGTGTCCGCCCTCGTCGGGCCGTGCCGCGCTGTCCACGGGTGCGACGACGGTGTCAGGCAGGACGCGCCCGCTTTCGCGCCGAGCGCGCCACAACCGCGCGCTGTTCGCAGCGGCACAGAACTTGTTTTGTGCGGGCGCATATGCCCTCTTCCAACCCGATCGACAAGATCCTGCATCATGTCCTGTCGCTCTCGCTGGCGTCGCTCGCCGGCGCTCGCGGCATCGACACCGAAGGCTTCACCACCGTCGCTCGCGGGGGCACGGGCGGCGCCCCGCACCTGGCGGGGGTCGAGCCGATGGATCCGGCAGGGGGTGCGTACGAGGTGCTCGCGACGAGGTACACGGAGATCTGTGATCCCGTCGAGCGCACGCTCTATGTCCTCGCGGTCGGCGCGGGCGGCGGCGTGCAGGAGCTGGAGTCCGAGGTGATCGAGTCGGAGTCTGGCGTCTGCATCGGCCGGCGGCCGGCGGGGCTGCAGCGGACGGCGGGCCGCGGCGCGACGCGCGTCGGCGCCTATCTGGCGAACGTGGCGCAGCTCGAGGCGGCGAGCGTCTTGGCGTTCGATGCGCTCGGGCGCGAGCTCGTCCAGCACCGGGCGCCTCGCCCGCTCGTGGAGCGGGCGCGCCTCGCCGGGCGGGACGAGGTGCGGCACGCGCGGCTGATGCGGCGCCTCTCGGCGCGCTACGGCGGCCGCTGGGAGCCGCCGCGGGTGGAGCCGAGGCCGGTCCGCTCGCTGGAGGACCTCGCGATCGACAACGCGGCGGAGGGGTGCGTGCGGGAGACGTACGGCGCGCTGGTCGGCATGTGGCAGGGCCGCTGCGCGCGGGATCCCCTGGTCCGGCGGGTGATGACGCGTATTGCCCGGGACGAGGCGCGGCACGCGAAGCTCTCGTGGGCGCTCGACGCCTGGCTGCGCCCGAGGCTCTCGCCCGCCGAGCGTCGGCGCGTGGAGGAGGCGCGGCGCGCCGCCCTCGCCGGGCTCGAGGAGGCGGCGCGGCGCGGCGTCGATCCGGCCCTCGTGGCCCACGCCGGGGTGCCCGACGAGCGGGCCTCGCGCGCGCTCTCGCGGAGCTTCGCCGAGGCGCTCGCCGCGTCGGGCCACCAGGTTGGAATTTGACCTGTTCCGTGTGCTCCTGAAAAGCGCAGCTCCGGCGCGGTGCTCGGACGAGATCGAGACGAGCCGCCAGGGCGCCAGGGACGCCAGGGATTCAGGCCTGTGGGTCTTCCTCGCGTCCCTGGCGTCCTGGCGGCTCTCTTGATCCGAGCGCCCTGCCGCGCGCGGCGAGCGCCGCACCGCACCGTTCCTGTCCTGGTCCCGTGACGGGGAAGAACAGGAACCACAGAGCACACGGAGCTTTCACTCTCTCTCCCCTGTGGCCCCTTTTCTTCTCTCTCGGATCCGCGGAGGGCAACCACGGAGGACATAGCTTTCACTCTCCTCTCCCCTCTGTGCCCTCTGTGCCCTCTGTGGTTCCCTCTCTTCTCTCATGAGGTCTGCGACGCCCCCGGGCGACGCTCGCTCGACGCGGGGCGGCGATCTCTCGCCGCGGGAAGCGTGGCGGCTACGGCGCTCTCCGGATGGACGGCGGAGCGCTGTTGTTCGTCGCGGCCGTCAACCCCTCAACAGGGGGCTTGGTAAACCGCCCCCATCAACCTAGGATCGCTCCAGACAGAGCGTATCGGCGGCAGGAGCCTTCTCGCTCTGGCTGCATCTGGCTGCGCCCGCGTCGTGGCGTGGCCACTCGGGCGTCGCATCGACGCGTCGCCCTGACTTTTCGTGCCGGTATCTGGTGGGACTCTCGTCGAGCAAGGCGGGACTGGGCGCTGGGGGGAGCTCTGTCCCGAAGTCGCCCTTCGCCCGACTGACTCGCCTCCTGGGCTCCACCTCATCTGAACACGACTGCCTGCGGGATCGGGCTCATCGAAGCTCGGAATCGGGAGAAAGGTGGAGTCACATGCGGAAGTATCGAGCAAGCGCAGTTTCTGCTGGAATCCTCGCCGGGTTTGCGGGCGTGATGGCCAGCGCGGGCGTGGGCTGGGCCGGCGATGCAGAGCAGGCCAAGGCGGACGCCACGTTGTCCTATGCCTGCAAGCAGCGGCAGAGTGGGCAGCTCCGGGCCGTGGAGAGCCCGGACAGGTGCCAGGCCTCCGAGGATCTGGTCTACCAGCCCGGCAAGGGGTTCGTGGGTCAGCAGTTCATGAAGGGCGAGCGCGGTCCGCAGGGGCTGCAGGGCCCGCAAGGTCCCAAGGGCGAGCGCGGTCCGCAGGGTCCCAAGGGCGAGCGCGGCGAGCAGGGACCGCAGGGACCGGCGGGGTTCGTCGGACCTCAGGGTCTCAAGGGCACTGACGGCGCGAAGGGGCTCCAGGGCCTCAAGGGCGAGATCGGTCCGCAAGGCCTCAAGGGCACTGACGGCGCGCGCGGACCTCAGGGTCCTCAGGGTCCTCAGGGTCCGCAGGGTCCCAAGGGCGAGCGCGGTCCCCAGGGTCCCAAGGGCGAGCGCGGCGAGCAGGGACCGGCGGGGTTCGTCGGCCCTCAGGGTCTCAAGGGCACTGACGGCGCGAAGGGGCTCCAGGGTCCCCAGGGCGCCATCGGTCCGCAAGGCCTCAAGGGCACTGACGGCGCGCGCGGTCCTCAGGGTCCTCAGGGGCCCAAGGGCGAGCGCGGTCCGCAGGGGCCCAAGGGCGAGCGCGGCGAGCAGGGACCGGCGGGGTTCGTCGGACCTCAGGGTCTCAAGGGCACTGACGGCGCGAAGGGTCTCCAGGGTCCCCAGGGCGCCATCGGTCCGCAAGGCCTCAAGGGCGCTGACGGCGCGCGCGGTCCTCAGGGTCCGCAGGGGCCCAAGGGCGAGCGCGGCGAGAGGGGCCCGCAGGGACCGGCCGGGCTCGTCGGCCCCCAGGGTCTCAAGGGCACTGACGGCGCAAAGGGTCTCCAGGGCGCCATCGGTCCCCAGGGCCTCAAGGGCGCTGACGGCGCGCGCGGGCCTCAGGGGCCCAAGGGCGAGCGCGGCGAGATGGGCCCGCAGGGACCGGCCGGGCTCGTCGGCCCCCAGGGTCTCAAGGGCACTGACGGCGCAAAGGGTCTCCAGGGTCCCCAGGGCGCCATCGGTCCCCAGGGCCTCAAGGGCGCTGACGGCGCGCGCGGGCCTCAGGGGCCCAAGGGCGAGCGCGGTGAGATGGGCCCGCAGGGACCGGCCGGGCTCGTTGGCCCCCAGGGTCTCAAGGGCACTGACGGCGCAAAGGGTCCCCAGGGCGCCATCGGTCCCCAGGGCCTCAAGGGCGCTGACGGCGCGCGCGGGCCTCAGGGGCCCAAGGGCGAGCGCGGCGAGATGGGCCCGCAGGGACCGGCCGGGCTCGTTGGCCCCCAGGGTCTCAAGGGCACTGACGGCGCAAAGGGTCCCCAGGGCCTCAAAGGCGAGATGGGTCCCCAGGGCCTCAAGGGCGAGATGGGTCCCCAGGGCCTCAAGGGCGAGCGCGGTCCCCAGGGCCTCAAGGGCGAGATGGGTTCCCAGGGCCTCCAAGGGCCGGCGGGGCCCAAGGGCGAGCGCGGTCCCCAGGGTCTCCAAGGGCCGGCGGGGCCCAAGGGCGAGCGCGGTCCCCAGGGCCTGCAAGGGCTGACGGGGCCCAAGGGCGAGATGGGTCCCCAGGGCCTCCAAGGGCCGGCGGGGCCCAAGGGCGAGCGCGGTCCCCAGGGACCGGTGGGCGCCATCGGACCCCAGGGCCACAAGGGCGCCGACGGCGCGCGCGGGCCTCAGGGCCCCGTGGGCCCCAAGGGTGAGATCGGTCCGCAAGGCCACAAGGGCGCCGACGGCGCGCGCGGGCCTCAGGGCCTCGTGGGCCCCAAGGGCGAGATCGGTCCCCAGGGACCGGTCGGACTCAAGGGCGAGATCGGCCCGCAAGGCCACAAGGGCGCTGACGGCGCGCGCGGGCCTCAAGGCCCCGTGGGCCCCAAGGGCGAGATCGGTCCGCAAGGCCACAAGGGCGCTGACGGCGCGCGCGGGCCTCAGGGCCCCGTGGGCCCCAAGGGCGAGATCGGTCCGCAAGGCCACAAGGGCGCCGACGGCGCGCGCGGGCCTCAGGGCCCCGTGGGCCCCAAGGGCGAGATCGGCCCGCAAGGCCACAAGGGCGCTGACGGCGCGCGCGGGCCTCAGGGCCTCGTGGGCCCCAAGGGCGAGATCGGCCCGCAAGGCCACAAGGGCGCTGACGGCGCGCGCGGTCCTCAGGGCCCCGTGGGCCCCAAGGGCGAGATCGGTCCGCAAGGCCACAAGGGCGCCGACGGCGCGCGCGGGCCTCAGGGCCCCGTGGGCCCCAAGGGCGAGATCGGCCCGCAAGGCCACAAGGGCGCCGACGGCGCGCGCGGGCCTCAGGGCCCCGTGGGCCCCAAGGGCGAGATCGGCCCGCAAGGCCACAAGGGCGCTGACGGCGCGCGCGGGCCTCAAGGCCCCGTGGGCCCCAAGGGCGAGCGCGGCCTGCAGGGCGAGCGCGGACCCCAGGGTCCTGCCGGCCCCAAGGGCGAGATCGGCCCCCAGGGCCTCAAGGGCGCTGACGGCGCGCGCGGTCTCCAGGGCCTGAAGGGCGTCGACGGCGCGCGCGGGCCTCAGGGTCCTGCTGGCCTCAAGGGCGAGATCGGCCCGCAAGGCATCAAGGGCGTCGACGGCGCGCGCGGTCTCCAGGGCCTGAAGGGCGTCGACGGCGCGCGCGGGCCTCAGGGTCCTGCCGGCCCCAAGGGCGAGATCGGCCCCCAGGGTCCCGCGGGCCCGAAGGGCGAGCGCGGCCTCCAGGGTCCTTCGGGCCCCAGGGGCCAGATCGGCCCCCAGGGACCGACGGGGTCGCCCGGACTGGCGAAGATCCGCGTGATCTCGGAGACGCGCCAGGCAGAGCCCACCAGCGCGTTCATCAACGTGAAGGCGCTCTGCAAGGCGGGTGAGGTCGTGATCAGCGGCGGATTCGCGGTCTCCGGCGCCGCGCAGGCGACCAGCAGGGTCGTCGAGAACTCGCCGTACGACGCGACCGAGGAGGGCCGCGCGGGCTGGACGTCGACCGCCGTGTTCGAGAGCGGCTACGGCAAGAAGGGCCAGTCCATCACGCTGACCACCTACGCCGTCTGCGCCGAGGTGCCCCAGCGCTGAGGCCGACAGGCAGCACCAGGCTCACGTGATCCCGTGAGCCCCTCTCCCCACCCGCGGTCCCCTGCGCCTCCGAGGACAGGGGACCGCGGACTCAGCGCCTCACCCCTGCTCCCAACACACAGCAAGCCCGCGCGGCCCTCGGCCCATCCAGCCGACGCCCCCGCTGCGCCAGGCCCCGCCGCGGACGACGCGCCCGCCGCTCCTTTCCGTACTCCGTACTCCGTACGAACAAGACCACAATGGGCGGTTCCGGTGACCAGGCTCACACCAAAACGCGCGATTTGTGTACATCAACCTACATGGAAAGAACCTTCGCACCCCCGAGCCCGTGGAGGAGCAGAGGTTCGTCCCCGGCCGGTGACGCGGCTTGCACGATTCTCGCAAGGAGCCCGGGCGGTGACCTCGTGAACACTGCGCTCTTTCACGGTGCCGAAAAAATTGCGCGTCCTGCGCTATTTTCACCGGAACGTCAGGCCGGTCCAGCGATGGTTCCGCGCGGGACGACGCAGCGCGTTCAGCATTGGCGGTCGCACTCTGTCACATCTGTCGCAATGTGCCACAGCCGTCACTCCACGTGGTCAACCGACCGGCCAATGAAGGCACCCCCTCACTTCAACGCAGAGGTAAGGGGCATATCGAGGAGAGACCCAGAGAAATCTCCTTGCCCCCTGGCCTCTGTGGTAAATTCCCCCTGCGGACGAGAACACGAAGGAGGGGTTTCTCTCAGGTCGGACCACATGCCTCCCAGAGCACCCTAGAGGGGAACCATGACGATAGATTACGCCATGAAGACCAGCGAACACGCATCGACGACCCGAGCGCCCCAGGACCCTCTGGTGATCGCGCACGTGCTGAACTCCTTTCAGGTGGGAGGCGCCGAGCAAGTCGTCGTGGACCTGGCCGGGCTGCAGCGCGAGGCGGGGCATGAGGTGATGGTCGTGGGCATCCACATGAACCCTGACGGCCCGCGCGCGGAGCAGCTCCGGGCGCGCGGCGTCGCGGTCCACATGATGCCGAAGCGCCCTGGGTTCGACTTCAAGCTCCCCGGCAAGCTGGCGGCGTTCTTCGCCAAGCATGGTGTCTCCATCGTGCATTCGCACAACCAGCTACCGCTCATCTACGCGACGGCCGCGGGCCGGCTCCATCGCGTGCCCGTGTGCCACACGCTGCATGGGGCGATGTTCGATCAGGGCCGCAGGGCGTGGCTGCGGCACGTGGCGGCCAGGCTCGCCGACGCGCACGTGGCCGTGTCGCAGTCGACGGCCGACTTCATGCTCAAGCACAAGGAGGTCCCGAGCTCGAAGCTGCACGTGGTGCAGAACGGAATCGACCTCTCCCGGTTCAGGCCGGACTCCATGGCTCGGGCGCGCATCCGGTCCGAGCTCGGCATTCCTCAGGGCGCGTGGGTCGCCGGGGCTGTCGGCCGCCTGTCGCAGGTCAAGAACCACGCGCTCCTGCTCCGCGCGGCCGCGGCGGCAGGCGTCCTGTCGGGCGACGACGGGCGCCTCCTGCTCGTCGGGGACGGGCCGGAGGCCGCCCCGCTGCGGGCCCTCGCCGAGGAGCTCGGCATCGGCGATCGCGTCGTGTTCGCCGGCGAGCGGCACGACGTGCCGGAGCTCCTCTCCGCGAGCGACGTCTTCGTCCTGTCGTCGAACTCCGAGGGGCTGCCGCTCTCCATGGTCGAGGCGATGGCGACCGGCCTGCCCGTGATCTCGACCGCCGTCGGCGGCATCCCTGCCCTGGTGGCCGACGGCGAGACGGGCTTCCTCGTCCCCTCGGGCGACGTCGACGCGCTCGCCGCCAAGCTCGCCACCCTCAAGGCGGATCCCGCGCAGGCGACGGCGATGGGCAAGCGCGGGCGGAAGCTCGCGCTGGGGCGCTACTCGGCCGAGCGCATGATGGCGAGCTACATGGACATCTACGAGGCGCTCCTCGCCCGGCGGGACTCGGATCGACGCGCCGTCCTGCGGCCCAGCGAGCTGCTCGCCGGCCTGAACGCGTAACCCGCCCGGAGGCCGGCGCGCGGCGGCGTCCGGGGGCAGTCTGTCGCCGCCGGCGCTCTCCTCACGGCGCGCGGGGGATCGTCGAGATCGCGCGCGGGATCGTGGCGAGCGACGTCGGCGCCGCGAGCCCCGGCGCCCGGGGGGGCCGCGTCGGAGGGCGACCCGACGACGGCCGCCCCTCGAGCGCGCCGAGCTCGCGCATCTCCTTCGCCGGCGCCAGCGCGCTCTGCGGCGGCGGCGCCACCGTGCTCCGCGGCGGCGGCACCAGCGTGCTCCGCGGCGGGGCCAGCGTGCTCCGCGGCGGCGGCGGCGGCGCGATCGCCACCAGGGCCAGCGCCTCGCGCACAGCCGCCTGCATCGACCGCGCGTCGGGCCAGCGATCCGCCTGCGCGAACTCGAGCGCCCGGTCCACCACCCGCACCACGGCAGGGGGCATCGACGGCTCGACCCGCGCGAGCGACGCGATCGGGCAGGTCATCCTCAGGAAGAAGAGCTCGTTGACCGTCGGCGCCTCCTGCACGTACCGGTTCGTGAGCAGCGAGAACATCGTCGCGCCGAGCGCCCAGATGTCCGTCCGCGCATCGACGAGGTCCCAGCGCGCGCGCGCCTGCTCCGGCGGCATGTACGCCGGCGTCCCCATCGCGCGCAGCCCCGCCAGCGACGTCTGCCCCGAGGGGACCCGCAGGCGCGCGATGCCGAAGTCGAGGATCTTCACCCCGCGGTCGCGCGTCAGGAAGATGTTGTCGGGCTTCAGATCCCGGTGAACCACCCCCTTCTCGTGCGCTGCCGCGAGCACGTCCAGGATCTGAGCGCTCAGCGAGAGCACCTCGGCGGGCGGCAGCGGGCCCCTCTGCGCCTTCCAGCGCTGGAGGAGCGTCTCCCCCTCGAGCAGATCCATCACAAGGAACGGCGCGCCGTCCTCGGTCACGTCGTCCGCGAGCACCGCGGCGATCCCGGGGTGGTTCACTGTGTTCGCGATCGCCTTCTCGCGGAGGAACCGCGCCCGATCGACCTTGTCCCGCGCGCGCTCGGGGTGCAGCAGCTTGATCGCCACCCGCGCGCCAGCGCTGTGCGTCGCCGCATACACGGCCGCCATCCCCCCGAGGCCGATCAGCGCATCCAGCCTCCACGCGCCGTTGAGCACCGTTCCCACGCGTGCCTTCGCTCTCTGGACGTGCGTACCATTCTCGAAGTCCATTGCTGGCTCTTTCCATGCCCTCGGGCGACCGACCTTCCAGCGCTCGCGACGCGAGAGAAGGCTCTCTTCTTTACGTTCCCGGTGTCCCGGTATCGGCGCTACGGCCGGCTCGGCGCTCCGCGATGGCAAGCTGAGGGTGCAACTCGTCAGAACCGCCACCTGCCCCGCCGTCCCGCGTCGCCGACGCAGCTGACGCCTGGGCGGGCGAACTCCAACAGCACGTCATTTCATGGAAAAGTTCAGCAAGACCTGCGCCACGCCGGCCGCTCCCACGCCCGCGGGGAGATCGGGCGACCGAATGGGGCGAATCGCCCCCCTGCGGCAGGATGCCCCGACCATCGCGCCGCCGTCGCATTGTCGGCTCACGCCCGACGTTGCCAGCGGAACGTCACCACGGCGTCAACCCCGCCAGGGATGAGCCCGGTGCTCTCGTGATCTCCGGCGCGGCGAAGGACGCTTCGCGCCCCGGGGTGCGGGGAGGAGCGACGGCCCCCGTCCTCGGTGCCATGCCGCCTCGCGCCGACGCGCGCTCAGTGGATGCCCCTCATGCTCGGGTCACCCAGCTTGAACGCCGACAGCGCCTGCCGGATGAACACCGGCACCGAGACGTAGCCCTCGAGCGCGACGCAGGCGCGGTTCGACGAACACGTGCACTGGTAGAAATCGCTGTAGTCGTCGTCGTCTGCGTCGGAGTCCGCCTCGCAGCCGGGCACGCCTTCCCGCTCCACCTCGCCGTCCGACGCGATGGCGGCGATGGTCGGATCCCACCGCACGATCGGCTGCCGGCTCTCCGGGCTCAGCTTCACCTTGTGCCAGTCCGGGTTGCCGTCGCCGTCGAGGTCCGGCCCCGGCTCCGTGACATAGGCCCTGGCCAGGAGCTCATTTCCGTACTCCAGGACGCGCGCGCCGATGCCCTTCTGCACGACCTTTCCGAAGATCGTCTCTGTCCCGTACGCCTTGGCCACGAACACCTTGCCGGACGGGTGGTGGAGCTCGATCCGGTCCGGGAACCCGGGATCGGTGTCTGCCCCGGTCTCCCAGATGTGCATCATGTCCAGCCATCTCTGCTTCTGGTTCTCGGGGAGATAGAGGAGGGTCCAGGCGATGAGGAACTTCTGCTGCTCCCATCCGATCTGCGGGTCGAGGATGGCGACCTTGTCCGGGGCCCGCGGGTTCCACGGCGCGCTGTCGACCGCGCCGTAGGCGCTGCAAACGGTGCTGCCCTCGCCCGGGAAGCAGCTCTCCGGTCCGCTCTTGCTCCACCACGACGTCCAGCCCAGGGCTCTGGCCGGGTAGCCGCTCGGGTCCTTGATCGGCTTGCCGCTCGAGTCCGCCGCGATGCGCACGCCCTTGATGGCGTCGTCGCCCGTGAGGTTGTTGGCGAGCCAGCGCCTGTACCCTTCCGGAAAGACGTCGGCGAGCGAGACAGCGCGGTAGCGCGCGTCGAGGAAGTCGTGGCGCGAGTCGCTGATGAAGTTGTCGACCGACTCGGTCATGAGCATCGCCACCCACGCCTTGTCGTAATACGAGCCGGCGTTCATCGTGTAGTTCGAGTCGAACTCGCCCTTGTCCTCCGCGAGCGCGTTCTCGAGCGGCTTGCCGCCGAGGGCGATGTCGCCGAAGTACCCTGTCGCGCCGTTCGGCACGACCACCAGCGTGTCTCCGGCGCCGCCGAAGACGTCGACCGCCGACCGGAGGACGGTGTCCCCCTTGGGCAGGTAGTGCTCCCCCGGCTGCGGGCGCGCCATCTGGAGCGCGAAGTGATCGAACGCGATCCCGGCCGCGAGGATGTTCTCCTTGAAGAGGTTGCTGGAGGCCTGGGCCCAGAGGGTGTCGAAGTCGTAGCCGCGCTCCAGCGCGAACTCGCGGTAGACGTTCGAGAGCAGCCCGAGGCCCTTCGCGCCGTCGCGCATCTTCGCGTTGTAGCGGTTCAGCGTCCGCTCCGAGGCCACGCGCACGCTGAAGTTCTGCCGGCCGCGCCGGTAGTTGTCGAAGATGTGGTTCACCTCCTGCTGCGTGATGAAGAAGTTGAACAGCTCGTAGGCGTCCGCGCCGTTGTCGTGCCGGTACACGCTCAGGTTGCCGAGGTCCGCCCACCTGTCCGTCGCGAAGCCGTACGGCACGCGGGTGCGCCCCGCCGGGTCCACCGCGGGCCCCTTCGCGCCCTTCGCCGTCTTCAGCGAGCGCCACGCCACGTGGTCGACCTTCTGCTGCCGGCACCGCGTGTACTTGCCGTCGATCGGCACGATCTGGCCGTCGAGGACAGGGTGCCAGACGCCGTCCCGCTCGTCGTTCCAGTCCGACGGCCTGTACGCGCCCGGGTCGACCTCGACGCAGCTATCCGGCAAGATCAGGTCATATTTGTTCTGCAGATCGGAATAATGGATGTCGTCGTCGCCGTACTCCGGCTGGAAGCCGAGGACGCCGCCGAAGTCGTCGACCTTGGCGAGCATGCCCTTGCCGCGCGGGGTGGTCGCCTTGTAGCTCGGGTCCGCGTGCACGGCGACAGCGTCGCCGTAGAACATGCGGGCCGCGGCGAAGTCGTAGGCGCCGAGCCCGATGAGATCCTGCGTGGGCTCGCCGGCGTAATCCATGGTCGACGAGTGCATGAACATCCAGAGCAGGTTCTTCCGCTCGTTCCCGGTCATCGGGTCGAAATAGCGGGGCCCGACGCACGCCTCGCCGTCCTCCGAGAGCGTCTCGCACAGCGCCTTGACCCGCCCGTTGTTCGTGCGGAGCTGCCAGTACTGCGGCCGGTACCCCCAGGCGTCCGACGAGCTCACGAAGTTGTGGCGCAGGCCGACGGAGTGGCCCATCTCGTGGAGCACCACCGCGTAGTGGGCCCGCTGCGCGAGGTACCGCCGCATGGCCTCGGCGCGCCGCGCCTTCTGCCCCGCGTCCCCCTCGCCGAACCGCCCGTGCTGGGCCGCGAACTTCTCCTCGAGGATGTCCGCCAGGTTGGCCGTCGCGAGCGGCGCCGGCGCCTCGTGCATCACGCACGCCCCGCGCTCGGCGAGCGCGACCTCCTTCAGGTTCCTGAGGTCGCGCTGCACGCTCGGGTTCGCCCCGCGGAGCGGCGAGGCGAGGCGCATCACCTCGTCCGTGAGCGGCAGCCCCGCGACGCCGGTGAGCTCCTGCATCCGCTTCGTCGTGAGCTCGGCCTCGAGCTCGGTGCCCGCCGCGGCCCGACGGCGCGCCTCGTAGACCGCGCGCATGCTGTCCGGCGCCGTCGCGTCCGCGGCGATCGCGCGCACCTCCTTCGCGAGCCGCCGGAGGCTCTCGCGCAGGCCCGGGTCGCCCGCGAGCTGGCCGGCGCCCGCGGGGGCGTCGCCGTCCCCCCCGGCCGCCCGGGCGATCCGCCGGCTGAGCTCCTCCCGCGTCAGCCGCGGCAGCGCGCCGCCCTTCGACGCGCCCTCGCTCGCCTGGGCCCAGTCCCGGACGTTGTCGCCGTCGGTCACGTCCTCGGTCCTGAGCTCCCCCTTGATGTAGCGGGCCGTGTCGATGACGCCCTGGCTCCAGAGGTCGTTGACGTGCGTCCAGACGTTGATGCTCGCCGCGACCTTCTCGCCGGTGAGCGGGTCCTCCGCGTCGCTGTAGATGCCCCAGGCCGAGGGCGACTGCGGCGCCTCGAAGTTGTTGATCTGGTGATAGCGCAGGTCGCCGATCCGCGCGGTCAGCGCCTCACCGCACGCCCTCAGCAGCGCCTCGTCGCGCCCCGCCTCCTTGCGGCGCTCGTCGCCGCACATCCTGGCCGTCACGCCCGCGGGGAGCCGCGGGCCGCCGCACGCCTCCGGATCGGCCGCCTCGACCGGGCTGTGACAGACAACGATCATCTCGGGCATCCTCGCGAGCGCCACCACGCCCGGCGCGTACCCGCGCCGCGCCCCGATCTCGTCGGCGAGGGCGCCGCAGTCCTGCCCCTCGTGCGCCTCGCCGCGCCGGCACGCGTCGACCTCGCGCGCGAGCGCGATGGCGTCCGCGTTGTCGTCCATCTGCCCGTCCTGGACCGGGAACGCCGCGCGGCAGCCCGCCGCGTCGCCCGTCGTCCCGGCGCACTCGACGTACCTGGCCGTGACGACGGCGCTGCGCAGGGCGACGTCCCACTCGTGGGCTGCCCAGCCGGTGGCGTCGAAATACTCCGGGTTGCTGTTCGACGTGACGTACCACGGCTGCGGCACGGCCTTCCTGCGCTGATAGGGCAAGGTGCATCGTTGCTTGAAGGTGTCGCACCGCGAGCCCGGCCCCACCTTCACCTCGCCGCCGTCTCCGTCGATCGTCGCCTCGGTGACCGCCTCGCATTCGTCCTCGGTCCCGTTGCCGTCCTCGTCGCGGTGCGGATCCGCGCCGAACGGCGTGGTCTCCGGCGTGAAGCACGGGATCTCGCCCGTCATGCCCTCCGGATCGGCGTAGTAGTGGCTGCGCTCCCACAGGTTGTAGCGGCTGATCATGCGGTGCCACCTGGCGTCGCTCATGCCGTAGTTGCGGGCGTACCCGAGGCGCTCGCGCAGGAAGGGCCCGTAGGCCTGGAACCGGTATCCGTCCCACTCGGCGGGCTCGTAGTCCCTGTCGACGACGCGGCGGAACGACTGCCTGAGCGTGATCTCGACCGGGTTGCACGACCCGACCGGCGCCGTGCCGCCCGGGAAATCCGCGTCGAGCATGCAGGCCGGGAAGCGGTCCACGCCCCACCCGAGGTGGCTCAGATCGATGAGCTGGGGCACCGCGAAGGCCTTGTTGGTGACGTCAAAATACCCCTCCTCGGGGTCGAAATGCGGCGCGTCCGGGTGGCCCGGGTCGCTGATCGTGTAGGCGAGCGGCTCGTACTGCACGCCGCCGTAGACGCCGAGGAGCGACAGCGTGTCGAAGTCGTAGGAGTCGACGTTCAGGTTCTTCGACCAGTCGACCCGCATGTACTCCCGCTCGTACCAGGGGCGGTCGGTCGTGTTTTCGACGACGACGTTGCTCTCCTCCCCCGTCGCCGGGTTGTAGTCGCGCCGTATGTCGAAGTGGGAGAGGATCTTGTATGCCGCGGCCACCACGCCGTCGTCCGTGGCGGCGCCGGTCCCTTTGCCGTCGGTGTCGCTCACGCGCTCGTAGGTGAGGCGCCCGATCAGCAGGTCTTCCTGGATGACCCACTTGATCCGCGCGACGTCCGCCTGCGCGTACGAGGACGAGAAGAGCCCGTCCTGCGACGCCCCGTACCCCACGTCGACCACCGTGGTCCGCGCCCAGAACTCCGGATCATCCTCCTTGCTCTGCAGATCGGCGCCGACGAAGAACGATTTCGCCAGCGCGTTCGCCTGGACCTGGTTGAGCTCCGCCCGCTCCTCGGCGCAGCCCGCGGCCAGGCAGAATGCCACCGTGAGCCCTGCATGTCTCACAATCCACCCCATCGCAGAGTCCTCCCCTGACGCGGTCACGAGCGCGCATGCCCGCATGAGAACCTCGGCGTCCCCATGCGATCTCCCGTGAAGACCGTCCCCCGCGCGAACGGCGTATCTGCTCGCCCCCGTGACTGCGGCACATCGCATGCCACCGCCGCGAATCGCTATCTCCCCCGCCAAATCCACTGCGCTTGCGGTCTCTTGCGCCCTGCCCTCGCTTCACCCGTCGACCGCGCCGCGCCGCGAAGCGTTAGCAGACTGACGGTCCACCCCCGTTTGCCCCGGTCGAGGCGCCCCCCGATCGCGTCCCAGCGGCCTCTCTCTACCGTGCGACGCGAAGACGGCTTTACCACGCAGACCCCGGCAGGCATCTCGGCCCGCCCTTCTCCCTCCCTCGCGTTCCGTTCGCGCCGGCCCCCTCGCTCCGCGCCGCCTCCGAGAGGAGCGGCCTCTCCCCCCGGATTGCGGTATCGAGCCCCTCACCCCACCGGGAGGAACGCAGTGCCTGAAGCCGAACCTGAAGGAGACGTCCTGCTCTCGAACGCCGACGGCACCATCCTGGCGCTCGGCCCCACCGTGCTCGTCTGCGACTGCCCCGGCGACGGCCTCGACCTCGCCGTGCGCCGCGTCGCCGCCTTCGCCCTGACCGCCTCGCTTGTCATCGTGGGCATCGTCGCCGCCAGGGCAGCCCCCTTCCCCATCGTCTTCATCGCCGCGACCTGGACCGCGGCAGCCACCGCCGCGCTGCTCTTCGTCCGCCGCCGCCGCCGCTTCCACGGGCGCTTCCGCCTCGATTTCGAGCGCGCCGAGATCGTCCAGGAGGGCCGCGGCTTCCGGCGGATTTTTCCAGTACAGGCGATCGCCCGCGTCTCGACCCCGCCGGCGCTGGACGCCGAGGTCGACGAGCCGGGCCTCGCGCCGCGGTGGCTGCTCCTCCAGCTCTCGACAGGGGAGCGGCTGCGCCTCGGCAAGGGGCCCGCCTACGCGCTCGGACCGGCGCTCGCCTTCCTCAAGCGAGCCGGCGTCGAGGCGTGACCGGCGCGCTCCCGCCCGTCACGCCGCCGGCCTGCGCCGACCCTCAGGGCGACGGCAGGCTGGGGTAGGGCGGGCCGAAGCTCGTGGTGGCCGTCCGGGTGTTCACGAGGACCGGCGTCTTCGTCGTCTCGTCCGCGTAGAGCGGCCTGACAACGCACGTGCTGGTGCCGCACGCCCCCGGGTCGGGGAACACCACGTCGGCGACGAGCCAGAACCGCTCGCCCGAGTCCTCCGGGAGGAAGGTGACCGGCTCCTCGGGGTCGTGGAAGCCGGTGGGCCCGAGGTCGGCCCCGAGCTCGCCGTTGCAGAAGATCTTGATCCGCGGGTGCACGTTGAACGACACCTCGCCGCCGAAGTAGTGGACGGCGACCCGCATCCACCCTGACTTGGGCGGAAAATCGACGTTGATGTTCTCCGGCGCGCAGAACGTCGGATCGTCGGGGTCGGTCGTCTCCTGAGCGCAGGAGATGTTGTCGAGATCGAGCCGCGGGTTATGGCAGCCTCTGCCGTCGCGGCGCCACTTCTCCCCCACCCCGCGGGGCGCGTAGAAGCAGGTGTTGTTCGTCTCCTCGGGATCCAGGTACCAGTCCACCGGATCGGGCGGCGTCGCCGTATCGCTGAACCAGGTGATGCCCGGGTCGTCGTCCGTGAGGGTGTCGATCGTGCAGTTGCCGTAGCCGCACGCGACGTTCGAGCCGCCGACCTTCCAGGGCTGCGTGTTGTTCGGCTTGTGGAGGTAGAGATCCAGGTCGACGCTGTACGGCTCGTGCTCCCACTCGAGCTCGACGCGGAGGCCGCGCGCGCCGATGAACAGCGGGTAGGTGCAGGTCGCGCTCTCGCCGTCCGCCCCCTGTTTCGTGTACGTGACCGTGTACTCGCCCGACTGAAGCGGCTTGAAATCGTCCCTCGGCTCCGTCCCGCCCACGGAGGGGCACGGGTCCACGCCCGCGGGGCAGGTCACCGTCCACGCCTCGGAGCCCTCGACGGCGTCCGCGCTGAACGTGCCGGTCCCCTCCTTGAGATCGACGGTGGCGAAGGGCGCCGCCTGGATCGGATGGCAGCCCGCCGCGTCGTTCAGGTGGCAGCTCTGGTCCGCGTGCACGCCGCCGACGCACGGCCCCCACGTGCCCGTCTCGTCGCAGAGCTGGGTGCCTGGGAAGCACCCGGCGCTCTGCCGGTACGACGGGTCCCCGCGAAAGCAGGAGTGCGCCTGGCCGGCGATGCACGCGCATGTCTCGTCGATCATGCCGTTGCAGTTGTCGTCCAGCCCGTCGTGGTCGATACCGAGCTCATCCACGCCGCACAGCTCCACCGGGCCGCAGGCGCTCCCGCACGGGTTGACCGCCACGTCGGGGGTCTCGTCGGTCGCCCCTCCATCAATGATGAGGTTGCCGCCGAAGCCGTCCGAGTCCGAGTCGTCGCCCTCGGGCGCGGCGCCCGCCACGCTGGCGCCGCCCGAGCCGCCGCGGGGGCCTCCCGAGCCGCCCACGCCGGAGCCGCCCCCCTCCGTCACATCGCCGAAATCAAACCGCTTGCCCTCGGCGCTGCAGCCGGCCGCAACGACGGCGCTCGACCCCGCGGCTGCGATCACGAAGGGGAGCACGGACAGGACACGAAGACGAAACATGATACCTCCACGTGAGGGAACGCGGCGCAGGGTCGCAGCGGGCTCACCTCCGCTCAGCGCCACGGCGAAGCGCTCCGTAGCTTAGCAAAGCGGAGACACGCCGCGGCCCCGTGACGCGCGCTTTCGCGCGAGATCGCGCGAACGGGGATGGCAGAACACCACGCCTCCACCTCATCGGGTAAGAGGCAAAACGATTTTACAGGTTCAACAGGGTGCCACGCAGAACTCCCTAGCACGGCGCGCGGCCGACGCCGCCGATAACGAACAGCCGCGAGCTCGACGAGGCGCGCTGTCCGGAGGCACGGAGTCAGGCGAATCACCATCAGGCGATTCACTACAGACTCATTGCCTCGCTCCCCGGTCACGGCGCCGCGCCGCGCGTCGCGGCGCCGGCGCCGGCGCGCGGGTGCCGCGGGCGCGACGCTCCCGTCCGGACGGGAGCGCCGCGCCCGCGGTCAGGGGAGCGGCGCACCGCGCCCGCGGTCAGGAGAGCGGCGCAGCGCGCCCGCGGTCAGGGGAGCGGCGGGTAGGCTGGACCGAAGTTCGCCTCGACGTAGTCCTTCGTGGTGAGCAGCGGCGTCTTCGTGTCTGCGTTCCGGTAGAGCGGCTGGACGACGCAGGTCTGCTGGCCGCACTCGTCGGGCTCGGGGAAGATGACGTCGGCGACGAGCCAGAACCTGTCGCGGACGTCCCCGGGGGCGAAGGCGACGGGCAGCTCGGGGCTGTAGAAGCCGGTGGGCCCGAGATCGGCCCCGAGGGCGCTGTTGCAGAAGATCTTGATGCGCGGGTGGATGTCGTGGGGCACCCCGCCGTGAGAATAGTAGTGCACGCCGACCCGCATCCACTGGCGCTTCGGGGGGAAGTCGACGTTGATGTTCTCGGGCGCGCAGAAGTATTCGTGGTCGGGGCTGGTCGCGGTGGGGTCGCAATTCGCGTTGTCGAGGTCGAGCCGCGGGTTGTGGCAGCCCATCTCGTTGTCCCGCCAGAGCTCCCCCACGCCCCGGGGGGCGAAGAAGCAGGAGTTGTTGCTGTCCACCGGATCGAGGAACCAGTTCACCGGATCGGGCGGCGTCGCGCTGTCGCTGAACCAGCGGAGGTTCGATCCGGGCGCAGAGCCGCCCGGGCCGGACGCGAGCTCCTTGATGGTGCAGTTGCCCCAGCCGCAGTCGAACGCAGAGCCCGCGGTGGCCCACGGCTGCGTGTTGTTCGGCTTGTGCAGGTGCAGGTCGAGATCGACAGAGCCGAAGTCGTGCTCCCACTCCAGCTCGACGCGCAGCCCGCCGGCGCCGACGAACAGCGGGTACTGACAGCTCTGGGTCGCGCCGCTCGCGACGCGCTTCGTGTACGTGACCGTGTACTCGCCCGACTGGAGCGGCTTGAAATCGTCCGCGGGGTTCGCCCCGCTCACGGCGGGGCACGGGTCGATGCCCTCGGGGCAGGCCACGGTCCACCGCTCGGAGCCCTCGACCGCATCGTCGCTGAAGATGCCGGTGCCCGTCTTGAGGTCGACGTTGGCGAAGGGCGGCGCCTGGATCGGGTAGCAGGCGACGGAGCTGTTCACGTAACAGGCCTCGTCGGCGTGCACGCCGCCGACGCACGGGCCCCACGTGCCCGTCTCGTCGCAGAGCTGGGAGCCGGGGAAGCACCCCTCGCTGTTCCGGAACGACGGGTCGCCGCGGAAGCAGGAGTGCGCCTGGCCGGCGACGCACGGGCAGGTCTCGTCGATCATGCCGTTGCAGTTGTCGTCGAGGCCGAGGTGCGCGCCGGTGCACAGCTCCTCCTCGCCGCACGCCGTCCCGCACGGGTTCACCGTCACGTCGTCCGACGGCTCCTGCCCGCCATCGATGTCGAGGAGGCCGCCCAGCCCGCCCGGGGCGCCGCCCTCGCCGGCCGTGGCGCCCGCCCCGCCGTGGCCGGCGTCGCCCCCCTCCCCGGCCCGGTGTCCGCCACTGCCGCCGGGATTGACCCCGCCCGTCGCGCTGCAGCTCGCCACGACGCCGGCGCTGGACGCCGCGACGCCCGCGAAGATGAGGAGCGAGGAGGAGAAACGCAGTCGACCCATGAGACCTCCATTTCGAGGGATCTTCGATGCGGGGACAATACGGGCTCACCCCCCGCCCGACACCCCCGGCGTTCCAGGAGCTCATGCGAGTGTAGCAAATTCACCAAGCGACAGCGTTGCTGTAGCCGCGGGACAGCGCGCCTCCCGCGTCGGGGCGCTGCCACGGATCCGGGGGCGATCGACGGCCTCGCGCTGCCGCGCGTCGCCTCCGCGCAGCCGACGACGCGCGGCGCCGAGGCGTGAGGAGCGGCGCGGCAGGGACACCGCGTCATCGGGGCCGGCGGGCCACCGGCGCGCCGGGCCGCGGCGCTCATGGCGGCATCTGCGCAGGGCCGCGGCGAGCCCGGAGGCGGGCGCGTCAACCGAGGATCGGCAGGTGCCTTCCGCCCCCGGCCTTCGCCGGCTGGGGCTGCTGCGCCTCCGGCTGCGCCGCGGGCGGAGAGGCCGTCTCCTCGATGTGCACGCCGGACCGGAAGCGCTGCTCGCCGCCCGCGATCTTGCGGTGCGCGAGCGTGTGCTGCATGAAGTTCAGCGGGAAGAACCCGGCGAGCTGAATCCAGCTCGACTGCCGTGACAGGGTGAACCTGCGCCATATCGACGTGGGCGAGTAGAATTTCGTCCACGCGGACACCCACCCCTCCCGGAGGCGCTCCCGGGACATCTGCTTGGGCACGAAGTAGGGTGAGCCGGCGTCGTGGTCGCGGCGCAGCCACCAGCGCTCGTCGGTGAGGCGCCCCTCGGCCTTGAGGCGGCGGTAGAGCTGCGTCGCCGGATACGGGGTCAGGATGGCGTACAGCGCCATCGTCAGCTTCATGTCGATGCCGAACTCCACGGTGCGATCGAACACCTCGGGGTCGTCCGTGTCGAAGCCGAAGACGAAGCTCCCCCAGACGGAGATGCCGTGATCGTGGAGCATCGCCATCGTCTCCTTGTACTGGGAGGGACGGTTCTGCCGCTTGCCGGTGAACTTGACCGTCTCGTCGTCGATGCTCTCGAAGCCGATGAAGAGCGCCTTGCACCCGCTCTCGGCCATGAGCTTCACGTTCTCGAGGCGCTTGACCGCGGCGAGCGAGCACTGGCCTATCCAGTGCTTCTTGAGCGGGATCATCCGGGTGAACAGCTCCTTCGAGTAGGCCCGGTGGATCATCACGTTGTCGTCCGCGAACATGATGAGCTTGCCGAGCGACCTGAGCTCGCTCAGCACCTCGTCGGTCGGGCGGAACCGCATCGTGGTGCCGTTGGCCGTCGATACGCTGCAGAACTCGCACGGATAGGGGCAGCCGCGCATGGTCTGCACGACCTGGAACGGGATGTATTTCTTCGACGTGAACAGATCGCGCCGCGGGGCGGGCCTGCCCGCGAGGCTCGGCAGCTCGGGGCGGTAGATCGGCTTGAGCTCGCCGCGCTTCGCGTCCGCGAGCAGGGCGGGCCACGCGTCCTCGGCCTCGCCGACGACGACGGCGTCCGCGTGCTGCATCGCCTCGTCCGGGCACGCGGTGGGGTGGATGCCCCCGAGGACGACCTTCACGCCGCGCCTGCGGTACGCGGCGGCGATATCGTAGCTCCGGCGCGCTGTCTTGCTGTCGACGCTGATGCCGACGAGGTCGACGTCCTTGACGTCGCGCTGGAGATCGAAGGGCTGCACGACGTCATCGGTGTAGATGACCTCGTCCTCGGGGGGCGTGAGCGCCGCGAGCGTGCCGAGCCCCACCCGGGGCAGGTAGGCGGAATCTTCGCTTGCCGTGGCGATGAGCTCGATCTGCATGGCGGATCGTGCTTATCACGGCGCCGCGCCGGCCCCTACTGCCCAGGCGCGCCGCGCATTCCGCGCACCCGTTGCCCCGCGCTCCCGGAGCAGAGCCCGAAGGAGTCTCACGACGCATGAGCTTGCTGTCTGACGCCGCCATCTTCCTCGGCGCGGCCGTCGTCGCCGTGCCGCTGTTCAAGCGGATCGGGCTCGGCGCGGTGCTCGGCTACCTGGTGGCGGGCGGGCTCATCGGACCGTGGGGGCTGCGGCTCGTCACCAACGTCGAGGCGATCCTCCACTTCTCGGAGCTCGGCGTCGTGCTGCTCCTCTTCCTCATCGGCCTGGAGCTCCAGCCGTCCCGGCTGTGGGTGCTGCGCCGCGCCGTGTTCGGCCTCGGCGGCACGCAGGTCGCTGTCACGGGCGCGCTGATCGCGGCGATCGGGGTCGCGCTCGGCCTGCGCGTCGACGCGGCGGCCATCGCGGGCGTCGGGCTCTCGCTCTCGTCCACGGCGTTCGTGCTGCAGATCCTGGCCGAGAAGGGCCAGATGCAGGCGCAGCACGGCCGCTCCGCGTTCGCCATCCTGCTGTTCCAGGACCTCGCCGTCATCCCGCTGCTCGCTGTGCTGCCGCTGCTCGGGCCGGGGGCCCCGGCCGAGGGGGGCGGCGCCCCGCCCGAGGGGGGCTCCCTCGCCTCGTCGCTCACGGCTGTCGCCGTGGTGCTCGCCGTCGTCGTCGGCGGCCGTTACCTCGTGCGGCCCGCCTTCCGGGCCATCGCCGCCGCGCACGCCCACGAGATCTTCACCGCCGCGGCGCTGCTCGTCGTCCTCGGCTCCGCGCTGCTCATGGTCCACGTGGGCCTCTCCATGTCGCTCGGCGCCTTCATGGCGGGCGTGCTGCTCGCCGACTCGGAGTACCGCCACGAGCTCGAGGCGGACATCGAGCCGTTCAAGGGCCTGCTCATGGGGCTCTTCTTCATCGCTGTCGGCATGTCGGCGAACATCGGCCTCCTCGCCGACCAGCCGGCGCTCGTCCTCGGGCTCGTCGTCGGCGTGATGGCGCTCAAGGCCGCCGTCCTGTTCGGCCTGGGCAGGGCGAGCGGGCACGGCGCGGGCTCCGCGCGCGACCTCGCGCTCACGCTCCCGCAGGGGGGCGAGTTCGCGTTCGTCCTCTTCGGGCTCGCCGCCGCGCAGGGCATCCTGGACCGGCGCCTCTCCGAGCTCCTTGTCGTCGTTGTCACCCTGTCGATGGCGCTCACGCCGCTGCTCATCGCCGCCGGCGACGCGCTCGTCCGGCGATGGCGGCGGCCCGGCCCGGCGCGGGCGTTCGACGCGATCGAGGACAGCGACCCCAGGGTCATCATCGCCGGCTACGGCCGCTTCGGGCAGATCGTCTCCCGCGTCCTCCGCACGAGGAAGATCCCGTTCACCGCGCTCGAGGCGAGCGCGGCCCAGGTCGACTTCGTCCGCCAGTACGGCAACAAGATCTACTACGGCGACGCCTCCCGGCTCGACCTGCTCCGCGCGGCGCGCGCCGACAAGGCGAAGGTCTTCGTGCTGGCGATCGACGACGTCGCGTCCTCCGTGAAGACGGCGGAGGTGGTGAAGCGGCACTTCCCGAACCTCGAGATCTACGCGCGCGCCCGGAACCGCCAGCACGCGTACCAGCTCATGGACGTCGGCGTGAAGGTGCTGGAGCGGGAGACGTTCCTGTCGTCGCTCGAGGTGGCCGAGCGCGTGCTCGAGGGGCTCGGGATGCGGCCGCCGGACGCCCGCGCGACAGTCGAGCGGTTCAGGGCGCACGACGAGCAGGCGCTCCTCCGGGGGCACGCGGTCCACAACGACGAGGCCAAGCTCATCCAGACCGCGAAGCAGGCGGCGCTGGAGCTGGAGAGCCTGTTCGAGGCCGACGCGAGCGCGCCGTCCGGCGACGACGAGGCCGCGGCGATGTGATCAGGCGCCGCGAGGACTAAGTCAGCACTATTTACTAACGCGCGCGCCAGAAAGTTGGTACTGTTTCCACGCGGCGCGCCGGTCACTCGCCGTTCACTCCGATTCTTGCTTCGCGCCGATGCCGTGGCGGCGAAGGTAAGCCCGCACGTGCGCCCTTTCCATGCCCGCGCGCCGCGCCATCTCGCTCACGTTGCCCTTCGCGTCCTCGGAGAGGGCGGCGAAGTAGTCGCGCTCGAACCGCGCGAGGACGTCGCGCTTCGCCTCCTGGAACTGCCGGCCCTTCAGCGACGCGAACGACCCGTTGAAGCTCCCGCCGCCGCCGCCGGCCGGGTGGATCGACGGCGACGAGTTGCCGTGCACCGGCGTCTCGGTGAGCGCGCCGAGGTGCGCCGCGATGTCGATCTCCTCGCCCTCGGCCGCCAGCGCGAACGCGACGGCGACAGCGTTCCGGAGCTCGCGGACGTTGCCCGGCCAGTCGTGCCGCATCAGCCGCTCGAGCGTGCTGTTCGAGACGCGCTCGTACGCGGTCTCGTCGCCGAGGTCCTTCAGCATCCGGCGGACGAGCACCGGGATGTCCTCGACGCGCTGCCGGAGCGCCGGCAGCTCGATCTTGATCTGCGCGACGCGGAAGTAGAGGTCGCTCCGGAAGTTGCCGGCGTTGACGGCCCGCACGAGATCGCGGCGCGTCGCCGCCAGCACCCGCACGTCGACCTCGCGGTAGCTCGATCCGCCGACGCTCTTGATGCGGCGCTCGGCGAGCGCGCGGAGGAGCTTCGGCTGCACCTCGAGCGGCAGCTCGCCGAGCTCGTCGAGGAAGATCGTCCCGCCGTCCGCCTCGAGGAACGGCGAGAGGCGCTTGTCGACAGCGCCCGTGAACGCGCCGCGCTCGTGGCCGAACAGCGTCGCCTCGGCCAGGGTCGGCGGGATCGAGCCGCAGTCGACGACGACGAACGGCTTCTTCGAGCGGGTGCTCGCGAGGTGCAGCGCCTGGGCGACGAGCTCCTTGCCCGTGCCGGTCTCGCCCGTGATGAGCACCGTGAGGTCGGTCGGCGCCATCTTGGAGAGGCGCTCGAAGATGGCGCGCATCCCGGGGCTGCTCGCCACGAGCGGGCCGAACGACGGGATCGCCGAGACCGTGATGCGCTCGGGGCGCAGCGGCTCGAACTGGATCTCCGTCTCGCCGAGCCGGAGCTTCGTGGTGGTGAGCAGGTAGATGTCGCCGACCCGCACGCCGCCGACGAAGGTGCCGTTCCTGCTGTCGAGGTCGCGCACGCGCACGCCCTGCTCGGTGGCGACGAACTCGGCGTGCACAGCGCTCACCTTGGCGTCGTCGAGGACGAGCTGACAGGCCGCGTTGCGGCCCACGATCACGGGGTCGGTGCCGATCTCCAGCCATCCGCCGCCCCGCGCGGCGGACGACTTCGTCGGGCGGATGCGCCCGCCGCGCACCTCGACCCTGTTCTTCGTGCCTACCGTTGCGTCGAGCAACTCACTGCCTCTCTGGTTTGCGGCGCGAAGGAGGGCCCTCCGGCCGGGGGATCTCTGCGCCCGCCCTGCTCGGCGGCGGCGGCGGCGCCACGCCCGCCCTGCTCGGCGGCAGCGGCGGCGCGACCCCCGCCCTGCTCGGCGGCGGCGCCACGCCCGCCCTGCTCGGCGGCGGCGGCGGCGCGACCCCCGCCCTGCTCGGCGGCGGCGGCGGCGCCACGCCCGCCCTGCTCGGCGGCGGCGGCGGCGCGCCGCCCGTCCTGCTCGGCGGCGGCGGCGTGACGCTCGTCCTGCTCGGCGGCGGAGGCGGGACGCCGCCCGTCCTGCTCGGCGGCGGCGGCGGGACGCTCGTCCTGCTCGGCGGCGCCGGCGGCGCGCTCGTCCTGCTGAGCGGCGTCGGGGTCAGGCTGCCCGTCCTGCTCGGCGGCGGCGGGGGCGGCGCGCTCTGGCCGGCGTCGGAGAAGCCGCCGTTCTCGGTCATCGTCGGGGGGCCGTCGACCACCGTGGGGTTGTCCTCCAGGAGCGCCTCGGGCAGCTCGGAGGGGAGCCGGCTCCGCTGCGAGCGGCGCACCGCGCGCGTGATGTTCGCCGGCTGGATGGCGCGCCAGCTCGTGAGCGCCTCCTCCGCGGAGCTGAAGCGCCGCTCGCGCCGGCGATCGAGCGCGCGCTCGAGGAAGCGCTCGATGCCCACCGGCCACTTCTCGCCGGTCGCCTCGGCGAGCGACGGGGCCGCGCGGTCGAGCTTCATCGCGACGAGCACCGCCGCCGTCGCGCCCTCGAACGGCAGCCGCCCGGACAGGGCCCTGAAGGCCACCGCGCCGACCGCGTAGATGTCGGCCCGCTCGTCGGCCCGCGCCGCGCCCCGCACCTGCTCCGGCGCCATGTACGCGAACGAGCCGAGCGTCGCGTCGAAGGCGGTGAGCGTCGGCTCCTCCTTCTCGCGCCGCGTGATCTTGGAGATGCCGAAGTCGAGGATCTTCGCGCGCTCGCGCCTGTCCGGCAGGCCGAGGTGCTCCAGGTAGATGTTGCCCGGCTTCAGATCGCGGTGGACGACGCCCGCGGCGTGCGCGGCCACGAGCCCCTGGAGCACGTCGTCGATGATCGGCCCGACCTCGCTGAACGGCAGGTACTGCTCGCGCTTCAGCCGGTCCGCCAGCGACTCGCCGTCGAGCTGCTCGAACACGAGCAGGTGCGCGCCGTCGTCCGTCTCGTTGACCTCGAGGAGCTGGCAGACGTACGGGCTCTTGATGGCCGAGGCGATCTTCGCCTCCCGGTCGAAGCGCCGCACGAGGTCGGGCTTCATCGCGGCGCGCGCGAGCAGGACCTTGATGGCCACCGGGTGCATGTCCGATTCCCGTGTCGCGGCCCAGACTTCGCCCATCCCGCCCCGCCCGAGCAGGCGGGTGACACGGTAGCCAGCAACAATGTCGCCCGGGTGGATCGCCACGTAACCTGGATCGGGACCGTACCACCGCCATTCTCAAACGGGTGAGAAAAAAGCGAGAGCTGGCAAAAGCCGCGATCTCCGAGGCGCGCGCCTCCGTGGGCGGCGCGGAGCGTCGTGTCGCGTGGCGGCCCCGCCGGCGCGACGCGCGGGGGGCGCGAGAGGCGCGCGGAGGGAGCGGCGCCGCGCGCCCCGCAGCGGCGCGCGCGGCCGTGGTCCGCGTCACGACGCGGAATCCCGGGAGGAACTTGTGGGGCCGCGGCACTAGCCCGAAGCCGCATGATTCTGTAGGCTCGCCGCGCCATGCCGCGTACAGCCGAGGACGTCGAAACTTACCTCCTGCAGCTCGATCGCCGGTTCGACAACGACGCCGGTACCTACCTCGTCTCGGGGGGGCCCGACGCGCCGCCGATCGCGATCCGCATCGATCCGCCGATCGTGGCGGTGCGCGTCACGATCGGCCCCGTGCCCGGGGACGACGCTCACCAGACCAAGCTCTTCCGCCGCTTGCTGGAGTACAACGCGACGGATCTCATGCACGCGTCGTACGGGATCGAGGCGGGCACCGTGGTCCTGTCGGCGGCGCTGGAGCTCGAGAACCTGGACATGAACGAGCTCGAGGCGATCTTGAGCGACATCGATCTCGCGCTCGCCCGTCACGTCCCGGTGCTGCACGATCTCGCGCTGAGCTGAGTAGACCCGCCGCGCCTTCGACCCCTGCGCTACCCGAGAGTTGGAGCTGATCTATGGGAATTTTCGCGCGCCTTGCGACCCTCATCAAGTCGAACCTGAACGACCTCATCAGCCGCTCGGAGGACCCCGAGAAGATGCTGAACCAGGTCGTCATCGACATGTCGAACCAGCTGATCGAGGCGAAGAAGCAGGTCGCCGTGTCGATCGCCGACGAGAAGCGGCTGGCCAAGCAGGCCGAGCAGGAGGCCGCGAACGCCGCGGAGTGGGAGCGCAGGGCCATGCTCGCGATCAAGGCCGGGGACGACGCGCTCGCCAAGGAGGCGCTGAACCGCAAGAAGGAGCACGACCAGCTCGCCACCACCTACAAGGACCAGTGGCAGAAGCAGAAGCAGGCCGTCGACCAGCTCAAGACGGCGCTGCGCCTCCTGAACAACAAGATCGAGGAGGCGAAGCGCAAGAAGAACGTGCTCATCGCCCGGAAAAAGCGGGCCGAGGCGCAGAAGGCGATCCAGGAGACCATGAGCGGTCTCAACAACGCCTCCGCCTTCGAGACGTTCGACCGGATGGCGAACAAGATCGATCAGATCGAGGCCGAGGCCGAGGCCGCGGGGGAGATCGCCGAGCAGTACACGGGCGACACGCTGGCGCACAAGTTCGGGCAGCTCGAGGCGACCGCGGGCGCGGACGACGATCTGCTCGCGCTGAAGCGGAAGATGGGCGTGCTGCCGCCGGAGCCGCCGCCCGCGCCCGCGCCGCAGCAGGTGCGCGTGGCCGGGGCGGGCGGCGCGCCGACCGGCATGCCCCAGGCCGAGCAGGACGAGCTCGCGGCGGCCATCGCGGAGCTCGAGGCCGAAGAACAACGTGAACAAGCCAGGATGAAGCGCTAGAGCACGCCCGCCCATGAGCCAAGCTGCCACGGCGCTCCGCCGGACCGAGTCGAGCGCCGCTCCCCCCTCCGCCCCCATCCCCGTCCATGCCGAAGAGCTCGGCGCGTTCCTAGAGCGCGTCGGGGTGAGCTCGTCCGGCGGGCTCACCGAGGCCGAGGCGCAGAAGCGCCTCGAGGAGCACGGGAAGAACCGCCTGCCCGAGTCGAAGAAGAAGAGCGCGCTCCTCCGGATCCTCGAGCAGTTCGCGAACCCGCTCGTGCTCACGCTCCTCGCCGCGGCGACGATCGCCGTGGTCGTGGGCTTCACCGCCGACAAATCGGAGAGCTTCCTCCACCGGTTCGGCGACGCGATCGCGATCCTGCTGATCGTGATCCTGAACGCGTTCCTCGGGTACTACCAAGAGCGGCGCGCCGAGGCGGCCCTGGAGGCCCTCCAGAAGCTCAGCGCGCCGAACGCGCGCGTGCGCCGCGGCGGCAAGACCATGGTCATCGCGGCCGAGGACGTCGCGCCCGGCGACATCCTCGAGCTCGAGGCGGGCGACGCGATCCCGGCCGACGCGCGGCTCGTGCAGACGATCAGCTTCGCCACCGAGGAGGCGGCGCTGACAGGCGAGAGCGCGGCCGCGGTCAAGGACGCCCTCGCCCCGGTCGCGCACGACGCGCCGCTCGGGGACCGGGTCACGATGGTCTTCACCGGCACGAGCATCGTGCGCGGCAAGGGGCGCGCGGTGGTGACCGCGACCGGCGTGCACACCGAGCTCGGCCGCATCGGCGAGATGATCCGCTCGGTCGGCGAGCAGAAGACGCCGCTCGAGGAGCGCCTCGACCGCTTCGGCTCGATCATCCTGCGGGTGTGCCTGGCGCTGTCCGCTGTGCTGCTCGGCTGGGGGTTCATCCGGGGCGGGCGGCCGTGGCACGAGCTGCTGCTCGAGGGCGTGAGCCTCGCGGTGGCCGCCATCCCCGAGGGGCTGCCGGCGATCACGACGATCACGCTCGCGCTCGGGATGCAGCGCATGGCCAAGCGCGGGGCGATCGTGCGCAAGCTGCCCGCGGTCGAGACGCTGGGCGCCGCGACGATCATCGCGTCGGACAAGACGGGCACGCTCACCCAAAACGAGATGACCGTCCGGAGCGTCTACGCGGGCGGCCATCACTTCACGGTGACCGGCGAGGGGTACAACCCGGCCGGCGCGCTGCGCGACGAGGGCGGCGCGGAGGCCGTCGAGCCGTCGGCGCCGCTCAGCTACCTGCTCGCGACGGTCGCGCTCTGCAACAACGCGTCGCTCAACGAGGACCAGGCGACGGGCCGCTGGAGCATCGTCGGCGATCCGACCGAGGCGGCGCTGCTGACGCTCGCCGCGAAGGGCGGCCAGTCGCGCGAGTCGGTGGCGCCGTCGCACGCGTTCGTGCACGAGCTGCCGTTCGACAGCGATCGCAAGCGGATGACGGTGATCACGCGGGACGAGCGCGGCCGCGAGATCGCGCACGTGAAGGGGAGCGTCGACGTGCTCCTGCCGCTCTGCGTGAAGTTCGCCGCCAACAGCGGCGTGCGGGCGCTGACCGAGGAGGACCGGCAGGCCATCGTCGCCGAGGCCGATCGCATGAGCGCGTCCGCGCTGCGCGTGCTCGCGATCTGCCGCCGCGTGCGGGTCAGCCGCGACGAGGCCGACGTCGAGCGCGAGCTCACGTTCCTCGGCCTGGTCGGGATGATGGACCCGCCGCGGCAGGGGGTGAAGGAGGCGGTGGCCGAGTGCCGCCGCGCCGGCATCCGCGCGGTCATGATCACCGGCGACCACCGGCTCACCGCGACGGCGGTCGCGAAGGAGATCGGGCTCTGGGACGAGGGCGACGAGGCGCTCAGCGGCGCGGAGCTCGCGGCGATGAGCGACGAGGAGCTCGCGCGGCGGATCATGCACCTGCGCGTCTTCGCCCGGACGACGGCGGAGCAGAAGCTCCGGCTGGTGCGGGCGTTCAAGGCGCACGGCCACATCGTGGCGATGACGGGCGACGGCGTGAACGACGCGCCCGCGCTCCGCGAGGCGCACATCGGCGTGGCGATGGGGCGCGGCGGCACCGACGTGGCGCGGCAGGCGGCGGACCTCGTGCTGGCGGACGACAACTTCGCGACAATCGTCGAGGCGGTGCGCGAGGGGCGCGCCATCTACCGCAACATCCAGAAGTTCATCTTCTTCCTCCTCTCGTCGAACATGGGCCTGCTCGTGGCCGTGTTCGTCGTCTCGTTCTTCGGCAAGTGGCCCCCGCTGACGCCGCTCATGATCCTCTGGATCAACCTCGTGACGAACGGCCTGCCGGCGCTCGCGCTCGGCATCGATCCGCCGGATCCGAAGCTCATGGAGGAGTCGCCGCGCCCGCGCGACGAGGGCCTGCTCGTGAAGCGCGACTACCTGGGCATCCTGTACGTCGGCGCGTTCATGGGGCTCGCGGCCGTGGCGCTCTACGCGACGTCCGAGCAGACCGAGGACGCGCTGCTCCGCACGCGCGCCGTCGCCTTCTCGCTGCTCGCGCTCTCGCCGCTCTTCCACGCCTGGAGCTGCCGGAGCCCGGTGATCTCGCTCTTCGGGTCGAAGCCGCTCGTGAGCCTGCCGCTCCTCCTGGCGGTCGCGGCGAGCGCGGCGATCCACCTGATCGCGCTGCTCGTGCCCGCGCTGCGCCCGGTCTTCCGCACCTACGAGATGTCGTCGAACGAGTGGATGCTCCTGCTCGTCCTGTCGGCGATGATCGTGCCGGCCGTCGAGATCGCGAAGTTCGTGTACCGCCGGATCCGCTCCGACGACGCCGGCCCTGCCCGCCTCGCCTCCTCCGCCCAGCCCCGCTGACCCGCCGAGGTGGGCCGGCGTCGCCGGCCCCCTCCTCCGCCCGCGCCCGGGGTAGCCGCGCCGACCGCCGTGGGGCGTCGTCCAGGCCCTCCGCCGCGGCCCCGGGCGCGCTGACGCCGGACGATCCGGAAACAAAGTGCTCGTGGTAAGAACAAGCGGGCGCGGAGAGGCGTCCAAACCCGAGCTCATGAGACGTCGAACACCCACCCACCGTGCGCCGGGGGCTCCTGCCCTCGGTCCCCGCCTCGCCGCGCTCGCGCCGGTCGCGCTGGCCGCGCTGACGACCGCCGCCGCGCCCTCCCCCGCCCTCGCCGCCGGGACGCCGCTCGCGGCGCCGCTTGTCGAGTCGAAGTGGCTCAAGCTCGACGGGGTCCCGAAGGAGTGGCCGGTGGCGCTCACCTCCCTCGGCATCCGGGTGAAGGGCAAGCCGAGCAAGGCCGACCTCGCGGCGCACGCGGCCATCGCCTACGATGACGCGCGGGTCTACGTGGCGGCCGACGTGACCGACGACGCGCTGCGCGGCGGCGCGGACCACGTGAAGCTCGTCCTCGGCTTCCCGGGCGGGAAGGTCCAGGAGGTCGCGCTCTACCCGGGCGAGCCGGGCAAGACAGCGGGGGTCGTCAAGCTCCCGGGCGGCAAGGTGGCGGCCGGGGCCAGGGTTGTCGAGGCGCCCCGGAGCGGCGGGTACACGCTGGAGGCGAGCATCCCGTGGTCGGCGTTCCCCGAGGCGGCGACGACCCGGGTCGGGCTGCGGGCCGGGCTCTTCGTCCACGACGCGGACGGCGGCGGGGGGGTCGATGCGGTCGTCGGCAGCGCCACCTCGGAGGCGTACGGGTCGCTCTCGCCGCTGTCGACCGAGCCGGAGCTCGCGCTCGCCGACGGCCTCCTCAAGAGCAAGGGCCTCCACGGCCCCCCGAAGTACGACCTCGTCGTCGACGTCGCCGGGGACGCGATGCGCGAGCGGGTGCTCGTCCACGAGCGCTTCCTCGTCGTCCTCGGCCCCGGGTTCCGGAAGGGCGCGCAGTACTACTTCGAGGACCTCGGGGTCGACGCCAGCGAGGGGATGCTGCCGTCGCTCACGGCGCGCGACCTCACGGGCGACGGCCAGGCCGAGCTCATCCTGAGGAAGCGCACCGGCAGCGGCGCCAGGTACCGCGAGGTGATGCACGTGCTGCAGTTCGGCGCCGGCGACGCGCCGCGGCCGATCTTCCAGCACGAGGTCGCGATCTCGACCGACAAGGGCTCGATCGTCAACGAGGTCGACTTCGTCCCCGACGGCGCCCGGATGGCGATCCGCGTGCAGCCGGGCAAGGCGACCCGGTACGACGCGAGCAACTACGCGGAGGGGGTGGAGACGACGTACGACCCGCTGCTCCTGCCGTGGGGATCGATCAAGTCGCAGCTCTACAAGCTGACCGGCGGCGCGTTCACGAAGGCCAGCGAGCAGCGGCAGGCGGCGGCCGCGGGGCCGCGCCCGGCGGCGAAGGCGGAGGAGGCGCGGGGCGCGGCGAAGCCGCCCGCGCTCTCGCCGGCCGAGATGCTCGACAAGGTGTACGCGCTCTACCGGCGCGACAGGGGCGCCTCGTCGAGCAAGCCGCGGTTCGACCTGGGCGCCGACGTGGCGAGCGGCCGCGAGCCCGAGCGGGTGCTCCTGCACGACCGCGACATCGTCGTGTTCGGCAAGGGCTTCCGGGGCGGCGCGGGGTACGCGTTCATGACGCTCGCGCAGTTCGCCTCGCCGGCCGACATCCGCTCGGTGAGCGCGCGCGATCTGACCGGCGACGGGAAGGCGGAGATCATCGTCCACGGCACGGTGCGCGCGGCGGCGCCGAAGGAGGCGGGCGCCGGGACCGTGGACCGCGACGTGGTGCTCATCTTCCGGGTCGAGGGCGAGAGCATCCAGCGCATCTTCGCGGCCGAGGTCGCGCGCAGCATCGGCGACAAGAAGGTCTCCGGCGAGCTCAGGTTCGTTCGCGTGGGCGACAAGGTCGGGATCGAGCTCGCCCCCGGGCGAGCCGTGGAGTGGACGGAGCAGACGTATCCCTTCAACCAGGACAAGGGGCCTGTCGGCGGCTTCGAGCCGCTGCTCTTGCCGTGGGGGGGAGCGCAGCCGGTGCGCTACGTCTGGAACGGGTCGCTCTTCGCCAAGTAGCTCGACAGAGTACGCTCTCCCTAAGAATGCGAGACGACAGGCTACCCGTGTTCGTGATGCGATGAAGCCAGGGCATTGAGGTGCCTCTCGCGCGCCCGTGTTTCCTTGGCTGTCTCGGCGACTCCCACGGTAGCGAGGACGAGGGCGACGATCTGCCATGGTTGTTCGGTCACGGCGAGGCGCGAATGGCCGAGGCCCGCCGGTAGCTGGCCGAGCAGATCGGTGCAGAGGAGATCAGCCGGCGCTACCGCTCGTCCGCCATGCGGCGGTGACGGCGCCGCGCCGCCGACGCGGCCACGAAGGCAAGGCCGAGCAGGGCCAGAACGACGCCACTCCACGACGAAATGAGCCGCAGGCGTGGCTGAATTGGTTCCGCGGAGGCCGGTCGCCTCCGCGCGACGGCGGCCTGCAAGGGCTATCGCCCCCTCACCCTCACCCGGTGGGCTCCGGGAGGCAGCAGACGGTGGTCTCGGGTACGGCTCGCCGCCGGCCGGCTCGCAGAGCCCCAGCTCGTTGACGTCCCATTCGGCGCGGATGCTGCCGAGCGCCGCGCCCTCCTCCTCGGGACGCAGGCAGTGATACGCCCCGCCGGCCGTCACCGTCGTCGTCCCGAGGAGCGCGTCTTCGCTGCACGCGCGATCCGAGTAGGCGCTCACCCGCGCGACGCACTCCCTCGGCGTGCGGCTGGGCACGCAGACGCACGGCTCGCAGCTCCGCTCGACGTCCCGGTCATACAAATTGAGCTTGTCCGAGAACCTGGGCCGCTCCCCGGGACCGGCGGGCGGATAGCAGTCCTGAGGCCCCTCGCTCCGCGCGACCATGCAGTACCGCCACCCGGGAGGCACGTTGGTCTCTTGCTGGTTGACCATGCACACCTCGCCGATCTCCGGACACCAGGTACCCTTCACGAGGCCACTGCACGCGACAGCGATCTTCGCAGGGCTCTTCGGCGGAGGTCGAAGCTGGTGAGGTCCTCGCACGCCGGCTCGGGGTCGTCAGCGTCTCCGATCCACAGCGGGATCGGATCGTAAAAGCTGACCATCGGTTGTATCACGCACTTCCCGGCGCAGACGCCGTTGCTCGTGCCGTCCTCGTTGGTGATGAGGCAGGGATTCCACGGCTCGCCGCACGGCGGCTCCGCGCTGCCGCAGCCGCCCGCGACCAGCGCGCCGCCCAGGCCCCCCAGCGGCAGCGAGCGCAACGCGCGCAGGAGCCACCACCTTCCGTTCCAAGTCATCGCGACCTCACCGCCTTCCCCAACGCGCTCCCGAGGAGCCCGTGCACGCAGTACCTCCGGTTGGCTCCTGCCGCGGGCGGCGCGCTGGTCGCGGGCGGCCCCTCGCAGGCGGCGAGCGCCGCGCGACCCCACACGACAGATGCGGCGGCCACCGCGAGGAGCAACCGGCCTGTGGACCCCATCTCCTCGGCACACTACGCGGTGGGTCTCTTTGCGGTCAAGCCGCCGTGGCGCGGCGAAACCGGCGAAATCGACTCACCCGCCAGACAATTTTACATGCGCTTCCGCAATGCACCATGTCCTCCTCCCGCGCCGCGGGAGAAGCGCCCCCGCGTGAACCCGGCGCGCGCGGCTCGACTCAGCCCGCCGTGACGTTTTTCGAAATGGTGAACGAGCTAGCCACGTAACCGCGCGAGCCCGGCGCAACGCAGCCCCGCATGACGTTTTTTCAAATATCGAACGAGCTCGCCGGGTAACTGGGCTTGTATGGGGAAACCTTCTCGCACGCTGGACGCCGCCCCGGAGGGATCACCGCTCTCGCTGGACGCGATCATGGCCGAGCACCAGGCGGCGATCCGCCGCTACGTGGAGCGGCGGGGCTTCCGGGGCGCGGATCGGGACGACATGGTCCAGGAGATCTTCCACGGCGCCGCGCGGTCGCTGTCCCGGTTCGATCCCTGCCTCGGCACCCTGCGCGCCTGGCTCCTGCGCATCGCATCCAACCTGATCTCCAAGGAGCGCCAGCGCGCCCACCGGCGTCACGAGGAGCTCTGGCCGGAGGAGGCGCTGGACGGGCTGTCCAGCGACGCGCCGGACTCCGAGACACGGCTCATCGAGGCGCAACGGAGCGAGATCCTCGCGGAGCTGCTCCTGGAGGTCCCTCCGACGCGCCGTGAGATCCTCGTCGCGCACGACCTCGAGGAGGAGGGGGTCCAGGACATCGCCGAGGAGCGCGCGATCCCGCGCAACACCGCGTGGAACCACCTCCGGCCCTCGACGGCATGGTCGAGTTCGCGATGGGCAAGCAGCTCCTCGCCGATCAAGCGATGTCCGATGTCCTCGATCGCCAGCCCAAGCCGGCGCCGGAGCTCGACAGCGCCGAGGTGCTCGAGGAGGCCCGGGACGTCATCGTGCGGTTCGCCTCGTACCTCGACTCGCTCAAGGGGAGGCCCGTCGATCCGAGGCTGTTCTTCCGCGGCGAGACGCCGAGCGTGCTCGCGCGCCGGCGAATCACGAAGCTCACCGCCGCGGTCGGGCACATCGCCGACGAGCTCGAGAGGCAGCGCGAGAAGGTCCGCGGCGCGGAGGACGGGCGCACCACGCCGGCGCGCGCGATCCCAGCGCTCCTACGCCGCCGTCCGATCCGCACCGCAGCCGTGGGGTTCACGGCGTCGATGTGATTCACAGCGAATTCACCGTGAAACAACGTGATGGCCACTGAGCCGACGTTTAGAGTGCGCACCTACGGCATACGCGCCTCCGCCTGGTCTGGAGCGCAACGCGAGGCCTGCGATGCATGGCACCGAAGCCGGCGTCCCGGCCACGTGTGGTTGCAGGTCGAGAAATCGACCGGGAAAACTGCGCGTCACCGGAGCGAAGCACGGAGGTGCGTCGGGTTGCTCGCAAGGATACGCGGGGCACGGGGGCGCGAGGAGCGCCGGGCCCGGCGTCGAAAAGGCGCGGTCATCTCCCCAGGCACATACTACCGACCACGGGTACAATGGTAACGGACAGGAAAGGAAGTAGTTCAATGAGAAAATATCGCTCCCATGTGTTCGCAGCGTGCTTCTTGCTCGCCTCCGCTCTGGTCGCCGTCCTGGCCGCCGTGCCCGCCAGCGCGGCCGCCTCCTCCACCATCTGTACCGGCAGCAGCCACGCCACCTACAACCCCGGGTTGACCCTCACGCCGCAGACCGTCAGCGTGACCGAGACCGACGTCTACTCCTCCTGCACCTCCACCGACCCCACGCTGACCAGTGGCTCCTTGTCACTGGCCGCCTTCACCATCCCGGACGCCGCCTGCAACGACCTGAGCGCAGGTGGCAGCGGCGCGCTCACCGTCAACTGGAACAACGGCCAGTCCTCCACCGCCACCTTGACCTACGAACTGACCGTCACCGGCGGCATCCTGCAGACCGTCGGCACCGGCACCATCACCGCGGGCCAATTCACCGGCGCCACCGCCGTCTTCACGTGGGTCTACCCCATCGTCAACCCGCTCCTATGCCTGACCCCCGGCGGCCTCACCACCCACGACGGCATCATCACCGCCGTGATCACCGGCGTGTAAGCCCCTGCCCCGACCCGCGCCCGGTGACGACCGGAGGGCAGGCTTGAAGCAAGTGACCGCGCGCCAGGGAAGGCGATCTCAAGGCAAGCGAAGGCATCCTCGAGGGCGCGCCGCGCCAGCGCGCGCGGTCGCAACCCTCCTCCGTCGCCGTCTCCCCTTCAGCCGAGCCCTGCGAGCGCGAGCGCCTCGACGAGGTCGTCGATCAGCGCCTGGTCCGCTGTCAGCCGGCTGACGACGGCCCGGGGATCCCGCGCGACCTCGGGCAGGATGGCGGCGAGCTCGCGGGCGGCTCTGCGGGCGTCGGCGGTGCGACCGAGGCGGGCCAGGGCGACGGCGCGGTCGAGCGCGCTCCAGGCGACGTGGAGGGGGGCGATGGCCTCGGCCTCGACGAGGGCAGCCGCGTGGTCGCCGCGGCGATAGGCGTCGAGCGCGAGGGCGTGGTGGACGGTGCCGGGATAGCGCTTCGTCCAGCCCTGGTGCTTGCGGAGGATGCCCGTGCCGCGCTCCCACTCACCGGCGAGCGCGAGGAGGAAGCCCGTGAGCATGAGCGCCCCGCCGAGCCTCAGGGCGATCTCGGCCTCGGCCAGCGCCCCCGGACCGTCGCCGGCGTCGAGCAGCACGAACGCGAGCACCTGGTGGGCATTGGCCAGCTTGGGCTCGAGCGCCACGGCCCGGCGCGCACGCCCTTCGGCCTGGCGAAGGTCGCACTCCCTGCCGGCCGCCGTCCACGACGAGAGCACCTGAAAGAACGCGGAATACGCCAGCAGCGCCCCGTCATCGGGGTCGAGATCGAGGAAGCGCGCACAGTGTTCCTCGAGCTCGGCTTGCAGGTCGGGATCGAAGGTGGCCAGCCACTGGGGAAAGCGCAGGAGCACGTCGTACGCCGAGCGGGGAGGATGGCCGGAGCGCTCCTCGGACTCGATGGCATGGACAGCGCCAAGGGGCAGCGTGACGAGCAGGGTGGTGATCTCGCGGGCGATCTCGTCCTCGACGGCGAACAGGCGGCCTTCGACGTCGACGCGGTCGAACGTCCTGCCCCACACCTGGATCCCGCGCCTCGTGTCGTGGAGCTTGACCGTCACGCGGAGCGCGCCGGGGACGAGGCGCACGCACCCCTCGACAACGTAGCGCGCGCCCCGCGCCTCGGCCTCGTCCAGGGTGGCGGCGCGCGAGAGCACGCGCACGCGCGGGGCGCGAATGAACAGGTCGCCGAGCAGGTCGGTCAGGCCGTGAGCGACGGCGCGGCTCCGCGTGCCGGTCGAGCCCGGCACCGGCAGCTCGCTCTCCGACCCGTCCGCGTTCAAGGAGGCGGAGACGGCGGTGATCGAGGTGAAGGGGAGAATCGCGACGACGGGCCCGTCGGCGCTGGACGGGATACGCGGCCCGCGGGGGGACGGTGGACCCGGCCGATCGGAGGGGGGCGAGTCGATCGCGGGGCGCGGGGAGGCGCGGGGCTGGACGGGGTCGGGCGCGGCCGGCCCCGCGGCGATGACGGGGGCGTAGCGGCCGCGCGGCAGCTCGATGCGCACCGCGGCGGTGGGGCTCGCGGCGTAGTAGCGCTCGAGGGCGCGCCGGAGTTTGCTCATCTCGACGCGCACGATCGAGTCCTCGGTGGAGTCGAAGCCCTCGGGCCGATCGAAGATGCGGGTGGCGAGCAGAGGCGCGCGCAGCTCGGCGCCGCGCCCCGCGAGCACCTCGTCGACAAGGAAGCGGAGCAGCCGGATCTGCCGCGCAGACCCGCCGAACACCGGGCTCGTCACCACCTGCTCCAGCTCGGCCGCGATGGCCGCGCGCTGATCGGCTTGCGGAGAACTTTCCATCTACGTCAGCATGCTCACCTGAGTGCCCCTCCGGATGCAACAGCGTGAATCGCACCGGATTCACACCCCGGAAGAGCGTGGGGGCCTTGCCCCACGCCCGGCCGCTCCGCCGCGAAATGCGTGAGGAGGGGGGCGAGCCGCGGGCCGGGCGATGAGATTCACAGCGAATTCGCAGTGAAACAGCGTGATGGGCCACTGCGCTGACGTTTACCGGGCGAGATCAGGGCACACGCGCCTCGGCCCCGTCGGGAGGGCAACGCGGGGCCTGCCCAGACGTGCATCGAGCTCCGGCGCTGTATCACCACGTCCGCGACACCTACGTCGACAATGACCAGCCGAGCTTTGTGCATACCTGAATGGGCATCTCTACCATCGGTCGCCCGCGCCGTAGCTCCCCGCACCGGAAAGGCTTCCGATGGCGTCGCCGACGTGAGATAAAAAATAGTCGTTCTGCGCTCATTCGAACGGACCTGTCGCGGCGTACTGGCGCGAGGACGCGCCGAGAGCACGTGGCACCGGTCCATGGAGAAGGATCGAAACCGTATGCACAAAAGGCTTCTGCTCGCGCTCTCGCTGCTCCCACTCGCGGCCCTCGGGCTCGCGCTCCGCCCGGCGCCCACCCTGGCCGGCGCCTTCCCTTCCAGCTGCGCCGGGACTTACCTGATCTCGGAAGCGGGCGGCGCGAGGGATTTCTGGACGTTCGCGGCCGACGGGTCCTTCTTCGGGACCACCTCGACGCAGCCCCTCTACAATTTCTCCAACCAGCAAGGAAGCTGGGAGAAGGTCGGGAACGACGGCGCTCGAGGCGTGCTGTTTGCCTTCGTCTACGACGAGGACAACACCCTGATGACGACGGCCCGGATCGACATCGTCCTCGACACTGTCGGTCAGGGCTGCGACGAGATCGCCGGCTCCCTCGTCGTGCGCACCTTCGAGGACGGGGAAGATCCTCTCGACCCTTCGAGCGACACCGGCGAGCCCATCGCCTCCGACACCTTCACCGGCCGGCGCGCGAAGGCGAGCCCCTGACGGACCCCGCGCGGCCGGTGTCCAGGAAGTGATCCCCCTCCCTTCTCCCCCCACCTCACAGACAGCCTGCAACGTGCCTGCGGGAGGGGGAGATCGGGAGTCGCTCCGTCGAGCTTCGGGGAGCGCGGCCTGCCAGCCCGGCCCGTCTCGCCAGTGGACTTCCCGGACGACACGCAGCGCAAGGGCGAAGAGGCGGGTCAGAGTCCGTTGGGGATCACGGTGAGGGTGCCCGATCCCCTGTTGGTCAGGACGAGATCGTCGTACCCATCGGCATCCAGGTCCGCGACGGCGATGGCATTGAGGCCGGGCGAGGCGCCTGTCGGGACGACAGGGCCCGTGACGAAGGTTCCGTTGCCGCTACCGGTCATCGGGCGGACGCCGCCCGAGGAGGTGGTGACCAGGATGTAGGCGTCGAGCTTGCCGTCGCCGTTGAAGTCGCTGGCCACGACCCCCAGCGCCGAGTTGGCGATCGCGGAGGGCCCGGCGGCGGACCCGACGCCGCTCGCGACAGTGCCGTCGCCATTCCCCTTGAAGAAGAAGAGGTACCGACCGGCCGCGCCGTTCGAGAGGATGTCGAGCTTGCCGTCCCCGTCGGCGTCGCCGAAGGCGATGCCCGCCGTCTGGCCGTTCACGGTGTTGGTGTAGGCGACCGGCGCGGCGAACGAGGCGTCGCCCTGGTTGATGAGGATCGAGAGGCGCGCGGCGCCGGGGCTCGTCACCACGAGATCGGAGAAGCCGTCGCCGTTCAGATCGCGGCAGGCGATGCTCGACTGCACGCCGCCGGTGGCCGCGATGGAGATGAGCGTGGGCGCGCCGAAGCTGCCCCCGCCGGTGCCCATGATCACGCTCACCTGATTCAGGGCCACGCTGGTTGTGGCGATGTCGGCCACCCCGTCGCGATCGAAGTCCGCGGCGCAGAGGTGGACGGAGCCCGGGGTGCCGGTGGTGAAGCTCGTCGGCGTGCCGAAGGTTCCGGGCGCGCTCGGGCCCAGGTTTCGGTAGACGCTGATGCTCCCGTTGCTGGTGGGCAGGTTGGTCTGGCCGTCGACGGTGACGGCGTCGAGCCACCCGTCGCCGTCCACGTCCACCGCCACGACCGCGTTGCTGGAGAGCGGGGCGCCCGTGTAATAGAGCTCCGGCTGGACGGTCGCGTCGCCGTTGCCGTGAAACACGGAGAGCGACCCGGAAGGGGTCGTCGACGAAGCGGATTCGGCGTTGGCCACCAGGATGTCGAGCTTGCCGTCGCCATTCACGTCGGCGATCGCCGGAGCCAGCGGGCCGTGGGGAACGGAGGCGTCGATCGGCGTGCCGGGGACCTGGCCGGAGGGCGGGGTCTGGCAGCCACCGTTCGAGCAGATTTGACCCGACCCGCACGCGCTGTTGCAGGCGTTGCAGTGGGAGGCGTCGCTCTGGAGGTTCACCTCGCAGCCGTCGGACGTGAGCCCGTTGCAGTCCGCAAGGCTGCCTTCGCACGCCTCGCAGCTGGTCCCCTCGTAGGTGGGCAAGCACGCGCAGGTGTAGCTGTCGATGCCGTCGGTGCAGGTTCCGCCGTTCTGGCACGGGCTTCCGGCGCACTCGTCGATGTCGGTCTCGCAGCCGGCGCCTGTGTAGCCGGACAAGCACGCGCAGGTGTAGCTGTCGATGCCGTCGGTGCAGGTCCCGCCGTTCTGGCACGGGCTTCCGGCGCACTCGTCGATGTCGGTGCACGTCACGCCGTCGCCCTCGTACCCCGCGTTGCAAGCGCACGTGAAGGCGCCCGGCGTATCGGTGCATGTAGCGTTCGTGTCGCAGTCGTCGGTGCCCAGGGCGCACTCGTCGATGTCGGTGCACGTCACGCCGTCGCCCTCGTACCCCGCATTGCAAGCGCAGGTGAAGGAGCCCGGCGTGTCGGTACACGCCGCGTTCGCATCGCAGTTGTCGGTACCCAGGGCGCACTCGTTCACATCGGTGCATGTGCCGCTCTGGCAGGCGCCCTCGTCGTCATCGCCGTCGGCCCCGGAGGGGCCGGCGCTGGTGCAGCTCGCGAACAGCAGCATGGAGAACGCCGGGATCGCCAGCCTGCTGAAAAGAGAGCTCTTGCGGTAGCTCATGGTTTTTCCTCTGTTTTTTGTTGAAGCCGCGGGGATGCCGCGCGATGTCGAGCCTGCGCTGGCTGGAGAAACGTCAGGTCGTCCAAGCCCCCGGGGCCAGGCGCGCTCCGCTGCTACTGCTGCTGCTGCCTGCATGCCTCAGCTGCAGAGCGCGCCGCTCATCGTGCGGAACGAATGCGTACGATCCGCCGTCGATGGATGGTTTTCAGCTCGCGCAGGATGCTCCAACGAGGCGAGCCAAGTAAACGAAAAAGGGCGAGATGGCGGGTCAGAGACCGTTGGGGATCACGGTGAGGGTGCCGGATCCCCTGTTGGTCAGGATGAGATCGTCGTACCCATCGGCATCCAGGTCCGCGGCGGCGATGGCGTTGGCGCCGGGCGAGGTGCCGGTCGGAACGACAGCTCCCGCGGTGAAGGTGCCGTTGCCGTTGCCGGTCATCGGGCGGACGCCGCCCGAGGAGGTGGTGACCAGGATGTAGGCGTCGAGCTTGCCGTCGCCGTTGAAGTCGCTGGCCACGACCCCCAGCGCCGAGTTGGCGCTCGTGGTGGGCGCGGCGGCGGACTGGACGCCGCTCGCGACCGTGCCGTTGCCGTTCCCCTTGAAGAAGAAGAGGTACCGGCCGGCCGCGCCGTTCGAGAGGATGTCGAGCTTGCCATCGCCGTCGGCGTCGCCGAAGGCGATGCCCGCCGTCTGGCCGTTCACGGCGTTGGTGTAGGCGACCGGCGCGGCGAACGAGCCGTTGCCCTGGTTGATGAGGATCGAGAGGCGCGCGGCGCCGGGGCTCGTCACCACGAGATCGGAGAAGCCGTCGCCGTTCAGATCGCGGCAGGCGATGGTCGACTGCACGCCGCCGGTGCCCGCGATGGAGATGAGCGTGGGCGCGCCGAAGCTGCCCCCGCCAGTGCCCATGATCACGCTCACCTGATTCAGGGTCACGCTGGTTGTAGCGATGTCGGCCACCCCGTCGCGATCGAAGTCCTCGGTGCAGAGGTGGACGGAGCCCGGGGTGCCGGTGGTGAAGCTCGTCGGCGCGCCGAAGGTTCCGGGCGCGCTCGGGCCGAGGTTTCGGTAGACGCTGATGCTCCCGTTGATGAGGAGCTGGTTGGTCTGGCCGTCGACGGTGACGGCGTCGAGCCACCCGTCGCCGTCCACGTCCACCGCCACGACCGCGTTGCTGGAGAGCGGGGCGCCCGTGTAATAGAGCTCCGGCTGGACCGTCGCGTCGCCGTTGCCGTGGAAGACGGAGAGCGACCCGGAGGGGAACAGCAACGCCCCGGATTCACCGTTGGCCACCAGGACGTCGAGCTTGCCGTCGCCATTCACATCGGCGACCGCCGGGGCCAGCGGGTTGTGGGGAACGGAGACGTTGATCGGCGTGCCGGGGACCTGGCCGGAGGGCGGGGTCTGGCAGCCACCGTTCGAGCAGATTTGACCCGACCCGCACGCGCTGTTGCAGGCGTTGCAGTGGGAGGCGTCGCTCTGGAGGTTCACCTCGCAGCCGTCGGACGTGAGCCCGTTGCAGTCCGCAAGGCTGCCTTCGCACGCCTCGCAGTTGGTCCCCTCGTAGGTGGGCAAGCACGCGCAGGTGTAGCTGTCGATGCCGTCGGTGCAGGTCCCGCCGTTCTGGCACGGGCTTCCGGCGCACTCGTCGATGTCGGTCTCGCAGCTGGTGCCGGTGTAGCCGGGCAAGCACGCGCAGCTATAGCTGTTGATGCCGTCGGCGCAGGTCCCGCCGTTCTGGCACGGGCTTCCGGCGCACTCGTCGATGTCGGCGCACGTCACGCCGTCGCCCTCGTATCCCGCATTGCAAGCGCAGGTGAAGGAGCCCGGCGTGTTGGTGCACGCCGCGTTCGCGTCGCAGTTGTCCGTGCCCAGGGCGCACTCGTTCACATCGGTGCATGTGCCGCTCTGGCAGGTGAGGCCGTCGCAGCACGGCACCGTGGGGTCGCACGGCGCGTTCACGGCCAGACAGCCCTGGCCGCCGCAGGTCGGGTCGTAGCTCGGCGAGCTCGGGTCGAGGCTGGTGACGTAGTCCTGGGCGTGGGCGCTGTGCGCGTTGATGCATGCCTGTTCGCTGACGCGAATGATCGTGTACGGCTTCGTCGCGGAGCCGGTCTTGTGGCAGATCTGGACCGTACCGTTGACGTCAAAGTAGTTGCACTGATCGGGGGTGAGCGCGTCATGGGCCTCGCCCACGGCCTCGTCGTCATCGCCGCCGATCACGGAGGGGTCGGCGCTGGTGCAGCTCACGACCAGCAGGGTGGAGAAAGCAGGGATCGTCAGATAGCCGAGAAGAGAGCTCTTGCGATGGCGCATGTCTTGTCCTCTGTTCTTGTTCAAATAGGGTGCCGCGCGCTGCGGAGCCTGCGCTGGCTGGAGCAATCTCAGGTCACGCACTTCAACGATTCAAGATCGATGCCAGCGCGAATGCGCTGTTTGTGGAGGTGATGTCGAGACAGGCCCCTGGGCGTCTATCGCGTCGCGTTTCGCGCGCGCCGCCGCACGAGCCACCGGCTCCCGCGCTGAGATCGCGCAAAAGCCGTTGCACACCGCCATATAGGGCCCGTTTGCCCGGCATGGCTCACGCCGCGATACCGGGCACGAACAGCCCCGGGGCCCAGTCGCGCTCCGCTGCCGCTGCTGCTGCTGCCTGTATGCCTCAGCCGCGGAGCGCGCCCCTCACTGCCATGAACGACTGCGGACCTCTGTCGAGAACGACGGAGGAGTACCCGCTGGCATCGTACGGACCGGGCGAGTCACGTAAATGGAAAAATACGGCGACCCACGCGATTCACATGTGTGATTCACACTTGTGAATCACCCGTCAGCAACACCACAGGCCTGGTCGACAGCACCGTGCTCACCCAATGATTGCACGGGGAAGCGGCTCCAAACCTGAGAGATCCCATCGAATTCTTCGGGAAATTCACAGGGAGACGGGGAGGCGGGGGAGGGAAATCTTCAATACTCCCCGTCTGCCCCCGCTGAAGAGGAATGCAAACGAGGGGATCCCTCAGAGCCTCAGATCACCCGATCTTCGAGCGGCTCCCCCCGCTCGAACCGCCGCAGGTTCGCCAGGAAATGCTCCACCTGCGCCACCGGCTCCTCGCGCCGCCCGCCGGCCGCGTGCGGGGTGACGTAGCAGCCCGGCGCGCGCCACAGCGGGTGATCCGGCGGCAGCGGCTCGGGGTCCGTCACGTCGAGGTACGCGCCGGCCAGGCGGCGCGCCTCGAGCGCCTCGAGCAGCGCCGCCTGGTCCACGGTGGCGCCCCGGCCGACGTTGAAGAACCACGCGTCCGGGCGCATCCGCGCGAGCAGCGCGCGCGAGACGAGGCCGCGCGTGCCCTCGGCCGCGGGCAGGCTCGAGACGACGTGATCCGCCCAGGCAAAGGCGTCGTCGAGCGCCTCGGGGCCGACGACGCGGCCGGGCTCGTCGCCGCGGGGGCGGGCGCGCAGGATGCAGAGCTCGACCTCGAACGGGGCGAGCAGCGCGGCGAGCCGGCGGCCGATGGCGCCGAAGCCGAGGAGCAGCACCCGCCGGCCGCGCAGCAGCGCGCTCCGCGAGCGCACCTTGGCGTCGGGCCAGCCGCGCGGGCCGAGCTGGTTCTCGAGGCACTCGGGCAGCCGCCGCGACGCCGCGAGCAGGAACGCGAGCGCGTGCTCCGCGCACGGGTCGGCGTAGACGCCGCTGCTCGTCGTGAGGACGGCGCCCCGCGCGGCGAGCGCCGCGCGCACGGCCGCCACGTCATAGCGCGTGTAGCCCGCGGTGCTGAGGTGCACCCAGCGCAGGCGCGGGGCCGCGCACACGTCGTCCGGGTGCGGCTGGCCGAAGACGACGTCGGCGCCCAGCACCACCGGATCCCGCCCGACCACGGCGAGGTTCTCCGCGGAGCGCGCGGCCGGCATCGCGAGCTCGTGCGGCGCGACGCCCTCCGCCAGCAAGCGCTCCGCCTCCGCGGGGAACGTCATGGTGCAGGCGACGACCATCCGGACCGTCGGCGCGCCGCTCCCCCGTGCATCGCTCCCTTGTGCATCGCTCATCCGCGCCCCGCTCATCCGTGCACCGCCCGCCCGAACTCCCGCATCCACGCCTCCTCGTCCGCGGTGAGCGGCCCCCTCGCGAGCGCGTCGAGGTTCTCCTCGATCTCGGCGCGGCTCTTCGGCCCCGAGAGCGCGAGATCCACGTGCGGGCTCGAGAGCTGGAATCGATAGCAGTCGCCCGCCGTCATCGCCGGGCGCTCCCAGCCCTTCGGCTTCTTCAGGAGCCGCCGCCACGCCGTCGCCGTGTAGGCGAGGACGCTCGGCCGCGCGTCGCGCACGTGCGGGAAGATGTCCCGCTCCGCCCCGGGGTGCGCGGCGTTGTAGCGGATCATGAGCAGGTCGAGCGGCGAGGAGCCCGCGAGCTCGCCCGCCCGCGGGCGGTCGTGGATGCTCACGCCGAGCGCGCGCACCTTGCCGCTCTCGCGCAGGTGCAAGAGCTCGCGCTCCGTCGCGCTCGTCCACGCCGATCCGACGCCGAGCCAGCCGAGCAGGTACACGTCGAGGTGATCGGTCCCGAGCTCCCGCAGGAGCTTCTCGGCCCCCCTGCGCACGCCCCAGCCGAACCAGCCGACCTGCGCGACGCCGACAACCGCCACGCTGTCGCGGCGCCGCGCCAGCGCCTCGCGCAGCGGATTGCGGAGGCCGCCGGCGCGCAGGGTCCAGAAGAAGAGGTTGACGCCGCGATCCATCGCCGCGCGCACGCCGTCCTCGTCGATGCCGTAGTTCGCCGCGAGGCCGAGCCGGAAGATGCGCTTGCCGCGGAGCGCTGTCGGCGCGCGGTGGAGCCAGTCGTCCATGCGGCGGATCCTACACCACCTCAGTCGATGTCGTCGTACGCGCGGTAGAGCACGCCCGGGATGCGCGGCGCGCGCACGTCGAAGCCGAAGCTGTTGTCGACCGCCTCGAAGAGCTCGATCGCGCGCGCGAGCCCCTCGGGCTCGCCGGCGCAGGGAGCGCCGCGGCGCGCGCGCCGGCGGTCTCCCGCGCGGAGGAGCGGGAAGCCGCGCGCGGCCAGGGCGACGGCGAACGTCCCGGGGCCGAGGCGCGCCACGTCGGGGCGCTCGCCGCGATAGGCCTCCATCCGGGGCGACTCCACCCATCCGAGCCGATCGCCGTCGCGCGAGGCGCGGATGAGGTGCTCCTTCCGGCCGTCGACGACGACGCCGAACGTGGCCTCGCTGTCGCCGATCTCGATGTCGTGCGCGGGCAGCCCGCGGCGCCACGTGAACTCGAGCGCGTGCGCCCAGCCGGCGACCCACATGCGCAGGCCGAGATAGAACCGCACCGCGCGCTGCCACGTCCACGGGGTCAGCACGCGCAGCCCCGGCGCCCCGTGGGCGCGCGCGACGCCGTCCGCGCGGCGGAGCGCGGCGCCCGCGACGCCGCGCCCCCGGTGGGCGGGCAGCACGTAGAGGCTCGACACCTCCAGCTGCGCTCCCCCGAGCGCGCCCGTCGACAGCGCGATCGTCCCGACCCGACAGCCCTCCTGCGTGAGCCAGTACGGGACCACATAGCGCGCGCCCGCGTGAGGCGCGCCGAGCTGCACGCCGTCGCGCGTCGCCCTCACCTCCCACGTGGCGCGGAGCTCGGCGCCGCGCGCCGCCGGATCGACGCGCTCGGAGAAGCGGCCTTCGACGAGCGACGCGAGCTCGCAATCCGTCCACAGGCGCGCCTCGGCGTCGTCCATCGCCAGCGGCTCGATCGCGCCCTCCGCGACGAGCACAGCGTGAATCGCGCGCATGCGCCGCTCTGCGTCGTCGTCCCCCACCGGCCGTGAGCGCGACAGTACCACGGGCGAGCCCATCGAGCGCCGCGCCCGCCGCGCAGGAGCGCCGCGCCCGCCGCGCAGGAGCGCGACGCCAGCGCGCTCGCGGGCCCGCGGGCGCGCCGCACATTCGCCGCCCACGGCCGCCCCGACATGTGCGAGACTCCCCGGCGACCGATGGGCCAGGACACCTCTCTCCGGTGCGCCGGCTGCAGCGCTCCGCTCCCGGAGAACGCCCGCTTCTGCCCCTCGTGCGGCCAGCTCGTCACCGACCCTGGCCCCGGCTACGCCGCGACAGCGTTCCCCGCGACGCAGCTCGGCGCCGCGGGGCTGCCGCCGCCCTCTCTGCCGCTGCCGCCCGTGCGGCTCCTGCCCGGCACGGAGATCAGCGTCTACCGCATCGAGTCGACCCTGGGCGAGGGCGGCATGGGCGTCGTCTACCGCGCCCGCGACCGCGCGCGCGAGCGCGTCGTGGCCGTCAAATGCCTGCACTCGAACCTCTGCGGCAACCCCGAGATCCGGCGGCGGTTCGCGCGGGAAGCGCGGGTGCTCCGCTCCTGGAGCCACGAGAACGTGGTCTCCGTCTACGACTTCGTCGAGCGCGATCACCTGCTCGCGATCGTCATGGAGTACGTCGAGGGGTCGACGCTGGTGCGGCACCTCGAGCGGTGGCGCGGGCGCATCCCGTTCCAGGAGATCCGCGCGCTGTTCGGCGGGGTCCTCGACGCCATGGATGACGGGCACCGGATGGGCATCATCCACCGCGACCTCAAGCCCGACAACATCCTCGTCACGACCGGCAAGGACGGGCTGATGCCGAAGATCGTCGACTTCGGCATCGCCAAGATCCTCGAGGGGACGACCTACACGCTGAGCGGCGCGTTCCTCGGGACCTGCTGTTACATGTCGCCCGAGCAGGTGAAGAGCCCTCACGCCGCGGACCCGCGATCGGACATCTACTCTCTCGGCGTGACGCTCTACAAGCTGTCGACAGGGCAGGTGCCGTTCGACAGCCCCAACCACTTCGCCGTGATGATGGCCCACGTCGCCGACCCGCCGGCGCCCCCGTCGTCGCTCCGCCCCGACCTCCCGCCGGCCCTCGACCGGCTCATCCTGGACGCGCTCGCGAAGGATCCGGCCGGGAGGCCGGCGTCGTGCGCGGAGTTCCGGGCGCGGCTCGACGAGGCGCTCGCGGCGTTCTCGCCCTCCCCGGCGCGCCCCACGTCCGACGCGCGCGAGCTCGCGCCGACGGTCCGCGAGAAGACAGGCGAGCAGATGATCCTCGTCCCCGGCGGGCCGTTCCTGAGCGGGCAGCAGCGCAGGAGGGTCCATGTCGACGCCTTCTACATGGATCGCACGCCGGTCACGAACCGGCAGTTCAAGGCGTTCGTCGACGTGACGGGGTATCGCCCCGACGACGCCGACGCGAGCCGGTTCCTCTCCCATTTCAGGCGGGGCGAGATCCCCGCGGGCCTCGAGGACCACCCGGTCGTGTACGTGTCGTGGGACGACGCGCGGGCCTACGCCAACTGGGCCGGCAAGCGCCTGCCGACCGAGGCCGAGTGGGAGAAGGCAGCGCGCGGCACCGACGGCCGCAAATACCCCTGGGGGCGCGCCGAGCCGGGGCTGACGCGCGCGAACCACGACAACCGCGAGGGCGGGACGGTGCCCGTCGGCTCGCTGCCGGGGGGCGCCTCGCCCTACGGCATCCTGGACCTCGCCGGGAACGTCTGGGAGTGGTGCGAGGACTACGACGATCCGCACTTCTACGCGGACGGTCCCACCCACAACCCGCGCAACACCCGGCCTCCGGACCGGCCGCTGCTCGTGATGCGCGGCGGCTCGTGGATGTACGGCGCGCAGTCGCTCCGCACCTGGGCGCGCACGAGCTTCGAGGCGCACTACCGCTTCGCCGACGGCGGCTTCCGCTGCGTGCGCACGGCGTCGTCGAGCTGATCGGCGCCGGCGGCGCGGGCGCGGGCGCGCGGGCGGCTCACGAACGCCTGGCCAACCCGGGGCGGCGCGGATAGAACGGCCGGCGCAGATGAAGAAGGCCACGGCGAGCGGAGGCGTCCGCGTGCGGCTGACCGGCGTACGGCGCGTCTTCCCCGTGCTCGACGACGCGGGCCGCGCGCAGGGCGGCGGCGCCGCCGGCGTGGTCGCGCTCGACGGCATCGACCTCGACATCGCGCCGGGCGCGTTCGTCGCGCTGCTCGGGCCATCGGGGTGCGGCAAATCGACGTTGCTGCGCCTCGTCGCCGGCCTGGACCGCGCCGACGCCGGCGCCGCGGTCGTCGAGGCCGAGGAGGGGTCGGGCGGCGCGATCGGGGCGCGCGCGCGCGCGCGCGCCCCGATTGCGTACGTCTTCCAGGACGCGCACCTCCTGCCCTGGCGGAGCGTCCTCGAGAACGCCGCCCTGCCGCTCGAGCTCGCCGGGGCGCCGCTCGAGGAGCGCCACGCCGCGGCGCGGGCCGCGCTCCTCCAGGTCGGGCTCGACGACGCGGGCGCGCGCTATCCGGCCGAGCTCTCCGGCGGCATGCGCATGCGCGTGTCGCTGGCCCGCGCGATGATCACGCGCCCGCGGCTGCTCCTGCTCGACGAGCCGTTCGCCGCGCTCGACGAGCTCACCAGGGTCCGGCTCGACGATCAGCTCCGCGCCCTGTGGGCCGAGCTCGGCATGACCGTGCTCTTCGTGACCCACTCGATCACCGAGGCCGCCTACCTCGCCGAGCGCGCCGTCGTGCTGTCCCCGCGGCCGGCGCGCGTCGTCGCCGACCGCACGCTGCTGCTGCCGGACGAGCGGACGGCCGCGCTGCGCACCGAGCCGGCGTTCGCGCGCGAGGTGCGCGCGCTGCAGGAGGCGCTGGAGAGCGGCGGGGCGTGAGGCGCGGAGGTCCGGGCGGTCCCGCGCCCCTCACAGCACGGCCGTCGCGCTGGCTTCACGGGTGCCAGGGTCGGTTGACCCGGACGAGCTGCCCTGCGAGCGACGGCAGCGACGCTATCGCCTCGTGGATACGCGAGATGTGACGATCGGTGTCCGGATCCTCGGTGCAGACGACGATGCCGGCGTGGTTGGCGCTCTGCCGATGGAGGCGGATGAAGTCCCGGCGGTTCAGCGTGAGCACGGCGCGCTCCGAGCGCGTCGCGAACTCGAGCACCATCTCGTCAGGTATGGCCTGTCCTGCATTCCCTGCCTCCTGCGTCGTGAGCACGTCGTGCCCCAGGGCCCGGAGCCCCTCCACGACCTGACGTAGGAAGTTCTCGTTCGCATGAAACGAGGCCATCCTCAGGCGTCCTCGTTCTCCTGGATGGACCTCTCGATCTCCTCGGAATGCGCGTCGACGTAAGGCCAGGCGTTCACCAGATCCGCGGCGCGGAGGGTCGGAAAGTTGTCCAGGATCCGGGCCTCGCTCCAGCCCAGGCGGCGATACCGCTCAAGCGTCCACACGGGAATGCGGGTGCGCACGATGCACGCGTCTCCGCCGCAGACGCCCGGCCTCTTCTCGACGCCGGCAAACGCACGTGTGATGGAGGGGAACAGCGTGCGTGCGAGCTGCGCCTTCTCGGCATCGCTGAGCCGCGCGAGCTCGTGCTCGAGGTCCTGCAGGGTCACCCTCATGCGCGGAAGCGTAGCGCGAAGGAAGCCTGCCCGCTGCGCTCGCCGCTCCAGGGCGCGTCGCGGCCGCTCCCGTCCCCGATCGAGCTGCCTCCTGGGGACATCCACCTCCTCGAGCGCCGCCGCCTCGCCCCGAACCACGGACGCGAACGCGCCGACCGTACGGCGCACCGCGCCAGCGCGGCGCCCGCTGAGCCCGTCCCCTGCCCGCCGGTCCCGCGCGGCACCCGCGGCCCCTTCCCCGCGCCGCTGACCTCCGCCGCGCGCGACGCCCATCGTGCGCAGAGCTCCCACTCCGCGCACGATGCCGCGCGCGAACGCGCTTCCCTGGCGACAGCGCGCCCGTACAATCGCCTCATGCCCATGCGCCCCCGGCGGTTGCTTCCCCTCGCGCTTCCTTCGTTGTTGCTCGCTGCAGCGGCCTGCAGCAATCCGGAGATCGTGACGCCCCCAGGCGAGGGCGGCGGAGGCGGGGACGGCGGCAGCACCAGCGAGAGCACCGGGGTGTTCGTCGGCTCGACGGTCGGCTCGGGCGGCGCGGGCGGCGAGAGCGGCTGTGAGGGCGTCGACTGCCGGCCGGACCAGCGCTGTGAGCTGCAGGACGGACAGGCCGCCTGCGTCGACAACACATGCGACGACCTCTCGTGCGGACCGACCGAGGAATGCCAGACGACCGCAGAAGGGGGCGCCATCTGCGTCGATATCGGCTGCCGCAGCGATCTCCAGTGTCCCATCGACAGGTATTGCAACGGCACCGTCTGCGTCGCCGACGCCTGCACCGCCGGCGAGCGCGCCTGCGACGGCGACAGCCTCCTCCTGTGCGTCTCGAACGGCAGCGCCACGCGCGAGCTCTTCACGTGCGGCGGAGAGGCCTACTACGAGAGCACGTGCACCGACGACGGCATGGGCAGCGCCAGCTGCCCCTGCGAGGACGACTGGGACTGCCCCACCTACGCCTCGTGCGAGGTCGGCACCTGCTCCGGCACCGGCGACGCGCCCACGTGCCTGCTGGAGCCGGAGCCGTTCGCGAACGTCCTGCCGCAGATCGAGATCCAGTGGGGAGGGCAGAACCGCGCCAACTCGAGCGCCGCCGACAGCCCCTTCCCGACCTCGGCGCAGAACGTCATGACGCCGCTCGTCGCCAACCTCGACGACGACAACGGCGACGGGCGCATCAACGAGCTCGACTTCCCCGAGATCATCTTCACGACGTTCTGCGGCTCGACGTACTCCAACAGCGGGGTCCTCCGCGCTATCCACGGCGGCGGCCCCGACAAGGGGCGCAACTACTTCGCGGTGCTCGGCACGCAGCTCTGGAAAGAGGGCGATCCCCTCGACGTGGCCTACCGCTGCGGCGACGCGACGCTCATGCCGACCGCCGCGCTGGCCGTCGGCGATCTCGACGCCGACGGCGTGCCGGAGATCGTGGCGATCACCGAGTCATCCGGGCTCCAGATCTTCAGCAACACCGGCGAGACCCGGCTCCTCGCGAACAACCTCTGGACCGGTTACAACGAGCCGGCGCCGTCGATCGCCAACATCGACGGCGAGGGGCTGCCGGAGATCGTGGTCGGGGCGAACGTGTTCACGCTCCACATCGACAGGATGACCCGGGTGCTCTCGATCGTTGACCAGTTCAAGGGCAACCTGATGCAGGGGATCCAGGGGAGCCCCACGAACCCGGCCAACCGGCTCGGCCCCATCACGTGCATCGCGAACCTCAGGGACGACCACCGGCTGGAGATCGTGGCGGGCAGCACCGCGTACGCCCTCCCCCGCCCGCCCCCCGGCGTGACGAGGAGGGCCGAGTGCGCACCTCCCTACGACGACCCGGAGGCGACGGCGTTCTGCAACGGGGAGCTCCTCGTGGCCTGGGACGGGCAGACAGCGAACCAGCTGGGCACGGTCCAGATCCCGAACGAAAGGCGCGACGGGTTCTGCGCCGTGGCCGACGTCCTCGGGGTCGACAAAGCCGCCGCGCCGGGCCCGAACAACCCGCTCGACCAGGAGCCGGAGGTGATCCTGTTCAACGACGGGTACTTCTACGTGCTCGACGGGAAGGACGGCACGATCCTGCGCCACACGGTGATGGGCACGGGCGCCACGCGCGACGGCGGGGCGCCGAACGTGGACGACTTCGACGGCGACGGCTTCCCCGAGATCGGCACGGCGTTCGGCCTCCGCTATGTGATGCTCGACCTCCAGGAGCCCACCGCGGCGTGCCCCGCGTGGCCCAACCCGCTCAACGACGCCGGCACGGGGCTGGCCAACCCCCCGCGCACGCCGAACGGGCTGCCGTGCGATACCGACGAGGACTGCGGCGCCCCGGGCGCCGCGACGTGCAACCAGCAGGCGCACACCTGCGTCTGCTACCACAACGGCTGGCAGCGCGAGACCGAGGACAACTCCAGCCGCGCCACCGGATCGAGCGTGTTCGACTTCAACGGCGACGGGGCCGCCGAGGTCATCTACAACGACGAGTGCTACTTCCGCATCTACGACGGCGTGGCCGGCGGCGTCCTGTTCAAGGAGCACTCCCCGAGCCGCACCCGGTCCGAGTACCCGATCGTCGCCGACGTCGACAACGACGGCAACGCGGAGATCGTGTTCGCCACCTCCAACGAGTCCACCTTCTGCTCGGCGGGCACCGACTACAACAACGGCCTCGAGGTCTGGGGCGCGCAGAACGACCTCTGGGTCTCCGCCCGCCGCATCTGGAACCAGCACAGCTACCACGTGACGAACGTGCTCGAGAGCGGCGGCATCCCCACGCGCGAGCCCGAGAGCTGGAAGACGTACGGCGGCCGCGCCTACAACACCTACCGCTCGAACCCGCGGTCGTACGGGATCGCGCCGGACCTCGCGCTGAGCGGCATCCAGGTCTCGTCGCCCGACGCGGCCTGCGGCGAGCTCACCGAGAACGTCCACATCACGGTGCGCGTCGACAACCTCGGCGACCTCCGCGTGGGCCCCGGCGTCGTCGTCGGCTTCTACGGCGAGTGGGACTCCCCGGCCGCCGACGAGCCGCTCTACGACGCGGAGCTCGCCCCGCTCCAGGCGGTCCTCCAGACAAGCATCGAGCCGCACAGCTCGCTGCTCCTCACGGTGAGCTACAGCGCCACGAACAACGCGCAGGGGACGCTGCCCGCCCGCGTGCGCGCGGTCGTCGACGAGAGCGGCATCGAGCGCGAGTGCAAGGAGGGCAACAACGAGCTCACGTTGCCGCTCGACGCCGGCAGCGCGCTGCCCGACCTCCAGATCGAGATCGGCCGGGTGACCGACGCGAAGTGCCAAATGCAGCAGGTCGACGTCCCGACGACGATCCTCAACGCGGGCTCCGCGCCGGCCAGCGACGTGCGCGTCCGCTACTACGCCGGCGATCCGGGCCAGGGCGGGACGGCGCTCCACGAGGAGGTCGTCCCGGGGCCGATCGCGCCGGGAGAGAGCGTGGACCTCACCCCCACCCTCGGCGACTTCCCGTGGAACCTCTCGATCCTGATCTACGGCGTTGTCGACCCCGACGGCGCGATCGACGAGTGCAACGACGGGAACAACAGGGACGCCGCCTCGGACAAGGTCGAGTGCCAGCGCATCCAGTGACGCGCCGGCGACGGCCCTGACGCCGCCGCCGCGCACGAACGCCGGCGCCCGTCGGGGGCGCCGGTGCTATGTCTGTCCGCCGCGCCGCCCCCGGGCGCCGGCGCGCCGCCTCCCGCCGCCGCGCCGCCTCCCGGGCGCCGCCGCGCCGCGCGACAAGAGCCCCCCACAGCGCCATGCTCGGAACATCGAACCTCGCGAAATCCTTCGGTGATCGGACCCTCTTCGAGCGCGTCTCGCTCAAGCTGAACGCGGGCTCCCGCTACGGCCTCGTGGGCGCCAACGGCTCGGGCAAGACCACCTTCCTCAAGATCGTTGCCGGCGACGAGCCGGCGACCGAGGGGAACGTCAGCATCCCCAAGGACGCCCGCGTGGGCGTGCTCCGGCAGGACCGGTTCCTCAGCGACGACCAGATCATCCTGGATCTCGCGATGATGGGCGATCGCGTCGTGTGGGAGGCGCTCGTCGAGTCGCGCCGCCTCGCCGAGGACGGCGGCGGCGGCGATCCCGGCCGGGTCGCCGACCTGGAGGACCGCATCCGCGCCCACGACGGCTACACGCTGGAGGCGCGCGCGAGCGCCGTCCTCGAGGGGCTCGGCATCCCGGTGGAGGCGCACCGGCGGCCGCTCTCCACGCTGTCGGGCGGCTTCAAGCTGCGCGTGCTCCTCGCGCAGGTGCTCCTCGGCGGCTCGGACGTGCTGCTGCTCGACGAGCCCACGAACCACCTCGACATCCTCTCGATCCGCTGGCTCGAGAAGTTCCTCGCCGGCTACAAGGGCTGCGCTGTCGTCATCTCCCACGACCAGCGCTTCCTCGACAACGTCGCGACGCACATCCTCGACGTCGACTACGAGACGATCACGCTCTACACGGGCAACTACGCCGCCTTCGTCGTCGAGAAGCAGGCGATCCGCGAGCGCAAGCAGGCCGAGATCGCGCGCGCGGAGAAGATCATCGCCGACAAGCGGGCGTTCGTGGAGCGGTTCGGCGCCAAGGCGACCAAGGCGCGCCAGGCGCAGAGCCGGCTCAAGCAGATCGAGAAGATCGAGGTCGAGGAGCTCGCCGACACGTCGCGGCGCACGCCGGCGTTCCGGTTCGCCGTCCAGCGGCCGAGCGGGCGCGACGTGCTCGAGGCGCGGGGGATCTCGAAGGCGTACGGCGCGAAGCAGGTGCTGCGCGACGTGTCGCTGTCGGTGCGGCGGGGCGAGCGGGTCGCTGTCATCGGGCCGAACGGGCTCGGCAAGTCGACCCTGCTCAAGATCCTCGTGGGCCGGCTGCAGGCCGACGCCGGCGGCGCGTCGTGGGGGCACGAGGCCCGCGTGGGCTACTTCGCGCAGGACCACCGCGAGCTGCTCGTCGACGGGTCGATGACGCCGCTCTCCTTCCTCTGGGCGGCGTGCCCCGACGAGTCGCCGAGCTACGTCCGCGGCCAGCTCGGCAAGGCGCTGTTCTCGGGCGACGAGGTGGAGAAGAGCGTCGGCTCGCTCTCCGGCGGCGAGGCGGCGCGGCTCATCTTCTGCCGGATCATCGTGGAGCGGCCCAACGTGCTCGTGCTCGACGAGCCGACGAACCACCTCGATCTCGAGGCGATCCACGGGCTCGTCGAGGGGCTCAAGGCGTTCGAGGGGACGGTGATCTTCGTCTCGCACGATCGCTTCTTCGTGTCCGAGCTGGCGACGCGCATCCTCGAGGTCACGCCGACGGGCCCGCGCGATTTCCCCGGCACGTACGAGGAGTACCTGGCCGGCTGCGGCGACGATCACCTCGACGCCGACACGGTGGTGCTCAGGGCGAAGCGCGAGCACCAGCGGGCGGCGGCGGCGCCGGAGGCGGGCGGCTCCTGGGAGGAGCAGAAGCGGCGGCGCAACCGGCAGAAGGAGCTGCCGGCGCGGCGCGACAAGGTGCTCGCGGCCATCGAGGCGGCGGAGGCGCGGAAGAAGGCGATCCACGACCTGTACTGCAGCGACGGGTTCTTCGAGCGCACGAGCAAGGCGGAGATCGCGGCGCTCAATGCCGAGGAGGAGGCGCTCGGCCCGAAGATCGACGCGCTCATGGCGGAGTGGGAGCAGCTCGAGCAGGAGATCGCGGAGCTCGGGGCGCCCTAGCTAGATCTGCGCGACGTCCTCGCGATCCCAGTGGCGGTGCTGCGCGATCGCCCGGAGCAGCTCGTGGCTGAACGGCACGAGCCCCGCGGGGTCGCGCAGCGTGACGACGCCCTTGTCGGAGACGAGCGGCCCTGCGCCCGACGCGCCGGCCAGCGCCACGCCCTGGAGGGGCGACGACGAGAGGAGCGCCACGCCGTCGCCCGTCGCCCCGATCGCCTTGCAATGCTTGAAGGCCTCGTTGACGAACTGGACGGCCTCGCCCGTCGCCGCGAGCGCCTCGACGCTGGCGCGCCCGCCGGGGACGTAGACAGCGTCGAACATGACGGACCTCGCCGTGAGCAGCGACCTCTCCGCCTCCACCGCGCTGCCGTCATCGCCGTGGATCGTCCCGAGGCGCGTCGACACCACCTGCGCGTGCGCCCCGGCCGCCTCGAGCGCCGCCTTCACCGCCGCGAGCTCGGCGGCGCTGAACCCGTCGGCCGCGAGCACGGCGACGAGCCGGCTCTTCACCGTGTCCTTCACCGTGTTCTCCATGCTGAGCGCCGGCGAGGCGCCCACCGAGCGCTTGCCCGTCGCCGTGCCCTTCGAGGGCACCTGGGGCTGGCCCGCGGGCGCGGCGACGCCGATCGCCTCGGCCACCAGCCTGCCGAGGTCGGCGTCGACCTCGCCGAGCCGCGCGACCATGCGCTCGCGGATTTCCCGCGTCGCGACTTTGCCGAGCTCGAAGCGCGCGGCGCGGATCAGGTGCTTCTTCTCGGGCGCCGAGAGGCTGTTCCAGAAGAGCCTCGCCTGGGTGATGTGATCCTTGAAGGTGTCGCTCCGCAGGCGCGCCTTCAGCCCGAGGACCCGCTCGGCGTGGTGCACGAAGGCGCCCGACTCCCACGACGCCGTCATCGGACAGCCGCCTGCGAGCGAGTTCGGCAGGTAGTGCGCCCGACCCTGCTTGATCCGCTGCTGCATGAAGCCGTCCTGGTTCTGGTTGTGCACCGGAGCCAGCGGGCGGTTGATCGGGATCTGCGGGAAGTTCGGGCCGCCGAGCCGCAAGAGCTGGGTGTCGAGGTACGAGAAGTTCCGGACGTGGAGCAGCGGATCATCGGTGAAGTCGATCCCGGGCACGATGTTCGCCGTGTGGAACGCGACCTGCTCGGTCTCGGCGAAGAAGTTGTCCGGGTTGCGGTTCAGCGTCAGCTTGCCGATGCGGCGCACCGGCACGAGCTCCTCGGGCACGATCTTCGTCGCGTCGAGCAGATCGAAGTCGAAGGCGAACTCGTCCTCTTCCTCGATGATCTGCACGCCGAGCTCGTACTCGGGGTGATCCCCCCGCTCGATCGCGTCCCAGAGGTCGCGGCGGTGGTAGTCCGGGTCCCTGCCGGCGAGCTCCTGCGCCTCGTCCCAGACGTGGGAGTGCACGCCGAGCAGCGGCTTCCAGTGCAGCTTGACGAAGCGCGATTTGCCCTGCGCGTTGACGAAGCGGAAGGTGTGGACGCCGAAGCCCTCCATCATGCGGAAGCTCCGCGGGATCGCGCGATCCGAGAGCACCCACATGATCATGTGGGTCGACTCCGGCATCAGCGAGATGAAGTCCCAGAACGTGTCGTGCGCGGAGGAGGCCTGCGGGATCTCCCGGTCCGGCTCCGGCTTGATCGCGTGGATGACGTCGGGGAACTTGATGCCGTCCTGAATGAAGAAGACCGGGATGTTGTTGCCGACGAGGTCGAAATTCCCCTCGGGCGTGTAGAACTTCGTCGCGAAGCCGCGCACGTCGCGGACCGTATCCGCCGATCCGCGCGAGCCGACAACGGTGGAGAACCGCACGAAGACAGGCGTCCTGACGCTCGGATCCTGCAGGAACGCCGCCCTCGTGTACTCGGCCATCGACTCGTAGACCTGGAAGTACCCGTGCGCCCCCGACCCGCGCGCGTGGACGACGCGCTCCGGGATGCGCTCATGATCGAAGTGCGTAATTTTCTCGCGCAGGTGAAAATCCTCGAGGAGCGTCGGCCCCCTGGCCCCTGCCTTGAGCGAGTCGTCGGTGCTGTCGATCCGGATGCCCTGGTCGGTCGAGAGGACCGTGCCGGTCAGGTCCTCGCGGTGAGGTTCCAGGCTATCGATCTTGCTGTGCGCGCTGATCCCCGGGCTCCCGCCCTTCTTGCCTTGTTCGGCCATGCGTCCTCCCCATCTTCCTGCCCGATCTCGCCGTGCGCAGGTGGCGATTGGATGCGTGGAGGGGGCGCGCGTCGCGGGACTCCGACCGAAAATCTGGATAAGCTCGGCGCATGCGCACCGCAGCGGCCGCCCTCGCGGCCCTCGCCCTAACGCTCTCCGTCAGCCCACGCGCCCGCGCCGAGTCGGCATGGGCGGACAAGGGCGTCTGGGCAAGATCGATGACGAACCGGATGTCCGGCGAGGTCGATGTGCTCAGTCGGAAAGGGTACCTCGACCAGTACGGGCAAATCGCGCGGGCCCTTGTCAGCGTCGTGAGCCTCGGCGGTCAGGTCGCGCTCGCGGAGGGAGCTTACGTCGAGGCCTGGCTCCCGCTCGTCCTCGGACAGGCTCCCATGCTGAAACACGGCCAGAGCACCAGGGACACCCGATCGGTGTTCCTGGTGGGCAATCTGACGGCCGGCGGCCACCTCGCCAGGAAGCTGCTCCCCGAGCTCGTCGTGTATGCCGGGGCGTCGATGTCTCTGCCGCTCACCTGGGGGGCCAACGCGCGGGAGCTCGAGGTCGCGGACGTGGCCCTGTTGACGCGAGCGTTCTTCGATACGCACCGGACCTTCCTGAACCACCTGCCGCTGCGCCTACGCGGCGGCGCCGAGATGCAGTTCAAGGAGATCGTCGAGCTCCGCACCGAGCTCGCGGCCTCGCTCGCGCTCTCGCTCGGCAGCGACTCGACCGAGCTTGTCGTGGAGCAAGGCAACGAGCTGCAGCTTGGATACCAGGGGTTCGGCGTCGGGCTGCGGGTCCAGGAGGCGTTTCTCCTCACCGAGCCGGACATGGCGCAGGTCGCGCTGGAGCCCTTCGTGAACTGGGATATGTCGACCTTCGAGCTCTTCACGCGGGTCGGGATCCTCATCCCGATCGATGAGCCCATGGGCTTCGGGTTGGGCGAGCACGGCATGACCACCCTCCGCATCAACTCGGGCATGAAGTTCTAGGCGCGCACAAAGCGCCGAGGACGCCAGGAGAAGCGATCTCCCTGGCGTCCTCGGGGGCCCCGGCGGCTCAGCTCCTCGTCGGAGCACCGCCATGGACTCTGTCCAGCGGACGACGCCTCAGTGGCCTCGCCCCTTGCGGCTCGCCATGTCGATGCCGACGGCGAGGATGAGGATGATGCCCTTGATGATCGGCTGCCAGAAGCTCTCGGTGTTCATCAGGCTCATGCCGTTGTCGAGCGAGGCCATCACCAGCGCGCCGAGCAGGGCGCCCCAGATCGTGCCCTGACCGCCGAGGAGCGACGTGCCGCCGATGACGGCGGCGGCGATGGCGTCGAGCTCCATCATGCGGCCGGCGTCCGACGTCGCGGAGCCGACGCGGGCGGTGAGGACGATGCCCGCGATGCCCGCCATCACGCCCATCAGCGTGAACACGGCGATGAGGTGACGATCGATGTTGATGCCGGAGTAGAAGGCCGCCTCGCGGTTGCCGCCGATCGCGTAGAGGTGCCGGCCGAACGCTGTGTGCTTCGCCAGCACCGTGAACGCGGCCGCGAGCACGAGCACGAGGAGCACAGGGAACGGGACACCCTGGTACGCGTTCATCAGGGCGGCGAAGGCGATCGTGAACACGGCGAGCCCTATCCACGGGAGGCGCGCCGGGCCGGTCGCGCGCACGGCCTTGTAGAGCAGCACCACGCAGAGGAGCCCGGCGCCCGCCCAGCCGAGCGCGTGCGGCACGTACGCCTGACCGACGAACAGATAAGGACGCGCCGGCGAGACGGACACGCCGCCCGTGGTGCCGAGGATCGCGCCCTGGAATATCAGCATCCCGCCGAGCGTGACGATGAACGGTGGAATGCGCAGGCGCGCCACGAGCGCGCCCTGCACGAAGCCGAGCACCGCGCCGAGCACGAGCGGCAAGAGGAACGCGGCAGGGAGCGGCCAGCCGAGGTTCACGTAGATCATCGCCGACGCGGCGCCGAGCAGGCCGGCCAGCGCGCCGACCGAGAGATCGATCTGGCCCGCGACGATGACCATCACCATGCCGACGGCCAGGATCGAGGTCACCGACATCTGCCGCGCGAGCAGCGTCAGGTTGCGCGGCGTCACGAACGTCCCGTCCGTCGTGATCGAGAAGGCGACCCAGATCGCGATGAGGGAGCCCACCATCGAGAGGGCACGCCAGGGGATACGCACGCGAAGCTTGGCCTCGCTCATTCCGTCACCTTCCTCGTTGCTGCGGCCATCACGCGCTCGGCCGTGGCGTCCTGCCGATCAAGACAGGCGGTCATCCTTCCCTGGGTGAGGACCAGCACGCGGTGGCTCATGCCGAGCAGCTCCGGCAGATCGGAGGAGACGAGCACGACCGCCAGCCCGTCCGCCGCGAGCTTGTGGATGAGCTGATAGATCTCCGCCTTCGCGCCGACGTCGATCCCCCGCGTCGGCTCGTCGAGCAGGAGCACGCGCGGCCCCGTCATCAGCCATTTGCCGATCACGATCTTCTGCTGATTGCCGCCAGAGAGCTGGTTCGCGAGGGCGAGCGGCCCCGGCGCCTTCGTCCTGAGCGCCCTCATCTGCTCGATCGCCGTGGCCTCCCGCTCGGCGTGATCGAGGAAGAGCCCCTTCACGAACCGCCGCAGGGTCGCGAGCGTGACGTTGTCGAGCAGCGTCCCCTCGAGGACGAGGCCGTACCGCTTGCGATCCTCGCTGACGAGCGCGATGCCCGCGGCGATCGCCTGCGAGGGCGACGTGAACGGCGTCGTGGCGGGCCCGCCGCGCACCGAGAGCGAGCCCGTGACGCGGCTCGTGGCCGCGCCGAAGAGCGTCGAGACCAGCGCGGTGCGCCCGGCGCCCATGAGGCCGCCGATGCCCAGCACCTCGCCGGCGCGCACCTGGAAGCTCACGTCTCGAAGGACGAACCGGCCGGGGTGCCCGGCGTCCTCGACCGACCAGCGCTCGACCGAGAGCGCGACCGGGCCGTCCGGCGGCGGCGGGCAGGGATAGAGGTTCGTCACCTCCCGGCCGACCATGTACGAGATGACCTTGTCGGGCGTGAGCTCGGCCCTCGACTGCGTCGTGATCGACTTGCCGTCCCGGAGCACCGTGATGCGGTCGGCGATCTCGAAGACCTCCTCGAGACGGTGGCTGATGTAGATGCAGGAGACGCCGCGGGCGCGCAGGTCGTCGAGCAGGCGGAGCAGCGTCCTCACGCCGGAGTCGGTGAGCGCCGCCGTGGGCTCGTCGAGGACGAGGATCTTCGCGTCCTTGAGCAGCGCCTTCGCGATCTCGACCATCTGCTGCTGGCCGATGCCGAGGTCCTTGATCGGGCGCTCCGGGTCGACGTCGAGCCCAACGCGCTCGAGCGCCTTGCGCGCCTCGGTCCGCACCGCGTCCCAGTCGATGAGCCCCCCGCGGACCGGCTCGCGCCCGAGCATCAGGTTCTCGGCGATCGTGAGCTCGGGGACGAGCGCGAGCTCCTGCGCGATCAGCGCGATCCGGTGCTCCTCGGCGCTGCGCATGCTGCTGAACTCGACGACACGGCCGTTCAGGCGGATCTCGCCGCCGTACGTGCCGGCCGGGTAGTAGCCGCACAGGGTCTTGATGAGGGTGCTCTTGCCTGCGCCGTTCTCGCCGCAGAGGGCGTGTATCTCGCCCTCCCGGAGGTCGAACGACACACCGTCGAGGGCCTTCACGCCCGGGAACTGCTTCGTTATCGATGCGAGCTCGAGGAGAGACATTTGCGTGGGAGCGGGTGCGACGCGCGGCCACGTTTACCCGGGGCGCGCCCGAGATGCAAGCACTTATTTCGTGGGGGCAGACACGGGCCGCGCGGCCCGGGCCGTGGCCGGGGCTGGCCGGGAGACGCGGCAGGCGCAGAGTGGATGAGGGCCCTCGGCGCGAGGGCCCCGGGAGGAGGCGCGGGGGCGCTCAGTTGTAGAAGGCGAGATCGTCGATGTAGACGTCGAACTCGGGGTCGTCGACGCCGACCTGGAACTGGATCGAGTAGAGCTTCGACGCGTCGATCGCGGTCGTGCCCGCCGGAGTACCCCAGCCGCCCTGCTTCAGGTCCGCGAAGGGAATGGTGAACTGCTGCCACTCCGCGGTGAGGGGGAGCGACTTTTGCCACTTGTCGCACTCGTCCGTGCAGACACCGCCCTCCGGATCCGTACCCGGGTCCGAGATCATGACGGTCGCGCTCGTGGTGCCCTTGGCCCAGAGCGTGATGCCCGTGTACGCCGAGGCGTCATACGCCGCCTTGGCCCCCTCGGGGCTGTTCAGATCGAAGCCGAAGCCGGCGCCCCACGTCGTGAAGCCGGACCCCCACGAGCGCGCCGCGTAGGTGCTCTGCCCGCGCGCCGGCGCCAGCTCCGTCATCGTGAACGGCGTCTCGCCGGTGCCCTCCGGATCGGGCGGAGGCTGCTGCGTGGCGCCCTCCGTCTCGTCATTGAAGGTGTACCAGTACCCGACCCGGCCGCCGGCGGCGTTGATGGCGTTGTCGTTGTCCTCCATGTCGTCGATCATCTCGAGCGACTGCGGGCCACCGCCCGTGCCCGTCGTCGCGGAGGTCGTCGAGGCCGACGTCGAGGAGGTCGTGGTGGTGGGGTCCGTCGTCCCCGAGGAGGCCGACGTCGCGTCCCCGGTGCCCGTTGTGGCGCCGCTGGCGGTGCCGCCGCCCGCGCCCCCGGATCCCTCGTTGCCGTCGTCGCCGCAGGCCGCGAACGCCGCAATCGCCAGACCACAGAGCACCAGGTTCAAGCCATGCAGGAAAATTCTATTCTTCATACGTTCGTATCTCCGTATGTACACGTAGGCTAATCAGGAGTCGCCTTATGCCGGACATCATGTGATTGAAGCTGAAGAGCGTCCTGGCGCGCCGAGTATCGCCTGGAAGTTCAGTCATCGCAACCTTCTTCTCTCCTCACTGCAATCCACCTTGCTCCTCGAGCGCCGCGGAGCGCGCTTTCGCGGTGAAGTCCTGGTTGTGGTCGCCCGCAGCGACGATGGAGCGCGCGGAGCGTCGTTGGACGTGAGCGGCTGGACCATCGTGAGTGGCCGTCTGATTGCAATACGCCTTCGCGGGCACTCGGGACGAGGCTCGAAGGAGGAAAGATGGGAAGAGCGAAGGCTGTCCAGCGCGCGCGCGCGGCCGCGCAGCGGGGGGAGCAGGCCACGCAGCGGGGGGAGCAGGCCGCGGACCGGGCGCGGGGCGGGAGCGAGGGCGCGCCCCCGGCGCCGCGGGAGGCGGCCTCGCCGGGAGGGCAGGTGTCCGCGGCAGGGCAGCGCGCGGCGTGCGCGCCGCTGCCGGCGAGCAGAGGCGTCGCGCGGCGGCTCTGGAGCCGCGTGGAGACGGCGGCCTACCGCGTCTACGGGCGGATCACCGGGCTGTCCGAGGAGCGGCCGGCGCTCGGGGCCGAGATCGCGGCGCCGGTGCTGCGGGCGCTCGGGGTGCCGGAGCCGCGGGTCGCGAGCAGCCTCACGGTGAGCAGGCCGCGCGCGGCGGTGCTGCGCGCGCTGCACGACGCCGAGGGCGTCCGGCGCTTCACGCAGGGTGTCGGGAGCGTGGAGATGGGCGCGGGCGAGGGAGACGCCGCGATCTGGGCGGCGGGCCCGGGCGGGCGCGCGCGGGGGAGGACAGGGCTCGTGTCGCTCGTGGGCGCGCCGGGAGAGCGGGGCACGGAGATCAAGGCCGTGTTGCCGGGCGTGCGGCCGAGAGGGGCCATCGCGCGCGCGGCCGCCAGGCTGATGGCGGAGCTGCCCAGGCGGCGGCTTCGGGGGGACATGCGGCGGCTGAGGCAATGGATCGAGATCGGCGAGATCCCGACGACGGTGGGGCAACCGTCCGGCCGGACAGGCCGTGAAAGGACGTGACCATGCGAGCGATCTGCTGGAACGGGGTGAATGACGTCGTCGCGGAGTCGGTGCCCGAGCCGAGGATCCTCAGCCCGCAGGACGCGATCGTCCGCGTCTCGCTCTCGTCTGTCTGCGGCTCGGACCTGCACCTGCTCCACGGGTACGTCCCGACCATGAAGGCGGGCGACATCCTCGGGCACGAGTTCCTCGGCGAGGTCGTGGAGACAGGCGCCGACGTGAAGAAGGTCCGGCGGGGCGACCGGGTCGTTGTGTCGTCGATCATCGGGTGTGGACAATGCGTGTATTGTCAGAGCGAGCTGTGGTCGCTCTGCGACAACTCGAACCCGCACCACGCGGTGGAGGATCGGGTGTTCGGGGACACGACGGCGGCGATCTTCGGCTACTCGCACGCGTTCGGCGGGTTCGCGGGGAGCCACGCGGAGTACGTGCGCGTGCCGTTCGCGGATCACGGCGCGTTCAAGGTGCCTGACGGGGTGCGCGACGAGAGCGCGCTGTTCGCGTCCGACGCGCTCACGACGGGCTACATGGGGGCCGAGCTCTGCGATATCCGCCCGGGCCAGGTCGTGGCCGTGTGGGGGTGCGGCGGCGTGGGTCAGATGGCGATCAAGAGCGCCTATCTCCTCGGCGCCGAGCGCGTCATCGCGATCGACCGGATCCCGGATCGCCTGGCGATGGCGAAGGCGCACGGCGGGGCCGACGTCCTGAATCGCGACGAGGTCGACGTGCTGGAGGCGCTCGGCGAGATGACGGGCGGGCGCGGACCCGACGCCTGCATCGACGCGGTGGGCATGGAGGCCGACGGCGCGGGCCTGCAGCACGCGGTCGACCGGGTGAAGCAGGCGATGCGGCTGCAGAACGACCGGCCGCTCGTGCTGCGCGAGGCGATCATGGCGTGCCGCAAGGGAGGTACGGTGTCGATCATCGGCGTCTATTCCGGGTTCGCCGACAAGATCCCGCTCGGCGCGCTCATGAACAAGGGGCTCATCGTGAGGACAGGCCAGCAGCACGGGCCGCGGTACATCCCGAGGATGCTCGATCTCATGCAGCGGGGGGGCATCGATCCGTCGTACCTCGTGACGCACAGGATGTGCCTGGACGACGGGCCGCGAGGATACAGGCTGTTCGAGGAGCGCGCGCAGGGGTGCATGCGGGCTGTGTTCGCCCCCTGAGGCGCCCGACCCCCGGCGAGCTCCCTCGCCGGGGACCTGCGGTGGTGGGGGGGTGGACCGGGGCGCGCTAGCGGCCTTGCTCGGAGGCGGTCTGCTGCTTGGCCAGGGAGGCCTGGATCGACCGCGCGCGCGCCAGGTGGGTGACCACCTCGCCGCGCATGCGCTGGAGCTCCTGCTTCAGGGACTCATTCCTCGCCTTCGGGATGAGCTGCTCGTCCAGCATCCGGAGGGTGTAGCGGTGCGTCATCACCTGCGTGGCCATGAACGCCTGGTCGAACTCCCTGGCTGGCCGGCGGCGGAGGTAGGCGGCGACAAGAGAGGAATGACCGACGAGCATCGAGCTCACCCGCGTCGGCTCCATCTTGATCCGGAGACGCACGAGGAGCGCGCCCAGACGGCGCTCCGACTGGCTGTGGGACTCCAGCATCTCCCGCGCGAAGTCCTTGACCTCGCGCGACCGCGCCTGCCTGCGCCCGATCATCGCCTGGGTGATCTCGAGCTGGTTCGAGGCCGAGATCACCGCCGCGAGCGCGCCGTCCGAACCCTGGATTTGCGGGCGCTGCGGGCGCGTCTGCTGCTGGCCCACCTGCTGCTGACTCACCTGCTGCTGGCTCACCTGCTGCTGCGGAGAGAGCTGCGCGCGCTGCTGGGCGTAGCCGCCCCGGCCAGACGCGTGCGCAGAGCTGCCAACGACGCTCGCGGCGAGCGCGGCGAGCACCGCGAGGCGATGCTTGAAATGATGGCGCATCATGGGTGTTTCCCTTCCCTGGTTTCCGCGGAGCGATTCACGGAGGAATCCATGGATGCCCGCGGATCACTACGTCGGAGCTGTTAAGCAATCGGCGGACCCGCTCTCGACGGAATCGGCGGGACCGCGCTGCTCATCTCGGCGCGCGACGAGGCGCGAGGAGGGCAGTCGCCGCGCACCCGGGCGGACCGGCGGCGCGGCGCCTCAGGGCCTCGCGTCAAGGGCCGACGCCTCCCCGTCGGGCGCAGGGAACCGCGGAGTCGAGGCCGCCTCCGCGAAAGACGCTCTCTCCGGCGGCGACGCGGCACCCGGAGCGCGCGCGATCCCCGGAGTTCCCCGTCGCCACGGGAGAGAGAGGGCTTGCGGGAGGCCGGCCCCGGTGGTCAAGTGGGGTTCGGCGCGGAGCCGTCCGCCCCGCACGCTGGCGATGAGCTCGTCCGGAGGCGCTCACGCGCTCGACCATGCCTGACCGCGGCTTCATCCTCACGCCCACGTACCGGGTCGTCTCCGGATGCCCGGAAATCCATCTCTACGCTGTCATGGAGGACGGCGCGCCGGCGCTCGTCATCGAGGACAGGTTCAGGCCGTATTTCTTCGTTCGCGCGCGCGACGAGGACATCGCGCGGCGGATCGCGGGCAACCGGGTCTCCCCCGCGGCGCTCGAGACGCTCGACGGAGAGCCGGTCCTGCGCGTCGACGCGGCGCTGCCCCGGGACGCCGCGGCGCTGCGCGACAGGCTCGGCGAGGCCGGCGCCGACTGCCTCGAGGCGGACGTGCGCTTCGCCTACCGCTTCCTCATCGATCGCGGCATCCGCGGGGCATTCGCTGTCTCCGGGCCGTTCGAGCTCCGCCCCGGCGTCGGGCGCGTGTACCGCAACCCCGAGCTCGTCCCCGCGACATTCGTCCCGGAGCTGCGCGTGCTGTCGCTCGATATCGAGACGAGCCTCGACGGCGAGCAGCTCTTTTGCATCGGCCTCGCAGGCGCAGGCGGCGAGCGCTGCCTCCTCGTCCGGGACGAGCCCGTGCCCGGCGGCCTGCCCGGGTACGTCGAGCAACTCCCCGACGAGCGGGCGGTCCTCGAGCGATTCCTCGAGCACGTCGCCGAGGCCGATCCGGACGTCCTCACCGGCTGGAACATCCCGGACTTCGATCTGCCCGCGCTCCAGCGCTATTGCCGGCGCGCCGGGCTGCCGTGCGCGCTCGGGCGGGGCTCCGACGAGATCGCGATCCTGCGCGACCCGGGCTTCACGCGCGAGGCGCGCGCCATCCTCCAGGGGCGCGTGGTGCTCGACGGCCTCGCGCTGCTCCGCAGCGCCTTCATGCGCCTCGACGATTACCGCCTCGAGACCGCGGCGCAGACGATCCTCGGGCGCGGCAAGCTGTTCGGGTCCGACGACCGGGGCGCGCAGATCGAGGCGTCGTACCGCGACGACCCGGCGACGCTCGCGGCGTACAACCTCGAGGACGCCCGCCTCGTCCGGGATCTGCTGGCCAAGACCGGGCTCGTCGAGCTCTCGGTGCGGAGGAGCCTGCTCACCGGCATGCAGCTCGACCGCGTGGGCGCGCAGATCGCCGCGATCGACTCGCTGTACCTGCCGGCGCTCCGCGCCCGCGGCAAGGTCGCGCCGTCGGTGTCGAGCGAGGCGCCCGACGGAGAGGTCGAGATCGCCGGCGGCCTTGTGCTCGAGCCGGTGCCCGGGCTGTACCGCAACATCGTCGTGTACGATTACAAGAGCCTCTATCCGAGCCTCATTCGCACCTTCAACATCGACCCGCTGACGTTCGTCGCCGGGGACGGCGCGCCGCCCGAGGCGCTCATCGTGACGCCGGGTGGCGCGGCGTTCCGGCGCGGCGAGCCGGGCATCCTCCCCGAGCTCGTCGCGCGCCTCTGGGACGAGCGGGCCGACGCGCGGCGGGCGGGCGACGAGCGGGGCGCGATGGCCGTCAAGATCCTCATGAACTCGCTCTTCGGCGTGCTCGGCTCCCAGGCGTCGCGCCTGTTCTCACCGGCCGTCGCGAACGCGATCACGAGCGCCGGCCAGCGCGTCATCCGGCTGACGGCGGAGGCGGTGCGGAGGGCCGGGCACCGGGTCCTCTATGGCGACACCGACTCGCTCTTCGTCGATATCGGCGAGCCGGACGCCGCGCGCGCGCTCGCCCGCGCCGAGGAGCTCCGCGACGCCGTCGCGGCCTCCGTCGCCGCCGAGATCGGGAGGACCTTCGGGTGCGAGAGCCGGCTGGAGCTCGAGTTCGAGAAGGTCTATGCGCGCTTCCTCCTGCCCGAGCTGCGCGGCGCCGCGCAGGGCAGCAAGAAGCGGTATGCGGGCCTTGTCGCCGGGGAGGACGACACGCTCGAGATCGTCGGCCTCGAGGCGGTCCGGCGCGACGCGAGCGCCGTCGCGCGGCGCTTCCAGCGGGAGCTGCTCGATCGGGTGTTCCACGATCGCCCGGTCGAGGACTTCGTCCGGACCTTCGTGACGGAGCTGCGCGCGGGCCGCTTCGACGCGGAGCTCGTCTACAAGAAGGCGCTCCGGAAGCCGCTCGGCGCGTACACGAAGACGACGCCGCCGCACGTCAAGGCGGCGCGCAAGCTGACCGGCGACGCGGGGCGGATCGTGGCCTACGTGATCACGCGGGCGGGGCCCGAGCCGGTCGGCCAGACGACGGCGCCGCCGGATTACGACCATTACGTGTCGCAGCAGCTCAAGCCGATCGCGGACTCGGTGCTGCGATGGCTGGGCGGGCCCGACTTCGACGCGATGACAGGCGCGAAGCGGCAGCTCTCGCTGTTCTGAGCTGGCGCCGCGCCCCACGGCGCGCGGCACGCGCGGCGTGGGGCGCGCCAGAGCTCACTTCGCCGACAGGGCGTCGGCGACGATCGCGCGCGCCTCGTCGAGCACGCGATCGAGGTGCGCCTGGTCCTTGAAGCTCTCCGCGTAGATCTTGTAGACGTCCTCGGTGCCCGAGGGCCGCGCGGCGAACCAGCCGTTCTCGGCGACGACCTTGAGCCCGCCGATCTCGCCGCCGTTGCCGGGCGCGCGGGTGAGCTTCGCGGCGATCGGCTCGCCCGCCAGGGTCGTGGCGCGCACCGCCTCGGGGGAGAGCTTCTTGAGCACGCTCTTCTCGCCCGGCGTGGCCGGCGCGTCGATGCGCGTGTAGAGCGGCGCGCCGAAGCGCTCGGTCAGGTCGCGGTAGTGCTCGCCGGGGTCGCGGCCCGTGCGGGCGAGGATCTCGGCGGCGAGCAGGTCGAGGATGATGCCGTCCTTGTCCGTCGACCACACCTGCCCGTTGCGCCGCAGGAACGAGGCCCCCGCGCTCTCCTCGCCGCCGAAGCCGAGCGAGCCGTCGAGCAGCCCGTCGACGAACCACTTGAAGCCGACAGGCACCTCGCGCAGCGGCCTGCCGAGGTGCTTCGCCACCCTGTCGATCATGCTGCTCGAGACGAGCGTCTTGCCCACCGCCGCGTCAGACCGCCAGTGCGGGCGGTTCTGGTACAGGTAGAAGATTGCCACCGCGAGGTAATGGTTCGGGTTCATCAGCCCGGCGCTGCGCGTGACGATGCCGTGGCGATCCGAGTCGGCGTCGTTGCCGAACGCGAGGTCGTAGTCGTCCTTGAGCGCGATGAGGTTCGCCATCGCGTAGGGCGACGAGCAGTCCATGCGGATCTTGCCGTCGTGATCGAGGGGCATGAAGCTGAAGGTGGGATCGACGGCCTTGTTCACCACCGTCAGATCCAGCCCGAACTTCTCGGCGATCGGCCCCCAGTACGCGATGTTCGAGCCGCCGAGCGGGTCGACGCCGATGCGAAGCTTCGCGCCGCGCACGGCCTCGAGGTCCACGACGTTGCCGAGATCGGCGACGTAGGAGCCGATGTAATCGTACGGGTGCGTCGTCGGCGCGCGCAGCGCGGACTCGTAGGGGATGCGCTTCACGCCCGCGTTGCCGCCGCGGAGCAGCTCGTTGGCGCGGTCCTCGATCCAGCCGGTGACGACGGTGTCCGCGGGCCCGCCGTTCGGCGGGTTGTACTTGATGCCGCCGTCGTCGGGCGGGTTGTGCGACGGCGTGATCACCACGCCGTCCGCGAGCCCCGAGGTGCGCCCGCGGTTCTGGGTGAGGATCGCGTGCGAGATGACAGGCGTGGGCGTGACGCCGTTGTGCTCGGCGAAGATCACGTCGACGCCGTTGGCGGCGAAGACCTCGATGACGGAGCGCTGCGCCGGCTCGGAGAGCGCGTGCGTGTCCATGCCGAGGTAGAGCGAGCCGGTCGTGCCCTGCCTCGCGCGGTACTCGCAGATGGCCTGGGCGACAGCGAGGACGTGCGCCTCGTTGAAGCTGCGCCGCGCGGCCGAGCCGCGGTGGCCGGAGGTGCCGAAGGCGACGCGCTGCTGCGGATCGCCCGGGTCGGGGCTCTCGCTGTAGTACTGCGCGCGCAGCTTGTCCGGATCGATCAGCACGTCGGGCGGGGCTTTGCGGCCCGCGAGGGGATGGAGCGCCATGAGCCTCCGCATAGCCGAGCGCGCGGGACGAGCAAAGCCCTGCGCGCGGCGCTGCGGCCGGATTGCCGTGCGGGCGGCGCTCGGGGATGCTCGCGCCCGTGAACGCGCCGCTCCGGCTGCTGCTCCTCCCCGGCCTCGACGGCACCGGCGCGCTCTTCGAGCCCTTCCTCTCGGCGCTGTCCGGCGACGTCGCGCCGGAGGTGGTCTCCTACCCCGCGGACCGGGCGCTCGACTACGACGCCCTCGAGGCGATGGTCGCGGAGCGCCTCCCCGCGGACGGGCCGTATGCGCTGCTCGGCGAGTCGTTCTCGGGGCCGCTCGCGCTCAGGCTGGCGTGCCGGCGCCCCGGAGGGCTCGTCGGCGTGGTCCTCGTGGCGACCTTCGTCAGGAACCCGGTGTGGCTCGTCCCGTCGCTCGCGCGGCACCTCGTCGGCCCGTGGCTCTTCCGCCGGCGCGCGCCGGAGCTCGTCTCGCGGCGCTACCTCGTCGGCGCGCGCGCGTCCGCCGACTGGCTCGAGCGCGTGGCCGCGAACGTGGAGACGGTCGACCCTGCGGTGATGGCGGCGCGCGTGCGCGAGGTGCTGTCCGTGGATGCGCGCGCGCTGCTCCAGCGCTGCGCGGTGCCCCTGCTCTACCTGGCCGCCGCGGGCGACGCGCTGGTGCCGCCGCGCGTGCTCCGCGATCTCTGCCGGATGCGGCCCGACCTCGAGCGCGTCACCGTCGACGCGCCGCACCTCGTGCTGCAGCTCGCGCCGGAGGCGTCGGCGCGGGCGATCGAGGGATTCCTGAGGCGCGCGGCCGCTCGACCCGGCAGCGCTGCGCCTGACCGTCCCGGCGATCCGTAGAGCGCGTCACGGCGCCTCGATAAGCACGGATCGAGCGGCGCTCCGAGATCGACTGTCGCGAATGCGCCCGGAACCGGAGCAGCACCGACGGTGCCAGACGTTCAGCTATTGCGCAATACTTTCCATATGTTATCGTTCTCACGCATTCTTGAACATCATAGAAACCTTGGTCTACACGCGCCCCCATGAGCGGCTCGCGGTGTAGCCAGGGACCGTGCCCGGTACGAGCGCCGTCGTGCTCCTGGGAGGCACGACGGCGCAGGGGCGCGAAATCGAAGGGAGCGTAACAGTGATTTCACGACTGAAGAATACCGCCTGCCTGGCGGGCATCGTGGGCGGGAGCTTGCTGGTCACGGGCTGCGCCCTGGAGGCGACCGCGGAGGAGACGGCTGAACAGTCGTTCGCGCTCGGTTGCGAGTGCGACCTTCCCACCCAATCCGTCATCACCGTCACGGGGCCGGACCGCTATCGCTCCGAGCAACAGGTCCTGCTCGACGCTCCGGTCGGGAAAGTGTGGGCCAAGCTGGGTTCTCTCGAGCGCTTTTTCGAGGTCGCGCTGCCGAATGCCACGGATCTGCACTGGGTGGTTGGCAACGGCAAGTCGGTGGGCGACGAGCTGAACTTCATCCTCGACGGCGGCCTGATCCGGCTGCTCGTCGTGGCCCGCGACCATCACGAGCACCGGTTCGAATATCGACTGATCGAGCCGTCCCTCGGGATCGAGGAGCTCGAATCGACCCTGACGCTCCAGGCTTGCGGCAATCGCACGGAGCTCGTGTGGGTCCGCAACTTCCGCATGACGGAAGGGGTTTCCTTCGAGCCGCTGAGCGAGGTGGTCGCGCAGGAGTTCGGCAACCTGATCGCCCGATTCTCACCCTGACCGGGGCTGGCTTCGAGCCGCGCCTGGCCGCGCGCCTCTCAGGCGGTCACCTGGTGAAGCTGATATCGTCGATGTAGACGCCTCCGGGAGGAACCCGACGTGCATCTCCTCCGTGGAGACCGGGGGAGACGGCGGGGCGGGCGCGCCGCGCCCTCGCCTCCGGCGGGCCGCGCGGCGAACGAAGTCGACGAACGCGCGCAGCGCCGGCGGCGTCTGCCGGCGGCTCGGGTAATACAGATAGAAACCCGGGAACGACGGCGACCAGGACGAGAGGACCTGGACCAGCTTCCCGGCCTCGACAAGCGGCCTCGCCTGCTCGTCGAACACGTAGGCGATGCCCACGCCGTCCACCGCGGCGCGCAGCGCGAGGTCCACGTCGTTGACGATGAGCGGGCCGTCGACAGCGACCTCGAGAGACTGCTTCCCCTTCTCGAACTCCCATCGATACAGGCTGCCGTCCGTCGGCCACCGCGTGTTGATGCAGCGGTGCCGGTGCAGGTCGCGCGGGGTCGCGGGGACGCCGTGGCGCGCGAGATAGCCCGGCGACGCCACCGCCATCATCGTGAGATCACCGCTCAGCCTCACGGCCACCATGTCCTTCTCGAGGCGCTCGCCCAGCCGGACGCCGGCGTCGAAGCGGCGCGCGACGATGTCGGCGATCGCGTCCTCGACAACCACGTCGAGCACGATGTCCGGGTGCGCCTCGAGGAACCGGCCGAAGAGCGGGGCGAGCGCCCAGAGCGCGGCCACCCGCGCCGTGTTGATCCGGAGCACGCCCGCGGGCCTGTCCCCCACTGCCTTCACGTCCGCGACCGCCGCGTCCAGCTCGGTCAGCGCCGGGGCCAGCCGCGAGAGCAGCCGCGCCCCCGCCTCGCTCGGCGCGACGCTGCGCGTGGTGCGGTTCAGGAGGCGCACGCCGAGCCGCTCCTCCAGCCCCCGGATCGTCTGGCTGAGGGCCGACGGCGAGACGCGCAGGTGCGCCGCCGCGCGGGCGAAGCTGCCGTGCTCCACGATGACCGCGAACGCTGTCAGATCGGCGAACTCTCTCCCGCGCATTGTGTACCCATGGCTTAACAGGCTCGTTCGATCATGCAGGATTTTTTGCAGGGAGCCAGCGCCATAAGGTCCGGGTCCAGGCAGGGCGCCTGACGCGCCCGCCGCACCTGTGGAGCCCACCATGACCAACGCTCTCTCTCTCGATACCTACCGGCTGCTGGGGCGCTCGGGCCTGCGCGTCTCCCCGCTGGCCCTCGGCGCGATGACGTTCGGCACCGACTGGGGCTGGGGCAGCGACCGCGAGGAGGCCAGGCGCATCCTCGATGTCTACCTCGACCGCGGGGGGAACTTCATCGACACGGCCAACAAGTACACGAACGGCACCTCGGAGCGGCTCGTCGGCGAGCTCGCCGGCGACCGGCGCGAGCGCCTCGTGCTGGCCACCAAGTACACGCTCAGCATGCGCCCCGGAGATCCCAACTCGGGCGGCAACCACCGCAAGAGCATGGTGCGCTCGGTCGAGGCGAGCCTCGGGCGGCTCAGGACCGATTACATCGATACGCGCAAGAACATCGCCGCCGCCAACGGCGCGCTGACGGAGCGGGGCCTCGGCATCGCCGAGGTGGTGAAGGCTGTCGCGGCCGAGAGCGGCAAGACGCCGGCGCAGATCGCGCTCGCCTGGGCGCTGCTCCACCCGGCCGTGACAGCGCCGATCCTGGGCGCGCGGACGCTGGAGCAGCTCGAGGACAACCTGGGCGCGCTCGACGTGCGGCTGACGGACGGCCAGCGCGCCCGGCTCGACAAGGCCAGCGCCGTCGAGCTCGGCTTCCCGCACGATTTCCTGGCGCGGCCGATAACCCGGGGCGTGATGTTCGGTGACGTGAAGATCGCCGCGCGGCGGTGAGCTGAGCTGAGCGCGCTGGCGGTGGACTCAGGATCTGCGGCTCACAGCGGTCTCTGCTTCGCCGCCGCCTCGAGCCAGTCCGCGCACGCGCCGTCGTCGGCGGGCGGCTGCGCGCCCTTCAGGAGATACCACGCCTCCCTGTGCTGCGCGCGGGCGCCCGGCTCCACGCGCTGCAGCGGGCCGAGCGACTCCACCTCGAGCATGTCCTGGTTCGTGAAGGTCTCGAAATTGACCCCCATGTCCGGGTAGGTGGCGCCCTCGACGAACGGGAACCGCTTCAGGAACACGTTCCCGTGGTTCGCGTACGCCGCGTAGCCCTGGCTCACGAGCGCACCCACCTTCTGCGGGCTCTTGCCGGCCACATGCCGAAGGCGGACCACGCGCTTGCCCCAGGTCCACCGGGGATCGGCCATGTCGGTGTACGACCAGAGCACGAGGGGCCGCGCGGGCAGGAGGCGGTCGGGGTGCGGGAAGAACGGGGCGTGCGGGAGCAGGCACTCGCCGCCGCCCGCCATCACGGTGAGCGCCCACGGCGTGAACTCGACCGCATAGGCGCCGTGGTTCTCGATCGAATGATCGAGGACGAACCTGCCCGCCGCGGGGTCCGCCGTGATGCGGATCTCCTTCTGCATTCCGTACCTGTCCGCCGGGGGCCGGAACACGTGCGCGCCGTTCTCCTCCCGGTAGTCCACCGGATCGTTGTCGGGCTGCAGCGTCCGCAGCTCGTCCTCGGGGCCGATCCAGAGCCGGTGGCCGCCATAGAACCTGTACTTGGTCCCGCCGGTCGCGCCCAGGTCCTCGGGGATCTCGCAGAGCTCATTCGGGCCGCCGATGACGCCATACCGGATGATCCGCGGGCCGATGTCGAGGGTGACGACGAGCTCCGTGTCGCCGCAGACGAGCCGCGCAGCGCGCTTCCAACCACCGTAGGGAATGATCTCCATGACGGAGGTCCGTACCGCAGAACCGGAGCGCTCTTCAACCCCGACCGCCTGTGGCGCGCCCCCGGGACGCGGCCTCGGGGAGATCCGCATCGCGCTCGGCTGGCCGCGCGGCGGCCGTCCCTCACGTCCCCCTGCCGACGAACCCCTCCGGAGGCGCGAAGTCGGCCGGGCGGCCGCCCAGGGCGACGGCGACGGAGCGCTGCCAGTAGCGATCGCCGAGGTCGAGCGCGAAGTGCTGCAGCGACGGCAGCGCGTGCGCGCGGCTCGAGGCGGCGGCGATCGCGCGGAGGAGCGGGACGGTGAGGAGGGAGCTCTGCCGCGGCACCCCGAGCTGATCGGCGAGATCCTCGCCCAGCACGCTGCGGGAGACGCTGCAGAAGATGGACACGAGCTGCTCGGCGCGACGGCGCTGGCTCTCGGTCCACCCGCTGCCGATCCCGTGGGAGAGCAGCGCGCTCACGAGCAGGCGCGAGTCGTTGTCCGGGGCGCCCTGCGTGGCGAAGATCATCTCGGCCAGGCGCCTCGCCTCGGCGTAGGACCCGGGGATGAGCTCCGGCTCGACGCCGATGACGTGGGCGACGTAGCGCCAGAGGTGGACGAGATCCTCTTTCTGCGCGGGCGGGATGTGGTAGCCGAGCTTGTCGAAGCCGTCGAGCACGGCGACCGAGAAGAGCAGCGCTGTCGCGACCATGTCGTGCTGGTTGATCGGCTCGCCCCAGAGCTCCGTCTTCCACCGGCCGCTCGCGCGGATGAGGCGCCGCACCTGGGCGTGCATGACGCGCACCTTCACGGTGATCGCGAAGCCCTCGCCGGAGCGGCGCATCCCGTCCGCCAGGCTCACGGCGTGGACGAACCGGCTCGTCTCGCCGAGGCGTCGCGGGGCCTGCTCGCGGAGCCTCCCCGAGAAGACGAGCGGCTTGTTCCCGCCCGGCGAGGCATACCCGAGGATGAGCGCCTGCATCGCGAGCAGGATGCCGCCGAGAATGCCCGTGCGCAGGAACGCCGTCCCGCCGCGGTTCACGGCCTCCCAGTCGACCCAGAGCGGCACGTGATCGACGGCCGCGAAGAGCGCGCGCAGCTCGGCCGGGGCGTCGGGCACCGCGTCGATGCCGCGCGCGAGGGCGGCCTCGAGCAGGCGGAAGCCCTGGCCCGAGGGCATCGACGCGAACGCGTCCACGACGGCGTCGGCGACAGGATCGACGCGGTGCAGGAAGGGCGCCAGGCGATCGAGCTGATCACCAAAGCGGCGGCGGGCTTCTGCTGTGTCCTGGAAACGAGCAGGGATCGTCGGGTTCTTCATGCGGCGGGTTCGAATCCCTTGGCATACGGCCGGCGTTCGGCAAAGACGAGCCGCACTCGAGGCGCCCGGCGAGCGCAGGTGCGAGCGCGTGAGCGGTGGTGCCGCTCACGGCGCGCTCTCCGCTGGACGTCTCGACGGTCAGGAGTCCGTCTCGCGCGACGCGTCCATCCGCTCGACGCTCCGGCGGATCACCTCGGTGAGGTCGTATGCCTTGCGCTGCGCCAAGCAGAACCTGAGCCCCTCCCGGAGGCTGCGCATCGGGCTCAGCTCATCGAGCGAGACGCCGATCGTCACGAGCGTGCCCGCGACGTGACCGCCCAGCCCGGTGAGGATGCAGCGCGCGCCGAGGAGTTGCACGGCCTGGGCCAGCTTGATGAGGTGCTGGGCGGTCATCGTGTCGACGACCGTCACGCCGGTGAGGTCGAGGATCACCCACTCGACGTCGCTGTCGTCCGCGACGCGCGCGAGGAGCCGCTCGGTGACCTCGACGGCCCGCATCGAGTCGAACAGCCCGACGAGCGGGAGCGTGAGGATGCCGTGCCAGATGTCGATGATCGGCACCGAGAGCTCCCGGATCGCGCGCTCCTGGCGCTGGATCGTCTCGAGCTGGCTCTCGAGCTCGCGCTTGGAGGCGGCGAGCGCGGCGAGCGCCTGGGTGTTCTGCTGCGTGGCCTCGGAGAGCTCGGAGAGGAAGATGCGCAGCGCCTCCTCGACCACCCCGAAGGAGTCCTGCTCGAGACCCTCGAGGAGCTTCAGGGCGAGCGCGATCTCTCCGGCGGATGCGAGCGCCACCGCGTTGATGACGCGCTGCATTCGGCGCTCCTCGAGGGAGATCATCTTCTCGGGTTCTTGCATGGGCTCCTGTGCGCTCGGATTGGTTGAACGGGAGAGCTCGGTGCGCCGTCGCTCACCAGGCGCGGCCTCGTCGTCCCCGGCGACCTGCGCTCGGGGACGCACTCGTGAGATCCGACCTCGTGCGCCAGGGCGCGACTACACTTCTCCTTGTTATCCTACGTAGCGGCAAGCTGTTCGGCTCCACGTTCGATCAAGATCGTACAGATAGCCTATCCCCGGCGCGGCAGGAAGGTGGCCTCTCGGCCCCGGGCGGTGGCGCTCAGTCCATCGAGCGAGCGCAGCGGAAGCCGGTCGAGACGTCGCCTGCCTCGCGGTCGAACGCCAGCCGGTACGTCGATCGGGCGGTGCTCGCCGAGAAGTCCCACGAGCCTCCGCGGAGCACGCCCTTGCTGCCGGTCGCCGGGACGAGCGGATCGGTCCGGGCGCCCTTCGCGTAGGCGCCTGGGTCCCAGCCGTCGGCCACCCACTCCCAGACGTTGCCTGCCATGTCGAGCGCGCCCGACGGGCTCGCCCCCGCCTTCGCCGAGCCGACGTCCTGCGTGCCGCGCCCGCCGCAGGCCTGCGCTGGCGATCGCGACACGACGGCCTGCGCGCACCCCGGCGCATCGTTGCCCCACGGGAACTCGCGGCCGTCGGTGCCGCGCGCGGCGTACTCCCACTCGGCCTCGGTCGGGAGCCGCTTGCCGACGAACGCGCAGTACGCCGCCGCTTGCGCCTGATCGACGCACGAGACGGGGTGCTGCGCCTTCGCGGGGTCGGCCGCGGTGCAGAGCGCGCCGCGCTGCGCGACGTCGGCGTCGGTCGCGCGGGGGCCGTGCAGGCCGCTCGGCGTGCACCGGCCCGCCTCGACGCAGCGCTGGTACGCGGCGACCGTCACCTCGGTGCGATCGAGGTCGAACGCGCGGGTGAGCGTCACCTCGTGCGGCGGCCGCTCGGATTTGCCCCCCCTGGCGCTGCCCATCGAGAACCGGCCCGCCGGCACCCGGACCATGTCGGGCGAGGGCGCCGGCTTGACAGGCGGCGCTGTCGGGCCGCCGCGCGCGCGCGGCGGGGGCGCGGCGTCCCGGGCGCCGGGCCGGACGAGGGTGACGGCGACCGCGACGGCGGCCAGCGCGGCCGCCGAGCCGAGCGCGAGCAGCAGGCGCCGCCGCGGAGCGCCTGGGGCGGCCGCGGGCGCGGCCTGGGGCGGCGCCGGATGCGGCGCGGCCGGCGGCGCGGCGCTCGCGGTGAGGCCGCCTATTGTGGTGAGGGAGGGCGCGGGCGGCGCGCCGGCGGGCGCGGGCAGCGCGCCGGCGGGCGCGGGCAGCGCGCCGGCGGGCGCGGGCAGCGCGCCGGCGGGCGGGGCCGACACGCCGGCGTCGTCGGGCTCGGCCGTGGCCATCGCGGCCTCGAGCGCCGCCCAGAGCTCGCCCGCCGAGCGGTAGCGCTCGCGCGGCTCGACAGCGAGCGCGCGGCGCACCACCGCCTCGACGGCCTCGGGCGCTGTCGCGCCCGCGCCGCGCAGGCTCGGGCGGAACGCCGGATCGGTCGCGGCGATGTAGAGCTGCGTGACGTCGCCCCCGAGCAGGGCGCGGTTGCCCGACGCTACCTCGATGAGCACCAGGGCGAGCGCGAAGACGTCGGTCCACGGTCCGGTCGCGCCGAAGCGGTGGTGGAACTGCTCCGGCGCGCCGTAATGCACCGTGAAGGCCCGGAGCGTGCTCCCCGTCTGGGCCATCGCCTGCGTCATGCTCGAGAGCTCGCTGAGCACCTTGGCGATGCCGAAGTCGAGGACCTTCATCGTCGGCCGGCCGCCGATCTCCGCGAGGAACAGGTTGGCCGGCTTGACGTCGCGGTGGGCGACGCCCTGCGCGTGCGCGGCCTCGAGCGCGTGCGCCGCGGGCGCGAGCAGGGCGACCGCCTCGGCGAGCGGCCGCGCCGCCTCGCCGCGGGCGCGCCGCTCGGCGATGTCACGGTCGAGCGGCGCGCCCTCGAGCCACTCGAGAACGAGGTAAGGCGTCCACTCGCCCGACGGCGAGACGGCGGCGCCCGCGTCGAGCGCCTGCACGATGCCGGCGTTCGCCCTCGAGAGGCGGTGGAGGAGCCTGCCCTCGTTGAGGAGCATCCGCTGGAACGACTCGCGCTCGGCCGGGGCCAAATTGTTGAGCAACTTCAGGCACTTGATAGCGACCGGCTCGTCCAGGCCGAGGTGATGACCGCGGTAGACGACGCCGAATCCCCCCTCCCCGACCACGGCGTCGAGCCGGTACTTGCCGCCGATCGTCGCGCCCACCCAGCCGAAGGGATCCGAAGGTGCCATGCTCGCGGCGCGAGTCTACACCGCCGGCCCCGCCCGGCGATCGCGCGGAGGTCGGCGCGCGCTACGACATGCTTCCCGAGCTCACCGATCCCGCGCGTCGAACCCCCCCGGGCTCAGCGCCTTCTCGAAGAACGCGCACAGCTCCTCGTGCCGCGCGCGCGCGTCCGCGCGGCCTATCTCGATGAGCCTCCCGGCGAACTCCCCGTCGAACAGCAGGTACGACAGGAAGTCGGCCTCGCGCCGCTCGTCGCCCTCGGCGAGGCGGCGCATCACGCGGCCGAGCACGCTCGTGGTCCGCGCGCGGAACGCCGGGGACCGCACGAACTCCGCCGCCAGGCTGCCGATGTCCTTGGAAGCGCGGATGAGCAGCGACCGGAGCGGCCGGAGCGAGCGCCCGGGCGGGAGCCCGAGCTCGTCGTTCAGCTCGTCGACGAAGGTCTCGCCGTAGCGGCGCCGCCCCGCCTCGAGGATCCCGTTGATGCTCTCGAGGCGCGCCAGGTCGTTGTCGATCCGGTCGAGCATCAGCGCGTTCAGCGTCTTTCCGAGCAGGAACAGGGGCCCCGGGAGGCCCGGCGCCTCGCGATCGGCCGTGGACGAGGCGGGCTCGATGTACCGCGGGTTGACGACGATCACGCCGTCGGCCCCGAGGCGCCGCGCCGGCGACAGCGGGACGTTCTGGCGCAGACCGCCGTCGCAGTAGAGCTCGCCGTCGATGCTCACCGGGCGGAACAGGATCGGGACAGCGGACGAGGCGAGCGCGTGCTGGGCGCGGAGCGCGGTGGCGCGCGGGGCGATCGTCGGATCGTGGCTCCAGGGCGGCAGCCCGGGCTCGCGGCGGTGGACGAAGACGACCGTGCGGCCGCACTTCACCAGGGTCGTCGACACAGTCACCGCCGACAGGAGCCCCCTCTCGAGGTGCTCGTCGATCCGCTCGAACGGCACGGCCTCCGCGATCTGCCGCTCGAGGCCCGACGTGTCGAGCAGCGCGGTGCGGACGCCGCTCGCGGGCGCGCTCGCGGCCCCGCCGCGGAGCAGATCGTGCCCGACAGCGAGCACGCCGCGCACGTCGAGCCGCACGAGGTCGTCGATCCGGAGGCGCGTCCACACCGCGGCGAGCCGCCGGGCGCGGCTGCGCGACTCGTCCGCGAACGCCGCGAGGCCGCAGACGTTGATCGCGCCGACCGAGGTGCCGCACAGGATGTCGAGCGGCACGTCGCGGCCGATGTCGCGAGAGACCTCCTCGAGGATGTGCTGCACGACGCCGACCTCGTAGGCGCCGCGGGCAGCGCCCCCGGCGAGCACGAGCGCGATCTTGGGGGCGCGGCCGTTCCGGGTCGAAGCGGGCGAGGCGTTGGCCATGCTCGCAGAGTACCATGGTCGCGATCGCCAGAGCGGCCCTGAAGCTCGCCGCGTCGCATGCTACATCCCCGGTGCACGCGGGCACGGAGGCGCCCGATGACGGCAATCTATCTGGTCCTCGCCTACCTCCTCGGAGCGATCCCGACAGGCTACCTCTTTGCGCGGTTCGTCAAAGGGGTCGAACTCCGCGCGCTGGGCTCGGGGAACATCGGCGCCACCAATGTCCTTCGCGCCTTCGGCTGGAAGCCCGGCCTGGCCGTCCTGGCCGCGGACATGGCGAAGGGCGCGCTCGTCGCCGGGCCGCTCGCGTCGTGGCTCACCGCCGCGCCGGGCGGGTGGGTCGCGGCGGCCGGCGGCCTCACCGCCGTGCTGGGGCACGACTACACGGTGTTCCTCGGCCTGCGGGGCGGCAAGGGCGTCGCGACGTCCTGCGGTGTGCTGCTCGTGCTGGCGCCGCGGTCCACGCTCGCCGCGCTGGCCGTCTTCGCGCTCGTCGTGCGGGCGACCCGCATGGTCTCGGCCGGCTCGCTCGCCGGCGCGCTCGCGCTGCCGCTCTTCCTCTGGCTCCTCGGCGAGCGGCACGCCCCCGTGCTCTGCCTCTCGCTCCTCCTCGGCGCGTTCATCTGGCTGAAGCACACCCCGAACATCCGGCGGATGCTCGCCGGGACCGAGAGCACGATCTCCTTCGGCAGGCGGCCCGACGACAGCGCGAGCGCCGGCGCGCCGGGCGACAGCGAGCGGCGCTGATCCCCGCCCGCGCGCGGCGCTCGGCTACCTTGTGATCTCCTTCACGTAGAGCACCGCGCCGAGCTTGTCGATGAACTCGAAGCGCAGCGAGTCGCCCTCGAACCGCAGGTAGGCAAAGCCCTCGATCGCATCCGTGTAGAAGAGCTGCCGCGGGTCGGCCGGGACGGCGGCGGACGCCGCTCGGGTCTTCGAGCCGGCGCCGCTGATGGCGAAATAGGTGTTCGGGCAGCCCGGGTCGCGCCCCTTGTCGATGAACTCGAGGTTGTGATCATGGCCGGCCATGTACATGTCGGCCCCGCAGTAGATCGCCCGCTGCATGGCGTACATCCCGGAGCTCCCGAACGAGTCGTTGTCGAGGAAGTGATCTCCCGACGTGTAGCGTGGGTGATGGCCGAAGACGATCTTCCACGTGGCGTCCGAGGCGGCGACCCGCGCGCTCATGTCGTCCGCTTGATCGTTCGAGGTGAAGTCGATCGTATCGATCCCGAAGAGATGGACGTGGCGAATGCGAACATCATAATACGAAGCGGGCATGTGCCACTTGTCGCTCACCCGCTTGCCCTGCCCGCCGCCCACAGGCAGCTGCGAGTAGTCGATCTGCGCCTGCCGCACGCCGCTGCTGCTCGGGCCGTGATCGTGGTTGCCGAGCACCGCGTAGAACGGCAGTCCGTTCAGGCCCGGTCTGTCGTAGGGCTGCTCGAACTTCGGTCCCCACTGCGCATCGCTGGTGTCGGTCACGCCGTGAGCATAGAAGTTGTCGCCGTTCATGATCACGGCGTGACAGCCTCCGACCTCGATGCACTTCTCGCTCATCCGGTCGGCGACCTGGTGCTGCGCGAGGTTGCCCTCGCCGGTGTCGCCGATGGCGATGATCCTGACCACGCGGAGCTCCGTGTCCGCGGCGCCGACAACGCTTCCGGCGCCCGGGCCGCTGATCTCGATGCCCGCATCCGCGGCGCCGACCACGCTGCCCGCGCCCGGGCCGCCGACCTCGATGCCCGCGTCCGCGGCGCCGCTCACGCTGCCCGCGCCCACGCCGCCAGCCTCCGCGCTGCCACCGCCCGCCCTGCCCTCGGCGGCGCTCCCGCCGCCATGGCTCTCGCCGCCGCCCACGCCTGTCGGGTCGCCGCCGGGGCTCATCTTGCTGTCCCCTGCGCCGCAGCTCACCGCCGCCAGCGCGAGGAGGAGGGCCACGGCAGACCCGGGCGGGACGGGGGGCGGACATACCGCACGGAGAGGCTTCATCGGACGCGCATTCTATCCGCGATGGCCGGGGCTCGGCGGCCCTCCTCTGCCGGAGCTGCTCGCCGCCGCCGATGCCGGTTTTTCTTGACACCCCGTGGAGCCCCACGTATCGAAGTTGAACATCACTTTCAATATCAACAACGGAGCCAACGTGAGCCGAACCATGCCCCCTGCCCCGAGCCCTTCCTGCGGCGCAGCGCTCGCCGCTCTCCCCTGGTGCGACGTGCACAAGGAACACGTCTCGTGAGCGCGCGCACGGTCCTCTCCGCCCGCGGCCGCCCTCCGCGCGCCGATGCGGGGCGCCTCGTGGAGCCCGCTGGCGTGGAGGGCTGGCCGCCGCCGCCGCACGATCCTCGCGAGCGCGAGCTGGCGCTCGTCGTCGCGGGGTGGGAGGTGCGCCTCTTCGGCGGGCGGAAGTTCGAGTACTTCGTCGCGCGCGGCTTCTGGCACCTGCAGCTCTGGCACCCGGAGGCGCGCGTCTCGGTGCTGACGCCCTCGCGGCTCACGCGCGGGCTCTACGAGGCGTACCCGATCGCGAACTGGAAGGCGCAGGCGCCCGACTACGACAAGCTCGCGGCGCTCCTCGACGGCCTGTCCACGGCGAGGCTCCCGGAGGCGTCCGCGGTGCTGCGCCTCGAGCGCGCGCTCGTCGACGAGGTCGTCCGGGGCGGCGGCGGGGTGGCGTCGTGACGCGCCGGCTCCGGGGCACGCGCGCGCCCGCGCGGCATCGCGCCCCGCGCCGCACGGAGGGCGTATGAGCTCCACGACCGTCCCCAGGGGCGCGGTGCTCTCGCTCGTCGGGCGCGCCGCGGCGCGCGTGCGGTTCCCGGATCTCGGCTTCGCCGACCCGTGGGCCGAGGCGATGCTGGCCACGCTCGACGTCGATCCGGAGAGCTTCGACGACCGCGCGCTCCGGACCACGGCGGTGCGCACCATGGTCGTCGACGGGCTCGTCCGGCATTACTTCGAGCGGAACCCGGACGGCCTCGCCATCGCGCTCGACGCCGGGCTCTGCACGCGCTTCTCGCGCGTCGACAACGGGAGGCTCCGCTGGGTGGACATCGATCCGCCGCACGTGGCCGAGTTCAAGTGCGCGCATCGCCTGTGGCAGACGTCGGACCGCCACGCGATCGCGAGGTCCTGCTCGATCGCCTGCACGGGCTGGATGGATTGCCTCCGCGACGCGGGCGACGTGCCCACGCTCCTCATCGCCGAGGGCGCGCTGGAGCGGCAGCCGCCCGGGCTCGTCGACGCCTTCTTCACGCGCGCGTCCGCGCGCCTCGCGAAGGGCACGGAGCTCATCCTCGATCACGAGGCGCACCCGCCGCTGCGGACGCCGCCGCGGCTGCGCGCGTGCCTGGAGATCCCGGCGGCGGACGGCGCCGTGGCGCGCTATCCGCGGCTACGGCCGATCGGCGACGGCGAGGTGACGCCGGCGATGGAGCGCGCGCTGCGCGGCGTGAACAGGGTGCCTCGCCTGCTCCGCGGCGAGCGCGCGTCGTCGATCCACCACCTGCGCTTTGAATGAGCGCCGCCGCGGACGCGAGAGGCTCAGTAAACGCGGAACTGACCGCTGAGCGTCAGCAGCGACAGCAGGTGGAGCAGCCCCGAGTAGTAGCGAGGCGTCCCGGTCGACGGCGGCATCGACCACGCCGCCTCGATGTACGCGGCGCGATCTTCGTTCTCCGCGACGAGGCCCGTGACGCCGTTCATGAAGATGAGCGCCGCCTCACGGCTCATCGGGACGCTGGATGCCTCGCCCTCCAGCGTGTACGCCCCGCCATAGTCGTCGATGCCCTGCTCCGAGAAGAACGCCAGCAGCCGGTCCGCCTCCTCCACCTGCCACGGGTCGACCCCGAACCAGACGTGGTCGAGCGCCATGTTCAGCGGCGTGCGGTAGGCCTGCGCCCCGAAGTCGTCCGAGCCGGGCAACGGGGTGCCGCCGAAGTCGGCGCGCTCCGGCATGAGCCCGGTGCGCGGGTGGGCGACCTGCTTCCAGTACGCGCGCGCGCTCGCCGCGGCCTCGGACCAGAACGGGTCCCCCGTGGCCTGCGCCCAGAGCTCGTAATACGCGGGCATCTCGATGGAGGGACGGGTGGTGTTCGCCGCCGCGACGTGCGGAATGTCGAAGACGAGCTTCGTCTCCGCGTCGAACATGTTCGTCACGCCGGAGACGACGCCCCCGTTCCGCTCCTCCTTGTGCCGCATCACATCGAGCAGGGCGAGCGCGTCCGCACCGTAATCGAGGCTCCCCGTGTCGCTCCCCCACCGGCCATGAGCGAAGAGCAGCGCCATCGCGATCTGCTGCTGGCCAAACGGGTCGACGCAGGGCGCCTTGCCGCCGGGGATATCGCACCACGACCGGAGATAACCTGCGTTGGGCCCGGTCGCATACCGGAGCTCCGTCCTGGCGTACTGCCAGAGCCGGTCGAACTCCCTCCGCTTGTCGAGCTCGACCGTGATGATCATCGCGAAGCCGATGCCCTCGGTGCGCACATCCATGTGCAGGACATCGTAGATGAAGGCCTGATCGACGGTGCCGAGCACCGGGTAGTAGATCGCCTCCGTGTACGGGTCGCCGTAGAAGAGCTGGTTGAACCTGTCCTCGAGCTTCTCCGCGATCTCCTCGTCCGTCTTGCCGAGCACGTCGCGGAGAACGTTGGGGTACGCATCCGGACCGGTCAGCGGGCGGAGATCGTCGCTGCTCAGGCCACCTTCGCCGCCGCCGGTGCCGCCCGCACCGCCGGTGCCGCTGGTGCTGCCAGTACCGCCGGCGCTGCCGGCGCTGCCGGCGCTGCCGGCGCTGCCGGCGCTGCCGGTGCTGCCGGGGCCGCCGAGCCAGTCCACCGTCGTCACGCACGCCGGCAGCGCGCAGAGCGCCACACACGCACAGCCGATGCGGGACGCTCGGAGGAGCCGGCGGAGGGGAACGGGGCAGCGCATGACCCGAAGCTTAATCGTTTACATAGCGCCGGACCCGGGAGGCAAGCACGCTGTTCGGGTGCCGGCGCAGAAACGCCTCGGCGCGCTGCGCTGCGGCGTCGGTCCGGCCGCTCTTCGCGAGTGCGTCAATCCGCAGGACCTCGGCCTCGAGGCTCAGCCGGCCTCGCGGATGTTCCCGCGTGTAAGCGTCCAACAGCGAGAGTGCGCCCTGTGCGTTCCCGCTGGAGAGCGTCGAGCGCGCCGCGTCGAGGGCATTGAGCTCGGCCTGGAGGGCGGCGCTCTCCGCGGTCGCCGGGGTCGCCTTCGCGCCGGGCTTCGTGGCGGCTGCGGCGCGGGGGCTGCGCGCAGGCGCCGGGGCGGCGGCCTGCTCCGCGGCGACCTCCACGGGCGCCGGCGCCGCTTGCGGCATCGCCCTCTCGATCGGGCCCGGGAGCGCGCCGGCGAAGCGGTCGACAGCGGCGGGCGGCGGCGCCTGGCTCCCGCGCCAGGCGAGGTACCCGGCGGGGATCCCGGCCAGCGCGCCCACCGTCGAGAGCGCGATCAGGATCTTGGTCCAGCCGAGCTTCGCGACGACCGGTGAGGACGCCGCAGCGGTCCCCGCCGCGGAGAGCGCCGCGGGCGCAGCGGCGCTCGACAGCGCAGCCGCGCCGGCGAGGCCCAGGGCGGCCAGCGTCTTGGCGCGCGTCTCCGAGGATGTGGCACAGGAAGTGCCGGCGCTCAGCAGCGCGCGCTCGAGCGGGCTGTCGCTCTCTTCCAGCAGGCGACGTGGTTCGGTCATCGTCTCACCTCGCTCGTCGTGACGAGCTCGAGCGCGCGTACGCGCTCGCGAAAATCTGCCCTGGCCCTCCGAAGCCGCGAGGCCACGGTGCCCTGTGGGATCCCGATCACACCGGCGATCTCCACCATGCTCATCTCCTCGAACTCGTACAGCACGAACACCGTCCGCAGATCCGGCTCCATCTGGTCGAGGACCTGATCTAGCATCTGGCGGGCTCGCTTCTGGCTCGTGAGCTGCTCGGGTGTCGCCGCGTCCACCACCTCCGGCGGCTCGGCCGCCGGGACCTCTCGCCGGCGCGCCGCGCTCCGTCGGGCGTGGGCGGCCACGTTGAGCGCCGTCTGGAGCAGAAAACTCTTCTCCGCGCCCGGCCGGACGTCGTCCAGCCGCTGGGCGGCGGCAATGAAGGTGCGCTGCACCGCATCATCGATCTCGGCGGCGGGGGTGCCCGCGTTGCGGAGCACCCGACCGATGAAATCGAGATGAGCGTCGACCATCCGCCGCAGACGCGCATCTCGCTGGCTCACGCGCGCGGCCGATGGTGCCTTGTCCGCCGGATCCGTGTCAGGCAAAGCCACCGCCGTCATCACCCCGACGCCCATGCTCACCTTCACCACGAGGCAAGGCATGACATCGAGAAACAGGAGATCTTCGTGGAAAACGACAAGTCAAGGCCAGACCGGCGCAGGTGCCGCGGGTCGTAAGGGGTAGCGCGCGTGCGGCCCAGCGTCGGGGTGCCGTCCATGATGCGCTATGATTCCCGACGCGCGTCAAAGTGATCACCAGAAGCCCGGCTCAGAAGGTGTGCACGATCCCGACGCTCGCGAGCGGCGAAATCACAGGGGTTTCGGCGATCGTCTCCGCCGGAGACCCGATGGTGAAACGACGACGAAACAACGGCACGGCGAGGCCCGCCTCGACTTCCAGGGCCGTGCTCACGCCGAGCGATAACGCGGCGCGCGCGAGGCCGCCGGCGCTCCACCACGATCGCGCGGCGGACTCCGGGCTCGTGATCCCCTGTCCCGTCGCATCGAGCCAGCCGCCGGACGCCGTGATGCACGGCGCTGCGCTGACGGCGCGGGCGATCTCCCAGCGCAGCGGGCATGCGGTGAGCGTGGCAGACGTCCACTGGACAGATGCTCGGTCAGCGCCCGGAATCAGGTCGTTGCGGGCGTGGATCAGCGACAGGCCGAAGGAAGGGCTCAGCGCGCTGCCGGTGCGCTGGGTCAACCGGGCGACGAGCGCGCCGCCGAGGTTCATGCCGGGCGAGACGACCTGCGTCAAGACGACCTGTGCGCCGAGCTCGAGCCGGAACGGCGGCCGCTCCGGCTCCGGCGCCGGCGCGACGACAGCGGGCTGCGGCGGCGGCGGCGGCGCGACAGGCGACGGCCGCGGCGCCGGCGGCGGCTCCGTCTCCTCGGCCACCTTGTCGAGCGCGAGCGCCGCGGTGAACGAGAGCGCCTGGACCACTGTGTCGCACGAGGTGCCGTCGACGGTCCGGATGTCCGTCGCGCCGCGCTCGTGGATCACACGCAGCTCGCCGCGGACGCGGGCCCCGACGCGCCGCAGCCGGACGCGGACCTCCCAGCCTTCCTCACCCTCCGCGGCCAGCTGCACGCGCTCGGACCGGGCGTGGATGCCCTCGTAGAGCTGCTCCGCCGTCGAGCAATCCGGCGGGGCGTCGAAGTCGACGCGAATGGGGATCGGCGCCGGCGCCGCGGCGGCCGAGGACCAACCGAGGGCGACGAGCTCGATGAACGAGATGCCGCCACCGGAAGCCACGGGCGGAAGGTGCCACGAACCGTCCGCGCACCGCCAGACGCACGTGCACCGTCCCGTCCGTGGCGGCGTAAAAATCGTGGGCCAACGCGCTGCGCTGAAGGTGCGCTGTGAGCTACCTCATCGCGCACGGCCTGCCGCGGCCATGTCTCGCTGCGCGTCGAGCCAGCGCCGCTCCTCGAGGAGGCGCTCGCGGGCGAGGACGAACGCGGGGACGACGAAGGCGCCCGTCACGGCGACGAGGATCGGGGGGATCACGAAGAAGATCAGGCCCGGGATACAGGCCGCGAGCGTCGCGTAGCCGAGCGCGCGCAGGGCGCCCGGCGGCGGGTCATCGGCGAGGACGCGCGTCGGCGCCTCGTGGAGCGCCCGCGCGTAGCGGAAGGCCAGGTACGCGACGATGACGTGCACGTGGCCCACGATGGCCAGGCTCAGGCAAACCCAGCCGTCGAAGCCCTCGAGCAGCGCGCTCCACGGGAGGGACCAGCCGCTGACGAGGCAGTAGACGACGAGGTGCAGCGTGAGCGGCGCGAGCACAGCGAAGCCGGCGAGCGGCAGCGCGACGCTGCGGCGCTCCTCCGCGTCGATCATGCAGCGCACGCGCGCCTCGGGCGCGGAGGCCTCGAGCCTCGCGCGATCGGCGTGCACGTCGCCGCTGCGCTCGATCTCGCGCGAGAGCGCGCGCCGGAGCCGCCCGGCGGCGAGCTTGCGACCGGCGGCGTACGCGAGCGCGGCCATCGCCCACGCGCCGAGCAACGCCGCCGTGGCGACGCCCTCGCGGAGGATGCCGAGGACAGACTCGGCTGCCGCCGCCGCGGCCACGACGACGAGGACGGCGCCGCCCAGGGCGGCCTGGCCGGCCAGGGACCGGGCGACGCGACGGACATAGATCCGACCGAGGCGTCCTTGAATCGCCTCGACCCGCTCGCGATGGCGCGCGAGCAGCGACTCGATATGCAAACGGGCGACGTCCTCATCATTCCGGTACGTGGCTCTCATGACGGGTTCCCTCTGGGCCCGGTGAGCGCCGGCGGACAGCGGCGCATCTCGGTGCCCTTCGTCCGGTCTGTTCAGCAAGCCCGGTGCCCGCTCGAGATGCCGTGTTTTCGAGCGCTTTCCTGGAGCATCGGCCCCGCCAGCGCCCAGCCGGTGGGCGGTCGGTGTCCACGCCGTGGACAGCCGTCGACCGCCGCGCGGCCGCACACGCCCGAGGCGCCAGCGGCCACGCTGAGGCCGCCGTCCCCTGCCGGCGGGCGGACGAGCGAGCCCGGAATGCTATCGACGGCGCAGTACAAAGTTCGTGACTTCGCCGCTGGAGGCGATGGTAGCCTCGTTCGAGGTGGAGTTTTACCAACGCATCCACCGAGGCGGTGCTCCCATGGGTGACAAATCTCCGAAGGCCAAAGAGCGACAGAAGAAGCAGGACACGGCGGATAAGAACCAGAAGAAGGCAGCCGCGACCGCCAAGGCGTCGCCTCCTCCGGCCGCGCCCGCGAAGAAGGGCAAGTAGCCCAGCTCTGACACCGCCGCGCGCGGCACCGCGCGCGGCGCGTCTCCCACCTTCCTGGCGCGGCGGCCTCGCGCTAAGAGGCCCCAGCCGTGCGACCCACGCTCCTCCACACCGTCGCGCCGCCGCTCGCCGCGCTCGTCCTCCTGCTCGCGCTCTGGGAGGCGCTCGCCCGCGCCCTGAGCATCCCCGCCTACCTCCTGCCGCCCCCCTCGGACGTGGCGCGCGCGGGCGCCGGCGACGCCGCCACCCTGCTCGCCGGCGCGCTCACGACGGCGAAGGCCGCGCTCGCCGGCTTCTGCCTCAGCGCCGCTGTCGGCGTGCTCGCGGCCGTCGCGCTCGCCTCGTCGCGGCCGCTCGAGCGGGCGCTGTATCCCTATACCGTCTTCCTGCAGACCGTCCCGATCGTCGCCATCGCCCCGCTGCTCGTGCTCTGGTGCGGCCCCGGCCTGCGCGCTGTCGCTGTCTCCGCGTTCATCGTCTCCGTGTTCCCGGTCATCGCGAACACGCTGACCGGCCTGCGTTCCGTCGAGCCCGCGCTGCGCGACCTCTTCCGGCTCTACGGCGCCCGCCGCTTCGCCACGCTCTGCAAGCTCGAGCTGCCGTCGGCGCTCCCGCACATCGTGACCGGGCTCCGGATCGCGGCGGGCCTCGCCGTCATCGGCGCCATCGTGGGGGAGTTCGTCGCCGGCTTCTCGGAGGACGCCGCCGGCCTCGGCATCCTGGTCCTCTCGGCGTACCGCCAGCTTCGCACGGATCTGCTGTTCGCCGCCGTGCTGCTCGCCTCCGGGCTCGGCCTCGCGCTGTTCGGCGCCGTCGACCTCGCCGGCAAGCGGCTCTTGCGGCGCTGGCATCCTTCGGAGATCAATCGGTGATGCACTCCTTCGACAGCCGCCGGCTGTTCCTCCAGCGCCTCGCCTCGCTCGTCGCCGTCCCCCTCCTCGCCCCGGCCTGCTCGCGCTCGCAAGCGCCCGAGGGCGACGGGCGCTCATCGGCCGCCTCCGCGCCAGGGAGCGCGCCGGCCGCCTCCGCGCCAGGGAGCGCGCCGGCCGCGAAGGTGAAGCTCGCCCTCAACTGGGTCCCGGAGCCCGAGTTCGGCGGGTTCTACGCCGCGCGCGAGGCGGGCGCGTTCGCGAAGGAGGGGCTCGACGTCGAGATCCTCGGCGGCGGCGCCGGCGTGCCGGTCGTCCAGATGGTGGCCGGCGGGCAGGTCGATTTCGGCATCGCCGGCGCCGACGAGGTGCTCACCGCCCGCGCCCGCGGGGCCGACGTGCTCCCGCTCTTCGCCGTGTTCCAGACGTCGCCGCAGGCCATCATGACCCACGAGAGCCGCGGCGCGAAGGGCATCGCCGACGTGCTCAAGTCGGGCACGCTCGCCATCGAGCCGGGCCTGCCCTACGCCGCGTACCTCAAGAAGAAGTACGGGTTCGACAAGGTGAAGGTCGTGCCGTACGACGGCGGCGTCGCGCGCTTCGTCGCGGACAAGGACCTCTCGCAGCAGTGCTTCATCACCGCCGAGCCGATCGCGGCGAGGCGCAAGGGCAGCGATCCCGCGACGTTCCTCGTGGCCTCCGAGGGGTTCAACCCGTACGTGGTGGTGGTGATCACGCGCGCGGCGCTCTGGAAGGAGAACCCGGAGCGGGTCCGCGCGTTCGTCCGCGCCACGCGGGAGGGCTGGCGCGCGTACCTCCAGGATCCGGCCCGGGCCAACGCGGTCATGGCCAAGCTCAACACGTCGATGGACGCGGAGACCTTCGTCGCCGCGGCGGAGGCGCAGCGGCCGCTCATCGAGACCCCGGAGGTGAAGGAGAAGGGCCTCGGCGTGATGACCCGCGAGCGCTGGGAGACGCTCGCGAAGCAGCTCGTGGATCTCGGCGTGCTCGAGAAGGTGCCGCCGATCGACGACCTGCTCGTCGCCGCGGGCTGATCGCGGCGGGCGGGCGGGCTGGGCGCGAGCGCGGGCCAGGGATCGCGTCGCGCGAATTCGTCTAGAATACGGCCCGCGCCGTCGCGCGCCCACGGCGCTGCCGCGCCACAACGCAAGGAAAAGCGCCTTCATGGCTTTCACGCATCGACCTCGGGCCAGCCGGCTCCCGCTCGCCTCGCTGCCCATCGCGGCGGCGTACGTGGCTGCCGCCGTCGCCGGCGCCCTCGCCGCCGGCGCGTGCGGCGAGGAGTTCACGGCCCGCCCGCCGGGCATGACGTCGACGAGCTCGAGCACCGGCGGCGGCGGCGGCGGCGACGGCAGCGGCGGCAGCGGCAGCGGCGGCAGCGGCGGCAGCGGCGGCGACGGCGACGGGTGCCCGGGCGACGAGGTGACGTGCGACGGGGCGTGCGTCGACGTGAGGACGGACGCGGAGCACTGCGGCGCGTGCGACGTCGCCTGCTCGACCTTCGGCGGCACGCCGAGCTGCGTCGAGGGCGTCTGCCAGTCGCCGGCGTGCGAGGAGAACCGCGGCGACTGCGACAAGGGCCCCGAGAACGGCTGCGAGGTGGACCTCCTCTCGAGCACCGCGCACTGCGGGAGCTGCGACAAGCCGTGCAGCGGCCAGTGCGTGCAGGGCGCGTGCGTCGTGCCGAAGCACATCGCGGCGGGCACGGATTACACGTGCGCGGTGCTCAGCGACGGCACGGTCTGGTGCTGGGGCAGGAATACATGGGGCAACCTCGGCGACGGCACGCTCCAGCAGGATCGGCAGATCCCCCGGCAGGTCGTCGGCCTCGGCGGCGCCGCCGACCGGGTCGCCGCGAGCCTCTCGTCGGCGCGCACGCACACGTGCGCGGTGCTGACGGACGGCGCGGTGGCGTGCTGGGGCGCAGGCAACAGCGGGCAGCTCGGCGACGATGAGGCGATGAACGCCCTCTCCCCGGTGCGCGCGAGGGACCTCACGGGCGCGACCCAGGTCGCCGTCGGCGGGACCCACACGTGCGCGGTGACGGCGTCGCACGATCTCTGGTGTTGGGGCGAGGGCAGCTCCGGCCAGCTCGGGTACGGCGACGAGGCCGATCTGTTCGTGCCCGCCGTGGTCCTGGACGACGTGGCCTCGGTGAGCGCCGGGCTCTCGCACACCTGCGCGGGCATGATCGAGCGGATGGGTGAGCGCACGATGCGCTGCTGGGGCCACAACCAGGACGGCCAGCTCGGGGTCGGCGGCTTCCAGCCGAAGACCACGCCGACGGCCGTGGTGGGCCTGACCAGCGTCGCGCTGACGGCGGCGGGCGCCCTGCACACATGCGCGGCGCCGGCGCAGGGCGTGGCTTCCTGCTGGGGCAAGGGGGCGCAGTACCGCCTCGGGACAGGCGTCGTGAACACCGAGGCGGTGCCGCGGCAGATCCCCGAGCTCGTGGACGTGCGCTGGCTCGCGCTCGGCGCGCGGCACTCCGGCGCGGTGCTAGCCAGCGGCGAGGCGCTCCTGTGGGGCGACAACGCGAAGGGGCAGCTCGGCACCGGGACGCAGGACACCGGCTTCGCCCCGCAGCCGATCGGGCTGACCGACGTCGTCGAGCTGGCGCTCGGGGACGACCATGGCTGCGCGCTGAAGCGCACCGGCGAGATGCTCTGCTGGGGCGACAACAAGAACGGCGAGCTGGGCAACGGGACGACCGAGCCGCGGCTCGTGCCGACGCCCGTCGCCTGGCCGGCGCGGCCTTAGGCGTCCCCTCGACAGCGCCTCGCGGGACCATGTCACAGGCGTGGCGGCCCTCTCGTCCTGTCGCCGAGCCCCGATCTCCGGGGCGGGTGGCCGCGCGCCAGCCGCGGTTCCGCGCGACCGAGGCCGAGCGACGGCGTCTGTTCGAGGCGTTCCTCGAGGCCGCGGCGCGCGGCGACGCCGGCGCGCTCGCCGCGATGCTCGCCGAGGGCGCGAGCGTGACCCCCGACTCCGGCGGCAAGGCCAGCGCGGCGCGCCGGGTGCTGAGCGGCCGCGATCGCATCACGCGCTACGTCATCGGCCTCTGGCAGAAGGGCCTCTGGCAGAAGGGCGCGGGCGCGACCCCCCGGATCGCGTCGGTCAACGGCGGGCCAGCCCTCCTCGTCTACGAGGGGGCGCGGCTCGCGACAGCGATCGGCCTGGACGTCTCGCCCGCCGGCGTCGACGCCATCTGGATCATGCGCAATCCCGCCAAGCTGGCCAGGCTCGGGGCGGCGCTGCCGCTCCTCCCGATCTCCTGATCGCGCGACGCGCGCGTGATCGCGCCGGCCCGCCGCGCGCATCGGCGCGTCGCGCGGACCGGCCGGCGACATGGCATCGCGCGCGCGAGCTCACGCCGGCGCGGCGCGCCGAGCCGGACCGCGCGATATGCACCGCGCCACGCGCGCTTCAATGACAATCGATAAGAGGGCGACACCCGCCTGTACCACGCGACTGTCAACAACCGAGCAACAAGCGCGCCACCGCGTGCTCCAACAGCGTCCCAGCGGCGCGACGACACGCGATCCGACAAGGACGCAGGCTCGCAACCGGGCGACAGGACACCGCAATTCATCAGCGCGAACCGCGCGCGCCGACTCCCTCGTGCGGATTTCATGAGCCAGGGAGATTTAGCTCGACAGCCAATTGACTCATTGGCATATACTCCCACCCTCATGAACGCAGCTTGAGCTTGATGAGGCGAGCCACTCGCACCTTGGCTTCCAACACCGTTCATTTCAGCAACCCCGGTCCGCGCCTCGCGGACACAGGAGGGCTCGATGCTGTATTCTGTGCTGTCAAAACTATCGCGCTCCAGCGGAAAGGGGCTTGTCCATGGCGCCGTGGTGCTCCTCTCCGCCACATCGGCGCTGATCGCGGCTCCGGCAGAGGGGAGCCGGCGAAGCGGGATCCAGACGTTCGCCAGGATCCCGCAGAACCCCGGGTTCCCTGAGGGGATCGCTGTCGACGGCAATCGCGTCTATGTGTCTGGCCCGGCGACGTTCGGCACCGCGGGCAAGGGCCCGTCGAAGATCTTCGTCTATGGCACGAACAGCGAGGACCTGAAGAGCACCATCACGGTCGCGGGCGAGGCGCTCGGCGCCGAGCATGCGCTGAGCTGCATCGCTGTCGACGGCCCGGGGCGGGTCTACGCGCTCAGCACGCAGCTCGGGCTGTTGCGCTTCACCAAGGCTGGACACGGATATGTCCAGCAGAGCTACGGCGCTCCGCTGCCGGACCTGCCGGCGTGCGCGGCGGCCGCGCCCGGAGAGGCGTGCTCGCCGACGCCCTTCGATCTACCGCCGATCCCGAACGACATCGCCTTCGACGAGGACGGCTATGCCTACGTGACCGACTCGTTCCAGGCGACGATCTTCCGCTATGCGCCCGGGGGCGGCGCGCCGGAGATCTGGCTCCAGAGCGAGGCGCTCGCCGGAGGAGGACCCCAGCCGTTCGGCGCGAACGGGATCCGGCTCGATCCGCTGCGCGAGCACGTCTACGTGTCGGTGACCTTCTCCCTGGCGGATCCGAGCGTGGGGTCCATCTACCGGATCCCCCTCGTCGACGCGCCCGACGAGGCCGATCTGGAGCTCGTCCACGAGTACACCGGCGGCCAGGCGCCCGACGGGTTCGCGTTCGGGAGGTCGGGGAAGCTCTATGTCACGCTCGCCGGCGCCAACGCGATCTCGGTGCTCGACGAGGACGGGATCGAGACGTCGCGCATCGAGAGCTCCCCCTGCGACGAGATTCCCCTCGACGCCCCCGCCAACGTCGCCTTCAACGACGCGAAGAGCACGCTGCTCATCGTGAACCACGCGCTCCTCAGCGGGAACGCGGACAACTTCGCTGTGCTGAAGGTCGCGGTCCACGACAGGGCAGATCCGCTCGAGAGGCCGTGGCTCCCCTGAAGCGAGGCAGCCAGCCCGCGAGCGCGTGAGCGCGTGGCCGGCGGCGCGACGGGCGGCGCCCCGGCCTCACGCGAGGCCGCTGCGCCGGCGCACGATCCAGTGCGCGCCGAGCGCCACGGCGGCCGCGAGCGTCCAGGCCCACGGGGGCAGGAGCGGCGCGACGTGGCGCTCGGCCGCCACCTGCGTCGCGGCCGGCAGCGGCAGCGAGCCGGCGGCCAACGGGAGCACCGACGCGCCGCCCGTCGCGCGGGCGATCGCCTCCAGGCGGGCGACGTCGGGGCGCGGGTCGGCCCACTCGTCGCCGCCGCGCTCGCACGCGAAATCGCGCCGCGTCGTCGCTCCCTTCACGTCGCCGGCGGCGCCGCCGGCGGGGACGATCTCCACCATGGCCGCGTAGCCGCCGGGCTCGAAGCGGCCGGCCGCGAGCTCGACCGGCTCGCCGCCGCCGCCGACGCGGGCCGTCAGCGTGCGCACGACAGCGCCGCTGCCGAGGCGCGCGATCGTCACCCGGGCCTCGCCCCCCTGCCCGGCGAGCGGGCGCAGCACGAGCGTCGTCTCCTCGCCCGCGAGGCAGCCGCCGCGCGCCTCGATCGACGCGGGCTCGAAGCGCGGATCGCGCATGAGCCAGCCGAGCAGGGCGTCCCAGAACGCGCCGTGCGCGCGGCCGGCGGAGCTCGAGGCGAAGGCGCTGAAGAGCAGGCGGTGGCTGCCGTCGATCGTCAGCGCGATCGTCCGGCCGCTCTCGTGCTCGCCCAGCGAGAGCACAGGCATCGGCGCGCCCGAGGCCGTCGTGCGCGTCGGGTGCGTCATCAGCACCGTCGCCCCGGGGAGCGGATCGCCGACCACGTTGGTGCCCGGCATCTCCGGCATCTCGTCGCCGATCAGCGCGAGCAGCGGCGCGAGCACCGGCGCCGCGCGGCCCGCGGCGGTGATGCGCGGCACGAAGGCGCCGAGGTCCACCTTCGGCGCGCGGCCGATGTCGAGATCGACAGGCAGCACGCGGGCGAGCCGCGTGCGCGCGTAGTTGCCCTGCACGAAGGCGTTCGGGCCGCCCACCATGATGAGCCCGCCGCCCTTGTCGACGTACTGGGCCAGCGCCGGGAGGTGCTTGGTCAGGCCGTACGGCGCGGCGTCGAAGTCCTGCAGGACCACCGCGTCGAAGCTGGACAGGTGCACGCTGAAGAGCTCGTCCACCGGGAAGGGGATCAGCGCGAGCTCGTCGGACGCCGCGTTCACCTCGTCGCCCGGCGTGCGCAGGATGAAGAACGCGACGACGTCGACCGAGGCGTCGGCCTTGAGCCACATCCGGAGCGCGCGCACGTCGTACGTCGGCCGGCCCGCGACGTGGAGCACCCGGATGCGGTCGCGCGCGACGTCGAGGGTGATGTACCGGACGTCGTTCTCGGGGAGCTCGTCGCCCTCCGGCGCGTCGATCGCCACCTCGACGATGCGCGTGCCGGCGCGGTCGAGCGTCACGCCGAGCTCGACCGTGCCGACACCGCCCTCGACGTGCGCCGTGCCCGTCGCGAGCGTCGTGGGCGCGCCCTGCTCGCGCAGCTCGCGGGCGACGACAGGGACCGCGTCGCACTCGAGGCCACCGCTGCACCCGATGTCGATCCGGAGCGAGAGCGGCTGGTGCGCGACGGCGGCGCCGGAGGTGCGGACAGCGCGGACGCTGGCGTCGCGCGCGGACTCGGTCGCCACCGCGACGGTGTGCACCGGGATGTCGAGCCCCTCGAGCGCGGCCCGCGTGGCCGCGGCTGTGTCGTCGGGGCCCGGGCGGTCGAGGCGGCCATCCGAGACGACGACGAACGCCGACGGGCGCTCGTCGGCGGCGCGGGCGAGCGCCTCGAGCGCGGCGCTGAGGTCCGAGCGGCGCTGCGCCCGCGCCCGCGCGGGCGGCGGGGCCGCGGCGGGCGCCGCGCCTGCGTCCGCGCTCCCGGCCGGCGCCGCGGCGGCGCTCGCGGCGGCGCTCGCGCTTGGCGGCGGCGTCGTGGCGGCGGCCTCGTCCGGCGTCCGCGCGTCGGCAGAGACCGGCGCGCCCTCGCCGAAGAGGTAGCGGGAGAGCCGGACGTCGGCGCGCTTGCCGAGCTCGGCGAGCGCCTGCGCCGCGCTGTCGCGGCGGGTGCCCGCGAGGCCCGGCAGGTCCATGGATCGGGAGCCGTCGACAAGCACCACGACCTTCGGGCCCACGAGGCTGCCGCGCGAGGTGACGGCGACGGGGCGGAGGATGGCGGCGAGCAGGCCGAGCACGGCGAGCGCGCCGGTGAACGCCGTGCCGAGCGCCGCGCGCGCGGAGGCCGCGCCGGCCACCCCCGTGGCGACGCGTCCGCGCGCACGGACGAGCTCGAGCACGAGCAGCCCGAAGCTCAGCGCCGCGACGACGCACGCGACGGCGACGACGGGCGAGGAGAGATCGCCCGAGGGCGCGAGGCTGCGGGTCACGGCCACTCCAGGCGCGCGGGAGCACGAGGGAACGCGGGAGAAGAGGGAGGCTCGCCGGCGGCGCCGGAGCGGGAGAGCAACAGCGCGAACAGCGAGTCGAGGGCGCGCGGCACGGGCCGGAGCCTAGTACATCGAGGCGAGGCGTCCCACCCCGGCGCTCACCCGGCACATCAGGGCTGCATGTCCCAGCAAAGCGCCGTCTCTGCGACGGCGGACAACCCTGGACAGCCCGTCAGCAACCTTGAAACGCCGCGCGCGCTCCGCGTACCCTCGGTTACCTGGCCCATGGTGCGCGACGAGCTAGGTGAGACGGAAGCGGTTCGGCTGAGGGCTGAGAACGCGGCGCTGCGGGCCCGCGTCGAGGCGCTCGAGGAGGCGCTGGCAGGCCGGTCCGACGGTCGCGCGCCGGATCAGGACGACGGGGCGGCGCGAGGCGCGCCGGACGGCGGCGCGCCTCGGCGCACGCTGGACGGCGCCGCGCCGCTACGCCTGCCGGACGGCGCCGCGCAGGAGGGCGCCGCGCCGGGCGAAGGCGCGCACGGCGCGCCCGAGTGGCTGCCGACAGCGATGCCAGCGGTGATCCACTGGCGCGCCGACGGCACGGTGACGCGCTGGAACGAGGGCTCCGAGCGCATCTTCGGCTGGAGCGCGAGCGAGGCCGTCGGTCGCAAGCTCGCCGATCTCGTCGCCGCGGATCCCGTGTCGCCAGCGGCGGTGCAGGCGTTCGCGTTCGCCCACGCCGAGAGCCGGTTCGCCTCGGCCGCGAGCGAGGCCAGGACGAAGGACGGGCACGCGCTCTCCTGCCGGTGGACCTACGCCGTGCTGCGCGACGAGCGAGGCGACGTGCGCGAGATCGCGGCGATCGTCGACGAGATGAGCGACAGGCGGCGGCGAGAGCAGACCGTGCACGGACGGTACCAGATGCTCCTTCAGCTCGTGGACAACGCGCGCAGCTCGATCTTCGTCAAGGACATCGCGGGACGCTACGTCTTCGCCAACCGCGCTTATGCGCAGAGCCTGCAGAAGCACGTCATCGAGCTCATCGGAACGGGCGATGTGGAGAGCGACATCATCCCCCCCGAGGTCGCGGCGCTGCTCGCGGCGAAGGAGCGGGAGGTGATCGCTGGCGGTCAGGTCATGCAGTTCGAGGAGGTCCTGCCGGCCGTGGACGCGCCCCTTCATTTTTTCACGGTCAAGTTCCCGATCCACGACGAGCGGGGGGAGCCGATCGGCCTCGGCGGCATCGTGACCGAGATCACGTCGCTGAGGCGCGCGGAGGCCGAGCGGACCGCGCTCCAGGAGAAGATCATCGCCGCGCAGCAGGCGGCCCTCCGGGAGCTGTCCACGCCGCTCATCCCGCTCGCGGACCGGGTGGTGGCCATGCCGCTGGTGGGGGCGATCGACGGGGCGCGCGCGGAGCTCATCATGGAGACGCTGCTGGCCGGCATCAGCAGCCAGCGCGCCCACACCGCGATCCTGGACATCACCGGCGTGCGCGCGGTCGACACGCTCGTCGCCAACGCGCTGACGCGGACCGCGCGCGCCGCCCAGCTCCTCGGCACCCGCGTGGTGCTCACCGGCGTCCGCCCGGAGGTGGCGCAGACGCTTGTCACGCTCGGCGTGGATCTCGCCGGCATCACGACGCTGAGCACCTTGCAGAGCGGCATCGCGTACGCGCTCCGTCACGCCGGGCAGTAGCTCGCGTGTCCTGAACCCCGCCGGGGATGCCTGGCACAGCGGACGCGCGCGGCGTCTGCCACGGTTGTTCCTCGATTCATGAGAGAAGGAACCACAGAGGCACAGAGGGCACAGAGGAGAGAAAAAGAAACTCTCTCACTCTCTCCCGCTCTCACTCTCTCCCCTCTGTGCCCTCTGTGCCTCTCTGTGGTTCCTCTTCTTCTCCATCCCCGGATCAGCGACGAACGTGAGAGACGGCGACACAGGCTCTCTCCCTGGCGCCTCGACGGCTCGATCCGTCTCGCCCGAGCACCGCGCCAGATACCGCGGTGGCGCGCCGGTCAGCCAGCTTCCGTGAGGTACCGGAGGAGCGTGGCCTCGTCGGTCGTGATCAGCCGCTCGATCCCGTCCTGCCTCGCGTAGCGCTGGATCTGCAGCGCTCCGACGACGCTCTGCACGAGCACGCCGACCCTCCGGAACCCGCGCAGCCAGCGCGGCCGGATGCGCTCCAGGGCGGCCTCGAACGAGGGGTCGTTCCGGCCGGGAGCGGCGCGGACGTCGACGAGGAGGCAATACCGCGAGCGGCCAAGCCCGTCCAGGACACGGCAGAGCGCCGCCTTCACGGCCTCGAGCTCCTCGACGGAGGCGAACGGCCTGCTGGTGCGCACGTTCCAGACGATGCCCAGCGGCTCGTCGACCAGGACCGTGTAGTGATCGTCCTGCCAGACCGGCCTCGGCGCGGGGGTGAGCTTCGGCGCGGGGGTGAGACGATCCGGCATGGCCAGCTCACGGCGCGCCGGGGAGCGCGGGCGAGGAGCGGGGTCGCGCGTCGTCCATGGCGCGGCGGCGCATCAGGAACGGCGCGTGGACCTGGTCGTCCTTGTAGTTCGAGCAGAGCACGTACATCGCGATGTTCACGGCGAGGCGGAACGCGCGCTCGCGCTGCGCCTCGCCCCCGGGCGTGACCTCGACGCTCGGGCCGCCGCCGTCGGAGCGGGCCAGCGCGCCGGCGAGATCGTGGTCGGAGAAGATCACCTGCGGCATGCCGCCGCGCACGATCGCCGAGAGCTTCTGCGGCCCCTCGACGCGGCCGACGGCGCGCGGGAGGAGGTAAAACGAGCGGAAGACGACGTTCTCGGTGCCGATGGGGATCGGCGAGCCCTCCGGCAGGACACGGGCGAGCTCGCGCCGCGCGGCGCGGCCGAAGGCGCCGGTCCCCGGGGAGAAATCGTCGACGAGCAGGACGCCGCCGAGCGCGAGGAAGCGGCGCAGGCCCAAGACCTCGCGCTCGGTGAGCGGCGGGAGATCGCCCTCGCCCCCCCAGAACGCGAACGGCTCGGCGAGCAGCGCGGGGTCGTCGGCGCGCACGGTGGTCGGGTTGCGACGCGCGGGCGCGCTCGTCCGGCGCTCCAGCTCGAACGACCAGCGCGCCGGCGCCGTGGCGCGCACGCCCTCCCAGCGCGCGTTGCCCGTGAGCAGCGGCCGCGGGTTCCACGCCCCCTCCTCGCCGAAGGCGCGCACGGGGCGCGGGATCGCCGAGAGGAGCAGCGCCGAGACCAGCACCAGCGCCGCGGCGCCGAGGCGGCGCGGCCGCAGCGCGCCCGCGAGGCCGATCCACCGGTTCAATCGAAGTCCTCGACCCGCCATACGCCCGCCTCGCGCCGGAGCTTCACCTCGTGCCCGCCAGGTATCTGGACCGTCGCGGTGTCGCCGGCAATCTTGACCTCGAGGCCCTCGGGCTGGGCGAGCCCCTCGACGAGCGAGCGGAGGTCGCCCTCGATGGCGCTGCGCGTGGCCGGCGTGAGCACGCGCAGCAGGCCGGCGTAGCTGCGGCGCGCGAGGACGCGGCGGAGCTGCTCGAGGGCCTGCTCGGGGGTGCGGCCGCCCGCGGGCAGCGCGTCGGCGGCCGAGATCCGGAAGGCGCGCTCGCTGTCGTCGAGCTCGAGCGTCGCGATCTCGCCGTCGGGGTAGCGGACGCGGGCGCGGGTCTTGATGACCACCCCGGGCGCCGTGAGGCTCCTGGCCTGCTCGGCCAGCTCGGCCCGCGCCTCGGCCACGCGCCGCCGCACCTCGTCGCGCGACATCGCGGTGCGGCTGCGCTCGCTGAGCATTCCGTGGATGGCGTCGGCGTCGCCGCGCGCGGCCGCGTCGGCGTAGGCCTGCACCGCATCCCTCGGATCGGGGAGCGAGGACGACGCGCAGGCGAGGCCCGAGAGCGGCGCGAGGAGCGCGAGCAGCGAGGGGAGAGCGCGCGGCACGGCCCGGAGCGTAGTACATCGGCGGCGGCGCGTCCCAGCGCCGTGGAGGAGCGCGGCGGCCCGCGAGGCGCCCGGCCATGGTAAGGCGGGAAGCTCTGGGGGGTCTGCCACACGCTCCGCCACGACGGCATCGATTACGGGGACGACATCGAGCCGATCGTGTTCTTCACGAAGGGCGCGCGACGGAGCGGGCCTGGATCCACGACGCGCGGACGGGCGTCCCGTCGATCACGAGGACGCGATCGACGGGTACCTGTTCGACGAAGACCACTTGCTCATGGCCGAGGGCGGCGCGACAAGCCGAGCGCGACCCCGGCGTGACAGCGCGGCTAGGCGCTCGTCCTGCGCGTCCCGAGCGCCATCATCGCGTCCCAGAACATCTTCTCATAGGCCTGGAACAGCCTCGTCGTGCTGCGGATCGCCCGGGGCTCCACGCCGCTATCCAGCCCGTCTTGCACGATCGCGATCGCTGTGTCCTCGAACGACGGCAGCGCCGCGAACGCGTCGAGAAAGGCGGTGTGCTCCGGGCCGAAGCCGTACCGGTCGCGCAGCGCTCGGGCCATCCTGCCGCAGTTGAACCCCCAGGCAGGGAAGTTGATGAGCAGGGCGCACGCGATCTCGGCCGCAGACGCGTTGGCCGCCGCCCAGGCCATCTGGGTCGCGTAGGCGAACCCCTCGGGGGTGACCTCGTACCGATCCAGGTCGTCGCTCGTCATGCCGAGCTTCTGGCCGATAACGGCGATCCCGCCCGGCGCCGCGAGCTCGCCCTGGAGCACGCCGCTCCAGAAATCGCGCCACGGCGTGCCCGCGAAGCGCTGGAGCATCATCGCCATCGAGCGCAGATCGCTGAGCGCCACGTGGTGCTGGTGACCCGGAAAGGCCTTCAACCCCTCGAGCGTGACCTCGCCCCGCGCAATGGCGTCCGGATAGGGGTGAGCCCTCAGCTCGTCGTCGATGCGACGGAGCTCCTCGCGAATGTCCTTCACCAGCGCGGCCGCGGCCTTCATGGATGCCTCCTCCCGATCGGGCGCCATCCTATACCCGCGTTGCCGCCGAGATCACGAGCCTCGCCGCGCGCTACCCGAAGGCGCGCGGGCTCGCTTGCGCCTCCCGCACCCGCGCGAGGATCGCGCCGGCGACCTCCTGGGCCGACCAGCCCTCTGCCAGCCAGCGCAGCGGTCCGTCACGGCCCGGTGGGCGAGGGCCGCCGCGCAGGCCGCGAAGAAGAGGTCGCTCATGACGAGCTCCCGGTAGGGACGACGGAGCTGTATCTCCAGGGCGCCGCTTCCGGCGTGATCGCCCGGCTTCATCGATATTCCTCTTCGCCGGCGGAGGCCGCCTCGATCAGCCGCGCAGCGAGCAGCTCCGCGTCGAGGGCCGCCTGGTGCTCGGTCAAGAGCAGCGTGTCGCCGCCCCGGTGGGCGGCGACCCAGGGCAGCACGCGCGCGTCGCCGATCACCTTGTCGCGGCTGCCAAGGAGGACGAAGACGCCTCGCCCGTCAGCCCCGCCGGAGAGGCGAGGAAGGGAAGAACGCCCTTCGTCCCGGGCGGCGTCATGCACGCGAGCGCCACACCGGCGAGCCCGATGAACATCACGCGCGCCTGGAAGCCGACAGGGATGCGGAGCACGAGGAAGGAAGGACAATGAAATCCGGGCGACTCCGGGCTGTCAACGCCCGCAGCCCTGTCCCCATCCCTCCCGCATCGAGCTCCGCCGCGCCCGGGCCGCTGTCAGGCCCTCTCCGGCGCGCGCTCCTTGGCGCAGCAGCGCTCTACCCACGCGACGAGGCGGCGGTTGTAGAATACCCGGTGGATCGGCTTGCCGTTCTCCGCGAGGTGGTGGTCGCCGCCGGGGAAGCGGATGAGGTCGCCCGAGGCGCGCTGTCGCGAGGAGGTCGCCAGGCGGCTCAGCCGGGCTGCGCGAAGAAGCGGGCGTTGATCTCCCGGTAGTGACGCCACTCGTCCGGCAGGTCGTCCTCGTCGAAGATGGCGTCCACCGGGCACTCGTCCACGCAGGCGCCGCAGCCGATGCACGACTCCGGATCGATGTAGAGCTGGAGCCGCGCGAGCCGCGTCTTCCGCTCTTCCTGCGGGATGCGCGCGATCTCGTCGGCCGGGAGCGGCCCGTGGATGCACTCCACGGGGCAGACGGAGACGCAGGCGGTGTCGCAGGTGGCGACGCACGGCTCGGCGATGACATGGGCCATGAGGGTTCCTTTCCGCGACGCGGTCGTCGCCGCGCCGCCTCGTGGGGCTTCTGCGCTCGACGTCCGGTCGTCACCGAGGGCTCAGCACGGCGCATGCCCGCGGCCCGAGCCGCGTTTCCCGCGGTCGCGCGGCCCTTGTGCGGCCCGGGCAACGCTCCTACGGTGCCGCGCAACGCCATCTCGGTGGCCTCGCTCCGCGCACGATGACCGCCCCCGCCGATCGCGCCCTGCTCCTGCTCGCCGACCTCGGCGAGGCCTCGGCGCGCGCCCACACGGAGGCGACGCTCGTCCCCGCTGTCAGCGCCGTGCTCGCGCGCCACCTCCCGCTCCGGCGGCTCGATCTACGCCGCGGCGCGGGCGCGCCGGGCGCGCCGGAGGTCCGGCGCGGCGCGGGCGGCGACGCGCTCGCCGTCTTCGCGCTCCGCGACGCGGAGGGCGCCGTCGGCTGCGCCACGATGGCGATCGGCGAGGGCGCGGCGCTCGACGTCTCGCCGGCCCTGCTCGAGGCGATCGGCCGGCTGCTCGCCGTGGCGCTGCGGCAGGTGCAGGTCCTCGGGCGCGTCGCGGCGATCGCGCGCCGCGCGCAGGGCGAGAAGCGGGCGCTGCGGGAGGAGCTCGATCGCGTCGCGCTGCCGAGGGAGGTGGTCGCGGCGAGCTCGGCGATGCGGGCGATCTTCCAGGAGATGGTGCCGCTCGTCGCCCGGCAGGACACGACCGTGCTGGTGCGCGGCGAGACGGGGACCGGCAAGGAGGTGATCGCGCGCCGCATCCACGCGCTCTCGCGCCGCGCAGAGCGGCAGTTCCTCGCGGTGAACTGCGGCGCGCTGCCCGAGGGGCTCGTCGAGAGCGCGCTCTTCGGCCACGAGCGCGGCGCGTTCACGGGCGCGGCGGCGCGGCACCTCGGGCTGTTCGAGCGCGCGAGCGGCGGGACGCTGCTGCTCGACGAGGTCGGCGAGCTGCCCAAGGCGGCGCAGGCGAAGCTCCTCCGCGTGCTCCAGGAGGGCGAGGTCGAGCGGGTCGGCGGCGAGGGCACGGTGCGCGTCTCGGTGCGGGTGATCGCCGCGACGCACCGGCCGCTCGAGGACATGGTCGCGAGCGGGGCGTTCCGCGAGGACCTGTATTACCGGCTGCAGGTGTTTCCGATCGCCGTCCCCCCGCTGCGGGAGCGGCCCGAGGACCTGGAGGCGCTCACGCGCGTCATCGTGGACAAGGTCGCGGCGAGCTTCGGCCGGGCGCCGCCGCGGGTGAGCGCGGAGGCGATGGCGCGCCTGCGGGCGCACGACTGGCCGGGCAACGTGCGGGAGCTGGAGAACGTGATCGAGCGGTCGATGGTGATGTCGACCGGGGACGAGCTCATCCTGTCGGCGCCGCTCGCCGCGGCGCCGCGCGCGGCAGGGCGCGCGATGACGTACCGGGAGGCGGCGCAGCGCTGCATCGAGGAGGCGCTGCGGGCCTCGGGCGGGAAGATCTACGGGGAAGACGGCGCGGCCGCGGCGCTCGGGCTGAAGCCGACGACGCTGCAGAGCAAGATGCGGAAGCTCGGGATCCGGAGGGAGGGCGTCGAGAAGGGCTGACTCGAGGCCGGCGCACTCGGGCATCGAGCGACCGGACGGTCCTCGATGCGGCCGCTTCAGCGCTCGGCGACGGCGAGCCGCTCGACGGCGCGCACGCCGCGCTGCGGGGGCCAGTAACGCGCGGCCCAGTCCACCGCCGACTCGTCGGAGAGCACGCGGAAGCCGGCGCGCGCGAGGAGCTCGTGCACGGCGTCCCGGGTGAGCGGCGCGCGGATGGCCTCGCCCAGCGAGCGAAACGCTCCCCGCATCAGGCGCAGTTTCCACGCGGGGACAGGGTCGTCAGGGAACATCCCGTAGGTGAGCGCGATGCGGCTGCCGGGCGCCGAGAGCGCCGCCGTGAGGCGCAAGGTGCCCTCGACGGCCTCGCGCGTGAGATACGGCGTCACGCCTTCCCAGATCCAGAACGCGCGCTCGGCGGGCCGGAAGCCGGCCGAGAGGAGCGCCTCGTCGAGCCGGTCTCGCTCGAAGTCCACCCCGACGTGCGCGAGCCCGCCGGCCCTGAGCTCCGGCGCGGCCGCGGCGCCGCCGGGGCGCGCGAGCGACGCCAGCCGCTCGACCTTGTAGCGCTGCGTGGCCGGGTGATCGACCTCGAAGACCTGGACGCCCGCGAGCTCCGGGAGGCGCATCGCGCGGCTGTCCAGGCCCGCCCCGAGCACGACGAGCTGGGACGCGCCCTGCGCGACGGCGTCGCGGAGGGCGTCGTCGATCGCGCGGGTGCGGAGCGCGACGTGGTAGCTCAGGCCGAACAGGGCGCGGCCGAGGCCGTGGTGGACGGCGCGGGCGGCGGCGGGGACGCCGGCCGCCCGCGCGAGCGCGCGCGCCGGGAGCGCGAGCGGCCACGGGACGAGGCGGGCCGCGAGCGGGTCGGGCGCCACGCGGTAGGGCTCGGGCATCTCCGTGTAGAGCGCCCGCAGGGCAGCGACGAGGGAGGCGGTGAGGCTTGGGCGTTGGGCTCGCACGGGGTGCCTTGGCTCGCTGTGTGCCGCCCGGGATCGGCCGCAGCGGCGCCCCAGCGTACATGCCACGTCGACGGCGCGCCCGTGGTGTCGTCATCCAGTCACACGTCGTCGGTCGTCGCTGTTCACACTCCGCGCGTCAGCGCGCTGTCGCTGCGGAAGATCCGGGGCGCGGAGGGCCGCAAGCGCGGCGCCACACAGGATGCACCGGTTCTTGCTTACCGCGCGGCCGCGGTCCGGCAGCGCCGCAGTGACGTGTCGAGAAGTCAACGTTTGCCCTTCGCGTGAAGTGAGGGGCTGCATCCATTCTTCAGGAGTGTCGAGTAGGAGAGGGAATCTGGCCCGCGGAGCGCTGGTCGTCTTGGTTGCCCAGTGCCATGCTGGGATGCGGTGACGATGGGGCGCCCCCGAGGCGCCCCTCGACACGTCGTGCACGGAGGAGATCCTGCCCCTGGATTTCGGCGTCGATCCGGCCCTGAGCGCCGCCTACCTGGGCACGGAGGACGCCTGGGAGGGCGATCCGCGCGCGGATCAGCGCGAGCCCCCTCGGGCCTGCTAGGCTGGCGGGCGTGCACGAGACACCTCCGGAGGCGTGCGTCCTCCTGTTCGAAGGGGGCTCTGCCCACGGCCCCAACGGGGTATTCGGCGCGTGGACCGTCGCTGTCGACGCGGCGGGGGCGCTGTCGATAGGCGGTCAGGTGCTCGGGCGCGACGTGGCACAGCGCGCCGCGGCGCTCTCGCCCGGCGAGCGGCAGTCGCTCGCGAGCGTCCTCGATGGCCTCTCCTCGGTGCCTTCCCGGCGCTCGACCCGCATGGGCATCCCCGGCGAGAGCATGCTCCACATCACCGCTGTCACACCTGCGGGCCCGACGACGCTCCAGCTCTGGCACGGCGAGGCGAAGACCCTGCCGCCCGTCGCGGCGCTGCTCCGCTGGATCGACGCCCTCATCGCGACGCACGCAGGCCACGCCGCCGCGTTCGCGTGAGCGGCCGACACGACGTCCCGCCGCGCTGACAGCCGGCCAGCCTGCAGGGACTCTGGCCCCAGAAGAACCGCTCCCGGCGCACGGCGAGTTCTGCTAGAAGGGGTCGGCCGCGTCGAGCGCTCCTCATATACCCCGGCGCGAGCACCAAGTCCTTAGAATTACTGGCCAATTCGCCGCGCTGCGGCAGCGCGCAGCCCCCGTGAACGGGCCGATTACCCTCGAGTGTCAACATGACGTTTCATCGTGAGACAGCGCGCTTCACCCTGGTCGGGATCTCCTGCCTGGCGCTCGCCGCCGCGGCGGCGGGCTGCGGGGGCAGCTCGGACCCCTCGGACACGGGAGGCGCCGGCGGCGGCGGCGCGGGGACCGGCGGCGCCTCGAGCGTGAGCTCGGGCGCTGGCAACCCCTCGTCCGGCAGCACCAGCAGCGGCAACCCCGGCAGCACGACGACCACCGGCAGCGTCGACCCCAGCGCCACCACCAGCACGGCCACGGGGACGCCCAGCACGACGAGCACCACGTCGAGCACCGGCGCCGGGACGCCGACGGGCGCGTGCCCGCCGAGCGCGACGTTCTGCTCCGACTTCGAGGGGACAGGGCTCCCCGAGGGCGCGACGTACCGCCCGGCGTACCAGGCGGCAGATGCGTTGAAGAACATGGAGATCGACGCGTCGACCTTCCACTCCGGATCGAGCTCGCTGCACGTGAAGCCCGGCGCCAGCGGCTACGACTGGCGGATGCTCTCTGTCCCGACGCCCGGGTCGAAGTTCTGGGTGCGGCTCTACGTGCGCAGCAGCGTGGATATCGGCCAGTCCGATCACAACGCCTACTTCCAGGCGATGACGGGCAGCGGCGATCCGAACGAGGGCGAGAACGTGGAGGTCGCCGAGCAGTACTGCCAGATCGTCCTGAACATGCGCGACGATGTCGTCCTGTCCGAGGGCGGCGACTTCCGGTGCGGCAGCGGCGGCGCGAACCTCCCGAAGGACCAGTGGCACTGCATGGAGGCCTATTTCGACGGCGCCCAGGGCGACGTTCAGGTCTACGCCAACGGCACGAAGATCATCGACAAGACCGGCTGGAAGAAGCTCGACTTCAAGACGTTCAGCTTCGGCTACCTCGGCTTCCACGGCCCCGCGCGGTCGATGTGGTACGACGACGTGGCGGTCGCGCCGGAGCGGATCGGCTGCCCCCCCTGACGCGCCCGGCGCCGGCGCGCCGGCAGCGCCCCGGCGGTTCACCCCTCCTCGCCCGATCACCGCATCATTCACCTCTCCTCGCCTGATCACCGCATCAGAAGCTGACGTGCAGGCCGAGGGCCCCCGCGCCGAGCACGGGGGTCAGCGCCGCGCGCGGGCTCGCCGTCGCGTCCCGTGAGGGCAGCATCAGCAGGCCGGCGACGCCGACGCCGGCGCCGACGGCGAGGACCACAAAGCCGGCGTTGGAGACGTTGGCCAGCGTCCTGGCCGTGCTGAGATCGTCGCGCCGGCTCGGGGGGCAGCGGTCGTCCGCGCACACAGCGGCGAGCGCGCCGGACCTCGAGAGCGTGAGGGCGCCCGCGACAGCGCCGACCACCAGGCCGACCGCGCCGACGCTGAACCCCGCCGCCATCAGCGTCCTCCCGGCGCCGTCCGCCGGCGCCTCCGGAGCCGCCGTCGCGCGCGGCGCGAGCGCGGCCCGCCGCGCCCCGCCGGCCGCCGGCGCGTCCTCCAGCGCCGGGATTGTGACGACGATCGACGCCCGCTCGGGCGGCACATCCACCGCCGTGGACCACGCCTTCTTCCCCGGCGCCGCCGCCGCGACGCTGTGCCGGCCCGGATCGATGGGGAACGGCGCGTTCAGGGCGGCGCCGCTCAGCGGCTCGCCGTCGACCGTGAGGCGCAGGCTCGCGGGCGGCGCATCCATCCTGATCTCGATCCGCGCGATCCGCCGCTCCAGCGCCGCGCGCTGCGCGCGCGCGAAGGCCGCGCGCTCCGCCGGGCCCTCGCGCCGCGCGATCTCCTCCACCGAGCCGAGCTCGGCCCACGCCGTCGCGAGCATCCCCACCTTCTCGTGACAGACGGCGAGGTTGAGGAGGGTCCCGGGCTTCGGCTCGAGGCGCTGGCTCTCCTCGAACTTCTCGCAGGCCTCGGGGTACTGCCCCTGCTTGAAGAGGTCGCGCCCTTGCCAGAAGAGCGCCTCCGCCATGGGCTTGACCGCGCCCTGCGCGCGCTGGGCGGACGCCGCGCCGGAGAGCGTGGCGGCCCCGAGCAGCGCGCCCGAGCCGAGGAGCAGGAGCCCTCTCTTCATCTCGCTGACTCACCCACGTCGGACTCAATCACGCTGATCGAGGATCCTGTCCAGGCGGCCCTGGCTCGGGGCCCCATCGCGCGGGGCGCCGGCGCCCCGCCGCGGCGCCGGCAGCGCCGACAGGCTCACGTCCATCTCGCGATCTCGGTCCGGGATGAGCTGCACGCTCGCGTCCTTGAAGCCCGGCTTCCTCAGCACCAGCTCGACAGGCTCGCTCCCGCGCGGCAGCGCGATCGGCGCGCCGGCGCTCCCGACCCGCCTGTCGCCGATCCAGACGCTGGCGTCCGCGGGCCGGGTCGTGAGCCGCACCGTGGCCGTCTCCGCCGGCGCGACAGTCAGCGGCGCTGCCGTCGCGGCGGGCGGCGGCGCGGGGGCGACGGGCGGCTCCGGCGGCTCGCGCGCCTCACGCGGCTCCGGCGGCGCGGCGGGGGCGGAGGCGAGCGCCATGGCGCTCGTGCCGCCGAGCAGCGGGAGCCCCGACGGGCGCCCGATGACCCACATCGACGCCGCGGCGACGAGCCCCGCCGCTGCCGCGACGACGAGCTTCCGGCGCCTCACCGCCGCCGCCCCGGCGACGGGCGCGCTGGGCGCCTCGATCGCCGCCACCTCGGACGACGACGGCGTCCGGCCGCCCAGGTCCGCTCCGCGCCGCGCGTCCACGGCGCTCGCGGGCGGCCCCGACAACGGCGCTGTCGACGCGTCGGCAGCGCCCGCCGTCGGCGCGGGCGCGCGCTCGGTGTCCGGGAGCGTGGAGCCCGGAGGCGCTGCCGACCGCTCCGACGCCGGGCCCGCGCCGGCATCCGGGCGGCGATCCGGATCCCAGCCCTCCTCGGCCGCCTCGAGCCCCGTGGCCACGACCGCGCCCGTCGTCAGCGTTGTCGTGTCCTCGCAGACCTGTATCCCCCTCCCCGGCGTCCACGTCGCGCTCACGCGCCCCGCGTCGCCCGTCGGCGACGTCGCGCTCCCCGGGGTCCACGTCGCGCTCACCGGCCCCTCATCGCCCGTCCCCGAGGCCGCGCTCGCCGGGGTCCACGTCGCGCTCACCGGCCCCTCATCGCCCGTCCCCGAGGCCGCGCTCGCAGGCGCCGCGCCGGGCTCCTCCGGCGCGCCGCCCCGCGCGAGGCCGATCCGCCGGGCGACGTCCAGCAGGTCGGCCACCGCCTTGCTCGCGCTCGGGGGCCTGTCGCCCGCGCGCTTCTCGAGCATCGCCAGCACCGGCAGGTCGAGCTCGCGCGGCAGATCGGGGCAGACGCTCGACATCCGCGGCGGCGGGTCGGACGCGTGCTTGCACATCACATCCATCGCGGACTCCCCGGTGAACAGGGACTTTCCGGTCAGCATCCTGTGGATCATCACGCCCAGCGCGTAGATGTCCGCGGGCGGCCCCGTCCTCTGGCCGCGCGCCTGCTCCGGCGCCATGTACTGCGGCGTGCCCAGCACGACACCCGTGCTCGTCACCTCCGAGCCCTCGCCGTCCGCGAGCTTCGCGATGCCGAAGTCGAGCAGCTTCGGGAACCACGTCCCGTCGCGCTCCGCCGCGAGGAAGACGTTGTCGGGCTTCAGATCGCGGTGCGTGATCCCCGCCTCGTGGACGGCGTCGAGCGCGTCGGCGATGCCGCGCACGATGGGGACGAGGGTCGGAAAGGGCAGCCGCCGCCGCCGCCGGCACAGCTCGCCGAGCGTCATGCCGTCGAGCAGCTCCATCACGAAGTAGTGCCGCTGGAGCCCCGGGAGCAGACCGAAGGAGAAGATATCGATGATGTTGCGCTGGCGGATCCGGTTCACCGCGCGCGCCTCGGCGACGAACCGCGCGACAGCCTCCGGCTGCGCGGCGAACCGCCGGTTCAGCACCTTGATCGCGACCTTCTTGCCGATCAGCGGGTGCTCGCCCGCATACACCTCTCCGAACGTGCCCGCGCCGAGCTTCCTGTCGATGCGGTACTCGCCGACCATCGTGTCCGCCGCGAGGAGCGGCTCGGCGGGGAGGCACATCTCCGCCGGCAGCAGCGGACATCCATCGGCAGCGCACGATGTGACGTCCTCACTGTACACCGCACCACACCGGGGGCACGTCGCCATACGAAGCCAATGAAGCTAGGGGTCGCGTGGTCCTGGCTGCCCCACGCGGGGCAAGTCGTCCTGCGAAGCGCGAGAATATCGAGGTCGCGTGGTCCTGGCTACCCTGATCCCGGGCCTCTTCCGTCGCGCCGCTTCGAGGCCTGCCCCGCGCCGGGTCGCCGCGACGCCCGCGCGCCGCGCGCGCGGATCACTCGCAGCCGATCAGCGGGCAGGAGCAGGAGCTCCCGCACTCCCTGTGGATGGAGTCGTTGGGGACGCTGCAAGCTACAGCGCAAAAATTCGTTCCACATTCAACCGTCACGTTGCCCGCGCACCCGGTGCCGTGGCACTTGAGCAGGCATTTGCCGTCTTGGCTGCACCGCAAGGTCAGGTCCTGGCAACCGCCGCTGTTGCAGACGACCTCGCACGGATAGGGACCCATGCAGGTCACGACAGCGCCGTTGCACTGATCGCCGCACTCGAGCACAACGGGGGACTTTATCGTGTCGAGCAGCACGGCCCCGGCGCACCCGCCCTCGTCGTCGCACGTCAGCTCGCACCTCTCCCCGTTGCAGTCGCAAGGGGTCTTGATGCCGCTGCTGTTCATGAGGAAGTTGATGCCGCAGTCCCCGGCCTGGTCCGGGGCCGACCCGCACGCCGTGCACGTCGCGGAGGGCGACTGACAGACCGCCTGCTCGATGCAGCCGGCGCCGGACGGCAAGCAGCTCGTGGCGCACGCCGTGCCGCTCGGGTCGCAGTCGTAGAGCCCGCAGTCCATCGGCTCGGCGTCGCACCTGCCGTCGTCCGTGCAGGTGCCCGGAGGCGTCTCCTTGCCGTGCTCACACGTGCCGCCGCACGGGGTGCCCACCGGACCGCACGCGGCGAGGACGCCGCCCACCGTATCATCGACGCTCATCCCGTCGATGCCCGACACGAGCTGACAGCTCGCCGCCGCGAGGCTCGCGCCGAGCGTCAGCGCGGCGCAAGCAGCAAGTCTTCTCAGGCTCAAGTCAAGAAGGTTCATCCCGGCGGAGAGTTCAGCCCAGCGCAGCGCGGCGGACAAGCTCAGAAATCGCGGCCGGAGCCGCCGGGCGCACCCGGTGGAATTTTCTTCTCCGGGTCGACCGGAGCCTCGCGCCGGGCAGCGCGCCCGCACGCCGCCGGCGCCGAGGCGCTCGACCTGAGGTGCCGCGCGCGGGGCGATCATTCACCGCCCCCGACGCGCCCGCGCCGGCCGGCGGCGCCCCGGACGCCGCGGCGCGACGGGCCCGCCCCGCGGCCGCCCTCCGGCGCGGCCGCCGGGGAGCGCGGCGGCGGTGACGGGGACCCTTGCCCCCTCGCGCCGTCGGCTCCATAGCCGAGGCGGTCAGCGCGCCGCAGGCGCGGGCTCCGCGCGCGCCAGCGCAGCCGTGGCACGCACCTGAAACGCACGTGAGAAGTGAACCATGAGCAGCCAGAAGAGAGGCGCCAGCAGCGAGAGGCCAGCAGCCATCAGGCGCCGCGCCGAGCGCGTGACCGTGATGGCGGCCTCGAGGTAGAACCGATGCCGTACCTTGTTTTCCGGAATTTTCCCGACAACACACCCATCCCCGATGACTGCTATAGCTGCGACGGCGCGCCGGACTGGGCGGCGCTGCTGGAGTGGATATGCCCCGAGCTATCGCCCGGCGAAGCGGAGCGGCTCGCCACGATCGGTGAAGCCAGCGACATCCGACCGGACGTGGCCAGCCTGAAGCGGCTCATCGAGGAGCACGCGAGGCCGCAGGCGTCTCAGGGATCCGCCTGACGCGAGCAGCCGACACAGACGCCACAACCACGCAATCGACACGACCGCAAAGGGATGGCGAAGATCATCGACCCTCGGCGCCACACGTGGTGCGACACCCCGGTGGACAGCATCGGCCTGCTGATCGATGCCGACGAGTACTACCCCGAGTTCTACCGGGTCGCGTCGATGGCGCGGCGAACCCTGCTCCTCGCCGGCTGGCAGTTCGACAGCGACGTCGCCCTGCTCCGGGGCGGGAGAGAGGAGCAGGTGTCGAGCCCGATCACGCTGCTCAAGTTCCTGAACCACCTCTGCGAGATCAACCCGGGCCTCCAGATCTACATCCTGGCCTGGGATTTCCACCTCGTGTTCGCGCTCGAGCGCGAGTGGCTCCAGCAGCTCGTCTTCGAGTGGACGAACCACCGCCTGCACTTCCTTTTTGACTCGACCCACGTCGAGCGCGCCTCGCACCACCAGAAGTTCGTAGTCGCGGACGGCGAGCTCTCGTTCCTCGGCGGGCTCGACCTCTGCGACCACCGCTGGGACGATCGCAGCCACGCGAACAAGAACCCCTTCCGCGTCAGCCGCGGTGAGCCGCACAAGCCGTTTCACGACGTGCAGGCCTACCTGCGCAGCCGCGAGGTCGCCCGGGCGCTGACCGAGATCTTCACGGATCGCTGGCGGCGCGCCGGCGGCGCGCCCATGACGCTGCCGGACGCCGAGGGGGCCGAGCCGACGTTCGCCGACTACCGGCCCGAGGGCGGCATCCCCCTCGAGACGAAGCGCGTCACGCTGAGCCGCACCGATCCGCACGGCTCGCCCACCGGCGCCGAGCACTGCACGGAGATCCGCGATCTCTACCTCGACGCGATCGACGCGGCCGAGCGCTTCATCTACATCGAGACACAGTATTTCAGCTCCCAGGCCATCGCCGACGGGATCGAGCGGCGGATGCGCGCCGAGGGCCGGCCGCCGCTCGACGTGGTGCTCGTGCTGAACATGGAGGCCGAGACCATGAAGGAGCAGATCGCCGTCGGCCTCTCCCAGGCCCAGATGCTCGGCAAGCTGCGCGCGGCGACGGCGGAGACCGGCCACCGCCTCGGCGTCTACTACACCCTGCCGGCGTGCGGCGAGGACGAGACGGCCGAGCGCGCCACGTACATCCACTCGAAGGTGATGATCGTCGACGACCGCTTCCTCACGGTCGGCTCGGCCAACCTGACGAACCGCAGCCTCTCGATCGACACGGAGATCAACGCCTCGGTCGAGACCGATGACCCGGGGGACGCGCTGGGCCGCTCGATCCGCCGGGCGCGCGCGTCGCTCATCGGCGAGCACCTGGGCGACATGGACTTCGATCGGGCGGACGACCTCGTCGCGCACCTCGACTCGGTGGCGAGCCCCCCGACAGGCCCGCGCGCGCCCGGGAGCTCGTGCCGGCTGCGGCTCCACCCCTCCCCCACCGCGGACGAGCGGGTCCTGCTCGAGGTCATCGACCCGCAGGCGCTCCCGTTCGACCCCGCCGCTGTCGAGGACCTGGACAAGCGCCACGGCTCGCTCTTCGTGGGCGGCCTCGGCGCGCTCTGGCGCCACCTCTTCAGCAGCAGCAGCAGCCGGACCGCCGAGAAGTAGCGCCGCAGCGGGCGCTCCATCACGTGGCGCGTGGCGCTTGAGAGCGCGCCACGCCGCCCGCGCCGTTGCGGGACGACGGTGGCACATGGTACGCTAATGCACTCGGCACGACCGAGGACGACCCGGAATCATCGAGAATAACCGAGGACGACCGAGGGTGAGCGAGGAAGGCTCCTCGAGGTTGTCTCTCACGCTGGAGCGTTGAAGCGACGAGGAGTATGCAAGAGGCAGAGATCACGATCGGGGGCATTTCGGTCCGCGACCTCGCGGAGCAGTACGGGACGCCGCTCTATGCCTACGATGCCGAGCGCATCCGGGATAACTTCCGTCGCCTCACGCGGGCGCTCCGCAGCAGCTATCCGGAGGTGTCCGTCTTTTACGCCATCAAGGCGTGCAACAACCTGGAGATAGCGAAGCTCCTCGTCGAGCAGGGCTCGGGCGTGGACGCCGCGAGCCCGAACGAGATCCGCCTGGCGCAGGCGCTCGGGCTCTCGGGCGAGCAGATCATCTACACGGGCAACAGCCTCTCGGACGAGGACCTGGCCGCGGGGCTGCGCGCCGGGGTCATCTTCAACGTGGATGATCACGGGATCCTGAAGCGCCTGTTCGCGCTCGGGCGGCCGCGCTGCATGTCGTTCCGGATCAACCCGAGCGGCGAGGACATCGCCACGCCCGATCTGAAGCCGTTCGCGGGCCCGTCGGCGAAGTTCGGGATCCACCCGAAGTACGTGGAGGAGGCCTACCGCACCGCGCTCGAGAACGGGGTCGAGCGGCTCGGGGTGCACATGATGCCTCACTCGCAGGCGAACAAGCCGGAGAGCTTCGCGCACGTCACCGGCAAGCTGCTCGACCTGATCGGGCCGGTCGCGCGGAAGCTCGGCTTCGACCTCTCGTTCCTGGACATCGGCGGCGGGCTCGGCATCCCGTACCGCCGGGAGCAGCCGCCGCTCGACGTGGAGGCCGTCGCCCGCGAGATCGCGGCGGTGGTCCAGAAGAAGTGCGCCGAGCACGGCCTGAAGGCGCCCCGCCTTGTCATGGAGCCGGGGCGCTACTTCGTCGGCGACGCGGGCTGCGTGCTCGGGCGGGTGATCTCGATCAAGCAGGGATACAGGACGATCATCGGCACGGACATCTCGATGAACACGATGGCGCGCCCGGTGATGTACGGCGCTTACCACGAGGTGCGGATCAACGGCCGCCGCGGCCGGACCGCCCCGATGGCGATGACGGGCCAGGTCTGTGAGAACACCGATATGTGGATCAGCGAGCGCGAGTTCCCCGCGGACGTCGCCGAGGGGGATGTGGTCGTGCTGATGGACGCCGGCGCGTATGGCCACGTGATGAGCTACGATTACAACGGCAGGCTCCGGCCCGCCGAGGTGCTCATCGACGGCGGCCGGAGCCGGCTGATCCGGCGGCGCGACACGTTCGAGGACATGGTCTCGAGGATGTGCCTGTCCGACGACATCGAGGAGCGCCTGCGCAGGGCGGCCGCGGATGCGGCGGGCCAGGCCGGCAGAGGCTGAGACGGCGCGCGCGGCGGCCTCTCCGGCCGCCTTGTGAGCTGCGCTGTCCTTCCCTATACGGCCCAGATGCCGTTCACCTTCGTCCGCATCGATCATGTGCAGCTCGCGATGCCGCCCGGGCAGGAGCCGCGGGCGGCGGCGTTCTACCGGGACGTGCTCGGGATGGAGGAGGTCGCCAAGCCCGAGCCGCTCGCGTCGCGCGGCGGCGCGTGGTTCCGCGCGGGCGCGGTGGTGGTGCACCTCGGCGTGGAGCGCGCGTTCCAGCCGGCGCGCAAGGCGCACCCCGGCCTCGCTGTGACGGGCATCGACGCGCTCGCGGCCGCGCTCGAGGCCGCCGGCCACGAGGTGCGGTGGAGCGACGAGCTGCCCGGGGTGCGGCGGTTCCACACGGACGATCCGTTCGGGAACCGCATCGAGATCATCGACGCGGGCTGAGGCGGCGCGGGCCGCGCTCGCGGGGGCGCCCATCCCCCGCGAGCGCGGCGTCAGGCCGCCGACGCCTGCGCCTTGCGCGCGTGGCGGTTCTCGGGCCGCGCCAGGCCCAGGTTCTCCCGGAGCGTGCGGCCCTCGTACGCCGTTCGGAACAGGCCGCGCCGCCGCAGCTCCGGGATCACCAGCTCCACGAAGTCGTCCAGGCCGCCCGGCAGCCACGGCGGCATCACGTTGAACCCGTCGGCGCCGCCCTGCGTGAACCAGGCCTCGAGCTCGTCCGCTATCTGCTCCGCCGAGCCCACGATCGTCCAGTGGCCGCGCGCCCCGGCCACCCAGAGGTAGAGCTCCCGGATGGTGAAGTTGCGCTTGCGGGCGATGTCGAACATCAGCGCCTGACGGCTCTTGTTGTTGTTGGTCTCCGGCAGCTCGGGCAGCGGCCCGTCCACCGGATACGCCGACAGGTCGATCCCGCCCGACAGGCCCGAGAGCAGCGACAGGCCGACCTCCGGCAGGATGAGGTCCTGGAGCTGCTGGTACTTCGCCCTGGCCTCCGACGCCGTCCTCGCGACGACGGGGAACACCCCGGGCATGATCTTGAGCTGGTCGGGGTGGCGGCCGTACCTGGCCATCCGGCCCTTCACGTCGGCGTAGAACGCCTGCGCGTCCTCCAGCGTCTGCTGCGCGGTGAAGATCACCTCCGCGGTCTCCGCCGCGAGGTCCCGGCCCGCCTCCGACGATCCCGCCTGCACGATCACCGGGTGGCCCTGCGGCGGACGCGGGATGTTGAGCGGCCCCCGGACGGAGAAGAACTTCCCCTTGTGATCGAGCGTGTGCAGCTTCTCCGGGTCGTAATAGGCCCCTGACGCCTTGTCGCGGAGGAAGGCGTCGTCTTCCCAGCTATCCCAGAGGCCGGTGACAACGTCGACGAACTCGCGCGCCCGGGCGTACCGCTGCGCATGGTCGGGGTGGGCGTCGAGCCCGAAGTTCCCCGCCGCCTCGCCCCCGCCGGTGGTGACGACGTTCCACCCCGCCCGCCCCTGGCTGAGGTGGTCCAGCGAGGCGAACTTGCGGGCCAGCAGGTAGGGCTCCTCGTACGTGGTGGACGCCGTGGCGATGAAGCCGATGCGCTCGGTGACGGCCGCGAGCGCGGAGAACAGCGTGACCGGCTCGAAGCTGGCGCCGTACGCCGTACGGCCCTTCGCCCCCGGCCGGCTCTGCAGCGCGAGCCCGTCCGCGAGGAACACGGCGTCGAACCCGGCCCGCTCCGCCGTCTGGGTGATGCGCCGGTAATGCCCGAAGTTGATGCCGCCGTCCGCCTGCGCCTCCGGGTGCCGCCAGGCCGCCACGTGGTGTCCTGCGCCGGGCAAGAAGGCGCCCAGACGGATCTTCCGCTGCTTGTCGCTCATGGATGTCCTCGGTCTCGGTCCTCGCGCGGGCGCTCGCCGTGGCTCGCCGCGGCTCGCCGGCGATCATCGCCGCTCGCCGCTCGCCGCGCGCGTCCGTGACCGCAAGCCCCGTGCCCGGCGGCGGAGGCGCGGGCCGCAGCGGCCAGGAGCGAGGCATCTCCCCTGCCCGCGCGGCGGCGCGCCCCTCTCGCCGCGCGGCGGCGTGCTGCGAGGGCAGCAGCGGACCGACAGCGCTGCGGGCGCAGTGCTGGCAGGGAAACACCCGCCGGGCGCGCGCGCTCCCCCGGCCGGGCCCGGGCTACTGCCAGCGGAAGAGCTTCAGGGCCAGCGCGAAGGAGGCAACGCCCCAGGCGGCCATCACCGCGAGCTCGGGCGCGAGCGCGGCGAGCGTGGCGCCCTCGAGCATCACGCCGCGGAGCGCGTCGTTCAGCGCGGTGAGGGGCAGCGCCTGGATGAAGGGCTGGATCGCCTCGGGGAAGCGCTCGGTCGAGAAGAAGATGCCGGAGAAGATCCACATCGGGAACTGCGCCAGGTTCGTCAGGCCCGAGACGCCCTCGAGGGTCCGCGGCCGCGACGCGATGAGCAGGCCCATGCCGACGAACGACAGCGCGCCGACAACGACGACCAGCGCGAGCGCGGCGATCGAGCCGGCGATCGGGACGTCGAGCACCAGGCACGCGAACAGGAGCAGGGCCACGACCTCGATCGCCAGGAACACGAGCCGCGCCCCGAGGTGGGTCACGAGCAGGTGCCAGCGCCGCACAGGCGCCGCGGCGAACAGCTTCATGAGCTTGCCGATGCGCTGCTGCACGATCGCGAAGCCGATCGCCCAGAGCCCGGTCATCATCAGGTTCATGCCGAGCAGCCCGGGCACCAGGAAGTCGATGTAGCGCGACCCCCTCTCGGTCATCTCGAGCGCCGCCGGCTGGAACGCGTCCGCGCGCCCCGCCGCGCGTTGGAGCGCCTGGTCCGCCTCGAGCCGCGCCATGCGGCTCTCCGGCCGCGTCGGATCGTACCAGTACGTGGGCGGATCCGTGGCGAGCACGACAAGCGCCACCTTGCCGGCCCGGAGCGCCTGCCGCGCCTGCTCCCGCGGGACCACCGTGGCCACGACCTGCCCCGCGGCCTCGAGCGCCGCGCGTCGCGGCTCGGCGTGGACGCCCGCCTCGACGCCCACGAGCACCGGCTCCGCCGGCTGGCTCCTGAACGCGACGGCCAGCGCCGACGACATCAGGATCGGGAACACGAGCATCCAGAAGATCGCCTCGGGCTCGCGCAGGAACTCCACCACCCGCGCCCGGATGAGGAGCGCGAGCGGCGCGCCGCGCAGCGAGCGGAGCCACGCCATCACGCCGCCTCCTCGCCCGCGAGCTTCCGCCCGGCGAGCGCCATGAACACGTCCTCGAGGCTCGCGTGCTGCGTCGTGAGCCGCCGCACCTCGACCCCGCCCGCCGCGCACAGCGCGAGCAGCGGCGGGAGCACGCGCGCCACGTCGCGCACCGTCAGCCGCAGCGTCCTCTGCGCGACGCGCACGGCCTCCACCCCGGGCAGCCCCCGGAGCTCCTCCTCGGCGATCTCCCCGTCCACCTCGACCTCCACGACGTGCTCGGCGCCCAGCGACGCGACGAGCGCCGCCGGCGTGCCGAGCGAGAGCAGCCGCCCGCGGTCGACGATCGCCACCCGATCGCAGAGGCGCGCGGCTTCTTCCATGTAGTGCGTGGTCAGCAGGACGGTGCGGCCCCGCGCCTTCAGGTCCTCGACGACGGCCCAGATCTCGCGGCGCGACGCCGGGTCGAGGCCGGTGCTCGGCTCGTCGAGGAAGAGCACCTCCGGGTCGCCCGCGAGCGCGCACGCGAGCGACAGCCGCTGCTTCTGCCCGCCCGACAGCCCGCGCACGTACGCGCCCGACTTCTCCTGCAAGGAAACGCGCCGCAGCGCCTCCGCCGGCTCGAGCCCGCGCGGGTAGAAGCTGCGGAACAGCGCGATCACCTCGCCCACGCGGAGCTTGTCCGGGAAGCGCGTCTCCTGGAGCTGGATGCCGAGCCGCCGGCGCAGCGCGATGCCGTCCCCGACCCAGCGCTCGCCCAGCACCTCGACGTCGCCGGCGTCGGGGCGGGTCAGCCCCTCGAGGATCTCCACCGTGGTCGTCTTGCCCGCGCCGTTCGGGCCGAGCAGGCCGAAGCACTCGCCGCGCCGCACCTCGAGGTCGAGCCCGTTCACGGCCACGACGTCGCCGTAGCGCTTGACCAGACCGCGGCAGACCAGGGCGGGAGAGGCGGACACGGCACGCGTGTATCGCAGCGCATCGCGAAAAGGAACCCGTGCCCTCGTATCGAGGCGCCGCGCGGGCGTCCTCGGCCCGGCCTGGGCGCGGCCGCGCGCGCGGGGCGGAGGCGGCCTGGGCGCGGCCGCGCGCGCGGGGCGGAGGCGCGCCGCCGAGCGCCCTCGACGAACGAAGGGCACCTCCACGCGCCCACAGGTGCGCCGGAAAATTCGACAGGCGACGCGACGCCTTGCCTCTCCGGAGAATCGAATCTCGCCAGACACCTGCGGCAAGCGCGTCGAGCGTGGCCCTGCAAGGAACATCCGGTCCGAGATCGTGGCCTGGCCGATCTGCAATCTCAGAGAGACGGAGTTGGGGGGCGCGTGGTGAGCGATGAAGAGGGAGTGGTGCCGGTGCACTGCGGCGAGGTCATCGCGGACCGCTACCGGGTCGAGCGGCTGCTCGGGATCGGCGGGATGGGGGCCGTCGTCGCGGCGCGGCACCTGTCGCTGGGCGAGCTCGTTGCCATCAAGTTCATGCGGGCGGAGTACTGCAACAACGCAGCGCTCCTGAGGAGGTTCCAGCGCGAGGCGCGCGGGATGTTCCGGCTGAAGACCGAGCACGTGCCGCGGGTCTACGACCTGGGCTCGCTCCCGCCGCGGCACGGCGTCGGGCTGCCCGTGCCGTTCATCGTGATGGAGCACCTGTCGGGCAACGATCTCCGCTCGATCGTCGAGCGCCGCGGGCGGCTCCCGATCGACGAGGCGGCGGAGTACGTCCGTCAGGCCTGCGTCGCCCTCACCGAGGCGCACGCGCTCGGGATGGTGCACCGGGACCTGAAGCCCGCGAACCTGTTCCTGACGTACCGGACCGACGGCACGCCGCTCGTCAAGGTGCTCGACTTCGGCGTCGCGAAGTTCACGTGCGCGAAGCCCGAGGACGACGGGCTCGAGATGACGACCGCGCGGTCGGTCATGGGCTCGCGCCGCTACATGGCGCCCGAGCAGATGCTCACGCCCAAGGACGTCGACCTGCGCGCGGATCTCTGGGCGCTCGGGGTCGTGCTCTACCAGCTCGTGAGCGGCACGCTGCCGTTCGGCGCGGAGACGCTGGAGCAGCTCGTGCTGGTCGTGTCGGAGCAGGCGCCGCGGCCGCTCCGGAGCGCGCGCGCCGATCTGCCCGAGGGGTTCGAGGAGATCGTGATGCGCTGCCTCGAGAAGAACCGGGCCCGCCGCCCGGCGTCGGCCCGCGAGCTCGCCGTGGCGCTCGCGCCGTTCGCGCTGTGCGGGGCGCCCGACGCGACGCTGCCCACGGCGGTCCACCGGAGCCAGCCGACGTTCACGTGGCTGGACGAGGGGCCGCCCACGACCGCCGTCCGTGCGCCCGAGACGAGGAGGCCCGAGCCCCGCCGCCCGAAGCGGGCGTGGCTCGCGGCCGCGGCCGGCGCCTTCTCCGCGAGCGCCGCGCTGGCGGCGGCGGTGCTGCCGTCCGGGTGGCCGGGCGCGGCCGGGTCCACCTGGGTCGACGGCGCCGGCGCGCAGCGGCTCGCCGGCGTGCCGCAGGGGCTCGCCGCGGCGCCGCAGGCGACCGTGATGGCCGCCGGGCCGCTGGCGTCGCACGCGGCCGACGGCGCGCTGCACGGCGGCGCCGGGAGCGCTGTCGGCGCGCCCCTCGGGGACGCCGCCAGGGAGGCGCCCGCGGCCGCGTGCGACGTGGGCGGCCTCGTCCTGCCGGCGAGCGCCGCGCAGCCTGGGCGGGCGGGCTCCGAGCGGACGCCGCGCACGCCCGCGCGCGCGGCGGTCGCGCCGGGGCCCGCGGGCGGCCCTGGGGGGCGGCCGGGGCGGCCGGAGCGGCCGGAGCGCCCGGCGCCCGCTGGCGGCGCGCCCAGGGCGGCCTCCGCGGCGCGCCAGGACCCTGCGCCGCAGGATGCGCCCTCGCCGGCGCCCGTCGCCCCCGCGGCTGCCGGGGCGGCAGCGGCGCCGCGGGCCGGCGGCGGCGCCCCGGCGCCCGTCGAAGCGCCCGGCCGCAGCGCGGAGGGCGCGCCGGCGGGCGCGTCGGACAGCCCCTGGTGATCGCCATGCGCCGACGAGCTCGAACGAACGTCCGCCGCTCGCTCCCGCGCGGGATCGCCTGCGCCCTCGCGGCGCTGTCGCTGTCCGTCGCGCCGGCGAGCGGCGCCGCCGACGAGCCCGGCGCGAGGCCGCAGGGAGCGGGGCAGAGCGACGCCGGCTTGCCCGGCGCGGGCCAGGCAGGCGCGGGCCAGACAGGCGCCCCCCAGGGCGGCGCCGGCCAGACAGGCGCGAGCTCGCCCGGCGCCGGGCACAAGGAGCAGGTGCTCGCGCTGTACCAGGTAGCGACGCAGCTCCTCGACGCGGGGCGCACCGCCGAGGCGTGCGCCGTGCTCGAGCAGGGGCGGACGCTCGATCCGACGGCGCTCAACCTCCTCCTGCGGCTCGGCGAGTGCCTCGCGCGCGCGGACAGGACCGCGAGCGCCTGGAACGTCTTCGGCGAGGCCGCGGCCATCGCGAAGAGCGCGGGCGACCCCCGCGCGGCGCGCGCTGCCGCGCTCGCGGGGACGCTCGAGCCGCGGCTCTCGCGGATGGAGATCACGGTGCCCGCGGCGGGCGCCGCGCCGGGGCTGGAGATCCGGCGCGACGGCGTGCTCGTCCTGCCAGCGCAGTGGGGGCAGGCGCTCCCGGTCGACCCGGGGACGCACACGATCGAGGCCCGCGCGCCCGGCAGGAGGCGCTGGTCGCTCGCGCGCGCCGTGCCGCCGGACGGCGCGCGCGTTGTCGTCGACGTGCCCGTCCTCGAGCCGGAGCCGCCCGCGCGCGCGCTCGCCGCGGCGCCCCCGGGCCCCCGGAAGCGGGCGCTCCCGGTCGTCTCGCTCGCCGGCCAGCCCGGCGGAGACGGCGGCGGGCGCGCGCAGCGGGTGCTCGCGCTCACGACCGGCGGCGCGGGCCTCGTGGGGATCGGCCTCGGTGCGGTGTTCGGCGCGCAGGCGATCGCCCGCCGGGACGCCTCGAACAAGGGCCACTGCGACGCGCAGAACCGCTGCGACGCGGCCGGGGTCGCGCTGCGGGCGGACGCGCAGCAGGCCGGCACCGCGTCGACGATCGCGTTCTCCGCCGGCGCGGCCGCGCTGCTCGCGGCCGGCGTGCTGCTCTGGACCGCGCCGTCCCGGCCCGCGCCCGCGACGGCGCCCGCGCGCCGCAGCGCGGCCGCGGCCCCGACCACGGCCTCGGCCTCGGTCGGCCCCGGCGCGTTTTCGCTCGTCGTGGGCGGGAGGTACTGACCATGCGCGCGCGCGGACCGCTCGGGATCGGCAAGCAGCTCTCGCTCGTGGCGCTCGGCTGCGCCGGGTGCAACACGCTGCTCGGGCTGGAGGACGGCATCCTCGTCGAGGAGCGCTGCGAGCCGCTCGCCGCCGTCGCCTGCTACAGCGGGCCGCCGGCGACCGAGGGCGTCGGCGCCTGCCTGACCGGCCTCCGGCGCTGCAACGCCGCCGGCGACGGCTACGGCCCCTGCGAGGGCGAGGTAACGCCCGCGCCCGAGCGCTGCGGCAACGCGGCCGACGACGACTGCGACGGCGAGGTCGACGAGCCGGACGGGGGCGGCGACGGCCCGGGCGGCTCCGCTGCCGGCGGCGCCGAGGCGTGCACCTGCGCCCCCGGGGCGGTCGAGGCGTGCCCCTACGGCGGGCCGCCGGGGACCGCGGGGGTCGGCGCGTGCAGCGCTGGCCAGCGCACGTGCGGGGCCGACGGCCTGTGGGGCGCGTGCGCCGGCGAGGTCACGCCGCGCGCCGAGGACTGCGCGACGCCGGCCGACGAGGACTGCAGCGGCGGGGGGGACTGCGGCGCGCTGCTCCCCGGCGCGCCGGGCGGGCTCCTCGGCGGCGCCGGCCAGGAGAGGGCGCGCGCGCTCGCCGCGGGCCCCGGGGGCTTCGCGATCCTGGGCGGCGAGTTCGAGGGCTCGCTCGACCTCGGCGCCGGCCCGATCGCGACAGGCGCCGAGCGGGACGTCTTCGTCGCGCAGATCGCGGCGGACGGCGCGGTGGCGTGGACGAAGCGGCTCATCGACGAGGGGCAAGGCTCGCTCCAGGGGCTCGCGGTGGACCCGCTGGGCGGGATCGTGATCACCGGCGAGCTCGACGGGGTGCTGGGCGCCGCCGGGCTCACGACGTCCGCGCCGCGCGGGTTCGTGGTGAAGCTCGACGCGGCGGGCGCTGTGCGCTGGGGGGCGATGCTCCCCCTCGGCAGGCCGCAGGACATCGCGCTGTCGGCCGCGGGCGAGGTCGTCGTCGCGCTGTCGGTGACGGAGCCGGGCGGGAGCGACGTGGCGGTGACCCGGCTCAGCGCGGGGGGCCTGCCGCTCTGGACCCGGGTGTTCGGGGGCCCGGGGACGCAGGAGCCGACCGGCGTGGCCGTGGACGCGCGCGGGGACGTGGTCCTGACGGGGAGCTTCGAGGGCGAGGTCCAGTTCGGCGAGGAGGCGCCCCGGCTCTCGTCGGCGGGGATGAGCGACGTGTTCCTGGTCAAGCTCGACGAGCGCGGCGACCACATCGCGTCGCTCTCGTTCGGCGACGGCCGCCAGCAGCACGGGGGCGACATCGAGGCCGGGCCGGGCGGCGAGATCGCGCTGAGCGGGACGTTCGAGGGGCTGCTGGATCTGGGCAGCAGCACGCTGTTCTCGGAGGGCGCGTCCGCGTTCGTTGTCGAGCTCGGGGTCGCGCGGGAGCACCGCTTCAGCCGGTCCTACCAGGCGGAGCGGCCGCCGCGCATCGCGCGCGCGGCCGACGGCGGGCTCGTCTTCGCCGGCGACGTCAGCGGGCCGACCGACCTCGGCGGAGGGCCGCTCGATGGCAGCAGCGGCAGCGACATCGTTGTGGCGCGGCTCGACGCCGAGGGGCGCCACGTGTGGAGCAGGCGGCTCGGCCCGGGCGCGGGGGCGAGCGGCGGGAGCCGGTCCGCGGCGGGCGTCGCGGCCTCCGTGGACCGCGGCCACGTCCTGCTCGCGGGGACGGTGGAGGGGAGCGTCGATCTCGACGGCGCCGCCGCGACGTCGGCGGCGGCCGACATCCTGCTGGTCCGGATGGCGCCGTAGCGCGCCCGGAGCGCCGGGCGGCGCTGGCACGTCGCGCGAGAGCGGCCGAGCCCGGAGCCACGTTTGCGTCGGGCCCACAAAACACGACAGGCGACCTGGGAGAGGCCGCCTGTCCTGCCCGGTCATGCCGGAGAGCGGGTGATCACTCGCAGGTGTCAGAGCACGCGGTGAGCGCCTGGCAGTCCTCGGCCTCCCCGCAGGCCGTGTAGGCGGCCTCGTAGCACTCGGAGTCCTCCGGCGCCGACTCCTCGATGACGCACGTCTCGCAGTCGAGGTTGTCCACCTCCATGTTCACCACGCCGTCTTCCCCGCAGACGTCTGTCGCTTCATCCGTCGTGTCGCAGTACTGAGCGCACCGGATGGTCGCCTCGCAACCGCAATACCAGAAGGTCAGCTCGGTGAGCCTCTCGACCTCGCCGGCGTTCGCTTCTTGACAGCACTCCACGCACTCGTTGAACTCGAGAGGGGTGCACGCGTTGGTCGCATCCCCGCCCCCCTCGCCGCCCTCGCCACCGCCCGTGCTGGTGGAAGAGGTGGAGGTCGAGGTCGCATCCGAGCCGCCGTCGCCGTCGGCGCCGCCGGCGCCGCCCGAGCCGTCGCCGCTCGTGACCGTACATGCCGCCATCGCGCACACGCTGACCAGGATCGCCGCAAAACCAAGAGTCTTCATGAGTTCATCCTCCAGCCAAGAAAATTTGCGCTGCTCGTGATGAAGGACACGTCGAGCGACGCGCCCAGCAGCCCTTCCTTTGCAACTTCAGCGCCGCCGTGGGCGCCGGGTTCTGTTCCTACACCATAAATTTTCGTGATGGTATCTGCCGCGTGCTCACCGCTGCGCCCATGCGCCGCCCGGAACGCGCGAGGTGCGCACGTTCACGCAAGCTGTGCGTGAGGTAGGTACGCGCGCGCAATTCGACCATCGACGGCTTTTTCCAGCAGAAACAGACACCAGCACGGTCGTCTCGCGGGGGATCGAGCGCCGCCGCGCGGATGACCTGCTCTCCAGGGGACTGGCGGGCTCAGGCGCGCTCGACAGCCGAGAGGACACGACAGGAGCGGAGCAGCAGAGCTCGCTGGTGCTGTATCGGGCGTCGCTGATGTGAACTCGGGCGGACGGGGAGAGCGTTCGCCGGCGCGGCGACGAGCCGACGAGACGCGCTGGCGCGGCTACGAGCCGCCGAGGGCGCGCCGCATGGCGCAGTCGAGATCGCCCTTGCAGGGGTCGCCCGCCGCGCGCGCGCCGCCCTGGCTCGGCGGCGGCGCGGCGGCCGCGGCCGCCGGGGCGCGGCTCTCGGCGGTGCGCTTCGCGGCCGCCTTGTCGCCGCCGGACGGGGCGGCGGGCCGCGCCTTGGCGCCACGCGCGGCGCGCTCGCGCGCCTTGTCGGCCAGCTTGGGCGGAGGCGCCGCCGCGGCAGCGGGCTTCTCCTCCACCTTCGGCAGCTGCGCCAGCGCCGCGCCCGCCGCGTGCCGCACGCCGGGCTGCGCGGCGGCGCGGAGCGTCTCGCGCGGGGCGCCGAGCCACACCGCGCTGGCGACGACGGCGGCGCCGACGAGGCCCATGGCGCCAAGGCGCACGATCGCCGCCCGCCGCGGCCGCGGGGAGCGCATGTCGATCGGGACCTCGGACGGCACGGGCGTGAGATCCGGCGGCCTGAACGCCGGCAGCTCGGCGGGGGCGCCGAACGGAAAGAGATCCAGGTAGCTGCTGCGCTGCTGCTCCTCGCCGGCATCCACGCCGTGGAGATCCACCGTCCCGGAGCCCTTCGCCCCGTGATGGGCCCGCGCGCCGGCGGCCTTGTCCGTGGCGGCCTCCTCCACGGCGAGCAGCGCGCTCAGGGAGATCACCACCGAATTCTCGTCCCGCGGCCCGGACGCGGCGCTGCTCGGCGCCGCGGCGGCGCCGCCGCCATGGCCCGCAGATCGTCGATCCGTCTCACCCGGCAGTTGACTCGTGCTTCTCATACGCTCCACCCCGCCTGCCCTCCGTGTCGACCGAGCAAAGGGCACAGACAGCGTCCATCAGTGTACTCGGCCTCAACCGCTCTTGATACAAGTTTTTCGCTGCACTGGAGAGCACACCTCATCACGACAGCGCCGGAGGGCTCAGCGCTCGTGCGCGCGGCGGCCAGAGCTCCCCACAGCGGCACACCGGCGCGCGGCGAGCGACACAGGTGTTCCGCTGGGCCTGTCCGGGCGCGGGGCGCGCGCACCCCTGCCGGCCGCGCCCACGCGCGCCCCGCTCGAGACGGAACCGGCGGCGGCGGCGCGCGGTGACGAGCGGTGACGATGACGGAGCGCGAGACTCGCTTTGTGATCGAGAATCCAGACAGCCTCCGGAAAGCGCGCGGCGCCGCCGGGCCGGCCGACATTTCACCTCGGCGAAACCTCGAGGAAACATGGCGCTCGGCATAAGACATCTCACCACGACGTCGTGTCGTTGGCCCCTGTCCGAGGGCCGATCCCTGCTGGCAGGGCGGGCCTTGGCGCTCAGCCGGGAGTCTCACAGCGCTGTTGCTGACTCCCGAGCTTCACAACGGCTCTTGTGCAGTCGGTTCGCCGCGCCGCGTCGATGCAGGGCATTGAACGGGCTCCCGGCACCCAAGGAGGATGCGTTGAACAAGTTCACGTCTGGGATGGACGTTGTTGAGGAGCGGCCGGCGGCGGGCGCATCGAGGCGGCGGGCGCTCTGCATCGCGGCGGCGGCCCTCGCCGGCGCGACCCTGCTCTCCGCGTGCGCCAAGGAGGGCGAGGAGGCGCCCGCGCCGGGGGCCTCGCCGGGGGCGCCCGCGGCGGCCGCGTCGGACGGCGCCACCATCAAGGTCGGCGTGCTCCACTCGCTGAGCGGCACCATGTCGATCAGCGAGGTGGCGGTCAAGGACGCGACGCTCCTCGCCATCGAGGAGATCAACAAGGCGGGCGGCGTCCTCGGCAAGCAGCTCACGCCCGTCATCGAGGACGGCGCCAGCGACTGGCCGACGTTCAACGAGAAGGCCAGGAAGCTCGTCCAGCAGGACGGCGTGGCGGTCGTGTTCGGCGGGTGGACCAGCGCGAGCCGCAAGGCGATGCTCCCCTCGTTCGAGGAGCTGAACGGCCTCCTGTTCTACCCCGTCCAGTACGAGGGCCTGGAGCAGTCGCCGAACATTTTTTACACCGGCGCCGAGCCGAGCCAGCAGATCGTCCCCGCGGTCGACTACCTGCTCGAGAAGGGCAAGAAGCGCATTTACCTGCTCGGCTCCGACTACGTCTTTCCGCGCACGGCCAACAAGATCATCAAGGCGCAGCTCGCGGCGAAGGGCGGCGAGCTCGCCGGCGAGGAGTACCTGCCGCTCGGCGGGACCGAGGTCAGCACGATCATCAGCAAGATCGTCGCGGCGAAGCCGGACGCGATCTTCAACACGCTGAACGGCGACAGCAACGTGGCGTTCTTCAAGCAGTTCAAGGACGCCGGCTACACCGCCGAGAAGCTCCCGGTCCTCTCGGTGAGCGTCGCCGAGGAGGAGGTGCGCGGCATCGGCGCCGACAACATCGCCGGACACCTCGTGTCGTGGAACTACTACCAGACAACCAACACCCCCGAGAACAAGAAGTTCGTCGAGGCGTACAAGGCCAAGTACGGCGCCGCGCGCGTCACGGACGACCCCATCGAGGCGGGCTATTTCGGGGTCTTCCTGTGGAAGATGGCCGTCGAGAAGGCGAAGTCGACCGACGTCGCCAAGGTGAAGGAGGCCGTGCAGGCCGGAGGCATCGAGTACGCGGCGCCCGAGGGCCCGGTCCGGCTCGACGGGAAGACCCAGCACACATGGAAGACGGTGCGGATCGGCCAGGTGCGGCAGGACGGCCTCATCGACGAGGTGTGGAGCACGGGCAAGCCGGTCCAGCCGGACCCGTACCTCACCGCGTTCCCCTGGGCGAAGGAGCTTGCCGCGAAGTAGCGCGGCGGCGCGGCCTCAACCTGCTTGGTGCTCCCGATGAACGAAGTCCTCCTCCACGCCTTCAACGGCCTCAGCCTGGGCTCGATCCTCCTGCTCATCTCGATGGGCCTCGCGTTCTCGTTCGGCCTGATGAACGTGATCAACATGGCCCATGGCGAGTTCATCATGGCAGGGGCCTACACGACGTACGTCATCGGGCAGCACCTTGCGCCGCTCGTCGGGGGGACGGAGGCCGGGGTCTGGTTCCTGCTCGCGCTGCCGGCCTCGTTCCTCGTGGCCGGCGTGCTCGGGCTGGCGCTCGAGCTCTCGATCGTGCGCTTCCTCTACGGCAGGCCGCTCGACACGCTGCTCGCCACGTGGGGCGTCGGCCTCGTCTTGCAGCAGGCGGCGCGCAGCCTGTTCGGCGCGTCCAACGTGCAGGTCTCGAGCCCGTCGTGGCTGAGCGGCGGCGTCGCGCTCGCGGACGGGGTGCAGTTCCCCTACAAGCGCGTCTTCCTCATCGCGCTCGTGATCGCGTGCATCGTCGCGGTCTACACGTACCTGCACCGCTCGGCCGGCGGCCGGCGGCTGCGGGCCGTGATGCAGAACCGGGAGATGGCCGCGTGCCTCGGCGTGCGCGCGCGCCGGGTCGACGCGGCGACGTTCGCGCTCGGGGCGGGGCTCGCCGGGGTCGCGGGCTGCGCGCTGACGCAGCTCGGCTCGATCGGGCCGTCGCTCGGGACGAACTACATCGTCGACGCGTTCATGGTGGTCATCCTCGGGGGCCTCGGGCGACTGCCCGGCACCGTGGTGGCGGCGCTCGTCATCGGCGTGGCGAACACGCTGCTCGAGCTCTCGACGACAGCGTCGCTCGGCAAGGCGCTCGTGTTCGCGCTGGTGATCGCCTTTTTGCAGTGGCGGCCGACAGGCCTGCTCGCCCTGCGCACCCGATAGAAGAGGACACGGACATGGCCCCTCGAGACTCCACCCTTCGCACCCTCGTCTGGACCTGGGGAGCGCCGCTCGCCCTGGCGCTCCCGCTGCTCGCCGCGCCGCTCGTGCTCTCGGATTTTCGCCTGAACCTGCTCGGCAAGTTCCTCACGTTCGCCATCGTCGCGCTCGGGCTCGACCTCATCTGGGGCTACGGCGGCATGCTGAGCCTCGGGCAGGGGCTCTTCTTCGGGCTCGGCGGCTACGCGATGGCGATGTACCTCAAGCTGGAGACGTCCGGCGCGAAGCTGCCCGACTTCATGAGCTGGAGCGGCCTCACGGCGCTGCCGCTCTTCTGGGAGCCGTTCCGGTCGCCGGTCGTGGCGCTCTGCGCCGTGGTGATCGTGCCGATGGCGATCGCGGCGGCGGTCGGATACCTCGTGTTCCGGAGCCGCGTCCAGGGGGTGTATTTCTCGCTGATCACCCAGGGGCTCACGCTGATCGCGTCGATCCTCTTCATCGGCCAGCAGGCGATCACCGGCGGCACGAACGGGATCACGAACCTGAAGACGATCTTCGGGTTCCCGCGGGGGAGCGCCTCGACGCAGACGGTGCTCTACTTCGTGACGCTGTTCTGCCTGGGGGCGCTCTACCTCCTGTGCCGGCGGCTCACGCAGTCCCGCTTCGGTCGGCTGCTCGTGGCGATGCGCGACGACGAGAACCGGGTGCGCTTCCTCGGCTACAACCCGGTCACCTTGAAGACGCTCGTGTTCGCGCTGTCGGCGGGCATGGCCGGCGTCGCGGGGGCGCTGTTCGTCTGCCAGGTCGGGCTCATCTCGCCGTCGTCGATGGGGGTGATGCCGTCGGTCGAGATGGTGACGTGGGTGGCGGTCGGCGGGCGCGGCACGCTGATCGGCGCGATCCTCGGGGCGATCCTTGTGAGCCTTGGCAAGAGCGCGCTGAGCGAGTCGTACCCCGAGGTGTGGCAGCTCGCCTTCGGCGCGCTGTTCGCGGCGTCGGTCATGCTGCTCCCGACGGGCGTGGCCGGCTTCGTGCGGCGCCACGCGGCGAGGCTCGGGCGCCGCGACGCGCGCGGCGAGGCAGGCGCGCGGGGCGACGCCGCGGCGGCGGGGGTGGAGAGCGACGACGAGGTCGAGGCGGCGCGCGCCGAGGCGCCGGCGACGACAGGGCGCTGAGCGGAACGGAGAAGAGCCGAGATGAGCGGGGATCAAGCGAGGAGCGATGTCATGAGCCGCGGCAACATCGTCGAGGTCCAGCAGGTGACGGTGAGCTTCGACGGCTTCAAGGTGCTGGACGGGCTCGATTTCTCGATCCAGCGCGGGGAGCTCAGGTTCCTGATCGGGCCGAACGGCGCGGGGAAGACGACGCTGCTCGACATCCTCACCGGCAGGACGCGGCCGTCGAGCGGGCGGGTTGTGTTCTTCGGAGGTGGGGAGTCTGGGCGAGAGGCCGTCGAGGCGCAGCGCCTGCCGGAGCACGCCCTGGTCCGGCTCGGCATCGGGCGGAAGTTCCAGACGCCGGCGGTGTTCGGCAGCCTCACGGTGCTCGAGAACCTCGAGGCGGCGCTGGGCTTCCGGGAGAGCGCGCCGGGGCTGCTCCGCGGGCTCTCGTCGGCGCAGGAGAAGGAGATCTCCGAGACGCTCGACAGGATCGGGCTCCGGCGGCGCGCGGACGTGCGGGCCGCGGTGCTGGCGCACGGGGAGCGGCAGTGGCTGGAGATCGGCATGCTGCTCGTGCAGCAGCCGAAGCTGCTGCTGCTGGACGAGCCGGTGGCGGGGATGACGCGGCGCGAGCGGGACCGCACGGGGGAGCTCGTGCAGGAGATCGCGAGGCACCGGTCGGTGCTGGTGGTGGAGCACGACATGGAGTTCGTGCGGCGCTACGCCAGCACGGTGACTGTGCTGCACGCCGGCAGGAGGCTGTGCGAGGGGCCTGTCGAGGAGGTCCAGGGCAACGCGAAGGTGATCGAGGTCTACCTCGGTCGGGCGCACGACGCGGGGCGCGCGCGCGGCGGTGCGGCGGCCACGGCTGCGGCGGAGGAGCGGTAAAGAGCATGCTGGTTGTCGAGGATCTCGCTGTCTATTACGAGGAGAGCTGCATCCTGTCGCAGGTCAGCCTGGACGTCGCGCCCGGCCGGGTGTCGTGCCTGCTGGGCCGCAACGGGGTCGGCAAGACGACGCTGCTCAAGGCGATCATGGGCGTGCTGAAGCCGCGGCGCGGGAAGGTGGCGCTCGACGGGGCGGACCTCACGGCGAGGTCGCCGAGCGACAGGGCGCGCGCCGGGATCGGCTATGTGCCGCAGGGGCGAGGGATCTTCCCCTACCTGACGGTGCGAGAGAACCTGCTGATGGGCTTCGAGGCGAAGCGCGATCCCACGCCGAGCCCGGCGGCGCTGGAGGAGATGATGGAGATGTTCCCCATCCTCGCGAAGTTCCAGGCGCGGGCGGCGGGGACGCTGAGCGGGGGGCAGCAACAGCAGCTCTCGCTCGCGCGCGTGCTGCTGAGGAAGCCGAAGCTCCTCTTGCTCGATGAGCCGACGGAGGGGATCCAGCCGTCGATCATGCAGGAGATCGGGGAGGTGATCAAAGGGCTCGGGAAGAAGGGGGATATGGCGATCCTGCTCGTGGAGCAGTTCCTGGATTTCGCGCTCTCGACGGCGAGCGAGTACTTGATCATGGACAACGGGGGGATCGTGCGGCGGGGGAAGGTGGAGGAGTTCGACGACGAGATCGCAAGGGAGTTCCTGGCTGTCTGAGGGGGGCCCGTGGGGGGCCGGCCAGGGAAAGGGTATTCCCGGCGTGGCGCAGCGCGGGGGCCTCTCCGGGCTCGTCTGGGACGTCCTCTAGAACAACGATCACGTTGATCAAGCGAGAAATGAACCGCCAAGACGCCAAGGACGCCAAGATTGGATTCTCTTCTTGGCGTCCTTGGCGTCTTGGCGGTTCGAAGTTCTGCGCTTTTCAGGCAGTTGTAACCCGTTTGTCGCTCCAGACGCTGGCAGCGGCACAGGCACGCGGCCGGCAAGCCGCGCCGGCGACGCATGGGGCCTATGCCAGCGCGTCTTTGACGCTGGGCGTGGTCACCGCCCGGTCGTGCCAGCGGTGCAGGGTGGCCAGCTTGGAGCAGGCGTCGATCCGGGCCTCCTGCGCCGGGGTCGGCGCGAAGCCGCGACCCACGAGCACCCTGCGCAACGCCGCGCGCGCCTCGGTGAGCTGGCCCTCCTTGATGAGCTGGTCCTTGACCTCCGGGCTGTCGGCGAGCAGGGCCTGGAGGATCCACTGCCTGCGCGCCTCGATCTCCGGGTCGTCGGAGCGGCCGAACTTGCGCATCAACTCTTCACGTGTCTCCGGTGATATCGGCATGTGCTGTACCATGTTGAGCACCCATTCCATTTCCCGCCGCGGTGCGACCCACCGGGCGAAGTCGTCCAGAGCCTGTCCCGAGCGCGCCACCAGGAAGGGCATCAGATCGTCGCACAAGGGCAGCTCGTTGGCGGCGATCCACAGAAACGGAAACGGCGAGGGCCCGACTCGGTAGCAACCAGGCGCGAAGCGCTCCAGCACCCGCACACCGTGCAGCCATGACGGCACGTCGGGAGCGACGAACCACAGCGGCTCCTCGCCCATCCAGGGCGGCGAGCGCTCCTCGACGCGCTCGACCTCGCGCACCTGCCGCCGGAGCAGGGCCCTCTTGACCGCCACCACGTCGACGAGATCGCCGGCGACCTTCAGCTCGACAAGCACTTCCTCGTGATCCCGAGCCTCCGGCCAGGGCGCCGCCAGGGACGCCAGGCCCTCGGGCCGCGACACCCGCAGATAGCCGGTGGCCTGCATGCGCTCACGCCACAGCGCGAGCGTATCCTGCCGAGCGACGTGACTGGCGTCCACGTGCGCCGTCGCCGCGGCGAACGCCCGCTTCATGAACCCGTCCAGCTCTCCCATGCCGCTCTGGTATCAGCTCGCCAGCAGCGATGCATGGCCAATAACCGCTCTGCCTGGCAGATATACAGACACGACTCCGGCGGCATGCTCGTAATGACGCGACCCGCCGCGGCGGCGGCAGAAATAGAGACACCCTTGTGGCAGCTCGCGCGTAACGGCGTGAGTCTACGTGTCCTGCTGCCGGGCGGCTCGCCCGACCTGCGGCGCTTCCGGGGTTGCTCGGCGGGTACCATCTCGGCGCTCGGTTCGCTCGACGCGAACGAGCGGGCGCGAAGAGCGGCTGCAGCGCGCGCCGCGCGCCTCCCCTGGGCCGAGCCGGCGTGCCGGCCGGCCCGGCGGTTTCCTCAGCTCGGTTCGTCCAGCGCTTCGGCGAGGGTCTTCGCGCTGAGCACCCGCTCGGCCCACCGCTCGAGGGCGGCGCTCTCGGCCCCTTCGACCCGGGCCACGGCGGCGTCTGGCAGCTCGCCGAAACGAGCGCGAAGCTGCCGCAGCAGAATGGCACGCTCTCCTTCCTGGCGTCCTTCCTGGCGTCCCAGCGCGACGTACTTCTTGGCGAAGTCACTCTGGTACTCGTAGCCCTTCATGATCACCTCCAGCGCCCGGCGGGCCGCCACGTTCAGGGAATTTAGCACGAGATCGCAGTAGAACCTGGCCCTGTCCTCCTCGAGCTCCCGGATCACGGGCAGCACCGCGGCGGCGATCGTCGCGCCCTGCTCGCTGCTGCCGTGCGCCAGGGCGGAGAGCACGGCCAGCTCGGGCCGGCGGGCCGCCTCCACGGCGTCCGTCACGACCGGAACCTCCTCGCGCCCCAGCACCGGCGGGCGCAAGACGAAGCCGGGGATGCCGGTCTCGATCGGCGCTGCGCACCAGGCGGCGACGTGGGGATCGGGCGCGACGACGAGCAGGCCCACCTGGCAGCGGTGCGCGGCGCGCGCGCCCATGGTGTAGTCGGGCCAGCTATAGCGCTTTCGTGGATCGATGCCGAGCTGGACCTCGACGATGAGCACCCAGATCGGCGCGTCGCCGTCGAGCAGGACGACAACGAGGTCGGCGCGGTATTCGGCAGGCTGGATCTCGGTCAGGTCGATCGAGGTGAGGCGCGCTCCCGAGTAGGGCGGGAGCGGCACGCCGAGCGCCTCGACGAGCAGCTCGGCGGCGAGCGATGGGCGGGTCTTGAAGAGATCCACGAGGACCTCGTGGGCCATGGAGGGCATCGCGACGTTGCTCGCAGACGGTCGAGTTCCGGAGTGCGCGGGGTTTCTTCGGGGAAGGTCTGCTCCGTGCCCCCGTCGAGGTTGCCCACGGCGGAGGTGATATCAGCGCTCCGGGAGGAGTGCATTCGAACAATCGACCCTGCGTAGCAGAAATAGAGACATCACCGTGACAGCTTGCGCGTAATGGTGTGAACCTGCGTGTCCTGTTGCCGGGCGGCGCGCCCGCCCTGCGGTGCTTCCGGGGTTGATCGGCGGGTATCATCTCAGCCCTCGGTTCGCTCGACACGAGGGGGCGGCGCGGAGCGCCTCGGAGCCGCGCGGCGGACGGCCACGGCGGAGGCGGAGCCGGCGCCGTCGCGCCGGCCGACCTGCTGGGCGCCGGAGAGCGGGCAATGCCGCGGGCCCGTGGAGGCCACGCCGCGGGAGGGCGCGCCGCCGGCGCCGCTCACGAACGTCCGTTCATGCACTGATGACGAAGCGCCTGGAGCGCGTGGGCTGTGTCTCGGGAGCTACGCCCGGGTATGTTGAGCGCTGGCCCCGGTCACCGCTCCATCACGCTATCGATGCAGCAGCGTGGTCGGTCCCTGGGCTGCACGCCGAACGACCACTCTTCGCGGCAGATAAAGGCACGTCACTGCGGCGACATGCGTGGAATCACGAGCAGCCTCGCACTACGATCCCCGGCAATCCGTCAGCCATCCAGCTCCGAGGCTGATCTGGCGCAGGCTGCGTTGTTCATGGCGTGCCAGGCGCGACGGCGCGGCCGCGTCGCGCGTTCCAGCCCCGGCGCAAGCGCGGGTGGATAGGTCCATGCTGGGCCGACGTGCGGCCGGTAAGAGTGGAGGACGCCCGCGGTCGCACCGCTGTGGACAGCGCCCGTCCGGCGGCTGTAGGAGTAGTCGACATGCTCAGCAGGCGCGCGGGATGGTGGTGGGCAGCATCGGTCTTCATGGCCGGCGGGTGTGGCACGCTCGTCGGGCTGGACGACGACTACTACCTGAACAGTGGCACCGCGACCGGGACCGGCGGCACCGCGACCGGGACCGGCGGTGACGCGACTGGGACCGGCAGCGACGCAACGGTGACTGGAACCGGCGGGGAAGGCGGCGCGGGCACCGGCGGTAGCCCGGTCACGACGGGGACCGGCGGGGACGGCGGCAGCGGCGGCACCGCGACGACCAGCTCCGGCACCACCGGCGGCGACGCGAGCGGCGGCGGCCCCACCAGCACCAGCACCAGCGGCGGCGACGCGAGCGGCGGCGGCCCGACAGCGAGCAGCTCCACGACCACCACGACCACGACGTCAGCCACGACCACCACGACCTCCGCCACCACGACGACGACCAGCTCCGGCGGCGGCGGGACATGCACGACGGATGAGCGGCGGTGCACGGGGAACACACCGCAACGCTGCGTCGACGACGCGTGGCAGAGCGCCACGCCGTGCACTGGAACGATGCCCGTGTGCATCGACGGCATGTGCCGGCCCCGCTGCGGCGGGCTCGCCGCGACGTGCGGACCGAGCAGCAACGAGAACTGCTGCGCAGCGCTGCAAGTGCCCGGGGGGACCTTCAACCGGGAGAACAACCCCGAGCTTCCGGCTACGGTGAGCAGCTTCGAGATGGATCGGTTCGAGGTGACAGTGGCGAGGTTCCGGATGTTCGCGGACGCGTACCCCGAGAGCGCGCCGAGGGCGGGAGCGGGCGCGCACCCGCAGATCCCGGGGAGCGGGTGGAACCCGGACTGGGACGCGCTCCTGCCCGCAGACCGAGCCACGCTGAGCGGGGAAGTCCGGTGCGAATCCGAGTTCAGCACGTGGACCGATGCGCCCGGCGCCAACGAGCGCCTGCCGATGAACTGCACCCTCTGGCACCTCGCGTTCGCGTTCTGCGCGTGGGACGGGGGCCGGCTTCCGACCGAGGCGGAGTGGAACTACGCGGCAGCCGGCGGGAGCGAGCAGCGAGCCTATCCGTGGTCGGTCCCGCCGAGCTCGATGATGATCGACGGCACCTACGCGGCGTATGCTTGCCTCGGGGCGGGGACTGGCACGTGCGAGTTCGCGGACATGCTGCCTGTCGGGTCGAGATCACCGAAAGGCGATGGACGGTGGAGGCACGCCGACCTGGCGGGGAGCATGGGCGAATGGACGCTCGACGCCTTCATCAACAGGGACCATTACGTGAACCCATGCGTGAACTGCGCCGAGCTGGACGAGCCGGGGGCGACCCTCAATCGGGTGATCCGGGGCGGGGGCTGGAACCAGGATCGAGCGTCACAGTTCGAGCGCGCCTATCACCCCGAGAATGACTTCACCCGTTACATCGGCTTCCGCTGCGTGAGGACACCCTAGAACATGACGCCCTGGTTCCGCCGGTCCACGCCGCTCCTCGTCGTCCTCGGCTCGCTCTCGGTCTCCGCGTCCGCCCGGGCGCAGGACGTCGCGGCCGCGGAGGAGCTCTTCAACCGAGGGCTCGCCGACATGGAGGCAGGCCGCTACGAGACGGGCTGCAAGGCGCTCGCCGAGAGCGAGCAGCTCGACCCGCAGCCTGGCACCCTGTTCACGCTGGCCATGTGCGAGGCGCGCTGGGGGCGCGTCGCCACCGCTGTGACGCAGCTCGGGAACTACCTGGCCTGGGTCGACCGGATGCCGCCGGCGCTGAAGGCCCGCCAAGGGAAGCGGCCCGAGGCGGCGAGGTCGGAGCGCGATCGGCTCTCGCCGCGCGTACCGAGGCTCGCGCTGTCGCTGCCGGCAGGCGCCCCGGCCGGCACTGTCGTGACGCGCAACGGCAACACGCTGGGCGCGGCCGCGCTGGGCGTCGCGCTGCCTGTGGATCCGGGGGAGCACCGGCTGTCGACCCAGGCGCCCGGAGGGCCCGTCTGGGAACAGACCATCACGCTCGCCGAGGGCGAGACGAGGACGCTGACGCTCGAGATCAAGGAAGCGCCGGCGTCCGACGCGCCCGCGCCGCCGCCGCCGCCGACCTCCACGCCAGCGCTGGAGGCCGCGACGCAGCCGACGACGCCGGAGTCGCCGGCTGCACCGGACGCGTCGACGACCCCGGGGGGCCGGCGGACCGCCGCTTACGTGGCGGGCGGGGTCGGCGCGGCGGGGATCGTGCTCGGCGGAGTCATGGGCGCGCTCGTGCTCGGGCAGAAGGCGGCCGTCGACAAGCACTGCGGCAGCGCGATCGGCGCGAGCGACGAGAAGGCCTGTGACGCGACAGGGGTCAACGCCGCGAGCAGCGGGAACACGATGGCCCTGATCAGCACCATCGGATTCGGGGTGGGGCTGGCCGGGCTGGGCGCGGCGGCGGTTCTGTACTGGACCGAGCCGAAGCCGGCGGGCCCGGCGACCAGCGCGGCCCCGAGGTGGGTCAGCGCCGGGGTGCTGCAGGTCGGCCCGACGGGCGCGGTCGTCGGCGCGCAAGGGAGCTTCTGAGAGACGGCAGCGCCCTCCGGAGCAGCCCGTCGGCCGCGCTCCCGGGAGCCTGAAGCGCCGCGGTCTGCGCGCGGTGGCCCCCGGGCGGGAGGCCCCCGGGCGAGAGATCGGAGTACGCGGAGGCAAACCTGTTGACGTATGTCCGTGGCAGCAACGACCCGTCGACGCGCGTCAACAACACCATCGGGGTGGGGCCCGCTGCGCACGGGCGATCCTCGCGGCGCGCCTCCGCGTATCCTTGACGCCGCCCGCGCGCCACGCGACCCTCCTCGATCGTGTCGACTACACTGGCGGAAGGGACCGTCTTCGCGCGCCGCTATCGCGTCGTGCGCCTCATCGCCTCTGGCGCGATGGGGGCCGTCCACGAGGTGGTGCACCTCGAGACCGAGCGCCGCCGCGCGCTCAAGGTCATGCACGCGCACCTCTTCCAGAGCGAGGAGATGCGCGAGCGCTTCAAGCGCGAGGCGCGCATCGCGGCGCACATCGAGAGCGAGCACATCGTCGATGTCTTCGACGCGGGCGTCGACGAGGCGACCGGGATGCCCTTCCTCGTCATGGAGCTGCTCCGCGGCGAGGAGCTCGGCCATCGGCTCCAGCGCGTCGGCCGCCTGCCGCCCGACGAGGCGGTGACGTACCTCCACCAGGCTGCGCTGGCCCTCGACCGGACCCACGCCGCGAACATCGTGCACCGGGACCTCAAGCCCGCGAACCTCTTCCTGTCGCAGCGCGAGGACGGCTCGTTCCTCGTGAAGATCCTCGACTTCGGCGTGGCGAAGCTCGTCGCCGAGGGCGCCACCGCGGCCGGGGCCACGCGCAGCCTCGGCACGCCGCTCTACATGGCGCCCGAGCAGTTCCAGATAAGCAGGAAACTTACCGGAACAGCGGACATCCACGCCCTGGGCATGATGGCGTTCACGCTGCTGGTGGGGCTGCCGTACTGGGAGCCCGAGGCGAACGAGGCGGGCGACGTGATCGCCTTCGCGATGCTGGCCATCCGCGGTCCGCAGGAGCCGCCGGTGCAGCGCGCGCGCGCGATGGGCGTGGCGTTGCCGCCGGGCTTCGACGCGTGGTTCGCCCGGGCCACGGCGGTCGATCCCGCGACGCGGTTCCGCAGGGCGACCGAGGCGGTGCAGGCCCTGGGCGAGGTGTTCGGCATCCCGGTGGGCGGGCGGCGCGCGACGTTCGCGAGCTCGCCGTCCTCGCCCGGGGCGCGACAGAGCGCGCCGTCGCACCCCGATTTGCCGCCGCACCTCCAGCGGACCGAGTCGGCGCTGGGGATGACCCCGTCGCCCGAGCACAGCCCCGGTTCACCGGCCCTGCGGCTGGCGGCGACGTCGACCGGGGCTGCGATGGGCTCGCTGCCGCCGAGGCCGCGCCGGGCGCCGCTCATCGCCGGGATGGCCGCGCTGGGCCTCGGCGCGCTCGTGGCCGCGGGGGTCTGGCTCTCGGTCGGCTCGGGGGGCGGGGAGGTGCCGGCGGTCCCGGAGGTCGCCGCAGCGAGCACGACCACGCCGGAGCAAGCCACGGCCGCGCCCGCAGGGCGTGCGCCGGCCCTCACGCCGAGCGCGGCGGCGCGCGAGCCCGGCACCGCGCTGGAGCCGAGCGCGGCGGCACTGGAGCCGAGCGCGGCGGCGCCGGAGCCGGGCGCGGCGGCGCTGCCGACGCCGGTCGCCGTCGCAGCGCCGACGGTGACGCCGGCGCCCAGCGCGCGCGTCGCGGCCGCGCCCACGGCGAGCGCGCCTCCCGCAGCGCGCCCGAGCAAGGCGGCGACCCCGGCGCCGAAGCCGGTCGCGAGCGCCAGGACGTCAACGCCGCCCAAGACAACCCAGAGCTCCCTCTTCGGTCGTTATTGAGCCCGGCGGCCGCCGCGCGCTCGTCGCGGCTCGTCCCCATCTCGGCGCCTCGCCTGCCGAGAGTGCCAGCGATCGACGCCGAGGGAGCTAAGGAGAAGCGATGAGAATCAAGCGCGCTGCACGGTGGTGGGCGGCGTCGGCCTTCATGGCCAGCGGCTGTACGGCGCTCCTGGGGCTCGACAAAGACTATCATCCGGTGGAGAGCGGCGACGCCGGCCCCGGCGACGACAGCGCGGGCCCAGGCGGCGACGACAGCGCGGGCCCAGGCGGCGACGACAGCGCGGGCCCAGGCGGCGGCGGCCATGGCGGCAGCGGCGAGTGCGCGCCCAGCGACGCGCGGTGCGCGGACAACCGGGTGCAGCGGTGCAGCGATCACGGGCAGTGGGGCGCACCGGAGGCGTGCCCTGCAGGAGCGCCCGTGTGCCACGGGGGTACGTGCACGGCGCCGCCGAGCTGCGACGGGCTGCCCTCCACGTGCGGGCCAGGGAGCGCCGAGAGCTGCTGCGCGACTTCGATGATCCCCGCGGGGAGCTTCAATCGCAGCAACAATCCGGAGTTTCCGGCCACGGTGAGCGGCTTCTTGCTGGATCGCTTCGAGGTGACGGTGGGGAGGTTCCGGAAGTTCGTGGTGGCGTATCCCGGGAGCCAGCCAGTCGCCGACGCCGGAGCGCACCCGGGCATCCAGGGCAGCGGGTGGGATCCCGCCTGGAGCAGCGAGCTGCCCGCGGACGCGGCGGCGCTGAGGGCCGCGGTGACGTGCACTCCGGACAACCCGGACATGGCCACGTGGACCGATGCTCCCGGCGCGCACGATCACCTGCCGATGAACTGCGTGAGCTGGTACGTCGCCGCCGCCTTCTGCGCGTGGGACGGGGGCCGGCTGCCGACGGAAGCCGAGTGGAACCACGCGGCAGCCGGAGGGAGCGAGCAGCGGCAGTATCCGTGGTCGAGCCCGCCGGAGTCGACGGAGATCGACGCGAGCTACGCGTCGTACGATTGCAGGGAGAGCGCGGCGCCGGGCTGCACCTTCCAGAGCGATTTCTCGGACATCGTGCCTGTCGGGTCCCGCTCGCCGAGGGGCGACGGGCGGTGGGCGCAGGCCGATCTCGGCGGGAGCATGCGGGAGTGGGTGCTGGACGGGTTCGGCGACTACCCGGCCCCGTGCGTCGATTGCGCGAACGTGGCCGACACCGCGGAGCGGGTGGTCCGCGGCGGGAGCTCGTTCGGCAAACCGAGCTTCTTGCTGTCGTCCGAGCGCGTCAACGTCGCGCCCTCGACCGTCTACTACAGCATCGGCATCCGGTGCGCGCGGACGCCGTGACGGGCCGCGCTCAGGCGAAGAAGTCGAACGCCGTGCCCGCGCCCTCGCTGCGCGCGGCGGCGTAGACGACGCGGGCGAGCGCGACGTCCTGGATCGCGAGCCCGGTCGAGTCGAACACCGTGATGGCCGCGTCGCCGCGCCCGGCGAGCTTGCCCGCGACGATCTCGCCGATCGTGCCCTGGATGTGCTCGCGGTGCAGGGCGCCCGCGTGCAGCGGCACGTTGACCTCGCCGCTCTCGGTCGCCTGCGCCCAGTCGTCGATGATCACGCGCGCGTCCCGGAGGATCTCCGGATCGAGCTCCTGCTTGCCGGGCGCGTCGGCGCCCATCGCGTTGATGCTTGCCGGGCGCGTCGGCGCCCATCGCGTTGATGTGCGCCCCCGGCCGGACCCACGCGCGCTGCACGACCGGCGCGCGCGCCGGCGTCGTGGTGCAGAGGATGTCGCAGCCCGAGGCCTCTTCCGCCGAGACGGCGCGCCCGCCCGCCTCGGCCGCGAACCGCTCGCTCGCCTCGCGCGACACGTCCGCGGTGAGCACCTCCAGCCGATCGCCGTAAACGGCGCGGTGGGCGTCGAGGAGGAAGCGCGCCTGCACGCCGCAGCCGATGAAGCCGAGGGTCCGGGGGTTCGGCCGCGCGAGGTGCTTCGACGCGATCGCCGCCGCCGCGCCGGTCCGCACCGCCGTGAGGCGGGTCGCGTCCATCACCGCGAGGGGCGTCGCCGTGGCCGGGTCGCTGAGGAGATAAAGCCCCCTGACGCACGGCAGGCCGAAGCGCGCGGGGTTCTTCGGGTGGGAATTGACCCACTTCACCCCGGCCGCTCCATCGACGTAGGCCGGCATCGCACGGAGATCGCCGTCGTGGGCCGGGAGCCCCAGGTACACCTTCGGCGGCATCGCGGCCTCGCCTCGGCCGTGCGCCGCGAACGCCGCCTCCACGGCGGTGATGGCCGCCTCCATGGAGAGAAGGGAGGCCACATCGGACTGGGAGAGGAGCAGCGTTTTCTCGGGCGTCATCGCGCGCGAACGTACGCCAGCCTGCCGCCGAACGCACGCGCTCGGCTGCGGATGGGGGCGCTGGCACGCTCGGCGCGCCGTCTCTTCGCGAGGGTCACGGCGCAGCTCGACGCACACGCCGCGTCCGGGAGCGCGGACGAGATTGCGGACGACACGACAGAGGGGTTGGCAGGCGATGCTGTTGCGCCGAAGATGGCATGACGCTGCGGCGTGGGGTGCGGTTCACCTCGCGTCCCGACAATCTGTTTCTGGTGGAGCGGGTGGATGAACATACGACTCGTGGCAGGTCTCTTTGTGCTCGCGCTCTCGACGACCGCCGGGTGTGGCGACGATGACGGTGAAGGTGGCAGTGGCGGCTCCGGTGGTGCCGGTGGTGCCGGTGGCATCGACGTGACAGGCAGCGGCACCGGCTCGGACGCGACCAGCACCGGCAGCAGCGGTGGCGCCGAGCCCACCGGAACTGGCGGCGCCGAGCCCACCGGAACCGGCGGCGCCGAGCCCACCGGAACCGGCGGCGCCGAGCCCACCGGAACCGGCGGCGCCACCGGAACAGGCGGCGCCGAGCCCACCGGCTCTGGCGGCGCTGAGCCCACCGGAACCGGCGGCGCCACCGGCTCTGGCGGCGCCGAGCCCACCGGCGGAACCGGCGGCGCCACCGGCTCTGGCGGCGCCGAGCCCACCGGCGGCACCGGCAGCGCCACCGGCTCTGGCGGCGCCGAGCCCACCGGCGGCACCGGCAGCGCCACCGGCTCTGGCGGCGCCGAGCCCACCGGCGGCACCGGCGGCGCCACCGGCTCTGGCGGCGCCGAGCCCACCGGCACGAGCAGCGCCACCGGCACCGGCGGCGCTGAACCCACCGGCTCTGGCGGCGCCGAGCCCACCGGCGGCACCGGCGGCGCCACCGGCTCTGGCGGCGCCGAGCCCACCGGCACGAGCAGCGCCACCGGCACCGGCGGCGCTGAACCCACCGGCACCGGCGGCGCCGAGCCCACCGGCGGCACCGGCGGCGCCGAGCCCACCGGCGGCACCGGCGGAGGTCCCTCCACCATCTACGGCGCCGCGTGCGCCGACCACGACGCCTGCGCCGGCGAGTACTGCATCACGGAGACCGAATGGGGATGGCCGTCCGGCTCCTGCGCGAGCCCGTGCGATCCCGCCGTGGGCGCGTGCTCCGACGGCGGCGTCTGCGTCGATTTCGGCGAGGGCGTGAACCTGTGCATCCTCGGGTGCAGCGGACCGGACGCGTGCCGCGATGGCTACAGATGCAGCGAGGTTGTCGACGGAATCACGGCGTGCACCCCGGCGTGCACCGACCACGCGCAGTGCACGGAGCTCGGCATGTGCGACCCGTTCGACAGCACCTGCAAGCAGGGCGAGACGGCGTGCGCCGACGGCGTGGACGACGAGGGCGACGGCCTGACCGACTGCGCGGACCACGACTGCAACGCGACCTGCGGCCCGATCGCCGACGCAGCCTGCGCGGACGCCGCGGCCGTGACGACGACGACGACAATCGCAGGCGACACGTCGACCGGCACGAGCGTGTTCCAGGCAAGCTGCACGGGCGGCGGGCCGGAGCAGCTCCACCTGTTCAGGCCGCCCGCGGGCCAGTCCGGCACGCTCCTCGTCGTGCTCCAGTCGGAGAGCGATCACGGGCTCTATGCCCGCACGGTGTGCACGAACAGCTTCGCCGAGATCGACTGCAATGACGATTATGCCGCCACGGACACCCATCTCGAGGAGGAGGAGCTCGAGCTCGTCGTGCACAGGGACGAGGCGATCCCGATCTTCGTCGACGCCTACTCCCTGGACGACGCAGGGCCGTACACGCTCGACTTCGTGTTCTCTCCGGCCACCTGCGGCGACGGGATCATCAGTCAGCCCGAGGAGTGCGACGACCGCAACACCACGAGCGGCGACGGCTGCTCGGCCGAGTGCACCCTGGAGCTCGACGACGCCTGCGCCGACGCGCTCCCGGCCGTCCTCGGCGACAACCAGGGCGACACGTCGACCGGCACGAGGCTGTTCAACGGCACCTGCTTCACGCGCGGGATGCCGGAGAAGATCCACACGTACACGCCGCCGAGCGACGGCACGCTGACGCTGGCGCTGTCCTCCGCGACAGACCTCGGGCTCTACGTGCGGGCGAGCTGCGCGGACGAGGACTCCCAGATCCGGTGCGAGGACAGCAAGGCCGGCGGCACCGCCCCCGAGACGATCGCGCTCGCCGTCGACGGCGGCGCGCCCCTGTTCATCTTCGTGGACACGTACAGCGCGGCGGACGCCGGGCGGTACACGCTCCACCTCGCGTTCACGCCCGCCCGCTGAGCCCCGGCGCCGCGCCCCGGGCGCGCCCGGGGCGCCCTCGTGGCGGGGCGGATGCGCTACGCTGCGCGCGTGCTCGCCACCGCTCGTCCAGCCCGGTCGTCTCTCCGCAAGCTCCTGCTCGTCGCCGCGGCGCTCGCCATGTGCGCCTGTCGGCCAGCGCCCGCGCGCTCCACGGGGGCCGCGCCGGCCCCCTCCAGCGCGGTCGGCGCCGCGCCCGCGGCTCACGACGCCGCCGGGCCGGCGCCGCAGCCAGCGCCGTCGCCAGGCGGCGACAGCGCCGCGCAACCGCCGCAGGTGGCCGCGGGCGACGGCGCCTCCGACATCGCGCTCGACGGCAGGTCTCCCGTGAAGCTTGCGCCGCCGCCGTTCGGCCAGACGCTCGTGCGGCCCGCGCCGACCGGGGGCTCCGCCGCGCCGCGCCTCGTGAAGGTCGCCGAGCAGAAGAACGCGATCACGGACGCGGCGGCATGGTTCACCAGGAACGGCCTCTCGCTGCCCACCCTGCAGGTGCCGGGCGCCCCCCGGAGCGAAGCCGGCGCCCTCCCCTCCTTCGTTCCTGCCCGCTACGGCGACCATGCGCTCGTCAAGGCGATCGATCACGGAGACCACCTCGCGCTGCTCTACGGCCAGAGCTTCAACGACGCGCGCTTCGTCGCGATCGTCGACGCCGCGCGCAAGGTCGTCGCCTTCCTCGACTTCGACAGCTTCCTCACGCCCCCCGAGATCGCGCCCGGGGAGGCCGCGTTCGTGCGGGGCCACGTCGGCTGGGCCGTGGCCAGGGACGGTGTGCTCTACGTCTCATCGGGCCACAGGACGTACGCGGCCTCCTCGAAGGGCAAGAACGCTTTCCTTTCGGCGATCGATCTCGCCTCGGGACAGCTCCTCTGGCAGAGCGCGCCGCTCGTCTGCAACGCGGAGAACTTCGTGCTCCGCGGAGATCACCTCGTCTGCGGATACGGCTTCACGGCAGAGCCGGACTTCCTCTATGTTCTCGATCGCGCCACCGGCAAGGTCGTCTCGAAGCTCCCGATCAAGAGCGGGCCTGAATACCTCGTCGAGAAGGAAGGCAAGCTCTTCGTCCGCACGTACGACACGGACTACGTCTTCGATATCCGCTGAAGCGGCGCCCGGGCGCGGCCGGCGCGACCGCCGCGCCGGGCGAACGGGGCGCTATGCCCCACGCGCCTTCTCCGCCGGGTGCCAGGTGACGCGGCGCCGCGAGCGCTCGCCCTCATGCTCGCCCCCCGGATCGCTCCTCGGCGCCGGCCCGATGACGCGCCGTGCGCACTGCTCCCGATCGGTACGACATCCCGGCGCGGCGGGCGGACCGGACCGCCGCGTCGCGCGGAGAGGGACGCCGCCATGGCCGGTCCTCGCTGCCCCAGGGGGCAGGGCTCGCCCGCCGGGCGCTGCCCCGCGTTCCTGCCCGGACAGGCGCGTGGAAACTCGATGAAATGCAACGGAACGGCGCGAGACGCCCCGTGTGTCGCAAACTGCCCCAGGAGAGCACGCTCCGTCGCGCTCGCCGCGTCCCCAGCGCCGGCCTGGAGATCCACGACGGACGCAAGAACCTGCTCCTGTCACGCAGAGCTTGCGCCGCCAGGGCCGCGCCCGGCGTCGCTCCACCGCGGAGCTCGCCGCGAGCGCGCTGCCTCACGGCGGAGCGACCGTGGCAGCGAACTTGCTACCGTGTGATTTCAGCACACACGAGGGTTTCATGGTCGCAAAGAACCATCACGCGGGCCCTGCGCAGCAGGCGAACCAGAAGTGAGGGGCCCGACTGCCGCACGATGCCGTCTACGTCGACCTGGCGGCCCCGGAGCAACGCCCGCTCCGGGCCACCGCGCAGAGGGTCGCGAGGCCGGGACACTCCCTGGTGCCCAGGTCCGACGTACCGCGCATGGCCTGGAATCGGCTGGTGCGGCTCAGCGACCCACAGCGACTGCAGTGACGCGTCCCATCGACGCGGGATGAAAGGAGCGATAATGCAACTGGAGCTCACGTTCCGACATATCGACAAAAGCCCTTCGCTCGAGGAGCTGATCCGGGAGCAAGCGACCAAGATTCAGCGCTTCAACGACCACATCAACAGCTGCGCGGTGGTGGTGGAGCGCGACCACGCGAGCCAGGGCACGGGGGGAGAGTACCGCGTGCGCGTCGACCTCCACGTGGCAGGCAAGCAGGAGATCGTGAGCGAGGAGCGGGCCGCCAAGAACCTGCTGCCGACGGCGGTGCGCGACGTGTTTCAGCGCGCGGGTCGCCAGCTCAAGAAGCTCGCGAGCGAGCAGCGGAGCGAGGTGAAGGCGCACCCGGCGCAGGACACGTCCGGCGTGATCACGAAGCTGTTCAACGACTACGGCTTCATCACGACGCTCGACGGCCGGGAGATCTATTTCCACGAGCGCAGCATCCTCTCGGCCCCGTTCTCCGAGCTGAAGATCGGCATGGGCGTCGCCTACACCGAGGAGGACGGCGAGAAGGGCCCTCAGGCGAGCACGGTGCGGGTCGTGGACGCGCGCGGCGGCAACCGTGGCCGCGAGGAGATTCCGACCCTCAGCTAGCCCCGGCAGCCTCGTGAACGAGGCGCGGCGCCGCGCGACGATATGAGCGCGGCGCCGCGCTCATATCGTCGTGCCGCGCGGCAACGTCGGGAGCGGCGACCGCATCGGCATCGAGCCCGCCGGGGGCTCGGCCGGCGGCGTCGCGCTCTTCTCCTCGCCCCGAGGAGGGGCCGCGCCCTCGTCCGCCGGGAAGTCGGGCTGCGGCGGCGCCCTGCGCTGCCTCGCGACGCACTCCTCCCGCGCCTCCCTCAGCGCGTCGATCCGCTCGGCGGCGTCCTCGAGCCTGCGCTCGAGCGAGCCCACGCGCGCCGATTCGCGCCTCAGCTCCGAGAGCACGGCCCTGAGCTCGTTCTCCCTCGACCGGAGCGCCGCCCTCGCCCGCTCGCCGTCGCTCTCGGCCCGCTCGATCCGCCCGAGGAGCCGCTCGCGGTCGATCTCGAGGCCGGCGATCTCGCGCTCCAGGGCGCTCCTCGACTGCTCGTGGCGCGCGTCGGCCTCCGCCTTCGCGGCGGACGCGGCCTGGGCCGCGCGCCTCGCGCGGAGCTCGGCGTGCTCGGCCAGGAGCTTCGCCTCGGTCATCGCGTCCCTCGCGGAGTTGGCGCTCCGCGCGTCGTCGCTCGCCCTCATCGCGAGGGCGAGCGCCTCCTCGGTGGCGCGCTGCGCCTCGGTCATCTTCGCGAGCGCGTCCTGCGCGGAGGCGTTCGCGGCCGCCTCGAGCCGGCTGTGCTCCCGCGCGGCGCGCTCCGCGGCCTCGGCCGTCTTCCGGGCCCGCGTCGCGTGCATCCAGAACACGGTTGTCGTCGCGACCATGCCCATCAGCACCACCACGCCGAGGGCGAGCAGCGCCCGCGTGAGGCGCTCGCGGCGCGCCTCCGCCGCGGTGGCCGCGTCCAGGAAGCCGCGCTCCGGGCCGGAGAGGTCGTCGATGTCGCGCGCCCACGCGGACAGCTCGTGCAGCGCCTTGCCGCGCGGCAGGAGCCTCGGCGCCTTCCCGCCCGCGACCCACCTCGAGAGCGCCTCGTCGAACTCCCGCTTCGCCCGGCCGAGCCGGTGCAGCGCGGCCGCGACCGCCGCCATCCGCGGCCGCGCCTCGGGCTCGAACGACAGCACCGTGTGGACGAGGGCCACGAGATCCGGCGGCGTCGCGGCGCTCATCGGCGGCGGCCACGCCCCGGTCGACGCGTCGGGCGTCTGGCCCTCGAGCAGCTCGTAGAGGATGACGCCGAGCGAGTAGACGTCCGCCTTGACGTCGACGCTGCCGGAATGGCGCTCCTGCTCGGGCGCCATGTAGCTCCTCGTCCCGAGGCCCCACACGCCCTCCTGCGTGAACGGCATCGTGGGCTGTCCCGCGCCCCCGCTGCGCGGCGCGCAGGGCTCGACGGACGCGCGCGCCCCCCCGAACGACGCTGCCTCGGGCGGGAGCTCCGCCGGCGCGGCGGACGCCGCCTCGGGCGGGAGCTCCGCCGGCGCGGGGAGGATCGCGGGCCTGCCGAGGCTCACGAGCGGCAGGCTCCGGAGCGCGTCCTCCTCGCGCGCGTCGAGGTCTGCGGCGGCGCTCCAGGCGCTGGTCGCGGCCACCAGCGTGGGCGCCGGCTGCGCGGAGAGCTCGGTGCGGATCGCGGGCGCGGAGACCGAGGCGACGGGGCCGCTCCCGTCGAGCTCCACGACCTCGGGGAGACCGCCCCAGAGGACCTTGGCGATGCCGAAATCGAGGATCTTGACGCGGCTGCCCCCGGGCGCGAGCTCGTCGTCGACCACCATGATGTTCTCCGGCTTGAGATCGCGGTGGACGACCCTGGACGCGTGGGCCGCCGCCATGGCCGACGCGATCTGGTAGCCGAGCCGCACGACCTGCCGGGGCCGATCCGCGGGCGGCACCGCCTGCACCCAGTCGCGCAGGCCGCGCCCGTCGAGGTACTCCATCACGATGTACGGCGAGCCGTCCTCGAGCTCGCCGGAGTCGAAGACGCGGACGATGCCCGGGTGGTTGATGATGTTGACGGCGATCGCCTCCTGCCGGAAGCGGGCCACGACGTCGGGCCGGCGGGCGTAGTCGCCGAGCAGCACCTTGATCGCCGCCCGCGCGCGCGTCTTCGGATGCCGCGCCCGGAACACCCGCCCCATGCCGCCCCGCCCGAGCTCGCCCTCGATCAGCCATCCGCGCAGGACCGCGGGGACCGGCGCGGGCTCGTCCTCGACGCGGTCGCTGGCCGGGCACATCTCCATGCCCGGCCATCCTGCACCCGCCGGTTTGCCGGCGGAAGCCCCGATGCGCGCCGGCGCGCCGCCCCCCCGCCCGGAGGAGGGTCCGCGGCGCGCCGGCGCTCAGCTCATCCCGGGCTCGCGCAGTAGCCAGCCCACGCCTCCGGGATACGCCGCTCGCTCAGGCCGAAGAGGGGCGCCGGCGGCAGCCACTTCGGCTTCACCGGGGCGCGGAGCAGCTTCATGCCCGCCTGCTCCGGCGTCCGTCCCCTCTTGGTCGAGTTGCACGCGTAGCAGGAGGCAACGATGTTGTCCCAGACGGTCTTGCCGCCCTGCACGCGCGGGATGACGTGATCGTAGTTGAGCTCGCGGGCCTCCTTCTTCACGCCGCAGTACTGGCAGCGGAATGCGTCGCGCAGGAGGACGTTGGTCCTCGTGAACCGCACGCCGCGCTTCATCTGCAGCGTCGGCCGCTTCAGCCGCACCACGGCGGGGGCCTTGATGGAGAGCGACGGCGACCGGATGACGTCGTCGTATTCCTCGATGACCTCCACCTTGCCCAGGAAGCTCATCGTGACAGCGGTCTGCCACGGGATGACCTTATGGGGCACCATCCATGGCGTCAGGAGCAGCGTCTGCGCGGTCATGGCTCACCTCGATCGTCTCTTTCTCTTCATGATGTGGCTCCAGGTTGCGTGCAATTCGTACGTTCGAATGGCGCGACGGGTGCGTTCGACGCGCACATTCGACGGGTGCCCGTGGAGGGATTCGAACCCCCAGTCAGCTGGTTCTAAGCCAGCAGCGTTTGCCGTTTCGCCACCCGGGCAGGGCGTCACCGGTGAGACTCGACCCCACCTGCCCCGCAGGGGCAATCTGTCGTTGATTGCAATGGCAGGCTCGCCCGCTCGGGCGCGGGCGCCCGAAGGCGCACGCAGGCGAGCGGAGCGGCCCGGTGTCCCCAGCGGGATTCGAACCCGCGTCTCCGGAGCGAAAATCCGGCCGCCTGGGCCGCTAGCGAGATGGGGACGCCTCGACCACGAGGCTCGCGTCAGATCTTCATCACGGTCTCCTCATTCCTTGGACGGCCTTCCGTCGATCTCATTGGCTTCGTTTTGCCTTTCCTCCGCGGTCACCATGACCTTGGCACTGAAATGGTTGCCCCTGATTTCATGAGAAAGAGAGAAGGAACCACAGAGGCACAGAGGGCACAGAGGGGAGAAAGAGAGAGAGAAAGAAAAAAATAACTCTATCTTCTCTCTCCTCTGTGCCCTCTGTGCCTCTGTGGTCAAAATTTCTCTCCTCACGAAACCGGAACAAGCCTGGGCGCCCCCGAGGAGGATCGAACTCCCCTCACCTGATCGACAATCAGGCTGCCTCACCAGATGCATACGAGGGCAACGACAGCGCCGCTGGCGGGGTTCGAACCCGCGACATCCTAATTAGGATAACCGTCCTCCTGCGGCCCGGAGCGGGCAAAGGGGCGGAGAACGGAGTCAGGTGCTCTTCCGGCTGAGCTACAGCGGCAAGGTGGGGACATCATCGCGACGTCCCGCGAGAGGGGCCCCTCACGGCGCCCCGCGCGTGACGGACGGGCCGGCGGAGCCCGTCCGTCACGCTGTCTGTCACGCAGCGCCCCGGGTGAAATCCGCCATCACCTGGGGGGCCGCCCCGTCGAAGCCCACGACATCGAGCATGCCGGGGTCCGTGGGGTCGGCGATCGAGAAGCCGGTCGACGTCATGCCGACGACGACCAGCCTGGCCGGTCGGCCCATCGCCTGCCGGTAGTCCCTGAGCGCCTGAAACGGGTGCACATCCCCCGCCCAGGTCTCGTTGTCCGTGTAGATGACGAACGTGTCGACCTCCACCCGGCTCCGCTTCGCCCAGATCATCGGCAGCGCGCAGTCCGTGCCGCCGAAGGGCAGGCCGCTCACCGCGCGCAGCACGTCGTCGAGCCGCTGCTTCGGCGAGATCGACAGCGGCGTGAGGCCGGAAGCCCCCCCGCCCCACCTGCCGCCGTACCCGCCCGACGCGGCCGCCGTGAAGGCGACCACGGCGACCTCGCGCTCGAGCCTCGCCGTCGCCATGGCCATGGCCGCGCTCGCCACGCGCGGCGTCAGGCCAGGGACGCCAGCGATCTGGCCGCTGGTCATCGATCCGGAGACGTCGAGCGCCAGGAGGTGCTTCTTCCCTGTCGGCTCGACGGCCCGGAACGCGAGGTAGAACGCCTCGTCCAGCGCGTCGACGATCTCGCGGACCGGGGTCCACGAGAGCGCGCCGTCGCGCCGGCGGGCGCGCTCGCCGTGGCCCTGCTCGTAGACCTTGAGGGCCGAGAGCACGGCGACCGGGTGGACCCGCGCCGCGGCGAGGCGCGCGGCGTCGGTGAGCTGCCGCGCCGCCCTGCGGGACGCGTCGCTCATCGGCGAGAGCAGGCCGACCGCTGTCATCTTCCCCAGGTTCCGGATGAGCGCCGTCTGGGGCATTTGCTCGAGCAACGCCTCCCAGACCGCGGGGTCGTTCTTCCACTCGGTCTGGAGCATCTCGTGCGTGAAGCGATGCTGCCGGATCAGCGCCGTCACCTGCTTCCGGTTCGTCGCCGCGCGGAGCGACTCGAACGCGCGCACCGCGTCCGGCAGCTCCTCCGGACGCAGCGCCTTGCCGCGCGCCGACTCCTTGCCGAGCGCCTCGATGCCGCCGACGATCCAGCGGTACAGGGCGTCGTGCTGCGGGCTCGGCGCGACCGGATGCGCGAGCCGCAGGAGATCGCGGTGGCTGAAGCCGTCGCGCTGCCGGTACTTGATCGCCTGAACCGCGAGCCTGTCGGCGGGCTTCTCGTTGTACCAGGCAGCGACAGCGGACCTGAGCGCGCGGCCCCACTTCCGGAACCCCTGCACGTCGCGGGCGAAGTGGAAGAGATCCGTCCCCGTGCGGCACACCTCGGGCAAGGCCCCGAGGGCGGCCTTCCGGGTCTCGACCTTCGCGTCGGCCGCGGCCATCGCGAGGGCGAAGATCGCAGGCGCGTTCTTCGGCGCTCGCCCCGAGCGGCTGACGTCGGCGATGCGCTGCACGGCGCGGGGCCCGTCCGCGGAGAGGCAGGCCTCGACGGCGCGGGCGTTGTCCACCGTGAGCTTCCGCTCGCCCGCGTAGTAAGTCCCCCCCTCGGCGCCGAGGATGAGCCAGCGGTCGAGCCTCGCCCACTCGTCGAGGGCGAAGGCGTAGCCACCGGCGCTGTTCTTCACCTGATCGGCGCGGGCCCTCTGCCGCTGCGGCGTGAGCAGCGCGGCGAAGTGCTTCACATAATTGGCCATGACACCACCTCCGGCCCGAGGAACCGGGCAAGAAAAAGGACGGATAAGAGCTCCGCGCTCGGGCTGATCTGCAAAAGATAACCGAGCGCTTTCGACCCGTCCTGGGTGGGCGTACGGGGATCGAACCCGTCTTCGCAGGGTCACAACCTGCCCTCTTCACCAGAAGAGTAACACCCACGCAAACCACGGCTCCGGCGGGAGGAATCGAACCTCCAACCACCCGCTTAACAGGCGGGGGCTCTGCCATTGAGCTACGCCGGAACATGGAGGCGCAGCGCGCCTCCATCCACAGTGAAAACCCGGGTTGTCACAGATCGAGCGACCCCTCCGCCGGCGCAGCGGCGCAGGCGCGGGGTCGGCGCAGGCTTCCCCTCCTCGCGCGCCCGCTCCGGGTGGAGGGGCGGCGTTTCAGGTAGACCGGTGCGCCTGGCGGACCCGAGAGGAATCGAGCCTCCAGCCGTCCGCTCAAGAAGCGGCGGCTCTGGCCCTTTGAGCTACGGGTCCGCAATGCAAGCCGGCCATCGCGCGCCGGGCATCGCCGGCGCCGAGGATGCACGCCGCGGCCATTTACTTTCGACTCGAATGCTTCCAGTGCATGCTCTACAGCGCCTCCTTTCTTCGGGCGCACCCCTCCCGCCCCGCAGCGCGCGACGACATCGCACGCGCGGCAAGCAAGACAACCCCTCTCCCAACACGCCTGCAGCCCACAGCGCACGGCGCGCTGCAGCCCACAGGGGGTATACAGCCCACCAGTGACCAGCAGCCCAGCAGAAGACCGCAGCCCACGAGGGCGAACAGCCCCCCAGCGGTCTACAGCCCGTAACGGGCAACCGGCTTCACGACCCCCCAGAACGCCGAAGGCCGCCTGGGTTTCCCGAGGCGGCCTTCGCGAACGTCGTCGATCGACGCGTGCTTAGCTGCCTCTAGGCGCTATCTTCCGGGTTTCCGAGCTTCCGCGACAGGCGGATGCCGCAAGAATGGCCGGGGTCGTGCGCCAAGGAATCGCCACCCTGCAGATGCTCCCATCCCGCGACCGCACCGGGCGTACCCGCCTTGGGCTGGATGGCGATGAGCTGCGTTTTGTCGGAGCGGCTGAACATAACGAATCCTTGTGTGCGCAATGAGTACTCCCCTCCGACGGTCCGTGCAACAGAAAAGTTCCTCGAGTCGATTCTTTTTTTCGATGCCTTCGATACAGGAGCTTGTCCGGCCCCGGCGAGGGTCAACGCAATCGAGGAATCCCGCGGTTTTCCGGAGGTTTGCCCGCGCGATGCAGCGGGCGGGGGCGGGATCCGTGACCAGGAATCATGGGACACGGCGTCGAGAGGTGGTCTGCGCGAAGCACACATCGTGCCCTATCGGGCGTGGGCGTCGAGCTGGAATCGCTCGTTGCACTCGGCGCCAGTGACCACCACGTGCCCGCCCTCCACCTTCACGTCCACGGCGCTCCCCTCCGGCCAGCGCAGCGCCACGATCGCGCGGCCTGTGCGCGCGTCGTAGAACGTCCGCTCATGGTGGCTCACGCCGTCGCGGCAGCGCTGCTCCTCGGCGGGCTCGCCGTCGAAGACAGCGCCGGCGCCGCTGAAGAAGGCGTCGACAACGAGCAGCGCCCCCTCGGTCGAGCCGCTCACGCTGCGGATACCCTGGCAGCGCGCGGGCCAGCCCCCCGAATGACCGCCGTCCGCGACAACGAACCCCGCTGGCTTGCGGGGGAACACCACATGGTTGTGGAAGTAGGTGTACGTCCCGTACTCGCGAGGGAAGATCCACGGCGGGTCGCCGGCGCAAGGGCCGTGGCTGGCACCCTTCCCCTCGAGTCCGCACAGGCGCGCTCGCGCCGCGGCCTCGGTCGTCACCTCGCGCGCCGGGCCGGGCTCCTCCTCGCCGAGGCCGACCAGCGCGAAAAGCTCGATCCATCCCGGCACGACGACGGCGCCCTCGACGCCGGCCTTGCGGACCTCGACGGCGCACATCGACCCGCCGGCGAGCTTGCCGCGCGTCGCGGGCGACGGCCTGAGCACGTGCGCGTTCGCGTAGGCGACCCGGGCCGCCTCGGGATCGCCCGCCTTGTCGCGCAGGAGCCCGAGGTTGAACCAGATCTGGGAGCGGAGCTCGGGGTCGCCCGCGCCCGCCAGCGCCGCGGTGAAATTGCCCTCCGCCGCGTGGCTGTTGCCGTCGCTCAGGTGCGCGAAGCCCAGCTCCGCGAGCGCCCGCGCGTCGGTCGGATCCACGGCGAGGGCGTCGTTGAACGCCTGGATGGCCGCGTGATACCGCCGCTCCCGGGTCGCGAGCCTGCCTCTCGCCAGCGCGGCCCTGTACGCGGCGATGGCCTGCTTCTCCTTCTCGGTGAGCGGGCGCGCGCCCGGCGCCGCCCGGGAAGGCGGCGCCGGGGCTGCCGCCGACGCCGCCGCCGACGCCGCGGCGCTGCTCACGGACGCCACGGCGGGGGCCGAGCTCGCCGCGGCGGGCGGCGCGCCCTCGACTGTCGGCCTCGGCGGCTCGTCGCGGCGACACCCCGCGGCGGCGCACGCCGCGATGAGGCCGAGGACGAGGCGCCTCTCTGAAGCTCGCCATCTGCTGGCGCCCTTCATGGTCCCGGCGGCGGCTTCGTGGCCTGGAGCGTATCGAGTTCGAGCGTTCAGCAGCTTCATCGCCTGTCCCACGTCACAGGACCACAGCGCGCGACAGCGCACTACAGGGCGCCGATGCGCTCCGCCGTCGCCTCGGCCGAGCGCACGGCGGCGTCGATGCCCGAGCCGTGGAACGCCGAGCCGGCGAGGAGCACGCCGCTGCCGGCGAGCGCCTGCTCGACCTCCCGGACCCGCGCCGCGTGGGCGGGGGTGGAGACCGGCAGCGCGCTCGGCCAGCGCGAGACCCACGCGCGCTCCGCGGCCCCGCGCACGGGCAGCACGCGCGCGAGCGACGCCTCGGCGCGCGCCGTCCAGGCGGCGTCGTCCAGCGCCTCGAGATCCGCCGGCTCGGGGCGGAAGAAGAGGCGCAGCGCGACGCGGCCGGCCGGGGCGCGGCCCGCGAACTTCGAGGTCGTGAACGTGCACGCGCGGAAGCCGTGCGCCTGGTGAGCGGCGGCGACGATGAAGCCGGTGCCGTCGAGCGGGTGCTCGATCGCGGCGCGCGGGTACGCCAGCGAGACGGTCACGCTGGAGAGCACCTCGGCGTCGCGGAGCGGCCGCGCCGGCTCGCCGAGCAGCGCGGCAGCGCCGGCGGCGCTCGTGGCGATCACCGCCGCGTCGGCGTCGATCGCGCCCCCGCCGGCGAGCGAGAGCCTGAGGCCGCCGCCCGCCCGCGCGAGCGACGCGGCCGCGGCGGAGAGGCGCACGTCCACCCGCCCCCCGTCGACGAGCGCGCGCGCGAGCGTGTCCGTGAGCTGCGCCATCCCGAGGCGGAAGGTCCGGATCCCCTTGCCGAGCTCGTCGCGCGGCACCTGGAAGCCGAGGAACGCCGCCGCCTCGCCCGGCGCGAGCTCGCGCAGCGCGCCGTCGAAGCCGAACGACAGCAGCGTCTCCTGACCGACGAGATCGCCGTCGATGCCGAGCGCGCCCGCGAGCGCGGGGACCGCCTCGCTCCGGGCGATGAACCCCTCGGCGCCGTGCTCCACCACGAAGCCGTCGACCCGCTCGGTCCAGAGCTGCCCGCCGAGCCGCGACGACGCCTCGACGAGCGTCACCCGGTCGCCCGCCGCCGCCCGCCGGAACGCGACGATGCACCCCGCCAGACCGCCCCCGACGATGGCAATACGTCCCATCGCGCCTCTATACCATGAGGTCACGACCAGGTAAGGAATCGGGCCGGCGGCGCGCGGCGCGGCGAAGCGGCCGTGAGCGCTGCCTCAGGCGAGCTGCGACAGGAACTTCCTGAGCTGCTGCGCCTCGACCATCGTCATCACCGGGACGAGCCATGCCTCGAGCGAGGTGGTGTCGCGAAACGCCTTTCGGCTCGAGTTGTGCGCGTCCCGGATCAGCCGCTCGACCTGGAGCCCGAGGATCGCGTTCGTCACCGGCAGCAGGTAGGCCGTCCGGTGCACCGTCGCGTTCTGGACGCGCATCATCTCGAGGAACTTCTCCGCGCTCTCGGGCGCGAGCACGTCGACCTGGAGCAGCTCGATGCACACAACGGCCCCGTGCCGGTTCTGGGTCACGATGCCCTGAATCCGGGCGATGCACGCGTCGACCTCGCCAGCCGGGAGCGGTGATGCGAGCCTCACCTCGATGAGGCGACCGGCTTTGTTGTCAACGGAGTACATGAGCGAAATTAACCCTACCGTAGACGTCTGAGCCAGAGCGCGTCAATCAACGACGAATCCTTGCGGGGTAACCCCGTAGGCGCGCGCACGCCGACGACATTTTTGTCGGTGAGCGCATCAACAGCCGCAAAGCCGCCCGAGACGTGCTCACGCGTCCGACGAGAAGATCACCTTCCCGGCGCGCGCCTCTTCCTCGGAGGCTGCCTCCCGCTCGGCCTCGAGGGCCTTCGCCTCGGTCTCGAGATCGGGGAAGCGGTACCGGATCCCCTCGCCGGTCTCCAGGTCGACGTCGCCGCCGAGCGCGACCACCTCGCGGGTGATCTCCTCCGAGCGCGGCGCCTCGCCCGCCGCGTCCTGCCAGGCCCGCTGGAGCACCTCCTCGGTGATCGGCTCGCGGCCCTGGCTCGCCCCGACGCGGGAGAGGATCGCCCGCAGCACGGCCCGCCGGGCGTTCCGGCGGGCGAGCCGCCGCCGCTTCAGCGGGCGGAGGAGCGCGCGGCCGAGCGGCAGCGCGAAGAGCGCGAGCGAGAAGACGAGCGGCACCACCCCGAGCGCGACCGCCGTCCCCGTGGGGGGCAGCTCCGCCATCGGCACCCCGCGGGCCAGGAGGCCGAGGTTGTCCAGCGTGAGGTGCGCGCCGAGCGCGTAGAGGCTCATCATCAGGTTGAACCCGTTGAGCGCCACGATGAGCGCGTTCACCCCGGCGCCGTTCCCGGTGAGCGGCGGCAGCTCCTCGCGCTTCGCCCAGACCGGCGCCGGCGCCCGCGACGGCACCTCGTCCGCCGTCCGCCGGATCGCCTCGAACCGGTACACGATGCCCCCCTCCTCCGACACGTCGACCGTGCCGTCGTAGTCGAGCATCAGCCGCGCCATCAGCGGGTCCGCCTCGTCGCGCGGCAGCCCCGTCACGCGCATCACGTCCGCGAGCCCGATCCGGCCCCGCTGCGCGCGGATCTCGGCCAGGATGAGCTTCTCGTTCTCCAGCGGATCGCGCGGCGCCGGCGTCGGGCCGAAGAAGAACCGGTTCACCTTCTCGTAGAAGGGCGTCTCGTCCCGGCGCCTGCCGTACGCCCCGCGGCGGTCGTGCGACGACGACCACGGCGGGTCGGCCGTCCACACGAACGGCGAAAAGGGATGGAAGGTCCAGAAGATGGCGTCGAGGACCATGCGGAACAGGAAATAGCCCGCGAACGATCCGGAGAAGCCGCCGTTGTCGCGCGAGTCGCTGTTCGAGCGGGCGAACATCTGGGCGATCAGGATCCCCACGAAGATCACGACGTACGCGATCAGCACGATCGCGATCCACGCGCGCACGACGAAGCGGGCCACGCCGGCGGCGCCGCGGAGGACGGCCCCGAGCGCGCGCTCGAGCCGCGTGCGGGTCTCCCACGGCTTCGTGAAGCCGTGCGGGAAGCGGAAGAGCAGCTCGCCCTCGGACGTCGCCTTGAGGTGCCCGCGGTACTCGCTGACGAGCAGGTGCAGCCCGCTCTCGGCGTCGCGCAGCGGCAGGCCGCTCCTCGCCGACGCGTCGGCGAGCGTCAGATCGCCGGTGTGCCCGCGCAGGGCGGACTTCAGGATGCCGGCGGCGCGGCGCGCTTCCATCAGCTTGGGAGATTTCAGCGTCAACGGTCGATCGCCCCCTGTTTCGCGGCGGCGCTGCCGGCCTCGCTCGCGGCACGGCCGCGCTCGGTGGCACGGCCCCGCCGCGCTCGTTCACGGAGGCGCACGCGCCCCCCTGCTGAGCTTCATGGTGGCGGGCAGGGCTCAGCGCAAAGGCCGCGGCGAGTTTTTTTCGACAGTCAGCCGCCGCTCACGCGGCGTCTCCCGACGTTTCAGCCGCCGCTCACGCGGCTGCAGGGGGCGGGAGCGAGCGCGGCGTGGCGTCGACCATCCGCACCTCCAGGCCGAAGGCGTCGCGCAACATCCCCGCCTTCGCGACGACAGTCCACTCCTCGAGCGCCCGGTCCTCGGCGCCCTGCACCTCGAGCACCAGCGTGTCGCCCTCGATGCGGCCGCTCACCGCCGTGACCTTCGCCCGGTGCTCGCGATCGAGCGCGTCGGCGACGCGGAGGATCGCCGCCATCGCCTTCACCTTGGCGCGCGCGTCGCGCGAGAGCGCGCGGAAGTTGTCGTGGTCCATGCTGGGCGGCGACTTCCGGTGGTAGCGCGCGATGTTCGCGACGATCGCGCGCTCCTCCGGGGTGAGGCCCATCAGATCGCTGTGGATGATGATGTAATGGCTGTGCTTGTGGTGCCCCTCGTAGCGGACGAAGTCGCCGACGTCGTGGAGCAGGGCCGCCGCGCGCAGGAGGATCCGGTCGCGCTGGTCGAGCCGGTGGCGCGGCGCGAGGTCGTCGAAGAGCCGCTCGGCGAAGCGCGCCACGAGCGCGCCGTGCTGCTCGTCGAAGTGGTAGCGGCGGCCGAGCCGCGTGCAGGCGTCGCTGACGGCGGCGGTCTCGCCCCGGAAATCCGGCCCGAGGAAGTGGGCGTGGGCGAGGTCGACGAGCACGCCCTCCTTGAGCCCTACCCCGGGCGCGACGATGAGCGGCTGCGCGAACGCCCGCGCGACGCGGCCGAGGACCGTCGCGGCGGGGACGATCGTGTCGGCGCGATCCGGGCGCAGGCCGTAGATCTGCGCGCGCTCCTCGGGCGTCTTCGCCGCCATCTCGTCGAGCAGGCGGGACATCGCGCCGACGTCGATCGCCCGCCCGTCCGCGGACGGGCTCGGCACGGGGCAGAGGTCCGCGAGCGTCTCGATGTTGCCGCCCGTGCCGACGAGCAGGTCGACCCCAGAGCCCTGGCCGAGCAGCTCCACGATCTCGCGCATCGCCTCGACCATGACGCGGTCGACGTACTCCTCGATGAGCCGCCGGTGCCCCGCGTCCATGGGGCGGCGATCCTCGAGGAAGGTCTCGACCATCCGCACCGTGCCCACGGGGAGCGAGCGCGAGAAGATCGCCTCGCGGCCGCGCAGCAGCGTGAGCTCGGTCGAGCCGCCGCCGATGTCGACGAGCAGCGCGGTCCGCCCGCCGAGCGGGACGCGCTCGCGGACGGCGAGCTGGACCAGGCGCGCCTCCTCGATGCCCTCGATGACCTCGACGTGGACGCCGGCCTCGCGGGCGGCCCGCTCGGCGAAGAGGTCGCCGTTCTGGGCCTCGCGCGCGGCGCTCGTCGCCACGGCGCGGTAGCGGTCGACCTTGGCCGCGTCCATCGCCGTACGGAAGCGCCGGAGCGCCTCGCAGGCGGCCCCGATGACCCCCGACTCAAGCCGGCCCTTGGTGAACACGTCGTGCCCGAGACGCACGGACGCGCGGTCCGCGTGGACGTCGCGGAACGGGTGGAAGCGCGGCGCGCCGGTCGAGCCCGCAGCGAGCGCCGGATCCCGGCCGGCGCCGAACGCCCCGAGCGCCGGCGGGTCGACGTCGACGATGCGAAGCCGTATCGCGTTGGATCCGATGTCGATCGCAGCGAGCCGCGCCATGTCGGCAGAAGTAGCGAAGCTCCGGCCGGTTGGCTACTCTCATGCCCGCTCATGTGGAGGAAGCTTCTTCGCGGGTCGGGGCTCCGCCTTCGCGGTCCCCTTCAGCATCGACCTTCAGAGGACGGGCCCGGTCACGCCCGGGACGCGCGCCGTCCGGTCGCCGGCGCGCGTGATGCGGCGCGCCGCGCGCTCGGGGTCGCGGCCGCGGCGCTCGCGCTCGCCGGCTGCAGCGGCGGCGAGGCGCGCGCGCCGAACCCGACGCGCGCCCTCGACGAGCGCAGGGCGATCGAGGTGATCCGCCGGGCGATGGTGCAGGAGGGCGCGCAGCCGGTGCCCGGGCGCGTGGTCGATCTCGTCAGCGGGCGCAAGGTGCGCATCGACGTCGGCGTGCAGAACCGCTCGTACGGCGTCGTCTACGTGACGGAGGAGGACGCCCAGGCGCTCGGCGCCGCGATCCCGCCCCCGAACGGCCAGGACGAGAGGCTCCGCATCGTCCGCGGCGGGGCGGACGGGGCCATCCGCCTCGTGCTCCTCTACCAGAACAACTACCGCTACGACGACCTGGTCGGCGAGTCGCACGAGCGCACGACGATCAGCGCCGAGCGCCAGCTCACGCGCGACGTGCAGGACTTCATCACGTACGCGCGGACGCAGAAGTTCCAGTGAGCGCGCCGGATCCGGGCGAGAGCAAGGCGCGCAAGAGCGGCGAGGCGCGCGAGGGCCGCGCGCGCGGTGACGCGGACGAGGGCCGCGCGCGCGGTGACGCGGACGAGGGCCGCGCGCGCGGTGACGCGCGCGACGGCGCGCGGCAGCGAGCGCCCCGCGCGCGCCGCCGTGAAGCCGGGAGCGAGGCCGAGACCCGCGCGCGCCGCGCGCTCGGCGGCGGGGGGCTGCTCCTCGTGGCGGGGCTCGCGCTGGTGGGCGTCGGGCCGTCGGACGCGGGCATGGCCCTGACGGTGCTCGCGCTGCTCGTGCTCATCTACGGCATCCACAGCTTCGGCCGGCTGGGGCCGGAGCGGGACGAGCGGGCGCGGGCGCCGTCGCGTTGAGGCTTGCGGAGCGCGGCGGCTTCGAGCAGTCTCCGCCGCCATGCATCGCCCCACGCGTCAGCACCAGCACCTCACCCTCAAAGTCACCCAGAAGCAGGAGCGGAGCACCCAGAGCTCCCGCAAGCCCGGCCGCAAGACCAAGCGCTGGAGCAAGTTCCTCACGCAGTACGCGCCGCTCATCGCCGGCGCCGAGGCGGCCGCGCCCGCCGAGAGCTGAGCGCCTGCCGCGCGGCGCGTTGACAAGCGGCGCGCCCCGCACCCGGCCCGCTCCTCCTACCCGCCCCGCCTCTCCTCCACCCTTACTTTCATTTCACGACAATGTAGCACGCCGGCGCGAGCCGTCTCCGCTCGAGACGGCGGCCGCGCCGTCTCCGCTCGAGATGGCGGCCGCGCCGCCCCTGCGCGACGCGACCGCCGCGCCGCGCTCTCCGTCGCTCGTGCGTTTTCTGTGATGGCGTCGCGCCGATCGCGCCACGTAGCCAAGAGAACACCCCCTCTGGGCGTCTGATACGCGATAGCCAGGCGGCCTGTCATCCACTCCGCGCGAGACAGGCGCGCCGGCGCAGCGCGCGCGTCGAAGCCGGCGCGCGAACAGGCCCACTCCATCTCTCGCGCAAGGAAGGATCCATGGCCGCTCGTCCTGCCTCCCGCGCTGCTCGCGCAGCCGCGTCGATCATGTGCTCCGCCGTCGTCGTCGGGACATCGCTCCTCTCGGGTTGCCTCAGCCGTCCCATCGCACGTCAGGATACGCGAACGACTGGCACCGTCGTCGAGCGGCTCGCCAAGCGCGTCGACAAGATCGATCTCCTGCTGACGATCGACAACTCGGCGTCGATGAAGGACAAGCAGGACATCCTCGCGCTGGCCGTGCCCGACCTCGTCGAGCGCCTGGTCAACCCTCGCTGCATCGACCCGCTCGATCCACTGAGGACCTCCACGCCGACGTCACCGAGCGAGCCCTGTTCGAACGGCATGGAGCGCGAGTTCGAGCCTGTCCTCGACATCCACATCGGCATCATCAGCACGAGCATCGGCGACCACGGCTCGGGCTCGTGCCCGGTGAACACGCACTTCTCGAACAACGACAGGGGGCGCCTCGTCGCCCGGAGCGGCAAGGACGACGACGACCAGGCAGACAACGACCCGCCGACCTACCAGGGCAAGGGGTTCCTCGCCTGGGATCCGGAGCAGAAGCTGAGCCCTGCGGGCGAGTCGATCCTCGACGACGGCGCGGGCCGCGGCCTCGTGCCCACCCTGACGAACATGGTCAGAGGCGTGGCCGACGTCGGGTGCGGCTACGAGTCGCAGCTCGAGAGCTGGTATCGGTTCCTCGCGGACCCCGCGCCGTACGACACGATCAAGGTGGTGGACGGCAAGGCGGTGCGGGAAGGCCTGGACACGACGCTGCTGGACCAGCGCAAGGCGTTCCTGCGGCCGGACTCGCTCCTCGCGATCGTCATGCTGTCGGACGAGAACGACTGTTCCATCCGCGAGGGCGGGAACTCCTACCTGGTGGCGCAGAGGTCCTACAAGGACTCGAACGGGGAGACTCGCCCCTGGCGGATGTTCCGGCCGCGGAAGGAGTGCTCGGAGAAGGGCCCTGACGACCCGTGCTGCAAGTCCTGCTCGTCGAAGAGGGGCGAGTGCCCGGTCGACGAGACCTGCGGCACGGAGAACGCCGTCGCGGTGCTCGACGAGGAGGAGGACCCGATCAACCTGCGCTGCTTCGACCAGAAGCGGCGCTTCGGGGTCGACCTGCTCTACCCGATCGAGCGCTACACCGAGGCGCTCACGCAGCCGACGATCGCGGATCACGAGGGCAACGTCGTGAACAACCCGATCTTCTCGGATCTCGACCCGGACGACGAGCTCACCGCGGTCCGGACGCCGGAGCTCGTGTTCTTCGCGGGCCTCGTGGGCGTCCCCTGGCAGGACATCGCGCGCCAGAACGAGGCCGGCCTGCCCGACCTCAAGGACGGCAAGGACAAGGACGGCAACCCCGTCGGGGGCTTCAAGAGCGCGGAGGAGCTGAGCGCGCCGAACGCCGGACTCTCGAGCACCTGGGACATCATCCTCGGAGATCTCAAGGAGTTCCGTCCTCCGGCGGATCCCCACATGATCGAGTCGCCGGTGCCCCGCGAGGGCCAGAACCCGATCACCGGCACGCGCATCGCCAGCCCCGACTCGCCGGACGGCGCCAACGAGATCAACGGCCACGAGTGGAACCCCAAGGCGGATTTCGGCGACCTCCAGTTCGCCTGCACCTTCCGGCTCCGGGAGCCCACGACCGGCGGGGACTGCAAGCCTGATGGGGCCGACCGGAACAGCCCGCTGTGCGAGGACAACGCCGACGGCACCGACAGCGAGCGTCAGGTCATGGCGAAGGCCTATCCGGGCCTGCGGCAGCTCGCGCTCGTCCGGGATCTCGGGGAGCAGGGCATCGTCGGCTCGGTGTGCCCGGCGCAGACGGAGAAGTCAGGGCCGGGCGACTCCGACTTCGGCTACCGGCCGGCGATCGGCGCGATCGTCGATCGGCTGAAGACGAGGCTCGGCGGGCAGTGCCTGCCCCGCGCGCTCCAGCCCGACACGAACGGACAGGTGAGCTGCCTGGTCCTGGAGGCGCGCAGCGCGCCCGAGGGCCAGTGCGGCTGCGGCGAGCGCGCGGCGCGGCGGGAGGTGCCCTCGCAGCACCGCATGGCGAAGCAGATGGTGCTGGACGATCCGGTCGCGGAGGCGAACGGCTGGAACTGCGTGTGCGAGGTCGAGCAGCTCAGCGATCCCGACGAGCTCGAGGCGTGCCAGGACACGGTGCCGCCGGCGCCGGTCGAGGCGGGCGGGGAGCGGGTGGACGGGTGGTGCTATGTCGACCCGCGGCTCGGCCTGGGCCGGGAGGAGGTCGTCGCCAAGTGCCCGTCCACGGAGCGCCGGCAGATCCGGTTCACCGGCGAGGGGGAAGCGCTGGACGGCGCGACGCAGTTCGTCATCTGCTCCGGCGACACGGCCAAGCAGTAGCGCGGCGCGCGCCCCCGGAGCCCGTCGTCGGTCTCGCGAGGGGAAGCGCTCGAACCACAGAGAGATTGAACCACGGAGGCACAGAGGGCACAGAGGATAGAGAGGATTCGCTGTATTCTTGTTCCCTCCTCTGTGCTCTCTGAGCCTCTGTGGTTCAATCTCTCTCGTGAACCAGGGATGCGTCGCCTGGTCGACAGGGCACCGCGGTGAAGGGGTGGCGCCACGTCAGCCGCGTGCGGCGTCCGCGAGGATGACGTCGGCGGCCTTCTCGGCGATCATGAAGATCGCGCTGACGATGAAGAACCCGGGGATCCGCGGGAAGACCGACGCGTCGACGACGCGCAGCCCCTGGGTCCCGTGGACCCGGAAATCGCCGGTGAGGACGCCGCCTTGCTCCGGAGATCCGATCGGACAGGTGCACGACGCGTGGTGGCCCCACGCGTTGTCGCGGACGAAGGTCCTGAGCTCCTCGTCCGACTGGAGATGCTCGCCAGGGAGCTCCTCCTGGGCGATGAGCTTCTCCTGCTTGAGGCGCGCCGTCATGCGACGGACGAACCGGATGCCCGCGACCATCGAGTCCAGGTCCTCTCCGGCCTTGTCGTCGCCCTCCTCGAAATAGCGGAAGTTGATCTCCGGGGTGTCGCGCGGATCCGCCGAGCGCAGCGTCACCGCGCCGGCCCGGTTCTGCGTGTGCGCCTTGAGGATCGCCCACGTGAGGTAGTTGAGGTGCCTCGGGAACTCCGCCGAGTAGCCAGGGAAATAGCCGTAGAACTTCCCCAGGAGGGCGAAGTAGAAGAGGTCCGGCAGCGGCCTTTCAGGGGCGGATCGGTTGATGATCGCCAGCACCGCGGCGTTGGTCGTGTAGGTGCCGGTCCGCGTGGCGGCCCACTGCTGGTAGTGCCGGTCGTCGGTGCTGAAGCGGGCGCCTTCGAGAACGTCCCAGTGGTCGAAGTTCATGCGGTGGACCACGCCCACCTCGTACCGGTCCTGCAGGTTCTTGCCGACGCCCGGCAGGTCGACGCGCACCTCGATGCCGTGGCGCTCCAGGGCGTCGCGCGGGCCGACGCCGGAGAGCATGAGCAGCTGCGGCGTGTTGAACGCGCCGCCCGACAGGATCACCTCGCGCGACGCGCGCGCCGTGCGTCGCTCGCCGTCCTCGGCCGCGGGGCTGCTGCCGGCGCGGTAGAGCCGGGCGCCCTTCTGGTACTCGACGCCGACGGCCCGGTTCTGCTCGTCGAACAGCACGCGCGTGACAAGCGCGTCGAGCTCGATCTTGAGGCGATCGGGGTAGCGCCGCGCCACGTCGAGGACGCGCTCGCGGGGGCCCATCCGCTGATGGTTGCGGGTCGTGAGCGGGATGTAGCGCACCCCCGCCGCGCTCTCCTCCACGGACCGCCAGTCGTTGGGATCGGCCTTGCTCTCGAGCACGCTGTGCACCCGCTCGATGGGCGTGTTGACGTCGTGGGACGCCCAGTGCGCCGAGTCGAGGATGAACCGCACCAGATCCCTGTCCCGCAGCCCGGCCCTCGGGATCGCCTTCTCGGTGTGCAGCCAGCCGCGGAACCCGTGCCGCGTCCTGTTGATCCCGAGGTAGCTGAGCAGCCGGTGCAGCGGCCGATGATGGCAGTTCTCCAGGCGCTCGAAGTAGCCGCGCATGCTGTCCGCCCGCCACGAGGGATCGCCGGTGAGCTCGGCGATGTGATCCCAGTCGGCGTTGTGCGGGTAGACCAGGATCATGGCGTGGTGCGCGGTGCAGCCGCCCAGCGTCCCTGCGCGCGGGTAGAGCACGCCGCGCGTCGGCTTGCCTCGCCAGCTCTCGCGGTACTTGTCGTCGCGTCGCTGCTGCTTCTCGTCCTCGTAATGGCGCACGAAGAAGTCCCACCGGAGCGCCTCGTTCTCCGACGCCATGGGGTGGAACACGGGCACGTCATAGTCGTCGGGCAGGCGGTTCTTGTCGGGCTCGAAGGCGTCGCCGCCCGAGAGCTCGCGCGGGTCGCCCCCGGCCTCGAGCAGGACCACTGTGTGTCCCGCCTCGGCCAGGCGCGCCGCGACAGTCCCGCCGCCGGCCCCCGAGCCGACGACCACATACTCGCAGTCGATCCGAGCACCTCGCTGACCGATCATGTCCCCCTCCTCCTCTCGCCGCGCGCGGAGGCCCGGCCGCAGTGAGCCGGGCCGCCGCGCGGCCGTGTGGCCGCCTCTCTGCCAGGGTCGCTAGAGCGTCTTCAGGAACTCGATCAGCGCCCGCTTGTCCTCGTCGGTCAGCTCACGCTCCTGGGTGAAGTACGAGCTGCCGAAGTAATGGCCGCGGTTGACAACGAAGTCGGGACACTGACTGAGCTCGAGCAGGGGCTCGGTGAGGTCCATGAACACCCGGCGCGCCTCCTCGTCGCTCGCGTCTTCAGGCAAGGCCTTCAGATCGCGCTTGATCTTGAGCAGCACGGCGAGGAGCTTCTCGCCGTGAGCGAGGCGCTCCGCAGGATCGGCGCTCTCCGACCTCAAGGCCAGGTTGGCCAGCAGGTTCACCGGCGTGTCCTCGGGGATGGGGCCGATCTCGATCCCTCCCTCGCCCACCAGCCAGGGCGCGACGCGCTCGATCGGGCCGAGGAGCGGCCGCAGCCGCTCGGGCAGGTAGCCCGCGGGCACCCGGAGATAGCTCCTCGCGTTCGTGCGGTCGATGACGCCCGGCACCTTGTCGCCGAGGACGCGGTCCTTCTCGCGCTTCTCGGGCCAGAGCATCTTCTCGATCGCGTCCTGGAAGGACTCCATCCTGGCCTCGACCGAGGGGCTCGACTTGAACTTGCCCACGGTGTTGTTCAGGAGGAACGGCGCCGTCGACCACAGGCTGATCAGCGAGGGTACGCGCGTGTAGCCCCTGCCGCCGCCCGGCATCTCGAACTGGCGCGGCTCGCCGGTGACCGGGTTGTGCACCGTGATCGTGCCGACGGCCGGCAGCTCCTTGTACGAGTGGGACGAGAAATCCTCCCAGATGTTCCCCTTGAGCGCGTTCGTCGCGAGCGGGCTGCAGGCGTTGGTCTCGAGCAGCGTGACGGGGATGCGCAGATCGCTGGACAGGTAGTTGCCCTCGAGGAAATCGTCCTTGAGGACGATCTCCCGCATCTCCTTCTTGAACTCGTCGGTCTTCGTCCACGCCCAGTAGTCGTTGAAGCAGGTGAGGTACTTCGGGCCGGCGCAGCCGCTCGGATCCAGCCCCGCCGCTCGGGCGGGGAGCTTGCTCGAGTGGCACCGCGCGCAGCGCTCGGCGAAGACCTCCTTGCCGCGCGTGAGCTGCGCCGCGTCGGCGGTCATGTACCTCGCGCCCCCCGGCGCGTCCTTGAGCTTGTGCGGCGCGGTGCTCTGGAGGAAGAACAGGGCCGTATCGAGCGTCTGCCGCTCGGTCGCCTGCCAGTACGCCGAGTTCTTCTGCGCGACCGAGATCTGGATGGGGGAGATGGGCTTGCCGCCGATGAGCGGGTTGAAGTGCAGGAGCCACTCCTCGCTGAACTCGCCGATGTTCAGGTACACGCGGTTGAGCGAGCCGAGCGCGCCGACGGCGTCGGAGCCGTCCTTGAGCACGCGCGGCGCCCAGACCGTGGCAGGCGCCTTGAAGAACTGCGTCAGCGGTCCCTTCTTCACGAAGTCGTTGAACTGCTTGTTGTTCAGCTCGCCGCCGTCCAGCCGCTCCTTGCCCCAGCGTCTGGCCTGCTGCAGCCGCGGGCCGAACTCGTAAAGGGCGTTCATCGTGCGCGGGTTGGTGATGTAGTCCGTGGAGACGAGCGAGGTGTCCAGCGACCCCGGCCGCGACGCGTGGAACACCTGGTACGGGAAGCTCGTCTCATCGGCGTCCCAGGTGAAGACCCGGTCCCACCAGAAATACTGGGCGCCGACGGTGGAGCTGAGGTTCTCCCACCTCGGATTCTCGGGATCGGCGGGCGGATTGGTCGGGCTCGGGCCGACGTGGCAGAACCCGCACGACATGCCGATGCGGTAGGGCCTCACCAGATCCCTGGAGTAGTAATAGCTCGGATCCTCGTAATAGCGCACCGGATCCCACTTCTTCTTCGCCTCCTCGTCGAAGTCGGGGTTGGGAAAGAGCCGCAGGCCGACGATGCCTGTCGCGTACCCGTAATAGGAGCCGACCGGGACGGTCTCGCCGCGGGCGCCGATGTCCACGCCCGGGTACTTCGCCTCGTTCTCGAACGGATCCGGCGGGCAGTCAGCGCGCCGCCTGTCCAGCCATAATCCGAAGCGCTCCGGATCGGGGCCCGTGGCCTTCTCGAAGCAGGGCTCGTTGACCAGGCCGAGCCAATTCCAGCGGTTGTCGCGGCTGAACTTGAGCTTCGGATGGGACGAGACGGTCTTCAGGAAGTCGAGGTTGCCCTTGCTGCGCGCCGAGATCGTGTCCCAGAAGCGGTCGTTGCCCGCCGACCACACGATCCATGTGTTGCGCCCCTTGACCTCGTCCGGGGTCAGGGAGACGCCGCCATCCATGTCGTGGAAATAGTCCTCGTCCGCGGCGGGGAACGTGGCGGCGTCCCGGCCTGCGAGGCGCGCTTCGTCGAGGACTTCCCCCGGCCGCGGCGCGGGCTTCTTGCAGCCCGCGAGGGCCAGGAGGCAACTCGTCAGCAGGACGCCGCGCGAGCTCATGAGATCCGTCTTTGTAGCCATCGTCCTTCCCCTTCAACAACGGAACACCACCCGGATTCACCGACGAGATCGGCAGACCTCCGCGCCAAATCGGAGACCGACCACGAACTCCAGGACAACCGGGGATCTTGCGGCGTTCGCGCGGATCGAGGCCCTGGCCCCCGGAGCCTGATCCGCGCGAGCGCTCGTGACGACAAGCTCGCTGTGCCCTCGGCGTCGAGATTGTCAGCGACGCGCTACAGCGTCGCGTCGCGGCGCTCGCAGTGCGTCACCCTCATCGTATCTGGCACGCGGGCTCAACAAACGCCATGGGCGCGGTTCGAGGCGATGGCGGGCGGGGAACAGCGCCGCGCGCAGAACGGCGAGCCGGCCTGACTTGACGCGCGCCCGCGCGCGACGCCGCCTGCGATCGATCGATACCCGGCTGTTCAGGTCGGGAGACACCGTCGAGAGACGAGCTCGCCTTCCGCGTTGGCCGGATGATCAGCGTCGCTTCGATGGCGAAGATCCAACAACGCGCGTCGATCCCGGCGATCCTGGCCATCGCGGCGTTTCGCGTCGCCGGCGACCGCGGCGCTACGTGTCGAACCCGCGCGCTGGCCGGTCGGGGCGCGTTGCAGCCAGTTGTCGTCCCCCGGGCGGGCCCCCGGGCCCGCCATCGCCGCCGGGCAGCGAGGAGAGGAGCCCTCGTCGAGAGCTAGTTGCCCGCCGTGTGGGCGATCGCGAAGATGAGGTTCCGCTCGAGCCGGATCCCCTGCGGCGTACGCCACGCCTCGAGCTCCTTCGCCAGCCGATCGCGCACCTCGCGCCGCTCGTCGGGGCTCAGGTGCGAGAGGTGGTTGCCGAACGATCCGGACTGGCTCTGCTTCAGGATCTCGTCCACATCGGCGGCATGGTCGACGAACGTGCGGATCTCCACCGTGTCCACGATGAAGCCGGCGCGCCGGAGCAGCGTCTGGACCTCGTCGACAGTCACCTTGTGGTTGTAGGGCGCGGCGCCCGGCGCCTCCTTGCCGAGCTCGGCCAGGATCTTGCGCTGGACCGGCTCGATCTGGTGCGGCCGCTCGCGCGCCTGGGTGCTGAACCCGAGCTTGCCGCCCGGCTTCAGCACGCGCGCGGCCTCGCCCAGGGCGCGCTGCTTCTGGAGCGGATCCAGCCAGTGAAGGACGCTGTTCAGGTAAACGACGTCGAAGCTCCTCGCGGAGAAGGCGGACAGGTCCTCGGCGTGTCCGACAGCGGAGGTGAGGTTGTCGCGGGCCTTCTGCCGGGCGATGTCGACGCGCAAGGGCAGAGGGTCGATGGCCACCACGCTGCCCTCGGGGCCGACGATCTCCGCGACGTGCGCCGCGAGCCGTCCGGTGCCCGCGCCCACGTCGAGCGCGCGCTGGCCGCGCCGCACGTCCAGCGCTTCGATGAGGAGCTTGCCGTGGTTGAACTGCCGGTCGCTGCCGTGCTCATAGGCCTGGGCGAGCTCCGGGGTGTCGAGCGCGAGGCTGATGGTCGTCATGCGGCCCCTCCGAGCAGGGGCCGTGCCGCGCCAGAACGCCGGGACCGGCCGCGCTGCGGAGCCGGGCTGCCGCGCGCAGCCCGCGCGCGGCAGCCCGCGGCCGCTGCTGCCGGGCCAGCAGCGCTGCTGTCCCGCTGCTGCTCCGCGCCCACGGTGGGCGCCCCTGACGGTCGTGAGCCGCGGGTCAGAGATCCTGCCACGGATCTGCCTCGCGCGAGGAGAGAGAGCTCAACGCAAGGACGCCAGGAGCGCAAGGACGCAAGAATGCATGAAGCCCGTTCTCTTTTGCGCCTTTGCGCCTTTGCGCCTTTGCGCCTTTGCGTTTGAGTCTCTCCGGATCGCTGGCCGGACTCCCGGTGGGCAGGGCTAGGCGCTGCAGCGGGAGAGCGCGTGACGGAGAGCGTTCTGGAGCAGCCCGAAGGTCAGGAACGCCCCCTCCGCGCTGCCGATCTCGGTCATTGTCCGCGCGATCGCCGGCGAGATCCCGGAGACGAGGCACTGGCTGCCGAGGAGGCTCGCCGCGCGCACCACCGCGAGCAGGTGCGACACTGTCGCGGCGTCCACCGCGCTGACGCCGGTCAGGTCGAGGATGGCGAAGCGCGCCTGTGTCCGGACGATCTCGGGGAGCAGCCGCTCCATGATCTGCGACGCCCGCGCGGTCTCCACGGCGCCGATGACCGGCAGCACGAGCACGCCCTCCCACGCCTGGATGATCGGCGTGGACATCGCGAGCATCGTCTCCTGCTGCTGCCTCAGCAGCACCTCGGCGCGCTCGCGCTCCGCGTTCTCCTCCGCGAGCTGCCGGTTCTTGCGCTGGAGCTCCTCGGCGTCGCTCTCCCGGCGCTGGAGCGCCTCCCGGAGCTCCGCTTCCTGCCGCCTGGACTCCGTGATGTCCCTGACCGTCACCGCGACGCCGTCGTCGAGCGGGATGATCTGGTATTGCAGCCACAGGCTCTTGCCCCAGGGCAGCGCGCTCTCCGCCTCCTCGAGGAGCCGCTCGCGCGTCCGGAAGACGCGCTCGTATTTGTCGAAGAGCCCGAGCTCGCGAACCCTGGGAAAGACCTCGGCGAGCCGCCGGCCGATGATCTCCTCGCGCGGCATCGACGTCACCTGGCTCACCAGCAGGTTGGCCTCGGTGAACACGAAATCAACGGTCTGCCCCGACTCGTCGACCGTGCGACGCAGCACGCAGAACCCGTCGAGGCTCCCGTCGATCGCCGCCCGGAACCTCGACTCGGCCGCGACCAGCGCCTCCTGGGCGCGCCTGCGCTCGGTGATGTTGCGCGCGACGAAATAGACGAGCTCGGCGTCCGGGTAGATCGCCGAATTCCACTCGATCCACAGATACGATCCGTCGCGGCATCGATATCGGTTCACGAACCTCGCGGTGCCGTTGCCGGACAACAGCTTCGCCGACTCGCTCGCTGTGCGCTCGTGATCTTCAGGATGAACGAAGTCGAGGAAGGGCCTTGCCAGGAGCTCTTCGCGCGAGAAGCCGAGCGTCTGCTCCCACGCCCGGCCGATGCGCTTGAAATATCCGTCGAATCCGGCGATCCCCACCAGGTCGACAGAGAGCTCGAAGAAGCGGTCGAGGTCGTCGCGCCGAGAGGCTTCAGACATGATGAAGAGCATGGCTATCACCTCCGCAGCGGGCCGTCGACCCCCTCGGCCAGGCGCCCGCGGCGACGCGCGATGCACGCGGAGCACACCACATCAGACCACGAGGTCATGGCGAGTGCGCGGGCCGGCTCGGGTCCGCGGCTGTCGCGCACGTCGGGCGCGCCGGCGTCGTGAGCGCGACGCCGGCCACCCGAGCTCGGGTGCGAGCTCGCGTCACCGCCGCGGCGGCAGCGATCGCGGCGGTGATTCCGCCTGTGTGCCCGACAGGCGAGCCGCTCGGCCGCTCGCGACAATCGCTGCTCCTGGACGAGCAGCGCTGCTGCGCCGGTGCTGCGCCACGGCCAGCGCGGCCCTCCTGGCCCCGCGCCCCGGCCGGCGTCGGGCAGGCGCGCCGCCGGCCGGCGCCGGCACAGGCCGTGCACGCGTCTCCCGCCACCGCGCGGCGATCCCGCCCGCGCGCGTGCTGCGTTGCACGCTGTCCCTCATCATGCCGGCGCCCCTCGTCGCCTCACCGCTCCGCGTCGGCCGCGGCCCCGGCGGCCCGCCGGAGCTCTCATGATCTCTCGGATGGAAGGATGACCCCATGGAGAAGAGACGGATCGGATCGCTCGAGGTGTCGGTCGTCGGCATCGGCTGCAACAACTTCGGTGGCCGCATCGACGAGCAGCGGACCGCGGCGGTGGTCGACGCGGCGCTCGACGCGGGCATCAACTTCTTCGACACGGCCGACGTCTACGGCGGTACGCGCAGCGAGGAGCTGCTCGGACGGGCGCTCGGCGGCCGGCGCAGCCAGGTGATCATCGCGACCAAGTTCGGTGTCCCGCTCGACGACGAGCGCAAGGGCGGCGCGAAGCCGGCGTACATCCAGCGCGCCGTGGAGGACAGCCTGCGGCGGCTCGGCACCGACTGGATCGACCTCTACCAGCTCCACCGCCCCGATCCCGAGACGCCGATCGGCGACACGCTGGAGGCGCTCGACGCGCTGGTCCGCGCCGGCAAGGTGCGGGAGATCGGCACCTCCAACTTCTCGGCCTCCCAGCTCCGCGGCGCCGAGGAGGCCACCCGCGCGGGGGCGGCGCGCTTCGTGAGCGTCCAGAACGAGTACAGCCTGCTCCAGCGCGAGCCCGAGCGGGACGAGCTCGCGGCGAGCGAGCGCCTCGGGCTCGCCTTCCTGCCGTATTTCCCGCTCGCGAGCGGGCTGCTCTCCGGGAAGTACCTCCCCGACAAGCCCGCCCCCGCCGGCGCCAGGCTCTCCGCGCCCGAGGCGCCGCTGACAGCGCGCTTCCTCACCGACAGGAACCGCAGCGCCGCCGCCGCGCTCGCCGCGTTCGCTTCGTCCCGGGGCCACACCCTGCTGGAGCTCGCCTTCTCGTGGCTCGCCGCCCGCCCGGCGGTGGCCTCCGTGATCGCCGGCGCGACGTCGCCCGAGCAGGTGCGCGCGAACGCCGCGGCCGTGGGCTGGCGGCTGACCGCGGACGAGCTCCAGGAGCTCGACGGCCTCGCCCCGCCGCCGGCCCGATGAGGCGCCGCCGGGCGCGGCGCTACGACGCCTTGGCGCCCTGGTAGTTGTTCGGGTTGCCCGGCCCCTCGAGGTACTCGTCGTACGTGCCGTTGAAGAGCTGCGGACCCCGCGGCGACAGCTCGAGCACGCGGGTGCCGAGCTTGCCCACGAAGTGCCGGTCGTGGCTCGTGACGATGACCGTCCCCTTGTAGTCGATGAGCGCCTGGAGGAGCGCGTCGATGCTCTCCACGTCGAGGTGGTTCGTCGGCTCGTCGAGCACCACGACGTTGTTCTTCACCAGGATGAGCTTCGCGAGGAACAGGCGCGCCGCCTCGCCGCCGGAGAGGTTCTCCGTCTTCTTGAGCCCGGCCTCGCCGCTGAAGAGCAGCTTGCCGAGCACCGAGCGGACGTGCTCCTTCGGCGCGCTCGGGTCGAAGCGGTACAGCCAGTCGTAGGCCGTGTACCCCGGCTCGATCGCCTCGTGGTGGTCCTGCGCGAAGTAGCCCACGTTCGTGTCGTGGCCCCACGTGACCTTGCCGGCGTCGGGCGTGAGCTCGCCGACGAGCAGCTTGAGCAGCGTCGACTTGCCGATGCCGCTCGGCCCGATCACCGCGAGCTTGTCGCCGCGGTTCAGGTTGAAGTCGAGCTTCTGGATCACGCGCAGGTCGCCGAAGCTCTTGGCGAGGGCCTCGACGCGCAGCACGTCGCGGCCGGAGGGCTTCTCGATCTCGAACTTGATGTACGGCCGGACGACGCTCGAGCGCCGCACCTGGATGCCGGCCTCGAGCTTCTCGATCTCCTTCACGCGCGACTGGGCCTGGCTCGACCGGCTCGCGCTCGCGCCGAAGCGGGCCACGAAGTCCTTGAGCTCGGCGATCTTCTTCTTCTTCTGCGCGGCGTCGGCGTCCGACTGGCGCTTGCCCGTCGTCTTCTGCTCGATGAAGTCGTCGTAGTCGCCCGTGTAGAGCGTGACCGTCTGGTAGTCGACGTCGGCGACGTGGGTCGCGATCGCGTTCATGAAGTGCCGGTCGTGGCTCACGACGAGGAGCGTCCCGCGGAAGGTGTCGGTGAGGTACGCCTCGAGCCAGCGGATCGAGTCGAGGTCGAGGTGGTTGGTCGGCTCGTCGAGGAGCAGGACGTCGGCGCCCGCGAAGAGCGTCTGGGCGATGAGGACGCGGAGCTTGTACCCGCCCGCGAGCGTGCTCACCGTGCTCGTGTGCCGGGCGGTCGCGATCCCGAGCCCCTCGAGGATCTCGGCCGCGCGCGACTCGGCTGTGTAGCCGTCCTCCTCGCCGATGGTGCCCTCGAGCTCGGCCAGCCGCATGCCGACCTCGTCGGTCATCTCGACCTCGTACAGCCGGTCGCGCTCTTGCATCGCGTCCCAGAGGGCCCGGTTCCCCATCAGGACCGTGTCGAGGATGCGGCAGGACTCGTAGGCGAAATGGTCCTGCTTGAGCACCCCGACCCGGAGCTGCCTCGGGATCTCGACGGAGCCCTGATCCGACTCCTCCTCGCCGGAGATGACCTTGAGGAGCGTCGACTTCCCCGCGCCGTTCGCGCCGACGAGCACGTAGCGCTTGCCGGGGTCGAAGCGCATCGAGACGTTCTCGAAGAGAATTTTTGGACCGTACCGCTTGGTGAGCTTTTCGAGCGTGATCATCTCAGCGGCGCGGGGCGTAGCACGTGTGCGCCTGCGGTTCCGGTGAATTCCTGCGGACGCGCGCCGGCCGGGGCGAGCGCCGCGTGCGCCGGCCAGGGCGAGCGCCGCGCGCCGGCCAGGGCGAGCGCCGCGCGCCGGCCAGGGCGAGCGCCGCGCGCCGGCCCGAACATCGTCCGGGAGCGCTCGACGGTGAGCCCGAGCAAGAGCTTCCGCCAGCGAGGGCGGGCCGCCGGGCGCGGCGTGGTGGGGCCGGAAAGGCCTGCCGGTCCGCCTCGGTCCAGGCGCGCCCGGCGTCCGCGAGCTGGCCATCGGCCTGGGCGCGCTCGGCTCGCGGCCGCTGCCTCACCGCTGGGCGACGCTGCGCTGGCCTCGACGCCGACCCCCTCGCGGCCAGGGCGCTCGGTACCGGGCGGCACGCCTCTGGCGCCGACGAACGGTCGACGGCGTTCATGACGGCCTGCCACTCCGCGGAGAACGAGCCGTCCGTGCGCTTGATGTCCGACCCCGTGTCCCACAGCACGGGAAACGTGTAGGGCGTATGGTAACGCCGTTGACCCAGTAGTTTCCCTCCTCGTTCATCCCCTCGAGGATCAGCCTGTGACCGACGTCGCTGAAAGCCGTGGCGATCTGGGTCCCAGTAGGACGCGAACCTGGCCTTGACACCGTCGCGCGGCGCCAAGCTGCACGTCGCGCGGGCAACCAGGCGACTCACGGTTCACGAGATACCGGGTTCACTGGCGCGAGGGGGCCTCCGGCCGCCACCCTTCGAGCCGCACGTTGAGGTGACGTGGCCCACCGCGACCAGGCCGCTCACGGCTGGTATTGCTGTGATCGTGTCGTGGAGAGCACCATCGTCGTCCGCGCGCGTTGACACCCTCAGACCACCTGCGCGTTGATGCGCCCCCTTCGCAGGGCCGCTCCGAGACGCTCTCGGGACCAGCACGGCGGAGCGCAGCAGTGAACTTCATAGGGGATCGTGGAGATCGGATCGATGAGCCGTGTTTTGCAGCGGACCGCTTTGTTCGCCTGCGCCGGGGCCGTTCTGCTCGCCGGGTGCGGCAGCTCCTCGCCCGCGTCGCTTCAGGCAGAGGCCAGATCGACGGGTGAGGGCGGCGGGAACGGTGGAGTCGAGAGCGGTGATGTAGAAACCGCCGGCGCCGGAGGCGCTGGCGGCGGGACGAGCGTCGATTGCGACGAGATCTCGGCCGAGCTCCAGGCCGCGCTCGACGCGGCCGTGGAGGATCAGGGGCTCCCCGGCGCAGCCGCCGCCGTGAGCCTCGGCGCGTGCCGCTGGCGCGGCGCCTCCGGGGTGGCGGACGCGGACGCGAAGGTCCCCATGCGACCCGATGACCTCTTTCGGGTAGGGAGCATCACCAAGACCTTCATGGCCACGCTGGCGCTGATGCTGCGCGCCGAAGGCCGCCTGTCGCTCGACGATGGCGTCTCCAGGTACGTGGAGGGCGTCCCCGACGGCGAGCAGATCTCCGTCCGGCAGATCCTGAACCACACGAGCGGTATCTACGATTTCACGCAGAGCGACGAGTTCTGGTCCGCGGCCCTCTCTGATCCAGCGCGCGCGTGGACGCCCCGGGAGCTCATCGAGGTCGCCGCGTCGCACCCGCCGTATTTCGAGCCTGGGCAGGGCTTCGCTTACTCCAACACCAACTACATCATCGCTGGCCTGATCCTCGAGGCCGCGTCGGGGGAGCCCGTCGGCGAGCTGCTCCGCGCCCGGATCCTCGAGCCGGCAGGGCTCGCGCACACCTACCTCGACGGCGCCGAGGCGGCCCTGCCGGGCCTCGTGCGCGGCTACGGGATCGACAGGGGGAAGCTCGTCGACACGACCTCCGCGGCGGATCCGTCGGCGGCCGGCACCGCGGGCGCCCTGGTCTCGACGACCGACGACCTCACGCGCTTCTACCGCAAGGTGCTCGACGGCGAGCTGCTCGGCCCAGCCGAGCTCGCGGAGATGACCACCTGGGTGGACGCGAGGCTGGGCGAGGTCACCGGATACGGGCTCGGGCTGTCGCGCTGTGAATCCCAGCTCGGCCCCCAGTACGGGCATGACGGCGGTATCTGGGGATTCACGTCCTCGTCCTATTACGCGGTCGACGGCGATGCTTCTATCACCGTGCTCGTCAACCTCGAGGTCGGCGACGCCCGCACGATCGTCGACGACCTGTCGGAACTCCTGACAATGCGCCGGGCCGAGCGGGGCGCGGTCGCCGCGCGCCCGACACGCGCGGTCGTGCAGACCGGAGCCTCGAGCGCCGGGCGCTGATCGCCGCTTGCACACGCGATCCTCCGTCGGACGGGGCCCCCTGCGCGGAGCCGGGGTTGTCGGGAGTCGGCGCCGCGGCGCGGAGCGCCAGCGATACAGCCCGAACGGGCCTCACGTTTGCATCGTCATGGCTGCAGCCTGGATGGGGTGACACCCATCAAGCCGCTCGGATCGAAAAGGAGTCCATGATGAAGCTGATGAAAGCGCTTGGTGCGCTGGCCCTGTCCGGCATCGCGCTCGGCACGACGCAGCTCGCTGCAGCGGAGACCACAACGCCAATCCAGGATCTCGTGATCGTCGAGGAGACGGCGAGCCCGGGCCTCGACGACTCCCGGGTCGTCGTGGCTCCATATCGCGCTTACCGGCCATACGGCCTTTATGGCTACCGGCCGTACAGCGCTTACGGATACCGGCCGTACGGCCTTTATGGCTACCGGCCGTACAGCGCTTACGGATACCGGCCGTACGGCCTTTATGGCTACCGGCCGTACAGCGCTTACGGATACCGGCCGTACGGCTACCGGCCGGGCTTCCGGCCGTACGGGTGGTATCGGCCGTGGCGCTCGCTCTCCTCGGGGGTCGAGGCGGCTCCGGGAGGGGACTTTCCCACGCCCGAGGTGAGCCTCCCCGACGATCGGTGATGGCGCGCCGCTCGCAGCGTCGAGGCGCCGAGGCTCAGCCGCGGCGCCTCGGCGCCGCGCGGCCGCGCAGGGCCTCCAGGCGCGTGGAGTAGGAAGGGGATCCCCATGGGTGGAAGAGCACGGAGTCGTGGGCGCACCGTCGTCATCGTGGCCGCCGCCGCGGCGCACCTCGGCTGCGTCGTCCTCGGGGCGCTCCGCGTGGATCCGCGGGTGGCGGGGGTGCTCGGCGGGGTGATCGCCTATCATGGTGCGGTCTCCGGCGCCGGCAGCGCCTACAACTTCTTCGCTCCCGCGGTCAGCGCGCTGCCCTGGGCCAGGTTCCAGGTCACGGACGCGAACGGCGCGGCCCACGCCGAGGTGCTGGAATCGGGCGCCAACCACGAGGCGGATCTCCGCGTCAGGAGCATCCTCTCGCTGTTCTTGCAGGCGGAGGACGAGGCGCTGCGGCGCTCGCTCGTCGCCTCGTGGGCGGGTAAGATGTTCACGAGGCACCCTGGGGCCGAGAGCGTTGTCGTCCGGCTGGAGATCTGCGATCTGCCCTCGATGCAGCAGTACCGCGAGGGCCGCCGGCCGGCGTGGGACCTGCTTTATCAGGCGAAGCTCGTCCCGCAGTCCAGGGTTCCGGCCGCCCGGCAGAGCAGCGGCGGTGGGCCGTGACCGCGCCGCGCCTGATCTCCTGTAGAGCGGGGCTCTCCCGCGTCGCCTCGCTCATCGAGCGCTTCGCGCTCGCCCCTGCGTCCGCGGAGCCCCTCGCCGCGCTCCGCATCGGGCTCGCGACCGTGCTCCTCGTCCAGGCGGCGCTCGTCGCTCCCGCGCTCTTCGAGCTCTACGGTCCAGCAGGCATCCTCCAGGGTCCGCTGCGGGAGGCCTTTGCCGAGATCGATCTGCCGGGGATCGGCTGGCTGGCCGAGCGGCTCGGCCCGCTCGGGATCCGCGAGACGTCGCTCCTCGCATGCACCGGCGCCGTCTACGTGCTCTCCCTCGCCTCGCTGCTCTGCGGGTTCCGGACGAGGACCTCTGCCCTGATCGCGTGGCTCACCCACAGGGTGCTGATGGTGACGGCGGACGCCACCGTTTACGGAGCGGATCTCTTCGCCAACATCTTTCTCTTCTACCTCGTCTGGATCCCGTCAGGCGCCGCGCTGTCCGTCGATCGATGGATGCGCGGGTCGAGCCGCGCGGCCGCCGAGCCGACGCCGGCCGCGCGGCTCGGGCTGCGCGTCATCCAGATGCACCTCTGCGTCGCGTACCTGGCCAGCGGGCTGGAGAAGGCGTCGGGCCCGTCGTGGTGGAACGGCGAGGCGATCTGGCGCTCGGTCATGCTCCCGGAGTACCGCCAGCTCGATTTCTCCTGGCTGGCCTGGCACCCGTGGATCGCGCAGGCCGCGGGGTGGGCGGTGCTCGGCGTGGAGATCGGTTACGCGTTCCTCATCTGGCCGCGGCTCACCCGGCGCGCCGTCATCGTGGCCACGGCCCTCCTGCACCTCGGGATCGCGGCGTTCATGGGGCTCGGCGTGTTCGGCGCCATCATGCCGGTATTCACCCTCGCCGCCTTCGGCGTGCCCGCGGACGCCCGCGCCCCGTCGCCGAGGCGCTCGCGCAAGGGCTCGACGTGCCCGTCGTCCATCACGACGAGCCCCCGCGCGCTCACTGGACCGCAGGGATGACCCTCGCCGCCCGCCTAGGCGCCCGCCGTCGCGTGCACCAGGAGGCCGTCGCCGGCCCTCGAAGCCAGATGCGGCGCAGCAGGTAGGCCGACGTGAGGCCCCGCATGGTCATCGCCGCGGCTGTCTCGCAGCCGATACCCTCCGGCAGCCGGATCAGCGGCGCTGCGGGCAGGATCCGCTCGGTGCAGTACGCCCCGAGCGTGTCCAACCGAGCGTCGACAGCGTCTCGTCGGCGTCCCTGTATGTCTCGCCGATCTTGTAGATGCGGCGGGCCTCCCTGCCGTCCGCCACATCGCGGCCGAGCTCGCGCGCGATGCGGACGAGCTGCTCGATCTGCTGCACCGAGGTCATTCGCTGCCCCTTGCGCCCCCACAGCGAATCCTCGATGCCGCAGCGGACGTGCAGCCCCATCGCGATCGCCATCGTGTTGATCGGCAGCACGTTGCGCATGAGGGACTCCACCGTCAGGCAGGCGCCGTCGGGCACGCGGCGGACGAACTCCATCATGCTGTAGGGGCTCGGCCCGTCGAACCCGCCGCCGATGGCGACCCACGTGAGGTTGAGCGGCCCGGTGTAGAGGCCGCGGCGGATCAGGCGCTCCACGGTCTCGAGCTGGGGAATGTTCGCGAGCTGGAAGTGGGGCTGGATGCCCGCTGCCGACAGCCGCCTCAGGTGCTCCTCGACCCAGGCGGGGCCGGCCGGCACGGTCATCTCGCGGTACGCCTCGTAGACGTCCGGCCGCGCGAACGAGCTGCCGGCGTAGTCATCTTCGGTCATCAGCTCGACGACGTTCATCTGGGTGGTGTTGATCGCGATCGTGACCTGGTCGGGCTTCGGCGAGAGCTCGGCCAGCATGTGGCGCGTGTCGTCGCTCAGCCACTTGGCCTGCGCCCCCTCGCCCTCCGGAGAAAAGGAGATCGATCCGCCGACCTGCAGGATCATCTCGGGCACCGCGTCGCGCAGCCCCGCCAGGAGCTCATTGAACCTGGAGAGCCGCTTGGATCCCTTGCCGTCCGCCTCGCGCGCGTGCACGTGCAGCACGGTGGCGCCCGCGGAATAACAATCCACCGCCTTCTGGATCTGTTCTTCCATCGTCACCGCGATGTCTTCCGGAAAATCGGCCGGCTCCCATTCCGGCCCGTACGGCGCCACCGTGATGACGAGCTTTTCCTGGTTCTCCGGCAGAAGGGAGCGATCCGGAAAGTTCATCGGCACTCCTTTTTCTGGGCCCGTCGAATCCAGGGCACCCCGGAACCAGGTCCTGTGATGCTCCTGCGCACCAGCGGGCTCACACCGTGGTTTGCATCCTCCAGATCCACGGTCCCTCTCTGGTTCCCTGCCGCTCCGAACGCAAGGATGCAGCGTCAGTGTCCACCGCCTTGAATGGCGCTCGGGCGCCCGGCGGGTCGTCGGCGGGCGTCCGCGCTCGATCTGGCGTCGACCATGGTGCCGCGCCCCTGATCGCGGCGCGCGTGGCGGGGACCGCGATCGGCTATCCTGGGCGGGATGGCGGTCCAGGAGCTCCACGTCGCGGGCTATCGCTCGATCCGCGAGCTGACCCTCCCCCTCGCGCAGGTCAACATCATCGTCGGACCGAACGGCGTCGGCAAGACCAACCTCTATCGCACCATGGTGCTGCTCGGCGCCGCGGCGAGCGGCAGCTTCGCGCGCACCCTGGCCGAGGAGGGCGGGATGCCGTCTGTGCTCTGGGCCGGCCAGCGCAGCAAGGGCCCGGTGCGGATGACGCTGCGGGTGCGGCTGGATCAGCTCGTCTACGAGCTTCAGTGTGGTCTGACACCGCCGCCTGCCGGGCCGTTCGCGCTGGACCCGGACATCAAGGAAGAGAACCTCTGGCTGCTCGACAAGCGCCGCCGCCTGCCGATGCTGGAGCGGGCCGCTGGCTCGGCCTTCGCGCGCGACGTGGACGGCCACCGCGTGACATTCCCCTTCTCGCTCTGGGGCTCGGAGTCGGTGCTGGCGCAGGTCGTGGAGCCGCACCGCTTTCCGTTGCTCTCGGCGGTGCGGCAACAGCTCATGAACTTCCGGTTCTATCACCACTTCCGCACCGACCCCGGCGCGCCGTTGCGGGTGGAGCAGGTCGGTGTGCGCACGCCGGTGATCAGCACCGATGGCCACGATCTGGCCGCGGCGCTGGCGACGATCCTCGATATCGGCGACAGGGGTGCCTTGAAGGATGCCGTGTCCAGCGCGTTCCCGGGCGCGTCGCTCGAGGTCTCCTCGACGCAGGGGCGGTTCCGCGTCGAGCTCGCGTTGCCCGGGATGTCGCGCCCGCTCGACGCCCGCGAGTTCTCGGACGGCACGGCGCGCTATCTCTGCCTGCTGGCGGCGCTGCTGAGCCCGAGGCCTCCGATGCTGATGGCGCTGAACGAGCCGGAGACGAGCCTGCATCCGGATCTGCTCGGCCCGCTCGGGGATCTCCTTGTGCACGCGGCATCGCGGAGCCAGCTCTGGATCACGACGCACTCCCGCCCGCTGGCCGAGCGGATCCGGCAGGCGACGCCGTGCCGGCTCATCGAGCTTGGCAAGCGAGGTGGAGAGACGGAGCTGGCGGGCGGCGCGGCGGAGGACGAATGACGTCCGCCCCCGCCTGAGCCCTGCGAGCGGTGCCGGCGTCGGGGGAGGCGAGCTCGGCGCGTGGCGAGCGCGGGGCCGTCGCCGTCCACCTCGCCGACCTCGGCCACGTCGCGACGCTGGACACCGGCGAGTTCGCCATCGTAGATGGCGCCCGAGCAGATAGCGAGGTCGCGGCGTCAAGGAGCACCGCGGCGCGGTCCGCGCCTCCCGGCGGACCGGAGATGGCGGTTGTGATGAGAGGATGGGCTGCCTGATGAAAAGCGCATGTTCTCCCGGGTGCAGCGCGGTGGCCGTCTCCTTCAGCTCGGATCCCCTGGATTGGGTGTGGGTCGGCGTGGTCCTGCTCGTGCTCGTCGGCATGGGCACCGCGCTCGTTCTCCGCTTTCAGCGCCGTCGCTGACGTGGAACCCGCAGGGGGCGCCGCTCGCCTGGGGCGGCGCCTGACGGGGAAGCGGCCGCGGGGGTGAGGTGAACGTCCGCAAGCCTCGGGCAGCCTCGGGCTCGGGGCCGGCGGTGTCACCTGGCCGGGCCGCGGAGCGGCCGTGAAGATCGAGGAATCCATCGGGAGCTGGTGACCCGCTGGGATTGCCGTGCATCTCATCAACGTAGCGCTCACCGTGCGCATCTCAGCGTTCGCTTCTGCCTGGCTGCCCTGGTACGACGGTCGCCCGCCGGACCACGAATGCTGTGCTGCGAGTGAGATGGCGTCAGTTCAGAAAAGGCGGGCGGCGCTCATGCTGTCTACTGTAAGGTGTACTTGATCGGTCGCACGGGCGGCACCTTCGAGACCACGTCGGCGAGCTCCGCGTTCGCCTCGACTCGCAGGGCCTCGAGCTTGACAGTTGCTTCCGGGGAGAGCCTCTCCGCCAGATAGCGATCCACGAGCCAGAGGGCGCGGAGCGGCTCGGCTGCGCTCAGCGCGGCCGTGACCGCTCCCAGCCGGGCGATCTCGCCCTCAAGGTCATGCGCCGGCGTCAAGTCGGCGATCGACTCTTCGATGCGCCCGACCTCCCGAAATGCTGCCTGTGCGTGGTCCGATCCCCCTGGGAGACGCTCCGCACGGAGGATCGCCTCGGTCACACGCGCGTTCAGATCATCGAGATCCATCGTTGCTCCAGAAGAGGACCTTCGGCCCGACGAAGCACACAACGCACGCCGCCCGCGAGGGGTAAGCGCCAGGGCTCACCAGATCCTCCGTCCCAGGTCTCGCAGCGCTTCGCGGCGCTCGGCCCAGTCCGGGATGACCCGCTCGACACGCTGCCAGAACATCGGGCCGTGGTGCGGCTCGCGCAGGTGTACCAGCTCGTGAACGACCAGGTACTCGATCAGCCGTGGCGGCAGCAGGATCGTCTTCCAGTGGAAATACAGCCGCCCGCCCTTCCCGCACGACCCCCACCGATACCCGAGCTCCCGCACGGTGAGCCCGCCCGGCGTCACCCTGATCCTGCCGGCGTACCGCTCCACCCGCGCTGCCAGCCACGGCCGCGCGTGCGCGCTGTACCACCGGATCATGTGTGCCTCCGCCGTCTCCGCCGCTGCACCCACCCCCCTTCGCTCCGCGTCGGCGCGGCGCATCCGAAAGCGGCCGCGGGTGAGCTTCACAGGCACATCCTGGTCCGGCACGAGCAGCAGCCGATACGACCGCCCCAGGTAGGGGAACCCCGCCCCGTCCACAAAACGCCGCGGCGGCGGCGCCGGAGGCAGCGCTTCGCGGGCGGCGAGCTGCTGGTAGATCCGGAATCGCTTGGCTTCCACGAAGCGGGTCAGCGCCTCCGGCGACGCCGCCGCGGGCGCCGCGAGCGTCAGCCGCCCGTCGCGCTCCACGGTGATTTCCGGCGACCGGCGCCGCTCGCTGCGCCGTAGCTCCAGCTCGAGGTCGCCCACAACGAGCGCCGTCACGCCTTGACCAACCTCGCGTGGTTCGCCTTGGCCAGCTCCATGATCCGGTCGGCGACCGCGTCCGCCTGTTCGAAGGGCACGATCTCGTGATCGTCGAGGAACGTGAACACCGCCCCGCGGAGCACCTCCCGGGCGTGCGTGTTCTTCCAGAAGTCGACCACGCGGATCTCCGCGCGGATGTGGGCCACGAGCTGCACCGTGAGGCCCGCCAGCCAACGCGCGTCGGCCGGGGGCACGGGGCGCTCCTTTACCCGCTCCTCCTTCAGCACGGCGAAGAACGGCGCTTCGGTCTGCGGCTCGAGGCCGGTGTTGTCCTTCTGCCGCCCCTTCTCGGCTTCCTCGGCGAGGTTTCTGAGCGCCTGCGCGAGCTGCTCCCAGTCCTCCCCATGCGCCTTCAGGATCTCCTCCAGGCGCTCCGACAGCCGCTGGTAGTGGATCGGGTCGGCATCCCGGTTTTGCCGGATGTGGTGCCGCAGCGCATGCTCCATCTCCGAGGCTTTCGCCCGCGGCGACACCTGCTTGCCCACGTGGGCGGCGAAGCCCGCGTCGGTGATGGCTATCGGGGCAATCTTCGGGTCCACGCCGAGCGAGATCACGTGGTCGTCGATCAGCCGCCGCACCTTCGCGCCGATCGACTTCGCGAGCTCGGGCAGCTCGCCGCGGAGCAGCTTACGGGCCTCCGTGTAGATCAGGCCAAGCTGCTTCGCGTCCTTCACGTACGGCAGCCCCTCGGAGCGCGGCAGCACCAGGTCGAGTGTGTCGAAGAACTGCTTCAGCTTCACCGTGAACTCGGCGCGCAGCCGCTCGTTCGTCAGGAGCTGGACGCAGGCCTCGGTGTCGAAGATGTCGGCGACGCCGTGGCCCTTGAAGAAGTCGAGCAGCCGCTGGTGCCGGTCGCGCAGCTTCGGGATCTCGTCGCGGAGGTTGCGGAGCACGCCCTCCACGTCCTCGGCGCTGTAGGTCGCTAGCGCCTCGGTCAGGTGCTGAGCCACGCCGTAGTAGTCGACGATGATCCCGGCCTGCTTCCCGTGCCCGGTGCGGTTCACCCGCGCGATGGCCTGGAGCAGCTCGGCCTCGCGGATGGGGCGGTCGAGGTACATAACGCCCTCGATGGGCGCGTCGAAGCCCGTGAGCAGCATCGACTTCACAACCAGGAATGCCAGCGGGTCGGCCTTCTCCGGGTCGTCGTGGACGAACGGCTTCTTGAACCGGGCGATGTGCGCCTCGATCTTCCCCCCGTCGGTCCACTCGTCGTACATCGGGTCCTCGTTGTGGACGCCGGAGATCACCGCCGCGAACTCCAGCCGCTCGAGGCCGGCGAGGTTCTGGTAGGCCCGCACGGCGACGCGAAGCTTCCGCGGCTTGGTCGCGAGCGCTTCCACGTCGAGGTCGCGGAGCGCGGGGTCAAGCGCCTTCGCCTCCTTCACAAGCTCGTCGCGGACCTCGGGGAGCACCTTTGCATAACGCACGGCCGCGAGCCGGCTGTAGGCGGCTATCTGCGCCTTGAGGCCGCTGGGCAGGATGTGCTCCACGTAATTCCGCAGCATGTCCCGCGCCTTGGCCTCGATCATCCTCTCGGCCTCGAGCACGTTGCCCTTGGTCGCGTACTTTCGTTTGATCGCCTCCAGCTCCTCGGGCGTCCGCTCGACGAACATGTCCTCGAAGAGCTGGTCGAGGTCGCGCCCGTCGCTGACCGCGCCCGACGCCGTGCGGCCCTCGTAGAGGATCGGCACGGTCGCGCCGTCGGCCTCGGACTCCCGCAGCCGGTAGCGGTCGATGAACGGCCCGAAGATCTCGTGCGTGCGCTTCTTCGCGCCCATCAGGATGGGCGTCCCGGTGAAGCCGATGCGCGCGGCGTTGGGCAGCGCCTTTTGCAGGTTCGCGTGCATCGTGCTCGTGTGCGAGCGGTGCGCCTCGTCCACGAGCACGAGGATCGACTCGTCCGCGTTCAGCTCCTCGAAGTCCTCCGCGGCCGCGGCCTGGGCGGCGGGGTTCTCGTCGTCGCGGCCCGCGTACTTCTGGATCATCGCGAACACCATCCCCGGCCCCTTCTTGCCGAGGAGCTTCTTCAGCTCGGCTACCTTGCGAGCCACCTTCACCGTCTCGCCGGTGAGTGCCGCCGTCCCGGAAAGCTGGCTCTGGAGGTCCTTCCGGTCGGTGATGACCACGACCTTGAAGCGGCGGAGCGCCAGCAGCGAGCGCAGCTTCCGCACGAGGAAGACCATGGTCAGGCTCTTCCCCGAGCCCTGGGTGTGCCAGATGATCCCGCCGCGCTGGTCGTGCTCGCCGTCCTCCTTGCGGGTCTTGCCGTGAAGCAACCGGTCGATGGCGCCATGCACAGCGCGGAACTGCTGATAACGGCAGACGACCTTCACCGTCCGCCCCGACACCTCCTGATACAGCGTGAAGTGCCGGATGATGTCGAGCAGGTGGGCCGGGCGGAGCATGCCGGCGATGAGCTTCTGCTGGAGCGAGAGCTTCGCGGGATCGGCCGTGTGGAGGGCCTTGGCCACGTCGGCGAGCGGGATGGGCGCGGTGTCCTTCCAGGCGATGTAGTGCTCCAGGTCGGCGCCGATGGTGCCGGCGCGGGCGTCGTCGAAGCAGGTCGCGACGAGGATCTGGTTGGTGAAGAAGAGCCGCTCGTTGCCCTCGTTCTCCTGCACATGGCCATCGGCCCTGCGCTGGTTCTGGTAGCGCCGGAGCTGGTCGACGGCCGCGGGGATGGCCTCCGGGGCCTTGCGGCTCTTGCACTCGACGATGACGACGGGGATGCCGTTGATGAAGAGGACGAGGTCGGGGACGATGTACGGGACGGCCTGGCCGCGGGGGCAATCGACGCGGAACTGGCTGATGACGGTGAAGGCGTTGTTCCTCGGCTCGTTCCAGTCGATGTAGTGGATCGTCTGCTGGCGGCCGCCGTCCCAGTCGGGCAAGCCGTCGACGGGGTGGCCTTCCAGGAGGAGTGCGGTGGCTGCCTGGTTGGCCTCGATCAGCCGGGGGGCAGCGATGCGGGTGAGGGCGCCGATGGCCTGGGCAATGCGGGCGTCGTCGAGCCAGGGCTTGTTGTTCCTGAGGTTGATGCTGCGGAGGGCCTGGCGGAGGTCGTGATCGAGGAGGACGTCGCGGAAGGAGGGGCGCCCGGTGACGGTTGGGTGATCGACGCTGCCGCCGATGTACTTCCAGCCGAGGGAGATGAGCTGGTCGATGAACGGGAGCTCGACCTGGTTGTACTCGGGACCGCCGCTCATGGGGTGGACTCCGCAAGGAGAGTGGTGACGCGAGCACGGCCGGTGAGGAGGTCATCCATGAGGCCTTGCCTGAGGAGGCGGAGTTTGGCTGCGTCTTGCTGCTCGTGCTCAATGCGGCTCGAGAGCGTGGTCAAGATCCTCTCGATCTCGCGCATCTCCGCCGGTGGAGGAACCGGCAAGAGCAGCGTTCGGAGCGTCTCGGAGCGGATTGCTGACATAATCCCGCCCTGCTCATCGCGGCGCAGATGCCGCAGGACCCAGGGTGCGTGATTGAGTTGGAGACAGGCGAGCAGCGGCGAGTATCGCTCGCGATCAAAAGACAGCGTCCATACATGCTTCGACGACAGCGCATGGCCGACATGGTCGGGAACAATGCAACAGCGCCCGACGGTGCCCATGATCGTGATCATCACGTCATGCGGCCGTACGCGATACCGCGACAGCTCTACGAATTTCCCGGGCGTCACGAAGCGCGTGTACGCATCGACAAAATGCTCAACATGCACATTGTCGATACCGAGAAGAGGAACACCAGACTCTACCAGCTCCGACTTGAGCAGTGCACTACCGAACGGGCCACTACGCATGGCAGGATCGACATTGGCCAGAAGGCACTCAATCGACAACACCTCCCACCCAATCGGAATCATACCCAGAAGAGACAACTTGAATTGCGCCGGCTTGCTGTCCGGATCGCGCAACTCGCCGTTCTCGTCAATACCGCGGGTCAGCAGGTCGCGCAGAAGCCCCTGCTTCAATTGCTTCAGCTTGGCGACGAGCTGCTCGGTCTTAAGAATAGCTTCGTTCAGCGTGTCCAGGATCTCGGCAATACGCCGCTGCTCAGACACTGGCGGAAGATCAATGGGATAATCGAGAATATCCGCCAACTCGATCCGCTTCGTCCCGTGTGTCGCCTCGGTAACGAGTCGCAGAAATTCGTCAGAATGACCGCTAAGCCAGTGTGCCAAAAAGCGGCCATCGGTGCCCTTCCTGGGCAGGACCGCCTTCACATCCTGGTTGAAAGACATTGGACGCTGAGCCACGCACACCGGAAAAGTGTGAGCGAGTATCATCCCCCGCACTACGATGAAAGTCGCACCTGAAGGCGCAATCTTAGCTCCTCCCGCCGTAGCCCGTTCTGAGATATGATCTTGCGTGTCGCTCAGGCTGAAGACCTTCATGTCCTTGGGGCTCACCCAAGGCAACGAGCCATTCCAGTAATCGGGACGCGCTTTCGAAGGTGTTCCACCGCTCGACCAGTCAGCAATCGAGCCCAGTGTCTCCGTAGTCCAGCCACGCGGCAATGTGCTAGTCGGCATAGCCAAGCCTTCCAAACATGTCGCCCAACTTCTTGGCTGCCGCGTCACGCTCCCGTTCGATCCCCGTGAGGGTTCCCCGGTACTTCTCCCACCACCCAACGAACGGCTCGATCACCTCCCGCCGATGGCCACTCACGTATCGTCCCAGGTCACCATCGAGGCTGTCCCTCAGGATCCCCGCCACCAGTCCGTGGGCCCCCTCCTCGTCCAGCTTCGCGACTCCCTCCTCCAACCGCTGCACCAGCTCCCCCTCCAGCGCTTTCAGCTGCTTCTTCAACGCGCCGAGTTCCTTCCTCAGCGCCTTTACCTCCTCCTCCGACCGCCGTTCCTCGCCCTCCTCGCCTTCCTCCTCGTCCTCCCCCGGCTGCGCCGCCTTGATCTCCGCGTCCAGCTCGGCCCGCTTCGCCTCCAGCTCGCCGATCTCGGCGACGTACCCCGGCAGCAGCTTCCTGATCAACGGATGCTCCAGCGGGGTCTCCCTCGCCTCCTCGTCCTCCAGCGCCGCCCGGATGCTCGATGCCCACGCCTCCACCAGCCCCGTGTACCCGTGCGCCGCGAGCGTCTTCAGGTCGTTCTGCGCCGCCCCCCACCACGTCGCGATCACCCCCGTCACCTGGAACTCATCCAGGAGCCCCACCGGCCGCACAGCCTTCTCGAAGCTCGCCAGCAAGCGCGCCCGCAGCGGCATGATCGCCCCCGACACCGGAAGCTGCCGCAGCTCCCGCCGCGCCTTCTTCCACCACCCCTCCACGGCCTCCGCGAGATGCTGCTCCCGCGCCGCCATCCCGGGATCCTCATCCAGCCGCCTCTTCAGCGCTGCCTTGTCGCCGATCCCCTCCACGAAATCGAGATACCGCTCGTCCCGCTCCCGGAACAGCCGCCGCGGGTCGAGCCCGTGCGCCTCGAACAGTACCTCCTTCGCCTTCACCTCGGACTTGGGGATGCCGCCGCGCAGGTGCGCGCGCACGTCATGCGGCTCCGGCGGCGGCGCATTGTCCGCATAGCGCCGGATGTTGAGATTATCGTCGTTCTCGCGCAACACCTCGCGCCCGACCACGTTCGCGAAGCCGGGCACGTCACGGAACGCCTCCCACGCGCTCACGATCTTCTCGATGTGTTCGGGCAGGAGCTGGTTCTGCGCCCGGCCCTCGGCGTACTCGCGGTCGGCGTTGATGAACAGCACCTTGCCGCGGCGCTCCTTCGGCTTCGCCCCCTTCGCGCGCAGCACGAGCAGACAGGCGGGGATGCCTGTGCCGTAGAAGAGGTTCGGGCCCAGGCCGATCACGGCGTCGAGCAGGTCGTCGTCCAGCATGCCGGTGCGGATCTGCTTCTCCGCCCCGCCGCGGAAGAGCACGCCGTGCGGCATCACCGTGACGACCATCCCGCCAGGGCGCAGCACCGCGAGCATGTGCTGCACGAACATCAGGTCGGCCTTCTTCCCGCTCTCGGGGCAGAGGCCGTAGCGGAAGCGCTCCTTGAGCGGGAGATCCTTCAGCACGTAGTTCTGTGAGAACGGCGGGTTGGTGATCACGCGGTCGAAGCGCATCAGCTCGCCGCCCTCCTTGTGAAGCGGGTTGGCGAGGGTGTCGTCGTTCCTGATGTCGTCGCCGTGGATGCCATGCAGGAGCATGTTCATCTTGGAGATGGCCCACACGCCGCCGTTCGACTCCTGGCCGTAGAGGCGCAGGTTCCTCACGTTCTTCTGATGCTCGTCGAGGTACTCGTGCGAGAGCACCAGCATGCCGCCCGAGCCCGAGCAGGGGTCGTAGACGTGCATGCCCTCGTCGGGCGCGGCGATGCGGACCATCATCCGGACCACGGCGCGCGGAGTGTAGAACTCGCCGCCCTTCTTCCCCGCCGAGTCGGCGAAGTCGCGGATGAGGTACTCGTACGCGGCGCCGAGGAGGTCGGGGTACTCGAAGTCCTCGTTGCGCAGGCGGTGCTCGGAGAAGTGGTCGATGAGGTCGCGGAGGTTCTTGTCCGGAATCTTCGACTGGCCGACCTTGCGCGTGAAGTCGATGTGCGCGAGCACGCCCTCGAGGCTCGTGTTCTCCCCCTCGATCGCGGCGAGCGCCTTGTTGAGCGTGTCGCCGATGTTCTTGTGGGCCTCGTCGCGCAGGTAGCCCCAGCGCGCTTCCTCTGGGACGTAGAACGTGTCGGTGTAGAAGCTCCGGTGCGCGGCGCGCTTCCGCGCCTCGGCCTCGCGCTTGCCGCGGGCGATGTCCTTCGCGACGAGCTCCTCGAAGCGGGCGTCGAAGACGTCGGAGCACCGCTTCAGGAACAGCATGCCGAAGATGTATTCCTTGAACTCCGACGCATCCATCTTGCCGCGGAGGATGTCGGCGGCTTTGAAGAGGTGTCGTTCGAGCTGACGGAGGGTGAGCCTTGCCATGGATCGCGCCCCTTGTACCACGGCCGCGCGTCGGCGCGGCCGTGGCATGTGGCCAGGAGGGCGCGGCGGGCTCCCGATCAGGATCGAGAGGTAGCTCGGCCGCCGAGGTCGCTCGCCCCTCGCCGCCCAGGGTGGCATCGGCGTCGTGCGTGCCGTCCGCGCCGACGCTGTGGTGGGGGGCCAGCTCGCCGGGCCTACCGGCGGCGAAGAACTGGTCGGGCGCGAGAAGTCCCTCGAGGAACACGGCGGCCTCCAGCGTCCCTTCGGCAGGCAGCTTCGACGCGTGCAAGCCGGCCGGGTCATCCGCGCCAGAGCGACCTCAGCGACCCAGGACTAGACCAAGCGCCTCGTGCAGCTCCCGCGCGGCCTCGAGGTCGCCGCCGCCAGCGCCCCGCGCCTCCCGGTCAAGCCACAGAGGATGGTTCCCGATGCTGCCTGTTTCTGCCCGAAGACCTTGTTTCTCGCTCGGAAGGAATCGGGGCGCTTCGGGGCGGCACACTCGAGCCCGGCACGGTGGTCGCAACAGCCGCTGCATGCGAACATTCAACACCATCACAGCCGTTTTCATTTGCTGCTCCATCCCTGCGTGCATGGCTGAGCCAACACCCGGCTCGGAAGCCGTGTTGGACGAGGAGGCGCTGGAGGCCAGCGAGTCGCTCTCAGCACGCGGAAGGTGCGAAGACGCGGTAGACGAGGGGGCCGATGTCTGGATGTTGATGTGCGGAGCGTCAACCGATGTATTCATGACGCGCCCGCAAGTGGGCCATTGCCTTGCGGAGCACAGCCAAGGGCGAGCCGCGGGCCATGCGAAGTGCCGTTCCAGTTGCCCTACGGCATGCTTCGCTCTCTCCACCAGGTGGGAGCTTTACTGCGAGGAGCGAGCGCCCATGTTCATGAGGAGCATCTGCGAACAGGCGCGACGAAACGGGCAGAAGAAGTGCCTTGAGTCCTGTTGAGTCAGGATGCTTGACATCGCCGACGAGGGCGCTAGCTGGTGGGGCATGCCGGACGTGATCGCGGAACGTACCCTGGAGCTGACACTTCCCAGCGGGACGCAAGAAAGCATCCGAGTTCGAGTATGGGCCCCCGAGTACAGCCCCCACTTTCGGTGCTGGGTCGCTGATGTGGAAGTCGCTGGAGCGGGAGATAGCCATAAGACCCACGGCGCCGGCATCGATGGGATCCAGGCGCTGTACAGCGCGCTCTATTTGATCCCGTCGATGCTCGTCAAATATGAGAATGCGGGCCGGCTCTCGTGGCTCAATGAGGAGTGGCTCGGCTTCCCAGAGTTCAAGCTAACCGCGCCGTGACTCCGGCGCGGTGGAGCGCGAACGCGCGCGGCCCCGGCGGAGCTCGGCGCGGCGCCAGCACGGGTAAGATGCAGGGCCGCAAAAGTCATCGTCGGCCGCCGCTGCGCCACGTTGCGACCCCACGGTCTGATCTCCGGCAGGCGTGCCCCGCGCTCGGTCAACCCCGGCGGCCTGCTGCGCAGCCCGTCGGCCCTCCTGCGCAAGCCCGGGCCCCCTCCTGTGCAGCCCGTCCGCCTTCCTGCGCAAGCCCCGTCGGCCCTCCTGTGCAGCCCGTCCGCCCTCCTGCGCAAGCCCCGGCGCCCTCCTACGCGGCCCCGTCGGCCCTCCTGCGCAGCCCTGTCGACCCTCCTGCGCGGCCCCGGCCCCCTCCTGCGCACCCCTGTTGGTGTCCTACGCAACACTCGCCCCCGTCCTACGCGGCCCCGGCGCCCTCCTGCGCGCCCCCGTTGGTGTCCTTTGCTACCATCGTCCGGCTCCTACGCAGCCCCGGCGGGTCTCCTGCGCAGCCCCGGCGCCGTCTCGCGCGCCCTTTGTGGTTGCTGCGCAACACTTTCCCCTCCTGCGCCCGCGCCCCTTTGCCAGCCCTTCGCCGGCTCCGTGCCCGCTGCCCGCGATGCCGGGCGCGCCGCTCCTCTCGATATTGCGGCACACCGCCTCTCCCAATCCTCTCCCAGTCCTCGCCCCAGCGCCTCTCTCGCGACGCGCCTGACTCGTGCTCTCCTCTGGCCAATGCCTTGTTCGCCGATACCCTCGCCGATCTTCCGGCCCCTCATTCCGAGGGGCGCTGGCCCCGACAAGGAGGCGTATCTTTACCATGGCAAAGGCATCCACCACCACGTCGCTCAGGACCAACAAGGCCGCCAAGAAGCCCGCTTCGCGCGAGTCACAGGGCGCGCCTCGCTCCTCGACGAGAGCAGCAGCGTACACGCTGAGCGCCGCCCGCGAGGCCGAGCTCCTCCGGGAGGCCGAGTCGCTCGGCGACAACACCGTGGGTTTTCCAGGCAAGCTCGCGCGGCGCGTCGTCTGGGCGAGCCGCATCCAGCTCGCCGCCGAGCGTGACGCGGCCGATCTCGTCCGCACCCCGTTCCCTGAGGACGAGCCATCGCTCACGCGCGAGGAGATCCACGCGCTGCGCGACAAGATCGAGCTCCTGCGCGCCGCGCAATCGCGCTGGCAAGCCGCGCAGCAGCGTCGGGAGCGGGCCGCCGCGACGTTCGCGAAGCCGGCCGCCGAGGCCGCCCTGCACCGGCAAACGCTCCTTCGCTTCTTCGATCTCCGCTTCAAGAAGAGCCCCGAGGGGCAAAAGCGGCTCATGGCGATCCGCGCGGGCAGCGGCGACGCGGATCTGGTCCAGGACGTCTCCGACCTGCTCTTGCTCTGCTCCGAGCACGCGGAGGCCCTTCACAAGGCACCTCGCGGCGAGGCCGACGCGGCGGCCCGCCTCCGCGAGCTCTCACCGCTGCTCGCGCGCATGCTCGCCGACAAGACGCTCTCTCCCGAGGCGCAGCGCTCGCGCAAGCTCCGCGACGCCGCGTACACGCTCGTCGTGCACGCCGAGCGGAGGCTGCGCGCCGCCGCGGAGTACTGGTACGCCGGCACCGACAGGATGAAGGACTATGCGCCCTTCCCCGTCTCCCGCGGCGCCGCGACAACCGGAGATGAGCCCACCGGAGAGGAGGAGGAAGGCGAGGCCGCCGCGGAGGAAGGCGACGCGTCGGAGGAGGACGCAGCGGACGACGGCGCCGAGGAGGGCGCAACGGAAGACGGCGAGGCGGGCGAGGGCGAGGACGAGCAGTAGTCGCCCCAGGCCGCGGCGGGCGCGTCCAGAGGACCTTGGCTCGTCAGCGGGACGCGCCGGCGGGAGGCGGCGGCACCTCCTCGAACACCTCGGCATCGGGCAGGGAGAGCACCTCTCTCCCGGCCGCCTCCAGCCCGTCTCTCGGCACATCGCGGAAGCGCCCGCGGAAAGCCGCCGACGGGCGGAGCGTCACGGTCTGTCCGGTCGATCTCCGCCGGTAGGTCGTCTCGACCGCGGCCTCGCTCGCCTCGACCAGGCTGAGGTTGAGCTTCCCGAGGCTCGCCCCCGTCGCCGCGGCGGCGCCGTCCGCGATGCAGGAGAACTGCACGTTCCGCGGGCTATGGTGGATCACCTCGAGGTCGAAGCTCCTCGCCGGCAGCCCGAGCTTCGCGAGGGCATACCGCCCCATGCGGTAGCCGGCGACAGCCCACGGCCCCGCCCCGCCGTGGATCGCGGCCACAGCGCGGAGCTCCTCGTCCGGCGCGCCCGCGGCAGGCCGCCCGTGCGCTTGCTCAGGGGCATGACCCGCATGACCCGCCGGCTCCGTCGCATGACCCGCCGGCTCCGTCGCGTGGCCCGCACGATGCCCGGCGCCCGCGCCGCCGCACTGGATCGAGGAAACGGCGGCGAGGAGGATCAACGCCGCGTGGCTCATCGTCTTGCGCATGCTCGCTCGATCCCCTGAGAGGCAGGCGGAGTGTCCCCGTTCGCGCGCGACGTCAAGGCCGTCGGGCCTCCGCGCCTCCGAGCCACGCGCGCCGCTCCCCACGCCGCCCTCGCCGCCCCACCCCGCGCTGCCGCGCGCTTGCCTCGGACGGTTTCACGCCGCGCCGCGCCGGACCGGGGTAACATGCGCCCGTCATGCCTCGCGCTCGCGCCAGCCACGCCTGTCCCTCGAGCCGCGCCAGACCCGCCGGCCGCGCGGGCCTCGCTCGTGAGGCGATGAGCCGCGCGGGCAGTCCAGGGGGTGGTTTTCGCCGATGACCCGAGTCGACCCTGAGGGCTTCCGGCCGGAGGCGCTGGTAGGCCAGGTCCTGCGCGGAAAATGGCGGCTGGAGCGCCTGCTGGGCTTCGGCGGGATGGCCGTGGTCTACGCGGGCACCCACCGCAACGGGATGCGCGGCGCGGTGAAGCTCCTCCGCCGCGAGCTGTCCGGGGACGAGGACGCGCGCTCGCGGTTCCTCCGCGAAGGCTACGTCGCGAACCGCGTGGATCACCCGGGCATCGTCCGGGTGCTCGACGATGACGTCACCGAGGACGGCTCGGTGTTCCTGGTGATGGAGCTGCTCGAGGGCGAGACCGTCGAGGCGCGCCGCGCGCGCGCGCCCGGCGGCGTGCTCGGCGCCGGCGAGGTGATCGGCCTCGTCGACGACCTGCTCGACGTGCTCGCCGTCGCCCACGAGCGCGGGATCGTCCACCGCGACCTCAAGCCCGACAACCTGTTCCTCACGCGCCAGGGGCAGCTCAAGGTGCTCGACTTCGGCATCGCGCGGCTGCGCGAGCTCTCCAGCCCGAACAACGCCTCCACGCGCGCCGGCACCATGATGGGCACGCCGCAGTTCATGCCGCCCGAGCAGGCGAAGGGGCAGTGGGACAAGGTCGACGCGCGCACCGACCTCTGGGCGGTCGGCAGCACGATGTTCCAGCTCCTCTCCGGGCGCTACGTGCACGAGGCCGAGACGCTCCCGCTGCTCCTGCTCGCCGCCATGACCCAGCCGGCGCCGCCCGTGGCGAGCGTCCTGCCCGCCCTGCCGCCGCCCGTCGCCGGCGTCATCGACGTGGCCCTCGCGTTCGAGCCCGACCGGCGCTGGCCGAACGCCCACGCGATGCAGCGCGCGCTGCGCCAGGCGCGGGGCAGCGCGGGGCTCGACGCGATCCCGGGCTCGTCCGCGGACTCCGCGCGCGGGTCCGCGCACAACGACCTCGCGCGCGCGTCAGCGCACTCGGATCGCCCGCGATCGTCCGCGCAGTCGGAGCGCGGGCGCATATCGGTCCAGGTGCGGGGCCCGGGGAGCGGGCCGAGCGGCACGGAGTTCACCACGGCGAGCACGGCCAGCGGCGCGTCCCTCGGCATCGCGCCCGGCAGCAGCCCGGCCGGCGGCGGCGCGGCCAGCGCCGGCACGGTCTCGCCGGTCGTGGAGCGCTCCGCCGGCGCGGAGCGCGTGGCGCCGCGCTCGCCGGCCACGGGCGCGCTCCTCGCCAGCGCCGGCGCGCTGGCCGTGGGCGCCCTGATCGCGCTCGTCTGGTGGCAGCGCCCGGGCGCCGCCGGCAACGCCGGGGACCCGTCGCACGCCGCCTCGGTGGAGGCCGAGCCGCGCCCCCTGCCGACGGGCGCCGGGGCGGCGCCGGAGCCGCCGGGCAACGGGGCCTCGCCAGGGGCCGGCCCGCAGCCGCCGCCCGGCGAGGCGGCCCCTTCGATCGAGCCGTCCTCGCCCGCGCCCGAGAGCGCGCCGCACGCGAGCGCGTCCGCGAGCGCGCCGCCGCCCGCGCCGCCCGCGAGCGCCGCGCCCACCTCCAGGCCGGCGGGGCCGAGGGCGCGGCCGCCCGCGAGCGCACAGGCGGCGAAGACGCCCCCTGCGCCGACGCCGTCGACCCCGCCGGCGCCCGCGGAGGACCCGTTCAACAGGAGACGTTGAGGTCCCACGGATGCGTAGATCGAGCTCGCGTAGACGATTCCCGGCCGAGGTGCTCGCCCTGGGAGGAGCCGTGCTCCTCGCCTGCCCTGACGCCTCTGCGCAGGCGCGCGATCCCGCGGCCGCGGAGGCGCTCTTCGACGCCGGCAGGACGGCGCTCCAGGCGAAGGACTACGACGCCGCGTGCCCGAAGTTCCGCGAGAGCTACGAGCTCGATCCGGCGCCCGGGGCGCTGCTCAACCTCGCCGACTGCGAGGAGAAGCGCGGCAGGGTCGCGAGCGCATGGTCGATCTTCCGGCAGCTCGCGCGCGATCTGCCGCCGACCGACGACCGGCGGCCGATCGCGCAGGCGCGCGCGACGGCGCTGGAGGGCCGCGTGCCGAGGCTCACCATCCGGCTCGCGCCCGGCGCGCCGGCGGACACCGCCGTGCAGCGCGGGGGCATCCCCGTCGGCGCGGGCTCGCTGGGCGCGCCGCTGCCCGTGGATCCGGGCGAGGTCCACGTGACGGCGTCGGCGCCGGGCCGGACGCAGAAGACGTTCACTGTGCAGCTCGCCGAGGGCGCGCAGACCGAGCTGCTCGTGGCGCCGGAGGCGCCCGCGGCCGGCGGGGGCGCGGGGCCTGCGCTCCCCCCGAAGGAGAGCCCCCAGGGCGCGTCGAGCTCCACCTGGAAGACGGCCGGATGGATCAGCGCCGGCGTCGGCGTGGTCGGGATCGGCGTCGGCGCCGTGTTCGGCCTGCGCGCGATCGGGAAGATGGACGACGCGGATCCCTACTGCAACGAGAAGAACGTGTGCGCGGCGGAGGGGATCCGGCTGCAAAAGCAGGGCGCGACCGCGGGGACGATCTCGACCGTCGCGTTCCTCGTCGGGGCGGCGGCGCTGGGCGCGGGCGCGGTGCTCGTCTTCACGGCGCCCTCCTCGGGGCCGGCGTCCTCGGCCCCGCGGGCGACGCTCCGCGTGGTGCCGGGCGGCGCCGTGGCCAGGGTGGTCTTTTGATGGCGGCCGCGCGGGGCGCGGCGCTCACGACACGCCACCACGGCGCCTCACAGACGGCTCACCGCGCCGCGCCGCGCGCCCCGGTGAGCCGTTGACGCCGGGAAGAGCGGAAGCTCTCATCGCCCGATGCGTTTGGACCTCTTCGACCTCCGGATCGACGACCTGCGTGCACACCGCAGGTCCGGCGACGGCGGTCTTTCGGCGGCGACCGCGAAGGCGCCGCGCGGCGGGGAACCGAAGTGATGAAGCGCGATCTCGGGAGCGTTCGAGCCCTCTGGGGCGCTGGGCTGCTCGCCGCCTCCTCCGCGGGAGGCTGCACGACGATCATCGGGCTCGAGATCGGCGTGCTCGATTCGTCGACGTCCAGCGCGACAGCGTCGAGCGGGTCCACGGGCGGCGGCGGCAATAGCAGCGGCGGCGGCGGCCAGGGCGGCGGCCAGGGCGGCGATAGCAGCGGCGGCGGCGGCCAGGGCGGCGATAGCAGCGGCGGCGGCGGCCAGGGCGGCGGCGAGGAGAGGATCTGCAGCGGCGCCCGCGCGGGGGCCGCCCGCGCCGCCTCGGGGCTGTGGGGCCATCTGGCCGGCGAGCAGATCATCGACCTCGAGACGCACGATGACGGCGTGACGGCCCTCATCAACAAGGGAAGCAGCTTCTCCGTCGCGAGGTGGAAGGATGACGGGTCGCTCGACAGCGACTTCACGATGGCCACGCCCGAGCTGGCGGGAGACATCGCAGGCGAGCACCTGGCCACGGCGGCGGGCCTCACCTACGTCACCGGATGGGCGCAGCCGGGCGTCAACGTGCCCCTGCTGGCCAACGATTGCCAGATCACCGCGAGGGCAGACGCCACCCCCAGGCCGAGCTTCCTGGCCGCGCTCGACGAGAAAGGCACGTGCGCATGGGCGTGGAGCGTTGATGCCGAGTCCACCACCAACCCGCTCGGCCTGGCGGCGACGTCCGAGCGGGTCGTCTTCGCGGTCTCCCTGACGGGCCAATCCGTCGCGACCAACGGCACCTGCATCTTCGGGGCCGACGAGGCGAAGAACTCTGCGGAGCTCGTCGCGTTCGACACGGCCGGGGCATGCCAGTGGCGCCGCTCGCTCGGGCCGCCGGGCGCGGTGCGCATCGCAGAGCTCGTCGTCGATAGCACGGGCACGGAGCTGCTGGTGGTCGGCGACTACGAGGCGCCGGACGATCCGATCATCATGCAGGATCGGGCGCTCCCCTCCTCCCAGGGGAGCGACCTGTTCATCGCGCGCGTCCGCCTCATCGACGGCCAGCTGGAGGACCTCGTCACGATCAACGCGCCTGGGGTCCAGGCGGCGTCGCGACACGGGGCCGCGCTGCTCCCGGACGGCGACCTCGTGATCGCCGGGACGTACACGGGGACGTCCGTCGATTTCAACGACGATTGCCCGCCGATGCCGCCCGCAGCCGAGCGAACGGGGAACACGTTCATCCTGCGTGTCTCCAGGCGCGGACTGGTCTGGAGCCGCGGCTTCGGCGACGTCGCCGAGGATCAGCTCGTCTCCAACGTGGCGGTGGACGCGGACGGATCGATCTACGCGACGGGGCAGCTCGAAGGCGAGATGGACCTGGGAAACGGCATGAAGATCGCCACCCCGCCGGGTCAGATATCGAGCTTTCTGCTCGTCCTCAACCAGAGCGGCAACGTCCTCTCGGGCTCCGAGCTCATGGGGGAGGAGACGGTGGCGACGTGGGCGATCGCGCCGGGCAGGACCCCGCGCGATCCCCTCTACATCGCAGGGGAGATGACGAAGACCTTCCCTCTCGTACCCAGCGGACGCCCCGCCGCGGCCACGGGAGAAGGGTTCATCGCTCGCCTCGCCGGCATTCCGTGATCAGGGCGCTCGAGGCCGGCCCGCTTCCACAGTGTGCCTGGGCAGGAGCCCCTGACATTTCCCCACGGCACCGCAGAGCCTGCGACCGGACCGCGAGCGCTCGGCTCGAACCGCCGGTTGACGCCGGTGGGAACGATGGCATTCCATCCGACGATGCGATCGCTTCATCGGTTCTTCTGCCTGGCGCTCCCCGCCGCGGCGGCCGCTCTGAGCGCCGGCACGGGGTGTGGATTCCCCGACGTGACGTTCACCGGCGACGCGAGCGACCCGAGCGCCGCGAGCGCCGCGAGCGCCGGCGGGGGCACCGCGGGCACCACGACGTCGTCGGCGAGCACCGGCGGCGCGGCCCCTGACGCGTCCGGCGCCGGCGGGGGCGGCGGCGCGGCGAGCTCCAGCGCAGGCGCCGGCGGGGACGGCGGCTCGACGGCCTCCGGCGCCGGCGGGGACGGCGGCGCGGCGAGCTCCAGCGCAGGCGCCGGCGGGGACGGCGGCGCGGCGAGCTCCAGCGCGACGGCCAGCTCGACGGCCACCGGCTCCGGCGGCGGCGGCACCGTCGACTGCGACGCCGACGACGACGGCTACCTGTCGACGGCGTGCGAGGGTGGCAACGATTGCAACGACGAGAACCCCCTGGTCCACCCCGGCCAGCCCAGCACGTTCTACGAGACGCCGATCTCCCCGGGGGGCAGCTTCGACTACGATTGCAGCGGCGCGGAGGAGCGGGAGTTCCAGGCGGTCGAGTGCTCCAACATCCTCCCTCTCTGTGCCGCGAAGTCCAACGTGTTCCTGGTCGACGTCCCGTGCGGAAGACGCGCCTCGTTCGGCAACTGCAACGGCACGTGCCAGTCCATGACCATCTTTCCTGATTACGTCAGGAAGTGCCATTGAGCCCGCGCGGCTCCTCGGCAGCCTCGAGGATGCCGCCCCACGGAGAGCCCCTTCCGATGAAACGCGAGCTCGGTACGCCTCGATCGGCCGTGTCCTTCGCGGCCCTGATCGCCGCCGTCGCGGGGGGCTGCAACGCGATCATCGGGCTCGAGGTAGGCGAGCTGGCTCCATCGCAGGCCGGCGCGGGCGCGGCGTCGGGCGCGTCCTCCTCCTCGGGAGACGCCGGCGCCGGGGGCTCGGGCGCGGGTGGCGGGGGCGCGGGTGGCGCCAACGCGGGAGGCGCGAACGTCGGAGGCGCGGGCAGCGGCGGGGCGGACAGCGACGGCGGAGGCGGCAGCGGCGGCGGGGGCAGCGGCGGCGGGGGTCCCCTGTGCAGCGACGCTGGCGGGGTCATCCTCGATCCGTCGGGCGCGTGGGGCGAGACGGTCGGCTTCGACGTGGGCGATCTCGCGGCGCTGGATGACGCCGTGACGGCCGTCACCACCGAGATCAACGGCGACGGGCGCTATCGCTTCTCGGTCGCGAAGTGGAGCGCCAGCGGGACGCGCGACGCTGGGTACGGGCTGTCAGCGCTCGACGTCTGGGGCTCGCACCTCGCCGTCGGCGACGACTTCACCTACGTGGCCGGGGAGTCCGAGCGGGCCGTCGCCTTTCCCGATGGGCTCTTCGCCGGGTGTCGCGTCGGCCCCACGTGGTCGGACCCCGACGCCACGATCAGCTTCGTGGCCGCGCTCGATCGGGACGGCCAGTGCGCGTGGGCGTGGAGCATCGACGCCGAGCAAGGCACCACAGCGCGCGACCTCGCGGTGACGTCCGAGGCGGTCGTCTTCGCTTTCGACGTGGTGGAGGGCGGCGAGAGCCTTGGCGCGTGCGCGCGAGACGACCTCCCGGAGGACGCGGCGCTGGTCGCGGCGGTCTACCCGGCGAACGGCGCGTGCAAGTGGGCGCACAGCCTCGGCAAGCGAGATGCCGTGGCCGTCAAGGCGCTGGCCGCCGACGCGAGGGGCGCGTCCAGGCTGGTGGCCGTGGTGGGCGACTACGACACGCGCAGCGGGGGCGTCACGTTCGGCGGAGACACCGAGTTCCCGGCGCAGGGCCGCGACGTCTTCGTCGTGCGCCACGTCGTGAGCGACGGCGCGATGCAGGAGGTGACGACGCTGAGCGCCGCGGGAGATCAGCGCGTGCCGGCGCACGGGGCCGCGCTGCTCCCGGGCGGCGACGTCGTGATCGCCGGCACGTACAGGGGGAACCTCGACTTCGGCGACGGCTGCTCGGACATCCCCGACGCGGGCGAGACGGAGAATTTCTTCATCGCGCGCGTCTCCGAGACAGGCGTCGTGTGGAGCCGCGGGTTCGGCGACGCGACGGAAGACCAGACAGCGGCCGGCGTGGCGGTGGACGGGGCCGGCGCCATCTACGTCACGGGGCAGTTCCGGGGCGAGATCGCGCTCGGGAGCGCCGGCAAGCTCGCGACCGACCGCAAGGGGGCGGGATTTCTGATGCGGCTGGATCCCCGAGGCAACCTCGTCTCGGCGACCAAGCTCGAGGGCGACGGCGCCGTCGGCCTGCGGGTCGTCGCGACAGGCAGGACTCCCGGCGCGCCGCTCTACGTCGCAGGCGCGGTGACGGGGACGCTCGATCTCGGGCTCCCCAAGCCGCTCGGCAGCGCCAGCGATCCAGAGCAGCGCGGCTTCATCGCGCGGCTCTCCGGCGTGCGCTGACGGCTGCCCGGCGTCGAGCCGCCCGGAGCAGGCCTTCGCGACGTTGTGGACCCCACGCTTCTCGAAGCCCTCGACGCTGGAAAGCGCTGGAGCTCGCTGCGCCCCGGTGGCCCTCTTCACGAGCCCGGGCGGCGCCGCTTGCGCCGGCCGCGCGCGCCGTCGCACCCTCGCGCGCCATGCCCGTCCGACGCTCGCCCGGCCCGCGGCGCCGCGCCGCGGCCGGCGCCGCCGCGGCGCTCGTCGCGGCGCTCTCCTGCGCCCCGCTCGCGTGCGCCCCGGCGCCGGCCCTCGCCCCGTCGCGCGGGCCCGAGCCGCTGCGGAGCCTGCGCATCCCGGACGGCGACCTCGATCGCGCGCCGCGGACCGTGTCCGCGGCCGAGGCGCTCCGCGATCTCGACGACGCGCGCTACGCCTTCGAGCACGCCTACGCGGGGCTCGACGGGCGCTCGCCCTCGCCCTCCCCGCCGGCGATCGCCCGGGCCGAGCGCGCGCTCCGCGGCCGCGCGTCGTGGCGCCCCGGCGACCTCGCCCGGCTCCTCCACGACGTGTTCGCGGCCCCCGACGGCCACCTCGCCTTCGGCCACGGCGGCCCCGCGCCGCTCCGGCTCACAGCGGCCCCGCCGGCTGGCCCCGCGCCGGTCTGCGACCGCAGCGCCGCGGCGGAGGCCGCGCCCCTCCCGGCGCCGCCGCGGCGGCCCGATCCACCGCCCCGCCCCGGTCACGGCCCGCCCGTCGAGCTCACGCGCAGCCCCGTTGGCGTCCCGGTGCTCGCCGTCCGCACCTTCGACAGCGCCGCCGCCGCGGCGCTCGCGGCGCTCCCCGCGCTCGCCGCCGAGCTCCGGCGCGCGCCCGGCTTCGTCGTGGATCTGCGCGGCAACGGCGGGGGCGACTACCGCTTCGCCGAGCGCTTCGCGCTCGCGCTGACCGACGCGCCCCTCTGCGCGCTCGACGCGCGCGAGGTCATCTCCGTCGCGGCGGCGGAGGGGCGCGCGAACAGCGTCCGGCGGCGCCTCGCCCGCGGCGACGTCCCCGACGAGGCGCGGCCGCGGTTCCTCGAGCACCTCGCCGCGATGGAGCGCCTCGCCGGGGCGCTGCGGGCGCGCCCCTCCGCCGCGCCGCGCGCCGATCTCACCACGCGCGGCGCCCTCGTCCGCGGGCGTGCGGCGGGGCCGCGCGGCGCGACGTCGGCGCGCGGCGTCTTCCTCGTCGACAGCGGCTGTGCGTCCGCGTGCGAGATGCTGCTCGCGCTGGTCCGCCAGATCCCCGGTGTCCTCGTGGCCGGGCAGAACACCCGCGGCGGCATGAGCGTCGGCGAGGTCGCGCTCTTCCGGCTCCCGCGCTCGGGCGTCACGGTGTCGTTCGGCACCCGTGCGTTCCGCGACCCGCTCGGCGACTTCGTCGAGCTGCGCGGCTTCGAGCCCGACGTCCGGCTCGACGGCGCCGATCCGCTGGGCGACGCCGCCGCGCTCGCGCTGCGCGGGTGGCCCGAGGGCGCCCCTCGGCGCGGCGCGCTGGCATCGTGCGCGCGGCGTTGAGTTCGCGGGCAGTCTGCGTATTCTGACCTCGCTGCAACGAAGCTACCTGCAGTTCCTTGGAGTCGCCGCGAGCGCGACGGGAGCCAGCATGCCGCTCAGGCAAACGGAAGGGAGTATCGTGCCGCGTCGCCGCCTCACCGCGCTGCCCGCCCACGGCGCGCCGGCCGTCGCGGCGCTCGCCGCGCTGCTCGGGATCGCCGCGCCCGCGGCCGCGCAGGCGCCGGCAGCGCAAACGCCGGCCGCCCGGCCCAGGCCCGCGCCGAGCAACCCGGCTGCGCCTCCTGGCGCGCCTGCGGCGCCTTCCGCTGCGCCTGCGGCGCCTCCAGGCGAGACGCCGGCGCTCCCGGAGCCGTCCCCATCGCCTCCGGAGTCACCCGTCGCGCCTCCGGGCGCGTCGCCAGCGCCGCCGGGCGGCGCGCCGATGCTGGTTCCGCAGGGCTATTACTTGATGCCCCCCTCGCTCCCGCCGTGGGCCAACCCGCGGACCATCGAGTACCAGGAGGGGGATCCGATCCCGCGCGGTTATGCGCTCAAGACCAGGGCGGACCGCACGCTCGCCGGGGCGGGGCTCGTGACGTTCGGCGTCTCGTACGCGCTCTCGTTCACGGTGGCGGGCATCGCGACCCTCGCGGAGGAGGACTTCGACGAGTTCGGGCCGCTGTTCATCCCGTTCGTCGGACCGATGATCGCGACGACGACCCTCGACGACGTCGAGGGCGCGGGCCTCTTCTGGCTCACGATGGACTCCGTGACCCAGATCGGCGGGCTCCTCCTTTACGTCGCCGGCCTCGCCCACGAGGAGGTCTACCTGCAGCGCCAGTTCAAGGTGCCCCCGCGCGGCACCGAGGACGGCGCCGCGTCGCGCTGGCCCACGGTCTCGATCGGCGCGTCGTCCGCGGAGCTCCGATGGCGATTCTGAGCCGGCGAGCCCACGCCGGGAGCCCTCACCTCGAAGGGAGACGCACGTGACAGCGATCCGCACCGTCCTCTCGATGGCCACGCTGCTCGGCGCGCTCGCGCTCGCCGCGCCGGCCGTCGCGCAGAGCGCCCCATCGTCCGCGCAGAGCGCGCCGCCTCCTGGCGACGCGCCCCCGCCGGGCTACGCGCCCCCGCCGGGCTACGCGCCCCTGCCGGGCTACGTGCCCCTGACGGGCTACGTGCCGCCTCCGGGCTACGCGCCCCCGCCGGGCTACGCGCCGTATGCGCCGCCCATCATCTACGGCACGCCGCGGACGCTTCCCTTCAACCAAGACGGCATGCCGCCGGATGGATACCGCCTCGAGACGCAGGTGAACCGCCGGCTGGTGGTCGCGGGGGCGATCGTCCTCGGCAGCGGGTGGGCGCTCGCGGCGCTGACGGCCGGGACCATCCTCAGCGAGGGCGAGCGCGGGAGCGGCAGCTACGTGCCGCTGTTCTTGCCCGTGGGCGGCCCGTTCATCACGCTCGCCACGGGGGAGGACGTCGACTTCAACGACGACGACGGCCAGGTGGCCGGCTCCCTCATCCTCCTCGACGGGATCACGCAGGTCACGGGCTTCGTGCTGCTCGTCGCGGGCCTCGCCTCGAACCAGAAGGTCTGGGTGCGCAGCGACATCCCGCGCAAGGTGTCGCTCCACGACCCCGAGCTCCTTGTCGGCCCGACGGGCGGGAGCCTCCGCGTCCGCTTCTGACGCGCAGCGGCTCGCGGACCGCGCGGCCCCTGCCGCGCGGCCCCTCACCGGGTCGCAATCACCGCGCAATCACTGCGCAGAACGATACGTCGCGTCGAACGGCGAGCCCCCCTGCGGCACCTCCCGCACGACGCCGCGCTCCGGGTTCGCCGCGAGGTGGCGCAGGATCCAGAAGACCGTCTCGACGTCGTCCGTGCCCGCCGCGCGCGCGATCTCCTCGAGCCGCAGCGCGCGCCCCGCGCCAGCGCCGAGCGCCGCGAGCACCTTGGCCTGCAGGTCGAGCACCTCCTGCGCGGCCTTCTTGCCGGCCTCGACGCCGGGCTGGTGGTACGCGTTGATGCCGACGAGCGACGCGTACAGGCCGACCGCGCGCTCATAGAGCGCGATCAGCATGCCGACGGCGCGCGCGTCCACGGCCTCGATCGTGATCGAGATCGACTCGCGCCCGCTCTCGGTGAGCGCCTTGCGCGTCCCCTGGAGGAAGCCGGAGAGGTAATCGCCCGTCGTCACGCCGGGGTCGACCTCGAGCGCGCCGCGCGACGGCGCGCGGTCGCGGAGCACCTCGATGAACGTGACGAAGAAGTTGTCGAGCCCGTCGCGGAGCTGCTGCACGTACGCGTGCTGATCGGTCGAGCCCTTGTTGCCGTAGACGGCGATCCCCTGGAAGACCTCCTTGCCCTGCCGGTCCAGCCGCTTGCCGAGCGACTCCATCACGAGCTGCTGGAGGTAGCGGGAGAAGAGCTCGAGCCGGTCCTTGTACGGCAGCAGCACCATGTCCTTGCGGCCCACGCCGCCCGTCGCCGAGTACCAGGCGAGCGCGAGCAGCGCCGCCGGGTTCCGGAGCGCCTCCTTCGAGCGCGTGACCTCGTCCATCTCGCGCGCGCCCTGCAGCATCTCCACGATCGACAGCCCCTGGAGCGCCGCCGGCAGCAGGCCGACAGCCGAGAGCTCGCTCGTGCGCCCGCCGACCCAGTCCCACATCGGGAAGCGCGCGAGGAAGCCGTGCTTCTGCGCGTACCGATCGAGCTCGCTCCCCTCCCCCGTCACCGCGACAGCGTGCGCGCCGAGCGAGAGGCCGAGCCGCCTGTACGCCGCGTCGAGCTCGAGCATCCCGTTGCGCGTCTCCTTCGTCCCGCCCGACTTGGAGATGATCACAGCGAGCGTCGCGCCGAGGTCGTCGCCGATCGCATCCAGCGTGCGATCGATCCCGTCAGGGTCCGTGTTGTCGAAGAAATACGGCTGCATCCGATCGGCGGGTGTCCCGAGCGCCGAGGCGACGAACTGAGGCCCGAGCGCCGAGCCGCCGATCCCGACGACGAGCACCTTGCGGAAGCGGGCCGCCCGCTCCGGCCGCACCCGCGCCGCGTGCACGTCCGCGGCGAAGCTCAGGATGCGCGCGTTCGTCGCCTCGATCGCGGCGCGGAGCGCGGCCTCGGGCGCGAGCTCCGGCGCGCGGAGCCAGTAATGGCCGACCCGGCGGCCCTCGTCGGGGTTCGCGATGCTCCCGCCCTCCAGCGCCGCCATCTCGGCGAGCGCCGCCTGGACGCGCGGCTCCATCGTGGCGAAGAAGCCGTCCTCGAAGCGGATCCGGCTCACATCCAGCCAGAAACCGAGGCTCGGGTCGTGGAAGAGATGGTCCCGGAAACGGTCGAAGGGGAGGACGGCGGGCGCCGGTCCTCGACCCCCGGTTGCGCGGTCTTGATCCATGGCCCCCTTCTACCGCTTCTCCCTACCGTTTCTCCAGGCGCTCGGACCCCTTGCCCGCGCGATGTTCCGCCCCATGCGCTAGAGCCATCGAAAACGACTCTAGCGTGCCGAGCCGACACGCGTTATTTGCAGCCTGAACACGATGCAGCTTGATTTCGGAATCAATGCAGGGCTCGTCGAGGAGCTCTACGCCCAGTACCTCGAGAATCCGGAGTCGGTCGACCCCGGCTGGCGCACGTTCTTCGAGGGCAAGAATGGCAGCGCCGCGCCCGGCCGGCTGCCCGCTCCGGCCCCGCTGCCGACCGTGCAGCCTCATGTGCTGCGGCCCTCGTCCGCGCCGGGCAACGGGAACGGGAAGAAGACGAACGGCGAGGCCGCGAAGACGCTGGAGGCGGCGTTCGCGCAGACGCTGAGCGAGCACCCGACCTCGATCGAGGCGTCGCGCGATCTCAAGGTGCTCGCCGAGGCCGCGCTCAAGGCGCGCGTCTACGCGCTCGTGAACGCCTACCGCGTGCGCGGCCACCTCTTCGCGCACGTCGATCCGCTCGGCCTGCCGCCGGCGACGCCGCCGGAGCTCGACCTCACGAACTTCGGGCTGCGCGTCGAGGACCTCGACCTCGCGTTCCCCACGACCGACCTCGCCGGCGTGCCGCCCGTCCTCACGCTGCGCGAGATCATCCGCCGCCTCGAGGAGACGTACTGCCGCTCGATCGGCGTCGAGTTCACGTTCATCGAGGAGCCCGAGGCGCGCCAGTGGCTCCAGCAGCAGATGGAGTCGACGCGCAACCGCCTGACGCTCGACCGTCAGAAGCAGCTCCGCATCCTGACGAAGCTCTCCGACGCCGAGATCTTCGAGCAGTTCATCCACAAGTCCTACGGGGCGGGGACGAAGCGCTTCTCGCTGGAGGGGGCCGAGAGCCTCATCCCGCTGCTCGACCTCATCATCGAGCGCGCCGGGTCGCACCAGGTCGACGAGATCGTGGTCGGCATGGCGCACCGCGGCCGGCTCAACGTCCTCGCGAACATCATGGACAAGAGCCTTCGCGAGATCTTCGCGGCCTTCGAGGACAAGGACGCGGAGCGCCACCTCGGCAGCGGAGACGTCAAGTACCACCTCGGCTACTCGACCGACAGGACGCTCGAGAACGGGCGCAACGTCCACCTCACGCTCACGTTCAACCCGAGCCACCTCGAGTTCGTGAACCCCGTCGTGCAGGGGCGCGTCCGCGCGAAGCAGGACCGGCGGCTCGCCGACGGGACGACCGACGCGCGCCGCCGCGTGATGCCGCTGCTCATCCACGGCGACGCGGCGTTCATCGGGCAGGGCGTCGTCGCCGAGACGCTCAACATGATGAACCTGCCCGGCTACACGACCAGCGGCACGATCCACGTCATCGTGAACAACCAGGTCGGGTTCACGACCGACCCGATGGAGGGGCGCTCGACCCGCTACGCGTCCGACGTCACGCGGATGCTCAAGGTCCCCGTCTTCCACGTGAACGGCGAGGACCCGGAGGCGGTCGCGCACGTCGCGCAGCTCGCGATCGACTACCGCACGCGCTTCGGCTCGGACGTGGTCATCGACATGTACTGCTACCGGCGGTACGGCCACAACGAGGGCGACGAGCCGCGCTACACGCAGCCGCGGATGTACGCCGCGATCGACAAGAAGCCCACGGTCCGGCAGGTGTACGTCCGGCGCCTCATGGAGCTCGGCCAGGTCACCGAGGAGAAGGCCGAGGAGATCGTGCTGCGGCGCCGCGAGGCGCTCGCCGCCGCGCTCGACGAGGTGAAGCAGAAGGGCTTCGCGCCGGTGCTCTACTCGATGGGCGGCGTGTGGTCGCACTACCGCGGCGGCGCCGACCGCGCGACGCCCGAGGTGCCGACGAACGTCCCGGCCGAGAAGCTCATCGCGCTGTCCGAGAAGCTCCTCGAGCTGCCCGAGGGCTTCAAGGCGCACCCGAGGGTGCTGCCGACGCTGCAGCAGCGGCACGATCGGCTCGTCGCGGGCGAGGCGTTCGACTGGGGCACGGGCGAGATGCTCGCCTACGCGTCGCTGCTGGCGGAGAAGACGCCGGTGCGCCTCTCCGGGCAGGACGTGCAGCGCGGCACGTTCAGCCACCGGCACGCGGTGCTTCGCGACGTCGAGACGGGCGCGCGCTACGCGCCGCTGTCGCGCGTGGCCGAGGGGCCGGCGCGGTTCGACGCGTACAACAGCCCGCTCAGCGAGGCGGGCGTGCTCGGCTTCGACTTCGGCTACAGCCTCGACTACCCGGACGGGCTCGTCATCTGGGAGGCGCAGTTCGGCGACTTCCTGAACGGCGCGCAGGTCATCGTCGATCAGTTCATCACGTCGAGCGAGGACAAGTGGCACCGGCTGAGCGGCATCGTGCTGTACCTGCCGCACGGCTACGAGGGCCAGGGGCCGGAGCACTCGAGCTGCCGCGTCGAGCGCTGCCTGCAGAACAGCGCCGAGGACAACATCCAGGTGTGCAACCTGACGACGCCGGCGCAGCTCTTCCACGTGCTGCGCCGGCAGGTGCACCGGCCGTGGCGCAAGCCGCTCATCATCGCGACGCCGAAGAGCCTGCTGCGCGTCCCGACGACGTCGACGGGCCCGCACCGGCCCGTGTCGACGATCCGGGACCTCTCCGAGGGCAAGTTCCACCGCGTGCTGCCCGACACGAGCGGGGTCGATCCGGCCGACGTGAAGCGGATCCTGCTCTGCTCGGGCAAGGTGTACTACGACCTCGCGATGGCGCGGGAGGCGCGCGATCTCAAGGACGTGGCGATCCTGCGGCTGGAGCAGCTCTTCCCGCTGAACGAGGAGCTCGTGAGCGCGCTCGCGCCCTACAAGGACGGCACGCCGCTCGTGTGGGTCCAGGAGGAGCCGCGCAACTACGGCGCCTGGTACTACATCCTCGCGGTGCTCCAGAACCGCATCGGCGACCGGCTGCCGCTCTCGTGCGTGAGCCGCGCGCCGAGCGCGAGCCCGTCGACCGGCTCGCGGGCGAGCCACCTCCTCGAGCAGAAGATGCTGATGGACGAGGCGTTCGTGGGGGGCAGCCGGTGAGCGAGGGTGCGGCGAGCCTGCAGGACAGGTATGCGCCGCAGAGCCGCTGCTTCGGGTGCGGGCCGGCGAACGACCGGGGGCTCCGGCTGAAGAGCCGCGTCGAGGGCGACGCGGTGGTCTGCGACTTCACGCCGGAGCCGCACCACGAGGCGTTCCCCGGGATGGTCAACGGCGGCATCCTCGGGGCGCTGCTCGACTGTCACTCGAACTGGACCGCGGCCTACCACCTCATGCGGGCGCGAGGGGCCGACGCCCCGCCGTGCACGGTGACGGCGGACTTCCACGTGAAGCTGAAGAAGCCGACGCCGCTCGGCCCGGTGCGCCTGCGGGCGCAGGTGGCCGAGGCCGAGGGCGATCGCGTCGTCGTCGAGGCGACCCTCGAGGCCGGGGGCCGGGTGACGGCGACGTGCCGCGGGACGTTCGTGGCGGTGAAGGAAGGCCACCCGGCCTACCACCGCTGGTAGACGCCGCCTGACGCGCGGCGCGGGCGGCCCGCCCGCGACCGGGAACGCGGTGCTCGCCGCCTCCGTGGCACACGCGATGCTCGCGCCCCGGCGAGCGGCGTTCCCGGCGTGGCTCGCGGATCGGATCCGCCGTCCTCGCGGCGCCGCGCAGCGAGGAGAATTCGCAATGAAGGCAAACACCGGGGTCGCGATCGCCGCGGGTGCGGTCGCCGTGCTCTGCGGGAGCGTCGCCTCCGCGCAGGATTTCGAGGGCGACGTCCCGCCGAGCTACCTGCGCTCTCCGCTGAGCGCGCCGGCCAATGCGCTCGAGGTCGGGCTCAACCTCGGTTACGCGCAGGGGTTCGGCGACATCGGGAGCGAGCGGGGACTGCGCGACGTGTCGGGCCCGGGCGCCGGCGTGGGCCTGAAGCTCGTCTACCGCGCGGTGCCGGGGGTCGGCCTCGGGCTGACGTCGAGCTACGAGCAGTACAGCGCGCCGGGCGCGGAGCGGCGCGGGAGCGACGTGCGCGGCATGACGCTGGGCGCTGAGGCGAGCTTCCACCTGGCGCCGTTCGAGCGCGTGGATCCGGTGATCTCGCTGGGCAGCGGGTACCGGGCCCTGTGGACCGCCGCGGCGGTGCCTGGGGTGCGGGGCGACACGGTGACCCACGGCATCGAGCTCGGGCGCCTGCAGGCGGTGATCGACGTGCGCATGTCGGAGAGCGTCGCGCTCGGGCCGTCGGTCGGCGGCGGGCTCAACATGTTCCTCTGGGAGAACACCGTGGGATCGCTGCGCGGCCGCGAGGTCCCGGGGAGGCGCTTGAACGGCTTCGTGTTCGCGGGGCTCGAGGGGCGCTTCGATCTGGGCGGGCAGCGGGTGCGGGAGGTCGTCCAGATCGCGCGGCGGCGCTGAGCGCGGCGCGGCGGCCCCGCCCGGCCGCCCCGCGATGGCCTGGCGCCACGCCCGTTTCAGGTTCCGCAGCGCGCGCGCTCGGCTACCCTACGCAGCCGGCGCTGACCGCCGCGCTTGCTCACCCGATGCAGCTCTTCATCGCGCTTGCCCTGTTCGAGGGCTGTCCCTTCGACTTCCTGAACAGCCCGGCCGCGCTCCGCGGGGCGCTGGAGGCGGCCGTCGCCGCCGGGCCGTTCACGCTGCTCGAGATGGTGGTCGTCCCGTTCTCGCCCCAGGGCATCACCGCATGCGCCGTCGTCGGCGAGTCGCACGTGGCGTTGCACTCCTGGCCCGAGTCGGGGCGGCTCTTCGTCGACGTCGCCTCCTGCAGCACGCTGGAGAGCGTCCGCCGCGCCGTGGCCGCCATCGGGAGCACGCTGCCCGAGGGGCGCCTCGCCACCCTCGACGAGCGGATCGTCGACCCCGGCGGCGCGCGGGCGCCCTGACGCGGCAGCACGCCCCCTCCGAGGAGGGCGCTGCGTGAGGCGAGAAGGGCGTCGCGTGGGGCGGAGGAGGGCGCTGCGCGCGCCCTCCGAGGAGGGCGCTGCGTCAGGCGAGGGGCCGTGTCACTGATTGCCGATCACGCGGCGGAGCGGCTTGTTGAACGCGAACATCGCGGCGCCAGCGCCGACGCCGAGCACGGTCAGCAGCAGGAAGAACATGTCCTTCGACCACCGCTCGTAGAAGATGCCGATATAGCCGCTCAGCGTGTTGCCGAAGAAGCTCGAGACGAACCACATGCCCATCATCATCGACACGATCCGGACCGGCGAGACCTTGGTCACGAGCGACAGGCCGATGGGCGACAGGTAGAGCTCGCCGATCGTGAGGAGCAGCGTGCAGAAGATCGGCCAGAACAGGCTCCCCTTGCCGTCGCCGACGGCCTGCGCGCCGAGGATCATCACGACGAACGACAGCCCGAGGACGGTGCAGCCGATCGCCATCTTCGACACGCTCGTCGGCTCCGTGCCCCGCTTCGCCTGCCAGCGCCAGAAGATGTCGAGGAGCGGCGCGAACAGGATGATGAAGAGCGGGTTCGCCGACTGGAACCACGTCGAGGGGATCTGGAAGCCGAGGACATTGGGCCACACCGTCTTCTCGTCGGCCCAGCTCTGCATCGTGTTGCCCTGCTGCTCGTAGACCGCCCAGAAGACGACGTTGAGCGCGCAGAGCGCGACGAGCGCGCCGACGCGCTTCCACTCGTCGCTGGTGAGCGGCTGCTTCTGCTCGCCCGCCCCCTCCGACGCCTTGGTCAGGTTGTCCTTGGCCAGGTACTTCTGCCCCATCAGGTAGACGACGAGCCCAAGGCACATCCCGACGCCGGCGGCCGCGAAGCCGTAATGCCAGCCGTAGATGGCGGCCAGCGTGCCGCACACGAAGTTGCAGATGAAGGCGCCGAGGTTGATGCCCATGTAGAAGATGGTGAAGGCGCCGTCGCGGCGCGGATCACCCTTCGGGTACAGGCTGCCGACCTGGGTCGAGATGTTGGGCTTGAACGCGCCATTGCCGAGGATGAGCAGGAGCAACGCGAGGAAGAACGAGTTCTCGAAGGCCATGACGAAGTGTCCGGTGGCCATCAGGACGCCGCCGACCACCACGGTCTTGCGCTGGCCCCACACCCTGTCGGCGAGGATGCCGCCGAAGAACGGGGTGAGGTAAACGAGGCCGGTGTACAGCCCGTAGAGCATGGACGCCTGCTCGCCGGGCGCGTTCGGGAGAAAGCCCCTGATGAACTCCCAGCCGAGCACCGATTCCGGGTTGCCAGCGACGAGATCGCACGGCGCCGCGTGCTGGCGGCACCCCTGATATGCCTCTCGCGCCGCGACGAACAGGTAGTTCGCCATATACAGCTTGAGGAGGCCGCGCATGCCGTAATAGGAAAAGCGCTCCCACATCTCCGCGAAGAAGAGGATCACGAGCCCCGGCGGGTGCTTGAAGCGCCTCTCGAAAGCGGTGACGGGAAGGGCCGGCTCGGTTGCTTGCTCGCTCAATGCTACCTCTCCACGAGCTGGGACCACGCTGCGTGGTCGTCGGGCGATGCAGGGGATCGTGGGGCACGCTGCCCCTCGGCACGCGGATGCTACGCGATCCGCGACGCCCACGTCACGCCCTTGTTGCGCACAGCGTCGACCCGGGCGAACAGGGTGTCCGCGTGGGCAGCCCCGCGCGCCGAGGCCGCAGGGTCGTCGTCCAGGCAAGCGGGTCGTTGCGCTGGAGCGCGCGCGATCGCGCCGCAGCCCGCGTGGCGGAACGACGGCCGCGCCCGCGCGGGCGTGACGGCACCGCGGCCGCCCGCGCCTGGGCAGCGTCAGCACGCGCTGGACAGCTTTCGCCTGCACCTCGACAGCGACGGCACGCGCGTTGTTGCGCCGAGCGCGCCGCGGGCGGGATCGCCGGCTCCGCCCTGGCCGCGTGAGGCCCTCCTGCGCAGCACGGGAGATCGACAGTCGAGGGTTCCGGTCAGACACCGCCGGTCGTAGATGGCCTGTGATGCAACCAACCAAAACTCGCTTTGTCCCCGCGGACAGAGCACGTTTGATGTGTCTCCTGTGGACTCTGCTCCTCTCCGCCTGCGCCGGACTCGAGCCCTCTCCGCCCGCGGCGTGCGCGCCCGGCGAGGAGCTCTTTCGCGGGCGGTGCGTCCAGCCCGCTGCCCGCTACGAGCCGGAGGAGCGCGTCGACCACGACAACGTCGTCGCCTTCGGCGCCCCGCCCGCCCGGCTCGCGCTGCCGGAGCCGCCGCGCAGCGGCTTCAGGATCATCGCGCCGCCGCGCACCCTGGCGCCCGGCGAGGAGACCACGTTCTGCCTCTCTTGGCCCTTCCCTGCCCTCGTGAACACGACCGTCCACGCGGCGCGCGTCTACACGACGGCCGGGCTGCACCACAGCAACGTCATCGCCAAGCCGGTCAATCCGGCGTTCGGGCCGAACCCTTACCCGGGCTGCCATCCGGGCGCCGACGATCCCTTCGGCGCGCTGCCCTACGTCATCCCGGACGTCCTCTTCGCGAGCTCCACCCAGGTCGTCGGCGCCGAGACGCTCGCGTTTCCGCCGGGGATGGGCTTCACCCTCGATACGTCCCGCGAGATCGCGACAAGCGTCCACCTGCTCAACCCGTCGGCCGAGCCCGCTGTCGTCGAGCTCGCCTATGACTTCTTCACCATGCCCCTCTCGGAGCGCGCCGAGGAGCTCGTGCCGTTCGTCATCAACGTGAACGACTTCCTCGTCCCGCCGCGCGCCACCCGGAGCGTGGGCGCAACGTGCGCGACGTTCGGCGGGAACATCGTGTCGCTCATGCCCCACACGCACCGCTACGCCGAGGCCTTCGACGTGGACGTCGTCCGCGAGGACGGCGGCGAGGCGCGCATCTACGAGGGAGGCGCGTTCGACCTCGAGGGCGATATCGAGGTTTACCGACAGGCGATCTCGCTCGGCGACGGCGACTCCATTCGATATGCGTGCCGGTTCCGGAACACGTCGGAGCACGATCTCAGGTTCGGACTCGGGGACAACGAGATGTGCACGCTGTTCGGGTACATGTATCCGCCGGAGAAGCAGCTCGCGGCCTTCGCGGCGCGCGACGGCGAGCCGTGCTCGTCGTTCGGCCTCGGCGCGTTCCGGTGAGGAGGTGCGAGGAACCGGGTCCCCTGTCTCACCGTGAGGAACGAGCCAGCAGCCGCATCATCGTGATCGTCGGGGCCGCTGCGCCGGCCACGACCTTCGTGCGTTGCACGGTCGGTACGTCTTCAGCGAGCGGCTGATCGCCAGCGCTCCGAGGTCGAGGTGCCTACGTCCGCCTCCCATCACACCATCGCCTCCAGCGCGGCCGCCGTCCGCGGGTCGACGGCGATCGGCTCCTGCTCGAGCCACAGGTCGCGCGCCGCGAGCCGCCGCACGAGGTCCGGGGTGTCGCGCAGGTCGAGGTCGGCCGGCCACGCGCAGCGGCGGCCCTTCGCCTCGACGAGCTCTTCCCAGAACGGCGGCACGAACCAGCGGAGATCGGGGCGCACGCCGCGGAGGTGCCGGAAGATGCGGACGCCGTTGGGGTCGAGATCGCCGAAATGCACAACGGCGGCGTGCGTGAGGCGCTCGAGCAGCCGCGTGACGGTCGCCGTGTCCCACCCCGCGACGTGCGCGAAGAGCCAGCCGTCGATCGCCGCGAGATCGCAGAACGCCCCGAGGTTCTCGACGAGGAGCGCCGCGCGCACCGTCCCCTCGAGCGCGAGCCCCCCCTTCAAGGCGCGCTCGGGCAGCGACACCTCGCCCAGCACCGCCGCGACGGCCCCGAGGTCGACAGCGCCGCGCGGCGTTCGGGCCAGGAGGCCCTTCGGCGGTCGGAGCCTCACCGAGCCGTCGTGCGTGGCCTCGACGTCGCCGAGGGCGGCGAGCCGCCGCCCTGTGAGCGCCGCCTTCGTGTGAGGGGCGGCCAGCGCCGCGGCCGTCCGCCGGTTGAGCTGGTCAGGGAGCGCCGGGAGCCCCTCGGCGCGCCGCGCGTCCTCGAGCGCGGCCCAGCCGTCGGGCGTGGGCGGGAGGCCGCGCGCGGTCAGCTCCGCGAGCCCGGCGCCCCACCCCGGCCAGATCCGATCGAGGAGCGCCGCGAGCTCGCCGCGCCGGCCCTCGACGAGGCCGAGCTCGTCCCGCCGCCCGGTCCGCCTCGTCCAGGGCAGCTCGGCGAGGGCGTCCCACGCCGCTGCCTGCGCGCGGCGGCGCCGGAGCGCGCCGCGCACGAGCAGCTCGAGGGCCGCGAGCCGCTCGCCCGCCGCCTGCCACATCACGCCTCGGCCCTCGTGCGCCGGCCGCTCACCAGCACCTCCTCACGCCCGTCCGGCGTGGTGCGGCGAACGAGCCGGTACGTTGTGTTGCCCTCCGCGCGAGCGACCTCGGGCGCGGCGATCAGGAGCTGCAGGTCGAGCGTCTGGCAGAGGTCGAAGAGCACGCCCAGGTTGTCGTGCGAGAGCCGGTTCGCCTCGTCGAGGAACAGGAAGCGGAGCGACCCGTGGGACTTCTTCCCCCTCAGCAAGGTCGCGTCGCGCTCCCACTCGGTCAGGACGACCATCATCAGCGCCGCCCCGACGCCGATGGCCTCGCCCGTCGACAGCCGCGTCGGGTTCGCGACCTCCCAGTCGGCCCCGGCCTTGCGGCGGATCTCGACCTGGAGGTGGACGTACTCGCGGTAGTCGAGCAGGCGCTGGCCGCCCGTCCGCCCGCCGCCGTAGCGGCGGAAGATCTCGTCGAGGGCGTCCTCGATCGGCATGTCCGCCTGGAACAGGAGCCCCTGCGCCGCGCCCTCGCGCAGCGCGCGCAGGACCTGCTCCATCCTCTCCACCGGGTTCAGGCGAACACGGATCCCCTGGATGCTGCCGAAGCTCACGCCCTCGAGGTTCTTGTTGAGGCGCGTGACCTGCCCGCGCGCCTTGCGGATCTGGACGTCGATGCCGCGGGCCACGTCCTCGCTCGCGCCGCGCAGGTCGCTCTCCTGGCGGGCGAGGCGCTCCTCGAGGCTGGAGAGCTGGTCGCGCAGCCGGAGCAGGGCGTCGCGCGGATCGTCGACCTCGGCCACCTGGGCCGGCAGCCGCCGGCGCAGCCAGTCCCGCACGGTGAGCCAGAGATCGAGGTAGGCGTCCGCGAACGCGGCGTCCGAGGTGTCGCGCAGCACCTGGAGCTCCGCGAGCAGCGCGGCGCCCCCCTGCGCGGCGCGCAGCCGCTCGAGGAGGAGCTCGCGCCGCGTCCTCGCCTCCTGCACGAGGTTCACGTGGCCGCGCACGTCCCCCAGCTCGCCCGGCCCTCCGGCGAGCAGGCCGCCGAGCAGCCCGTGGCGCGCCGCGCGCTCCCGGAGGTCGTCCCACCGCTTCACCGCCGGCTCGGCCTCGCGGCGCTCGCTGGCGAGCTTCTCGTCCGCTTCCTTCACGCGCGCCTCCGCCTCGCGCAGGGCGCCCTCCTGGCCGCCGCGCGCCGTCAGCAGCGCGTCGCGCCGCAGGTCGTGCGCGCGGAGCTCCGCCTCGAGGCGCGAGGCCTCCCCGGCCGCCGCCGCGGCGGCCTCCTCGCTCGGCGCCGGCACGCCGAGCTCCTCGAAGCGCTCGGCGGCCGCCGCGTGCTCCTGCGCGGCGACGCGCCGCCCTCCGTCGGCGTCCTGGAAGCGCGCCGTGGCCTCGTCGTATCGCTCGTCCGCGCCGCGCGCTGCCGCCTCGGCCCCGCGGAGCTGCTCCTCGGCCTCGCGCAGCTGCGCCTCGAGCGCCGGGACGAGCGCCTGGCCGTCGGCGAGCCTCCGCGGCGCCTCGTCCCAGCCGAGCGCCTCGACGTTCGCGCGCACGTAGGCGAGCGCGTCGATCCCGGCGTCGAGGCGCTCCCTCTGCGCCTTGAGCTCGCGGGCGCGCTCGCCGAGGCGCGCGACCTCCTCGTCGGACAGCGGCGCCTGGCGCAGCGTCGCGAGCTGCCGGTCGACGAGCTCCGCGTGCCGCCCCTGCGCGGCCACGCGCGCCTTCGCCGACAGCGCCGCCGCCCGCTCCGCCTCGAGCGCGCGGGCGCGCTCGCCCTGGTCGGGCGGATCGAGCAGCATCGCCTCGCCGAGGAGCGCGCGCAGCCCGTCGAGGCGCGGCCGGAGCGCCCGCGCCGCCTCGGCGTGGCGCGCGGTCGCGCCGCGGTGGCGCTCGAGCTGCGCTTCGGCCTCCACGATCGCGCGCCGCGCGGCCGCGAGCGCCGGCGCCGGGTCTCCCGCGAGCCACACGGCGTGCCCGGCGAGGAGGGCCTCGCCGTCCGCGACGAGGCGCTCGAGCTCCCGCCGGCGCGCCCTCGCCTCGTCGAGCTCGCGCGCCCTCGCCTCGGCCTGGCGGCGCAGGTCCGCGGCGCGCTCCTCCCGCGCGCGCCGGCCGAGGCGCGGGCGCGACGGGACGCGCGACACCCGCAGCGCGATCCCCTCGTCGACCGCGACGTCCCGCGCGCCGACCTCCACCGCGCTCCTCGCGGAGGCGAGCCCCTCGAGGTCCGCGTCGCGCGCGACGAGCAGCACGTCGGCGAGCGCATCCGGGCGCCCCGCGATCGCGCGGGCGGCGCCCTCCGGATCGTCCACGACCAGCGCCTGTGCGAGGCCTCCGAGGCGCGCCTCGAGCTCCGCGGCCTCGGCGAGCGCGACGTCCTCGAAGCCGAGCGCGACAAGCTCCGCGCCGAGCCTGTCCTTCAGCTCGAGCAGCTCGGGCGCGAACGGCCCGCCGGCCGCAAGGAGCTCCCGCGCCTCCCGGAGCAGCCGCTCTTGCGCCTCCCGGGTCAGCTCCTCGGACCTCCGCGCCGCCGCGAGCTGCTCCGCGAGCGCGGCGCGCGCGGCGTCGAGGGCCGCGCGGTCGACCACCGCGACGCCGAGGTGCGCTCCCAGCCGAGCGGCCTGCGCGTCGTGCTCGCGCCACGCGGGCTCGCGCGCGGTGAGCTCGCGGCGGCGGGCCTCGAGATCCTTCAGGAGGGCCTCCGTCGCGGCGGCCGCCGATCGCGCCGCCCGCTCCTGCTCTTCGTGGTCCGCGCGCTCCGCCTCGACGTCGCCAAGGAGCCGCCCGACGAGCGCCGCGGCCGGCTCGCCCGTGAGCGACACGCCGAGGTGCTTCGCCTGACCGCGGGCGCGCGCCTGCCTCGCCTCGAGGCGGCGGGCCTCCCCGAGCTCTCCTTCGATGGCGGGGAGGCGCCCGGCGAGCGCGGCGAGCTCCCGGTGGTGCCGGAGGGCCTCGACGGCCGCGCCGTGCGCCCGCGACGCCTCGACCTCGCCGTCGGCGAGCGCGCGCAGCGCCGCCATCACCTCCGCGTGCCGCCTCCGGTGGTCGTCCGCGTCCGCGAGGCGGGTCGTCGCGTCGCGGCGCTCCTGGTCCGCGGCGTCGAGCTCGGCGCGGGCCGCCGCGAGGCGGCCGCCGAAGCCCGCCGGGGCGAGCGGCGCCGCGCCGAGGCACGCCTCGGCCTCGCGCAGGCGCCGGACGGCCTGGTGGTGGGCGCCGGCGCGGCGGTGCAGCTCCTCGATGCCCCGCTGCGCGTCCGCGAGCCCGCCCGCCGCGCGGCTGTAGCTCTCCCGCGCGCGACGGAGCTCCTCGCGCCGTCGATCCCGCTCCTCGTCGGCCTCGGCGCGCGCCCGCGCCGCTGTCGTGGCCGCCTCCTCGGCGCCGCCGAGGGCGGCGGCGCACCGCTCGAGCGCGCCCGCCGCCGCGAGCGCCTGCCGCACCCGCGCGTGCCACGCGCGCGCGGACTCGAGCACCGGGCCGAGCTCCCCGCGCCGGCGCTCCAGCGCGTCGAGCGCGGCGACGGTCTCCTCGAGCGCGTCCCGCGCGGCGGCCCGCGCAGCGGCGGCCGCGGCGCGCGCCGCCTCGGCGTCGACCACGCGGCGCGACAGCTCGTCCGCGCGCTCGCGGGTCGCGAGGAACGCCGCCGCGAACATCGTCTGGCCCGCGTCGAACACGCGGCCGATCTCCTGCTCGAGCCGCCTCGACTCCTGCACCTCGGTCCGGGTGCGCCGGCAGGCGTCGAGGTTGGCGCGCATGCGCTGGAGCGTGTCGGCGAGGCCGCCCTCTTCCTTGAGCAGGAAGGCGCGCAGCTCGGAGGTCAGCGCCCGCGAGATGCCGCCCGTCATGCTCGTCCGGAGCATCTCGTTCAGCTTGTTGCGCTCCTCGTCGGTGCCGAGGCGCAGCGGCGTCACGCCGTTGTCGAAGAGCGCGGCGAAGTAGTCGCGGGCCGACGGGAACGCCTGCAGCCGCCCGCCCAGGCGCGCCGCGCTCTCGCGGAGCTCGGGCAGCTCGGGCACCGCCTCGCTGTCGCCCTGGCTCACGAGCAGGAGGTCCTGGAGGCGGACGTCCTCGCCGAGCCCCGACACGATGAAGGGCGTCGGCTCGACGGAGGGCTCGCCCTTGCGCTCCAGGTGGACGCCGGCGACGAGCCGGCGCCTCGACGGAAGGACGACGTCGAGCGCGGCGTAGGAGGGGCGACCGGGCTCCCCGAGCCGCCCCCAGATGCCCTTGTCGCCGCCGGTGGCGCCCGTCTCGCCGAGGTTCGTGAAGCGCAGGCGCGACATGTCCGGCAGGAGGACCACGTACGCGGCGATCATCACCGTCGTCTTGCCGGCGCCGTTCGCGCCCTCGAGCGCCGTGACGTGGCGGTCGAGGAGGTACCGCTCGTAGAAGACGCCCTTCCAGTTGACGAGGGCGAGCGCCGCCGCGCGGGTGCGGGTCGTCATCGGGCGGGCTCCTCGTCCGGGGCGGCGTCTTCGTCGGCGCCCGCCTCGTCGCCGCCGCCCGCGTCGCCGAGGAGCACCTCGCCGCGCGCGACGAGCCGCTCCAGCGCGGCGCCCCTGTCGGCGAGGCCGCGCACGGGCTCGGCGAAGCGCATCAGGGCCGGGCGCAGCCGGAGGCGGGCCTCGTCGAGGACGTCCACGAAGCCGAGCTCCGAGAGCCGGCGCAGCGCCTCCCCGACCTGCGCGCGCACCGTCTCCGCGGCGACGCGCTCGTCGTACTTGCGCTTGCGGGGGCTCAGCGTGCGGACGAGGACCTCCGCGCCGACCAGGCCCGCGAGGCGCCCGAGGAGCGCCTCGCGCGCGACGAGCCCGCCGTGCTGGAGCGTCGTCGGGTCGAGGTAGAGGAGCGCGAGCGTCTGGCCGACGAGCATCTCCCCCGCCGAGAGCTGCCTCCGCCCGAGCCGATCGCCCGAGCCGATCGCCCGAGGGGAGGAGGTAGAAGTACCCGTCGCTCTGCTGGACGAGCTCGCAGCCGAACCGCCCGTAGAACCCCTCGAGGAGCGCCTGCGCGTCGGCGAGGTAGTCGTAGGCGGTGCCGTCGTCGCGTCCGATGTGCCGCCCGCGGCGCAGCATCAGGTCGACCTCGGGGAAGTGCTCGTCCGCGATCGCGGCCTCGAGGGTGAGGAAGGTCGAGCTCCTCACGGCGCGCCCCTCCCCTCGACGTCCCAGTCCTCGATCTCGATCCGCTCGAGGACGTGCGCCCAGGGCCGCTCGCGCTCGCTCAGCACCCTCGCGCGGCGGGCGACGGCGTCGGCGATGCGCCCCGCCGCCGCGTAGCGCACGGGCTCGGGCAGGCCGGGGAGGACGCGCGCCGACACCGCCGCGAGCGTCGCCGCGCCCTCCTCCAGGGCGCGCTCGACGAGCGCCTCGAGGTCCGCGACGAGGCGGTCGGGATCGACCCACGCGGGGGCCGCCTCTCGCTCGGCGCGAGGTCGCGCCACGGGCGGGCGCTCGACGCGGGCCTCGAGCGGGCGGAGGAGCCGGATGGACGGCGCGCGCGCCGTCACGAGGTGGAAGGGGCGCGAGGGCCACGCGGCGAGCTGGTCGCGCAGGCGCTGGCTGAGCGCGCGCTCGGGGTCGAGCCGCACGACGTCGCGCAGGTAGCGGTGCACGTACTGGTAGTATTCGGACCACGCCCGCTGCCGCGCGGCTCCCCACGCCGCGATCCGATCGACGTGCTCGATGACGCGCTGCGCGGTCGCCTCGGCGTCGGCGCTGGAGGCGGCGGTCGCGAGGGTCTGGATCTCCTGCAAGAGCGCGACGAAGTGGTGGGTGTCCCTGAGGAGGATCTCGTTCAGCTCGCGGAGCGTGCTGGTCGTCGCGTCGAGCAGGCCCTGGCAGCGGTCGACGGCGCTGAACCAGTCGGCCGACAGGAGCGTCGCGATCTCGGCCTGCACCTCTTCCTGCTGGGCGTCGAGGCCGCGCTGCCTGCGCTCGATGCCCGAGACGAGGTCGGCGACGGTGACGCGGAGCGGCCCGGCGACGTCCGTGCGCCACGCGCCGTCGCCCTCGGCCTTCCTCGCGGTGGCGAGGATCTCGGCGAGCTGCGCGCGGAGCGTGCCGGTGAGCAGCGTCAGGCTCTCGCGCGTGAGCGCCTCGTCGGCGAGGAAGTACTCGATCACCGCCGCAGCGAGCCTTGTGAGCGCGTATTCGCCCGCGCGCACGAGGCCGGCGCCGTCGACGCGCGCGAGCATCCGCTGCTCGCGGAGCCGCTGGATCGCGTGCGTCGCGCGCTTGCGCGGGTTCTCGGCGCCGGGATCGACGACATCGCAGACCTGCTCGAACATGTCGACGAGGGCGTCCTCCTCGAACGACGCGAGGGCCGCCTTGTCGGCGCGCAGGTAGAGCCCCGCGAGGAAGCAGAGGTCGACCGTCTTCAGATCGAGGCTCACCCGATCGCGCGCGAGGGAGGCGATGACGCGGCTGGGGTCGGCGGGAGGCCTCGTGTCGTGTCCTGGTTCCACGTAGCCGTGTTGACGATGGGTGGCGGTCATAACGTAGAAGGAAAGACGGGTCAACGTGCCGACGGGCATGACGGCCTGTCCTGAGGGCAGCCCGGCGGGCGCGGCGATGCCACACAGCACCTTCTTTGCCCCGCTCGCCTGTAGCGCGCGACCTCGGCATCCCTTGAGGGCCAGCTCCACCTGCGGGTGAGGCGGTGTCACGGAGCGGCCCATGGGACGAGCGACGCGCCATGAAAAATGCGCTCCACCCGTCGCGAGATGGTAAATTCGCCAAGGCTTCCGGAATGCATGTCTCCGGCAGATCCCGCGCCGCGCGAGCCTCACAACCGCTTGACGCGTCCACCCTTCATGGCCTCGGATGGCGGCGGGAGCGATGACGAGATGAGCAAGAATCATGGGGCCGCGGCGCGGCGTGCGAAGAGAAAGCATGAGAAGGAGCAGAAGAGGAAGAAGAGGCCACCCCACAGGCCGCTCGGGGTGAGCGCGCGCCCGGCGGTCCCGGCGTCCGCCCCTGAGATACGGTGGCAGCCTGAGATCCAGGGCATCGAGGGCCTCGCGGCGCTCGCTCAGGTCCCGTTCTACGAGGCGGCGTGCATGGCAGACTGCCTGGCACGGTCGCATGCTCGGGCATCGCGTCCGCTGGCCGATGCGGTCTGGACGCGCGACAGGGTGTGTGCGCTGGAGACCTCCGCGCTCGCGGCTCGGCTCGAGCAGCTCGGCATCCGGGTGGACCACGGCGCGTTCATCGCGGAGACGCCGCGGTTCGGCTCTGCCGTGCGGTGGGCTCGAGAGACATGGCTCCCGTTCGCTCCGGCTCACGCCGACGTGCATGCGCGCGACTTCATCACCCTTGCCGCGTGCGAGCTCTGGAAGCGCTGGCGCCCCGAGCCCCCGTCGCAGGAGTCGCTGCACGAGCTGCTGGTGCTCGGCGAGGATCACGCGGATCGCGAGGACGACATCGCGGCGACGGAGCACTGGATCCGCTTCTGGAGGGCGCTCCAGCCGCTGCTCACGCCCGAGCTGCGGACCACGAGCGCCGCCGGCGAGCTCCTCGAGGTCGACGCCAGCGTCCTCTTCAACTGGGCGTCCGACTTCTCGATGGTGGCCACGTACGTGGCGGGGCAAGACGCGGCGGTCGGGCTTCGTGCGGCCGAGGTGCAAGGGGAGATCCTCGCCCAGTTCTCCGCGGAACAGGAGTCATGGAGACTGCCCCTCGTCTGCGATCGTGCCGAGGTGCTGTACGTGGCGGGGGAGCGGATCGAGGCGGAGCGCATCCTGCGCGAGCAGATCGAGGCGCACCCCACGAGCGCAGGAGCCTACGTCAGGCTGGCCGAGCTCTGGGCCCCGTACGGAATCGACGATCGCGAAGCGATCACCCGCGCTCTCGCGCTCCTTGTTCAGGCGGCCGCGCGACCCGTCGAGGACGCCGCCAGCTGGGATCTCGACGTCCGCATCAAGGCGTTGCGGAAGCAGCTCCAGGCGTGCGGCGGTGACGGCCGCAAGGCAGCCACGGCGTAGGCAGCGCATACACCACGGCGCGCCTCGCCGAGGTCGTGTGCTGTCTGGCGGTGGGCCCGCCGCGAGGTCGCGCCGGCCGCTACCGCCGACCGCTCCGCCGCGCTACGGTGGCCCGCCGTGGACGCCCCTCGACCGGCCGGCCCCCGCCGCGCGCTGCTCCTCGGCCTGCCCCTCGCCGCGCTCGCCGCGGCGGCCCTCCTCTTCATGCAACGCGAGGATCGCCCCGCCGCGAAGGCGCGGCCGGCGAGCGCGGAGTCCAGCGCTGACGAAAGCCCGCGGCGGCGCGATGAGCCGCCCCCCGCGCCACCGGCCCCGCCGCCCACCGCCAGCGCCGCCGCCCGCGCGCCGGAAGCGGCGCCGGACATCGACCCCGAAGCCCGCGCCATCGACAGCATGCGCGCCGCGTTGACGACCGACCCCGAGGAGGTGCTCCGGCTCGACGACGCGGCGTCGCGCGACGTCGGAGACAGCCCGCGCGCCGCCGAGCGCGGCCAGCTCCGCGTGCGGGCGCTCGTGCGCCTGGACCGCATCGGCGAGGCCCGCAGCCTCGCGGAAGACCTCGTGGAGCGCTATCCGGACGACCCCGCGGCGAAGAGCGCGGCGGCCTACATGGGCATTCACCCGAGGCCGCGCGGTCCTTCCCGGTAAGGCGCGAACCCTGTGTGCCCCGTGAGGAGAGCCGATGACCTGCTCGCGGCCGCTGGGATCATGATCTTGTAACAAAGCTAGAACGTTGCGCATCGAGTCACTGAACCGATTAACAAATCGGGTTGGCTCACCGCACGTTTCTGGCGATAATGGCGGCATGCGCAACTGGCTTATTCTTGTTGGGGTGCTCCAGCTCTCCGCGGCTGGATCCGGCTGTGTCAGCGATCTGGACGACGTCGATCCGGACGGCCTGGACGGCACGGGCGGCGACACGGGGGGCAGCGGCACGGCGAGCAGCGGCGTGCCCGCGGGCACGGGCACCGGCGGGCCCACGGGCACCGGCGGCAGCGGCACGACGGGCACCGGCGGGCCCGCGGGCACGGGCGGCGGGCCCACCGCGACGAGCTCCGGCGCCAGCGGGGGAGACGGCACCTGCGCCGGCGTGGAGGACGCCTGTGCGTTCGAGGGCGGGGTCGAGATCAACTGCCACCGGCGCTTCATGTACGGCGTGAACTACGCCTGGCGCGACTTCGGCGCGGATTTCGGCGGGCAGACCCGGTGGAGCCAGGCGGGCATCTCGGGAAAGAAGAACCAGGTGCTCGCCGACCTGCAGGACATGCGCGCTCACGGCGTCGATATGGTCCGCTGGTGGATCTACCCGCGCTTCTACGGCGACCAGATCACCTTCGACGGGCAGGGCAACCCGACCGGGCTCGGGGGCACCTCGGTGCAGGACATCCTGGCGGCGCTCGAGCTCGCGGAGCAGGCGGAGGTGAACGTGATGTTCACGCTGTTCTCGTTCGACGGGTTCTACAAGACGACGCACAGCCCGCCGAGCGGCCTGTCGGTCTGGAGCATGGGGCCCATCGTCGCGGACGCGGGCCGTCGCGCCCGGCTCATCGAGAACGTCGTCCGGCCGATCGCGCAGACGGTGGCGTCGAGCCCGCACCGGCACCGCATGCTGGCCTGGGACGTCATCAACGAGCCCGAGTGGGCGATGACGGGGCCGAGCCTCTACGGCGACGACCCGCCCTTCGAGGGCGACGCCACCAAGTTCGACCTCGTCACGCACCAGCAGATGGAGGCGCTCGCCAAGGAGTCGGCCGCCGTGCTGAGGGAAGCGACGGGCGCGCCCGTGAGCGTCGGCAGCGCCGCGATCAAGTGGGGTCAGGCGTGGACCCGCGCGGACGTCGACTTCTACCAGGTCCACATGTACGGGTGGGTCAACGAGTGGTTCCCGTACAACAAGCCGCTCTCCGAGTACGGCCTCACGGACAAGCCCGTCGTGATGGGCGAGTTCCCGAGCAACATGGACGGGATGAACGTGACCTACGACAAGTTCGTGAGCGACCTTTACGACCTCCGGTATGCGGGCGCGCTCTCGTGGTCCATCACCGACACGAACTTCCCCTGGTCGTCCGCGAAGAGCGCCGTGAAGGCGTTCGCCGATCAGCACCCCTGCGAGACGCGGTACTGAGCACCGGGCGAGCGCCGCGGCCCGCGGCGCTGCACACCCCGCCATCGACATCCGAGCTCGGCAGTCACGCCGGCGCGGCAAGCTCGTCCTGAACGGGAGAGGTCGCCCCACGCGTGACAGCTTGCCCCAGCGTGTGGCGTCTTGGCGCATGAAGTCGCTCGGCTGGGCGCTGCGATGCCGCCGCGCAGGTCGTCAGCGCGCCTTCCCGTCCGTTGCCCTTCCGGGCACGTCGGTTGCTGGGCAGGTGGGCCCACCGCTCACCAGGTGTGCCGCCTGTGTGAGCCGTCGAGGGTTGCGAACCAGCACCCAGACAGGAGAGCGCTATGGCAAGAGATCGCTACGAGAACCGAGGCTTCCGTGACGAGGGGACGCGCGAGGACTGGCGTCGCCGGGAGGAGCAGGGACGCTTTCAGGGGAACCACGATCAGCGCGACTTCCGTGGCCACGAGGAGGGTGACGCGTTCGGACGAGGCTCCTACAGCCGGGGCAACTACGCGAACCAGAGCGGCGGCAGCCGGCAAGGCGAGCGGGGCCAGGAACCCCAGTACGGACAGCCCCAGTACGGACAGCCCCAGTACGGACAGCGAGGTCGGGGCGAAGGCAGGGGGCAGTGGCAGCCGGGCGGCCAGCACGGGCAGGAATACCGGGGCTACGGCACGGGCGGCGAGGATCACCGCGGTGGGCGCGGCTACCGCGAGCAGGAGGAGCGCCGCGCCTACGGGCAGGACAGCCCCTCGTGGGAGCAGAGCGGCGGGCGCGGCAATCACTTCGGCGGGCGAGGCGCGGAGGACGAGCGCGGCGGGTTCGGCTCGGCGCAGCGAGGGCGCGAGGAGAACCGCGGTTACTACGGTCGCGACGTGAACCGCGGGTTCACAGGGCCGGACGAGGGGCCGGGTCGGGGCTCCTACGGGCGCGACCACTACGGCCGCGAGAGCGAGGGACAGCGCCGCGGCTTCCAGGGCCGCGAGGACTACCAGGATCGCGAGAGCCAGTACCGCGGCTACGGGCGCGAGGACGAGTACCAGGGCCGCGGCCACGAGGGACAGAGCCGCGGCTACGGCCATGGCCGCGGCGAGGAGCAGCGCCGTGGCTTCCAGGGCCGCGAGGACTACCAGGATCGCGAGAACCAGTACCGCGGCTACGGGCGCGAGGAGGAGTACCAGGGCCACGGCTACGGGCGCCACGACGAGCACCAGGGCCGCAGCTACGGCCGGCAGGACGAGCACCAGGGCCGCAGCTACGGCCGCCAGGACGAGCATCAGGGCCGCAGCTACGGCCGCCAGGACGAGCATCAGGGCCGCAGCTACGGCCGCCAGGACGAGCATCAGGGCCGCAGCTACGGCCGCCAGGACGAGTATCAGGGCCGCGGCCACGAGGGACAGAGCCACGGCTACGGGCGCGGCGAGGGCCAGAGTCGCGGCTATCGAGGCGGCGACGAGCACCAGAATCCCGGCCACTTCGGCCGAGGCGACGAGCGGGGCGGCTTCAGCGGCCGCCACGATCGCGACGAGGACCGCGGGTACCAGGGCCGCGAAAGCCAGGAGCGCGCCGGGCGCGGCGACCTCTACAACCGGCCCGAGCGCCGGCCCGGGTTCGGCCGCTTCATGGGCGACGAGCTGCCGCAGGGGTACTCGACCCGGATCCACGAGCGCGACGACGTGCGCGCCTCGCAGGGCCGCGAGCAGCCCCAGGCGGACGACAACGGATCCGAGCACCGGAGCCAGAACCGGACCTGGAACTGAGCCGCTCGGCCACGATCGAGCCGCCGCGAAGGACACGATCCCCCGCCTGATCGCGCGGGGCAGCGGGCGCCTGACGCCGCCGCCCGCGCGCCTCGCTCGAGGCCCGCGCGTCGCGTCGGAGACGCGTTGAATCTCGGCCTCGGAGAGCGACAATCCCGGAGATGCTTTGTCCGCGTGCCCGGACGTCCACGCCCGCGTCGCGGCGTCTTCCCCGGTTCGCAGGCGAAGATTGGTGTTGTCTGCGCCACGGACCTGCAGCATCCTCGCGCGCATGAAAACAGAGGCTTATTTCACCTTTCCGAGGCTCGCTTCCGTGCTCTGCATCGCCTGGTCCGCGCTGATGACCGGCTGCGGGGACGACGATCCGAACAGCGCGACGGGCCCGGGCGGAGGCTCATCGACCTCGACAAGCGCGTCGAGCACCGCGAGCGCGGGCGAGGGCGGCGCGGGCCAGGGCGGCGCGGGCCAGGGCGGCGCGGGCCAGGGCGGCGCGGGCGCGACGACGTCGAGCGCGAGCGGCACCGGCGGGGACAGCTCGTCCGGTGACACGATCCGCTTCATCGGGCGCTTCGACACGTCGAAGCCCGAAGGCCCCCGCTTCTCGTGGGCTGGCAGCGCGATCGTCACGCGGTTCTCGGGGACATCGATCAGCGTCCGCTTCAACGACGAGTCGACCCCGGATCAGTCCAACTTCTTCCAGGTGGTGGTCGACGGCGAGTCCAAGGGCGTCCTCGAGGTCAACAACCAGGAGGACCTCTACACGGTCGTGGATGGGCTGCCCGACGGCGAGCACGACCTCCTGCTCCACCGCCGGACCGAGCCGCTGGTGGGCGTGACGCAGTTCCTCGAGTTCGTCCCGGCGGAGGGCGAGGCGCTCCTGCCCGTCCCGCCGGCGCCCGAGCGCCGGATCGAGGTGATCGGCGACTCGATCTCCGCCGGTTACGGCATCGACGGCGCGGACGAGACCTGCCCCTTCACGAGCGACACGGAGAACAACTACCTCGCCTACAGCGCGCGGATAGGCCGGCTGCTCGGGGCCGACACAACGATCGTCGCCTGGTCCGGAAGAGGCGTGGTCCGGAATTACGATGACGAGGCGGCCGACACCATGCCGAAGATCTACGGCCGGACGATCGCCGACGAGGCGCAGCCCGCGTGGGACTTCTCGTCGTGGGTGCCGCAGGTCGTGGTGATCAACCTGGGCACGAACGACTTCAGCATCAACGTCCCGGGCGACGCCCAGTTCCGTGAGCCGTTCACGAACGCCTATGCGGGCCTCGTCGAGACGGTCCGGAAGAACTACCCGGAGGCGTTCATCTTCTGCACCATCGGGCCCATGCTCAGCGACTCGTACCCGGAGGGCGCCGAGGCGCTCACCAGGGCGCGCGCTTACATCGGCAAGGTGGTGAACGACCGGAAGGCGAGCGGCGACGATCGGGTGAGCCTCCTCGAGTTCCCCGCGCACAACGGCGAGGCGAACGGGCTCGGCTGCGACTGGCACCCGAGCGCCAAGACGAACGAGCTGATGGCCACGCAGCTCTCCACGGCGATCAAAGGGGAGCTCGGCTGGTAAAGGCAAGGCGACGGGGCGCAGGGACATCGCTGCTGCCCTGCGCCCCGCGCTGACGCGCCGCAGGTCTCCCCCTTTTCCATCGACGATTCCGTCAAAGAGCTCATCGCAGCGCTCCGTCGGTGAGCCGTCCGGCGACACAGGCGCTCGACACAGGAAGAACGGCGGTACGACGCGGCGCCGCGGCGTCGTACCGCGCATCGGCGCCGGGGCATCGTGGCACCGGCGCGCCTCGCCGGCTGTGGCATGCCGCTACATCCGACGCACGTCGGGCACAGCGCCGGCGCGCCGGAGCGCGAGCACCGATCAGCTCCCCTCGCCAAAGCGCTGTTCAGGGCGTCGATCCAGCCCTGGTACACGCGGTGCATCTCTTCACCTCGGAACACCGGACGGGCGGCGCTGCTGAAAGCGCGTGAGAGCGCGCCGCCGAGCGAGGAGATCACCCATGCAGATCAAGCAAGACGGCTCTCAGCGGGCCATGAACAGGGGCCACGGACAGGATTTCGTGGACGCAGCGCGCAAGAGCGCCGCTCGCGCGGACGACCGCCATGCGTTCATCCCCGACCCGGGGGACGGCCCTACCGAGGTCGTGGACGAGTTCGCCGAGCAGATCGCCGAGCAGTATCTCGCCTCGGCGACATCAGGCAAGGGCGACGCCACGGAAGACTACGAGGACATGGTCGACCCCGAGGAGGTCGGTGGCCCGTTCGTCATCACGACGGCCGAGCAGGAGATGGGGTACAGCAGGGATTCGATGAACCCCGACGACGCGGAGGTCGAGCCGTTCCCCCTGGTGAACCGCTCGCCCCTGGGCTGAGCCGCGCGAGCGAGCCGAGCCCCCCCGCGAGGTCGCCCCAGCGACAGGCGCGCGCCCGAGCCCTCACGCGCACGCGCGCTTCGTGAACCGCACGCGCAGCCCCTCCGGCTGCATCGCGAACGCCATCCGCTCCCGCACCGGCGCCGTGTGATCCGCGAGCTGCACCGTGAAGCTCCGGAGGACCATGCCCACGGTCACGGCGCACTCCAGCAGCGCCATCGAGCGGCCAGGGCAGATGCGCGGCCCGCTGCCGAAGGCGAGCGCCATCCGCGGCTCGTGGGGCAGCGTCGCGGGCGCGCCCGCGAGCCAGCGCTCGGGGCGAAATGACTCGGGATCGCTGAAATACTCGGGCTTCCGGCCGATCGCGCGCGTGAGCGCCACGACGCCGGCGCCGGCGGGCACCGCCACGTCGCCCACCGCTGTGTCGTGGTTCGCCTCGAGGTAGAGCAGCGGCGCCGGGGAGCGCATGCGCAGCGTCTCCTGGGTCACGGCGCTCGTGTACTCGAGGCGCTTGCTCTGCTCGAGGGTGGGAATCAGGCCGCCGCCCAGGACGCGGTCCGCCTCCTCGCGGGCGCGGGCCTGCACGTCGGGGCGCGAGCCGAGGTAATAGAGGATCCACGCGAGCGTGTTCGCCGTCGTGTCCTCGCCCGCGAGCATCATCGTGAGCACGTTCGCGTAGACCTCGGCGTCGGAGAGGTGCGCCTTCGGGTTGTCGCCGTCGCGCGCCACGATCATGAGCTCCAGCAGCGTCTGCGGCCGCGCGGGCCGGCCCGCGCCGCCCTCGAGCTCGCGCCGCGCCGCGGCCACGATCTCGAGGATGAGCCGCTTCACCGCGATCAGCGCGCGGTCGTAGGCGCGGTCGGCGGGCAGGCCCAGGTACCGCCAGTAGGGCAGCGGCGCGAGCATCCGCCGGTTCAGGCCGAGGAAGACGCGCTGGAGGTGCTCCTGGAGCGCGTCCGGCCCGCCGCAGAGCGTGTCGAGGTCGCGCCCGAAGGCGACGGACGAGGTGACGTCGACCGAGTAGCGCATGAGATCGCCGAGGACGTCGCGCGCCGCGCCCTCGTCGGCCGCGCGCGACCACACATCGCGCAGCCTGCCCGTGATCTCGCGGATGCTCGGGAAGAAGCCCTCGACGTGCCGCGCGTGGAACGTCGGATTGATGAGCTGCCGCTGCTTGCGCCACGCCTCGCCGTCCGCCGAGAACAGCCCGACCATGCCCGCCTCGCGCGACACGTCCTCGATGGTGCGCATGCGGCGGAACACGGCGGGGCGGCGCTGGAGCACGTCGCGGACGAGCTCGCCCTCGGCCACGACGAGGATCGGCTGGCGGCCCATCCGCACAACGAACATGTCCCCGAAGGTGCGCCACCACCGCTCGAACTCCAGGTGCCAGCGGTCGGGGTGGAGCTCGTGCAGATTGCCGATCAACGGCAGCCCCCTGGGCCCCGGGAGGTCCGCGAGGGTCCGACGCGGACGCGCAGCCTCTGCGCTGCGGCGGGTGGAGTCGTCTGGAGCCGGGCAGATCGGTTTCATTCTCTCTTCATACAGAGCGGGCGCGCCTCGAGGCAAACCCCACACGCGGGCGCTGGCGTGGCGGGCGCGACGCGGGTAGAGACGGCCTGCATGACGGGGCCGCTGGAGAGAGAGCTGGCGAGCTTGTCCGGCGAGGAGATGGTCGCGGCGCTCGGCCTCGGCGGCGCGCCGGCGTGGGTGCGCCGCGCCGGGCGCGCGGCCTTCGCGCTCCCCTCGATCCCGCTCGGGCGCGTGCTCGCGCGCTTCGATCGGCGCACCGGCGAGGCGGGGATCCACGTGGCGGCGCGGGAGGCGCTCTCCGGGTTCGGCGCGCGCTGGACGGCCGACGCCGCGCCCCCGCCGCGCGGGGCGCTCCTCGTCGTGTCGAACCACCCCGGCGCCCACGACGCGCTCGCGCTGATGGCGGCCCTCGGCCGGGGCGATCTCATGATCGTCGCGGCCGAGCGGCGGTTCCTGCGCGCGCTGCCCGAGGTGAGCCGGCGGCTGCTCTTCGTGCCGATCGACGGGGCGCTCGGCGGGCGCGAGCTCGCGGCGCGGACCGCCGGCGTGCGCCGCGCGCTGCGGCACCTGCGCGGCGGCGGCGCGCTGCTCCACTTCCCCGCGGGGCGCATCGAGGCGGATCCGGCGTTCGCGGGCGCGGGCGATGCGCTGCTCGGGGCGTGGCACCCGAGCGCCGGGGCGCTGCTGCGCGCGGCGGCGGCGGCGGGGGGGCGGGTCGCTGTGGCGGTCGTCTCGGGGGTGCACTCGCCGCGGGCGAAGCGGCTGGCGGTCACGCGGTGGGCCGAGCGCCGGGGGATCAGCACGCTGGCGCCGCTCCTGCAAGTGGCGCTGCCGGGCTTCGACGACGTCGAGGTGCGGGTGCGGCTCGGCGAGGCGCGGGAAGCGGCGGTCCTCGCGGACGGCGGGGGCGACGACGCGGCGCTCACGCGGCAGCTCCGGGACGAGGCGGCGGGGCTGATCGCGGGCGGCGGGTAGCGGGAAGCGGCTCCGAGGTGGTCGCTGGGGCGGACGTCGGTCGCGGAAAAGCCCACCCTGTCGGGGGGTACACCACGAAGGGATTGTTCATTCCCTCGAGTCGTCATGGATTGCCATGGATGAGGTGGATTCTCATTCGTCCCGGAGGTTGGCAGACGCGCGCCGTGACGGGCCCTTTTCTCTACCGCTCAGCGGCCACGCATTCCCATGAGACAATTGATTTTGTCATGTATCAACGTGTGAATCGGTCGATTTGAGGATTGACTTGTGGATCGGGCACGCTGGATCCTCACGACTGAGGACACCCATGCTCAGACTACCGATCGCAGCCGCCTTGTTGTTCGCGCCGCTCGGGTGCGGCAGCGACTTCGAGCCGCCGCTGGTCGCCGGGAGAGCCGTGCTCACCCTGGGAGCGACGCAGTTCTTCCTCGACACGGGGAACAACGGGGAGACAGCGGTCGCGTTCGACGAGGACCACCAGCGAATCTGGTACACGGACTGTGGGATAGCCGACGACGAGTTCGAAGTGATGATCTTCAACGACCCCATCCGGGAGAAGAAGGGCTTCTGGGGGATCATCCTCCGCGCGTCGCTCGACGCGACCCAGAAAGCCTGGAACGTGTCCGTCCACCTCGGGGACGACGGGCTCAACGGCGTCTGTCAGCTCAACCACAAGACAACGCGCGAGAAGGATCCGTACGAAGCGGAGCTCTCGGTGGAGGCGTGCCTCCTGAAAGACAGGACGGTCGACGCGGATGGCTTGCAGGAGGCGCGGTTCGACGCGTTCGTCCGCGCCAAGCGGTGCGTCCTGCGCGCCCCGGCGGCCGCGGCGGAGTGACGGCTCAGCGCCCCGGCGCCACCCGCGCGATCGCCGCGCGCACCGCGGCGGCGGCGCCGTCCCACGTGGGCAGCGCCGCGGACCGGACCGCGGCCGCGCGGCTCATGCTCGAGCGCAGCGCCGCGTCGTCGAGGAAGCGGGACAGCGCCCGCGCCAGGCCCTCGCCGTCGTCCCAGAGCAGCGCCTCCGCGCCGTCCTGGACCACCTCCGCGATCGCGCCGGCGCGGGCGGCGAGCACCGGCACGCCGGCGCGGACCGCCTCGGTGAGCACCATGCCGTAGCCCTCGAGCCGCGACGGCAGGATCAGCGCGTCCGTCGCCGCGAGCTCGGCCGCGAGCGCGCCGTCGCCGAGCACGCCGGGGACCACGACGCGCGCCCGCAGGAACGCCGACGCCGCGATGGCGCGGCGCACCTGCTCGCCGTGGGCCGGGTCGCGCGCCGCGTCGCCGACGAGCGCGAGCGTCGCGCGCGGGCTCCCGACCCGCTCGAACGCCGCGAGCAGCTCCAGCAGCCCCTTGCGCGGGATGAAGCTCCCCACGAAGGTGATCCGCAGCGGCCCGCCGCCCCGCGGCGCGCGGGGCAGCAACGGGAGCCGGTCCGCGCCCGGGGGCGCCACGTCGACCCGGTCGACCCCGTGCTCGCGCCGGAGCCGCGCCGCTGTCGTCGCGCTCGTCGCGAGGCGCGCGTCGGAGAGCCGGAGCACCGCCGACTCCTGGAGCGCGAGCGCCGCGCGCCGCGGGCCGGGCGGCAGCTCCCACGCGCTCAGGTGGTGCACGAGCAGCGCGCGCCCGATCCGGCGCGGCAGCGCCGCGAACGCCGGCCCGAGCTCCGGGAAGCAGAGCTCGTCCCCCACCACCACGGCCGGGTCGATCCGGGCGAGGCGCCGCGCGAGCGCGATCCCGGCCAGCGCGCGCGATCGCGGCGCCGGATCGAGCGACACGACCTCCACGACGTCGCCCCACGCGCGCAGCCGCTCCACGACGAGCCGGTCGTAGATGTACCCGCCCGTCGTCTGGTCGAGGGCGCCGTAGACGATCCAGGCGACGCGCATGGGTCTGGAGAGCCGCTCGGCCTGAGCTACCCCCGCGGGCAGCGCGGCACAACGCGCCGCGCGCTACAGGTCCCGCTCGAAGCCCGCGTACGCGGTGGGCGACTCGCGGACGAGCACCCGCAGCGTCGCGCCGGGGAGCGGCGCGTCGCCCTCGGGGAGCTTCGCGATGTCCGCGGCGAGCAGCCCGGCCACGTGCTCGGCCACGCGCTCGGTCGTCGAGGTGCGCCCCGGGAAGGCCGGGTGCTCGTCGAGGTTCTGGTAGTCGATCGTGTCCAGCGCCCGGCGCAGCGACGCGTGCAGCGCGCCGATGTCCATGACCACGTGGTGCGGCCCGAGCGCCCTGGCGCGGATCTCGACCTCCACGGAGTACGTCGCGCCGTGCATCCGGGTCGCCGGGCCGAAGAACGGATCGGAGAAGCTGTGCGCGATCATCACGTGATCGCTGACGCCGAGGAGGAACATGGCTCGTGCCTACCGCGTAGCCGATCGCGATCCGTACTGGAAGACCGTCTGCAGCCGCGCCCCCGGCTCGGCCGCGAGCGCGGCGTACACCGACGGCGCGTCGTCGAGCGGGACGGGCGGGTCCAGCAGCGCGTCGAGCGCGGCGTCCTCGAGCAGGGCGCAGACAAGCGCGAAGCGCCGCGCGTGGTCCCAGCGGGGCGCGCGCTCCGGCGGGATCGTCGACACCTGGCTCGCGCGGAGGCGCAGCCGGCGCCGGTGGAACGCCGACCCGAGCGCGACAGGGCTCGTGCGCGCCCCGTAGAACGACGCCACCGTCACCGTCGCCTCGCGCCCCGCGTGCGCGATCGCGCGATCGAGCTCGCTCGGGTCCCCGGTCGCGGCGATCACGGCGTCCGCGTCGCCCTGCGGCCGATCGTCCTCCGGCCGGATCGCCGCGGCCGCGCCCAGGGCGAGCCCGGCCTGGCGCCGCCGCTCGCTCGGTTCGACCAGCAGGACCTCCGCGCCGGCGCGCCGCGCGAGCGCCACGACGAGCAGCCCGACGACGCCGCCGCCGAGCACCACCACCGCGTCCCCGAGCCCGATCCCTGCGTCCCACACGCACGTGATCGCCGTCTCCAGGTTCGCGGCCAGCACCGCGCGCTCGCCCGGGATCGCGCGGGGCAGCGCGCGCGCCGCGCCCGGGCCGAGGAGGTGCAGATCGCCGTGCGGCGCCAGCGCGAACACGCGGTCGCCGGGCGCGGTCGCCGCGCCCTCGCCGCGGGCGACGACCTCGCCCACCCACGCGTAGCCGTAGCGGCGCGGATAGGTGGGCGCGCCAGGCGCGTCGAGCGACGGATCGAACGGCGTCGGCCCCTCGCCGCGGTAGAGGAGGAGCTCCGTCCCCTGGCTCACGCCCGAGGCGAGCGCGCGCGCCACGACCTCGCCGGCCCCGGGCTCGCGCGGCGGCGCGCCTTGCCGCACCTCGACGAGGCCGGGTCCGAGGAACCAGAGCTCGCGCGCGGGCGGCGCGCCGGTGTCAGTCGGGATAGCCAATCTCTCCTCGCAGCAGCACGTTGCCTCCCAGGAGCTCGACCGCCGGCTCGCGCAGGTCGATCGCCGACGCGAGCTGCGCGTCTCCCAGCGCGCCGACCGCGGGGATGGCCGTATCGCCGAGCAGGCGCGGCGCGATCTCGACCTCCGCGCGGTCGGCGAGCCGCGCGCGCAGGAACGACGTGAGCACCATGCCGCCCCCCTCGACGAGCAGCCGCCGCACGCCGCGCGCGTGGAGCTCGGCCAGCGCGTGCGGCAGCGAGACGCGCCCGCTGTGGTTCGCGGGCACGACGACGACCTCCGCCCCGCGCTCCTCGAGCCGCGCCCGCGCCGCGTCCGTCGCCCGCCCCGCGGCCCCGATGACGATCACGCGCCCGCCCGGCGGCTGCCCTGACGACGGCTGCCCCGACGCCATCAGCAGCCGCGCCCCTTCCGGCACGCCGAGGGTGCTCGCCAGCACGACGCGCGCGGGCTGGGGCCCTGCGCACGCGCGCACGGTCAAGAGCGGGTCATCGATCACGACGGTGCGGATCCCGACGAGCACCGCGTCGTGGCCCGCGCGCGCTCGGTGGGCGTGCTCGATCCCCGCCGGCGTGCTGAGCCCCACGCGCTCGCCCGGCGTCGCGATGCGGCCGTCGAGCGTCTGGGCGAAGTGGAGCGTGACCAGCGGCCGCGGCGCGCTCATCCCGCGCTCGCGATCCCGCGCGCGGCGCGGCCGATCGCGCGCGCGGCGTGGGCGAGGGGGGACTGCGTCGTCATCCCGAGCCGGCAACGGAGCCTCCGGGCCACGGCGCCACTCTAGATCATAACGCCCGCCCCGGGGAGGAGAGCGCGCGAACGGCTCAGCGCCAACAGCTCGACACGAACGGCCGGCGACGGAGCCCCCGCGCGAGCGCCGCAAGCCTTCGCGCTCGCCGGCGGTCCCAGAGACCCACGAGCCGACGCTCCCGCGCGCCCCGCAGCCACGACCGCCGCCCCGCTCGGCGCGCCGCTCCGTCCCATCGCGCGCTTGCCGCGCCGCCCCCGGCGCTCTAATCGCGCCGCGATGCTCATCGATTGGCCTGCCCTCTCGGCGCGCTGCGACCACGCCGGCATCCCCCTGCGCGGCGGGTTCCACCCTCGCGACGACGACGGCGTCCCCCCCGCAGGGGATCTCCCGGCGGGGACGCTCGTCCTGCTCGGCAACGCCGGCCCGTCGATGTGGCGCGCGTTCTCGCGCGCCCGGGAGGACGCCCCCGATCTCGCGCTCGACGACTGGACCTTCGCGGTGGTCTCCGCGCTCGCGGCGGAGCTCGGCGCGGCCGCCCTGTTCCCGTTCACCGGCCCTCCCTACTGGCCGTTCCAGCGCTGGGCGCAGCGGGCCGAGGCGGTGTACCCCTCGCCTCTCGGCATCCTCATCCACCCGCGGTTCGGCCTCTGGCACGGCTATCGTGCCGCGCTCGTCTTCCCGGAGCGGCTGTCGCTCTCGCCGCGCAACGACCTCCCGAGCCCCTGCGCGTCGTGCGCCGACAGGCCCTGTCTCCGCGCCTGCCCCGTAGCCGCCTTCTCCCCCGGCAATTACGATGTCGCCGCCTGCGTCGGTCACCTCGGCGCGCAGGCCGGCGCGGCGTGCATGACCGGAGGATGCCTGTCGCGCCGCGCGTGCCCGGTCGGGCAGGAGCACATCTATCCCGAGGAGCAACGCCGCTTTCACATGCGCGCATTCCGCGCGCTCCACGCGCCCGCGCAGCGAACACGGAGCTCCACCTGACTCCAGGTTGACGCCGCCTCCTGGCTCGATCGCTCGATCGCCTCCAGATCCTGGATCCTGCGCGCCGGAGATCAGGCAGGTGAGCGGCCGCGACGGCCATGAAAAGGGCGATCGACGGCGTGGCGCCATGGCGCCGGCGCGGGTCCGGACGCACGTTGGTGTGCAGGGGGAGGGAGCGTCCGCCGATGACCCGTGCTGCCCGTTCCATGCTCGGAGCGCTCGTGTTCATCTCGTGCGCCGCGGCCGAGCGCGCTCCGAGCGGTGAGCGCGCCGCCGAGCAGCCCCCGGGAGGGGGGAAAACCATGCTGAGCCTTGCATCGCCGGCATTCGCGCAGAGCGGCGAGATCCCGATGGAGCACACATGCGAGGGGGCCGATCGATCCCCGCCGCTCGCCTGGTCCTCGCTGCCGCCGGGCACACGCAGCCTCGCGCTCATCGTGGACGACCCGGACGCGCCCGACCCGCGCGCCCCGAAGACCACGTGGGTGCACTGGGTGGTTTATAACCTCCCGCCCACGGCGAACGACCTGCCCGCAGGCGCTGCGGACGGCGGCCTCCCCGAGGGCGCCCGCCAGGGCCTGAACGACTGGAAGCGCCCGACCTACGGTGGCCCTTGCCCGCCGGTCGGCAGGCACCGCTATTTCCACAAGCTCTATGCCCTCGATACGGTCCTGCCCAACCTCGGCACACCGACGAAGGCCCAGCTCGAACAGGCGATGGCCGGGCACGTGCTCGCCCATGTCGAGCTCGTGGGCACGTACCAGAAGACGAAGCGGTAGCGGCGCTCGCCGTGAGCCACGGCGGCGCGGCTCACGGCTTCCTGATCCGATACCCCGCGCGCGGGAAGTGCAGCGCGATCTCCCCCACCGCCGCATCGCGCCGCCGGACCGTGATCTCGGACGCCGAGATCCGCGCCACCACGCCGCGGCTCTCCTCGGGCCCGTGATCGTCGGCCGCGATCGTCACCGCATCTCCCGGCCGGAGCTCCTCTGCTCCCGTGACCTCCCCGCCGGCGACGTCCGCCGGCTCGGACGCGCGGGCGATCGCGAGCGCCTCGGCAGGGGTCATCGGCCGGGCGTCGCCCGGGCCGAACCCCTCGATGCGCGCGAACCACGCCGCGAGCGCCGGCCGCGCCTCGATCTCGGCGAACAGCCGGGCGCTCTGCTTCAGGAACCAGACCGGGTGAAAGCACGCCGCGTCCGCGATCGAGAACGCGTCGCCCAGCAGGAACGGCCTTTCTCGGAGCTGTCCCTCCAGCCGATCGAACGACAGCCGCGCCTGGCTCAGCGCGTGCGGCGCCGCCCCGAAGATCGCCTCCTTGCTCAGCGCCGGCGACATCGCCGCGCGATCCTTGAGGATGCCCGGCGGCAGGACAGGGAACAGCTCGACAACCATCGGCGGCACGACCTGCGCCATGAACCGATGATCCGCCCAGTCCTCGATCATCGCGGCCAGCCCGCTCTGGCCCGCCGGGAAGCAGGCAGGCTCCGGCTGGAGCTCCTCCAGGCGCCGGGCGATACACGCCGTGTCACAATAGACGTCCGCGCCGATCTGCAGGACCGGGATCCGCCTGTATCCCCCGGTGAGCGGCGTCAGCTCGGGCTTCGGCGCCATCATCGGCTGCTCGACCGATCGCCACGCCACCTTCTTGTACGCGAGGATCCGGCGGATCTTCTCCGCGAAGAGCGACAATGGATACTGGTGAAGAATGATCTCGGCCATGAGCGTTCTCCTTCTGGTGTGACCATCTCCGGTCGACGGCCATTCTGGGGCTCCCGCCCCGCGCGTTCTTGGAGGATCTTGCGATCGCGCGCCAAGGGCCCCTCACGCTCGCCCGGCGTCCCGACCGGGCGGCCGCCGGCGATCGCGCCGCTGCGTTCCCCCGCGCCGCCCGCGAACCGCTAGCCTACGCCCCCGGGGGGCAGCGCCGCGCGTCGCGGCGTCCTCGCGGAGCCCTCCTCATCCCGCTCGACCGATTCGACCGATCCCCGCGCCCCGCGCGGGACAAGGAGGCACCGCCCATGCTCGCCGGCCGCATGATGGATTATCCGCTGACGATCACGCACTTCCTCGAGCGGGCGAGGACGTACCACGCCCGCAGCGCGATCGTGACGCAGAACCCGGACAGGACCTCTTCCCGCGCGACCTACGCCGATCTCCACCGCCGCGCCTCGAAGCTCGCGCACGCGCTGACGCGGCTCGGCGTCCGCGCGGGCGACCGCGTCGCGACGCTCTGCTGGAACCACGCCCGGCACCTGGAGCTCTACCTCGGCGTCCCGGCCATGGGCGCGGTCGTCCACACCCTCAACCTGCGCCTCCACCCGAGCGATCTCGGGTACATCGCCTCGCACGCCGAGGACAGGGTCCTCGTCGTCGACCGCTCGCTCCTCCCGCTCTACCGCAAGTTCGCGGCCCAGGCCCGCTGCGTCCAGCGCGTCATCGTCATCGGCGACGACGGGCCCGTGGAGGGCGACGGGCTCGATTACGAGGCGCTGCTCGCGCCCGAGCCCGATCACTTCGACTTCCCCCGGCTCGATGAGCGCGCCGCGGCCATGCTCTGTTACACCTCCGGCACGACGGGCAACCCGAAGGGCGTCCTCTACAGCCACCGCTCGATCGTCCTCCACACCCTCGTCTCGTGCATGCACGACGCGCTCGGCTTCCGCGACAGCGACGTGGTCCTGTCCGTCGTGCCGATGTTCCACGCGATGGCCTGGGGCCTGCCGTACTCGGCCGTCGCGACAGGCGCCAGGATCGTCCTGCCCGGCCCGCACCTCGACCCCGCGTCGCTGCTCGACCTCATGGCCCGGGAGCGCGTCACGTTCGCCGCCGGCGTCCCCACCATCTGGCTCGGCATCCTCGCGCTCCTCGACGAGCACCCGAAGCGCTGGGATCTCTCGTCGATGCGCGCGATGGTGATCGGCGGCTCGGCGGCGCCCCCCGCGCTCATCGACGGCTTCCTCGCGCGCCACGGGCTCGTTGTCACGCACGCCTGGGGGATGACCGAGACCAACCCGCTCGGCACCATCGCGCACCTCCGCCACGGCCTCGACCTGGACGCCGCCGCGGAGCTCGATACGCGCGCCTCCCAGGGCTACGCGGTCCCGTTCATCGACCAGCGCCACGTCGGCGCCGACGACCAGCCGCTGCCCTGGGACGGCCGGAGCATGGGCGAGCTCGAGGTGCGCGGCCCCTGGGTCGCCTCGTCGTACTTCGGCGACGAGGGCGAGGACCGCTTCACGAAGGACGGCTGGTTCAAGACCGGCGACGTCGTGACGATCGACGGCGACGGGTACATGCGCATCACGGATCGCGCGAAGGACGTGATCAAGTCGGGCGGCGAGTGGATCAGCTCTGTCGCGCTCGAGAACGCGCTCATGAGCCACCCCGCCGTCCTCGAGGCCACTGTGTTCGCCGCGCGCCACCCGGTCTGGGGCGAGCGTCCGCTCGCGGCCGTCGTGCTGCGGCCGGGGCAGGCCGCCTCGAAGGACGAGCTCCGCGCCCACCTCGAGCCCCGCTTCGCGAGGTTCTGGCTCCCGGACGAGGTCCTCTTCGTCGAGCGCATCCCGCGCACCTCGACCGGCAAGTTCCTGAAGTCGCAGCTGCGCGACGAGTACGCCGATCTCCTGACGAAGCAGCCCCCCGGCTGACGCGCGCGCGCGCCCGCGCGAAATCGCCCGCCGATCCCGGCGGCGCGTGGTCTAGGCTGCCCCCATGGCCGAAGGGGATCCCGAGGACTTCGCCGCCGCGCTCGACGCGGCGGGCATCGACGGCTGGATCAACGCCATGGGCCTGCGGCTGATCCGCGCCACGCGCGACGAGGTCGAGGCCGAGCTCGACATCGGCCCGCAGCACCGGCAGGCCTACGGCATCGTGCACGGCGGCGTGCACGCGGGGATCGTCGAGACGCTGGCGTCGATCGGCGCGGCGCTCAACGCCCTGCCGGACGGCCGTACTGTGGTCGGGCTCGAGAACCACACGAGCTTTCTGCGCGCGGTCCGGTCGGGTCGGCTCCGCGCCGTCGCGCGGCCGATCGACCGCGGGCGCCGCACGCAGGTCTGGGAGGGCTCGGTCCACGACGAGCAGGGCCGGCTCTGCGCCTCGGGGCGCGTGCGCCTCCTCGTGCTGGAGCCCGACGCGGTGCTCGCGGGGCAGCGCGCCGGCACGCCGGGTTGAACCCACCCGCGCGTCGGAGTACCCGATCGCCCGCGTGTATGACCCGCTGACCGACGGAGCGCCTGGCCGGCTGACAACCGCCGCCTCCGCGAGGAGCCCTCGTTGCGCGACGTAGACGCCCTCCGGATGATCGACCGCATCCCCCGGCTCGGCTGGGTCGTCGGGCCCTCGCCTGTCACGGCGCTGCCGCGGCTCGCCGCCGCGCTCGGCCTCGATTTCCTGGGGATCAAGCGCGACGACCTGTGCGAGCCCGTCCACGGCGGGATGAAGATGCGCAAGCTCGACTACCTGCTCGCCGCGCCCCCGCTGTCGACGGCGGCGGCGTGGTCGGCGGCGGGCGGCATCGGCTCGGGCAACGTGGCGGCGCTCGTCGTCGCGGCGGAGCGCCTCGGCCGGCGCGTGAACGCGCACCTGTTCTGGACCGACCTCTCCCGCGCGGTGATCGACAACCTCGCGCTCACGGCCTCGGGGCCGAGCTCGATCCGCTTCTATCCGTCGCGCCTCGAGCTCGCGCTCGCGCGCCCGTCGCTCTTCCTGCCGCTCCGCGCGCGGGATGCCGAGGGCGCGGCGATCGTGCCGCTCGGCGCCACGTCGGCGCTCGGCATGGTGGGGGCCGCGCGCGCGGCGCTCGAGCTGTGCGCGCAGGTCCGCGCCGGCGAGCTCCCCGAGCCCGCGCGCGTCTATGTCGCGTTCGGCTCCGGCGGCACCGCCGCCGGCCTCGCCGTCGGCCTCTCGCTCGGCGGCCTGCGCTCGCGCGTCGTCGCCGTCGCCGTCGTCGAGCGCCTCCTCGCCTCGCGCTTCCGCCTGCGCGCCCTCACGGCCGAGCTCCGCGCGTTCCTGGCGCGCGCCGGTGTCGCGCCCGTGCCCCCCGCGGCCCCGATCGACCTCGTCCACGGCCACCTCGGCCGCGGCTACGGCTCGCCGACGCCCGCGTCGCTCGCCGCCTGCGAGGCGCTCGCGGCCGAGGGCATCTCGCTGGAGCCTGTCTACACCGGCAAGGCCATGGCCGCGCTCATGGCCGACGCGCGAGCGCGCCGGCTCGGTCCTGTGCTGTTCTGGCACACGGCGCGGCGCGAGCCCTTGCCCAGGCCGGACGGCTTGTGCGAGCGCCTCCCGCCCGCGCTGGCGCGGCGCCTCGGCGCCCACTGCGGCGGCGGCTCTCGATAAGGAACCTACATATCGCCGCATTGCGGCGTCCTGCCGCCGTCGCACGAAGATGAATTTGTACGTCGCCTCGACATCGCGACGGGATAAGATCGTTTTCTCTCTTGCGCCCTCGGTGGCTGTTTGCTTTGGCTGCCGTGGCGCCTGTCCGCGCACCACGCGCAACCCGCGTAAAAAGGAGACTTCGCATGCTTCGCCTGCAATCGAACTGGTACGTTCCGCTCGCAATCCTGCTGGCATTGACCGGCGTCGCCTGCGGCGGCGGCGACAACGCGTCGAGCGGCTCCGGGGACAGCGGCGCCGGCGCCGGGAACGGGTCGGGCGCGGGCGGCGACGACTTCGGGAGCGGCGTGGCGGCGGGGCCGGGCGCGGGTAACGGCAACGGCAGCAGCGGCAGCGGCAGCGGGTGCGACGCGAAGCTCACGGGGATCGTGCGCGACTTCCGCGCCTACGAGGACGGGGAGGGGCACCCCGACTTCGAGACGTTCACGGGCAGCGGCCTGAAGGGGATCGTCGCGCGCGAGCTGGGCCCGGATCAGAAGCCCGTCTATGCACACCAGAGGGGCACCGCGCACACGACGGGGCCGGAAGAGTTCGATCAGTGGTACCGCGACGTCCAGGGGGTGAACATGCCGATCGAGTTCACCATCACGCCCGTTGTCGGCGCGGACGGCATCGCCACCTACGACAACCGGGCGTTCTTCCCCATCGACGGGGGGGGCTTCGGGAACGAGGGCAGGCAGCACAACTTCCACTTCACGTTCGAGCTTCACATGAAGTTCGTGTACAGCGGCGGTGAGGTGTTCTCGTTCACCGGCGACGACGATCTCTGGGTGTTCATCAACAACCGTCTCGCCATCGATCTCGGCGGCCTCCACGGCCCCCAGTCCGACGAGCTCGATCTCGACCGGATGGCCGAGGAGCTCGGGATCGTGCCCGGCCAGGAGTACCCGCTCGACTTCTTCCACGCCGAGCGGCACACGACCGAGTCGAACTTCGTGATCCAGTCGACGCTCGCGTTCACGAACTGCGAGCCCATCTTCGTCGACTGAGCGCGCGGGGCGCACAGAAGAGAAGAATTTGAACCACAGAGGCACAGAGGGCACAGAGGAGAGAGAAGAAAGAATAATTATCTATCTCTCTTCTCTCTTCTCTTCCCTCTGTGCCCTCTGTGCCTCTGTGGTTCTATCTCTCTTCCATGAAACCAGGCACGACCCGCCGACGCGCCATCAGAGCGAGAACGACCCGCTCACGAACGTCGAATCGGCGAGCCGGTACGGCACCCCCATGATGTCCCTGGGCCGCGGCGCGCGCACGAGGTCGCGCGGGAGCTCGTAGGTCTGGTCCATCAGCCGGATCTCGACCGGGCCGGAGTCCTCGACCTCCAGCGACAACTCGATGCCCCCTGGCGGCAATCCCATGTAGGTGAACCCCCACCGGACGTCGCGCTTCACCTGCGCCCCGCGGGCCGACTCCTCCACGCGCTGGCCGTCCACCTCCGCGCGGAGCACCGGGGTCGGCGACGCCACCTCGGCGAGCAGCCACGGGGCGCCGCGGGGCGACGCGACGCGGAGCCGGAGCGACCGCACGCCGCCGCGCGTGACGTCGCCGAGCACCGCGAGCGACGGCAGCGGCAGCGCGGCGACAGGCGCCTCGCTCTGGCGGGTCACCCGCACGAACGGCACCGCGAACGAGGGCGCCTGCGCGCGATCGTCCGGGAAGTGGGCGGCCGTCCACGGGTCGAGGTCCCTGTCGGCCGAGAGCCAGTGGGCCTGCTCGGCCGTGGCGTCGAGCGCGTAGGCGAGGCTCGCCGGCCGCGGCCGCGCCTCGCTGAAGCCGCCCGTCGCGCAGGCGACGGCGAGCGCCAGGGCGCCCGGCAGCGCGAAGGCGAGCGCGAGCCGCCGCGAGCGGCCGCCGCCGAGGAGCTCGGCGTGCGGCAGGAAGAGCCCGAAGACGAGCGCGACAGCGAGCGCCGGCGCCGCCGCCATCGGAAGGCCCAGCGCGACGAAGAGCAGGTACGGGCCGGGCACCGCCAGCGCGACCGCCGGCGCCGCGGCGGCGACGAGGAGCGCGGCGTCGGTCCACGTGGGCCACGTCGGAGCCGGCGCGGACGGCGCGCCGCCGCGCCGGATCATCACGGCCGCGACGCCGAGCAGGGCGGACGCGAGCGGCCAGGCGAAGTAGAAGCTCGCGCCCGGCATGGAGAGGCTCGCCGCGACGAGCAGCACGAGCCAGAGGAGCAGCGCGCCCAGGGCGGCGTCGCAGGCCCCGAGGCGCGCCCGGACGAGCCGGTAGCCCGCCGCGGACGCCGCGAGCGCGAGGAGCGCGAGCGCCAGCCGGTACGCGGGCGCGTTGTACGGCTCGAACGGCATCACCCGCAGCACCGGGTGGACGCGCCGCAGGACCCACGCGAGCCCGCCCACCGCGGCGGCGACGCCGAGGAGCAGCGCCAGAAAGGCGAGCGATCCCGAGAGGATACGGCCCAGCGACGCGGCCCCCCGCCGCCGCGCCAGCGCCGCCACGCCCGCGAACAGGCAGGCGATCAGCGCGGCGATCCACGGCACCCAGCCGATCGGGTGCGCGAGGAGGTGGGCGCCCCAGGTGTTGAAGTACACGGCGTCCTCGCGGTCCCGGTGCCCGAGGTCGAGCGCGCCGAAGCGCCGCGCGAGCGACAGCGCCTGATCCCCGGCGTGCTGCACGCTCCGGAGGTCGAGGTTGCCCAGGGTGTCGGACGGCGTGTGGTAGTGCGCGGCGGCGTCGCTGAAGGCGAAGTTCAGCCCGGGGATGCCGGCCCGCTTGAACACGCTGAGGTCGGTGCTGTGGCCCATGCGCCGCGCGACCTCGGGGAACAGCGACGAGGCCACCGGGTAGGGCGCGACGCGGGCGAGCTCGCGCACCGGCCACGCGTCCCCGGGCCCGGTGTCGAACATCGCGACGACGCCGCCGGCCCCGCGGGCGTCGAAGTTCAGCGCGATCCGCACCTCGCCGCGCAGCGGGTGCTCGGCCATGAACGCCTTGCCGCCGAGGATGCCGCCCTCCTCCGCGTCGGTGAACAGGAGCAGCACGTCGTTGCGCAGCGGCGCGCCGCTCCTCAGCGCCCGCAGCGTCTCCAGCAGCGCCGCGACCCCGCTGCCGTCGTCGGCGGCCCCGGGGCTGCCGGGCACCGAGTCGTAGTGCGCGACGAGCGCGACCACCCCGGTGCTGTCCGCGCCCGGCAGCCGCGCCACGACGTTCTCCACGCGCGCGGCGTCGTACGGCAAGCCCCACTGCCGGCTCAGCACCGAGGCGCGCTGGACCTCGGCCTGCACGCCGAGCTCCGCGAGCCGCGCGAGCAGGTACTCGCGCGCCCGCCGGTGGCCCGCGGTGCCGGTCGGGCGCGGCTCCGCGGCGATGCGCGCGAGGTGCTCCCGGGCCCGCTCGGCCGAGAACGCCTCGGGCGGCGCGCTGGCCGGCGCGACGTCCGGAGGGCGGCCGAGCTGCGCGATCCGGAGCGCGACGAGCGCGACAAGCGCGAGCGCCACGGCGAGCCCAGGCGACCACCGCGCGCGCAGGAGCCCCGTCACGTTCATGGATTGCCCTCGGCCTCGGCCTCTCTGGACAGGAAGTAGTCGCGCAGCGTCCGGCCCGCCGTCTCCTCGAAGCGCGCGCCGAGCGTCTCGAGATCGTTCATGCGGTCGAGGCGGAAGCCGCGAAAGGCGCCGCGCAGCTCGCACCAGGCGGCGAGCGACCAGCCGGTGCCCATGAAGAACAGCCCGAGCGGGAGCGCCGTCCGCGTCGAGCGGGCGCCGTCGGCGCGCGCGTAGCCGAAGCGGATCTTGCGGCGCTCGCTCACCGCGGCGCGCAGCGCGGCGAGGTGCGCGGTGGCGCCCTCGGGGATGTGGAAGCTCGGCGCGAACAGCGCGCTCGCGGCGACCCTCGGCCGGAGGCGATCGGGCAGCGCCGCCTCGATCCGCGCGAGCGCGCGCCCGGCGGCGCGCACGAGCGCCGGATCGGACCAGCTCCCCACCATGCGCGCGCCGAGCACGAGCGCCTCGATCTCGTCCTCCTGGAACATGAGCGGCGGCAGATCGAAGCCGCGGGGCAGCGCGTAGCCGACGCCGGCCTCCCCCTCGATCGGCACGCCCGACGCGATGAGATCGCGGACGTCGCGGTAGATGGTCCGCTCCGATACCTCGAGCTCCTCCGCGAGGCGCGCGGCCGTCGTGACGCGGCGCCGGCGGAGGAGCTGCACGATCTGGAACAGCCGGTCGGCTCTCCGCATGACAGCGCGTCCCCGTCCTCCGGCGCCGGCGCGCCCCGTCAGCCCGCCGGCGCGCTGTCCTCGGGCCTGCGCGCGAGGCGCGCGGACGCGCGGCGGTAGATCTCCGTGAGCGGCGCCCTGTGCGCGGCGAGCAGGACCACCACCCCGGCCAGCCACAGGAGCGCGAGCGGCACGAGCGCCGACGACGTCGTGTAGACGAGCACGGGGCGGAACGCGCGCTCCTCCGTGACGAGCTCCCGGCTCACGTGGAGGCTCCTCGCGTAGCTCGGGAGCGCCAGCGCGACCGGCGTCACCCCCTCCAGCACGGCGCCCCCGGGCGCGAGGGAGGCGCCGCCCTTGACCTGGTCGTCGTCCTTGGCCCTTCGCGCCGAGGCGGGCGCTGACGCGACAGTCTCGTACGCGGCGTCCCTCCCCCCGCTCTGGTAGCGCCCCGCCGAGATCGCGAAGAGCCCGATCAGCAGCGCGAGGCCGCCCGCGACGAGCAGCACCACCATCGCGGCCGCGCGGCTCGCGCCCCGGAACAGCCGCCCCGCGAGCCACGCCGCCGCGGCCGTCGCGATCCCGACCAGCAGCGCAACGAACGTCGCCGGCGCCACGAACCACAGGCCCGCCATGACCAGCCCGCCCAGCACGCGCAGCGCGCGGACGCGCCCGCGGCCCGCCGCCGGCCCGGGGCGGACAGCGATCCACGCCGCCGCGAAGCCGATCGCCACGGCGAGGGCGTCGCCCGCGTCCGCGAACCACACCGGCCGGTCGCCGCCGAGCAGCGCGACCGGCAGCACGCTCTCGGGCAGGCCGACGGTGAGCGCCATCCGGCTCGCGGTGAGCGGGTAGCTCGGCATCGGCAGCGCCATGGTTCCGCCGATCGAGCGCGTCGCCGCCTGCGCCAGCGACTGCACCTGGATCGTGTGGCTCCCCGTCTGCAGCGGGACGAGGACCTCCTCCGCGGCCGCGCGCTGGTGCATGATCCGCTGCGCCTTGCCGTCGGTGGCCAGGTAGATCGGCCGCCCGCCGGGCGCGTACGTCAGGTAGTCGATGCCGTTGTTCTCGTAGCTCAGCGCGTCGTCGGCCACGAGGTCCCCGCGCTCGGTCAGCACCAGGGTGCGGCGGTGCTCGCGCACCACCGCGGCGAGCACCTCGACCCCCGCGAGCGGCTCGACCTTGACCTCGACGCTCTGCCCTCGCTGCACGAGCAAGAGCCGCGACGTCGCCTGGGTCCGCGGGATCGGCGACTCGGCCGCGTCGACCTGGCGCCCGCCGTTCACGGTGAGCCGGTGCTCCGCGTCGGACTCGAACAGCCACCACTCGTAGGCCGAGCGCGGGTCGGGCGAGAAGGCGCCGACCTTCGGGAGCGTGCCCGAGATCGTCATCTCCGCGGCGCGGCCCGAGGTGGGCAGCACGAGCTCCCCGCCCTCGACCCGGAAGCCGCTCGCGCCGGAGACGTCGAGCACCTTCTCCCCGAACGCGAGCGGCAGGCGCACGACGCCGAGGTCGGTGCCCGACCGCATCACGAGCCGGTACTCGAAGCCGATCTCGCGCCCCACCCGCACCGCGCGCGAGAGCTGGAAGACCGTGGGGCCCGCGCTCTGCGCCGCCTCGCCCCCTTCGGTGCTGAAGTGGACCGCCGCCCCCGAGAGCCCCGAGAGCCGCGCGCCCTCGGCGACCGAGCCGCCGGTCACGTCGGCCTCGAACGTGTTGAGCGGGCCGGCCACGAGCAGCGTAAGGTCGCCCCCGAGCGACAGCGTGCCCCGGAGCACGAAGCGGCGCGCGGCCGTCCAGAGATAGTAATGGCTCCCCTCGAAGCTGATCGGCGCGGCCTCGCGGCGCGACGCGGGCCTGCCGTCGTCGAGCACGGCCTCGATGCGGACGTGCTCCGGCGGCCCGAAGAGCGGCACGGCCACGGGGCCGTCCGCGAGCACGCCGCCCGAGAGCTCGAACTGGAGCGGCCCCTCGCCCACCACGCCGGTGATGCGCAGCCGGTCGAGCGCGTAACACCGCTCGGCGCACCCCGCCGCGGCGCCGCGCTGCTCGACCCAGCGCGAGAGCATCTCGAGCTGACCGGCCCACGAGTCCGGCGGCAACGCAGCCCCGCGGGCCGGCGCCGCGGCGCCCGCCTTCGCGGCGGGCGCCGCGGGCGCGGCGCCCGCCGCAGGCGCCCCTGTGGGCTCGACCGCCGCCTGCGCCAACGCCAGCGAGGGGACGACGAGCAGCAACAGCACGACGAGAAGCCGAGAGAGCCTTGAACGCGCGGCCTGGTTCCAGCGCGCTAGCGACATAGGGAAACTCCCTTCCTTGACCTGCCGAGCGAACGCGATGGCCGCCGCAGCGTCCTCATCAGACTACCGAGTGAAAAACGACTGCAACAAAATCGACAGCAACCTTGACAGCTAACGCGGCGCGTCGCAGTGTCGGGACGACGCGTTTGTGCCCTCCGACGAAGCCGCGAATCCGGCTCCGTTCACTGGCATGGTCGCTCACAGGGCCCCGGGGCTCCAGGTCACGTCGCGTCTCGCGGACTCGCGGGAGCGGGCGGCGCCTGAGGCGCTGGGGACCATCGCTCGATTCATCATTTCTGTACGCCCGCGCGCATCGCGGGGGGACATAACCAAGTGGGAGGCAGATCATGAGTGAGACGCAGAGCATCAGCGAGCCGAAGGCCGAGAACAGCGTGAACGGGACCGCCGCGCACGCGGTGCAGGCGGAGGCGAGCGTCTCGACGCCGGCGGCCAAGCCGCCCTTCGTCGAGACGCTGCGCGAGCTCGGCACCTCCTGGGCCGAGGTGGCCATCGGGTATGGGCGGATCGCGCTCGAGAGCGCCGCGCGCGCGCTCGTTCGGACGGCCGGCAAGCTCGGTGAGCTTCAAGGGAAGCTCAAGAAGGGCGACGAGGCCGCCGCCGAAGGCGCCCGCTGAATCCTCGCTCCGGCGCGCCGCCGGGGGGCGCTCATCAGGGCGCTTCCGGCGGCGCGGGGACGGGCGCGCCGCCGATGTCCAGCGCCACAGCGTAGATCGAGCCGGCCGCGCCGCCCACGTAAAGGGTCTTCCCGTTGAAGCCGGGGCCCGATCCGAACTGCGCATTGGCGACCGAGGTGGGGAAGCTCGCCAGGAGCTCCGGCTCTCCCAGGGCCGCGCCTGTCGCGTCGAGCCGCACGCGGTAGAGCTCCCTGTCCTTGTTATCGACCGTGTACAGGTGACCGCACGTATCGAGGACGAGCCCGTCGAGCACGGCCGACGCCACCGTTGTCACGAGCGCCGGGCGCGCGCCGGGGGCGGCGAGGTCGATCCTGCGGATCTCGCCGGCGGAGGCGTTCGTGTAGAAGACGACGTTGCGCGCCGGGTCGAAGACGATGCCGTTCGGCTGGCTCACCTCGGGCTCTCCGCCCGCGATCTCGTCGACGGTCGCGTCCGGGTTGAGGCGAATCACCCGGTTGCCGGCCATCTCCGTCGCCCACACGTTGCCGTCCGCGTCCGCGGACAGGCCGTTCGGCGTCGACAGGCCTTCCACGAGGTCGCTGACCACGCCGATCGTCGAGATCGCGACGACGGCCCCGAGCTCCGGCAGCGCGGCCACGAGGGTCCCGTCGGGCCGGTACCTCAGCCCGAGCACGGCGCCCGGCAGCGACGCGAAGTTCGATGTCTGCCCGGTGGCGTCATAGCGAATGAGGTTCGGCCCCTGCTTGGCGACGATGTGGCCCTGGCCGTTGAACGCGAAGTCCTCGCTGCCGCTGAACACGTCCGTGATCCGCGTCGGCTCGATCGGCCCGGGCGCGAGCTCCGCGCACGCGCCCGTCGGGCCCGCGCCGGCGCCCCCGACGCCCGCGTTCGCGCTCGTCGTCGCGCCCTCCGCGCCGGCGCCCCCGACGCCCGCGCTCGAGGTCGTCGTCGCGCCGCCCCCGCCGTCGCCGCCCGACACCTTGCCGTCCGCCGCGCTGCCGCCGATGTCGCCGCCGCACGCCGGGGCCACGCCGGGGAGGAGCAGCGCCCATCCGAGCAGCCGGTAACCTCTCTTCATCCACTCGCCTCCTCGCGCCGCACACTACACGGCGCCCCCCGCATTGCCTACGGCGGACGGCGCGCGCCGGGATCGCGCGGAGCATCACGCGGAGCAGAGCGGCGCTCTAGTGGCGCGCTTTTGAGACGATGAGGACGCCGGCGCCGATGACGGCCGCGGCCACCCAGGTCGCGGCGGAGGCGCGCTCGCCGCCGAGCAGGACGCCGAGGGCGATGGCGATGATCGGGTTCACGTAGGCGTAGCTCGTCGCGATCGCCGGGCGCGTGTTCCTGAGCAGGTACGTGTACGCGCTGAGGCCCACGATCGAGCCGAACACAACGAGGTAGGCGAGCGCGAGGAGCGACCGCGAGGACGGCGCCGCCGCCAGGCGCTCGCCCGCGACCGCGCTGATCCCGAGCATCACCGCGCCGCCGGCGAGCATCTCCGCCGCGACGGCCATCGGGCCCTCGGGCAGCGGCGTCGTCCGGCTGTACAGCGAGCCGAGCGCCCACGCGACCGGGGCCAGCACGATGAGCAGCGCCCCGGCGTGCTCCGCGTGGAGGGCGCCCCCGAGGTGGAGCAGCGCCGCGCCCGCGAACCCGACGAGGAGCCCGACCCACTCGCCCCGCGAGACCTCCGGCGCGCCGAGCGCGCCGCCGCGCGCGGCCCGCACGGTGGTGAACAGCGCGAGCCAGAGCGGCATCGTGGACACCACGACCGCCGCGACCCCGGAGCTCACCCACTGCTGCGCGACGACGACCAGCCCGTTGCCGGCCGCGAGCAGCAGCACGCCGACCCGCGCCGCCGCGCCCCACTGGCGCAGCGTCGGGCGCGGGGCGCCGCGCAGCCGCAGCACCCCGTAGAGCAACGCCCCCGCGGTCGTGAAGCGCACCCCCGCCAGCAGGAACGGCGGCAGCGTCTCGAGCGCGACAGAGACGGCCAGGTACGTCGAGCCCCAGACGAGGTACAGCGCCGCCAGCGAGAGGAGCACGAGCCAGCTCGCCCGCGCCTTCTCGAGCGCCGCCCGCGCCCTCTCGAGCGCCGCCCGCGCCGTCCTCTCCGCCCCGTCCGCCACCGCGATCTGCGCCGGCTCGAGCGCCTCCACCACGAGGAGCCCTCGCCCCTCGCCTCCATAGCTGGCCCCCGCCTCCAGCACCACGTCGTCCGGCGCCCCCTCGCGGGTGACCCAGACAGCGCCGGCGGTGCAGCTCAGGACGAGCGGACCGCCCCGGAGGCGGCGCGTCCACAGGCCCCCTTTCCCCAGCTCGATGTGCGACGCGCCTCGGACGCGCGCCTGCGCGGCCGGAACAAGTGAGGTCAATTTCATGTGCCGGAGCTTGCGGTCTGGCGGGCGACCGGCACAGAGGCAGTCCTCCCGGCATTGAGGCCGGTACAGTTGCGGGAAGTGGCGACTGTACTGGTCCTTACGCCCGCCGGCTGTGCCGGTACCGCAGGGGTCGCCCGGTTGTACACTCGTCCTTCGTGCAGGCGCCCATCGAGCAGCAGGACGATGCCCACCTCTACGACCGCGTCGCCGCGCACATCGCCGATCTGATCGCGCGCGGCGCGCTGCGGCCCGGCGACAGGATCCCGTCGGTGCGGCGGCTGAGCCGGCAGCAGGGGGTCAGCGTCGCGACGGTGCTCCAGGCGTACCTGCAGCTCGAGAACCGCGGGCTCATCGAGGCGCGCCCGCAGTCGGGGCACTACGTCCGCGCCCGCCGGGTCCTCGCGCTCCCGGAGCCGCGGGCCGCGCGCGCCAGCAGCACCGCCACGCGGGTCAGCGTGAAGGCCCTCGTCACGAAGGTCTACCGGGCCACGCGGGATCCGCACATCGTGCCGTTCGGCGCCGCGTGCCCGAGCCCCGAGCTCCTGCCCACCGACAAGCTGAACCGCATCCTCGCCGCGATCGCGCGGGGCGCGGGCGGCGCGGGCGTCTCGTACGACGCGCCGCCCGGCCTGCCGGCGCTGCGGCGGCAGATCGCCCGGCGCTCGGTCGAGTGGGGCGTCGCGCTCGGCGCGGACGACATCGTGACGACGGTCGGCGCCATGGAGGGGCTCCACCTCTGCCTGCGCGCTGTCGCGCGCCGCGGCGACACTGTCGCGCTGGAGTCGCCGGCGTACTACGGGCTCCTCCAGCTCATCGAGAGCCTCGGCATCAAGGCGCTCGAGGTCCCGTCGCACCCCCGCACGGGCATGGACCTCGACGTCCTCGAGGAGGTGCTGGGCCGCCACCGCATCAAGGCGTGCCTCGCGATCCCGAACTTCAACAACCCCCTCGGCAGCGCCATGCCCGACGAGGCGAAGGAGCGGCTCGTCGCGATGCTCGCGCGCCGCGAGGTGCCGCTCATCGAGGACGACATCTACGGCGACCTGCACTTCGGCGACGTCCGCCCCCGCCCGGCCAAGGCGTTCGATCGCAAGGGCCTCGTGATGCTCTGCTCGTCGTTCTCGAAGACGATGGCCCCGGGCTACCGGGTCGGCTGGACGGCCCCCGGCCGCTTCCTCGACGAGGTCGAGCAGCTCAAGTTCGGGCAGAGCGTGGCGTGCGCGACCCTGCCGCAGATGGCGGTCGCCGAGTTCCTCGAGATCGGCGGGTACGACCACCACCTGCGGGCGCTCCGGCGCCGCCTCGCCGGTCAGGTCGCCCGCATGAGCGAGGCGATCGCCGAGCATTTCCCGCCCGGCACCCGGGTCTCCCGGCCCGCGGGCGGCTTCGTGCTCTGGGTCGAGCTGCCGCCCGGCACGAGCGCGCTGGACGTGCACGAGCGCGCCCTGGACCACGGCATCAGCGTCGCGCCGGGGCCCATCTTCTCGGCCAAGCACCGGTTCTCGAACTACATCCGGGTCAACTGCGGCTATCCGTTCACCGACCTCATCGAGCACGCTGTCCGGACGCTCGGGCGGATCTGCGCCGAGGTGGCCGAAGCGTGACGGGTGTGACGGGTGTGACGGGCGACATGGGGACCGCGCGCCGAGCGACGGCCGATGACCGGCGCGCCCTGGCTGCCGTACCCGCGCTGAAGTAGAACCTCGTCTCTCGACAGCGCGCCCCGCCGACAGCGCGCCCCGACGAGCCCACGACCTTGCGTCCCCGACACCCAGCGCCCCGCCCGTCGCCCGCGCCCCGCCCGTCGCCTGCCCGCGCGGCGCTGACGCTCGCGGCCCTGCTCGCCGTCCTGCCGTCCTGCCGCGCCGGGGCGACCGCCGCGCCGGGCGCGCCGGCGACGGAGGTGCTGCGCCCGCTGCCGGATCGCATCGACGGCAGCACCCTGCTCGGCCGGGACGCGCAGCGCGCCGCCCAGGCCGGCGCGGGCCCGCTCCGGGTCGTCGGCGCGGACATGGTGTCCGAGGGCGATCGCCTCGGCGCCTTCGTCGAGGTGCCCGCCGGCGAGTGCATGCTCGCGATGGCGCGCGTCTCGCCGACCATCGGCGACGTCGACCTGTTCGCGTTCGAGGACGACGGCAGCGCCTTCTCCACGGACGAGGCCGCCGACGCGCGCGCCTCCATCCTTGTCTGCCCGCCGCACCCGCGGCGGCTCTACGTGATGGCGCGCGTCATGTCGGGCGCCGGGGCGGTCAGCGTCGGCGTGCAGGGCGTCCCCGAGAAGGCGGCGGACGCTGTCGCTCGCGCCGTCGGCGCGCGGGGCAGGGCCGGCGACGAGAGCGGCCGGCTCGAGTCGTGGCCCGGGCTGGAGGCGAAGGTGAGGGCGCACCGCGGCGCGATCGGCGCGCGCTGGGAGGACGTCCGGCGCGTCGCGATCCCCGTGGGCTCGCGGACCGCGAGCCGGATCGGCGCCACGCTCGACGGCGGCCGCTGCCTCGACGTGCTCGTCTCGCCGAGCGACGAGGTCGCCTCGCTCGAGGTGGTCGCCGAGGACGAGACAGGCAGGATCGTCGCGCGCGCCCGGGAGCGGGGCCCGGATCGCACGCTGCTCCTCTGCTCGACGGTCTCCATCGAGCTCTCGATCGCGATCCGCTCGCGGGGCACGCAGGGCCTCGTGGCCGTTGTCGTCGGCCGCTCGCGGCCGGGCGCCGAGGCGGAGATCTCCGGGGCCACGCCGATCGAGCGCGCGACCGAGGGCCGCGACCTCGCCGAGGTGAGGGCGGCCCACGGCCGCGCGCTCGCGGGCCGGGGCTACGGCGCGCCGCGCGTGTCGACCGGGACAGCGCGGCTCGGCAGCCGGACGACGCTGCCGGTCGAGCTGCCGGCCGGCTGCGCCCGGATCGACGTGCTCGCGGGCAGGCCGCTCGCCGACGTGCTCGCGGAGCTCTGGAGCCACGACCACGCCCTGCTCGGCCGCGCCCGCGGCGGCGCCCAGGCGACGCTCTTCACCTGCGGCGGCGGCGGCCCCGCCCGGGTCGACGTCGAGTCGATGGCGCAGCCCGGCCCGTTCGCCGTGGAGGTCCGCAAGGAGCTCAAGGCCCCGCCGACGCTCGTGGCCCACCCGATCGCCGCCGCGAGGCTGCTCGGGCGCATGAGCGCGACCGGCGACGCCGACGCCGGCGCGGCCGCCGCGGCGCAGGCCGTGGCGCTCGACGCGGCGCGCCTCAAGATCCTCCCGCTGCAGATCCCGCCCAACACGTGCGCCGAGGTCATCGCGGCGCTCGACGCCGAGGGCGCCGGCGTCGACCTGCGGCTCGTCGACACATCGACCGGCGAGAGCTCGCTCGCCCGCGCGCGCCACGTCGTGTCCGAGAGCCGCTGCGCCGGCCCGGCGGCGGTCCCCGCCTCGATCGAGCTCCGGCTCGCCGCGGGCAAGGGGGAAGCGCTCGTGCTGACCCGCACGTCCGCGCGGACGCCCTGAGCGGGGCCGGGGCGCCCCGCCCGGCGCCTTGACATCGGGCGGCCTGGAGCCCTCAGATTCGACAGGCTCGCTCCTCCACGCAGCCGCGCGTCCGCGCGTTTGCTCAGCACCGCAGATCCCTCCGAGAGGTCCCTCGATGTCCTCGGGTCGCTTCGCCATCGCCACGCACGCGCTCGCGCTGCTCGCGCAGGCCGACGAGAGCTGCGCCAGCGACGCGCTGTCGGCGAGCATCAACACGAACCCCGCGTTCCTGCGGCGCATCCTCGCGCGGCTGTCGCAGGCCGGGCTCATCGAGGCGCGGGAGGGGCGCGCGGGCGGCTACCGGCTGGCGAGGCCGGCGGCCTCGATCCGGCTGAGCGAGGTGTACGCCGCGGTGGAGCCGGAGGGCGCCGTCGCGCCGAGCCCGTGCGAGCCGAACGCGAGGTGCCCGATCGGCGCGGGGATCCAGCGGGCGTTCGACGAGGTCGCCGCGGCGGCCAACGAGGGGCTCCTGCGCGGCCTCGCGCGCACGACCGTCGCCGACATCGCGCTCCGGGCGCAGCACCTCGGCCGCCCCACGCCCGCCAGGGCCGACTGACCGCTCCCGATCTCCGCCCCCCGCCGGGCGCTCCTCCTCCCCCTGCCCCTCCTCTGCCCCGGACGTGCCCCGCGAGGCCGCGCGCCCGGCGTCCCCTCCCCTGGCAGAAACTGAAACCGTGTTTATAACAGTTCATGCGAGCGTGGCTGTCGAGCGGGCGGCCGGCGTCGAGCCGGCGCGCCGCGGCCAGCGCCGCTCGTCCCCGAGATGAACTGAAAGGACAGCGCCATGGGCAGCAGGAACGTCATTGAGGTCAACGATCTGAACTTCGCTCGAGAGGTCCTGGAGACGGACACACCGGTGCTCGTCGACTTCTCCGCGTCCTGGTGCGCCCCCTGCAAGCGGCTCGCGCCGATCGTCGATGAGATCGCGGAGGAGACGGCGGGCCAGGTCAAGGTGGTGAAGCTCGACGTGGACGAGTCGCCCGCGGCCGCGAAGCGGTTCGACATCCGGGGTCTGCCGACCGTCGTCGCCTTCCAGAACGGCGAGCCGGTGAAGCGCCACACCGGCCTCACGAACAAGAAGACGCTGCTCGCGCTCCTCGGACGCTGAGCGCGCAGGGCGCCCGGCGCCGTAGCGCCGGACCCCCGACATCGCCCTTCATTTCACGCGATTCGCGCGCATTCACCCCGATCGTGCGGTGTTGAGGGCGGCGCCGCATGGCTCGTCCTCTGTCTTCCACGGACGCATCACCCCGTTGACATCACCACCCGATACGAGATCCTTTCGTCAAGGAAGCCCAGCGATCCGCAGCGCTTCTCGCCCCCGCCGGTCGGGAGGGCGGGGGTCGTCACGCGGAGCCCTGCCGGTGTGGGGTTTTGCTGGCACGGCGCGACGGAGCCTGGCTTCCCGAAGGCCATGGCTCTGTTCGACGACGACTTCGAGACGCTCGAGCAGCTCCCCGAGATGCGAAAATCTCGCGGAAAGGGCGGAGATTCGCACGGCCAGAGCCCCACGCCGGTGAACCCCGGCCGCGCCCGGGCGGAGCTCTCGGACATCGCCAGCGACGGCCCCCGCTACGAGGTGCGCGCGCTGCTCGGCGTCGGCGGGATGGGCGAGGTCCACTTCTGCCGGGACCGCCGCATCGGCCGCGACGTCGCCATGAAGGTCATCCGCGCGGAGCACCAGGGCGACACGACGCTCCGCCACCGGTTCATCCGCGAGGCCCGGGTGCAGGGCCAGCTCGAGCACCCGTCGATCGTGCCCGTCTACGACCTCGGCGTGGACGCCAAGGGCTCGGCGTACTTCACGATGAAGCGCCTCCGGGGGCTCACCCTGTCGAGGATCCTCAACGAGCTCCGCGAGGGCGACGCGGCGGCCACGCAGAGCTTCTCGCGCCGCAAGCTGCTCACCGCGTTCTCGTCGATCTGCATCGCCGTGGACTTCGCGCACTCGCGCGGCGTGCTCCACCGCGACCTCAAGCCCGCCAACATCATGCTCGGCGACTTCGGCGAGGTGTACCTGCTCGACTGGGGCGTCGCCAAGCTCATGGACTCGCCGCTCCAGACGATCGACATGGGCGAGGACCCGATGAGCACGAGGACCATCCCTGGCGACGTGCTCGGGACCCTCGGCTACATGTCGCCGGAGCAGGCGCAGGGGTGCGTCGACACGCTCGACGCGAGCAGCGACGTCTACTCGCTCGGGGCGATCCTCTTCGAGCTGCTCACGCTGAAGCCGTTGCACCCGAAGAAGGACCGCAACGAGATGCTCGACTCGCTCATCCACGGCGCCGACGCGCGGGCGTCGGTGCGCGCGCCCGAGCGCGAGGTGCCGCCGGAGCTCGACGCCATCTGCGTGAAGGCGACGCGGCGCGATCCGGCCGAGCGCTACGCGTCCGCGCGCGCGCTCTACGAGGCGGTCGAGCGGTTCCTCGACGGCGACAAGGACGTCGAGCTGCGCCGCGGCCTGGCGGCGCGGCACGCGGGGGTGGCCGAGGAGAAGATCGCGAAGGCGCTCGCCGGCGGGAAGGAGGCCGAGAGCTCCCGGAAGGCGCTGCTCAGCGAGGTCGGCCAGGCGCTCGCCCTCGACCCGTCGAACGAGCGCGCCCTGGAGACGCTCCGGCGCGTCCTGACCGAGCCGCCGCGCGAGATGCCGCAGGAGGTGCTCGCCGAGCTCGACGCGGCCGCGGCGGCGCGGCACCGGCTGCAGCTCCACGCGGGCATCCGCGCCGAGCTGCTCGCGACCGCGATCGCGACGCTCGTGGCCGCGGTGTGGCTGGGCGTCCGGGAGTGGCAGGTCTTCGGCTTCATCCTGGCCTTCACCGCCCTGGCGGCGCTGATGAAGGGCGTCGCCGCGCGCCTCGTCCACCGGCCGTCGGCGGAGTGGTACGCCTACGCCGGGTTCGTGTTCAACGTGCTGAGCTTCCTCTGCATCGGGCGCGGCTTCGGGCCGCTGCTCTTCATGCCGATGCTCCTCGTGATCTTCACGTACGGCAACTCGTTCACCTACCGGAACGCGTACCGCATCGCCGTTGTCGTGACCGGCTGCGCCGCGGTGCTGGCCGCCGCGTGGATCGAGTACTCGGGCATCCTGCCTCGCTCGTACGAGTTCACGGGCGGCGCGATGATCATCCTGCCGCAGGCCGTCGAGCACTCGGAGATCCCGACCATGACGGCGCTGACGCTGACGACCCTGTTCATGCTTGTCGTGCCGGCGTTCATGATGGGCCAGCACCAGCACGCGCTGCGCGACGCCGAGCGGCGCGCCTTCCTGCAGGCCTGGCAGCTCCGCCAGCTCCTGCCGGAGCGCGCTCAGTCGGGCGCCGTGGCCAGCCCCAACTCGGAGCCAGTCCCCGACCGCCGCCCGCGCAGCCGCCGCACGCCCGGGTGATCCCGCGTTGGTGGGATCTGGATCAAGAAAGAGAAATCAACCACGGAGGCACAGAGGGCACAGAGGAGAGAGAAGAAGAGAGATGATTATTCAATTCTCTTCTCTCCCCTCTGTGCCCTCTGTGCCTCTGTGGTTCAAATCTCTCTTCTCTCCCGCCGTCGTCAGTCCATCGGCCAGACAGCGAGCACCCAGACGGGCGAGTTGCCGCGCGCGGCGACGCGGAGGGCGGCGCTCTCCTCGAGATCGGAGCAGAAGGCGACGCCGGCGCCCTCGCTGCCGTCGCCGGCGTCGTCCCGCGCGGCGCGGTCGCCCAGCTCGGCGGAGATCCGGAGCGCGCGCAGCTCGCCGCGGATGAGCGCCGCCGCCGCGAAGTAGCAGCGGCCCGGCTCGATCGGGACGGGGACGAGCGTGTCGCCCTGCGTGCCGACGGCCTCGGCGATCGGCTGGGCGCGGGGCGCTGGCGCGTGGCGGCGGTGGAGCGCGGCGGCCAGGTTGCCCCGGGCGCGCGCGCCGAAGTGCCCGGGCACGTACGCGGGCATCGACCACTGCGCGTCCGACAGCACGACCTTCACCGGGCCCGCGGCCCCGAGGAACGGGATCTCCACGACCCCGGGCTCGCCGAGACAGAAATCGAGCCGCGCGTCGGGCGCGTCGGACCGGTCGCGATCGAGCAGCCGCCCCGTGCCCGCCTCCCGCGCCTCGGCGTCGATGTCGGTCGCGCGGCGCACCGTCGCGCTCGGCACCTCGGCCATCAGGTCGACGCGGTGGCAGCCCTCGGAGAGCTTGACCGAGAACTGCCCCGTCCCGACCACCGAGGCGCGCATGTCGGTCGGCACGGCGCGCAGCGCCCCCTCCGCGCGCGCCCGGCGCGCCGCCCGCGCGACCCGGGCGTCGAGCGGCCCGGGCTCAACCGGCCGCCCGGGGTCGCCGCGCGGCGCCACTGGCCCGAACGCCCGCTCCGGCAAGATCGACTCGACGCGGTCCGGCGCCCCGCTCGACGCCGCGACGACGACGTCGAGGGCGCCGCGCGGCGAGAGCATGTCGACCGTCACGCGCCGCAGCTCCTCGCGCGCGGGCCCGCACCGCGTGATCATCGCGGCGCCGGCGGCGCTGTGGACGCGGCGCTCGTCGTCGGGCTCCCGGCCGCGCAGCCTGTCGACGAGGCCCTCGAGGGCGGAGGCGTCGCCCGGGGCGGGCTCGGGCTCCACGGTGAACTCCACGATGCGGGGCGCGAGGAACGCGACCGTGAGGCACTCGTCCGCCCTCGCGCGGCCCGCGCCGGGAGCGCGGGACGCGCCAGCGGCACCGGCGGCGCCAGGGGCGCCGGCCGCCGGCGGCGAGATCGCGACCAGCCTGCGGCGGCCGTGCTCGACGAAGAGGGGGGGCAGGCGCGCGACCCGCGCGCCCGAGAGCGACCACATCCGCGCGACGCGGGCGGCGTCGTCGCTGAGGTCCGCGCGCGCCGGCCCCCCCACGGAGAGGCCGGCGAGCGCGGTCAGCAGCGAGAGCACCGCCACGCGCGCCATGCCCGGAGCCGCGCGGCGGCCCCGATGGACGCCGCGCGCCGCGGCCGTCAGGCCGGGACGGTCACTTCGCGCTGCGCATCGCCTCAATGAGGATGCGCGCGACCTCCGGGCGGGAGAACTCCGGCGGCGGCAGCTCGCCGCGCTGGAGCAGCTCGCGCACCTTCGTGCCCGACAGGTTGACCTGCGTCGACGCGTCGCCCGGCGCCGTCTTGGCCGTGGCCATCGCTCCGACAACCGTCGAGTAGAACGCGTTCTCGAAGTTGAGCGTGGTGATGCCGAGCTCGCCGGGGCTGAAGACATTGAAGAGCTCCTGCGCGTCGTACGTGCCGTAGTAGCTTCCCACGCCGGCGTGATCGCGCCCCACGATGAAGTGCGAGCAGCCGTAGTTCTTGCGCGCGAGCGCGTGGAAGATCGCCTCGCGCGGGCCCGCGTAGCGCATCGCCGCCGGGTAGATCGAGAGGAGCACGCGGTCCTTCACGTAGTACTTCGCGATGAGCTCCTCGTAGCACCGCATCCGCACGTCCGCCGGGATGTCGTCCGACTTGGTCGCGCCGACGAGCGGGTGGATCATCAGGCCGTCGCAGATCTCCAGCGCCGTCTTGGTGATGTACTCGTGCGCCCGGTGGATCGGGTTGCGGGTCTGGAAGCCCACGATGCGGCGCCACCCCTTCTCGGCGAAGTACGCCCGCGTCACCGCCGGGTCCCGGTGGTACGCCGGGAACGGCGACTCGACCGGCCGCTCGAGCACGCGGATCTCGCCGCCGACGTACACGGGGCCCGTGCTCATCAGGTACGCGACGCCCGGGTGCTTCGTCTCGGTCGTCCGGAAGACCTCCTGCGCCTCGAGCTCCTTGCTCGGCCGCCACTTGTCGCTCAGCTCGATGACCGCCACGATGCGGCCGTCGCGCGCGCGGAGCGCCGCCTCGCCGCCCACGCGGAGCCCCTCGGCCGCCTGCTCCGAGACGGCGAGCGTGATCGGCATCGACCACGGCAGGCCGTTCTCGAGCCGCATCTCGCGCACGACGCGCAGGTAGTCCTTCGAGTTCATGAAGCCGCGCAGCGGCGAGAACGCGCCGACCGCGATCATCTCGACGTCGCTCTCCGTGCGCTCGTCGAGCTCGATGACCGGCAGCCCCTTCGCCCGCTCCGCGAGCGCCGCCTTCTCCGCGCCCTCGGCCCACCGGTTCACGAGCTCGCCGCCGTGCGGCGCGATGAGCCCGCGGGCCCCGCCCGCCGCCGCCCCCGCGGCCGCGGCGCCGGACACCGCCACGGCGGCGCCGCGGCGCGGGACGTACCCGAGCTCCTCGAGCTTCGCGAGGATCTTCGCGAGGCTCTCCTCCTTGGTCTCCTTGTCGGTGTGAACGACGACCTCGGGGCTCTCGGGCGCCTCGTACGGGTCGTCGATGCCCGTGAAGTTCTTGATCTCGCCCGCGAGCGCCTTCTTGTAGAGCCCCTTCGCGTCCCGCTCGGTGAGCACCGGGATCGTGCAGGAACAGAACACCTCGACGAAGCGGGGCGTCTGCGCCCGCTGCTCGTCACGGATCGCCTTGTACGGGCTGATCGCGGCGGTCATCGCGCACGCGCCCGACCGGGCGATCAGCTTCGCCACGTATCCGATCCGCCGGATGTTCGTATCGCGATCCTCCTTGGAGAACCCGAGGCCCTTCGAGAGGTTCGTGCGCACCTCGTCGCCGTCGAGCACCTCCACGTGGACGGAGCGGGCGCGGAGCTCGGCCGAGAGCATCGCCGCGAGCGTGCTCTTGCCTGCGCCGCTCAAACCGGTGAACCAGACAACAAAACCTGACATTTAGGCAACTCCTTCGATGATCAAGTGACGACTACGGACTCGGCCCCTCTGGGCCGAGGGGTGCAGAGCCCCTGCAAGCGGATGCGGGCAGCGCGGGGCGGCGGACGCGCGCCCCGGCGCGGTGAGATCAATCGACGACGGAGAACGTCGACGCGACGAACGCGGCGCCGTCCCACACGAAGAGGCGGTGCTCGGCGATGCGGGGCGCCGCGTCCGGGCGCCCCTCGTCGGCGCCGCCGCGCACGCTGGTGACAAGGAACGCGAGCGGGAACGCCGGGCCGGGCCCCATCACGATCTGGCCCCCCTCCTCGGCCGGCGGCTCGCCGCCGCTCATCATGGCGGCGTCGGTCGGGCTGAAGTAGGCGCCGGCGTCGAGGTGCGAGTGGTACAGCACCTTGACGGGGCGCCCCTCCGCGGCGCCCTTCTCCACGGCATCGGAGAAGCGCTTGCCGTTGAAGTCGAAGAACGTCCGCGCCGTCCGGAAGTACCGCTCCGGGTCGACGGCGTGGAGCCTGTTCGCGATGTTCTCCATCCGGACGTGCTCGTCGCAGAGCAGCGGCTCGCCCTCGGGCCCCTTCAGGTAGCCGCAGGCCTCCTCGTCGCGCGCGTAGCCGGCGAGCGCCTCGGCCTCGACGGCCTTGAGCACGCTGGCCTTGAGGACGACGCCGCCTGCGGTCCACGGGTGAGACATCACCATACGTAACGCTTCTCCCATTTCATGGGCGCAAAATAGCGGTCACCCCGGTCCGGGACAATCGCGACGACGCACCCGCCCTGCTGTTCGCGGTGCAGGCGCCTCGCGATCTCGAAGGCCGCGAAGACCGCCGCGCCGCCGGAGTGCCCCACGTGCAGCGCCTCCTCGCGCGCGAGGCGATCGGACATGTCCCAGCCGTCCTCCGTCGTGATCCGCATCGTCTCGTGGTAGGCGGCCTCGTCGTGGATCGCCGGGACCAGGGAGCTCGGCAGGTGCTTGAGCCCCTCCAGCCCGTGGAGCGCGTCCGCGGGCTCGACAGCGACGCAGCGGATCGGCCGGTGGTGCTCCCGGAGCCGGCGGCTCGTCCCGACGATGGTGCCGCTCGTGCCGATCCCGGCCACGAAGTGCGTGATCCGGTCGCCGACAGCGTCGAGGATCTCCCGCGCCGTGCCGTGGTAGTGGGCGAGCGGGTTGTCCTCGTTCGAGTACTGGTCCGGGTAGAAGTACCTCTCCGGGTTCTCGTCGACCAGCTTGCGCACGAGGCGGATCGCGCCGTCGGAGCCCTCCATCGGGTCGCTGAAGATGAGCTCCGTGCCGAAGGCGCGCGCGATGTCCTTGCGCGCCTTGGACACGTTCGACGGCATGACGAGCGCGATCTTGAAGCCCATCGCCGCGCCGAACAGCGAGTACGCGACGCCTGTGTTGCCGCTCGTCGAGTCGATCAGCGTCTTCTGGCTCGTCAGGCGGCCGTCGGCGGCCGCGCGGCTCATCATCCGCAGCGCGGCGCGGTCCTTCACCGAGCCGCCCGGGTTCGTGAACTCGAGCTTGGCGTACACCTCGACCGAGGGCGTCTCGCGGCCGATCCGCGAGAGGCGCACGAGCGGGGTGTCGCCCACGGCGTCGATGACCGACGCCATCCGGCGGGAACGGACGAGCGAATGCCTCACCTGCCGTCCTCCATCGTGCTCCCGGGCATCGTGCTCCCGGGCATCGTGCTCCCGGGCATCGTGCTCCCGGGCATCGTGCTCCCGGGCCGCGCGCTGCTCAGGCCGAGCGCGGCGCGCATCTCGGCGAGCGCCGCCCGCGCCCCGGCCAGGACCGCGCGCGCGGCGGGCGACGTCACGAAGTCCGCGGGCGCGAGCGCGGCGAGGTCGATCGCGCCCGCCGCGAGCGCGCCGAACCCGGCGCCGCGCGCGTAGCGCTCCGCCACCTCGTGCGCGAGCGGCGGGGCGCCGTCGCCGCCGCCGAGCACGCGCGCCGTCGCCGCCCCGAGCCTCGCCTGCCCTGCTGGACCGATCTCCGCGAGCAGCACCTGGCGGAGATAGCGCGGGTCGTCCACCTCAGCCCCCGGCGATCGCCGGCACGATCGCGATCTGATCGCCGCCCTTCACCGGCGTCTTCAGCCCGTCGAGGAAGCGGATGTCCTCGTCGCCGACGAAGATGTTCACGAAGCGCCGCACGCCCTTCTCGTCGAGGAGTCGGTCGCGGATGCCCGGGTAGCTCTTCTCGAGGTTCTCGATGAGCTCGCCGACGGTGCCGCCGGCGGCTTTGACCTCGTCCTGCCCACCGGTGAGGGTGCGGAGCGGGGTCGGGATGCGGACGGTCGCGGTGTCAGCCATGGTCATGCTCTCCTGTGTTGAGGTGGGTCGTGGGGCCGCCTTCACGGTCCCTTGCAACGTGGGTCGGGGAGTCGCTCTCGCGCTCCCCTTCAACGTGGGTCGGGGAGTCGCTCTCGCGCTCCCCTTCGCTTTCGCTGGCGCACGCGTTCACGTAACGCAATGCGTCAATCGTCGAGATCGCGGCGCGCTCGCCGCAGAGGGCGCAGGTGGATCGCGCGGCGACAGGGACGCTCCGCAGCGTGTCCGAGAGGCCGTCGAAGGTCGCGATCCGGCCGAAGACCGAGCTGTCGCCCGCCAGGATCGCGAGCGCCCGGTCCGCCGCGATCGCGCCGGCGACGCCGCACACAGGGCCCGCCACCCCGGCCGTCGCGCAGTCCGGCGCATCCCCGGTCGGCAGGTCCTCGAACAGGCAGCGGTAACAAGGCCCCCCGTCCGCCGAGACCGCCATCACCGTCGAGCGCCACCGCACCGCGGCCGCGTGCACGACCGGGGTCCTGGTGAGGCGGCATACGTCGGCGATCAGGAACCGCGACGCGAAGTTGTCGGTCGCGTCGACGACGACCGAGACGCCCGGCATCAGGGCCGCCGCCGCGCTCGGCGTGAAGCGGCCGTTCCTGCGATCCACGCGGAGCCGCGGGAAGCGGCGGCGCAGCGCCTCGGCGAAGGCGTCGAGCTTCGGGCGGCCGATGTCGTCGTCGTCGAACAGGATCTGCCGGTGCAGGTTGGTGATCTCGACCTGGTCGTCGTCGACGACCCGCAGGTCGCGCACGCCCCCCGCGGCGAGCGCGATCGCGGCGGGCCCGCCGATCCCCCCCGCGCCGACGAGGAGCACGCACCCGCGGACCGTCTCGCCGTCGCCGCCCCTCATCGGAAGTACTCGTCGAGGCTGAAGTACCGCTCGCCCGTGTCGCAGAGGACGGTCACGACGTTCGCGTCCGGGCCGAGCTCGCGCGCGACGTCGAGCGCCACGCGCACCGCGGCGCCGGCGCTGATGCCGACGAGCAGCCCCTCCTGCCGGGCGAGCGCCGCCTTCGTCTCGTACGCGGCGCGATCGCTCACCGTCCGCACCTCGTCGACCACCTTCCGGTCGTAGTTCTCGGGGACGAACCCGGCCGCGAGCCCCTGGATCTTCGTGGGCCCGCGCTCGCCGCGCGAGATCGTCGCGCACGACTCGGGCTCGACAGCGATGACCCGCGTCGCGGGGCGCACCCGCTTGAGCACGCGCCCCACGCCGCTCACCGACCCGCCCGTCCCCACGCCGGCGACGAACGCGTCGATCGCGAGCGACTGCCGGGGACCAGGCCGCGAGGGCGCGTCGTCGAGGCCGGCCATCGCGTGCAGGATCTCCCGCGCGGTCGTCTCGGCGTGGACGCGCGGGTTGTCCGGGTTGCCGAACTGGCCGAGGATGACAGCGCCCGGGATCTCGGCCGCGAGCGCGCGCGCCTTGGCGATGGCGCCCTCCATCTGCTCCTCGGGCTCCGTCAGCACGACCTCCGCGCCGTAGGCCTCGAGGAGCTGCCGCCGCTCGAGGCTCATGCTGGCCGGCATCGTCAGGATGCACCGGTAGCCCTTGGCTGCGCACACGATCGCGAGCCCGATCCCCGTGTTGCCCGACGTCGGCTCGATGACCACGCCGCCCCGGCCGGCGCCGAGCAGCCCGCGCGCCTCGGCCCCCTCGATCATCGCGAGGCAGATGCGGTCCTTCAGCGACCCGCCCGGGTTCTGCTGCTCGGCCTTGCCGAAGACGCGCCCGCGGGGCGTCGCCGCGTCCACGCGGCGGATCTCGTAGAGCGGCGTGTCGCCCACGAGGTCGAGCACGCTGTCGACGACGCGCGGGTGCGACGGCAGCGGCGGGAGCTGGGCGGCGTCGTCCTCCGCGGGTGCGCGGGGGACGCCGGTGGACAGGGCGGCTCGGTCGGGGCTTGTCATGGTCGTCGGCTCAGATCACGTAGGTCGACCGCTCGGGCCGCCCCTTGCGGCGCACGCCGAGCTCGACGCCGCGCTCGCAGACGTCGGCGATCGACACCGAGTCGAAGCAGCGCTCGATCGCGCTCGCGAGATCGTGGAACACCGCCGTGGGCGGGTCGAGCGGCGATCTCTCGGGGCTGCCGTCGTCGTCCGGCGCGAGCACCGCGACCGGCCCCTCCAGCGCGCGGACCACGTCGCCAAGGCTGATCTCGCTCGCGGGCCGCGCGAGGTGGTAGCCGCCGCGCGGCCCCCGCTTCGAGCTGATCAGCCCGGCCCTCTTCAGGTCCTGGAAGATCTGCTCGAGGAAGCGCGCCGGGATGAGCTCCCGCTCCGAGATCTCGCGGATCTGCGTCGGCCGCCCGTCGTTGTGGAAGGCGATATCGAACAATGCGCGCACACCGTAGCGACCCTTGTTCGAGAGCTTCACCGCCAGCGATATGCATTGGTGCATCGGAGAAGTCAAGAACAGCCGGACAGCCGGCGACTTGCGCCTCTCTCCATGCGACAAGGCACCCGGATAGCGCACAGTAGCGGGCGATCGCAGCGAAATTGACAGCAGAGGTTCACCGATCGCTGCGTCACCGCGACGCGGCTTCGGCTTCCTGTTGAACCGGGTGGGACGGGTTCAGTAGCTTCGAGGTTATCGAGGCTGCGAGTTGCCGCGCGTGCCCGCATGGGCGCGCGGAACGCGGGCGACGCGAACACCCCGCGTCGCCCGGGCTGCGGCGCACCAACCCAGGAGTCGGCCGGTGGCTTTCTATCAAGACCCCCCCACGCTCGGGAACCAGTACGACGACGACCGCGTGCTGCGGTCCTACCTCGCGCGCGTGCTGCCGCGCGAGGTGGCCGCGTCGATAACGCCCTCGCTGCACGAGATGGGCGAGATCGCGGGCGGCCACCTGTACCGCCTGCAGCTCGCGGATCGCCCGAACGAGCCGAAGCTCACGTCGTGGGACGCCTGGGGCCAGCGCATCGACAAGGTCGAGCTGACGCAGCTCTGGAAGGAGGCGGCCCGCATCGCCTGCGAGCGGGGGGTCGTCGCCGCGGCGTACGAGCGGGCGCACGGCGCCTTCTCCCGGGTCCACCAGTTCGCGCTCGCGTACCTCTTCGATCCGTCCAGCGACGTGTACACGTGTCCGCTCGCGATGACGGACGGCGCCGCGCGCACGCTGCTCGCGAGCGGCAACCGCGCGCTGATCGACCGCGCCGTCCCCCGGCTGACGAGCCGCGACCCCGCGCGGGCCTGGACGTCGGGGCAGTGGATGACGGAGCGGACCGGCGGCTCGGACGTGGGGCGGACCGAGACCGTGGCGCGCCCCGGGCCGGACGGGGCCTACCGGCTGCACGGGACGAAGTGGTTCGCCTCGTCCGCCACCTCCGAGATGGCGCTCGCGCTCGCGCGCCCCGAGGGCAACCCGGAGGGCAGCCGCGGGCTGGCGCTGTTCTACGTGGAGCTCGCGGGCGACGGGGGGCGCCGCGAGGGCGTCGTGATCAACCGGCTGAAGGACAAGCTCGGCACCCGGAAGCTCCCGACCGCCGAGATCGCGCTCGAGGGCGCCCTGGCGACCCCTGTCGCCGGGCTCGTGAACGGCGTCCGGGCGATCGCGCCGATGCTCAACGTCACGCGCACATGGAACGCCGTGAGCGCCGTCGCGGCGATGCGCCGGGGGCTCGCGCTGGCGCGCTCTTACGCCCAGCGCCGGGTCCAGTTCGGCTCGTCGCTCGCCGACAAGCCGCTGCACATGGACACGCTCGCCGAGCTCCAGGCCGAGTTCGAGGGCGCATTCCACCTGACCTTCCGCGCGATCGAGCTGCTCGGGCGCGAGGAGACGGGCTCGCTCACCGAGTCGGAGGCGAAGCTCCTGCGGCTGATCATCCCGATCACCAAGCTCACGACCGCGAAGCAGGCGGTGTCGGTGCTGAGCGAGGTGCTCGAGGCGTTCGGCGGGGCCGGCTACGTGGAGGACACGGGGCTGCCGCGGCTGCTCAGGGACGCGCAGGTGCTGCCGATCTGGGAGGGCACGACGAACGTGCTGTCGCTCGACGCGCTGCGGGTGATTCAAAAGGACAGCTCGCTCGACGTGCTCGCGGCCGAGGTGGCGCGGCTCCTCACCGGCGTTGTCGAGCCGAAGCTCGCCGAGGCCGAGACGGCCGCGTCGCGCGCTGTGTCGCACGCCCGCGCGTGGATCAAGGAGATGGGCGCCACCGACCGCGACGGCCTCGAGGCGGGCGCCCGCCGGGTGGCGATCACCCTGGGCCGGGCGCTGGAGCTCGCGCTGCTCGTGCGGCACGCGGCGTGGGCCATGGACCGCGAGCGCAGCCGGACCGCGCTGGCCGCGGCGGTCCAGTTCGCGCGCAACGGCGTGGACCTGATCCGCGACCACGACAACGACACGATCCAGGCCCTCGCCGAGACGCGGCAGAAGCCCGCCACCTGAACAGGCAGCGCCCCCGACACTGAACAGCACCCCCGCGAGGCCGGCGTTCGCCTGCCCGAGCGCCGCCCCGCCCGGCCCGTCCCGAGGGGTCGACGATTTTTCCGCGGGCTCCGTTCGTTCTAAGCGAACAGAATAAACGATTACTTTCGGATAGTTGCGGATGGAGTCCCGCTCCGACACCGGACGGGTTTTGTCCTATCGGTGCGCGAAGGCACTAGACGGAACTAACTGAACGGGCATACAGTAATGCGGTGCTGCGGCGTTGAACGCGTGCCCGACGGGGTGACGTGCGGGCGGTCCTGTCTCTCGAGTCCATCGAGGCCGGGACCCGCCGGCCCGACCTCCCTGGCCGGGTGAGATCCGCCTGCGGGCGCCGTTGCCGGCGCCGGTGAGGGACTCCGTCCGCCTTGTGGACGGATCGGGCTCGCGTGGCCCCGGGCATGCGTGCGGCGCGCGGCGGCGGTGAGCGCACACGACGAGCTGCGAAGGGGCGAGATGAAGACGCAATACACGCTGCTGTCCGGCGAGACGGTCGAGTTCGCGACGCCGACCGGCGAGCTCGGGACGTTCCTGTGCCGGGTGATGGCGGCGGCCAAGGACCCGTCGGTGTCCGAGGCCGAGCTGACCGATCTCGTCCTCGGCCCGGAGAACCCGCTGCTGGACAGGACCTCGGTCGCGGGCCGGAGCGTCGCGACGGCGGACGTGTACCGCGATCCGGCGTTCCACGTGATGCTCGACTGCGTGGCGCGCAAGCGGCTGCCGCTCGACGCGGCGGTGACAACGTCGCGGACCCGCTACACGGTGACGGTGCCGGAGGCGGCGCAGCAGCTCGGGATCTCCGAGAGCGCGGTGCGCCAGGCGATCTACGCGGGGCGGCTGCGCGCGAGCAAGGAAGGGGGCACCTACTACCTCGACCCGCACTCGGTCGCGAGCTACCGGGTGAGCAAGCGCGGGCCGCGGCGGCAGGACCAGGAGGCGAAGGGGCCGCCGGGGGGCATGCTCGACGCGCGCATCGGCTCGGGCCCGGACGCGAGCTTCCGGGTGAAGCACAGCCGCGACGACTTCGAGCTGACGGAGAAGCGCGGGCCGGAATGGACGGGGATGATCCCGTCCGGGTGGCGGCGGATCGCCGTGCTCGGCACGTCGAAGGAGCTCTCGCGCTACTGGGAGATCGAGCCCGCCGAGGGCGAGAGCGTCCTGCATTTCGAGGGGTTCTACCTGCGCGGCGGCTTCCGCATCGTCGAGACAGTGAGCACAACGCAGCGGGCCGTGGCGGCGTTCAAGGCGTTCCAGCCGCGGTGAGGCGCCGAGGGGCGGCGCGCGGGCGCGGGGCCGGCGCGGCGGGCACGGGGGCGGCCGCGCGCGGCCGCAGCGTCAGTAGCGGGCCTGGACGCTCGTGCCGACGCCGAAGAAGTCGGGGCTCACGAAGGTGCGCAGCGCCACCGTGCCCTCGGACGGGTCGCGCTCCATGAAGGTGCCGTTGTTGTCGCGTACGTACTGGAGCCACGCGACAGCGGAGAGGATCTTGCTGATATCCCACTTGAGGCTCGCCCGGGCCTGGACAATGGGCACAGCGGACGTGTTGTAGGGCAGGATCGACAGGTTGCCCTGCTCGCGCACGACAACGGTGCGGGCGATCGGCGCGCTGTAGGCATCGAAGGAGGTCGTCCGGAACGAGGCGGGGAACTGGAGCCCCGCGCCGAGCCCGGGGGTGAGCCGCGCCGACGCGATGTAGTAGTCGGCGGCCAGGGCGAAGAACAGCTCGTCGGCGGTCGAGGCGCCGCGGGTGTCGGGGATCGTCTGGAACGGGATGAAGCTCGGCTGGTTGCGCAGCACGAACGGCAGATCGCGGTAGATGCCGGTGACGCTCGCGCGCGCGTACCCTGACTTGATGACCCCCTGGAGGGCCCCGGCGCGGGCCGATTGAAGGGTTGTCACGCCCGCGGACTCGAAGTCCTTGAGGTTCTGGTAGAGGTTCGACGCCTCGAGGCTCACCGCCCACGTCGTCTTGCCCGGCGTGTACGACTCGGGCTTGAAGATGATCTGCGGCCGGTTCGGGTCGTTGCGGTAGAGCAGGAAGTCAACCGACTGCGGGATCGGCTCGCCCTTCGTGTGCGCCACGACCCGCGCCGAGGCGCCGTACGTGTAGACCGGCTCGCCCGCGACGTCGGACCAGTCGAGCCTGCCCTGCTGGAAGTAGCCGGCGCCGAGGTCGGCGTGCACGTAGGGGTGGAGATCGACGCCGCCGCCGGCGAGGAAGCCGTAGTTCGACTGCGCGATGCTGACGCGCTCGACCTCGCTCGACCCGGGGGCGAGCACCCGCTGCGTCTGGGTCAGGCTGGCGACCTTGAACCCGGCATACACGCTGAACCGCTCGGCGTCATACTGGACCTTCGCGCCGGGCGCGGTGCCGATGATGCGCGGGAAGACCGACTGGTTGATCGACGCGTTCGTGCCGCCCCACGAGATGTCGTAGAGGTAGCCGAGCCGGAACCGGTCGGTGTCGAGCGGCCAGAGCGTGACGCCGACACCGGTCTTCCCGTCGGCCCTGCCGTCCGTGTGATAGAAGGCGCGGATGAAGGACCCCGCGTCGTAGAAGGCCTGATTGACGTTGTTGCTGTTCCTGGACAGCGCGCCGAGGTCGATGCGGAGGACGAGCGAAGCCTCGGTGTCGAGCCGCGGGATGAACCCCGGCATCCGCTTGTAGAGCGCGAGGTGCGTCAGGTTCTCGCGCCCGCTGAAGCGGGAGTTCAGGTTGTCGAAGAAGAGCCGGTACTGCTTCCGGTCGCCGATGCTCAGGTCCGGCGAGATCGGCTGCGCCTGGCCCGTGTCGTGGAGGAGATCGTCGTCGCCGAGCGTCCAGGTGAGGCGCGTGTCCATGGCGTCGCCGACCCGGACGGGCGGCTCCTCCGGATCGAGCGGCGGATCCGGCAGCGGGCGCGGTAGCTCGGCCAGCGCCGGCGCCTGGAACAGCGCGGGAGGCGCCGGGGGCGCCGGGGGCGGCGGAGGAGGCGCCGGGGGCGACGGCTGCGCCGCGGGCGCCTGGGCGGGCGGCGGGGCCGGCACGGCGGGCTCCAGGACCGGCGCGACGGGCTCCGGCGCCGGGGCGGCGGGCGCCAGCGGGGGCGCCGGCGCGGCCGGGTCGGGGACGGGCTGGGGCTGCGCCTGCGCCGCCGGCGCGAGGGTGAGCAAGAGGGCCGCGGAAACAGCGGGGGCGAGGAGCGCGCTTCGGTGCATGGCGGGCTGTGGACTTCCTTGGGCCTGGGTGATGCGGCGGGGCAGCGCGGCCGCGGCGAACGAGAGAGGGCTAGTTGGTCTCCGCGTCGTTGTCGTCGAGGCTGCGCGGCCGCACGCAGGCCTCCTTCGAGGTCTTCGCGGCCGGCACACAGCCGGGCGCGTCGCAGACGAGGTCGTCCGGACAGCGGGCCTCGATGGTCCAGTTCAGCGAGCCGCCCGAGAAATTCCGGAGCGTGCCAGTCACCGAGCCGAGCGCCTGGCCCCGGTGCGACGTCGGATTGAAGTCGCTCACCGTGCCGGTCTGGATCTGGATCATGGTCGATCCGTCGGTGACCTTGTAGTTGCCGCGCGCGGAGTAGCTCGTCCACTCGCTGCACTCGGGGTCGCGCGAGCACGCGTTCGCGCATCGCCCCTCGGCCGGGCTGTCGAAATCGACCTGGCCATCGCCGTTCAGGTCGCAGTTCGACTGCTCCGGGGCGAAGACGTTGTCGCGCGCGGGCCGCGGGCCGAAGTTCTTGCTGACGTGGACCCCCTCGACGCGCACGAGCCCGCTCTCGAGGCGCTCCATGGCCCCGGCGTCGCCGATCGTCGGCCCGTCGAGCAGCGCCGGCTCCGGGACCTCGCACGCCTCCCCTTCCTCGACGCGCGCGATCTCGTAGGAGGGAAACGAGAGCTCGGTGAAGCCGAAGAACTCGTTCACGGTGCCCGCGAGGTACTCGAGCCGATCGCAGACACGCATGTTGGAAGGGGTGTTGAAGTTGTACGCGAAGAGGTGGTTATAGCCGCTCTCCTGGCCGGCCAGATCGGTGACGTAGAAGCCGTCGCTCGCGACGCGCGTGACGACGACGCGCTGGGGAGCCGCTGTGTTGATCTGGATCCCCTCGAACGCGTAGGGCGTCGCCGAGCCGCCGCCCTGGACGTCGACGACGCGCGGCAGGGCGTAGGCGACAGGCTTGGAGGCGCCGGCGCTGAAGGTGCCCCCCTCCTCGGTCTGGTCGTCGGCGAAGGCGCACCCGGGGTCGGCGGGGAAATCGATGAGCACGTCGCCGGGGGCGTCGTCGTTGGCGCCGTTCGAGCACGCGGGGCTGTCGCGCACGTCGCGGGGCGCGGGCAGGTAGCCGATGTCCTCGGCCCACAGCCGGGTGGGGCCGTAGACGGCGGTCACGTGGACCGAGCCCGCCGCGACCCCGTCGCGCAGGCGGATGTTGCGCCCGACAGCGGCGCCCTCCTCGTCGGACTCGACGTCGATCACGGCCCCGGGCTCGACGCTGAGCCGGACCGTGCCGTCGAAGTCCGCCCGGCGGCCGGCGAGATCGCGCGCCTCGATGCGGAAGTCCCAGGTGTCCACCGTGTCGCCGCGGTTGGCCGGCAGGGGCTCGTCGACGGACGGCGGCACCGCCCCGTTCACCCTCTCGACCTTGACCCAGAAGCTCGAGACGCCGCGGAGGGGCCCGCCGTCGCTCTCGCACCCGGCGAGGGCCGTGGCCGCGACCGTCATGAGCGCCGTGAGCGCCGCGCAGCGCCTCGCCCGCGCCGTCACTGGCCCACCATCCGCAGGCGGCCGTCGGAGAAGTTGCCGAGCCGGCGGTCGACGCACGCGAGGTACTTGCACTGCTCGCCGGCGGCGCTGCACGGGGCCAGCGCGCCCTCGCACTGCCGCTGCAGCGGGGCCGTCGGCGCCGCCGCGCAGACGTCGCGCTGGTAGGCGGCCACGTCGTCGCGGCAGCGCGCGAGCACGCACGCCCCCGCGGAGCACGGGGCGTCGCCGGTCCGGCACACAGGCCCCTCGACGACCGACTCGGGGCACGCACAGACGTAGCCCTCGCCGAGCGCCTCCGCGCAGTCGCCGTCCACGCGGCACGACGGCAGCTTGCCGTCGTCGCCCGCGCCGCACGGGCTGCCGGCGCGGATGTAGTCGATGAGCGCGTCGCGCTGCTGCACCTGCGTGTCGAACTGCGTCGTGTTGCGCTGGAGCACCCGGAACCCGCTGCCGCCCTGCGCGAGGTAGTTCGACGTCGCGAGCTCGTAGGTCCCGATCGGATCGATCGGCTGCCAGCACCGGCTCGCCTCGACGTCGCAGCTCCCCACCGCGCCGCCCGGGCAGTCGGCGTCGCCGTTCGGGCAGGCGATCCGCGGCTCGTGCGCGCCGATGTAGACGCGGGTCGCGACGCCGGGCGCGGCGCCCCCGGAGGCGCGGGCGGCGCAGTCGATGACGACCCGCGCGCCCGCGATCTGCGCCTGCGACACGCACCCGCGGCCGGCCGAGCGGCGCGCCACGAAGTCGAAGAGCTCCTGCACCTCCAGCCCGGAGAGCTGCATCTTCGAGATCGAGTTATCGAAGGGGAAGATGTTGTACATCTGCTCGACGGTCACCGGGCCCGGCACGAGGTCGGCGCGGATGCCCGTCGTGTTCGTCAGCGCGAAATCGGTCTGGATGCCGAGGCGCAGCCACATCGCCGCGGCGATCAGGTTGCCGAGCTGCGAGTCGCCGCCGCTCGTCGAGACGCGGCGCGAGCCGTCGAGCGCGTAGCCGACCAGGAGGTCGAGGTTGGCGAGCGCGTCGAGCCCCTGCCCGTACGGCTCGAGCACCGACGCCACGATCGGATCGGCCGGCACGTCCTCGGTCACCGGGAAGAGCTCGTACCGGTTCGAGACCACCTCGTAGCCGTTCAAGGGGTCGTAGTCGGCGCCGAGCTCCGACGGGTCCCTGGACAGCACGAGGTCGAGGCGGCCGACGAACTTCGCGAACGCGCCGGAGTGCGCGAGCACCACGTCGCGCGGCTCGCAGTAGCGCCGGAGCTTCTCGCCTGCCTCGGGGGAGCGCTCGTCGTTCAGCAGGATGTAGTGGCGCTGCTTCTCCTCGTCGTAGTACCGCGAGCAGTCGCGGACGCGCTTCGGCGGCTGGAGCACGATGTGGTTGTGCCCGCCGAGCACGACGTCGATGCCCGTCGTCGTCTCGATCATCCGCTCGTCGACATCGAGCCCGAGGTGGGTGACGAAGACGATGACGTCCACCGTGGGGCGGAGCAGGTCGACGTAGAACTGGGCGACCTCGGTGGTGTTCAGCGGGGTGATGCCGAGCCGGTTCGGCGCCTCGAAGATCGACGTCAGGCTGGAGAGGTTGCCCATGCCGATGACGCCGACCCGGAGGCCCTCGAGGTCGAAGACAGTGAACGGCTGCAGGATCGCGCCGAGCGGCGAGGCGCCGGGCTGCGCCGGGTCCTCGAGCTGGTAGTTGGCGGCGAGGATGGGGAAGCCGGCGTTCTGCTGGAGCTGGATGCCGAGGTTCAGCGCGCCGCGGTCGAACTCGTGGTTGGCGACGATCATCGCGTCGACGCCCATCGCGCCGAGGGTGCGGATCTCCGCCTCGCCCGCGTAGAAATTGAAGATCGGCGCGCCCTGGAAGCAGTCGCCGCCGTCGAGGTGCAGCGCGCGCGACGACCGCGCGCGCTCGCGGCCGATGATATGGGACATCCGCGCGGCGCCGCCGACGTTCGCGATCGTTGTCGCCTCGCCGAGGCCGAGCCCCGCGTCGACCTGGCCGAGCTGCAGGTTGTACGGGAACAGCCGCGAGTGGATGTCCGACGTGTGGAGCAGCGTCAGGTGCGCCTGCCCGACGAGGCGCGTGGGCGGCTGCTCCTGCTCGCAGCCCGCCGCGCACAGGCCGAGCACGAGCGCGCCGACGGCGAGCGCGCGCGACACGCGGGGCGCGTCCGTCGCCGCATCCATGGCTTTACGGGACTTCATGAAGCGCTGTCACGCTAGGAAGCCCGCCACGCGAGCTCAAGCGAAAACGAGGTGAAGACGACGAGGCGGTCGACCTGCGATGCGGGTCACTTCGCGTCGCGCTCTCCCGTGAGCAGGTCGAAGAGATCCGGGGCGAACGCCGCGGCGACGCAGCACTCGACCTCCTCGGCCGTGGCGCACGCGAGCGCCTCCGCCGCGACCGCCTCGGCCTCGGCGACCGACACGCGCCGGAGCGTCTCCTTGATCTCCGGGATCGCCGCCGCCTCCATCGAGAAGTCGCGGAGGCCGAGGCCGAGCAGGAGCAGGGCGGCGAGCGGGTCGCTCGCCATGGCGCCGCAGAGCGAGACCGGCCGGCCGAAGTCCTGGCCCGCCTGGATCACCTTCGTGATCAGCCGGAGGATCGACGGATCGAACGGCGAGGCGAGGTAAGCGAGCGAGCGGCTGGTCCGGTCGACAGCGAGCGCGTACTGGATGAGGTCGTTCGTCCCGAGGCTCAGGAACGCGGCCTCGCGCGCGAAGTGATCGACCATGATCGCCGCCGCGGGCACCTCGATCATCACGCCGAGCGGGATGTCGTCGGCGCAGGGCTGCCCGCGGGCGCGCACCTGCTCCTGCGCGCGGCGGAGCATCGCGCGCACCTGCCGGAGCTCGCCGAGCCCCGCGACCATGGGGATCATGATCCGCACGTCGCCGTAGGCGGAGGCGCGCACCATGGCGCGCAGGTGCTCGAGGAAGACGTCGGGCCGCGAGAGCGCGAGGCGGACGGCGCGGAGGCCGAGCATCGGGTTCATCTCGGGCGGCACCTGGAAGGTGGAGACGAACTTGTCGCCGCCGATGTCGAACGTGCGCAGCGTGACAGGCTTCGGGCGGAGCGCCTCGACGACGGCGCGGAAGATCTCGAACTGCTGGTCCTCGGTGGGCGGGGAGGTGCGATCGATGTAGAGGAACTCGGTCCGGTAGAGGCCGATGCCGTCGGCGCCCTGGTCGCGCGCGAGGATCGCCTCGGCCGGGAGCTCGACGTTGGCCCGGAGCGACACCTTGACGCCGTCCTTCGACTGGGCCGCGCGGTGCCGCGACTCGGAGAGCTCCTTGGCGAGCGCGACGTGGCGCTCGGCGCGGGCGCGCGCCTCGGCGAGCTCGGCGGGCCCGGGGCGCACGATGACCGTGCCGCGCAGGCCGTCGATCACGACGAGATCGCCCGTGATCACGCGCTGCAGCACGTCGCTCACGCCGACGACGGCGGGGATCTCCAGCGCGCGGGCCATGATCGAGGTGTGGCTCGTGCGGGTGCCGACCTCGGTGACGAGGCCGACGACCGGCTCGTCGACCATCGCCGCGGTGTCGGCCGGCGACAGGTCGTGCGCGACGATGATGGTCGGCCCGGAGAAGCGCGGGATCGCCGCGCCGAACGTCGCCGGCATGGCGATCGAGTTCTGCAGCTCGATCAGGCTGCGGGTGGAGAGCGGCGACGTGTCCCGCGACGACGGCGGCTCCTGGGGCGGGAGGGTGAACGCGCGCAGCAGGCGCTCGCCGACGAAGCTCACGTCGTGGCTGCGCTCGCGCAGGTACGGGTCGTCGAGCGCGGCGAAGCGGCCCGCGATCGCCTCGCACGCGACCGCCCACTCGGCGCAGCGCCGCTCCTCGGTGACCTGGCGCTTCACGGCGTCGGCGAGCGTCTCGTCGCCGAGCATCAGGAGGTACGCCTCGAGGATCGACGCCTCGGCGCGGTGGTTGCCGAGGCGCTTCGACATGTCGCGGAGCTCGTCCTGCGCGCGCTCGACCGCGGCCTCGAAGCGCGCGAGCTCCCCCGCGATCTCGCCGGAGCTGACGCGGCGGCGCGGGTGATCCGTCCTGTGGCCGCCGATCACGACGGCGGAGCCGATGGCGACGCCCGGCGACCCGGAGATGCCGCGCAGCGTCTCGGTCCGGGCGCCGGGCGGCGCCGAGTCGCGCCGGGCGCCGGCCGGCGCCGGGTCGCTCCTGGCCGTGGGCGGCGCCGGGTCGCTCCGGGCCCCCGGCGCCATCGCGTCGCTCCGGGCCCCCGGCGCCATCGCGTCGCTCCGGACGCCGGACTCCACCGCGTCGCCGCCGGCGGCGTCCGCCGCCCCGGGACGGTCGCCCGGGAGCCCCGCGGGCAGCGCGCTCCGGCCGCGCGTCACTCGGGCTCTCCGAAGCGCGCGGCGATGAGCTCGCCGATCGCCGAGACCGCCTCGCCGGCCTGATCGCCGGTCGCGCGGACCTCGATCTGCGTGCCCATCGAGCCGCAGAGCAGGAGCACGCCCATCACGCTCTTCGCGTTGGCCGACTGCCCATCAGGCCCGGTCAGCGAGATCTCGCAGTCGTACCGACCGGCGAGCTGCACGAGCTTCGTCGCGGCGCGCGCGTGCAGCCCTCGCACATTGATGATGGTGAAACGCCTCGTCACCGCATCGGTCGTCACCGCTCGCCCCCCGTCACGCTCTTGTCCGATGCCGGGCGAGACTCCGGCGCGGCCACCCCAGACGGCGTCAGCCGGAGGTCCACGCTCGGGGTCCCGGCCAGCCCCTCGCCCACCGAGGGTACTATACTCCCGCTCGCCCGGGCGACGTCCCGATGAACGACAGTGATCGGGAGCCCCGTCTTCCGCCGCAGGCTGTCGCTGAGGACGTTGGTGAGCACGACGGACCGGTGCCGGCCGCCGGTGCACCCGATGCCGACGGTGAGGTAGCTCTTCCCCTCGCTGGCGTAGCGCGGCATGCAGAACGACAGGAGCTGCTCCGTCCTGCTGATGAACTCGAGGGCGTCCGGGTTCTTGAGGATGTACTCCCGCACCGGCTCGTCGTTGCCCGTCAGCTCGCGCAGGCCGTGGACGAAATACGGGTTGTCGAGGAAGCGGACGTCGAGGAGCAGGTCGGCGTCGAGCGGGATCCCGTACTTGTAACCGAACGAGATGAAGCGGGTGGACATCACGGGCAGATCCACCTTGGCCGGGCGCAGCCGCTCGAGGACGACGCGGCGCAGGTCGTGCGTCGACAGCCGCGTCGTGTCGAGCTCGATGGTCGCCCGGGCCCGCAGCGACGCGAGCCGCTCGCGCTCGAGGAGGACGCCGTCGAGCATCGCGATGGCGCCGCTGCCGCCGGTGGTCAGCGGGTGCGGACGCCGCGTCTCGCTGAAGCGCCGGAGCAGCGTCTCGTCCGAGGCGTCGAGGAAGAGGATCACGACGTCGCGGCCGACGCGGATCTGGTCGAGCGCCGTCGTGGCGCCCGCGAGGAACGAGCCGACCCGGACGTCGATGCCGAGCCCGATGCGGCTGATCCCGCCCGCCTCGCACGCCTCGACCGCCGGCCGGACGAGCGACGTCGGGAGGTTGTCGACGCAGAAGAAGCCGAGGTCCTCCAGGGCGTGGAGCGCCGTCGACTTGCCCGCGCCGGACAGCCCCGTGACCACGACGACCCGCCCCGGCGCTGCCTCGGACAGCGCCTGCGCCGGCGGCTGCGGAGGACCGCTCGCGCCGCTCACCCTCGCCTCCTCGGCCGCGGCAGGCTCACCGACGACTCCGTGGCGACGAACCCGGAGCCCGGTCGGTCGGGGGGCGGCCTCCCCCGATCCGGGGGCTGCCGGAAGGCGCTGCTCGGCGGGCTCGGCGGCTCCCTGTCGAGGCTCGGCCGCGGCGGCCGGGGCGGGCCGAGCGGCGCCGCGCTCCGCTGGGTCCCCTCCTCCGAGAACCGCGCGGGCGGCGGCACCGACGACTCCTCCGGCGTGCGCTCGCCGAGCAGCTCGCCCTCGACGTTGCCGAAGAACTCGCGCGCCGCGTGGAACCCGGCGTTCTTCAGGAGCTCGTTGCGCGCGGCGACCTCGAGGATCGACGCCATGTCGCGGCCGGGCCGCACCGGGATGACGAGCTCCCGGATCTTCACGCCTAAGATCGTGTGGTACCGCTCGTCGAGCCCGAGCCGATCGTACTCGGTGTCCTTCGACCACTCGACGAGCTTCACCACCACGTCGATGCGCTTGCGCTCGCGGATCGAGGTGACGCCGAAGAGGTCCTTCACGTTGAGGATGCCGAGGCCGCGCACCTCGAGGTGGTAGCGGAGGAGCTCCGCCGGGGCGCCGAACACCATGCCGGGCGGGCGGTAGTCGCACTCCACGGCGTCGTCGGCCACGAGCCGGTGGCCGCGCATCACCAGATCGAGCGCGCACTCGCTCTTGCCGATCGCGCTCGACCCCATGAGCAGGAGCCCCACGCCGAAGACGTCGACGAGCACGCCGTGCAGTCGGATGCGCGGCGCCAGCCGATCGTCGAGCAGCGCGTGCAGCGCGGTGATCGTCACGCTCGACCGCACCGCCGAGATCAGCAGCGGCGTCCCGGACTCCTCGGCGCACTGCGCGAGCTCCGGCACGGGGAAGAAGCCGATCCCGGAGCTGTTCGTCTCGAACGGCTGGTCGCCCTGCGTGAGGATGACGCAGCACAGGCCGAGCTCGAAGAAGCCGCGCAGCGACAGGAGCCGGTCCTCGCGCGAGAGCTTGTGGAGGAACGAGAGCTCGGTCTGGCCGAGGATCTGCACCCGCGTCGGGACGATGCCGTGGAAGTGGCCGACGAGCGCGAGCCCCGATTTCTGGATGCGGGTGTTCATGATGGGCCGGTCGAGGCCCGCCGCGCCCGCGACCAGCGAGAGCTCGATGCCGAGCCCCTCGTCGGCCATCAGGCTCCGCACCGTGAGGGCGGGGCGGTCCACTCCCCCTCTGCCGCCCGGCGGAGCGCCCCCGTCCCCGTCCTGCCTGCTGCCGCGCGCGTCGCTCACGATACCGACCTCCCTTCCTCGGTGGCGATGAGCTCGAACGCCGCCCGCCCGGTCGAGGCGCCGAGCAGCCGCTTCCTGAACGCCTCGTCCCGCAGCAGCCGCGAGATGCGCGCCAGGGTCTTGAGGTGCTCCCCGGTGGCCCGCTTCGGCCCGATCACGGCGACGAGGATGGACACCGGCGCCCCGTCGATCGCGTCGAAGTCGATCGGCTTCGGGCAGAGCAGGACAGCGCCGATCAGCCGCTCGACGCCCTCCATGGCGCCGTGGGGGATGGCCACGCCGCTGCCGACGCCCGTGGACTGGAGGCGCTCGCGCTCGGCGAGGACCCGCTCGATGTCCTCGCTCTTGATCCCCTGCTGCCCTGTCGCGAGCAGGGCGGCGAGCCGGCGGAGCGCGTCCGCCTTCGAGCGGACGACCCCCTCCTGCTCGCTGGCGACGGATACCTGGTGCGCGGTCAAGATGTCGCAGACTTGCATGCTGATTTCGGCGCTCTGGCGAGGTGAGGGGGCTCTGGGTGGCGCACGTGGCACGGCCGGCGCAGCGCTCGGCCAGGGCCAGGCGCGCCGACGTTGCCATCGTACCCTGGGTACCTCGGGTACGCGACTCAAGGACGCTATCGCGAGGAGCGGTCCGGAGGGAGGTGTTCTTCCGCTGCTGCGCCCGCGCCGTGGTCGACGCGTCGCTGCGGGCTGCCGCCGCGCTCGTCGCGGGCGCCGCGGCAGCGCTCCCCGGGCGGGTTGTGCATGGGAGCGCGCGGCCCCGCGGCGACGCGCGCCCTGCGCCGCCGCCGCGCCCGCGACGAGCGCGGCGGCTCACAACCGGGAGCGCGCCGCGGCCTCAGCGGCGGGCGCGCTGGCTCACGTTCTGGAGCGCGTCGCGGCCTCTCGCTCCACCTCGGCGGCGTACTCGCCCGCGCGCGGTCCATTGCGCTTGCGGGCGATGGTGTGTCCCTTGCCATCGCGGATCTGCCGCTCGAGCTTGTCCAGGACCATGTCGATGGAAGCGTACATGTCCTCACCCTGCTCGGTCGCCTGGAAGGCCAGGCTGCCCGAGGAGAGGCGGACGTCGGCGACGTGTTCCAGGCCCTCGACCGAGAGGGTCACCTGCGCCGTCATCGCCTGCCTCAGGAATTTCTGAAGCTTGGCCACCTTCTCGTGCGCGTACTTCTTGACGGCCTCGGTACCCACCATGTGGCGGAACGTGATCGTGATGTTCATCGGGCCAGCCTTCCTTCCACCGGATGCGTAGATGAAACAATCGACTACGGCTACAGAGCACCCCTCCATCTCCATAGTAACACCGCTGTAGAGCTCCGGTCTTCCATCAACGAAGGTGCTCTTTCGTTTTGTTGGTTTCGCTCTGGGTCGCTCCCTTGCGTCGTCGCTGCGCCTTGCCGCGACGCGCCGCGACGCGACGCGCCCGGCGCGGCCACGCGACCCCTCTCAACAAGCCTTGGCGCGCCCCGCTTGTTCCAGCGCCCGGCGCACCGCGTGCGGGGCATGGCCACAGGCCAGCGCGATCTCGCCGAGGGTGGGCCTACGCCCGAGCTCGGCGGCGAGCCGCCTGGCGCTCTCGAGGACGGCGCGGAGCACCTCGACGTCGCCCGGATCCAGCGGCTCGGCGACGCGGAGGCCCTCGGACTCGAGCCGATCGATGATGTGCTCCACCTCCTCGTACGAGACCGCCCGGCGATCGATGACCTCGGCGATGTCGTTGAGGTCCACCCGGCCGCTCGAGCGGTGACGTGTAAGGAGCTCCTGGATCATGTCGTCAATAACGGGCCGCACGGAGCTAGGGTGGCACCTGCGCGCAGCCCGCGCACGCCCGACGCCCGCAGGACTGAGCGCCTCGAGCCCGGGGTCGCAGGTCCGCGAGCGTCGCGGCCGCCGGCCCGGGGCGGCCGTCGGTCACCGCCTGCTCGCCGCCGGACGCCCGCCTCCCCGGGCGCGCCGCGTCCGCGCGCCGCGTCCGCGCGCCGCGTCCGCGCGCCACGTCCGCCCCCGCCCATTTCATCCGTTCGATAACCGCTCGACAACGTCAACGACGTTTCCGCCAGGAGCCGCGGAGGGTTGATGGTAGATACCGAGTCGACATCGAGCGGATACGCAACAGGAGATCTCCATGCGCTGGCCCCCCCCCGCGTCGCGATCGCGTCATGCGATCCGCGACCACATCGAGGCGAACCTCGACCCCGTCGAGGATCACCAGGAGATCACATTTCTCTCGACTTGCTACGACTTCCCCTGGGACACGCAGCGCGCCCTGGAGCTCGCGCTGATCCGCGTCTTCGGCATCGCGAAGAGCTCACCGCTGCTCGTGCGGACAGGCGAGTTCCTGGAGCGCACCCAGAAGCGTTACGACGACACGGTGCTCATCCTCTCCGAGATGCTGGAGAACGGATACGACAGCGAGCGCGGCCGGGCGGCGCTGCGGCGCATGAACCAGCAGCACAGGCGTTACACAATCCCGAACGACGAGTACCTGTACACGCTGTCGACGTTCGTCTTCGAGCCCGTGCGCTGGAACGAGCGCTTCGCCTGGCGCCCGCTGACCGAGAAGGAGAAGCTCGCGACGTACCATTACTGGAAGCAGGTCGGGGCGCTCATGAACATCAGGGACATCCCGCCAAGCTACGAGGCGTTCGAGCGCTTCAACGTGGACTTCGAGGCGGAGCACATGCGGTTCTCGGAGGACAACCGCAGGCTCGCCGTCGCGACGCGGGACCTCATGCTGAGCTGGATGCTGCCGAGGGCCCTGCGGCCGCTCGGGGCGCGGGTCGTCCACGCGATGTTCGACGATCGCCTGCTCGACGCGCTCGGGCTGCCGCGGCCCTCGCCCGCCCTGCGCCGCCTCGTCGAGGGGGCGCTCCGCGCGCGCGGCCCGGTGCTGCGGGCCATGCCGCGCCGGCGTGAGCCGCGCCTGCTCACCAGGAAGAAGACCCGCACGTATCCGGACGGCTACCGCATCGAGGACCTCGGCGCGCGGTGATCGGCGCGCACAAGCGCGCCCGGCGCGAGGCTGCGTGTCCGCTCAGGGGAGCTGGCGGCGCAGGAACTTCAGCGCCTCGCGCGCGGCCGGGTTCACCGGCTCGTAGACGTCCGGCGTCTTCCTGAGCGGCGCCCCGATCGGCTCGCCGGGGCGGACGCCGAGGATGCGCTCGACGTCCTCCAGGAGCGATTGCATCGAGTCGAAGCGGTTGCCGGGCAGCTTCCGGAGCGCTGTGGCGACCAGCGCCTCGATGCGCCGATCGATGCCGGGGCGGATCGTGCTCAGCCGGGGGGCCTCGGTGCACGCGTGCTGGGCGACGACAACCACGTCGTCCGGCGAGGAGAACGGGAGCTGGCCCGCGAGCATGCGGTACATGGTGATGCCGAGCGCGTAGACGTCGGTGCGGCCGTCGACGGGATCGGCGAGCGCCTGCTCCGGGGCCATGTAGGGGACGGTGCCCAGCACGAGGCCCGCCGCGGTCGTGGGGCCCGATCGCAGCTTCGCGAAGCCGAAATCCATCATCTTGATCACGCGCGGGCCGCCCGCGGGGCGGACGAGGAACATGTTGTCCGGCTTCACGTCGCGGTGGATGATCCCGGCCGCGTGCGCGGCGGCGAGCGCCGACGCCGCCTGCCGGATCAGCGGCAGCGCGACGGCCTCGCTCAGGGCCACCTCGCGGCGGAGCAGGACGCCGAGCGACTCGCCGGTGAGGAGCTCGAGCACGATGAAGGGGGACCCGTCCTTGCGATCGCCCGCGTCGAGGACCCGGATGATGTTCGGGTGCCCGAGCTCGGCCGCCACCTCGAGCTCGCGGAGGAACCGCTCGCGCTGGGTCCGGTCGGCCGCGAAGCTGCGGTTCAGGATCTTGATCGCGACCTGCTCCTTCGTGTGGCTGTCCACGGCGAGGTACACGCGCGACATCCCGCCCGCGCCGATGAAGCCCTGGATCACGTAGCGATCCTCGAGGACGGCGCCGAACTGCCGCGTCGGCTGCGCGGGCGGCGCGGCCGACAGGGACTGGACCAGGCGGGCGCCGTCGTCGGGGCAGAACGCGTACGAACGGTCGGCGTAACCGCGATGGCAGCGCGGGCAGATCATGGGCGCGCGACATGATGGGGGCGCGGGCGAGGATCCTCAAGGGACTTGCGCCCCGGCGGGCCATCCTGCGTGAACCAACGTGAAACAACGCGGACCACGACACGAAACAGACCGGACGAGCGCGGAGCGACATCGACGCGCGGGGGACCGAGGCGAATCGCATGAAACACGTGAAACATGTGGAGCGCGCAGGATGCAGAACGCACATTGCGCGTTCCGTCCGAGGGCTCGATCCACCGTCCCGGGAGGTAGATCGCGGCGCGGACCTCGGCTATGCGTGCGCCTTTCCTGGTCGACGCGATTGACCCCGAGCCCGAGAGACACAGCCCGTGACATCACAGAAGCAGACCGCGACCCTCATCCCTGGTGACGGCATCGGCCCCGAGATCGTGGAGGCGACGCTGCGCGCCCTTGACGCGCTCGGCGCGCCCTTCGAGTGGGAGACGTGCGTGGCCGGCATGGCCGGCGTGAAGGACTTCGGCGACCCGCTGCCCCGGGCCACGCTCGACAGCATCCACCGCACGCAGCTCGCGCTCAAGGGGCCGCTCGAGACGCCGATCGGCGGCGGATACAGGTCCTCGAACGTGCGCCTGCGGCAGGAGTTCCAGCTCTACGCGAACGTGCGGCCCGCGCGCACGCTGATCCCCGGCGGGCGCTTCGAGAACATCGACATCGTGCTCGTGCGAGAGAACCTCGAGGGCCTGTACGTGGGCTTCGAGCATTACATCCCCATCGGGAGCGACGAGCACGCGGTGGCTATCGGCTCGGGCGTGAACACGCGGGTCGGCTCGCGCCGCATCGCCGAGTACGCCTACAACTACGCCGAGAAGCACGGCCGCAAGAAGGTCACCATCGTCCACAAGGCGAACATCATGAAGGCGCTCACCGGCATCTTCCTCGAGACGTCGCGCGAGGTGGGCCGGGCCTTCGAGGGCCGCGTGGCGACCGACGAGCGCATCGTGGACGCGTGCGCGATGCAGCTCGTGCTGAACCCGTGGCAGTTCGACGTCATCGTCACGACGAACCTCTTCGGCGACATCCTGTCGGACGAGATCGCGGGCCTGATCGGCGGCCTCGGCATGGCGCCGGGGGCCAACATCGGGCACAACGCCGCCATCTTCGAGGCGGTGCACGGCTCGGCGCCGGACATCGCCGGCAAGGGCGTGGCGAACCCGATCGCGCTCATGCTGGCCGCCGCGATGATGCTCGATCACGTGGGCGAGCAGGAGCTCGCGACGCGCCTGCGCGCCGGCATCGACGGGGCGCTCAACGCGGACGGGGTGCGCACCCGCGATCTCGGCGGCAAGGCGGACACGAAGACGCTCACGGACGCCATCGTGGCGCGCATCAAGAACGGCTGATCGAACGCGGCGGGCGCGGCGGGCCTCGCGACGGCGCCGCCGCCGCGGGGCGGGGGCCGCGGGGTCAGCCGTCGCCCGCGGGCGCTTCCGGGAGCGGGAGCGAGACGTGGAACGACGTCGTCTCGTCCGGCGTGCTCTGCGCCCAGATCCGGCCGCCGTGCGCCTCGACGATGCCCTTGCAGATGTAGAGCCCGAGGCCGGTGCCGGGCGGGGCCTTGCTGGACGGGCCTGACGAGAGCCGCTGGAACCGCTGGAACAGCCTCGGCAGCGCGCCCGGCGGGATGCCCTGGCCGCGGCTCTCGACCGCCACCTCCACCTCGGCGCCGCGGCGCGAGAGCGTCACCCGGGTCGGCGCGCCGGGGTCGCCGTACTTGGCGGCGTTCAGGAGGAGGTTTCCGATCACCTGGTCCATGCGCGCCGGGTCGACGAGGACGGGCGGCACGCCCTCGTCGATGGCGAGCTCGACGGCGCGATCGGGCCGCTCGGCCGCCGCGAGCTCGACGGCGGCGCGGAGGTGGGCGCCGAGGTCCGTCGGCCGCGGATCGATCGAGAAGCGCCGCGCCTCGATCTTCGAGGCGTCGAACAGGTCGTCGATCATCTGCTCGAGGCGCCGGGCACTGGCGAGGATCTTCTGGCTCCACCCCGAGGTGTCCTGGGACCTTCGCGACAGCATGCCCGCGTAGGCGGAGATCGCGGTGAGCGGCTGCTTGAGGTCGTGCGCGACGATGGAGGTCCACTCCTCGCGGAGCCGGGCGCGCTCCGTGTAATGGGTGACGTCCTCGTAGCTGGCGATGGCGCCGAGGATCGCGCCCTGGTCGTCCCGGATGGGGCCGGCGCTCACGATGACGGGGACGTAGCTCCCGTCCGGCCTCCGGAACCACAGCTCCTCGCAGGTCGTCCCCTGGCCGCGCGCCGCGCGGACCAGCGGCATCTCGTGGTGCAGGAGCGGCCGTCCTGCCGGCTCGCACAGGCGCACGCCCGGCGCGCCCTCGGGCAACCCGGGTGTCTTGAGGGGGTGCGGGCCGCCGCAGAGCTGCTCGCAGCGGCGGCTCGCGAGGAGCGAGCGGCCGCCGCGCTCGTCGAAGATCGCGATGGCGACGGGGAAATCCTCGATGATGATGCGCAGCCACTCCCGCTCGGCGGCGAGGCGGCTGTCCGCCTCGCGGAGCGTGGCCCGGGCGTCCTGGAGCAGCGCCTGCGCGCGCTGCAGCGCCGGCGAGCGCGCGGCGGAGGCGTCGTCGAGCGCGTCCAGGCCCTCGGCGCGCTGCTCCGCGGCGCGCTCGGCGGCCTGGAGCGCGAGGCCGAACAGCGCGCCGAGGGCCTGGACGCGCGGGAGGAGCTCCGGCGGCGGCGCGCTGCTGCCAGCGAAGGCGCAGGTGAGGACGCCGAGCAGCCGATCTGCGCCGAGCAGGGGGGTGCACAGCACCCAGCACGGCCCCAGGCACGCCTCGATGGCGCGGACGTCATGGAAGCGCTCGCGCGCCGCCTCGTCCGCCGCCGTGTGCTCGACGCACCGGCCCTCCACGGCGCGGCGCGCGAGGGACGGTGTGCTCGGGAGGTCGTCGAGCGCCGCTGTGCGCTCGCCCGGCAGCGCGATCGGCGCTCCGTGCGAAGCGAGCAGGCGCGTGGGGAGCGCGCCGTCGGCCGGCGCGTCGTGGAGGAGCGCGACGTCGGCGCCGAGCAACCGGGCGGCCAGCGCGACGAGGGTCGGGTGGAGCTCCTGCGGGTCGAGCTTCCCCGAGAGCGCGGCGGACGCCTCGGCGACCGCTCCCGCGAGCTGCGCGGTGGCCGATGCGGGCTCTCCTGTCGCGCCCGGGAGGCGATCATGCCTCGAGGTTCTCGTCACATTCCTCGCACCATGCCCTAGCACCTGCGCAGGGAGACGCCGCTCGAGCGGAGGGAGGTGGATGCCGTCCGGACAGGATGTCGCGACGCGCGGCGAGCGGCGCGTGATGGGGCGGAAGCGCGCGGGTGACGGGGCGGCCGGCGGGCGCGCAGCGCGCTGGGATGCGCGGGCCGTGCTGTCAGCGGGAGGGGTCGAAGCGGCGTTTCGCCCAGCTCACGAGCGGGCTGTTGTCCCTGGAGCGGGTGGCGCCGGGTGCGCCGCGGCGTTTCCGCCAGTCGCCTTCGCGGACGCGCCGGCACCCTGCTGCCTGTTCCATCGAGAGGAGGTACGCCTCCGCTTCCCGCCCATCGGCGAGGCGAATGGCGGCTCGCCGATGCAAGACCGGGTGTCCCCGGTGCACGTCGAGCGCGGCGAGCGCGGCGGGCGAGAGGGCGTAGAGCTCGCCGGTCACGGCGACGAACCCGCCCTGGACGAGGGCGCCGCTCGTGCCGAGGTCGACGAGCGCGTACTGGGGGGTCGTTGTCGCCTCCCCGAGCGGGCGGGCCGAGGCGAGCCATTCGTGCTGGTCCTCGCCCTTCATGAGGTTGTCGTAAACGAAGAGCGCGATCTCGCTGGTGGTCATGGCGTGGTCCTCGCGACGGGCTCGCCGGCCCGGCTCCGACCCTCTCAAAGGCAGGGAGCGAGCGCAAGGCCGGCGGGGTGAAGGTCGACGATGGTGCGGGCGCTGGAGCTCCAGAGGAATGTTGCACCTGCCTTGGCGCGAGGAGCTGCAACTCCGGAGAGAGCGCCTCGAACGAGGGTATCGGGGAGCCGACGTGGAGCCCGGACCATCGGTCGATGGATGTCGTGCCTGGCAATGCGTGCCTGCGTTACCTGACGAGGATGTCGGCGTACCAAGGCACGTGAAGGACGCCGGATTCGCCTGCTTCTTGGAGGTGCATGTGGCGCATGAAGCCTTTCATGCCTCCCGTGTCGTTGGCGAGAAGCCGGCCACGCACGAAGCGAAGGTTCGCCTGCTGATTTACCACGCTGAAACGATGCCTATCCAGATTGGCTGTATCGAGATGGTCAGTGACGATCCGCGCGCGTGTCCGGCCTGCGGAGCTTCTGGCGCCGTGCCCCGCCTCCAGCGGCGTGCCGGGCCCCTGCGGGGAGGCCGTACGTGGCAGGCGTCCAGGCAGGAATCACCAGTCCGGCAGCACGCCCGCACGGACCAGTGCCCGGTGGGGGGGAGGACGTGAAGACGGCTATCGAGCGACTCGGGCTCTCTGCCGAGGCAGGTCGCCTGCGGCGCTGGACCTACCTCTATGGGCAGAAGCTCGGCGTCACCGAGGCGAAGAGCGCCGATCCGGCGATCAAGCTGCCCGCACTCCGCTTCTCATCGAGCGCCCAGCTCTGCACCGAGCGCTCCGCCACCGGCTCCCCCTCCCCTCCTCCGCCACCGTAGCGCCGACCCTCCCGCCGGCGCGGGCCCACGCGCGGGCCTACCAGCTCACCACGAACTGCAGCGCATCCGGCCCCCGCACATCCACCGAGATGGTCGGCTTGGCCCCATAGCCCATGACGAGCGCCTCGAAATTCCCGAGCGGGTACTCCAGCACACCGCGGAAGCCGCTCATGTCGATCTGCACCTCCGACGGCCCGAGCTGCCGCGCCCGCGCCGACGGCCCCTTCACGAGGGCGCCGAGGCTGCCCGTGTAGCGCATCAGCGCGGCGGCCGGATCTGTCGCGAGGTGCATCGTGATCCGGCCGAGCGCGCTCTCCCGGAAGGCCGTCACCTGCTGCCGCGCGAGGCGTCGGTAGGCCTCGCGCGAGCTCCGGTTCGGGTGCGACAGGCGCGCCGCCGCGTCATAGAGACGCAGGAAGTCGCGCATCGGATAGTCCGAGAACGGCAGGTAGAGCCCGCCCCGCGGCGGGCTCGACAGCGTCGGCACCACCTGGACGAACCGCTCCCCGAGCGTCGCCGCCAGCGCGTTGAAGAACATCCCCTTCATCGCGTAGAACTCGGGGACACCCGCCACCACACCGTCGATGTCGAGGTTGCCGAGGAGCGGATCGGACGGACGCACCTCGAAGGACGCGCCGTTCGGTCCGACGAGCGTCCCCTCGCTGGCCGGCGCGCTCGCCGGCATGATGCTTCGAGGGACGGTGCGCATGACGCCGCTCCTGGGGATCGGCGTCTCGTTCGCCTGCCGGCGCTGATCGCTGCGGACCTCTTTCATGGGGAGCTCGTCGCGCAAAAGACCTCAACTCAGGACCACTTGCGGCAACCACCGCAGCGGAGGGAACATCGTCCGACGGTGCAATGGCCATGCCGTCTCGCCCTGAGACGAGTACCGCGCGAACACGGGGGTCCTCGGCAGATTTCCCTTGCATGGATGCAACGCCGCTTCAGCGCTGCAACCGGAGTCGATGGCGAGGACGTCCCGGCGCCTCCGCTCCTGCCGAGCGCGCGTGTGCCCAGGTACATCGCCGTGCGCCCGCCCGAGGCGCCGCGTCACCGCACCGGCAGACCGAGCTCGCGGAGCTCTGCCTCGCGCAGCGGCAGCTCCGCCGCCATGAAGAACTCGTCGAGCTGCGGCGGCTTCACGCGCGTGCCGGCGAGCATCGCGTGCGCCTGCCCACGGTGGTGGATCTGGTGGACGAAGAGGTGCAACAGCACGCTTCCTACCCGATCGACCTGCACGTAACCCTCGCGCGGAATCTGCACCTCGTCGTCGATCGCTGCGTCGCCGGAGAGCCGCTCGCAGAAGGCGGTGAGGCGGCGGTCGGCCTCACGCTGCGCCTGCCGCAGCGCGGCGAAGTCGGTGAACGGCGCGACGTCCTTGAAGACGCCGAGGCCGCGGCCGCCGCGCTCGAGCGCGTCGAGGTAGTACCAGTCGACGTGCAGGATGTGCGTCAGGGTCCTGTGGATCGAGGGGAAGAAGCTGGTCCGCTCGGCCGTGAGCTCATCGAAGGTGAGCTCGGCGCACGCGCGGTGGAGCCGGTGGTTCGACCAGGCGTTGTTCTCGGCCATGGAGCGAAATGTGGACAGCGAGTTCATGCGCGGGAGTATCGCGCGCCTCGTCTGCTGACAGCACGCTGTCAGGAGGGCGGTCCCATGATCCCGTGCGTGCGGGCCGGAAGCCCGCGAGGAGGTCTTCATGAGCGCAGAGTTCGGCGGTGTGATCGTCTATGTGCCCGACGCGCTGGAGGCGGCGGCGTTCTACGAGCGCGCGTTCGGCTTCGAGCGAAAGTTCGTCTCTGGCAACAACGACTATTGCCAGATGCAGGGGGAGGTGCCGCTCGGGTTCGTGCGGGAGGACTTCGCCCAGAAGAGCCTCCCCGAGTTCGTGAAGAACCGGGCCGGCGCACGCCCGCCCGGGTTCGAGATATGCGTCGCCAACAAGGACGTCGACGCGGCGTTCAAGCGCGCGGTCGAGGCCGGGGCGACGCCGGTCGCGCAGCCCCACGACGTGCCCTGGGGCCAGCGCATCGCCTACGTGCGCGATCTGAACGGCGTGCTCGTGGAGATCTGCTCGCCGTGGAGCACCCCATGAGATCGACCGCCGGGCGGCCGCGCGGCGCGCTCGCCGTCGTCCGCGGTCCGCCGCGCGCGATGTTGTCGCTGCTGCGCAGCCGCGCCGCCCCGGAGACGCAGCGCGCCATCCATCGGCTGGGTGCGCCCTGCCTCCTGACAGCGCTCTCCTGACGGGCACTTGCGGACAAGTCCTTGCCGCCCTTCGCTCGGCCTGCTTAACCTCCGCGCGTGAACGCGAACGGCCGGACACGGGTGCATCTGCTCGTGGCAGCAGCGATCGCCCTGCTCGCGGCCGGCCCCCTGGGGCTCGGCGACGGGCCCGTGGCCGAGGCCAAGGAGGCCGCCCGGGCCAAGAGCAAGAGCAAGAGCAAGAAGGCGAAGCAGGTCGAGTGCCGCCCGCAGAGCCCGCAGAAGTTCCTGAAGCGGCGCACCTTCGTCCAGAAGGGCATGCTCGTCCCGAGCAAGCACGCCAAGGCGGTCCGCTACCTCGCCGAGCGCTACGGCCACGTCGAGACCGAGGAGACGCGGCGCTTCAACCAGGAGAGCGCCCACTCCCAGGCCACGACGGTGCAGTTCATGGGCCTGCCGCTCTCCATCCACGAGAAGATCGCCCCCGCGCTCCACTGCGTCGAGAAGCGGATCCGCGCGACGTGCTCCGGCAAGCCGCGCCGCTACACGCCGCGCGCTGTCGGCGGGTTCCGCACGGCGAACAGCTACCGCGGCGCGGAGATCTCGAACCACCTCTTCGGCATCGCGGTCGACATCGATCCCGACCGCAACCCGTGCTGCGGCTGCGTCGATCCGTGGCCCACGAGCCCGCTCTGCCAGGAGAAGAAGCGCACCGCCTACGAGCGCACCGCGCTCACCCGCTGCTGGATCAAGGCGTTCGAGCGCTACGGCTTCGACTGGCTCGGCCACGACGACCTCGAGGACACGATGCACTTCGAGTTCCTCGGCAACCCCGATCGCTTCTACAAGAAGTAGCGCCGGCGGTCAGGCGCCGCCGCGGCCGCCGCTGCGCCGGGCGAGCCGGCGGGCGCGCCGCTCGGCCGCGGCCTCGGCGAGGTGGCGATCCTCGTCCGTCTCCAGCCGGAGCGGCCGCACCGCTGTCGGCTTCAGCGACGCGTCGACCGCCACGAACGTCACGAAGGCCGTGACCGTGGGCCAGACGTCGCCCGTCGCCGCGTCCTCTCCCTCGACGGACACGAGGATCTCGAGCGACGTGCGGAAGGTGGCCGTCACCCGCGCCGCGAGGCGGACGACCTGGCCGACCTTGATCCCGCGGTCGAACGAGAGGTCGTCGATGCCGGCGGTGATGACCGTGCTGCCTGTGTGCCGCTGCGCGCAGATGGCGGCGCACAGGTCGATCCAGGCGAGCACCTGGCCGCCGAAGATCGAGCCGAGCGCGTTCGCGTGCGTCGGCAGGACGTACTCGGTCATTGTCGTGACCGAATCGGCGGCGCGCTTTGCGGGCTTGGCGTTCACCCCGCAGGCGTATCACGGGCGGCCGGCCGCGTCAGAGCGCGCCGCCCGCGCGCCGCTCCGGCGTCAGCTCGACGTCGACGCCGTGTCGGGCCCCGGGAACGGCGGCTCCTCCGGGGCGGAGGAGGCCGCGCGCCCCGGGCTCGACGCGACCGGCGGCTTCGCGAGCCCGGGCGGGCCCGTCGGGAGCGTGGGCTCGTCCTCGAGGCGCGCCGCCGTGATCTTGAGCCGCCCGAAGATCGCCTCGGCCCGCTCGTTCATCGTCACCGCCTCGCGCCGCGCCGCCATGTTCGCGACGAAGCTCCGGTCGGTGGTCAGGAACCGCGCGTACGCCTGGAAGGTGCGCGCGAGCTCGAGCTCGTTCCCCGTCTCCTCGAAGATGCTCACCGAGCGCGCGAAGTAGGCGCGCGCGCTCTTCGTGTTCGCGCTGCCCCACCCGCCCGCCGCCGTGATCTCCCCGAGCGTCCGCAGCGCGATCCCGAGGTGCACCTTGCTCCGCACGGAGGCGAACAGGTCCACCGCCCGGCTGATCGAGTCGCGCGCCTTCTCCAGGTCGCCCCGCAGCATGTACGCCTTCCCGAGCGCCCGCCGCGCCTCGGCGAGGCCGAGCCGGTCGCCGAGCTCGTCGCAGAGCTCCTCGGCCTGCTGCAGCACGCGCACGGCGTGGTCGGGATCGCCGCTCCGGTAGAGCGTCCCGCCGATGTTCGTCAGGATCAGCGCCGTGCGGTTGCGATCCCCGACCTGCCGCGCCACCTCGAGCGCCTCCTCGAACAGCTTGAGCGCGCGCCGGTGGTCGCGCTGATCCTGCGCGATCATGCCGAGGTTGTTCAGGCTCATCACGACGCCGAGCAGGTCCGAGATCTCGCGCCGGATCGCGAGCGACCGCTCGAACGTCGCGAGCGCCTGCTTGAACTCGCCCGAGTCCTGCAGGGCGAGGCCGAGGTTGTTCAGCGAGAGCGCGATCGAGCGGCGATCCCCCATCTGCTCGCGGCGGGCGAGCGCGTCGCGCAGCCACTTCAGCGCCTCCTGGTACTCGCCCCGGAGCCAGTGCAGCTTGCCGATGTCGTCGATGGTCGAGGCCTTCCCCCGCTCGTCCCGCGCGCCCTCGAACAGGCGGAGCGCGGTCGTGAGGTGCTTGCCGGCCTCGTCGAGCGAGCCGCTGTCGCGGTAGAGCCGCCCGATGCGGTTGTGCGCGGCGCCGCCCTTGCGCCGGTTGTCGAGCCGGTAGGCGAGCGTCAGCATCTCGCGGAAGGCCGCGAGCGCGTCGTCGATCCGCCCGGCGAGCTGCAGGACGTCGCCGTAGTCGTGGAGCGCGTCGATGCGCCGCGCGACGTGCCCGTCGCCGAGCAGCGACAGCCCGCGCGCGTAGTACTCCGCGGCCTTCGCGTTCGAGTAGCGCCCGCGCGCCACGTCGCCGGCGTCGAGCAGCGACAGCCCCGCCCGCACCGCGTCGCCGATGCGCTCGCGGTGCATCGCGAGCTGCGCCAGGAACTCCTCGCTGGCGCGCACCGCCACCTGCTGCTCCAGCCACTCGGCGACCGCGTGGTGGTACCGCCGCTGGGCCGCGGCGCTCATCCGCTTCTGGAGCGCCTCGCGCTCCTTGTCGTGCACGAACACGTACTCGTCCGAGCCCGCGAAGCTCGACTCGCCCTGCCTGCGCAGGTAGCCGCGGTCGCACAGCGAGCGGAGCGAGGCGTGGATCCTGTCGAGGTCCCTGTCGCTCTCCTCCTCGCCCCACAGCTCGGGGGCCTGACAGCCCGCCCGGCCGAGCACGAACAGCGCGCCGCTCCAGAACACCGGGCCGATCGTCGCGGCCTGCTCGAGCAGCAGCCGGCTGTCCTGATCGAGCGCCGCGAGGCGGACGTTCACGGCGTCCTCGACCGTCATCGGCAGGCGCGCGGTCGACAGCTTCCCGAGGTGCACGCGCCAGCGCGGCCCGCCCGCGGAGTCGGGCGAGATCTCCTCGATCACGCCCTGGTCGTGGCAGATGCGGACCATCTGCTCGAGCAGCGCCGGGTTGCCGTTCGCGAAGGAGCACGCGGCCTCGACGAGCTCGGGCGGCGCGCCCGGCCGGGGCTGCGACTGCGCGCCCGCGGCGTCGACGACGACGACGTCCTCGCTCCCGCTCGGCATGAACGGCGCGAGCAGCGCCCTCGCCATCGCCGCCGACTCGGCCTCGGCGAGCGGCGCGAGCTCGATCAGCGCGTGGCGCCGCTCGCCGACCTTGCCCCAGTCGTCCTGGCGGGTGAGCAGGTCCGGGCGGGCCACGCAGAGGATCAGCACTGGGCCCGCGAGGTACTCGATGAGGTAGCGCAGCAGCGAGAGCGAGTCGTCGTGGGCGGCGTGCAGGTCCTCGAAGACGAGGCACAGCGGCCCGTGGGCGGCGTCCGCCTCGAGGAACGCCTTCAGGACGGCGCGGCGGATGAGGTCGGCCTGCGCGGGGTCGTCCTGAACCGCGCGGGTGAGCGGGCTGTCGCCGAACGCGAGCCCGATGAACTGGCCGAGGAAGTAGATGACGTCCCCGACCTTGCGGTCGCCCATCACGTGCGCCGCCTGCGCGCGGACCTCGGCGCGGGCCGCGTCCTTGTCCATGCCGTCCGAGAGGCCGAAGCGGGCGCGCAGGAGCCGCGTGAAGATGCCGTACGCCGACGCGATGTCGCCGGCGCTGCCCGAGGTGACGCGCAGCGCGGAGGAGCCCTGGCGCTGCTGCTCGAGGAACTCGCGCGCGAGCCTGCTCTTGCCGATGCCCGGGGGGCCGACCAGCGTCACGGCGCGGGTGGAACGCCCCCTCTCGACCGCCTCGAGGGCGCGCGCCAGCGCCGACAGCTCGGCCTCGCGCCCGATCAGCGGTGCGCGAGCGGGCGGCGCCGCGCCAATTGCACTGTCCTCTCGGCTCATCTCCCCTGGCCTCCACATCCCCCGGGTGCCGAAGCGCGGGGCACGATGTCCGGAGCCTATACCAGGTTCGGCTTCCGTGGCGCGTGCGGTAAACTGCAGGGCGTGGATGACGAGATCACGGGAGGGCCGCGGAGCGCGGGCAGCACGGCGCGCGACGCCGCGGAGATCCGCGGGCGCATCGCGGCGTGCTTCAGCCTCGCCGAGCTGCGCCGCTTCGCGCAGGAGCTCGGTGTGCCGGATATCCCCTGGGAGCGGGGGATCAAGGGCGCGGCGCACGAGCTCGTCCGCCGCTTCGAGCAGCGGCGCGAGCTCTGGGCGCTCGTCGAGCACCTCCGCGCCGTGAGGCCGCTCGTGGAGTGGCCCGACTTACGCACGGTCCCGCCCGCGTCGTCGGTCGGACAGGCGCACACCGACATCCCGCGGCCGGCGCCGCTGCCGAACCTCTCGCCGCAGCCTGTCCCCTCGCCTGTCGCGCAGATCCCGCCGACGCTGGCGCCGCCGCCGATCCCGCCGACAACGCGCACGCCGGCCGTCCCCGTGCCCGAGCCCGCGAGGGCGCGCGCGCCCGGCGCCGCGTCGGCCTACCGGCCTGCCGGCTCAGCGGGCGCCGCCGAGCGAGCGCCGGCGCGCGCGTCGCGCCGCGTCGACTCCCGCCTGCTGCTCGCGGCCCTGGGGCTCGTGGTGGTCAGCCTGGTCGTCGCCTTCCTGATCGGCAGGGCGTCGAGCGCGCCGGGCGAGGAGGCCGCGCGCGCGAGCGCCGCGCCCGCGAGCGCCGCGCCGCCGGCGCTGCGGCCGGACGGGGTCGCGGCGCGCGCGGCCGCCGCTGTCGAGCGCCGGATCGAGAGCGTGGCGCGGGCGTGCGAGATCCCGCCGGGCCCGGCGGAGGACGTGATGCGCCGCGCCTTCGCGCGCTGCGGTCCGGGATCCGTGCTCCCCGCGCAGCGGGCGGCGCCGGCGGCGCAGGGCGGCCCGCCGGACGCGGAGCCCTCGAGCGCGCCGCCGCCCGCTGCGGCCGCGGAGCGCCGCGCGCCCGCCGCGGCCGGCAACCTCCCGGCGGCCGGCAACGCCGGGTGCGTGGGCGCGTGCGAGCGGCGCCACAAGACGTGCAGGGCGACGCGATGCGGCAGCGAGCCAACGCAGAGCAGCCTGTACGAGCGCTACCAGAGCTGCCTGTCGACGTGCCTGGAGGAGGCGTCCAGGTGCCGCCTCGGCTGCCTCTGAGCGCAGGGCCGCGCGGGCGCGAGCGCAACGGCCGGACGCGCGGGCGCTAGGGCCGCGCATACCGGCGCCGGTATGCGCGCCCGCGGGCCGGGCCTCAGATCGGCGGGCGGCTGCGGCGCATCACGCTGACCGTGGCGGTCGGCTGGTGCTCGGGGCAGCCGGTGCGGCCGGACCTGCTCGGATCGAAGTCGATGCGGAGGCACGTCTTGCAGACGCAGAGGTACGCGTCGTGGAACTCGCGGTAGCTCAGGATGTCGGCGGCGAACAGGCTGAGGACGACGTCGCTGAGCAGGTCCTCCTCGCGCGGGGACGGCTCCCAGAGCGCGGCGTCTCCGGCGGGGCGCACGCGCCCGCCGCTGACGGCAGCGGCGAGGAAGCGATCGTCCGCGGCCGGCGGCATGAAGGCGCGGAGCGAGGCGAGCACGCGGAACCGCGCCGCGTCGACGAGCTGCTGGAGCTCGGGCTCGTCAGGGTCCGCGGAGAGATCCGGGCTGAGCCTCACCTGCTCGGAGAACCCCTCCGTCACGTAGCCCGGGCGCGGCATCCACCCGGGCGCCACGAGGTGCTTCTCGAACCAGGCCGCGAGCGCTGCCGCGCTCCGGGGTGGCTTGTCGATGAACGTGAGCGCGGCGAGCAGCGCGCGGCGATCATGGCCCCTGGCGATGAGCGACGGAGCGGATGGAAGCGTGGGAATCGAGGTGTGGGAGTCCGCTTGACGCATGAACATCCCCCTTCAACTGTCCCAGTCTGCACGCGGAGTTCTCGCCGGGTCTAGATGGGAGGACTCCCGGTTGAGGAATGCGGGACCACCTTCAACGCATGGCGTCATGCGATCGGCGCTGTCGCGCGGGCGCGGAGATCGCGGGTCTCAGTCCGTGATCTTGAGCGCGCCGCTCTCGTCGAGCGCGCCGCCCGCGTCGGCGCCGTCGGAGTCCGCCTCGAGCTCCTCCTGGGAAGCGGAGGGCGCCGATCGGCGAAGGAATGACAGATCGAGGCCGCCCGTGGGCTGCTGCGCCGCCGCGCGCGCGGCGGCGAGCGGGAGCGCCTCTCCGTCGCCCGCGCGCGGCGAGGCCCGGCGCGCCTCCTTCTCGGGGCGCGGGCCCTCGGGGCGCGGCTCCTCCCGGCGGGCGCCGTCGCGGCGCGGCCCTTCCTGGCGCGCTCGCTTCGTGGGCTCGCGCCCGCTCGCCTCGGCCTCGCGGGGCCGCCTCGCGGGCGCCGCGGTCGCCTTTTCGGAGCGCGCGGCGCTTCCCGGCGCGCGCGCGGTCGGGGTCCGGAGCGCCTTCGCCCCCTTCGCCATCCGCTCGCGCGTGCGGAACGAGGGCGCGTTCTTCGCGAGCTCGATGCAGCTGCCGCGCATGGCGCTGGGGCAGGAGATGCGCACGTGCATGTGGTCGTCGTGCGGCTCGGCGCCGGTCGGCTGCATCATGGCGAGCTGCGCGCGGACGAGCAGCGCGCGGGAGACGCCGATGCGCTTGGCGTGGGTGACCAGCGCGTGCCGCAGCGGATCGGAGATGAAGATGTGGCTCACGCGGGCGCGCGGATCGGTGAGCAGGTGCTGCACGAGCAGCCAGTTGCGCGGCACGTCGAAGCGCGCGCCGGGCATGTTGGTCGACGCGAGCCGGGCGTTGAACCGCAGGAAGAACGGCGCGTGCACCTGCTTGCCGCGCACGTCGAGCGCGTAGAAGCCGAGGTCGACGTCGCGGCCGCTCTCGTGGGAGCCGTGCCGGTGGACCTCGCCGCCGCGCTCGCGCGACAGGTCGCCGACCTCGAGCACGGCGCCCGGGTATCTCCTGGCCACGCCGCGCGCCGCGCGCTCGATCATCCCGACGAGCGCCGGCAGCCCCCACTGCACGTCGGCGTGGGCGTACGCCGGCACGACGCGGATGTCCTTGCGCGAGGAGTCGAGCCGCACGCCCCCCTCGAGGCGCCCCTCGTTCGGATGGCCGACCGACGAGGCGGGCGTCCGGGGCGCGGCCTTGCGCTTGGCGGGCTCGGTCGACCGCGCGCCCGCGTCGCTGGCGCGCGGCCGGTGCCCCTTGGCCGGGTCGTTCGCGAGGCGCGCGCGCGGCGTGCGCGCGGTGACGCCCTTCGCGCCGGCGCCCTTCGCGCCAGCGCTCTTCGCGCCAGCGCCCTTCGCGCCAGCGCCCGCGCGCGGCGACGCCCCGCGCGCCGCCGACGCCGCGGCGGATCGCGCCGGCGCTTCCGTGGCGGCGTCGGCTGACCGGAAGCCGGGCAAGGAGAGCGCCAGCATCGTGAGCAGCAGGGGGAGCGGTCGAGGCACACCGGTCCGTTACGGGGTTTCTGCGGGCAGGGCCAAGAAGCCGGCGGCCCTGTCGCGCCCTGCGGTGGAGCGACCGTGGACGTACGAGCACCTCGATCTGCAGGCGATCTCTGTAGGCGAGCACGCGGGGGCTGCGCGCTGCCCGGCGCGGCTCGACGCGCGGCGCCGCGGCGCGACGAGCACGGCCGGCGCCGCCCGGCCCCTGTGCCGCGCTGCGGCGCCGGCGTGATGGCGTGCTGCGGCGGCAGCGGAGGCTTTTGCCACGCGGCCAGTTGGGCTACCTCTCGTGCGGCCATGGACAAGGTCTACAAGAGCGCGCTGGATGCGGTGAGGGACATCCCGAGCGGCGCCACGGTCCTCGCGGGCGGCTTCGGCCTCTGCGGCATCCCGGAGAACAGCATCGCGGCGCTCCGGGAGCTCGGCACGAAGGATCTCGTGGTCGTGTCCAACAACTGCGGCGTCGACAGCTTCGGGCTCGGGGTCCTCCTCCAGAACCGCCAGATCCGGAAGATGATCTCGTCGTACGTCGGCGAGAACAAGGAGTTCGAGCGGCAGTACCTGAGCGGGGAGCTTGAGGTCGAGCTCACGCCGCAGGGCACGCTGGCCGAGCGCATCCGCGCCGGCGGCGCCGGGATCCCCGCGTTCTACACCCCGACGGGCGCGGGCACGGCCATCAGCGAGGGCGGGCTGCCGGTGCTCTACGACGCCAGCGGCGCGGTGAAGAGGTACTCCGAGAAGAAGGAGATCCGGCAGTTCGACGGCCGCGACTACGTGCTCGAGCCGGCCATCCGCGGCGATTACGCCCTCGTGAAGGCCTGGCGGGGCGACCGGTTCGGCAACCTCGTCTACCGCCACACGGCCATGAACTTCAACCCGATGATGGCGATGGCCGCGAAGGTGACGGTCGCCGAGGTCGAGGAGCTCGTGGAGGTCGGCTCGCTCGACCCGGACCACATCCACACGCCCGGGATCTTCGTGCACCGGATCTTCCAGGGCGAGCGCTACGAGAAGCGGATCGAGCGGCGCACGGTGCGGAAGGCTTCGGCGGCCTAGCCGCGCGCGGCGCAGGGACAGGGGACACGATGGGACTCACGCGGGAACAGATCGCGCAGCGCGCCGCGCTGGAGCTCAGGGACGGCTACTACGTCAACCTCGGCATCGGGATGCCGACGCTCGTCGCCAACTACATCCCCGCCGGGATCGAGGTGGTGCTCCAGAGCGAGAACGGGCTGCTCGGCATCGGCCCCTACCCGGTCGAGGGGTCGGAGGACCCGGACCTCATCAACGCCGGCAAGGAGACGGTGACCATGCTGCGCGGGTCGGCGATCTTCTCGAGCGCCGAGTCGTTCGCGCAGATCCGGGGCGGCCACATCGACCTCGCGATCCTCGGGGCCATGGAGGTCTCCGAGAAGGGCGATCTTGCCAACTGGATGATCCCCGGCAAGATGGTGAAGGGGATGGGCGGGGCGATGGATCTCGTGGTGAGCGCGAAGCGCGTCGTCGTGATCATGGATCACGCGGCGAAGAACGGCGCGCCCAAGATCCTGAGCGAGTGCGCGCTGCCCCTCACCGGGCGGGGCGTCGTCCACCGGATCATCACCGACCTCGCCGTGCTCGACGTGACGCCCGAGGGGCTCATGCTGCGCGAGCTCGCGCCCGGCGTGAGCGCCCGAGAGGTTCAGGAGAAGACACAACCAACGCTCCGGGTCCCCTCCGACGTGAAGGAGATGGACCTCGGGAGCGCCTGAAGGTGCGCCGATGACCTGGCCCGAAAAGACCCTGCCGACGACCGACGCGAGCGAGAAGCGCTCGCTGGGAGCGGGCGTGTTCCGTCGCTGCGACGGCTGCGCGCACACGCACGACGCCGCCGAGCTCGCGCGCACCTTCGAGGTGTGCTCGCAGTGCGGCCACCACCACAAGCTCGACGCCGACGGCTGGCGGCGGCTCCTGCTCGACGACGGCGAGCTCGCCCAGTGGGACGACCACCTCGCCCCGAACGACCCGCTCCGGTTCAGCGACGGCAAGAGCTACCGCGACCGCGTCGCGGCGCTCCACAAGAAGGGCCGCGCGAAGGAGGCGATCGAGATCGGTCGGGCCCGGATGGGCGGCCGCGACATCGCGTACGGCGCGTTCGTCTTCGCCTTCATGGGCGGGAGCATGGGCTCGGTCGTCGGCGAGAAGATCGCCCGCCTGTTCGAGCGCGCGGCCCGCGAGGAGCTCCCGGTGGTGCTGCTCCAGTCGTCGGGCGGCGCGCGCATGCAGGAGGGCATCCTCTCGCTGATGCAGATGGCGAAGAGCGTGTCCGCGCTCGAGCGGTACCGCAAGACGCGGCTCCCGTTCTTCTCGGTGCTGCTCCACCCGACGACGGGCGGCGTCGCGGCGAGCTTCGCCTTCCTCGGCGACGTGAACATCGCCGAGCCCAAGGCGCTCATCGGCTTCGCCGGGCCCCGGGTCATCGAGAACACGATCCGGCAGACGCTGCCGGAGGGCTTCCAGCGGGCCGAGTTCCTGCTCGAGCACGGGATGGTCGACGCCATCGTGCCGCGCCTCGAGATGAAGGCGTACCTCGGGACGCTGCTCCATCACCTCGCAGACGGTCGCCGGGCGCGGCGATGAGCTCCGCGGCGCCGCGGCTCCCGGCGCTGCTCGCGGCGCTGGGGCAGCGGGCGCCGCGCGGCATGGTGCTCGGGCTCGACCGGGTGCGCGAGGCGCTCGCGGCGCTCGGCGACCCGCACGCCGGCCTCGCCGCGGTGCACGTCGCCGGCACCAACGGCAAGGGCAGCGTGTGCGCGATGGTCGAGTCGATCGCGCGCGAGGCCGGGCTCCGCGCCGGCCTCTACACGTCGCCGCACCTGTCGCGCTTCGCCGAGCGCATCCGCATCGGCGGGGAGATGATCGGCGACGCGGCGCTCGAGGCCGCGCTCTCGGCCGCGCTCGAGCGGGTCCCCTCGCCGCTCACGTTCTTCGAGGCGCTGACGGTGGCCGCGTTCGTGGCGTTCCGCGACGCCGGGGTCGACCTCGCGATCCTCGAGGTGGGGCTCGGCGGGCGGCTCGACGCGACCAACGTGATCGCGGCGCCGCTCTGCACGGCGATCACGTCGATCGCGTTCGATCACGAGGCGCTGCTCGGCCCGACGCTGGCCGACATCGCCAGGGAGAAGGCCGGCATCCTGAAGCCGGGCGCGCCCGCGGTGCTCGGCCCGCTCGACCCCGAGGCGGACGCCGCGATCGAGTCGGCCGCGCAGGCCGTCGGCGCCGGGCCGCGCGTCCGCGTCGGGCGGGCGGAGCACCGCGGGCGCGCGGGCGAGATCGCGGTGGGGCGCGCGGGGCCTGGAGGGCGCGCGACGCGCGTCGCGGGGCCGGGGCGCGGCGCGATCGAGGTGGAGCTCGGCCTGCGGGGGGCGCACCAGGCGGAGAACGCGGGCGTGGCGTGCGGCGTCGCGTGGCAGCTCGCCGGCCGGTGGCCCGAGATCGAGCGGGCGCTGCCGGCGGGGCTCGCCGCGGCGCGCTGGCCCGGCCGGCTCGAGCGGATCGACGCGGGGGGCGCCCAGGTCCTGCTCGACTGTGCGCACAACCCGCACGGCGCGCAGGCGCTCGCGGCGTGGCTCGACGAGGAGGGCCCGGGCGCCGCGCGCACCGCGCTCGTGTTCGGCGCGATGGCCGACAAGGGGTGGGGCGAAATGCTACAGATGCTCGCCCCGCGCGCGCAGCGTCGGTTCTACGTGACGCCGCAGGGCCGCGCGGCCGCCCCGCTCGAGGCGCTGCGCGAGGTCGCGCCGGGCGAGCCGATCGGCGACCCGGGCGCGGCGGTGGCCCGGGCGATCGAGGGCGCCGCGCCGGGCGGGCTCGTCGTCGTGGCCGGCTCGATCTACCTGGTCGGCGAGGTGCGGTCGGCGCTGCTGGGCATCGCGCCGGATCCGGTCGTGGCGCTCTGAGCGGGCGCGAGCGCGGAGGCAGGCGCGAGCGCTGGAGCGGGCGCAGGTGAGCACCGCAGAGGAGCGCCGCGGGAGCGCCCATGTGCAGGCGCGTCGCTGCCCGACGGCGCGCCGGCTGGCATGCGCGATGCCGGCTCCGGCGTCATGGCATTCATCAAGAAGCGGCGTTCGCCGGTGCTCTTTCCAGCGGCAGCCCTCGGGGCGGCCGCGCTCGCGCGGACGGCGTTCCGCGCCCTGCGGCGGCTCGACCTGCGCGGCCGGGTCGTGGTCATCACGGGCGGCTCCCGCGGCCTCGGGCTGCTCCTGGCCGAGGAGTTCGGCCGGCACGGCGCGCGGGTGGCGATCGTCGGGCGCGACGCCGGGGCGCTCGACCGGGCCGCGCAGCGGCTGCGGGCGCTCGGGATCGAGGTGCACACGGCGGCGTGCGACCTCGGCGACCGGGCCGCGGCCGAGGCGTTCATCGACGGCGCGGCGCGCGCGTTCGGCCGGATCGACGTGCTCGTCAACAACGCCGGCGTGATCCAGGTCGCGCCGATGCAGGACCTCAGCGTGGAGGAGCTCAACGAGGCGATGCGCTCGAACTACTGGAGCGCCGTCCACGCGACGCTCAGCGCGCTGCCGCACCTCGAGAAGCAGGGGCGCGCGGCGCGCATCGTGAACGTGGTGTCGATCGGCGGGCGCGTCGCCTTGCCGCACCTGCTCGGGTACAACGCGTCGAAGTTCGCGATGATGGGCTTCTCGGAGACCCTCCAGGCCGAGCTCTCCCACGGGAGCGCGGGCGGCCCGCGCGTCACGACGGTGATCCCGGGGCCGATGCGCACGGGGTCGATCTACAACGCCGAGTTCGGCGGCAACCAGCAGCTCGAGTTCGGCTGGTTCGGCCTGGCCTCGTCGATCCCTGTCGCGACGATCGACGCGCGGCGCGCGGCGCGGCGGGTGGTGGCGGCGGCGCGCGAGGGGCGCCCCGAGGTGAAGCTCGGGCTGTCGGCGCACCTGCTGAGCTGGGCGCACGGGATCGCGCCGCAGGCGACGGTGCGGCTGATGGGCCTGGTCAACGCGCTGCTGCCGGCGCCGCGCGGCGTGGAGGGCACGACGCGCGGGAGGGACCTGCGCACGCCGGCGCAGAGGTCGGTGTTGCTGCGCCTGAGCAACGAGGCGGCGCGGCGCAACAACGAGGCGCCGCCCGAAGCTGCGCGATGAGCGCGATGAGCGCGATGAGCGCGATGAGCGGCCGCGCCGCCGAGACGGAGCGCGGCGCGACGAGCGCGCCTCGGTCCCGCGCCGGCGATTGCCCGTAGGCTGTCTTGGCAAAGGTTGCTAAGGGTGGTCTCCTCAGCGCAAAACCACAGAGAGGGACCGTGCCGAAGCACACCAAGAAGGATCAGAAGGAGAGCGCTCCGTCGGCGACGGGCGAACCGCAGAAGCAGTCCGCAGGCCGCAAGCTCTTCGGCACCGACGGGGTGCGCGGCGTGGCGAACCAGCCGCCGATGACGCCGGAGATGGCGCTGCGGCTCGGGCGCGCGATCGCGTTCGTCGCGAGCCACGGGAAATCCCGGCAGGTGCGGGTGGTGATCGGGAAGGACACGCGGCTGTCCGGCTACATGCTCGAGACAGCGATCGCGTCCGGCGTGTGCGCGATGGGCGGGCGCGTGATGCTGAGCGGGCCGATCCCGACGCCGGCGGTCGCGCAGCTCACGCAGAGCATGCGGGCCGACGCCGGGGTCGTGATCAGCGCGAGCCACAACCCGTACCAGGACAACGGCATCAAGATCTTCGGGCCCGACGGCTACAAGCTGCCCGACTCGGAGGAGGAGGAGATCGAGCGGCTCATGGAGAGCCACGAGCTCGATGAGGCGCGGGTGGTGGGGGCCGCGATCGGCAGCGCGGTGAAGCTCGACGACGCGCGGGGGCGGTACGTCGTGTTCTGCAAGAGCACGTTCCCCACGGCGCTGTCGCTCGACGGCGTGAAGATCGTCGTCGACGCGGCGCACGGCGCGGCCTACCGCGTGGCGCCCCTGGTGTTCAGCGAGCTCGGCGCGCACGTGACCGCGCTCGGCGTGAAGCCGAACGGCCGCAACATCAACCGCGAGACGGGCGCGATGCACCCGGAGCACGTGAAGGCCGAGGTGCTGAAGCGCGGCGCGGCGATCGGCATCGCGCTCGACGGCGACGCGGACCGGGTGATCATGGTCGACGAGCGCGGCGAGGTCGTGGACGGCGACGCGATCATGGCGCTCTGCGCGCTGCGAATGCTGCGCACGGGCAAGCTGCCGCGGAACACGATCGTGACGACGGTGATGTCGAACCTCGGCCTGGAGCGCTCGCTCAAGGCGCACAACGGGCACGTGGTGCGGACGGCGGTCGGGGACCGCTACGTCGTGGAGGCGATGCGGAACGGCGGCTACTCGTTCGGCGGGGAGCAGTCGGGGCACCTCATCTTCCTGGATCACGCGACGACGGGCGACGGCATCGTGGCGGCGCTGCAGGTGCTCGCGATCATGGCGGAGGAGGACAAGCCGCTGAGCGAGCTCGCCTCGAAGGCGATGCAGCGGGTGCCTCAGGTGCTGGAGAACGCGACGTTCGCGACGCGCCTGCCGCTCGACAGCATGCAGCGGACGCGGCTCACCGTGGATCGCATCGAGAAGACGCTCGGCGACAAGGGGCGCATCCTGGTGCGCTGGAGCGGAACGGAGCCGAAGCTGCGCGTCATGGTCGAGGGGGAGGACGCGTCGACCATCGGGGCGTATGCGCTCGAGATCATCGAGGCGGCCAAGCAGGACGTGGCGGGGGCCACGGCCTGACGGAGGCCGCCCGGCCCGAGGGGCGGGTCGATCACAGCGCGCGGCGCATGAAGAGGTCCTCGAGCGTCTCGCGGCGCGGCGTCACCTCGACGACCTGCGCGCCCGCCGTGAGGGCCTCCTGGAGCACCTCGCGCACGCGCGCCTCGCCCTCCACGTCGACCACCACGACGTCGCCCCGGACCGAGGTCGCGAAGCCCTTCGCGCCGAGCTCCGCGAGCAGCGCTCGGCTCGCGCCGGCCAGCGTGACGTCGGTCCGCAGCACGTCGCCCCGGAGGAGCTGCCGGATCGCGCCGCTCACGACGACCTGGCCCTCGCGCAGGATCGCCACGCGATCGCACATCGCCTCGACGTCGCTCAGGATGTGCGTCGAGAAGAAGATCGTCCGGCCCTGGTCGCGCTCCGCGAAGATGAGATCGCGCACCTCCTTGCGGCCCACCGGATCGAGGCCGCTCATCGGCTCGTCCAGGATCAGCATCTCCGGGTCGGCGACCAGCGCGGCGGCGAGCCCCGTGCGCTGCAGCATCCCCTTCGACAGCCGGCGCACCTGGCGGTCCGCCGCGTACGCGATCTTCACCTGATCGAGCACCTCCATCGCCCGCCTGCGCAGCGCCGCGCCGCGCATCCCCGACAGGCGGCCGCACAGCTCGACGAACTCGCGCGGGGTGAGGTACGGGTAAACGTACGGGTTCTCTGGCAAAAAGCCGATCTTCCGGCGCGCCTCGGGCGAGGGGACGCGCGCGCCGAACAGGTACGCCTCGCCGCCGGTCGGGGAGATGAGGCCCGTCAGCATCTTGATCGTCGTCGTCTTGCCGGCCCCGTTCGGACCGAGGAAGCCGAAGATCTCGCCGCGGCGCACGTCGAAGCTCACCCCCTTGACCGCCTCGACCGCCTTCCGGCGCAGGAAGCCCACCTGGAACGTCTTCAGCAGGCCGCGCACGTCGATCAGCAGCTCGCCGTCCGCCGCCTCGTCGCCGGAGCGCGCTGGCGCGGCGCGCCCTGCGCGCTGCTCGACGAGAGGCTCCGCTCCGCTGCTCATGCGCCCTCCTCACCCTCGGGATGCTCGCCGGCCCCGTCGCCCGGCCTCGCCCGGCCGCGCGCGTTCGCCGCGCTGTACTCGTGCAGCTTGTACTGGATCTTGCGCGGGCTGATCCCCAGGATCGTCGCCGCCTTGGAGGTCGAGCCCTTGCACGCCTCGAGCGTACGCAGGATCGCGTAGCGCTCCAGGTCGTAGATGGTGCTCCCGGGGATGCGGGGCATCGCGTCGGCCGCCTCCGCCGGCTCGGACGACATCTGGACCGGCAGGTGCCGGGGCTCGATGCGCGGGCCGTCGCAGAGCACCGCCGCGCGCTCGATCGCGTTCTCCAGCTCGCGCACGTTGCCGGGGAACGAGTAGCTCGTCAGCGCCGACAGCGCCTCGTCCGTGAAGCCCTCGATCCGCTTGCCGTTCTCCTGCGCATAGCGGCCCAGGAAGAACGTCGCGAGCTCGGGGATGTCGCTCCGGCGGTCGCGGAGCGGCGGGATCTCCAGGGTGACGACGTTGAGCCGGTAATAGAGATCCTCCCGGAACAGGCCCTCGGCGATGCGCTGGCGCAGGTCGCGGTTGGACGCGGCGAGGATGCGCACGTCGACCTTGAGGGTCTCGTTGCCGCCGACCCGCTCGAAGGTCCGCTCCTGCAGGAAGCGCAGCAGCTTCACCTGGGTGGCGAGCGGGATCTCGCTCACCTCGTCCAGGAACAGGGTGCCGCCGTTCGCCTGCTCGAAGCGGCCCTCGCGGCGCCCGACCGCGCCGGTGAAGGCGCCGCGCTCGTGGCCGAACAGCTCGCTCTCGAGGAGCGACTCGCTCAGCGCGGCGCAGTTCAGCCGGACGAGCGGCGCCTTCGCCCGCGGGCTGGCGCGGTGGATCATCTCGGCGATGAGCTCCTTGCCCGTGCCCGTCTCGCCCACGATCAGCACGCTCGCGCGGCTCGGCGCCACCTGCTCGACAAGCCTGACGAGCTTCACCATGCTCGGGTGGCTCGCGATCACGTGGCCGAACGCGTTGCGCTCGCGCAGCCGCTCCCGCAGCCGCGAGTTCTCCTGGAGCAGCCTCGCCCGCTCGACCGCGCGCTCGACCACGACCGCCAGCACCGAGAAATCGAGCGGCTTCGTGAGGTAGTTGTACGCGCCCTTCTTCACCGCCTCGACGGCGCTCGAGATGGTGCCGAACGCGGTCATCACGACGAACGTCGCGTCCGGCAGCGCGAGCTGCGCCTTCTCCATCATCCGGATGCCGTCGAGCCCCGGCATCTTCAGGTCGGTCAGGACCACATCGGGCGCGAACTCCTCGAGCTTGCCGAGCGCCTTGAACCCGTCCGCCGCCGTCTCGGTGGTGTACCCCTCCTCGCGCAGGATCTCGGAGAGCGCCGCGCGCGCGTTGGCCTCGTCGTCGACGATCAGGATACGCCCGCGGGATGCCATGGCGGCTTTCCTAGCATGCGCGCTCGCTGGATTGGGCGGCGGCTCGGCCCGGCCGAGGAGCGCCCGGGCCGCGGGGCGCAGCGGTCCAGCACGTTTGCGACCCGGGGGCGCCCGTGCGGGAGGGCGCCGCGCGCGCCGCTCGACGGAGGACGTGGCGCGCGGAGCGCTCGCGGGAGGGCGCAGACGACTGGGCATCACCTCGAGGCGAGATCGCGGAAGCCGCAGCGAGGCCGCACTTATCGAGCTGCGCGGCGCGGCTTGTCGCGAATCTGCCGCCGACGAAAACCGCTGTTTCGTGGGCCGCCCGCAGTGGTACAACGGGCCGCGCGCGAGGTCTCCACCGTCCCGATTGGCGGGCGTTTCCTTGATCGACCTCGCGGATGAGGCTCGATGCATACGCTTCTGAAGGTGTTCGCCGACAGGCCCCGGCGCGCTGCGCTCACGGCGCTGCCGCTCGTCGGCTGTCTCACGCTCGCGGGCGCCGCCGAGGCGCAGCAGCCGCAGCCGCCCTTCGGACCGCAGCCGCCCTTCGCACCGCAGCCTCCTCCCGGCCAGCCTGGCCCGTTCGGGCCGCAGCCGGGCTCGCCGGGCGACGCTCCCCAGTTCGGGCCGCAGCCGGGCTTCCCGGGCGGCCCTCCGCCCCCGCAGTTCGGGCCGCAGCAGCCGGGCTTCCCGGGCGGCGCTCCGCCTCCGCAGTTCGGGCCGCAGCCGGGCTTCCCGGGCGGCCCTCCGCCTCCGCAGTTCGGGCCGGCGCCGTCGCAAGGTCAGCCGCCGCCGGACGCGAGCTTCACGTTCGGCGCGGAGGCGTCCGCCGGCGCCCAGGGCGCTCGCGCCAGCGCGACGGCGCCCTCCTCCACGGCGTGGGACGAGCAGGAGCGCGCGCTGTCGCTCACGGCGCAGCCGAACCTCTGGGGCTCGACCGGCCTCCTCAGGACGTCGTATGCGGGCTCCGGTGCGCCGGGCACCTTCCGGGTGTCGTTCCTGCTCGACTGGTTCTCGACGAGCGGCTTCCTCTGCGATCCGACGGAGTCGACGCCCGCGGGCCAGCCGATCACGTGCGGCCCCGACGCGCTGGAGGACTCGGCGAGCCACGTCGGGGCGCTCTTCGCGCTGAACGCGACCCCTCTGCCCTTCCTCGAGGGCTACGCGGCGATCCGGACGTTCGCGAACGCGAACGATCAGGGTCGTCCGCGGCTGCTGCAGGTGCTCGGCGACACGACGTTCGGCGTGAAGGCGTTCACGCCGACGAAGATCGGCAAGCCGCTCTCCTTCGGCGGCGAGGCGCAGCTCCTCCTGCTCAACGGGACGGGCGACGTCGGCCTGGCCGGCGGCGGGACGAGCGCTGTCTTCCGCGGGCTCGCGACGCTCGATCTCCGCAAGCCCGAGGGCAAGGGGTTCCCGCTGCGGGTCAACCTGAACCTCGGCTACAAGCTCGACAACTCCGGCGTGCTCGTCGAGGAGGTCGAGGCGCAGCGGGCCCTGGCGTTCACGGACGGCCGCGATCGGCAGCCGATCTCGCGCATCGAGCGGTTCGGGCTCGGCATCAACCGGGTCGACTTCTTCCAGACCTACCTCGGCGTGGAGATGCCGCTGCCGAAGGTGCAGCCGTACCTCGAGTACACCCTCGATATCCCGGTGAACCGGCAGGGCTACGAGTGCCACACGAGCCGCGTGTCGCGCGGCGACGTCTGCCTCGGGCTCGACGACTTCGCGTCGCCCGATCCGCAGAGCCAGGGCGGGCCGGGCTACGCGGCGGCGCCGTCGCGGCTGTCGCTCGGCGTGCGCGTGACGCCGTTCGAGAAGGCGTTCCGCGGGCTGTCCGGGCACGCGGCGTTCGATCTCGGGCTGTCGGCGACCTCCGTGTTCATCGAGGAGGTCGCGCCGCAGGCGCCGTGGACGCTCTACCTCGGGATCGGCTACGCGTACGACACGAAGCAGAAGGAGCCGCCGGCCTCCGCGCCGCAGATCGTCCGCGAGCCGCCGCAGCTCGTGCCTGCGCCGCAGACCTTCGTGCGCGGGCTCGTGCACGAGCAGAACCGGCCCGACGCGGCGGTGGTGGACGCGATCGTCGCGGTCGAGGGCGTCCCGCAGCCGCCGTACGCGACAGGGCCTGACGGCCGCTTCCTCACGCGGCACCTCGAGCCGGGGACGTACACGTTCAGCGTGCGGGCGAACGGCTACAAGCCGGGCACGTGCCAGGCGACGATCCTCGCGGGCGGGGCAGCGCCTGGGCAGCCTGGGGCGTACGGCCCGCAGCCCGGGCAGCCCGACGCCTTCGGCGCGCAGCCGGCGCCCTTCGGCGCGCAGCCCGGTCAGTTCGGTCCGCAGCCCGGGCAGCCCGGTGCCTTCGGTCCGCAGCCCGGACAGCCGGGCGCCTTCGGTCCGCAACAGCCCGGTGCCTTCGGTCCGCAGCCCGGACAGCCGGGCGCCTTCGGTCCGCAACAGCCCGGCGGCTTCGGTCCGCAGCCCGGTCAGTTCGGTCCCCAGCCCGGCGGCTTCGGTCCGCAGCCGGGGCAGCCGGGTCAGTTCGGACCGCAGCCAGGGCTGCCCGGCATGGCGCCGAGCCCGGCGCAGCCGCAGGGGACCACGTTCGTGGACGTCGACTGCTCGCTCGAGGCGCTTCCCAAGACCGGCAACGTCGTCGGGACGGTGAAGGACGCCGAGAGCGGGGACGCGGTCGCCGGCGCGACGATCCGGCTCGTCGACGCGGCGGGGCGCGAGCAGACCGCGACGACCGACGCGAGCGGCGCCTTCCGCTTCCCCGATCTTCCGGCCGGCGCGGTGACGCTCAAGGTCGAGGCGCAGGGCTACATGAACCACGTCAACCAGGCCGACGTCCGGACCAGCGAGGACACGCGCGCGCAGCTCACGGTGAACAAGCGGCCGAAGGTCTCGCTCGTGAAGGTGCAGGGCAACGAGATCAAGATCTCGAGGCAGATCCACTTCGAGACCGACTCGGCGAAGATCCTGGGCGACTCGAACGCGCTGATGGAGGAGATCGCGGACGTGCTCCAGCGGAATCCGAACATCCGCAAGGTCGAGATCCAGGGGCACACGGACAACACCGGCGGGCGAGAGCACAACCAGACCCTCAGCGAGTCCCGCGCGAACTCCGTGCGAGCCTGGCTGATCAGGGCCGGCGTGGACGGCTCGCGGCTGGCCGCGAAGGGCTACGGGCAGGACCGTCCGGTCGCGCCGAACGTCACGCCCGCGAACAAGGCCAAGAACCGGCGCGTGCAGTTCATCATCCTCGAGAAGTGAGCCACGTCCGCCCGTCGGGCGGGCGGCCCTGCCGCGCCCCAGCGTCGCTTGTCGGCGCCGGGGCGCTGCGATAGGGGCATGCGCATGATCAAGCAGGTCGTCGTGGGCGCGCTCGCCGCGGTGATGGGCTGCGCGGCGCCGACGCCGGCGCCGGACGCCCGGCCCGCCGAGAGCGCTCAGCTCCCCTCGGCCGGCACCTCGCCGAAGGCGGCAGCTGCAACAGCGACGTCAGGCGCGGGCGCGGCCGGGGCGGCGTCGGCGCCACCTCCGCAGGACGCGGCGACGCCGGAGCCGCTCGGCGACGGAGGCGCTCGCACGGGCGCCGAGACGGCCGCGGCCGACGGGGCTCTCCAGCCGGGATCGGCGCCTCCGCCCGACGCCGGCGACGCGGCGTTCTCTGCGACGAACAAGATATTGCCGCCGCTCGAGGGCCAGGAGCTCACCGCGCGGGCCAGCGCGCTGTTCGACGCCATCGTGAAGAACGAGCCGGCGCTGGCCGATCCGTTCTGGTTCCCGAAGGAGCCGTTCATCCCGCTCAAGGACGTGAAGGACCCCGGCAAGTACTGGGACAACCTCCACGCCGCCTACCTCAACGACGTGAAGGCGATGCACCGGAAGCGCAAGAGCTGGGAGGGCGCGCGGTTCGTCGGCTTCGAGGTCGGCTCCAGGCCGAAGTGGGTGCCGCCGGGAGCCGAGGTCAACAAGATCGGCTATTACCGCTCCCTGCACGGCAAGCTGAAGTACGAGATCGACGGAAGGCCGGCGAGCATCGACGTCCACACGATCATCTCCTGGCAGGGTCGCTGGTACGTCACGCACCTCGGCGACTTCAAGAAGCGCTAGGCGACGCGCGCCGGGGCGAGGCGCCTCGCGTACACCAAAGGATCCCAGGGAACGCGATGGAACAGGCGCAACGCGTCGCGGGCGGGCTGAGAGCGCGGTACGACGCCGTCCGGGCGTTCACGGAGTCGCTCTGCGCGCCGCTCTGCCCCGAGGACCACGTCGTCCAGTCGATGCCGGACGCGAGCCCGGTGAAGTGGCACCTCGCGCACACGACCTGGTTCTTCGAGACGTTCGTGCTCGGGGAGCGCGCCGGGTACACGCCGTTCCACCCGCAGTTCGGGTACCTCTTCAACTCGTACTACGTGAGCGTGGGGGAGCGGCACAGCCGGCCGCAGCGAGGGGTCCTGTCGCGGCCGACCGTGGAGGAGACCTACAGTTACCGGCGCCATGTCGACGAGCGCATGCGGGCGCTGCTCGACGAGCTCGCCGCGGGCCGACACGTCGCCGACCTCGCGTTCACGATCGAGGTGGGGCTGCACCACGAGCAGCAGCACCAGGAGCTGATCCTGACCGACCTGAAGCACGCGATGGCGCAGAACCCGCTGCGCCCTGCGATCTTCGGCGGCGCGCAGCCGGGCCGGGGCGGCGGCGCGGCCGGGGAGCTCCGCTACCTCGATCACGCCGAGGGCGTGCGCTGGATCGGCCATGGCGGGGGCGCGTTCGCGTTCGACAACGAGGCGCCGCGCCACCGCGTGTTCGTTGGCGCGTTCGCGCTCGCCGAGCGGCCGGTGACGTGCGGCGAGTACCTCGCGTTCATGCGGGACGGCGGCTACGCGCGGCCGGGGCTCTGGCTGTCGAGCGGCTGGGACGCGGTCGTGGCGAACCGGTGGGAGGCGCCGCTCTACTGGGAGCGCCGCGACGGCGGGTTCGAGCTGTTCACGCTCCACGGGCTCCGTGAGGTCGACGTCGACGAGCCCGTCTGCCACGTGAGCTACTACGAGGCCGACGCCTACGCCCGGTGGGCAGGCGCGCGGCTCCCGACCGAGGCCGAGTGGGAGACCGCGGCGCAGGGCGCGCTCGCCGGCGCGGAGGAGAGCGGCGGCGACGCCGCGCCGGGCGAGGCGGCGCTCGAGGGGAACTTCGCCGAGCGCCGGCGCTATCACCCCGAGCCCGCGGTCGCTCCATCGCGGCCGGGAGCCCCGCGGCAGATGCTCGGCGACGTGTGGGAATGGACGTCGAGCGCGTACGCGCCGTACCCCGGGTTTCGCCCGTGGTCGGGGGCGCTCGGCGAGTACAACGGCAAGTTCATGAGCAACCAGCTCGTGCTCCGCGGCGGGTCCTGCGCGACCCCTGCGAGCCACATCCGCGCGACGTACCGGAACTTCTTCCCGCCGGACGCGCGCTGGCAGATGAGCGGCATCCGGCTGGCCCGCGACGTCTGACGCGGTCGCGCCCCCTTCTCCTGGACGCTGCGCCGGCGCGCCGCCATGGTCCTGGCGTGGCGCCGCTCGTCTCCGTCTTGCTCCCGTACCGGCAGGCAGAGGCGACGATCGAGGAGGCGCTGGAGAGCGTGCTCGCCGAGCGCGACGTCGACCTCGAGGTCATCGCCGTGGACGACGGCTCGACCGACGCCGGCCCGTCCACTGTCGCGCGCGTCGCGCAGCGCGACCGCCGGGTCGTCCCCGTCGCGACGGGCGGCGTGGGGATCGCGCGGGCGCTCTCGCGCGCGACGGAGGCAGCGCGCGGCGAGCTCCTCGCGCGCATGGACGGCGACGACATCTCGGTCGGCGGTCGGCTCGCGCGGCAGGTCGAGGCGCTCCGGAGCGATCCGCGGCTCGGCGTCGTGGGCGCCCGCGTCGAGGCGTTCGCGGCCGGCCCGGTCGGCGAGGGCATGCTGCGCTACGTGGACTGGCTGAACTCGATCATCACGCCCGAGGATCACGCGCGGGAGATGTTCGTGGAGTCCCCGCTGTGCCACCCGTCGGTGATGCTGCGGCGAAGCGCGCTGGAGCAGGTCGGCGGGTTCCAGGAGGCCCCGTGGGCCGAGGACTACGATCTGTGGCTGCGCCTCGACGCCGCGGGCGTGCGGATGGCGAAGCTCCCGGAGCTCGGCCTGCGCTGGCGGCATCGCGAGGGCCGCGCCACGTTCGCGGATCCGCGGTACGCCATCGAGCGCTTCCTCGAGGCCAAGGCGCACTACCTCGCGAGGAAGCTGGGCACGGCGCGCCCCGTGGCTGTGTGGGGCGCGGGCAAGACCGGCCGGAAGCTGGCGAGGGCGCTCGCCCGGAACGGCGCTCCGCCGGAGCGGTTCGTGGACATCGATCCGCGCAAGATCGGCCGGACGGCGCAGGGCGCGCCGATCGTCGACCCGTCGCGGCTGGAGCGAGGCGCGCAGACGATCGTTGTCGCCGTCGGGGCGCGGGGGGCACGCGCGCTCATCCGCGCTCACCTCGGGGCGCGCGGCTTCGTCGAGGGCTCCGACTATGTGTGCGCCTCCTGAGCGCGCGCGCCGAGCGACGCTTTGCAAGCGCCCGCGCTGATGGGAGGATTCGCTCCACAGCGATGCGCGTCCCGTTGCTCACGAGCAAGCTCGACTTCCCTCCGCCCGAGCGCGCGACCCCGGAGGGGATCGTGGCCGTGGGCGGCGAGGCCTCGCCGGAGCGGCTCCTGGCCGGCTACCGCCGGGGCATCTTCCCGTGGCCCCACGAGGGGCTGCCGCTGCTCTGGTTCTCTCCGGACCCGCGCTTCGTGCTGCCGCCGCGCGAGGCGCACATCCCGCACTCGCTGCGCAAGCGGGTGCGGCGGGGCGGGATCGAGGTGCGGGCCGACACGGCGTTCGCGGACGTCATGCGGGCCTGCAGCGAGACGCCGCGGCCGGGGCAGAGCGGCACGTGGATCACCGAGGAGCTCATCGCCGGGTACACAGCGCTGCACGCCGCCGGGATCGCGCACAGCATCGAGAGCTGGTCCGACGGCGAGCTCGTGGGCGGCCTCTACGGCGTGTCGCTGGGCCGGATGTTCTTCGGCGAGTCCATGTTCGCGCGCGCGCCCGACGCCTCGAAGGTCGCGTTCGCGACGCTGCTCGGGCACCTCGTCGCCTGGGATTTCGCGCTGGTGGACTGCCAGGTGTACACGGACCACCTCGAGCGCTTCGGCGCCGTGGAGTGGCCGCGGCGCGAGTTCCTCCGCGCCCTGAGGACGGCGCTCGACGCCCCGACGAAGATGGGTCCGTGGCGCTTCGAGCTCGAGCCCGCGCAGGCGATCGACCAGCTCATCCCCCGGTGATCGCCTCCGGACGCGGCGCGCCCGGGCCGTCCCCGGCGCTCGGGGTTAGGCGCTAGGAGCGCTCGCCGCCCGAGTCGTCCTTGATCTCCCGCAGCAGCTCCTCGATCCGCCGCTGGGCGTCGGGGCCCTCGTCGTAGAAGAAGCGCAGCGTCGGCACGACGCGCAGCCCCATCGTGCGGGCGACGTCCCTGCGCAGCCGGCCCGACGCCGCGTCGAGCCCCTTGAGCAGCGCGCGGCGCGACGCCTCGTCCTCCGCCCCGAACTCGTGGCGCACGTGGACCTTGGCGCTCTGCAGATCGTCCGTGATGTCCACGCGCGACACGAGCACGCCGGCGAGCCTCGGGTCGCGCAGCTCCCGCAGCAGATTGGACAGATCCTCGCGGAGCCGTTCGGCCACCCGCGTCGCCCGCTTCACCGTGCCGCTCATTCGTCGTCCTCTGCGTCCTCGAACATGCCCGAGGGCGCTCCCAGATCCTCATGGCCGCGATCGAGCGCCTGCTCGATGCCGCCCTGCACACCCATCCCACCCTCGCCGAACGGCACGATCTCGGTCGCCCGATCGGTGAGGACGGCGTGGGGCAGCGACCCGGCCATCGCGGCCACATCCGCGAGGACCCTGTCGCACATCGCCGCCGAGTTCGAGACGACCGCGACGCCGAGCGTCGCCCGCCGCGGGTCGTCGAGCACGCCGACCTCGGCGATCGACACGCGCATGCGGCTCTGCGCCCGCTCCTTCAAAGAGCGCACCACGCTGCGCTTGTCCTTGAGGGAGCGGGCCCCGACGATATCGAGGCGGAGACGGAGGACGCCGACGAACATCTAGGAAACTCAGAGCTTCGTCTTGACCTCTTCGATCTCGAAGCTCTCGATGATGTCGCGCTCCTTGATGTCCGAGTAGCCATCGAGCGAGATACCGCACTCGAAGCCCTCGACCACCTCTTTTGCGTCGTCCTTGAAGCGGCGCAGCCCCGAGAGGCGCCCCGTCCAGACCACGACGTTTTCCCGGATGAGGCGCGCCTCGGCGGTGCGCTTGACCGAGCCGCTGATGACCATGGAGCCGGCGACGATGCCCGCCTTCGTGATCTTGAAGACCTGGCGGACCTCGGCGCGGCCGAGGACCTTCTCCACCTTCGTCGCGGGGAGGAGCCCCTCCATCGCGCTTCGGATGTCGTCGACGGCGTTATAGATGATGTTGTAGAGCCGGATCTCGACGCCCTCGTTCTCGGCCAGCGCGCCCGCCTTGCCGGCCGACCGGACGTTGAAGCCGACGATGATCGCCTTCGACGCGACCGCCAGGTTGACGTCGCCCTCGGTGATGCCGCCGACGGCGCCGTTCACGATGGTGACCTTCACCCGCTCGGTCGAGAGCTTCGCCAGCGCGTGGGTGATCGCCTCGACCGAGCCCTGCACGTCGCCCTTGATGATCAGCTTGAGCTCGAGCTGATCGGCCTCCTGCAGGTTCTTCGTGATCGACTCGAGCGAGACGCGCGAGTCCTGCGGGATCAGCGTCTTCGACGCCTTCTTGCGGCGGGTCTCGGCGATCTCCTCCGCGGTCTTCCCGTCCTTCACGGCGTGGACGGGATCGCCCGCGCTCGGCACCTCGTTGAGGCCGAGGACCTCGACGGGCGTCGCGGGGCCGGCCTCGGCGACGGAGCGCCCGAGCTCGTCGGTCATCGCCCGGACCTTGCCCCACGCGGCGCCGGCCAGGAGGATGTCGCCCGTGCGGAGCGTGCCGTCCTGGATCATGACGCGCGCGACCGGGCCGCGGCCGCGATCGAGCAGGGCCTCGATGACGGTGCCGCTGGCGCGCTTCTTCGGGTTGGCGCGCAGGTCCTGGACCTCGGCGAGGAGCAGGACCGACTCGAGGAGCTGGTCGATGCCCGTCCCCTGCTTCGCCGAGACGCTGCAGAACATCGTCTCGCCGCCCCACTCCTCGGGCTGGAGCCCGAGCGAGGCGAGGTCGCGTTTAATCTTGTCCTCGTCGGCGCCGGGCTTGTCGATCTTGTTCACCGCGACGATGATCGGCACCTTCGCCGCCTGGGCGTGCGAGATCGCCTCCTTGGTCTGAGGCATCACGCCGTCGTCGGCCGCGACCACCAGGATCACGATGTCCGTGAGCGAGGCGCCGCGGGCGCGCATCGCCGTGAACGCCTCGTGGCCCGGCGTGTCGAGGAAGGCGATCGTCCCGCGGGGCGTCTCGACGCGGTAAGCGCCGATGTGCTGCGTGATCCCGCCCGCCTCGCCCTCGGCGACGGCCGCCTTCCTGATCCGGTCGAGCAGCGACGTCTTGCCGTGGTCGACGTGGCCCATGACGGTGACGATGGGCGGACGGATCTCGACGTCCTCGTCGATGTCGACCCCGGCCTGCATGGCCGCTGTCAGCGTGTCCTGCTCGCTGACGGCCACGTCCTCGACGCTCCAGCCGAACTCGCTCGCGAGGATCTTCGCTGTGTCGGCGTCGAGCGTGCTGTTGATGTTCACGCCCGTCATGCCCATCGACAGGAGCCGCATGAGCACGTCGGTCGCCTTCAGGCTCATCTTCGCGGCGAGCTGCTGGAGGGTGACCTGCTCCTCGATCTTGATGACCTTCTTGTGCGAGGCCATCTCCTGCGTGGAGACCTGGACCGGCTTGCGCGGGAGACCGCCGCCTCCCGGACGCCGACCGAAGGTCCCCGGGCGCGTGTTCCGGCCGCCGGGCATGGACCGGCCGCCGGGCCCGAAGCTGGGACCGCCGGGGCGCGCCTGCTGGGCGTTGGCGCGCGGATCGTAGGTCGTGCGCCGCGCCGGCGGCGGGCCGGGGCGGGGGGCGGGCATGGTGACGCCGGGACGACCCTGCCACACCTCGATGCCGGTCTTCGGCGGCGAGGACGGGCGGCGCGGCGCCTGAGCGGACGCGCCGGCCGCCGTGTCCTCCGGCTTGGCCGCGGGCGCCGCCCCGGGCGGCGACGTCGGACGGGGCGGCGGACGGGACGCGCTCATCGATCCGGGCGCTCCCGGCCGCTGCGACGCGGCGGACGCCGGCCGAGACGACGCCTGCGCCGGGGCAGGCGCGGAGGACTGCCGGCTCGGCGCGGACGCGGCAGGCGCGGACGTCGCACGAGCAGGCGCCGCGGGTGCGGCCGCTTGCGCGGGGGCGGGCGCTGCCTGCGCCGGAGCGGGCGCTGCTGCCTGCGCCGCGGTGGGCGCGGGCGCCGCGGGCGCTGTAGCCTGCGCCGGAGCGGGCGCCGCAGCCTGCGCCGCGGTGGGCTCGGGCGCGGCGGGCGCTGGCGCCGCAGCGGTCTCGGGCGGCGGCGCCGCGGCGGCGGCTGCCGGCTTCGGCTCCGGCGAGGTCGCCTTCACCTCGACGGACGCAGGCGCCGCGGCGGGTGTGGGCGCCGCCGGAGCAGCGGGCACGGCGGACGGCGCAGGCGGCGCCGGCTCGGCGGGCCCTGCCGGCGTGGCCGCGACGGGCGGCGCGTCGGAGACAGCCGCGACGGGGGCGGGCGCTGCGGGAGCGGGCGCGCTGGGGGCGGGGACCGGCGCGGGCTCGCGCGGGCTCGCTGCGACCACCGGCTCGGGAGCGGGCGCCGGGGGCGCTGCAGCGGGAGCGGTGGGCGGCGGCGGAGCGGGGCGACGGACCTGCGCTTCTTCCTGAGCGGCGCGCTCGGGCGGAGAAATGGGAGCCGGCGCAGCCGCGGGCCGAGAAGGCGCCGGCTCGGGAGCCGCGCGCACGGGCACCTCGGCCGGCTCGGGCTCAGCCCCGGGCCGCGCGCGGCGCTTGACGACCGTCGGGCGGATCCGCTCCTCCACCACCTCAGGCGACTTCTGCCGCTCGAGGTGCCGCTTGACCCGCTCGACGACGTCGGATTCGACGGCGCTCATGTGATTGCGCACGTCGCCTATACCCATGGATTGGAAGAGCGCGACCAGCGTCTTCTGGTCCATGTTCAGCTGCTTGGCGACCTCGTAGACCCGGACTTTGCTCATGCACCTCGCTCCACGTTAACCAATCCGCCTCACCCATCCGCGCGGGGGATAATTTGCGGCCACTCTGTCCACCGTCGAGGCGCGTCCGGCGGAACCGGACACACCCCCCCTGCCCCCGACCGCGCCGCCTTCCCCGGTCCCCGGCGCAGTTGCAAGAAGCCGACCGACCCCACTATCTGGCGTCGGCGGCTCCTCGCCGCTAGCAGGCCGCGCGCCCTGCTCCGACCGCGTGGACGCATGCCGCGCCGGCCGACCCCGTCGACCGGCTCGGCCGCGCCCACCCGCTGCTTCGTCTTCGCCCCGCTCGATCCGGGCGCAAGTATCCACCACGTGAACTGCTGTCGCGACGGCGGCGGCGATCGACGCCGACGAGAGGGCCATCACGGCCACGCCGAGCTCGCGCGCGCCGCCAGCGAGGGCGCCGAGCGCCTGCTTGCTGCCCCACGCGACGGCGCGCCCCTCGGCGATCGCCCGCCGGACCTCCGGCAGATCTGCGTCCCCCGCCGCGTCGCACGCGACCAGCACGAGCGCGGCCTCGCCCCGCTCGCACGACGCCACGACAGCATCCGCCCCGATCGCCGCGCTCTGCGAGCGCACCGCGGAACGGAGGAGCCCCTGGATGCGGCGCTCCGTCGCCTCGCGGATCGCCCGCGCCAGCGAGACGGTCGTGAGCGGCTCCGCGCCCGGCGCGACCTGAGCGCCGGCGCCCTCCACGTCCCGGCCTGCGCTCCCCACGATCGCGTGGACACGCCCCTTGGCGGCGCGCGCCAGGCCCCGGGCCACCGCCCCCGCCAGGCAGTCCTTCCGCGGGTGGACGTGCGCGCCGCGCCCGAAGCCTCCGTCGCCCGGATCGACAGCGATCACGCCGCCGGGGCCGAGGATGAGCCGGACGAGCGGACGGGCGCCGCGGGCGTCATCGACGCCGACGCGCTCCCCGCAGCCGACGCACGTGCGCACGCGCCCCTTCTCGGGGGCCTCGCGCTCACCTGCGCCGATCTGTCTGCTCACCGCGGATTCCATCCTCGATCCTCTCGACCCCCAGCCTACGCGTGCCTCGCCTCCGCGGCGCGACGAACATCCGCCCGCGCCGCATCGAGCACCTTCTGCTCGCTTTCAACGAAATCCCGCGCGCCCTGCTTGATCGCGCGCGCCTTCTTGATGCCGAGCCCCGTCCGGATCGCCAGCCGATCCTCGTCCTCCCGCAGCACGTCCTCCACGCTGCGGTACCCGGCCTCCTCCAGCAGAACCACCGTCCGGTCGCCCACGCCGCGGATGAACATCAGCCGCTCGCGATCGGTGAGCGGCTCGGTGCGCGAGCTCGCGGAGCGGATGCGCTCCTGCCGGAGCCGCTCCATCGTCGTGTCCGCCTGCGCCTTGATCCGCTCGGCGGCCTCGGCGCCGCCGAGGCCCGGGATGGCGGCGAGCTCCTCGACGGACGCCTCGCTCACCTCTTCCAGCGCGCGGAAGCCGAGCCGGTACATGGACTTCGCGATCTGCTCCGTCACGACGTCCATCTGCTGGAGGGCGGAGATCGCCTCCTCCTCCATCTGCTTGAACTTCGTCTCGCTGATGATGTCGAGCTTCCAGTTCGTGAGCTGCGCGGCGAGCCGCACGTTCTGGCCCTTGCGCCCGATCGCGAGCGACAGCTTCTCGTCGGGGACCACGAGCTCCATGCGCCCGTCCGCCTCGTCGACGATCACCTTGTGCACCTCGGCCGGCTGGATCGCGGCGATGACGTAGCGCGCCGGATCGCGGTCGAACGGCACGATGTCGATCTTCTCGCCGCGGAGCTCCTGGACCACCGCCTGCACGCGCGAGCCCTTCATGCCGACGCACGCGCCCACCGGGTCGACGTCCGCGTCGCGGCTCGTCACGGCGATCTTCGAGCGGGCGCCCGGCTCGCGGGCGACCGACACGATCCGCACGATGCCCTCGTAGATCTCGGGGACCTCGGCCTCGAAGAGCTTCTCGACGAGGCGCGGGTCGGAGCGGGAGAGGATGACCTGCGGGCCGCGCGCCTCGCGATCGATGTCCTTCACGTACGCGACGATGCGGTCCCCGGGCCGGTACGTCTCGCGCGGCGTCTGCTCGCGGAACGTGAGCACGCCCTCGGTGCGGCCGATGTCGACGATGATGTTGTTGCCCTTCTCGAACCGGCGCACGATGCCGCGGATGAGCTCGCCCTTGCGATCCTTGTACTCGTTGAAGATGAGATCGCGCTCGGCGTCGCGCACGCGCTGGAGCAAGACCTGCTTCGCCGTCTGCGCGGCGATGCGCCCGAAGGTCGTGCGGCCGTGCTTGAGCTTCAGGATGTCGCCGTACTCCTTGTCCTGATCGCGCGCCTTCTCCGCGTCCTCGGGGCGCCAGAAGACCTGGAAGCCGAGCTCCTCGCCCAGGGTCGCGTCCAGCTTGAGCTTGTCCACGTCAGTGATGGAGATCTCGCGCTCCGGCTCCGTCACGGCCTCGACCACCGTCATGTACTGGAAGAGGTCGATCTGCCCGGTGTCCTCGTTGAAGCGCGCCTCGAGCTCGCGGGTGGGGCCGAAGACGCTCTGCGCGGCCTTCAAGATCGCGGCCTCGATCGTCTCGACGAGGATCTTCTTGTCGATCCCCTTCTCCTTCGCGACCTGATCGAGGATGCTGCCGAGGCTCGTCTCCGAGGTCGGCATCGCTGCCATCGTTGCCATGACGTCCCTGTCTCCTGATCTTTCTTCTCTCTACTTGCGCTTCTCGGAGCCGCGCTCGCTCCGCTGCGAAGCCGGCCGCGGAGCCGACCCCTTGGCGGCGTCCTTGCCCTGCCGCTGCCCCTTCTTGGGCTTAGGCTGCGACGCGAGCTCGAAGACGAGGCGCGCCTCCACGACATCCGAAAACGGGACCTCGATCCGCTTGCCGTCGACCAGGACCGCGACCCGCCCCTCCGAGGACTCCAGGAGCTCGCCCCGGAGCAGCCGCTGGCCGTCCGGCGCGGGGCGCGACAGCTTCACCTTCGCCGTCCGACCGCGGAAGCGGGCGAACTCGGCCTCCGTGCGCAGCCGCCGATCGAGGCCTGGAGAGCTGACCTCGAGGTTGTAATGATTGGGTATGAGATCCTCGACGTCGAGGACCGATGAGACGTCGCGCGACACGTCCACGCAGTCCTCCAGGGTGACGCCGCCGCCCGCATCCGCCGACCCCTCGCGCTCGATCGTGAGCCGTAGCGTCCAGCCCGCCCGCTCGGTGGTCCACTCGAGATCGACGAGCGTGACCCCGTGCGAGGCGAGCACCGGCGCGATCGCGTCGCGGACGCGACCAAGATCGAACACGGCTCTGGTCGTAGGCTCCATCGGTTCCGGCATGTGAGAGACGTCAGCCCTGGGGATCCGGGACTTTTCAGCGCCATGGGCCCCGGGCGACGGTGCCCGGCGCCCCTGCGCCAAAAAAAAAGAGCCGATTCCCGAACTGGGAATCCGGCTCAGCGGATCCGCCTAGTTGTCGGCCGACAAGCTAGTCGAATGCGGGCCTTCATGCAAGGGGGGATACGGGCAAACCGCCCCTGCGCGGCCGGGGATCTCCCGGCCGGCTCGTCCGTACGTGCCCCCACGCCGCGCCGCGCCGGAGGGCGACGGCGCGGCGCTTCACGGCGGCTACGCCAGGGTCACCCGGTCACGTGTCACGCGAGGTTGGGCAGCGCGACGATATCCACATGCAGGACCTCCTCGAACGCCGCGATCTCCTTCAGGCAGGCTTCGCTCGGCCGGCCGGAGACCCGCATCTTCGTGCAGGTGGCAGTGGCCCCCTCGAAGACGGTGTTTGATATCTCCTCGATGTTGATCCCGTGCCGCTTCATGACGCTGAGCGTGTTCGCGAGGACACCGACCTTGTCCAGCATCCGGACGACGACCGCGTAGCGGGCGGGCGAGGTCGCGCAGATGTTGACCACGTTGGGGAGCTCCTCCTCCGTCATGAAGGCGCGGATGATCCGGGCCGTCTCCAGGGCGACGGCGCGCTGCGCCTGCTCCGTCTGCGCGCCGATGTGCGGCGTCCCGTAGACGAGCCCTCGGGCGAGGAGGTGCGACTCGAACGGCGCCGAGGGCCTGTCGGGCTCGCTGGCGAAGACGTCGAGGCCGACCCGCAGCCCCTTGCGCGGGATGAGCTCCTCGAGCGCCGCGTAGTCCAGCACCTCGGGGCGCGCGGCGTTGACGACGATGGCGCCGTCGGGGAGCGCCTCGAGGACGCTCCGGCTCACGATGCCGCGCGTCTGCGGGGTCGCCGTGAGGTGAATGGCGAAGATGTCCGAGCGGGCGGCCAGATCCTCCAGCGTCCGGGCGTAGCTGACGTCCAGCTTGGCGGCGCGACCAGGCGTCAGGGAGCGCGACCAGGCGTGCGGCTCGAGGCCGAACGCGCGGGCGCGCAGCAGCACCTCGCGGCCGATCGCGCCGAGCCCCGCGATCCCGATGCGCCGGCCGAACAGGCCTCGGGCCACCGAGTACTTCGCCTTTTCCCAGCGGCCGGCCCGGAGCTCGGATGTCGCGTCGACCAGGCGGCGGTCGAGCGCGAGGATGAACCCCATCGTCAGCTCAGCGACCGCTGTCGCGTTCTTGCCGGGACAGTTCGCCACGTACACGCCGCGCGCGCTCGCGGCCGCGACGTCGATCGTGCCCACGCCGACCCCGGCCCTCACGATCAGGTTGAGCTGCCGTCCCGCCTCGATCGCCTTCGCCGTGACCTCCGTCGAACGAACGACGAGGATGCCGATTCCGTCCAGGGCTGCCGGAAGCGTGTCCTTGGTCAGCTCCGGCCGGGACTCGATCTGGATCCCGAGTACCTTGAGCTCTTCCAGAGCCGAGAGATCCATTTTATCGGCGACTAGCAGGCGCATGCGGACGGGAACGGTAACAGAAAAGCTCACGCTGACGATGGGCGTTCTGCTCCTCTCCTGCGCCAGCGATCATCAGGTTTCTCCCTGGGGCGCCGCGCGCAGGCCGCCCCTCGGCGCGTACGTCGCGCCCCCGGACCTCGATGCGCATCTGCGCGCCATCGACGTGGAGGCCGACGAGCTCGGGCTCGAGCTGGAGGTCGAGCTCCGCGGCGCGCTCCCGCGCGGCGGCGGCGAGGTGGTGCTGCGCGGCTATGCCAGCACCGACGCGCTCGGGCGCCGCACATCGGCCGTGCGCGTGGCGACGCCGCGGGGCGTGGTCATGGCGGCCGGGCCCCTCGACAGCGGGCGCGTGGACCGGAGCCAGGCGACCCGGCTCGTTCCTTCGCTCCTGCCAGGCGCGGCGCCGGACGCCGCGGAGCCGCTCGGGATGTTCCGCTCCGGGAGCGATCTCAACCGCGACGGCGCTCCGGACGTCGTGCTCAGCAACGAGGCAGGCGAGCTGGAAATCTGGGCCGTGCAGCCGCTCGGCGCCGCGCGGTACGCCGTCGAGCTCGCGACGCCGCCGCGGTTTGCACTGGATGTTGATCGGGACGGAACGTTGGAGCTCGCCGGACGCGTGCCGGTGAAGGAAGGGGATCCCATCGCGCCGGATCTCCTCGACGTCGCGGGCTTCGAGGGCGGCCGCTACACGCACAGGGGCGACGCAGCGCGCGCGTTCCACGAGGCGCGCGCGAGGGCGGACGACAACGGTCCGGGGGGCAAGCGGCAGGAGCCGCCGAAGGACGATGCGGCGCGCCTGCGGCGCGCGCTCGAGCAGGCCTGGCACGCGGCGCTCGCGGGGAGGCCGGAGAAGGAGACGCTCGCGGCGCTCGATCGGGAGCCGGTGCCGCCCGGCCTGCAGCCTGCATTCGCGGCGCACCGCGCCCGGGTGGCGCGCGTGGCCGCGACCGACGCTTCGGGCAGGGAGGGACCGCGCGGCGCGGGCGACGCGCCTACTCGTCCGCAGGGAGCATCGGAAACGCCTGACCGAAGGTGACGACGATGTCGCCCGGGAGGGCGTCGGGCTCCTTGTAGCCGCGCGTGAGCGGGAAGCCCCAGTCGGCGCGCATGACAACGCGGTTGAGCTGCGGGAAGAGGGCCCGTACCCCGAAGCCGGCCGACTGCTTGAGGCGCAGGTCGCCGTAGCCGTGGAAGGCGTCGCCGGCGTCGAAGAAGGCGGCGCCGGCGATCTGGCACGACCAGATCTCGAGCGGACGCGTCCGGAACTCCAGGTTCGCGGAGAGCACGTCCTCGCCGATGAACGCCGCCGACGGATAGCCGCGCAGGCGCGTGTCGCCGCCGAGCAGCAGCCGCCGGTTGAGGTAGTTCCGGTAACGGTCGAACAGCCGCACGTCGAACACGAGCCGCCCGACGCCGAAGCTCGGCGTGTGCACGCGCGCGCGCGCCTCGATCGATGCGTCGAAGATCTGCGATCGATCGAGCTCGGTGACCGTCTCGATCACCGCGCGCGCGAGGCCGTCGCCGAGCGCGACCGTGTACGCCGCCGCGGCGGAGACGCCGAGGAAGCTCCGGGTCGAGTTGAGCGCTGTCGTGACCGGGTAGATCGCGATCGAGAGCTCGTGGCCGAGCCGGTAGTCCTCCTGCAGCGCGAGCGTGTTGAAGTCGAGCACGCGGGAGAAGCGGGTCGAGTACGTGGAGTACTTGAGCACCGGCGCGACGCGGGTGTCGCTCACGGGCATCTCCTGCTCCTCGAACTCGGCGACCGCCGACGGGGCGAAGCCCGCGCGCTCGTCCACGCGGTAGACCTTGCGGCTCGCCTCGATGCCCACCGAGAGGTCGTGCTTCACGCCCGACGACCTCCCCGCGCCGCGGCCGCCGAAGCTGCGCGTGACCGTGTAGCCGCCGACCAGGAGGTCGCTCCGGTAGCGGTAAGGGATGCGGTCGTCCCCGGGCGTCACCGCGGCGTCGAAGGTGGCGAGCCGCGTGCCGATGAAGCGGCGGGTCACCTCGTCGCGCCAGGTGACCTCGGCCTCCCAGGCCCACTCCGCCTCCGTCGCGTAGAGCGGCTGCCCGTACACGAACGTCCCGCTGGAGCCCTCGAGCGCGCCGGTCTCGCGATCGACGATCGCGTTCAGCTCGGTCCGCAGCCGCACGCGGCTGCCCCCGACCCGCGGCATCGCGTAGGCGACGCCGAGCGAGAGCGCGCCCGGATCGAGCGCGAGCTGCGCCGCGATGGTGTGGTGGACGCCGAACAGGTTCGTCTCGGCGGGCTGCAGGAACAGGTACTCGAGCTCCCCGCCGGCGAAGCGGTAGTTCGAGTTGAGGCGCAGGCTCCAGACGTCCTTGGTGGCGACGGCGACCCGCACCCGGTCCGGCGCGCTGCCGCGCACGGCGAAGACGAGGACGAGCGAGAGCTGGCTCAGGCCGCGCAGGATGCGCGCCGACTCGTCGGCGAGCGCCTGCTCGTAGGGGCGCCCGACAGAGAGCAGCACCTCGCGCCGGATGACGTACGGCCTCGAGAGGACGTGGAACCAGTTCAGGAAGCCGGGCGCCGGATCGCGGTCCTCGATCACCTCGAACGGGACCACGTCGATCGCCTCGACGATCTTGCCCTCGGGGGCAGGATCGAGGGGCGCGCCGACGCGCGCGAGGGCGCGCTCGATCGTGGCGCTCTCGTAGCTCGAGTAGCCCGCGTGCTCAGCGGGCGCGGCCGGCGCGCGCTGCTGGGCGTGCGCCGCGGCCGCGAGGAGCGCTCCGGAGAGCGAGAGCGCGCAGCGCACCAGCACGATCGATGCGCGACGCAAGGCCCGCTCGCCTCAGAACGACTCGCTGGCCGGGTAGGTCGCCATGACGTTGACCTTGTACTTCACGTACTGGTGCGGGATCGTCCCCCAGTCGGGCGTCGGCATCGCCCGCTTCACGCAGCGGAGCAGCTCCTTCGTCCTCGTCCGGCTCACCGTCGTCGACTTGCCAACGTAGAGGTTGGTCCGCTTGCGCCGGAAGTCCATCTCGAGGACGAAGCTCACCGTGATGCTCGCCTTGCCGGTCGGCGCGCACTGGACGTTGTCGCGGATCGCGCGCGAGAGCGCGTCCTCGAAGAACGTGACGTGATCGCAGCGGTCGGGCGGCGTGCTGCCCGGGCCGGGGTTCTCGCAGCGGATCGTGGTGAACGGCGACAGCGTGACGCCCTCCGGCAGCCCGGCGCCCGCGTCCGCGAGCGCCCCCGCGTCCCACGCGGAGGCGCCGGCGTCCGCCGTGGCGGCGTCCGCGGACGGGATCGACTCGGGCCGCGGGCGGCGCCACAGGTAGAGCGGCACCGCCACCACGATGAGGCCCGCGACGAGCGCGATGATGATCTGCAGCCGCACGGGGCGCTCGCCGCCGCCGCGACCGAGGTAGCGGTACGGCGAGGGCTGAGACGGCGGGCTGGACGGGAACGGAGGCCGGCTGTTCATCGGACGCGTTCGGGTTCAGTCGATGAGCGTCCGCGCCGGGCGCCCGGGCTCGCCCTTCACCAGCGTCGCGCCGAGCTCGAGCGTCTCGGGGAGCATCCCCTGCACCTGCGCGACCACCTGCTCAACCACGTGGCGCGCCTCGTCGATGCTCGGACCGACGATCGACACAACGAACTTGAGCGGCCCCGTCCGGCCCGCGACGGCGGGCGTGAGGCTCAGGAGGAGCATCTCGGTCAGATCGATCACCCGCTGCGCCGCCTTCCGCAGGGCGAGCATCTCGAGGATCGTCGGGCGCTCGCTCACCTGGCGGTTCGGCCCGCGCAGCTCGTAGCGCGCGACCTGCATCGGGACCTCGGCCCAGTCGGCGAACAGGCCGTCCTCGTCGATCGCCTTCATCAGGTGCTCGCGCACGAGAAGGCCGGTGAGGCCGTCGCGCTTCGCGAGGTACTGCTTCGCGCGCCGGTGCTGCGGGGAGTCCGGGCCGAACGTCACGAGCTTCATCCGGCACTCGCCGACCTGCACCTCGCCGCCGTGCAGCAGCGAGACCTGCGACTTGCGCTCGTAGTTGAAGTCCGCGTAGGTGCCGTTCGTGCTGCCCTGATCCTCGATGAGCCACGAGCCCGTCTGCCACTTCAGGATCGCGTGCGCCCCCGAGACGGTCGCCTCGGGCACGCACAGGCTCTGATCGCTGCGGCGGCCGAGCGCGAGCTTCGTGTCGTGCAGCGGGAGCAGCGAGCCCACGATCTCGGGCGCGTTCGTCGCGTACGTCACGAGCAGCGACTGCGCCCCGGGGGTGAAGTTCAGCTTGAGCGCGCCGCCGGGCGGCGGGCCGGGATCGAGGCGCTCGCGCGGGAGCTGGATCGGGCTCGTCGTGAGCTGCGACGGGTTGAAGAAGCGCATGTGCCGCGCCTGCGGCCGCATCGACGGGTCCTCGTTGAGGCCGCGGAAGATCTGCCGCACCTCGTCGATCGACAGGCCCGCCGGCACGTCGAACATGATCTGCTGCTTCATCGTCTTGAGCCGCGGCTTGTAGCCGGGCTCCGGGACGCGGCAGGTCCACATCTCCCAGAGCGTGAGCGCCATGGCGTACACGTCGTCCTCGGGGCTCGCGCCGCCGTTGCGCAGCCGCTCGGGAGACATGTAGTTCGGCGTGCCGCCGTCGGGCGGCGCGCCGGGGCGGCGCGCCGAGGCGCGCGCGCGCTCCTGCGCGAAGCCGAAGTCGAGGATGACCGCCCGCCCCTCGGAGACCATCACGTTGCCGGGCTTGAGGTCGCCGTGCACGAGGCCCTGCGCGTGGATCGCCGCGAGCCCGTTGCAGACCTCGCTCGCGATCTTGCGGAACTCGTCCGCCGTGTAGCCGCCCTGGGCCTTGCGCTTGCGGATGTGCGTGTGGAGCGTCTGCCCGGGGATCTGCTCCATCACGAGGATGGGGCCCCACGGGCTCGGCGCGAGGTCGTGCACGCGGCAGACGTTCGGGTGGCCCACCGAGCGCGCGAGGAGGAGCTCCTGGCGGAGCGCCTCGTCGTCGCCTGGCATGCGCGACTCTTCGCGGACCACCTTGAGAGCCACGGTCTGCTGCGTGGAGCGATCGAAGGCCAGGAAGACCTCGCCCATGCCGCCTTTACCGAGGCTCTGACGGATGTCGTAACGATCGTTGATGACCGTTCCGGCAGTGATGGGAGGGGGGGGTGTCTTGGTCACGGCCCGCGGTGGATAAAAAGGAGCGCGAACCGGAGCGTGCCCGACACCGGCTGCGGCGCAAAGCGTCGTCCATCTGAACGTGGAGCGCAACGGTCGTTCTGGGGGACAGGCCGGACAGAGGGCGGCACCGGCCGCCCCGCCGCTGGTTTGGGCCGAGATCGTCCCCGCGAACGTCCCGGACGCCGGGATCTCTTGACGATGGCCGATGATTTGTTTACGCGGCTCGGCCAGCCCGGCGCTGACGGCCGCGCGCGCCGGCGCTGGCGCCGCGAGGTCCGCCGGGCCAGCGAGCCGGTGAAGCCCCGCGCGGCGTGGCCTCCGCGGTCCGGAGCGCACGACGGGCGCGATGACCGGACCGCAACGCCGCGGCTCCTCGGAGGCAACGATGCGCTGGGACGGCTGGATCCAACAGGGAAGAACGAACCTCGCCGCGGCGGCGCTCTGCGCGGCGACGGCGCTCGCGGCGGGCTGCGGCGACGACGCGGATGGGAACGCTGGAGCGTCGTCGGGCGGCGGCGGCCACGACGGCGCCGGGTGCCTGGACGCGGGCTCGCACGACGCGCTCTTCTCGCTGGTCGATCCGGCGTGGTGCGCCGTCGCGGTCTACCAGACCGACGAGGACATCGGCTTCGCCTCGGTGACGTGGGGGCGGCACGGCGGGCCGATGTTCGTGCGGAGCGACGCCGGGGGCGCGGCGGAGATCGTGCGGCTCACGCCGCCCGACGGGGCCACCGGGGATCTCACGGCGACGCGGGAGGAGGTCGACGCGGGCGTCCCCGCCGACGCCTTCCTCGGCGGCCAGGCCGTGGACCTGCCGTTCTTCGGATGGACGGCGATCTCGTGGACGAGCGCGTTCCCCGAGACGCTCGGGGAGCTGATCCTGATCGAGGACCGCGCTGTCGCGCAGCGCTACGAGGTGAACGGCTTCTTCATGGCCGCCGCCGTCGAGGGGCGCCTGCTCTACACCGGGCTCTCGCCGCTCGGCGATCCCACCGCGGGGTCGAGCGGCCTCTATGCGGCGGAGAGCTGCGGCGCGGCGGGGCAGGACGCCCGGCTCGTGCCGGAAGGCGACGCGAGCTGCGCGGCGCCCGCCGCCGTCGCCACGTGGGGCGACAACGCCGGCCCCGTCACCGCCGATCGGCGCGGCAACGTGTTCGCCGTGCTCCCGTCCGCCGACGGATCGCAGCAGGCGCGCGGCTTCGCGGCCGGCACGATCGCGCGCGGCGCCGGGCCGACGGAGGGCGACGCCGTCTTCACGCTGCCAGGCGGCGGCATGGGCCTGGCGGCCCTCGCGCCCGAGCAGGGCGCGCCCGGCCTCCTCGTCTTCCAGCCGACCGACCCGGCGACCTACGAAGCCCTCGCGCCGGTCGCCGTCGCCTTCAGAGACGACGGCGGTCGCGTGCAGGCCGACGGCGACCCGGCGCCGCTGCTCGATCTCGCGACAGCGGGCACATCGATCTCGCTCGTCGCCGACGAGGCAAACCGCCTCTGGATCGGCGGCCCCCTGCCGGGCGGAGGCACCCTGTTCGCGATCGCCGTCCGCCGCTGAGCCGTCCGGGCGAGCTCCTCCACCGCCGCGGCACCAGCGCGTCCGTCCACGATCCAAACGCAGCGCGACGCAGCTCACCCCAACTGAGCGCGTTGCGCTGTGTTTCACGTCGGTCACGCGACAGCCACATTCGTCCTCGGACGCCGGCGCTCAGCGCCGCGCAGCTGTCGCCGCGCTCACCGACCGTGCGGACGGCAGCGCACCAGACTCCACGCATTTCATGCGCGTATCGCGGCACTGCAGATTGACACCTCAGAGTCGCCTCAGTCACACTGCTCCTGAGGCGGCTGCTGTGCGTCCAATCTTCACCTCCTCACGCTGCCCGAGGAGAGGCACGACATGCCTGATGGCCGACAGGGAGAGGTAACCGGCAGCTCGAGGACATCGAAGGCTGCCGCGCCGGACCCGCTGCTAGGGCGTGTCATCAACGGCCGCTTCAAGGTCGTCAGCGTCATCGCGCGCGGCGGCATGGGGAAGGTCTACAGGGCAGAGCAGGCGCCGCTCGGCCGCATCTGCGCGCTCAAGGTGCTGAGCCCGAAGTACGACGGCGACCACGATCCCGAGTTCCACCGTCGCTTCTTCCTCGAGGCGTCGACCGCGGCGAAGCTCACGCACCCGAACACGGTGACCGTGTTCGACTACGGCCAAAGCGACGACGATATCTATTACATCGCGATGGAGTACATCGAGGGGAAGACCCTCCACCGCGTGCTCCGCGAGGAAGGGCCGTTCCCCGAGGCGCGCGCCGCGCACATCGCCCGCCAGATCTGCCGGTCGCTCCGCGAGGCGCACGGGCTCGGCGTCGTGCACCGCGACCTCAAGCCGGGCAACGTGCTGCTCGTCGATCACGAGGACGAGCACGATCACGTGAAGGTGCTCGACTTCGGCCTCGTCAAGGACATCGAGAGCGGCGAGAACCTCACGCAACAGGGCCTGTTCATGGGCTCGCCGAAGTACATGGCGCCCGAGCAGATATCCGGCAGCGACGTGTCCCCGCGCACCGATATCTACGCGCTCGGCGTGATGATGTACGAGATGCTGACGGGCCACGTGCCGTTCGACAAGGGCGCGAGCGTCGGGACGCTCATGTCGCACGTCAACGACCCGGTCCCGCCCATGCAGACGTACAACCCGCAGATCTCCATCTCTCAGACGATGGAGGGCATCGTCCATCGCTGCCTCGAGAAGGACCCGGCGCAGCGCTTCTCGTCCATGAACGAGCTGGTCGCCGCGCTCAAGTTCACCGCGGGTGGCATCTCCATGCGCGACACGGGCGAGACGCTGCCCGTGCGGACCGGTATGGCGAGCCACCGCCCGTCGGCGCCGTCGTACCCGTCGTACCCGTCAGTTCCGTCAGTTCCGTCAGTTCCGTCAGTTCCGTCGTACCCGTCGGTTCCGTCGTCCTCGACGCTGACGGGCGATTTCCCGGGCCTCTCGACGCCGAACTCATCGCCTCCCACGAGCTCGCCCCCGACGATCACGGGCCCGTTCGCCACGGACAGCGCGCTCAAGGCGCCGGCGGCGCCCACCTTCGTCGCGCCCTCGATCACGGACTCGATGGGGCCGCGCCCGGCGCCGCCCGTGGAGGGGCTCTCCGCGACCCAGCCCGGCGCGGGCCCGGGGCGGAGGCTGGTCCCGTGGGCGATCGCCGCGGTCCTCGCCGCCGGGGTCGGCGTCGCGGCCGTGGTGACGTCGCGCGCGCCGGTCGCGCAGATGGACGCGCCGGCGCGCGAGCCCGGCGCGGGGAGCACGCCGCCCGCGGAGACGGCGCCCGCCGCGCCGGTCGCGCCCGCCGCGCGCACGCTGCACGTCGAGAGCGCGCCGCCCGGGGCGGCCGTCAGGGAAGGCAACAAGGAGCTCTGCGCCGAGACGCCGTGCGAGATCGTGTGGCGAGGGTCGGCGGCCGCGCTCGCGTCGGAGCACGAGCTCGTCTTCGAGAAGCAGGGCTACAAGCCCGCGACAGTGCGCGTCTCCAGCGCCGAGGAGCGGGTGCGCGCGAAGCTCGACCCGGCCACGACCGGAGCGCCGGGGACCCCGGGCAAGCCCAGGTCGAACGTCGCGAACGTCGCGAACGGCGCGAGCGGTCAAAAGAGCGCGCCGTACAAGAGCAACCCCTACTGACGAGCGCGGACGCGCGCCGGGCAACTCTGGTAGAGTCGGCGGCGCTCTCGCGCTTGCAATCCCGTGACATCGCCGCAGTGGCTTCGCGCTCGCGCGAGGGGCGTACCGGGCGCCCCGCGCACGGAGGACGTGTTCGATGTGATGTGGGGAGCAGCTCCGTGGATGCTCCCGAGCTCCTGCCGGGATCGCCGTCGCGCCCCGGCCCATGTCGCCGGAGGATCGCCGTCATCCCCGGCCCCGCTGAGGACAGGGCGAACCCATGTCGTCTCCCGATTCCTGCTCGCACGGCCGCCGCGACGCCGGCCCGGCGCTCCCCCCGACGAACGACGCTCGCGCCGCGCTGCCGCGCGGAAGGGCGGCGCTCGCGCGCAGGCTCTGCGCCTGCGCCGCCCTCGTCGGCGCGATGGCCGCCGCGCGCGGCGCGCGCGCCGACGCCCGCACCGAGGCGCGCCTCCACTTCCGGGCCGGCATGGAGCTCATCGCGCAGAAGCAGTACGACGAGGGCATCCGGCAGCTCCAGAAGGCCAACGAGATCCTCCCGCACCCGAACGTCGTCTTCAACATCGCGCGCGCGCACGCCGAGGCCGGCAGGATCGAGCAGGCGCTCGCCGCCTACCGCGAGTACATCGCGAGCGACCCCCCGGACCGCGAGCAGGTGACCCGCATCGTGGCGCAGCTCGAGCAGCGCCTCGCCGCGCAGCGCGCCGCGCCGGCGCCCGAGCCGCAGCAGCCGGCGGCGCCCGCGCCGCAGCCGCCAGGAGCGCAGCCGCCAGGAGCGCAGCCGCCAGGAGCGCAGCAGCCCGCCGCGGGCGCCCCCGCCCGGCCCACCGACGGGCAGCCCGCCGCCGGCGAGCAGGCGCCGGGCGGCGCGCAGGCGCCGGGCGGCGCGCAGGCGCCGGGCGCGAGGCAGGCGCCGGGGCGCGGTGCGGCCCCTGTCGACGCCGCGGGGATCGTCGGCGCGGCCCGCACCGAGGACGTCTACCAGGAGACCGTCATCACCGCGTCGCGCGGCGCCCAGAGCCCGCTCGACTCGCCGAACTCGACGACCATCGTGACCCGCCAGGACATCCGGCTCTCCGGGATGACCCGCATCCCGGAGCTGCTCCGACGCGTCGCGGGCATGGACGTCATGCAGATCACGGGCGGCGACGAGAACGTCTCGATGCGCGGCTTCAACAGCCGCCTCGCGAACAAGCTCCTCGTCCTCGTGAACGGGCGCACGGTCAAGAACGACGTGCTCGGCTCGACCTTCTGGGAGGCGCTCTCGATCGACGTCGACCAGATCGAGCGCATCGAGGTGGTGCGCGGCCCGGGCTCCGCGCTCTACGGCGCCGACGCCTTCGCCGGCATCGTCAACATCATCACGATCGAGCCCGGCGCCGGGAAGAGCGGCTTCCGCGCGGGCTACGGCGACCACCAGCAGGGCTACGGCTCGGTGTGGGCCTCCGCGCGGGAAGGAGACTTCGCGTACCGCCTGTCCGCGGGCTACACGCGCTACCCGCGGTGGACGCGCGAGGTCGCGGACGACCGCATCGACCTCGAGACGAGCGGCCAGAGCCAGGATCTCGGCGCGCAGAACGTCCGGATCGACCTCCGGGCGTCGCAGCGGCTCGGGCCGCGCCGCGCGCTCGACGTGGGCGCCGGCTACGCGAGGAGCGAGCTCGACGTCTACGGTATCGGCCCGTTCAACGACTACAACCTGGAGGTCACGAACGCCGACGTCGCTGTCGCGTACCGCAGCGAGAACGTCAACGCGCGGGCGTACTACACGAACCTCGACGGGTACTCGCTGCTCAACGCCGCGTACCTCGGGCACACCCTGTACGCGGGGCGGCCGCAGCAGCACGTCGCGAACGCCGAGCTCGAGTTCGTGAAGACGCTCCGGGCGCCCGCGTCCGTGGTGCACGACCTCCACATCGGCCTCGGCTACCGGCTCAAGGCGACCGCGTGGAGCTACCTCGACGACGACATGCCGATCGAGCACCACGGCTCGGTGTTCCTCCAGGACTCGATGAGGCTCGGGGAGCGCGTCACGCTGGTCGCGTCGGGGCGGCTCGACTACGTGCCTTACCTGGAGCGGCTCATCCCGTCGCCGCGCGGCTCCGTCATCGTCAAGCCGACCGATCGCCAGGCGATCCGCCTCTCCGGCTCGACCGCGTTCCGCTCGCCCACGGCGCTCGAGGCGTACGTCGACCTGCCGATCCAGCTCGCGCTCCCCGGCCTCGAGATGCTCTCGACCACGAGGCCGCCGGTGCGGTCCGGCGTCATCATCGATCCGGAGCAGATCATCACCGCCGAGGCGAGCTACCTGAACCAGCAGAGCGACTACTTCGAGTTCGAGGTCACCGCGTACTACAACCGCGTGAGCGACCTCATCGTGCTCTCCGAGCCGCAGCGCACGACGCTCTCGCAGCGCGCGCAGGGGGTCGGGGGGCTGAACCCGGAGACGGGGCGCTACACCTCAGGCCTCGGCGGCTTCGAGAACCAGTGCGACGTCTACCACGTCGTCGGCGGCGAGCTCGGCGGCCGCGTCTACCCGGTCGAGGGGCTCGACATCTTCGCGAACTACGCGCTCAACCTGTCGGAGCAGCAGCGCCCCGACGGGTGCAACGCCCTCGAGGACGGGCGCACCAGCCAGCACAAGGTGAACGCGGGGGTCCAGGTCCGCACGCCTGTCGGCGTCGACGGCGAGGTCACGTTCCACTACCAGTCGTCGCAGGAGTGGGCCGAGCAGGTCCCGATGGGGACGGTCATCGCGACCAACATCTACCCGCTGCCCGCGTACACGCTGCTCAACGCGCGCCTCGGCTACCGCTTCCCGGACAACCGCGCCGAGATCTCCGCGACCGTCTTCAACGCGCTCGACGGGATCGGCGATCAGCCGCTGCAGATGCACCCGTTCGGCAACCGCATCGGACGGCGCTTCATGGGCTTCTTCCGGTACTCCCTCTAGGCACCTCCATGCTCGGACCCAGCCTCCGCACCGGCCTCCTCCTGCTCGGCGCACTCCTCGCGACCCTCCCGGGCTGCGAGGAGGTGGACGTCTTCATCCCGCTGCCGGAACAGAGCGGCCCCGCCGGGGTGCTCGACGGCACGCTGACGTACTCCGGCCCCCGGCCCTGCACGAAGGACGGCCGCGCCGTCGGGGCCGCGATCGTGCTCGGCTTCGACGCGCGCAGCCTGCCGCCGCCCGAGGGGCTCGGCACCTCCGCCACGAGCATCGACGTGATCCCCGGCGACGAGCTGTTCGGCGGCCTGGGCGCGGCGCTCGACGTCGCCCCCGACGGCGCGCTCCGCTGCCCCGCGCCGGACGACCCGCCCGTCACCGTGAGCGCCACGTGGAGGATGTCGCCGCTGCCCGCCGGCACCTACCAGATCCGCGGCTTTTACGACCACGATGGAAATTTCGACCCCACCTTCAGCATCGCCAACCTGCCGAGCCGGGGCGACGTGGCCGGCGGCGCGATCGAGAACGCGGCCGAGGTGCTCGGCGGCGCGGCCCCGCGCTACCGCGAGGTCACGCTGGCCGCGCCCATCCCCGCGACGGGCGCGCGCGTCAGCGGCATCGCTGTCACCCTCGGCCTGCCGCTGCCGCTGGAGCGGCCGGTCTTCCACGTCGCCGAGGTGCTCATGCCCCCGTCCGGCGTCGCGCAGAGCGCGGGGGAGGTGGTCATGGCGTCGGACTTCCTGCTCGACGTGTTCAGCCCGGCGAACCCCGCGGGCACCGAGGCGTCGCTCCTGCGCCTGCAGCTCGCCGCGGGGGTGCCCCGGAAGGAGGTCGCGAGCGCGGCGGCGCCCCCGCTCTCGCTGCCGGTGGGCGGCGAGGCCGCGCCGACCCTCGCGTACGCGCGGCAGGACGTGAACGGCGACGGCGCGATCGACGGGGAGGATCACGTCCCGGACTCGGCGCTGATCCCGGCGCTCTTCCCGATGTCGGTGTTCTCGAAGCTCGAGGGCGACGACAGGCTGGTCGGCCAGGCCGCGCCCGCGGTGCTCATCCAGGGGCTCACGATCTACGAGGACCTCGTGACGACGGCCACGCTCGGCGCGGAGCCGCTCGAGCCGAAGGAGAGCGCCGTCATCGGCGTCCGGCCCGCCGCGCTGTGCATGCACCCGACCGATCCGGCGCAGGGGGGCGTCCTGGTGATCAGCCGCGCGCAGGACGGCGAGGGCAACGACATCATCGCCGCGGGGGACGTCGCCGGGGTCGAGGAGGCGCTCTCGCGGCAGTTCGGGCGCGCGATCGAGATCGTGTACGGCTGCCTGCCCGAGGGGCGCTACGCGCTCAACCTCATCTACGGCACCGGCCAGGCCTGGACCGTGCCCAACGAGGCCGGCGTGTGCGCGCCGTCGGAGCCGGCGACGTCGCCCGCTGTCTGCGGCGCGCGGCCGCGCCTCGAGTCGCAGGACGTCGTGCTGCGCATCGGCCCGCCGGATGACCCGGCGTACTGCGCCGAGCACCCCACCCCGGCGATCTGCGCGCCCTGATCGACGCCGCCGCGGCGGCGCGCCCGAGCGGCGGCGCGCCCTGGCGATCGCGGCGCGGAGACTCCGCGATCCGGGCGCGCGCGGCGCGACGAAGGCGCCGATTTCCTGCTGAAAGCGCCGGTTGCCTCGCGCGCGCGGACCGATGGTAGGGTCTCGGCATGCGCCGCGCTCGCTTTCCCTCGCTTGCTTTCCTGGGGGCGCTCGGCGGCGCCGCGGCGGGCGCGCTGGTTCCGTCCGACGCCTCCGGCGGCTGGCCGCCGCCCACCTTGGCCGACGCGTCGGACATGGCCGATCGGGACAGCTGGCCGAGCGACCCCGACTACGGCCTCTCGGCCACGCAGAGCGGGCAGTGGAGCTTCTACTCCTTCCTCCCGACCCCGAGCGGGCGCTTCCACCCCCGTCCGGAGGAGTCTGCCGCCGGCATGTCGATCGACCTCGCCTGGCGGCTCACGCAAGGGGACCCGCGCGTCAGGATCGCTGTCACCGACTCGGGGATCCTCTGGGGAGACGGGGATCTGCTCGAGAAGGTGTGGCTCAACCCGGGCGAGCTCGCGCCGCACAAGCCGCGGCGCGCGGACGGGTCGCCGTGCGGCGGCGACGGCGAGCTCGCCGGCTTCGACTGCAACGGCGACGGGATCCTCTCCGTGTCGGACTACAGGGACACGCCGGCGCTCAGGCCCGAGCCGTCGGAGGGGCGGCCGAGGGGCGACAGGAACGGGAACGGCCGGCTCGACGCCGGGGACCTCCTCCTGCACTTCTCGGACGGGGCCGACGACGATCGGAACGGCTACGTGGACGACATCGCGGGCTGGGATTTCTTCAAGAACGACAACGATCCGTTCGACGACACCCGGAACGGCCACGGCACCGAGGGCGCGAAGACAGCGGCGGCGCAGACGAACAACCGGCTCGGCGGCGCGGGCGCCTGCCCCCGCTGCAGGATCATCCCGCTGCGCGTCGGCGACAGCCACGTCGCGGACGCGCAGGACCTGGCGAAGGCGCTCCTCTACGCGGCCGACCGCCGCGCCGACGTCGTGCAGTGCCCGGTGACCGCGATCGACAGCACCCGGTTCCTCCAGGCGGCGCTCGACCACGCCCACGCGAAAGGGACGCTCGTCGTCGCGTCGATGGGCGACCAGGGCTCGCGCCACCACAGCGTGCCCGCGACGAGCAACCACGCGCTGCCGGTGAGCGCCGTCCGCTACGACGGCCAGACCATCACGACGTCGACAACGTTCCTCGACGCCTCGCCGTGCTCGAGCTTCGGCGGCAACAACGTGCTCGCCGTGCCGAGCGACGGCTGCGCCAGCGACGCGACCGCCGGGCTCGCCGGCGTCGCGGGGCTGCTCTACGCCGCCGCCCTGGAGCGCGGCGTGACCCTGGCCCCGGGGGAGGTGAAGGGGCTGCTCATCGCGAGCGCCGACGACGTCGACGTGCCGGAGTCGCGGGAGCCGGACTCGCCGTACCGCTGGTCGCAGCCGGGGTTCGATCAGCGGTTCGGCTACGGCCGCGTCAACGCGAACCGCGCCGTCGAGGCGCTCCGCGGCGGGCGCGTGCCGCCCGCGATCGACCTCACGTCGCCGCTGTGGTTCGAGGTCCTCTACAAGGACCAGGTCCAGGGGCCGGTGCCCATCGAGGGGACCATCTCGGCGAAGCGGGCGAGGACCTACGACTACACGGTCGCGTGGGCCTCGGGCGCGCAGCCGCGCGACGCGGATTTCAAGGAGATCCACCGCGAGGAGAACGTCGCGCCGGCGGTGGTCACCGGCAGCGAGGGCCCGCTCGCCTCGCTCGACGTGCGCACGATCGCCGCGTCCCACACGCGCGACCCCGACAGCCCCCACGGGGAGAACGACCGCGCGATCACGGTGCGCGTCCACGCGGTCGCCCACTACGGGGGCGCCATCGGCAAGGTCGAGGTCGAGGCGCGGCGCACCTACCACGTCGACAGCGATCCGACGCTGGTCGAGGGGTTCCCCGTTCCCATCGGCGACAGCGGCGAGGGCAGCCCGAAGATGGCGGACATCGACGGCGACGGCGTCCGCGAGCTCGTCTATCCGACCGCCGGCGGCGCGCTGCACGTGCTGAAGATGACGCCGAAGGGACCGACGGACCTGCGCGGGTTCCCGTTCCATACGCGCCTCACCGACGGCCTGGCCAAGCCAGCGCCGCCCTCGGCCGCGCCCGTCTACCGCGACGCCCCGGCGTACCGCGAGGTGGACCTGGAGCTCGGCCGCGAGCCGATCCTGGGCGCGCCAGCGATCGCGGATCTCGACGGCGACGGCGCGCAGGAGATCGCGATCTCCACCTGGCCGGGCACGATCTACGTCGTCGGCGCCGACGGCGAGATCAGGGATGGATGGCCGGTGCGGCTGCCCGAGATCCCCTCCTGCCCCCTCGATCCCGGGGCGCCGCCGAGCGCGCCGTGCATGTCCGCGAGCGCGCGGATCGCGCGGGGGGCCTTCGCCTCGCCCGTCCTCGCGGACCTCGACGGCGACGGCCGGCTCGACGTGATCCAGGCGGCGTTCGACGGCCGGGTCCACGCGTTCGACGACGGCGGCGCGCCGCTGCGCGGCTGGCCGGTAGAGGTGCACTACACGGGCCCGCTCGCCCCGGAGCCGGCGCGGAGCCGCGTCCTCGCGACGCCCGCCGTCGCGGACTTCAACGGCGACGGGCTCCCGGATCTGCTCGTCGGATCGAGCGAGAAGCTCGGCAAGGACGGCCAGGCCGGGGCGGTCTACGTGCTCGACGCGCGCGGCACGGCCGCGCCGTCCGGGCCCGTGCTCGCGGGCTGGCCCGTGACGATGCCGTCGCTCGCGCTGGCCCCGCTCGTGGCGGAGGGGATCGCGGCGTCGGGCGTCGTCGGGGAGATCGACGGCGCGCTCGCGGCCGTCGTGCAGGGCAACGGGGCGCCGCCGCTCCTGCTCCCGGCGTCGCCCGGCGCGCAGGCGGATCTGCTGGCGACGCCCGCGGGCGCGCTGCCGCCGGCGCAGGGGGGCGCCCAGGCCGGGCTCGATCCGAGGTTCGGACCCCTCTCGCCCGCCGCGGGGGCCCGGGCGATGCTCCCGCTGTTCTCGCAGCCTGCGCTCGGTGACATCGATCAGGACGGCACGCTGGACGTCATCGCCGCGGGCGCCTCGGAGGCGGAGGCGGCGACCCTCACGGGCGCGCGCGGCGCGGGGCGCCACGGGCCTCACCTGCTCGGGGTCTGGAGCGGGAAGTCGGGGGCGATGCTGCCGCGCGCCCCGTTCGTCCTCGAGGACCACACGATCGGGAACAGCCAGGCGGTCGTCGACCTGAACGGCGACGACTACCCCGAGGTGCTGACGGGATCGAGCGGCTACTTCCTGCACGCCCTCGACGGGTGCGGCCGGGAGCCGCGCGGGTTCCCGAAGTTCACGGGCCAGTCGATCTCGACGACGCCCGCGGTGGGCGACATCGACGGCGACGGGCGGCTCGAGATCGCGGTGGGCACGCGCGACGGGTGGCTCTTCGCCTGGCACACCGAGGCGACGACGGACGCGCTCGTCGCGTGGGAGAGCTTCCACCACGACAACCGGAACACGGGGAACCTCGGGACGCCGCTGGAGCAGGGGGGCAAGAGGAGGGCGGCGCGGCCGCTCACCGTGGACATGTGCGAGGCGCCGCAGCAGGAGACGGCGCTCCTGCGGCCGAGCGGCGGCTGCTCCTGCGCGACGCCGGGGGGAGAGCCGCGGGGCGGGACGGGCGGCGATCGCGGCGAGGGGGCGACGCTGGGGGCGGCGCTTGTCGGGGTGGCGGCGCTGTGGCGGAGGCGGCGGAGGTCGAACGGGCGAGCTGGCCCCGCGCCGACGTAGCTCCCCCTGCGGCGGTGCTGCTGACGCCGCTCTACCGGCGCGCATCTCGGAGCCCTGACCGCCGGAACCTCGCCGCGGAGCCGGTGTCTCTCACGGGGCGAGGGACAGCCGGCCGGCGCGGCCGGAGCGCCTCGCCGCGAGGGCGCACATCGACGCGCCCTCTGCCGGATTTCTGGCGACATGAGCGCGCCGCTCCGCGCGGCGCACAGGGGAGTTCCATGCCCAGCGCGAACACGACGGACGCCGCCGACGGCGCCGCGGCCACGGCCGACGCGATCACCACCGCTCCAGGGCGACCCGACGCGGCGACCGCCGGCGACGCGGCCGAGACGGCGGTGCGCTCGGTGGAGATCCTCATCTCCTGGGGCGCGACCGTCCTCTTCGTCCAGCACCTCACGCCGCCGCGCGCGCTCGACGTCGGCGAGCAGCGCGGCGACGGTCGCCCGTGCGACTGCTTCCTCCCCGAGCGCGTGCTCGGCGCGCGCCGCGCGCCGCTCCTCGAGGTCGACCGCGCGGGGCGCGTCCGCTTCCTCCTGCTCGGCGCCGCGACCGGGACGCTCACGCTGGACGGCGCGCCCCTGACCGCCGCCGAGGCGCGCGCGCGGCACGCCGGCGCGGCGCGCGCGGACATCCCCGGCGCGGTGCTCGTTCCCCTCCCCGCGCACGCCCGCGTCGACGTCGAGCTCGCGGGCGTGCGGATCCAGGTCGGCGCGGACGTCGCCGCGGGCGAGCGCGTGCGCCGCTCGCTCGTGAGCCGGAAGAGCCTCGCCCTGCACGCCGCCTCGGCGGTCCTGCACCTCGGGCTCCTCGGCGCGCTCGCGCGCTGGGCGCCGCCGCCCGTCGGCCCGTCCTCCGAGATGAGCGCCGACCGGATCGCGCTCGTGCAGCAGTACCTCGCCGCCGCGGACGAGCGCGAGCTGCGCGCGTCGCTCGAGCAGGAGGGCGAGCAGAGCGCGGACGCGAAGGAGGGCGGCACCGGGACGCGGGCGCGGGGCGAGGAAGGATCGATGGGCGACGCGACCGCCGGCGCGGTGGCGCGCGGAAACCGGTGGGGGGTCCGGGGCCCGAGCGACAGCCCCGATCCGCACGTGACGACGCAGCAGCGGCTGCGCGACGCCGCCGAGTTCGGCATGATCGGGTTGCTCAACCAGGGAAGCGGCGGCGATCCGGGCGCGCCCGCCGCACCGTGGGGGCTCGACAGCCCGGCGCCTTCCGCGGGCGGCGCGGGCCTCTCGTTGAACGGCGCCGGCGACGCCGGCGGCGGCGGGGGGCTGGGGCTCAGCGCGATCGGGACCCTCGGCCACGGCGCCGGCGCAGGGTCAGGCCAGGGGTTCGGCAGCGGGCGAGGGCGCCTCGGCGGGGCCGCGACGATCGCCGCGCCGGGCGCCGCCGCCCACGCCTACGCCCCCGAGCCCGAGGCCCGCCTCGATCCGAACGGCCGCTTCGCCACCACCTACCGGCCCGGGGGCGGCCACCTCGCCGCGTTCGAGGCCGCCGTCGCCCGCGGCATCGTGCCCGCGGGGGAGCGCGCGCTCGTCGGCGACGTCGGCGCCCGCTACGCGCCCGAGATCCCGATCGATCCCGGCAAGGCGCTCGGCCTGCGCGCCGACCTGGAGCGCGCCGCGCTCGCGCCGGGCGGGGGCGCCTTCCACCTGCGCCTCGCGCTCCGCTCCGCGGCGGCGGCGGCGCCCGCGCGGCCGCACCTCTCGGTGCACCTCGTCCTCGACACGAGCGGCTCCATGGCCGGCGCGCCGATCGACAGCGCCCGCCGCGCGGCGCAGGCGCTCGTCGACCGCCTCGCGCCCACGGACGACTTCTCGCTCACCACGTTCTCCACCGGCGCCGACGTGATGATCGAGGACGGCCCCGTGGGTCCGCGCCGCGCGGCGATCCGCCGCGCCATCGGCGAGATCCGCGAGGGCGGCGGCACGAACATCGGCGACGGGCTCTCGCTGGGCTACGCGCAGGCGAGCCGGCCGGGCATCCCCGAGGACGCCGTGCGCGTGGTGCTGCTCGTCTCCGACGGCCGCGCCACGAGCGGCCTCACCCGCGGCGATCGGCTCGCGCGGCTCGCGCTCGACGCCTTCCAGCGCGGCGTCCAGACGAGCGCGCTCGGGCTGGGCGACGACTACGACAGCCAGCTCATGAGCGCGATCGCGAGCGACGGGGCCGGCGGCTACTACTACCTGCGCGACCCCGAGCAGATCGCGCCGGCGCTCTCGGCCGAGCTCGACAGGCGCCTCGATCCGGTCGCGACAGCGGTCGAGGTGCGCGTGCGCCTGAAGCGCGACGTCGATCTGCTCCGCGTCTACGGCTCGCGCCGGCTGAGCGACGCCGAGGCCTCCCGGGTGCGCGCCCAGGAGATCGCGGCGGACGTCGCCGCGCTGTCGCGGGACCGGATCGCGGCCGATCGCCGCGAGGACGCCGCGGGCGGCATGCGCTTCTTCATGCCGATGTTCGCGCGGGATGACCGGCACGCCCTGCTGCTCAAGCTGAGCGCCGGCCCGGGCGCAGGGGAGCGCGCCGTCGCGAGCGTCGAGCTCAGGTACAAGGACCGCCTCTCCAGGAAGAACGTGATCGAGGAGATCCCGATCGAGGTGCGCTATGCCGACAACGACGCGGCGAGCGCCGCGTCCGTCGACGCCTCGGTGGCCCGGACTCTCCAGGGCTTCGCCGCGGGCGAGTCGCTCGCCGAGGCCGCTGCCCGCGTCGGACGCGGCGACCGCGGCGGCGCCGCGGCGCTCCTCGCCGAGCGCGAGGGCATCCTCCACGAGGCCGCGGCCCGGCTGGGCGAGCCGCTGTTCCTGGAGGACGCTGCACGCCTGACGCGCCTCCGCGCGCACATCGGCGCAGAGCAAGGGCTCGGCGATCCGCTCGTGCTCGCGATGTTGCTGGAGACGGCGGGGCGATCCCACCTGCGTTGACCGCAATCGCGGCGCGCGCACGGGCGGAGGCCTCGGCCAGGTGGTACGCTGAGCACGGCCATGACAGAGAGAGTCTCATCGACCGGTCGCTCCGCGCTGCGAGAGTCGCTTCTCCAGTTCTCCGCCTTCGCCGACGCGCTCGAATCCCGTGCCATGCGCGAGGCCATCGAGGCCTGCATCACCGTCCTGGACGCTCCCGGACCGCTCGACAGGCGCCTCCTGGCCCCTTGGCTCAAGGTCGTCCACGAGCGCGCAGCAGACGTGTTTCGGCGCGGGATCCGCGAGACCTCGGGGACGCTGCGCGCGCAGATGATGCATGGGTTGAAGCAGGCTGAAGAGGATGCGGTCTGGATGCAGCAAGCCATCGACGCGTTGAGTCGAGACAACGCGAACTGACATGCTGGGCTGAGCAGCGCCGTCGTTTTCTGGCGCTGTTGCAAGGAGTCTGTATTCCTCGACGCGCGCTGGAAGGAGCGCGCGTCGAAGACGCGATCGTGAGTCGCAGTCGCTGTCACGGATGAGCGCGCCTTCACAACCGCGCTGATCGGATGTCTCCGGATTGTCGCGGTGAGCTCGCCAGCGATCTCTCGAGCTGAGCCCGCGGGCGACGGTCGGCAGCGCCCGGCCGATCCGGAGGGCTCGGGCCGCGGTTGTCGGCGCCGTGTGCGGCGTAGCACGGAGCGCGTGGTCCGTGCTACGAGACGGGGCATGATCGCCTCGGCATTTCCGCTGCTGCTCCTCGGGTTCTCTCTCGGCATGCGCCATGCGACCGACGCGGACCACGTGATCGCGGTGGCGACGGTGGTGAGCCGGGTGCGGAGCCTGGGCGTGGCGCTGCTGATCGGCGCGATGTGGGGACTCGGCCACACGCTCACGCTGATGGTGATCGGCGGCGCCATCCTGCTGTTCGGGCTGGTGGTGCCGCCGCACGTCGGTCTGGCGATGGAGCTCGCTGTCGCGCTGATGCTCATCGGCCTCGGGGGGTATCACCTCACGCGGATCTACCGGGCGGTCCGGCGGGGCGAGCCGCCGGCGCAGGCCGCGGAGCAGCACGACGGACACCGGCACGACCTCGGCTGGGCGGACCGCGTGTTCGGAAAGTCGCGCGTCTACCTGAGCCTCCGGCCGCTGGTCATCGGCGTGGTCCACGGGCTCGCGGGCTCGGCCGCCGTGGCGCTCCTCGTGCTCACCACGGTGCGCGACCCGCGGTGGGGCGTCGGCTACATCGCGCTGTTCGGCGTCGGCACGGTCGCCGGGATGATGCTGATCACCGGGGCCCTCGCGGTGCCGTTCGCGTTCACGCGCGCGCGCTTCGGCGGGATGCACCACGCGCTCGCCGCGGTCGCGGGCCTCCTCAGCGTGGGCTTCGGCCTGTTCCTGGCCTACGACATCAGCGTCGGATCCGGCCTGTTCACGGCGAACCCGCAGTGGACGCCGGGCTGAGCGCCCGCGGCGCCGCGCCGGACGCGCGCGGCGCGTGAGCGCGAGCGCCCCGCCTCCTCCCTCCCTCCGTACCTCGGCCCTCCCAGCGCTGGTCATCGGCTCGCGGACGACCACGCGCGCTCGGCCTCGCGCGGCGGCGCCGGCGCGAGGTGCGCGTCGATCTGGGTCATGAGCCAGTCCATGAACTCGTCCTTCAGGATCGTCTGCGCCACGTGCAGGTCGGTCCAGACGGGGGCGCGCGCGGCCGCCCGATCGCTCGTCTGCACCACGACCGGGATCGTGCAGAACCTCGGGTCGTCGCGCATCGCGCGGAGGAGCTCCACCCCGTTCATGATGGGCATGTGGACGTCCACGATGGCCAGCGCCACGGCCTCGCGCGCGAGCAGCGCCAGGGCTTCACGCCCGTTCTCGGCCTCGAGCACCGTGAAGCGCGGCTCGAGGATCATCCGGTAGCACTCCCGGATGTCCGCGTCGTCGTCCACGACGAGGATGGCGACCCCCTCGACGGCGCCGAGCACCCGCGCGACGGCGGCGCGGAGCTCCGCCGCGGTGACGGGCTTCCGCACGTAGCCGGCCACCCCGCGCAGGATGGCCTCCGCCGGCTTGTTCACGACCGAGACGAGCATCACGGGCACCCGCTCGCGCGACTGCACCAGGCGGGTGAAGGCGAAGCCGTCCATCTCGGGCATCAGGAAGTCGGTGACGATGAGGTCCGGCGTCCAGGTCCTCAGCAGCTCCAGCGCCGCGCTCCCGCTGCTCACCGTCCGGACGTCGTACGCCGCGCCGTCCAGCGCCTCGGCCATCCACGCGAGCGTCCCCGAATCATCGTCGACCAGCAAGAGCTTGGCCATGGCATCACTCCCTTTGCGCCTCTCCGTGCGTCCCTGCGCCCCTCGCCCCACCCGCCGCGCCGGCGCGGCGCAACCGGAGCCAGAACCGCGCCCCCCCCTCCGGCCGCGGCTCGTGGCCGATCGCCCCGCCCCACCGCTCCACCGCGATCCGGGCGCCGTAGAGCCCGAGGCCGCTGCCCGCCCCCGGGTCGCGGCCGTGCGCGAACTTCTGGAACAGGTGCGGCGCGATGGAGGGCGAGACGCCCGGCCCCTCGTCCTCCACCGCCACGCGCGCCCATCCGGGCTCGTCGTGCACGAGGACCCGCACCGCCCCGCGCGCAGCCGTGAAGCGGAGCGCGTTCTCGACGAGGTTGGAGATCACGCGCGCGAGCCTGCGCTCCTCGCCGACGACGCTCCACGGCGGTCCGTCGACGAGCGCCGGCGGTCCCTCCAGGCGGACCCCCCGGCTGCACGCCATGGGCAGGAGCGCCTCGACGACCTGCGCGACGGTGACGCGCAGATCCGCCACCTCGGCGAGATCGCCGGAAGCGGCGTCGAGCGCGGCCCCCTCGGCGGCGAAGGTGTCGAGGATCTCCCGGATGAGCTCGCGCTGCCGCAGGGCCGCCTTCAGCGCGACGCCGGCGAGCGCGCCGCTCCTCTCCGGGAGCGGCTGCTCCTGCAACAGGGACAGGGCGCCGAGGAGGCTGTTCAGCGGGCCGGAGAGATCATGGACGATGCAGTGGACCAGGACGTCCTTTCGCTCGACCTCGCGCGACAGCGCCTCGTGAAGGAGGCGCAGCTCGCGCGCCCGCTGGAGGACGCGGCGGCGCTCGTGGAGCAGCGCGTCGCGCCGGGTGACCACGAGCAGCCGCGACGAGCCCACGCGGAGCGCCGTCGCCTCGAGGTGCAGCGCCTCGCCGTCGTCGGTCATCTGCGTCCAGGTGTCGGACTGCGCGATCCGCCCTTCCGTGGGCCAGGCCCGCTCCGCCTCGGGGAGGAACACCTCCAGGAACGGCAGCGCGCTGTCGATCGGGAGCGGCGCCTCGCGCCGCGGCGGCGGGATCCCGAGCCGGAGGAACCACGGCGGCGGCTGGCCGCGGACGACGAAGGCGCCGTCGTCCAGGCGCTCGAGCACGAGCTTGTCGAGCGCCGCCAGCAGCGAGGCGTCCACGGCCGTCACCCCCGCCACAAGGGCACCTCGCTCGCCAGCATCGCGCGCGCGAGCGCGCAGAACGCGCCCTCGACCCCGGCGCCCGTCCTGGCGCTCGTCCTGGTGACCAGGAGCCCCGCCCTCCTCAGCCGGGCCTCGGCGGCCTCGTCGATCTCCCACGCGGCCGTGAGATCGGCCTTGTTCAGGGCGATGACGGACGGGAGCTCCCCCGCGATCCCCCGCGCGGCGGCGTGGAGGCGGAGCCCCGTCTCCACCGTGGCGCGCCGCGTGCCGTCGATGACGATGAGGAAGCCCGCGGAACCGCGCACATACGATATCTGGACGTCCTGGAACTCGTCCTCTCCGCTCAGGTCCCAGAGGATGAGATCGAGCTCGCGGTCATCGAACCTCACGCGCCGCGTCTCGATCGTCACGCCGATGGTCGTCCGGTAACACTCGGAGAAGATGCTGCGCGCGAAGCGGGCGACGAGGCTGGTCTTGCCGACCCCGGTGGCCCCCAGCACGCAGACCTTGCGTCTCTCCCCCATGCCTCACTCCTTCCTCGCCGCGCGCAGGTCGACAAGGAAGATCACGCTGCGCGCGCGCCGCGCGTCCGCGCCGGGGTCGCACCCGGTCCGGGCCGCCCCGCTCGAGCAGGACGGGGGGAAGAGCTCGCGCCGCAGGCCCGCGCCGCTCGCGCGCAGCCGGTCCGGCGGGACGCCGCGCGCGACGAGCTCGGCCGCGACGTGCTCCGCGCGGGCCAGGCTGAGCGCTCGGTTCGACGCCTCCGAGCCGACAGGATCCGCGTAGCCGATCACGCGGATCTCGGCGGTCATGCCTGCCTCGCGCGCGAGCGCGAGCAGCCGCTGCGCTGCGGCCGCGACCTCCTCGACGCGCGCGCGCTGCTCGGCGTCGAGCCGGGCAGCGCCCCGGTCGAAGCGGAGCTCGATCTGCCCGAGGGCCCTCGCCGCGGCGCGCGCGCCGTCGATCGACTCCTGCGCGACGAGGCGATCGCCGTCGAACCGCGCGACGCCGGGGAGCACCGCCGCCGACCACCGCGCGCGCTCGATCCAGCGCTCGGGCGCGATCCCGCTCGCCGCGAGCACGCCGTCGCGGAGCGCCAGGGAGACCCCCGGCGGCGGCCGCAGCGCCTGCTCCACCCGGCGCTCGACGATCCGCGGATCGAGAGAATAGAACGGCTCGAAGCGCAGCGTGACCGCCGCGCGCGCGGGGCCGCCGCGCTCGATCACGGCCCTCGGATCGGCGGCGAGCGGGTCTCGCAGGCCCGCGAACACGTACTCTCCCCCGCGCCGCTCGGCCGCGGTCACCAGCAGGCCGGGCTCGCGCCGCAGCGCCTCGGCGTAGTCCGCGAAGCGGCGCTCGTCCCGCCACGAGGCGCGGAACCAGAGGACGAGGGCTGTCGCGGCGATCGCGACCAGCAGGGCGGCCGCCCAGAGGGCGGCACGGCCCTCGCGCGGGGACGACCTGCGTTGCTCGCGCAGGCAGCGAGAGAGCTGCGCGCGGGAGCCGGAGAACGGCGCCCGGTCGCCGCGGAACTCGGAGAGCTCGGCGCCGTAGGTGAGATGAACGTGCTCCAGCGTCTCGCGCAGGGCGAGCTCGTAGTCGGGCGGCGCCGCGCCGCGCACGATCGCGACGAGGAGCGCCGACGGGCCGTGCTCGACCCACCCCGTGAGATCGCCCACGCGGAAGCGCTCCAGCCGCGCGTCGGTGCGAAACGCGTCGTGAGCGAACGCGTCGATGGCGGTGAGCATCGCCGAGACCTGATCGGGATCCCTGAAGGGGATGTCATCGACGCTCGCGTGCTCGAGGACGATCCCCGTCCCGCGGTGGACCAGGAAGAGCTGCTCGGTCCGGTAGACCATCGATCGGAGCAGCATCACCTCGGCGAGGGGGCGCCCCGTGCGCCGCGCCTCGAGGCGCCAGCGCACGCTCTCCCAGGACAGGCTGCGGGCGAGCACCTCGTTGAGGCGCTGGAGCATCGCCTGGAGCGCGCTGGCCACGGCCTTGCGGATGGCCGGCCCCATGGCGGGGGAGATCGCGTCCGCGAACGCCCCCGGGTCCCGGCGCACGCTCTCGTGGATCGCGGCGGTGAGGATCGGATCCATCGCCCACGAGAGCGTCTCGCCCCGCTTGCGGCTCTCGATCACGGCTTGCGGCAGCACCTCCGCGACCATCTCGGTCATGGAGTGGTCCAGCCGCTCCTCGATCCGCCGGATCCGGCGCTGCTCGGGGCCCACGAGCAGGGGGCGGAGGTCGTCGAGCGTCATGGAGGGCGGGGGCGTCCCGCGACGCGCTCTCGGCTGTCCCATCGGTCGTCTCCGGGCCTCCTCGTCCGCGCCGCTCCGGCGAGCGGCGCGGACGCCTCAGGCGGCCTCGTCCGAGCGGTGCTCCGTCGTCGGGTACCGCTCCGACGCCGCGGCCCCCTCGCGCGCCGGCGCGTCCGGCAGGGCCGCGTCGGTGCTGTCGGCCCAGGCGGCGAGCTCGCGCTCGAGCGTGGCGCTCAGCTCGTCGCGCGTGCGCCGCGTCTCGTCGATGAACGACTTGGACTGCTCCAGGAGCTGCTGCCTGAGCTCGCGGTGCGTGCGCGTCACGAGATCTTCCAGCCGCTGGATCCGCTGCTCGAACGACGCGATCGCGTCCCGCGACTCGCGCGCGACGTTGCCGAGCGTGCAGGCGCTCGCCGCGCGCTGGGCCTCGAGCGTCGCGCTGAGCGCCTCGATCTCCTTCCGCGTGTGCGCCTCGAGCACGTCCAGGCGCCGTCGCGCCTCGCTCCGGAGCTCCTCCGCCTGGACGGCGAGCTGGGCGTCCGTGTGCGAGAGCCGTCGAGCGAGCTCCCGGAGCTGGGCGCCGCACAGGATGTCGCGGACCTGCTCCAGGCTGTTGGTGATCGCGGACTCCAGGTGCGCTGCGCTCGCCTCGTGCTCCGTCCGCCCGCCCGTCCTCATGGTCATGATGAAGATCCCCCTCTCCGTCGAGCGCTACATGGGTCAGCGCCACGGCCGCTGGTAGCCCTCCGGGGCCGGCGGGCCTCGCCGCGGCGCGGGTCCCGGAGCCGCTCGGCTGCTCCGGGGCGGCGCGACGCACAGGCGACAGCGACGATCGGTAAGATGCGCCGATGCGAACCCCGCGAACCTTCGTGGCGGCCGCGACCCTCCTCGCGGCCTGCGGCAACGCGCCGGCCGGCGCCGGCGCGCCTGCCCCCGCGAGCGCCGCCGCCGTCGAGGCCACCTCCCCCTCGGCGGCTCCACCGCCCGCACAGCAGGCCGCCGGCGCCCCGGCGCAGGCGCCCTGCGGCGCGCTGGGCTGCCTCGCGTTCGACACCCCGGCCCAGGCCTTCTCCCACGTCCTCCGGAGCGGCCCGCGCGTCCTCGCGGTGGGCGAGTCGCACGCCCAGCAGGGCGCCGAGGGCGTCCCCTCGGCGACCCGGCGCTTCACCGAGCTCTTCCTGCCCGCGCTCGCAGGCCGCGCCTCCGACCTGATCGTCGAGCTCTGGGCGGCGGATCCGCGCTGCGACAAGGAGCAGGTGGCGCGCGTCGAGGGGGAGCAGAGGGCGGTCACCCAGGCCCAGTCCGCGAGCAACCAGGGCGAGTTCCTCGCGCTCGGCGGCGAGGCGAAGCGGCTCGGCGTCACGCCCCACCTGCTGGTGCCCTCCTGCGAGGAGTACGACGCCATCGTGCGCGCGGGGCCGGACGCGGTGACGGCCATGCTCGAGATGATCGCGCGCCTGACCGCGGCCAAGGCGAAGGCGCTGCTCGGCCGCGAGGGCGCCGCGGGCAAGATGGTGATCGCCTACGGCGGGGCGCTGCACAACGACGTCGCCCCGCGACCGGGGCGCGAGCGCTGGAGCTTCGGACCGGAGCTCTCCGCGACGACCGGCGGGAAGTACGTGGAGCTCGATCTCATCGTGCGCGAGTTCATCGGGGACTCGGAGTCCTGGCGGGCGCTGCCGTGGTATCCCCATTTCGACAGGGAGGGGCACCCGGACAAGGCGGTGCTCTTCAACCCCGCGCCGGGCTCGTACGCGCTCATCTTCCCGCGCGCTGAGCCGCGCGCGGGAAGATGAGCGCGGCGGTGGTCCTCAGGGCGCGACGGAGAACGTGACCGGCGCGCCCGTGAACGGCCCGCCGCCCTGCACGATGCGGTTGGTCTCGAACACCGCGTTGATCACGTCGACGGTGATCGGCGCGCCGGCGGCGCGGAGCTTGTCCCAGGCCGCCGCGTCCGGCGTGTAGGTCAGCTTGGTCGTGAACACCCGGAGCAGCCCCTCGCGCTCCGGCGTCGAGAAGACAAGGAAGTACGCGCGCCCGTTGACGGGCGTCCCGTGCGCCCGCGCCGCGCGCGCCGGCCCGACGAGCGCGCCGAGCTCCGCCCAGACCGGCGCCCCCGCCGCGCCGGCCTCGCGCGCTCGCGGCGCGTCGCCCGTCGCGCGCCGCAGCGCCGGCGCGGGCCCCGCGCCCTGCGCCGCGCCCGCGATGTGGAAGGCCAGCGCCGGCGCGGCGTCGCCGGGGAGCGTCGCGCCGTCCTCGGGCGCGTCGAACACCGTCCCTTGCGAGGGCTCGTCCTTCGGCTCCGCGGCGAGCAGCACGATCAGCGCCTCGTCGGTCGCGCCCCCCTCGTAGATGACGTCGTCGAGCTCCGGCCCGGACGACGTCCCGCTCGACGCGCCGTCGTGGCCGTGGCCGCACGCCCCGGCGTACATCGCGGCCGACACGAGCGCCGCCAGCGCAGGGACGAGCAGCGCTCGTCGCAGGAACGGTCTCCGGCTCATCACGGCGCCTCCGCCCACGGATCCGCGTGGCGCGGGTCCGTCAGAAATTCATCGTCGGTCAGGCTCTTCAGAAAATCGATCACGTCCGCTTTCTCCTCTGCCGTGAGGTCGAACCCCCTGATGAGCTCGCTCTTGAACCGGTTCTCGCTCCCCACGCCGGCGTTGGGCCCGGACGCGATCGTACGCCCTCCCGCGGCGTAGTGGTCGAGCACCTCCGCGAGCGTCTCGACGCTGCCGTCATGCATGTAGGGCGCCGTGAGCGCGATGTTGCGCAGCGTGGGCGCGCGGAACCGGCCCATGTCCGCCTCGACGCCCGAGACGTCGTAGACCCCGGCGTTGCCCTCCGGGTACGCCCCGGTCCCGCCGATGTTGTAGAGACCGGTGTTGTGGAACATCACCTCCGTGAAGGTGGTCCCGTCGTGCTGCACCGAGTCCGACAGGTTGAAGCCGCCATGGCAGTGGAAGCACTCCAGCCTCTCGGAGAAGAAGAGATCCATGCCGCGCAGCGCCGACGCCGACATCCCCGAGGGGTCACCGCCGTAGCGATACAGGTCGTAGGGCGAGCGGTACGAGATCAGCGACCGCTCGAACGCCCCGATCGCCTTGGTGATGTTGGCGAGCCGGATGGGATCGTCGTCGCCCGGGAACGCCTGGGGGAAGAGCTCGCTGTACAGCGGCTCGTCGCGGAGCCGCTCGAACAGCTCCTGTTCCCTGCCCGCGAGCCCGAGCTCGACAGGGGTCTCGCCGAACATGGGGAGGAGCGCCTGCTCCTCGAGCGAGTCGAGGAGCGGATTCCCCCAGGTCAACGTGGTCAGGTACGCGACGTTGGCCAGGCTCATCGAGCCGCGCGAGTGCATCTCGCCGGTCGACCCCTTGGCGCTCCCGAGGCCGTCGGTGAACGCGAGCTCCTGCAGGTGGCATGAGCCGCAGGAGTACGTGCCGTTGCCGGAAAGGCGCCTGTCGTAGAACAGCCGCCGGCCGAGCTCGACCTTCGCCGCCGACATCGGGTTGTCCTGCGGCACCTTCGGCACCGGGAAGCCCGGCGGCAGCCCCCAGTCGAACGCGCCCTCGCTCCCTCCGCCGTCGCCTCTGCCATCACCCCCGCCGCCGCCCTGGTCGCCGCCGCCATCCCCTGTCGACCCGGGGGTGTCCGGCGGGTCCGCGCCGTCGCCGCAGCCGGAGGAGAGGGCCGCGAGCGCGGCGACGAGAGAGGAAGCGGCGAAGCAGCGGAGAGCGTTCCCCAGAGAAGACATCGGCATCCCCCCTATTCTACCCTGAAGAACGCCTGGTGCTCGGGGCGCGGCGAGCCATCGGTGACGTCGATGCCGAGCCGGGTGAACACCAGCGCGCACTCGGGATTGGTCGGCTCTGACATGCAGCCCTCGCTCCCCCCCACGTCGCTGTCCAGCACGAGCGCTGCATAGTCGACGAGCACCTTCGTCGTGAGCGGGTTCAAGCCCTCGAGGACGACCTCGGCGATATTCGGGCGATCGCACGTCACCTCGCCGTCCGCGCCGGAGACGCAGCCGGTGCTGCCGACATGCACGATGAAGGCGCCCTGGCCCGCCTCGGCGGCGCTGTCGATGCGCAGGAACTTGTAACCATTGGTCCAGTTCCACCACAGCCCCGACAGATTGAGCGGCGAGGGCGCCGTCGACGCATCGCCGTGGTTGAGCTCGGACGGGACGCCCACCCTGAACGACAGGCCGTTGTACTCCCCGGCCGGAACCGCCCCGCGCACAACCGAGTTCGTGTCCTGCGTCCCGTTGGCGCAGCTCCCCGACTTGTCTTCGAAATCGAGGAGCGCGACGTTCTGGTGCTGCCACAGCCCGTCCTGATCGAGCGCGACCGGCACCTCCTCGCCGTCGGCCCGGCGCAGGCGCACGTCGTGAATGTACAGGCGGAAGTCGTTGAGCCTCACCTCCGTCTGCGAGGTGCCGACTGCGTACGAGTCCCCGCAGGAGAACACGTCGTCGCCGACGCGGCCTTCGAACTGCAGCTCGACGGGAATCGTCCCCTCATCGCCCCCTGCCCCGCCGCCGCCTTCGCCGGCGCCGCCCGCCCCGCCAGCGCCGCCGTTCCCCCCGCCGCCGGCGCCGCCGGTGCCCGTCGCGGTCGCCGTGGCGTCGACGGGATTCGCCCCATTCTCGCCGCCGCCGCACGCGACGAGCGAGAGCGCCACGCCGACCACCGGAAACAAGAGCCGTGATGCACGAAGACCGGATTTCATGAGAGCCCTCCTGGGGAACGACGCGCGCCACGATAGGCCGCGTCGCAACCAAGCTGAATGCGACATGTTGTCGCGATCGCTATCGCGGTGGGCTCCAGAGCGCGAGTCGGGTCGACGTCGAGAAAGAGGGGTCGACCGGATCGGCGCCGCGCCCGGCCACCAGAGGATAACGCGGGCGCCGCTCGCTCGCCGCCTGGGACGGCGCGACCCGCGCGCGCCCGCGGCGCCGCAGGCGAGCGAGCGCGTCCAGAGCGTGGCACAAAAATGAAAAATCGTGCTACGACCCGCCCGGCTGAATGATCCGCTCCCTGTGCGCGACGCTCGCGTCGCTCCTTATCACCACGGCCGCCGCGGCGGCACGCGCCGCCGACGACGTCGCCGCGCCGCCCGCCGTCGCGGCCCCCGGGGCGCCGGAGGCCTCGCCGGAGGGCGGCGAGGCCTCCGCCGCGGCCGCCGGGGGCGCGCCTGTCGCGGTCGTCGTGCACGGCGCGCGGCCGCCGCGCAGCGCCTCGGAGACGGTGCGGGAGCGGGCGGAGCTGAAGGCAGCACCGCACCGCACCGCGAGCGACGCGCTGCAGCTCGTCCCGGGCGTTTTCACGACCCAGCACAGCGGCGAGGGCAAGGCGCACCAGATCTTCTTCCGCGGCTTCGACGCGGTCCACGGGCAGGACCTCGAGATCTGGGTCGCCGGCGCGCCGGTCAACGAGGTGTCCAACGTCCACGGGCAGGGCTACGCCGACCTCCACTTCGTCATGCCCGAGGTGATCCGCGAGCTCCGCGCCCAGCCCGGATCGTACGACCCCCGCCAGGGCGACTTCGCCGTCGCCGGCTCCGTCCGCTTCGAGCTCGGCTACGACGAGCCGGGGATCACCGTCGCCGCCGGCGCCGGATCGGCCGGCGCGCGCCGGCTCTTCCTCGCCTACCACCCCGAGCGCGCCGACGAGGCCACGTTCGCCGCCTTCGAGGCCTACGAGACCGACGGCTTCGGCCCCGCCCGCGCCGCCAGCCGGACCTCGTTCATCGCGCAGGGCGTCTACCAGCCCGCCGCGGGGGTCAGCGCGCGCGTGATGGCGTCGGCGTTCGCCGCGCGCTTCGGCTCCGCCGGCGTCCTGCGCCTCGACGACATCGAGGCGGGCAAGGTCGACCGCTTCGCCTCGTACGACCCGGACCAGGGCGGCGACTCGTCGCGCGCGCAGCTCGTCCTCGACCTGCGCACCGCCGGCGACGCCCCCGGAGAGGGCCTGTCGCTCGCGCCGTTCGTCGTGCTGCGCGCGCTCCGGCTGCGCTCGAACTTCACCGGCTACCTCGCGGATCCGGCCTCCGGCGACTCCACGCAGCAGCGCAACGAGGCGATCACGGTGGGCGCCACGGCGTCGTACCGGCTCCGGCTCCCGCTGCTCTCGGACCGCGACGCCTTCGAGGCGGGCGTCGTCGCGCGCACCGACTGGATCGAGCAGTCGCAGCGGCGCCTCGCGGCCGTCGACGACCGGCCGACCGCCACGCTCGTCGACGCGCGGGTGCGCGCGACCGACATCGCTGGCTACCTCGACGCGTCGATCCGGCCGGCGCGGCGGATCGAGGTGCGCGGCGGGCTGCGCGCCGACGGGCTCGCGTACCAGGTCCTCGACGACGCCGGCGAGGGCGCGGCGGCGCGCAGCGCGCAGGGCGTGCACGTGGGCGGCAAGGGCACGGTCGACGTGGCGCTGCTCCCCGGGCTGCGCGCGCTCGCCAGCGTCGGCCAGGGGTTCCGATCGCCCCAGGCGCGCAGCCTCGGCGACGGCGAGCGGGCGCCGTTCACGCGCGCGCTCTCCGCCGAGGCGGGGCTCCGCTACGCGGACGAGCGCGTGAGGGCGTCGGCGGCGCTGTTCCACGCGCGCCTCAGCGAGGACCTCGTCTTCGACGAGGCGACAGGCCGCAACGAGCCCGTGCCCGCCACGGCCCGCACAGGCGTCGCGCTCGACGCCGTCGCGCGCCCCGCGCCGTGGCTCGTGTCGAGCGTCGGCCTCACGTACACCCGCGCCGCCTTCACCGCGGCCGGCGGGCGCTACGCCGCGGGCGACCTCCTGCCGTTCGTGCCGCAGGTCGTCGCGCGCGCCGATCTCGCGGTGACGCCGCGCCTCGGCGCGCTCTTCGGCCGGCGCCTCGAGGCCCGCGCCGGCGCCGGCGTGACGCTGCTCCACCGGCGCCCCCTGCCCTTCGGGGAGATCGGCCACGACGCGCTCCTCACCGACGTGACGGCGCACCTCCGCTACGACCGCATCGAGCTCGGGCTCGACGTCTACAACCTCCTCGACGCGGCCTGGTTCGACGGCGAGTTCGTCTACCCGTCGAGCTTCACCCGGGGCGCGGCGCCCGACCTCTTGCCCGCGCGCCACGTGACTGTCGGCGCCCCGCGCAGCGTCTTCGCCTCGCTCTCCCTTTACATCGGCTGAGGTCCCTCGATGACATCGATCACGGCACAGGACAGCTCCCGGCGGCGCGCCGCGCCCGGCGCCGCGGGGCTCCTCGCGGCGGCGCTCGCCGCGGGGTGCGGCGCCGGCGACGGCGACGCGACAAGCGGCAAGCGCCTCACGCTCGCCACGCAGGTCACCGCCGACGCGGCCTCGGTCGCGCCGTTCAACACCGCGCTCGGCTGGACCGTCACGCTGTCGAGGGCGCACCTGTCGGTCGGACCGCTCTACTACTTCGAGGGCGCCCCGCTCACCGCGGGGCGCGCGGCGCCGGGCCGCGGCGGCGCCCGCCCGCTGCTCGATCGGCTCGCCCGCTGGGCCCTGCCCGAGGCGCACGCCCACCCGGGCCATTACCAGAGCGGCGAGGCGCGGGGCCAGATGGCGCAGCCCACCTCGGTCGACCTGCTGCAGGGGACGACAGTGCTCGCGGACGCTGACGCGGTGAGCGGCGTCGTGCGATCCGCGCGCTTCACGTTCGGCGCGCCGCCCGCGGGCCCGTTCGCCGCGGCGCTCGACGGGCACGTCGTCGCGATCGAGGGCCGCGCCGAGAAGGGCGACGTCGCGCGGGTGTTCCGCGCGCGCGCCCTGGCCGCGGACGTCGTCGATGCCGCGACCGGCGAGCCGTCGGTGGAGGGGTGCGCCTTCGAGGAGACCTTCCTCGACGGGCCCGGCGTCGTCACGCTCGTCGTGAAGCCCTCGGTCTGGCTCGACCAGGTCGACTTCGAGGAGCTGGCCGCGAGCGAGGACGGCGCGCCAGTCGATCTCGAGCCGGGGAGCCAGGCCCTGCGCGGCTTCACGCGCGGGCTGAAGAAGGGGACCGCCTACGCGCTCTCGTTCGCGCCCGGCTCGCCCGCGCAACCAGAGCAGCAGGACGACTCGGAGTGATGGGAGGCAAAGCAGCGATGAGGATCAGCAGGGCCATGAGCGCGGCGGCGTGGGCGCTCGCCGCGGGGGCGCTCGCCGGCTGCGGCGACGACGGCGCATCGGGAGCCGGGCGCGTGGAGTTCACCACCTGGGGCGAGGACTACATCGAGCAGGAGATCCCGGCCGCCGATCTCGAGGACGGCTGGAGCATCCAGTACCAGAAGTTCCTGTTCGTCCTCCGGAACGTGACCGTCGCCGATCGCGACGGGAACGTCGGGGCGCGCATGGAGGGCTCGATCCTGTTCGACCACACGAAGGCCGGCCCGAAGCCGGTGGTGACGTTCGACGGCCTCGACGCGAAGCCGTGGGAGAGCGTCTCCTACGAGATCGGCCCCGCGGACGCGGACACCGCGCTCGACGGCGCGACGGAGGACGACAGGGCGCTCATGATCGACGCGGGCGCGTCGGTGCACATCGAGGCGACGGCGCGGAAGGGCGACGTCGAGAAGCGCCTCGACTGGACCTTCTCGCGCGCGACGCGCTACGCCGACTGCAAGGGCGAGAAGGCAGGCAAGGAGACCGACGGCGTCCTCGTCACCAACGGCGGCACGGACACCGTGGAGCTCACGATCCACGGCGACCACTTCTTCTACGACGACCTCCAGGCAGCGACAGCGGCGCGCCGCTTCGCGCCCATCGCCGCCGCGGACGCCGACGACGACGGGGCCGTCACGCTGGAGGAGCTCGCGGCGGTGCGCCTCGTCGCGATCGACGAGGGCACGTACGGCACCGGCAGCGCCGGAAACGTCGATGATCTCGGGGCCTTCGTCACGGCCCTCTCGCGGACGCTCGGGCACTTCCGGGGCGAGGGCGAGTGCGTCTCCGTCGATCCGTGATCGGCGCCGGACGCGCGCCGGGCGCGCTCACTCGATCGCGACCGTCGTCGAGACCTCCTGGAGCTCGGTCCCGTCGAACGCCGGCACCCGCGCGGAGCCGAGCATCATCTGCACGCACATCCCGGCCTGGGTCATCGCGACCTGCGGCGCGAGGCTGGTGCGCTGCACGGCGCCCGCTGGGTTGAAGAACACCCGCGCCGACACCGCCTTCGGCCCCGCCTTCCCCTTGCAGTGGACGCGCGCGTTCGCCCCCTTGCTTTGCAGCGCCGCGTGGGCCGCCGCGTGATCGAACGGCCTCGCCGTGGCCGTCGGCGGCGCCGCGGCCATCGCCGCCGCGGGCGCGTCGCCGTCGCGCGTCGGGCGCGCGGCCCTCGGCAGGAGCGGCACCGGAGGGATGCGAGGGGCGGGCGCCTTCTCCCCGGCGCTCGCCAGCGCAGGCGCGCGCGCCCCGTCGCCGGGCCCGGCGCCGACCACCGCGGGGCGCGCCGGCGCGGGCAGGTGCCGCGCCTCGGCGACCTCGCCCGGCGCCCGGCCGGCCGCGTACGCGACGACCGCCGCCGTGGCGCCGCCGAGCAGGCCGCACGCGAGGAGCACCGGCCCCCACCGGGTCGGCCGGCGAGAGCCCTCCGCCGGAGCGCTGCTCGCCAGGGCCGGCGCGCTGCCCGGCGGGACGGACGCGCCCGGCCGCGATAGCTGCGCCGGCGCGCTCGCCGGACCGGCGGCGAGCGACGCGCGAGCGCGCGCGCCGCGCCCCGTCGACGGCGGGCGCTGCGTGTCCACCGAGGTCTCGGCCGGCCCGCTCGGCGAGGGCGGCGAGGACTGCGCGACGGAGGTGACCGCCGCCGCGGCCCCGGACGGCGCCACCAAGGTGGGGGCGCGGGCGAGGCGCGGATCGACGAAGAGCGCGGGCCCGAGCGCGTCGAACGCGTCCTGCGCCGTCGGGAAGCGCTCCGCCGGGTCGCGCGCGACGCAGCGCGCGAACCAGGCGTCGAACGGGTGCACGATGCAGCCGGCGCGCCCGAGCGCCGTCGCGCGCACCGACGCCGGGTCGATCGGCTCGATCAGGATCTCGCGGAGCAGCACGGGCATCGCGGTGCCCATCGGGTCGTTCGCGGCGCGCCAGTACATCCGCCCGGTGAGCATCGCGAACGCGATCAGCCCGAGCGCCCACACGTCGGTCGCCGGCGCGATCTGCCCGCGCGCCTCGGTCTGCTCCGGCGCCATCCAGAGCGGCGTGCCGAGCGACGCTGTCGCCATCGTGTTCGCCTCCGCCGCGACCCTCGCGATGCCGAAGTCGAGCACCTTGACCGCCCACGGCGCCGTCGCGCTGCTCTTCTTCGCGAGGAAGATGTTCTGCGGCTTCATGTCCCGGTGCACGACGCCGGCCCGGTGGGCCGCGCCGAGCGCGTGGCAGAGCTGCCGGAAGATCTCGTGCATGTCCTGCGGCGAGAACAGCCCGCAGCGCCGCATCCGCACCGAGAGGTCCTCGCCGTCGAGCAGCTCCATCGCGATCCACGGCACGCCGCTCGCCTGGTCCACGCCGGCGCCGATCACCTGCACGATGTGATCGCTCTCGACCAGCGCGCCGACGCGCGCCTCCTGCTCGAAGCGCTCGCGCAGCCGGGTGTCGGCGCAGAGCTGGGGGTGCATCAGCTTGAGGGCCCGCAGCTGGCCGGTGCTCGCCTGCTCGGCGACGTACACGGCGCCCATGCCCCCGGCGCTGAGGGGCCGCACGATCCGGAACTCGCCGAAGAGCATCCCGACCGCCGGCTGGAACGGCGCGATCATGGCGGCCGATGCTATCACGCTCGCCGCCGAGGGCGATGCTCGCGCGCGCCCCGCGCAGGGCGCGCCGCTACGGGTGCGCGCCTTGCGCGGCGCGCGGCGGGAGCGACGCGAGGAGGCGCTCGATCCCGATCCGCCCCGCGACGAGCGCGCCCGTCGCCGCCGCGCGGAGCGCGTCCGGCGCCGGCTGGGGTCTGCCGGCGAAGTGGCGCATGCCGAAGCGCAGGAACGACGGCTCGTCGAGGACGTAGCGCTCGACCCGCTCCCGCGGCGCGCCGTAGAAGGCGCGCATCACCCGACGCCGGAAGCGGATGTCGAGGCCGAGGAGCGATCGCTCCACGCGCCGACCCCAGTCGTCGAAGCGGAGATCGCCGGCCTCGAGCTTCTCGGCCAGGTACGCGCCCGCGAGGGCGCCGTACGCGATCGCCTGGGCGATCCCCTCGCCCAGCATCGGATCGATGCCCGCGGCCTCGCCGACGAGCAGCGCGGCGGGCCGCGCGATCGCGGCCGTCCGGTCGAGGCCGCGCTCGGCGAAGCGCTTGCGCCTGTAGCGGTCCGGGTCGAGGCCGAGCGCCTCGAGCCGGCGGCGGAGGACGCGCTCGGCGTCGGGCGCGTCGCCCGCCCCGCGCCCGGCGCCGAGCGCGCCCTCGTGCAGGACGTACGCGCCCCGGCAGACGAGCTCGCGCCCGCCCACGGTCGTGGGGAAATCCCAGAGGTAGCCGGGGAACGAGCGATCCCGCATCTCGAAGTGCAGCAGGTCGCGCGCCCTGTCCCCGGCGACGGGCTCGGTGTCGACCTCGACGGCCTGCGCGCGCAGCCTGCCGAACGGCAGCCCCATCGCGCGGCGCACGACGCTGCCGACGCCGTCCGCGCCCACGACGACCCGGCCGGCGAAGTCCCCGGCCGGGCTCTCGACGCGCGCGCCGCCCGGGCCCAGCGCGGCGGCGGTGACCCGCGCCCCCTCGACGATCCGGACGCCGCGCGCCCGCGCGGCGAGCGCGAGCGCGCTGTCGAACTCGACGCGCCGGACGACGCGGCCGATGCGCCCCTCGCGGAGCGCGAGCTCGCCGGCCTGGAAGGCCGCGCTGACGCCGTTCACCGGGACCGACGGCACGTCGATCGTCACCCCGGCGGCCGACAGCGTCCTGTCCGCTCGCTCGCCGAGCCCGCCCGCGCAGCACTTGTCCCTGGGGTAGCGCTCCTTCTCGAGCACCACGATCCGGTCGGCGAGGGCCGGGCGATGGTGGGCGAGGAAGATCGCCGTGCTCATGCCCGCCGGCCCGCCGCCGACGATCACGACCTCGTTCGCCGACATGCGGCGGCGCTCTAGCACGTCGCGCCGGCCGCGGGCTCGCCGATGCTCGGCCCGCCGGCGGGCGGCTCAGCGCCGCTCGTACGACGCCACGAGCGTGCGGTACGGGAAGAGGTACACGCTCTTTCCGGCAAGGTCCGGGTGGGTCGCTGCCAGGTCGCGGATCTCGTTCAGGACCGCGTACCGCTCCTGGAGCGGGAGGGCGGAGATGTAGCTGATCGAGGCGACGCGCTCGAGGAGCCCGTCGAGGTCGAGCTCCTGCACGTGGGTGAGCTCGTGCTCCCGGATCGGCGCGAAGAGGCTGGTGTCGGAGAAGGAGCGGCGCCACGCGCCGATCGTGTGGACCGGGGCGTCCCGGCCGTGGCGGTCGAGGATGCGGGAGATGCGGGCGACCCAGTCGACGCGCTCGTCCCGCAGGTTGAAGAGCAGCGCGAGGCGCCGCCTCGGCCGGAGCACGCGGTGGATCTCGGCGAGCGCGAGATCGCCGTGGAACCAGTGGAACGACTGCGCGGCGACGGCGGCGTCGACCGACGCCTCGGGCAGGGGGATGGCCTCGGCGACGCCGTCGAGCACGGTGGCGGACGGGACCATCTGGCTCAGCTTGCGGCGCATCCCCTCCACCGGCTCGAGCGCGAGCAGCCGGGCGCCCGTCGGCGCCAGGAGGCGCGTGAGCTTGCCCGTCCCCGCGCCGAGATCGAGCACCGTGCTCGAGGCGTCGATGCGGAGCGTGTCGAGCAGGAGCTCGATCGCGCCGCGCGGATAGTCGGGGCGCCCTTTCTCGTAGGCGTCCGCTGCCGTCGCGTAGCCCTGCGCGGCGAGGCGATGGAGAGTCATAGGCTGCACCCGCTCCGCGTGGAGAGACCTCGAGCAGCGCCGGAGGGACCACCCGCCCCGACTGCCCCCTTGAGGGACACGCTACGCAACAGCGAGCCGCGTTGGAAGCGGATTGTCGCTCAGGATGCGCATCACGTTTCCTCGAAGCACCTTGGCAATGACGCGCTCGCTCAACCCCGCTGCGAGCAGCGCATCCGTCAAGAGCGGAAGGTGCGCGGCGTCGCGGAGCTCGCGTGTGGGGATGATGAAGCCGTCCCAATCGGATCCGAGCGCCGGCGTGTCCTCGCCGGCAACGTTGATGATGTGGAGCAGGTGCTGGACCACGGGCTCGAGCCCGTTGCCGCCGAGGTAGAGCGGGCAAAAGATGATCCCGGCGCACCCGCCGCGGTCGGCGACGGCGCGGAGCTGGTCGTCATCGATGTTGCGCCAGTGCTCGAACGCGCCGGCGACGCCCGTGTGGCTGACGAGCGGCGGCCGGCGCGCGAGGGCGCAGGCCTCGAGGAAGCCGGCGCGGTTGATGTGCGCGAGGTCGACGATGACGCCGAGGTCCTCGGCGCGGCGCACGACCTCGCGGCCGAAGGGGGTGAGGCCCGCGCCGTCGTTGCGGCCGCTGCCGTAGGCGGGGAAGCACGCCTCGTTGGCGGTGAAGTGGCAGAGCCCGAGGTAGCGCACGCCGCGCCGGGCGAAGCGCTCGAGCGTGTCGAGCTCGCCCTCGAGCGCGTGGGCCCCCTCGACGCCGAGCAGGGCCGCGACAGCGCCGCGGGCCCTCGCCGCCTCGACGTCGTCGGCGGTCCGCGCCTTGACGAGGCGGCCGGGCTGCGCGCGCACGGCCTGCTCGAGGAGGTCGATCTGCTCGTCGATCACGGCGGCGAGGCCGCGCCGCTGTCCGATCGGCAGCGAGACGAGCCCGAAGAACTGCGCGCCGACGCCGCCCTCGACGAGCCGCGGGACGTCGACGTGCCCGCCCAGGGCCGCGAGCGGCAGCGGCGGCTCGTGGCGCTCGTTCAGATCGTAGCCGACCCAGCGCGACCACATGAGGCTGTCGGCGTGGAGATCGATCGCGGGGAACTGCGCGTGCAGGGCGCGGGCTTCCGGGGTTCCGTGCATGGACACGAGGGTAATCGAGCCGGGCGCTGTCGGCCGCGCGCTCGCCGCTGTTGCGCGGTGGACGCTCAGGGGCTGGACAGCTTGAGGCCGAGGATGGACACGACGAGCAGCGCGAGGAAGCCGAGCCGCGCGGGCGTGGCCGGCTCGCCGAACAGGACGATGCCGGCGATGGCCGCCCCGAGCGCGCCCACGCCGACCCAGACGGCGTAGGCCGTGCCGATGGGCAGGGTGCGCGACGCGGTCTCGAGCAGGTACAGGCTCGCGATGATCGCGGCGACGGTGAGCACGGTCGGCAGCGGGCGCGTGAAGCCTTGTGTGTACTTGAGCCCGATGGCCCAGCAAACCTCGAGCAGGCCCGCCAGCAGCAACACCAACCAGGACATGACGACATCTCCTCGTGAGCGATGTGGCTGCGTCGTCTTGTCCTGACCGGGTACGGCGCGTCTCGTCCGGGACGTCCTCACCGGGACGCCGCCGGCAACCTAGCAGGGGTGGTCGTCAGCGCAAACGCCAGGCGGGCGGCGGCGCGCGACCGGCCGGGCGGCCGCCGCTGCGTCGTCGGCCCGATCGGTCCACGCCGCTGGACAGCGCGACAGCGCGGCTCTCCTCGACCGGCCCCGGTGGTCCCGGTGGCGCGCGCTAGTCGCCCATGTCCATCGCGAGGCTGCCCTCTGCCTCGCTGATCAGCGCCCCGGCGAGCTCGTTGATGTACTCCTCGATGGCGGTGTATCCGGACGGCATCACCCTGGTGTTGTCGCCGGCGTTCGACGGGTTGAGGCCGCGCTCTCGCTCCCACGCGTCCGCCATCCCGTCGCGATCGGCGTCCGTGGGCGCCGTCCCCGGGGTGAGCCCTTCCATCAGGTTCCTCACGTAGCGAGCGCCCCACGCGCCGTCGCGGCGCGCGATGTTCGCGAGGACGCCCTTCGTCACGACGTCGTGCGGCAGCGCGCCCGCCTTCGCGAGGACGAGCCGCTGGGCGTCCTGCGCGCGGTGCGTGGTCACGGCGGTGTACCCGGGGACGTCGCGCGAGAAGTTGAACTGCGTCGTCGCGCGGTGCGACTCGGGCTTGCTGAGCCGGCTGAAGCTCGGGTGGAGGTAGGGCCTCTGCCACGGGTTGTCGACGACGCCCGTGAACCTACCCGGGTCATCGATGTAGTTGTCGGCGAGGAAGTACTTGAGCCCGGCGCCGGCGCTGCCGTCGAAATAGAAGGGGATGAGCTGATCGCTCGGCCCCTTGATGTAGGCGTTGCCCACGATGTTGAACTGTCCGCTCGCCCGGTTGTGGTGAACGAACCCGTGCCTGACGTTGTAAGCCACGTTGTTGCGGATATCGGCCGGCCCGTTCGCGACCGCCGGGCACCTGGCCTTGTGGTGGGCGAACAGGTTGTGGTGAATCGTGATCCGATGGCCGTCAGGACCGTTGATGAGACCGTAATTATGCGCCCCCTCTGGATGCCCTGTGGTCGCCGACGACTCGATGGTCGACCACTGGATTGTCACGTCGTCCGCCTCGTAGAGGTCGAGGGTCTCGTCGACGCCCCAGGCGATCGACACGTGATCGAGGATCAGCTTGGAGTTCAGCGAGAACTGCGCTCCATCGAACTGGGCGCCGTCCGAGCTGTCGAACACGGGACGGACACGCAAGAATCTTACAATGACGTTGTTGACCTTGTCCGAGTACCTGGAGATCAGGCGTCCGCGCACGGTGATGCCGGCGCCTGGCGCTGTCTGGCCTGCGATCGTCACGTCTCCGTTCCTGACGGTGACGTCTCCCTCGATGACGCCGCTCACGTCGAAGACGATGGTGCGCGGCCCTGTCGCGTCGAGCGCCGCCTGGAGGCTCCCCGCCCCGCTCGTCCGCAGGTTCGTTACCTTGATGACGCGCCCGCCGCGCCCCCCTGTCGCGACGGCGCCAAAGCCCTCTGCTCCGGGAAACGCGGGAAGCGCGCTCGCCGGAGCCGACAGCGCGCTGAGCGCCGAGACCGCTGCGATCATGCAGCCGAGGCGGCGAAGCCCCTGTGCGCCCATGAAAGAACAAGTAGACATAGATGTCATGACGTCTCGCTCCCCTTCCGTACGTCTTTGACCGAAAGCCGTAGTGTGATGACCCTACAGGGCAGACTTCATCAGTGGCAATCGATAAGTGCCAATCTGTACGACAGGGCACATCAGGAGCGATCATGCGATTTCAACTCGCCAGATGAAGCCGACATGGCTTATCCTGCTCGCGCAGCGGCCAGGCGGGCACATGGCAGGTCGAGGCGCACCTACCCGCGACGACAACCGGGGCAGAGCGCCGCAAATGAGGGTCCCCGTCGGGAGATCGCCAGTCTCGTCGACGCGCGGACCTATCGAATCGCAACGACGCAGCAACGCCGGCGCGCGAGATCACCAGGGCGTCTGTTCACCGCCGCTGCGCGACATCCAATCTCCCGGAAGGAACATGGACGAGAGGAGGAGATGAACCGCCGGGACGCCAGGGGCGCCAGGACGAGAGAGGAGAGCAGCTCACGCTCTCCGGATCGACCGCAAGGCCTCTAGCGCGCCGGCCGGTACCGCCCCTCGACGGCCATGAGGTAGTCCGCCACGGACTGCCGCATGCCGACCTCCAGCGCGTGCGCCACGAGGTGGTGGCCGATCGACGCCTCCTGGATCTGCGGCGCCTCGCGCACGAGCGGCACGAGGTTGTCGACCGTGAGGTCGTGCCCCGCGTTGATCCCGACCCCCGCGTCCACCGCTGCCCTCACGGTCGCGACGATCTTGTCGAGCTCCGCGCGATGGTCGCCGCGGTCGAACGCCTGCGCATAGGGCCCTGTGTAGATCTCGATGCGATCGGCCCCCAGCTCCGCGACCAGCGGCACGACCGAGGGATCGGCCTCGACGAAGAGGCTCGTCCGGATCCCCTCCTCCCTGAGCCGCTTCACCACCGGCTGGAGGAGGAAGCGCCACTTCGCGACGTCCCAGCCGCGGTGCGAGGTGAGCTCCCCCGGCGAGACCGGGACCAGCGTGCACTGCGTCGGCCGGAGCTCGAGCGTGAGATCGAGGAACTCCTCGCGGATGTCGCCCTCGAAGTTCGTCTCCACCGTGGTGATGTGGCGAGTCACCGCCCGCGCGTCGTCCGGCGTGATGTGCCGCCGATCGGCCCTCGGATGGATCGTGATGCCGTGCGCCCCGTACCCCACGATCTTCTGGGCGAACGAGAGGACGTCGGGCGCGTCGTGTCCCCTCGAGTTCCGCAGGAGCGCGATCTTGTTCACGTTGACGCTGAGCTTCATCGGGGCATCCTCTCGCGGGCTCTGTGCGCGGCGCTCGCGAGGCCGCTATACACGATCGCCGCCGCGAGGCGAACACGCCGCGCGCCGGCCGCTGGAGCGCGACCGGCCGGCAGGGCGGCGCCCGGCGCGGAGGCGCCGGCCGGCGCTGCCCGCGCGCCCTACAGGCGCGGCGCCGCCCCCGGGCCCCGCACCCCGCGCGCGGCGGGCAGGGTCGGCACGAGCGAGACGACGAGGATGGCGATCGCGACGAGCACGTTGTTCCACACCGTCGCTACCGACAGCGCCGGTATCGCCCAGGCGCTGACGAACAGCCAGATCGCCAGGATCGTGTTGAGGTAGCGCGCCTTGGGCGCCCAGATCGCGAGCAGGGCGAAGGCGATGCAGAGCGCGCCCACCACCCAGGTGTTCGTGAACTGATCCTGGCTGTGCCGCCAGAGAAAGGCGGAGATGAACAACCATATCCCGAGCGCGATGTTGATGCCGCGCGCCGCCGTCATCTGATGCTGCTGCATGGCTTCCCCTCCTCCTCAGCATGGCCGTGCGGGCGCTCTCCGCCGCGCAACGCCCTCGCCCCTCGCCGCCCCCACGTCCGGTTGCCCGCTCGCCGCTCGCCGCGTGCCGGCGTCGCTCCCCCGAGCGGCCCGCCCAGGGGCCGAGTCCGCTCACCTCGTCTCCCGGGCGCCGGCCCGCCTGCCGGGCGCTTGCGCGCCGGGCGCCGGCGCGCCTGCGCCCGGCCCACACATCAAAGAGCTCACCCGGTCTCCGTGCGAATCCAGTGCCACGGCCGCGGCCCGCCGCGCGGGACCGGACGGGCGCGTTCGTGAGGGCCGCCGCGCGATCGATCGGCTACAAGCCCCGTCGCCATGGACTTCTTCGCGACCGCCGCCAAAGGCACCGAGCCCGCCCTCCGCGACGAGCTCCGCGAGCACCGCTTCCGCGGCGTGCGCGCCGATCGCGGCGGGGTCCACTTCTCCGGCGCCCCGGACGAGGGCTTCCGCGCCTGCATCGAGCTCCGCACCGCCGTGCGCGTGCTCGCCGAGCTCTCCTCCTTCGACGCGCCCAGCGGGGACGCGCTCTACGAGGGCGTCTCCGGCGTCGACTGGGCCCCTTACCTGAGCCCGGTCCACACGCTCGCCGTCCGCGCCTCCTGCCGATCGAGCGCGCTGACCCACACCCAGTTCATCGCCCAGCGGACCAAGGACGCCATCGTCGACCAGATCCGGCGCCGCGTCGGCGCCCGCCCGTCCGTCGACCTCGACGACCCCGACCTCGCGCTCTTCGTCCACCTCGTCCGCGACCGCGCGACGCTCTACGCGGACCTCGGCGGCGCCGCGCTCCACCGCCGCGGCTACCGCACGCACATCGGCGAAGCGCCGCTCAAGGAGACCCTCGCCGCCGCCCTGCTCCGCCTCTCCGGCTGGGATCGCGCCCGCCCGCTCGTCGACCCGATGTGCGGCGCCGGCACGATCGCCCTCGAGGCCGCGCTCTGGGCGCGCGACATCGCGCCCGGCCTGCGCGCGCAGCGCTTCGGCTTCGAGCGGTGGGCCTGCCACGATCAGGCCGCCGCGCAGCGCACGACCGCGCTCCGCGACGCCGCCCGCGCGCGGATCCGGCCCGAGGGCCCGCCGATCCTCGCCGCCGACATCGACCCCCGCGCCGCCGAGACCACCCGCGGCAACGCCCGGATGGCCGGCGTGCAGATCGATGTCCGCTGCCAGTCCGTCACCGCGCTCGCCCCGACCGCGCCGCCGGGGCACGTGCTGACCAACCCGCCCTACGGCGAGCGCCTCCCGGGGACGGCCGCCCTCTACCGCGATATGGCCGCCGCGTTCTCGCGGCTCGCGGGCCACCGCGTCGCCATCCTCTCCGGCACCGAGGAGATCGAGCGCGCGATGCGCCGCCGGCCGGAGCGCTCGCTCACCGTGTTCAACGGCCCGATCGAGTGCCGGCTGCTCACGTACGAGTTCCCCTGAGGCGCGCGCCTCCTCCGCGCGGCGCGCCCCATCGCGCGTCGCGCCTCAGAGGTGCCGCATCAGCAGGAACATCGCCGCCGCCGTGATGAGCATCCCGGCGACGAAGCCGATGATCAGCCCGCGCTTGCCCGCGAGCCAGCTCGGCTCCCGCGCCGGCGGCGCGGGCGGCGCCTGGGGCACGACGAACGTGTCCGGCATCGTCGCGCGCCGCTCGAGCGCCGCCCGCTGCTCCGCGAGGGTCGCGGCGAGCCCGAGCGGCAGCGAGCCCGGCGAGCCCGCCGCCGCGGCTGGGCTCCCCCGGACCACCGCCGAGGCGCCCCCGGAGACCTGCGCGCCCGACGCGCCGAGCTCCGGCGCCGCGCCGAACTCGGGCGCCGCGCCGAACTCGGGCGCCGCGCCGAACTCCGGCGCCGCGCCGAACTCGGACGCCGCGCCGAACCCCGCCGGGCTCGCCGCCTGGAGCTCGCCGGGCGTCACCGTGGGGAGCTGGCTCTCGGCCGGTCCGTGCGACGACACCAGCCGGAGCGTGTTGCTGGTGACGCGCTTCGACCGCCTGTCCCACGCCGCGCCGGCGTCGAACTGCGGGCTCTGCGGCGTCGCCGGCGGGATGGCCGGCGCGGAGTCGACGCGCACCAGGCCGACCTCGGCCCGCTTCTCGGGCGTGCCCAGCCCGAAATCCTCGGCCGAGCGGAGCGTCGCCTTCACGTCGCGGCCGGGCGGCGTGATGTCCAGCTCGTCGCCTTCATCGTACGACGCCGTGTGGACGCGGACCTTCGCCGGACCGCGCAGCTCGTCCTGGCGGACCATCGTCAACGTGCTGTCGTCATCTCCCACATCGCCGGACGAGCTCGACGACGCCAGGCCGTTCCCCGCGAGCAGCGCCTCGCTGGGGCCGTGGGTCCAGGACGGAAGCTGCAGCGAGATCTCCGGCACCGACTCCCCCGCCCAGCGCTGCGCCTCGCCGCCCGCCGACGCCTCGATCCGCGGCGGCTCGAGCGTCGGCGGGAACTCCGAAGGGGGCGTGGCGAGCTGCAACGGAGATGGGGATCCAGCCTCGGGGCCCGGCCCCCCGGAGACGAGCGTCCGGACCGACTCGATCGAGATCTCCGGCCGCGGCTCGGACGGGGAGAACGGCACCGACGTCGAGCTCGGCAGCGACGTCAGCGGCGGAAACGAGGACTGCGGCGTCCGCCCCGACGCGCCCCGAGAGAACAGCGAGCTCGACTGCCGGCGCGAGATCGGCCCGAGCCCCACCGCCGTGTCGGGCAGATCGGCGAGCAGGCTCCGCAGCCCATACCCGAGCTCGCGCGCCGTCTGGTGCCTGTCCGCCGGGTCCTTGGCGAGCGCCTTCACGATCAGCGCCTCGAGGCGCGGGTCGATCCCCGGCGCGCCGCCGCGCGGCGCCGGCACCGGCGCATGGATGTGGAGCGTCGCTGTGTGGAGCGGCGTCTCGCCCTCGAACGGCAGCCGCCCCGTGACGAGCTGGAACAGCAGCACCCCGCATGTGTACATGTCGGTCCGCTGATCGACGGGCAGCAGCCCGCACTGCTCGGGTGACATGTAGGCCGGCGTGCCGACGAACGTGCCCGCGCGCGTGACGACGGACAGCGGGTCCGCGTGGATGTCGGGCTCATCGCCGGCCGTGGCGGTGTCGAGGATCTTGGCGATGCCGAAATCAAGCACCTTCACGCGCTCGCCGTGAGGGTGCGTGGGGTCGGCGACCACCATGATGTTCTCGGGCTTGAGGTCGCGGTGCACGACGCCCATCTCGTGGGCGACAGCGAGCGCCTCGCACACCTCCGAGACGAGCCGGACCGCCCTCGCCTGGCCGAGCGCGCCGTGCCGCTCGAGGAGCGTGTAGAGGTCGTCCCCCGTGAGCAGCTCCATGACGATGTAGCTGAGCGCGCCCTCGACCCCGTATTCGAAGATCTTGACGGAGTTCGGGTGCTTGACCCGCGCCGCCGCCTTCGCCTCGCGCTGGAAGCGCCGGACGAACGCGCGATCGGCGGTGAACTCCGGGTTCATGATCTTGAGCGCCACCCGGCGGGGCTCGGCGTCGCGCTCGGCGACGAAGACGCTGGCCATCCCGCCCTCGCCGAGGAAGCGGGTGATCGTGAACCGCCCGGCCACCTTGCGGCCGAGGAGAGCTTCGTGCCTCATGCGCCTGGCACCCGCCGCCGCTCGCTCCGCCCGCTACCCCGCGGGCGCCCGCAACGCGGGCTCGCTCCCGGGCCGCCGCGCCGCCCGTGCAGCAGCGCACCGGCGCCAGGGCTGTCCGCGCGCCCGCGCGGCCCGCGCGATCGATGCGAGGGGGAGTGCACGCGGCGACCATATCAAAGAACGTGACAGCGGACGACCTGTCGACCCCGGTGACAGCGCGGCAGCGCAGCGCGCTCCTGCCCGCGCACCCGCGCGCGACCAGCCGTCCCGACCACCGTCACCCCGCACACGGCGCCGTCGCGGGCTCGACAGGCAGCAGTTAACTCTTTAACGCCACCCCGGGTGCAAATGTGCGACAGGTGCTTAACTTATCGAAAGGGCACGGAACCGAACGCTGGCGGCGCGTTGGCAGCGTTCTTGCCTGGGGGGAATTGCCTCGCGTCGCGCCGTGTGCGTCGCGAAGGGCCGGCTTGCGCATCGATCTCGACAGGCAGCTTCGGAGGATCGTTGATGAATCGAATTTTAAAGCGTGCGGTGCTCCTCGGTACCGTCGCAACGACCGTCGTGGGTGCGGGCTGCGCCCAGGAGCGCGACGACATTAACAGGGTGCAGAGGGACGTCCTCCCCAAGTCCTTCTTCGTCGGGGACCAGCTGGAAGACATCTCCGACGACCCCGAGTTCTACATGCGGGGTACCATCGTCGACGTCGGGTACGGCGCCGGACACGATGGCCTGTTCACGTCGACGTACGCCCAGCCTGTCTCCCGGATCAAGTGGGAGATCACCGAGCACCAGCTCAATGCTCGGCTCGCTTACGAGCGCATCGAGGGGACCGACGGCAAGGGCAACGACTATAACGGCCTCACGAAGAAGACGACGAACGACGGCCAGATCGTCGCGAGCTACGCGATCGAGTCGCACTTCGAGATCAAGAACGACTACAACCCGGCCACGGGCGAGAAGGCGAACGTCGTCGTCGAGAACACGACCGACCTGCCCTGGTACAAGCGCCCGTACATCCGCGTCGACTGGTCGCGCAACCTCGCCACCGACGCCTACAACTTCGACACCCTCTCGCAGCTCGGCCTCTACGGCGGCATCGAGTACGAGCCGCTCGCCTACCACGTCAGCCAGACCGACGACGAGACCGCCAAGGACGCCCCGCACCTCGACCCCGACAACGGCTACTTCGACGTCACGACGAAGGCGTTCGCCACGCCGGCGATGATCGACCTGTCGAGCCTCGGCTGGGGCATCGACAAGTTCCCGGCCTGCATGCTCCCGGGCGACTTCGCCGGCGGCACCGACCCGTACGGCAACTGCAACCCGGTCGAGGTCACGATCCGGCAGTCGTTCAAGAAGGTGGTCGACACCGACTACGAGCCGGTCGACTTCGACGGCGTCCGGTTCCAGGCGTTCGGCATCTTCAACTTCGACTACCGCTACGGCTACGATCGCAAGTACGGCATCGTGGACAACCAGTGGCGGCGCTTCGCGGCCCGCTACAACCTCTGGAAGCGCAGCCACTTCTACGAGAGCCCGGAGACGATGGAGGGCGCGATCGCCTGCGCGACCCCCGAGACGACCCACGTCGACGGCGACCTGGCCGCCGACCCGAACCGCGACGAGGACAACGACGGCACCGCCGACGAGTGCGCCGCGGCCGGCCCGGGCTCGCAGTGCGACGTGTACAAGCAGAAGTGCACGCTGCCCTACGCGCAGCGCGAGGCCATCACCATCCCCTGGTACATCGGCGGCGACACGTCGGAGGACCTCTTCGAGGCGACCAACTGGGCCACCGAGGAGTGGGATCTCGCGATGAAGACCGCGATCCAGACGTCGCGCCTCGTCGAGTGCAGGAAGACCGGCGGCCAGGACTGCGAGGCCCGGTTCCCGATGTGGAAGGGCCAGCAGGAGGACATCGACGAGGCCATCGCGATCTCCCGCGACCTGAACACGTGCCGCCGCGAGAACGGCTGGGACGCGCCGGCGTGCGACGACGCCGCCAGGGCGGCCGTGGCCGATCTCTCGGCGCGGCGCGGCGACGATCAGGCGACGCTCGCCATCGGCGCCGTCGTGGCGCAGCAGCCTGTGTTCGTGCTCTGCCACAACCCCGTCATCTCGAGCGATCACCCGTCCTGCGGTGAAGAGGGGCTCTCCCCGCGGCTCGGCGACCTCCGCTACCACAGCGTCCTCATCATCGAGAAGCCGCAGACCCCCTCGTCGTGGGGCATCATGGTCGACGCCGACGACCCGGTGACGGGCGAGAAGGTGGCCGCCAGCATCAACATCTGGAGCCACGTCACCGACTCCGCGGCGCAGGGGCTCCTCGACCTCGTGCGCTACATCAACGGCGAGCTCCCGACCTCCGAGATCACCGAGGGCAAGTACATCCGCGACTGGGCGCAGGCGAGCCGCATCTCGGGCGGCGGCCAGGGGCCCACGATGACCAGGCAGGAGGTCACGTCGCGGCTCGCGAGCGCCACGAAGCTCGACCCCGATCAGTACAAGGACCTCGTCGCGCACGGCGCCTCCCCGCAGGTCAAGGCGCTCATCAAGCCGATGAAGGCCCAGGTGGCCGACATCGCGGTGCGGGGCGACATCCCCTCCCCGCAGCAGGCGGTCGTGGGCGCCCGCATGAAGGCCGCCCGCGGCTCCGTCGCCGAGGCGGAGCTCATGAACCCGGCGATGCTCCAGCGCGCTGGCGTCCCCGCCGGCATGCCGGTCGAGGGCCCGCTCGCCGCCGCCGCCTCGCCGTTCGCGATGAACAACCCGAAGGTGCAGTCGGATCTCCGCCGCATGCACGACAACGCGCTCGCCGAGCGCGGCGCCTGCATCCTGCACGAGGCCCCCGAGCCGTCGGCGATGACCGGCCTCGCGGAGGCGCTCCGCGAGAAGTTTCCCGTGGGCGAGAACGAGACGTCCGCGGACAAGCGGGCGCGCCACGAGCGGATGTTCAAGTACATCCAGCGCCGTTACCAGTACGCGGTCATCGCGCACGAGATGGGGCACTCCGTCGGCCTCCGGCACAACTTCGTGAGCACCTACGCCTCGCTCTTCTTCCGGCCCCAGTACTGGCAGCTCAGGACGAAGAACGGGAAGATCAAGGCGACGTGCACCGGCGAGGCGGGCGAGGATCCCGCGGAGTGCGTCGGCCCCCGCTACTTCGACGCGATGACGGACGAAGAGCAGAAGAACATGATCTGGATGTTCCAGCACTCCACGGTCATGGACTACCCGGGCGACGTCTCGCAGGACCTGGTCGGCCTCGGCGTCTACGACTTCGCCGCCGCGCGCTTCTTCTACGGCGACACGGTGAGCGTCTACGACAACGGCGACCGCAACTACCAGGCCGGCGGCAAGATCGGCGGCGCGCTCCTCGCGGCGACCGACACCTTCGGCGGGCTGGCGGGCATCAAGTACGGGACGTTCTCGAGGACCGAGGACAGCGTCACGGACTTCCACTACTCGCAGCTCCAGTCGCAGTACAACGTCATCACCGACTGCTACGACGTGCCGGCGAAGGCGCCCGCGAGCTGGGACGAGGACGTCGACGGCAAGTGGCACCAGGTCATCGACGGCGGCGTCGTCACGGTCGACGGCGAGACGAAGCGCTGCCGCCAGCAGCCGGTCGACTACGTGGCGTGGCGCAACCTGCGCAAGCCGCAGGACGGCGAGACCTCGCTCGGGAGCTTCCGCGGCGGGCCGGCGGTCGACGAGCAGAAGCGCGTCCGCGTCCCGTACGCGTTCGCGAGCGACAACTGGGCCGACACCGGCAACGTCTCGGTCTTCCGGCACGACAACGGCGCCGACCCGTACGAGCAGCTGATGTTCCTGATCACCCAGCAGGAGAACAGGCACATCTTCGACAACTTCCGGCGCGGCCGCACGACGTTCAGCGTCCGCGGCGCGGCGGATCGCTCGTACGGCCGCTACAGCGAGAAGCTGCTCGGCATCGCCGGCGGCATCGGGTTCTTCGGGACGATCTACCAGGATCTCGCGACGAACCAGGGCCTGTCGTTCGACACGCTGTGGCCGCTCCTCATCGACGGCGGCCTGCAGGAGAACGTCGTGGCCGCGACGGTGGCGTTCGACCACTTCGCCAGGCAGCTCTCGCGCCCGGAGGAGGGGCCGCACTACCTGCGCAACACGGAAGCCAACATCGTGAACGACCCGTGGTCCGAGTGGGGGGTCCTGCGCTCGAACAAGGACGGCGACGATTACGGCGCCGGCACCGACTTCGGCGGCTTCGGCGGCACGACGAACAGCCCCGTGCTGGTGCAGGTCCCGAACGGCTCGACCGGCTACCTGAAGGACATCGGGTTCGGCGGTCACCCGCTCGAGAACGCGAACTCGGAGAACAACGGCGACTTCGACACCGACTACACGATCAACGCGGGCAGCTACTACGACAAGATCAGCGCGGCGATCCTGCTCTCCGAGTCGGAGGACCGGTTCGTGAGCAGCTCCCGCCGCGACTTCTACGACGCCCGCTTCCGCGCGGTCGGCATGGCCGACATTCTCCCCGAGGGGTACCGCCGCCTGCTCGCCAACGCCCTCACCGGCGACCGCTCGCTGCTCGCGCCGCGCCTGGAGGCCGACGAGAACGGCTTCCCGCTGCTCGACGCGAACACGACGGATCCCGATCCGCTGGCGAAGGAGTTCCCGGCGCGCCCGATGGGCTGGGTGAGCTGGTGGCCGACCGAGGGGCCGAAGGTCTGCTTCCCGAGCGACGGGAAGAACCTCTGCACGAACTACATCGGCGGAGACTTCAACCCGGAGACCGTGAGCCGGACCGTCGCGGTCGACCCGCAGGTCGGCTGGGAGGTGCAGAAGTTCCTGATCGCCTGGACGCTCGCGTACATCCCCGCGAACGGCAAGACGAACTGGATGGACATGATGCGCATCTACCGGCTCGGCAACGACGCGGATCCCGGGATCGAGCAGCGCGTCGAGTGGCAGGACCCGACGTCCGGGCAGGTCTACTACGCCCGCACGTACGGCATGGAGTGCCTCTTCGGGACCGGCGCGGACAGGGCGTCGTGCGAAGCCTCCAGCGGCAAGTGGGTGCAGAAGGGCATCGCTGCCCGCGTGCTCGAGTACGCCAACGCCCTCACCGCGAAGGGGTACCAGCTCGACACGGCGACGTACGTCGGCAAGCTGGAGCCCGGCGAGCTGGCGCCGGACGGCAGCATCCCCAGCGTCCCCACCGATCCCGCGTACGTCGCCGCGTATGGCAAGGGCTTCAACAAGTACGGCCGCGCGATGCTCACCTACCACCCGGACGGCGTCGCGATCATCGTCAAGGACCCTGCCGTCAAGGACGTGCCCGCGATCGGCCCGCTCAAGGAAGTGCCGGACTGCGATCAGAACGTCAACCCGACCTGCACGCAGCTCACCATCTACAAGAACCACTACGCGTACGAGCTGAAGAGCTACAAGTCGGTGCCCGACTACATGCTCCAGATGATGGCCGAGTTCGGCCTCGCGGCTCCTGACCAGCTCGGCGTCTACGGCGACTGATCCGCGGCTTGTCGCGCCGGGGGCCCCGCGCTGGGCCCCCGACCTCCTCTCCTCGTTTCCCCCTCCAGCTTCGGCGAGCCTCGCGCGCGCGGGCGACTGCCTGCCCCGCGCGCGAGGCGCTCCGCGCAGGCCGTCGGGCCGCCGGCTCGAGCGCCGCCTGCGCCGCCCCGCCTTTCCCGGTCGCACGCGCGCTGCCGCGGCACTACGCTGCCCGCGGCGCGGCGCGCGCCACGGAATGGCCCCCTCCCCCGCCCTCCCCGCCATCGTTCCAGCGCAGCGCTCGGACGCGCGCGCCTTCATGGCCTACCTCATCGAGCACGTGGCCGAGTCCGGGCGGCACGGCGCGCCTCATTTCGCCGTCGCGACGTCGCTGGCCCCCGACGAGGTCGAGCAGAGCGCGCGCGAGCGCTGGAGCAAGCCGCTCGACGAGCCGCTCTGGGGGCGGGCCTGGCTGCTCCTGTCCAGCGAGCCGCGGCCGCGCGTCATCGGGCACATCGAGCTGCGCGGCGGCCGCGTGCGGTCGGAGAGCCACCGCGCCGTCGTCGCGATGGGCATCCTCCACCCCCACACGGGGCAGGGCCACGGCCGGCGCCTGCTCGAGACCGCGATCGCCTGGGCCCGCGACAGGGCGGGCCTCGCCTACCTCGACCTCGGCGTCTTCTCCAACAACGAGCGCGCCGTGCGGCTCTACACACGCATGGGCTTCGTCCCCGCCGGCACCCGCGACGACGCGTTCCGGGTCGAGGGCGCCATCCTGGACGAGATCCAGATGACGCTCGCGCTCCGCGCGCCCGAGGGGCGCGCGGCGGGGCAATCAGAGCAGGCAGAGCAGGCAGGGCAACCAGGGCAAGCAGGGCAAGGGTCGCGCTGAGCCGCTGCGAGGGGCCCTGGGCCGGCCCGCGAGGCCGGGCGGGCTCCCGGGGAGCGCTGGAGGGTACACGCCGCCGCGCAGATGGGTCATGAGGACACCGCCGTCCGGACGCCCGTCCGCCGCCCCGACAATCGCCGCCGCGGACCGCCCGCGGTCCTCCCCCGCAGTCCATCGCCATCGAGAGCCACCATGCGCCGCTCGCCGCTCCTGCCGATTTTCCTGACCGTCTTCGTCGACGTCCTCGGGCTGACGCTCGTCCTGCCGCTGCTGCCGTTCTACGCCGAGCACTTCGGCGCCAGCGAGCTCGTGGTCGGCGTGCTCGCGGCGAGCTACGCGGTCTGCCAGCTCGTCTCCGGGCCGATCCTCGGGCGGATCTCCGACCAGGTGGGCCGCAAGCCGACGCTGCTCGCGAGCCAGACCGGCACGTTCATCGGGTTCCTGGTGCTCGGCTCGGCGAGCTCGCTCTGGATGCTCTTCGTGGGGAGGATCATCGACGGCCTCACGGCCGGGAACCTGACGATCGCGCAGGCGTACATCAGCGACGTGACCCGGCCGGAGGAGCGCACGCGGGCGTTCGGCCTGATCGGCATCGCCTTCGGCTCGGGGTTCCTGCTCGGCCCCGCGATCACGGGGGAGCTCGCGAGCCGGTTCGGCTACGGGGCCCCGGCCCTCGGCGCTGCCGCGCTGTCGCTGACGTCGATCGCCCTGACCGCCACGCTGCTGCCCGCGAAGCCGATCGCGCCGGCGGCCGCGCCCGGGGCGGCGGAGGCCGGAGCCGCCCGATCGGCGTCCGACGTCCGCGTCGGCCGCGGGGACGCCTTCCGCCGCTTCTTCGAGCGGCCGCTCGCGCGGCGCCGGCTGCTCGAGTTCTTCGCCTTCTCCCTCTCGTTCTCGACGCTGATCGGCGGCCTCGCGCTGTTCCTCGAGCGGCGCTTCGCGTTCGGCGTCAAGGAGACGGGCTACATCTTCGCCTTCTCGGGCCTCATCGGCGGGAGCATCCAGGGCGGCCTGCTCGGCCGGCTGGCGAGGCGGTACGGCGAGCAGCGGCTCGCGGTTGTCGGCTTCGCCACGATGGTGATTGGCTACGGCCTGCTCGGCGCGGCGTACGGGCTGCCCGTGCTGCTGCTGCTCGTCGCTGTCGGGGCGTTCGGCTCCGCGGTCGTGCGGCCGAGCATCACCACGCTGCTCACGAAGAGCGTCGGCCGCGACGAGCAGGGCGCGGCGCTCGGCGTGAGCCAGTCGCTGGCGAGCATCTCGCAGATCGTGGGCCCCATCGGCGCCGGCTGGCTGATCCAGCACCGGGCGCTCACGGCGTACGGCCTGATGGCGGCGGCCTTCGCCGCCGTCGGCCTCTTCCTCGGCGCGCAGAAGATCCCCGCCGGCGAGCCGGTCGAGCTCTGAGCGGCGCGCTCAGGCGCGCGCGCCCCTCACGAAGGGCAGGACGGCCTCGACGAGCTGCGGCGCGGCGTCGTCGGGCTTGCGGGGGTTGAACCAGGCGAACGGCTCGACGAGGCGCGACGGGCGCAGGCCGAGCTCGCCGCGCGAGCACTCGACGAGGAGCGACAGCGCCCCGTGGCGATCGTGGAGCCAGTCGATCTCCAGGCCCGCCTTGCGGATGCCCCAGGCGAAGCGGACGTACGACATGGCGCGGTACGGCCTGCGGTCCGCGGCGCGCGCGACGCGCAGGGCGAACGCGCGGTGCTCGGCGGCGTCGGCGACGGGCCAGAGGCTGTGCGCCGGCGGGTACAGCACGGCGCCGCCGGCGCTGTGCAGCGACAGGGCGCGATCGATCCGGCGCGAGGACAGCGCGTGCGCGATGGCCTCGACCTCGGGCTCGCTCGCGGGGCGGCTCCCGGGCGACGACACGAGCCCGACGAGGCGCTGCACGAGGCCGCGCTCGTACCATCCGGCGTCGAAGTTCCGGTTGAGGTCGACGCCGCGGGCGTTGCCGCGCACGTACCGGCGGCGCCCGGCGCGGAGGTTCATCTCGACGCGGAGGAGCCCGTCGGGGTTCACGATCGGGACGGCGAAGATCGACCGGCCGCCGAGGTCCTCGGCCGCGAGGCGCTCGAGCAGCGCGAGGTGGGTCTCGACGCCGATCCACTCGAGCGGGTGGATCCCGGACAGGATCACCGTCGTCCGCGCGCGCTCGCGCGGCCCTGCGCCGCCGGGGCCGCGCCGGTCGAGCGGGCCGGCGCGCCCGGGCGGCCGCACGAGCGCGGCATCGCCCAGCGCAGGATCGTCCGCGTCGGCCGTCGCGCCGGCGCCGTGGTGCGCCCCGGGGCCCGGCGCGCCGTTCAGCGAGCTCCCCCCACCCCGGGAGGTCCCCCCGCGCTGGCCGGACAGCGCCGACGGGTCCGCGCGCGCCTGGTGGTGGCCGGCCGGCGCGGCGGCGCCGAGCTGGACGGCGAGCAGCGGCTCACCGCGGACCGAGCGCCCGATCAGGGAGAGCTGCGCCCCGCGGTCGGCGAGCCGGTCGAGCGCCTCGAGCAGCTCGCCGTACCCGCGGTAGGGGCCGAGCCCGCGACGAGCGAGCAGGCGCGAGAGCGGAGCGCGGCGATGTACGAACAGGGCCGCCCTGAGGGCGGCCCGACCTTGCTCTTCCGACCCCTGATCGGACTTCGGCATGCAGCGCTAACCTTTATCCTAGATGACATGGATCACGGAGCGCCGGTCGCGCCTTCGCGCGATCGGGACCTGGTCACTCCGGGATTACCGTGGCGGCGGGCGCGCATATGGAATTCGACGGCAATGGGTGGGCGGAAGGACGGATCGAGCTGCAGCCGCCGAGCGAGGGCTGGTCGCTGCTGTCGCCGGAGCCCGAGGCGCGGATCGATGAGCACCGGTGGGCGCACCAGGCGCGCGTCTTCTTCCGGGCGGAGCTCACGCTCGTGCAGAAGAAGGCGTATCCGTCGGGGGGCACGCCGATGGCCGACGCCGTGGAGGTCGACGTCGCGCGCGCGGGCGGCGCGCCGAGCCGGGTGCTCGTGCTGACGGTGCCGCTGGATCGCGCGCCCCTGGTCCGGGCGGCGGCCGCGGCGGGGGTGCGGGCGATCGGCGGGCGCGGCTTCGACGCGCTGCTCGGGCGGGCGCGGCGCGCGTGGCAGGTGCGCGAGCCGCAGGTCGCGGGCGAGGACGCGCGCGCGCCGCTGCTGGTGACCGCGGTGCTCGCGGCGGTGCTGCTCGCGCCCGTGGTGCCGCCCGGAGAGGAGACGATCTTCGGGGTGAAGGGGGCGCGGGAGCGGCTGCAGCGGCTGGGCTGGTGACGGGCGGCGAGGGACAGGCTCGTCCGCGGAGCGCCCCCCTCCTTCCTGCGGTACGATGATCGCGCCCATGGAACTCGCACCTCGGCTCGTCCGTCCGGCCACGCTCGCCGACCTGGAGGCGTTGCCGCCGACCTGGCGCGGCGAGATCCTCGACGACACGCTCTACGCCTTCCCTCGCCCGCGCGCCCCGCACGCGAGCCACGTCGAGGGCAGGTGGATGGAGCTCGGCATCCACGGCGCGGACGAGAAGGTGCGCGCCGCGCCGTTCGACGCGATCGAGATCGATCTCGCCGCCTGGTGGGACGGCATCGCGCCGGAGATGAGCGCGGAGCCCTGACGGCCCCGGCGCTCGCGGCGCGGCGCCCCTCGCGCGCCGCGAAGATGCCTCCTCGCCCCGCGCCTGTACTAGCGTGCGCGCCCGTGCGCTCCCGCTTCCCGCTCGTGGCCGCCCTGTTCTTCGTCTCTGGCGCCACCGGCCTCCTCTACGAGGTCGCCTTCTCCAAGCTGCTCGCCTACGTCTTCGGCGCCACCGCCTATGCCGTGAGCACGGTCCTCGCCTCCTTCATGGGCGGCCTCGCCCTCGGCGCGCACCTCGGCGGCCGGCACGCCGCGTCCGCCCGCCGCCCGCTCGTCGTCTACGGCGTGCTCGAGGCGATCGTCGGCGCCATCTGCGCCGTCTCGCCGTTCCTGTTCGAGGCCCTGACCTCGGCCTACGTCGCCGTCGCCCGCGCCGCGCCGGACTCGCTCACGCTGCTCACCGCGGCGCGCGCCGCGCTGACGGCCCTCGTGGTCGTCGTCCCCACGGTCGCGATGGGCGCCACGCTCCCCGTGCTCTCGCGCATCCTCCGCGCCGACGCTGGCGCCGCGCCGGACGGCGGCGCGCCCCTCGAAGGCCACGACGCCGCGCGCCGCCTCTCCTCGCTCTACGCCATCAACACGGCGGGCGGCGCGGCCGGCGCGCTCTCCGGCGCCTACGTCGTCCTCCCGCACCTCGGCGTCCGCGGCGCGCTCTGGTCCGCGGCGATCGCCAACCTCGTCCTCGGCGCCGTCGCGATCGCCGCCGGGCTCCGCGGCCCGGCGTCCGCGCCCGGCGCCGCGGCGGCGGCTCGCTCTGCCGGGGCCCTCCCCCCCGAGGCTCGCACCCCGGACGCCCCTCTCCGCGCCCCCGCCGACCGCGGCGAGCCGGCGTTCCTGCTCCCGCTCGCGTTCGCCTCGGGCTTCCTTGTCTTCGCGGCCGAGGTCGTCCAGACGCACCTGCTCGCGCTGCTCATCGGCAACAGCGCCTACGCCTTCGGGCTGATGCTCGCCGTCTTCCTCGTCTGCCTCGCGGCCGGCGCCGCGCGCTCGCATGTCCTCGCGCGCCGCCACGGCGAGGGCGCGCTCTGGCGCGGGCTCGTCTCCGCGGCCCTCTCGCTCGCGGCCACCATCCCGCTCTGGGACCAGCTCCCGCGGATCTTCGCCTTCGCGGGCAAGCACGTCGACAGCTGGGCCGGCCGCGAGGCGTGCCGCGCGCTCGCCGCGCTCGCGATCCTCGCGCTGCCCACGCTGTGCATGGGCACCACCTTCCCCCTCCTCCTCGCGCGCGCCGCCGCGCACGCCGACGTGGCCGCGCGCGTCGGCAGGCTCACCTCCGCCAACACCCTCGGCACGATCGCCGGCTCCATCGTCACCGGCTACCTGATCCTGCCCGCGCTCGGCTCGGAGCGCGCCCTGCTCGCGATCGCGCTCGCCTTCGCCCTGACCGCCGTCCTCGCCGCCGCCCGCGCCCGCGCCGAGCTCCCCCGCGCCCTCGCGATCGCCGCCGCCGCGGCCGCCCTCGCCGCGCTCGCGCCCCGCTGGGACATGGCGCGCCTCACGAGCGGCGCGAACGTCTACTTCGCCATGGGCCCGCCCCCCGAGCGCATCGACTTCGTGCGCGAGGACGTGCACGGCGGCGTCACGACCGTCGCGCACCGCGCCGGCGTCACGACCATGTACACGAACGGCAAGTTCCAGGGCGACGACGGCCCCGAGATGACGGCGCAGCGGCGGTTCGCGCACTTCCCTGCGCTCTTCGTCCGCGACGCGCGCGCCGCGCTCGTCATCGGCCTCGGCACCGGCACGACGACGGGCACCATCGCCGCCTACCCCTTCGAGCGCATCGACGTCGCCGAGATCTCGCCCGCCATCGTCGAGGCCTCTCGCCGCTTCTTCGCGGGCCCGAGCCTGCAGGCGCTCGACGACCCCCGCGTGCGCCTCTCGCTCAACGACGGCAGGAACGAGCTGCTCGTCGCGCAGCGCCGCTACGACCTCATCGCGATCGAGCTCACCAGCGTCTGGTTCGCGGGCGCCGCGAGCCTCTACAGCCGCGAGTTCTACGAGCTCACCCGGTCCCGGCTCACCGAGGGCGGCGTCCTGCAGCAGTGGGTGCAGCTCCACCACATCCGGCGGCGCGAGCTCGCCGCCGTGGTGCGGACGATGCGCAGCGCCTTCCCGCACGTGGCGCTGTTCGTGGGCGGCGCGCAGGGCATCCTTGTCGCGAGCGCCGCGCCGCTCGTCGCCTCGGAGGCGCGCCTCGCCGAGCTCGACGCGCGCCCGGCGCTCCAGCCCACGCTCGCCGGCGCGCGGCTCGCGGACCTGCTCGGCGACCTCGTGACCTCTGGCGAGGACCTCGACCGGTTCATCGCCGACGCGGCCGAGGACGGCGGGCCGATCCTCTCCACCGACGACAACCTCTACCTCGAGTACGCCACGCCGAAGGGCAACGTGCTCCCGTATGGAGCGTCGCTCGACGCGACGCTCGCGCTCCTGGAGCGGTACCGCACGCCGTCGCCGCGCGAGCGGCACCTCGGGCCCTGAGCGCGCTCGGCCCCGCCCGCCGGCGACCGCCCCCCGAGGGCGCTCAGCCCCCGTCCGCCGGCTTCGCGGGCGCGCCGTCCTTGGCCGGCGCGCTCGGCGCCGGCGCTTCGCCCTCCGGCGCCGCCTGGCCCCGCGGCTTGACCTGCACCGGCCTGATCTCGTCGCCCGTCGCCACGAAGCCCCTGCGGAGCGGCGGCGCCTTCGGCTGCGCGGCCTGCTGCGCGCGCAGCTTGCGCTCCTCCAGGCTCAGCACCTCCAGCGCGCGGCCGCCCGCGTACGGGTCCTGCCCCAGGAAGGGGCGCCCGTTCACCTCGGCCACGTGGAACTCGACCCGGCGGTTCTCGCTGCGCCCCGCCGCGATCTCGTTCGGCCCGAGCGGGCGCGACTCACCGAAGCCGACCGCGATCAGCCGGAGGTTGTCGACCTTGCCATCGACCAGCCAGTTGGCGACCGCGAGGGCGCGCTTCGCGCTGAGGTCCTCGTTGTGCTCCTCGCTCGCCTGCGCGTCGGTGTGCCCCTCGATCCGCAGCCGCGTGACCTCGGGGTGCTCCTGGAGGAACTGGAGCAGCGTCTGCAGCGTCTTCTCGCTGCCCGGCCGGATCACCGCCTTGTTCGTTTCGAAGACGATCTTGCCCTCGATGTAGACCTGGCTCTCGCCGCCCTGCTCCGACCAGGCCTTCTCCGGGTACCAGCGCGGGAGCGGGCGCTGCTCGTCGGCGCGCGGAAGGTCCCGCGGCGGCAGCCGGTTGTCTCCGCACCCCTGACCAGCGGTCGCGGCGGCCGCGAGCGCCGCCGCGACCGCGAACGGCAGGACGGTGCGTCCTGCCTGCTTCCTCTTCGAGTCCATCTCGCCCTGTAGCGTGTCAGAACCCGCGCTCGGACCGCAAGTAACCTGGCGGGAGCGGGCAGAAGCGGGCGGGAGCAGGCGGCGCGGGCGCCGGGCCGACCGGCGCGCCATGCGGCGTGTGGTAAAGGAAGCGGAGCCATGTCCGCGCCGTCGCCCGAGGGCTCACCCATCGACCAGAAGCTCGCCCGGCTCCGCGACCGCCTTCGCGACCTTGGCTCCGTCCTCGTCTGCTACTCCGGCGGGGTCGACAGCGCCTTCGTCCTCGCGGTCGCCCACCGGGAGCTCGGCCCGAGGGCCGTCGGCATGACCGCTGTCTCGCCGAGCCTCGCGCCGGCCGAGAAGGAAGAGGCCACGGCGATCGCCCGTCTGATCGGCGCCGACCACCGGCTTGTCGAGTCGTCCGAGATCGAGGACCCGCGCTATGTGGCGAACAACCCCGACCGCTGCTTCCACTGCAAGAGCGAGCTTTACCGGATCGCCGTGCGCAAGCGGTCCGAGTGGGAGCTCGCGGCGATCCTGAACGGCACCAACACCGACGACCTCGGCGACTACCGTCCCGGCCTCGAGGCGGCGCGCGAGGCGGGCGTGCTGAGCCCCCTGGTCGAGCTCGGCTTCAGCAAGGCCGACGTGCGCGCCGGCGCCGCGCGCGTGGGCCTGCCCATCTGGGACAAGCCGGCCGCCGCCTGCCTCTCCAGCCGCATCCCCTACGGGACCAGCGTCACGCGCGAGCGGCTCGCGCAGATCGGCGGCTTCGAGGCAGCGCTGCGCGGCCTCGGCTTCCGCCAGGTCCGCGTCCGCTACCACGACGACCTCGCGCGCATCGAGCTCGACGCCGGCGAGCTCGCGCGCGCCGCCGAGCCGTCGATCCGCGCCGAGATCGTGGCCGCCGGCAAGCGGCACGGCTTCCGCTACGTGACGCTCGACCTCGGCGGGTACAGGACCGGCAGCCACAACGAGGTCCTCGTCGGCCGCGCCCTCAAGATCGTGAGCTGACCCCAACGGGGGCGCGGAGCGCGCGGCTCGCGGCGCTCCCCTGGGCGCCCGAGGAGGGCCGCCTCCGCGGCCCGTGGCGCGGCGCCGAGCGGGTGAGCGTGGGCTCGCGTCCGTTGCGACGCCGTGAGGCTCGCCGCATACTCGATCCATGAGCGAAGCCACGGCCGAGCCGATCGTCATCTACCGCAGCGTCAACCGTGACGGCGCGACGTTCGCGCTCGAGCCGCGGTCGCTCGATCGACTCCGCGCCGCGTTCGGATCCGCGGTGCGCGCTCGCGACCGGATCTTCCTCGCGCACGAGACCCGGGCTGACTACGAAGAGGTGCAGGGGAGCATCGCGCCGCAGGTCGTGATTCTCCTGACGGGCCTCAGCGAGGATCGCCTGCGACCGCTCGGCGGCGTCGTGTTCCGCGACCCGGTCAGCGAGAAGGATCTCCCGCTGACGGCGGCATAGGCGGCTCGGCTGCGCTGCCGCTCCCGACGCTGCCCGGACCGCCCTCGACGACCCACAGCTCGTCCGGCCATCGGTCGAGGTAACGGTCGAGGGCGCCCCCCCAGCCGTGTGCAACGTTCGTTTCGAGCTCGACATCCACGGCGAAGATGAGCGTGTCCGTTGTCGCGTCTTCGTCGGAGCGCGGGCGCCGCCCTGGGCTGGTTCGCGCCGTCGCGACATGAGCTTCCCTCATCTGGAACAGATCCCGGCGCGGGATGACCAGGAATCTCCAGCTCGCCGGGAGCCGCACGAGGAGCATGTAGAAGAGCTCTATCGCCTGCGGCGTCCGCAGCTGCTGACGCGACAGGTTGAACGTGGCGCGCAGGCGCCTCGCGCCCGAGCTCTCCGTGTGGCCCTCGATCGGCTCGGCCTTCGCGGTCTTCACCTGAACCCGGCGTGTCGTCTTGTCGCGGTCGTCGATCACGAACGCGTCATCGCCCACGTCGACCACAGGCACCGCGACGTTCCAGCCGCGCAGCAGCAGCTCCGACATCGCGTGGTACTCGCCCGCCCTCCCGAAGTGTGTCCTCTTGCTGACCATTCACCCGTGCTGGATCTTGGCATGTCGAGGCGCCGCCCGTCGCACGAAGGTCCGGACACGCCCCCCGCCCATCTGGACACGCCGGCCGCCCATCTGGACACGCCGGCCGCCCATCTGGACACGCCGGCCGCCCATCTGGACACGCCGGCCGCCCATCTGGACACGCCGGCCGCCCATCTGGACACGCCCCCCGCCCATCTGGACACGCCGGCCGCCCATCTGGACACGCCCCCTACCCCGCTGGGCGTCGCGACGCCCAGCGCGCGGCGTCACATCAGCGACGAGCGCGCCGCCTTCGCGCGCTCGTCGCGCTCCTTGAGGTGCTCGAGGATGATCACCGCCGTCTCCTCGATCGCGCGCCCGGTGACGTCGACAACCGGCCAGTCCGGGTGCGCGTCGAAGAGCCGGCGCGCATAATCCAGCTCCTCCCGGACGTGCTCGCGCATCGCGTAGTTCGTCTCCGCGGGCATCCCGAGCTGGCGCAGGCGCGCCTGCCGGATCGCGCAGAGCTGGTCGATCCCGATGGTGAGGCCGACGATCCTGTCCTGGGGCGCCTCCTGGAGCTCGGGCGGCGGGGGGACGCCGAGCACCAGGGGGTAGTTCGCGACCTTGAGGCCGCGCTGCGCGAGCAGCGTCGACAGCGGCGTCTTCGACGTGCGGGAGACGCCGACGAGGACGATGTCCGCCTTCTTGAAGTTCCGCGGCTCCTTGCCGTCGTCGCTCTTGACCGCGAACTCGACCGCCTCGATGCGCCGGAAGTACTCCTCGCTCAGCGGGAGCATCGCGCTCGGCAGGTTGATCGGCTCCCGGTCGAGGAAGGTGCCGAGCCGGACGATGAGCGAGCCGATCAGATCGATCGCCTCGATGTTCAGCTCGGCCGTGGCGCCGTGCACGAACTCGCGCAGCTCCGGGCTCACCACGGTGAACACGACAAGCGCGCCCTCCCTGGCCGCGCGCTCGAGCACGGGCCGCGCGACCTCCGGCGTGCGCACCCGGGTGTGCAGGCGGATCTGCACCCCGGCGTCCGGGTACTGGAGCAGCGCGGCGCGCACGGCCTTCTCCGCCGTCTCTCCCGTCGAGTCGCTCAGGACGTCGATGAACTTCGGCTTGTCCATGTCCGATGCCTCCGTCGCCACCTCGGCTCACGCGCGCGAGGCAGGGCTCGTGCCTCGGCGTTCAGCGGGACCTGGAGGATCGCCCGCGGCCGCGCGGCAGGTCAACCAAACAGCCCCTTCAGCTTGTCCATGAAGCTGGCCTGCTGCGGCTGCACGTTCTCGCCGAGATCCTTCGCGAGCTGGGAGATGAGCTCCTTCTGCGTCGCTGTGAGCTGCGTCGGCACCTCGACGCTCACCTCGACGAGCTGATCGCCGCGCCCGCCGACGACGCGGCGCGGTATGCCCTTGCCCTTGATGCGGAGCACCGAGCCGGGCTGCGTGCCCGGGGGGATCCGCAGCCGGCCCTTCCCGTCGAGCGTCGGGATCTCCAGCTCGCCGCCGAGCGCCGCGCGCGCGAACGAGATCGGCACGGCGCACACGACGTCGTCGCCGACGCGGCGGAAGAAGTCGTGCGGCGCGACCCGGATGGTGAGCTCGAGGTCGCCCGGCCCGCGATCGGCGCGGACGGCGTTGCCGCCGCGCTCGACCAGCCGCGTCGCGCCGTTCTCCACGCCCGCGGGGATGGTCACCTCGATGGTCTTCTGCTTCGCGGCGAGGCCCGCGCCGCGGCACGTCTTGCACGGATCGGTCACGATCCGGCCCGTGCCGCGGCACCGCCCGCAGGGGCGCTCGATCGCGATCGGGAACATGCCCTGCTGCATCCGGACGCGGCCGCGGCCCGCGCACGCCGCGCAGCGCTCGGTCGACGCGCCGGGCGCGGAGCCCGAGCCGACGCAGTCGCCGCACGGCTCGACGCGATCGTAGGTGATCTGCTTCGTGCAGCCGAACGCCGCCTCCTCGAAGCTGATCCGCACCTCTTTCTGCAGCGTCCCGCGGTCGCCCACCCGGATGCCGAGGGCGCCGAGGAGGTCGCCGAAGATGGCGTCGAGGTTCAGGTCCTGCATGTCGAAGGGCACGCCCTGGAAGCCCGAGCCGGCGGCGGCGCCGACGGCGGCGGGGCCGAACCGATCGAACGCCGCGCGCTTCTGCGGATCGCTCAGGATCTGGTAGGCCGCGTTCAGCTCCTTGAAGCGGACGTTCGCCCCCTGATCACCCGGGTTCTTGTCGGGGTGGTGCTGCGCGGCGAGCCGCCGGAACGCGCCCTTGATTTCATCCTGCGTCGAGGAACGCTCGACGCCCAGCACTTCGTACGGATCCCGCACGACGAGCGAAATAGCATCGATCGCGCCCCTGGGACAGCGGCTACGGCGGCGCTCACCCCGCGGGTTTCGCCCCGGGTCCGGCGAGCTCGCGCTTCATCACCTTGCCCGTCGGGTTGCGCGGGAGCGCGTCGACGAAGACGACCTCGCGCGGGATCTTCGGGCCCGCGAGCTGCGCGCGGCAGTGCGCCTTGATGTCGTCCTCGCTCGCGGCCGCCCCGGGGCGCAGGGCGACGAACGCGCGCACGCGCTCCCCCCAGGCGCGATCGGGGACGCCCACCACGGCGGCCTCGGCGACCGCCGGGTGATCGTGGAGGACCGACTCCACCTCGGCGGGGTACACGTTCACTCCCCCCGAGATGATCAGGTCCCGCTTGCGACCTTCGATGTGGTAGCAGCCGCGCGCGTCGCGGCGCGCGAGGTCGCCGACAGAGAAGTAGCCGTCCAGCATCGACGCGCGCGTGGCGCCTGGATCTCTGTGGTAACCGGAGACGAGCAGGGGGCTCCTTACGTAGAGCTCGCCCACCTCGCCGTCCCGGCACGGCTGCCCGTCCTCGCCGACGAGCAGGAGCTCGCTGCCGGCGACGGGGCGCCCGATGGTGCCCGGCGACGCGCGCAGATCCTCGGGGCCCGCGATCGTCACGATGCCCGTCTCGGTCGCGCCGTAGAAGTTGAAGAGCTTGTCGCCGAGCACCCGCGTCGCCTCCGCCGCGAGCGCCGGCGGCAGCGGCGCGCCGCCCGTGAAGATCGCTGTGAGCGACGACGTGTCGACGGCGCGGACGCGCGCCTCGCCGAGCTCGAGCACGCGGTGGAGCATCGTCGGGACGATCGTCGTCGTTGTCACGCGGTAGCGCTGGATCGCCTCGAGGAACAGCTCGGGCTGGAACTCGGGGAGGATCACGATCGTCGCGCCGAGGATGAGCGACAGGTTGACGAAGCCGATCGCGGTGAGGTGGTAGAGCGGGCACACGGCGAGGTGCACGTCGCCGACCCGCATCGGCGTCGCGCCGATCGCCCCGAGCGCCGACGCGACGATCCCGCCGCCGAAGCCGCGCACCGCGCCCTTCGGCTTGCCGGTCGTGCCGGACGTGTACATCACCACGGCCGCGCGCTCGCTCCGATCCGGGGCGGCGCCGCGCTCGGCGATGAGCTCGTCGAGGCGCGAGAAGCCCGGCGCGCCCTCGCCGACCGCGATCATGCCCTCGCGCGGGATGCCCTCGAGGAGCGGCGCGGCCTCGCGGATGACGTCGGCGATGTCGGCGTCGAACACGAGCAGGCGCGCCCCGGAGTGGCCCGCGAGGTACGAGAGCTCCGCGGGGGTCGAGCGCCACGAGGCCGCCACCACGGACGCGCCGACGCGGGCGAGCGCGATCTGGAGCATCACGAGCTCGGGGCGGTTCTTGATCGCGACAAGCGCCGTCACGCCCGGGCCGACGCCGCGCCGGTCGAGCGCGTAGCCCAGCCGATCGATGATCTCGTTCGTCGCGAAGAACGAGTAGACCCGGTCCTCGGCCGGGGCCCCCGCGTCGCTCTCCGCCGCGCGGCCCGCGCGGCGCGCGAGGCTCAGCGGCTCGATCACCGCGATCCGATGCGGGCTGTTCTCGGCGTGGAACCGGAACAGCAGCGACGGGTTCGCCTTGCCCCGCGCGAGCTCGCGCGCGAGGACCTTGAGCCCCGGCCAACGCAGCGCGGCGAGGAGCCCCGCCTGCGTCACCGCCCGCCCGGCGCCGAGCGCCTCGTCCTTGAGCGCGCCGATCCTCCGACGCCCGTTCGCGAGCGCCGCCCTGGCACCACCGAGATCCATCGCGGGCGACTTTACTCCGGCGCGCGCGCGCCGTGATAGGGTGGCGTGGTGACGGAGACTGACCGCCGCTCAGCCCATCGCGCCGCGATCGAGCTGAGCGTAGAGTACAAACGACTCAACACGTTCTTCGCCGATTACACCCGCAACATCTCGAAGGGCGGGACGTTCATCCGGACAGATCGCCCGCTCGCGATCGGCACCGAGTTCGTGTTCGCCCTCTCGATCCGCAACCTGGCCGAGCCGCTCCGCCTGCGCGGGCGGGTGAAGTGGATCGTGACGCCCGACGAGGCGACGGAGTCGGCCCCGGCGGGGATGGGCATCGAGTTCCAGTACGCGAGCGACGCGGAGCGCGCCGCGACCGAGTCGGTGGTCGAGCAGCTCATGCTGAGCGAGCTCGGCGAGACGCTCGCGTCCAAGCTGCTCGGTCGCAGGGTCGGCGAGGGCTCGCGGTAGCGCCCCAGGCAGAGCGCCGGGGGGGGTGCGCTCACGCGTCGCCCGTGTACACTGCCCCGCAATGTCGCTGCCGACCCTGCTCCCCCGGCGCCGTCTCGCCCGGGGTCTCGCCGCGCTCGCCCTCGCGCTCTCCCCCATCGCCTGCGGGGCCTCTGGCTCGCCAGGGGCGAAGGGACCGCCGGGCGCCGAGGGCCGCGCCGCGGCGGTCGAGGTCCGCGACGCCGACTTCTCCGGCAGCCTCTACACGATCGTGCGCGACGGCAAGCCGAGCCCGCAGCGCACGGGCCTGCTCATCGGCGTCGTCCGCCGGCAGCTCGCGCACGCCGCGGCGCGCTTCCACGCCGGACAGCAGGAGCGGGGCATCGACAGCGTGCTCGGCGCACTCTACCTCGTCCGCCCCGGCGAGGGCCGCGCCGAGATGATCGACGCCGTGGGCGAGCGCGCCCTCTCCGCCGCGATCGAGCGGCTGAGCCCGCGCGGCGACGAGGGCCGGGTGCGCGCGCTGATGGAGCTCCGCGCCGCCGCGCTGCCGAGCGGCAGCCGGGCCCGCGCCGAGGTCGACGAGCACCTCGCCGCGCTCGAGCGCTGGATGAAGGACACGCGCACCGGCGGGCCGCTCGAGCAGCTCGGTATGGAGCAGCGCGCGTCGGTCGCGCGCGCCCTCATCGACAGCCGCCCGGAGTCGGTCCAGCGCGCCGCCGCCGCCACGGCGGCGTGGATCGACAGGGCGATCGAGTTCAACATCGAGTACCGGCAAGGGGGGAAGCGGCCGGAGCGCGAGGAGGCGGTCGAGGCCGCGCGCGCGCTGGAGTCGGGCGGCGCGAGCATGGCCGCGCTGTTCCTCCGCTACGGGGACGCGAAGGGCGCGATCGAGCAGATCGACCGCACGAGCGCGCGCCGGGTGATCCCGCCCGGCCTGTACGAGCGGCTCAAGGCCGCCGCGACAGACGACGACGCGGCCTCGTGGCAGGCGCTCGCCGGGGCCTTCGCGCACCACGACACGCAGGAGCGCGACGCCGAGACAGGGATCGCGCAGGACCTGCTCGACGGGGCGATCTGGGGCACGGCCCTCGAGGCGTACCGCCGCGATCCGCTGAGCTACGACAGCGCCACGCTCCTCTCGCAGGTGATGATCCGCCTCGGCATGTCCGAGGCGACGCCGCTCGTCGTCGCCAGCGCGCTCGGCGATCGGCCGAGCCCCGGCGCGCTCGGATCCGCGCTGGGGCTCGTGCTGAGCGCGCTCTCCGTGGAGGCGTCGAGCGACGACTTCGAGGCCGCCCGGCGCACCTACAACGCCGCGGCGCCGCTGCTCGTGCTCGCCGACCGGGCGGCGCGCGGCGGCGCCGCCCTCGATCCGTCGGGCGCGCGCGTCCGGTCGCTCATGGCGTCGCTCGAGCTGCGCGCCGGCAACCTCGCCGCCGCGCTGCCGCTGTTCCGCGCGGCGACGGCGGCCGAGCCGACCGTCAACGGCCTCACGGTGCTCGCGATGGCCGAGCGGCAGGCGGGCGAGCCCCAGGCCGCGCTGGAGGACGTGCGGCGGGCGCTGGGCGCGCCGGACGCGCGCACCTCGCCGCTCGAGGTGATCCAGGCGCACCTGCTCGCCTTCGAGCTCCACCGCGACGCGGGCACGCAGGACCGGGCCAAGGAGTCGCTCGACGCGGCGCTCACCGCCGCGCTCGACGCCCGGCAGCGCGCGCGCGATCCCGGCGCGAAGGCGCGCGTGGAGCGGCTGCTCGGGCGCACCCTCGACGGCTACGGCGACGAGAAGGGCGCTGTCCGGGCCTACGAGCGGGCGTTCGCGCTGGTCGCCGCCGAGCCGCCGCAGCTCGGCGCCACCATGCTCGACGCCGTGGGGCGCGCGCTCGTCCGGCGCGACCTCCCCGCCGCGCGGCGCGCGCTGAAGCGCGGCCTCGACGAGAACGTCGGCGAGGAGGATCTCGTCTACGGCGGGCTGTGGGTCCTGCTGCTGGAGCGGACCCTCGGCGCCGCGACCGACGGCACCGCGGGCCGCGCGCTCGAGGGCTCTGTGGGCCGCCCTTCGTGGACAGGGAAGCTCGCCTCGTGGGCGAACGGCCGGATCAGCGACGCCGATCTCGGCAAGCTGGCCCAGAGCGCGGCGCAGCGCGTGGAGGCGCAATTTTATACCGCCATGGCCAGGAAGGCGGCTGGCGACGCGAGCGCGGACGAGCGGCTCCGGGCGGTGTCGAAGAGCCCCGTCATCGACCTGCTCGAGGTGCACCTCGCGCGCGAGATGCTGGCCCCCGAGCTGCACCTCGACGTGCCCCGCAACGCGAGCCTGCCCTAGCCCGGCGCGTCGCCGCTCCCCGACGGCGCGCCTGACGTGCGGAGCGTGAGGTGCGATGTCGTCCCCCGCGCTGGGCGGGTGGCGAGAGGTCGGATGATCAGCGCCGGCGAGCAGCGTCGCGGGGGCCTGTCCGGGAAAGAAAAGTTCCCACGCCCACGCGTTCTTGTTCGATGATCGCTGGATGCTCGATGACCGGAACGATCCGCTCGAGAAGCTCGCCGCCGCTCACCGGAGCCTGGAAGAGAACCTGAACGACCTCGCGCGCGCCGCGCGCGCGCTCGGCGATGCTCGGGGGCGCGCCGCCGCGCTCGAGGGGCTCTCCGGCGTCGTCGCCTACTTCGAGCGATCGATGAGCCGGCACCAGGAGGACGAGGAGCGATCGCTCTTCCCGCGGCTCGCGGTGCTCGAGGCCATCGCGCCGACGCTGGAGCGCCTCCGGCAGGAGCACAAGGCGCATCAGCGCGCGATCAACGCGCTGCGCGCCGCGATCGAGCGGGACGGCGGCGCCGAGGCGGCCGAGGTGCTCCCCCAGCTCATCGACGATCTGCGCGCGGCGTACCAGCGCCACGTGGCCTGCGAGGAGCAGGAGGTCTTCCCGGCCGCGCGCCGCTTCCTGCAGCCCTCGGCGATGCAGGGGATCATGCACGAGATGGAGACGCGCCGGGGGCGCGGCGGGCAGGGCAACCCCGCCAAGGGGATCAGCGGGCGCCCCCACCGCCCCGGCGGGATGCGCAGGGGCCCGTAGCGGCCGGCGCGCCGCGCCTCGACGTCGCTGCCGGCGCTAGAGCTGCTCTTCGCGCGCGCGCTCGACCGCCGCGCGCAGGTAGTTCTGGGCGCGCAGCGTGTGCGCCCCGTCGGGGTGCTGTTCCAGGTGGCTGCGGAACGCCTCCGCCGACTGCGCGAACTTCCGCAGCCGGTAGAGCGCCACGCCGCGGGCGAGGTGCCGCGGATAGGACGGATCGAGCGCGGCGAGCTCGTCGATCTTCTTCAGGCGGTACTGCTCCTCCGCGCGCTGCGCGTCGGCCGCGCGGAGCGCCGCCGCGGGCGAGCGCGGCGCCGGCTCGCCCGCCGGCTCGAGGCGCGCCGCCGTCTGCTCGGCGGGAGGAGCCGCGAGGTCCTGCGCGCCCCTCGCGGCGCCGACGGGGTGCGAGAGCAGGAACCTGAACAGGGCGCGCTCCTCGTCGAGCGAGACGCCGAAGGGAGCTCGCTGGACGCCCACGATCGCGCCCCAGCGCTTCTTGAAGAGCACCCCGAGCACGGTGCCATCCATGGCGACGCGGCGCGCCTCGCCGCGCGGCCTCGCCGTCGCTCGCCCGAGCCACCCGCTGCGGCGGAGCAGCCCGAGGAAGTTGCCGCCGAGATCGCGGAGCTCGTCGGACTCCTCGCCGGTCGCCTCGAAGCGGCGCACCTCGCGGATGAACGAGCTCATCTGGTAGGCGCGCAGCCGGAGCACCGCCTCGTCCCCTTGAGCGAGCGCGGGGCCCACGGCGTCGAGCACGCGCTTGCGCGCGGCGAGGAGCTCGGCCTCGGTGTGATCCGCGTCGGCGTCCACCACCCCGAACGCGCGGATCGCGGAGCCGAGCTCGCGCACCTCCGCGTCGAGCCCGAGCTGCTCGGCCTCGCGGGCGCGGGTGACGTCCGCATCGCGCGCGCGCGTGATCGCCCGCGCGTCGACGAGCGGGAGCGGCAGCTCGGCGGGCTCGACCGCGCGCGGCACCGCGAGGGTCACCGCGGCGCCCGCGATGAAGACGGCCACGAGCCCCGGCTCCCAGCCCTCCAGGTGCCGCTTCCAGCCGCGGCGCGGGCCCGCGTCGGTGCGCGCGGGTGCGCGATGGCGCGCGCGGCTCCATCGAGCCGCGCGCGGCTCCCGGCGCTTGACAGCGACGCTCTCGGCTCGCGACATTGATCGTCTCCTCTGCGCTTCAGAATACCCCACGCGCGCCACGTGAAGCGCCGCGCAGCCGGCCAAGGACGAATGTGCAAGATCACCGAAAGCACCCGCGCAAGCCCGTCGAGCTCTCGATCGCATTCCGGATGGGCGACGGTCCGCGCGTCGATGGGAGATGCCGCGACATCAGCCTCGGAGGGATGTTCATCGAGACCCCCTCGCCGGCTCCCTTCGGGGCGAACATCGAGGTGCTGCTGTCCCTGTCGGGCCTGAAGCAGCCTGCCGTGATCCCATCGATCGTGCGGTGGACCACCCCCGAGGGCATGGGGGTGCAGTTCGGGGTCATGGGCGCGCGGGAGACCTACGCGCTCACGGAGCTCCTCGGCTCGCGCTGATCGGGGCGCGCCGACGCGCGGCGCGCCGCGCCTCGACGAGGCCGCGCTCAGTCCTCGATGGTCAGCGGGACCTCGATCTGCCGCGGGCCGCCCTCGAAGCGCCCCCGGTAGAGGCCCTCCGCGCAAGCCTGCAGCGCAGGCCGGAGCGGAGGGTCGAAGCGCACGCCGGCGACGCTGCCGTCGGGGCGCACGGAGATGCGCAGGGTCGACACGATCGACCTGCGGATCAAGGACGATCCCCCCGCTGTCTCGCGCGCGAAACAGCTCGACAGGGCGGACTGCACGGAGGCGGGCGTGAGCGCGGGCGGAGCGGACGCCGGCTGCGCCTCGGGGACCGGCTCCACCGCGGCCGACTCCGAAGCGGGCGCCTCGGCGCTCGTCGCCGGCTCGGCGGGCGGCGATGCCATCGGCTCGGCGACCGGCTCGGCGACCGAGGAGCCGGCGGGCGCGGCGGGATCCTCCTCGTGCGCGGCGGCGGCCGCGACCGCCGCAGCGCCGCTCGGCGGACGCGCGGCGGCGGTCGCCGGTGGGGGTGGAGCCGGCGGAGGCGCCGGCGCGGGGGGCGCGACGGCGGGGGCGCTGTCCTGCGCCGCGAGGCGCTGGAGCAGGCGGGCGTCCCGGCCGCCGTCGAGCGAGAAGGTGCCGCGGGACGGGCCGACGAGGAGGTGCGCGGTTGTCGCGCCGCGGTACGCCGCCGGGCCGACCGCGACGGTGCCGTGCTCCACGTCGACCTCCACGCGCCCGTCCAGGCGGGTCACCGTGAACAGCGTGCCGTGCACCGCGACGCGGGTGCCGTCCACCTCGACGGCGAACGCCTCGACCAGCCCCTCCTCGGGCGCGCGCGTCGCGACGTCGGCGCGCACCGAGCCCCGCTCGAGCGCGACCACATGGCCGATCCCCGCCGCCCCGACGGCGCGCACCACGGCGCGGCTGTTCGGCAGCAGCGTCCAGCGCACCGAGCCGACATCGGCGAAGGAGACAGCGTAGGCGGCGGTCTCGATGGAGTCGCCGGGCCGGAGCGCGCGGAAGTCCAGATCGTCGGCCGCGCCGGGGGCCCGCGGGATCTCCGCGAGATCGCGGGCGCGCGGCGGCGCCGACGTCACCGCGACAGGCGGGGCAGAGCGCCCGGCCGCCAGGATCGCGAACGCGATGGCCGCCGCGGCCGCGGCGAACCCGAGCGCGCGGCCGAGCGGCGGGCGCTCGCGCGCCGGGGCGCGGCGGACGGGCGCGGGCTTCTCGAGCCGCGCGAACAGCTCGCGCTCGATCGCGTCCCAGCGCGGCTCCGGAGGCTCCTCGGCGCGGAGCAGCTGCTCCATGTGCTCGCGTGCTCGTTCGTACTGCTTTGCGCCGCTCACATGTCCTCCGTATCGACAGCCGCTCGATCCGCCGCGGGGAACGCCGCAGCACCGCCCCCCACAGAACCCCGCGCGCGCGTCCCCTCCGCGCCGGCGCCGTCCGCCTTCCCCGCGCCGCCCTCCGCCAGCTCGGCGGCGAGCTGGGCGAGCGCCGGCTCACCGCGCATCATCTCCTCGATCTCTCGGCGCGCATAGAACAGGCGCGTCCGGACCGTCAGGACCGGCGCGCCGACGATCTCCGCGATCTCGGTCGGCGCGATGCCCTCGAGCTCGTGCAGGACGTAGACGACCCGCTTCTTCTCGGGCAGGCGCTCCAGCACCCTCCGGAAGGCGTCGATCCTGCGGGCGCGCGCGGCGTCCTCGTCCGGGAGCATGCCGCGGTCGACCTCGTGATCCGCGTTCTGCTCGCCGACGAACACCGGCCGGCTGCGCGCCGCGCGCCGGGCCATCAGCACGGCGTTGACCGTCACCCGGTGGAGCCACGTCGTGAACTTCGATTGCCCCCGGAAGTCGCCCAGGCTCCTGTGCACCTGGATGAACACCTCCTGGATCACGTCCTCGGCGTCGGCGTTCGGGCCGAGCATCCTGAAGACGAGCCGCGCGACGTCGCGGCGGTAACGGCGGAAGATCTCGGAGAAGGCCTTCGGATCGCCGCGCTGGAACCGGCGGATCCACTCGCCCACGTCGTCGGGCTCGGTCACGGGCGGAAGCCTATCCGCCCGCTCGGCGCTCATGGAGCTCGATGGCAGGACGGCCAGCGCCGGGCGGCGCAGGAGGTCGTCACCCGCGAACACGGCGTCGAGGGCCACCCGGACCGCCTCGGCAGCTTGCCCGGGCAGATCGCCGCCACGGCCGTCCGGCGCCCCGCCGGAGAACGGAAAGAACGACCGCGAGAGGTGCGCCCACAACGCCCCTGTCTCGATCGCCACGGGTTGCACAAAGGCGTCTGGTGCGCCGGGCAGCCGGATCATTCATGCGGCGCCGCGCGAACGCTCGCCGCCCCGGAGCGAGCCCAGGGCGGCCGCGGCGCCCGGGAACGCACAAAAGTTGTTCCTCGAGGCACATCGGCGCGACCTTCAGCGCATGATCTTCATCGCCGTGTCGCTGACCGTGGCCCTCGTCGCCGCCGATCTGCTCGAGCTGGGCTCGCGCCGCCGGGAGCGCGTGTAGCGGCCGTCTTCAGCTCCGACAGGAAAAAAATACCCGGCTCGAGCCCGCTCCGGCCTCAGGCCAGCGCGCGCTCGAGCCGGGGATCAGGGAGCTCGAGTGCCGTCCGGATCGTCCGGTCGGCTCAGCCCGCGGCCTCGGCGCCCTCGGCCGCAGCGCCACCCTTCTTCGGCAGGTCGAAGAGCGCCGACAGCTCGACCTTCTCCTGCTTCTTCTGCTCGAGGATCTTGTTGACCGCGCGCAGCAGGCGCGTCTTCGCGGGGCCGCTGATCGGCTTGCCGTGAAGCGCGGCGCTGAGCGTGCGGTCGGTGACCGGACGGCCGCTGCGCGGCTTCTTGGTGCTGGCGGCCTCCTTCTTCTTCGCGGCGTCCTCGCTGCCGCGCGCCAGCCGCTTGGTCAAGCGGATCGCCCGATCCTCGGGCTGCAGCCGCTCAATCTTGACCGACGCCGCCAGGATGCGGCGGGGGTCGATCTTCTTATCCTTCAAGAAATCTTCGATCTTGGTGCCCATCGTCGTCACTTGCCCCGAAAGGGCGGCGACCCTATCACGGGCGCCCCTGCCGTGCATCTGCGACGTTTACCCCCCGCGTCGCCCTGGGGTAGCTTGTCGCGGTGACCATCCTTCCCGAGCTCGACGAGGCCGCTCGCGTCATTCGTCAACAAATTCCGGCGCTTCCAAGCGTCGGTGTGGTGCTGGGATCAGGGCTCGGGGGCTGGGGCGACGAGCTCTCCGATCTGGTCAAGGTGCCCTACGCGGCGATCCCCGGCATGCCGCGGCCCGCGGTCGCGGGGCACGCGGGCTTCCTGTGCGCCGGCCGCGTCGGCGACGTGCCCGTCGCCTGCCTGCAGGGGCGCGCGCACCTCTACGAGGGGCACCTGCCCGCGAAGGTCGTGTTCGGCGTGCGCGTGCTCGCGCGCCTCGGCTGCCGCGCCGTGCTCCTGACCAACGCGGCCGGCGGCATCAACCAAGGCTTCGCCGCCGGCGACCTCATGCTGATCGTCGACCACCTGAACCTGATGGGGACGAACCCGCTCGTCGGGCCGAACGACGACGCGCTCGGCAAGCGCTTCCCCGACATGACCTACGCGCACGATCCCAGGCTGCTCGAGCTCGCGCGGGCGGCGGCGCGCGAGGCCGGCGTCCCCCTGCGCGAGGGGATCTACGCCGGGCTGCTCGGGCCGACGTACGAGACGCCCGCGGAGATCCGGATGCTGCGCACGCTCGGGGCCGACGCGGTCGGGATGAGCACGGTCCCGGAGATCATCGCGCTCAGGCACATGGGCGTGCCCGCCGCGGCCGTCTCGTGCGTCACGAACCTCGCGGCGGGGCTGACCCAGCGGGAGCTCGACCACAGGGAGGTCGAGGAGACCGCCAGGCAGGCGCGCACCCGGTTCACGGCGCTGCTCTCGGCGTGGGTGCGCCGCGTGGGCGCCGAGGTCGCGGCCGGGAGCGCGGTGTCGTGAGCCGCGGCCCGCAAGACGCCGGCGAGGCGCCCGACGCGGCCGACGCGGCGCCGGCGATCGACTGGGATGCGCTCGGCCAGGCGGCCCTCGCCGTCCGCGAGCGGGCGCACGCGCCGTACTCGGGCTACCGGGTGGGCGCGGCGATCCTCGTGCGCTCCGGCCGCGTGTTCACCGGCTGCAACGTCGAGAACGCCTCGTACGGGCTCACGATCTGCGCGGAGCGCTCGGCCATCGTGCAGATGGTCGCGGCCGGCGAGCGCGATCCGATCGCGCTCACCGTCGCCACGAGCGGGCCCGTGCTCGGCAGCCCGTGCGGCATGTGCCGGCAGACGCTGGCCGAGTTCGCCGTGGATCTCCCGATCCGCCTCATCGCCCCCGGAGACGCCGGCGTGCCGCCGAGGAGCACCTCGCTGGCGGCGCTCCTCCCGGAGGCGTTCGGGGCGGCAGCGCTCTCGCGCTGACCGCCCCCCGCCCTCCAGGCGGCGCTGTCGGGCTCACTCGAGCGACAGCGCCTCGGCCTGCTCGATCTGGGTCAGCGCCGCGGCGAGCGCCTCCCGCGCGCGCTCGAGCGAGACGCGGTCGTCGCCCCACCTGGAGCGCGCCTTCTGGAGGCGGGCGCGCTCGACGGCGAGCTGCTCGGCGAGCTGCTCGCCGTGGGTCCTCAGGGCGTCGCGCTCCTCGGTGCGGTGCGAGAGCTGCGCGCCGAGCTCGCTCTCGCGCTGCTCGGCCTCGGTGAGCCGGCCTTGCATCGCCTCGAGCGCGCGCGCCCGCTCGGCGAGCTCGCCCAGCAGGCGATCGCGCTCCTCGCCGCGGGCGGTGAGCTCGCTGGCGCGCTGCTCGAGGTGCTGCTCGAGCTCGTGCCCGCGCGCCTCGAGGTGCGCCGCCTGGTTGCGCGCCTGCCCGAGCTCGGTCGAGAGCCCGCGGGCGATCTCGTCGAGCTCGTGCCGCTGCGCCGCCCAGGCGGTCTCCCGCTCGGCGAGCTCGGCCTGATGCGCCCCGCGGGCGTCGGCGAGCGCCTGCGCGTGCGCCGCCTCGAGCTGGGCCTGCCGGTCGGCGGCGCGCGCCTCGAGATCGGCCACCCGCGCCGCGTGGGCCTGCTCGGCGGCGCGCACGGCCTGCTCCCGCTCCTCGATGAGCTCGCGCTCCCGGGCCGCGAGCCGCGAGGCGAAGTCCTCGCGCGCGGCCTCGAGCGCCCGCGCGTGCTCCTCCGCCTGGCGCTCGACCGCCCCCGCGTGCTCCGCGGCCTGCCGCTCGATGGCCCGCGCGTGCTCCTCCGCCTGCGCTTCGAGGGCGCGCGCGTGCTCGGTCCGGAGGCCGTCCAGCGCGCCCGCGTGGTCGCGATCGCGCCGCTCGATCTCCTCCGCGTGCGCGCGGCGCAGCGCCTCGACGGCTGTCGCGTGCTCGTTCCGCAGCGCCTCGATCGCGGCGGCGTGCTCGCCCCGCAGCGCCTCGGTCGCGGCGGCGTGCTCGGCGTGCTGCCGCTCGATCGCGGCGACCTGCTCGGCGCGCACCCCCTGCAGCGCGGCCGCGTGCTCCGCGTGGAGCCGCTCGACCGCGGCGGCGTGCTCGGCCCGCGCCGCGTCCAGCGCGGCGGCGTGCTCCCGGTCGCGCCGCCCCGCCTCGGCGGCGTGCTCGCGCCGGAGCGCCTCGAGGGCGGCCTCCTGCTCGCGCTGCGCCGCCTCGGCCGCCGAGGCGTGCTCGGCCTTCAGGGCGTCCAGCCCCGCGGCGTGCTCGGCCTTCAGGGCGTCCAGCCCCGCGGCGTGCTCGGCCCTCAGCCCGTCCGCCGTCGCGGCGTGCTCGGCCTTCAGGGTGTCCATCGCCGCTGCGTGCTCGGCCCTCAGCCCGTCCGCCGTCGCGGCAGACTCGGCCCTCAGGCGCTCGAGCGCCGCGGCGTGCTCGCCGGCGAGCCTGTCGACGGCGGCGCGGTGCTCGGCCGCCTGCTGCTCGGACCGGGCGGCGTGCTCGGCGCTCAGCCTGTCGATCTCCGCGCGGTGCGCCGCTGTCGCCTCCTCGAAGCGCTCGCGCTCGGCCTGCGTGCGCTCCTCGATCTCGCGCTGCGCCGACGCCTCCGCGGCCTCGATCGCCTGGGACCTCTCCTCCGCCGCGGCGCGGAGCGCGTCCGTGTGCGCCGACTCCGCGGCCATCAGCGCCTGCCGCGCCGCCGACAGCTCCGCGTCGCGCGCGGCGACCTGCGCCTGCAGCTTGTCGGCGCGCGCCTTGAAGTCGTCGGCGCGCTTGGCGGCGAGCTCCTTGTCGGCGCGGAGCGACGCGACCTGCCCGTCGAGGTCCTCGCTCGCGCGCTCGAGCTCCAGGATCTTGTCGATCTGATCGGCCTTCTCGCGCTCGAGCGACAGCGCCTGGTCCCGGAGCTCGAGGAGCTCCTTGTCCTTGCGGGACATCTGATCGCGGAGGCCGAGGATCTCCTTGTCCTTCTTGTTCAGCGCCTCGCGCAGATCGAGGAACTCGCGGCTCGACACGCCGCCGGGCCTGGCGGCGCCGCCGGTCGCGAGCTTCGCCCTGAGCTCGTCGACCTCGCGCCGCAGGCGGGCCGCCTCCTGGCTGCCATCGCTCGTCGAGGAGAGCTCGTTCTCCAGGCGGAGCGAGGTCGCGCGCGCGGCGGCCACCTCCTTGGTGAGGCGGACGATCTCGTCCTTCGTCCGGTCCAGCTCGGCGCGCAGGCGCTCGATCTCGCCCGCGTCGACGTCCGAGCGCGGCGGCGATGGCGGCGCCGACGGCGCAGGGGTCAGCCGCCCGGGCTCGGAGACGGGCGCGCGGGACGCGGGCCCCCGCTCGGAGACGGGCGCGCGGTATGCGGCGCGCTCGGAGACAGGCGCGCGGTACGCGGCCCCGCGCTCGGAGACAGGCGCGCGGTACGCGGCGACCGGCGACGAGCTCACGGGCGGAGGCACCGAGGCGGGCAGGGGCGTCGAGGTGGACACCGGCGTCCGCGTCGACGGCACGACCGAGGACCTGGACTTGGTGCGCTCGTCGTCGCCTCGCTGCTCGTCCTCGTCGCGGATCAGCCGGGTGAAGGCGCCGCCGATGAACTCCTCGATGTCCTCGTCCTGCTTGCGGGGCTCCGATCGCGCGGCCGTCCCCTGCGAAGGCCTCGGCGGGCTCGACGTCCGGACGCGCGGATCCTGCGCAGCGGACGGCGGCGCGGCGGACAGCGGCCGTGGCGGCGCGGCGGACAGCGGCCGCGGCGGCGCGGCGGACGACGGCCGTGGCGGCGCGGCGGACGGCGGCCGTGGCGGCGGCGCGGCGCTCGCGCGCGCGCCGTTCGCGACGACGGTCGCCGTGATGATGGTGGGGTCCCCCGAGTCCTCGTCGATGTCGGCCTCGAGCACCTCGGCCTCGTCGATCATGATCGGATCGGCCTCCGCGTCGTCCCCTTCGAGCGGGACGTAGTTGCGGATGTGCTCGAGGAGCTCGCCGAACGCGATCGGCTTGTGGATGTAGTCCTCCGCGCGGGTCCTGAGCTTCCGGTGCTGCTCGAACGTCTCCTCGCTCGACTCGCTCGACATGATGACGAGCGGGACGTCCTTGAGCTGCGCGTCCTTCTTGAGCTTGTTGCAGACCGAGAAGCCGTTCATGCGCGGCAGCTCGATCGACAGCAGGATGAGGTCAGGGCGATCGGCCGCAGCGACCTGCAGGCCGACGTTGCCGTCGTCGACCACCTGGACGGTGCAGCCGAGGCGGCCAAGTTCCGTGCGGAGCTCCCCGGCGAACGCCGGATCGCTCTCAAATACGAGGACTTTCGTCATGTTCCGGGGGTATGCGCGGGTTCGGAGGGGGAACCCAAGATATCGGCCCCCGTCGACGAGTGTCAAACACGAGGCTGGACGCGGGCCGTCCGGCCGCTGACGCGAGGAGCGATGAGGCCCACGCCCGAGGTGCGATACCGGACGATCCAGGTGGTTCTTGCCGGGAGGGGGCAGGCGGCGGCGGACTCGCGCGCTCGCAGGGTCACCGCTCGGCGAAGTGGCCGGGCGGCTCGTCGCCGAAGCACAGGCCCATCTCGCGGGCCGTGACCACCGAGTCCGAGTCGAGCGGCACGGTCTTCGTCTTGCCGGCGACCTCGGCGAGGGGGACGAGCTCGATCCGGTTCGCGCGCAGCGCGACCATCCCGCTCCCGCAGCCCTCGACGAGGAAGCGCGTCGCCGCCGCGCCGAAGCGGAGCGCGAGCAAGCGGTCCGCCGTCGTCGGCCCGCCGCCCCGCTGCAGGTGGCCGAGCACCATGGAGCGCGCCTCCTTGCCGGTGCGGACCGCGAGCTCCTTCGCCACGCGCTCGGCCACGCCCCCGAGGACGGCGGTGCGGCGGAAGGCGTCGCCCGCGTCCTTGATGGTCAGCTCTCCGCCCTCGGAGCACGCCCCCTCCGCCGCGACCACGATGGAGAAGCGCCGGCCGCGAGACTCCCGGAGGCGGATCTTGTCGGCGATCGCGTCGTACCGGAACGGGATCTCCGGGATCAGGATCGCGTCGGCGCCGCCGGCGATCCCGGCGTTGAGCGCGATCCAGCCCGCGTGCCGCCCCATCACCTCGACGACCATGACCCGCTCGTGCGCCTCGGTCGTGGTGTGGAGCCGATCGAGCGCCTCGGTCGCGATGGAGACGGCCGTGTCGAAGCCGAACGTGACGTCCGTGCAGCAGACGTCGTTGTCGATCGTCTTCGGCACGCCGACGACGAGCGGCAACCCGCGCTGGAGGAGCTCGTACGCGATGCGCATCGAGCCGTCGCCGCCCACCGAGATGAGCGCGTCGAACCCGCGCTCGCGGAAGCGCCGTACGAGGTCGTCGGACCGATCCCGCGGCACGAGCCCGTGCTCGCCCGGCGTCGGGTAGTGGAACGGATCGCCGCGGTTCGCGGTGCCCAGGATGGTGCCGCCGAGGTGCGCGATGCCCCGGACGCGCTCGCGATCGAGCCGGATGAGCCCGTCCGGAGCGTCCTCGAGCAACCCGCGGTACCCCTGCCGGATGCCCCAGACCTCCCAGCCGCGCTCGAGCGCGGCGAGCGTGGCCGCACGGATGACAGCGTTGAGCCCGGGCGCGTCGCCTCCGCCGGTGCTGATAGCGATCTTGCGTGTCGCCATGAGGCGCGCAGCATTGCGAGCCCTCCTCGGCGACGCAATAGACATCTCCTCGCCGCGGGCTCTAAAGGCGCGGAAGCGCGCGGCCCCGCGCTGCGCGTCGACGAACAGCGGCCCGCGCTGCGCGCCGGATCGGAGCGACGCATCGCGAGAGAGCGCCGCCGCGAAGCGACCTTCGCACTCGGCCGCAGGACGCGCGCGCGTCCTGCGGCCGGGGCCGCCCCGGGGGCGTCTCGCTCCGGAGGGCTGCCGGCGTTACGGTCACGCGCGCCGCCGCGGGGTATAGGGGCATGCGCTGCGGTCACCCCGTCCGCGCGCCCGTGTATGAACCGCGCCACCCTGATCCGAGGCATCCAGCTCATCGTCACGCTGACGCTCGCGTCGTTCGCGTACGTGCTCTACAGCGAGATCCACGACAAGCAGGCGAGCCTCGCCGCCGGGCTCGCGCACGTGCGGCCGGGCTGGCTGCTCGTCGGCGCCGCGCTGGCGCTGCAGGAGGGCGTGTTCGGGGGGCTCAGGATCTGGGTCCTCGGGCGCGTGCTCTGGCCCGGGCTCCGCGTCCGCACGGCGATCACCTCGGAGTTCGTGCTGATGTTCTGCGCCGGCGTGACCCCCGGGCAGGCCGGCGCGGCGCCCTCGCAGGCCGCGGTGCTCGTGCACGGCGGCATGCGGCTGGTCGACATGGCCACGGCCTCGCTGCTCGCCGCCTCGTGCACGGTCCTTTTCTTCCTGCTCTCCGCCGTGGCCATCTTCGCGCTGCGGCAGGGCGGGATGCTGGTCTTGCAGGGGGGCCAGCAGATCGAGTGGCTGCTCCTGTTCACTGTCGTCATGTTCGGCGCCGGGCTTGTCGCGCTGATCGCCGCGGCGGCGTACCCGCCGCTCCTCAAGGCGATCGTCCGCGCGCTCTCGGTGCCGCTCGGAAGGCTCCTGCGCGCCGTCCTGCTGGTCGCCCGGCGCGTGCCCCGGCTGCGCGCCCGCGCCGACGCCGCGCTCGCCGCGCCCGGCAGCACGACAGCGCGCCTGCTGCGGAGCGTGGACGAGTTCCACCGGGGCTTCCGCATCTACATGCGCCGGGGCAAGCGCGCCTACGCCGCCGCGCTGCTGCTCACGTTCGGCTTCTTCTACTCGCGGTTCGCCGTCGCCTACTTCATCCTGCTCGGGCTCGGCATCCCGACCTCACCCTCGACCTTCGTCTCGGTGGGCCCGCCGATCTTCCAGGTGATCCTGGTCCAGACGCTGCTCAATTTCGCGCTCTACATGACCCCGACGCCCGGCGCGAGCGGCGTCGCCGAGCTCGGCTCGAACGCGCTCATGTCGCCCTGGGTGCAGGGCGCGTTCGTGGTGCCGTACGTCGTGCTCTGGCGGGTGCTCGCCCTGTTCCTCTGCATGTTCGTCGGCGGCGTCTACGTCTTCCGCTACCTCGGCGCCGACGTGCTCGAGGAGCGCGTGAAGCAGACGGAGGCGGAGAAGCGCGCGCTCGAGGAGGCGGCGCGCGCGGCCGAGGCGGCGCGCGCGGCCGAGGGCGCGGAGGAGGCCGCCGGCGGGCGGCGGGGCGTGGGCTGAAGCGGGAGCGCCGGCGCGCGCCGGCCGCGCGGGACCGGCGGCGCAGCGCGGGGGCTGGATCAGCGGGCGGGGAGGGGCACGGCGGCGAACTGGACGACCTTGCCGCGCCGCACCTTGAGGAGCGCGACCGACCCGTCCTTGACCTTGGCGATGGCCGCGCGGAGGCCGGCCACGTCCTTGACCGGGGCGCCGTTGATCTCGAGGATCACGTCGCCCACCTGGATCTCCTGCACGTTGATGCCCGGCGCGAACCCGTCGACCCGCACCCCGCCGCCGGCCGCGTCGGAGACCTGGATGCCGAGCTTCTCGGCGCTCTGCTGTCGATCGGGCCGGGCGCCCTGCGTCGGCCGCGGGCGGCTCGCCGCGTCGCCCTCCTCGTCCTGGAGCGCGTCCAGCCTGGCCACGACCTCGTGCCGCTTCTCGGCGCGCACGACGGTCACCTTGATCTCGGAGCCGGGCGCGTTGCGCGCGACGTTGCGCCGCAGCTCCTCGGCGTGGACGATCGGGACGCCGTTGACCTCGACGATCACGTCGCCCGCCTTGATGCCGGCGCGCGCGGCGGCGCCGCCCGGCTCGAGCTCGGCGACGAGGGCGCCCCGCGGCGAGTCCAGCTTGAGCGCCGCGGCGAGGTCGCGCGTGACGGGCTGGAACAGCAGGCCGAGCTTGCCGCGCTCGACGAACCCCTTCTCGCGGAGCTGCGGGAGCACGTCCTTCAGCGCGTCGATCGGGATCGCGAACCCGATGCCGTTCGCGCCCGCGCGGATCGCTGTGTTGATGCCCACGACCTCGCCCCGCCAGTTGAACAGCGGCCCGCCGCTGTTGCCCGGGTTGATCGAGGCGTCGGTCTGGATGAAGTCGTCGTAGGGCCCCGCGCCGATCGCCCGCGCCTTCGCGCTCACGATGCCGAGCGTGACCGTGTGGCCGAGCCCGAACGGGTTGCCGACCGCGAGCACGTGCTCGCCGACCCGGAGCTGCTCGCTCGTCCCGAGCGGCGCCACGGGCAAGCCGCTCGCCCCCTTCAGGCGCAGGAGCGCGAGGTCGAGCTTGGGATCGCGGCCGACGACCTCGGCCTCGAACTCCCGCTCGTCGGCGAGCCGGACGCGGACGCCGGACGCCTCGTGAATGACGTGCTCGTTCGTCACCACGTAGCCGCTCGGGTCGATGATGAAGCCGGTTCCGAGCGCGGTCTGCGTGGGTCGCGGACCGCCGCGCGGGGCGCCGCGGCCGCCCTGGGGGCCGAAGAAGAACTCGAAGGGATCGAGCCCCTCGCGGCCCGAGGACTCATGGGTCGTCGTGATGTTGACGACCATGGGCCTGACCCGCTCGGAGAGCGCGGCGACGTCGAAGGTGGCCGGCACCGGCGCCGGCGCCGGCGGGAGCGTGACGGTCGACACGGGCGGCGCCGCGTCGGACGCCGCGACGGCCGCGGCCTGGGTGGAGGGAGGCGTGGCGTGAGCCTGTTGACCGCACCCGCCGAGCGAGAGCGCCGCCATCGAGAGCAGCGCGAGGACCGAAGCGCGGGAGCGAGAGGAAACCGCTTGAATCATGGAATCTCCGTCGGGCATTCGAAGGGGTCCCGTACTTGCGTCGGCGAACAGGGGACGCACGGCGTTCATTCCGCCGCAGAAATAACGTCAACCCGCCCGCTGACAAGGTCGGGTGGCGCCGCGCGCCGTCCCTGGCGGCGCGACCGCCGGCGACGGCGCCCGTCGAGATTTGAGCCGCGGGCTCGGCAGGGCTGCTAGGGTGCGCGCTCCTGGAGGCGAGCGATGCAGAGCGACGAGGGCCGATTGCGAGAGCGCAAGATCGGGTTTCTTGGCGGTGGGAACATGGCAGAGGCGCTCATCCGAGGCCTGCTCCAGGGGGGCGCCGTGGGCGCGGGGCAGATCCGGGCGAGCGATCTCAAGGGCCAGCGGCTCGCGTTTCTACACGAGCGCTACGGCATCGAGACAACCGAGGACAACGACGCGCTCTGCCGGTGGGCTGACGTCCTGGTCATCGCCGTCAAGCCGCAGATCGTCGATCGCATCCTCGCCCCCATCTCGGCGGGGCTCGGCGGCAACGACGTCGTCATCTCGATCGCGGCCGGCGTGCCGATCGACGCCCTCGAGGCGCGCCTGCCGCAAGGCGCGCGCGTCATCCGCAGCATGCCGAACACCGCCGCCATCGCGCTCGCCGGCGCCACGGCGATCGCGGCCGGGAGCCACGCGACGAGCGACGACGTCGAGATCGCGCGGATCCTGTTCCAGGCGGTCGGCCGCGTTGTCGTGCTCGACGAGTCGCTGCTCGACGCGGTGACCGGCCTCTCGGGCAGCGGCCCCGCCTACGTCATGCTGATGATCGAGGCGCTCGCCGACGGCGGCGTGAAGGTCGGCCTCGGCCGGGACGCCGCGCTGCTGCTCGCGGCGCAGACGGTGTACGGCGCCGCCAAGCTCCAGCTCGAGACAGGCGAGCACCCCGGCCGCCTGAAGGACATGGTGACGAGCCCCGGCGGTACGGCGATCGCCGGCCTCCACACGCTGGAGGCCGGCGGCCTCCGGCGCACGCTCATCGACGCTGTCGAGGCCGCGTCCAATCGCTCCGCCGAGCTGGGCGCCCAGATGGCGCAGAAGCTCCGCCGTACCTGACGCGAAGAGCGCACCACGCCAGAGGCGCGCCCTCGCCGGGCGTCGAGGACCGCGCCGTCGGATCCGGCGGGGCTGTCTGCGCCCCTACCAGGTGACATGAGCCGACCCGGCGTATGGCACGAAGTCGGTACGCCGGCCTGACGCGGAGGGAAGGAGTGCCCCTCCGCGGTGATGTCGAGTTCCCGGAGCAGCGCCGCCATCTTGCGCTCTGGTTCTGCTCGACTTCCCATCGAGCGCATCACGCGCAGCACCGACATCGAGGAGCGGAGCGCTGTCGCGCGGATCCGCCAGGACGGACAGGGGCGCCTCGCGACGCGCCCGGGGCGTGGCCGGGCGAATTGCCCCAGATGTCACAGAACGCCCCGAGAGAGAGCGACCGGTCCAGCGCAATGAGCCGGCGCGGCCGGCGGGATGTCTCCACCCGGCCGCCGTCTCCGCGGGCCCAGCGTCGCCCCCTGGCGCCGAGCACCGCCAGGCCCGCCCAGCGGCTCCAGCAGCGCCGGCCCCGGCGCCACGCGCAGGTGTTGGCGATCGGCCTGCGCTTCGCTATGTTCGCCGCGTCGCAGCGGGACAGGCGATCGCCGGCGGCCGGGGAAACCCGGGCGCGGGAGGAAAGTCCGAGCTCCGCAGGGCAGGGTGCCGGGTAACGCCCGGTGAGAGCGATCTCGAGGAAAGTGCCACAGAGAACAGACCGCCGCGCCGCGCGCCTCGCGAGGGCGAGGAGCCCCCTGCCCGCAAGGGCAGCGCTCCGAGCCGCCGCCGGCGCGCCGCGCGGCAAGGGTGAAACGGCGGGGTAAGAGCCCACCGCGCCCTTGGCAACAAGGGCGGCACGGCAAACCCCACCTGGAGCAAGGCCGCGTAGGGAGGCGTCCACGACGGCGACAGCCGTCGCGGCAAGGGCTGCCCGCCCCAGGCCTCCGGGTTGGCTGCTTGAGGCGCGCGGCGACGCGCGTCCTAGAGGAATGATCGCCGGCGCGAGGGGGGCGACCCCCCGCGCAACAGAACTCGGCTTACGTCCCCTGCGACCACGGAGCCCCGCCCCGGCGGGGCTCCGTGCTTTTGTGCTCGACGAGCGCTCACGTGTGGCAAGGCGCTACGCGGCCAGCGGCTGGAGCCGGTCGCGCAGCTTCTTCTTGGCGCGCGCCTCGAGCTGCCGAGCCCGCTCGCGCGATACGCCCAGGCGACGCCCGATCTCGGCGAGCGAGAGCTCTTCCTCCGGGTCCGCCATCATCCGGGTCTCGACGATGTACCGCTCGCGCGGGTCGAGGTTCTCCACCGCCTGCGTGAGCCGCTCGCGGAGCAGCGCCCCCTCCTCCGCGCGCGAGAAGCGCTCCTCCTGGTCCTGGTCGTCCGCCGGCAGGGTGTCGACAAGCGACCGGGCGCCGTCCTCGAACACCTTGGTGTCGAGCGAGACGTCCCGGGCTTCCAGCCGGTGGGCCATCTCCAGCACCTTCTCCGCGGGCGCGCCGAACTTCTCGGCCAGCAGGCGATCGCCCTCCTCCCCCTCGCCGACGAGGCCGGCGATACGTGCCCGCTCCCGGCGGAGCCGGAAGAACATCTTCGAGCGGAGCGGGCCCGAGCCCACGCCCACCAGGCTCCAGGAGTGGATGACGTGGTTCAGGATGTACGCCCGGATCCAGTAGGCCGCGTAGGTCACGAAGCGATTTCCGCGATCGGGGTCGTACTTGCGGATCGCATGGACGATCCCGAAGTTCCCCTCGGCGATGAGGTCGGAGAGAGGGATTCCGTAACGCCGGTAGCTGATCGCGATCGAGACAACATGCCTCAGGTTCGCGAGCGCGAGCGCGGCCGCGGCCTGCTCGTCGCCGTGGTCCCGCCACCGTCGAGCGAGCTCGACCTCTTCCTCGCGCGACAGCTCCGGGATCTGCCGAACATGCGTGATGTAGCGCGAAACCGCGCTGGCCTGATCTCGGGACGTTTGCACAGGGTTTCCTTCGAGGTCCGACGACCCCGGTTCGATTGATGAGGCCGGCCTGCGCCGGGCCTCGACTCCTGCTCTCGAGGCCGCCTTGCGGCGGACCTCGATCGCGTTGATCGCTCCGCCGGCACTTGCCGACGGCGCGGTTGGTTCGAGATTCAGAAGGGAGCAGCCCACCAAGGCTGCGATGCAGTTGGCATGCCGCCCCGGGCGGGCAGCTTGTGCACCATGGCGCGAACCCCTGGCGCACGACGGCTCCGGCTCGCCCGCGCGAGCACGGAAGCAAAGAGGATGCGCCAGAGAGTCGGGAAGGTCTGGATGCTCCGGGCGGAAGCGCTCAGGCTGCCCGTGTGCATCTCACGTCACCCGCTCCGGCGAGGGCCGGAGCGAGCCAGGACGGAAGCGAGGTTCCGGGGAGGAGCGAGCCGGATCAGACGGAGAACGACGAGCCGCAACCGCAGGTGCTCTTCACCGTCGGGTTGCTGAACTTGAAGCCCGAGCCGTGGAGGCCTTCCACGTAGTCAATCTCGGTCCCGTCGAGGTACTGGAAGCTCAACGGGTCGATGTAGAGCTTGATTCCACGGTCCTCGAACTCCTCATCGAACTCGGTGGGCTTGTCCTCGAAGTAGAGGTCGTACGAGAAGCCTGCGCATCCGCCTCCCACGACGCGCAAGCGCAACCCCTGCCCCAGCAGCTCCTCCGCTGTCGCGATCTCCATCACCTTCTCGGCTGCCTTCTCTGTGATCGTGATCATCCTGAATCTCCTCTGCGTGCTTTGTCCGGCGGGGGACGGCGGGTTCTTTCCCGAAGGGCGCTCGCCCCGCGGGTCGAAGGTCGACCCTGCGTGAGCCCGGCCGGCCGTGCCCTGGGGTGGGGTGCTCAGGGCTAGCCAAAGATACGCACCTCCAGCGATATCCGCCAGTGCCTCAGCCGCCACGGCGTCCGGCAAGGCCCGGATCAGCGGTCCGGCGTGGCGAAGGCCCGGGTCGGGCGCGGCCAGGCCACCGGCCCGGCGCGACGAGGCCGCCCGATCCGCTCGCCCCCGCGTGGAGCAGCCGCCCCTTGCCCGGCCGACGCCAGTGCTTGACGCGCGGGAGCGGGACCGCCAGTCTCCAATCCTACCATCCGGATTGAGAGATATATTTGCCGCTCGCCGGGGTGGACCCGGATCGCGCAGCCCGCCCCGCAGGACGGCGGCTCCGCGGCCGGAGCCCCCACGGGCAAGAGGCACAGGAGACGAGCAGAGCCATGAACGGAAGCGAACGCCCCGCGCGCATCGAAGAGATCCTCGACACCCGGATCCTGTGCCTCGACGGGGCGATGGGCACGATGATCCAGCGCTACCGCCTGGGCGAGGCCGACTACCGCGGCGAGCGCTTCCGCGACCACGCGATCGACCTCAAGGGCAACAGCGATCTGCTCGTGCTGACGAGGCCGGACGTCATCGCCGAGATCCACGGCGCGTACCTCGAGGCGGGCGCCGACATCATCGAGACGAACACCTTCACCGGCACCTCGATCGCCCAGGCCGACTACCGCCTGGAGTCGCTCGCCTACGAGATCAACCTGACCGCGGCGCAGATCGCGCGGAAGGCGGCCGACGCGTGGACGGCGCGCACGCACGACAAGCCGCGCTTCGTGGCGGGGTCGATCGGGCCGACGCCGAAGACGCTCTCGATCTCGCCGAGCGTGAACGACCCGTCGTTCCGCGCTGTCACGTTCGACGAGCTGGCGCGGGCGTTCGCCGAGCAGGTGCGCGGGCTCGTCGACGGGGGGGTCGACGTGCTCCTCGCCGAGACGTTCCTCGACACGCTCAACCTGAAGGCGTGCCTCGTCGCGATCGAGGAGGTCTTCGCGGAGAAGGGGCGGCGCCTGCCGATCATGCTCAGCGTGACGATCACCGACAGGAGCGGCAGGACGCTCGCAGGCCAGACGATCGACGCGTTCTGGACGAGCGTGGAGCACGCGAGCCCGCTCAGCGTGGGCCTCAACTGCGCCCTCGGCGCGAGCGACATGCGGCCCTACCTCGTGGACCTCGCGAAGCTCGCGCGGGCGCGGGTGAGCTGCTACCCGAACGCGGGCCTGCCCAACGCGTTCGGCGAGTACGACGAGCTCCCGGAGACAACGTCGCGGCTGCTCGCGGAGTTCGCGGAGGGCGGGCTCGTGAACATCGTCGGCGGCTGCTGCGGGACGACGCCGGACCACATCCGCGCGATCGCCCGGGCGACGGCGAGGCTCAGGCCGCGGCAGGTGCCCGCCGAGCGCGACGGCTTCGGGCGCTTCAGCGGCCTGGAGACGCTCGTCATCCGGCCCGACACGAACTTCCTGATGATCGGCGAGCGGACGAACGTGACGGGCTCGGCCCGGTTCATGGAGCTCATCAAGAGGGGCGACTTCACGACCGCGCTGGAGGTGGCGCTCGATCAGGTGCGCGGCGGGGCGAACATCCTCGACGTCAACATGGACGAGGGCATGCTCGACTCCGAGCAGGCGATGACGACGTTCCTGAACCTCATCGCCACCGAGCCCGAGATCGCCCGCATCCCGATCATGGTCGACAGCTCGAAGTGGTCGGTCATCGAGGCGGGGCTCAAGTGCATCCAGGGCAAGGGGATCGTCAACTCGATCAGCCTCAAGGAGGGGCCGGAGGACTTCCTCAAGAAGGCGCGCACCGTCCGGCGCTACGGGGCGGGCGTCGTTGTGATGGCGTTCGACGAGGTCGGCCAGGCCGAGACGGTGGAGCGGAAGGTCTCGATCTGCCAGCGCGCCTACGAGCTCCTCACCGAGGAGGTCGGCTTCGACGCGCAGGACATCATCTTCGACCCGAACATCCTCGCGATCGCGACAGGCATCGAGGAGCACAACGAGTTTGCCAGGAACTTCATCGAGGCGACGCGGATCATCAAGGCGACCTGCCCGGGGGCGCGCGTGAGCGGCGGCGTGTCGAACCTGTCGTTCTCGTTCCGCGGGAACAACGTCGTCCGCGAGGCGATGCACTCGGCCTTCCTCTACCACGCGATCCGCGCCGGCATGGACATGGGCATCGTGAACGCGGGGCAGCTCGCGGTCTACGAGGACATCCCGAAGGACCTGCTCGAGCGGGTCGAGGACGTCATCTTCAACCGGCGCCCGGACGCGACCGAGCGGCTCGTCGAGTTCGCCGAGCAGGTGAAGGGCAAGGGGAAGAAGAAGGAGCTCGACCTCGCCTGGCGCGAGGGCCCGGTCGAGGCGCGGCTGTCGCACGCGCTCGTGAAGGGGCTCGTCGACTTCATCGAGGCGGACGTGGAGGAGGCGCGGAAGAAGTACGACAAGCCGCTCTCCATCATCGAGGGGCCGCTGATGGACGGGATGAAGATCGTCGGCGAGCTGTTCGGCGCCGGGAAGATGTTCCTCCCGCAGGTGGTGAAGAGCGCCCGGGTGATGAAGCGGGCGGTCGCGTACCTCATGCCGTTCATGGAGGCCGAGAGGGCCGCGGGCGCCTCGTCGTCGCACGGGAAGGTCGTGATGGCGACCGTGAAGGGCGACGTCCACGACATCGGCAAGAACATCGTGGGCGTGGTGCTCGGGTGCAACAACTACGAGGTGATCGACCTCGGCGTGATGGTGCCCCAGGACAGGATCCTGGAGACCGCGCTGAGCGAGAAGGCCGACATGATCGGGCTGAGCGGCCTCATCACGCCGTCGCTCGACGAGATGGTCAGCGTGGCGCGCGAGATGGAGCGGCGTGGCGTCCGGCTGCCGCTGCTCATCGGCGGGGCGACGACGAGCCGGCAGCACACGGCCGTGAAGATCGCGCCGGAGTTCAGCGGCACGGTGGTGCACGTGCTCGACGCGTCGCGGGCCGTGGGCGTCGTGTCGAGCCTGCTCGACGAGGCGAACCGGGAGACCTTCGACGCGCAGAACCGGGCGGAGCAGGCCAAGCTGCGCGAGCTCTTCGCGAGGAAGCGGGCGAAGCCGCTGGTGACGCTCGCCGCGGCGGACGAGGGGCGGCTCAAGATCGCGTGGCGGCCCGAGGACATCGCGACGCCGGCGTTCACGGGGCGGCGCGTGGTGGACGACGTCCCGCTCTCGGAGATCGCGAGGTACATCGACTGGACGTTCTTCTTCACCGCCTGGGAGCTCCGGGGGCCGTTCCCGCAGATCCTGGAGCACCCGCAGTACGGCGAGGCGGCGCGCGAGCTGTTCGACAACGCGCAGAAGGTGCTGCAGCGGATCATCGATGGCGCCATGATCCAAGCGCGGGGCGTCTACGGCTTCTGGCCGGCGAGCGGGGAGCAGCGGGACATCGTGCTCTACGAGGACGAGGCGCGCGCGCGCGAGCTCGTCCGGTTCAACATGCTGCGCCAGCAGCAGGTGAAGGCAGCCGGCGCGGGCGCCGCCGAGGAGGACGGCGAGAAGGCCGTGGGCGGCGAGCGGCCGTACCTGTCGCTCGCCGACTTCGTGGCGCCGCGGGAGAGCGGGCTCGCCGATCACGTCGGGGCGTTCGCGGCGACGGCCGGGCTCGGGCTCGATGAGGTGGTGCGCGCGTACGAGAAGGACAGGGACGACTACAGCGCGATCATCGCGAAGGCGCTCGCGGACCGGCTCGCGGAGGCGTTCGCGGAGCTGCTCCACGCGCGGGCGCGCAGGGACTGGGGATACGGCGCGGGAGAGGCGCTGACCCACGAGGAGCTCATCGAGGAGAAGTACCGCGGGATCCGGCCGGCGTTCGGGTATCCGGCGTGCCCGGATCACACAGAGAAGCCCAAGCTGTTCTCGCTGCTCGACGCGCCCTCGGTCGGCATCGAGCTGACCGAGACCCACGCGATGATGCCGGCGGCGAGCGTCAGCGGCATCTACCTGGCGCACCCGCAGGCGCGGTATTTCATGGTGGGGCGCCTCGGCAGGGATCAGGTAGCGGAGTACGCCAAGCGCAAGGGGATGGCGGTCGAGGAGGTGGAACGGTGGCTGTCGCCGAACCTGGGATACGACCCGAAGGCGGCTGCCCCCCAGTGAGCGCCGCCGTGCTGAGTCGGCGATCGGGTGAATGAGGTGATGAGCCCGGGGGCGCGCGGCCCCCGGGCGCGGGCGGCGGCGCTGGCGCAGACAGCGCGGCGGGCGCCGTGATAGGGTGGCGGCATGGCCGAAGCCGACTGGTTCGCGCTGAACCGCGCCGCGTGGAACGAGCGCACCCGGGTACATCTGGCCTCGAAGTTCTATGATCTGGCCTCGTTCCGGGCCGGCGCGAGCTCGCTCAAGACCATCGAGCTCGATCAGGTCGGCGACGTGCGCGACAAGACGCTTTTGCACCTGCAATGCCACTTCGGGCAGGACACGCTCTCCTGGGCGCGCCTCGGCGCGCGCGTCACCGGGCTGGACCTCTCCGACGAGGCCATCAAGGCCGCGCGCGCGCTCGCCGAGGAGCTCTCGCTCGACGCGCGCTTCGTCGAGGCGAATACCTACGATGCCCCCGCGGCGCTCGGCGGGGAGACGTTCGATATCGTCTTCACCTCGTACGGCGTCCTCGGGTGGCTCCCGGACATGGCGCGCTGGGCGCGCGCGGCCGCCGCGTGCCTGAAGCCGGGGGGCGTCCTGCACCTCATCGAGTTCCACCCCGTCGTGTGGATCTTCGACGACACGTTCGAGCGCGTCGCCTATGCGTACGACGGGCAGGGCGAGCCGATCCACACCGAGCAGACGGGCACGTACGCCGACCGCGACGCGCCCGTGTCGCTCCAGGAGGTCGGCTTCAACCACGGGATCGGGACGGTGGTGACGGCGCTGCTCGACGCGGGCCTCACGCTGGAGCGGCTCCGCGAGCTCGACTGGTCGCCTTACGACATCTTCCCGGACATGGAGGAAGGTCCGCCGGGGCAGTTCCGCATGAAGAGGTTCGGGCGCCGCCTGCCGCTCGTCTACGCGCTCTCGGCGCGGCGGCCGCCCTGAGGGGAGCGCCGCTCGCTCAGGGCGCCGCGGCGCTCCCCGGCGCGCCGCCGGCCGCCTTCGTGTACGAGCTGCCGGCCGGCGCGGTGATGTGCGGGTTCCTGGCGACCTCCTCCGCGGCCGCCGCGGCCCAGCGCGCCATCGCGGGGAGCGAGGTGATCGTGGCCGCGTACGCCCGCGCGACCTCGTCGATCTCGACGTCGTACGAGAGCAGGCGCGTCACGACGGGCGCGAACATCGCATCCGCGATCGAGAAGGCGCCGAACAGGAACGGCCCGCCCTGACCGAACCGGGCGCGGCAGTCGCCGAAGATCCCGAGGACGCGGGCGATGTCGCGGGCAGCGCCGTCCGAGACGTCGCGCCGCGGGTGCCGCCGCGCGATGTCCATCGGCAGCTCGCGGCGCAGGTCGGAGAAGCCCGAGTGCATCTCGCTGCTGACCGCGCGCGCGACGGCGCGGGACTCCCGCCCTTCGGGCCACAGCCGCGCTCCGGGGAAGACCTCGGCCACGTACTCGCAGATGGCGAGCGACTCCCACACGACGAGCTCGCCGTGGCGCAGGACAGGCACCTTGCGCGTCGGCGAGCGCTGGGCCACCCGGTCGACCCAGTCGGGGAGCTCGTACGGGATCACGTGCTCCTCGAACGGCACGCCCGCGTGGGACATCGCGAGCCACGGCCGGAGCGACCAGGACGAGAGGTTCTTGCTGCCGATATACAGGTGAAGCGGGGCGGTGGTCATCGTTTCGTCTCCTTGGTTCGTCGGAGCTTGCGGGGCGTGACCCGGGCGCGCCCGTCCTCGATCGGGCCGCTCGGAGGCTGCGGGGGGCGGGCGTCGCCGCCGAGGAGCGCGCGCTCCTCGGCCAGCACGCGCGCGATCGCGTCCAGCACCGCGCGCACGCGGGGGGTGTGCTGGAGGTCGCGGTGCACGGTCAGCCAGACGGCGCGGCGGGGCTCGTCCGGCAGGGCGACGCGCGCGAGGTCCGGCTCGAGATCGCCGATGAAGCACGGCAGGAGCGCGACGCCGATCCCGGCGCGCGCGGCGCCGAGCATGCACGCGGTGCTGTTGCTGCGGAAGACGCAGGGGCCGCCGGCGGCCATGCGCTCGAACCAGACGTGCTCCGGCGGCATGGCGCCGGGCGCCTCGATGCCGATGCGCGCGTGCGCCGGGAGATCGGCCGCGGTGGGCGCGCCGCGCCGCTCGACGTACGCGCGCGCGGCGTAGACAGCCCAGCCGACGACGCCCACCTTGCGGACCACGAGGCCGCCCTCGGCCGAGCGGAAGAAGCGGACCGCGATGTCCGCCTCCCGCCGGGAGAGATCGAGCGCGCGGATCGCCGTCACCAGCTCGACCGAGATCCCCGGGTGCGCCGCGTGGAGCGCGCCCAGCCGGGGCGCGAGGAAGCGGCTGCCGAACGCCTCGGCGACCGTGACGCGCACGGCGCCCGTGAGGCGCTGATCGCGCCCGAGGCTGCCGCGCTCGATGCCGAGGATCGCCTCCTCGACCCGCGCGACGTCGGGGATCAGGCTCAGGCCCTCGCTGGTGAGCGCGTAGCCCGAGGGCGACCGCACGAACAGCCGGACGCCGAGCGACGCCTCGAGCGCCTCGACCCGGCGGCCCACCGTCGTGTGATCGACGCCGAGCGCGCGGCCAGCGCCGGCGAGGGAGCCCGCCCGGGAGAGGGCGAGGAGATACCGCAGGTCGTCCCAGCTCATCACGATGCGATTCTCCCGGCCACGCCGCGCGAGCATGCGCCGCCCGCAGCGTACCGGGGAGGCGGCAAATGCGCGCGCCGGCTGTGCGAAAATGCACAGCACCGCTGCGCACCGGCGCGCTGGCCGCCTCCCCTACCCCGCCGCGGCGCCGCTCACCTGCACAGGGCGCGCTCGTCGAGCGGGAGACGCGCGCTGCGCTCGGGGTGCGCGAAGGTGCCCGGCGACCGCAGCGCCTCGCAGAGGCGCGCGTCGGCCAGCGCGACGAGCGCGTCCGGCGCCTCGGGCAGCGGGGCCTCGCACGGGATCGGCTGCACCATGGCGTGGACCGGCGGGCCGCGCTGGAGGAGGCTCTCGTAGAGCGCGTGGCCGAAGACGAGCGCCGCGGCGTCGCCGCGCTGCACGGCGTCCCGCGCCTCGTCGGCGAAGCGGCGCAGGTCGGAGGCGTCGGCGAGCGGCGCGCGGCGCGCGTCGTAAAGCAGCAGGAGCCCGCCCTCGTCGAGCAGCGCGAGCCCGTCCAGCTCGCGCGTGCGCGCGGGAGGGAGCGCCTCCGCGCCGGGCTCGAGGCGCGCGGCGATCGCGCGGTGCTGGCGGGCGTGGAGCTCCGCTTTGGCGCGCGGGAACGCGGCCCACACGAGCATGTTGAGGAAGTCGTGCCAGTTGCTCGGCCGCGTGGGCACGCGCCCCTCGACGTGGATGCGCGCGTCGTACAGCGCCGCAGGGTCCACGGGCGCGCGTCGCCTGCGCCGCCGCGGACGCGGCGCCTGCTCGGCGAAGCGCACGGGGAAGCCGTCGCCGAGCGCCCGGTTGTAGTCCTCGACGGGCGGCCAGGCGGCGCACCCCGCGAACACCTCGGCCCGGGGACGGATGGGCCAGTAGAGCCGGCTCTTCTCGTAGAAGAGCGGGTCCCAGGGAACGGGGCTGCTCCCGGGCGCGCCGCCCTGGCGCGGCGCAGCTCGATCAGCGGCGCTCACGCGAGCACAGTAGGAGCTGGGCGGCGGGAGCTCAAGCCTGGCATCCCGGCGCCGTGGTACCTTCGAGGCCCTGATGACGCCGGACCTCATCGTTCGCGGGTTGCGGGTGGTCACCGGGGGCGCCGTGCGACCGGCCTCGGTGCACATCCAGGGCGGCACGATCGTCGACGTCGCCGGCCATGACGAGGTGCCGGAGGGCTGTCCCGTCGTGGACGCGCAGGGCGCTGTGGTGATGCCCGGGCTTGTCGACGCGCACGTGCACATCAACGAGCCTGGGCGGACCGAGTGGGAGGGGTTCGAGACGGCGACGCGCGCCGCGGCCGCGGGCGGCGTCACGTCGCTCGTCGACATGCCGCTCAACAGCATCCCGCCCACGACCACCGTCGCGAACCTCGAGGAAAAGGCGCGCGCGGCGGAGGGCCGGTGCCTCGTCGACGTGGGCTTCTGGGGCGGCGCCGTCCCGGGCAACGCGGGAGAGCTGATTCCGCTGCTCGAGGCCGGCGCGCTCGGGTTCAAGTGCTTCATGGTCGACTCGGGCGTGGCGGAGTTCGGCCACGTCGCCGAGGCGGACCTGCGGGCGGCGCTCGAGGTGCTCGCGGGCACGGGGGCGCCGCTGCTCGTGCACGCCGAGCTCCCCGGCCCGATCGACGCGGCGCGCGCGGCGCTCGCCGGCCTCGATCCGCGGACGTACGCCGCCTACCTGCGCTCGCGGCCGCGCGAGGCGGAGGACCAGGCGATCGCCCTGCTCGCGTCGCTCTGCCAGGCGACGGGCGCGGCGGCGCACGTGGTCCACCTCTCGTCGGCGACGGCCCTCGGCATCCTGCGGCGGGCGCGCGACGGCGGCGCCGCGCTGTCCGCCGAGACGACGCCGCACTACCTGCACTTCGCCGCGGAGGAGATCCCGGACGGCGCGACGCCGTTCAAGTGCGCCCCGCCGATCCGGGAGCGCGAGAACCGCGAGGAGCTCTGGGCCGCGCTGCAGGGCGGGCTCATCGATCTCGTTGTCTCCGATCACTCCCCGTGCACCCCCGAGCTCAAGCGGCTGGAGGCCGGCGACTTCGACGCGGCCTGGGGCGGGATCTCGAGCCTGCAGCTCGGCCTGTCGATCGTCTGGACCGACGCCCGGCGCCGGGGCATCCCGCTCGAGCGGCTCGGGGCGTGGCTGTGCCGGGGGCCGGCGCGGCTCGCCGGGCTGCGCCGCAAGGGGGAGATCCAGAGAGGGTTCGACGCGGATCTCGTGATCTGGGATCCCGAGGCGACCTTCCGGGTGGAGCCGCCGCTCATCCAGCACCGGCACAAGGTGACGCCGTACGCCGGGGAGGAGCTGCACGGCGTCGTTCAGGCCACGTACCTCCGCGGCGAGAAGGTCTACGAGCGCGGGGGCTTCGCCAGGGAGGCGAGAGGGAGATGGTTGAAGCGAGAGGCGTGACAGGGGCGGCGTTCGCGGGGGCGCTCGACCTGGCGTCGGAGCGCCTGGGCGGCGCTGTGCTCGCGGCCAACGACGAGTTCTTCGCGCCGAAGGAGAACCTGCTCAGGGCGTCGAAGCCGGTGTTCCTCGAGCACGAGTACACCGATCGCGGCAAATGGATGGACGGCTGGGAGACGCGCAGGCGACGGACTCCCGGGTTCGACTGGTGCCTCGTCCGGCTGGGGATCCCCGGGATCCTCCGCGGGGTCGTCGTCGATACGGCGTTCTTCCGGGGCAATTACCCGGAGCACTGCTCGATCGAGGCGTGCGCCGCGCGGCCCGACGCGCGGGTCGACGAGCTGCTCGATCCGGGGACGCACTGGGTCGAGGTCCTGCCGCGCTCGCCGCTCGCGGGCGACGCGCAGAACGCGTTCGCGGTGAGCTGCTCGTCGCGGTTCACGCACCTTCGCCTGAACATCTATCCGGACGGCGGGGTGGCGCGGCTCCGCGTGTACGGCGACGCCGTCCCCGACTGGCGGCGGCTCGATCGCCCTGGCGCGGAGATCGACCTTGCGGCCGCGGAGAACGGGGCGAGCGTGCTGTCGTGCAGCGACATGTTCTTCGGGGTTCGCCACAACCTGATCATGCCCGGCCGGGCGGCGAACATGGGAGACGGCTGGGAGACGCGCCGCCGGCGCGGGCCCGGGTACGACTGGGCGCTCGTGGCGCTCGCGGCGCAGGGGGAGATCAGCCGGATCGAGGTCGACACGAACCATTTCAAGGGCAATTACCCCGACACCTGCATGATCGAGGGGATCGACGCGGCGGGGCGCGCGGCGGAGGAGCTCGCCGGGGCGAGCGCGTGGCGGGAGATCGTGCCGCGGACGAAGCTGCAGGCGCACACGCGTCACCTCTTCGAAGAAGAGCTCCGCGCGGCGGGGCCGTTCACGCACGTCCGCCTGAACATCTATCCGGACGGCGGCGTGAGCCGGCTCCGCATCCTCGGGAGGGCGACCCGGAGCGGGGCGGCGGTGCAGCGGCTCCGCTGGCTCAACGCGCTCACGGAGCTGGAGGCGGCGGCGGAGCTCCGCGCGGCGTGCGGGTCGCCCGCGTGGTCGTCGCAGATGGCGGCGGCGCGGCCGTTCCGCGACGAGGAGCACCTGCTGGCGGCGGCGGCGCAGGGGTTCGCGCGGCTCGGACCGGAGGACTGGCTGGAGGCGTTCCGCGCGCACCCGCGCATCGGGGAGACCAGGGCGCAGGCGGATGCGGCGGAGACGAGCGCGGCGGCGAGGCGCTTCTCGAGCCAGGAGCAGGCGGGGATGAGCGCGGCGGCGCACGAGACGCGGGAGGAGATGGCGCTGTACAACCGCCTTTACGACGAGAAGTTCGGGTTCATCTACATCGTGTGCGCCACGGGCAAGAGCGCGGACGAGATGCTCACGATGCTGCGGGAGCGGATCGAGCACACGCCGGAGGAGGAGCTGGGCATCGCCGCGGAGGAGCAGCGGAAGATCACGGAGATCCGGCTGAAGAAGCTCCTCTGGGGGGGCTAGCCCCGCCCGCCAGGAGTCCGGCCAGAGATCAGGAGAGAGAGTTCAACGCCAAGGCGCAAAGACGCCAGGGCGCAAAAAAGACAATTACCATGCATCTTTGCGCCTTGGCGCCTTTGCGTCGAGCTCTCTCCTCATCGCCGAATAGTCTATCTCACCGGGAGAGCTGGCCTCGCAGCGCGCCTTCGGGGAAATCCGCGGTGCGGACGGCGACATAATACATCGCCGGATCGGCGAGCAACGCCCTGAGGTCGTCGCGAGGCGCGGGCACGCAGCCGCTGGAGCTGCCGCCCGTCGGGGGCATCAGCGTGATGAAGCCCCGGCCCGCGCGGCCGGCGGGGCCCTCGTGAACGCGCGCCGCGATCGCCGGGGAGATGCCGGTCACGACCAGGTCGAAGCAGACCTCGCCGCGGGCGAGATCGAGGGCGAGACGGGCCGCCCCGCTCCCGTTCGGATCGCCGGGACCGGGCACTTCGTCCCGCCCGCTCAGCGCCGCTGTGAGCGGGCGGACCGGGCGCTCGGGCAACGCCGCGCCTGCAAGCGTCGTCGCGAGGAGGACGGCGCCCAGAGCGGACATCATGAGATGCTGCATGTCTCCCTCCTGCACATCCCGGGGATGCACAACGCGAGAGCGCCACGAGAGCAAAGACGACGCCGACAGCCGCACCGCAAGAAACGCCCCGCGCGACAGGCGATGACGCGCGGCGGCGCACCGACGACGCGCACGGGACGAAGGCGCCAGGAACGCCGCCCGCGCGACGTATGGAGCAGAGTCGCCGCTTCTGCCGAGATTGAACCCGGATCGGCAGGAGCGTAAAGTACCCGCCCGCTCATGATCTCGACACGAAAGCCGTCCCGCGCCGCGACGTCCCGGCGCGGCGAGGGCAAGCCGCCCCGGCAGCGGCTCGACGTCGACGCTCGGCGCGCGCAGCTGCTCGCGCTGGGGCTCGAGCTCTTCAGCCAGCGAGCCTACGACGACGTCGCCATCGACGAGGTGGCGCAGGCCGCGGGCATCTCGAAAGGGCTCCTCTACCATTACTTTCCGACCAAGCGCGAGTTCTACATCGCCGTCCTGCGCGAAGCGGCGCGCGAGCTCGTCGAGCGGTCGCTGGACGTCGACGATGTGCCGGTGCCCGAGCGCCTGCGCACCGGGCTCGACGCCTACCTGGCCTATGTCGAGCGACAGGGGATCTCCTATGCGGCCGTCTTCCGGGGCGGCATCGGCTCGGACGCCGAGGTGCTGGCGATCATCGAGGAGACGCGCAGCCGCTTCCTCGACAAGCTGCTCGCCGAGACGCCGGTGGCCGAGCGACCTCCGGCGCTCCGGGTAGCCCTCCGCGGGTGGATCGGGTTCGTGGAGGCGACCAGCCTCGACTGGGTCGAGCGCCACGAGCTCGACCGGACGTCGCTGCGTGATCTGCTCGCCGATCTGCTGCCGGAGGTGGTGAGGCTCGCCATGATGCACGCGGGCGGACAGGGCGCTGTCGCGGCCGGCGCCACGGCAGAGACGCCGGCGTGAGCGCGCCCGGTCCGTCGCGGCCGGCTCAGGGTTGACGACGAGTCCGCCTTCTGCCAGGAGACGAGCGCGCGAGACGCGCAGAGAGCACCGCGGAGGCACCCGATGAGCACAGACAACCCGAAGACCGAAGACAACTTGACCGTACCCAAGCTCATCGCGATTGCAGCCACGACGCTCGTCGTGGCCTTCTCGGTCATCTACCTCATCTCCCCCTGAACGGCGCCCCCACGGCGCCGGCCGCAGGAAGCTCTCGCTGCGCGCCAACGACGAGCCGGTCACGCGGCCCGGAGACGCGTCCGCGCTGGCGCGCCCTCAACTGCCGCGGTACGTGGTGTAGCCGTAAGGGCTGAGCAGCAGTGGAATGTGGTGGTGCTGCGCCGGGTCCCGGATCTCGAAGAGGATCGACACGGTGGGATAGAAGCTCTCGGAGCCGAGCGCCGCGAAGTAGACGCCGGTGTGAAAGGTGAGCCGGTACGTGCCCTGGACAGGCCGCGCGCCCTGCGGGAGCAAGCCTCTCTGCCGGCCGTCGTCGTCGGTCGTGCCGCGGCCGATCTCCCGGTAACCGCCGCCGTCGCCGACCTCCAGCACCACCAGCACGCCGCTCGCCGGGCGGCCCCGCGACGTGTCCAGCACGTGCGTCGTGATCGCGCTCATCGGTCCTCCCCGCTGCTCGGGCATCCCCGCGATGCCTTCCTCTCCCGGTCGCTCATATCACGCGCTCCGGCGCGCCACGATGGCCTGGAAGGAGCGGGCCCTGAGCTCGTCCGGCGCGAGGCCGGTCCGCTCCGCCGCCTCGCCCTCCGTCATCGCGCCCGCGCTGACCGCGCGCAGGAAGAAGTTCAGGAGCCCCTGCCCCGTCGCGGCGTCGTCGAACACCGTCCCGACGACGGTCGCCCGGGCGGCCCGCTCGATGAAGCTCCGCAGCCGCTCGGCTGTCGCGTCGACGCCCTCGAGGAAGAAGGCATAGACAGCGGCGTAGCGCGCCGGGAGCTCCGCCGGGTGGAGGTCCCATCCCTGGTAGTAGCCGCTCTCGAGCGCGCGCCGGACATGCCCGTACTTGAGCCGCCATGCGCCCACCACCGCGCGGCGGTTGTCATCCATCTGCTGCTGTGTGAGCGGCCCGCCGCCGGGCCGCGCGCGGTGCGGGCCGACGGGCAGGATGTTGCTCGCGCCGTCGGACAGCCAGAGACCCGAGCCGGCCAGCGCGACCTGCATCACGTGTCTCGCGACGTCGCACGCCGGGTGGTCGAGGCGCTGGTGAGCCGCCGTGATGTCGCAGCTCGCCGTGTAATCGTAAGCACCGAAGTGCGCCGCGACGCACCGGCCGCGGGCCGCCTCGACAAGGCCGGGCAAGGCGATCTCGCCGCGGGGGCCGAAGAGCGAGGCGGTTGTCTCGACCATCAGCTCGATCCGGATCGTGCCGCCGGAGAGCCCGAGCGCGCGCTCGAGCGCGTCGAGGGCGTCGGCCAGCGCGGAGACCTGCTCGGGCGCGACGACCTTCGGCAGCGTCACGGCGAAGGCGGGCGGGAGCGCGCCGCCCGACGCGGCGACCAGCGTGGTGAGGAAGATGTCGAGCGTGCGGAGGCTCCGCTCGGCGCACGCCTCGCCCAGCGACTTGACCCGGATCCCGAGGAACGGCGGCAGGCCGCCCGCGGCCATGCCGAGCGCGACCTCGCGCGCCGCCGCCGCGGCGTGCGCGTCCTCCTCGTGGCCGGGGCGCACGCCATATCCATCCTCGAAATCGATGCGCAGGTCCTCCACGGGCTCGCGGCCGAGCTTGTCGAGCACGCGCGCGTGCACCGCGTGCGCGAGCCGCGCCGGCGCGGCGACGCGGCCCGCCGGGGCCTCGCCGGCGCCGAGCGCGGCCGCGAGGGCGGCGGCCTCGGCGCGCCCCTCCGGGAGCTCGTCCGCCCCCGGCAGGCCGAGCGCGCGCGCGAAGGCGGCGAAGTCGGGCGCGTGCTCCGCGAGGGCGGCGAGCGCCACCGCCCCGAGCTTCCGCGCGGTGTCGGCCTTGAACAGGTGGGCGCCGCCGTAGACTGTGTGGACCGGCTGGCGCGCGGCCGCCGCGCCGCGCGCGCCGGCGCGGTCGAACGCAGGATGCCCGGTGCGGAGGCGCGATAGCGCGCCGCGCAGCGCTTCAGGGGAGAGGCTTGTCTGGAACATGGTGTGCCTTCGGCAGGTCGGGCGCCCACGAGATGCCGCCTGACTCGGCACGTCAAGTAGCGCTCGCGCTGCCCGCGAGGCGGCGGCATGCTGCCACCCGCGCCACCCGAGCGAGCGCGACGAGCGCCCGGGCGGCGGCGCGGCAGGCGGCCCCGGCGCACGCCGTTGCGTGCGCAGCGCCCGGGGTGTATCCGTCATTGGAGGACTTCAATCGATGATGAGACGCCGAGACTTTCTTCGCGCCACCCTGGTGACCGCTGGCTCGGTGGTCGTGCCGACTGCCTGCTCCGAGGAAGACGGGTTGCCCGGCGCCTGCGACGTGAACGAGGACGACTCGTTCTTCCCCCAGTCGGTGGCCTCCGGAGACCCGAGGCCCGACAGCGTGGTGCTGTGGACCCGGGTCGTCGACGGCGGCCACAAGACGGATCTCGCCGTGGCGCTCGTCGTCGCGCTCGATGAGGCGTTCACCCAGCTCGTCGAGCTCAAGCTGGGCTCCAGCAACGTGGCCGTGGCGGGGTCGGGCAGCACGCGGGCGTCCGTGTCGGCCCGGGCGGAGCTCGATTACTGCGTCAAGGTCAAGGTGAGCGGCCTGAGCCCCGGGACCACCTATTACTACCGGTTCTACTACACGACGGGAGAGGGCTGCTTCAGCTCGCGGGTCGGGCGGACGCGGACGGCGCCGGCGCCCGACGCGGACGTGCCGGTGCGCTTCGCCTTCGTGTCGTGTCAGGACTACGTCGGTCGCTACTACAACGCCTATGCAGCCCTGGCGAATCAGCAGATCGATTTCGTCGTCCACCTCGGTGACTACATCTATGAGACGACGGGCGACCCGAGCTTCCAGACGCCCTCCGAGCAGCGCAAGGTCGCCCTCTCCGACGTGAACGGCGCCCTCACCCTGACGTCGGCGGAGGGCGTCGCGTACCACGCCGCCAGATCGCTGAACAACTACCGGGAGCTCTACAAGACGTACAGGAGCGACCGGGCGCTGCAGCGGTTGCACGAGCGCTTTCCCATGATCGTCGTCTGGGACGATCACGAGTTCTCCGACGACTGCCACGGCGCGACTGCCACCTATTCCAACGGCCGGGAGCCGGAGACCGACGTGGACCGGCGCAAGGCGGCGAATCAGGCCTGGTTCGAGTACATGCCGGTCGATTACCCGGCGGGCGACGACTTCCGCTACAGCAAGGCGGCCAAGTACCCGGAGGACATCACCATTTACCGGGACTTCACCTTCGGGAAGCACGTCCACCTCGTGATGACGGATCTCCGCTCGTACCGGGCGGATCACCTGATCCCGGAGGACGCCTTCCCGGGGAAGATCGCCGTGAACCAGGCGTGGCTCGTCGCTCAGTTCGGAACCACGCCCCCGTACGCGAGCCCGTACGACGACATCGACACCTTGGAGGAAGGCCGCCTAAGGGACCTGCTCGTGGAGAGCGCGCCCACGTTCGGCTTCGATCCGAGCTTCGGGTACGCGCAGAACGAGGGGCCCCGCCTCATCAGCGTCAACTTCATCAACGCTGTCGTGGCGAAGCTGAACGAGCAGCGGGAAGAGCCGTTGGAGCCCGTCGATGAGCGGCTGCTCCCCTACATGGATCGCGGCGTCTCCTACGCCGACGTCGGGAAGACCGACTATTTCAGCGCGTTCGGGTCGCGTTACCTCGTGATCAAGGACGCCTTCGACGCGCTGTCTCTGTCTACCGGGGACACCCCCGTCATGGGCGAAGCGCAGAAGGCGTGGTTCAAGAAGACAGTCATGGAGTCGAAGAGCACCTGGACTGTGTGGGGGAACGAGCACTGCCTCTCCCAGCTCGCCATCGACATCACGATGTCCACCACGGAGCCGCTCAATCGGCGCTTTTACCTGAGCTGCGACGGCTGGGACGGCTTTCGCGCGGAGCGGAACGAGATCATCGCGGCGCTCGCCGAGCGCGGTAACGCGGTGGCGATCACGGGCGATCTCCGCGCCTTCGTCGCAGGGACGCCGGCCGTGGACACCGCCCCCACGACGAAGATCGTGGAGTTCGTCGGCGCCGCGATCTCGTCGTCCACGCTCCGCTCGACGCTGCAGAAGCGGGTGGCGAGCCACCCGCTGCTGAAGGACGTCCCGAGCGCGGGGAACATCGCCAGCAACATCGAGAAGCACCTCGTCGGCGGCCCGACGAAGGTCAACCCGCACCTCGCCTTCTGCAAGGCCGACACCAACGGGTTCTGCATCGCCGAGGCGAACGCCGACGAGTTCGTGGTGACCATGTACCAGCTCCCCGAGAGCGCGCTCGCGGCGCCCCTGTACGAGGAGGCGGACATGGACGCGCTCGAAGAGCAGATCACGCTCGCGCGGTTCAAGACGATCAAGACGGCCGCGGGGGAGCCGTCAGAGCTGTACATGGAGGACGGGGACACCTGGACGAAGTGGAACCCGGGCGCGTGAGCTCGGACGAGTAGCCCGGCCCGCGCCGGTCAGACCCCCGGCCCCTGTCGGGGGGCGACCGGGGGCGCGGAGCTACCGGGCCAGCATCACAACGGTGCCGTCGCGGCAGGCGATCGCCATGCGCTCCTCGCCGGCCGGGACGACGGCGACGGGCGTCGAGCAGAGGCGCTCGGCGGCGATCGAGACGTTGCCGTCCGCCTCGACGACGCCGGCGCGGCCGCCCGCCCGCGCGAAGCCGACGCGTCCGGTGCGATCGATGACGACCGGCGGGCTCGGCTTCGCGTCCACCGGGCCGAGGAGGCCGGAGAGGCCGGCGTCGGCGGGCGAGGCGGCCGGCGCGCGATCGAGGGCGACGCGGAGCGCCTCGTCGCCCGCGGCGTTGACGCCGAGGAGCAGGCCGGCGGACGAGAGGACCACCGCGACGCCCCCGGCGCCGATCGCGGGCGGCCCGTCGAGCACGCCGAGGGCGCTGCCGGCACGGACCCCGGTCGTCCCGGTGGGCAGATCCAGGGCGACCAGGCGGCGGCCGTCGATGACCGCGAGCAGCGTGCGGGCGTCGGCCAGCGCGGCGCCGCGGCGAGGCAGGCCCCCGAAGGAGCCGAGCCGGCGCGGCGCGCCGGGAGGGCGCCAGGTCAGCACCGCGCCCGACTCGGTGGTCACGAGCGTGCCGTCCGGCCCCGCGAGCAGGGCGCCGGTCGCGCGCTCGGGGAGCTCGGCGCGGGCGCGCACGCTGCCGTCCGCGGTGAGCTCGACGAGGGAGCGCCCCGCGGCCGCCACGAGCCCGCCGTCGTCGAGCGCGAGCGGCGTCACGTCGGCGTCGCGCCCGCGGAGGCCGAGGGGGACCGCGAAGCGCACGCCGCCCGCGGGCGTGAGCCCGACGGCGAGGCCGGACGAGGTGATCAGCGCGAGGGTGCCGTCGCTCGTGATCACGGCGGGCGCGAGCGGCGCGCTGTCGCCGATGCGCACGCGCCATCGCTCCCGGCCGTCCGCGCCCAGCTTGACGACCTCGGGGACCGTCAGCGTGAAGAGGAGATCGCCTTCGGCGTCCGCGAGCGGCGCCGCGTCGATGCCGCCGCGGAGCTGCCTCCGCCAGGCCTCCCGCGCGGGGAAGGGCAGCCTCGCCGCGGAGCGGCCGGTGCGGCGCGCGTCGAGCCGCTCGCTCGGGGCGAAGCCGCGGGGCGCGCCGACAACGATGGTGTGCGGCCGGCTCGTGTCCACCGCGTCGGCGAAGGCGAGCGGCGCCGCGGCGGGGAGCAGGACCGCCGCGGCGGCGAGGCCCGCCCGCCACAGGCGGCGCGGCCGGCGCGGGCTGCGATCGTTCGCGCGGCCGGCGCTCACCGGGCGCCCTTCTGGGTGAACTCGACCCACACCTCGGGGATCGCGACGCCGTCCGGCGCCGCGAACGGGGGGGCGACGGTGCCGTAGGCGGTGAGGACGTCGCCGCGCTGGGCGGGGTTCTCGGCGCCGTGGACGAGCCGGACCTTGCACGCCCCCGGGGCGCGCAGCCCGGCGCCCGCGCTCGCGGCGGTCGCGCCGCCCTCCTTGCAGCCGGACGCGGGCGACACCGAGAGCAGGAGCAGCGTCGAGTACCCCTGCCGGCGCGTCTCGAGGACCTCGCCGCTCAGCGCGATCGGCTTGCCGATGAGGTCCGCGCCGCCCGCGGCGAGCGCGGCGTACCCGAGGGGGCTCCTGGCGGCGAACTCCTTCGCGGCGGTGTCGATCCGGTCGACGCGGCGGACCGCGATCTTCGCGATGCGCGGGGCCATGCCCTGCATCTTCGCGCGGACCTCGAACTGGGTCGCGCCCACGGACGAGACGTTCATCACGTGGGCGAAGGTGCCGTCGGGGCGAACCGCGATCGGGTGCGCGCCGGCGAAGAGCTGCGCCCCGCGCGCCGTGCGCCCGGCCAGCACGAAGCTCTCCTTGTCGATGACCACGCTCGGGCCGGGCGCCTCGACGACGAGCGGGGCGATGCCGACCGCCACGCTCACCATGCCCTGCTCGCGCGGGCCGTCGGGCGGCGTGACGGTGTACGGCACCTGCCGGCTCAGCGTCTTCGTCTCGTCCGACAGCCCCGTGACCGCCTCGGTGACGTCGATCGCCTCGATCGCCCGGCCGCTCGTGAGCGCGACCTCCTTGCCGTCGAGCACCACCTGCGTGCCCTTGCTCGCCTCGATCACGACCTGGATCGAGGGGCGCTCCCCTTGCAGCGTGCCGAGGTCGGGGCGGATGCGGTAGGCGACGTGGATCGAGACGCCGACCGTCTCGTCGCGCCCGCTGCCGGGGCGGTCGATGGCGACCTTCATCTGGTTTTCGCCGACGGAGAGAGGGCTCGCGAGCGGGATGTGCGCGACGCGGCCGGCGATCGTCGCGCGGCCCTCGCCGACGGCGACAGCGGTGCCGTCGGGGCAGGTCTCGCAGCGGAGCTCGATGACCTCGCGGCCGCCGGCGTCGGCGCGGGCGCGCGCGGTGACCGGGGGCGCGCTCGGCCAGAGCAGCGCGAACAGCACCGCGCCGAGCGCGAGCACGCCGCCCGCGGCGACGACGGCGACGGCCCGGCGCGAGGTGCGCGCGCGCTTCCTGGGAGGCGGGAGCGGCCCGAGCCGGTGCTTCAGGTTCAGGCGCTGCGGGTGCATGAGCGCCGGGTTCCGCAGCGCCGGGACGCGGGCGCGGATCGGCGCCATCGTGGCGCCGAGCTCGGCGGCCGGCTGGTAGCGCGCCTCGAGGTCGGGATCGGGGGCGCTGTCGAACACGGCCGGCGCGCCGGGCGCGAGCGGGGCGATGCCGGGCCGGGCGACGCCGACCAGGGTGCGGGAGGCGGCCGGCGGCGGCGCCGGGGCGCGCCCGGGGGCGATGCTCGGCGCGAGCGGGACGGTGTGGTCGAGGGGCGGCGCTCCCTGCGCCGCGGCCGCGTCGAGGCGCGCTCCCGGGCCGGTCATGGGCGGGGTCCCGACGACGAGCGTGCCCCCGGCGAGGCGCGGGTCCGGCGGCGCTGGCGCCGGACCGAAGACAGCGGCGGGCATGCCGACGATGGTGCGCGAGGCGGCGCCAGGCGCGCCGGCCATGGGCGGCAGCGCGGCCCCGCCGTGGACCGCGCCGCGCGGGTCGGCCGCGGTGGGCGGCGATTGCCGGAGCAGATCGGGGAGCGCGACGCCGACCATGGTGCGGGCCGCGGGCCTCGGGCCGTGAGGGCCCGATCCGGCCGGCGGCGCGAGCGCGGCGCCGCAGTGGGGGCACGCGACCGAGCCCTCGGGGATGGGTTTCCCGCAGTGCGGGCAGTGCATGGGCGCCATCGTAGCGAGGAACCGCGGCGCGGTCAGGCTCCGGGCGCCGCGTTCCACGCGGCGGGGCCGGCCCAGCCGCTGGAAAGCGCGGCAGGCGCGCGGGAGAGCGCGCCCCGCAGCCCTGGGGCCGGGGCCGCCGGGGCGCCGCGCAACAGTTGGCCCGGGCGCGGCAGGTACGGTAACGCGGACGTATGCTCGCGAAGCGCATCATCCCGTGCCTCGACGTCAAGGACGGCCGCGTCGTGAAGGGCGTCCGCTTCGTGGGGCTGCGGGACGCCGGCGATCCCGTGGAGGCCGCCCGGCGCTACGACGCCGAGGGCGCGGACGAGATCACGTTCCTCGACATCACCGCGTCGCACGAGAAGCGCGGCATCATCCTCGACGTCGTGGCGCGCACGGCGGACGTGCTGTTCACGCCGCTCACGGTCGGCGGCGGCGTCAAGTCCGAGCAGGACATCGAGGCGCTCCTCCACGCGGGGGCCGACAAGGTGGCGATCAACACGGCCGCGGTCAACGATCCCGACCTCGTGCGGCGCGCCGCGGACCGGTGGGGCACGCAGGCGATCGTGGTGGCGATCGACGCGCGCCGGATCGCGGATCCCTCGCGCGTGGCCTGGACGGTGGTGACCCACGGCGGCCGGCGCGACACCGGGCGCGACGCTGTCGCGTGGGCGGAGGAGATCGCGCGCGCAGGCGCCGGGGAGCTGCTCGTCACGAGCATGGACCGCGACGGCACGCGGGACGGGTACGACCTCCTGCTGACCTCGGCCATCGCGCGGGCGGTGCCGGTCCCTGTGATCGCGTCGGGCGGCGTCGGGACGCTGGATCACCTGCGCGCCGGCCTCGTGGAGGGCGGCGCCGACGCCGCGCTCGCCGCGTCGATCTTCCACGACGCCGAGTACACGATCGGCGAGGCGAAGGCGTACCTCGAGGCGGCGGGCGTGCCGGTCAGGCCGGCGCGCGCGGGCGGGTCGGGCGCGGCGGCGGCGCGGGGGCGCTCGTGAGCGCCTGCGTCACGCTGGATGAGGTCCTCGCGGCGGCGCACGCGCGGTGCGCCTCGCTGGTGCCGGAGACGTCGGGCTACCTCGCGCTGGCGGTGAGCGACGCGACGTCGCGGCTGCCGCTGCGGCTCGACGATCGCGCGGTGCTGCTCACGACGGAGGGCACGGTCACCGTGCGCACGCGCGGCGAGCCGGTGGCGCCCGCCGAGGCGGCGCGGCTCCTGCGCGACCTGCTCGCGCGGCTGCTCGCCGCGTCCGCCGGGAGCATGCCGAACCTCGCGACGACGGCGCGCCCGCGGCCCGCGTCGGAGCAGGACCCGGACGCTGTCGCGCGGGAGCTCGAGGCCGCGCTGATCCCGGTGAACCGCAACGCGGCCCGGCGCGCGCTGGCGCGGCTCGCGCGCGAGACGCTGCGCGCCAAGGAGGCCGGCCGGCTGAAGCGCGCGCGCTCGGCGGCGCAGGCGAGGCCGGCGGCGCTGGAGGCGAGCGAGGAGGCTACGTCGGCCGCGAGCGCGGCGCGCGCGCCGGCGCCCGGAGCTCATGACGAGGTCGCGGCGCGCGGCGCGGTGGTCGGCCCGCGGGCCGACGAGGCCGCGGGCGCGACGCGCGGTCAGGAGGCGAGCGCGGCGCGCGCCGCGGTCGCCGACGCGCCGCTCGCGCCCGCGGCCGTGGGGCTGACCCTCAGCCCTGGGCCAGTCGCGCCTGCCGTCGTGGAGCTGACCCTCAGCCCCGGGCTGGTCGCGATCGCGACCGCCGGGCAGGCGGCCCCTGCGCCGGCGATCGCGGGCGATGTCGCCGGTGCCGCAGCCGAGGCCAGCGGGCTGCCTTCCGAGATCGCGCCGGAGTCCGGGCACGCCACGCACATCGACGCGCAGGTCGAGGTGATGCCGGAGCCGACGCCCACCGTCGTGCAGGCGGTGGTCGAGATCGAGATGGCGGGGGTGCCCGCGGAGATCCCGGCGATCCCGGAGCTCATCGAGCCTGCGCGCTCGATCGCGCCCGTGGCCCCGATCGCCCTCGCGGCGACGCCCGCGCCGGCGGTGGCGACCGTCGCTCCTGCCGAGGAGCGCGCCGCGCCGGCGTCGTCGTCGCTCGCGCGCGACGCTGCGTCGTGCGGCCATGCGCTGACGAGCCCCGAGGGGATCGAGGTGTTCCTCGTCGAGCTCTCCCCGGAGCCCGCCCGCGTCGTGCCGCCTTCCCAGGAGCCTACGCCGACCCAGTCGATCCTCGTCGAGTTCTCCCCGGAGCCCGCCGGCGTCGCGCCGCTTTCGCAGGAGCCGACGCCGACCGTGGCCACCGCCGTCTGGGCCGAGATGATGGCGCCCGCGAACGCCGCGGTCGCCAGCGGCGCCGACGCTCCCGAGGCAGCCGCCGACGCTCCCGAGGCAGCCGCCGACGCCCCCACCGCCGTCACCGAGGCGGCCGCGGATGTTTTCGACGCAGCCGCCGGCGCTCCCGTCGACGTCGCCGATGTCGCCGCCGACGCTCCCGTCGTCGCCACCGATGTCCCAGCCGACGCTCCCGTCGTCGCCGCCGATGTCCCAGCCGACGCTCCCGTCGTCGCCACCGATGTCCCAGCCGACGCTCCCGTCGTCGCCGCCGATGTCCCAGCCGACGCCATCGAGACCGCGCGCGCCCCCGCCATCCATGTCCTGCTCGAGGCAGCGCCAGCGCTCCAGGTCACCCCGGCCTACGGCGGCTGGCCCCTCGTCCAGCGGAGCGACGTCGCCGCCGCGTCCGCCCATCCGCGAGCGAGCGTCGCGCCGGTCGAGGAGACGCCGGCCGCGCGGCACACGCTGCCCTGGCCCATCCCAGCGCACCGCGCCGACGACGCTCCGGACGCGCCCGCCCCCGCGGCCCTGACAGCGCCGCCGCAGCCCTCCGAGGCCCCGGTGTCCGCGCGCGCCGGCGCGCCGCCCACGGACGCGGCGCCGGTCGAGGAGCCGTGCCCCGCGGGCCTCGATCCCGTCGACGCGATCGTGTGGAGCGCCTCGCGCCGCTCCCGGAGCGCGCGCCCGCCGGCGGACGGCGCTGGCCCGTCCCGGGTCGACGAGCTCGTCGCGCGCTTCGTCGCGCAGTCGGAGCACAGCGCGCAGCGCCGCGCCGCGCGCAGCATGAAGGCGCTCGCCGGCCTCGACCCCACGCTCACGCCGCCTCCGGTCACCGCGATCTCCGCGCTGGCGGCCCTCAAGCAGCGCTCGCCGCTCACCGCGACGAGGCCTCCCGTTCCGTCCGAGAGCGCCGCGCTCGGCGCGCTCGACGAGAGCAGCAGGCCGCCTGCGCCCCTCGTGGCGCCGCGCCGGAGGGGTCTGTCCTTGTGGCTCGCGCTCGTCGCGCTCGCCCTGCTCTGCGCCGTGCTCGTCGGGACGCTGCGACCGGAGCTCTTCGCCTCGCTGGCGGAGCCGCTCGCGCGCGGAGCGCTCCACGCCGTGCCGCGCGCGGAGGCGAGGACGCCGCCCCCTCACGATTGACGTTTCCCTGTGGGAGCGACGAAACTCGTCGTCATGCAAGACATGAACATGGCGATCGTGAAGTCGCTCGTGAGCGTGGCGTGGGCGGACGGCGAGTTCCACGACGCCGAGCGCGAGATGGTGGAGGGGCTGATCGCGGCGTTCGAGGCGAGCGAGGAGCAGGCGAAGGAGATCCGCGCCTACGCCGCCGACAAGAAGACCCTGGAGGACGTGCCCCTCGCCGAGCTCGGCGGCGACGACCGCCGCGCGCTGCTCCAGCACGCCGTGCTGCTCAGCTTCGTCGACGGCGAGCAGCACGACGCGGAGAAGCAGTACATCACCGCGCTGTGCAAGAAGCTCGAGCTGCCCGAGCTCGAGTCCGAGCAGCTCATCCAGGCGGCCGAGGCGCGCGCCCGTCGCCTCCTCACCTTGCTCTGACCCGGCGGCATCGCGGCCCGCGCGCTGCCGGCCTCGCCGCCGCCGGCGCTCCTGCGGCGCGGCGGTTCAGAGATCGCGTAGCCCCCCGCCGAGCGACTTGCCGATGGCCGAGGGCCACCGGGCGTAGCTCTGGATGACCACCTCGATGCGCTCGCGAACGCGCGCGCCGATGCGCCGGAGCACAGCGCCGAGCCCGGGCGCGCAGAACCAGCCCCAGTAGAAGAAATTCACGCCGCGGGGCGCACGGGCGATCGCCGCTCAGCGCAGACAACACGAAGGCGACGCCGGGATCCGTTCCAGCAGGATCCCCGCGGGAACGGACCTCGACCGGGCGGGTGTAGCGGAATGTCTTGACAGGACGGTCACCTTGGCAGAAAACAGCCCCTCCGTAAACGACTTTCATTATCAACATCATGAGGGAGCCGTCGATCATGTCTGCGAAGAGAACCTGGCTGTCCACACCGCGGACGGCGCTCGCCACGTTCGGATTCTCCTGGTGCGTGCTGCTCGGCGGAGTGGCCGCATGCGGTGACGACACGAACGACACGACGGGCGCCGGGGGCGCCGGGGGCGCCGGGGGAGCAGCCGGCGCGACCTCGACGAGCAGCAGCGCGGGCACCGGCGGTGAGGGCGGCACCGGCGGTGAAGGCGGCGCTGGCGGTGGCGACGGCGGCGCAGGCGTCGGTACCGGCGGCGCAGGCGGCGCTGGCGGTGGCGACGGCGGTGCAGGCGTCGGTACCGGCGGCGCGGGCGGCGGCACCGGCGGCGCGGGCACCGGCGGTGACGGCGGCGCAGGCGGCGGCGGCACCGGTGAGGAGCCCTGGTCGAACGGCTTCGCCGGCGTCGTGGCGCTCGATGAGGCCGCGGACGACCGCTTCTGGGCCGTGGCGTTCGACGCCGAGTCCAGGGCCTACGCCGCAGGGCACGTGGCCGTCGAGGGCGACACCCACATGACGGTGGCGCGCTTCAAGACCGACGGCACGCTCGACACGACCTTCGGCACGAACGGGATCGCCAAGGTCAACGTCGTCGCTGGCAGGACCGCAGAGACAGCGCGCGGCGTCGTCGTGCAGTCCGACGGCAAGGTCGTGCTCGCGGGCAACGTCGAGCACGACCCGAGCGCCACGCCGTCCGACGCGGACATCGCTGTCGTCCGGTTCAACGCCGACGGCACGCTCGACACGACCTTCGGCACCGACGGCGTCGCCGTCGTCGACCTCGGCGCCGGCGAGGGCAACACGGGCGACCTGCTCTGGGGCGTCGACCGCGACGCCGACGACGGGCTGATCCTGTTCGCCAGCAAGAAGGCGGCGGACCGCGCCGACCGCGACCGCGCGATCGTGCGGCTCACAGCGGACGGCGATCTCGACACCACCTTCGCGACCGAGGGCGTCCACACGCTCGACGTCGATGGGCTGAACCTGGGCGACAACCCGCGCAACGGCTTCGTGCAGGCCGACGGCAAGATCCTCTCCTCCGGCTACACGAGCGTCGCGGGCAGGAATCAGATCGTGCTGCTGCGGCTGAACGCCGACGGGACCCCCGACACGACCTTCTCCTCCGACGGCGTCGTGAGGCTCTCGCCGTTCCCGGTCGGCATGGCCGAGGCCTACGGCGTGGCGCGCCAGTCCGACGGGAAGTACGTGACAACCGGCTACGGGCGCGCCGAGGAGAGCGGCGCCGTGGATCTCGTGTCCTTCCGCGTCACGGCCACGGGCGGGTTCGACGCCTCCTGGGGCGTGGGCGGCGGCATCGTGCTCGACGTGGCGGGCGACAACGACCGCGGGCGCAACCTCCTCGCCCTCCCCGACGATCGCGTCGTGATGGTCGGCAGCGCCACCCCCGCGACCGGGAACGTCGACGCGATGATCGCCGTGTTCGAGCGCAACGGCGCCCCGGACACGCGCTTCGATCCGAGCGGGCACCGGCTCTACAGCTTCGAGCGCTCCGACGACTCGCTCTTCGGCGTCGCTGTGTCGCCGGACGGCGCCTGGCTCGCGGCCGTCGGGTACCGGTCCGACGGCGACGGGCCCGAGGACGACGACGCGACGCTGGTCCTGCTGCCGATCCCGGCCTCGCGGGACTGACGCGGCCGATCCATGAGCACCGTGAGGCCGAGAATGAACCGCGCCTGGAACGAGCGGGCGGCCCGCCGCCTCCCGACGGCGCTCCTGCTGTCGCTCCTCGGCCTCACCACGGCCGTCGCGTGCCGCAAGCCGCCCCCGGACGAGCTTGTCTACACGGGCCGTGGCGCCGGCCCCGGCGGCGCGCAGCCGCCGGGCAGCGGCGGGCTGCCGCCGGACACCGGCGGGTCGCAGCCGTCGGGCAGCAGCGGCGGCGGCGGCGCGCCGCCCGCGACCTCGACCGGCAGCGGCGCCACGGGCGACGCGACGGTCGCCTCGACGACAGCGGCGACCACCGGCGCGGGGGGCGGCGAGCCTGTCGGCGGCGACGTGTGCGCCCCGGTCCCCGTCGACGGGGGCCCCTTCAGCAAGGCAAAGCTGCTCACGGCGGCCGCCGACTGCGCGCTGAACCGCGCCTGCGAGTTCGAGGCGCAGGCGCGCGCGCTGAACGACAGCGCGTCGGCCCTCGCCCGCGACAGGGGCGAGCCGAGCGCCGCCGCCGCGCGCGGCGCCTGGCTCGCGGCCATGCGCGTGTGGCAGGAGGCGGAGCTCTTCCGCTTCGGCCCTGCGGCGAGCTCCACGCAGCCCGGCGGGCAGGACCTCCGGGATCAGATCTACGCCTGGCCGCTCGTCAGCCGGTGCAAGATCGAGGAGCAGATCGTGAGCCGGGCCTACGCGCAGCCGAGCTTTTCCTCGTCGCTCATCAACGCCCGCGGCCTCGCGGCGTTCGAGTACCTGGTCTTCTACGGCGGCGCCGACAACGGGTGCTCGCAGTTCTCGCCCATCAACGCGAACGGCACCTGGGCGGCGCTCGGCGCCGGCGATCTCGCGCAGCGCAAGGCCGACTACGCCGCCGCGGCGGCCGCGGACGTGCTCGCCCGCGCTGGCGCGCTCGCGCGCGCCTGGGCGCCCGAGGCGGGGAGCTTCCGGGAGAAGCTCACCCAGGCCGGCCGCGGGAGCCCCGTCTACGCGACCGAGCAGGACGCGCTCAACGCGGTGAGCGACGCGATGTTCTACATCGAGAAGGAGCTCAAGGACTGGAAGCTCGGCCGGCCGCTCGGCTTCACCGAGGACTGCACAACGCCCACCTGCCCGGAAGCGCTGGAGTCCCGCTTCGCCCAGGCCTCGACCGCGCACCTCCGGGCCAACCTGAGCGGCTTCCGGCGCCTGTTCCAGGGCTGCGGCGAGGGCGGCCAGGGCGTCGGGTTCGACGACTGGCTGCGCGAGGTCGGCTCGGCCGATCTCGCCGATCGCATGCTGGCCGCGCTGTCGGGGGCCCAGGCGGCCGTCGACTCGCTCGACGTGCCGCTCGATCAGGCCCTCGCGACCGACCGGGCGAGGGTCGAGGCCGTCTACAGCGCCGTGAAGGCCCTGACGGACCTGCTCAAGACGGAGCTCGTCACCACGCTGAACCTCGAGCTGCCCCGGTCGTCGGAAGGTGACAACGACTGAGCCCCCCGGCGCCGCGCGCCCCCGCGGGCTCGCGGCCGCGCTGTCGCGCGCCGCCGCGGCGCTGTCTCGCCCTGTCGACATCGCCTGGCTCGCCGCGTTCCGCGCCCTGTTCGGGCTCGCGATGTGCGTGAGCATGGCGCGCTTCATCGCCTACGGCTGGATCGACGAGCTCTTCGTCAAGCCGAGCTTTCACTTCAAGTACTGGGGCCTCGCCTGGGTCGAGCCGCTCCCGCCGGCCGGGATGCACGCGCTGTTCTGGGCGCTCGCGGGGCTCGCCCTGGCGATCGCCCTCGGCCTCGCGTTCCGCGTCGCGGCGCCCCTGTTCGTCGTCGGCTTCACCTACCTCCAGGTCATCGACGTCACGACGTACCTCAACCACTACTACCTCGCGAGCCTGCTCGGCCTCCTGCTCGCGGCGTCGCCCGCGCACCGCGCGTGGTCGCTCGACGCGCTGCTCGCGCGGCGCCACGAGCGCTCCATCCAGGCCGCGTGGCTCTACCTGCTCCGCTTCCAGGTCGGCGTCGTCTACACGTTCGCGGGGCTCGCCAAGGCCCACGCCGACTGGCTCCTGCACGCGCAGCCGCTCCGGATCTGGCTCGGCTCGCGCACGGACATGCCCGTCCTCGGCCCGCTCTTCACGCACCCGTGGGCCGCGCCGCTCATGAGCTGGGCGGGGTTCCTTTTCGACACGAGCATCGTCTGGCTGCTCCTCGTCCCGCGGCTCCGCCCGTTCGCCTACGCCGCGGTGATCCTGTTCCACGCCGTCACGCGCGCGCTGTTTCCGATCGGCATGTTCCCGGTGATCATGGTCCTGTCCGCGCTCGTGTTCTTCCCCCCGTCGTGGCCCCGGGATCTCCTCGCCCGGGCGCGCGCGCTCCTCGGCCGCCGCGGCGCCGACGCGCCGCCCGCGCCCGCGCCGGCCCTCGCGCCGGCGGCGCCGCCCTCGCCGCGGCTGCGCGCTGTCGGCCTCGCGGTCGGCGCCGCGTACTGCGCTGTCCAGCTCGCGCTGCCGCTCCGCTTCCTCGCCTACGGCGGCGATGTGCGCTGGCACGAGCAGGGGATGCGCTTCTCCTGGCGCGTGATGGTCCGCGAGAAGAACGGCAGCATCACCTTCCTCGTCCGCAACCGGCAGACCGGCCGGACGTGGCACGTGAGCCCGCGCGAGTACCTGACGCGCCTCCAGGAGCGCGAGATGGCGGGCCAGCCCGATCTCATCCTGCAGCTCTCTCGCCACATCCGGGACGACTTCGAGCGCCGCGGCCGCGGGCCGGTCGAGGTGCGCGCCGACGCCCTCGTCTCGCTCAACGGCCGCCGCATCGCGCGCCTCATCGATCCCGGCGTCGATCTCGCCTCGGTGCGCGACGGCATCGGCCCCGCTTCCTACATCCTCCCGGGCCCGCAGGAGCCTCCCCCCCACATCCGGCCGCTCTGATCGGCGCAGCGCCGCGCCGGACGCCGCGTCAGAACGACGCCTTCATCCCGACCTGGATCCAGCGCGGCGCGTTCGGCCGGGCGCCGAACGGGCGGCGCGACACGATGAACTGCGAGCCGAGGACGTTGCGCGCGTTCGCGTAGAGCACGAGCGGCCCGACGACGCGCACCCTGGCGCTCGCGTCGATCAGGAGCTGCTCGTCGGTCGCGAGCGCCCTCGACATCGGCTCGCCGCCCGCCCTCTCGCGCATGGCCGACACGTAGCTGGCGCCCACGTTGAGGCCGGCGCGCTCGTGCTCGACCCCGACCGAGAGGCTCACCTGGTGCCGCGGGACGTAGGGCATCTCGTCCCCCTTCGCCACGCGGCCGAAGATGGGGTCGTCCGAGGTGAAGCTCGTGAGGAACTCGGTCCGGGTGAGCGTGTACGCCGCGTTGATCGGCAGCTTGAGCTGACCGACAGGGATCTCGTGCTCGGCGTAGGCCTCGAGGCCGTAGATCCGGGCCTCGCCCGCGTCGTACTGGCGGTCGAGGTCCGCGTCGAGGCAGCCGCTCGACAGCGTGCACACGTCCGTGATGTTCGCGTAATCGTTGTAGTAGCCGATGACCTCCGCGCGCAGCGGCCCGTCGGCGAAGCGGGCGCCGCCCTCGTAGTTGACGCTGAGCTCGGGCTTGACGTGCGCGTCGCTCCCCGGCGCCGGCGGGCTGAAGCCGCGGTAGACGCCGGCCAGGATCCCGAGCGCCTCGGTGAGCGCGTAGTAGGCGCCGACGCCGGGCAGGAGCGCCTGCGCGACCCGCGTCTGCTCGGTGCCGGCCGCGCGATCCACGAACGCGGAGCGCATCAGCTCGACCCGGACGCCGGGGGTCACCGTGAGCGCCCGCCACGTCACGGCGTCGCTCGCGTGGAGCGCGAGCGCCTCGGTCCACGCCTCGTTGAGCTGGGTCACGACGGTCGGCCCGCCGTCCGGCACGAGCGCGCCCCCGAGCACGAGGAACCCGTTCTCGCTGTGGCGGCGCTCGACGCGGTCGTAGTGCAGGCGCAGGCCGTACTCGACGCGGTGCGAGACGGGCCCCGTGGCGGTGTTCCAGCGGACGCGGGTCTCGACGCCGTGGGCGACGAACTCGCGCTCGTTGGGGCCGATGAGCAGCGTCTCCCCCGGCGTCGAGCTGTCGAGCTGCCCGGTCAGCACGGCGTTGTACACCGCGTTCTGCGGCGAGTCGGGGGCGGTGAGCACGTCGAACAGGTTGGCCCCGCGGAAGCCGTTCACCTTGCGCCACACGCGCGAGAAGTCGTTCCGGTACACGGTCGTCGTCACGGACATGTCGCGGGACGGCTCGATCACGTGGGTCAGGGCGACCGCGGTGCGGTGGTTGCGCATGCGGTCGAGCGCGCTCACGCCGTAGCGGCGGAGCGGGTTCTGCTCGAAGTCCGCGTCGGTGATGCCGAGGTACGTCTCGTTGGAGAGCTCCTCCGAGTACGTGAGCTTGAGGCGGAGCTCGTTCTTGATCCGGGCGGTCGGGTCGACGACGTAGCCGCCCTTGAGCATCACCTCGTTGCGGTAGAACCCTGTGTCGGCGCCGCTCGGGAGCTCCTTGAAGCCGTCGCTCCGGAGGTGCACGCCCTCGAGGAGGACGTCCATCTGGCCGTCGCTCGTCCCGACGTAGCCGTGCGCCTTGCCGTAGCCGTACTGGCCGAAGGCGAGGTCGAGCGCGCCCGAGGCGAGCGACGGGGCGGACCGGGTGAGGAGATCCACCGTGCCGCCCACGGTCTGCGGGCCGTAGGCGATGGCGCCCGGCCCCTTGATCACCCGCACGTTCGACATGCGCGTGATCAGGGGGAAGTAGTAGGCGGCCGGCGCGGAGTACGGCGCGGGCGAGATGGGGACGCCGTCCTCCATGAGCGTCACCTTCTTGCTGCGATCGGGGTTGACGCCGCGCACGCCGATGTTCGGCCGCAGGCCCAGCCCGTCCTCGCCCCGCACGTACACGCCCGGGACGCTGCCCAGCACGGCGTGCGGGTCGTCGTGCTCGAAGCGCTCGAGCTGGCGCCCCTTGATCACATGGGCAGAGCCCGCGGTCCTCGTCACGCGCGTGCCCGCGACAGTGACCTCCACCGGGGCGTCGGCGCGGGGCGCCGCCTGCTCCGGCGCGGCGGCGTCCTGGCCCGCGCCCGGCGCATCGCCGCCGGGGGCTGCCTGCTCCGGCGGGGCGGCGTCCTGGCCCGCGGCCGGCGCCTCGCCGCCGGGGGCCGCTTGCTCTGGCGCGGCAGGAGCGTCCCGGCCCTCCGGCGCGGATCCCGCGGCAGGAGGGGCCTCCGGAGCGGCTGGATCCGCAGCGGGCTCCGAGCGCGGCTCGGGAGACTGCGCACGGGCCTGGGCGAGGGTGAGCAGCAGCGCAGGCGCCGCCAGGCCGAGCCGGCACAGGGGGGTACGGAGCAGCATTGAAATGTATTGATTATTACAAACGATGGAAGATCACCGCGCCACGCGCTCGGCGGGGCTGCAGCATTTCAAGCGGCGACTATCACGTAGCTGCATGACATGAAAGTCAAAATCAATTAGGCGCCGGGCCGAGGGGACGCGTCCTCGCTTCCACGCGATGTTGCAGCGCCGTCGCCTTCGCGTCGCCCTTCCAGCGCATCCTCCCGCCGCTCGGGTCGTCCCGGAGCGTTCGTCGTCGAGGAGTGCTCATGAACCACGACATCGGCATGATCTGCCCAGCCTGCGGCTGCATCACCATCTTCCAGGCCGGGACCGACACCCCGCGCCAGTGCTCTCGTTGCCACGACGAGGATCCCCCACCCCCGCTGCCGCCGCGCGAGCGGCCGACGCGGCCGGGGGGGCGCGGACGCCGCCCCGAAGCCATGCAGCTCGACTGGATGGAGTGATCAGACCGGCGCGCCGAGCTGCCGGAGGAGCTCGCGCACGACGCCGCGCGCGCAGTGCTCCCGGTAGGCCCGCGTCGAGCGCACGTCGTCGATGGGCGAGATGTCCTGCGCCACAGCGGCGTCCACCTCGTCCGGGGTGAGCTCGGCGATCGGGCGCGACAGGCAGAGGGCGCGCACGCTCGGCAAGAGCGCCGTCGTGGGCGCGACCGACGCCATCCCCAGCCCGAGCCGCGCGAGCCGCCCGGACCGCACCTCGGCCACGCCCGCGAGCGCGACCTTCGAGATCGCCTGGGCCCGGCGCGCGCCGACCTTCCGCCAGTACCAGGGAGATCCGGGCGCCGGCAGCGCGATCTCCACGGCGACGATCACCTCGTCGGGCGCGCGCGACGTGCGCTTGTAGCCCGTCTGCAGCGCGCTCATCGGGATGCGCCGCTCCCCCCGGACGCTCTGCACCACGATCGTCGCGTCGTACGCGGCGAGCGCGGCGACGCCGTCCGCGGCCGGCGACGCCGTGGCCAGGTTGCCGCCGAGCGTGCCGCGCGCCTGGATCTGCACCGCGCCGACGTCGCGGCTCATCCGGGCGAGCAGCGGCGCCCGCTCGACGATCACGTCGCTCCGGCACATCTCGAGGTAGGTCGTCGCGGCGCCCACGCGGAGCGTGTCGCCGGAGAGCGAGACGCCGCGCAGGTCCGCGAGCCGCGACACGTCGACCACGAGCGGCGGCGCGGCCGGCGCGGCGCCCGCCGGGCCCGCGGTGGAAATTTTCATCGGAGGTCCGAGCTCCCGCTCGACGATCCAGTCGGTGCCGCCGGCCAGGAGCGCGACAGGCGCGCCGAGCGCCGCCTGCTCCGCCACGAGCTCGCACAGCGGGCCGAGCCCGGCGACGCGCCGCATCTCGAACAGGCGGAGATCGGTGATGCTCACGGCGCCGTCCCTCCCCCGCCCCGGCGCAGCGACGCCGCGGCGCGGACGCTCTCGACGATGCGCTGGTAGCCGGTGCAGCGGCACAGGTTGCCGGCGAGCGCCTCGCGCACGTCGCGCTCCGAGGGATCCGGGTTCCGCACGAGCAGCGCCTCGGCGGCGAGGAGCATGCCGGGCGTGCAGATGCCGCACTGCGCGCCGCCCTCCTCGACGAAGCAGCGCTGGAGCGGCGACAGGTGCCCGGCGCCGGCGAGGCCCTCGACCGTCGTCACGCGCCGCCCCTCGCACTGCCCGATCGCGACGAGGCACGCGTTCACGGGATCGCCGTCGATCAGCACCGTGCACGCGCCGCACTCGCCCTCCGCGCACCCCTCCTTCGTGCCCGTGAGCCCGAGCGGCCCCCGGAGCGCGTCGAGCAGCCGCGAGAGCGGCGGCATGTCGACCTCGCGCGGCGAGCCGTTGACGACGAGCGACACCTTCATGCGCGATCCCCCCTCCCCGCCGCCGGCCGCGGCGCTGCGGCGGCGCGCGCCGCCTCGAACAGGCGCTCCGGCGTGAGCGGCAGCGCGCGCGCGGCGATCCCCGTCGCGTGCTCCACCGCCGCGGCGATCGCGGGCGCGCCGCCGTCCATCGGCATCTCGCCGATGCCCTTGGCCCCGCCGCCCGGCCCGAACGGGAACGGCTCCTCGACCAGGACGACGTGGAACGGCGGCGCGTCGAGCGACGTCGGGATGATGTAGTTGGTCATCCGCGGGTTCCTGATCTTGCCGCCCTGCCAGACGATCTCCTCGGAGAGCGCCCAGCCGATCGCCTGGAGGCTGCCGCCCTCGATCTGGCCCTTGCACATGACCGGGTGGATCGCCTTGCCCACGTCGGTGGCCGACCAGAAGTCGACGACCGTCACCTCGAAGGTGTCGAGGTCGACCTCGACCTCGGCCACGTCGCACGCCCAGCCGAAGCACGGGTACGCGTCGCCCTTGTACGCGGCGTCGTCCCACTGCACGTAGCCCGGCGGCTCGTAGTGCTTCAGCGACGTCACCTGCCCCTCGCGCGCGAGCAGCCGGTCGGCCGCCTCCTCGAAGGAGAGCGCCGGCGGGGCCCCCGCCGCGCCGCCCTGCGCGGCGCTCGCCTGCCACGCCGCCCGCGCCGCCTCCTGCTCCGCGCGCACGCGGCCGGCCAGATCGCGCGCCGCGGCCTCGAGGATCGAGCCGACCACCATCACCGTGCGCGACGCCACGGTGGGCCCCGAGTCGGGCACCGTCGTCGTGCACGGCACCGCGAACTCGACGCGGTCGATCGGCAGCCCCGCGGCATCCGCGGCGATCTGCCGGAACACCGTCTCCGTCCCCTGGCCGATGTCCGTCGACGCGGTGCGGATGCGGAGGCGACCGCCGGGCGCGAGATCCAGGGCGACCTTGCCCTTGAGGAAGCGCTCGCCCGACCCGGTGAAGCCCGCGCCGTGCATGAACACGGACAGCCCGACCCCGCGCGCCACGCGCCCGCGCACGACCGGCCCCGCCGCGCGCTTCTGCCGGTAGCCGCTCGCCTCGATCGCCCTCGCGATGCACTCCTCGCCCGCGACGCTCGCGCGGAGCACCTGCCCGGTCGCTGTCGAGTCGCCGGGGCGCAGCACGTTCTTCGCCTTCAGGTCGAGCGGATCGCAGCCGAGCTCCCGCGCGACGCGGTCGAGGTGCCGCTCGATCGCCCAGATCGTCTGCGGCGCGCCGAAGCCCCGGAAGGCGCCGTTCGGCGGCGTGTTCGTCGCCACCGCGGTCGCCTCGATCCAGACGTCGTCCCAGCGGTAGGCGCCCGACGCGTGGAGGGCGCCGCGCGACAGGACGACCTGCGACAGCGTCGCGTACGCGCCGCCGTCCATGAGGATCCGGATCTTCAGCGCGCGGAGCGCCCCGTCGCGATCGCAGCCGCTCGTGATCTCGCAGGACGCCGGGTGGCGCTTCGTCGTCGCCTCGATGTCCTCGGTCCGGTCGTAGATCATCCGCACCGGGCGGCCGCTCTTCTTCGCGAGGAGCGCCGCGTGGAGCGCGATGATCGACGGGTACTCCTCCTTGCCCCCGAAGCCGCCCCCGGTCACCGACTGCGTGACGTGGATCCGGTCGGGCGGGAGCCCGAACGCCTTCAGGAACGCCTTCTGCACGTAGAACGGGCACTGGATCGAGCCGGTCGCGTGCGCGCCGGCCTCGTCCCACCACGCCACGACCCCCTGCGGCTCGATGTAGAGCTGCTCCTGGTGGTGCGTGGCGTACGTCCCGGAGACGACCACGTCGCAGCGCGCGAGCGCCGCGTCGATGGCGGCCTCGCCGCGCTCCCGCTCGACGTCGGCGCAGCCCTTCGCGATGAGGTACCGCTTGAGGACGTTGTCCGTGCCCCAGAGGATCTCCTCGCCCTCGAGCGCGGCGCGCGCGTCGAGCACCGGTGGCAGCGGATCGATGTCGAGCGCGACGGCCTGGACCGCCCGCGCGAGCTTGAGCCGGTCCGCGCAGCCGAGCAGGGCGATCGGCTCGTAGGCGTGGTTCACCTTGCCGGTGCCGAGGATCGGCTGATCGTCCAGGATCAGCGCGACAACGTTGACCGGGACGTCCTCGGCGAGCACCACCGTGACGTCGCTCCAGTCGAACGCAGGGTCGAGCCGCACCCCGCGGAGGATCCCGCGCGGCACGGGGCTCCGCACGGTGCGCCCGAAGATCTCTCCCGGCATCGCCGGGAGGTCGTCGACGTAGCGCGACGCCCCCGTGACCTTGGGGGGGCCATCGGTCCGGGGCACGCTGATCCCCACGGCGCTCGCTGAAGCAGGAGGGCTCGTCGACATTCGTGTGCTCCTCCTTGTTGACGATAGCCCTGTCCCCCGGGCCACGTCGACACCGGGCGCGCCGCGCGGCGCCGACGGACCCGGCCGCCTTCAGGCCAGGAAGCGCGGCGGGCCCCCGAGGACGCGGATCACGTCGACCGGGACATTCAGGTCGTGCAGCACCCCCGGATCGTCCACCTCCTCGTCCACGCACCGGTCGCCGAGCGCCCTCAGGTGATCCCGGAGCGGCGGCGGGTCGGCCTCGAGGTAACGCTGGAGCGCCTCGGCGCGCAGCACCACCGGATGTCCGCCGCGGCCGAGGTGCCGCGGCCGCACCGCGAGCGGCGGCGCCGGGCTCGCGGAGGTCGCGCCCGCCTCCAGCCGGGCGAGCAGCCGCGCCACCGTGGCGGCGCTCGCGGGGGGCACGTCGACCGGCGTGACGATGACGGCGTCGGCGTCGCCGATGCGCGGCGCGGCGACGGCCAGCGACCCCGCCGGGCCGAGGTCGTCCCGCGCGGTCCAGGCGACAAGGTCGACGCCCGGCCGCACGTGGGCCAGCAGCGCGTGGAAGACCGAGCTGCGCACCACAACGAGCACCCGCGCGCTCTCGGCCGCGAGGCGCGCCTCGGCGTGCGCGAGCGCCAGCGGCCGCTCGACGCCTCCCTTCGTCGCCGGGGGCCAGGCCAGGAGGGCCTTCGGCCCCCCGAGCCGCTTGCCCGCGCCTGCGGCGAGCACGATCGTGATCACGCTCTTCATCCGGCCTGCTCCTGCCCCGCCTGCGCCGCGACGACCGGCGACCATCGAGCGCGCTGCCGCCCCGCGCGCCAGGCGACCAGCTCCGCGGCGAGGGCGACGCTGATCTCCGCCGGCGTGCGCGCCCCGATGTCGACGCCGACCGGCATCCTGACCCGGGCGACGTCGCTCTCCGGCACCCCCTTCGCCTCGAGCCGCGCCCGCGTGCGCGCCGCCTTCGCCCGGCTCCCGACCCCGCCCACGTAGCCGAAGCCGCGCGCGAGTGCCCACTCGATCGCCGCCTGATCGAGGCCGTGGTCGTGCGTCATGACGAGCGCGGCCGCCTCGCCGAGGTCCCTCGGCATGCCCGCCATCACCTCGGGGTCGTCGTGATCGGCGAGCACGAGCCGCACCTGCCCCCCGGGCGCCGTCGCCGCCTCGCGCGGCGCGCCGTGGTGCGCGGGCAACGCGCCGGCGAGCGGCAGAGGCGGCGGCACGCGGGCCGGGTCGGCGGCGGCGGCGCGCGCGTCGCAGAGGGTGACCCGGAAGCCGAGCGACGCCAGCAGGGGCGCGGCGAACGCGCCCACGTGCCCGGCGCCGATCACCAGGGCGTGCACGGCGGGCATCATCGGCTCGATGAGGATCTCGACCGAGCCGCCGCAGCACATGCCCAGGCTCGGGCCCAGGCGGAACGTCTCGAGCCGGGGCGCGCTGGCGAGCTCGTCGAGCGCGCGCGCCATCATGCCGAGCGCCGCCCCCTCGACGGCGCCGCCGCCGATCGTGCCGATCGCGGTGAGGTCGTCGAAGAGGCAGAGCTTCTGCCCGGGCGTCGACGGCGCCGAGCCGTGCCGCGCCACCACGGAGGCGAGCACAACGCGCCGCCCCGCCTCGAGCGCGCCCAGCGCCGCGCGCAGCACGTCGTGCGGCAACGCCGTTCGCGGGATGACCTGGCTCGGATCCGGCATGGTGGAACTCTAGCGACCCGGGGACCGAAAACGAGAGCGCCGAGAGGCCCGGCGATGAAAGAGCTTGCCGGAGCGCTTCGCTTGTCGCGAAAGTCGCCCGCGCGCGGCGACCGGCGCAGGAGTCCTGGATCCCGGCCGGCTGGACCTGCCGGGATCCCCATGAGAACGCGGAGATCCCAGACCCGATGAGCCCCACCGCCACGCCCGATCCCGACCTCCAGCGCGCCCTCTCCGATCCGGGCTTCACGCCGGGCCGCCGCCACTTCGCCGCCCTGATGGATCTGCTCGAGACAGCCGGCGAGCCGTCCGAGCTGGCCGAGCGGGCGCTGCGCCGCGCCGGCGCGGCCGCGCTGCCCGCCGCGCTCGATCGCGCCGCCGGCGCGGCGCCGTCGCTTCGCGCGCCGCTCACCCGGCTCGTCGGCAAGCTGATGGCCGCCGCGCCGCTCGACGCCGAGCTCGCCGAGCGCGCGCGCGGCTACCTGCTCGCCTGCCTGCGCGACGACGATCGCCGCACGCGCCGCATGGCGGCGGTGGCGCTCGGCAAGCTGCCCGCGGCGGACGCCGGGCGGCCGCTCGTCGCCGAGGCGCTCGCCGAGGCCGCGCGCGGCGAGGGCTCGCCCGACGTCCGCCGCGCGCTGGTCGACGCGCTCGGCAAGGTCGGCGGCGGCGCCGCGATCGAGGCGCTGGCCGGGCTCGGCGGCGACGACGCGATCGCCGGCGTGCGCGCGCGCGCCGAGCTCCTGGCCCGGCGGACCCTGTCGCGCGGCGAGCGGTCGGAGATCGCCGGCGATCGCGCGCCGGAGCGCCCCGTGCGCGTGGCGGTGCGGTGCCGGCGCGGGCTCGAGGCGATCCTCGCCGAGGAGCTCGCGACGCTCGACAAGGGGTCTCCCGGCGGGGGGCTCGTGCCCGAGCTCCGGAGCGACCCGTGCGGCGGCGCGCGCGTCGAGGCGACGCTGAGCGGGCCGCTCGACGTCCTGTTCGGGGCGCGCACGATGCTGTCGTTCGCGTTCCCGCTGCCGCTGCGGAAGCTCGACGCGGGCGCCGACCTCGCCGCGGCCGTCGCCGAGCGGCTGCTCTCGCGGGAGTCGCGCGAGATCCTGCGCCGCTTCACCGTCGGCGCGATCCGCTACCGCATCGACTGGGCCGGCGGCGGCAAGCGCCGCGCCGCGGTGTTCCGCGTGGCCGCGGCGGTGGAGGCCGAGGCCCCGGAGCTCGTGAACGATCCGACCCAGAGCACGTGGGACGTGGTCGTCTACGAGGGCGCTGGCCGGGTCCGGGTCGAGCTCGCGCCGCGCCTGCCCGACCCGCGGTTCGCGTACCGCCGGGGCGACGTGCCCGCGGCGTCGCACCCGACCATCGCGGCGGCGCTCGCGCGCATCGCCGGGGTGCGCGGCGACGACGTGATCTGGGATCCGTTCGTCGGCTCGGGCCTGGAGCTCTGCGAGCGCGCCTTGCTCGGGCCGTACCGGCGGCTCGTGGGGTCGGATCGCGATCCCCGCGCCCTGGAGATCGCGCGCGAGAACCTCGACGCCGCGGGCGCGCGCGGCGCGGAGCTCCTCCAGCGCGACGCGTGCGGCGCGCCGCCCCCGGGCGACGCGCCCACGCTGATCCTGACGAACCCGCCCCTCGGGCGGCGCGTGGAGCGCACGGGGGATCTCGACGCGATGCTCGACCGCTTCGTCGAGGGCGCCGCGCGCGCCCTCGCGCCCGGCGGCAGGCTGGTGTGGATCTCGCCGTTCCCCGAGCGGACCGAGGCGATCGCGCGCCGCTCAGGCCTGCGGCCCGAGGCGGTGCAGCGCGTGGACATGGGCGGCTTCGACGCCCAGATCCAGAGCTTCCACAAGGAGGCGCTCCGACCGCAGGCCATCGACGATCGAGGCGACCGCCGGCGCGGGGACCGGATCGACCACCCCCCTGCCGGGCGCGCTGGGCGCGGCCCCCAGCAGGCCGAGCTGCGCGGCGAACAGCATCGCCCCCGCCGCCAGGAGGAGCGCCACGATCACCGCGATCACCATCCCGAGCCGCCCCGAGCGGTCGGGCGGCGCCTCGGTGTCAAAGCCCCCGTCGTCGGGCCGCCCGACGGGCGCGGGCGACGGCGCGGCGGATGAGACCTGCGCCGCCCGCTGCGCTGGCGCCGCGCTCGGCGGCGCGGCGAGGGCGCTCTGCGGGGGCGGCGAGGCTTGCTGCGGCGGGATGAGCGCGCCGGCGGCCGCGGAGCTCGGCCCGGGGACCCTGCCGCTCCCGTCGTCGGCGCTCCCGGACACGGCGGCCGCAGGCGCGCCCGCCGCGCGATCGGGCGGCGCTGCGGGGGCGCGGCCCCTCGACGTCCCCTCGGCGAGCGCCTGCGGCGCGCTGAACGGCGCCACCGCCGCGACCTGACGCGGCACGACGGGCGTCAACGGCGGCGCCTCCCGGCTCCGCGTGGGGACGTCGTCTTCGTCGTCCTCGTCGTCGACGACGGTGGGCGCATCCAGCGTCGGCTCGTCGTGGATGCCGTCATCGTCGGTATCGCCGAGGAACGGCATGGAGTCTTGCTGCGGGTGCAGCCCCGCCAGCGCGTCGCGCCCCGCGCCCAGGCGATCGCGCCCGGCGAACGGCGGCGCTGGCACCCCGAGGGCGGATTGCTCTCGATGGCCGCCGGCCGGCGGCGCCGCGCCCGATCCCGGCAGCACGGCGCCGCTCACCCGATGCGCGACCGACACCGTCTCTGCGGAGCGCGGCGCCGCCAGGGCCGACCCCTCCCGCATGACGGCCAAGGCCTCCTCGCCGCGATCGGCGCCGAACGACTGCGTCAGCGGGACCGCCCCCACGCCCGGGAGGCGCCCCCGCGGGACGGGCGCGCGGGCGCGCGCGGCGGGAGCGTCCACGGCTGCCCGCGGGCTCGGGGCAGCGCCCGGTCGCGGGGCTGACCCGCCGGCGAGCGCCGTCGGCGGCTGCGGGCGCTCGGGCAGGATGGGCGGCGGAGGCTGGCCTGCCGACGCGGCCGCCGCGCGCTGCGCGATGATCTCGTCGAGCTGCGCGGAGCTCAGCGGCGCGACCCGCATCAGCGTGCGCACCTCGTCGTCGTCCTCGTCGCTCGTCGAGTCCTCGTCGTCGAGCGGAAGCAGCGTGCGCGCCGCGGGATCGGGGTGCCACTCCTCGAGGGCGCGCCGGAAGGCGGCGGCGTTCGTCGTGCGGGCGGCGCGATCGCGCTGGAACGCGTCGTCGAGGACCCGCTGGAGATCGTCGTCGCCCACGTCGAAGACGGCGAGCGGCGCCGGCGACGAGCCCGCGATCCGCTGCCGCGTCTCCACGTCGCTCCCGCCCCCGAAGGCGCTCGTCCCGGTGAGGACCTCATAGAGCGTCGCCGCGATCGCCCACACGTCGTCGCCGGGCGACAGCGTCCCGCCCGCGACGCGCTCGGGCGACTGGTAGGCGACGCGGCTCGGCGTCTGGCGCAGATCGGCCAGGATCGCCTTCGATGTGCGATCGACAGCGGCCGTCAGCACGCATTCGGGCGAGATGGCGCCGTGCGCGACGCCGAGCGCGTGCAGCGCCTCGATCCGCTTCGCGAGACGGATGGCCCAGCCAACGGCGTCGAGCTCGTTTAGCGGGCCATCGCGCAAGATCCGAGTTGCAAGCGTTTCCACTTACGAAGCCAGGGTAGTACCGGTCCGCCAAACTTTGTACCGGGATCCGCGTGCAGCTCGCCGCCGGGACGACCGGTTGTGGGAGACGCGCCTCGCCGCGAACCTCCCGGGGCGGCGCCCCCGACGGACGGCACGGTTTCGTCGATCCGCGCCCCGGGGGGCGGCGCTGGTCACGACCGCTCGCCCCCGGCGACCTCGGTCGGGACGATGCGGACGCGCCGCACCCTCCGGCCAGCGACGTCCATGGCCACGAGCGTGTAGCCCTCGCACTCCACCCGCTCGCCCGCCTCGGGCGGGTGCTCGAGCCGGCCGAGCATGTAGCCGCCGACCGTCTCGACGGTCTTCACCTCGGGCAGCAGCACGATGTGCGCGTCGCGCTCCAGGTCCGCGAGCAGCACGCGGCCGTCGACGTCGACGATGCCGCCGCCGCGCCGGTGGATCGGCGGCACCTCCTCGTCGTTCTCGTCGCGGATCTCGCCGACGATCTCCTCGATGAGGTCCTCCATCGTGACGAGCCCGATGAACTCGCCCGAGGCGGAGGTGATGATCGCGACCGGCACCTGGCGCGCCTGCATCTCGAGGCGGAGGCGCTCGACCGACGTGTTCTCGCGCGCGAAGATCGGCTTGCGGAGCAGCTCGGCCACGCGCGTCGCGCGGCGGCGCTGGCTCAGGACGTCGAACAGGTCGCGCAGGTGCAGGTAGCCGAGCACGTTCTTGCCGTGCTCGTCGAGCACCGGATACCGGGAGTACCCGGCGTCGGCGACGGTCCGCACCGCCTCGTCGATCGTCATGTTCGCGCGCAGGGTCGCCGCGTCGGAGCGGAGCGACATCACGTGCCGCGCCGTGCGCCGGCGCAGGTCGAAGATGCGCACGAGCATGCTGCGCAGCGCCGGGTCGAGGCCCGCGGGGCTCCTTGTCAAGAGCAGCCGGAGCTCCTCCGAGGTGTGCGCGATCTCCTCCTCGCCGGCCGGCCGGAGCCCGAACAGCCGGATGAACCCGTTCGCCATCGAGTTCAGCGCCCAGATCACCGGCCACATCAGGACGAAGAACCCGTGCAGCGGCCGCGCCGCCCAGAGCGTGACCTTCTCGGTGCGCTGGATGGCGAGCGACTTCGGCGCGAGCTCGCCGATCACCGTGTGGAGCGACGTGATCACGATGAAGGCGATGCCGACCGCGATGGCGTGCGCGCTGATCCCCGCCCACGCGCCGAGCGGCGCGAGCGCCGGCTCGATGAGATGAGCGATCGCCGGCTCGCCGATCCAGCCGAGCCCGAGGGACGCGAGCGTGATGCCGAGCTGGTTGGCGGAGAGGTACGCGTCGAGCCGCTGCGACATCTGGAGCGCGAGCCGCGCGCGCGCGTCGCCCTCGCGCACGAGCTGCTCCAGGCGCGTCGGCCGCATCTTGACGATGGCGAACTCGGAAGCGACGAAGAACGCGTTCAGGAGCACCAGAAGCAAGGTGCCTAGGAGATAAACAACCGTCATGCAGGTCGACGTCCTCTGCCCGGTGCGCCAGGCCCCCCGCGCCCCCGCGGCGGCGAGCCGCGCTCAGATCCTCGCACGATCGAGGATCTTGCTCCGCAGATCCGGGTCGTCGTTGCTGAGCCCATCCACGAGGGCATCGGCCGGGGATTGCCCCCTGGCGATGAGCGCGCTGATCCGCTCGAGGTGGACGCGCTCGTCCTTGCCGTTCTTGTTCAGGCGCGCGCGCCGCTCGAGGCCGCCCGAGGCGATCGAGACGAGCTGCTCGGCCACCGCCGCGAGCGGCTTGCCGCGGAACGTGGCGCGGAGCGCGCGCTCGGCGATCATCGGGCGCACGGCCTCGAGCTCGTCGAAGCGGAAGCTCTCGGAGAGGGCGTCGGCCTCGTCGAGCGCGCGCGCGTCGTACAGGATGCCCGCCCACAGCGCCGGGAGCGCGCAGATCAAGTTGGCCGGCAGCGAGTCGGCGCCGCGGACCTCGATGGTGCGCTTCAGCCGGACCTCGGGGAACAGCGTGTTGAGGTGCATCTCCCAGTCGGCGCGGGTGGCCCGGTGCCCCTGGCAGCCGTGCTCGAGGAAGTCGCGGAACGTCTGTCCGGTGTTCTCGATCACCTCGCCGTCGCGCTTGATGAGGAACATCGGCGCCTCGACAGCCCACGCGACGTAGTCCGAGAAGCGGCGGCCGCGCTCGAGCACGCCGCGGACGAGCCCTTGCCGCGAGGGGTCGACGTCGAGCCAGACCCTGGCGCGGTAGCTCCGCCCGCCGAACATCGACCCCTCGTAGAACGGAGAGTTCGCGAAGATGGCCGTCACGAGCGGGGACAGCCGGAGCGCCACGCGGAGCGCGCGCATCGCGCCCTCCTCGCTCGCGTAGTCGAAGTTCGCCTGAACGGTGGCGGTGCGGCGCATCATGTCGAGGCCGTGCGCGCCGCGCGTCGGCAGGTAGCGCCGCATGATCGCATAGCGGGCCTTGGGCACCCACGAGAGCTCGGCCTGCGACGCGAACGGGTGGAACCCGATGCCGAGCCAGGCGAAGTTGAGCTCGCTGGAGATGTCGCGCAGCTCCGCGAGGTGCCCGGACATCTCCGAGCAGATCTGGTGGATTGTCTCGAGGGGCGCCCCGGACAGCTCGAGCTGCCCTCCCGGCTCCAGCGTCACCGAGGCGCCGGCCCGGACGAGCGCGATCAGCGGACCGTCGGGCGTCTCGTGCTCGGGCGTCCAGCCGTGCCGCTCGACGAGCGCCTGGAGCACGGAGAGGATGCTCCGCTCGCCCTCGTACGGGATGGCGGCGCCCGTCCTGGCGTCGACCCCGAACTTCTCCGCCTCGGCGCCGATCCGATGGTCGGACTCGGGCTTCACGGCCTCGTGGAAGGGAAACAGCAGGTCGTCGAACGTCTTCAACGGTTGAGACTTCGACTCACTCGCGTGGCTTGCGTCGGCCATCATCACGTTTCCGGTTTGTATCGTTCTCGCCTAGAGCGCACGCCTCAGCAGGGGCGCGCGCTGCGCCGTGCGGAGCATCTTCGCGAGCGCACCGAGGTGCGCCAGCGTTGTCCCCGTTCCTCCCCCGAGCATCCGCGCGCCCGCCTCGATGAGCCGCATCGCGGATGCGGCCCAGGCGTCGCATACCTCGGCGGGCGCGAGGCGGTCGGCCCCGCCCGCCTGAGCCGCGTCGGCGCTGAGCAGCACGCCGACCTGGGCTTCGTCGGCGACGCCCTCGAGGCGCCGCAGGATGTTGAGCCCGAGGTCGACCGACGCGATCTCGAAGAGCAGCGCGTCGGCGCCGCTGTCGAGCGCTACCCGGGCGACCTCCTCGAAGCCCTCGCCGTCGACGGTGCGCCCGGCGCCGTCGAGCTCCACGAGCGACCACGTCGCGAGCTGCGTCGAGCTGGCGCTGACAACCGCGGCGCGGCGCGCGAGCCGCGCGACCGCGGGGGCGACGCACGCCGCCTGGGCTGGCTCGAAGCCGCACGCGACGAGGATCTCGCAGCCGGCCGCCGCGAGCCTGGCCGCATGGACCGCGTAATCTTCCGCAATCCGGTCGGCCATGGGCGCGGCGGCAGTGTGGCCCAGGATACCGGCCACCGCCACGCGGCGCGAGGCGGCGCCCGCCGCCTCGCTCGCGAGCTCGACGGCGGTCCCTGTCAGCGCGGCGGCGCGGAACGCCATGCCGATGGGCGCCAGCGCGCGCGTCGTCGTCGCGGACGTGAGCGCCCGGACGACGTCGATCCCGAGCGCGATCTCCTGCTCGTGGAGCTCCGCGATCGCCCTGGGCGACTCACGGAGCAGCCGGCCGAGGGCGGTGTTGGACGAGATCGCTGCGCCCCGGTAGCGGAGCGATGCGAGCGGATCGCCGCTGATGATGAGCGGACGACCTACCGGAGGCCGGGAGGTGGAGGCCTCGAGCGCGTTCACGTCCTTCGCTGCTTTCCAGGGCTCCTCTACCACCGGTCTATAAGGGGAAACTAGCCCAAGACGGCCCTTCCGCGTCGCGAAATGGTGCAGACCGGCGGGCTGGGGCACAGCGATCCATGCAGCGAAGTCGGGGACTACCTGACGAAAGCTCGCCTGCGCCGGGCGCGAGCTCGGGGCGGAGCGGGGGATCGGAGGTCATGAGGGCTCGGCTGTGCTACCGGGCCCTCCCACGGCGGGGAGGCTCCGGCCCGATGTCATACGACGGGGAGCCTCTGTCCCCCGGGCCCGCGGCCCCGACGCGCGACGAACTTCCGGTCGAAGAGCCGCACCCGCCGGACGAGCAGGTCGAGCAGGAAGACGGCCATGGCGGCGTAGATGAACCGCGGCCAGAGCTCCTCGTGGAAGGTCACCTTCTCCCCTGCCGGATCGAAGATGGCCGCCACGCCGTCCGGATCGACAGCGCCGCCGGTCGACACCGCAGCCTTCTCGAGGGTCGCGAGCTCGGGCTCGAAGCTCGCGTACTCCCGGGGGTACGGGTTCGAGACGTGGCCGTAGCTGACCGCGACAGCGCGCAGGGAGCCGTCCTCGCCCTCGCGCAGGTGCTCCGCCCGCAGCAGGAAGGAGCCGTACCGGTCCAGCGGGAGCGCCGTCTCGTACCGCCCTGGCGCGGTCTGCCGCATGTCGACGACCCGCGTCGTGCCGCCCGGCTCGGGCCCGATGATGCTGAGCCGGGAGGTCAGGTTGTTCTCGAACCGGTCGTCGGCCCCGAACGCGTCGACGGACGCGCGCAGCTCTCCGTCCACGATCTCGGCCTTCATGTCGAGCTCGCGGCGGTGCTTCTGGCGCATGTGCTCGTGGATGAGCTGCCCCCAGAACTTCTCGAAGCCCGGCCACCTCAGCCACTCCACGGCCCAGCGCGCCTTCACGTCGCTCGTCCAGGCCAGCGTCCACCCGAGGCCGACCCGCCACCGCGCGAGGATCGGCTCCTCGGTGTCGCTCGTGAGCAGCTCCTGGGCCGGCGGTGGCTTCAGCTTGGTCGAAACATAGCCGTGCAGGTTCGGCGCTGTGCGGATGTCGATGCCGCGGAGGAACGCTGCGTCGCCGACCTGGGTGACCGGGAACCACTCCTCGACGGCCGCGGCGCGCGCGACCATCTCGGTCTCCCTGGTGAAGATCCGCGGCAGGTTGTTCGGGTCTGGCACCGCGTGGAAGCGCCCTCCGCCCACGTCGGCGATCATCTTGAGGAGCTGCTCGTCCAGATCGTTGCCCAGCCCCACGGTGGTCACGGTGATGGACTCGGCGATCATGGCGGACACGAGATCGCGGATGCCGCCCGTCGACGCCTTGCCGTCGGTGAGCAGGATGACGTGCTTCTTGCGCGCCTGCGTCACCGTCATGTCCTGGTACGCGGCGTCGAGGGCACCGAAGATCTCGGTCCCGCCGCCCGGCTGGATGCGCGCGATCTCACCGGCGATGCGCGAGCGGTTGCGCGCGGGCTGCATCTTCACGTAGCGGGTCGGCGCCGAGTCGAACGCGATGACCTCGATCAGGTCGTCCGATCCCAGGACCCCCGCTGTCGCCTTGGCCGCGGCCTTGGCCATCTCGATCGGCAGCCCGGTCATCGACCCCGAGCGATCCATGACGAGCGCCATCGCGATGCTCGGCATGTCCTTCTTGCGCTCGTTGTCCATCCGTACCGGCAGGATCCGCTCGATGGTCGTGCGGTACCAGCCGCCGAGGCCGTACCCCGACTCGCCGCCGGCGAAGAGGAACCCGCCGCCGAGATCGCGCACGTAGCTCTCGATGATCTCCTGCCCCTGCAGGCTGAGCGCTTCCTTCGGGGTGTCGGACACGATCAGGAAGTCGTAGCGCTCCATCTCCTTGAGGGAGCCGGGGAAGCCGGCCGGCGGCCTGACGTCGACGTCGAGCTGCTGCGCGGTGAGCGCGCTCGAGAGCGGGCCAGCGTGCTGCGGCGTCCCCTCGATGTAGAGCACGGACGGGCGTCCGGGCACGTCGATGGTGGTCGCGTACCGGTTGTTCTCCTTGAACTTGTCGTCCGCGATCTGGTCGAGCTCGAGCGCGTAGGTCACCTGCCCCGCGATGCGCACGACGCTCTTGAACATGACGTCGTTCGGCCCCGCGTTGAGCTCGAGATCCCGGATGCCCTCGAGGCCGTTGAGCGCCTCGCCCTGGAACAGCCGCGCGCGCGCCTTCGTGGCGCGGCTGGCGTAGATGTCGGCGTGGATCTCGAACGTCTCGCCGACCTTGACCCGGTCCGGCATCCTGAGCTCCCGCACCGCGACCTCGGGCGGCGCGGGCCGCCGGTACGGGATCGAGAACAGCCGCACCCCGAAGTCGCGCGCCCGGTTGGCCTCGGCGAGCACGTCGCCGTCGGTCTGCACGCCGTCCGACATCAGCACGGCGCGCTTGAGGTGGCCGGGCGGATACAGGCCGTAGGCGAGCTGCAGCGCCGCCTGCAGGTTCGATCCCGCGCCGAGATCGCCGCGCTGCCCCTTCTCGTCGAGGTGGCGGCCGATCGCCGGCGCGCGCCGCTCGGCGTCGCCCCCTGCCGGCTCGCCGGCCGCGCGCTCGACGAGCCGCGGCCGCCGCGCGAAGGTGATCACCTTGATGACGCCGTCCTCCGGCTTCTCGACGAAGGCCTTGTCGAGCGTCGCGCGCGCGTCGTCGAGCGCCTCGTCCGTGACGGACTCGGAGACGTCGATGAGGTAGATGGTGGCGACCTTCTCCGTGGTCGCGGTCCTCGCGAGCCGCGACAGCCCGAGCGCGATCAGCGCGACGAAGGCGATGCGCAGCAGCACGGAGAGCACGCGCTGCGGGAGGGGAAGGTCGGCGAGCGACCCCGCGAGCACCCCGACGAACCAGGGCGCGAGCAGGAGCGCACCGAGCATCTTCGGGTTGAGGAGCTCGTATTTCACCCCCTCGCGCACCCACGTGAGCGTCGGATCCGGATGGAGGAGGACGTACCTCCGGTACGCCCAGAACAGGATCCCGCCGAGGGCGACGCAGGTGATGGCCCACGCGACGACGCGGAGCTTGCGGCCACGGAACGCGCTCACACCGTCACCCTCCTGTGGTACGTGAACCACTCGATCGCGGTCACGAGGAGCACCGCCGCGAGCAGGTAGACCCAGAGCTCGCGGCGAACGCCGATCTTGAACTCGCTCACGGCGCCCGCGCCGCGGCCGTCGACCTTGAGCTCGGCGGCGGGGGCGATCGCGCTCTCCTGCGGCGCGGAGAGGTTCGCGGCGAACATGCTCTCCTCCTGCGCGCCAGCGCCGCCGACGCGCAGCGTGTAGAAGCCGGCGTGCTGCCCCAGGAACACGGCGCGCCCGTCCTGGATCGGGACCATGCGCTTCGTCCCGTCGGGCTGCTCCAGGCTCGCCGTCTCCGCGGACGAGGACGCCGGGATGTGCCAGACGGCGCCCGTGCGGAACGAGGAGATGTAGCTCGTGTCCTCCTCGACGAAGTTGTTGATCGCGTTGAGCAGGAAGAGCGGCCAGGCGATCCGCAGGGGAAAGTCGCTCTCGCGGACGTCGAACCCGAGCGCGACGAACTTCACGCCGCCGCGCCGCCCCTCGATGAGCAGCGGGCCCTTGTAGCTCCGTCCGACGACCCGGTCTTCCTTGCTGCCCTTGAGCGTGTGGGCGCGCGCGATGTTCACGTCGCTGAGCGCCGTGTAGCGCAGGAGCGGGTGCTTCGCCTCGAGCTCGTCGAAGCCCAGGCGGTAGTTCGGATCGTCGTCCAGGATCTCCTTGCCCACCTCGAACGGGAGGCCCGTCCCGGTCGGGTTGAGGTAGAGCAGGCTGCCGCTGCCCGCCGCGACGGTCGGCGCCACGCCGTCGAAGATGGTCACGTCGAACGAGGCGGCCGCCGGGTAGCGCTGCGGCTCGACGAACGTCACGTCGAGGTACTCGTCGAGGAGCAGCGCCGCCTCGAGGAACATGTTCCCCGCCGTGACGACCTGGACGCGCGCGCGGCGCCGCTCGGGGAGCAGCGCGTAGGCGTGGTTGTCCGCGGGCAGGTCGTCGGAGCTGCCGTCGGCCAGCGCGAGCTTCGCCTCGAGCGTCTTCGAGGCGCCGGAGAGGTTCGGGTAGAAGCGGGGCAGCTTCTCCTTGGGCTGGAGCCGGATGCGCGTCAGGTCGGTGAGCTGGCCGTCGCCGAGCAGCGACAGCTCGAGATCGAGCGGCTCGTCGCTCGTGTTCGTGACCTCGAGCATCACCTCGTAGCGGCTCTTGTCGAGCGGGTAGCGCCGCACCGAGAACTCGGTGATCGCGGCGTTCCGCGAGCCCTTGCCGATGGGCAGGAACGACAGCTTGACGTCGCCGAGGCGCACGGCCCCCCCGGGATCTGCCGGCTCGCCCAGCGCGCCGTCGCTCACGACGATGATCTCGGGCGACGGCAGCCCGCTCAGGGTGTCACCCGCGAAGCGGAGCGCGCGCGCGAAGTCGGCGGTCGCGTCGGTCGGCTTCACCGCGGCGACGGCCGCCTCCAGGTCGGCGATCTCCCCGGTGAGCGTGGACAGGGGCGTGACGGCCGCGTCCATCTGGGCCAGCAGCATGCGGTCGCTGCCGGACAGGCCGCGGACCATCTTCCTGACCTCTTCCTTCGCGAGCTCGATGCGCGAGGGCGCGACGTCGATGGCTTGCATGCTCGCGCTCGCGTCGATGAGCACGACGATGTTGCGCCCCTCGACGAGGTTCGCCTGCGGGCGCGGATCCCCGAGCGCGAGCAGCAGCAGCGCGAGCAGCGCGAGCTGCAGGAGCAGCGAGAGCAGCCGCTTGAGCTGCGAGAACAGGCTCGTCGCCTCCTTGTCCCGGAGGACGCGCTCCCAGATCTTCGAGAAGGGGACGGCGACGGGCCGCCGGCGCAGCTTGAGGATGTAGAAGACGACGACAACTGCCCCGGCGAGGGCGCCGATCTGGAGCAGGGTCTGCAGCGGGACGCCGGTGAAGTGCAGCATGGCTACCGGAGGAAGCCGCCTCTGCGGAACACGCGCAGGATCAGCTCGTCGAAGGGGACGGACACGTCGGCGCGGAAGTAGCTCACCTGCCGCGACGTGCAGAAGCGGCGGATCTCGTCGAGGTACTGCTCGTGCGCCGCGGCGTAGCGCTCGAGCACCTTCGCGGTCACCGTGACCTCGCGCTCCTCCCCGGTCTCGCAGTCGTAGACGCGCACGTCGCCGCGCAGCGCGGGCCGCGCCTCGCGCGGGTCGGCGATGTGGAGCACGAACGGCTCGAAGCGGTTGTACCGGAGCACGTTGATGCCGCGCTCGAAGCCCACCGGGTCGTAGAGATCGCTGAGGATGACCGCGAGCCCGCGCCGCTTGTGCTGCGCCACGAAGGTCTTCATCGCCTCCCCGAGGTCGGTCGCGCCGTCCGCGCGCGCCTGCCCGAGGAAGCGGAAGATCCTGAAGATGCGCGCCTTGCCGCGGGTCGACTGCATGCGCCCGCTGATCTCGTCGGTCGCGGTGACGATCGCGATGCGGTCGAGGTTGGCGAGCCCCACGTACGCCAGCGCGGCGCAGAGGCGCTTCGCGTGCCGCAGCTTCGCGCCGTCGCCGAACGCCATCGACGCCGACGTGTCGAGGATGAAGTAGATCGAGAGGTCTTCCTCCTCCTCGTAGAGCCGGATGAGGAGCCGGTCGAAGCGCTGGTACGCGGCCCAGTCGAGGTACCGGAAATCGTCGCCGGGAGCGTAGTCGCGGTGATCGGCGAACTCGACCCCGGAGCCCGTCTTCTTGGTCCGCCGCTCCGCGCGCATCGCGCCGGAGAAGACGCGGCGGCTCACCATCGCGAGGTAGTCGAGCTTGCGCTGGAACTCGTCGTCGAAGAGATCCTCGTCGGAGGCGCTCGCGGAGAGCGGGGAGAGCGCGGAGAGCCGTCGGAGCGGCGCAGCGGCCCTCTTGAAGGCGTCGAAGAGCCCCATGCTACCTTCGACGTTCCCTCATTTGCTCTCCGGCAGGTGCTTGAGGATCGCCTGCAGCACCTCGTCCGTCTTCACGCCCTCGGCCTCTCCCTCGAAGTTGAGGAGCACGCGGTGGCGCAGCGCGGGGAGCGCGCACGCCCGCACGTCGTCGACCGACGCCGCGAACCGCCCCTCGAAGAGCGCCCGGATCTTCGCGGCGAGCAGCAGCGCCTGCGCCCCGCGCGGCGACGCGCCGAACTTCACGAACCGCTTCACCTCGTCGAGGCTCTCGCCCTCGGTCGGGTGCGTGGCCTGGAGGAGCCGCACCGCGTAGTCCTGGACGTGCTTCGCCACGGGCACCTCGCGCACGAGCCGCTGCATGGCGGTGATCCGCTCCCTGCTCAGGACCGGCCGCACCGCGATCGCCTCGGTCCCGGTGGTCCGCTCCAGGATCGAGTTCAGCTCGTCGCGGCTCGGGAACGGCACGTGAAGCTTGAAGAAGAACCGGTCGAGCTGCGCCTCGGGGAGCGGGTACGTCCCCTCGCTCTCGAGGGGGTTCTGCGTCGCCAGGACGAAGAACGGCTCTTCGAGCGTGTAGCTCTGGCGCGAGACAGTGACCCGGTGCTCCTGCATGGCCTCGAGGAGCGCGCTCTGCGTCTTCGGCGTCGCGCGGTTGATCTCGTCGGCGAGGACGATGTTCGCGAAGATCGGCCCCTTGCGGAACGAGAACGACCGCTGTCCGCCCGCGCTCTCGTCGATGACCGTGGTGCCGATGATGTCCGCCGGCATCATGTCGGGCGTGAACTGGATGCGCGAGAACTGGAGGTCGAGCGCCTCGGCCATCGTGCGGACGAGCATCGTCTTGCCGAGCCCCGGCACGCCCTCGAGCAGCGCGTGCGAGCCCGCGAGCATGCACGTGAGCACGCCGTCGACCACCTCGCGGTTGCCGACGATGACCTTTCCCACCTCCTCGCGCAGCTCTCCGATGCTCGCGCGGAACTCGTCCACCTCAGCGCGCGCTGCTTCCTTCGTCTTGTCGGCCATAGCTTCCTGCTTCGATCCCGCTGTCGCGGAGCGTCCGTGGAGGCGCGGTCGCGTTCGAGCCGCCGGCTCGACTCACTCGCGCGGCCTGATCAGCTGGAAATACCGGTTCACGTAGAACCGGTATCCATCGGGGATCTGGTCCTTGTTGATCTGCTGCTCTGCGACGGTGTGATAGTCGGTGAAGACCTTCTTGTAGCCGGTCCCCTTGAAGCCCCGCTCGGCGGCGCTGAGGATGACCTCGCTGTTCGACGGCCCCTCCTGGGTATCGAGCCCCTGCGCCTGGACGTCCTGCGTCCCCATCTTCGGGTCCGTGCGCTTGCCCGCGACCTCGCCGCCACGGCCGGAGCCGGCGCCGTCGCCGCCCGGCTTGTTGCCGCCGTTGCTGTTGCCCTGGCCGCTCCCCTGCCCGTCCTGCCCCTGGCCTTGCCCGCCCGGCATCAGGATCTTCTTGCCGCCGGGCCCGATCACCAGCTCTTGCCCCTGGCCCTGCCCGCCCTTGCCCTGGCCTTGCTGGCCGTCCTGCCCTTGCTGCTCGCCCTGGCCCTCCTGGCCCTGCTGACCCTGCTGACCCTGCCCCTGCTGCTCTTCGCCGCCGCCCTGGCTTCCGCGGGCGCGCTTGCCGAAGCGGAGCATCCTGGCCATCCGCTGCTTGCCGCCCTGCCCCTGCTGGCGCACGAGCTCCCGCAGCTCCTCGAGCCTCTGGCGCAGCTCTTCCTTCTCCTGCTCGGACATCTCCTCTTGCTGCATCCGGTTGATGTCCTCGGCGGCCTGATCGAGATCGTCCGCCGACATCCCGAGATCCCGCATCAGATCCTCGGCGGCCTTGGCGAGCTCCCGGTCGAGGCGGTCGAGCTGACGTCCGGTCCGCTCCTTCTGCTCGGCGTCGCGGTCGAGCCGCTCCAGCTCGCGCTCCTTCTTCTTGAGCAGCCGCTCCTCCTCGGGCTTCCGCTGGTCGCTCGTGGAGGCCTTCTGCTTCTGCTTGAGGAGCTGCTCGCGCACCTCGGCCCGCTTCTCGTTGATCGCGGCGAGGGCCTCCTTGCGGCGTGAGGCTGCCTCGGCGAGCGCCTTGCGCAGCCGCTCGATCTCGGCCTTGTCGAACTTCTGCTTCTTGTCGCGGAGCCTCTCGGCGAGCTCCTTCAGGTCCTTCTTCGCCTTCTCGAGGTCCTTCTTCTCGAGAGACTCGCCGACGCCCTTCGCCAGGTCGCTCTTCTTGAGGTCGAGCCCGGTCTCCTTCAGCGCTTCCTCGAGCGCCTTCAGGTCGGCCTCGGCCCCCTTGAGGAGCTCGCGCTCGAGCGCCTCCATGCGGCGGAACGCCTCGGTCCGATCGAGGCGTTTGTTGGCGATGTCCTCGATGAGCTGGTTGAACCGCTCGACCGCGGACTTCATCTCCGGGCTCTGGTCCGGCCGGTCGAGCGCCCTCGCCGCGTCCTTGAAGAGCTCGATGTCATCGGGCGACATGGCGAGCGCGTCGATTGTCTGCGCGACGGGCGCCGTCTTGCGCGGGGTCCGCACCTCGAGCAGCGCCACCGCGAGCACGCCGAGGCCGACAGCGGCCGAGGCCAGGAGCTCGCGCGGGACGGCCAGCGGCGCGGCGCCGGCGGGGCGCAGCCCTGCGGCGCGCTCGCAGGCGTCGTCGATCGCCGCCTCCATGAGCGGGGTCCGCTGCGCGGCCGGCAGCGCGTCGAAGGCGAGGGCGTTCGTGAGCCGGTCGTGGAGGCCATGGTGCCGGTCGAGCGCCATCGTCCCCGCGCGCGGAGGCAGCCGGCGCAGCATGGCGACGACGAGGGTGGCAAGAACGAGCAGCCCGGCGCCGAGGAGGAGCTGCCGCGCGCGCTGCTCGCCCAGGTGCGCAGGAAGCGCCTTGTGGGCCGCGAGCGTGCCGGCGGCGATCGCCAGCGCGATGGTCAGCGCGCTCGGCAGGGCGCGGAGCGCGCGTCTGAACCGGAGCCTCAGCTCGACAGCGAGCGCGGCGCTGCGGATGCGGTCCAGGTGCTTCGTGCGAGAGTCGCTCACGGTGCTCAGCGCTCCGGACGCCCCCCGCGGGGGCCCTCGAAGTGGAAACGTCGCAGCATTGTACCCGCTGACGGGTCACGCGCCCGAAAGTTCCTGGGAGACGCGGCGCGCGGCGCGCGAGGCATGACGCGCGGCAAACCCCGACAATTCCCGCGCAGGGTAGCTTCGACGTCGGCGGACAGGCGGCATCGGTGCGCGATGACGACCGGCGCGTGAGGGCCCTCGCCCGAGGTCTGTCCGGGCGGCGTCCCTCTCCCTACTCGGCCTGGCGGCCGAGCGCGTGCGTGGCGTGAGAACAACGTGACCGAGCGCCGCGCGCAGCGCGGGCCCCGGGTTGGATCACTTCGCCGTCTTCTTCTTGGGTGCTGCCTTGGTGGCGGCCGGCCTTTTCGCCGCGCCCGGCTTTGCAGACGATTTCTGCGAGGCAGCCGTCTTCTTCGCCGCCCCCGGCTTCGCGGCCGACTTCTTCGCCGCGGCCTTCTTGGGCGCCGCCTTCTTCGCCGCGGCCTTCTTGGGCGCCGCCTTCTTCGCCGCGGCCTTCTTGGGCGCCGCCTTCTTCGCCGCAGCCGCCTTCTTCGCCGCGGCCTTCTTGGGCGCCGCCTTCTTCGCCGCAGCCGTCTTCTTCGCCGCGGTCTTCCTGGGCGCCGCCTTCTTCGCGGCCGCCTTGTCAGTCGCGGCGCCGTTCGCCCCCGACGTTTGCTGCGCGCGCGGCGCCGGCGCTGACACGGGCTCTTCGTGCTCCTCGCCTTCGCCGCTCGCCTGGGCGTTGCTGCCGTTCGATCCGGGCAGCGCCTTGGCGTAACGCGCGAGCGTCTCGCGCACGCGCGCGTCGAGCTCCCCGAAGTCGAACGGCTTGTTCAGCCAGGCGTCCGCCGCGAAGAGCGGCGACGTCATCTCGTTCAGGTTCTCACCGATCCCGGTGAGCATGATGACGCCGGTGTTCGCGAAGGGCCGACCGTCGGACGTGTCGCCCTTCAGCCGCTTGCAGATCTCCCAGCCGCTCATGCCGGGCATCATCACGTCCAGGATCACCAGATCCGGCGTGTGCTCGCGCGCGAGGTCCCAGGCGGCGTCGCCCTCGGAGGCCTCGATCACGGCGAAGCCGAGGCTCCTCAGATGACGCGCAACAAGGCTCAACATCGCCGGTTCGTCTTCAGCCACCAGCACGCGGGGCGGCGGCTTCATGCTCGCGGAAGGCATCGTAGATGCGGATGAGAGTACGTGCGCGCGAACCGGTCAAGAGGGAACGATCCTCACGCCGCGCGTCGAGCCCGCGCGGCCGCGGCGCGCGCTCGGCGCCGCCCCGCGCCCCCGGACGGCGACGCCGAGCGCCTTCGACGCGGTCACGCGGCGCGCGCGAGGGCGATCTTCTCCGTCTGCCCCGCCGCGTAGAAGCGCCGCAGCGCAGCGAGCAGCTCGGCGTGCCGACCGCGGCGAGCAAACTCGACCTCGAGCCGGCCAGCGAAGCGCGCCGCCAGGTCGTTCGCGATCCGGTAGCGGTCACCGGTCTCCGTGCCGGGGGGGTCCATGAAGGTCACCCGCTCGAAGAGGCGAGCGCGGATCCGCGCGGCGCGCTCGGGCTCGAAGCGCCGCGGCCCGGGCGGAGCACCCTCGCCGCGATGCCCGAGCGGCGGGCCCGGGAGCTCGACCTTTTCGGCCAGGCCGCCGTGGACGAGCAGCACGTACTTGTCGACCTCGGCCTGGAGCTCGAGCTCGAGCTGGGTCGCCGGGAGCTCCCGGCGCGCCCGCTCGGCCACATAGAGGAAATGGCTCACCCCCTCGACGATCTGGCAGATCTCGTCGAACGTCCCCGCTCCGCCCCGCGAGATCGCGCGGCGGGGCAGGTGCAGGGCCACCTCGATGTCCCCGTCCGCGTGCCGGATCAGCAGCGCCTCGCGGGCGCCGCCGTCCGTCGGCCGGATGAAGTCGTCGACGGCGGGCGCGTCATCGAGCGCGTAGGTCCACGCGAGGTGCTGCTGGATCCGGGCGGTGAAGGTCGCGCCTAGCATCAGTTGAGCCCGCCAGTCCCGCGGCTCGGCACGAGCCCGCGCGCCCCCAGCTCCTCGGCGAGGCGGCTGGAGCCGGTGCGGACCCAGCGCTCGTACAGCCGGAGCACCGAGCGCTCGTCCCGGGCGCCGGACGCGAGCGTACCGTCGGCCACGTCGTTCAGGACGGCCGCGAAGCGCTCGAACTTCTCCGCCATCTCCGAAAGAACATCGGGGCCCTGGCCGACGCCCGCGTTGAGGCGCAGCATAGCGGCGGCATGGTGGTAGGCGGTCGAGCCGACCCCGACCACATAGCCGCGGTCTACCCCCTTGAGCTCGATATGGCCGCCGAAGAAGCCGACCGCGTAGAGCACGCCGTCACCGAGGTTGCGCAGCCGCCGGAAACGCTCGGCCCCGGAGGCCTCCAGGGCGTCGCGCAGCAGAAAGGTCAGGGGCTGGTTGAAGGCAGACTCGGCGTGCTCGTCCGGGTGAGCGAAAGCACAAAGCAGACCGACGAGGTAACTCGAGGCCGCCTCGGTCGCGGCGACGTTCCGAACTCGGAGCGCCTCGTCCACAACCTCCTGGAAATAGCGGGTCATGCTCGGGGACACAGAGATCGCTTGGCTCACGGGGGCACCTCACTTGCGCGGGTGCCCTGGATACCGACGTAGCCCGGGCTACCGCGCGCTCAGGTCAACCAGACACGTCCTGTCGGCCTCCATCGGGCCGGAGACCGTGAGGACGTCGCGTCGCTGTGCTGCCGCATTTCCGCCCTCATACGGTCACTCTAGCCGACGGACCGCGCCGAGCCCAGCCTCACGCCCCGCACTTCTCTTGCGATCTCCGGGACTTACAGCCACCCCAGCGCCTGGCTGCTAACGCGCGAAGTACCGGGCGGAGCCGCGCTTGACACCCTCCGGGGGGTGACTATCTTGCGCGCCGCCCGCTAGCACTCGTCGGAAGCGAGTGCTAGCAAAGTGCCCAGGCTGCAAACGTACGGGACCTCGCTGCCGCTCAGGCCGCGGGTCCTGCCGTCTCGAGGGACGCGGCGCTCGTCCCCGGAGGATTCGCAAGATGAAGATTCGACCGCTCCAGGACCGCGTGATCGTTCAGCGCGTGAAGGAAGAAGAGAAGACCAAGGGAGGTCTCTACATCCCTGACACGGCCAAGGAGAAGCCGATCGAAGGCACGGTCGTCGCCGTCGGCAACGGCAAGGTCGGCGAGGACGGTACCGTGCGGAAGCTCGACGTCAAGGAGGGCGATCGCGTCCTCTTCGGCAAGTACTCGGGCACCGAGGTCAAGATCGACGGCGAGGAGCACCTCATCCTCCGCGAGGACGACATCCTCGGCGTGATCGAGAAGTGACGCGGGCGACAGCAGGAACTTAGGAGAGACACCATGGCAGCCAAAGAAATCATCTACAACGAGTCCGCCCGCAGCATGATCCTCGCGGGCGTCAACGCCCTCGCCGACGCGGTGAAGGTCACGCTCGGCCCGAAGGGGCGCAACGTTGTCATCGAGAAGAGCTTCGGCTCCCCGACGGTCACCAAGGACGGCGTGACCGTCGCCAAGGAGATCGAGCTCGAGAACCGCTTCGAGAACATGGGCGCCCAGATGGTCCGCGAGGTCGCCTCGAAGACGAGCGACATCGCCGGCGACGGGACGACCACCGCGACCGTGCTCGCGCAGGCGATCTACCGCGAGGGCTCCAAGCTCGTCGCGGCGGGCCACAACCCGATGGAGATCAAGCGCGGCATCGACAAGGCGGTCGAGGCGATCGTGGGGCACCTCCACAGCTCGGCCAAGCAGACCAAGGACGCGAAGGAGATCGCGCAGGTCGGCACGATCAGCGCGAACGGCGACGAGACGATCGGCAAGCTCCTCGCCGACGCGATGGAGAAGGTCGGCAAGGAGGGCGTGATCACGGTCGAGGAGGCGAAGAGCGCCGACACGACGCTCGACGTGGTCGAGGGCATGCAGTTCGACCGCGGCTACCTCTCGCCGTACTTCGTGACCGATCCCGAGGCGATGAAGGCGAACCTCGAGGACTGCTACATCCTCATCTCGGAGAAGAAGATCTCCAACATGAAGGACCTGCTCCCCGTGCTCGAGGCGATCGCCAAGAGCCAGAAGCAGCTCCTCATCATCGCCGAGGACGTCGAGGGCGAGGCGCTCGCGACGCTCGTCGTGAACAAGCTCCGCGGCACGCTGCACTGCGCGGCCGTGAAGGCGCCGGGCTTCGGCGATCGCCGCAAGGAGATGCTGAAGGACATCGCGACCCTGACGGACGGCCAGGTGATCGCGGAGGAGCTCGGCCTCAAGCTCGAGAACGTCACGATCAGCGATCTCGGCCGCGCCAAGACGGTGATCATCGACAAGGACAACACGACGATCGTCGGCGGCCAGGGCAAGAAGGACAAGATCAAGGCCCGGCAGCAGGAGATCCGCGCGCAGATCGAGAACACGACGAGCGACTACGACCGCGAGAAGCTCCAGGAGCGGCTCGCGAAGCTCGTGGGCGGCGTCGCGGTGGTCAAGGTCGGCGCTGCGACCGAGACCGAGATGAAGGAGAAGAAGGCCCGCGTCGAGGACGCGCTCCACGCGACCCGCGCGGCCGTCGAGGAGGGCATCGTCCCGGGCGGCGGCGTCGCGCTCATCCGTGCGCAGAGCGCGCTCGAGAAGATCCAGGTCAACGACGAGCAGCGGTTCGGCGTGAACATCATCCGCCGCGCCATCGAGGAGCCCCTCCGCCAGATCTCGGCCAACGCCGGGGAAGAGGGCTCGATCGTCGTGCAGAAGGTGCGCGAGGGCAAGGACTCGTACGGCTACAACGCGGCCTCGGGCACCTACGGCAACCTGCTCGAGATGGGCGTCATCGATCCGGTCAAGGTCGTCCGGTCGGCGCTCCAGAACGCGGCCAGCGTCGCCAGCCTGATGCTCACCACGGAGGCGCTCATCGCCGAGCGGCCGAAGGAGGAGAAGGCGTCGGCCGGCGGGGCCCACGCGGGTCACGGCCACGACTTCTGATCGCGGCCCAGGCAGATAAGCCTGGCCGGCGAGGGCCGACTTCCTCCCGGGGAAGTCGGCCCTTCGCCATTTCGACTTCCGGCAGGCCGCGACGCGTGATCTGATCGCCGCAGGTTCGCGATGAGCACCCTGACTACCGAGCGCCTAGATCTCACCCCGGTCTCGCTGCCCCTGCTCGAGGCGGTCATCCGCGGAGATCGCCTGGAAGCCGAGGCCCTGTCCGGCGCGCACTTCCCCGACGCGTGGCCTGGGCGCGCGCTCGTCGAGCGCGCCTTCAGCTCGCCGCTCGACCGGCTGCGCGACGATCCCGAGGCCTTCCTGTGGGGGACGCGGCTGATGGTGACGCGCGGCCAGGCGGCGCGCGTCGTCGTCGGCAGCGTGGTGCTGAACGGCCGGCCCGACGCCACGGGGACGGTGGAGATCGGCTACGGCGTCGAGGGCAAGTCCCAGGGGCAGGGCTACGCGACCGAGGGGTCGCGCGCCGTCCTGCACTGGGCGCTGCAGCAGGCAGCCGTCAGGCGCGTGATCGCCACCACGCCGGCCTGGCACCGCGCGTCGCTCCGGGTGATCGAGAAGCTCGGGATGCGCGCTGCCGGGACGCTCGATCACGATTTCCTCGGCGAGCTGCTCGTCTTCGAGCGCTTCCGCGAGTAGCGACGCCGCGTCCGCCGGCAGGCGGCCCGCGGCGGCGCGGCTCACCCGCCCTCGCGGATCCCGCCGCCGCGCGGGTCGCGCCGCCGCGCCCACTCGCACATCGTCATGCCCGCCGCGATCGCCACCGGGTACGAGTGGTTGATCCCGTACATGGGGATCGCGATCACGTCCTCGCAGGCGTCGAGCAGCGCCTGCGGCAGCCCGTCGTCCTCGCTGCCGAAGAGGAAGACGAGCCCGTGCGGCAGCGGCGCTTCCCAGAGGGTCCGCCGCGCGTGGTCGCGCTCCACGCCGATAAGCGGGCGGCCGCGCGCCGCCTCCAGGAAGGCTGCCTCGTCGGGGCACTCGATGATTGTCTCGTACTTCTGCATGCCCATCGAGGCGCGCTCGTAATAAGGCTCGGTCCCGATCAGGAAGATCTCCCGGACCAGGAACGAGTGGGCGACGCGGATGATGGCCCCGATGTTGAACGGGTTCTTCGCGCGGCACACCGCGACCGAGAAGTCGTTCCGCAGGGGCGCGAGCTCTTCGCGGATCTCCCGGGTCGTGAGCCCGAACGGCGGGATCTTCACGGCGCGCCGGCCCCTCACTCGACGGCGCCGAAGCGCTCGAACAGCGGGTAGATGGGCCCGGCGTGGACCCGGAGCCGCTCGGTCGCGCCCGTGGCGTGCTTGACCAGGAGCACGAGCCCTGTGCGCGGCACGGCGTCGAGCGCGCCCCGGATCTGGGCGACGGTCAGGCTCCGCACGGCCCGCCCCGCGATCTCGAGCACCTCGTCGCCCTTGCGGAGCCCGGCGCGCTCGGCGGGCCCCCCCTCCACGGTCCGTGAGATGAACGCGGAGCCCGAGTAGAGCTGGTACCAGAGGCCAAGGCCGATCCTGGCGTGAGCCGGCTGGAAGGCCAGCGTGAGCGAGCCGCCACCCTCCAGATCGACCTGGATCTCGCCGGCGGCGCGCTGCGCCTCGGTGGGGCGGCCGATGTCGCGCACGCCGATCGGTTTGTCGACGAGCGGATCCGACTCCCAGACCTCGACGCGGAGCCAGTCCTCGGGTGCGACGCGGAAATTTCCGCTGGGGCCATCCGGCCAGGTCGGCTCCACGGTGTCCGACTGCACGGCGGTCCGGAAGAGCTCCACGCCGTTGACCAGGACGCGGGCGTAGGGGTCCGGGAGGCTGCCGTCACCGGGGGGATCCCAGGCTCGACCGTCCCGAGTGCGCTCCGGGACGCGCGCCTCGACGATCCGGAGCCACCGGACGTCCTCGGGCGGCAGAGGATGGAGCTCCTGCCCCGGAGGCGGCGCGTGGAGCCGGGACTCGAGCTCCGGGTACAGGGCCGAGCAGCCGCCTGCGCCGAGCAGCACGCCCGCCGCGGCGAGCAGCTTGAGGAACGCAGGCAGGCAGAGCGCGCGACGCTTTCGGCGGGCCAAGATGGCGCCATTTTTGGCCGGAGCCGGCGTCAGCCGCAACTAAACCGTGCTATTTCCGGCGCCCATGCAGGACTTGCCCGTCATCGCTACCAGCGACCTCAGCGCGCACGTCGGCAGCACTGTCGCGCTCCGTGGATGGCTCTACAACAAGCGCTCGAGCGGGAAGCTCCACTTCCTCGAGCTGCGCGACGGCCTCGGCACCGTCCAGTGCGTGATGGCGAAGAGCGACGTCGGCGACGAGGTCTTCGCGGCCGCCGACAAGGTCACGCAGGAGAGCGTGATCGAGGTTACCGGCGAGGTGAAGGCGCACCCGAAGCGGGCCGGGGTCTTCGAGGTCGTCGCGGCCGGCTTCCGCCTGATCGCCCCGACCGCGGGCGAGTACCCGATCTCCCCGAAGGAGCACGGGACCGACTTCCTCATGGATCACCGCCACCTCTGGCTGCGCTCGAGGCGGCAGCACGCGATCTTGCGCGTGCGCCACACCATCATCCAGGCCATCCGCGACTTCTTCGACGGGCGCGGGTTCACGCTCGTCGACGCGCCCATCTTCACGCCGAACGCGTGCGAGGGGACGAGCACGCTGTTCCAGACCGACTACCACGGCGACAAGGCGTACCTCACCCAGTCGGGGCAGCTCTACATGGAGGCGGCGGCGGCCGCGTTCGGGAAGGCGTACTGCTTCGGGCCGACGTTCCGCGCGGAGAAGTCGAAGACGCGCCGCCACCTGGCCGAGTTCTGGATGGTCGAGCCCGAGGTGGCGTTCATGGACCTCGACGGCGACATGGACCTGGCCGAGGACTTCCTCTGCTTCATCGTCGAGCGCGTCCTCGAGCGGCGCCGCCCCGATCTCGCCGTGCTCGAGCGCGACGTGACGAAGCTCGAGGCCGTCAAGAAGCCGTTCCCCCGCATCCGTTACGACGAGGCCGTCGCCATCCTGAACGAGGCGCGCGCGGAGAAGCGTAAAACCGCTGGAGAAGCTGGAGTCCCGGACTTCCCCTGGGGCGAGGACCTCGGGGGCGAGGACGAGACGATCATCTCCAGCCGGTACGATCGCCCCGTCATGATCCACCGCTATCCGGCCGAGGTGAAAGCCTTCTACATGAAGCGCGATCCGACGGACGCCCGGCTCGCCCTCTGCGTCGATGTCCTGGCGCCAGAGGGCTATGGTGAGGTGATCGGCGGCGGGCAGCGCGAGGATGATCTCGCCACGCTCGAGCGCGCAATTGAGGCGCACAAGCTGCCCCCCGAGGCGTTCAGCTGGTACCTGGATCTGCGCCGGTATGGCACCTTCCCGCATGCGGGCTTCGGGCTCGGTGTCGAGCGGAGCGTCGCCTGGATCTGCGGCCTGCCCCACGTGCGCGAGACGATCCCGTTCCCGCGCATGCTGAACCGGCTCGCGCCGTAGTGCCGCGCGTCAGGGATCACGCCAGGACTGCCGGCGCTGTTTCGAGCGGCTTGGCCCACGGCGCGATGCGCCACGACGTCGACGCGATGGGCTGACGCGAGAAAGCAGACGAGGTTAGCCGCGCCTCGCACATACCCGTGCGTACCCGTGCGTGAGAGATCTCGCCGCGCGGGTAGCGCCAAGGGGACGGTCGGGGAAGCGGTGAGCGCGAAGAGTGAGAGGTCACGCGACCGGCGCGACGCGCGGCAGGCAGTGTGGTCAGGCCGTGCCCGCGGCCAGCCTCGCCGCTGGGGATCCGTTTTTGCTCCGCTTGCACGGCGACTCTGTCGTATCAAGAAAGCATAGGGCGCAACCCGCGACCCACGCTCACGCGGCCGACCGACGGAGCCACCCCTGCTTGCAGATGAGGGAGCGCTCTACCGGCGAGCCGGACACGGCCCCCGGCCCCCGACCCAACTCGCGAGGACAAAGCTATGGCTCGTCTCGTCGGCTTTATCGGTAACCGTCCGGATCTCGGCGCGCGTGCGATCGAGCTTGAAGATCGTGCCCTCGTCGTCCGCCGAAGGGAGGGCGTGATCCCTGGCTGGGGTGTCGGCTTCTACCAGGGAGGAGAGATTCTCCTCAAGCGCCGGCCGATCGACGACCGGCCCGAGATCAGCCTGGTCGACATGACCAAGGACGTGCGCGCCGACATCCTCGTGGCGCATGTCCGGGCTGCGACCGTCGGCAGCCTGCGTACGGAGAACACGCACCCGTTCCGTTACCGGCAGTGGCTGTTCGCCCATACCGGCACTGTCGAAGGGTTCGCCCGGCTGCGGAGCCAGCTCAGCGACTCGCTGCCGCAGTTTCTCCAGCGGGACGTCCGCGGCGAGACGGACAGCGAGATCCTCTTCCACCTGTTCCTGTCCTTCCTCCACGACAGCAACCAGCTCGATCGGCCCACCGTGGACGCGGCGAGCGCGCGGGCAGCCCTCCGGTCCTCCATCGCGCTCGTCGATCGGCTCTGCGCAGAGGAAGGGGCCGGGCCGAGCGCGATGAACATCGTGGTCACGAACCCGGAGTACCTGCTCGTGGCCCACGGCGGCACGCCGATGGCGTACCGCATCTACCAGGGCAACGAGGACATGGAGCGGCTGCTGAGCGACGGCGGCCTGGGTCGCATGCGCATGCCCGACTATGCGGCGAGCCGGCTGACGCTCGTCGCGTCGGACTTCGACGACGAGCAGGCCCCCGCGGGGTGGACCCCCGTCGGTGAGCGTGCGATCGTGACGTTCACGCGCGCCGATGAGCCAGCGGTCGAGCCGATCTGAACGCCGCCACGCCCCGCAGAGGCGCCGGGCGCACCCATCGCCGGCCGGCGTCCCTGACGTCGCGCAAGCTCCGCCGGGGCCCCCCTCGCTGTTCATCGTCGCGCTCCTCGGCTCGTCCCTCCTCGGGTGCGGGCTGGGCGGAGCGGCCTCGTTCCCCGCGGCCTCCGAGCTGCCCGAGGAGCGTCGCCGCCCCGACGGCGTGGCGATCGATCCGGCGAGCGCGCCTCCGCGACCGGTGAATGAAGCCGATGCCCGCGACGGCGTCGTGACCCTTCGAACGCCGCTCGGCATCGGCCTGGCGCTGGACGTCGTGGCCGAGTTCTTCCAGCGGGTGACCGCCGAGGACAGCGAGGCGCTGAGCGAGCTGCTGACGCGCGACGCCCTCGCGATCCAGACCGGGTCCGGCGGACAAGGGCAGCCGCCGAGCGCTGGGCTCTGGTGGGAGCAGCGCTTCCGGCGGCTCGAGTACGGCAAGCTCGCCGGAGAGCCTGTCTACCGGGAGTCGGAGCTCCAGATCTTCCGGGCGGAGGACGTGCTCGCGACGCCGCAGCACCCCGCGATCCAGCCGGAGACGCTCGACGACCAGGACGTCGTGATCCGGGTGCCGATCACGACCGCCCGGATCGCGGCCGATCGGCTGCTCGGCGACGAGATCGTCGTGTGGTTACGGCGAGACGGACCGCGATTCAGGATCTATCGGCTGCTCGAGGACTTCCAGCTACAGTAGGCTTTGCGCTCGTGCCGCATCTCCGGCAAGATCGACGCTCGATGAGCCGCCTCAAGATCGCGTTCGTTGGCTCCGGGGGGGCGGCGCGAGGCCTGGCGCACCTCGGCGTGCTGAAGGCCTGCGAAGAGCTGGGGATCCATCCAGAGATCTACGTGGGCGCGGGCGCAGGCGCGCTTGTCAGCGCGACGTACGGACAGGACATCCCGCTCGACGTGCTGCTCGACGCCTACCGCCTGCCGTGGCGGCGCCGGCACCGCGGGCCTCGCCTCCACGTGTCGAGCTTCTTCGGTGCGCCCGCCCTGCGCGATCTGCTCGACCCGGGGTACCTCTGCTCGGGGATGTTCTCGATCGATCGGCTCGAGCGCTACGTGCGTCGGACGCTGCCGATCAACGATTTCCGGCAGCTCCCGCACGCTGTCTACGTGACCGCTGTCGACGTCGACAGCGCCAAGCGCGTCGTCTTTGGCCCGGGCTACGACGAGGCGACGCCGATCAGCCAGGCCGTGGCCGCGAGCTGCTGCGTGCCCGGCCTGTTCCGGCCCTACCGCATCAACGGCCGCTATCACCTGAGCGGCGAGGTGATCCGGACGCTCTCCGCCGACGTGGCCGTGAACGCCGGCGCGAACATCGTGATCATCTCCAACATCTACCGCCCCGAGGAGCGCGACGGGTCGCAGCGCTCGATCGCGAGGAGCGGCGCGCCCGGCGTGGTCCGGCAGTCGCTCAGCATCCTGCTGGCCGAGAAGGAGCGTCGCGGCGTCGAGCTCCTCTCGAAGCTCTACCCGAACGTCACCTTCCTCGACGTGGCGCCCGCGGTCGGCCGGTACAGCTACATGAACCGGTTCGCCGCGAAGCCGCTCGTCCTGCGCGGCTATCGGACGGCGCTCCGCGTGCTCGCCGCCGCGAAGGAGAAGGGCGTCTTCGATGCCCCCTCCTCGAAGAGCGCGCTCAACTAGAGCCGCGGCCGAGCGCTACATCCCCGCGACGATGCGGTACTCGTCCTGGTGCTCGACAAGCTCGAGGCGGTTGTCCTCCACCTTGCGGCGCCACTCTTCGCCCTTGCGACCCGGGATGCGGTAGCTGGCGCTGTAGGTGTAGTCGACGAAGATGACGTCGTCCTCCCTGAGGACCCGCCGGTAACGGATCTCGTAACGAATGGCGCGCGCTTCCTGGAACTTGCCGTTGAGGTACTCGCGCAGGCCGGCGTAGTCGAGGTCGTCCGCCGCATCGATGTTGCCGCCGTCCTCGTAGTACTTGGGCGAGGCGAGCTGGAGGAGGGCGCCGACGTTCTTGCTCTCCACCGCGTTGCGGTACTTCTCGCAGAACGAGATGATCTTGCGGTTGTCGTCGTTGTCCTCGACATCCGTGTTCGGGATGTAGTGGGTCGCGCAGCCGGCGAGGACGGTGGAAGCAACGACGAGTAGTGAAGCGACAGCGTTTGTTTTGCGGCAGAGCATACGCGGGCAGGACAACGCTCAGGGGAAGCTGCTGATTCCGGCCCGGGACCTTGCCAGATCGGGGTGCAGATCGGCAAGCGAAGCGAACAAGAACGCCGCGGATGGCGCGGACGGGTGTACCGGCGCTATCCGCGGTCTTCGAGCCAGCGAAGGAGGGCGAGGTGGCCGACCGGGCCCTCGTGGTCCACCGGGAGGTCGAGATCGACCTCGCGCAGGCGCGCCGCGTCGCCGGGGTCCGCCTGGAGGAGGAGCGCGACGGCGCCGCAGGTGAACGCCCGCGACCGCGCGCCGATGAGGCCGAGGAGCTCGCGCGCGACCGGACCCGCGTCGTCGGCCGCGAGGACGACCATGCGATCGGCATCGGACGACGCGACGAGCTCGGCCGCGGCGCGGAGCGCCTCCAGCGCGCCGCCGAGCCCGGCGCCGACCGCGAAGCTCGGCCCGGTGAGCTGGTACGCGATGGCGCACTCGCCCGCGATCGCGTTCGGCGACGTGGCGGGAAAGAGGCGCGGATCGACGAAGCGGGCGCCGCGCGCGCGGCGGCGGGCGTCGTAGATCTCGTTGGTGTCGAGCGTCGCAAGCGCGTGGCCCGCGACGATGCCGGCGCCGCGCAGGCCGTCGGCGCCGACGGCCGCGGCGAGGGCCGCCACCGCGGACAGCCCGAGCCGGCAGAGCGCGTCGAGGCGCGCGAGGCGGTCGCGCGCGACGCCGGTCGCCTCGGCGAGGCGCACGAGATCGGAGCCGGTCACGCGCGCATGCGCGCGGAGATAGACGGGGCGGGCGGTCCGCGGCCTGCGCCCGCTCGGGGAAGACGTGAGCAGGAGCGCGGCGTTGGCGCCCCCGAACGCCGCCGAGAGCTTGAGGGCCGCAGAGAGCGGGCGGGGCTCGGCGCGCTCGAGCAGGAGCGCCGGGGCGTCGGGGTCGAGCTCGCCCTCGGACGCCGCCGGGGGGGCGATGCGCGCGGTGAGGGCGGCGGCGGCCGCGAGCGACTCGAGCGCGCCCGCGGCGCCGAGCGTGTGCCCGATCTGCGCCTTGAACGGGTGGACCACCGGCGGAGAGACCGGAGCGCCGCCAGGCAGCCCGCCCGTGCCGTCGGCAGGGCGGGGCGCCGCGAGCAGCGCAGCGATCGCGCGCGACTCCATCGCGTCGTTGTAGGGCGTCGCCGTGGCGTGGGCGCTGACGAGGCCGACGCGCGCGGCAGGCCACCCGGCGTCGGCGAGCGCCGCGGCGCCGGCGCGCATGAGCCCCGAGCCCGTGCGATCCGGGGCGGTGATGTGCACCGCGTCCGTCGATGCGCCGAAGCCGGCGACGCGCGCCGTCACCGGGGCGCCGCGGCGACGATCCTCGCGGACGAGGGCGATCACGGCGGCGCCCTCGCCGAGCGCCATGCCGTCGCGGCCGACACGAAAGGGGCGCGATCTGGACGCCGTTGTCGCGCGGAGCGCCTCGAAGCCGGCGGCGACGAAGACGCTGAGCGCGTCGTAGCCGCCGGCGAGCACGAGATCGCAGGCGTCGCGATCGAGCCAGCGAAGGCCGAGGCCGATCGCCAGGGTGCTCGCCGCGCAGGCCGCGAGCAGGTGCGTGCGCAACGGGGTCCGCTCCAGCCCGAACGCGGCGAGCGCGTCGTTGAACGGCGCGAAGTAGGTCGCGCCCGGGGCCAGCGCGGCGAGCGCGCCGGCGTCGGCGCCCTCTGCGCGCGCGGCGAAGAGCCGCTCCGCCGTGAGCATGCCGCCGCTGGAGGTGCCGAGGGCGATGCCGATCCGCTCGCCGCGCCAGCCCGGGCGCACGACCTCCAGGGTCGCGAGCGCCTGGGAGAGCGCCGCCTTCAGGAGATCCGTCGCGCGATCGGGGCCGGAGGCGACGCCGAGCTCCGCGGGGGCGCGCGCGGCGAAGGGCCGCTGGAGACCGGCGCGCGCGAGCTCCGCGTCGTGCGCGATGGCGACGGGCGCAGGCTCGCCGGCGTCAGGGACCTGGTAGGCGAGCGGGCCGAGGCCGAGCGCAGAGACGGCGCCCGAGGCGATCACGCACGCGTCGCTCATGAGCCGTCCCCCGGCCGGATCGCGTCGGGATCGACGAAGGCGCGCGGATCCGGGGCGCGATCGCGCTCCTCGGCCTCGCAGATCACCGTGACGAGCAGCCCGGTCGAGGCCTGCGCGTAGCGGACGTTGCCGCAGCCCATGCGCTCGGCGATCACGACCTCCTCGTCGAGCTGGCGCCGGCGCGCGTCACCGGCGGCCGACCACGTCGTGCGGCGCGCGCCGATCGAGCCGCGATCGTCGATCCGCAGCTCGATCACGGCGTCGCCGTCGCGCAGGACGAACGCGTCCACGCTCGCGGCGCGCTCGTACCAGAGCAGCGTCCCCGCCGCGGGGTGGAGCATCCACCAGCGGAGGAAGTCCACCGGCAGGCCGCGGAGCGACGCGCGCGGCGTCGACGCGTCGCCGCGCTTCAGGAGATCGAGCGCGGGGACGGCGAAGCGGAAGCGGTCGCCGCGCGTCCACAGATCGAGCGCGGTGGTGCCGCCCGGACCGAGGAGGATCATCCGGAGCGCGCCCTCCGGCTCGATGGCCGCGCTCCCCGCCCCGCGCGCGCGCCCATCGACGGCGACGGCCGGCGGGGCGATCGCGATCGCGCCGCGCGCCTCGATCACCTGGCCCGTGCGCGGCTCCCGGAGCGACAGGCGGACGCGGAGCGTGCGCGGGCCAGCCCCCGCGACCTCGCGGCGGAGGTCGGCGAGGCGCTGGCGCCCCTCGCGCCACGCGGGCGCGGCGGGCGCGTCAGGCGCGGGGCGAGGCAGGAGCTGCGCGAACTCGGCGTCGAGCGCGCCGCCTCGCCGCGGTCCCTGGACGGCGCACGCGGGAGCGCACGCGAGCGAGAGCAGGAGGCAGGCGGCGCTCACCGGGCGGCGCATACGATGGTCGGCCCCACGCAGCGGTGTCGTCACGCGTCGCCGGGAGCGACCAGCAGGATCGCGTATCCGCGGTCGGGTGCGCCGCCCAGGATGAGCACGCTCGCGAGGGCGCCGCTCGCGAGCGCAGCGACAGCCGCTGCGGCGGCGAACCCGCCGGCGCCCTCGTGATCACCCGAGCGCGACGCCAGCGTGGACCGCGGCACCTCGGCCCACGGCGAACCGCGCAGGCACGCGACGAGGCGATCTTCCTGCCGCCCGACGAACACAGCGGCCGGCGTCGGGGCGCCGGGCTGCGCTCGCTGCGCGCCATCGGTCGACAGATCGAGGGGAAGCGGCGCTGGTGCTCCCGCGAGCATCCCCACGCCGTCGCCGCGCCAGGAGTTCCACCAGGCCACCATCGCGATGGGGCGTGCCCCGCGCTCGCGCACGCGCGCGGCGCTCTCGAAGAGCAGCACGGCGGCGCCCTCGCTCCGCACACCGCAATCGACGACCTCCGAGCAGATCGGGCCGAGGCATCGCTCGATCATGGGGCTCGCCTCCTCGACGCTGCCGGCGACGAGCGCCTCGCCCTCCCCGGCCGTGATGAGCTCGATGGCCGTGACCATGGCCGACTCCGCCGTCGCACCGAGATCGGCCATGGCGAACACCGGCCCGCGGAGGCCCAGATAGATGGAGGCGTGCCCGACCGGCGACGACGGAACGAGGTTCGGGAAATCGGCGGGGCTCGCGTACTTCGCCCCCTTGTCGTAGATGCGCCGCATGTACGCGGTCGAGGCGTCGACGCTGCCGAAGGAGGCGCCGACGATGGCGCCGGGCAGCGTGCGGCTCGGCGCGGCGTCGGCCGCCGGATCGCCCGCGCTCGCGCCGGCGTCGAGCTGCGTCGCGCCCCTGAGCCCGGCGTCCTCGATCGCCGTGAGGACCGCGGCCGTCGTCAGCCGGCCAGCGCGATCGAGCCGCCTCGCGCGCGCGAGATCGAGGTGCGCACCCGTGTTGAACGCGATGGGCCCCTCGGCCGGCGGAGGGCCAGGCTCGAGGTAGGCGGCGCCGCCGCGGGACGAGAGGACGCCGAGCGGGCCGATCGTCGCGGCCGCGGTGACGGCGACCGAGCGCCGCCGCGGCGCGCTGCCGGCGCCGAGCGGCGGCGGGAACCGATCGGGCTGAGCGAACACGAGCACGCTGTCCGTGCCGCCGAAGCCGAACGAGTTCGACATCGCCGAGCGGATCGGCGCCTCGCGCGCTTCCTTGAGGTGCAGGAGCTGGCACTCCGGGTCGACCTCCTCGAGGCCGCCGGTCGGCGGCATCACGCCGCGCGCGATGGCGAGGGCGGTGATCGCTGCCTCGATCGCGCCGGCCGCGCCGAGCGTGTGCCCGATCTGCCCCTTCGACGACGAGACGGCGATGCGGCTCACCTCGGCGCCGAGGCAGGCGCGCAGGGCCGCGCTCTCCATGACGTCGTTCAGCGGCGTCGCCGTGCCGTGCGCGTTGACGTAGTCGAGATCCGAGGGCGCGAGCGCCGCGCACCGGAGCGCGTCGCGCATGACGCGGGCGGCGGTGCGCCCCTCGCGCTCGGGGTTCGTGATGTGGTGCGCCTCGGCGCCGGTGGCCCAGCCGCGGAGCTCCACGATCGGCTCTGCCCCGCGCGCGCGCGCGGCGTCCTCGGACTCGAGGAGCAGAAACGCCGCGGCTTCGCCGAGGTTCAGCCCTGCGCGCCGCCGGTCGAACGGGCGGCACGGCTCGGGATCGACGGCCGCGAGCGCGCCGAAGCCGGTGTACGTCAGCCGACACAGACCGTCGGCGCCGCCCGCGAGGACGCGGGTGGACAGGCCGGCCCGGAGCCAGGCCGCGCCCAGCAAGATGGCGTTCGCGCCGCTCGAGCAGGCGCTGCAGACGCTCCTCGCCCGCCGGAACGGCCCCACCGCGGAGCGGACGTGATCGGCCGTCGACGAGAGCGGGTGCGAGAGCATCCGCTTCAACGGAGCGATCGCGCTGGGATCATGCGACAGCCAGGCGAGCAGCTCCTCTGTCTCGAACATGCCGGCCGTCGTCCCGCCGACCACCAGGTCGACCGGCATCGCCCCGGGGTCGATGCCCGCGTGCGCGAGCGCCTCGCGGGCCGAGAGGACGGCCATCGCGTCGGTGCGTGACCACCCTTCCGCCTCGCCCGGAGGAGCGACCTCCTCGGCGGAGAGACCGCGGACCTCGGCGGCGACACGCGCGCGTGTGCCCGGGATCTCGAACAGGGAGAGCGGAGCGAAGGCCCGCTCTCCTGCGATGAGCCGGTCCATCGTCGCCCTCGCCCCGCGCGCCAGCGGCGAGACGATCCCGACGCCCGTCACCCAGATTCGCACGCTCGGACGGCTCTCTGCGGCTCGATCACGCCGCCGCGGTCGACCTGAGGATGTGGGCCACGAGCGCGTCCACCGACGCGAAGATCGGCCGCGCCTCGTCGCCCTCCGGAATGCGCACGCCGAAGCGCTCCTCCACGCTCATGGCGAGCTGGAGCGCATCCAGCGAGTCGAGGCCCAGCCCCTCGCCGAACAGCGGCGCGGCGTCGTCGATGTCGGCCGGCGTCTTCCCCTCGAGGTTCAGCTCCTCGACCATGAGCTCTTTTAACTTCTGCCGCACGTCCTGCGCGTTCATGAGTACTTCCCTGCGGGGTAGCACAATTCCGCGCCTTTCTACCAGGGGGCAGCGCTTTTTCTGTCGGTTTGGTAAAGAGCGCCCATGGCTCTCGTCGACTACGCCACCTCTGCCGGCGTCGCGCTGCTTACCCTCAATGATCCGCCCGTCAACGGCTACACGCACGAGATGATGAAGGACCTCGATGCGGCCATCCTGGAGGCCCGCTTCGACAACGATGTACATGTCATCGTCGTCACCGGGCATGGCGAAAAGTTCTTCTGCGCCGGAGCGAACATCAACATGCTCCGCGAATCGGACCCGACGTTCAAATACTACTTCTGTCTGCACGCGAACGAGACGTTGAGCCGCCTCGAGCACACGCCAAAGCTCTGCATCGCGGCGCTGAACGGCCACACTGTAGGCGGCGGCCTCGAGATCGCGATGGCCTGCGACCTCCGCATCGCCCGCAAGGGCGCCGGCAAGATCGGGCTCCCGGAGATCGCGCTCGGCGTCCTTCCTGGCACGGGCGGCACCCAGCGCCTCGCCAGGCTCATCGGCAAGTCGCGGGCGATCCAGCTCATGTGCGAGGGGCAGACGTTCGATTTCGATACGGCGCTCGCGGTTGGCCTGGTCAACGACGTCTGGGAGACGGCCTCCCATGACGAGTTCATGGACCGGATCCTCGCGTACAGTCACACATTCACGCTTCCGGACCGCGCGGCTCTGGCGGTCGGACGCATCAAGCGCGCGGTGCAGACAGGCTTCGAGGTTGGTCTTGAACAGGGGCTCGCCCTCGAGCGCGAGCTCCAGGCGGAGCTGTTCGCGTCGGAGGACGCCCGCGAGGGGCTCGCCGCGTACATGGAGAAGCGCAAGCCGATGTTCCAGGGCAAGTGAGGGCGCCACGCACGGGCCATATTTCTTCAACCACCCCGTAAGCCGCGTCCAGGTTGCCCCTGTTCTCTGGACCGGGGTGCCATGCCGTAAGAAAATTCACGGTCGAAACAGCGTCGTCCGGGTGGCGTGACGATTTTCAAATCAGCGGGGGCTGCTGCACGTAAGTTCAGGCATGCAACAGCCTCTTGAGCACGTGCCGCTGCCAGAGCGGCCCAGCTTCGAGACCGTGTACGCTGTGGGCCTCTCCTTCCTTCGGCAAGCGCTCCGCTGGCTCGGGGTGGCAGAGCGCGACGTCGACGACGTCCTGCAAGACGTCATGATCGCCGCGTACCACGCGCTCGACGGCTTCGATCCTGGGCGCAGTCCCCACGAGGCGCGCGCCGGCCATCCCCCGCGCGACGATGGACCGGGCCCGGGCCGCAGCGCGCCGCACGCCGCGAGCCCGCTCCGCGACCCCCTCAGGCGCTGGCTGTTCGGCATCGCCTGGCGACAGGTTGGCCACTACCGTGAGCGCGCCCACCGTCGTCGAGAGGTCGCGGTTGGCGCTGGGACGAGCTGGCCGTTCGATCTCGCCGACCCGGGGTTGAGCTCGGAGCAGCTGCTTGCCCGTGAGCAGAGCGGCCAGCTCGTCGGCCGGCTGCTCGGAGCGATCGATATTGACCGGCGGCTCGTCTTGATCATGCATGACCTGCTCGAGCTCACGGCCGCCGACATCGCGCGCGACCTGGACGTGAACGAGAACACGGTGCGCAACCGCCTCAGGCTCGCCCGCGAGGACTTCCGCGTGGCCGTGAAGCGCATGAACGCCGAGGACCGCCGCGCGCTGCGCGACCCCCTGAGGCTCCCGGTCGCCGAACGCTCCCGAGCCGTCGAGGACGAGTCGCTCATGAACGCGGCCCGGCTCATCCCCGAGGTGCCAGTCGCCATCCGGCACAGGATCTGGGTCGCCGTGACACGCGCGATCACCAGCGCGAAGGCGGCCGGCGCCGATGCGCTGGCCCTCGCGGCACCACCCTTCTGAGCTGCTCGCCGGACGCGCTGCACGGAGCCCCGCCGCCCGAGGCTGGGTCGGCCGTGCTCAGTGTTCCAGCATCCTGCCGTAGTGCTCGGCGATCGCCGTTCCCCCGAGGCGGGAGAAGAAGGAAGAGTAGCAGATCCAGATCGCCAGCCCGCTCATGTCGTCGAACATCGGCGGGAGATAGGGCGGCGGGCGGACGATCCCATCGGTCACGTGCGCATGGAGGACGGGGACGTCCTCGTGCGCGACCTTCCCGGCGAACAGGAAGGGAATGAGCATCGCGCGATCATGCTGAATGGCCGCGCGCATGAAGGCGTAGTTGAGGACGATCCCCTTGCAGTAGCAGGCGTCCTTGGTGAAGGGCGCCCCCCCCGCAAGCACGCCGCCGCGGAAGACGCGCCGGGCATTCTGGAAACACTCTTCCTCCTCGTACCCCTCGGTGCGGTACCACTCGAACACGTCGAGGAATGACGCCCCGTCCTCCGCCTTGTCCACCGCAAGGATGCGGTCGTTCAGCTTCTTCGCCCGACGCGGCGTGCTCCGGAAGGTGAGGATCTCGACAAGCACCGCGAGCCCCTCCTGAACTGCCGTGGTGCGCGGGGGCCCCTTCGCGAGCCAGCGCGCCACCGGCTGGGCCTGCCCGTTCAAGCTTGTCGCGACGTGCACCCACCCCTCGTGCGCCTCGAGGATGTCGACATCGCTCCTGGAGAACATCGCGCCGCTCCGGATCTTCACGTAGTCGCTCCCGGCAGCGGCATCGGCGAGGAGCGAGTCGTCCACCTGCACGCGGATCGACGCGCCGCCGAAGAAGCGATCGAAGCGGGCGTTCAGCTCGAGCGCCGCCATCTCCGCCGTGATCTCACGCTGCTGCGGCGGGCCGAGCCGCTCGCCGCCGATCGCCGTCAGGAGGTCGTAGAGCACGAAGCCCATGTCCCGCACGCTCGTCTTCCCGTCCGGCAGCTTGTCCTTGGGCGAGCCGTAGAGCTCGCGGGACAGGGTGTAGAACGCCTTCGTTCCCCGCCCCATGAGCATGCTCACGACCTTCCTGTACTCGTCCGCGGTCGCGCGGAGGATCTGCCCGAGCCGATCGCGCTTGCCGAGCTCCCGCTCGGCGTCGCGGAGGATCTCCTCGATCTCGCGCAGCTTGGCCGCGGGATCGAAGCCGAGGTCGTCCGAGTAGGTCACCCTGGGCAGCTCGCGCTGCTTCGAGCGGAGAAATTGCTCCTCGACCTCCGCTTCCCACCGGAGCGCCTGAAGGATGCGGAGCGGTCGCTGCGCCTCGAGGACGCGCTGGCCCAGCGTGGCGAGGATCTCCTTGTAAGAGCGCCACGGCCCCCCGACCGGCGGGAGCGGCGCGTGCGGGATCGGCCCGTCGCGCAGGTTCAGCGACTCGAGCGGGGCCGACGGCGCCTCTCCGCTCTCCCCGCCGCCGTCATGGCCGTCCTCCCCCACCGAGCCGGACGCGACCACGCCTCCCTCGGCCGCGCCCGTGCCATTGCTCTGCGGCTCGTTCGCCGGCTCGCTCGCTTCGAGCTCGCGCGGCGCCTCCCCGTCCGGGTCGCGCGCCCCCCTCCTCTCCCGGGCCTCAGAGCTCTGCGCCATGACAACCGATTGCTAACACCGGCGCACCTGTCGGAGCAAACCTCCACGGGAGCCGAACCTCCGCCGCGATGAGGACGGGCGGCGCCCGGTCCTTGTCGGCATCGCAACCTCAGGGTACGAGCCCTGCCCCCATGAGCGATCCCGAGCACAGGAATGACGACGCGATGACCGCCGACGAGGAGTCGAGCTCCCTGTCGGACGCCGCGCTCCTCGAGCGCACCGCGGACGGGGCCAGGCGGCTCCGCGCGGCGATCGCCGAGGCGGTGGTCGGGCAGGACGACGTCATCGAGGGCATGCTGATCACGCTCGCCGCGCGCGGTCACGCGCTGCTCGTCGGCGTCCCAGGGCTCGCCAAGACGCTGCTCGTGGCGTCGCTCGCCAGAGCGCTGGACCTCAGCTTCGGGCGCGTCCAGTTCACGCCGGATCTGCTGCCCGCCGACATCACAGGGACCGACGTGCTGCACGAGCAGCACGGCTCCCGGAGCCTGCGCTTCCAGCCCGGACCCATCTTCCACAACCTCGTCCTCGCGGACGAGGTGAACCGGACGCCGCCGAAGACGCAGGCCGCGCTGCTCGAGGCGATGCAGGAGCGCAAGGTGACCGTCGGGACCGCCACGCACGCCCTCCCCGACCCGTTCCAGGTCTTCGCGACGCGAAACCCGATCGAGCAGGAAGGGACGTACCCGCTACCAGAGGCGCAGCTCGATCGGTTCCTGCTCGAGATTCACGTCACGTACCCGAGCGAGGCCGAGGAGCGCGAGGTGGCGCGGCGGACGACCTCGGGGAAGCCGCCGGCGATCGCGGCGGTGCTCAAGGCGAGCGAGGTGCGGGCCATCGGCCGCCTCATCCCGAGGATCCCGGTGACCGACGAGGCCGTCGACCTCGCCGTGCGCCTCACCAGGGCGACGCGGCCGGGCACGGAGCGCGCCGCGCAGGAGGTCCGAGACTACGTGCGCTACGGCGCCGGGCCTCGCGGGAGCCAGGCGCTCGTCATCGCGGCCAAGGCGCGCGCGGCGCTCCGCGGCGAGGCCGCTGCAGACGTGGATGACGTGAGGGCGCTGCTGATCCCGGCGCTCCGGCACCGGATCGTGCTCTCGTACCGCGCCGAGGCGGACGGCGTCCGCGACGTCGACGTGCTGAGCGCCGTGGAGCGATCGGTGCGCTGAGAGCGGCGCCCGGGCGCGGACGCCGTTCACCGGGACCGGGGCGCCTGTTGCTGCGCTTCCTTCACCGGGTTGACCGTCTTCATGGCCTTCAGGTCCAGGGAGAAGCGCACGACCCCGGGCCCGCGCCCGTCCCAGCTCACCGCGACGACGCCGCTCTTCTTCAGGCCTGTCCAGCCGATGTCGCCGACCAGCGACGTCACCAGCGCCGACAAGGAGGGCTCGTGCCCGACGAGCGCCAGCGGCTGAGCGCCCTGGTGTTGCGCGAGCAAGCGAAGGATCTCGGCGGTGTCGCGTGAAGGAGACAGCTCGGCGACCACAGAGACCTCGTCCGTCAGCTCGGCGGCCTCGGCGAGGATCTCCGCTGTCTGCACGGAGCGCACGAGTGGGCTCGTCCAGATCGCCGCAGGACAGCGGTCCTTCTGCTTCGCGAGCCACCTCGCGACGCGCCGGGTGACCTTGCGGCCCTTGCCCGTCAACCAGCGACCGGCGTCGCCGAGGTCGGGTGCGTCGTCCACGGCCTGTCCGTGGCGAATGATGAGGATCTCCATGGCGTGACCTTAGCCCGGGTGACCGCTGGCAGGGGAGCGCCGGGCGCCGCAGGACGGGAGCGCCGACCCGCGGCGCATCAGAACTCGCACTGGTTCGTCGCGGCGTTGCAGTGCGACCCCGACGCGACGAAGGGACAGACGCTCCCGAAGAAGGCGCTGCACGGGATGCCGCACGTGGACGACGTGTGCGTGTAGCAGATCTGCCCCCCGTCGCAATCCGCGTCGGAGGCGCATCGGCAGTTGAAATCGTCGGGGATCCCGTTGCCGTTTTCATCAAGGCCGTCGCAGCACTCCGTCACGTAAAAGTCGCTTGCGCTGCAGTCCTCGTCGGCGCAGTCGAGCTTGCCGTCGCAGTCGTTGTCGATCCCGTCCGTGCACGCCGCGGTCCCGAACTCGGGGCCCGGCGCGGCGCCGCGCGCGCAGTTGCGGCACGGACCGAAGGTGGCGCAGCCGGGATCGGCGCAGTCGACGTAGCGGTCGCCATCGTTGTCGATGTCGTCGTCGCAGACCTCGCTCGGGTTCGGGACGATCTCGACGTTGAGCGTGAAGCGGCCCTCGTTGGCCCCGCTCGCGGGATCGATCGTGTAGCCGTCGAGGAAGACGAAGTACGTGCCCGGGTACAGGATGCTGAACTCGAGCAGGGAGGACCAGGACTCGCCGCCGCTGTCGTCGTCGCACCCGATCTCGCGGCCGGAGTTGCAGACGCCGGTGCGCACGTAGAGCACGGAGTCGAAGCTCGATCCGCGGGAGTCGAGGTGCACGCGAGACGGCTCGGTGAGCACGAAGTAGAAGACCGCCTCGCCGGCGTCGCCGCCGCACGCGCCTCGCGTCTCGCTCACGTGGCCCGCGGTGTCGCCCGTGTAGGTGCCGGTCCCGGGGATGAGCTTCGGCGACAGGCAGTTGGCCTGCGCGAGCACGCAGAACGGGTTGCTCGCGCAGTCGGGATCCCTGCAGTCGACCAGGGTGTCATGGTCGTCGTCGAGGCGGTTGTTGCACTGCTCCGGCGTCGGCTCGCAGCTCGGCGCGAAGATGCACGCGCTGTCCGCGCAGTCGATGCGCTCGTCGCAGTTGTTGTCGAGGCCGTCGTCGCAGACCTCGGGCACGCACACCTCGCAGGACGGCGCGGAGATGCACTGGGGATCCGCGCAGTCGACGCGCCCGTCGCAGTCGTTGTCCAGGCCGTCGTCGCACCGCTCCGGCGAGCCGGGCGGCTCGCACGCGCAGGGGAAGAAGCCGCGGCAGTCCGGATCGCCGCAGTCGACCAGGAGGTCGCAGTCATCGTCCGCGCGGTTGTCGCAGACCTCTACCCGGGAGCTGCAGGCGCACTGCGGGTCGGCGCGGCAGTCGACGTCATCGCAGTCGAAGGCGCCGTCGCAGTCATCGTCGAAGCCGTCGCCGCAGCTGCCGGTCTCGGAGGCGGAGCAGCCGCAGGCCGCGGTCCCCGCGCAGTCCGCGTCGAAGCAGTCGACGATGGTGTCGCAGTCGTCGTCGACGCCGTTCTGGCAGTCCTCGCCGCCGGGCCTCGGGGTGCAGCCGCAGGTCTCCGCCGTCGCGCACGCGGGGTCGAAGCAGTCGGCGACGCCGTTGCAGTCGTTGTCCGCCGCGTCGGTGCAGCGCTCAGGCATGCCCGGGAAGACGGCAGGATTGAGGTCGTTGCAGTCGATCCCGCCGCACACGATCGGACGAAGGCCGTCGCCGTCGTCGTCGCGGGGGGCGTGCTCGCAGCGCCCACCCTCGCAGTCGTCGCTCGTGCACTCGTCTCCGTCGTCGCAATCCGCAGGACTGAGGCACGCCTCGAAGCCGCCGGCGCCGCCGATGCCGCCACCGCCGACGCCGACGCCTCCCCCGGCGCCCGCGTCGGAGAGCGCGAGGAGGCTCGTCCGACCACACGCCCCCGCCGACGCGCCGAGGGCCACGCACGCCGCCAGCGCGACGAAGATCCGTCGCATCCCTGGGGACCGCGGACGCGCTGCCCCGACCCCTGCTGAAGAGCCCGGCTTCATCTATTACCCTCTCGCACCGGCCGCATGGCCACGCGTTCGGTCCACTCTACACACCCGGCTTTCCATGGAAGCAAGTTTTGAGCCCTTGACGCGGCGGCGTCTTGCTCGACCTTGCTGGGCTGAATCGAGCGCTGCAGCGGCGCGTGAAGGCGCCGGGCAAGCGGGCTGTGCTGCATCAATCCGGCCGGGCCGCGCCTTGATTGGTTGCGGGTCGGCGCTTGCGCGTGTAACGAGGCTCGGTGGCCGCGCAGCTCCAGATAGAGTACGAGCGGCCGCCTCCCGGTTTACAGCGCGGCCGTTACCCTGCGCCACAATGGGTCATCCTGGCGGTCGGCGCCGCCGTGGTGCTCGGCGCCGTCGCTCTCCTGCTCTGGCGGGCGCGGCGCGCCCTCAGCGAACGAACGAGAAGCGGGCCGCGATCTTCGGCGCGCCGATGATGTGGCGCAGCCCGGGCGGACGATCCTCGACCCTCGGTGCGATCGCGGGTTGACACCGAGCGGACGGGACCGGTAGGCACCATAGAGGGACGCGTTCCCGGTCGGCTGATGTAGAGTGCCGCCCGAGCGCGCGACAACCGGGGCCAGAATGCGGCCCCAGTGAGGCCCATCTGGGCCCTGAAGAGCGCCGCGCAACTGCGGCCCGTGGATACATGGCACCGATCGAACGTGGCGTTGAGCTTGTACAGCGCGTGATCGCGCATCTGAAGAAGCGCCCTTCCAGCGATGCCGCCGTGGGAGCGAGCTCGGCGGCGCTCGATGCGCTCGAGTCGAAGCTGATGGTCGAGCTGCCGCCCACGCTGCGGGCGTTTCTAGGGTTCGATTTCACGCTCGATAGCCTGGGTCCGCGGTTCAAGGGGCGGCATCGCTTCGGGCACGATCCTTCGGCGCCTCGACCGAAGCTCACCTCGGTCCGCAAGCTCGCCGAAGCGAAGACCGACCTCGGCTGGACCGAGTCGCGGCTCCGGGGCAAGGTCGTGCGGCTGCCCAACCTCCCCGGTAAGCCGTGGAACGCGCTCTACCTCGGCGAGGCCAGGCGAGACGGTGAGCTCGTCATCCTCGGCCTCGACAACGAGGACACGAACGTCCGGGTCTTCCCGCGCTACACGGCGTTCGACCTGTACCTCGTCGAGCAGTGCGGCCTCGCCAGGCTTTCCGAAGCGCAGCGCCTCGAGGATCTCGAGTCGCACATCGCGCTCAACCCCGAGCTCGGGACCGCCGAAGAGGACGACGAGGGCGACACGGAGTATTGATCGGGTGCAGCGACGCCCGCGCGCTGGCGCCGCTCGGCTGCGGACGAGGCTCGTGACGAACGCGATGGCTGCCGGTGCGGAAGCGCTCCACTTCCAGGTGGGCGACGGCGACCCCCGCGACCGGCTCGACAAGCTGGTCGTCCTCCTGCTCGAGCGCGCCGGCCGATCGACCTCGCGCGCGGCGGTGCAACGGTGGATCGGCGCCGGCCGGGTCCTCGTCGACGGGGAGCCCGCGCGCGCGTCGGTGGCCGTGCGATCGGGCGCCCTCCTGGAGATCCGGCCGGAGCCGCCGCCGCCGTCCTCCGCCGCCGCCGAGCCCGACGTCGTCATCCCGGTGGTGTACGAGGACGAGCACCTTCTCGTGATCGACAAACCCGCGGGGCTCGTCGTGCACCCGGCGCGCGGGCACGAGTCGGGCACGCTGGTCAACGGGCTGCTCGCCCTGCCCGGGTTCGCCCTGGCGCCGGCCGATCCGCGCGATCCGATGGGCCATGTCCGCCCCGGGATCGTGCACAGGCTCGATCGAGGTACGAGCGGCCTGCTCGTCGTCGCCAAGGACGAGGTCACCCGCGAGGCGCTGAAGGAGCGGTTCGCGAGGCACGCGATCGAGCGCGAGTACGCCGCGATCGTGGCGGGCGAGGCGCGAGACGCGACGTACGACACGCTCCACGCCCGCCACCCGACCGACAGGCTCCGCTTCACGTCGTGGATCCGCGGCGGCGCCGGCGCGCACGCCGCGGCGCCGCGCCGCGCGGTGACGCACGTCCGCGTGCTCGAGAGGCTCGGCGACGCGGCGACAGTCGTCGCGTGCTCGCTCGAGACAGGGCGCACCCACCAGATCCGGGTGCACCTGGCCGAGCGCGGCAGGACGCCGGTCCTCGGAGACCCCCTCTACGGCAAGCCGCCGAAGAAGCCGGCGGTGCGGGCGATCGCCGAGGAGCTGGGGCGGCAGGCCCTGCACGCGCGCGTGCTCGGGTTCATCCACCCCGCCACGCAGAAGCCGGTGCGCTGGGAGAGCGCGCTGCCAGCGGACATGCGCAGGGCGCTCGACCAGCTCCGGGGGCTCGCTACCAGATCTTCGATTTGATGTGGCCCTTGGACTTGATGAGGATGTCCACGAGGGCGCGGTCGTAGAAATTCTTCTGGTAGAGGTCCGGCGAGACGCGGCTCTTGTACAGGGCGCGCCCCTCCTCGATCTCCTCGGACAGGACCGTGAAGAGGTCATCCTGCTGGATGCCCTGCACGATCTTCTCCTCGTTGTAGAGCGAGAGATCGCTTGCGATGGCGCGCGCGAGGCGGCGCGCCGCCTCTTCCGTTTCAATCAAGGGCATCCGTCTCTCCTCCAGGGTTCATCGCCAGCCGGGGGCACGCGCTCCCGAGCCGAGGGGCGCCTAGGATGCAGCAGCGCAGGCGGCGCTGTCAAAGTAGCTCGTCGCCTGACCCGCGCGAGGGCCTGGAGGCCGCCTCGCTCGGCTCGCCCGGGGCACCACCCATCGCGCGCGGCGCGCCGGGGCGAGGCAGCTCCGGGCTCTGCCGCGCCGCGGCGAGGGCGGCGAGCCCCGTGAGGAGCGGGAAGGCGACGAGCGCGTAGCGCCCCGCGCCGAAGAACACGGCGTGCGTCGCCGCGGTCGCGGCGAGGACGGCGAGCGCGGCGCCCGCGAGCACCGGCCCCCGGAGGAGCGCGCGTCCCTGGAGCAGCGCGAGGCCGAGGAGCGCCATGTAGCCCACCCACGCATGAACGTGCAGCGCGGCGACGATCCCCAGCGCGAGCAGCGCCAGCCGGGCCAGCCCGAGCGCGCGCTGGGCGGGCGAGGGACCGCGGGCGCGGCCATGCAGGGCGCCGGGCGCCCGCGCGGGACCGCGCGCCGCCCAGGCGAGGGCGAGAAGGAGGACGGCGCGCTCGAAGACTGTCTCGACCGCGCCGAGCGCGACCTTGTCGGCCTCGTCGAACGCCGCCGGGCTCGAGTCGTGCAGGTACCACCCAGCCGCGCCGCAGTAGTCGAACGTCGCCGCGAGCTTCCGGGGCACGAGCCCGAGCCACGCGCCGGGGTGCTCGGCGATGTAGCGGCGCGCCTCGCGGCCGAAGCAGGCGTCCTTGCCGGCCTCGTCGAAGACCTCGCGGCACGCCTCGGGCACCTGGATGGGCGCCCAGGCGCCGGTGGAGGCCGGGTCCGCGCCGATGAGGAGGTTCCAGCCGCCGTTCACGCTGACCAGCGCGCACTGGTTCATCCGCGCGCAATTGCGCGCCGTCCAGGGCGCGCACACGAGGAGCGCGACGATGACCGTGAGCAGGACGGGCGCCGCGCGCTGCGCTGCCCGCGCCGCGAAGGATGCAGAAGGGCGGGGGCTGCCGCCCGGCGCGGTGCCCGACAGGGCGAGGCCGGCGAACACGGGCGCGAGCAGGAGCGCCTGCGGGCGGACGAGGGTGGCGGCGCCGACGAGCAGCCCGATGACGGCGAACGGGGCCAGCGCGGGGCGGCGATCGCGCGCCCACGCCGACGCCCACGCGGCGCAGGCGAGGAGCGAGCCGGTGACGCCCTCGGTCATGAGGGCCGGCGTGTACGCGACGAGCCCGGGGTGGAGGGCGACGAGCACGCCCGCGAGCGCCGGCACGACGCGCGATCGCGGCGCAGCGCGGGACGCCAGGCCGTGGACGGCGAGCGCGCCGAGCGCGCCGAGGACGGCGTTCAGCAGCATCGCGACCGCGGCGTGCGCGCCGAGCAGCGCGTACAGCGCGCCGACCGCGCCCGGATAGCCGACCGGATAGTGCGCGGCGTACGTCACCACGCCGTCCGGCCAGAGCCACGTGTAACCGAGCCCCGCGGCGATCCGCTCGGCGATGCGGTGGTAGTAGGCGCCGTCGGCGGCGGGCGGGAAGCGCCCGGCCGCCCACGCGACGACGACGACGCGCGCGGCGAGCGCGAGGCCGAAGATCGCGGCCCCGTCGCGCCGACCCGCGGCGGCCGGTGCGTCCGCGCTCATGACGAGCGCGCGGACGACAGCGGAAAGCGCGCGAGCAATCCGGTAGCCCGCAGCGCTGCGACGACCTCGCACGCGGGCAGGCCGACGACGTTGGAGTAAGAGCCGTCGATGCGCGCGACGGCGAACGCGCCGATGCCCTGGATCGCATAGGCGCCGGCCTTGTCGAGCCCCTCGCCTGTCGCCGCGTACGACGCGACCTCGTCGTCGTCGAGCTCGCGGAAGCGCACCCGGGTCATGACCGTCTCGGCGTGGAGCGCCTCGGCGCGTCCTGGGTCGGCGTCGTGGGCGCGCTCAGCCTGGCCGCCGTCGGCGATCGCGAATCGCGTCCAGACCTGGTGCTCGCGACCCGAGAGGGCGCGGAGCATGGCGCGCGCGTCAGCCTCGTCCCGCGGCTTGCCGAGGATGGCGTCGCCGAGGATGACCGAGGTGTCCGCGGCGAGGATCGCGCCGGCCCCGGCCGCCTGGTCGAGGCGCCGCGCGGCCGCGAGCTTCGCCAGGGTGACCCGCTCCAGGTACGCCGCGGGCCCTTCATCGGCGCGCCCCGCCTCGTCGACCTCGGCCGCCGCGACGCGGAGAGGCAGGCCGAGCGTGGTCAGGATCTCTCGCCGGCGCGGCGAGCCGGAGCCGAGCAGGAGCGGATGCGCGTGGTCGATCATGTTCGTGCGGACGCCGGCGGCGCCGGCCCCGGCCGGGCGTGGTCCTAGCACGGCGCGGGAGCGACAGCGGAACGCGGAGCGCGCCCGAGCCCCGGGCCCCTCCCGGATCGTGCCGAGACGATTGCTGTTTTGACTCTCACCCCGGCAGTAGTAGAGGGTCGGGCGCGATGCGCGCCAACTGGAGGGTGCCGGCACGATCAAGCCTCCCGCTGCTGGCGGCCGCTGGCGCCTCCATGGCGATCTCCCTCCCGGCGCCGGCGCGCGCGGACGAGTGCGCGCCGGCGCGCGGGCTGTCGGGCTGCATCGACGCCGACAACCTCTGGCCTCACGCGGGCGCCGGCCCCTTCTTCGCCGTGGGCAGCACGGCGACGGCCCCGAGCGCGAGGGCGTCGTTCGGGGTCGTGGCGAGCTACCTGTCGCGGCCGGTGGGCCTGCGCGTCGCGTCGCCCGACCCCGACGGGACGATCGTCCATCTGCTGGACAACATGCTCGACGCGACCTTCCTGTGGTCGCTCGGGCTCACGGATCGTCTCGAGGTCACGATCGCCGCGCCCGTCACCCTGTACCAGGATGGCTCTGGCTTCTCCGATGTCCTCGGCACCGACACGGAGCTGCAGCGCAGCGTCCTGCGCGACGCGCGCGTCGGCGCCGCGGTCGCGATCGTGCCGCCGCCGCGGAGCGGTCCGCTCGGCGGATTCTCGCTCGCCGCGCGCCTGGAGCTCGGCCTCCCGACCGGCGACGAGACCGTCTTCGCCAGCGCCGGGACCGCGACGTTCGCGCCGAGCGTCGCCGCGGCGTACCAGCTCGGCAAGCTCAAGGTCGCGACAGAGATCGGGGCCCGGCTCCGCGGATCGAGCGCGCTGGTGAGCACCGAGGTCGGCTCGCAGCTCCTCGGCGCGCTCGGCGCCGCGGTCGACGTGCTGCCGGGCCGCTGGCTCACGGCCTCCGCGGAGGCGTTCGCCCTCTACACGCTCGCCGACCAGCCAGCCGGCGGCGCGGCGCTGGTGCCGGCGGAGTGGATCCTCTCGGCCACGAGCGCCCCGCTGCTCGCCGGCGACGTATCGCTGACGGTGGGCGGCGGGGGATCCATCCCGTTCGCTTCGGAGCCCGCGCTCACCTCGCCGCGCTTCCGGTTCAACCTGGGGCTCCGCTACGCGCCGACGGGGCGCGACGAGGACGCGGACGGGGTCGAGGATCGCGACGACCAGTGCCCGCTCGTGCCCGAGGATCGCGACGGCTTTCAGGACGGCGACGGCTGCCCCGATCCCGACAACGACGGCGACGGGATCCCCGACGCGCGCGACAGGTGCCGGGACGAGGCCGAGACGATCGACGGCTTCCAGGACGACGACGGCTGCCCCGACCTCGACGACGACGGCGACGGCGTGCCGGACGACGACGACGCCTGCCGGAACGCCGCGGAGGATCGCGACGGCTTCCAGGACAGCGACGGCTGCCCCGATCCCGACAACGACGGCGACGGGATCCCCGACGCGCGTGACACGTGCCCGAACGGCGCGGAAGACGCCGACGGCTTCAAGGACGACGACGGCTGCCCCGATCCCGACAACGACATCGATCAGGTCCCCGACAGCAGCGACAGGTGTCCGGATGAGGCCGAGGATCGCGACGGCTTCCAGGACGACGACGGCTGCCCCGATCCCGACAACGACGAGGACGGCGTGGCCGACGCGGCCGACGCGTGCCCGGCGACCGCCGAGACGATCGACGGAACGAGCGACGCCGACGGTTGCCCTGAGCCGACCGGCAGGTCCCTGCCGCGGTGGTCCGGCGACCGCGTCGTCCTCGATGGCCTGGCCCGCTTCCCTGCGGGGAGCGCGCGCGTGCCGCCAGCGCTGGCCGCGCAGCTCGGCATGATCGCCCAGCTCCTGCGCGGGCGCATGCCGCTCGACGTCATCATCGTGGAGGCGTATCCCGACCGTCAGGGCGATCAGTCGACGCGCGGGATCGAGCTCGCCGGCGCGCGCGCGAGCGCGGTCAAGGACCTCCTCGCAAGCGCAGGGTTCCCGGCGGACCGGATCACGGCCGCCGCTGGCGACACATCGGCTCAGCGCGCGCCTGGCGCGCCCCAGATCGAGGTGACGGCGACCCGTGCTCGGCGTGCGGAAAAGGACCCCCGTGCTCCGGGCGCAGCCTCCTCGACGACCGGAGAGAAGAAACTGCGATGAATGTTCTCGAGGCACGCCGTGCCCGTCAGTTGATCATCCGCCTCGATCGAGGCGAAGAGCTCCCCGCCGCGCTGGTGCGCGCCCTCGACGAGGCCGAGGCGCGCGCCGGCTGGATCGAAGGGGTAGGCTCGCTCGAGCAGGCGGAGATCGCGCTGTTCGATCAAGCCTCCCGCTCCTACGCAAAGACGCGCGTCCTCGAGGGTCCCTGCGACGTCGCGGCGCTCACGGGGAGCATCGCGCTCCAGCAGGGCGAGACGTCGCTGCGCCTGTCGGCCACGCTCACGCGTGAATCGGGCGTCGGTCTCCAGCTCGCCGCCGGCGAGCTCGTGTGGGCGCGGGTCTACGGGCTCGAGCTCCGCGTCACGGTGTTCGACGACCTGCCCCTCGTGCGGACCTTCGACGAGCGGACGGGCCTCATGCAGCTCGCAGCCCAGACGACCACCATCCCCACGACCGTGGGCGAGGCTCCCCGCATGGCGCCGCCGACGCAGGCCCCGGAGCCGGCCCGCGCCGCGCCGCAGGCGCCAGCCCCGGAGCCGATCCGCGCCGCGCCGCAGGCGCCGGCCCCGGAGCCGATCCGCGCCGCGCCGCAGGCGCCAGCCCCGGAGCCGATCCGCGCCGCGCCGCAGGCGGCCTCCGTTGAGCCCGCCGCGATGCCGCTGCCGCAGCGCCCCGTCCGCCGTCGCCAAGAGGAGGAGGCCTATCCGGAAGTGGGCGACAGCGTGACCCACTTCCACTTCGGCGAGTGCACCGTGATCAGCTCGGACGGCGAGCGGATCCGCCTCCGCCAGGAGCGCGACGGCCGCGTGCGCGAGGTCTCGCTGACGATGCTCCGCATCGAGCCTCCCACCGTGGATCCGGCCACCGGCAAGAAGCAGTTCCGCCTCGCGCGGAAAAACTGAGCGCGCCGCGCGCCACCTCGGCGGAGGTGGCGGACGGCGCGCGGCCGCTCAGAAGACGCGCTGGGCGACGTTGATCGAGTCCCCGGCCTGGAGCGGCACGTCGGGGATCTTGTTATCGATGATGTCCTCGACCGAGACCGTGGCGAACACGGTCTTGCCCTGGGACTTCCTGCGGATCGTGACGCGATCCTTGTTCGCGATGCTGTTGAAGCCTCCCGCCATCGAGATGGCGCGGAGCAGCGTCATGCCAGGCTGAAGCGGCAGGGACCCGGGTTTCTGCACCTCGCCGAGCACCTCGACGCGCTTCGAGTTGTACTCCCGGATGCTCACGCTCACGCTGGGATCGGTGAGGACCTGCCCCTCCATGAGCTTGGCGCGCACGAGCTCCGCGACCTCCTGCGGCTCCAGGCCTGCGACCTTGAGCCGCTTCACGTAGGGGAAGTCGACGGTGCCGTCCGGGGCGACGGTGAACGTCGAGGGCAGCTTGTCTTCCCCCACGATGCGGAGCTCGAAGACGTCCCCGACCCCGATGGTCGTCGCCTCCACGGGCGGGGGGAGGTTCACCGGCTCGGGCTGGCGCGATGAGCACGCCGCGATCGCCAGCGCGAGCAAGGTGGCAATCCACGGACGAGAACGCCGCATCACATGAACCAGCGCACGCCCAGGTAGGCCTCGAACTGCTGCCACCCGAGATAGTTCTCCACGGCGCCCGCGCCAGCCGCTCCGAGCGGCGCCACGGCGGTGCTGCTGATGTTGTTGCCGTACCGAAGGGTCGAGTTGATCCCCAGGGAGTCCCCGATCCGGTACTCGCCGAACAGCGAGGCGTCGATGCGAACATCGGTCCACGGAGCCTCGAGCGCGGGGAGGCCCCCCGATTCCGCCGGGATCCCTGGATACACGTGGGCCGCCACGCCGCCGTCGGCGATCAGCAGAAAACGCCCGCCGAAGAAGTAGGTCAGCTTGAGATAACCGCGGTCGCGCTCGTAATAGGTCCCGAGAAAGCTGTCGTGGAAATCGCGCGTGAAGCCCGCCGACAGCGAGGACAGCGCGAGAGTCGCCGCCGCAGGATCGGTCCCCGGGTTCGGCGTCAGGAACCACTTCAGCTCGAGCTGGCCGATGACGCTGTCGAAATCGTGGACCACGGCCGTGTCGCTCTCTGGCGTGTAGAAGCTCGCACCCCAGCCGGCCATCGCGAGGAGACCGAACGACGATGTCACGAGACCGTTGATCCCGATCTGCGCACGCAGCGGATGCGAGGAGTGCTGAGAGCTCGGGTTCGGGTAATCGACGAACCCCAGCGACGCGTCGTAGATGAGCGCGGTGCGCGGCAGGAAGCGCCAGCGGCCGCGCGTCCGGACCACATGCTGCAAGTTCGTCAGGCCCTCGTACTCGTCGACCTCGAAGAACGTGCCCAGGAAGCGGTAACCGAGCCGCCAGTCGAACAGCCCCCCTCCCGGCGTCCATACGAGCTCTGCTCCCGCGTCGGCATGGATGCGCCGGAAGCTCTGATTGGAGATCCCCAGATCGGAGGACGCGATGGTCCGGCCGAGCGACGCGTCGAGGATCGCGGACCACGGGCGGCGGGGCAGGATCGTCAGGCTGGCGTCGAGCAGGCCGCCGACGTTCCGTTGAGCGCTCAGCCGTTCCTGCCCCGTCTCGGTGCCGGAGACCGGGAAGAACTCGTCGTACGTCGCGGAGATGCCGCCGCGGAACTCGACGTCCGGCGGCGGCGCGTCGGGCGTCACCTCCAGGCGCTGCTGGCTCAGCGTCGAGAGCGAGAAAGACGGCGTGATCCGGAGCCGCAACGAGCCCACAGGACCGATGTCATTCGCGCCGGCACTGTCCTCCTCGGCCCTGCGGAAGAAGTTGGAGTCATAGCCGAACTCCGCCGCGATCCCCGGGTGCAGCTCGAGATCGCCGGCCCGGATCCCGATGCCCTCGGTGTACCGGCGATCTTTGAGCCAGGGCTGGTCTTGCGCCAGGGCCAACGCCGGGGACAGGGTGAGTGTGATTACGGCCGCGGCTATGGTTTCACGAAGTTTCATCGCCTATTGGGCAGTGGCAATCCGAGAGAGGCGGTCGCCTACCGAAAACAGCTACTGCACGCAGGCGGCTCGATGATGATCTGGCTGACGGGATACTCGGAAGGATCGTCCTTGGGGAGGTTCGGATCGATCGTCGCGGTGACGGCGCTGTCGCCGATGAATCCCGCTTCCTGGCCGATGCACTGGTTCGCCTCGGCCGTCAACTGCTCGGTGCGCTGCCGCAGCACCGTCAGGATCGTGAACTCATGGTTGGAGAGGTCGGCGTCACGCCGGTTCACCGCGAGCTCCAACCCCTGCCGCCGCTCGCGGGCGGAGCGGATGGCGACGTCGATCTGATTCAGCTTGTCGTTGAGGCAGAGCGTCTTCACGACGTCACGCTGCGACCGGGCCGTCTCGAGCTGGCGACGAACCGACGTGCGGGCCCCGTCCATCCGGGCGAGGAAGGTCTCGCTCTGGGCGAGCTGCTCCGCCGGCGAGAGGGTCACCTGCCGCGCAAGTCCCGCGGACGCGTCCGGCGGCGGCGCCGTCTGCGCCTGCGCAGCAGCGATGCCATGGCCGATGACGACCGAGATCAGCGCTACTGCTGCAAAGCCGGGGATCTGTTCGCGCTTCATCGAAGCCTCCGAAAGTCAGGCCCGCGGAGTATAAATGCGGGCAGACGTAATTGTCAAAACGCAATGAGCGTGCCGAGAGGCCGTAACTCGTCGTCAGGTGAACCCGTACGAGGTTCTTCCCCATTGGATGCGCGACGTCGGCGCGCCATTCATCTTCGGGTGAGGAGACAGGATTGCGCTTTGTCCAAGGATTCAGGAGCGATCGGGGCTATTGGCTCACGAACGTGACAGGGATCACGACGGTCGCACCGCCACCCTCGGGCGGCGCGAACTGCGCGCTCTGGACGCGCGCGACCACGCAGGAGATCACCGTCCCGGAGAGGCCGGAGCCGCCCGACGGGGTGGCTGACATCACCTCGCCGTTGGGGCCGATCTTCGCCGTGACCCTCACCGAGCCCTTCATGCCCGGGTCCTCCTGGAGCCCTTTGTTATAGCAACGACGGAATCCCGCGGTCATTCCGGCCACGACGGAAGGCGCATTGGAGACGCTCCCGCCCGAGACCGCTGCGCCGCCGACCTGCGCGTTGCCGACCGGCCCCTTGACCGTCTGCGCCGAGCCGGCGGTCGCAGGACCGCTGGTCCCCGTGTTGCCGATGCTCGCGAGGCCGCCGCCGCCGGCCGCGCCCGGGCGCACGGTGCCCGCGCCGGCGCCGCCCATGTTCAACCCGGCGACCCCGCCCTTGCCGACGCCGGAGCCGGAGGCAGCCGCGTTTTCGAGGAGGCCGGTCGGCACGTCGCCCGAGCTCAGGACGCTGGAGGTCGCGTTCCCGCTCGAGTTGAGCGCGCCCAGCATCTGCATGTCGAGCTGCGCGAGCTCGTTGGTGAGCGCCGCTGCGCGGGCGTCGCTGATCGCGCCGGAGCCCTTCGCCGGGCCGGCAGCCGCGCCCTTGTTCCCGCCGCCGCTCGCCGCCTTCGGCGCCTCCGCGGCGGGCGCCGCTGTCGCGGCCGGCGCGTCGGCGTTCTCCTTTGGCTGCTCGATCGCCGGCGGCGGGGGGAGCTGCTTCACGGACTCGAGGAGCTGCGCGACGTCGACCTCGTCGTCGACCACCGGGTCCATCCAGTCGGAGTAGATCGAGCCCACCGCGCCGAAGTGGAACAGGAACGAGAACGCCGCGATGATCGTGGTCGTCCAGTCGATGTCGCTCGCGATCCCCGTCCTCACCGAGACGGGTAGCTGCGGCTTGGGCTGCACCGGCGGCGGCGCGACGAACTGGAAGAGGAACGTCGTCTCGCCGACGACGATCTTGCCGCGCGCCTCCTCGCTGAGCTGGATCTGGTAGGCTTGGGCGTTGCCCGCCGGCGCGCGCTTGGCGGAGCCCTTGAGCGCAGAGAGCTCCGAGACGCCGGACTTGAAGGCGACCCGGCCCGTCATCCCGTCGAGAAAATTGAGGAAGTACTCGCCCCCCACGAGCTCGAACAGCCGAAAGCTCGGCGGGATGCTCTTGCTCGGGATGACGAACATGCTCTTTTCGCTGGGGCCGATGGTGACGTGGGTGCGCTGCTTGATGACGCGCTCCTCGATCACCTTCCCTCCCTGAACCAGGCCGATCCTGAGGACCTTCGGGCCGGTCACCGGTGCGACCGCCCGCATGACCGCGGTCATCTGCCCGGGTTGCCCGGGGCGCGACGGGGTGGGGAGCGGGTGCTGCTGGGTCATTCCAAGGGACTCCGGGCGAGAGGGGACGACGCAGGGATCGACGCCGCGCGCGCCCGGCGGCCGGAGCCGCGCCCCGGGGCCCGCCAGGCCCCGGGCCTCGGACCGCGGGAGGAGCGCTGCGCGGCGAAGGACACCACAGCCCGCGAGGGTACACGCGCGCGCACGGGCGGTCCAGGAGAGCGAGCCCGCGCTCAGCGGGACGCGCGGCGCGGACGCCGAGATGGTGCGGGAGGTTTCCTGACGGATCCGTCGAGCGGTCCCAGGACGACGTCGACGAGCGCGTCGATCGCCTCGCGCTTGCGCGCGGCGGCGGCGCGGCCGGCGCGCCCCGCCGCCGCGGAGGCGATCGCGCCGGCGGCGCCCGCGCCGAGCACGAGCGCGAGGATGGACGGGCCGGCCTGCGCGAGGAAGGAGACCGTGGCGAGGAGCAGCGCGACGAGCGCCGACAGGCGCGCCGCCGCGCGCGGCCACCCCGCGCCGACGTCGAGCCGCTGCTCGATCTCGGCGAGGAGATCGTTCGCCGCCGCGACCCTCGCGCGCGGGCCGGCGGCGGACAGGAGCTCGTCCGCGAGCCGGCGCTCCCAGCTCTCTGGCGGCGACCGCCTCGCCAGCTCGGCCAGCCGCGCGTCGACGGGGAGCGCGCGGAGCGCGCGCGCGAGCGCCGTCAGGTCCGCGCCCGTCGCGGCCGCGACCTGCGCCGGGTGGCGCCACGAGACAGCGGCGCAGGCGCCGCTCGCCGCGATCGACAGCGCGATGAAGAGCACGGCGGACACGGCGACAGGTCGAGCGCGCGCGGGGATCCCGGGGCGAGGCGGCAGCCGGAGATCGGGCAGGATCTCCGGCGCGCGGCGCTAGAACGGCTCCTTGAAGATCGCCTGCTCGATGCGGTCGAGGAACGGCTGGCGCAGCTCGGCGAGCGTGAGCTTCGGCTGGATCCGGCTCACGTCGACGGCCGCGATCGGCTTCTGGATGCGGCCGGTGATCGTGACCTCCGCGAGCGTGATGACCCCGCGCTGCTTGCCCGTCTCCTGCGCGTCCGCGCGCTCGACATGGCAGAGGGTCGCGAGCAGGACCGAACCCAGCGCAAGTGCCTTGTAGATGCTCATGGTCTCCCTCACGTGTCGGTCGCGGCGTCGGCGACGCCCCCGTCGGTCTGGGCAGCAGGAGGAGGCGGGGCCGCGGGCTGCGCTGCGGCGGCAGCCGCGTTGAGCTCGCCCTCCTTGAGCTTGGCGCGGTTCAGGAGCTCCTCCGAGTCGTCGCGCTGGCCCTTGTTGCGCAGCTCCTGGAACCTCGTCAGCGATTTGATGGCCTCCGCCACCTGCTGCTTCGGCGTCATGCCGGGAATGCTGGGGGCGAAGAGGTAGAGCAGGCCGAGGTCGTAGTGGATCTGCGGCAGGTTCGGGTTGCGGGCGAGGACCCAGTCGAACTCGCGCTTCGCGTCCGTGTAGCGCTCGAGCAGGCGGTAAGCGTCCCCGAGGTTGAGGTGCGCGGCGAGGTGCTCGGAGTCGAACCGGACGGCGCCCTCCAGGAGCGGCAGCGCCTCCTGGGCGTTGCCCGCCTCGAGCAGGTAGGTCGCGAGCTGCACCCGCGCCTCGACGAGATCGGGGCGGCGCGCGACCGCCTTGCGGAACTCCTCCAGCGCCGCTGCGCGTTGCCCCTGCTCCCGGTAGATGAGGCCACGGAGCAGCAGCGCCTCGGCGTTGTCCCGGTCGCGCGGCGGGTTCTCGCTGACCGGCTCGAACCCGTCCAGGATCGCCTGGAGCGCGTACAGGGCCAGGTCGAGGCGCCGGTTCCTGTAGTGATCGCGGGCGATGATGACCATCGCCGGCCGGTAGTCCGGGTTGATCTTCAGCGCCTCCTGCGCGAGCCGCTGCGCCGAGCCGGTGTCCCTCTGGAGCGACTTGATCTCCGCGAGCGTCGCCGCGACGGCCGCCGACTTCGGCATCTGGCCGCGCTTCTCGTTGAGCAGGCGCTCGGCCTCGCCGAGCTGGTCCTTCCTGGCGAGGAGCATCGCGTACGCGATGATCGCGGGCTCGTAGTCGGGCACGAGCGTGAACGCCTGGCGGTAGCTCGCGCCAGCGCCCGGGTCGCGCAGCCGCTCCTGCACCACGCCGAGCGAGTAAAACGCCTGGTGGGCGCGCGGGTCGGCCTGCGTCGCCTGCGCGAACAGCGCCCGCGCGTTGGCGAGGTCGCCGTTCGCGAACGCCTGCAGGCCGGTTTGATAGACCGCCGCCGCGCGGGCGTTCATCGCCGGGTGCGCGGGCTGCGCGGGCTGATCGTACGGCCGCGCCGAGCTCGGGGCGTCGGTGATGCCGTACGGCGCCTGGACGGGCGGGGTCGCGCCGGCAGGGCCCACCGGGCGGGTGGGCGCCTTCGGCGGAGGCGTCGCCTCCTCGCCGCAAGACGCGAGGACGAACGGCGACAGGGCCGCGAGCAGGCAGGCGAGGAGCGTGACAGGGAGGCGGCGCTTCATGGGACGACCGGCAGGGGAAGGGGGAGGCCGTCGGGCGCGAGCGGCGGGGTCATGCCGGGCCGCGTCCGGAGGAAGAGGCCATCCTTGTACTCGAACGGGCGCTTCGTCTCGGGATCGATGACCCCCTGGCTCCACTCGCGGAGCTTGGCGTCGCCGAGGATGTCCGTGAAGAACGCGAGCCGCTGGATCGCGTGATCCACGGCCGGATTCCGGACCTTCCACGCCTTCGCCCAGACGACGGACTCGACGTAGAACTTGACCATCGCCTGGTCGGCGTCGGCGAGGAGCCGCTCGCGCGCAGCGCGCCATTGCTCGCGCCGGTTCTGGCGGAGCGCGTCGGCGGTCTCCTGGAGGTCCTCGCGATCGCTCGTCTCGGCGAGCTTGAGGAGCTTCTCCTCCTTGTCCGTGTAGAGCCGGAGACCCGGCGGGCGCGCGTTATAAAGGCCGGTTCGGCAGGAGTCGTAGAGCGAGCCCTGCCGCGCGCGCGCGGCGGCGGACCACTGCCTCGACTCGTACGCGGTGATGACCTCCTGGAGATCCTTCCAGTACCTGTCGTTGGCCTTCTTGATGTCGGCCTCGAAGGCGCGCTTCACCTGGTCGATGACGCCCTCGTAGCGGTGGTGCCCGGTGTCGTAGTCGAACTCGGCCTTGATGCGGTCGTCGATGGCCCTGTAGGCGCACTCGGCCGCCATGTCGGCCTGCAGCGACCCGAGCGGCTTCACCTTGTCGCCGGTCGCCGAGCTCCGGAACGACGTGAACGCCGTCATGGTGTTCTTGCACCACTCCCGCGCCCGCGGGTCGGCGGCGGCGGCGCGCATCTTCGACGCGTGGTACGCCGCCTGGACGACGTACGCGCTCGCGGCCGGGTTGTTCTTGTTGGCCGTGTAGTAGGCCTCCATCGACTGCATCGCCTTGGTGCGCGCGGCGCGGTTCGGGCCCTCGTCGGAGCCCTGCTCGTCCCACGCCTTCAGGTCCGCCGACGCGACGAGGAAGTCGATGTCGGCCTTCTGCTCGGGGGGCGGGTTCAGGCCCATGAAGGTGGCGCGCGCGGCGGTCATCTTGTCGCGCTCGCCGATGTTCGCGTAGAGCAGCACCGAGTTGCGGGCCGCGTCCCGGCGCGCCGCCTGCTCGAACCGCGGGTTGCGCGCGATCGTGTCATACGTCTCGGCCGCGCTGCGGTAGTTGAAGAAGAGGACGTACGCGGCGGAGAGCGCGTCGTACGCCTGCTTCAGGTACTTCACCCGCTCGACGTAGCGCTTCGGATCGGGGTTCTTCGGAGGGTTCGCCTCCGGGTCGCCCTTCTCGAGCTTCGCCAGGTTCGCCTCGTTTCCGTACTCCTTGATGAACAGGGAGTACATCTCGATGGCCTGGTCGTAGTCGCCGACCTGCTTGTAGCAATAGGCGCCGTTCATGGCGGCCTCCGGCGCCTCGTCGCGGGCCGGCGCCTTCTCGAGCGCGACCCGGTAGAGCGCGGCGGCCTCGCGCCAGGCGGCGACGCGCGCCGGGCCGTCCGGCATCTTCTCGGCCTTCTCGAAGGCCCGTGCGGCGTCGAGGTAGTAGCCGCGGGAGATCGTCGGGCGGGCGATGTCGCCCTCCTTCAGCTTCTGCTCCTCGCTGACCGCGCAGCTCCGCGTGAGCGCCGCCTCGGCGAGCTTGCGGCTCTGCTCGACGTTGTTCTCGAGGTTCGACATCGTCGTGAGCCGCTCCCACGCCTTGTAGCCGAACTCCGTCTTGCCGCACTGCGTGTTGTAGATGGGCTCGAGCCGCCTGCGCGCCTCGGCGAACTGGCCGTACAGGAAGTAGTAGTCGGCCGCCTGGAACGCGTAGAGGTCGATGTTCTTGGGGGCGTCGAGCGCGGGAGGGACGCGCTGGATGTACTCGTCCCGCGCGGTGACGGCCGCCTGGGCCTCGGCGGGCAGCGGCTCGGCGATCACGCGCTGCTCGTCGCCCTCGCCGACGATCTTGAGCTTCTCGCGCGGCTCGAGGCCCTCGGCGCCGTTCGTCCGCTGGAAGAGCTTGTGTCGATCCAGGAGCGCCTGGTGGGCGGTGTCGACGACCATGTACGCCGCCGGCTGCAGGTACTTGTCGTCCTCGTTCGAGTCCCGCACGCCGACCGCGGAGCTCCTCGCCAGCTCGACCTCCTGACGCGTGGGCGAGCGATCCATCGCCACCGTGATCACGACGACCATGTGGTGCGCGTCGGCCAGCCAGTACCGGCTCTCGTACGCGTCGGGGGCGTTCTCGTCCTGGGCCAGGTAGCCGGCCCAGCCCTGCGCGGCGAGGCGGTACTCGCCGAGCGCGCGCTCGAAGATCGGGTCGCGCGTCTCCTTCTCGCCCACGGTGAGCGCCTGCTGCACGAGGGCGCTGCCGGCGTTCGTGTGATCGGCGGCGGCCCGGCGGAGCCCGCCGCGCACCAGCCGCTCGGCGGTCTGGATCGCCTCGGGATCGTCCTTGTTGGCCTCGACCCACGGGGTCGTCCCCACGTACTGGGCGAGCTTCGTGCGCGCCTCGAGCGCCTTCGCCGAGTTCAGCGCCCGCTCGGCCGTGCCCTCACGGGACTGCGACGTGAGCGTGTCGTAGATGTCCGCTATCTGGTTCTGGACGACGGGCGCGTCGCGGTGCATCGGCCACTTCTGGAGGATGATCTCGCTCACCTCGATCGTGTTCCGATACTGGTTGAGCTCCTTGAACTCCATCGCGAGCGCCTTGTAGACCTCGACAGTCCACTTCTGATCCTGCGGGATCAGCTTGGGATCCTGGACGCGCTCGATGGCCACCCGCATCTTCTGCTCGGCCATGCGCGGGTCGGTCTCGACGTCGAGGACGTCGTTGCGCGGGATGTACGGCTCGTCCGGTCCGGGGCCGACGAAGTCGAGGTACGTGAGCGAGCCGGCGATGTAGGTGTACGCCTCCGCCCGGAAATCCGCGCCAGGATCGCCGGTCAGCTTCTCCTGCTCGTCGGTGTAGCGCAGGAGCTCGATGAACTGGCGGACCGACGTCTCGTAGCGCTGCTGCTTGAAGTACGTCCAGGCGAGCTTGTACATCGCGACGCCGTGGACCGGCGGCTTCTTGTACTTGATGGACTGCCGGTACGCGGACTCGGCCCTGTTGTAGTTGAACGGCCCGCCAGCGCGATCGATCTCGTTGAAGTGGTAGTCGCCGATCTGCCACCAGATCTCGGCGATGTAGCGGGGCTCGGCGCCGAGCGCCGTCTTCTGTGGGATCGGCTGGCAATCGTCCGCGTACGGGTTGCTGTAGGTCGTCTCGTCCTCGACGACGGGCGCCTGCCCCCTCCCGGCCCTGCGGGCGGGCTGGAACGCCCGGCCGCCCGGCGTCGCGCCGATCGGCGTCGGGTGGCGCGCCTCCCAGCCGGTCCAGTAGTCGTCGTCGTGGTCCTGAGGGAGCCCGCCGACGGTGTCGCGCGTCGGATCCTTCGGATCGGGCTCGACCGGGTACGGGTACCTGTTGTGGCACACGAGCGAGCGCCACACCTGCTGCGCCTCGGGGAATCGCACGGAGTCGTTCAGCGCGTGACCGAGGTAGTAGTAGATGCCGGCGAGCTCGCGGTACTGCGGGAACTCGCTGATCACGCGCTTGTAGAGCGCGATGGCCGGGAGCAGCGCGGCGCTGAGGTCCTCGCTCGCGTCGGAGTCCGTGCGGGCGCGCTCCTCGTAGAGCGCGGCCAGGCGGAACATCGCGTCGGGGGTGTTCTCCGGGTGGGCGTTCGGGCCGCTGTAGCGCTGGACGAACACCTCGAGCCGGCGGATCGCCTCTTCTCGGGCGTCGCGGAGCCCCTTCCGCTCCGTCTCGATCTCGCGGTCGAGCGCCGAGAGGATGCGGCGGCGCCGGTCCTCGTAGTGGTGCTGCACGATGCGCGTGATGGCGCCCCGGTAGTCGCGGGCCGCCTTCTCGTAGGCGGACGCCTCCTTCTCGAGCTCGGCGAGCGCGGCGAGCTGGGCGGGCGTCGGAGGAGGAGGCGGCGGCGCCTGCTTGCGCCCGGCGGACATCGGGGGCGCGAAGGGCTGCACCGGCGGAAGCGCAGGGGGCGCAGGGGAGGCCGCAGGCTGCGCGGCGGGCGGCGGGGCGCCCGGCGTCGTCGGCGCCGTCGCAGGGACGGCGGAGGTCGCAGGCGCGGGCTGGCCGCCCGGCTGGGAGAGCGCGAGCGGCGCGACCGCCAGCACCAGGGCAAGGCTGGCGAACCCGAGCGCGCCGCGCGGGCGGCGGCGCCCCGCGCGCGCGACGCCGCCGAGCCGGGCGCGCGCGGCCCCGGGCCCGAGGATCTGCGCCCCTGCTTCTGCGCGCGGCGCGTCAGGGATCTGCGGCGCGCTCGCGCCGCCATGCTCCTTGCTCACTTCTCGTCCTCCGGATCGCCGCTGTCGTCGAGGACCTCGTTGAGCTCCTCCTTGAGGACCCGATCCTCCCGGGCGCGCTCGACCTGCAGGCTGCGGACACGCGTCATCTGCTCCTCGCGGACCTCCCACGCCTCCTCGGTGATACCCACGTCGGCGCGGAGGATGATGTTCTTCAGCCGGTCGCGGACGAGGCCGAAGTTCCTCATCGCGACCTCGCCGACGACGAGGCGCGCCTCGCGGTCGAGCGCCTCGAGCTGCACCGAGTAGTGCACGACGCTCGCCGTCTCCCGGCCGACGATCTGCCGGAGCCCCGCGGACCTCTGGGCGACCTCGCCCTCGATCTCGCGGAGCGCCGCCTCGAGCCTGGCGTCCGCCGCGTCGCCGGAGCGGAGCACCGGCGCGATCCGCTGCGCGTACGCCGCGAGATCCCGGCCGCCGGCGCCCGCCGCGGCCAGCTCGACCTCGCGCGTCAGCGCGTCGCGGTGGGCCTTGCGCACCTGCGCGTCCTCGATGAAGCGCTGATCGCCGAAGCCGACCTGGACCCGGCCCGCGCTGATCTGCCGGCGGAGCACGTCCGACTGCTGGCGGTAGAGCGCGAGGTCGCGCTCGTTCTGCGCGAGCTCGTGCTCGAACCGCGCGACGCTCGCGGGATCGCGGACGACCCCGGCCTGGGGCCCCTCGCGGAGCACCCGCCGGAGGCCGTTGATCGTCGCCTGGAGCGTGTCCATCTGCAGCGTGAGCTGCTGCAGGCGCTGCGACTGGGTGTTCCACTGTCGGAGCGCCTGCGTCTCGCGCTCCTGGAAGTCGGCGTCGGTGACGGGCACGCGCGAGAGGCGCTTCTCCAGCGCGCGTCGCCTCGCGCGCACGCTGCCGATCTCGCCCGAGAGCGAGCCGTCCTCCACGTCGTCCATGCCCTGGCCGAGCGCGAGGCGCGCCAGCGCGACCCGGTTGAGCAGCGCGAGCGCCTTCTCCTCGCCCGCCCTGAGCGCCGGGAACGCGCGCACCCGGTTGGGCGAGCTGAGCACGGCGTTCAGCTTCTCGATGAGCTCGTTCGACTGCTTGATCAGCTCGCGGCACTGGTTGATGTCGTCGATCACCGCGAACGCCGCCGGGCCGTCCTCGGCCTCGCGCGCCCACTGCACCGCGAGCGGCGGGAGCGCGGAGCTCGTGTCGAGCGTCTCGATCTGCTCCTGGCTCAGCTTGTCGTAGTAGACAGCGGGATCGCTCGTCGAGCCGAGGAAGGCGTCCACGCGCGCGCGCATCGGGTCGTAGGTGGCCCGGACCCCCTCGTACACCTTCAGCGCCTTCTCGAAGCGGCCGGCGCGGAGCATCAGGTCGCCGCGGAGGAGCGAGCCGTCCGCAATGTTCTGGCTGTCCGGCTCGGCGATCGCGAGGATCTCGAGCGACCGCTGGGCGCGGTCGACGTCGCCGAGGCGCACATACACCCAGGCGAGCTCGTAGAGCATCGTCCCGAACTCGGGCGAGACGCGATCGATGTGGCCGTACGCTTGCACGGCCTGGGCCCACTGGTCGGCCTCGTAGAAGAGCCGCCCGATCGCGAGCCACGCGAGGTCGATGACGCGCCGGTGCTCCGGCGTGTCGGCGGGGAGCTGCGTCACCCGCTGGAACAGGTCGATCGCGGCGACGTAGCGGGTCTTGGGCGCCGCCGCGGGCGCCTCGTCCTCCTTGAGGGGCTCCGGCGGGGGTGTCGCTTCCTTCACCGCGATCAGGCCGAGCAGGTACCTCGCCTGGTGGAAGTACTCGCTCTGCGGGTCGACCGCGCCGAGCGCTGCCTTCGCGCCGCCGAAGTCCTTCTTCACGTAGAGGCCCTTGCCGCGGGCGTACGAGAGGGCGCTCCCCGCCGCGCCGGACGGGACGTTGTTCATCGACGCGAAGACGGCGTCGAGGGCGTCGTAGTCCTTGATCCGCAGGCAGATGTCCACGAGCCGGCCGAGCGCCTTCGCCTGGTAGGCGGCGAAGCGCGGCTCGGCGCCGCTCGACACGATCCGCTGGAAGACCCGGCGCGCCGAGAGGTACTGCTTCGAGCGGAAGTACGTCTCGCCGAGCAGCGACAGCGCGTCCGGGAACGCCGTCGGATGGTCAGGGTACTTCTCGACCACCTGGTTCAGCACGTTGGCCGCGCGCTCGTAGTCCCGGGAGCCCATCAGCAGGACGGCGTCCGCGATGCGCTGCGCCGGGGTGCGCTCCTCGCCGCGAGACTTCTGGATCGCCGCCTGGATGGCGCCCAGCCCGGAGGAGACGGCGCTGATCTGCTGAGACGCGCTCGAGTAGGCGCGCTCGGAGTCCAGGGCCCACGCTGCGGAAGGGGCCGCGGTGGTCGCCGCGCCGAGCGTGAGCAGGCCAAGCAAGGCAGGGATTACCCGCGATCCGGAGTCCCAGGTCATGGCGACTTGTCCTAACGAGCTCGATGCTACTTGCCACCCGCGGCGGCGGCCGGCTGCCCAGGGGCATCCGCGAGGCCGCTCACGATCTTCTCGACGAAACGCACGGCTGGCCGCTCTTCGAGCGGGGTCGTCACCCCGCCCTTCTCGAACGCGACCGCCTGGAGGTTGATCGTCTTGCCCTCGACGGCCGTGAAGGAGTGGCTCGATCGCACCTCGAAGCGGTAGCCGCGGAGGTAGGAGAACACCCCGTACCCGTTGCCTTGCAGGTTCACGAGCACCTGGAGGGTGTGATCCCCCGGCGGGACCGAGCCGTTGAAGATCGGGATCTCGGCCTGCTCCGCGAGGGCTCCGGACTGATCGGTCTTGTTGTACTGGACGGCGCCATCCAGGACGATCAGCACGCGCGTCACGCGGAACGCGGTCGAGAGCTCGTTGTTGAACTTGATCGCGGCGCGCGAGCCGGCGCCCCCCCCGGAGAGGATCGTGTCGCTGAGGAGCGAGAGCCGCGTGTGGCTGCGGCGGATCTGCTCCTTGAGCTCATCGATGCGCTGCTCCAGGTCGCGCAGCCGCACCGAGTACGTGGGGCCATCCATCGCCGGCGCGGCGGCGCCGCCAGCCGGCCCGGCCGCGGTGACCGGTGACGCCGGCGTGCCCGCGGACGGCGCGCCCGCCGCGGCGGCGGGCGCAGGGGCGGGCTGCGCTCCGCTCGCTGTCGAGGCGGCCGGCGCCGTCGGGGCAGCCGGCGGCGTCGAGGCGGCCGGCGCCACAGAGGCGGCGGGAGCAGCGGTCGTGCCCGTCGCGCCGCCCGGGCTCTGGGCAAGGGCGGGCATGGCCATCAAGAACGAGGCCCCCACCCCCACAGCCAGCATCCTGATAAGTCGCATCGAAAGGTAACCTCGTGGTTTTACCCTCGTCAGCAGAGGGGGGCGACCTCACGCCCGGTGCCGGCGAGTCTAGTGGCGGCAGGCTTCCGAGCGCAACGACCTGGACAGCTTCCTCTCTCCCGCGGGGCGTCCGTCGCCTGCGGCGTGACGACGCCGCCACACGAGGCAACCGGAATCGTTCCGGAACCCTCTTTCCGTTCCGCGCGCGGACGGCGCGGCCGGCAAGCTCCCCGGCAAGCGAGCGACGCGGCTGCGGCGGGCGCCGCGCGCCGGGGACGCCGTCCGGCGCGCGCCCCGGCGCGAGCCGCCCTGTTGACGGGCGAAGGGGGCTCGCTCGCTCGGGGGCGGATCCGCTAAGGTGCGCTTGTGTCAGGGGAAGGAGAGCGCCTCAGATCTTCGAGCCGCGCTGCGCGTCCGATCCGACGCCGCGGTCGTCGCCACGAACACCCCGCCGCTCGGGCCGCCGAAGGAGCGCCGCAGAGGCTCGGCCGCTCCGGGAGCTAGGATGGTCCCGATTTCTCGAGAGGAGGTCACGGACGAAGCGCTGATGATGCGCTTTCAGGGCGGGGACCGCGCCGCGTTTGCCGGGCTCGTCCGGCGGCACAAGACGTCCATCTACAACTTCATCCTGCGGCAGGTCCGCGGACCTGCCGTCGCCGAGGATCTGGTGCAGGATGTGTTCGTGAAGATCGTGCAGAGCGCCTCCGATTTCAAGCACGAGGCGAGGTTCACCACCTGGGCCTACGCGATCGCGCGCAACGTCTGCATCGATCACCTGCGCAAGATGGCGCTCCGGCGCCACCCGTCGCTCGACCAGGGCTCCGGCGACGGCGGCGACGGGCCCACGCTCGGCGAGCGGACCGCGGACCCGGCGCCTCAAGCCTCGGTGGACCGGGTCGCGATCGGGACCGAGATGGGGCAGCTCATCCTCCGGGCGGTGGAGGGGCTGCCGCACGAGCAACGGGAGGTCTTCCTCCTCCGGGAGATCGGGCGCGTGCCCTTCAAGGACATCGCCCAGATCGTAGGGGTGCCCGAGAACACGGTGAAGAGCCGCATGCGCTACGCCCTCGAGCGGCTCCAGGAGGCCCTCTCGGAGTACGAGGACTACGCGAGGGCGCTGCGCTAGCGCACCGGAAGAGCTGCCTATGGACTGCGAGAAGTTCGATCAGCACGTGATGGACGCGCTCTACGACGAGCTCGACGAGCTGACAGTTGCGGCCATGAAGCGGCACATGGACGGCTGCGCCCGGTGCGCCTCGGCGTTCTCGGGGCTGCGCGCGGCCCGCGACGTCGGCTCCTTGCCGCTCGAGGAGCCGAGCGAGGAGCTCGAGGCGCGGATCCTCGAGGCGGTCGAGGTCGCGCAGAAGAAGACGCCGTTCCGGCGCAAGGCGCTCCGCGCGCTCGCCTGGGCCGGCAGCCACGCGATGCGGCCGCAGCTCGCGATGGCGGCGCTGTTCGTGCTCGTCATCGGATCGAGCCTGCTGCTGCTGCGGCCGAAGACGGGCGTGGCGCCCGTGCGGGTCACCGAGTGGGGCCAGCCTGTGTCGGATCAGCACGAGCCGCCCAGCGTCGCCGCGCCCGTCGCCGCGCCCGCCGCAGAGGAGGACGGCCGGCGCCTGGCCGAGGCCAAGGCGAGCGAGCCGCCCAGGGCGGTGGAGGCGACGAAGGAGAAGAGCGCGCGCGGGGCCGGGGCCCCCGAGGACAGCGCGAGCGTCGCGCTCCGGGATGCGCAGGCGCTGCAGCGCAAGTCGGGCTGCGCGGCCGCCGTCGGCAAGCTCGATGAGATCGGCGCGCGGTACCCGGGCACGCCGGCCGCGCACGCGGCGATGTGGGACGCGGCCAGGTGCTATCAGGCCTCCGGGGACGCCGAGAAGGCGCGCGAGCTGCTGCTCGCGCTCCGCTCCGCCAAGGGCTATGGCGATCGCGCCGAGCAAATGCTCGCGGGCCTCGACGCGACAGCCGGGAGCGCGAAGCAGCAGAACGCGGCCCCGGCGGGCGCCTCGGCGGCGCGGCGCGCTGCGGCGAAGGCGGCGGCGCCCGCCGCGCCTCCGCCTGCGGCCGAGGGCGACGAGAAGGGCGCCTCGCAGCCCGCGCAGGCGGCGCCTCCCGCCACGACGTCGCGCTGACGGCGCCGCCGGGCGGGCGCCCGCGTCAGTTCGAGGCCACCGGAGCGTCGCGGATGTAGGCGATCGTCCTGATCGTGTCCACGATGCGCTCGCGATCGTCCGGCGTGAGATCGACGAAGCGGATCCCCATGCCCGGGTTCGGGTTGTCGTGGAGGGGGCGCACCTCATTGACCCACTGCACCGTCCCCTCGAGCACGTACGAGCCGTCGGACCCCGGCGGCGAGAAGCGGAGCGTCAGCCGCGTGCCGATCGAGAGGGGCTGCGTCGTGCGGACGAAGATGCCCATCTCCGAGATGTTCGTGATCGATGCGTAGAGAAACGTGTCGTCGGTCTCGCAGTCGACGAGCCACGTGACGTCGAGGCGCTCGGACGAGCGGCGGTCGAGCGAGTCCGGTGCGAGGCTCTCGCGCTCGGCCTCCTCGTCGGCGTGATTCGCGTCACCATGGGCGCTGGCCTGCGCGCGGGAGCCCGATGTACCGCCAGGCGCCTCGGGTGGATGGTTCGAATCACCACGGCCCCCGGTCATGTTTCTGCGACTAGCCGCTTTCCGCACGCGCGTCGAGGGCGCTCGACGCCGGGCCCCGCGCATCGACGACGCTCGATACCGGGCATCGCGGCGAGAGGCCGCGCGGCGCGCCAGGCGTCGGGAATCCCACAACGGCGGCTCACCGCACGCGGATGACGCCGCCGCGGACGCGGTTCTCGTGGTCGGGCCCGCGCGTCACCTGGAAGCGCGTCTCGCCGACGAAGAAGCCGAAGTAGAGCGTGTAATCGCCCGGGGTGAAGTTGGGTTCGAGCTGGAGCTCGTGGTCGTCCACGAGGATGTCGCCCGGTTGCCACAGGCTCAGCGGGTAGCGGCCCTCGAGCACCGGATGGTCGCCGTTGTAGCGGCGCTGAAACCCATCGATGTGAACGAACATCTTCCAGTTGCCTGTGATCGGCTGGTGGACGCGGAAGTAGGTCCGCAGGTGGTAGCTCTTCTGGGGGATCACGCTCGAGACCGCCCGGCCCTCGTCGTCGGTCAGCTCCCAGCCGAGCACCTCGAGCTCATCCTCGAACATCGCCTCGACCGGGTTGGCGGGAGCGACGGGCTCGTCGAGCACGACGCGGCTGAGCCAGCTCTCGTTCGGTTTGCCGCCGAGCTCGTTCGATGCGAGGAGGATCTGGCTCGAGCGCCCGTCGAGCACGGGTAGGTTGCGCTTGTGGTGCTTGCGGAAGAGGCTGTTCAGCCTCGGTAGCTCGTCGGATTTCACGACGAGCCAGCGGCGCGCGGCGGAAGCGCCGTCCGCGGAGCCCGCCGGGGCGGGGGCGGTGAGCCAGGTGAACGCCTGCTGGGCATCGCTGAACGAGGTGATCTCGCCGCCCTGGTAATAGGCCGCGGCGCGGCTCCGGACGCCGAGCGTCGCGAGCGGCTCGCCGGGTCTGCGCAGCGTCTCGTACGACTCGAAGACCTCCTTCGGCGAGAGCTGGGCCGCGAGCGCCGGGTAGTACCAGAAGCTCAGCAGGAAGCCGGCGATGAGGCCGGCGAGCGGCGTACCGAGGGCGCGGGGGACGGAGGTGCGCGCGACGACGAAGCGAAACGCGTCGCGGATCGCGACCAGCACCACGGGGCCCGCCCCGAGCAGCAGGGGGAGCGCCCACCAGGCGTTCATCCCGACAGCGGCGAGGTGGTTCGGCATCCTCGCGACGGTCCCCCACCCGATGCGCTTGCCGACGAAGAGCATCGCGCCGACGCCGATGAGCGCCGCCTCGAGGACGATCATCAGGAACAGCAGGTTGCCGTTCCAGATGCGGGCGAGCTCCGCGGCGCAGGCGTTGCCGTCGTCGGCGAGGCGCCGCGCCCACGCCCTGAGGCCGCGACCGTGGGCGCGGGGTTGCTCCTCGAACCAGGTGAGCGCCACGAGGCCGGCGAACACGAGCAGCACGAGGCGCATCGCCGAGGCCGCCTCGTCCTCGAAGCTCTTCGGGAAGACGGGCTTGTCGACGGAGAAGACGCCGAGGGCCCTGTCGGGCGAGAGGACGAGGTCCCGGTAGAGGACGAAGGCGAGCACGGAGCAGCCGACGGCGAGCGCCCGGGAAGAGGGCGCGCCGCGCTCGAGATCGCGGATGGCGAGCGCGGCGATCGCGGCGAGGAGCGCGGGGGCGCTGAACGGGAGCGCCCCGGCGTGCGGCGCGAGCAGCGCGAAGGCGCCGTAGGCGAGCGCCGACGTGACGACGAGCGCGATGCGGACGCCCGCCTCCGGATCGAGGCCGGGCGCGGCCGCCGCGGCGCGAGGGGCCGACGCCGCCGCGGCAGGGGCGCGGAAGATCCGGCCGATGGCGAACGGCAGGAACGCGCTCCACGGGAAGAGGGCGTGTCCGAGCTGGCGCAGCGTGAGATCGAACGTGGACTCGACCGGCGGCTTCCTGAGGAGCGCCACGCCGAGGGCGCGCGGGAGCGGCTCGCCGGCGCTCGCGCTCGCGAGCACGGCGACGCCCTTCACTGTCGCGGCGACGCCGAGCAGCAGCGCGGCGCCGCCCACGAGGTCGCCCAGCGTGGCGCGCGGGCCCTCCGGCGCGGACCACACGCCGGACGTGCGGAGCAGGAGCCAGGTGAGGCCCGCGCCGAGCGCGGGGACGGCGACGCCGATCAGCAGGCCGCGGCTGAGGTATCCCGCGGCGAGGCCGAGGAGCCCGACCGCGATCCACGCGGCGGGCGCGATCGGGGCGGCCCGCGGCGCGGGTCGCGCGCCCTCGATCAGCGCGCCGGTCAGCCCGCAGAAGGCCATCGTGAGCGCGGCCATCGTGACGATGTCGCCGAGCATGGTGCGGGCCTGGATCACGTAGAGCGGCATCGTCACGAGCACCGCGACGCCGTACAGGCCGGCCTTACGGTCGACGAGGCGCGCGAGGAACTCGTACAGGACGAGCGCGCCGGCGAGCCCCCACAGCGCGAGCGGGAGGCGCCCGGCCCAGTCGTGCAGGCCGAACAGCCGGAAGCCGAGCGCCATCGAGGTGAACCCGAGCTCGCCCGTCCCGAGGTCGGTCAGGGTCGGCATCTGCCCGGCGGAACCCGCGAGATCCAGGCCGCGCGCGCCGAAGGCGTGGATGGCGATGCGGCGGGCGAGGTCGGCCCGGTCGAGCTCGTACGGGTCCCAGATGCCGCTCTTGCCGAGGAGGGGCAGCAGCGCGAGGGCCGCGAGCGCGAGGGCCACGAGCCGGGCAGGGCCGCCTGGCCGGGCGCCGACGACCGCGCCGGACCGGCCCGTGGCCGGCGCGCCGCCGATCTCCGCCGAGCGCTCCTCGAGGGGTGGCGCCTCGGCGGGGGGCGGGGCTTCGCGCTCGTGCGGCTCGGGGGCGGCGGGCGGGGCCCCGCTGCGTGGGTCCCCTCGGTGGGCGCTCGACATGCGAGGCAACCCCTTACCGCCTTCGCGCGCGCTTGACCACGGATCGCAGGGAATGGTTTGTGGCCCCCCTGGGCGTCTGCTATCGCGCGCGGCGTGGTGAAAGGCCGTCTCAAGAGCACGCCCCGGGACGCGAAAGCGCGCCCGCAGGCGCCGAAGCCCTCCCGGGTCGCCCCTGGCTCCCGCCCTGCCAGGAACGATGGCCGAGGTAGCCGCCGCGGCGCGCCCTCCGGCCAGGAGCCGCGGGCCGGCGATGCGGCGCCGCCGCCGGGGCGCGCGCCCCGGCGCGACAGCGAGGCGCACGCCGAAGGCGGGCCGCCACGCGCGGGCAAGCAGGGCAGCGCGGAGCGCGCTGGCAAGCGGGGCGGCGCGGAGCGGGCCGGCGCGGAGCGCGCTGGCAAGCGGGGCGGCGCTGAAGGAGCGGCCAGGCGGGCCGGCGCGGAGCAGAGCGGCGCGGAGCGGACGGCGCAGCAGCGGCGCTCCGCGGGGCGCTCGCCCGACGCAGCCCGCAGCCCGGCCGGACGTGGGCCGCGCCCTGGCGGCGGCGCGAAGGGGCGCCCTCCCCCGGAGCGCGCGGCGGGCGCGCGGGGCGGCGCGCAGCCGCAGCGGAAGAAGGGCGACGGACCGAGGCCGACGGAGCAGGCGGACGCCTCCTTGCCGAGGCGGTCCGGGCGCGTGGCCCTGGTCGGGCGGCCCAACGTGGGCAAGTCGACGCTGCTCAACGCGGCGCTCGGTCATCCGCTCGCGATCGTCTCGCCGACGCCGCAGACGACGCGCGACGCGATCCTCGGGGTCGTGCACCACGGGCCGGCGGAGATCGCGCTGCTCGACACGCCGGGGCTCCACCGGCCGCGCACGGAGCTCGGGCGGGTCATGAACCAGGCGGCGCGCGAGGCGGCGCGGAGCGCCGACGTCATCGTGTTCGTGACGGAAGCGCCGGATCCGGCGCGCCTTCCGCGGCGCGTGAAGGAAGACGAGGAAGGCCCGCCGCTCGCGCCGCACCCGGGCGACCTGACGCTGCTCGCGGACCTCGGGAGCGAGGCGCCGGTGGTGTTCGTGCTCAACAAGGTCGACCGGATGCGGGACAAGGCGCTGCTGCTGCCGCTCCTCGACGCGTTCGCCAAGATCCGTGATTTCGCGGCGATCGTGCCCATCTCGGCGCTGCGCGAGGACGGCGTTCAGCGCGTGCTCGACGAGGTGGGGAAGCTTTGCCCCGAGAAGGACTGGAGCTTCGCGCCCGACGAGCTCACCGACAGGCCGACGCGCTTCTTCGCCGCCGAGTACGTCCGCGAGCAGATCCTCCGCGCGACGAAGGCCGAGGTGCCGCACGCGAGCGCCGTGCAGATCGAGCGCTACGTCGAGCCGACGGGCGACGGCGCGCTGCACATCGACGCGACGATCCACGTGGAGCGGCCGGGGCAGAAGAAGATCCTGATCGGCGCCGGCGCGGAGCAGCTCAAGCGGATCGGCACGGAGGCCCGGCTGCGCATCGAGGAGCTCGTCGGACGGCAGGTGAACCTCAAGCTCTGGGTACGGGTGACGCCGGAGTGGCGCGAGTCGCTGCAGCGACTGGAAGAGCTCGGCTACAACAAGGGAGACGCCTCGTGAGCGCGGCAAAATCAGCTCTTTCCAGATTGTCCAAGCGTGGCCCGGGCGCCGCCGGAGGCGGCCGGGCGGTGAAGAAGGGTGACGCCCCCGAGACGAGGGGCGGTGTCGGTCCCCGGAAGGGCGCTGGCGCCTCGAGAACGGGCGCAGGCGCTTCGAAGACCGGCGCCCGCGCTTCGAAGACCGGCGCAGGCGCTTCGAAGACCGGCGCCAGCGGTTCGAGAACGGGCGCCGGCGCTTCGAAGACCGGCGCCCGCGGTTCTAAAACGGGCGCCAGCGCCCCCGGAAAGATCGCTGGCGGGCGCGGCAAGGCCGCCGCTGCGTCCGGCAAGGCACCTGCCGCGCCGGTCAAGGCGACGGCCGCACCCCGCAAGGCACCGGCCGGATCGACCAGGGCGCCCACCGGGTCCCGGAAAGGCGGCAGCTCAGGCCCTGCCAAGGGGCGCGCTCCCGCCGAACAGGGCCGCTTCGACCGGGTGGAGGACAGAGACGATCTCCCGGCGGAGCTCGCCGAGGAGGCGCGCGCGGCGGCCGAGGAGGCCGCGGCCGACGCACCGCCGCCGATCCCGTCGGCCGGGATCGTGGCGCTGGTCGGGCGGCCCAACACAGGCAAGAGCACGCTGTTCAACCGGCTCGTCGGCAGGCGCGTCGCGATCGTCCACGACGAGCCCGGGGTGACGCGCGACCGCCACTACGGCGACGTCACGTCGCGGGGGCGGCGGTTCACGCTGGTCGACACCGGCGGGTTCGACCCCGAGAGCGACGATCCCATGCGCCAGGGGATCAAGCGGCAGATCGACCTCGCCATCGCCGAGGCCGACGTCATCGTGTGCGTGCTCGACGCCGTGACGCCGGTCACGCCCTCCGAGCACGCCGAGCTCGGCCTCCTGCGCCGCGCCGGCAAGCCCGTGATCTACGTCGCGAACAAGGCGGACTCGCCGCGCGCGGAGGCCGAGGCGGCGGAGCTGTACCGCCTCGGCATGGAGCGGCTCATCCTGATCAGCGCGCTCCACGGCCGCGGCATCTCCGATCTGGAGATGGCCATCGAGGCCGCGCTGCCCGCCGAGCCCGCGGCGACCGAGGTGTCGGCCGAGGGCGCGCTCCGTATCGCCATCGTCGGGCGGCCGAACGCCGGGAAATCGTCGCTCGTGAACCGCATCTCGGGCGAGGAGCGGATGCTTGTCGACGCGCAGCCGGGCACGACGCGCGATCCCATCGACACCCTGGTCGATCGCGACGGCAAGCGGCTCTTGCTCATCGACACCGCCGGCATCCGCCGCAAGGCGAAGGTGACCAAGGAGGACAGCGCCGTCGAGGCGGTCAGCGTGATGCACGCGATCCGCGCCATGGAGCGGGCCGACGTCGTGCTTCTGCTCTGCGACGCGGCCGAGGGCGTGGCCGAGCAGGACGCGAAGATCCTCGGGCTGGCGGTCGACCGGGGGTGCGGCATCGTGATCGGCCTCAACAAGCTCGATCTCCTCGACCGGAAGGCGCTCGCGAAGGCGGAGGCGGACGCCCGCGACAAGCTCGCGTTCGTGTCGTGGGCGCCGATCGTGCAGGTGAGCGCGCGCAGCGGGCGCGGCGTGGCGAAGCTCCTCGAGACAGTGGGCCAGGTGGCCGCCGCGTACCGGAAGCGCGTGCCCACCGGAGAGCTCAACCGCTTCTTCGAGCAGATCCTCCTCACCCACCCGCCGCCCACGCACGGCGGGCGCGCGCCCCGCCTGTTCTTCGTCACGCAGGCCGAGACCTCGCCGCCCCTGTTCGTCGTCGTCGCGAGCGATCCCGAGAAGCTCCACTTCAGCTACCGGCGCTACGTGGCGAACCAGCTCCGGCAGGCGTTCGGGCTCGAGGGCGTGCCGGTCCGGGTGAAGTACAAGGAGCGCCGCCGCCGCAGCTAGCCCGGCGCGCGGCCGCGCAGCGCGTCGGCCGCGCGCTCTACCCCGCCGCGCCGGGCAGCGGCGCCAGCACGTCGGCGATCCTCGCCAGGCCGGCCACGTCGTAGATGTCGTACGGGAAGGCCGGGACGTCGACGCGGACGCTGCCGCCGCTCTGCTCGTCCTCGAGCGCCGCCTCGAGGGCGATCAGGTTGAGCTGATCGAGCTTGCCCATGCGGCTCTCGTCCTGGGCGGCCTGGAGCAGGCGCGGCGCGGCGTCGGGGCCGAGCGCGAGGCCGCTCCCGCCGAGCGCGGCGGCGATCTCGGCGGCGGCGGGGAGCGCGCCGTACTCGGGGTGAACGCGGTTCACGACGAACGCGTCGCGGCGCATCGCCTGCTCGCGCAGGCGATCGGCGAAGTACAGCACCTCGCGCACGCAGAGCGGATCGGGCGTCGTGACGAGCACGTACGCCACGTCGGGGCCGCGGAGCGCCGAGGCCACCGCGTCCGCCCGCTGCTTCCAGCCGCCGAAGACGGCGTTCATCTCGCTGATGAACGCCGCGATCTGCTCGAGGAAGCCGCTGCCGGTCAGCTTGCCGATGCCCCGCAGCACCGCGGCTGTCGAGCGCGCCAGCAGGTTGAGCGACAGCCTGCCGGAGCTCTGGAAGGCCTGCACGAACCAGCGCGTCGCCGCGCTGTCGATGGCGCCGACGAGCCGCTCCGGCGCGTCGAGGAAATCGAGCGCGTTCGCCGTGGGCGGCGTGTCGAGCAGGACGAGGTCGTAGCTCGGGTCGTTCCTCACGGCGTAGAGCTTCTCCATCGCCATGTACTCCTGCGTGCCCGCGAGCGACGTGGAGATGTACTTGTAGAGGACGTTGCCCAGGATCCGGTCGCGCTGCTCGGGCGACGGGGCGAGCGACGCGACGAGGCCGTCGAAGGTCGACTTCGTGTCGAGCATCATGACGGTCATCGAGCCGGGCACGTCGACGCCGGCCCTGGTGAACCGGGCGGGCTCGATCGTCTGGGCCTCCGTCTTCATCTCCTCGAGCCCGAGGCTCTGGGAGAGGCGGCGCGCCGGGTCGATCGTCAGGCAGAGGACGCGCTTGCCGCGGCGGGCCGCGGCGAGGCCGAGCGCGGCGGTCGTGGTCGTCTTGCCGACGCCGCCGCAGCCGACGCAGAGGATCACCCTGCGGGAGGCGAGCAGCGGGGCGAGGCCGGTGTCGTCGGCCCGGAGGGACGCTGGGACGGCGGGTGCGTGATGTCGAGGGGGTGCGAGCGGGCCGGGCATGGCGCGCGACCTGAGGTCGCGGCCCCTTGTAGCACGAACCGGGGAGGCGCGAGCGCCCGGGCTGCGCCGCGGCGAGCGCTCAGGCGCGAGCGCTCACGCGGCGCGGAGGATGCGCAGGCAGCCCGCGGCGGCGCGGGCGATGGAGGCGCCGCGCTCCGCCGTGCCACCGCGGCCGCAGAGCAGCACCTCACCGCCCGCCACGGAGAGGCTCTGGACCTCGACCTCCGCGGTGAGCGCGGCGATGCGCGAGCCGACGGCCGCGTTCTGCACAGCGTCCGGGTTCGCGAGGAGCGGCGCATAGGCGGCGAGCTCCTCGCACGCCGGCCAGGCGCCCGCCCCCGCGACGAGGCAGCCGCTGTCGTCCACCAGGACCACGACGTCGAGGTTCGCCTCGGAGCGCGTCGTCGAGAGCTGGTAGTGCAGCGCGGTGATCGGATCGTCGCTGCGGCGGCGCCGCCTTTCGGAGGCGGGAGCCCCCTCCTCCCCCGTCGCGGCGGACGCCCCCCTCTCGGCCGCGCCCTCGGCCGAGAGCGCGCCCGGGTCGACAGCGCGCCGATCGTGGCCCTCCGGCCCGTCGCCGCGCTGGCCGCCCGCGCAGTCATCCGACCCGCGCCGAGGCGCAAGCTGCTGGTTCGATAACGACAACGACACGAACACCTCCTCGGCGCAAATCATGGTCGTAGCGCACGGGGGCGGCCAACTTTGCTAAGTTCGGTCGCGATGCGCGGCTTCATCGATCTCCACTGCCACTGGGTCGCCGGCATCGACGACGGCGCCCGCACCGTCGAGGAGAGCCTCGCCCTGCTCACCGCGCTCCGCGGCGCCGGGTTCGACACCGTCGTGGCCACGCCGCACATGCGCCCCGGCATGTTCGACAACACCCGGCAGAGCCTCCTCGCCGCCTACGACGCGACCTGCGCCGCCCTCGCCGGGGCGCCCGGCCTGCCCGCGCTCGACCTCTCCTCCGAGCATTTCTTCGACGATATCGTCTTTCAGCGCCTCCTCGACGGCGGCGCCCTCCCCTACCCCGGCGGCCGCGCGGTCCTCGTCGAGTTCCCGACCCGGAGCTTCCCCGTCCGGGTCGCGGACCGGATCTTCGACCTCAGCCGCCGCAGGCTCCGCCCCGTCATCGCCCACCCCGAGCGCTACGAGCCGGTCTTCGACGACAGCGCCCCGCTGGATCCGCTGCTCGACGCGGGCGCCGTGCTCCTCCTCGACGTCGCGGCGCTCACCGGCAAGTACGGGCGCACCCCCCGCCGGGTCGCAGAGCGGCTCCTCGAGGAGGGGTACTACTACGCCGCGTGCAGCGACGCCCACGCGGCCAGGGACGTCCCCGAGGTGCGCGACGGCATCAAGGCCCTCTTCGCCAGGGTCGGCGACGAGGAAGCGACGTTCCTGCTGACCGACGGCCCGCGCGCGATCCTCGAAGGACGCGTCGAGCCCTGACACCGCGCGGGGGCCGCTCCCTTGACGGGACGGCGCGCCCGGCTATAAGTGAACGCGTCGTTCACTATTCGCCATGGCGCAAGTCCTCAAAGACGATGTGCAGGAAAGCATCGCCGCTGCCGCGCTGACCGTGTTCGCGCGGAAGGGGTACGAGAGCGCCACAATGGCCGAGATCGCCCGGGTGGCCGGCGTCTCCACGGGCAACATCTACCGGTACTATGCGAACAAGGACGCGCTCTTCTACGCTGTCGTGGACGACGGCTTCGTCCGCGCCTTCGCGCTCCTCCTCCGCCGCCGGGTGAAGGCGCTCGACGGCGTGGACGACGTCCGGACGCTCCCGCCGACGGCCACGTACCACCTCGCGTCCGAGGAGCTCCTCCGCTTCTGCATCGAGAACAGGCTGCGCGTCGTGATCCTCCTTGGGCGCGCCGGGGGCTCCAGGTACGAGCGGTTCGCCGAGGAGACCGTGGGGCGCCTCGCCGAGCTGGCGATCGAGCACTTCCGCGCCCTGGACCCGTGCCTCCAGGTGACCGAGGCGACGCGGTTCAACCTGGACCAGATCTACCGGAGCCTCGTCGGCACGATGGTCAGCACCCTCGCGCGCTTCGACGACGGCGCCGCCATCCGCGAGGCGGTCGACGGCTACGCGAAGTACCACCTCGCGGGGCTCAAGAGCTTCTTCGGATGAGCTTCTCTTCGTCTCAAAAGTGAACGCATCGTTCATTCATCGCGAGCGCGCCCCCGCCGCGGCGGGGGCGCACGGAGGCCACCATGCTGGAAAGCAGGCTTGATCTGCCGGTCGAAGCGCGCGCCGTCCTCGAGGAAGAGGAGGCGCTCCTCGAGCGCGTGCGCGGCGCGCTGGACAGGGCGCGGCGCGGCCATCGCGGCGCGGCGCGCCCGGCCGCGCCGCGCGAGCTCAGGTCGATCGCGGCGCTCCGGGAGCTCCGCGACGAGGCGGCGGCGGCGTCCGCCGACGATCTGCCGGCGGTGCTCCTCGAGATGAGCGTGCGACAGCGCCTCATCGAGCAGGAGACCCGGGAAGTGCTGCCCGACCCGCTCTGCCCGTACCTCGCCCACCTCCGGGTCGACGAGGGCAAGGGGGCGAAGGACTACCTGCTCGGCCACGCGACGTTCCTGGATCCGTCGGCCGACGTGCGGATCCTCGACTGGCGCGTCGCGCCGGTGGCGCAGATCTTCTACCGGTACCGCGAGGGCGACGAGTACGAGGAGACCTTCCCGGGGCGCGTCGCCGAGGGCGTGGTGAAGGCGCGCCGCATCGTCGTCGTGGAGCGCGGCGCGCTCACCCGGATCGTCGGCGACGGCCTGGTCCTGACGCAGCGGGGCGACGGGCGGTGGGCGCTGGAGGAGCGCGCGTCGCTCGCCATGCAGCCGGGCGGCGCGGGGACGGCCGCGCGCCCCGGGAGCCTGGGCGTCGGCGCCGGCGCCCTGGACAGGGCGAGGACAGCGGACGTCACCGCCCTGCTCGACCCCGATCAGTACGCCGCTGTGTGCGCGCCCGCGCAGCAGCCGCTGCTCGTGCTCGGCAGCGCCGGGAGCGGCAAGACGACCGTGGCGCTGCACCGCCTCGCCAGGATCGCGGCGCTCGACCCGGCGCGGTGCCCGCTCTCGGCCATGAGCGTCGTCGTCCCCGAGGAGGGGCTCGCGCGGCTGTCGCGCCGCCTGCTCGCGCCGCTCGGCGCGGGCGAGGCCCAGGTGAAGACGCTCGACGCCTGGTCGGCCGCGACCGCGCGCGAGGTCTTCGGCCGGCCCATCGCCCTGTGCGCCGACCCGCCGGCGCTCGTCTCGAGCCTCAAGCGCCACCCGGCGCTCTACAGGGCCCTGTCGCGCGGCCGCTTCGCGAAGCTCGCCCCGGCGAGCACGACGCTCCCGCGGCTGCGCCGCCGCCTCGCCGACGTCTTCACGGATCGAGGGTTCCTCGAGGGCGTCGTCGCCGCCTCGGGCGGGGACCTGCCGCGGAGCGCCGTCGAGGAGACCGTCCGCCACACCGTGCTGCAGCTCGCCGAGCCGCTCGAGAAGGAGCTCGCCTCGATCATCGTGCCGGAGATGAAGCGGGCGCTCGACGGCCGCCCCATCGCGGAGGGGACGCCGGACGAGCTCGCCGGGACGGTCGACGTCGACGACCTGCCGATCCTGCTGTTCCTGCGCGCCGCGCGCCGCGGCCTCGACGGGGCGGGGTGGTCGCACCTCGTGCTCGACGAGGCCGAGGACATCTCGCTGTTCGAGCTGTTCGTGCTGGGCAAGCTCCTCGGCGAGGCGCGCAGCGTGACGCTCGCCGGCGACGAGGCGCAGCAGACCTCGTCGAGCTTCGCCGGGTGGGACGCGGCGCTCTCGACGCTCGGCGTGGGCGACGCGGCGACCTGCCGCCTCGCTGTGTCGTACAGGTGCCCGCGGCCGGTGGCGGAGCTCGCGCAGCGGCTCCTCGGCAAGCTCGCGCCCGAGGCGCCCGCGCGCGCGGCGCGGGACGGCGCGCCGGTCGGCCTCTTTCGCTTCCCGGGCGAGGCGCAGGCGCACCTGTTCCTCGCCGGCGCGCTCCGCGACCTCGCCTGCCGGGAGCCCCGCGCCTCGGTGGCCGTCATCGCGCGGGACGCCGAGGCCGCGAGGCAGCTCCACGCGCTCGTCGCGGACCTGCCGGAGGCGAGGCTCGTGCTCGAGGGGGAGTTCTCGTTCGAGCCGGGCATCGACGTCACCGACGTGGACAGCGCGAAGGGGCTCGAGTTCGACTACGTCGTCGTCCCCGACGCGACAGCGGCGGCGTACCCGATGACCGACGAGGCCCGCCGGCGGCTCCACGTCGCGGTGACGCGGGCGTCGCACCAGCTCTGGCTCATCGCCGGCGCGGCGTGGTCTCCGCTCCTGGCGGACGCGGCGGAGCGCTGACGACCTTCGCGGCGCCCGTCGCGCGCGGCCCGGCCGGGGCCGTGATCGCGGGCCGCGGGAGAGGGCTATCCCCCACCGCCGTGGTCCCGGCGAGCGCACAGCCGAGGACGGCGGCCGCGACGGCCCACGCCGCCTGCACCCAGCGCCGCGGCGCTGGCGGGAGCTCCGCCTCCACGGCCGAGTCGCCCCCCGGGTCGAGCGACTCGAGCGCGGCGCGGAGCTGCTGCGTCCGGAGGTGGGACGCGTCCCCGAGGAGCTGGCCGATCCAGCCCGCGACAAGCGCGTCGTTGCCCGGGTGCGCCGCGCCCGGGACCGCCTCCTCGAGCGCGCGCATGAGCTGCGCGGCCGTCGCCGTGCGCGCCGTGGGCGACTTGGCGAGCGCCTCGGAGACGAGCCGATCGAGCGCAGGCGGGATCGGCTCGGGCGGCGGCGGCGCGCTCAGCCGCTCCGCGAACCCGCGCCGGGACGGGGCGGCGCGCGACGACAGCGGCGCGGCGGGCCGCTCGCTCGCGATGTGGGTCATCGTGCTCTCGCTGTCGTCGGCCCGGAAAGGATGGGCGCCCGACAGCAGCTCGTAGAGCAGCACCCCCACCCCGAAGAGATCGGACCGCCGGTCGCACGGCTGCCCGCGGATGTGCTCAGGCGCCATGTACGGCGCGCTGCTCCTGAACAGGAGCGCGCCGGCCTCGCCGCCCGCGGCGCTGCGCGGCGCCCGGGGAACGCGCTCGGACAGGCGCTCTTCCTCGAACCTGGCGATGCCGAACTCGACCAGCCGGACGAGCCCCTCGGACGTGATGAGGACGTTGTCCGGCGACACGTCGTAGTGAAGGAGCTCGCGCGGGTTGCCGAGCTCGTCCCGCAGCTCGTGCGCGGCGTCGAGCGCCGCGCAGATCTGGTAGGCGAGCCGCGCCGCGGCGAGCACCGGCGCCGGGCGCCCGCGCGCGGCACGCAGCACCGACGAGAGCGGCTCGCCGCTCACCCACTCCATGACGTAGAAGAGCGTGCCTTCCTTCTCGCCCACGTCGACGACGGGCACCACGTTCGGGTGCCTGATGCGCGCCGCCAACGCGGCCTCGTCGAGGAACATCCGCACGGCGTCCGGGTCGGGCGACAGCTCGGGACGAAGCGCCTTGATGGCAAAGAGCTTCTGAAACCCGTGCTCCCGCCTGAGCCGCGCCGCCCAGACCTCCCCCATCTCGCCTGCGGCCACCCGCAGGACGAGCTCGTACCGACCCAGGGAAAACCCTGGGAAAAGACGCCCCCCTCCCCCCACCTGAGAGGTGTGGCCCACAGGTGAAGAGCTCGCCAGTGTTCCCGCCGGAGGACGATCACGATTGTTGTCTGGATTGTGAGACTCCCCAGCAGCCGGGAAACAACGGCTCCGCCCGCGACGTCATCAATGATCATCCGTCCTTGGCCCGCGCGCGTTCCGCGTGCATCCTGGGCCACGCGATCCAGAACGCGCGGCCGTGACCACGTGAACCCCAGAACCCACGCTCCAGGACGCACGGCCCAGGACGCCGTCGAGAAGACCGGCGCCGGCCGTGCTCGGCGAGGTCCCCGCGCACGCCGCGCGGACGTTGTCGGTCCTATCCGGGGTGCCGGGGTCTTGCTTCCTGAACAACTGGACAGTAAAGGTCTGGCGGAAACTGTCGCCCCGCACGACGGGATTCGCCTCCACGATCCCCGTCGGCCTCCCCTCCCCTTCGGCCCCCTCCCCCGAGGTACGCATGAGTGACGAGAAGAACACCAAGCAGAAGTCCGCCGCCCTGGAGCTCGCGATCGCCAGCGTCGAGAAGGAGTACGGCAAGGGCGCGATCATGCGCCTCAAGGACGGGCAGTCGCTGCACGACGAGGTCGCGGCCGTGCCGACCGGCTCGCTCGGCCTCGACATCGCCCTCGGCATCGGCGGCTACCCGCGCGGCCGCATCGTCGAGGTCTACGGGCCGGAGTCGAGCGGCAAGACGACCCTCACCCTCCACGCCATCGCGGCCGTCCAGCGGGCGGGCGGGACGGCGGCGTTCATCGACGCCGAGCACGCCCTCGACGTGAACTACGCGAAGAAGCTCGGCGTGAAGACCGAGGAGCTGCTGATCTCCCAGCCCGACTACGGCGAGCAGGCGCTCGAGATCGCCGACATGCTGGTCCGCTCGAACGCCGTCGACATCATCGTCGTCGACTCCGTGGCCGCGCTCGTCCCCAAGGCCGAGATCGAGGGCGACATGGGCGACAGCCACGTCGGCCTCCAGGCCCGTCTGATGAGCCAGGCGCTCCGCAAGCTGACCGGGACGACCTCGCGCTCGCAGTGCCTGCTGATGTTCATCAACCAGATCCGGATGAAGATCGGCGTCATGTTCGGCAGCCCCGAGACGACGAGCGGCGGCAACGCCCTCAAGTTCTACGCCTCCGTCCGGCTCGACATCCGCCGCATCGGCGCCATCAAGGAGGCCGCCGCGGGCGGCAAGGAGCCGGCGGTGGTCGGCAACCGGACCCGCGTCAAGGTCGTGAAGAACAAGATGGCTCCCCCCTTCCGCGAGGTGGAGTTCGACATCCTCTACGGCCATGGCATCAGCCACAGCGGCGACGTCATCGACCTCGCGACCGAGGCCAGCATCATCGAGAAGAGCGGGTCGTGGTTCTCGTTCCAGGGCGAGCGCATCGGCCAGGGCCGCGAGAACGCGCGCACCTACCTGGAGCAGCACCCGGCGGTGCTCGAGAAGATCGAGCAGATGGTCCTCGCGAAGCACGGCGTCTCGCGCGCCGGCAACGGCGCCGCGGCGAACGGCGCCGCGAACGCCGGCCCGAAGGGCGGGGCGGCCGAGGCCCCTGCGCCGGCGAAGGGGCGCGGCGAGCCGGCCCCGTCCGGTCAGGACGCCCGGCGCACCCCGGGCAAGACGAACTGACGCCGGCCGACGCACCGCCATGCACCTCTACGTCATGCGGCACGGCCCGGCGGAGGATCGGGCGCCGACCGGGCGCGATGCCGACCGGAGGCTCACCCCGGAGGGCCGCGAGCGCGTCCAGCGGGTCGCGAACGAGCTCCGCCGCGTCCGGGGGGGCGCCCCGCTCGCGCGGGTGCTCGCGAGCCCCCTCGCGCGCGCCCGCGAGACCGCCGAGATCGCGGCGCCGATCTGCGGCGCGCCGGAGGTCGAGCTCCAGGACGAGCTCGCGCTCGACGCCGGCCTGCCGCTGGCGCTCGTCGCCGCGCTCGCCCGAGGCGGCGCCGACGCGCTCCTTGTCGGGCACCAGCCGAACGTGGAGCACCTCGTCCGTACGCTCATCGATCCGCCCGGCCGGGGCGCGACAGGCCTGCTCCTCTCCAGCTTCACCACCGCCCTGATCGTCGCCCTCGAGCCCGAGCCGACATCGCAATCTCAGGGTCGATGGCGCGTGGAGCGGATCTTCGACCCCCGCGCGCTCGCCTAGCGAGGCGGGCGCGTGGCGGGGCGGGCGCGCCGTGGCATGAAGCAGCGGGCTCGCGTCCCAGGCGGAAGGTGGCTCGACCGGAGCCGTCCCCCGCAGCGGATCGCTGTGGCCGGGGCAAGTGCATGAATTTGCGGCGGAAATGCAGATCGCGAGCCGGCGACGGCCGAGACGTCCGCCGTACCCCTCCAGCGGTACCGATCCCCCGCTCACGGTTTCACAAAACCGAATGATTCCGATGATTTCGGTCGCTCGCTTGACAAGGATCCCACCCGAGAATACGCCCAAATAAGGAGGATTGAGATGGCGGGACAGATGGCCTTCCCCTTCGCTCAACCCCCTCCAGGCCGTCTGTCGCGCAGCGGTGGGAAGGGCGCAGCGTCCTCTTCCCTGTGGCCGCGCGTCTCCCGGGCCGTCGTGCGGGTGCCCGATCCGCGGCACCACCCGATCGACATCGACCTGCCCTCGGGTCAGCCGCAGATCTTCGTGCACGAGGGGGCGCGCCAGGCGCTCATCCGTCGCCTGGAGCTGGCCCAGAAGCGGCCTGTCCTTCTCTCGGTCACCGACAACTTCCGGCAGATGATCTCCTCGTCGCTGCGGGAGGGCATCCTGCAGGCGCGCGTCCATCACATGTTCCTGGATGCGCCCGCTGTCGTTCAGGATGCGCTCGTCCGGTACGTGGTGAACCAGGACCGGGCCGCGTCGCTCCTCGTCGGCCAGTACATCGACGAGAACGGCCATCGCATCCGGGCGAGCCGGCCGGTGAGCACGCCGCTCAGCACGCAGGGGCGGACGCACGACCTGCTGAGCCTGTTCCAGAAGGTCAACCACGGGTACTTCGGCGGCGCCGTCGACTCGCTGATCACCTGGGGCAAGCGGACCAGGGCGAAGAAGCCGCGGCGCACCATCAAGCTCGGGAGCTACTCCGCGATCGAGCGGCTGATCCGCATCCACCCGGTGCTCGACCGACCCTGGGTCCCCCGCTACTTCATCTCCTACGTCATCTACCACGAGATGCTCCACCACGTGATGCCGGCGAGCCACGGCAACGGGCGCCGGATGCTCCATCCGCCCCAGTTCCTCGCCCGCGAGCGGCTGTTCCGCGATTACGAGCGCGCCCTCGACTGGGAAAAGGACCACGTGGGCAGGCTCCTCCGCACCTGACGCGCCGCCGCACGGCGGAGCCGCGCCATCCGGCGGGCGCCGAGCGACGAACCATTGCGCGGCGTACCGGCTGGCTCTAAACCGGCGGACCCCCGTCGGGCCGGGTGAGCCGGCGCCGCACGGGCGAACCACCCCGTAACCTCGAAAGTGTGGAAGGCCAGCGTGCAGGAGATCCTCACCCAGGAAGCGAGCCCGAAGCGGGCCATGGAGGCGCTCGAGTGGGCCGCGGAGCGAGCAGAGAGGGCTGACGCGGCGCAGCCCGAGACGTCCGCCGAGCCACGCACCTCGCCACGGGTGATCTCCGGGCGCCCCGCCGACTTCAAGGCGGCGGCGGCGATCTACCTGCCGGATGTCCGCAAGATGCTCGACCGGATCATGATGAGCAAAGACGCCGAGGCGGGGCTCGACGCGCTGCTCGAGTCGGGCGCGCTCGCGGCGATGCTGCCCGAGGTCGAGGCGATGGTCGGGTTCGGCGATGGGGAGTGGCGCCACAAGGACGTCTGGAAGCACACGAAGCAGGTGGTGCGTCAGGCGGTCCCGAGGCTCGAGGTCCGGTGGGCGGCGCTGCTCCACGACATCGGCAAGACGAGGACGCGATCGATCTCGCCGACGGGCGAGGTCCACTTCTTCGGTCACGCGGAGGTCGGCGCGCGCATGTTCGACAAGATCGACCGGCGTCTGCCGCTCTTCACGAAGGAGGAGTCGCTGAAGGCGAGCATCCGCTTTCTGATCCTGCACCACCTCCGGGCGAGCCAGTACGAGCCGTCGTGGACCGACAGCGCTGTGCGCCGCTTCGCGAAGGAGATGGGCGGCTGCCTGAACGACGTGCTCGACCTGTCGCGGGCGGACATCACGACGAAGCGGCCCGAGAAGAAGCGGAAGGGGCTCAAGCAGATCAGCGATCTGGCCGAGCGGGTGCTGCAGGTTCAGGCCCAGGACGCGGTGGTGCCGCCGCTGCCGAGCGGGATCGGGGACGCCATCATGCAGTCGTTCGGGCTGCCGCCGTCGCGGAAGGTCGGCGAGATCAAGCGGGCGCTCGAGCAGGCTGTCGAGTCCGGGGAGGTGCCTTCCCACCAGGAGTCGGACGTCTACATCGCCTTCCTCCGGGAGAACGCGGAGCGCTTCGGGATCTGAGGGCGAACGCGGCGGCGGCGAGGGGCCCGCTCCGCAGCGGGCGCCCGCCGCTCAGCGGAGCGGAGCGTCGCAGGTGGCGCAGCGAGGGGGGACGCCGTCCTTGTGGTACAGCTCGCCGCAGCGGCCGCAGAGACGGGCGTCGGCCTCGAAGGCGATGAGCTTGTCGGTCACCTTGCAACGAAGGCCGGCCACCTGGGGAAGCTCGAGAGAGCGCACCTCGCCGGCGGCGTCGTCGGGCGGCGGCAATGCGCCTTCCTTGATCTCGGTCGCATGCGCGGGGACGCGCGACCTCGCCTCGGCCAGGGCGCGAGAGGCCGCCGGGAGGTGCGTCCGGAGCGGGATGGCGATCGCGGTGCCGCTGCCCTGGACCGTGAGCGCAGCCTCGGTGAGCAGCAGGCGGGTGACGTCGTTCCAGCCGATGCGCTCGACCTCGCCAGGCCCGTTCTCGATCGCCACGCCGGCATCGCCGACGCGGATGGGCTTCATCGACCAGTGGCCGAAGAGCGCCGACGCCGCGCCGAGGAGCGCCGCGAGGACGAGCAGGTACGGGGCATACGGGTGCGCGCCCGCCTCCTCACCACGGAACCACTGGCCGTAAACGCCCGCGCCCGCGAGGAGCGCCGCGACGGACATGCCCAGCCAGGTGAGGGCGTGCGCGACCGATGCCTTCGGCTCGAAACGTCGCTCGCTCCGCGGATCGGTCCGCTGCCGCAGGAAGGCGTCGCCGCCCTGCCCCGTGGACCCCGAGCCCCTGCGCTTGCGCTTCACCGGTCTGTCGGCTGCCATCGCCGGCTTCCTATCGGAGGAGACGCCAGGACGCAAAGGGCTCGGCGCGAGCAGGGCCGCACGGCCCAGCGCTCGGCGCGAGCAGCCAGCCTGGACGCACTGCTCGACCGCGCCCCCGGGGCGGAGCTGTATGCTGGACGGCGATGGCCTCGACGTTCGACGCGGCGACCTACGTCCTGCCAGCGCTCGGCATCGGGCTCGCAGCCTTCGTGCTCCTGGGGCCAGGCTCTCAGCGCATGACCACCGGCGTGAGGGTGTGGGGGGCGCCCGTCGCCGGAAGCGAGGCGCTGGCGCTCCGCATCGAAGGGGTGCGCCGGCTCTACGGGGCCGAGGACCCGGCGGCGATCCCGGAGATCGAGGTGAGCGCCGCGTCCGCAGGGGCGCCGCTCGAGCGATGGACCGGCCCGATCGACAAGGACGGCATCGGCGAGGCGCTGCTCCCGGCGCCGGGCGGGCTGGCGGAGCCGGTGGTGGTGCGGATCGCGCGGGGCGGCGAGGTGCTCCTGGAGGAGCAGGTGCCGCTCGCGCCGCCGCGCCCGGCGGAGATGAGCGCGCTGCCGGGCGCGGCGCATGCGAGCGCGCTGCCGGGCGCGGCGCGCGGGGAGCTCCGCCTCCGGGTCACGGCCGCGCGGGGAGCCATGGCCGCGCCGTTCCCGGAGCCGGTGCGCGTCGCGGTCGAGGGCGAGGACGGCGCGCCGATCGCGGGGGCGCGCGTCGAGGCGAGCGCCGTCGGGGCGGACCTCGAGGGGCAAGGGAACGGGCCGATCCTGGTCGTGGCCGACGCGCGCGGCGCCGCGGAGCTCTCGCTCAAGCCGCTGTCGCACGCCGTCGAGCTCACGTTGCGGGCGACGCGGCCGGGCGGGCCGCCGGGCGCGGGCGGCTCGTGGGAAGGGAGGCTGCCGGTGATCCCCGGCGCGATATGGCTCGATCCGGGCGGGCTCGCGGGCGAGCCGCCGGCGCTCCGGCTGGTCTCGCCGGCGCCGAGGCCGCGGGCGTACGTGTCGATCGGCGGCGCGCGCGGCCGCCTCCTCGGGGCGGTCGTGCCGCTCGCGCCGGACGGCGCGGGCTTCTTCGCGGGGACGCTGGCGCTCCCGGACGGACAGGCGCGCCCCGCGGCGGACTGGGCGGTGGTCGCGAGCGACCCGTACGAGCAGGGCGCGGGCACCGTGGCCTGGCCGCTCTCCGCGGCGACAGGCCCGGCCTCGCCGCGGCGCGTGACGCTGCTCGCGGACGGATTGCCGGCGGCCGAGGCGCGCGAGCGGGCCCGCGCTTCATGGGCGCGGCGCGCGGGGCTCGCGGTGCTCGGCGCGACAGCGGCGGCGGAGATGCTGCTGCTCGCGCTGCGATCCCGGACCGCGCGGCGCCGGCTGGAGGCGCACCTCGCCGCGGCGTCCGGAGGTGCAGGCGAGGACGGAGCCTCCGGGGCGCCGCTGTCCAGGGAAGATCGCGGTCGGCTGCTCGCCGCGGCGCGGGCGGAGCCGCTCCTTTCGGTGCTCGCGCTCGCGGCGCTCGTGGGGCTGTCGTTCGCGACGGTCGCGGCGCTCGCGACGTTCCGATGACGCGGGGCGCGCGAGCGGCGCCGCATGGATTTCATCCGCGGCGCGCCCCGAGCCGCTAGACTGGACAGACCCAACGGGACGGGGCGGGAGGACGACGAGCAGGGCATGTCCGAGCAGCAGCGGTACCGGGTCATCAAGCGCCTCGCCTCCGGCGGTATGGCGGAGGTCTTCGTCGCGGAGAGCGCGGGGATCGAGGGGTTCAAGAAGCAGGTCGCGATCAAGCGCGTCTTGCCGCAGCTCAGCAAGAAGGAGCAGTTCATCGCGATGTTCCTCGACGAGGCGCGCCTCTCGGCGCACCTCTCGCACTCGAACGTCGTGTCGGTGTTCGACATCGGGGTCGGCGACGGCACCTACTTCATCGTCATGGAGTACGTGGACGGCGCCGACCTGCGGGCCCTCCTCGAGCACCAGAAGAAGGTCGGCCGCCCGATGAGCGTCGAGGTCGCCGCGTTCATGGCCGCCAAGATGTGCCAGGGCCTCGCCTACGCGCACGATCTCGCGACCGCGGACGGCAAGCCGCTCCAGATCGTCCACCGCGACATCACCCCGGCGAACGTGCTCATCACCCGCTACGGCGAGGTGAAGATCGTGGATTTCGGGCTCGCGAAGGCGTCGAGCCAGCTCGCCGAGAGCGACGCGGGCATCATCAAGGGCAAGTTCGGCTACCTGGCGCCGGAGACGGTGCTCGAGCAGGGAGTCGACCAGCGCGTCGACATCTTCGCGCTCGGGATCATCCTCTGGGAGATGCTCGCCGGGCGCCGGCTCTTCCTCGGCGACTCGGACTACATCACGGTGCGGCTCGTGCGCGACGCGGTGATCCCGTCGCTCCAGCAGCTCAACAGCGAGGTGCCGCGCGACCTGGAGCAGATCATCCGCCGCTCGCTCGCCCGCGACCCGGCCGCCCGCTACCGCGCCGCGCGCGACCTCGGGCGCGACCTCACCCGCTTCCTCTACCGCTACGGCCGCCCGGTGAGCGAGGACGACGTCGCCGCGCTCGTGGAGCGCGCCAAGGGCGGGCCGGCCCGGGCGGTCGACGGGACGCAGAAGATCGCCGAGCTCATCGACATGATGCTCCTCGAGTTCAAGTCGCTCACGAAGGAGCCGACAGCGGGCGGCAGCGGGCTCAGCCTGCTTCCCACCCTGGACGGGGCCACGGGCCTGATGCACGGAGAGGAGCGCGAGGGCTCCTCGCCGCCGCGCAGCGAGGGGCCGCTCGGGGGGCTGGCCGATGAGCTGGAAGGGCCGGATTCGATGCACCAGGACGAGTCGTCCTCGTCGGTCGCGGCCTGGTTCCGGGGGCTCATCCCGCGCTGATCCTGCGCGGAGAGCGGCGCGAAGACAGCGCCGCTCGGCCGTCCCATCACCTGTCACCGGCCGGGAGGAGCCATCCTCCGGCCCACAGAAGAGGCAAAGAGAAGATGAGCATCGATATTGGAAAGCCGTTCCCGCGCTTCGCCCTGCCGAACCAGGACGGCAAGACCGTGAAGCTCGAGGACTTCGCGGGCAAATGGCTCGTCGTCTACTTCTATCCGAAGGACGACACGCCGGGGTGCACCATCCAGGGCAAGTCGTTCACCGCCTCCAAGGAGGACTTCGACAAGGCCAACATCGCCGTTGTCGGCGTCAGCGAGGACGACGTCGCGTCGCACAAGAGCTTCTGCGACAAGTTCTCGTTCACCATCGATCTGCTCGCCGACACGAACCACGAGCTGCTCAAGGCCGCGGGCGTCGGGCAGAGCGAGTGGAAAGGCACCATGTACTGGGACCGGACGACGTTCGTCATCGATCCGCAGGGCGTCCTGCGAAAGACGTACCTGAAGGTGAAGCCCGACGGGCACGAGCAGGCGCTCCTCAAGGACATCGCCGAGCTCGAGGCCCAGGCGTGAGCTGAAGACCGCCAGGGAAGCATGAGGGGATAGCCGGGATGGCCGGCGGGATGGGCCTGCACAAAGCCTGCTCTCGCTGGATTTGCCGGAGTTGCGCCCCTATCCTGCCGTCTTTGTGGTTGCACGCCCTCCCTTCGCGCCGGGTCGATTCCTCCCGCTCACGGCGCTCGCGGCGCTCTCCCTGGCAGCGCTCACGACCGCCGCCGCCATGGGGGCCTGCGACGGCGCGGGGGGCGGCGGGGCCGGCGGCGCGGGCGTGGGCGGCGCGGGCGGGTGCCCGGTGGGGCCGCGAGAGGCGATGTTCACGATCACCGTGCGCGCGCCGGGCGGCCCTGTTCCGCCGGACACAACGGTTCGCGTCGCCTGGAGCGCGGGAGAAGAGCCGGCCTTCGTCCTCGATGACCCGACCACCTGGAAGACGCTCGAGGAGGCCAACCTGGTGTGCGCCGTCGATCGCGCAAAGCCCCCTCCCGAGGCGCTCGAGACGCTCGTCTGCGAGCTGTGGACGGCGGGGGTGGCGCGGGTCGAGATCTCGGGGACTGGCTACGAGGATCTCGAGCAGACGCTCACGCCGGTCATGAGCGAGGCGTGCGAGGGCTTCATTCCGCAGAAGGTCGATATCGAGCTCGTCCCGGCGGTGGACGGGGGGGTCGAGGAATAAACAGACGGAGATCGTTCGATCGGGGTTGTCGGCCAGAACGCCCGGGGCGATCCGGCGACGCCTGCGCATCGCCGAGCGTCGGTCACCGGGGACGAGGCGTTCGTCGCCAAGCCAGGGCCTGCTCCGCCTGTCCAAGGCGACATGCGCTGTCGTTTGCTCTCCCCCCTGCTCCTGCTCCCATTCTTCCCCGCCTGCGGCCCGGCCCCCGAGGCGAAGACCCCGGCCTCCGGCGGGCAGACGTTCCCCGAGGCCGTCGCGATGATGTGCGATGTCGACAGGCTGGCCGGCCTCGATGCAGAGGCCGACCCGATCAGCGTCGGACAGGGGCGATCGGCGTGGCTCGCGGAGCACGTGGAGAGCCCCGACGGGATCGAGCTGCGCACGATGCTCAGCGTGAAAGGGGCCGCGGAGCAGGGCGGCATGCTGCGCGACGAGGCCAGGAAGGTGGGCCTTTCGAGGTGCGCGCTCGCGGACGCGCTCGAGAGGGACGGGACCGGCGGGCTATCGCCCTAGCCTGGTGCGCGCTGTACGGCGGTGATATGCGATTCCTCACCACACGAGGAAGCGAACGACCATGATGATCCTTCACGGCTCCGCCGGCTCTCCGTTCGTCTCGCGCGTCTGCATGCAGGCTCATGCCAAGGGCTTGAAGTTCGAGCTCAGCCGCGCGGCGCTCGGCACTCCCGAGTTCCAGCGGATGAACCCGCTCGGAAAGATCCCGGTGCTGGAGCACGACGGCTTCGTCCTGCCGGAGAGCCTCGTCATCTGCGAGTACCTCGAGGACGCCTTCCCCACACCATCGCTGCTCGGCGCCACGCCCGAGGCCCGCGCCCGGGTGCGCCTCGTCGTTCGCACCGTGGATCTCTACTGCGGCGGCGTCATGTCGCTGCTGCGGGCGACCAACGACCCGAGCTTCAAGATCGACGCCGCGGCGGAGCGCGCCGGCCTCGACAAGGGCCTCGACGCGCTCGAGGTCTTCCTGGCCGGGGACGGATTCGCCGCCTCGGAGGCGCTCTCGCTGGCAGACTGTGCGCTGGTTCCGTGGCTGTTCTACGCCACGATGCTGACAAAGCAGGGTGACGACGCGCTGACCCGCCGGCCCAAGCTCGCGCGCTACGTGGACTTCATCGAGGGTCAGGAGCTGACGCGCAGGATCTGGGGCGAGATGGATGAGGCGTACCGCGCCTTCAGGGCCAGGTGGAAGGCAGGGCAGGTCGCGGCGAACAACGGGTGAGGTGGCAAGGCCTGCGCCGGTAGCGAACGCGGCGGCCATCCGAGCCGTGCAGATCTCGCCGCGGCGCAAGGCCGCCGTCGCGCGGGCCCGGCCGTCGACGGCCGGGGGCCGCGCCCTTATCCTCTGCGTCCGCTACATACGCTGTCCTCCGCATCTGCATCACCCCTGCCGTACCACGGAGAGCCATCACGCCATGCCGACCGACGAGACCAGCAGCTCCCTCGATGAGCTCTTTCGCGCGCTCGACGCGAGCCCCCGCTCCGCCGGCGTCTTCTATCCCAGGCAGGTGAAGACGCCCCCGCCCGCCGGCGCGACGGACCACGATATTCCCGTCGCCCCCGGCGTGACGCTCGGCGCGCGCTGGCACCTGGCCGACCCGCGGAGCCCGACCGTGCTCGCCTTCCATGGCAATGGCGAGACCGTCCCCGATTACGACGACATCGCCGGGGCGTGGCAGCAGCTCGGCCTGAATTTCTTCATCGTCGATTACCGCGGCTACGGCTGGAGCGGCGGGCGGCCGACGCTGCGCTCGCTCCACGACGACCCCGCGCGCGTCGCCGCCTTCTTCGAGCGGGAGCTCGTCGAGAAGAGCCGAGAGGCCGGGCTCGACAGGCCGCCGAAGCCGCTGCTCTTCGGCCGCTCGCTCGGCAGCTCGCCCGCGTCGCGCATCGCCAGGGACCGCGGCGACGCGTACCGCGCGCTGCTCCTCGAGAGCGGCTTCAGCGACGTGCGCCACCTCCTCGCCCTCTTCCAGATCGACCTCGGCGAGCTGCGCGACGAGGCGCACCGCCGCCTCTCGAACTCGGAGCTCCTGAGCCACGTCGAGATCCCGGTCCTCTCCCTGCACGGCGCGCACGACAGCCTGCTCCCGCCGTTCCACGCCCGCGAGAACCACGCGGCCGTCCCGCACGAGAACAAGGAGCTGCGCCTGATCGACGGCGCCGGCCACAACGATATCCTCTCGTTCGCGCCGGCCTACTTCGGGGCGATACGCGACTTCCTGCAGAAGCACTGAGCCCGCGGCGCGCGCCGCCCCACAGCGCCTTCACCCCGAGCTCGACGATCTCGGCCGTCACCGCGGCGCCCCGCGCGACCGACAGGGGTCGATCGGGTCACACCTCGACCAGGAGGAACGACCTCCCGGTCAGCTTCCTGAGCAGCGGCATCGCCACGTTGTAGACCGGGGTCCCCTTCGGCGTCCGCCCCTCGAGCGCCCCGTGGTGCGCGTGGCCGTGGAAGACGACGTCCGCGCCGTACAGGTCGATCGGCGCGACCAGCCGGCTCGTCCCAAGAAAGGGCCTGATCTCCACGTTCTCTCCGACCGTCGTGTCGAGCACCGGCGTGTAATGCATGATCACGATCCGCTTGTCGGTGTCGAGCTGGGACAGCGCCGCTTCGAGCTTCAGCGCCTCGGTCACGGCCTCCTGGACGAACGCCTTGAGCGGCCCCTCGCCGAACGCCTGCAGCGTCGCGTTCCCGAAGCCGCCCATGAAGCCCTTCACGCCGGCCACCCCGATGTCGTCGCGCAGGATCAGGTGATCCCCGTCGAGCACCTCGACGCCCACGTCGCCGAGGAGCCTCGCGATCTCCGCGCTCGCCCCGCGATCGAGGTCGTGGTTGCCGAGCACGGCCGCGCACGGCACCGACAGCCCGGAGAGCGCGTCGGCCAGCACCTTCGCCTCCTCGGGGTGGCCGCGATCGGTGAGATCGCCGCAGAGCACGAGCACCTCCGCCTCCGCGTTCACCGCCCGCACGAGCTCGCGCATCCTGCCGCCGTGCTCCGGCCGGCAATGCAGGTCCGAGGCCGCCGCGACGCGGCGCTTGCCGCGGTCCCCGTTCTCCGCCGCGCCGGCGCTCATGACCCCGGCTTGCGAAGCCGCGACGCCTCGACCTCCACGGCCGGGCGCTCCGGGCCGCCAGGCTCCGCCTTGCCGAGGCGCTGCCGCGCCCCGAGCCGCCGGCCCTTCCGGCACAGCGGCGCCCGCGCCGCCCCGGGCGCGGGCGCCGGGGGCGCCGCCACGAGGCCGAGCTTCTCGTAATCGTGGAGGTACTGCCGGCGGCTGATCAGGTTCCCCCGGCAGACCCGGAGCGGCGCGTCGCCCGCCCGCGACTGCGCCAGCGTGCGCCGGCAGAGCTCCTCGATGAGCCACCCGGGCACCCGGCTCCGCGCGCCCGGATAGACGAAGCGGTACAGCGTGAGGTGCGCGAGCAGCACCTCCCAGTGCGGGCCGAAGCGCGCGAGGAGCCGCTCCCAGTCCATCTCGTCGCCGCACGCGTAGATGAGGTGGTTCACGTCCGCCCCGTCGTACCGCTCCCGCTCGTCCACGAACGCCTTCGTGAAGATGATCTCCTCGACAGGCGCGATCAGGCAGCGGTGCCCGAGGATCGTGGCCGGACGCGCGTGCTCGAACCAGCCGCCGTCCACCACCGCCAGGCCGTTGCTCGACGAGAAGATGAGGTCGATGAAGCGCTCGCCCGCGTGCGCCTTGCCGATCCACCGCGGATCGAGCAGCTCCGTCTCGAACCCGGCCCGCTCGAGCGCCATGAACGCCGCCGGCACGTCCCGCTCCTCCAGCATCACGTCGAGATCCTTCGTGTCCCGGAAGATGCCGGTGTACGCAAAGAAGGCATACGCGCCCGCCACCATGAACGGCACACCGGCGCACAGCAGCGACTCCAGCGCCCTTACCCGCACCTCCAGCTCGCCCGCACAGGAGAGCAGGCCGGCGGCATCATCGACCGGAGGCGACAGCGCCGCGCGCTCGCCCGCGCGGGACGCCCAGGCTGAAGCTGCGCGCTCCGCGTCGCTCGCGGCAGGGGATCCGCTGCGGACCATCCCCCTCTGCGTAATGAACAGGACGTGCGATGGCGACCCCCCTCCGCCCTCACGCGCCCGCCAGCCGCGCGCGGGCGGGCGGACGATAAACGACGAAGGCGGGAAGATGCGCCGGCCCGCCGTCGCTGACCATTGCAAGGAGAGGCGGGTCTGGACCAAGCTCGCCTGCCGGGATCGCTCGGCGCGCTCTGCGCAGGCAGGCGACGGGGCGCGGCCCCCGGCGCTCGAAGAGGAGGCACATCCGTGAACACCGCGATCGCGACGATCAACCCGGCGACAGGAGAGACGCTCGAGAGGTTCGAGCCGCTCTCGTCGGCGGCGCTGGAGCAGAAGGTGGCGCGCGCGCACGCCGCGTTCCGCAGCTTCCGACGGACCGAGGTCGCCGAGCGGGCCCAGAGGCTCCGCCGCGCCGCCGAGATCCTGGAGGCCGAGAAGGAGCAGCTCGGGCGGCTGATGACGATCGAGATGGGCAAGACCATCGGATCCGCCGTCGCGGAGGCCCAGAAGTGCGCGACCGTGTGCCGCTACTACGCCGACAACGCCGAGCGCCTGCTCGCCCCGGAGGAGGTCGCGACCGACGCCGACAAGAGCTACGTGGCGTTCCAGCCGATCGGCCCGGTGCTCGCGATCATGCCGTGGAACTTCCCGTTCTGGCAGGTCTTCCGCTTCGCCGCGCCCGCGCTCATCGCCGGCAACGTCGGCCTCCTCAAGCACGCCTCGAACGTCCCCCGCTGCGCGCTCGCGATCGAGGACATCCTCCGCCGCGCCGGCTTCCCGGAGGGGGTCTTCCAGGCGCTGCTCGTCGGGACCGAGGCGGTGCCGCGCCTCCTCGCCGACCCGCGCGTCGCGGCCGCGACGCTCACCGGCAGCGAGAACGCGGGGCGCAGCGTCGGCGCGCACGCGGGCAAGCACCTGAAGAAGGTTGTGCTCGAGCTCGGCGGCAGCGATCCGTTCGTCGTCCTGCCGAGCGCCGACCTCAACGCGGCGGTCGGGACCGCGATCAAGGCGCGCATCATCAACAACGGCCAGTCGTGCATCGCGGCGAAGCGCTTCATCGTCCACGAGTCGATCGTGCCGGAGTTCGAGCAGCGCTTCGTCGCCGCCATGCGGCGCCTCCGGGTCGGCGACCCGATGGACCCGTCCGTCGACGTCGGGCCGCTCGCCACGCCGCAGATCGCCGCGGAGCTCGAGGAGCAGGTGCGCGCGTCGGTGGCCGCGGGCGCGCTCCTCTTGACCGGGGGCAAGCGGCTGAAGGGGCCGGGCAACTACTTCCCGCCGACCGTGCTCACCGACGTGCGGAGCCCCTCCCCCGCCGCAGACGACGAGCTGTTCGGTCCGGTCGCCGCCGTCCTCCGCGTCGCCGACATCGACGAGGCCATCGCCATGGCGAACTCCACCCGCTTCGGGCTCGGGGCGAGCGTCTGGACCCGCGACCCCGCCGAGCGCGAGCGGCTCATCGACGAGATCGAGGCCGGCCAGGTGTTCGTCAACGGCATGGTCGTTTCCGATCCGCGGCTGCCGTTCGGCGGGGTCAAGATGTCCGGCCACGGCCGCGAGCTCTCGTCGTACGGCCTGCGCGAGTTCGTGAACATCAAGACCGTCTGGATCGCCAAGGACGAGCGGCCGAGAGGCCTTCCGGCGACCGAGTGAACCGAGTCACCCGAGCGACCGAGGTGCGCCGCGACGCCAGGGGTAACCCGGAGTGATCCGGCGTGATCCCGAGTCACCCTGAGTCACGTCGAGTCACCCTGAGTCATCCGGCGTGATCGCGCGTGACCGCTCACAGCCCGACCGGATTGAAAGCGCCCGAACCGGAACGGCGCATCGTGACGCGCAGCCGGTTGCGTCCTCGTGCACGGCGACCTACCGTCTTTCATTGTGTCGGACGATCCGGCCGTGGCCGCGCTGCTGAGCGAATACCCTCCCGAAGCGCAGCAGCTCACTTTGCGCGTGCGCAAGCTGCTCCTCCGCATCATCCCCGACGTGCACGAGCAGGTGTATCCGAACTGGCGGATCATCAGCTTCCGCATGGGCGATGAGCACAAACACCAGATCTGCTGGCTCGCCCCGCAGCGCCTCGGCGTGAACCTCGGGTTCGAGCAGGGCGCCGAGCTGCCCGATCCGAACGGCCTGCTCACCGGCGGCGCCAAGCAGGCAAGGAACGTCCACATCCGCTCCGCCAGGGACGTGGACGTCCCGAAGATCGCCTCGCTCGTCGCGGCCGCGATCGAGCTCCACCGGGGCCGCTGATCGGAGCACGGAGCGCCGCGGGCGCGAGGCCAACCGGGGCCGCCGCCCGGGGTCAGCCGCGCCGGTAGACGACGCGCCCGCCCATCTTGCCGAGCGCGTACGAGAACCCGAGCTCCAGCGTGGCGCGGGTGACGATGCCGTCGAGCTCGAGCCCCTGCTCGACCATGAGCCGCGCCGCCTCCGGCGCGATCCCGACGAGCACCACCTCGGACCCGAGCATCCCGGCGGCGCGCGCCGCCTGCGCGAGGTGGGTCGCCGCGCTCGCGTCGACGACCGCCATGCCGGTGACGTCGATGAGCACGACGCGGGCCTGGTGGTCGGTGATCTCCCGCAGCATCCCCTCGAGGAAGCGGCCGGACCGCTGCGCGTCCAGCGCGCCGACGATCGGCATGACCAGGACGCCCGGCGCGATCGGCACCACCGGGCCCGACATCCGGGCGATCGTGTCGAGCAGCGCCTCCTGGCGGCGGCTCAGCGACTCCAGCTCCCTCGTCCGCTCCTTGATCCGCGAGAGCAGCCGCGCGTTCTCGAGCACGACGGCCGCCACGGCGGCCACGCGCTCGATCAGCGCGAGGTCGGTCGGCGAGCACGCGTCGGGCTGCGGGCTGCAGAGCACGAGGACCCCGAGGACCGCGTCCCGCGACAGCAGCGGCACGCCGACCATCGTGCGCGCGCCGCTCCAGCGGGCCTCGGCGACGTCGCTGAAGCGCTGGTACTCGCTCGACGCGGTGTCGATGACGAGCGAGCAGCACGCGCTCATCACCCGGCCCACGAGGGAGTCGTCCGTGACCGGGGCGCGCTCGTCGTTGACGAGGCTCTCGCGCTCGGCCATCCCGATCACCAGGAACTCGAGCGCCCTGGCGCCCGTCGCCGCGCCCAGCTTGCGGTTCGCGATCCGGCGGGCGGAGCTGATGGCCAGGTGATCCGAGAGGGCGATCGAGGAGGGCGTCCGCTCGACGGTCACGAGGTCGACCCCCGTGTCGATGGAGCGCGACGCGGGCAGGTCCGCGAGCGCCGCCGCGACGCCGCGCGCGGCCATGTCCTGGAGCGCCTGCACGCAGCGGTACCCCATGTCGTACTCGCGCTGCACGACAGCGGCGTGGATCACGCCCTCCTGGAGCATCGCGACCGTGGCGGTGATGAGATCGAAGGCGATGAGCTTGATGTCCCCGGCCCGCCCGAGCGCCATCGACGCCATGCCGAAGCCCGGGCCGTTCTCGCTGCACACCCCGAAGGCGCCGGCGAGGTAGGGCTTCGACCGCACCACCTCCAGGGCGAGCTCGGTCGCGCGATCCGGGTCGAACAGGTTCTCCGAGAGCGAGTCCACGCGGACCGAGGAGCCGGCGATCGCCTCGCGGAAGCCCTCGATGCGGCCGCGGGCGTTGGCCACGGCGGCGGAGGCCGCCTGGACGGCGACCTCGCCCCCCTGCGGCAGGAGCCGCAGCATCGCCTCGCCCGCGATCCGCCCGGCGGCCCGGTTGTCGGTCCCGATGTAGAGCGAGCAGGCGCTGCCCTCGACGGGCGGCGAGTCGATGGCGACGACCGGGATGCCCGCCTCCGCCGCGCGGCGGATGGACGGCTCCAGCGCCACCGGGTCGATGGGCGCGATCGCGATCCCGCTGACCCGCCGGCGGATCCCCTCCTCGAGGAGCGCCTCCTGGGCCGCGGGCCCGGACGACATGCCGCTCCTGAACTCCACCGCGACCCGGAGGTCGCGCCCCGCCGCCAGCGCGCCGTCGCGCACGTTGTTCCAGTACGCCGTCAGGGGCCGGCGCGGCGCCCTGTAGAGGCGGATCGTCCGCCGGTCGTGCTGGCCTGGCGCGCCGTCGAGCCCGCCCCCGTCCGCGCGGCGCTCGCCCGCCTCGTCCTCCAGGATCGCGAGGTCGATGGAGCTCCAGCGCGGGCCCGTCTGCACGCTCCTGATCCCGTCCGCGAGCGTCTCGATGAGCTCCAGGAGATCGACCGACTCGGCGACAGCGCTCAGCACCTCCTCGAGCAGGCACAGCTCCTGCGCTACCTGGGCCTTCTCCTCGAACAGGCCGCGCCGCTCGAGCGCGGCGCCCGCGCTCTCCACGACGGACTCGAGCAGCGCGCGGTAGGGGCCCGAGAGCGGCGTCGCGCCCGGCTGCTCGAGCGCGAGGTAGGCGCCCGGCGCGCCGAACACCGGCACCGGCACGATCAGCACGTGCGCGCCCTCGGGCGGCCAGCCGGGCCGCTCCGCGACCTCGGGCAGGTGCGCCCGGTACCACGCGGCCGCGGGGACGAGGCACGGGCCGCGGGCCGCCTCGGGCGCCGCGGCCGGGCCGAACGGCGCCGACGCGCCGAGCAGCCCGCCGTCCGAGGGCATGTGCAGCCGGCCCGGGAGGACGCCGTCGAGCCCCACCGCCGCCCTGTACGCGAGCCGCCGGCCGGCGCGCACGAGCAGGCTTCCGCGCTGCGCGCCGGGGAGGCTGGATATGGCGCGCTGCACGAGGTGGCGGAGCGTCGAGAAGACATCCAGTCCGGTGTTCATGCGGATCCGTTCAGCCGGTCACTCGTTGCGCAGAGCACAAGGATCGCGCGCCCTAGCAGGCGTGACCCGGCTCGTGCTTGTCAAGCGGAGACGATGAGACCACCGTAACGCGACGAGGAGCTCGCACCCGCATGAAGCTCGCCTCTCTCCGCGGCCCCGGCCGCGACGGCACGCTCATCGTCGTCCGCCGGGACGGGCTCGCTTACGCGCCCGCAGGCGCGGACCTCCCCACGCTGCAGACCGCGCTCGACGACTGGGACCGCGCCGAGCCGGCGCTCCGCCGCATCGCCGACGCGATCGAGCGCGGCGACGCGGCTGTCTCGCCGCTCGTCGTGGAGGAGCTCGCCGCGCCGCTGCCGCGCGCGTACGAGTGGATCGACGGCTCCGCGTACATCCATCACATCGTGCTCGTGCGCAGGGCGCGCGGCGCGGAGCCGCCCGAGACGCTCACGACCGATCCGCTGGTGTACCAGGGCGGCTCCGGCGTCCTGCTCGGGCCGACCGACGACATCGTCCTGCGCGACGAGGCCTGGGGCCTCGACTTCGAGGCCGAGGTCTGCGCCGTCCTCGGCGACACCCCGCAGGGCACGCGCCGCGACGAGGCCCACCGGCACGTCCGCCTGTTCCTGCTGGCCAACGACGTGACGCTGCGCAATCTCGTTCCCGCGGAGCTCGCGAAGGGGTTCGGGTTCTTCTGCTCGAAGCCGGCCACGGCGTTCTCGCCGTTCGCGATCACGCCGGACGAGCTCGGCGACGCGCTCCGCGACGGGCGCGTCCACCTGCGGCTCCGCTCGACCTACAACGGCGCGCTCATCGGCGATCCCGAGGCCGGCCCGGAGATGCATTTCTCGTTCTTCGACCTCATCGCGCACATCGCGAGGACCCGCAGCTTCACGGCCGGCACGATCCTCGGCAGCGGCACCGTGTCGAACCAGGACCCGGCGCGCGGGGTGTCTTGCCTCGCCGAGAAGCGCATGCTCGAGATCCTCTCGGACGGGGCGGCCAGGACGCCGTTCATGAAGCCAGGAGACACGATCATGATCGAGATGATGAGTCGCTCGGGAGAGAGCCTGTTCGGTCGCATCGCGCAGCGGGTGGTGGCCGGATGAGCGCCGCGATCCAGGGGATCACGCTCTACGGCTACTGGCGCAGCTCGTGCAGCTGGCGCGTGCGCATCGCCCTCGCCCACAAGGGGATCGAGCACGCGTACCGGCCGGTGAACCTGGTGCGGGACGGCGGCGAGCAGCTCCGCGACGACTACCGGGCCAGGAACCCGATGGCGCAGGTGCCCCTGCTCGAGCTCGAGCAGGGCGGCGCCGTCCGGCGCGTGTCGCAGTCGGTGGCCATCATCGAGCTGCTCGAGGAGCTGTTCCCGTCGCCGGCGCTCCTGCCGGCGGATCCGTACCTGCGCGCGAGGGCGCGGCAGCTCGCGGAGATGATCAACTCCGGCACCCAGCCGATGCAGAACACCGCCACGCTGAAGTACGTGCAGAACGAGCTCGGCGGCGACCAGCGGGCCTTTGCCCGGCGCTTCATCGGGTCGGGCCTCGCCGCGTTCCAGGCCGCGGCGGGCGAGCACGCCGGGCGGTTCTGCGTCGGCGACGAGGTCACGGTGGCGGACGTGTTCCTCGTGCCCCAGCTTTACAATGCGCGGCGCTACGAGGTCGACCTCGCGCCGCTCTCGACGCTCACGCGGATCGAGGCGGCGTGCATGGCGCTGCCCGCCTTCCAGGCCGCCCACGCCGACCGCCAGGCCGACGCGGTGCCGGACGGCGCATAGCGCGACACAGCGCGGACCCCTCGCGACGGAGGACCCGGATGACCAAGGTGGAGTCGATAGGCATCAAGCGGGTGGAGGCGCTGCACTACTACGTGCGCGACCTGGAGCGGAGCCGCAGGTTCTACACGGAGAAGCTCGACTTCCAGGAGGTCGCCGCGAGCTCGCCCGAGCTCAACGCGGCCGCGGCGCAGCGGTCGGTCGTCTTCCAGGCCGGCGAGTGCGCCATCGTCTGCTCGCAGCCGACGGGCGAGGGCGGGCGGGCGTGGCGCTACCTGCGCAAGCACCCCGACGGGGTGGGCACGATCGTCTTCGAGGTCGAGGACATCGACCGCGCCTTCCGGCTGCTCGACGGCCGCGGGGGCACGCCGATCGACGAGATCCACCGGGTGACGGACGAGGGCGGCGGCACCTTCGCCTCGTTCTCGATCACCACGCCGTTCGGGGACACCACCTTCCGCTTCGTCGAGCGGCGCGGCTACCCTGCGCTGTTCCCCGGCTGCGTGGCCCACGGCGCGCCCCGCGGCGGCCAGAACCGCTTCGGGATCGCCCGGTTCGATCACATCACCTCGAACTTCCAGACCATGGCGCCCGCCCTGCTCTGGATGGAGCACGTGCTCGGGCTCGAGCCGTTCTGGAAGATCGCGTTCCACACGAACGACGTCGCCAGGGACGCCGACCACGGCTCGGGCCTGCGCTCCGCCGTGATGTGGGACCCGGGCTCGGGCGTGAAGTTCGCCAACAACGAGCCGTACAGGCCGCACTTCAAGAGCTCGCAGATCAACGTCTTCAACGAGGAGCACCGCGGCGACGGGGTGCAGCACGTGGCGCTCGCCGCCGACGACATCCTCACGGCCGTGCGCGGCATGCGCGCGCGGGGCGTGGAGTTCATGCCGACCCCGCCCGCCTACTACGACATGCTGCCCGAGCGCGTGCGGCAGCTCGGCATCGAGCAGATCGACGAGGACGTCGCGACGCTGCGGGAGCTCGAGGTGCTCGTCGACGGCGACGGCGCGCGGTCGTACCTGCTCCAGATCTTCCTCAAGGAGTCGGCCGGCACGCACCGCGATCCCGACGCCGGGCCGTTCTTCTTCGAGCTCATCCAGCGCAAGGGCGACCGCGGCTTCGGCGCCGGCAACTTCCGGGCGCTGTTCGAGAGCATCGAGCGGCAGCAGAGGGCCGAGGGCCACGGCTGATGCTCGACCGCGTCGTCGCGGGGACCGTCCCCCGCAAGCACCACATCGCCCTGCGGGGCGAGGCGGGGGACCTCCGCTACGAGGAGTGCCTGACGCGCGAGGGCTTCGACGGCCCCTACACGATCGCCTACCACGAGCGCCGGCCGCACGAGCACCGGCTCGCGCCGGCCGCGCACGGCTTCGCGCTGCCTGTCGCCGCGCCAGAGCGCCCGCTCGCGAAGCGGCACTACCGGTCGCAGGACCTGCCGCGGCGCGGCGGGCCCGCTGTCGACTGCCGCGTGCCGCTGCTCTTCAACGACGACGTGGTGATCGGGGTCGCCCAGCCCGACGCCGCCGATCCGGTGTACTTCGCGAACGCGGACGCCGACGAGCTGCTCTTCATCTTTCAGGGCGGCGGCGTCCTGCGCACCATGCTCGGCGATCTCCGCTTCGAGCAGGACGACTACGTCGTCATCCCCAAGGGGCTCTTCCACCGCTTCATCCCCGACGCGGCGCCCCAGCGCTGGCTCTCGATCGAGGCCGCGGACGTCCACCTCCCGCGGAAATGGCGCAACGAGGTCGGTCAGCTCCGGATGGACGCGCCGTACTCTCACCGCGACTTCCGGCGGCCCACGTTCGTCGGCCCGCTCGACGAGGGCATCCGCGCGCTGGTCGTGAAGCGCGGCGGCGCCTTCCACGGCTTCGCCTGCGAGCGCTCGCCGCTCGACGTCGTCGGCTGGGACGGGACTGTGTACCCGTTCGCGTTCCCGATCCTGAGCTTCCAGGCGCGCGTCGGGCTCGTGCACCTGCCGCCGGACTGGCACGGCACGTTCGCCGCGCGCGGCGCCCTCATCTGCAGCTTCGTGCCGCGCCCCGTCGACTTCCACCCGGAGGCGATCCCCTGCCCCTACCCCCACGCGTCCGTCGACTGCGACGAGCTGCTGTTCTACTGCCGCGGCAACTTCACATCACGCCGCGGCGTCGGCCCCGGCAGCGTCTCGCACCACCCGGCCGGCGTCCCGCACGGGCCGCACCCCGGCGCGTACGAGGCGAGCCTCGGCAGCCGCGAGACGAGCGAGCTCGCTGTCATGCTCGACACGATCCGCCCGCTCACGGCCACCCCGGCCGCGCTCGCTGTCGAGGACCCGGCCTACCAGGACAGCTTCATCGCGGGCGCCTGATCGCGCGAGGGCGAGCGCTCAGGGCATCTGGAAGAAGCAGAGGTTCGTGCACTCGCCGAAGCGCGCGTTCTCCTCGATATCGAACCCGTTCAGCCCCGCGCAGGACGTCGCGGCGATGCAGCGCGCGTTGCACGCAATCTGTCCGATGCACGACGCGGGGTCGGTCCCGAGGGGCGCGCCCTGTCCGCACTCCGTGAGACGATCGTTGGCCAGATCGCATGCGGTGCGGAAGACGGAGATCCCGCACTCGCCGAGGCGCGCCTCCTGGTCCTCGCAGCCGTCGAAGGTGAACACGTCGTCCTTGCACTCGATCTCTTCCTCGAGGCAGACGAGGAGCTCGTCCAAGGCGCCGACGCAGCTCGCCTCCACCGCGGCCTTCCGCGAGACCTCCGCCTCGTCGAGGCACTCGAGGTACCTCGCCTCGCTGCAGCCGGTGCAGTCGCAGACGGCGTCGCAGGCGCGCTCGTCCGTCGAGGGGCAGCCGGCGACCACGAGCGCGCCGCCGGCCAGGGCCGCGGAGAGGAGCGCCTGCAGGGGGCGCGACGGGCGGGGCATGGCGGCGCGCACGCGGGCCTGCTCCCTCACTTCGGCATCTTGCCGAGCCGCTCGAGCAGCGCGCGCACGAGCAGCGGCCACGCGACGGTGGCGTCCGCGTACACCTCGGCGAAGCGGCCGCCCTCGCCCGGCGCGGTGAACTTCCCCCAGCTCACGCCCTCGGAGTAGGTGCAGCCGGACAGGCCGCCCCAGTGCACGGGCTCGGGGCAGATACGGACGCCGTACTGGAACCGCGGGTGCTCGACCTCGATGTCGAGGCGGTCGCCGACGATGTCGTAGAACGGCGCGACCTGCTGGGCCCAGTTGCGCGGCACGCCGCCGCCGATGGTGAAGATGCCGAGCCGCTTCTTCGTGCGGACCAGGCGGGCGTAGCTCAGGAGGTCGATGAAGGGGTTGTACGGCGGCGGCACGGCCTCGCGCCACACGTCGAAGCCCGGCTTGTCGCCGTGCTGCGCCTTCACCTTGCGCAGCATCCACGTCGCGACGTCGAGGCCCATCTCGCTGTCGGTGAAGGCGGGCACGTAGACGGGCACGTTGCGGAGGTACGCGCTCCGGAGCACGCCGGGCGAGTCGCCCATGTCGGCCAGCGCCTTGCCGAGCTGGCGGCAGATGATCTCGCTCGACCAGGGCGACCCGGGGTCCAGCTTGTCGAGCTCCTTGCGGACGAAGACCTCGATGGCGTTGAGGTTCTTCTCCATCTCGAGCGTGTCGTAGACGCGGTTGTACCCCTTGTCGAAGTACGTCTCGTCGGAGATGGTCGGGTTCGCCTTGTAGTGGGTCAGGCCGACCGCCTCGCTCAGCCCGTGCGCCATGAGCGCCCCGGTGCTGATGATGCAGTCGATCATGCCCGCCTCGATCATCCGGACGATGACGACGCCCATCTTGGCGACGGTCATCGCGCCCGAGAAGGTCGCCACGACAAGGCAGTCCTCGTCGCGCACCATCGCCTCGAGCACGTCGGACGCCTCGCCGAGCGCGCGGCCGCTGAACGCTGTCTTGCTCATCGCGCGGAGCAGGTCGTCGAACGACCCGATCTTCAGCGGATCGAGCGCCTCGAGCGGGACGAGCTTGTCTTCAACCCCGTCGCCGAGATGGCGGTGCGAGGAGCGCGGATGCTTCGGAGAGGACATGGCGCGCGAACATATAGCCGCGGGGAGGGTAGGGCGTCGAGCCCGAAGCTCCTCGCGGCGCGCGCGAGCTCAGGGGCGGACAGGCAGGGAGCACGCGAGGCGGCGCGCTGCCGGAGGCGTCGTTGGTCGCGCGGTTCCTCCGGGTCTCCCGGCGCCTTCGCCGATCCCAAGCTCGCCGCCTTCGGCGCGCTGGGCCGCGAGATCGGCGCGCACGAACGCGGGCAGGCCCGCGCCCGGCCGGGCCTCGCCGCGGCGATCGGGATCGATCAGCGCGGCGATCTTCGCGACGCAGGCGTGACCGCCTGACACGCGGACGTCGTAGACGGCCGCGCTCGCGGGCGCGCCGTGGCCGTCTACGGTCGCGAAGGCGCTCGCGCGATCCAGCAGGAAGCGCGCGCCGCCCGGGCGCGCAGCGCACGCCGGCAGGCGGGTGAGCTCGGTGCGGACATTCGGGGCGATCTCCCAGCCGTCGAGCGGCAGGAGCGGCGGGGCCTTCGCGAGCGCGCCCGGCGGCGGCCCCTGCACCGGCGCCTCGCGCGCGCCCCTCTCCGCCGTGGTCTGCGCGGGCGCTCGCGGCGCGGCCCTCTCCGCGGGCGGTATCGGCACCGTGCGGGCGAGCGCCAGGTCGCGAAAGCTGAGCAGCAGCGGGACGCCGGCGCTCGTCGGCTGCCCGAGCGCGCGCGCGCCGCGGCCCGCGAGCGCGGCGATCGGCCGCGGCGCCTCGCCGGAGGACCACACGACGAGCCACGCGTCGCGGATCCACGCGACGGGCCCGTCCGGCGCCTCGCTGAAGGCGATCTCCGCCTCGGGCATCAGCTCCTGCGGCACCTCGGCGATCTCGGCGCCGCGGCCACGGCTCGCCCGGACCAGCAGGTCGCGGCCCGCGGCGCGCACCGCGAAGACGACCCTGTCGCCGGACGCCGCGAAGCGCGCGAGGGTCGCGTCGCGGCCGACGCCCTCGGGCGCGGGGCCCGTCCACGCGCGCACCCTGCCCTGGAGCTCCGTCGGGTCGAGCCAGCGCAGCGTCCACGTCGCCCGCCGCGCCGCGGCGCGCGCGGCAGGGGCGCCGCGCTGCCCGGCGCCCCCGGCGGCGCCGTCGGGCGCGCGCACCTCGAGCGTGGCGACCGTGGAGAGCAGGCCCCAGCGGCGGTCGCTCGCCGACGAGACGTGCCCCTGCCCCGGCGGTCCAGGCCGCGCGTCCCCCGCGAGCAGCGCGAGCGCCGCCTGCGCGCTGCCCGGCGGCGGCACCCCCGGCGGGCCCGGAGGCCCCGGCTGCGTCGAGCAGGCGAGCGCGCGCTCCGGGAGCGCGGGCGCCGGCGGCGGGCGGTGCGGCAGGAGCGGCGCGGCCCCGGGCGCCGGCCCGGCGGGGGGCGCGCTCCCGTTCGAGAGCAGCGCCGGCCCCCAGCCGACGCGGAGGTGGGCGTCGATCTTCAGGCCGACGTCGTTGACGGCCAGCACCCCGGGCTCGGCGAGCAGGTCGCCGAGCTCCGCGATCGCGCGCGCGGCGCTGGCCGGGACCTCGACCGGCGCCCACGAGCGGCCGGCGTCGGCCGACGCGAGCACCTTCCCCTCCCCGACGGCGACGCCGTGGCCGGCGTGGATCAGGGCGTGCGCGGCGCCGGCCAGGCGGGTCCGCGAGGCTTGCCCGCCGGGGGGCGCGACGACGGCGGTGAGCTCGCCGGCCTCGTCGGCCACCACGAACGACAGGGCGCCGTCCTGCCCCTCCTCGATGGCGCTGACAACGTGGACGTCGCCGCCCCCGTCGCGCAGCCAGCCGAGCGGGATCAGGGGCTGCTCCCTGCCGCGGGCGTCGATCACCGCGACGTGGGCGCCGGGCGCGGCGGTGGCGCCCGCGCCGCGCGGCGGCGGCGCGGGCGCCTCGCGGGGCGCGGGCGCCTCGCGGGCGACGTCGCTGTCCCAGAGGCCGCGCACGATCGCGAGCCGGCCGTCGGCGAGCGGGCCGGCGCCTCGCCAGTGGATGTCGGTGCCCGGGCGGACCGTGAGCCACTTCCCGCCCGGCTGGCGCACGCACGCGCTGCCCTCCTCGTCCGCGCCGCACGGCGCGAGCAGCATGGCGCCGCCGCTCGGCGACACGCGGAGCTCGGCCTCGCCGCTCCGCAGCACGACGGGCGGCCCGCCGCCCAGGCGGCCGCCGGCGAGCGGGACCTGGAGCACGCCGAAGGGGTCGTGGACGTCGCGCCGCGCGGGCGCCTCGTCGCCGAGCGCGCAGGCCACCCACGCCGACCGCCCGGCGCGCCCGGCGCCGCAGGCGTTCACCCAGGCGCCGCGGCCGAAGGGGGCGAGCTCCAGCAGCGCGCCGGAGGCGAGGTCCACCCGGGCGAGGAGGCCGTGGCTCGCCGCCACAGCGAACCCCGCCCCGCGGGCGCCGCTCGCGATCGCCGCCTCGAGCGGGTGCCGCCCGGTCGCCTGGATCCAGCGGAGCAGCGGCGCGCGGGGGTCGACCGAGCGGCCGTCGAGCGCAGGGGGCGCGGGCGGCGCGGGCGCGAGCCGCGCCTCGGCGACGTGGATCAGCGCCTCGCGCTGCTCGGCCGGCAGGGCCGACCCCCGCGCGAGCGCGACCAGATCGTCGCCGCGCAGGCGCAGGCCGTCGAAGCGGAGCAGGTCCGCGGGGTCGCCCGCCTGCCCGTCGCCGCCCGGCGCCGGCGCGACGGGGCGCCACGACGCGCCGCCGTCGGCCGTGACCGCGAGCCCCGCCGCCTCGAAGAGCCCGGCCCCCTGCTGGAGGTCCCGGAACGCAACAGCGCGGAGCGGCAGCGCGGGCAGGCCCGGCAGCGCGCGCGGCTGCCCCGTCTCGACATCGAGGAAGGTCGGGAGGTCGGAGGCGGCGTCCCACACCGCGACGACGCCGGGCCCGCCGCCGATGCGCAGCAGCTCGGTCTCGGACCGGGCGAGGCGCACCGGCGCGCCGAGCGGATCGTCGAAGCGGTAGACGCCGTGGACCCCGCGCCCCACGAGCCGCGCGCCGGCGGCGGACGGCACGAGCGTGAGCTCGACCAGCGGCTCGGGGCACGCCGCTGTCTCCGGGCGCGCGGCGCCGTCGCTCCCCACGAGGAAGCGCCTGCCGCCGAGCAGCGCGACAGTGCCGCCGGCGACCCGGGGGCCGATGGCGGTCGCGCCGCTCGCGTCGACCCAGCGGGCGCGCAGCGGCTCGGCCGACGCTGGCGGGGGCGCCGCTGCGGGCGCGCCGCTCTCCACCGCCGCGGGCCGGGGCGGCGCCCCCCCGCACCGGACGAGCGCGAGCGCCGCGAGGAGCACGGCGGCCCCCTCCGCCCGGCGCGGCGGCGCTGCGAGGCGGGGAGCGCCCGCCGCTCTGAGCTGCGTCATCGCCGCGGAGACTAGCCTGGATCCGGGCCTGGGGCGGCGACCGGGCCGCTCGCGGCGCCGATCCCTGCCCGGGCTCCGGACGCCAGCCGAACCAGGGTGTCCACGGACACCGCGGGTCGAGGGTGAGGCTCAGTGGACTGTCAGCGCGGCCGGGGCCGGCGGGTCGTCGCTCTCCGGTTCGGCGGCCCGGCGGCGGGCGAGGATCGTCATGAGCCCCTTGGCCCCGAGCACAGCATAGTTGGACACGCAGTTGTTGAAGATCGCGTGGACTCGCTCTGCCTGTCGGGCGAGCCGCTCGACGGTCTCCGCCCAGGGATCGAGCTCCGCGGGATCGTAAACGTACCTGAACTTCTCGCTCACGCCGACGGACGCATCCCAGGTCTCCGCGCGCCGGCCGTGGAAGCGCACAACGACGAGGCGCGGATCGGCGACGAGGGCCGTGGGAGGCATGCTGTTCGCCTTGCCCTGCGGCTCGTCGACGACGACGTAAAAGGCGCCGAGGTCTCGCAGGAAGTCCACGACGCGCTCGATCCGGTCGGGCTCGCCCCACGACGCGTGCCGGAGCTCGACCGCGAGCGGAACCCCGTCGAGGCGCGCGCGGCAATCCTCGATGATCCTCACGTTGCCGCGCGTCGCCGTGAACCACGGGGGGAACTGGAAGAGCGCATACCCGAGCTTGCGCGCCTCCTGCAGCGGCGAGAGCGCCTGCCTGAAGCGCTCCCAGAGGACGTCCCTGGCCTCGGCCGGCAGGTCGCCCGGGTAGAGGCGCGGCTTGTCGAGGAGCGCTCCCGGCAAGGCGCGCTGGAGGTCCGCGGGGAGGCGGGCGGGCTCCACCGGGTGCTGCGTGAGCGGCGCGAACGCCTTCATGTTGAACACGAAGTCGGGCGGTGTCCGCCTGACCCACTGCTCGACCATCGCCGGACCGGGCAGCGCGTAATAGCTCGAGTTGACCTCGACGACGGGGAACTGGGACGCATAGAACCGGAGCCGCTGCTCCGGGCTCGACGTGCCCTTCGGATAGAACCGCTGGCTCTTCACCAGGGTGGGGTCGGTCCACCCGGCGGTCCCGGCGAGGACGCGGCCCTGGCGGGCGGGCACGGGCGCGCAGGCAGCGAGCGCGGCGGCGCGCGCGAGCCGCTCCTCGTGCTGGTGCGGCGTCTCCTCTGACGGCGACAGCGGCGGGTCGCACAGGGCTGCTTCGCGCATATCGCGAACAACCTAAGGCCGTTTGCCGACGAAGGAAGCGCCCCACGGAGATGCGATGAGCGAGGATCGACATTTCTTCTCCCGGGCCCGCTCCGACCCCACGCTCGCTCGCCGCGATCACCACATTACGTTCAACACCCAGCAATTCTCATCCGACAGGCGTTCACGCCGGGTGTCGCGCATGTCGGTGTCCGCTGTGGCTCGCAGGCGCGCCGCGACGACGCGCCCGGCAGGCGACCCCTCCGGAGAGGGTCCCCACCGCCCCGCCCGACCGGACCGACCCGTCCGTCTCCCGGCCGCCGCCGACGACGCGAGGAGGCGGCGGCCGGCTCAGGTCGCCGCGCCTGTGCGCTCGTTCGCGGCGCCCCGCGCCGGCCGGCGCCTCCTCTGTTCGCTTCGATCCCCTTCGGCCGGGACTTCGCCTATGCTGCCTTGCTGACCGGAGCGGAGGGCGCCCGCGCCCTACCTCGCCGAGGTTCGCGGGTGAGGTGCTCCTCGCGGCGCGCAGCACGTCGAAAGGCCAAGTCGATGCACAAGAAGATTCTCTTGGAAAAGGTCACGGCGGCGAAGAAGGAGATCACCGATGCGGAGAGCAACCTCGAGCAGGCGCTCGGGGCGATACAGGTCGCGCCGCGCGCGGACAAGATGGCGGTCAGCGAGGTCGTCCAGGAGGCGTTCACGAAGCTGAGGGCCGCGAGGACGAACCTCACCGAGCTGGAGGGGCTCGTCCTCGCCGACGACGAGTGAGCGCGCCGGGACGGAGAAGAATCGCGGCGGCGCCGTTCTCCGGACCACGCGCTCGGAGCGGGCGGAACGGCACGGAGCGCAATCGATCGGAATGGCGTGAAATGGCTCAGCCTGCCTCGCGCGCTCCCGCGTTCCGCATTCACGTCGAGGTCCTCCGCACAGGGTCGCTCGCGCGCGCCGGCCAGCGCGGCGCGCCGCCGTGATTGGCTGTCCCGCGCGACGCCGGATCCGACGCAGGCGCTCTTCCGTTACACCAGCTCGTCGTCGATCGACGCCATCCTGGCGAGCCCAGATTGTGCATGCGCGGCCCCGTCACCTGCGCTATACTGATCAAGGGCAGGGGCTTGGTGCATTCCTGCGAGCGAGAGGTGGTCGATGTACTCAGCGAATCGTCGCAGGAATATCGAGCGGGAGGAGCGCATGCTCCTCCGCGGCAAGCGAGAGCAGGCGGCTGGCAAGCTCCTTCAGAAGGTCCCGGAGCTGGCGAGCTTGAACCTGGAGATCCGCGAGACCCGGTCCAATGGGCTCGCCAACGACACGCAATACATCCGCCGAGTCGTCGTCGAGCACGCGCACGCGCTGTTCGAGATGCCCTGCTCGTACTCCTCCTGCGACAACGGCGGCTACGACGTGACGCGGGAGATCCTGAACGCACTCCAGTCGGGCGCGGCGCGGTTCGAGGGTGAATGCGCCTGTCGCGGGAGCTGCGGTGGCGAGTTCTGCTCCAGGGTCCTCCGCTACGTCGCCACGGCCACGTACCGGGCCGGCGCCGACGCGTAGGACGGACAGGTCATCGCCCGAGGCGCGCCTCGGGCGATGAGGCGCTGTCGGGCGGACGTCACGAACGGCCGAGCTCATCCAGCCATCAGGCCAGCTCCTCCAGCCATCTGGCCAGCCCATCTAACCGCCAGGCCAGCCCATCTAACCGCCAGGCCGTCGAGCGCACCGGGAACGAGCGGGGATCCCGCATCACTCCGGGCGAGGTCGACCGGGCGGGCCACAGCAGATCGTGAGAAGGCGTCGTGGGAAGCAGCCTGGCCGCGGGGCCGGGCCTGAGGAGGCGCGCTCTCGTGCCGCCCGGCGGCTCAGCGCGCCGGGCGAGACGGCCGGATCACGGCGTCTCGGGCTCGAGGTGCCTGCGCCACTCGTTCCGGGCGCTTGCGTACGCGGTTCGGGCCGCGAGCTCCCGTTCAACGCCGGTGATGGCGGCCATCTTGCGATGGAGCATCTCGGTGGGGAGCGTGATCTCGACCTGAGTTCGCGCTTCACGCAGCGTTCCGGGCCATCCGCCGGCGGCGGGGCGGCCTTCGCGATGGAGGTCTTGCCGCCACCGCTTGGCCCATGCCTGGCCCAGCGTGGTCGCGCTCTGCTCGATGAACTGTTGCCGCGCGGTGGTCTGCGCCGAGCTGTCCTGATCGCTCGCTGGCTCGGACGGGGCGCTCCTGGCCCCATGGCTCGGCGCTACGGTCTTCACTCGACGACCGGAGGCTGAGGCCCGGGGATGATCCCTGCGATGTCCGGATCCTCTCCCGGTGAAGCGCTGTCGCCGGGGCCCTTTTCCCTGCGGCGCGCGACGCGATTCGCGTCCTTCTCGCGCTGCTTTTCCTGCCGTGCGCGTTCCTTCTGCCGCTTCAATGCTCCCTGCTTCTGCATGCGGAACCAGGCCTTTCGGCGCCCACTGGCGCGTTCATCAGCGCCCTGCGGCGCGTTCTGAAAGCGCAAACGCGGCGGTGCACGAGCACCGCCGCGCCGCGCTGGTGATCAGTACCGGTCGCGACCGCCGCCACCGCGGCCACCGCGGCCACCGCCGCCGCCGCCGTAACCACCGCCGCCGCCGCCGCCGTAACCACCGCCGCCGCCACCGCCGAAGCCGCCGCCACCACCACCGCCGCCGAAGCCGCGCGCCGGGCGCTCCTGCGCCTCGTTGACCTTGAGCGCGCGGCCGTCGAGGACGGCGCCGTTCAGCTGCGAGATGGCGCTGGTCGCGGCCTGGGCAGAGCCCATGGTCACGAACGCGAAGCCGCGGGGCTGCCCCGTCTCGCGGTCGGTCGGCATCGCGACCTCACGGACCTCGCCGGCTGCGGCGAACGCGGACTCGAGGGTCTCGCGGGTGGTGCTGAACGAAAGATTTCCGACGTAGAGACGATTTCCCATGCGATCCTGCTCTTTTTTTACGGCCTTCTGTTGCGCCATGAGGCGCTCTCGGTCTGCCATCCGACGAAGCCGTAACGGATCGAACGGAGACGTGCCGCGCGGAACCTCCGCGCAGTCACACGGTGCGTCGTCCAGTCGTCCGAGCGAGCTGCAGTCTCCCTCGTGCAGATGAGGGAAGAGGGAAAGCGTCGTGTCGAGGGCCAGGGACGTTCGTGAGGGAGAGCATCCTAGCCCGACCCGACGTTCTTAGCAAGTAACCGTTCCGTCTTCCGTCGCCGGGCCTGTCGTCGAGGACGTTGAGCGGGCGAGGGCATCGGCGTCGGCATCGAAGCCTGCTCGCGAGCGCGATGGCTTCGTCGAGGACGCTCCGAGCCAGAACCCTGCATCCAGGGCAAGATGGGGGCATGACCACGGCGATTCGCGATGAGGTCTTGAAGCGCTGGCGCGCGCGCGGCTTTCACGGTGGGCTCTGGACCGACCCGCCAGGCCGCGTCTGGAAGGACTATGTCCACGACGACGACGAGCTCTTGATGGTGCTCGAAGGCGAGCTCGAGCTGGAGCTCGGGGGACGCACGCTCGTCCCCGGCATCGGCGAGGAGATCGAGATCCGGGCCGGCGTGGTGCACACCGTGCGCAACCGAGGGGGGACGACGGCCCGCTGGCTGTACGCCTACGGACGGCTCGGGTGATCGCCGTGCGCGCTGCCGGCCTCGGCTGCGGCGACGTCGCTCGGCGCCCCGGGCTGCTCGGCCGCGGCGCCGGCCTCGACCGGGGCGGCGCGGCTGGCGAGCCAGAGCCAGAGGACGACGGCGCCGAGCGCGATGCGGTACCAGCCGAACGGCGCGAGGCCGTAGCGCTTGAGGTAGCGCAGGAAGACAGCGATCACGAGCAGGGCGACAGCGAACGAGACGGCGAGGCCGACGCCGAGGGCGGCCGGGCCGCCGGGCGCGTCGAGCAGGGCGCGGCCGTTCCTGGCGAGGTCGAAGATCGTCGCGGAGCCGAGGGTCGGGATGGCGAGGAGGAACGAGAACTCGGCGGCCGCGGCGGTGCTGAGGCCGGAGAGCTGCCCGCCGACGATGGTGGTCATCGAGCGCGACGCCCCAGGCCAGAGCGCGAAGCACTGGGCGAAGCCGATCGCGGCGGCGCGCTGGAGGGTGACGTCCTCGAGGCGGGGGGCGCCCGGGTCGGGCCGGCGCCGGCGCACGGCCTCGACGACGACCATCACGACGCCGCCGACGATGAGCGCGACAGCGACGGGCCCCGGGCCGAAGAGGTAGGCCTTGATGGCCTTGTGGAAGAGCAGGCCGACAAGGGCCGCGGGGAAGAAGGCGAACGCGAGGGCGAGCGCGAGCCGGAGGCTGTCCGGATCGCGCCGGACGATGCCGCGCACGGTGACGGCGAGGCGCTCGCGGAAATAGACGACGACGGCGAGGACGGCGCCGAGCTGGATCACGATATCGAGCGTCTTCGCCGCCTCGCTCTGGTGGCCGAGCCACGCGCCGAGCAGGATGAGATGACCGGTGGACGAGACGGGGAGGAACTCGGTCAGGCCCTCGAGGACCCCGAGCAGGACGGCATCGAACCAGAACATTGCGCGGAGTCTAGCCGCACCGGGGCCGCGGGGGATCGGGCGCGCGCGGGCTCGACCCGCGTGGCGGAACCGCGGGGGCGGCGAGGTGAGCCGCTTCACGCTTGACATTTTCGAGACGCCTTGGAATCACTTTCACCGACGCTCCGCGCCGATCGCGCTGGCGGGCACGTCTGACCGCGGCGCACACCTTGTGATGGCCCTGCTACGCAGACAGGAGCAGCCTTGCCAAAGAGGCTGCCGACCCGATGAAGATCACCTTCTCCAGTCCGGGAACGGTCAGGCGGACGACGCTGGATCTGGCGCCGCTCACGGTGATCATCGGGCACAACAACCCGGGAAAGACGTACGTGGCGTATGCGACGTACGGTCTGTTTCACGGCGGGGAAGGATCGTTCCTTGTGCCGCCCACTCCACGTGCCGTGTTCCGGGGGGACGCCGTGAAGATCCCCATCGACAGGCACCTTGAAGGCGTGGTTGCTCGCATGGCCCGCTCACCGTCCGAAGAGCTCGGCGGGCAGCTCGAGACGTCGGCCGGCTGAAGCTCGGCTGGGCCAGGCGGGTCGAGCTCACGACCTTCGCCGCAGCCTCGTCGCCGTGAGGATTCGAGGTCGTCGGGCGCGGACCGGCTTGCGCCGCTCGGCCGCGGATTCACCAGAGCCGCCGCGCGATCCGGCGGGCGAGCGCCTTTCTGGCGAGGTGCAGCCTGCGGGCGGTTGTGGACGGGCTCAGGCCGTGCGACCTGGCGTGGGCGGTGATCGGCCGGGGACCTGCGCGACGCTGCCCTCGTCGGTCAGCGCGCGCGACGCGTCGACAGGGAGTTCGCGGCGGACGTGAGCCCGCCCCAGGTGGTGGCCCGCCTGCCGCCAGTCGGCCACCGCCCGCCACGCCCGCCCTGGCCGGCGCAGGAACCCTCGAGGTCTGCGGAACGAGTCGATCACCCCTTCCGGGAAGCCCACCGGCCTTACCAGCAGGCCGGCGACCTCTGGAAAGAACCCGATCGGTCTGCGCCAGCACGAGGGCGACCCGTTCCAGGAAGCCCGGGGGCGTCTCCGGCCTGGTCGGTGAGCTGTCGGGGAACCCTCCGGGCATCGCCGGCAGGTCGCCGACCTATCGGGGAACCCTCCCGGCATCGCCGGCAGGTCGCCGACCCGTCCGGGAACCCTCCCGGCATCGACGCCAGGTACACGACCCGTCCTGCGAGCCCGCAACGCTCCCGGACAGGGCTCACCTCGCGCTGCCCTCCCCTGCCCGCGACCGCGGAAGCCCCCGTCGAACACGGAGCCAGCGGAGCGGGAGCGAAAAACTTCAATGCTTCTCCTCCCCTCACCCCTCCCGGGCGTGCCTCCAGCGCTCCACCGCTCGCGTCGTCATCGTGCTCTCGGCGCCACATCAGCGCTCGATAGCACGTTGACGACGACCCGAGCGCTGGACTCTGGATACCCGCGTTCATAGGGTCGCACGATGGACAAAACGTTCGATGCTTCGGTGTATGTTCGCGCTCCCATCATCAACATCGCCAATGGCGTGACCCTCGCCAACGCGCTTGTCGCCGCCTGTCCCGAGGCGGCGCCGGAGAACGTCGCCAAGGCGTGCACGAAGCTGAAGGCCGCCGCGGAGGCAGGCCAGAAGGCGCTCACCGCGCGCCGCCGCGAGAACGGCGCCCTGTCCGAGGACGACGTGCGGGTGCTCGACCGGGAGGCCGACGCGAGCTTCGGGGCGCTGCGCATGCGCCTCGTCGCGTACGCGATGCTCCCCGCAGAGCGATTCCCGAAGGCGCGGCGCGCGGGAGAGCTCGTCAAGGAGCTCTTCGGAGACGACGGCCTGTCGTTCCTCACCGCCGAGTACGCCGCGCAGAACACGGTCATGGCCTCCATCGTCGAGCACATCCAGGAAGCGGAGCTCCAGCCGGAGATCGACGCGCTCGTCGGGCCCGAGTTCCTCGAGCAGATCGGCAATGTCCTGCCACGCTACGACGTGATGGTGAGGGACAGGCTCCAGAAGGAGGCCGCGGCGACATCGAACCTCGCCACCGTGGTGCGCGCCATCCAGTCGGCCATCGTGAGCTATGCGACCAAGGTCGCCGGCATGGTCGACGAGGACGACCCCGCGACGCTCGAGGCCGTCCGGAGGGCCCTCCGCCCGCTCGACGCGCACCGCGAGACAGGCGCCCGGCGCGCGCAGGGCGCGCGGGGCGAGGCCGCGAGCGGCGCGCCGGCCGCGCCGACCTCCCCGGCCGCGCCGACCTCCCCGGCCGCGCCGGCCTCCCCGGCAGCGCCGGCCTCCCCCGCAGCACCGGCGACCGGGGCGGGCGCGGAGGGCGGCGGATCACTGAGCGCGCCGGCCTGAGATCCCGCGGAGCCACGCCTCTCTGCACACAGATCCGTAGGCGCCGCGCGGCGGACGCCTGCCAGGCTGCGGCATGCGGTCCGCCGGGCCAGCAGTCCGGCCAGGGATCTTGAGAGAGATTTCAACGCAAGGGCGCAGAGACGCAGAGGCGCAAGAAGGAACAACTTTCTTGCGTCCTTGCGCCCTGGCGTCTTTGCCTTGAAATCTCTCGCCGCTCGCGAGGTGGATCCCTGGCAGGATCGCTGACCCGCGGCACCAGAACGCCGACGCGCTCGAAAGGACAGGACATGCCGATCCAACCACCCCCTCCGATCCACGCCGAACGCCTCGACTACACAGAGGGAGAGACGATCTGCGAGGCGTACGTCGCCTACGACGCCTCCAGCGCCGGGAAGCGGCCCTGCGTCCTCATCGCCCACGCATGGGCAGGGCAGAACGAGGCCATGCACGAGAAGGCCGCGGAGCTGGCCAGCCTGGGCTATCTCGGCTTCGCCATCGACGTGTACGGCAAGGGCGTCCGCGGCGGCGAGATGGAGGACAACTCCCGGCTCATGGCGCCGTTCCTGGAGGACCGCGGCCTGCTCCGCAGGCGCCTCGAGGCGGGCCTCGCCGCGGCCCGACGGCACCCGCTCGCCGACCCGGACCGCATCGGGGCCATCGGATACTGCTTCGGAGGGCTGTGCGTCCTCGACCTGGCACGGAGCTCCCCGCCAGGCCTGAAGGGCGTTGTGAGCTTCCACGGCTTGCTCCACCCGCCGGACCTGGGACCGCAGGCGCCCATCAAGGCCAAGGTGCTCGTGCTCCACGGCTGGGAAGACCCGATGGCGCCGCCCGCCGACGTGCTCGCCCTCGCGCGCGAGCTCACCGAGGCCAAGGCCGACTGGCAAGTCCACGCCTACGGCCACGCGATGCACGCCTTCACCTACCCGGGCGCGAATATCCCGCAGGCGGGCATCCTGTACGACGCCGCTGCCGCCAGGCGATCGTGGGCCGCGATGCGGAGCTTCCTCGAGGAGGTCCTCGACCACCGCTCAGGCTGAAACGCCGCGCGGCGCGCCGAGCCACGACGCCCGCACACGAAACGCGCCGACGCCCGCACACGAAACGCGCGCGCGGGCGCCGGGCGCGCCGGGCGCGCCGGGGAAACCCCGCCGCCCGACGCCCGCGGCACGCGCGCCTGAGCCGAGCTGCGCGACGCGCCTCGGGATCAGCTCGCCACCATGTTCGCGTGGTCGCCGTTCGCACGGGCGATCACCGACGCCTTGATCCAGGTCCGCACCATCGTGAGGTGGCGCGCCTCGGCGGCGCGCGCGGCGATGAACTGATTCATGAGCGCCTGGTCGTTGAGGCCCTGGGAAATCTCGATGAGCACATCCCAGGCGTCGTTGTCCGTGAGCTCGGCGATCAGCATCGCCTCCAGCGCGTCGGCCAGGTTCGTCCTCGGATCGGTGACGACCTTGATCAGGCCGCACGAGGCGACCCCGTGGACGTCGGCCAGCGGCGTCTCCGCCGTGGGATCCGCGCCCAGCATCCGGATCACCGAGGCGATCAGGAGGAAGTGCTCCGACTCTTCGCTGTAGATCAGCTCGATCTCCTCGCGCGTCGGACCGCCCTCGAACGACCCGAGCGCGTCGAACTTCGCGAGCACGCCCTTCCATAGCCGGCTGCCCGCCCGCTCGAAAGCGAGGCGCTCGCCCAGCTTGTCGAGAAGGACCAGCGGCGCCTCGCCCTTCAGCGCCTGGAGGGCCGTCTTCACGGCGCCCTTCAGCGTGCCAGGAGGAGGCATCGTGCCGACCCGCTCCTCGCGACGCGCGTAATGGGCCATGACGCTGGCGATGGCCGAATCGTCGCCCGCGCTGCTCGGGGGCATGATCCGCGCGCCCACGACGAGCTCCTTCGAGTCCATCGGCGACATGTCCATTCCGGTGCGGTTCATCCCCGCTGTCGTCTCGGTCTTCATGCTGACCTCATCTTGTAAACCTTCGCGCCATTGCCGTTGGCCTGCTTGCCCTGCGCCGCCTGGACCGCGAGCTCCGTCCCGGGGACGTACACGTACCCCGCCGCCACCGTCTCCGACGGCGAGCCGGCCATGTTCAGCCGATCGCGGTAGGCGAGCGTCTGCGGCGTCTCCGGCACCTCGCGCGGATCCACGATGCTCTTCCCGACAGCGCGCAGGTGCACCTCGCCCTGCAGCACGCGGCGGACGAACTCGCGGTGGCTCCTGAACTCGATGGGATCCGGCAGCTCCGCCGGCAGGATCTCCGCGGCGTCGCGCCCCTCGATCTTCTCGAAGAGGCGGCGCACGTGCTGGAGCTGCCCGAGCTCGTAATCGACGAACCGCTCCCAGATGGCCTTGATCCGGGGGTTCGACTCGGACCGAGCACAGCCATAGTAGTTGTAGACCTCGGTCGCCTCGTGCAGGAGCCACTTCTCGAGCCAGGTCTCGCTTGGATCGATGATCGACTCGTACTGCGTGACGTGCTGCTCCTCGATGGAGGCGATCTCCGCGTAGAGCTGCCGCGCCATGGGGTCGGCGAACGTCGGCCCGACGTTCATGTAATAGTCGTGCGTCTGGTGCTCGGCCGCCATGATCGTGATCGCGTGCAGCTTGGTGAGCGGCGCCGCCGTCCTCCTATCGTAGGGGGCCCGCAGGTCGTCGTCGGGGTGACGGTGCTCGACGCTGGTGGGCCTGCCGGGGCAGACGTCCGTGTAGCACTGCAGGATGTTGTTCGAGTCCTTGCCGTGCACCCTGTCCATGAGCGCCGAGTAGCGGTACAGGTGGTCGAAGTCCTCGAGCATCCCGAACCGATAGACCTGCGCCATGTACTCGTCGGGCTCGCGCATCGCGACCGACGCGGTGACCTCGATCGCCACCTGCTCGAAGCCGATGGTGGTCTCGAGCACGGACAGATCGCCCGGCAGGAGCCAGTTCACCATCGTCTGCTGGTGGTGCTCGATCCGGCGCACGAGGGCGAGCTCCCGCTGGAGCGCGCCGTTCATGCGAGCACAGGCATGCGAGAAGCGCACGGCCTCCGACTCGATGCCGTTCATCAAGATGATCCGGACGCGGGTGAACGCGTCATCGTTCAGCTTGCTGGACGGGATGCTGACAAGCTCCCGCCAATCGAACTGCTGCTTGTCGAGCGGTGTGCCCCGCTCGTTCAACAAATCAAGTGCCACCTTGACCTCCAGTCTCCGGGGTGTGTGCAAGGGGCGCTCCACGTGGGAACGCCCACCCTGTTCGCGAGGGGCCAAGCGCCACGATGGGGCACTTGGCCACGTCTGTCGCAAATCGCCTGGGCGCTACTTTCCTCCGGCGCTCATGACGTGCGCGTAACACGTGTTGACGAAGTCCGAGATCGCCGCGGCGCCGAGCAGGAAAGAGGCTCCCCGCGTGACGCGCGGCGACACGAAATAACCGACGGTAAGCGCCAGCGAGGCCCACATCGCGGCGCACCGAGGACACGTGAGGAGCTCTCCGACGGCGCGCGTCATGCCCTCGCCGCGCGGCTCCTCGTGCGTCCCGCCCGCGGGGTCCTGCTCCACGTCGGTGAACGGCGCGCGCACAGCGCGGGCCACCTTGTCGCGCGTGATCAGCCGGCTCAGGCGGTTCGTGGCGAGCCCGAGGAGCGCCGCGTCGCGGAGGGGAATGCGCGAAGGCAACGGTCGCCCGGCACGTTCCATGAGCGCGAAGGCGCCAGCCGAGAGGGCCAGGTAAGTGCCCATCAGCTTGACGTAGTGGGCGAGGGGCTCGTCGTCGTGGCCCTGCCCCAGCAGCGCATCGAGAGTCAGCATGACCGCCGCCACACGCAACCAGCATGCCCTGCGGGCTCTCGCGAGGACCGGAGCGCGGATTGGCGGGCTCGACAGGCGTGGTGGCGGGCAAGACGGAATCCAGGGACGTCGCGGCGCGCCCTGAGCGGGCTCTGCGGCGATTTGTGGCGCGGGCGCGAGAGAGCGCCCGAGCGAGGTGAGCTGTGAATACGGCTGAGGTGGGCTGTCGAAGCGCCGAGGAAGGATCGGTGTCGGCGGGCTGCGGATCGGGTCTTGCTCGGGCCCGCCTCTTACAATCACCTGGCCATGCGCACCTGCATCTCCTCGACGGAGACGTCCTCGATGACGGCCGAGAGGACCCAGTGGTGGCCGAACGGGTCCTCGATCCTCCCCTCGCGACGGCCGTAGAACTGGTCGTTGATGGGATAGATGATCGTGGCACCGGACTCGACGGCGCGCGCGGCGACGGCGTCAGGGTCCTCGACGTTGAGCGTGAGGGCGATCGGCGTGCCGCCGAGCGCCCTCGGGCCGCGCGCGTTCCACTGGGGGGCCTCGTCCGAGACGCTGAAGAGGGAGTCGCCGATCACGAGCTCGGCGCAGACGATGGCGCCGCCGAGCTCGGGGTCGGCGAGGCGCAGCTTCTCGGTCGCGCCGAACGCCTTCTTGTAGAACGCGATGGCGTCCGACGCGCCGGCGACGACGAGGTGCGCCACGAGGGTGTGGTACGGGGGCGGGGCGATGGGGTGCTGTCGCTTGGTCATGGGCGGAGCATGTCCACGGGGGCAGAGCGGGTATTGTAAAAACGTGGCGGCCGGATCGGCCGCCGGCGCGGCGCTGCCGCCAGGGCTGGAGCAGCCGCGGGCGCCGGCCCGGGCAGAAGGGGCGGCTCAGCCGCCGATGGGGACGTGGTTCCGCTCGCGGCGCTTCGCGACGTACTCGGTCGGGGTCAGGCCCGCGAAGGCGCGGAAGTCGTGGATGAAGTGCGCCTGGTCGTAGTAGCCGCACGCGGACGCGACACGGGCCCACGAGACGCGCTCGCAGCGCTCGATCGCCGAGAGGGCCTGCTGGAAGCGCCGCACGCGGCAGTAGCGCTTCGGGGTGAGGCCTACCTGCTCGGTGAAGCTGCGGATGAACCGCCGCGAGCTCATCCCGAGCTGGCCGATCACGTCGGACACGGTGCAAGCGCGGGACGGGTCGGCAAAGGCGGCGAGCGCGAAGTCGACAGCGGGGTCGCGCGCGGGTGAGCGCGCGGAGAGGCGCGCGGGAGGGCGGAGGAGCCGCGCCGCGAGGGCGGACTCGAGGGCGCGGAGCCGGGCCTCGGGGGTGCTCGCCTCGAGGACGCGCTCGCGGACCAGGGCGGCCTCGCGGCCCCAGAGCGCGTCGAGCGAGACGTGGGTGCCGCCGAGGGCCTCGGCGTCCGGGCCGAAGAACGGGAACGCGCCGCCCGGGGTGAACTCGGCGCCCACGATCGCCCGCTGCTCGGCCGTGTCGATCGCGAAGTGCTCGGCGTGGGCGCCGCAGACGGCGATGCCGGAGAGGCGATGGCAGCGGGCGGAGGAGGAGGCGGGGGGCGGGGCGGAGGAGGAGGCGGGGTCGTACCAGCGAAGCTCGTCCTCGGCGAGGTTGATGAGGAGGCTCATGGAGCCGGTGGGGAGCACGCGCTCGAGCAGATCGGGGAGCTCGGGCGCGGCGTAGTACCAGAGCCGGCCGACGAAGCGGGCGAGAGGGGGAGACGGGGTGCGGGTGACGAAGTGCATGGGGCGGCCCGGGGGGAGGAGGCAGCATGCCATGGGCGGGGGCGGGCGGCGCGGGGTGCGCCGGGAGGATGTTCCGGGCGAGCGGCGGCGCGCTCCGCGATGGACCAGCGAGAAGCACGGCCGGTGCTCGGCGGCTGGACGGTGGGGAGGGCGATCTCTAGGATGCCGGCTCGTGACCGCGGCCGTGCGACAGGCGAAGACTGGGACGAGCCGGGGGAAGGCCGCCGGGGCGAAGCGCCAGGCCAAGGTGAAAGCTGCGGCAGCGGAGTCGCCGGAGGCGTTGCTCGACAGGATCTTCGCCGAGCTGCCGGATAACCCGCAGGCGAGCGACGGCCTGCCCGAGGTGGTCCGAAAGAACCGGCGCCAGCGGGCAAGGCGGCGGCTGCTCGATGCGCTCGCGGCGCGCGGGCCTTATCCGGTGCCGGAGGGGCTGCGCGGCGAGCTGCGCGCGCTCGTGGAGCGGTGGGGGCAGAAGGGCTTCGAGGATGCGTATCCGGAGGCGGATGCGTTCGAGATCCGGTGCGCGGAAGAGCGCGCCGTGCTCGACGCGGCAGCCCGGGGTGATGAGGAGGCGCGCTTCGCGGCGGCGGAGCGGGCCTACAGGCGCGAGGTCGAGGCGAGGTACGGGCAGATCGAGATCCGCGGGCTCCAGCTCAGCGCGCGCGTGCGGCAAGATCTCGAGATCGCCTATGTGCCGCTGCACGTCGAGGCGCCGTCCGGGGAGCTGCGCTCGGGGAAGCCCAGGAAAGCGGCTGGCAAGAGGCCAAAGGGCGAGGCGACGACAGTAGAAGCCGAGGCGGCCAGCGCGATGCTGCACGTGCTGGAGCGGCCGCGGGTGCTCGCGGCGGAGGCGCTGGTCAGCCATCCTCGGCTCCTGATCGTCGGCGAGCCGGGCAGCGGCAAATCGACGCTCCTCGCGTACCTCGCCACGCGCGCAGCCCGCGGCGAGCTGGCCACCTCCGCCCCAGGCCGCGATCCGGCGTCGATTCCCTTCCTCGTTCCGGTTCGAGCACTTCAACAAGCCACCGCGAGCCCGGAGGAGATCGCTCGCGCCGCCGGCGCGGAGGCCTGGTTCGTGGAAGCGGCGCTCCGGCGCGGTCGAGCGCTGCTCCTCGTCGATGGTCTGGACGAGGCCCGGACGCAGGTGGCGGGGAAGGTGCTCCCGGGCCTCACGGCGATGCTCGAGGACCATCCAGCGACCTCGGTGGTGGTCACGACCAGGCCCGCCGCCGCTCCTGACCAGGAAGAGACAGCGCCCAGGGGCTTTGCGCGCGCACGCCTCTTGCCGATGACGCGCGACGAGGTCGGCGTCTTCATCGACCGATGGTGCCTGGCCGCGGAGCTGAGCCTCAACAAGCCGCGCGGGCAGGCCGAGATCGACGCGCGCGCCGCCGCGGACGATCTGAAAGAGCGGGTGCGGGCGAGCCGGGCGATCGAGAAGCTCGCGCAGACTCCCCTCCTCTGCTCCGTCATCTGCGTCGTCCACCGCTTCATGGGGCAGCGGATCCCGGAGCGACGGGTCGCGCTGTACGAGGCGATCACCAACGTCCTGCTCTACGAGTGGGACCGCGCCAAGTTCGCGGAGGGCGCCGCCATCGGCAAGCTCGACGCCCACGCGAAGCGCGCGCTGCTCGCCCGGTTAGCGCTCTCGATGCACAGGGCGCGCGTGGCGGAGCTGCCCGCGGAGGACGTCATCGAGCGGCTCGCGGCGCACCTGCCGGATCTCGGCCGACCGGAGGAGGAGGCGGCCGCGATCGTGGCCGAGATCCGCGATCGAAACGGCGTGCTCGTGGAGCGGGCGCCAGGTTCGTTCGCGTTCTCACACCTGACGTTCCAGGAGTACCTGGCCGCGATGGAGCTGGTGAACGCGCACGCTTACGACGAGCTTCTGCGCAACCACAAGGACAAGTGGTGGCACGAGGTGATCGTCCTTTCCGCCGGGTTCCCGGGGGCGCACGCCGACCGGATCGTCCTCGGGTTGCTCGGCAAAGACGGCGAGGACGTCGCTGAAGGAACGATGCTCGCGGCGCAATGTGCCGAGACCGCCATCGAGGTCAGGCAGGCGCTGCGGAAGGAGATCGAGAAACGCGTGGCACGGCTGGTGCCGCCGGCGAGCCCGAGAGAGTTTCAGACGCTTTACAACCTCGGCGAAGTGGCTGGGCCGGTGCTCCTTCGCTCGCTCGACAAGGCGAGCACGGAAGGGAAGGCGTCGATCATCATGTTGCTGGCTCATCTTGAATATGAGCCAGCGACCAGGGCAATCCTGAAGTTTCTGAGAGACCCCAGCCGGACCGAGCGCCCGTTCGCCAGCTTCGTCAGGATGTTCAACAGGTCTCGCACTCTTGCCGAGTGCGCCGCCTTTTTCATGATCAACATCATCCAGGTCTCAGACACAGCGTTTTCCGTCTTCTTCGACGCCATTCCCTCGGCTGATCCGAGCGCCATCCGGTATCTGCGAGCCTTCATGGACATTGCGAGGAGCGACAAGCTCAGAGCGCTCATCGTGCGCGCCGAGGCCGCGCCCGCGAAGCCTTCTTCCGCTTCCGCCTCCCGCTCGCCCAGACGCGCCGCACGTTCTGGTTGATCGCCTCGGAGAACGCCACCGGCCGCGTCATCAGGACATCCTGAAGCTGAATGCCGGGATGGCCCATCAGCCTCCGCACGAAGTCGAGGTGGCACTGGATCGCCGTCCCCCGGTGCTGCGTGAGCCAGTAGCGCTTCAGGCCGAAGTCCTCGACCGTACACCTCGCCTGCTCATCGCCCTCACGAGCCTCGATCCCGCCGTCCTCCGCGAACACGAACCGGCGACCCGGCCTGCCCTCGTCGGGCCGAACATATCCTCCGGCTGGCCACCTGTCGTGCTTCGCGCCGTTGCACGCCATGCACGCCAGGAAGTAGTTTTTCCACTCGTAAGCCTGCGCGGGAAAGCGCGCCTTGGGCCGGAAGTGCTCGACCTGCCCCGGCGGCCTGTCCTCCCCGCTCGTCCCGGGGTGGTTCGAGCTGACAGGAGACTGGCAGTACGCGCAGAAGCCGTTCGACATCCCGGCGATCGCCTGTCGGACCCGCGCATCGGTGCGCCAGACGGGCGGGAGATCCGGCTTCCCCTTCTCGTCCGCCGGCAGCACCTCCGGCGCGTAGCTGGCGAACCCCTTCTTCCGCTTCGCCCCTTGCTCGGCAAGCTTCTCGAAGGCCCTCGCCTTCCTCCAGAACGCCGCCGCGTCCGGGAGCGCCGCGTCCACCGTGCCTTGCCAGTCAGCGGGCGGCATTACGCCTCTTCGCCGGAGCCGGATCACGCCGTCCCCCTCCTTTCGCGGAAAGCTGTGCATCCAGCCGCCTGAGCAGCGCGATCTGCGTCCGCGCTATCTCGGAGAGCAGCGGCCCCTTGCCCTCCCGCTCCTCCTCCCGCGCCAGAACGCCTTGAAGCTGGTCCAGCATCGCCAGCAACGCCTGCCGGTCGCGCGCCGTCGCCGTGCCGCCCTCGACCTTCCGCCGGAGCTCGGCGGCCTTCACCTCCAGCGCCTCGTACGTCGGCGAGAGGCGCGAGGGCACGTCGAAGACGGCGTCGTCCACCATGACCGAGTCGACCTCCGCGCCGTCGAGCCGCTCCAGATCGCCCTTCGTCAAGGGCCGCACCGTCGTGCCCTCGCCAGGCTTCTCGTCCAGCACGAGGACCTGGATCTCGCGCTCCCTGTCGTCGATCGCGGCCTGCACGACCGCCGGGGAGTGCGTTGTCAGCACGAAGCGCGTGCGCGGGAACAGGCGCGTGAGCTGCTCGATGATCCGCCGCTGCCAGCGAGGGTGGAGGTTCAGGTCCACCTCGTCGATGGCCACCATGGCCTCGCCCGCGAGCGGATCGTCGAGCGCGGAGAAGAGCTGCGCGTAGCGGATCGCGAGATCCAGCACGACGGAGAGCATCGCGCGGTACCCGTCGGAGAGCTCCGTGATCGAGAGCACCACGCCCGAGCGCCGGAACGCCGCCACGCGGCGGCCTTCCTGCTCGACGAGCTCCACGCTCTCGATTCGCTTGTCGAGCCCCACCAGCCAGGCGTGGAGCCGCTCCCAGACCGCCCGCGCGGCAGGGTCGTACTCGCCCCGCTCCTCCAGGAGCGCGACATAGGCCGCGAGATCCCGGAAGAGGTACTCGTCGAAGTCGACCAGCGTGCGCGTGGCCGGGCGGCGCAGCGCGTCCTCGAGGTGCGTCGGGAGCGCCCTCGCCAGCGCCTGCTCCCACTCCGGACCGAGGAGCGCAGGGCCGGTCGCCTGGCGCGGCCGCGCGGGCGGACGCAGGGCGCGGTACTGGCCATAGGCAAAGACATGATGTCCGCGCGGGAGCCGCGCGCGCTCGGGGCGCCCTTCGCCATCAGCCCAGCGCGCGAGCGGCTCGGCGCCCGTCCCGTGGAGCGCCATCGCGCCGCCGGACGCCCCGCGGCGGAGCGGGAAGCGGTCGAGCCCCTCGCCGTCGCCGGGCGCGAGCGAGGCGAGCGCCTCGATGATGCTCGTCTTGCCGGAGCCGTTCTGCCCGATGATGACGGTGACCTGCGCCCCGAGCGGCACCTCGCCGCGCGCGAAGCAGCGCACGTTCTCGAGGACGAGCCGGGAAACACCGGTTGTGCCTGGCCCCGGTGGGGGCACGGGCGGCGACTGGCTCTGCTTGCTGCGCGTCGTCACGCGCCGACTATAACCAGAAACGCCTCGAGGACGCTCTGGCGATCAGGACGGCCGGCGACCTCGGTGGAGCGCGTGATCACCACCTTCCCGCGCGCGCGCAGCGTCTCCACATAGGGGACCGCGTCCGGCACCCCGCTCAGGGGATAGCGCCAATCGATCACGGGCCTGACCCCGCCTCCTTCAATCAGCTCCTTCAGGGCGACGAGATCATCGGCGTTCGGACGCGCCGCGTGGAGCTTCATCGCTCTCGACCCGGACCATGGCCCCAGGAACGCGACCCGCAGAAAGGCCCCCGTGGTTCCTCCGATGAGCACGTACGTGCCGCCATCCGAGCACCCGCTGCCCGGCCCGGACCCGCCCGCAGTCGCGGAGCGCCTGGAGCGCCGTCACCGCCGCCATGGGGACCGCCGCCGCCTCCTCGAAGCTCACGTTCGACGGCTTCGGGGCCAGCGCCTCCTCCGACGTGGAGACGTATTCCGCGAAACCGCCCCACCCGTGAGAGGACAGATCCCCGAACACCTCGTCCCCCACCCGGAACCGGGTCACGCTCTTTCCCACCGCCTCCACCCGACCAGCGATGTCCGCGCCCGGCACCCGCGGTGCCTCGGCGCAATCGTGGCCGTCGCTGACCATGTCGACGCACCCACCATAAAGATGCAGCGCGATACGAACAGCGGGGCGGAGCCTTGTTCCACCCCTCGAACACGGCCGTTCCAGATCGCCGTCTGGCGTCGCTCCTGGCAACGCCGCATGCTCCGACCGTGAGCTTTTGAACGGTTGAGGGGATATGGAGACACAATGAAGAACAAAGAACCTGGTAACAAGCTTGGTCTCATGGTCTGCGCCGGCGCCGCGCTCGGCCTCTCCACGGGCTGCGCGATCGAAGGCGCGCCGGACGAGGCGCTCGAGGCGCAGCCGCCCGAGATCATCAGCGGCGAGAGCGCCGCGACGATCACCGGCGGCCCCGCCGACGAGGTGGTGCTCCACGATCTCTCGAGCTTCTCCGGCGTCTCGCAGGGCTTCGGGATCGGCCGCTACAACGTCGCGGACCTGACGATCATCGGCAACGACCGCGCGAGCGCGATCAGCGTCCCCGCCGGGCTGCGGGTCACGGTCTTCTTCAACCACAACTTCGAGGGCCAGGCGCACGTCCTCACCTCGGACACGGACCTCGTGGCCCTGGGCGCCGACGACATCATCTCGAGCCTCGTCGTCGCGCGCGCCTCGGACCCGCAGCTGGACGTTGTCACCTTCTACGAGCACGCCAACGCCTCGGGCGACTCGTTCGTCTACAGTGTCGGCGCCGCCCTCCTGTTCGCCGGCCCATGGACCGCATGGGACCGGCGGATCAGCTCCGTCCACCTCCCCCCGGGCTTCAAGGTGACGCTCTCCGAGGCGTGGATCGGGCTGGGGACGCAGGAGACGCTCGTCCTGACGGCGGACGCGAACCTCGCTCCCCATAACTTCGACGACAGGACCCGAAGCTTCCTGATCGAGCGCTTGTAGGAGCGCGCGCCGCCTCGCGCCCGCGCGCGTGAAAGAATGGCTCGCTGGCGCGATCCAATCGGGCGCGCACAGGGCCCCGCGCGTCGGTTCAACGAACCGGCCATACATCCAAGCTGACCCGAAACACGCTGGCAACCTTGCCCCGGCAAGCCCGGCAGCGCGGATCGCCGGGAGCAGGGACGCCGCACCGGCGCCGCCACGCTTAGGATCACGTCCAGACTGTGCGAAGATGCCCGCAGCGGCGCCAGGTGGCCTCCTGGAACGACCGCGTTCGAGGAGCGGCGCATTGAAGGAGCCCGATGATCTGTCCGGTCTGTCGATGTTCGTGCGCATCGTCGAGGAAGGCTCACTCAGCGCGGCCGGCCGGGCGCTCGGCCTGCCCAAGGCGACCATCAGCCGCAACCTCGCGCTGCTGGAGAAGCGGCTCGGCGCACCGCTGCTGATCCGCTCCACGCGCGCGCTCAGCCTGACGGATACGGGCAAGAGCTTCTTCGACAGGGTCCGGCCCATCGTCCGAGACGCGCAGCTGGCGACCGCCGAGGTCAAGAGCCACCAGGCGGCGCCCTCCGGGCTGCTGCGCATCACAGCGCCCGTCGCCTATGGCCAGGCGGCGATCGCGCCCCGCCTGCTCTCGTTCATGAACCGTTACCCGGCAGTGCGCGTCGACCTGCACCTCCATGACGGGCGCGTCAACCTGGTCAGCGACGGCTACGACCTGGCCATCCGCATGGGGGCGAACCAGTCCAGCGAGCTGATCAGCCACAAGCTGGCCGACATCACGATGGTCATCGTCGCCTCGCCGAGCTGGCTGGAGCAGCACGACACGCCCAGGATACCCGCCGACCTCGCCCGGCATCCAGCCGTCGTCAACCGGCCCGAGCTCAGCCAGTGGAAGGTCGGCGGGGAGACGGTGCGCGTGCCCTGGCGCATGAGCACCGGCAACATGATCGTCACGCGCGACGCCGCGAGGGCCGGGCTGGGCATCGCTTTCGTACCCGAGTTCCTCGCGTTGCGTGACCTGGAACGAGGAACGCTCGTACGCCTGCTCCCAGACCACGAGCTGCCGATGATTCAAGCGACCGCCCTGTATACCCGGGCCGCCAGCCAGTCGGTGGCGCTGCGCACCTTGCTGGACGACCTCCTGGCCAGCCGACCTATCGAGGCCGACGCCGTGCCGTCCCTCCCCTGAGACGGCCGTCGAGCAGCGCGCCGACCGCGGTGAGCGCCGCGAGGAGGACGGCCGCCCCCGCCCACAGCGGGCCCGCGGCGAGGCCCGGCGCCGCGCCGAGGAACGCGATCGCGCCGAGCAGCGCCGCCACGAAGAGCGCCCCCGCGAGCGCGCGGATCGGCCAGGGGCGCTCGACGTCGTGGAGGACATAGCCGGGGTCGGTGCGCAGAGGGCCCTCCTCGGACGGGGTCGCCTCGGACCGCCAGTCCGGCGGCCGCAGAAAGACGAGCAGCTTGCCCGAGAGGCGCGGCTCCGCCGCCGCCACGCGCGCGAGCCTGCGCCACGGGTCGAGGTTCGCGCGCAGCGCGCTGAAGCTCGCGAGCGGCTGGACCACGCCGTAGCGCGGGGGCGACGCCTCCGCGCAGAACGTGCCGAACAGCCGATCCCAGACGATGAGCACGCCGCCGTGGTTCCGGTCGAGGTACGGCGCGTCGACGCCGTGGTGCACCCGGTGGTGAGACGGCGTGTTGAGCACCCACTCCAGCGGACCGAGGCGGCCGACGAGCTGCGTGTGGATCCAGAACTGATACAGGATGTTCAGCGTGTAGGTCGTGACGAGCACCGCCGGCGGGAAGCCGAGCAGGGCGAGCGGCCAGAAGAACGGCCAGAAGAGCGCCCGCTGCATCCAGCTCTGACGCAGCGCCACCGAGAGATTGTAGTCCTCGCTCTGATGGTGGACCGCGTGCGCAGCCCACAGGAAGTTCACCCGATGACTCGCGCGGTGGGCCCAGTAGTAGCAGAAGTCGACCGCCACGAAGCAGGCGAGCCAGGTCGACACAGCGGCCGGCGACAGCCGGACCAGCGCGGCGCGCTCGAAGAGGAACAGATAGACGAGCACGCCGCCGCTCACGACCGACACGAGGACCTGCTGCCCGACCCCGCACGAGAGGTTGGCGAGCGCGTCGGAGAAGCGGTGATCGCGGCGCCCGCGGCGGCGACAGAGCCAGAGCTCGACGCCGATGAGCGCGAAGAAGGCCGGTACTGCAAGCAGGATCAGGCTCTGCGACATGCCCCACGCCTCCGCGGAGCCGTCGCGCCGCGCACCGGCTCACGCCCGCTCATCGTAGCCCGGATGTCCCCGGCACGCCGGACAACACGCCGAGACACGGCCACCGGCCGACCGCGACGCGCGGCGCACAGCGCACCCGACCCGCTCAGGCCCACGGCCGGACTCCCCGCGCGCGGCGCGCCCGCGCCCACGGGAAGGCCGGCTCACGTCGGGGGGAGAGCGCCGCGCGGGCAACACGGCAGCAGCCGCTCCGGCGCTCCATTCCCTGTTGACGCTGAACCGATTAAGTGGTCTGCCACGGGCCGCGACCGGCGGAAGCGACCACCCCGAGCGGAGAATTGTATGCGCGTGAAACTCGGGGGAGCTCGCGGGCATCGCCGGCGACACGACAACCACGACGGCGACGCCGCCGCTCGGCACACGGCCGCGAACCGGCCGGGCGTGTCGAGCGATGGAGCTCAGCCACGCTTGAGAAACGAACCTCAAACCAGGTAGGAACCCACCGATGAACAGAACCTTCTTGCTTGCTCTGGGTCTGCTCACCCTCGCCGCGTGCTCCTCGGAGGACCCGGGCAACCCGTCGCCCTCCGGCGGCACGGGCGGCTCCGGCAACACAGGCGGTGACGACAGCGGCGGCGGCGGCGGCACGGGCGGCGGCGGCGGGGACGCCGGCGGCAGCGCGACCGGGGGTGGCGGGGACGGAAACGGCGGGGGCGAGGCGATCGACTGCGCCCAGGATGCCGAAAAGTGCTACGTCCGCGTCGACGGGAGTAAGCTCACGCTCGACGGGAAACCGTACAAGTACATGGGCACGAACTTCTGGGCGGCTCCCTTCGTGAGCCTCGAGCGCCTGCGCACCGAGCTGGACATCCTCCAGGCGCACGGCGTGCTGAACCTCCGGATCATGGCGCTCGCCGAGGGCGACATCCCGGAGTCCCAGCAGAACGATGACGAGTTCGGCCCGCAGCGGATCTATCCGGCGTCGAACGACGCGCCGTGCGCCGATCGGGCGCTGGCTGTCTACGCGGCCCACCTGAAGAACGTGCTCGACGAGATGCACAGCCGCGGGATGAAGGCCGTGATGACCCTGAACGACTTCTGGCACTGGTCCGGCGGGATGCCCCAGTACATGAAGTGGGCGCACGACCAGCCGGAGACCGCCTGCGGTGAGGACTTCAGCGACTACCAGGTCGGCCTGACCCACCCCGAGACGGGCGCGGCGCTGCTCGCGGCGGACCACCACGTGCCGTTCGCCGACTCGATCCGGTTCCAGGAGGGCACCGGCGTGGACTGCCAGGCCGTGGCCATCGACGCGTGGGCCATCCCGCACTCGGGCGTCCTCGATCCGACAACGAACCCCTGGCCGGACCAGATGGACCTCTCGAGCCTGTTCTTTTGCAACAAGAAGGCGCAGGAGTTCTACTTCAGCCGGGCCAAGGTCCTGATCGAGAAGCTCAAGGATCATCCGGGGATCATGGCGTGGCAGCTCGGCAACGAGCCGCGCTCCTTCAAGGGCTGGGGCGGGGTCTTCAAGCTCTGGGTCGAGCGGAACGCGAAGTTCATCAAGGACATCGACCCGAACCACCTCGTCTCCATCGGCTCGGAGGGCGACCTGTCCTACAACTGGGGCGACTACGCCAACAGCGATTTCAGGGAGTTCCACGACGTCGCCGGCATCGACTACCTCACCTTCCACGTCTGGCCCGAGAACTGGGAGTGGTACGACCCGTCGCTGCCGATCGACAGCAACGATGCGAAGTCGCTGAGCGAGGCCATCACGAAGACCAACGAGTACGTCGATCTGCAGATCGAGCACGCGAGGGCGCTGAACAAACCGATCGTCGTCGAGGAGTTCGGGCTCGCGCGGGACGACAAGGCGGAGGCGGTCGAGTCGCCCGTCACCAAGCGGAACGAGTACTACGCCACCCTCTTCGACGCCGTCGTCGCCAACGAGGAGCTCGCCGGCGTCAACTTCTGGGCCTGGGCCGGGACTGGACGGCCGACGGACGACGGCAACGACTACTGGCACCTCGGGGAGGATTACATCGGCGATCCGCCCCACGAGCTCCAGGGTTGGTACTCGGTGTACGACGGCGACACCGAGACGCTGAACACCATCATGAGCTACGCCGACCAGATCAACACCATCGAATAACCACGGCGGGCTCCATCACAGCCCACATCCCTTCATCTGACGCGGAGGTCACCTTGATTCGTCGTTCTGCCTTTCTCATGGCGCTGCTCTCGCTCGCGTTCTCGACCGGCTGCTCCAAGCCGGAGCCGAGCAACGAGGTGGGCGCGGGCAAGACAGAGGAAAAAGCCGCGAAGGGCGCGGACACCAAGGGTACAGACAAGAAGAAGATCACGATCGGCTTCTCGATGGATACCCTCAAGGAGGAGCGGTGGCAGCGCGACCGCGACCTGTTCAAGGCGAAGGCCGAGTCGCTCGGGGCCCAGGTGCTCGTGCAGTCGGCGAACAGCGACGACGCCCTGCAGAACTCGCAGGCCGAGAACCTGCTCACGCAGGGCGTCGACGTCCTCGTCGTCGTGCCCCACAACGCCAAGACGACGGCCACCATCGTCGAGTCGGCGCACAAGCAGGGCGTGCCCGTCATGGCGTACGACCGGCTGATCCTCGACTCGGATCTCGACCTCTACGTGTCCTTCGACAACGTCCGCGTGGGCGAGCTCCAGGCCGAGTACCTCGTGAAGACGCACCCGAAGGGGAACTTCGTGCTCATCGGCGGCTCGCCGACCGACAACAACGCGAAGCTCTTCCGCGAAGGGCAGATGAACATCCTGAAGCCGCTCATCGACAAGGGCGACATCAAGGTCGTGGCGGACCAGTGGGCCAAGGACTGGCAGCCGGTCGAGGGGCTCAAGATCACCGAGAACGCCCTCACGAAGAACAACAACAACGTCACGGCGGTCGTGGCCTCGAACGACGGGCTCGCGGGCGCGGCGGTCCAGGCCCTCGGCGAGCAGAAGCTCGCCGGCAAGGTCGTCGTCTCGGGGCAGGACGCCGAGCTCGCCGCCTGCCAGCGCATCGCGGCCGGCACCCAGAGCATGACCGTCTACAAGCCGCTCAAGCTGCTCGCCGAGAAGGCCGCCGAGCTCGCCATCAAGATGGCGAAGAAGGAGGACCTCGGCGAGAAGACGCAGACGGTCAACAACGGGAAGAAGGACGTGCCGAGCGTGCTCATCGCGCCGGTCGCCGTGGACAAGGACAACCTCGCCTCCACGGTGATCGCCGACGGGTTCCACAAGGTCGAGGACGTCTACAAGGACGTGCCGAAGGACCAGTGGCCCGCGGCCAAGTAGGCTGACGTCCCACGGGCCCAGCGAGCGCCCCCGCCACGGGGTCGCCGCGCGCTGGGCCACGCTCCTCGCAGCTCCCCCCGATCAGGCACAACGAGCTCTGCCGGCGCGGCGCACGTCCCGCGCGAACGGCGCAATTCGTGCGGATCCTGCGGCGGATCGCCGCGCGCCGTGCGCCGCCCGCCCGCGACGGCCTGCGCGGCGCGCCGCGTCGAGCGGCGCCCGCGCCCTGCCTGCGTGCGGCCTGCTTCTTGCGAGCCGTCCGGGCTCCCGAGGAGACCCATGTCCGTTTCGGTTCACTCCACGTTCGCGGAGCCGGATCCGCTCGGCTCGGTCCGTCAGCTCATCGAGGCGGTGTTGCCCGACGCGCGGGTGGTCGACGTCACCCCCATGGGGCCGGACGGGGGCTCGATCCGCGATGGGACCGAGAAGGCCGCCGGGTACGGCGCCCCGCAGCGGATCACGGTGGAGCGGCGCGACGGTTCGACGCAGCGGCTGGTCCTGCACACCTTGACCGCGGACGCGTTCGGACACGACAGGCGATCGGATCGCGCGGCGGAGGTGCTGCTCGCCGTCGACACGTTCGGGTCGATCCCGGCGCACGTCCAGGTGGTGGACATCGGCACGCTGACCCACGATCGCCGGTTCCTGTCGCTCGTCGACGCGGGCGAGTTCTACCTGCTCACCACGTACGCGGAGGGGCGGATCTACGCCGAGGATCTGCGCCGGATCGCGGCGGAGGGCCGCGCGACGCCGCGGGATCTCGCGCGCTGCGAGGCGCTCGCCAGGTACCTCGTCGCGCTCCACGAGGCGCCCGGCGCGCAGCCGGGCAGCTACCGCCGCGCGGTGCGCGATCTCGTGGGCCACGGAGAGGGCATCTTCGGGATCATCGACGGCTACCCGGGCGACGCGCCCGGGGCGCCGCCGGAGCGGCTCCAGGCCATCGAGCGGCGCTGCGTGGCGTGGCGATGGAAGCTGCGCGGCCGCGATCGGCGGCTCGCGCGCACGCACGGGGACTTCCACCCGTTCAACATCGTGTTCAACGAGCAGTCGCAGCTCACGCTGCTCGACACGAGCCGCGGATCCCAGGGCGACCCCGCGGATGACGTCACGTGCCTCGCCATCAACTACGTCTTCTTCGCGCTGGACGCGCCCGGCGCGTGGCAGGGCGCCTTCCGCGCGCTGTGGCAGCGGTTCTGGCGGGTGTACCTCGACGAGAGCGGCGCCGCGGGCGTGCTCGAGGTGGCGGCGCCGTTCCTCGCGTGGCGCGCGCTCGTGCTGGCCAACCCGGCCTGGTATCCCGCGGTGACGCCGCGCGCGAGGGACGCCCTGCTCGGCTTCGCGGAGCGCGCCCTCGACGCCGAGCGCTTCGATCCGGACGACGCGGAGCGGGTGTTCGCGTGAGCGGCGGGGTCGTCTGGATCACGGGGCTGCCCGCGTCGGGCAAATCGACGCTCGCCGCGCGGGTGCGCCGCGCGCTGCTCGACGAGGGCCGGGCGAGCTGCCTGCTCGACGGCGACGAGGTGCGCGGCGCGCTCGCGCCGCCGCCGGGCTACGATCCGCGCGGCCGCGACGATTTCTACGAGACCCTCGCGCGCCTCTCGGCGCTGATCGCGCGCCAGGGGCTCATCGTCGTCGTGGCGGCGACGGCGCACCGCCGCGCCTACAGGGAGCGCGCCCGCGCGCTCGCGCCGCGGCTGCTCGAGGTGTACATGGAGGTCTCTCCCCAGGTCTGCCAGGCGCGCGATCCGAAGGGGCTCTACAGGTCGGCGGGCGCCGGTGAGATCGGCGAGCTCCCCGGCGCGGGCGTCGACTACGAGCCGCCGCGCTCGCCGGAGCTCGTCGCGCGCGGCGGCGAGGACGACGCGGCGCTCGGGGCCATCGTGGAGCGCGCGAGGGCCTGGTCCGCCGCCGCGGACGTGCGCTCGTGGTAGGCTCCGACGCCGTGCCCGCGGTGGAGACGCTCTTCGACGAGATCAAGCGATACGTTCGCTTCAGCGACGAGGACGCGGGCCGGCTCGCCGCGTTCCACGCGTACGCGGAGCCCCACTTCCGCCGCATCGCCGACGAGTTCTACGACCGCATCCGCGAGCACGAGGGCGCCCACGAGATCGTCACCGGGGAAGCGCAGGTGGAGCGGCTCAAGGGATCGCTCGTCCACTGGATGACGCGCATCTGCACCGGGCCCTACGACGACGCCTATTTCGAGGAGACAGCGAAGATCGGGCGGGTGCACGTCCGGGCCGGCCTGCCCCAGCACTACATGTTCACGGCGATGAACCTCATCCGGCTCGCGTTCGAGGAGATCGCCTGGAACGCCCTCGGCGGCGACATGATCCCGGTCCGGGCGGCGGTGAGCAAGGTGCTCGATCTCGAGCTCGCCATCATGCTGGAGACGTACCGGGACGACTTCGTCGCGCGCGCGCAGCGCGCCGGGCGGCTGGACCGGGAAGAGGTCGGCCGCACGCTCGCGCGCACGGAGCACCGGTACAAGAGCGCCGTCGAGCTCGCCCGCGTCCTCGTTGTAGGCCTCGACGCGCACGCTGTCGTGCGGCTTTTCAACCGGGAGGCCGAGCGGATGACGGGGCTCGGGCGCGAGGAGATCCTCGGGATGCCGTTCGTCGAGACGCTCCTGCCCGAGGAGCTGCACGCCGATCACGGCGCGCTCGTGAAGGAGATCGCGGCGGGCCGCCGCGCCGACGCCGATCTCCTGGAGAGCAGCCTGCGCACGCGCGCCGGCAAGATCCGCGACGTGCGGTGGCAGCTCGCCTACGCGCCCTCCGCGGCGGACGACGAGGTGGTCCTGTTCGCGATCGGGCAGGACACGACCGACGAGAACGCGCTCGCCGCGCGGGTGCGCCAGAGCGAGAAGCTCGCCGCGGTGGGCACGCTCGCGGCCGGCCTCGCGCACGAGATCCGCAACCCCCTCAACGGCGCGCAGCTCCACGTGACCTTCCTCGAGCGGGGGCTCGCGCGCGCCGGCATGAGGGACCCGGACACGGTGGAGGCGATCAAGGTCGTCCGCGACGAGATCCGCCGGCTGTCGGTGCTGGTGAGCGAGTTCCTGGACTTCGCCCGGCCGAAGCCGCTGGTCTTGACGCCGACGTCGGTCGCCTCGCTCTGCGAGCGGGCGGTCCGCCTCGCCCTCGCGTGCGACGGCGCCAGCGCGCAGGCCGAGGTGAAGGTCGATCTGCCGTCGACCGACATCGTGCTCGAGCTCGATCCCGCCAAGATCGAGCAGGTCCTCCTGAACCTCCTCCACAACGCGATCGAGGCGGTGGCGCCGTCCAGGGACGGGACTGTCGTGCTCCGCGCGCGGCGCCAGCCGCGCCACGCCGTCATCGAGGTGGAGGACGACGGCGCCGGCGTCCCGAACCCCGACGCGCCGATCTTCGACCCTTTCTACTCGACCAAGCCGAACGGCACCGGGCTGGGGCTGGCGATCGCGCACCGCATCATCACCGATCACGAGGGGACCATCGAGTTCCAGAGCCGCCCGGGGAAGACGCTGTTCCGCGTCACGCTCCCGATCCGGCTCTCCGGCTGAGATCCCGCGCCCCTCGCGGCCGCGGGGGCGGCCGCGCCCCGCGATGGCACGCAACTTGGAAGATCGCCCGGCGTGGAATCCCTCAGCATCGAACAGCCGCTGATTTTGCTCGTCGACGATGACGTCCGCACGGTCCGCCTGCTCGCGCGCCTTCTCGAGGACGACGGCTTCCGGGTGGAGCTCACCACCGACGGCGCCCTCGCGATGGCGCGGCTCGCCCGGACGCCGTTCCCGGATATCCTGGTGACGGACTTCCGGATGCCCCACGCCGACGGCGTCGCCGTCGCGCGCTTCGCGAGGTCGCTGAGGCCCGATCTCCCGCTCTTCGTGCTCACCGGGTATCCCGAGCTCGTGGCGCGGCTCGGGCGGGGGTTCAAGCCCGCGGCGATGGTGCACACAAAGCCGGTCGACTACGTCGCCCTCACCGCCGAGCTCCGCTGCAGCGTGGAGGCGGTGTTCTCGGCGCACGCACAGCCGCCCCTCTCCTCGTCCCCTCCCCTCGCCTGAGCCGGCCGCGGGCGCGCCGAACCCCGGCGAACCGCTTGCACCGGCGCGCAACCGCTGCGACGCGCTGCCCCCGCCGGCCCCGGCCGATCCGCCGCCGCGCAGACGTTCTCTCCTTGATCTCCGCGTTGAATCCCGGCCTCCGCCGCCGGCGCGGGCGCCGCGCGCGCGGCGCCGCGCAGCGCCGCGCGGAGCCGCCGGGCCGCCTCGCGTGGCGCGGGCCGTGCACTGGATGAGGGCATGCCCCTCAGCCGATTCGAACATGGCGCCGTGAGCGCCGATCTCACCGAAACCGCCACCGCCGTCGCGCGCCGGATGCGCGAGTTCCGCGTCGGGTGCGTCGTCGTCACGCAGGGCGCGCGCGCCATTGGCATCCTCACCGATCGCGATCTCGTGCTGCGGGTGATGGCCGACGCGCTCGAGCCCGAGAAGACGCTCGTCTCCGAGATCGTGACGTACGATCCGACGACGCTCCAGCAGAGCGACAGCATCGAGACGGCGCTCCGCCTGATGCGCGAGCGCGGCGTCCGGCGGCTGCCTATCGTCCGTTACGACGGCAAGGTGACCGGCATCGTCACCGCGGACGATCTCACGGTCTTGCTCGCCGAGGAGCTGGCCGACCTGGGCGCCGGCATCCACAACAACGTCGAGAGCACCGAGAGCCGCTGACGGCGCGCCGTCGTCCCCGATACCGTACCCGACGCGCGCGCCGCGCGCCGGCGCGAGGATCTTGCGTCGCCCTCGAGGCGGTGCTTGCCTGACGCGCCGCGGTCAAAGGAGGGTCGCGACGCCGCGCAGGCGCTGTATCCTCCGGCCGTCTTCGGAAGGGACGACATGAACGCCGAGAAGAGACAGAGCGCGAAGGTGCTCGTCGTGGACGACGAGGCGAGCGCGCGCTCGGGGCTGGAGAAGCTCTTGCGACAGGAGGGCTATGCCGTCGACGCGGCGGCCGACGGCGCCGAGGCGCTCGAGGTCGCGGCGGAGCGGCCGCCGGACGTCGTCGTCACCGACCTGAAGATGCCGAAGATGGACGGGATGGCGCTGCTCGGGAAGCTGCGCGAGCAGGATCCGTCGCTGCCGGTGATCGTCGTCACGGCGTTCGGGGACGTGACCTCGGCGGTGCAGGCGATGCGGGCCGGGGCCGAGGACTACCTGACGAAGCCCGTCGATTTCGACGCGCTGCTGCTCTCGATCGAGCGGGCGCTGGAGCGGAGCGCGCTCCGGGTCGAGGCGGAGAACCTGCGCCGGCAGCTCCGGGAGCGCGAGGGCGAGGGCGTGGAGGGGCTCATCGGGGCGAGCCCGGCGATGCAGAAGGTCTACCGGATGGCCCGGCAGGTGGCGGGCGCGCGGGCGACGGTGCTCATCACCGGCGAGAGCGGCACCGGCAAGGGCGAGCTCGCGCGCGCCATCCACGCGAAGGGGCCGCGCGCGAAGGCGCCGTTCGTGACGCTGCACTGCGCGGCGCTCGCGGAGTCGCTCCTGGAGAGCGAGCTGTTCGGCCACGAGCGCGGGGCGTTCACCGGCGCGGACAGGCGGCGCATCGGGCGGTTCGAGCAGGCGCACGGGGGGACGCTGTTCCTCGACGAGGTGGGCGAGATCGCGCCCGCGACGCAGGTGAAGCTGCTCCGGGTGCTCCAGGAGAGGGCGTTCGAGCGCGTCGGCGGGAACGAGACGGTGACGGTCGACGTGCGGCTCATCGCGGCGACGAACCGCGATCTGGCGGCGGCGGTGCAGGAGGGGCAGTTCCGGGAGGACCTCTACTACCGGCTCAACGTCGTCCACATCGACATGCCGCCGCTGCGCGTGCGGGACACGGACGTGCTGCTCCTGGCGAACCATTTCCTGCGGCGGTTCGCCGCCGAAAACCATCGTAAAATCGAGGGGTTCACCGATCAGGCGCGGTCGAAGCTGGTGGCGCACCGGTGGCCCGGGAACGTGCGCGAGCTCGAGAACGCGATCGAGCGGGCCGTCGTGCTGTGCGACGACACGCGGATCGACGCGGATCACCTCCCGATCGACGCGGCGCCGGTCGCCAAGGGGGCGCTGCGGATCCCGGGAGCGACAATGGCGGAGATCGAGCGGTACGCGATCCTGTCGACGCTCGAGGCGACGAACGGGTCGACGACGCGCGCGGCCGAGCTCCTGGACATCAGCATACGGACCATCCAGTACCGGCTGCACGAATACGGGATGTCGGCGAAGCCGAAGAAGGCGTCGACAGCGGAGTGAGGCGCTCGCCGAGCGGCCCGGCCCCCCGGGCGCTCGTCAGAGCACGTCGTGCATCCAGCCGTGCGTGTCGGGGGCGAGGCCGTGCTGGATGTTGAGCAGCGCCTCGCGGAAGCGCGCGGCCACGGGGCCGGTCTCGTTGTTGTGAATGGCGAAGGTGCCCTCCCGGGACTTCACCGCGCCGATGGGCGTGATCACCGCGGCCGTGCCGCACGCGAAGGCCTCGGTCATGCGGCCGTCGCGCACAGCAGAGCGCCACTCGTCGAAGGTGACCTTGCGCTCCTCCGCGGCATAGCCGAAATCACGGGCGAGCTGGATGATGCTGTCGCGGGTGATGCCAGGGAGGAGCGTGCCTGTCAGCTCGGGCGTCACCATCACGGTGCGGCCCCCCTCCTGGTAGACGAAGAAGATGTTCATTCCGCCCATCTCCTCGACATACCGGCGGTGGACGGCGTCGAGCCAGACCACCTGCGCGCAGCCCTCCGCCGCGGCGTTCATCTGCGCGAGCAGGCTCGCCGCGTAGTTGCCGGCGAACTTGGCCGCGCCCGTGCCGCCAGGCGCCGCCCTGACGAAATCCTCGGAGATCCAGACCGTCACGGGCTTCACGCCCTGGGGGAAATACGCGCCCGCAGGAGACGCGATCACAAGGAAATCGTAGTCGCGTGACGACCGCACGCCGAGCGCCGCCTCGGTCGCGAACATCAGCGGTCGAATATACAGGCTCTCGCCCACCGCCGCGGGCACCCACCCGCGATCCTGGCGGATCAGGGCGTCGACACAGCCAACGAAGAGCCCGACCGGCATCTCGGGCATCGCCAGCCGGCGGGCAGAGCTGTTGAAGCGGTGCGCGTTCGCCTCCGGCCGGAACGTCTTGATGCGCCCGTCCGGCTGGCGGTAGGCCTTGAACCCCTCGAAGATCGCCTGACCGTAGTGCAGCACCATCGCCGCCGGATCCAGCGTGATCGGCGCGTACGGCTTGAGCTGGCCCCTGAGCCAGCCGCCCCTGTCCGCGGAGTACGAGATCGCCACCATGTGCTCGGTGAACACGCGCCCGAAGCCAGGGCTCTGCATGCGCTGCGCGCGCTCCGCGTCGCCGAGAGGGTGCTGCGTGGGGAGGATCTCCAGATCGACCTTCGTGGCGGGCGCGCTATCGGTGCTCATCGTGCTCGACTTCCGCGACGGACAGCGGGCTACCGGCGCAGGGGCGCCGACGCTGCGCTCGTCGTGCGGCATTTTTCGGAAGAATCCTGGCGGGATGCAAGCACTTTCTCGCAGAAGAGGCGCGCCGGCGCGCGGGCTGTTCCACCCGGAGCGCGTTCGCGCAAATTATGCAATCTACGCGATCGAAGCGCTCGTGGCGATCGAAGCGACTGCGGACGACGGCTCCGCCCGAGCTCGCCTCGCCGGCAGCTCACCGCACGAGAGCGGGCGGGCGTCACCCCCGCAGATAAGGGTTTCTGTCGCGCTCCTCACCGATCGTCGTGGAAGGGCCGTGTCCTGTCACGACCCGGGTCGACGGGTCGAGCGTGAGCAGCTTGCCGCGGATCGAGGAGAAGATCGCCTGCGAGTCGCCTCCCCACAGGTCGGTCCTGCCGATGCTGCGCCGGAACAGGGTGTCCCCCGTGAACGCCACCGCGCCCGCCTGCGCCTCGACCAGGAACGACACGCTGCCGGGCGTGTGCCCCGGCGTGTGGAGCACGTGGAGATCGAGCCCGCCCGCCTTCACCACCACGCCGTCGTTCAGGTCGCCGTCGATCTCGCACCGCTCCGGCGCCGCGATGCCGAGGAACGCCGCCTGCTCCGAGAGCATGTCGTACAGGAAGCGATCGGCCTCGTGGATGCGCGCGGCGGCGCCCGACCAGCGCTGGAGCGGCGCCGTGGCGCCGACGTGATCGATATGGGTGTGCGTGTGGACGATGGCCGCGACCTTCGCCCCGGCCCGCTCGAGGCGGGCGCGTATCGCGTCGAAGTCGCCCCCGGGATCGATGACCACCGCGCCCTTGGTGGCAGGGTCGACGAGGATCGAGCAGTTGCACCCCAGCGGACCGACGGGAAACGTCTCGAGCAGCACGGGGCGAGCTTGTAGCACGCCCCGGCCCGGGGCCGCATTCGGCGGGCTCGCCTATTTCGGGGCGCTCTCGATGGTGCCGTTCGAGCCGAGCCCGTTCGTCCAGTAGACGCGCTCCGCGTCGAGCGCGATGCCGTAAGGCGACGCCTCCCGCGCGACGAACGCCCCGATGATGCCGTTCGGCCATATCTTGATGATGTTCACCGACTCGGGGTCGGTGACGTAAACGCCGGTCCTGTCGGCGGCGATGCCCCGCGGGTTCGGCAGCTCGGACAGGAGCGCCGTGACCTCCCCCTGCCTGCCGACCTTGGGCGCGCGCATCACGGTGCCCGTCCTGCTCGTCGTCCAGTAGACATGGCTCCCGTCGAGCGCGATCTCGCGCACCGTGCCCTGCATTGTCGCGATCGTGGTGAACGGCCCCTCGCCCGTGGAGTCCTTGCGCGCGGCCATGACGCGGCCGTCGGTCTCGTCCTCGTTCTGGGGGAGGACGGTCCAGTAAACATGGGTGTCGTCGACGACGACCCCGTGGGGCGCCCCGTTGCCGCTCCAGATCTTGACGAACGGGCCGTTGCCGTCGCCGTCCTTTCGAGCGCGGACCACGGCGCCGCCGCCCTCGCGGTTCGTCCAGTAGACGAACTCGTCGTCGAGCGCGACGCCGAAGGGCGCGGTCTGCGCCGCGGCGAGGGTGGCCGGCGCCTCGTCGCCCCCGCGCCGCCACCGCTTCACCGTGCCGGTGTACGGGTCGCGCCGCCCCTGGCTGACCCAGAAGACGTACGTCTCGTCGGCCTTGATGCCCGCCGGGTCGACCTCATCGGACGCGATGACGCTCACCTCGTCGGTCTCGTGCGACCACTGCATGACCATGCCTTCATCACCGTTGGTCCAGAACAGGTCGCCGCCGGCAACGGCGATGTACACCGGATCCCGCTGGCCCGTGGCGTGGGTCCTCGTGGAGACGCAGGTCCCCTCCTGGCAGCTCCCGCGGCACGCGACGGGACAGGTGCCGCAGTGCAGGGCGTCGCCCATCACGTTGACCTCGCAGCCGTTCGCGGCGTCCGCGTCGCAGTCGACGTAGGTGTCGCCGCAGACAGGAGGATCCACGATGACGGGGCCCTCGCCTCCCGCGCCGCCTGCGCCCACGCCGCCCCCGCCGCCCTCGCCCCCGCCGCCGCCCTCGCCCGGCGCGCCGCCCTCGCCCCCGCCTGACGATGTCGCGCTGCCGGGCCCGGCCCCGCCGCTGGCAAAGAGGCTCGACGCATCGGGGGCGGAGCAAGCAGCCACGGCAAGTCCGGAGAAGAGCGCGAGGAGAACGGTGCGACGCATTGTGCTCTGCATGGAAACCTCCACCGATACAGGCTACACGAGCCCGTCGAGAAAACGCATCTGCGAACTTGACGGGTCGCGCGGGCGCCGTTCGTCCGCGCACGACAGGCGCAGATGTGGGGTGTTCATGGCAGATCGGCGGGACAGATCAGCGCGCGTCCGCCGGCGCCGGATCGAGGCGACGTCGCGGGATCTGCCGAGAGGTGGTCGCGCGCGCCGGAGGCGGGCGGCGGGCGACGCTCGGATCGGGGCGAAGGCGCGACTCCGCATCTCGGGGGCGCGACTCTGCACCTCGCCGGACAGCGCCTCTCGGTCACGCCGCCGCGCGCGCGGCGCGGCTCACGCGCGCTCCGAGAGCTCCAGCCTTTGCGCTCGCGGACGCTCGCTCGCGCTGCGCACGAGCTCGCATCCGTCCCGGGGCCCAACGGTGGCGATGGCGCTGGACCCGGAGGGGCGCTACCCTCGGGCGCCGGGTGTCTGAGCGCACGTCGTCAGCCAGGGTGGAATCGCCGCTCCGCCGCGAGGCGGCTCGCGGGCACGGCGTGGTGCTGCGCGCCCTGCGCCGCGCTGGTGCGCCCGGCGCGCGCGCGCGCCGGCCTGGAGGCGTCACCGCATGAGCGGGTCCATGTTCATCGCGGGGGGCCAGGCGAGCGACGCGGCGCGGGAGCGGGCGCTGGCGCTCGTCGGGCGCACGCTCTTGCACCGGTACCGCATCGAGGAGCTCGTGGCGATGGGCGGCATCGCCGCCGTCTTCAGGGCCAAGAAGCTCGCGACAGGCGAGGACGTGGCCGTGAAGGTGCTCCACCCGGACGCCGAGGAGCTGCCGGAGCTCATCGAGCGCTTCGAGCGCGAGGCCATCGCGGGCCGTCACATCTTCCACCCCAACGTCGCGGCGGTCTACGAGATCAACCAGCTCGACGACGGCGCGTGGTTCATGGTGATGGAGTTCATCCGCGGCACCACGCTGCGCAAGCTCATCGACAAGGGGCCCGTCCCGCCCGTCCGCGCCGCGAGCATCGCGCGACAGCTCGCGACAGCGCTGAACGCGGCGCACGATTTCGGGATCATCCACCGGGACGTGAAGCCGCTCAACATCATGGTGCTCGACGGGCCGGAGGAGCGCGTCCAGCTCATCGATTTCGGCCTCGCCAAGGTGCCGGTCGAGCAGTTCGCGTTCACCACCGACGACGGCTCGCGCCGCTCGCTGACGAACGCCGGGGTGCTGCTCGGCACGGTGGCGTACATGGCGCCCGAGGCGGCGCTCGGCATGCGCTCGGTCGACAGGCGCGCCGACCTCTACGCGCTCGGCGTGATCCTCTACGAGATGCTCGCGGGCAAGCACCCGTTCACGGCGGTCGAGCCCTCGGCGCTGTTCGCGCAGCACCGGTCGGCCGCGCCGCCGCCGATCGCCGAGCGCACGCCCGGCGTCGTCGTCCCGCCCGCGCTCGAGGCGGTCGTGATGCGCCTGCTCGCGAAGGATCCGGACGACCGCTTCCCCCACGCGCGCGCCGTTGTCGTGGCGCTCGACGCCGCGCTCCAGAAGATGAGCGGGCCGGACCGGCTGAGCATCGCCGCGCCGTCCAGCCTCAAGGCCGCGGCCAGCTTCCTCGAGCGGCGGACGTCGCGCGCCGTGCTCGCCGGCGCGGGCATCCTGTTCTTCACGCTGGGGAGCGTGATCGCCTGGCTGCTCGTGTCGCGGTGAGCGCGGGGCGAGGCGCCGCGCGCCGCGCCCGGCTCGACCTACTCGCACACGCCCACGGGGAGCCCCGCGAACGCCGAGCGGTCGACGCACTTCCGGCCGCCCGAGCACGCCGCGGCGCGCTCGCCGCGCGGATCGCAGAGGTCCTTGCAGGTGCCCGCTTCGTGGTCGCACACGCTGCCGGGCGCGCAGGCGAAGAGGGCGTCGCACGGCTGCCCGCCCGAGCCCGCGCCCGCGTACCAGCACGACGTCGCGCCGTTGCCCAGGAACACGCACGCGGCGCCGTTCTCGCATGCCTGCGCGAAGAGATCGCAGCCGTCGCCCGGCACGCAGGAGCCCCCGGTGGGCGAGCCGCCGTCGAAGAGGCACGCGCTCCCCGGCCCGCAGGTCGACGGGCCGTCGCAGGTCGCGGCGCAGCGCTGATCCGGGCTGCACGACAGCGCGTCGCCGCACTCGGGCGCGGCGAGGCACGTCTCGCCGGGGCCGGCGCCGGTCCGCGGCTGCCGCGCGAGGCTCGTCCCGCGGGGCAGCGCGAGCGCGTCGCGATCGAGGAGGACGCCCGATTTGTAGACGCGCGAGACCCGCTCGAGCGCGCGGACGTCGGCGAGCGGATCGCCGTCGACCACGAGCACGTCCGCGAGCGCCCCTTCCTCGAGGCGCCCGAGATCGGCCCGCCCGAGCACGTCCGCGGCCGTGCGCGTCGCGGCGGCGAGCGCGTCGATCGGCGGCATCCCTGCCTCGACGAGGAGCGCGACCTCGCGGTGCATGGCGCGCCCGTGGAAGACGCCCGGGTTGCCGGCGTCGGTGCCGGCGGCGATGGTGACCCCTGCCTGATACAGGGTGAGCAGGTTCGCGATCGCGTGCCCGCGCCACCCCTTCACGAGCTCCCGATACCGGGCTGTCGTGGTCTCCGCGAGCAGCGACGGGTCGCGCAGGGCGGCGATCACGTCGGCCGGCACGTCGTCGCGGAGCGCCGGGTCGTCGAGCTCATCGAGCGCGCCGTGAGCGACGCGGTACAGGCCGTCCATCACGGAGAGCGCCGGCACCACGATGGCCCCCGCGGCGGCCATCCGGCGCGCGAGCTCGCGCGAGATGAGATCCTGGTCCGGGATGTGCGCGAAGCGCGTCACGCCGGCGTCGAGCGCGATCTCGACGTCGGCGGCCTCCGCCACGTGAGCGATGACGCGGACGCCCGCGGCGCTGGCGGCCTCCTCGATGGCTGCGATCGACGCGTCCGAGATCTGCAGGCGCGGCCGGGCTCCGTCCGAGTCGATCACGATCTTGATGACGTCGGGCTCGCTGGGGAGGAGCGCCGCGAACGCGTCGCCCACGTCGGCGGGCGAGTCGATGAACACGCAGAAATCGCCGGGCGGGGAGCCCTGGAGGCAGGGGTGCCCCCCGGTCGGCGTGAGCAGCGGCCCGGCCGCGAAGATCTGCGGCGCGAGGATCTCGCCGGCGCGGACGCGCGCTCGCTGCTCGAAGATGACGCGCTGGGATGAGCCAAGATCCAGGTACGAGGTGACGCCCGCCCGGAGCATCGCCTTCGTGTGGTCCTCGAGGTGGAGGTCGCTGTCGTAATACGCATAGGGACCGGCGGCGCTCAGCGAGTGAACGTGGAGATCGATCAGCCCGGGGAGGATCGTCTTTCCGGCGACGTCCACGACCTCGCCGCCCGCGATCTCGACGCCGCGCTCGTCGAAGATGATCTGCTCCACCCTGTCGCCCGCGAGCACCACGGTCGCCTTGGCCGCGCGCGAGCCGTCGAACACCATACCGCCCTTCAACACGGTGCAGCCCGCACAATCCACCTTGGTGTTCTCGAGCGGCGAAGGGCTCTCGGTGACGCTGCAGCCCGCGAGCCACGTTGACGAAGCAAGAACGACAGCGTGAGCGAGACAACGAATTCCAAGCTCGAGCGAAGTAGTACGCATGACACTCCTTTTTACCGGCTGGCGCCGCGCGCCAGAGAGCGAGTCGCCCCGGGTACAGGAGGGTGCGCAGAAAGGCAATGAAACGAGGCGCATCCGCGGCGCGACGGGTGCGCGCCACGCAACGCGCCGTTTATCCAGGTTTCCTCGTCTCGCGCGGAGCAGCGCGAGGAAGGCACTTCATCGACGGCGGCGGCGATGGGCAGCGGTGGAGTCGGACGAGGACCGTGAACAAGGCGGAAGCGACGCGCCAACCCGAAGAACGAGCGCACAGCGGAGATCGCATCGGCGCATTACGCCCATCATACAGGAAGCATCGATTGACGAACACCCTTTGCGTGCCCCACCTACTCGTGGGAGGCTCTGCCATGAGTGATTCGAACAACCCGAATGACAAACCCAAGGATCTGGATGTTGCGGTAACGGAGATCCGTGACGCCATCAATGAACTGAGCGAGAGATTGGAGGAGATGGAAACAACGGCCCCGGCCAGCTTCAATTGTAGCTGTAGTTGTAACTGTAGCTGTAGCTGCTCCTGCCGTTGTAGCTGTTCCTGTAGCTGTTCCTGTAGCTGTAGCTGTTCCTGTAGCTGCCGTTGCCGCTGCCGCTGCCGCTGCGGCTGCGCCTGAGCCCAGGCACGATCGCGGGCAGCGCGAGCCCAGAGCGAGCGCGCGAGGAATATCGCAACTCTCCGAGCGCGCTCGCCCCCCCAGGCCGCCTCGCCGACTTCTCCTCGCCTTCGCTTGTCGCCACGTCGCTTCTCAACAGGTTCAACACTCTTTGCCGAAGGAGAGCGCGGCGCAGGTCGAAGCCTGGCCGCGCTCATCCTTCCTGGAGAGCTCGCGTGTCCACGCAACTGCCCAGCTCATCGACCGCCGCTTCACCGCTCGACAGGACCGCGCCGCCCGCGCCGGAACCGGACGAGGCGCGCGAGGCGCTCGCGCGGTCGCGCGTCCTCGTGGTCGGGCTCGAGCCGTGGGGGGCCGTCGCGGCCGCGCAGCTCGCGTCGGCGGGCGTCGGCGCGCTGCGCGCGGTCGACGACCGGCAGGTCACGGCGGACGATCTCGGCCCTTTCGCCGAGGCGGATCTCGGCGAGGAGCGCGCCGGCGCCCTGTCCGCCGCGATCTCGCGGATCGCGCCCGGGTGCGCGGTCACGTCGGGGACGCTGCGCGCCGCCGCGGGTCGCCCCCTCGTCGAGGAGGACACGGCCTGGGACCTGATCCTCGCCTGCGTGCCGGGCGACGATCTCCTCGTCCTCCAGGGCGTCGCCCGCTTCGCCCACGCGCGCTCCACCCTCTCGCTGAGCGCCCACCTCGACGGGATCGAGGCGGTGATCGGCCCGGCCGTCGTGCCCGGCGAGACCGCGTGCTGGAACTGCTACCGTCTCCGGAGGCTCGCGACCAGCCGGCGCGCGGAGGCCGACCACGCCGTCCAGGCCGCGCTCCTCGCCGAACGCCCGGGGCGCCGCGCGCGCACCTACCTCGCACCGGTGCCGGCGTTCCTGGGCCACGCCGTCGCCCTCGCCGCCGTCGATCTGCTCGTGCGCCGGCGCGCGGCGCGCCTCGCGGGGCGGTTCCTGGTGCAGAACCTCGTCGACCCGGAGGTCTCTTCCCACGCCGTCCTGCAGATGCCCTGGTGCCCGGTCTGCGGCGGCGCCGCCGAGGCCCTGCGCCGCGGGACAGCGCCGGCGTGCCCGCCCGCGCGCCTGCGCGACGCGGGCGATCCCGCGGAGCTCCGCCGGCTCCTGGCCGGCATCGTCGACGCGCGCGCGGGCATCGTCCAGCACCTCCGGCTCGACGCGGCCAGCCCGGCGCTCGCCCCCGAGGCGCCGCGCACCGCGACCGCGCTGCTCAGCAAGTACACCGAGGGCGCGGAGCACGCTCACCACTGCGACGAGCCCCAGCTCGGCACCGGCAAGGGCATCACGGCCGTCGAGGCGCTCGTCAGGGCGGTGGGCGAGGCGGTCGAGCGCTACTCCTCCGGGCTCTTCCGGAAAGCGGAGCTCCTCCGCTCCTCGGTCGCCGAGATGAAGGGCGACTTCATCGCTCCGGAGCAGCTCTGTCTCTACAGCGAGGAGCAGTACGCCCGCCCCGGGTTCCCGTACCCGCGGCTCGACCCGAGCACGCCGATCGAGTGGGCTCTCGGGCGCTGGATGGACACCCGCGCGCCCGTGTACGTCCCGGCGCTTCCGACCTACTTCAACTACTGCGCGCCGAGAGGGGCCGATTTCTGCCAGGTGACCTCGAACGGCCTCGCCGCCGGCGCGACGATCGCCGGCGCGTCGCTCGGGGCCGCGCTCGAGCTCATCGAGCGCGACGCCTTCACGATCTCCTGGCTCGCCCGCCGTCCCGGCCGACGTATCCTGCCCGACGACTCGGTCGATGCCGAGGTGCGCGAGATCGCCCGGCAGCTCGAGGGGCGCGGCGCCCGGATCGAGCTGTATCTCCTCGACGCCGGCGTCGCGATCCCCACCGTGATGTGCGTGGGCTACGGCGACGGCAAGCGCTGGCCCGGCGCCGTGGTGTCGCTCGCCGCTCACCTGAGCCCCCACATGGCCATCAGGAAAGCCATCCTGGAACAGGGCCAGATAGGCACTTATGTCTTCCGCCTCATGACCGGCGAGGCGCTCGGCATCCCCGAGCGCCCGGAGGATGTTCGCTCGCTCGAGGATCACGCGGTCTACTACGTCCCCCCGAGCCGCGCCGGCGCGTTCGCGTTCCTCGGCGAGGGCGGCACGGTCACCGCCTCGCAGCTCGAGGAGCCCGAGCATATCTCGCTCTCCGCGCTCACGCGCCGCATGAGCGCCGCGGGGCTCCGCATCGCGATCGTCGATGTGACGTCCCCCGATCTCGCGGCGACCCCCTTCCGTGTCGTCCGGGCCATCGGGCCCGACTTCCAGCAGATCCATTTCGGCCACGAGGTCGCGCGGCTCGGCAACCCGCGCCTCCGCGCGATGGCGCCCTACGGGATCAACCCTGACCCCCATCCGATGGCCTGAGAGAGGACACCATGGCAAGGAGCAAAGAGGCGGACATCGCGCGGCTCTATCACCTCCAGTCCGCTCACGTGAGATCGCGGCCGTTGGAACCGGCGTTCGACGCGGACACCCAGCCGCTCCAGTTCCGCACCTACGTCGGGGCGGAGCGCACGGCGCTGCCGGGGCGCGATTTCGCGATCGACGCCCCGCTCGGCGCGGTGCTGGAGCGACGCCGGTCGATCCGCGAGTTCGCCCTCCGGCCGATGCCCCTGGAGGCGCTCGGGCGGCTCCTCCACGCGAGCTACGGCGTCCGGGGTGCGCGCACGATCGATGGAGAGTGGACCTGCGATCGCCCCACCCCCTCGGCCGGGGGACGGTACCCGCTCGAGGTCTACGTGGCGACGCAGGCCGTCGAGGACCTCCCGGACGGCCTCTACCACTACGACGCGCGCGCGCACGAGCTCGAGCTCCGCCGGGAGGGCCTCGCGCACGCCGCGCTCGCGGATCTGACGCTGGCTCAGGCCATGGTCCTGAACACCAACGTCGTGGTCATCATCACGGCGGTCCCGTTCCGCACCATGTGGAAGTACGGCCAGCGCGGCTATCGCTTCCTGTGGCTCGACGCGGGGCACGTCGGCCAGAACCTCTACCTCGTCGCGACGGCCATGGGCCTCGGCCCGGTGGCGATCGGCGGCTTCTACGACGACGAGCTCAAGGCCTTCCTGGCGCTCCCGCCCGAGGAGGACCCCATGTACGTCGTCTGCATCGGTCAGCACGGGCCGGCAGAGGGCCCGGCAGGCGCCCAGCGCGGTTGAACACGGAGCGTCGGAGAGCACCATGTCCAGAATTCGACTCAGCCGCTCGGCCAGCATCACGCCCACGGACGCGGGGGTCATCCTCCGATCCGATCTGGGCACCTTCCAGCTCACCGGCGCGGACGTGAGCGCGTTCCTCGAGCGGATGGCGCCGCTGCTCGACGGGTCGCGCGACCGCGAGGCGATCGTCGAGGCGCTCGCCGACTACTCGAGAGAGAGCGTGACCGCGTTCCTCGATCTGCTCGAGGCGCGCGGCCTCGTCGAGCCGGCGCCCGACGCGGCGGAGCCCGCGGATCTCGAGCGCCTCCGCGGGCAGGCCGAGTTCCTCCGCAGGTGGTCGTCGGCCCCGCAGCAGGCGGCGCAGCGGCTGGCGAGCGCGCGCGTGCTCGTCGTGGGCCTCGAGCCCTGGGGCGCCGCGGCGGCCCTCGCGCTCGCCGCAGCGGGGATCGCCGCGCTGCGCCTGATCGACGACGGCGCGGTCGGCCCGCGCGACGCGGCGGTGCTCCGGGAGCGCGGCCAGGCGGCGCTCGGCGCGCCCCGCCGCGGCGCCGTGGCGGCGCTGATCCGCGAGCGCGCGCCGCGGTGCCGCGTGGACGAGAGCCCCGCCGCGGCGCTCGACGCGGGGGACCTCCTCTCGCCGGAGGGGCGCCCTCACCTGGTCGTCGCGGCGGCGCGCGGCGACGACGCGGTGCTCCTCACGCGCGTGGCGCGGTTCGGCCACCGCGCGCAGGTCGCCTCGCTCTTCGCGCACCTCGCGGGGACGACGGCCGTCCTCGGCCCCCTCGTGATCCCGGGGAAGACGGCGTGCCGGGTCTGCGCGGCGGCCGAGGCGCTCAACCCGCCGCTCGCGGCGCGCGCCCCGGCCATCGAGCGCGGGTCGCCGCCGCACGCGGGCGCGATGGCGCAGATGCTCGGCCACCTCGCGGCGATGGAGGCGCTCAAGGTGCTCTCGGAGTACACGCCGTCGAGGCTCGGGGGTCGGGTGCTGATCCAGGACCTCTCGACGCTCGAGACGTCGCACAACACGCTGGTGAAGCTGCCCTGGTGCGGCGTGTGCGGCGAGGGGTGACGCGGGCGCCGAGGTGCTCTACCTGCGGCCGTGAAGCGGGCTCGCCCCACGCCGCCGCCGGCCTGACACGCCATGATCGGCCGGCCCCTCGACGACCGCTGCGCGATCCCCGGGCTGGTCTGACGGGCGGCCGCCGCGCGCTCAGGCGGAGAAGGTCACCGGGAGCGCGCGGAGGCCGCGGATGAGCAAGCTCGGGATCCACTCCAGGCGGGGCTCGGCGACCGCGAGGTTTGGCAGCCGCTGGACGATCGTGTTGAGCACGACCTGCGCCTGGACGCGCGCCATCTGGGCGCCCAGACAGAAGTGCGTCCCGCCGCCGAACCCGACGTGCCGGGTGTCCTTGCGCAGGATGTCCATCCGGTCCGGGTCCGGAAAGCGGGCCGGGTCGCGGTTCGCCGCGTGGAGGAAGCCGAAGGCGATCTTCCCCGCCTCGATGCGCACGCCGCCGATCTCGACGTCCTCGCGGGCGCGGCGCGAGGACTGGTACCCGGCGCCGTCGTAGCGCAGGATCTCCTCCACCGCCTTGTCGATGAGCTGCGGATCCTCCCGGAGCTTCTGCAGCTGGTCAGGGTTGTTGATCAGGGCCAGCGCGCCGTTGCCGATGAGGTGCGTCGTCGTCTCGTGACCGCTGGCGAGCAGCAGCGCGCACGTCGATATCAGCTCGGCGTCGCTGAGCATGCTGCCCTGCTCCTCCGCGACCAGGAGCCGGCTGAGGACGTCGTCGCCGGGGTGCGCCCGCCGCTCGTTGATCAGGTCGCGAAGGAACCCCTCGAACCCGACGACCCCCTGATGGCCGAGCTCGATGGTCGCCTCGTCGGGCATCGGCGCCCCGAGCAGCCGGAAGAGGGCGTCGGACCACCCCTTGAGCCGCTCGGTGTCCGCCGGCGCGATCCGGAGCAGCCTCCCGATGACGACGCCGGGCAGCGGATACGCGAGGTCGCCGATGAGGTCCATGCGCCCGCTGGCCGACGCCGCGTCGATCATCTCGTCCGCGATCCGCTGGACCAGCGGGCGCAGCCCCTCGACCACCTGCGGCGTGAACGCCCTGGCCACGAGGCTGCGCAGCCGCGTGTGCCTGGGAGGGTCGGCGAGCACCATCCAGTGAGAGATGAACTCATCGTACCGCTTCAGCTTCTGCCGCAAGAGCGCAGGGACGCCGCTGGTGTAGTAATCGACGCGCTCCGCCGAGAAGCGCGGATCCCGCAGGATGAGCTGCACGTCCTCGTAGCGGGTCAGACAGTAGACGTCGAGCCGAGGGTCCCAGTAGACGGGGTCCTCGGTCCGCATGCGCTGGAGCGTCGGGTGTGGATTGGCGGAGAACTCAGGACCGAGAAGATCGTATCTTGGCGCAGCGCCATGGACTCCCATCGTGGACCGACTCCTGGTGAATGCGGGGGTACCATGTATCGTAGCACCGCTGCGGACAAACGGCCCCATGAGCGAACACCTGGACGAACGGAATCAGAAAAACTGAGGTGCCAGGATGGAACGGAGGGTTCGGCCAGGCGATCCTGCGCGCTGGCCGCTGTAAATGTAGGGCAGCACGCCCGAGGTGTGATGACGTGCACAGCCGTCATCGCACGCTTCGACACGACGCCAGACATGCGGCCCACGGCTCGCAGGCGAGTCTGGAAAGTCCATACGTCACCGCACGTCGCGTGCGAAGCCCCACAGGCGTGTCACAGCCCACGCCGCGCTCATCGACCGCTGGGCCCGCCATCACCCCTGCCCGAGCGCTTGAGCTCCCGCACGACGATCGCCCCGTGGTTGCGGCTCGGGATGTCAGGGTAGAAGTCGCTGACGATGTGATCCCTGTCGGGTACGGTGAACCCGTAGCCCCTGTACACCTCGAGGAACGGATCGAGGAGGCAGCCGTTCAGCTCCATGAACGCGTAGTCGCGCGCGTCCACCTCGCCGTGCCGCCGGCAGTAGGCGTCATAACCGGGGATCTTCGCCCCGGCGACGACGTAATCGAGGCCGAGCTCCTCGGCCAGCCTGACCGGCGTCTCGATGAGGAGCGCATAGCCCCGGGCCCCGCGCGCCTCCCGCCGGATCGTGCCCGACACGAGGTAGAGGGCGTTCGCGGTGGCCATGTCGATGTCCGGCAGGTTGCCGTTGTTGGTCACCTCATCCCAGCTCCTGAAGCCCTTGCGCCCGCTGCGCTCGTACCTCGTCGGGCAGCTCGTGAGCGTGCCGATGATCTCGCCGTCCTGCTCGAAGACCCAGAACCCCTGGGGGAATTTCGCGAGCCGGACGAGCATCGTCTCCCGGGTCGCCCGCTGGTACTCGGGCCAGTCCTCCTCGACCCGCATGATCGCATCGATGTCCGCGACGCTGGCTTGACGCGCCTTCACCATGGCTGACCTCCCCGTCGCGACCCCGGCCGCCCCGGCGTCGCGCGATCCATCCTCACAGCTTGCCGCTCCTCGTCGCCGCGACGAGCGCCAGCCCGTCGTGCCCCGGGTCGGACGCCACCTGGCGCGCGATGGCGTCCGCCGCGGCCTGCGCCTCCTCGAGCACCGCGCGCTCGTCCATCGTGAGCACCTGGCCGTCGCGCATCACCGTCCGCCCCGCGACAATCACCCGCTTCACCTCGGTGCCGCGCGCGTTGTACACGAGGTTCGGCACGATGTTCCGCACCGGGGAGTCGAGCAGCGGGGCGAGGCTCGGCTCGCGGAGATCGATGAGGATCAGGTCGGCCTGCTTGCCCACGTCCAGCGACCCGATCTGATCCCCGAGGCCGATCGCCCGCGCGCTGTCGATGGTCGCCATGCGCAGCACCTCCCAGGGCGGCATCACCTTCGGGTCGCGCCGCGCGATCTTGTTGAACAGCGCGGTGAGCCGCATCTCGTTGAACATCGAGCACGCGCTGTTGTCCGAGCCGAGGGCCACCATGCCGCCCGCCTGCTTGAAGGCGAGCGCCGGCGGCACGATGCCGTCGATGAGGCCGATGGCGCTGGAGCAGAGCATCATGCGGACGCCGCGGCGGGCCATGAGCTGCACCTCGTCCGGCGTCGCCTCGGTGAGGTGGACGGCCATGAGCTGATCGTCCAGGTAGCCGAGCTCGTCGAGGTACGCCGGGGTCCGCTGGCCGTGGCGCGCGAGCACCTGCGCGATCTCCCGATCTCCCTGGGCCACGTGCATGTGGATCATGAGGCCTTCGCGATCGGCGGCGCGCTTGATCTTCTGCAGGTGTTCCCGGAGAACGACGTCCGCCGCGACCGGCCCGAGCAGCACGGTGATGCGCCCCTCCGCCGCGCCGTTCCACTCGCGCGCGAACGCGACGGCCGCGTCGATGTCGTCGCCGACCTCCGGATCGAGCGGATAGAGCCCGTCGAGCTTCGCGTCCATGCCGAGCGCGCTGATCGAGGCGGCGAGGCGACCCCGGACGCCCGCGGCCGCGTACGCCTGCGGCCAGCCGGGGAAAGGGGCGATGTGGTCGAGGAAGGTGGTTATCCCCGACTTGATCCCCTCGAGGAGGGTGAAGCGCGAGCGCGCGAGCGCGTCCGCGTCGTTCACGTACTTGTAGTAGATCCAGTAGGCCTTCTCGAGCCAGTGGTCCACGTCCTGCGCCACGCCGCGGATCACGTTGACCGGCGAGTGCAGGTGCGCGTTGATGAACCCCGGGAGCATGGCGTGGCCGGTCGCGTCGATCCGCTCCTCGGCGGTGAACCGCGCCGAGAGCTCCGCGGTCGTGCCGACCGCCGCGATGCGCCCGCCCTCGATCGCGACCGCCCCGTCGCCGACGTATCCCACGCCGTCTCCGCGCATGGTCAAGGCGTGTGCGTGCACAACGAGCGTGTCGGCATGTTCCATCTGAGAGCTCCTTATTCGGTTGCGACGGCGCGCCGGCGCCGAGTCCATGAAGCAGGCAAAGGAAGAGGGATGACGGAGATGGCGTGATCGACGCTCAGGACTGTCCCAGCACCCTCCCTACCTTGCGCCACGACGGGCGCGATGTGACGCGCTCCCACCAGGCCGCCACGCCGGGCCGGCTCGACACGAAATCGCCGCCGCCGGAGGCGATCAGGTAATTGATGTACGGCATGTGCGTGATGTCCGCGAGCGAGAAGCTCCCGCCGGCGAGGTACGGCTGGGTCGAGAGCGTCCTGTCCATGACGTCGAACGCCAGGGCCACGTCCTTCCTGGCCTTCTTCAGCATCGGCTCGTCGGGCGGCGGGGGGAAGTACACAGCGCCAGGGCTGCTCCAGACGAGGTTGTAGACAGGCCCGCTCCGGATCACGTCATAGGCCGGCCCGCTGAGATACGATTGCTCGGAGCTGATCCATTGCTCCATCCGCGCCCACTCCCGGATGTCGCGCGGCGTGAGCGAGGTGCCGGGGAGGCGCTGATCGAGGTAACGGATGATCGCCCGCGACTCGTAGAGAAGAAACCCGTCGTCCTCGAGCACGGGGATCTCCCCGAACGGGTGCCGCGCCAGGTGCTCGGGGAGCGTCTTGTCCTCGCCCTTCAGCACGTTCACCTCGACGAGCTCGGCCTCGTGCTCCTTCTCGGCGAGGACGGTCAAGACCTTCTGGGTACACGTGCTCTCCGGCATGCCATAGACCTTCATGGAAACCTCCTTCTTGCCTTCGCCGTTCACGTCTTCAATCGGCGCCACCCCCGACGTGGCCGCGGGCTCCGCGCCCGCGCGCCCGCGCGCCTGTCACCGACGTCCGTCGACACCGCGCTCCGCCGGCGGCAGGTGCTCGAGCAGGTAGCGCGTGAGGAGCTGGACCGTCGGATACTCGTACGCGAGCGTCGACGGCACCGGCTGGCCGGTGCGCGCGGACAGCTCGTGGCGCAGATCCACCGCCATGAGCGAGTCCATCCCGAGCTCGCGCAGCGGGAGATCCGTCGGGATGTCGCGCGCGTCCGGCAGCAGCAGGACCGCCGCCACGTCGGCCCGCACGGCGGCCTCGACCTCCTCCGTCCGCGCCTCGGCGGGGAGCGCCAGCAGCCGCTCGACCCAGGGCGTCGGCGTCCCGGGCGCGCGCGCCGCCGGGGCGGCGCCGTCCAGCGCCGCGTCCGCGCCGTCCAGCGCCGCGCCCGCGCCGTCCAGCGCCGCGCCGTCGCCCGCCGCCGCGATGAGGCTGGCCGTGGCGGCGATGACGCTGGCCGCCGCGGCGACGCCGTCGCGCGCCATCGGGACGCCGTCGAGGAGCAGCGCGCCCGGGCGCGGAGCGGCCGGCGCGGCCTCGCGGCGCGGCGCCCGCGGCTCGGGCGACGCGTTGAGCCAGTACCGCTGCCGCTGCCAGGGGTACGTCGGCAGCGCGACGAAGCGCCCCTCGGGGTAGAGCCGCCGGAAATCCACGGCGGCGCCGCAGGCGTACAGCGCCCCGACCGACTGCATCAGGCACCGGAGCTCGTCCTTCCCCCGGCGCAGCGTGGGGATCGCGTGCCCCTCGGCCGACGACGCGGCGAGGCACCGCTCCAGGTAGCCGGCGAGCGCCGGCTGCGGCGCCACCTCCAGGAAGGCGCGGTGCTGGTCGGCGATCGCCGCCTCGACGGCGCGGGCGAGCTGCACCGGCTCCCGCATGTTCCGCGCCCAGTACACAGCGTCGAGCTCCGCGCCGGACACCCGCGCCCCGGTCACGGTGCTGTACATCGGCAGCGACGCGCGCCGCCGCGCGATCGGGCCGAGCGCCGCGATGAGCTCGCCCGCGAGCGGCGTCATCTGCGGCGAGTGGAACGCGTAATCGACGTTCAGCGAGCGGCACGCCACGCCCCGCTGCCCGAGGCGCTCCACGAGTTCCGCGAGCGCGGCCGCCTCGCCCGACAGCACCACCGAGCCGGGATCGTTGATCGCGGCGACGCAGAGCCGGTCCTCGACCCCCTCGAGCGCGCGGGCCGCGTCCGCGGCGCTCAGCGAGACGGAGGCCATCTTCCCGCCGCCCGTCGCGCGCTGCATGATTCGCCCGCGGATCACCGCGAGCCGGACCGCCTCCTCCAGGCTGAGCACGCCGGCCACGTACGCGGCGGCGATCTCGCCCACGCTGTGCCCGATCACCGCGTCGGGCGCGACGCCCCACGCGCCGAGGAGCGCCGACAGCGCGATCTGGATGCCCAGGATCGCCGGCTGGGCCACCTCGGTCTCGTCGAGGCGCGCGCTCGCCTCCGGCGCGGCGAGCTCGCTTGCGAGCGAGAACGGGGCGTGCTGCTTCACGACAGCGTCGACCGCCTCGAGCGCCGCCCGGAAGACGGGCTCGGTCGCGAGGAGCGCGCGCCCCATGCCCACCCACTGCGATCCCTGCCCCGAGAACACGAACGCGAGGCGGGTCCGCGACGCCGGGTTGGCCCGGCCCCTCGCGATCCCCGGGCGCGACGCGCCGGAGGCGAGCGCCGCGAGCGCGTCGGCCAGCTCGTCCGTGGAGCGGGCCACGATCGCCGCGCGGTGCTCGTGGTGGCTCCGCCGGACGGCCGCCGTGGCGGCGATGTCGTGCACGCTCGCGGCGCCGTCGCGCGGCGCCTCGGTCAGGTGGCGGTGGTACGCCTGCGCCAGCGCGACGAGCGCGCCCGGGCTGCGGGCCGAGAGCGGCACCACGACGGCGGATCGAAGCGCGCCCGCGACGGCGGCCGCGGCGGGCGCGGGCGCCTCCTGCAGCACGATGTGCGCGTTGGTGCCGCTCAGCCCGAACGAGCTCACGCCGGCGATGCGGGGCTTGCCCCCCGCCGCCCAGGGCAGGTTCTGCGTGGGGAGGACGAACGGGGTCCCGGCGAGATCGATCCTCGGGTTCAGCGTCCTGTAGTGCTGGTTGGCCGGGATGACCCCGTGCTGCATCGCGAGCACCGCCTTGATCAGCCCCGCCACCCCGGCCGCGGCCTCCAGGTGCCCGATGTTCGACTTGACCGCGCCGAGCGCGCACACCGAGCCGTCGTCGCGGGGCTGCCCGAGCACGCCGGCGAGCGCCTCCACCTCGATGGGATCGCCCAGCGAGGTCCCGGTCCCGTGGGTCTCGACATACCCCACGTCCGAGGGCGAGACGCGGGCGCTCTGCAGCGCCTGCCGGAGCATCGCCTGCTGCGCGAGGAGGTTCGGCGCGGTGAGGCCGGAGGAGCGGCCGTCCTGGTTGACCGCCGATCCGCGGATCAGCGCGAGGACGCGGTCGCCGTCCGCCAGCGCGTCGGACAGGCGCTTGAGCACGACGACCCCGCACCCCTCGCCGCGGACGAAGCCGTTCGCGCGCGCGTCGAACGTCTTGCAGCGCCCGTCGGGCGAGAGCGCCTGGAGCTGCGCGATGAGCCGCGTGATGAGCTGCGACAGGATGAGGTTGACCCCGCCGGCCAGCGCGAGCGTGCTCTCGCCGGCGCGCAGGCTCTGGCAGGCGAGGTGGACGGCGACGAGCGACGACGAGCACGCCGTGTCCACCGCGAGGCTCGGCCCCTCCAGGCCGAGCGCGTAGGACAGCCGCCCGGCCGGGAAGCAGTGGCCGTTGCCCGTCGCGGCGTACGCGTCCTGCTCCTCCGGCGCCCCCGCGGCGCTGAGGAGCTGGTAGTCGTTCGTGGTGATGCCGACGAAGACGCCGGTGCGCGTCCCCGCCAGCCGATCGGCGGCGATGCCGGCGTGCTCCAGCGCCTCCCAGGCCACCTCGAGGAGCAGGCGCTGCTGCGGGTCCATCTTCACGGCCTCGCGCGGCGAGATCCCGAAGAACTGCGCGTCGAACCTGTCGACTTCCTTCAGGAAAGCGCCCCAGGGCAGGGCGTCGTACCCGGGCGGATCGAGCGCGAAGCGCCCCGCAGGCGCCTCGGACACGGCGTCGACGCCCGCCTCGAGCAGGCGGAAGTAGCGCTCCGGATCGTCCGCCCCGCCGGGGAAGCGGCAGCCCATGCCGATGATCGCGATCGGCTCGGTCTTCTCGCGCTCGACCGCGCGGAGCCTGGCCTCGAGCTCCTTGATGACGGTCGCCGCCTTGAGAAGGCGTGAGAGGTAATCGTCTTCGGATATGGCGGAGGTGCTCATCGTCTCTCGCTCCCCAGGATCTCGTCCTGGCCGTTGTTCACGCGGTTCAGGGATTCATCGATGAACGCGAGGATCTCGTCCCGGCTGAGCTGCGCCGGAGGCGCGGCGCGCGGTGGTTCGCCGAGCGCCGCGCTCGCCGTCGTCGGCGGCGCGGGCGGCGCGTCCGGCGCCGGCAGGTCCATCCTGTCGATCAGGTGCTGCGCCAGCGACGCCACCGTCGGGTAGGTGAACAGCAGCGCGACCGAGAGCCTGATCCCGAGGCTCGCCTCGAGGCGGTTGCGCAGCTCGAGGCCCATGAGCGAGTCGACGCCCAGGCTGCGGAACGTCGCCGTCGCGTCAACCATGGCCGCGCCGAGGTGGATGACCCGCCCGAGCTGCTCCCTGAGGTGCTCCTCGAGGAGCCGCGCGCGCTCGGCGGGCTCCGCCTCGATCAGCGCCTCGCGGAGGCGCGGCGCGCGGGCCGCGTCGGGCGTCTCGCGCGCCTCGCGCGCCCTGCTCCGCTCCGCCTGCCGCAGCTCCGACAGGAAGGGGGCGCCCGCCGCGCTCGGGTAGAACTCGAGCCACTGGCGCAGATCCAGCCGGAGCACCGCGATCTGCGCCGGCGCGCCCTCGAGCAGCCGCCCCAGGACCTCGAGCCCCTGCGCCGGCGTGAAGCCGCCGACGCCGCGGTGCGTAAGGCGGTCCCCGAGCCCCCGCGCCGCGACGCCGCCCGCCTCCGAGAACATGCCCCAGTCGATGGACAGCGCCGGGAGGCCGAGCGCGCGGCGGTGGTGCGCGAGCGCGTCGAGGAACGCGTTGGCCGCGGCGTAGCTGCCCTGCCCCGAGGGCCCGAGCAGCGAGGCCGCGGACGAGTACATCACGAAGAGGTCCAGCCCGCGGTCGCGCGTCGCCTCGTGCAGGTTCCACGCGCCCTGCACCTTGGGCGCCATCACCCGTCCGAAGCGCTCCGCGTCGAGCGAGAGCGCCGTCGCGTCCTCGAGCACCATGGCCGCGTGCACGACCCCGCAGAGCGGCGGCATCTGCGCGTCGATCTCGGAGAGCACCCGGGCCACGTCGTCCGGCCGCGACACGTCGCCGCGGAGCGCCAGCACCCGGGCCCCCTGCGCCTGCATGGCGTCGATCGCCGCCCGCGCCGCCTCCGTCGGGCCGCTCCGGCCGACGAGCGCGACGTGGCGGGCGCCCTGCGCGATCAGCCACCCGGCCAGGCCGAGCCCGAGGCCCCCGAGCCCGCCGGCGATCATGTACGTGCCGTCCGCGCGCACGCCCGGCCGGGCCGGCGCCCCGCCGGCCCCGCGCCGCGCCGCGGCCGCGCACGCGGCGAAGGAGCTCCTCGCGAGGCGCGCCACGTACCGCCCGTCCGCGCGCAGCGCGATCTGGTCCTCCCCGTCGCTCGCCGAGATCGCGCCGAGCAGGGCGCGCGCTGCCTCGTCGGCGGCCCAGACCGGGTCGAGGTCCACGCGCGCGCAGCCGATCTCCGGGTGCTCCATGGCGAGGGTGCGCCCGAGCCCCCAGAGCGGCGCCTGCGCCACGGACAGCGGCGAAGCCCCCGCCCCCGCGGGCTGCGCCCCGCGCGTGACGAGCCACGCCGGCGGCGGGTCGCGCCACCTGCGCTGGAGGACGGCCTGCGCCAGGTAGAGCGCGCTCAGGCTCCCGAGGCGCTGATCCGCCTCGAGCGTCGCCGCTGTCGTGGCGTCCGCCGCGGCCGCGTCCAGGCTGAAGAGGTGCACCACCCCGCGGCACGCCGCGTCGCCGCCGAGCGCGTCGTGGAGCAGCGCGCGGTAGCCCTCGGGATCGGCCGGATCCACCTCGAAGAGCGCCGGCTCGACGCGGCGGTAGCGCGCGCCCGCGGCGACCCGCACGCACGCCTCCCCTCGCCCCTCGAGCAGCGACGCCAGGGCCGCCCCCGTGCCGCCGCGGTCCATGAAGATCACCCAGACGCCCGCGGACGGCGCGGCGGCCTTCGCCGGCGCTTCCTGGAGATCGCCGGCCCAGCGCCAGTCGAGCGCGATCAGCCACTCCTCCGCGGGATGGCGCCCGGCGAGCGCGCCGGCAGCGAGCCGCTGCGCGCGCATCCCCCGGACCTCGGCCACGACCTGCCCGTCGTCCTGGAGGATCCGCAGATCCCCCGCGGGCGGCCCGACCTCCCCGGCCTCGCGCGGGCGCAGGCGCGCGTGCACCCACGCCGTCCGGGCCGGGCGCCCGTGGACCCGCACGAGCTCGACCCCGACCGGGACCAGCGCGCCGTCGCCCGCGCGCAGCGCGTCGTCGGCGAGGAGCAGCCTCGCCAGCACCTGGAAGCAGGCGTCCAGGAGGGCGGGGTGGAGCCGGTACGCCGCCGCCGACGACGCCACGCCGTCCGGCGCGCGCACCCGGCCGAGCGCCTCGCGCTCGCCGAGCCATAGCTGCTCCAGGCCCTGGAAGCTCGCGCCGTACTGGATCGAGATCGCGCGCATCCGCTCGTTGTGCTCCGCGGCCGAGACGGCCGCCGGGCAGCGCGCCCGGATGTCGCCGATGCCGCCGATGTCGCCCACCGCCTCGGCGCCGCCGGGCGGCTGCGCGAGCACGCCGCCGGCGGCGTGGCGCGTCCAGCCGCCGCCCTCGTCGTCCCGCGTGAACACCTGGAACGAGGCGCGCCCAGCGCCGTCGTCGACGAGCGCGACGTGGACCGGCCGCGCGCCCGCCTCCGGGAGCGCCAGCATGCGCTCGAACGTCACGTCCTCGACAGCGTGCGCCCCCTCGCCGTGGACCTCCGCCGCCGCGGCGAGCGCCATCTCGATGTAGGCCGCGCCCGGCAGGACGATCTCGCCCTCGACCCGGTGGTCCGCCAGGTAGGCCAGCGCCCCGTCGGGGCTCAGGTCCCGCTCCCAGAAGCGCGCGCCGGGCTGGGTGGCGACCGAGAACGACGCGCCGAGGAGCGGGTGCGCCGACGCCTCGCCACGCGCGTGCCGCGGCCGCCGGGGCGCGCCGGGCGGCCGCGCGCCCGTGTCGATCCAGTGCCGCTCGCGCTCGAACGGGTAGGTCGGCAGCGGGACGCAGCGCCCCCGCGCGGGGAACAGGCGCGCCCACGCCACCGGGTAGCCGCGCGCGTAGAGCGTCGCGAGCGACTCCAGCAGCACGCGCCGCGCCCCCTGGTCCCGGCGCAGCGACGGCACCGCCGCCCCGCCGTTGTCGCCGTGGCGCAGCGCCTCCTCGACGGCGGGGAGCAGCACCGGGTGCGGGCTCATCTCCACGAAGATCGCGTGGCCGCCCTCGAGCAGCTCCTCCACCGCCTGGCAGAACAGCACCGGCTCCCGCAGGTTCCGCGCCCAGTAGCCGGCGTCGAGCGCCTCGTCGTCGCACCAGCCGCCCGTCACCGTCGACCGCATCGCCACGCGGGGCGGCCCCGGCGCGAGCTCGCGGAGCGCCTCGAGGAGCTCGCCGCGGAGCGGATCCACCTGCGGGCTGTGCGACGCCACGTCCACCTTGATCTGCCGGCAGAAGACGCCCTGCCTCGACAGCGCCGCGAGCACCTCCTCCAGCGCCTCCGGCGCGCCGGCCACCACCGTCGACCGCGGGCTGTTGCTCGCCGCCACCGACAGCCTGTCCCGGTGGCCGGCGATCGCCGCCTCGGCCTCCTCCAGCGGCAGCTCCACGACCGCCATCGCCCCGCGCCCGCTCAGCCGGCGCAGCAGCCTGCTCCGGCGGCAGATGACCCGCGCCGCGTCGTCCAGGCTCAGCGCCCCGGCGACGTGCGCGGCCGCCGCCTCGCCCATGCTGTGGCCGACCACCGCGTCGGGCTCCACGCCCCACGACCGCCACAGCGCCGCGAGCGCGACCTCCATCGCGAACAGCGCCGGCTGGACGACGTCGATCTGCCCGAGCCGCGAGCGGCCCTCGTCCGCGCCCAGCTCGTCGAGGAGCGACCACCCGGTCTCCCGCCGGATCGCCGCGTCGCACGCCTCGATCGCCTCGCGGAACACAGGCTCGCTCGCGAGCAGATCGCGCCCCATGCCCGGCCACTGCGACCCCTGGCCCGGGAACACGAACACCACCTTCGGCCGCTGCTCCGCGCTCGCCTGGCCGCGCGCGAGCCCCTGGCGCTCCGCGCCGCCCGCGGCCGCGTCGAGCAGCGCGCAGAGCTCCTCGCGCGAGCGCGCCACCGCCGCGAGGCGGTGCTCGTGGTGCCCGCGCCGGACCGCCGCGGTGTAGGCGACGTCCCGGAGCGACGGCGCCCCCGCGCGGTCCCCGCCGGCCAGGAAGTCCCTGTACGACCGCGCCAGCGAGAGGAGCGCCCCCGGGCTGCGCGCGGACAGCGGGACGACGACAGCGACATCGTCGACCGCGGCGTCGTCGCCCGCGGCCGCCGGCGGGCGCGGCGCCTCCTCCAGCACGGCGTGGGCGTTGGTCCCGCTCATCCCGAACGAGCTCACCCCCGCCAGCCGGCGCCGCGCCCCCGGCCGCCATGGGACGGGCTCTGTCGGGATGACGAACGGCGTTTTCTCCAGCGATATCCGCGGGTTGAGCGCCTTGAAGTGCAGGTTCGCCGGGATCTCCCCGCGCTGCAGCGCGAGCACCGCCTTGATGACGCCCGCGACCCCGGCGGCCGCCTCGAGGTGCCCGATGTTCGTCTTCAACGCCCCGAGGACGCAGGTGGAGCCGTCCTCGCGCGGCGCGCCGATCACGTCGGACAGCGCCTCCATCTCGACCGGATCGCCGAGCGGCGTCCCGGTCCCGTGCGCCTCGATGTACCCGAGGTCCGCGGCGGAGACGCCGGCGCTCTCGAGCGCCTGCCGCAGGAGGGCCTTCTGCGCGAGGACGCTCGGCGCCGTCAGGCCCGTGGAGCGGCCGTCCTGGTTCACGGCCGAGCCGCGGATCACCGCGAGCACCGGGTCGCCGTCGGCGAGGGCGTCCGAGAGCCGCTTCAGCACGATCATCCCGCAGCCCTCGCCGCGCACGAAGCCGTTCGCCTGGGCGTCGAACGTCTTGCAGCGCCCGTCGACGGAGAGCGCCTGCGACGCGGCGAGCGCCTGCGTCAGCCACGGCGCGAGCATGAGGTTGACGCCGCCCGCCACGGCGAGCGAGCTCTCCCCGGCGCGCAGGCTCTGGCAGGCGAGGTGGATCGCGACGAGCGACGACGAGCACGCCGTGTCCACGGCCATGCTCGGGCCCTGCAGCCCGAGGACGTAGGACAGCCGCCCGGCCGGGAAGCAGTGCCCGGTGCCGGTGATGGCGTACATGTCCAGCGCCGCTTCCTCGGCCGCGCAGACCCTATCGTAGTCCGTCATCACGACGCCCACGAACACCCCGGCCCGCGTCCCCGCGAGCCGCTCCGGCGGCTGCCCCGCGCGCTCCAGCGCCTCCCAGGTCACCTCGAGCAGCAGGCGCTGCTGCGGGTCCATGCTCTTCGCCTCGCGCGGCGTGATCCCGAAGAAGCGCGCGTCGAAGAGGTCCACGTCCTTCACGAACGCGCCCCAGCGCGCGGCGCGCTGCTCGGCCCCGCCGGGCTCCGGCGCGTCGACGGGCCACCGCGCCGCCGGGACCTCGGTCACCGCGTCCCGCTTCTGCTCGAGCAGCTCCCAGAGCGCCTCCGGGGTCGCGGCGCCGGGGAAGCGGCACGCCATCCCGACGATCGCGATGGGCTCGGTCCTCGCGCGCGCCTCGGCGTCGAGCTTCGCCTGCAGCTTCTTGATGGTGAGGAGCGCTTGCTTGACGACAGGCAGAGGTTCGCTGCTCATCCGACCGGCCCTCCCGCGACGGACAGGATGCTCTGGAGCAGCAGCTCCTCGGCCCTGTCGTCCGACATGCCCGCGATCTCTTCCTCGAGGCCCGACAGCGGATCGGGCGGCGCGGCGGCGCCTCCGCTCCCGGGTGCGCGCTGCGCCGCCTCTGCCGGCCCCGGCGCGGGCCCGAGCTCGCGCAGCAGGTGGTCGCTGAGGGACGCCACGTCGCCGTAGGTGAACAGCAGCGCGGCCGACAGCTTGAGCCCTGTTGTCGACTCCAGCCGGTTCCGGAGCTCGATGGCCATCAGCGAGTCGAGGCCGAGGCTCCTGAACGGCGCGAGCCGCGGGATGCGGGACGCGTCCTGGCGCAGGCTCTTGCCGAGCTCCTCGCGCACGTGCTGCTCCACGACGGCCGCGCGGCGCTCGGGCCGCGCGCCCTCCAGCGCCGCCTTCAGGCGCGACGCCGCCGGCGGCGCCGCCGCCTCGGGGCCGCGCTCGTCGCGCAGGAGCTCCGACAGGAGCGGCGCGCCCGCCGCGCTCGGATAGAACTCGACCCACTGGCGCAGGTTCAGGTCGATCGCCCCGATCTCGGGCAGATCGGCGGCGAGCACCCGCGCCAGCACCTCCGCGCCCTGCGCGGGCGTGAAGCTGCCGATCCCCCTGTGCGACGGCCGCGCCGCCGGGCGCTGCGGCCCCGCCTCCGGGCCGCGCGCCGCGAGGTCGCCCCAGTGGACGCTCAGCGCCGGGAGCCCGCTCGCGCGCCGGTGCTGGGCGAGCGCGCCGAGGAGCGCGCTCGCCGCCGCGTCGGCGGCCTGCCGGGGAGCGCCGATCAGCGACGCGCCGGACGCGTACAGGACGAAGAGGTCGAGCCCCCGCGCGCGGGTTGTCGCGTGCAGGTTCCAAGCGCCGAGCGCCCTCCGGACCAGCCCGTCGCGGAGGCGCGCCGCGTCGAGCTCCAGCGCGGCCCCGTCCTCGAGCGCCTCGGGCACGAGGAAGATCCCCCGGAGCGGCGGCGCGCCCCGATCGAGCTCCGCCAGCACCCTGGCCACGTCGTCGGGCCGCGCCACGTCGGCGCAGAGGACCTGCACCGCGGCGCCCGCCCCCTCGAGCGCCTCCCTGGCGCTGGCCCAGGCCGGCGTGAGCGTGTCGTCCTCGGCGACGAGCGCGAGGTGGCGGGCCCCCTGCGCGACCATCCAGGCGGCCACCGACATCGCGACGTCCCCGAGGCCTCCGGCGATCATGTACGAGCCCTCGCCGTCGAGGCGCGCGCCCCCGCCCGCGAGCAGCTCCGGCGCGGCGCGCGAGAGGCGCGCCACGTGGCGGCCGCTCGAGCGGAGCGCGACGTCGCCCTCGCCGTCCGTCGCCTCGAGCTCTCGCAGCAGCGCCAGCGCGTCCTCCCTCGCGGCCGCGCCCCCGCCGTCCGGGCTCAGATCGACGCGCGCGCACCCGAGCTCCGGCAGCTCGACGGCCAGCGTCCTGCCGAGCCCCCACAGCGGCGCCTGCGCCACCGACACGGCCGCGGAGCCCGCGCCCACGGCCTGGGCGCCGCGCGTCACCAGCCAGAGCTTCGGCGTGTCGCGCCACCCCATGCGCACGAGCGCCTGCGCGAGGCGCAGCGCGCTCGGCGCGCCGAGCGCCTGATCCGCGGCGATCGCCTCCGCCGTCGCCTCCTGCGCCGCGGCGTCGAGGCTCCACAGGTGCAGCGCGCCGCGCGGCGCGGGCTGGCCGGCGAAGGCGTCGCGGAGCGCCGCGTGGATCGCGCCGGGGTCCGACGGGTCGGCGGCGTAGAGATCCGGCCCGAGGCGCGCGTACCGCTCGCCCGCCGCGATCCGCACGCACCGCTGGCCTCGCTCGCGCAGCAGGGACGCGAGCGCGTCGGCCGTCCCCCCGCTGTCGCCGAGCAGCACCCAGGCGCCGGGCGGCATCGCGCGCGGCGCGCGCTGCGTCTCGGTCGCGTGGTCCTTCCGCCGCCACGCGACGCCGTAGAGCCACGCGTCGGCGGCGTGACGCTGCGCCGGCGCGCGCGGGGCGAGCCGCCGGAGGCGCAGCCCCTCGGCGTCCGCCACTGTCTGCCCCGCGTCGTCGAGCAGGCGCAGATCCAGGGTGACCTCGCCGGCCTCGCCGCCCTCCCCGGAGCGCAGCCGGCCGTGCGCCCAGAGCGCCGCTCCCGGCTCCTGCCGGCGGAGCACGCGCAGGCGCTCCAGCGCGACAAGCACCGTCATCGCGCCGCCGCCCGGCGCCGCGGCGAGGTCGAGCAGCCCTGCCGCGACCTGGAAGCACGCGTCGAGCAGCGCGGGGTGCACGCGGTAGGCGACCGCCTCCTCGGCCAGCGCTCCCTGCATGCGCGCGCGCCCGAGGGCCTCCCCCTCGCCGATCCAGAGCCGCTCCACGCCCCGGAAGCTCTCGCCGAACGACAGCCCCGCCGCGCCGAGGCGCTCGTAGTGCTCCGCCCCGCTGATCTCGCGCGGGCACCGCGCCTGGATCGCCCGCGGCGCCTCGCCGCCCGGCGCCGCGCCCGCGGCCCCTTCGCGCCACCGCAGCCTCCCGGCCGCGTGCCGGACCCAGGCCCCGCCGTCGAGGCTCGACACGGCGAACGCCGCCTCCCGGGCGCCGTCCTCCGTGACGACGAGCTGGGCTCTCCGCCCGCCCTCCGGCGGGAGCACGAGCATCCGCTCGAAAACGACCGCCTCGATCGCCACCTCGGCGGCGCCGCGCAGCTCGGCCGCCGCCGACAGGGCCATCTCCACGAAGGCGGCCCCCGGCAGCACAGCGTTCTGCTGGACGCGGTGATCCGCCAGGTACGGCAGCCGGTCGACGCCGATCTCCTGCTCCCAGAAATGGGTCTCCGGCTGCATCGACGACGTGAGGCGGCGGCCGAGGAGCGGGTGCCCGGGCTCCGCGCCGCGCGCCGCCGCGGCGCGGGCCGGGGCGCGGGGCGCGCCGTCGTCGATCCAGTACCGCTCGCGCTGCCACGGGTAGCTCGGCAGCCGGACCGCGCGGCCGCCCTCGGGGAACAGCCGCCTGAAGTCCACCGGGTGGCCGTGCGCGTACACGGCCCCGAGCGCCGCGAGGATCGTCCGCCGCTCGTCGTGGCCGCGGCGCAGCGAGCCGAGGGCCACGCCCTCGTGCCCCCCGTCGCGCAGCCCTTCCTCGATCGCCGGCACGAGGATCGGGTGCGGGCTCATCTCCAGGAACAGCGCGTGGCCGTCCCCGGCGAGGCGCGCCACCGCCGGCGAGAACAGCACCGGATCCCGCAGGTTGCGGACCCAGTAGGCCGCGGTGAGCTCGGGGCCCTGGCCGATCTCCCCCGTCACCGTCGACACGATCGGCACCAGCGCGGCGGCCGGCGCCACCTCCGCCAGCGCCTCCCGGAGCTCGTCGAGCAAGGGATCGACGTGCTGGCTGTGCGACGCCACGTCCACCTTGATCCAGCGCCAGAAGACGCCGCGCCGCTCGATCCCGGCCAGGATGTCCTCCAGCGCGCGCCTGTCTCCGGACAGCACCGTGGACCTCGGGCTGTTGCTCGCCGCCACCGAGGCGCGATCCTCGTGGCCGCGGAGGGCGCGGGACGCCTCGGCGAGCGGCAGCTCGACGAGCGCCATGGCGCCGCCCGCGCGGAGCCGCCCGAGCAGCCGGCTGCGGCGGCAGATGACGCGCGCCGCGTCCTCCAGCGAGAGCGCCCCCGCGACGTGCGCCGCCGCGACCTCGCCCATGCTGTGGCCCACCACCGCGTCGGGCTCGACCCCCCACGAGCGCCACAGCGCCGCGAGGGCCACCTCCACCGCGACGAGCGCGGGCTGCACGACGTCGATCCGGTCGAGCCGCGAGCGGCCCTCGTCGGCGCCGAGCTCCTCGAGGAGCGACCAGCCGAGCTCGCGCCCGATCGCCTCGTCCCACGCCTCGAGCGTCGCCCGGAAGACCGGCTCGGCCTCCGCGAGCGCGCGCCCCATCCCGACCCACTGCGAGCCCTGGCCCGGGAAGACGAAGGCGATCTTCGGCCGCCTCCCCGGGCTCCGCTCGCCGCGGGCGACGCCCTCGCGCGGCTCGCCCCGCACGAGGGCGTCGAGCAGCTCGGCGAGCTCCTCGCGCGATCGCGCCACGATCGACGCGCGGCAGTCGTGGTGGCTGCGCCGGACGCCCGCTGTGTAGGCGAGATCGCGCAGGCTCGACCCCTCCTCCCCCGGCGCCTGGCGGACGAGGTCCCGGTACGCCTCCGCCAGCGCCGCGAGCGCCTCGGGCCGGTGCGCGGACAGCGGCACGAGCTGCGGCGGCTCCTCGCCGGCCGGATGGAGCGCCTCCCAGCGCACCGGCTGGCCGGCGGCGTGGAGGGCCCCGAGCGACTCGAGCAGCACGGCGCGCTCGTCCCCGCCCCGGCGGAGGGACGGCAGGACGAGCGCCTGTCGCCCCGCGTGCTCGGCGCACGCCTGGATCGCGCGGCTCGCCATCGGGGTGGGGCTGACCTCGAGGAAGGTCGCGTACCCCTCGCGCACGAGCTGCGACGCCGCGTCGGCGAAGAGCACCGGATCGGCGAGGTTCCGCACCCAGTGCTCGGCGTCGAACCGCGCGCCGTCGAGGAGCGAGCCGGTCACGCCGGAGGCGATCGGCACCGACGCCGGGCCGGGCCTCACCCCGCGCAGGCATTGGAAGAGCTCCTCCCGAAGGGCGTCGATCTGGGCCGTGTGCGGCGCGGCGTCGATGTGCACGCGGCGGCAGAAGACGCCCTGTCCGGAGAGCGCCGCGAGCAGCTCGGAGAGCGCCTCCGGGTCTCCCGCCAGGACCGTCGACGCCGGGCTCTCGCGCACCGCGCGGCACAGGCGCCCCTCGTACCCGGAGAGCGCCCGCCCGGCGTCCTCCCATGAAAGCGCCACGAGCCCCATCGCGCCGCGGCCGCGGAGCCGCGCGATCAGCCGGCCCTGCTCGCAGGCCACCAGGATGGCGTCCTCCAGGCTCAGCACGCCGGCGACGTGCGCCGCCGCGCACTCCCCGACGCTGTGCCCCACCACGGCGGCGGGCTCGACGCCCCACGAGCGCCACAGCGCCGCGAGCGCGACCTCGACGGAGACGATGGCTGGCACGGACACGTCGAGCGCGTCGAGCCACGGCCCGCCCTGGCCCGCCGCGAGGAGCGCGAGCAGCGACCAGCCCAGGTGCTCCTGGATGATCGCGTCGCACCGCTCGACGACCGCCCGGAACACGGGCTCTCGGTGGAGGAGCGATCGCCCCATGCCGGCCCACTGCGATCCCTGGCCGGGGAACACGAAGACGGGCCTCGGGCGCTGATCCGACGGCGCATGGCCCACGGACAGCCCGGGCCTCGCCTCGCCCGCGAGGTACCCTTCGAGCAGCCCCCGGAGCTCTCCAGGAGAGCGCGCCGCCGCCGCGAGGCGGTGCGGCGCGTCGCTCGAGCGCGCCGCCGCCCCGCGGCACATCCTCGAGAGGGGCGCGAGGTCTCCGGACGCCGCGAGCTCGTCGAGGACCTCCCGGGCGAGCGCGCGCAGGGCGCCTGGGCTCCCGGCGGACAGCGGGAGCAGCTCCGCCTGGGAGGGCCACGGCGCCTCGAGCACGATATGGCAGTTCGTCCCGCCGATGCCGAACGAGCTGACCCCCGCGAGGGCGGGCCTCTCCGGCTCGGGCCAGGCGCCGAGCGCGCGCTGCACGGCGAGGCGCAGATCGTCGAAGGGGATATGAGGGTTCGGCGTCTCGAAATGGAGGCTCGGCGGCAGCTCCCGGTGCTTCAGGCAGAGCGCCACCTTGATGAGCCCGGCCGCGCCCGCCGCGGACTCGAGGTGACCGATGTTGGTCTTCACCGATCCAACGAGGAGCGGCCTCTCGGCCGGGCGGCCCGCGCCGAGCGCCGCGCCGAGCGCCCTGGCCTCGATCGGATCGCCGAGCAGGGTCCCTGTTCCGTGCGCCTCCACGTAATGGACAGCGGCGGGCTCGACGCCGGCCCGCGCGTAGGCCGCCCGGAGCAGCGCCTCCTGGGCGGCGGGGCTCGGCGCGGTCAGGCCGTTGCTGGCGCCGTCGTTGTTGACCGCGCTGCCGCGGATCACGCAGTAGATGGGGTCTCCGTCGCGGATGGCTTGCGCGAGGGGCTTGAGCGCGACAACGCCGCCTCCCTCCCCCCGGACGTACCCGCTCGCGCGCGCGTCGAAGGTGAAGCACCGCTCGCCGGGCGACAGCGCGCCGAACTTGGCCACGCCGATCGTGCTCTCCGGGATGAGGTTCAGGTTCACGCCGCCGGCGAGGGCGAGCGTCGATTCGCCCCGGCGGAGGCTCTCGCACGCGAGGTGCACCGCCACGAGCGAGGCCGAGCACGCCGTGTCCACGGAGAGGCTCGGCCCCTCCAGGCCGAGCGCGTACGAGACGCGGTTGGCCACGATGCTGTGGTGGAATCCGATCGCCGAATGCTGGGTCAGGGCCTCGGGCCCGGCGCGGTGGACCAGCATTCCGTAGTCCATCCAGGCCACCCCGAAGAACACGCCGCTCCGGCTCCCCTTGAGCTCCCCGGCGGCGATCCCCGCGTCCTCCAGCGCCTCCCAGGACAGCTCGAGCATGAGCCTTTGCTGGGGGTCCATGTGGACTGCCTCTCTCGGGGAGATGCCGAAGAACGACGGATCGAACCGGTCGATGGCGTCCAGGAACCCGCCAGAGCGGGTATTCATCTTGCCTGGCGCGGAGATGTCGGCGTCGAAGAGCGCGTCCGGATCCCACCGCGACAGCGGCGCCTCCGTGATCGCGTCCACCCCCTCGCGGAGCAGCCGCCAGAAGGCGCCGGGGCTCGGGGCCCCGGGGAAGCGACAGGCGACGCCGATGATCGCGATCGGCTCTGCCTCGCTTGCCGCGGTGATCGCCGCGGGCCGGCGCGGGGCCGCGGGCGATGCGCCCGCTGGCGCGGCGAGGTGGCGCGCCAGGGCGTCCGGGGTCGAGTGCTCCCAGATCAGGAGGGGTGATAGAGGGCGGCCGAGCACCCGCGAGAGCTCGTCGATAAGGACAGCGGCGCCCTGCGAGTCGATTCCATAACGACTGAATTGTTCTCGAGCATTGACGCTCCGCGGGTCGACGCCCCGCGTCGTCGCAATGCGATCGACGAGCCAATCCCGGATGAACTCCGTTGTGCGGGCCACACTTTGTACTTGCACGTGGATGCCTCGGGTTCGGGCAGCAAGTGGATGAATGTTCGGCGCAAGACGCTCGGAACGAGCTGCAAAGCCAGGCGTGAGCAACGCAGACACTACCCCACGGACGACGCCATCCCCTCAGCGCCGCCCCATGGCCGCCCCCGCCCGCTTCACGAAGGAGCTTGTCTCGCGATCCAGGACTCGGCCACTCACTATCGAACAAAGCAGTGCAATAGCGTACAGAGTAAAGACGTTTTATCTAACGGAGTCGACGTGTAGGAGAAATGCGCCGAACCGAAGCGACCATGGGAGTCGCTCGACTGACGGGCCGTTGCTCTCGGTCTCTCTGGACGCGGGGCTCCACGACGCGCGCCCCCTTTCGCTCGACGGCGCAGCGCTGGAGGGCGCACGGTTTCGACGTCGGAACGCGTGAATTTTCGCGGCGCTGGCGCAACAGGGGGGATCGGGCGCGTGCGGCGATGCGCCGGTCGGGCGGCGCAGAAGGAGGAAGAGGTCGAGCTACCGCGGAGCCAGCGGCGCAGCGCCGGTGGTCGGGTTCGCCTGGACAACGCCGTTGCCGCTCTCGGGGCTGCCCGGGCGTGCTGGCAGCTTGTTCTTGCTGTCGCCGGCCCTCATCGCATAACTGATGCCGCTCGCCAGCGTGCCCAGGGTCACAATACCGTCCAGGCTGGATTCCAGGCTCACAAATGTTCGCGCCACGGCCGGGGTGATGCCGGTGAGCACCACGCGCGCCCCGAGCAGCCGCGCCGCTCGAGCGGCGCTCACGAGCGCGTTGGCAACCTGGGTGTCCACGAAGCGAACGCCGGTGATGTCGAGGATGGCGGTGTGGGCGCTCTGCTGGGAGATCCCATCGAGCAGCGTCTCGAGGATCTCGCGGGCCCGCATGCTATCGATGGTCCCCACGAGCGGCATCGCGAGCACCCCCGGCCCGAGCGGCACGAGCGGCGTCGAGAGCTCGCGGATCGCTGCCTGCTGCGCCCTGATCACCTGCTCCTTCATCGAGAGGCGATCGAGCTCCGAACGTTTGAGGTCGGTGAGGTCCGTGACGAAGGCGCCCACCCCGAGCGGCGCGCCCTTCGTGTCGTAAATGGGAAACTTGATCGTGTAGAAGTAGCGGGTCCCGTCCAGGTTCGGCAGCTCCTGCTCGTATTCGAGGGGCTTGCCGCCGGCGAGGACCTCCACCTCTTCCGCGATCATCCTCTCGGCGATCTCCGGGGGGAAGATGTCGCGCTCGCTGCGGCCGAGGATCTGCTCGGGCGTCGTCTGCTGAGTCTGCGCCGCGAGCCTGCTGATCGCCACGTAGCGATGCTCGAGGTCCTTGATGAAGAAGATGTTGGGGGCGTGATTGACGAGGGCGACGAGGTAGTCATAGCCGTGCTGCCCGATGCTCGGGGAGACGACGCGCTCCTCGACGCCAGCCGTCGAGTCGCCGCGCGGCGCCGACTCCAGCGCAGCGAGGCGGCCGCGGAGGCGCGCGATCTCGGCCTTGAGCTCGTCCACGCTCGCCTCCGCCGCGATCGCCTCCTCGCCGGAGGGAGCCGGGGTTCCCTCTGCTGACTCCGCACGCTGCCCCAACGGCTCTTCTGTCATCGGCGAGCTCTCCCGTCCGTCCATGCGTAGAGGTAGCGCGGAGTGCTGTCGGTGAGCAAGGCCTCTCCCTGCGTCCGAGGGCGCTTACCTCGGCGCAGCACCTGGCACACTCGTTCCTGGCTCGCAGGCGGAGCTCGCCCGGGGACGCGGCAGGCGCAGCGGCCCAGGCGATCTCGTCAACGGCGCTGCCGCAGCGTGAATCCGCAAGCAGCTTGGTGCTGGTCTGGCGCGCGTCGCGCTCGTGGCGGGATGGGATGGATTCAGCGGCGCGCCCTCCGGGGCGGGCGCGTCACTCGTCGATCACGAACTCCACGCGCCGGTTCTTCGCCAGGCTCGCCGGGTCGTCGCCGTCGGAGAGCGGCCTGTCCGGACCGAAGCCCTCCGCCGTGAGCCGGCCGGGGCTGACGCCCTTCTGGATGAGGTACTTCCGGACCGTGTCCGCGCGCTCCTGGCTGAGCTGCAGGTTCAGCTCGCGCGTGCCGGTCTCGTCGGTGTGCCCCTCGACCCGCACCCGCTCGAGCTCGGGGTTGGCCTTCATCACGAGCGCCACCTGGTCGAGCGTCCTGTACGACTCCGGCTCGAGCTCGGCCGACCCGCTCCGGAAGCGGATCGTGTCGCGCATCACGAACTCGCCCTCTTCGTACGAGACCCGCGGATCGCCCTTGTCCGGGCAACCGTCGTCGTCCTCGACGCCGTTGATCGTCTCCTTCTCGTCCGGGCACTCGTCGTCCGAGTTCGGCACGCCGTCCTTGTCGTCGTCGGCGTCCTCCTCGGGGCAGCCGTCGCTGTCGTAGTCGCCGTCGCGATCCTCGGCGACGTCGGGGCACTGGTCGCGCTCGTCGTCGACGCCGTCGTGGTCGCGGTCGTGCGAGGTCGGCGTGTACTTCACCCCCGCGAACACGCGGAAGATCGGCACGCCGTAGCCGGCCAGCGCGCCGACGCCCGGGCCCGCGGTGATCTCCCACTCCTCGTTCGGGTTGATCTTCACGTACCCGAGCGCCTCGAGCGGCGTCTCCTCCTCGTTCAGGCTGTCCGCGGCGATGCCGATGCCGCCGTTGGCCTCCGCGCCGATCTCGACCTTGCCGGTGATGCCGCCGAAGCGGTAGCCGAGCGCCGCGGCGTACGTCAGCTCGCTCGCCGCCTCCACGTTCGCGTACGTCGTCCCCTCGCGGATCGCGACGCCCGCGTTGACGCCGAACCGCAGGCCGGGCGCGAAGCGGTGATCGAGCACGATGCGCGGCCAGAACACGACGTTGCGCGCGCCGCCCGAGAAGTCGCCTGTGTGCGTGGGCACGCGCAGCTCGGCCACGAGGGCGAGGCCGATCGAATCGCGGTCGTCGAGCAGGCGCAGCTTCGGCACGAGCCGGATGTCGCCGAGCCCCGCGAACGACGGCGAGCCCTCCCCCGACTGCGCGAGGAAGAACGGCACGTCGAGGCCGAGCGCGAACGGCTCCGCGATCGTGACCGAGGCCATGAGGTCGGCGCCCAGGCGGCCGCTCACGATCTGGCGCCGCAGGTCGCCGGCGCCCGTCGCGACGATGAGCGGGTTGCGCGCGTAGTTGAGGAACAGCCCGAACGCCCACGGGTCCGCGGGCTCGCGGACGCCGGAGCCCTCGGTGACGACGAAGGCGTCGTGCGTGACGGCGGGCTTGAAGCGCTCGACGTCGATGTCCGTCTCCTGCGCCGACGCGCTCGTCGCGGCGGCGAGGACGGTGCAGGCGGTGGCAGCGATGATCCGTGCGCGCATGGGTCTCCTCTTCATCGGTCCCCCCCGGCCCCGCGGCGCGGGCGCCTCCGCCAGGCGAGCGCGAGCCCGCCGACGGCGAGCAGCGACAGCGCGCCCCCGCCGATCGGCGCGGGCCCCGCCGTGCAGGCGCAGGCGCCGCCCTGGACCGCGTCGCCCTCGAGCAGGTCCGGCTCCCCGGGCCCGCCCGGGCCGCCCGTCCCGCCCGCGCCGCTCGACGCGGCGCCCTCGACGCAGCGCCCCGTCGGCGCGCAGCGCGCGCTCGCGCCGCACTGGGCGCCGCCCAGCGAGCACGGGCCGCACTGCCCGTCCACGCACACGAGGTCGCCGCACTCGGCGTTCGACGTGCAGGTGCCCGACGGCACGGGGATGCACCGGTGATCGGGCGAGCAGACCTCGTCCGGGTCGCAGTCGGGCGCGTCGACGCACGACACGGGCAGCACGCAGTCCCCGGCGACGCACACGCCCGCGCCCGCGCAGTCCGCGTCGCGCGTGCAGCCCCTGGGCGGGTTGATCACGTCGGGCACGCGGTCGTCGTCGCCGTCGTCGGCCACGCACGGCGCGGAGAGGCCGATGTCGAGATCGCCCGGCCCCCCCGACGCCGCGTCGTTCACCGAGCGGAAGTAGAGGTTCGCCTCGCACGCCGCGCTCACGCCCACGACGTTGAGGTCGATCGAGCCCTGCGCGTAGCCGTGCGTCACCTCGTTGATCAGCAGGGGGTCGGCGTCGGTCCCTACCTCGGTCGTGACCTGCATCTCGGTGACCGTGACGGGCTCGTACCTCCCGGCGGCGCCGAACGTCCAGACGCCCGAGAGCGTGCCGTCGCCCTTCACGCCGAGCACGAACTCGTAGCCGCCCATCGACTCGTCGGCCGTGAACCGCGGGTCGATCTCCGTCGCCTCGGCCGTGCCGCCGGTCCCCCGGTTCCTGTCCGCGTCGATGAACACGAACAGCGTGGCCTGAGCGCCGATCGCGGCCGTCCCCGACACGTACGCGCGCGCCCACAGCCGCCCGGCGTCGGCGACCGCGTAGGCGGTGCGGAAGTCGATGGACTGCTCCGGCGCCGCGAAGGTCGCCGCGCCGTCCCCGGCGACGTCCTCGTCGCTGTAGGGCCATTGCGGCTCCCCTGTCTTGTCGATCGCGACGATCTCGTCGAGCACCGGCGTCGTCCGCCCGCCGGTCCACGTCTGAGCGGCCGAGCTCGTCGGCCCGAGCGCGACAGCGAGCGCCGCTCCCACAGCCAGCGGCGCGACGCATGAGCGCCCCCGTACGCACCTAGTTCTGTGATGTGCCATGGCGGGGAGCATCCTCGCACAGGTCCGCGCAACCCTTGCAAATGAAAGGCGTTTTGCGCCTGGAGTGCGCAGGGGTCGCAAGGACACGCACCCGTCGCAGCGCGCGTCTCCTCGCGCGCAACACAAGCGACCGGGCGCGCTCTCGCTCCTGAGCCGCGCCTCCCGCCGCTGTCTCCGGCGCGCGCACCGCGCTTGGCCGCGCGCCCGGTTTCTGTAACTGTCCCGCGGTCACTTACGCCTCGCGGCGAGGCGCGGCGCGGCGCTCGGGCGCACCGATCGTCGTCCCCTGGCCGCGCGAGAGGATGTCTTCTTCGACTGACTCGACCGAGGAGACCGGATGCACTGCACTGTCCAGAAACACCGCCCCGGAGCGTTCCGGTGGGCCTGCCTGCTGCTTGGATCGCTCGTCGCGGCGTGCTCGGGGGAAGACCCGGCGCCGCTGGAGGGGAGCGCGTTCGACGTCGAGCGCTACGACCTGCGGGGCGAGTTCGACTGGGAGCGGAGCCGCCTCGTCGCGACGCTCGGCCTCACGCTGTCGTTCACCGGCGAGGGCCCGCGGAGCGTCGTGCTCGACAGCGCCGTGACCGACGTGAAGGACGTGCGGCAGAGGGGCGGCGGCGCGCTCCCGCACGCGGTCGACGTCGCGCGCGGCGCGCTCGCCGTCGACCTCTCGAGCGTTCCCGAGGCGACGGCCGGCGGGCCCATCGAGATCGAGATCGACTACGAGGCGCTCTCCGGCGACGCGCTCCGCGCCGTGCCGGCGCGCCTGGGCGATCCCGTCGCCGTGCGCGCCGTCTACACGGTCTCGGAGCCGCTCGGGGCGTCGCGGTGGATGCCCTGCCACAACGCGCCCTCGGATCGCGCCGTGTTCTCTGTCGCCCTGCGCGTCGACGGCGGCGAGTCGCTGATCGCGAACGGCGATCTCGTGGGCGACGAGGATCTCGGCGCCGCCGGCCGCCTCGTCCGTTACGAGACAGCCTACCCGCTGCCGACGTACCTCATGGCGTTCGCTGTCGGCGACTTCGAGGTCGAGCGCGGCGCGCGGGGCGACCTCCCCATCGCGGTCTGGCGCCGCCGCGGGCTCCCCGGCGATCACGGCGCGATGCTGGACGAGCTCTCGCGCGCGATCGGCCGCTTCGAGGAGCTGCTCGTGCCGTACCCCTTCGAGAAGTACGCGCTCGTGCTCCTGCCGGACTTCTCCGCGGGGGGCGTCGAGCACGCGGGGATCAGCTTCCAGCGCGAGGAGCGGAGCACGCAGCCCGCGCTCGCCTCCGACCTCCTGCTCACGACGCACGAGCTCGCGCACCAGTGGTTCGGCGATCTCGTCACGGTGGCGACGTGGGACGACCTCTGGATCAAGGAGGGCATGGCGACGCTGCTCGAGCAGGAGGCCGTCCGCGCCCGCACGGACGAGAGCGGCGCGGGGACGCTGAACGGCGACGAGATCGGCCTCCGGGACGGCGACGCGGTGCGCGACCCGTCGCTCGCGCCGGGCGAGAAGTACACGAGCGGCCCGTATGGCCGCGCGGCCTGGCTGCTCACCCAGATCCGCAGCCTCACCGGCGAGGACGCCTTCTGGTCGGCGCTCCGCGGCGTCCTCGAGGCGCGCCGCTTCGGCAGCATCGGCACGGACGAGTTCCTCGACGCCTTTGCGCCCGCGCTCGGCCCGGAGGCGACGGCCCGCGCGCGCCGCGCTGTCGCGGCCAGGGCGCTCCCGTCGCTCGAGGTCGAGGCCGCGCCCCCCGGCGGCGCGTTCGTGACGCTGCGCGACCCCGACGGCGCGCTCGTCGCGCCCCTGGAGCTCGCCTGGGTGGCCCCGGACGGCCTCACCCGCGCGCAGCCGCTCCTGCCCGGCGAGCGCGTCGAGGTCGCGCCCCGGCACCCGTCCGAGCTCCTCCTCGTCGACCCGCAGGATCGCCACCCCGAGTGGGCCTTCCTGGGCGCCGAGCGCGATCTCGAGGCCTACGCCGCGGCCGTCGCCCCGCTCCGCGTCCCGTCGGATCCCGGGGGCGTCGAGCGCTTCCTCGACGTCGGCGGCGCGCACCAGCTCGCCGCGCTGCAGGGCGGCCTGCCCGAGGGGCTCGCCCCCGAGCAGTTCGAGCCCTTCGTGGACGCCCTCGACGCCGACGCGGCCCGGGCCGTGGCGATCGCGGCCGCCTGCGACGCCGCCTGCGCCCCGGGCCTGGACGCCAAGGTCCGCGACGCGTGGACGAGCGTGCTCACCGGCGTGCTCGCCGCGGCGCCTCCCAGTTACGGGCTCGACTACGTCGACAGCTACGCCGCGTGCGGCGCTGTCGTCTCGCCCGAGGCGCTGTTCGCCGACGACTGGACCGCGCTCGAGGCCGGGCTCGTGTCGGGCGAGGTCTCGGACGCGCGGCTCCTGTTCCTGTCCAAGTTCCGGCTGCCGCCCGACAGGGCGCTCCGCGCGTGGGGGCAGGTCGCGCTCGCCGCGGGCTCGGTGCGCGCGCGCGTGCTCGCGATCCGGCACCTCACGGCCTACCTGGAGGGCCTCGACCCCGCCGCCCTCCCCGCGTGGCGCGCCCTCTTCGTCCGCGTGCTCGGCGAGAGCGACGTCGCCGACGTCCTCGGCGCCGACCTCCGCGCCGTGCTGTCCTCTGCGGCGCCCGCGGCCGCTGGCAACGAGGCGGCGATCGAGGGCCTGACCCGGGTGCTCCGCTCGCGCGCCGCCCGCTCCGTCCATCCGTCCGCCGTCTGCGCCGCGTTCGCGTTGGCCGCCGGTGACGAGCGCGCGTTCGACCGCTTCGCCGCGGCCGTCGAGGGCGCCGACCTGACCGACCTCACCCTCTCGCTGCTGCGCTCTCCCGCCGGCTGCCGCTGAAGCGCGCGCGACAGCCCACCTCACCGGGCCCTTCGCGGCGCGTCTGGCCACCTGCGCCGGAACCAGGCGCTGCTATGCTCGCCTTCCCATGTCGGAGCTCATCCACCTTCTTCACCAGGGCGCCCCCATCGCTCGTCTCGCCGAGATCCTTGACGGGTTGACGCACGACGAGCGCCTCCATGCCCTGTCGGCCACCAGCCGCGCCGATCAGCGCGCGCTCTACGTCGCCGCGGGCCAGGCCCCCTCGCTCACGCTCGACTTCTTCGTCCCGGACGGCACCCCGCGCCGCGTGGCCGTGCATCACAAGGGCCGGAACAGCCTTCCTCTGCCCTCGCCCTTCCGTTTCTTCGAGAAGCGTTTTGCTCTCCCCGAGGACGGCAGCGCGCGTCTCTTTGGTTACAACGAGGGTCTCACGCGTTCCTGGGTTGGCCCTGGATTCTTCGTCGCGCTCCCGACCGCCGGCAACCCTGCGTGGCAGGAGCGCGGCGCGATCGTGATCGACTACTTCCAGGTCCCGGACGGCCCCGTACCTGACGGCTGGCCTCCGGTCGTCCCGAACAGCAAGGGCCTCCAATCCTTCGTTTACGACGGAACGCGCGACTTCATGCGCCGCGTCTCGAATCACGTCTCGATCGGCGCCGCGTACAAGGGAGAGAAGTCCCTCGATCATTACTTCACCCTCTGCCGCGCCCCGTCCGGCGGATAGCCCCCTTCAGCCGCCCTCGGCCCATCACGAAGCCACGGTAGGCCCCCGGAGAGGGGCCGGGCTGTCCCCGCCCCGTGAGCTCCCTACGACACCGAACAGGTCAAAACCCGAGAGAACGAACCCCGGAGGCACAGAGCTTTTGTTGTTCCTCTGTGCCCTCTGTGCCTCTGGGGTTCAAATCTCTTCGTCCCTGGGTGTTTCAAGCCGATCGGCGCTCTAGTTGTCCCCCGTCCCCACGGACAGCCGCGCGATCATCCCCTTTCGCAGGAGCCCCACCTTGTTCCGCATCGCGGTCACCTGCTGCCGCATCCCGTCCGCCTGCTCTGCCAGATCCGCGATCCCCGCCGCCGTGGCCGCCTGAGCCAACTCGCGCGCCTCGTCCGCGAGCCGCCCCATGCGCCCTTCCACCTCGTCCATGGCCGTCACCACCTCGCCGATCTGCTCCGGCGTCGCCGCGTCGCGCTGGAGCGTCGCGGTCTCCTGCACCAGCAGGTTGATCCCCCGCCCCTCCTCGGCGAGCCCCGCGAACCGCTGGAACAGCTCCCCGAGCTGCTCTGCGCGGCGCTTGATCTCCTCGCCGCGCGCCGCCAGCGCCGTCGCCGTCGCCTCGTGGCGATCCCGGGCCGCCGCGATCGCCGCGATCAGCGACCCGAGCGCCACGCTCACGCGCTGCTGCGCCTCCGCGGCCTCCGTCGTCGACCTCGCCGCGCGCTCGATCCCCTTGCGCGTGTCGAGCGACATCCTCCGCGCCGACTCTGCGAGCTCCTCGAAGCGGAGGAGCTCGCGCTCGAGCGCGCGCGCCGCCTCCGCGAGCTCGCCCCCGCCCTTGCCGTGATCGTCCTTCCCGCCCACGCTGCGGCCGTTCTTTTCGCGCTTGGTCACCGTGCACACTCTCGACCGCCTCTCGCGTCCCTCCGCGTGAGGCGCCCTGCATCCTGCACGATCCCCGGCCCGCGCGGCAGCCCTCGCGCTCCGCCGCCGCGATCCCGGCCGTGCGCGCAGCGGCCGAGCCCGCGTCGCGCACGTCGCCCACGTGGACGGAGCCCCTGCGCCGCCGCGCGCAGCGTGGTATCGGATGGCTCCGTACGCGCGCGTCCGATATTCTCTCGACCCCTCCGCCCGCGCCCTGTTGTCCATGAGAACGAAGAACAGCAGCCGCGCCAGGCGGCCCTCCAGCAGGAAGAAGAAACCGGCGACTGCGCAGGTCGCGCCGAATCTGGAGGCCCGCTCGCCCGTCCCCGCCGCAGAGGGCGCCGGCGCGCCTGCTCCCCGCGCGCCTGTCGCCTCGGCGCCCCCCTCGTATGTGGTCGGGCTCGGCTCGTCCGCGGGCGGCCTCGAGGCGCTCCGGATCCTGATCGGCGGCCTGAAGAGCGCCGACCGGATGAGTATCGTCATCGTCCAGCACCTCGCCCCGCAGCACCGCAGCCGCCTGGTCGAGATCATCAGCCACTCCACGTCGTTGAACGTCAAAGAGGTCTCCGAGGGCGAGGACCTCTGCGCGAACACCGTCTACGTGACCCCGCCCAACGCCGATGTCGTCACCGACGGCCGCGCCCTCCTCCTGCGGCAGCCCCAGGCCAAGGTCGGCCCGAAGCCCTCGGTCGACCTGTTCTTCAAGTCGATCGCCGAGCACTACGGCGAGAACGCCATCGGCGTCATCCTCTCCGGCACCGGGTCGGACGGCGCGCAGGGCATCCGCGCCATCAAGGCCGCGGGCGGGGTCACCATCTGCCAGACCCCCGAGTCGGCCAAGTACGACGGCATGCCGCGCGCCGCCAAGCAGACAGGCGCCGTCGATCTCGAGCTCGGCCTGGAGGAGATGGCCAATCAGCTCAGCAAGTTCAACGAGCTCGCCAAGCGCCACGACCAGCCGGACGCCTCGCTCCGGCAGCTCGGCCTGAGCCACCAGGACCCGTACCACAGCATCCTCGCCTTCCTGGAGAAGGCGAGCCGGGTCAACTTCGCCAAGTACAAGCAGTCCACCGTCCGCCGGCGCATCGAGCGGCGCGTCATCGCCACGCGCTGCGAGTCGATCGAGGCCTACGCCGACTACCTCCGCCTGCGCCCCGAGGAGGGCAGGCTCCTCTTCCAGGACATCCTGATCTCGGTCACGTCCTTCTTCCGCGACGAGCCGTCGTTCAAGGCCCTGGCGACCGCCGTCGCGGAGCGCATCGACAAGAAGCGGACAGGCGACAGCTTCCGCGCCTGGGTCGTCGGCTGCGCCACGGGCGAGGAGGCCTACTCGATCGCCATCCTCGTCTTCGAGGCGCTCGCGAAGGCAAACAAACAGCTCAACGTCCAGATCTTCGCGACGGACATCGACGAGCAGGCCATGTCCGTCGCGCGCAAGGGGCTCTACCAGCAGGCCTCGGTCGCCGACATCCCCCCGCGGCTCCGGTCCAGGTACTTCGACGAGCAGAACCAGTCGTTCAGGGTGAAGGACTACGTCCGCGACGCGATCGTCTTCGCGCGCCACGACGTCGCCCAGGATCCGCCGTTCCTCAAGCTGGATCTCGTCTCGTGCCGCAACGTCCTCATCTACTTCAACTCCCACCTTCAGGAGCACACGCTCAGGACGTTCCACTTCGCGATGGACACCCAGGGTGTCCTGTTCCTCGGCAAGTCCGAGTCGGCGACGACGGTGAGCGACCTGTTCGAGCTCACGGACAAGAACGCGAAGATCTTCGTCCGGTCCGCGAAGAAGGGCGATCTCCCGCGCTCGTACTCGAGACAGGAGTTCAACCGCGAGAGCGCGCTCATCACGAAGGATCGCCAGTCCACAACGGCCCTGGATCTCTTCACCTCCATGGTGAACGGCTTCGCCCCGGACTCGATCCTGATCGGCGACGATCACCGGGTGCGGCACGTCTTCGGGGGCGCCAACCGGTACCTGCACTTCCCGAAGGGCGAGCCCACCGTCACGATCCAGAAGCTGCTCCCGGCCGACGTGGCGCACGATCTCGGCGCGCTGCTGCACCGGGCCCAGCGGTCGGGTCACGCCGCGCGGGGGGACCAGCGGCACGCGTTCGTCATCGAGCGCGAGGAGCGGAAGATCCAGCTCACTGTCGTCCCGCTCTCCTCCGACGGCCGGACCGAGTTCATCGTCTGCTTCAGCCACGCGCCGTACGACGTGCCCCGCCGCCCCGTCAAGTCGCCCGCGGGCGGCTCCCGCCTCGCGCCGGAAGAGCAGCTCTGGCGGCTCGAGCAGGAGCTCGCGGCGACGCGCGAGCACCTCCAGACCGTCATCGAGGAGCACGACACGGCGAGCGAGGAGCTCCAGGCCCTCAACGAGGAGCTCCAGTCGTCCAACGAGGAGCTCCAGTCCACGAACGAGGAGCTGGAGACCACGAACGAGGAGCTCCAGTCGGCGAACGAGGAGCTCACGACGCTGAACCAGGAGATCAACGTCAAATCCTCCGAGCTCTTGACGCTCAACCAGCGGCTCGTCGCGATCCAGAACGCGATCGCCTATCCCCTCCTCGTCGTCGACAAGAACCTCCGCCTGACCGACTACAACCCCGCCTCCCGCCACCTCTTCCGCCTCTCGGAGGTCGACCGCGGCCAGCACATCCGCGCCGCCCTCGCGCACCTCAGCGTCGAGCCCGTCCTCGACATGGTCGGCGCGAGCTTCCAGGAGCGGCGGCCGATGCGGCACCAGATCGAGGTCCTCGACCGGCACTTCGAGGCGAGCATCCAGCTCATCGAGGGGTCGAAGGGCGAGGTGGACGGGGCCGTGCTCAGCTTCGTCGACAACACCGAGCTCGTGCACGCGCTCACCCAGAGCAGGGTCAGCAGGGAGCGGCTCTCCGCCATCCTCGACAACACCCCGGCACTCGTCACCATGAAGGACTCGATCGGCGCCTACGTCTACGTCAACCAGCGCTTCTGCGGCGTCCTCGGGCGCTCCGAGAAAGAGGTGCTGGGGAGGACGGACGAGGAGCTGTTCGGCCCGAAGGCCGGCAGCGCCATGCGAGAGCGCGACTTCGAGGTGCTGAAGGCCCGGTCGCCCATGTGGATCGAGGAGAGCCTGCACGTGGGCGGGAAGCCCCGGTACTGGCTCTCGTCGAAGTTCCCCCTGCTCGACGACCGGCGCAACGCCCAGTCCGTCTGCACGATCGCGCTCGACATCACCGAGCGGGTGCTCCAGGAGCAGCACCTCAAGGTCTTCAAGAAGGTCGTCTCCGCCTCGAACGCGGGGCTCGCGATCCTCGAGTCGGACCAGGGGCAGCACCGGGTGACCTTCGCCTCGAACGAGTTCGCCGACAAGATCGGCAGGAACGCGCCCGAGCTCCACGGCCTGCCGCTCGACGAGCTGCTCGAGATCGTCCTGAGCGGCGCGGAGTCGCCGCGCATCGCCGAGCTCTCGGAGGCGGCCCGCCAGAGCCCGCTCGCGTCGTTCACCATCAACCTGGCGGAGAAGGCGGGCGGCGAGCTCTGGATCGAGCTCAGGACAGCCACCATCAGCTTCGGCGACGAGGAGCCGAGCTACCTCATCCTCCTCATCTTCGACGTCACCCAGAGGGTCCAGGCGCAGCGGCTCATCCTCTCTCAGCAGGAGGAGCTCTCGCGGTTCAGCAAGCTCGCCTCGCTCGGCGAGATCGCGGCCGGGATCTCGCACGAGATCAACACGCCCCTCAACGTGATCACGACGAAGACCGATCTGCTGAAGCGGCTCGCGGAGCGCGGGCAGCTCGAGAAGGAGCGCCTGGCCCGGATCGCCGTCGAGGTCGACGGGATGGTCGAGAACATCACCAACGTGATCTCGGGCCTCAAGTCCATCACCAGGATGGAGTCCGAGAAGCTCCGCCCTCACAACGTCCAGGAGCTGGTCCGCGAGGCCGTCCGCGTCAGCGGCTTCCGTCTCCAGCAGGCGAGCGTCCACCTGAGCTTCGACCTGCCGCGGGAAGACCTCATCATCGACTGCTATCCCGTCCAGATCGTGCAGATCCTCATCAACCTGCTCAACAACGCGGTGGACGCCATCTCGTCCCTCCGGGAGCGGTGGATCCGGATCGAGGCGCGATCGTCGGACGAGCTGGTCTACGTGCGCGTGATCGACAGCGGCAAGGGGATCGACCCCGCGCTCGCGGAGAAGATCATGACGCCGTTCTTCACGACGAAGAAGGAGGAGCACGGCACCGGGCTCGGCCTCAGCCTCTCGCGGAACATCGCGCAGCACCACGACGGCGATCTGCGCCTCGTGATGGAGCACAAGAACACGTGCTTCGAGCTGGAGCTGCCCCGGAAGCAAATTTAACGCCGCGAGGCCGCTGGATCGCGGGCGCCGACCGCCGCGGGCGTCGCATCCGGCCGGCAGCCATCGAGGGATCGGCGGGTCGAGGAGCGGCGCCCGGCCTGCGCTGCTCGCCCCATGTGGCAATTTGCATCACAGTTCACATGGACCGCGGGCCCTGACCGCGCTCTGCCCTGCGCGGCGCCTCCCGCGCGGCACCTCGGCGCCCCTGGGCGCCTGAGCACGGCGGGCCGCGAGGAGTGGAGCCCTCGACGCCCGTCGCGCGAGCTGCTAGTCCGTCAAGAATGCTCGGCGTGCAGGTCAACACGCAGGTTCACGCGGTGGTGGCGGCATGCTGCTGAACATCATCATCGTCGAGGACAGCGAGGAGCTGTGCGAGGGGTGGGAGGACATCCTGTCGCTCGACGGGCATCACGTGAACTGCTTCTTCAATGGCAGGTCTGCCCTGGAGGAGCGCGCGCTCATCATGCAGGCCGACGTGCTCGTCACGGACTATTACTTGCCGGACATCAATGGATTGACGCTCGTCTCCAGGGTCCGGAAGATCCGCGCCGACCTCCCGATCATCCTGCTCACCGGGACGCGCGATCCCGCCATCCGGGAGAGCCTCCGTCAGGTGGAGAACGCGATGTTCCTGAGCAAGCCGATCCGGATAGAGCAGCTCGAGCGGAGCATCCGGGAGCTCATCGCCGCCTCGTCGAAGTCCCCGGCGGCGGACGCCGACACGGCGGACCAGGTGGACCTGCCGCCCTCCTCACCGTACTGAGCCGCGCATTCCGGGGCGGCCTCGCAGGGTCGCCGTCCCCTGCCCCGCGTGTCCCACCTTCCTGAAGGATTCCACCGGTTTCGCCTGCAGCCGTTGTCCGGACCGGTGTACTGTATCAAATCGGCGGACCGTACGTCGGACCCACGTCGGAGGAACCGATGCGAAGCGCGTTGCTCGTCCTCGTCGGAGTTCATGCCTTGCTGGGGCTCGCCCTGCCCTCGCCCGAGGCGTTCGCGCTGCCCGCGCCCGACGAGCTCGCCCTGCCCTCGCCCGAGGAGAAGGAGCGGGCCGCGCTGCGCTCGCCCGGAAGCCGGCTCGCCCGCGACGGCGCGCCCGAGCCCTCGAAGGCGCGCGCGCCGGCCCCCGTCGCCTCGAAGGAGCGCGCCCCTGCCGCCTCGCCCGAGAAGAAGCGCGGCGGGAGCTCGACGGAGGCCGATTGCAAGGCGCTCGGGCCCGAGGTGCAGAAGGCCTCGCGGATGATCGAGGTGCTCCGGGAGTCCGACCTGAGCACGCCGCCCGAGGTGCTGCTGCGGATCGCGGATCGGCTCGACCTCTGGGCCCGCGCGGCCGCCATCCGCCCCGCCGATCCCGACCTCGCCCGCGAGGCCAGGCACATCCGGGAGAGCTTCTCCCGGACGAGCACCGCGGTCCGCAAGCTGCGGGCGTCGCTCATCCTCAACAAGCCCAACCTGAAGAAGGCGGGCTCCGCGCGCGCCGGGCTGGAGCGGGAGCTCGACAAGGACGCGAAGGTGGTGCGGAGCGTCGTCGGCCGCTGCAAGAGCAACCCGTATGAGCCGATCAAGGGCAAAGCCCACATCCCGCCCCACGTCGTGCGGCGCGTCGTCCACGAGAACTTCGGCCCCATGCGCGCCTGCTACGAAAAGGGCCTTCGCAAGAATCCCAAGCTCGAAGGGCGCATACCCGTGCACCTCGTCGTCGACGGCCAAGGCAAGGTGACGTACGCGGGGGACGCCGACCGCCCGCCCGCGGACGCGCCCCTGCTGATCGCGCTCCCCTCGCCCGGCGCGGCCGCGCCGTCCTCGCCCGCCCCGCCGCTCCGCGACGACAAGGTCATCGACTGCGTGCTCGACGTCTTCCGCGGCCTCCGATTCCCCTCCGCCGCGGACAGCAAGGGCGTCGCCAGCGTTGTCTATCCCGTCGTCTTCGGTGTGGACGACAACCGCTCTTCGGCCACCTCCTCCAGGTGACGCAGAGCGCAACCGCCGGCGGCCAGGCGCTGGTGCGCTGCCGTCCGAGCGGGGCCTTCATCAAGCACGCTCGCGGCGCGACGTGCAAAGTTATTTCCTTCTCTGAAGCCAGAGGGTAAGCATTTCCCTGATGAAGCTCTCGCTCTCCGAGCTCCAGGACATCCGCCGCACCCTCGCGGCGCGCACCGTCTTCGGCCTCTCCACGCCGGGCACCGAGATCGCCGCGCTCCCTGCCTACCTCGCGCCCCCGCCGGACGGGATGACCGGCCGCGCCGTCGTTGTCGACGCCGGCGGCACGAACCTCCGCGCCGCGATCGTGGAGCTCGCGCCGGGCGGCGTGTCGCGCATCGTGGCGGGGCCCGAGCCGGCGAAGTTCCCGGGCGGGCCGGAGATCACGGGCGACGCCTTCTTCGATGTCCAGGCGGCGCTTGTCGAGCGCCTCGGCGCCGTGCACGGCTTGCCGGTGGGCTATTGCTTCTCGTATCCGTCGGAGACGCTGCCGTCGCTCGACGCGCGGCTGCTCCGCTGGACCAAGGGCGTCCAGGTCGCGGGGGTCGAGGGCACCAGCGTGGGCGAGCGGCTCGGCCGGGCGCTCGCCGCGCGCAAGCTCCGGCCCGGCCCGGTCCGGGTGCTGAACGACACGGTGGCGAGCCTGCTCGGCGGCGCCTTCGCGCACGGCGGGTCGCAGCCCGCGGCGTTCATCGGGCTCATCGTGGGGACGGGGACGAACATGGCCACGTTCCTCCCTGCCGGCCGGATCCCGAAGCTCAAGACCGGGCACTTCGTCGCCCCGATGGCGGTCAACCTCGAGAACGGCAACTTCAACCCGCCGCACCTCCAGCCGTTCGACGCCGAGGTCGACGCGGGCTCCGAGAACCCTGGGGCCCAGCGCTTCGAGAAGGCGGTGTCCGGGGCCTACCTGCCGCGGCTCTTCGCGCGGCTGTGCCCCGACCACGTCCCCCTCGCGAGCTCTGCGGATCTCGTGCGGCTCCGCGACGAGGGCGCGGGCGACGCGCGGCGGGTCGCCGGCGAGCTGCTCCAGCGCTCCGCGGACCTCGTGGCGGCGGCGCTCGCGGCGGTCGTGGACGTGCTCGAGACGCCGCCTGGGGTCGGCATCCTCGCGGAGGGGAGCCTCTTCTGGGGCGACCCGCGCTACGCGCCGCGGGTGCAGGAGACGCTGCGCTCCCTCGTCGGCTCGCGCGTCGAGCCCCGGATCGGGCGGCTCGAGCACGTCAACCTGATCGGCTCGGCCTGCGCCGCGCTGTTCGCCTGAGCGCCCGCGCCGCCGCCCCGCGCGGCGCGGCCCCCCTGCTGGCCCGCTCGACGCGATCCGGGGGACGATCCGAGCGCATCGAGATCGGAGGGTTCACACATTTCTGGCCGTATCCGCCGTTTGCGACCACCATGGCGCAGCGTGGGCGACATGGGAGGGCCTGGCCGGTGAGGTGCGAAACAGCAGCGGGCTGCGGCCTGGCCGATCCCGTCGTGCGCCGCCGGTTGTCGCGGGCGGGCCCTGGTAGCCAGAATGGCTATTGTCATTAAAGAGATGCTCCCGTCGAACCGCAAGCTCGCGTTCCGAAGGCAGCCGCACCTTGTCGATGACAGCGGGAGCGTCGGCGTGTGGATCACCCAGCCGGCCGGGATGCTCGTGCAGCTCCTGCGGGATACGGCGGCGACGGGCGACATCGCGCGCTTCATCTCGGTCGACGCGTACCAGAAGCTCGTGGGGGTGATGCGCCCCGGGGAGCGGGCTTACTTCCTCTACGACATGGCGCACATGGTGCGGTACGAGACCGAGGCGCGCGTGATCCTGACCCAGTGGGGGCTCAGCGTGCGCGAGCGGATCGAGCACATCGTGGTCCGGCCGCCCCCGGAGATGAACAAGCTGGGGCGCATGGGCATCCAGACGATCGCGGCGGCGATGAGCCTCGCGGGCGTCCAGCTCGACGTCGTGGACGACCTCGAGCCGTTCCTGCGGGAGCGCAACCTGCGGCCGCGGATCAGCCTGACCTGAGCGGGGTTCCGGGGGCCGGGCGGCTCGGATGGCCCTGCTCAGGCCTGCGATGTCAGGACGGGAGTCTGGCGAGGATCAGTGCCCGCCGCCGGTGCCCTTGATGTCGAGCTGGGGACGGGAGGGGTGCGGCCAGTCGAGGTGGAAGAACTTGCCGCGCGGCTGATCCGTGCGCTCGTAGGTGTGCGCGCCGAAGTAGTCGCGCTGCGCCTGCAGGAGGTTCGCCGGCAGGTGCGCGGCCCGGTAGCCGTCGTAGTACGAGAGGGCGGACATGAACGCCGGGGCCCAGACGCCGTTCTGCGCGGCGATCGAGACCACCTTGCGCCAGTTGGACTGACCGTTCTTGATCTGCTCGTTGAAGTACGGATCGAGCAGGAGGTTCGTCAGCCCGGGATTGCGCGTGTACGCCTCCGTGATCTTCTGGAGGAACCGGGCGCGGATGATGCAGCCGCCGCGCCAGATGCTCGCGATCGTGCCGAAATCGAGCTTCCAGTCGTACTCGGCCTGGGCCGCGGCCATGAGCTGGAACCCCTGCGCGTAAGCGCAGATCTTCGAGCAATACAGCGCGTCGCGGATCGCGGTGATCGTCCCCTGACGGTCCTTCACCGGGGTCGGGGTCGGGCCCACGAGCTGCTTCGAGGCCTCGACGCGCTCGTCCTTCAGCGCCGACAGGCAGCGCGCGAACACCGCCTCGGCGATCGCGTTCGCAGGAATGCCCATGTCGAGGGCGTTGCTGCTCGTCCACTTGCCCGTGCCCTTCTGGCCCGCCGTGTCGAGGACGAAATCGACGAACGGCTTGTCCTTCTGGACAGGGTCCTTCTGCTGGAGGATGTCGGCGGTGATTTGGATGAGGTACGAGTCGAGATCGCCGCTGTTCCACTCGGAGAAGACGCGCGACATCTCGTCCTTCGACATCCCGAGCAGCCCGTCGAGGAGCGTGTACGCCTCGCAGATGAGCTGCATGTCGATGTACTCGATGCCGTTGTGGACCATCTTCACGTAGTGGCCCGCGCCGTTCGGCCCGATGTACGCCGTGCAGGGTACGCCGCCCTCCACCGGCTTGCCGGGCGTCGCGCCCTCGAGCGGCCTGCCGGTCTGGGGGTCGACCTTGGCGGCGATCGCGCGCCAGATCGGCTCCAGGTGCTTCCAGGACTCGGGGTCGCCGCCGGGCATCAGCGAGGGGCCGAAGCGCGCCCCGACCTCGCCGCCGGAGACGCCGGAGCCGAAGAACTTGCACTGCGACGCGTACTCCTTCTCGCGCCGGATGGTGTCGGTCCAGAGCGAGTTGCCCAGATCGACGACGATGTCGTCCGGCTCGATCCCCGCCTCGAGGAGCTGCTTGACCACCATGTCCACCGGCGGACCGGCCTTGACCAGGATCACCGCCTTGCGCGGCTTCTTCAGGGCGCGGACGAAGTCCTTCAGCGTCTCGCAGTAGACAAGGCCGCCGGGGGTGCTCGGGTTGCGGGCGACGAAGTCCTTCGCGACCTGCACCGTGCGGTTGAACACGGCCACCTTGAACCCGTGGTCGGCCATGTTGAGCGCGACGTTTTCGCCCATGACGGCCAGCCCGATCATGCCGATGTCGCAGCTGGATGTGGCATCATTCATCCCAGTTCTTCTCCTTCACACATTGCTCATGCTCCGTCAGCGACCGCTCTGTTGTGCGGATCGGCCGGCTCAGCAAGGCATCGTCCCGCGCGCCGTCGATCTTTGGGTCGGCTGGCAGCCACGGCCGCGCATTCTGAGCAGGCCAGCGGCGCGGCGTCCAGCGCCGTCGCGACCGGCCGGCGCGCGCGTCCCGCCCGCCGCCGCGCGCCTCCCGCCCGCGGCCGCGCCGCCGCGGCCGCTGTGGAGCCGCGCTCGGGCGCCGTGGTACGCTCGCGCCCGTGCGACCGGGCCCGGCGCTCGTAGGTCTCCTGCTCCTCGCCGCCGCCTCGGCCTCGGCCTGCATCCCCCCCACGTACAACGTCCGCGCCGCGCGCGCCTTCGCGAACGAGGACGCCCGCCGCGCGATCATCGACGATCGCACGGTCGATCTGGAGCGAGCGGCCGCCCTGGCCGACGAGGTCCTCGCGCGCACGCCCTACGCCCCGGGCGACGCGTGGATCGCCGCGCTCCGCCTCGACGACGAGGAGGGCGAGCGGCTCCGCGAGCGCTTCGAGGAGGCGCCCCCGTACGACGGCGAGCACGAGGTCCCGCTCGCCAAGCTCTACCGCGCGAAGCTCGACGAGGCGCTCGCCCGCGCGAGGGCGCCCCGGCCGTCGCCGCCCGCGTTCGCGCGGCTCTTCGACGCGCTCGCCGCGCTCGCGGCGCCGGCGCCAGACGCGACCGCTGCGGGCGGCGCGAGCGCGGCGAGCGGCCTGCCCGCCGCGTGGGAGGCGCTCGCGGAGCACGCGAGGGCGCTCGCGGCCGAGGAGCGGACCGTGGCGCGGCTCTCGGCCGGGAGGCCCCTCGGCGCCCCGGACACGCCCGAGATCGCCGCCGCACGCGGGGGGGCCGCCGCGCGCCGCCGGGCGCTCGCCGGAGCGCAGCGCGACATCGCGGGCGCCGCTGTCGCGCTCCGCGCCGCGAGCGCGGGGCACGAGCCCGCCGCGACGATCGCGCGCGACGCGCTCCGCGCCGTGTCGTTCCTCCTGCGCATGCACGTCGAGGCGCTCGCCGTGGCGCCCTACGTGGTGAAGCAGGCCCGGCGCGTCGCGCGCGGCGAGCCCGGCTACGCGGCCGCCGTGGCGCGCGCCGAGGCGCTCTCCCGGGTGCTCGAGGAGCAGCGCGAGGCGCTCGCCGCCTGCGCCGAGGCGCTCTCCGTGCCGGCGCGGACGCCGCTCGAGGACACCGCGGGCTTCGAGATGCAGGAGAGCCTGCTCGATCAGGGCAGGGCGATCAGCCTCGACGCCGTCCACCTCCGGCTGAAGAGCGACGTCGAGCTCCTCTTCTTCCACCAGATCGCGAGCCCGAACTCGTCCGGCGGCATCAACGATTACCGGGGCAGGACCCGGCGGCTCGCCTACGACGTCGACCCCGTGTTCATGGTCGGCGGCCGGGCGGTGATCACGTACGACTTCGAGCACGTGCGCGACGCCGCGCGCCTCAACGCCGGGTTCAAGACCGACCGGCTGTTCTCGTCGGGGGGCGACATCCGCTACGACAGCTCGCTCGGCAAGCTGATCGGCCTGAACGGCCTCGCGAGCGACGTCTTCGACATCGGCGCCGACCTCGTCGGCATCCGCACGAGCCTCAAGGTCGCGCGGTTCACCTCGGGCGACGTGGCCGAGATCGCCGTCGATCCGGCGACCGGGCGCGACGCCGGCGTCGTGGCGAGCGCTCCATTTCAGCTCCTCGTCCGCCAGATCGACGTCGGCTTCGACATGACGAAGCTCTTCCCGGAGGCGGCGGACGATCTCTATCTCGAGGAGCTGCTCGCCGGCTTCCGGTACATGGATTACAAGCTCCCGCGCATCTTCTATGAGCTCCGCGAGCGGGAGCCGGGCAAAGGAGATATCTACCTCTTCGAGCGGCAGAGCCCTGCCCAGAGCGTGACGTCGCGGTTCTACCAGGGCGGCTTCAGCCTGCGGATGGGCAACGGCGAGTGGCCGCGCCTCGCGCCGTTCGGCGACATCGGCCTGTACGGCGGCGCCGGCCCGGTGCGCTACGCCTTCTCGGGGGACCCCTCCGTCCCCGGCGGCGAGCGCGACGTCGACGAGGCGACGATGATCGCGTTCTCCGGCAACCTGTCGGTGGGGCTCCGGCTCCGGCTGACCTCGTACCTCAGCCGGCTCCGCCTGCTCACCGAGCTGTCCTACAACGTCGAGGCGGTCGGCCAGGGGATCGTGTCCAGCATCCACGCGACGAGGCGCGGCGACGAGACGACCTACACGATCGGCCGCAAGATCGACATCGGCGGGTTCGACCTGTTCCACGGTCCCCGGCTGCTCGCGGTGCTCGTGCTCTGACGAGGGCCCGCCGGGGCGCGGCGGCGCGCGCCGCGTCCAGCGGCAGCAATGGATCGTCGATCCAGCGCTCGGACGCTCACCGTGATTGACCTCGCGATCGTTGTAGGGACGTCGACCACAACCAGTTCCCGAGTGCAGGCGCGCGACCTCATGGTGTAAGCTCGATCGACGCGGTGCACCCATGTCGCTGAGCTTCGTCGAAGGGAGGCTGTTCGCAGGCAGGTACCGCGTCGTGCGCAACATCGCGACCGGCGCGATGGGCGCGATCTACGAGGTCGTCCACATCGAGACGGAGCGCCGGCGGGCGCTCAAGGTGATGCACCCGCACCTCGCCGAGAACCCGGAGTTCCATGCCCGGTTCAAGCTCGAGGCGCGCGTCGCCGCCCGCATCGCGACCGAGCACATCGTCGAGGTGTTCGACGCCGGCATCGACGAGGAGACCGGCATGCCGTTCCTCGTCATGGAGCTGCTCCGCGGCGAGGAGCTCAGCAAGCGCGTCCGCCGCGCCGGGCGCCTGTCGCCGGAGGAGACCGTCGCCTACCTGCGCCAGACGGCGCTCGCCCTCGACAAGACGCACGCCGCCGGGGTCGTCCACCGCGATCTCAAGCCGGCGAACCTCTTCCTGGCGGCGAGCGACGACGACGACCAGCTCCGCATCAAGGTGCTCGATTTCGGCATTGCCAAGCTCGTCGCCGAGACCGCTGTCGATTCGGCGACGACCGCGGCCCTCGGGACGCCGCTCTACATGGCGCCCGAGCAGTTCAGCGGCGCGTCGATCTCGAAGGCCGTCGATCTCTTCGCTTTCGGCCAGATCGCGTACACGCTCCTCGTCGGCAAGGCCTACTGGCTGAACGACATGCGGGAGTTCAGCAACACGCTCGCGTTCGCGGTGATCGCGATACACGGCCCGCAGGAGCCCGCGTGCACGCGCGCGGAGGCCGACGGGGTGAAGCTGCCCCCGGCCTTCGACGCCTGGTTCGCGAAGGCGACGGCGCGCGACCCCGAGGCGCGCTTCTCGACGGCGTGGGCCGCGGTCGAGGCGCTCGCCGCGGTGTTCGACATCGCGCCCGCGCCGGTGCTGTCCTCGCGCCTGTTCACGGCGGACGCGTCGGTCCCGCGCGGGGGCCAGGGGGCGCCGCCGTCGATGCGGGTCGCCGCCCAGTCCTCCAGCACGGGCGTGGAGACCAGGATCGAGGCCCCCAGGCCCCGGAGCCGGTCCGCGATCGCGTTCGTTGCGCTCGCGCTGATCGGCGGAGGCGCCATCGCCCTGGCGTCGCGGGGCGGGGGCGCGCCCGCCGCTCCCGGCGACGCGGAGCCCCCGCAGGCAGCCCGGGCAGCGACCTCCACCCCGTCCTCCACGGCGACCTCGTCCGGGCCGGTCCCCGCGCTCGACGAGACCTCCGGGGCGGCCAGAGCGCTCGAGCTCGCGGCGCCTGCGACGCCCGCGGCGACCGCCTCTTCGCCGCGCGAGGGCGGCGACCGGAGGCCCGTCCCCGCGGCGGCAGCCGCCGGCGCGAGGTCCTCGACGCCGCCGCCTCGCGAAGCGCCGCCGGCCAGCGCGGCGCCGCCGGCCAGCGCGGCGCCGTCGGCCAGCGCGGCGACGTCGGCCAGCGCCGGGCCCGCGCCGTCCGCCTCCGCGCCGGCCAGGCCCCGGGAGTCGCTCTACTCGGCGGACTGATCCCGCTGTCTGCGCGGCGGGCCGGCGCAGCGGCGGCGGAGCGACGACTTTCTTCCCTGGGGCGACACCAGGGATGGTATCTCATGCGCAACCGATGCGCCTCGTCTGGTCCGGGCCTGTGGTGGGCGGCTTGCTGAGCATGGCTATCGCCGCTCCCGCCAGCGCGCAACCCGACGCCGTCGCGGTGGCCGAGTCGCTGTTCAACCGCGGTCTCGCGGACATGCTGGCGGGCCGGTATGCGACAGGCTGCCCTGCCCTCAGCGAGAGTCACCGGCTCGACCCTCGCCCAGGGCGGCTGTTCACGCTCGCCGAGTGCGAGGCGCGGTGGGGGCGCATCGCCACCGCCGTCGCGCGCTACAACGACTTTCTGGCGCTGTATTCCCGCATGTCGGAGGCCGAGAAGCTCCAGCAGCACGAGCGCTACAGGGTCGCGGTCGAGCAGCGCGACGCGCTCGCGCCGCTCGTGCCGCAACTCACGCTGTCGCTGCCGGGCGACGCGCCCCAGGGCACGGTCGTGCAGCGCGACGGAATCACCCTGGGACAGCCGTCCCTCGGCATCGCGCTCCCCGTCAACCCGGGAGAGCACGTCGTGACGACGAGGGCGCCGGGCGGGCCCGTGCACGAGGTGCGGTTCACGATCGACAGGTCGGAGTCGAGGACGATCGAGCTCGAGGTGAAGCTCCCCGACGGAGCACGGCCGCCCGTGACGCCGCAGGGTCCGGGCGATCAGGCCATCGTGCCGGCGGGGGCCCGCGGCGCCCGCCCTGCGCTGCCGCCGCCGGACGCGGGGCCGAGCGGCCGGCGCGTCGTGACCTACGTGGTGGGCGGGCTCGCCGCGAGCGCGCTTGTCTTCGGGTCGGTGACGGGGTGGATGGCGCTCGACGAGAGCAGCGTGGCGGACAGGGAGTGCAAAGACGTCCCCGGTCAGCCCGGCGTGGCGACGTGCAGCGCCGTCGGGCACGCGGCCGGCAAGCGCGCGAACGACCTCGGGCTGGCGAGCACGATCGGCTTCGGCGCCGGCGGCGCGCTCGCCGTCGCGGCGGTGCTGCTCTTCCTGACGGAGCCGCCCCCGCCTCGCCCGCAGGTCGGGCAGGTCGGGCAGGTTGGCGCGACGCGCTTGTCGCTGCTCGCGGCGCCTACCGGCGGCGGCGTCGCTGTGCGCGGCCACTGGTGAGCTCGCTTGCGCGCCTGATTCGTCGAAATCGTGCGATCCGCAGGGGAGCACGGCGAATTGTAGTATCGATAGAAAACTACAGGTCGACACGCCCGGGCGGGGACGCGGTGACGAAGGAAAGGCAACTCATGATCACGAAGACCACGATGGCGATGTTCGGGCTCGCGGCGGCTGGCCTGCTCGCGGGCTGCACGGAGACGCTCGATTCGAAGCAGATCCGCACCGGGGGCATCTCGGCGACCCTGGAGGCGACCGCCGAGAGCGCGTCGTCGACGAGCCTGAAGGCCACGCTCAAGGTCGGCGGCGACGAGAGCAACACGTACGTCATCCTGAGCGGCGGAGACCGGATCTCGGCGGCGGCGGACGGCGAGGCGGTCGAGATGTCGGCCCAGGGCAGCGGGGTCTATGTGGCCCAGTTCGACGTCGGCGCCGGAGACACCGAGTTCACTGTGTCGCTCGACCGCGAGGACGACGACGACGCGCCGAACAACGCCGGGACGCTCCCCGACCCCTTCGACCTCGAGGAGCTGCCCGGCGACCCGGTGCCGCGCGACGAGGAGATCACGATCGCGTGGGCGCCGAGCGGGTCGGGCGACGACATGGTGATTGAGGTGAACGGCGACTGCATCTTCCGGGAGAGGATCGACGTGGGGGGCGACCCGGGGACCTACACAATCGCCGCCGGCGAGCTGGAGCCGACCCGCTCGCAGGATCCCGAGAGCTGCGATGTGGACGTCGTGGTGAGCCGCACGCGCAAGGGCACGACGGACAACGTCCTCGACCCGGAGAGCTCGTTCGAGCTGAGCCAGGTCCGTACGGGCCGCTTCACCTCGGCGCCCTGAGGCGCCCCGCCGCGCCTATCTGTAGAAGGCGACGTCGTCGATCCATATATCGAACGCCTGCCCCGCATCGAAGCTGAAATAGAAGCCCCAGAGCTGGTCCATGGCGGGCGCTTCGAACTGATCGCCGAACCCTCCCTGCTTGAGGCACTCCACAGGAATCTTGAAGTGCTTCCAGTCGTCCGCCAGCAGGACGTGCCGGTGGAAATGGTCGTAGCATCCATCCGCCTCGACGTCGCAGATGCCCCCCGTATCGCGCGTCTGCCGATCGATGAACATCACCTTCATCCTCCTGGCGGAGCTCTCCTCGGCGCGGGCCCAGAAGGTGATGCCACGGTACTCGGAGGCGTCGCCGAAGCCATCGTTGTACAGAAAGAATGCGACGCTGGCTCCATACTCACGGAAGCCGTCATTGGCGCCGGTGTGCACGGCAACATGGCTATCGCCGCGCGGAGGGTCAACGGTGCTCATGAGGTCGGCCTCGTTGTCAGGCTCCCGGATTCCTTCCGGTGACGGATCGTTGTCCATGAACCAGATCCCTGCCCGAGGGTTCTCCTTCTCCCCCGGGAGGATCGAGAGGTCTCCGTCCTCCATGTCGTCGATCATCGACCCATCCAGGAGCTCCCCCGGCATCACCTCGAGGACCTCGCAAGGACCCGCGCCGCCGCCTCCGGTGGCGGTCTCCCCGGCGCCGCCGTCGCCTGAGCCGCCTCCGCCGCTCCCCGTTGTCGCGCCCCCTGTCCCGCTGCCCGTGGTTGCGCCCCCGCCGCCGCTGCTCGCGGTCGCGCCGCCGCTGCCCTGGGTTGCGCTCCCGCCGCCGCCCTCGGAGGCCCCGCCCTCGATCTGGTAGTCCTTGTCGAAGCCGAAGATCTGCGCACATCCGAGCCCGAGCACCGCGATGGCACATTCACCGGCGCACCACGCGAAGGCCAGCATCGTCTTGGTTTTCATGGAGGTCATCCCGAACGTTGAATAGACCAATCTACGATCGTATTCACCCAGATGAAATGGCGGACGTGGCGGAGGGCCATGGCTGCCGCGGCCCGGCCCTCGACGCGCCGGTCGGCGCCGATTCCGCGGCGCGGCGACGAAGCTCGAGCGTGCGCTCCCCACATCCGGGGAGCGATGTGGGGAGCCCTGGAGCGTCAGCCGAACAACGCGGCGTAGTCGTCCTCGCGAAAGCCGACCAGCACCTTGTTCCCCTTCACCAGCACGGGCCGCTTGACGAGCTTCCCGTCCTCGGTGAGCCACCGCGCGACCTCCTCGTCGCTCGCGGCGTCCACCCGCGCCTTGCCGAGCGCGCGGTAGCTCTGCCCGCTCGTGTTGAGCCACCGGCGCACCGGGAGCCCGCTCGCCGGCACCCACCTGGCGAGCTCCTCGGCGGTCGGCGGCTCATCGACGATCGGCCGCACGGCGACGTCGACGCCGCGCTCGCCGAGCCACTTCAGCGCTTTCTTGCAGGTGCTGCAGCCTGCATACGACAGGATCTGAACCTTGCTCATGCCGGCCTTCTGCCCCCACCGCCGGCAAAGAGCAAGCGGCTCCTCGACGGAGATGAGAGAAGAAGAGAATCGAACCACAGAGGCACAGAGGGCACAGAGGAAGAGAGAAAATAAAATTCTCATCCTCTCTTCCCCTCCTCTTCTCTTCTTCTCTTCCTCTGTGCCCTCTGCGCCTCTGTGGTTCAAAATTCTTCTCCCATTCACTCCGCGCGGCGCTCGGTCAGGCGCCCGGCATTGAGCGGGTCCGCGACGAGCACGACGGCGGGACCGGCCGAGCCGCCGGCGTTGCGTCGGGCGTTCAGCGGCATCCGCCGCGCCGCTCGCGCCGGTTGTGCCGCTCACAACCAGGGCGCCCTCGCCGCCGGCGGGCCGATCGGGCCGCCCGCCTCCGATGGAAATGCGGGAGAGGCGCCGTCGTCGCCGGCGTCAGCGCAAGCGAGGGCCACCGCAGCGGCGATTTCCCATCGCGGGGGAGAAAAACGAGCTCTCCAGAGCAAAGACCTCGATCCGCGGGCGAGAAAAGCCCGGTTGGATACGGGTCGCCAGCGCGCCGCGACGCCGCCCGCCGCGGACGAAATGCCGCGGCGCGTGGCGGGGCGTCTGGTATACGTGCGCGGAAAGGAGCCGCCTCTGGCGGCAGCGACCCCTCGTGATCCGCCTCGATTCCATCAGCAAGCAGCACGGTAAGCAGATCCTCTTCCTCGAGGCCTCCGCGGCGGTGAACCGCGGCGAGAAGGTCGGCCTCGTCGGCCCCAACGGCTCGGGCAAGACCACGATCTTCCGCATGATCACCAAGGAGGAGGCGCCCGACGGCGGCCAGGTCGCGATCGACCGCGGCGTCACCATCGGCTACTTCAGCCAGGATGTCGGCGAGATGAAGGGCAGGAGCGCCGTCGCCGAGACCATGGACGGCGCCGGCCCCGTCTCCGTCGTCGCCGCCGAGCTCCGCGAGCTCGAGGCCGCCCTCGCCGACCCCGAGCGCATGGATGAAATGGAGAGCCTGATCGAGCGCTTCGGGCAGGCGCAGGCCCGCTACGAGGAGCTCGGCGGCTACGCGCTCGACGCCAGGGCGCGCGAGATCCTCGCCGGCCTCGGCTTCAGCCAGGCCGTGATGGACGACGACGTGGGCAACCTCTCGGGCGGGTGGAAGATGCGCGTCGCCCTCGCGCGCATCCTCCTCATGAGGCCTGACGCGCTCCTGCTCGACGAGCCGACCAACCACCTCGACATCGAGTCGATCATCTGGCTCGAAGGCTACCTGAAGCAGTATCCAGGCGCGCTCGTCATGACCTCGCACGACCGCGAGTTCATGAACCGCATCGTCACCAAGATCATCGAGATCGACGGTGGCGAGCTCACCAGCTACTCCGGCAACTACGAGTTCTACGAGCAGCAGCGCGCCATCAACGAGCAGCAGGCCGAGGCGCAGTACGAGCGCCAGCAGGCGATGCTCGCCAAGGAGATGCGCTTCATCGAGCGCTTCAAGGCCCAGGCCGCCAAGGCGGCGCAGGTGCAGTCGCGCGTGAAGAAGCTCGAGAAGATCGACAAGGTCGAGCCGCCGAAGCGCAGGAGGACGGTCCGCTTCGAGTTCAAGCCCGCCCCGCGCTCGGGCGACGACGTGGCGCGCCTCGAGGGGGTCAAGAAGACGTACGGCGGACGGCCCATCTACGACGGGCTCGACCTGCTGATCCGCCGCCGCGAGCGCTGGTGCGTCATGGGCGTGAACGGCGCCGGCAAATCCACCCTGCTCAAGCTCATCGCGGGGGCGGCCGCGCCGGACGCGGGCGCGGTGAGCGTCGGCGCGAGCGTCAAGCTCGGGTATTTCGCGCAGCACGCGATGGAGCTGCTCGACCCGACCCGCTCGGTCTGGGAGTCGATCGTCGCGAGCTTTCCCCAGGCCTCGATCGGCTCGCTCCGCACCCTCGCCGGCGCATTCGGCTTCTCCGGCGACGACATCGACAAGCCGTGTCGCGTCCTCTCGGGCGGCGAGAAGGCCCGGCTCGTTCTCGCGATCATGCTCTACGACCCGCCGAACTTCCTCGTGCTCGACGAGCCCACCAACCACCTCGACATGGCCACCAAGGAGATGCTCGTCGGGGCGCTCGCGTCGTTCGAGGGCACCATGCTGTTCGTCTCGCACGATCGCCGCTTCCTCGCCGCGCTCTCCAACCGCGTCCTCGAGCTCATGCCCGACGGGCCGCGCGTCTACGGCGGCGGATACCTGGAGTACGTCGCCCAGAGCGGGCACGAGGCGCCGGGCCTCCGGAGCTGAAGCGCGCCCTCGCGACGCGCGCCGCGCAGCCGCACGATCTCCGCCCAGGCTCGACTCACCCTCATCGATCCGGATCGGCGCGCGGCGCGAGGTGAACACATGCTCAAGGTTTCGCGCTATCGTAAAGGACCGCATGGATCAGCTCGGTAGACCGAACGAAGAGCGGCTCTCCGACTTCATCCGGCGCCACCGCGACGCGATCCTGGAGGCGTGGAAGCAGCGGGCGTACGCCCTGAGCCCGGCCAAGCTGCCGTCGGATCCGATGCTCACCGACCATATCCCGGGCGTCCTCGCCTATGTGGCGGAGGTCGCGGGCGGCGCGGGCACCGGCGCCGAGGTCGACCAGAAGCTCCGGGGCAACCCCGGCCATCACGCGCTGACCCGGCTGGCCCAGGGGTACGACCTCGCCGAGGTCGTGAAGGAGTACGCGGCGCTCCGCGCCGTGATCCTGGAGCTGTGGGGGCGGGAAGGCGGGGGCGGCGGGGGGGGCGAGCTGATCCGGCTGAACGGCGCGATCGACGACGCGATCGCCGACGCGGTGACGCGCTACCAGGAGGCGCGCGTGCGCCTGCTCCAGGCGCTCGACGCCATCTCGACGGCCGCCCTCGGCAGCAGCGACCTGGACGCGTTCCTGAAGGCGCTCATCCGCGCCACGCGCGAGGCGGCCGCGGCCGTCGACGTGGCGATGGTGCTGCTCGCGGACGGCGACGCCCTCGAGGTGCACGCGACAGCGGGCCTCGACGACGGGCCGCTGCTCGGCGCCCCGCTCGAGGCGGCGCGGGAGTTCGCCCGCGCGGTCCTCGCGCTGCGCGGGCCCGCGTCGCTCGACGCCGCGCTGCGGACGCTGCCCGTGACGGCGCGGGAGCTCCGGTCGAGGGGGCTGCGCGCCGTCTACGGCGTGCCGCTGATCCACGAGGGGCGCGCCATCGGGGTCGCGATCCTCGGCTCGCGCAACGCCGAGGAGTTCTCCGAGGAGGACATGCTGATGCTGCGCACGATGACCAGCCGGGCGACCGGGATCATCGTGCAGGCGCAGCTCGTCGCGAAGGAGCGCGCCTCGCGGCACCAGGCCGACGACGCCCGCGCGCTGCTCGCGACGGTGATCGAGCAGATGCCGGCGGGGCTCATCATCGGCGAGCGGCAGACGGGGCGCGTCCTGCTCACGAACCGGCAGGCCACGGAGATCTTCCGGCAGTCGTTCGATGGCATCCAGAGCATCGAGGGCTACATCGGCCGCGGCTTCCACCCGCGGTCCGGCAAGGCGTACGAGACGTGGGAGTGGCCGCTCTCGCGCACGGTCACGACGGGCGAGGTCGTGGACGACGAGGAGATCGACGTGCTCCGCGGCGACGGCACGTGGGGGCGGATCCTCGTGCGCTCGCGGCCGGTCCTGGACCCGGAGGGGCGCGTCTCGGCGGGCGTCGTGACGTTCTTCGACATGACCGAGCGGACGCGCGCCGAGCAGGCGCAGCGCTTCCTCGCGGCCGCCAGCGCCTCCCTGAGCGACAGCCTCGACTTCCAGGGGACGCTCGACCGGCTCGGCCGCCTCACCGTCCCCGAGCTCGCGGACTGGTGCGTCATCCACACGCTGCCGGAGGTCGAGGCGGCGCGGCGGGTCACGGTGACGCACGTGAACCCGGAGGAGGTCCGGCGGGCGCGCGCGCTCCTGCGCGAGATGGATCCGCCGCCGGGGCTGTCGGCGGTGATGGATCAGGTCCTCGGCGGCGAGCGCCCGGAGCTCTTCCGGGACTTCTCCCACCCGCTGATCGCGCCGCTCGCCGAGCACGCCGGCTTCCGCCGGCTCGTCCGCGAGCTCGGGATCACCTCCGTCATGCTGGTCCCGATGGTGGCGCGGGGCCGCGCCTTCGGCTGCATCGCGCTGGGGACCGCGGCGTCCGGCCGGATCTACGACGAGGCGGACCTCGCCGTCGCGCACGATCTGGCGCAGCGGGCCGCGCTCGCCGCGGACAACGCGCGGCTCTACGAGGCAGCGCAGCGCGCGATCGAGCTGCGGGACAACGTGCTCGCCACCGTGTCGCACGACCTCAGGAACCCGCTGAGCGCGATCATCACCGCGGCCGCGGTGATCACCAAGCGCGCGGCGGCGCGCGCCGGGGACAAGGGCGACGCGAAGGCGATCCAGGCGATCCAGCGCTCGGCGCACCGGATGGACAGGCTGATCCACGACCTGCTCGACTTCGCGAGCCTGCGCGCGGGCCGGCTGGAGCTGCGCCGGCAGCCGCAGGATCCGCGGGACATCGGCCGGGAGGCGGTCGAGACGTTCGAGCCGCAGGCGCAGGAGAAGGGGGTCCGCCTGGCCGCGACGTCGGACGAGGACGTGCCGCTCGTCGTGTGCGATCGCGACCGCGTGCTCCAGGTGCTCTCGAACCTCCTGAGCAACGCGCTCAAGGTGACAGGCGCCCAGGGGGCGGTCACGGTGCGGTGCGAGCGCCGCGAGGAGCACGTCGTCTTCGCGGTGGCGGACACCGGGCCGGGCATCCCGGAGGACGAGCTGCCCTACCTGTTCGAGCGGTTCTGGCGCGGCCAGCGGAACGGCTACAAGGGCACAGGGCTCGGCCTGGCGATCGCCAGGGAGCTCGTCGTCGCGCACGGCGGGGCCATCGGCGTGGAGAGCCGCGTGGGGGTGGGGACGACCTTCAGGTTCACGATCCCGTTCGGGAACGGCGCGGACTGAGCCGCGGGCGCGACGGCGGGCGGGCTCGCCGGCGGAGGAGTGGACGATCGAGCGCGCCGGCCCCAGGGGTCCACGGAAGGAGGAACCATGGGAGACGAGAAGACGCAGGACCAGCTCGGCGCGCCGCGCCCCGAGCGCGAGGTCAGCGAGGCGAAGCAGCCTCACCCGCAGGCGGATGTCCCCGGCGTCCGCGGGCCGATCACGTCGGCAGGTGAACGAGAAGACGCTCCCCCCGGCGAGGTCGAGACGTGGGGCAGCGAGGGCGGCGCCGGCTCGTACGAGGGCGGGCCGATCGTCTCGGACACGAAGCTCCCCGCGGGCAAATCGGGTCGCAAGCCTGCGTAACTGAAGAGGATTTAGGCGACGGCGCGGCCCGCGGCGGGCCGCCGGCTCACGGCTGCTGCAGCTGCCGGGGGCGGGGCGCGCACCGCTGGATGTAGGCCGGCTCGGGGCAGCCCTCGTGGGTCAGGATCTCGTCGTCCTGGCACTTCACGAGCGCCGCCCGGATGTCGAGGCACCTCCCCGGCCCCGCCGCCACGCACCGGTGCTCCGTCGTGGTCCCGAGGGCGCAGCCGTCGACCTGCCCCTCGGGGCAGTCGAGCAGCGGGCCGGTCGCGCAGTCGTTGCCCTGCCTGGCGACCGTGTCGTCCGTCGTCGACGTGCCCTGGGTCGCTTGCCGCGGGGTCGTGCAGGCGGCGCTCGAGGCGAGCGCGAGCCCCGTGAAGAGGAAGAGCAGGCCCCGCCGGGGCGAGCTGCTGCGCGTGTTCATGCCGGCGTTCTCCGTGGGTTGAGGGCCGGCCGGAACCCGAAAGGCAGGTCGCCGCCCGGCGCGTCCGGCAGACTACTCCACGGAGCGGCGCCTCCCCGGCTGTTTCGCCCCTCCCCCGGCCCTGTGCGGCCCGCGCGCCCCGGTCAGAACGCGCCGCCGCCGTGCGCGAGCAGCGCCCAGCTATCCCCGCCCGTCGGGGTCGCGGCGCCGCGCACGGCGAGGTCGTCGAAGAACGCGGGGCGGAAGCTCAGCCGGGCGCCCAGCTTGACGTTGCGCGTGACGAGCCGCTCCACCCCGGCGGTGAGCGGCACCGACAGCGCGAAGGCGTCGCCGCCCTCGCCCGCCCAGCCCGTGTAGCCCACGCCCGCGACGACGAACGGCTGCACGATCGCGTCGCCGGCGCGCAGGACGTTGTAACGCACCCCCGCGTCGAACGAGGTCATCACGAGCGACCTCCCCACCGTCGCGCGCTCGTTCACCGAGCCGATGTAGTTGCCCTCGATGGCCACGCGCGGCGACATGGTCCCTGTCACGCGCACGTTCCATGTGGGCCCGACGCCCGCGGCGCCGCCCACGTACCCGAGCATGCCGAAGCCGCCCTCGACCGCGAGCGCGGGCTCGGGGATCCGCCGGATGAGCGGCCGATCCGCCGGGGGGACGTTGCCCGCCGGCCGATCGCGCTGTTCCGCGCGCCCCGCGTCCTGCGCCCCCGCCGCGCCGGCGAGCGCCATCGTGGTGGCAGCGACGGCCATGGCCGCCGCCGCGCGTCGTCGCGTGCTCATGCAGTCCTCCCCTGTTGGACCCGTTGACCGGTGTTCCGACTACGACGACCGCCGCGTGCACACCTCAGGCCATGTGTAGCTGTGCAGCGCAGGTCCGGCGCCTCCGCCGCGCGCGCCCGCGCCCGTGCGGCCGCAAGGCCCCCGGCGTCACGCTGCGCGCCCGTCCGCCGTGCGCCGTCGCGGCGCCGCCCGTGAGCCGTCGCGGCGCCGCCCGTGAGCCGTTGCGGCGCCGCGGGGGGTCTGAGATGAAACGGGGCTCCGGACGCCGCCGGGAAACCGGATCACGCCTCGCCCGTAGGGGGTGCAGGCCCGTCGATGACGAGAACCAGAGGAGCACACGATGCTGTCGAAGAAGAGCATTTACGAGACCCTCGCCGCGCTGAGCACCGGCGCCATGGTGATGAGCGGCTGCGGCGGCGCGCAGGCGCCGGTCAACGCCACCGAGGTCCCCGCCGCGCCGGAGTCCGCCCCGGCGCCGCCCGCCGATCCGGCCGCGCCCGCCGCCCCGGCCGAGACGACCTCCGGCGACGCGGCCGCGGGCGCGAACGTCGCCGCGCCGGCCCCCGCGCCGCCGACCGACGTCCAGTCCGCGGCGACCTCGCCGATGGCCGCGCCCACCGCCACCCCGGCCCCCACAGCGCCCACGCCGCCCGCCGCCGCCGCCCCGGCGGCCAAGCCCGCCGCGAAGAAGGCGGCCGGCAAGAAGCCCGGCCACGCTGGGTGCGGCCAGGGCACCTGCGGCTGACCCCGGCCGGCCCGCCCTCCCCGTGCCCCCCATGACCGGCAGCGCGCTCACCGGCGTCGGCCTCGGGCTCCGCTGGGAGTTCCTCGATGAGGTGCTCGAGCTGCTCGACGGCGGCGCGGCGCTGCCCGTCCCCTTCTTCGAGCTCTCCCCCGAGAACTACATGCGCCGCGGCGGCTACTTCCCCGCCGCGATCGAGCGCGTCCGGGAGCGCTTCGCGATCCTGACGCACGGGCTCACGATGTCGGTCGGCGGGGTCGACCCGCTCGACGCCGGCTACCTGCGCGAGCTCGGTCGGTTCCTCGGGCGGCTCGACCCGCCGTTCCACAGCGACCACCTGTGCTTCTCCGGCGTCGACGGCAGGTTCGTCCACGACCTCCTGCCGCTGCCGCTCACCTCCGCGGCCGCCGCGCACGCCGCGGCGCGCATCCGCGAGGCGGAGGACCGGCTCGAGCGGCCCATGGCGATCGAGAACATCACCTACTACCTGGTCCCGGGCCGCGCCGCGCTCGACGAGGCCGACTTCCTCGGCGAGGTGCTCGAGCGCGCCGGCTGCGGGCTGCTGCTCGACGTGAACAACCTCTACGTGAACGCCCGGAACCACGGCGTCGACGCGGCCGCGCTGCTCGAGAAGATCCCGGCCGGCCGCGTCGTGGCGATGCACGTCGCGGGGCACGAGTGGCGCGACGACGCGGGGGTCCTCGTCGACACGCACGGCGCGCCGGTGATCGCGCCCGTGCTCGACCTGCTCGCCCGCGCCGTCGCGCGGACAGGGCCGGTGCCTGTCGTGCTCGAGCGCGACAACGACGTGCCGCCGCTCGAGGCGCTGCTCGCCGAGCGCGCCGAGGTCGAGGCGGCGTACAGGCGCGGGCTCGCCGCGCGGGGGGGCGGGGCGTGAGCGCGGCGCGCGGGACGAGCGAGGCGCGCGGGACGAGCGAGGCGCGCGGGACGCCGGGCCAGCCGCCGCCGGAGCTCGCGGCGCTGCAGCGGGCGCTCCAGCGCAGCGTGAGCGAGCCGGACGAGGCGGCGATCGCTGCCGATCCGCGCGCGTGGCTCGCCCGCGCCGGGCTCGAGGGGGCGGACCTCGAGGCGATGGCCTCGCTCCCGCCGGGGCGGCTGCTGCTCTACCGGAGCCTGATCCGGCGCGGGCTGACGGGCGCGATCCGCGCCGGGATCCCGCGGACCGCGGCGCGGCTCGGCGCGCGGTTCGAGGCGGACGTGGCGCGCTTCCTCGAGGTGGAGCTGCCCCGGTCGCGCTACCTCCGCGACGTCGCGCTCGAGTTCGTGGGCTTCGCGGCGCCGCGCTGGGCCGAGGACCCGGAGGTGCCCGCGTACCTCGCGGATCTCGCGCGCCACGAGCTCGCCGCCTTCGCGGCGTCGTGCGCCGAGCCCGACGGCGACGAGGCTGGCGGGCCGCCGGGCGCGGCGGGAGAGCCGGGCGCGCTGGACGCGGCCGGCGGGCCGGCGTCCGGCGAGGAGCTCTCGCTCGACCGGGGCGCGCGCTTCCAGCGGGCCGCGGCGCTCCTGCGCCACGAGCACGCGGTCCACCGGCTGGAGGACGGCGAGGCGGCGCGCGACGTGCCGGCCCGCGAGCCGACGAGCCTGCTCGTGTACCGCGACGCCGGGCACGAGGTCCGCTTCCTGGAGCTCACGCCGCTCGCGGCCGAGATCCTCGGCCGGCTCCTCGCGGGCGCCGCGCTCCGGGACGCCGTGGTCGAGGGCTGCGCCGCGCTGGGCCGCCCGGTCGACGGCCCGGTGCTGGAGAGCACCGCGGCCCTGCTCAGCGACCTCGCCGAGCGCGGGGCGCTCCTCGGCGCCGCCGCGCCGTCGCGCTTGCCCCGCGGCGCGGGCCGTGGGTAACGCAGGATCCGAGGACGTCGATCGACCCATGCAGCGCAAACTCTTCTGGCTGGCGGCCGGCCTGTGGCTCGGGTGCAGCAACTCCGGCGGCGGCCCCCCGAAGGGCGGGGCCCCCTCGGGAACCAGCGGTGACAGCATGGGCCAGGGCAACGGCATGGGCAGCAGCGGCGCGAGCGGCAGCAGCGGCGCGAGCGGCAGCAGCGCGAGCTCCGGCGGAGCGGACGGCGGCCCGCGGCCGGCGAGCGCGCCCCGGGTCTACGTCGGGGGTCGCAAGGGGATCTTCGTCTTCCGCCTCGACGAAGCCGATGGCGCGCTCTCCGCTGTGCAGGGCCCGATCGACGCCGAGATGAACCCGACGTTCCTCGCCGTCGACCCCGCGCGCCGGCGCCTCTTCGCCGTGAACGAGCTCGACGAGGTGGACGGCGTGATGTCGGGCTCGGTCAGCGCGTTCCGGATCGGCCCGGAGGACGGGACGCTCGCGCTCATCAACAGGGCCTCGTCGAGGGGCCAGGGCCCTGCCCACCTCGCCACCGATCGCGCCGGGCGCTTCGTCCTCGTGGCCAACTACGGCGGCGGCACCGCGGCGGTGCTCCCCGTCGGCCAGGACGGCGCGCTCGGCCAGGCGGTCGACGAGGCGGCGTTCGGGCCCCGGGCGCTGTCGCACCACGCCGTGACCGACCCGGCGAACCGCTTCGCCTTCGTCACCAACCTCGGGTCCGACGCGGTCGCCCAGTTCACGTTCGACGCGGACACGGGCACGCTCGAGCCGAACACCCCGCCGACCCTCGCGCTCCCCGCGGGCACGACCCCGCGGCACCTCGACTTCCACCCGAGCGGCCGGTTCGCCTACCTGATCAACGAGAACGCCGGCTCGATCACGACCCTGAGCTACGATCCGGCGCGCGGGGCGCTCTCCGCCGTGGCCACCGTCTCGACGCTGCCCGACGGCGCGAGCGCCGAGGAGAACGCCTGCGCCGAGGTCGCGGTGGCCCCTTCGGGCAAGTTCGTCTACGGCTCGAACCGCGGCCACGACAGCATCGCCATCTTCGCTGTCGACCCCGAGCGCGGCACGCTCACCCTCGTCGGCCACGCGCCGACCCAGGGAAGGACGCCGCGCCATTTCCAGCTCTCGCCGACGGGCAAGCTGCTGCTCGTCGCGAACCAGCGCTCGAGCACCATCGTCGCGTTCCACGTGGACGAGGCGACCGGCGCCCTGCGGCCGACCGGCCGCGTCACCGAGGTCCCCGAGCCCACCTACGTCGGGATCGTGGCCTCGCCGGGCCCGTGATCGCGCGCCGCGCAGCAGGCCTCGCGCTCGTCGCCGCGGCGCTCGCCGCGTCGGCGCTCGTCGCTGCGGCGCGCCCCGCGCGCGCCTCGTCCGGGGAGCAGACGGCGTCGCTGAGCTGGGTCCGGCTCGCCGGCGCCGAGGCGTGCGTCGGGGCGCGCGCGCTCGCGCAGGCGGTGGAGGCGCGCCTCGGGCGCGCGGCGCTCGTGTCGGCCGCCCGGGCCGAGCTCACGATCGAAGGGCGCATCGAGCCGGTCGGCTCCGGCGGGTGGCGCGCGGTGCTCGCGGTCGCCGATGCGGACGGCGCGCTGCTCGGGACGCGCGAGATCGCCACGGCGTCGCCGCGCTGCGGGGCGATGGACGACGAGCTCGCCCTGGCCATCGCGCTCATGATCGACCCCAGCGCGAAGCTGTCCCCCGGCGCGCCGCCCCCGCTGACCGCCCCGGCGCCGCTTCCGGCGCCATCACCCGCGCCCGCTACCGCGCCGCCGCCGCCGGCGGTCATCGTGCAGCGCGTGCTGGTCCCGGTCCCGCCGGCGGCGCCTCCGCCGCCGGCGCCATGGCGCGTCGAGGTCGGCGCCGGTCCGCTCCTCGGGCTCGGCCTCCTCCCCTCGCTCGGCGTCGCCGCCACGGTGCGCGCGCGCCTCACGCCGCCCCGGTTCTTGTCGTTCGAGGTCGGGGGGGTCGTCTGGCTCCCGGACGAGGCGACCAGCGGCGCCTCCGCGACGCGCTTCTCCTGGGGCGAGGGGTTCGTTTCCGCGTGTCCCGTCGCGCTCGGGAGCGCCACGCGGCTCTCGGCATGCGCGGGCGTCCGCCTCGGCGCGCTGCGCGTCGGCGGCGTCGGGTTCAGCGTCGACCACGCCGACGAGCGCCTGACCGCGGCCGGCGCGCTCGACGTCCGCCTCACCCGGCGGCTCGTCGGCCCGCTCACCGCGGGCGGCGGCCTCGGGCTGATCGTGCCGATCGTGCGCGACACCTTCTACTACACCGACGCACAGGACCAGACCCGCGAGGTGTTCCAGATGGCGCCGCTCGCCGGGACGGCGGACGTCCTGCTCGGCGTCGAGCTCCCTTGATCCCCGGACTCCTCTGGTTCCTCTGGTTCCTCTGATTCCTCTGATTCCCCTGATTCCCCACGATTCTCCATGATCTGCGCGCGGTCTCGCTTTCTTTCATAAAAGCTCGCCTTCGCGACCATCCAGGGCAGGGGCCGGCGTTCCTTGCGCCCCGGCCTCTCGCGATGACCCTCGAGGAGATTTTCGAAGAGAACGCGGCGTACGTGTGGCGCGTGCTGCGCAGGCTCGGCGTCGGCGAGGCCGACGTCGAGGACGTCTGCCAGGAAGTCTTCCTCACGGTGCACCGGAAGCTCGGCACCTTCGACGGCAGCTCGGCGCTGCGCACGTGGCTCTACGGCATCTGCCTGCGGCTCGCGTCGGAGTACCGGCGGCGGCCGCACCGGAGGCGCGAGGAGGTGGCCGAGGCCGTCCCCGAGCAGGTCATGGCGGCGCCGCAGGACGAGACGCTCGATCGCCGCCGCGCGCTCGACCGGCTCGACGCGGCGCTCGACCAGCTCGACGACGACAAGCGCGCGGTGTTCGTCCTGCACGAGATCGAGCAGATGCCGATGGCGGAGATCGCGAAGGCGGCGGGGTGCCCGCTGCAGACGGCGTACTCGAGGCTGCGCGCGGCGCGGGCGCAGATCGAGGCGGCGATGCGCCGGCACGAGCTCGCCGCGCCGCGGGCCGGGGCCGCGCGGGTGACCGAGGGGAGCAACGTATGAGCGGCGATCCTCGCAGGCAGATCGGCGCGGGCGGCGGCTCGGACGTGCTCCGCGTCGCCCTCGAAGCGGCCCGGCGCGACGCGCCGGACAGGGCGCAGCTCGCGCGGCTCGCGGCGCGGCTTCCGCTCGGCCTTCCGGGCGGACCGGGCGGCGGCGAGGGCCCCGGCGGCCTGCCGGACAGCGGCGCCCCGGCGACCGGCGGCGCGGGCGTCCCGGCGACCGGCGGCGCGGGCGCCCCGGCGACCGGCGGCGCGGGCGCCCCGGCGACGCTCGCTCCGTCAGGGGTCGCTGCGACGGGGGCGGCCGCGCCGGCGTCGGTGCTCTCCGGCCTGGCGGCCGGCGCGGCGCTCGGCGTCGTCCTCGTCGGGGCGGTGTGGCTCATGCCGTCGCGCTCGCAGGCGCCGCCCGCGCCGCTCGCGCCGCCCGGCGCCGCGGTGGTCGCGAGCGCAGCGACGGCGGGGGCCGCGGCAGCGCCCGCCGCGGGAACGGCGGAGGTGCCCGCGGACGTGCCCCCGGCGCCCCCTGCGGCGGAACCGCCGCGCGCGCCGCCCCCTGCGGCGGAACCGCCGCGCGCTCCTGCTCCGGAGCCAGCGCGCGCCCCGGCGGGCGCGCCGCTGCCCGCGCGCGCGTCCGCCTCGACGACCGGCGCGCCGGCGGCGCTGCCCGACGCGGAGACGGAGCTCGGCCTGCTGCAGCGCGCGCAGGAGGCGCTCGCGGCGCGCCCTGCGGAGGCGCTGGCGCTCGCCGACGCCCACCTCGCGCGCTTCTCGGGCGGCGCGCTCGCCCAGGAGCGCGAGGTGATCGCTGTCGGCGCGCTGAAGGCGCTCGGCCGCGGCGGCGAGGCGCTCGCTCGCGCGAACCGCTTCATCGCCAGGCACCCGAGCTCCGCCTACCGCCGCAGGCTCGAGATCCTCGTTCCGGAGCTGAGAGGCGCGCACCGGTGACAGCACGCCGCGGGCTGCCATCCCCCTGGCGAGGCCAGGGCGCCGGTCGGCGGATCTCTCGAGGTCGTCGACTCGCGGCGTTGTCACGCCGGACGTCGGTGGTGGCGACCGCGCTGCCCGCGGCAAAGGCAGCTTCCTCCAGGGCACGATCGAGCTCGTGGGCATCGGTGCCGCGAAGCTCGCGGTGAAGCTCGAGGGGACGACACCTTCGATATCCACGTCAGCGGCGTCCGCAGCGCGCTCCGCCGCCCCTGAGCGCCGCCCGCCGTCTTCTGCGCTGCGCTGAGGCTCATCGTCCTCGCTGCCGCTGCCTCGAGCGGAGCAGCGCCGCCGCCTCGATCAGGCGCACCGTCATACCCGGACGAGGCTCGATCGGGAGATCATAAAAACAGACGAACGACGCCATTCATGGAGTGACAACGGGCTGCGCTGACAGGCCCGGGGAGATATGAATGCGACGCCTCGTGAACACATCCATTTCATTGTTCCTTGGGCTGATGATGCTCCAGACCCTCGGCGCCGGATGCACCGCCCAGGTGGAGGTCGGCGATGACAGCGGCGACGGCGGCGATAAGGCCGGGCCCGATGATGACGCCGACGGGTCCGGGTCGTCCGCGAGCAGCGGCGGCGCCGGCGGCAACTCCAGCACCGGGGGCGGCTCGCCGGTCGGCGCCGGCGGCAACTCCAGCACCGGGGGCAGCTCGCCGGTCGGCTCCGGCGGCAACTCCAGCACCGGGGGCAGCTCGCCGGTCGGCGCCGGCGGCAACTCCAGCACCGGGGGCAGCTCGCCGGTCGGCTCCGGCGGCAACTCCAGCACCGGGGGCGGCTCGCCGGTCGGCTCCGGCGGCAACTCCAGCACCGGGGGCGGCTCCGGGCCGGCGACGGCCGGCGCGATCGCGCTCCTCGGGAGTCAGCTCCCCGATCCATCGGGTGAGCCCGGGAGCAGCTCCGCCACGGGCGGCGGACCTTCCCCCGATCCGGACGATCTCTACGTCCTCATCGGCGCCCCGGCGCTGTCCTGCGCGCATCCCTACGCCGGCTGCGACGCCTGGCACGCGAGCTTCATCATTCCCCCTGCGGCGCAGGTGCCCGGCGTCTACACCCTCAACGGGCGGGATCTGACATCGTCCTTCGGTGTGAACGGCCCCGACAGGGGCGGCGAGACCTGCGCGGCGTTCGGCGGCACCTTCGGCCCCGGCACGCTGGAGATCGTGAGCATCGACGCCACGGAGGTCGTGGTCCGGCTGAGCGGCACCCCTACCTCCGAGTTCGACGCCAACGGCGAATACACCGCGACTCGATGCCCCTGACGCCCCTGGCTCCGTGATGGAGAAGAATTTGAACCACAGAGGCACAGAGGGCACAGAGGAAGAGAGACAGAGAAAGAGAGAGATATAGAGAAGACTTTCATTCTCTCTCCCTCTGTGCCCTCTGTGCCTCTGTGGTTCGTTCTCTCTGGTTCTTCGAACCTCCTCGACACGGAGCTACGTCGCCGAGAGGCGCTTCTGCATCTCCTCCGGAGAGACGGCCTCGATCCGGCTCGCGACCCCCCAGCGGTGGCCGTACGGATCGCGGATCCAGGCCATCCGGTCGCCGTGCGGCTGGTCCTGCGGCGGGCGCTCGATCGTCGCGCCCGCCGCCGCGGCCTGCGCCACGAGCGCGTCCACGTCCTCCACGTAGACCACGACGCTCACGCTCGTGCCCCCCAGCGTCTGGGGGCCGACGGCGCCGAGATCAGGGTACTCGTCCGACAGGAAGAACCGGGCCCGGCCGATCGACAGCTCGGCGTGGCCGAGCCGCCCGTCGGGCATCTCGATGCGCGAGGCCGCGCGTGCCCCGAACGCACGCTCGTAGAAACCGATGGCTTCCGCGGCATTGCGCGTGCTCAGGTAGGGAAAGCACGTCTGACCTTCGGGGACGGGGTGGACCTGGCTCTTCGTCATCGTCGCGCTCCTTCATGCTCGCATCGCGCACGGGCGATCCGGTTGACCGCCAGCATGGAGGATCGCTCCGTCCAGGTATTGGAAAAATTTTACCTGCACGCCGGCCGGCGCCGGCTCTCGCGCGCGAGCCCGGCCTGGTTCCGCCCGCCAGAAGGCCGTCCAGGGATGGCCGGACTTTGCGCCGCTCCGCGGCGGCGTCGCGCGGGCGGCCCTGGTTTTGTTCCCTCGGGGCTCCGCCCGAACCCCAACGTCCGCTTCGCGGCCGCCCCTGGGATACGCCCTTTTGGCTCTTCTGTCCGGGCACTATCTCCGCCCCTCGGGGCAGGTCATCCGTTCGATGTGCAGATCCACGCCCGAAGGATCTCCAGGATCTCCTGGAGATTGCCGGGCCCACCATAGCCATGGAAGCGCCCATCCTTCACATCACATCGTACCCAGTCATCATCACTTCTCTCTTCCGAGACGGGCGCGGGCGCCTCGACATTACCCACGTCAGCCACGACGGACCATCCCGGGTTGTCCAACGTCTCAACCCGAACTCCGTTCTGGTGCTCCCACTGTCCATCGCATCGCGACCGGTACCATCGTTGAAGCCAGGTTAACGTGTCCCTCTCCATCGCCGTCTCCTAGCGCAGCAATCCTTCCCGTCGGGCCAGCTCGCGCGCCGTCCTGATGCTCGGACTCGACCTCCAGGCTGAAGACGCGCTGCACACTCGGTAGCACATCCACACCGGAAACTGGTCCTCCCCCGCTTCCGCGGACAGTTTCACTATGCCGCGAACGCGAGCCCCCAGAGGGCAGGACGAATGAGCAGCGCCTTCAAGATGGCGGGGGGACTCGCTCGGTTCCGATCAGGTTTGCTGAGGAACAAAAGACCAAGCCCCTCGGAAAAATTGCCGTACGTCAGGAGGAGCGATGTGAGGCATCACGTTCGTGCATCCTCTTCCAGCATGGCCTGAAGTTCCGGATGGGAGAGGAGCAGGGCCAGCAAGTTGGCTCGTCCCCCAGCAGCAGCGTACAGGAAGTACTCGCATGCGTCCGAGGGTTCCTCATGCCATGTGGTCACGACTTCCAGCGCGTTTCTAGTCTCGATGATGTTGTCGAGCGCATCATGAAGCTGCTCGGCTTCGTGCCCCACGCAGCAGAACTCTACGCACCCGAGATCGATCAGGTCCTTCGTTATCGCCTCCGCTTGCTGCCGCTCCGGTGGGTTAAAGACGGGCAGGAGCGTTACGAAAGGTCGCTGGATCGAGTGGTCGGCAGATGCTCCCAGCGAGCTGATAACGAGCTTCCGGTTTCCTGCGAGGGTGATGCTACGCGCTGCCATATCAATTGCCCCCTTTGAGCTTCTCGATGTTCTCCCTGCCCGGCGTCGAGCTCGCGTCCGGAACCCGCGGATCGTCATGGCCTTCCACAGTCACGCACCGGCGTCGTCGGCGCCCCCGGCGGACCGTGGCCCGCGTCCCCGTCCGCGCGCTTGATCCAGTCGCGCAGTGCCGTCTCGGTCAGGTCGAGATCCTTCGTCACCTGCCGATGCTCCGGTCGCCCGCCTTCGCCAGCCACCCCGTCCCCCTCGGGCCAGCCGTTGAGGCCCTCTCACCCGTGTGATGGGCATCAACCAGCCCAAGCGAGAGTGCATCAACCAGCTTGATTTTCAACAGACGCCAATATCCTGTCGGGGGAGGAGGCTGTCCCGCACGAGACCGCATGAATCCGGTGGGTTCCTGGGTGTCCGGACAGCCTGCGGTCACCACATCGTCAAGTTCCGTTTCTACGATTCCGTGATGGGCAAAAAAGTCGCCTGGAGGGCTCTAAATAAACCGCTTCCAAGATCCCAGCTTGCTCCATCCTTTCGAGAAGGTGCTCCAGACTCTTCTCGTCATCTGTGGCGACGTGCTCTCCGTCGAAGGTCAGGGTGGTTACTCCTATCGACTCCAAGTATTGGAGCAAACGCCAACCATCGACCGCATCCGGGAATAGGGCAACACCAACGTGAGCATCTACGATCGCCCCTGGGATTTCAAACGAGACGCCCGCTCCATGTCTAACATAGCTCCATCGCTGGGTCCCGACGCTCAGCTTTCCGGTTCGCTCGATGTCTGAGAATCGCTCCAAGTCATTCGGACGAACCTCGTCCAGGAAGCGCTCCACTAGTCGGCGCTGGAGATCGCAGAACGCAAGGACGACCGGTGCGGCGTTTCTACTAGAATCCACGATCATCGAGCGTCCCCGCATAGTGTCTGAAGAGTTGAGTAGCTTCCTCCGGCGAGTAGGGCTGTCGCACCCTAACAGGCACGTTCTTCACAGGGACTTTCGGCGACGCAGCCGCAGCGGCCCGATGGTGTCCATCCGTGATGTAAAGTGCCCCATCCACCTCTACCGCATCGATGGGCTTTGTGGCGTCGTATCCCTCTTTCCTCATCGACTTCGCGAGTTTTTCCACCTTATTTCGTGAGTCGAGACCGTGCGTGGGACGCAACGACCTCGCGTCGACCATTCGTGTTCCACCCGCGGCGCCCCCACCGCACGGCTCGGTGTTGTGGCTGAGGACGCGGAGCTCGGAGACGAAGTACTCATGCTCGGACTCGACCTCCAGGTTGAAGACGCGCTGCGCACCCGATAGCACCTCCACCCCGGAGACCGCAAGCGTGCCCGAGGCGGTCCTGACTTGCTCGCCCGACTGCAAGGTTGTCCGCCCTCACCCAGTCGCCGCGATCGACCGAGTAGAACCGGTGCGATGACGTCGCCTCGACGACCTCGCCCTCTCCGCTGAAGCGAAGCCGGACGATGTCGTTCGCCGTCTGGTTGATCGTGCTGAGCACGACCCGACCAGGCCCGACCGCGATCTGCGGGGCTGGCCCGATGTGCTTCACCACCGCCTCGCCGGCCAGCGAGATCTCCTCGTACGCCAGCCAGACCGTCCGCCCCACCGCAACCCCGTTGGCCGCGAGCCACGACGGCGGCCTGAGCAGCCGGATCTGGATGGTATCGCGCGCCCCCGCCCGGCTCGGCATCTCGAGCTCGACCAGCCGCCAGCTCTCGTCGACGAGCGTCTCGCTCCGGCCGTCCGACGTGAGCACCCGGTCGCCCACCGAGACGGTCTCGATCGGCACCAACCCGGACGAGGTCGCCACCTCCGTACCGGCGACGAAGCACAGCCCCGGAGCACTGCACATGCTGCCGACGCAGTTATCCGCCTGCTTGCCGAGATCGGCGACATCGTCCATGCGCCGGCCGGCGTCCGCGAGCTCGTCGCCGTGCTTGGCGACGACCTTGGCCGCGTCTGCGCCCGTGTCGACCGCCTTGCGCATGTCGTTCAGCTTGTCGGCACCTCGGGCTACCTTCAGCGCGGCGCCCGCACCGCCGGGCACGACGGGGAGAGCCAGCGCCAGCGCGTCGAGCGCCACACCGCCGGCGTCGAGCGCCGCGCTCCCCCAGTTGCCCTTCTGCACGTTGTCGACCAGCGACACAACGCCCATCCCCAGGCTGAGCGCGTCCCATGCCGACTCGATCCACTCCCCGTTCGGATCGACATAGTTCGTCGGGTTGTTGCCCGTGTACGCGTACAGGCTGAGGTTCACCGGCGCGTAGACCCCGAGCGCGGGCTGCCCGCTGAAGTACTGCGCGACCATCGGATCCGGGCTCAGCCACTGGCTCTGGCGCCCGTCGTAGTAGCGCGCTCCGAAGTAGTGGAGGCCCGTGCCGATATCGAGCTCCTTGCCGCTGAACGTGTAGCGGCGGGCCAGCTCGTAGCGAGAGTCGGTCTCATCCCGCCAGAGCTCGCCGCTCGGGAAGTACTCGTTGTGCTGGATGAGCGTCTGCTCTTCGTTGCTGGAGTACTGCGTGCTCCTGAGGTGGTCGGTGTGGAAGTACAGCGTCGGCGGGTAGTTCAGCCAGGCGCTGTCCATCTTGGACGCGAGCTGCGTCCCACCCGCGTACACGTGCTTGGTGAGGTAGCGGCCGTCGCGGATCGTGAGGTCCTGGCTGATGTACGCCGTCTCCTCCTGGCCCACGACGTCGTGCTTCGAGATCGCGCGCTGCCCCTCGCCGTCGTAGAGGTTCCTCGAGCGGGTCTGGTTGAAGAGCTTGATCTCGCTCGCGAGGTTCTCTTCGTTCCAGATGATCTCGCGGCTGGAGCGGCCGTCCCGCACAAGACGGCCTGCATCCAGTGGGCTCCTGAAGTGCCCCATCGACCTCTACTGCACCGAAAGGATTTGTGCCCCGGATCCCAAGCGGGCCCAGCCCCGGTGCCCGATGATGGCCAGGAGAAACGATCCCACCTGGGAGAGTGGTCGGCGTTCGCGCTCGATGTGCTCGCTCCTGTGGCGAAGAGGATCCAGGAGCGCGTGCTGGGCTCGTGCTACCTGCGCGCCGATGACACCGGGATACGCGTGCTGGATCAGGATCATCCAGCGGGGGTGAAGCGAGGGCACATTTGGTCCTTCGTCGGGGCGGAGCTCGTCGCGTTCGTCTACGCGCCGGACTGGAGGGCGAAGCATCCGGCGGCGCTGCTGCGGGGCTTCACGGGCTACCTGCAAGGCGATGGCTACGCGGGCTACGGCGCGATGCTGCGCGGAGACGACGATGGCGAGATGATCGTGCCCGAGGTGCGCCGGCTCGGCTGTGGAATGCACATCCGCGCGAAGTTCGAGAAGGCGGCGAAGGGCGGTGACGTGCGGGCCGCCATGGCGCTCGCGTACTTCAAGGCGATCTACCGCATCGAGGCCGCCTGCAAGGCCGAAGCGCTGTCCGCGGAGGCACGCCTGGCGCGCCGGCAGGAGCTGTCGCTCCCCGTGGTCGACGATCTATACGAGTGGGTTCACGAGCTACACCTGCGGCTCGTGCCGAATACACCCCTTTACGTCGCAACCCAGTACGCCATCAACCAGGAGGCAGCGTGGCGGCGCTGCTTCACGGACGGGCGTTTCGAGATCGACAACGGTGAAGTCGAACGGCGGATAAGATGCGTGGCGCTCGGGAGAAAAAACTACTTGTTCGCAGGCTCGGACAAGGGAGCTGAACGCCTCGCTGTCGGCTACACGCTATTTGGCTCGTGCCGGATGTACGGAGTCAACCCGCTCGCCTGGGCGACAGACGTGATCGGCAAGCTGCAGGCAGGCTGGCCGCGTGAACGGCTGGACGAACTGCTGCCCGACGCGTGGGCGCGCTCGTTGCCCGCTGCTACGGCCGCCGGCGACGCCGGCGCGCCCTGAACGACGCGGAGCTCGATCCTTGCCACCGAGGCGCCGGAGGGGGGCACCTCGCCGGCCCTCTCGTGCCCGCCCGCGTCCGCTCGCGTCCGCTCGGCCCCTGGGTAGTCGCCGCCCGCGCCCAGCATCGTCGACCCCGGCGATCACCGCAAGGGGTCGCGCCTATGGCGATGGCTGGGCGCTTACGGCCGGACCCGCACCACCCGCCCGTTGGGCAGCGCGATCTCGATCGGCTCCGGCGCGATGGGCGATGCGTCGGTCACCACGTGGACCGGCAGCAAGCTCGGTGCCTCCCCCGACGGCGACGACCGCGAGGGCCCGTCAGCCCTCAGCTTCCAGCGCCACCAGTACAGCTGCTTCGGCTTGTATCCTTCGCGCCGCGCGAACTTCTCGGCACTCAGCCCGCTCCGCTGCCATCGCTCCACCCGCTCGGCCCACTCCGCCCTCGTCGCCATCGCTTCCTCCTGCGTCGCGATGGGGACAGGTAACCGGCGCCGCCGGGGTGGTCACGATGGCCTTGATCGGACGGATACTCTGCGCCCGCCGAGGTGCCCCGGCGCCTCGCCTCGCTGCAACCGCGGTGAGCGGAGATCCACGTCGACGATGGCCATCACGGAGCCGGATCTTCCGGCCATCAAACAGCCTGCTCGGTAACACCTTGTTCGAAGTGGCCGAGTTGGTGCTACCCGACGACCCGTTGCGGCTTCGAGGACTGTTCCAGAAGGGTTACAACAATCGGGAGGGCGGTTGGTTCATCCTGGTGGGGGCGGAGAGCTCACGAGGATTGCTTCCTCATAACCAAGTTCGCCCTGAGCTTCCTTCTCCGCCAAGATCTTCTGCACCCTCTCGAGCTTGTCCCCCGGCGGAACGCTAACGGCGATCAGGTTGTGAGATGCATCAAGCTCCGTTTCGCAGCCGAGCTCTTCTAAAAGCTTTCGGAGCTCAGATGGATCGTTCTCGTAGTAAAGGACACGGAGAAGTGAGTTTCCGGAGCGCTTGATCATCGAGACGTAAAGAAGCTCATCGCCATCTCCAGCTTGATACCTCACCGTATCGCCCAGCGCTACGTCACGGCAGAAGAACGGTATGTTGTCAATAATCGCTGAGTTCTCATCGACGAGGGTGACCCATACCCTTTCGTAGTCAACGGGAGGATATCCCTCCTCGTCTCGCTCCAAAGGGAATACAAGTATTCCTCTCTTCATTTGTCCCACTTCTCCCGATTATACGATCTGAAGGATGGGCTTACCTTGCGCCTTCCGGCGCCCACGCTTGGCTTTGATTCGCGCAAACGACCGATGCGAGCGCAGGTCCCGCTATCTCTGCTGCGCGCCCTCTCGCGCTCCGGCTCTTCGGCCAAGTAGTCGGGGAAGGGAAAGCCTGAGCTCGATTCAGCTCTCGGACACAGGTGATTCCTGCGCCAACTCGAACAGCCGGTGAGCGAAGCGCCCCGATGAGACGACAGGTCGCAGCAGGCCACTCCGCGCCATTTGGTCCATCAGTTTGTCCATTTCATGCTTGGCAACGGAATACTCGATACCTTCAAAATGCACGGATGCAACCCCGAGCGATTCTAAGTACTCGAATAACCTCCCACCATCGATCCCTTCAGGATATTCGGCCATGGCGACATGCGCATTTACTCGAATACCCTCCAAACGGACGAACGTAACCCCTGCCCCGTGACGCTGGTGCGACCACGATGCGCCGGATTCCATCAGATATCCGTTGGAGATATCGAGAAATCTCTCCCGATCCTTCGGTCGATACTTGTCCAAAAATTTCCGCACCAACCGTCCTTGGAGCGACGCAAACTGCTTAACAAGGTACTCCGCGCTGCTCTCTGTCACTCAAAACCCCTTGTCGTCCAGAGTAGACGCCCAACCTCGAAACAAGTCCTGTGCCTCCTCAGGCGAATGGGGGGCCCGAACGTTGACAGGAACCTCATTGAGCTTCTTCTTGATAGCCGCGGCTTGCCGATGATGGCCGTCGACGATGTAGAGCGCTCCGTCACTTTCAACCGCATCGATTGGATCGAACGGACCAAATCCTTTATCGCCACCCATATGCTTGCTCATCTTCTCGGCCTGACTCTTGCTGGATAGCTGCTCTGTCGGGCGGAGGGCGCGCGGGTTCACCTTTCGAGCTTCAGTTCCTCCACCTGCACCTCCCCCACCGCACGGCTGGGTGTTGTGACTGAGGACCCGGAGCTCGGAGACGAAGTACTCATGCTCGGACTCGACCTCCAGGTTGAAGACGCGCTGCGCACCCGGTAGCACATCCACCCCGGAGACCGCAAGTGTGCCGGTGGCGGTCCTGACATGCTCGCCCGTCTCCAGGTTATCTGCCCTCACCCAGTCGCCGCGATCGACCGAGTAGAACCGGTGCGATGACGTCGCCTCGATGACCTCGCCCTCTCCGCTGAAGCGGAGGCGCACGACGTCGTTCGCCGTCTGGTTGATCGTGCTGAGCACGACCCGACCAGGCCCGGCCGCGATCTGTGGCGCCGGCCCGATGCGCTTCACCAGCGCCTCGCCGGCCAGCGAGATCTCCTCGTACGCCAGCCAGACCGTCCGCCCCGCCGCGACCCCGTTGGCCGCGAGCCACGACGGCGACCTGAGCAGCCGTATCTGGATGGTGTCGCCCGCCCCCGCCCGGCTCGGCATCTCGAGCTCGACCAGCCGCCAGCTCTCGTCCACGAGCGTCTCGCTCCGGCCGTCCGACGTGAGCACCCGGTCGCCCACCGAGACGGTCTCGATCGGCACCAACCCGGACGAGGTCGCCACCTCCGTACCGGCGACGAAGCACAGCCCCGGAGCACTGCACATGCTGCCGACGCAGTTATCCGCCTGCTTGCCGAGATCGGCGACATCGTCCATGCGCCGGCCGGCGTCCGCGAGCTCGTCGCCGTGCTTGGCGACGACCTTGGCCGCGTCTGCGCCCGTGTCGACCGCCTTGCGCATGTCGTTCAGCTTGTCGGCACCTCGGGCTACCTTCAGCGCGGCGCCCGCACCGCCGGGCACGACGGGGAGAGCCAGCGCCAGCGCGTCGAGCGCCACACCGCCGGCGTCGAGCGCCGCGCTTCCCCAGTTGCCCTTCTGCACGTTGTCGACCAGCGACACAACGCCCATCCCCAGGCTGAGCGCGTCCCATGCCGACTCGATCCACTCCCCGTTCGGATCGACATAGTTCGTCGGGTTGTTGCCCGTGTACGCGTACAGGCTGAGGTTCACCGGCGCGTAGACCCCGAGCGCGGGCTGCCCGCTGAAGTACTGCGCGACCATCGGATCCGGGCTCAGCCACTGGCTCTGGCGCCCGTCGTAGTAGCGCGCTCCGAAGTAGTGGAGGCCCGTGCCGATATCGAGCTCCTTGCCGCTGAACGTGTAGCGGCGGGCCAGCTCGTAGCGAGAGTCGGTCTCGTCGCGCCAGAGCTCGCCGCTCGGGAAGTACTCGTTGTGCTGGATCAGCGTCTGCTCTTCGTTGCTGGAGTACTGCGTGCTCCTGAGGTGGTCGGTGTGGAAGTACAGCGTCGGCGGGTAGTTCAGCCAGGCGCTGTCCATCTTGGACGCGAGCTGCGTCCCCCCCGCGTACACGTGCTTGGTGAGGTAGCGGCCGTCGCGGATCGTGAGGTCCTGGCTGATGTACGCCGTCTCCTCCTGGCCCACGACGTCGTGCTTCGAGATCGCGCGCTGCCCCTCGCCGTCGTAGAGGTTCCTCGAGCGGGTCTGGTTGAAGAGCTTGATCTCGCTCGCGAGGTTCTCTTCGTTCCAGATGATCTCGCGGGTGGCGCCGCGGAAGGTCCATGTCCGCTGATTGCCGCTCGCGTCGTACTGGTACACGCGATCGTCGCGCTGCGTCTCCACATGGAGCTTCTCGGAGGTCTTCGTGACCGCGTGAGGCCGGGGCCCCGCGTAGGTGTAGATCGCGTCGTACGTCTGCTCGGGGATGAGGTGATCGTTCCGCCACCCGTCAACTTCGCCATCCTGTCCATCAAGCGGAGAAGTGTCCGGCACCTGCCGCAAGCTGTTGTTCGTCTTCCTGGTGATGTTGTGGATGTCGTCGTACTCGAACGCCTGCGTGTAGCGATGCCTCTCATGGGACCTGGCCTGCACCGCGCCGGCCGCCTGCGTCAGGCGGTCCAGCGCGTCGTACTGGTACGTGTGCTTCAGGTTGCCGACGAGCACGCTGCCGTTCATCTGGTTATCGAACGGCGCGTCGTTCCGCAGCTCGGTCACGTTCCCGGCATGGTCGTACGTGTAGTCGAGCCGCTGGAACGGCCTCGCCGGCTTGTTCTGCTGACGCAGGAACGGGTCGCGATGGTCCGCGTTGACGTTGGCCAGCCTGCGCGTGCGCGGCTTGTACTGGTACGTCGTCTCGATGAAGTTGCCCGCGATGAGCCGGACCTTCTGCCCGAACTCGTCGTAGCCGATGTGCGCGAGGTAGATGGTGTTCGGCGACTCGTCGGGGTGCTGCTCGTTGATCTCCGTGTTCAACCCGAGGATGCTCTTGAGGTTGCCGCCGGCGTCGTAGCTGTAGCTGATCACCTCGCGGCTCGGATCGCCGAGCGGCATCTGGTCGGGGTTGGTCCCGACCCGCAGGTCCGGGAAGAGAATGCGCAGCACCCGTCCGAACGCGTCGAACTGATGCTCGACCTGGTAGCGGTAGGGACCGCGGTGCGGCTCCCGCAGCCGCGGGAACGTCACCTGGAGCTGGACCCTGTTGCCCTGCCGATCGTAGCGGAAGGTGCGCTCGCCGGCCTCGCTGGTCTCCGTCATGACGCGACCGGCGACGTTCCCGTTGGCGTCCCCCGCGAGCGACGGACCACCGTAGGTGTAGACCCGCGGCGTGCTCGTCGGATACGTGACCTGCCGCAGGCGATTGTAGTCGTACTGGTAGGTGATGCGCTGCGACGACGCCCGCAGCTTCGCTGTCTGCTTCTCCCGCAAGTTGCCGACCCGATCGTACTCCCACTCGATGAGCCCGGCGTCAGGGCTGTTCAGGCTCACCATGCGCCCGAGCGTGTCGAACGTCGCGGTCGTGACGTTGCCATGAGCGTCCTCGACCTCGACCAGGTCGCTCACGGCGTTGTAGCGGTACTGGGTGACGATCGGCGTGCCGTCCGCTGGATTCGCGCGCTCGGTCATCTCGACGACACGATCCATGACGTCACGGTGCTGGATGGTCATCCCGCTGTCGGGCTCCGTGACCGTGGTGCGGAAGCGCAGGACTCCCTCCTGGTCCAGCCCGAAGCCGTAGGTCGTATGGATCTCGACGAAGTTCTGCCCGATGTCCTCATGATCGGAGGGCGTCGTCAGCTTGGTCACGCGCCCGAGGGCGTCGTACTCCCACGTCGTGAGGAGCTCGTCCGAGTCGGATACGTCCACCAGGGCGGTGGCGGCCTCCGTGCTGAAGACGGGCTGGCCCTGCGCCTCCCGGCGCCCGCGCTCGTCGAACTGGAGATAGCCGCTGACCATCATCCCGACCTCGGTGTGGTCGCCGAAGTCCTTCTCCAGATCTTTCTTCGTCTGAATGACGCGGTCGAAGCCGTCGATGAAGGTGACCGTCTCGACGTAGTCGTGGAGCTGGGGCGGGGTCGTGGGCGCGTTCCGGGAGATGTCCTTGTGGCCCATGATCGCCCAGAACGGCGCGGCAGAAGCCCCCGGCTGCAGCCCGTACACGGCGCGCAGCGTGGGGACCACGCCCTCCTGCGCGACGGGATCCTCCACGAAGTCGTTCGGCCCCCACACCGCGATCAGGCGGCCGAAGGCATCGTACTTGTACCTCGTTCCGTGGCCGTTCAGGTCGGTCGTTGTCTCGACAGCACCGAACAGGTAGTTCGGGCTGCTCTCGGACGTGTAGCCGAACGAATCCGTGATGCTCGTCCGGTAGATCCCCGTGGCGTCGTACAGGTAGGTGAGCTCGTAGTCGTTCGGATCGATCAATTTGTGGATGTTGCCGAGCTCGTCCCGCTCGATCGTGACCGTGCTCGCGGCGTCGTTGTACGTCGCGGTGGAGCCCGGAATGCCGCCCCCGGTGATGTGATGGCTGAACGTCTCGAGCGCGCCCGTCGTGGGATGGTAGGTGGCCCGCCGGTCGCGCAGCACGGCGCCTGACGCGCTTCCGCTGCGCGCCACCACCCGGTCCGGCTGCGCGAGATACAGCTCGCTCGGGCTCGAATACCCGAAGCCGCGCGTGTCGTACTCGACCTTGTAGAACAGGTCGTCCGCGGTGCCCTCGTCGGCGCTCAGGAAGAGCGTATCGAGGCCGCCGTGGTCGAAGCTCCAGGTCCGCTGCTCCGCCGTGGACTTCTGAGCCGTCGCCTCTCCCTCGAACCACTCCGTCGTGCGGTGCGTCTCCGCGGGGAAGAACGAGCCGACGATGGGATCCGGCTTTGCCTGCACGCTCGCACCGCCGGGTGTCGGGTCTTCGTACGTGAACGTCTGGCGCGTGTAGGGGACGAGATCGCCGCTCGGCGTGAAGCCGCGCTCGATCGTCTGATGGACAAGCCCACGACGGTAGTAGTCCTGATTGACGTAGTGCGTCTCGATCTGCGAGCCGTCGCCCGAGCCGTCCACCCACTCGCCCTCGCTGTCCTTCACGCCGCGCGTCATCGTGACGATCGACGATCCGTAGTCCTCGCGCTCGAGGCGATCGTACTTGCCCGTCTGCGCGCGGGCGGCTCCGCCCGCCGGCGCCGTGTAGTCCAGGGTCTGACCGAGGGCCTGGCCACGGCCGTCCACCGAGACGACCGAGACGAGGGCGTAGCTGTTGCCCGGCAGGTCGACGCTCGGCTCCGCCTCGTCGCCGACCTCGTTACCATACCGCTCGTACTCGAGCTCGAACCTGCCGTCGAAGGGGCGATTGACGGCCTTGAGGAGGTTGGCCCTCCCGAGCTGGTTCAGCTTGACGTGGACCTGGGCCTGGCCGTCGACCTTGGCGACGTGGTCGACCAGCCCGTCGCCGTTCACGTCACGCCAGGCCACGTCGCTGCCGCCTGCCGTGTCGTTGTAGAAGCCGTAGACGCTGCCGCAGACGAAGAAGTAGCAGATCTCGGCGTCGAAGGTCGCGCTGTAGTCGCGCGAGCTGGAGAAGGTCAACGCCTCTTGCTTGCGCTTGTTGGCGTCGAACGTCTTCAGGATGTCCGAACCGACGGTGGCGAATTCATCCTCCACGTCGCTCGGCCATGGCGGGAGCTCCCACGCCTGCTCCGTGTCGAAGCGATCGCCCAGGTTCAGCTTGACCCGAAGGTGCGGGTCATACGGCAGCCGGCTGACGTGATCGAGCAGGCCGTCGCCGTTGACGTCGATGAAGTCCACCGCCTGCCGGTTGATGCTGTAGACGTACCCCGCGCCGACGTGACCGCCGCCCCCGAAGAGGCCCACGCTGAACGACGCGCCGACCGAGACGCCTGCGCTGAGCGAGCCGGTGTCCTCGTAGCGCGCCGCGTTCGGACCGGTCTCGACGTCCATCACGTTGATGGCATTCAGCACGTCCTCGCGGAGACCGATGCCGCTGGCACTCCAGTCCGGATTCGGCCACGCGATCGGCGCCGTGAGGCCGTAGCCGGTATTGAGGCGCACGACGGGATCTCCGCCTTCGGGGCTGAAGGACACGCGGTCCGGCAGGCCGTCCTGGTTGATGTCGAGCAGCTCCGTCTTCGCGGAGCTCACCGCGTAGTCGAGCCCGACGGAGAAGCTCGTGGACATGACCGCGCGTGTCCGGCCGCGCGTGTCCGTGTCCGGGACCGCCTGGTCCTTCTCGTCGCTGCCGCCGAGCGACATGCTCGCCTTGAAGCGCATGCTCTCCTGGTCGACCTCGCGGAACTCGTCGAAGTCGACCGCGCGCTTGGAGGTGAAGCCGCCGCCGGTATTGAACAAGACGCCGTTGCGCGTCACCAGGTCGGGCAGGTTGTCCCCGTTCATGTCGAGGAAGTCGACCTCGCCCGTTGTGTCGGCCGCGCCGATCCCCACGCTCGCCACGCCGAAAGCGCTGGCGTCCAGGCCATAGGTCCACGTATCGGAAAGCCGCAGCGCCTCGATGCCCGCGCTCCCCGAGAAGCCGCGGCCGGCCTTCGTGCGCCCGGGCGAGAACAGACCGCTTCCCACGAAGCTGTTCTGGCCACGCGTGCTGTACACGGGACCAGCGCCGCCTGCCATCCCCGCGCGGGAGATGGTCGCGAAGAAGAAGGGCGACGTGTCGCTGCTCACGTTCGCATGCTGGATCGCAGCTTCGCTGAAGGTCTGGTCGCCGCGATAGTCCCCGAACGACCACCGGTGATAGCCGCCCGCCATCATGTCGTGCGTGGGCGCCGGCGCCTCGGTGTCCCCGAAGTTCGGATCCAGCCAGCGGACATTGACGGGCGCGAGGTCCCCTCCGGTCGAGGGATCCCAGTACACCTGGCCATCACTGGGCGTCGCGCCGACGCGCATGAGAGGCGACTTGGAGATCAGGGTGAAGTAGATGGGCTCGCCCGGGGTGATGCCGACCGGAGCGGCGAGCGCGACGGGGCCCGTCGCCGTGGGGCCGAGGCACGCCTTCGAGAAGAGCTTGTTGACGCCCTGCACGAGGGCGCACACCGGGTGGCTCGTGACGCCCTTCATGAAGGTGCCCGCGCTGGTCGAGCCCTCCGCCGTCACCGGCGCCGTCGGCGCGCCGGCCTGCCACATGAAGACGGCGATGTTCACCTCCGGCCGGTGCACGATGAAGCTCACGGGCACCGGATCTTCCGGCGTCGGATCGTTCTCGATCTCGCAGACGAACGTCTCCGGATCTTCCTCGGAGGGACCGCACCCGAGCACGTCCCCCTCCACGTAAGCCTCGGCCTCCGGGTCGGGCCGGCTGTAGCGCGTGTACTCGACGACGGGCTCCCAGCCCACCCGCTCGGGATCCACCGGCGAATCCGACTTCAGCTCGAAGTAGAGCAAGTCGCCCGTCTCGACGCGGACGCCGGTCGCGGTGACCTGATACGCCCCTTCGAAGCCGGCGGCCAGGGGGGTGCTCGCCACGAGCTGCGCGTCGTTCCACTGGGCCGCAGTGGACGACACCTTGTAGACGTTGAGCTCGACGTCATCGGAGGTCGAGAGCTTGGTCCCCCCTCCGAGCACGCTGACCTCGCCCGGCGCGTTGGGGATCCAGGGCCGCTTCGGCATGCCCACGAGGCGGAAATCGTCGGCCAGCGACGTGCGGTAGACGAACGCGCCGTACACCTCGCGGTCGTCGACGCGGCCGGCGGGGATGCCCTGGTACGCGATCTCGGGAGACCACTGCACGAGGTCCTTGCGCGGGTCGTCGACGGCGCTCACGCGGAAGTAGAGGTCGTCCCCGACACTGAGCGCCTCCTGGAGCGGCGTGGAGCCGTTGCAGGCGTTGCCCGCGGTGGGCACGCACGGCGCCAGATCGTCCCCGGCGAACGTCCGGGTCCAGATCGGCGGGAGCGCGTCGTTCTTGAGGATGGAGACGGTGACCCCGTCGCCGCCCGCCGCGCCCTTCTGGATGGCGCCGCCGATCTGCACCGCGCCGGCGAACGGCGCCTTCCAGCGCGCCAGCGGGTCGACGAGGAAGAAGCTGCTCTTCTGGTTCTCCAGGCGGTCCGCGTTCGCGAACGCGATCATCGACTCGTCGTACGCGCCGAACGTCTCCTCGCCTCCGAAGCGGTCCTTCGCGCCCTTGCGGACCTTGATGGCGCCGTCGCTCACCCACACCTGATCGACGAAGCCATCGCCGTTGATGTCGGAGAGGATGTGGCGATCCTCGGCCTCCGTGTGGGCGAGGCTGCCGCCGAGGCCGAGAGCGCCGCCGAGCACGGAGATCCCCGCTCCGGCAGTCCAGCCGCCGGTGCTCGTGTATCCGAGCGAGTTCTCTACGACGCCAGGGATGCTCTTGTAGCTCAGGTGATCGAAGGGGGGCAGGAGGCGAGGCGCCGTGTTGACGCTGCTGCTCGTGCCGCTGAGGAGGTCGAGCATCCCGTCGCCGCTGACATCCAGGAGCGAGCGGCGCACACGGCTGTGCCCGCTGGAGCCGCCGAGGCTCGCGTTCGCGGAGATGACCGCAAAATTGACGCCGATGCCGCCGCCACCGCCGAAGCTCGAGCCCTTCGTCCGGGAGAGCCCGAAGTCCGTGCGCAGACCCGAGCCCGACTTCAGCGTGCCCCAGACCTCGGGCTCCCCGAAGGGGACCGGGGGCGTCTCCTCGTACTCGAAATCGTGCTTGTACAGCTCGGTGCCGTCCGTGCCGAGCAAGCCGACCTCCTCGAGCAGCGTCTTCTGGAAGGCGCCGAGCGTGTAGCGGAGATCGTAGCTGCGGATGACCGTGGCGCCGAAGGCGACCTCGACGCTCTCCAGGCGGCGCGACGTCTTGATCGGGAAGCCGGCCCGCGCGTCGACGCTGCGGTCGGGCCGCGTATCGGCAGCGTCGAGCACGAAGCTCACGTCGTAGGTCCCCTCGCAGTCGTCCTCGACCGCCGACCCGATGGCGCCGTAGCAGATCTTCTTCGGATAGACCTGCGGCATCGAGACGCCGGACATCGTCGGCTCGTCGTGGAAGTACTTGAACACGATCCGATTCCCGAACCGGTCCTCGGCGTACTCCAGGTTCCACTTGAAGATGCGGCTGGCGTCGTTGGGGTCGGCGAGGCGCGCGTTCGCTGTCTTGCCGTAGACCGACTTCACCCCGTTCTTGTCGGTCACCTCCCAGTAAACGATGCCCGGTTCGCCGGTCGGCAGCCGCAGGATGCGCTGGAACGCTCCCTCGACGCGGCGTTCATACCGCATGCCGCCCGCAGCGGGAGCGACGGCGGTGAGCTGCGCGCCGTCGAGCGCGTAGCGCACCGAGCCCGCGACGGAACCAGGGTGATCGTTCTGGATCTTGGTACCATCGTAGTCAGGGACGCCGAAGCGCGTGTCGTGCTGGATGCTCGAGATCTCCAGGTCCCAGCCGATGCCGAGCCAGCCGTTGCCCCGGGCGCTCGAGTACGTGAGCGCCAGAGCGGGGTTGAGGCCGTTGCGACCCGGCGGCACGCGCAGCGGATAGCCCAGGTTCGCCGTGCGCTGCGGGTTCGCGCTCGGCGGCTCGATCGAGTCCACGCCGGCCGAGGGGCTGCCGAGCTCGATGCCGTTCATCTCATCGGGCAACGTGTTCTTGGGCCCCGGCGCATCCGGCGCCGGGAGCGTGGCGTTCATGAACTCGGTGAAGTGGTCGGTCTCGCTCACCATCACGCCGCCGCTGGCGTCCGCCACCTTGGGGATCGCGCGCCACAGGCCGACCGGCACGTCGAAGTAGAGGGTCGAGATGCTGCGCATCGTCGCCGCAGGCGGCATCCCCTCCCGGTCGAACGGCAACGTGAGCCGCACGGGCCGCTTGAAGCGCAGCCCCGCCGGGCCGAAGCGGAAGCTGCCGCTGCCCGGCACGACGTTGACGAGCCCGCGCCCGGCGGGCGAGGCCTGGTCGCGCGTCAGGGGTCGAATCGTGATGCGCACCGGCTCCGAGACCGCCCCCGCCGGGATCTCGAGCGTCGCGCCGGCGTGGTGCAGTGTCTTCGCCTCCTCCGGCGTGACCCACTCGCCGTAAGGCGCCCCCACGTCGGGCGTGAGGCCGCCAGGCGCGGCCGCGAGCGCGCTCCTGTCCAGGCACGGCCCGAGCTCGACCTGGCGGGCCACGGTGGAGCCATCGGCGAGGGTGGCGCGAAGCTGAACCGACCACGCGGCCCCTCCCCGCGCCTCGGGGACGCTGAGCTCGAAGGCGCCGTCGCCGCCCAGCTCTGCGGGCGTGAGGGCGCGATCCTCGACGCTGACGCTCGTCACCGCGGCGCCCGCGCCGTGCACGAAGCCCCGGACGTAGGCTCGCCCCTGCTCGCACTCGCCGTGCAGCGGGTAGGCGATGCGGAGCTCCGGACGCGCTTGCGCCGGCAAGGCGCTCGCGGCCACGCGCAGATCGCCGATCCGCGAAGATTGTTCCTTGCCGCCGTGGAACGAGAAGCGAACCGCGTCGAGCGCTCCGAACACGCCCGCCGCGTCCCATTGATGCCAGCCGGGCGAGAGGCCTCGAAGCGGAATCTCCAGGCGCTCCTTCCCCCCTCCGGCGATGGCGATCAGCTTGCCGTCCGACGGCTCGATCAGGCGGAAGCCGAGCGTGTGGGGGGCCGAGGGTTCGGCGAACGCGGCCGTTCCGAGCTGGGTCGCCTGCGCCGAGGGCGTGCGCCCTGCGATGCTCGACAGCTCGGCGGGGGAGACCGCAGCGTAGCTGCCGCCGTGCGGGATGCCGACCACGCGCACGTGGCTCACGCCGTAGCTCGACACGGAGCCGTGCTCAACAGAGCTCCGCGGCGCCCCGAACACCACCTGATTCACGCCCTGCTTGAGCCACGCGGGGTTGATCTCCTCGACCTGCAGACCGGACTTGGCGCTGGCCGGCGGGAGCGCCGCCGACGCGCGCTCGGCCGCCCCGTTGATGCTGCGCGGCACGCCGCTCCAGTGCGACACGCCCTCGAGCTCGTAGACCAGGAACGCGCGCGACAGCGACCGCGGCTCGGCAAAGACGTCGACATCGAACGTCCGGGCGCCTTCCCCGCCCTCGCCGACGCGCGCCGTGGCACGTTCGGAGGAGAAGACGAGCGCTCCCGGGAAGCCGTTGCTCGTCACCCGATCGGCCCACTGCGCTTCCGGCAGCACGCCCACCGGATCGCGAGCGCCCCAGAACGCGAGCTCTGCAAGACCGGCCTCATCCCCGGGGAGCCACTCGATGAGCGCCCGCTCGGCCAGGACGGGCAGCGGCATGCGCAGCGGGGCGAGGGCGCCCGACAGCTCCAGCGCGCGGTGCTCCACCCCCTCGAGGACGCGCTCGCCCCCGGCGCCATCCACGGTGATGGTCAATGCGCCCCGGGTCCGCCCGAAGCCGCTGACCTGGTGGATCCAGGTGGGCTCGGCGAAGCGGACCTCCACGCGAATCGGGGCTCCCGAAGGAGAGGACAGCGTCGTCCGCGCGTCGCCGTCGAAGAGCGACCAGGCAGCGCTCGGATCCGCGTTCGCAGGGGCGTCGAGCCACTGCGCCGAGGCCACCGCCGCGACGGTCGTCGCGTCGCCCGAATCCGGGAGCGCGGTCGCCGCACCCCGCTCCACGCTCGCCGGCGCCGCAGCGCCAGATAAGCCAGCCTTCGCGGACTCGATCTCACGCAACGCATCGTCGAGCGGGAGGCTGGGCTCCGCCGCGCTCGCCCTCGCGCTCGGCGCTCGGGACGATGTCGCGGCCAGCGCGGCGATCGGCCCCGCGAGCCCCAGCACCTGGATCAAAACGAACGACGTGGTCCGAGCCCTCTTGGATCGACCGATGACATTCAGCATAGTGCGCTTCCTCGCAGCTCGCTGGTCAGCTGCTCACTCCCATGACAAACGAAGCGAATCTTCACTGAGCCGCGCTCCAGAAGGCCGTGTAGCCGCCCCTCACGCGCTCGAATCGACGGTCCCATGGCCTCACAGCCCGCCGGTCCAGGTACACGTCTGGAACTCCTGTCGCGCGGCGGTGATGGCCTGCCGGCACACGTGCGCCAGCGCTTGCTTCTTGAAGGGGCTTTCGGCCAGCGTCTTCCACGCAGTCCGCTGACGGCGGATGCCGTTTTGCTGCTGGGTGAACTGGTGCGACGGCAAGGTCACCTGCATGCACATCTCGAACTGGTCGAGATAGCTGTCGCACTCCGTGACGCCGGTGCTGCCGTCGTTGGCGGTCAACGAATTCGACGCTCTGCCGGCCCCCGGCGAAGCGCCGTCCTCGCATGCGAGGAGCAACAAACAGAGGGCGCCCAGCCACGAGGCGCTGCGCAGCGGCGCGCTCGGGAGCCTGCTGGAGCCCGCAATCTTCAGCCGAACCGGCGGCCGCACGCACGTCGCCGCCGCACCGCGCCCCTGGGCGCTGCTGCCATGTTGCTGCATGTCGCTTCCTTCCCGAATCGTCCCGGTCAGGGACCAATGCCTAGAGCCAATGGGGCTCTGACGCTCCGCCGCGTCACATCGCGCAGGAGTCTCCGGGCGACGTGACCCACCGCCCCGGAACCACAGCGGAGCATGTAAGCACCGCGACAAGCAAACTGTCTAGCGTGACGCGCGCTGACAGCAAGAATTGGTCGGCTGACCAGCGCGCGCAGCGTGCCTGTACGGTGGGATGGCCGCTACGAGGAGACGGATCTTCGGATCGCGTCTGGATTTCCTTCTATGAAACGCAGCATCAAGACAGATCCCCCGATCGCCGACCTGACACTGTGACGCCGTCGGTGCCCCCGAGCCTCGGGCAGCCCGGGATCGGAGGCCGTGCAACCACGATGCGTCCTGGTCCCCTCGCGAGCGCGCTGGTGGTGCCCTAGTTTGAGGACTCCCGCCCTAGTTTGACTCCGACTCTCGCGTGACGGGTTAAGGTCGGCCCGAAGTAGTAGTGCAGCCCGCGTCGGCGCCAACCGACCGGGCTGCGTGGCCGAACTCTCGCTCGCACGAGGTCCGACAGTGCAACTGTACTTGATCCCACCCGACGGTGGTCAAGGCGAAGGTGCGCCCGCGCGCCGCCGCCGCCGCCGATCCATCCCCTGCCTCTCCCTCACCCCGACCCAGCGCAAGCGCCTCCGCGCAGCTTTGCGCAACCTCCGCGCCGCGTACGGCTCGTGGTCCTGCCTCGCCGAGGTCATGGGCATGTCCGTCGTCGCGGTCGAAGCCATCGCGAACGGCCGCGAGAACGGCTCTCCAGCGACCGCGCAGCGCGCCGCCAAGGCGGCCGGCCTGACCGTTGAGCAGCTCCTCGGCGGGCTCGCTGCGGCGGACCGCTGCCCCACGTGCGGGAGGTCAGGGTGAGGCGCCCGCGGAAGGGGGCACAGAGCCCGCCCGCCGCACGACACGCCAGCCAGCACCCGCCGATGGAGGCCATCCTTCGGGAGCGTCGCCTCATCCGCGCTGTGCTCCATGCGGGCGGCGTCGCCGCTCGCGACCGCGCCGACGTAGAGCAACAGGTGCTCCTCGCCGCGTGGGACGCCGTGCGGCGCAACATGTACCGGCCCGATCCGGCCGATGACCCGCGCCGCGCGATCCAGCGGTGGCTGTTCGGAGTCTGCTGGAGGAAGGTGTCGCACCACGTCAACAGCGCGTGGAGCCGCCGCGCCGTGCTCCACGCGCAGCCGCTCGGCTTGCTCCGTGAGCCCGTCGGTCCGAACCTGGAGGCGCAGGTCGCCGCGCGCGAGGTCCTGGAGGCACTGACCGAGCTGAAGCCCTGGCAGGTCGAGGCGCTGCTCTCTGTCGACGACCCGGAGAGCCTCGTCCAGTACGCCAAGCGACGCGGCATGAGCCCGGGGACGGCGGCGTCGAGGCTCAGGATCGCTCGGGAAGCACTCGATCTGAAGCTCCGGAGGCGCCGATGAAGCTCCGCGATCCGAAGCGCCCCGTGGCTCTCACGCTCCCCGGCCGGCCGGTCACGCGGCGCGTCTCCCCTGCGGACATCGAGCGCTACCTCCTCGAGCGCGGCTACCGCGGCGTCCGCTCAGCCCAGCCCGGATCGCCCCGGGACGTGGCGATCGTGTGGCTCCCGCCCACCGGGCCGACCTACCCCGACCGCTACGTGGAAGGGCCCCGCGTGCGCTCCCATCGCCTGGAGGAGGCCATCAAGGCCATCGCCCGCATCGAAGGGCGCACGCCGGGAGAGGTGTTGCTGGAGATCTCCGCGATGGCGCGGATGGCTGAGGACGGCGGGTAGACCAGCCGCCCGCCGAGCCCCGGTCTCTCGCTCGCGCCAACTGAACAAAACGACAGCGGCGCCGCCGGCCTGAGCCGTGGCGCCGCTGTCGCCCCCCTCTGAGTTGCCAGGCGCTATAGGCTAGCGCTTAGCGTCGCAGGTGTGGGTTCGGTTTCCGCCTCGGCGGCTGCCGAGGCTTCACCGACTTGCCCGGCAGGGGCCTTCGCCCCTCGTGCCGGACGCGCGGCTTCTTGCCGCGCTGCTTCGTCTTCTTCATGTCAAAGACCCTCAAACTGGAGAAAACCAGCGCGAATGGCGCCGCTCTCGCGCAGGAGGACCTTGACTCAGTCGTAGAAAAGCCGTAGCCTACGACTTGGGACTGTTTGGAGTCGTTGGTCCGTCACTACGCGGAGCAGCGCGGAAAAGCAGCATTGAAGGCTCCTCGGCGGCAACCTTGGAGCTTTCGCTGCTTTTGGACGGCTCGGTCCGGCGGCGATCGATCTAGACTAGCCCTACACGTCGTCCTCCTGGTTAGAGGCGGCGTCGACCTCCGACGGATTCACGCCGGCAGGCGGATTCTCGCGGAGGAAATAAAGCCACATCCCCGTGCCCGGGTCCTTGCGCGCGCGCGCAAACGGGCCGCCGCGTTTGGCTGAGCGGCTGAGGACCTGCTGGACGTAGTCGTGCTTCACGTTTGGGTAGAGGCGCTCCAGCTCGGAGATAATCTTGTGTGCTGTCAGCCCCTCAGCGGTGGCCTCGCGTAGCACCCGGTAGATCCTGCCTGTAGGCCCCGCTTCAGGCGCCGCGGCCCTCACCTTTTCTCGCTCCAGCAGCAGTTCGCGCTCGAATCGCTGGCGTGCGCGCTCGAGTTCGCGCTCGCGTTCGCGCATCGCGAGTTCGCGCGCGCGTTCGATTTCGAGTTCCCGCTCGCGAGCGAGAGCGCGAGCGCGCTCTCGCTCGCGCTCAGAGTGCGCGAGTTTGATGTTCTGGTCGGATGGCTCGGCGGTGCGATGCTGGGGAGCAGGCAGGAGTGCCGTGCCGCCTTGCTCGGGGGCGGCAGTCGACACGTGCGCGTCAGACAGCGCGGGGCTCGCTGGTCGAATGCCCGGCGCAGCCGGCGTGGCGGGCATCGCTTCCACCGCGATCATGAGACCGCTCAGGATGCGGACGCGGGTGACGACGTCGAACTGGCGCAGGCGTTCAGCCAGCTCCTGCTCGACGCGCCGCACCTCGCGCTCGTGCTCCAGTTGTCTCGCGATGTCCATGGTGGACCCATCCATGGATCGGCTCGGTCGTGGGCGCAAGTGATCGAGTGATCATTTGCCAACCGGAGCCCATCAACACGATGGCCACGGGCGCGATGAGAATTGGCACGATTATTGCTTAATCAAGTCAATTCGCGTGAATATTTCGTGGAGGAGCGCCGGAGTCGACGCGTGAGCCACTGGCTGGCTGCCGAGCGGTGTTGACTGACGAGGGCCCGACGCCGATCACTGCCGGCGCTGAGCAATCCTACTGTGTAGACTGATGTGGTCTTAGATGGGATTCGCAGAATCCGAACACGATCCACCTTTGACGTAAATGTGCGCTGTAGGCACCCGGTCAACGCAGTAGGCCTGGTCGGCCTCGTGAGCAATGACGACTGCGCCGACGTCCGCGACGTGCGTGCTCTACGCGCCCCGCTTCTTCGCCGTCTTCGGTGGAGGCTCCGGCGGCATGTGCTGCGCTGGGTCCCAGCCCTTCGCGCGAAGCTCCCGGTTGAGAAGCTCCCGGAACGCGGTGCCCTCGGTCGCGCGCGCCTCAATCCCCTGCGCGCGGAGCGCAACTGCCCGCTGCTTCGCGAGCCACTTCAGCCCGGCGCGCTCCTCCTTCGTGAGCCGGATCGTGACGTTCTCCGTGAGCCTGACCTCGCCGTCGTCGATGTCCATGTAGGGCTTCGTAGCGCTCCAGGCTGGCCGATGCACGACGCGCGCGCGACGTTGCACGACGCGCGTCGTGCGACGCCGCACGGCGGTCACGCCGCCCTCTTCGGCGCGTCGCACGCGTCCCAGCGTACGGTGACCTCCCAGGGGCCGCGGTCGGGCGAGAAGCCAGCAGCGCGGAGCGCCTCGGCGATGAGGACGAGCATGCGGATCTCGGCGCTGCGGCTCGACGCGCTGAGGATCTCGATGGCCGCGGTCGTCCCGTGCGCGCGGCGGACGACGATCGTCTCCCCCTCAGCGAGCGCCGAGAAGCGGCCGCTCTTGAAGGCGAACGAGATGCGGAAGGCCTTCGCGATGGCCGGGATGATCGTCTCGTTCGCCGTCGTCGTCATGCCCAGAACATGGGCACTACGTCGTGCGTGCGCAAGACATTGCACGACCATTGTCTTGCAAAAGGTAGGATAAGGTACGCGACGCCGCGGCACATCGCGACCGAGGCCAACTGAACGCACACAACTGAACTGCCGTAGAGTTACGCGGTCACCTCATAGGCCTGTAGCGTACATCCATGGCAGTGACCTACAAAAAGGTACAACAGGTATATGATCTCGCCAGAGATCATGTCGAGATCTCCATCGGAATCATCAAGAACCTAATGTCTAAGGTTCATTCATTAATGTCGTGGGATGGGCCATTTACCTATGCAAACGTGAGCCCCACAGACACAACTCGCGCTGTCGACTCCTCGTTTCTTGTCGACGCGGAAGGCGTCGTGACATGCGCGATAGAGCTCACGATAAAGTCCGGGAAGAAAGGGAGCAACGAAGCGTCGTCGCCAAACGACCTGACGCTGCTGCTCCCAGTTTCATTGTATACCGACCCTCACAGCGCAGACCGCGTGATGACAATCGGGCGTGTACAGGCCAAGTGGGACGTTAATACGCTCGAGAGCGACGCCGTCGCGACTGTGCGCTCGGCATTTATCAAATGCCTAGCGCAAGAGATGCGCAGATCGATCATTCGATCTCAGTATTTTGCTGACACGCCACGTAACCAATGATACCGCCGGCGGCGTCGAGTATGGGTCTGTACGCCGCGCGGCCTACCAACGCATAGCCAACTAATCTGCCTGCGACATATAGCGGCAGCTTGCCGCTGCTGATCGCGCGCCCAGACCCCAGCGCTTCGTCGGGGCCGCCTTGGACGACCTGGAGCCACCCCCGCCCGTTCGGCAGCATGCGCTGGCCGCGGCGGCCGAATCGTGTCTCGTGCGACATCCGCATACATGGATCGCCAGCGATCCACAAACAAGCGGAATTACCCAGATTCGTCGAACAGGCTCAACTGCACCATCCTGCGCGGCCCCGGTGCGGGCGGCGGATCTGACGGCGGGGGCTCCGGCTCCGGCTCAGGCGACGCCGCGACAGAGGCCACGGGCGGCGGCTGCGGCGCCACGGGCGCTGACGGGGCCGACCCGCCCGGCAGCACGCGCAGCCACCCACGCCCGGCCGGGAGCTCGCGAGCCGGCCCCTGTGGCTTCGGGATGGTGAGCGGCTGCGGCTCGGGCTTCTCGCCCGCGGGCTCGGCCAGCGCGGCGACCATGAGCATCTCCAGCGTCCACACGGTGTCCGTGACGCCGGCCGCCATCGCCGGGGTGACCCGCATGTTCCGCGGGATGTGGCAGAGGTTCGTGTAGACGTAGTGCAAGGCGATCGCGGCGCTGTGCCGAGAGAGCTTCTTCGAGAACGCGAGCGTGCGGCGGCGCAGCCTGGCGTTCCACTGCCGCGCCGTGAGGTTGCTCCGCTCGATCGCGTAGTTCGTCGCCTTCGCGGGGTCCGGCGTGCCGAACACGGCGCGCTTCTGGATGAAGTCGACGCCGCGCGGCACCGCGTACTTCTCCGAGACGCCCGGCTTCCCGGGGCGCGAGGAGAAGTTCTTGACGGTCTGCATGTACGGCACGGCCGGCCCGAAGTTCGCGGCGATCGGCTGCGCGTACAGCCCGAGCCCGTCGGTGGTGATCTGCGGCATCACCGCGAGGCGCGCGCGCACGTCCTCCACGAGCGCATCGGCGCTCTCCTGGTCACGCTTCCCGACGTGCCAGGCGATGATAAGCTTGCTGGTCCGGCAGATGGCCGCCCACGTCCACTGCTCCCCGACGTCGGCCCCGTCGCCCTTCGCGGCGTCCACCTTGATCTGGCGCTTGCGGCACCAGGAGTGCTGCTCGTCGAGGTCTACGAGCGGGCAGGTCAGGTCGCGCACCAGCCGGTCATGGAGCCGCGCGCAGCCCTCGCCGACGAGCTGACCGAACCGGCCGATCGTGTCCTGATGGACGCCGGTCATGCGCGACGCCGCGCGGATGCTGGTGCCGTTCACGAGCGCGGCGAGCACCTCTAGCCGCCGCTCCGCTGGGAGCACGTTTGCCATGGGCCTTGCACCTCTCCGGACGCGAGCCCATGATCGCAGTGCGACGTGCGTCGGGTGGGCCACCATCCGGCGTTCCGCAGCCCCGCCTCGGGTTCCAGCCGAGGCGGGGCGCTTTGCCTGTGCAAGTGATTATAGCCTCTGTTTCCTGCGTCTCCAGCGCCGCTAGGACACCGGGTGTCCTAGCCTCCCTTACGGATCCAGCGCAAAACAAGGGGCGTTGTGCACAGTCAAGGGGAACGGGCGCGCCGTGTGACACGGCTTGTCCTGCGGGCGGCTGGGTGCCTTGGCATGCGCCTGGTGACGGCTTCCTCACGACGATAGCTGCGGCCAGTCGTGCCGCGCGTACTGCCGGACCTTGGCCCTCGCTGGCGACGGCATCGTCGCGGTAACGCGGGACTGCGACGGCTGGGCAGTACACGGTTCAGATTCTGGACTATCTGGACCAGGCAACTTACGGACATCGCGGTGCCGGGGCGGAATGCACACACGAACTCCATTTGCATCTGTGCAAGGCAGCGACGAGCCCATGCGTCTGTGCGCATCAATGCAAGAGCACGATCTTGCTGGAATGTGCCGGGCGGTTTCACGCACTGAACGGGCGGCACGGTTTATGGACCGACGAGGCCGGTCGCACGTGATGCGACGGCACAGCGCTCGCGACCCGGAGGTTGACCGGATGGGTGATTCGGCGATCGTGAAGTTCACGTTTCATGGGGACGTACTGGATGTGGTCCCTGGCGATGGGGCGGTACGCGTTGCCATTCGGCAGGTGTGCGAGGGGCTCGGGGTCGATTTCTCCAGGCAGCTGCGCAAGCTGAAAGAAGACCCGGCGGCAACCGTGGACATCATGTCCACGGTTGCAGAAGACGGGAGAATTCGCGAGGTTGCGTGCATCGACATCCGATCGCTACCGCTCTGGCTGGCGACCATCCATCCGAGCAAGGTCAAGCCGGAGGTCCGAGCCAAACTCGTCGCCTACAAGCGCGAGTGCGCCGAGGTCCTCGCCGACCACTTCCTCGGCCGGCGTGCCGGCGACATCCTGGAGGAGAGCCGCGGGGCCGCAGCGGCGGTCCCCAGTCTGCTGCAACGCATTGAGGACCTCGAGGATACGCTCACCTCGCTGCCGAAGGTGGTCACCGACCGCCCCATGCTCGGCATCGGGGCGGCGCGGCGGTACATCCTCGACCCGTTGCGCGAGATAGCGCGCCTAAAAGCGGCTGCGATCGAAAAGGCGGGCGACGCCGTCGTTGGTAAGCTGCGGTTCCTGGCGGACCGCTCGCTGCGCGCTGAGCTCGGGTTCTCGCTCGCGCCAGCGCACACCTGGGCGAACTTTCCGACGGCGCGCCTCGGGGAGGCTTGCGTTGCGATCGCGCGCATGAGGGCGGAGGCGCTGGTACTGCTCGGTGTGGTAAACGCCTCGAAGCAGCTGAAACTGAAACAAGTTCAGTAAGGTGCACCACGTCGCCTGTGGCCAGCCGGCCGTGGTGTCGCTTCGCAGGCAGACCATGCCGAGCCGGCCGTGGCGACGGGGCGCTCGCCTCATGGCGGGATCCTGTGGTGAGGACGGGTGGGATAGAGGATGGCGCGGACGCGGGTGCGTCGAGACCAATACTTGCCGGTGGTCAGGCCGCCTGGGTGCCGTCTGCCCTAATTAGGGCACCACCAGCGCGCTCGCCCGCGACCACAACGCGTCCTGGTCCCCCCGCGAGCGCGCTCGCCCACGACCACAACGCGTCCTGGTCCCCTCGCGAGCGCGCTCGCCCGCGACCACGATGCGTCCTGGTCCCCTCGCGAGCGCGCTCGCCCGCGACCACAACGCGTCCTGGTCCCCTCGCGAGCGCGCTCGCCCGCGACCACAACGCGTCCTGGTCTCCTCGCGAGCGCGCTGGTGATGTCCGGAACCACATAGGCTCCATCCGCATTCCGGACACTCGCGCGGCGGATCCCGGACACCCCGCTCTACTGAAGCGAATCTGAAGCAACTGAGGGCGCTCAGCCCGGAACCTCGAACGCAGCCCGCGAAGGGACCTAATAATGCAGTGCATCGAGAATGACGCGACAGTGCCCGCCGACGCAGGTGCGAACCTGCCCGACTTCTACACCTATGTGTGGCTAGATCCTGATTGGGAGCGCCGCTACATCGCTGCTTCCCCAGAGGGGCAGCGCGCCATGCGCACGAGCGGCGTCAAAATCCAGTACCGGCACGCGCCGGTTACGACAGGTCGTCTGATGGTTCCTTCCCCTCGTAGACCGCTCCACACGCCGGGCACGTGAAGCGGCCACCTGACCTGATCTGATTGAACGGGACCGTCATCTGGTGCCCGCAATTCTCACAGTTGATCTCTGCCGGCGGGATCTCGTCGAAGCCTTCAAGCTCGATCTTCATGGGCGCCTCCCTGTTGCGCGACCCTACCACGTATTCAGCTCTGCTCGTCAGCGACGGGTTCGTCACCTCGACTCGCGCATGTAGATCAACCCGAGGTCACGCCCATGACTCGCGATCCTGCACTCTTCGAGCCGACGGCAGGCGTCTCCGGTAGCTCCACGACCTTCGACAGGGTGTGACCGCCGTGTTCCAGGATGAGCCGCGCTCGCATGCGGCTCACTGTACCAGACATATGGCGACGTCGTCGCCGGAGGGTAGTGCCGTGTCCAGTGATCGATCAGATGTCGTCGAGTGGGTATCGCCAGAAGAGATTCTGGAGTTCGTTCTGGCGACCATCAACTCAGCCCGGCGGCTTGACCCCGTGCCCCCGCAGCATGGCGTCGAGCCCTGCCTGGAACACCTCCCGGAACAGGTCTTCCGGGTCGGTCTTCGTGATGGATGCGAGCGTGGCGAATCCATCGCCGTCGACTAGCTCGTCTATCATCTTGTGCTCTCGCGACGACGTGTTCTCCTCGTTCCACCCGGCACGGCGTGCCCTCCAGGCCGCTAGGTTCACGGCGCCATTCGGCAACTGCTCCTCGTTCATGATCGCAGCGCGAGCCTCCGCTCGCTGACGCGCAATCTTGGACGCCTCAAGAGACGCCTGCCGCGCAAAATCAGCGATTAACTCGTCGGTCATCTGTGGGCCGCCAATGTGCCTCAAGCGAGCCTGCCATGGCACCATCGCCTGGTGCAAGTCACGCGTAAGACCCTGTAGGATGTCGTCCTTCATGCGCCGTCCTTCCCCGCGATGTTGCCCGCATCATCGGCGCGCGGGCGTTCGCCTGTCAATCGGCGGATAGACAGCGGATCGATGCGGCGACGCTGGCACGGGTTCCACGCCATCCGCTGGCGCTCGCGACCGACGACGAGAAAACGCCGTCAAACAGGCTGTAATCGCGCACGAGGGCTAGGACGTCCGCTGTCCGACCGGGCTCATCAAGAGCGAGCCGGCGATCTCTAAAGTGGTAGACTAAGGGCCTTAGCGAAAGCGCCCGTCCGTAGCTGGTAACTACGGACGGGCTGCAACACACCCCGTGGAGGCCCACAGAGCGCGCGTCGCAGCCGCATCATGGGCCGACCCGGGGAGAGAGGCAAGGCCCGTCATGCCCGCTCCGCTCCCGTTGGAGACGCGCGTCCGCGTCGCGTCCGCTCTCGTGGAAGGCAACTCGATCCGCGCCGTCGCGCGCATGGTCGACGTCGACAAGGGAACCGTGATGGCCCTGGCGCTCCGCCTCGGCGAGGGCTGCATCCGGCTCCACAGCCGCAAGGTGCGCAACCTGGCGGCGCATGTGATCCAGATGGACGAGATGTGGAGCTATGTGCAGAAAAAACAGGCGCGCGTGACCGCGAAGGACGCCGTCGAGCACGGCGACGCCTACCTCTACGTCGCGCTGGACGCGAACACGAAGCTGGCGATCTCCTACCACGTTGGCAAGCGCGACGGGGAGAACACAGAGGCGTTCGTCAAAGACCTTCGCGCGCGGCTCACGGTCGTCCCGCACGTCACGAGTGACGGCTGGCAGCCGTACATCGAAGCGATGTTCGCAAACTTCCGCGGCTCGGCGGACTACGCCCAATGCGTGAAGAACTACCGCGGTGGACCGCAGCGCTCGCCCGACCACAGGTACGAGCCGAGCCGGGATGTCTTCGTCACCAAGACACCCGTCTTCGGCGCACCCAAGGACGAGCTCATGAGCACGAGTTTCGTCGAGCGATTCAACCTGACCACGCGTCACACGGTCGGCCGCACGCGCCGCTTGTGCTTGGCGTTCTCGAAGACGATTCGCGGGCACCGCGCCGCGATCGGCCTGGGGATCGCCTCCTACAACTGGGTCCGCGCGCACGGCACGCTCGGCACCACCCCGGCCGTTGCGGCTGGCCTGGCAGAGCGCCCGTGGACCCTCGCCGAGCTCGTCATAGCGGCTCTCGCCGAGGACGACACGGCGCCGCCCGTCCCGCAGCCGCTCAAGTTGGAGCCGCGCCCGGGGGAGGAGCCTACGCCCGCTCGCGAACTCCCGGGCGGCAGGGGATGGCTCCGGCTCGTCTCGGGCGGGTCCGGCTCGTCGGCGCCCTCTGCCCCGCAGCCGCCGCCCGTGGCGCTCGTCGCGGCCCCTCCGGAGCCGGAACCCCCGCCGTCAGAGCCGTCTCCCGCGCCGCAGCCGAGGGGGATGGTCCAGCTGAGCTTGTTCGGCGACGCCGAATAACTGCACGCGTTGGCGCTACTTATTAGTTTAGTTGTTGCAGTTCCGTCGGTAGCGGATGTCGCGCCGTCGTCGATCTTCCTCCGCCGTCCCCTGCGCACGCAACCCGAGCCACCCAAGGGTCGACCTCCAGGCATGGACGATCGCCTCCCGGAGGGGCTCGCAGCGAGAGCCTTCCCGATCCCAGCAACGAGCCAACCTGGACGCCCTGATCGTACTCCAGTGTGGATGGAATTGTGGTTGTGCACCAAAGTGAAACTGCGGACGTGCCCGGACGGTTGGGCCTCCGTCCAGCAGAGGCTGGATATGTTCTCCGCGGACTCCGTCCTGTCGAGTTTTTCGCCTAGAAGTCAGGCGCATGTGCCACCCACGATCTGGCCAGCGATGTCAAGTAGCTGGCATGCCATCCCAGTGGCCGCGTGCGGTCCGGCGAATTACAATCCTGTCGCCATGTACCGCCCCACGAACATCGGCCAGAACGACGGGTCGCCCCAGGCTGTGAGCGAGGTCGACGGCGGCTCGCGTCACGCGCGCAGTGGGTTTCGCAAAGCACTTGCACTGGCGCTGCAAGCTGCCCGACAATCCGAGCCCATGCCGGCTTACAAGTACGAGGCCAGCCTCCGGGCCATCGACGGCTGCCCGCCGCCGTGCTCTCTCCCGAACGGGGTGGCATTCCGCGTCGTGCACAACCCAATTCGTCCGCTGGATTTCGAGCCCAAGGCTGCGCAGCCGAACGACGATGACGCAGTTGAGGAGGAGCCCAAAACTTGCGGAGACTGGGGCCTGTCGATGTTCACGTCTCTGGCTTCGATTCAGAAGAAGTGGGGGAAGCTGATCGGCAAGTATCCACATTTGTCGAATGACGTTGGGGATCACGTTGCAAGTGGGCAACTGACTCCGTCGCATGGTGGCGTGACCAAGCCAAACAAGGAGCACCACTTTAACCTTTATGAGTTCCACGGCGCAGACCTGCCCACCGTGTTCACGGTGGTTGCACGGATCAATGTGATCGTGCCGAACGCGCCAGGGGCGTACAATGCAACTCGTTAGCGTCGGCTATGAGCTTGGCCAACTACCAGTTGAGCTCACAAAAGAGCGCGTCCTCGAATATTTCGAAGGCGAGCGGTTGGTGCTGCTGCGCTCCGGAGCAAAGGACCCATATCTTAAAGTTTGGTCGAACACAGACGGTTACTTGGCTCGCTGGTTCATTTTTCGCCTTATGGACAGCGATGTAGCTCGGTTTCTGCACCGAGATCGATCGCTGCGCGAACTGATCCTCGGTGCCAGAGACGGCCACGTGTATCTAGTAGACACGAGAGGGGCGTCGATTCGTCGTGTTGCCTTCTTACGCGTGAAGGATATCCCAGAGCCTGACCTGCCGTCAGAGGAGTCATACTACGACGACACGTTAACTCCAGAGTGCACGGCGAACGCGTCGACAGACCAACTCGTGCTGCTGGACGGCGACTGGGACGCGACCAAGCTTGCGGCGTTCGAGCGTAGATATGCCCAGATCTATGCATTTAATGCGCTTTTTGGCTCGGAGAGCGGCAACGACATCATGTCGCTGGAGAATCGCTTCGGCAACCATACGTTCACTGGATCTGGGTGGTCGTACGTGCACGCATTTGATCAAATTGTGGCGTCGTCGGCTGACAAGCCACAATTTGTGGCTATACAGGTTTCGTCGCCTGGGATGGTTCGCTACGGAGTCGACGCAGACTATGGGGCGCGCGTGCGCAGCGCGCTAGCCACAATGAGAGATGAATTTGAGGAGGTCGAGAAGAGGTATGGCGCACTTCACGACAACCTTTTGTGGGTTACGAGGCAGGCTCGTACTATCGAAGACGAGGAAGTACTGGACAGTTTTTTGTCTGCCCCAAACGAGGCAATAAAACAACCAGCTATATGGCTCGCCAACAAGCTCAATCTTGATCCGGAACGTGTGTGGTTCGTGTGCAGCTACGATGTTACGGCTGGAGAGTTGGTTGCAGCCTACTACCGCAGACTACGGGAGCTCTATAAGTGGGAGCTCGACACTCGTGCTGTCGTCGTGTAGACGCCTACTAGTCGCGCCGCACGAAATGACGCTCCACGGCATCAAGGATCTGCAAGGCGCCGCGCGCCTCGGCGACGGCTTCGCGCTCGGCGCGGGTCCTCGCCTCCATCTGAGCGGCGAGGACGTCGGCCCAGAGTCGCTCGCGGTCCCATGGGTAGACGGGGTAGCCCTCCAGGGCGCGCGCCCGTTCGGCGAGGTAGAGGAGGTCCTCGGCGATCAGCACGCGGCGCTTCTCGCGCTCGTCTCGGGCGCTCATCGGCGCCACCGCCTGATCTTGAGGGCCAGCGCCTCCCGAGCGATGCGCAAGCGGCTGGCCGCGGTGCCCGGGCTCATCCCGCGCCGCTTGGCGTACGCGACGAGCGACTCCGGGTCGTCCACGGAGAGCAGCGCCTCGACCTGCCACGGCGGCAGGCTCGCCAGCGCTTCCAGCACCTCGCGCGCCTGGAGCTGCGCTTCCAGGCGCGGACCGACGGGCTCGCGAAGCCTGCCGAGAGGCTGCGCATGAAGCACCGCACGCCGTACCCACGCGCTGTTGATGTAGTGCCCGGCCTTGCGCCAGCTGATGCCGTACAGCCACTTCCGGAGCGCCCTGCGGGCGTCCTCTGCGGGGTCGGGCCTGAACATGCCGCGACGCACGGAGCGCCACGCGCCCATGAGCACCTGCTGCTCCACGTCGGCACGGTCGCGCGACGGGACGCCGCTCGCGATGAGCACGGCGACGATGACGCTGCGCTCCGCAAGGATCGCCTCCATCGACGGGCGCTTCCTGGGATGTCGTGCGGCAGGCGGGCTCTGCGCCCCCTTCCGCGGGCGCTTCACCCGCTCCTCCCGCACGAGGGGCAGCGGTCAGCTGCGACGAGTCCGCCGAGCAGCTGCTCAACGGTGACGCCGGCCGCCTTGGCGGCGCGTTGCGCGGTCGCAGGGGAACCAGGGGCTCGCCCGTTCGCGATGCTCTCGACCGCGACGACGGACAGGCCCATCACTTCGGCGACGCATGACCACGAGCCGTACGCGGAACGAAGGTTGCGCAGCGCGGCACGGAGGCGCTTGCGCTGCGTGGGGGTGAGGGAGAGGCAGGGGATGGATCGGCGGCGGCGCGCGGGCGCACCTTCGCCTTCTTGCTCGCCCGATGGCGAACGGACTACGGTCAACATGTCGGACCTCGTAAGAGCGGGGTTCGGCCACGCGGCCCGGGGTGCTACCAACACCCGCGGGCCGCACTACTTCCGGCGGAAAGCCTACGGACCGATCACGAGGTCACAACAGATATCAGCATTCCGGACACTGCATTTTCAGGTTCCGGACACCTGATCTCGCAAGGTGCCTATTCCGGACACTACCAGCGCGCTCGCCCGCGACCACAACGCGTCCTGGTCCGCCGAGATGGTTCTTGTGGAGAATGCTTGGCTTTTGACGGCGACGTGAGCCGCCTCACAACCTCAAGCGCGGCTCACGCCGGATCGGCCAGGGGCTCCTCTTCCGGTTCCGGCGGCGCCTCCATGGACGGCGCCGACGGCGCGGCGGGCGCCTCGGGGACGTCGGTGGCGCCGCCGTTCGAGCCTGCCGGCCGCGACTCCCACGCCGCGAGCGGCGCGAGGAGCGCCGCGCTGACCGCCTCGCTGCCGGGCACGTCCGGGTCCGCGTGCGCGGCGACCCGGGTCGCGTAGTCGCGGAGGGCGGCGAGCGTCGCCAGGAACGCGGCGCGCACGTCGCCCGTCGGAGCGCTCTCGGGCTTCGGCGCGGTGATGTGCAGCGCCCGGCCATAGGCCTCGTGCGCCTCCTCCAGGTGCGCGAGGAAGCCCTCGCCGCCGAGCTTCTTGAACGTGCTGTCGTGCCGCGCGCCGCGGATCGCGTCGAGGCGCGCCTTCGATTCCTTCCATTCGAGCTTGTACGGGAGCCGGGTGAACGAGAGGCCGTCCGGGAAAAGGAGCTTGAAGAGCTCCTTGGCCTCATCGAGGCCCGGGTTCCTCTCCGGCGGGAGCTTGCACCAGCCTCCGAGCCAGTCGAACGTCCCGCTCCACGCGTTGTCGAGGAGGCGATCGGCCTTCGGCTTGGTCCTCGTCTCGACCGGATCGCCCCCCTGCGGCCGGGTGAGCGCCTCGAGCGCGGCGACCGCGGCGACGAGGCGCCCCCTCGATCGCCCGATCGCCTCCGGGAGCCTCTTCGGCTTGAGCTGCTTCTCCCTGGCGTCAGCCACCGTGATGAGCTCCGTGGCGAGCACGACCGACTCGGCGGCGGTGAGGCGGGGGAGAGCGACGAGATCCTGGGAGGTGAATGAACGTGCCATGGTGGACTCCTTCCCTGAGACGGCCTGATCAACCAGGCCGGGGCGGAACGCCATGGCAAGAACGGAGCCGCGCACGGCACCACGAGGCCTCGCGCTCTTCACCGCGCCGCGCAGGCCTCCGGCCCGGCGCGGCCAGGCATGGCGTGGACTGGTCGGCCTGGCCGGACCTGGCCGGCCTGGCCGCGCGCAGGCCAGCGCCGGCACCAGCACCAGCACCAGCGCTGCGCGCCGGCACCAGCGCTGCGCGCCGGGCCCTCCGGCCCCGGAGCGCACGCTCCCCGGGACCGCCGTTCTACTCGGACTCTCCGCTTCAGAAGCTCGCGTCGAGCTGGAGGCGGGCGACGTGGCGGCCCTCGGAGGCGTCCTCGCCGAAGATGTAGAAATAATCGCCCTGGAGCTTCAGGGCATAGCCGTTCAGATAAACATTGAGCCCGCCGCCGACCTGCTTGCCCTGCGCGGCGACGAGATCGACGAGCTTCGGATCGGTGCCGCGCTCGGCGAAGATCTGGTCCCAGCGCGCGGCGAGCTCGAGGTGGTCGGTCAGCAGATAGCCCGCCTGGGCGAAGTAGCCGTAACCCGACCGGGTCCACTCCCGCACGGGCGCGCCGTCGACCTCGCCCTCGAAGGAGTCCCGCTCGGCGTGGCGCACGATGGCCTCGGCCGCGAGGGAGAAGCCCGCGTATTTGAAGACGAGATCGGCCGCGCCGTGCAGGTAGTCGGCCGCGCCGAGCGAGAGCGTCGTGCCGAAGGTGCTGTTCTGGCGGTTGGTCTGATGGTTGTAAGCGCCCGTGACGCCCACCGCGAGCCGGGGCTTCGCCTCGCGAGAGAGGTCGCCGTCCTGGTCGTCGTCGAACGCGCCGAACGGGCTGACCGCGAGCCGCGCCACCGCGAGCGGGCCGTGCTCCTGGGCGCCGAAGCGATTGCGCCCCTCGCCGCCGCCAACGAAGAGGTTGTACGACAGCTTGCCTCCGAGGCCGAAGAGATCGGGCGACGAGAGCATCAGGCCGACGTCGCGATCGAGGTTGAACTCGCGGACGGCGATCGGGCGATCGGTCTGCTGGAGAGAGACCTCGCGCAGCGTCCGCGCCCTGTTGAACGGGGCGAGGAACTGGCCGACGCGCACGTTGAGATCGCGGATCCCTGTGTACTCGACGAAGGCGTCGAAGATCGGAGAGGGGCTGTCCTTCTCGAAGTCGTTGCCGCCGAAGGCGAGCTGCACGTTGTACTTGAGATCGGGCGAGACGAAATGGCCGCTCGTCGTGAGGCGCACCGTCCTCACGTTGATCTCGTGCGTATCGTCCTCGTCCGTGTGCGTGATCGTCTCGCGGACCTGCACGCGGGCCCGGATCGTGGACGAGAAGCCGCCGTCCGCCGTCTTGACGGTGAAGCCCTTCCCCGGCGCGGCCGTCACGCTGGCGTCGCGCTTGTCCTTCTTTTCCTTCGCCTCCGGCGCCTGGCTCTCCGCCGCCCTGCGCTCGGCGTCGAGGCGCTCCTGCAGCGCGCGCTGCTGCTGCTCCAGCTCCGCGACGCGGCGACTCAGCTCCTCGACGCCGCCCGCCACCACGGGCTGACCGGGCGCCGGGTCCGCGACAGGCGCCGGGATCGCCGGCGGGGCCGGGGCCGCCGGCGGCGGCGCGGCCGGCGGCGGCGCGGGCGCCTGCGCAGACGCCTGCGAGGGGAGCGCGGCGGCAGCGAGCGAGAGCGCCGCCGCCGCGTAGATCGTGTGCGACTTCGTTCCGTTGATCGATTTCAAAGCGGCTTGTCCTCGGATCCAACCGTCTGCCGACGACGCGTCCGGCAGGCACGGGCCGCCGGCGGGAAGGCGCACCACGCCCCCGCCAGCGGCCGACCATCGCTCCCCGGCCTGCGCTTCGCGCCACGCGCGCAGACGCCGGGCCGCTGTCACCAGCGCACAGCCGGACAGCAACGGCACCAGCGGGGAGCCACCGTAACTCGTCCAATATAACGGACACCGATCCCTGTCAAGCTTCTCAGGACACACCCTACGCGCCGAAATTCGTCACGTGCGCTGCGACACGCGCCGGGATCCATCCGCCATATCGGACACGCGGGGGCGCGCCGCGGCCCCGCTGTCGGCTCTGCTCCGAGGCGGCGCGGCGCGCAGCGCGCGGCGCGCGCCGGGGCGGCGAGGGCGCCGGATCGCGCGAGAGGGTTCCAACGGACCGCGGGCCCACTAAGATGGCCTCGACGCAGGCGCGAGACGCTCGACCGGCGCCCCGCCGCGCTGCGCAGGGACTTCATGAGCCAGAACCCGGACCGCAGCGATCCGATCGACATCGCCGGCACCCTCATCGCCGACAAGTACAGGGTCGAACACGCCGTGGGCGAAGGCGGCTTCAGCGTCGTCTACAAGGCCGAGCACGTCATCTGGAAGCAGCCCGTCGCCCTGAAGTGCTTCACGCTCCTCGCGGGCGCGCCGCCGGAGCAGCGCGACCAGCTCCTCCAGTCGTTCATCCAGGAGGGCAAGCTCATGGCCGAGCTCTCCAGCCGCTCGGCCGCGATCGTCCAGGCGCGCGACATCGGCACGTTCAACGCGCCGGACGGGCAGTGGCTGCCCTACATGGTCCTGGAGTGGCTCGACGGCAAGCCGCTCGATCGGGTCCTCCACGAGGAGGCGACTCAAGGGCTGCCCGCGCGCGACCTGTACGCGACGGTCGCGCTGCTCGAGTCCGCGGCGGTCGCGCTCGAGCTCGTGCACTCGCGGGGCATCGCGCACCGCGACATCAAGCCGGCGAACCTGTTCGTCATCGGCCCGCCGCGCGACGCCTCCACGTTCGTGAAGGTGCTCGACTTCGGCATCGCCAAGGTGATGGCCGAGCACGCGGCGGCGGCGACGGCGCTCGCCCACACGGGCAAGGACATCACCGCGTTCACGCCGAGCTACGGCGCGCCCGAGCAGTTCAGCCGCACCCACGGCGCGACCGGCCCCTGGACCGACGTGTTCGCGATGGCGCTCATCATGATCGAGGTGATGCTGGGCGGCGCGCCGGCGCTGGAGGGCGACGACTACCTCCAGCTCGCCGTCGCGAGCCGCGATCCGTCGCGCCGGCCGACCCCGCGGACCCTGGGGCTCGCCGTCAGCGACGAGGTCGAGGCCGTCTTCGAGAAGGCGCTCGCCGTGGCGCCGGCCGATCGCTTCCCCACCATGGGCCGCTTCTGGGCGGCGCTGCACCGGGCGGTCTTCCCGGACAACCCGGGCTGGGCGGTCGCCACGGGCGGCGTGCCCCAGGGGCCCACGTCCGGCGCGCCGACGGCCCGCGCCTCGGCCCCGCGGATGTCCTGGCCGCAGATGGCGCCGACGATGGCGGCGCCGACGACCGCGCCGTCGCCGGGGACCGCTGTCTCCGCGCCGCCGGCGTCCGGGGCCGGCGTGAGCACGACGGGCGGCACAGCGAACGACGCGGGGGCGCAGCGGCCCGCGGCCACGGCGGCGCCGCGGTCGCGCGGCGCGCTGGCGCTCGGGGGCGCCGCGGCCGTGCTCGCGGCCGGCGGCGTCCTCGCGTGGAGCCTGCTCCGCGGCGCGCCGCCCGCGGCGGAGGACGCGTCGCGGAGCGCCCCGGTCGCCACCGCGTCCGCCGCGGCGGCCGCGCCGGTCGCGCCGGTCGCGGCGGTCGCGTCGGCCGCGCGCAGGACGGAGTGTCCTGCCGGCATGGTGCTCGTGCCGGGCGGCAAGTTCTTCATGGGCTCCGACGAGCCGGATTTCAGGCTGTGGCAGCCCGCGCACAAGGTGACGCTCGACACGTTCTGCATCGACGTCCACGAGGTGACAGCGGGCGACTACAAGGCGTGCTCGGACAAGGGGGAGTGCAAGCGGCCGCCGGCCACGCCCGATTTCCCGAAGCTGGACGGGGTGTCCGCCGCCGAGCACCAGAAGACGCTGACCGCCCTGGCCGAGCTCTGCACCTTCGGCAAGCCAGGGCTCGAGAAGCACCCGATCAACTGCGTGCCGTGGAGCCTCGCGGACGCCTACTGCGACGTCCACGGCAAGCGCCTGCCGACCGAGGCCGAGTGGGAGTACGCGGCGCGCGGCTCCGACGGGCGCAGGTTCCCCTGGGGCGACGAGCCCGGGGATCAGACCTTCATGAACGCGTGCGGGGTCGAGTGCACGGCGTGGGAGAAGGCGCGGGGGCTCCGGCCGACCACGCGCATGTACGACGCCGACGACGGCTTCTTCGGCACGGCGCCTGTCGGCTCGTTCCCGAAGGGCAAGACGAGGTTCGGCGCCGACGACGTTGTCGGCAACGTGTGGGAGTGGACAGCGGACTGGTTCGAGACCTACAAGGACGAGGAGCAGGTGAACCCGAAGGGGGCGCCGGCCGGCGATCGCAAGGCGATCCGGGGCGGCGGCTACAACGGCGGGGTCCCGCTCTGGCTCAACCCGGCGTTCCGCTACCACCAGGTCGCGACGGCGAGCGCGCCGGGCATCGGCTTCCGCTGCGTGACGAACCTGTAGCCGTGCCCGTCCCCGCGTCGCAGCTCGCGAACCCGTCGATCGCCGGCCCGCTCGGCACGCTCGCGTTCTCGCAGGTGCGGCCGCTGAGCTCGTCGCTCGCGCTGCGCGCGATCCGCTGGCACCAGAGCCTGGAGCGGCTCGGGGTGGTGCTGCCGTTCGCGATGGTGCACGACGCGGGGCTGCTCTTCTCGACGCCGCGCGAGCAGCTCGAGCTCGGCCCGCGGTGCGAGCCGAGGGAGCTCGCGACCCGGCTGCGCGACGCGGAGCGCATCCTGGAGGGGTACCGGGCGGTGCTGCGGGAGCTCGCCGAGAGCGAGGCGGCGCGGGGGGCGTCGCAGCTCCGGATGAACGACGATCTTGTCACGGTGGTGCTGTCGCGCCTGTTCGGCGCTGTCGCGGCGCGCACGCACACGCCGCCGGCGTACCGCGCGATGCTGCCGGTGGACGCGGCGCTCTTCGACGGGATCGAGCCGCAGCTCCGCGGGCTGTTCCTGTCGGCGCGGCGCGATTTCGAGCAGCGGGCGCTGGAGGCGCTCGACGTCTCGAGGCTCTACGTGCTCACGATGTCGGACGCGCTCGACATCGAGACGCTGCGGCTGTTCGGCATGCTGGGCTCGGAGGCGTCGGCCGGGGCGCTGGCCCAGGTCGACTTGCTCGCGGCGCTGTCGTCGCCGGAGGCGAACGACATCGTGAATTTCTCGCTGGAGATCCTGCCGAGCGTGCTCGAGACGAAGACGCGCCCGGCGGCGGGCACGACGGCGGCGCACGGGTACTCGGGGCTGGGCACGCGCGGCTCGATCGACAGCATGGTGCTGACGGAGCTCGCCTGGGACGACATGGAGCTCGCGCGCCGGATCGCGGACAACGAGGTGCTGTATTTCTCGCGCGAGCAGAGCCGGGATGAGCAGAAGCGCATTCATTACCTCTTGATCGACGCGTCGGCCTCGATGCGGGGGGACCGGCAGACGTTCGCCCGGGGGATGGCGATCGCGACGGGCAAGCGGCTGTTGCTGGAGGGCGAGGACGTGGCGTTCCGCTTCTTCGACGCGCGCCTCTACGAGCTCTACCGCGCGAAGAACGGGCAGCTCCCGACGGCGCACCTGCTGTCGTTCAAGGGGGAGCGCGGGCGGAACCCGGCGCGGGTGTTCGCGGAGCTCGCGACGGATCTCGACCTGACGCGGCACCACGATCCGCGGACGCCGGTGGTGCACCTGTTCACGCACGCCGCGCTCTACATTCCGCGGGACATGGTGCAGGCGGTGCTCAACCACGCGCACATCTCGGCGGTGTTCATGCTGCCTTCCGGGGGGCAGCTCGACCTCGACTACCTGGACATGCTCGACGCGCACTGGGTGGTCGACCACGCGACGGTGGCGAGCGGGGCGGCGCGGGCGAGCGCGGCGAAGGCCATTCTCGGGGAGAAGGACCGGCAGGACCGGCCCGAGGAGGGAGGTGCCGCCGCACGGCGCCCGGGGGCCCCGCCGAGCTCGCCTGTGACTTGAGCCTTATCCTGGAGGCATGAACGGAGCGGCTCGATCGCGGCGGCGCCTTCAGTGGTGCGCTATCAAGCCCAGCATATCGAACGGGCTCGCGTCGTACTCCTCCTGGGTCAGGAAGTTATCGAGGTCGAGCCACTCCATCAGGGGCCGGCATACCTGCACCTTCCACGGAGCCACGAGCGCCGCCATCTCCTCGGGGGTGCGCGGGTAGGCCTTGGTCCCGGCGAGGGACGCGGCGCCATTCACCCGCTGCGCGGCGGAGGCGCCGCGCGGCACGATGAAGCTGAGGGCCATCACGCTGCCGCGCACGCAGAACGCGTGCATCCTCCGCACGAGGTCGCGCGTATGCTCATCATCCATCAAGTACACGATACCGATGCACCCCACCGCGATGCGGCGCTCTGCGCCGAAGAACTGCGCCGCCGCCGTGAACAACGGCGACGGCTCTCGAAGATCGGCCTGGACGTAGCGCATGTTCGGCCTGTCAGCGAGGAGCTTCTCGCCGTAGATCACGCTCACCGGATCGATGTCCGAGAACAGGATGCGCGCCTCCGGCAGGTAGTCGTTGAGGTGGCCCTGCGTCGGTAGCCCCGAGGCCAGATCGAGCACGTTCGCGATGCCCGCCTCGGACCATTGCTGTCCCACGAGCTGGATGAACCAGCGGTTGAGCTTGGCCCATTTCGGATAGGTCGGCAGAATCTTCAGTATCTCCGTGGCAGCGCGGCGATCCACATCGTAGTTGTGGTGTCCTCCGAGGACGTAGTCGTAAACCCGGCCGACGTGCGGCTTGCTGGTGTCGATCTCCATCGTCTCCCCTCCTTTCGAGTCTTCGCGGCGCGCTCGTCAGCGGCTGCGGTGCGAGAGAGCAGCCCCGCGCTGCGGGAGCTGGCTGCGACACACGTCGAGCCCCTCCCGCCGCAGCGCGTAAAGGATACCGCTTTGAAGGTTCGCCAGGACGACGATGCCCGCGAGGTGCGCTTCCTGATCGCTCAGCGCACGGGCGATCTCGGGGCGAATGCCGACCAGCACCGGGTGGGTGCCGAGGAGGTCGAGCGCGCGCGCGGTGCGCACGAGCGCGGTGACGGCCTCCGCGCCCATGGCCGGCACGCCGGTCACGTCGATGATCGCGGTGCGCGCTTGCCGCTCCACCACCTCTCGCAACAGGCACTCTGTGATCCTGTCCGCTCGCTCCGTGTCGAGCTTCCCGATGAGCGGGAGCACCAGGATGTGGTCGTACACCGGCATGATCGGCGTCGAGAGCTCCATGATCACGCGGCGCAGCTCGCGCTCGCGGTTCTGTATGGCGCGCTCGAGCGCGACCTGCATCTCGTCGCGCTGGACGCCTATCTCGCACCTCTCCTGCTCCGCCACCGCGTCCACGAGCAGCGTCAGGTAGTCGTTCACGCGCGCCACCCCCTCCAGCGCCTCGGGCGTCATTCCGGGCAGGCGCGCCAGCACCTCGCGCAGGAGCGCGCGGCTCAGCCCGAGGAGAGCGCGCAGCCCGAGCCCCTGCTGCCCGAGCTTGAGCCCGAGGGACAGCACGTGCGACGTGTCGCCGGCCGAGAGGAAATGCGACAGCTCGTCAAGGATCTGCTGCGCGACCTGCGGCAGTCGGAACGGTGGGAGGCCGCTGCGGTTGTGCGCGGCGTTGTCCTTGAGCACCCTCGCGGCGCTCTTCGCCAGCGCCTGGCGCTCCGGGTCGAGCCAGTTCTGCATCGTGAGATCGGCCTCCTTGGCCTTGACCAAGCCGTGTCGTATGGGCGCTCATGGTGTAGGAAAACAGGGCACTTCCGGGCCGCGCGACTGCCGCTGTGCGCCACCCGGACGTGGATCTCGGCGGCGTGCCGCAATCTGCTTGCCATGCAGACGATTGTCGTGGCGTCGCAAGGTAATCCCCCCCTGGCTGCGGCCTCACGCCCCGTGCAGCCCTGCACATTACCAGGGTCGTGACCGTCTGTGATCCCTGACGAACTCAGCGGCGCGATCGCCGCGCCGGCGGGCCCGTACCTCGGCCCACAGGGGTGCATCCGGCATGATCAAGGCGTCGATGTCGTCTGATCATGCACCTGGCACCACGTCACCGGCGTGATGCCTTCGCGCTGGCCGGGTCGCGGCAGGGGTCGACCCCGCCCGATGCCGCCTCCGAGTCGGCGCGGGCGCGGCAGCACGCGGCGGAGCGGGCCGCCGAGGCTCGGGAGCGCGCTGCTCAGAACGTCGGCCGTGTCTGCTGCTGTGACGGCAGCGTGTCGCCAACCTGCTCCACGCCACGACGCGGGTGCTGCTCACACCACGGCGGGATCTGCGCGTGCGAGTAGAGGTCACGAACGCAGGAGCACGGGTAGCGCTCCGCATCGCCGGCCGCGGTGCGCGCTACACCCGGTACACCCACCAGATCCGCAGCACGCGCTCCCGAACGTCACGCGTCAGCCGCACGCGGTACGACCCGACGCGCATGCGCAGCGTCACGGCGTCATCCTCTGGCAATCGGTAAAAGTCGCCCTCGCCTGCCTTCGCGAAGCGCTCGACGGCCTCATCAATCCGGGCGGCGTCCAGCCAGTGGAGACGACTCAGCGCGACCCGGGCGGGCAGGGTCCAGTCGACGACTCACATCATCGAGGACGGGCCGGCGTCCGCCCGCGGGCCCGCATGATCTCCTCGTACTCCGCCAAGGCGCCTTCGGCTTCCGCCCGCCGCCGGATCTCGGCCATCACCTCTTCGTGTGGGGTAAAGGGCCCCGCCGCTCCGGCCGCGACCGCCTCGCGCTCCTCGTCCGAGATCTGCTCGTCGTAAACCACCGGCGCCAGCCGGAACGCGCGGAGGACCGGATCCTCCTCGTCGCCGAGGTCGGGGGCCATCGCGGGGGCGGCGCTGTCTCGTCGGGGGCTCATGCCAGCAGGGTACTACGGCCCCCTCGCCGGATCGACGGCGCGGGGCATGGAAAATGCGCACAGCGAGCCGGAATGCGGGCTCTCAGCCGAGCCGCTCCCGTTCCCGGCGCTCCTTGCTCGGCGATCGACGCGTCGACGGCGCGGGCGTCCGCAACGACGAGCTCCGCGGCCTCGGGGTCGTCCAGGTCCAGGCCGAGCCGGAGCATCATCGCGCTGTCGCGCGGCGGGACCGAGCGGAGGATCTCGGCGGCGGCTCAACCGAAGTACTCCGGCTCATTGCCCGACTACGGACCTGCGATCTGCTGGAGATCCGCAGCAGAACGACCATGGGCCGGAAGTCGGCGTGGTGCGTTCCGGCGCAGCTAAGTGCCCGGATCCACGCCTTCGGGCAGAATTCGGGCAGAATTCCCCTGCCCCTCCCCTGCCCTCCCCTGCGGCCGCCGCCGACCCGGAGGCCGCGGCGGCGCTGGCTCTCGTCGGGCGGCAGCTCCTCGCGACGTCGCTCGGGTGGGACGCGCTCGAGGCCGCGGCCGACGAGCGGGCCGAGAACGGCGAAGGGGGCGATCGATGACGGCCGCGTCCGTGGTCCAGCGCGTCGGGTGCAAGAGCGGCCGCATCGCCCCGCTCGCGAGGCTCCCGTGGTGGCTCGGGGCCGCTGGCCCGACGCTCGACGAGCTCGCGGCCATGCCGCCGTGGTTCGCCCGGGCGGTGTTCGGTGTGGCGGTGATCCCGCTGCCGATCGTACGCCCCATCAAGGCCGCGCCGCCGGCGCGCCGACCGCACCCGCGCCAGCCACGCACGGCGCTCGGTACCGGCGTTGTCCAGCTCGGCCGCGCGGTGTCTCCATGAGACGGCCCGGCGGGCGACCGTGGCGTCCTCGAGCACACCCGTGGCGGAACCGCGCCGCACGTCCGTCCAGCGGACAGCGGAGCTCCGGGTGCCACGGACGGGCCCGCCCACCCGCTGTGCGTCACGTCCTCCGCCGCCGGCGCCGTCCAGGCTGACGTGGACGCGTGCCTCTGCGAGTCGGGGGCAGGCGCCCGCGTGGCGGGAGAACGGGGTCGAGAACATGAAGTTCCTTCGGATCGTGGCGGCGGTGGCGAAACAGCGCCACCATGACGGCACCTCGGAGGTGGCAGGGTACGCCCGCGGCGGTGGCGAGGGGAAGCGCGACGCTGGCGTGGGCAGGCCGAGTGCCGCGCGCGCCGGCTACGGGCAGGTGACCTCCGTCGGCAGCGGCACACAGCCCGCAACGCCGCGGTGATGGGAGCAGCATCCGCGGTGCGACCCGTGGCAGCGGCAGGTGGGGCTCATGGTTCCGTCGCGGCACATCAGCCCGCGCGTCTTCTCGAAGGCGGCGCGCTCCGCCTGCAGGAGAAGAGCCTGCTTCGCCTTCATGAGGGACAGCGCCTTGCGGACGTCCGCTGCTCCTCTGTCCTTGGGCTCGATCGGGTCAAGCAGCTCCCGGGCGCGGCAGTAGGCCGTCTTCGCGTCACCGCCGTCGCTCGTGAGGACCTCGGTCGCAAGGGCGGCGCGCTCCGCCGGTGGCCTGGCTGCCTCGATGGCCGCGAGGCGCGCCTTCTCCTGCTTCCGCTCGCGCTCCCGCTGCTCTCGTTCCTGTTCCTCACGACGCGCCTGGTTCGCGCGCACGGTCCTGGCGAAGATGTCCACGTCCGGGTTCGGGCGGTGACTGCTGTCCGACAGCACGGGGCCGCTGGGGCGCTCCAGCAGGGCGCCGACAAGCGCCACAGCCACGACACCCACGATGATGAGACACCCGAGGCCGCGGACGGTGAGGCCGCGCTGGCGGGCCGGATGCTGCGGCTCGCCGCCGGGGCCCCGCGCCGGCTCTCGCAGTAGAACCTGGGCAGGCTCAGGGTGCTCTGCGCGGCGGCATGCTGCGCAGAGGCGCTGCCCCTCCGGAGCCCGCATGTCGCACCGCTCGCAGCGCGCCGGGTTGTCGTCCCCCATGCAACCAGGCTACCAGCACCCTGAGGCGACCGACTGCCGTTTCGGCGCTCGAGCCACCCCGCCGGCGCACGGCCCCTACACCCGGTACACCCACCAGACCCGCATCGTGCCGTCCCAAGGGTCGAGCGTGGCGAGGACGCGGTACTGCCCGACGCGGAGGCGCATGATGATGGCGTTGTCCGCCGGGACTCGGTACACGGCGCCCTCGCCGGTCGTGGCGTAGCGCTTCACGGCCGCGTCGACGCGCTCTCCGTCGCGCCATGGGATCCGCTGAAGCGAGGCGATGCCGGACGGCATCCACTCGATCTCCCAGCTCATCGAGGCAGGCGCGCGCGCATCAGCTCGTCGAACTCGGCTCCAGCGCCTTCGGCTTCTGCACGCCGCCGGAGCTCAGCGGTGACCACCTCGTGCGGGATCCCCTGGCCGTCCGCCCCAGCCTCCAGCACCGCCCGCTCCTCGTCCGTCAGCGGCTCATCATCGATGGGCGCGCGGAGGAATGCCTGCCACACCGGGTCGTTCTCGGGGATCCTGGGCTGCCGGGCGGGGGCGGCGCTGTCTCGTCGCGGGCTCATGTCCGGCAGGATACTACGGGCCCCTCGCCAGATCGACGACGCCGGGCATGAAAAATGCGCTCGGCAAACCGGAATGCTCGCCCTCAGCCGAGCCGTTCCTGCTCCCAGCGTGCCTGCTCCGCGATCGCGTCGTCGGCCACACGCACGCCCTCGACGAAGAGCTCCGCGGCCTCGGGGTCGTCCAGGTCGAGGCCGAGCCGGAGCATCACGGCGCGGTCGCGCGGCGGGACCGTGCGGAGGATCTCAGCGGCGGAGCGGCGGCGGGGCACGGGCGTGAGGCTACCACGCCGAGCGGGCGTCAGACGCGGCACGCCTCGCCCGCCTGGACACCTCGCCCGCCCAGCGACCTCGCGCAGCGACTGGGCGCTGCCGCGAAAATGCCCGGGATCAAGGACGCCAGTTAATAGGCGCTGACAAGAACCTCCCGAAAGATCTCCGGCGTCGAGCGATAATCTTCTTATGCGCTCGGCATGGCATGTGGAACCACGTCTCATATGCCCTCTCCGCCTGCTCCTTCGCCCTCGATCTGGTCGACCTCCTGGTCGACGCGTACGCCGGGCGCCCACCCAGCAACCTGCCGAAGCTCTTGCTCAACTTCGCGACGGTCATCCTGACGCGACCTCCGCGCCGGAGTCGCGATGCTTGAAAGAGCGCGCCCAGCTCGAGCCCGCGGACCGCCCGCTCACGGCGCCTCCCTGGGCGAGAGGTCGACGAACCGCGTGCACTCCCCGAACCACCTCATGCGGATCGTCCCCGTCTCGCCCCCGCGCTGCTTCCGGATGATGATCTCCGCGACGCCCTTCTCCGGGGCGTCGTCGACCTCCTGGCCCTGCCCCGCCCCGCCGCCACGTCGCGCCGGCGCGGGCCTGGCGTCCTCGTCGGGCGCCTGGTGGATGAACGTCACCTCGTCGGCGTCGGCCTCGAGGTCCCCGCTCTCGCGCAGGTCCGACATCTGCGGCCGGCGCCGCTGCTTCTCCGCCTCGCGGTTCATCTGGGCGAGCGCCACCACGCAGATCTGGAGCTCCTTCGCCATCGCCTTGAGGCCGCGCGAGATCTCCCCGAGCTCCTGCTGTCGGCTCAGCCCCGGCTTGCCCGAGCCCTTCATGAGCTGGAGGTAATCCACCACCACGACCGCGAGACGGCGCGCGCGCTGCCCGCCTTCGGCCGGCCGATCTAACTCCGCCGCGTACCGCAGCACGCGCGAGCGGAGCTCCGCCAGCGTGAGCGCGGGCGTGTCGTCGATGATGATCCCGAGCTGCGTGATGACCGCGGCCGCGCTGGTGATCTGGCTCCAGTGCTGCGCCTGAAGCTGGTTCGAGGCCCACAGCTTGCCGTCGACGTGGGCCTCCGCGAAGAGCATCCCGCGCGACACCTCGTCGCGGGTCATCTCCATCGAGAACACGACCGCGCCGATCTGCACCGGCTCGCGGGTCTTCGCCGCGTTGACCGCGAGCCCGCGCGCCCAACTGCTCTTTCCGCTCCCCGGGCGCCCGGCGACGATGCGCAGTTGCCCCCCGCGCAGCCCGGTGGCGCCGCCTGGTCTCGCTCCACGTGTACACGTACGCGCGCGCCGGCGAAGTCGAGGCACTGCACGTGGAGGACGTCGACCTGCGGCATCGGGTGCTGCACGTCCACCGCGCGATCGATCGGAAGCGCGGCGGCTTGAAGGAGGTGAAGACGAACATGCCCCGGCGCTTCTCCATCGAGCCCGAGCTGCTGCCGCTCCTCGAGGTCCTCGTCGCCGACGCCCGCGCGACCGGCGCCGTCCGGCTCGTCGCGGTGCCGCCGCTGCACGCGCTCGCGCCGCGCCTCCGGGCGTACCTCCAGCGCGCCGGGGTGACGCGCGCCGAGCTCTTCGCCGACGACGCCACCCGGAAGCGCCTCACGTGGCACGACTTGAGGTCAACAGGTATCACCTGGGCCGCCATCCGCGGCGACGAGCCGCTGCACATTATGCATCGGGCTGGCCATGAGCAGATGAGCACCACGATGGAGTACGTGCGCGAGGCCGAGTCGGTCGAGTTCCTCCTTGGGGAGGTCTTCCCGCCACTGCCGGCGGAGCTATTTCTGCCCGGCATTCTGCCCGACAGGGGTAGGTCTCGGGCCCAACCTGTTGTAATTCCTTCTAAATTCAGCCGAAGTACTCCGGCTCATTGCCGGGCTTCCACTTGATGTTGCACCCGATGCTCGGGCGCTGATCCGAGGGGATGGGCGCCGACGCGAGCACCGCGTCGATCGCGGCGCGGAGATCGCGGCCCGTCACCGGGACGTCGTTGCCAGGCCGGCTCTCGTCGAGCTGGCCGCGGTAGACAAGCCGGCGATCCGGGCCGAAGAGGTAGAAGTCGGGCGTGCAGGCCGCACGGTAGGCCCTGGCGACCCGCTGCGACTCGTCGAGGAGGTACGGGAACGCGTAGCCGGACTCGCGCGCCTCCCGCGCCATCGCCTCGGCGTTGTCCGCCGGATAAGCAACGATGTCGTTCGAGTTGATGGCCACGATGGCCACATCCTCCGGACGGTAATCGCGCCGCAGCTTCGCCAGCTCGTGGCGGACGTGCTTGACGAACGGACAATGATTGCAGATGAACATCACGAGGAGCGCCCGCTCCTTGGTGAAGTCCGACAGCGCCACCGGCTTTCCTGTGTAATCCGGTAGCCGGAAGTCGGGCGCCGAGGTGCCCAGCTCGAGCATCGTGGACGGGGTGCGTGCCATGACAGAATTCTCCTCTTGCTGTAACGGCGCGCACCATACCACGCGGGACGGCAGGAACCACCCGCGCCGCGCGCACGGGCGCCGCAGCGCGGCCGCTCCCCACCACCCGGTCGCTCCGGCTCGGCGCCCCCCTCGGGCGGCGCGCTGAGCCGTCGAGAGGCCGAGGGCGGCTGACCGCTCGAGGGCGCCGCGTCGGCTCACCCCGGAAGGCGCCGTCGAGGCGAAGCGCACGTCGACGGCCACCGACCCGCACACCGCCCAGGCCTCGACGGTGCTCGAGACCATCAGGGTACTCGAGCAAGGAGGATCCAGCGCGCCGCCGCCGCCATGAACCCCCCGGACTACCGGGCACGCCGGACAGCCTCGGATCAACCAACATCGCAGCAAGGTCGCTGACCGACTGCGCACGAGAAACCCACGCTTCCGTGGCTCACCGCTCCATGCACACTACATTCTTCGCATGCGGCTCCAATCGCTGGACATCTTCCGTGGCATCACGATCGTCGCGATGCTCCTCGTCAATTTCCAGGACAGCTTCCCGGCCATCTATCCGCCCCTGGCCCACTCCTATTGGGACGGCTGCACACTCGCCGACACGATATTTCCCGCCTTCCTCTTCATCATCGGCGTGACCCTGCACATCTCTCTGTCGGCGCGCCGCGCGCGGGGCGCGACCGACGGCGAGCTCGCCCGCCAGATCGTCCGGCGCGGCGCGATCTTCATCCTGCTCGGGCTGTTCCTCTCCGCGTTCCCGTTCTTCCCCGCAGAGCGCCTCACCGAGCTGCGCATCCCGGGCGTCCTCCAGCGCATCGGCGCCGCGTACATGCTCGCCGCGCTCCTCAGCCTCAGGACCACGGCCCGGCAGCAGGCCTTGATCATCGCCGCGGCCCTGATCGGCTACTGGCTCGTCCTGCGGCGCTATCCGCTCGACGACCCGCACCGGACGCTGCCCGCCCTCGTGGACCGCGCTCTGCTCGGAGGGCACATCGCGCGCAAGGGCTGGGACGCGATGGGCGTCCTCGCCACCCTCCCCGCGGCGATGACCGTGATGCTCGGGGGCCTCGCCGGCCGCTGGCTGACAACGACCGCCGGGCTCCGCGCGCGCATCGCCGGGCTCCTCGCCGCCGGCGCCGCGGGGATCGCGCTGGGCCTGCTCTGGAGCCGCGTGTTCCCCTGGAACCGCAGCCTCTACTCGAGCTCGTTCGCGCTCTTCACCGCCGGCGTGGCCGCGGTCGTCCTCGCCGCCTGCATGTGGATCGTCGATGTGCAGCGATGGCAGCGCTGGGGCGCGCCATTCCTCATCTTCGGCGCCAACCCCATCGCAGCCTACGTGGGCTCGACAATGATGGGACACCTTCTCTACTTCGTCACCAGCACAGGAGACGACGGCGCGCGGACGAGCGCGCTCCAGATCCTGTACACGCGCCTGTTCGCGTCGTGGCTCTCGCCGCTGAACGCCTCCCTCGCCTTCGCGCTCGCGGCGGTCACCCTCTGGCTCGTGCTCCTCTACCCCCTCCACCGCCGGGGCATCTTCCTCAGGGTCTGACGCGCCGCGATCACGCGATCACGCGATTACCTCGGGAAGTGGCGCTCGATCATCGAGAAGAACGCCGCGCCGCCCGGCTCGCCGCCGATGCTCCAGTACGTCACCCCACCGAGCCCGCCCTGCCGCGCGGCGACGACCTTCTCCTCGAGCGACCCGAGGTCCTCGAAGAAGAGGTGCTCGCCGCTCGCGAGCACCCGGTTGGGCGACCTCCCGGGGGCGAACCGCTCTCCCCCGTCCTCGGAGCACCGGCTCATGTGGTCGGTGCTCGTCGCGTAGACGTCGCCCGCGAGCTCCCGGCACCTGCTGAGCGGCTCGCACCCCACAACGGCGCCCCCGCCCTCCGGCGACGCCGGCCCCAGCAAGCCGTAGTTCGGCAGCCCGAGGATGAACCTCTCCCGGCGCGCGCCGCCGTCGATCCCCCCGATGTACGCGACGGTCCGCTTCAGCCACCCGAGCGGCGCGACAGGGCCCGCGTGCGGCCCGCCGCCCCAGTGGTAGTCGTAGGTCATCACGTGCACGTGATCCGCCGAGGCGCTCAGCGCCTCGTAGTCGAAAACGCCCCTCGCGGACGCGACCGCCGGGACAGCGAGCGAGAGCGTCTTTCCGCGCGCGTGGAGGGCCCGCGAGAGCACGTCGATGAACGCCGAGAACGCCGCCCGCTCGGCCTCGACTGTCTCGCCCGGCCCGAGCACGGACGCGAGGTGCTCGTAGTCGACGTCGATCCCGTCGTAGCCGTTCTCCATCACGATCGCCACGAGCCCCGCCACGTGCTGCGCCCGGAGCGCAGGGTCGTGGATCATCGCGTGCACCGCGACGACGTCGGGCCTGTCGACAGCGGCCACGAGCGGGACGAGCCGGGTGCGCCCCCCGCCGGCCGCCGTCGCGTCGAGGACGCGCCGGTCGTGGAAGCCCGCGAACGGCGTCGCCCGGCCGCGCGGGTGGTTCTCGAACGTCGTCGGCGAGGCGACGCGCCACCACTTCGGGTGGACGGCGTCGAACGCGCCGGCATGGGCCGCGAACGTGTCGTATCCGAGCTCCGTCGACGCGGGATCCCCGAGGAACTCGTGCAGCCAGCCGCAGAAGCGGTGATCGCCGGACGACGCCTCGCGCGGCGGCGCGGCGGCGAGAACGTTGGACGCGTTGGACGTGTCGGACACGTTGGACGCGTCGGGCACGTTGGACGCGTCGGGCGCGCCCGGCGCAGCCAGCTCGGCGCCCGGCGCGTCGAGGACCAGCGGCGTGCGCTGGCCCGCGTCACCGCAGGAGAGGACGGACGCAGCGGCGCAGGCGATCGGCAGAGCCAGAGGAGACAGCTTCATGTCGGCCGCCGCTCTAACAGACCGCCCGCCGCAGCGTCAGCCGGGTTCTCGCGGTTCCGCGGGGCGCCTCACGCCGCGCCCGCGATGCGCCGTTTGACGGTTCCTCCATCGCCGCGCGCCGGCGCCGCGGCGTTGTACTACGCTCGCCCGGCGCATGACCCAAGGCGTCCGCCCCCTGCACGAGCTCCGCGACGAGGCCCGCTCCGCGCTGGCCAGGAGCGATCTCTCCCGCGCGCGCGACGCGCTCTTCAGCGCCCTCCAGCACACCATCGCGCGCGAGGAGGACTACGTCGCCATGACGGAAGACCTCCGCGACGTGCTCGTCCGGCTGGGCGACCACCGCAGCGCGCTCACCGTCGCCTGGTACGCGGGCAGCGAGCACGGCCAGCGCCCCCTCCTCGCGCACGTCCCGCCGATCGACCGCGCCCGCACCATGCTCGCCTGGGCCGAGCGCGAGCAGGACCCCGAGCGGCAGAAGCGGCTCCACGCCCGCGCCGCCGACGAGTACGAGGCCGCCGGCCTCGTCGCGCAGGCCGCCATCGCCCGCGAGCGCGGCCAGGACTTCGCGCGCGCCCGCGCCCTCTGGTCGCGCCTCGCCCAGCTCCTCTCCGCGTCGGGCAGCGACCTCTACGCCGCCGGCCTCGCCCGCTTCAACCTCGCCCGCACCTCGCTCCGCACCGGCGACGCCGCGGCCGCGCGCGAGGCCGTCTTCGCCTCCGTCCACCTGCTCGAGGAGGCCGCCGACAGGTACGAGACCATCGGCCAGCGCGAGCGCGCCTTCGACTGCTACCAGGTCCTCATCGCCGTCGGGCGCGAGAGCCGCGCCTTCGAGCACGTCCTCGAGGGCTACGTGAACGTCATCCGCATCCTGCGCGAGGACCACCTGCGCTACTACGCGCTCCAGTCCTACGAGGAGGCGGTCGCCGCGGCCGAGAAGCAGGGCGAGATCTCCGCCGCCGCCACGCTCGCCCGCGAGATGGCCACGTACGCCCGCAAGGAGGGCCTCGCCGCCGTCGCCAACTTCGCCGTGCTCACGCAGGCCCGCCTCTGGCAGGAGGTGTCCGCCGTCTCGCAGAAGCGCGCCGCCCCGCCCGAGATCGCCGAGAACGCGCTGCTCGCCGCGGTGATCGCGCTCGGCGAGGCAGGGCAGTACAGCAAGGTGGGGGGCGTCTACCGCGCCCTGACGCAGCTCCCGCTCGAGGAGACCCGCAAGAAGCACTACGCCCGCGCCGGCGGCCGCTACGTCGACGCGCAGGACCTGCCGATCGACGCCTCGCCGCTGCCGGCGCACCTCCGCCACGAGCTCGGCTTCCCCGACGTCTGGCACATCGATCTCGTCGAGTGGGAGCAGGCCGGCAGCGCGAGCCAGGCGTGCGGCGACATCGTCCTCGACCCGGCGCAGTGGTCCGAGGTCACCCGCCGCCGCGCCATGCTCGCCCGGCTGACCGCGCTCGCCGTCGAGGGCGCGACGCCCGAGGCCGCGCCCGCCTCGAGGTCGCCCGCGCAGCAGCTCATCAGCCTCGCCGAGCAGCTCGCGACGGTCGAGCTCTACACGATCCTCTCGCCGCTCGAGCACCTGTTCCGCCGCCCCGAGCCGAAGATCCGGGTGGCCGTGGTCCGCGCGCTCTCCCGCTTCCTCTACAAGCGGACGTTCATCACGCTGCGCGACGCGCTCGTCGACCCCGACCCCACCGTCGTCCACGAGGCCGCGCGCGCGCTCGAGGAGCTCCGCTTCGCCCACGCCTTCGACCCGCTCGCCCGCATCTACCGCGAGTCGCAGGCGCCCGCCGTCCGCGCCAGCGCCGTGCGCGCGATCGCGAAGATAGACACCCTCGAGGCCGGCGAGCTGCTGCTCGGCATCCTCCAGCACGAGGGCGCCGAGGAGCGCGCCGCCGCCGTCGAGGCGCTCAAGCGCGCGCGCGGCATGAAGTTCGTGGAGCTCGCCCGCAGCGCGCTCGCCGAGCTGCCGACCTCCGCGCAGTCCGTTGTGCGCGAGATCCTCCAGAGTCGCGGCATCAGCCACTGAGCGCGCGATCGCACCCGCCGCCCGCCGCCCGCCAACCGAGCCGGGGTGGTCACCTGTCTGGACAGAGGCAAAAAACGGCGCCCTGTCCCCACCCCCGCTCACGCAGAAAAAACCGCCTCAGACGAGCAACCCTGCGATTGCGCGGTGCGCCAAGGGGGATTCCCTAACGACTTTGGTTCTCGCATGGGCTGCAGGGGGTGCACGGCGGCTTCCGGTCGGGATACCCTGCACGCGCCAATCCAACTCATCCCGAGAGATTCTCGGCGGATGATGTCGTAAACATGAAAGTGGACGGAGCGCTTGGGGGAGCGCTGGGAAACCGCCGTCCGGGCTCCCGATGGTGCGCTGCTCGACAACGGTCGACTTCTCAGCGCGCCACCGGCGGCTCTTCTTTTTGCGTGGACAGCCGCCGGGCGCCGCGCGCTGCGGCGCCCGGCTGCCCAGCCGCTCCGCGGGCCAGGCGGGAGAGCGCGCCGGCGCGCCCGGCGGCTGACGCTCGCGCGCCCGGCGGCTGGAGCTGCGCGCTCAGCGGCTGAAGATCGACTCGAGCGCCGGCACGAGCCGGGCGTGGCGGAACTTGTAGCCGAGCGCCTCCGCCCGGCGGGGATAGACGCGCTGCCCTGTGGTGATGATCTCGGCCGCGTCGCCCATCCCGAGCTTCACCATCGCCTCGGGCACGCGGAGCCACGAGGGCCGGCGGAGCACGGCGCCGATCGCCCGCGCGACCTCCTCGCCTGTCGCCGCGTGCGGCGCGGTCACGTTGAGGGGGCCGCGCACCGCCTCGTCGTCCAGGGCGAGCAGGGTCAGCCCCACGACGTCGTCGCGGTGGATCCACGAGGTCACCTGTTTGCCGTCGCCGATCGGCCCGCCAAGGAAGAACCGGAAGGGCGCGATCATCTTGTCGAGCGCGCCGCCGCCCTCGCCGATCACCACGCCGATCCGGAGCTGCACCGACCGGACGCCGTGCTGCTCCTCGACGGCGCGCGCCGCCTCTTCCCAGTGGACAACGACGTCGGCGAGGAAGCCCTCGCCGGGCGGCGCGTCCTCGTCGAGCACCCGATCGCCCGGCTGCGGGCCGTAGTAGCCGACAGCGGAGGCGCAGAGGAACGCGCCCGGCTTGCGCTTCGCCTTGCCGATCGCCTCGCCCATGAGGCGGGTCGTGTCGATGCGGCTCCTCACGATCTCGCGCCGCGCGTCCTCGGACCAGCGCTTGACGATCGACTCGCCCGCGAGGTGGATGACCCCGTCCACCCCGTCGAGCTCCTCGAACCACGGGCCCGGCCGGTCGGGGCTCCACGACACGACGCGCGCGCCCGGCAGCGACGCCTGGGTGCGCCCCACGTCGCGCGTCAGCACCGTCACGCGATCCCCCCGCGCGAGCAGGTCCTTCACCAGACCGCGCCCGATAAACCCGCTGCCGCCAGTGACAAGAACCGTCTTCACAGGACCGTTCTATCACGGCTCGGACGGAGGGGGCTCCCGCTTCGGACGCCGGCGTCGCAAAGGAGGCGCGCCCGGACGGCGGCGAGCTGTCCAGTCGTGACGCGGAGCGCGGGAGACGGTAAGACGCCGGACGTGATGGATGACCTAGAGACCTTCAAGAAGCTTCCTCTCGGCGGCCTCGATCGCCGCGCGCTCGTCGGGGCGCTGGCCGAGCACGGCGCGCGCGTCGCGACCGAGCAGCTCGCCGAGCACCGCGCCCGCATCAGCCCGGCCGGCGCGCGCATCGCCCCGGACACGGCCGTGCTGATCCTGGGCGGCTCGAACGGCATGACCCGCGCGCTCGCGCTGCAGCTCCTCTTCGGGGAGCGGGCCGCCGTCTTCGCCGTGCACTTCGACAGCGAGAAGATGCAGATCGGCCCGCACCACGTGAAGGCGATCACCGAGGCGGCCGAGGCCGAGGGGCTCACGGCGCGGTTCTGGAACAACGACGCCACGAAGCCGCAGGCGATCGACGAGGTCGTCGCCGCGCTGAAGGAGCGGTATCGGGCGGTGCACCTCGTGAACGGCATCGCCGCCGGCGCGATGAAGCGGTACGCGGAGCACGGGCCGACGAAGGTGAAGGACCTCGACGTCGCGTTCGACGCGGTGCTCCAGATCCCGGACTTCTCGCGCCCCGAGAACATCCGCAAGCTCGGGCTCGTCGAGGTGGACGTCGCGAACGACGCGGACATCGAGCGCACGAACAAGTTCATGGGCACGTCGTCGCTCCTGTGGGCCGAGCCGCTCGCCGCGGCGGGGCTCCTCGCGAAGGGCGAGAGCGTCGTGTCGTTCTGCGACTACGACTACCCGAGCGACGATCCCGTCTACGCCATGGGGCCGCTCGCCGGGGCGAAGCTGCTCCAGCGCAAGACCATGGCGGAGATCCGGGAGCGGTTCGGGGTGCTGACGTCGCGCATCTGCTATCCGGCCCTGGCGACGACGGCGCTCGGCGCCATCCCGGGCGGGCTGCTGATGTACGGGCTCAGCACGCAGATCCTGAAGGAGCGCGGGCAGTTCAAGGACATCATCGACCTTGCGCGCGAGACGATGGAGATCTGGCGCCCGGGCTACGACGGCAGCGATCTCCGGGTGGACGCGGCCTATCAGGCCTGCCTGCCGGAGTTCAACAAGCGCAAGGAGCAGATCGGGCCGAAGGACGTCCCCGGCGGGTTCCGGCTGCTGTACGAGAACGCCTGAAAAAGAGAGGCGCGCGGTGCCTAGGCCCCGCGCGCCTCGCTCGACGGCCCCGGCGCGGCCGCGCCCGACGCGCGGCCGGCGGCCGATCGCCGCTATCCCTCGGCCTGCGCGACCTCGGGCTCCAGCCGGGCGACCTGGCGCTTGTCGGACATCTGGAGGATGCCCAGCCAGGCGAACACGCGGATGACCTGATAGGCCGGGTCGATCTCGAACCACCGCACCGCGAAGTTGGGGCTCATCGCGTACTTGTGGTGGTTGTTCTGGAAGAGCTCACCGAGCGTCACGACGTCGAGGATCAGCGTGTTGCGCGAGTCGTCGTCGCTGTTGAAGTTGCGGTAGCCGTAGCGGTGGCCGCACCAGTTCACGATCGCGCCGTGCAGCGGGCCCATGGTCCAGTGGAGCGGGAGGAACAGGAACTGCCACCAGTGCGAGGCGAAGGCCATGTAGAAGACCGCGTAGCCCGTGCCCCAGGCGAGGCGGCTGATCCACGAGTTGCCGATGCGGTCGAGCGTGGGCCACTCGGGGTAGCCGCCGAGGAAGCGCGGCTCCACGTCGGCCTTGCCCTCGTAGATCGCGTCGTAGCGCTTCGCCGTGTCCCACATCATCGTGCCGACGTTCGCGTAGTACCGCGGCGAGTGCGGGTCCTTCGGCGTGTCGCTGAAGGCGTGGTGCATGCGGTGCAAGATCGCGTAGACCCACGGCACGAGGTACGAAGAGCCCTGCGTGAGATACGTCAGGAAGTGAAAAATCCGCTCCCAACGTTTCGACATCGTGAACATTCGATGCGAGGCGTACCGGTGCAGGAAGAAGGTCTGGAAAAAGACCGACAGCGTAGAGTGGGCGATGAGGACGACCGCGATCTCCATGCTTTGGCTTCTAGCCCGGGGGTCGGCGGCAGGGGGTCAGCTCACGGTCACGATTCCGTAAGGGGGGCCTGGATCCATGGGGTTTCGGGTTGCTTCTCATGTCGCGGTGATCGCCCGAGTCTGGCCGTGGTAACGGCGGCGTCGTGAAGGCCGTGATCATCGGGGCGGGCCGGGGCAGCCGGCTGCGTCACCTGACCGAAGAGCTGCCGAAGACGCTGGTCCCCATCCTCGGCCGCCCGATGCTCGACAGCGTCCTCGACGCGCTCGCGGCGGGCGGCTTCAAGCGGTCGGACGTCGTGTTCGTCTGCGGCTACAAGGCCGACGTCATCCGCGCCGCGTACCCGGATCTGACGTACGTCGAGAACCGCGACTGGGAGCAGAACAACATCCTGCTGTCGCTGCTCTGCGCGCGCGAGCACCTCGAGGGCGGCTTCGTCTCGACGTACGCGGACATCGTCTACCGGCCCGAGATCGTGGCCGATCTGGTGCGCTCCCCGCACGACATCGCGCTCGCCTGCGACACGGACTGGCGGCGGCGGTACGTGAACCGCTCGCAGCACCCCGAGACCGACGCCGAGAAGCTCCGCGCCGACGGCGCGGGCCGCGTCGTGGAGGTCTCGCGCCGCATCCCGTCGGCGTCGGCGACGGGCGAGTTCATCGGGGTGATGAAGCTCTCGGCGCTGGGCGCCTCGCAGTTCCTGGCCGCCTTCGACGCCGCGCGCGCCGCCTTCTCGGAGCGCCCGGAGTTCCGCGAGGGCCGCACGTTCCGGCGCGCCTACCTCATCGATCTGCTCCAGAGCATGATCGAGTCGGGCGCCGCGCTCCACAAGGTCGACACCCACGGCGGCTACATGGAGATCGACACCCTGGAAGACGCGTCGCTCGCCGACGCGTGGTGGCGCGGCGGGACCTAGAGGGCGTCGGTGAAGTCCGCGGCCTGCGCGAGGAGCCCGGGCAGGCCGCCGGTGTGGAGGAACAACACCCGCTTGCCCGAGAGCTCGCCCCGCTCGGCCATGTCCCAGAGCCCGGAGAACGCCTTGCCCGTGTACACCGGGTCGAGGATGAGCCCCGAGAGCCGCGCGACCTTCAGGATCCGCGCGCGCTGCACGGGCGTCGACGCCCCGTGGGCGGGCCCCTTCGCGGAGTCGTCGATGACGAGGTGGGCGGGCGCGCCGAGGCGCGGATCGAGCGAGCGCGCGTCGTCCATGATCTCGAGCGCGACGCGCGCGAACGTCGCCCTGTCCTCGCACACGGCCATCGCGCGCACCTCGCCGGCCACCTCGTAGCGGGACGCGCCGAGCGCCGTGCCGGCCGCCGTCCCGCCCGAGCCGCACGCGTGCACGATGACGTCGAACGGCTTGCCGCCCGCGAGGCCGAGGTCGAGCTGCTTGCGGATCTCCTCCATCGCGCGCACGTAGCCGAGCGCGCCGAGGCCGTTCGAGCCGCCCTCCGGGATCACGTAGGGCCGGCCGCCCGCCGCGCGGATCTCGGCGGCCGCCTCGGCCATCACGGCCTCGCGGCCCCGGTACGCCTCGGGCGAGATCAGCCGGATCTCCGCGCCGGCGAGCCGGTCGAGCAGCACGTTGCCCTCGAGCGGCGCCGGGGCCGACGGGACGGCGGTGCGCAGGAACAGCACCGCGCGCAGGCCGAGCGAGGCGCAGAGCAGCGCTGTCGCGCGCGCGTGGTTCGACTGGAGGCCGCCGCAGGTGATCACGCAGTCGGCGCCCTCCTCCTGCGCGTCGGCGAGCAGGTACTCGAGCTTGCGGATCTTGTTGCCGGCCTCCGCGCCCGCCGTCATGTCGTCGCGCTTCACGTGAAGGTCGACGCCGAGCGCCTCGGCGAGCCGCCGCGGGCGCTGGATCGGGGTAGGAAGGTGGCTCAGCGCGAGTCGCTTGCGCATCGTGTCTCTCCCATCTCTCTCTGCCGGGGGAAGCGCTGCCGGGGGAAGCGCTGCCGGGGGAAGCGGACGGCGGCCGGCGCCGTCATCCGACCTCGACGAGCCGCGCGCCGCTCTCCACGGCGGTGCCGGGGGTGGCGTAGATCTTCTTCACCACGCCGCTGCGCGCCGCGCTGAGCTCGTTCTCCATCTTCATCGCCTCGACGACGACGAGCGGCGCGCCGGCCAGCACCTCGTCGCCCTCGCTGACGAGCACCTTCAGGACCCGGCCCGGCATGGGCGACGTCACGAGCCCCTCGCCCGTGGCCGGGCCGGCGCTCGCGGCGCTGCGCAGGTCCCTCGCCCGCTCGCTCTCGACCCGCGCCGTGAAGCGCCGGCCGTTCGCGACAACGCCGACGTCGGGCGGCGCGCCGTCCAGCCGGAGCTCCACGCCGCGGCCGTCCAGGCGCAGGTGCACCGAGGCGCCCTGCCCGAAGGCGTCGGCCGCGAGCGTGCGCCCCTCGACCGAGACCTGCACCTGCCCGTCCGGCAGGTGGGTGACGTCGACGGGGATCTCTCGGCCGGAGGGGAGGGTGACGTTGTATCGCATCGCGTCTGGTTGACCTCTACACGAGCCTCCGGCGGCCGGGGAGCCCTGGTCGGCTCAGTGGATCACGCCGAGCTTGAGGGTGAGCAGGTACTGATCGGGGAGCTCGGCGCCCGCGGCGTCGTCGAACGCGCCGCCGGGGAAGAAGGCGCCGGCCTCGGTGCCGAGCTGGATGGTGACGAGCCTGCCCATCGCGATGCGCGCGTCGACGCCGATGTCGAGCTCGACGCCGAGATCGTGGCGGCGCCGGTCGCCGCCGTCGTAGCTGGAGAGGCCGCCGCCCGCCCTGGCAGGGCCGTACGGGTCGACGAGGTCGGCGGTCGTCTCGGCGATGACCGCCCCGGCCTTCAGGTCGAGCCAGCGCGCCGGCCGCACGATCATCCGCGGGTTGACGTAGGCGGCGCCGAACACGCCGCCCTTCGAGGGCAGCCACCGGATGCCCGGCTCGGGGGACGCGGCGAACAGCTCCCGCTCGGCGATCGTTGCCGCGCGCGCCGTCTTCCAGGCGAGCACATGGTCGAACAGGATGAGCCCGACGTTGTGGCTCGGGTCGAACGTGAACCGCCGCGCCACGCCGTCGCGCGGGTCGTCGTCGCCCGAGGCGTAGCCGGCCTCGATCTCGGTGACGAGGCGCCCGAACCGATCGGCCGGCCGCGGGCCGCGCCCGGCGACGTGCACCGCCCCGAGCATGGCCGCGCCGCCGATCGAGCGCACCGCCACGGGCGCGCGCTGGTCCCCCGGGCCGGAGGGCGGCGTGGGCCCGCTCGGCGCGAACGACGTCGCGCCGAAGATCGCCGCGGCCTCGAGCTCGCCGTAGACGTGGGCGCCGCCCCCCGGCACCGGCGCGTCGAACTTGCCGGTCACGTCGAGCACCATCGCCGCGAGCATCTCGGTGAACTGGGCGAGGCTCGTCTTCGCGCGGCGCTCGCGCGTCTGCCGCCGCAGGGCGCCGTGGACCCCGATCTCGCCGCGCCGCGCGCGCCAGAGCGCCGACACGACCGCCTGGAGGGCGCGATCCCCCTCCCCTTCGTCCTGCCCGTCGACGTCGTTTCCGAGCAGGTCGGCCGCGCTGTCCTCGAACACGAGGTCGGCAGCGACGGTCACGACGAGCGGCCCGGTCCGGCCCATCGGCGTCGCCGCGAAGAGGACGCGCTCCATCAGCGAGCCGCGCTCGGGGTCGCCGAAGAGGGTCGCGCGCTCGCCGTCGTTGGCGAGGAGCCCCATCCCCCAGTGCGCGCCCTGCTGGCCGACCCGGAAGACGCCGGCCGACGTCGGCACCTCCAGGTAGAGGTAGCGCGGGTGCACCTCGTACCAGGAGAGCTCGGCGCGCGCGTCGCGCACCTGCTCGACGTGCCGCGTTGTGTCCCCGGCGATGAGCCCGCGGACGACGTCGATCTGCGCCACGATCGAGGCCTTGTCGGCAAAGTGGAGCCGGGGCGAGAGGCGCAGCCAGTGCGCGATGTACTGGTGCTGCCCGAGCGTCGTCGCGCCCGGATCGGACAGGGGCGGCGCCCGCAGGCGGAGGTCGGTCATGGCCCGGTAGCGGAGCTGGTACTCGCCCTGCAGCGAGAGCGTCGTCCGGTCCGGGTCGGGCGGGGGCAGCGGCGCGCGGCCCGTGTCGAGGACGAGCCGCTCGTCGAAGTCGCCGGCGGCCGGCGGTGCGCCGCGATCGGCGGTCGCGTTCGCTGTCGCGATCCCGGCGGGCTGGGCGGCGGCCGGCGAGACGAGCCCGACAGCAAACGCAAGCGTGGCGGAGAAGGCGAAGGCGAAGCGCATCGGAAGCAAGCGGTCGCGCACCGGCGCCCGGCCGGGAAACGCGCCGGGCGGAGGATAGGCGGATCGATCGCGGCGGGGCACCGGATTCTTCCGTCGCCGGCGGGCGCCCCGGGAGCGCGCGGCCGCGATCCGGGCTCCGGGGGCGAGCGGGACCGGGCCAGGGCGCCGGAAGGAAAGGGAGAAAGCGCCGGCGCCTCGGGCGGTTGTGTCCGGTGCCGTCGCTCCGGCCAGAGCACGGTTCCGCGCGCTCCAGGGGCGCGCTGCCCGGGAGGCATGGTCCGGTCCGGGCGGGCGGCCGGACGGCGCCGTTCATGGCCGCGCGCGCGCCTTTTCTCGGGGCATCCGCCGCTCTAGCGTGCGCCCTCGTGACCCTCTCCACGCCGCACGCATCCGCTGTTGCTCCCTCTCCGTTGCTCCTGGGCCGCCCGCTCTCGCTCGCCGATCTCGAGGACGTCGCGCGGCGCGGCCGGCCGGTGGCGATCTGCGCCGAGGCGCGCGAGCGCGCCGCGGCCTCGCGCCGGGCGATCGACGCGATCGCGGCGGCGGGCGACGCGGCGCCGGCGGTGTACGGGATCAACACCGGGTTCGGCGCGCTCGCGGAGACGCGCATCGCCGATCACGACATCCGGGCGCTCCAGCGCAACCTCGTGCGGAGCCACGCGTGCGGGGTGGGGCCCGATCTGGGCGACGTCGAGGTGCGCGCGATGATCGTCCTGCGCGCGCAGGTGATCGCGCTGGGGCACTCGGGGGTGCGCACGGAGGTGCTCGATCTGCTCGTCGAGCTGCTCAACCGGGGCGTGTGCCCGCGCATCCCGGCGCAGGGCTCTGTCGGCGCGTCGGGCGATCTCGCGCCGCTCGCGCACCTCGCGCTCACGCTCATCGGCGAGGGGGAGGCGCGCTTCGAGGGGCAGCTCATGCCGAGCGCGGTGGCGCTCGGGAAGGCCGGCCTTTCGCCGATCGAGCTCGCCGCGAAGGAGGGGCTCGCGCTGATCAACGGGACCCAGTACATGACGGCGCTCGGCGCGCTGGCGCTGCGGGACGCGGCCGCGCTCTGCACTGTCGCGGACATCGCCGGCGCGGTGAGCTTGGAGGCGCTCATGGGCTCGAAGCGCCCGTTCGACGAGCGGCTCATGCGCGTCCGCCCGCACCCGGGCCAGGCCGGCACCGCCGGCAACCTGCGCGCGCTGCTCGGGGGCAGCGAGATCATGCAGAGCCACGCGGACTGCCCGAGGGTGCAGGACGCCTACTCGCTCCGCTGCATGCCCCAGGTGCATGGGGCGACGCGCGACGCGATCGCGTGGGCGGCCGAGGTGCTGACGCGCGAGGTCAACAGCGTCACCGACAACCCGACGGTGTTCCTCGGAACGGGCGGAGAGGGCGGACAGGGCGGCGCGGAGCTGATCTCGGGCGGCAATTTCCACGGGCAGCCGGTGGCGCTCGCCCTGGACCTCGCCGCGATGGCGGCGGCCGAGCTCGCGAACATCAGCGAGCGGCGGGTCGAGCAGCTCGTGAACCCGGCGCTCTCGACGGGCCTGACCCCGTTCCTGGCGCCGCGCAGCGGGCTGCACTCGGGGTTCATGATCGCCCAGGTCGCGAGCGCCTCGCTCGTCAGCGAGAACAAGGTGCTCTGCCACCCGGCGAGCGTCGACTCGATCCCGTCGAGCGCCGGCCGCGAGGACCACGTGAGCATGGGCAGCATCAGCGCCCGGAAGCTCGCGCAGGTGATCGAGAACGTCCGCAGCTCGCTGGCGATCGAGCTGATCACGGCGGCGCAGGGGGTCGACCAGCGGCGCCCGCTCCGGCCCAGCGCCGGCGTCGCGGCGGCCCACGCGGCGATCCGCCGGGTGGTGCCGGAGCTCGCCGAGGACCGGCCCCTCTACCGCGACATCGCGGCGGCGGCCGAGCTCATCCGGGGCGGGGCGCTGATCGCGGCTGTCGAGGAGGCGGTGGGGGCGCTCAACTGATTTTTTCTGTTTCCTACATTACAACCAAGACGATCCTGTGGAAATCTTACGCGAGTCACGGGAATGCAAATGCTCCATCGAACGGCGAGTTGCTGTACATTGGCGCAGTGCTCATTCCGGTCAGCACCCCGCCGTTTCCATTCGATGCCGTGCGAGATCTGCTCGGGGTGGTCCGGGCGATCTATGCGGCGGCGAAGGACGGGGGGGCGTCGCGGGAGGAGCTCGCCCGGATCGCGCGGGTGGGCCGGGAGCTGAGCCGGGCGCTGGACCTGGCGGGGTCGCCCCAGCAGGGAGCGTCGGGTCACGCGGCGGCGTGGAAGGTGGCGGACAAGGCGATGCTCCAGGTGAACGACCTGGTGGATCCGCTCACGCCGGCGGCGCCGCTGCTGCTGGCAGCGCGGAGCCGGGTGACGGGAGGGCGGCTGGCGGTGCGGAGCAAGCCGCAGGGGCGGTAGGCGGGGGGCGGGGGCGCGGGCGCGGGCGGGTGGGGGGATTCCGAGGTGATCGGCCCACCGCGGCGCTGAAGGACAGCCTGGGGGCACCGGGACGCCTGCGGCTGCGGACAGGGGGCCATCGCAGCGACGCGTGAACAACACGCCTGGGCGCTACCGGGACGCCAGAAGAGATCGGCCCATCCCAGCAGCGCGCGAAGAAAGCCCGGGGGGTACCGAGCGCCAGTCGACATCGACGCAAGCTCCTGCGCGGGGAGAAGAACAGCCCGAGGAGCCTACCAGGGTGCCAGGAGATATCGGCCCATCCCCCACACCGCGCAGAGGCAGCCCGGGAACCTGCCGGGGCGCCAGGAGCACGGTGGAGCCGGTCGAGACGGAGTGAACCGTCTCCGAGAGGCTCTCGGTTGGGCCTGACGAGCGGGGCAACTCCGGCCCGCGCCGTTCAACGTGCTTGTTACAGTGGCGTAGATTTTCAGCTACGGCCGAAGAACCTGCGGCCGCGCGACCGCTCGGCGTCGCGCCGGATGCCCTGCATCACGACGCGGATGAGCTCCCGGGAGTAAGCGCGCCTGTCGTGGCGCTTGTGCTCGGGAAGCTTGACGCCCAGAGCGTGCGCAAGCCGTTCTACGTTCTCTACCCTGGCCTCACGCAAACAGTCGATGTCCAGATCCATGTACCGTGGCGCTCCCATTAATCGAGTCCACTTGGTTTGTCGAGCCCAGCGAACACGGGAGCGAGCTGCCGGATGGCCTCCCTTCAGGCCGAGACAGGACGCCATCGGCCGCGACGGCCGCGAAGGCCGCGAAGGCCGCGCGACGTCTCGGGCAGGTCGGCGTCACGAGGCACGAGGGACAGAGAGCGACACGGCCCCGTTCGAGGCGAGCATGCAGCTCAGGCAGCCGCCGCCGTGGGAGGTTGATGGCATCGCGCTGACGGGGCGGCAGGGAAGCGCGACACAACCTCGGACGCTGTGAGACGCCGTGGGCGCCGGCAGAGCGTGTATCCAGCGCAGCCCCGGACGAGCGCCGCAGCAGGAGAGAAGAGAGGAGAGAGAAGAGAGCGCGACGCAGACGGCTGCGAGACGCCCAGGAGGCGGCCAGGCAGAGCGGTGCCAGCGGCTCGGCACCTCCAGGTCGAGGCTCAGCTCACCTGGCAGCTCGCAGCAGCTCCCAGCGTGGAGCCCAACCGGCCCGGGGAGCTCGGCGCGCCGCACATGAAGGTAGCCCCGGCCGGACTCGAACCGGCACGCCCGTACGGGCCGCGGATTTTAAATCCACCGCGTCTGCCATTTCGCCACGGGGCCAAGTGATTGAATTTGCTTTGATTTTTGGTATCGCCGTGCCGTCCCCACCCTGTTCTGTGCCGTTTCCCGTGGCTTTTCCCCTGCCCCCGAGCTCGGGGATCCCCTCGGCGAGGGAAGCTAGCTCGCCAAGGCCCAGTTCTGCAAACGTCCTGGCCGCCCGGCGATACCTCTGGCGCCTGACAGAGCTCCGGTGCCAGGTCCGGTCGGCAACCCAGGTCTCGCTGCGGCCGTTCGCGAGGGCGACGGTGATGAAGGTCGAGCGCGCGTCGTGGGCGCGGACCTGCTGGCGGTCGCCGGAGCCCTCGAAGAGCTCCGGGCGGTCGATGCCGGCATGCTGGAGGTGGGCGCGGAAGCGCTCGGCGGCGTGCTCGACGCTGAAGCGGTCGCCGTCCTCGTTGACGAAGAGCGGGGCGGAGGGGGGCGGGTTGCCGCGGAGGGTGAGCCAGGCGCGTAGGCCTGGGGCACGCCGGGGGAGAGCGCCCACGCGCGGGGATCGTTCGTCTTGTTCTTCTCGAGGCGCAGCGCGCCGCGATCCAGGTCGATGTCTTGGATTTGGAGGCGCGCCGCCTCACTGATGCGCGCGCCTTCGCGGTTCAGGAAGCCCCAGAGCACGCGCCGGCACAGCGGGATCGCCGTGCAGGCTAGCAGGCGCGCGTCCTCGTCAGGGTAGAGGCACGCCTTCGCCTTCGCGGGGCCGAGCTTCGGGAGGAAGCCGCGGGGGAGCGGGTTCGTCGCGAGCAGACGGCAGGGGAAGACGGCCTTCGCCATCATGCGGTGCAGGAGCTGCGCGATGTGACGGCGCGACGCAGGCGACATCGACGGCAGCGCACGCATGACGCGCTCGGCGTCGTCGAGCGTGAAGGACGCAACGGGGATGCGGCCGGCGATCGGGTCGACGTGGCGGTCGAGACGGTGGACGTCTTGCTCCACGCTGCGCTTCGGCTTGACGTGGTCGGGGGACATTCGCGCGAGCTCACCCGAGGTCCAGAGCTCGCCGAACTGCTGGACGGTGACCTGCTTCGGTACCGAGCCGCCACCGGGAGCTACCTTCGCTTGTGCGCCGCCTCTGCAGACGACGTCGACGGCCTCGATGACGTCGCGGAGCGCCCTGCCCTCGCATACCGCCGCACGCTCCAGCAAGGCGACGATCGCGTCGCGCGTGACGTTGCGCGAGGCGCGCCGCCGCGTGGCGAGCTCGGCGACGAGCTCCTTGCGCTGCTCGGCCTGCTTCTCGGTCAGCTTGGGATCGAGCGGGAAGCTCTCGCGGTCGTTGTCGCCGACGAGGACGCGGACGTGGAGCCGGTCAGCGGCGTTGCGGAAGAGTGATCCCGTGGGCCTGCAGGGCATGGCGTTCCTCCTCTACCGCGATTCGCGGCTCCGCTCACGCCTGCGGTGGCCCGCCAGCGTAGGGGCCCGGCACGAGGCCGGCCTCACGGAGCACCGCCGGTGCGCCGCCCCCTGGCTCGGCGTCATCCGCCGCGCGCTCCGGGAGCGCGGCGGCGGCGTCATGCTTCGTCTCGAGCCGGGTCGAGCCGGGCGATGAACGCCGCTCGCCCGACAAGACGCAGCACTCCGGGGCGCATCACCGGCAGTGGGATGGTCGGATCGAGGACCCGTCGCGGGGAGCTCTCGAGGCGGAAGACCCGCCGTTCCGTCGAGGATTCCGCTGTTGCACCCCAGAGATGGGCAGGGGCAGCCGAGGACGGGTCTCATGCACGGCAGCCGGGTACTGACGAGCGGCAGCTTGGTATACTTCTCGTTTACGACGTCACCCCGCAACGCTGGTATGCTCGTAATATGCGCTCCTACCGCCGCGCCCGCTCCGCCGCCGAGATCCTCCGCTCCGTCCCGCCGCGCGACCGCGCCCGGATGCTCCGGTTTGGCCTCGACCTGGACGACCCTGAGCACGCGGCGCTCTTCGTCTCGGGTGTCCGCGCCGCAGACGACGCGATCGCGGCGCAGGAGCGCTGGGAGCGGGAGAACGCGTTACGTTGAGGTGGAATCTCGCACGAAGAGATCGTCGCCAAGGTAAGAGCGCGCCGGCCTCGATGACCTGGACCTTCCGCCGCTGCTCTCGAAGCTCGGCATGGAGCCCTGCTACGATGCCAGCGTGCCCAGGCGCAGGACCGCTGAGATCACTTCTGTAAACGTCGCTGCGCTTGCCAGCGCCGCCCGACGCGGCGAGGTCCATACCGATGTCGAGCTCGCCGTCGTCGGCGCGTGCCTCGTGCTGGCCGGGACGATCACCGTACAGCTCGAGACGACCCGCGTGGCCTCCGGCGGCCTCCCGCTCTGAGCGCGTTGTCCCGGATGCTCCGCGCAGGCGGCCGTGCTCTACCTCGCTGCGCCGGGCCTGGTCCGGCAGCCGCGGGACGACCGCCGCAACCCCGGTCCGCTCGTCCCCCGCTGGGGCTCGACGCGGTGCCAGGTCACTGGCCAGCCATCTCCGAGCCGTCGATCCTACCCCCGCCCCAGCGAAGGAGGGAGCTGCTCCCCGCCCGAGTGGCGTCGCCGTCGAGAGCGTGCCGAAGCCGGGCCAGCGCCGCGCCCGAATCTGGCGCCACGCCCACCGCCGTGCCGCTGTCGCCCCGACCTCGACCGGTTGGGGCCGAGAGCCGGAACGCGCCCCCAGCGCGATCCCCTCATAGGATTCTCGTCCGGCCTGTCTCAAACCTGTTGGCATTCTCCGTCATGGAGATCCATGCCGTCGTCCTCCCGGGACGTGCTTACGACTATTCAGGAAACCGAAGCGTCTCGTGGACCTCGCCGCTCTCTCCAACCGTCGTGCTGCCATCGTGGTTCCAGCTGGTGCCGCCCTTGCCCGGCTGTCCGGTCTCGATGGTGACGCGCTCGAGCGTGAGCTGGTCCTCGTCGATATAGGCGACGCCGATCGAGTCGCCGCCGCGCCCCGGGCCGCCGTAGCCGCCGGGCCCTCCTTGGCCGCCCCGGCCGCCGAAACAGTAGGTGAACTCATCCCCTAGCTTTCCGCCCGGTGCGCCTCGACCGCCTCGGCCGCCGTCCTGAGGCTCCCCGCCGTCGCCGCCTGTGCCGCCAAAGTCCGCCGTGATCTTGGTGTCGCGCACGGTCAGCCGGGCGTGAACCGCGAGGACGCCGATGGACGGCTGCGCGTTCGCTCCCCCGCGGCCTCCGCGGCCTCCGCAACCACCGCCTCCGCCGGAGCCTCCTCCTGGGCCTCCCTTGGAGGCCACGCCGCACAGGGCGAGCCCGCCCCGGCTACCGCCGCCGCCGCCGCCGCCCTGGCCCGGCGTGCCCCAGGTCCCCTCGCCCCCCGTGTCGCCCTTCCATCCTGTGTCGGTGAGGCGCCCGATGCCCTTGCCGGGCGCGCCCTGCGTCCCCGGAGCCCCCGGGCCGCCGATGGATCCGACTTCGCAACTGCGATTGTCCTGCTCCCCGATACCACCGCTCGGGGGCGGCAAAAGGTCGGCGGGTCCACCCTCGCCTCCATCCTCCGCGCTGTCGGGCCGCCCGTCCCCGCCCTTGCCCCCGGTGCTCGTGACCCCGTTCTCGCACCGGTTCACGACCGCAGGCCCGCCGGCGACGACGGCCGCCGAGCACGCGTCCGCACCGAACATGCCATCCGGTCCGTCCGGTTGCTTGTACGGCCACTCCTCGCCAGGACTGCCTCCATTTCCCCCGCGGGAGGAGATCTCGCTCCGCAAGATCTCCACCGCAGTGTTGGACTGAACGAGCACGCCGACCTCACCCGCCGAGCGGACGTAGAGATCGGCGAGCGTCGACACCCCGTCCGCGGCCCCCCTGTCCTCAGGGGCTGCGGGCTCGACGATCACCATGGGGCCGGAGACCCTGTTGTGAGAAAACTGGGTCCGCGGGAGCCGGGCGTCGCGCACCCAGTCCCAGCAGTTGAAGCCCCCGCGGAGATCCACGCCGGAGGGCACCCTGATCTGACCCACCACGAATCCCTCGTTGCAGAGGAACACGCGCCCTCGTCCAAGGCGCGCGAGCTCGATGGCGCGCGTGACCGTGTACACCGGCTTCGCCTTCGTGCCCGGATTCCTGTCGTCTCCGCCACCGACGTTTCCGGCGAGGAACACGCCGCAGCCGTCGTCGAGGATACCGGCCGCGACGTGCTCGACGCAGACCGACTCCGGGGGCGGTTCGTCGTCGCACGAGGTGCCTTCACAAGGCGTCACGCCAGGGTCGTTCACGCCGGGCGCAGTTCCGCAGCCGGTCGCCCACGGGGACAGCAGAAGGATCAAGGTAGCCGCGGTGCTGTTTCTCATGTGCGTCTCCTGACCGGTGCCGCCAGCACAGGGCGGTTCATCGAGGCGGTTCCGGGGCCGGCGCATCGAACCGGTACCAGAACAGCGAAATCCCGTCGTGCGCATGGCCGAGCTGAATTTCCGGGGCTGCATTGGCGCCGAGCCCCCCGGTGCCGGCTTGTCCGGGCGAGACCGTCGCATCCTGCGAGATGGCCACGGAGGCGCCCACGGAGCCGATACCGAGCGAGTGACCCCCGAGACCGCCGCCGGCATCGCCCCCGCGGCCGCCGTTGCCACCAAAGCCGCCGCGGCACCCTCGCGACGTGTTGGTCAAAAGACCGTGGCCCCCGAGACCGCCGTCGACGCCAAAGCCTCCCCACTGGCCCGTTCCGCCGACCCCGCCATCGCCGCCCTTGGCCCCGAGGACCTCGCCGGACTCGACCGTGAGCTCGCTCCCCTGCAAGGCCACGATCGCGATGCTCGCGCCGCCGTAGTCGCCCCCCTGCCCCCCTTTGCCCCCGCACCCGCCGCTTCCCCCCGAACCGCCGGCCGCGCCGCCCTGGGGCCGACCCGCCGGACACTCGTTCATGAGGCCGCGCCCTTTCCCGCCGCCACCCCCGCCGCCGCCCTGACCGACGCCGCCTCTCTCCCCGTCCTTCCCGCGGACGCCGACCCATCCGTCGAGGCCCAGACGGCCAGCGCCAACCGCTCCGGGAGCGCGCCCCGCATCGGCGCCGTTGGCTCCGTTCTCCCCATCGTTGCAGGCCATGCTGACCGCGCCGGAGCCGCCCAGGCCGCGCTCGGGCGGATTCCCCGCCGGTTCCGGAAGCCCCGAGGCACCATCGCCGCCCGTCTCGAGCCCGCCGTCGCCTCCGTAGCCGCCCGTCGACTCGATGCCATCGCCACACGCCGTCACAACCGGATGGGCGCCCTGCGCCACATCCGCGGCGCATGCGTCCGCGCCGTCGTTCCCCACCACGCCGGCACTCGCGCGGAAGCTCGGCGCGTCCTCGCCCGGCGCGCCATCCTTGCCATCGCCTGCGAGGATCGCGCTCTCCCGCACGATCGCCCTGGCTCCGGGGCTCAGGATCATCGCGATCGACGACTTGCCGTCGCTCGCTGAGGCGTCGGCCGCCATCACGCGCACGCCGAAGATCGTGGACGTCGCGTCGTCGCCCGCGATGAACGCATCGTCTCCCCCGAGGACCCGCAGCGGAATCCCCACCGGCGGGGCGATGATCGTCGGGTGATCCGGTCCGCCAAACGACCCCTCATAGGACCACTCGCCGCCGTCGCAGCGACGCCCGCCCCAGAGGTTGACCCCCGAGGGCAGCGTGATCGCCTCCTCGAACGCCCCGCCGCACGCGTACACGCGCCGGGTCGGCGCCTCTCCGTTGCCTCGTCCGCTTGCGGCGAGCCCGATGGCGTGCTGCAACGTCCTCACCGGCGCGCCCTTCGTGCCAGGGTTCCTGTCGTCGCCGTGCTCGCTGACGAACACCCCACACTGGTCGAGCCCTGGCGCGGTGCCGGGATCTCCCTCGCACGGGTCCAGCGCAGCCTCCGGACCGGCAGGACACGCCAATTTTTCCCCGCAATCATCCGAATAGGAAGTGCAAGCTGTCAGCGTGCTGGCTCCCCACATGCAGACTGCGGCAGCGACGACCGAAGTCACAGCGCCTTGGCCTGCCAGCGAGCCCATCCCTCCGGCTCCCCGTGCGCTCACCATAGCCCCTCGATTCGCGCACCGATCTCGTTCCCGTTCGCCACGGGCGAGACACGGACATGATCCCCAGCCGGCGAGGATCCCAGGACAGAGAAGTCCGTGAAGAAGGACGCGGCGGTCACCGCACCGACCACACCGCCGATGATCATCGTGGCCAGACCCGCGCGGCCGGACAGGTTGCGCGCGTCCTGCAGCCTCGCCAGCTCGCCACATGGCGAGTTCCGAGGCGCTTGCCAGCACATCGACGAGCTCGACGACGGCTCGCTCAGGAGCCGGTCACGCCGGGCGCTCAGGTCGTCGTCGAGCCTGCCCGCACGGATCATGAGGACGGCGCCCACCGACACGCCGGCCGTCGCGACCGTGATTCCCGCGATGCGCAGCGTCCCCGGCCAGGACGCCCACGGGCTGGGGGGCTGCGGGCGCGCGGCGGGCGGGGCGCTCACGGCCTTCGGCGTCTCCGGCGCTCCTTTTGCGCTGCTCACCGCGGTGCGCGGCAGTTGCATCGCGATCTCGAGCTCCGAGCCCGCGTCGGCGCTGACCACATGCAGCGCGTCCTCACGGCCGGGCGCCCGGGCCCGCACCATGTGGCGCCCGGGTTCGAGGAACAGCTTGTAGGTCCGCGCGGTCCGACCGATGGATTTGCCATCAATGAATACCTCGGCATCCGGCGGATCGACGGACAGCAGGACTCGAATGAGGTAAAATGCTGCCTTCACCTGTCCGGCTTCGAATCGTAGCCGAACCTCGTCGGTGAGCGCATGACCCTGCTCAAGGCTCCAGGTCAGGTGCTCCGCCGCATCACGGTACTTGCGGAGCGCGAGCTCACAGAGGCCGAGCTCGCCGGCGAGCTCCGCGCGCTCCTGGCTTGCGCTGGGCACCGCCTCTGCAGCGTCCAAAGCCGCCTTGTAGGCGTCGTAGGCCTCGTTCCACTTTCCTGATTTGCGCGCTTTCCGAGCACGGCGAACAAGGTCCTTCACCGTCGATTCGTCGGTTCGTGCCGGCGTCGGATGCCGTTCCTCCGCGTCGGCCGAGCTGGCCAAGGCCGTTGAAGCGCCAAACGCCAGAAGAACGAACAGCAGGTGCCCCCGGCAACGCATCCAGGGACGGTACTTACGCCGGGCGCGCACCGTCAACCGAGACCAGGTGCCGGAAAGTCGCGCCACAGGCGAGAATTCTTGGACGCATGACGGAAGGGATCCGTTCGTCCGGTGTGTCAATCATGTTGTAGCCAACCAGGGCAGAAAGTAGCATCGTCACCCACATTATCTCACTAAAATGATCTCGTCCCTGCATTTTGCTGACCCCGAGGGGGCGGCTCAAACGTGCTACCGGCGTGGACAAGCCAGCGAGCCTCTCCAGCAGCTTCGAGCTCTTCCGGCGCATCGCGCGGCGCCTGGGGGTTCCTGCGCGCCACGCCGAGGACGTCGCGCAAGACGCGCTGCTGCGCGGGCTCGAAGCGGACCAGCGGATCGACCTGGGTGGGGATCCAGCGGCCTACCGCGTCGCGATTGCCGCCAATCAAGCGCGCGACCATGTGCGCAGGGCGCGCCGTCGAGGAGAGGTCCTGACGTCATTCGACCAGAGCGAAACTGGAGCTGAGCTCCCGAACCCCGAGGAGCTGCTCCGCCGGCGACAGCGGCACGCGCGCATGCGCTGCCTCATCGACCGGGTGGACCCGAAGTACCGGCACCTCCTGATCAGGCACGACCTCGATGAGATCCCGCTCGCCCAGATCGCCGCCGAGCTGGGCCTCACCACGGAGGCGGTGAAGACGCAACACCGCCGGGCCCTCGAGCGGTTGGAAGAGGAGAAGCGCCGCTGGATCGCCGAGGAACGTGCGCGCGGACGGGATGGGGATGCGTGTGTGCCGCTCGCGTTCGGGCTGCACCGTCGCGAGTCGTGGCCGACCACGCTGCGCCGCCTGGCCCTCCGGATCATCGTGCAGGGTGCGCTCGTCGCCCTGACCGGAACGCTCGTCGCCGGGGTCTCGCCCAGCTTGGAGCCGTGGCTGTTGCCTGCAACGGTACGCGCTCCGGGGACCACGCCGGTGGCGCAGGAGGAAGCCGCGTCCGCCCAAGAAGGCGACACGAGTGCCGCCACCGCGCCCGTCGCATCCGCCGCTCGGGAGGCCTCGCCGTCGACGTATCGCGTCGACGCGCGCGCTGATGCTGCCGTCCACCAGATGCCCGCGCCGTCGATCCCGACCGCTCCTCGTGCTTCGACTCCGGGGAGCGCCGTGCGCAGCACCGTCAGCGAGCGCGAGTGGAGCCTGATCCGCGAGGCCCGGAGCGCGCTGGACGCGCACAACGCCATTGCCGACCTCGAGGCGCGCCGGCTGCTCGAGGCCCATGCGCGGGAGTTTCCGCGAGGGCGGCTCGTCCGCCAGCGCGAAGCGCTGCTCAAGCAGATTCGCTGACGTAGCGGTTGTCCGTCGACGGACAGGAGGCGGCGGCCTTGGCGATGTCTTCGGACAGCACAAGGCAACACGAAGCCGAACATTTGGCCGACCGGCCTCGCCTGGACCTGCCAGCGACCGATCTGCGCGGCGTTGGCCAGCGGCCGCGTAGCCGAGCCGCGTTCCCCGTTGCGGCGCGCTTCAACAGAGGGTCCCCCTCGCGGGCTCGCTGCAGCGCTAGCACCTGGCTCATCTGGTCGCCCCCGCCTCCACCGCCCGCGATCCGCCGAAAGGCCCAACAGCGTCGTGACGGAGGCGGACTCCCGAGAAATAAGACGAAATCGCCATAAGCGCCGGCTTGACGTAGCTTCCGAGGGGTGACGGCGAAGTAATCGCCGTCGGTCGCGCGTCGATGCGTCGGCGCGCTTTTCCATGCGCTTCTTCAACCGAGGATGACACACATGCACAACGTGCGTTCCGACATCAACGAAAGCAAGAACCTCCATGAGGACCCGGGACACGAGCAGTTTCCAGTGGACACGCGCGTCATCACGAAGATCCGCCTTGTTACTGATGGGGTGGGGGGCGACCTTGTGCGAATCGTGGTGATGAACGATCAGACGACGGCCCAACGCGCTCCCTACCGCGAGTACCACCACGGCAACACCGGCATATCCATCGACACCATCGCCTCGCTTACCATGCAAGCCGACAGGATCGAGGGGACACAGCAGGCGATCGACAGCTTCGTCGGAGCCATGCCGCTGCATCTCGACCTCTCGCAGTCCGCCAGCTGGTGCTGCGGTGTGTACAACCCCTCCGAGTCGCGCAAACGTCTTTACAAGGCGACGGACCCTGACGACAGCACCAAGATGATCGGCCTACTCGTCGAGCAGGATGCGCAGGGTAATCTCGCGAAGGTTACATGGTACAAGACGCAGGCCGCGAAAGCGCTGTTCAGCGCTACCCCCGGCGAGCTCAGCTTCGAGCTGGTGAAGGACGAGAACGGCGCCCCTAGCCTGGATCCGAACGACATCGGCGGATGGACTTGGTACTACACCACGAGTGTCTGCGGCGGCTCGTGAGCCTGGCGCATCACACGGTGATCTGTCGCGCCAGGCGGAACCCCAGCACGCCGTGACGCCTTGTGGGGGGCTCGGAGTACCGGACCGCGAGGCGCATCAGGTCGCCAGCCGAGATCCACGCCCCTCCGCGCGCTGGACGGAAGGCGGGATCGTCCTCCGGCGCGACCTCGACCTGTACGACGTCGCCCTCCACGCGCGGACCATCGAGGTACCATCGCTCGACGCACCAGTCGCGCACGTTGCCCGCCATCCCGCGGACTCCATAGGGGCTGACGTCGGTGCGATACTCGTGCACGGGCATCAAGCTCTTCCGCTCCGGGTGGCTGCCCGACACGCACGCCCACGTGGGCTCGACCTGATCCCCCCATGGCATGAACCGCCCATCGACGCCGCGCGCCGCCTTTTCCCATTCCAGTTCGCTCGGGAGCCTCCACGGAAGGCCGGTCTTGCGCGCCCAGTACGCTGCATAGGCCATCGCCGCAGGCCAGTCGACGAAGACCACCGGCAACGCACGCTCGGTCTCGGGCGACTTGAGGCTGTAGCGTCCCGAGCGCGCATCAAGCAGGTAGGCCAACGGCGCGTCGTCGCTCATGGTGGCGCCGAAGGGCTGAATTGGACAGTGCCGGCGCGCATCGGCAGCACGTCCTTCCTCGACCAGTGTGTTAAGAAACGCGACGAACTCGGCGTTCGTGACGGGATGCTGTTTGATCACGAACCCGTCGAGCCAGACGCGCCGCCGCGGCAGGCTCTCCCCCGCGCGCGGGTCGCCGCCGGCGATGAACCACCCTCCCGGGACATAGACGTCGTCCGCTCCGAGCTCGTCTTCCCGAAGGAGGCGGATCGGGTACGGCGCTGTCCCTCCAGGGCGGACGCCGTCCCAATGCTCGTCGCCTCCGAGCGCCACCGGGTAACGAACCTCGCGATAGCCAGGCGCCGTGAGGAGCAGGAGGTAGCTGCCACGCCGGAGGCCGAACTCACGGAGCGGCGCGATGGTTGTGAGCGCATTCTCGTCGCTCGGCATCAGGTAGCGGCCGACCGACTCGTAAGGCTTGATGGCGACGCGAGCGCCCTCTGGCGCGGTCACCAGCGTGAGCCGCGCATCACCGCGGAGGAGCGCCTCGTAGCGAGCGCGTCCGCCTTCGGGCAGGTATCTGGCGTGGTCCTCGAGGAGCGCCGCGAAGCGGGTCGCCGCGGGCTGGTCGTGCTCGGCGTGGGCCCGCAGCAGGCTCTCCGCGTAGTGCTCGGCGAGCGCGGCGTGCGCCTGTGTCATATCGGGGACCTCGTTGAGCGCCGAGCGCAGCTTCTGTGTCCAGTAGATCTCCTCTCGCAACGCCTTCTGCTCGATCGCCGCCGCCTCGTCCTCGAGCCTCCAGCCCTCCGCCTTTTCCTGGGCTCGGTGGAATGAACGGAGCCCGTCGAGGATCTCCCGCGACCGCGCCCTGCGCTGGTCGGCCTCCGCCCGCATGCGCGCGATCCGCGCGCAGTGCGCGTCGCGCGCATCCTCCACGATGCGCGCCGCGCGCTCCTGACGATCGGCGCCGTCGAGCCAGTCGCGCACCGCCTCCATCAACGCGCCGGCATCAGCGTAGCGGCCCGCAGGCGCCCGCTCCATCGCCCTGCGGCACAGGGCATGGAGCTCCTTCGGAACCTCGATGCGCGCGACCTCCTCGATCGGCCGCGGCGGCCCGCTCTGGACGCGCTCGATGGTCTGCTCAGGCCCCTCTCGCTCACCGCGCGGAGGTGCGTACGGCGGTCGACCGCTCAGGATCTCGTACAGCACGGCGCCGAAGGCGTAGACATCGCTCGTCGGACCCATGGCCGCGATCTCGCCGTGAGCCTGCTCCGGAGACATGTAGAACGGCGTGCCGGCGACGCGCGTCCGCACGCTCGTCTCCGAGAGATCCGGCGCAGCCGGACCGGAGGCCGCACCCCCGGCCCACGGGACCGCCACGCTTCCGCCGAGGTCGCGGGCGAGGCCCCAGTCCATGACGTGCACCTCGCCCAGGTCGCCGACCATGAGGTTCTGAGGGCTGATGTCGCGGTGGATGATGCGCTGGGCATGGGCGTGGGCCACGGGCTCGCAGAGCCGACGAAAATCGTCGAGCAGCCGGCGCAGGGTTCGCACGAACTCGGCGCCTCTGTGGCTGTGCAGCGCGTCGATCCGCCTGCCGATCGTGTCGCCGCGTACCCGCTTCATGGTGAACCAGATACGGCCGTCCGGCAGCTCGCCCCAGTCGTAGAGCGGGACGATGCCCGGGTGCTGCAGCTGGGCAGTGAGCGTGACCTCTTGCCGGAAGCGCGCGCAGTCGTCCGGCGAGCTCCTCGACGGGAGCTGCATCTTCAGCGCGACGCACCGCCGGACGTGACCGTCCCAGGCCTCCCGCACCTCGCTGAACCCACCGACGGCGATCAGCCCGACGTCGATATACCGGCGCTTGAGCTCCTCCGGCGTGGACGGCGCCGGGACGGTGGGATGGGGGTCGCCGATGCGCTGCGTCGGCGTCCGCGGGAGCGCGTGTTCGTACAGCTCCGTGAGCTCGCGGAGCGCTTCCCCGCCGATCCCGTACCGCTCCGCGATGACGCATAGCCGCTCGATCATGGTCCTTCCCCGTCCGTCAAGGGCATTGTACTGCACGAGCAGTGTCCATTACCATGCGCGCGATGGGAATCCTCCGGCATGTCTCTTCGGGAAGGTCGGTGGTGCTGGCCGCCCACTCCGTCGCGGGCCGCGCGCCGAGCTCTGCCGTGCGCCTCGCCGATCACGCCGCTTCGAACGATCACGCCTCGGTGTCCTGGAACGGCGAGCGCTGGCAGGTCCGCGATCTGGGGAGCACCAACGGCACCTTCGTCGACGAGGTCCGCGTTCTTCCCAGGGACAAGGCGGACCTCAAGCAGGGGTCCGTTCTCCGGCTTGGCAGCGACGCCGAGAGATGGGAGCTGACCGACGATCGTGGACCTGTGGTCGTGGCCCGCGCGGTTGCCACGGGTGAGGTCCACCAGGCGGTGGACGGGCTGCTCGCGCTTCCGGACCAGGACAACGTCCTCGCATCCATCATCACGGACTCCACGGGCCGGTGGCTCATGGAGGGCTCAGATGGGTCGCTGCGCCAGGTGACGGACGGGGAGGAGGTCACGCTCGCGGGACAGAGGTGGACACTCACGGTGCCTCCTGCCTCGCCCGTCGTCGGGACGTACAAAACGAAGCCATCCTTCTCGCTCGCCACGTGCACCTTACGCTTTCATGTGAGCCGTAACGAGGAGCACGTGCGCATCGAGGCGGTCGAGGGAGAAGAGACGCTGCCGCTCGGCCAAATCACACCCTTCTATGCCTTGCTACTCCTCGCTCGCGAGCGGGCGAAGGCGGCCGAAGAAGCAAGTCTGCCCGTTGACGAGCAGGGGTGGATCGATGTGTCCACACTAGCGGACTGGCTCGGCGTGGAGGAGACATACCTGAACGTCCTCCTTTACCGCGCACGCCAGGCCTTCACCAAGGCCGGCCTGGGGTCTGCGATCGTCCAGCGGAGGCGGGGGGAGATCCGGCTCGGGACCGGACGTGTGGAGGAGCACAAGGCGTAGCCTCTGCGACCGTAGCACTCTGCGAGTGCTACTATTCCCTCCCTAATATACGGACCCCTCGACGTCCAGCGCGAGCGCTCTTCCACCTGAGCGCGCGACGGCCGACTCGTGCTGTCCAGCCGCCCGGGAATGCGATGACATTCCAGTGCGGGCCATGAGCGCTGCGAACCTTCGCGCTTCGATGCGCGGATCGCTGATGCACGCTCCGGACTTGAAATGATGTGAAATAAATCTCGCCTTGCAGGCGGCGGTCCCCATTCTATCTTCCGGATGCTCCGCTGCGCGCCACCCGAGGACGGACGCGCGGAGATCGGGATCTGGAGGATCGATGGGTAAGCTGTGCGCGAAGAGCAGGAGCACGCGGGCGAGCCGCCCCTGCACAGCTCTCACCAGCCCAGAGCTCGAGATCTCGGTGGTGCGCGTGTTCATCCCGGTCCTCGAGCGGCTCGACAACGTCCTCGATTACATCCCCGGCGCGCGCGCAGCGGCGCCTTTCGGAGCGCAGATCATGAACCTTTGCATCCTCACAGGTCCCACCCTCCCCGCTGCGGAGGGCCAGCAGCAGATTGACGCTATCTTCCTGCCGCCCGCAGCTCGAGGCGATATCTACTGCGCGGCGCTGAAGAGACCCGTCGTCATCGGCCTCATCAACGGCTACTTCGAGCGCGTCCCGTCCGTGTCCCACAAGGATGACCGGGGGGACCAGAAGCTCTCCGACGTGCTGGCGCTCCTGGAGGTCCTGAACGGTCGCTTCACGGGTGCCGTCGAGCCGAAGCAGGTGCGATGTCATGTAGAGCCGTTCGACGCATCGAAGCTGATCCGCGGGCGGGTGCACCGCCGCGCGGCGAGGGCCACCGCGAGGGTGATGGAGGTAGGCCAATGAGCTCCAACGGACAGGTCGTCCTCTCCGGCCTGGGCACTTACGTCCTCGGCCGGCTCCTGTTCCGTGACAAGGGTTTCACCGCACACGAAATCGCGAAGATGCTGACGTTTCTTTTCAAAGGTAGGCGAGATCGAAACGATACGATCCGGCTCATCGAGAACGAACTCATCGACTTTGTGCAATCTGGTCTCGCCATACACGTGAGGCGATCTTCCTATCAGATCACCGGCGACGGCCAAAAGGCCATCCGCGATACCCTTCACCTGAAGGACCACAGAAAGGTAACCTGGACGGAGCTCAAGGATCGCATAGCGGCCCGGATGCTCGACAAGGAGACGTCAGCGGCGAAGGACCGGAGGGACATTGCCGTCGACGTGCCTCACGCAGAGGCCGCTAGCATCGCGACGCTCCTCGCCAGCGCCTTCCGCCTCAACCTCGGCCAGGCCCCATCGCTGCCGCGTGTGCTCGGCGCGGTCGCCTGGAGCGCCATCGGCGTCACGACGGCAGATCCCTTCACCGTGGACGCGGTCATGCGGGTGCTGCTGAGCCGTCAAGCCGACGCGCCTCCTCAGGGCACGCTGAAGCAGGCGATCGACCTGCTCGTGAGAAAGGCGTCGGCCCTCGGCACGGGAGCGCGCGGCCTGCTCGCCCCCCAGACAGCCGCGCTGCCAGCGGACGAGTCCGCCTTCGCCGCGCGCGTCCTCGAGGCGGCGCGGGCATCGAAGACCGGGCGGTTCGGGGACAACAAGGTCTTCATCTCGCACGTCCTCCGGCGCCTCGCCGAGGACGGCGTCGCGATCGGCGACTCGGACGCGTTCAAGGCCCGGCTGGTCTCCGCGCATCGCCGCGGGCTCCTGGCGCTCAACCGCGCCGACCTGGTCGAGGCCATGGACCCGGCCGACGTCGACGCCTCGGAGACCCGGTATCTCAGCACGACGTTCCATTTCGTGCGCATCTGACGTGGGGAGCGCCGGCGAGGTCCGCGCGCAGGGCGCGCGCGCCGCCGGCGTCGACGAGCAAGAGGGAGAAGGGGTGCACCATGACGAAGCAGGACGCCCTGCTCGACGTGTTCCTGTCGACAGCAAAGAAAGACGTGTTCCACTCCGTGGAGCACCGCGGGCAGATCTGGCGCGAGGATCCGTTCGACGTCGATTCCGTGCATGAGGAGGCCCGCACGGCCTTCCAGCGGCTGCTCACCCAGGTGACGACCCCGCCCGGCCTCGACGCGGGCCGGATCCTGCTGCTCCTCGGCGAGTCCGGCAGCGGAAAGACGCACCTCGTGCGCGCTTTCCGGAACCACGTTCACCTCAACGGGCTCGGCTTCGTCGGGTACATGCAGATGACCACGTCGGTCACGAGCTACAGCCGTTACCTGGTGAGCAACCTCGTCGACTCGCTCGACCAGACCTACTACGAGGCGCTGGGGACCGGCTCGGGTCTGCTCCGGCTCTCCAACGCGGTCGCGGCGAGGTGCGGTGATCCCGAGTCCATCCGTTCCTTGAACGAGCGCGAGGACCTGGACGAGGGCGAGGTCGTCGATCTCGTGGAGCGCGCCGCCGACAAGCTCATCAGGCATCCCCGCTACGCCGACCTCGACCTGGATCTCATCCGCGCCCTGCTCTATCTGCAGCGGCAAGATCCGGCGCTGAAGAAGCGGGTCGTGAAGTACCTGCGCTGTGAGGTGCTCTCGGAGCGGGAGCAGAAGCTCCTCGGGGGTCTATCACCGAAGCGCGAGGACGAGGACGCCCAGCGCGTCGTCGAGGAGCTCGGCCGTTTGATGTGGGCGTGCGACTCCCGCGCTCTCGTCCTCTGCGTCGACCAGTTCGAGGACGCGTACCGCGTCAACGATGCCGAGTCCCTGTTCCGGCGGGTGATGTCGTCGCTCTGCGCGGTCGCGGATCAGGTGCCCTCGTCCATCATCGTGATCGCTTGCCTCAAGGATTACTACGACACGATGCGCGTCCGCCTCACCCGTTCGACGCTCGATCGGGTCGAGCGTGACCCGGCGCCTGCTCTTCTGGTCGCGGAGCGGAGCAACGAGGAGGTTGAGCAGATCATCCAGAAGCGCCTCGCCTACCTGTACGAGACGGCAGGGCACGCGCCGGCGGACGGCGCGGTCGATCCCCTCTACCCCATTCCCCGAGAGCTCGTGGAGCAGCTCTCCGGGATGAGCGTCCGCGCGGCGCTCAACGAGTGCCAGATCTTCCGGGATGCGTGCATCGACGCCGGCCGGATCGTGGCGCAGTGGGGCACGAGCGCTCCTCCCAGCGCACGGCCCCGGCCCCCAGCGGCTCAGGACATCCGTGCGGCCAAGGAGAAGATCGAGCAGGAGTGGAACGACTTCCTGGCACAGTTCGAGGACGACCCGTCCGGGGACGACGCCGAGATCGCCTCCCTGTTCGCGTGGGCGGTGAACCATTGCGCCGAGGAGATCGAGAGTGGCATTCGCTTCGATGCCCGTCCACGCGACAGAGCCATCGAAATCGACATCCGGGTCCCGATCCCGGGCGGAGCGGCTCGCGTCGTCGAGGAGGTCCTCGTCGTTGTCTGCAACCAGGCACCCCAGGGCGGCGGGCTCCGAATCCAGTTCGAGAATGCGCGTAAGCGCGCCGGGCGCCGGACCCTCGCGCTTCTCCGCTGCGGCGAGTTCCCGCGCAATCCGAACACGCAGGTGCACTCGGTGCTCGCCGAGATCCTCAAGAACGGCGGCCGCAAGGCGGTCTTCGAGGAGAGCGACCAACGCACGCTGGCCGCGTTCCACAGGTTCCACGAGACCCACGCGCGACGCGAGCATTTCCTCGATTGGCTCAGGGAAGAGAACCACATCTCGCGCCTCTTGCCGCTCATCCACGTGCTGGATCTCGACCGCCTCGACCGGTTCGAGCAGCAGCTCCCACCGTCCGCCCCGGCGCCTCGGTCGCGGGGGGCCGCGCCGTCGCCCTTCGATACGTCACCTGCGAGCCCGGGTGCACCGCCACCGGCCGCCGGTCCCGACGGCGCGATGCCAGGCGGCGCGGACGGAGCGGCGCCACGGGAGGCCCTCTCCCTCGCGCTCGGCACGACGGGGGAGCTCGTCTCCCACAAGCTCACGCTCGACGCCGGGCAGCTCACGGCGCACGCCGCGTTCCTCGGCAGCACGGGGAGCGGGAAGACCACGCTGGCGCTGAACCTGATCGAGCAGCTCCTCCTCCACGGCATTCCCGCCATCCTCATCGACCGCAAGGGGGATCTCTGCGGCTATGCGCGCCAGACGCTCTTCACCCGCGCGCAGCCGGACGCGGCGCTCGACGCCCGGCAGCGTGCGCTGGCGGAGCGGCTCGACGTCGCCCTCTTCACGCCGGGCCACCCCGGCGGCCGCCAGCTCGGGCTCTCGCTGATGCCGAGCGGCATCGAGGCTCTCCCGGACCTCGAGCGCGATCAGGCCGCCGGCTATGCGGCGCACGCCCTCGGCGACATGCTCGGTTACAAGCAGACGCGCAAGGACAAGGGTCTCCGTACCATCCTTGTCCAGGCCTTCCAGCTCTTCGCGGCTCACGGCGCCTCGCGCAAGCTCGACGTGACGTCGTTGATCGAGCTCATCGCCAACGAGGATCCGGCCCTCGTCGCTACCCTCGGGCGGCTCGATACACGGCTGTTCAAGGACCTCGTGCATGACCTCGAGGTGCTCAAGCTGAACACCTCGGACCTGCTCTCGATGGATGGGGAGGCGCTCGACGTCGAGCTGCTCCTCGGTCTCGGGCCCCAAGCTCAGCCTGGAAAGACGCGGCTCAGCATCGTCAGCACGAAGTTCTTGGGCGACAGCGCGCGCGTCCTCTTCTGGGTCGCGCAGCTCCTGCTCGCGCTGAGCCGCTGGGTGAGCCGCGCGCCGTCGCCTCACCTGCGCGCGGTGGTGTTGCTCGACGAGGCCGACATGTACCTGCCGGCGCAGTCACAGCCAGCGACCAAGGCGCCCATGGAGAACCTCCTGCGCCGCGCGCGCTCCGGCGGCCTCGGCGTCCTGCTCGCGACCCAGAGCCCTGGCGACCTCGACTACAGGTGTCGTGACAACCTCCGGAGCTGGTTCGTCGGTCGGGTGACCCAGCAGACGGCGCTCGACAAGATGAAGGCGCTCCTGAGCGACGCCCGGGTGGACGTCAGCGCCCGCATCCCCGGCCAGGAAGCAGGCGAGTTTCATCTGCTCCAGGATGGACGGGTGACGGCCTTCAAGAGGGATGTCCCGCTGCTCCGCGCCGAGCAGGTGCCAGAGGGCGAGATCTTGAAGCTCGCGAGGCGCCGCCCGCGCGACGCTGCCCGCTGAGCCGGCGGGGGCGAACGCGAGGCGTACGTTTCTATCGTTGGATTCATTGGTGTCCATCGGCGCGAGGAGTGACACAGTGAGCAGCGCAATCAAAGATTTCGAAGAAGAACGATCCAGGCACACCGAGCTGCTCGGGCGCAACAACGTGGTCGAGAGGCTCCGCTGGCTGATTGACGACAGCGCGCCGCGTGGCGGGTGGGTGCTATTCCTCGGGAGCGCCGGCGCCGGCAAGAGCGCCATCATCAACCGCCTCCTCGACCTGTTGCCCCAGCACACGCCGCACCATTTCATCCGGCGCGATCACGAAGACTGCGATCGACCCGACGCGGTGGTGCACAACCTCTGCGCGCAGATCGAGCGGGTCCACCCGGAGCTGGCGGACGCCGAGCAGTCCGCGGATACCCGGCTCGGGGAGCTCTTGCGGCGCGTCTCGAAGCGCCACCTCGTACCTCGCGGCGACAGGCTCGTCGTGGTCATCGACGGGCTCGACGAGGCGGCGAAGGACCGAAGCGGCAAGAGCCTCTTGCCCCGCTTCTTGCCGCGCGTGCCGCCGAAGGGCGTCGTGCTCCTCGGCGCCTCGCGGCCGATGTACCGCCGGCACGACTGGCATGGCATCCTCGAGCACGCGCGCACGCTCGACCTCGATGACGAGGAGTGGGCGCCCTCCAACGAAGCCGCGTGCCGAGCCATCTGCGAGCAGCGCTCGCGCTTGCTCCCCACGCCGTTCGACGCCTCGCTCATCGACGTGATCGTGCGCAGCGCGCGAGGAAACATGCTGTACGCCAGCGGGATCTGCGACTGGCTCGCCGGTCAGCCGCCGGCGCAGCGCACACCGTCGCGCATCTTGCAGGGGCTCACCCCCTTTCTCCGCCAGATCTTCGACGAGCTCCGCGACCTGGACGAAGCGCGACGCGGGCTGATCCTCAAGGGCCTCGGCCTCGCCTGCGCGGCGCGCGAGGCGCTCCCGCCGCACGTCTTCGGCGAGCTGCTCGGCAGTGATCCGGCGACCGCCGCCGGCGACGAGTTCCTGCGCGCCACGTTCCACCTGCTGCGCAGGGAGCCGGCGCACTGGCACGACGACAGCCAGTTCGGCTATCGGCTGCGTCACGAGCACGTGCGCGAGGTCTTCGTCAACGAGCTCGGAAAGCGGGTGATCCGTAATCATCACCTGCACCTGCTCGGAGGACTCGCGGCGTGGCCGCCCGACGAGGGAGACCCGGCCGGACGGCGCTACGCCCTCCGGCATGCGGTGATGCATCGGATCGAGGCGGGCGACGTGGATGGCGCGCAGCGCCTGTGCGTCGACGTCGGCTATCTGGACGCGAAGTGCCGCGAGCTCGACGTCACCACCATCGAGCGGGATCTGGAGGCAGTCATCGGCGCGTCGGAAGGCGGCGCTACCTTCGATCTCACGGCCGTGCTCGCCGCGGTGCGCGCGGAGGCGACCCGGCTGTCCGCCTACCGCGATCAGGGGCTGCTCCCCTCGCTGCTCTACAACCGTCTGCGCTGCGCCGGATGGCCCTCCGAGGAGATCGCGCGCATGCTCCACTTCGAGGGGAACCTGCCTCCGCTGCGCCTTTTGCACGGGGTGCGCCTCGGACCGACGCCGCTGCGCACGTTCTGCGAGCCGACGAAGGCGATCGTCGCGTGCGTCGTGAGCCCGGACGGCCGCTGCGCCCTGTCCGCCTCGGCCGATCGCGTGCTGCGCTACTGGGCGCTCGTCTCCGGCGAGGTGCTCGCGACGCTGCAAGGACACAACGACGAGCTCACGGGCTGCGCGCTCACGCCGGACGGCGAGCTCGCGCTGTCGACGTCGGTCGACATGACGGCGCGGCTCTGGCACCTCGCGACAGGCAGCTGCATCGGCGTGCTCGACAACCGCGGTCGCTGGGCCACCGCCTGCGCGATCAGCCACGACGGCCAGACGCTCGTCGTCGGCTCGGACAACGGCGTCATCATGCTCTGGGACAGAGGCTCGCTCCAGATCATCGGCACGCTGGGGGGTCACGGCGACTACGTGACCGTGTGCATCACGACCCCCGCGGGTCAGCTCATCTCCGGCTCGCGGGACGCCTCGGTGCGCGTCTGGGACCTCGCGTCCCGAGAGTGCCTGTACGAGCTCTCCCCCACGGGCGCGGCGCGCTCTTCCTCGCCGGCAGCCTCGGAGGAGGGTTGGATCACCGCGCTCGCCCTCATGCCGGGCGGCGAGCAGGTGCTCGCCGCGAGCGGGGACGGCACGCTCTCGCGCTGGGATCTCGCCCTCGGCCAATGCCTCCAGCGCGTGGGTTCGGGACAGGGCCGCGTGGACGCGCTCGCGATCCTCCCGTGGGGCGGCCACCTGCTCTGCGGGATGGCAGACGGCGCGATCGCCGTCTGGGACCTCGCCGCCGAGCGACGCATCCTGCGCCTCGCGGCGCACGCGAACGCGGTGTCCGCGTGCGCCGCGACGTCGGACGGCCGCCGGATGCTCTCCGCGTCGCACGACCGCTCGGCCAGGCTGTGGGAGCTCGGAGGTCCGGAGAGCCTCATGGCCCAGGACGGGCACGCCGCGCCGGTCACCGCGGCCGCGGTGACCCTCGATGGCCGGCTCGCTGTCTCGGCGTCGGAGGACCGGCTGCTCAAGGTCTGGGACGCCGCGACTGGCGGGTGCCGCGCCACGCTGACGGGGCACGCCGACCTGGTGACTACCTGCGCGATCTCTCCCGATGGGCGCCGCGTGCTCTCCGGCGCGCGGGACGGCGGCGTGCTGCTATTCCACCTGGATCTCGAGCGCGCCGAGGTGCGCGTGGAGACCGCCAAAGCACACCAGAAGCTGGTGAGCGGCTGCGCGTTCCTGCCGGACGGACGGATGATCACCGCCTCTCGCGACGGCGCGATCTGGATCCGCTCCGGGGCGACGCTCGATCAGCCCTCGCAGCTCGGCGCGCACGACGGGCCGATCAGCGGCATCGCGCTGACCCCCGACGGGAAGCGGCTGCTGTCGTTCTCGCGGGACGGCGCGGTGAAGCTCTGGCACCTCACCGACGCCTCGCGTGCCCCCTCGTCGATCCGCCTCACGGGCGGGCTCCTCGCCGGCGCGATAACGCCGGACGGAGGGCGCGTGGTGCTCGCCCGCGCCGACGGCCAGATCGAGGTGCGCGAGCTGCCGAGCTTCGGCTATGTCCGCCAGATCGCCTGTCACACCCGGCGTGTGTTCGGCTGCGCCGTCTCGCCTGACGGCGCGCGCGTGTTCACGGCATCCGAGGACGAGACGGTGCGGGCCTTTTGCCTGGAGACGGGGCGGCCTCTGGGAACGCTGGTCGGCACCTCTTGGTTCCGGTGCGTCGCGGCGTGCTCCGGGTTGATCTGCGCCGGGGATGAGGAAGGCAACCTCTGGATGATCGTCGATGGCTTGGCCGCTGTCGACCCCCGCGCGAAGAGGAGCGCGAGGCGGCGACCCACGCTGTCCGACAGCGATAGATACCGCCTCCGAGACAAGCTCGCTGCGCTCTACGACACCGAGCACACTGCGCGGCGCATCGCCAGGGAGGCGGGGATCAGCCTGCAGCTGGTCAGAATCGCCGGGGGCATCATCGACATCTGGGACGCCATCCTCGAGGAGGCAAGAAAACAGCATCGCCTCAAGAATATCGTACTTTGCGCGCTTCGAGAATATCCCGACGACGACGATCTCCTAGAGCTGGCTCGCTGAGAGACCCACGTTGCGGCCTGCACGCGGCGACGACGCCGGCGTACTCCACCGGAGAACGAGGAGATGATCAACCAGGCTCTTTCCCCCGAAGCGATGCGCACCTTGCGAGAGGCTCTTTCGTGGAAATACCCGTCCGACCCCGAGGTGCGCCGGTTCCTCTTTGATATCAAGCTCGACGCGACCCGCATCGCCTTCCACAACCGAGCGGACCTCACCTGGCACAGCGTCCTCGACGAGGCGCAGAAGCGGGGCGTACGGTGGGTCTTCGCGGTGCTCGACCGCGCTATCGAGGAGTACCCCGAGGACGAGATCCTCAGGCGCTTGCGCGAGGGCGCCGCGGTGCGCTACGCCGAAGCGCCGAGCATCACCTCGCTTCCGTGGCGGGGCAGCGGCGGTCCAGCGCTGGAGAAGATCCTCGGCGCCCAGAGCGCGCTCGTCCCGGTGAACTTCCTCCAGATCGGCACACGCCGAGCGCAGGCGGTCGCGCGCATCAAGGTCTCCGGCTCGCTCGGAACAGGCTTTCTCATCCCCGGTGACCTCCTGGTGACCAATCACCACGTCCTCGGTGGCCGAGACGCCGCTGCCAACGCGACCGTCCAGTTCAACTACCAGAAGACGGTCGAGGGCCGCGACGCGGAACCGGAGGAGCTGCGCTTCGACCCTGACGCCTTCTTCGTCACCTCCAGCGATGACGACTGCACGATCGTCAAGGTCGCGGGCGAGCCGTCCGCACGCTGGGGGACGATCGCGCTCCAGTCGGCCCGTGTCGAACTCGGTGAACGGGTCAACATCATCCAGCACCCCGGCGGCGACCAGAAGCAGATCTCATTCTTCCACAACCTGGTTGCTTACGTGGGCGAAGGCCGCGTGCAGTACCTGACGGACACGCTGCCCGGTTCATCCGGCTCGCCTGTCTTCAACAAACACTGGGAGCTCGTCGCGCTTCATCACAGCGGCGGATGGCTCCTCGAGCCAGGAACCAAGGACCGCTTCTTCCGCAATGAAGGGATCCATGTCGATCGGGTGGTGGACGTGCTCCGCAGGTGCCGTTGAGGTACGGAGCTCATCCCCTGCCGATCCATCCAGGGGCGTCATCGGCGAGGTGGCATTCAATGAAGGCTCGCAGACGCCCCGCATCTCGGAGGTACACGGCGACGAATCGAACCATACTTCTCTCGGGGCCTATAGCGTCAGATTCGCACACGAATCACGCGCGACAACACTTACCAAAGCCATAGCCAATGGGCCGCAACGTCGACCGGGAGGCCGCCCTCAACACGATGTTCCACATAGCACAGAAACGTTAGCCTTGAAACTTCAACGAGCTGGTCTGGCAGCAAGGAGAGACGCACATGGCAGAACGACAGGTTACGAGGACGGGCAAGAACACCAACGGCGACATCACCAGACTCTGCAATCACGGGGAGCATTGGTCGCCACGAACGAAGAGCGAGGCCATCCGCGACATTGATTCGGGAGTTCACACGTACTTCGTTTCCTGGCCCGACGGGCGCCGGACCGAGGTCCGGGTCGTGAGTGGACCCACAGGCAGGTACCTGCGGACGGACCGGGACTCCACAACACGAAACAACCTGGCCGACCTCCCGGACTGCTGAGCACACAGGAGAAGAACACATGGCCTATTTCATGACTCGCATCGAGCTGCACTCCGCTACCCCGGACGACTACACCACGCTGCACGCCGCGATGGAGGCGGATGGATTCAGCAGGACCGTGCCTGCTGCGGACGGCAAACACTACCATCTTCCATCGGGCATGTATTTCCTCGCTTCGTACGCGGACACGGCCGCAACTGTACGCGATCGAGCGAACGCCGTCGCAGCCGCGACTGGCAAGATCCGTGAGGTTCTCGTCACCCAGGGAACGAGCGCCTGGATAGGGCTGACGGCGGTTCAGGCGACGAGTGCCTCGTCGAGAGGTTACTTCCGTTGACGGGTAAGACAGCCTGATGCGCGGCTGAGGTGCATGAATCAGAGAGGCAGCGCCACCTGTCTCGGGAGCCTGTTCAGTGTTCCCGCGTGCTCCGGCTGTCGTCCAGCCATCGGACCGGCGCACAGCACCCGCCCGGAGATCCGGCCTTCCGGTGCCCGGCCGAGTCGGCCGACCTCGGGCCGTGTGACTGCTCGCGGCCTCCGCTCCCCACGGCGCGCACTGGAGGCGCCCCTGCTCTCGGCATAGGATGCGCAGCCGCATGCGCACGCTCCTCGTGGGGCTCTTAATCCTCGTCTTGGCGACCGGTCTCGCCGTCCGCCACCGCCGGCGGAAGCGGCGCTCACGCGCGCTTCCGCGCGGCGCTCGCCTGGATACCACCGTGGTCATGCACACGGCCGGCGCCGACGCCATCCGGCGCGGGCAGCGGGTCGTGCTCCCGGAGCATGTCGTGCTCGCTGCACTCTGCGACCGCCGGGTGGCAGCGTTGGCCGAGTCGGCCGGCGCGAACGCCGCGTCCTTGCGGCGCGAGCTGGATCAACACCTCCCGGGGCCAAGCGAGACGCCGGTGGACATCGACGACATCGCGCTCTCACCGGCGGTGGCAGCGATCGTGGACCGCGCCAGGGCGAGGACGGCGGCGTGGCGGGCCCCGTCGCCAATCGATCTGGTGGTCGCGGCGCAGTCGGCGGGGGAGGGCTGCTTCGCCGCCGCGTTGCTCACGAGGGCGTGTCGCGATCTCGACCGGGCGAGCCTCGATCCGCCCCGCTCCCCGGAGCACGGCGGCCCCGCAGAAGAGAGGGTCGAGGTCGTGTTCTGGAACGACGACGTGACCACGATGGAAGCCGTGGAGCGCTTGCTCGTCGAGTGCTTCGGAAAGGACGAGGTGGAGGCGACGCATTTCATGCTGACCGTGCACTTCGCGGGCTCCGCCGCCGCGGGCGCGTATCCGCCGGACGCCGCCGCCGCGCTCGTGGCGCGCGCGACGGAGGTCGCTCGCGAGCGCGGCATGCCGATCCGCATCACGCTCGGTCCGGCGGCAGAGGAGATGGGCTTCACGTGGGCGACCGAGCCCGCCGGGGCGGCGGCGGGACACGGCGGCGAGCCGCGCGCGCCGTAGCGGATGGCCGGCACCGCCGCCGGCTCATTGCGTGACCGGCTCAGCCGCCGACGTCGCCAGCGCAGTAGGTCTCGCAGGTGTCCACGCCCACCGCGAGCCGTGGCACCGTCGCGACGTGGCACCGTCGCGACGAGGACGCTGAGGGATGCATGCGCCTGCTCGGCGTCTCGAAAAGCCGCGCGTAGCGGCGCCGGCTTCACCGTCCCCGCTCTCGCGCTCACGGTCGAGGTCGAGCGCTTCGGCCGCGGCCTCGTCCTGCGGAGGCGTCGGCCCTCCCAGCAGCTGCCCGATCGCCTCATGCGCGACGCGCGCCATCTCAACATCGCCGGCCACAATGGCCGCGCGCAACCCATCCCCGAGCTGCACAAGCAGCGTCGCCCTCACCGACGCCGCCCTCGCCCACGTCCCTTCCCCGAAACGCTCTCCCCCCGCCCCACTCCCCCCGATCGAATCGCCACGCGCCCCCTCTGAATCGTCACACCCCCGCTCCAACCGCGTCGATCCGTCGCCACCCCCCTCCGATTTCCCCGGCAATTTCCCCACTTCGCCCCCATCCCCCCGCCCCAGACCGCCTTTTAAATCCACCGCGTCTGCCATTTCGCCACGGGGCCAAGTGATTGAATTTGCTTTGATTTTTGGTATCGCCATGCCGTCCGCACCCTGTTCTGTGCCGCTCCCTGTGGTTCCCCCCCCGCCCCCGAGCTCGGGGATCCCCTCGGCGAGGGAAGCCAGCTCGCCAAGACCCAGTTCTGCAAACGTCCTGGCCGCCCGGCGATACCTCTGGCGCCTGACAGAGCTCCGGCGCCCGGCCCGGTCGTCGATCCAGGTCTCGCTGCGCCCGTTCGCGAGGGCGACGGTGATGATGGTCGAGCGCGCGTCGTGGGTCCGCACCTGCTGGCGCTCGTCGGAGTCCTCGAAGAGCTCCGGGCGGTCGATGCCGGCGAGCTGGAGGTGGGCGCCGAAGCGCTCGGCGGCATGCTCGACGCTGAAGCGGTCGCCGTCCTCGTTCACGAAGAGCGGCGCGGAGGGAGCCGGGTTGCTGCGAAGCGCGAGCCAGGCGCGCAGCGCTGGAGCGACGCCGGGGGAGAGCGCCCGGACGCCGGGGTCGTTCGTCTCATTCTTCTCGAGGCGCAGCACCCCGCTGTCGAGATCGACATCCTGGACCTGCAGGCGCGCCGCCTCGCTGATGCGCGGGCCCACTCGTGCAGGTAGCCCCAGAGCACGCGCCAGCACAGCGGGATCGCCGTGCAGGCCGGCAGGCGCGCGTACTCGTCAGGGTAGAGGCACGCCTTCGCCTTCGCGGGGCCGAGCTTCGGGAGGAAGCCGCGGGGGAGCGGGTTCGTCGCGAGGAGACGCCAGGGGAAGACGGCCATCGCCATCCTGCGGTGCAGGAGCTGCGCGATGTGACGGCGCGACGCAGGCGACATCGACGGCAGCGCGAGCATGACGCGCTCGGCGTCGTCGAGCGTGAAGGACGCGACGGGGACGGGGGCACGACCTGCGCTCGGGTCGACGTGGCGGTCGAGGCGGTGGACGTCTTGCTCCACGCAGCGCTTCGGCTTGACCTGGTCGGGGTAAATGCGCGCGAGCTCGCCCGGGCTCCAGAGCTCGCCGAACTGCTGGACGGTGACCTGCTCCGGTACCGAGCCGCCGCCGGGAGCTACCTTCGCTTGTGCACCGCCTCTGCAGACGACCTCGATCGCCTCGATCACATCGCGCAGCGCCCTGAGCCGGTCAGCGTCGTTGCGGAAGGGCGATCCCGTCGGCCTGCGGCGCGTGGCGGCTCTCCTCTACCGCGATCTGCTGCCTCGCTCACGCCTGCGGCGGCCCGCCGGCGTACAGACCGGCACGAGGCCCGCCTCACCGAGCACCGCCGGCGCGCGGCCCCCTTGCATGGCTCTGCGCCGACCCGCGGGCAGTTCTCGAAGCGGAAGCCCCTCCGTCCCCGTAATGATTCCGCTGTTGCCCCCCGAAGACGGGCAGCCGACGACGGTCTTCATGGCCCCGGCGGCTGGGTGGTGACGAGCGGCCCCTTGATCTACTTCTCGTCCACGATGTCAGCCCGCAACGTCTGGTATGCTCGTAATATGACGTCCTACCGCCGCGTCCGTTCCGCCGCCGAGATCCTCCGCTCCGTCCCGCCGCGCGACCGCGCCCGGATGCTCCGGTTTGGCCTCGACCTGGACGACCCTGCGGACGCGGCGCTCTTCGTCTCGGGTGTCCGCGCCGCGGACGACGGGATCGCGGCGCAGGAGCGCTGGGAGCGGGAGAACGCGCTACGCTGAGGGGGTCCATTCCGCGCTGCGGCCTGCGTTTTCCAGCCCTGGCGCCGTCGATCCAACAGGCGTCCCGTCGTGGCCCTGCCCATGAGCCCTCGACGAGCCAGCACCACAGCCGCCGTCCGCCAGGCCGCTCTCCTCGAGGGCGATCCCGTCCGGCGGGCGTTCCTTCGCGCCCGTGGTCGAGAGCGATACGATCACCGACGAGGAGCGTGACGCGCTCGCGAAGGCAGCGGACGGCCCCTGGATCCCGCACGAAAAGGTCATCGCGTAGGTAAGCACGCGCCGGCCTTGATGACCTGGAGAGTCGACTGGACTCCTGCGGTGCGTGCATGCGGGCAGGACGTATCGGCACGAGGTCCCGCGTGGAACCCTGACAATCGCCGCCGCGTGCTGGCCTCAAATCCTGCTACGCTGCCGGCGTGCCAACGCGCACGACCGCTGAGATGGCCTCTATCAACATCGCTGCCCTTGCCAGCGCCGCCCGACGCGGCGAGGTCGACACCGATGTCGAGATCGACATCGCCGGCGCGTGCCTCGTGCTGGCCGGGACGATCACCCTGCCGCTCGAGACCACCCGTGTGGCCTCGGGCGGCCTCCGGCTCTGGGCGCGCTGTCCCGGATGCTCCGCGCGGGCGGCCGTGCTCTACCTCGCAGCGCCGGGCCTGCGCTGCCGTCGCTGCGCCAGGCTCGTCTACCCTGCGACACGGCAGCGTCCCGAAGAGCGCGTCCTCGAGCGGGCGCTCGCACGGCGAACGAGGGCACGGGCCGCGCTCGGCGCTGGGCCAGACCCGCGGGAGCCGATCCCGCAACGACCGCCGGGCGTTTCCTCCTCGACATGGGCGCGCCGTCTCGACAGGCTCCACGAAGCCGACGTCGCGGTGCAAGCCGCGCTCGCCGCTGTCGTCGACCAGATCGGTACCCGCCCTGGAGCGCTCGCTCAGGAGGCCGCCGGCCTCGCTGCGCCGCCGGCCGCGTCCATGCCTGAGGCGCCTTCGACGAAGGGCCGGCGACCGCGCGAAAGCACGCGCTGAGAGGCCTCCGGAGATATCGAGCGTGGAGGTGTGATCCACACTCCCCCCGGTCAGCCACACGCGCCCGCGTCGAGCCGATGGGAGCACCAAGCGGACCCGCTCTATTTCGACGGCAGCCTGCCACGGCTGTCCGATGAACGCTACGCCGCCGTGGGCCCCGGCCACAGCTTCAGCGCCATATCGAACAGCTCCCTGCCGCGCACCTCGATGCTCGACCCGTCCCGGGTGGCGAACCCATGCAGCTGCATGGTTGATCGGCAGCAACGAAGAGACCAGGAGTTCCGGTTTCTTGACCTTCCAGGCGCTGTTCGAGACTGTCGAGTTCAGCGCCTGCGTGAGGATGGTCAGGTTCCCGAGGGTGTGAATCGCGGCGCCTCTGCGGCGGGTCGAGACGGCCCGCGGATCGGTCGCATCGCTACTGACGAGCTCCTCGGAGGTCATCCCCGCCGTCCCGTCTGCCAGGGTCCAGTGTTCGATGGGCGCTCAGCGTCTCGAAGATGACCTGCGCGTCGTCCCCCCTCTCGAGAGCGATCACGACCACCTGCAGCGCGTTCTCGAGGGCCTGGAAACACGCCTCCACCCGCGCCGCGAGCGGTTGAGCCGCGGGTGCTTCTCCTCGAGCGCAGCGAGGGATCCCGCGCCGATAACATCCTTGAGCTGCTGGCGATCGAGCAGGGCAGGCCAACCTTTGAACCGGTCGGCGTCGGGCTCGGCCATCATTCCCTTGTTCAGGGGCGCGAGAAGCAGCATCCGGGTCGCAAGTGTACTTACATGATGGGAAGTCGGGCTGCCGTCCTACCTCGGATCGGAGGCCACCGACGTATAAAGAAGCGCTGTCGCTGCCACATCAGCATCGCGTGACTCGAAACCTGGCGACAGCAAGGCTCGATGCGGCTATATGGGTCGTTCACGGAGGCCTGCTCCCGTGCCCCAGAACATCTACGACGATCCCGGGTTCTTCGAGGCCTACTCCCAGCTCCGCCGCTCCGTCGAGGGCCTCCCCGGCGCGCCGGAGTGGCCCGCCCTGCAGGCCCTCCTCCCCGACCTGACGGGCCTGCGCGTTGTCGACCTCGGTTGCGGCTTCGGCTGGTTCTGCCGGTGGGCGCGAGAGAACGGAGCGGCCCATGTGCTCGGCCTCGACGTATCCGAGCGCATGCTGCAGCGGGCCAGGTCAGAGACCGCGGACGAGGCGATCGCCTACGCGCGGGAGGACCTGGAGCGCCTGGACCTGCCGGATGCGGCGTTCGACCTTGCCTACAGCTCCCTCGCCCTCCACTACATCGAGGACCTCGACGGCCTGCTCTCGACGGTGCGCCGCGCCCTGAGGCCGGGAGGGCGCCTGGTCTTCTCGGTCGAGCATCCGATCTACACGGCGCCGAGCCGCCCCGGCTGGCGCATCGAGGCGGACGGTCGCAAGACCTGGCCCGTCGACAGCTATCTGGCGGAAGGCCCGCGCACGACAGACTGGCTGGCCGAGGGCGTGGTGAAGCAGCACCGCACGATAGGCGCAACGCTCAACGCGCTGCTCCGCGCGGGCTTCGCCATCGCGCACGTGGAGGAATGGGGCCCGACCGAAGCGCTGCTCGCCGCCCGGCCGGAGCTCGCGGAGGAGCGCGAGCGGCCGATGTTCCTGCTGGTAGCCGCCCAGCGCTAGCGCGCGCCCTCGGCTCCACGACATCGACGTCGCGCCAGCCCCGCTCGACGCCTTGACGCGGGCGCTCCACCGGGGGCTACCGCGCTGCATCGAACCCCCTCCCCCGCCGCCGCGGCGAGCTGCTCGGCCTTGTCCTGGGCGTGGCGGTACGGCGCGCCGTAAGTGACGCCAGCCCGACGCGCCGCCTCGCGCGGCGAGACGCCGGACACGTCCCCTCCCTGATCAGATGACCGCCGGGTCAGTCCCCGCCGACGCCCACGTCGCGCCAGCGGATGTCCACCCGCTTCGCGCCGAGCTGGGTCGCGAGCGCCGTGAGCTGCCGCTCGGCCTGCGCCCTCGCGCGCGCCATCACGTCCCCCTCGAGCGCGGCCTTCTCGATCGCCGCCGTCGCCTCCTTGCGGGCCCGCGACTCGAGCTGCTCGTTGCGCCGCGCGAGCAGGCTCGTCGACCGCGTGTAGACGTACGTCCCTTCCTCGTCGAGCCGCGTCGAGAAGACCTCCGGCGCCGGCAGCGTGATCCGCGCGACGCCGGTCTCCGGATCCATCGCGATGTCGTCGTCGCCGAGCCGCGCGAGATCGACGCCGATGGTGACGTGGCCGACCGCGACGAGCAGGAGCGCGTCCGTCGCCTGCACCAGGCCGAACAGGCGGCTCTGGCGGTCGGTCAGATCCACGACCTTCTCGACGTGCACCTCCGTCGTCTCGAGCCGCGCCAGGTCGCGGATCGCGATGACGAGCGCAGGAGACGGCCGCACGGCCACCCCGCTCTCCGGCGCGGGAGCGCGGAGGCGCGGCGCCACCACGAGCGCGCCGAACCCGACCGACGCGACGATCGCGGCGACGAGCAGCGCGATCCGCGCGGCGCGGCCCACGCGCGCGGCGGGGCGCGGCGCGTGAACGGCGACCGAAGCGTAAGGATCCTGGAGCGGGCCTTCCATCGGGGGCTACCTCGGCGATCGCGGGCGCAGCAGGCGCCCGCGGCGGCCCGGCTGGACAGACCAGGCGGGCCGCGCGTCCTCGTGAGAGAGTACCGAGAACAGGAAGGCCGTAACGCGAGAAGAAATCAACCCGCCGCCGCGCGGCAGGGCGGCCCGCTACGCCGCCGGCGCCGTGGACCGCAGCGCGTGAGCGACCGTCCCCGAGGACGAGAGCGCCCGCTCCAGCGTCCAGTCGTCGACCTCGCCCTCGGCCGCCTGCTCGATCGCGAGGCGCACGTCCCGGCTCGCGCACCCCTCGGCCGCGATCCGCAGCCGCTCCACCGTGTGGTCGTCGCGCGACGACGAGAGCGCGAGCGCGGCGCCGATGCGGAGCTCGGCCGGCGCGCCGCCGTCTTCGAGCACCGCGTACGCCTGCTCCCGGGTGAGCTTCGCCGTGCGGTAGTCGGCGCCGGCCTCGTCCACCAGGCGGCGCAGCGCCGCGCGCCACGCGGGCGCCGCCAGGCCGCGGCGCTCGAGGAGCGCGCCCGCGCGCCTCGCCTCGGGGGCGCCGCGCCCGGTCCGCTCGCGGAGCAGCGCGAGCAGGTGCTCGCGGCGCCGCTCGGCGAGCACCATGCTGAGCCCCGTCTCGCTGGGATCGCGCAGGAGCTGCGGCGGCACGATCGTGAGCGCGACCTCGTCGCCCCCCGCGAGCGCGAGCTCGACCCCGAGCGCCGTCTCGTCGATCCGCTCGATGCAGGCGTAGGGGATGAAGCGCTCGCCCGCGTCGTCGCGCAGCGAGAGCCCGTCGCTGCCGGCCACCAGCACGCGGGGCGCGGCGCCCTCCCGGAGCAGCACGGCGAGCGCCCACGCCGAGGCGCCCGTGACCACGCCGAGCGAGAGCGCCACGTCCGGATCGAGCACCGACCAGCAGATCAGCGACACGAGCGCCGCGACCCCGACGAACAGCCGCCGCCGGAGCGGCGGCGCGACGTCGTCATGGAGCCGGACGCTCCACGTGCCCTGCTCCCGGCCGGCGGCGATCACGCCGAGCAGCCGCTCCGCGTCGGCCGCGTCCTCGACGCGCACGCGGATGACATCGCCGTCGTCCGTCTTCAGGGCGACCTCGCCGCCGCAGCTCGAGAGCCGCGCGCTCGTGAGCGAGAGGAGCGGGAACGCGCTCCGATCGCCGGGGCGCTCGATCCACAGCGCGTTGCTCACCCGGACGACCGACGCGCCGGACGAGCCGAGCGCCGCCCAGAGCCACGCGAGCGGCGCGTAGAGCATGCACGCCACGCAGAGCAGCACGAGCAGCGACCCGAGCAGCAGGAGCGGCATGAGGAGCGCGATCGCGAGCCGGCCCGCCAGCGGCTCCACGAGCGAGGCGACGGCGAAGAGGACGAACAGCCAGGCCAGCGCCGAGGTGAGCAGACGGCTGACGAAGCGGGCGTCTGCATAGGGCTGGATGAGAACCCCGCAGCGCTTGAACACGCCGTCACTTCCAGCGGTTCCTGCCACCCCATCACGGTGAAAGCGCCCGCCCGCAAGTTCAAGCACACAGCGCAATTTCAGCGCAGCGGGAAGTCACACGCTGTACGGCGGCGGCCGCCCAGGGTGCGCGTACCTGGGTCCCGTCCCTCAGTACGCGTCCGCCGGCGCGCGCGCGTCCGCCGGGAGCGTGAGCGGGAGCATCTCCACGGCCGCGTCGCCGCCGTCCAGCCACTGGTACCGCGCGAGGTTCGAGAGGACGCGACCCACATAGGTGCGCGTCTCGTCGTAGGGGATCCGCGCCACCCACACGTCGGTGTCCCGGTCGATTTTGCCCTCGAGCCAGTGCGACACGGCCGTCGGGCCCGCGTTGTACGCCGCTGTCGCGAGCGGCAGGCTGCCCTCGAACGTGCGCAGCAGCTTGCCGATGTAGAAGCCGCCGAGGCGCAGGTTGATCGGCGCGCTCTTGAGCTGATCGAGCTCGAAGCCGAGCGAGAGCTCGCTCGCGGCTTTCCTGGCCGTCGCCGGCATGAGCTGCATCAGGCCGACGGCGCTCGCGGGGCTCACCACGACGGGATCGAACGCGCTCTCCTGGCGCATCAGCGCGTGGACGAGGCCCCGCGGCAGCCCGTGCTGCGCCTCGAGCGCGCGCACCTCGCCGACGTACGGCTCCGGATAGACGCACTCCCACGTCCAGCGATCGGCCTGCGAGGGCGCGCGCTGGAGCGCCGCGGCGGAGATCGCCTGCGTGCCCACCCGGTAGCGGCGCTTCGCGGGCGAGAGCATGCCGTACATCCTGCAGAGCGCCTCGCTCTCCTGGCCCGCGTACGGCGCTGTCGCCGCGCGCTCGTTCTCGGCGAGGTGCGCCTCCGCGTCGCGATCGAGCCCCATCGACGCGAGCAGCGCCGCGGCCGGCGGCAGCTTCACCTCCACGGGCGGCGCGTCCGCGAGCGACGCCGGGACGAGCAGCGGCGGCGTCGGCGCGCCCACCGCCGCGAGGCGCGACCGCGCGAGCAGCGCGCCCCACGAGAGCGGCTGCTCCCGCATCACCTGCGTCCAGAGCCGCACCGCGCCGTCGCGATCGCCGCCGCGCAGGGCCGCGAGCCCCGCGAGCTCGCGCAGCTTCGCCGCGTCGGCCGCGCGCGCGTCGCGCGCGAGCTGCTCGAGCGGCTGCCGCGCCCGCGCGGCGTTGCTCGTCGACAGCATCGCGAGCGCGCGCTCGTAGGTCGCGTCGCGGCGCCGCTCGCTCCGCGGGTAGGCCGAGAGGAACCGGCCGTACTGCGCGACGGCCTCGGCGTAGCGACCGACCTGCATGAGCAGCCGCGCCGAGAGCAGGCTCGAGAGCTCCCCCCACCGGGTCTTGCGGAACCTGCGCGCGACAGCGAGGTGCCGCTCGATCGCCTCGCCCTCGCGCCGGAGCCGCGACAGCGAGCGCGCCGCGAGGTGGAGCTGCTCGGCCTGGCGCGCCGACGGCGACGCCGCGACCTTGAGGAACGCCGCGGCCGCGCCCTCGTAGTCGCGCGCCTGGTAGAGCGCCGTGGCGCGGCGGTGGTGGAGCTCCGCCGCGGACACGCCCGAGATCTTGTCGAGCTCGGCGATCGCCTGGGACGCGCTGCCGGCGGCGACCATGGCGTCGGCCTTCTGGAGCCGCTCCTCGGGCGAGAGCGGCCCCGGCACCGCGGCGAGGAGCGCCGCGGCCTCGCGCCCGTCCGCCGACTTCGGCGCGCTCTTCACGATCCACCGGAGGTCCGCGAGCGCGAGCTCCGCCGCGGCGGCCTTCGCGGGGCCCTTGTCCCCAGACCGCTCGGCCGCGTCGCGCGCGGCGAGCAGGACGCGCGCCCGCGCGAGCCGCGCCGCCGCCTCGTCGCGCGATTTTCGCGCGCGCTGCGCCGCGACGACGGCCTGGTCCGCGAGCGCGCGGGCCTGCGCGAGGTCGCCGCCCTTCATGGCGGCGACCGCCGCGCGCGCGAGGCCGGTCGCGCCGCCCGCGCGCTCGAAGTACGCCGCCGCCTCGAGGAACGGGCCCACCTCGAACGCCGCCTCGGCGCGGTAGCGCGCCACCTCGCGGGCGAGCAGCGGCAGCGCCTGCTCGAGGCCGTCGAGCAGCTCGACCGCCTTGCCGTGGTCGCCGAGCTCGAACGCGACGCGCGCCCGCGCGAACTTCACCGCGGGCAGCGCCCGCTGCTCCGCGGGCAGCGCGTCGATCCGCTCCGCCGCCTCGGCCCAGCGCTCGAGGCGCACCGCCTCGATCCACGCGCCGTCCATCACCGGCGACGCGACGGCCGCGACGGCCGCGGCGGCCCCGCTCACGGCGGACGGCACGGCCGGCGGCGCCGCGCGCGCGGTGCTCTGCGACGGCGGCGGGCCGGCCGCGTGGTGCTCCGCGCACGCGGCGAGCGAGAAGCCCAGGACACACGCGGCGGCGAGCCGGCGGCGCGCTCCCCGTGACGACGGCTTCGGTGGCGACGGAGCCCGTTTCATAGCCGACCCGGCGCGGTGGACGACCCGCCGGCAGCGCGCCGTGAGGACAGAGGGCCGCGGGACGGCGGCCTCCGCGCGCAGGCCGCTCGCGCCGCAGCGCTCGCGCTGCCGACCCCTCTAGCTAGCAAGCTTCAGCGCCAGGTCGCAAACAAAGTGTCGGGCCCGACGCGATCCACCGCTTGCCGATCTCGACGTCCTCCTCGAACAGGAAGGCCGCGACCTCGTCGAGCGAGCCGGCGCGGTTCGGCGGCGCGCCGAGGCGGAGCGCGGCGGCCTTGCCGAAGGCGGCGGCCACCGGGTGCGGCGAGCTCGCGAGCCGCAGCAGCTCGGGCACGAGCTCCGCCGCCCCGAGCTCGCCCGCGAGGATGGCCGCCAGCGGCCGCGGATCGGCGGGGCAGTCGTAGCTCCACGAGAGCGCCGAGCGCAGCGCCGCGATCGTCTCGGGCGCCGCCGCGCGCGCCGCCGCGGTGCGGTAGCCGCCCCCGGGCAGCGCGCGCTGCGCCGAGCCGCGGCGGGTCGCGCACACGCCGTCCGCCGCCTGCAGCAGGGCCGCGGCGATCGGCTCGGTCACGCCGTCGCCGAGCGCCGCCTGCCCCTCGATGTCGGCCGCGACGGGCCGCGCCGCCTCCTGCGCGTAGCCCTCGAGGTTGGCGAGGAGCCGCTCCAGGTCGACGGCGCCCGCGGCGCGGCCGGCGAGCACGTCGCGCGCTGTGTGCACGGTCACGAGGCTCGACACGATGGCGGGCGTGCCGCCGCGCATCGTGTGGGAGACGTCCACGCTCACCCGCTTCACGGCCGGCCACCGGAGCACGCGCGGCGCCGTGTCCGGGTCGACGACGATGCCCCAGGGGACGACGGCCATCGTCACCTCGCGCGCGCCGCGCTGGGCCTGGAGGCGATGGTCGGCGCGGACCAGCGCGAGGACGCCGAGCGCGCTCCCCATCGCCATGAGCCCCAGCGAGAGCGTCTGGCTCCCGGCGCTCCAGATGGCCGCGGAGACGCCCGCGAGCCCCGCGGTCCCCGCCGCGGCGAGCGCGCCGGTCGAGCCGGGCTCCGGGTGGAGGCACACGTAGCGGAAATCCGGCGGAGGCAGCTTGCGCAGCACGGTGACGACCCCGGACCACGAATCTAGGCCGCCGCGCCCCCGCGCGCCACCGGATGCGCGGGCGGAGGCGCGCCCGCGACGCATGCCACGGCGCGTCGGAGGCGCGCCGGTGCAGCCCGAGCGGCAGACGCAGCCGCAGCCCCCCGGCGCGCGGCCGCGCGCGGCGCGCGGCGTCGGCTGCCAGCGCCGGCGTGGATCCACGCGCGCTGCGCGGTGATAGCTTCGCGGGCGGTGCTCCTCTCCCGCGTCCGCCTCGCCCACGTCGGCCCCTTCGATGACCTCTCGCTGTCCTTCGAGGACGCCGCCGGCGCGCCGCGCCGGCTCGTGGTCCTCTTCGGCGGCGACGGGGTCGGCAAGACCTCGATCCTGTCCGCGATCGCGTCGACGCGTCCCGGGTACGCGATCGCACAGCAGAGGCCGCGCGCCGACGACGGCGCGACCCCGCTCGTGGTCACCGACTGGTGGCTCGGGACGGACGATCCCGCGCGCGCGCACCCGCTGCGCGTCGCGAGCCCGAACGCGCGCCTCGACGAGCCCGAGGACACGGCGCTCCTGCGGCGGCGGGAGCAGTCGCTGTTCGAGCGGCGCGCGGCGGAGGGGGGCTTCGTCCTCGTCGCGCTCTCGGGCGCGCGCTGGTTCTCGCGCACCTCGGTCATGCTGACGACGCCCGAGCGCAGCGTCCTCCGCTACGACGTGCGCGCTGCCGCGAGCTTCGACGACGCGACGCGCACCGACCTCGCCCGCGAGACGAAGCAGGTGCTCTCGTTCCTCCCCGTCGCCGCCGCGCTCGCGCGCGGCCGCTCGGCGGACAGGCCGGACGCGGCGCGATCGCACGCCGAGCCGCACGCGCAGGCAGCGCGGCTCGACGCGCTCGATCGCGCGCTGAGGGAGGTGCTCGCGGCGCTGCTCGAGGGCCACGGCGCGCGGTACGTGGGCGTCGACCCGCTCCGGCTCGAGCCGATCTTCGAGCGCGCGGACGGCCAGCGCGTCGACTTCGACGACCTCGGGCGGAGCGCGCGCCACGCCATCGCGTTCGGCGCGCTGGCGCTCCGCGCGCTCGCGTCGGCGCACCCGAGCGGCGATCCGCGCCTCGCCGAGGGGGTGGTGCTGATCGACGACATCGATGCGCAGCAGCCGGCGCACCGGCAGCGCTCGCTCCCCGCCCGCCTCCGCGCGGCGCTGCCCAACGTGCAGTGGATCGTCACGACGTCGTCGCCGGCGATCGCGCTCGGCTGCGAGCTCTCCGACGTGATCGCGCTCCGCCGCGAGCCCTCGTCGGGGCGCGTCGAGCTGCACGAGGGCCCGGACGCCGTGCTGCACTGAGCGGCAGCGGCGGCGCGGCGCCGGCCTCGCGTGGTCGTGGCTCGCGCGCCGCGCGCGTCAGGCGAGCGGCACGGCGAGGAGCACGATCTCCTTGCCGCGCACCTCGACCTTGTAGCGCATCGGCTTGCCGTGCTTCTGCCCGAGCTCCTGCTCGCTCGCCTTGAGGCGCGCGACGAACGCGTCGCGGGTGATGTGGTCCACCGGGTCGCCGAGCGACCTCTTCGCGGCGATGTACTCGGCGAAGATGCGCGCGTTGTAGGCGTCCTCCGGCTCCTCGAGCAGCGCCTTGGCGTCGGCGGGGATCTCGTCGGCGGACAGCGCGGCCATCCGCTCGTCGACCTCGAGGGCGTCCCGGAACGACGCCGACGTCGGGGCGCGCGACGGGCGCCCCTCGGCGTCGGTCTCGTCCTCCTGCACGCCGAGGAGCTGGTTCAGGAGCGAGTTCAGCCGGAACACGAGCCCGCCGAGCTCGGCGTGCTCGATCCCGAACCGGAGGTCGGTCCGGCCGTTCATGATCGCCAGCAGGCCGTCCTCGATCTCCGAGACCGGCTGCGAGATGTACGCGTCGAGGAAATAGGCGGCGATCACGACGAGCACGAGCCCGAGCGCCGTGACGCCGAGCATCGGCCACAGCAGGGAGCTCGCGAGCCCCGGCGTCCTGAGCTGCGCGATGCTGAGGAGCACCGCCCGCCGCCCGTCGCCGTAGCCGTCGAGCGCGTGCCCGACGGCGCTGTACTCGCCGGACAGCCCGCCGATGTCGACCATCCGCCCGGAGCTCAGCGCGTGCAGCGCGCCGTCCTTCGCCGGCGACGCGGTGAGCGCCGCGACGAGCTGCGGCGGGGCGTCGCGCGACTTCGCCACCACGTCGAGCCCTTCGCCCGACTGCATCGCGACGACGAGCAGGCGCCCGCTCGTGCGCTCGCTCGCGTTGGTCAGCCGCTCGTCGTTCAGCGCGGTGCCCACCGCGACGGCGCCGATGATCTGCCCGTCGTCGTTGCGGATGGGCGCGTACGACGCGAGGAGCTGCTCGTTGCGCGCCCGGCTCACCCACACGTCCGAGCCGGTCACGCCCTGCTCGATGGCGCGCTTCAGCGACGGGTAGACGGCGCCGATGTTGTCCCCGCGCATGAGCGCGGAGGCGTTCCGCCCGAGCACCACGCCCTTCGTGTCGACGAGGACGACGAGGGACGGCGGGGTCCTCGCCAGCTCGGGCGAGGCGGCGACCGCCTCCCGGATGGCGTTGGCGGCGCTGGTGGCCGCCTCGGCGCGGGCCGGGGCGGTGCCGGCGTTGAACGGCTCGCGCAGCTTCGGGTCGCTCGCGTGGGAGGCGAGCCACCGCTCCAGCACGAGGCCGTCCACCTGGAGCTGCGCCATCGCGGCCGCGAGCGCGCGGGGCGCCTCGCCCGGGCTCGCGATCTGCCCGAGGGAGGCGCGCGCGAGGGCGTACGCGAGCCCTCCGACCATGAGGACAATCACGGCGAAGACTGCGATGATCTTTCCGCGCATCCTGCGTCTCCACTCCTTCTTTCCAGGGCTCAGGGCAAGCTACCATCCGCTGCGGCGCTGCTACAACTCTCCACCCAGCTCATGGTGCACTTGAATCAGCCGCACTCCGAGGCCCCGCGCCTCCACGTCGTCGACGACGCGCTGTTCGAACAACACCGCGCGCGCGGCGCGCACCCCGAACGCCCGGAGCGCCTCGAGGCCGCCCGCCGCGCGATCGAGCGCTGCGCCGCGTCCGGCCTCTCGCTGGAGCGCGTCACGTCGCGCGACGCCACCGAGGACGAGCTCGCCCGGGTCCACGCCCCGCGGTACCTGGAGTCGCTCGGCCGGATCAGCGGCCACTACGCGGCGCTTGACCCCGACACCTACGTCGTCCCGCGCTCGGTCGACGCGGCGAGGCGGGGCGCCGGCGCCGCGGTGGCGCTGGTCGAGGCGGTGCTCGCGGGCCCCGGTCAGCTCGGGGTCGCGCTGCTGCGCCCGCCCGGCCACCACGCCACGCGCGAGGCCGGCATGGGCTTCTGCCTCCTGAACAACGTCGCCGTCGCGGCGAGGGCCGCGCTCCACAGCGGGCTCTCGCGGGTGGCGGTGATCGACTTCGACGTGCACCACGGCAACGGCACGCAGGACGTCTTCTGGGACGACCCGCGGGTGCTGTTCTGCTCGCTGCACCAGTGGCCGTTCTACCCGGGCACCGGCTCCGCCGAGGAGATCGGCGCCGGCGAGGGCGCGGGCTACACGGTGAACGTGCCGCTGTCCGACGGCGCGACGGACGCCGTCTACGAGGCGGCGTTCGACGAGATCGTCCTTCCGCTGCTCGACGAGTACGCGCCCGAGCTGATCCTTGTCTCGGCGGGGTTCGACGCGCACGAGCGCGATCCGATGGCGGGGATGAAGCTGTCGCGCGGGGCCTACGCGGCGATGGGCCGCCGGCTCGCGGCGATGGCGACAGCGAAGGCGCGGGGGCGGCTCGCCCTCTTCCTGGAGGGCGGCTACGACCTTGCCGCGCTCGAGGGCTCGCTGACGGCGGCGCTGCTCGCTGCATCCGGCCGCGAGCCGGCCGAGGAGCTGGCGGGCGCGCCCGGGCAGCCGGGGCAATCGGCGCCGCCGGCGGCGCAGCGCGCGCCGATCTCGACGCGCCACCGGGCGGATCTGGACCGGGCCCGCCGGGTCGCGATGCGCCGGTGGGCGACGCTCTGAGCGGCCGGCCGGAGGGCGCGCCCGCCCGGGTACGGGCCGGACGGCCGAGGGCGGGGCGGGGCCGTGCGGGACGATGGGGCCGAGGGCCGGCGGCCGCGGCCCGCGCCGGGAGCGACGCCGGGCGCCGGGGCCTCCCCGGGGGGCGGGTTTGAAAAAACAGTGACGTGTCGGTGCGGTACCCGATTGCACTCCGCGCGGAGCTGAGTATTCTGCCAGGCCTTCGCAGCCCTCGGGCCGCGAAGAACGGTGGGTATAGCTCAGTTGGTAGAGCACTGGATTGTGGCTCCAGTTGTCGCGGGTTCGATTCCCGTTACTCACCCCATGTAGAACAGGCCCGATGCCGCCCAGCAGCGGGCGGCACGGACGATGGGCCGCGCGATGACGAAGCTGTAGGCCACCGAGGTCGGCCTCTCGGCTCATCGCGCCCCGAGCGCTGCACCCGGGCACGACGGCTGCGGGGGCTCGAGCGCGCCCTGCGCGTCGCCACCGGCGACGGCCGTCCGCGAGCGACCGCCTGACGTGCGATGGCCCGAGGTGCGCCGCACGTCGAGCCCCCGGTCGACTCGAGGACCGCGCCGCGACCTCGCGCGCCCTGCGCGTCGGGAGTGACGCCGCCTCGGCGCTCGGCTCTCCTCCATGAGCTCCATCCACGAGCTCGGAACATCCCCCCCCCCCGGACCGACGCCCCTCCAGGCGCGACGCCGATCCCGGCCCGGGCGCTGGGCCGAGGCAACCTGTCCGTCCTTGAGCGCGCCCGCACGGCATGGCGAACGCTCGATTCAATAAGCGCGCTTCGCGCGCCCCCGAGACATCGATTCCCTGGATATCCATCCATCGCGGTGAGCCGCTCTCCCATCGCCCGGAGACAGCAAGTCTCTTCTCCGTAACCAGTTCGCCACACGACCTGCGTAGCGTCCCCGCGCATGAAAACCACTCTCCCTGGGGGCCGCACGCTGGCCGCGCGCCTCCTGCCTGCTGCCCTCCTCGCGCTCGGCGCGCCGGGCCTCGCTTCATGCGTCGTCGACTCGAGCGACGCCGCGGATCATGCCGAGTTGCCGGCCCCCGGCGACGTCGATGTCGTCCGTCCGCTCAAGCTGTCCGAGCGCGCCCGCGTGCCCGAGAAGGAGCCGGGCTTCGTCGCCGCGGAGCTCAGGGACCACGAGCTCGTCATCACCCATGACGGCACCCTGCCGCCGTTCGCCGCGGGCGATGTGCTCGGCGGCACGGCGGGGGACGGCTACCTCGCCCGGGTCGTGCGCGTCCGCGCGCTCGACGCGACCCGGGTCGCGCTCGAGACGACGCCCGCCGACCTCACGGAGTTCATCACCGAGGGGCACTTCCACGTCCACTACGACGCCCGCGAGTACGCGCGCGCCCTCGACGAGCACCTCGCGCGCGCCCGCGAGCTCGGCGAGGAGGACGGCGACCAGATCGCGAGCCAGGCAGAGGCCCTGAAGATCTCGTCCGGCGCGTCGCTGAAGCTCCTCGAGCTCTCCTCGGCCTCCCTCCCCGCGTCGTGCGGGGTCACCGCGCACGGGGCGGCGGTCCTCGACGTCACAGCCGAGCTCTCTCCGGTGCTCGATTTCGAGGTCCACGTCGGCCCGAGGGGCAAGATGAACCCGGTGCCGGAGCTGAAGCAGCTCCGCTTCGTCGCGTCCGGCAGGCTCGACGTGAGCGCCAAGCTCCACGGCGCCGGCACGGTCACGGGCAGCTGCGCTGTCGATCTGCTCGAGCTCGCCGGCGGCGTCCCGAGCCTGCCGCTGCCCACGCTGACGTTCTGGGTGGGTCCGGTGCCCGTGGTCGTCACGACGAACGTCGTGCCGACCGCGACGGCCGATCTGGCGCTGTCCTTCACGGCCGCCGAGATCGAGGCCGAGGCGCAGACGACCGCCGAGCTCGAGGCCGGGGTCGACTACAGAGACGAGACGTGGAGCACGATCTGGGAGCCCTCGTGCTCGGCCTCCGGGACGGCGTCCGTCGGGGCGCCCGGCGCGATCACCGCGTCCGGCAAGGTGAGCGCCGGCGCGGAGCTCCGCGCGCGCCTCTACGGCGTCCTCGGCCCGAACGTCGGAGTCCAGGCGTACGCGCGCGTCACGGCGGAGACAGCGCCCCCCTACTGCTCGTACGACGCGCGGGTCGACGGCGGCGTGCGCGCCTATGCCGAGGCGGAAGCCGGCGTGTCGGTCGGCCCGCTCGACCTCACGTTCAAGACCCTCGATCTCGTCGATCTCGAGCTCTTGCACTTCGACGGACCGCGCGCCTCGGGCCCGCTCCGCGACGCGCCCGAGTGCGACGCGGAGCCCTGATCGCGGCGCCGCTCCGGCCGGGAGGCGGCGCGCGCCCCGCCTCCCGCGCACGCCCGCGCGCTCCCCGGGCTCAGCGGTCCGCGCACGCCACGTAGTCGCAGGACGCGAGCGCCACGCACTCCTCGGTTCGCTCCACGAGGCCCTCTCCCTCGAGGCCGAGGCACGCGGTCTCACAGCTCGTCTGGCTCGGGGGCGGAGCGTCGTTCTCCTCCGCGCAGAGGATGCGGTGCTTGCAGAGCTCGCTGCACGCGTGCAAGTCCTCTTCGTCCTTGCACCCCGCGACAGCAGCGGCCAGGAGGCCGAGCGCGGCGGCGAGGACGAGGGACATCGATCGGAGTTCTGCGTTCTTCATGGGCAGCTCACCTCGGTTGTGGAACGGCGACTCTCCCGCGCGAGCGACCCGACGCCGGCCGGCAGCACCCGGGTCAGCACACGAGAGGACGAGCGCGGGACCGGAAACGGTACCAGCGCCCTGCATCAGGCCTGCAAGCCTCACCATGAGGCCGCGCCCTCGAGCCGAGCATAAACGAAATTCGTGGGCACCGCGCGCGACGCCGCGGCGGGGCGCCCTGCGACGCGCGCGCGCGTCGTCGGGCGCCCCGCGCTCCGGAGCGACGTCGCCGCCGCGCCGCCGCGCTGGCCCGATGCGCCGGGCGTGGTACATTGCGTCATGGGCGTTCCTGACGCGCCCGCCGAGCTTGAGAACGAATGCCCGCCAAGGAACCCGATACCCTGCTCGAGGCCGATCCAGCCCGGTGGCCGGATCGCGGGTGGCCCGAGTCGACGCGGCTTCCGCTCGTGCTCGTCGTCGATGAGGACAGGAGCGCGTGGCAGCCGCTCGGGGCCCTGCTCTCGGAGCGGTACCGCGTCGTCGTGTGCGCCTCGGCCCTGGACGGGGTCGCCGCCTTCACCGAGGACACCTGCGCCGTGATCATCGATGTGCGGATGTCGGGGCAGGACGGCTTCTGGGTGTGCGACCAGATCCGCAAGGTGCAGCCGGAAGTGCCGGTGATCTTCTACTCGGCAGCTCAGGACGAGAAGGACTCGTTCGCTGTCATCAACGAGCACCGGCCGTTCGCCTGCGTCGACAAGCACGGCGCGGCGCAAAAGCTCCTCGACGCCCTCGAGAAGGCGACGCGGATCTTCCAGAGCACCCTCCGCAGCAGGCGGATCATCGAGCGGCTGCAGCGCCGCCGGCAGGAGGCGGTCTGACGCCGCAGCCCGAGCCGCAGCCTCGACCCGAGCCGCGGCCGCCGCCGCAACAGGGCGAGGCGCGATCGGGCGGCGGCCGGAGCGACCTGTGGCGCACGCTGGTCCAGCTCGTGCTCAGCCTGGGCGCGCTCTTCGGGCTGATCGCGCTCGCGGCGCACCTCGCGCGCGACCAGCTCGACGCGCTCGGCCGCGGGTTCGTGCAGCGCTTCGGCCTCGCCGGGATGTTCGTCGGCACCTACCTCGCCGACGCGTTCTCGTTCCCCATCCCGCCGCAGTTCTACATGCTGACGGCGATCTCGTCGGGAGGGTCGCAGGTCGCTCCCATGGTCGTGATCTCCGTGGCCTCGCTCCTCGCCGGCTACACGGGTTACCGCCTCGCCAATCACCTCACGCGTTTCCGCCTCTTCGCGGCGCGCCTCGAGCGGACGCGGCCCAGGATCGATCGCCTGTTCGAGCGATATGGATACTGGGCCATCGCGATCGGGAGCGTCTCGCCGGTCCCCTTCTCGATGCTCTGTTATCTGTCGGGGCTGTACCGCATCCCGCCGCGCTACTTCTTCACCCTGGTGCTGTTCCGGGTGCCCCGGCTCCTGATCTTCTATGCGCTCATCCGGCTGGGATGGGCCCAGTGAGCCCTGGCGCGCCATCACCCGAGCTCGCACCTGGCTCACAACGACGGTAGGCCCGACGAGACCCTGCTCGTCGCGCGGCCCGGGGGAGCGCCGACTACCGGGGGCTGTCCGTCTCCTCGGCCGACTGGTTCACCCGGACGCGCTCCAGGATCTGATCGACCATGCCGAGGTCGATGCCGGAGCGCTCCACGGCGTTCCTGGAGAACAGCCGAGTCGCCTCTTTCGCGAGCTCCTCGTCCGGGAGGAACGGCCGCGCGGGCGACCGCGGCGCCGGGAGGCCGATCTCCTTCTCCAGCTCGGAGATCGCCCGGATCATCTCCTGGTAACAGGCAGAGGCGATCTGCACGGAGAACGGGAACACCTGCACGTTCCCCCGGCCGGCGCGCACGGCGTGCAGCGTCGCGGCCACCTGCTCGGCGAACTGGCGACTCCCGAACGCGTTGGCCATCTGCGCGTACATCGCGAGCGACTCCTGGTCCGCCGCGAGGTCGTCCTCCTTCGTCCGCTGCGCCCCGGACGGCGGCACCGTGGACCACCGGACGACCATCCGCCCGTACTCGTCGAGCGCGCACCGCTGGAGCGTCAGGCGCTCGAGGAGCGCCTCTCGCCGCTGTCTCTGGGCCTCGGTGCGCTGCTCGTGCTCGGCCCGGCGCTCCTCGCTGAGCTCTGACGATCTGCGCGCCAGGTAAGCGCCGATGAACAGGGCGACGCCGTTGCTCACAGCGATGAAGAGCATCTCCAGAATCTTGGGATCCATGCCGTTCTCAAGACTTCTATCACGTTCGCGCCAAACGCAGTGATATGCCGCACGAGACGAGGAAAAGTTGGCCCCCGCCGCCGTCCCGTGCAGGTGCGCCGCCATCCCACAGGCGGCCGCAGCGCAGGCGCGGGCGAGGCGAGCGCGCGGCTCGCCGGCAGCTCGATCGCGCGGCGCGGCGCTCACGCGGGCGCGGCGGCGCGATGGCCGCGCGGGCGGCCGTGATAGGATGTCCGCATGACCGGTTCAGCCGACGCCGGAGCGGGCCCGCACCTGGCCGGGCTCGATGGCACGCTCCGCGAGGCGCTCGAGAGGAGCCTCGCCGACCGGCTCGCGGGGGGCCCCGGGGCGGAGCTCAACCTGGACAACGCGTTCTGGGGCGCCCCCGCGCCGCGCGATCTCGGCGAGGCGCTCACCCGGCTCGGGCCGACGTGCCTCAACGTGGTTGTGCGCATCTTCGAGCGCCTCCGTGACATCGACCCTGCGCTCGGGCTGTCGAGGCAGATCATGTATCTTCGCAACGTGTGGTTCGGTGGGAGCGCCGGATTCAAGGTGGTCTACGCAGAGCCGGCCGCGATGCGCGAGCGCCTCGACGACCGGCTCGCGGGAGCGGGCGGCCGCCGCATGGCGCGCGACACGATCCTCGGGGGGATCGAGCACCAGCGGGGCGCGCTCTTCGGCGCGCTGCCGGGGAGCATCGCGTCGCTCCTCCGGGGCGGCGAGCCGCTCGACGCGGACAGCTGGCGCGAGGTGCACAGGCCCGACGAGGAGGCGGTGCACATCTGCGTGGGCAAGCTCGAGCCACGGCTGCCGGAGCTCGACGACATCCACCTCGACTGGAAGTCCCCCGTCGTGGGCGTGAACGAGGCGACTCGCCGCTGCCGGTATGGCTTCTTCATCGGCGTGGTCCACTGGACGCAAGCGCGGTTCGGGCTCGGCAAGCCTGTGTTCCCGCTCCAGCGCATCGATGACAGGATCGCCGCCCTGTCGGGGCGCAGCGACGCGCCGGCGCCCTGGGCCGAGTTCGTGGCGCGCTGGCGCGACGCGCGGTGGACGCTCGCGATGCGGGGCGGCGACGGCGCCCAGGAGGCGCTGCAATGGCTCCGCGCGTGCGAGGAGCTGGCCCCCGCGCAGCGCGGGGACGGCTAGGCCGTGCCCTACCCCGCTCCCGAGGGCACCGAGCTGATCGAGCACCTCGGCGCGGGCGCCACCTTCGACGTGGCGCTGGTCCGGCTCCGCGACGCGCCGCGGCGTCCCACGCACGGCGCCACGCGGGATTCCACGCTTGTCTGCAAGCGCCTCGCCCCCGGCGCCCTCCACGCGCACGCCGGGCGCGCCGCCATGGTCCGCGAGGCCAAGGCGCTCGCGCTGGCCCGGCACCCCGCCCTGCCCGCGCTCGCGCGCGTCGGCGCCGACCGCCACGGCCCCTTCCTCCTCGAGACCCGGCGCGAGGGCGCGTCGCTCCGTGACGTGCGCGACGGCTGGCGCGTCCGAGGCCGCCCGCCGCCCGCCTCGCTCGTCGTCCACGTCGTCAGGACCGCGATCGAGACCCTCGCCGAGCTCCAGGAGCTCGAGGACGCCGGGGGCCCGATCCGCTTCGCCCACGGCGACATCGGCCCCGATCACGTGCTGCTCGGCCCGCTCGGCGACATCGGCCTCGTCGACCTCGGCGCCGCGCGGTTCCGCGGGATGGAGCCGGAGCTCGAGACAGCCGACAGGGGCACGGCCCCGTTCGTCGCGCCCGAGATCGCGCGCGGCGAGTCGCCGCCGACGCCGGCCGGCGACGTGTATGCGCTGGCGGCGACCCTCGTCGCGTTCGCCACCGGCGCGCCGCTCACGCGCGCGCGCGACCAGGCCGCGGTGCTCGTCGAGATCAGCGAGTCGGGCCTCTGCCTCGACGCGCTCGCGGCCGCCGACGCGCTCTCGCCCGGGCAGCGCCGCGCGCTCGCCCGCGAGCTCGACCGCGATCCGGCGCGCCGCGCCGGCAGCGCGCGGTCGCTGCTCGACGCGTTCGACGCGGCCGCGCCGCGGGGCGAGGGCGGCCCGGACGTCGCGCGCGCCCACGTCCCCCTGGCCGCCAAACCCGTGGACGCAAGCGGCGCATGAGATAAGTCTCGACCGCATGAAGCCCCACCTAGGTCACGACAGGCTCGCCCTCGACACGCTCGCCATCCACGCCGGACAGCCGCCGGATCCGACGAGCGGCGCGGTCATGACCCCGATCGTCCTCGCGAGCACCTTCGCCCAGGAGCGGCCGGGCGACCACAAGGGGTTCGAGTACTCGCGCAGCGGCAACCCCACCCGCAAGGCGCTCGAGGCGTGCCTCGCCGCGATCGAGGGAGGGCGCCACGGCTTCGCCTTCGGCAGCGGCTCCGCCGCGAGCGCCACCCTGCTCCACACGCTCCGGCCCGGCGACCACGTGCTCTCGGGCGACGACGTCTACGGCGGCACCTTCCGGCTCTTCGACAAGGTCATGCGGCCGATGGGCATCGCCTCGACCTCGGTCGACATGAGCGACCTCGACGTCGTCCGTAAGGCGCTCACCCCGGCCACGCGGATGATCTGGATCGAGACCCCGACGAACCCGATGCTCAAGATCTTCGACATCGCCGGGCTCGCCGAGATCGCGCGCGCGCGCGGGGCGCTCCTCGTCGTCGACAACACCTTCGCCACGCCGGTGCTCCAGCGGCCGCTCGATCTCGGCGCCCACGTCGTGGCGCACTCGACAACGAAGTACCTGAACGGGCACTCGGACGTCGTCGGCGGGGCGCTCATCACGTCGGAGGACGCCCTCGCCGAGCGGATCGGGTTCCTGCAGAACGCGATCGGCGCCGTCCCGAGCCCGTTCGATTGCTACCTCGTGCTCCGCGGCATCAAGACGCTGGGCGTGCGCGTCCGCCAGCAGTGCGCCTCGGCCGCGGTCATCGCCGCCAGGCTCGCCGAGCACCCCGCCGTCGAGGCGGTCAACTACCCCGGCCTCCCCACGCACCCCGGCCACGCGCTCGCCGCGCGGCAGATGCTCGCGCCCGGCGCCATGATCTCGTTCGTCGTGCGCGGCGGCCTCCCCGTCGCCTCGCGGTTCCTCGAGCGGCTCGCGATCTTCGCCTGCGCGGAGAGCCTCGGCGGCGTCGAGTCGCTCGCCGAGCACCCCGCCATCATGACCCACGCCTCCGTGCCCGCGGCGGCGCGGGACGCGCTCGGCATCGCCGACGGCCTGCTCCGGCTCTCGGTCGGCCTGGAGGCGACCGAGGACCTCTGGGGCGACGTCGCGCAGGCGCTCGAGTGACGCCTGCGCGCGCGACGACGCCGCGCGCGGCCGCCGTTCGGCCGGGCGCGGCCGCCGTTTGATCGCGGGCCCCGGAGTACGATAGAAGCGATGTGCGGCCTCGGGGCCGCCATCTACCACCGGAGCTTCCCATGCGTCTCGCCCGCCTCGGCTTCGTGCCCGTGCTCGGCTTCCTCCCCCTGCTCGGCTTCGGCTGCAGCGACCCGGCGCCGCCCACCCCGCGCGGCGCGTTCTCGATGAACTTCGCCGACCCGGGCGCCTCCTGCAACGCGGCGGGTCACTCGGCGACGCTCGGCGACGTGACCTCGGCCCAGCGGGTCCGGGTGCTCACCGACGGCGAGGAAGGCTCCACGATCGACTGCTCCGTGACCGGCTCGGGCACCTTCCAGGTCTCCGCGCAGGCGAGGAACCCCGCCACGGCCGCCGAGATCCGCGTCAACATCCCCGCCATCACCCCCGCGGCGACCCAGGAGATGCCCGCCACTGGCAGCATCAGCTTCTCCTCGGCGAGGACGGGCGGCGAGACGTTCGTCTCCGATCCGGCCGACCCGTGCCAGTTCTGGTTCGTCCCCGAGAGCGAGCAGGGCGTCAACGCCGGCGAGATCTGGGTCGTCTTCGAGTGCCTGTCGATGCTGAACGACGGCTATTCGTGCGAGCTCAGGCGGGGCGCGCTCGCCTTCGACGGCTGCGGGAGCTGAGCCGCGCCGGGCGGCGCGCGGGTCGCTGATCCCGCGCGCGCTCCGAGGGCGCGCGGGAAGCGCGGGGCGCTGACGGCGCGCCCCGCGTCGGCGCTCCTCAGCTCTTCTGGGGGCGCGAGGCCGACGCCGCCGGGACCGTCGATCGCTCGCCCGAGCTGAGCTGCTGCGAGTCGGCGGGCGGGCCGATCGTCGCGCTGTTCGGGAGCGCTGCCTCGTCCTGATCGTCGATCCGGATCACGAGCGCGGTGATGTTGTCCTCGCCGCCGTTCTCGTTCGCCTTGGCGATCAGGCGGCGGCACATCTCCGGCACCTCGTCGGTCGAGCTCACGATCTGGAGGATCTGATCGTCCGAGAGCATCCCGCTCAGGCCGTCGGAGCAGAGCAGGTACACGTCGCCGGGCTGCGGCTCGTCGCTGATCAGGTCGACGGCGACGCTGTCGTTCATCCCGAGCGCGCGGGTGATGACGTTGCGCGGCAGCTCGGCCCGCTGCTCCTCGGTGAGCTCGGGCATCGCCAGGATGTAGTCGTTGAACAGCGAGTGATCGCGCGTGAGCTGGCTGATCGAGCCCTTGCGGACGCGGTAGGCGCGGCTGTCGCCGACGTGGCCGACGTAGATGCGGTTCTTCTTCTTCGAGAAGAGCGCCCCCACGACCGTCGTGCCCATCCCGGCGCAGTCGCGGGACCGGATGCTGCGCTCGAAGATCTGGCGGTTCGCGACGCGGATGCCCGCCTGGAGCCGGTTCTCCTCCTCCGATAGGCTTGTGTCGAAGTGGAATGGCCAGGTGGCGTCCTCCCGCGACGTGGACCGGAAGAAGTCCGCGATCGACTCGGTCGCCAGCCTGCTGGCTACGTCCCCCGCGCGGTGGCCCCCCATGCCGTCCGCGACGATGAACAGGTCATACTCCGACAGGACGGCGTAGCTGTCCTCGTTGTGGTCGCGTTGGAGACCAACGTCCGTCATTCCTGAAGCGATCGCTCGCATAACCTCGGGAATCCTTGAGACGGCTCCGGGCCTTCGGCTTCGAACACCAACCGTTTCATGCTACCGAAAACCTGTCAAGCAGGGCCTCTCGCGCCGCAATGGACGTCTCGAGACGCCCGCTCGCCGACCTTCCTGATCCTACCGACTCGGACCGGGGGGACCGCAAGCCTCTTTTTCATTGGACGCTTCATTGTCGTCGCGGGCACCGGCGCCCGTCTCGACTCCGGGCCACGCGCCACGCCCCGGCCTCGCCCGGAGCGCTACCAGAGGCCCCCGCAGCGTACCGCCGCCGCCTCGCGCTCTGCCGCGCCCCCGGAGCCCGCGTCGCCGCGGCCCCGGGTCACACGTCCAGGATGTCCTTTTCCTTGTGCGCGATCACAGCGTCGACCTGCCTGGTCCCCTCGGCCACCACGTCTTCGACCTTCTTCTTGGCCCGCTCGGCCTCGTCGCCGCTGACCTCGCCGTCCTTCTCGAGGGCGTCGATCATCTCGTTGGCGTCCCGGCGGTGTTTCCGGATCGCAACTTTACACTCCTCTCCGTTCTTCTTCGTGAGCTTCACCATGTCCCGGCGCCGCTCCTCCGTCAGCGGCGGGATTGGCAGCCGGATGAGGTCCGCGTCCGTCTGCGGGTTCAAGCCGAGATCGCTCTCCCGGATTGCCTTCTCGACCGCCTTGACCTGGTTCTTCTCCCAGGGCTTGACCGTGATGAGCCGCGGCTCCGGCACGGACACCGTGGCCATCTGCACGATCGGCGTCGGCACGCCGTAATAGTCGACGCGGAGGCTGTCGAGCATGGCCGCGTTCGCGCGCCCGGTGCGCACCTTCGCCAGGTCCCGCCGGAGAGCTTCGATGGCCTTGTCGATCCCTTCGCGCAGCTCCTTGATGACATCCTCGAGCATGATCCGGCTTCCTCCGTGTGGGGCTCGCCCAGCCCGCCCTCTTTGCGGGCGGGGGCGGAGCTTACCGCGTATTTCTGGGGCGGCGGAGAAATCGATCCACCCGGCGCGCGGGCCGACGTCGCGCGTCGCGATCGCAAGGTCGCTCGCCCCCGCCCGGGCGCGGCGAGCGGCGAGCGGCGAGCGGCGGGGACCGAGCGCCGCGCGAGCCGCCGTCCCCGCCTGCCCGACCGAGGCGGGTGCGGCGGCGCGACGGCGCAGCGGCTGCTGGCCTCGCGCCGCGCGCCGCGCGCCGCGCGCCGGCCTGGCGCGCCTCCGCTGCCACGATCGCGCCGAGCTGTAGTAACTCTGGGAGGCAGGGCGACCCGATGCGCGATCTGGACTGGAACAGCTTCGACGTCCTCGTCGTCGACGACGAGCAGGACAACCTCGATGCGTTCCGGTTCGCCTTCAGGAAGTCGTTCAAGCTCCATTACGCGCTCGGCGGCGCCGAGGCCCTCTCGCTGCTCGCTCGGCTCGATCCCTCGGTGATCGTGGCCGACCAGCGGATGCCGGGGATGAGCGGTATCGAGTTCCTCAAGCAGGCGAAGGAGCGGAGGCCGGACGCGGCGAGCGTGCTGCTCACCGCCTACGCGGACATGGCGGTGCTCATCGACGCGGTGAACTCGGGCGTGGTCGACCGGTACATCCAGAAGCCCTGGAACTCGAAGGAGCTCGCCGTCGTCCTCCGGCAGACGATCGCCGGGGTCGCGACCCTCCGGGAGAACCGGCGGCTGCGCGAGCAGCTCGCGCACTACGCCGGCTACCTCGAGCGCGAGCAGCGGGATCCGATCGATTTCGGCGAGATCGCCGGCGAGAGCGAGGCCATGCGCGAGGTCTCCGCCCGGATCGGCGAGGTGGCGAAGGCGGCGACGCACGTGCTGATCGAGGGCGAGGAGGGGGCCGAGAAGGAGGTCGTCGCCCGGGCGATCCACGTCGGCTCCCCGCGGGAGGAGCAGCCGTTCGTCAAGGTGACGTGCGCCGCGTTCCGGGGCGACGCGCTCGAGCGCGAGCTGTTCGGCTGGCGGCGGGGCGCCTTCGACGGCGCGTTCGCCGAGCGCGCGGGCCGGCTCGAGCTCGCCCACCGCGGGACGATCTACCTCGACGAGCCGGCGCCGCTCGCGCCGTCGCTGCAGGCGAGGCTGCTCCGCGTGCTCACCGACGGCGAGGTCGAGCGGATCGGCTCGACGGAGACCACCCGCGTCGACGTGCGCGTCGTGCTGTCGCTGACCCCCGGCATCGAGGAGGCCTGGGCGCGCGCGGGCGTGCTGCCGGAGCTCGTCTCGCGGCTCTCGGTGTTCCCGCTCAGGCTGCCGCCGCTCCGCGATCGGCGCGAGGACATCCGGGCGCTCGCCGAGCACTTCCTGCGCAAGTACGCGCGCCGCAACGCGCGCGCGGCCACCTCGCTCTCCGAGGAGGCGATCGCGAAGCTCACGGCGTACGCGTGGCCCGGGAACGCGCGCGAGCTGGAGAACGTCGTCGAGCGCGCCGCCATCCTCTCGCGCGGCGACGTGATCCAGCCCGAGCACCTCGCGTTCACGGCGCGCCCGCAGCCGACCGAGCCGCCCGCCCGCGCGCGTCATGGCGCCGCGCCGGCGGCGGGCGAGGCGGACGCGACAGGGAAGGCGCTCGCCGCGCCGGCGTCGTCGCGGCCGAAGGTCGACCTGAGCTCCCAGCTCGACGACATCGAGCGGCGGGAGCTGCTCGCCGCCCTCGAGCGCTGCGGGGGGAACAAGGCCGAGGTAGCGCGGCAGTTCGGGATGCAGCGCACGACTCTCTATTACCGGCTGAAGCGGCTCGGCATCGACACGTGACGCCCGCGGCGCGGCGCGGGTCGGGCGCGGCGCTCCACGCCGCCGCGCGGCGCCCTGCCGCGCGCGGCGTCGTGGGGCGCCGCGCCGCCGCGCCTGTCGACGCGGGCGGCGAGTTGCGGCAGATTGCGGCCACATGCTGAAGGTCGGGGCGCGCGCGCCGGAGATCGACGAGGTGGCCATCGACGGCCAGCGCTTCGTGCTGTCGAAGCAGGGCGGGCTCTGCACCGTCGTGTACTTCTTCCCGAAGGCGTTCACGCCCGGGTGCACTGTCGAGGCCCAGCTCTTCCGCGACAACCACGCCGAGATCGCGCTCGCGGGGGCGAGCATCGTCGGCGTCAGCACCGACGACCAGAAGACGCAGTGCCGCTTCGCCGAGGCGCACAAGGTCCCTTATCCGATGATCGCCGACCGCGATCGCGGCGTCTGCCGCGCCTACGACGTCCTCTGGCCGATCGTCGGGATCGCCCGGCGGATCACCTACGTCATCTCGCCCGCGATGGAGATCGCGGCGGTGTTCCACCACGAGCTCCAGGCCAGGAAGCACCGCGACGACGTGCTCGCGTTCATCGACGCGCGCTTCCGGGCCGCGCGCCCCCCCGCCGTCTGACCGGAGCCCGCCGTGCCCCCCACCCCCGAGCCCCGCGCGCTCCTCGATGGAGCGGCGCCGCTGCCCCGCGACTTCTACGCCCGCCCCGCGCTCGTCGTGGCCCGGGCGTGCATCGGCAAGGTGCTCGTCCACAGCACGCCCGAGGGCATCGCCGCCGGACGCATCGTCGAGACCGAGGCCTACCGCGGCCCGGAAGATCTCGCCGCCCACAGCGCCGGGGGACGCCGGACAGCGCGGACGGAGGTCATGTTTGGCCCGCCGGGCTACGCGTACATGTTTCTGCTCTACGGCATGCACTGGGCGTTCAACATCGTCGTGGCCTCGGAGGGGAAGCCGCACGCGGTGCTCGTCCGCGCCGTCGAGCCGGTGATCGGCCTGTCGCTCATGAGCCGACGGCGGGGTATCGCGCCGGGGCGGATCGAGCTGACCAACGGGCCGGGGAAGCTGTGCCAGGCGCTGGGCCTCGACCGCGCCGCGTACGGCATGGATGTCTGCGGCGCCCGGCTCTCGCTGCTCTCCGGCGCCGCGGGCCCCATCGGCAGGTCGCCCCGCATCAACGTCGACTATGCAGGTGCGTGGGCGGAGAAGCCGTGGCGCTTCTACGAGCGTGGGAATCGCTATGTGTCCGTTCCGCCTCGCCATTGAGGGGGCGTGAGGCGGCGGACACTCGAAGCGCTCGCGCCCGGGCTCGAGATCGCGCGACAATGGGCGTATGGGATTCTGGCCTTTCGGGGGGCGCGAACCTGCCAACGTCGAGAGCGCATCGCAGGTGGTGACGGCGGCGGCGCGCGGCGAGAACGTCAGGGGTAAGTTAACGCTCTATTTCAAGGAGCCGCAGACGCAGAGCACCGCGGACAGGGCCGCGGAGCGCTGCGCGCAGGTCGCCGGAGATCTGCTGCGCGAGATCGCGGCGCAGGCGTCGCTCCTCGGCAGGGAGGCAGAGCTCGCCGCCTCGATCGCGGCCCGGGCGCCGCGCGGCGTCCCGGCGCTGCGCGCGATCGAGCTCGCGGCGCTGCACGTGGTGACCGACCGCACCACGCAGTCGCGGCGCGCCGGGTCGAGCCCGGTGCTCGTCCACGATCCGTCGCGGAGCGCGGGCGGGGGCACCCCGTCGAGCCGGCCACCGCCGAGCGGTCCCGGCTGGGGCGCGGCGCCCGCGAGCAGCCGCGGCCTCGGGCTGATGTCCGGCGCCTCGCCTGTCATCGACCGCAACGCGCCGCCGTCGAGCGTGCCCCCTCCCAAGAGCGTGCGCTCGCCGCCGAGCTCCGGCGCGCAGCGCCTGCGCGGCGCCGGGGCGGGCAACGGGCGCGGGTCGAGCCCCGGGCTCATCGGCTCGCCGCCCACGGTGATCGCGGCCGCGCTCGCGCCGCTCCTGCGCGACGCGTCCGCGCGGCTGCTCATCGGGTGCCTGCGGGCCCACGAGCTGATCATCGTGCGCCGCGTCGCGATCGACCCCGGCGCGGCCGACGTGCTGGCCGCGCTCCTGCCGGTCTCGGACGCGCCGCCGGGCGAGCTCGAGGCGAGCCGGGCCGCCGAGCTCTCCCGCTGGCACACGACGCTCGGCTCGCCCGTGATCAGCCAGCTCCGCGCGGAGTCGTGCGCGATCAGCGCGCAGAAGGCGCGCATGGCGCTGGGCACCGCGGGCATCGCGCCGGGCGTCGTGGCGGAGCTGGTCGACGCGCTCTGCCGCACCGCCTTCCCGGGCCTCGCGCTTTCCGGCGCCCAGGTCGATCGTTATGCCGAGCAGGACCTGAGCGAGCTGGCGGCCGAGAACGTGGCGCGCGTCCTCCGCCACCCGAACTCGAAGCAGCTCCGGCTCGCGCTCGGCCCGCTGCTCGACGCCGTGCACGGCGACATGGACGCGATCTCTCGCCTCGCGAAGGCCTCGCTCGGCAGCGCGCCGTGACGCGCCGCGACCTCGCGGCTCACCCGACCGCACGTTCCCTTCTCCGCTCGCCGGCGCTAGAACGCGCAGGTGCGACGACAGGGTGCCTCCGATGAGCGTTCTTCTTTCCGCGGATCCCAGACACGCCAGGCTCTCCACCGACCCCGTGGAGCGCTCCTCGGTTGTCTCCCCCTGCTCCTCGCGCACCTCTGCGCGTGCGGCTCGGCAGAGCCCGCCGCCCTGCCGCCCGCGCAGCCCGGGGCGAAGGAGGCCGTCGTGAGCGCGGGCGGCGCCCGGGCCGGGGCGGCGGGCGCGGAGCAGGCGCTCGCGGCGCTGTCGACGCGCGTGCTCGAGGAGCACCTGCGGGACGAGCCGGTCCGGGCCACCGAGGCCGGCGACCACCGGTACGACGCCCTGTGGCCCGACGTCAGCGAGCAGGGCGAGGCGGCGCGGCGGCGCGCGCTCGAGGGCGCGCTGGCCGAGCTGCGCGCTGTGCCCGCGGAGGCGCTCGGCCTCCAGGGCCGCGTCGACGCGGCCATGATCGAGAACCAGCTCCGCTCCGCGCTGTTCGCGATCGACGAGCTCCGCGAGGCGACGTGGAACCCGATGGTCTACACCGGCCTCGTCGGCGACGGGCTCGACCCGCTGATCACGCGCAGCTTCGCGCCGCTCGAGGAGCGCCTGCGGAGCCTCGGCGGCCGCCTCTCGGGCGTCCCCGCGCTGGTCCGGACCGCGAAGCAGCGGCTCACGGCGGCGCCCCCGCGGATCTACACCGAGACGGCGATCACGCAGAACCAGGGGCTCATCGCGCTCTGCAAGGACGAGCTGCCCTCGCGCTTCGCGGAGGTCCCGGCGCAGAAGGCCGAGCTCGAGGCGGCGGCGAGCGCCGCTGCCGCGGCGCTCGAGGACTTCCAGGCGTTCCTCGAGAAGGACCTGCTCCCGAGGAGCACCGGCGACTTCCGGCTGGGCCGCGCGCGCTTCGAGGAGAAGCTCCGCTTCGCGCTCGACGACGCGTCCGTCGACATCGACGAGGTGGTCAAGGACGCCCGCGCGCTGCTCGCGCAGACGCACGCGGAGATGCTCGAGACCTCGAGGGAGCTCTGGCCGACGCTCTTCGGCAAGCAGCCCTTCCCGAAGGTCGAGACGCGGGACGAGAAGATGGCCGCGATCCGGAGGGTCCTCGACGCTGTCGCGGCCGAGCGCCCGACGAACGCCACCATCGTGAAGGAGTCGGAGAAGCTCCTCGCCGCGGCGACGGCGTTCGTCCGCGAGCGCGATCTCGTGCGCATCCCGGACGAGCCGTGCCAGGTCATCGAGATGCCGGAGTACCGCCGCGGCGTCGCGGTCGCCTACTGCGACGCGTCGGGCCCGCTCGAGCCGAAGCAGGAGACGTTCTTCGCGATCGCGCCGACGCCGGAGGGCTGGCCGCGGGCGCGCGTCGACTCGTTCTACCGCGAGTACAACCAGAGCATGCTCGCCGAGCTCACGGTGCACGAGGCGATGCCGGGCCACTTCCTGCAGCTCATGCACAACAACAGGTTCCCCTCGAAGATCCGCGCTGTGTTCTCGAGCGGCCCGTTCGTCGAGGGGTGGGCGGTCTACACCGAGTGGCTGATGGCCCACCACGGCTTCGGCGGCCCGAAGGTGCGGCTGCAGCGCCAGAAGATGGTGCTGCGCCTGGCGGTGAACGCGCTCCTCGACAACGGGGTGCACGCGGGCGCGATGGACGAGACGGAGGCGCTCGCGCTCATGACGAAGGAGGCGTTCCAGGAGGAAGGCGAGGCCGTCGGCAAGTGGCGGCGCGCCCGGCTCACGAGCGCGCAGCTCACGACCTACTACCACGGCTTCACCGAGATGATGCGCCTGCGCGCCGAGCACCAGGGCAAGCCGGGCTTCACGGAGCGCGCCTACCACGACCGGCTGCTCAGCTACGGCTCGCCGTCGGTGCGGCACCTCAAAGCGCTGCTGGCGGAGTAGCGGCCGCGGGCGGGGAATGGCGGCCGCGGGCGCGGCCGCCGCTCACACGGGGTTGATCGAGCCGCCGAGCTCCACGAAGCGGGTCTTGGGGAACGCCTTCGCGCAGCTCTCCAGCTGCCAGTCGCCCTTGAAGAGCACGACCGCGCTGCCGTGCACGTCGAGGGCGCCGTAGCCGTAGAGGTTCGACTCGAGCTCGGCGAGAGGCACCGGCTCGCCCTCGACCCAGCGGGCCATGCTGAACGAGAGCCGCTCGATCCGGGCCTCGACGCCGTACTCGGCCAGGAGCCGGTGCTTCACGACGTCGAACTGGAGCTCGCCCACCACGCCGAGGATCGCCTCGCCCTCGCGCCCCTCCGGCGGCCGGAAGAGCTGCACCGAGCCCTCCTGCGCGAGCTGATCGAGCCCCTTCTTGAGCTGCTTGCGCTTCATCGGGTCGACCATGACGACGCGGCCGAACTGCTCCGGCGGGAACTGCGGCAGCGCGGCGTACTTCACGGGCGAGCCGCTGCAGAGGGTGTCGCCGATGAGGAAGAGCCCCGGGTCGAAGACGCCGATGATGTCGCCCGCGAAGCCGTCCTCCACGAGCGTGCGCTCCTGGGCCATGAACTGCACCGGGTTGGTGAGCCGGATGTCGCGGTCGAGGCGGACGTGGTGCACCTTCATGCCGCGCTCGTACTTGCCGGAGCAGACGCGGAGGAACGCGATCCGGTCGCGGTGGGCCCGGTCCATGTTCGCCTGGATCTTGAAGACGAACGCGGTGAAGCGGTCGTCGTCCGGGGCGATGGGGCCCTTGTCGCTGCCGCGCGGCGCGGGCGGGGGCATGAGCTCGATGAAGGCGTCCAGGAACTGCGGGAGGCCGAAGTTGGTGATGGCGCTGCCGAAGAACATCGGCGTGACCTCGCCGCGGGCGAGCTTGTCGCGGTCGAGCGCGTCGCCGGCGGCGTCGATGAGCTCGATGTCCTCGCGGAGCTGGCGGGCGCCCTCCTCGTCGACGGCGTCGACGAGCTCGGGGGCGTCGAGCGACACGACCTCCATCGGGGCGATCTCGGCGCCGTGCGCGACGAGCTCGAACAGGAACACCTGCTTGCGCTCGCGGTGGTACACGCCGCGGAACTTGCCGCCCGCGAAGATGGGCCAGGTGACCGGGTAGACGCCGATGCCGAGGACCTCCTCGACCTCGCCGATGAGCTCGAACGGGTCGCGGCCCGGGCGGTCGAGCTTGTTCACGAACGTGAAGATCGGCATCTGCCGGAGCTTGCACACCCGGAAGAGCTTCTTCGTCTGCGTCTCGACGCCCTTGGCGCAGTCGAGGATCATGATGGCCGCGTCGGTCGCCATGAGCGCGCGGTAGGTGTCCTCGCTGAAGTCGGCGTGGCCGGGGGTGTCGACAAGGCTCAGGAGGCGGCCCTTGTACGGAAACTGAAGGACGCTGGTCGAGATGGAGATGCCGCGCTCGCGCTCCATCTCCATCCAGTCGCTCACGGCGTGGGCCCGCGCCTTCTTCGCCTTCACGGCGCCGGCGAGCTGGATCGCGCCACCGTAAAGCAGGAGCTTCTCGGTGAGGGTGGTCTTGCCAGCGTCGGGATGGGAGATGATCGCGAACGTCTTTCGGCGGGCGATCTCGCGGGTGAGCGTCGGGTCGGGCACAGCGGCGGGGCAGGATAGGAGCGGTGGGGGCTGCGTCAACCTCTCCTTGTCCTGGATCCAGAGGGCAACGGCCGGGGCGGGAGGGGGTGGTTCGCGGGCGGGCGGGCGGGGGTCCCCCCACGAACTCGGGCCTTTTGGGGGGCTAGTGCCAGAGGAACGGGGGGCTCGATCCGGGAGGTGGTGACTGCGGTGCGGGCCGGCCCTCGGATTCGTGGGGCCCACCCCCGCCCGCCCGCCCGCGAACCACCCCCTCCCGCCCCGGCCCCCGTAGCGATCGAGAACCACCTCGCAGGGATGGAGGACCACCTCGCCAGGGATCGAGAACCACCTCGCAGGGGATGGAGGACCACCTCGCAGGGGATGGGTCACCACCTCGCCAGGGATGGAGGACCACCTCGCAGGGGATGGATCACCACCTCGCGAGGGATGGATCACCACCTCGCAGGGGATGGGGGCTTCGTTATTTCGCGGCGCGAAGGGAGAGGGTGACGGTGACGCCGACGGGGTCGGCGCTGGGGGCGCCGATGGCGCGGTTCTTCAGGAATTGACGGATGCAGCGCTGGGCGTCGGGCGTCACACCGCGGGCCTCCAGGATCTCGACCCCCTCGGCACGACCACGGGCACGGACCAGGAACTGGATCTTGACGCTGCCCGATGCGCCGGAAAGCCCGCCATGATCGGCGACGCACTGCGCGAGATCGGGGGAGACCTTCTCGAGACGCTTGGCCACGTTCGGGACGTCGCCGTTCATGAACTCGGGCTCCCTGATCTCCACGACGGGAGGCGGGGCCGAGACGACGGCGGCGTCCGGGGCGCCGCCGTCGATGGGGCCGGCGTCGCCGCCATCCGGGGGCGGAGCGCCTGCGTCGTCCGGAGGGGGCTCGGGCTGCGGCGGCGGCGGGAGCCAGCCGGCATCGGCCTCGCCCGGCTCCAGACAGCGCACGAAACCACGGTGCGGATCCTCCAGCGCGCCGTGCGGACACCGCGGGCCCCCAGCGTCCTGCGTCGCCGCTGTCACCCAGCCATGGCCCGACGGATCCTGCTGCGACGCAGGGGACGCGCCACCCTCGGCCACGGCGCTGACACACGCGCCGACGGCGCCCATCGACAGCGCCAGGGAAACCGCCCACGGACCCAGACGCCCACCTGCTGCTCTCCACCGCATCAGGCGCCTGTGATACTGCGGAACGGACGCGCGTACAGGAGAAACAGCGGGCGGCGCGAAGAGCTCCCAGGAACCTAGAGGGCGATGTGAGCGAGCGACCCCGCCGACGCGTCCCAGAGCGCCCGGGCCCGCGACAGCACCGCGGCGTGCGCGCCGGTCCCCACGGCCGGCCCGGTCACCGAGACCTCACCGCCCGCCCCGAGCTCCACCCGCTCGACCCCCGCGTCCGGGAACTCGCCCCGGAGCTCCCGGGTCATCCGCTCCGCGATGCGATCGAGGAGGCGCGACAGCCGCTCGGGCGTGATGTCCCGGAACACGAGCACCTGCGGGAGCTTGAGCTCCGAGACAACACGCGCGCGGTCGGACAGCCCCGGCTCGCCGAGCCGCCGCTCCACCAGCGCCGCGAAAACGCTCCCGTACGCCCGGTCGACCTGCTCCCGCCGGAAACCCTCGTCGATCGTCGGCCCGAGCCGCGTCTCGAGCTGCGCGACGCCGTTGAGCCCGTTGGCGAAGCGCCCCTCGTTCTGCGCGAAGTACTCGCCGCGCGCGGCCAGGTCACCCGCCAGCGACGCGAAGTGCTCGCCCATCGTGGAGAGGGCGCGCAACACCAGATCGGTGAACCTGAGCTCCTCCCGGATCCACCCAACGTCCGTCACGCGATCGGCCATGAACGGCCAGGCGACGAGGTTGTAGTAGTTGTTGAAGTCGAGCAGGTACTTCAGCCGGTAGAGCTCGAAGCTGCCGAACATCGGGTACATGCGCTCGTAGAGCCGGAGCGTGCTGTCGTACTTGAATCGATAGTACGCGTCATACGCCGCGACCTTCTCCTCGAACCCGGCCCTGTCGCCGGCCACGTCGGAGAGGATCATCTGCGTGATGAACTCGTTCGCTGTCGCGATGAAATCGGATCCGGGGCTGTAGAACGGATCGGTGAACGCGCCCGCCTCGCCCGTGACCGCGTAACGGTCGGTCGAGAAGTACTGCGCTGCGTGGTAGGGCAGGTGCGCGTAGCTCTGGAAGTCCTCGAGCTCCGCCCCCTCGAGCAGCTCGCGCGCGGCCCGGTGGGCGCCGAGGAACCGCTCGAAATCCGCGCGCGTGCGCGGCCCGGGGAGCGCCGCGCCCGAGCCCTCGCCGATCCGGTCCTTGTCGAACACGACGCCCACGCTCATCAACGCGGGTCGGGGATCCGCGTTCGCGGTCCCCTCCAGGTCACCCGCGAGCGGGATGAACCAGATCCAGTACCCGTCGTACATGAAGTGGTTCGTCGACAGGTGGCGGGAGGTGTACCGCGCGCGCGACCGCCACGCGGCGTCGGTCACCGCGTCGAGCCCCGCGACGCCTCGGTAGCGGCCCCACGCGGCCGCCGTGTTGAGGCGCGTCTCCTTGTGGACCTTCACGCCGAGCTTCCGGAAGAGAACGTGCCGCCGCCCCGAGGCGTCGCACACCCAGCGGCAGGCGACCTCGCGCCGCTCGCCGCCCTGCTCGTAGACGACCCGGTGCCGCCCGCGACCGTCGATCGCGACGTCGACCACCTTGGCGCCGAGCTCGACCTCCGCGCCCGCGGCGCGGTTCATCGTGACGAGATCGCGCTCCAGCCGCGCGCGCTCGAGCTGGAAGCTCGGGTGGAACGGCATGTGGTCGGAGCCGATCTCGCTCATCCGGGGGAGCGGGAGATCCTTGCCCTCCGAGTCGAAGAAGAAGCGGAGCCCGTTCTTGGGGAGCTGGTGCTGGTAGAGGTACGTGCCGAGGTTCAGCCGGCGAACCATGTAGTTGGCCGCGACCTCGACCGTGCTCTCTCCGACCTTGTAATCCTCCATCGCCGCGGCGGCCTCGAGCACGAGGACCCCGAGATCGGGGCACGCGAGGCGGAGCTGCCGCGCGAGGAGGCCGCCGGCGATGCCGCTGCCGATGATGACGATGTCGACGTTGCGCATGACGCCGGCCCTTATACCGCGGCCGCCGGCCCGGGCTCGCCGAGCAGCTCGGCGCGGAGCGCGGCCGGCATCGCCGCGGCCTCGTCCGGGCGGAGCAGCCCGTCGCCGTGGACGATCGACGCCGAGAGGCGCCCGCCGAAGCGGCTGAAGATGACCTGGAAGCCCGGCGGCGAGACCACCGCTGGCAGCGGGTAGGCCGAGCGCACAGGCAGCCCCGCGAACCGCTCCACCGTCACGGCGCCGGGGTTCGAGACGATCAGCGAGGCGAGCTCCCCCTGGAACGGCTGGTCGCCGAGCCAGCGGTACACCGGCCCGGGGAGCCAGCGCGCCAGATCGAGCGCGGCGACCATGGCGAGGTCGAGCCTGTCGCGCACCATCGCGCGCTGCTGCTCGGCCAGGCGGGCCACCGCGCGGGCGTCGTCGTGAAGCTCGTCGCGGCCGAGCGAGAGCAGGACCATCGTGAGGTGGTTGCCGAAGAGCCGCCGCGAGCCGGCCTTCGGGTCGAGCGAGAGGGGCAGCGGGATCACGTGGTGCGGCGGGGCGAAGCCGCGGGCCACGAGCGCCCTGTCGGCGAGCCGCGTCGCCGCGATCAGCAGCAGGCTCGACTCGGCCAGGCGCGCGCGCTGCCGCACCCGGACGTCGAAGGCCCGGGTCTCGTCCGCCGAGAGCGTGAGCCGGTGGACGCGCGAGACGGCGGCCCGCGCGCCGATCCTGTCGCGCGCGCACGCCCGCGCGAGCGACAGGATCGGCGCGCGCCCGAGCGCCAGCACGTGGGCCTTGTAAGCGCGCGCGAGGGCGAGCCGCTCGTCGCGGCCGAGGGCGGCCAGCAGGCGCTCCGGGGTGTCGTGCCGCTCCTGCCAGAGAGGCGGGTCGTCCGGCGCGTCGCCGCTGCCAGAGCCGAGCCAGGCGACAAGCCTGTCGGCGCCCCTGCCGTCGGTCAGCGCGTGGTGGTGGCGGAACACCACCGTGTCGCCCTCCCCCGCCGCGCGCACGACGTCGAGCGCCCACGGTCGCTCCACGGAGATCCGGTCCGCGAGCAGCGCCTCGACGCGCGCCGCGCGCTCGCGCTCGCCGGCCACCTCGTGGAGCCGCGGCGCGGGGGCGCGCCGGTGGTGATCGACAACCCAGCGGGGCCGCCCGGCCCGGCCGAGGACGCTGTTGTCGAGCCGGAAGCGGAGCTCGGGCAGCACCCGGGTCGCGCGCTCGAGGCGCGCCGCGAGTCGGCCCACGTCGAGGCGGCCGTCGAGCTCGAGCACGTACAGGCAGTGATTGCCGGCCTGGCCGCGCGATCGCATGGCGCGATCGTTCATGAGGTGGAAGAAATCGATCCCCCCGAGCAGAACGGTCGATGTCATGGTCTCCGCGGGGCGCCGCCGGTCGGTGGAGCCGCGGGCGACCGTAGCAGCCAGGCCGGCCGCGCGACCAGCAGCCGCGAGCGCCGGATCGGTCATCCCGCCCACGCCGCCGCGCTTTCCCGCGCGCGGCCGCGGTTTGCCGACGATTGGTCTGTAACTCCAACCACTTGCAGCGCACCACCGCGCCCCGGCGCCCGGCGCGCAAGAAAACGTAAGTATCCGCTTCGTGGATACGGCGGCCGGTCTATATCCCGCCCGTGAATCTCTCGGCGATCGACGTCAACCTCGTGATCGCGCTCGACGCCTTGCTCCAGGAGCGCAGCGTGACGCTCGCGGCCCGCCGGGTCGGCCTCAGCCAGCCCGCCATGAGCCACGCGCTGACGCGGCTGCGCGAGCTCTTCTCCGACCCGCTGCTCATCCGGGTCGGCCGGCAGATGGCGCTCACCTCGCGCGCCGAGGCGATGACCCCGCAGGTCGCGGCGATCATGCTCGATCTCGCGGGCCTCTTCGGCGGGACGACGCCGGCCTTCGACCCCGCGACGAGCGACCGCGCCTTCCGGATCGCCACGACCGAGTACGTGGAGCTCCTCCTCCTGCCGCAGCTCAACGCCGCGCTCGCGCAGGGCGGGCCGCGGCTCGCCGTCCACCTGCTCCCCCTCGACGCCCGCGCGGTGGACGCGCTCCGCCACGGCGAGATCGACCTCGCGATCGGCGTCCTCCCGCCGGACGGCCTCCCGTCCGACCTCCGCCGCGCGGCGCTCTTCGAGGACCGCTTCGCCGGGCTCGCGCGCGCGAGCCACCCGACCGCGCGCGGGCGCGTCGACCTGCCGACCTACACCGCCCTCCCGCACGTCGTCGCCTCCCGGCCCCGCGCGCAAGGCGCGCACGAAGGCGTCGCGGACGACCTCATCGCCGCGCGCGGCGTCGCGCGCCGCGAGGTCATGGTCGTGCCGAACGTGCTCCTCCTGCCGCACGTCGTCACGGCCTCGGACCTCGTGGCGACCGTGGCCACGCGCCTCGGGCGGGCGTTCTCGAGCGTGCTGCCGCTCCGCACCTTCGACCTGCCGTTCGAGCTGCCGCCGATCGAGATCGCCATGGCGTGGAACAGCCGGACCGAGCACGACCCGGCGCGCGCGTGGCTGCGCCGGCTCGTGATGGACGCCGTCCCGCACATGCGCGAGCCGCCCCGGCGGAAGCGCGTCTGACCGGCGAAGAGGCGCGCCGCGCCGGGACGAAGGCGCGGCGCGCTACCGGCCGAGCGCCTCGGCGCGGTTCACGATCCGCGGCGTCAGGAAGATGACGAGCTCGCTCCGCGTGTCGCTCGCGCGGCGCCGCTGGAAGAGCAGGCCGAGGATGGGGATGTCCCCGAAGAACGGCACCTGATCGAGGTTCCGGCCTGTGTTGCGGGTGAAGATCCCGCCGATCACCGCCGTGTGCCCGTCCATGATGAGCAGGTCGGTCTCGGCCTCGCGCTTCAGGATGGTGGGGTCGCCGCGGGCCGAGGTCTGGTTGAAGTCGGGCTCGTCGCGGTTGATCTTCACGTGCATCGCGACGCTGCCGTCCGAGGTGACGTGCGGCTTCACGAGGAGCTGGAGCTTCGCCTCCTGGAACGTCGTCTGCACGCCCTGGGCGCTGATCTGTGAGAACGGGATCAGCGTGCCCTGGCTGATCCGCGCCTCCTTGTTGTCCAGCGTGAGGATGCGCGGGCTCGAGACGATCCGCAGCATGCCGCTCGCCTCGGCCGCGGAGAGCCGGACGCCGAGGTTGACTGTGTTGTTGATCGAGCCGAGCGTGAAGCCGAGCGCGCCGCCGGTCCCGGTGCCGACGATCGCCGGCAGGTTCACCGCGAAGTTCGGGTTGGCGACCTGGTTCGCGAACGGCGAGAGGCCGCCGGTCGGGGTGTTCGAGTCGGTCGCGCCGCCGGTCACGCCGATCGCCGACGGGAACACGAGCCCCGTCGGGTTGCCGGTCGCCGCGCTGAACGTCCCGTCGCCGCCCCACTGGATGCCGATGTCGCGCACGTAGCGGCTCGTCGCCTCGACCACGCGCGCCTCGATCAGCACCTGCGGCGTCTGCGTGTCGAGCGAGCGGACAAGCTCCTCGATCTGGTTCAGGTTGCCCGCGACGTCGCGCGCGATGAGCACGTTCGTCCGCTCGTCGACAGCGAGCGAGCCGCGCGGCGACAGCATGTCCTTCGAGCGATCCTGGAGGTCCCGCGCGTCCGCGTAGTTGATCGGGATGAGCCGCGTCTCGATCGGCGCGAGCTGGAGCTCGCTCTTGCGCCGCGCGATCGCGAGCTCCCGCTCCTTGTTGAGGTCGGCGATCGGCGCGACGCGGATCATGTTGCCCTGGCGGACCACGCCGAGGCCCTTCGCCTGGAGCACCGTCTCGAGCGCCTGGTCCCACGGGACGTTGCGCATGCGGATGGTGACCGTCCCGCTCACGTTGTCGGCGGTCACGATGTTGACCCGCCCGACGTCGGAGATCAGCCGGAGGACGTTGTGGATGTCCGCGTCCTTCAGGTCGAGGTCGATGCGCCGCCCCGTGAACCGCCGCTGCTGCCCGGCGATCGCGGGCATGAAGGCGCCGGCCTGGTCCGGCTCGACGAGCGACTCCTGGCTGCTCATCGGTTGGTGGGGGCTGCGCCCGGCGAAGCTGGGCTCTGCCCCCACCCCCCCGTCCGCCCCCTCGAACGACGTCTCGATCCGCGGCGCGCCGCCGTCGAGCGCCTCCTCGCGCGCGACCGTGCGGGTCCGCCGCGCCGCGCGCCCGTCCGCGCCGATCCCGGAGAGGGTCGAGGGCAGCGCCCCCCGCGCCACGCTGAGCACGAGCGCGTTCCCCTCGCGCGCGACGGCGCCCGCCGCGCCCTCGGACTGCTCGACCTCGACGACGACCTTCGAGCCGTCGCTCTTGCGCCGGAACGTCGAGATCGCGCGCACCGGGCCGCCGAAGGCGCCGACGTCGAGCGTGCGCTGGAGCGCGTCCGGGAGCCGCACGCCGCTCAGCTCGATGACGCGTCGGCCCCCCTTGCCTGTCGACTCGCGGTAGCTCGGGATCGACGAGAGCTCGATGATGACCCGATCGATCGTCGCCTGGTGCTCGAAGCGCACGTCGGTGACCGCCGCCGGCTCGCGGGCCGGCGGCGCCGCCGCGGGGCCGCTCGGGGCCCGCGCCGCCATGGGCGCGGTCGCGGCGGCGGCGGCCAGCTCGACAACGAGCGCGCCCTGCTCGGCGCGGATCCGGTAGGCCGCCGGGCGCGCGAGCTGCACGAGCAACCGCGTCGTGCGCTGGGCCGCCTTGCCGAAGCCCTGCGTCATCACCCCGGCCACGATCGCGTTGCCGTCCGTGATCGCGCCGGGCGCCCCGCTCATCTCGGCGCCCTCGAGATCGATGAGGAGCCGCTTGCCGCCGTCCGCGATCCTCGCCGAGAAGCGCGGCTCGCCGCTCGTCGCCACCACGATCTCGGCCCTGTCGTCCGCCGGCGCCGCGAGCCTGACGTCGCTGACCTTGATCGGGGCGGCGGCGCCTGCGTCTCCTGCAGGAGCGCCGAGGCTCAACATCACCCCGAGCACCGCAGCACGGCGAAGCGCGCCCCGCTTCGGGCGATAGTCTCGATTGCTCTTCATTGCACTCCCGCTTCGCGGTGACGCGAGGTCGCGTCACGCTGCCGGGAGGCTACTTCGGGTGCCCGGGGTGGGCCCAATTCGTGACGTTCACGGGCTGCCGAGGAACGACCCGTCGTCGTCGCCGAGCGGCCTCAGCGCGATCACGCGCGTGGTCGGCGGGATCTCGGGGTGCGACGGGTCCTCGCGGATGAAGACGACGTCGGAGTCGCGGATCCTGTCGACGCGCCAGTTCACGGCCACGTCGACGCCGGTGGGGCCGCCGGCGTGCACGATCTCGGCCTTGCCGACGAAGTCGCCCACCTTGATCACCCACCCGAGGCCGGTCGGGTCGGTGATCAGCGCGCGGGCGGGCGCGCGCGAGACGACGCCGACCAGCTTGAGCTCGTCGAGCGCGAAGCGATCCACGAGGACCTGCCGCTGGATCGTCACCCGCCCCCGGGCCTGCGTCGCGAAGAGCGACTCGAAGCTCCGGAACGGGTCGCGGCTCCTGTCGCTCTCGGAGAAATCGGCCTCCTGGAACTCGCGGAGCGGCAGCGGCGGCATCTCGGGCGCGCCGGCGTCCGCCGCCGCGGACGCGGACGCGCCGGCCGCGGGGGTGCGCGGCGGCGAGGCGGTGGCCTGCGGCGAGCCCGCGCCGGCCTTCGTGGTGGAGGTGACGATCTGCTCGTCCTCGCACCCCGCGAGCGCGAGGGCGAAGGCCGTTGTCGCCCCGAGGGCGAGCGAGAGCGCGCGCACGGCCCTCACCGGACACCTCCGCCGCCCCGCCGCTTCACGCCGCTCGTCGGGGTCTCCCCCGCGCGCACGGCGCGGAACGCGGTCGCGAGGCACTCCACCTCGACCTCGACGTCGGTCCCCACGACCTTCGGCTGCTTGATCTGGACCTCCTCGAGGTTGATGATGCGGTCGAGCTGCCCCACCCCGTGGAAGAACTTCGCCACCTGGTGGAACTTGCCGCTGAGCGTCAGCTTCATCGGCACCTTGGCGAAGAACTCCTGCGGGACCTCCTCGGTGGGGCTCCAGGACGTCAGGTTGACGCCGGAGACGGTCGCGACGCCCTGGATCGCGGAGAGGAAGGCCGGCGTCTCGGACTCGTCCGGGAGGATCTTCTTCTGCTCGCGGCTGAGCTGCTCGCGCCGGGTCTTCTCGTCGAGGTCCTTCTGGTAGGCGGCCTTCGACGCCTGCGCCTTGGTGAGCTCCGCCTGGAGCACCTGCTGCTTCTGAACGGCGCCCTCGATCTGGGAGTCCACGTCGGCGTAGAAGCCGACGAAGTACAGGATGCCGACGAGCGCCGCGAAGAGCGCGCCGACGCCGACCTTGGCGAGCGGCGGCAGCCGGTCGAGCGCCGAGCCGGCCTGCGCGGGGTTGGGCTTCGTGGCCATCAGTACCTCACCTTGAGCTGCAGCGCGAACGAGACGAGCTCGAGCCGCGACGCCTTCTCGTTCTCTTTCTTCCCCGGCAATAGCTGCACGTCATAGAAGTACGACGACAGCTTCAGCCGCTGAGCGAGCTCGTAGACGTCGGTGCCGTCGCGCGCGAGCCCCTCGACGCGCACCGTGCGCTCGGACTCGACGTAGCTCGTGAGCCACAGCCGCCGGCTGTCCCACGACGGGTTGTAGACGGCGAGCGGGTTCTCCTTGCGGAGCTGCGCGAGCTTGTCCGGGTCGGCGGTCGGGCCCTTGCCGTTCGTGAGGAGCTGCGCGAGCTCGAGCAGCACCGCCGTCGGCCCGCTGCGCGCCGCCTGGAGCTTCGCGATCGCGTCCTCGCGCGCGCGGAGCACCTCGAGCGACTTCTTGATCTCCTCGTGGTTCGAGACGAGCGTGCGGATGTCCTGGATCTGGCTCTGGAGCACCGTGTTCTTCCGCGCCTGCTCCTCGAGCTCCTCGACCTTGGTCTGGTGGAAGAGGAAGAGCGCGACGATCTCGAGGATCACGACGCCGAGCGTGATGAGCAGCCAGCGCTGGCTCGCCTGGGGCGGGGCCCCGCGGGCGCGGCCGCGCTGCGGGAGCAGGTTGACGCGGATCACGAGCGCTTCTCCCGGTCCTTGCGCATCGCGAGCCCGAGCGAGACGCAGAACTGCGCCGCCCGGAGCCGGAGCAGCTCCTGGTTCACTTCCTTCGCTTCCACGGTGATGCGCTCCATCGGCTGGATCAGCTCGACGGCCACCCGGGCGCGCCGACCGATCGCGGCGGGCAGCGCGGGCAGGTTGGACGAGCCGCCGGTCAGGTAGATGCGGTGCATGTCGCCCTCACCGCTCGTGGCCAGGAAGAAGTCGAGCGAGCGCTGGATCTCGCCGGCGATGGAGTCGCACACCTGCTCGATGGTCTCGATGACCTGGGCGGGCACGCCGCCCGGGCCCGAGGTGACGCTGGCGCACTTGAACTCCTCGGCCTGCTCGAAGCTGATGCCGAGCTTGCGCTGGATCTGCTCGGTGATGTAGTTGCCGCCGTTGCCGATGTCGCGGGTGAACGCGCTCGCGCCGCGCGACACGATGTTGATCGACGCGAGGCTCGCGCCGACGTTGATGATGGCGAACGTCTGGTCCGGCGGGACGCCGCGGTTCACCTCGAACAGGTTCTGCACGGTGAACGCGTCGATGTCGACCACCATGGGCTTGAGCTTCGCGGTCCTGGCGATCTGGGTGTAGTCGTTGATCTCGTCGCGCTTCGCGGCGACGAGCAGGAGGTCCATCTGCCCGGCCTCGGGGCGGCGGCGCAGCACCTCGTAGTCGACGTGCACGTCCTTGATGTCGAAGGGGATGTGCTGCTCGGCCTCCCACTGGATCTGCTCGTCCAGCTCGGCGGCGGTCATGAGCGGCACCGTGATCTTGCGGATGATGACCGCCTGGCCGCTGATGCTGAGCGCGATCTCGCGCTGGCGGATCTTGGCCTCCGAGAAGGCGCGGCCGAGCGCCTCGACGATGGCCTGCGCGTTCATCACGTGGCCGTCGACGATCGCCTGCGGGGCGAGCGGCGCGTAGCCGAGCCGCACGAGGCCGTAGCCTTTGCGACCTTCCTTGATCTGAGCGACCTTGATCGCGCTCGATCCGATGTCGACCCCGATCAAGTTCTTGCCTTCCGACATCCCGTCCGTCCTGGTCCGCGCCCGCCACGGTGAAGAAAGGAGAGCCCTGGCCGCGTTGCCCGGCGCTCGCGCGCCCCGTCCCCCCTGTTGGCTGATGGCATCTGGTCGCTTCCAGCGAAGCTTCGCACCACCGCCGATCGCTGGGCAAAAAACCGCTTTACGCTTGCCTGCCGCCCGCCTATCGAAGCCCGATACGCGGTGCGGCGCCCCCGGGTTGGCCGGCCGGCGCGCGCCAGCCCAGGGTAGCACCGTCCGGGGCTCGGTCGTCGGGCACGGATGAGGTCAGGTCAGAGTCCCCTCATGCATCCGGACTTCTCCCGTTTCCGCGCCCCCCGCGCCCCCCGCGGCCTCCGCGGGCTCCACGCCAGCGCCGCGATGGAGCCCCGCCCCCGGTCCTCGCGGCTGCGCTCTGCGCTCGCCGCCCTCGTCGCGGCCTTCGTCCTGATCGCGGCGCCCGGCGCCGCTGTCGCCGACGACGGCGAGCACACCGTCTACGCCGGCCAGACGCTCGGCAAGATCGCGAAGCGGTACCGGATCACCGTCGACGCGCTCCGCGAGGCGAACGGGCTCAAGCCTGGCCAGAAGATCCACCCGGGCCTCGTCCTCGTGATCCCCGAGCGGGGCAAGCCCGGCGCGCGGTCCACGCCGGCCGCGTCGGGCCGGGGCGCGGCGCGGCGCGACACGCCGGAGCGGAGCCGCAGAGCGAGCGCGAAGGAGCGGGCCGCCGAGGCGCATCCGCGCGGCAAGGGGTCGGCGAAGCGGGACGCGAAGGCCGATTCCCGGTCGATGTCGCCGAGCAAGCGCTACGAGCAGCGGCCCAAGCGCCCCGGATGGGTCCGCCTGGCGCGCGGCGCCGAGCGGCTCGAGCTCCGGCTGCTCACGCCGAAGGGGCGCCTCGTCCCCAAGGCCCTCCCCAAGCTCAGCCGGCTGATGCGCGCGTCGCCCACCGCGTCGATCCCGATCGACCCGCGCCTCGCCGCGCTCATCGGCATGGTGAGCGACCACTTCGGCGGCAGGACGATCCGCGTCGTGAGCGGCTATCGACCCTACTCTCCTACCCAGTACACCCCGCACTCCAACCACAACTTCGGTCGCGCCGTCGACTTCATGGTCGAGGGCGTGCCCAACACAGTGGTCCGCGATTTCTGCCGTGGGTTTCGCAACGCGGGTGTGGGATATTACCCCAACTCGACGTTCGTTCACCTGGACGTCAGATCAGATAAGGTCTACTGGGTGGATTACTCGAGGCCTGGAGAGCCGCCGCGCTACGAGGGCGCGAGAGGCTCTGTCGGGGCCGACGAGGCAGCGCGGGATGTCCCCCTCTCGGCCGAAGAAGAGGTGTATGGGTCAGGCGGGCCCCGCGCCACACCTCCGCAACCCGTGAATACTACGGGGACAAACCTGGATGCGGGGAGCAGCGTCGGGGACACACAGAAGAGCCTGGGTTCAGGAGCACCCACCCCGGTTCCGGCCGCTCCGCCGGGTGGAAGGTGAGCTGCCCAGGCCGCTGGCTAGTATCCACACACTGAACATCCGCACCAGACACAATTGCGCGGCTCCAGCTTGCACGCTGCGAGAGTTGTGGCACCAATCCACCTCACGTGCAGCAATCGACCCGACTGCAGCGGGAGGGGTTTCCTCCTCTCAGGTCACTCCCCCCGTGCTGTGACGGGGAAGAGTTCGTCCAGCCGGTCATCATGGGCACGACGTGCCCGGTCGACACGTGTGACAGCGCGCTGATCGAGGCGTCTGCGGCGCTCGGCCTCCAGGCGCTCGAGACGCTCGATGCGGCGCAGGGCCTCCCGGCGCAGGAGCCCGCCGCGGCCCGGGCGCACGATGCGTGGGAGTCGACGGACGTCGCGCCGAGCTGCGAGAACGACTTCTGGGAATCTGCGGAGACCGCGACTGCCTGTTCGGTCGAGGAGACGTGGGGAGCGGCGGAGCCGGAAGACGTCGCGAGCGGCCCGCCATGCTGTACCGACGCGGCCTGCGCGAGCGGGCCGCGGGACCGCGAGCCGCTCCGTCCCGAGGTGCTGAAGGGGTACTTCCCGCTCGTGCGCAAGCTGGTGCGGCAGGTGTCGCGGCACCTGCCGCCCAACGTGCAGCGCGACGACCTGCTCAGCGCGGGCATGCTCGGGCTCGTCGACTCGCTCCGCAAGAACGGCGGGAGCGACGGCGAGACGTTCGCCGGCTACGCGAAGCTCCGGATCCGCGGCGCGATCGTCGATGAGCTCCGCGCGCAGGACTGGCTCTCGAGGCGGGCGCGCGAGGCGGTCGAGGCCGCCGGGGCCGCCAGCGGGGTCTGCGGATCGACGGTCTTCGTGAGCCTCAGCGAGGTGACGCCCACCGAGGAGTCGGCGCACATGGCCGGGGGCGACGACCCGATCGAGGCGATCTCGGCGCAGGCGACCCGGCAGGCGCTGGCCTTCGCGATCGCCAAGCTCCCCGAGCGGGAGCGGCGCGTGATCGGCATGTACTACTTCGAGGGCGCGAAGCTGAAGGACATCGGCGCGGAGCTCGGGGTCGGCGAGCCGCGCGTGTCGCAGCTCCACACGCGCGCGCTCGGGATGCTGCGCGGCATGCTGTCGCACGCCTGACCGCCGTCAGGTCAGCCGATCAGGGGGGCACATCGCCGGTGAGCCGGCGCGCCCGGCCGGGCATCGCGAGGCCGACGGCGAAGAGCGCTGTCTCGTCGTAGGCCTGCTGCAGGGCGGGGTCGCCCGAGGCCCGGTGCACGAAAGAGTTGCGGTGCGCGCCGCGATCGAGCGCGACGACGCGGGCGCAGCCGAGGTCGAGCAGCGCCTCGGTCGTCGCCTCGTCGCTGTCGAACGTCGTCGTGGCCACGAGGAGGGTGCCGTCCTCGAGCACGCAGGCAGCGCCGCGCCGGCGCATGGTGCCGATCTCGCGCGCCTCCGGCCGCAGCCTGCCGTCGTCGGCGGTGAGCGGCAGCTCGGTGGCGTCCATGTCCGGCGCGAGCTCGACGCCGCCGGCCGGGCGGATCTCGACGCGGCCGCGGCGGACCAGCAGCAGGCCCCCCTCACCCCGGAAGCGGAGGCCGATCGTGCCGCCCACGGCGAGCCCGCGCGGGCCGCGCCGCCGGCCGGTGCCGACGCCGATCGCCGCCAGCACCTGCTGCCGCTCGTCCCCGGGCACCTCGGCGGCGAGCTTCGGCGCTGTCCGCGGCGAGATCTCGCGCGAGCCGGCGCGGAGGCGGAACAGGAACCGGTCGGGCGCGAAGGCGTGCACGCGGACCTGCGCGCCGAGGTGCACGGCGCTCGCGGCGAACACGGCCGGGCTCCACGCGGGGGGCGGCTGCGCGCCGCCGTCCTGGGCCCAGTCCACGCGCTCGCCCGGGAGCGACAGGTCGGGCGGCGGCGGGCCGTCCGTCGAGCGCGACTCGAGATAGAGGAAGGGGCCCGGGGCGGCGGACGCGACGTGCGCCGGGGGCGCGATCGACATCGCGGGCGCGAGGCGCTCGGCGGTCAGGCTGCCGTCCTGCTGGGCGCTCAGGAAGGCGACCCCGAGCGGGTCCGGCGCCGTGCCCAGCGAGACGCCGGCGACGCAGCCGGCGCGCGCGAGCGCCGCCCTCAGCGCGGCCGCGTCGAGGGCGGCGCCCCACGCGTGGACGACGAAGCCGCTGCCGGTCACGCACAGCGCCGCGCGCTCGACGACGAGGCCGTCGCCGTCGCCGGGCGAGGGCGCCGCGTCGCGCGGGGCGCTCGCCGCGGGCGCGGCGCCGAGGGCGGGGAGCGGGGCCGCGGCGCTCGCCGCCTCGAAGAGCGAAGGGCCCTGCCAGAGCGCCCAGGGAAAGCGCGTCGGCCCCTCGCCGCGGAGCGCGCCGGCGCCCGGCGCCGCGGGGCGCTGCCACAGCGCCCAGGGCACGCGCTGGAGCTCGCCGGCCGACGGCCACGCGCCGACATAGGGGCGGCCCGAGACGTCGACCCCGAGCGTCGCCGCGCCGTCGCGCGGCGGCACGAGCGCGCGGCCGCGGACGACCATGCCGAGCGCCTCCGCGTCCGCGTCCGCAGGCCGCGCGACCGGATCGCGCGGCCCGTGGACGCCGAGGCCGATGGCGCCGCGGAGCGTGGACGCGTCGGGGAGCTTCCCCGTGCCGCGCGGGCCGACGGTGGGCCGGGGCGCCTCGAAGCCGGCCTGCAGGGTGAACTTGATGTGCCGCGTGTCGATCGCGAGCAGGTGGACGCGCATCTCCCGTCGCTCCGGGTCGGGGCGGACGGTCGTGGCGACAAACGGGCTCGCCGGGCGCTGCTCGCCCTCGATCCCGGGGAGAACGCGCGGGAGCGACGGCGCCACCAGCGTCCAGGCCCCCTCCCCCGGCAGCGGGGGATCGACCGCCGGCGCGACCGGCGGCGGCGGCCAGAGCGAGGGCCACCCCTGCGGCGCGGGCTCCGGCGACGCCGGACCGTGCGTCAGGTACGCGCCGGCGGGCTCGGCGCGGAGCCCCGAGGCCGCGCTGTCCGCGGCGAGCGCGAGCCGCTCGACCGCGGCGGCGGCCCCCGGGCCGAGCAGGCGCCCGGCGGACGGCCCTGCGAGCGCCGCGAGCGAGGGCACGCGGCGCGGGACGCGGTGCGCGTGGGCGCCGAACGGGTCGTTGCCGCCCGTGTCGAGCTCACCGGTGCCGGCGCTCAGCGCCGCCGGCACCGCCTCGGGCCCGAGCGCCATCACGAGGGCCTCGTCGGCGAGGTCGAGCCGCGCCGACGCGGGCGGGCTGTCGAACCAGATCTCGGTGCGCGACGCGCCGTCCACGCTGCCGGCCTCGATCCAGCCGTCGATCGCCGCGCGCAGCCGCTCGCCGAGGGATCGCGGGCGCGCGTCGCCGGCGAGATCGAGCAGCGTGATCCCCTGGACGGCGCCGAAGGCCGAGGTGGTCACCGCGACGCGGCGGCCGCGGGCCACGAGGTTGCGGTCGTCGCCGAGGGGCGTCTCGGTCAGGTTGCAGACGCCGCCGAGGCTCACCGGCCGCCCGGAGCGGGTGAGCCGCACGCGCGCGCGGTACAGGTCGGCGGCGCCGCGCCCGTCCGGCGCGCGCTCGGCCTCCGCCGCCTGCGCCGCGCCGTCGGCCGGGCGCTCGGCATCCGCCGCCTGCGCCGCGCCGTCGGCCGGGCGCTCGGCATCCGCCGCTCGCGCCGCGCCTTCCGGCGCACCCTCCGCGTCCGGCGGGCGCGCGACGCCCAGGAACAGCACCCGGCGGCCCAGCAGCGCGTCGGAGAAGAACCCGCCGCGCTCCTCCCAGACGAAGTCGTCCGGGCTGACCGTGCCGCCGATCGCCTCCCCGAGCATCCCGGCGATCGCGTCCGCGGTGCGGGGGGGCGGCGACGGCGTGGAGAGACGCGCGGCGGCCCCGACAAGGGCAACGCCGAGCGCGATCGGGAGCCGGCCGCGCAGGTGATCGGCCCATCTGGAGAGCGATCTGTCGGTCATCCCTGCGCGAGCGCGCTCCCTCCTCCGACAGCGCCGGCCTGGGCCGCCGCGGCGCGCGGGCGGATCCCGAGGAGCTGGCGCGCGCGATCCGGATCGACGACCTCGCGGCCGATGCTCCGCGCGAACGCGGCGGCGCGCGCGACAAGCGGCGCGCTCCCCTCGGCGAGCACGCCCTTGTCCAGGTAGATGTTGTCCTCCAGCCCCACCCGGGCATGCCCGCCGAGCTGCATGGCGAGCTCGGTCATCGGGCGCTGGTGGCGGCCGACGGCGGCCACGCCCCAGGTGGCGCCTCGCGGGATCTGGCTGATCATGAAACGGAGCACGTCCTCTCGCGCCGCGATGCCGCCGGGCACCCCCAGCACGAACTGGAAGTGGAGCGGCTCCTCGAGGAGCCCCCCGGCGAACAGGCTGAGCGCCTCGTGGATATGGCCGACCTCATAGCACTCGAGCTCAGGGATGCTCCCCGCCGCGCGGATGCGCGCCGCCATATCCCGGATGAGCGGCCGGGTGTTGTCGAAGATCACGTCGCCGAAGTTGATCGTGCCGCAGTTCAGGGTCGCCATCTCGGGCTTGCAGAGCAGCGGCTGAGCGCGCTCGTCGACGCTCATCCCGACGGCGCCGCCCGTCGACGTCTGGATGATGACGTCCGTCGTCTCCTGGATGGCCGCGATCGCCTCGGCGAACAGCGCGCGCGACTGGCTCGGCGACCCGTCCGGGTTCCGGACGTGCAGGTGGATCACCGCCGCGCCCGCGTCGCGGCAGCGCGCCGCCTCGTCCGCGAGCTCGCGCGCCGTGACGGGCAGGTGCGGCGTCTGGGCGCGGGTCGTCTCGGCGCCCACGATCGCCGCTGTCAAGATGAGGGCGCTGTTCGGCGGCGTGACGATGATCCGGGGCGGCGGCGTGATGATCGGCCGCGGCTCCGGGAGCTGCGCGTGGTCCGGGGGCGGCGCCGACAGCGCCGGCAGGACGAGGCGCGGCCGACGCTGGAGCTCCTTCGGGACGACGCAGGTCCCGAGCGCCCGGCAGACGATGAGCGGCTCGGCCAGCGCGTCCGCCGCCGAGGGCGCCACCCCGGGTTCGCGGACGCTGGCGACGACCTTGCGCGCCTCGAAGGCCATCGCGCGCGACGTGGCGCCGACCTTGGTGACCACCCCGGTCGCCTCGATGAAGTCGCCTGCTCGGACCGGGGCGAGGAACTCGACCGCCTCGTACGCGCGGAAGAGACCCTCGTCGCCGTCCAGACGGATGAGGAGCTCGGTGGCGACGTCCCCGAAGAGCGCGAGAATACGCGCGCCGTCACACAGCTCCCCCGCGTAATGTGCGTCGTGCGCGCCCATCCTGACGCGCAGCGTGACCGTGAGACCAACCCCAGTGCTCATGGGCGTGAAGACTCAACAGTCGACAGTCGGTAGTCAACAAGGGAAACTCCCCCCGCCGATGAACCTCGTAGAAGCCAGAAATCTCCCGCGCCACGTCGGAATCATCATGGATGGCAACGGCCGCTGGGCCGAGCTGCGCGGCGAGCCGCGCGAGGCCGGCCACAAGGCCGGCAGCGCCGCCGTGCGGCGGATCGTGCGCGTCTGCCGGAGGCTCGGCGTCGAGGCGCTGACCCTGTACGCCTTCAGCGAGCAGAACTGGGCGCGGCCCCGCAACGAGGTCGACGCGCTCATGGGGCTCCTGCGGGAGTTCCTGATGAGCGAGCGCGGCGAGATCCTCGAGAACGACATCCGCCTGGTCGCGATCGGCGACATCAGCCGGCTCCCCGAGTTCGTGCGCGAGGTGCTCGACCCGCTCCGCAAGGCGTCCTCCGCCAACATGAGGATGACGCTGGCGCTGGCGCTGTCCTACGGGGCGCGCGAGGAGATCGCCGCCGCGGCGCGCGAGCTCGCGATGGAGGCGGTCGCCGGCCGGCTCGATCCGGAGGCGATCGACGGCGCGCTGCTCGCCGCGCGGCTGCCGAGCCTGAGCGTGGGCGAGCCGGATCTCATCATCCGCACCGGCGGCGAGCAGCGGCTCTCGAACTTCCTGCTCTACGGCGCCGCGTACGCCGAGCTGTCGTTCACCGAGCGGCTGTGGCCGGACTTCACCGAGGACGATCTCTTCGCGGCGATCGCGACCTACCAGCAGCGCGACAGCGCCACCGAGCCGCAGCGCGACGGCGCCGCCGGGCCCGCGCGCGGGGCGCAGGGCGGGGGCGGCGGCGGGGGCGAGCCGGTCGGCGCGCGCGACGTCGGCCGGCCGTGGCGCGCGCGCGAGCTCGCCTCTCACAACGGTTTCCGGACGGGAGTCTGACGCTTGGCTGCTTCCAACCTCGCGATGCGGGTCATGACCGCGATCGTGGCCGCGCCCCTCCTCCTCTCGCTGCTCTACCTCGGCCCCGCCTGGGGGTGGGCGGCGCTCGTCGCCGTCGCCTCGGTCGTCGGCGCGCTCGAGCTCTTCGCGATGACGCACGCGGACGATCGCGCCTCGCGGTTCGTCGGCGCCGCGCTCACCCTCGGCGTCGTCGGCGTGATCTGGCGCTACAGCAGCTCGCCGGGCGCGCTCCTCTCGCTGATCTTCCTGCTCCCGTTCGTCGCGATGCTCGTCACGCTGGTGCGGCTCGGGGAGATGCGCACAGCGGCCCTGCGCGTGCTGGCGATGACGTTCGGCCCGCTCTACGTGGGCGGCGGGCTCGGCGCGCTGGCGCTGCTCCGGCGCGACGCCGGCGCCGACGGCCCCTCCTTCGTGGTGCTGGCGCTGCTGCTCTCCTGGTTCTCCGACACGGGCGCCTACTTCGCCGGCCGCTTCCTCGGCCGGCGCAAGCTCTACGAGGCGGTGAGCCCGAAGAAGACCGTCGAGGGCGCCCTGGGCGGCCTGCTCTTCGCGGTGCTCGGCGCGCTGATCGCGCACTTCTGGTTCCTGCGGTCGCTGCCGCTCGTCGACGCGCTCGCGCTCGCCATCGTCGCGGGCGGCCTCGGGCAGGCGGGCGACCTCGGCGAGTCGTTGTTCAAGCGTTCCTTCGGGATCAAGGACTCTGGCGGGATCGTGCCCGGCCACGGCGGCATCCTCGACCGCGTCGACGCCCTGCTCGTCACCGGGACGATCACGTATCTGTATGTCCTGTGGGCGAGGACCTGAACGACACCGCGCGCCGCGCGGCGCAGCGGCCTCCAGCGCCGCGCCCGCCGCGTCCGCGCCCCGCGATGCGGTCCAGCCGCCGTTAACGCGGCGCCGCATCGCGTATTCCCGGCCTGACGCAGTGCCCCGACTCTCCGGACATATCATAACGCAGCGCGTGAAAGCGCCCCCGCCATTGAATCGGTGGAGGGCGGGCACTAGAAAGTTACAGAGCCATGGAAGATCAATTCAGTGCCAAGTCCACGACTCCGCCGGTGAGCAACCCGCCGGCACCGGGTCAGAAGCCCAAGTACGAGTTCTTCAAAGTCGTCCAGGGTTACCTCGACGAGGCTGCCCGCCTGATCGAGGTGCCGGGTTACATCACCACGATCTTGAGCCAGCCGAAGAACGAGATCATCGTCAATTTCCCGGTGCGGATGGATGACGGCAGCATCCGGCTCTTCAAGGGCTACCGGATCCAGCACAACAACCTCCTCGGGCCGTTCAAGGGGGGTGTTCGTTACCACGAGTCGGTGTCGCTCGACGATCTCAAGGCGCTGGCCGCGATGATGACGTGGAAGTGCGCGCTCATGAACCTGCCGCTCGGCGGCGGCAAGGGAGGCATCAAGTTCAACCCGAACGAGGTGTCGCGCGCCGAGCTCCAGCGGATCACGCGCCGGTTCTTCCATGCGCTCGGCTCGAACATCGGCCCGGAGACGGACATCCCGGCGCCCGACGTCGGCACGGACGCGAAGACGATGGCGTGGGCCATGGACACGTACATGAACACCGTCGGCCAGCTCTTCAAGCAGGCGGTGAAGGGCGTCGTGACGGGCAAGCCTGTGGCGTCCGGCGGCACGTACGGCCGCGAGAAGGCCACGGGGCAAGGGGTCGTCCATTGCATCACGGAGTGGGCCGAGGACAACGACGTGAACCTCGGCGGCTCGACGCTGCTCGTGCAGGGGTTCGGCAACGTCGGCTCGAACACGGCCGTGCTCCTGTCGAAGCTCGGCGCCTCGACGGTCGCTGTCGGCGACCACACCGGGTATCTGTACAACCCGGAGGGGTTCAACCCGCACAAGCTGCAGGACTACGTGAGGAAGCACCGCTCGATCGCGGGCTATCCGGCGGGCAAGCCGATCAGCCGCGAGGAGTTCTTCCGGCTCAAGGCGGACATCTTCATCCCGGCGGCCCTGGAGAACCAGATCGGCGTCGAGGAGGCGAGCTCGCTCCAGGTGCGGCTCGTGGCCGAGGGCGCGAACGGGCCGTGCACGCCCGAGGGCGAGAAGGTCCTCCTGGAGCGCGGGATCGACATCCTGCCGGACGTCCTCGCCAACTCGGGCGGCGTGACGGTGAGCTACTACGAGTGGGTGCAGAACAAGCGCTCGGAGACGTGGACGCTCGAGGAGGTCGACGCCCGGCTCGAGAAGGCGATGAAGCGGGCCTACCGCGAGGTGGCCGAGACGGCGCGGCAGAAGAAGTGCACGCTGCGGCTCGCGGCGTACGCGGTGGCGCTGCAGCGGCTCGCGGCGGTGTACGGGGAGCGGGAGATCTTCCCCTGAGATCCCTCGCCACGCCAGAGTCGAAGTCCCTCCGGAGAGTCGGAGTCGCTCTGGAGGGGAATCGGCTCGAGCGAGGTGGGAAGTTCGTCCGGCGTGACGGAATGCGCCCCTCCAGCGCAGCGCTCATCGCCGCGGCGCGGCGCCGCTCGACGAAGGCGCCGGGCTCGGGGCGCGCTTGATCTCGGCCGACCGGCCGGCGACCTGGAGCGCCGTGCCCTGGACGGCGTGCTTGTACTTCACATAGCCCAGCGCGATCACCCGCTGCCCGCGCGGATCCCCGACCTGGCTCGTGACCTCGCCGACGGCCGCGCCGTCGGGCAGCGCGATCGCCGCGCCCGCGGGCAGCTCGCCCTCCCCCTCGACGGAGAGCTGCACGAGCCGCTTCTTGGCGTGGCCGCGCATCTGGAGCATGAACACCGTCTCCTGCCCCAGGTAGCAGCCCTTGGTGAACGAGACAGCGCGCTCCTCCAGCGAGGCCTCCTGCGGGAAGTTCTGCTCGTCGAAGTCGACGCCGAACCGCGGGACGTTGTTCTCGACCCGGAGCACCTCCCACGCCGCTGCGGTCGTGGGCTGGAGGGGGCCCGCGTCGGCCGGGGCGAGGAGCGCCGCGACGACAGCGCCCTCGGCCGTCCGCGGCGCCACGAACAGCGCGCCCCCGAGGCCGGTCCAGTCCACGATCGCGGCCTCCGCGCCGGCCGCGCGCCCGGCCGCCGCGAGATCGGCGGCTCGCGGGCCGTGGGCGAAGACCCAGGCGTGCTCGTCGGAGGCGTCCTGGAGCTCGGCGTCCTCCATGATGAGGTAGCGCTCGAAGCTCTCGCGGAGCCGCTCGATCCGGTCGCGCAGCGCGCCCACGTAGATGCGATCGGCCGCGACAACGATCCACACCTCGGCGAAGATCTTCCCCGTCTTCACCACGTTGAGCCCGTACGCCCCGCCCGCGGGCGGGGCGGCCTTCGCCCCGGCGGGCAGCGGCTTCTGCGGCGCGAGATCGCAGGTCACCAGGCCGTTCAACCAGCTCTGTCGGTCCGATCCGGTGACGATCAGCGTCCCGAGCTCGGGCATGGCCTGCACGAGCGCTCCTTCGCGGAGCGCACGCCGCTCCTCGTCCAGTTCATGGGTCGGGTCCATCGGGGCCGGATCGTGGACGCGGAAGCCCGGGCCGTCGAGGGGCGGCGCGACATTTCGCCGGCCATCGCTCCCGTCTCGTCAGCGCGCCGCCGCCGCCGCCGTCCGCCGCGCGCTAGGGATCGACCTCGGCGACGAGCGCCGGGAACTGGGGCGAGGTGTGGACCGCCGGCGGGACGATCGCCGCGTCGACATGACCCACGAGCCGGCGGAGCGCGTCGGCGTCGGCCGAGCGCACCTCGGCGACCACCGTGAGCGTCTTCGGGAGCGACGCCACGCTGGCGATCACCGCCTCGGCCGAGTCGCCCCGGACCAGGACCGCGCGCGCGCCGACCTTCGCCGCGGCCTCGGCCCCCTCCGGGCTCTCGGCCAGCGCGAGCGGCAGCATGCGCATCGTCCTCGCCCCCTTGGCGAGGCGGTCCCACTCGTCGAGCGGCAGGAGCGCGTCGATGCAGACGCCGTCCGCCCCGTGGTAGCGGGCCGCGAGCGCGCCTTCGCGATCGCTCACCGTCGACAGGCAGAGCGACGGCACGGTCTTCGTCGCGCGCGCGGCCCCCTGCAGGGCAGGCCCCGCCTCGGCGAACGCGAGCGCCGAGATGTTGAGCTCATGCAGCCGCGCCGCATCTTCCGCCGGCGCCTCCGAGCCAACGAGCCCGACAAGGGCCATGCTCTTTCTGCGGGTGGAGATCACCTGGAGAAGATCGCGTGTGGACGGGACGATCGATCCCGCATCGAAATCAGGCATGGGACGGCCGGTAGACGAGCCTGACGCGCGGGTCAAGCGAGGGATCGCTCGCTCTCCTCGAGCTCGGTCCTGGAATCCATGGCTGGAACGTCCTGCACGCGCATCCACACGGCCGTCTGATCACCCTCGTAGCAGACGCTGCCTTCGTGACGGAACTCGAACTCATAACGGATCATGTGCCGCTTCACACCGAGCCGCGAGCGCGTCGCCACGCACGTCGCCTCGATGGGCGCGCCCGGCTGGACGAGCTTGCGAAAGACCACCCGGTGGATGTTGGTGCCATAACCGATCCACCCCGCGCGGTGCCGCAGGCCGAGCAGGTGGTAGGCGTGCACGAAGCCGAGCATCCCCGTCGCGTGCACCAGGATCGCGCCGGCCACGTGGCGCGGGTGCAGCAGCGGGTGCGCCCGCTGCGCGTCGACCAGCGGCATCGGCCTGTCCGTCGGCATGCGGCAGCGCACGAGGCTCCGCGCGGCGTCCACCTCCAGGAGCTCGTCGAAGAAGAGCACCGAGGGGTCGTAAGGCAAGTCCGCGAGGAACTCGGCGTCGAACGGGCCGAGCTTCACAGGGTGGGGCGCGCCGCTCGCAGCGCCGGGTGCAGGGGTCGTCATCGGTGTGGCTCTGGTCCCGGATCCCCCCGGGAGCGCTCCTAGCAGCGGTGAATCGCGCGGGCAACGGGTCGCCCGCCCCGCGAGAAAAAACAGAGGATCATCGGAATGCGCGCGACGTGCCCGAAATCATTGGTGCTCCACTGATTTCAAGGCGTCATCGCGGGTCTGAGGCTAAGTTTCTGTGATGCACAGGACAGAATTCCTCGATCGCTTCATGGACGATGTGAGGGCGGGCCTGAGCGCGTCGCCCAAGCACCTCTCGCCGGAGTATTTTTACGATGCGCTCGGCTCGCACCTGTTCGAGGCGATCTGTCAGCTCCCGTGGTATCCGCTGACGCGCGCGGAGCGGGCGCTGCTCGAGCGGCACGCCGAGGAGATGGTCGCGCCGTTCGGGGAGGGCACGTCGATCGTCGAGCTCGGCTGCGGCTGCGGGGAGAAGCTCGCCCTGCTGGCGGCGCCGCTCTGCAAGCGGATCCCGCGCCTCGGCGTCCACCTCGTCGACGTGTCGGAGACGGCGCTCGATCTCTCGCGCCGGACCCTGGGCCGCCTGCCGCGCGTGGAGACGTCGGCGCACCGGGCGCGGTACGAGGAAGGCCTGGCCCTCGCGACGGCGCGGCGGACGCCGGGGGCGGGCGACGGGGGCGCGGTCCTCGTGCTGTTCCTCGGCTCGAACATCGGCAACCTGGACCCGGAGGCCGCGGCGGCGTTCCTCGCGACCCTGCGCGCCTCGCTCCGCCCCGGGGACGGGCTGCTGCTCGGCGCCGACCTCGTGAAGCCCGCCGCCGACCTCGCGCTCGCGTACGACGATCCGCTCGGCGTCACGGCCGCCTTCAACAAGAACCTGCTCGCGCGCATCAACCGGGAGCTCGGCGGGACGTTCGACCTGCGCTCGTTCGATCACCGCGCCGCGTGGAACGCGCAGAGCGCGCGCGTCGAGATGCACCTCGTCAGCCGCAGGCGGCAGGCGGTCCGCGTGGGCGCGCTCGGCATCGAGTTCGCCTTCGAGGAGGGGGAATCCATCTGGACAGAGAGCTCGTACAAGTACGAGCCGGACGGCGTTGTGCGCATGGGGGAGCGCGCGGGCTTCCGCTGTTTCAAGCAATGGATCGAGCCCAACGGGCGGTTCTCGACGACGCTGCTCCTCGCCGAGGAGCGCGCGGCGGGCCGATGAGCCCGCGGGCTCAACGCGATGCGTCTCGCGGCGGGGTCCGCGACGAGGCGCGATCGCGCCTCGGGGGATGCCTGACCGCGAAGGCGTCCTATTTGACGCGTTGCCTGCCCTCGCGTAACGACATGCGCCATGTCAGGCAGCCGTAACCCTCGCTGGCCTGCGGCGCTCGCGCTCAGCGGGTCGCTGCTGGGCCTGGCGTTCAGCGCCTCGTCGACGTTCGACTACATCCGGCACCTCGACCGGCAGGTCCACGACCTGCACTGCAGCTTCATCCCCGGGCTGAGCGCGCAGGAGGGCGCCGACACGGCTTGCCGCGTGGCGATGTACAGCCCCTACTCGGCCCTGTTCCGCGAGGACTTCTGGGGCGGTATCCCGATCTCGCTGTTCGCGCTGGGCGCGTTCGCGTTCTTCGCGGCGTTCGCGCTCTACGTGCTGCTCTCGGGCCAGCACGCGCCGCGGCGCGCGGCGCATTTCCTCTTCGCCGCCGGGCTGACGCCGCTCGCCGTGTCGATCATGATGGCGATCATCTCGGCGGTGCGCCTCGGGGTGTTCTGCAAGACGTGCGTCGGCATGTACGTCTCGTCGGCGCTGCTCGCGGCCGGCGGCGTCTGGGCGTTCCTCGAGGACCGCCGGCAGGCGCGCGCCGCGGCCTGGTCCAGCGCGGCGCCGCGCGCCGGCTCGGCGCCGGTGGGGCCCACGGTGCCCATGGCGCCCCTCGGCGCTGTCGACGGGCCGGTCGGGCCGGGCGCCGCGCCCGCGCGCCGCATGGGCTCGAAGCTGCTCCTGCCGGGGTGGCTCGTCGCGCTCGCCGTGTGCACGGTGACGCCGGCGCTGCTCTACGCGAGCGCGCTGCCGAGCTACGCGAGCTACCTGACCGGCTGCGGCAAGCTGGAGAAGCCGACCGAGCCGAACGGCGCGCTGCTCCACGTGAAGCACGCGGGCGCGGTGCAGCCGGCGACGATCTTCGTCGATCCGCTCTGCCCGACGTGCAAGGCGTTCCACCAGCGGCTCGTCTCCGAGGGCGTGTTCGACAAGCTCGACGTGACGCTGGTGCTCTTCCCGCTGGACAGCGACTGCAACTGGATGCTCGACCGGCCGGTGCACCCGGGCGCGTGCCTGCTCTCCAAGGCGATCATGTGCAGCGATCACCGGGCCATGGATGTGCTCGAGTGGGCCTACGACAACCAGGAGGAGCTGCTGGAGGGCGCGAAGGCGGCGGCGGGGGCCGCCAACGTGCAGGCGGCGATCCGGCAGCGCTGGCCGGGGCTCGACGTGTGCATGGACTCGAAGGAGACGGCGCTGCGGCTGAACCGGATGCTCCGCTACATCGTGGACAACAAGCTCCCGGTCTCGACGCCCCAGATGTTCCTGGGGACGACGCGGCTGTGCGACGAGGACACCGACATCGGGCTGTCGTATTCGATACGGCAGCTCGCGCCGGCCCTCCGGACGAGGTGAGGTGGTCATGAGAGGCGCAGGGATCATCGGGATCGTGGCCGGTTGCGCGATGCTTGTCGCGTCCGGCGTGACGGTGCACGGGCAGGTGCAGGCCGCGTCGGCGCGCCTGAAGACGGGGGTGGCCGCGGCGGTGCGGCCGGCCGTGGCGATCGCCAACGACGCGGAGGCGCCGTACTGCACGCCGGCGTTCAAGACGGTGCTGCAGCGGGTGCTCAACGCGTGCGGCCTGGTCGGCGCCGAGGCGCGGCGCGGGTGCCAGCCGGCCGACGTGAAGACGCTCGCGTCGATCAGCGACGACGACTTCAACGCGCTCTTCACGCCGCTGAAGCAGCGCGGGGGGGTCGTGATGTTCGACGACGGCTCGGAGAAGCTCGACGACGACGCGAAGAAGATGATCGAGGAGATGTGGCTCGATCGGCGCGGGGCGCGCTACTTCTTCATCGTCGCGCGGGCGTCGAAGACGGGGACGCCGGAGTTCAACCGGACCCTGTCGCACAAGCGCGCGAACAGCGTGCTCTTCGACATCGCGGACACGACGAAGGAGCAGGACCTGGACAAGAAGGTCGGGATGCTGTGGCTCGGGAACGAGTTCGCCCAGCTCGGGGCGGAATACTGCCAATGGAACGTCTCGCGGAAGAACAAGGCATGTACGGCAGAGGCCATCAACCGGAGCGCGTTCGTCTCCTGGGTGGACTGCCAGCTGTGAAGAGGAGCGGGTCTGTCCGCGGCGCCCTCGTCGCCCTGGCCTTGGCCGCGGGGCTCGCGGGCGGGTGCGATCAGGAGAAGAGGGCGGATCTGCCGCCGCCCCCGACGCCCGGCCAGGGGCGGAGCAACGCGGTGACGGCGCCGGTCGTCGCGGCGACCGCGAGCACCGCGGCGACAGCGACGGGGGCGGCGCCGGCAGCGCCGCGGCTCCTGTGCGCGGGGCAGTCGCCGCGGCCGGCGCCCTCGTCGGGGGGGCTGACGGCGGTGGCCGCCAACGGCGCGGACGCGCCGCCGGCGAACATCGGGTTCGGCGTCGGCAAGTGGGTGTGGGTGAATTTCTGGGCGGCGTGGTGCAAGCCGTGCCTGGAGGAGATGCCGCGGCTGCTCGGGTGGCAGCAGAAGCTCCGTGCGGCCGGCGTGATGATCGACCTGGCGTTCATCTCGATCGACGACGACGAGCGGCAGCTCTCGCGGTTCCTGGAGGCGCAGCCGGGCACCGGGGTGCGCGCGTCGTACTGGCTCCCCGAAGGGCCCCAGCGGACGGGGTGGCTGCGGGCGCTCGGCGTGAAGGAGACGACCGAGCTGCCGATCCACGCGATCGCGGCGCCGAGCGGGCAGGTGACGTGCGTGATCCAGGGGGCCGTGGAGGACAGCGACTATCCGACGATCGCGGCGCTGTTCGGGGTGAAGAAGTAGGCTGTGCGCAGAAGCAGGGGAGTTTCGGCGAGAGGTCTATCCTCGACACACCAGAGGTGGCTCGATCTCTTCAGATCATGAGTCCAAGGATCATCCGATTCACGGCGATGTCCTTGTCTCGTCTCACGATCGCTCAGCCCCCCGGCGCTCTCCCTGCGGCTGCCCGTGCGCGCCGCCGGGGCGCTCCGGGGAGCCGCTGCGCGCGCCGGCCTCGTGCGCGAGCAGCCAGCGCTTCCGATCGAGGCCGGCGGAATAGCCCGTGAGCTCCCCGTTGGACCCGACGACGCGATGGCACGGGATCACCAGACAGACCGGATTCCGGCCGTTCGCCAGGCCGACGGCGCGGGACGCGGACGGCTTTCCGAGCGACGCGGCGACATCGCCGTAAGTCCTCGTCATTCCAGGAGAAATTCGCTGAACCTCCGCCCAGACGCGGCGCTGGAACGGCGTGCCGCCGGGCTCGACGGGGATGCCCGCGAGCGCGCCGTGGTCGCCGCCGAGATACGCCCTCAGCCGGCTGGAGAAGCCCGAGGGGTCCGCGGCGGCGCGGAGCGCGACGGCGCCATACCGCGCCTCGAGCGAGCGGCGGAAACGCGGGGCGCAGTCCGCGAAATCGAGGCCGTGGAGCGCGCCGCCCCCAGCGGCCAGCAGCAGGATCCCCATCGGCGACTCGACCTCATCCAGCGAGAGCTCCACGCGACACCTCCCTCTGCGCGGGCCGCGCTGCCTGCGCGTCCGCCGTCCACAAGAGCACCGCGGCGTAGGCGCGCCACGGGCGCCACGCCTCCGCCATCGCCAGGAGATCCGCGCCGGAGACGCCGCCGAGCGCGCGCCGCAGGGCGAGATCCGTGGCCGGAAACGCGTCCGGCTCGCGCAGCGCGCGCATCGCGATGTAGTGCGCTGTCCACTCGCCGATGCCGGGCAGACCGGCGAGCGCGCGCACCGTCTCCTCCAGGCCGCGCGAGGCGTCGAGCGCGACCTCGCCGCGCGCCACGCGCGCCGCCAGGGCGGTGATCGCCGCCGCCCGCGCCCGCGGCAGGCCGAGGTCCGTCAGGTCGGCCGCGGCGAGCGCCTCAGGCGTCGGGAAGACGAAGCGGAGCCCCTCGCCGCCGCCCTCGGGCAGCGGGGCGCCGCGCAGCGAGAGCGGCTCGCCGTGGCGCGCGACAAGCCGGCCGGCGAGCTGCGTCGCGGCGCGCACGCTCACCTGCTGGCCGAGGATCGCCCGCACCGCGAGCTCGAAGCCGTCCCACGCGCCCGGCACGCGCACGCCGGGCGCCGCCGCAACGAGCGGGGCGAGCCGCGGGTCGGCCCCGAGGTGCGCCGCGATCGCGTCGGGATCCGCCCCGAGGTCGAAGAGCCGCCGCAGGCGCTCGGCGCAGTGGATCAGCCCCTCGGTGCCGGGCAACCGCAGCCGCGCGAGGAGGCAAGGCTCGCCGGGCACCGGGCGCACCTCGACGACGCCGTGCCCGCCGGCCACGCGCACCGCGCGGCGATACACGCCGGGGCCCGCGGACTCCACGCCGGGGATCGCGCGCGCCCCGAGGAAGCCCGCGAGCGCGCCCCAGTCGAGCGGCGGCCGGAACGGGAGGCGCAGCGCGATGTCCGGCGCGCCGTCGGCCTGCGCCGCGCCCCCGCCCCGCCGCGACGCGGCCTGGCGCAGCTCGCGAGGCGTCCGCGCGTAGGTGGCGCGGATCGCGTCGTTGAAGCGGCGGACGCTCGAGAACCCCGACGAGAGCGCCACCTCGGTCATCGAGAGCGCTGTCTCGTCGAGGAGCTTCTTCGCGAAGAGCAGACGCCGCGTCTGCGCCACCGCCAGCGGGGAAGCGCCGACGTGCCGCAGGAAGAGCCGCCGGAGGTGGCGCTCGCCCACGCCGAGCCGCGCCGCGAGCGCCGGGGCGTCCGCGTCGTCCAGCGCGCCCTCCGCGATGAGCCGGAGCGCCCTCGAGACGACCGCCGACGTGCCGAGCCACGCGGGCGTCCCTGGCGCGGCCTCGGGGCGGCAGCGCAGGCACGGGCGGTAGCCGGCCTCCTGCGCGGCGGCCGCCGAGGGGAAGAAGACGCAGCGCTCCCGCTTCGGCGTCCGCGCCGGGCAGATCGGGCGGCAGTAGATGCCCGTGGACAGCACACCCGTGAAGAAGCGACCGTCGAAGCGAAGGTCGCGGGTCTCGAGCGCGCGATAGCAGGCGTCCTCGTCGAGCCGCATGCAGAGCGTCGTAGCGCGATCGCCGCCGCGCCTCTGGCGGTTTTCGGACCCGTGAGGACGGGCGCGGGTGGCGGCGATCGCGGCGCCCAGGCGGGGCCGCAGCGCGCCGCGGCGCGGGGGCCGGCGCGCCGGGCCAGACGGCCCCGGCGGGGATGGTACGCTCGGCCCGCATGAAGAGCGTGTTCGACACCCTGGCCGTCACGGGACACGAGCAGGTGCTGTTCTGCGCCGACGAGGCCGCCGGCTACCGCGGGATCATCGCCGTCCACAGCACCGTGCTGGGCCCGGCGCTCGGCGGCACGCGGCTCCTCCGGTACGCGAGCGACGAGGACGCGCTGATCGACGCCCTGCGCCTGTCGCGCGGCATGACCTACAAGAACGCCCTCGCCGGGATGGACGTCGGCGGCGGCAAGGCGGTCGTCCTCCGCAGCGGCGCGGAGCCGCTCGACCGGGAGCGGCTCTTCCGCGCGCACGGGCGCTTCATCGAGCGCCTCGGCGGCAGATTCGTCACCGGCGAGGACGTGGGCACCACCCCCGCCGACATGGAGCTCATCCGGCGCGAGACGCGCCACGTCAAGGGCCTCGCCGGCGAAGGGGGCGACCCGTCGCCGTGGACCGCGCGGGGCGTGCTCCGCGCGATCCAGGCCGCGGCCCGCCACCGCTGGGGCAGCGACGACCTCGCGGGCCGCACCGTCGCGCTCCAGGGCTGCGGCAGCGTCGGCAGCCGGCTCGCCGCGGAGCTCCACCGGCTCGGCGCGCGGCTCATCGTCGCGGACGTCGATCCGGAGCGCGCGCGCCGCGTCGCGGCCGAGCTCGGGGCCGCCGTCGCGCCGCCGGACGCGATCGCCGCGGTCCAGGCCGACGTCTTCGCCCCGTGCGCGCTCGGCGGCGTCCTCGACGACCGCGCCGTGCAGGCGCTCGGCGCGGAGATCGTCGCCGGCGCGGCCAACAACCAGCTCCTCGAGCCGCGCCACGGCGACGCGCTCGCGGCGCGCGGCGTCCTCTACGTGCCCGACGTCGTGGCCAACGCCGGCGGCGTGCTGAGCGGCGGCGCGGACCTCTTCGGCTGGTCGCGCGCGGAGGTCGAGCGCCGCGTCCACGCCATCCACGACACGGTCCTCCTGGTCCTCGAGAGGGCGAAGGCCGACGGCACGCCGCCGCACGTCGCCGCCGAGCGGCTCGCCGAGCAGCGCCTGCGCGAGCGCGCCGCCGCGCGGTGACCGCGCCCGGCGCGCCCGGCGCGCGCTGCCGATCGCCCGGGCGCCCCTCAGCGCGCCGGCCCGGCCACCGGCTCGGCGGCCGGGCCGTTCTTCATCGCCTTGACCGACTCGACCATCAGCGACAGCGCGAGCCCGAGCAGCGCGATCCCAACGAGGCCGTTCAGCGTCGTCGCGTTCAGCGTGAGCCCCTCGGCGCGCACGGCGGCGAACGCGCCCCGCACCTGGAGGATGAGGGCCCACACAGTGATCGTCATGACGAACACCATCGGGATCGCCGTGTACCAGATGCGCCGCTTCTCGCGGTGCAGCCAGACAGTGACAGCGAGCAGCGTCAGCGCGGCGAGGAGCTGGTTGCTCGTGCCGAACAGCGTCCAGAAATCGAGGTACGCGGGCCGCACGCCGGGCGCGGGCGGGCGCGCGGTCATGATGAAGAGCGTCGGCGGCGCCAGCGAGAGCGCTGTCGCGGCCGCGGACAGCACCCTCCCCTTCCAGTGGAACAGCTCCTCGAGGATGTAGCGGCTGAGGCGCGTCGAGACGTCCAGCGTGTCGAACACGAAGGTGGAGAACGCCATCGCGCCGAACGTGGCGGCGAAGAGGAAGTGTTCCTTGCCGATGATCACGGTGAGGAACCTGCCGATCCCGTCGCCGTAGATCTTGCCCGGCCCGGGCAGCTTCGTCCCCTGCGCCACGATGACGAGCGTCGCGAGCGCGATCAGCGCGACGAACGCCTCGGCCAGCATCGCGCCGTAGCCCACCGCGTGGGTGTGCGTCTCCTTCGAGATCTGCTTCGACGTCGTCCCCGAGCAGACGAGCCCGTGGAAGCCGGAGCAGGCGCCGCAGGCGATGGTGACGAACAGGAACGGGAAGAGCATGCCTGTCGCGCCGCCGGCGTTCCACGTTGTGAACGCGGGCTGCCGCAGCTCGAACTCCCCCGGGTACCGGAGGTTCCCGAAGAAGATCCCGATCACGCCGACCGCGAGCGCGATGTAGAGGACGAACCCGCCCAGGTAGCCGCGCGGCTGGAGCAGCAGCCAGACCGGCAGGAGCGAGGCAACGAAGCAATAGACGAGGATGATGAGGCCGAACGCGCGCTGCGGGTTGTCGACCGGCAGCACGAACGCTGTCGAGATCTGCGTGCCCATCCAGACCACGAAGAGCGTCGCCGGGACGAAGATCAGGGTGGTGAGCCAGAGCGGCGGCTTCAGGTACCGATCGACAACGCCCATGACGAGGGAGAGCGTCAGGTAGGCGGCGCTCGCCGCCGCGACGGCGCCGCCAGGGTTGAACTGGAACGTGCCTCCCTCGAACTCCTCGGTCTTGCCGACGAAGGTGCTCGCCGTGATGTCCGTGAAGGCGACGATCACGTAGGAGAGCGCGAGCCAGATGAAGATCATCATCGACAGCCAGGCGCGCCGGCCGATGTGCCGCTTCGCGATCTCGGCGACGCTCTCGGCCTCGTGGCGGACGCTCGCGATGAGCGCGGAGAAGTCGTGCACCGCGCCGATGAACACGACGCCGAACGAGATCCAGAGCACGCACGGGAGCCACCCGAACGCCTGGCCGGCGAGGATCGGGCCGGCGATCGGCCCCGCGGCGGCGATGGCGCTGAAGTGCTGCCCGAAGAGGTAGAACGGCTTCGTGGGCACGTAGTCCTCGCCGTCGTTCACCTTGACCGCGGGGGTCACCGCGCCGTCGTCGAGCGCGTAGTTGCGCGCGACGAGCCTCCCGTAGAAGCGGTAGCCAAGGCACAGCACGACGATGACGGTCAGGGCGAGCAGCGGCAGCACGCGGCGGAGTATAAGGCCATCCGCGCGTCGCTGTGATCCTGCAAACGAGAGGCGAGAGGCGTGAGGCGAGGCGCTCGCTCGGGACGATGACGATACCGAGCGCAGCCCCCGCTCAGGAGGGCAGCATCAGGGGCGCGCGAACCTTCGCCGCGACCTCATCACCGCGGAGCCGCGCGACGAGCGCGAGCGCGAACGGCAGCGCGGTGCCCGGCCCCTGGCTTGTCACGAGCTGCCCGTCCTCGACGACCGGCCGCGCGACGAGCTCGCCGTGCGCCGACACCACGTCGTTCACGGACGGGTGGCACGCCATCCTCCTGCCCTGGAAGAGCCCGTGCGCCGCGAGCGCGATCGGCGCCGCGCAGATCGCCCCGACGGCGCGGCCGGCCTGCGCCTGCGCGTGAAGGCGCTCCCCGACGGTCGGCGAGGAGGCCAGCCGGTCGGCGCCGCCCTTGCCGCCCGGGAGGACGACGACGTCGAAGTCGCCCGCCACCGCCGACAGATCCGCGTCCGGCACGAGGCGCACGCCGCGGCTGCAGCGCACCGGCTCCGGGCCGTCGAGCCCGGCGAGGACGACCTCGATCTCGGCGCGCCGGAGGACATCGACGATGATGGTCGTTTCCATCTCCTCAGCTCCCTCGGCCAGGATCACGAGCGCTCGCGGTGTCTTCATGCCCGCCGGCATGGCGCCGCGGCCCGCCGGATGCAAGCAGGCGTGAACGTGCGCGGACGCAGCGCGACGCGGGCGGACGCAAGCCGACGCGCGCCGACGCAGGCCGACGCTCGCCGCGGAAGCCCCTTTGCCTGGGAACGGCGACGCGCTAGGGAGGCGGGGCATGATGGAGCCGTCCGACGATCCGTTCGGCCTCGCGGGCCAGACCATCGAGGGGAAGTACCGCGTCGCCGCCGTCATCGGCGACGGCGGCTTCGGCGTCGTTTACCGCGGGGTTCACGAGGGGTTCGGCGAGCTCATCGCCATCAAGTGCCTGAAGCTGCCGACCTCGCTCGACGCCGCGCAGCGCGACGCGCTGCTCGAGACGCTGCGGGGCGAGGGGCGCATCCTGCACCGGCTATCGCGGGCCACGTCCGGCATCGTGCAGGCGCTCGACGTGGGCGCGTTCACCACGCAGGCAGGCGTGTGGGTGCCCTACCTCGTGCTCGAGTGGCTGGAAGGCCAGACGCTCGGCCAGTACCTCCGCGACCGGCGCGAGCGCGGCCAGGCCGGCATGTCGATCCCCGAGGCGCTCCAGCTCCTCGCGCCGGCCGCCCGCGCGCTCGCCGTCGCGCACGCGCACAAGGTGGCGCACCGGGACGTCAAGCCGGCCAACCTGTTCCTCACCGACGTCGGCGGGGTGCTGACGCTCAAGGTGCTCGACTTCGGCATCGCCAAGGTGCTCGCCGACCACCCCACCTTCACCGAGGCGCTCGCGGCGACCCGGCAGGGGCCGAGCGCGTTCACGCCGCGCTACGGGGCGCCCGAGCAGTTCAACAAGGCCCGCGGCGCGACGGGCCCCTGGACCGACGTGTTCGCGCTCGCGCTCATCTTCGTCGAGCTCGTGAGCGGCCAGCGCGCGCTCGAGGGGGACGACCCCACGCAGCTCTACATCGCCTCGGCCGATCCGGCGGTGCGCCCGACGCTGCGGACGCGCGGGCTCCCGGACGCGCCGGAGGCGATCGAGCGCGTGCTCGACAAGGCGCTCTCGATCGAGCCCAAGCACCGCTTCACGAACGCGGGCGAGTTCTGGGACGCGCTCGCGGCCGCGGCCCGCGGCGAGCGCCTCGGGTCGGGCGCGGAGTACGGCGCCGGGCTCGGCGCTCCCGGCGCGGACCACGGCGGAGGGCTGTCGACCGCCGAGTACGCGGCCGCGCGGGGGCTCGGCGTCGCCTCCGGAGACGCCGGCTCGCCTGTCGAGCCGACGATGCTCGCCGACGCGCGCGCGCCCGCCCCGGCGCGGCCCGCCGTGGTCAAGGTGAGCCACGGCGGCGCAGGCACCACCGGCGGCGCGTCGGGCGCGGCCAGCGCGCTGGCCACGGGGGGCTCCCGGACCGCGCAGGTCGACGACTCCATGATCGAGACGGTCGCGCCCGCCGGATACCCCGCGGCCCGCCCGCCGCCCCCGCCGCCCGGCGCCGCGCCACCGCCCGGCGCCGCGCCGCACGTCGCGCCCCTCGCGCCCCTCGCGGGCGCCCCCCCGCACGCCGCCCCGCCGCCGCGCGGCCGCAGCCCCGCCCGCGCGGCGCTGCCCTGGCTGCTCGCGACGCTCCTCCTCGGCGGCGCCGGCGCGGCGGCGTACTTCCTCACGCAGACGCCCGCCAGGAAGCCGACGCGGGCGCCTGCCGCGCGCGCCTCGGCGGCGGCGCAGCCGACCGGGCGCGCCGCCGCGGGCGCCGCCGCGGCCACGGCGGTCGCCACCGCCACCCCTGCGGCGAGCGCCTCGGCCGCTGTGTCGGCCGCCGCGCCCGCCGCGCCCGCCGCGCTCCCGGCGCCGCCGGCCGACATGGTCTACATCGCGCCGCTCACGACCACGATCGGCGCCGCGGGCGAGGCGCGCCAGGTGACGCTCACCCGCGGCTTCTACATCGATCGCAACGAGGTCACCGTCCGCGCCTACCGCGCCTGCATGCAGCAGCGCATGTGCTCGACGGCGGATCACGTCTCGCTGACGCCCGAGGCCCTGCCGGGCGCGCAGGCGCCGGCGCCGTCCGAGGACCAGCGGGAGGCCGAGACGTGGTCGCGGCGCTGCAACGAGCCGCGCAACCTGACCGGGCACCCGATCAACTGCGTCGACTACTCCCAGGCCGAGAGCTACTGCCGCTTCCGGGGCCGGCGCCTGCCGACCGAGGCGGAGTGGGAGGTCGCGGCGCGCGGCGCCGCGGGGCGCGCCTTCGTCTGGGGCGACGACGCGCCGACCTGCGAGCGCGCCTGCTACGACCGCAACGAGGGCTGCCTCGCGCGCGGCACCGAGGTCGCGACCTGCGCGTCCGGCGCGCACCCGAGCGACCGCACGCCCGAGGGCCTCTACGACCTCGCCGGCAACGTGTCCGAGTGGGTCTCGGACGGCCTCGTCTTCCCGCCGCCCGGCGGCGAGGACCCGCAGGGCGACCCGTCCTTCCCGCTCAAGGTGGTCCGCGGCGGGAGCTTCCTGGACGGCCCCGAGAAGCTCTCCGCCACGTACCGCACCGCCGCCGCGCCCGTGACAGCGCACGCCTGGATCGGCTTCCGCTGCGCCATGGACATCGCCGCGCCGGAGGACGCCGCGGCGCCCGGCGTCGCCCCGGCGCCCGACGTCGCCCCGGCTCAGGACGGCGCGCCCGCCCCCTGATCGCCGCGCGCCGGCGCCGGACCGCCCGCGGAGCCCGCGAGCAGCACGATGGCGAGCGCGCCGGCGACGATGAGCGACAGCGCGAACGGCAGGCTCGTCGCCGCGGCGATGTGGCCGACAACGGGCGGGCCGCCGAGGAACGCCAGGTAGCCGAACGTCGCGACCGCCGCGATCGACGTGCCCGTGGGGCCGGTGCGCGCGGCCGCGCTGAAGACGGTGGGGACGACGCACGAGAGCCCGAGCCCCACGCTCGCGAACCCGATCAGGCCGGCCATCGGGTGGCCGATCAGCAGCGCCGCGGCGAGCCCCACGGCCACGAGGACGCCTCCGCCCCGCACCACCGCGACCGGGCCGAGCCTGCTGCTCACCCCGTCGCCGAGGAAGCGGCCCGCCGCCATCGCCACCGAGAAGGCCGCGAACCCCGTCGCCGCGAAGGCCGCCGTCGTGCCGAGCGTGTCGCGGAGGTACACAGCGCTCCAGTCGGCCATCGCCCCCTCGCCGAACATGCACAGGAAGGCGATCGCGCAGAGCGGCCACATCGCGCGCGGCGGCAGCACGAACGGGTTCTTCGGCGGATCCCGCGCCGGGACGCCGGGCCGCACCCAGCCCGAGAGCAGCACGACAAGGAGCAGCGCCGCCACCGCCGCGAGCGAGAGGTGCGCGGCCGGCGTCACCCCCGCGTGCGCGAGCCCCCCGCCGGCCGCCGCGCCGGCGAGGCCCCCGACGCTGTAGAGGGCGTGGAACGACGACATGATCGGCCGCCCCCACGCCTGCTCCACCTCGGCGGCGTTGGCGTTCATCGACACGTCCATCACGCCGTTCGACGCCCCGAAGAACGTCAGCACGAGGAACAGCTCGAGCGGAGACCGCGCGAGCCCCGGCCCGAACAGGCTGATCGCGAGCGCCGCGCCCGAGGACACCGCCACCGCGCGGCTCCCCAGGCGCGCGACGAGCCACCCGGCCATCGGCATCCCCAGGAACGCGCCGAGCGCCGGCGCGAGCAGCACGTTGCCCAGCGTCGCCTCGCTCAGCGCGAACGCCCGCTTGAAGTCGGGGATGCGCGTCACCCAGGTGCCCATGCAGAAGCCGTTGGCGAGGAAGATCAGGAGCCCCGCGATGCGCTGCGCCCGGACCCGCGCGGCAGACGCCCGCTCCCCTGTCACCATGGTCGTCTCCACGTCACGCTCCCCTGTCACGAGACAGCGGCCCGCGCGAGGCGCTCGCCGGCGCCTGCCGCTCCGCCACCGCCGCCGCCGCGCCCCGCGCCTACCGCGCCGCGTCCGCCGGCGATGCCCCGTCCCGCAGCCCGAGCGTCTCCTCGCGCGCCGACAGGCACGCCTCGCTCCCCACCACGAACGCGCGGCAGTTGTCCGGCCGCAGCTCGTAGATCGCGCAGCGCCTGTCCTCGCAGAGGTGCTGGCAGCGCCCGCTCGCCGCGAAGCGCAGCGTGATCTTCCCGTCCCGGGCCCGCTGCACGTACGCGCGCCCCGCGAGGTCGCCCCGCCCGGCCACGCGCCAGCGCGAGAGGTCCGCGTCGTCGAGCACCACGTTGGCGTCGTGGCAGCAGGCCCCGCACTCCAGGCAGTCGAGCGCCACCTCGCGGACGGCGCCCGGGTGCACGCTGTCGCGCTCGCACCAGTCGAGGACCGAGCCCTCGTATTGACGCTTCACCCGCGCCGTCGCGAGCCCCTGGGCCGGGCCCTCGGTCACGCGGCGGAAGCGCTGCTGCTCGATCGACAGGAGCGACCACAGCCCGAGCTCCGTGAGCTCCCCCTTCGCGTCGACCGAGAGGAGGAGATCGACCTTGTCGTCCGGCAGGACGATGGCCGCGTGTCCGCCCGCCCTGACGTGCGCCGCGGCGCGGGCCAGGAAACGCGGACGAAACCGGCGCCATACAGGGCGCGACACGACATAGGCAGACATGCGGGAGCATCTTCGCGCCCCCGCCCCGCGCTGCCAAGTCCCGCCCTCGCCCGGCGGGCGCTCTGCTATGTTGAAAGGGTGGAGCAGGACAAGAAGATCGTCATCGTGAAGACTGGCGAGCCCGTCCCTCCGGTCCTCGAGCGGCGCGGCCAGTTCGCGGCCCTGATCGAGCAGACGATCGGCGCCGCCTGGCGCGGCGGATACGCCACCTTCGACGCCCGCGCCGACGAGCCCCCCCCGCCGGACGGCCCCGGGACCGCCGCGTTCGTCATCACCGGCTCGTCGGCCAACGTCCCCCACCGCGAGCCCTGGATGCTCCGCACCGAGGCGTGGCTGCGCGACGTCGTGCGCGCCGGCACCCCGACGTTCGGCATCTGCTTCGGCCACCAGATCCTCGCTCAGGCGCTCGGCGGCGAGGTCATCCGCAACCCGCGCGGCCGCGAGATCGGCAGGATCCGCGTCCAGCGCCGCGCCGACGACCCCCTCTTCGACGGCCTCCCGTCGAGCTTCGAGACCCACGCGACCCACCTCGACACTGTCGGCGCGCTGCCCGACGGCGCCCGGAGCCTCGCGTTCAACGAGCTCGACGACCACCAGGTGATCCGCTTCTCGAACACCTGCTATGGCGTGCAGTTCCACCCCGAGATGGACCACGACGTCATCGCCGGTTACATCGCGTGGCGGCGCGAGGTCCTCGAGGCCGAGGGCCTCGACGTCCCGGCGCTCCTCGCCCGCATCTCCCCGGATCAGCTCGGCACGCGGACCCTGATCAACTTCCTCGCGCACATCGTCGAGCGGTACGAGCGACGTCCCCGGTCGGCCTGACCGGCGTCATCACCCTCCTGACTGACGCGCCGGTCAGTCCGCCTTCGCCCGGGCGCGGCGGCCGCGCGCCGGGCTCGGCCGCCCGGGCGCCTCGGGCGCGGCGTCCCCCGGCGCGGCCGCGCGGTCGCCCAGCGCGCCCCGCTCCTGCCGCTCGCCCAGGCCGTCCTGGGGCTCCCCGCGCTGCGCCGCGAGCGCGAGGTCCATCCGCAGGTAGCCGCGCCGGAGGAGGTCGTAGAGCGCCGTGACGATCCGCTCGCGCGGGCGCGCCTGCTCCTCGAGGGCGTTCTCGAACAGCACCTCCTTCAGCGCGCCGATCGTGAAGGTCGCGTAGAGCTCGGTGTCCCCCGGCTCGATCATGCCGAGCCGCTGCCCTTCCGCGAGGCTCCGCTCCAGCAGCAGCTTCACCTCCTGGCGGAACGCGCGCAGCTCCTTGACGAACGCCGGATCGAGCCCCGCCGCGTGCGACAGGAGGATGCTCGTCAGCGCCGGATCGTCGAGCAGCACGGCCACGATGGCGCGGATGTTGTGCTTGATCTGCGCCTCCACGTCCGCCGACGGATCCACGCGGAGGATCGCGCCGCCGAGGCGCGAGAACAGCCCGCTCACGAGCTCGCCGAACACCGAGCGCTTGTCGGGGAAATACAGGTAGAACGTCCCCTTCGCGACCTTGGCGAGCGCGACGATGTCGTCGACCTTCGCCTCGTGATAGCCCTTCTCGGAAAACACGGTGCGCGCCGCGCGCAGCAGCGCTTGGCGGCGCTCGGACTTGTTCATGGGCCGGTCGCTTTACCATCACCGGCCCGTCACCTGGGGCGCGAACGCTGACCCGGACGTCAGCCGGGGACGCCCCCTGAAAAGCCCCGAAAAAATCGCGGCACGCCGCACAGACACGCCGCGCCCGACGCGGCGGCGGAATCTTGCGCCCGGGACAATATTCCCGAGAAAAGCCGCGCAATGGCCGATCTGCGACGACCGAGACACACCGAATCTTTTTGATTTTCCGGGCATCCCGTTGTAGCGATCACGACTGACCAGCCAGTCAGTCCGACCGCTGGTGGCCGGCGACGGCAGTGGGAGGAGCCCCGATGGGAAGGCAGATCCAGGATCCGGTCGTGGTCGGCATCGACGTCGGATCGACGACGGTGAAGGCGGTCGTGCTCGATCCGCAGACGCTCGAGATTCTCTGGAGCGACTACCAGCGGCACCAGACGAAGCAGCCGGAGAAGGTGCTCGAGCTCCTCGAGGCCATCGAGGCGACGTTCCCCGCCTCCCCCCGGGAGCGCTGGCGGGTGTTCATGACGGGCTCCGGCGCGGCGCCCCTCTGCCCCGGCCTGGGCGCCAAGTTCGTCCAGGAGGTCAACGCTGTCACGCTCGCTGTCGAGAACCTGCACCCCGACGTGGGCAGCGTCATCGAGCTCGGCGGGCAGGACGCGAAGATCATCATCTTCCAGCGGGACGAGAAGACGGGCGACAAGACAGCCGCCCCGTCGATGAACGACAAGTGCGCCTCCGGCACGGGCGCCACCATCGACAAGTGCATGATCAAGGTGGGCCTGCCGTCGTCCGAGGTGGTGCAGATCCACTTCGACGACTCGAAGCTCCACCACGTCGCTGCGAAGTGCGGAGTCTTCGCCGAGACGGACATCGTGAACCTCGTGAAGAGCGGTATCCCCTCCACGGAGATCCTCTGCTCCCTCGCCGACGCGATCGTCCTCCAGAACCTGTCGGTGCTCACGCGCGGCTCGACGCTGAAGCACAAGGTCCTCCTGCTCGGCGGCCCCAACACCTACCTCCCGTTCCTCCAGGAGTGCTGGCGCAAGCGCATCCCCGAGACGTGGGACGAGCGCGGCTACGCCTGGCCGAAGGACCGGCCGGTCGAGGAGACGATCTTCGTCCCGGAGAACGCGCAGTACTACGCGGCGTTCGGCGCGTGCGTCTACGGGCTCAAGGAGGCCCCGGAGGTCGGCCTTTACGGCGGCAAGGCGGGGCTCATCGAGTACATGACGAACGGCCGCAAGGCGCGGCTCGGCGAGAGCGCGGGCCCGCCGCTCGTGAAGACCCGCGACGAGGTCGAGGACTTCCGCAAGCTCTACAGCATCCCGAAGTTCACGCCGATGAAGCTCTCGCCCGGCCAGGTGGTGCGCGGGGTCATCGGCCTCGACGGCGGCTCCACCTCGTCGAAGGCGGTGCTGATCGACGAGGACGGCAGCATCGTCTGCAAGGCCTACCAGCTCTCGAAGGGCAACCCGATCCAGGACGCGAAGGAGCTGCTCGCGCAGCTCCGGCAGTACGTGTTCGATCAGGGCGCGACGCTCGAGGTGCTCGGGTTCGGCGGCACCGGCTACGCGGCCGACGTGCTCCAGGAGTGCATGAGGGCCGACGTCAACATCGTCGAGACCGTCGCGCACATGATGAGCGCGGTGAAGTTCTTCGGCGACGTCGACGTCATCTGCGACATCGGCGGACAGGACATCAAGGTCCTGTTCATGAAGAACGGCGATATCGCGAACTTCCGCCTCTCCAACTCGTGCTCTGCGGGCAACGGCATGTTGCTCCAGGCGATGGCCGACCAGTTCGGCCTGAAGGTGACCGAGTACGCCGACACCGCGTTCGGCGCCGAGCTCGCGCCGAAGTTCAGCTACGGCTGCGCCGTCTTCCTCGACACCGACCGGGTGAACTTCCAGAAGGAGGGCTTCTCGAAGGAGGAGCTGCTCGCCGGCCTCGCCCAGGTGCTGCCGAAGAACGTGTGGCAGTACGTCGTGCAGATCCCGCGGCTCGCGGCGCTCGGCACGCGCTACGTGCTCCAGGGCGGCACGCAGTACAACCTCGCGGCCGTCAAGGCGCAGGTCGATTACATCAAGGAGCGCGTCCCCGGCGCGGAGGTGTTCGTCCACCCGCACACGGGCGAGGCCGGCGCGCTCGGCGCGGCGTTCGAGACGCTCCGGGTCGTCAAGCGCCGGGGCCGCTCGACGTTCATCGGAATCGACGCGGCGATCGCGCTCGAATACACGACGAAGAACGACGAGGAGACCGTCTGCCACTTCTGTCCGAACGAGTGCAAGCGGACGTTCATCGACACGAAGCGGCCGGACGGGACGACGAGCCGCTACATCTCGGGCTTCTCGTGCGAGAAGGGCACGGTCGAGAGCGAGCAGGCGATGCTCGCGCTCGTCGCCGAGCGGAAGAAGATCGCGAAGCAGTTCCCGAACCTCGTCGACTACGAGTCGAAGCTCGCCTTCCGGCACTTCTACGACACGGCGCCGCTGCCCGAGGACGGGGCGCCGGTGAAGGACGTTGTCGTCAAGAAGGGCTTCCTCGGCATCCGCCGGGTCGAGACGACGCGCCCGTTCCGCCGGAGCGGCCCCGAGACGCGCGAGCGCCTGCGCCGCACCCGCATCGGCATCCCGCGCGTGCTCAACATCTACTCGACGGCCCCCTATTACCGGGCCTACTTCGAGGCGCTCGGCGTCCCCAAGCAGAACGTCGTCTTCAGCGACGCGACGAGCGAGGAGATGTGGGTCGAGGGCGGCAAGTACGGCTCCATCGACCCGTGCTTCCCCTCGAAGGTGGCGCAGGCCCACATCCACAACCTCCTGTTCAACCACCACGCGGACGAGAAGAAGCTCAATTACATCTTCTTCCCGATCCTCACCCACGTGCCGAGCTTCGGCGAGGGGGTGATGGACAAGACGAGCTGCCCGATCGTCGCCGGCGTGCCGGACGTCATGAAGGCCGCGTTCACGAAGGAGGTCGACTTCTTCGCGACGCGCGGGATCGAGTACCTCGATCCGCCGCTCACGTTCTCCGAGATGACGCTGACGGCGCGCCGGATGTTCGAGACGTGGGGCCCGCGGCTCGGCATCACCGAGGACGAGAGCGACCACGCGCACCGCGAGGGGATGCGGGCGCTCTCGCAGTTCGAGCGCGATCTCCAGGACAAGGGGCGGGCGATCCTCGAGACGGTCGAGGCCGAGAACCGGGTCGCCATCCTGATGGTCGGGCGGCCGTACCACTCCGATCCTGGCCTCAACCACGGTATCCCGGAGGAGTTCCAGGTGCTCGGCTATCCGATCCTCTCGGTGCGGTCGATCCCGCGCGACATGGAGTACCTCGCGAGGTACTTCAAGGAGGAGATCGCGAGCGGCCAGCACCCGCTCGACATCAACGATGTCTGGCCGGAGAACTACTCGGCGAACAGCGCGCAGAAGGTCTGGGCGGTCAAGTTCGCCGCCCGCCACCCGAACGTCGTGCTGCTCGACCTCTCGAGCTTCAAGTGCGGCCATGACGCGCCGACGTACGGCATCATCGACAGCATCGTGACCGCGAGCGCCACGCCGTACGCGGCGCTGCACGACATCGACGCGAACAAGCCGGGCGGCTCGATCAAGATCCGCGTCAAGACCTACGCGCACAGCCTCAAGCTGCACGAGGAGGCGCTCGAGGACGCGGCGAAGAAGAAGGCGCAGCTCGCCCAGCGCATCGACGAGAAGCGCCTCGAGCTGCTCCGGCTGAAGCGGGAGCAGCAGGCGGCGCGCAAGATCACCGATCCCGCGCTCGAGAAGGAGATCGCCGCGCTCGCCGATCGGGTGCGGAGCTACGTCGCGCCCGAGTCGCCGCCCGAGGCGCCGAAGACGGGGCTGGTGCAGCTCAAGAAGAAGCAGTCCGACGGGACCGTCGTCCCCTTGGAAGCGTGAAATACGGCCGAGGTCGAGGGGGGACGGCGCGGCCGCCCCTCCCCGCATCCAAGCGAAGGGAAGCCACGCCATGGAACAGACGAGCACGCAGAAGACGCGCCTTCCTCTTGTGGGCGAGACGAGATCCAACAAGGCTGACATCGACATCGAGGCGGAGCTCCGGGCGTTCGAGGAGGCCGAGCGGGAGCGGCTCGGGCTCAAGGCCGAGCGGCGCCAGTGGGTCGACAACATGCTCAAGCCGAAGATGACGAAGAAGGAGCGCGACAACGTGACGCTCCTCATCAGCGGCCTCACCGCCGCGCAGGACTTCCTGTGCGAGGGCGCGCTGAAGGGCCTCGGCTACAACGTCAATTACTTCGGGATGAGCGACAACGCCGGGCTCCAGGCGGGCAAGGAGTTCGGCAACCGCGGGCAGTGCAACCCGACCTATTTCACGGTCGGAGGCCTGGTGAAGTACCTCATCGACCTGCGCGACAAGCAGGGGATGTCGACCGAGGACATCATCAAGAACTACGTGTTCCTGACCGCGGGCGCGTGCGGCCCCTGTCGCTTCGGCATGTACGTGACCGAGTACCGGAAGGCGCTCCGCGACGCCGGCTTCGACGGCTTCCGGGTGATGCTCTTCCAGCAGACGGGCGGGCTCTCCCAGGCGACGGGCGACGACGTCGGCCTCGAGATGAACCCTGCGTTCTTCATCGCGATCATCAAGGCGATCGTCTGCGGCGACACGCTGAACGCGCTCGGCTACCGCATCCGGCCTTACGAGATCGAGCCCGGCGCGACGAACCGCGCGATGGAGAACGCGAAGCGCATCCTCTACAAGGCGCTGTACGAGCAGACGAACGTCTTCCGCGCGCTCTACGAGGCGCGCAAGGAGTTCGAGGCCGTCCGGGTGGACAAGCTCCGTCCCAAGGCGAAGACGTCGATCATCGGCGAGTTCTGGGCGATGACGACCGAGGGCGACGGCAACTACGCCCTGCAGAAGTTCCTCGAGAGCGAGGGCGGCGAGAACGACATCCAGCTCACGACAGCGTGGCTCCTCTACAACATCTGGGAGTGCGCCCGCGACACGCGCGAGCGGCGCGACCTGCGCGGCGCCGACGAGGGCAACTACGGCCTCGCCGGCCTCGACGAGTTCGGCGTGGCCAAGCGCCTGGCGACGATGCGCCTCGCCGAGGGGGCGCTGCGCGTCGGCTTCCAGGCGTTCGCGCTGCCGCTCGGTCTCTTCGACTACCACCTCCCCGACATGGAGCTCGTGGCGGACGTGGCGAAGGACTACTACTCCAACGACCTCCGCGGCGGCGAGGGGCACATGGAGGTCGGCAAGCTCATCGTGAACGCCGTGAAGTCGAAGGCGCACGTCACGGTGAGCGTGAAGCCGTTCGGGTGCATGCCGTCGTCGGGCGTCTCCGACGGCGTCCAGTCGCTGATCACGTCGCGCTACCCCGGGACGATCTTCTGCGCGGTGGAGACGAGCGGCGACGGCGCGACGAACTTCTACTCCCGCATCCAGATGTACATGTTCAAGGCGCGCATCCTGGCCGAGCAGGAGCTCGTGCGCGCCTACGAGGAGGCGGGCGTCACGGAGGCCGAGGTGCGCGCGTTCCTCGAGAAGAACCCGAAGTACGCGAGCCCGCTCCACCACGCGCCGCACCGGGTCGCCGGCTCGGCCGCCAACCTGGTCTACGAGGTGGCGCCGCTCATCAAGCAGTCGGCCGCCGAGCGCGCCGTGGTGAAGGCCAAGGCCGCGGCGGGGGCGCTCCGCGACGCGGTGAAGGCCGCTCCGGAGAAGGCGAAGGCCGCGACGGCGTTCCTCACGGACCCGGAGACGCTCACCCGGGCGCGCGAGGACGTCGCGCTGGTCCGCGACATCGTCGCCGGCAAGGCCGCCGAGCGCTTCAGCCCGCTGGTGAAGCGCCTGGCCGGCAAGGCGTACTTCGAGAACAACCCCGAGGTGCCCCACGTGGCCTACACCGGCGAGCCCATCGCCGCCGAGTGAGCCGAGCGCCGGGCGGCTCGCCCGGCGCCTCTCCTTCTGCCCTCCAGCTCGAGCTCAGCCCGCCCCTCGCAAGAACCAGTCGACGGCGTCGCGCGCCATCTCCGGGGGCACCGTGTGCGGCCCGTCGAACTCCCGGTAGCGCAGATCGTGGCCCGCGCGCCGGATGAGCGGCGCGAGGCGGCGGCTGCACGGGTCGATCCGCAGCACCTTGTCCTGCGTGCCGTGCGAGACGAAGATGCGCGGGCGGCCGCGCTGCTCCGCCGGGGCCATGAAGCCCGGCGAGAACGCGATCACGTGGGTGAACAGGTCGCCGTTGGTGAGCCCGAGCGACAGCGCGTAGGACGCCCCGTCGGAGAAGCCGCCGATCGCTACCCTTGACGCGTCGACGGCAGCGTCGCGGAAGAGCTGGCCGAGCGCGCGGTCCAGGAAGGCGACGTCGGGGCCGTACGCGTCGTCCGCGAGGATGTCCCAGGTGGCGTGGCGGGAGTCCGGCGCGAGGAGCAGCAGGCCCGCCTCGTCCGCGAGGTCCTTCAGCAGCGCGATGGCGTGGTGCGCGTTGCCCCCCGCCCCGTGCAGCAGGACCGCGAGCGGCGCGGGGCGGTCGGCCCGGTACCCCGCCGGGACGTAGAGCAGCCCGTCGCGCCGCGGCGACAGCCCGAGCGGCCTCAGCCCGGCCGAGAGCCCGCCCTGCGGCCTCGTCTGCGGCCGCGCGCTCAGGCGAGAAGGGTCTTGAGCCATCACGTGATTGTCGCGCAGGGCCTCGACAGCCATGCATCCTCCTCCTCTGAACGTCAGATCACCGCCAATCGCCGCTCTCCCGCCTCTCTCATGTCATGCAGAGCGCGTACCAGCGCCGGTCGCCACGGCTGCACGCGCGAGCGGAGGCCTGGTAACCGGGCGCTCGTGGCAGAATGCATCATGTCGAGGGCGCCTGTCACAGCGCCCCAGGCAGGGGCGTGGCGCCGGGCGCGACGGCCGAGGTCAGGGCGACGCGCGGCGGGCCTGCGCGCCGGCGGGCGGCCCGGCTGCAGCGTCTCCGCGGCGAACAGCGGGGATCCACGCGGGTCGCGACGCGCGCGCGAAGTTCTGCTAGACATCGCTCGCCATGACCGAACTGCGCTCGTTGTCCCCGGATGCACTCGCCTCGCTCACCAAGGAGCTCGAGGCCCGTTATGATGCCTTTGTAGCCCGCGGGCTCAAGCTCGACATGACGCGCGGCAAGCCGTCGTCCGAGCAGCTCGATCTCGCGAACGGCATGCTCGCCCTGCCCGGCGCGAACGACCTCATCGCCTCGGACGGCTCGGATACGCGCAACTATGGCGGCCTCGACGGCCTGCCGGAGATGAAGGCCATCTTCGCCGGGATGCTCGAGGTGCCCGCGGCGCAGGTCATCGTCGGCGGGACCAGCAGCCTGACGATGATGCACGACGCGGTGGTCCGCGCGCTCGTCCACGGCGTGCCCGACGGCAACGGCGCCTGGGCGAAGCAGCCGAAGGTCAAGTTCCTCTGCCCGAGCCCCGGTTACGATCGCCACTTCGCGATCTGCGAGCACCACGGCATCGAGATGATCACGGTCGATCTGAACGACGCCGGGCCCGACATGGCCCAGGTCGAGCGGCTGGTCGCCGAGGACGCGTCGATCAAGGGCATGTGGTGCGTCCCGAAGTACAGCAACCCGACCGGCACCACGTACGCTCCCGAGGTCGTCCGCCGGCTCGCGAGCATGAAGGCCGCGGCCGCGGATTTCCGCCTCTTCTGGGACAACGCCTATGCGGTCCACGACCTCTACGCCGAGGGCGACAGGCTCGCGGACATCGTGTCGGCGTGTCAGTCCGCGGGCAACCCCAACCGGCCGATCGTCTTCGCGTCGACGTCGAAGATCTCGTTCGCCGGCAGCGGCGTCGCGGCCATGGCGTCGAGCCCCGCGAACGTGGCCGACGCGAAGAAGCACCTCGGCATCCAGACCATCGGCCCGGACAAGGTGAACCAGCTCCGGCACGTCCGATTCTTCAAGGATTACAAGGGTTTGCTGAGCCACATGCAGCGGCACGCCGAGCTGCTGCGGCCCAAGTTCGAGGCGGTGACGAGCATCTTCGAGCGCGAGCTCGGCGGAAAGGGCATCGCCACCTGGACCACGCCGCGCGGCGGCTACTTCGTCAGCCTCGACACCCCGGACGGCTCCGCCAAGGAGGTCGTGCGTCTGGCCGACAAGGCGGGCGTGAAGCTCACCGGCGCCGGTGCGACGTACCCGTACGGCCGCGATCCTCGCGATCGCAACATCCGGATCGCGCCGTCGATGCCGCCGCTCGATCAGATCCGCGTCGCGATGGAGGTCGTCGCGGTCTGTGTCCAGCTCGCGAGCGCGCGCAAGCTCGCTGGCTGATCTCCCTCGCTGCCCCCAGCTCGCGTTGCGAGCGACAGGCCGCCGTGCCACGCTCGGCGCTTCCTCAACGGGAGCGCCTCATCATGCAGCAACTCACCACCGAAGGTCAGCGGAGAGTTTCCGAGCTGTCACAGCGCTATTTCGTCAGCACCGACGCGGTGATGACGCTGCTGCAAGCGCTCGTGAACGGTCATGGGACGATGGCGCAGTTCTACCACCCCGAGCTCGGCGGCGGGGGGCAGTGGATGCAGGGCGGCATGACCATGATCGGCGACATGTTCAACAGCGGCCTCAAGTCCAAGGTGGAGGGCCTGTGTTCGGAGCTGTCGAGTCTCCTGGCCAGCCAGCCCTTCGCGCCTGCGCCTGCGAGCTATCAGTCCCAGACGCAGGGTGGACAGCAGCAGCAGCAAGGTGGCAGCGGCGGATTCGGTAGCTCGCCGGTGAGCCTGTTCGTCCCGGCGTCGGGGGGTGGTTCGGGGAGCTGGTGGCCCGGGGAGCTCGGGGTGCCGAGCTCCACCGGATCGCAGAACGACGTCCGGTATGCCTACTTCCCCGGCGCGCGGCGCCTGGCGGTCGACGTCAACGGGCGGGTCAGCGTCTACGATACGCTCGATCACCAGATCGGCGGCGTATCGCAGCAGCAAGGGTCGGGGTCGTCGGTCACGTTCACCAGCCAGTATGGTGTGGTGAGCGTGCTGAGCTTGCCCATCGTGTCCGGCGACCTGGCCGTGCAGCAGGCGCCAGGGGCCGGGTACACGGCCTCTCCGGCGCAGCAGGCCGAGGCTGTGATGCCGCGCGCCTCTTCGGCTCAGGAGGCGGATATCTTCGGCGCGATCGAGCGGCTCGCCGAGCTGAGGCAAAAGGGGATCATCACCGAGCAGGAGTTTGCTGCGAAGAAGACGGAGCTCCTGAGCAGGCTCTGATCGCGAGGCTCGCCGTCTCGCATCCTCCGTCGCACGTCTGCCGTCTCACGTCTCGCATCCTCCGCCTCACGTCTCACGTCTCACGTCTCACGTCCTCCGTCGTCCCTCTTCCGTCTCGCGTGCTCGTCTCTCGTGCGCGTGCGCGTGCGCGTGCTCGTCCTCGGCCGTGCCGCTAGACGTCTCACGGAGACGGGAGAGGGGATGGATCGGGCACGCGCACGACAGACGCGCACGCGCACGAGAGACGAGATGGATCGGGCACGCGCACGACAGACGCGCACGGAGACGGGAGACGAAAGACGGGAGAAGAAAGACGAAAGACGAAAGACGGGGTAAACGGTCTCCCGGCGCTTTCTCGCTATCTCGCCAATCGACGAGACCACCGCTCAAAAGAGAGTGCTTCCCCCCACCCCCTCAGGGGCCATGGCACACCGCCTCGATGTTGTGCCCATCAGGATCGAGCACGAAAGCCCCGTAGTAGTTCGGGTGGTACTGCGGCCGGAGCCCCGGCGGTCCGTTGTCGACTCCTCCCGCCTCGAGCGCCGCCCGGTAAAACGCGTCGACATCGGCGCGCGTCTTCGCGATGAAGGCGACGTGCAGCGTGCCCTGAAGGGCAGCGCCCGTGCCAATCCAGAAATCCGGCTTGCCATTGGCCCCCAGGCCGGCATGGCTGCCCTCTCCGCCGGTCATCTCGGGCGTGATCTCCATCACGAGCCCGTAACCAAGAGGGGCCAGCGCCGCCTGGTAGAAGGCCTTACTTCGCGCAAAGTCCGAGACGGGAAATCCGAGGTGGTCGAGCATGGGGGCCATCATCGCCCGGCCCGCCGCGCCCCGAGCCAGGAATCAGCGCAGCCCCGGCAGACGGCGCGCGCGCGGCCTACCTCGCGGGCCGCGCGCCCTCGCGCTCGAGGCGGCGGAGGACCTCCTCGAGCGCTTCCTGGGTGATGAGGCCCACGTGCCGGAACGCCTCCCTCCCCTCGGGATCGAGGATGACCACGCTCGGCACGTGGTGCAGCCCGGCGAACGGCCCCTCGCCGGCGATCGTCGGGGCGTCCGCGAGCGCCACCGGGTACGGGAGCTTCATCGCGGCGACGAAGGCCTCGACGAGCGGACGGTTCTCGCTCGCCTCGAGGACGAGGAGCGCGGCGTTGATCCGCGGCGTGTGATCGCGGAACAACCCCGAGAGGAACCGCGCCTCGGCCTGGGACGCCACGTCGTACGTCGCGACGAAGCCGATCACGCTGAACCTGCCCGCCAGCGAGGCGGTGGAGAGCGCGCGCCCGTCGAGCGTCTCGTACGAGAAGGTGCGCACCGGGCCGCGCGCCGCGACCTCCGCGGTCGCCGGCGGGCCCGCCGCGGGCTCCCGGACGGCGTCGCCGCTGCCCGCGCAGCCGATCGCGAGCAAGACCAGCGGCAAGCCGACCGGCGCGAGCGGCCTCACGGCAGCGGATCTCCCTCGAGGTGGGCGTCGAACAGATCGGCGCAGAGCTGCAGCGAGGCCGGGAGCTCGGCGCCCTTGCGCTGCTGCGCGAGGATCGCGTGGCACAGCTCCTCGATGACCAGCTTGATCGGCGTCGCCTCGAGCTGCGCGCCGTCGAGCAGCATCCCGGGACCGGGCGCCTCCTCCGCGCGGACGATCGGATCGTGCCGCGCCCACGCGACGCCGTCCTCGGGGAGGTAACGACACCAGAGCACCCGCACGAAGCGGAGGTAGAGCGGCGTCACCAGCGCCACCACCCGATCGCCCCCCGCGGCGATGCCGCGCAGCGCAAAGCCGCCGACCGGACCCCACGCGCGCTCCCCCTCCCCGATCGCGATCTCGATCCGCAGGCGGCGCTCCGCGTCGCTCTCGACCGACAGGAGCGGCGCGTAGATCGCGACCGGCGGGACCGGCAGCTTGGGCGCGTCCTCCGCGAGGACGTCGAGCCACGCGTCGCGCGCCTCGGGGCCGAGCTCCCCGTACACGTGCGCCGCCGCGATGGCGGCCTCGGCGTCGGTCGCGAGCGCGGCGAGCCACTCCCGCCACGCGGCGAGGATGCGCGGATCGAGCAGCGCGCCCGAGGCCGCGGGCAGGCCCTGCGCCGCGCCCTCGTGGACAGCAGGATCCAGCGCAGACTCCTGCGTGAGATCGACCGAGCTCGGCTCGCGGCGCTCCGTCATGCCTGCCTCAGCGTGGCGCGCCGCGGCGCCGCACCCCGACGTCCCGCTCCAGATCGAGCAGGAGCTCGGCGAACTCGGCGCCCCGGCCGAGCGGCGCCGCGAGCGTGAGCTCTCCGCCGCGATCCGCGAGCAGGAGCGCGATCCCATCGCTCGCCTCGACGATGCCCTTCACGAACACGACGTCCGCCGGATGCACCAGCACGTCCTGCACCAGCATCCCCGCGCTCGCCTCCGCGATCGAGAGAGGGCCGCGAGCAGGCCCGAGCGTCTCCGCGGAGGCCGCCGAGGACCGCTCGCCGGCCGGAGACGCAGAGGCGACTGGCCTGGAATTGCTGTCGCGCCGGCGCATTGGAGGGCGGAGCTAAGCACCGCTCGCGGGAGGGATCCAGCGGGCACGCCGGTCAAAGAAGGGCGGGGATGACCGGCGCCCGCCCCGCGTCAAGAGGCCACGATCGTCCGCCGATCCGCGGCCCCCGAGCCGCTATCGAGGAGACCGAAGCGCTTCGCGAGATCGTCGGGCCGCTCACCTTCGAGGGCGCGGAGCTCGTGGGCGCGCTCGACGGGCACGACAACGAAGCGCCACGGCGTCGCCGCGAGATCGCTCCCCTCGATGCACCGGGCGACGTGCGCCGCGTCGAGCGCCGCGCTGATCGTCGTCTCGAGCACGCCCTCGTAGAAGGCGGACAGCTCGATCGATCCGGACTCGACAGGCGGCCGCACGAAGCACGCGACGCGCGGAGGGTTCACGGAGAAATCCGCGGCGAGCCGCCCCATCCCGAGCTCGGCGAGCGCCTGGTCGAGCGCGCCCACCGCGAGCAGCACCGGCGCCTTGTCGAGCGCGGCCGCGCCCGCCTCGACCACCGTGTGCTCCGCGACGCCCGCGATCTTGCGGCCGACGCCGCGGCCGAGCTCCCGCGCGGCGCCCTGGCCGACCCGCGCGAGCAGCGCGGCGACCTGATCCCACGCGAGCGGGAACATGGCGCCGAGCGGGCCGTTCAGCCGGCCGCGCTCGCGCTCGTGGCGGATCGTCGCCGGGCGCTCGTGCTCGTCGTGCTCGAGCGGGACGCGGTGCACGGTCATGAACACGCGGTTCACCGGCGCGCGCGCGAGCTGGACGTGGACGTCCTGCGCCCCGTGCAGGAAGTGGAAGCGGAACGCGAACCTGTCGGTCGCGCCGGGCGGCTGCTGCGCGAGCGCGCGGAACCGGCCGAGGAACGCCTCGACCCGGGTGCAGGGCGCGATCTCCTGGAAGAAGCTCCTGCCCACGACCCGGTCGGACGGGAGGCGGCTCATGCGCTGCTCGTAGCGGTTGTAGAGCAGCACGACGCCCTCCTCGTCCAGCATGATGAAGCCGTACGGGAGGTCGTCGACCTCCTGCGAGGTCATCTCGGCGAGGCGCTCCACGCTGGCGGGGAGGGGCTCCGCGGGGCTCTCCGGCGCCTCATCCATCGTCGACGTCTGGGTCATCGCTCGACTCCTTCGAACAGGACGCTCGCCCAGCCGACCTGCTCGACGAGGCGCGTGAGCCCGCCAAGGACCTCGCGGATGCGACGGCGCTGGAAGCGCGAGGGCACCTTCTCCGCGGCGGCGTCGAAGAAGGCGACGATCCAGGCGGCGACCGCCTGCGGGATCGCCGAGCGGGCGCGATCGATCTGGGCCACCGAGACGAGCGCGTCGCCGCTGATGGCGAACGCGTCGAGCGCGCCGTGGAGCTCGCGCGACGTGGTCCAGGACGCCGCGAGCAGGCGCGACGTCGTCGAGGGGCCGAGCCAGGCGCGCGCGTAGGCGGTGCAGGCGTTCACGACCGCGGCGGCGAGGGCCACGTCGGCCGCGTCGTCGGACGGGAACGCCGGGGGGCCGTGGCTCTCGCGCTCGGCGCGCTGCGGTCCGCTCGCCTCGCTCGCGACGACCTCGAAGGTCGCGCCCTGCCAGCCGCCGAGCGCGACGAGCGCGTCGGTCCAGCGCTCCGAGGGCCGCACGCCGTCGGCGCGGGCGTGGACGGGCCGCCCGGCGTCGACAGTCACCTCGGCGCGGAGCGCGCCGGCGCGCACGCGGATGAAGCAGCTCCGGCTGCGCGACGCGAGCGAGGCGAGGAGCCCGTCGAGCCCCACGTCGTCGAGCTCGCCGCGCAGGATGACGCGGCTCCGCTGCCGCTCGGACTGCGCCGCGAGCCGCTGGACCTGGGCGGCGAGCACCGAGCCCGGGACGTCGTCCGCGAGCGCCCCCGAGAGCTCCGCCATCGAGAAGATCGCGCGCGACGAGCTGACGCCGATCACGGGCGGCGGGCCGTCGAGCGTCGCGCGGAGCGAGCGGGCCATGTCCAGCAGCGCCGCGGGGCTCTGCGCGCAGGCCACGGCCGCGTCGACCCGCAGCGCGTCCGGCGGCGGGCGGCTCGGCGAGATCTCGCAGGTGACTACGCGCATGCGGGCCTCGCGAAGCGCAGCCGCGACGCGGTGGGCAAAGGGCGTTGCCGGCGCGGAGGAGACGACGATGTCGAACATGGCGAAATCGACTCTATGGCCACGATCATTCTACGTCAAATAGCATCAACAAAGATTATACATACAGGACCCTCGGGAGCGACATGAAATCGTCCGTAAACTCAGGTATCCATGGCGCAACTTTGGTGAACTGGGCCACCGGATGGCCCGGGAGCGCGTGTATGGAACAAACTTTGTACAAACATGATGTGCACCGGGTACCCGCCGCAGGGGTCGGCGGAGCGCGGCGGGCTCCTTGTCGGGCCGGGAGGGAGAGGCCGCCGCGACCGGCGGCGGGCAGGCTCTGGAGAGGGGGGATCGCGCGCGTGGACGCCTGCGGGGTGCGTCGCGCGGGGCGAAAGCGTCGCGAGGGGCGCTACACTCCCGCCGATGTCAGCCCCCCGATCCTGCAGCGAGCGCATGGCGGAGCGCCGCGAGACGTGCCCGGCGCAGCAGCCGAAGACCGCCGTCGACGATGAGGAGCTCGAGCGCGAGCGCGATGAGAACGATGACAAGCTGATCGACCTGCCGCCGCTCGGGCACGACGAAGAGGAAGAGCGCGACGAGGGCTTCGAGGAGCTCCTGCAGACGCTCGACGACGCGGAGGGCGGGCTCGACGACGTGAACGCGAGCGACCTGGAGGTCGGCGTCGAGCTCGCGGAGGACGAGGACGGGGTCGGAGAAGACGAGGCCGCGGAGGAGGGCGTCGACGTCGGGGCGCTCCACGAGGGGATCGCGGACGCCGACGCGGGCTCGTGGCTGTCCGACGAGGCGGCCGGGCACGAGGACGACGACAACGACGATCTCGACGCGCACGGCGGGGCGCACGGCGACGACGGCGGCGCGGAGGGGACCGGGGAGGATCCGTCGGACGACGTGGACGAGGGCGAGCTGCCCGCGCTCGACGCCGATCAGGACGGCGCGTACGAGGGCGAGGACCTGCTCGCGGAGCTGCCCGATCTCGCGGACGATCAGGCGCCGGTCTGGGACGCGCTGCCGTGGGTCGTCGTCGAGGGCGCCGGCGCGGCGGTGCCGTGCAGCACGCTCGCGGCGGCCGGCGGCTACGTCGTCGCCGGAGGCGCAGGCCCCGAGCCCGGGACGAGCGAGCCGGCCGCGCGATCGGGAGGTCGCGCGCGGCGCGCGGACCGCACGGGCGGCGACCGCGGGACCGTGCTCGTCGTCGACGCGGGGGCGCTGGCCGCGCGGCGCGCCGGGGTGGACGCGTCGGCGTCGTCGATCGCGCTGTCGGACGCCGCGCTGCTCATCGCCACGCGCCGAGGCAACCTGCTCCTGAGCGACGATCGGGGGAAGACGGCGAGCCCGCTGGGCGCGTGGGGGTCGGGCGGCGCGCCGGTGACGCTCGCGATGACGCCGGGGCGGCTCTGGGTGCTGTCCGGCAAGACGCTGTGGTCGCCCGCGGCCGGGGCGGTCGTTGTCCCGCCGGAGACCGGCTCGGCCGTGACGCCGGGGTCGGCGCGCCGCGAGGCGGCGCCGGCGCCGGCGCGCGGGGCGCTGTCGCTGTCGCTCGGGCCCGCGCTGCGGGACGGGGTGCTCCGGATGAGCGCGAGCGAGGGGGTGATCGTGGCGCTCACGAGCACCGAGGCGGGGCCGCAGCTCGAGCGGCTCCGCGGCGACGACGAGGGCTCGCCGGCGGTGCCGCTGTCCGGGGCCGCGCGGCGCGCGGCGGAGGCCGACGACGGGCGGCTCGCGGCGGCGTCGGGGGGGCGGTCGGTCGCGCTCTCGGGGGCGGGGCTCCTGTGCGTGTCGCGCGACGGGGGCGAGACGTTCCGGGTGATCGAGGGGCTGCCGCTGGTGGTCGCGCTCGCGTTCGCGGGAGACCACAGGGGCTCGGCGCTGCTCGCGCTGGTCGCGCGCGAGGGCGAGCGCCGGGCGCAGCTCGTCCATGTGCCGTCGAACGCGGCGCCCACGCTGATCGCCGAGATCGAGGCGACGCCTCACGGGGCCGCGGAGGACGACGCGGCGGGGATGCCGCGGGCGGCGATCGCCTGGGACGCGTCGCGCGAGGTCGTGTGGGTCGCGTGCTCGGCGGGGCTCCTCGCGCTCACGAGGCAGCGGAAGCACTAGGAGCTCCGGGGACGCCCGGCCCCCGGAGAGGGTGTTCTCCGGGGGCCTACGGTGGACGGGGGGAGCTCGGGTCTGCGCGGTCGCGGGGAGCGATCACCCCTCGACGAACGATGCGTGGAGGAGGCGCTGCGCGGGGGCGGCGTCGGCGGCGTCGACGAGGGCGCCGAGGCGCAGCGGGCCGGCGACAAGGAAGCGGGGCGCGATGCTGGAGCGCTCGAGGACCTCTGTGAAACGGGCGAGGGGCTCGGCGGTGGCGGTGAGGCCGTCGCCGACGACGCTGACGGAGGCGAGGCCCTCGATGAGCTCGAGGGAGGGAAGGAGCGCGGTGAGCTGGCGCTTCGCGCCCTGCCAGTCGGGCACGTTGAGGAGCGGGAGCACGAACGCGCCGCCGCCGGGTCCGAGCGAGAGATCCCGGAAGCTCACGCCGAGCTCGCCCGCGGCGCGGACGAGGGCGTCGAGCCGGAGACCGCCGGGGGCGCGCGCGAGGACGACGTTGGCCTCGGCGACGATCGCGCGCGCCGCGATCGTCGGAGACGCTGCGCCGGACGCGAAGCGGCGCACGACTGTCTCGCGCGCGCCGGGGGCGGCGTCGAAGGTCGACCGGGCAAACAGGGCAACGCCGGAGCGGCGCGCCCACTCGACCGCCTGGGCGCAGACCACCTTGGCGCCGCACTCGGCCATCTCCTGGAGGACCGCGCAGTCGAGCTCGGGGAGGTGACGGGCGTCGGGGACGACCCGGGGGTCGGCCGAGTACACGCCGTCGACGTCGCTGTAGATCTCGCAGCGCTCGGCGCGCAGCGCCGCCGCGAGCGCGACAGCCGTGGTGTCGGAGCCGCCGCGGCCGAGCGTCGTGATCTCGCGGCGGTAGCTCATGCCCTGGTAGCCGGCGACGATCACGATGCGGCCACGGGCGAGCTCGTCCTCGATCCGGAACGGGCGGACCTCGATGATCCGCGCGTCGAAGTGGCGATCGTTCGTGAGGATGCCGGACTGGGAGCCCGTGAACGAGATCGCCTCGAAGCCGCGGGCCTGGATCGCGATCGAGAGGAGCGCCATCGAGACGCGCTCGCCCGTCGAGAGCAGCATGTCGAGCTCGCGCCGGGGAGGATCGCCGCCCGCGCCGCCCGCGGCCGCGGCCTGCCGCGCGAGGGAGAGCAGGCCGTCGGTGGTCTTGCCCATCGCGCTGACAACGACCACGACGTCGTTGCCAGCGCGCTTCGCGGCCACGACGCGGTCGGCGACCTTGCCGATCCGGTCGACGTCGGCGACCGACGAGCCGCCATACTTCTGCACGAGGATCGGGCGATCTGCCCTCGCGGGCGAGGCGCCCGGCTCGCACGGCGAGCCCCCAGGGTGGATGCGGTTCGGCGGCTCCTCGGCCATGCTGCACCTCCAGGCGCAGCGCGCGCTGCGCAGGAGATCCGGCTATCACGGGCGAAGGGCGCGGGCCAAGCGCGCGGCGGGGACGCGCGGCGGCGACGGGCGCGCTGTGAGCTGGGCCGCCGAGGCGAGGCTCAGGTTGAATCGGCGTGGAGCAGCATCTCGTAGAGCTCCGCCTCGGCGTCGCGCCCCTCGCCGCGCGCCCTCGCGGCGAGCCGCGCGAGCACGTCGCGACGGCGCGGCGCGACCTCCTGCCGCGTCGCCTCGTCCCCCTCGTCCATGCGCGCCGAGAGCAGGGCGAGGAGGTCGAGATCGCGGCCGAGCCGGGCGAGCACGTCGGCGAGCGCCATCGCCACGCCCTGATCGGTGGGATCGGCGCGGAGGCGATCGGCGAGCCGGTCGGCGAGGAGCTCGTCGTCGAGGGCGAACCCGCGCAGGAGCGGCGACTGGCCCTCCGCCAGCGTGACGCTGGGCGGGCCGGGCGCGTTCAGCTCGGTGGACGTGTCCCCGTTGTCGAGCGTGGGCATCTCCTCGATCAACCCAGGGTCGACAGGGGCCACCGGCGGCCAGTCGAGCAACCCGCGGTCGACCGGCGTGGGGGCCGCCGGCGGCCGGGGGACGAGGGGAGGAGCCGCCGGCGCGGAGGCGATCACCACGGGCTCGGGCGGGAGCGTGCGCCGGCGCGGCGCGGGGACGTGGACCTCGATCCGCTGCTCGGTCGCGCGAGGGCGCGGGGGCGACGGGATCGGGGCGGCCGCGGCGGGCGGCGCGGCCTGGTGGGGGGCGATCTCGCCCGAGACGCGACGGAAGGAGGCGAGGACGCCCGGGTCGCGCGGCCGGAGGCGCAGCGCGAGGCCGAGGTGGCGCTGCGCTGCGAGGAGATCACCGCGGGATCGCTCCTCGATCTCGGCGGCCTCGGCGAGCATCGCCGCCACGGCCGCGTGGCCCTCGCCGAGCAGCGCGCCGCGGCCGCGGGCGGAGCCGGCGTCGTCGGCGGCGCGGCCCTGGAGCGCGAGCTCGACCGCGTCGCGCAGCCGCCCGAGCGCGACCGACGCGCCGCCGAGATCGCCGAGCTCGGCGCACCAGCGGCCCTCGAGCAGGCGCGCCTGCAGCGCCTCCGGCTCGCCGGGCGGGATGGCCCGCACGCGCGCGACCGCCGCCGGAAGATCGCCGGCGAGCTCTGCCAGGCCGCGGCCGAGCTCCAGGTCGAGCGCGCAGGCGGGCGCGCCGCTGCGCGCGGCGAGCGCGCGCGCGCGGGCGAGGAGGTCGAGCGCGCGCCTCCCCTCCCCGGCCGCGCGCAGCGAGCGCGCGAGGCCCGCGACAGCGTCGGGGCTCTCGGGCGCGTAACGGAGCGCCCGCTCGAAGAGCGCCCGCGCGTCGGCGGCGTAGCCGCGCGCGAGGATCATCTCGGCGGCCCTGCGGTAGACGGCGTGGCGCGCGTCGGGGCCGCGCGCGGAGGCCTCGAGATGCTCGGCGTCGGCGAGGGCGCCGCGCACGTCGGCGACGTCGAGCCGCGCCTCGAGCCGCGCCCAGCGCAGCGACTCGAGCCCGGGGGCGCGCGTGACGCCGAGGTTCAGCGCGTCGAGGCGCACGTCGAACGTGTCCGCGAGCCGCGCCGCGCGCAGCCAGGCGAGCGCGGCGAGCGGGCCGTAGGGCTCGGCGTGCGCGGCACGGGCGAGCGCCGAGAAGGCGCCGTCGCGGTCGCCGACCGCCTCGAGGAGCGCGCCGCCGAGGAGGCCGGCGTCCACGGCGGGCATGGCCTCGACGACGGTGGAGAGCGCCCCCTCGGCGCGATCGCCGATGACGAGGTCGAGCCAGGCGAGGCGCGAGGAGATCTCGGGGTGCCGCGGGGCGCGCTCCAGCGCGGAGAGGTAGTTGTAGCGCGCCTGATCGAGCCCGCCCGCGAGCGCGAGCTCGTCGGCGGCGCCCGCGAGCTCGGCCGCCTCGAGCGCCCGGAGCGCGCGGTCGCTCAGCGCCGGAGGCATCTCGCCGAGCGCGCCCTCGGCGCGGAAGCGGCCCGCCTCGGCGGCCACGGCCGTCCACTGCACCCCGCCCACCGCGGGCGCCCTCGCGCCGGCCGCGGGGAGGAGCAGGCGGACGATGCGCTCGACAGCGGCGTCCAGCACGACAGCGCCCTCGACGACGCGCCCGTGCGCGCCCGCGATCAGCGAGAGCGCCCGGAGCGCGAGCGCGTGCGGCGGGGCCTCGAGGCCGATGCCGCGGGCGCGCTCCGGCAGGAGCCTGAGCGCGCGCTCGCCGGGCGCGACGGCGACCTCGAACGCGAGCGCCGTCTCGCCGGATCGCAGCGCGACAAGCGCGCCGTCCTCGATCGGCGCGATGAGGAGCTGCGGGGTGCCCTCGCCGAAGAAGCCGCGGAGCCGCGGCGCGGCCCAGCCGGCGAGGTCGCTCCCCTGCGCCTCGACGGCGATCCGGGCGAGCTGGCCGCGGCGGTGGCGGAAGCGCGCGACGCCGCCGGAGAGGTCGACGGGGAACCGGATCCCGGCGAGCCGCACGACGAGCTCGGTCACGCGGAGCGGGCCGAGCGCGAACGGCTCGCCGAGCTCGATCGCGAGCGCCCCCTTGCTGACGGCCAGCCGGAGGACAGGGCGGTCGTCGGGCGGACGCGGGGCCGCACCGCCGCCGGGCGCGAGCGCGCGGAGCGACGGCGGAAGGCCCAGCGCGCGCGCCGACCGGCCGCGCCTCTGTCCAGCAGCCATACCCGCCAAGGCTATCAACCCTGCGGCAATTCAGGCGAGTTCACGGCAACCGAGCGTGGAAACGTGCGTGGAGGGCGCGCCGAGGGGGCGCGCGGGGCGCTCGGGCGCGGGGGGCGCCCGCCGCGCGGGCGGCCACGGCGGCCGGGCTGCGCGGGGGGGTCACGGCGGCCGGGCTGCGCGGGGCGCCGCCGGGCGCGGCGCGCTCACGAGGCGAGCGCCGCCGGCAGGCCGGTCAGAGGTCGCCCTTGGCGAGCTTGTCCTTCATCTTCTGGATCAGCGCCGGGAACCCGTCCTTCTTGATGATCTTCGTGAACTGCGCGCGGTAGCTCCCCACCAGGCTGACGCCCTCGGTGACGATGTCCCGCACGAGCCAGGTGCCCCCCTTCTGGGAGAGCTTGAAGGCGATCTCGACCGGCTCCTCGCGCGCGTCCTTCCTGGAGACGGCCCGCGTCTTGACCGTGATGACGCCGGCGTTCTCGCTCTCGCCCATGTACTCGATGTTGAAGTCGAGCGTCTTCTTCAGGTTGCGCTCGTAGGCCTTGCGCACGAGCTGCTTGAGCAGATCGCTGAACTGCTTCTTCTCGGCGTCGGTCCGGGCGGCCCACTCGCTGCCGAGCGAGCTCTCGGCCAGCGCCGAGTAGTCGAGCATCTCGTCGAAGATCGCGCCGACCTTCTTCTGCCCCTCGCCCCCGCCCTGCTTCAGAAGGTCGAACAGGACCGTCTGCTTGGCCTTGACGACGTCCGTCGCCGGCCCGGCGTTCGCGAGGCCCACCTGGCCGAGCGTGAGCGCGAGCAGCGAGAACGTCGCCGCGAAGAGGTGGTTCATCCTGCGTGTCACGTGGGGTTCTCCTTGCTCTCCATGAACATCGCGAAAAGAGACGGTAATCCGCCGGCGCTGATCCGCCCTCGAGGGGCAGACGACGCTCGTCGCGCGCTATTCATGAGCGGAAGCGAGCTCCGCCGCAATCTCCCGCGGCGACGGCGAGGGGCTCCGCCGCGCCTTCCGCGAGCGGCCGGTCCGGGATCTTCACCCGGAAGGCGGTGCCCTCGCCCTCGCGGCTGTCCACCTCGATCGCGAAGCCGTGATCGTCGAGGATCCGCTTCACCACGGCGAGGCCGATGCCCATGCCGTGCGTGCGGGTCGTGAAGAACGCGTCGAAGAGGCGGTCGCGGGCGCCCGCGGGGATGCCGCGGCCCTGGTCGCGGATCTCGAGGGTCCAGGCGCCTGCGTCGCGCCCGAGGCGCACCGCCACGGCCGCGCCCGGCGAGCTCGCCTGGATCGCGTTCCGCACGAGGTTCCAGACGACCTGGCGCATCTGCGCGGCGTCGGCTGTCACGGGCGCGGACGGCGGGCCCTCGAAGCGGACCTCGACGTCGCCGCCGCGGCCCGAGCGCCCCGCGAGCACGACGACGTCGCGCGCCGTCACCGAGAGGTCGACGGCCCCGAGCGCCGGCGCCCGGGGGCGCGACAGGTCGAGCATGTCGCCCACGAGGTCGTTCAGGCGCGCCGTCTCGCGCTCGATGATCTCGCAGAGCTTCCGGTCCTCGTCCGAGAGCGTGCCGCCCGTGCGCAGCAGCTCGATGGATCCCGCGATCGAGCCGAGCGGGTTGCGGATCTCGTGCGCCAGCCCCGCGGCGAGGCGGCCCAGCGCCGCGAGCCGCTCGGCCTGCTCCGCCCGCGCGGTGGCCTGCACGAGCCGGCCGCCGGTCGCGCGCAGCCGCTCGGCGAGGTAGCTCGCGAGCAGCGTGACCACCATGATCGCGAGCAGGTTGACGAACATGGGGTACCGGAGCTCGCCCCAGGTCGTCACGTAGGCCCCGGAGGGCTGATCCGGCGGCACGCCGACGAGGTGCAGCCCGAGCGCGGCGCACAGCAGGAGGTAGGCGGAGGCGCCGGACCCCGCCGCGACGAGCGCGCCCGGGAGCCCGAGGAGGATCGCCCCCGTGAGGCAGGTGAGGCCGTAGAGCGACGTGGCGCCGCTCGTGGCCCCGCCGGTGATGTACACGAGCGCGGTCCAGGTGATCTGATCGGTGACGAGCTGCGCCCGGGCGATCGCGCGGAGGGCGCGGTTCATGCGCAGGAACACCGCGTAGATCCCCGAGACGCCGTACGCCGCGGCGACCGTCACGAGCGCGACGATGCTGGAGAAGCCGCCGGGGGTGAAGCCGCCGAGGTACACCGCCGCGGTCACGACGAGGAAGACCGTGAGCACCGCGAGGCGCAGCGCGATGAGCCAGGTGAGCCGGCTCGCGAGCGACGCCTCGTCGCCGGCGGGAGCGACGGGCGGGAGGGGCGCGGCGGCCGGCGAGGCCGGGGGCGGACCCGCCTCGGCCCCATCTCGCGGCGCGCCGGCCTCGCCGCCCGGGCTCGCCGCGGGGGCCGACGCCGACATCACTCCGCCTTGATCTTGCCGGCGAGATCGAAGATCGGCAGGTACATCGAGATGAGCACGACGCCGACCATGCCGCCGACGACGACCATGAGCAGCGGCTCGAGCAGCGACGTCAGCGCGGAGACGGCGACGTCGACCTCCTCCTCGTAGAAGTCGGCGATCTTGTTCAGCATCGTGTCGAGCGCGCCGGTCTGCTCGCCGACCGCGACCATCTGCACGACCATGCCGGGGAAGACCTGCATCTCGCCGAGCGGCTCGGCCATGTTCTTCCCCTCGGAGATCTTCTGGCGCGAGTACATGAGGCCCTCCTCGACGACGACGTTGCCGGCCGTCTTCGCGACGATGTCGAGCGCGTCGAGGATCGGGACGCCGGAGCCGAGCAGCGTGCCGAGCGTGCGCGAGAACCGCGCCACGGCGATCTTCTGCATGACCGGGCCGATGATCGGCAGCTTGAGCAGGACGCGGTGCACCATCCGCTTGCCGACCGGCGAGCGGTAGAAGTAGACCGCGCCGACGACCCCGGCCACCGTCAGCACGACGATGAGCGGGAGGTAGGTCACGAACGCCTTCGACGTCGCGATGACGATCTTCGTGAGCTGCGGGAGCGCGTCCTTCGCCCCGAACTCCGCGAACATCGTCTCGAACGACGGGATGACGAACGACATCAGCACGATCATGACGACGATCATGATGATGATGACGGCGACCGGGTACGCGAGCGCGCCCCGCACCTGGCGCGCGAGCTTGACGCGCTTCTCGATGTAGATCGCGAGCCGGTTCAGGATGCTGTCGAGGATGCCGCCCACCTCGCCGGCCTGGACGAGGTTCACGAACAGGTCGTCGAAGATCTTCGGGTGGCGCCGGAGCGCGTCGCTGAACGTGGCGCCCTGCTCGACGGTGTTCTTGATGTCGCGCAGCGCCGCCTGGAAGACCTTGTTGGGCTCCTGGTTCGAGAGGATCTCGAGGCACTGGACGAGCGGGAGGCCCGCGTCGATCATCGTCGCGAACTGGCGGATGAACTTGACGAGGTCCTTGGCCTCGACGCCCGAGCCGAAGCTCAGGCTGAAGTTGAGCTGGGCGCCCTTCTTCTTGACCCGGGTCGGGTTGAGCTGCTGGGCGCGGAGCCGGTTCTGCACCGCCGCCTCGTTCTCGGCCTCCATCGTGCCCTTCCGGATCTCTCCGGTGCGGCCGCGCGCCTCCCAAACGAACTCCGCCATAGTGCTTCCGGTCTTCTCCCTGGTCCACGACGGGTCGAGCCGACGCGCCGGGGCGGCCCCGCCTCTCGGGGACGCCAGGATAAAGTTCTGCGAGGCCGGGGGTCAAAGACGGTGGGGCGTTCTCTGATCCAGGTGGCGGGGCGGTGGGTCGACGTGGGACGTGAACGGCGGGGAGCGCTGTGCCGAGCAGCACGCGCCGGCGGGGGTCTCCGCGCGGCGGGGGCGGGTAGGCGCTCGGCCATCCGCCAAGACGGGGACCAGAGCGCTTGCGCTGAGAACACCGCCCGGCATGTCTCCCTTCGGGCCATGCCTCCTGAGACGTTCCGTCGCGCGCCACACAAGGCGCGCCTGAGACGTGGAGCCCCCTGACACCGGATGGCACCTCGGTCGGTGCTCGACGCGCCCACCCGCCCCCGCCGCGCGGAGACCCCCGCCGGCGCTCACCACGATGCCGGGATCCGGCGTCCAGGAGCAACGAAACGCCGGACACTGGCACGGGCTGTCACAATTCGCCCCCCGGACATGGGAGATGCGCCACCTGGACCCGGGAGTGTGTCACCCGGACGTTCAGGGGCGTCATCTGGACATCGACGTGTGTCATCTGGACATCGACGTGTGTCATCTGGACATCGACGTGTGTCATCTGGACATCGACGTGTGTCATCTGGACATCGAGGTCTGTCATCCGGACATGCTGCGGGTCGACCCGGCATGACCAGCCCTCGGTGAGAGCCCCCGGATCTCCCGCGAAGCTGCCGTAGATGCGGAGCCCGCGCTCGCGGGCGAGATCCGACGCGCGGTGGAGGTCGAGCCAGCCGGAGCCCTCCACGCCTCGCCAGCTCCGACACGGGGAAAGGCCGTCCTCGATCGATGCCCGACACGCCTCGAAGGTCTCTGCCACCCAGTCGATCTCGCTGGGTCGACAGATCGTGCTCGATGGACTCCAGGGTCCCGTCCCGCAGCCCCTGCAGGTACTGCAGCACCGAAGCCAGACCCCCACCGTCGTACTCCACGCGCGGGATCTCCTCCTCGGAGTAGTGCTCCGCGGCGAGCGTCTCGGCGTGCAGCTTGAGCCGGACGACCGATCCGAGCTTCGCCTCACGGGGGCCTCGAAAGAAGAGCCGTTCTTCTGCGTGGTCGTTGCCGGGCAGACGGATCTCCGCCACCTGCCCGTCCTTGCCGAACCACAGGTGGAACGAGTCAGATCCCAGCTCGTCCTTCGTAGCCCCTGCACGAAGACCGAACCGCCTGCCATCCACCAGGACGGCTTCCAGCTCGAGCTCGGTGGCGTCCGGCTTGGCGAGGAGGTTTTCCAGTGCGCGCTTGTCCGTGAAGAGCGCCCCCGGACGGCCGGTCTTGAGCTTGAGTTTCTTGGAGCTCAGGGTGGCAAGCTGGAGCAGGTAGTGCATCCCCTCCAGCACGGTGCTCTTGCCCACGGCGTTCGGGCCGACCAGCACGTTGAGCTGCCCGAGAGGCAGCCTCACGTCTTGGAGCAGCTTGAAATTCTTGAAGCTTGCTTCCGCTAGCATCGCCGCTTTCTCGTTAGCCCGAGATCGGTGCCGGTTACAGGAGCCTCGCCGCGCCGCTGCGGCGCGGCGCCGTGGACTAGGAGGCCCTACGGCGCGCATGACCAGCCTTCGACAGCCCTCGCGCGCACACCTGCGCGCAATGCACCGGGCGGACGCGGGCCGGCCCGCCGCCGGCGGCCGCGCTCACCGGCATCGCCTAACCAGCAGCCTTACCCGCGGCCGCGCTCCGCGACGTAGCGCACCGCGCCGTGCACCTCGCGGAGGAGCGCGCCCTGCTGGCGCTCGACGCGCATGAGCTCCTGGTGGACCTCCCAGGCGCCGACCGGCGCGACAAGGACGCCGCCGTCGGCGAGCTGCTCCTCGAGCGCGGTGGGCGGCTCGGCCAGCGCGTAGGTCACCGCGACCTTCCACGGGCGCTCCGACGGCAGCGCCCGACCGACAGCGAGCACGCGCTCGGCGAGCGAGCGCCCGTCGCCGCACAGCAGCGTGACGCTCGCGCCCTCGTAGGAAGGCCCGGCGCTGCTGCACGCGAGCGCCTCGTCGTCGCCCCGAGGATCCGGCCGCGCGCCGAGCTGCCGCGCCGCGCGCACGTGCAAGGCAGGGTCGATCTCGATCGAGGTGACGTGCCCGCTCGGACCGAGGATGCGCCGCGCGAGCGCGGCCCCGTAGCCGGTCCCCGTGCCGAGCTCGAGGAGGCGATCGCCCGGCGCGAGGCCGAGCAAGCTGTAGGTGAGCAGGTACGCGTGCGGCGCGCTCACGGTCGCGTGCCCGGCCCGATCGAGCGGCAGCGGGGTGTCGTCCGCGGAGGCCGCGAGGTCCTCCGGCAGGACGAAGCGCTCGCGCGGCACGAGCAGGATCGCGTCGAGATAGCGCGCGGGGAACTCGAACCGACGCGCGAGCTCGGCCACGAGCGGCGCGCGCGCCACGCGCCCCGCCTCGGCGAGCTCGACGTCGTGCGCGATCGCCGCGTCGAGCTGCTCGGGGACGGGCGACCAGCGATCGGGCCGGCGACCGTCGTACCGCGACGCCAGCGCGGCGAGCGACGCAACGGCGGCCCGTGGTTCGGTGCTCGTGGGGGAAGTCACGGCGGGATCCTGAAGCAGGACCGCCCGCGCCGCTCGCGATTTCCGGGGGGTCGTTCCGCCTTTCTCCGGGCCCGATCGGGCCGCCGCCCGAGGCCGTTTGACACGGGCGCACGGGCGGCCTTTTCATCGTCGTGCATGCCCCTCGTCGATCTCACGGCCGTCGCAGCGCTCGTGGTCGAAGAACACAGCGCCGCCCCCTGCGCGTGCGTCGCCGCCGCCGTGCACACCCGAAACAACGTCCAGTACGGATTCGGCGCCGCCGGGCACCTCTGGTTCGAGAGCAGCCCGCCGGCCAATGCGCGCGGCGCGGCGCCGCCCGCGGCGACGAGCGACGCGATCTTCGATCTCGCGTCGGTGACGAAGCCGCTCACGGCGCTCGCCCTCGCCCGGCTCGCGCGCGCCGGCGCGGTGAGGCTCGACGAGCCGCTCGGTCAGGTGCTTCCAGAGCTCGCGGGCACGCGCTCGGCCCGCGTGCCGCTCGAGCTGCTCGCCGCGCACCGCGCCGGGCTCGAGGCGCACCGCGTGCTCCATCCGCCCGGCGACGACGCGCCGATCGATCCTCGCCGCGCGCTGCTCGAGTGCGCGAACGGGCGGCGCGAGGCGTGCGCGGGCCATCCGCCGGACGAGGGGTTTCCGCCTGTCTACAGCGACCTCGGCTACCTGCTCCTCGGCGCGGCGCTCGCGCGGCGCGGCGCGGCCGAGCTCGACGAGATCGTCGCGCGCGAGGTGACCGGCCCGCTCGGGCTCGCGATCGCGCCGGCGCGCGCGCTCAGGCGCCGCGATCCGCGGTTCGACGAGCGCGTCGTGCCCACGGAGGACGTCGCGTTCCGCGGGGGCGTGATCCGCGGCGCGGTGCACGACGACAACGCGTGGACGATCGCGCGCGACGCGATGGCCGGGCACGCGGGCCTCTTCGGCGACGCGATGTCGGTGGCGCGGCTCGGGGTCGCGCTGCTCGAGGCGCTCGCGGGCGAGCGGCCGGCGTGGCTCACGCGCGACGAGCTCTGCCGGCTCGTCGCGCCCCGGCCGGGCGGATCGCTGCGCGCCGGGTTCGACGGCAGGAGCGGCGAGAGGCCGAGCTCCGGCGCCCGGTTCGGCCCGAGGACCTTCGGCCACCTCGGGTTCACCGGGACGAGCCTCTGGATCGATCCGGACGCGGGGCTCGTCGGCGTGCTGCTCACGAACCGGGTCCACCCGACGCGCGCCTCCGACGCGATCCGCCGCGCGCGGCCCGCCGCCCACGACGCGATCGCCGAGGCCATGGCGCGGGCGCGATGACGCGCCGACGGTTGCGCACCGCATCGCACCCGCGTTTTCACGGGTGGACGCCGACCGATGCTAGGCTGCCGCCGTGTCCCACGGCGCCGCCCCCGAAGAGCTGAGCTCGTCCCCCGGGCTGCTGCGCGCGCCCGCCGAGGTCGCCCGCGCGCCTTCCGCGCGGTCCCCCGAGCCGCCCGCGGTGGTGCACGCGCCGTCCGCGCCGCCGTCCGCGCCATCCGCGCCGCCCGCGGTGGTGCACGCGGCGCCGCTCCCGCGGAGCCCCGCCGCGACGCCGCGATCGTTCCGGCAGAACGCCGCGCAGAGCGGCCGCTTCATCCGCGCCTACCTCACGACGTTCACCGTCATCGCGAGCTACCTCTGGTTCGCCTTCCTGAGCCGCCTCCTCGGCGAGGCCTGGGCGCAGGGCCGCGTCGACGAGGTCCACGCGAGGAACGCGCGCCGCATCGAGCGCACCATCGTCGAGCTCCAGGGCCTGTTCATCAAGGTCGGCCAGATGCTCAGCATCATGGCGAACTTCCTCCCCGCCGCGCTGCGCGCGGGGCTCGAGGGGCTGCAGGATCAGGTGCCGCCGCGCCCCTACGAGGAGATCGCGGCGCGCATCGCCGACGAGCTCGGGCGCCCCATCGAGCAGCTCTTCGCCCGCTTCCACAGGGAGCCGCTCGCGAGCGCGTCGCTCGGCCAGGTGCACGAGGCGTGGCTCATGGACGGCACGCGCGTCGCCGTGAAGGTGCAGCACCGCGACATCGACGAGATCGTCCGCCTCGACCTGCTCACCATCCGCCGCATCATGGCGATCATCGCGAACTTCGTCCCGGTGCAGGGGCTCGACGCCTACTACCACCAGATCCGCTCGATGATCCTGGAGGAGCTCGACTTCGTGCGCGAGGCCAGGAACATCACGCGCATCGCCGACAACTTCGCGAACCAGCCGCAGGTCCGGTTCCCCCGCCCCATCGACCCGTACTGCACGCGCCGGGTGATGACGACGACGTTCGTCGAGGGGATCAAGGTGGGCGACCTCGCGGCGCTCGAGGCGCACGGCGTCGACCGCAAGGCGCTCGCCCGGCAGATCGTCCAGGTCTTCTGCCAGCAGATCTTCGTCGACGGCGTCTACCACGCGGATCCGCACCCGGGGAACATGCTGGTCGGGCCGGGCGGGGAGCTCATCCTGCTCGACTTCGGCGCGGTCGCGGAGCTCTCCCACGAGATGCGCGAGGGCATCCCCGAGTTCCTCGAGGCCGTGATCCGCCGCGACACGGACGGGATCATCAAGGCGCTGCGCAAGATGGGCTTCCTGTCGCGGCGCGACACCGTCGACGTGAGCGAGCGCGTCGTCGAGTTCTTCCACCAGCGCTTCCAGGACGAGGTGAAGCTCGAGTCCTTCAACCTGAAGGACATCAAGCTCGACCCGCAGAAGGGCATCGAGAGCCTCATCGACCTGCGGCGCATGAACATCGGCCTGAAGGAGCTCTCCGGCGCCTTCCACGTGCCGCGCGACTTCGTGCTGCTCGAGCGCACGCTCATCCTGCTCACCGGGGTGTGCACGCAGCTCGATCCGGACCTCAACCCGATGGATGTGGTGCGCCCCTACGTCCAGGACTTCGTCCTCGGCAACCGCGACTGGGCCCAGATCGCGCTCGAGGCAGCGAAGGACATGGGGATCAAGGCGCTGACGATCCCCGACGACCTGCGCAAGTACCTCACGCGCGCCAACCGCGGCGAGGCCGAGGTGAAGGTCCGCGGCCTGTCGCAGGCCGCGTCGCTCGTCTACACCGGGGTGCGCCAGCTCATCTATGCGGCGCTCGCGATCGCGGCGGGCTTCGCGGGGCTGGAGCTCTACCTCGCTGGCCACGCGGCGCTCGCGCGCTATTGCCTCTACGGCGCCGCGGCCGCCGGGGTGCTGCTCGCGGGCAGCCTCCTGTTCACGAAACGAGGGTGACGACAACTCCATGAGCTCCATCGATCTGTCGCAGTACGAGGCCGACATCGCGGCCGCCGAGGCCGAGGTCACGCGGATCCGGGAAGAGAACGCCCAGGTGGCCGAGGAGCACCGCGGCGATCGGTCGGCGGACGCGCACGAGGTCCTCCGCCGCGGCGCGGCGTCGCTCGCCGCCGCGCGCGAGCGCCTGGAGGCCGCGCGCGTGGCGCTCAAGCTCGCGCTGAAGACCGGCTCGCCGCACGGGCTGCTCGCGCAGGAGGGGGTCGTCTCGGGCTCGGTGGCCGTCGCCATCCCGCCCGGCACGCCGAGCGGCGAGCGCGCCCGGATCGTCGAGGCGGCCGTCGCGGCCGAGCTCACGGGCGTGGCGCGCGAGCTCGGCGTCGTGCTCGCCTCCCCCGCGGACCGCTACACGCGCGAGCGCCCGGGGCGCGACGCGGAGGGGCGCACTATCCTCGACGTCGCCGGCCACGTGGAGGGCGACGTGCTCATGCCCGCCGTCTCCAGGGCGGCAAGGAACGCGCGCAGGGGCTGAGCGCCGCGCTCAGGCCTTCAGCGCGGCGACGATCGCCGCGGCGCGCTCCTCGACCCGCGCGCGCAGCGGGGCGAAGCGCGCGTCGGACCGGGCGCGCTCGAGGACCGCGCAGCGCTGCATCCAGAGGGCGTCGAAGAGCCCCGCCTCCACCGCGCCGGCGAGCACATGGAAGAGCGCCTCGTCCTCGCCGAGGTAGGCGAGGACCTCGGCGTACATCTGCAGGAAGAGCGGGCGCAGGCGGCTGCCCGGCTCGCAGGCGTCCGCCTTCGAGCGCAGGAACGCCCGCTGCTCGTCCGACAGCCGCGACGTCGCGAGCACGTCGCGGTAGATGCGCGCGTACTGGATCGGGATGGTCTCGGTCGCGAGCGGCAGGTCGTCGATCGGGAACGGCCGGGCGCGCCACAGCCCGAACCGGGCGCCCATCACCGCCTTGTGGAAGCGGCTCGACGGGTCGTCGGCCGGCAGGTCGAGCAGCGCGCTGGCCCCCGACCAGTCGCCGAGCAGCGCGCGGCCGCGCGCGAGCTCCCAGCGCGGGAACAGCTCGCTCGGATCGAGCGACAGCGCCGTGTCGAGCCGGAAGACCGCCTCCTCGACGAGCCCCGCCTCGAGCAGGATGCGGCCGAGCAGCTCGTGCGCCTTGGCCAGGCTCGGCGCGCACTGGAGCGCCTTGCGCAGCGCCGGCACGGCGGCGACCGGGTCGCACGCGCTGAAGCGGACCGTCGCGAGGGCGACCCACGGCTCGCCGAGCGAGGGCGCAAGCGCGATCGCCCGCTCGGCGGCCTGCTGCGCCTTCGAGAGCTGCGCCCTGCCGTCGCCCCGCGCCGCCATCAGCCGCGCCGAGGCGATCGCGTAGCCGGACAGGATGTTCGGGTCGTTCGGGGAGAACGACAGCGCCTCCTCGAAGAGCGCCACGGCCGGCGCGGCGTCGCCGTACCAGAGGTGCCGCAGCTGGTGGCGCGCGCGCAGGTAGAGGTCGATGGCGCGCGGGTCGCTCGGCGCCTCGCGGTCGCGGCTGGCGACGTCGACCGTGAGCGCGTCAGCGATGGCGGCCGCCGCGTCGTCGCTCACCGCGAGCAGCGCCTCGGGCGAGCTGTCGAACCGCTTCGCCCAGAGCTGGAAGCCGTCCTCGACGCTGATGACGCGCACTGTCACGCGCACGCCGCCGAACGGGAGGCGCGACCCCGGCCGCGAGTACGGCGCGGCCGTCTGCGAGCGCGGCCCGTCCTGGGCGTGGCCGCCGCCGCTGCGGCGGATCGACCCCTCGACGACGACCTGCACGCCGAGCTCGCGGCCGACGTCCCTGGGGTCGCGGTTGTCGAGCTGCACCCGCGCCGCCGCGGCGCGCGGCCGCACCTTGAGGCCGGCGGTCATCGAGAGCGTGTCGGTGAGGTCCTCGGTGAAGCCGTCGGCGAGGTACTCGTCGTCGGGCGCGCCCACGTTGCGGAACGGGAGCACGGCGACCGTCTTCAGCGCGGGCGTCGGGTCGGACGACGGCGCCGGCACCGACATGGGCATGGGCGCCGCCAGCGTGGGCGACATGAGCCGCTGCTGCGCCGCGGTGACCGCCTCGGGCGCCGCCGCGACCCGGGTCGGGCTCTGCTCGATCGGCTGCGGCGCCGTCGGCACGCCCGTGGCCGCAGAAGCGGCGGCGATCGCCGAGGCGAGGGACTGGGCGGGCTGCGGGGCCATCGACACCCGCGAGCGCGCGAGCACGAGCGCGCGGTGCGCCTCGGCGGCGCTCGCGTAGCGCTCCTCCCGCCGCATCGCCATGCACTTCAGGACGACGTCGGCCACCGCGGCGGGCACGTCCGGACGGACGGCGCGCGGGTCGGGCGGCGGGGCCCTCAGCCTGGACATGGCGGCCGCGATCGCGCCGGCGCCCGGCCAGGCGCGCCGGTGGGTCAGGCACTCGAAGAGGATCATGCCGAGCGCGTAGATGTCGGTGCGGGCGTCGATGTCGGGCTCGCCCGTGAGCTGCTCCGGCGACATGTACGCGGGCGAGCCGAGCACGAAGCCCGACGACTCGCCGGCGCTCGGCCCGGACGAGGCGCGGGCGATGCCGAAGTCGGTGATGACGACCCGCCCGGTCCGGTCGAGGAGCACGTTCTCGGGCTTGAGGTCGCGGTGCACGATGCCCGCCGCGTGCGCCGCGCCGAGCCCGTCGCAGAGCGCGCAGCCGATGCCGATCACCTGCTGCGCCGGCATCGGGCCCGTCCGCGCCAGGACGCTGTGCAGCGACTCGCCGTCGACGCACTCCATCGTGAGGAACTTCTCGCCGTCGTGGTCGCCGAAATCGAACGTCCTGGCGACGTTCCTGTGCGTCACGCGGCGCGCGAGCTTCACCTCCTGCCGGAAGCGATCGATCATCCCGGCGGAGTCAGCGAGATCACGCCGCAGCATCTTGAGGGCGACCACCTCGTCGAGCTCCACGTCGCGGACGCGGTACACGCTGCCCATGCCGCCGGTGCCGAGCAGGCTGAGGATCTCGTAGCGCCCGGCGATGCGCTGCGGCGCGGAGACGAAGCCGGAGCCGTGTCCCTGCTCGCTGCGCGGCTCCGTGCGTGGCGCGGGCTCGGAGGCCGTCAATCGCCTGTCGCTCACGCGCTCAGTCTAGCCGCGCCGGAGGCTGGAAGTCAGCGCGAGCGAGACGCTGGACAGAAAACACTGGATTCGGCGCTGGCCGCTCACCTCGACACACCTTCTTCCTGCTTCCGCTCCCGGCGTCGGTCCGTTATATGTACGTGCCCCGCGGGGGGACGAATGCAGCATCGCACCAAGCATGAGCCGTCGTCCGCGCTGCTGGAGGTCCACCTCGACCCCGGCGAGGCGTTGACGGCGGAGGCGGGGGCGATGGTCGCGCGCTCGCCGAGCCTGCGGACCGAGGTGCGGCTCAACGCCGGGCGCGGGGCCGGGTTCTTCGGGCGGCTGAAGGCGTTCTTCATCGCGCTGCTCCGGAAGTTCGCGGGCGGCGAGACGTTCTTCGTGAACCGGATCGAAGCGCCGGGGGCCGCCGGGTGGGTGTGGCTCGCCCCGCCGCTCAGCGGCCGGATCAAGCACGTCGCCCTCCGGGGCGAGACGATGCTCTTCAGCGCGGGCTCCTACCTCGCGAGCGCGGGCGACATCGACGTCAAGGTGCGCTGGGGTGGGCTGCGCGGCGTGCTCGCGCGCGAGGGCATCTTCTTCATCGAGGCCTCCGGCGTCGGCGATCTCTGGATCACGAGCTACGGCGCGATCGAGGAGCTCCCGTGCGACGGGTCGCTCGTGGTCGATGGCGGGCACCTCGTCGGGTTCGACGCGTCGCTCGCGCTCAAGATCAGGAGCCCTGGCGGCGGGCTCATGGGCCTCGTGCTCTCCGGGGAAGGTGTCGTGTGCGAGCTCACCGGCCGCGGCCGCGTGCTGATCCAGTCGCGCAGCGCCGGCGCGCTCGTGGGCTGGCTCGCGCCGCTGCTCCCGCCGTGAGCGAGCGAGCGAACGAGGAAGACAGAGATCGACAGGCGTCCGATGCAGGTGAATCTCCTCTACCGCCCCTCCCAGGCCCTCGCGCAGTGCCGGCTCGCCCCGGGCGAGCGCGTGATCGCCGAGAGCGGCGCGCTCGTGGGCATGTCGACCCACGTGCGCGTGGAGACGCAGGCGGGCGGCATCATGTCGGGTCTCAAGCGGATGCTGGCTGGAGAGTCGTTCTACCGGAACACGTTCACGGCGGAGGGCGCGCCCGGAGAGGTGCTGTTCGCGACACCGCTCTCCGGGGACATGGCGGCGCTCGAGGTCGGCGACAGGCAATGGTGCGTCCAGAGCAGCGCCTATGTCGCGTCGAGCCCCGACGTCGAGGTGAAGACGCGCTCGGGCGGGCTGCGGGGGTTCTTCTCGGGGGCGGGGCTCTTCGCGCTGGAGACGGCAGGGCAAGGTCAGATGATCATCGGCGCCTTCGGCGCGCTCGAGGAGGTCCCGGTGAGAGGCCACGTCATCGTCGACACGGGCCACCTCGCAGCGTGGGAGTCGACGCTCTCGTGCCGGATCGGCAAGAACACGTCGACGTGGCTCGGCACGTGGCTCTCGGGCGAGGGGCTCGTCTGCCACGTCGAGGGGCACGGCAGCCTGTGGGTCCAGTCGCGCAACGCCGGCCGGTACGGCGCGGCGATCGGCGCGCGGCTCGCCCCGCGGCAGCCTTGAAGGGACCGGGGAGACGGACGGAGACCACGTGCGCGACGACATCCGAGACAACCCCGAGTTCGGCGTGCTCCACGTGACGTTCGAGCACGCCGGCGAGCAGATCATCGCCGAGAGCGGCGCGATGGTGGCGCGCGACCCGGCCATCGACATGAAGACGAGCCTGCAGGGCGGGCTCGCCAGCGCGCTCAAACGCAGGTTGACGGCCGGAGAGAGCCTCTTCCAGAACACCTTCACGGCCACGGCGCCCATGCAGTCGATGCGGCTCGCCCCCGCCCCCGAGGGGTCGATCGAGCGCATCATCCTGCGCTCGGGGATGGAGGTCTTCCTCCAGTCGGGCGCCTATCTCGCCTCCACGCCGGGCATCACGCTCGACACCAAGTGGCAGGGGGCGAAGGGCTTCTTCGCCGGCGGCCTGTCGCTGCTCCGGGCCTACGGAGAGGGGCTGATCTGGTTCTCGAGCTACGGCGGTATCCACACGATCGACGTCGGCCGGGAGCACGAGGGATATATCTGCGACAACACACACCTGCTCGCGTTCACCGAGGGCCTGCGGTACCAGGTGCGCAAGCTGGCCGGCCTGAAGGGCCTGTTCCTGTCGGGCGAGGGGCTCGTCTGCGAGTTCCAGGGGCACGGCAGGCTCTGGCTGCAGACCCGGAACCCGGGGGCGCTCTCGGCGTTCCTCCACCCGTTCCGGCCCGTGGGCGGGGGCCATTGAGCCGCTGCACGACGAGAAGCCCGCGGTCCAGGGCGGAATGCCTCGGGGGCGCGGGCGCTCCGCGGCGGCTGCGCGCGGGCGCGGCCGCCGCGGAGCGTCCGCGCCCGGCCGGCCGGCCCTCGGCAGCGCGCCCCGCCGCGCCGGCGCGCTGCGGGCCGCGCGGATCGCGCGGATCGCGCGGCGGTTCGCGGATCGCTCCGGCGCGGGCAGGCGGACCGCCGGCCCACGCCGGGCGCGCCCGCGCGCCGTCCGGCGCTCTGGCCGATGGATCTGGCCGATGGACACGCCTTGGTCCCGGCCGCCCGGCAGAGGCTGGCGCGCCGTCATTGCCTTCCCGGAGGCGGACTCGCTAAAGTAGTCCCGCCTCGCTGAGGAGGCTCGTGCGGCGAGCGGTGGGTGCCATGGATCCACGGGGGCTCGCGGAGCGAGCCTGGCTTCGCCTGAATGCCCCGAACCCGCTATGTGGAAGCTGACGATCGAGGATGACGAGGGGAAACAGACGGGGCTCCCCCTCGCCCATGAGGAGTATGCGCTCGGTCGGGGAGAGTCGAACTCGATCCGCCTGACCGATCGCAACGTCTCGCGCCGTCACGCGACGCTGGCCAAGAACGGCCAGGGCTGGGTCATCCGGGATCTCGACAGCTACAACGGCACGTACGTCAACGGCGCGCGCGTCACCGGCGAGCAGCACCTGCGCCACGGCGATCTCGTGCAGCTCGGCGACTACCGCATCGAGATCGTCGATGAGGCGCTCTCGTCCGCCGTGACGAGCCCCACGCCGCCGCCGGGCAGCCGCAGCACGGCGCACCTGCCGCTCCACACCCGCCCCAACCGGCTCGTCATGGTCGTCGGGCCGACCCCGGGCGCGGAGTTCCCGCTCGACGGCGAGCGCTTCACGGTCGGGCGGTCCGAGGACGCGACGATCTCGATCAACCACAGCTCCGTGAGCCGCCTGCACGCGGAGCTCATCAGCCTCGGCAACGGCCGCTACGAGGTCGTCGACAAGCAGAGCGCGAACGGCGTGCGCATCAACGGCGTCGAGCTCAAGCGAGGCCTGCTCGAGGCGGGCGACGCGCTCGAGCTCGGCGACGTGCGCCTCCGCTTCGTCGCCGCTGGCAAGATTTTTCGCGCCGGACCGGACGGCTCGCCCGGCGCGGGCTCCCCGCCGGGGTCGTACGGGAGCGTGGCGCCCGCTGTGCAGTCGTCGCGCTCGATGGGCGGGGCGAGCAAGGCGATGGGGATCCTGCTCGCCGTCGCCGTGATCCTCGCGATCGCGGTGGTCGCGATCACCCGGGCCCGCTCGAACGGGCCGGTGCCCCAGCCGGAGGCGCCGTCGGTCGCGCCGGAGCTGGGGGGCAGCGACGCGCAGCTCCTCGACGCCGTGCTGGAGCGGTTCCAGGCGGGGGACGTCGAGGCCGCGCACCGGAAGCTGCAGGAGATCGCCGAGACGTCGCCGGTCCGGGAGACGCAGCGCTTCAAGGATGTCGAGAAGCAGATCGAGGAGCGCTGGGCGGAGCGGATGTTCCAGCAGGTCGAGCAGGCCGGGACGAAGGCCGAGAAGCTCAGGCTGCTGAACGAGATCGCCAAGACGACGAGCGTCCCGGCGGCGCTCCGCGAGAAGGTGGCCGAGCTGCGGCGGCAGGTGGACCCCGACGCGCCGCCCGAGCCGGAGCCCGCGCCGCACGGCGGCCCGCCGTCGTACTGGCCGTCGCCGCACGCGCCGGCGCCCGCGCCCTCGGCCTCGGCCTCGGCCTCGGCGCCCAGGGCGGCGGAGTCGGGCGCGGCGCAGGGCGGCTCTCCGCTCGACTCGAGCACGTACCCGGCGCAGCGCAGGGCGCTCGAGCCGAAGGTCTGGGGCGGGCGCGCGTCGGCCAGCGAGATCAAGCTGCTGCGCGCGATCTGCATCCACCAGGGCGACGCGAGCTGCCGCGACAAGGCGACCGCGGCCCTGGACAAGCTGGAGAAGCGCATCCCCTGAGCGGGGCCTTGTACCGCCGAGCGTTTCTCTCCTCCGTCCTGTCCGCGCGTCGATGACATCCACCCGCAGCACAAGCGCCCCCGAGCCGCCCGCGCACGAGGCAAGCGCCCACGAGGCGCCCGCCTACGGGCCTCCGGCTCACGATCCCTCGGACAACGACGCGCCGGCGACCTCGCCGCCGCGGAACGGGCTCGCCTCGCCCGCGGCCGTGGCGCTGGCGACGCTCGCGCTGCTCGTGCTGGTGCCCTACGCGCACCCAAGCCTGTGGCGGCTGCGGCTGCTCACGCCGCTGCCCGAGGGCAAGGGGCTCGTCGTGGTCCCGGCGCCGGCGCCGACGGCGTCGGTCGGGGAGACGACGCTCGCGATGGAGACGACCGAGCAGGCCGAGCTGCGCCAGCCCGAGGAGGTCGCGCTCCCGGCCGCGGCCGTCGAGCTCATGCCCGCCGCTGTCGCCTCCGAGGGCAAGCCGCCGCGCCCGATCGAGGACCCGAGCGGCAAGGCGATGACGCCGTTCTTCCGCGCGCTCGCCGCGGTGGAGCGCAAGGCGCCGGGGTCGATCGCGCGCGTCACCTACTTCGGCGACTCGATCGTGGCGAGCGACTTCGTGACGGCGACGCTGCGGCGCAAGCTGCAGAAGCGGTTCGGCGACGCGGGCCACGGCTTCATGCTGATGGCCAACGCCTGGCCGGGATATTTCCACAACGACGTGGTCCGCTTCGCCGGCCCCGGCTGGCAGGTGAGCCGCGTGGTGGGCCCGTTCGCCAAGGACGGGCTCTACGGGCTCGGCGGCGTGTCGTTCCGCTCGCAGGGCGCGGGGGTGTTCTCGCGCTTCGCGACAGCGGAGACCGGGACGTACGGGCGCGCTGTGTCGCGCTTCGCCGTCGACTACCTGAAGCACCCCGACGGCGGGCGGATGGAGGTCAAGATCGACGGCGAGAGCCGCGAGATGATCGACACGCGGGCCGACGAGGCCGCCTCGGCGATCGCCACCTACGAGGTCCCCGACGGCCCGCACACGCTCGAGGTGCGCGCGCACGGCCCGGGGGTGCGCGCGTTTGGCGTCTGGATGGAGCGGGACACGCCGGGGGTGGTGCTCGACGCGATCGGCATCCAGGGCTGCCGCATCCGCTTCCTCGACAAGAGCGACGACGCCCATTTCGCCGAGCAGCTCCGCGCGCGGAGCCCGTCGCTGACGGTGTTCCAGTACGGCATGAACGAGAGCGAGGACGGCGAGCTGTTCCCGCTCGATCAGGTCGAGTCGACGATGAAGGCGGTGCTCGACCAGGTGCGGGCGGCGCTGCCCGAGTCGTCGTGCCTGCTCGTCGGCCCGATGGACCGCGCCGACAAGAAGGGCGAGGTCTACCGCAGCCGCCCGGTGATCCCGAAGCTCGCGGCGATCCAGCGCCGGGTGGCCGCGCAGGTCGGCTGCGGCTACTTCGACACGTTCGGCGCGATGGGCGGCTCCGGCTCGATGGGGATCTGGGTGCAGCGCGGGCTCGGCGGCGCGGATCTCGCGCACCCGTCGGGCGCGGGGGCCGAGGTGATCGGCCGCTGGCTGTACCTCGCCCTGATGGAGGCCTACGAGGGCTGGAAGGCGAGCGCGGCCCGGCCCTGAGGCTACGCGGCCTTCGCGGCCTCCGCGGTCCCCTCCTCGTCCGCCGCGCGCCGCCGGTGCTCCCGGGCGATGCCGGCGACGACGGCGAGCCACGCGAGCGCGAGCGCGATGTTGATCATCGCGAAGTGGCGCGTGGAGAGCGCGAGCAGGTGGCCGACGATCACCCCGCCGGCGGCGAGCACGTCGCCCGCGCGGACGACGAAGGTGTCGATGGCCGCCTTGGCGCTGTACTTGGCGTCGCGGCCGACCGGCAGGAAGAGCGCCTGCCGCGCTGTGTTCTGGATCGAGTAATCGGCGCTGTTCTCGGCGATCTTCGCGACGCGCACGACGGCGAGCGCCGGCAGGACGGCGAGGGACGCGTAGCCGAGGAGGGCGATGGTCGGCAGGATGAACAGCGCGAACCGCACGCCGAGGTACTTGAAGATGCGGGAGACCAGGAAGAGCTGGACGAGGACGCCGAGGGTGTTCACCCAGTAGAAGAAATCTCCCTTGAACGTCCCGATGACCGCGCCGAGCGCCTTCTTCTTCCCCTCCTCGGTGTGCGGGTGGACGAGGCCTTTCTCGGCGCCCTCGACGACCTTGCCGCCCGCCTCGACGTCGAACGCGCCGCCCTTGACGGCGGTGATCTTGCCCTCGACCAGGCGCGACGCCTGCGGGTCGACGAGGTAGACAGGCGCGCCCGCCGCGAGCGGGGCGGCCGGATCCGCGCCGGGGGCGGCCGGCTCTGAAGCGCCGGGCGCTCCGTCGCGCGGCGCGTCGCCTGGAGCGAGCGCGCTCGTGGCGGACTCGATCAGGGTGCGATCGAGGATGTACTCGCCGGTCGAGTTCACCCAGTTGAGGACGAGCGTCAGGCCGGCGATGAGCAGGAGATAGCGGTCGCCCGCGATGATCTTGAAGCCGCCCGAGGCGCCGCCGGGCGGCTCGTCGGCCTTGCCCTGGGCGCCGCCGGGGCGCGCGAGGTCGTCGCGGTGGACGAGGTAGGTGAGCCACAGGCAGACGAGCAGCACGCCCGCCGCGACCAGCATCATGTTGTAGGGGCCGATTGGCACGTAGATGCGCTTGGCGATCTGCGCGCCGAGCATGGCGCCGAGCGAGCTGCCGATACCGACGATGGCGAAGAGCCGCTTGCCCTGCTCGGGGTCGTAGACGTCGTTGGCGAACGACCAGAACTGCGCGATCACGGTGAGGTTGAAGCAGCCCACCCACAGATAGAAGGGCACCCCGAGGGGGACGCCGAGGCGCGCGAGGAAGTAGAAGAGGACGAGGTTCCCGGCGAAGAAGAGCGTGAGCGCGGTGGTGAGCTGCATGCGCCCGAAGCGCCTGGCCATGGCGCCATAGGCGCGGACCACGCCGACGAGGAGCAGCGCCTGACCGGCGGCCGCGTAGGCCTTCACCTCGGGGCCGTCGAGGTCGAGCTTCTGGCCGCCGATCTCGAGCCCGCCGCCCGCCAGGATCAGCGGCTCGCGCACCACCTTGAGGAGGTAATAGCCGGTGAGCAGGAGGAAGACGTTGAGCGTGAGGACGAGGACGCTGAACACCTCGCGCGGCTTCACCTCGGCGAAGATCGACAGGAGCCGGTGAAGCCCCCGGGGTTGTGTCTCGCTCTCGCCAGTGCTCGCCACGCGCCGCTCCATCCCGGGAAGACCGCCGATCTGGCGGCACCGGAACAGGACCGATGCCCGAGCGCGGCAGGCTATCGAGCCCGCTCCCGGCCGGCAACCTCCCTCACGGCGCAGGGCTTGTGAAGCGCCGTACAGGGACTCGACACACGCGGGCGACGACAGACAAACGTCGTCCGGGTCGGGAACTCCGCTATGCTGCCGCGCCGCGACGGGTTCGCGCGCGAGAGGCGAGGCGGATTGGGCAGGAGAGAGAAGGGATGGACGCGCGCGCTCGGCACGGTGCGGCGGCGCGCGGCCGCGCTCGCGAGCTGTGCGCTGCTGTCCATGGGCGCCGATGCGCTGGCCATGCCGCAGGCGGGAGGCGCGGCGCCGCAGGCCGGGGCCGCCGCGCCAGAGGCGGGCGCCGCCGATCCGCAGGCGGGGGTCGCCGATCCGCGGGTGCCGGCGCCCGCCGCCGCGCCGCCGCCGGGAACCCAGGGGGCACCGCCGGCGGCTCCCCGCGCGGCGGCGGCGCGGCCTGCTGCGGCCGCGCCGCAGGCGCCGAGCGCGAGGCGGCCCGCGCCGGACTACGATGGTCGCGCGGACGAGGGGACCAGCGCAGGCGACGTGCTGCTCTGGGTGCCGCGCGTCGTGCTCTTCCCCGCCTACCTCGTCAGCGAGTACCTGGTCCGGCGGCCGCTCGGCTACCTCACCGTCGCGGCGGAGCAGGGCAAGTGGATCGAGGAGCTGAAGGACATCTTCACCTTCGGGCCGAACGACAACATCGGCATCGTCCCGACGGCGTTCCTCGAGTTCGACTTTCGCGCGAGCATCGGCGTCTATTTCTTCTACGACGACCTGTTCTTCCCGGGTAACGAGTTCCGCGTCCACGCGGCGACCGGCGGCATCGACTGGCTGAGGCTCACGGTGGCCGACCGCATCCCGCTCGACGAGGGCGCGTACGTGAAGCTCCGCGGCGAGACGGACACCCGGCCTGACTGGCTGTTCGCGGGGATCGGGCCGAGGTCGCGGGGGCGCGACTGGGCCCGCTACCGCGCCCAGAGCTTCCAGGGCAGCGTGACGCTGCACGCCGATCTCGACGCGTTCAGCTTCGTCGAGGCGTACACCGGCGCGAAGGCTGTCGCGTTCGACGACGTCTGCTGCGAGGACCCGACGGTCGGCTGGCGGGTCGCGAACGGCCGCTATCCGCTGCCCCCCTCGTTCGACACGGGCTACACGGCCTACCGGATCGGCGCCCAGGCCGCCCTCGACTCGCGGCGGCCGCGCCCGGCCCGGGCCAACGGCGTCCGGCTGGAGCTGTTCGGCGAGCACGCCGCCGACCTGGAGCGGCCGCTGCAGAGCCGGTGGATCCGCTACGGCGGCTCGCTGGGCGGGTCCGTCGACCTCACCGGGCACGACCGCGTCGTGAGCCTCACGGTCTCCGCGGCCTTCGCCGACCCGCTCGGCGTCGCGGAGGTCCCCTTCACCGAGCTCGCGGCGCTCGGCGGCGGGGCGCCGATGCGGGGTTTCCGCGAGGGGCGCCTCAACGGAAGGAGCGCGGCCGCGGCCACGCTCGAGTACCGCTACCCGATCTGGGCGTTCGTCGACGGCGCGGTGCAGGTCGCCGCGGGCAACGTGTTCAGCGAGCACCTCCGCGACTTCGATCTCGACCTGCTCCGCATGTCGTTCACGTTCGGCCTGCGCACGAGCAGCGCGCGCGACCACTCGTTCGACCTGCTGATCGGCTCGGGGACCGAGACCTTCGAGCAAGGGGCCCGCCTGCAGGAGATGCGCCTCATGGCCGGCGCCAGCCGCGGGTTCTGAGCCGGGGGAGCGCTCGCGGAGGGGGCGCCTGGGGGTGCTGCGGACCGGGGTCCGCTCGGTTCATGAAGAGAGAATGAACCACAGAGGCACAGAGGGCACAGAGGGGAGAAAGAGAGATGAGTTTCTCGGTCTCCGCGTGCTGCGTGCGTTCCCGCGGGGAGAGGAGGGATGGAGCTTCTTTCTCTCTTCCCTTGCACCTTCACGGAGGGAGGAGAGCAGATGAGATGATACAATCTCTCTCTTCCCTCTGTGCCCTCTGTGCCTCTGTGGTTTTTCTTCTCTCTCCCCTCCCCCACCGTCGCGGAGAGACCGCTGCAGACATCGACCGCGAGGCGCGCGGCAAGAGGGCTCACCCGGGCGGGTCGGCCTCGTCGGGGCGCTCGACGCCGACGAGCTTGTAGCCGCGGCGCGGGCCGAGATCATAGAGGTGGGCGCGCAGCGGGCCGGGGGCCTGGCCGTTGAGGACGTCGACGATCGCGTAGCGGGAGGGCGCGTCGTCGGGCGCGCCGCCGTCAGCGGCGATGTGCGGGAGCGAGAGGCACACGCGGCCGTCCGGCGAGGGGCGCACGGCGGGCTGCGCGCGCAGGGAGAGCGACTCGCCGGCGTACATCGCGGCCGCGTAGCGGAGATCCTGCGGGCGCGCGACGCCGGCGCGGCGGGCGAGATCGACGCCGCAGAGCTCCGCCGGTGAGGCGAGGGCGACGTCGGTGACCGGCGACAGGCGCGTGAGGTACCGCGCCATGATCGCGTGCTTCCGGCGGATGAGCTTGTCGACGAGGAACGCTGTGTGCCGCGGCGCGGTGAAGTCGCCGGTCCGCACGGCCGCCTCGATGAGCTCCGGCGTGAAGCGCGCGAGCGTCCGGGCGGCCCAGGCGCCGTCGAGCTCGGTCATGCGCCCGAACGCCGGGTTCGGGTAGCCGCCGCGCCAGCGCTCCGGCCGGAAGTCGCGGTCGCTGAAGAAGCCGAAGATGTCGCCCTGCGGGTCGTGCCTCGCCCGGTCCCACGGCCGCTCGGGGATGCCGAGCGTGAGGAAGTCGAGCAGCACGTACCCGGGGTCGAAGTAGTACGCGTGCCCGAGGCGCTTCGAGATCTCCTCCCACTCCCACTCGCTGCCGAAGCAGTCGCCGAGATCGATGTAGTAGTGGCGCACGTGGCCCGGCGAGGCGTCCTTGTCCTCCTCGTCCTCGGCGAGCCAGACATCCATCGAGTTCTGCTCGCGCGAGTCGAAGTGGTTGAGCCACGCGGCGAGCAGGCGCCCGCCGCGCAGATCGCGCCGGTCCTCGTGCGGGATGACGTCGTTCGGGTCGTCCTTCCGGGTCCCCTCGTACCGGAACGGGCCGAGCGCGCGGCCCGGCAGCCAGCGCGAGGCGACCATGCGCACCCGATCGCCCCGCTTCGCGGCCTTCGCGAGCACGCCGTCGAGCGCCGCCTGGTCGAAGGGCCTGCTGACACCGCTGTTGTCGGTCACCGTAAGCCCGGGCGAGAGCTTCAGGACAGAGGGCTTCAGGTAGACAACCGAGTCGCAGGGCGCCCAGTAGCCGGCCGCGTGGTAGAAGCGCGCCGCGATCGCTGTCGCGCCGGTGGCGCGCTCGGGCTGGTCCGAGGGGTCGGCCTTGAGCATGAACTTGCCGATCCCCTCGACCTTGACCCGGAAGCCAGGGTTCGCGCCGTTCGGCTTGCCCATGTCGATGACCCAGGAGCCGTCGGGGGCGTCGTCGTCCAGCGTCTTGTCGCCGCAGGGCCCGCGCACGAGCTCCTCGGCGGACATCGGCTTCTTCCCGATCCGGTTCGTGAACCAGCTCGAGTCCGGCACCTCGTCGACGCTGTTGACGTTGACCGCCTCCCCGCCCGGATCGACGGCGAAGAACCGCGTCACCGGCCGGAACACGAGGTTGTCGGCGGCGTCCCACGCGAACGAGGACTCGTACTCCTCGGGCGTGCAGAGGCGGTGCTGCGGGTCGTCTCTGGGCGCCTCGGGGTCGGGCCGGCAGGGCAGCGAGACGGGGTTCAGGTCGGCGTCGCGCCAGATCGGGTCGCGCAGGGGGAACCGGCGCACGTCGGCGCTGCAGCCCGCGCTGAGCAGGGCGAGCAGCGGGAGCGAGCCGGTGAGCAGCGCCTTGAGCATCGGCGCGCGATGGTACTTGGACGGGGCGCCGTTCGGGGCGGTTTTCGACGGCGGCGGCCGGCGGGGCTCGACGGCGCCGCGGGGCCGCGGCGGGGGATCCGCGGAGGTCAGAAGCCTTCTTGACGGAGCCGCTCGATCACGGCGCGGTAGAAGTCGATATAGAGCCAGGTGTTCCCCGCCCCCGGGCTCTGGCCGAAGAGCTGGCCGATCTCGTCGAAATGGTCGGCCGGCAGACAGCCCCAGAAGTTCCCCCACCGCGCGTCGCGCGCGCGGACCAGGCCGTCGTTCGCGATCGACTCGCCGAAGCCGCCGTCGAGGATGGTCTCCGTGAGCGAGAGCAGCGGGTGCACCGGGTCGAGGCCCTCGTCGAACTGCGCGACGAACGGCGCCGGGTCGAGCGCCAGGCAATCCCTGCCGCCGATCGCGTGGTCCGTCCGGCCGCCGAAGGAGGCGTAGAACACCCCGGGCGCGTCGGTGTACTCCGCGTTGAACTCCGCGATGCCGGGCGTCGAGAACTGCTCGAGCGACGCGAAGACGCTCGTCTCGTTGCCAATCTGGTCGTAGAGCGGCGCCCCGATGGCATTGAGGAGATCGTCGAGCACGTCCTGCAGGCGCTCGTGGGCGACGAGCTGGAGCGCGATGTCGGCGACCTTCGAGCCGAGGTGAGGCGTCGCGACGGTGACCACCGAAGCGACGAGATCGGGCCGCTCGTGCGCGACGACGCGGGCGTCGAGGCCGCCTTGCGAGTGGGCGATGATGTTGACCTTCTCGTGCCCTGTCTCGGCGAGGATCGCCTCGATCCGCGCGAGGAGCTGGGCGCCGCGGTAGGCCGAGCTGTTGAACGGATCGACGGAGGGGGTGTAGACAGCCTCACCGCCCTCGGCGAGCGTCTGTTTGAGGTTGTAGAAGTAGCTGACGTATCCCGCGCCCGCGAAGTCCTCGAACCCGAAGAAGCCGTGGGCGAGCACGATGGGATACGGCGGGCCGAGCTTCCCCGACGGCCAGCCGCCGCCGACGCCGCCCGGGCCGTCCTCGCCGTCCGGTCCGCCCGTCCAGACGCCCGAGCCCGAGCCGCCCCCGGCGCCCGTGATCACGTCGCCGGTGCCCCACGGATCGAACTGCTCCTCCGCGGCGCCGCAGCCGGCGAGGAGAGACAAGGAGGCGAGTATCGCACACCCTCCGAGGCCAGCGGACACCCGTCTTCGCCTGGAGCGAGCGTCCGTGTGAGACTTGTACTTACGCGAACCGCCAATGCACGAGGATGAGATTGCTGACGAAGAAAGATCCAGCATGACCACCTCCTGCCGGAATCAGCGCAGACTCCGCTGAAGGAAGCCTTGTGTCAAGTGCTGTCGGAAAACTGAACCTGTCTGTCGCATTGGCGCATTGCGTCGCGAACGGGACGCCGGCTTCCTGCAATGCGCCACGCACATTGGACGCCATGCTGGCGCATTGCGTCGCGGCCCTGCGTTGTTTTTCCATGCGGAGGGGCGTGCCGGCTCCGGTAGGTTCATGGGCCATGCGGTCTGTCCAGAGCACTATTGCGCTTGTTGTGATGGGTTTTGTTGTCGCTTGCGGCGGCGCGACGCCTCCTCCGGCGGAGCCGGATCCTGCGGAGGCCGAGGCGGCGGCGCCGGCCGACAAGTCCGGCGGCGAGGCGGCGGAGGACGGGGGCGGCAAGGACGGGAAGAGGGAGGACGGCGCGGCGGCGGAGGCGTCGAAGCAGATCCCGACGACGTGCGAGCAGAAGGACAACGTGTGCTTGCCGCCGGCGGCGTTCGTGAAGCGGCTCTGCAGCGGGTACTATCCGGACGTGGCGCTCACCCTGTTCGCCAAGGGGTCGCCGTTCACGCGCGGGTACCTCACGCGCGACACCGAGGCGTGGAACGCGTCGGGCGGGTCGAGCTCGAACGACAAGCTGCTGTTCGACGAGGAGGTGCTGATCCTCTATCGCCGCGTGGCCGACACGGGGGGCATGGTCGTGAGCGGCGCCGGGGGCGGCTACGACGTGCTGCGGTGGGACGGGACGTGCGCGTCGCTGATGACCGAGGAGGTCCGGCTGCACGTGCCGCCGAAGCCGAAGTTCGCGCCGATCCCGTGGAAGAGCCTCGACCAGAAGACGCGCGAGGCGTTCCAGGCGGACGAGAAGGTGGGGCCGCTCATCGCGGAGCGGAGGAAAGAGTGCAAGGGAGCGACGATGGGGGCCGTCAGCGCGAAGTGCGAGAAGGTCGACAAGCAGATGGGCGCGGCGCTCATCGAGTACGTGCGCAGCGGCGGGGCGCTGCCGGCGCCGGGGGCGCTGCCGTGAGGGCCAGGTGGGGAGGGCGTGCCGTGGCGTGAGGGGTGCGCCGTGACGGCTGTGCCAGGACGGCGATGCCGGGAGGGCTGTGCCGTGACGGCGATGCCGGGAGGGCGTGCGGTGGGGGGCATCGCCGTGACGGCGTGCCGTGGGGGGCATCGCCGTGACGGCATCGCCGTCACGGCTGTGCCGTGACGGCTACTCCTGCTTGTCCTTGGGCGCGACGTAGTCGGGCGGGGGCGCCGCGGCCTCGGTCCCGCCGCTGAAGAAGTACTTGTCGAGCTCGGTCATCCAGATCCGCTGGCCAGCCTCGGAGATGAGGTCGAGGCGGTACTCGTTGATCAACATCTTCGAGTGCTCGAGCCACATCTTCCACGCGTCCTTCGAGACGTTGTCGTAAATCCGCTTGCCCACCTCGCCCTTGAGCGGCGGCTTCTCCAGCCCCTCCGCCTCCCGGCCGAGCTTCACGCACTGGACCATCCTCGCCATGACTTGCGCGTCTCCTTTTCTTTCGCGGGCTTCTTAGCCGAGCCGGAGGGAGCCGTCGAGAGCGGCGGGCAGACGGGCGAGGGCGGCGGGCGCGAGACGCGGGAGGCCCGGGGGAGCACGCCGGGGTTGGGGAGACGGAGCGGAGCGGCGGGCCTGGGGGGCGCGGACGGCGGAGAGCCGGGGGCGAGCGGAGAGTCGGCGGACCCGAGCCGGTCCGCGGAGCAGGCCGGCCGGGAGCCGGGCCTCGCGGAATCCGGGGAGCCCGGAAGCGCGCAGGGCAGGAACGAGCGAAACTGGCGGAGCCGGCAGGAAGCAGGAAGAACGAGCGGAACAGGCCGGACGCGCCCGGCCCCGGAGGCGAACGAGCCGGAGAACCGGACATCGAGGCGTGCCAGCGGCGGAGCGATCTGGCGCGAAGGGGTTGACGGCAGCGCAGTTTCTAGCAATGTTTGGTCCGTCTGAACGAACCACGAGGGGGCGATCGGCTTCGACGTGGGGACTGAAGGTCTGTCTGCGTGCTGGCGGCTCCTGCTCCGCCTATCAAGCGGGACGTTACAAGTGCGAACGACAACGCATACGCTGTCGCGGCCTAAGAACCGCTAAGCCATCTGAGGAGAAGGTCGTCCTAGTACTCCAAGGGTGTCAACCACAGGGCTGGACCGCGTGAGGATGCCCTCGATAACGCGGTCGAGATTCAGTGAGGGATAGGTCGTAGCCGAATCTACGAACGCCGTCGCCGGCGCATGGCGACTACGCACGTGAACGAAGGTAGACTGGATGCCTTGCGGACCCGGGTTCGATTCCCGGCGCCTCCACCAAGAAGACACGGCGAGAGCCGTGTCTTCTGCTTTTGTGTGCCCTGCGTGTGACCTGACAAATTCTAGGGCATCCTTCCCCGTGGTGCCGCGATGAACCTCGACGATCTGCTGGCCCGGATCTCCATCGCCCCGAACGTTTGCTTCGGCCGGGAGTGCATCCGCGGGCACCGGATCTGAGTGTCGCTCGTGCTCGACTTCCTCGCCAGCGGCCTGTCCGTCGAGGATGTGATGGACGAGTACGGGTTCGAGGAGGCCGACGTCCTCACCTGCATCGCCTACGGCGCCGAGATGGCCCGGTTCGCCGACGTCGCGGTGTCGCAGGATGCATGAAGTTCAAGCTGGACGAGAACCTCGGCAGACGAGCGACCGACCTGCTCCGAAAAGCTGGGCACGACGTCGCTCCCGTGCCGGAGCAGGGGCTGTCACCCCGTGGCTCCCCCCTCGAAGCGCCCCGCGCGGGTCCTCCCGCGGGTCCGGGCGGTAGCGGCCGCACCGCACCGAATCCCCGGCGGGATGAGCACCTGCTGCTCGACGTCGGCGCGGTCGCGCGCAGGCGCGCCCAATCTTCGCAAGGAACTGGATCCGAGCATGACGAAGCCGCCCGACGCAACTGATTGCGACGTCGGGCAGACAACGGGACAGCTATCTACTTCGGGAGGCACATGACTCGCACCAAGGTTTTCCTCGGTTACATCGCAGCGGCTCTTGCATCGATTCTTGTATCGGCTTCCTGCGCGCGACCGGAACAGTCGGAGTCCGGAAGTGGCGAACCAGCTGCTCCGTCGCACGCGCCTTCTGTAGCGAAGTCCGCGAACAAGGATCCCGAGAGGTCCTCCAGCGAGGTGGAACCAAGCCCGGAGCCCACGCTTCAGCCAGGAGCCGCGAACGACTTACCTCAACCAACACCTCGCTCCCCTCCGATCCTCGAGGCGGACCCGGATTCGAAGGGCGCGAGAATGGGCAAGCCGCTTTTTTCCTGCGGCTACGTGAATTTTGCCTGGGGTAGTAAGGCTTACGGGCACGTCCTTGATGATCAGGGCCGGATTTGGTTCTACGACCTGGGAAGGACCTGGTCTCCCCAACCCGCCGGGGACGGACTCTATCTGGAGACCGGGCTGAGAGAGCGATTCAAAAATCCCGTCCTCCAGTCGCGCCGCGTGCCTCCTGCGCAGCTGGCCGACATGCGGAAGAAGGCGGAGATCGCTCGAGGCGGTCGAATCGAGAAGAAGCGCGTGAGGCATCATACGGGCAGCGCCGGCTGCGAGGCCTACCTGTGGGAGAGATCCGACGCGTACCGGGAAGTTGAGCTCGGCAGCAGTGGCGACTATGAGCTTCGCAACTCCAGCTCAGAGGCCGGCCATCTCCAAGAGTGGCTACGGGCAGAACTCGGCATGGGCATCCATCCGCAGTCCCGGCGGAAGTAATGGCTCCGAAAGCGTACACGAAGCTGCCCAGCTCACGGCTGCACACCGACGAGCGATTCCGTGGTGCATGCGGCGCCCCTCCGTCGCTCGCGGGTGGCGAACCGCCTCCACGTCGCCCGCCGCGAGCGCGGGCCCAGCCGGGGCTACCCGCCGCGCCGGGTGCGCTCGGCAGCGAGGTTGATGACGCCGGCCGCGTCGTAAGCGGCCGAGGTGTGGCGCCCCGTTCACGCATCGCGTCTCGCGCCGCAATTTGGACGGAAAATCCGCATGGATCGGGGAGGTACGAGCTTTGCTCCCACCGCCGTCATGAGCAACTGCTTTCGTTCGCTGGTTCTCGTGGGGGCTCCATTCATCTTCGTCGCGGGCTGCGGCGGATCGGACGGCGACACGATCGCCGAGCCCACCGCGGCGCCGGCAACCCCGTCGACTCCGGCGGAGGTAGACACCACCTATGAACAGATCGGGCGCGGCTGCGGTGACAACGGCTTCCTCGTTCGCTCGCTGACGCACGTCTCCGCGCTCACCACCAACAACCTCTGGATCGCCCCAGACAACGACGACGCCGGCCTGGCCGCGTCCAAGAACGACAATGGCTGGGGAGCGAGCGTGGGCGTCTACGAGCTCGGGTTCGAGTCGAGCGGGAACAACATGGAGAGCCACTCCGCCGAGCAGGCCGCACGATGCGACGCGGTCAGCGAGATCTTCAACCCCGCCGGGGACGGCGCGCGGCAACGCTTCCTCAACGTCCTCGTCTACGCCGGCGATCACCCGCACGCCGAGTCGATGCCCGCCGAGGGTATACCCGCCGCGGTCGAGGCGCCGGTCCGCCTGAAGGGTTATCTGGACGTGGCCGCGGGCACGCGCGAGGAGATTGAAGACGGCGTCGTGTACCGGGACGCGCAGCACCAGTACCTGCCCATCTACGTTCGCTGCGAGGAGCCCATGAAGATCACCTACGAGGAGCGCCTGTTTTCGCGCGAGGAGGTCGAGGCGCTGAAGATCGACACCCGCATCTGTCGCCCCGTCGCCGAGGACGGCTATGGCTGCCTCTTCGAGCGCCCGCAGCCGATCGAGGGTGCGTGCACGTTCGTGGCGGCCGACGCGAAGTACGTGGCGACGAGCGGCGAGGAGCACAACATATCGCTCGGTGGCCGCATCGAGCGCGGCGAACAACTCAGCTACAAGATCACGGTCGACCGCTTCGCCTTCCGCTGAACGAGGGTCCTCGGTCAGGGAGCGTGACGTCGGAGCGCGTGCACGTGCACCGGGATGCGCTCGAGGGCGCACCGAGCAGCCGCCCGATCGTCCCGTGGGCGATGCGCGCCGCCTCGACGTCGCCCGCCGCGAGCGCCTCCATCATGCCTTCCGCGAGCTGGCGGAGCAGCACCGTCCGCGGGTCTCGTGACCACGCGGATCGCGCCATCGTGATCACCGCGTTCGCGCATCGTGATCGCCCTCGGAGCGAAGCGACGCTGGTCCTTCGGGGGCCTGAGGTTCAGGTCTCCGGATCTCGGTGGTCCGCTTGCCCTTGCGGCGCGAGGGGCTGGAGCATCAACGAGACTGGCCGGCAATAGAGGTCGGTGCTGGCGACGACGCGCTCTTGGACCCCGGCGCTGGCCTCCAGCACGTTGGTCGCCGCGCGGCATCGTTTCGTCGCAGATCTATGTTTCCGGAGGAAGAACCGGCGGATCGAGCGTTCCTCCGCCTGCAAGCTCCACCTTGTCTGCCACCATCCTCTTGATGAATCGCCCTGCGTCCTCAATCGCAGCCGCCCAGTCCACCTGTTTCAGGCGCACACTGTCATCATACTGAAACCCAAGCACGTCAACGGCAATGGACCACGTGAAGCCATCCGGGTCCGGACGCACGTCGCTGATCCGGAGCGTGATGGTTCGAGGCGAGCTCCCGTCGGCGGGCGTAAATGTCGTGGTGAGCTCCAGCATCGATCCTCCTAGCATTTTTGGTCACAGTCCCTGAGGCACGAGGCATACTCGTCGTTACACTTCTTGCGACAGCTTTGAGTGCGGTCATGTTTGGTGCAGTCTTCGTGGCATCGATCATGAATCTTGTCACACTTTTCCTTGCACGCCTCTTTGCAGTCGGGAGTGCACCCTGCCATCGCCTCAGAGGATCCGCTTCCCACCGGTGCGTTTTGCGGCCTTGCCGGCACATACCCGAAGGCCCCATCCCCTCCTGTCGGGGTGATGATGCTACCGTCGGCACCTTCATTTCCCTCGCCGCGGACCAGCACTCTCCCACATCGTAATTGCACGCCGCGAGCCCGAAACACAGAACAACAAATAGCTTATTCATTTCGACCTTACCCAAAACTTCCAAACTGGTCCAGTGGTCACCATCACAACCAGACTTCCGGGAACCACATTACGTCCAAACGGTCTTTGCACACGAGGGCCGGAGCGCCACCAGCAACGTGGATGGTCGAGGCGTGCGTCAGCGAGTCCGGCACCGTCACGATCACCCGCTGGCTCGCTACGCCCGAAACGGTTCGCGCGACGGCTCTCCGCCCCGTTACTGGCGTCGGCTGGGCTCGTTTGCCTCCGTGTGACCTGCGTGTGCCCCGACGCCAGGGCACGGGGCTCCACGAGCGGGATCGAGAGGGTACGAGAGGAACCGAGCGCTCGACCCTCCTGCATCGATCGCCGCTCCGACATCGCGCCCATGTACGCGATGACGCTGCGACCGCGTGCGCCGCCTACGGGGCCGTCACGTGCCTCGGAACGGCCGTCATGTGCCTCGGAACGGCCGTCATTGAAAACTCCGGGGCGGCAAGCGAGCGGCCTCCGGCTGAAACCAGCCGTGGCCGGCGAGATGCCCGGCGCCGGCGATATCGGAGGCACGCCAATCAGGCTACCCTTCCGGCCACCGCCATCCCATGCGCTCGACATTCGTGCGACAAGCCATCGAGGCCGACCTGCCTCGCCTCCCCGAGATCGAACGCGCGGCCAGCGAGGCGTTCCGGGGGACGGACGTCAACTTCGAGGCCCTGACGAGCGTGACCCCGGCCGAGGATTGGCGAGATGCGCTCCGGGCAGGGACGCTCTGGGTGGTCGACGACGGCGCCGGTCGGCCGATCGCGTTCCTGGGCGCCGAGGCGGTCGGCGACGAGCTTCACATCCGCGAGTTCGACGTCGACCTCGACCACCAAGGCCAAGGGCTCGGTCGACGCTTGCTCAGCCACGTGATCGCCTGGGCGCGGACCGCGAAGTTGCAGGCGCTCACCCTCACCACCTTCCGGACCGTCCCCTGGAACGGGCCGTTCTACGCCGCGATGGGCTTCCGAGAGCTGTCACCAGCAGAGACATCCTCCCGGCTCGTGGAGATCTTGAAGAACGAGGCGCGTCACGGCCTCGATCCGGCGCAGCGCTGCGCGATGCGGCTCGAGCTCAGCGCGTCATGACGAGGTGCGACACATGCCGGCGTCACGCGACTGGCGCCCTGCGCTTCCACCAACTCGGCCGCGGCGCCCTGGCCGTCATAGCTCGGCCGCATGGATCGCGCGTGGGTCGGCCAAGCGGATCCCGTGATCGCGAGCGCCGCCGGCTCCGCGATCACGCCCCTCAGGGGAATCGGCAGACCCTTCCTGCGGGGCGCTCGTCGCCTCAGGCGACGGAGGACGCCGGCGCGCGGCTGCGCGCAGCCTCGGGGGCGGCGCCGAAGCGTGTCGCTACCAGGTAGTCGCACCAACGCTCGACGCTCGTCTGGATCGGCGGCATCGCCAGCCCGATCGCGCGGGCGTGGGCGTCGGCCGCGCGGGTGTCATAGGCGTCCTCGGCGAGGAACGACAGGCTCTCTCGCGACACGCCGGTGAGCGCCTCCGGCAGCAAACGTACCAGGCCGACGGGCAGCACCCACCTCGGAGGGCGGCGCTTCAGGTGGGCGGCGATGCCGCGGACCAGCGCGGGCAGCCGCGGCGTCGCCTGATCGAGGACGCAGAGGTCCTGCTCCGCGGTCTCGGGGCGCCCGGGCACGCTCGCCAGGAAGCGCGCCAGGTGGTCGACGGTCACCAGCGGCAGGAAGGTGCGCTCGCTGCCGACAAGGGCCGGCAAGCGGCCCTGCCAGAGCCGCTCGACCGTCTCGCCGAGGCCGGTGAGCTGCGTTGTCTCGCCGGTGCGCGAGTCGCCGATGACGCTGCTCGGATGTACGGCCGTCCAGCGCAGCCCGCGCTCGGCCGCGAAGCGGCGCACGGCGAGGTACGACTCGTGCTTCGACGCCTCGTAGGCGCCGAGCCGGCGGTAGAGCCGGCCCCGCGCGCGCTCGGTCAGCGCGCTCTCCGCGCCCGGCCGGGTGCTCGCGTGCAGCATGCGGTAGCCGCCGAGATAGACGAAGCGCCGCAGGTGGGGCCGCGCGAGCGCCCACCCGGCCGCGTGCAGCGAGCCCTCGACATTGCAGCGCCGCGCCTCCTGCGCGCCGAGCCCGAAGGCGAAGCGCGCCGCCAGGTGATAGACGTCGCGCACCTGCTCGAAGCGGTCCGCCAGGCCGAGCGACGCCTCCTCCACATCGCCCTCGACCACCAGGAGCCGCCGCTAATCGCCGCCGTGCGCGTCGACGAACGCGGCGAGCGCCGCGGCCCGCTGCCGCGCGCGGCGCACAGGCGCCACCACGGCCTTCGTCCGGGTCAGCTCGGCCAGCAGCCAGCGCCCGATGAACCCCGTACCCCCCGTCACCAGGACCTCGACGTCGCTCACGTTCATAGGCCGCCCAGCATGCGTCGCTCGACCCATGACGAACATGGGATGTATCTCATACAAGACATGAGCGAAATCGATGCCCGGCGATCAAGCGCCGCCTCGACCTCGAGTCCTACGTCTCGCTCGGCCACGTCCTCGTCAGCGTGGAGGGCCGCCGCGACGGCGCCGTCGACAGCGCCCTGGCCCGCCTCGCTCGCGCTGGAGCCCTGAGCTTGCTATCTGTACCGGATGGCCAGACGCCGGGCGCGCCGCGATCCATCGCCCCTCTCCCCCGAGGCGAGGGTGCAGGTGTGGAGCTCCGAATTCGGAGCGCTGCGCCTGATCGAGCGCACGGTGACGACGCCCGAGGGACGCAGCTTCTCGCTCTGGGACCTGCACCCCGACGACGCGCGCAAGCTCCCTCCCGGCGCCGTGCGCGCCGACATCTCGCGCCAGGTGTTCGGCCTCGGCGGCCCGGTGCTGTTCTATGTCGATCGCCAGCGGCGCTGTCGCACCTGCGGTGAAGACTTCGTGTTCCGCGCGACCGAGCAACGGTACTGGTACGAGACGCTGCGCTTCATGATCGACGCTGACGCGGTCCACTGCGCTCGCTGCCGGCGTCGGATCCGGCAGGGCAAAGCGCGCGCTGCGCATCACGCCGAAGCGGTGGCGGCCGCGCACGCCCACCCCGACGATGCCAGCGCCCAGCTCGCCCTTGCCGCTTCGACAAGCGCGCTCCGCGAGCACGCTGGCGGCGGCGACGTCGACGCCGGCATCGCCGCCGCCCGGCGCGCGCTGCGGCTGAAGCCGTCGCTCGTGGAGGCGCTCTATCACGAAGGGAGACTGCAGGCCCATGCAGGGCGGCCGGCGAAGACGCGGGAGGCGCTCGAAGCGTTCCTGAAGCGCGCCGAGGGCCTCTCCCGACGCGAGGTGAAAACGCTCGTGCGCGCGGCGCAGCAGTGGCTGGAGCGAGCTGATGTCGACGACGCCGCGTCCAGCCCGAAGAGCCACTGCCCACCATGTCCACCGTGAGCGCCACCGAGATCCTCGCGCGCTTCGACGCCCAGATGCGTCGGGACCTCTCGCCGCCCAGCCCGACGTGGCGCGTCGAACGCACCTGTCGCGTGGTGAGGTGGGTGTCGCCTCCGGAGCTGCCATGGGGCTGCGGCGTGCCGTGGAGCGATCTGGACGAGGACACGGCGGACAGCGGCATCGCCGAGCAGGTGTCGTACTTCGCCGGGCTGGCGCGCCGCTTCGAGTGGAAGACCTATGGCCACGACCGCCCCGCGGACCTCGGGGCGAGGCTGCGCGCCGCCGGGCTCGAGGCAGGGGCCGAGGAGGCGCTCGTCATCGGGGCCGTCGATGACGTCGCCGCCCTGGCCGCCGGCGCTGTGCCTCCCCCGGAGATCACGTTGCGCTGTCTGGACAGCGGCGAGCCGCTCGACCGGATCGCCGACATGCAGTCCGCTGTCTGGGGCGGAGACTGGGCTTGGCTCATCGCCGAGCTGCGGCAGGAGCAACAAGCCGATCCAACGGCGCTATCCATCCACGTCGCGGAGGCGGACGACAAGATCGTCTGCGCCGGGTGGGTGCGCTTCCATCGGGACACCCAGTTCGCGAGCTTGTGGGGTGGCAGCACGCTGCGGGAGTGGCGCGGACGCGGGATCTACAGCAGCCTCGTCGCGCGGCGCGCCGGGCAGGCCCGAGAGCGCGGGCTGCAGTACCTGCAGGTGGACGCCTCGCCGGAGAGCCGTCCGATCCTGGAACGGCTGGGACTGCACGTGGTCTCCACCACCACGCCGTACGTGTGGAGCCCGCCGCAATCGTGAAGAGCGGCGCCTGAACCGCGCTTGCTTCGGCTGGTGGCTCGTTCCCCGCCGCTCCGCGCGGTCCGCACCTCTCCGAAGCGCGCCTACCGCCCGGCGAACAGAGGACCCGAGCACCGGAGGAGGCATCCAGGCCGTTCCCGCCAGGCCGCGGCGGGAGCGCCGCCCGGCAGAGACCTCGCCCCGGGACCGCCCCTCGGGCGCCTCCGGAAAAAAATCGACCGACCCCCTGTCGGGTTTTTCTCCCGGCTTCCGGATGACGGGGTGAGGCGAGCAAACAGCGGGGTGAAGCACCCCGGGACCGCTCGCCTGCGCTCAACACCTGACCTGAACGAAGATCCTGGGAGCCATCATGAACCACATCGCCCTCTTCCGCAGCCTCTCGCCCCTCGCCCTCGCCCTGCTCGTCGCCGCCCCCGGCTGCATGGCCACCGCCGCCGAGCCGCAGACCGATCCCTCCGCGGAGGGCGCCCCGGCCACGGACGGCGCGGAGACCGGGAGCGCCGGCGACGAGCTGACTGCCACCCTGTCCCCCGCGGCGATCGATGGCGGCGCGGAGCTCTCGACGGCGAGCGTCGACGGGGACGCGATCCTGTCGACAAGCACGCTCGTCGGCCTCTCCACGGGGTTCTATGTCCCCCCGCGCGTCGGCGGAGACGCCGAGTTCGACGGCCACGGTCCGAGCGTGTCGCTCCAGGTCGAGCTCAGCGTCTTCAACGGCAACGAGCTCTGGGCCGCCGTCTACATGGACGCGCTGGAGACCAAGAGCAACTGGACGCACGCGGAGGGGACCGCCTGGTACCGCCTGCACACAGCGAGCCGCCCGATCGCAGGCGTGGACGGCCCGATCTCCTTCAACCACACGTACACGGACACGGACCACGCCCACGACATCTTCACGTTCGCGCCGGATAACCTCGTCAACACGCTGGATTACGTGGGTGACACGAAGGGCAACGAGGCGGGGACGAAGACGGGCGTGAGGGTCTTCTTCAATCCCATCACCATCGTGACCGAGTAGCAGGGAAGCACGCGCATCGCGGGCGCGGCGCTAATCGAGGTGCCACGCGACGATCGCGTTCGCGAGGGAGCCCAGCACGCCCGCGGCGTAGAGCGCGCGGGCGTGCTCGGGGAACACCGCGGCGGCCGCCGCGCACGCCGCGCAGATCGCGGCCGACAGCCAGCTCGCCTTCCGCAGGCCCGGCGCGGCTGTCGCGTGGATCGCCGCGAACAGGAGCAGGTTGGTCGCGAGCGCGCGCTCCACGGGCTCGTCCGTGATCACGGCGAGCGCCCGGTGCAGGAGCATCGCGCCGAACATCATCTTCACCACATGAACAATCCGCCGGTTCACCGCGTTCCTCGAGAGCGGCCGGCGGAACGCCCGGAGGAGCGAGAGGCCCAGGAGCGCCGTGAGGCAGCCCATCCCGAGGAGGTGCGCGGGGTGGACCACCGGAACGAAGCGGCCCACGCCGACCGTCGCCATCACGACACCCACGGCGCCGATCGCGAGGCCGAAGCGGATACGCTCGCGCCTCGATACGGTGAGATCGATGTCCGAGCTCTTCGCGAGCTGCTCGGCGAGGAAGTCCAGCAGATCGTCGAGCGTCGGCCAGCGCTCCTCGGGGCGCGCGCGGAGCCCCCGCGCGAGCGCGTCCCGGACCCACAGAGGCACCTTCGATCCGGGCGTCGCCAGCCTCAGGAGATCTCGCCGCGCCCTGTCGAGCCGCGCGTGGAGGTCCTCGCCCTCGAAGGGCAGCTCGCCGTAGAGCGCTTCGTAAAGGGTCGCGCAGAAGCTCCACTGATCGCTCCTCGACGTCGCCGGCACGCGCTCGGCCTGCTCGGGAGCCATGTAGGCCGGCGTTCCCATGAACGCGCTCCCGGCCGTGAGGGGCGCATGGAGCGAGCCGCCCCCACGGAGCGAGCCGCTCCCCGGGACACCAGCGCTCCGACCGCCGGCAAGGAGCCAGTCCGCCTCGTGCTGAGGGCGCGCGAGGCCGAAATCGGCGATGCGCGCCCGGCCGTCCTTGCCGATCAGGATGTTGTCCGGCTTGACGTCGCGGTGGACGAGCCCCTCCCGATGCGCCGCCGCGAGGCCGCGGCCCGCCTCGATCCCCGCGGCCAGCACGGCCTCCCACGCGCGAGGCGGCTCGCGGGACAGGTCGCGGAGCGTCCGGCCATCGACGAACTCCATGGCGACGAACACGCCCCGCCCGTGCTCGCCGATCTCGTAGATGGGAACGACGTTCGGGTGCGAGAGCCTGGCCATCGCCTGCGCCTCGCGCACGAGGCGGGACCGACCTTCCGGATCGAACGTGCCCGGCGCGATGAGCTTCAGGGCGACGCGACGGTCGAGCTCCGGGTCGTACGCCGCGTAGACGATGCCCATGCCGCCCTGGCCGGCCCTGTCGAGCACCGTGAACCGCCCGACGCGCGCGCCGGGGCTCAGCGCTTCATCGCGCGCGCGGAGGGCGACAGCGGCGCCGTTCAGGAACCCGTCCGGCTGCGCGCCATCGCACCGGAGGAGGCTCCACACCTCCCGGAAGAGCTCCGGGCGGCCCGCGCACCGGGCCTCCAGGAACGCCCGGCGATCGTCGTGGGTCGGCCGATCGATCGCTGCCTCGAAGAGCGCCTCTACCTCGCTCGGATCAAGGGGCAGGCTCATCTCCGCCGTGCAGCGCCCGGTAGAGCCACGCCTTCGCGAACCGCCACTCGCGCTCGACCGTGCGCGTCGTCACGCCGGAGAGCTCGGCGATCTCGTCCTCGGTCAGGCCCGCGAAATAGCGCAGCATCACGATCTCGGCCTTGCGCGGGTGCTCCTGGCCCAGCTTGCGCAGGGCCTCGTCGAGGGCGATGAGGTCCTCGAAGGGGAGGTCGATCGCGAGGGGCAGCGCGTCGAGGGCGTCCTCGGAAGCGCGCTCCTGGTCGCCGCCTCGCTTCTGAGCGGCCTTGCGGCGCGCGTGATCGACGAGGAGGTCGCGCATGGCCTGCGAGGCGGCGCCGAAGAAATGGGCGCGGCTCTGGAAGCGGGCCTCGCCTTCGCGGAAGAGCTTCTCGTAGGCCTCGTGGACGAGCGCGGTGGGGCCGAGCGTCTGCCCGGCGCGAAGGTGGCGGACGCGGGCCAGGGCGATGATCTTGAGCTCGGCGTAGACGGCGTGGAGCAGGGCGTCCGCGGCATCCTTCTGGCCCTCCTGCGCCGCGTGGAGGAGGACCGTGATGCCCTCGCCGGCGCTCGGCCGGGGTGCGCGTCGATCGCTCGCGTTCATGGGGGTGCGCCTCGCTCAGGCCGGAGCGTACACCAAACGGCCGGGCGGAGGAGCCCGACGGCGCGCCGCGCCGCGGCGGCCCGGAGCGGGACGCTCGGGCGCCTGCACGCCTCGTCCGGTGTTCTCCCGGGTGGCATATCAGGGTGCACCGCGATGGCGGGCTGCGCTTCGCCGCACGATGAAGCGCGCCTGCATCGCAGCGAAAACCAAGGGGGCTCATGTGGCCCAGCCATTGTCGCGCGTCACGCTCCTGCTGCGTGAACGGAAGGACGAGCTCCTACGTGAGTGGACATCCCGCCTGCGGAAGGATCCGAAGATCCCCCAGGCCTGCGAGCTCGACGACGAGGATCTGAGAGACTACACCCCGAAACTCCTCGACGACCTCATCGATTCGCTCACGCAGCGCGCACAACCAGGCACGCCGGGCGGAGCAAGCGGCCAGGAAATCGGCAGCTCGGAGTCCGCCAAGCTGCACGCCTCTCATCGACTCGCCCAGCGCTACACCCTCGCGGAGGAGCTGCGCGAGCTCGGCGCCCTTCGCGCCGCGATCGTCGACCTGTGCGAGCGGGAGAGGGTGCCCCTCGGCGGCGAGGAGGCCCAGCTCGTGCACTCGGCGCTCGACGAGGCGATGGTCACCGCGGTCGTCGAGATGGAGCGGGCGAGCTCCGCGGAGCTCCGCCGTGACGTCGTGCTCCGCGAGCTGTTCATTGCGATCCTCGGGCACGACCTGCGCAACCCGCTCTCCGCCATCCGGTTCGCCGCCGCCTCCCTGCTCAAGCGCGAGGACGTCGCGGGCGTCGTGGCACGACTCGTCCAGCGGATCGCGGCGAGCAACGAGAGGGCCCTGCGGATGGTCGAGGAGATGCTCGACCTGACGCGCATCCGCTGCCACGACGGCCTTCCGCTCGAACCGAAGCCGGTCGATGTCCACGCGATCTGCCGGCAAGTGATCATGGAATTCGAGTCCTCCCACCCGGAACATACCATCCGCCTCGACGCCCAGGGCGACGGGCACGGCGTGTGGGATCCGGGCCGGATCGGGCAGCTCATGTCGAACCTGATCGGCAACGCTGTCGACTACAGCCCCCCGGAGGAGCCGGTGCAGGTGAAGCTGCACGGGCAGGAGAGGATCGTCGTGCTCGAGGTGAACAATCGCGGGATCCCGATCCCGCCCGATCTGCTGCCCGTGATCTTCGATCCGTTTCGTCGGGGCGAGCAGCAGCACGAGGACCTGCGACGATCGAAGGGGCTCGGGCTGGGGCTCTTCATCGCCAAGGCGATCGCCTGCGCTCACGGAGGCTCCATCCACGTCACGAGCGCGCTGGACGAAGGCACCACGCTCCGCGTCGTGCTCCCTCGTTCGTCGTAGCGCGGTCCGCTCAGGCAAGGTGCCGCCGGATCGAGGACCCGGCGGCCCGGCGCAGCGTGACCGTCACGCGTGCTGATGCTGGCTCGCCTGCTCGCCGAGGACGGACTGGCAGTGCGCCCAGGCGCCGTCGCTGAGCAGCGGGCGCGTGCGGCTGAACAGCTCGAACAGCTCGGCGCCGTACATGGCGCGGAAGCCGGGGTTGTGGCTGGCGATGTCGACCTCGTTGGCGGCGGTGATCTCCATGAGGCCGCGGAGCCGATCGTCGCTGGGGGTCTTGACCTCGCTGGTGAAGCGATCACGCCACTGCTCCGACGGATCCATGAGCCGCGGATAGGTGTACTCGCGATCGCACGCGCCATAGAAGTAGACGAGCTCCTCCGCGTAAGTACCGATGATCGAGGCCACGCGCGGGCGCTCGTCGAGCGAGAGCATCGTGTAGAACGGATCGGGCGAGCCGTCGGGCGCGAAGAGCGCATGCAGGAGCCCCGCCTCGCGGATCTCGTCGCTCGCGCCCCACTTCCGCAGCATCTGCTCGACCCGGAGGAGGTGGGCCAGCAGCGTCCCTCCCGGGTGCTTGACCGTTCCTGCCCCGAGGGACACCAGCAATGCGACGCTCTGTTCCATGATCAACCCTCCAGACAATGTCGATGCATCTCGATGATGAAATCCGGGCCTGTCACCACGCGACGGGCAGCCGGTACAGGCCAAAGGTGCGGCGGTCGTACTTGAACGGCAGCGCCTCGACATCGCCGACGATCCGCAGCGCCGGCAGCCGCTCGAACAACGTGCGGTAGCCGATCTCGAGCTCCGCGCGCGCCAGGTTCTGCCCGAGGCACCGGTGAATGCCATACCCGAACGCGAGGTGGTGGCGCGCGCTCCGGTGGATGTCGAAGTCGTCGGGGCTCGCGAACGCCCGCTCGTCGCGGTTGGCGGACGCGCCGAGCACGAAGAGGCCCTCGCCGGCGCGCACGCGCTGGCCGCCGATCTCGATGTCCTCGAGGGCCACCCGATCGAACGCAACCCAGTCCACGATGGAGTGGTACCGCAGGAGCTCCTCCACCGCGTCGGGCCACAGCGCGGGCCGGGCGCGCAGCTCGGCGAGCGCCCCTGGGTTCTGGAGGAGCGTGAACACCCCGAGCGAGAGCATGTTCGCCGTCGTCTCATGCCCGGCCACGAGCAGGAGGAACACCACGCCCACCAGCGCGTCGTGCGACAGCTCGCCTGTCGCGCGCCGCTCCGTGGCCAGGCGGCCAATCAGGTCGTCGCCGGGGCTGGCCTCGGCCGCCGTGACCAGATCATCGAGGTAGCCCCAGAGCTCCGTGCGCGCGCGGATCGCCTCCTCCGTGCTGAAGAAGCCGGCGATCATCCGGTTCGTACGCGACTGGAAGACCTCGCGATCCTCGTACGGCACGCCGAGCAACTGGCAGATGACCAGGGTCGCGACTGGGAAGGCAAACGACTCCACCAGATCGGCCTCGCGGCCCCGCGATATCGCGTCGATGCGCTCGTTCACCACGTCCTGAATGAACGAGCCCAGCTCGCGGATGCGCCGCGCGCTGAACTCGCCCGCCAGCATGCGCCGGTAGACGTCGTGCTCGGGCGGGTCCATGTCGATGAACTGCCCCGCCTGCTCCCGCGCCGTCCCCGCCATCGCCGCGAACGGATGCCCCGGCCGCGTCGGATCGGTGCTGATGCGACGATCCGTGAGCACGTCGCGCGCCTCGGAGTGCCGCGTCACGACCCAGATCGGCGGTCCGTCGCGGAACGACACGCGCACGAGCGGCGCCTTGTCGCGCAGGGATCCGTACTCCGGCGGCGGCGCGTACGGGCAGCGCCGCGGCATGGGGAAAGCCGGGAGGTCCTCTTCTTTGATGCGATTCATTGTGTGGCTCCCTGGAATCGATAGATGAGCGCTCATCAGGCGGGCTCCATCGACGCGCTGGGCAGGTCGCGCATGCGGACCAGCGGAGAGAGGAGCAGCGGCACGAGGGAGAGCAGCAGGCCGCCGATCCCCATCCACAGCGCCGCGCGCACGCCGTACCGCTCGCCGAGCGCGCCGCCGAGGAGCGAGCCGAGCGGCATGGTGCCCCAGACGAGGAAACGCATGGTCGCGTTCATCCGGCCGAGCAGGCGCTCGGGCGTGATCGCCTGACGAAAGCTGATCTGCGAGACGTTGTAGACAACGATGCCGATCGCCTCCACGAACGTGCCGGCCACGAAGAACGCGAGCCCCGCCCCCGGCCGGGTGAACGGGACGAGCAGCGCGAACGGCTGAAACAGGAGCGGCCCGAGCCAGATGATCCGCGCCGAGCCGACGCGCCGGGTCAGCGGCCCGACGACGACCCCGCCGACGAGCCCGCCGAGCGCCCCCGCCGCCAGGAGCACGCCGTAGACCTCGGGCGGCAAGCCCAGCTCCCGGAGCAGGAACAGCGCCTGCACCGCCAGCGCGGAAGAGAAGGCCATGTTGGCGAGCGCGGACCGCAGCGCGATCATGCGCAGGATCGGGTGGCCGAGCACGAAGCGAACGCCCTCGCGGATCTCGCCGAGGAGGCCGCGGGCGCGGGCGCGCTGCGGCGCCGGCTCGGCGGCGTCGATGCGGCCGAGCAGCAGCGCCGAGCAAACGAAGCTCACCGCGTCGGCCACGATCGCGACGGGCGCCGAGAGCAGGTTGACCAGCCAGCCCCCGACGCTCGGCCCCGCGACCTGCGCGCCGGAGTTGACGATCTCCAGCTTGCCATTGCCGTCCACGAGCCGATCCCGGTCGACAAGCGTGGGGACGTAGCTCTGGTAGGCCACATCGAAGAACACCCGGGCGACGCTCACGCCGAGGGCCACCACGTAGAGCTGCAGCAAGCCGAGCTTGCCGAGCCACCACGCGACAGGGATCGAGCCGAGCAGCGCGGCGCGGATCAGATCGGTGTGAATGAGGATGGAGCGCCGGCGCATCCGGTCCACCCACACCCCCGCGGGCAGCCCGATGAGCACGAACGCCGAGGTCTGCGCGGCGAACAGGAGGCCGACCTGGAACGGCCCGGCGTCGAGCGCCAGGATGGCCACGAGCGGCAGCGCCACCAGCGTGATCTGGGTGCCGACCTGGCTGATGGTGTCGGCGCCGAACAGCAGCATGAAATTGCGGTGGCGGAGCAGGCTCGGCGCCGCGATCGTGGCCGTCGGTGTCACGAGAGCCTCGCGCGCTCCGCGGGCAGATCCAGCACCCGCGTCTGGTCCCCCACGCGCGAGCGCAGCGTCACGATCGGCGCCCGGGTCGGGTCGAGCGTGACTTGCACGGTCCGCTCCAGGGTCCACCCGGCGAAGCGGAACTCGCCCTCTCCCACGTGCACGAGCGAGAACGCAGGCTCGCCGTCGATCACCAGGACGAGCCTGTCGCCGCGGACGTCGATCGCGGCCCGCCGCGTGCGCGGCGCCGTGAGGAACGCGCCGTCCGGCTCCTCGAAGGAGTGGAACGAGCTGGGCATCTGGAAGCTGCACCGGCACGCGTCGCGCTCGGCGCGGGAGAGCCCCACGGCCGGCGCCGCGAACAGCGTGCTCGCCGCGACCGCGGGCGACAGGAACTCCGCAGGGAAGAGCTGCAGCAGCTCGGGCGTGGGGTGGCAGTCGATGACCAGGTGAATCCGCGTCACCGGATCGCTGTTGCGCACGAGGTGCGGTCGGGTGAAGTCGGCATACCAGACCTCACCCGGCTGCCAGCGGTGGGTCTCCTCCTGGATGGTGAGGATCGCTCCGGGGGTCGTGACGATCGGGACGTGCAGCCGGACGATCCCCCACGGCAGGCAGTGCTTCGTGTCGTTGTGCACCGGGCTCGCCGCGCCCGGCCCCAGCGATTGCAGCCGCACGCAGCGCAGCGGCGCCGGGATACGCGCCAGCACCTCGGCCAGGTACGGCGCCTCGCGCAGCCACGGCGTGTCGGCGAACTCCTCGAGCGACGGGCCACCCGGGTCGGTCCGGTCCGGATCGCCGCCGATGCTGCGCAACGGCAGCTTGCGCCAGTCGACGTCGGCGCCGCGGCTCACGCCCTCGCCGGTGAGGATCGTCGGCTTGGACCACTCCCTGGCGCGCAGCGCGCTCACGTCGGCCAGCATCCGCTCGACGTCGAAGCCGAGCGAGAGGCGCGCTGTCGCGGGCAGCCTCGCGAGGATGGGCGCCAGCGGCCAGGGGTCGAGATCGCCCGTGCTCTTGTCGGGCGGCAGCGTGTTCATGGGGACAGCGCTCGTCATCATGCGGCCTGGAGGGTGAGGGGTAGACGATCGGGATAGCGGACCGTGGCGCGGCGCTGCCGGCGCACGGGCCCCGCGAGGCGCAGCGGCGCGCGCAGCCGGAGCATGCTGCCGACGAGCGCTTGAAGGACGATCCGCGCGAGCTGGGTCCCGGTGCAGGCGTGCGGCCCCCGGCCGAAGGCGAGGTGTCGATTCGGCCGGCGGTCCAGCGTGAGCTCGTCGGGCGCGGCGAACTGCTCGGGATCGCGGTTGGCCGCGCCGAACAGGAGGAGCACGACCTGGCCGCGCTCGATCCGCGCCTCGTCGATCGTCGTCGCCTCGAGGCAGATGCGGCTCGTGCCCTGGATGGGCCCGTCATAGCGCATGAGCTCGTCGACGCCTGTCTCGAGCAGGCGCTGGTCGCGCAGGCGATCGAGCGCGTCGGGGTGCTGGAACATCGCCAGGACCATGTTGGACGCCGCGGACACCGTCGTGCTGAAGCCGGCCAGGAACATCACCCGCGCCGTGCTCCACACCGCGGCCTCCGGGACGCCGGCGCCGTGCCGCTCGTCGAGGACCTGGGCGAGCAGCCCGGGCCTCAGCCCGTCGCCTACCCACGATTTCATGAGCTCGTTCATCTGCCCCCGGGCCGCCAGCGCCGGGCCGATCGCCTCGGGGACGAGCGCGGCATCCATGGCGCGCTCGACGGCGTCCGACAGCGCCACGATCGACCCGATCGCGGGCGGCTCGACGCCGAGCAGCCGCGACATCGCGGTGAGCGCGATGGGGCGCGCGACGTCGGCGGTGAAGTCGAACGACGGCGCGTCGGCGAGGCGCGCGAAGGCCGCGGTCGCCTCCACGCCGACGAGCTCGCCGAGCCCGGAGATCGCCTGTTCACGCAGCGCATTGGCGAACAGATCGCGGATCGGCGTGTGCTCGGGCGGGTCGAGCCCCTGCAAGCTGGGGTGCTCCGCGCCGGGGGGCGCCTCGTGACCGGCGCGCCGGGCGTCGCTGGCGAACCTGGCCGGATCGCGCAGCACGGCGATGCAGTCGCGGTAGCGAGTCAGGACCCACGAGTCGAGTCGATCGTGCCATAGCACCGGGCACGACGCGCGCAGGCGCGCGTAGATCGGGTATGGATCTGCTACGGCTTCGGGGGACAGCGGATCATAGTCGATCGGGCTGCGGGGCATCGGGTCCTCTCGCATCGGTTTGCTCTCACAAAGAGCGAGGGGGCCAAGCCGGGATGCGACTTGGCCCCCTCTGGTGGCCTGTAGATTACCAGCAGTACTTCATGGGGCCCTCCTTTTTGCGAGATGTCGCAAGCAAGAACGGAGTCGAAGGTAAGCGGCAGCAGGTCAGTCGTCAAAGACAATCGCCATGTCGAACGCCGACATCGCAGCATCTCGACGATCGGGCGTGAGCCACGTCGACAACCGTGCGCTCCCATAATCAAATTATGTCACGCGGCCACGGAACACAGGTGCATTATCGGGTCACGTTATGATTTGTTAAGTTGCGTGACGCTCTGTGAAGACGCGCCCGGCGTTCGTCCGGAACGAAAGATCCCCGGCGCCCCGCGCGGCGGCCCGGTCGATGTCCTCAGCGCGTCCTCGACAGGCGGAAGCCCTCGTATCCCTGGGCCGCGACGGCCTCACACGTCTTCCGGTAGGCGCCGACGCCGCCGGCATAGGGCATGAGGACGCGCGGCTTCCCAGGGATGTTTGCGCCGATGTACCAGGAGTTGGCCAGAGGGTAGAGCGTGCCGTCGGCCACCTCCTTGACGTGGTCAACCCACCTGTCCTCGGCTTCGGCGGTGGCCTCGATGCGATCGACGGCGCGCTCGCGCAGGAAGGTGAGGCAGCCCGCGATCCACTCCACGTGCTGCTCGATGGAGACGATCGCGTTGCTGAACACGGACGGGCTGCCGGGGCCGGTGATCGTGAACAGGTTGGGGAACCCGGCGATGGCGATGCCGAGGTAGGTGCGGGGGCCGCCGGCCCACTTCTGCTTCAGCGACGCGCCGCCGCTCCCCCGGATCTCGATGCTGGTCAAGGCGCCCGTCATCGCGTCGAAGCCTGTCGCGAACACGAGGCTGTCGAGCGCGTGCTCCGCGCTCCGCGTCCGGAGCCCCCTGGGCGTGATCTCCTCGATCGGCGACGCCCTGACGTCGACCAGGGTGACGTTGTCCCGGTTGAAGGTCTCGTAGTAGCGCGTGTCGACGCAGAGCCGCCGGGTGCCCAGCGGATAGCCCCGCGGCGACAGCGCCTCGGCGACGGCCGGGTCGCGGACGGTCGCGCGGATCTGGGCTCGGACGAACTCGGCGGCGGTCTCGTTGGCCTCCCTGGAGCGCATCACGTCCGAGAACGTGGCGAGAAAGCCGGTGCCGCCCTGCTCCCACCGCGCGGTGTACTCGCGCTCCCTCTCCTCGGGCGACACCTCCAGCGCGGACTTCGGATTGACCTCCATGATGACCCCGGCGCGCGTCTCGCGGGCCTTGCGCCGGTGCTCGGGGTAGCTCGCCTTCATCCGCGCCTCGTGGGCAGGGTCGATGGGCGCGTTGCGCGCGGGCACGCTGAAGCACGGTGTCCGCTGGAAGACGAAGAGATGACTCGCCTGCTCGGCGAGGGCGGGGATGACCTGGACGCCGGTCGAGCCCGTACCGATGACGCCGACGCGCTTGCCGGTGAAGTCGACGCCCTCGTGCGGCCAGCGGCTCGTGTGGTACGCGTCGCCCTCGAAGGCCTCGATCCCCTGGACGTCGGGCCGCTTCGCGACGGACAGGCAGCCCGTGGCCATGATCAGGAACCTCGCCGACACGCGGGCGCCGTCGTCCGTGGCGATCGCCCACCGGCTCGTCGCCTCGTCGAAGGCGGCCCCGGTCACCCGCGTCCTGAGCTGGATGTCCCGGCGGAGATCGAACCTGTCCGCCACGTGGTCGAGGTACCGCAGGATCTCCGGCTGGGTGGCGTACCGCTCGGTCCACCTCCACTCCTGCTCGAGCTCGGGCGAGAACGAATAGGAGTAATCCAGGCTCGCTATGTCGCAGCGCGCGCCCGGGTAGCGGTTCCAGAACCACGTGCCGCCCACCCCACCGCCCGCCTCGTAGACCCGCGCCGCGAGGCCGAGCTGGCGCAGGCGGTAGAGCATGTACAGGCCCGCGAACCCGGCACCGACGATGACGGCGTCGAAGCGGCAGGCACGCTCCGCGTCGTGTTTCGAGCAGCTCGACTCCGATTCTGACATGATGTTGGCCTCCCTCTGCACATGGGTGTGCGCCCGGGCGCCCCGCGCCCCGCGCGATCCCCGAGAAGATTCGTGTCGCGGCGCGCCGCGTCGCGCGCCGCCGCCGGACCTCAGGCGCGGTGGACGTCCCAGGCGAGCGCCATCAAGCCCAGGACGAGCGCCAGGCCGAGGGTGAGCAGGCCGCTCCATCCGAGCGCCGACAGGAGGGCTCCGGACGTGAGCGACGCGACGCCGCTGGCAGCGAACACGCACAGGTCATTGACGCCCTGCGCGCGAAAGCGCTCCGGACCCGGGCGGCTGCGCGCGACGAGCGTCGTCGCTGTCACGAACACGTAACACCACCCGACCCCGACCAGCGCCAGCCCGACAAGGTGCCCTCCGAAGCCCGGGAGCCAGCTCACGAGGAACCCCACGAGCAGGAACAGCAGCCCCAGCCCCTGGAGCTGCGCGATCGACGCCCGCTTCAGCAGGGCGCCCACCGAGAGCGAAGGCAGGTACATGCTCAGCAGGTGCGCCTGGATGACCCAGCTCGCCTCCTGCACCGAGGTCCGCTCGACGCCGCACATCTGCAAGGGCGTCGGCACCATGATCAGGCTCATCACCAGGAAGGCGCCGGCGCCCATGGCCACCATCGGCCAGTACAGCGCGCGGGCGCGCGCGTCGGGCGCGGCCGAGGCCTCGGCGACGAGCGCCTCCTGCGGCCGGTACGCCACGAACGCGAGGGCCGCCAGCGCCTGGAGCCCCGCCAGGATCATCAGGGCGCACGGCATGTAGCTGGACGTCCGCCCCTCCAGCAGGCCGAAGAGCGAGACGCCGGGGACGATGCCGGCGGCGCTGGCGAGCTGGATCATGGTCAGCAGGCGCGGCGCCCTGCCGCTCGGCTGCCCTTCCAGGATCGCGAACCGATACTGCTGCACGAAGGCGCCTTGCAGGCCGACGCCGCAGACAGCCGCGCAGAAGAGCCATAGATCCGACAGCTCCACCGCCCGCGCCGCGAGCGACAGGCAGCCGGCGGACAGCAGCGCCGCGGCGATGAAGCAGGGCCTGCGCCCGAAGCGGCGCATCATCTGGCTCGCCGGCCAGGTGCCCAGGGCCGACGACAGCACCAGCACGGCCACCGGCAGGGTCGCGAGCCGCATGTCCATCGCGAGCCGCTCGCCCACCAGGCTGCCGGCGAACTGGATCGCGACCACGCCCGCGATCCCGAGGACCTGACACAGCAGCAGGACCAGCGTGTTGATCGACGTGGCCGGCGCAGCCCGCAGGGCCCGGCGGATCAACGGACCGGCTCCGCGTCGGGCCGCGCGGCCTTGTCGTCCGCGCCGACCGCCGCGATGGCGTCGAGGGAGAGGCCGAGGTGCTGGTGGAGGAACCGCACCATCGTCCAGTGCGGCAGCGCGCCCTCGTCGAAGGGGCCGAACGCCTCGCTGTACAGGGGTATCCAGCGCAGCGCCTCCTCGATCGCCTGCTCCCGGCTCGGCTGCGTCTCCTGGTAGTCCTCGTACGGCAGGCTGCGGTGATGGATGAAGAAGCGCCCCGGCAGGCGCTCCTCGCAGAGCTCGCGGTACTCCCGGGTCTGCAGGATCAGGTAATGCCATATCTCGTCGATCGCCTGCTCCACGGGCAAGAACAGCCCTACAAGCGGCTCCGGGTGGCGCGAGATCAGGTACAGGTACCTGAGGCACTCGATGACCTGGCGTTCGACGAACGCGGGCTCCTCGCCGGTGGTCTGCGCGAAGTGCCGCACAACGCCGGAGAAGAGCGCCTCATCGAGCAGCGCCTTCAGCGCGTCGGTCGTCACCCTCGGTTCTTCGGTCGTCACTGGCCACCTCGCTCCGTCGTCTCGCCGTCCTGGTTCAACCACGCATACTTGCCGGATTTGCCGATCGCGATGTGCGCGCGGTGCTCTAGGGCGCAATCGAGCCCGGCGCCCTCCAGGATCTGCTGGCGCAGCGCGCGCGCCGCGGCCGGGTCGATGGGCCCGTCGTCGAAGGTCGTGTACAGGAGCCGCGCCTGCCGGGTGCCCTTCGGGTGAAGCTGATAGAGGAAGATGGACGGCGCGGCGGCGGCGATCCAGTCGTCGAGGTGGGCCTGGGAGATCGCGCCCCCGCGCTCGATCCACAAGAGCTCTCGCTCGCGCCCGCAGAACCGGCGGATCCGGAGCGGGTCGGGGGAGCCATCGACCGTCTCGGCGCAGTCGCCCGATCGATACCGGATCAGGGGCATGTACGGGTTGCGCACGCTCGAGACGATGATGCTGTGGATCGAGCTGCCCTCCGCGACCGGGATCAGCTCCAGGTGCATCCTGTCGAGGTAGGGCCAGTACCGCCCGTCACGATCGCTGTAGTACATGTATCCCAGCTCGGTGCTCCCGAACAGGTCGATGACCGGACACTCGAAGTGCTGCTGCAGGAACCGCCGCACGTTCCTCGGCGTGAACTCGTAGGCGTGAATGATGCTCGCCGGCCTCGGAAAGCGGGGCCACGCCCCCCAGGCCTGCGCCTTTCGCACGAGATGCGCGAGGTGGAGGCTGTCGCAGTCGAGGTGGTACAAGCCCCGCGGATGCGCCTGCTGGACGGCGGTCATCTCATCGAGCATGCGATCGACGTCGCCGCGGTCCCAGAGCGCCGGGTCGAGCCGCAGGTTCAGGTAGAGCGTGCGCGCGTCGAGCCGACGCTCGTCCATGCTCGGCAGCGCCGGCAGGCCCGGGAGCGCCGGCGCCTCGGCGCCGCGCCTCTTCGCGTTGAGCCGCGCCACGTGCTCGGTCGCCAGCACCGTGGTGATCGAGACGCGCTGGCAGCCCTGCTGCCACGTGACGGCGACGTCGGGGTGCTCGCTCCACAGCCGGTAATACGACCTGAGCAGGAAGAAGGGCGGCCGGATGATCTGCATCCGCGCGTGGTTGGTCCCGGTCGACAGGACGAACTCCGCCTCGCCGGCCCTCAGCGCCTCGGCGAGCCGCGGGGTCATCCAGTTGTCCGGAAAGCCTCTTGCGATCTCCGGCTTCTCGAGGATGGGAAAGGAGCCCTCCTCGATCGACCGGCGGTAGATGGGGATGTCCCTGACCTGATCGATCATCTCGGCGAGCGTGTGTCGATGGGCGTCCATGGTCGAGTCCAGGAGGACGGCCGAGCAGGCCATCAAAAGCGTTGCACCCATGGCCCGGGCGGCCGCGAGCGAGGCGGGAGACCACCAGCAGAATCGGTGGGGTCTCCGCCTCGCTCGCGAGCCCGGACGACCCTGCTAGCTGATGCAGCCAGCCTTCTTCGAGATGCAGCCGGCCTTCCTCGAGATGCAGCCGGCCTTCCTCGAGATGCAGCCGGCCTTCCTGGCCACGCCGCCGGCGCGCGCCGGCTCACCGGCCGAGTTGGCCGCGACCCACTGATTCCAGAGATGATCCTGGGCGATCCGCTGAATCAACTGCTTCATTCGAGCCTCCTTGATGGTGGATGACGCATGGACGACGCACACCTCCACAGCCCGCGCGCTGCTGCGGTCGTGTGCCCCCGCGGCCCGACGGACACCATTGTGTTCCGCCTGACCGTCTCGGTGACTATATTGGAGCACCAACGACGGTCAAGCGATCTGCATCATCGATTGAAGTCACATAACGAGCATCGATGACCCGATTCCGGGATGCGTCGCGCCACCACGCGATCCGGTGACAGGGCCGCTTCAGGCGCGGCGCGACGTTCTCGCCACGCGCGCCGGCGATCCCACGATTGACGCAACGCCATCCCGATTCGCCGCGAACCCCCGCACAGACGCCTTCATGATGGCGTGGCGGCTCGCCCGGCCGCGGCCGGGGCATCTGCCCGCGCTCGACGGGGCATGCAGGCGCGGCGGCGTCGGCTCGGCGCAGGCCGCCTCAGCGTTTGCCGGGCGGCGCGACCACCTTCCCCGGGTTCAGGAGTCCCGCCGGGTCGAAGGCGTCCTTGATGCGGTGGTGCAGCTCGAGCGACGCCGCGCCGAGCTGGCGGGCCAGGAAGCCGCGCTTGAGCGTGCCGACGCCGTGCTCCCCGGTGATCGTGCCGCCGAGCTCCAGCGCCTGCGCCATCACCGCCTCGAAGGCCGCGACCGCGCGCGCCTCGGCGGCGGCGTCGGCGCGATCGAAGACGACCAGCGGGTGCAGGTTGCCGTCGCCGGCGTGCGCCACCGTGCCGACCATGGTCTCCGACGCGGCGACGATCGCCTCGATGCGCCGGAACATCTCCGGCAAGAGCGGCAGCGGCACCGCGACGTCGTCGACGAGCACCGTGCCGAGCCGCTGGAGCGCCGTCAGCGCGAGGCGGCGCGCCGTGAGCAGCATCTGCCCCTCGCCCTCGTCCTCGGTGGCGGCGACCATCGTCGCGCCGGCCTCCTCGCAGGCCTCCTGCATCCGGGTCAGCTCGGCGGAGCCGGGCGCGTCGCTCTGCGCGATCAGCATCGCCGCAGCCTCGGTGTCGAGCTCGAGCCGCGCGTGGGCCTCGACCGCGCGGAGGCTCGTGCGGTCCATGATCTCGAGCAGCGAGGCGTCCACCGACCGGACGATCGCCGCGACCGCCCTCCCCGAGGCCTCGAGCGACGCGAACGTCGCGACGAGCGTTGTCGACGGCGGGGGCCGCCGCCGCAGGCGCAGCGTGACCTCGGTGATCATCGCCAGGGTGCCCTCGGAGCCGACGAGGAGCCGCGTCAGGTCGTAGCCCGCGACGTCCTTGCGGCTGCGGCCGCCGGTGCGGACCACCGTCCCGTCCGCGAGGACGGCCTCCAGGCCGAGCACGTAATCGGCCGTGACGCCGTACTTCACGCAGCACAGCCCGCCGGCGTTGGTGGCGACGTTGCCGCCGATCGTCGAGATGGCGTAGCTCGACGGGTCGGGCGGGTACCACAGCCCCCGCTCGCGCACGGCGGCCTTGAGATCGCCGTTGAGCACCCCCGGCTGGACGACCGCGAGCATCGCCGCCTCGTCGATCGCGACGATCCGGTTCATGCGCTCGAAGCTCACCACCACGCACCCGTCGCCGGCGGTCGCCCCGCCCGCCACCCCGGTCCCGGCGCCGCGCGGCACCAGCGCGACGCGGTGCCGCGTCGCCCACCGCGCCAGCGCCTGCACCTCCGCCGTCGACGACGGCCGCGCCACCGCGCGCGGCCAGCCGCCGGTCGCCCAGATCGCCTGATCGTGGCGATACCCCTCGATCACATCCCTGTCGGTGACCAGGCCGTCGCCCAGCGCGAGGGCGAGCTCGTCCAGCGCGCTCATGGCCGCACCGACGCTACCGGCGACGATCTCCACCGTCAACGTCCCCGCCTCGCCCCGCACGGACGTCCGCGCGCGAGGGCTGCCGCGGATCGCGGGGCGCGCCGGCGCCGAGCTCCTCGTGCCGGAGCAAGCGCCGCGATCTCGCACGTCAGCGCTTGACTAAGGCGACGCCGGTTGGTACTCCTCCGCCGCGCAGTTCGCGGGAGTAACTCAGTGGTAGAGTGCAACCTTGCCAAGGTTGACGTCGCGGGTTCAAATCCCGTCTCCCGCTCCACAGTCTAGACCTTGCAGCGGACGTCAGTCCGCGCCATCGCTCAGTGCGAGCAGGGCGAAGCTCGCGAGCCAGTGCTCGCCCATGTAGTCGCCCGCGATGTGCGGCAGGCTGGCGTCGAGGTGCCGCGCGGCGGCGTCGAGCGCGCGGGCGCGGACGGGATCTCCCCCGGGCAGCGCGGCCGCGAGCGAGCGCCAGCACCAGGCGCGGCTCAGGTTGAGCCCGTCGAGGTGGGCGATCTTGCCGTCGCTCCTGTCGCTGACCGTCGCGGGCAGGAACAGCGTGGCCGGCTCGCCCTGCGCCGCGCGCGGCAAGAACCGCGCGAACCAGCCGCGGAACTCCGGCCCGGGCAGGACGCGCCGCATGCACTCGGCCTCCGTGAGCGCGGGCGAGAGGAAGTCGTCCTGCGAGGGCTCCCACGCCTGGCAGTCCTCGTCGCGGCCGTACCACGCCCGCGCGGCCTCGGCGCAGCGCCGCGACAGCCGCGCGTCGCCCTTCACGGCGGCGTACTCGAGCGCGAGCGCCAGGGCGAAGGCGGTGTTCGTGTGCGCGCCGGCGCGGACCGGGTACGTGGCCCGGGGCAGGAACTCGAGGAAGCGCTCGGCGAACGCGTCGCCGAGCGGGGCCAGCGCCGCCGACCACCGGCGACCTTCCTCGGTGTCGTACCGCGCGAGCTCGGCCGCGAGCAGGAGCAGCCACGCCCACCCGTATGGCCGCTCGAAGCCGCGGCTGGACGGCCGCTGGAGATAGGTCAGCTCGGCGGCGACCTTCTCGCCCGTGAGCTGTGCTTCGAGCAGCGCGCGCACCTGCGCGGCGCCCGGCCCGCCGGGGAAGAGGCGGAGGGTCCGCGCGAGGAGCCAGTGGCCGTGCACGCACGAGTGCCAGTCGAAGCTGCCGTGAAAGAGGGGGTGCAGCTCGCGCGGGCCCTTCACGTCCTCGGGGCCGGCCATGACGTGATCGAGCTTGTGCGGGTACTCCCGCGTCACGTGCCCGAGGGCGATGGCGGCGAGCTGCGAGGCGATCTCGGGGGTCAGGGCGTGCGTCATGGGACCTCGGCGCGGGATCAGCGTGGAATCAGCGTGGAAAGGCGAGCAGGTACAGGAGGAGCGTGTTCCCGACCAGCAGGAGCAGCGCGGTGGGGAGCTGCGCCTTGATCACGCCGTCGCGATCGGGCAGCCCGAGCAGCGCCGCGGGCACGACGTTGAAGTTCGCGGCCATGGGGGTCATCAGCGTCCCACAGAAGCCGGACAGCATGCCGATGGCGCACACGATCGCCGGATCGCCGCCGAAGCGGCGCACGAGCAGGGGCAGCCCCACCGCGGCGGTCATGACCGGGAACGCCGCGAACGCGTTGCCCATGATCACGGTGAACACCGCCATGCCCACGGTGTAGGCCGCCACCGCGGCGAACCGGCTGCCGGGCGGGATCACGCCCCCGGCCAGGTTCCCGACAACGTCGCCGACGCCGGCCGCCGCGAACACGACGCCGAGCGCGGCCAGCATCTGGGGCAGGATCGCCGCCCAGCCCACCGTGTCGAGCAGCCGCCGGCCTTCCTGGAGCGGAGCGAGCAGCGGGGGGCGCAGCCACGCCACGGACGCCGCGAGCGCCAGCACCACGCCGAGGGCGAGCGAGATCAGCGTGGCCTGCCCCGGGTCGAGCAGCGGGGTCCCGAGGATCTCGATCCGCCGGAGGACCAGCGTGCCCAGGAGGGCGGTCGCCGGGACGATCAGCGCCGGGACGAAGAGGCGGTCTCCGCGCCGCTCGGCGCTGGCGAGCCGCTCCTCGCGCGTCGTCGTGGCGGGGCGACCCTGCCCCAGGCCCCCGAGGCCGGCCAGGAGCACGAGCGCGATCACGAGCACCCCGTTGCCGAGATCCCCGAGGCGCGGGCCGAAGAGGAAGCTCGTCGCCAGGAGGCCCCAGAACAGGGCGTTCTTCCAGCGCTTCTGGTTCTCGCTGTCGGCCGCGCCCAGGAGCGCCGACGCCGCGAAGAACAGCCCTCCCGCGGCATAGCCGAAATCGAGCGTGATCATTCGCGCGCGTCCCCGGCACCTTCGTGGGCTGCGTGGGCTGCGTGGGCTGCGTGGGAGACGCGGGCGAGCTCGCGCCGGAGCCGCCGGTCGAGCAGGAGGAGCCGTGTCCCGTGGATGAGGAGCGCCAGGACCGCCGTGGGGATGGCCCAGATCGACACCTGGAGCGGCTCGACAAGGATCCCGTTCTGCTCGAGAAACCCCTTGATGAGCAGGATCGACGAGATGGCGAGGAAGATGTCCTCTCCGAAGAACAGCGCCACGTTGTCGGCCGCCGCCGCGGAGGCGCGGATCAGCCAGCGCGTCCTGTCCGGCAGCGGCCCGTACCGGTTCTCCGCCGCGCCCTCGGCCATGGGCGCGATCAGCGGGCGGACCATCTGCGCGTGGCCGCCCAGCGAGGTCAGGCCGAGGGCCGCGCTGAGCTGCCGTATCATGAAATACACAAGCAGGAGCCGCCCGGTCGTGGCGGTCCTCACCCGCGCTACAAGCGCGCGCGCCCGCTCCTGGAGGCCCGAGCGCTCCAGGAGGCCGATGACCGGCAGGACCAGCCAGACAAGGCTGACATAGCGGTTGTCGTTGAACGCCTTGCCCAGGGCGGAGATCCCCTGGATCGGGCTCATCCCCGCCGAGAGGCTGGTCACGAGGGCCGCCGCGGCGACGACGAGAAGCGGATTCAGCCGGGCGACGAAGCCGACGACCACGACCGCGACCCCGAGGAGCGTGAGCATGCTTCCTCCCTGGTGCTCGCGGGCAACCTCGCACGCCGGCGAGGGCGTCGTCCACGGGCGCGCGCAGGACCACGGGCGCCGCAGGACCCTGCGCCCGGCGATCCGCGCTTGACGCCGGCCGGCGCGTCGACGAGTGGCCTCCCGGAGCGCGACGAACACAGGGGTCGCTGGAGAAGCCGCCAGGGACCCAGGATCGCCCAGCATGTCCGCGGAACGGAGGATCGCCGCAGTGGAGCACCAGGCAAGCGAAGACATCGTCATCTCGTCCGACAAATCTCTCCTCGACCTCGATCGGATCCACGCCGTCCTCGCGTCGGCCTACTGGTGCAAGGGCATCCCCCGCGAGGTCGTCGAGCGGGCCATCCGCGGCTCGCTCTGCTTCGGCGTCTACAAGGCAGGAGCGCAGATCGGGTTCGCCCGGGTGATCACCGACCACGCGACGTTCGCGTACCTGGCCGACGTGTTCATCGTCCAGGAGGAGCAGGGAAAGGGCTACGGCAAGGCGCTCATCGCCCACGTCACCGAGGCCCTCGGCCGCCTCCGGCTGCGGCGGACGCTGCTCGCCACCGCGGACGCGCACGGGCTCTACCGGCAGTACGGCTTCACGCCGCTCGGGAAGCCGGACACGTTCATGGAGATCAACGTCAAGGATATCTATCAGCAGGGCAAAGAGGGGACGTCGTAGCCGCGGGCGCGCCGCCCTGCCCGAGCTCCGGCACAGCCCCAGGCGCGCCACCCCCGCCGGGCGGGTGCGCCGAGCACCTCCATGACCCGTACCATGTCGCGCGCCACCCCGTCCTTGGCGTAGGCGGCGTGATCGGGCCCGGATCGCGGTTTTCCGTGGCAGGGGTTCGTCCGCGCCGGCCCAGTGGAACAACGCCCCTCCACGATCTGTTCATCCCGCCGAACCACTGAGCCGATCAGGGGAAGCGTTGCGCCACGGCGTCCGCCTACCGCCCTACTAGGGCGGTCAGCGCCCACAACGGGTCTCGATATCTGAGCTGAACGGCCCTCGATGTCTGCACTGCCCCTGCGCCTCGGCCGGAGCCGACATCTGCACTGCACCTGCGCCTCGGCCGAAGCCGTGGCGCGACGGCTATCTAGAACGTATCGCAGACCACGATCCCAAACTACACATGTGCAAGAGTACGGGCTCCTTACTGCGCACGCACTGCTCGCGTCCAATATAGAACATCGTGCATACCGGATCTCTCAGGTGAGCTGAATATGTCCCTGGCACCGACGATGTTGTCGGGCACGAGCTCAAACTTTCTAAAAGGGGCGAACCTGGACAACCCAGAATCGACCGGCGTGTAGGATGTTTACGGTGCCCTCGCTGCACTCCCGTTCGTCCCGGCGGCCGCGTGGATCCGTTCGAGTCAGCACTTTGTTTCCGATGCGCGCACGACCAATTCCGTCGAGCATGTACTCAACGATCTCCATACTGCGGATTCTTCGGGATTTGCAGCGACTCGGCTGGCGTGCGACCTGCCGCCCAGGTACGTCTGAACTGCTCTTCGATGCCCGCGGGAGTTACGACGGGGTCTGACGAGGACCGTTGATGACGAGTCGAACCGAACGGCTCGTCCCCCGGAATGATGCGCCGAGGCCGGAGCACCGTGCCTGGTCAGATCCGTCGCGACACTGCTTCACAACAACCGGCAAAGGCCAATCGCGCCGCTGGCCCAGCACGTGCAAACCCCGCCAATCGAAGTCAGTTACCTCCACAGCCCATGAGGCTGTGAGTGCTCGTTCAACAGTTTCGGTACGCAGTACCAAATACCAACGGAGGGTTCGAATGATCACCAACAAGATGCCGCTTCGCTCCGAGGACCTCGTGAACCAGGCCGCGCTGATGCTGCCCGAGCGCGAGATGATGGATACGATTAGCATTTCCCAGTCGGGAACCATCATGCAGACCGGGACGGCAACGGCCAATAACGGCTCGAACGCCGCGGTCACTCTCGCGGCCACCATCTGTAATCAGCTCGCCGTTGCCCTGGTCCTCTATGCAGATTATTCCGAGGCCGATGCTGATAAGGCCTACCAAGACTGCATGGCCGACGCGGACACTGACCAGGAGGTCGAGGAGGAGGAGAAGAAGAAGCCCGGGCACGAGAGCGAGCCGCACTGAAGTAGCACACGCCCAGGAGGAGAGCTCCTGGGCGTTCGCCGACGGATCGATTCGGGAGTGGCGTGGCGGGCTCAGGTCCGCCACGCCACTCTCGGCTTTGGAGTTCGATGACGCACGCTCGGACGAGCCCTCCCGGGCGATCGCCGATGGTCTGATCCGAGCGTGGCGTGTCGGGCTCACGTCCGGCACGCCGTTCGCCGCGTTGGAGAGGACATGACGATGACCGACATGGGCGTACTCTCATGCCAAGACGGTGACGCCGAGCGTGCTGCGTCGGGCACCGCAGACCAGCATACCGCCTTGATACACGCGCACGAGCGCCCTCGACTCGCGCCGAGCGTCGAGCTCATCGGTGAGATGAAGGGCACCGGCTTCAAGGATCGGCAGTGGCTTGTCCAACGTGACGGCCAGTTCATCCAGCTCACGGAGCTGCTCTACCGCATCGCTGAATGCGCCGACGGCCAGCGCACGCATGAAGCGATCGCCGAGCGTGTCACTGCGTCGACCCCCTGGCTGGTGACAGCCGACAACGTGCGCGAGCTCATCCAGACCAAGCTCGTCCCGTCAGGGCTCATGGCTCCCGCGGCTGGGGCTGTCGCGCCGCGCGGAGGCGTCCCCGGCAATGGAGAGCCCCGGTCGTCGCTCCGGCTCAAGTTCCGCAAGCAGGTGATCGGCCCACACGGCATCGAGCCTATCGCCGCCGCGCTGCAGGTGCTTTATGCCCGGCCGATCTTGATCCCGGTCCTGGTAGCGGCAGCGATCACCCACGGCTGGCTGTACTTCGTCCACGGGGTGGCTGGCAGCTTTCTCGATCTTTTCTACCGGCCCTGGGCGTTGCTCATCGTGATGGGCGTCATGGTCGTGTCAAGCGTCTTCCACGAGTTCGGTCATGCTTCCGCGCTGCGGTACGGCGGCGGTAAGGCACGTGGGATGGGCGTAGGACTGTATCTCGTTTACCCTGCGTTCTACACCGACGTGAGCGACAGCTACCGGCTCAGCCGCGTGGCCCGCGTGCGGACCGACCTCGGAGGCTTCTACTTCCACCTGATCTTCGCCATGGGCATCATGGCGGTTTACCTGGTCACCAGGCAGGAGTTCCTGTTGGTGGTGGTGGTGCTGATCAACGGGAATATTGGCCACCAGCTCTTACCGTACGTGCGGATGGACGGCTACTGGGCGCTCGCCGACATCACGGGCATTCCGGACTTCTTCTCGCAGATGGGGCCGTTTGTGGCGAGCCTGTTCCCGCGGTTGAAGCCCGGCGTGAGCCGGCTTCCGCCGCTGAAGCCCTGGGTCAGACGGGTATTCATCGTTTACACCCTCCTGGTCGTCCCCTTCCTGGCGCTGCTCTCTTTCTCCCTGGTCGAGTACCTGCCCCGTCTCCTCAAGACAACATGGTTTTCACTGGTCTACCAGATGAGGCTCTTCTCGATCGCCTGGGGCGAGGGCACCTTCGCGGTGATGGTCGTATCGAGCTTGAACATGCTCCTGCTGGCGTTGATGGCGTTCGGGGGCATGTACATGTTCTACAGTATCATCGGGGGCTACCTCAAGAGCATCTGGAACTGGAGCAAATCCAAACCGATACGTCGCCCCGCCGGAGCGGCGGCCGTCGCGGCGCTCTTCGGCGTCATAGGCCTTCTCTGGGCACCGCAGGTCCGGTCCCTGGATACCTCGCCCCCTCGCGGCGTGAAGAGGTTCGCGGTGCCACAGCGCAACGAGGTCCGGGGGCCGGTCGTATACAAGCAGAACCCGCCCGTGGGTGGAGACCACGCGCCGGAATGGCAGAACTGCGGCTTTTATGACGCCCCCGTTCTCAACGAGCACGCCGTTCACTCGATGGAACATGGCGCCGTGTGGATCACCTACCGGCCGGACCTGCCCAAACACGAGATCGATACGCTGCGCGCGCTGGCCAGAGGACAGCCCTACGTGCTCGTGAGCCCCTATGCCAATCTGCCCGCGCCTGTGGTCGCGTCGGCGTGGGGCCGCCAGTTGCACCTCCTTTCGACGGAGGACGCGCGTATCGACCAGTTCCTGCGGGCCTTCCGGAACGGCACGCAGGCGCCGGAGAGCGCCGGGCCTTGCACCGGGGGCGTCGGAACACCGAGGCGGTGATCCAGGAAGTCTTCAGGTGCTGTGACCGAGCCCGCGGCGGGGCCGTTTCACGAGAAGGGGTCCGCTGCGGCCGCCCCCGTCACAATCCCAGGCGCCGCAGCGGCAGCTCCCGCGCGCGCGTCTTCGTCAAGGCGAACACAGCGTTCGCTATCGCGGGCGCCACCGGCGGCACCCCCGGCTCCCCGACGCCCCCGGGCGGCGCGTCGCTCTTCACGATCTCCACGTGGATCCGCTGCGGCACCTCCGGGCTCCGCACCACCGGGTAGTCGCGGAAGTTCGTCTGCTCGACCGCGCCGCCCTTCACCGTGATCGCGCCGTGGAGCGCGACGCTCATCCCGAACACGACAGCGCCCTCCATCTGCGAGCGCACCCGATCCAGGTTGATCACCGTGCCCGGGTCCGCGACGAGCCACACCTCGTCGACCTTCACCTTGCCGAGCGCGTCCTTCGAGACCGCGGCGACAACGGCCACGTACGTGAGGAAGCTCCGGTGCGCGGCGAGCCCCACCGCGCGCCCCGCCTTGCGCGCGGCGTCCCACCCCGACAGCTCCGTCACCCGGTCGATCACGTGCCGCAGGCGGCCCACGTCGACCGGGTGCTGCTCGATCGGCGCCCCGTAGTTGGGGACCTTGTCCACGCCGAGCTCCGCCGGCGTCGCCCGCCGCGCCGGGCCGAGCACCTCGAGCAGCACCTCGCGCGGATCCGCCTGCCGCGCGTGCGCGATCTCGTCGATGAAGCTCTGCACGGCGAAGGCGTGGAAGATGTTGCAGACCGACCGGAGCCAGCCGATCCGGACGTGCGCCGGCGCGTCGCACGCCTCGACGCGGACGTTCGGGGCCGAGAGCGCCAGGTCGAGCACGCCGAGGCCGAGCTCGCCCTCGCTCGGGGTCTTCGCCTTCGCGTCGAACGTCGACGGGATCGGCGGGAACGCCGTCCGGTGCTGCCACGCCGTCACCTTGCCGGCCGCGTCGAGCCCCGCCCTGAGGTGCTGCGCGCTCACGCTGTGGAAGTAGCCGCTCTGCACGTCGTCCTCGCGCGTCCACTGCACGCGCACCGGCGCGCCCATGGCCCGCGCGAGCAGCGCCGCCTCGGCGCAGTAGTCCGGCTTCGACTTCCGCCCGAAGCCGCCGCCGAGCAGCGTCACGTGCACCGTGACGTTCGCCTCGTCGAGGCCAAGCGCCCGCGCCACCTCGGTGCGCGCCGCCTGCGGGTTCTGCGTCGGCGCCCACACCTCGCACCCCTTCGCGTCGACCTTCGCCACCGCCGACGGCGGCTCCATCGCCGCGTGCGCCAGGTGCGGCACGTAGTACTCGGCCTCGATCGTGCGCGCCGCCGCCTTGAACGCCGCGTCCACGTCGCCGACCTTCCGCACGACCTTGCCCGGCGCGCGCACAGCCGACAGCAGCGCCTCGCGGTAGCTCGCCGAGTCGTACGCCGCGTTCGCGCCGTGATCCCACGTGACGTGCAGCGCCGCCCGGCCGCGCATCGCCGCCCACGTCGAGTCCGCCACGACCGCCACGCCGCCGAGCGGCTGGAACCCGACAGCGCCGCCCTTCGGCCCCGGCAGATCCACGAGCTTCTTCACGCCCGGCACGGCCAGCGCGCGCGCGCCGTCGTACCGCACGACCTTGCCGCCCACGACCGGCGGGCGCGCGATCACCGCGGTGAGCATGCCCGGCAGCCGCACGTCCGCGCCGAACTGGGCCTTGCCCGTCACGATCGCCGGCCCGTCGAGCAGCGGCAGCATGCCGCCGACGCGCTTGAGCTCCGCCACCGGGCGGAGCGCGACAGTCTTCTCGTCGGGCACCGGGAGCTTCGCCGCGTCGGCCACGAGCTCGCGGAAGTCCAGCGAGCGCTTCGTCTTCGCGTGGTGGACCGCGTGCTGCTCGGCGACGCACTCGGCGGCGGGCACCCGCCACCTCTTCGCGGCGACCGCGACGAGCATCGCCCGCGCCGTCGCGCCCACGCGCCGCATCGGCTCGTAGCCGTTGCGCACGCTGCGCGATCCGTCGGTGTTCTGATCGCCGTAGGCCTTGTCGCCGTCGCCTTGCACGATCTTCACCCGCGCCATGTCGGCGCCGAGCTCGTCGGCGATCAGCACCGGCAGCGAGCTGCGGATCCCCTGCCCCATCTCGGACCGGTGGCAGACGATCGACGCCGTGCCGTCGGGCGCGAGGTGCAGGAACACCCCGGTCCGGAGCCCGGGCTCCGCCGGCGCGCCCGCGGGCGCGGCGGGCGCGGCCTCGGCATCGTCGGCGAGCCCGAGCGCGAGCCCGGAGACAGCGAGCCCGAGCCCCGCGAGGAAAGAGCGGCGGAGGAGGACGACGCGTTGCTGTTCCATCTTCACTCCGTGGGGAGGCCGGCGGCCTTGCGGACCGCCGCCCGGATGCGCGTGTACGTCCCGCACCGGCAGATGTTGCCGGCGAGCGACCTGTCGATGTCCTCGTTCGAGGGCCGCGGGTTCTTCCGCAGGAGCGCGGCCGCGCTCATGATCTGTCCCGATTGGCAGAAGCCGCACTGCGGGACGCCGAGCTCCACCCACGCGCGCTGGAGCGGGTGATCGCCGCCCGGGCTGAGCCCCTCGATGGTCGTCACCGAGCCGCCCGCGGCGCGCTTCACCGGCGTCACGCACGCGCGCACCGTCTCGCCGTCGAGGTGCACGACGCACGCCCCGCAGAGCGCCTGACCGCAACCGTACTTCGTCCCCGTGAGGCCGAGCACGTCGCGCAGCACCCAGAGGAGCGGCATCTCGGGATCCACGTCGAGCTTCAGCTCGGCGCCGTTCACCTTCAGGATGATCATGGACGGGCCTCCTCGGGCGGGCACGCGGCACCCGCCTTCACCCACGCATCGACGAGCGCGCCGAACTGCGCCTGCGTGCCGGGCGCCTTCGTGCGGCCGTGGCCGGGCGCCCACCCCCACGCCACGAGCGCGTCGCGCGCGGAGTGCTCGACGATCTGCGCGAGCGTCTTCTTGCCGTTGCGCGCCGGATCCTTGATCTGCGCGCAGATCGCGGCCGGCGACCTGCCGAGCCACGCCATCTCCGCCGGCGCGAGGTGCCAGCCGGGCGCGCCGGGCACGCGCGCGAGCTCGAGGTTCTGCACCTGGTGGCACGACGTGCACTCCATCGCTGCCACCCCGCGATCGCGCGGCCCGCGCTCGGCCGGCGGGCTGTGGCGCTCGCCGCTGTCGCCCTGGCGCGGGACGCCGTCGTGCGGATGGCAGTTCACGCAGCGCGGGTGCAAGAGCACCTTGCTCGCCTCGAGGAAGATCGAGGCCGCGCGCGCGTCGTTGTCCTGGATCGACGCGAACGCCTCCGGGCTGCGGAGCTCGCCCGGCGCGACGGGGGGAAGGACGACAGGCTTCGGCGCCTCCGCGGGACGGGCGTCGCACGCCGCGGCGAGGAGGCCGACGCCCGCCAGGAACCAGAGGTGGAGAGGCTGCATCGCGCGGCCTAGACTGCTGGCTTCGAGCGCGCAGCACAAGACCTTCGTCGCGCTCGCGCGCCGCAGACGCTCGCCCGCTCGCGCGGCGGCCTGAGCCGTGAAGCGCCCCGCGATCGCCTCGATCCGACCCGTCATCGAGGCGCGCGATCGCCGCGCCGCGCCGGTGTCCTCGACTCCGCGCTCGACCTCGCCGGGGTGCGCAGCGCTCCGCAGGATCGTTGACGTCGGCAATGGCACACAGGCGTGGCGCGTTGTCGTCGGCGGCGACGCCGCGCTCGAATGCATGTCCGTCGCCTCGCTCTCTCCACATCGCGAGCTCGGCGCTGCCAGCGGCGCCCCGCAGCGAGGCTCGCGCACCGGAGGGCCTCGCGATGCGCTGTTGAAACACGGGCGCCGCTCTGGCGCTCTCGCGCGGAAATACAGCGCGACCCCCATCCGTTCAGCGCTGGGGTCAACGACGGAAACCTGCTGGCGCCGCCGCTGGTTCGAGCGACGTCATCGCCCTCACGATGCGGCGCGCCCGCAACCCGCGACGACAGCGGCCGTACGTGGGAGCAGCGCGCGCCGCGACGAGCGCCCGCCGCGGCCATCGTGCGTGTAGCGAACTGTCACGCGGGATCTGTGCAGCGCGGCCGCACGCCACGATGCGCCACGGCGACTCCAGCTCATGGCCGCCTATCCATCGAATCCGGACGCTGGCTCGCCGCATGCAAGCCGGCTCCGGCATGAGCAAGACGGTAGGAATGGGCGAGGCCACCCGGCTGTCGCCGCGCCTGATCGCCCCGGCTGAGGCAACCTGCCACACCGTGCCGTCGAGCTCGGAGCGCGGGCCCCTGCCGGGAATGCAGGTGGGCTCCCAGCTCCGGCTCATCCGCGCGCTCGGCCAGGGCGGGATGGGGAGCGTCTGGCTCGCCGAGCACACAGCGCTCAAGACCCAGGTCGCGGTGAAATTCCTCCGCGACATGTACGTCGATCACCCGCTCGCCGTCGTGCGCCTCCACCGCGAGGCCGAGGCGGCCGCCCGGATCCAGAGCCCGCACGTCGTGCGCGTGTTCGACGTCGGGTTCACCGATCAGGGTGTCCCCTACATCGTGATGGAGCACCTCGAAGGGCAGACGCTGCACGACCTCGTGGAGCGCCGCGGGCGCCTCTCGCTGAGCGAGGCGGTGTGCATCCTGCGCCAGCTCGGCGCGGCGCTGGCCAGGGCCCACGAGGCGGGCATCGTCCACCGCGACATCAAGCCCGAGAACATCTTCCTCGTGGAAGGCGAGCGGGAGCCCTTCGTGAAGGTGCTCGACTTCGGCATCGCCAAGAACACCGTCGAGGAGGCCGAGCGGCTCACCGTCACGGGCGCCATCATGGGGACCCCGCACTTCATGTCGCCGGAGCAGATGGCGGGCGGAGCGCGGGTCGGACCGCACAGCGACCTCTGGGCCCTCGGCGTCGTGGCCTACTTCTGCCTGACCGGGAAGACCCCCTTCAACGGCGCCACCATCGCGGCTGTCGCTGTCGCCATCGACCGCGGGCCGCCCCCGCCGCCGTCCCGGCTCGCCCCGGGGCTCCCGCCCGCGATCGACGCCTGGGTCCTCTCGCTGCTCGAGCCGGACCCGGCGCGCCGCGCCCAGAGCGCCCGCGCCGTCCTCGACGCGCTCGACGCCGCCCTCGCCGCCCCGCAGGGCCCGCGGGCCGCCGGCGAGACCGAGATCATGCCGCCGCGCGAGGCGCTCGCCTCGGTCGAGGGCTTCTCGTCGCTCGTGACGACGCTGCTGCCGTTCGGCACGCTCGGCGACGGCTCGCCGCGGAAGCTGGCGCGCGCGCGCACCTGGGCCATGGCCGCGGCCGCCGTCATGGGCGTCAGCACGCTGGCCTGGGCGGGCGTCTCCGGCGTGGCCCGGACGGCGCCGGCGGCGCAGAGCACGACGCTCTCCATGATCGGGAGCGACCCCGCGGAGCCCGCGGCCCCGCCGGCCGCCGAGCCCGCGGCCCAGTGCGCCACGCCCGCGCCGCGGCCCGCGGCCCAGGCCAGAGCGCCGCAGCCCGAGGCGTCCGCCGCATCCGCGACGCCCGCCGCATCCGCGACGCCCGCCGCATCCGCGACGCCCGCCGCATCCGCGACGCCCGCCGCATCCGCGACGCCCGCCGTCGTCCCGGGCACGCCCGCCGCCCAGGCTGCGCTCGCCAGCCCCGCTGCGCCGCCGGTCAAGAAGGTCGCGAACCGCAGGGTGCGCCGCGATCTCGGCTTCTGACAGAGGAGAGCCATGCACCCCGGGCCCAGGACGCTGCTGCTGCTCGCCGGCCTGATCCTCGCGGCCGCGCCGGCGCTCGCCGCCCAGGCGCCGGAGACCGGCGGCGGCGACGCCGACGAGAAGGCGCGGAGCGAGGCCCGCGAGCTCGTGTACGCGGGCGACGAGTTCTTCGCCCAGAAGCGGTATGCCGAGGCGCTCCGCGCCTACCAGCGCGCCGAGCGGCTCGTCCGCGTGCCCACGACCTCCATCGAGGTGGCGAAGACGCTGACGGCCATCGGGCGGCTCAGCGAGGCGCGCGAGCTCGCGTCGACGATCGCCGCGTCGCGCGCGACCCCGGGGGAGCCCTGGCCGTTCATGCAGGCGCGGCGCCGGGCCGAGGCCCTTCGCGACGAGCTCGACGAGCGCATCCCGCGGCTCCGGGTGACGATCGCGCCCGGCCCGGCCAGCGCGAGGCTCCGGGTCGACGGCCAGCCGATGAAGGCCTCGGCCGAGGGATCCCCGATCGACCCGGGCAACCACTGGGTCGAGGTCGAGGCCGAGGGCTACGTCGGCGCCCGGCAGCGGGTCTACGTCCCCGAGGGGGAGGTCACGACGCTGGACATGGCCCTCACGCGGGTGTCCACCCCGGACGGCGGCGGCGCCAGCCCGTGGGTCATCGGCGGGTTCGTTGCCTCGGGCGCCGGCCTCGCGGTGGGGCTCGGCGCGGGCGTGGCCTACCTGAACGCGAGGAGCGACCTCACCGAGGCGTGCCGGCAGGGCACCGCGCGCTGCTCGGGCGACGCGCGGGGCGGCGCGAACACGCTCGGCTGGGTCTCGAACGTGGGGTTCGGCCTTGCGATCGCGGGCGCGGCCGTCGGGGGGCTCGCCCTGGGCCTGGAGACCTCGACGGGGCCGGCCTCGAGCGTCACGTGGGCCGTCGGGCCCGGCTACATCGGCGTACAGGGGACGTTATGACGACGCGGATCGCAGCGCTGTGCCTCTTCGCCGCGTCGGTCGCGGGGTGCCAGCTCATCGCCCCGCTGCCCGGCGCTGAGGGCGAGGGCGGCAGCCCCCCGAGCCTGGACGGCGGAGAGATCGACGCCGGAGAGGGCGAGGCGAGCCAGGGAACCGAGGTCACGCCGCCTCCGCCGGAGGAGACAGGCCCCTGCGAGGTCGCCGCTTGCTCGACGCACTGCGCCCTGTCGATCGATGCCTGCGAGCTCACGCCGCAGTACCCGTCGGCCGAGACGTGCTGCGCTGCCTGCGAGGCGATGCCGTCGCCCGCGGAGTACGCCGCGTGCCGCGCGGTCACGGCGGGCGATCCTGCGGCCTGCACCGCCAGCGGGCTGCTCGGCCCCGCGGACGCCGACGGGTGCGTCGGGCGGTGCGAGGCGGTCTGCGCCCTCTACACGGCGCTGTGCCCCGAGACGCTCGCGCTGACGAGCCTCGAGAGCTGCATGCTCCTGTGCCTGGCCGCGGACGCGCCGCCCATCTTCAATGCGTGCAAGCCGTTCAAGGAGGAGGGCTCGTTCGAGTGCCGCCTGCAGCTGATCTACAGCGCGCTCGAAGAGACGGACGACGCGAAGCGCAACCAGACGTGCCGCGACATCGTGCAAGGTCGCTGCCCGAAGCCGGAGTGCAAGGCCGACGACGACGATTGACGGCGCGCTCGCCCCCTGAAGGACGGCGCTCCGGCGCCGGCGCGGCGGGTCGCGCGCCGGCGAGCGCGCGCCTTCGGACGGCGCCCCGCGGCGAGAGATGCTACCCCCTCGCGCCGTGAGCACCCGCGTCCCGCAAGAGCAACCTGCCCCGCCGCCCACCCCCGGCGGCCGGACCTCGTCCCCGCCCCCCTCCGGGGGCCCGGTGCGCTTCCCCGAGGAGCTGCCCATCTCGGCGCGGGTGCTCGACATCGCCCGCGCCATCGAGGCGCACCAGGTGGTGATCGTCGCGGGCGAGACCGGCTCGGGCAAGACCACGCAGCTCCCCAAGATCTGCCTGGCCATGGGCCGCGGGCTGTCCGCCCGGATCGGCGTCACGCAGCCGCGCCGCATCGCCGCCACAAGCGTCGCGGCCCGCGTCGCCAAGGAGCTCAACGTCGAGCTGGGCAAGGAGGTGGGCTACAAGATCCGCTTCTCGGACCGGACGAGCCCGGCGACCTACGTCAAGTACATGACCGACGGCATCGTCCTGGCCGAGATCCAGGGCGATCCGCGGCTCTCGGACTACGACACGCTCATCATCGACGAGGCCCACGAGCGCAGCCTCAACATCGATTTTCTCCTCGGCTACCTCAAGCGCCTGCTGCCGAGGCGGCCGGATCTCCGCGTCATCGTCAGCTCCGCGACGCTCGAGACCGATCGATTCTCGGCCTTCTTCGGCGGGGCGCCCGTTATCGAGGTCTCCGGCCGCACCTACCCCGTGGAGGTCATCCACCGTCCCCCGGAGACCGGAGAGGCGGAGATCGCCGACGCCGTCGCCAACACGGTCGAGGAGATCACCTCCATCGATCCGCGCGGGGATATCCTCGTCTTCCTGCCGGGAGAGCGGGAGATCCACGACACAATGTCCGAGCTGGAGCGGCACGGCCTGCCCCACACGACGATGCTGCCGCTCTACGGGCGTCTCCCTCAGGGCGACCAGCAGCGGGTGTTCCAGTCGTTGCCCGGGCGGCGGATCGTGCTCGCGACCAACGTGGCCGAGACGTCGCTCACCATCCCGGGCATCGTGTATGTGGTCGACGCCGGGCTCGCGCGCGTCAACCGGTATAGCCCCCGGACGGGCGTCACCCAGCTCCAGATCGAGCCGATCTCGCGCGCGAGCGCCGACCAGCGCAAGGGGCGCGCGGGCCGCGTGCAGAGCGGCGTCTGCTTCCGGCTCTACGCCGAGCAGGACGACAAGGCGAGGCCCGCCTACACCGATCCGGAGATCCTGAGGGTCGGCCTCTCGGGCGTCATCCTCCAGATGAAGGCGCTCGGGCTCGGCGACATCGAGGATTTCCCCTTCCTCGACGCCCCGTCGAAGCGCGCCGTGGACGAGGGCTATCGGGTCCTCGAGGAGATCGGCGCCCTCGACGAGGCGGGCGCGCTCACCGACATCGGCCGGAAGCTCGCGAAGCTGCCGCTCGATCCGCGGATCGGCCGGATGGTCCTCGGCGGCGAGGCCGAGGGGGCGCTCGCCGAGGTGCTGATCATCGCCGCCGCGCTCGGGGTGCAGGACCCGCGGGAGCGGCCGCTCTCCGCGCAGCGGCAGGCCGACGACGCGCACCGGAGGTTCAAGGACGAGGGGTCGGACTTCGCCGGGCTCCTGAAGCTGTGGGCCTTTTACCAGGACGCGCAGGGCCGGCTCACCCAGAACCAGCTCCGGAAGATGTGCCGCGATCACTTCATCTCGTACCTCCGGATGCGCGAGTGGGTCGACGTGCACCGGCAGCTCAGCCGCATCACGCGGGACATGGGGTTCTCGCCGAACACAGCGCCCGCGAAGGGCGAGGCCATCCACCGCGCTGTCCTGCCCGGCCTGCTCAGCCGTATCGGCATGTGGAACCAGGAGCACAAGGTGTATCTCGGCGCCCGGCAGACGCGCTTTCAGCTCCACCCCTCGTCGGGGCTCGCGAAGAAGCCGCCCGCGTGGATCATGGCCGCCGAGCTGGTCGAGACATCGCAGCTCTTCGCCCGGATGGCGGCGGCCCTGGATCCCGCGTGGATCGAGGCCGCGGCCGGGCCGCTCTGCAAGCGCAGCTACAGCGACCCGCACTGGGCCGCGAAGCCGGCGGCCGTGATGGCCAGAGAGCAGGTGACGCTCTACGGGCTGCCGATCGCGCGCGACCGCAGGGTGGATTACGGGCCGATCGATCCGAGGGCGGCGCGCCAGATCTTCCTGCTGCACGCCCTGGTCCGGCAGGAGTACGCGACGCGCGCGCCGTTCATGGACGCGAACCGCAAGCTCTTCGAGGAGGTCAGCCGGCTGCGCGACAAGGCGAGGCGGAGCGAGATGCTGGCCGACGAGCACGCGCTCGAGCTCTTCTTCGACCGGCGCGTGCCCGAGGGGGTCTACAACGGCAAGACGTTCGAGGCGTGGCGCAAGGAGGCCGAGGCGAAGGATCCGCGGGTGCTCCACCTGTCGATCGCCGACGTCCTGCTCGACGAGGCCGCGGAGCTCTCGCCCGACCGCTACCCCGACGCGCTCGATCTCTACGGGGCGGCCGTGCCGCTCGCCTACCGCTTCGACCCGGGCGAGGACGACGACGGCGTCTCGCTCTCGCTGCCGCTCGTGCTCCTGCCGCAGGCCGATCCGGAGCAGCTCGAGTGGACGATCCCCGGGTGGCACGCCGAGAAGATCGCCCTGCTGCTGGAGACGCTGCCGAAGTCGCTCCGCAAGGCGCTCGTCCCGATGCGGGAGGTCGCCCGCGAGATCGCGGCCGATCTGCGGCCGTTCCAGGGCCCGATGCGGCCCGCGCTCGCGCGCGCTGTCGAGGACCGCACCGGCGAGCGCGTGCCGGCCGACGCCCTCCGGATCGAGGAGCTCCCGCCGTACCTGCGCTTCTATTTCCGCGTGATCGGCGAGGACGGCCGGGTGATCGGCGAGGGGCGCGACCTGCGGGAGCTCAAGGATCGCCTGTCCGGCCGGGCGCGCGACGCGTGGGCGAAGGTCGGCAAGGCGGGGATCGAGCGGGACGGCCTCACGTCGTTCAGCGTCGAGTCGCTGCCCGAGCGCGTGCAGGTCGACGCCGGGGGGCACAAGGTGTTCGGCTATCCGGCGCTGATCGACGGGGAGACCTCCGTGTCGGTGCGCGTGCTCGCCTCGAGGGCCGCGGCCGACGAGGCCACGCGCGCCGGGCTGCGGCGGCTGCTCTTGCTCCAGCTCGGGGGCAAGATGAGCCAGATCGAGCAGCCGCTGCGCAGCGCGGTGGCCGTGAGCGGGCTCGGCGCCCGGGTCGCGCCCGGCGAGCCCGGCCTCGCCCGGCAGATCGCGCTGCGCGCGCTCGACGAGGCGTTCCAGCTCGGCGATCCCGCCTCGTTCCCGAGGACGCGGCCCGCGTTCCAGGCGCGCCTGGACGACGGCCGGCGGTCGCTCCAGGGCGTGCTGGGCAAGCTCGCCGGGCTGGCGCGGGACATCGGCGTCGAGCTCGACCGCGTGCAGGCAATGCTCCGGTCGATGACGGGCAAGCCGGGCGCGCCGAGGCCTGCGCTCGACGACGCGCGCACGCAGGTCGAGCTCCTGCTGCCGGTCGGGCTCTTCTCGCGCGCCCCGCTCGACCGGCTCGCCCACCTGCCCCGCTACCTGCGGGCGGTCCAGGTCCGGCTCGAGCGGCTGCCCAACGGCCCGCAGAAGGACCAGGCCAAGGCGGCGCAGGTGCTGCCGTTCTGGCAGGATTACCTCAAGCACCACCAGGCGCTCCGCCAGAAGGGGGTGCCCGCGGAAGAGCTGGAGTCGTTCCGCTGGCTGATAGAGGAGCTCCGGGTCTCGCTGTTCGCGCCCGAGCTGAAGGCCGCTGTCCCCGTCTCGACGCAGCGGCTGTCGGAGCAGTGGAAACGGATGATGGGATAGCGCGGCCGGCGCGAGGAGCTGTGGGGCGCCGCCGCTCGCATTCCCACTGGGCGCATGAACTTCTCACGCCCAGGCCTCTTTTCTTGTTTCTCTGTCTCTCCTTGTTGAGCGCGGCAGGTTCCCCTTCGCCTGACCCGACCTGATATGTAGCTCGTCATGAGCGTGACGGCCTTGCGCGCCCTCTCTGGAGCGTTGATCCTCGCCGCGTCGGTCCTCCTGCCCTCTGTCGGTCGCGCCGGCACCGGGGCGAGCGAGGCGCAGAGTCGACTCGAGCGCTCGGCCGACAGGGCCGTGGCGGAAGGGCAGCTCGCGAAGGCGCGGGACCTCTGGCTTCAGGTATGGCAACTGGCCCCGTCCGAGAAGGCGGCGTGCAATGTGGGGCAGCTCGCGTTCCGTGTCGCGGACATGGTCAGAGCGGCGGAGTTTCTGGCCCTCTGTCTCGAGAGGACGCCGGCGCCCCGGAGCGCCGAGGAGCGCGAGCGATACGCGAGCCGGGCGCTGGATCTCGCGCGCGTGAAGCAGGAGGTCGGCGCGCTGACCTTCGCCGTGCCGCCGGGGGCGCAGCTCTCGATCGACGGCCGGCCCGTCGGTCAGGCGCCGCTCGGCCGGGAGGTCTACGTGGAGCCCGGCTCGCACCGCATCCGGGCGGCGCTCGGCGCGGCGGCGAAGGAGACCGCCGTCGAGGTGCGCGCGGGGGAGGCGCGCCTTCTGGTCATCGACCTTGCCCCGCTTGCCCCGCCGGCGCCGGCCGGCGGCCTTGCTCCGCCGGCGCCGGTCGGCGCTGAGCAGGCGACGCCGCGCGCGCCGGCGCCGGCGGGATGGCCAGAGGCGGCGGGGCCGGCTGCGACGGGGAGCGACGGACCGGCGACGGGGCTCGTCCTCCTGGGCGGCGCGGCGACCGCCGGATGCATCTCGCAGGGCGCGATTTTTCTCGCGGAGGCGAACGGCCACCAGCGCAGGTTCGACGACCTGCTCGCGCGCAACCACGGCGGCTACCGGATCGCCGGCGCGGAGCTGCAGCGCGCGCAGAGCGCCTACAGCGCCATGGGGCGCGCCGAGGAGCGCGCCGCGATCGCGCTGACCGCCGGCGCGCTCCTCGGCGCGGGGACGCTGATCTACGCGCTCTTTCCGAGGAGCCGCGGCCCCAGGGTGACAGCCGCCGGCACGCAGCTCGGCCTGGAGATGACATGGTAGACGGCGCTGGGCTCGGCTACCGGATCGTCGCGCAGCTCGCCGGCCGCGGTCGGGCGGACGTCTATGCCGCTGTGGATCGCGCGGGCAGGAGCGCGCTGCTGTACGTGAGCGCGTCGGTGCCCGAGGGGTTCCTCGACACGCTGGAGCGCCTCCGCGCGGTGAGCGCGCTCCTCGACGAGCTCCCGCGGGTGCTCGACGGCGGCGTCGGCGCCTCGTTCTGCTGGGCGGCGGTCGAGCGGTGCGACGGCCCGTCGCTGCGCGCGCTCCTCGAAGGCCGGTCGGGGGATCTCGGGCCGCCGTGGGCGCTCTCGCAGGTGGCCGAGTTCGCGGAGGTCCTGAGGACCGCTCACGCCGCGGGGACCTTCCACGGGGATCTCCGCCCGGAGACCATCGTGCTGTTCGGGGACGGCTCGTTCAAGCTCCCCGGCCTGGGCCTCGCGCAGCTCTTCGGCCTCGACGCGGCGGCAACGGCGTACCGCGCGCCCGAGCAGCTCTCGACGCCCGCGGTCCTCGACGAGCGGACCGACGTGTACGCGCTGGGCCTGGTCCTGTACGAGCTCCTCGGGCAGCGCCGGCCGTTCGAGGGGCGCGCGCCCGAGGAGCTCGCCCGCTGCGCCCTTCACGAGGCGCCCCCGGCGATCGAGACGGTCGTGCCGCTGCCGCCGTCGGTCGCCGGCGTCGTGAGGAGGGCCATCGAGAAGGACCCCGCCGCCCGGTATCGCGGCATGGAGGAGCTCATCGCGGCGCTCCACGCGGCGATCGAGGGCTGGTGTCGCTGGCAAGCCGAGCTGGAGCGGGGTGCAAAGCCGGGCCCAGGGTCCGGCGTGCGCGGCCCGAGGCCGGCCGCGGACAGCGCGCGGTCGTTGCATGCAGCGCCGCCCTCGCCGCCGATCGGGCCGCCCACGCTGCCCTCCGGCGTGACGAGCGGGTCACCTGGGGTCCTGGATGACGATGAGGCGCACCACGCGCCCTCTCTCGGCGCCTCCACTGGCCGTGAACAGCACCACGCGCCCTCTCTCGGCCCCTCGACGGGCCTCGGCCCCTCGACTCACAACGCGCCCGCTCCTGGGGCCTCGGCCGCGCTGCCCGAGGTGCCTCCGCTCCTGGTGCCCGAGCCGCCGCTCGCGCCGCCGCAGCCGACACCACCGCCCGCGCCGCCGGGCCCGGCCTCTTCTGTCGCATGGCGAGAGCCGACAGCGCCGCCTCTCGCGCTGCATCCGAGCGCGCCGACCTTGCCTGGACCTCGCCGCGGCCGCCGGCGGCTCGCGCTCGCGGCGGGCGCGCTGGCCCTCGCGGCGGCAGCGGCGCTCCTCGCCTGGTTCCAGCTTGTCTCGCCCCGAACAGCGCGCGTCCCGGCTGTTGCCCGCCTCCCGCGCCCCTGCGCGCTGGCCCCGCGTTCCGCGGATCCTCCGCCCGAGCCCCGTCCGGCCACGCCCGTCCCCCCCGATCTCCCGCCGCGCACCGCGCCCGTCCCGCCGCGCGCCCGCCTGGACACGCCGGCGCGCCCCCCGGCGACGGCGCGCCCCCCGGCGGCGGCTCGGCCCTTCGAGCCGGACGAGCCGCAGCCGCCCTGCGGCGCCGACTGGTACACCTGCGGAGCGCAGTGGCCAGGACCGCGCTCCACCTCATTCCGCTGAGTCGATTCGATTTACCAGTCGAGCGTGGCGCCCTGAAACGAACGCGGCGACCAGCCGCGCGTTTCACCACTTTCCACTGACCAGATCCGAATTTCCAGACAATCGCGGCCAATTCTGTCGATTTCTTACGCGCGCCCTCGAGTCCAGTGCTGTATACGAGGGGCTGCACATGGGCAGTCCGCGCCTCTGCTGGTGCTTTCGCCGGCGAGCGATGGTGGCTGTCCGGAGGTGCTGTTCCCATGAGATCACTTCTTCGCGGCGTGGCGCTCGCCACGCCGGTCATGGCGATCGCTGCGGGGCTCGTTGCCTCCTGCGCGGACGATGCGCCGTGGCTCGGCGGTTATTGCGCGACCGACGCCGATTGCCATACCCCGTATCAGGACATCCCCGGCGCCGTCTGCACGCAGAGCCAGTGTGTGTGTGTCGTTCCGGACAGTCACATCTGTTGCCTTCCCAGCGAGTCGCGCGATCCGGATTGCGCCGTCGCGTGCAGGCCCTGCTCGGAGTGCGCACCGGGCACCGAGGGGTGCGCGCCCGACGGCGGCGTCGACGCGGGCTGTCAGAGCGACGCCGAGTGCCCGGGACCGCCGAGCCCGGCGTGCGGCGCCGGCCGCTGCGTCGACGGAGAGTGCGAGGTGGAGGTCCATCCCGGGCCGGTCGCCTCGCAGCGAGAGGGAGATTGCCGTCGGGTGGAGTGTACGACCACGGGCGAGCTCTTGGAGCTCGAGGACCCGTCGGACGTCTACGACGACGGCGAGCCGTGTACGTACGACAGTTGCGGTGAGGGCGGTCCAGTCAACACGCCGCTGACCGAAGGCGCGGTGTGTCCGGGCGAGCCACAGGGGATGTGCCATGTGGGCGCCTGCGTCGCTTGCTTCAGCGGCGACGTGACGATGAACGATTGCCCCAACGGTCTGGCGTGTGACGACGTGCTGTGCGTGCCGCCTCACTGCATGAACGATCTTGTCGATCCCGCGCTCGGGGAGACCGCGAGGGACTGCGGCGGTCCGTGCCGTCCCTGCATTGACGGCGAGGCTTGCGGCGCGGGCGCCGACTGCAAAAGCAAGGTCTGCGACGGAGGTCGCTGCGCGCCGCCTTCGTGTGACGACGGCGCGCAGAACGGCGACGAGACGGGGGTCGACTGCGGGGCGCTGCCGTGCCCGCAGTGCCCGGCCGGGCGAGGCTGCAGGACGGGTACGCATTGCGAGAGCGGCGTCTGCGTGGCCGGGGCGTGCCGGGAGCCCTCGTGCACTGACGGCATGATGAACCGGGGCGAGAACGGCGTGGATTGCGGCGGCAGTTGCGCGCCGTGCCGGTGAGCCCCGGCGGCCTGGTCAGGAAGCGAGCAAGGGATCATTCCGTGCGTCCTCCCCGGTGGGCCTGGGACGATGCTCGCGGCTAACCTGGAATGTCCTCGGTCAGCGGCGCTGGTCGGGACCGCTGCCGCGCTACTCCTCACAAACGAGCGAGCTGGCCGTTTTCTAACAGCACCCACGGGGCTGAGCTCGCATACGCTTCGGTCCCGGCGATGGGCAGGACGGGCGCATCCGTGAGCTGCTCGAGCCCCTCGTCTCGGAACCGCATCCCACGCTCGGTGAGGCGGTAGACCTTCGAGAGCATCGGGTGGCCGGTTGGCTTCGGGCCAGGTGCGCGCTCCACAGCGGCGCTCGCATCATGTTTCGCCCAGTGGGCCAAGCGATCTCCCAGGAACAGGTCCCCTGTGCAGGAGACGAGATCCCTCAAGTCAAACCCGAGCTGCGAGTTATTGCAGATCACCTTCACTGGAGTCTGCCACTCCTCCACGGAAAGGATCGCGAGAAGAAGCTCGTCGTATCGACTGAGACGTAGGGTGCCTTCCGCGGTTCTTCTGGGAAAGAAGCAAGAGAGGAGCCCCCAGAGGGGTGTAAGCTCTGGAAAGCCCTCGACACCACGCGTGCAGCCTTCCATGAACGGCAGGGGGTTCTCATCGACGTAGCTCTCCCAGAGGCGAACGGCGCGCTCGCAGCGTTCCACCGGCCAAGGGCGTGCCTTGCCGAGACGGTCGAGAAGAACCTCGTCGGGATGATGGGCTATCGATCCGCAGCAGTCGAATGGCGGTATCCTGGGCGGCCCTGGAAACCGCTTCATCGTGCCGTACACAGGCTGGAACTCAACGACGAGAACGTCACTCCACGGGATCCCCTGCTCCCGCAACCAGCTACAGGTACGCCAGAGGTTCACCCGATCGTCGAGGCTCTCTGTCACCCACAAGACGACCGGCGGCTCCCAGCGGACATCTGACGAGTAGAGCCGGTCGAACCTCTCGCCAGACTCGTCTCTGTCCGAACACTCTTCACATGAAGAAAACCACGTCTCACGCGTCCGGGTATGCTCCAGCGGATCCCGACCGCTCGGTCCCATGAGGAGGCTCTCCAGGGCACGCACGATGTTCGTGGCGCCGAGCTTCACCAGACGCTCTGCTGCTGGCGTGTCGAAGACGACGTGCGTCGCACCGACAGAGATCGGGAGGCCCTGCATGCTCATCAGAAACCGCACCTGTAGCAATCCACGCATGTATATGGCTTGTCTTGCTGACATTCGTCACGACAAATCTCGCAGATACTTATAGCCATGACTGTTCCTACGGGTACAACGCACACCGATAGCATAGCGTATCCACCACCATTGCCGCCTCTCAGGTAATCTCCCGCCCCTGCGGCATCCGTCGGGGGTGCGAGCGCGCCGCCACGGGCCAGGGACCTTCAGCCCTACCCCAGGACAAAGCAGCGCAGGCCGGTCCGGCACGTCGATACTAACCCTCACGTGTGAGCTGCCCACCGTCTCGGATTCATCAACTTCCTTACCCGGCCGGCGACGTGCCACTTCCTTTCAATGCTCGCACACAGCGCTCAGCCAAAGCGTGTATCTCTCGAGCTGCTTGACGCGCTTCATCGCTGTCCAAACCAGGCTCGATCAGCTGATTGATCCGCTTGACCACCTCGAGATTTCCGGATGAGAAGTCGGCCGTTCCGACACCAATCTTGCCCGCCGCGTGAAGCTCAATGAGCTGTCCGTACGCCTTTTCGAATGACGCGAGACCCTCAAGGACGATCTGCCGATTCGCAACGACGTAAGCCCACGCGGCGACAGCACCAACCATGTGGGCCCCGTTATAGAACTCAACCAACAACTCTTCAGTATCCATCACGATTCCCCTCAGCGGGACCCCGCTCCCTCTCGTCGTTGCCACAACAGCACATGCATCGCCCCGTCGACAACCTAGTCGTTCCCAGAATAGGAACAAACCTTTGGAAACGGAAGGCCTCCAAATGGGTAATAGCAATCATCGCCATTCGGGTAGTGATACCCACACATATACCCGAGCATCAAATCGTTACACGAGAACAGCTTGCCATTTCCACCATCAGGCTTGTAGGGGTGCACGGCGAGCGCAACACAACCAACCCCTTTCGCGAAGCACCGCTCTGAGCATGTGGCACCATGGTCGGGCTTGGTACAGAATACTTTCAGACCAGCTTCATACGGAACATCAGAATCGGACGGAGCGTCAACATGCGACGGACTGTCGTCGCCTCGGCGACTCGGCTCCGTATCCTTGCATTCAGTAGACTCCTCGGCTCCTCTCGGCTCCGGAGGCACGTCCCCGAAGTCCCCAGAACCTGTAGTCAGGGTAATGACACCGCCGCCCACACCGCCCGGCCCCTCGCCGCGGACCCAGCACTCACCCACATCGTAGTTACACGCTGTAAGACTGAGAAGCACAATAGCAGAAACCTTGTTCATCGCGACTCTCCACTGAATCTCCAGACAGGTCCAGCAGTGACCATCGCCACCCAATTGTCTCGAAGCACACGGCTGCTTCCACCGACCCAGTCCAGGTTGGCGCTCACGGACGCCCCCAAAACCTCGGAGAGATACCAGTCGGTTTGAGCGTGGGTGCCCGGAGCAACCCCTACCACTCGGGTGCAGATGGCAATTCCGCACACCGGCATCCAATACACTGACAGAGACGGGCCCAGGCTGAATTTGCCTGTCTTCCACGCGTATACAAGGGCGACTGCCGTTCGATCGTAGGCCCCCACCCGTTCTCCGGGAAGGATGCTGAACATGTGGTGGACTTCGAGCAGAAACTCTCTCTCTCGGCGCCAGAGCAACCCGGCAAAAGGGCTCACCGCAAGCTTTGGGTCGGTCCCGATCTGGATTCCACCCACGCTCACGCCACCGCTGAACTCGAGGGCCTTTGCCTGGGACGGATCAACGACGAGCGCGCACGTACAGCCGCACAACAGGAGCACGCCTGTCTTCAGCTTCAAGCCGTATCCCATGTCTTCCCCCGGTCGCGGATGCTTCTCCCCCCGGGACGCGGTGTCAACGGTATCCTGAGCCACAGTAGGTCCTCGCTCTACCCTCACCGGCGCGCCGAGCGCGGCGGGTCGGTGGCTCGGAGCGCCGCCAACGAGCACGACACCGTCTACAACAGGCACCGGCCGGCATCCCCCCACCGCCCGCTGCACGCCGGCCACGGTCCCCCCACCGCCCCCTGCATGCCGCCGCCGGTCCCCCCACCGCCCGCTGCACGCCGGCCACGGTCCCCCCACCGCCCCCTGCACGCGATTCAGGCCGCGCCCATCCAGAGGCCGACCACCGCCGCGACGGCGCGAGCAGACGGTGGCGCCCTGGCTCACCCCGCGAGCGGCGCTGTCAACGCCTGCTTGGCGGAGAGGAGCGCGTCGACGAAGGCCTCCCGCTCCTCGGGCGACGGCGCTGCGATCCGCTCCCACGCCTCTTTACGGTGGCTCGCCTTGACGAAGCGGAACGCCGCCGCGGGGCGGCTGCACGCCGTGGCGAGCCAGCGGCGCGCGTCCTCTAGCGGATCGGCCGAGAGCGCGTCGCCGACGCCCATCTCGAAGACCTCCGTGGGAGAATGGCTGTCCGCCCCGAAGACGAGCCTCCGGAACGCGCGGGTGGGACAGGCGGCGCGGACGATCTCGAAGGCGACGCGCGGAAACGGGATCCCCACGGCGAGCTCGGGCAGCCCGAACTTGTTGTCGCCGTCGCCGAGCGCGACGTAGTCGGCGCACATCGCGAGCACCGCGCCGCCCGCGAGCGCGTGGCCGTGCACGGCGGCGGCGAAGGGCTTCGGGAAGCGGAACGCAGCGCCGAAGGCGGCGTCGAAATCGTCGAGGAAGCCCGCGAGCCGCTCTCGATCGAGCGACGCCACCTCGCGCAGATCGAGCCCCGCGGACAGGCACTTGCCGGCGCCGCGGACGAGGACGCCACTCACGGAGTCGTCCTCCGCGAGCCGCCGGAAGACGTCGGCCATCTCGCGGAGCAACGCCTGGCTCATCGCATTGACCTTGGGCCGATTCAACACGACCTCGGCGACGCCACCGCTCTTCAGCACCTCGATGAATTGCATGGCGAGAGCATCGCCCACGCCCGATCACGGCGCAAGATCGCGCGCCCGGCGCCGTGGCTTCGCCTACCTCGCCCGGACGAGCGGCGTGTCCACCAGGTGCTCGGACAGGAACCACACCTGCATCTCGTTGACGCGCACGACCTCGCTGATGAGCAGGTCGTCGGTCCCGGCGTCCCCGGCCTCACCCGCCTTGCTGGCCGCCTCGCGCGCCTCGAGCAGGATCTGCTCGTGCGCCTCGAGCAGCCGCGAGATCTGCACCGGCACCTCCTCGCGCCCCCGCGGCGGCCGCTCGATCTTCGTCATCTCCGCGACGTCGTGCGGCATCGCGATCGCGATCCCGCCGAGCGTCTGCACCCGCTCGGCCACCTCGTCGACGAGCTTGGCCTGCTCCTCATAGTGCTTGTCGAGGAGCAGGTGCAGCGAATAGAAGGTCGCCCCCGACACCTGCCAGTGGTGCTTCTTGTACATGTCGCGCAGCGCCATCGTGTCGCTCAGGACCTGATTGAGCGCCTTGACGCTCGCCGCGCGCACGTCGTCGTTCAGGCCGAGCGGATAGCGCGCCAGCGCCCCGTAGGGCTGAATCTCCTCCCCGCGCTGACGGAAGATCGGTTGAGCCTCGGGCCCCGGACGGCCGTCCCCGGTCGTCTGCTCGCGAAACTGGGTCATGGTTGCCATGGTCGTTCCTCCCGCTACAAGGCCTTCTTCACGTTCGAATCGCCCGTTGGCAACCCCGCCCCGCGCGCCGCGGCGCCGCCTCGCGCGGGTTTCCTCAACGGGTGCGCCGCCTTGCGCGTCGCGCGCGGCCCGAATGAGCACTGGACGCAGCGCTCGCCTCGCTGGCAGGCTGGCAGCCGGTGAGGACCATCCTCGGGGTCCCGGCGAGCGATGCAGGCAGGAGACATCATAGACGGCCGGTTCTGCATCGAGCACCTGGCCGCCTCGGGCGGCATGGGCGCCGTCTACAGGGCCCGCGATCTGGAGACCGGCCAGCCGGCGGCGATGAAGCTCCTGACCGCCGAGGGCGCGCAGCACCTCGGCCGCTTCGCGCGCGAGGCGCAGGCGCTCGCGGCCGCCCGCGTGCCCGGCGTCGTGCGGTACGTCGCGCACGGCGCGACCGCGTGGGGGCAGCCGTACATCGCCATGGAATGGCTCGACGGCGAGACGCTGTCCGACCGAATCACGCGCACCGGGCTCACCCTCGAGGAGACCGTCACGCTCGGCCTCCACGTCGCGACGACGCTCGGCGCCGTCCACGAGCTCGGCCTCGTCCACCGCGACCTGAAGCCGACCAACCTGCTGCTCGAAGAAGGCGCGCTCGATCGCGTCACCCTCATCGACTTCGGGCTCGCCCGCACCACCGCCGACGAGCCGCTCACGGCCGCAGGCCTCGTCCTCGGCACCCCCGGGTACATGGCCCCGGAGCAGGCGCGCGGCGAGCTCAACGTCGACGCCCGCGTCGACGTGTTCGCGCTCGGGTGCATCCTCTACCGGTGCCTGACCGGCCGCGCCGCCTTCCAGGGCAACGCAGGGCTCGCCGTGCTGATGAAGGTCCTCCTCGAGGACCCGCCCCGCGCGCGCGACCTCAGGCCCGGCATCCCCGCCGCGCTCGACGACCTCGTCGCCCGCATGCTCGCGAAGTCCCCGTCGGACCGGCCGGCCGACGGCGACGCTGTCGCCGCCGAGCTCGCCGCCATCGCCGCGAGCGGCGCGCCCGAGAGCAGCCTGGGCGGCCCCCGCTCCTTCCCGCCGCGGGCGGTGGAGCTCACCACCGGCGAGCGCCGCGTGATGTGCCTCGTTGTCACCCGCGAGCGCCCCGCCGAGGGCGACGCCGCGGACGAGCCGCGCCGCGCGCAGCTCTGGCAGCTCCACGACGTCGCCGAGCAGTACCGCGGCGAGCTCGAGCTCCTCGAGGGCCGGTCGCCGATCATCGTGCTGTCGGGCGCGGGCACGCCGACCGACCTCGCGGCGCGGGCCGCGCGCTGCGCCCTCGCCCTCAAGGAGCTGCTCGGCGGCGCGCCCGTCGCCCTCGCCACCGGCCGCGCCGAGATGGCGGCGCGCGTGCCCGTCGGCGAGCTGATCGACCGCGCCTTCCAGATGCTCGCGGCCGACGACGACCGCTTCCCCCTCGCCGGCGTCCGCGTGGACGAGGTGACAGCGGGCCTCATCGGCGCCCGGTTCGACGTCACCGAGGACGCCGCGGGGCGCGTCCTGCACGGCGCGCGCGACGAGCGCACCGCGCAGCTCCTCGGCCGGCCGACAACGTACGTCGGCCGTGAGCGCGAGCTCGCGATGCTCGAGGCGGAGGTCGATCGCTGCATCGACGAGGGCGCCGCCGGCGCCGTCCTCGTGACCGCCGAGGCGGGGATGGGCAAGTCGCGTCTGCGCCAGGAGCTCATCCGCAAGCTCCGCGAGCGCGGCGACCGGATCGAGGTCTGGATCGGGCAGGGCGACCCCATGGGCGCCGGCGCCGCCTTCGGCCTGCTCGCGAGCGCGCTGCGCCACGCGCTCGGCATCGCCGAGGGCGAGCCGCTGGAGGCGCGGCAGCGCAAGGTCCGGGGCCGCGTCGCGCAGCACGAGGGGCTCGACGCGCCGCGCGTGACGGCGTTCCTCGGCGAGCTCGTCGGCGCGCCGTTCCCCGACGAGAACGACGTGCAGCTCCGGCTCGCGCGGCGCGACGCCGTGCTCATGGGCGACCAGCTCCGCCTCGCGTGGGAGGACTTCCTCGGCGCGGCGTGCCGCGCGGGGCCCGTGCTGCTCGTGCTCGAGGACCTGCAGTGGGGCGACCTCCCCACGGTCACGATGGTGGACGGGGCGCTGCGCCTCTTCCGGGACATGCCGCTGCTCGTGCTGGCGCTCGGGCGGCCCGACGTGCACCGCGTCTTCCCGAGGCTCTGGGAGGGCCGGCTGGCGCACGAGCTCCACCTCACGCCGCTGCCGCGCCGCGCGAGCGAGCGGCTCGTGCGCGAGGCGCTCGGCGCGCACGCGCGGCACGACCTCGTGGCGCGGCTCGTCGAGCGCGCGGACGGCAACGCGTTCTTCCTCGAGGAGCAGATCCGCGCGGTCGCCGAGGGCAACGGCGAGGGCGAGCCGGAGACGGTGGTGGCCATGGTGCAGGCGCGGCTGGAGACGCTCGACGCCGAGGCGCGGCGGCTGCTCAGGGCGGCGAGCATCTTCGGCGAGACGTTCAGGGCGAGCGCTGTCGCGGCGCTGCTCGGGAGCGTCGACATCGCGCCGCTGCTCTCGGAGCTCCTCCGGCGCGAGGTGATCGTGCGGCGGGGCGAGGGGCGGCGGCGCGATCACGCGGAGTACTGCTTCCGCCACGCGCTCGTGCGCGAGGCCGCCTACGGCATGCTGACCGCGCGCGACCTCCGCATCGGCCACGCGCTCGCGGGCAGCTTCCTCGAGGCCGCCGGCGAGGGCGACCCGATGGTGCTCGCCGAGCACTTCGAGCGCGGCGAGGAGGCCGACAAGGCCGCCGAGTGGTACCTGCGCGCGGCCGACAAGGCGCTGCACGGCAACGACCTCGCCGCGGCGATCGCCTGCGCCGAGCGCGGCATCGCCTGCGCGCCGGATCCGGCCACGGTGGGCGCGCTCCGCCTTGTCGAGGCCGAGGCGCTGCTCTGGCGCGGGGAGCCCGCGCTCGCGGAGCAGCGCGGGGTCGAGGCGACGCGGCACCTCGCGCCGGGCTCGGTGGCGTGGTTCTCGGCGTTCACGCAGCTCGCCGGGGCGGGGCACAAGCAGGGCCACTACGAGCGCGTCGAGCGCTGGATGATGGTCGTGCTCGGCACCGAGCCGCTCGCCGGCGCGCTCATCGCGCGGAACGCGTGCCTGCTCGAGGGGGCGATCGTGCTCCTGCTCGGCGGCCGCTACGCGTGCGTCGACGCGCTGATCGACGCTGTCGAGCAGGCGACGGAGGACGCGTCGGCGGCCGATCTCATGATTGAGGCGAAGCTGCTCTACCTGCACGGGCTGCTCCGCCAGCACAACGGCGATCCGAGCGCGTGCATCGCGAGCATGAGCGCGGCGCTCGCGGCGTTCGAGGACATCGGCGACAGGCGCGAGGCGTGCCGGGCGCGGCTCAACATGGGGCTCTGCTACGTCCAGTTCGGCCACTTCGAGGCGGCGGCGGAGGTGCTCCGCGCCGGGCTCGAGGAGGCGGAGCGCATGGCGCTGGACGACCGGGTGCCGAACGCGCTGCAGAACCTCGGCCTGGCGCTGGCCCACGCGGGCGAGGTGGACGCCGCGAAGGCGGCGCTGCGGAGCTCGATCGAGGCGCTGCAGCGCCGGGGCGACCGGCGCCGGGAGTGCGAGAGCCGGCTGCAGCTCGCGCGGGTCCTGCTGCTCGCGGGCGAGCCCGCGCTCGCCGAGGTGGAGTCGCGCGAGGCCGAGGCGCTCGCGAGGGCGGCGCCGGAGCGGCTGCCCGCGGCGATGGCGGCCCGCGCGCGCGCCCTGCTCGACCTCGGGCGCGCCGGCGAGGCGCTCGCGGCGACGACGGAGGCGCTGTCGCGGCTCGAGTCCGACCGCCACGAGGAGGAGGGCTTCCTGGTGCGCCTCGTCCACGCCGAGGCGCTGGCGGCGGTGGGCCAGTCGGCCGAAGCCAAGGGCGCCATCGCGCTGGCCCGCAACGGGCTCCTCGTGCGGGCGGGGAGGATCAGCGATCCGGCCTGGCGCGAGCGCTTTTTGCGCGACGTGCCGGACAACGCGCGGATCCTCGCGCTCGCCCGCGGGTGGCTCGACGAGGGCGAGGCCTAGTGCTGGCCGGGTTGCGTGGGGGAGGCCTGCCGAGATGCCCGGCCCCGGAGAGGGGGTCTACCGTGGGTGCAGAACCAGGGACGATGCTTGGGGCGGAATGGCGGAGTCGAGACCCGGCTCAGCGCGGGTTGTTCGGCCGGGAGATCAATTCGCCGCTTCGGGGTCGCAGCCGTAGAGGACGTCGATCGCCGCCGTGGGGTCGGACTGGACCGCCTGGCACGCGTCGGGACAGAGCTTGATCATGTCGCCCTCGATGTAGAAGGAGCCGGTGGTGCACGCCTGGGCGTTCCGCACCTGATCGAACGATTGCACCTCGCCCCCGTCGCCGGGCGTGTACTGCACGACAACGGTCGAGAGATCGATGACCTCCCCCGGCGGCGACTCCGGCACCGCGAAGTCGCACTGCACCACCGCGCCGGTGATGACGCCCTCGGCGATCGCCTGGAATACCACGTCATAGGAGCTCGTCTGGCAGAGCGGGAACCTGAGGCCGCCGGTCCGCTTGCTGAGCGCCTGGTAGCCCGTGCCGGGCGCGACGGCCGTGCCGCACGTCGACTCGACCACGTCGGCGTCGGCCGCATAGGCGTCCGTGGCCGGCGTATTCTCGAGCAGACCGACGATGCTGTGGAACACGTAATTGGGCGCGGCCGCGTCGCCGAAGACCGCCGGCTCCATGCCGAACAGCAGCTCCTCGAAGTCCGTGGCGACATCCTCCCAGGGCTGCCGGGTGTCGTCGATATAGATGTTGCGCGGCAGGTGGGTCGACTGGCAGCCCACATGATCGTCCGTGATCACGGTGATCACCTTGAGCGAGTCCTCGCGCACCCACTCCGACCACCCGTTCGGCGCGATGCCGAACTCGTCGGGCTGGACGGCGTTGTAGCTGCCGAGCAGGACGCAGAGCGCGTCGTTGCTCCTGATCTCGTGGCTGTAATGATAGAAGATGGGCGGGTTGTTCCCCGGCTGCTCCGGGACCGGCGTGCAGCTCGCCGCGCTGAGCGGGGCGCCGACGCAGATCGAGTCGTCGGCCTGCGCGGTGCCGTGCGCGGAGATCATGATGACGCGGTAATCGATGCCGCTCGCGCCGATGATCGAGGCGAAGCTCTCGTTGATGTTGTTCTGAACGCTGATGATCTCGTTCGCCATGCTGGGCGAGTTGTCGATCACGAAGATGATGTCGACCGGCCGCTTCGTGAGCGTCGCCTCGGCGACCGTGGCGACACACGCGGTGTCCGGCGTCACCGGAGGAGCGCCCCCCGTGTTGTTGCCGCTGCCGACGCCGATCCCGTCCTCGCCGCCCGCGCCGCCCTCGCCGCCGGCCGCGCCCGCGCCGCCCTCGCCGCCGCCAGCCCCGCCGGCCCCACCGACGCTCTCTCCCGCCGTCGCACCTTCGCCGCCTTCCGCCCCGGAGCTGCAGGAGCACCCCGCGGCGCCGGTCATCACAAGAACACCCAACCCAAGAAGCGGAACCACCATGGTAGACCGGGAGAGCTTCACATGAACCTCGAGCGCTAGGGCGCACGAACGCGCAATAGCTAGATTGCACGACTGCAACGAGATGTGGTGACGTATTTGACCTGGACGCGATTTTTCCCGGTGGCTGTTCCATGACATGTATCCTGTGAGGGTGGTTGTGCGCGGCGCGTGAGCCGGTGCGCAACGCGCCGGTGTGCGTGAGCCGGCGCGCGCCGCGCCCGGCAGCGCCGGGCTCGGCGGCCACCGCCCCGCGCGCCGGCGGGCCGGCGGGCTCCTCCGAGCTTCCGCATGGGCTCGATGGTCTCTGCACAATGCTCCCCTAGGATGCAGGCATGAGCGTACGTCCTGACTTTCCCCCCATCGGCATCGATGCGATCGCCCTCAGCGTCCCCCGCCGCTTCGTCGAGCTCAGCGAGCTCGCCGAGGCCCGGGGCGTCGCGCCGTCCAAGTACCTGACCGGCCTCGGCACCCGCCGGATGGCGATCGCGGCGCCCGATGAGGATCCGATCACCCTCGGGGCCAACGCCGCCCGCCGCCTGTTCCAGCGCTCGGGCGCGAGCCCGGCGGACATCGGGCTCTGCGTCGTGGGCACCGAGACCGCCGTCGATCACGCGAAGCCGGCGGCCTCCTTCCTCCACGGGCTGCTCGGGCTGCCCAGCGCGTGCCGGGTGTTCGAGGCCAAGCACGCCTGCTTCGGGGGCACGGCGGGCCTGCTCAACGCCGTGGACTGGATCGCGTCGGGCTCGGCCCGCGGCCGCGCCGCCCTCGTCGTGTGCTCGGACGTGGCGCGCTACGCCCTCGGCTCCGCGGGCGAGCCGACCCAGGGCGCCGGCGCCGTGGCGCTGCTCGTGCGCGAGCGCCCGCGCCTCCTCGAGATCGAGGTCGGCCGGACCGGCACCTACGCGCGCGACGTCTACGATTTCTGGCGGCCGCTCCACCACAAGGAGGCGCTCGTCGACGGCCACTTCTCGGTGCAGTGCTACCTCGACGCGCTCGCCGGGGCCTACGACGAGTGGCGCCGCCTCGACGGCGACGGCGAGCCGCTCGCGCGCACCTGCTACCACGTCCCCTACGGCAAGATGGCCCGCAAGGCCCACCGGCACCGGCGGACGCTGGACGGCCTGACCGAGCAGGCCGCCGACGAGAGCTTCGCCGTCGAGGTGGAGCCCTCGCTCGATCTGCCGGCGCGCATCGGCAACATCTACACGGGCTCGCTCTACCTCGCGCTCGCGTCGCTGCTCAACGCCGAGGCCCGCGCCCTCGAGGGCAAGCGCGTCGGGCTGTTCAGCTACGGATCGGGCTGCTGCGCGGAGTTCTTCGCGGGCAGGGTCCGGCCGGAGGCCGGGGCGCTCGTGGCCCAGCTCGAGATCGATGCCCCGCTCGACGGGTGCCGCCGCGCTTCGGTCGCCGAGTACGAGGTGCTGCGCCAGAGCGACGAGGCCGCCGACCGGCGGCCGGCGCCGGAGAACGCCGAGCGCGGGGGAGCGAGCCTGGACCGCCGCGTCGTGTACCTGGGGCTCGACTCGAGCGAGCGGCGCGTCTACGCGAACGAGGGAGCGCCCGGCGGGTGAGCGCGCGGCGGCGGAGCGCCTGACCGGCCGCGCGCCCGTCGGGCGAGCGCGCGGCGGGGGCGCCCCGGCGCCTGCGCGGCCGCTCGCTCAGCCGGAGGGCAGGTCGGAGACCTTCACGGTGAAGAGCTCCGCCCCGGCGGCCGCCGCGACGAGGACGCGCAGCGCGCCGGCGGGGACCGGCTTCCTGAGCTCCGCGGCGACCGCCCGCGTGAAGGGCGCCAGCGGGGCGATGATCTCGGCCAGCGCCGAGCGCCCCATCACGCCGACAAGGATCGGCGCGCGCTCGCCGGCGGCCAGGGCCGAGCGGAGCGTGCGCTCGGGCTGGAGCCCCGGGTCGCGCTGCTGCAGGCCGACAGCGACGAGGTAGCCCGTCGGCTCTCGCAAGGAGAGGAGATACCCCGAGAGCGACGAGGCGCCGCTCCGCCTCCGGGGGCCGCGCAGCAGCCGCGCGAGCTCCGCGCGGTGGTCCTCGAGCAGCTCGGCCCGCTCCTCGTGCTCAGACATGCTCGGCCTGCCCTTTCTTCGCCGTGGCGTTCGTGGTGAGACCGCGATTCAGCCGGTCGTTCGTCGCTTCATGTTCCGGAACCATGGGACCTCCAGCGAGGGCACGTCGCCCTTGTGTTGGTTGTTCCGGCCACCCCTCCGCCCGTGTCACGAAATCGCCCGCGGCAGCGCGCGCGGGCGCGGCCGCGGGCGCCGCCCGGACGGCCGGCGAGAACAGCAGGTAGAGCCCACCCGAGACGAAGAACCCCACGAACCACGCATACGTGTAGACATCGCGAGGACCATGATGAAGGCGCCGCCGACCCGGGCGAGCAGCTTCACCGGATCCCAGATGAGCTCCCCCCGAAGATGATCGGCGTCGCCGACGTGACCGCGACGCCGATGAACGAGAACAGCACCATGGTCGCCGGCAGCCCGAGCGCCTGCCCGATGGCCTGATCGCGCTGGCTGCGCGCGTACCGCGTGAAGTCCGGGATGTTCAGCGACAGCGTGGCCCAGAACCCGACCATCGCGGTGAGGCCCGGCGCGAACACGCCGAGGAACTGCCCCTCCGGGATCCTCGACGGCTGCGACAGCATCGGGCCGAACCCGCCCGCGCGCGCGTACGCCCAGCCGAGCAGCACGAGGCCCATCACGAGGAGGAACGGCGCCGCCCATGTCTCGAGGAACTTGATCGACTCGGTGCCTTTCAGGATGAAATGGAGGTTGATCAGCCAGAACACGGCGAACCCGAGCAGCTCGCCGGGGTGGATGCCGATGGCCCCCTTGAACGCCGCCGACGTGAGCGGCGCCTCGGCCGAGGGCAGCAGCGCGACGAGGAGCTGCCAGAGCGCCTGTCCGCCGAGCCACGTCTGGATGCCGAACCACCCGCAGGCGACCAGCGCGCGCAGCACCGCGGGCACGTTCGCGCCCGTCACCCCGAACGACGCGCGCGCGAACACAGGGAACGGGATGCCGTACCGGGTGCCCGCGTGAGCGTTCAGGATCATCGGGAGGAGCACGATGACGTTGCCGAGCGCCACGCACGCGAGCGCCTGCCGCCAGCTCATCCCCTGATCGATGAGCCCGGAGGCCATCGTGTACGTGGGGATGCAGACGGCCATGCCGATCCAGAGCGCCGTGAAATGCCCCAGCTTCCAGGTGCGCGCCGCCTCGGGCGTGGGCGCGAGATCGTCGTTGATCAAGGACATCGATGCTCCTCCCTGCCAGCTCCGCCGGCGCGAGCGCGCGGGCGTTCGTCGGGGCTCCAGGCCGGCGGGTCAGGAGCCCGGGATCACGAGCTCCGCGCGCGGGCTGTCGCTTCCAGCCCGCCAGGCACGAAGTCCGTCCCCTTCTGGACACGGTCGTTCCACGTCTCAGGCGGCTTGCCTGAAGGCACCTCCCTCATGGTGATGCACCCGGCCACCGGGCACACGAGCGCGCACAGGTTGCAGCCGATGCACTCCTCCTCGTCCACGAACGGGACGCGCGACGGCGCCGCGATCCCGCTCGGGTTCGCCGTCACCGCGCGATCCGGGATGACCTTCGGGAGGTGGGTGTGGCCCGCCGCGCGCGCCTCCGCCTCCGTCCTGCCGGGCAGGTGGATGCACTGGTGCGCCCCGTCCATGCAGGCGACGTAACAGAGCTGGCAACCGATGCACTTCTCCGGGCTGATGTCCGCCACGACGCGGTACGAGAGGTCGAGATCCCCCCACTCCTGCACCTGCGGCACGGCCCTGCCGCGGAGCTCGCTCACCGAGCGCATCCCGTGCTCGTCCAGCCAGTCGCTGAGCCCCTCGATCATCTCCTCGACGATGCGGTAGCCGTGGTGCATCACCGCGGTGCACACCTGCACGCTCGTCGCGCCGAGCGCGATGAACTCCGCTGCGTCGCGGGCGCTCGAGATGCCGCCGATGCCCGAGATGGGCAGCCGGCCGATCTCGGGGTGGCGCGCGAGCTGGCTCAGCATGTGGAGCGCGATCGGCTTGACCGCGGGCCCGCAATACCCGCCGTTGGTCGACGCGCCGCCGACCCGCGGGAGCGGGACCATCCGCTCCAGATCGACCCCCATCAGCGACTTGATCGTGTTGATCAGCGAGATGCCGTGCGCCCCGGAGCGGAGCGCCGCCTCGCCCGGCTCGAGGATGTCGCCGACGTTCGGCGTCAGCTTCACGATGACGGGCGTCGTCGCGAACTCGACAGCCCAGCGCGCGATCTCCTGGAGGACGGCCGGCTCGTTGCCGACCGCCGAGCCCATGCCGCGCTCGCACATCCCGTGCGGGCAGCCGAAGTTCAGCTCGAGCCCGTCGGCGCCCGTGTCCTCGGCCTTGCGGATGATCTCGCGCCACTCGTCCTTCGTCTCGACCATGAGCGACGCGATCAGCGCGTGGCCGGGGTAGCGCCGCTTGACCTCGCGCATCTCCCGCAGGTTCACCTCGAGCGGGCGGTCGGTGATGAGCTCGACGTTGTTGAGCCCCATGAGCCGCATCGTGCCGTAATCGATGCCACCGAACCGGCTCGACACGTTGACGATCGGGTTTCCGAGCGTTTTCCAGACGGCGCCGCCCCAGCCGGCGTCGAAGGCGCGCCGCACCTGATCTCCGGTGTTGGTCGGCGGCGCCGACGCGAGCCAGAACGGGTTCGGGCTCTTGATCCCGGCGAAGTCGATAGAGAGGTCGGCCATCGCTCAGCTCCCCTGGGGTGCGGGCCCGGGCGCCGCGCCGCCCGCCCGCTGCATCATCGCCTCGTGCATCGCGCGCGCGGCGATCTTCGCCTCGGCGACCGCGTTGACGACCTCCTTGCCGCCGTTCACGCAGTCGCCGCCGCTGTAGACCCGCGGGTTGCCCGTGCGGTGCGTCGCCGGGTCGACCACCACGCGCCCCCTCGCGTCGAGCGCCACGCCCTCGAACGCGAGCGCCACCCGCGTCGCCCGGCTCTGCCCGATCGCGACAGCGATGAGGTCCGCCGGCACGAGCTCCTCCGCGGCCTGCGCGGCGCCCTGCGGCGCCGCCCGCCGCGCCCCCGCGTCCGCGGGCGCGACCCGCAGCGCCACGGGCCGCCCGCCCTCGCGCACCACCTCGATAGGCACCCGGTTCTCGATGAGCCGCGCGCCCGCGATCCGCGCGCCCTCGAGCTCGTGCGCGTAGCCCGACATCTCGGCCTCGGACCGGCGGTACACGATCGCCACGTCGACCCCGAGCAGCGCGAGCTCGTGGGCCACGTCGAGCGCCGTGTTGCCGCCGCCGACGACGGCCGCGCGCCGCACGCCGGTGAGCCCGAGGCGCGGATCGGCCTTGAGCCGCTCGATGAACGCTGTCGCGCCCACCACGCCCTCGCCGTCCTCCCCGGGGATGCCGAGGCGCGCGTCGTCGCCCAGGCCGAGCCCCAGGAAGACAGCGTCGTGCTCGGCGAGCAGGTCGCGCGCCGCGATCTCGCCCGGCGCGGTCGCCTCCTCGACGACCGACACGCCGGTGCGGAGCTCGATGTCCCCGAGCGACAGCACCCACTCGAGCTCGCGGAGCGCCTCGTCCCCCTTCATCTTGTACGGCGCGATCCCGAGCGTGTTCAGCCCGCCGGGGATCGCCTTGCGCTCGTAGATCACAGCGCGGTGCCCCTCGAGGGCGAGGTAGCCCGCCGCCGCGATCGACGCCGGCCCCGCGCCCACGAGCGCGGCGCTCCGGCCCGTGGGCGGCTTCGCCCGGAAGAGCGCCGGCCCCTTCGCGAGGGCCGCCTCGACCGCGTAGCGCTGGAGCCGGCCGATCGCGATCGGCTCGCGCCCCCACGCGTTGTAGACGCAGTCGCCCGCGCAGAGCACCTCCACGGGGCAGGCCTGCCCGCACGACTGGCCGAGCAGGTTGGCCGTGAGGATGGTGCGCGCGGCGCCCTTCACCTGGCCGGTCGCGATCTTCCGGATGAAGGTCGGGATGTCGATGGCCGTCGGGCACGCCTTGATGCAGGGCGCGTCGACGCAGTAGAGGCACCGGTTCGCCTCGGCGAACGCCTCGGCCTCGGTGTACAGCGGGTTCTTGTCCTCGAATCGCTCCTCGATCCGGCCGGACGGGAGGGGAGACAGGCGTACTGGGGCTTGGGTCATGCTCTTGCTCGCGCGGTCATGCGGTCATGCGGTCATCAACGGACGCTGGCGGCTAGACGGCCGGGGAGCCCTGGCTCGGCCCGAGCCGGCGCGGCAGGTAGCGGCCCGCGCCGCGCTCCACGTCGAGCTTGCCGTCCGAGCACTGGACGCGGCCGTTCACGATGACGCTCGTCGGCCTCCCCTTCACCTCGAAGCCCTCGAAGATGCTCCTGTCGCACCGGTGGTGGTGCGTCTTCGCGGAGATGGTGCTCGTCCCCTTCGGGTCGAAGACAACGAGATCCGCGTCGCCGCCCGGCACGATCGAGCCCTTGCGCGGGTACAGCCCGAAGATCTTGGCCGGCTGCGTGGAGAAGAGGTCGACGAAGCGGTGGACGTCGATGCGCCCCTCGAGCACCCCGTAGGTCCAGAGCAGGGCGAGGCGGTTCTCGATGCCGGCGGCGCCGTTCGGGATCCTCGTGAAATCGTCCTTGCCCATGTCCTTCTGGCCGACCTGGTTGAAGGGGCAGTGGTCGGTCGCCACAGTCTGGATGAGCCCCGACGACAGCGCGGCCCACAGCGCGTCCTGGTGGCCCTTCGGCCGGATCGGCGGGCTCATCACGTAGGCCGCCCCCTCGAAGTCGGGCTTTTCGTAGACCGAGTCGTCGAGCAGGAGGTACTGCGGGCACGTCTCGGCCATGACCACCTGCCCCCGGCCCCGCGCCTCGGCGACCGCGGCGAGGGCCTCCTTGCAGGTGAGGTGGACGATGTAGATCGGCTCGCCGAGCACCCGCGCGAGCATGATCGCGCGCCCCGTCGCCTCCCCCTCGATCGGCGAGGGCCGGCTCTGGGCGTGGTAGCGCGGGTGCGTCTTGCCCTCCTTCAAGAGCTTCTTCTGGAGCGCGACAACCGCGTCCCCGTGCTCGGCGTGGACGGTCACGAGCGCGCCGAGGTCCTTGGCGGCCGCCATCACCTGGATGAGCTCCGGATCGTCGACGCCGATGGCCCCGCGGTAGGCCATGAAGGTCTTGAACGACGGGATGCCGTGCTCGCGCGTGCACACGGCCATCTCGGAGAGGGTGTCGTCGCCGAACCAGGTGACGGCCATGTGGAAGGCGTAGTCGGCGACCGCCTTCTTCGCCTTCTCGTTCCACATCGCGAGCCCGTCGAGCAGCGGCTGCCCGCGGCTCGGGATCACGAAATCGATGATCGAGGTCGTGCCCCCGGCGACGCCCGCCGCGGTGCCGGTCTCGAAATCGTCCGAGCTCTCCGTCCCCATGAACGGCAGCTCCATGTGCACGTGCGCGTCGACGCCTCCAGGGAAGACGAGCTGGCCCGAGGCGTCGATCACCGTGTCTCCCGCCCGCTCCTTCGCGAGCCCCGGGCCGACGGCGACGATCTTCCCGTCCTCGCAGTAGACGTCCCCGATGAACCGGTCGCTCGCCGTGATGATCTCGCCGTTCTTGATCAGGATGCCCATGTTGCCTCTCCGCGGGTGCGCGCCCGGGCGGCGCGTCCCCTGCGGGGGGCGGCGCCGCCATGGCGAGGGAAACGCCGGGGGAGATGCCGACAGCGACCAGCGCCCCGGCGCTGCTGGTGCCTCCGCGGTGGGCCTCGCAGGGCCCTTCGTCGAGCGACCGCCGCCCTCCCGCCGCGGCCGAGGGCCGTCAGGGGAGCTGCTTCGTGAGCTCACCGTAGCTCTCGGGCCGGCGGTCGCGGTAGAACTGCCACGTCCTCCGGACCTCCTCGATCATGTCGAGGTTCATCTCGGCGACGACGATCTCGTCCTTGTCCTCGCTCCCTGTCGCGAGGAAGCTGCCCCTCGGGTCGCAGAAGTAGCTCGTGCCGTAGAACTTGCCGATGTTCCACGGCGCCTCGGTGCCGACGCGGTTCGAGGCGGCGATGAAGTAGCCGTTGGCCACGGCGTGCGCGGGCTGCTCGAGCTTCCAGAGGTACTGGGAGAGCCCTGCCACCGTCGCCGACGGGTTCCACACGATCTCGGCGCCGTTCAGGCCGAGCAGCCGCGCCCCCTCCGGGAAGTGGCGATCGTAACAGATGTACACGCCGATCCGCGCATACCGCGTCTGGAACGTGGGATAGCCGAGGTTCCCCGGCTTGAAGAAGAACTTCTCCCAGAAGCCGTTCGTGTGCGGGATATGCGTCTTCCTGTACTTGCCGAGGTACGTCCCGTCGGCGTCGACGACGGCCGCCGTGTTGTAATAGACGCCGGCCATCTCCCGCTCGTAGATGGGGATGATCATCACCATCTTGTACTTCCTGGCGTAGGCGGCGAGCCGCTCGACGGTCGGGCCGGGCACGGGCTCGGCCACGTCGCACCATGTCGCGTCCTGCGAGGGACAGAAGTAGGGCGTGTTGAAGACCTCCTGCAGGCAGAGGATCTGCACGCCCTTCTTGCCCGCGTCGTCGATGAGCGGGAGGTGCTTGTCGAACATCGCGTCACGGATGGCCGTGACGGAGGCGCCCCCGTCGAGGATCGGGGTCGAGCACTGGATCAGGCCGCCAAGTACGTTTCGTGCCATCAGAACCACCTCGTGATGACGATCTTGCGCTCCGTGTAGAAGTCGATGGCCGTCGGGCCGTGCGCCTTGATGTCGCCGAAGAAGCTGCCTTTCTGGCCGCCGAAGGGGAAGAAGGCCATCGGCGCCGCGACGCCGACGTTCACGCCGACCATCCCGGCGGCGACGCGGTGCTGGAACTCGCGCGCGGCGCGGCCGCTCGACGTGTAGATCGACGCCGCGTTACCGTACTCGCTCCGGTTCGCGATCGCGATCGCCTCGTCGAGGTCGTTCGCGCGCATCAGGCAGGCGACGGGGCCGAAGATCTCCTCGGTCGCGATCACCATCCCCGGCCGCACGTCGTCGAAGACCGTGGGCCCCACCCAGTTGCCGTTCGGATACCCCTCGACCTTCGCGTCCCGGCCGTCGAGGAGCAGCGTCGCCCCCTCGGACACGCCCTTGCTGATGTACGAGACCACCCGGTCGCGGTGCGCCGCCGAGATCAAAGGGCCCATGCTCACGCCCTGCTGCGCCCCGTCGCCCAGCACGATCGCCTGCGCGTAGCGCACGAGCGCCTCGCGCACGGCCTCGTACACGTCGCCGACGCACACGACGACGCCGCCGGCGAGGCAGCGCTGGCCGGAGCAGCCGAAGATCGACTCGGCCACGTTGACGACAGTCTTCAGCCTGTCGGCGTCCGGCATCACAACGAGGAAGTTCTTCGCGCCGCCGAGCGCCTGGACCCGCTTGCCGGACTCCGCGGCGCTCTTGTAGACGTGGCGCGCGACCGCCGACGAGCCGACGAACGACACGCCCGCGATGTCCCTGTGCTCGCAGAAAGCGTTCACGACGTCGCGGCCGCCGTGCACCAGGTTCACGACCCCGGGCGGCAGCCCGGCCTGCTCGATCAGCTCGAAGATGCGCTGCTGCGAGAGCGGCACCTGCTCCGACGGCTTGAGGATGAAGGTGTTCCCCGTCGCGATCGCGTACGGCAGGAACCAGAGCGGCACCATCGGAGGGAAGTTGAACGGCGTGATCGCCGCGAAGACGCCGAGCGGCTGGCGGATCGTGTGGCAGTCGATCCCCGACGCCACGTCCTCGAGCCCCTGCCCCATCATCAGGGTCGGGATGCCCGCCGCGTGCTCGACGTTCTCGATGCCGCGCCCGAAATCGTTCCTCGCCTCGGTCAGCGTCTTGCCGTGCTCCGAGGTGCAGATGGCGGCGATCTCGTCGCGGTGGGCGTCGAAGATCTCGCGCAGCTTGAAGAGGTAGCGCGCCCGCTGCACCGGCGGCGTCGCGCTCCAGCCGGGGAACGCCGCCCGCGCCGCCTTCACCGCCGCGTCGACGTCCCCGGCGGTCGAGAGCGGTACCTCCGCAAGAGACTGCGCGGTCGCCGGGTTCTTCACCTCGAGGTGCGTCTTCCCCGAAGAGCGAGACCAGGCGCCGCCGATGAAGTTTTCCAGCACGCGCATCGCGAAACTACCCTCCCCCGGCGAGGTGGTCACATTGGCAACCGCAGCAGGCAGGGCGCCGGCCCTGTCTGCTGGGCAATACAACCCACCGATCGAGCGCTACATGCGGTCGGGGCCCTCCGTCAAGCCTCGGTGCAACAGCGCATGCGCAGTCGTCGAGCGAGGCGTCGAGCGAGGGAGATCCCTCACGCACATTCCGTAGTATAGACCACAGAGTGGCTGGCAGCCTCCGGTGCAACTGCCCAGCAGCACGTCATGAAATCCTTTGGAAACAACTCGGGGTTATCCTGGGTGCGACAGGCACGACGCGCGCCCGTGAACGCCGTCCCGCTCAGGCGGCGTCATCCGCTGCAGCCCGCGGGCGTGGGGCTGACCCGACGCGGCGGGCGCGACGCGAGCGCGCCGCGGCCGTTGTCGAGCGCGTCGAGCGCGTCGAGCGACGTCGCGGAGCGCGCGCGTTCCCCCGCGGCCTGCGCCTTCCTCCGCGCCGGCGCCGCGTCGAAAGTCGCTCCAGATCGTTGCTGCGTCGATCGAACCGTCCTAGGTGCAGACCGTGGACCTCGCGAACCCCTGCCCGGTCGCTGGACGCATGGCCGTCCCGGGAGAAGCCTGCGCGAACTGGCGGCTCGGCGGCGCGAGGACGTAAGCTCTGCGAGCGCTCGGTGAGACGATGACCCTTCCCACCATGCTGTTCGACACGACGGAGCACGTGCTCATCGCCATCCACGGCAGGGAGCCGCCCAGCGACGAGGACTGGGAGGCGTACATGCAGACGGTGCTCGCGCTCCCCCCCACCTGCTCCAGGACGCTGGTGGTGACCGCCGGCGGCGGCCCGAACGCGAAGCAGCGCTCGTCCATCAACGATTTCGTGAGCAAGCACACGCTCACGGTGGCCATCTGCACCGATGCGCTGCTGGTGCGGCAGATCTCGATAGCGCTGAGCTGGTTCAACCCGCGGGTCAGATCGTTCCGGGGCAACGACATCGCGGGGGCGCTGCGCTATCTCGAGGTCAGCGGGCCCGAGGCCGCCCTCGTGCACCACAAGGTCGCGAGGATGAGGCTCGAGATCGAGGGTCGGGCGCCCCGCACGACGCGCTGATCCGGGGGCGGTTCAGGGGGTCACGGCGGCGCGGGCGCCCGCGGCGGGCGGGCGCAGGGGAGGTACCGGAGCAACGATGACCAAGACCGGCTGGCAGCAGCTCATCTCGCATTCTTCGCAACGAGGCGCCGAGTCGGCCGGGTGGCGGCCGCGCTTCTTCCGGCCGGCGCGCGAGGACGACGCGGAGGCGCTCGAGCGCCTGCTCCGCGACGACGCGCGCCTCCATGTCTTCGACGCGATCGACGGCCAGCTCGCCGATCTGGTCAAGACGCGGCACCCGAGCCGGACGCTCGGAGCGCAGGAGATCGCGCGGCTCGTCGAGGAGCACCTCCGCGGCGCCCCGCGGCAGGCGTACGGCGTCTGGGTCCATTACCCGTGGGCGCGCCGCCTCGTGCACCTGCTCGACGAGGCCGAGTTCGTCGAGCTGCGCACCAACCGCAACAAGTACAAGATCAGCGCCGAGGAGCAGGCGGCGCTCGCGGGCCGGAAGATCGGCGTCGTCGGGCTCTCCGTCGGCCAGTCGGTGGCGCTGACCATCGCGCTCGAGCGGAGCGCCGGCGAGCTGCGCATCGCGGACTTCGACCACCTCGAGCTCTCGAACATGAACCGGATCCGGACCGGCGTGCACAACCTCGACGTGCCCAAGGTGGTCGCCACGGCGCGCGACATCGCCGAGCTCGACCCGTTCCTCGAAGTAAAGTGCTTTTCCGAAGGGGTCACTCCGGACAACATGGAGGGCTTCCTGCTCGACGGGGGCAAGCTCGATATCGTGGTCGACGAGTGCGACAGCCTCGATATCAAGCTCGAGCTCCGCCTCCGCGCGCGCGCGCACCGCATCCCCGTCCTGATGGACACGAGCGACCGGGGGCTCATCGACGTCGAGCGCTTCGACCTGGAGCCGGATCGGCCGATCCTCCACGGGCTCGTCGGCGATCTCACGCCCGCGCGCATCCGGGGGCTGTCGACCGAGGACAAGGTGCCTTATGTCATGCAGATCATCGGGCAGGACACGCTGTCCACGCGGTTCGCCGCGTCGCTGCTCGAGATCCAGCAGACGGTGAGCACGTGGCCCCAGCTCGGGTCGGCGGTCGTCCACGGCGGGGCGGCGGCCGCGGACACGGCGCGCCGGCTCGCCCTGGGTGAGCCGGTGCGGTCGGGCCGGTACTACGTCGACCTGGAGCAGATCATCAGCGGGCCTGTGCCGGAGGAGGCGGCGGCGCGCGCCGCCGGGCCGGCCGCGCCGCGGGCTCCGGGGGCGCCTCCGGCGCGCGGCCCCGCGCTCGACCCGGCGTCGCTCGCGCGCCCGCTCGGGAGCGCGGACGGCGCCGTCGCGCTCGATCCGGAGCGGCTCCGGCGGATCGTCGCGGCGGGGATCGCGGCGCCCTCGGGCGGCAACTGCCAGCCCTGGCGCTGGGTCTACGAGGCGCGCCGCCTCGGGCTGTTCCACGACCGGGCGCGCTCCGAGTCGCTCGCCGACTTCCAGGGGACGGGCGGCGTTGTCGCGCTCGGCGCGGCCGCCGAGAACGTCGTCCTGGCCGCGCACGGCGAGGGGCTGGGCGTGCGCGTCGCGCCCTTCCCGCGCGCGGGCGACGTCGACCTGGTCGCGACGTTCGATTTCCTCGACGCGGATCGGAGCGACGCCGAGGGCCACGCGATGGACGGCCTCGGGGACGCGATCGGCCTCCGGCACACGAACCGGCGCCAGAGCCAGCGGGCCGCGCTCGCGGACGAGCACCGGGCCGCGCTCGCCGCCGCGGTCCGGTCCGTCCCGGGGGCGGACCTGCACCTGCTCGAGTCGCCGGCGGAGCTCGAGGAGATCGCCGCGATCCTCGGCGCCGGCGATCGCGCCCGGCTGCTCGTGCAGCGCACGCACGCCGACCTGATGAAGGAGATCCGCTGGACCGAGGCGGAGGCGGAGGCGCGCCGGGACGGCATCTTCGTCCGCGCGTTCGAGTTCTCGCCCGCCGATCTCGCGGGGTTCCGGGTCTGCCGGGACTGGCGCGCGCTCGAGCTCGTGCGGCGCTGGGGCGGCGGCACGGCGCTGGAGAAGACGGCGCACAAGGCGATCGCCGGCGCGATGGCCGTCGCGCTGATCACGATGCCGCGCGCCGGGGTCGCGGACTACTTCCAGGGCGGCAGGGCGCTCGAGCGGGCGTGGCTGACGGCGACGCAGCGGGGCATCGCTGTCTACCCGATGGCGACGCTGCCGTACATGTTCGCGCGGCTCGTCCGGGGCGGCGGCGAGGGGATGGATCCGGAGACCGTCGCGCTCGCGACGGCGCTCCGGGCGCGGTATCTCCGGCTGTTCGACGTCACCGACGCGACGGCGGAGATCCTGCTCTTCCGCCTGTCGCTCGCGGGCCCGCCGTCGACGCGCTCGCTCCGCCGCCCCCTCGAGGACGTGCTCGTCATGCGCTGACCCGGGCCCTCACGGCGCGGCGCGGCCTTCGAGGAGCCAGCCGCGCGCGGCGCCCTCGTCCTTGAAGATGCGCACGAGCTCCGAGGTCCCCGCCTCGCGGGCGATCCGGCTCGCCTGCAGCGCCGCGAGATCGCTGTGGACCAGCTCGGCGGTCCGGATCACCCCCATCGCGGCCGACGTCGCCCCGATGTCGCGGAGCAGCTCCGTCGCCTCCTCGGAGGCGATGGAGAACCCGCGGAAGTCCACGAGGACGCGGATCCTCCGGCCGCAGAGCGAGCCGAGCGCCTTCCTGTACTCGGCGGCGTACGCCTGCGCCTCCTCCGCGCGCACCACGCCCTTGAACGTGACCTCGATGAGGGCGTTGATCCTGTCGATCTTGAGTTGGTACATGCCTCCTCGTCCGGGGAGCTGCGACCGAGACCCAGAGTCGAGAGCCGGAGAGTCGGGACCCGGAGCCGAGACCTGAGAGCCGGGGCCGAGGCGGAGCCGAGGACCCGGAGCGACCGGAGGATATAGCGTAGGTGCCGCGCTCCCGGGGCGCCACCGCGCGGCGCGAGCTCAGCGGTGAGGCGGCTTGGGCTCGGTGAGCCGGTAAACATGCTCCACGAACTCCGGGACGAGCTCCCTGGCGAGGATCCAGAGGCGCCCTTCCCCGAGGTCGTTCAGGCTGGCAGGGCCGGAGTAGCTCAGCCTGCCGCGCTCGCCGAAGTAGATGAACGACGTCCTGTCGTGCCGCTGGAACCAGCCGCCGGCCGCGTCGAGCAGCGGGCCGAGCGCGGCGTCTCCGCCGGGGCGCAGGGGGACGAGGCGGACCGAGTCGAGGAGGCGGAACAGGTTCGTGCCGAGCTCGCCGAGCTCGACGACGGCGGCCGCCAGCGCCTCGCCGCCCTCACGCGCGACGAGGACCGCGCGCTCCCGCTCGAGGCCCGCGCTGCGCCAGCGCTCGATGCAGGGCCCCATCGCGAGCCGGCCCGGCACGAGATCGAGCGCCTCCGCGACCATGCGCGGCGACGTGGCGCAGAGCTGCCCGAGCAGCGCCGCCTGCTCCGCCGGGGTCGCCTCGCCGATCTCGAACGGTCCGTCGTCCGCCCGGGAGCCCGGCGGGGGCAGGAGCGGGACGTCGACGCCCATCAGGCGGAACGGCTGCGCGAGGGCGAGCCCCGTCGCCTCGTGCCTGCGGGCGAACTCGAAGAACGACCGCTCGTTCCACGCGACGTGCGCCTCGGCGTAGACGATGACCCACCGGCACTCCGGGTCGGACAGGGCGTACTCGCAGCAGCGCGTGAAGATGTCGCGGAGCACCTGCCGGGAGCTCAGGTTCGAGGCGCTCTTGGGCCGCTTCGCGAGCTGATGAAACATCCACGTGCCGTGGTAAGGCTTCATCACCGAGAAGTTCCCCTCGATGCCGTGCTCGGAGAGGCAGGTCACGTTGTGCAGGAGGTGCGGCGCCGCCGCGGCCCGCTGCGCCATCTGCATGAAGCTCGGCCTGATGGACTCGAAGTGCTCCGGGCGCCGGCCGGAGAGGTTGAAGTAGCCTGACGAGGCGAAGAGGTCCCAGAACTCCGCCTGCCAGGCCGTCCCTCCGTAGGTGGTCGCGTGCAGGATGCGGGACACGAGCCGCAGCCAGCGCCGCTCGTCCTCGCGCTTCGCGGCGACGACGTGCACGGCGCAGAGCTCGGCCGAGGCGCCCTCGCCCGGGGACACCGACCGCACCTCGCCCTTCAGGTGGATGACGCCGTCGTCGCCGTCCGGGAGCTCCAGCGCGATCTTGAGCCGCGGCTCGAGCCGGGGCTGCCCTCCTCCGAGCGCGAGCCGCAGGCTCGAGAAGGACACGTCGACAACCTCGGCCTCGACAGGCGGCAGGTGGAGCCAGTGGGGGTGCAGGAAGCGCGCGGTGAGCTCGACCTCGACGCCCCGCTGCTGGAGGCTCTGGCGCACGCGCTCGACCCTGGCCGGCAGCGCGGACACGACCTCGCCCGGGCGCACCTGCTCCGCCCGGATGTTGAACCGGAAGACGGAGCTGTGTCCGGCGATCTCGACAGCGGCGGCCTCGCTCCAGCCATCGATGCCGAACCACCGGACCGTCCCGGCCCCCACCTCGCTGAGCATCACGCACATCGACGGCGCGCCCTCGGCGGCGTTGCGGACGACGCCCTTCTTCCGCAAGAGGACGCTCAGGATGTCGCGCACCCGCCCCGGGTCGTCGATGATCTCGCGCGCCTGTCCGGCGTCCGAGGCCGAGGGCCGGAAGAGGTTCGCGGCCGCGGCCTTCGCCGCCCCGGCGTCGACGAGGGCGCCCAGCGCGTCGCGGATCTGGCCGTCCGCGCGGGCCGACACCTCCTGGAACAGCAGCCCGACGAGCGGCCCCCGCAGGCCCATCGACTGCAGCACCAGCCGGGCGGGGAGCGGGCCGATCTCGGCGCCGCGGAAGTAGAGGCGCACGGAGGCCACGCTGCCGAACGGGAACGAGGTCTGGTAGTCGGGCTCGAGCCACGCGCCCATCGCGCCGAGCAGGACGACCTCATGGCCGTGGTCGAGCCCCTCGATCTGCAGCCAGACCGCGTCCTTTTCCAGCCAGCACGCCAGCGGCACGTCGGACGGCGGATCGTCCTCCAGGAGCGGCCGCTCCAGCGAGACCGCCTCGTCGTCGCCGCGGGCCCCCCAGCGCGCATCCTGCCCAAAGCCGACCTTCGGCGCCACGGTCACGAGGTCACCCCCTCCGCCGCGAGGCTACGTGTTCCAGGTGAGGAACAGGCGTCCCCGTCGCCTCGCCCGTGTGGCAGGGCGAGGGCGCGGCATTGAACGGCGAGCTCTCCAACACCCCTCGGGAGCCCACCCGAAAGCCAGGAAGAAGGCAGATCCACTTGAACTTACTTTCCTATGATCTGTACCGGATCGCAACACCCCACGTCAAGCGGCCCTCCCCCGCTGCCTGGCCGCGCGCGTCCGCGTCGACGATGGCCTCGGCCTCCCCGCGCACGGTTGCACCCCGCGCCTTGAATGGTTGCGAGATTCCCTGAACACGGGAGCGAGATTCCCCTGGGATTTCGCGGGGCGCTCCAGCGGGGAGCGGAGCGGTCGTGACACGACGTTGCAGGCAGCCCCGGCGCCTCATGCTACAAACGGCCACCCCGATGCCCGACATGAGCGCCTTTCTGCACGCCGATGGCTGGATCACGCTCGCGACCCTCAGCGCGCTGGAGATCGTCCTTGGAATCGACAACATCGTCTTCCTCTCCATCATGACGGCAAAGCTGCCGCCGGAGAGGCAACCGGTCGCCCGGCGGATCGGGCTGCTGCTCGCCCTCGGCATGCGGCTGCTCCTCCTGCTCGCGATCTCGTGGGTGATGGGGCTCAAGGCCACGCTGTTCAGCCTGCTGGGACACGACTTCAGCGGGCGTGACCTGATCCTGCTCGCCGGCGGTGTGTTCCTGATTGGCAAGTCGACCCACGAGATGTTCGACAAGCTCGAGGTCGAGGAGCACAAGGACGCCCAGCCGAAGGTGAAGGCGTCTTTCCCCTCCGTCATCGCGCAGATCGTGCTGCTCGACATCGTGTTCTCGCTCGACTCGGTCATCACCGCGGTCGGCATGGCGCAGCACATCTCCATCATGATGGTGGCGATGTTCATCGCGATGGGCGTGATGCTCGTCTTCGCCGGGCGCATCGGCGCCTTCATCCAGCGCCACCCGAGCATGAAGATCCTCGCGCTGAGCTTCCTGCTCCTCATCGGCGTGGTGCTCATGGCCGACGGCATGGGCCAGCACATCAGCAAGGGCTACATCTACTTCGCCATGGCCTTCTCGCTGGGCGTCGAGCTCATCAACATGCGCCTCCGGCTGCGCCAGAAGCCTGTCCAGCTCCACACGAGGTTGCCGAGCTCTCCGGATCTCCTGCCCCCGGGTGGGCAGCCTCAACCGAGGATCTGAGCCCGCGCGCGCCCGGCGCGCCAGGCCAGCGGAGGGCCAAACGGGCGGCGGAGACCGGGATCGCTGGCGCGAGCTCCGGGAGAGCCTGTAAACAATTCGCACAGACGGGGCGTCCGAGGGTCGACGGCGACAGCGGCCGGTCCCAGAAGTGACACCGGGGTTCTCCACCGAGGTGAGCGTGAGCGACGAGCAAGGAGACGCAGAACGAGGGCGGCGACGGCGCATCGTCATCGTCGACGACGACGACGCGATCGTCGAGACGCTGGAAGAGGTGCTGCTGGCCGAGGGGTACGACGTCGAGGGCTACACCGATCCGCTCGAGGCCCTGGAGCGGCTGCGCTCCAAGGCGCCGCCGGACGCGATCGTCCTCGACTGCGTGATGCCGTTCATGGACGGGCCGCACCTCATGGAGACGCTCGCGGCCGAGGGGATGGTGGTGCCGATCGTGCTCGTGACAGCGCTGAGCGATCCCGGCTTCTGCATCGACCCGAACCACCCCGACGCGACGAGGATCATCAACAAGCCGTTCGACCTGGAGCAGCTCCTCGAGACGCTCGATGACCTCTCGAGCATGCCCGCGGCGAGCGAGCCCGGATCGCGGCGCAGCGCGCGGCCGCCGTCGACGCAGCGGACGTAGCGCGGGCCGCGGCGGCCCGCGCCGCGGCCCTGCACCTGGCGGATGCGCGCTGGGATCCCTGGCCGGCCGGGGATCAGCGCCCGGAGAGCGCCGCGGAGAGGCCGTGGACGACCTCGGCGCCGGCGGGGACGGTGACGCTCGACCCCTTGAAGTCGTCGCCGACGGGCTGGTAGGAGCCGCCGAGGCACTGCGCGAGGAACGTCTCGGCGATCGCGTTGAACGACAGCGCGTTCTCCGGCCGGGCGAAGCCGTGGCCCTCGTCGGGGTACAGCGCGTAAGTCACCGGTATCCCCTTGCTCGTCATCGCCTTGACGATCTGATCGCTCTCGGCCTGCTTCACGCGCGGATCGTTGGCGCCCTGGCCGATGAGGAGGGGCCGCTTGATCTTGTCGGCGAGGTAGAGCGGCGAGCGGGAGCGCAGGAGATCGCGGCCGGACTCGGTGCGGGGGTCGCCGACCCGCTTGGCGAAGAGCTCGAGCATCGGCGCCCAGTAGGGCGGGATCGACTCGAGCAGGGTCACGAGGTTCGACGGGCCGACGATGTCGACGCCGCAGGCGAAGGTATCGGGCGTGAACGTCAGGCCGACGAGCGTCGCGTAGCCGCCGTAGCTGCCGCCCATGATCGCCACGCGGGCCTTGTCGGCGATGCCCTGCGCCACCGTCCAGTCCACCGCGTCGAGCAGGTCGTTGTGCATCTTGCCGGCCCACTCGAGGTTGCCCGCGTTGACGAACTTCTTCCCGAAGCCTGTCGACCCGCGGTAGTTGACGCTCAGCACGGCGTAGCCGCGGTTCGCGAGCCACTGGTGCATCCCGTTGAGGCCCCATGTGTCGCGCGCCCACGGGCCGCCGTGGACGAGGAGCACCGTCGAGAGCGGCTTGTCCGGCTTGCCGTCCCCGTCGGGGTCGGCGGCGCGCGGCAGCGACAGGTAGCTCACGAGCTCGAGGCCGTCGCGCGCCTTGATGACAACGGGCCGCATCTTCGTGAGCGGCTGCGACTCGAGCGCTGGCCGGTTCGAGAAGAGGAACGTCGCCTTCTTCGTGCCGCGGTCGTAGAGGTAGTACCGGACGGGGCCGTCGGAGACCGTGTAACCGACAGTCCAGCGCCTGTCGTCGAGCGAGCGGCTCAGCACGTCCAGCTCACCGTCGGCGACCGCGCGCAGGGCGTCGAGGTCCGGCTGGATGGCCTTGTCGACCACCTGCCAGCGCTTGCGCTCGTACTCGGACGCCACGGCCTGGACCTTCTCCGTCTTCGGGTGGACGATGACGCCGGAGACATCGGCCTTCGCGTCCTCGGCGAGCACCGTGGGCTTCGCGGTCCGGAGATCGAGCGTCACCAGCGCGGAGGTGTCGCGGCCGCGGCTGTCCCGGAAATAGAGCGTCTTGCCGGTCGCGTCGAAGCCGAGCACGCTGCTCGTGACGGCGTCCTCCGGCCCGAACGCGACGAACGGCTTCGGCTCCTTGCCGGTGACGTCGAGGAACTCGTGGCCTCCGTCGGGCGTCATCCGCATCGCGAGCCGCGCCTTGAAGTCGTCGTCGGCGACGAACCCCACGAAGCCGTCGTTCTGCCGCACGAGCTTGCGCTCGCCGGTACGGATGTCGACGCGGTAGAGGTCGTGGAGCTTCTTGTCCCGATCGTTCATGCCGATCAGGACCTCGTTCGGGAGCTTCTGGCTCACCCCCTCGATCTGCGCGGCGATGCCCTCGAACGGCGTGAGATCCTTGATCTGGCCGGTCTTGAGCTCGACGGCGTAGATGTGCCAGTTCTCGTCGCCGCCCTTGTCCTGGCGGTAGAGGACATGATCGCTCGCGTAGGGGAACAGGAAGGTGCGGATGCCGCGGCTCTTCTCCTTCGTGACCGGCTTGGCCGCCTTCGGATCCTGGGCCGGACCGACCCACACGTTGAGCACGCCCTCGGAGGGGGCGAGGAACGCGAGCCGCTGGCCGTCCGGGCTGATCTTGGGGGACATGCGATCCGGGTTGCCGAAGAGAAGGCGCCTGGGCATGAGCGACGCGTCCGCGCGCGGCGCCTCCTTCGCCGGCGCGGCGGGCGCGGCGGCCGCCGGGGCGGCTGCCGGGGGCGGCGGCGCGGCGGCCTGCTGGGGCGGCGCCGGGGCGGGCGCCGGGGCGCCGCCGCAGGCGAGCGGCGCGGCGAGGGGCAGCAGGAACAGCGTTCGGAGCTTCTGGGGCAGGTTCATGGGTTCACCCGACGCGCGGAGCCGGCGGCCGCACCCCACATGCGCCGCGCCCGCGCGCCGAGCGTCATACCCAGATCCCGGGGGCCGGTCCATCGCCGTGTCGCGCCGCGTCGCGCCGCGTCGCGCCGCGGGGATGGACCGCGCGTCAGGCCGCTTGCTGCGGTGTCGTGGTGGCGGGCGCGCCGCGCGCGTCCAGCGCGAGCCTGCTCGACAGCCACGATCGCACGAGCTCGAGGTGGCGCGCCTCGTGCTGCTCGGCCACGCGGAACTCGGCCGCCATCTCGTCCTGGCCATACGCCACCGCCAGGTCGATGAGCATCCGCCAGCTATCGTTGTCGGTCAGCTCTGCCACGAGCAGCGCCTGCAGGCTCTGCCCGAAGTTGATCCTGGGCTCCACGGCGACCGCGAGCACGCCGGACGACGCCAGGCCGATCACGTCGGCCCCGGGCGTCATCGCTGTCGGATCGGCGCCGAGCCGCTCCATGGCGCGCCTCAGCAGGTCGAAGTGCCTGAGCTCATCGTCGCGGATCGCCTCGAGATCGGCGCGGCTCGGGCCTCCGTCGAAGCCGCCCTCCGCGTCGTACTTGGCGATCAGCGCCTCGTAGAGGCGCGTGCCCGATCGCTCGAACTGGAGGCGCTCTCCCAGCTTGTCGATGAGGAGCGCCGGCGGCCTGCCCTGGATGAGCTCCCCGGCCGCCTTGATCACCCCCTTCAGGCTCGCCGGCGGCGGCACGCTCCCGACAGTGCCCGATTCGCGCGCGTACTCGGTCCTGACCGCCGCGGCGTCGGCCTCGCTGCCGGGGGAGCTCGGCGGGATCGCCTGCGCCGCCTCGATGAGCTCCTTGCTGTCGAGGGGCGAGGTCGCGATGCCCGTCGTGTTGGTCCCTGTCGTGATCTGCTTCATGGCGTCGCCTCCTTCTGTCCGTCGATCTTCTCGGCTCGCCGCGAGAGCTCGGTGCCCGGCGTGTACCGGTAGCCGGCGGCCACGATCTCCGAAGGAGAGCCGGCGGAGTTCAGCTGCTGCCGGTAAGCGAGCGTCGCGGCGCTCTCCGGGATCACGCTCGGGTCGACGATGTGCTCGCCGACGGCGCGGAGGTGCACCTCCCGGGAGAGCACGTCGCGCACGAACTGCCGGTGGCTCTTCTGGGAGACCGGGTCCGGCAGCGAGGCGGGCAGGATCTCGGCCGCGTCGCGCCGCTCGATCCGATTGAGATGTTCGATCGCCACGTGGAGCTGCCCCAGCTCGTAATCGAGGAACCGCTCCCAGATCCGCTTGAGGTGCGCGTTCTGCTCCTGCTGGAGGCAGCTCCAGTAATTGTAGACCTCGTTGGCCTCGTGCAGGACCCACTTCTCGAGCCAGGTCTCCTCGGGGTCGATCATCGACTCGTACTGGGTGACGTGCTGCTCCTCGATCGAGGCGATCTCGGCGTAGAGCAGCCGCGCCACCGGGTCCGTGAAGAACGGCCCGACGTTGACGTAGTAGTTGTGCGTCTGCTGCTCGGCGGCCATGATCGTGAGCGCGTTGAGCTTCGTGATCGGGCTCGCGGTCCTGCGGTCGTACGGCGCGCGCACGTCGTCCTCGGGGGCGCGGTGCTCCACCGCGGTCGGGCGGCCCACCGTCACGTCGGTGTACGATTGCAGGATGTTGTTCGCGTCCTTGCCTTCCAGGCGATCGAGGAGCGCCGAGTAGCGATAGAGGTGGTCGTAGTCCTCGAGCATGCCGAAGCGATAGACCTGCGCGAGGTACGGGTCAGGCTCGGCCAGGGCGGCGTGCGCGGTGATCTCGATGGCGACCTGCTCGTATCCGATGGTTGTCTCGAGCGGCGACTGGTCCGGCGGGTTGAGCCAGTTGATCAGCGTGACCTGGTGGTGGTCGACGCGCCGCACCTGGGCGAGCACGCGGCGGAGATCCCGGTTCATGCGCGCGAAGCTGTGCAGGAACCGCACGCTCTCGAGCTCGATACCGTTCATCAGGATCACGCGGATCCGGGTGAAGGCGTCGTCGTCGAGCTTGCTGTACGGTACCTGGACCAGATCGCGCCAGTTGAACCCCTGGCGGTCGAGCGGAGTCCCCCGCTCTTTCAGGATATCAAGAGCCATGTTGCCCCTCCTCGCGCGTCGTGCTCGTGCCTGCGTGCATGGATCAACGACCGCTGCGCCGGTACCTGAGGCCGCCCTCACCGCACCGCAAGCGCGGGCGCCCCGCGCCGTCCTGGCCGCCCTCGCGCCGCCTCGCGCGCGATTCCAGGGCGTCCTGCGCGCTCCGGACCGGGCCGTGCTAGGAGGCCGGCGTGATCTCGAGCAGCGTCCCTGATCTCCGGATCCGCACCCGCAACGCCATGCCCGTGCGCGAGGGCGGCGATCACGTCCTTTACTGGATGATCGCGAGTCGCCGGACACGCCACAATTTCGGCCTGGAGCGGGCGATCGCCTGGGCGTCGGAGCTCGATCGGCCGCTCGTCGTGCTCGAGGCGCTCCGGTGCGGCTACCGCTGGGCGAGCGACAGGCTCCATCGCTTCGTGATCGACGGCATGGCCGACAACGCGCGCCGGTTCGCGGCGGCGGGCGCGCTGTATCACCCCTACGTCGAGCCCGCGGAGGGGGCGGGCAAGGGCCTGCTCGCCGCGCTCGCGGCGCGGGCGTGCGTGGTGGTGACCGACGACTACCCGTGCTTCTTTCTCCCGCGCATGGTCGCCTCGGCGGCGCGGCAGGCGCCGGTCCGCCTGGAGCAGGTGGACTCGAACGGCCTCTTGCCTGTCCGCGCGGCCGATCGGGTGTTCACGACAGCGCGCTCGTTCCGCATCTTCTGGCAGCGGGTGATCGGCGATCACCTCGGCGCGCTGCCCGCGGCCGATCCGCTGAAGAGGGCGCGGCTCCGGCCGTCGGCTCCCCTCCCCCGCGCGATCGCGCGGCGGTGGCCCGCGGCCTCGCCGGCGCTGCTCGGGGGCGACCCGGCCGCGCTCGCCGCGCTCCCCATCGATCACGCCGTCGCGCCGGTGCCCCGCCGGGGCGGCCCCGAGGCTGCCGGCGAGGAGCTCGCGCGCTTCGTTTCGGAGCGGCTCCCGCGCTACATGGACGAGCGCGATCACCCGGACGCCGGCGCGGCGAGCGGCCTGTCGCCGTACCTGCACTTCGGCCACCTCGCGGCGCACGAGGTGTTCGCCGCCGTCGCCCGGCGCGAGGGCTTCCGGCGCGACAGGCTCGGCCGCCCGGACGACGGCGTGAAGCGGCCGAGCGGCAGCCGCGAGGGGTTCTGGGGGATGAGCCCCTCGGCCGAGGCGTTCCTCGAGCAGCTCGTCACGTGGCGGGAGCTCGGGTTCAACGCCTTCGCGCTGGGGGCGAGCGAGGGCGACGGCCCGCGCCTCTCGTGGAAGCGCGACCCGACCGACTACGAGTCTCTTCCGGACTGGGCGCTCGCGACGCTGAAGAAGCACGAGCGCGACAGGCGCCCGCGCGTCTATTCGCTCGAGGCGCTCGCGGCCGGGGCGACGTACGACCGGATCTGGAACGCGTCGCAGGGCGAGCTCCTCCGCGAGGGGCGGATTCACAACTACCTGCGGATGCTCTGGGGCAAGAAGATCCTGGAGTGGTCGCCGACCCCGCGCCAGGCGCTGGAGGTGATGGTCGAGCTCAACAACCGCTATGCGCTCGACGGCCGCGATCCGAACTCGACTTCGGGCATCTTCTGGGTGCTCGGCCGCTACGATCGGGCGTGGGGCCCCGAGCGGGAGATCTTCGGCACGGTACGTTACATGTCGTCCGAGAACACGGCCCGTAAGCTGCACCTCAAGGAGTACCTGGCGCGGTATGCGACGTAGCGCGCTGCCACCGCCGGCATGAGGCGCGGGGCTCGCCCCGGGGGTTCGGGAGGGGCGCGGCGCGGCGCCGCGGGTCGACGGGGTGCCCCTCGGCCGGCGTCGACGCTGCCGGGACGCTGGCGCGGCCGCGCCGGCCGACGGGAGCCCTGTGGCGGCGCGGGTCGGCGCGGGGGCGCACGCGGGGTTCGACGCGGCCGCCGGGGTGAGCTATCGAGCGGGCGTGGAACTCCTCCGTGAATTTTTCAGCAGGCTGAGGGAGCTCGAGTCGCTCCTCGAGTGGGGCGGCTACCCCGTCCTGATGATCATCATCTTTGCCGAGACGGGGCTGCTCATCGGGTTCTTCCTTCCCGGCGACTCGCTGCTCGTCACGGCCGGGGTGCTCGTCAACGCGGGGCTCATCAACCCGTTCAACCTGACGAATTTCCAGAACCTGCTCCTGATGAACGTCACGCTGATGGCGATGGCGATCATCGGCGACGCGGTGGGGTTCTCGATCGGCCGGCGCGCCGGGCCGAAGATCTTCACGCGCGAGCAGTCGCTGCTGTTCCGCAAGGATCACCTGATCGCGACGCAGAAGTTCTACGAGAGGCACGGCGGCAAGACGATCATCCTGGCGCGCTTCATGCCGTTCGCGCGGACGTTCGCGCCTGTCGTGGCGGGCGTGGGCCAGATGGCCTACCGGCGCTTCGCGATCTTCAACGTGGCGGGCGGCGTTCTCTGGGTCTTCTCGATGACCTTCCTCGGGTACTTCCTTGGCAAGATCTTCGACGCGAAGCAGATCGAGCGCGTTGTCTACCTGATCATCTTCGTCTCGGTGGCGCCGGTCCTCTTCGGCGCCATCAAGCACCGGCTCCAGCAGAAGAAGGGCGCCGAGCGGCTCGGCGCCGAGCCGTAGGCGCAGGCGCTCGACATCACCCTGCCGGGCAGCTGCCCGGCGCAGGGCGACGAGCTCGCCCCGTGGGTGACGCCGGACGGCGGCGTGCTCTTCTTCCAGGCGCTCTACAGCCCGCGCGGCGGCTGCGCGGCGGCGTCGGTGCTGCGGAGCTTCTACGTGAAGCTCGGCCCCGACGGGCTCCCGGTGGCCGGGCAGACGGCGAGGATGCTGCTGTCGAACCTGGATCCGTCCCACGCCGTCATGACGCCGTCGCTCTCGCCCGACGAGTGCACGCTGTACCTCGCCTCGGACAAGGACGGAGGGCAGAAGCTCTACTCCGCGAAGAGGCGTTAGGCCCCGGGCTGCATGTCATTCTTTATCAATGAGCTTCACACGGCCACGGCGTGAACCACCATGGGCGTGTCGAGACCAGCAATAGCGTGCGGTGATAAGCACCCTGCCTCGCTGCTTTCTTGACGGCGAGATCCTCGTGCGGGACTCTCTCGCGCCATGGCTGGCGAGAAGCTGGTATCTGCGCGTATGGCGGCGAATCTGGCAGGCCTTGTCGCTTCCGCGGCGATCGGCTGCGCGCAGATCATCGGCGTAGACTGGAACGAGTACGCCAGCGCTGAATCAACGACTGGCGGACCATCATCCAGTTCCAGTGTCGGGAGCGGCGGGAGCGGCGGGAGCGGCGGCGGCGGCGACGGGTGCCCGGGCGACGAGGTGACGTGCGATGGGGCGTGCGTCGACGTGAGGACGGACGCGGAGCACTGCGGCGCGTGCGACGTCGCCTGCTCGACCATGGGCGGCACATCCCGCTGTGTTGACGGCATCTGCCAATCGCCGGCATGCGAGGAGAACCGCGGCGACTGCGACAAGGGCCCCGAGAACGGCTGCGAGGTGGACCTCCTCTCGAGCACCGCGCACTGCGGGAGCTGCGACAAGCCGTGCAGCGGCCAGTGCGTGCAGGGCGCGTGCGTCGTGCCGAAGCACATCGCGGCGGGCACGGATTACACGTGCGCGGTGCTCAGCGACGGCACGGTCTGGTGCTGGGGCAGGAATACATGGGGCAACCTCGGCGACGGCACGCTCCAGCAGGATCGGCAGATCCCCCGGCAGGTCGTCGGCCTCGGCGGCGCCGCCGACCGGGTCGCCGCGAGCCTCTCGTCGGCGCGCACGCACACGTGCGCGGTGCTGACGGACGGCGCGGTGGCGTGCTGGGGCGCAGGCAACAGCGGGCAGCTCGGCGACGATGAGGCGATGAACGCCCTCTCCCCGGTGCGCGCGAGGGACCTCACGGGCGCGACCCAGGTCGCCGTCGGCGGGACCCACACGTGCGCGGTGACGGCGTCGCACGATCTCTGGTGCTGGGGCGAGGGCAGCTCCGGCCAGCTCGGGTACGGCGACGAGGCCGATCTGTTCGTGCCCGCCGTGGTCCTGGACGACGTGGCCTCGGTGAGCGCCGGGCTCTCGCACACCTGCGCGGGCATGATCGAGCGGATGGGCGAGCGCACGATGCGCTGCTGGGGCCACAACCAGGACGGCCAGCTCGGGGTCGGCGGCTTCCAGCCGAAGACCACGCCGACGGCCGTGGTGGGCCTGACCAGCGTCGCGCTGACGGCGGCGGGCGCCCTGCACACATGCGCGGCGCCGGCGCAGGGCGTGGCTTCCTGCTGGGGCAAGGGGACGCAGTACCGCCTCGGGACAGGCGTCGTGAACACCGAGGCGGAGCCGCGGGAGATCCTCGAGCTCGTGGATGCGCGCTGGCTCTCGCTCGGCGGGCAGCACTCCGGCGCGGTGCTGGCCAGCGGCGAAGTGCTTCTGTGGGGCGACAACGCGAAGGGGCAGCTCGGCACCGGGACGCAGGACACCGGCTTCACCCCGCAGCCGATCGGGCTGACCGACGTCGTGGAGTTGGCGCTCGGCGACGACCATACCTGCGCGCTGAAGCGCACCGGCGAGATGCTCTGCTGGGGCGACAACAAGAACGGCGAGCTGGGCAACGGGACCGTCGAGCCGCGGCTCGTGCCGGCGCGCGTCACCTGGCCTGCCCGCCCGTGAGCGCGGATCTCTTCTCCAACAACCTCGGCGCACTGCATACCGACCATACGGGTGCGTCTCGCACTCGCCGCATCATGCACTCCGGCTTTCTTGACAGCGGGAGCGCAACCAGAAGACGCTCCAGGGCCATGATGGGCGAGAAGCTGGCGGCTGCAGGGGCATCGACGGCGCTGGTCGTACTTCTGGCTTCCGCGGCTGTCGGGTGCGCGCAGATCATCGGTGCGGACTGGAGCAGCTACGCAAAGAGCGAGGGCGCAGGCGGCGCCGGTAGTACCGGAGCCTCAGGCGCTCAGGGAGACAGCGGTACCGCTGCTGGCGGCGCTGGAGGGGCAGGTGGAGACACCGGCGGGGGACCGCCGTCTATTCCGGTGACGTGGCCGGACTCGCCGACGAAACGCTGCTCGGACGGGGCGATCGTACTGGGGCAGTGTCCGGGACCGTCCGAGCCCTTCTTCGGACAGGACGGCAGCTACGAGATCGCCGTTCCCTCCTACACGGATCGCGAGGACACCGTGAGGGACTCGGTGACCGGGCTCGCCTGGGAAAAAGGGCTGGAGGACGTGACGTTCACGTTCGCTGCCGCGAAGGAGCACTGCGACGCCCTCGCCGTCGAGAACCACGGCGGCCTGACAGGGTGGCGCTTGCCGACCCTGCGCGAGCTCGTCTCGATCATCGATTTCGGCAACACGACAGCGTTCCAGGACATCTTCGTGACGACCCCGGACAGCATCTACTGGTCCGCGACCGACGTCGCCGGCACGGACGGCTCGTTCGCGTGGGGCGTGCTCGCCAGCGACGCATCCATCGGGTACCACCCGAAGGCGGGCACGACGAACGCGCGGGCGCTGTGCGTCGGGGGCGGGCAGGCGATCCCGCCGGCCGATCTGTCGTCGTTCGGCGAGGAATGGGCGCTCGATCGCTCGACGGGGCTCGTCTGGCAGCGCCAGCACGCCACCGGGACGTTCGACTGGAGCGACGCGCTCGCGCACTGCGAGGACCTCACCCTCGCCGGCAAGAGCGACTGGCGGCTGCCGAGCGCGAAGGAGCTGCTCTCGATCGTCGATGATCGGCTGCTGGGGCCGGCGATCGACCCGCAGATCTTCTCGGGGACACCGTCGACCATCTTCTGGTCTTCGACGCCTGCCCTCGTCAGCGCCGACAGGGCCATCGTCGTCAACTTCAACAACGGCGCGTCGCAGGACAACTCGGTCCGCGATCGGCGGCTCACGCGCTGCGTTCGCTCCGACGGGTGAGCGCCAGTCCACGCGGAGCACCGCATTGCCTCGCGGAGCACTGCCTCGCCTCGCCATGGCCTCCGCGCGTCGCAGCGCCCCTGGTGTCGCGGCGACCCCACCGGGCCACTGCCGGACGGTCATCAGGCCGCCTTACGTCACGGCATCGCCGGCCCGACCTACCCGTGGAAGCCGCCCGCCTCTTGTACTGCGCACCACCCCGCGGCTACCCTCTCCTTCCCACCATGCAGCAGCACCCCGCGGTCCCCTCCGGCGTCCCCGTTGCCGGCGACGTCCTCGCGGGCAAGTACCGCATCGAGCGCGTGCTCGGCGCCGGCGGCATGGGCGTGGTCCTCGCGGCGTGGCACCTCGTCCTGGAGCGCCGCGTCGCCATCAAGTTCCTCCTCCCGGAGGCGGCAGCGCTCCCCGACGCCAGCGCCCGGTTCCTCCGCGAGGCCCGCGCCGCCGCCGCCCTCGACGGACAGCACATCGCGCGCGTCATCGACGTCGGCACGCTGGACTCGGGCGCGGCCTACATGGTGCTCGAGCACCTGACCGGCGACGATCTCGGCCAGGTGCTCCAGACCCGCGGACCGCTCCCGCTCGCCGAGGCCGCCGACTACCTCCTCCAGGCCTGCGAGGCGCTCGCCGAGGCGCACGCGCGCGGCATCATCCACCGCGACCTCAAGCCGAAGAACCTCTTTCTCACCCGCCGCCCCGACGGGGCTCCCCTCCTCAAGGTCCTCGACTTCGGGCTGTCGAAGTTCATCGCCACTGGCGACTCCGTCAAGGAAGCGAGCCTCACCGCGACTGGCCTCATCATGGGCTCCATCCACTACATGTCGCCCGAGCAGATCCGCAGCCTGAAATATGCGGATGTGCGGACCGACATCTGGGCCCTCGGCGTGATCCTGTATCGCATGCTGACAGGGCGGCACCCGTTCGAGGGCGACAGCATCACCGCTGTCACGGCCGCCATCATGATGGACACGCCCACATCCCTCCTGACCCTGCGGCCGGATCTGCCGCCGGCCGTGGGCGCGCTCGTGGGCCGGTGCCTCGCGAAGGACCCGGCGGTCCGCGTCCAGAGCGTGACAGAGATCGGCCGCGTGCTCGCGCCCTTCGGGACGCAGCGCGCGAGGCTCTCGTTCGAGAGCATCGATCGGCTCCTGCCGGAGCCCGCCGCCCGCGCCGGGTACCCGCCGGCCCCTGGGCCCTCCGGCGCGCTCGGCACGTCGTCGCCCTCACGGGGCGAGACCCCCGTCGCGCCCGAGGGCATGACGGAGCCCATGCCGGTTCGCCCCGGCGCTCCGTCGTCGTCGGGCGGCGAGGGGGCGGGGACGGCGCACGCGATGCTGCCGCACGCCTGGGGCAACACCACGCGGAGCCGTGCGCCCCGCAGCCGCGTGGCGCTGCTCGCCGGCGCCGCCGGCGCGCTCGTCGTGGCCGGGTTCTTCCTGGCGTGGCGCCTGACGGCGAGCGGGCCCGTGGACGGCGGCGCGCCCGTGGCATCGAGCCCAGCGCCCGAGCCCGTGTCTGCGTCCCCGGGCGCGGCCAGCTCGGTGACGGTGACGCACATCGGGACAGCAGCCCCTGAGGTGGCGGCCACCGTCGCCCCCACCGAGACCGCGCCCCCTGCGCCTCCGGCCAACCCGGAGCCCACCCGGAGCGCCTCTGCCGGGTCCACGCCGACGCCGGCACCGCCGCCCCCGAAGCCACCACCGCTGAAGCTCAAGCCGCCCGCGACCGCCGCTGCGCCAGCACCGCCAAGACAGGCCCCGTCGGCGAACAGCACAACCAAGACGCCCAGGAACTATCGGGAGCTCTACGAGTGAGGCCAACAAGAGACCTTGCCGCAGTACGCGTCGCGCTGTCGCTCGCTGTCCTCTGCGCCATGAGCGGCGCGGCGTCCGCGCAGCCCAAAGTCCCTAAGGACGCGGCGTACGAGCTCTTCCAGCAGGGCGTCGCGCTGGCGGAGGCGCGCGACTGCCCGCGTGCGATTCCGCTCTTCCACAAGAGCCAGGAGACGTATCCAGCCCGCGGCACCCTGTACAACCTCGCGCTGTGCGAGAAGGAGATCGGGCGGGTGGCGAGCGCATGGCGGCACTTCAACGAGCTACTGCCGCAACTGGAGCCCAGCGATCCCCGCCTGCCCACCACCAAGCAGGAGCTCACGGCGCTCGAGCCGCGCCTGCCCAAGCTGGTCATCGAGCTCGCGCAGGGCGCGCCGGCGCCGGAGGAGCTGCGCCTCGATCGAACGGCGCTGCCGCAAGGCAGCGTCGGCGCCGAGCTCCCGGTCGATCCCGGGGACCACGTGATCGTCGCGAGGTGGGAAGACGGCCGGCAGAAGGAGACGCGCGTGTCGCTCGGGGAAGGGGCGCGCGAGAACGTCCGCCTCGATCCGCCGCCGGCCGCCGCCGCGCCGCCACCGCCGCCGCCGGCGACCGCCGTTTCCACCGCGCCGCAGGCCCCCCCCTCGCCTCCCCCGGACACCGCATCCGCGCCCTCTTCCAGCGGCCGGCGCACGCTCGCCTTCGTTGTCGGCGGCGTCGGCGCCGCGGCCCTGGGCGGGAGCCTCCTCATGGGCGGGCTCGCGCTCGGCACGAAGGGCGACCTCGAGGAGGAATGCCCGACGCCCTCGCAGTGCAGCGACAGGGGCATGTCCCTCCGCTCACGGGGTCAGACGCTCACCACCTCGAGCACGGTGCTCGGCGCCCTTGGGCTCGCAGGGATCGGCGCTGGCGTGGTGCTCCTCCTCACCGCGCCAGAGCAGGGCACCTCGGTCGCCCTCGCGCCCGCGATCCTGCCGGGCGGCGGCGGCGCGCTGCTGCACAGCCACTTCTGAGATCCCGGCGCAGCGCTCGGGCGGACAAGCAGATAAATTTTCAATAATTTCGGACACTTAACGGCAACGCAAAAAAAGATCACCCGGCGTGTCGATCCCGCCGTCCCCCGTTCGTCGTGACGATGAAGCCAGGGTTCACCCCGGGCCAGAGACCCTCCGGAGCCCAGCTCCACCACCACGGAAGCAAGGAGACACGACCATGCGATTCATGATCCTGATCAAGGCCACCAAGGACAGCGAAGCGGGCGTCATGCCGAGCGAGCAGCTCCTCACCGAGATGGGGAAGTTCAACGAGGAGCTGGTCAAGGCCGGCATCATGGTCGCGGGCGAGGGGCTCCACCCGAGCACGAAGGGCGCGCGCGTCAGGTTCTCCGGCGAGAAGAGGACCGTCGTCGACGGGCCCTTCGCCGAGACAAAGGAGCTGATCGCCGGCTTCTGGCTCTGGGACGTGAAGTCGAAGGAAGAGGCGATCGAGTGGGTGAAGCGCTGCCCCAACCCGATGCTGGAGGAGTCCGAGATCGAGATTCGCCAGGTGTTCACGGCGGACGACTTCGGCCCTGCGCTCACGCCCGAGCTCCGGGAGCAGGAAGAGCGCCTGCGCGCGCAGGCGGAAGCGAAGCAAGCGAAGCAGTAGCCACCGCGCGCCTCGGGGGGCCTGCGCCCGCGAAGGGGGCTTGCGCCGGCGGAGGAAGGTGCTCTGATCGGCCGCCGTGACGGCCCCCGATGTGCATCGCGCGATCCACGCGGTCTTCCGGATCGAGTCGGCCCGGCTCATCGCCGGCCTCGCGCGGATGGTGCGCGACGTGGGCCTCGCCGAGGAGCTCGCCCAGGACGCGCTCGTCGCCGCGCTCGAGCGGTGGCCCGAGTCAGGCGTCCCGGACAACCCGGGCGCGTGGCTCATGGCCACCGCGAAGCGCCGCGCGATCGACGAGCTCCGCCGGCACAAGCGGATCGATCGCAAGCACGAGGAGCTCGGCCACGAGATCGAGGCCCAGCGCGCGATGGCCGCGCCGGATCTGGACGCCGCGCTCGACGACGACGTCGGCGACGACCTCCTGCGCCTCGTGTTCACGGCGTGCCACCCGGTCCTCTCGACCGAGGCGCAGGTCGCGCTCACCCTCCGCCTGCTCGGGGGCCTGACGACCGACGAGATCGCGCGCGCGTTCCTCGTCCCGGAGCCGACAGTCGCCCAGCGCATCGTCCGGGCGAAGCGGACCCTCGCCGAGGCGCGCGTCCCCTTCGAGGTCCCGCGCGGCGACGAGCTCGCCCCCCGCCTCTCGTCGGTGCTCCAGGTCATCTACCTCGTCTTCAACGAGGGCTACTCGGCGACCGCCGGCGACGACTGGATGCGCCCCGCGCTCTGCGAGGACGCGCTCCGCCTCGGCCGCATCCTCGCCGAGCTCGTCCCGAAGGAGCCGGAGGTCCACGGCCTCGTCGCGCTCCTCGAGATCCAGGCCTCGCGCTCCAGGGCGCGGATCGGCCCGTCGGGCGAGCCCATCCTGCTCCTGGAACAGAACCGCGCGCGCTGGGATCACCTCTTGATCCGCCGTGGCCTCGCGGCGCTCGAGCGCGCCGCGGCGCTCGGCGGCGCGCTCGGCCCGTACGCGCTCCAGGCCGCGATCGCCGCGTGCCACGCGCGCGCGCGGACCGCGGAGGAGACGGACTGGGCGCGCATCGCGGCGCTCTACGCGGCGCTCGCCCGGATCACGCCGTCCCCCGTTGTCGAGCTGAACCGCGCCGTCGCGCTCTCGATGGCGTTCGGCCCGGCCGCGGGCCTCGCCGTCGTCGATGCGCTGACGTCGGAGCGCTCCCTCGCGAGCTACCACCTGCTGCCGAGCGTGCGCGGCGACCTGCTCGCGAAGCTCGGCCGCCTCGACGAGGCCCGCGCGGAGTTCGAGCGCGCGGCGTCGCTCACGCGCAACGCCCGCGAGCGCGCGCTGCTCCTCGGGCGCGCCGCCGCGTGCGCGGGCGGCTCGGCGCCGCCGCGGTGACGGCGGGCGCGGCCAGAGGGGAGACCCCCGGCAGGCGTGCCCCGCGCCGCCGCCCGCCCCGTCGGGCAGGCGGCGGAGAGCGGATCACCCGCGATCGACAGCGGCAGCGAACGCCTCGGCGCTGGCCGCCGTCGCCGCGCTGGTGAGCCAGCGCTCCAGCGCCGCCGGCTGCTCGCACGCGAGCACCCGGGCCCGCACCACCGCCGGCACCGCGAGCCCGCGCGCCGAGAGCACCGCGAGGATCGCGCGCGCCTGGGTGCGCGCCTCGGTGCGCGCCTGCACCCACTCGTCCGTGAACCGCGACGCGTCGCGCTCCTCGAACAGCGCCGCGACCGGCACGGCGCCGAGGCCATGCTTGCCCAGCTCCGGCAACAGCGGCACCTCCGCGCCCGGCCGGTAGGTGATCGACGCCGTCCCCGGCCGCACGACCTCGAGCTCTCGCCGCTCCGCGTGGGCGATCCACACCCACGGCCACTCGTGCTCCAGGTAGAGCTTCACCTTCTCCTCGAGGTAACGCCGCGACTGCGTGCCCCGGATCTCCACGGCCAGCACCGGCGTGCCGCGGTACGCGTCGTTCCGCGGCGACGACAGATCGCCCACGACAACCACGTCCGGCGCCCGGAGCGACGGCCCCCCCGGGTCGCTGAGGTCGCAGTAGACGTCCGTCATCACGGTGAGCCCCTCGCGCGCGTGCGTCCGGAAGAGCGCGGCGATGAGGGCCATCACGATGCCGTGGATATCCTTGCTCCCCATCTGCTCGATCAGCTCCCCGCGGTGCAGCTCCCACGGGCTGCCGTCGTAGCAGTCGGCCTCGGTGCCCAGCCGGCGACCGGTCGGGCCGAAGTCTCGCAGCTCGATCGGCCCGGTGTTCCGGGGCGGACGGGGCAGCAAGCCGTTCGTACGTGCGGTCATACGCGCGAGCATAGCACGCGCCGCGAGCCCCCTGCCCCGGCCCGCTCGCGGCGCCCCGGGTCGTGCCCGGTCCGGGGACCGCCCACGAGGGGCCGCCTCGCCCTCGGCGCCTCAGGCCGAGAGCTTCTGGTCCGCCACGTCGAGCGCCGCGTCGAGCGCCGCGTCGAGCGCCGCGATCCCTTCGTCGATCTCCGCCTCGCTGATGATGAGCGGCGGCGCCACGAGCAGGTGGCTCACCCACCCCATGAGGGACACCCCGCGCTTCGCCGCCTCGGCGACGACCGCGTCGACCACGAGCGGCCGCCGGGCCGCCTTGTCCTGCGGCACGTTGAACGGCTCCTTCGTCGCGCGGTCCTTCACGAGCTCCACCGCCCAGAACAGGCCGAGCCCGCGAACGTCGCCGATCGAGGGGTGCTTCTCCTTCAGGGCGCGGAGCTTCTCGCCCACGATCGCGCCCATCTTCGTCGAGCGGTTCAGGAGATCCAGCCGGCGGTACTCGTCGATCGCCGCGATCACGGGGGCCAGCGTGAGCGGGTGGGCCTCGTAGGTGTGGCCGTGGGCGAACATGTTGTCGTCGAAATAGTCCGCGATCGCGCGGGAGGTCGCGACAACCCCGAGCGGCGCGGCCGCGTTCGTCACGCCCTTCGCTGTCGTCAGGATGTCCGGGACCACGCCCCAGTGATCGACAGCAAACCACTTTCCTGTCCTGCCCCAGCCGCTCATCACCTCGTCCGCGATGAGGAGCACGCCGCGCTTGCGCGCGATCTCCGCGATCCTGGGCAGGTACTCGGCCGGCGGGATGAGCACGCCGTTCGTGCCCACGATCGGCTCGACGATCACCGCCGCCACGTTCTCCTCGTGGTCGATCATGTAGGCCAGGTAGTCGGCGCACGCGACGCCGCACTCGGGGTAGCTCCGGCCGAGGGGGCAGCGATAGCAGTTCACCTCGGGGCCGAACACAACGCCCGGGATCTTGCCCGCCGGCTCGATGAACCAGCGGCGGAAGTCGCCCGTCGCCGCGACCGAGCCCGCCGTCGAGCCGTGGTACGACGTGTAGCGCGCGATGATCTTGTGCTTGCCCGTGTAGAGCCGCGCCATCTTGAACGCCGCCTCGTTCGCCTCCGTGCCCGACGTCGCGAAGAAGAACTTGTCGAGCCCCTTCGGCATCACCTCGAGCAGCTTCTGCGCCGCCCTGGCCCGCACCTCGCACGTGTGCGCGGGGCTGATGTAGGCGAGCTGCCTCGCCTGCGCGCAGATGGCCTCGATCACGGCCTCGTTCTGGTGGCCGAGGTTCGAGCAGATGAGCTGGGAAGACAGGTCCAGGTAGCGCTTGCCGGCCGCGTCCCAGAAGGCGCAGCCCTCGGCGCGGGTGACGTGGATCGGCTTCCAGCCGCGCTGGGCGCGCCAGGTGCCGTACGTGTGCTTCGTGGTCAGCTCGACGATGTCATCGCTCATGGCAACCTTCGCGGTTCGAGGAGGCGCTCAGCGTAGAGGGTGGACCGACCTCCTCGCACGCGATTTTCCCCGCGCCGCTCGCCCGCTCCCGCTCCGGGCGGCGCGCCGCGACGCGCTTTCCCGCGCAGCGTTACCGTCGCGCGACGGCGTCGCGCACGGAAGCCCCGGTGAGCTTCTGAGCCGCCACGCAGCGGCGCGCGGCGCGCGGACCGGCCGGCGCCCTCAGCGCGCGGCCGCGCCTTCCGCCCGCGCCACATCCCCGAGGCGGGCAACGCGGTACTCCAGCCGGGAGATGACCTCCGCCTTCGTCGCGCCCTCGCCCACGTCCATCAGCACCTTCTGACACATCGCGCACATCTGCAGGAGGTGGGACCGGAGGTCCTCGGGGGTGCACTTCCCGCTCCTCAGCTCGTCGAGCCGCCTCGAGAGCCCCTCCGTCTCGCGGCCCGCCTGGGCCGGATCCCCGGCGGCCGCCGGGTCGTTCCAGCGCGCCGAGCTGGCCTCGCACAGGAAACACGCACCCCCTTCGATCGGCTTTTGCAGCATGGCTCTCTCGCGCCTCCTCGCGCCGTTGTCTGGAAGGACATCCTGGAGCCGCTCGCCCGGATCACAAGCCGGGAAGCTCTCCGTGGGCCGCTGCGACGTGGAAGCGCTCGGTCGAGGCGGGCTCGACCGTCGAGCTGCCGCTCGGGGGCAGGTTCTGGGGCGACCGGTAGGGGCTCGTGACCGGCCCGTTCGGCCAGACCTCTCCAGAACCGGCATCGAGCGCGCGGAGAGCTACTCCATCCCTGTCAGCTTCCCTGCGCCGGCCTGGCTCATGACGATGGCCGGGATGTCGGCTGCCGGATCAGCGCGGATCGCGTAGTACGCCGTCGGGTCGAACCCCTTGCCGTTCTCGACCCCGCCGTGCAGCGTCTCGACCACGATGTTGGTGTCTGTCCACGTCAGGTCGGTCCCGCCGTACTCCTTGGATGTGCGTTTCACCGAGTCGACGTAGTTGCCCTCCGCGTGCACCGAGGCGCCCGTGCCGAGGCCGATGACGTAGTCGCTGATCTCGTTCGCGAAGTTGTTGAAGACGTGCGCCTGGCCGAACCGCACGCGCGGGTTCCGCTGGACGGTGTGGTCGAGCCAGTTGTGATGGTAAGTGACGTGCAGGCGCCCTGTGTCCTGCGGGCCGTTGCTGTCGTCGTGACCCAGCAGCATGGTCTTGTCCGTCTCCACGAAGTGGTTCCACGAGACAGTCACCCAGTCCGACCCGCGCTTGACGTCGACGGAGCCGTCGTAGCTCTTGCGGAACGTGTTGTGGTCCACCCACACGTGGTGCGAGTAGCACTGGACGTTGATCGAGTCGTCCGTCGAATTGATGAAGGTCAGGTTGCGGATGATGACGTTCGAGACATGCGTGAAGAGCGACGCCTTGTCCGGATCGCACGTGACGCCGTGCGCGGCGACGAGATCCGGCGTCCAGCCGTTGATGTCGAGGCCGAAGCCGTCGATCGTCGCGCCCGTGCCCAGGCCGATGATGGTCTTGTTGGAGCCGACGTCCAGCATCTCGACGTCGGCAGGGCCGGCGATGGTGCCCGAGATCCGGATCACCCTCGGGGTGTGATCGCCGATGGCGGCGGCCAGCGCCGCGTAGGAAGTCACTGTCACGACCTCGCCGCCTGCGCCGCCGGTCGTGGTGTCCAGGCCATCGGCGCTGTGGGCGGCGAAGCCCACCAGAGTGGGATCTCCCGTCGAGCTGCCGCCCGAACCGCTGCCCGACGTCGCGACGCCCGAACCGCTACCCGACGTCGTGGCGCCCGGGCCGCCGCCCGAACCGCTGCCGGACGTGGCGCCCGGGCCACCGCCGGAGGTCGCGCCCGAGTTGCCGCCCGAGGTCGCTCCAGCGCCAGGGCTGCCGCTCGACGAGGAGCCGCCGGGAGTGACGCCGCTCTCAGGATCGGGCTCCGCGCCGTCGTCCGTCGCGCTCTCGCCGCACGCGGCCAGGAGGGCCACGCATCCGAACGCCACCGAGGCCGCGTACATCGTTGACCTCCTCATGGCGACACCGACATGGCACTTGAATTGTTCGATGCTCACGAGTTCCTCTCATCCGCAGCTCATGACGTCGAGCGCTGGACGGATCCATGCACACCACGATCCAGCGCCCTGCGAGCCGGCCAGTGGGACGCCCGGCCGCGAGCGCCGTCAACCGGGGATTGACACGCGTTGACAGCTCGGTTGACACCGATCCGAGGTGCGCCAGGCGACGCGCATGGCGTCGCCCTGCAGAGGCCCGGCGCCGGATCCCACCCGCGCCGCCCGGCCCCCGGCGCGGTGGGCCTGCGCGGCGCCGGATCGGCGTCCTGCGGCTCGCCTCATGCCCCTTGCGGATCGAGCTGGCGCACAACCCGGCACGGGTTGCCGGCGGCGAACACGCCGCCCGGGATGTCCCGGGTGACGACGCTGCCGGCGCCGATCACCGTGCCGGCGCCGATCCGCGCCCCCGGGCAGAGGATCGCGCCGCCGCCGATCCACACGTCATCGCCGATGTCCACCGGGCGGGAGAACTCCACCCCCGTGCGCCGCTCCGCCGCGGACATCGGGTGGTTCACTGTGTAGATCTGCACCGCGGGGCCGAACAGGACGTTGTTGCCGATGCGCACCGGCCCGACGTCGAGGACAACGCAGTTGAAGTTGAAGAACACCCGCTCACCCAGCGAGATGTTGGTGCCGTAATCGCAGTAGAACGGCGGCTCGATCCAGGCGACGACGGGCGCGCCGAACAGCTCCTGGATCAGGCGGGCGCGCTCGTCCTGCTGCTCGTCGCGGGTCGCGTTCAGCGCCTGGCACAGGTCGCGCGCGCGGCGCCGCTCGGCGCAGAGCTGCGGGTCGCGGAAGTCGTACGGCTCGCCCGCCAGCATCCTTTCTTTCTCGGTCTTCATCCTCTTCCCTCGTCGGTGAGCACGCGCCGGCAGTACCGCGGCCATCGCGGCCGGTCCAGCACGAGCGGCCCCGCGGGTTGCGCAAAATGCATCGGCGAGCGGACGGCCATTCTGCAGATGAAGCTGATGCTGGCCGCGCTGGAGTGCGAATTCCGGTTCGAGCTGCCCGCGGGCTACGAGGCCGGCGTCGGCGGCCGGCGGCCGCTCGTGCCCTGGCTGCCCTGGACCGCGGCAGCGCGCCGCTCCGCCGCGCGCCTCTCGCGCTCTCCTTCCAGGATCATCGCCACACCCCCGCTCGGCCCCATGGTGAGCCCCCGGCGCACGTGCCGGATGGGCGCCTGGCTCTCGAGCCGGAGCCTGTATTTCCCGAGGATCGTGCCGAGGACGACCTTCATCTCGACCATCGCGAACGCCGCGCCCAGGCACCGCCGGGCGCCGCCGCCGAAGGCGATGAACTCGAAGGGAGAGAACTTCCGCTCGAGGAAGCGAGAAGGCCGGAACCGCTCGGGCGACGGATAGAGGTCCTCGCGGCCGTGCAGGAGCAGCGGAGAGGCCGTGACCGCGTCGCCGGCCGGGATGGTGTAGCCGCCGAGCTGGAATGGCCTCTTCACGACCCGGGCGACGTCCACCACGGGCGGGTGGATGCGGAGCGCCTCGAGACACACCGCCTCCAGGTACGGGAGCGACGCGAGCGCGTCCGGCGCGGGCGCCGGGCCGAGCGCGTCGATCTCGCCGACGACGCGCTCGAGCACGGCCGGCTCGCGGTGCAGCCAGTACATCGCCCAGCCGAGCGACATGGCCGTCGTCTCGTGGCCCGCGAACAGGATCGCGCGGAGTTGCTCGGCGATCTCCACGTCGGCCATGCCGCCGCCGCCGTCGTCGTGGCGAGCGCTCATCATGAGCCCGAGGATGTCCTGCGAGGCGTCGCCCGCCGCGCGCCTCGCCCGGATCTCCTCGACGAGCAGCGCGTCGAGCGCCCTTGTCGCGCGCTGGTTGCGCGCGTAAGGGCCGAACCCGCCGAAATCGCGCCGGAGCGCGGGAAGGACGATGAAGCTCGGGCTGAGCGACTCGATGAGCCCGAGGACGGCCTCGCGGGTCCTGCCGATGCGCTCCTCGCCCCGCACGCCGAAGACCACGCGGACGATCACGTCGAGCGCGATCGCCCGCGTCGCCGCGAGCATCGAGAACGCGCGGCCCGGCCGCCACCGCGACGCGACGTCCAGGCTGATGTCCGCGATCGTCTTGCCGTGAGCCCGCATCGCGCCGGCGCTGAACGGCGGCCCGAGCAGCTTCCGGTCGCGCCGGTGCCGGGCGCCCGTCGTCACGGCCACCGACGATCTCCCGAAGACCGGCTCCGTGAGCTCGACGCCCCAGACATCGAACGCCTCGGGATCCGCCGTGTAGATCGCGCGAATCGCCTCGGGATCGCCCGTGATGGTCAGCATCCCGTTCGGCGACTTCACGCGAAACGTGGGGCCGTACAGGGCGGCGTATCGCTTGACTACGGGCTCGGCGGAGATGAATCCGGTGCGGATGAAGTCCACGAGGCTGAACGACCTCGGCCCGGGCGGCAGGTTTCCCATCGCGTGGCTCCGTGGGTCCATGAGGGTTGTCGCGCTGTCCCCGGCCGGGTGCACGAAGGCGCCGGGGACAAGGTCGACACGCGCGCCGGCGTCCGGTTCCGGAAGATCGTCGGCGCGCGTCCGATCAGGCGTGCAGCTCGCTCCGCCGCACGACCTCCACGACGGCCTCGTCGAGCGGGAGCTCGCGCTGCTGCCCGCCCTCCCGCTCCCGGAGCGCGACGGAGCGGCGCTCGGCCTCGCGCTTGCCGACCACCGCGACGAGCGGGATCGCGGCGGCGTGCGCGACGGCGATCTTCCGCGAGAGCGAATCGTCGCCCGCGTCGAGGATCGCGCGTATCCCCCTCTGCCGGAACCGCAGGAGGACCTCCTCGGCATAAGCGCGCTGCGCGTCTGTCACCGGCACCACGACGACCTGCTCGGGGGATAGCCAGAACGGCAGCGCGCCCCGGTAATGTTCGAGCAGGATGCCGAGGAAGCGCTCCACGCTGCCGAACAGCGCGCGGTGGAGGATGGCTGGTCGCCGGCGCGCGCCCGACGCATCGACATAGATGATGTCGAAGCGCTCCGGCAGCACGAGATCGAGCTGGATCGTCCCGCATTGCCAGCTCCGCCCGAGCCGGTCGCGCAGCACGAACTCGAGCTTGGGCCCGTAGAAGGCCCCCTCGCCGGGCTGCACCCGGTAATCGAGCCCCGCGCTCCTCGCGGCCGCGGACAGCGCCGCCTCCGCCCTGTCCCACACGGCGTCGCTCCCGTGGCGCTCGGCGGGGCGCGTCGAGAACCCGACCGCCATGTCCTGGAAGCCGAAGCCGGCATAGAAGTCGCGGAGCGCGCTCGCGAACCGCACGACCTCGGCCTCGATCTGCTCCTCGACACAGAAGATGTGCCCGTCGTCCTGAGTGAACTGACGCAGGCGGAAGAGGCCGTGCAGCGTGCCGCTCGGCTCGTCCCGGTGCACCATGCCGAGCTCGCCGATCCGCAGCGGCATGTCCCTGTACGACGGCGCCATGCGGGACACGATCTGCATGTGACCCGGGCAATTCACCGGCTTGATGGCCGCGGCGTGATCCTCCTCGGACAGCCGGAACATGTTGGAGGAGAAGTTGTCCCAGTGGCCGCTGGTCTTCCAGATCGCCTGCCGCAGGATCAGCGGCGTGCGGACCTCTTGATAGCTGTCACGCATCATCTGGCGCCGGACCGCCTCCTCCAGGAGGCGCACCAGCGTGAAGCCGCGCGCGTGCCAGAACACCATGCCGGGCGCCTCCTCCTGGAAATGGAACAGGTCGAGGCGCTGGCCCAGATAACGATGATCGTCCTCGTCGAGCATGTCAGTCTCCGTCGGCGATGGCCGGCCGGACGGAGCGCTGAAATGCGACGAGCCCCGTCCGGATTTTCCGGCGGGGCTTGGTTTCTCGTGTGTTCGTCAGTTCACCGCACGCACACGAGACCCATCCCGCCGCTGCGGGTAGTGGTCGTCGTGGTCGCGGTGAAACGGAAGTTCACGAGGAGAGTTGTATAGCGGCGTGCAGAGTCCGTCAAGCGGGACGTCTGCAGGACCGCTTCACGGCGCGGCGGGGGCCGACACCTCCCGCGCGGCCCCGGCGCCCGGCTGAGCGCCGTTGAGGGCGCGGGACAGGAGAACCGCCCCGGTGAAGAGGTAACCCGAGCAGGACCGGAAGACGTCGTACGCGCGGCCGATCAACGGAGCGCTCCGGAGGATGTCCCCGAAGCTCCACATCTCCTCGTGGCGCGTGATCTGGAAGCTCTCGCCTCCTTCGATCATGTCGAAATCGTAGCTCAGGATCATCCGCACGGGGACCGCGCAGCGCGGGAACAGCCTCAGGTACAAGGTGCCGTCGACGAGGGCGCGGCCCGCGTGGCGCGGCTCGGAGAGCCGGACGCTCATCTGGGAGATGTCGAGGTCGAAGCGGGCGCTGCCGCGAGATCCGGAGAGGTCGACCCGGTACGTCTCGACCCCGCGCACGCGCCGCCATGGATTGACGAACTCGATGCCAGGGGCGAGGTACGGATGGACCTCCTTCTCGATCGTCGCGAGCGGAACGCTCGTGTCGTACATCAGGCGCGCCAGCCGTCCGAAGCGCTTCTCGAGGTCAGCGAGCCCGAGGCGCGGCAGCGTCGGGATCGTGAACGGGAGGCAGTTCACCTTTGTCGCCATGTCGTGACTCTCCGTCGGTGCGTTCCTCGCCCGGTGTGAAGCGCCGGCCCGGACGGGGAAGATGAAGGCCGAGACGCAATGGGCGGGCCGCGGCGGGGCGGGCTCCCCTGTGCGGGCTCGGCGGCGCGTCGCTCCGCCCTGCGCGCCGCGTGTGCGCGGCCGCGCAGGGCGCTGGAAAGGCGCCTTTCTCCGCGTCCTTCAGGGCGACAATCGGCGCGACGGCCGTGGATTGCGCTGGTCCCCGGGGCGCTCGCCGCTATGTTCCCGCGCCGTTCGGCTCGGCGGGGCGCGCGGCGTTTCGCGTCCTCCGCCGGCGAGCCGCGAGGAGAGGACGTTTCACGGATGCCCGGACGCGCAGCAAGGGAACACGGGAGTCTCACGGAGCGCCGCACAGCGGCGGTGCGGCGGCTCGCCGCCCTCGCGGCGCTCGCCGCCCTCGCGGCGGGGTGCGCCGCGCGCGGCGGCGAGGTGCCGGGCACCGGCGCGGGAGCGCCGGCGCGCGCCGGCGAGACCCCAAATGCGATCGAGGCGACGGCGGAGCGGCTCTTCCGGGAGGCGGAGTCGCTGGCGAGCCGGCGCCGCGTCATCGGCGTCCAGCTCTTCGTGCTCGACGAGGCCGCGCAGGCGGGCGCGGCCGGCGCGACGGGCGAGCGCGGCGCGGCGCGGCGCGAGGCGCTCGAGGCCGAGGCGGCGCGGGTGCAGGCGAGGACTGTCGCGGCCTACGCCGCGCTCGTCGACGCGCCGGCGCTGCGCGCGGCGACGCAGCGGCCCCCGGCGCTCCTCGGGCTCGCGCGGGCGCTCCAGGACAGCGGGGATCGCCGCGGCGCCGAGGCGCGGCTGCGCCAGCTCGCCCTGGAGCACCCGGCGTCCGGCGAGGCGCTCGAGGCCCACCTCGCGCTGGCCAACCTGGCGTTCGCGGCCGGGCGCCTCGACGAGGCCGTGAGCGCCTGCGACGCCGCGCTCCGCGGCGCGGCGCCTCACGCGCTGCGCAAGCGCGCGCTCTACGTGAAGTCGTGGGCCCTGCGGGGCCTCGGCGGCGGCGCCGCCACGGACGAGGCCATGAGGGCGCTCCGCGCGATCGTGCAGCTCGGCCCCGCGCGCGCCGGCTCGCCGGAGGCGGCGATCGACGACGCCGCGGAGCGGGAGCTCGTCGAGCTCTACGCCGCGCACGGCGATCTCGATCAGGCCCGCGCGTTCTTCGCGGGCGCCGGCGACCGCGCGGGCCCGCGGCTGCTCGGCGAGGTGGAGGCGCGCGCCGCGCGCCTGCGGGGCCCCGGGCCCCTCGATCGGCCGGCGCTCTGAGCGCGCCCGCGCGGCGCTCGCCCCGGCGGCCGCGTCATCCGTCGCCGGCGTCGATCCGGAACCGCGGCGCCTCGATGCGCTCCCCCCGGCACGCCGGGCAGCGGCTCGGCTTCGCGAGCGAGCGCCGCTCGTCGAACGAGTAGCCGCAGCGCAGGCAGTGCGCCGGCGCCACCGCGAGCCGCTCGCCGCGCGCGCGCAGCGAGCGCGCGAGGTGCTCCAGGTGCGGCGTCACGTCGCGCTCGCGCATGCCGAGGCGCGTGGAGAGCTCCCACGCGGTCGCCGCGGTCCTGCGGAGCTCCTCCAGGAGCGCCTGTCGCACCGTCTCCGAGCGAGGCGCTGGGCTCGGCGGGGGTTTCGGGTTGCTCATGATGCCCGGAGCGTGGCATTCCGGAAGGACCAGGGCATGGCCGACGCCGCGCGCCAGCGCGGTCGTCCACGGGTGGGTCCAGCGCGGCAGCTCCCGCGCGGCCATTGCGCTGCCCACAGCGCGCACAGAGAATGCCGCTCGGAGAACAGCAGCGCATGAGCCCGTGCCCGCCCGAAGACGCCCTGGCCGCCTGGCTCGAGGGCCATCTCCCGCAGGACGCCGCGGAGGGCGTCCGCGGGCACGTCGACGGCTGCGCCGAGTGCCGCGCCCTGGTCTCGGCGAGCCCGAGCGAGAGCGACATCGACGCGCCGCTCCTCGTCCCCTCCACGCAGCGGCCCCCGTGCGACACAGAGCCGCCGCCGTCGTCGTCGGTCCCCTGGACGCCGCCCTCGACCTTCGACGATTACCGGCTGATCCGGTCGCTCGGCCGCGGGGGCATGGGGCACGTGTACCTCGCGCACGACGAGGTCCTCGACCGGCCCGTCGCGCTCAAGTTCGTCGCCGCCGACACCCCCGATCCGAGGACCATCGAGCGGCTGCGCGTCGAGGCCCGCGCGATCGCGCGCCTCCAGCACCCCAACGTCGTCGCCGTCTTCCGGATCGGCGAGGTGCGCGGGCGGCCGTACATCGCCTACGAGTTCGTCGAGGGCGAGCCGCTCGAGCTGCTCCCGAAGCCGGTCCCGTGGCAGGTCGCGCTGCGCATCGCGCTCGGCCTCGCGCGCGGGCTCGCCGCGGCGCACCGGCGGGGCGTCTTGCACCGCGACATCAAGCCGGCGAACGTGATGCTCGACGGGGGCGGCGAGGTGAAGCTGCTCGATTTCGGCCTCGCCAAGCTCGTCGATCAGCCCGGCGCCGCCCGCCGCGCCCCGGAGAGCGGGGGCGCCGCGCCGAGCGCCCCCGCCGCGCCAGCGCCCCCGCCGCGCGCGGACATGTCGGCGGTGACGACCGCCATCCCCAAGGGGCTCGACGTGTTCGGCGCCGTCGCGACCGTCAACCTGACCGACGGCGGCATGATGATGGGCACGCCGCTCTACCTCGCGCCGGAGCTCTGGGCCGGGACCACGGCCACGCCGCAGTCCGACGTCTACGCGCTCGGGCTGGTCCTCTACGAGCTGTGCGCCGGCCGGCTGCCTCACGCGGGGCTCGACCTGCACGCCATCGCGAGCTGGGTGACGGCGCGGGCGCTCCCGCCGCTGCGCTCGATCTGCCCCGAGGTCCCGGAGATGCTCGCCGACGTCATCGACCGCTGCGTCCTGCGCGTGCCGGGGGCGCGCTTCGCGTCGGCCGAGGAGGTGCAGGCCGGGCTCGAGGAGACCGAGGCGCTCTGCCGGGCGTTCCAGATCGTGCGCGCCGGCCCCCCCTCGAGCACGGCGAGCGCGGCGGGGGCGCAGGAGACGGACGCGGACGTCGTGCGCGCCTCGTTCGCGCGCCTCGCCTCGCGCGCCGAGGCGCTCGTCGCGCGCTTCTACGAGCGGCTCTTCTCCCTGGAGCCGGCGCTGCGGGCGCTGTTCCCGCCGGACATGCGCGAGCAGCGGCTCAAGCTCGCCGCGACGCTGCAGCTCGTGCTCGACAACCTGCGCGCGCCGGACAAGCTGCTCGAGCTGCTCGAGGCGCTCGGGCGCCGGCACGCGGCCTACGCCGCGCTGCCCGAGCACTTCGACGCCGTGGGGCGCGCGCTGCTCGAGGCGCTCGAGGAGCTCGAGGGGGACGCGTGGACGCCGGCCACCGCGCGGGCCTGGTCGGGCGCCTACGCGCAGATCGCCGGCGCGATGCGGCGCGGGCTCGACGCCGCCGGGGCCGAGACGGTCCCCTCCAGGCGGGCGTCCGCGCAGCCGCGCGACGCCGAGACCCGCTTCGCCACCCGCGCCGACGCGAGCCTGGCCTACAAGGTCGTGGGCGGCGGGCCGATCGATCTGGTGCTCGTCCAGGGGTGGGTGACGCACGTCGAGGCCGCGTGGGAGCACGCGCCGATGTTCCGGCTCTTCGCCGAGCTCAGCGCGTGGTCGCGGCTCATCGTGCTCGACCAGCGCGGCACCGGGATGAGCGAGCGCGAGGGCGCCGGCGCGCCGGCCCAGCAGCAGGCCGAGGATCTGCTCGCCGTGCTCGACGCGGCCGGCGTGGAGCGGGCGGCGCTCCTCGGCGTCGGCGCCGGGTTCGCGCCGTGCGCGCTGCTCGCGGCGGCGCGCCCGGCGCGGGCGCGCGCGCTGATCGCGCTCGGGAGCGCGGCGCAGATGGCGGCCTGGCCGGGGTGCCTCTTCGGCCTCACGGGCGAGGACGCGGAGGAGGCCGAGCACGCGGTGCGGACCGGCTGGGGCGAGCCGCTCTTCCTCGATCGCCTCGCCCCGTCCGCGGCGGAGGACGGCGAGCTCCGGCGCTTCTGGGCCTCGTACCTGCGGCTCGGCGCGAGCCCGAGCGGGGCGGCGCGCATGCTCCGGGCCCACGCGGCGACCGACATCCGGCCCGCGCTGGCCCACGTGAGCGCCCCGTCGCTGGTCCTGCACCGGGCCGGGGACCGCGCCGTGCCCGCGGCGGCCGGGCGCGACCTCGCCGGCCTCCTCCGCGGCGCGCGCTACGTCGAGCTGCCGGGCCAGGATCACCTGCCGTTCGTCGGCGACCCGCGGCCGCTCCTCGCCGAGCTGCGGGCCTTCCTCGGCGCGCACGCCGCCGGGGGCACCCCCGTCTCGCCGCTCGACCCGGCCGGCGCGCCCTCCGGGAGCTGACGCGCGCTCCCTCGCGAGCACGTCGTGAGTTGCCTCTCGGGCGCTCGCGCCCGAACTACGCTGTTCGAGCCCTCGCCGCGCGATCGATCTCGTCGAGGGCGCGCCGCCGTCTGCGGTTTTGCCCGATATCACTTGAGAAATATCCTTATATGAGTCTCCTGTTCTCCTTATCTCACTCTCTTGTTGTTGAAAAGGGTGTATACCTTGCGACACCATGGTTCGGTCGCTAGCTTGATTTGATGGTCTTCAGGACACGCGCGTTGACCTGCTGCGGCTGGGTCTTGCTCGGCGCGCTCGCGAGCGGTTGCTCCGACGCGGAGCGGGGCCCTGCCCCCGCGGCGTCGAGCGACGCGGGCGGAGGTGGCTCAGGAGGCGAAGGCGGTCCAGAGAGCGCCGGCGGCGCGGGCGGCGTCGGCGGGGGCACCGGCGTCACGGGCAACGGCGCGGGCGGCGCGGACTGCCCGCCCGGTGGGGAAAGCTGCCCGTGCGGCGCCGAGGGTCAGTGCGACGGCGAGCTGCGCTGCGTGGACGGCGCATGTATCCTGGGCTGCGCTTGCACCGATGAGTACGCGGTGGTCGACGGCGAGTGCGTGTGGCAGGGCGGCCCGGCGGATCCCTCGTTTCAGAGCGCAGACGCCTGGAGCACCACGGGCGCCGCGCTCGTCTCTCCCGAGGCCGAGGGCAACGGCAACCCGGGGGCCGGGGTCATCGGCAGAGACGCGCTGTGCGAGATGGCCGGCTTCTCTCAGGAGCTCACGATCCCGGATCTCGCGTGCGCCGAGCCGCTCGTGCTCACGTTCGCCGCGCGCATCGGCTGCGACTCGATGATGGATTGCATCGGCCCCCCCGGGGTCGGGGTCCGGATCAATGGCAGTTTCAGCAACATCGATCTCATGCCCTCGTCGTCCTTCGCCCCCCAGCGCGTGTGCCTGGGAGCGCGCGCCTACGGCGGGCCCGTCGAGCTGCTCCTCGGGCCTTCGCGGCGCTCTCCCCACTGCGACGACGCGACCGGGCAGGGCTACACGCTCGCGTTCGATGACGTCGCGATCCAGCGCGGCGCCATGAACGAGTGCCCGCCGCCGGGGCAGGTGCTGAACGGCGATTTCGAGGGAGGGGCCGCCGGCTGGACGGCGACCCCGGAGAACGGCGTCTCCGAGGTGAAGGGCGGCCTGGGCCAGCGCGGCGGCCTGGGCGGGCATATCGCCACCACGTTGTTCTGCCAGTATCCCACCCTGGAGGGCACGGTCTCGGCGCCTTTACCGTCCGCCGCGCTCCCGAAGCCGGCGCTCCGCATCTGGAGCCAGGGCAGCGCGGGCGCCACCGTCAACGTCCTGCTGAGCACGCACCAGCTCACGGCCCTGGCGGGCAAGGGCGAGGCGCAGGTCTCCCACGTCTGCTTGCCGAAGTGGGCGCTGGGCATGGCGCACCGGCTCGCCTTCGCCTACCGCAACCGGGGCAGCCAGACGTGCACGGACGAGAACAAGCGGGATTTCTCGGTGGATGACATCGCGTTCGTCTCCGACGATCGCTGCCCGGAGGAAGCGCCAATCTTCGACCCCGGCTTCGAGAACGCCAGCCTCGGCGAGGGCCTCGCGCCGACATGGGTCCTGAACGACGACGACACAACGGGCGCCAGCGCAGCGCTCCCCGTCGACCCGGCGGCCGCGCGCTCCGGCGAGGTCTCGCTCGCGCTGTCGGTGCGGAAGCCGTGCCGGGAGCCCTCGGCCTCCACCGTGTTCACGGTGCCCGAGCCCGACGGGGCGGCCGGCCCGGCGCTGAAGTTCTGGTACCGCACGAGCCACCTGAGCGCGGCGACCGCCTCGTCCACGCCGGGCGCCGAGCTGCCCGCGAGCGAGAGCTGGACGCAACAGACGATCTGCCTGGATCCGCGCACGGCGGGCAGGCCCCAGCACCTCTCGTTCAAGATAGGGACCAGCGGCATCTGCGACGCGCCGCTCGATCGCGAGACGTTGCACGTCGACGACGTCGAGGTGACGACCGACCCCTCCTGCCCGGCCGCGCCGGTCCCCTGAGCCGCGGAGCGCCCTCAGCCTCGCTTGCGTCCCACCAGCACCGCGATCGGATAGGCGAAGCGGATCTCGTCCCCCCGGAGCTCGGCGCCGACGCCGAGCGCATCGACGCCCACGTCGGCGCGGTAGAGCGCCCGGAGCCGATCGGCCCCGCCCGGCGCCGGGAACGAGGCCCGGAGCGAGGCCTCGAGCTCCATCTCGAGCCCGTACCGCGCCAGCCTCTCGATCTCGAGGCCCGCCGCGTCGAACAGCGCGCAGAGCTCGCGCTCGGTGAGCGCGCGCGCGTGCGACGGATCGCGGATCTTCTCGGCGCGATCGTACGCGTCCCGCTTGTCCTCGGCGGGCGCCACGTCGATCACGGCGACTCGCCCGCTCCCCTGGCACACGCGCGCCATCTCGCGCAGCGTCGCGAGCGGATCCAGCAGATGATGGAAGCTGTAACGCGTCGTGACCAGACGATAGCTCTCGTCCGGATACGGCAGGCGGCTCGCGTCCCCGAGCTCCCATGCGACGTTGGAGAGGCCGAGCGTCTCCTGCCGCCGGCGCGCCTCGTCCAGCATCGCCGGCACGATGTCGAGCCCCCGCACGCTCGCCACGCGCGGCGCCAGCGCGCAGGCGACGATCCCCGGCCCGCAGGCCACGTCGAGGACCGTATCGCTCGGCGACGGGGCCAGCGCGTCGAGCAGCAGCGCCATCGCGTCCTCCGCCGAGTGGGCCCGGACCTCGGCGAACGGCCTCGCCTGGCGGGTGAATTGTTCCAGTATCAGCGCATCATGCGTCGGATCCGCGTGTGTCATGCGGATCGAGGATGGCCGGGATGCGTCTGGACGGCTGCCGACGAGCGGACAAAGATCGCCGCCGGGAGGCCACGTCTTGCATTCCCGCGTCCTGACCCCGACGGAGACAACGCAGCGGCTCGTGCAGATCGGGCTCGACCAGGCGCCCGCGCGCGCGTTCGCTTACGAGGATGAGCTGCGGGGAGCCGCCTACGCCTGGCACACGCACGAGCGGCACCAGTTGCTCTACGCGCTCGCTGGCACGGCGCGGCTCGACGTCGACGACGCCTCGTTCCTGCTCCCCCCGCAGCGCGCCGCGCTCATCCCGGCGGGCGAGCGGCACGCGACGGCCTGCCGCGACGCGGCGATCGTGTCGATCTACTTCGATCCCGCCGCATTCCCCTGCCCCGTCGCGTCCGTGAGGGTCTTCGAGGTGCCCGCGCTGCTGCGCGAGATGGTGATCTACGCGCGCCGGTGGCCGGTGGCGCGCCGTCCGGACGACGTCGCGGCCAACACGTTCTTCGCGGCGATGGCGGACATCCTCGGGCCGCTCCTCGATCGAGGCGCCACGTACCGGCTCCCCCGCGGCAGCACGCTGCCCGTGCAGCGGGCGATCGAGTGCGCGCTCCGCGACGTCTCGCGCGCCGATCTCTCGCGGGCCGCCGCGTTCGCCGGGGCCACGGAGCGGACGCTGCGGCGGCGGTTCCGCGAGGAGACCGGCGTCACGTGGCGCGCCTTCGTCACGCGCGCGCGCGTGCTCCGGGCGATCGACCTGCTCATGAGCCCGAGCGCCAGCGTCACGCGGGTCGCGCTCGACGTCGGCTTTCAGAGCCTCGGCGCGTTCGCCGCCGCGTTCCGCGCGGTGACCGGCCAGTCGCCGAGCGAGTTTCGCAGGACCGCCCGGCGTTCGCCGGACGGCGAGGAGCGGAGCGTGTGAGCTGAGCTCACCTGACGGCGCAGGCGCCGCCGGGCGCGGAGCGTGACGCAGGACCGCGGGCGCGCGCGCCGCCTCGGCCGCGCGCGCCCCGATTGCGGGCTACTGCGTGATCGCCCTGAGGTCGAGCATCTCCTCGACGCTCGGGACCACGATGAGGTCGCACCGGCGGTTCTTCGCACGCCCCTCGTCGGTGTCGTTCGTCGCGACAGGGTCGGTATCGGCGAAGCCCGCGGCGCTCCACTTCGCGGCAGGGAGCGCGCCGCCGCCGCCCTTGACGTCGGCCGGGCTGACGAGGAACAGCAGCACCTCGCGCGCGCGCATCAGCGACAGGCCCCAGTTGTCGCGGAACTGGCCGCCCGCGAGCGGCTTGTTGTCGGTGTGGCCGGCGACCTGGTAGTAGCGCTGGAGCAGCGAAGGATCGTTCCTGACGACCGTCGCCACCTTGGCGAGGATGTCCTTGCCCTCCTTCTTCAGCGTCTCGCGCCCGGAGTCGAAGAGGACGTCACCCGGCAGCGAGATGACCATCCGGTTGTTCCGGATGTTCACCGCCAGGCCGAGCTTCGTGAGCTCGTCCAGCTTCTTCCGCAGCGTCTCGAAGCGCGCCTTGATCTGCTCGAGCTGGCGGGCGCGGGCCTTGAACTCGGCGAGCGCCTTCTCCCGCTCCTCCAGCGTCGAGCTGAGCTGCGACACCTGGGTGCTCGTCGCCTGGAGGTTCTCGTTCAGCTTGCTGATGTCGACGCCGGCCGCCTCCAGCTGCCTCGTGAGCTCCGCGACCTTCGCCTGCTCCGCCTCGAGCGCCTTCTGGGTCTCGGCGAGGCGGCTCTCCGTCGCCTGCTGCTGGCTCTGGAGGCGGCCGTACTTGTCGAGCTGGGCCTTCCACTCCTCCTCGGAGTAACCGCACCCCAGCGAGAGCGACGCGATCACGGCAGGCAGGAAGGCCGCGAACGCGGTGCTGCGACCTTTCAAGACACGAGGGTGCATGAGCACGCTCCTTCATCCTGGTTGGGGAACCTGGACGAAGATCGATGGGCTCGACCCGCGCCCGGCTCCAAAGTGGCATCGGCCCGTCAGGCCGTGCGGGGGCGTACCCTAGCGAGGTCGCGCGCGATTGTAAAAGGCCGCATCGTTCACCTGCCCCCACCCGCGCCCCTGCCCCGTTCGACGCCGCGCGCCGCGCGCCGCGCATCGCCGCCGCCGGGCCGCCGCGCCTCCCGGGCCGTCGGCGCTCACGCGCGCTTGCCCATTGTTCCCCCCTGCGCACCTGCTAAGGGACGGCCCATGGCCTACCGCATCACGCTGATCCCCGGCGACGGCATCGGTCCCGAGGTCGTGACGGCGACGCAGGACGTGATCTCCGCCGCCGGCGTCGCCGTCGACTGGGAGGTCCACCACGCGGGCATCGAGGTCGCGAAGCTGACCGGCTCGCCGCTGCCGCTCCCCGTCATCGACGCCGTGCGGAAGAACCGGGTCGCCCTGAAGGGCCCGGTGACGACCCCGATCGGCGGCGGGTTCCGCTCGGTCAACGTGACGCTCCGGCAGACGCTCGACCTCTACGCGAACGTGCGGCCGATCCGCAGCCTGCCGGGCGTCGAGCCGCGGTTCGACGTCGACATGGTCATCGTGCGCGAGAACACCGAGGGCCTCTACGCCGGGCTCGAGCTCATGATCCTGCCCGGCGTGGCGCAGAGCATCAAGCTCACGACCGAGCGCAGCTCGACGCGCATCGCCGAGTTCGCGTTCCGGTACGCGAAGCAGCACGGCCGGAGCAAGGTGACGATCGTCCACAAGGCGAACATCATGAAGCTCTCCGACGGGCTCGCCCTCGACTGCGCGCGGCGCGTCGCCGACCGGCACCCCGAGGTCCAGCTCGGCGAGATGATCGTCGACGCGGCCGCCATGACGATGGTCCGCGACCCGAACCGGCTGGGCGTGCTCGTGACGGAGAACCTGTACGGCGACATCCTCTCGGATCTCGGCGCGGGCCTTGTCGGCGGGCTCGGCATCGTGCCCGGCGCGAACATCGGCGACGAGGCGGCGGTCTTCGAGGCGGTGCACGGGTCGGCGCCGGACATCGCGGGCAAGGGCTACGCGAACCCGACGGCGCTCGTGCAGAGCGCTGTCATGATGCTGCGGCACCTCGGCGAGCACGAGGCGGGCGATCGGATCGAGCGTGCGCTGACGGAGGTCTACCGCGCCGGCCAGGTGCGCACGCGCGACCTCGGCGGCGCGGCGAGCACAGACGACTTCACCCGGGCGCTCTGCGCGGCGATCGAAAGGCCTCGCGCGGAGGCGTAGCGGAGGGCATCCTGATCGCCCGGACGTGGGATCTGCCTGGACGTGGCTGCTCGAGCGGTGCGCCGAGGTCGTCGGCGCGGTGGACGGGGCTACGGGCTCCGCCGGCGGCGCGAGGCGCCGGCTGCAGCTCTACCTCGCGCTCTCGCTGATCGTCGTCGCGAGCTTCTTCCTCCGCGGGATCTGGGGCGCGCGGGGCCTGCTCCCCGCGGCCGCGCTCTTCCTGCTGGCGGTGCAGGCGGCGCGCGCCGTCCTCGACGCGCGCGCCTCGGTGTGGCGCGCCGCCGCCCTGGACCTCGAGGACCCGGCGCAGCGGCCGCGCGCGTGCGCGGATCCGTGGTTCTCGCCGCCGACGGCGAGGGTCCTGCGCGCGCTGGCCGAGGTGATCGACGCCGCGCGCCGCGAGCGCTACGCGATCGCGCTGGATCGGCTGCCGCACGTCGACCGCGCCGCGCTCCGGCCCGACGAGGTGCGCCTGCTCGACGCGGCGCGGGCGCTGCTCTCGCTCGGCCTCGGCGATCCGGCGCGCGCGGCGCAGCAGGCGATCATCGCGCTGCCGACGGGGATCGACGCCATCGACGCGCGGCTCGGCCGCGTGGTGCTCGCCGACGCCTGGAGGAGCCCCTCGCGGCTCGACGCGATCGATCGCGCGTGGCGGAGGGAGCTCGGGAGCGGCGTGACGTCCGAGGCGCTGGAGCGCCTCCTGTCGCTGTCGCGGCTGCGCCTCGTGCCGCACGCGGTGGATGCGCTGCGGCCCGCCGAGGCGCGCGAGCTGTCGGCGGAGGCGTGGTCGATCGGCGAGGAGGAGCTCGCCGCGGCGCTCGAGTCCCGCGCGCGAGGCGGCGTCTACCGCTGAGCGCCGGCGGCGCGACGGCGGCGCTGCCCGAGCGGCAGGGCGGCCGGCGGTGCGGCGTTCGGGGCAGCGCCGCTGCCCGCCTTCAGGGCAGCGCCGCTGCCCGCCTTCAGGGCAGCGCTGCCCGCCTTCAGGGCAGCGCTGCCCGCCTTCAGGGCAGCGGCTCGCGCGGCATCACGGGCGCGACCTCGCGCACCAGGCGGAGGCCGCCGAGCGAGATCTCGACCACCGCAGCGAGCCGCTCGGCGACGATCCGCTCGGCGGAGGGCCCGGCGGCGCGCGTCTCGGCGATGAAGGCGAAGCAGCGCCGCCCGTAGCCGCCGAAGGCGACAGCGAAGCCCTCGATGGGCGCCCCGGGCGGGGCGTCCGCGACGCCGATCTCCACGACGGTGTCGAAGCCCTCGGGCACGTCGATCCGGCGCTCCACGGCGGTGAGGCTGCGGTCGGGGCGCGGCAGGTCGCGCCAGAGCCGCGCGCGCGCCTCGCACGCGGCGCGGCTCGCGCGGCCGTCCTCCCGCCATGTGCGCACGAGCAGCGACGTCGACGACGCGGCGTGCGTCGCGACGAGCCACGGGCCCTCGCCGTCCTCGACGCGGAAGCCGCGCGCGTCCGGCAGCGGGAGCCGCAGATCGAAGCGCTCCGAGCGGTGCTCGCCGAGCTCGCCGTCCCCGAGCGTGGACGGCGGCGGCGGGGGCGGCGCAGCCCGCGGCGGCGGCGGGGGCGGCGCCGCCGGGGCCGCCGCGCACGCGGGCATCAGGGCGAGCAGCGCGAGCAGCGCTGCGGCCGTCCACACCGGGGGCGTGGCCGGTCGCCGCGCAGGGCCCGGCGCCACGGCGAGGTGGGCGCGCGTCGATGTCCTCATCATCGCGCGAGCAGCACGAGCAGGGCGCCGGCGCCGCCCTCGGCGTCCGGGGCCGTCGCGAACGCGGCGACGTGACGGGCGACGCGGCCGTGGCTGAGCCACGCGGCGATCTCGCCGCGGAGCACGGCGTGGCCGCGGGGCGAGTGGGTGCCCTTGCCGTGGACGATGGCGACGACGCGGTCCCCGTCGCGCTGGCGCTTGCAGACGAACACCTCGACGGCGTCGCGCGCCGCCTCGAGCCGCAGGCCGTGCAGGTCGAGGGTGCCGTCGATCGCGTAGCGGGCGCGGCGGAGCCGCCTGAGCTCGCGCGGGTCGACGTCGAGCCGCCTGCCCTCGATGCGCTCGCTGTCGTCCGTGATCTCGAACTTGATCCCGTCGATGACGAGCGAGCGCATGCGCGAGCGCGCGTCCTCGTCCGGATCGGACGCGAGCGTCGGGGGCGCGGCCCGCTCGACGCGGCTCGCGGTGACAGGGATCCGGTTCACGCGGTCCTCGAGCACGCGGACGCCCGCCATGTAGATGGCGAAGGTCTCGGGGTCGACGGGCCGCGGCGCCGGCTCGACGCCCGCCTGCGCCGCGCCGGCGCCGTGGGGCGCGGGCGCCTTCGCCCTGGGCTTCGCCTCGGGCGCCGCGGCCCTGGGCTTCGCCTCGGGCGCCGCGGCCTGCGCGCCGGCCGCGGCGGGCTTCGGCTTGGGCTTGGTGAGCTGCCGGAGCGCGGAGAACGGCTGGTAGAACGCCTCACTCGCCTTGCGCGCCGCCGCCGCCTTCGCGGGGCTGGCCGCCGATCTCGGGTCTCGCTCGCGCTTCGCGCTCTTCGCCATCCCCCAGAACATCGCTCGCGAGGCCGCGGAGCGCAAACCGGACGGCCTCGATCCCCGCGAGCTGCCCGTCCTCGAAGTGCCAGTCGGGGTCGTCGAGGTCGGGGAAGTCGTGCGGGTTGCGGATGTCCTCGGCCGTGAGGTGGGGGACGAGGCGCCGCGCGAGGTCGATGACCTTGGCCCGCTGCGCTTCCTCCATGGCCGCGAGGAGCTCGAAGACGCGGTGGAAGAGCTCGGCGGGCGAGAGGGGCGCCCGCGGGGCGGGAGCCTGCGGGGCGCCGGGGCCGGCTGCATCGGCGCCGGCTGAGTCGGGGGAGCGCATCGGGCGCAGGATACTTCACCGCCGCGGAGCCGCCGCGGCTGCCGGCACTGCGCGCCGCGCGCTGCCCATCGCGGGCGAGCTCGGCCGAGCGGGGCCCTCCCGTGGCCAGTGTGCAAGCGGTGGACACGGCAACGCCATCGCGGGCGCCCGCTCGTGACGGGCTTCTGGTGACAGCGCCCCCGCGCGGGCTCAGGGCATGATCAGGACATTCGACAGTTCATCGACGATCCTGCCAGCGTCGCCGCTATCGAGGTTGACGAGCACGGTGACTGAAGCGTCGCTGTCGATCGCGTGATAGGACGACGACGTGAATCCACAGATGCTGCCGTCGTGCACGTACGACACGTCGAGCGGGGATTCACAACGGGACAGTCAGAGGCCGTATCCGTCGACCTCGCCGAGCGGCGCGTCCACGCACGTGGTCAGCTCTGCGAGCACTGCGGGGCAGAGCAGCGTACCGTCGAGCAGCTTGCGGTGGAAGCGCGTGAGGTCGCCGGTGGTCGAGACCAGCGCGCCGGCGTGCCCGCCGCGGACGGGTCGAGCGCGCACGTCGCATCGACGAGAGGTGAAGTCGAACGGCCCGCTCGTGTGACTCATGATCTGCCGCACGGAGATCTGCTCGCCGCGGGGGACGCCGTCCACGTACCTGGAGACAGCGTCGTCGAGCGATAACCGGCCTTCCGCGTGGAGCATCAGCGTCAGCGCGGCGACGAAGCGCTTGGTGATGCTCCATCTCCAGGGGTCCCCACGAGGTGCGCGCACAGCGGGAGTGCTCTCGCCTACTCCCCACGACAAAGGTGCGAATCGCCGCGTGAGCGGGCCGACAGACAGCTCCACGGATCCGCGCGCGCTCGATGGATGGAGGAGGCGTGCATCTCCCTCCGCGCGGAGCGCCCGCGCGCCATGGACTTTACTCCGCGTCCCGTCGCCGGCGTCCGGCGCGCGCCTCGGTCAGCGCGGCGGCGCCGCCGCGACGGCGAGCGCCCGCAGCAGGGTGATCACCGCGAGCGAGTGGCTGATCCGGCCGTCCTGCATCGCCGCGGTCACCTCGTCTGCGCTCATCACCACGGCTTCGGTGCTCTCGTGCTCGTCGCCCTCGGGCTCGCCGACCCGCCTCGCGCCGCGCGCCAGGTAGAGGAAGCAGCGATTCCCCTGGAGCGCCGGATTCGGGTGCACCCACCCGAGCGGCTCGATCGAGGCCGCCGCATATCCCGTCTCTTCCAGGAGCTCGCGTGGCGCCGCGGCGTCCGGCTCCTCCCCGGGGTCGACGATGCCCCCTGCCGTCTCGATGGTCACCGCATCGAGGCCGTGCCGGTGCTGCCGCACGAGGACGAACTCCCCTGCATCGGTGATCGCGGCCACGGAGATCCAGTCCGGGAGCTCCAGGGTGAAGGCGGTATACGAGGCGTCCGCGGCCACGACCTCGTGGCGGTGCACTGCAAGCGGACCGAAGATACCGGCGACCGTCGATGCGTGTCGGCGAGGGATCGTGATGCCCATCGGGTCTCGATACTACAGTGCCCCGCGCGCGGGCGCGCCGCTCGCCGCCTTCTCCGGCGCTGCGCTCGCCGCCTTCTCCGGCGCTGCGCTCGCCGCCTTCTCCGGCGCCGCGCTCGCCGCCTTCTCCGGCGCTGCGCTCGCCCCCTTTTCCCGCTCCGGCGCCGCGCTCGCCGCCTTCTCCGGCTCCGGCACCGCGCTCGCCGCCTTCTCCGGCACCGCGCTCGCCGCCTTTTCCAGCCCGGCGCTCACCGCCACTGCCGTCGCGGGCTTCTCGCGGCGCTCCCGCCGGAGGACCTCCTCCGTATCGTCATCGTCGCTGGACCCCCCTTCCGGCGCCGCCCGCTGCTCCTCCTGCGGCGGCGGCCACGCGGTGACGTAGCGGGGCACCTCGCCGGGCCCGGACGCGTCGATCCAGGAGACGCTCCCTGTCCCCGGCGCGCGCACGTCGATGTGCACGAACGAGCTGTTCGGATAGTACCCGCAGCCCGTATCGGCGAGCTTGCGGCAGGCGGCCGCGAGTTCGTCGTTGCGCACCCCCGCGATGCGCAGATCGAGCGCCCGCCCCGTCTGGTGCAGGCTGCCCTGGCTCTGCGGCCGGTACCCGCTCACGAGCGACACGAGCCGCCCCGGGTACCGCCGCGCGAGCGCGTCGATGCGCGAGAGCAGCCCCGGATCGAGCAGCCGCACGCCGGGCGCGATCTCCCCGGCCTGCTCCCCGCCCCGCTTGCCCCCGGCCGCTGCCCGCCTGTCGCCGGCCGACCGCCGCTTGCCGCTGGCCGCCTCCGGCTTCCGCGCAGGCGCGCGCTCGTCGGGCAGCGACGGCCGCGGCGTGCCCCACGGACGCGCGAGCAACGAGAGGGCGCGCCGGGCCTCCTCGCGCGGCCTCCCCGCGCAGTCGACGAGCTCGAGGCGCTCGGGCTCGATCCCGCTGCGATCGATCGACAGCGTCGGACCGAGGCACGGCTTCGGAGGCGCCTCGCGGCTCCCCCCCTCCCGGCTCCCCCCCTTCTTCGCCGCCCGCCGCTTGCTCTCCACCGTGCGCGCGGCCCTCTTCTTCTCCTTCCGCTTCTCCCGGGCCCCCTTCGCCGCGGCGGCCTCCTTCCCGGCCGCGCTCTCGGCCGCGCGCGGCGCCTTCCCGCCGCTGCGGCTCTTCCGCTCCTCCGCGCTGCCCCTCTTCTCATCCCTGCTCGCCCGCGCTGCAGAGGCCGCCCTGGCGTCACCGCGGCGCGGCCTCGCCCGCGCCTCTGTCCCGCGCGCGTGTCCCGCGCGCTCCACGCCCGCGACGCTCGCCGGCGAGCGCTCGCGACGGGCCTGCTTGCCGGCCTCTTCCCGGGCCTTTTCTCCGGCCTTCTCCGCGGTGTGCGCCCTGGGCAGCGGCTCCGCGTGCAGCGGCCCCGCCGGGACGGCCGGCACCGCGATGCTCACGAGCACCGACAGCACGGCAGCGCGAGCACGCGTGAGGCGAGCGCGCGGCTCCGCGCTGCGCATGGGCTCCCCCGCGACCAGCGGCGCCGCGCCTGCACTGCTCACGGATCGAAGGCTCATCATGGAAAGCTCCAGTCGGGTCGGGTGCGAATGCCATCCACCCTGGGATCGGATCTCCCAGACACGGCGTCGCCGCCCGTCCGCAGGATGGGGATTGGGAAAGGCAGTCGGCGGTCCGCTTCTTGAATCAACCAGGGGACAGGGAACCTGGGACGAGGTCAGCGACCTCGACACAGCGTCTCCAGGACGCCCCTCGCGGAAGCTCAGAAGGGATCGAGGAGCGATGCGTATCGAGGAGCTCTGGGACCGAATGTCATGAAGTGCGGAGGGCAGCCCAATTTTCTGCGGCGCTGACCAGAGGCTGTGGTAGGAACCAGCTACCTCGCGACTGCGGTCGGGTCGTGAGCGCGGATCCGGGGTGCGTGGGGGCAGAGCCCCTCATCACACGGTCCGCCGCCGGGTACCTCTCGGCGCACTGCGGCGCGACCCTTTCTCCGCGATCGACGCGATCGGCGAGAGATGGGCGTCGCGTCCCTTGAAACATCGTCCGGGCCATCGCGGATCGCGGGGGGAAGCCCGGTCCAACACGCACCAGCCTCAATCACCACACAACCGATGCAAGCGGGGCGCCACACGCGGGATGCGGAAGCCGAACCCGGTGGCGCGTCCATGATCGCTCCGAGGTTACCAGGGGCACGACATGCGGCGAATTCGTAGAGACGCAACCAAGGTCTGGCACAATCCCGAGCTCCACACCGCCTATGGCCGTGGTCAGCCGAACAGCGCGGGGCTGCCGCGCCCGACCCAGACCGGCGAGGACCGGCGGGCGGCGAAGCAACATCGCGCCGCGCTCGAGGCGCTGTTCTCCCCGCGCAAGGAGCCGGAGGCAGAGGACGGCAAGGGCACGCGCGTCAAGTCCGGGCGCGACGCCGCGTCCAAGGCGCCGGGGCGCATCGTCCTCGCGCCGCCTCCGCAGAGCGACCCGAAGGCCGTCGAGCGCCAGAAGCTCCTGTCGAAGCTTCTCTGCGCGTCGGGCCGGCCCAACATCTCCAAGGCCGCGAACGACTTCCTCCGCGCCGGCCACACGTTCCCCGCGGAGCAGGACGTGTACCTGCAGCTCCTCGAGCACAGCGACGAGCAGCGCATCCAGGAGGCGATCGACGAGCTCTCCGGCATCCTCGTCGGCGAGCTGCCGAAGCGGCGCGCCGTGCTCGAGTCGCGGCTGCGGCGCATCGAGGAGTTCGCGGAGGAGCCCGCGACGCGCGAGGCCGCCGAGCGGCTGCGCCGCCAGGTGAGCGGCAGGCCCGAGGCCCCGAGCGCGGGCGGCGCCCCCGCCGACGCGGGCTTCCAGGCGCGGCCGTCGATCCCGCAGGCCATCCCGCCCGGCGCGGCGGACGGCATCTCCGAAGCGAGCGGCGAGGCGGAATGACGCGCGCGGAATTCGAGGCCGAGCTCCGCAAGCTGATCCAGGCGTTCGAGACGGGCACCGGCAACGAGCGGTGCGTCGCGTGCGTGTCGTGCGAGCGCTGCGTCGACTGCACGTTCTGCCGCAACTCGAAGGCGCTGCAGCGGTGCCACTACTGCGTCGACACGCAGCGCAGCTCGGACAGCACGCACTGCCGCGGCTGCCGCGACCTCATCGCGTGCAGCCACTGCGTCGCGTCCGAGCGGTGCACGCAGTCGTCGTACCTCGTGCGCTCGGTCGACTGCACCGGCTGCACCTACTGCTTCGGCTGCGTGGGCCTCGTGCGCAAGGACTTCCACATCCTCAACCAGCCCTACGATCGCGGCACCTACTTCAAGCTCACGGCCAAGCTGATGCGCGAGCTCGGGCTCAGCGCGGGCAACGGCGCAGAGCCCGCCCCCGCCCCGCGCGCCGCCCAGCGCTAGCGATGCGCGCGGTCGTGCAGCGCGCGCTCGCCGCGCGCGTCGAGGTCGACGGTCAGGTGGTCGGCGCGATCGAGCGCGGCCTCGTGGTCTTCGTCGGCGCCGCGAAGGACGACGACGACGCGGACGCCGACAACGTCGCGAACAAGGTCGCGGGCCTCCGCGTGTTCAGCGACGACGCCGGCAAGATGTCGCGGGCGCTCGCGGACGTGCCCGGCGGCGGGGTGCTCGCGATCAGCCAGTTCACGGTCTTCGGCGACGTCCGCCGCGGCCTCCGGCCGAGCTTCGACGGCGCGATGGAGCCCGTGCGCGCCGAGGCGCTGTACGAGCGCTTCGTCGCCGCCCTGCGGGCGCGCGGCCTCGACGTGGCCACCGGCCGCTTCCGCGCCGACATGCGCGTATTCGTCGAGAACGACGGCCCGGTCACCATCCTGATCGATTCGAAGCGGACGTTCTGACGCCGCCCTGACGGGCGCCGTCGGCGACCGCCCCTTCCCGCGCGGCGCCGCGCACGCTAGCGAGGGCAGCCATGCGGATCAGCATCGTGGGCGCAGGCGCGCTCGGGCGCATCTACGGTGTACGCCTCGCCGCCCAGGGAGACGACGTCACGTTCGTGGTCCGGCCCGAGCGGGTCTCGGACGTACGGCCGTTCGTCATCGAGCAGGTGAACAGCGCCGATCGCCGCGACACGCTGGAGCGCCCGCGCCTCGCGGCCGACATCCCGGCCGACACGGACGTCGTCCTGGTCACCGTGCGCTTCGATCAGCTCGCCCCCCGGCCCGACCTCGACGGGGTCGCGCCGCGCGCCGACGGGCGCAGGACGGTCGCGGAGCTCCTCCGCGGCGGGCCGGCCGCCCCCGTGGTGGTGCTCACGCCGCTCATGCCCCCGGAGCGCGCGGCGCTCGAGGAGGCCGCCGAGCGCCGCATCACCCCCGCGATGCCGAGCGTCTCGGGCTACCTCGATGAGCGCGGCGTGGTCCGCACCTGGATCGTCGGGTTCACGTCGACGCTCATCGACGAGGACGGCGGCGCCCCCGCGGAGCGACCGGCGCTCGACGAGCTCGCGCGTCGCCTCACGATCGCCGACATCCCGGCGCGGCTCGAGCGCGACGTGGGCGCGCAGAACCTCGCCACCACGATCGCTTTCTTCCCGCTGATCGCCGCCATCGACGCGGGCGGCGGCACCAGCGCGCTCGTCGCGGACGAGGGCGTGCTCGGCACCGCGCTCGAGGCCACGAAGGAGTGCGCGGCGCTCGCGGGCCGGATGGGCGACGTGGCCCCGTGGACGACGCTGCTGACCCGGGCGATCGGCCCGCTCACGCTGAAGCCCGGCGTCGCGCTCGTGCGCCTCCTGGCCCCCGAGGCGCTGCGCTTCCTCGACGTCCACTTCGGGCCCAAGCTCCGCGCGCAGCACCTCGCGATGGGCGCCACCGTCGTCGCGCTCGGCCGCGAGCGCGGCGTGAGCCTGCCGGCTCTCGAGCGGCTGCTGGCCGTGCTCGAGCGCCGACCCGAGGCGCGCTGACGGGCGCCGGCGCGCTGACGAGCGCCGGCGCGCTGACGGGCGCCGGCGCGCTGACGGGCGCCGGCGCGCGGCCGCGTCAGCGCGCGGCCGCGAGCTGCGCCGCGAGCGCGATCGCCTCGCGCATGCCGCGCGGGTCGGCGCGCCCCGTGCCCGCGAGGTCGTAGGCGGTTCCGTGGTCGACGCTCGTGCGCACGATCGGCAGGCCCAGCGTGACGTTCACCGCCTCGCCGAAGCCGAGGAGCTTGCTCGGGATCGTGGCCTGGTCGTGGTACATCGCGACCACCCCGTCGAGCGCGCCCCGCGCCGCGAGCCGGAAGGCCGTCTCCGCGCCGACCGGCCCCGTGAGTTCCGCCGCCAGCCCCGACCGCGCGAGCCGCCGCGCCGCGAGCCGGATCCCCGGCGCGATCCGCACCTGCTCCTCGTCGCCGAGCAGCCCGCCCTCGCCGGCGTGCGGGTTCAGCGCGGCGACCGCGACGCGCGGCTTCTCGCGGCCGAGATCCGACAGCAGCCGCGCGAGCCACACCGCGGCGCGCGCCACCTCGCGCGGGCTCACCGCCTCGGGCACCTCGCGCAGCGGCACGTGGGTCGTCACGAGCGCGGTCACGAGCTTGCCCGAGGCGAACGCCATCGTGACCTCGCGCGCGCGGAGCCGCCGCCCCAGGTGCTCGGTGTGCCCGAGGAAATCCGCCGACCCCGGCGCGCCGCTCGTGGCGATCGCGTGCTTCGACGCGGGCCCCGTGACCAGCGCCGCGGCGACGCCGTCGCGCACCAGGTCGGTCGCCATGTCGATCCACGCGAGCTGCGCCGCGCCGTCCTCGGCCTCGGGCCGGCCGAACGCGCTCGGCCGCGAGAGCCGCGCGCTGCCCGCCCAGACGCCGATCTCGCCGGGCGCGAGCTGCGCGACGGCGGCGCTCCCGTCGACAACGACGAGCCGGCGGGCGGCGACGCGGACGAGCCGCGCGGCGCGCCGGAGGACCGCCTCGTCGCCGACGAGCACGCAGCGCACGCCCTCGACGGACGCCGCGCCGGCCACGGACACCTCCGGGCCGACCCCGCTGGGGCAACCGACGCTGATCGCGACGATCGGCGGCGCCACGGCGCTGCGCGAGCGACCTCCGCCGCGCGCCGCGCCGGCGCCGGCGCGCGGAGCGCGGCGGCGGTCAGGCGACGTCATCGGGTGATACGCCGCTCGCGCCCGGTGGTCGCAGCGCCGGTCGCCGACGTCCCCGATCGCCGCTCCGCCCGCGCAGCGTCCTCGCGCTCGTCGTCGCCGTCCTCGTCGTCGCCGTCCTCGTCGTCGCCGTCCTCGTCGCCCTCGTCGTCGCCGTCCTCGTCCTCGTCGCCCTCGTCACGCTCGTCGCGAGACTCCCCGCGCTCGTCACCGTGGGCGTCCGCGCCGGCTCCGCCCCGCTGCGTCGCGCGGGCCGCATCGCCGCCCTCGGGACCGCCGGAGCCCGGCAGGGGCGATTCGAGCCGGTACCCAGCCCCGCGCAGCGTGACGAGCGGCAGCGCCGCGCCGAGCTTCGCCCGGAGGCGCCTCACGTGGATGTCGACGGTCCGCGCGCCGCCCTCGTACTGGCTCCCCCAGACGCGCCGGAGCAGCTCCGTCCGCGACACAACCTTGCCGCGCCGCTCGCACACGTACGAGAGCAGCGCGAACTCCTTCGCGGTGAGCGGCACGTGCATGCCGCCAACCGACACGTCGTGGGCCGCGCGATCGATGACGATCGCGCCCACCTTCACGCGCTCCTCGGTCGCGAACTCGCTGCGGCGCCACTCGACCAGGCGCACGCGAGCGTAGAGCTCGGCGGGCACGTACGGCACCAGCAGGAAGTCGTCGAAGCCGCTCGACGGCTCGATCCGCGCGATCTGCGCCACGCTCACCGCGACGAGCGCGCCGACCTCCTCGAGGCGCGGCTCGCGGCGCAGCGCGCGCAGCGCCGCCGCGGCCAGGTCCGGTCGATCGAGCGCCTCGACGACGATCGCCCGCGCCTTGCTCTCGTCGTCGACGAAGAGCCGCGGCGGATCGTCCCAGAGGTCGAGGGTCCGCACATCAGCGCCCAGCGAGCGCAGGACCGACGCGGCGCCCTCGTCGCGCTCCAGGTCAGGTCCGTGTCCGACAATGGCAATGAAGGAACGACGCGCCATGTCCGCCCCGTATACGGGTGCGGCGTCGGGCCCGCAAGACGCACCGCGCTAAACACACCAACACCGCGGCGAGGCTCACGTTTCCGCTGTGTTTCGATCGAAGAAATCAGCCGAATTCCGGCCGATGCAATCAGCCGATCCGCGTTCCGCCGACCGTGATCAGATCGATCTTGATTGTGGGGCAGCCAACGCCGACCGGAACGCTCTGTCCGTCCTTGCCGCACGTCCAGATGCCGTCGGAGGTCGCCACGTCGTGGCCGAGCATCGTGACGCGCCGGAGCACCTCGGGGCCGTTTCCGATGAGGTTCACGCCCTTGAGCGGCGCTGTCAGCTTGCCGTCCTCGATGAGGTAGCTCTCGGTCAGCGAGAAGACGAAGTCGCCGTTCGAGATGTCGACCTGCCCGCCGCCGAACTTCTTCGCGAAGACGCCGCGCTTCACGGACCTCACGATCTCCTCGGGATCGTGCGGGCCGGCGAGCAGGATGGTGTTCGTCATCCGGGGCATCGGCGCGGCGGCGAAGCTCTCGCGCCGCCCGTTGCCGGTCGGCGTGATGCCGTAGTGCTTGGCCGAGAGCCGGTCGTGCATGTACCCGACGAGCTTGCCGTTCTCGATCAGCGTGCTGCGCTCGGGCTCGTGGCCCTCGTCGTCCACGTTGATCGTGCCGCGCGACTGGAGGAGGGTCGCGTCGTCGACCACCGTGCAGAGCGGGCTCGCGACCTCCTTGCCGATCTGCCCCGAGTAGTTGCTCGTCCCCTTGCGGTTGAAGTCGGCCTCGAGGCCGTGCCCCACCGCCTCGTGGAGCAGGATGCCGCTGTCGCCCGGGGCGAGCACGACGTTCATCTCGCCGGCGGGCGCGTCGCGCGCGTCGAGCATCGCGACCGCCTGGCGCGCCGCCTCCTCGGCGTGCCACTCCGGCGACTTGCCCTCGAAGTAGGCCGTCGTCATGCGCCCGCCGCCGCCGCTCGAGCCTTCCTGGCGCTTGCCGCTGCGCTCGGCGAGCGCCCGCACGCCGAAGCGGAGCAGCGGCTGGACGTCGTGCGCCATCCGCCCGTCGCTCGTGGCCACGAGCACCTCGCGCACCTCCTCGGCGAAGCTGGCCTCCACCTTGACGATGCTGGGATCGAAGGCGAGCGCCGCGGCGCTGGCGCGCTCGAGCAGCGCTCGCTTGTCGAGGCCGGGGACGTCGAGCGAGACGAAGGGCAGCTCGTAGCGGCCCGGCAGCTCGCGGCGGCGGAGCTCGATCTTCTGGTTGCCGCCGGAGCCCGTCGCGATCTGCGCCGCCGTCTCGGCCGCGCGCTTCATCGCCTCCCAGGTGAGGTCCTCCGTGTACGCGTAGCCGGTCGCGTCGCCCCGCTGGACGCGGACGCCGACCCCCATCGACACGCCGCGCGACGCCGCCTTGAGGATGCCCTCGTCGAACGTGAACCCGCCCCCCGCCCGGTACTCGAAGAAGAGGTCGGCGTAATCGCCTCCCTTGGAGAGGGCGACCGAGAGGAGCCGCTCGCAGAGCGCTGCGTCGACGGCATTTTCCTCTCCTGGAGCGAACGGGGCGCGGTAGGCCTGGCTGCGCGACATGGTGGCCAACTCTAGGTCCATTCGCCGGGGCGGTCGAGAAGCGGTCACCACTTCGGGCCCCCCGGCGCCCTCGCTCGGCCCGGCGCGGCGCGCTCGGCGCGCAACCGTTGCGCACGGCCGCGCCCGCGCGGCGCCTCCCCGCCGGCCCCTCCGGCCAGGAATGCTGAACACCTCGTACCACCTGTTCGAGCGATCGCAGCCGCGCCCAGGAACCCGCTTCGGGGCGCGCGGCGCAGGCGACGCGAGCGACGCCGCCGACGACAGCAGAGCTCGCAGCGTGAATCCATGCCATCCCGGCCGTCGCCGACGCCGTCAGGTCAGCGCGTCCGGGGTGTCAGGCGCGCGGTCGCGTCGCGGGTGCGCGGGCGCGCGGCGCGACCGCGCGGCCGGGCGAGGTGCCGAGATGTGTGCAGAAATGTGCAAGAAGGTCGCTCGACTGCTATGCTTTGAGCTGTCTTCGCGTGGATGGCGGCGCTGGCCGTCTTCTCCGTGATCTTCGCACTTCCCCGGCTGATCGGCGCGCTTTTACCTCGTAGGGCGCGCTCTTCCACACGCCTCGACCGGACCTGCCTAGCGTCCGACCGGGGCGGGGGCCTGACGCCATTGCGCCATGCGGTCGCCGCGCTCCCCACAAGGACGCGCGGGAGCGCATGCTGCAAACAAGCACCTTGGCGGTAGCTTCCGGAACTTCCGATGCCACGCGCTTGTACGTGGTAGCGGGATTGGCTAGGTGTTTTTAGGTGAGGTGAGGGATGCCGACGGGGCGCCCGAGCAACGCCTCGCTGCCCTCAGTAGGAGACTCCCATCGCCGTGGCGGTCGATCGCGACAAGGTACTCCAGACCGCGCAGAAGTTTGTCGAGCGGAAGCGCTTCGACAAGGCCATCGTCGAGTACCAGAAGCTGGTCGCGGAGGATCCGAAGGACGTCCGGACGCTGCTCAAGATCGGCGACCTCTACCTGCGGACGGAGGAGTACGTCGAGGCGATCACCACGTACGAGCGCGTCGGCCAGTTCTACTCCCTTCAGGGCTTCGCGCTCAAGGCGATCGCCGTTTACAAGCAGATCCGCGAGATCATCCACAAGCACGTCCCGCAGCACGAGGACCGCTTCGGCCACATCGTCCCGCGCCTCGCGGAGATCTACACGCAGCTCGGGCTCACGAGCGACGCGCTCGCGGCCTATGACGAGGTCGCGACGCGCCTGCTCCGCGCGGGGCGGGACCGCGACGCGATCGACATCTTCAAGCGGGTCGTCGACCTCGATCCGAACAACCCGCTTGCGTATCTCCGCCTCGCCGAGGCGCTGATCCGGGTCCGCGACTACGACGCCGCGATCCAGCGCTTCGGGACGGCGGCCGAGCTCCTGCTCAAGCTGGGGAGGCGCGACGACGCGCTGAAGGTCGTCGAGCGCCTGCTGCAGCACCGCCCGGACGCCCGCTTCGCCCGCATGGCCGCCGAGATCTACCTCGACCGCGGCGATCCGAGCGACGGGATGTCGGCCCTCACCAAGCTGCAGATCGCGTTCAAGGAGAACCCGCGGGATCTGGAGACGCTCGCGCTCCTCGCCCGCGCCTTCGACCTGCTCGGGCAGCCGGCCAAGGCGATCGAGGTGCAGAAGGAGTCGGCGCGCATCGCCAAGGAGGCGGGGCGGCTCGACCAGTTCAACGTCCTCGTCTCCGCCCTGGTCGCGCGCGCCCCGAACGACGAGGGCGTCCGCCAGCTCGCCTCCCAGGTCGGAGCGGCGCGGAGCACGCGCGCGTCGATCGACGTCGAGCTCGAGGAGGACGAGGGCGACGAGCCGGAGGAGCTCGAGGTCGAGGACGTCGAGCCCTCGTCCGCGGCGCCCATCCCGCTGCGCGCGTCGCAGCCCTCGACGACCCCGGTGGCGAGCCCGCGGCAGCTCGTCGCCCACGCCGAGAGCTTCCGGCGCGACCGCCAGTATGACAAGGCGGTCGCCCTCCTCAGGGGCGGCATCGCGCGGCTGCCAGCCGCGCGGGAGCTGCGCGAGAAGCTCTGCGACATCCTGATCGAGGCGGGCGACCAGGACGGAGCGGTCGAGGAGATGCTCGCGTTCGCGCATCAGCTCGCCGGCGAAGACGCCGTCGACGAGGCCGCGAGGCTGCTCGACGAGGTGCTGCTCCTCGATCCGGGGAACGCCCAGGCCACGGAGATGCTCAACCTGCTCGGCTACGCCGTGCCGCAGGAGGAGGAGCTCGCCGACGAGGAGCACACAGGCCCGGAGGTCTCGCCGACGTCCGACGAGAACGACGCGTACGCGTCCGAGGTGCCGAGCCAGGACCTCTACGACCCCGACGCGCCGCTGCCCGCGTATACCCTCGACGAAGACGGCGTCGTCGAGGCGCTCCCGCGGCGGCCGCAGCTCGTCACGCACCTCGACGACCCGTTCGCGAACGAGCCGCCGCTGCCGAGCTTCCCGATCGACGACGTCGAGGAGGTCGAAGAGGTCGAGGACGTCGAGGAGGTCGAGGACGACGACGACGAGGAGACCGCGTCGGTCAACCCGAGCCGCTCGCCCGCGCACCCGCTCGCCGTGGCGGCTTCTCAGGCGCCGCCGGCGCCGTCCCCGTCGTCGATGCCCCCGCCGCCCGTGCTCGCCGCGCCGCCGGCCCTGTACAGCCCGTCGTCGGTCCGGCCTGCGTCGGTCCGGCCGGCGTCGGCTCGGCCGACGTCCGCCCGCTCGGTGCCGCCGGGATCGCTGCGGCGCGCGGACGCCCTGGACGAGGACGCGCTCGAGGAGGTCGAGTTCTTCGCGCAGCACGGGATGTTCGAGGAGGCGCGGAACCTCCTCGAGGAGCAGCTCGCGCGGCTGCCGAACCACCCGCTCCTGATGGAGCGGCTGCGCGAGGTCACCGAGCTGGCGTCGCAGACGCGCGTGGCGACCGACAACCAGAGCGGCACGCGGGTCGTCCCGCGCGGCAGCGAGCGGCCGGACGAGGATCGCGCGTTCGACATCGCCGAGTCGCTGAAGATGATCGACGAGCTCGAGGTGGCGCCGGGCTCGGTGACGGGCGTCCAGGACGATCCTCGACAGGTCAGCGTCGAGAGCGTGTTCGAGCAGTTCAAGGCGGGGGTGGCGGCGCAGGTCTCGGAGTCCGACGCGTCGACGCACTACGATCTCGGCGTGGCCTACAAGGAGATGGGCCTCTACGCGGACGCCATCGCCGAGTTCGAGCTCGCCTCCCGCGACCCGGGGCGGGAGTGCGTCTGCCAGTCGATGATCGGCGTGACCCACCTCCAGATGGGCGACATCGAGGCGGGCATCGACGCGCTCATCCGCGGGCTGCACGCCTCGCACAAGACGGTCGAGCAGGAGCTCGCGCTGACGTACGAGATCGCGAACGCCTACGAGATGCTCGGTGTTCCCGAGCAGGCGCTCTATTACTTCCAGCGCGTCGCCCGGATGAGCCCGAGCTACAGCGACCCGCGCGGCAGCGTCGCGGAGCGGCTGCGCCGCATCGACGTCCCGAAGCCCGCCGCGCGCGCCGTCGGCGCGGAGATGATCGCGGACGAGTTCGACTCCGCCTTCGACGATCTCCTCCCGAGCGGCAAGCTGCCCTGAGCGCAGCCCGCGGCGCTCGCGGGCGCCGGGGCGAACCTCAACCTCGGTCGGGCGAACCTCAACCTCGGTCGGGCGAGCCTCAACCTCGGTCGGGCGAACCTCAACCTCGGTCGGGGAGTCCGTGGAAATCCGCGGAACGCCAGAAAGTGGGCCATGACGGGCGCTCTCGGATACCGGGGGTGCATGAACCGACCGCTCCTCTTCGCCGCCCTCACGTCGATCCTGACCGCTGGCTGCGGTGCCGGGATCGAAACGAACGCTCGAGTCGGCCGCCCCCGCGACGCCGCCGCGAAGGTGGCGGCCGAAGCGCGGCGCGATGTCGCGCAGCGCGCGAAGGGCGCGACCGACGAGGGGGACCCGAGCGCCGAGGAGGCGGCCGCCGCGCGCAAGCCCGGTGATTACGTGGCCTACCGGTTCTCGGGCAGCTTCAGGAAGACGCCGCTGCTCCTCACGCAGCGGGTTGTCGCGCGCGAGGGGGACGTCCTCGTCGTCGACGTGACCCTCGAGGGCGACAAGGAGACCGAGGCGCTGCGGGTCCGCATGAGCGACGCGCCCAGCCGGCGCGGCGAGATCCTCAGCGCCGCGTGGATCGACGATGTCGCCGAGCGCCCGGCGACCCTCGCGGCCTACGACGCGATGATGGCCAAGACCGCGCTCGCCGCCGACGAGAACGAGGAGGTGCTCGGCACCGAGGCGGTGCACGTCGAGGTCGGCGGCGCCCCCATCGCCTGCCAGAAGACCAGCTTCCGCGTGCGCATCGGCAGGACGAAGGCGACGATGCGCACGCTCCAGAGCGACGACTTCGCCTGGGGCGACGTGGGCGGCGAGATCACCGCCGAGGACGGCCGCGTGCTCTACCGGGCCGAGCTGATCGACAGGGGACACACGGACGCGCCGCGCGCGGCCGCGGCGATCGCCGGCGCGTCGCCCCGCCCCGAGGCGCGGCCGGCGACGGTGGCGCAGTCCGCCTACGAAGAGGACGAGGACTGAGCCGACGCGGGCGCGTCGCCCTGGTTCCCCTTGCGCGCGAGGATCTCGCCCGAGCGCGCGGCCGCCGCCTTGACCAGGTGGCCCATCTTCGGGTGCTCGGGCTCGAAATCCGGCTCGATCCCCTCCGCGCGGAGCGCCTCCGTGCAGACAGGCCCGATCGACGCCACCACGCCCCGCGCGAGCCCGGCGCGCAGCCGCTCGACGAGCCCCTCCTCGGCCGCCACGAGGAGCGCGTGCTCGACCTGCGCGCGGCTCGTGAACAGCGTGATCGCCGCGCCGCCGTCCGCCAGCAAGCGCAGCCCCTGCCGGAGGGCCGCTGTGTCGTCCGGGAGCGCCCACCGGTACACCGGCACCGGCGTCACCCGGGCGCCGGCCGCCTCGAGCCCGGCGTAGAGCTCGTGGCTCGGCGCCCCGTGCTCCTGCACGGCGATGCGCTTGCCGCTCAGGTCGCCGAGCCCGCGGACGACCTCGAGGATCTCTCGCCAGGTGTTCGGCTCGGGCACGGTGACGAACCGGGTCACGCCCAGCTCGCGCAGCGCCGCGGCCGGCTTGGGACCGCGCACCACGAGCTGCACGGAAGACAGGGCCGCAGCCATGAGGGAGATGCCCTGGGCCCCCGCGTTACCGTCCTGGTCGGACGCAATGCCCTCACCCCGAGCGGGCTCGAGCGCGGGCGCCGCCTCGGCCACGAGCGCCCTGGTCCCGACGCCGGTCAACAGGATCACGAGGTCGAGCTCGGCGCCCGTGAGGCGCCGCGCGAAGTCGAGCGCGCGCTCGTTGCGCTCGATCGTGACCTCGCGGAGGGCCGGCGCGGTGACGGGCGCCCCGCCGTACCGCTGGATCAGCGAGGCCATCTCGGCAGCGCGGCGGCTCTCGAACGTGATGACGCGGCGCCCTGCGAAGTCGGGTGACGCTGGAGGCGAGGGACGGTCGTTCAGGGGGTGGGTGGGCGTGCTCACCCGCGCAGCATAGCCCGGGTCCGGCTCTCGCGGGTTTCGGGCGGTTGACCAGTTTGCTAAGCTCCTCGTGTGAGCCATCCGATGAGCAACGAGGCTGGCGGGGTGCAGGGGGGCGGGCTCTCGCGTGCGACCTCGGAGAACGACGCCGGCCCCGATCCGGTCATCGGCGCGGGCATCGCGCTGCTCGGCATCTTCTTGATGGGGGTGGGCGGCGCGGCGGGCGCGCACTACCTCTTCAACTTCGGCGTGCTCGTGGCGGTGCTCGGGGCCGTCCTGTTCGTCCTGTTCGTGGCGCTCACGGCGCTGAAGCAGCGCCGCGCGCTCGGCGCCGCGGGCCGCGCCTCGAGCGCCGAGAGCGCCGCCGAGCCGCGAGACACGCGCGACTGATCCGCGGATCCGCGCGGCGGCTCCGCGACGGATCGGCGCGGCGGCTCCACGACGGATCCGCGAAGCGGCGCGGCGGCTCCGCGCCGGCTCCCCTCACCCCCGGGTCTCGCCGTCGCGCTCGCGTTGCTCGTCCGGCGCCGCCGGGGAGCCGTCCTGAACGCCGGCCTGACCGGCGAGATCCGGCTCGATCTCGGCGAGGGGGACGCCGATCTCCTCCGCGATGCTCGTGATCTCCGCGCGCTCGGCCGGCGTGGGCGCGCCGTCCGCGGCGGCGAGCCGGATCAAGAGGCGCACGACCTCGGCCCGCTCGCTGGCGTTGCAGAGCGCCTTGAGCTCGCGGTAGCAGCGATCGACCTCGCCCTCCTGGAGCGCGGGCAGCTTGCCCTGGAGGGCGTTGAACACAGCGTCGACGCCGCTCGGCGCGAGCCCGTCGATGTGCGTGAGCAGCTCGCGGAGCAGCTCGTCCTCCTTGGAGGAGAAGCGGCCGTCCACGCAGGCGACCTTGCCGAGCAGGACGATGACGGTCGCGATGTAGCGGAGGACCACCGCCTCGTCGTCCGGGAGCGCCGTGCGGAGCTCCTTCAGGAGGGCGTCGAGGTTCGGGAACGAGCCCCCCTGCTTCAGGCCCAGCCAGGCGAGGAGTCCCACGCGTTGAAGCTACCAGATCCTCGCCGGGCAGGGCAGCCCGACGGAGCACCACCTCGCCGGGCTGCTCTGCCCGGCGAAGCACCGCTCGTTACGCCCGTCATCCATGGCCGCGGCTTAGTCCTCGCCCCCGCGCTCCGCAATCCAGTCGTCCACCGGGTTGTCGGACTTCGGGGTCTTCAAGATCGAGCCGTCGGGCCCGTCCTTGCGCACCACGAGCGTGCGCCGCGTTGTCGTGTCCGGCGTCTCGCGCGCGACCACGGTGATCACGTTGACCCCCGGCCGGAGCGGCGCCTCGAACGAGAACTCCGCCTTCTTCGGGTCCGCGCCGTCGCGGTTCGACTTGTAGTAGAGCTTGCGCGACCCGACGAAGATGAAGGTGTCGAGCAGCCGCTCGCTGTCCGACGCCGTCCCCGTGATTTTCACGGTGCCGGCCGTCGTCGCCAGCGCCGCGGCGGCGATGTCGAGCGTCGGCGGCGCGTGCGAGTAGACGTCCTCGAACGCGACCACCGCGGGCGCCGGCCCGCCGCCCTGGGTCACCTCGCGCGCCGCGACGAACGCGAAGCGGTTGGCGCCGAGATCGGCCTTGAGGAACCCGCCGGGCGCCTCGCCGAGCACCTTGACAACGGCGCCCGCAGGGAGCCTGCCGAAGCCGCGCGCGCTCGCCTCGGGCGACGGGAGCAGCGTCGCCCCCTGCGCCCCGGCCTTCACGGTGGAGCCGCCGCCATTGATCTGGACGCGCGGCACGATCGGGATCTTCACCTTCTCGCTGGCGAACTCGCGAAGATCGCGATCGCCGACCGAGAGCGTGAGCGTCGCCTCGGGCTCCGAGAGCGCCGGCTCCACGTCGAAGGTGAAGACCACCTTGCGCACGTCGCCCGGCTTGATGTTCGAGACGTCGAAGCGCCCGGCGTGCAGCATGAGCCCCTCGCCCGAGAGGTTCGCGATGTTCGCCTGCGTCTCGTACGACGGGCCCTTGCCGACGTTCTTGACGGTCAGGTACATGCTGACCCGCTCGCCTTTCTGGATGAGCCCGTCGCCGTTGCCCTCGCGGTCGTCGACGATCTGGTAGGCGTACTGGAAGAGCGGCCGCTCGAGCGCGCGCACCGTGGGCCGGATCTCGACAGGGGCCGGCTCTGGCGCGCCGGCGACCTCGAACTTCACCTTGACGCCGTCGCTCCGCGAGAGGGCGTCCATCGGGATCTTGCAGGCGCGCTTCTCGTTGGCCCTCCTCGGCTTCGTCGAGCCGACCTTGCGCCCCTCGACCTCGCACCAGCCGAGCGGCGCCTTCGCCGTCTTCGTCTGGCCGGGGGCGATCTTGCCGAGGATGAGCTCCTTGCTGTCGAAGTAGAGGTTGTCGCTCTCCGTCGTCCCGCGGAGCCGGTAGACCGGCTGCTTGCCGTTGTTCTTGACCGTGACCCGGAGCTCCATCGGCTGGCCGGCGGTCACCTCGGCGTTCGCGCGATCGGTCTCGACCTTCACGTCGAGCTCGGACCTGGCCGCCGCCGTCGCGCCCTCGGGCGCGTCGGACCAGTCGACGCCGAGCTTCGCCAGCTCGGCCGCGACCTTGCCCAGCTCCTCCTTGCCGACCTGCTCGATGTAGTCGTGCACCGCCCGGAGCTGCTGGAGCCTCGGCGTGCTCGGCGGCATCCGCGCGGCGAGCTCGCGCCCGAAGCGGATCGGGAAGTCGAGGGCGAAGTCCTCGTCGATGTCGCCGCCGCGATCGCGCATCTCCTCGCGCTCGGCGCTCGTGAGCTGGTAGCGGACCACCTCGGACGGCTTGCCCGCCGCCGCCGCGCGCGCGTTCGAGAGGTGCGCCGAGAGATCGCGCTCCCGGAGGCCGTCCTTCTGCACGGTGAGGTCCATCTCGAGCTCGTCGACAGTCATCGGGTCGAGCTCGATGTCCGGCGTCACGCCGACGCCCTGGATCGAGATGTCGCCCGGCGTGAGGTACTGCGCGATCGTCAGCTTGAGCGCCGCCTTCTCCGCCGTGACGTCGGGGAACACGAGCTGCACGCTGCCCTTGCCGAACGTCTGCGAGCCCACGATGACGGCGCGGTCGTTGTTCTTCAGCGCGCCCGCCACGATCTCGCTCGCGCTCGCGCTGTTGCCGCTCACGAGCACCACGATCGGGTACGGCGGCTCCGTGCCGGGGCCCTTGGCGCGCTTCTCCTCGCGCCCCTCGGAGGCGCCGACCGTCGAGACGATGACGCCGTCGTTGAGGAACTTGTCGGCGATGCGCGCGGCCTGATCGAGCAGGCCGCCCGGGTTGCCCCGCAGATCGAGCACGAGCCCCTTCAGCTGCCCCTTGCTGCGCAGGCCGTCGAGCGCCGCGTCGAGCTCCGCGGTCGATGTCGCCTGGAACGTCTTCAGCCGCACGTAGCCGACGCCGCCCTCCAGGGCGCGCGACTCGACGGACCGGACCTTGATCACCTCGCGGGTCAGCTCGAACGCCTTCGGGGCATGCCACCCGCCCTCGCCCTCGCGGGTCACCCAGACGGTGACCGGGGTGCCGGGATCGCCGCGGAGCCGCCGCACGGCGTCGTCCAGCGGCATGTTGAGCGTCGACTCGTTGTTGATCTTCACGATCCGATCGAGCCGCTTGAGCCCCGCCCTGCCCGCGGGCGTGTCGGGCATCGGGTTCAGCACCGTGAGCATCTGGTCGCGGATCGAGATCACGACGCCGAGCCCGCCGAACGCGCCCGACGTGGAGAGGTTCATCTCCTTGTACGCCTCGGGGCTCAGGAACGACGAGTGCGGATCGAGCGTGTGCAGGATGCCGTTGCACGCGGCGTACTCGACCTCGCGGAGATCGACCTCGGTGCCCTTGAGGTTCTTCTGCAGGAAGCCGAAGACCTCGCGCAGGCGCGCCGAGACGTCCCAGGGGCCCTGGATGTTGTCGATCCGGAACTTCTTCTCGCTGGTCTCGACGCGGACGGTGACCTCGTTGGGATCCTCATTGAGGACGATCACCTGCGCGACGTCGCGCTGCACCGCGTTCAGCGCGGACAGCAGCATCTCCTTCGGCTTGACGCGATCCGGCTCGACGTACTTGTCGCGGATCATCTTGAGCGTCTCGTTCACGGCCTCGAGGCGGGTGAGGTCGTACGGCGCCTTGGCCACCTGACCGGTGACCGCGAGCGCCGGCTCGAACCCTCGCCAGAGCCCCCCGGGACCGAACTGAAGAACGAAGTACGCTGCCAGCGGGAACGCAGCGGAGACCACGAGCGCCTTGACGATGCGCTCCAGGAGTCGGTGAGGCATACGGCGCTCGAGTATAGACGCGCGCCAGCGAGCGTCGACCAGCGTCGCGCGGCGCTGGCGCGCGTTTCTACGCGCCCACGCGCCGCGCCGCGAGGCGGGGACTACACGGGCTTGTGTGTGTCCTCTTCCTTCGCGTCCGTCTTGGCGGGGAGCTGCTTCGAGGCGTCCTCGTCGTCGTCGTCCTTGATGCCCTTCTTGAAATTCCGGATGCCCTCGCCGATGCCCTTGCCGACATCTGCGATCCTCCCCGCGCCGAAGAGGAGCAGGGCGAGCCCGATGAGAAGGGCGATTTCCAGCGGTCCAATGCGGCCCATAGCGGTGCTCCCTCGAAGGCTGCCGTGCTCCCCGCGACACGCGGCGGCGAGCTGCGGCCCGGTTCCGGTGGACCCATACCACCCATCCTCCGGACGGGCAATGCAGCGGTTCGGCGCCTCGAAACCCGTGCTAGGCTCGCGCGACCGGCTTCGCTGGAGGAGAGAGGAGGCTCGCTCCGCCAGCGGTTCAGAAATCGAGAACGGCGCGACGGCCCAGGCGGGTCGCCGACCGGCCGGACCGGGCGCCGGGCCGCGGGAGCGCGCCGGCGGCGGCCCGGGGCTCCAGCCCTCGCAGGCTCCGCGATCATCGACACGGGGAAAACACGATGCCGATCAACCGCATGAATCGAAAGGCAGCGCATTGTCTGGCAGGGGCGTCGGTGGCGGCGGCGGTGCTCGCCGGCGCTCCCGAGCGCGCGAGCGCCCAGGATGCGAACGCGAGCGACAGGGTGAGCGTCACCGGCAAGGGGATCGTCGGCGGCGCGCTGCTCGGCGGTGAGGTCGTGATGCTGACGATGGGCGCGATCGGGGTCGAGCGCGGCTGGCCCTACCTCGTCTTCGGCGGGCTCGGCGCGGCGGGCGGCGGCGTCGCCGGCTATTTCATCGAGGCCTCGGAGCCTCCCGCAGAGGTGCCGCTCTACATGCTCGCCGGCGGCATGGCGCTGGTCATCCCGACCCTGATCGTCACCCTGAACGCCACCGCGTACAAGCCGCCGGAGACGGACCAGAGCGAGCCCATTCGCAACGAGCCGGCCGCGGAGCCCCCCCAGCCGGGCATCAACGTTCAGCTCACGACGGACGCAGCGCCGTTCCTCCGGGGCGCCCGCTGGGAGCAGCCCCGGCTCGGCCTCGTCGACATCACGCCGGGCCAGGTCGCGCTCGGCATGCCGGCGCTCTCGCTCAAGCCGCTCTACTCGCAGGACGAAATGTTCAAGTTCGGCGTGGCGCAGGGGCACGAGGTCCGCTTCCCCGTCCTCCGGGCGACGTTCTGACCGGCCCGGCGGAGACCCGCGCGGCGGGCCCCGCTCGCCGGTCTCTGTGCCGATCGCGACGCCCGGCGTTAGGCTTTCGCCGTGGCCGATCTCGACGATCCCCCGCTCCCCTGGTCCACGAGGCTCTGGTTCGCCTTCGCGTGCTTCTTCCGCGTGCTGTTCGACGCGCAGTTCGCCGCGCGGGCCTGGCAAGCGCGCGCTGCCGCCGCGCTGCCGCCGGCCGAGCGGCATCGAGAGGGCGGCGCGCCCCGCCTCCCCGGCGCCGCGGAGGTTGCGAAGAAGGAGCCCGCGCCCGCGCCGTCGGCCGCGCCCACGCCGCCAGCCGCGCCCGCGCCGCCGGCCGCGCCCGCCGTGACCTCGGCGCTCCAGCTCCTCGCGCTGCTCCAGCGCGAGGGGCGGCTTGTCGACTTCCTCGAGCAGGACATCGCCTCGTTCGGCGACGCGGACGTCGGCGTGGCGGCGAGGATGGTCCATGAAGGCTGCCGCAAGGCGCTGCGCGGCCACGCGAAGCTCGCGCCCGTGCGGCGCGAGGACGAGGGGGCCACGGTGACGCTGGAGGCCGGCTACAGCCCCGCCGAGGTCAAGCTCATCGGCAACGTCTCCGGCAGCGCGCCGTACCGGGGGGTGCTGCGCCACCGCGGCTGGCGCGCCGAGACGATCTCGCTGCCGACGCCGGTCGCCGGCCACGACGCCAGCATCATCGCCCCCGCGGAGGTCGAGCTATGAGCGCGCGCTACATCATCGGCATCGATCTCGGCACGACCCACTGCGCGCTCTCTTATGCGCGCGTCCCGGACGAGGGCGCCGATCCGCGGCTCACGCCGGCGCCCGAGGTGCTGGCCGTGCCGCAGCTCGTGGCGCAGGGCGCGCTCGAGGCGCGGCCGCTGCTGCCCTCGTTCATGTACATCCCCCTCGAGAGCGAGGGGTTCCAGGTGCTGCCGTGGGACGCCGAGCGGCGGTTCGTCGTCGGCGAGCACGCCCGCGCGCGCGGGGTCGACGCGCCCGCGCGCATCATCTCGAGCGCGAAGAGCTGGCTCTGCCACCCCGGCATCGACCGGCGCGGACCGACGCTGCCGGTCGGCGCGCCCGAGGACATCGAGAAGATCTCGCCGGTCGAGGCGTCGTGGCGCTACCTCGAGCACCTCACCGAGGCGTGGGATCACCTGTTCGCGAAGGACGATCCGGAGCTCGCCCTCGTGAAGCAGGAGATCGTGATCACCGTGCCCGCGTCGTTCGACGCCGCCGCGCGCGAGCTCACTGTCGAGGCGGCGAGCGCCGCGGGCTTCGAGGACCTCACGCTGCTCGAGGAGCCGCAGGCGGCCGTGTACGCCTGGATCGACGCGGCCGGCGAGGCGTGGCGCAAGCACCTCCAGCCGGGCGACGTGCTGCTCGTGGTCGACGTCGGCGGCGGGACCACCGATTTCTCCGCGATCGCCGCGGTCCCGCGCGACGACGGCTCGCTCGAGCTCGTCCGCGTGGCGGTCGGCGATCACATCCTGCTCGGCGGCGACAACATGGACCTGGCGCTCGCGCACGTCGTGAAGGCGAAGCTCGCCGCCGAGGGCAAGGAGCTCGACCGCTGGCAGATGACGTCGCTCACGCACGCGGCGCGCGTCGCGAAGGAGCGGCTGCTCGGCGATCCGTCGATGAACGAGGCGCCGATCGTGATCGCCGGCCGCGGCTCGAAGCTGCTGGGCGCGTCGATCAGGACGGAGCTCACGCGCGACGAGATCACGCGGACGCTCGTGGACGGGTTCTTCCCCGAGGTCCCGTCCTCCGCGCGCCCCGCGACCCGCGCGCGCGCCGGCCTGACGCAGCTCGGCCTTCCGTACGCGCAGGACCCGGCGGTCACCCGCCACCTCGCGGCCTTCCTCGGGCGGCAGGCCGGCGCGACGTCGAAGCTGGAGGGCTTCGTCCCGAAGGAGGGGGCGAGCGCCGAGCCCGGCCGCGCGCCGCTCCTGCTGCACCCGACGGCGGTGCTGTTCAACGGCGGCGTCATGAAGAGCGCGGCGCTGCGGGAGCGGCTCGTCGCGACGCTCGGCGCCTGGCTGGAGGAGGACGGCGCGCCGCGGCCGCGGGTGCTCCCGATCGACGACCTCGATCTCGCTGTCGCGCGCGGCGCCGCCGCCTACGGCCAGGCGCGGCGCGGCCGGGGGCTCAGGATCCGCGGCGGGACGGCGCGGGCCTACTACGTGGGCATCGAGGGGGCCGTGCCGGCGGTGCCCGGCCTGGAGCCGCCGATCACGGCGCTCTGCCTGGCGCCCTTCGGCATGGAGGAGGGCACCGAGGCGACGCTGCCGCCGCAGGAGTTCGGGGTGGTTGTCGGCGAGCCGGTGCGCTTCCGCTTCTTCAGCTCGTCGGTGCGCCGGGACGACCAGGCCGGGACCGAGCTCGAGGCCTGGAAGCCGGGCGAGCTCGAGGAGCTCTCGCCGATCGAGGTCACCCTGCCCGCCGAGGGGCGCCGCGAGGGGGACATGGTGCCGGTGCGGCTGCGCGCCTCGATCACCGAGGTGGGGACGCTGCTCCTGGAGGCGATCCCGCGCGAGGCGCAGAAGCCGAACGAGCGCTGGCGGATCGAGCTGTCCGTGCGCGCCGAGACGTGAGGCGCGGCGCGTCAGCGCCGGGAACGGGCTGACGCGTCGCGCCAGCGCGGCGCGCGCCCGCTACCCTCCCGCGCGGGGGCGCGCGAGCGGGCCGTGACGGCGCTGGAAGAGCTCACCGAGCCACGACATCACGACATCACGACATGACGCCGACGACTCGCAAGCTTCGCGTCGTCCACAGGACGAGATACACCTACGATCGCCCGGTGGAGCGCAGCGTGCACAAGCTGCATCTCTGCCCGATGGACGACCGGGATCAGCGCGTCCTCTCGCACGCGCTCGCGATCGACCCGGCGGTCCCAACGGTGGAGATCGAGGACGTCTTCGGAAACCGGGTCACGCGCTTCGAGATCGCCTCCCCCTATACCGCGCTCACGATATCGGCCGACTCGGTCGTGGAGCTGCGCGACGCGGATCCGTTCGCGTTCGCGACGACGAAGATCCGGCCCGCGTTCCCCCTCGCCTGGACGCCGTGGGAGCAGGCGATGATCGCGCCGTACGTGCGCCCCGTCGAGCTCCCTGCCCCCCAGCTCCAGGAGCTCTTCGATTATGCCATGTCGTTCGTCGAGCGGAACGACGCGGACCTGATGGAGACGCTCTTCGCCATCAACCTGACGCTCTTCCGCGAATACAGGTACATGCCGGGCTCGACCGACATCGCGACCACCCCTCACGACGTCTTCGTCAACAGGCGCGGGGTCTGCCAGGATTTCGCGAACCTGTTCATCTGCCTGGCGCGGATCCTGGGCATTCCGGCGCGCTACGTGTGCGGATACGTCTATACCGGCAACGTCGGCACGAACCGCGCCGGCTCCGACGCGACGCACGCGTGGGCGCAGCTCTACATCCCGAACATCGGCTGGAAGGGGTTCGATCCGACGAACGGCGTGCTGCCCAGCCTCGACCACGTGCGGGTCGGCTACGGCCGCGACACAACGGACGCCACCCCCATGGCGGGGACGCTCTACACGCCCGCCACGGAGACGATGACCGTCGATGTGACGGTGTCGGAGGTGGAATAGCTTCGCTGCGGTATCGACCGCGCGTCGACAGGGCCCGTCGCCGCGATCAGGAGCGCATCGCGGAGCCCACGCGAAAACGGCCGCAGGGGCGACAGGCGTCCTGCCTGCCCCTGCGGCCGCGCGCTGCTCGCCGAGGATCGGTCGGAGGCGCCCGCGATACCTCAGCGACTCGAGATCACTCGCCTCTGTCCTGGAGGCAGGCGGTGCCCTCCGCCGCGCAGGCGCCGTCCTCGGTGGTCGCCGCCGTGGTGCCGCACACCGTACACTCGTCGCTCTGCTCCGCCCCCTCCGGGGAGCACTCGTTGTAGCAGGGGTCGCCCTCGGCCACGCCGCAGGCCTCGCAGATACAGGCCGTGAGCGCGTCGTACTTCGGCACCGAGGACTCGCACAGGTCGTTCGAATCGGCGTCATCGAGGAGGGGCGCCGAGCAGGTCACACACTCCGCGTCTTCACCGCCGCCGCCGCCGTCGCCGCCGCCCTCGCCGCCGCCGCCCTCGCCGCCGGTGCCGGTCGTGGCGCTCGTGGTGGTCGTGCTGCTCGCGGTCGTCCCGCCGCCCGTGCCCCCGTCGGAGTCGTCCCCGCACCCCGCGGAGAAGGCGGTCGCGCCAAGCATGAGAGCCATCGAGACAATGCCAACAAGATTGATGCTACGCATGAGGTCCTCCAGCGCGCTTGAACGAGCGCCGCCTTCGAGAATCGCTTCGTCACCGGTCCCACCGGGACATGCCGGTCGCGGCGTTTCCCGCGCGCCGGCGGTGGCACCCTACTGCACCCAGGCTGTGACGCTCAACTGTCTCGATACGGCTCACAGAGACGACTTTCCGAGCTTCGCCCTTCGCTCGACCGAAATACAGTGACACGAGCCCCGCCGAGGACCACCCCGCCGGGACCGCGCGGCTCGGGAATCGCCTGACCCCGGCCCGAACGCGGGAGACCCGCAGTCGCTCGTCGCGGGTCGAGCGCGCCTTCGCAGCGCGCCGCGACGGCATCACGGCGTCATGCCGAATCCGGCGAGCCACGACTTCCGAGCCTTCTTGTGCTCCGCGAAACCCCGCACGGCGGAGATCGGACAAGGCCCCGCGCGCGCACGGCGCCGCTCCGGGATCTCGCGCCGCGTCGATGGCTCGAACGAGCCTGGAGACGGCGGTGGACCTCGCCGGGAGCGCTCATTCGAGAGGAACGTGGAAGTTGGAAAGCGCCGGTGTTCGCGGCCGAGCGGCCCGGAGCTGCTATGATGAGAGGCGCGACGTCGCAGCCGCCCGCGGCCGCAGCTCCAGCTCGTCGCGCGTTCATCGCACGTTCGTCGCACGTTTCAGGTCACCGGGGAGAGCACGATGAGCTTTCGGTTGCGCGTGTGTCTGTTGGCGACGCTCGCGGGCCTGTGCGCCTGCGCGAGCACGCCGGTGCAGTGGCCCTCGCCGGAGGGGCAACCGAGGCTCCCGCCCGCGCGGGAGATCAACCCGATCGCGCGGCCGGACGCGACGCGCCCGGTGGCGATCGTCGGGGCCACGCTCATCGACGGCCGCGGAGGGCCGCCCGTGCGGGACGCCGTCGTCGTGGTCCGCGGCGATCACATCGTCGCCGCGGGCGCGCGCGGCGCCACGGAAGTCCCGGCCGGCGCGGAGATCGTCCGCGGCGCCGGGCTCTCGGTCCTACCTGGCCTCATCGACGCACATTTCCACATCGACGGCGACGACGGGCTGCCCGGGCTCTCCCTGCAGCGCGGCGTGACCTCGCTGCGCGAGCCCGGGAACTGGATCGAGGCGTACGACGCCGCGCGCAAGCTCGGCCCGGTGCCGCGGCTCTTCCTGGCGGGGCCGATGCTCGACGGGCCGGACCCCGCCTACCCGGAGAGCGCGGTGATCGTGCGCGACGCGGCCGAGGCGCGCTGGGCTGTCGATCGGCTGGTCGAGCGCGGGGCGTCGGCGATCAAGGTCTACTTCCGCCTGCCGCTCGGGACCGTCGAGGCGATCGCGCAGGCCGCGCACGCGCGCGGGGTGATCGCCACCGCGCACCTCGAGACGGTGGACGCCGCGGCGGCGATCCGCGCCGGGCTCGACGGCATCGAGCACATCACCTCGCTCGGCACCGCGCTCGTGCCGCCGCGCGAGGCGGAGCGCTACCGGCAGGCGGTGATCGCCCGCAACGAGGCGCGCGTCCAGGGCCGCTACGAGCTCTTTCGCGGCATCTCCCTCGGCGCGCCGCGGACCTCCGAGCTCCTCCGGCTGCTCGCGACGCGCGGGACCTTCGTCACCCCCACCCTCGCCATCTTCGAGCGCCGCGCCGGCGACGAGGGAGCGACCGAGACCCACGTGCGCGGCTTCGAGAACATGATGAGGCTCACCGGCGCGGCGCGGCGCGCCGGCGTGCGGGTGGTCGTCGGCTCTCACGGCGCGGCGCCGGGCGCCGAGCGAGGGTGGGCCTACCAGCACGAGATGGAGCTGCTCGTCGAGAGCGGCCTGTCGCCCATGGAGGTCCTCGTCGCCGGCACCGCGGAGAACGCGAGGTTCTTCCGCGTCGACGACCGGCTCGGCAGCGTCGAGCCGGGCAAGCTCGCCGATCTGGTCCTGGTGGAGGGCGACCCGCTCGCCGACATCCGGGCGATGCGCCGCGTGCGGCGGGTCATGTTGAACGGGCGATGGGTCGCCTCACCTCAGGGCGACTGAGCCGAGCGCGCCGCGGGCTGGCCGCGGCGCGCTCCGGCGGAGGCGCTCAGCCCATCTCGACGTCGACGCGCACCGTCTTGCCGGCAGGGGCCAGGGGGATCACGTTGCCCTCGACCGCCTTGCCGTCCACGGTGAGCTTCTTCACGCCCTTGCACACCCCCGAGTTCTTGACGTTGATCTCGTAGGTGGCGCCGCGGAAGCGGCGGGAGATGGAGAAGCTCTTCCAGGCCTTGGGCACGCAGGGGTCGAGCTTCAGGCCGTCGTACTGGGGCTGCACGCCCAGGATCCCCTGGCTGACGGACACGAACGTCCAGGCCGCGGTGCCGGTGAGCCAGGCGTTCTTGGCCTCACCGAAGACCGGGGCGTCCTTGCCCGCGATCATCTGCGCATAGACGTAGGGCTCGGCCCGGTAGGTCTCGATCTGGCTCTCCTTGGCGGAGGGGCAGATGGAGAGATAGTACTCGAGCGCGCGCTCGCCGTCGCCCAGCAGACACCATCCCAGGTGGATCCAGGTGTTGTTGTGGCAGAAGATACCGGCGTTCTCCTTCACGCCCGGCGGGTACGAGGTGACCTCCCCGAGCTCGAGGTGGTAGGTCGAGTACGCGGGCTGCTGCAGCACGACGCCGTTCTTCGTGTAGAGGTGCTTGTGCACGCTCTCCATCGCCTGCTTCGCGCGGCCGTTGTCCGCGCCGGCGCCGCCGAGCACGCACCAGCCCTGGCTCTCGATGAAGATCTTGCCCTCCTCGTTTTCCTTGCTCCCGACGGCGCGGCCCTGGGCGTCGTAGGCGCGGCGGTACCACTCGCCGTCCCAGGCCTCCTTCTCGACAACGGCCAGCATGTCGGCGTACTGCCCGCGCATGCGCTCCGCGTCGGACTTCTGGCCCATCCAGTCATACAGGGCGGCCATCTCGCGGCTGGCGTAGAGGAAGAGGCCGGCGATCATCACGGACTCGGCCTTCGAGTCCTTCACGTCGCCCGCGGTCTGGAAGCTCTCGTTCGGCTCGGTGCTGAAGCAGTTCAGGTTCAGGCAGTCGTTCCAGTCCGCGTGGCCGATCAGCGGCAGGCCGTGCGGGCCGCGCTTCTTCATCGTGTACGCGATGGACGTCTCCAGGTGGTGCAGGAGGTCCTCCTTGGAGCCCTGCTTGTCGGCGTAGCCCACGGCCTCCTTGAGGATGCTCTTGTCGCCCGTCTCCTTGATGTACGCGCACGTGGAGAGGATGAGCCACAGGTGATCGTCGTAGAAGTCGCCGCCGATGTCGGCGTTCCCCTTCTTCGTCAGCGGCTGGTACTGGTGGTAGCAGGTGCCGTCGCTGAGCTGGGTGGCCGCGATGTCGAGGATGCGCTGGCGGGCGCGCTCCGGGATGAGGTGCACGAAGCCGAGGAGATCCTGGTTCGAGTCGCGGAAGCCCATGCCGCGGCCGATGCCGGTCTCGTACATGCTGGCCGACCGCGAGAGGTTGAAGGTGGCCATGCACTGGTACTGGTTCCAGGTGTTGAGCATGCGCCGCGCGTGCTCGTCCGGACAGTCGGCCTGGAAGTTCGCGAGGAGCCCGGCCCAGTCCTCCTTGAGCTGAGCGAACGCCCCGTCCACGGCGCCGGGCGCCGAGTACTTGGCCAGGATCTCCTTGCCCTTCTGCTTGTTCAGGACGAAGGGCGCCTTGAACTTGGGCAGATCCCCGTGGTCCACGTACGAGAGCACGAAGCTCAGGGTCTCGCTCGCGCCGGGCTCGAGCGACAGGCTCACCTGGTGGCTGCCGATCGGGTTCCAGCCGAACGCCTTGGAGTTCGTTGCCTTGCCCCTGGCCGGCACCTGGGCCTCGTGGAGCCCGTGGTGGACGCTGCCGCAGAAGGCGTCGCGGCTCGTGTCGAACCCGTCGACGGCGCGCGTGCAGGCGAAGAGCGAGTAATGGGAGCGGCGCTCGCGGAACTCCGTCTTGTGGTAGATGGCGCTCCCCTCGATCTCCACCTCGCCGATGGAGTAGGTGCGCTGGTAGTTCGTCATGTCATTGAGCGCCTCGAAGAAGCAGAACTCCTGGAAGGAGAAGAGCTGGATGTCCTTCTTCGCGCCGCTCTTGTTGGTGACCCGGGTGCGCCAGATCTCCACGTTCTCGCCGGGGACGATGAAGAAGAGCACCTCGACCTCTACGCCGTTCTTCTCGCCCGTGATCCTGGTGTACCCCAGGCCGTGGCGGCACTCGTAGCGATCCAGCGCCGTCTTGACCGGCTTCCACATGGGGTTCCACACCACCCCACCGTCGTTCACGTACAGGTAGCGCCCGCCGATATCCATGGGCACGTTGTTGTACCGATAGCGCGTCAGCCGCCGGAGCTTGGCGTCCTTCCAGAACGTGTAGCCGCCGGCCGTGTTGGTGCAGAGGCCGAACATCTCGTCCGAACCCAGGTAGTTGAGCCAGGGCAGCGGCGTGTCGGGCCGGGTGATGACGTACTCGCGGCTCTCGTCGTCGAAATGGCCGTACTGATTGCTCATGGACGCGCGTCTCCGTGCATTCGGTGGAGTCGAAAGCTGGGTCGGAAGCGGGGAGCTTCTCTCCCGTCAACGACAGAAAAAAACCCAGCGGCAGGGCTGCCCCGGGTTCGATAAGCCGATGATTGTTGGGCTGGGGCCTCCGAGCGAGCTCAGAGGGCCGCCACTCTAGACCCCTGCCCTGCTGGTTGTCAACGGGGCCCGCGGGAGCGTAGGCCGGCGTTTTTCCCAGGGAAATGCGGCACTCGACGCCCTCGCGCTCCATGGCATGGCCGCTGTGTGGCGGACAACGCAAGATTACGGCGCGACGTGAATTTTACACACTCCTGCCGGGCCGGCCTTGGCGCGGCGCGGCGCGGCGTGGGAGCGCGCTGTCCAGTCTCGTGCGCCCGCAGCTACCGATCGTCGTCGGCGTCCCGGTCCTCGCCGGCGAGCACCAGCCTGCCGATGGCGACCTGGCGCGCCGTGGCCGGGTAATAGACAGTGGCGGAGGCCGTGCTCCATGTGTGCCCGACGATGGTGTCCGATGTGTTCGTGTAGACGCGCATCACGCCGTAACCCGCGCCGGTGGCCGACCGGCCGCCGGAGGACATCCTGGAGTCGGACGGGCCGTGATGTGAGCTCGTCGAGTCGACGATGCTCACCTCGTACTGGAACGTGCCCAGCACGAAGGGGCTGACCGGGAGCTTCAGCCTCGGCGCCCGGCGGAGGATCGCGACGTGACCGGTCGACGACTCGCCCGCAGGATAACGGAGGGCGATGACGTCGCCGGCGCGCGCGTCCCCCAGGTCGCGGATCCTCTCGAATCCATTCTCCTCGACGATCGCGGCATAGTAAGCAGCGGCGCTCGGGCTCCGGCTGCCCAGCCACTCGCCAAACGACGACTCGGACCACCCGTAGCTCCGCTTGAGCAGCTCCGTCAAGAAGGTGGCGCACTGCGTGCGGTTCATGTAACGCCGCGCGCCGGACACGCCAGCCCAGGAGACGAAGCTGGCAGTCGAGTATTCGTTGTTCTCAGGAGCGAGGTTATCGACGAGCTGCTCCGCCCACCTGAGGTGGTCGACGTCGCGCGCGGCCGCAGGCCGCGGAGAGAGCCACGAGAGCCCCGAAAGGGCGAGACAAGCGATCCCTAACGGACAACCACGAACGCTCGCCATGATCCACCACGCAATGCAATGTGTTGCTTGGACTGGCGCGTCGCTCTCAGCGCGCGTATTCCCGTGATGTATTAACCACGATCGGGAGACGCCGTTCAACATAAATTTGCAGCGTGATCATCTTTGGGAGTCGCTTGTCCCACAGGCACACAGAGGGACAGGCACTCTCGCGCGCCGTCCTCCTCGCGGGACGACGGAGGACGCCAGGGCGGCGACGCGGCGGCCCCTCGCGCGGCCGAGGCGGCGCGTCGATGGAGGAAGCCAGCGTGGCGCGCGGGGCCAACGCGGCCAGCGTGGACCACAGCCCCGCCGTGGCGGGCGTGACGGGAACAGGCGACCTCGCGATCTCGCGCGGGGCGGCGGAAAGCAGGAGATCTCGAGAGAGGATCCGTGTTAACCTGGCCTGTTGTCCAGGCGCACTACCGGCGCGGGAGAGCCGGCGCGGGTGACGTGCTGGCGGAGGGAGGACGCGCGGCCCGCGGGGGCGCCGGGCCGCAGGCCCCTCACCTGGTCTTGATACGGAACTCCACGCGCCGGTTCATGGCGCGGCAGCCCTCGTCGTTCGTGAAGCAGAGCGGCGCGCCGGCGCCGTACCCGGGCGCCGTCATCGGCGTCGTGACGCCGCGCTGGACGAGGTAGCGGACCACGGCGTTCGCGCGGCGCTCGGACAGCTTGATGTTGTGCTCCACCGTGCCCTGGTTGTCCGTGTGCCCCTCGACCGTGAGCGCGGTGATCTCCGGGTGCGTCCTCAGGATGTTCGCGACCGCATCGAGGACCGAGAACGACTCGGGCCGGATCTCGTCCTTGTCGAGGTCGTAGAAGATCGGCCGGGCGATCTTGATGCGATCACCCTCGATCACCGCCTCGGCGGAGTCCGCCGGCTGGACGGGCGCAGGCGGAGGAGGGGGCGGCGGCGTCGCGCTCGCCGCAAGGGACATCTCGGTCTTCGCCGACCCGCACCCCGCCGCAAGGACGCCCATGACCACAAGCCAGATCGCTCGGTTCGCTCGCATTTCGCGCCTCTAGCACGGGGAATCGTCCGGAAGAAGTACACTGGCACCGCTGGCACCGCTGGCGCCCCGCCCGCCGCTCGGCCCGCCATAGCTGCGGGCGGAAGGCGCCGCGGCGATCCAGTATCGTTGCTGCGCGCACGTATGTCCGCCCCCGCGAAGAACCCGAGCCTGATCGTCGGAGTCGACCTCGGCACCACGCACACCGTCGTGGCGTGGGCCGAGCGCGACGCCGATCCCGGCGCGATCCGCGTCTTTCCTATCCCGCAGCTCGTGACGGCCACGGAGGTCGAGGCGCGCCCGCTGCTGCCGTCGCTGCTCTACGCGCCCTTGCCCGGCGAGGCGCCGGCCGACCCCTTCGGCGACGCGCCGTTCGTCCTCGGCGAGCAGGCGCGCCGGCGCGGCGGAGAGATCCCCGGCCGGCTCATCACCTCGGCGAAGAGCTGGCTCTGCCACCCCGCCGTCGACCGCACGGCGCCGATCCTCCCCTGGGGCGCGGGCGACGACGCGGCCGACCTGCCGCGCGCCTCGCCGCTCGACGCGAGCGCCCGGCTGCTCGCCCACGTGCGGCGCACCTGGGACGAGGCCTTCCCGGATCGACCGCTCGCGGAGCAGGAGGTCGTGCTCACCGTGCCGGCCTCGTTCGACCAGGTCGCGCGCGAGCTCACCGTCGAGGCCGCCCGCCGCGCCGGCCTGTCGGCGCGGCTCCTCGAGGAGCCGCAGGCCGCTTTCTACGACTTCATGCGGCTCGCGGGCGCGGGAGGCCTCGACGCCCTGCTCGCCCGATCGGGCGGCGAGGCGATGGTCCTCGTCTGCGACGTCGGCGGCGGCACCACCGATCTGTCGCTCATCCGCGTCGCGCGGCGCGCCGGCGCGGCCGGCGGCGCTCCCCTCGACGGTCCTCCGGTCGAGGTCTCGCGCGTCGCGGTCGGCCACCACCTGCTGCTCGGCGGCGACAACATGGACCTCGCGCTCGCCCACCTCTGCGAGCCGCGCCTCGTGGGCGCCGGCGAGAAGCTCGACCCCGCGCGCTTCGGGCAGCTCGTCCTGGCCTGCCGCGCCGCCAAGGAGCGCCTGCTCGGCGGCGCGCCGCGCGACGCCGACGCCGCGCCCGCGCCGCCGGACGACGCGCCGGTCACCGTGCTCTCGCACGGCGCGCGGCTCGTCGGCGGGGCGCTGACGACGCGCCTCGGCCGCGAGGAGGTCGAGCGCATCGTGCTGGACGGGTTCCTCCCGGAGACGCCGCGGGACGCGCGGCCGCAGCGCGGGCGGAGCGGGCTCGTCGCGTTCGGGCTGCCGTACGAGCGCGACGTGGCGATCACGCGGCACGTGGCCTGGTTCTTCGCGCGCCACGCCCCCGGGTCGCTCGGGCCGACCTCGCTGCTGCTGAACGGCGGCGTCTTCCGCGCGCGCCGCGTCGCCGAGCGGCTCGCGCACGTCATCGAGCGCTGGGGCGGCCCGCCGCTCGACGTGCTCCCGCACGCCGATCCCGACCTCGCCGTGGCGCGGGGCGCGGTCGCCTACGGCCTCGCGCTCGCGGGCCGCGGCGTGCGCATCGAGGGGGGCGCGGCGCGCGGCTACTACGTCGGCCTCGAGCCGCCCGCCGGCGGGGGGCCGCGGCCCGCTGTCTGCGTCGTGCCGCGCGGCGCGAAGGAGGGGAGCGCGCACGCGGCGGCCGGGCGGACCTTCGCGCTCGTCGTGGGCCGGCCGGTCCGGTTCGACCTGTTCGCGTCGGACGACGCGCGCGAGGACCGCGCGGGCGACCTCGTCCCGCTCGAGGAGGACCGGTTCGAGGCGCTCCCGCCTGTCGCGGTGGCGTTCGACGCCGGCGACGCGGCGCGCGCGCGCGCCGAAGGGGGCAAGCGGGCGGAGGTGCGCGTCCAGATCGAGGGAGAGCTCACTGCGATCGGCACCCTGGATCTCGCCTGCGTCGAGGTGGGCGTCCCGGCGCCGCGCCGCTTCCGGCTCGCGTTCCAGCTGCGCGAGGACGGCCGCGGGGCGCGCGCCGCGGAGGGCGCGGGCGCCGCCGAGGCCGGCGCGGCGGGCGGCGCGCCGGCGGGCGGCGCGCCGGCGGAGCGGGCGCCGGCGGAGCGGGCGCCGGCGAGGCCGCCCGCGGCGGCGACCCCGGGGGGCAAGCGGCTCGACGAGGCGCGGGAGGCGATCGAGCGGGTGTTCGGCAAGGGGCGGCCCGACGTCGCGCCGCGGGAGGTGAAGAACCTCGTGCGCGAGCTCGAGCGCGTGCTCGGCGAGCGCGCCACCTGGACGACGGAGACAGCGCGGGCGCTGTTCGACACGCTCGCGCCGAGCGCGCGCTCGCGGCGGCGCTCGGCCGACCACGAGCGCGTGTTCTGGTCGCTGGCCGGCTACTGCCTCCGCCCCGGCCTCGGCGACGCGGGCGACCCGGCGCGGATCGCGGCGCTCGCGCCGCTGTTCGCCGAGCGGCTCGCGTTTCCGCAGGAGGCGCGCTCGTGGCAGCAGTTCTGGATCGCGTGGCGCCGCGTCGCCGGCGGGCTCGACGAGCCGCTGCAGGTGGCGATCCGGGATCTCGCGGATCCGTTCCTCGCCCCGGCCGAGCAGCGGCTGAAGAAGCCGAAGGGGGTGAAGCCGGAGGCGCTCGACGACCTGCTCGAGCTGTGCGCGTCGCTCGAGCGCGTGCCCGCCGGCCGCCGGAGCGAGCTCGGCGCCTGGATCCTGGAGCGCACGTGGACCGACCGCGACGCGCGGCTCTGGGCGGCGATCGGCCGCGTCGGGGCGCGCGTGCCTGCGTACGCGAGCGTGCACCACGTTGTCTCGCCGGCGGCGGCCGAGCGGTGGCTCGACCACCTGCTGCGCGAGAAGTGGGAGGGGCTGCCGTCGGCCGCGCCGGCCGCGGTGCAGCTCGCGCGCAGGACCGGCGACCGGGCGCGCGACGTGTCCGACCGGATCCGCGGCGAGGTGGAGCGGCGGCTCGTCAAGGCGGGGGCGCCGGAGGCGTGGGTGAGGGCCGTGCGCGAGGTGGTGGCCGTGGAGGAGGCCGAGCGCGCGGCGTTCTTCGGAGAGGGGCTGCCGGTGGGGCTGCGGCTCGTGAGCGAGTAGGGGCTGGTCCTGGAATGGCGCCCTCGCACGGCCTCACTTGAGCACCAGCAGAGGAGCCGTGATGAAGGCGCTGTGACGAGTCGCCCAAGCATTGTCGCGAGTCGCCCAAGCACTGTAACGAGCGGCCCAAGCGTCATGGCGAGTCACCGAAGCATCATGGAGCGTCGTCGCCGCACCATGGCAGCTCGCCCGGCGGGGCGTCGTGCGCCCGGGAGGCGGTCAGGAGGTCGCGCGCCCAGATCGCCTGGCCCTCGCGCCTCCCGCCGCCCCCCCGCCGCCCCACTGACAGCCAGCCTCAGTTCCAGAAGGAGCAGGTGCCGTCGACGCACCCGCAGGCGAGCCCCGGGCTGGTGCAGTCGCAGGTCGAGATGCCGTCGCTCAGGGCGGGGTTGTGGCAGAGCTCGCTGCCGCAGCCGCCAACGGCGCAGTCGGCGTCCGTGGTGCACGCGTCGCCGCTGTTCCGGATGCAGCGCCCGCTGACCGGCGTCCTGTCGCCCGAGGCCTCCTCGATGCACGCCTCGAGCTCCGGCGTCGGCCGCCAGCCGCACGCGCCCGACGCGTCGCGCTCGCACGTCCCGTGCTTCGCGTAACACGCGTACTCCTCGCGGTACTCGCAGGTGCTCGCCACGTCCTCGTCGGCGCAAACCTGCCCGCTGCAGCCGGTCACCACGCACGGCGCAGGCGCGGGGGGCTCGCCGCCCCTGTCCTTGATGCACGCCTCGAGCTCCGGCGTCGGCCGCCAGCCGCACGCGCCCGACGCGTCGCGCTCGCACGTCCCGTGCTCGGCGTAGCACGCGTACTCCTCGCGGAACTCGCAGTCGGTGGCAACGTCCTCGTCGGCGCAAACCTGCCCGCTGCAGCCGGTCACCACGCACGGCGCCGGGTCGGCGGGCTCGCCGCGCTTCTCCGCGATGCACGCCTCGAGCTCCGGCGTCGGCCGCCAACCGCACTCGCCCGACGCGCCGCGCTCGCAGACGCCGAGCTCCGCGTAGCACGCGTACTCCTCGCGGTACTCGCAGGTGGTGATCACGCCCTCGTCGGCGCAGATCTGCCCGCTGCAGCCCGTCTCGATGCAGGCGCCAGGGACGCCGCCCGCAGACCCGCCGCCCCCGGGACCACCCCCCGCCGCCCCGCCGCCACCAGCGCCGGGCCCGCCGCCCCCCGGGGTCTGACAGCCCTTGCCCTCCGCGCCGGTGAGCAGGGGTACGAAGAGCACGAGCATCGCAAAAAGGAACCGATGACGGTTGCCGAACACATCCATGGTCAAGCCTCCTATCCTGCGATCGACCGTGGCACCCGGCAGCCGCAGGCGCCAGGGTCCGCCGGTCGCTTCACCGCCCTGTGCCGGGGCGTCGTCGGGCGCGTGAACGCGACGCTCCCGCCATGCGCGATCAGCCCCCGCCGGCGGAACGCGCCGCGCCCAGATCCTGTGGGCCCACCCCTGGATCAGCGCGCACACGCGGCGACGAGGCGCACGCTTTGCGGCTGCCAGCCGTGGCAGCCCGCGGCCGCACACTCTGGCACAGGACCAGCGTACACCGCGAAATCCGCGGGGTTTTCGCTGCGATTTACCTGGCGTGCGGCTTGCTTGGTGCGCCGGACGCGGGACTTCCCAAGTGCAACAGACACCGGCGAAAGCATGACGCTCCGTGTCTTGTCGTGAACGAGGTGACCATGACCTTCCTGTCTAGAACTTACGCGCGCTGGCTCGTCCTCGCGACGGCAGCGGCATCGGCCGGGCTCACCGGCTGCCAGGGAGGCTCCACGACGGGGCCTTCACCCGATGACGCGCAGACCGACTTCATCTCGGGCAATCCGAGGAGCCCCGGCGGAAGAGACAACGCAGAGGGGGACGCCGGCGGCAGCACGGGCGCCGGCGGCGGCGCCGGGGCCCCGACGGCCGACGAGGGCGGCGACGGCGGCGCCGAGCGCGCGATCACCGAGGCCGACATCATCCAGGTCCACGACGGCAAGCTCTACGCGCTCTCGCAGTACTCGGGGCTCAGCATCATCGACATCTCGCGGCGCGACCGTCTCCGGCTCGTCGGGCGCTACGAGGCGAGCGGGCTGCCGTTCGAGATGTACCTGCGCGACGGGATCGTCTACGCGATGTTCTCGTCGTGGGGACATTACCTCTACAACGCGGCCGACGGCTCTTACACCCTGGAGCAGACGAGCCGCATCGAGGCGCTCGACGTCACCGACCCGGCGAACATCGCGTCGATCGGGTCGTTCAACCTGCCGGGCAACATCTCCGACTCTCGCATCGTGGGCGACGTGCTCTATGCCGTCACCTTCGAGGACGGGTATTGCTGGGGGTGCTCGGGGACGCGGAACACCACCGTCACCTCCCTGGCCGTCGGCGATCCCGCCGAGATCACCGTCGTCGATCAGCTCACCTATGACGACGAGGATCCCTACGGCTACGGGTGGCAGCGCAGCGTGAGCGTCACCGCAGATCGCATGTACGTCGCCGGCATCGAGTGGGACGGCACCGACGAGGGACACTCCACCATCCAGGTCATCGACATCTCCGACCCCGGCGGCGACCTCGTCGAGGGCACGAGCGTCGAGGCCGTCGGCCAGATCCAGAGCCGCTGGCAGATGGACGAGCACGAGGGCGTCCTCCGCGTCATCAGCCAGCCCGGCCTCTGGTGGAACAACGCGGCGAAGCCCGGCGTCCAGACCTTCGCCGTCGCGTCCTCGCAGGAGCTCACGCCCCTCGGGTACACCGAGCTCACCCTGCCACGGCCCGAGTCGCTGCGCTCCGTCCGCTTCGACGGCGACCGCGCCTACGCGATCACCGCCGAGCAGACCGACCCGCTGTTCACCATCGACCTCAGCGACCCGGAGAACCCCGCCCAGCTCGGCGAGCTCGAGATGCCCGGCTGGGTCTACCACATGGAGCCGCGCGGCAATCGCGTGCTCGCGCTCGGCTTCGACAACGCCGCCGCCGAGGGCGCGCTCCACGTCTCGCTCTTCGACGTCTCGGATCTCGCGAACCCCACCATGCTCGAGCGCGTCCACTTCGGCGGCGACTGGGGCAGCTTCGCCGAGGATCAGGACCGGATCCACAAGGCCTTCACCATCCTCAACGACCTCGGCGCCCTGCTCGTGCCGTTCAGCGGCTGGGAGTACGACGAGGGCGGGAACGGCTGCGGCGCGTACAGGAGCGGCATCCAGCTCATCGACTTCACCGCCGACACGCTCACGAAGCGCGGCGTCGCCCCCGCGCGCGGCCAGGCGCGCCGCGCGTTCATCCACGACGAGCGGCTCTTCGCCGTCTCCGACCAGGAGGTCGGGACGTTCAGCATCGATGACCGCGACGCCCCCGTCGCGACCGCCGATCTCGCCCTCGCGACAGTCGTCAGCAACGCGGTCACCACCGGCGACCTCGTCGTGCGCATGAGCGCGGACTGGTGGACCAACAGCGCGCAGCTCGAGGTCGTCTCCGCCGCAGATCCTGCCCGCGCCGAGCCGCTCGGGCGGCTCGACCTCACGACGCTGACGTCCGGGTCGGAGGGCGACTGCTACGGCTCCGGCCTCGCCGAGGCGCGCGTCTTCGTGCACGGGCAGCACGCGTACCTGCTCTGGCCCACGTACACGGACTGGTCGAAGACGCGCCTCGCCGTCATCGACCTCACGAACCCCGCAGCACCCCGGATCGCCAGCCAGCGCGAGCTGCCGTTCACCAGCAACGCGCTGTACGCCGGTGGTTATTACGGCGCCGTCCTCCAGGCGGGCGACGCCGTGGTCCAGGCAGGGAGCACCCTCGTGCTCCGCAACGCGAACGACAACTACTACTACTACGACGAGTACTACGAGGGCAGCAGCGGCACCGGAGCGCCGCAGCCCTCCGAGGCGTCGCTCGAGATCGTCGATCTCTCCGACCCCTCGAGCCCGGCGCACCGCACGGTGGCGCTGCCCGAGGGCGCTGGCCACACCGGCCTGCAGATCGACGGCACCACCGTGCTGACCTCGCACTGGGTGCCGCTGCCCGACGATCCCACCAGGGCGCGCTTCTACCTCGACCGCATCGACGTGGCCGACCCGTCCGCGCCGGTCGTGCGGGCGCCGGTCAACGTGCCCGGCTCGCTGCTCGCCTTCGACGGCGCGTCCCGACGCGCGCTCACGGTGGACTACGAGACGGTCGAGTTCGCCGCGGCGGACTACGTTGCATGCTACGGCGTCTTCGCCGAGGCCCGGTTCGCGCCGACGAACCAAAACACCTGGGAAGGCCCCGGCGTGTGCACGGGGACGCGCCGCACGCTCAAGCTCCTCGACGTCGGCGACACGACCGCGCGGCTGCGCGACGAGAGCGCGCTGCCGGACAACCGCCGGATCGCGCAGCTGCTCGCCGGCGATGACCGGGTCTTCATGTACACCTCCGGGAACTACGTCGTGACCGAGAGCGGGCGGGAGAACTCGAGCGGTATCCTCGTGGCGAGCGGGCTGGCGGCAGGCAGCATCGACGTCGCCACCGAGCCGCTCGAGGACCTCGACTACGGCTGGCCCATCCTCGCGGACGGCGCGCGCCTCGTCATCTCCAGCTACAACCCGCCGGCGATCGCCGTCCTCGACGCGGCCGATCTCGACGAGCTGACGTACGAGATCAAGGGCGAGCTCTCGTCGTACACCCACCGGGTGACGATCTCCGGCGACCGAGCGCTCTGCTCGCTCGGGCACTACGGGCTCGAGATCGTCGACCTCGGCGACTGACCCTCGCGCCGCGCCGCCGCTGCTCGTCCCGGGCAGCGGCGGCGCGGCCCCGCGCGACGCGCGCCCCTGCGGGCGCGGGCGCGCGCCGGGAGGTCCCGCTTGGCGCGGGCGCCCGGGTGCGGCACACAAGGAGCATGGGCAGAGCCGAGCTCGGGCAGCTGATCGATCGCGACGACCTCGACGCCTCGGACGGCTCGCGAGGCCGCCTCTCGATCGCCGTCCCGGCCGCGTGGACGCGCGGCGGCGCGGACATCGAGATCGCCGTGCCCGCGCGCGTCACCTGCGCCCGCTGCGACGGCGGCGGCTGCGATGGCTGCGCGCGGAGCGGCGCCCACCGCGCGCCGGCGGAGCTCGCCGCAAGGACGCTGCGGCTCCGCCTGCCCGCCGACCTCACCGGCGGCGCGACGCTCCGCCTGGTGCGCCCCTTCGGCGAGCACGGCCCCCTCGATCAGCTCCTCATCGACATCCGCGCGGACAGCGCGGCGTCGCCGGGCGTGCGCTGCGTTGCGCCGCCCCCGTCGGACGCGCTCGCGCGCCCCGCGAGCGAGGGCGGCGGTCGCCTGCGCGCGCTCGGCGCGCAGCTCAGCGCGCCGGCCGTCCTCGCGACCCTCGCCGCGATCGCGGCGGTCGTGGGGCTCCTGTTCGGCCGCTGATCGCGCCGCTCGAGCGGCTCCGTCCGCCGGGCGGGCGCCTCGCCCGCCGCGCGCTCCGTCTGCCCAGCGCGCGCGCGCCGCGGAGCCGGCGAAAGCGCCCGCGGCAGGCGCGGGCGCGGCCGCGCGCGGGCCTCGCTGCCGTGCGTTGCCCATGCTAGCGAGAGGCCCGCGGAAGCGCGCGGACGTCGACCGCGCCGCCACGGCCGCGGACGGAGAGCAAGCACATGAGCCTCAGCGAGCCCTTGCGGGCCAGGATCGCCACCATCATCCGCGAGAACGACGTCGTCCTGTTCATGAAGGGGACACGGTCGATGCCGCAATGCGGCTTCTCCGCCACCGTGGTGAGCATCCTCGATGAGCACCTGCCCGAGTACCAGACCGTGGACGTCCTCTCGGACGCCGCGCTGCGCGACGGCATCAAGGAGTTCTCGAGCTGGCCGACGATCCCGCAGCTCTACATCCGCGGAGAGTTCGTCGGCGGCTGCGACATCGTGAAGGAGCTGCACGCGACCGGGGAGCTCGTGAAGACGCTCGGGCTCGCGCAGGGCGCGCCGCAGGCGCCGCCCTCGCTGCGCGTGACCCCCGCGGCCGCCGCCGCGTTCCAGTCCGCGCGGGAGTCCGACGCCGACTTCGTGCACATCGAGATCGACCCCTCCTACACCTACGGCCTCTACTTCGGCCCGCGGCAGGCCGGCGACGTCGAGGTCGAGGCGGGCGGGGTGGTGTTCCTCCTCGACCGCGCGAGCGCGCGGCGCGCCGAGGGGCTGTCGATCGACTTCGTGGACGGCCCCTCCGGCGGCTTCAAGCTGGAGAGCCCGAACGAGACGCCCCGGGTCAAGCAGCTCTCGCCCGCCGCGCTCAAGGCGATGCTCGACAGCGGCGAGCCCGTCGAGCTCTTCGACGTCCGCACCGCGCAGGAGCGCGCGATCGCGAAGATCGAGGGGGCTCGCCACCTCGACCAGGAGGGGCAGCGGTACATCGACGCGCTCCCGAGGGACGCGCGGATCGTCTTCCACTGCCACCACGGCGGGCGCAGCCAGGCCGCCGCCGAGCACTACCTCGCGAAGGGCTTCAAGAACCTCTACAACCTCGAGGGCGGGATCGAGGCCTGGTCGCACAAGGTCGATCCCTCGGTGCCTCGCTACTGAGGACCGACCGCCTCGCGCTCGCGCCGCGCTCGCGACGACGAGCGCATGGCGCGTCGCGCCTTGTCTGAATTTTCCACCCACGCGCCGTGATCTGCTCGGTCCTTCAGGGCCGCCGTGCGATCATGTATGCCTGCGGTGTGGGAGTTGACGACCAGTCGACGATCAGGGCGCACGACGCGGTGCGGGCGCCGGCGGAGACGGCGACGCCTGGTCTCGTGGTCATCTTCACCCGCGGGCAGCCTGCTTGCACGCCGATCCCGCTCGGCAGCGGCGCTGTCGCGCTCGGTCGCGCGCCGGCGGACGACATCGTGGTCGTCGAGGACGACCAGGTGTCGCGCCGGCACGTCCGCGTCTCCCTCCTGGCCCAGGGCATCGAGGTCACCGATCTCGGCAGCAGGAACGGCACCTTCGTCGACGGCAAGAAGGTAGAGAGCCAGGTCTACCCGGCGCTCCCGCGCGTGCTCCGCGTCGGGAGCACGCTGCTGCGCTTCACCGCGGACATCGCGCCGTTCCAGCGGGGCGGCGTCCTGGAGCACGAGGACGGGCTGGTCGGCCCCACGCTCCGGCAGACGCGCGAGAAGATCCAGCGCGCGGGGACGCGCGGCGACACGCTGCTGCTCACCGGACCGAGCGGCTCGGGCAAGGAGCTCGCGGCGCGCGCCTTCCACGCGGCGACCGGGAGCGGCGGCCCCTTCGTGGCCGTGAACTGCGCCGCGATCCCCGAGGGCCTCGCGGAGCGGCTGTTCTTCGGGGCGCGGCGCGGGGCGTACTCGGACGCGAACGCCGACGCCGAGGGCTACGTGCAGGCCGCGCACGGCGGGACGCTGTTCCTCGACGAGGTCGCGGAGCTCGACCCGTCGGTCCAGCCCAAGCTGCTCCGCGTGCTCGAGACGCGCGAGGTGATCGCGCTCGGCGACACGCGCCCGCGCAAGGTGGAGTTCCGGCTCTGCGCGGCCACCCTGAAGGAGCTCCAGGCCGAGGTCGCGGCGCGGCGCTTCCGGGAGGACCTTTACTACCGCATCGGCCGGCCCGAGGTGCGGATCCCGGCGCTGTCGGAGCGGATCGAGGAGCTGCCGTGGCTTGTCGCGGCGGAGCTCCGGCGCGACGGCGCGCGGCTCGCGCAGAGCGCCGCGTTCCTGGAGGCCTGCGCCCTGCGCGCGTGGCCCGGCAACGTGCGGGAGCTGCTCCGCGAGGTGCGGCAGGCGGGCCTCTCGGCGCGCGAGGCGGGGCGCGCCGCGGTGGAGGCGTCGGATCTCGCACCGTCCGCGGGCCTCGACATCACGGAGGTCGCGCGGCGTACGCCGGCGCCGGTGGAGATGCGGCGGGTCGCCATCGAGATGGCGCTGCGGCGCGAGCAAGGGAACGTCTCGCGCGCGGCCCGCTCGCTCGGAATACACAGGAACCAGCTCCGCCGCTGGCTCGTCCGCAACGGCCTCGACGCGGCGTCGTTCGCCGGCGCGCGCACGCGCAAGGACGAGGAGCCCTCCGACGAGGACGCTGGCCGCCGCGAGCCGTCCTGAGTGGACGCCTCGTCCTTTTATCGACTCACCGGGTCACCGGGCCTCCGCAGCGCGGAGGACGGTGGGCTGTTGCAGTGAACCATGCGAAGGAGCCTCCATGAGCTCAGGAATTGGGCATCGAACCACGGATCTCTGCGATGAGCACCCGGACGTCCTCGTCGCCGACCCCATCTTCCGGGACTACGGCAGAGCGCGCCTGTTCCACGGGCGCGTCGCCACGGTCAAGGTCCACGAGGACAACGTGCTCGTCCGCAAGACGCTGGAGGAGCCGGGCGAAGGGCGGGTGCTTGTCGTCGATGGAGGCGGGTCCCTCCGCTGCGCGCTCCTCGGCGACAACCTCGCCGACATCGCCCTCCAGAACGGCTGGGCCGGGCTGGTCGTGTACGGCTGCGTTCGCGACGCGGAGGCGCTCGCCCGACTCTCGATCGGCGTGAAGGCCCTCGCGACGCACCCGCGAAAGAGCGGTAAAAAAGGCACGGGCGACCGCGATGTGCCCGTGACGTTCGCCGGGATCACCTATGTTCCCGGTGGATTCGTCTATGCCGATCACGACGGGATCCTCTACGCGCAGAAGCAGCTTGCCTGAGGCGCTCGTCCGCCGCGCGGGGCAAAAACGCACGTGGGCGAGCAATTTCGCCACACCTCCGGCGGGGTAAACCGCGGTCGTTGCTCCCAGGATTGCTGTGCTCGGCTCCGGCCGGGACGCGCGGACGTCGCGCGCTGCGTCGAAGCGCGCCGACTGGCGCGGCAGATGCATCAGGCCGGAACACGCGGAGCTACAAACACCTCGTACCTACGGGAGGAAAAAGAATGAGCAACATCACGTCCGACCTGAAGAGCGATCTGACCAAGAGCCTGGAGTCGCTTCAGACCCTGCGCGACGAGATCCGGGTCAGGCTCCACCTTGCTGGCATGGAGGCGAAGGACGCCTGGGGGAAGCTGGAGCCCACGCTCCTCGACGCCGAGAAGCTGGCCGAGGACGTCTCGGAGACCTCGCGGAACGCGCTGCGCGACATCCTGGAGAAGGTGAAGGAGTTCCGCTCGTCGCTCCCCTCCTGATCGCCTGGATCGAAGCGCGCTTCTCCGCGTGAGCGGCGCCGCTGGCGGCGTTCATCAGGGCCCCTGCTGGAGCGCTGGTGATCACCGCCAGCCTTGTTTTGTGGCCTTGCCTGGGGCGCGGCGCCGCCGGCCGCTCCGGCGCCCCGTCGCGCGGCCGGCGATGGATCACCCGCGCAGCGCCGCGGAAACGGCGCGCGCGACGTTGCCCCACCGGGGATCCGCGGCGCAGGCCGCGAGCCGCTCCCCCACCACGTGGGAGCGCCGGTGATCGAGGAAGCCGGGCGGCCGCGGGAAGGTCGTGAGCGGCGCGCGCAGGATCGTCTTCTCGACCTGCGCGAGCATCGCCGTGTTGTGGACGAAGCCGAGCCCGCTCTGGATGTCGGCGAGCGTGGCGCTCGGATGAGCGCCCCACGGCGGGACGACGGCCGCGTGCGCCGCGGCGGGCGCCTGGTTCACCGCGATCACGCCGTAGCGGAGCTCGAGCAGGGCGCGGTCGAGCGCGGCGGCGACGGCCGGGTCCTCCTCGCTGATCGGGTGCGCCACGATCGACGCGCTCAGGGTGCCCTGGAGCCTGTCGTTGCAGAAGCGCGTCGCCGCCTCCAGGAACTCCACCGGGTCGCTCGAGCCGACCTCGACGATCGAGAGGACGCCGCAGCGCGGCTCGGTCGAGAAGAGCGGCTCGTCGGCGTCCGATCCGGAGAGGCCCGTGATCAGCGTCCACGGGAGCTCGCCGGGCCCGGGCTCGCCGATGCGCACGACCCCGCGCGGCAGCGGCGCGTCGGCGGAGCCCTCGAGGCGCTCGCGCTCGAGCGGCGCGCGCCCGGCCGTGAGCGCGGCGTGCCGCGCCCCGGCCTGGGGGTGGGCGGGGCGCCGCGGGGGGACGGCGGCGAGCGCGCGGTGGAGCATCCGGAGGAGCAGCGCTCGCTGCACGAAGCCCCTGGGCAGCACGAGGACCTGCGCCTCGTGGGCGGCGAGCGAGGCGTTGCTCACGACCTGGCTCGCGAGGAGCCTGGCCTGGAACCAGAGCTCGTCCTCGCCGTAGAGCCACGGCGTCACGACGACCGGGGTGACGCCGCCGAGCGTGGAGGAGATCGGCTTGCCGAGCAGCCGCTCTCCCGATGCCCGCCGGAGCGCCTGCGAGGGGCCCGGCGGCCCCCAGACGAGCGCGTCGTGCGCGGCCGCCGAGCCGGCGACGTGGACCTCGGCGACGGCGGGGTGGCCAGCGAGGTAGGCGCCCGCGTCGGCGCCGCCGTACACGAAGCGGAGGAGCCCGCGCGCGACGAGCGGCGCGAGGGCGCGCTCGAGGAGGGCGCCGAGGGGCGCGCTGCGCGGGCTCATCGCGAGCGCCACGACCCGCCCGTCGACGAACAGCTTGTGGAGGGCGTCCCGGAGGGGGACGCTCGCGACGTCGTCCGCGCCGAGCACCAGCGCGACGCCCCCCTCGGGATCGCGCTGCTGGTAGAAGCGCGCTTGCCCTTCGCGGACGCCGGCGGGGGTCGCGCCGGGCAGCATCAGCGCGCGCGCGCTGACGGGCCCGTGGAGCGCGCTGTCGCGAAGACGCGCGGGGAACACCTCCACCTCGACGCGGCCGTCGGCGCGGGCGCGCAGCGCGCCGCGGCCGAGCCGCGGGCGGCCGCGCGCGGCTGTGTCGTCGAGCGCCTCGGCCAGGAGGCGCACGTGCGAGAGCGTCGGCCACGGCCCGGCGAGCCACGCCGCGCCGCTCGCGGCCGAGCCGGGATCGAGCCCCATGACGGCGCACGAGGCCTCGACCTGCGGGCCCGCGGCGGCGAGCAGGCCCGGGAGCAGCGAGCGGAGCAGGGACGCCTTCTCGCGCGGCGGCATGCGCGCGAACCCGAGCGCCGCCTCGCCCAGCTCGGACAGCGCGCGATCGAGCTCTACCGGCGGTGTCTCCGGCCCGCGCGGGGCGCCGAGATCCGCCGCCGGCGCGGCCGCGGCGTCGCTGACGGCGGGGATTCCGGGCGCGGGGGCGGCGGCGGCGACATCGGGGACAGGCAGCATCGGCGGGGAAGACTACAGGCTGGAGATCGCGCGCGCGAGCGCAGCGGCGGTCCGCGGCGTGCGTATGGCCGGCCTGCTCGGGATTCGGTACAGTCCTCCGCCATGGATTGCGCTTTCAGCACGGGTCGGGGCTCCGCGCGCGCGCCCGCCTCCAGGATGGCTCCCCGCTCGGCGGCTTGCGGTGTCCTTCTCGGCCTCGGCGCGCTGCTCCTCGCGCCCGCGTCGGCAGCGCAAGAGCCCGCTCAGCCGCCCCCGCAAGGCCAGGGACAGCCCGGCGGAGCCGCCCAGCCGCCGGCCGGGTATCCTCAGCAGCAGGGCTATCCCCAGCAGCAGGGCTATCCCCAGCAGCAGGGCTATCCCCAGCAGCAGGGCTATCCCCAGCAGCAGGGCTATCCCCAGCAGCAAGGCTATCCCCAGCAGCAAGGCTATCCCCAGCAGCAGGGCTATCCCCAGCAGGGCTATCCCCAGCAGGGGTATCCTCAGCAGCAGGGCTATCCCCAGCAGCAAGGCTATCCCCAGCAACAGGGCTATCCCCAGCAGCAGGGCTATCCCCAGCAGGGCTATCCCCAGCAGGGCTATCCCCAGCAGGGTTATCCCCAGCAGCCGCCCGGCTACGGTCCAGCGTACGCCTTGCCGGAAGGCCCGCCGCCACCGCCGAGGCCGCCCGAGGCCACCTGTTGCCGCTGGTCGGTCCGCTACAACGCCCTGGATCTCCTGTTCGGAAGGATGACCTTCGAGGGCGAGGTCGCCGTCCTCGGACCGCTCACCATCGGCATCACCCCGTCCTGGATCTGGGGCTCGCTCGAGGACGCGCGGCTCGACACAACCGGATACGCGCTCGCGGCCGACGTCGGTATCTACGTGGAGGGCAAGCCGCTCCAGGGGTTCTGGGTGAAAGGACGCGTCGGCTACGAGTCGTTCGAGGCCGTCTTCACCCCCAACCTCCGCGCCCCGGCGGTCACCGGGAAGCGCGACGTGAGCAGCGCCGTCCTCGGCCTCATCATCGGGAGCACGAACATCTTCGGCCGCGACGGCGGGTTCGCCATGTCGGGGGGGTTCGGGCTCGGCGTCGCGCTCGCCCCTCCGGCGGAGCTCACCGTCAACGGCACCAGCGTGGATGTGTTCTACGAGAAGATCGAGAAGATCAAGCTCATGGGGTCGCTCTCGCTCGGCGTCGCGTACTGATCGCGTCCGCTGCGCCCTGAGCGGCAGCAGCGCGGCCCCTGCCGCGGTGGGAGCCGGCGCGCGGCGGCAGACGACCGGCGCCGGCCACAGAACTTGGCCCTGCGCGCGGCGCCGTGGGACGTCTGCACCATGCCCTCTCGCATCGCCCGCCGCCCCGGGCCGGCGCTGCTGCTCCCGTTCCTGGCGGCGCTCGTCGTCCTCGCTTTCGCCGTTCCGGCGCGCGCGTGGGTCGAGGTGCACGTCGCCGGGGACGACGCGCGGCTCGCGATCGACCGGGCCGGCGCCGCCCGGGTCGAGCACAAGGTCACGCTGAAGATCTCGGGCGGGCCGCTCCGCGCGCTCGACATCCAGGGCGTCGACCCCGACGCCGAGCTCGACCAGGGCAGCTACGCCGTGCCCCTCAAGGCCGCGGCCGCGGGCTCGCTCACGGACGCGACGCCTGTCGCGCTCGAGCTGCTGCCGCCCGACCTCCGCCCGCGCGAGGACGGCACGCGCCCGCCGCCGACGCTGCGAGCCCGCTTCGACGGCAAGGGCCTGAGCCGCGGGGTGTTCGTGCTCTTCTTCCGCTACCGCACGGACCTCACGAAGCGGGGGCTCATCCAGCAGGACGGCCCGACCTCCCGCGTCTCGTGGACGGGCCCCCGCTGGGACGACGGCTACGACTCGGCGCGGCTCACCGTCGAGCTCCCGGCCGCGCCCGACGAGCCGCGCGTCGACGAGGCGGGCGACGCCGAGGACTCCGAGGCGCTCGGGGCGCCGCTGACGCTCTCCACGCTGCGCCGCTCGCTCGACAAGGACGAGCTCGAGCTGCTCCGCCCGTACGCCCCGAAGGGCGAGCCGATCCGGTGGGCGGTCCGCGCCGACGCCCGCGCCTTCCAGCCCGCGCCCGCCGCGGCGACCCCCGGCGCCGACAGCCTCGGGCGGCTGGCGGACGCCGCGGCCGCGAGCCCCGATCGCAGCCGCACCCTCTACATCGCCGCCGGCGTCGCCCTCTTCGCGCTCTACAGCGCGCTCGTCGCGCTCAAGGCGCGCGAGCACGAGCGCCTCGCGCGCGCCGCGGGCGTGGCGCCGCGGCCCCTCGTCCCGATCCCGCTCGCGCCGCGCGCCGCCCTCGCGGGGCTCGCGCTCGTGGGGGGCGTCGCCCTGGAGCTCCTGCTCAGGGACGGCACGGCGGGCGCCGCGCTCGTGGCCGCGGCGACCGCGCTCGCCGCGCACCGCACCCCCCGCCCGGAGCGCGCCGGCGGGGCCCTGCGGCGCCCCGGCAAGTGGCTCCCGGTCGCGGAGGCCGAGGCCTTCCGCGAGCCGCCGCGGGCGCGCGGCGTCTACCTCGACGTCTCGTCGCGCGCCGGCAAGGCGCTGCTTGTCGCGCTGCTCGCGGCGCTCGGCGCCGGGGTCCACGCCGTGGCCGGCGCGTCGCCGTACCACGCGCACCTCCTCGCGCTCGACGCGACGGCGCTGCTCGCGATCTTCTGCACCGGCCGCCTCGCCGAGCTCCCCCCCGATCCGGCGGCCCGGCCGGTCGCGTTCCTGCGCGACGTCGCGCGCCGCGTGCGGCGCACGCTGAAGGCGCCCGCGAGCGCGGCGCCCGCCGCGTCGAAGCGGCCCGCGAGCGCGGCGGCCAAGGCGCCCGCCGGGGCCACGGCCAAGGCGCCCGCCGGGGCCACGGCCAAGGCGCCCGCCGGGGCCACGGCCAAGGCGCCGGCGCGCGCGGCGGCCACGGAGCTCCGCGTGGTCGGCCGCCTCCGCATCCCGGACGGCAGCCCGGACGCCGACGAGCTCCGGCTCGGCCTCGCGCCGCGCGCCGCGCTCCCCGGCTTCGTCGCGATCGAGGTCGGCGTCGTCTACGCGCCCGGCGCCGGCGGCGCGATCGGGTTGCCCGAGATCCTGCTGCGCGTCGCCCCGGGCTCGCCCTGCGAGCGCGCCGTCGAGCGGCTCGCGAGCAGCGGCCGGTCGTCGCGCGGCCGGCGCCCCGGCGAGCGCGTGCTCGCGTTCACGCCGCGGCTGCCGACCGCGCGGATGACGGCGGCGATCGCCGCCGCGCTCGTCCGCGCCGTCTCCACGCCGCCCGCGAGCGCCACGCCGAGCAAGCCGCAGGGCGCCGGCGCCTCCGGAGCGCCTCGCGCGCCGCGCCCCGGCAAGAAGGCGATCTCCGCCGCCGCGTAGCGCGCTCTCCCCCGGACGCCAGGCACGTCCTTCCTCGCGACGACGACAACGGATCCGCGGCGCGAGCCCGCGCGCTCACGGCCACGACGGCGAGCTCACCGTTCGCATCGTCACAGGGCCGTTCACGCCCCGCGCGACGGACGCCGCCGGGCCAGACGAGCGAGGATACCGGGTTTCCGCGCTCCAAGAACAGAGGAAATGCAGCAAATCGCGGCTTCAACCATGCCTGTTTGCGCACCTGTCTGCCTGCGCGAAGCCCGCCTCGCCATGAAGCTCCGAATTTCTTGAGACTGGCACTCTTCCAGGTCAGTGTGTCCAGGTGCGACGCCGGCGCGCATCACCGCAGCGGGGCGTGCTTGCACGCGCCCCCACACGAAAGGGACGACAGCGACGTGACGTGGCGAGGGCGCCCCTCCGACACTGACCCCGACGGCATGCAAAGAAAACGCGGACGCTCCACTCGAGCGTATAGCGAGAGCTCACCGGAGCATGATAATCTCGATCTGATCATCTTTGTCGCGCAGAACAGCGCTGGAACGGATCGAATCATGCAAGGGGTCGGCGCTCCCGCTGTCTCTGCGGCGAGGGCTGAGCGGCCAGTCGACGCTCGAGGACCCTGCATCGGCCGGATGAGAAACGCTGGAGTACGGTCACACGGCATTTTTACAGATGCGTGGCCGGCCCCGGCGGAGCTCTGCTCTGGCCTCGTCATCTCTTGATGTCGGCCGTCGTGGGACAGGCCCCAACAGACCGGGAGCGATCATGGCAAGAAGACGCGTCATCCCCACATTCACGTCCTCATCGCTGTGCGCGGGCGCCGCGATCTGCGCCTCGCTCGCCGCGGGCGACGCCCTGGCGGCGTACCGCTTCGACGCCACCGAGGCGGCGTTCGACGCGACGTACGCGGCGACGCCGATCGACGTGATCGGCGTCGTCGTCGACGAGGCAGGGTCGCCGATCTCGGGCGCGGAGGTGACCGCCATCGGCTGGGGGAGCGGCGCGGTCAACCACGGCGAGATCGCCTTCACCGACGACGCGGGCGCGTTCACCCTGGAGGCGCTCGCGCGGCGCTCGGTCCTCCTGCGCGTCGAGATCGACGGGTACTACAGCGAGATCATCCCCGCCGATCTGCACCGCCCGCTCTCCGCGGCGGTCGCCGAGGTCGGCCGCGTCGTCCTGACCGTGCAGCGCCCCGGCCGCGCGCGGATCCTCGTGGGGGGCGACACGATGTTCGGGCGGCGCTTCATCGACAGCGACGCCGACGGCGTCGAGGGAGAGGCCGGCGACCTGATCCGCCCCGGCACCCGCGAGGCGGACGCGCGCGCCGTCCTCTCCTTCCTGCGCGACGTCCTCTCGTCGGCGGACTACACCCAGGTCAACCTGGAGTGCCCTGTCACGGCCAACCCGGAGACGCCCCACCCGTACAAGTCGTTCACGTTCTTCTCCTACCCCGAGACGGTCCGGGCCCTCGCGCTCTCCGGGGTGGACGGGGTGAGCCTCGGCAACAACCACATGTTCGATTACCTGGAGGGGGGCGTCACCGACACCCTCAGCGCCGTGCCGAACGCCGGACTCGACTGGTTCGGCGCCGGCGTCGACGAGGCGACGGCGAAGGGCACCGTTCTCTACAGGACGATCCGCGGCGTCGACGTGGCCTTCCAGGGGTTCAGCCAGCTCGTCAATGACGGGACGACGCTGGCGGAATACGCGCTCACCGCCTCCGATGGGCCCCCTCCCAAGGCCGGCGCGCTCCAGCTCGGCCTCACCCAGATCAGCGACTTCATGCAGACGGACGCGGTGGGGCGCTTCGCCATCCCGGTGGTGCACGGAGGCATCGAGTACAGCGACTACCCGTCGTCCGGGATGCGGCGGCGGTTCACGCAGCTCGCCCAGATGGGCGCCGGCATGATCGTGGCCCACCACCCGCACACGATCCACGGCGTCGGGCTGTACGACGCCGGCGCCGGCCCCCGCTTCATCTTCATGTCGCTCGGCAACATGGTCTTCGATCAGGACATCTTCGAGACGTACCAGTCGTACGTCGCCGCCGTCGACATCGACGAGGCGGCGGATGGCAGCCGCGCGGTGCACCGCGTGCAGCTCATCCCGTTCCAGAACGAGGATTACGTGCCGAAGCTGGTGGGCGGCGCCTGGCTCGGCCGGGCGATCCGCCACATCGGCCACCTCTCCACGACGCTGCCGGCGGCGCCGGCGCCCGGCGAGGCGGCCGACGGCCTGACCGGCGCTGTCGTGTTCGCGAGCGGCCCGCGGGCCGCCGCGGTGAGCGACCCCGCGCAGTACACGACGAACGAGCAGGTCGAGACGCGGAGCGTGCCGCTCACGAACCGCAGCACCGGGCCCGTCGCGCACCTGCGCTCGGACGCCTCGGACTCGCTCGCCGCGCTCCGGACGACCGCCGCCGCGAGTTGCGATTACGGCCGGGAGATCATGCTCTACGGCGACTTCGAGGACAGCGACGTCGACGACGCCTTCCACGAAGGCTCGATGTGGTCGATGAGCGAATATCGCTACATCGAGAACAGCGTCGTTCACGGCGGGACGGGCGCGATGGTGTTCCTGCGCAAGTCGAGCAGCACCTCCGAGGTGTCGACCTACATGAACAACCGCGTCAAGTTCGAGCCCGGCCGCAAGCTGACCCTCACCGGATACCTGAAGGGCGAGAACGCCGGGCAGATGCGCGCGCAGGTCTACTGGTACACGAGCGGCGGGACGAGCGTGTCGAACAGCGTCGCGTACACGCGCGCGGCCGGCACCTACGACTGGCAGCGGTTCACCGTCGACCTCACCCCGCCGGCGAACGCGGGCTCGGTGCGGGTCTACTTCAGGGCGGCCCCGCCGGCGAGCGGCGAGGCCACCACGTTCCTCGACGACGTGTCGCTCGTCGAGTGGGAGGGCACGATCGCCGACGGCTCCCTCGGGTCCGCGTTCGCGACGCCGAACGACTGGAGCTTCGTCCGCTGCACCGCCACGAATCCGGCGCTCACGACCCTCGGCGTGACGATGACGCACCGGTCGTACACGCTGGCGCCGGCGACGCCCTGAGCAGGCCATCCTCGCCAGGACGCGAGAACGCCAACGACGCGCCACCGACCACGTCGACGACGCGAGAGCGCACATCGACTCACGGTCCCCTGACCTCGACTTCCGTGCTCTGCTTCGGTATCATGGCTGAGCGGCGCTGCGCCGTGGACTCGACACCTGCACCGCGCCTGCGCGCCACGGACCCGCCACCATGAAGCCCTCGCGGAAGCCATCGTATCTCGCGACCCTGCTGGCGCTCGCCGTGCTCACGGCCGGCTGCGGCTCGGACCCCGAGGGCCCCGATCTCGTGTGGCCGATCGGGGGGACGGAGGAGATGCAGCCGATGTCGTCGAGCTTCGGCCCCCGCCTGCAGACCTCGCGCGACGGCGTCTACGACTTTCACCGGGGCATCGATATCCCCACGGTGATGGGCACCCCGGTGTACGCGGTCGGCGACGGCAGGGTGACGCGCGCCGGGCGTTACAACGATTTCGATGACGTCGTGGTGCAGATCGAGCACTGCGACGGGGCGGGCGCGTGCTTCTACAGCACCTACGTCCACCTGACGATGCCGCTCGTCGAGCCCGGCGAGGTGGTCGGGCGCGGCCAGCACATCGGCTACACCGGCCTCGCGGCCAGCAGCCTGTTCCCCCACCTGCACTTCGAGATCCGGGAGGGAGGGACCGAGAAGGTGTACTGCGTGCACCCGCTCCGCTTCCTCCCGACGCCTCGCGGGCTGCCCCCGGCGATCGACGTGCGCCGCACCGACGAGGACTCCACGTCGAGCGTCTCGGTCGAGGTCGAGGCCACCCTGCCCGGCATCGCCCCGGGCCTCCTCGAGGTCGACGTCGCCACGTCGAACCGATCGACAGGGGAGATCATCGACGAGCGGGGGATCAACTACGACGCGTGGAACCGCAAATACACGGCGGAGGGCGACGCCGCGATCATCGACGACGAGAGCCTCGGGGGCATCCGGATCGAGCCGGCGAAGTTCAACGCGCAGGCCTCGACCTACGTGATCGGGTTCCGCTTCAGCAACCTCGACGGGACGGCGTCGGCCGACGACCTCCGGATCACGGCGCGGGCGCGCGACGTGAGCGGCCACGTGGTCGAGGTGAGCCTGCCCTGAGGCGCGCGCGCGGCGAACGGCGCGGCGCGAGCCGCGCGGCGCCGGGTCAGGCCTCGCCGACCAGCGCCGCCATGTCGGGGGGCAGCGGCGAGGTCACAACGAACGCAGGCACCACGTCGCTGCCGCCCCACCCGATGTAGTGCGCGTGCAGCGCGTGGCGGCTCAGCCCCTCGGCCGTGGGCCCGCCGTAGAGCACGTCGCCGGCCAGCGGGTGACCCACCGACGCGAAGTGCGCCCGGATCTGGTGCCGCAGCGCCCTCGGGGCCCGCGCCTCGACGAGCTCCCAGAGCCCCGCCTGCCGCACGCGCTTGTACATCGTCGCCGCGGGCCGCGGCGCGTACCGCACGACGTCGCGCGGGTGGATGCACGGGTAGACCCGCTTCTTGTCCTTGGGGTGCGGCGCGAGCGGCACCTCGATCGAGCCCATCTCGGGGAGATCGCCGATCTGGCAGATGAGCAGGTAGCGCTTGTCGAGCCGCCCCTCCTTCAGCCCGGCGCCCAGCGCCGCGAACGCCGCGGCCGTGCGCGCCGCCAGCACGAGGCCGCTCGTCTCCGTGTCCAGCCGGTGGCACAGCCCGGGCTCCCGCGGGGAGAACCCGATCGCGGCCATCTCCGGGTACCGCGCGACAAGGGCGTTCGCGAGCGTGCCGCGCTCGCCCGGATCGAGCGGCGCGGTCGGCATCCCGGCGGGCTTGTTCACAACGACGAGGTCGTCGCGCTCGAGCACCACCTCGAGCGGCACGTCCGGGTCCGGCGTCGCCGCGCCGGAGGCCTCCGTGGGCTCGACGTCGACCTCCAGCACCTCGCCCGCCACCGCGACGTCGCCCTTCGACGCGCGCCGGCCGGCGCCGCTCGTCTCGGCCCCGTGCACGCGCACGCGCCCCTCGGAGAACAGCCGCTTCGCGCCCGCCCGCCCGAGCCCGGGCAGCATCTGCACGAGCAGCTTGTCGAGGCGCGTCCCTGCATCCAGCTCGGTGATCGTGATCTTCATAGCTCCTACGGAATCGCCCCCTGCCACCCGAGGCCGAGCGCGGGCGCCCGCCGGCTCCCGACGACGCTCTCTCCTATCACTCCCATCATGGGCAGGCCGAAGCGGTTCCACGAGGGGCGCGCGCCGCGGGCACCGGCGAACGCGGCGCGCGTCACGTACCACGTGACGCCCGCCCCCAGCAGAAATCCTCCGGCGGCGGCGCCGACCCAGGCCCGCTGCTGGGCCTGCGTCGGGGACTCGAAGACGAGCGGGCTGGCGAGCGCGGCCGCGCCGAGGCCGCCGAGCAGCGCGCCCACGTCGATCGTGAGGACCTGCGACGCGGTGACGTCGAGCTGCGTCGCGGCCGCGGCCGCCGCGAGCCAGCCGAGCGCGGCGCCGTAGCCCATCCCCGCGATCGGCGTCCGGTCGACGTCGCCGCGCGCCGCCCACTCGACGAGCGCGCCCAGCGTGAGCCCGAGCCCGCCGCCCGACTGCGCCATCAGCGCGCCGCCCTCGGACATGCGCCCGAGCGAGAGCCCGAGCGCCGCGAGCGTGATCCCGGCGGTCCCGCCGATGAGCCCGGAGGCCCAGCGCTCCTGGTCGGGATCCGCGGCGTGCTCCGCGAAGCGGCCCTCGTAGATGAGGTGGCCCGCGATCGTCGGCCACCACGTTCCGGACCCGAGGTACCAGGCGTCGGCCACGCCGACGTCCCACTCCTCCGCGATGATGATCGCCCCGCCGAGCCCGATGCCCGCGCCGACCGCGAGGAGCGGGTAGAGCAGGCGCGGATCGTCCGAGCCGCTCGATCGCTGGATCGAGAAGCCCACGAGGCCGCCGTAGAGCGTCGCGTTGGCCGCGAGCGTCGCCTTCCCGAGGCTGCGCGCGGGCGTGGCGAGGCGCCCGGCGCACCGCTCGGAGCAAGGCGCGTCCTCGCCGCGCGGCGGGGCCGCGCTCGCGTCGCCGTCGAGCTCGACCACGAGGTCGCGGAGCATCACGGCGGCGCGCACCGCGAGCTCGTCCCGCGCGACGCGCTCGACGCGCACCCGCAGCGACCGCGCGCCGCCGGGCGCGAGCGCGATCCGGAGCTCGACGTCGTCGCCGCGCAGGTCGAGGCTCGGCGCGATGAAGAGCCTGTCGCTGGCGCGCGCGCGCTCCACGAGCTCGGCCTCGTCGGGCCGCGCCCGCGAGGCGACGCGGTCGGCCAGATCCACCGACAGGCCGAGGTCCTGCGCCGTGTCCGAGAGGAGCGCGTCGAGCGCGCTCGCGAGCGGCGCCGCGCGCTCGGCGTCCTCGGGCGCGAGCGCCGTCGGGAGCACGACGGTCGCCCTCGCCGCCGGCGACGGGCGCGCGGCGCCCGCGGGCTGCGCAGGCTGGCCGGCGCGCGCCGGCGAGACCGCCTCGGCCGGCCGAGCCGACGCCGGGAGCGCCGCGGCGAACGCTGGCAGCGCCGCGGCGAGCGCCAGGGCGCGCGCGCGACCGCGGAGGTGCCAGGGATCGATCATGGGGTCGCTGCTTCGGTCCCCGGCGACGCTCGCCGCGGTGGCCGCCGCCGCTCGGGGCGTCGATCAGAACATGAACGTGCCGCTCGCGAAGATGTCGAACGTGTTGCTGTCGTTGACATAGAAGCGGCGGCCGATCGCGTTGATGCTCGGGCGGTAGTTGGGGTTCGGGCTGCCGGTGACGGTGAAGCTCCCGTCCTCGTTCTGGCGGCGGCACGGCCCGGCCGTCCCGATGTCGTCCTTGTACTGCGAGTTGCACGGCTGATCGCCGCCGATGCCGTGCCCCTGGTCGTGGCGGAAGCCGACGCCGAGCTGGAACTTCACGAGCTCGGCCGCCCTCCACGTCACGCTCGCGGAGCCGCGGTACGAGCCGTACGGCTGGACGTCGGCGAGCCCCGTGAAGTACGTCCGCTGCGAGCCCTCGTCGATGACCGAGGGCGCGCAGGCGCTCGGGTCGCCGCTCCGGCACGCGTTCACGTTGTACGCCTCGTTCTGGCGGAACGACGCCCACTGCGGCTGGCGCAGCGAGCTCGCGTCGGTCGAGCCGAGCGCGTCGAACAGCTCCGAGTAGTCGCGCCCCTCGGAGTGGTACTCGCCGGTGAAGCGCAGATCGAACGTGAGCCCGGTGAACTTCTCGCGGTTCTCCCAGGGGATGATCATCATGCCGAGCATCACCGTGCCGACGAGCGGCGGGTGGTTGACCAGCGACGTCTTCAGGTCGATGAGGCCGTAGTCGCTCGACTCCTGCTGGAACTCGAACAGCGCCTTGAACCCGCCGTACGGCTCGACGTACTTGATCCGCTTGGACAGGTACGTGTGCACCTCGAGGCCGATGGTGCCGCGCGAGACGCCGGGGTCGCGCTGCGTCATGCGCCCCCCCTCGAACGGGAGATCTGTCTCGCCGTTCCGGTTGATGTCCGTCGGGTCGGCGCACTTCACCTGCCCGCTCCTCGGCGACTCGGTGCAGGCGTGCATCGGCTCGCTCACCGGGAAGCGGCCCTCGATCCCGAACAGCCACGTCGGCTTCGTCCGGTCGCGCGCCTGGTTCATGATGTTCACGTCGGCGCCGACGGCGAGGTACTCGATGCCGCTGCGGGTCGGCGACGTGAAGGGCAGCGAGAAGAGCTGCTCGCCCGGGGCGCCCGCGAGGGCGACGCTCTGGTGCGCGGCGCTGCCGTCGAGGTCGGTGAGCTCGCGCGAGTGGCTCAGGATGAGCGGCATCCTGAGGTAGAGCGCGAGGTCGCGGTAGACGCCGACGTCGAGGCGCATGTTGAACTTCGACGTCGCCTCGCTGTAGCTCGCGACGTTGAGCAGGTTCGACGTGTAGCCGCCCGTTGACAGCCCCGGCGCCGCGATGCTCGTCTCGCGGCGGATCTTCGCGCCCTTGGTCGCGTACTCGAAGCCGAAGCTGAAGTTCAGATCGAAGTTGTCGCCCTCATCGAAGGCGTCGATGACGCTCGTGATCTCGCCCGTCTCCACCATGAGCCGCGGCTCGGTGGCGCTCCGCGGCTCGTCCGCGGCCGCGGGGGACGTCGCGAGCAGAGCCGCCGCAGCGACGGCGAGCGACGCGAGCGCCGAGCCGCAGTCCACGCGATTGGCCACGCTGATGGCGACGCGAGCAAGATGGCCTTCGCCGTACCTTCTGCCGTGCATGCTCATGGTGATCCGTCGGACGGACGCTACCGGCGGGGGCCGGAGGGTGTCAATCTGCGAATCGCTCGACGGGCGCGGGGCGGGGCCTCAGCGGGCCTCGGCGCGCTCCTCGGGGGCGAACGGGCTCTTCCCCTCCTCGCCGTCCGGGAAGATCTCGTTCGTGATGTCCTCCGCGGCGAGCTCCTCGCGGGCGGTGGTCAGGTCGCGCGACGTCTGATCGAGCCGGTCGGCGAGCACGCCGAGGAACTGCCAGAGCAGCTTCACGGCCAGCTCGTGCTCCTTGCGGAGGATCTCGAAGAAGTCGGCGCGCCGGACGGCGATGAGCTCGCTCTGCTCGACGGCCGAGACGGTGGCCGAGCGCGGCATGCTGCGGATGAGCGCCATCTCGCCGAAGTGCTCGCCCGGGCCGACCTCGCTCAGCACGGCGTCGCCGCGGACGATCCGGACGAGGCCCGAGAGCACGATGAACAGCTCGTCGCCGCGGTCGCCCTCGCGGACCACGATCTGGCCGGGCTCGAACGAGAGCACCTCGGCGACCTGCATGACCCGGAGCATCTCGCGCTCCTGGAGGCGCGCGAAGAGCGGCATCTTCGCGAGCACGTCGCGCTTGAGGGCGAGCAGCCGCGCGCGGACGCTGTCGCGGTGATCGCCCGCGCCGAGCCGCACGAGGACGGCGGTGATGTTGTCCTTGCCGCCCTTCCGATTCGCGAGATCGATGAGGCCGTTCGCGGCGGCCTCGCCGTTCTCCTCCTCGAAGAACGGCTCGAGCTCGGCGGTGTGCGCGATGTAGCCGTGGAGCCCGTCGGAGGCGAGGAGGAACTGGTCGCCCGGGAGCACCTCGATCGTGAGCGTGTCGACCTCGACGCGCTCGTACACGCCGACGGCGCGGGTGATCGCGTTCTTCTGCGCGACCTTCTCGATCTGATCGCGCGTGAGCTTCCCGCGCTTGATCAGCTCGTTGTAGACGGTGTGATCCTCCGTGACCTGCTGGATGCGGCCCTCGCGGAGGAGGTAGATGCGGCTGTCGCCGACGTGAGCGATGTAGCCGTGGGAGCCGGCGATGAGGAGCGCGGAGAGCGTCGTGCCCATGCCGCGCTTCGTCGCGTCGGCCTTCGCCTCCTCGTGGATGCGGGCGCAGGCGCGCTGCACGGCGTGCTCGAGCAGGCTGAGGACCTCCTTCATCGCGGCGCGCCGCACGTTGCTGCGCGCCTGGTTCTCGATGAGATCCCGCTCTTTCTTGAGCTCCTCGTGGATGATGCGGACCGCGAGGGCGCTCGCGACCTCGCCCGCGGCGTGTCCGCCCATTCCGTCGGCAACCACAAAGAGCGCGAGCTTCTTGTCGACGAGGTAGTTGTCCTCGTTGTGGTCCCGCATGCGGCCGACGTCGGTGGCCGCATAAAACCTGATGTTTTCGGACAGGCCCATCGGTTCGGGCAGGCTAACCGAGGGCGCGGGAGGAAATCACTAGCGATTGCGCCCACCGCGAACTGGACGACCTCCGCCCGTCCGCCTCACGCCTCGCCGCGCCCGGGACGTGCCTGCGCGATCGGGAGGTGCTCGGGGTGCGGGTGGGGAATCGACCGCGTGGCAGCGGCTGCGAGCGGCGGTACATTCGGAATGCGCAGAATGGGAGGCTCCATGCGGCTTGTCCTCTTCGATAACACCGACGTCGGGTGGGGCGCTCGGCGGCCGCGGGCTCCGCGCGCGCCCCGCCGGCGCGAGGTCGCGGCGCGCGCGGAGCCCGCGACCGCCGACGCCGCGGATCTCTCGGTGCTGGGCGAGGCGGTGGGCGCGTCGATCGGGCTCACGCCGGTCTGGCGCGCCGGCGCGCTCCTGCACCGCATGACGGGCGCGGCCGACGCGTGGCAGGCGGCGTCGAGCTGGGCCGAGGCGCTCGGGTGGGCGGCGCGCACGGCGCGCGAGCGCGGCCGGAAGATCAGCTCGCTGCAGGCCTGGGGGCACGGCGGCTGGGGATACATGCGGATCGGGAAGACCCGGCTCGACGAGGCGGCGCTCCGGCCGGGCTCGCCGCTCGACGGGGCGATCAACGCCCTGAAGGCCGAGCTCGCGGGCCCGGACGCGCTCGTGTGGCTCCGCTGCTGCAGCGCCTTCGGCCACTCCGGCCAGGCGTTCGCGCGGGCGCTCGCGGGCCGGCTCGGCTGCCGGGTCGCGGGGCACACGTACATCATCGCGTTCTACCAGAGCGGGACACACTCCCTCCGGCCGGGCGAGGCGCCGGCGTGGGATCCGCGCGAGGGCGTGCGCTTCTCCGACGGAGCGCCGGCCGGCGCCCTGTGGTCGTCGCGCACCGCGCCGAACACCGTCTCGTGCCTGACGGGCGAGCTGCCGCCGGGCTACTAACGACGTCGTCACGGACGAGGTCCGCGGACGAGGTCTCCCTCTCGGGGCGGCGCGCCGCCCGCCGGCGCTCGACCTGCCTCCTCCCGCCGGCGTACCCTGCCGCCATGACGCCGCCCGAAGCGCTGCGCGCGCGCGCGCTCGATCTGCTGAGCCGAGGGGACATGGCCGGCGGGATCGCCGGCCTCGAGGCGCACCTCGCCGCAGAGCAGGACGACGCGGGGGCCTGGCTCGCGCTCGGGGCGGCGCACGCGGCGGAGGGCCGCTGGGCCGAGGCGGCCCGGGCGCTCGCGCGCGCGGTCGAGCTCGACGGCGGCGAGGTGGAGGCGCGCCTCGCCTACGGCCGCGCGCTGGTCCGCCTCGGTCGGCTCGACGACGCGGCCGAGCAGCTCCGGCAGGGCGCCGCGATCGAGCCGCCCGACCCGCGGGTGCTGCGCGAGCTCGGGATCGCGCTCTACGACCAGCGCCTCCATGACGAGGCAGCGCGCTGGCTCGCGCGGGCGTGCGAGGCGGCGCCGGAGGACGGGCGGGCGGCGTTCGCGCTCGGGCTCGCGCACGAGGCGCGGCGGGACATCGCGGCGGCGATCGCGGCCTACCGCGAGGCGGTGCGGCGCGCGCCGGCGTTCTCCGACGCGCGGCTCACGCTGGCCGACGCGCTCGCGTCGATCGGGGAGCACGAGCAGGCGCTGGGCGAGCTCGAGGCGCTGCTCGGGCGCGAGCGGAGCCACGAGAAGGCGGCGCACAACCGCGAGGTGCTGCGGCGCGCGCTCGCCGAGATGCGCGCGCGCCGGCTGCTCGGCAAGACGGAGCGGGAGCTCGCGCTGTCGGCGCTCGCCGTGGAGGCGCAGCTCAGGCGCCGCGAGCAGACGCCGGCGGCGACCGGCGAGGGGGCGGGGCGGCACATCGTCCGCTACACGGCGCCGCTCCTCGAGCTCCACGCGACGATCGACCCAGGCAGCGGCGCGATCGAGGCGCTGCACCTCGCGCTGACCGATCCGGATCGCGCGGCGCGGTCCGAGGACGACGTCTTCAAGGTGACCGTGATCGGCGAGGACGGCCGGCAGGCGCCGGTGAACTACGCGACGGGCGCGTCGCTCACGTTCCTGCGCGAGGCGCTCGGCTGCCCCATGACGCAGGCGAGCGCGCTCTACGCGTCGCTGCTCCAGGGGGCGCCCTCCGTCGACTGGGGCGGCGCGACGGTGCGGCTCGCGAGCGTTCCGGGCGCCGCGAGCAAGGCCGGCGGGGAGCGGCACGGCCTCCTTGTCAGCCGGCGGGGCTAGGCCGTCGGGATCACGGGGGCGGCCGCTCGACGCTGTCGGGCGGCGCGTCGCCGGCCTCGATCATCCCGAGATCGTGCAGGGAGGAGTAGTGGCCGTCCGGCGCGAGGATGACGTGGTCGAGGAGCGGCACCCCGATCACCGCGCCGGCCGCGGCGACCGAGTTGGTCATGAGCACGTCCTCGGGCGACGGCGCCGAGTCGCCGCTCGGGTGGTTGTGCACCAGCACGAGCGCCGAGGCCGCGTCCGCGAGCGCGGCGCGCAGGATGTCCTTCGCCGTGACCGAGCAGCCGTGCAGCCCGCCCTGCGAGACCCTGCGCGCGCCGCGCATCCCGTTGCGGCCGTCGAGCGAGATCACCCACATCTGCTCGTGCTCGAGCGGGCCGAGGTGCGCCGCGCACCACGCCGCGATCGAGGCCGAGGTGCGCACCGGGGGCCGCGGGCGCACCGCGCGCTCGAAGGCGCGCCGCCCGAGCTCGAGCGACGCGGCGATGCGGAGGGCCTTCGCGAGGCCGAGGCCGGGGTGCTGGGCGAGCGCGTGCGGGCCGAGGCGCGAGAGCCCTTCCAGCCCGGAAAACCGGGCGAGGAGCGCGGCGGAGACGAGCGTCACGGGGGTGCCGACGAGCCCGGTGCCGAGCACGATCGCGAGCAGATCGGCGTCGCCGAGCGACCAGATCCCCTCCTCGAGCGCCCGCTCCCGCGGGCCGGCGAAGCCGGGCAGCGCGGAGGGGTCGTCGGCGTACGGGTCGAGGAGGTGACTGGACGGCAGCGCGGCGCTCTTCCACAGGCTCATGCGCGGACGCCAAGCACGCGGCGGGCCGGCCGGCGCGCCCGCCGCGCCAGCGGGTTTCGCGCCGCAGGGGGTGGCGGTCCGGCGGCGGAGGGTGGCGGCCGCCAGGGGCGCGCGCGGCGTGAACGTGGGAGCGCGCGCGCGTCACTCGACGCGGACGATCGTCTCCGCGGGCAGGCTCTGGGCGAAGGCGTCGCGCGCGGCGCGCACCTTCGCCTCGACGAGGCCGTCGAACGTGAGCTTCGTGCGGTAGTCGGCGCCCGACCACCGGGGGTAGGAGCCGATGTCGACGTCGCTGTAGGCCTCGACGACGCGGTCGAGCATGGGCTTGAGCTGCCCCTCGTCGAGGGTCGTGAACACCGCGAACGAGATGAACGGCGCGCCGCCGGAGAGCTCCGCCTGGATGAGCGCCTGCTTCGCCCGGAAGATCTGCGGCACGCCGGGCAGCATCCACACGTTCCGCATCACCACCGCCGGCCACGCCGCGCTGCCGCCGGTCACGAGCCGCGCGCCCTCCGGGATGCGGGCCATGAGCAGGTGCCCCTCGGTGATCCGGTCGCCGTAGTACTCGCGCAGCATGCTCTCCATGTTGGGCGCGCTGAGCACCGGCACGCCGAACGCGCGCGCCACGCCCGCGATCGTGAGATCGTCGTGGGTCGGGCCCACGCCGCCGCTCGTGAAGAGCCAGTCGTGCGACGCGGCGAGCGCCCGCACCTCCGCGGCGATCACCTCGATGTCGTCGAGCACCATCACGGCCCGCTCCAGCTTCACGCCGAGCGCGCGCAGGGTGCCCGCGAGCACGAACAGGTTCTCGTCAGCGATCTTCCCGGTGAGCAGCTCGTTGCCGATGATCAGCGCCGCCGCGGTCCTCATCTCTCCCTATGCTCCGCTCAGCCCTCGAACTCGCGCGTCACGGGGCGCCCGTCGGCGTCCATCCCGAGCAGCTCCTCCACGCGCTTCTCCGCGCGGTCGAGGCGCTCCTGCGCCGACCGCGACAGGCGGATGCCCTCCTCGAACAGCGAGAGCGCGCGCTCGAGCGGCAGGTCCCCGCCCTCGAGCTCCGCCACGATCTTCGCGAGGCGGCGCGTCGATTCTTCAAAGGACATCGCGCCGGCGCCCGCGGCCTTGTCGCCGCTCACCGGCGCGCGATCGGCCTCGCTCGCGGACGCCGTCGAGGTGGCGCGGGGCTCTGCGCTCGACTTTGCGCAAGGTTCCGCGTCCGCGTCGCGGCCCGAGCCGCTCTCGTCCGTCGCGTTGCTCATCGTCGTCATGAGCCAGAGTCCCCCGGGGGTGCTGCCGGCGCAAGCAGGACGGAGCTCACCCCGGGCGGCACCCCCGGCACGAGGAGCACGCCGTCCGGATCGGCCACGACCGGAACGGCCACCCCATCCGGCCGGACGAGCCGCGCCGGACGCGAGGACGCGCTCGCGGCCGCGCTCCGGTCGTTCGGGACGATCGCGACCCAGACCACCCCCGTTGCGAGCGCGGGGCGCGGCGCGTCGAGCGCGCCGGACGTCGGAGAGCGCGGGGCGCCGGAGAGCGCCGCCCGCGCGAGCGCGCGCACCCCCTCGTCCGGGTCGAGGTCCCGCGCGGTGAGGAGCGCGCGCGTGCGCTGCACCTCGGCGCGCCGCGACAGACCGCGCACGATCGCGCGGCGCACCGCGGGGTCGTCCTCGAAGCGGTAGGCGCGCGCGAGGAGCGAGACGCTGTCGGGCATGGGGTCGCTCCCGAGGCCGAGCGCGACGTGCGCGCGGACGACGGGATCGCTCCCCTCGAGCAGCCGCTTGAGCCGGCCGCGGACCACCTCGTCGTCGCGCGCCGCGAGCGCGCGCGCGGCGAGCGGCGCCAGGGGGCCGCCCGCCTCCGCGAGGGCGGCGAGCCGCGAGGTCGCGACCGCCCCGCCCCGCGGCGCCGCGAGCAGCGCGACGCCCGCCGAGATCGCCGCCGCGTCGGGCGCGGCGTCGTCGCTGCCCGCCGCGGCGCCCCCGCCGCCGGGCGCGGCGAGCCCCGCGAAGAGCGGCGCGAGCGCGGCGAGGGCGCGCTCGCCGCGCGCGAGCGCGCCGCGCGCCGCCGCGTGGACCGCCGCGCGATCGCAGGCGGCCGGCGAGCACGCGCCGACCACCTCGCCCGCGTCGCGGAGGCCGAGCGCCACGGCGCCGAACACCCCGACGGCGCGATCGCTCGACCCCCTCGGCGCGGCGAGCGCGGCGAGCAGCCGCCCCTCGAGCGCCTCGGGCGCGTCGCCCAGGACGAGGCCGCGGACCACGCCGGCGCGCAGGCCGAGCCGGCGGAGGTCCGCGTCCTTCGCGGCGCGCGCGCCCTCGATCATCTCCGCGACGGCGGCCCGCGCCTCGGCCCCGGGCGTCGTCGCGAGCGCGAACGCCGCCGCCGTCGCGAGCTCCGGGCGCTCGAGCAGCCCGCGGAGCTGCCGCGCCGCCTCCGCGCTGCCCGCGCGGCCGATCGCCGCGACGACGCGCGGCCGCGCGTCCTCCGGGAGCAGCGGGAGCGCGCGCGCGAGCGCCGGCGCGAGCCGCTCCGACGGCGCGAGCTCGGCCAGCCTGAGCCCCTCGAGCCGCGCGCGCTCGGACCCGAGCAGCGCGGCCACGGCGTCCGGCGCCTCCGGCGCCCCGAGGTGGACGAGGATCTCGGCCGTCGCCTCGAGCAGCCCCGGCTCCGGGCTGCGCAGCCACGCGCGCGCCCTGGCCAGCGCGGCCTCGTCGCCGAGCCGCGCGAGGGCGCGCGCCGCGGCCACCTGCGCTGCCCGGTCGCCGCCCTCGAGCATCGGCCGCAGCGCCCCGATCGCCCGCAGGTCGCCGAGCTCGCCGAGGAAGGCGACGAGCGCGGGCTCGAGCCGCTTGCGGCTCCCGAGCAGGAGCTGGAGCGACGCGGGCGGGTACGCCCTGAGCGCGCGCGCCGCGGCCTCGCCCGCGGCCCCGCCCTGCACGATCGCGTTCACGAGCGCGCCGAGCGCGCGCCGGTCGCCGGAGCGCGCGAGCGCCAGGGCGGCCGTGCCGCGCAGCAGCTCGCCGAGCGGCGAGGCGGCGCTGCGCGCGGGGGCGCCGCCCTCGGACAGCTCGCGCGAGAGGAGCTGGCGCACGCTGTCGCGCGCTGCGTGCGGCGCGAGGGCCCGCACCGCCGCGAGGCGCGCCCTGGGATCGCGCGCCCCCGGGGCCCCCTGCTCGAGCGCCGCGAGCAGCGCGCTCACCGCCTCCTCGGTGCCGATCGCGCCGAGCCGCTCGATGCCGCGGAGCCGCGCCTCCGGGTCGCTCGACGCGAGCAGCCGCTCGGCGACAGGCACGCCGAGGCTGCCGCGCAGCGGCGTGGCGCCGGGCTCGACAGCAGAGGATGCGCCGCCGTCCCCCGCGCGCGGCGCCCGCGCGGTCCGCGCGACGGGCTGCGGCGCCGCCGCGCCCGCGATCGCGGTGGCCGCGAGCGCCGCCGCGAGGCCCAGCGCGCGGGGGGTTCCAGGGGAGAATCGCATTCGCTCCGCCGCACTATCCCGCGATCGGCGGCCCGCTGTCACGCTCCCCCGAGGCGCGCCGGCGCGGCGTGACAAGCCTGGAATTTGATGGAAGCACGCGCTAGGTCGACCTACGGTGCAGCCGCGAAAAGCGGCTGCAGAAGAGGTGACGCTTGATCGACCTGGTACGGACACTGGAAAAGGCCATCACGGTATCCGCCAACAAGGTGTGGCCGGTCTTGCAGCAGCTCAGCCGGCTCGGTGGCGAGCCCGCGCCGTTTCACCCGAGGTGGAGCGACAAACCGATCCCGAGGGGCGGCCAGCGCTCGAAGCCCCCGCTCGGCTGGCCCCGCGAGACCGACAGCCTGTGCCCGCGCTGCGTCAAGGAGGCGCGCGACGAGATCCTGAGCGGCAGGGCGGACTGGACCCGGCTCATCACCGACAAGCCCGGGGAGATCCGCGCCCGCATCGTCGCGCGCGACGGGCGGGTGGTCATGGAGAAGACGTGCCCGAAGCACGGCTTCTTCTCGGACACGATCTCGATCGACCCGGAGTTCCTCGCCCGGATCGAGCGGCTCTTCGCCGGCCGCGACGTCGAGATGACGCCGGACAAGATCCACAACCACGGCTCGAGCACCATCCGGTACGGGCGCGGCGCGGTGCTCACGGTCGACCTGACGAACCGCTGCAACATGATGTGCGACCCGTGCTTCATGGATGCCAATCAGGTCGGCTACGTGCACGAGCTCTCCTGGGACGAGATCGCGCGGATCCTCGACGACGCGGCGGACGTGCGCCCGCGCCGGCAGATGTCGATCCAGTTCTCCGGCGGCGAGCCGACGCTGAGCCCGCATTTCCTCGACGCCATCCGGTACGCGCGCAAGAAGGGGTACCTCGCGGTGCAGTGCGCGACGAACGGGCTGCGCTTCGCCGAGGAGCCGGGCTTCGCCAGGAAGGCGAAGGAGGCGGGCCTCCGGATGGCGTACCTGCAGTTCGACGGCGTCACGAACACAGCGAACAGCCACCGCAAGATCGGCAACCTCTACGACGTGAAGCTGCGGGCGATCGAGGAGCTCTCGGCCGCCGGCATCGACGTCATCCTGGTCGTGACGATCGTCAACGGCGTGAACAACGATCAGGTCGGGCCGATCATCGACTTCGCGGTCCAGAACGCCGACAAGATCACGGTCGTCAGCTTCCAGCCGGTCAGCTTCACCGGCCGCGACGAGGACATCTCCGACGAGCTGCGCGAGCAGCAGCGCTACACGCTGAGCCACCTCGCGCACGACATCGCCCGGCAGACCGGCGTGACCGATCCGCTGCGCGACTGGTTCCCCCTCTCGTCGCTCGGCCCCTTCGGCGACGTGACCGATCTCCTCGACGGCCCCGACAAGGACTGGGGCCAGATCAACTGCGGCTGCCACCCGAACTGCGGCATCGGGACGGTGCTGTTCGTCCACAAGAAGACGAAGCAGATGGTCCCGCTGCTCGACTTCATCGATGTCGAAGGGCTGCTCTCCGACCTGCGCGCGATCTTCGACGCCGGGCGCGGCCGCGCCCTCACGAAGGCCCAGGTCGTCGCCGCGCTGCTGCGCCATTACCGGCCCGAGAAGGCGCCGCCCAACTTCCACCTCGGCACCCTGGTGAAGCAGTTCATGAGCCAGACCGGCGCCGCGCACGCCGGTGAGAGCGACGCCCGCGAGTACGAGTGGCGGGTCCTGTTCGTCGCGGGCATGTGGTTTCAGGACCTGTTCAATTACGACTTCCGTCGTACCGAGATGTGCATCATTCCGTACGGAACGCAGCTCGGTGAGATCAGCTTCTGTGCGTACAACACCGGCGCTGGGTGGCGAAACATCCTCGAGAAGATGAAGGCCAACGCCACGGTGGCCGAGTGGTACAAGAAGCACGGCAGGCACCCGGTGTATGCGAAGAATAAGGATCTTCCGCTACCGGCCTACGACAATCCCCTGACGATCGTCGAGCACGACGTTGCGGTGCGCGAGCGCGAGCAGGGCGCACCGCGCGCGCGGCCGCCGGCCAGGCGGCTGCCGATCGTGAGCTGATCCCGCAGCCTCCGCGCGCCTCCCCCGCCGGCGCCGATCGCCGACGCGCCGACACCGCGCCCACGCTGGCGCCCGATGTCGGCGAGTCGGCGATCGGTCGTAGGACGCCTCACATCGACATGAAGGCACCCGGCCTTCGTCATGATTGTGCTGGACGTGCGCGCTCGCGGGAACGGCGCGGGACTCATGGAGAACGCACGAGGCATGGTGTAGCCTCCGCATGTGACCTTGCACGCTGGCCGCTATGAGAGCTTGCGCGCCATCGCGTCGGGCGGCATGGCCACCGTGTATCTCGGGCGGGCCATCGGCGCCGGTGGGTTCGAGCGCCTCGTCGCCCTGAAGATGATGCACCCGCACATCGCGGCCGAGCCCGAGTTCGTCGCGATGTTCCTCGACGAGGCGCGCCTCGCGGCGCGGGTGCGCCACCCCAACGTCGTCGCGACGTTCGATCTCGTCGAGGACCCGCTGTTCCTCGTCATGGAGTACATCGAGGGCCCGTCGCTGCACCTGCTGCTCCGCACGTGCGCGCGGGCGAAGCGGCCCCTCCCGCTCGGGATCGCGCTCCGCATCTTCCTCGACGTGCTCGCGGGCCTCCACGCGGCGCACGAGCTCACCGGGTCGGAGGGCGAGCCGCTCCACCTCGTGCACCGCGACGTCTCGCCGCAGAACGTGCTCGTCGGCATCGACGGCGTCTCGCGCATCACCGACTTCGGCGTGGCGCGCGCCGAGACGAGGCTCATGTCGACGCGGGGCAACGCGCTGAAGGGCAAGCTCGCGTACATGGCACCCGAGCAGATCCGGGCGCAGCAGATCGACCGCCGCAGCGACGTGTACTCGGCCGGCGTGGTGCTCTGGGAGATGCTCACGGAGGAGCGGCTGTTCAAGGCCGACAACGACGGCGCGCTGATCGCGCAGATCCTCCAGGGCCCGCCCACGGGCCCGCGCGGGGTCATGCCGTCGGTCCCGTCCGCGATCGACCAGATCTGCCTGCGCGCGCTGAACACCGATCCGAACGCCCGGTTCCCGACCGCCGCCGCGTTCTCGGAGGCGCTCGAGGAGGCGGCCGCGCAGACGCCGGGCCTCGCTGTGTCGTCCCCCCGCGCCGTGGAAGCGCTCATCAAGGAGGTCGGCCTGCGGGGATCGCCGGAGGGTCTCGGCGGGCCGATCAGCGCGCGGGGCGGCCCGGCGTCGGGCTCCGGTCCGAGGTCTGTGCGGTCGCCGCTGAGCCAGCGCTCTCCCCGGAGCGAGCCGCTGCCCCTGAGCCAGCGCGCCGCCCGGAGCGAGCCGCTGCCCCTGAGCCAGCGCGCGCCCTGGAGCGAGCAAGCCCCCGGGGCGGCGCCGGACATCTCGGGCGCGGACGCCAGCGCGTCGGCGCTGGGCGCCGTCGTCTCCGAGGCCGTGGCCCGCCGGCAGCACATCGTGCGCCGCGGCGTGATCGCGAGCCTCTGCGCTGTCGCGCTCGCGGTCGGGGTGGTGGTCTTCTTCGTCGCCGGCGAGCGCGCGCCCGCCGCGCTGGAAACGGAGAGCGTCGCTGCTCCCTCGATCCTGTCGGCGCTCCCCGCGGCCGAGGCGGACAGCGCGACCGGCGAGGCGGCCGCGCCGGCGCAGCCCAGCGGGCCTGCCCAGGGCCCGGCCGTCGCCAGCGCGGCCCAGGGCGCGGCCCTCGCCAACGCGGCCCAGGGTCCCGCCCTCGGCGGCGCTGCCCCGGCCCCCGGCCCCGCCCCGCGCGCGCCGATCCCCGTCAAAGCCGTCCAGGGCCCCGCGCGCGCCGTCCAGGGCCCCGCGCCCACCGCGCAGCGCGCGGCGAGCGCGGCCCCGCGGCCGGCCCAGAGAGCGACCCCGCCCGTCGCCAAGTCCAAGGCTGGCCGGTCCGACATGCGCACGGCGAGCGGGTCGATGGCCCCGACGGCGAAGCCAGCCGTCCGCTCCTCGGCCGCGCGCGGCGCGACGAAGACCCCGGAGCCGAAGCGCACCGCCCCGCGCACGACCTCCCGCACGCCCTACAAGCCAACCGGGTTGTGACACGCGGGTTGTGACGCGCGCGACGCGCGACGTCATCGCGCCGGCGGGGAGACACCTCCGAGGCGCCTTATCCCGTGGCTCATCGCGCCGGCCCGGAGGCGCCCGGCGACCCGATCGCCCCGGACGTCAGCCGCGGACAGACACCGCGTCGCCGGGCCCGCGCGCCGACCACGCGCCGCGCAATCCCCGCTGCCGGCCGGCCATGATCCTTTTCGGCGCCACGTCCAACACTCCGGCGATGGAAGCCCGTCCAACGCTCCGGCGACCGCGGCCTCCCTCCGCGCCTGTTGTGAATCTGTTCCGATCGCGCGACGCCGTGCCGCGTCGTCGCGCATTGAACGCGTCGCCTCGCCACCTACATCCTCGGAAAGGACAGCAGAAGGTCAGTCGTCATCTCACGAGCGTGACATGGGAGGCACGCTATTCTTGTTGTGGGGCGGAATGAGATCGCCCAAGTGAAAGACGCGCCGCGCGTCAGACGTTACCCCGGGGGATCAGCTCATGCGCTCGCTGTTCGAGCAGGTGGTCGACTGCTGTGGCCTGGCGCCAGCCTTCGCCAGGAGGATCATCCAGGAGGCCTGCGAGCGGAGCGGTGTGTCGCCGCCCGAGGCGATGACGCCTGCCGACCTCATCCGCTCGCTCCCCCACATCCGCCAGGCCCTCGCCGTCTTCCTCGATCCCCGCGAGGTCGCGCTGAAGACGGCCGCGATGCGCGCCCTGGTCAAGGGCTCCTGGCCCTCGATGCCCGCGGTCGCTCCCCCCGATGCGAGCCAGGAGATCCGGACACCTCAGGAGGAACCGAAAGCCAAGTCGAGCTCGTAGAGCTCGTAATGCGACCGCTGCATCCCGAGCGCGGCATAGGTCGACTGTGCGCGCGCGTTCGCTGTCTCCACGTAGAGCCGGATGCCGCATACGTCCCCCGCGTCCGCCGCCATCTCCTGAACTCGCCGGTACAGCGCCCGGAAGACGCCGCTGCGCCGCGCGGCGGGTGACACGTAAACGGACTGGATCCACCAGAAAGTAGCGTTTCTCCAGTCACTCCATTCGTAGGTCACCATCAATTGCCCGACCACCTCGGAGGCGCGCTCGGCGATCAGATAGAACCCTTTCGCCTCGTCTGCGATCAGCGCGGCGGCGCCGCGGAGCGTGATGGCCGCGTCCAGGACCTTGCCTTCCGTCTCGAGCGCCATCGCCCTGTTGTTCGCCGCGAGGATCGCGGCATCCAGGGGCGTGGCCCGGCGGATCACGAGATCGGTCACGAGGCGACCTCCCGATGGGCATTGCAGGGGCGTCCTTCCGGCGCATGGTCGGAGGGCGCCTGACGGGGAAGCTCTGAGGCGCGAGGTAGGGTCGACATGGGCGACCCATACCGCGGGCGGCGGGGCTGCTCAATGGCTGCGCCGCGCTCCTCGACGGAGAACACAGCGAGCAGAGCCCGCCGCGGATTTCCGCCGCGGCGCGTTATGTTTCACGATGTGATCCTCGACGAGAACGGCGGGAGCTCCTCCGTGAAGCGCCGTGGCGCATCGTGAAGCGCCGTGGATCATCGTGAAGCGCCGGGGATCATCGTGAAGCGCCATGGCGCATCGTGAAGCGTCGAAGAGCGCCGTGAGCGCGCGCATCCGTTGCGCGTTCGATCGAGCCCTGCGCCCGGCGCAGCGCAGGCCGTCCGCCTCCTCGGCGGCGGCCCTGCGGAGGTTGTGCTCCCCGCCCGATCGCGCGTACCCTCCGGGCGCGGAAGCCTCCGGAGGGTGACCTTTGAGACTGCTCGTCAACGACTCGATTGCCCAGCGCGTCCAGCGGCTGGAGATCCCTTTCAACAGCTTCGGGGTCGATCCTTACGGCATCTCCCGGAAGCACCTTGGTCTCTTCTTCTCGTTGCTGGACTTCTTCTATCACCATTACTTCTCGGTGGACGTGTTGGGCACGGAGAACGTGCCTGCGCGCGGGCGCGCGATGCTCGTCGGCAACCACTCGGGCGGCGTCGCCATCGACGGGGCGATGGTCGTCGCGTCGATGTTCTTCGAGATGGATCCGCCGCGGCTGGCCGAGGGGATGGCGGAGAAATTCATCAATCGCCTCCCGTTCACCTCGCTCTGGTCGAGCCGGACAGGGCATTTCACCGGCCTCCCCGAGCACGCGAGCCGCCTGCTCGAGGACGAGCGGCTGCTCATGGTGTTCCCCGAGGGGGCGCGCGGCACCGCCAAGCTCTACAGCGAGCGCAACTCGCTCGTGCATTTCGGGTCGGGGTTCGTCCGGCTCGCGATGAAGACGAGGACGCCCATCATCCCGTTCGGCTTCGTCGGCGGGGGCGAGGCGGTGCCCACCATCGCCAACTCGTACACGATCGGCCGGCTGTTCGGGGTGCCGTATATCCCGATCACCCCGTACCTCGTCCCGGCCCCGCTCCCGGTCCAGCTCGAGATCACCTATGGCGAGCCGATGACGTTCCCCGGGACAGGGGCGGAGGAAGACGAGGTGATCATGGGCCACGTGGATCAGGTGAAGGCGAAGATCGCCGAGCTCATCGAGGTCGGGCGGCAGCGGCGCCGCGGGAACCTCGCGCTCGACCAGCGCGGCGCCACGGCCCGAGCGCGCGGTCGATCGCCGGATTCATCGCGCGGATCGTCGCCGGGTTCGTCGAAGGAGCGCTCATGAGGATCCTCATCCCCGGAATCACCGGCCAGCTCGGCCGCATGGTCGCGACGCGCCTCCTCGAGGAGGGGCACGAGGTGATCGGGATCGACCGGCGGCCGTGGCCGAACGCCCCCGCCGGCGTCGAGATGCACAACGTCGATCTCCAGAAGCGCGCCGCCGAGGACGTGTTCCGCAAGAGCCGCCCCCAGGCCGTCATCCACATGGCGACCGTGACGCACCTCGTGGAGCAGACCGAGGAGCGGTATCGCATCAACCTCGGCGGCACGCGCGTCGTCTTCGACAACAGCCGCGCCTGCGGGGTCGAGCACGTGATCTTCGTCGGACGACACACCTATTACGGCGCTGGCCCCGAGTCGCCGCTCTACCACACCGAGGAGGACCCGCCGATGGCGGTGTCCACCTTCCCCGAGCTCGCCGACCTCGTCGCGGCCGATCTCTACGCCTGCACGGCGCTCTGGCGCGCCCCCGAGCTCTGCACGACCGTGCTCCGCATGTGCTACACGCTCGGCCCGACGGGCCACGGCACGCTGGCGAGCTTCCTCCGCGGCCCGCATGTCCCGTACGTCCTCGGGTTCGACCCGCTGTTCCAGTTCATGCACGAGCAGGACGTCGTGACCGCCATCTGCCTCGCCCTCGAGAAGCGCATCCGCGGCGTCTACAACGTCTCGGGCCCGCAGCCCGTGCCCCTGTCGCTCATCATCCGGGCGGCCGGGCGCGTGCCGGTCCCCCTCCCCGAGTTCGTGCTCCGCAACGCGCTCGGCCGCTTCGGCCTGCCGAAGCTCCCGCGCGCGGCGGTGACCCACATCAAGTACCCCGTCGTCGTGGACAGCGCCGCCTTCCGCGCCGCCACCGGCTTCCAGCACGCCATCGACGAGGCCCAGGCGATCCGCGCGTACCGCGACGCGCACCCGGTCCAGACGAGCTGACCCTGAACCGCCCGGCGCTCGCCGGACATCGCATCACGTCAGAGGAGGTCCCGATGCTCTCCGACAAGGTCAAGCAGTTCGCGCCGGCCAGGCTCACCGCGGATGTCAACAAGCTGCCCGAGCCGGAGCGGGCGGCGCTCGGCAAGCTCATCGAGGCGTCGCGGCGGCTCGATCCCGTCTTCGACCGGCAGGCCTACGCCGCGAACCCGGAGCTCCGCGAGCGGCTCCTCGCGGACGGCACCCCCGAAGGGCGCGACCGGCTCGCCTATTTCGACATCATGCGCGGCCCGTGGGACAGGCAGGATCACCACCGCCCCTTCGCCATCGACATTCCCCGCCCGCCCGGCGCCGGCTTCTACCCGGAAGATCTCTCGGCCGACGAGCTCCACGCGTGGACAGCGCAGCACCCCGGCGACAAGGCCGCCATCGAGAGCCTGTTCACGCTCGTCCGCCGCGACGCGGGCAAGCTCGTCGCCGTGCCGTACAGCCAGGCCTACGCGGCGTGGCTCGGCCCCGCCGGCGCGCTCCTCGAGGAGGCGGCGGCGCTCACGGCGAACGAGAGCCTGCGGCGCTTCCTGAAGTCCAGGGCCGAGGCATTCCGCTCGGACGATTATTTTACATCGGACAAGGACTGGATGGACCTCGACAGCCAGGTCGAGGTGACCATCGGGCCGTACGAGACCTACGAGGACGAGCTCCTCGGCCTGAAGGCCTCGTTCGAGTCGTTCGTCACGGTGAGCGATCCCGAGGCCTCCCAAAAGCTCTCCCGGTACAAGGAGCTCCTCCCGGAGATGGAGCGCAACCTGCCCATCCCCGACGACGTGAAGACCGAGCGCGGCGGCGAGAGCCCCATCCAGGTCGTGGACCTTGTCTTCAGCGCCGGCGACGCCCGCAAATCGGTCCAGACGATCGCGTTCAACCTGCCGAACGACGAGCGCGTCCGCGCCGAGAAGGGGGCCAAGAAGGTCCTTCTTCGCAACGTGATCGAGACCAAGTTCGAGCGGATCATGCGCCCGATCGCCGAGCGCATCCTCGACCCGGCGCAGCTCGAGCACCTGTCCGCCGACGCGTTCTTCAACGAGACGCTCTTCCACGAGCTCTCGCACAGCCTCGGCCCGGCGTTCACGACCGTCGGCGGGGAGCGGGTCGAGGTGCGCATCGCGCTCGGCTCGACCTACTCCGCCCTCGAGGAGGCCAAGGCCGACGTGATGGGCGCCTACAACGTCCTCTTCATGATCCGGAGGGGCCACTTCCCCGCCGACTTCAGGGACAAGCTCCTCGTTTCTTATTTCGCGGGGCTCTTCCGGAGCACCCGCTTCGGCGTGGCCGAGGCGCACGGCAAGGGCGCCGCGCTCCAGATCAACCGCTTCCTGGAGGAGCGCGCCGCCCGCTTCGACCCGGCGACCAGCCGCTTCACTGTCGACGCCGCGGAGCTCGAGGCCGCCATCACGCGCCTCGTCCGCGACCTCTGCATGGTCCAGCACCGCGGCGACAAGCAGGCCGCCGGCGAGCTCCTCGCGAGGTACGGCGCTGTCTCGGCGCCGATGCAGCAGGCGCTCGGGGGCCTCGAGGGGATCCCGATCGACATCCGCCCGATCTACCCGCTCGCCGGCGAGTGAGCCGCCCGCGGGCGGCGCTCACGGCCCGATCTGGACGATGAACGCGTCGCCGGCGCCGCGGCTCGTGACCGCGCCGCCGGGCCCGAGGTCGAGCACGCCGTCGAAGTGGCCGGTCACCCAGCTGTTGCCGAGGAGATCGGCCGCGACGGAGGTGGCTGCCTGCGTGCCCGAGTCGCCGAACCGGCGCGACCAGAGCGGGCTGCCGTCGGGGCCGAGCTTGGCCACGAACACGTCGGCGGCGCCCCGGGCCGAGTGCACCTCGTCGCCGATCTCGAGGCTCCCCCAGAACGAGCCGGTCAGCAGGATGTTGCCGGCCAGGTCGACAGCGATCGCGGCGCCCTCCTGGTCCGCGTCGTCGCCGTAATCCTCGCTCCACAGCGGGACGCCGTTCTCGTCGAGCCGGATGAGGAGGACGTCCTTGTCGCCCGCGGTCGTGCGCGGCGACTCGCCGAGGGTGACCGACGAGCGGAACGAGCCGGTCACGAGGACGTTGCCCGCGCCGTCCACGGCCACGCCGAGCGCCTCGGCTGTGTTGGTCGCGTTGGCGGACTTGCTCCAGACGTGGTCGCCCGACGGGTCGAGCTTCGCGACGAACAGGTCGGACTTGGCCACGGTGAGGAGGTCCTTCTCGCCCCCGAAGCCGATCCTCCCGCTGAACCAGCCGACGAGGACGATGTTGCCCGCGCCGTCGACGGCGACGCCGGTGCCGGCCTGGTCCGCCTCGTCGCCGAACTGCCTGGCCCAGTGGACGTTGCCCGCGGCGTCGAGCTTGACGAGGAACACGTCGCGCTCGCCCTGGCTCTTCAGGGTGAAGCGCTCGCCCTTCCTGGGCTCGCCGAAGTCGAGCGTGCCCCAGAACTCGCCGGTGACGAACGCGTTCCCCGCGCTGTCCACGGCGACGGCCGTCGCTTGCTGGGTGGCGGCGTCGCCGAAGCGCCGGCTGAACTGGTGCGCGCCCGCGGCGTCGAACCGCGCGACGACAACGTCGGCGCGGTGGCCGCGGCCCTTGCGCACGCCGCCGCCGAAATCGACGTCGCCCGACGCGCTGCCCGCGAGCACCACGTCGCCCTCCGGCGAGAGCGCGACCCCCCGGGCGACGCTGTCCGCGAACCGGCGGCTGAACCGGAAGCGACCGCCGCGCGAGAGCCCGTCGCGCGAGAGCCCGTCGCGGGGGAACGAGGCGAGGAACGCGTCCGCCTCGGCGAGCGTGCCCAGCTCGTCCGACGGGCCCCCGCCGAGGTCGGTGCTGCCGGACGCGGACCCGACCACCACGACGGCGTCCTTGCTGACGGCGATCGCCCGGCCGTGCTGATCGCCGGTGCCGCCCAGCGCGACGCCCTGCACGGGATCGCCCGTGCACGCCCGCCCGTCGCAGTTCTCGTCCGCGGGCGTGGTGCAGCTCTCGAACGCCGGCAGGACCTGGCCGACGCACGCGCCGACCGCCGTCCCGTCGTCGTTGCAGGCGGCGACGCCGGCCGCGCAGAGGCCGACGCCCTCGGTGCCCTGCGGCCCCGTGTAGCAGGCCGTCTCGGCGCGAGGGACGCAGCTCTCCGCGACCTCGCCGCCCCCGCCCGCGCCTGGCTCGATGCCCACGACATCGCCGCCGCCGCCGCCGCTGCCGCTGCCCCCCGCGCCCGGCGGGTCCGGCGCGACCTCCGGGAACGGCGCGATGAAGGCGCACGCGCCCGCGCCGGTGAAGGCCAGGGCGAGCGTCGCGACGACGCCCGTGCCGAGGCGACGCGCGTCGCTCACAGCGCCCCCTGCACGGCGACGCCCGCGCCGTCCGCGCCGACCCACGGCGAGAGCGCCGTCGGGCCGGGGGCGCGCGGCGCTGTCGCGGGCCGCGCCTGCGGCCCGGCGGCGTCCGGGGGCACCGCGCGCGACGAGGAGGAGGGCCAGAAGAGGTACGCGGCGAAGCCGCCCGCGATGAGGGCGGCCCCGCTGAGCGCCGTGCTCGTGATGGCGAGCGCCTGGCCGCTGTCGCGCAGCGCCTGCCGCTCGTCCAGCGAGCCCGGGGTGGGGCTCCGGTTCAGCCGCAGGAAGCTGTGCCGCACGTCGTACGCCATGACGCCCGTGACGAGGGCGCCGGCCGCGAGCGCGGCCGCCGTCCCCACGACGGCCACCGGCGAGATGCGCGGGCCCGGCGCGGGCGCCGGGGGAGGCGCCGGGCGAACGGGCGCGAGCGGCCGCAGGGCCACGAGCGGCCGCAGCGGGCCGAGATCGGCCCTCAGCTCGACGACAGCGCCCGTCTCGGCCTGCACCGCGGCCTCGAACCGCTCTGCGTAGTTCTCGGCCCGCACGACGACCCGCCGCTCCCCGGGGGTCACGAGGATCGCCGCGCCGACGAGCGCCGGGTGGATCGGCTCGCCGTCGATCTCGACGCGCACGCCGGTCGCGTCCTCGGGCAGGCGCAGGACGATCTGCGACGTCCTCGCGCGGAGCTTCTCGATGCGTGATCGCGACTCCCTGGCAAGCGCGATCTCGCGCCGCGCCGCCGCGCCCGACTGGGCCAGCTCAAACGCGTTGAGCGCCTCGACAACGTGGCCGAGCGCCTCGTGGCAAGCGCCGAGGTGGTACCAGAGCGACGGCGACACGACGATCTTGCGGATGCGCTCGTAAGTCTCCAGCGCCTCCGCCCACCGGCCTTGATCCTCGGCGGCGAGGCCGAGCGCGAACAGGCGCCGCGCGGACGCGAGCTCCGCGGCGCTCGGCTGCCGCGGCGCGGCAGGAGCCGCCGTGTCGCCCGCGACGGTAGCCGGCGACGCGGCGGGAGCCGCCGTGTCGCCCGCGACGGTAGCCGGCGACGCGGCGGGAGCCGCCGTGTCGCCCGCGACGGCGGCCGGCGGCGCGCGCCCCTCGATCGGCGGGTAAGGATCGGCGAACGCAGCCGGACCTACGCCGACCACGGCGAAGAATACCACTCCGCCGATGGTGATCCGATGCTCCACCTGCGCCTCCTTCCTCAGCGAAGCGATAGAGGCAATCTAACCGTACTCACGCTCCCCGATTCTCGACAACTGGAAAATTGTTTGAGATTGGCGCCCGATCCTGGAACGCTCTTGCATCGCCGCTGAGAGCTTCAGCATGGTCGGATTCACGACGACACAGGAGTCGCAGGTACGAGCTGTGATAGCGCCCGTCGATCTTGTGCCAGGTCAGCACCTCGGCCGCTATGAGCTGCTGATCGCCATCGCGCAGGGCGGAATGGGCACGGTGTGGGCAGCCCGGGAGCGCGGCGGCGCGGCGGGCAACACGATCGTGGCAGTGAAGACGATGCTGCCGGCGCTCTCCAGCGATCCGCGCTGCAAGCGCATGTTCCTCACCGAGTCTCGCATCGCGGCCCGGATCAAGCACCCGAATGTGTGCGCGATCCTGGATCAGGGTGAGCAGAGCGGGGTGCTCTACTTCGTGATGGAGTGGATCGACGGCGACGCGCTCGTGGAGCTGCTCGGCGGCAGCACCCGCAAGCAGGGCCGGCCGCTCCCCCTGCCGGTCGCCGTGCGGATCGCGATCGAGTCGGCGCGAGGGCTGCACGCCGCGCACGAGCTCCGGGACGACGACGGGACGCTCGTCGGGCTCGTGCACCGCGACGTCTCGCCGCACAACATCCTGATCACGCGGGACGGCTCGGTGAAGATCGCCGATTTCGGCGTGGCCAAGGCCGTGGCGCACGCGGACAACCCGACGACAAACACCGGGCACATGAAGGGAAAGATCCTCTTCATGGCGCCCGAGCAGGTCTACAGCGAGCAGCTCGACCGGCGGTCGGACATCTTCGCGCTCGGGATCGTGCTCTATCAGCTCACGACGGGCACGCACCCGTTCGCGGCCAGCCACGACCTCGCGACGATGGCGCGCATCGCGCGGCCCGAGCCGGTCGATCCGCCGAGCTCGGTCGTCCCCGACTACCCGCCCGCGCTCGAGGCCGCGGTGATGCGCGCGCTCGCCAAGGACCCGGCCGAGCGGTTCGCGACGATGGCCGAGCTCGCCGACGCGCTCGAGGCGGTGGAGGCCACGCTCGGCGGCCGACGCGAGGAGGTGACGGGGTACATCCGCGACGCGCTCGCCTCGCGCGCCGCGCGGCGGACGGCGGTGCTCAAGGACGCGGTCCGCGCCGCGGACGGCAGGGCGCGGGGGCGGCCGCTCTCGCGCCTCGACCCGCAGCGCCGCGCCAGGACGATCGCCACCGCGGCGGCCCTCGTGGCCTCGGGCGCGCTGCTCGGGGCGGCGACGCTCCTGTGGGTCGGCCTCGGCGAGGGCCCCGCCCCCCCGGGGGCTGTCGAGCCCGCGGCGCCGGCGCTCCCGGTCGAGCTACCGCAGGTCGCCACCGCCGAGCCGCGCGCGCCGGAGCCGACGCGCGCCGACGCGCTGGCGCCGGCGCTGGCGCCGTCGTCCGCGCCTGCGCCGCCGCCGTCCTCCGCGCCCGCCGCGAGCGCGACAGCGGCCCCGCCGCCGGTGAGATCTCCGGCCGACACCGGGCGCGCCAAGTTCCGCGATCCGGGCTTCTAGCGCGCCGTTCGGCGCGCGCGGCGGCCCGGCCCCGCGCCCGAGGAATAATCGGGCGACGCCGGTTGTCCTCGGGCGGCCGGGCTTGCTATGAGCTCCCACCCGTTATGCACGACGTACGCGCCCTGAACGAGCTGGTCGCCAAAGAGAGCGCCTTCATCGACACCCTGCTCAACGAGGTTGGCAAGGTCATCGTCGGTCAGACGTACATGATCGAGCGCATCCTCATCGGGCTGCTGACCGGAGGGCACGTCCTCCTCGAGGGCGTCCCCGGCCTGGCCAAGACGCTCACGGTGCGGACGCTGTGCGACGCGATCGAGGCGAAGTTCTCCCGGATCCAGTTCACGCCGGACCTCCTGCCCGCCGATCTCATCGGCACCGTCATCTACAACCACCAGAAGGGCGATTTCACCTCCAAGCTGGGCCCGATCTTCGCGAACCTCGTGCTCGCGGACGAGATCAACCGCGCCCCGGCGAAGGTGCAGAGCGCGCTGCTGGAGGCGATGCAGGAGCGGCAGGTCACGATCGGCGACACGACCTACCCGCTGCCGAGCCCGTTCGTTGTCATGGCGACCCAGAACCCGATCGAGCAGGAGGGGACCTACCGGCTGCCCGAGGCGCAGGTCGACCGGTTCATGCTGATGGTCAAGGTCGGCTACCCCGCGCGGGCCGAGGAGCGGCAGATCATCGACCGCACGACCGCGGTGATCGAGGGCAAGGCCGCGAAGGTGACGACGCCCGAGGAGCTCGTCTCCGCGCGCAAGGTCGTGCGCGACGTGTACATGGATGACCGCGTGAAGGACTACATCGTGGATGTCGTCTTCGCGACCCGCGAGCCCGGGCAGAAGGGCATGCGCGAGCTGAGCAGCCTGATCGAGTACGGGGCGAGCCCGCGCGCCTCGATCGCGCTGGCGCTCGCCGCGCGCGCGCACGCCTTCCTCCGGCACCGCGGCTACGTGACGCCGGAGGACGTGAAGGCGATCGGCCCCGACGTGCTCCGGCACCGGGTCGTCCTGACCTACGAGGCCGAGGCCGAGGAGGTGACGTCCGAGCAGATCGTCCGGCGCGTGTTCGAGGTGGTCGAGGTGCCGTGAGCAAGGCCTCCGGCTCGAAGAACCCGCTGCCGCCGGAGCTCCTGAAGCAGCTCCGGCGCATCGAGATCCGGACGCGAAGGCTCGCCAACGAGCAGCTCTCCGGGACGTACTCGTCCGTCTTCAAGGGGCAGGGCCTCTCGTTCCGCGAGGTCCGCGCCTACCTGCCCGGCGACGACGTGCGCTGGATCGACTGGAACGTCTCGGCCCGCATGAGCGAGCCGTTCGTGAAGGTGTTCGTCGAGGAGCGGGAGATGACCGTCATGCTGGTCGTCGACGCCTCGCAGAGCGAGCAGTTCGGCACGCGGCGCGCGTCGAAGGCGCGCGTCGCCGCCGAGATCGCGGCGCTCTGCTCGTTCAGCGCCATCAAGAACAGCGATCGCGTGGGCCTCGTGCTCGCGACCGAGGCCGTCGAGAAGCTCGTGCCGCCGAAGAAGGGCGACAAGCACGTGATGCGCGTCATCCGGGAGATCCTCGGCCACGAGCCGAAGTACACGGGGACGAACCTGAAGCTCGCGCTCGAGACCCTTGTCAAGGTGGCGAAGCGGAGGAGCGTGGCGTTCGTGATCAGCGATTTCTTCGCCTCCGGCTTCGAGCGCTCGCTCTCGCTCGCGGCCGCCAAGCACGACGTGATCCCGGTGATGCTCGTCGATCCGCGCGACGAGGAGCTGCCCGACGTGGGGCTCGCGACGTTCGAGGACCTGGAGACCGGAGAGGAGGTCGTCGTCGACACGGGCGACCGGGCGGTGCGCGACAACTACCGCACCGCGATGCGCAAGCTCCGCAACGACAGGGACAAGCTCTTCAAGAAGCTCGCGCTCGACGCCGTGGTGGTGAAGACGGGCGAGAGCTTCGTGACCCCGCTGCGCGACCTGTTCGCCAAGCGGGCGCGGAGGCTCAGGCGATGACGCCGCGCCGCTCCCGGGCCTGCGCCGCGCCCCCGCCCGCGTCGCCTGCGCGCTCGCGCGCGTCGAGCCCCCGCCCGCTCGCCTGGGCCGCGCTCGCAGCGGCGCTCGCGTGCGCCCTGCCGGCGCGCGCGCAGCCGGCCGCGGGCGGCGCCGGCGGGCCCGCCGCGCGGGACGACGACGCCCCGCCGCCCCCGCCTCCGCCGCCCGCGCCGGCGCCGGCCGCGACGGAGCGGGGCGGGGGCAGCGTGTGGGCCTCGTGCGCGGAGCACGTGCCGGCCGGCGCGACGCGGCCGCAGATCCAGGAGACGTTCCCGAGGAACGGGTTCAGCGGGTACGCGGCCCACCTCGAGGTCACTGTCGCGCACGGCAAGGGCGAGACGGTGCTGCCGGAGGGCTTCAAGGTCCAGGGCGACAGCGACGCCGCGCGCGCGCTGGAGAAGGCGGGGTTCATCCTGCCCGAGGCCGACGCGGGCGCCGGGCCGACCAGCACGACGACCGCGACCGACACAGGCGCGACGACCAGGCTTGTCATCCCGTTCGTCCCGCTGCCGAAGGAGCCTGGGAGGAGCGTGCTGCAGCTCCCGCCGGTGCCGATCGCCGTGTCCCGCGCGAGCGGCGAGCTCGTCACCGTCTGCACCCGGCCGCACGAGATCGTCGTCGAGGACCCGATCGCCAACGAGCGCGATCCCAAGGTGCGGCCGAACCCGCCGCCGCGGCCGCAGCGGGAAGAGTGGGTGCTCGCGAAGCAGCTCACGTTCGGCATCCTCATCGGCGCGGCGCTCGGCGTGCTCGTGGCCTGGCTGGTCCGCCGCTGGCTGCGCCGGCCCCGCGTCGTCGCCGCCCCGCCGCCGAAGCTGCCGTGGCTCGCCGCGCTCGAGGAGCTCGAGGCGCTCCGACGCTCCGACCTGCTCAGCCGGGGGCGGACCGACGAGTATTTCGACCGCGTGAGCGACAGCGTGCGCAAGTACCTCGGCGCGCGGTACGGCTTCGACGGCCTCGAGACGACCAGCGACGAGATGCGCGCGCTGCTCGCGCGGGTGCGCCCGCCCGTGCCGGTGCTGCCGCAGATCGCGCGGTTCCTCGCCGACTGCGACCTCGTGAAGTTCGCGCGCCTCCAGCCGACCGAGACCGACTGCCTCGAGGCGATCGAGCGCGGCGAGGTCATCGTGCACCGCACGACGCCGCCGGCCGCGCGCCCCGGCGAGGCCGCCGGGCCCGCCGGCCCGCCGTCCGGCAAGCAGCCGCCGCCCGCCCGCTCGTCGCGGGCGCCCGAGGAGGCGCCTTGAGCCGGGCGAAGCGCGCGGCGCTCGCGGTCGCGGCGACGCTCGTCGTCGCGGCGATCGCCTGCGTCTACCCCTACCTCGCGCGCCGCGACGCCTGGATCGGCGCGAGCTGGCAGACCCCGTGGTTCCTGGTCGCGCTCCTCGCGGTGCCTGTCGTCTGGTACTGGGGCATCTTCGCGGAGGACGCGCGCAGGCCCCGGCTCCGGCTCGGCACTGTCGCGCCGCTCGCGCGCGGGCCGCGCGGCCTGCGCAGCCACCTGCGCGACCTGCCCGGCGTGCTGCGCACGGTCGCGCTCGCGCTGCTCATCCTGGCGATGGGGCGGCCCGTCAGCGTGCTCCGCGAGCAGCGCTCGGACGACAAGGGCATCGACATCGTCGTGGCGCTCGATCTGTCGGGCTCGATGCGCGCGATCCTCGACGCGAGGCCGGCCGACCTCCCCGGCCAGCCGAAGCTGCCGCGCGGCAAGCGGCTGACCCGGCTCGACACGGCGAAGCTCGTCCTCCAGGACTTCATCAGCCGGCGAAGGACCGATCGCCTCGGCGTCGTCGTCTTCGGCAAGGCCGCCTACGTGCTGTCGCCGCCGACGCTCGACTACCACCTGCTGACGCAGATGGTCTCGCAGATGACGCTCAACGTGATCGACGGCAGCGCGACGGCGATCGGCGACGCGCTGGGCACCGCTGTCGCCCGGCTGCGCAGGAGCGACGCGCAGTCGAAGGTCGTGATCCTCCTGACCGACGGCGACTCGAACGCCGGCGCCATCTCCCCCGAGTACGCGACGCACCTCGCGACATCGCTCGGCGTGAAGGTCTACACGATCCAGATCGGCACCGACGACGAGGTCGAGGTCGAGGACGGCATCGATCTCTTCGGGCAGCCGCGCTACGTGCGCCACCGCTTCCCGGTGAACCCCGCGCTGCTCCAGGAGATCGCGCAGAAGACAGGCGGCGCGTCGTACGTGGCGACCGACGCCAAGGCGCTCGCGGACAGCATGCACGACGTGCTCGACCGGCTGGAGAAGACCCGCTTCGAGGCGTCGATCTCGGCGTACGAAGATCTCTTCCCGTTCCTGCTCCTGCCGGGGGTGTTCCTGATCGGGCTCGACGCGCTCCTGCGCGCCTGGCTGCTCCGGAGGTTCCCGTGAATTTTGCGGCCCCCTGGTTCCTGCTCGGGACGGCGTTCGCCGCGCTGATCGGGCTCCTGCTCATCCTCGGCGGCTTCGGCGTCGCGCGCGCCATCAAGCGCTTCGGCGACGAGGACCGCGTGAAGGCGCTCACCACCGCCGACCCGGCGAAGCGCCGCGCCTGGAAGGGCGTGCTCCTCGTGCTCGCGACGGCGCTCGCGTTCGTGGCCGCGGCGCGGCCACAGTACGGCAAGGGCACGCGGCTCGTGCCGGCGACCAACGTCGACGTGGTGGTCGTGCTCGACTACTCGAAGAGCATGTACGCGCGCGACGTCGAGCCCTCGCGCATCTTCCGCGCGAAGGTCGAGGTCGCCCGGCTCATCAAGGATCTCGAGGGCGCGCGCTTCGGCGCTGTCGCGTTCGCCGGCGAGCCGATGGGCTTCCCGCTCACCGCGGACGGCGCCGCGATCGCGCAGTTCTTCCGCCAGCTCGACCCGAACGACATGCCGATCGGCGGCACCGCGATCGCGCGCGCGCTCGACCAGGCGAACGAGCTCTTGCGCCGCGATCCGAAGTCCGCCGAGCACAAGCGGATCATCCTGCTCGTCACCGACGGCGAGGATCTGGAGGGCTACCCGCTGAGCGTCGCCCAGGCGATCGGCGCCCAGGGCACGACGATCCACGTCGTGCAGATCGGCGGGCGCACGCCGGAGCCGATCCCGGAGATCGGCCCGGACGGCCGCATCGTCGGGTGGCGGCAGGACCGCCAGGGCAAGCCGCTCACCACCGAGCTGTCGCTGTCGGGCGAGCAGCAGCTCGCGTCGATCGCGCAGGCGACGCCGGGAGGGCAGATCATCCGCGCGGAGAAGGGCACCACGGGCATCGAGACGATCGCCGCGGAGCTCCGGCGGCAGATGAAGAGCGAGTTCTCGGAGCGGGTCGAGACGGTCTACGCGGACGTGTATTTCTACCCGCTCGGCCTCGCGATCCTGCTCCTCATCGCCGAGGTGTTCCTCAAGGACGCCCCGCGCCGGCGCTTCGTGGCGACGCACCCCAAGGCCGCGCCGCGGCGCGCGGCGCTGCTGAAGCGTCGCCAGGGCGACGCGGATCCCGCGGCGGAGGCGGAGCCGGCCGCGGCGGGCAGCGCGGGAGGGCAGCATGCCGCGTCGTGATCGCAGGCGGGCGGCTCTCGCCGGGTTCCTCGCGCGCCACGGGCGCGTCCTCGCGATCGGGCTCGGCGCGGCGTGCCTCACCGGGGCCGCGTTCTCGGCGGCGTCCGGGTGCAGCGGGTGGGATCCGACGTCCCCGTTCGAGCGGAACGCGCCCGCGGTCGACCAGGCGATCCGCGATCTCGACGCGGGCAACCTCGAGTCGGCCGCGCAGGCGCTCGAGAGCTACCTGGGGACGGGCCCGTGCAGCGACGCCGGCATCGGGCTGCCCGACTCCGTGCGCCAGAAGCCGAACGGCTCGTTCGACCTCGGGCTGACGCTGTTCCACCTGGCCGAGCGCTACGGCCACCGCTTCGGCGACGAGGAGCTCGCGGACGGCGGTCCGGAGCAGGAGCAGAGCGACGCGCTGCGCGGGATCGAGATCGACTGCGCGCTGACCCTCGTGAAGGCGATCGGCGCCGATCCGAGCGTGCCGGCCGACGTGCGCGCGCGCGCCCGCTACCTCGCGGGCAACCTCGAGTTCTTGCGGCGCAAGTACGAGGACGCCGTGAAGTACTACGATCAGGCGCTGGCGATCATCCCCGGCCTGCTCGAGGAGGCGGGCGGCGACGGCATCGGCCGGGACGCGGCCTGGAACCGGGCGATCGCGCTGCGGCGCATTGAGGAGCAGAAGGACGCAGGGCCGCCGGACGCGGAGCCCGACGCGGAGCCGGACGCAGAGCCCGACGCGGGCGAGCCCGACGCGGGCGAGCCCGACGCGGGCGACGACGGCGGCGATCAGGACGCGGGCGACGACGGCGGCGACCAGGACGCGGGCGACGACGGCGGCGACCAGGACGCGGGCGACGACGGCGGCGACGGCGACCAGGATCAGAGCCCCGACGCGGGCCCGCAGGATCAGCCGCCCGACGCGGGGCCGCCCGAGCAGCCCGAGCCGCCGCCCGAGCAGCCCCAGGAGCAGCCGCAGCCCGGAAGGCAGGACGATCGCGTCCTCGACCAGCTCGAGGAGGCGCCGACGTACCAGGAGCAGGAAGCGAAGAGCAGGGCCGGCATGCGGCGCGGCCGCGGGATGGAGGACAAGTGACGCGCCCGGCGCTCTCCCCTGCCCCGCTCGCGCTCGCGGCCCTCGCCGCCCCACGCCCCGCGCCGCTCGCGACGGCGCTGCTCTTCGCGCTGCTCGCGCTGCTCGCCCCGCTCGCGGCGCGCGCCCAGCAGCCGGAGCTCTCGTCGCGCGCGAGCTCGACCGATGTCGAGGTCGGCGAGCCGTTCACTGTCGAGGTGAAGGCGCTCGTCGAGCGCGGCGCCGGCATGCCGTCCGACCCCGAGCTGCGCGTCCCGCCCGATCTCGACATCGTCTCCGGCCCGAGCATCGGGACGCAGATGAAGACGCAGATGAGCGGCGGCATGGTGACGACGCAGCTCGGGATCAGCGCGACGTGGCAGATCGTCGCGAACAAGCCCGGCCGCTATACGATCCCCGGCCCGACCATCTCGTGGAACGGCAAGCGCATGACCGCGGGTCCGATCCTGATCAAGGTCGTGCCGGCGAGCGGGCGGCCGCGCCGGCCGAACAACCCGTTTCTTTTGCCCGGCGGCCCGCTGCACGGCTTCCCGTGGCCGTTCAGCGGCCCGGGGGGCTTGCTCGACGACGAGGAGGTCGAGGACGAGCGCGAGGATCAGGCCCCGGAGCTGGCGATGCCGAGCGAGCCCGATCCGGTTGTGTTCCTGCGCGCCATCCCCGACAAGACGAGCGCGGTGGTCGGCGAGCAGGTCACTGTCTCGTTCTACCTGTACTTCCGCGAGAACGCGGAGATGAGCGAGCCCCGCGCCGCGCCCGCCGCCGACTTCCTCCGCCACGCGCTCCTCGAGGACCCGCGCCACGAGCGGCCCGTGTACACGCGGGTCGGCGGGCACCGCTACGCCGCGCGCCTCGTCGACAAGCTGGCGCTGTTCCCGCTGAAGGCGGGCGAGCTGCACACGGGCAGCATGCAGGCGCGCATCACGGGGCGCCGCATCGGCGCGCGCGTGCTGCGCGAGTCGAACGACGTTGTCGTCCAGGTCACGGAGCCGCCGGTCGCCGGCCGCCCGTCCGGCTACACCCTCGGCGACGTCGGTCAGTTCACGCTGAAGGCGACCGTGCAGCCGCGCCAGATCGACCAGGGAGGCGCGGTGGCCGTGACCGTGCAGGTCACCGGCACCGGCAACTTCCCGCAGTCGCTCCGGGTGCCGGAGCGGACCGGCCTCGAGTGGCTCGACCCCGAGAAGCGCGAGTCGCTCGAGCCGCGCGGCGGCGCGATCGGCGGCTTCCGCTCGTTCGGCTACGTCGTCCGGATCCAGGAGAGCGGCGCGGTGAGCCTCGGGAAGATCGAGTTCCCGTACTGGGATCCGGCGCAGAAGCGCTACGTGGTCGAGACAGCGGACCTCGGCGTCATCCAGGTGACGGCGGTCGCTCCGCCGGCGTCCTCCGGGCCGGCGTCCGGCGCGAAGGACGCGAGCCGCGACGCGGGCGGCCGCGCCGAGCCGTTCGCCGGGATACCGGGGCTCCGCACGTCGCTCGGCGCGTACTCCCCGCCCGCGACGCTGCCCCTCGACGGCGCGCCGTTCTGGCTGCTCCTGGCCGCGCCGCCGCTCCTCGTCACGCTGTTCGGCGCCGGCGATCGGCTCGTGCGCCGGGCGCGCGAGCGCCGCGAGGCGGGCGCGACCTCGCCCGCCCGGCTCGCGGCCCTGGCGCTGCAAGAGGCGGAGGAGGCCGCCGCGCAGGGAGATCTCAAGGCGACGGCCGCGGCGGTCGAGCGCGCCGTGCACCGGGCGATCGAGTCCGCGACGGGCCTCCGCTCCCGCGGCGTCCTGCTCGCGACGCTCCCGGGCGAGCTGGGCCAGCGCGGCGTCCCCGAGGCGCTGGCGGCGCGCGCCTGCGAGACCCTTGCCGCGTGCGAGGCGATCCGGTTCGAGCCGTCCGGGCAGGAGGGCGGCGCGCCCGCGTCCGCGGCGCTCGTCGAGAAGAGCCGCGCCGTCATGACCGAGCTCGCCCGATGGAAGCCGACGTGAGCGGCCGCCGCCGCAGGCGCCCCCTCGCCGCCGCGCTCCTGGTCCTCGCCGCGTGCCTCGCGCCGGCGCTGCCCTCGAGCGACGCGCGCGCGCAGCCGGCGGGGAGCCAGGCGCAGGCGCAGCCGGCGGAGGCCCCGGAGGCGCTGTTCCAGCAGGGGACGGCGGCGCTCGGCCGCGGCGAGTACGGCGCGGCGATCGACACGTTCGAGCTGCTCGCCGACCGCGGCTTCGTGCACCCGGACGCGAGCTACAACCGCGGCCTCGCCTATGTCCTGCGCGTCCGCGAGGGCGCGGATCGCCCGGGCGACCTGGGCCGGGCGGCGGCGGCGTTCGAGGAAGCGCTGCGGCTCCGTCCGGGCGACGCGGACGCGGATCGCGCGCTCGACCTCGTGCGCGCGGAGATCACGCGCCGGCGCTCGCGCCGCGCCGCGGACGCTGTCGACGCGCGGCCCACGCTCGACCGGGTCATCGTCGGCCTCGCGTCGGAGCGCACCTGGGCGGCGGCCGCGCTCCTCGCGTCGCTGCTCCTCGCTGTCGGCGTGGCGCTGCGGCGCCGCCCGGCGGGCCCCGCGCACGTCGCGGGCAGCGTCCTCGCGCCGACGGCGCTCGTCGCGCTGCTCGCGCTGGTGCCGCTGACGGTTGCGGCGCGGCACCTGCGGCTGACGACGCGCGCCGGCGTCGTGGTGGTCCCCGAGGTCCGGCTCCTCGACGAGGGCGGGCGCGCGCTGCCCGCCGCGGAGCAGGCCCCGATCCCCGAGGGCGCGTCGGTCGAGGTCGGCAGGAGATCGGGCGGGCTCGCGGAGGTCCGCTGGGGCGCGACCGAGGGGTGGGTTCCGGCGTCGAGCATCCGGTTGCTCGCTCCATGAACGGCGCCATCGTGTGCTAGGTTGTCCGCGTGTGGGTACGCCGCGCAGCCATTCGCCCCGTCCCCTCGTACGCTCAGGTGCCTGCGCGCGTCCTGTCCGAGATCGAGGATCAGCTCGCCGAAGATGACGACGACTCGCGCAAGCAGCTCGACGACGCGTTCACGCGCTTCGAACAGACGCAGCCTGCGCTGGCCGACCGGATCTCCACGGTGCTCTCGGGCCCGCTCGACGAGACGGCGCTCGCCCTCGGCTATTTTCTGACGCTCGCGATCTGGCTCGCCTTCGACGAGCTGTTCGGCCAGGACCTCGACGAGGTCACCGAGACGGCGCTCACGGGCGTCGAGGAGTCGCTGAACCTGGACGAGCAGATCCGCCTCCACGATCCTGCCGAGGCGGTCGACTCGGACGACGTCATCGCGATGGAGCAGCCCGACGTCCTCGCCTTCGTGCAGGAGCACCTCGACGCGGCGCTCGAGGCGAACGCGCACGAGGTGGACGTCGACGACGTCCACGCGATCTACCGGGTGGTGCTGATCGAGGTGCTGGCGCTGAGCTACGCTGTCCGGCCGCCCTCGAACTGGGTGGCGCTGACGACGGAGTTCACGGCGTAGCATCCAGGGGCCTGCCGGGGCCGTTGAATGAGGGTGATACGTCAGCGCGCGGAGAACGTGGCGAGGAACGCTGGCATCTCGGCGCTGCGTCCATCCTCGAGGAGGACGGCGCGGCGCGGGGCGTTGATGGCGTCGAGCACGGCGACGAGCTCGCGGAACGGCGTCCTGTCGTCGCTGTGGAGGACGGCCTGGTCGGCGCGGCGGTCGCTCGGGGCGCGGTGCTCGCCGCTCCTCTCCCACTCGCGCTGGATGGCCTCGCTGAGCTCCGTGTAACGGATCGCGGTGGCGCCAGCCGTCCCGATCTCGACAGGATGCCTGGGGACTGTGGCCTCGCTCAACACTGTCGCGCCCTGCTTCCACACGAGGCGGAAGCTGTCCTCTCCGACATGGACGTGCATCGCCTTGAGGGGCTCCTTCTGGCACTCCTCGCCGCAACCGGCGGCCGCAGGCACCTCTGCGCTGGTCTCGAGACGAGAGTTCGTGACCCACACCGCGGTGATCAGGAGAAAGGCGATGATCACCATCAGAAGATCGATGAACGGGATCATGTTGATCTCGCTGTTGCGCGCCCGCCTCTCGCCTCCACCCACGTCGACGCCTGCCATGGCTGCCTCCTCGTGTGTTCTTGATGCCGCGATGTGTGTTCTTGATGTCGCGGCGCTCTCGGCTCCGCAGCGCCGCCACGTGAAGGACAGAGGACGGCGCGCGCAGGATGTTCCTGAAAGCCCTCGGGCGGATCGTCTGTGCCAAAGACGAAGCGTCGCGCAGGTAGGGAGCGGACACACCGACACCGAGTCGACTGCGTGGAAACCGTCGTGGCGCGCCGGGCACCGCGACAGGTGGACGGATGAGCGCGGCCCATGCGGGGAGACCGCCTCGTCCAGTATTTCAGAGGCAGGGCGCCTCGCCCAGGGCCCTGAATAACGCATCGCGTTATCCAGGTGGTCCTGACGGCCATGCCCGGCCGTGGGGACCACCTACGAAGGGGCGCGGTGCTCCTTTTCCTGCGCCGACACGCTGCGCCGTGGACGAGCCTGCCGGGAGGAGCCCGTCGGGACGACCGTCGTGGCCGTCACCGGTGCGTCATCGCCCAGCCGTCCCTTGACAAACAATCCGTTATAACGGATGCTATGCCTACGGGTTGGAGGTAAGCGGATGCGCGCCCAGAGTGCTCAAGTGATTGACCTGGAAGAGTACCGACAGCGGCGGGTCGTTCGGAACGAACGCGCCCACGAGGGCGACACGATGTCGTCGGGCAAGTCGGTCAGCATGCCGGTCGCCCTCTGGTGGTACCCCGTGTGGACGTGGATGCCGGTCTGGCAGATTCGATGAAGTCCGTCCGCCAGAACACGCGCCACACCTCCCCGGCGGGGAGCTCCGGCGAAGGTTTCCATGGCTCGTTGAGCGCATCTGGCCTGGCGAACGGCGCGGCTGCGTCGGCCGAGTTGACGGCGAGCGCGCTGTCGCTGGCTGGACCTTCCTCGTTCCGCAGGCCGGAGAGCGCCGCTGGCCCAGCGAGCTCGACCTCGAGCCGAGCGAAGGGCGAGGCGCCGCCGCAGCGGGACACGGACGAGGCGTCGGACGAAGCCTGGACCTACGAGATGGCCCCGCAGGACGCGTCCTCGGCGCTCACGGGCATCGTCGGCGCCAACCTGCGCCGCCTCCGGACCAAGCGCGGGCTCTCCCTGGAACGGCTGGCGAAGGCGTCGAGCGTGAGCCGGGCGATGCTCAGCCAGATCGAGCTCGGCCAGAGCACGCCGACGATCAACGTGCTCTGGAAGATCGCGCGGGCGCTGGGCGTGCCCTTCTCTGCGCTGATCAGCGATCAGTCGATCGGCGGCACCTCGATCATCCCTGCCGCGCGCGCCAAGGTGCTGACGTCGCATGACGGCTCGTTCTCTTCGCGCGCGCTGTTCCCGTTCGATGTGCCGAGGACGGTGGAGTTCTACGAGCTCAAGCTCGCCCCTCTCGCCACCGAACACGCAGATCCGCACCCGCCGGGCACGGTCGAGAACCTCGTGGTGACGTCTGGAACGCTGGAGATGATCGTCGGCGCCGAGCGCCACCTCCTCGCGACAGGCGACGCGATCCTGTTCGAGGCCGACGTGCCCCACCAGTACAGGAACCCCACCAAGCAAGAGGTCATCATGTACCTGGTGATGACCTACGTCGAGAAGACCGGCTAAAACCCGGCGCCGGCCGGGTCCCCACGCTGAAGCGCCAAGAGGAAGAGAGCGCCAGGAGAATCGCTTCTCCTCGTGGCGCTCTCTTCCTCTTGGCGTTCTTGCTTCCAGCCTGAAGGATCAGGCGCCGCGCCAGGAGCGCGCGCTCACTTGTTCATGCTGGCGACGCTCGCGCCGGCGCCCATGTTGCTCGTGCCGCCCGAGCCGGTGCCCATGCTCATGCCGGTGCCCATGCACATCATCATCGGCATGCTGCCGCACATGAGCGTCATCGGCATGCCCATGCTCATCATCTTCATCATCGCTTCACAGCGCCCGCGCAGCATGTCCATGCCCATGCCCTCCATGGGCATCATCTTGCAGACCATCCCCTCCTTGTCCATCTCACAGGTCATCCGCGCCATCATCGGCATCTGACCCATCATCCCCATCATCTGGGGCATCATCCCCATCATCTGGGGCATCATCCCCATCATCTGGGGCATCATCCCCATCATCTGGGGCATCATCCCCATCATCTGGGGCATCATCCCCATCATCTGGGGCATCATCCCCATCATCTGGGGCATCATCCCCATCATCTGAGGCATCATCCCCATCGAGCTCATCATCGGCATGCTCATCGGCATCATGGCGTTTCCCTCCGCAAATCCGTGGTTACGTCTGCGACCCAGGCTAGGCGCTCACACAGGTGCGGGCAAGCAACGCCATCGGCCCCCTCCACTTTTCCTCCGGTCGAACAGACGTGTCGCCGCCCTCGACAGACACCGCGTCAACCCAGCAGAGAGCCGTCTGTCATAACAAACGTCCGATGCGCCCTGACCTGGGAGGGACGGCACGGGAACAAGCGAGCTCATCGGAGCTCGCCCGCACGAGCGATGGACATGCGCTCACCGCGTGGACAGAACTCACCGGCTCAGCGCTGCTCGACAGAGGTCGTGACGGACACGACTCCGCCTTCTCCCGAGCGTCAGTCAGGGACATCCGTCATCCACCGTGGTTCGTGGTCCGTCGCCGATCGTCACGCCTTGCGCGGCCCTGTCATCGAGCTGGGCCACCGTCGCGCTCCGCGAGGTAGCGCGCGAGCGCGTCGTCCAGCGCAGGGAGCAGGAGCCCTCTCCGGCTGCCCAGGGCGCTGTAACGAGGGCGCGGCGCGACAAGGCAGAGCGCGCGGCTCGGGCAGCCAACCAGATGCCTCGTGTCCACACGCGCCAGCGCGGCGGCCCGCGCGACGAGCTCAGCCCAGGTCACCGCGTCGCGGTTCGCCAGGTGCCAGAGCCCCCCCTCGCCGTCGATCAGGAGGTCGAGGGCCGCGTTGACGAGGTCGGGCGTGTAGGTGGGCGTCACGATCATGTCCTCGGCCGCGCTGAAAGGGCGGCCATCGCGGAGCGCGCGCAGGGCGTCCGCGACGAACGTCGACGCGTCCCAGGGATCGATGAAGGCCGCCGTGCGCACCACCAGCGCCGTCGGGAGGATCGAGAGCACCTGCTGCTCGGCCACAGCCTTACTCCGACCGTACGCGCTGAGGGGCCTCGCCGGATCGGTCTCCACATAAGGAGTCGCCCCGGTGCCGTCGAAGACCTGATCGGAGGAGAACGTGACGAGCCGGACGCCGCGCTCGCGGCACGCCGCCGCGAGCACCGCGGGCCCGGCGGCGTTCTCCCGCTCGCAGCGGTGAGGCTCCAGCTCCGCGTCGTCGACCCGCACGTAGCCGGCGGTATTGACGACCGCCCACGGCGCATGGCGCTCGAGGGCGCGCTCGACGGACGCGGGATCGGCGATGTCCATCTCGAGGCGGCTCAGCAAGCGGGACGGCAGCCCGCGGTGCGCGCACAGGCGCGCAAACGCCCTTCCCAGGGTGCCCGTGGCGCCGGTGATCAGGACCGGCGGCCCCTCGGCCTTCCCTGCCGCGGCGCGGTCCGATGGCTCGATCGTCGGCCCATCGCCGGATCGCTCGAGCCGCGCCGCGCCGCGCTCCTCGAGGCTGACGGGGGAATAGAGGAGGCGCTCCGGACGGCGCCACCACCCTGGTGACGCGAGCACCGGGTGATCGAAGGGCTCCCCGCGCGCGAGCGCGCGGACGAGCGCGGCGAGCGCCGTCGGACGGGGCGCTTGGCCGCGGACGTCGAAGACGCCCGGCTCGTAGCGCCCGCGATCACGCACGACAAGGCTGTCCCAATCGAACGAGCCGAGCAGCGCCCACGCCGTCACCGCGCGCACGTCCGCGCCCGCGGCGCGCGCGGCCACAGCGGCGCGGTGCGCCTCGGCCAGCCACCGGAGCTGCTCCTCGCGGGAGCCGCCCAGGTGCGCCTCCGTGATCGCGACCGGACGACGGTAGCGCTCCCAGACCTCCAGCAGGCGCGCGAGATGCCCGCCCACGCCCTCGGCGACGACGCGCACGGCCTCGACATCGACGTAAGCGTGCCTTTCGTTGCCACCATGCATCCATGACGGATAACGCTCGAGGCGCTCGTCGAGGAACCGCTCGCTCGTGATGTAGTAGTTGATGCCGAGGATGTCCGGCGGGCACGGCGACACGACGAACGCCTCGAGCTCGCCAGGGGACGCGCCCCACCGGAGGAGCTGGGGATAGAGCGGGTGATCCTGGTCCACCCGCCCCATGAGCAGGTCGAGGCTGAGCCACCTGCGATGATTCTCGTGCTGCGCCTGGTAGGCGAGCAGCGGCGTGCTGGACGTCTCCCCGACATCCTCGGTTTGCACCAGGCGCGCGCGCGGGTTGACCTCGCGGACGGCGCGCATCGCCGCCGCGACGGCGCGGCACTGCGTGAGGAGCGCTCGCAGGAAGGCGCGGCCATCCTGGCCGTGCGGGTACCAGTGGCCATACAGGCCGGAGAAGCGCGCCGTGGTGAGCGGCTCGTTCACCGGCGTGTAGTCCTCGACCCACGGATAGCGCTCGGCGACCTCGCGGGCGAAGCGCGCGAGCCCGTCGACGAAGCTCGGGTCGAGGAGGCTCGTTTGGGGCGGCCCGCTGCCGTGGTGGACGAGGCCCACGATCGGACGGACGCCGAGATCGCGCAGCCTGCCGAGGCGCGCGTCGGCCCACGCGAAGCTCGCGCAGCCGTCGGGCGCCGTGCGCTCCCAGAGCACGGGATACCGGAGCGCCCGGATCCCGAGCGCGGCGAAGCGGTCGAGATCGTCGAGCCGGCGCGCGTGGCCGTTCCGATCGAGCTGGTCGTGGTAGGCGTCGCCGACGCGGTTCACCGTGCACTCGATGCCGCCCCAGAGCTCGAGCGCCGGAGCGCCGCCCCCTCCGGCTGCCCCGCTCACGCCGCCTCCGCGAGGGACCGCCAGCCCGGAGCGCCCGTGAGCTTCGTGTAGAGGGTCAGGGCCTGGGCGACGACCTGATCCATGTTGTAGTAACGGTACGTGCCGAGACGGCCGGCGAAGTGGACGCCGCTGGTCGAGCGGGCGAGCTCCTCGTACTTCCGGTAGAGCGCCGCGTTCTCCGGCCGCGGCACGGGGTAGTACGGGTCGCCGTCGCCCTTCGGAAACTCATAGACGATCGTCGTCCTCGGGTGCGACTGGCCGGTGAGGTGCTTGAACTCGGTGACCCGCGTGTAGCTGTACTCGTTCGGATAGTTGATGACAGGCGCCGTCTGGTAGACCTCTTGATCCTTCGTCTCGAACTTGAAGTCGAGCGAGCGATAAGGCAGCTTGCCGAAGCGGTAATCGAAGTAGGCGTCGATCGGCCCCGTGTAGATCACCTCGCGGTGCGGGATGGCATGGCAGACCTCGCGGTAGTCCGTGTTGAGCAGGATCTTGATGCCCGGGTGGTCGACCATCCGCTCGAACATCCGCGTGAACCCGTGGAGCGGCATCGCCTGGTAGGCGTCGGAGAAGTAGCGATCGTCCCGGTTCGTGCGGACGGGGACGCGCGCCGTCACCGAGGCGTCGAGCTCCGACGGGTCGAGCCCCCACTGCTTGCGGGTGTAGCTGCGGAAGAACTTCTCGTAGAGCTCTCTCCCCACCTTGCTGACGATCACGTCCTCCGACGTGCGGATGCTCTCGCGCCGCTCGGCCCTCGACGCGAGGAAGGCCTCGACCTCCAGCGCGTTCAGGCTCAGGCCGTAGAGGCCGTTGATCGTGTCGAGGTTGATGGGGATCGGCAGGAGCTGCCCGTCGACCCAGGCGCGGACGCGGTGCTGGTACGGGCGCCACTCGGTGAACTGCGACAGATAATCGAAGACCTCCCGCGAGTTCGTGTGGAAGATGTGCGGTCCATACCTGTGCACGAGGATGCCCGCCGCGTCGTGGTGGTCATACGCATTGCCGCCGATGTGCATGCGCACGTCGCAGAGCAGGATCTTCTTGCCGGCCCCGCGGGCGAGCCGCTCGGCGAGCACGCACCCGGCGAAGCCGGCGCCGACGATGAGGTAATCGAACATGGCTCACCTCGCCGCCGCGGCCCGGGCGCGGCGCTCCAGCGCGCCGTCGAGGAGGCGCTCGATCGTCGCCCACGTCGCGTCCCACGAGCGCTGCCCGAGCAGGTCGTCCGCCCGCGCGAGCAGCGGGCCGCGATCCTCGGCGAGCGCCGCCTCGACGGCCGCCACGAAGTCGCGGGGCGCGTCCGCGATGCGCACCAGCCCGAGCTCGCCATAGGGCTGCACCACGTCGCGGATCGACGTCGAGACGACGGGCTTGCCGCCGGCCAGGTACTCCGGCGTCTTCGTGGGGCTGATGAACCGCGTGGCCGCGTTCCGGGCGAAGGGCAGGAGCGCCACGTCCCAGCCGCCGAGGTACGCGGGCAGCTCCTCGTACCTCTTCTGCCCCAGAAGGTGGATGTTCGGCGCGCGGGGCAGCGTCGACGGGTCGATCTTGGCCACGGGCCCCACCAGCACGATCTGCCAGGCTGGCCGCAGCGCGGCCACGGCGGCGATGAGATCGAGATCCATGCGCTCGTCGAGGACGCCGAAGAAGCCGAGGCGGGGCCTCGGGATGCCCGCCTGGTCGGCGGGCTCGGCGCGGGAGGCGGCTCGCGCGCGGGCGAAGTGCGCGACGTCGACGCTGCTCGGGAGCGCGTGCACGCTCGGGTGCAGCGCCCGCTTCGCCTCATAGAGGCTCGCGCCGCCGGCGAAGACCAGGTCGGACAGGCGCAGGAGCTCGGCCTCGCGCTCCTTGAGCGCCGGGGGCGCCCCGGCGAAGGCCGAGAGCTCGTCCATGCAATCGTACACGGTCGCCGCGGGCGCGAGGTGCCGAGAGAACGAGAGCGCCATCGGTGTGTAATACCAGAGCACGTAATCGGTGATCCCGTGGCGCTTCATCATGCCGTCGAGGAGCTCACGTTGCATCGCGGAGGCCCGTGACGGCCCGGCGCCGGCGGGCAGGTGCGGAGTCGCGACGCAGACACCCCGGTGCTCGGAAGCGGCCTCCTCGAGGCGCGGCAGCTCGCTGTCGAGCAGCGGCTCCTCGAAGAAGAAGACGCGGCGTCGCCGCGCGCAGCGCGTGAGCAGGTGCTGAGGTCGCTGGAACACGAAGCTGAAACGCAGGTGCGAAAAGCAGATCACGTCTGGCTGCGATCTCGCGCTCATCGATCCCTCCCGCTCGAGTCTCGGTGTGCACCTGGGTCCCGGCCCCGGCTCCGGACGAGCGCTATTCAAGGAGCATGCCGGGGAGCGCGCGCCGCGATGCGGCGTCACCGCGTCTCGCGCGCGATCGCGCTGCGGGATTGCGGGGCGATGACGAGGTATCGATCGAGGAGGAGCGGGCCCGCGAGCACCGAGGCTTGACGAGATCGAGCGTCGGCTCCGCGCCGGAGCCGGGCCAGCGCCGCGGAGCGGCTACCCGCCGGCCTCTACCGTCGGCTATCCGCCGTCCTCTACCAGCGGATCGACCACGCCCTCCTGCCGGGGTCCCTCGCGTCCTCGGAGCCCCAGGCAGTCGGGCTGCAGGTGGCCGGCGACCCGGCCGCGCGTCGCGGCGGCGATCTCGTGGAGCGGGAACTTCGGCGTTCGATCCGCATAGAGAAGGCCGTTCGCCTCCTGGTACGTGTCGGCGAACTGCGTGTAACAGAAGCCGCTGAGCAGCTCGACAGAGCGCACGGCCGCGAGCAAGGCCTCGTAGGCCCGGGCGAACGCGCCCGCGTCGTCGCAGAGCGAGTAGCCCCAGTTCCCCGGGATGCCCCGCCGGAGCGCGATCCCGCCGAACTCCGACAGGATGATCGGGAGATCGCTCGTCGGGGCCTTCCCATCGAGCACCAGGAGGCGTCCGCCGGGGCGCTCCCGCTGGAACAACCGGGGACGGACCTCCTCGGCGTGGTAGCGCCGCTCGATGCGCTCCGCGTCGGTATCGTAGTCGTGGATCCCGATGATGTCGGTCGCGACGCTCTCCCATCCGTCGTTGCCGACGACGGGGCGGGTCGCGTCGAGCGTCCTGGTGAGGTGGTAGAGCGCCTCGACCCAGTGCCGCTCCCGCGCGTTGTCCGGCAGGTTCGGCACGCCCCAGGACTCGTTGAACGGCACCCACGCCATGACGCAGGGGTGGCTGTAATCGCGATCGATCACGTCGATCCACTCCCGCGTGAGGCGCTCGACCGACTGCGCGGTGAAGCGGTAGGCGCTCGGCATCTCCTCCCAGACCAGGAGGCCGAGCGTATCCGCCCAGTAGAGATAGCGCGGGTCCTCGATCTTCTGGTGCTTGCGCACGCCGTTGAAGCCCATCGCGCGCGCGAGCTCCACGTCGCGACGGAGCGCGTGATCGTCCGGCGGTGTCATCCCGGTCCCGGGCCAGTAGCCCTGATCCAGCACCATCCGGAGCGGGAGCGGCCTCCCGTTGAGCACGATGCGGTCGCCCTGGATCGCGATCGAGCGAAGCGCCGTGTAGCTCCGGATCCGATCGAGCACCTCGCCGTCCGGGCCGAGGAGCTCGAGCTCCGCCTGGATGAGCGTGGGCGACTCGGGGCTCCACAGGAGGTGGTTCCGGAAGTCGTCGATGCCCGGGTCGGAGAGCGCGACCCGCCGGTGCACCTCGCCGGCGACGACGGCGTACGTGTCATCGGCGAGCAGCGCGCCGTCGCAGCGGAGCCGCACCCTGAGGCGCAGGTCGTCGCGCCGCGCCCCCGCGAGCTTCACGAGGCAGTCGATCTCCCAGCGGGCGAGGCTCGACGCCCAGCGCACGGCGCCGATCGAGGTCCTCGGCACGCGCTCCATCCAGACTGTCTGCCAGATCCCGGTCGTGCGCGGATACCAGATGGAGTGCGGTTCGCGCTGCCAGTCCTGCTTGCCGCGCGGCTTCGCCAGGTCGGCGGGGTCGTCCTCGGCGCGGACAACGATCTCCTGCGGCCCGGACGCGCCGAGGTGATCGGTGACGTCGACGCTGAAGGGGGTGTACCCGCCGACGTGGCGCGCGACGAGGCTCCCCTCCACCCAGACGGTGGCCTCGTAGTCGACAGCGCCGAAGTGCAGGATCAGCCGCTCGCCCTCCCGGAGGTCGGGCGCCTCGAACGTCCGCCGGTAGAAGCAGGCGCAATGGAAGCCCATCTCCCCGATCCCGCTCTGCTCCGTCTCGGGCGAGAACGGGACCTCGATGACGCGGTCCCACACGACCTCGCCGGGCCTCCTCCACCTCGCCTCCGGATCGAGCGCGAACGCCCAGGTCCCGTTCAGGGAGGTCCACCCCGCGCGCCGGAGCTGCGGCCTCGGATGGCCATGGTCGCGGCCGCCCGCGCTCGACAGCTCGTCCTCCACGGCGTGCTTCCCCTTCGCTCGCCTCGGTGCCATCGCGTGACGTGTCCTCTCTCCGCGCAAGCCGCCGGCCCGAACCCCGGAGTCGCAGCGCTCCTCACAGGGCGGTGGATGATGCCCGTGCGCCCAGGGCGAGTCCAACCCGCTCATCGCAAATAAGGCCGTTGCCCCTGGCCGATTGTCCCTCATCGACCGGAGCTCAAGGCAATCTCCGACCTTACCTGCTCTGCGTCCCTTCTCTCGATCTCACGCTCGCCCGGCCCGCTCGGCGCCTCGGGCCGGCCCCCGGCTCGACGATCCGCCCGATGGCCTTCAGGCCGCGCTATCATCGTGTCGCCTCATCCCGAGGAGCCCGGCCCCTCGCTGCATGTCCCAGCCCCCTCCCGCGCCCGCCGAGCCCCCGTTCGCCGAGATGGCCGTCGGCGCCCATCGCCTCGCGCTCCTCAAGGACGGCGTCCAGGCGTACCCGGCCATGCTCGAGGCCATCGCCCGCGCCCGGCGCACCATCTGCCTCGAGACGTACATCCTCCGGGGCGATCGCACCGGCCAGCGCTTCGCCGAGGCGCTCGCCGAGCGGGCGGCGGCGGGCGTCGAGGTGAGCCTGCTCTTCGACGCCTGGGGCTCCTCGGTATCGTCGTCCTTCCTGGACGGCCTCCGCCGCGCCGGCGTCCGGCCCCTCGCCTTCCGCCCCTTCGAGCTCTCCGCCCCGTTCGGGAAGGTCGCCCGCCGCGACCACCGCAAGGCGCTCATCGTCGACGGCGCCGTCGCGTTCACCGGCGGCCTCAACATCTCCGACGACTACGCCGCTCCGGAGCACGGCGGCGCCGGCTGGCGCGACACCCACCTCCGCATCGAGGGACCCGCCGCCGCCGAGCTCCAGTACTTCTTCCTGCGCGCGTGGCAGCGCGCCGGCGGCCCCACCGTCGACGAGCGGCGCTACGGCGTCACGGGGCGCAGGCCCGACCCCGCCGTCCAGATCCTCAGCAACGACCTCCCCCGCCGGAGGCACCGCCACGGCATCCGCCACGCGTACCGGATCGCCATCGAGCGCGCCCGGCGGCGGATCTACATCACCAACGCCTACTTCCTGCCGCCGCTCCGGATCATCCACGCGCTCACCGCCGCGGCCCGGCGCGGCGTCGACGTCAGGATCATGGTCGCCGGCACCACCGACGTGCCCGCGGTCCTGCTCGCGTCGCGCACCATCTACGGCCACCTCCTCGACGCCGGCGCCCGCATGTTCGAGTGGCGCGGCCGCGTCCTGCACGCAAAGACAGCGGTCATCGACGGCGCGTGGTCCACCGTCGGCTCCACGAACCTCGACAGCCAGTCGCTGCGCATGAACCTCGAGGTGAACGCCGTCGTCTCGCACCGCGGGTTCGCCAGCACCATGGAGCAGATGTTCGCCGACGACCTCGCCCATTGCCGCGAGATCACGGTCGCGCACTGGGCCCGGCGCCCCCTCTGGGAGCGGGCGGCCTCGTGGACAGCCTACCTCGCGCGCGACTGGCTCTGACGCCGGCGCACACTGCCGCTCCGGCGGACGCGCTGGCGCGAGCGCCGCCAGGCGCGCCGGCGGGATGCTACCGTCTCGGCATGTCCGATTTCCGCCGCTTCCACGGCACCGAACGCTACCTCACCAACGAGGCGCTCGAGGCCGCCGTCAACTGCGCGCTGGTCCTGGAGCGGCCGCTCCTCGTCAAGGGAGAGCCAGGCACCGGCAAGACGCTGCTCGCCGAGGCCATCGCGCAGAGCCTGTCGGCCGAGCTCATCCCCTGGCACGTCAAGAGCACCACGCGGGCCCAGGACGGGCTCTACGTCTACGACACGGTGCAACGGCTCTACGACTCGCGCTTCGGCGACGGCGATGTGCGCGACATCCGCCGCTACATCAAGCTCGGCCCCCTCGGGAAGGCGTTCGGCGCCGAGAAGCGCGTCGTGCTGCTCATCGACGAGGTCGACAAGGCGGACCTCGAGTTCCCGAACGATCTGCTGCACGAGCTCGATCGGATGCGCTTCCGCATCACCGAGACAGGCGACGAGATCGTCGCCCGGGAGCGGCCCGTCGTGATCATCACCAGCAACAACGAGAAGGAGCTGCCGGACGCGTTCCTGCGCCGCTGCGTCTTCCACTTCATCGATTTCCCGGAGGCGGAGCTCATGCGGGAGATCGTCCGCGTCCACCACCCCGACCTCGATCGGACGCTCGCCGATCAGGCGATGCAGGCCTTCTACGAGATCCGGAAGAACGCCCGGATCCGGAAGCGGCCCTCGACGAGCGAGCTCATCGACTGGATCGCCGTGCTGCGCCGGGCGGGCGTGCAGGAGGTGAAGCTCGACAAGACGCTGCCGTTCCTCGGCGCGCTGCTCAAGAAGGAGCAGGACCTTGTCGCGCTCGCCGACCAGCTCGCCGGCGGCAGGCGCTACCGGTCGTAGCCATGTTCGTCGAGTTCCTCTACGAGCTCCGGGCCCGCAAGGTCCCTGTCGGCGCCCAGGAGGCGATCGGCCTCGCGCAGGCCCTCGCCGCGGGGCTCCACGACAGCTCGCTCGACGGCTTCTACCACGTCGCGCGGGCGATGCTCGTCCACTCCGAGGCGCACCTCGACGACTTCGATCTCGCGTTCGCCCAGCACTTCCGCGGCGTGCACGTGGAGGCCAAGGCGATCGCGGAGGAGCTCCTCTCGTGGCTCCGGGATCCCATCAAGGCGCGCGCCCTCTCCGAGGAGGAGAAGGCGATGATCGAGGAGCTCGACCTCGACGAGGTGCTCCGGCGGTTCGAGGAGCGCCTGCGCGAGCAGCGGGAGCGCCACGACGGGGGCAGCCGCTGGATCGGCACCGGCGGCACGTCGCCGTTCGGCCGCGGCGGCTACAACCCGAGCGGCATCCAGGTCGGCGGCTCCGCGGGCGGGCGGAGCGGCGCCGTGCAGAACGCCGACGCGCGCCGCTACAGGCCTTACCGCAGCGATCTCACGCTCGACGTGCGCCAGATCGAGGTGGCGCTGCGCAAGCTGCGCGCCTTCGCGCGCGAGGGCGGCGACCGCGAGCTCGACATCGACGCGACAATCGACGCGACGGCCAGGAACGCGGGCGAGATCGAGGTCGTCACCAGGCCACCGCGCCGGCCGAACACGCGCGTGATCCTGATGATGGACGTGGGCGGCTCGATGGACCCGAGCGCCGCGCTCGTGTCGCAGCTCTTCAGCGCGGCGAAGCGCGCGACGCACTGGAAGGAGCTGAGGAGCTACTACTTCCACAACTGCGTCTACGAAAAGGTGTATAAAACCGAAGGGTTACAGGACCCTGTGCCGGTGCGCGAGCTCCTCCACGAGTGCGGCAAGCACCACAAGCTCGTGATGGTCGGGGACGCCTCGATGGCGCCGTACGAGCTGCTCGGCTCGTCAGGCTTGGGCGGCGGGGGGGCCGACCGCTGGCAGTCCCCGTTCGAGTCCGACGCGCGGATGCCCGGCGTCGCCTGGCTCATGATGCTCCGCGACCACTTCGACCGCGCCGTGTGGCTGAACCCCGACGGCATCGGCCCCTACCCTCACCCCACGGTCGACGCGATCAAGGGCATCTTCCCGATGTTCGCGCTCACGCTCGAGGGCCTGGGGGAGGCCGTCACCGAGCTGGTCCGCGGCCGCGGCCGCGGCTGATCGCGCGCGGCGCGGCCCCGGGTCAGCGGCCGGCGCGCTTGAACACCTCGGCCGTCGCCTGCGCGACGAGGGCGCGAGCAGGCCCGGCGATCTTCTCCTGGAGCCTCTCCTCGTCCTGCCCCACCTACGCGCTGGGGAGCCACATGCGGAACGCCGTGCCCCGGCAGCGGCCCGCCGTCGCTGTGATCTCGCCGCCGTGGGCCTCGACGATGACCCGGCTCAGCGCCAGGCCGAGGCCCGTCCCCTTCACCTTGGCGGTGACGAGCGGCTCGAAGAGGCGGTCGATCACGCACGGGTGGACGCCGGGGCCGTTGTCCTCGACCTCGAGGTACGTCCGCTCGTCGCCGCGCCACGCGCGCGTGACGATCGAGCCGCCGGGGGCGTTGTCGAGCGCCTCGATCGCGTTGAGGTAGAGGTTCGAGAAGACGCGCTCGAGCAGGATGGGGTCGCACAGCAGCGTGAGATCGGCCGGCGCGACCGCGACCTCGAACCGGACCGCCGTGGGCAGGACCAGCGCGTGCCGGGCGCTCTCGATGAGCTTGCCCACGGGCGCGGGCTCGCGCCGCAGCGGCTCGCCGCGCGCCAGCCCGAGGACGCTGCCGATCACCTCGTGCGCCTTGCGGATCTCGCACGTCACCCGGTCGAGGTGGCGCAGCAGGCAGGGCCGATCGTCGAGGTCCCGCTGCGCCAGGTAGAGCGACGACTCGGCGACAGCGAGGGCGTTGCGCAGCTCGTGAGCGACGCTCGCGCCGACCGCTCCCGCCGCGGCGAGGCGCGCGGCGCAGCATTCGGTCTCGTGACCCTCATTTGCCATAACGCCGAGCGCAGCGTAGCCGATCTGCGGGCGATCGCCCGCGCGCTCGGCGGCGATCGCCGCCGCCATGTGATGGAACTTCCCGCTGCGACCGTACGCAGCCTGGTTCACCCCGCGTCGGCCGCGAGCGGCGCGGACGCCGCGCGCTCCGGCGCAGATTTGACGCGGCGCGCCCGCTCGAGGTCGAGGAGCGAGAAGCGCTCGACAGCGGCGGAGCCCGCCGGCGCGGCGCGGCCGAAGAGCTGGAGCCGCACGGCGCGGTGCGGCGGCGGCGTGATCGCGCCCGGCGCTTCCCCGGGCTCTCCCAGGATCACGGCGGCGACCTCGGACGACTTCACCGCCCCCGAGCCGCGGATGTCGACCTCGACGTCGAGGGCGACGAGGTCGCCGGCGAGCCCGGCGCGCGCGAGCGCCGAGAGCACGTCGGGCCCGCCGACCTCGGCCCGCACGAGGTACTGCCGCACGTCGACCATCTTCGCGAGCCGGTCGATCTCGCGGCGGATCGGGAGCGACGCGGCCGAGAGGGCGGCGCCGCAGCGGGCCGCGAGGATCGCCTCGGCGTCGCTGCCGATCGCGGAGCGCGCGAACGCGAGGGCGTAGCGGGCCCCGGCGATCAGCTTGCTCACGGCGGGGTCCTCCGGGCCGAGCTTCGCGGCCCCGCGGAACACGAGCCCGCGCGGGCTCGCGGCGGTCATCGACGCGACGAGCGCCTCGAGGGCGGCGGGGTCGAGGTCGCGCTCGAGCCGGAGGTCGACGTACTCGTCGAGGCTGATCACGCCGAGCGAGAGGGCCGGGGAGAACGTCATGTCCGGCTTCGGGTGGAAGCCCGCTGTGTAGGTCATCGGCGCGCCGACGCGCCGGAGCACGCGCGGCAGCTCGCGCACGACGTCGAGGTGGCCGAGCAGCGCCACCGGTCCGGTCTTCTCGAAGCGGAAGCGGTAGCGGAAGCCGCCGCGCCCCTTCGGCGCGGGCGCGGCGGCCCTGGGCGGCGCCGCGACCTCGGGCGGCGCCGCGTCGGGCGGCGCCGCGTCGGGCGGCGCCGCGTCGGGCGGCGCCGCGTCGGGCGGCGCGGCGTCAGGCGCCGCGGCGTCGGGCGCCGCGGCGACGGCAGGCGGCGGCGGCGTGGCGGCTTCCTTGACGATCGGCAGCGAGCGCTTGTGGGCGCCGAGCCGGTCGAGGAAGGTCAGCCGCTCCTCGCGCATCTGCGTCATGTCGCAGGCGACGCCGCAGTCGTAACAGACGAGCCGGCGCGCGTCGGCCCGGGCGTCGTCGAGGTTCGTGTGGTGCACGAACATGCCGGCGACCTTGCCGCACGGCGGGCTGAGGCGGTTCTGGAGCGCCTTCCTGTACTCCCGCGCGAGGAAGCCCTCCTCGAGGCCGACGTCGATGTGATCCCACGGCAGCCGCGCCGTCACCGGGAGGGTGCCGAGGTACTTCGCCCGGTCGACGCCCGTGTGTGCGAACGCCTCCTCCCACACGGCGAGCTTGAGCTGATCGTCCCACGAGTCGAAGTGGGCGCCGTTGCGCCAGGCGCGCTCGAGCACGTCGGCGAGGGGGCGATCGCCGCGGGCGAAGATGCCCTCGAGGACGCTGGCGTGGGCCTCGTGGGTCTTCAGCGTGACGGCGCGGTAGGGCCGCACCGTGTCCCGGAGGATCTGCTGCTTGCGCGCGACCTCTGAGAGCGTGTCCATCGCCGCCCACTGGAACGGGGTGTGGGGCTTCGGCACGTGCGTCGAGACGCTGACCGTCACGTCGACCGGCTTGCCCCTGCCGGCCCCCTTCCGCCCGGCGCCGGCCGCGCGGGCGCCCGTCTCGACGATGCCGCGCACGTCCTCGTCGCCCTCGGTGGGGAGGCCGATCATGAAGTAGAGCTTCATCTTGCCCCAGCCGCGGCTGAACACCCGCTCGGCCGTCTCGAGGAGCTGCTCCTCCGTGACGTTCTTGTTCACGACGTCGCGCATCCGCTGGGTCCCCGCCTCGGGCGCGAACGTGAGGCCCGTCGCGCGCACGCGCTTCAGCTCGTCGAGGAGATCGGGCTCGAGCCCGTACGCGCGCAGCGACGAGACGCCGAGCGAGATGCGCTCGGCGGTGAGGCGCTCGGTGACCTTCTTGATGAGCGGCGAGATGCACGAGACGTCGGCCGTCGACAGCGCCGTCAGCGAGACCTCGTCCTGACCGGACTTCTGCACCGCGCGCATCACTGTGTCGACGATCTGCTCGGGATCGCGCTCGCGGACCGGGCGGTAGATCATGCCGGCCTGGCAGAAGCGGCACCCCTCGGTGCAGCCGCGGGCGATCTCGATCGACATGCGGTCGAAGATCGCCTCGGGGCCGCCGGTCGGGCTCTCGTCGGGGAACGGGTACCGGTCGAGGTCGACCAGGGCGCGCTCGACGGGGAACGGGATCCCGGAGACGAGCGGGCGGTCCACGACCTCGAAGCCGGTGTCGGGGTCACGCCGGGTCGCGTAGAGCGAGGGCACGTAGATGGCGCCGAGGCGCGCGATCGCGATCAGCCGCTCGCGCCGCGGCACGCCCTCGCGCTTCAGCCGGGTCCACGCGAGGGCGACCTCCGTGGCCTTCTCCTCGCCGTCGCCGATGACGAGGGCGTCGAGGAACGGGGCGATCGGCTCGGGGTGGGTCGCGGTCGGGCCGCCGGCGATCACGAGCGGGTCGTCCTCGCCGCGATCCGCCGCGCGCAGCGGGATGCGGCCGAGGTGCAGCATCGTGAGGATGTTCGAGTAGGTGAGCTCGAACTGCAGCGAGAAGCCAACGACGTCGAAGTCCCTGAGCGGGCGGGCCGACTCGAGGGAGACCAGCGGCAGCCCGCGCTTCACGAGCTGGGCCTCCATGTCGACCCAGGGCGCGTAGCTGCGCTCGGCCAGGGTGCGCGGGTCGTCGTTCAGGAGCTTGTAGAGGATCTTGAAGCCGAGGTGGCTCATCCCGATGTCGTAGACATCCGGGAAGGCGAGGCAGACGCGCGCCTCGACCGACGCCCAGTCCTTGACGACCGAGCCGACCTCGCCGCCCGCGTAGCGCGCGGGCTTCTCGACCTGATCGAGAAAGGATGCGTACGGGTGATCGGCGAGGAGGGGGAGGCTGTCCATGGCGCTCCGGCGCGTAGCATGGCCGGCCAGCGCCGGCACCCACGGCCCTGGGTTTGTCGGGGCGCGGGCGCGCGCGCCCGCCCTCGGCGCTCGTGGCAAGCGGGCTTATCGGCAGCTCGTCGCTGTCGGCGGGCGCGCCGCGAGCGGGGCCGCTGCGACCGGCGCGGGTGCGACCTTCGCGCCTCGCGCGGGACGGCGGACGCCCGGATCCGCGCGCCCTGGGCGGCAGGGCGGCCCGCGTGGGCTATGCTGACGCCGTGCGCGAGCGAGACCCCCACCACGTGGAGCTCCACCGGGAGCGGCACGTCGAGTACCGCGATCCCAGCGAGTTCGACCGGATCGCCTTCGCCATGCGCGCGCTGGACCGCCTGCGGCCGAAGCGGATGACCGTCGCCGTCTACCCGGCGCTCGCCGCGCTCCGGGTCGAGCGCGGGCAGAACCTCCAGCGCGGCGAGGGGGGCTCGTGGGCGATCGTCGGCATCCCGCCGCACGCGAGCCGCGAGCACATCGCCTATGCGCTCGCCGAGCTCGCCGGCGTCGAGTCGGTTCCCTACGCGGTGCAGAGTCTCCTCGCCGCGGACACAAACGCCGAGGCCTAGCCGCCGAGGCCCGGGTCCCGGGGTCGGCGGAGCCGGGAGCGCACGGCAGATGGTATTGCGCCCCGCACGAGGGAGAGCGAGGCTGCTCGCGTGCCTGCTCCGATCCGGCGACACATCGAGCGCCACCGCGCCGCCCAGGCGGTGTGGAGCGTCATCATCAGCCTGGATCGCCACAACGCGCCGCGGGCCGCGAGCGCGATGGCCTTCGACGCGTTCCTCAGCCTGATCCCCCTCGCCGCGTTCGCCGGCTACGTGCTCAGCCGGATCCAGCAGTGGTCCGATGTGGTCGTGCGGCCGATCCTCCTGGCCGCGCCCCCGGAGGTCGCCGTCATCGTCTCCGACGAGCTCCTCCGGCTCTCGCAGTCGTCGGCCGTCGCCCCGATCAGCATCACCGGCTTCCTCTGGATCACGTCCTCCGGGCTCTCGACCGCCATGGGCGTGTTCGACACCATCTACAACGCCCGCGAGCGCCCCTGGTACGTCCGCAGGGCGATCGCGGCGGCGTGCGTGATGGCCAGCCTCGCCGTGGTGCCCGTGGTCGCGGGCCTCGGCGTGCTGATCGGGTCGCTCTCGGGCTCCATCGGCGCGCGCATCGTCGCGTTCGCGCTCCCCGCGGGGCTCGTCATCTGCATGGTGGCCGCGTTCTTCAGGATCTCGATCCAGCGCCCGAACATCGAGCGGCGCCGGATCTTCCCGGGCGCGGTGCTCACCGTGGCGCTCTGGTCGATCGTGTCGACCCTCTTCTCGCTCTACGTCGCCACGCTCGGCCGCTACGCCACGTTCTACGGGAGCCTCGCGACCGTCGCGATCTTCCTCTTCTGGCTCTGGCTGCTGGCGCTGGCGCTGCTCATCGGGGGCGAGCTGAACGCGCGCCTGGAGCGCGAGCGCGCCGGGGTCATCTCGATCCCGCCCCCGGGCAAGTGGAGCGCGCTGGAGCTCTCCGAGCTGCTCCACATCGCCGACCCGCCCCACACCTCCACGCCGCTCCCCCAGAGCACCACACAGCCCCAGAGCGCCACCCGCGCCCGCGGCGCTGCGGCGCGGCTCGGCGGGGGCGATGACGCCGCGGACAACGACGACGGCGACGCCGCGGACGACGAGACCCGCGGCGCCCCGAGCTCGCCGCCGGCGCGGCGGGCCGCGAGCTAGGCCGGCGCGCCGGAGCCGGTTTCCCCGCTGGCCGCTGTCGCGCCGGGGCCGACGCCCGCGGCGGCTGCGCTGAAGGACGGACGGCCGCCGCCCGACGGCTCGGCTCGGCACGGGCAGTGAAAGCTCCGTCGATCGTTCGCCGCTCGGCGCTCACTCGGCGCGGTTTCGCACGGTGGGTGCGCGCTCTTCGCGCAGGAGGATGTCGAGGGCGGGCGTGAGGGGGAGCGGTCGAGCGTGCACGCGCACTACGGAGCGGGGGGAGACGGGGGCGGCGGCCGACGCGCGGCGCCCCTGCAAGGAGACGCCGGGCTGTACTTCCTCGGGTCGCTGCACGAGCTCGTCGCCGTGGGCCTGCACCGCCCGGCGCTCGAGGCGCTGTGCGCAGGGCAGCGCGACCTGGCGGAGCCGCCGATCGACCGCGCCTACCTGCTCAAGGTGCTCGACGAGGAGATCTCCCGCCAGTTCGGGCACCCGCTCCGGCCGCTCATCGAGCTCGTGCTCAACGCCGCCGACGCGGCCCGCGGGCCGCAGCCGCTCGTCGACGTCGCCGTCACCGACGGGCGGGTCGACGTCTGCGACACCGGCGTCGGCATGGGGCTGCGGGCGATCCTCTCACGGCTGCTCATCCCGTTCGCGACAGACAAGCGGCCAGGGATCGATCTCGGCCGGTTCGGGGTCGGGTTCTTCTCGGTGCTCGGGTTCGGGCTCTCAGATCCCGAGAGCTTCAGCCTGCACCTCACCACCGGCGACGGCATCGAGGGGTGGGCGATCCGCGTCGTGCCCTGGCCGGGCACGGGCGACCCGCCCGACCCGCCCGCGTCCGCCCCGGAGGAGGTCGGGCGCGCCCACGGCCGCGCGTCGCCGGAGCTCGCCGCCGCCCTGATGTGCTCGGTGCGACGGGTCGCGCCGCTGCTCGGCACCCGCGTGCGCGTCACGTCGGCGCTGCTCGAGGCGGGCGCGGTGCGCGCCTACCTGCGCGACGCGCTCCACTTCTTCCCCGCGAGCCGCGCCCTCGTGCTGCTCGACGGCGCGGCCGTGAACGACGGCCGGCTGATCTCGGGCGGGCAGCTCGTGCAGGAGCCGATCGCCCCCGGCCCCGACGGCGGGGCGCGCGCGACGGCCGCCCGCGGGGCGCGCGCCCGCCCCGAGGACGCCGCGGAGGGGCGCGCGCGCCCCGACGAGGCCGCGGAGGCGCAGGGCGCCGCGCTGCTCGCGCGGTTCCACGTCGGCGGGCGCGGGCTGCTCCCGAGCATCTCGGCGGCCACCTTCCACGCCGGCGTCAAGGTCGACGCCTGCCTCGCCCTCGCCGAGCTCGCGCTCATCGATTTCCCGGCCGCCGTGGAGCTGACCGAGGGGCGCGACGCGCTCAAGGTCGGGCCGGAGTTCACCGCTGTCGCGACGGCCTTCTACCGGCGGCTCATCCAGCTCGCCGCCGCGAGCGGCGAGGGCCGGCGCACGCGCGACCGGCTCGCCGAGATGGCCGCGCAGATCAGCGCCCTCATGCTGCAATCCGCGGGCTGGGACGAGGTGGCCCGCGACCTCGCGCGCGCGCTGCTCGGCCCCGGGCGTTGCATGGTGACGCCCGAGCGGCGCGAGGCGCTCCTCGGGTTCCTCGGGCCGAGCGTGGCCGAGCGCCTCTTCGTGCCCGAGAGCTTCTGGGCGGAGCGCGAGTGGCAGCCCCACCTGCCCGGCGAGCGCGAGCTCCTCGAGGACGAGCTCGAGCTCGATCCCCCGGAGACGCTCTCGGCGCTCGCGCGGCGCCGCGGCGACCTCGCGGGGCTGCCCCTGCTGCTCGCCCGCGCGGCGAACCCACACACGACCATGGTCGCCCTCTGCCGGAGCCGGCTCCCGCCGGACCGCAGGGTCGCGGCGGCCGCCGCGTCGCGCCGGGCGCCGGGCGCGCCGCCGCTCGCTCCCACGTTCCCTGAAGCGGCGGGGCGGCGGCCCCCCGGCCCGCTGCCGTGCCTCGGGACGCGCCGGCTGCTGCTCATCCGCGACGACAGCCCGGCGGTGCGGCGGCCCTCGGGCTGGAGCGACTGGTACGCGCTGCGCGCCGCCTTCGACCGCGCCTCCGGGGTGCGCGAGGCCGATCTCGAGCGCGATCTCATCGTCGGCGAACCCGTGGACGGGGCGGCCTGCGCCGCGCCCCGGCCCGGCGAAAGCACGTCCGGAGGCGAGCCATGACCCATATCTCGTACGGCCTTTTCTCGGAGCTGCTCCTCGTGCGGATCCACGGGCGCGCCGAGGCCTACCTGGAGGCGAGCCCCGCCGAGCGCCTCGCGCTCGTCGCCGCCTGCCGCAGCGAGGCCACGGTGCCCGACCTCGCGCAGCGCATCCTCTCGCGCACCATCTACGCGCAGGCGTCGTCGCGGATCGGCCCGCTCCGCGAGCTGCTCCAGAACGCGCTCGACGCCTCGCCCCCCGGCGCCCGCATCGACGTCCGCTCGACCGAGGACGGGCGCGAGATCTCGATCTCGGACCAGGGCCGCGGCATGACCCGGACCGAGCTGCTCACCGACCTGCTCGTCCCGTTCCGGAGCGGCAAGTCGGGCGAGCCCGACGCGATCGGCGAGCACGGGATCGGCTTCTTCTCCGCGCTGGAGATCGCGCCCTGGATCGAGGTGGTCACCGCGACCGCGTCGGGCGGCCACCGGCTGCTCGTCGCGCCGCTCGGCGTCGGGCCGCGCCACGAGGACTTCTCGTGGACGCTCCTGCCCCTCTCCCGCCCGTCCCCCTCGCCCGCGCCGCCGGCCGCTGGCGCTCCCCTCCCGCGCGCGCCGCTGCCGCCGCGCGCCTTCGATCCGCCGCGCCGCCCGGCGACGGGCACCACGGTGCGGCTCTCGCTCGCGCAGCCGATCTCGCGGCCGGCGCTCGCCGCGGAGGTCGCCGCCGCGGCGGGGCTGGTCGACCCGTCCGTCGCGCGCATCCACGTCGACGGGGCGCTCGTCAACACGGCGCGGGCGCGCCTGCGCCGCGCCGCGGAGGTGCCGCTCCGGCTCCCGCCGTCGGGCGAGCTCTGCGGCGCGCTCGAGCTCTTCGTTGGCCGGGGCGACGGCGTCGAGCCGCAGCTCACGATCACCCAGAGGGGGCTCACGGTGGCCGCGCGGATCGACCCCTTCCCCGGCCCCGAGCTCGGGCTGCACCGCGAGCTCGCGCGGGCGATCACCGCGGCCGGCTTCGGCCTTGTCGCGGAGCTGCCGCTCGGCGTGCCGCTGAACAAGGGTCGCTCCGCGGTCGCGGCGAGCGCGTCGGCGGCGGTCGAGGCGGCGCTCATCGCCGCGTTCGAGCGCTTCATCCTGCGCGACGCCCTGTACGACCGCGAGCTCCTGCGCGCCGTCGATCACCGGCTCTCGTCGGTGCTCGACCGGCTCGTCCACGGGGCGCTGCTCGGCGAGAGCATCACGATCGCCTCCGCCCAGGCGGTCGAGGAGCTCGATCCCCTGGCGCGCACGCCGACGGTGGCGGCCCCCGAGCAGGTCATCCGCTTCGCGGGCGGGCTGCTCGACGCGCCCCTCTTCCGGTCGATCGTCGTCGACGCCGGCCAGCGGTCGCACGGCGGGGGGTCGCCCCCGCCGCTCGGCCAGCTCCACTGGCGGAGCGCGGCGCTCACGCTGCGCGAGCTGCTCACGGCCCACCGGGCCGGCCTGCTCCGCCCGCTCGAGGGCGCCCCGCCGGCGCCGTCGACCCACGCCCGGAGCACCGCCCGCTGGCCGCTGGGCGCCTGCGCCGCGACGCCCGGGGCGGCCGTCTCCGGGCAAGAGGCGCGGGAAGCGCCGTGCGTGCGGTCCGGGGAGCTCGTGTACCTCGCGCTCGACGAGCCGCTCGCGCTGGCGTTCTGGCGTCGCCTCGCGACCGAGGGCGCGGCCGCGCCGCCGCCCCCGCCGGCGTCGTCGTCGGCGCCGCGCGCGCCGGTCGCCGCGCCGTGCCCGATGCCCCGCTCCTCGCGCGACGCGCTCCTGAAGACGGCGGCCGACGTGCCCGGCGTCCGCGCCGTGGCCGCGGCCATCACCGTCCTCGAGCGGCTGGAGGCGGCGATCTCCGAGTCCGCGGACCTGCCGACGTCGCCGATCTGGGTGCACCAGGACCTCTACGGCCCCGACGAGATGGCGCACACCGACGGCAGCGGCATCAGCGTGAACCTCGCCTCCTCGCGGGTGCGGGCGCTGCTCACCGCGGTGCTCCTGCGCGACGACGCCGTCGCCTTCACCGCGCTCACCGATCTGCTGCTCCACGAGAAGACGCACGTCTCGCTGGCGAGCTACGTCCCGCGGCCCATGGCCGAGCACGGCACGAGCTTCTACCGCCGCAAGGACTGGATGCGCCGCCGCCTGCTCGCGGCGATCGCCAGCGGCGCGGTCGCCGACCCGATACGCTGGCTCGCGGTGGCGCGGCGGGGGCTCGCGAGCTCGGCGCTGCCGGCCCCCGAGGAGCTCTCGCGCGCCTTCCAGTCGGCCGCCGCGGCGGCCTGAGGCGCGCCCGGGTCCGCCGCGGGCCTGTGTGAGACAACGACGACGGCCGGATTCGGCTCGAGCCGGAGCTGTCCGGAGGTCGTGGTCGCGCTTTCCTGAAACGCGACAACCCCGATCCAACGGCGACCGCATCAGCGCAACGTGCCCGGCATCCGCCGCCCGAGGCTGCTACGGGCGTCTGGCGCCCTGCGGGAGCCTGGCGCCGTCGAGCTTGGCGCCGTCGAGCTTGGCGCCCGCGAGCTTCGCGTACCGCAGGTCGGCGCCGCGGAGGTCGGCGCCGCGGAGGTCGGCGCCGGTGAGCTCGGCGCCGGTGAACTCGGCGCCGGCCAGCTTCGCTTCGCGGAGGTCGGCATTCGAGAAGTCGACGCGGCCGCAGCGAGCGCCCTCGAGATCCGCCCCGCGGAGGTCGGCGCGGCGGAAGACGCAGTCGTAGAGGTTGACCCCCTCGAGGCGCGCGTTCGAGAACTTCGCCTCTTCGAACGGGATCACCATGAGGTCTGCCTTTCGCAGGTCGGCTTCCGTGAGATCGATGCCCGGGAGCTGCACGAACCCGCCGCTCAACGTGCGCCAGCGCGACCGCCAGCGGTTCCAGCGCTCAATGCCGTCTTTGACTTCACCTCGCAGCATCGCGCGCGACTCTTCGAACGTGGGAAGCAGCATCTCGATGAGCTTCTTCTCGCTCAGCTTGATGACGTTGTCGCCCTTGGCGATGCGCGCGTCGATCTCGGTCTCCGCCTTCGACGGGACGTGCTCCACGTACGGAAGACGCGCGCCGACGAAGTGCGTCGCGTCCTTCGCCTTCTTCGCGACCGTCCCGCCGAGCTCGAGCAGCATGTCTTCGCGGAGCTCGCGCGACGTGCGCACATCCATCGCCGACCTCTGGAATTTGCCTGCGTAGAGAATGCATATCCCGGCGAGGCGCTCCTCGAACATGCCCTGCGGCTCCTTCTCCGCCAGCGGGGTGAAGCCGAGTTCGAAGGGAGTGGCGCGCTTCTTCATGCCTTCGATCGCGTGGATGGCGAGGTTGCCGTGCCCGTCGATGTACGCGATCTCGGCCCCGTCCTCGAGGCGGTGAGCGGGAGGATCTCGAAGCCGTGAAACTCGATGTCTTTCGGAGCCTCGGGCTCGTCGAGCCATCGGCCCTTCTCGGCGTCGGCCGTCCGCGTACGGCCCGCGGAGTCGACGACGACAGCGCGGGCATCGCCCTGGGGAGAGATAGCGTCGTTCGCGAAGATCGCCTCGCCCTTGTCGGTGATCTCGCGCACCACGACGGCGTTTTTGGGCTCGACGATGAGCAGCTCTCCCTGCGGGAGGTTCGCGAGCGCCGCGGGGCCGCTCGCGCGCCGCTCGCTGACTGTGCCGTCGGTCCTTCGCCAGGACCAGATCCCCGACGAGCCGGCGACGACGACGCGTTCGCGGCTCAGCGCGATCGCGCGTGGCGCGTCGATCCCGAGCTCGCTCGAAGCCGGCTCACCGTCCGAGGTCCAGACGCCGATGCCAGACGCCGTCGAGCCTGCGGCGAGCCACTTCCCGTCGCGCGAGAGCGCCATCGCGGGGCCTTGGCCGTACGCGTGGTGGCGAGGCGTGCGGACGCGACGGATCTCCGCGCCGCTGCGCTTCCACCAGCGAAAGTAGCGATCGTTGCCTTGCGAGACCACCGTCTCGCCGTCGGCCAGGAACGCGAGCCAGCGACAACCGGCCGGCCCCCCTTCCTGCTCGCCCGAGCCGTAATCTTCCTGGAAGCGATGCGAGCCCAGGAGGCGGACGGGCGCGAGCGACGCGCCGTCCCAGAGGTGGACGTCGCCTTGCCCGTGGCCGCCGGCGAGCACGCTGCCCTCGGGTGAGAACGCGAGTACGAGGATCTTGGAGCTCTTTCGCTTGGCGAGCTCCTTCTTCGACTTGCCATCGAAGACGCGGACGATGCCCTTCTGTCCGCCGGTCGCGAACCTCGCTCCGTCGGGTGAGAAGGCGAACGCGAAGATCTCGCCTGCGGGCTCGCTCAGGTCGTGAAGTCGTTTGCCGGTACGCGCGTCGAAGACGTTGGCGACAGAGGCTCCGCCGTAGGTCGCGACGCTCGCACCGTCGGCGCTCACGGTCGCGAAGGCGAACTTCTTCGTCGCCTTCTCTCCGAGCTTCCACGAGAGCTCGCCGTCCTGGCCGAGGCGCGCGATGGATCCACGCGCCCACAGGAGCAGGTCGCCGCCAGGCAACGCGAAGACGCCAGTGAAGCGACCGGTCACCGTCTGCTCGTCGAGGGCACGACCGTCGTCGACGGCGAAACGATGCACCTTCGTGCGCTCCTCTCCGGTCACGAGGGCCACGAGCGTTGTGGAGTCCGGAGAAAAATCGAGCCCAGTGAAGCTGCCGGGCGCGTTGAAGCGGGTGGCGCCGAAGACATGTCGGCTCATCGAGCCAATCGTACTCGGCTCCGTTGCCCTTCAGCGCTTTATCGGTCGTCATTTCCGGACGTGCGAGTCGGCGCGCGCACATGGGGTGCGCATCGGAGCTCGACAGGCGTTGATGTCGCCGCCGACCGCACCGCGATCGAGGAGGAAGCGGCGACGTTCCCGGCCGGGGCGCTGGCCGTCTCGTTCCACGCCACGTCCCGAGGGCGGTCAGTCCGCGCCTTCCGATGAACCTGTGGAGGTCGGTTCGGCGCTCGCTCCGATCGGCCAGGCGACCCCGTGACCGCGGTGACGCGCCGGCACAGCCCGGCACAGTTCCAGTGGGACCGGAGCGTCCGACGGCGCGTCGTCGCGGGGCGGATCAGCGGGAGACGAGATCCTTCATCCAGGCGACGTCGGCGGGCCTCGTCTCCTTGATCGAATCCGCCCACGTCTCGTCGGTCATGCGCTCGAAGCCCTCGGTGACCTGCTCGAAGTACGACGAGGCGAGCCCGACGAACGCGCTCGGCGTGCCGCACGGATCGGCCGTGACGACCATGAGCCGCGGCAGGCCGGTGCCCACGTGGAGCACGCGGCCGACCGGCGCGCCGGCCTCGTCGGTCGGCTGGGTGTGGACGTCGGCGATGGTCGGGTCCTGCTCGACGCTCTTGGCCATGTCGAAGAAGAGCTGCGCATACCAGCCCTCGGCGCCGAAGGGAGATCCGCAGCCCCACTGGATCCGGACCGCCTGGTTGATGAAGTCGAGGTGCTCCTGCGTGAGGGGCACGCCGGCGCGCTCGTTCGCGGCCATCTCCGCGAGCGTCGTCGCGACGCCGCGCAGGCGCTCGAAATACGCCGGCACGCTCTGCTCGAGCCACGGCTGGCTCGACAGGTCGAGTGCGCCGACGACGTCGCCGCCCTGCGCGGCCAGCTCGGCGATGCGCGTGAAGAACGCCGGGTACGGGTCGACGTAGGCGTCCGGGAACTCGCAGGTGTTGCCGGCCGTGTACGACTGCTTGGCGTAGAGCAGGGTGTCGTGCCGGAGCTCGGCCCAGGAGGCGAGCTGCGTGTTCAAGAGGCGCCGGCCCCACGCCTCGGTCTTGGCCACCCCGGGCAGCCCCTCGGCGTCGGCGAGCGCCCGCGCCGGCGACAGCTCGCGCAGCGCGCCGAGCCAGCGGTTGTAGATGTTCTTGCCCCAGAAGTCCCCGGGGTGCGCGTCGACGAGCACGCGCATCATGTGGAGATCGGGCGCGTAGTCGAACTGCCCGAGCTCGGGCCCGAGCAGGAGGCCCGCCTGGTCGTTGCCCAGCGCCGCGAAGCCGACGTCGAGCGGGTTCGGCATCATGCGCTTGACGGTGCCGCCCTTCACCCGGTCGTAGACAACGTTCGAGAACACGTGCGAGTCGACGACGTACCGCTGGCCGAGCAGCGCGAAGCTCGACGAGAGCGGGAGCGTGCCCTTGTCGAGGCCGTTGATCATGATGTGGCTCGAGATCCGCTGCGTCCCGTGGCCCTTCTCCACCACGACCTTGGCGATCTGCTCGTCGGGGACGCCGGCGAGCCCGGCGGCGTCGCTGAGACCGAGGTCCGCGAGCAGGTCGTCGAGCTCGGGCAGCGTCATGTAGTCGCTCTCGCCGACGAAGGCCTGGATCGTGTCGTCGATGCGCGTGTAGCGGTCGAGCGTCTTCGCCTCGGCGAGCGCGCGCACCACGTACGCGCCCTCGAGCTGCCGCCGCTGGAAGACCTGCGTGCCGTCGATCTGGGTCTCGAGGAAGCGGAAGTCCACGCGGCCGAGCCACATCATGCTGCGGAAGTAGCGCTCGAGCGCGGGCTCGTCGGTGTAGTGGCCGCGCGGCTCGAACTGCGAGAAGTCCATGAGCCGCTCGGAGCCGAAGAGGCGCACCGCGCCCATGCCCTGGTGGGCCCTGGCGCCCGCGACGAGCTCCTCGATCTTGGCGGCGTCGGCGCCCGCGACGGGCGCGACGGCCGCGTCCGTGAGGAGCGCGAGCGCCACGGCCGTGAACAGATCCGCGTCGGCGCGCGCCTCGGCGCCGAGCTCGCTGCCGGCGCCGCCGGCGAGCCGCGCGCGCATCTCCTCGAGCATCGTGGCGAGCTCGGGGGAGAGCGAGGCGAGCTCGATGGCCTTCAGGATCGCGTCGTACGAGCGGTGGACCGCGTACAGGATCGAGTCCGCCGACACGTAGATCGGCAGGTCGAGCGCGTAGATGGTCTCGTAGCCGTAGACGAAGGTGGGGAAGGTCTTCTTCTCCGAGATGACGAAGCCGTTCTTCGAGAGCTTCGCGAGCTCGTCGTCGTCGAGCCCGAGCGAGGAGCCCTGGATGAGCGGCAGGTGCTCGGCGTCCGCCGGCGCGTAGGGCAGGCTCGAGGTGAAGCCGACGGCGTACTTCGAGGCGAACGCCTCTGCGGTCATGTCCGCCGAGGCATCGCGCTCGCCGAGCAGCGCGGTGAGCTCCGCCCCCTGCTCGGGCCCGAGCGGCGCGGGCTCGATCGGCGTGGGCGGCTCCGTGCCGGGCTGCCCCCCGCTGGAGCAGCCGGCGGCGAGGGCGAGGAAGATCGGGACGAAATGAAAGTGAAGAAGTGTTTTGCGCATCGTGTTCCCCTTCCAGAGCGCGCCTCCCGGGCTTGGAGGCGCCGCGGCCCCTGCATGAGCAAGGATGGTGCCGCGGGCCGCGGAGGCGCTCGCGCGCCTTGCCCAGAACGGCGATGGCGTGCAATGGCGCGGGTGGTGCGATGGTGAACGCCGCAATACCGTCGTGCCAGGCGCGGGCAGCGTGGCTCGAGACCAGCGCCTTGCCCGGACAGCGTGGTTTGAACCGTCACGACAACACCCGAGGTCCGCCGCAAACGGCGCGTGACGTCAGCCCGCCAGATCCACTACAAGGGGCGCCGGAGGAAAGCCATGTCCGTCACGTTCTACTACACCCCTCAGTCCAGCGCTGGGCGCATCCGCGTGTCGCTCGCCGAGCTCGATATTCCCCACGAGGTCGTCCGGATCGACCTGCGCGCCGGCGATCAGAAGAAGCCGGACTTCCTCGCCCTCAACCCCAATGGCAAGGTGCCCACCGTCGTGATCGACGGCACCCCGGTGTTCGAGTCGGTGGCGATCCAGATCGCCCTCGGCGAGCGCTACGGTGTCCAGAAGGGCCTGTGGCCGGCCCCCGGCTCCCCCGAGCAGCTCACGGCCCTGACCTGGCTTGCCTGGGGCCAGGTCACCCTCACCGGCACCCTGTTCCGCTACATGGGGAACACGAGCGAGTATTTCCCCAAGGAGATGCACAACGAGAAGCAAGCCGAGCAGGCACTGACCGAGATGCGCGACCTGCTCCGCATCCTCGACAGCCGCCTCGACGGCCGCCCGTACCTCACCGGAGAGCGCTGTACCCTGGTGGATCTCGACCTCGCGACCATGCTCGGCTGGGGCCTCATGGCGGCCAAGATCGACATCGCCGAGCTGAAGAACCTGCAGGGATGGCTCGGCCGCATCGCGGAGCGCCCGGCCGTGAAGGCGGCCATGGCCGAGACCTGAGCCCGACCGCGCCCCGCTCGCCCGAGCGGGCGAGGCGCCCCTCCTTTTCACCGCCCGCGCGGCCAGGACCGGCCCTCGCCCGCGCGGTCGTCGCCCGCCTGGCCCGTCCCGCCCCGGGCGCCCTTGCGCGCGCCCGACCCATGCTAGAACTCGGCCGCGATGACGGTCCTCCAGGTCGCCGACCTCAGCTTCGGTTACGGCGCCGACAAGCTATTCCAGGGCATCACCTTCTCCCTGGAGCACGGCCAGCGCGCCGCGCTCGTGGCCCCCAACGGCGCCGGCAAATCGACGCTGCTCCGCCTCGTGGCCCGGGAGCTCACCCCGGACACGGGCTCGGTCGTGATCCGCAAGGGCGTCCGGGTCGCCTACTTCCGGCAGTCGCACGAGCTCCAGGCCGAGGGCACGGTGCTCGACGCCTTCCTCTCCGGGTTCTCCGAGGTGCTCGATCTCCGCCACGCCCTCACCGCGGCGCAGCACGCCGCCGCGAGCGGCAGCGAGGCCGACCTCGATCGGCTCAGCGACCTCACCGACCGCTACCACATCGCCGGCGGCGACGACCTCGAGCGCCGCGTCGAGATCATCGCGGCCCACCTCGGGTTCACGCCCGCCGACATGGATCGCCCCGTCGCGAGCCTGTCCGGCGGCGAGCGCGGCCGCCTGCAGCTCGGCGTCGTGCTCGCCATCGAGCCCGACCTCCTCCTGCTCGACGAGCCCACGAACCACCTCGACATCGAGACGATCACCTGGCTCGAGAAGCACCTCGCCGGCCTCGCCGGCGCGCTGCTCTGCGTGTCGCACGACCGCGCCTTCCTCGACGCCGTCTGCCCGAACACGATGGAGCTCGGGCAGCGCAGCTTCCGCTCCTACCCGCTCAAGTACAGCGACTACGCTGTCGCGCGCGAGGAGGACCTCGCCCGCGAGCGGGAGCTCGCCGAGCGGCAGGAGGCGTTCGTCGCGAAGACCGAGGACTTCATCCGGCGCAACATCGCCGGCCAGAAGACGAAGCAGGCGCAGAGCCGGCGCAAGATGCTCGACAAGCTCGAGACGATCGACCGGCCCGAGGACGTCTGGGCCACCGCCGAGAAGGTCCGCTTCCGGTTCGCGCCCGCCCCGCGCAGCGGGGACATCGTGCTCGACGCGCGCGGGCTCGGCGCCTCCCGCGGCGGGCGCGCGCTCTTCTCCGGCGTCGACCTGCTGGTCCGGCGCGGCGACCGCATCGGCGTCGTCGGCCCCAACGGCACCGGCAAGTCGACGCTGCTCAAGCTGCTCGCCGGCGCGGGCGCGCCCGAGGATGTCGGCGACGTCCGGCGCGGGACGAACCTCTGCCAGGGCTACTTCGACCAGCACCTCGGCTCGCTCGACCCGCAGCGGACCGCGGTCGAGGAGATCCGCAGCGTCCGCGCCGACATGAACGTCGACGCCACGCGCCAGTACCTGTCGCGCTTCCGCTTCTACGGCGACGACGCGCTCCGGAAGGTCCAGGGCTTCTCGGGCGGCGAGCGGAGCCGGCTCGCGCTCGCGAAGCTGCTGCTCGAGCCGCGCAACCTGCTCTTCCTCGACGAGCCGACGAACCACCTCGACATCCCGGCGGCCGAGATCCTCGAGGAGGCGCTCGCGGGCTTCGAGGGCACGGTGCTGCTCGTCTCGCACGACCGGCGGTTCCTGGAGCAGGTGACGACGCGCATCGTCGCCGTGCGCGAGGGGCGCGTGGACGTCTACCCCGGCGGCTTCCGCGACTACCGCGACAACCTCGAGAAGCTCGCGGCCGAGGCGGCGGCGCGCGAGGCCGAGGGGCGCGAGGCAGCGCGCGGCCCGGCCGGCGGCGCGCGGGGCGGGCGGGGCGGCGCGAGCGCGCCGCGCGACGAGCAGCGGGGCGCCGCGGCCGCGGCCGACAGGGGCGCGAAGGCTCCCGGCCGCGCGGTGCGGCGGAGCGGCGCGACGATGCCGCCGCCGGACGACGCGGCGGACGCGGCGGCGAGGAAGCGGGCGTTCGAGAGCGACAAGGCGGCGGCGCGGGCCACGGAGCGGAAGCGCAAGCGGATCAAGGAGCTGGAGGCGGAGATCGCCGCCGGCGAGTCGCAGCTCGCGGAGATGCGCGACGCGCTGAAGAAGGACCCGGGTGGCGACTGGGCGAAGCTCGCGGAGGCGGCGCGCAAGGAGCAGGCGCTCGCGAAGCGCGTCGACGCGGCGATGGCCGAGTGGATGGCGCTCAGCGAGGAGCTCGGCGCCTCGGCGACGGCGGGAGGCGGGGCGTGACGGGCGCGGCGCGCGGCACGGCGGCCAGCGCGCGCCGCGCGGCGGCCAGCGCGGGCGCGACGGCGGCTGCCCGCGCCCGGCGGGCGGCGGCGCTGCTCGCGCTCGCCGCGGCGGCGGCGCTGGGGCCGGCGGCGTGCGCGGAGAAGCGCGACGACGGCACCGCCCCGGCGCAGGCCTCGGCCGAGCTGCCGCCGCTCGAGCTGCGCGACGACACGGCGAACCTGATGCTCACGTGGATCGACGAGAAGGGCGACACCCACGTCGAGCTCCGCCCCGCCGACGTGCCCGCCGAGGGCCGCTCGATGGTCCGCGCGATGCTCTCGGACCGGACCGAGGGCACGCGCGACGTCTTCTACATCGCGGATCTGACGCAGAAGCGCCCGGACGGCACGTACGCGGTCCGGACGATGCCGCGGCGTGCGTGGGAGTCGCTGCTGGAGAAGCGCCGCGCCGAGCACCTCGCGAAGACGGCGCCCCCGCCGGCGGCGCCGGGCCCCGGCGGCTCTGCGGGCCCCGGCGCGCCGAGCCAGCTCGGCGGCGTCACGGTGATCATCTACGGCGCCTCGTGGTGCAAGCCGTGCCACCAGGCCGCGGACTACCTGCGCGCGAAGGGCGTCGCCGCGATCGTCAAGGACATCGAGGAGGACCCGGCCGCGGCCGCCGAGATGCAGGACAAGCTCGCGAAGAGCCACCAGCGCGGCGGCAGCATCCCGATCCTCGACGTCCGCGGGCAGATCCTGGTCGGGTTCAGCCCCGGCGCGATCGATCAGGCGCTCGCGCGGGCGGCCAGCGGCACGACGCTCTGACGCCCGGGCGGCGGAGCGCGGCGGATCCGCGCCGCGAGACGGAGTCACCCGTTCAGACCTCGACTGGCCAGTCAACTCGAGCGCGAGCTCGTCTGCCACGCAGACAAACCTGGGGAATACCGAAATTGCTCTGCGGCAGGAGCGGCGAGCGCCTGGAGGCTCCACGTCGGGCGTGTCATCGCTTCGCCGACGCTCCCGCGCGTTCGCCCCTCGCCCAGCGTCATTGTTCCTTTCTCTCCATGGGAACATGCCTCTCCGGGTCCATAGCCGACCCCGTCCGCTCGGTGGTCTCCGCTCCGGCGCCGAACACGGCCACCGTCCGTTGCAGGTTCGCGACGACCTCCGTTCGAGAGGCAAGGCGCGCGCATAATCTCTCCGCGAGGAAGACAGCCATGTTCTCGTACAACCGGTCGTAGCCGGAGATGCGCATCCCGACATCGAACGCCGTCAGCCGCAGCTGGTACCTGTACGCAGTGAACCTGATGCCACAGTCGTCCTCCAGGCCATGGTCACCAAGCAGCACGACCTCGGTATCGAGAAGCCTGCAGCGATGGATCGTTCCAGCGTCGAGATCCTCCCTCACGAGGGAGCGACCAAGGACCTCGGCCAGGACGTCGACGAGCGCTGCCTCGTCGCCCTGAAAATCAATGAACACGCTCATCGGCCTGGGCATGACCACCTCGGCATCGCCCTGAAAGGCACCCGGCCCCGATGACGTCGTGCGCCAGGCTCGTCGCCACGCCCGGGCCATCCTACACCTGACAGGGCGCGGTGCGCAGGTGTGGCCTCACCAACGCACCATCGCGCAGAGCGTCAAGTCGTCCCGGTCACATCTCTGACGACATCGTGCGCGCGCCACGTGATCTCGTGGCGAGGAGTGCAATTTTTCGACTAGAATAGAGGCCTCTTTCCGGGAGAGCCCATGCGCGGCGCGCCGCTTGCTGTAACCATCCTCCTGGCCGCTGCGATCGCCGCGTGCGAGCAGACCGCCCCCCCCTCCGAGGCACAGCGCGAGAAGGCGGCCGCCCTGTCGGCTGCCGCGGTGGTGACCCCGGTGATCGCGAACGTCACCTGGCCGCCAGCCGCCTCCGTCGACCGCGGCGCGCTCGCGGCGCTGCCCAGGACGGCGGCCTCCGCCGCGCGGATTTCTCAGGTGCCGGTGCTCGTGCCGTCCCGCCGCGAGCTGCTCGCGGCCCCTGTCATCGTGGCCAAGGATCACTGGACGTCGTTCTGGGCAAGGACGGAGTCGCTCACTGTCTCGCTCACGATGACCCGGCTCTCCCACAAATATCCGAGCATTCCGCCGCTCCGAGGGGCTCACTCGGTGCGCGGCGAGCCGGCGTTCGTCACGGCGAACGAGGGCATCTGGAGCGCCTCCTGGGCCGAGAACGGCGTCTCGTACGCGCTCGACGTCGAGTGCGCCTCGCCGGAGGCGCCGGCGTGCGCCTCGGACGCGCTCGTCCGCGACCTTGCCGCGGAGCTCGTGTACGTGGGCGGCGTCGGCGTGAAGGTGACGGGGAACGGGCCATGAGCGCGCCGCGCCGCCCGCGCCGCCCGCGCCGCCCTCGCCGCCCACGCCCCGCCGCCGCGCTCGCCGCGACCGCCGCGCTCGCGCTGCTGCCGCGCGCGGCAGCGGCCGATCCGTTCTCGTACCATCCGGCGGGCGAGCTCGTCCCGGGCTCGGGCGAGGGGCGCGCCGACCACGTCGTGTACGTGCCCTCGATGCGCTTTCCCCTCGAGGAGGGCCCCGCGTTCGCCAACTCCCAGGTGTACAGCAAAGGCGGGAGCGCGGGACCTTCCGGCGGCCAGTGCGATCCGGACAACTACGCCTATCCGTGGCGCGACAACTTCTGTGAGTCGCGGTCGTGGGACATGCCGCTCTGCCCCTCCGGGGCGGGCCACCAGGGGCAGGACGTCCGGCCGCCGACGTGCGAGGCGGGGAAGTACTGGGTTGTCGCTGTCGCGGACGGCACCATCACGAGCGTCGGCGGCTACTCGGTGTACCTCACCGGCGACGACGGGACCCGCTACGACTATCTCCACATGTCCAATGTCCAGGTCTCGCCGGGACAGGCCGTGTCGCGGGGAGAGCGCATCGGGCGGGTGTCCAACGTCTTCGGCGGCACGCCGACGACGATTCACCTGCACTTCAACGTGCGGCAGTCCGTGAGCGGCGTCGGCATGGTCTACGTGCCGCCCTACACGTCGCTCGTGGCCTCGTACCGGGCGCTCCTCAACGAGCCGCCCGAGGGAGCCCTGGAGTCCGCGGGCTGCGCCGGCATCCGCGGCTGGGCCCGCGACCCCGACGCGGAGGGCGCGCCGGACAGCGCGCGGCTCTACTTCGACGGCGCGGCGACGGACGCGGGCGCGGTGGGCTACATGCTCCCCGCGGACCGGCACCGGGACGACCTCTGCGCGCCGCTCGGCTCGTGCGCGCACGGCTTCGAGGCGCCGATGCCGCTCAGCCTGCTCGGGGGCGAGCACGCTGTCCGCGCCTACGGCGTCGACGCGCTGAGCGGCGAGGTGGTCGAGCTCGAGGGGAGCCCGAAGGCGCTCTCGTGCCCGCTCGAGCTGCCGGGCGGCGTGCGGCGGCCGATCGGCGGCGTCGAGGCGCTGGACACGTGGGGGTTCTCGCGGTTCTGGGACGTCGCCACCGCGCCCGACGCGGCGCTCGAGGCGCTGCCCGAGGGCGACGCGTTCCCGGCGTCGCCGCTGCTCGTGCGCGGCGACGACGGCGCGACCTCCGTGTGGCTCGTCGACGGCGCCGCGCGGCGGGCCGTGGCGGACGCCGAGGCCGCCGCCGCGTGGAGGCTCGATCCGGACGAGGCCGTCGTGTGGCCTGTCGCGCGGCTCGCCGCGCTGCCGCTCGGGCCGGCGCTCCCGCCGCGCCCGTTCCTGGCGCAGGGCTCCGGGCCGGCGCTCTACGTCATCGATACGCTCATCGACACGCCCTCGCCGCGCGGTGAGGGCGGCGCGGGCGCCGGCGGGGCCGGCGGCTCCGGCGGGATCGGCGGCGCAGGCGGCGCAGGCGGCGCGGCGGAGGACGAGCCCCCCATGAACGGCGGCATCCACGGGCAGGTCCGCTGCGAGTGCGGGGCCGCCGGCGCGGGCAGCGCGGGCGGGGCAGCGGCGGGCTGGCAGCAGCTCGGGCTGCTCGCGGCGGCGGCGGCGCTCGGCGCGGCGCGGCGGCGCTCGACGCACCGGAGGCGGCACGGCGGAGGCGCGCCGCCCGGCCTCGTCGGCCCTCGTGGGCCTTGATCCCGGCGGCGCGCGGCCCGGCCTCGTCAGCCCTCGTGGATCTTGATCCCGGGGATGGTCCGCAGCGGGCTCGCGTCCTCGACCCGCGAGCCCTCGAGGTAGACGTTCTTCAGGCTCTTGAGCCCCTGGAGCGGCGACACGTCGCTCACCCGCGTCCGCTTCATCTGGAGCATCTCGAGCTTCTTCAGGCCGGCGAGCGGGCTCAGATCCGTCACCTCGGTCTCGTCGATCTGGAGCTCGGTCAGGCTGGTGAGCCCGGCGAGCGGCGAGATGTCGCTGACGGGCGTGCGGCCGATGTCGAGCCTGTCGAGCTTGACGAGGCCGGCGAGCGGCGAGAGATCCTTGACCAGGGTGGCCGACACGCGCAGCGACTCGAGCCGGAGCAGGCCCTTGATCGGGCGGAGATCGTCGATCTTGCCGGGCGGCAGGTAGAGGCCTTTGACGCCCGTGAGCTCGGAGAAGATGCACGGATCGAGCTCGTCGAGCCCCTGGGCGTCGGACAGGTTCATCGTCTTGATGTTCTTGAGCTCGGCGCGCTTGATGGGCCCCTCGGGCTTCTGGAGCTGCTGCCGCACCCGGGCCTCGAGCGCGGGATGAGAGAACGTCACCGGGTCGCTCTTGCTCGTGCACACGACCTCTTGCCGCTTCGGCGGCGCGCTGGCCACGGCCGCAGGGCTCGCCGCGGGGGGCGCGGAAGCAGGCGCCTGCGCGGCGGGCGCGGCCGAGGCCGCCGGAGCGGCGGGCTTCGCGGGCTCGTCACAGCCCGAGAGGCCCATGAGAGAGAAGGCAAGGCCAAGGGACGCAAGCACCAGAGGACGATTCATTGCGTCGATGATACACGAGCGCGCGAAAGAAAACCCCCGCCGCAAAGGACGCTCCTGGATCGGCGCGCGCGTCAGACAGGTCTTCACCGAGGCGACAGGCGCCGCAGCCGCGCTCCCGGCGGAGCTCGAGGGAACATGGATCAACTCCGAGCGTTAATCTTCGATCTGGACGGAGTCATCATCGACACGGAGGCGCTGCACGCGGAGGCGAAGCGGCTCACGTTCGAGCGATACGGGATCGCGGTGCCCGAGCGCCTGTATACGGAGTTCAGGGGGCGATCTGACCTCGACATGGTCGAGCATGTCGTGAGGGAGCTCGCCGGCGGCGCGCTGTCGCCCGCGGAGGTCGTGGGCACCAAGCACGACGTGTTCAGGACGCTGCACGAGAAGATAGCCCCTGTCGAGGGAGCGCTGGAGTTCATCCGCCTGGCGCGGCGCCGCTTCGAGCGGCTCGCGCTCGCGACCTCCGCGACGAGGGAGAACCAGGCGTTCGCGTTCGAGAAGTTCGATCTGCGCCCGTTCTTCGATGTCGTCGTGACCTCCGAGGACATCCGCCGGACCAAGCCCCACCCCGACCCGTACCTGAAGGCCGCCGAGAAGCTCGGGCTGAGCCCGGGCGCGTGCCTCGTGATCGAGGACTCGACGAACGGGATCCTCTCGGCCCGGGCGGCCGGCTGCGCCGTCGCGGCGATCACCACCTCGTTCAGCCGCGATGAGCTGAGGGACGCCCGCGCCGACATGATGGTGGACAGCTTTCCCGAGCTGGCCTCGCTGCTCGCGATCGACGCGGGGGGCGCCGCGTGAGGGCCGTGCAGGCGAGGCGCGCTACAGGGGCAAGAGCAGCAGCCCCTGCCGGGAGTCGAGCTGCTCCGAGAACCACTCCCGGTGACGCCGCTCCACCGCGAGCGACTGGCGCAGGACGTCGCGCGCGCGGTCGGAGAGGCCCTCTCGGGACGCGAGCATCCGCTCGTAGACAGCGCAGCTATCTTCCTCGTAATGCCTCATCGCCTCCAGGATCGCGCGGTCTCCAACGATCCCGTGGTTCAGCGCTCTGCTCTTCAGCTTGGGTCGGACGGCGGTGTCCAGGGGGGGTTCGCCGAGCTCGTGGGCCATGGCGGCGAGCTCCTCGAGGTGGCGTTCGTGGTCTTTCAGGAAGCTCGCGAGCCGGCTCTTGTCGCCTGGGCGGCTCATCCGCGCGAGCGCCGCTGCGAGCGCGTCCACCGCGGACCAATTGAGCTCGATCAGTTCAGCCAAAGACCCGATGAAGGCGGCCTCGCCGCCGATCACGGACGCCATGGAATATCGCTCCTCTCGCCGCGGAAGCTCGGCCGCCCGCGAAGAGAGAGGTGGGCGGATGCTTCTCCAGGTCTTCGACGCTCGCAAGCCCGGTGCCGGAGCCAGCCTGTGCAGCGGCGATGCATCGCGGCGCGCGCGTCGTCCAGGAACTCCGCGGCTTTCCGCGCTCGTCATCCCCACCGCGCCGCCCGCGCCGCCCGCCGGAGCCCGCGCGCGCGGCGGAATGCGAAGGCGCGACCCAGATGGAGGCTGCGGCCACGCGGCGGGGACGGGACCGCGAGGCGCCGCGGCTCAGGAGGGCTGCTCGCGCCGGGCGATGCAGCGATGGGCGCGGCGCGTCCTGGACATGAGCGCCCCGCCGCGCCCCTCGGGCCGTCAGCGGAGTCTCGTCGTCGAGATCAGGAGAGGAGATCGGTGGAAGAGCGCGCCTGGGCGGCGCGGGGCGGGAGAGGCCGCTACTTCTTGCCGAAGAGGCCGCCGAGGGAGCCCGCGAGGCTGCCCACGTCCAGGTTGGCGATGGCGGGGGCCGCCGCGCCCAGCGCGGTGTCGACGTGGGCGGCGAGCGGAGCGGGGAGCTTCGCTTTGAGGAAATTGACCACCGTCTCCACGGCCACGCGGGCCTTGTCTTCCGAGATGCCAACCTTCTCTGCAACCTGCCGTACAAGCTCGTCCATGGCCTCGACGCTCAACCTTTCTGCGCGACCCGCGCATCCGGGGAGAGCATCCACGCGCCGATCGGCGCCGGCAAGGGAATTCAGCGGCGCGCGCTCGGCCCCGCGGCGCTCGCCAGCGCGCTTTTCCTGCCTTGTCTCCGGCCGACGAGGTCGGCTAGGTCTCGCGCTCGAGCGCGCGCACGACGAGAGGCGCCACCGAGCGCAGGGCGCCGGGCGTGTCGGCGAGCTGCTGGCTGCCAGGATGCGAGTCGGTGCCGAGCAGCGTCGTGAACACGCCCGCCTTCCGGATCTTCTCGAGCGAGTCGCCCGGCAGGACGAGGTGGCTGGTGACGGCGTGGACCTTCGAGGCCCCGGCGGCGAGGTAGGCGCGCCCCGCCTGGACGAGCGACGAGCCGGTGCGGACCATGTCGTCGTAGATGACGACCTCGCGGCCGGAGACATCGGCGTTGATGCCGGTCACGCTGATGCCGTCCCCGCGCCGCTCCTTGTAGACGAACGCCGGGTCGACGCCGAGGGTGCGGGCGAGGCTCTGCACCCACTTGGCCCGGCCGGCGTCCGTGGCGGCGAGCACGTAGGGCCGGTCGCCCATGAGCTCGCGGACCGCCTGCGTGATGAGCGGCGCGCCGTACAGGTGGCGCGTCACGTGCGAGTCGCTGAAATAGAACTCGATACCGTCGGTGTGCAGATCGAAGAGGAAGATGCGCGTGCCCGCGTCGCACGTGGGGATCGCCGAGATGAGCCGCGCCCGCGTCTTCGCTGTCACCACCTCGCCCGGCTTCACGGCCCGCTCCATGGTCGCGTAGCCGAAATACGGCATCACGATCGAGAGCGACCGGGCGCCGGCGCGCGAGATGGCGCAGCCGAGGTCGTAGATCTCCAGCCAGTCGAGGTCCTGGGGAGCGCCGCCGAGCAGGACGACATCGCGCCCCCAGCAGTCGACCGCGACGCGCAGGTAACGCTCGCCGTCCGGGAAGCACTTGCGCTCGACGAGGCCTGGCTCGAAGTCGCCGGCGGCGAGGAAAGCAGGCTCCAGGTACGCGTACGAGCGGATCGTGATCAGCAGGCGACGCTGGCTCATCGCGCACCTCGGCGGGGCGGCCGCGCCGGCGCCGTCGGCCCCTTGCGGCCGCCTCCCGGCTTCGCGGCCCTCGCGAACGGCGCGCCCTTGGCGGCCCTCACGGCCGGCGCGCCCTTCATGGCCGGCGCGCCCTTCATGGCCGGCGCGCCCTTCACGGCCGGCGCGCCCGGCGCGCCCACGCTGGCGAGGACGCTCTTCAGATGGGACTCGGTGCCTGGCTCGCTCGGAAAATCGACGGGATCGGGGAGGTCTTTCATCTGCACGACGTCGCATCCTGCTTCACGCGCGGCCTCGTGCAAATGGCGCCGGAACCTGGGGCGCGCGATGCCCCGGTGGTTGGTGCAGGCGAGCAGCCTCCCCCCCGGGGCGAGGAGGCGGAAGGCGAGCGCGGCGAGCGCGCCGAAATCGCTCGCGGCGCTGAAGCGGCTCTTCTTCGTTGTCGCGAAGCTCGGCGGATCGAGCACGATGAGATCGAAGCGCTGGCCGGCCTGGGCCGCGGCCTTCAGCCACGGGAACACGTCGGCCTCGACAACGACGTGCGCCGCCGGATCCGCGCCGATCGCGTCGAGGTTGTCGCGCGCCCACGCGATCGCGCCCCGGGACACGTCGACCGTGACGCTCTCGCGCGCGCCGCCCGCCACGGCCGCCACGGTGAACGCGCCCGTGTAGGCGAACAGGTTCAGCACCCGCGCGCCCCGGGCGAGCTCGCGCACCCGCCGCCGGTTCTCGCGCTGGTCGAGGAAGATGCCGGTCGAGAGCCCGTCGCCGAGCCGCACCTTGAACGGCAGGCCGTGCTCGAGAACGGTGAACTCCTCGGGGGCGCTCTCGCCCCGGACGGCGTGCCGCGGCGCGAACTCCTCGCGGCGCGCGTCGACGATGACGCTCGCGTGCTTCGGGCGCACCTTGACGTAGACGCCCTTCGCCCCGAGCCGGTGGGCCGCGTCGAGCACGACCTCCCGGGGCGGCGCGCCCGGTTCGCCCTCGCCGCCGCCGAACAGCGACACAACGAGGTGCTCGCCGTAGAGGTCGACCGAGACGGAGGGCAGGCCGTCGCCCGCGCCGTGGACGAGGCGGAGCGCCGTTGTGTCGCCCGCGCGCGCGACGCCGTAGCGCCGCTCGGCGGCCTCGCGCAGGGCGCGCTCGACGGCCTCGACGCCCCCCGCGTACGGGTCGGCCGGCGCGGCCGCGAGCCACGCCTCGAAGGCCGCCGGCGGCGGCGAACGGAAGGCCGCGGCCGCGCCCGTGGCCGGGTGGTCGAGGCGGAGCTCGGCGGCGTGCAGGAGCAGGCGCGGGGCCTCGACGCCGCCGTAGAGCGGATCGCCGACGATCGGCAGGCCGATCGCGGCGAGCTGCACCCGGAGCTGGTGGGTGCGGCCGGTCTCGGGCCGGAGCTCGAGCAGGGCGCGGTCGCCGCGGCGCTCGAGGAGCCGGTAGCGGGTGATCGCCAGCGCGCCGCCCGCGCCCCTGTCCTCTCGCCCCCCGCCCCGCTCCGCGCCTCCCCCGCCCTTCTTCCTGCCACCCGCGCCCCGGTCCTCTCGCCCCGCGCCGGCCTCGGCGATCGCGCGCATCGCGCCGCCCGGGGCCGGGACGAGCCGGTGCCGCAGGGTGCCGCGCGGCGCGCGGTCGCCGAAGCCTGAGACGGCGGCGACGTACGTCTTCTGCACCGTGCGCCCCTCGAACTGCCGCGCGACGGCGGCGTTCGCCTCCCGCCGGCGCGTGAACAGGAGCACCCCCGAGGTGTCGCGATCCAGCCGCTGGTGGATCCCGAGGTAGTCGTCGGCCTCGCCCCGGCCGCGCAGGAAGGCGCGGAGGCGCGTCACCACGTCGTCGACCCGATCCGCCTCCGGCGCGTGCGTCGACATGCCTGCCGGCTTGTCGACAACGATGAGGTCCTCGTCCTCGGCGAGGATCCACGCTGGATGGAAGTCGGGGAAGAGCTCCGAGAGGTCGAGTCGCGGGATCATCGGTTCTGCTTGACGTCGGTGCCGGGCGGCGCGGTGAACCGGAACTCCCCGGGATCGATCGACGCGGGCTGCGATGCGTCCTCGAAGTCGAACCGGTTCCGGTTGCCCTGCGCGTCGACGATGAGGACGCGCCGGATGACGCCCGGGTCCTTCTTCGCGAGGAGCGCCCTGTCGATATAGAACATCACGAATTCGTAGTGGGGAGTCGGCGCCCGCGGCTTGCCGACGAGCACGGGGCCGCCCTCGAAGCTCGCCTTCTCGTTGAAGGTGAACGTGAACGACGGGCGGAGCCCGTGGCCCATGAGGAACGAGAGCGCGCCGGGATACTCCGAGCTCTGCACCGGCGTGACGAACATCTGCCGGTCCTCGGCGACGTAGATCTTGAGCGACACGCCGTCGGACACGATGCGGTTCTGGTTCGGCGGATCGTAGCGAAACGAGATCTTGTTCGGCTTCTCGACCGAGACGACGCCGCTCTGCTTCTTGACGGCGCCGGAGATCTTCTGGGTGTGCTCCTGCTTGAAGCGCGCGAGATACGTAGTCTTGCCCACAAAGATCGTGTCGACCTCCGCCGCCACCGCCTCCGCGGATCCCGCCTCGGCGGGCGGCATCGAGGGCGGCGCGCCCGCGCCGGGCGCGGCGGACGCCGCCGGCGTCTCGGCGGGCCCGCCGCCCGCGTCCGCCGCCGCCGCGGCGCCTGCGTCCGCCGGCTCCGCCGCGCCGCCGGCGTCCCTCGGCGGCCGCTGGCCCGCGTCTCCCGCCGGCGCGCCCGCATCGTCCGGCGCCGCCGCGTCCGCCGCCACGGCCAGCGCGCCCGCGTCCTCGGGCGCCGCGGCGGCGCTCGCCGGCGGCGCGGCGGGCTGCGCGGCGGAGGCGAGCGGCGGGTCCGAGGACGGCGCGGCGGGGGTGGGCGACGCGTCGGGCGCCGCGCCCACGGGCGCGGGCGGCGCCTCGCACCCGGCCGCGACAAGGGCAGCGGGCAGGACGAGGGCGGCGAGACGGAGGCGGATCATGAAGAGCTCGCTTTCAAGGGAGTGTGCGTCGCGTGTTCTAGGACAGGTAGGGCCGAGGTGGTAGCGCCGACTCCACCGCCGCGGGCGGCGCGACGCCGACGTCGATCCACGCGCTCGCGCGCTCTCGCCTCGTCGCCGGGGCGCTCTCGACCGCCGGTGCTCGAGAAAACGCCGCCCGGAGACGATGCGCAGAGCGCCGATCCCACGCGAGCGCGGCGCGACGCGCCGGGTGACAGGTTCGGAAAGGTTCGCCGCGGACATCCCGGGCGAGACCATGTCTTGACCCCTATTTCCACGTAGCCCAAACTCTCCGGCCGCATGCGCGTGGGCACTCCCTCCCTGATCGATGCGTCGTCGCTCATCCTGATCCTGGACGTGTCGCGCAAGCTCGCGGCGCCGTGCGATCTCACGGAGCTCCTGGAGCTCATCATCAAGACGGGGCGGGAGGTGATCGACGCGGACCGCGGCAGCGTCTTCCTCTACGACGAGGAGGCCAAAGAGCTCTACTCGCGTGTCGCCACGGGCGAGGCGCAGATCCGCGTCAGCATCGACAAGGGCATCGCCGGCGAGTGCGCGCGCAGGCGCCAGACCGTCGTCGTCGACGATTGTTATGCCGACCCGCGGTTCAACCCCGAGATCGACCGCCGGACGGGATATCACACGAAATCCCTGATCACGGTGCCGCTCATCGGGCTCGACGACAAGCTCGTCGGCGTGCTCCAGATGCTGAATTCGGCCGTGGGCCACTTCGGCCCCGACGAGCGCGACGTCGCCGAGCTGCTCGCGGCGCAGGCGGCCGTCGCCGTGCAGCGCACGCTCCTGCTCGAGGAGCGCATGATCAAGATCAAGCTCGAGCACGACCTCACCATCGCGCGCGACATCCAGCAGAACATCCTGCTGCGGCGGCTCCCGCGCTGCCCCGGATACTCGCTGTCGGCGTTCAGCAAGCCGGCCGACGACACCGGCGGCGACATCTACGACGTCATCCGGCTCGACGAGCGCACCGACGCGCCGCCGATCCTCCTCCTGCTCGCCGACGCGGCCGGCCACGGCATCGGCCCCGCGCTCAGCATCACCCAGTTCCGCGCGATGCTCCGCATCGGCCTCCGCCTCTCGGCCGACATGGACGCGCTGATGCACCACATCAACCAGCAGCTCATCGAGGACCTGCCGAACGACCGCTTCATCACGGCGTTCCTCGGCATCCTCGACCCGACCACGCACCAGCTCCGCTACCACGCGGCCGGGCAGGGGCCGCTGCTCCACTACCGGGCGGCCGAGGGCCAGATCGTGTGGCGCGATCCGTCGACCGTCCCGCTCGGCATGTTCAGCGACCTCGACCTGCCCCCGACGCCGCCCCTCGTGATGGCGCCGGGCGACCTCCTCGTGCTGCTCACCGACGGCTTCTACGAGTACCAGGACGCCGCCGGCCAGGTGTTCGGCAAGGAGCGTGTGGGCGATCTCATCCACCGCCTGCACGCGCGGCCCACCTCCGACATCCTCGGCGCCCTCCTCGCCGAGGTGCGCCGCTTCGCCGGCTCGGCCAAGCAGATAGACGATCTCACCGCGCTGCTCGTGAAGCGAGACGCGTAGAGCGCGCTCACCCGCTTCCGTTCCCCCCGTCCTTGCGCTAGCTAGGGGCGCGATGGCTGTCGACCCTGTGAACCCCGCGTCCCCCTCCTCCTTCCCCGGCGATCCGCCGGTCGACCTCGCGCTCGCGCAGGCGCACAAGCTCTCGCCGAGCGAGTGGGAGCGCGCGCGCGAGCGGCTCGGGCGGCAGCCGACGTTCACCGAGCTCGGGGTGCTCAGCGTGATGTGGAGCGAGCACTGCTCGTACAAGAGCTCGCGCGTGCACCTCTCCCGGCTGCCCACGACCGGCCCGCGCGTCATCCAGGGCCCCGGCGAGAACGCCGGCATCGTCGACATCGGCGACGGGTTCGCGGCCGTCTTCAAGATGGAGTCGCACAACCACCCGTCGTACATCGAGCCCTACCAGGGCGCGGCCACCGGCGTCGGCGGCATCCTGCGCGACGTCTTCACCATGGGCGCGCGCCCCGTCGCCAACCTCGACTCGCTCCGCTTCGGCCGGCCCGACCACCCGCGCACGCCGCAGCTCCTCCGCGGCGTCGTCGCGGGCGTCGGCGGCTACGGCAACTGCATCGGCGTGCCGACCGTGGGCGGCGAGCTCTTCTTCGACCGCGCCTACGACGGCAACATCCTCGTCAACGCCTTCACCTGCGGCGTCGTCCGCGCCGACCGCATCTTCTACGGGCGCGCGAGCGGCGTCGGCAACAACGTGCTCTACGTCGGCGCCAAGACGGGGCGCGACGGCATCCACGGCGCGACGATGGCCTCCGACGAGTTCTCCGAGGGCGGCCCGAGCCAGCGGCCCACCGTGCAGGTCGGCGATCCCTTCATGGAGAAGCTCCTGCTCGAGGCGTGCCTCGAGATCTTCGCGGAGGACCTGCTCGTCGGCGTCCAGGACATGGGCGCCGCCGGGCTCACCTCGTCGTCGGTCGAGATGGCGGGCCGGAGCGGCAGCGGCCTCGACCTCGACCTCGACCTCGTCCCGCGGCGCGCCGCCCGGCTCACGCCGTACGAGATGCTCCTCAGCGAGTCGCAGGAGCGCATGCTCCTCGTCGCGAAGCCCGGCTGCGAGGCGCGCGTCATCGAGATCTGCACGAAGTGGGAGCTCGACGCGGCGATCATCGGCAAGGTGACCGACACGGGCCGCTGGGTCGTGCGCGCCACGCCCGGCTACGACCCGCTCGGCGGCGCGGCCGCCGGCGTCGCCGCCGTCGCCCGCCAACCCGTCGTCGTCTGCGATCTCCCTGTCGACTTCCTCACCGACGCGGCGCCCAAGTACGACCGCCCGCAGCGCGACGACGCCACGCTGCCGGCGCGCCGCGCGTTCGACCCGCGCGCCATCCCGGCGCCGCCCTCCTGGTCCGGGCTCTTCCTTGAGATGGCGGGCTCGCCGAACCTCGGCTCGCGCGCGTGGGTGTGGCGGCAGTACGACCAGATCGTGCGGGGCGGCACCGAGGTCCGGGCGGGCAGCGACGCCGCGGTTGTGCGCGTCCCGTGCGAGAAGGACGGCCAGCGGTTCGAGAAGCTGCTCGCGTTCTCGAGCGACTGCAACGGCCGCCTCTGCGAGCTCGACCCGTTCCAGGGCGCGGCGATGGCGGTGGCCGAGGCGTGCCGCAACGTCGTGTGCGCGGGCGGCGAGCCGATCGGCCTCACCGACTGCCTCAACTTCGGCAACCCCGAGCGGCCGGAGATCATGCGGCAGTTCGCGCTCGCGATCGACGGCATGGCCGCGGCGTGCCGCGCGCTCTCGGTGCCCGTCGTCAGCGGCAACGTGTCGCTCTACAACGAGACCGACGGCCGCGCGATCCTGCCGACCCCGACGGTGGCGGTGGTCGGCCTCGTCGCGGACGCGGGCGACGTGCTGCGGGCCTCGTTCCCCTCCGCCGGCCTCGCGGTGCTGCTGCTCGGCGACCTGCGCGGCGGCCCGCTCGGCGGCTCGGAGTACGTCGCGCGCCACACAGGCGAGGTGAAGGGCCCGAGCCCCGCGCTCGATCTCGACCGCGAGGCGCGGCTGCAGGCGCTCTGCCTCGAGCTCGCGCGCGCGCGGCCGCGGCTCCTCCAGAGCGCGCACGACGTCTCGGACGGCGGGCTCGCGATCGCGCTCGGCGAGTGCTGCGCCGCCGTCGACGACCCGGCGGCGATGGTGGGCGCCCGGGTGAAGCTGCCGGAGGGCGAGGAGCTCGCCGAGGCGCTGTTCGGCGAGGCGCCGAGCCGCATCGTGGTGAGCGTCCGGCCCGAGGACGCGCCCGAGGTCGCGCGCAGGGCGAAGGCCGCGGGCGTGCCGTGCATCGAGCTCGGCGCGACAGGCGGCGACCGCCTCACGATCGAGGCCGCCGGCGGCGAGGTCATCGACGTCGCGCTCGGCGCGCTCCGCGACGCGCGCGACAGGTGCCTCGAGCCGATCGTCGGGAGCTAGCCGCTCGTCAGCGCCGCCGGCCAGCCGCGTCAGGGGCTGCCCGTGCGACCGTCCGGGCGGCGCCCCACGCGCTATCGACGCCATCCATGTTGCGCGGGGCACCTGGAGAAGGGAGTCTGGTCCCCATGGCGCTCCGCAAGGCAGTCGTCCTCCTCGTCGAGGACAGCGAGATCGATCGCACCATCTACCGGCGCTATCTGAAGGACTGGGGCGACATCGAGGTCAAGCTGATCGAGGCGCCCACGGGGAAGGCCGCCCTCGAGGAGTGCGCGAAGAGCCCGCCCGATTGCATCATCCTCGATTACCGCCTCCCCGACATGGACGGCCTCGCGGTGCTCGAGGAGCTGAAGCGCATCACCGACGCCCCGGTGATCTTCATCACAGGCCAGCCGGCTCCGATGATGCTGACGCGGGCGCAGTCGCTCGGCATCGCGGGCTATCTCTGGAAAGAGGTGCTCGGCTCCGCGAGGCTCCGCGAGGCGATCCTGAGCGCGCTCAAGGTGGGCGCCCTCGCCGCCACCAGCCTGCGCGCCTGACGGGGGCCTCCACGGCGCGCCGTTCCGCGCGCCCCGGCCGACCTCGCGCGCGCCTGCGCGGACCTTGCGCGCGCCGTCGCCTATACTCCCTGCATGAAGCGCTGGCTCCCGCTCGGGCTCATCGCCGTCGGTGTCGTCCTCGCCGTGGTGGCGCTGCTGTTCTCGCCCTCCGAGGAGGACCGGATCCGCGAGCGCCTCACCCAGCTCGAGGACGCGGTGCGCATCGACGACGGCGAGCGGAACCCGCTGGTGCGCCACGGCCGCGTTCGCAAGGAGTTCGCCGAGATCTTCACGAAGGAGGCGAGCGCCCGCATCGTCGAGATCGACGATCGGCTCAGCGGCCGGGACGACCTCACGGCGGCCGCGACCCAGGCCGCGATCGTCTACCAGACAGCGGACGTGCGCTTCGGCGGCACCGACGTCCAGGTCGACCCCGCCGGCATGACCGCCGAGGTGACCGCCACAGCGACGGTCACGGGCGCGCGGCACGGACAGCCGGTCCGCCGCGACGAGCTGCCCGTGGCGCTCCGGATGGAGAAGGTCGAGGGCGACTGGAAGATCGTCTCCGCCACCGTCCACCCGCGGCGCGCGCCCGGGGACGACGGCCTCTGACGTCTCTGACGTGCGCCGCGCGCCCCGAGGTCGACGCCCGCGGCCTCGCCCGGGCTCACGGGTCCGTGAGGGGCGCCTCGGCGAGCGTGAAGTAGAACGTCGTGCCCCCGCCCGGCGGCGACTCCGCCCAGATCTTCCCCTTGTGCCGCTCGACGATCCGCTGCGTGATGGCGAGCCCCGAGCCCGTCCCCTCGCCGTACTGCGCCGCTGTCGAGAGCCGCTCGAATATCGTGAAGAGCCGGTGCCGCTCGTCCGCGGGGATGCCCACCCCGTTGTCCCTGACGTGGAAGATCGTGGGGATGGTGGTCTCATCGAACCCCACCTCCACCCAGGGCTCGGGGCTCACGTTGTACTTGATGCCGTTCGCGATGAGGTTCGCCAGCACCTCCCCGATCCGGATGCGATCGCAGAACACCCTGGGGAGCCTCCGCGGCGCGCGGATCACGGCGCCGCGCTGCCGGAGCGTGCCCGCGAGCCGCCGCTCGACGTCCGCGAGCACCTCGCCGAGGTCGATCTCTCCGAAGGAGAAGTCCACGCGGGTGACGCGGGAGTATTCGTAAAGAGAGTTGATCAACTCCATCGTGCGTCCGGCGAGGTCGTCGATGCGCCGCATGTGGCTCTGCGACTCGGACGAGAGCGCCGCCCCGTCGTCCTCCATCACGAAGGTCGAGAACGATTTGATCCCGCGGAGCGGCTCCTTGAGGTCGTGCGCCACGATGTACCCGAACTGCTCCAGCTCGGCGTTGCTCCGCTCGGCGGCGGCGCGCGCGCTCCGCTCCCGGACGACCTGCCGCGTGAGATCGAGCTCGATGAGCGCGCGCCGGAGCAGCTCGACCGCCTCGATCTCGGCGGGCCTCCAGGCGACGGCGGTCCGCTCGACGATCTGCTTCCACAGGGAGAAGGAGCGCCGGGGCCCGAGCACCGTGCCCTCGGCCGAGCTCTCCACCGGCTTCTCGGGGTTGCCGCTCCAGTTCACGGTCTGGATCACCTCGGGCCGGAGCCAGACCACGTACCAGGGATCCGGCTCGGGGATGGAGATGCACAGCACGCCGCTCGCCGCGTCCTTGATGCCGGCGAGGGCGGGCTCGAGCCTCGCCAGGCTCTCGGTGTGGAACACCGGCCGATCCGCGACGTGGCGCCGGATCCACGCGTGCAGGCGCCTGAGCTCCTCGGGCGCGGGCGAGAGCCCGAGCGGCGTCACCGCATCTCCGTGGAACAGGGCGACGCCCGAGGCCCCCGCGAGCTTCATGAGCGCTCCGGCGCTCTCCGAGAGCCCGGCCATGAGGTCCTCCTGCCGCGAGACGGTGGCGACGACCTCGTCGGTCAGCGCCTCGAGCTCCAGCTTTCGCCCCCTGTCCTCGAGCTTCTCCTTGGCCGCGAGCTGGATCGACAGGAACCTCCCGCAGAGCTCGCAGCCCTGCCGGATCTCGAACGACAGCGGCCTCGCTGTGCGATGGTGGCAGGCGATGAGCCCCCAGAGGACGCCCTCGCGGATGAGCGAGACGCTCATCGAGGCGCCGACACCCATGTTCTTGAGATACTGGATGTGCATCGGCGAGACGCTCCGCAGCACGGAGAAGCTCAGATCGATGGGCGCGTCCGGCTCCGGGACGATGTCCGAGGGCTGATAGCCGACGTCCGGGATGATGCGGAGCCAGTTCCGGAGATAGAGCTCCCGCGCCTGCGGCGGGATGTCGGAGGCCGGATAGCGCAGCCCGAGATAAGGCTCGATGTCCGCCTCCCTGGCCTCGGCGATGACCTCTCCGTTCCAGTCGCGATCGAACCTGTAGATCATCACCCGGTCGTACCCGGTCAGGCGCTTGATCTCCTCGGCCGTCACGTCGCAGGCCTCGAAGAGCCCCTCCGCCGACTGGATCCGCTCGATCGCCGCGTGGCTCACGCGGTACACGCTCGAGAACGACACGTCTCCGGGCGAGGCCGCGGGCTCGAGCTCCACGATCAGCCGCTCGCCAGCCCGGTGCACGATCGCGTCGAGCCACGCGCTCGCGCCGCCGTTCCTGGGCCTCACCTTGAGGGGGTTCATCGCGGAGGGGTCCGGCGACCGGAGGACGGACTCGAGATCTCCGCCCTCCGCCGGCGCGAGGAGCTCGGGGAGCGCGCGCCCGAGGAGCCCCTCCGTCCCGCTCCCCAGCAGGGCGCCGATGTTCAGGCTGACATGCCGGACGGCGAGATCGCCGGGAGAGAGGGCGAGCAGCGCGCCGTGCGGCTGGATCCTGCCGGGGATGTGGATGGGCTCGGCCGCGCAATTCGTGAGGTCGACGCGCTGCCCGCGCCCACCGCGATGCTCCTGCATCATCTCCGCTCCTCCGCTGGACCGCGCCCCTCGACGACGACCCAGGCGGCGAGGAGGGCGCGGCGGTTCGCTCGACCCGCTCGTCGTTAGTGGAACTCGCCGGCGAGGTCGAGCGGTTCGGCCCGGGCCCGCTGGCCCCCACGCCCAGCGCTCCTCCGGCCGGGCGCGCCCAGCGGAAGGGCGCGCGGCCGCGCTCTCCCGCGCGCAAAAAAAGAAAGGCCGGTCGGGAGAGCCCGCCGGCCTGGGATCCGCTGCCGGACCCACCGGGGCCACCCAGGAGCGCCGGCGGATGGGGGGATCCACCGGCGGTGCCCGACAAGGCCCGCGGTCACGAGAGCGAAGACAGAGAAGAGAGGAAAGCGATACGAAGCGTGATCAAGGAAGAAAGAAGCGGGAATCAGAAACAAGAAACAAGAAACAAGAAACAAGAAACAAGAAACAAGAATCAGAAGCGGGAATTAAAAGTCAGAATCAGAAGCTACAATCACAAGCCAGAATCAGAAGCCGGAACCAAGCGAAGAGAGAAGAACGAAGAGGAAGCGAAGACGAAGCGGAAGGGTAAGACAGTCCAAGAAGGCAGTCAAAGCGAAAGAGCGAGGCGAAGCGAAGCGTCAAGCGCTGACCAGGATCGCAAGAACAAGCTCAAGAGAAGCGACGGGACAGCGGAAGCGAAGCATGAAGCAGAGTCGTTCGAGAGCCGAAGAAGAGGTAAGAGAAGCTCGGACCAAGTTCGACAGGCTGATCACGATAAGCCAACTCGCTCGGCGCGCGTCACGCGCACCTCAATCATCCTCCTTCATCGCCCCAAGGCGGCTGTCATCAGGTGAACCGAAGTCCTCGCCGGCGTTCGGCGAAAAGTCAATCAAGGAGCCCGATAGCAAGCCCCGTGGCGTCCGGGTGGCGGCGGGGTAACGATCGCCCGGCAGACGCTGCCGTCGATCACCTCGCTCGTCGTCCCCCAGGGACGAGGGCCTGCATTGCGAACGATGTGCCAGGGGGGCCGCTCCCGTCGAGTCCCCCTGAAACAGAACGGCGAACGGGAGCGACATCTGACGGATACATTGAGCAACCGGCGGGCCAACCGGCAATGCACCACGGACCCGGCCCCCGGCGGCCAGAAATGCGGCGAATTTGGCCGCCAGCGTCCGATCCGCGTAGGCTCGAAGTACGGGCCCCGTAATACATTTCCGCAGGGACTGCTTCGATCCAGGGATGGGTGCAGATCCAGAACGCAAACCTCACCTGGACAGGAGCATGTCCAGGCCCCGAGGGTCGATACGCCCATTGCGACGCGGTGGGAGTGAAGAATTACGGAATGGCGGCACGACGCTGCGCGGCACGCGTCAGCGCGGCGCGCAGCGCGTCACGCAGCCAGGCGCGCAGCAGGGCACGCGGCGCGCAGCGCGGATCGCAGCGAGGCGCGCCGCGGGGTTGCGCGCGGCGCCCGGCGCGCCGCGCGCCGCGCAGCGTGTGCGCGCGCGGCGCCGCGCTACCGGCAGCCGGCCTGGATCAGCGGCTCGACCACCTGGCCGATGTTCTCCTGGGGCGCGGAGAAGCGCTGGCCCTCGAGCTTCCTCAGCGCGCCCAGGAACCTCGGCCAGCTCCCGCCGCAGGTCGCGAGCAGCGCCCTGAGCTCCGGGGTGCCCGAGTTGTAGACGCGGAACTGCACGAGCGAGGCGTTGTTCAGCCGGCGGCGCGCCCCGATGTCGGCCCTGAGCCGGGCGAGCACCGCCTCCTTCTCCGCCCGCTTCTCGGCGTCGGGGGCCGGCGACTCGTACAGCCGGTTCAGGTGCACGTAGGCGGCGTGCAGCGCGCGCGCCCGCGCCTCGCTCCGCTCTTGCTCCCGCATGTAGGACGTCTTCTCCGGGGAGAAGGGGCCCACCCGCTCGTCCATGTAGAGCTTGGCGAGCTCGTCCCCGACGAAGCTCGCGAGGCTCTCGTTCAGCCGCGTCTGGCCCTTGATGTACAGCGTCGCGTGCAGCGACTCGTGCAGCACCACGTTGGCGAGCTCGCCGAGCGCCTCGTCGCCGCTCGAGATCATCGTGGAGAGGACCGGATCCTCCAGCCAGCCGAGCGTCGAGTAGGCGCCCGCCGGGCGCACGTCCACGTCCCAGCCGGCCGCCTTGAGCGGCGCCGCGAACTCCCTGGCGTCCTCGAGCTCGAACCACCCCAGGTACGGGACCGTGCCGACGATGGGAAAGCTCCAGGTCTTCGAGCGGAACCGGAGCGGCTCGCACGCGCTCACCACCCAGACGGCCGCCGGGCGATCGAGCTCGACGTACGTCGTGTAGTTGCCGGTCGGAGTGAGCCCGTGGTGCTCTCCGAAGCGCTTGATGTGCGGCACCTCGCGCAGCAGCGCGCGCGTCCGCCACGACCGGCGGGCGTCGAGGGAGGCGTCCTTCAGCGACTCGGTCCGCCACGCCATCGAGAGCTGCCCGAGGCTCGCCTGCGCGACGTAGCGCACCTCGGTGCACCCGGAGAGCAGCGCGCACAGGGCGAGCGCGAGGAGGACGGAGGCGGCCTCGGCCCCGCGCCCCCGGAGGCGGCCGCGCGGCGCGGACCACGAGCACGCCGCGCCGCGGCGCGCGACGGCCGGTAGCCTTTCGCTCATGATCTAGCTGATAGCTGGCGGCGCGGGCTTCACAAGATCTTCCGCGCGCGAGCGCCGCGCGCTCCCCGTGATCTTCCGCGCGAACGGCGCGCGTTCCCCGCGATCCGCCGCGCGCGAACGGCGCGCGGCAGGCCGGACGTCGCGCGCCCGGCGGCTCAGGAAGGCGCGGACGCCCCCCACAGGCTGAACTGCGCGGCCGGGACGATCGGCGCGCGCTCCCGCGGAGCGGCCTCGTCCGCGGCGTGCAGGGCATCGCGCGCGAGCGGGTAATCGCGCGGCGCCCCGTTCGACAGCACCATCTGCATGAAGCCGAGGTGCCCGGTGCGGAACGCCGCGGCGGCGCAGGCGAGGTAGAACTCCCACTTCCTCATGAACGCCGCGTCGAACCCGGTGACCCGCGCGATCTTGTCGCGGTTCTCCAGGAAGTTCTTGCGCCAGCAGCGCGCCGTCAGGGCGGAGTGGCGCCGCAGGTTCTCCGTGTCGAGCACGTCGAGCCCGCGCGCCTCGGCGCGCGACGCCATCCCCTGGAGCGACGGCGGCCAGTAGCCGGGGACGATGTGCTCTTGAAGGAACGGGTCGGCCCACCGCGACTCCTGCGCCCTGGTGACGCTCTCGAGCAGGCAGACGCCGCCCTCGGCGAGCAGCGCCTTCACCCGGTCGTAGAACACCTCGATCCGGCGCTCGCCGGCGTGGCACATCGACCCGAGGGAGACGAGCCGATCCCACCGCGGCTCGGCCTCGAGCTCCTCGTGGCTCATCACGCGGACCTCGACCGGGAGCCGGCGCGCCGCCGCCTGCTCGCGGATGTACCTCGCCTGGTTCTCGCAGAGGGTGATCCCGAGGCACTGCACGCCGTACGCCTCGGCGGCGTGGAACATGAAGTGCCCCCACCCGCACCCGACATCGAGCAGCCGCTGCCCGCGCCGGAGCGCGAGCTTCCGCGCCACGAGGGCGATCTTGTGGGCCTGGGCGTCGTCGAGCGCCTCGCCCGGAGCCCTGAAGTAACCGCACGAGGTCTGGAGCCGCCTGTCGAGGTAGAGAGCGTAGAAGTCGTTGCCGAGCCCGTAATGGCGCTCGACCGCGCGCTGCTCGCGCCGCGCCGCGCCGGAGCCCCGCCCGATCCCGAGCGCGTCGAGCAAGCCCGCCGCGCCGCGCTCGAGCGACAGCAGCGGCGGCGCGACGTGTGACAGGCGCGACAGGCGCGGCAGGCGTGAGCCGAGCGCTCGCACCGATCGCACGGGCCCCGCCGACCGCGCGAGCTCGAACAGGCCGGCGAGCGCGTCCTCGAGATCTCCCTCGAACGTCACCTCGCGACGGATGTACGCCTCGCCGAGGCCCAGCGTGCCCCGCAGGACCGTGTCGCAGAGCGCCCGCCGCGTCCTGAACGTCATGGAGAGCGCGGGCGCGCCCGCGCCGAAGCGCAGGCGCTCGCCGCCCCAGAAGCGCAGCTCGAACGGAGTCCCTTCATGGCGCTCGAGCAGGCGCGAAGCCGCTTCCTTGAAACGACGGGACAACAGCGGAATGTCGCCCTTCCTGACGATGAACATCAGACCCCCTCTGCGACCCCCCGGCCGCCCGACGAGCTGAACCGACCTGCGCTTTCCCGTCAAGCCACATATCGTCCAGTCAACACCACGAATACCAGCCTCGGAACGCCCACAACGGCAGGCGGACAACCAGGGCAGGCGATCGTCCTCGATCAGGATGAACGTAATCGACGCTTCGCGGCCCGCAGCCGAGGTGCCTTCGGGAAGATCCTGAGATTTCAACCCATCTTCGGGAGTGTCCCTATAACGCTTCTGTGTCAGATAGGTTTCATGTTTCGGACGACGTGGTGAGTCCCGAGGAAGGAGCTCAGGAAGACGGTTGGCGTTGGTCCCCTGCGTCACGTCGTCATCGTCGATCCCCCCGCGCGCGGCCGGTGGCCCGCGCCGCGCGCGCCGGCCCGCGGCCACGCCCGGCGCTTCGTCCGACCGCGCGGCGAGGCGCGCGCGGCGAGGCGCGCTCGCCGAGAGCGACGAGATCGGCCCTCACGCGCGCACCTCCGCCGCGCGGCGCGCCGGTGAGGCGCGCTCACGGTGCGCTCACGGCCCGCCGCCGTCGGCACACCGGAGCACATCCGCGCTGAAGGCGCGACGCGGCGCCCTGTCAAGGAGAAAGGAAACGCGCGCCGCTTCAGCTTCCGTTTCGCTGGAATACCGGCTCTATTGGACCGTAGGCGGACTTTCGACGGTCGGGGAGAGAGCGAAGAGAGCCCCGCCGGGTGGAGAGCGACATCGGCCACGACCGAGACGTGGTCACCGAACGATCACGGCGGCGCCGGACGGCGAGGCGGCGCGGCCACCCCTTGTGGACACCAGAGGAGGAGGCATCAGTGAGCCAGGCCCGACCCCATGTGCTCGTGGTAGACGCCGAGGCGAGGGTCCTCGACCGGCTCGCGGTCGAGCTCCGCGAGGGCGGCTTCGACGTCACCTGCGCGGAGAGCGGCCTCGCCGCGATCGAGCTCGTCAGGGCGCGCCGGTTCGACCTCGCAGTCGCCGATGTGAGGGCGCCCGACATGGAGAGCGGCGAGACAATCGCCGCGCTCAAGGCGATCAGCCCGGACCTCGAGATCATCGTCGGCGCCCCGTACTCCAGCGCGCAGGCCGCCGTCGAGTGCATCAAGAGCGGCGCCTACGGCATCCTCGAGAAGCCGTACGACATCGAGGACATGAAGAAGCTGCTCGGGTCGGCGATGCTGCGCACCCACCTCGACGCGGTGGCCGCCGTCCACCAGGCGAGCGCCGCCCTCGCCGCGTCCCTCTCGCGCGACGATTTCCCGGAGCGCGCTGTGGACCTCGCGGCGAAGGTGGTCTACACGACCGGCGCCGCTCTCTCGCTCGCGCTGGACCAGGGGGCCGCGCTCTACCAGGCGGCCTGCGGCGCCGAGGTGCCGGCGGCGTTCATCGCGCGGCTCGCCGGCCAGGTCGAGGGCGCGCTCGCCCCCGTCCGCCTCTGCGCGGACGACACCCCCGAGCTGCTCTGCACCGCGGAGGGCGATCGGTTCGGCGCCGCCATCGTGGCGCCGCTCCGGCTGGGCGAGAGCTCGTTTGGCGGCCTGGTGGTGCTCCGCGACGAGCGCCTGCCGGCGTTCACCAGCCAGGAAGAGCAGGCCATCGGCATCTTCGCGATCGAGCTCGCGCTCGCGTTTTACGGTCACAAGGTACGGCGCGCGCGCGGCCCGCGCGCCGCCTGACGCGCCCCCGCCCGCAGCGGCTCGGGCGGCGCGCTCCCCCGGGCGGCGCGCGGCCCGAGATCAGCGGCCGCCGCCCGCAAAATCTTCGGCGATCGTGCGCGAGATTCCCTCTGGCGAACGCGTTCACGCCCCACTAAAGGAGGGGAGCGATGAGCCCCACTGCTGCCCCATCGACTCTCCCCTCCAGGGCCCAGCGCGTCGCGCTCTTCTACCGGGATCTCGTCGGCAAGAAGTTCGCGATGGCGCTGAGCGGCGTCGTCTTCTTCGGCTTCGTGATCGGCCACATGGCCGGCAACCTGCAGGTCTTCCTCGGCCGGCAGAAGTTCAACGACTATGCGGCCTTCCTCCACGGGACCCCCTCGCTGCTGTGGGGGACGCGGCTGCTCCTGCTCGCCTCTCTCGTCGTCCACCTCTACACCGGCATCACGCTCGCGCTGCACAGCCGCGCTGCCAGGCCGGTGCGCTACCAGGTGAAGGGGCACAGGCACCCGAACCTCGCGGCGCGCACGATGCTGCTGAGCGGCGGCGTCCTCGCCGCCTTCATCCTCTATCACCTGCTCCACCTGACGACGGGCACCGTGCACCCGGACTTCGTGCCGCTCGACGCCTACGACAACGTCGTGAAGGGCTTCAGCTCGGCGCCCGTGGCGATTGCCTACGTCGTGGCGATGGGCCTGCTCGGGCTGCACCTCTACCACGGCGCGTGGAGCATGTTCCAGTCGATGGGCCTCGCCCACCCGCGCTACACGCCGGCGCTCAGGAAGTTCGCGGCCGCGTCGTCGATCCTGCTCGTCGCCGGCTTCTCGTCCATCCCGCTGGCCGTCCTGTTCGGCCTGGTCCGCTGAGCCCGGAGCGTCCCCCACCATGCAGCTCAACGCGAAGATCCCCGACGGTCCCATCGAGAAGAAGTGGGACCAGCACCGCTTCAACCTGAAGCTCGTCAACCCGGCGAACAAGCGGAAGTACACCGTCCTCGTCGTCGGCACCGGCCTCGCCGGGGGCGCGGCGAGCGCCACGCTGGCCGAGCTCGGCTACAACGTGAAGAGCTTCTGCTTCCAGGACTCTCCGCGCCGCGCGCACAGCATCGCCGCGCAGGGCGGCATCAACGCCGCGAAGAACTACCAGAACGACGGCGACAGCATCTACCGCCTCTTCTACGACACCGTGAAGGGCGGCGACTACCGCGCGCGCGAGGCCAACGTCTACCGGCTCGCGCAGATCAGCGTGAACATCATCGACCAGTGCGCCGCGCAGGGCGTGCCGTTCGCGCGCGAGTACGGCGGCGTGCTCGCGAACCGCTCCTTCGGCGGAGCGCAGGTGTCGCGGACCTTCTACGCGCGCGGCCAGACGGGGCAGCAGCTCCTCCTCGGCGCCTACCAGGCGCTCGAGCGGCAGATCGGCCTCGGCAAGGTGAAGATGTACCCGCGCACCGAGATGGTCGACCTCATCGTGGTCGACGGCAAGGCGCGCGGGCTCATCACCCGCAACCTGATCACGGGGGCGCTCGAGACGCACCTCGGCGACGCTGTCGTCCTCGCCTCGGGCGGCTACGGCAACGTCTTCTTCCTCTCGACGAACGCGAAGGGGTCGAACGCCACGGCCATCTGGCGGGCGCACAAGCGCGGCGCGCTCTTCGGCAACCCCTGCTTCACCCAGATCCACCCGACGTGCATCCCGGTCTCGGGCGACTACCAGTCGAAGCTGACGCTCATGAGCGAGTCGCTCAGGAACGACGGCCGCATCTGGGTGCCCGTCAACCCGGGCGACACGCGCGCGCCGGAGCTCATCCCCGAGGGCGAGCGGGACTATTACCTCGAGCGCCGCTACCCGAGCTTCGGCAACCTCGTGCCGCGCGACGTCGCCTCGCGCGCGGCGAAGGCGGTGTGCGACGAGGGCCGCGGCGTCGGGCCGACGAAGCTCGGCGTGTACCTCGACTTCTCGGACGCGATCCGGCGCCTCGGTAAGGCGGCCATCGCGGAGCGCTACGGCAACCTCTTCGACATGTACGAGCGCATCACCGGCGACGACCCGTACAGCGTCCCGATGCGCATCTACCCGGCCATCCACTACACGATGGGCGGGCTCTGGGTCGACTACAACCTGATGAGCACGATCCCCGGCATGTTCGTGCTCGGCGAGGCGAACTTCTCCGATCACGGCGCGAACCGCCTCGGGGCGAGCGCGCTGATGCAGGGCCTGGCCGACGGCTACTTCATCATCCCCTACACGATCGGCGATTACCTCGCGTCGACGAAGCTCGAGCGGGTCGACGATCTGCACCCGGCGGTGCGCGACGCCGAGCGCGACGCGAGCGCGCGGCTGAACAAGCTGCTCGCGACGACCGGCTCGCGCACGGTCGACTCGTTCCACCGCGAGCTCGGCAAGATCATGTGGGAGCACTGCGGGATGGCGCGCAACGCGGCCGGGCTGAAGGGCGCGCTCGCGCGGATCCCGGAGCTCCGGGAGCAGTTCCACCGCGACGTGCGCGTCTCGGGCACGAACACCGGCCTGAACCAGGAGCTCGAGAAGGCGGCGCGCGTCGCCGACTTCTTCGAGCTGGCGGAGCTCATGTGCCGCGACGCCCTCTTCCGCGAGGAGTCGTGCGGCGGCCACTTCCGCGAGGAGCACCAGACGCCCGAGGGCGAGGCGAGGCGCGACGACGAGAACTTCACCTATGTCGCCGCCTGGGGATGGCGAGGCGAAGGCCAGGCCCAGGAGCTCTTCAGGGAGCCGCTCCAGTTCAACGAGGTTCACCCCACGCAGCGGAGTTACAAATAATGCGCCTCACCCTCCATGTCTGGCGGCAGAAGGGCAAGTACGAAGCGGGCCGGTTCGTCACGTACGAGGTGCCCGACGTCAGCGAGCACATGTCCTTCCTCGAGATGCTCGATGTGCTCAATCAACGGCTCATCCTCAAGGGCGAGGAGCCGATCGCGTTCGATCACGACTGCCGCGAGGGCATCTGCGGCATGTGCGGCTTCATGATCAACGGCCAGGCGCACGGCCCCCTCCGTGGTACGACCGTGTGTCAGCTGCACATGCGTCACTACAAGGACGGCGATGTGCTGTGGCTCGAGCCGTGGCGGGCGCAGGCGTTCCCGGTCGTGAGCGACCTCGCCGTCGACCGCAGCGCGTTCGATCGGATCGTGGCGACGGGCGGCTACATCTCGGTGCCGACGGGCAGCGCGCCGGACGCGAACGCGATCCCGGTGCCGAAGCCGATCGCCGACCGCTCCATGGACGCGGCGGCGTGCATCGGCTGCGGCGCCTGCGTCGCCGCCTGTCCGAACGCGTCGGCGTCGCTGTTCACCGCGGCGAAGCTCACGCACCTCAACATCCTGCCGCAGGGGGAGCCCGAGCGCGATCAGCGGAGCCTCAACATGGTGGGGCAGATGCGCGTCGAGAACTTCGGCCACTGCACGAACATCGGCGAGTGCGAGGCGGTCTGCCCGAAGGAGATCGCGCTCGACGTGATCGCGCAGATGAACCGCGACTACCTGCTCGCCACGCTGCGCCACCGCGACGCGCAGGCCAAGGGCGGCACCGGCTGACGCCGCCCGGCAGCGCCGCGCCGCCGGCCCTCGCCCGGAGGCCGCGGCGCGCGCTGTCCCCCCTCCTTATCACGGAGCCCCTTCCCTCCACGTCGACCCGTCCGCTTCACGCCGCGGCGGAATCGCGCCGTCACGGACGGTCTGCGACGCCGGCGGGCCTTGCTCCCGCGCCGCTGCCGCGCGCCGCCGGGTCCGGCGCGCCATGGACGAGCCCTTGCTCGCCCGATCCGGGCGAGCCCGTCGGCGCTGCTTTCCGCGTCAGGATGGCCCTTCATGCCGCAAGGCGCAGGCTGCGTCGCCTAGGCGCCGGCGTCCCCCCGGGGGCACGCCGCGCGATGACAGGCGGATCCCGGAGCCCCCGCCGCGTCAGCAGCCCGCGCGGCCGACCAGGACGTTCGTGGCGGCCCTGACCCCATCCGCCGTTCCTGAGAGAATTTTACACCAGCACGCGAGATCTGCGGGGCTCCTGTGGAAAACTCATCGGGAGTTTCCTTAGAGTCGGCTCAGGGACCTCCCAGACAACCATCGCTCCTGTCGGCCGGGCCGTACAGCCAACATGGGATAACCACTCGGCTTGTTTCAAGAACATCTCGCCGCGACTTGCGCTCACGGAGTGGTCTCTCTCTGAATGCGACAGACCTTCGACGCTCCAGTAGCAGCGCAACCGGGAAGATGACGTGGGGCTCTCCCGCGTGACAAAGAAACGTGTCAGGGTCAACAGCAGCTTGTTCGAGCTCGCTAGTTCGAATAGCCTCGGAAGCTGTCCCGAACGGGATCATGCGTCATAAGACAATTGTGGTCACCCCACAGCATGTCGTAGAGTAAGTTGAACTTAGAGCGCCGCAGCGAGGGGGGGGCTCCCGCTGCGAGTGCGCCAGGATCGCATCGAATCATCGCTCTTCTGCGCGGAGCTGGGTCAAGAGGGGGCCGGCAGCAGGAGAAGCACGGGCACTGCGCGCGGCGATCTCTCACCCGGCGGGTCGGTAGATCCGCTTCGACATGGCGATGACGCACACCGGGACCGCAGACCGGGCCGGGCCGGGCGAACCGCAGGACGGCGCCTCTGCCACGCAGCTCGCGCTGCGCGCGCGGCGGCCCTGCTCGCGGAGCTCAGCGCCGCGACGGCGAGGCGAGGCGGTCGGATGCGGGAGTTCGAGCATCAGATCAGGTCTGTTTGACGAGCGAAGAAGTAGGAGGGGACTTCATGAGCAGCAGCATCGACGGCCTTAACCTGTCTCCGAAGAGCGTCCACGATGCCGCCTTTGTGCTCGACACCGTGACGGAGCGGCTCATCGCCGCGGGCGACAGGCGCGCCGCGTTCACGGACGTTTACGGGATCGTCACGCGCGCTGTCGCGGCGCAGGTCGAGCGGCGCGACGGCGTGTTCCTCGAGCCGGCGTGGATCTCGCGCCTCGCGGGCCGCTTCTGCGAGCGGTACCTCGAGACGTTCCGCTGGTGCGAGCGGGGCGCGGCGCAGGACTGCGGCGCGTGGCACATCGCGTACGCGAGCACATCATCCCGGTTCACACCGCCCGTGCAGAACGCCCTGCTCGGGTTCAGCGCCCACATCAACTACGATCTGGTCTTCGGGATCCACGCGACGATCGTCGAGTTCGGGCACACGCACGATCCGAGGATGCTCGCGCGGCTCAAGCACGATCACGACGAGGTGAATACGATACTCCGCCGCTCGGTCGCCGAGGCGCTCGCGCGCCTCGCCGCCCGGCACGGCTGCCCCCTGAGCGCCTTCTTCCGCGACAACGCCCCGGACCTCGCGACCTGGGTGGCCATGGAGATGCTGTCGCGCTGGCGCGAGCGCGTCTGGGCCGACGTCCTGGCGCTCCTCGCCGCGCGCGGCGCGGGCGAGCGGGCGGCGCTCGCCCGGGGCGTGGAGCAGCGCTCGTCGCGCATCGCGCAGATGCTCGCGCTGCCCGCGATCCACCAGGCGCCCGGCGGGGCGCTCCGCCTCCTGTCGACGGCCGCGTGACGCCGGGGGCGGCCGGAGCCCGCCCCGATCGTAGAATGGGGGCATGAGCAAGCTGCCCAAGGAGCCGCCCTCCGACGAGATCACCCCTCCAGCGCTCTACACCCTGCGCCGGCGCGAGCTCCTGAAGAGCGCGGCGCTCTTCGCCGGCACCGCGTCGGCCGTGGGCGGCGGCCTCGTCTGGCTCACGGGCGGCGACGCGGGCGTGGCGGACACGGCCGGGCGCGGCGCCCCCGGCGGGTCCGCCGCGCCGCTCGCCGACGCGCCCCCGCTGCCGGAGGCGGCGCCGCCCCCGGTGACCAGCGGCAGAAGCCCGTTCGTCACCGACGAAGCGCGCACCGCCTACGAGGACATCGTGTCCTACAACAACTACTACGAGCTCGGCCTGAGCAAATCCGAGCCGGCCGAGAACGCGGGCCGGCTCCGGCTCCGCCCGTGGACCGTCGCGTGCGAGGGGGAGGTCAAGAAGCCCGAGGTCATCGATCTCGACACCCTCCTCCGGTGGTTTCCCCTGGAGGAGCGCGTCTATCGCATGCGCTGCGTCGAGGCGTGGTCGATGGTGATCCCCTGGCTCGGGTTCCCGCTCGCCGCGCTGCTCAGGCGCCTCGAGCCGACCTCCCGCGCCCGCTATGTCCAGTTCACCACCCTGCTCGATCCAGCGCAGCTCCCCGGCCAGCGGAGCGACGTCCTCGACTGGCCTTACGTCGAGGGGCTCCGGATCGACGAGGCGATGCACCCGCTCACGCTGCTGGCCGTGGGGCTCTACGGCAAGTCGCTGCTCGGACAGAACGGCGCGCCCCTTCGCCTCGTCGTCCCCTGGAAATACGGCTTCAAGGGGTGCAAATCGATCGTGAGCATCAAGCTCACCGAGCGTCAGCCGAAGACGACATGGAGCCGGGCCGCGCCGGACGAGTACGGGTTCTATGCGAACGTGAACCCCGCGGTGGCTCACCCGCGGTGGAGTCAGGCCAGCGAGCGGAGGATCGGTGAGCTGAGGCGCCGTCCCACGCTGCCGTTCAACGGCTATGCGGAGGAGGTCGCCGGTCTTTACAGCGGCATGGACCTGCGGGAGAACTTCTGAAGATGAGCTCGCCAGCGAGGCCGGAGGACCCGTGAGCCCGGTGAGCCCGATGAACGCGGCGCGCCCGGCGGATCCCGCGCGGACGACGAGCACGCCGCCGCGCGCCGGCGCGCCGGCGGGCCGGAAGCTCGCCTGGCTCCCGCCCGCGATCGTCACGGGCGGCCTGATCCCGCTGGTCGTCCTCGGCCTGCGCGCTTCCACCGGGGCGCTCGGGCCGAACGCCGTCGCCGAGGCGCTGAACCAGCTCGGCCTCCTCGCGCTCGTGCTGCTCGTCGCCTCGCTGGCGGCGACGCCGCTCAGGCTCGCCTCGGGCTGGACGTTCCCGCTCCGCATCCGCAAGGCGCTCGGGCTGCTCGCCTTCTTCTACGCGTGCGCCCACTTCCTGACGTACGCGATCGTCGACCAGGGGCTCGACGTTCGCACGATCGTCGAGGACATCACGGAGCGGCCGTTCATCCTCGCCGGCTTCGTCGCGCTCCTCCTGCTGATCCCGCTCGCGGCGACGTCGACCGCGCGCATGCTGAAGCGCCTCGGCGCCGCGCGCTGGAAGCGCCTGCACCGCCTCGCGTATGTCGCCGCCGTCCTCGGGGTCGTGCACTTCTTCCTCCGCGTGAAGAAGGACGCGACCGAGCCGCTGATCTACGCGGCGCTGCTCGCGCTGCTCTTCGCCGTGCGCATCGTCAGCGCCGTCCTGCACAGACGCGCGGCGTCGCGCTGAGCCCTCGCCGCGCCGTCGCCGGGCGACGAACCTGCCGCGCTGCGCGGCGAGTTCGGATAGCATCGCGCTTTGACCACGAACGCGTGAGGACCGCAGCATGAAGCTCTTCACCATCGGGGACAGCATCTCTCAAGGCGTCATGTCGCTCGGCGTGGCGCGCACCCACCTCGCCTACTCGACGTGGATCGCGCGCGCGCTCGGCGTCGACGTCGGCGACGGGTTCTCGAGCCCGGCGTACCGCGTGCCCGACTACCCGGCCCACGGGCTCCTCCTCGATCTCGAGGCGGTGCTCCGCCGCCTCTACCTCGCCTTCGGATCGAGGATCGAGGGGCTCGAGTGGACAGCGCTCGTCACCGAGATCAACCGGGTGCTCGACGTGGCCGAGGACCACTACGAGCGCGGCGAGGGGGCCGGCCCGTACCGCGGCGGGAGCGTCCCCTGGTTCCACAACGCCTCGGTGTACGGCTACGACGTGGCCGACGCGTGGCTCGTGACGCCGGCGCTCTGCAAGGAGCGGATCGCGGCGGCCCCGGGCGCCGGCGACGGCTTCCTCCATGTCCCGAGCGCGTCGTTCTACCGGACGGCGCTCCGCGTCCTCAACCCCTCACGGGACCCGCGGCTCGACAAGTTCAGCCAGCTCGACTGGCTCGCGCACCACGCGCGCGGCGAGGGCGTCGAGAGCCTCCTGCTCTGGCTCGGCCCGAACAACGCGGTCGGCTCGGCCATCCTCCTCAGCATCGCGGCGACCGAGGACAGGCCGGACCGGCGGCCCGTGTCGCTCAGCTTCGACGAGCGCACCCGCGCGCAGTGGAACCTCTGGATGCCCGACGACTTCGTCGCCGAGTACGGCGAGCTGCTCGACCGCATCGACACGATCATGCGGCGCAACGAGCACCCGGGCTGGCGCGTGTTCGTGGCCAACGTGCCCCACGTGACGATCGCGCCCATCGCCGCCGGCGTCGGCGACCCGCTCCCGGGCGTCCCGCGCTACTTCCCCTATTACACCTATCCCCCGCTCGCGCGGGGCACCCGCCTTGTCGAGGCCGGCGCGCCGCACCTCACCGCGGCGGAGGCGCGGCTCATCGACGCGACGGTCGACGCCTGCAACGCGCAGATCGCCGCGCTGCTCGAGGAGAGGAACGCCCGCCACCGCGCCCGGCGGTATCACCTCGTCGACATCTCCGGCAGCCTGGACAGGCTCGCGTACCGCCGCACAGGCGGCGAGCCCACGTACGCGTTCCCCGCGTACTTCAAGGACGGCGTCGCGGCGCCGATGGACACCCGCTACTACCACGTCGATCGCGCCGGGCGCCGCAAGGCGGGCGGCATCGTCAGCCTCGACGGCGTGCACCCGAGCGTCATCGGCCAGGGCCTCCTCGCCCACGAGTTCCTCGAGGTCATGAAGGCGGCCGGCGTGGAGGGCGCCGACCCGGATCGCCTGCCGTGGCCCAGGATCGTGGCGAGCGACACGCTCTACAAGGACCCGATCCCGCTGATGGAGGAGGTCTACGAGCACGAGGAGCTCGCGGCCGCGGCGCTGGCCGCCCACCGGCACATCTTCGGCGGATTCAAGGGGCGGCGCGGGAGCATCAAGGACTTCTGAGGCGCGGGACGGCGTCGGCCGGCGGCGCCGCCGGGCGCGCGCTCACGGCACCGCCGGCGGGCTCCCGCGCAGCATGAAATAGATGAGCACCCCGGTGACGGACACGTAGAGCCAGAGGGGCAGCGTCACCCGGGCGACCCGGGCGTGCTTCGCGAAGTTCGCCTTGTAGGCGAAGTAGAACGACGTCAGCGCGAGCGGCACGATCCCCGCCGAGAGCACGATGTGCGAGATGAGGACGGCGAAGTAGACGGCGCGGAGCGGCCCGGTGCCCTGGTACTTCGTGTCACCGTGCACGAAGTGGTAGGCGAGGTAGCCGACGAGGAACAGCGACGAGGCGACGAACGCCGAGACCATCAGGTACTTGTGCACGACCATCGCGCGGCGCTTGATCGCGAACCAGCCCGCGACGAGCAGCGTGGCCGCCGTCGCGTTCAGGGCGGCGTTCAGCGGGGGCATGAAGCGGAGATCGGCGCCGCCCGCGCCTCGCCGGATGATGAGGATGTAGGCGAGGAACGCCAGCGCCGCCGCGGAGAGCACGGCGTTGAAGATGTAGAACGAACGGTCGCTGGTGCGGGTGAGCAGGCCGACGGGCTTCAAGGGGCTCGAGGCGTGTGTCGACATCGCGCGGTCCATACCAGAGGAGCGCGCCCGGCGCGAACGCGGGCGACCGAGCGGGCGCGGCCGCCAGCGGCGGGCTACGCGGAGCTCGGCGCGATGCCCATGGGCGGGCTGCGGTCCGCGTTCCGGAGCGGCTCGCGCATGGTCACGAACTCCTCGGCCGCTGTCGGGTGGATGCCGATCGTGGCGTCGAACTGCGCCTTGGTCGCGCCGCACTTCAGCGCGACGGCGAAGCCCTGGATGATCTCGCCGGCGTCCGGCCCGACCATGTGGACGCCGAGCACCCTGTCGGTCGCCCTGTCGACGACGAGCTTCATCATCGTCTTCTCCTCGCGCCCGGAGAGGGTGTGCTTCAGCGGGCGGAAGGTCGAGAGGTAGACCACGACGTCGTGGTGCTCGCGCGCCTGCGCCTCCGAGAGGCCGACGGTGCCGACGTTCGGCTGGCTGAAGACGGCGGTCGGGATGCCGGCGTAGTCCACGCGCGCGGGCTCGCCGCGGAAGAGGCTCTTCACGAGCGCCATCGCCTCGGCGATGGCCACGGGCGTGAGCTGCACGCGCGCGATCACGTCGCCGAGCGCGTAGATCGACGGGACCGAGGTCTGGAACGCGTCGTCCACCACGACAGCGCCGTCCTCGTCGAGCGCCACGCCGACCTCCTCGAGGCCGAGCCCCCTGGTCTTCGGCAGGCGCCCCGTCGCGTACAGCACGCGGTCGGCCTCGAGGTCGGTGCCGTCGGCGAGCGTCGCGCAGAGCCCGTCGCCGCGCCGCTCGATGCTCTCGACGCTCGCGCCGAGGCGGAGGTCGAGGCCCTTCTTCTGGATCTCGGCGGCGAGGAACGCGCGGATGTCGTCGTCGAAGCCGCGCAGCAGGTGCATGCCGCGGTGGACGAGCGACACCTTGGCCCCGAGCCCGTGGAAGATGCCGGCTAGCTCGACAGCGATGTAGCCGCCGCCCACGATGACCACGCGCCGCGGCATGGTCGGGAAGTGGAACGCGTCGTCGGAGGTGACGGCGAGCTCGCGCCCCGGCACGTCGGGGATCCAGGGATAGCTGCCGGTCGCGACGAGGATCCGCTCGGCGGTGACGGTGGCGCCGTCGATCTCGACGGCGTGGGGCTCGACGATCCTGGCCTGCCCCCAGCGGATGTCGGCGCCCGAGTTCTTGAGGAGCCGCTCGTAGACTCCGTTGAGGCGCTCGATCTCCTTGTTCTTGTTGCGGAGGAACGTCGACCAGTCGAACGACGGCCCGCCGTGCCCGTCCCCGCCGGCGCCGTGGCCGGGCACGGTCCAGCCGTAGCCGGCGGCGTCCTCGAAGTCCTCGGCGTAGTGCGAGGCGTAGACGAGGAGCTTCTTCGGAATGCACCCCAGGTTGACGCAGGTGCCGCCGAGGTGGCGCGACTCGGCGACGGCGACCCGGGCGCCGCAGGAAGCGGCCATGCGGGCTGCGCGCACGCCGCCGGAGCCGGCGCCGATGACGAACAGATCGTAATCGTACTTGGACATGGTCGCGACTATGCCCCATGCGGGGCGCTGTCGCCGCGCAGCGTGCGCCGAACCGACGTCGCCGCGGGCGGCGACCCGAGGCGCGGGCGCCGGCCCGAGGCGCGGGCGCCGGCCCGAGGCGCCGCTCCTCTCGGCCACGCGACGGGGATTCTGCTAGGGTCGCGGCGTTGCGCTCCTCGACCCACACCGGAACCTTCGCGGCCGCCGCGCCGCCGCGCGACGGCGCCGTGCCCGAGCGGCGCGAGCCGCGCGACGGCGCCGTGCCCGAGCGGCGCGACCTGCGCGACGGCGCCGTGCCCGAGCGGCGCGAGCCGCGCCTCTGGGCGCGCGCGCGCCGCGCCCTGCCGTTCGCGCTGGCGATCGGGCTCGTCGCTTTCGTCCTCGGCCGCCTCGACTTCGGCGCCTTCCGCGCCGCCCTGGCGCGCGTCGACGCCCCGCTCTTCGGCGCGTCCGCCGCCCTCTTCATCCTCGCGCTCCTCGCCGCCGACACGTTCGCGACAGTCCTCGTCTACCGCCGCCTGATCGCCCCCGTCGCCTTCCGCGATTTCTTCGTCCTCCGCGGCGCCTCCTACCTCCCGTCGCTGCTCAACCACCACGTCGGCCAGGCGTTCATCACCGTCTTCCTCGCGCGCGCGCACGGCGCGCCGCTCGCGCGCGTCGCCGGCGCGACGCTCGTCGTCTACGCCTCGTGGCTCGGCTGCCTCCTCCTCCTGGGCGCGGTCGCCGTGCCGGCGAACGGCGGGCCGCTCGCCGTGTCCGCCCTGCTCCTCGGCGCCGGCGTCCTCTACCTCGCGCTCCTCGCGCTGCGCCCTGCCCGCCTCGCCCGCACGCGGCTCCTCGCCCCGCTCTTCGAGGCGGGGGTGCGCGGCCACCTGGTCGCCCTCGCCGCGCGCGTGCCGCACGTCGTCGTCCTGTTCGTCGGCACCTGGCTCCCCTTCTGGTTCTTCGGCGTGCGCATCCCCCTCGGGGCTGCCCTGACCTACATCCCGATCCTCATGGTGGCGGTGACGCTCCCCCTCACCCCGCAGGGCTTCGGCACGCGCGACGTGCTCGCCGCCGCGCTGTTCGAGGGCTTCGCGGCCGGCGTCACGCGCGAGGAGCGCCTGGCCGCCATCGCCGCCGCGACGACGACGTGGGCGGTGGCGCTCACCCTCGTCGAGGCCGCGCTCGGTCTGGCCCTGCTCCGTGGCGCCTTGCCCCACGTCGAGGCGAAGGACACCGCCGGCGCAGCCCCCTCCGACGCCGCCCCCCCCGGCGCCCCTCGCAGCGAGCCGGGTTGACGCGGCTCGACGCGACGGCTGTCGCGGCGTTGTCACGGGATTTGCTTGAATCGCAGAAACCAGGAGCCTGGGACACAGCGCAGGAGCAGAGAGGAAAAGAGAACGCCGCGAGAGGGAGCCTGAGACTGGGCGACAGAAGCCGAGAGAACGACCTCGAGAGGGTCGACGCGACAGCCTTCGAGCTATAGTCTTTCGTTCCTTGCCGCGCCTTTCGTCCTCGTCCTCCTGGTCTGACGTCACCCGCTGAGCGTCGCCGCTCCGGGCGGTCCGCGCAGAACGACCACCGATGAACAACCTGTATCGCTTCCTCGCCTCTTCCGATCACACCGTCGCGCGCGCTGTGCGCCATGTGCGACATCAGGTGCGCACCTTCACCCTGCCTGCGCCGCGGCCGGTCGTGGTCCCGATGCGCATGGCGTTCGAGGCGGCCCGCGAGGCGTACTACTTCGGTGCTCGCGTGTTCGTCTGCGAACCGCATTTCAAGTCGCACTGCACGCAGTACGGCAAGGGCGTACGGACCGGGAACTTCATTCACTACATCCAGGGTCGCGGCGACATCCTCCTTGGCGACAATGTTGTGCTCGACGGCAAGATCAACATCGTCTTCGCCGCGCGCTTCGCGGACCGCCCGACCCTGCGGATCGGCGACAACACAGGGATCGGGCACGAGTGCCGGCTCATCGTCGGCAAGTCGATCACGATCGGCAAGCACTGCCGGATCGCGGGGAGCGTCTACATCCTCGACTCGAGCGGCCACCCGAGCGATCCGGAGGACCGGAAGCGGGGCCTGCCCCCCGCGGACAGCGAGGTGCGGCCCGTCGTCATCGAGGACAACGTCTGGCTCGGCGCCCGCGCCATGATCTTCCCGGGGGTGACGGTCGGCGAGGGCAGCGTTGTCTCGGCGGGCTCGATCGTCATGGCCGATGTCCCGCCGTACACGGTCGTCGCTGGCAACCCGGCGCGCCGGGTTGCATCCCTCCGGACCGAGCCGCCGCCGCCGTTCGTCGAGGCCGCGGGCCGCGCCGACGCGAGGAGCAACGACGCGGGCGGGAGCCGCTCGCTGGCCGACAGCGCATCTTAACCCTGGAGCTCCTGATGGCGATTGAGGTGGAGAAGGTGATCGATGTCATCGTCACGGTCGGCGGCCTGCCCGCTGCGATCAAGCCCGATGACGACATCTACGACGCGGGGTTCTCCTCGATTCGCGCGCTCCAGCTCCTCACCGAGCTGGAGGACGGGTTCGGCGTGACCCTGCCCGACGACAGGTTCAGCGTCGCCCGCACGCCGCGCGCGCTGTGCGAGCTGATCCAGGAGCTTACCCCGTGAGGAAGACCGTCACCGTCGAGCTCGCGACGCCTGCGACCGAGATGGCGCAGGAGGAGATCCCGAAGCAGATCGCCTTCCTCTCGAAGGAGATCTCGAGCATCCGCTTCGTCCGCGAGGGCGCCGCGCTCGAGTTCGAGGCCCCCGAGGAGCGCGGGGCCGACCTCGCGCGCGCCGCCGAGGCCCTCGCGCGCACCATGCAGCGCAGCCTGCGGCAGCTCACGCGGAAGCTCGTGTACCGCAGCCCGGCGTGCGACAGCGTGGAGTTCCGCGGCGGCGCGCTCCCTGACGGCATCACGCAGATGGGCCAGGGCCAGGTCGCCCTCGAGGGGCTCCCGCTGCGGCTCTACCGCTACTTCGATCGCTCGCTGGAGGCGCTCGGCGCGCCGTTCTCGCCGAGCCCGATCCTCGTGCCGACCTTGATCCCGGCGGCGACGCTGGCGAAGTGCGACTACTTCCGGTCCTTCCCCCACATCGTCACGTTCACGTGCCACCTGCCGGAGGACATGCCGCGCATCGAGGACTTCCGCGCGCGGCACCAGGACCGGGAGACGCTCGACGATCGGGCGCTGAGCGACATGGCGCACCCCGAGGTGTGCCTCTCGCCGGCGGTCTGTTACCACGTGTACGCCGCGAACCGCGATCGCGTGCTGCCGGCGGCCGGCGCGCGCTACGCGCTCGCGGGCCGCTGCTTCCGCTACGAGTCGAGCAAGATGGTCGATCTGCGGCGGCTCTGGGAGTTCACGATGCGGGAGATCGTCTTCCTCGGCTCGCGGGAGAACGTCCTCGGGCTGCGCGAGCAGGGGAACGAGCTCGTGGCGCGCTACCTCGACGAGCACCGGCTGGCCGGCGAGATCCGGACGGCGAGCGATCCGTTCTTCATCGCGCCGGACGCGGCCGCGAAGACGTACTTCCAGATCAGCAGCGAGACGAAGTACGAGATCTCGCTGATGCTCCCGGGCGACGAGCGGGTGGCCGCCGGCTCGCTGAACTACCACACCGACTTCTTCGGCCGCGCGTTCAGCTGCAACATCGAGGGCGCGGGCCCGATGCACAGCGTGTGCATCGCGTTCGGCCTGGAGCGGTGGGTGTACGCGTTCCTCGCCCAGCACGGCAGCGACCCGGCCGGGTGGCCGGAGATCGTGCGGCGCGCCCCCGAGATGGCCGGCCTGTAGGCCCACCGCGGTTCCGTCTCCCGGGCGTTTCTGCGAGGCTCGGGGCGATGCAGATCGAGCACGTCGACCCTGTCGCCGCGGCGGAGGAGGCCAGCCTCGTCCTGCGCGAGGCGTGGCCGCCGCCGGCCCTCCACTACACGGCCGACTACCTGAGGTGGCAGCTCGGCTTCCCCGGCCCGGCGCCGCGGGCCGTTCTCGCGCGCGACGGCGGCGAGCCGGCCGGCTTCATCGGCGTCTCGCCGCGTCGCTTCCGCTTCCGCGGCGTCGCGTCGGACGGATACGTGCTGTCGTTCGTGAGCGTGCGCCCGCGGTTCCAGGGCCAGGGGCTGGCGAGCCGGCTGTACGCGGAGCTGCTCGCCGGGCTCCGCGCGTCCGGCCTGCCGATCGTCGTGTTCGTGGAGGCGCAGTCCGCGCCCGCCAGGCGCGCGCTCCTCAAGGCCGTCGACCAGGCCGGGTTCCGGCGGAAGGCGCTGGCCGCGTGCCGCAACCACGGCTTCGTCCCCCGCGCGAGCGCCGCGCCGCTGCAGGCCGCGGCCGCGCCGGCGGCGGTGGAGGACGTGCTCGCGGCGATCGCAGCGTGCGGTGAGGAGCGCGTCCTGTGGTCGGCGCCCGACGCGGCGCAGCTCGAGCACAGCCTGCGCGATCCCCGGCCGCGGCGGCTGCTGCGCGTCGAGGAGGCGGGCCGGGCCGTCGGGGCCGCGGCTGTGTTCCTGTCGGAGGTCGCGACCGCCGCCGGGGTCGAGCGGGTGCCGACGGTCGACGCGCTCTACCTGCCGGAGCCGACCGCCGACAGGGTCGCGGCTGTGCTGCGCGCGGCCTCGACGTTGTTCGCCGGGCAAGCGACCGTGCCGGCGGTGAGCGCGCCCAACCTGGCGATCGTCCCCGGGGACCAGCTCAGGCCGGCCGGCGCGCGCCCGACGGCCGCGACCTTCGACGCGTTCGTCGTGCACCCCGAGGGCGGTCCGTGGCTGGACGCCGAGGTGACCAACCTCGAGGTCGTCTGAGGCGGCGGCGCGGCGAGGACATCCATCTGCGGCGCAGATGGGATCCATGAGGGGAATGCCGATTCACAAGATGGATCGGCGGGCACATGCTGGTGCCATGAACAACGCGCCTTCGATGCAGGTCCGCCGGTCCGGCGAGCGCGGCTATGCCGACCGCGGCTGGCTCCAGTCGTATCACACGTTCTCGTTCGCGGATTACCACGACCCGGACCACATGGGCTTCCGGGCGCTGCGGGTGATCAACGACGACTACGTCGCTCCGGGTCGCGGGTTCGGGACGCACCCGCACCAGAACATGGAGATCGTCACCTATGTCCTGGAGGGCGAGCTCGAGCACAAGGACAGCATGGGCAACGGATCGATCATCCGCCCAGGCGAGGTCCAGCGCATGTCCGCGGGCACGGGGGTGTTCCACAGCGAGGTGAACGCCTCGAAGACCGGCGTGACGCACCTCTTGCAGATCTGGATCGTGCCGGACCGGAGCGGGTACGAGCCGAGCTACGAGCAGAAGGCGTTCTCCGAAGAAGAGCGCCGGGGCAAGCTGCGGCTTGTCGCCTCGCGGGACGGGCGCGAGGGATCGGTGACGGTCCACCAGGACGTGAGCGTCTTCGTCGGGCTCCTCGAGCAAGGACAGGAGGCGCGGTACGAGCTATCGCCTGGCCGCAATGCCTGGGTCCACGTCGCGCGCGGGAGCGTCGAGCTGAACGGGACGCTGCTCGAGGCGGGCGACGCGGCGTCGGTCAGGGCGGGCGGGTCGCTGCGCCTCGTCGGGAAGGACGGGGGAGAGGTGCTGTTGTTCGACCTTGCGTGAAGCGCCGCCTGACGGAGATTCCGGTGGCCACCCAGCTTGCTGACGGGCGGCGCCCGCTGCATAGAGCGAGCCATGGATGCCATCGAACTTCTCGAACGCCATCATCGCGAGCTGGAGCAGCAGTTTTCCAGCCTCAAAAAGGCCTCTTCCGTCTCGCCTGAGCAGTTCTCCACGGCCGCGGACCTCCTCGCCACCCACATCACCATCGAGGAGCAGCACTTTTACCCGGCGGTCCGGGCCCGCCGCACCGAGGATATCCTCCTCGAGTCGCTGGAGGAGCACCTGTCCCTCAAGCGCGTGCTGGCCGATCTCCTGGCCCTGGAGACAACGGACGAGAAGTTCGGGCCCAAGCTCCACGTGCTCGCCGAGCAGCTCGAGCACCACCACAAGGAGGAGGAAGAGAACCTCTTCCCGAAGGTCAAGAAGCTCCTCGACGACGCCGGGCGCGAGGAGCTCGGGCAGGAGATGCAGGGCAGGATGAACGAGCTGCGGCGAAGCGAGCCCCGCAAGCTCGTCCTCGACCAGACCGACGCCGCGGCGCCCCTCCCCTGAGCGACGCGCGCAAGCCCGTCTCGCGCCCTCCCGGCGGCGCGGGGCGGCCCCTTCGCCCCCCGCCCTCGTGAGCCCGGGACCGCGAAGCGATTGTTGGAAATGACACCGGGACGCAATGCGCGCGTCCCAGAGCTCACGCCAGACCCCACGAGAACGTCGCGTGCTCCCCGCGAGCGAGGAGCAAGCAAGAACACGGTCCGGTCGAATACGATTTTTGTAGAAGGAGTTCCCGTACCGTTGTTATTGTATTTTGCCGCGATTCACGCGGCTGGAGTCCGGTACGGCATCGGGCGCCGGGGGTGTGGCGAGGAAGCTGGTAGAGATGATCTGATGCCAGGCGCTGGCTGCTCGGTGCGGCGGGCGCGGCCTGTGGCGGCGATCGCCGGTGCGGGCGAGCGCTGGACAGCGCCCAGAGGGGATCTTCGACGGAGGTAGGATGACCGCTCGACCTGTACTCTCGATAGATACATCCTTCGATCCGGACAGCGCCTGGTTCGCCGCTGGCCGCACGCAGCTCTATGGTCGTATGGGAGAGCAGTTCTCCATCGTGCCGTTCGGGCGCGCCAGCGCGGAGCGGAGGAGGATCCTCCGCCAGATCGCCCGCGCGGAGGGCGCGGGCAACCCCTTCCGTGCGATCGTCGTGTCGTCCCACGGCAGGACGAGCTGTGTTGTCGACGACGAGTCGCCCGACGGGATCCTGATCTCGCACGAGATCCCGGCTCAGGAGATCGAGCTCTGGGCGCGCGGTCGCGTGCTCTATTTCTGCAGCGGCGAGACAGCGAGCGGCCCGCTGTTCGACAGGCTCCTCGAGGCGGGGGCGCGCGCGGTGGTCGGGTTCACGGGGAGGCTCTGCGCCACGACCGTCGACGGCAAGTTCTACTGGAGGCAGCTCGATCAGGAGCTCGTGACGTGCGCGTTGCACGACCAGCAGGCCCCGGGGTTCGAGCGGGCGAGGCAGCAGTTCCTGGAGCGCGTCGCGACGCGCGTCGCCGGGCTCCCCGACGGCGCGACCCGGGAGGAGCTCTCGCGGTTGATGGACCTGCTCGTATCGATGGTGATCCGCGGCGCCCAGAAGGCCTGACCAGCGCCGCCCCGCCCTGCCCGCCAGGACAGGGCTCCCTCCACGCACGAACCGCGCTCCCCCGCATCTCTTCATCTCTTTCCTCTGTGCCCTCTGTGCCTCTGTGGTTCGCTCTCTCTTCTTGAAGCAGAGACGAGCACGATACGCAGGGACAGCGGCCCGAGCGGCCCGGAGATAGAGAGAAAAAGAGAACCGCAGGGGCGCAAGGGAGAGAGAGAAGAGATCAAGACTCAACGTCCTCTGCTCTCTTCCTCCTGAGGATCGCCTCGTTTTGCAGCCATTTTCAGCAGAAATTGAACAGGGAGGCGGGGAGATAGAGAGTATCTGAAGATTTCCCTCCCCGTCTCCCTGTGAGCTTTTCGAAGAATCCGAGGGATGCCTCGGCTCTTTCTCCTCCTGGCGCCCTGGCAATCTGTATCCTTCTCGCCCGAGCACCACGCCTGAGCGGCCCTGGTAGGATGCCGCGCGGTCCTGTAGATCCAGGAGGGCGATGAGACGCAATGCCCTGACCTCGCTCTCCTCGGCGACGCTCCTGCTCGTGGCCACCGGGACCGGCGACGCCCTCGCCAGCCGGCCCGCGGCCGCGGCGCGCACGACGTCGTTCCTCGACGGCGGGCGCCGCGTCGCGGTCGAGCGGCTCGGGCCGGCAGCGCTGGAGAGGTCCGGCAGCGCGCTCGCGCCGGTGCGGCTCCACTACCCCGGCGGACGGACAGTCCAGGCGAGCGTGGGCGCGACAGCGATCGTGGAGGTCGAGCCGGGCGCCGAGGGCGCGCTCGCCGCGGCGGGCGTGGAGGTGGTGAGACCGCTGATGGCCTCGATCGGGCTCTGGCTCGTCAGGGATGCCGGCGGCGGCGACGGCCTCGACCTCGCCGAGCGCCTGCAGGGCGCGGCGCGGCCGGCCTTCCTGCGCGAGGCGATCCCGGACCTGCACGTGCGCCTCGCGGCGCGCGGGGCGCCGTTCACGCCGAACGACCCGCGCCTGCCAGGACAGTGGTACTTCGACGACCTCAGGATGGAAGAGGCCTGGGGGCGCACGCGGGGAGACGCGGCCACATCCATCGTCGTCGTCGACACCGGCTGCGACCTCGATCACCCCGACCTCGCCGCGAAGATGGATCCGGGCCGCGACGTCATCGACGGCGACGACGACCCCACCTACCAGCCGGGCGAGGCCGGCGTGAGCCACGGGACGGCCTGCGCCGGCCTGGTCGCCGCCGACACCGACAACGGCGTGGGCATCGCCGGCGGCTGCCCCGCCTGCAGGGTGCGGTGCGTGCGCCTTCTCGACGACGAGCCGCGGCCCATCTCCCAGTCGGTCGACGCCTTCGAGTTCGCCCTGCAGGTCAACGCCTCCATCGTGTCGAACAGCTGGGGATACGCCGAGCCGATGCCCGTCCCCCGCGTTGTCGAGGACGCGATCAACCGCCTCTTCGAGGCCGGCCGCGACGGGAAAGGGGCGCTCATCCTCTTCGCCGCGGGCAACGACGACCGGGAGATCGGCGAGGACGAGCTCCAGGCCGTGCGCGGCGTCCTCACCGTGGGCGCCGTCAACCACCTGGAGGAGGAGACGTCGTTCACGAACCGCGGGAGCTCCGTGGATCTCGTCGCGCCCACAGGGACGCTGACCACCGACATCGCCGGGAGAGAGGGAGACACCTCGGACGATTACACATCGCTGTTCGGCGGCACCTCGTCGGCATGCCCGGTGGCGGCCGGCGTCGCGGGGTTGCTCGTGAGCGCGGCGCCCGAGCTGACCGCGGGCGAGCTCTACGACCTCATGATCCGCACGGCGCGGCCGGCGCCGTACGCGGCGCCCGACGAGAGCGGGCACGATCCGATCTTCGGGTACGGGATCATCGATCCGGTCGCGGCGCTCCGGGAGGTGCTCGGGGACGAGCCGCCGCCGCCGCCGCCGCTGGAGGGCGAGGGCGAGCACGCCGGCGGCGAGGCCGAGCAGAGCGGCTGCGCGTGCGCGGCGGCCGGCGCGCGGTCAGGCGAGCGCCGCGGTCTCGTGGCCGCAGCGCTCCTCGGCCTGGCCGCGGCGGCGCGCCGGCGCGGGGCGGGCCGCCGGCGCGGGTGACGTCACGCGACCGGCCGCCGCTGGGCGCGGATCGCGTCCCGCTGCGCGAGGAGCCACGCGCGCGCCTCGGCCTCCGTGTCGAAGAACTCCACCGGATAGGACTGCCGCGTGAGGATCTGGACGCTCTTCATGGCGAGCGTCGAGATGACGCGCACGGAAAAGCTCGCGCCGAAGATCGCGACCGCGGCGAAGCGCACGTGGCGAAGCCCCTCTGCCAGCGCCTTGCGCGAGGACGGCGGGACGGTGCCGGTGTGGCGCGCATCGCAGAACACGAGGACCTCGCGGCCGCTGTCGTTCATGCGCTGGCACGCGGCGGCGAGCGTGCGCGCCGCGTCTTCCAGGAGGTCGCCCTCGACATCGGTGCAGAGAAACCCGTCAGTATCTTCGTGAAACCAGGGGCTCACGCCCGCACGGCTGGGGTCGCTCATGCGGAGCATCGTAGCTCGCTGCGCGGAGCGCGGGACGAACGTTTCACGGCGACCAGCGCGGGTGGCCCCCGATCACGTCATCGAGGCTCGCTGCGGCGACGCAGGGCGACGATCCGGCCCAGCACGACCGTGCGCCTGCGCCGGCGCGCCCCCAGCCCGAGCAGCGAGGCGCCCAGCACGAAGCCAGCGGCCGCGGCGGAGCTTCCGGCCGCGTCGCTCGGCGATCCGATGCGGCATCCGCACCCTTCGTCGACGTCGCCCTCTCCGCCGCCGCCGGTCGGCGCCGCACCGCCACCACCTGCGCCATCGTCACCGCCTTCGCCACCACCACCGCCATCGCCACCGCCGCCCTCCGCGGCGGCGCGGCACGCGGCGACCTCGTCGGCCGTGCCGATGCACAGCGTCGGCTTGCGCGACTCGCCGTCTTGCAAGCCGTTCACCACGACGACGGCCAGGTCGTCGGCGCCGGCCGTGTCGATCCGCTCCGCGCCCGCGGCGAGGTCGCCCGCGCGCACGACCTCGCCGTACGCGCGGCCGCGCCGCGCCGCGAGCAGCAGGGTGAGCCCGTCGAGCTGCGCCGGGTCGCCCGCGGGCGCCGCGAGCGCCGCCGTCATGGTCGCGCGCCCGTCGGGCGGGACGCTGAAGTACTGCGCCGACGCGTGGAACACGCGGAGCCGATCGGCGTACGGCGCGGCGACCTCCTGCGGGGCGAGCCCGCGGTAGCCGGCCCCGGCGGCGTAGGAGCGGTCGGGATCCGCGGCGGCGCCGGTGAGCAGGTTCCAGGTGGCGAACTCCACGAACGCCTCGCCGAACGTCGCCTGCGCGCGCGCCGAGAGCAAGGGATCGAGCTGCTCGAACCACACCGGATCCGCCTCGCCGAACGCGCCGTCCTCGACGCGCTCCCAGAGCGAGCGGACCGTGCCCTCTCCGTAGCGCTCCTCGAGGAACTGGAAGAAGAGCGCGATGCCGTAGCTGAACGGGTCGACGGGGCCGCCCAGGGGCACGTCGAGCGATCGATCGACGTTCGAGAGGTAGCCGTCGACGAAGGCCTCGAAGTCCCGCAGCGAGGGGTCGAACGACTCGGTCGCCCAGACAGCGGTCCCTTCCTGGATCAGGGTGTCCTGATCGTTGTCGTAGGCCGCCTGCACGGCGTGGAAGAGCTCGTGGCTCCCGAGGATCCTGTTCGCTGTCCGCGTCGACGGATAGCCGTAGCCCTCGTAGTCGTTCTCCTGCGTCATGAAGCCGACGCAGCGGTCCTCGCCGCCGACTTCGGCGCAGGCGTCGACGCTGAACACCCCGTCGCCGATGCCGGCGAAATCGACGAGGTAGACGTCGAAGCGGCCGTCGCCGCCGTTGTCGGGGAGGTCCTCGTCGCTGGCCGGCGGCCGGAAGCCGAGGACGTCGCGGTAGTGGACGATCACCTCGTCGTAGACGGCCGCGACCTCCTCGACGAAGTCGGGGACGCCCGTGGCGTCGGCGTCGGCCGCGGGCACGGCGCTGCGCCCCTCGCGCGCGAAGTGGATCAGGAAGCTGCCCGAGGCCGACGCGAAGGTCTCGACAACGTCGTCCGGATCGAACCGGAACTGGAGCTGGGTGCCGCGCGTGTCGGGCCGGTCGAGCGGCGCCGCCGTGGGCCCGTCGATCGGCCCTGCGGCCGGATCGCCGGCGGCGCAGGCCGCGAGCAGGGCGGCGAGCGAGGCCGCGGCCCCGGGGCTCCGCGTCACGGGAGGAAGGCCCACCGGATCTGGAAGCTGGCGGAGCCGTTGTCCATCATCGGGACCATCCCGGTCTCCTGGCACTGCGCCTGGGCCTCGTCGTTGTAGAAGTGCGTGACGGTCAGCTTGAGCATGCGCGCGTCGGCGAGCCCGAGGACGTAGACGAAGCCGCTCATCTTCACGCAGCCGGGGTACGTCCAGTAGCCGGAGAGCGCCGTCGCGGGCGACTCCAGCCCGGAGCCGTCGGGGATGAGCTCGCAGCTCTCGGTGAAGTACTCGTCCTGGCGGAGCCTCGGGTCCGCGGGGACCTCGGTGAGCGCGTCGTAGTCCGGCGTGCCCGGGAGCCGCGCCGCCGTCACGCAGGACGGCCCGGAGTGGCCGCTGTTGATGCGCACGACGTAGCGGCGGAACGCGATGTCCCAGTCCATGGATCCGAGCGCTTCCTCGTCGGAGAGCTCGACCTTCTCGAGGCCGCCGTCGGTGAACCGGGCATAGACGTAGGCGTCCGGCTCGGAGGCGAAGGCGCCGCCCGCGGTGGCGTCGATGAAGGAGCGGAACCCGCCGCCGTCCGGCTCGCTGCGAATCTCCCCGGGCGCCACGGTCGCCTGGAGGTTCATCTGCTGGAAGACATCGTCCTCGCACGGGACCGGCGTCGGCTCCACGCACGACGGCCCTGGCTCCGGGGAAGCGCCGCCGCCCGCCGCGCTCGATCCGCCGCCCTCGCCGCCCGCGTCCGGCGGGTCGTCGGAGCCGCACGCGCACAGGGCGAGGAGGGCGAAGCCGGCGGCGAGGAGCGCGGGAGCGGACGAGGGCGCGGTGCGCATGCGCGGCATGGTAACAGAGCCCGGGTCGGGGCGCGCGCTACGGCCCGCTGCTGCGCCGGTAGAGCCACCAGTCGCCGACGTGATCGACGGGGACGATGCTCGGGTCCTTCGCGAAGAGGCGATCGGCCCCCGCCCGCCGGCGGACGAGGAACCAGTCGAAGAAGGCGCCGTGGCGGCGCACGTCGAACTTCTCCGGCGTCCACTCCCACCGCAGCGGCGTGGGCGGCGGGACGACGGCGCCCGGCTCCGAGCGGGGCCTGTAGGCGACGGGCGAGGCGTCCCAGACGGCGAAGTGGAAGCTGAGCCAGCCGCCGCGCGTGGCCTGCACCCAGGCGGGGAGATGGATGAACGGCGTCGTCGTCCGGGTCGAGCCGCCGTGATCGAAGACGAGGTAGAGCAGCCTGGGGGCGGGCGGGATGCGGGCGATGATGGCGTCGAAGTCCCGGGTGCTCTCGTCGAAGCGGCGGTAGTTGTCCTGCGCCACGGCGCCGAGGGAGATGGCCGCGGCCGAGAGCGCGAGCACGGCGGGCGCCTTGAGCCAGGGCGATCGCGGCAGGTCGGGGAAGGCGCCGAGGGCGAGGAACAGGGCCGCGACGATCTCGCGCGGGTAGACGTACCACCAGAGGCCGATCTGGAGCGGCAGGATCAGGAACAGGCCCAGGAACACGGCAGCGCAGGCGACCGGGACGAGGGCCGCGAGGCGCGCGAAGGCGCTGTCGCGCGCGTCCGCGGCGGGCGAGCGCGCGGGGCCCGGGGAGGCGCCGGCGAGCTGCGCGGCGGCGCCGGCGGCGCACACGAGCAGCGCGGCGAGCACGAGGCGCGCCGCCCGCCGGGCCGCCGCCGCCTCGGCGGGATCCGTGAAGCTCGTGAACAGGAGCGAGGGGATCTCGCCGAGCCGCTCCCAGTGCAGCGCGGGCGCGAAGGGGGCGGCGTGCAGGGTGTCGGTGCGGACCGCGAGCCACACCGTGAAGAGGGCGAGCGAGGGCGCGAGCGGGAGCGCGATGGGGCGGAGCCGCCGCGTCGCCGGGAACACGACGATCGCGGCGCCGACAACGGCGGCGAGCGCGAACGGGAAGCGGAAGACGTGGGTGAAGAACAGCGCGACGAGCGCGAGGGCGAGCGCGATCTGCCGGCCGCGCGAGGGGCGATCGACGAGCAGGAGGGTCAGACCGACGACCATCGCGAAGAGGCCGAGCGCGCCCATGTGGTTGAGGAAGCCCCAGTGCGTGAGGTTGCACCAGACGAGGACGAGGCCGAGGACGCCGAGCAGGGGGCTCCGCTTCAGGCCGTGGAAGAGGACGGCGAGGCCGGCGGGCAGGAGCGCGAGCATCGCCCCCGCCGCGACCTTCACGGCGGCCGCGGGCGGCAGGACGAGCATGAGCAGGGCGCCGAGCGCGTACATGGACATGTACGGGACCGCGAGCGGCTGCAGCGCGAACTGCTCGCGGAAGTGCCACGCCGGATCGAGGTAGTGCCTGAGCGCCGCCGTCTGGGCCGCGTGGAACGGGAGGTCGGTCATCGGCGGATAGCGGGCGACCGCGAGCGGGACGGCGATCACGTAGACCGCGACGGTGATGACGACGAGGGCGAGCGCCGCGCCGAGCGGGGCGCGGCGCGCGGCGGTCAGCGCGCGGCGGAGCGGGCCGGAGAGCGGCGCGCGGCGCGGGCGGCCGGGCGCCGCCGGAGGCTCCGCCGGGGGGGACGGGTTACCCAAGGTGGCGGGAAGCTACCATCTCGGGACGGCGCAGGGACTGCGTCTGCCGTGGCCTGACGCCGCCGTGAGCTCACGGCGGCGGCGCCCGTCGCGGCGGTCCGTCGCGTCGAGGGGAGCGCGCGGAATCGTCGCCGGAACGCGGCGCACGCTGCCGTGAGCTCGGTGGACTTGCGGGTCTGCGGGTCAGCGCGCTGCTTCATCCTCGGGGCCGGAAGCGGGCGGCGCCGCGGCGGGGGGCCTGGGGCTGCCTGGCAAGAACACCGACAGATCCGGTTTGCGGCCCCGCGCGCCTTTCAGCGCGAACCTGGCGTCCGACGCAAACACGAACCCGACGCCCCGGAGGTCCGCGCGGAGAGGTCGCGATGTGCCCGCAGCCCCTCGCGAGGGGGTATGCGTCGATCCAGAACCGAAACCGACCCCCCCGGAAGCCCGCGCGGAGAGGTCGCGATGTGCCCGCAGCCCCTCGCGAGGGGGTGTGCGTCGATCCAGAACCGAACCCGACCCCCCGGAAGTCCGCGCGGAGAGGTCGCGATGTGCCGCAGCCCCTCGCGAGGGGGTGTGCGTCGATCCAGAACCGAAACCGACGCCCCGGAAGCCCGCGCGGAGAGGTCGCGATGTGCCCGCAGCCCCTCGCGAGGGGGTGTGCGTCGATCCAGAACCGAACCCGAGGCCTCGGAAGCCTGCGCCGAGAGGTCGCGGCATTCACCTCATGCGGCATCGCCGTGAGTCCGCGGCCTGGTGGAAGCGCTGTGATGAATGATCACTGCGCTCCGGGTCCCTTGCCGCCCGCCTCCGCGGCGCTCGCGATCTGCGCCTCGAGCACCGCGATGCGCTCCAGCGCCGCCTCCTTCGCCGCGCGCTCCGCCTGCTTCGCCGCGCGCTCCGCCTGCTTCGCCGCGCGCTCCGCCTCCACGTCCACGCGCTCGGCCTCCGCCGCCGCCGAAAAGAGCTCCTCGCCCTCGGGGCCCGTCGCCAGCCGCAGCCGCACCTCCTCGCCATCGCCGGTCACCCGCAGCCAGCAGCCCAGCACCCGCGCGTAGATCCGGTCGACGTTCGTCGCCTCCACCCGCACGAACCCGCGCGCCTTCAGCCTGCGGTAGCGCAGCCAGCGCACCCGGTCGCGGCTCTTCTCCCAGTCCGGGTCGAAGATCACGAGCTCCTTCACCCCGAGCTCGCGATAGCGCTCGAGCGCGTCCGCGTACTCCTTGTATGGGTCGTCCGACGAGACCACCTCCAGCGCGAAGCTCGGCGCGATCCCCGTCTCCCACACCTTCCAGCTACGCACGCGACGCCCTGGCGCCACGCCGGGCAGGACGTACACGTCCGGCGCCACCACCTTCGAGGGGTCGAACTGCTGGTCGTAGATGAACTGGTCCGCGCCCACGAACCTCGGTCGGCCCAGCTCGCTGTACCAGCGCTCGATCAGCGGACGGAGGAGCTCCACGATCCACGTCTGAAGCGAGTCCTCCCCCATCTTCTTCTCCACAGGATAGTGCGTCGGGTCGCGCCCCCTGCCGTCGCCCTGCGCCCGCCGATGCTCCTGCCTGTGCGCCTCGATCGACATGCCCCATTCTACCCGACCCGCGCCCGCTCAGCGGCCCGCGCCGCGCCAGGCGCCGAGCCACGGGCCGCCGCGTGCGCGAGGTAGACGCACGCCCGGGCGGGCCCCACATCGACGCGCCCGGCGGGAACTTCTCGCCTCTCCAGAGGGCTCCATCGACATAAGCTGCGCGCGCCTTGCTGCCGCCCCGCCCAGCCCCCCGCCCGACCGACCTCCGTGGCCTCCCCTGCGCGTCCCGGATCGAGACCCGCGCGGCGCTCGCCGTCACAGCGATCGCGACAGCGTGGTTCGCGCTCGCGGCGGCGTGGGAGATGTTCGGGCCCCTCCTCGCCGGCCACTACGCGTCGTCGGCGGGCGTCGGGATCATCGCGGAGAACATGCTCCGCTGGAAGATCGTCGGGCCCGTCTGGGAGTACACGGCGAGCCGGCCGCCGCCGGAGATGTACTACTGCCACCACCCGTGGGGGATCTTCTGGACGAGCGCCGCGTTCATGAAGGTCTTCGGGCGGCACGACGTCCTGTGCCGCCTGCCCGCCGTCCTGCTCAGCGCCGCGACGCCGCCCCTGCTCTACGCCATCGGCCGGAGCATCTACCGCCCCGCCGCGGGGGCGGCCGCGGCGGCGGCGTTCGTCGTCCTGCCGATCACGCTGTCGTTCGCGAACCTCAACGCGCTCGAGGTCCCTGTCATGGCCTGGACGCTGCTCGGGCTGTGGGGGTACGTCCGGATGACGCAGACGTCCCGGCGCCGCTACCTCGCGGTGAGCGCCCTCGGCCTCGCGCTCGGGATGAACGCCGACTGGCCGGCGTTCGTGCTCACGGGCGGGCTGCTCGTGTTCGGCGCGATCCGGGCGTACCTGCTCCCGAAGCGCGTCTTCGGCCCCGTCCACGAGCGGCGCTACGCGCAGTGGTGGGTGCTCACCGCCTTCACGGCCGCGCTGACCGCCGCGCTCTACCTCGCCCTCTTCCACCACGCCGGCAAGCTCGGCGACCTCCTGGCGAGCTACGGGTTCCGCTCCTCGGGCAACAACGAGCCGCTCAGCGAGGTGCTCGCGAGCCGGCGGTACTGGATCGAGCTCTCGTTCACGCCTGTCGCCATCGCCGCCGGAAAGCTCGGCGCGATCGTCTGCGCCGCGCGGCTCGCCCTGCTCCGGCGCGAGCACGACGCGCTGCCGCTGCTCTACCTCGCGACCGCGACGGTGCAGTACGTCGTCTTCCGCCAGGGCGCCGACATCCACATCTTCTGGCCCCACTACTTCGGCGCGTACTTCGCCCTCGCCGCCGCCGCCCTCGTCGACACAGGCGCGGCGCTGCTCGAGCGCGCCACCGCCACGCGGCACGACGGGCCGAGCGCGACGTCGGCCGCCCCGCCGCCCCCGTGGCCGGCGCTCGCGGCGCTCGCGCTGTGGCTCGCGCCGCTCGCCGTCGTCCTGCGCGACGGGCTCCCGGCGCTGCGCTACGCGCGCGAGACGGGCGGGCGCTTCAACGAGCGGGGGCACCTCATCGACTCCGACGGGGCGAAGACGGCGTTCCTTCGCTGGCTCGCGCCGGGGCTGCCCGCGGACGCGGCCGTCGAGCTGCACGAGGGGATGAAGGCCACCTGGGCCCAGGTCTGGGCGCTCGGCGGGCGCGTCGTCAGGACGAGCCGCCCCGCGCCGAGGCAGGAGCCGCCGCGCGGCGCCTACCTCGCGGACACGCGGTTCATGCTCGACAGGGACCAGGCGAGCCTCGCGCGGCGCTTCGACATCACCGCGGTGGGCCCGTTCTGGGCGCTCGGCGCGGCCGTCGGCGCGGACGTCGGCGCGGACGTCGGCGCGGACGTCGCCCGCGCGCGCGGGATCGAGGCGTTCTCGTTCCGCGAGCGGGAGCCGGGGCTCCTCGCCTGGTACCTCGTCTCGGGCACCGAGCCCGAGCGCGAGATCGTGCCCGATCCGTTCCTCACGTGGGAGCTCCGCGCGCACTTCGGACAGCCGGCGGACCCGCCGGCCGAGGCGCCGGAGACGCTGGAGCAGAAGCGGATCGCGCACAACATCGCCCTGGCCGCGGGCGACGGCGCGCGCGCGGCGGCCCTCTTCGCGGAGATCAGCGCCGCGCTCGCGCCGCTCGGGGCGCGGTTCGACGACGGCACGGAGCTGCTCGGGACGACGTTCCACGAGGGCGCGCGCTCGCTCCTCACGATCTTCGTGCGCGCGGGCGGCCCCGCGGCGGACGACGTGGCGCTCGCGGTGCGCTCCCGGGTCGTCGAGCGCGCCCCGCTGTCGACGACCATGGCCGACCCGGTCACCCGCGATGTCGGCCTCCCGACGGCGATCTCGCCGCAGCGCTGGAGGGCGGGCTTCCTCTACGCCGATCCGGTGCCGATCCGGAAACGCCCGGGGACGGAGGTGTTCTGGGCATCGATGAGGGCGCGCGAGCGGGGCCGCGCGCCGAGGCTCGTGGACCGCGGGGGCGCTTCGGAGGTCGAGGTGCTGCGGCTGCGCTGAGCGGGGGACGCGCCGCCATCCTCGTGGACAAGGGCCCGCATTCGGGTTTTACCTTCGGGCATGAGCTCTCGCCGAACAGGTCTGGTTCTGGTCCTCGCGCTCGCGGCGGGCTGCGCCGCGCCGCCGTCCGCCCAGGCGCCGGCGCAGCCCGCGTCGCCGGAGCCGTCGGGCACGGCCGCCCCCGACGCGGCGGGCACCGCCGCCCCGACCACGGGAGCCCCGCCGGTGACAGGGGGGGCGCCGGCCGCCGGGGAGGCGCCCCCGCCGGGGTCGCAGGTCCCCGGGGCGGCCGCGCCGGCCGCGACCGCCCCGCCGAGGCCGGGCGCCGCGAGCGGCGGCGGGGGCGTGAAGCCCGGCGCCGCCGTCGCGACAGGGACGCTCGGAGGCAGCATCTCGGAGGCGCAGGTCCGCGACGTCGTGGAGAGGCACGCAGAGCTGTTCGACGAGTGCTACAAGATCGGCGTCAAGACCTCGCCGAAGTTCATGGGCAAGGTGACCGTGAAGGCGACCATCGGGCCGAGCGGGAAGGTCAACAGGGCAGACGTCCTGAAGTCGACAACGAAGAGCCAGCAGGTCGACCGCTGCGTGGCCGACGCCTTCGAGAAGATGCAGTTCCCCAGGCCCGAGGGCGGCGTGACGACAGTCATCACCTTTCCCATCGAGTTCAGCGGCGTCGAGCTGGTGCAGCCCTGAAGGGGCCCCTGCCCGCAAACCCCGCTTCCGGGTCCCGCAGCGGGCTGACGGCGGCCGGCCTGCCGCGCCCGTGGAGCGTGGCGATCTGCGACAGCTGAGGCGGGATCGTCCGCCAGGGCCGCGCTGACCTCGCGTGCCGGTCGGCGCGCTCCCTCGGGCTCGGCCGGAGGAGGCGCTACGCCGGCCAGGGCACGGAAGCTGCTATCACGACAAGACAACCACAAGCCACGTGAGACGCTGCTGAGACGAAGCTGCAAACACGGTTGCATGTCGAGACGCTGGAACGCCGAGCGCCGACAGCGACAGCCGGCTGCCTGATCGGCCCTGCGGGCGCGATCAGCAGACGACCAGGGCGAGCCGCCTCCATGGATGGATGCACCGGAGGCGGGACAGCGCGACGCCCGCGGCAGGTAGCATCGAGATTGACCATCGCCGACAACGGAACGGGTGAAGGCATGGAGAGGATGGAAGTTCAGCGGGATGTTCGGAGCGCCATCGCGATTGCCTATGAGCTCTCGCGACACGAGCACGTGCAGCACCGGGAGCATGTGTCCCAGGCGCTCGGCGAGCTCAAGGACGAGCTCGCTCGCATCGAGGCGAAGCTCGGAGGAGAGCGCATTCACGAGGTCACCGCGGAGGGCTTGCCGCCCGTGCTCGAGCAGATCGAGGGGCTCGTCGAGGACGCAGGCCCGGTGGTCGGTGACCAGATCAAGACGTTGATGCAGAGCGTGCAGCGCATCGCCAGGGAGCTCGACCCGGGTCAACCGGGCCAGTAGCTCCCGCCCCGTCTGCTCCCGGGTGGCCCCCGTGGTCGGTCGTCCGGAGGGCGACAGCGTCGCGTCCCCGGCAGCCGGGCGCGGTCGGCGGCGTGTCGGGCTACTCCGGCAACGCAGGCCACGCCGGGCAGCAGAGGTACGCCGCCTGGAGCACCGCCCCGTCGCACACCTCGTAGTCCGCCTTGTCGACCTGGAGATCGCGCAAGACCAGCCCGAGCCCCTCGCAGAGGGGGATGCCCTGCGCGATCAGCGCGTTCGGATCCTGGCATGTCACCCCGTCGCCGAGGACGCCGCCCGTACAGTCGTCCGGACATGTCACCCCGTCGAACAGGAGGTCCGTCGAGCAGGCCTCCTCCTCTGGCGTCGCGCTCTCCTCCTCCTCCTCGGGCGTCGCGCTCTTCTCCTTCTCCGGGGCGACGCCCTGCTCGGCGGTTTTCGTGTCGAGGTCCTCACCGGACCTGGGATCCGTCGAGCAACCCACGATCAGCGCGGCGCCGACGATCGAGAGAGCGGTGATGCAGTCATGAGCCAATCGCATGGAATTTCCTTTGCCTCGCCGTGAGCCGCGAGGATGGCTGCGACGGGCGACAGCCCATTGCACGGCGCCGCGTCGTCATTCGCCATGATCCAACCGCGAGGGGGGCTCCGGTTTCCTGAGCGCGCGCCGTCGGGTGAAATGAATCGTCAGGGAGGCGAGGACATCCGCGGGAGATCGCCCCCGGCCCTCCGGGCTCCCCGCGAGCCTCTCGCCTGGCTGGAGCGATGCCTCGGCCCCGCCCTACCGCCCGGCAGTCCGGTCAAGGGCAGCAGGCATACATCGCCTTGAGCGAGCCCTTCTCGCACGGCGCGGTCGAAGCATCGAAGTGGCTCAGCGGCAGCCCCAGCGACGTGCAGATCGCGAGCGCCTCGTCCTTCAGCGCGTCCGGGTCCTCGCACGTCGCGCCGTCACCCACCACGCCTGTCGTATCGCAGCCGGGCGCGGCCGACGGCGGCGGCGGCCTGGGCTCCTCCGGTTGCCCCGCCCACGCCGGGCAACAGAGGTACTTCGCCTGAAGCACCTCCCCGTCGCACACCTCGTGGTCCGCCTTGTCGACCTGGAGATCGCGCAAGACCAGCCCGAGCTCCTCACATACAGGGATTGCCTGCTCGATCAGCGCGTTCTGGTCCTGGCACGTCACCCCGTCGCCGACGACGCCGCCCGTACAGTCGTCCGGACATGTCACCCCGTCGAACAGGAGGTCCGTCGAGCAGGCCTCCTCCTCGGGCGTCGCGCTCTCCTCCTCGGGCGTGCGCTCGGCCGCCTCGTCGCCAGCGCGTCCCGCCGCGCCCGGAACGCGCTCCTCGGGGCGGAGCACCGAGAAGATCGGCGGCTCGTGAACGCCGGACGACCCCATGTCGCCGGGATGGCGGCGGGAAGACGGATCGGGCCCGCGCCTCGGCTGCGCTGGCGGGCTTGTCGGGCCGGGCGGGCTCGCCGGAGCCACCCGCGGCGGGCCCATCCCGTCCGCCCGCGGCGGCTGCTCGACGGGCGGGCGTCGCGCCTCGGGCGGGCGCGCGCTGCGGCGCGGGGCGGGCGCGGGGGCCACCGGCGCGGGCGGCGGGGACACGCTGGGCCGCGCGGGACGCGGCTCGGCGGGAGCGCCGTCGGCGCGGGGCTCGCCGGCGATCGGCTCGGCCGGCGCGGCCAGCCTGCGGGCGGCCGCGCCCCAGCGCCCCACGGCGCGCCGGGCGCCGTCATCGACGACGAGCGCGAGCGCCGCAGCCGCGAGGAGGCCGGCCGCCAGCGGGCGACGGAGGCCCCGCAGCGCGGACGGCGCCGGGGCCTCCCCCGCGGCGCGGAGGCGCGCGCGGAGCCGCGCCTCGAGGTGCGGCCGCGGCGTCACGGAGGCGAGCTGCTCGTCGAGCGCCCGGAGCTGCGAGACGAGGTCGTCGCGATCAGACGTCGCCATGATCCACCTTCCATCCGGCGCCGCCGAGGTGCCGCGCCGCGCGCTGGATGAGCTTGCAGACGTAGCCCTTCGAGTGGCCGAGGACCCGCCCGATCTCCTCCTGCTCCTTGCCGTCGAGGTGGTACATCGAGAACGCGACCCGCTCCTTGATCGGCAGCGCGTTCAGCGCGTCGAACGCGCGGCGGAGGTCGTCGCGGGCGATGGCGAGCGCGTCCGGCGGCCGGGGCTCCTGCGGCTGCTCGCCGAGGAGCCATCGGACCGGGGCGAGCGAGAGGAAGCGCTCGCGCCGGAGGCGGTTGAAGCAGCGGTTGGTCGTGGCCCTGTACAGCCACCCCTCCAGGTCATCGAGATCGGTGAGGCTGGGCAGCGCCTTGAACAGGTCGAGAAAGACGTCCTGCGTGACGTCCTCGGCCCACGCCAGGTTGCCTTTGCCGTAGCGGAGCGCCAGCCGGTGCACGAGCCGGTGGTGTCGGCGGTAGATCGCCTCGACCGCATCGGCGTCGGCCGACCGCGAGGCAGCCGGCGCCGCGTTCGCCGGCCGCCCGGAGGCCGTGGCCGGCGGGGGCGCGTCGGACCGCTGCTCGCTCGAGAGCGGACGGAGCACCTCGGCGAGGTTCGAAGAGGCGAGATCGCGGCTGGGCAAGGACGGGTCCCTTGCTGCCATCACACACGAGCCGGCCGTCAGTTTCCTTGTCTGCCGATCGAACACGCGCGCCGCCCCGCGCGGGCCCGGGGCGCGCGTCGGGGGGCTCGGGTACCGCAGCAGCCCGGTGCCGCAGCACCCCGGATCAAGAAGCCGCCAGGACGCCAAGGACGCCCAGCCCGGGGAGAGGCTGAATTTTTCTGCCCCTGGCGTCCTTTGCGTCCTTGGCGTCTGCGGTTCGTCTCCTCGTCCGAGCGCCGCTCCCGGGCAACACCGCCGCCGGCTCTGCCTTCTTCTCGGCGGCTCCGCCGCGCAACGCATGACCCGTGGCCGGTCGCGAATCGCCACGAACGAGCGCCCCGCAAGCCGGGTCGAGCCCAGGTTCCAATTCACTCCACATCACCAGGGACATCGCCCCCATCACGCCAATCGCACCCATCACACCCATCACCCCAAAAAACCACTGCACACACGACGTCAGCCAACGCGTCTCTCATCGAAGCTCGCTCTTTCGCGTTGCGCAGAGACGCGCTCCGGGAAACGCTGAGAGGCTTCATATCGACGCTGTCCGGCGGCGCGCCGGGGCCGCCGCCGAGAGCGTCGCACCTCCTGGAGAATGCCATCCGGCGGAGCGCCGGAACGTCAACACGCTGCTCGATCCGCTCGGGATCGGCGATGGCGAGGGGCAGATCCTGCCGAAGGAAGGCGGCTCCACGATCCCGATCACGGCGTGGAGCGGATCGCACCCGGTGCTCGACGGGATCCAGGCCGTCGGCGTGGACAACGGCTACCCGCTTGTCGGCGAGGGCACCACGCTGGCGACCGGCGGCGGCCATGACGTGCTGAAGGCGCTGGAGTCCGGCGATGGCCGGGTGCTCGTCTGGGGCGACGAGTGGATCACGTACAACAGCGGGTGGGTCGAGCACCCCGAGTATCAGGTCGAGCGCTTCTGGCTGAACGCCATCAAGTGGATGACCCCGGCCAACGAGCGCCAGGTCGCCATCCCGCCGAACATCAACGGAGCGAGCGACGCGCGGCCAGGGTGAAGCCGAGCGTCTCGGTGGGGTCGGGCAGCGCGCGATCGAGCGCGCGCGCGCCCGCGGCCACCGCGATCATGGCCGGCGCGACGAGCGGCAGCGTCCAGACGCGCGCCCCGACCTCCGAGGAGGCCTCGTGGCCGAGCTTGCCCATCGCCTGCGCGACGCCGCCGATCCGCGCGACCCGCAGGGCCATGTAGCTGTTCACCTTGTGGCCGAGCAGGCTCCAGAGGCTGCCGTGCGGGTGGAGCTCCTCGACCGTCAGGCCGGCGCGGCCGCAGAGCGCGCGCAGGCCGTGAGGGGTGAAGCGGAAGTAATCGTGCGGCTCCTCGTGCAGCCGGAACGAGAACGGGGCGCTCAGGATGAGCAGGCCGCCCGGGCGGAGGACGCGCGCCATCTCGGCGACGAGCGCGTCCGGGCGGGGGGTGTGCTCGAGGACCTGCGCGCTCAGCACGGTGTCGAAGCTCGCGTCGGGGAACGGCAGCCGCTCGCCGTCATAGAGCATGTCCGCCTTGCCGCGCGCGCGCGCGGCGGTGGCGCCGAAGGTGGCCTCGTGCTCCACGCCGAGGTACTCGAGCACGTGCGGGCGGAAGAGGTGCTCGTACGGCTTGTCCCCGCAGCCGACGTCGAGCAGCCGCCCGCGCGCCCGCGGGGCGAGGCGAGCGAGCGAGTCGACGACGTGGGTGAGCTGGAGATCCACCCAGTCCGACGCGGCCCGCGCCGCGCGCCCGAGCGGCGGGCGCCGGAGCAGGGCCTGCAAGAGCTCGTTCATGGGCGCCTCTTACCACGGCGCCTCGCGCTCACGGCGACCGGCGGGGGACCGCCGCGGCGCTCCGCGGGCTCACGCTGCCCGGGCGCCCGCGGCCCGGCGCGGGTCGATCAAGCTCCGGTAGAGCGCCTCGTACCTCGAGACCATCCTGGCGTTGCAGAAGCGCTCGCGCGCGCGGCGCGCGCAGGCGGCGCGATCGAAGCGCGCGAGGGTCGTCGCGAGGGCGGTGAGGCGCGCGGCGTCGCCCGGCTCGGCCAGGAAGCCCGTGACGCCCTCGTCGACGATCTCGGGGAAGGAGCCGCGGCGGAAGCCGAGCACGGGGGTGCCGCAGAACATGGCCTCGATGGCGATGAGCCCGAACGGCTCCTCCCACTGGAGCGGGCAGAGCAGGGCGCGCGCCTTGCACAGGAGCGCGACCTTGCGGTCGTGATCCACCTCCCCGACGTCCGACGCCCCGGTCTCCCGGAGGCGCGGGACCACCTCCTGCAGATGATACGGCTGGTCGGTGGGGTGCGCGCGGCCGGCGAGCCGGATCGGCATGCCCGCGGCCCTCGCGATGTCGAGGGCGAGGTGCGTCCCCTTCTCCTCGGCGTAACGGCCGATGTGCGCGAGGTAGCCCTCGTCGACGAGGCTCAGCGGATAGCGCGCCGGCGTCACGCCGTGGTGGATGACGCACGAGCGCGGGAGCGGGATCTCCAGCGAGCGCTGCCGCTCGCTGATGGCCACATACGCGATCTCCGGGTGTCGCGCGTAGATGCGCGAGCTCTCTTCGCAGCGCTTGTGGTGCAGCGTATGCACGGCGGGCACGCGGACGAAGGGGGTGAACACGACGGCGAACGGGCTGTTCAGGTGGATGACGTCGAGCCTGTCCTCCCGCGCGATCTCCGAGAACGCCCAGGCGATGTGGTTCACCTCGTCCTCCGGCAGCGGGGGCCAGCGCGCGTCGGCGTAGAGCGCCCGGCGCCGGCAGGTGACCGCGGAGTCGCCCGTCGCGAAGAGCGTCACCTCGTGTCCGCGCGCCGACAGCCCCTCGGCGAGCTCATAACAGAACAGCTCGGTCCCTCCGTACCCGGAGGGCGGCACCCGGATGAACGGGGTGGAGATTATCCCGATCCGCATGGTTGTCGCTCCTGGGCCGCCGCGACGCGAGCGGGGCCTGTCCTCGACCCTGCTGGCGGCGGAGCGCATGCCCGCGATCGACGCATCAACGAGCATGCCAGCAGGGCGCGCCCCGCCGCGCGCCCGTCCGCCTCGCGGACGAAGCGCGCGGGGGCGGCGGCGCGCCGCGAGCGCAGCAGCAGAGCGGCTGCCCGCGGGCGCGATCCGGCGCGGCGGAGGCGGTGCGGCGCTTTCGTGATGCGCCCCGTCCGTCTAGGATGCCCGTCCGCTCCTCCCTGCGCGCGGCACCGCGCAGGAAGCGTCGAGGGCCCGAGCGCCCAGCCAATCCGCACACAGGTGGTCCATGACTTCGAGATCGAATCGATACGGTTCCGCGCTCGCTCTGAGCGTTTCGCTTGTGGCCACCTCGGGCTGCGAGCTGATCACGATGCCCGATCGCAGCCTGATCGGTGAGAACACAGGCGGGATCGGCGGACAGGGGGGCACTGGAGGACAGGGCGGCGACGGCGGCGCCGGTGGGGGCGACGGCGGCTCGGGCGGCAGCAGCGGCTCGGGCGGCAGCGGCGGCGCCGGCGGGGGCGACGGCGGCTCGGGCGGCAGCAGCGGCTCGGGCGGCAGCGGCGGCGCCGGTGGGGGCGACGGCGGCTCGGGCGGCAGCAGCGGCTCGGGCGGCAGCGGCGGCTCCGGTGGGGGCGACGGCGGCTCGGGCGGCAGCGGCGGCTCCGGTGGGGGCGACGGCGGCTCCGGTGGGGGCGACGGCGGCTCCGGTGGGGGCGACGGCGGCTCGGGCGGCAGCGGCGGCTCCGGTGGGGGCGACGGCGGCTCGGGCGGCAGCGGCGGCTCCGGCGGCGCAACCTGTACCAAGGACGTGGACTGCGACCAGCCCGCGAGCGAGTGCGCGGTCGCTGCGTGCGTCGACGGAGCGTGCGCCACCCGGCCCGTGGCCGCGGGGACCCCCGCGGAGATGCAGATGGCCGGCGACTGCGCAGAGCGCCTCTGCGACAGCGACGGCGTGGTCGTGGAGGTCGACGACGACGACGACGTGCCCAACGACCGCAGCCAGTGCACCGTCGATTCGTGCCGCGACGGCTCCCCGGTCCACGCGCCGGTCGCGGTGGGCACCTGGTGCTCCCTGGCCGACGGAGGGCTGTGCAACGCCGCCGGAGTCTGCGTGCAATGCCTGTCCCACTCGGACTGCCCGACCGAGGTCTGCATCGATAACGTCTGCCAGGTGCCCGCGTGCAACGACGGCATCCAGAACGGCGACGAGGGCGGCATCGACTGCGGCGGCTCGTCTTGCACGGCCTGCGGGCCCGCGGCGAGGGTCACCTCGGTCAACTACCCGGTCATCGCCGTCGGAGGCTCGCTCGTGCTCACCGGCACGAGGTTCACCGGGGCGACGACCGTGACCGTGGGCTACGTGCGGCAACAGTTCACGATCGACTCCGACACGCAGATCACGATCCCCGCGCTGTCGGACGCGACGGACATCGGCCGGGGGGACATCGTGGTGACCCGGCCGGGCGCACTGCGGACGCCGTTCGCGGTGACGGTGATCCGGCTGCAGATCAACGAGCTCGACGCGGACACGCCGACCGCGCCGGAGAACGACGACCGCGAGTTCATCGAGGTCAGCACGGGCGTGGCGGACGTGAGCCTCGCCGGCTACACGCTCGTGCTCTACAACGGCAACGCCTCGGGCGGCGACGCGTCGTACCGGGCGGTGGAGCTCGACGGGACGACGGACGGCGACGGCCTCCTGCTCGTCGGCAACCCCGCCGTGACCCCTGCGCCCACCGTGCTCCTCGACGCGACCCAGGCCGCCAACAACCTGGAGAACGGCGCGGACGCCGTCGCCCTGTACCAGGAGCTGCCCGCGGCCTTCCCCACGGGGACGCCGCTCACGGCCACGCGCCTCATCGACGCCGTGGTCTACGGCACGGGCGAGGCGGCCGACGAAGACCTCTTGAGCGCGCTGATCTCCAGCGATCCGGAGGCGCCCCAGCGCGTCCAGGTCGACGAGGGCGCGACGGGCGCGCTGTCGACGACGCAGTCGATCCAGCGCTGCGCCGACGGCCGCCGCGACGGCCGCCGCTTCCGGGCGGCGGCGCCCACCCCCGGCCTGCCCAACGACGTCTCCTGCCCCTGATCGCGGCGCCGGGCGCGGCCCGCCGGCCGCGCTGGCGCCCGGCGCTCGAGCCCGCCGCGCGGCGCGCGCGGCTGCCGCTCAGCGCTCGAGGTAGATCTCGAAATCCTCGATGAGCACGGCGAGCTCGTAGCGCTCCTCGATGAGCCCCGCGAGCGCGGGGAACCCGGCCAGCGTGTCGCGCGAGTCGAGCACGTCGCCGGTCACCGAGGGGAAGACGTCGCGGCGCTCGACGACGATCGCGGCCGGAGGGCTCGCGGCGAGATCGCGCATCAGCGCGTCGCGCGCCTCCTGCCGGGCCCACGCCGCGCGCTGCGGGACGTTGTAGAGGTAGCGCGTCGCCGGCGGGCGATCGGCGAGGTCGTAGATCACCGGCTCGAAGCCCCACACGAACACAGGCCGCCCCGGCGCGACGCGCTCGCGCAGCCACGCGGCGACAGCGCGGTTCGCCGCGGCGTTGACGTCCGCGACCGACGCGAGGCGATCGAGGCGGTCGAGGTCCCTCGCGCCCGCGGCGAGCAGCGCGAGGCGCTCGGCGCAGCGCTCGACGTAGTCGTCGGCCACGTCCTTCGTCGCCGAGCGGGCGAAGCCCGCCGCGACGATCACCGCGACGAGCGCCGCGAGCGCCCTGGCGCCGCGCCGGGCGCAGCGCTCCCACGCCTTCCAGAGGCCGAGCGCGGCGAGCATCGCCGTGAGCGGCCACGTCGCGCCGTAGTGGTAAGGGAAGAACTTCGCCTGCATCACCACGCCGACGAGGTGCATCGCGATAACGCCCGCGAGCAGCGCCACGCCCGCCCGCTCGCGGCGCTCCGGGTGCAGCGCGAGCAGGCAGCAGAGGCCGAGCGCGAGCGGGCCGGAGTACCGGACGAGCCACTCGCTGACGCCGTGCCACGCCATCTCGAGCACGCCCTCGTCGCGCCACCCGAGCGCTGTGTAGTGCGGCGTGAAGACGAAGAGGACCTCCCAGAGATCGCCGAGCGCCCCCTCCGCGGCGAACCACGCGACGCAGGCGAGCACAGGCAGCACGCCCCCCAGCGCGACGAGCAGCGCGGGCCGGAGCGCCGCCCACAGGAGCGCGGGCGCCGTGGCTGCGGCGCGCGCCGGCTCGCCCTCGATCGCGCGCGCGGCCTCCGCGCCCGCGCGCTGTCCCTCGCCGCCCGCCTCGTCGTGCCGCGCGCGGCGCGCCTGCACCGCGCGCGCCCCGCCGCGCAGCGCCCGGCGCGCGAGCTCCGCGAGGGCGGGCGCTGCCAGCGCGACGGCGAGCACGACGCCGCCGCCGGCGAGCGGCGGCTTGAGGAGGCCGGCGGCGCCGAAGAGCGCGCCCGACGCGACGAGCGCGGCGGCGCCTGGCGCGGGGCGCGGCGCGCCGGCGCGCCCGCGCGGCGTGGCCGCGAGCAGGGCGAAGACGGTGAGCATGCCGCCGAACGACTCGGGCTGCGCCGTGTGCCAGAAATCGAGCTGGGCGTGCACGAGCACGGCGAGCGCCGCGGCGACGATCCCGATCCGGCGGTCGCCGAACGCGCGCCCGGCGAGCGACGCCATCGCGAAGCACATGCCCACGAGGCCGACGACCTCGAGGACGCGGATGCCCCATTGCGCCGGGCCGAAGAGAGCGCGCGCGAGCGCGTAGATCAGGAAGATGCCGGGCGGCTTGAAGTCGAACGCGTCGCGGTAGGGCATGCCGCCGTCGAGCACCGCGCGCGCGACCATCGCGTAGATGCCCTGATCGCGGCCGTAGCCGTACGTCAGGATCTGCAGCAGCAGGAACGCGATGACGCCGGCCGAGATCGCGCCGATCGCCTGCGCGCCCGCGACGCGCGCCGGCCCGGCGGCGAGCGGCTCGCTCGAGGTGGCCCGGGGGCAAGGGGCCGCTGTCGCATCCGGCGCGACGTCACGCACCGGGGTCTTTTACCGGGTCGGGCGCGCCAGCGTCTACGTACGATTCCGGTCCTCCTGCGCCCGCTGTCCCGGCGGGGCTGGCCCGCCGTCGCCAGGGAGGCTCCCCTGGCGGGCCGGCGGAGATGGCGGCGGGTGGGCGCCCCGCGGGGGCGAGCCTCCGGTGGGCGCGCCGGGTCGCGCGGCGGCTCGACGTGGCGCACGCCGGGACGCCGCTCCGCCGACATGCTGACAAATGATGCAAAGGATGCGCACGGGACGAACATGTGTCGTTGCCCTCGAAGGGCGGGCGGCGTATACGACCGTGCCGCCGTTGCCCGGAGAAACGGGCGCTCCCGGCGGCGAGCGTTGGAGGAGCGAGAAGCGATGGTCGATGTTCGCATGCCGCAGCTCGGCGAGAGCGTGCTCGAGGGGACCGTCTCGAGGTGGCTCGTGCGCGAGGGCGATTTCGTCAAGCGCGAGCAGCCGCTGCTCGAGGTTGCGACCGACAAGGCAGACACGGAGATCCCGGCGCCGATCGCGGGTCGCGTCGCGCGGATCGCGGTGGCGGAGGGGACCGTCGTCGCCAAGGAAGGTCTGCTCTGCCAGATCGACGAGACGGCGCAGGGCGAGGCGCAGCCGGCGGCCCAGAGCCCGGCCGCCGCAGCGCCGGCCGAGGCGCGGCCCGCCGCGCCGGCGCCGGCGCCGGGCAGCAACGGGCACGAGGAGAGCGCCCGGCCGCTGTCCAGCCCGTCGACGAAGAAGCTGGCGCTCGAGGCGGGCGTCGACCTGCGCAACGTGCAGGGGACAGGCGACCGCGGCCGCATCACCCACGACGACGTGATGCGCGCGGCGCACGGCGAGCCGGCGCCGGCCGCGCAGCCGGCCGCGGCGCCGCAGCCCGCGGGCGGGGCGAGCCAGGCGGCCGAGCTGTCGCAGCTCATCCAGGCGAGCGGCGGGTTCGTGCCGCCGGTCCCCGGGGTCGGGTTCGGCGCGTACAAGGTGCCGCCCTACACCCCGAAGCCGGGCGACAAGGTGGTGCCCTTCAGCCGGCGCCGCCGCATCACCGCGGACCACATGGTCTATTCCAAGGTGACGTCGCCGCACGTGGTGACGGTCGCCGAGGTCGATCTGCACGAGACGTCGAAGCTGCGCGAGGCGCACAAGGACGAGTTCAAGAAGGCGGGCGCGTCGCTGACGTTCCTGTCCTTCATCTGCGCCGCGGCCGTCCGCGCGCTGCGCGAGCACCCGGAGTTCAACGCGCGGGTGCTCGAGAACTCGTACGTGGTGCTGCGCGACGTCAACCTCGGCGTGGCGGTGGACACGCCCGGCGGCCTCATCGTCCCGAGCATCAAGCACGCGGACGAGCTGTCGCTGCGCGGCATCGCGAGGAGCATCGACGAGCTGGCCGGGCGCGCGCGGTCGGGCAAGATCACGGCCGACGACCTCGCGAACACGACCTTCACTGTCTCGAACCCCGGCCTCAAGGGCAACCTGTTCGGCGGCGCGATCATCTCACAGCCGAACGTCGGCATCCTCAGGATGGGTGAGATCAAGAAGCGCGTCGTGGTGGTCACGAAGGACAAGGAGGACTCGATCGCGATCCATCCGGTCATGTTCCTCGCGCTGTCCTACGACCACCGCATCATCGACGGGGTGTTGGCGAACTCGTTCCTCTGGCGCGTCACCGACATCCTCACACGCGGGGAGTTCGAAGTATGAACGCGAAGAGCGACGTGCAGGGCCTGAGAGCGCTGAGCGAGGTCGATCCGGAGATCGCCGAGCTGATCCGGCTGGAAGAGCGGCGGGAGGCGGACACGTTCCGTCTCATCGCCAGCGAGAACTACGTGTCTCGGGCGGTGCTCGAGGCGACCGGCTCGGTGCTGACGAACAAGTACTCCGAGGGGTACCCGCACAAGCGGTATTACGAGGGTCAGCAGCAGGTCGACGTGATCGAGGAGCTCGCGCGCACGCGCGTGGCGAAGCTCTTCGGGGCCGAGCACGTGAACGTGCAGCCCTACTCCGGCAGCCCGGCCAACCTGGCCGTCTACCTCGCCTTCGCGCAGGCGAACGACACGATCATGGGCCTCGGGCTGCCCGCGGGCGGGCACCTGACCCACGGCTGGTCGGTGAGCATCACCGGGAAGTACTTCAAGAGCGTCCCCTACGGCGTTCGCGAGAGCGATCACCGCATCGACATGGACCAGGTCCGCGACCTGGCGCGCGCGCACCGGCCGAAGCTCATCTGGTGCGGGACGACGGCGTACCCGCGCATCATCGACTTCGCCGCGTTCCGCGCGATCGCCGACGAGGTGGGGGCGATCCTGGCGGCGGACATCGCGCACATCGCGGGGCTCGTGGCCGGCGGGGTGCACCCGTCGCCGGTGGGCATCGCGGACGTGGTGACGTCGACGACGCACAAGACGTTCCGGGGCCCGCGCGGCGCGATGATCCTCTGCAAGAAGGAGCACGCGAGCGCGATCGACAAGGCGGTGTTCCCGGGCCTCCAGGGCGGGCCGCACAACCACACGACGGCGGCCATCGCTGTCGCGGCGAAGGAGGCATCGGAGGACGGCTTCCAGACCTACGCGAAGCAGATCGTCGAGAACGCGAAGGCGCTCGGGCGCGCGCTGGAGTCGCGCGGCTTCCGGCTCATCACCGGCGGGACCGACAACCACCTGCTGAACATCGACATGACCCCGAAGGGGCTCGCCGGCAAGCCGTACGCGCAGGCGCTCGATCGCGCGGGCATCGTCGCCAACTACAACTCGATCCCGTTCGATCCGCGCAAGCCGTTCGACCCGTCGGGGATCCGCATCGGCACGCCGGCCGTGACGTCGCGCGGCATGGGCGTCGCCGAGATGGAGCGCCTGGCGGCGTGGATGGATGACGTGGCGCAGAACATCAGCGACGAGGCGCGCATCGCGCGCATCGCCGCCGAGGTCGCGGAGCTCTGCCGCGGCTTCCCTGCGCCAGGCATCCGGCTGTAGGGCTACGGCGAGCCGCGAGGCGCGCCGGACGAGGACGCCGAGGAGAGGTCTCTCCCGGCGTCCTCGGCGTTTCTACGGCGTCACTTCACGTAGAGCTGCGCGGCGGCCATGCCCGCGCCGGCGGTGGCCTTGACGATGTACTTGGCGTTGATGCCCACCGGCAGCGACCAGCGGAAGCAATTGCCCCGGCCGCCGAGCGCGGCGTTCGAGCCGGTCAGGGTGTCTCGCGCCAGCTCCGACGAGCCCATCGGGATCGGGGTCAGCGCGACGAGGCTGATGTCGAGCTCGGTGATCCCCGCGCCGACGCCGAGGATCGTGTAGCACTTGCCGGGCATGAGCTGGATCTGCTGCTCCAGCGTCTGTCCAGCGCTGAACTGGCCCGCGATCGGCCCCCCCTCCTTCGTCATGCCCTGCGCCTCTGTCGCGGCGAGGTTGTTGAGCGGGATGGTCGCGGCCGACGCGAAGTTCGGGTCGATCGGCGACGCGCTGCCTGTGCTCGTGCCGCTGCCGCTCGGGGCGGGCTGCTGGCCGCCTGTCGTCGTCTGGCCGGGGAGCGGGAACGGCCACGGGAAGCCGCCGGGCTGCGCCGAGGGCGCCGCGCCGGGCTGCTGCGGGGCAGGCTGCTGCGTCGTCGGCGCGGGCTGCTGCGGCTGCTGGTAGTCCGGCTGCTGCGGCTGCTGGTACCCGGGCGGCGGATACCCCTGCTGTGGCTGCTGGTACCCGGGCGGCGGATACCCCTGCTGGTACCCAGGCTGCTGGTAATAGCCGCCAGGGGGCGGGGCGTAGCCGGGCGGCGGCTGGTTCGCGTAGTTCGGCGGCGGGGAAGCCTCTCGCTGTTGACAACCAGCAGCGAGGGCTGCGGTGAGGACCATGGTTGACAGGACGCCAATCGTACGGAGCAAAAGAACCTCCTCCAATTTCCGGCAGAACGCCGCGTTCAATCTCACTGACGGGCGCGCGACGCAACGGGTCACTCGCGGGGAAGCTCCCCGGAGCAACGCCCCCGAAGCCCGATGAACGAGCCCCGACGGCCGTCCGCCGGATATCGCTTTGGACGGGTCACGCCCCCGCTTTCATCGCGCCCGCCCGGCAAATTGGTGCTGTTTCTGCCACGATTTCCCGGATCACGGCGGCCAGGCTCGGCTGGCTCGAGGAAAAAAGTGAGGTAGCCTACGGCATGACCGACCACGGCTCCCGTGCGAAGTTCGAACGTCCCGGAGAGTTTGCGCGGTGGTTCCTGGAACGGGAGATGCTGGCGAGCGCTGGCATGGGGCTCGCGGCCGACAGGGCGCGGCTGCACCTCGGGCGCGCTGTCGCTTTCCTGGACCAGGGGATGCTGCGCGAGTCGCTGACGGAGGCGAACTCGGCTGCGTACCTCGACCGGGCGATCCGGCCCGAGGCGCTCCTCGTCGCGCGCATGTGCGTCCTGCGCGAGCTCGTGGGCGGGGCCGGCGGCTGAGCGGCGCGCAGGTGCGACGCGCGGCGCCGCCCGCGCCGGCCCGCCTGCGCAGGGCGTCTCGCGCGCCTGCGCAGGGCGTCTCGCACATAGCCCTCGGCCCCTGTCGGGTGTATGAGCGCCCGCGGGCACAGCTTTCCGAGCCAGGAGCCGCGGCGTGCGGCAGGGCTGTGCGCGAGGAGGCCGCAGATGACGGTGACGGGTAGGTCGTTGGGTTCAGCAGTGCTCTTGGTGCTCTCGGCGGCAGCCCTCTCGGCGGCGGCGCTGAGCTGCGGCGGCGGCAGCAAGGAGTCGGAGTTCGCCGACGACCCGCCGGACGCGGGGGCACTGCCGCCTCCGCAGCCGACAGCGTCCGTCCCGCCCCCGGACGCCGGCTTGCCCCCGGTCGCGGTGCCCACGACGTCGCCCTGTGATGGAGTCCAGTCGCTCGCGATGACGACGATGTTCCAGGGCCGCGCCGCGGGCGAGGCGCCGAGGATGCAGCCGGAAGGGGCGCCTGTGTGCAACGTGGTGCCCGAGGGGCAGACGGCCTCGGGGCAGACCTTCATGCTCCAGCCGGGCAATTGCTACACGTTCCTGGCGCAGGCGCTGCCCACGGTCACCGAGGTCGATCTCCAGCTCGAGATCGACCTCAACGCGGGTGGACAGCCGGGGCTCGCGGCGTTCAACCTGAAACCGGTGCTCGCTGTCGACTCGGATACGGGGCCGACAGCGGCCATCGGGGCCAAGCAGAACTGCTACCAATGGCCCTTCCCGCTCCCGGCGACGGCCAAGCTGGTCGTCAAGGCGCGCACCGGGTCGGGGCCGGTGGCGGCGCAGGCCTACAGCCGCAAGAAGTAAGGCGACTGCTGAGGCCGGGAGGCCGGGGGACGGCGGCGGCGGGAGACAAGGTGGTTCCGGGCTGACCGGCCCCACGAACACCCTCTCCGGGGGGACTACCGTCCTTATAAGAGAGCTCTACCGGCAGCCCCGGGCCACGCCCGTACCGGCCGCCGAACCCCCGCTCCGGGGGCCTACCGTCCTTTGAGAGAGCTCTACCGGCAGCCCGGACCATGCCCGTACGGGCCGCCGAACGCCCCCTCCGGGGGTCGAGCGTCCGTCAAGGGAGTCCACCCTGTGTCGAGCGGCCTGGAGACCGAGAAGGGCGCCGGACGGCGCCGTGGAGGGCATGGAGCGAGAACGGCCACGTCGCCGTGACCGCCCTGCGCTCCGCGGGGAGAACCGCGAGCCTACAGGAGCGCGTCCTTGATGGCCTTGATGGGCCGCGCGCGGACGGACTTGCTCGCCGGCTTCGCAGCGAAGGTCATCGGCTGCTTGGTAAACGGGTTGATCCCCTGGCGCGCCTTCGTCGCAGGGCGCTTGACCACCCGGAACTTCGCAAAGCCGGGGAGCGTGAACACGCCCGACTTCTTCAGCTCACGATGACCGATCGAGATCAGGGACTCGAGAACGTTCTTCACCTGCTTGCGGCTCAGCTCATCACCGGCAGCTTCGGTGATGGCCTGGATCAGGCCGCTCTTGCTCAACGTCTTCTTCGGGCCGCCCCCGGCCGTCTTCTTGCTGGTCGCCATGGCACTCTCCTGGGACATGAGCTCGCGCGCGACACCTCGCCGCGCGCAGCCTCAGCGAACCTTACACACTGAACAGGACAAAAAAAGACAAAAATGCGGGGAGAAAACGCGATTTCTGAGAACGGGCATCGCGCGGACGCCTGAAAGGCCGCGGCGGAGCGGTGCGCCAGAGGGGGAACGAGGCGCTGGGAAGGGCGTCGGAGCGGCGCGTGGATGGGCCAGAGAGGCGCCGGAGAGGTGCCAAGGACACATCAAAAAGGCGGCTGGAATCGCGCGGTTCCGCGGCGCCGGGGCGCCGCCTCGGGCGGCCGCGAGGGGCGCGGCCGCGACCGGGGCATACCTGAGGAGACGCGCGGGAGGGGGGTTTAGCCGGCGCGCAGCTCGTCGAGGAGCGCCCGGGCCGCCTCGAGGGAGGCGTCCTCGGAGACGGACTTGTCGAGCATCAGGCGCGCTCTCCGGCGGTCGCCGGCGGCGAGCGCCATCGCGCCGAGGTGGTAATAGGCGAGCGCGCGCGCGGCGAGCGTGGTGCCAGCCTCACCGGGCTCAGGGGCAATCTTCATCAGGGTGACCGCGCGGTAAGCGCGCGCGGCGATGTCCTGCTCGCCGAGCCCGAGCGCGCTCTCGCCGAGCGCCATGGCCAGCTCGCCGTTCTGAGGGTCGTTCTCGAGCGCCCTCGTGAGCGCGACCAGCGACTCGCGCGGATTCCCTTCGGCGTCCTCGATCCGCGCGAGGCGGTGGTAGACGGCGCCGAGGAGCCGCGAGCGACGACCCTTGTTGGCAGCGATGAGCTCCGCAGTGACCGCGCGCGCCTCCTTGGGGTTGCCGGCGGCCGTGAGGGCGTCAACGAGCGAGACGCCGACCTCGTGATCCTGCGGGCGCAGCGAGCGCGCCTCCCGGAGCGTTGAGACGGCCTGAGGCGCGTCGCCTACCTCGAGGAGCAGGCGGCCGGCGGCGACGAGGAGCGCGAAGCGGCCCGCCACGTCGGGCGCGGCCGCGGCGTCCTCGAGCGTGATGGCGGCGAGCTCGCGGCTCGCGCCGATCTCGGCGTAGAGCGCGCGCAGGCGATCGCGGATCGCGGCGTTGCCCGGCGCGGCGCGGAGCGCGCGCTCGAGCCCTCCGCGCGCGTCGCCCAGGTGTCCGGCGCGCGAGCAGGCGCCGGCCAGGCGGAGCGCGGTGGCGACGAGGGCCTCGCCCTCCTCGAGCGCGATGAGCCTGCGGTAGACGGCGCTCGCGGCGTCCCAGCGCGCGGCGGACTCCTCGAGGCCGGCGAGCGCCTTGAGCGCCGCGCGATCCTTGGCGTCGGCGTGGAGCAGATCGCCCAGGTGAGCGCGCGCGCGCTCGAGATCGCCCGAGCGCGCGAGGATCTCGGCGAGGCGCAGCCGGAGCGCGCGCGGCGTGACGGCGGCCGCCCCCTCCGACGCGGGCTCCGCGGGCTCGGCGTCCGCGGGCCGCGCCGCCGCCCGCTCGAGCGCCCGCTCCAGGCCGGCGATGAGCTCGCGCGCGTACTCGGCGCCGCCGAGCGCGTGGGCGCGCTCGAGATCGGCGAGCGCGCTGTCGCCCTGCCCGAGCGCCCCGTACACCTCGGCCCGCGCGCGGTAGAGCCACGGGTCGTCCGGGCTCGCCTCGAGGGTCGCCGTGAGCGCGCGGGCCGCGCGGGCGTGCTCGCCGACCGCGCCGCACGCGTCGATCAGCGCGAGCAGGACGTCGCGATCGCCGGGGGCGACGCGGAGCGCGCGCTCGAGGAGCTCGGCCGCGGCGGCGGCGTCGCCCGCGCGATCGCGGAGGAGCTCGGCGGCGCGGCAGAGGGACTCGACGCGCGCCTCGTCGGTGCCCGCGACCTGCGCGGTGAGCACGTGCAGGTCGGCGAGCGCGTGCCACGCCTCGCGGGCCGCGTAGCGCGACGCGAGCTCCTCGCGGAGCCGGTCGCTCGCCGGGCAGACGGCGTAGCCGGCCTTGAGGGCGGCCTCGGCGGCGGCGTCGTCGCCGCGCGCGGCGTGGAGGCCGGAGAGCTCCAGGGCGATCTGCGCCGCCTCGCCGCCCTGCTCGACGCGCAGGAGCTTCTCGAGGGCGTCGACGAGGTCGTCGGTGGTGTCGCGCTTGCGGCCGAGGCGCACGAGCGCGCGCAGGACGTCGCGGTTCGCGCCGTCCCAGTCCGCGGCGCCGAGGTACACGTCGCGCGCGCCGCGGTCGTCGCCGCGCTGCTCGAGGAGGGCGCCGAGGCGCATCGAGATCGAGGCGATCGAGGCGAGATCGGCGCGATCCTTCGCGGCGTCGAGCTGGAGCGCGAAGAGCTCGCCGAGCTCCTCGGTGCGGCCGGCCTCCTCGAGCATCGTGGCGAGGAGGATGGCGGCCTCGACCTGGGTCGGATCCTCGTCGAGGATGTCGCGGAGCAGGAGCGCCGCCTGCGCCGGCGACTCGCGCGCGAGGAGGCGCGCGCGCTCGAGGCGCAGCGCGCAGCGCTCGGAGATGTCGTCGACGAGGGGGACCGTCTCCTCGAGCAGCGCGGAGAGCCGCGCGGCGTCGCCGCTCCGCCGGTACACGCCGGCGAGCGGCATCCAGATCTCGCGCTCGGCGGGCTCGCGGCCGCGGAGCTCCTCGTACAGGCGCGCGGCGCGGCCGACGTCGTCGAGCGGGCCGGCGGCGAGGGCCGCGGCGTGCAGGAGCAGCGCCCGCTCCTCCTCGGGCGCCGAGGCGCGCGCGGCGCGCTCGGACAGCCACGCGGCGGCCGCGAGATCGCCGGCCTCCTCGCGGAGCTCGGCGAGCGCGACGAGCGCCCACGCGGCGCCGGGCGGATCGGACGAGGGCGGCGCGACCACGCCGACGATGCGCTGCAGGATCGTCTCGGCCTGCTCGCGGTCGCCGAGCGCGCGGGCGGTGCGCACCGCCTCCTCGAGGACCCCGGGGCCCTCGATCTCCGCGAGGAGCAGGAGCGCGTCCACGAGGGCGCGCGGGCGCCCGCTCTGCCGGGCGAGCCGCTCGAAGAGGCGGATGGCGCTCGGGTTCCGCGGATCGGTGCGGAGCGCGTGCCGCAGGATCGCCTCGGCCCGATCCGGCTCGGCGCGCAGGTCGAGCGCCTCCTCGAGGAGCGCGATCGCCGGATCGACCTCCGCCGGATCGGCCGCGAGCAGCGAGGCCAGGCGGTAGCGCGGATCGGCGCGATCGGCGGGGCCCGCGCCGGCCGCCGGCGCGGCGTCGGCGTGGGCGATGCGCTTGCGGAGGACGTCGGCCTGCGCCAGGCGGTCGCCGAGGCGCTCGTAGATGGCCTCCAGGGAGCGCCAGAGCTGCTCGACGTCGATGCTCATGTCGCGCTCCGCATCGCGCCCCGCCGAGGGCGCGCCGGCCGCGATCCTCGCCTCGGCGCGGCGGTAGACGGCCGCGGCGCGCTCCGGGTCGCCCGGCGCGAGCTCGAGGGCGCGGCCGAAGCGGAGCAGCAGCGCGACCTCGTGCGGCTCGCCGGCCGCGCGGGCGACGAGCCGCTCGACGAGCTCGAGGTACCGGGGCACCTGGTCGAGCCGGCGCGCGAGCTCGAGGGCGGCGTCGTGGGCGGCCCCCGCGCCGGGGGTGAGGTCGAGCGCGCGCAGGCGGGCCGTCAGCGCGGGCTCGGGGCGATCGAGCGGCCCTTCATAGAGCGACGCGAGCTCGCCGAGCGCCGCGGCGGCGTCCTCGGCGGGCTCGAGGGCGGGGCCGCCGAGCCGCGCCTCGAGCGCGCGGGCGAGCAGGTCGTGGCGCCCGCGGGCGCGCAGCGCGGCGAGCAGCTTCTCGTGCTCGGCCTCGCTCTCGCGCGCCGCCTCGAAGGCCGACTCGACGTACTCGGCCTCGCGATCGGGCGCGCCCTGCCGCCGCGCGATCTCGCCGAGCGCGAGGAGGACCTCGGCCCGGCTGAACGACGTCGCCGCCGGGCGGCTCGCCAGGCTGGAGCGGGCCGGCGGCAGCGAGCTCCGCCGCGCGCCGGGGAGCCCGTCGCCCTCGTCCCGGGGGCGGCGCGCGACGAGCAGCAGCGCGCGGTAGGCGCGGTGCGCGCGCTCGAGCTGGCCGTCCTCGAGCGCGAGGACGGCGAGGCCGTCGAGCGCGCCCGTGTGCGCGGGGTCGATGCGCAGCGCGTTGTCGAACTCCGCCATCGCGCGGGCGCGGTCGCCCGTGGCGAGGGCGACGCGGGCGAGCTCGTCGTGGACGAGCGCGCGCTCCTTGGGGCGGCGGGCGCCGAAGTCGGCGATGATCCCGCGCAGGGCCGCGGTCGCGTCCTCGGTCCTGCCCGCGGCGGAGAGGGCGCGGCTGCGCGCGAGGCGCAGCGAGAGGTCGTCCGGGGCGAGGAGGATCGCCTCGTCGAACAGCGGGATCGCGGCGGCGGGCGCGCCGCCGCGGGTGAGGTAGAGGTCCGCGGCCTCGCGGAGGAGCGCGAGGCGGGCCGGCGCGTCGCCCCCTTCGCCGCGCGCGCGCGCGGCGTCGCCCGCGATGAGCGCGGCGAGCGCGCCCCACGCGCCCGACGCGCGGTAGAGGTACGCGAGCCGCTCGCGGAGCGGCGCGGGCTGCGCGGCGCGGGGCAGCGCCCGCTCGAGCGCGGCGCGGGCGCGGTCGGCCTCGCCGGCGGCGAGGTACGCGTCGGCGAGGCGGAGCGCGGCCTGGTGCAGCTCGTCGGCCGGCGCGCCCGCGCAGAGCCGCTCGAGCGCCTCGGCGGCCGCCGCGGGCTCGCCGCGGCGCGAGAGCAGCCGCGCGAGGGCGTCGAGCGCCTCGACGGAGCCGACCTCCGCGGCGCGGCGGTAGCTCGCGATCGCGCGCTCGGGCTCGTTGAGCTCGTGCTCGGCGAGCGACGCCGCCTCCAGCCAGAGCTCGGCCGCCGCCGGGCCGCCGCCGGCCGCCTCGCGCGCGGTCGCCTGCTCCTCGCGCAGCAGCATGAGCTCGCGGTGCAGGCCGCCCGCCTCGAGCAGCGAGGCGAGCCGATCGATCGAGGCGGCGTGGCCGGGGCTCTCGGCGAGGTTCTGGCGGAGCAGCGCGATCGCCTCGGCGGCGCGCGGCGCGTCCGAGAGGAGCTCCGCGGCGTCGTACCGGAGGGCGACGCGGCGCTCGACGTCGGCCGAGACCTCGATCTGCCGCTCGCGCAGGCGCACGAGCTCGTCGCGCCGCGAGGCCGCGTGGAGCAGCGCCGCGAGGCGCTCGCCGACCGGCTCGTCCGTCGGATCCTCGTCGAAGAGCCCGCCGTAGAGGGCGATCGCCTCCTCGGGCTCCGCCGCCTCGGCCGCGACGCGCAGCAGCCGGCGTCGCTCGCTCGACGCGAGCGGGAGCGCGGCGCCGCGGCGGCAGAGCGCGACGACCTGCGGCCCGTCGCCCGCGTCCGCGAGCATGCCGATGAGCGCGTCGATGGCCCACAGGGCGGCGCGCGCGGGCGGCCACGCGCCGGGGGTCGGGGCCTGCGCGTCCTCCTCGCCGAGGCGGCGCACGGCGATCTCGAGCAGCTCCGCGGCGATCTCGCGGGCCCGCGCCGCGTCGCCCGCGACGTCGCGCGCGGTCTCGACGGCCTCGCGGTAGAGGGCGAGGTCGTGCCCCGTCGCCGCGGCGAGCCGGAGCAGGGTCGGGACGAGCGCGGGGCCGCGCCGGAGCCGCAGGAGCTCCGTGAGATCGAGCAGGATCGCGCTGCTCGTGGGGTCGTGGAGGAGCGCCTGCTCGAAGGCGCGCTCGGCCGCGTCCTGGTCGGCGCGCGCGTCGCGGTGCCAGCGGCCGACGCGGAAGGTGAGGTCGCGGAGCGTGGCGGCGGGGACGTCGCCGCGGCGCTCGAGCGCGGGGAGCGCTTCGGCGATCGTGTGCCAGCGGGCCGCGACCTCGGTGAGCCGCAGGAGCCCCTCGGGCGGCTCGCCGCCGGGCGACAGCAGGAACGCGCGGAAGGCGAGCTCGAAGGCGCCCTCGCGGTCGCCCCCGCGCTCCTCGAGCAGCGCGGCGGAGGCCTTCAGGATGGCGACCCGATCGGCGTCCGTGCCGGCCGCGGCGAGCCGCGGCTCGAGCAGCGCGACCTGGCCGCGCCAGTCGTCCGCGGCGGCGCAGATCTCGAGCAGCGCGCCCACGGCGGCGACCAGCGCGCCGCGGTGCTCGGCCGACGCCGGATCGACGCGGCGGAGCAGCTCCTCGAGGCCCGCGCGCGCCGTCGACGACCCGCGCGCGGCCCCCTCCCCGCGCTCGCCCTCGCCTCCCGGGGCGCGCTCGTCTGCTTCGCCGAGCACGCCGCGCGCGGCCCGCTCGGCCTCGTGCGCGCGGCGGTAGCCCTCGACGGCGCGCTCCCACGCGAGCGTGCGATCGCGGTGCGCGTCGCCGAGCCGCCGGAAGAGCTCCGCGCTGCGCGCCGCGCCGGCCCCGCCGGGGAGCGCGCCGGCCGCGATCGCCTCGGCCTCGAGCAGCGCGACGAGGTCGCCCCAGCGCTCGGTGCGCGTGTAGAGCGCGGCCAGCGCGTCGCCGCTCTCCGGGTCGGGGGAGAGCTCCTCGCGGACGCGGCGCCAGGTGGCGACCGCCTGCTCGACGTCGCCGAGCTCGCGCTCGAACAGCCGCGCGACGCGCGCGAGATCGCGCCGGGCGCCCTCGCCGCCGCGCACGGCCGCGCGGCGCTCCAGCACGGCGGTGAGCTCCCGGTAGCGGCCGCCCGCCTCCAGGATGTCCGCGAGCCCGTCGAGCGCCTCGAGGTCCTGCCGGTCGTCGGCGAGGCGCGCGGAGTACGCGGCGATCGCCCGCGCCTCGTCGCCGAGCCGCGCCGACGCGAGCCGCGCGAGCTCGCCCAGCGCCGCGCGCCGCGCCGCCGGGTCCTCCTCGATCGCGGCGAGCGTGTCGAGCACGTCGCACCGCTCGGCGACGCGATCGCCCTCGGCGAAGAGCCGGTCGAGCGCGCGCGCGGCGTCCCGCGCGGCCGCGGCGTCGCCGTGGCGCTCGGCGAGCGAGAAGAGCCGGCGGAAGAGCGCGAGCGCCCCCTCCGCGTCGCGGAGCCTGTCGCGGCGGAGGAGCGCCGCGTCGCGGACGAGCGCGAGCGCCTGCTGCGGATCGCCGGCGCGCGGCTCGGCCGCGGCAAGGACCTCGGCGAGGCGGTCGTGCCGGCCGAGGCGCTCGGCGAGGTCGCCGAGCTCGGCGCGATCGCCCGCGTCCGACGGCCGGAGCTCGACGAGCTCGGCGAGCCGCGCGAACGCGCCCGGCTCGTCGGCGAGGGCGTCGCGCCGGAGCCGCACGATCTCGCGCAGCAGCGCCGGGCGGTCGTCGACGTCGGCGCCCTCGAGCTGGACCTCGAGCACGCGCACGAGGTCCTCGGGCCGCCCCTCCTCGCGGTAGCGCCGCGCGAGCAGCACGGCCGATCGCTGCCGCGCCGCGCGCGCGGGCAGCGCGCCGGCCTCGCCGGCGGGCGCCTGCTCGGGCGGGATCGCCCCCAGGATCCGCTCGAGCAACGGGAAGGCGGCGCCGGACGCGGGGCGCGCGTCGAGGAGTTGCTCGACCACCGGGAGCGCCGACGCGGCGTCGCCGACCCCGTCGATCCAGAGCAGCGCGATCCGCTCGCGGAGCCGCTCCGCGGCCTCGCCGGAGAGCCTCGGCAGCTCGGCCGTCAGGAGGTCGATGAGCGGGCGGTGCCTGCCGTGCCGCTCGTAGAGCCGCTCGAGCGCGGCGCGGGTGCGCGCGTCGTCCTGGAGCGGCAGGAGCAGCTCGAGGTAGCGCATCGTGCGCTCGCCGTCGCCGGCGAGATCGCGGGCGACGGCCGCGGCGTCCTCCAGGAGGAAGACGCGCTCGTCGGCCGCCGGGGTGCGCTCGAGCATCGCGTCGTAGAGCGCGAAGAGGTCCTCCCAGCGCTCGGCCGCGTTGTAGGCGAGCTTCAGGCGCTCGAAGCCCCAGAGCGAGCCAGGCACGAGCTCCACGAGCCGGCGGAGCAGCGCGAGGGCGGCCTCGGGCGCGTCGAACCACTCCTCGTGGTGCTCGACGCCGCGCCGGCCGATCTCCTCGATGACGTCGGGCGGGAGCGCCTCGCCAGCGCCCGCGCCGTCGAGCGCCGCGGCGTACGCGGCGGCGACGCGCTCGGGCTGCTTCGCCCGGCGCCCGAGGTCCTCGATCCGCTCCCAGAGGGCGAGCTCGCCCGGCAGCTCGGCGACCGCGCGCAGCGCGACCTCGAGGCCGCGATCGACGTCCTGGTCGTGGAGCTCGAGCAGGCGCTCGAACCAGCCGCGGCGGACCGCGGCGCGCTGCTCGGCCGCGAGCCTGCCCGCGTCGAGCAGCGCGCCGCGCGGGGAGCCCGGCGCGGCGTCCGCCGGCGGGCGCGGCGCCGCGTCGGCCGGCGGGCGCGGCGCGGGCGAGCTCGCGAGGAGCGTCTCGAGCAGCGCGACGCGCGCCGCGGGGTCATCGAGCGCGTCGCACGCCCGCTCGAGGAGCAGCGCGGCGCGCGCCTGCGTCTCGGGGCGCCGGAGCGCGCGCTCGGCGACGTCGAGCACCGCGGGCTCGATCGTCCCGGCCTCGATGGCGGGCGCGATCGCGTCGAGCGCGTCGGCCGGCCGATCCAGCCTGTCGAGCAGGAGCGTCGCGAGCTCGACGTCGAGCGCCACGCGCGCGCTGCCCTCGCTGCGGTCGCGGCGCATCGCGAGCACCTCGGCCGCGCCCTCGTGATCGCCGAGGTCGGCGAGGAGGCGCCCCCGCGCCGCGAGCGCGTCGTCGTTCTCGGGGTCCGCCTCGATCAGCCGCGCGTAGAGCGCCGCGGCCGCCGCGCGGTCGCCGATCTCCTCCTCCCACGCGGCCCACGCGGCGAGCGCCCGGAGGCGCTCGCCCTCGTGGGCGCGCTCCGCGACGAACGTGAAGAGCCAGCGCCGGTCCACGCGGCGCGCCAGCGTGTCCGGGCTCTGCGCGAGGAACGCGCGGAACGCCTCCAGCGCGCCGGTGTCGAGCGCGCCGGGCGCGGCGTCGCCGGCCGCGGGCGGCGCGAGCAGGCGGCGGTAGACGGCCGCGGCGTCGTCCTGCCGGTCGGGATCGGCGGCGAGCACGCGCGCGAGCGCGGCGTCGATGCCGCGGGCCCGGGCCCGCGCGAGCGCGGCGTCGTTGACGCGGGCCTCGGCCGCCGCCTCGCCGGCGGCCGCGCTCCCCTCCCCTTCGGAGGCGACGCGGTCGCGGACCTTCAGCGCGGCGTCGACGAAGCGCGACGCGGTGCGCGCCCGGATCGCCGCGTCCTCGAGGAGCGCGAGCGCGGCGAGGGCCTCCTCGTCTGTCGGCGCTGTGTCGAGCAGGACCTCGCCGACGGCGGCGAGCCGGTCCCACGCCCCCTGCTTGCGGTAGAGCGACACGAGCCGACCGGCGGCGTCGCGGTGCTCCGGCGCCACGGAGAGCACGCGCTCGTAGAGCTTCTGGGCCCGCTCCGGGTCCGCGAGCGACCCCTCGGCGAGCGCGGCGGCCCGCTGCCACGCCGCCATGGCTTCCTCGAGATCGCCCGGCGCGGCCGCGGCGCGGGTCGCCGCGTCGCCCGCTTCTTCCGCGTCTTCCGCGCCGCGCGCGGCATCCGCGGCGCGCGCGCTTCCCGCGGCGCCGATCCCGAACGCCGCGAGGTCGCCGAGCCGCTCCAGCCACAGCGCCTCGTCCTGCGGATCGCCCGAGGCGGCGACGCGCCGCTCGAGCGCGTCGCGGAGCAGCGGCGCCTCGCCCGCGGAGAGCGCGAGCGCCTCCATCGCCGAAAGCGCCGCGTCCGAGAGCGCCGCGCCGCCCGACAGGATCGCGCGGTAGTGCGCGACAGCGCCCGCGACGTCCCCGCCCCTCGCCGCCGCGTCCGCCATGCGCAGCTCGTGCGCCACGCGCTCCTCGGGCGCGACGCCCTGCAGCCGCTCGGCGAGCGCGCCGTAGAGCGCGTCCCACGCGCCGCCCGCCGCGTACGTCTCGAGCAGCGCCTCGTACGCCGCGTCGTCGCCCGGATCGTCCTCGATCGCCGCGCGGTACGTCGCCGCCGCGCCGGAGAGGTCGCCGAGATCGCGGCGCTGGATCGTGCCGATCGCGTGCAGCAGCTCGCGCCGCCGCGGCGGCGGGCACGGCTGCGCCAGCGCCTCGCGGTAGAGCGCGAGCCGCTCCTCGGGGCTGCCCTGCTCGCGCAGGAGCGCGTCGACCCGCGCGATGAGCTCGGGCGACGACGGCTCGAACGCGAGCGCCCGCCGGTAGAGGGCGAGCGCCTGCGTCACGTCGCCGCTCGCGAGCAGCGCCTCGCCCGCGCGCCGCGCGAGGTGCGACAGCGGCGCGCTGTCCACCGCGCGGTCGCCGAGCGCCCCGGCGAGCGCCGGCGCGCGCCGCGCGGACTCGCTGCCGTGCTCCGTCAGCCGCTCGACCTCGGCGACCCACCGGGAGAGCCGCTCCGGCGCCGCCGCTGTCGCGAGCGAGAGCCCGCGCGCCGCCAGGTCGAGCGCCCGCCTCGGGTCCCTGAGCTCGCGCTCGGCGATGCCCACCGCCTCCTCGAGCGCCGCGAGCCTGCCCCGGACGTCGGCCGCGAGGGCCGCGGGCGCGCCCTCGGCCCACGCGGCGGGCGCGATCTCCGCCCGCGTCTCGAGCACGCGCACGAGCAGCGGCGCCGCCCCCTCCGCGCGCGCGATCGGCTCCAAGACCGCGCAGGCCGCGATCCGCTGGTCGTCGGTCAGGTGGAGGTGGGCGCTCTGCCGCGACGACTCCGCGCCGCTGCCCCCGGCGCCGCTGCCCGGGGGCGGCCCGAGCATCTTCTCGACCGCGAGCCGGCTCGCCCGGTCGGTCGGATCGAGCGCGAGCGCCTCGCGGTACGCGGCGAGCGCGCCCGCCGGGTCGTCGAGCCGCGCCATGCGGATCGCGCCGATCCGGGCGAGCACCGAGGCGCGCTCCTGGCCGGCGGCGAGCTCGGCCTCGGCCTCGAGGAGCGCCTCGAGCTCGGCCCAGCGCCGCTCCTGGTCGAGCAGCGGGATGAGCCGCGCGTGCGCCTCGCGCGACGCCCCGAACGCCGCCAGGTAGCGGCGCCAGGCGGCGACGGCGCCCGGCAGGTCCGGCAGCCGCGTCCGCAGCTCGGCCGCGCGGAAGGCGAGCACCCGCGCCGCGCGGCGATCCGGCTCCGCCTCGGCGCGCCGCTCGAGCACCCACGCGAGCCCCTCGTGCCCGCCCGTGGCGTCGTACAGCCGCTCGAGCGCGGAGAGCGCGCGCGGCTCGCGCGAGGAGCCCGCCTCGGCGAGCTTGCGGTAGGCCGCGATCGCGCCCGGGATGTCGCCGAGCTCCTCCTCGTAGAGGCGCGCGAGCCGCTCCGCCGCGGCCTCGCGCGCCTCGGCCCCCGGCTCGGCCTCGACGAGCCGCTCGAGCGCGCCCGCGAGCCCGCGCGCGTCGCGCTCGCGCTCGCAGAGCTTCGCGAGCCCGCGCGCCGCGCGCCGCACGGCCACGGCGTCGGGCTCGCCGTCGAGCGCCTGCTGGAACGCCGCGCGCGCCTTCCGCCCGTCGCCGAGGCCCTCGTACAGCTCGCCGAGCTCGGCCGCGATGCGCGCCCGGAGCGGCTTCTCCTTGGCGCCGGAGGACGCGCGCACGAGCACGCGCGCCGCGTCGACGCGGCGGTCGAGCGCCGACGCGAGCGCGACGAAGCGCTCGCGCACCGCCTCGTCCGACGGGTCGACCGCGAGGATCTGCTCCGACAGCGAGAACGCCGAGGCGAGGTCGCCGACCTTCTGGAAGAGCAGCTCGACGAGCCGCTTCTGCACCTCGACGCGGCGTGGCCCGCGCAGGTTCTCGACCTGGAGGGACATCATGCGCGCCGCCTCCTGGGTCCTCCCGCGCCGCGCGTGGACGGCCTCGAGCGCCGCCGCGGCGCGCACGAGGGCGGTCTTGCGCCCGAGCAGGGCCTCGCCGGCGCGGAAGGCGCCCTCGTGGGCCGGGTTCTGCGCGAGCACCTCCTCGACGTGGGGCAGCGCCCGCTCGAGCTCCTTGAGCGGCCCGCTGTACAGGTCGATGAGCCGCGCGCGGATCTCGAGCGCGTCGGCGGGCGGCGGGTCCGTGGCGAGCGCCTGCTCGAGCAGGCGCGCGACGTCCTGGAGCCGCCCGGCGCGGGCGTAGCGCGCCTCGAGCGCCCAGCGCGCCGCGGCGTCGCCCAGGTCGATCCTGAGGATCTGCTGGAGCAGCTTGATCGCGCGCTCCTCTTCTTTCCCGCTGGCCTCGACGAGCTCGTAGGCGCGGCGGAGCAGCGCGAGCTGCTCGGCGCGGTCGGGGCGGTGGTTCGCGGCGAGGGCGTAGAGGTCGGCGAGCCTGGGCGGCTCGTTCGCTTCCTTGAGGATGCGCTCGAGCCGGACGAACGCCTCCTGGTGCGACGGCAGGACGGAGAGGGCGCGCTCCAGGTAGGGGCGCGCGCCGCCGGGGTCGCCGAAGGAGTCGGCGAGGAACTCGGCGGCGTGCACGAGGACCTCGGCCTGGGCGGCCTGCGGGAGCATCCCGAACCGCCGCTCGCTGGCGAAGCGCTCGTAAGCGAACGCGAGCTCGGAGAACCTGTCGTGGCGCGCGGCGGCCTCGTGGAGCTTCGCCCAGAGCTCCGGGTGCGGGTTCCCCTTCGCCGCGGCGGCCACGAGCACGTCGAGCGCCGCCGCTTCGTTGTCGATCCCCTGCTCGAGCGCGGCTTCGAGGTTCTCGATACGAAACGAGACGCGTGCGCCCTTCGTGTCCTGCTGCATGTTGGATCCGAACCTCGGCTGGCGATGGGGCGAGAGGCCGGGGTGCCGGCGCTGCCCTCGAACCTGCGCCGCAGTGCCTGCGGAGCGTCGCCCAAGGTAACAGGAGCGTTTCCCAAATGGGCTCGGGGATCGGGGCCCGCGCGGGCGGGGCAGCCGCCGATCGCTGCAGGCGGCGGTCGTGCGGCGCGGCGCGGCGCGGCGTGGAGGAGGAGATGCGACAGCGGTGGCCTGCACGGCTGTCCGGGTCGCGCAGCCTGGCCGTGGTGCCGCCGCGCCCTCCTGCGCGAGCGACGGGCTCGCGGACGGCTGGGTTCGCCCGCAAGAGCAGCGTTTACAGCGTCGCGGCAGCCGTGTGCACGCGGTGGATTCGCCGGAGACGGAGATGGATCCGCGCGGCGGAGCTGTCTTCGGGGCACCGACCGACGGCCAGTGTCTCTCCGTGGTTCAGCACGCGAGATCGGTCAGCGGCAATCGCCGGCGCCTGACGCGCGCCAGGTCCGCCGTTGCGGCCGCGCCTGCAGGGCGCCATCGGCTCGACAGACGGCCGCCGCCGGCTCCGGGCTCCGACGGCGCGCGGAGCGAGCGGCAGATTCGACGACAGCCTCTCACCTCCTGACCGCGCAACTCCGGTGTTCTCTCCCGGGCGGCCGCGGATCACCGGACGGCGAGCTGTGATAGTGGTCGTCCTTCCCGGGGGGGGAGAAAGACAGCACCATGTCGGAGTCGAAGCTCGCCGCGCCGCAGATGGTCATCGATAGCCGGATGCTCTACTCGAGCTGGGTCCCAGCCGATCCAGACGCCGCCGCCGCGCTCCTGCCGAGCGGGATCAGGCCCGCCGCGAACAGGGCCATTTACATGAACCAGTACGTGGTCGACAGGCCGGAGCAGACGTCCGGCTTCGGCGCGTATTCTCTCACCTACCTTGGGCTGGATCTCGCGGATCACACGACGCCGGACGGCGGGAGCCCGGCGCGGTTCTTCACGCACTACTTCAACTCTTCCGACGCGGTGCGACGGTACGTGGCCGAGCGCGGCGTGCCGGCGTCGCCCGGGGAGACGACGCTCGAGCTGCGCGGCCGGGAGCTCGTGGCGACGACCTCGGTGGACGGCGTGCCCATCATCCGGACGACAGCGCGTGTCGGCAACAAGATCGGCACGGTCGCGCGCGGACACCTCACCTACGTGACGAAGGTCGGGAACCGGCTCACCGCCGGCAACTACCCCTATATCGCCGACATGGCCGACCCGTTCGAGCTCCTGTCCGTCGAGTTCCTCGCGAAGGATCACCCGGTGTACGCGCTGCGGCCCGGGAGCCCGCTGCAGGTGGTGACGACCGCCTCGTGGCACGCGCCCCGCAGCTCCTTCGTGTATCCGGGCGGGGAGCGGGACCTCCTCTGACGGCCATCACCCCCGGCCAGCCGGCGCTCGCGCGCGCCGCTGCCCTGCGCTCCGCGCGTTGATGCCTACATCGCCGCCACCCCGCTCGTCCCCGCGGTACAGCCCAGCTCTCGCCCTGCAGGGAGGCTCGGGCACGCCCGGCACAGCGGCCCGGAGAAAGAAAACCGGCAGCACGCCACGGACGCCAAAAGAATCCATCAAGGATTCTCTTCCTGGCGTCCTGGTGATTCATGTTGTTCTCGTCTGAGCGCGAGGGCCGTCCACGGTGAGACGGAGGCTCTCCGGCGCGGCGAGCAGCGCTGTGCCCATCTTGCCCGCGCTGGCCAGCGCGCGCGCACGCGCGCCGGAGGGGCAGGCCGGCAGGGTGGATCTCGCGGGATCTCGTCAGAGCGCCCGAGCAGGAAGGCAGGAAGGTTGGAAGACCGATGCTTTCTCGCGCGCCGCGCGGTCGCCGCGCGCGGTCCCATCGTGCACAACGAGGCCACCGGTACGTCGGTTGCTCCGAGCCCCCGGGCGGCCGGAGACGGCCGCTCGTACAAGGGAGAGAACGAATGAACCGACTGACTCGTTTCGGGGCGCTCTCGGTCTTCCTGTCGCTCGTCCTCTGGGGCGGCAAGGATCTGGCCGCCGCTCCGATATCTGCCGCTCTGAGCAGCAAGCAGCTCAAGGACCTGACGGACGCGGACGTCGCGTCTGCGTGCCAGACGATCGCGCCGAGCCTCTCGCTCTCCAAGGAAGATACCTGTGAGTTCGCCGGCATCCTGTGGTCCACCGTCGGGCAGGCGTGCACCGCGGTGAAGGAGAAATGCATGACCGAGGCCGATCAGCCGCAGACGCAGCCGGACGACGCCGCGCCGGCGCCGCCGCCGAGCTGTCTGCCGCCCGCCGACGCGCGCACCGGCTGCACCGCCACCGTGGCCGAGTACGAGGCTTGCCTCCTCGCGCACGTCGCCAGGCTCCGCGCGCTCACGTGCGATTCCCCCGTGAGCACGATCGAGGCGCCTGTCACCGAGTGCGCGTTCATCACGCAGAAGTGCCCCGATCTCGCCGCCAGCGACGACGACGACGACGGCGGTGGTCAGGGCGCCGCTCAACCCTGAGGTCCTCGCAGGACGCGCCTCGCTGGCAGTCTGGATCGGACGACGGCCGGCGAGGCGTCGCGCGCGGCTCGGGAGATCGCCTCCAGAAAGGGTGGTTCGAGGAAGCCGGCGTGAAGGTCGACTTCATGCGGCTCGCGTCGGTCGCGCATGTCGCGGCTTGACGAGGTGCAGAGAAGTCCCGTACTGGTTGGCGTATGGACCCCGCTTCTGCCGCTTCACCGCATGAACACATTATCCACCTGAGCTGGGCATACCTCTACTCCGCCGCGCTGAATGCGGTCGCCGAGCTGGGCGTCGCCGATCGCCTCGAGGCAGGGCCGAGATCCGCCGCGTCGCTCGCCGACGAGCTGGGGGTGCAGGCGCAGCCCCTCTACCGAGCGCTGCGCTTGCTGGCCACGGTGGGCGTCTTCATCGAAGACGAGAGCGGGCGCTTCGCCCTCACGCCGGCCGCAGACGTGCTCCGCACGAACGCGCCGGGATCGATGCGCGACGCCGTGCTCATGGTCTCCCACGAGACCTTCTGGATGCCAGCCGGCAAGCTCGGGAGCACAGTGCGCACGGGCGAGACGCAGTTCACGCGCATCTTCGGCGCTCCGTTCTTCGAGCACTTCGCCCGCGATCCCTCGGTCGGCCCCATCTTCCACCGCGGCATGGCCAGCTTCTCCGATTCCGAGAACGCCACCATCGCGGGCTCTTACGATTTCAGCCGCTTTCAGCGCGTCGTCGATGTGGGCGGCGGACACGGCGGCTTCCTCATCGAGGTGCTCAGGGCAGCGCCGTCGGCTCGCGGCGTGCTCTTCGACGCCGCTCACGTCCTGCGCGACGCGCGCATCGGGGCAGCGGGCCTCTCGGAGCGCTGCGAGCTCGCGACGGGCGACTTCTTCAAGGAAGTACCAGGCGGCGACTGCATCATCCTGAAGCGCATTCTCCACGACTGGTCGGATCAGACGGCGATCGAGATCCTGCGCGTGTGCCGCCGGGCCCTCGCCGAGGGCGGTCGCGTCGTCGTGGTGGACACGGTGATCCCGCCCGGTAACGAGCCGCACCCGGGAAAGCTGCTCGACGTGTTGATGATGGTCTCGATGCCGGGGCGCGAGCGAACGGAGGAGGAGTTTCGCAGCATGTTCGCTGCGGCCGACCTGCGCCTGGAGCGCGTGGTCAAGACGCCCGCCATGCTGAGCGTGATCGAAGCCTCTGCCGCCTGAACGTCCGGGGTCGTTTGATGAATCGCCAGCCCTCCGGCTGGCGTCCTCGTTTCTGAGCCGCTCGCGACGAGCTCGCTGCGCGAGGAGAGAACGATGACGGAGAGATCGATGACCGAGAGATCGATGACCGAGAGAACGACCACCGAGGAGAGAACGTCTGCGAGGCGCGCCGCCCTTGACGAGCAGCGCGCAGCTCCGCGCAACACGCCGCGCATCCACCTCATCGTGGGCCCGGTGGGCGCCGGCAAGTCGACGTTCGCGCTGCGGCTCTCTCGAGAGCAGCGCGCCGCGCGGATGAACCTGGACGAGTGGATGGCGACGCTCTTCAGCCCGGACCGCCCGTCCACGGGCACCATGGAATGGTACATCGAGAGGACCGGGCGGTGCATCGAGCAGATCTGGAGGTTGACCGAGAGGCTGCTCGAGGTGGGCTCCGATGTCGTGCTCGAGATTGGCCTCATTCGCCGGGACGAGCGAGCGAGGCTCTACGAGCGGGTCGACGCCGGCGGGCATGATCTGACGATCTACGTGCTGGATGCGCCGCGCGACGTGCGCCGCGAGCGTGTGCAGCGACGCAATGATCAGAAGGGAGACACGTTCTCGATGGTGGTACCGCCTCCCATCTTCGAGCTGGCGAGCGACATGTGGCAGCCGCTCGATGACGTGGAGCGCGAAGGACATGACGTGAGGATCATGTCCGCCGAGGGCTAGCTGGCGACGCGGCCAGCTCCGCGCGCGATCAGCGCGGCACGAAGACGTTTTGCTGGTGGGTCAGCGCCTTGACGACGACCTCGATGAAGGCGTCGGCCGCGATGAACCCCTTGCCGAGCTCATCCTACGTCGCGAGCACCTTGGCCTCCGCGTCGTCGACCTCGAGGCGCACGGCGCCGCAATAAGAACATTCGGTCATGATGGCGTCCAGGGCTGGGCTGTCCCGGGTCGAACGTTGTCGTCCCTCCCTTGGCTTTTTCAAGGCCTGCGCTTCGACCGGCGGCGCCGGCCGAGGGCGTAGGCCACCCCGGCCTCCAGCGTCCCGCGCGTGACCACCCCGCTCAGATCGGTCCCGATCTCCACGAGGGCGCGCGCGACCTCTGGCGAGATGCCCGTGAGGATGACCTCCGTGCCCAGCAGGCGGGCGGCGCCGGCGGTCCGGAGCAGGGAGCTCGCTACCTGCTCGTCCATGCTCCGCACCCCCGTCGTATCCAGGATGGCCACCGCGGCCTTGTGCGCGGCGATGCCCTGGAGGAGCGTCTCGAGGATCTGCTCGGATCGAGCGCTGTCGATGGTGCCCACGAGCGGCATCACGACAAGCCGCCTGGCGAGCGGGATGAGCGGCGTCGAGAGCTCGCGTATCGCCCGCTGCTGCGCGGCGATGAGATCTTCCTGCAGGTTTTGCTGCTCCTGCTCGGCGCGCCGCCGCTCGGTGAGATCGCGGAAGATGGCGCCCTCGGCGTCGATCTGCCCGCCCTCGTCGCGGATGGGGAACGTCGAGATCTCCCCCGGGAAGGTGCTCCCGTCGCGGCGGCAGCAGGTGATGCTGGCCTGGATCGCGCCGGGCGACGCGCCCTCCTGGCGGCGGGCCTCGAGGAGCGCCCAGCTCTCGTCGTCGACCAGGTCCGGCAACGTCGCCTCGACGATCTCCTGGCCGTACCCGGACATGCGGCGGAACGCCGGGTTCGCGTACGTCACCCGGCCGCGCTCGGTGACCACGATGCCGTCCGGCGCGTTCTCGGCCAGGGCCAGGAGGGTGCGCAACCTGCTGTTCAGCGACTGCACCTCTTCCTGCGCGCGGAACTGCCTGGTCACGTCCATGCCGTGAAAGACGATCCCGAAGATCTCGCCGCTCTCCCGGCGCAGCGCGCTGTAATGGAAGGTGAGGAAGCGCCCCTCCGTGGAGCCCGGGAGCGAGAAAGGCACGTTGGCGGCGATCAAGGGCTCACCCGTCTGGAAGACGCGATCGAGCATCGAGGCGACGCGCGGCCCGAGGGGCGGCGGGATGACGTCGACGAGGGGCTTGCCGAGGGGCTCGTACGACGGCTCGAGGGCGCGCCACGCGTCGTTCACGAGCGTGAACACGTGCTCCGGGCCGACCATCACCCCGATCGCAGCCGGCATCCCCAGGATGGCGGTGCGCAGCTCGTCCCGCTCGCGGCGCGCCTCGTCCCGCTCGCGCGTCAGCGCCGCGTTCTCCTCGCGCACGCGGGCGAGCTCTGCCTTGAGATCCTCGACCGACGTCATGCGCCACCTCTATCACAACACCGGAGGGCGCGAGCGCACGAGCCGGGTTCGCGGCGTCCGCCGGCGCAGCGGGGAGGACCTCTCCGCGCCGCGCGCTCAGCCCTTCCAGGGGAGGCGCCGCCCGGACGCGGAGGCCTCGGCGATCGTGTCGACCAGGCGGTGGAGCTTCAGCGCGTCGCGGAACGTCGGCGCGACCGAGGTGCCCTCCGCGACGTCCCTCGCGAAGGCCGCATACACGTGCGCTATCTGGTGCGCGTCGTCCGACAGGCCCCCTCTCGGGATCCAGGTCAGGCGCTCGGGCGTCGGGATCGGCTCGAGAGGCTGCCCATCGCCGCGGGCGCCCGAGATGCCGAGATCGTGGGACAGGACGAGGTCGCCCTCGGTGCCCGTGAAGGTGCAGCCCATGACAGGGCCATTGCGCTTCCCCGTCTCGAAATGGGCCGACACGACCGCGCCGCCCACGAGCGTCCCGCTGATGAGCGTCTGATCCGGCGCCGTCACCGGGACGACCTCGCCCGTCTCGATCAGCGTCGCCTCGTCGATCTGGCGGGCGACGACGCTGGACAGGCTCTCGATCTCGCCGACCGCGGAGAGGACCGTGTCGAGGAAGTGCGCGGCGAAGATCGTGAGCACGTTGGCGCCGCTCTTCACGTCGGCCGCGTACGCGTCCGAGCGCGACCGGCGCGCGCCGGCCATCGGCGACGCGACGTGCATGGTCACCGAGCGCAGCTTGCCCAGGTACCCGCCGGCGACGAGCTCGCGCAGGTGGCGCACGCTCGGCGCGAGGCGCCGCTGGAGCCCGATCACGGTGCGAACGCCGGCCGCCTCGGCGGCGCCGGCGAGCTCGGTGGCCTCGGCGAGCGAGACCCCGAGCGGCCACTCGCAGAACACGTCCTTCCGCGCGGCGACGGCGGCGCGGACGTGCCGGGCGTGCTCGGGCGCGCGGACGGAGACGACGACGAGATCCACGTCGGGGTGCTCGATCAGCGGCTCGGCGCGGTCGAACGCGTGGCGCGCCCCGAAGCGGCGCGCGGACTCGTCCGCGCTCGCCTGCCTCGTGGTGCTCACCGCCGTGAGCTCGTACGCGTCGAGCGACGCGAGCGCAGGCAGGTGCGTCGCCGCCGCCCAGCCCCTGTCCGGGCTCGCCCCGATGACGCCGACGCGAATCTTCTTCGGTTCTGTCGTTCCGCCCATGACCTCTCCTCGATGGATGAGCCCTCCACGCTAACCGGAGGGTTGCTCCGTTTAACATACGGAGGGATCCTCCGTTTTGCAATGCCCTCCGCGCGCTCGACCCCGAAGCCCCCGCCGGTCCCCTCGAGCGAGGCGCCGCGCCCGCTGCGCGCGGACGCGCGGCGCAACCGCGAGCGGCTCCTCGCCGTCGCGGACGAGGTGTTCTCGGAGCGCGGCGCCGACGCGTCGATGGAGGACATCGCCCGGCGCGCCAAGGTCGGGATCGGGACGCTGTACCGACATTTTCCTACCCGCGAGGCGCTGCTCGTCGCGACGGTGGAGGAGCAGCTCCACGCGCTGGCGCGGAAGACGCGATCGCTCACGGCGTCGGCGTCGCCGGGGGATGCTGTCGCGGAGTTCCTCGCGGCGTTCGTCGAGCACGCGAGCACCTACCGTGGTCTGGCGGCCTCGCTCGGCGTGGTGTTCCAGAGCGGGACGCCGGGGTGCGCCGCGGCGTCGGAGGCGGCGACCCACCTGCTCTCTCTCGCCCAGGCAGCAGGCGAGATACGGAGTGACATCGATCTGGACGACATCGTGTCTCTGGTGATGGGCATAGCGCTCGCGGCGCAGCAGACCCCCGCGGAGCCCGGGCGCGCGCAGCGCCTCATCACGACGTTCATCGAGGGGCTCCGGACGCCCGCGCCGCCGAAGGAGGCGCCCGGCCCGTCGAGGCCCGCGGGAGCGGCGCGGGAGGCCGGGGGGGCGGGCAGATCAGGAGCGTCGCGGACGTCGAGATCCTCGTAACGGTCGCGCCGTCATCGTGTCGCCGCGATGGCGTCGCCGGGGTTTCAGCGGGTGCGGCAGCGTTGTATATCGGCGGCGTGATGACGATCGAGCGGACGCCTCTCACGTTCCAGTCCGGAGGGGCCGTCTGCGCGGCGACGCTCTTCGCCCCCGCCGCGCCTCGCGCGCGGATGCCGTGCGTGGTGATGGCCAACGGGTTCTCGGGGACGATGGATTGGATCCTGCCCTGGTTCGCAGAGCGGTTCGCGACGGCGGGCCTCGCGGTGCTGACCTTCGATTATCGCCACCTGGGCCAGAGCGGGGGTGAGCCGCGCCAGATCGTGGACGTGCAAGAGCAGCGCGCGGATCTGCGCGCCGCCGTCGCGCTCGCGCGCAGCAGGCAGGGGATCGATCCGGAGCGCGTCGCGCTCTGGGGCACCTCGCTGGGCGGGAGCCATGTGGTGGAGATCGCCGCCGAGGATCCGCGCATCGCCGCGGTGATCCTCAACATGCCCGCGCTGGACGCGCTCGCCGGCGCGAGGGCGAAGGCCAGGCGAGAGAGGGCGCGCGTGAGCCGGGCGACGATGGCCTGGGTCACGGCGCGGCTGCTCGCGGCGGCGGTGCGCGACGCGGCGCGGGGCGCGCTGGGGCGGCCGCCTCGCTACCTCGCCGTTCACGGCGCGCCGGGCGAGGCGTTCTTCACGGATCCCGGGCTCGCGCCGCGGTTCGAGCGCGTCGCCGCGGAGAGCGCGACCTGGCAGAACCGGGTGGCCGCGCGCTTCCTGCTGCGCTTGCCCCGGTACCGCGAGGGCACGATGGAGCGCATCGCCGCGCCCATCCTGGTGTGCCTCGCCGAGCACGACGTCGAGGTGTCGGCCGAGTTCGTGAGGGCGAAGGCCGCGAAGGCCAGGCGCGCGGACGTGCGCGTGTACGCTGCGGGCCACTTCGACCTGTACCACGGCGACACGTTCGAGCAGGCGGTGGCCGATCAGACCGAGTTCCTGCGCGCGCACCTGGCGCCGTGAGCGCGCGCCCGCCGGAGAGCGGGCGTGCGCAGCCGGGTCACGGCGCGTCGAAGCGATAGGCGGTCGCCTGGGCGGAGGCGCGCTGGGCGAAGTCGTCGCAGAAGGCCGTCAGGGCGCGGTAGCCGCTCGTGGGCAGCACGCTGCGGAACTCGAGGTGCGTGACGAGGCAGAACGTGCAGACCTCCAGGTAGCTGAGGTCGCGATCCTGGGGCAGGGCTTCGCGCGCTGCGTGGATGTTGTCGTCGAGCCAGGTGAGCATGTTGAGCAGGCTCTTCTGCGGCTTGGCGAGCTGCGCGTCGTCCTTCGGCGTCCCGGCGAGCTGGCTCATGATCAGCGCGACCTCGGTGGCCATGGCTTGCACGGCGAGCTCCTGGGCGTTCGCGGTCAGCGCGTCGGTGAGATGCTCGGGCCATACCAGGCGGCGCTGCGCCGGCGCCCGGCGCGCGAGCTCGCGGCAGATGTTGAGCGCACCGAACCACGTGGTCGCCCCCGTTCGCAGGATGGGCAGGCGCAGCGCGGGGTTCCCGGTGTAGTCCGCGGCGTCCACGGAGCGCAGGTCGGGTACGACCTGGAAGGCATACGCGACGCCGAGCTCCGCGGCGAAGATGCGGGCGACGCGGGTGAAATGGGAGCTCGAGCGACCGATGAGGGTGGGGGCGGAGGTGCGGTCGGGTGTGGGGTCGGTCACATGAGCTGACTACCACGCGCGCCAGCCGGGTGGCCAGGGGGGGACCTCAACCTGGGTCGGGTGGGGCACCTCGGGCACCTCAACCTGGGTCGGGTCGGGGGCACCTCAACCTCGGTCGGGCGGGGTACCTCGGGGCACCTCAACCTGGGTCGGGCGGGGTACCTCGGGGCACCTCAACCTGGGTCGGGCGGGGTACCTCCGGGCACCTCAACCTGGGTCGGGTGGGGGGCACCTCAACCTGGGTCGGGTCGGGGTGGGGGGCACCTCAACCTGGGTCGGGTGGGGGCACCTCAACCTGGGTCGGGTCGGCAGGGTCGGGTCGGCACCGCAATCTGGGTCGGGTGGCGGTTACCTCAACCTGGGTCGGGTCGGGTGGGGGCACCTCAACCTGGGTCGGGCGGGCGGGTGGGGCTCAACCTGGGTCGAGTCGTCGCACAACCTGCGTCGATTCGTGCCAAGCCACACAACCTGCGTCGGATCGCGCCAGCCTGGGTCAGTCAAACATCGACCGGCTCAACCTCGGTCGGGTCACGCCGGCCTGGATCAGGTCAACCTCGGTCGGCTCGCGATCGGGTCGCGGGTCGCCTCAGGCGAGCGCACGCCAGGGCGAGCAGCACGAGCGCAGGGGCGCTCCGGCTGGCCGGTAGCGTCATGCGCGCCTCCCCCGCGAACGCACACCCGCGTGAAGACGAGGGCTCCGGCCCCGGCGACGCCATCAGGAGCTCCCTGCACGAGGTGAAGCAGTGGCACGTCTGCTCGGAGCCGGCGCCAAAGGCGACGCAGGGCCCGTCGCAGTCGTCGGACACGCTGCAGGCCTCGCCGAACAGCCCGCTCCGCAGCTCCCGGTAGCCGCATCGCTTCCCGAACGCCTCGGGCAGGCACAGCATCCCGGTGGGGCAATCGGCGTCCTCGGCGCACGCGCGAGCGCAGAAGTCCTCCCCCGGATCCAGCCCCTCGGCCCCACCCGGCATTGTCGCCTCCACCGCCTCCAGGTAAGGCGCCACGAAGTCCGCGAGGTACGCGTCGACCCGGGTATGGACGCCGAACTCATCGCAGGCCGCGTCCCCCGAGCGCGCGATCCCGAACACCCGCTCCACCCCGTCCTCCACGAGGAGCGCCGCGCTGCCCGAATCGGCGCCGCAGATCAGCGAAGGTCCGGGCGCCGTCCGAAACGTTGTCGCGTCGACCGAGGTGATGAGCGTATTCCCCGTCTGCTTTGCGCCAGCATCGCCGTTCGCGAACGACGCGCCAAAGCCGACGATCCGGATCGTCTGCCCCACAGCGCCGGCCTCGAGAGCCGCCTCCCGTAGCTGCGCCGGACGAACGGGCGCCGGCTCCGCGAGCAGCAGCAGCGCGAGGTCGTTCTGCCGCGTGTCCGGATCGTAGGCGGGGTGCAGGTGCGCCTCGACGATCCGCGCGTGGTAGCCCAGGACCGCGACATGCGAGCCGAAATACGCCTCCATTTCCTCGACGCGCCTCGCGGAAAGACAATGGGCAGCCGTGAGCAGCACGCGGGGCGCGACCAGCACCGCCGAGCAGAACGTATCGACGTCGTGCCCTTCAGGGCAGAGGGCGCGTCGAGCCCGCAACGCCGCCACCGCGGGATCACCGTCGGTGGGAGCCCCCTCGGTGATCGCCGCCCGGACGCTGCCCGTCGGGGGCTCCCGGCCATCGGCGCAGCCGACCGCGACCGCCGCGAGCAGCGCCAGCGCTCCCGCGCAGCGCCCGACCGAGACAGGGACGCCGCCGTCCCCTCCCCCGGCCCGCCGCACGACCCCGCTCTCGGTCAGAGGCACCTGCCGATGATCGAGTTGAAGAAATCGTCGTCCGCCTCCCAGTACTCGTCACCACACTCGGCGTCCCAGGGATTGACGGAGCCCCCGTGCTTGCGGCCGCAGCGATCGTGATCGAGGCAATCGTAGGTGTACCCGGCGGTGCCGAACCCGCACCCGCCGCCGCATTTGCCCATGCAGTCGTTGCTGTTCGGGCCAGCAAAGATGGACTCGTACTGCAAGCAGTGGCCGTTCGCGTCATGGGTCGCCAGCGAGGTCGCGTTGCACCGGATATAGCGGATGCCGTCCTCGTCCGAGCCCTGGTGATCGACCTCGATCCCGCCGGTCTCCGCGCGCTCGTCGCCCTCCTCGAAGACGGTGACGCCGGGCGGAGCCACGCGGACTGTCTCCCCCGGGGGCTTGCTCAGGTCGAGCTCTCGCTCCGGCATCGTCAACCCGGCCGGCGCCTCCGACCAGAACGAGATGCGCCGCACCAGGAAATCCTCGTGAACGCGGAGGCTCTCCTGGTCGCCGCCGAAGTGCTCGCCCAGCGCGGCGAGCGCGCGCTTCAGAGCCGCGAGATCCTCGGCGTACAGCGCGCCGTTGTAGCCGTTCCAGCGAGCGCGCATCGCGCCGCCATCGTAGCTCGCATCGAACGGTTGCCCGTTGACCTCGAGGTGCAGCGTGGCGGTGGCCAGCCCGGTCCGGTGCGCCTCGAACGCGACGCGCTCCCCGCCCGCCTCGAACGACCCCGAGAAATCCGTCTCGGTGTGCGCCGTGATGCGGAGCGCCGACTCGCCGGCCTCCGCCCCGAGGGACGCCGACGGCTCCTCTCCGCTGATCGCGGTGCAGGCCGCCGCCCCCAGCGCGATCGCGACCACGCCACCCACATGCATCCTTCTTGACATGTGCACTCCTCGATGCCCGATTTCACAGGAACCGGGCCCCGCTCGTATCATGCCATCGAACCTGGAGCGCGCCTGACGCTACCCACGCGAGCAGTTCGCTGCCCCGGACGCGGTCCTGCGGCAGATCCAGACCAGGCATCCATCGATGTACGACGTCAAACGATGGAGATCAAGGCAAATGGGGCCCTGACCAGCGCAGATGAGCCTGCATGCGCCCATGTTTCACGGCATGGTGTCACGGCTCGGTGTCAATCGCGTGAACGGGCTGGCATCCCGGTTTGCGGCGATCGGGGGCTGGCCGCCTGCGCCCGCGCGGGCGCTCAGGACGAGCCGCCGGAGTCCTCGAGCTTCTTCATGCCCCAGGCCAGATCCTCGCGCAGCCAGCCTTTGGCGCCTTCCACGTTGACGACGCGGAGCCAGCGCCCCTTCCGGTCGAGGACCTTGAACACCTCCCCGCGCTCGGTCCGGAACGCCACCTCCGCGGAGGTCGTCGGCGCCTCGCGCACATTGCCCCGTGGAACCTTGATCACGATCGTCCTGACCTTGGCCAGGAGTCGATCGGCCACCCACGCGAGATCACCCTCGAAATCCTTGATCTTGCACCACCCGCCCTCGCGCTCCACGACCTTGACCGGGTAGTACCGGGTGGCGGTGAACTCGACGGGCTCGCTCGTCGACGGGCCCGCGCGGAAGTTCGCCACAGGGACCTTGACGCTGAGCAGCTCGGCCCGAGCCACGCTCGAGAGCGCTACAACGGCGAAGATAACTGGCACCATCGGCCGCATGTTCACGGCTGCCTCCTCACGTTCATGTCACTCGCTCGCGCCCCTGCCGGCCCGGTCGATGCTGTCCATCTCCAGAGGACCCCGCGCTCGCAACCCAGGCCGCCGCCACGAACGCGCGAGTCCACCTCTCATCCCTCATGACAACGGCATCACGCCTGCACGCCGGTCTCCTCGAACCGCGCCCCGCTCGCGCCGTTCGCCGCCCGGGCGTCGGCCCTGGACGGCGCCCTCTCATGGGCCCAGTGGATCGTCCGGTGAGGGAGCGGCATCTCGATGCCGTGCGCGTCGAACGCCTTCTTGAGGCGCCGGCGGTACTCCCGGCCTATCTGCCACGGCTCGGTGGGCTGCGTCTTGATGCGAGCGCGGACGACCACCGCGCGATCGTCGAACGACTCCACGCCAAGGATCTCCAGCGGCTCGAGGATGCTCGCCTTGTAGCGCCTGTCCTCCTGGAGCTCGCGCCCGGCCTCGCGCATCACCCGCATCACCTTGTCGACGTCTTCCTTGGAGGCGACGCCGACGTCGAACACCATGGCAGACCATTCCCTGGTCATGTTCGAGAGCGCGTCGATCTTCCCGTTCTGGAAGACGTGGACCACGCCGGACTCGTCGCGCAGCGTCACCGTCCGGAGGCCGACGTGCTCCACGAGGCCGCCGGTGCCGTTGACGATCACCATGTCGCCGATCCGGATGTGGTTCTCGAGGAGCAGAAAGAAGCCGGAGATGACGTCGCGCACGAGCTCCTGCGCTCCGAGGCCGATCGCCAGACCGGCGATGCCCGCGCCCACGAGGAGCGGCGCGACGTTGACCCCGAGCTGAACGAGGACGAGCATCACCACAATCCCCCAGACGACAACCTTCCCGGTCGTCCGGAAGACGCCCAGCAACGTGTCGGACCGCTTCTCCATCTCGCGCGCCGTCCTCACATCACCGCTGCGGCCCCGCCTCCTCAGCGACACGTCCACGCGCTTGCACAGGAGGTGGAGCACCTTGAGCAGCGCGAGCGCGAGGAGCAGGATCAGCAGCAGGCCCGGCAAGACGTGGATTGCCCACGTGACTGTGTGCCGGAGGACCTCCCGCCAGAACGTGACGTCGAGCCATGAGTGGATCTGCGGCATGGGCGCGGGCACCTCCTCCGGGCGGCGCCGGCAACCCATGTGCCAGCGGGCTCGGGGCTGCGAGGCCGGGCCGTGGGCGCGCGCGGCTGCGCGGCGGGCGGGCCACGCGCGCGTGCGCGGCGGGCCGGCCACGCGCGCCGATGCGACACGATGTCGCACAGGAGCCGGATTGTCCCGCGAGGTGGTACGCTCCTCGGATGAGCCACGACGATCTCGGACCCGCGCCGATCCGGTTCCTGCGGCCTCCAGGCTGCGGCGACACCGTGCGGCCGATGCGGAGCCCGGCGGTCCACACCTATGTCGCCCTCGCCCTGCACGTCGGCGGTCGCATGCGGGTGGAGCATCGCGGCGAGTTCGAGCTGCGCGCCGGACACCTCCACATCATTCCTGCCGGGGACCCGCACCGCGTGCTGTCCGCGAGCCGCCCCGAGATATGGGGGCTGGGCTTCTGCCGGACGTGCCTCGATCCGGCGCGCTACGGCGGCCTGTTCGCGCCGCTCGACCGCGTCCGCGGCGGGGCCTCTCCCGTGATCGAGCTGCCGACGGCGCGGCAGGCGTACGTGCTCGACCTGCTCCGGGAACTCGAGCGAGAGCAGCAGGCAGCGGCCCCGATGCCCGTGATCGCCGAGAGCCTGCTCGCGCTGGTCCTCGCGGAGGTCGTGCGCGCGAGCGGCGGTATCCAGGCCGCGCCGGCGCAGCGGCCGTCGCTCGTGGCCGAGGCCCTGGCCATGATCGAGGCCCGGTGCCTCGGGCCGCTCTCGCTGAAGGAGGTCGCGGCGGCTGTGCGACGGTCGCCTGCCCACGTGACCACTGCGGTCAAGCAGGCCACCGGGCGCACTGTCGGCGCGTGGATCATCGAGGGGCGCCTGGCCGAGGCGCGGCGCCGGCTCGTCGCGACCGACGAGTATGTCGACGTGATCGCCGAGCGCGTCGGCTACGCCGATCCGAGCCACTTCGTGCGGCTGTTCCGGCGCCACCACGGCGTCACCCCCGCCGCCTGGCGTGCCCAGCACCGCCGCGCCGCCTGACCAGCGAGACGACGCCGCCCTCGAAGCGGATCGGCGCGGCGAGCAGCGCCCGGAACGCCTTGTACCCCGCCACCCCCGGGCGGAAGGCGTGCAGGAACACGTGGTGGCGCCCGTCGGCGCCGATGGCCACCGACGGGTGCCCTGGCCCCCACCATTCCTCGCTGGAGCTCAGGAAGGCCTCCGACGACTTGCTGTACGGGCCCGTGGGAGCGTCCGCCACGGCCGCGCCGATGCCGTAGTGCGCGGTCGAGAAGTCGTTGCCGGCGTACAGCAGGTGATAGCGACCGCCCTCCTGGGTGATCCAGACGCCCTCGATGATGTGCGCTTCCCAGGGCCTATCGTTCTCGAGGATGACGGCGGGCTCCCCCTCCAGCCTGCGGCCGTCCGCCGACAGCCGCTGGGCGTAGATGCGGGTCCTGAGCGCCCGCGATATCAAGGCGATCTCCTCCGCCTGCGCGCCGCGCGCGCGCGCCCGCAGCGTCTCCAGCCGCTCCGCGAACCCCGTGAGCTCCGCGGCCGCCGCCTCGATCAGCGGCTGCAGGACGAAGAACTGCTCCATGGGCTCGAGGGTCTCCACCCACGGCCACAGCGTCAGCGCCAGGACCGCGGTGCGCTCGTCTTCGCGGGCCACGAACAGCTCGCGCACCCAGGCGGGCTCCCGGTGAAGCAGGGCGGCCAGCAGGCGGGGCCACACGCCGTTGTCGTCCTTTTTCCAGACCAGCCAGGGCGCGCCGTGGGCGTCCACGAGGAGGTGGGCGTCGATCACGTCCCCGGTGACGATCGGCGCGTCGTCCGCCTCGAACGGGCCGTCCGGGCTCGCGCCTCGGGCGAGGCCGATTGCGAGCGAGCGGTCCTGCGTGCGGGCGGTGAAGCAGAGCCAGTATGCATCCCCGACCCGGTGCATCTCCGGCGCCCAGAAATCCGCCCGGTTGAAGCCGGTCAGCGTCCAGGCCGGCGTGCGCCCCTCCGGGAAGACGAAGCCGGTCAGCCGCCAGGTCGTCAGGTCGTTCGAGGCCAGGATGGGGAAGGCGTTCGGCGCGTCGTTCGAGGTCACGAGCAAGCGCCACGCGCGCTCGCCCACCCGCACCACGCACGGGTCGCCGTAGCCGTAGAGGATCTCCGGCGCGATGGGCTCGGTCAGCAGGGGCTGCAGCGGCGTCCCGCCATTCCGCTGCGGCGGCGGGGTGCGGGCGAGCGGCATGCGGGTCCCGACGTCGCGCGCCAGCGCCTCGAAGAGGTCGAGGTAGTCCGGCTGCTCCGCCCGGGCGAGCTCGTAGCGCCGCGCGTCCTGCCCCGGCTCGGTCACCTGGAAGCTGCGCGGCCCTCGGCGGTTGAGCGTGACGCCGAAGGTGAACGGCGCGAGGGGCGGCGTCTGCAGGGCGATGGCTTCGGCGTGCATGCGATGGGCTCCTCGAGGACTGCCATGCTCGGCAACAGGGACCTGGACCCGGTCGCGCCGCTGTCCGCCGAAGGCTCGCCGGGCGCGGCACGGCCCCGGCCGCTGCTACCCCGACCCGGGAATGCTGCGATGTTGTACCACGGTCGCTGTCCTGACATGCTGTACGGGGTGATGACGCTGGGGCTCGCCGGCGACGCTGAACGCTGGCGATCCAGGCGACACATGGAACGACGCGCATGCCGAGCAGAACGAAAGAACGACCGGAATCCTCGCTTCCGAAGGGCATCGGGAAGCCGGCGCAGCGGGCGCTCGCTGCGGCCGGCGTCTCTCGCCTGGACGATGTCGCTCGGCTCACAGAAGCCCAGCTCATGGGGCTTCATGGCGTGGGCCCCAAGGCGATCGGGGTCATCAAGGCTGCTCTCGAAGCAGAAGGAAAGTCTCTTGCCAAAGAGACGTAGCCCGCGTCGTCCGGGCACCGCATCCCGCGTGCGCCTGCTCGCGGGGGCGCCGAGTATTGGATAGCGGATAGCGCGCGCATGGGCCGCAGCGTCGAGGTGCTCAGTCGTCGCCCCGGACGCGATGGAGGATGTACCTCGCCGTCAGCTTTCCGAGCTGGCTCGCCGCGTCCCGCGCGCGCCCTCCGCTCGATGGGTTGTACAAGGACGCTGGCGACTTCGTCTCGAACAGGACCTCATCGAGCACCCTCCCGGCCGGGTCGGTGATCTGCACCGTCGCCTTGAGGACCGTGTCCATGTTGAAGACCCCCGTGAAGATGCCGGGCTCGTAGAACGTCACGTTCGAACGGATGAAGAACGGCGCGTCGGCAGCGCTCGTCGCCTGGACGACGGCGACGTCCTCCGACGCTGCCTGCGCGAGGAGAGCCTCGGTGAACTGCTCGTTGATCGCCGCCTTGTCCCCCTGCCAGTTCATCCGCTGCTCGTCGTCCTTCTCCGCCATCCAGTCGGCCTCGGTGACGTCGCCGACCTCGAGGGCGTGGAACGTCACCGGCACGACCCCGAAACGCCCCTTGCCGTAGAACGGGTTCGGAACGGCCTGACGGGTGGTCTTCCAGGGATGCCCGCACCCGGCGAGCAAGGCAGCCAGGCATAGCATCAGGATCCAGAGCGCAGGTCGACGGTGCACAGAGGGCCTCCTTCTCAAGCAGTGGCGGCGCGCGGGCGCATGACGCCGCGATCCTAGCGGCAAGCGCCGGCGGCGGCGTGAGAAAGCGCGCGCCAGTCGCGGCGGTGGGCGATAGGCCAGCTCTGGGCCGTCAATCCCGCAGCTTGGACACGAACGCGACCTTGGCCTCGATCTCGCCGCAGCCCGCGCGCTTCGACATGACGCACAGGGTGGCGAGCAGCAGAACCCTGGCGAGATCCCGCAGCCGGGCCAGGTTGGGCGGCAGGTCGGAGGCGCACACAGCGCCGACGCGAGGGGGGCTGCGGTGAGAGGCGGTCACGCGCGACGTGGAGCCGGAGCGGGGTGCGGGGCTCGCGTGGTGTCACTGGGCAGACGGAACTGTGAATCAACAGTCACACTCGGTCTTGTGTCACAGGGTTCGCTGTAAACGACAGGACACACGTAAGGTCACCCACAGCGGTGCGACCCCAACCTGGGTCGGTCGGTCGCTGCGACCCCAACCTGGGTCGGTCGTACGGGGTCGGTCGCTGCGACCCCAACCTGGGTCGGTCGTACGCTGCGGCTGTAACATTGCAATCGGGCAGCACGACCCCAACCTGGGTCGGTCGGTCGCTGCGACCCCAACCTGGGTTGGTCGCTGCGACCCCAACCTGGGTCGGTCGCTGCGCAACCTGGGTCGGTCGCTGCGACCCCAACCTGGGTCGGTCGTGCGCTGTGGCTGCAATATTGCAATCGCAATCTGCGCGACCCCGACCTGGCGCGACCCCGCCCCCAACCTGGGTTGGGTCGGCGCCAACCTGGGTCGGGTCGGCGGGTCGGCGGGGTCGCCGGCAGCATCACCTGCGCCGAGGCGGCCGATCCTCGCTTCGCCCCCTGCCCGGCCTCCAGCCCGGCTCGGGTCACCGGGCGACGCACGCGCTAGGTCGGGTTCGCATAGGAGAACGCAGCGCGGCTTCCCTCGATGTAGTCGCGCAGCGTCATCGGCGCGCGCCCCGTCAATCGTTGCACCGTATCGAACGTGTCTGCGGCGTCCTTCAGCGATCCATTGCGCGTCCGCTCGAAGACGTTGCGCACGCAGGCCATGTACACCGGGTCCGCGCCGAGCGCCGTCATGGTGCCGAGGAACTCGCCCGGCTCTCTCGCCTCGTCACGCCACGGCAGGCCCGTGACCGCCGCGATCATCGCGGCGATCTCCTTCATCGAGGCGACCTCCGTGCCGAGGCCGTAGGCGCGGCCCGCGTGCGCCTCCGGCTCGCGCAGCACCGCCGCAGCGACGCGGGCGATGTCGCCGGTGTCGACCCAGCTCGTGCGCGCGTCGCCGATGTAGTGGGGCAGAACGCCGGGCGCTGCGCCTCCCACCTGCAGGAGCAGCGGCAGGTTTTGCATGAACGACGTCGGGCGAAGGTGCGTGGCGTCGACGCCCGACCTGTCGATGTAGGCCTCGACGACCTGGTGCCAGGCGAAGTGGACGATCGTCGTATCGGGGCTCGCGTGCGCCCCGAGGTGCACGAGCTGCGTCGCCCCGACGGCCCTGGCAGCGTCGATCGCCGCCTTCGATTGCGCGATCATCTTGAGGTCATACCCGGTCAGCAAGAACACGCGGTCAACGCCGCGCATGGCGCCGACGATCGGCTCGAGGCCTCGCGTCTCGGCCAGGTCGAGGTCGATGAGCCGCGTCTCGACGCCGCGCGCCTCGAAGGCGGGCGCCGCCTCCGGCCGGCGCACGGCGGCGACGAGCTTCACCCGCCCGGCGGCGTTGTCGGGCAACAGCTCGTCGATGAGCGCGCCGCCAATCTTACCGGTCGCGCCGAAGACAAGAATCGTGGGAATGGCCATGTTACGTATCCCTCTCGGTGCAAGCTCGACAGCCTCCATGCTGCGGCCCGCGCTGCGCCTCCGCCATGACCGTTCGTACGGATTGCTTGGCCGTTCGTCCGTGGACCCACCGCACAGCCAGGACCTCGCTGGAACATGGCGCTCGCCCTGCTGCGGCCGGCGACCGGCTGCGGCGACCGGACCAGCGCGACAGCCTCGACCGCGGCCCGGCCGTGGCGCCGCGGCGTCCCCGGCTCGCCCGGCCACAACGGCCCTGGGCAGACGCCGCCCGTGCGGTAGAACGAAGTCCCCCCTTGCCGAGGAGCTGCCGCATGACGAGCCGTCTTCAGGAGCGCCTGCTCGCGATCATGGACCGCAAGAACCACTGGGCCTGGACGCACCTCACCGGCCCTGGGCTGACGCGCGATCAGCTCGCCGTCCACTTCCGGCACGAGTACCGCGTCTACGTGCGCGACTTCCCGGTGCTGCTCGCGCGCGTGCTCGGCCAGTCGCCCCCGGCCGGCGTGCGCGGCGCCCTCGCCGAGAACCTCTTCGAGGAGCAGACAGGCAAGCTCTCGCTGGGCGTGTCGCATCCGGAGCTCTTCCTGGAGATGATCGACGGCCTAGGCATCCCGCGCGCGTCCATCGAGGACGAGTCCCTCCCGATCGAGCCCGAGGCCCGCGCCTACCGGGCGTTGCTCGACCGCGTGAGCGCGGCCCCGCCGTGGGAGGTGGGCGCGGCGGTGCTGACGATCTTCGTGGAGGGCAGCGTTCACGAGCGCGCCGAGCTGGAGGGGCGTCGAGAGATGCCGCCGATCGAGGAGGCGCTGCGCGCGCACCCGATGGTGCGTCACAACGGCTGTCCGCCGGAGCGCATGCGCCTCGTGAGGGCGCACCGGGCCGTGGAGGGCGGGCACCGGCGGGACGCGTGGGAGATGGTGCTGGGCCACGTGCCGGACGAGGGCCCGATGGCCGACGCTGTCGCGTCGGCCGTCGCCGCCGCGCACACGGCGTGGCTTGCCTACCGGGATGGAGTCGCGCGCGCGATGGGCCTCCGGCAGGGGTGAGCGAGCGCGCGCGAGACGGGATCATGGGCGTCGGTGCGCGAGCGGCGTCACCGACGTGACGACGCGTGACACTGCAATCCTACGACCGTGAGCGAACCCATCGTCGCTCGTCGAGAACCGTGATTGAATTTGCCCCCGCACCGACACCCTCCTGACGACTGCGGCGCTGCAGGCGCGCAGCGTTGCCCAGCGAGGGGCCCGGATTTCGAGCCCCGGCGCGAGCGTCGGCCGGGCGGCGGCAACTCCCTCTCACCGTTCGGAGCCGAAGATGATGACTCGAATGCGCGCGCTCTCTGTGATGTCCGCCACGCTCGTGGGGCTGCTCCTGTCCGCGGGCTGCGGCTCGGACGCAGCCGGCGACCCGGAAGGCAGCGGCGGCAGCCCGGCCGCGGGCGGCACGTCCTCCGGCAGCGGCTCGGGCGTGGGCAGCGGAGCCCCGGCCGTGGGCGCGTCGGGCGCGGGCGGCGGAGGCGCGGGCAGCGGGACACCGGGGGCCGGCGGGCCTGGCTCGGGCGGCACCGCCGGAGCCCCCGCGGGCGGCGCCGGCGGCGAGGGAGGAGGCTCCGGCGAGGCGGGCGGCGGCTCCGAAGGCGCGGGCGCCGGAGGCGCCGAGGCAGACGGGACCGGCGCCGGCGGGTCGGGAGCGGGCGGCAGCGGCGCCGGGGATGCGGCGTATCCCTGCGACGGGGACACGAGCGGCTACGACGCCGTGGTGACCCGATCCGGCTCGAGCTGGGTCGCGCAGAACGGCGCCCGCAGCGTCTACAGCGGTGGCGACATGCGGGCCGCGGTGCAGGCGGCGCTCGACAGCCTGCGCTCCGGCCGCACCACCAAGGAGAGCGTCCTGGTCCAGGGCTCGGGGACCATGACCGCGGGCTCGCGGCTGAGCGTGCCCAGCTACACGGTGCTCAACGTCTGCGGCACGATCGACGTCACCGGCAGCGGCTCCGGCGACATGGCGCCCATCTATGCGCGCGGCCGGACCGACATCGAGATACCGAACGTCACGATCAGCGGCACCCCGCTCTACGCCATGTTCTTCCGCGACGTCGAGAACCTCCGCCTCGGCCGCGTCGCGCTGCGCGTCTCGAGCGGCCTCGGCATCCGCATCGACAACCACGGGCGCTCGGACCGCTCCGACAAGGTGACGAACATCGACATCGACCACGTCGACGCCGAGGGGACGAGCTCCCACGCCGTCGAGACCTACGGCGTCGACGACCTCCGCGTCGGCACGGTCATCGCGCGCGACGTCGGGGAATGTGGCCTGCTCCTGAACGACACCACCAACGCCGAGATCGGCAAGGTCGACGCCGTGAACGCGGGCGCGGGCACCGGCTACGCCGCGTTCCGCCTCGCCAACCGCGCGGGGCGCATCGGCAGCAGCTACCCCACGAACATCCGCGTCGGCGAGGTCATCGCCCGCGGCGGCGGCCGCGGGATCTTCTGCGTCTCCGAGAGCGGCGGCGTCACGATCGACCGCATCGACCTCGCCGACACGGGCAGCAACGCGATCCTGCTCGAGAACTGTCACAACGTGAACATCGCCGCTGCGTCCGGGAAGGTCACCGGCGGCGGCGACATCCGGCTCGCCGCGCGCGCCGAGTTCGAGAACTCCTCGGACATCACGATCCAGAACCTCACGGTCACGAACATCGCGGTCAACGAGAACCCCTGCGCGACCAACAGCACGTTCCGCAACCTGACGCTGGTGAACTCGCGCGAGAACACCTGCGATTAGCGAGCGGCCGCGGAGCCAGACGCCGCCCGCGTGCGCTGGAACGTGCCGGCGGTCGATGCGGTCTGGCGCGGCGAGCGGCTGGCGACGCTCCAGGGAGCGTTCGAGGGCCCCCACGTGCGGACGTACACCGGCGAATGAGGAGTTCTCAGCCCGCGATCCCCGCGGCCGACATCATCAAAGGCCGCTCGAATCCAGGGGATCCGAGCGGCCTCGGCTGCGCGGCCCCCCGCCGCGAGCCGCCTTGTCACCACCCCAGAGCTTCGATCATCTTCTCACCATAACGCGTGCCCATGAGAACAACGGACGCATGATCGAAGTGGTACTGATCCATGACGTTGGTCCCCTGCTGAGTGACCCAGTACCCATCAGGCAACATGTCGGCCGCCTGGTGCACGAGGTTGTTATGCCCGCTGCAGCATCCGCCCGCGGGGAGCTCTCCAAGAATGAAGGGGACGTCGTAGTCGACGCCCCAGGCTGCCTTCACCTCGTTATAGAGCTGAACGACCTTGCCGGGCCACGAGCTCTGGCCGCTGTCGGACTCACCCTGGTGGAAGATGATGCCCGCGAAGCGCGCATTCTCAGCCGTCTTCGCCTTGGCGATCTTGTTCAAGATCATCTGGTGATGTGTGCCACCAGAGATGAACGTGTTGATCGACTCACCGCTCTCAGCAGTGGCGACCAACCCGATCGTATCCCCCGCAGCCAGCTTTCCGAGCAGGGTCTTGCCGAACCAGATGCCCGGGTCGACGGCGGTCGACAGGTTCCATCCTTTTTCACCAGGGCAATCGCTGAGCGGCGGATTGGCCACGTTCCACTGTCCGGCCGGCTGATTGCATCCGCCGAGGACCTTGAGCCGCTCGTCAGAATTCTTGTCACTGTCCTGTTTGTCTGCGACACCAGCCATGTTCGACTGGCCCATGAGCATGAAGACGTGAAACGTCGGACGCGAGCTCGGTGCGCCACCGGTGCCTGCCCCGCTGCTAGCCGATCCGGTCCCTACCGTGGCGCCACCTCCAGTTCCAGCGTTCGTGCTGCCTGTCGCGTCGCCTCCGGTCCCCGCGCTCGTGCTGGCTGTCGTGCCGTCTCCGGTCCCCGCGCTCGTGCTGGCTGTCGTGCCGCCTCCGGTCCCCGGACCGGCCCCCCCGGTGTTGTCGTTCTCACCGGTCGCGCCGGACGAACCGGACTCGCCACAACCGGACGCAGCGATGATGAAGAGAAATGGGAGGAGCAGGAGGCCACGTGTGCCTCGGATTGTGCGGTTCATCTCGGTCATGGTCGTTCCCTCGTCGCGCCAGGGCGCGATTTGAAGAGAATGGCGGAAGTGGTCGGCCGGCGTCGCGATGCCGGTGCGGCGAACCTCGCCCGCAAAGAGCTCAGCGCCGGGGCCTAGCCTATCGCATCTCGGGGGCTTGGCATCCAGGATTCGGCCTCAGGACAACACAAGGAAAGACCGTTGACGTTAAATTATTTCATCATCAACGTCGTACGTTCTTCGCTGCGCCTCAAGCGCCGACCGATCGTTTCGAGGCGAAGCGGTTTCATGGTACGGGACCGCGGAAACTTGAAACGGACGCGTCGCGAGGGCAACGCAGGGGACCCAGCACGAGGCAACCGCGCTGCGTCGCGAAACTGGCCAGCCTCCCGGAGTCCCTGGTTCCGTGCGTCAGACGGGTCACCCACCATGTCGAGCTCGGCGCACCACGGAGCGGCTCTCGTGCCGCTTGCTGACGATGCGAGACAGGAGGTCCGCCGCGCTCGCGTCGCAGGGCACATGGCCGAGCTCGTCCGGGCTCAAGAGTTCAGGCCCGGTGGTTCGACGCAAGCGCCGCTCGATCGCAGGGGGCGTCTCGTGCCGTAGCAGACCCGCGCGCGCCGCCGCCAGCGTCGTGAAGCGCACGTTTGTCTGTCGCTCTAGCTTCGTGTGCGGCGGACGCGCGCGCCGAGCTCCTCGAGCCGCGCCACCGCGCGGGCAGGGTCGATCAGGCTCTCCGGGTGGTAGAGCCCCGGGCCGACAGGAGGGCCGCCCTCGAGCCCCAGCAGGCGCTCCGTCGCGATCGCGGCGCCATACGCGCTGAGCCGTGCATAGCTGTCCGCGTCGACGATGTCGTAACGCAGCCGCGCGGCCGTTCCGTCGTCGAGCCGCCCCGACACCTCGACGACGAGGTCCGTCGCGTGGCCCGCGCCGCGCGTGGACGCGTCGCGCGCGGCCATATCGACGCGGATCGACAGCGCGTCGGTCGCCGCCGCGAGGCTGACCACGTCCATCAGCGGCAACGCATGGCCCACCTGCTCCACGCCCTCGGCGTCCGCGAAGCGCCGTGTCGCCGCGTCGCCTCGCGCCCAGGTCCATCTCCCGTCCTGGAGGACGAGCGCAGCCTGCCCGATCTGCTCGTTCCGCTCGAAATCGGCCTGGGACGCGGGACCGCCGCGGTCGTCGGCGTCGACCACGCAGCCGATCGCGATCGCGTCGACGCTCCGGAGATCCTGCGCGAGGTGCAGCGCCGCCAGCGTCGCCGCGCCGCCGAGGGTGTGGCCCAGCAGGAGGATGGGCGCGCGCGTCGGTCGCGCGACGTGATGGGCGACAAGGGGGCCTATCTCCGAGACGAAGTCCGAGAAGGCGATATGAGGCACGCCGTCCGCCTGGGCGCGCTTCACCGCGTTCGACGCCTCGTCCTTGACGAGCGTGACCACGGCGCTGAACGAGGCGCCTCGCTCGAGGCCCAGGTCGCCCCGGCCAACGTCGGCCGTCGTCGCCGTCGTCGGACCGCCGACCTCCGCGGCGACCACGGCCGCTCTCCGCGCGTCGCGCCCGGCGATGGCGATCGGAAGATCTGGATGCAGGCGCCGGAGCGCCCTCGCCGCGCGCGCGCCGACGTGGCCGGAACCGCCGATCAACAGAACAGGTGACATCGCTCGTGTGGCCATCTGGATGGACTCCTCCCGTCGGGTCGCGCAGGCGCCCGGGATGTGCTCGACGCAACTTACCCTCGGCATGTTACCTTCAGTAAGTTACCTTTGGTAATATGTACCGGCCCGCAGTCGTGTCAAGGCGGAGGGCGAGCTCGAACGCGACGCGACGCGCGCTCGCGGCCGACGTGCTCCGCGGCCGCATCGACAGATCCGCCGCTGCGCGGGGGCTCGAGTCGCTGATCGTGCGGTGGCCGTCGATGCGAGGCGGAGCGGCAGCTCGGGCGCCGCGGTTCCGGGCGGCGGAGCGCCGCGCCCGGCCTCGGGGGGCTACGCGACGGTGCTCGGCCGGTACCAGTCGAAGTTGTTGTGGAACGGGAAGCTGTTGATCCCCAGGCTGATGCTCACGTCGAGCGCGCGGACATGGTGCCACCAGCCGACGGGGATGAAGAGCGCGTCGCCCGGCTCGAGCACGACGTCCTTCACGAGCACCGGATCCATCGAGCCCTGCTCCGGGTCCCGATCCGCGTACATCGCGCGCGCGCCGTCGAACAGCGACGTCTCGAACGGCGCGATCATGCGGTAGCGCTTCCTGCCGTACACCTGGCCAAAGAGGATGTTGGATGTGTCGTAATGCAGCGGCGTGACCGTCCCCGCGGGGCCGAGCCACAGCGCCGAGCTGCCGAGGAGGCGCTGCGCGGCGCAGTACCCGTCCGGGAGCACCACGTCGTTCAGCAGGGCGCCGAGGCTCGTCCGCTCGAGGACACGGTTGTTGGCGACCATGTAGAAGTCGTTCGTCTCCGTGCGCGCGGCGTCGATGCGCGCGACGAAGTCGCGCAGCAGCGTGCTCTCCGTGTGCCTGGCCGCGTGCATGTCGTAGTCGGGGTCGCTCAGGCGCCCTGTGGTGACGTCGACCGCGACGTCGCCGAAGGTCTCGGCGAGGTACGCCGGCGTCCACCGGCCGAACGCGGGCCAGCGGGTCACGACGTCGGTCAGGATGACCGGCATGTTCCCGGCGACGTAGACGTCGCGAAGCTCCGCGGCGGACACGCCGGAGCGCCGCGGGATCCCCGTCGGGTCGAGGGCCGTCGACGCCATCCGCTGCTTCAGCCGCGCCAGCATCTCGTGCTGCCGCGCAGCGCGCGCGAACGGCCGAGCGGCGAGGAAGATGGGTGAACCGACGATCGCCGAAAGGAGCTCCTTCGCCTGTGCGCTGCTCACGCCCGCCGCCTGGAGCTGCTCCGAGACCAGGCGCTCCGGCACGCCGCGCAGCAGGTTCTCCGTGGCCCAGCGCCACCATTCAGGCGCGACGTCCAGCTCCCGATCCTGTTCACCCATCGTCGACCTCGATCTCAGCTCAAGGGAACCACCGGCGCGACGCGCGAGACCTCACTCGCACGGAGGAGGCATCGGCGGCGGCATCGGCGGGATGGGATCCCCCGCCTCGCCGTCCGGAAGCGGCGGCGGCATCGGCGGGATGATCTCCCCCGCCTCGCCGTCCGGAGGCGGCGGCGGCATCGGCGGGATGATCTCGCCCTCCTCGCCATCCGGAAGCGGCGGCGGCATCGGCGGGATGATCTCCCCCTCGTCGCCGCACGGAGGAGGCATTGGCGGCGGCATCGGCGGGATGGGGTCACCCGCCTCGCGGTCGAGAGGCGGCGGCATCGGTGGGATGACCTCGCCCTCGTCGTCGATCGGCGGATGCATCGGCGGGATCACCGTCCCGCCACCACAGCCCTCTTCGGTGTGCGTCCCGGCGCTGGACTGGTCCCCCTGGCTCCCGTCCTCGGTGCTCGGCGCGTTGCAGGCAACAACAAAGACAGCAGCAGCCGCAGCGGCAGCTCGGGATACCCCCCGTACCAGGGCCGCCGTGCGAGGCGGGGGCGTGGGCAGCGGCGATAACAAGGCCGCATCGTCCGGAAGAAAGACACGTGACATGAACACCTCCGCTGCGGACGTCGTGCACGGCATGTGCCAGCTCCCATCCGCCGAAAATCTCTGGAGATCTCGCTGCCTGCGGCCGGGACCGGACACCCCCGGCCAGTCACTGGCCCAGAGTGGCGCAGCGGGGATGGCTCTGTCACCCCGATTCGGTCGGTGTCGCTGCCGGCCCGGACCGCCGGATGCCCTGCCGCGCCGGCGGCGCGCGCGGCGACGCACGCCCGGCGCCGGGCGGCGCGCTCGGCCTCGGGCCGGGCCCGCGCGAGCGAGGCGTCGTCGAGGGTGAGGCCGCACCTCCTCGGGGTGAGCGCGGCGCCGCGGCAGTCGGCGGCGAGCTGTCGAGGAACGCCTCCACGACGGCGAACCAGAACATCGCCGCGCCCGCAACGACGCTGACGCGGCGCGCTCCTCCGGTTGTGACTGACACGCGGGGGGTTCACTGGTAGAGTCGCGCGCATCGCTTGGGCCATTCTGCGCCCTTCTTTGAGGAGATCTCCAGCATGTCGTTCTCGGTTCGTTCCTTTGGCTTGTTTGCTGTGCTCACGCTTGCATCCCTGGTCGCGTGCGGCGACGACTCGAACTCCGGAGGCGCCGGCGGCGCGGGCGGCTCTGGCGGCGACGCCGCTGGCCCGGGGAGCACCTCTGCCGGCACCGGCGTGACCAGCGGCGTCTCCAGCGGCGTCACCACCAGCGGCGCGACCTCGGGCGGCGCGACGACAGGCGTGACGACCTCCGCCACCACCGGCACGGGCGTCACGGGGACCGGGGGCGGCGACAGCACGACCAGCACGGCGACCGGCGGCACGGGCTCCGGGTCGTGCGATATCTTCTGCTCGGACTTCGAGGGCGGCGCGCTGCCGTCCGAGGTCCAGTTCTACCCCGAGTACCTGCGCGCCAACATGGGTGACTACGTCACGCTGGACAGCACGGGTCACAGCGGCTCGCGCTCGGTCAAGGTGTCGGGCACGGGCTTCAGCCAGATGCTCGGCGTCCCCGTGCCGAGCGCGTTCTGGGGCAGGATCTACCTCAAGGGCGACTCCGCCAGCCAGATGGGCCACAACACCTATATCGCGGCGACGACAGGCAACGGGGACCCCAACGAGGGTGAGCACATCCGCATCGGCGAGCATCAATGTCAGCTCGAGCTGAACCGCAAGAGCGACGACGCCGAGAAGCTCTCGAACGGCGGCATGTACACGTGCTCCGGCGGCGTGAAGCTCGCCGCGGACACCTGGTACTGCCTCGAGTTCCACTACGACGGGCCGGGCCGCGAGGTGCGCGTGTTCGTGGACGGCGCCGAGGTCGAGGCGATGCACGTATCGGACTGGGGTCCGTACGACTACAAGCTCTTCAAGTTCGGGTTCGAGAAGTACCACGGTGGAAACAAGACGATGTGGTACGACGATATCGCGCTCGGGACGGAGCGCATCGGCTGCGACACGTGACGGTCGCGCCCGTCGCCGAGGCCCTCTCGCAGCGCCTCGTGCAGGTCAGTCGTCCATGACCGCGTTGACGATCCCGTCGAAGAACTCCGCGCTGCCGACCGAGTCCAGCATGCGGTTCCAGCCGGGCTCGTCGAACGGGGTCGGCAGACCGTGGTTGGTCAAGAGCACCCCGAACAGCTCGCGGCGGGGGTCGATCCACAGGAACGTCCCCGCGCCGCCGACCTTCCCGTAGGCGGTCCTGCCGAGGCGCATCCCGCCGTTCGAGAAGCGGTGGGTCGCGAGCTCCCAGCCGTAGCCCTTGGGGGTCAGCAGGAGGTTCGAGAGCGGGGAAACGTCGGTGTCCGCCGCCCTGACCTCGGGCGTCTGGCAGCTCACCATCGCCGCGGCGGCCTGGTGGCTCAGGATGCGGACGCCGCCGTACCGGCCGCCGTTCAGCATCATCTGGCAGAAGGCAGCGAGGTCCCGCGCCGTCGAGAAGACGCCGTCACAGCCGGCGACGCCGCCGAGGGCGTAATCCTGGTCGTCCTGCACCTCGCCGCGGACCACGCGGCCCCGGAGCTCGGAGAAGCCCGTGGCGGCGGTGCGCTGGATCAGCGCGGCCGGCGGGTTGAAGGTCGTGTCGCGCATGCCGAGCGGGCCCCAGATGCGCGCCTTGGCGAACGTGTCGAGGTCCATGCCCGAGGCCGCCTCGATCACCCGGCCGAGCAGGCGGTAGGTGAGGTCGCTGTAGAGCACCTGCGTGCCGGGCACGTACTCGAGCGGCGCCTCGGCCATGCGCCGCCAGACGCGCTCGGCGTCCGGATCGTCGAGGAACTGGCTGTCGAGCGGCAGGCCGGACGTGTAGCGGAGCATGTCGCGGACCTTGACCGCTCGCTTGCCGTTCGCCGCGAAGCCGGGCACGAAGTCGGAGATCCGGTCGTTCAGCCGCAGGACGCCGTCCTGCACCAGGATCATCGCCGACGTCGCGGTCGCGAGGACCTTGGTCATGGAGAGCAGGTCGAACAGGGTGTCGAGCGTGACCGGCTCGTCCTCGCCGCGAACCCGGGTGCCGAACGCCCGGTGGCCGACGATCCTGCCGCGACGGGCGATCAGGGCGACAGCGCCCGGGAAGAGGCCGTCGGTCACGCGGCGCGAGACGCGCGCGAAGACGTCCTCGATGCGGTCCGAGCACATGCCGACGCCCTCGGGCGAGCCGGGGAGGAGCCGGTCGTGAGCGAGCCCCCCCAGCGGCGGCGTCCCGACCCAGGTTGAGGGCGGCGGCGGCGGCGGCGGCCCGACCCAGGTTGAGGGCGCCGCCTCGGCGACCCGGGTTGAGAGCGCCGCCGCCGCTGGCGCGAACGCTGCCACCGCCGCCGCACGACCAAACCCCTGGAGAAGACGCCTGCGGTTGAAAGTTCCATCCTCAGTACACATGACCACTCCTGAGCCGTGGGGGGAAGCGGGGCGAGCTGCGCCACCGGGGCCGCGTGGCCGGCGGAGCGCGCAGCGCGCTGCCGATCGCGGTCGGCCGCGCTGCTCGCGCGCGGTCATCGCGGAGGATGAGCAGGACGTATGCCGGGACGCGCGCCGGGGGCGGACCCGACATTTGGCGGCGCCAGGGCCTGCGCGCTCCGGCCCGCGACGCGCGGGTCGTGCAACCGCCTGCACGATGTGCAGGGCGCTGCATGAATCGTGCAGGCCGGCGCACGGCGCCGCGTATCATGTGCCTGTGGACGAAGGCTCTCCGGGCGGTGCGCGGGGCTCCTGCACGACGCTGCGGCTCGCGATCGTGGCGGGCAGCTCGATCGCCTTCGCGCCGCTGCCGGCCCGCGGCTCGGTCGTCCTCGGCCGGGACGAGGGGTGCGACGTGCGCATCGACGATCGGTCGGTGTCGCGCCGGCACGCCGCCCTCCACGTGGGGCCCCCGCTCCGGATCGAGGACCTCGGGAGCGCCAACGGCACCTTCGTCGGGGAGCAGCAGCTCCCCGCCCTGACGGCGCGGACCCACCGGCTGCGGCGCCTCTCGCGGGAGAGCGCCGAGGTTGTCGTGGGCGAGAGGTTCAACCTGGGTGCGACGACGGTCGTCGTCGGGCGGGCGCCCGCAGGGCCGGCCGAGGAGGCCGACCGCGGGAACGCGCCCGAGGGCGTCGTGGTCCGCGCCCCGGCCATGGTGGCGCTCCACGAGCAGGCCGCCCGCGCCGCGCGGAGCTCCATCAGCGTGCTCATCCTCGGCGAGACGGGGGTCGGCAAGGAGGTGCTCGCACGGACCCTCCACGCGCGCTCACCCCGCGCCGGCGGGCCCTACGTCGAGCTGCACTGCGCCTCGCTGCCGCCGTCGCTCCTCGAGGGGGAGCTCTTCGGCCACGAGAAGAGCGCCTTCACCGGGGCCATCCAGGCGCGCCCAGGCCTCATCGAGTCCGCCGACGGTGGAACGCTCTTCCTGGACGAGATCGGCGAGCTGCCGCTCGCCTTCCAGGTGAAGCTGCTCCGGGTGCTCGAGGACCGGAAGGTGCTGCGCCTCGGCGGCCGCACGCCCCGCCAGATCGACCTGCGCTTCGTGGCGGCCACCAACCGCGACCTCCAGGCCGAGATCGCGCGCGGTAGTTTCCGCCAGGACCTCTACTTCCGCCTGAACGGCATCTCGCTCGTCGTCCCGCCGCTCCGCGAGCGGCTCCCCGAGATCGCCCCGCTCGCCGGCAAGTTCCTCGAGGACGCGTGCCGGCGGCTCGACCAGCGCAGCGTGCCCCGCATCTCCCTCGAGGCGCTCGGCGCGCTCGAGGCGTACTCCTGGCCAGGGAACGTGCGCGAGCTGCGCAACGTGATCGAGCGCGCGGCGATCCTGTGCGCGGGGGACGCGATCGTACCCGGCGATCTGCCGCCGCACCTGACGAGCGGCGCCGCGCCGCCGCTGGGCGGCTCCACGCCGCCCCCGGCCGGCTCCGTGCCGCCTCCGGCCAGCGCGAGCGCCCCGCGCGCGCGCGGGGTGGCCGCCGAGAGCGACGGCGCCGCGTGCGCCCCGCCCCCCGCGGAGGCCCCGACGCCGCAGCCCGGCGCCGACGCGATGGCGAGGCTCCGGCAGGAGATGAAGGCGCTCGAGCGGCAGCGCGTCGTCGAGGCCCTCGAGCGGTCCGCGGGCAACCAGACGCGCGCCGCGAAGCTCCTCGGCATCTCGCTCCGCACGCTGATCAACCGCATCGACGAGTACGGCATCCCGCGGCCGCGGAAGCGGATGTCGTGATCGCTCAGGAGCCGGGCGAGACGCCGGGCGAGAGGGGGGCGCCGGTGGCGCGCAGCGTGTCCGACACCCCGTCCAGGATGCCGTGGAGCGCCGCCTCGACGTCCTGGCCCGCGCCGAGGGCGAGCCCGCGCTCCGCCAGCGCTGTCGCGGCGGCGGAGTCGCTCCCGGCGAGCGCCTGCTCGGCCGCGCGCAGGTAGAACTCGACGGCGAGCTGCGGCTCGCCGCCCCGCTCGAAGTGCTCGGCGAGCACCTTGGCGTCGTGTTCCCCCGCCTGCAGGAGCCACTCGGCCGCGAGCCGGTGGCCGAGCGCGCGATCGTGATCCGGGAGCATCGCGTAGGAGCCGTCGCGGATGAGCGCGTGCCGGAACGCGTACTCCTCCTGGTCCGAGAAGCGGCTCTGCTCGCGCCGCTCTAGGAGCTCGCGCTGGAGCATCCAGGGCAGCCAGTCGACCGCCAGGGTCGAGCCCTCGGCGTCGCCGAGCAGGGCGAGCGCCCCCTTCTTCCAGAACGTCTCGCCGAAGACGCTCGCGGCCCGGAGCAGCCGCCTCGCCTCGGCGGGGATGGCCTCGAGCCGCGCCTCGACCATGCCGAGGATCGTCTCCGGCAGCCGATCGGCGCGCCCCTCTGCGACCGCCCGGATGAGCTCCTCGAGGTAGAAGGCGTTGCCGCTCGCGCGCTCGACCAGGCGGGCGACCTCCGAGGGCGGGGCGCTGTCGCCGAGCATCTGCCGCACGAGCTCCTCGGCGGCGCGGCGCGGGAGCGCGCCGAGCGTCATCTCGTGGATCTCGCTGCCCTCCCAGAGGACGGGGAAGGCCTTCCGCACTTCCACACGCGCGAGGTAGAGCACCGCGAACGGGCGGTCGCGGAGCTCCCGGAGGGCCCGCGCGATGAGCTTGAGCGACGCGGCGTCGCCCCACTGGATGTCCTCGAGCACGAGCAGGTAGGGGCCCGCCGCGCACGCGGCCTCCATGAAATCGAGGTAGGCGAGCGGGATCTGGTCGGCCAGGAGGGCGGGGCTCTGCCGCGCGGCGTGGAACCTCGGGTCGGCCTCGCTCGGGAAGGGCGTGCCGACGATCTCGCCGAGGAAGGCGGCGATCCGGGTGCGGTCGCCCGGGTCGAGCGCCGGGGCGCGCGCGACAAGCGAGAGGAGCCGCTCCCGCTGCGCGGCGGCGGGCTCGCCCCCGGTGATGCCGGCGGCGCCCCGGAGCGCGGAGCCGAGGAGCGAGAACGGCGAGCCCGCGCTGAGCGAGTCGCCGCGGCCGACCGCGATCGTGAGCTCGGGGTGCCGCTCTCGCAGGATCTCGATGAGCTCGCAGCGGAGGCGGGACTTGCCGATGCCGGGCGGGCCGGTGATCAGGATGGCGCGGGGCTCGGGGCCGCCGAAGCTGTCCTCGAGGAGCTCGCGCAGGTTGCGGAGCTCCCTGTCGCGGCCGACGTAGGGGCTCGGCTTTCCGAGGAGCGTCCGGGCCGTGCGGCCGACCTCGCGCTCCTGGAGCAGGAGGAAGGTGCCGGACCGCGCGGCCTCGATCTCGAAGCGGGCGTCGAGGAGCGCGCGGGTGACGTCATCGATGCGCACGGGCGACGGCTGCCGCTCCGGGCGCGCCTCGCGCTCGGCGAGGGCGAGGAGCGCGGCGGCGCGGTCCATGACGGGGCCGACAGGGAGGCTGCCGGTCTGCTCGGCGCGGCCGGTGGCGAGCACGACGGAGGCGCCGGGCAGGAGCTCGCCGAGCTCGAGGGCGCACCGGGCCGCGCGGGCGGCCTGCTCGATGGCGTCGCCGACGCCCGCGATCGAGAGCAGGAGCGTGCCGTCGGCGAGCGTGTCCACGCGGGCGCCGAGCGACTGCGTGCGGGTGTGGAGCTTGGTCGTGAGCTCGCGGGGGAGCGCGGAGACGAGGGTGCTGGCGGCGCTGCTCGCGGAGGTCTGGCGCGGCTCGCGCGCGGCGACCATCGAGAGCAGCCGGAGCTCGACCGTGGTGATCGCCTCGTAGAGGACGGGCGTGACGGCGAGGCCGCTGCTCGGGTCGCGCTCGAGGGCGTCGAGCGCCTCGACGACGGCCGAGCCGTCGCGCGGGCGCTTCTCCGGGTCCTTGGCGAGCATGCGGGCGACGAAGTCGTCGAGGTCCTGGGGGATGTCGGGCCGGAGGTGGCGGACGCGGGGCGGGTCCTCCATGAGGAGCTTCGCGAGGAGGGCCATGACGTGCTGGCCCTGGAACGCGGGCCTGCCGGTGAGGCACTCGAAGAGCACCGCGCCGAGCGAGAAGATGTCGGCGCGGGCGTCGAGGCGGTCCCTGTCGCCGGTGGCCTGCTCCGGGGCCATGTAGCCCGGGGTGCCCATCACCGAGCCGGTCCGCGTGAGGGCGCCGATGGTGCGCTTCATGCGGGCGATGCCGAAGTCGAGCACCTTGAGGCCGGCGACCTCGCCGCCGACGAGGAGGAGGTTGCCCGGCTTGACGTCGCGGTGGACGATTCCGCGCGCGTGCGCCGCCCCGAGCGCCTCGGCGGTGGCGCGGAGGAGGGCAACGCTCTCCTCGAGGTCGAGGCGCTGCCGGGCGAGGCGCTGGGCGAGGCTCTCGCCGTCGAGCCATTCCATGGCGAGGTAGGGCACCCCGTCGGGGGTGACGCCGTGCGCCACATGGCGGACGATCCTGGGGTGGTCGAGCTCGGCGAGGATGCGGGCCTCGTGCTCGAAGCGGTGCACGCCGGTCCGGTCGGGCTGGCCGAGGAGCTTCAGCGCGACGGGCGTGCCGGTGGTCCGGTCGAGGGCGCGGTAGACGGTGCCCATCCCCCCGGAGGCCGCGACGCGCTCGATCTCGAAGCGGCGGTCGATGACCTCACCCGGGCGCATGGGGCGGAGAATGCACCGGCGTCGAGCCGTCTTCAACGGTCGGGCGGCGGGGGGACCGGTGACCCGGTGACCCGACCCAGGTTGGCGGTGACCCGACCCAGGTTGGGGTGACCCTGACCCGACCCAGGTTGGGGTGACCCGACCCAGGTTGCGGAGGAGGTGACCCCCCAGGTTGCGCGCGGCCCGACCCAGGTTGAACCAACGCGACCACGACCCGACCCAGACGTAGCCGGCGCGACGCTCCGACCCACATCTTGAGCCGGTGCACGTTGTTCCCCACGGCTGCGACCCATCCCACAGATTGAACCGACCCCCGTTGCGACCCCAGGTGGGTAACCCGAGCCACGTCGGTTCCCTACTGGTGGAACCCGCCTCACACATCGAATCGAACCAGGTTGCGGGCCGGCAGGTTGCGGGCCGGCGGGCCCGGCGGTCCCGCAGCTTGCGGTCCAAGAACAAGACATCATGGTGTCCGTCTACTGACACCGGAAAATCCCGCTGAGTCGAGCAGAGCTTACAGCAACCTTCGCGCGCTCAGCGCAGCATGACTCAGCGCATGGGCTCGCATAGCGCCGTTCGAGCAAGCCGCCGCCCATTCCGCCTCCTCGAGAGACGGATGCTCCCCGCGACGACGCGCCGAAGGCGTCGCACAATCCTGCCCGCCGCACCTCGTCACGCACTGCCGCAGCGTCTACATCGTAAGTACGACGTCAGTCACGCTGACGCCGTGAAATGTGCACATCCACCACGTCCCCGCCGGGAACACGACGCTGCGTACACCGGCACGCCAGCGCTCGAGCGCCGCGCGGTACGACGCGCGAAAGGCCCGCACAGCGGCCCCCGCGATTCGCCCCGCTTCGCCCTGCTGGCGGCCAACCGCGAACGTTGGATTGCGACCACGCAGCGTCTCGAAGGTCGCGACCCGGTCATAAGGGGAGACCTCGCCGACTCGCACGGCGCCAAGGAAACCGAGCCCTTTCCGCCGCACCTCCGCGTGAGCCTGCGCTTCCTGTCGCTCGAGCTCGGCCGCAACCTCATCGCGGAAGGCATCCGCGCTGTCAGGCTCAATGACCGGGGGCAGCGCGAGCAGGAGCGACACTTCCTCGGGCCACTGTGGATTTTCCGGGTCGAGGTACGCCGTCGGGCGCGCGGCGCGCAGCACGCCCCGGCCGATTTCGCGCACGTCCGCCTTGGCGCCCGGCCACTCACCCGCATGCTGGACCAGCCCTGCGGCCACAGGGTTCGCGAGGACGTAAGCGATCTTCTCCACCACCGCCGCGCGCGTCAGCAGCCGCACCACGCTCGTGGCCTCATGGTCCCATACCGGTCCTTCCCACTGGCGCAGCACCTTGGTGCCGAGCGCGACGATGCGATGGAAGAACTGCAGGAACCGCGGCAGGACGCCGTTCGCATCCGTCACGACGAGGTGCAGATGGGTGGACATCGCGCAAAGCGCATGGACCTCGATGCCGTAGCGGCGGGTCGAGACCGCGAGCGCGTAGACCAGGAGCTGGTTGATCGCCGCGTCCGGGCGGAAGAGGAGATGCCGGCGCAGGACGCGACGGGTGATGAGGTAGGTGGCGCCGGGGGCGATCTCGCGGGGCTGGCTCATGGCCGACGCACATCCACAAAGGCCGTGCCGGGTTTCGAGGCGAATCATTTCAATGACTTGCCCCGCGCCCGGGTTGGCGGCCGCCAGCTTTTTCCGCCACCCCGCCACCCAGCGCAACCTCAACCTGATCGACCTCAACCTGGGTCGGGTCGCGCGACCTCACGACCTCAACCTGGGTCGGGTCGCGACCTCACGACCTCAACCTGGGTCGGGTCGCGCGGGTCGCGCGACCTGGGTCGGGTCGCGCGCGCGGCGGCGGGATCACGGCACCGTGTCCTTGCGGGCGACGGACGACGTGCGGAAGGCGGCGATCTTCGCGTCGACCTCGGCGGGCGACAGGATCGCCTCCTTGGCGAAGTAGACCCAGTCGGCCTCCTCATAGTACGTCCGCGAGCTGGCCTGGTTCCCATCGAGCTCGGCGAACCAGACCTGGAAGCTCAGGAACTGGTCCTCTTCGGGGACGAACCTGGCCGCGTGCGTCGCCCTCAGCACCCCGTCGATGTAGTAGCTGATCGTCGTGCTGGTGATCTGGAGCACCAGCGTGTGCCACCCGTCGTGGCTCGCCGACACGAACGTCGATGAGTTGTCGATCGTCGTCTCCCACGAGGTCAGCCACATCGTGCTCTTGTCGCCCTGCCCCCAGCCGCCGTTGGGCATGTACTCGAAGTCTTGCTCCGAGTAGTTCGGCTCGTCGTCGACATACTCGGTGATCGTGAAGAAGGTCTCGATCGGCTTGTCGGCGAAGAAGCGCGCGCCGGACAGCGGCGCGTTGTAGAACTTCATCCGGGCGGCGTAGGTGCCCAGGCGGAACTTGCTGGAGGACGACATGACCTCGGCGTGCGAGCTGCCGGCAGGCTCGCCGTTCGTGGTCGCCTCGAGCCGCATCAGCTTGTTCGCGCCGTTCAGCGCGTCGGTGACCAGAGAGACGTTGGACGGCAGCCACTGTGCGCCCATCACGCCGGGTCCGCCCGACCAGCTCCGCAGCGACCACCGGGAGAGGAAGCTGCTGTCGCCGGTCCCTGTGTAGCTGAAGTCGTCGAAGAGCTCGGCGATGGCGGCGCCTGCGGCGCGCGTGCTCGCGTTCGCCTCGTTCGACGCGACCGACTCGCCGGCCGCGTTCGAGGCCGTGACCTTGTAGTAGTACGTGGTGGACGCCGAGAGGCCGGTGCTGTTGTAGCTCGTCCCGGGCACGCTGGAGGCGATCCGGTTGCCTGTCCCGGGGGCGAAGCCCGGCGTGGTCGACCGGTAGACGTTGTAGCTCGTCGCGCCAGAGCTCGCGGACCAGCTCAGGGAGATTGCGCTCGGGCCCGACGCCGTCGCCGCGAGCGACGTAGGGGCAGCAGGCCGCGACACGCTGCCGCTCGGCGGCGTCCCGCCACGCACGCCGCTCAGGGGCGCGGAGCCGGCGTCGTGCACGGTGATATGGCTCCATTCGCCGAAGGAGGTCTGATCCTTGTACGAGTAGTCGTCTGCCTCGTCGACGTTGACGCCGAGCAGGATCCCGAGGTCGATCGCCTCGGTCATCGTCCCGGAGGCCAGGCTCCCGGCCGCGCTCGTGAAGCCGATCTCCACGTACTGATCGGCGCCTGGCGCGGAGACGGTCCCGGTCGTCAGCGCGATGGCGCTGCAGGACGGGCTCCACCACCAGCACGCCGGGGTCACCGACGTTGCGCCGTTCTTCGTGAACCAGTACCGCACGACGATGCTCCTCAGCGGAACCGATGCGCTGGTGTTGTTGCGCACGCGGATGCCGGCCTCGATGATGGTGTCGTTCGGGTCGTCTGCGTTGTGATTGTCGTAAAGAACGGTGAAGTCGGCCGTGCCTGCGAAGCTCTCGCCCGGATGGCACGCCATGGACAGCACGACGGCGAGGCTCAGCCACGCGACGCAGCCGCGGCCAGATCGCAGGAGGATAGCCGCCCTGCGGCGGGGCGCACCTCGCCTGCGCGCTCCCGATCGCTTCTGGCGCTGGTCGCCGCGCGGAGATCTCGATTGCGGTTCTATCAAGTGCGCCTCCTCATGAAAGATGTCCGCTGTTCCTGAAAAGAAGCGGTGGCACGGCCTTCCGCCATGCTCGCACGCGACCATGTCGGAAGGAACGGCACAGCGTCATCCAGGCGGAAGTTTCGTTACAGCTTCCAGGAGCAGCGTCGAACCGCGGACCGGGACCGGCGAGCGCTCATGGTGGGCGATTCGTCGACATTGCGCCCGAGCCCTCCCCTGAATGCCGGCACGGGCGCCCATCCTTCAGGAGATCATCGCCACCGGGAACGGTCAAACTATGCGGAGCGATGCGGGCTCTTCTTGCTGCTTCCGGCGCTCCAAGCTCTGGAGCAGGTCGGCTGCGAGGACAGCCTGCACGCACGTGCCCGTCGCCCTGGCGAGTTCACTCCTAGAATGCAGAAATATCCATCCGAGCTGCACAGCACCCTCCTCGCCCAACCTGGGTCGGATCCCCAACCTGGGTCGGATCCCCAACCTGGGTCGGATCCCCCAACCTCGGCCCGGCCGTCAACCCCGGCCCCCCTCGTCAACCCGGGTCGGATCGCCCGCCCGCCACCTCCCGCGGCTCGGCCACGAACGCCCGCTCGTCGTAGTCGCTGCGGGGATTCCACGCCGCATACCCGGCGCACCCCGCGTCCTCGATCGCGCGGATCTGCGCCTGGATGTGCCACGGCGTGTACCTGTACCGCCTCATCGGACGCGAACTGTCCAGGTCGAACGCCTGAATCCAGCTTCGCAGCAGCGCCATCCGCCTCGGCAGCTCAGCCACCCTGCGCCAGCCTGCCGAGAGCGACGCATGGAGGGTCTCGTACGGGTGATGCGCCGGGTTCGCGAGCCCGAAGCTGCCGGGCTCCCAGTGCGACGGGTACGGCATCGGCATCACGTAGTCGAACAGCTCCACCGCATCCTCGAGCCGCTGGCCCACGCCGTCCTGCGGTCCGAGCAGCGTGATCCCGAAGAGGTCCGCCGAGATCGGACGCGACGCCGCGTCGCCGACCTCCGCGCGAAGGAACTCGAAGAAGGCACGGATCGTCGGCGCCCTCTCCTGGATCGGCGTCCGCGACCGCGGCTCGCGCGCTGCCCCGTAGCGCACGTAATCGTAGTTCACCTCGTCGAACCCCGCCTCGAACGCCCGCAGCGAGATCTCCGCGATCTCCCGCCACCGCGCCTCCGAGCCCGGATCGTACCACCCCCGCGGCCCGCCCTTGAACGCGACGACCCGCGCGATGAGGTAAATGCCGGCGCCGCGCAGGGCCCCGAGCTGGTCCCTGGTCGTCTCGTCGTCCTCGTGGAGGAGCGCCCCTCCGTTCGATCGCACGTCGATGACCAGCGAATTCAGCTCTGTCCGCTGGACCAGAGACGAGAGCCGATTCATCCGGTCCGCGCTCCTCGCTGCCGTGAAATTCACGTAAACCGCCTTGGTGACCGTGGTCATGCTGTTCCCCCGGTCGAGGGGAGAGCACGTCACCGGCCACCCGGACACCGAGCGCGCCGGAGCACCACGCCGCCCCCCGCCCCCCGCGCCGCCGCTCCCTCCCCCCTTATCGCTGCTCCAACGCCACACGCCTGCGCATCACGGCTCTCCCGTCGCCGCCCCGAAAGGGTGCTCCCGCATGTACGCCAGGATCGTCTCGCGCCCTGGAATCCCGCCCATACCCGCATGCTCGACACCGAACGAAGCGGCAACGTTGGCGAAGCGCGCCGACTCCACCGGATCGCCCGTCTCTTCGAGCCGGATCATGAACGCCGTCGCAAATACGTCGCCCGCGCCCGTCGGATCGACCTCCTCGGCCGGACGAGGAGGTATCCTGGTCTTCACGATCGCCCCGCGCCCGCCACGCTGATAGAGCGTGCTCCCTTCCCGCGACGCGGTGACCACCACGAGCGGCACGCGCTCGAAGAACGGCTCGAGGCGGCTCAGGTCGTGCTCGATGTCCTCCTCCGACAGCACCACGACGTTCAGACAAGCGAGGATCCCGCCCGCGTCGTCCCATCGCTCGCTGTACACGCGCCCTGCGTCGTCCCACCGCCGCATCCACCCCTGCGGCGTGGCGACCACCAGCGTCGCGTCGTCGAAGATACCCGCCACGTCGGGGCCAATCTCGTTCACGAGCGGACCGAGCAGCACCGCCCGCGGCCGGCGCAGGCGGCCCTCGACATCGCCGGACCTGATCGGCAGCGCCTGCGCATGGCAGAGCTGCACCCGACCCCGCTCGGTGTACACGTTGGCGAACGTCGTCGTGGCCGGCGACGGCAGCGCCATCACCTCCGCCTCCGCCGGGAGCGCCGACAGATCCGTCGACGCCGCGGCGCGCGTGACAACCGTCGGCGCGCGGCCGAGCCGCGCCGCCGTGACGGCCCCGAAGCTGACCGTACCGCCGAGGCGGTAGTCGCTCTGCAGATCGGCGCTCAGCAGATCTCGGGTGACATGCCCGATGAGCAGGATATCCGGGTGGCTCATGGCCTCGAGTCTCCCAGGCGCGCGATCGTAGCACCCCCCCCGCCGTCCTCGATCGATGGGCCGCCCCCGGAGGCGGCCCATCGGCCCCACGATCGGCTCCCCGACGCCACCCCTCCGGGCCGGAGTACCCTCCAGCTCCCCTGCCCCCTTGTCCGGATCAGCCGCGCATCGCCTGGATCGGGCTGATCCGCGCCGCACGCAGCGCCGGGAAGAAGCCGCCGAGAGACGGGGGCGGCGGGCGGCGCGCGCTGAGGAGGTCGAGGCGGCGGGCGGCCCCGCTCGCGGCGGTGGCGCGCGCCATCGCGCGCGACGCGCAGGCGCGCGCGGCCCGGAGCGAGCAGAGGCGCTCGATCACAGGCCGAGCTGCTTGACGATCCTGTCGCGCGACGTGAGGCCCATGATCTGACCTGCCTTCTCGCCGCCCTTGAAGAGGATCAAGGTGGGGACGCTCCTTATGCCGAATTTCTGCGCTGTCTTCGGCGCGGCGTCGATGTCCACCGCGAACACCTTGATCTTGCCCGCATAGTCCTTCGCTATCCCTTCGACGATGGGGGCGAGCTGCCTGCAGGGCCCGCACCAGGTCGCGCCGAAATCCACCAGCACCGGCTCGCCGGAGCTCTTGATCGCCTCATCGAACGTGGAGTCATCGAGTGCAGGGAGGGTTGCCATCTGCTCCTTCTACCACGCGCCCCGGCGCGGCCGCCACTGGACCAAGGTCCCGTGCAGCGGGCTCGACGTCCGACCTCCTGATCCGCACGGAGGGGCCGTGGGGGCTTGTCGCGATGAGCCCGAGGCGCCCCGTCGAGTTCTTCGGAAAATTCACACGGAGGCGGGGAGACGAGGAGGGAAATCTTCGAAATGCTCCCTGTCTCCCCGCGCCTGCCTGCTCAATTTTCCCGCTGAAAGGGCTGCAAATAAGGAGATCCCTCAGGTGATGAGCCGAATGACCTCGTGTGTCGGCCTTCGTGTGGCATCGACGAGCGATCGGGAGGGCGCCCGGCGCGCGCTGCGCGACAGGGCGCGACGCGCCGGGATCACCCCGCGGGGCGCGCGTCGTCGCCCCACACCGGCAGCGCGCAGCGGAACGTCGCCCCCTCGCCGGGGCTGCGCTCGGCCCACAGCCGGCCCCCGTGCGCCTCGACGATCGACCGGCTGATGGCGAGCCCCACGCCGAGCCCGTGGGCCTTCGTCGTGAAGAACGCCTCGAAGATCCGCTCGAGGTCCTCCGGGGGAACGCCCTCGCCGGAGTCCGTCACCGACAGCTCCACGCGGCGCCCCTCGGCCGGGCGGGTCCGCACCACCACGAGACGGGCGTCGGGCGGACGGCGGGCGACAGCGTCGAGCGCGTTGGTGAGCAGGTGGACGAGCACCTGCTGGAGCCGGACGCCGCAGCCCCGGACCGGCGGCAGGCCCGGCGTGAGCTCGAGCCGCACTGTCGCGCCCGCGAGGCGCGCGGCGCTGGCCACGAGGCGGACCCCCTCGCGGACGAGCCCGCCCAGGTCCAGCGCTGCCTCGCCGAGCTCGCCCTTGCGGAGCATCGCGCGCATCCGCTGGATGACCGCCGCGGCGCGGCGATCGTCCGCCACGATGTCCTCGAGGGCGGCGCGCACCTCGGCGAGGTCCGGCGGCGTCCGCGCGAGCAGCCGCTGCGCCGCCTGCGCGTTGCTCAGGATGGCGGCGAGCGGCTGGTTCAGCTCGTGCGCGATCGAGGCCGCGAGCTCGCTCATCGCGGACACGCGGTTCAGGTGCGCGAGCTCGTCCTGGGCCCTCTGCGCCTTGATCTCGGCGGCACGGCTCAGCCGGAGCTTGCGCTCGAGGCGCTCGATCTCCGCGCGCAGCTCCTCGGTCCGCCGCGCCGCCTCGAGCTCCGCCGAGGCCCGGGCGTGCGCGAGCTCGTCGCCCATCGCCGAGAGCGCCCCGGCCGCGGCACGGGCGGCGAGCTGCGCCCGCACGCGGGCCACGAGCTCCCCGCGGACGATCGGCCTGGTCACGCAGTCGACCGCGCCGAGCGCGATGGCGCGCGCCCGGCCCGACGTGTCGGCGGCGTCGGCCATGAACAGGACCGGGATCTCGCGCGTCGCCGGGTCCGCCTTCAGTCGACGGCAGACCTCGAGCCCGTCGAGGCCCGGCGCCGCGGCGTCGAGCAGGACCAGATCCGGCAGCTCGCGCCGGATCTGCTGGAGCGCCTCCTCCCCGTGGCCGGCCGCCGCGACCTCCAGCGCCTCGCCAGCGAGCGCCTCCGCGAGCCGGTCGAGGCCCTCGGGATCGCCGTCCACGAGCAGGACGAGCGCAGGGCGGGCGGACGCCAGCCTGGAGCCCGACCGCAGCGGGTCGGGTGGCGCGTCGCCAGCGTCAGCCTCTGCGGCCCGGGTGTGGGGCGGTGAACGTGCCATGGGGGTGACCGAGGTGACCGAGCGGAATCCTGGATTCTGACATGCGGACCGCAGGGCGGGCCATGGGACCAAGGTCCCATGCGACGTCACCCCGATCCCCCGGCGCGCGCGTCCCCCTCCCAGGCCGGCAGCGCGCAGCGGAACGTCGCCCCCCCGCCGGGGCTGGACTCGGCCCACAGCCGGCCCCCGTGCGCCTCGACGATCGACCGGCTGATGGCGAGGCCCACGCCCAGCCCGTGGGCCTTCGACGTGAAGAACGGGGCGAAGATCCGCTCCAGGTCCGCCGGCGGGACGCCGTCGCCGGCGTCCGCCACGGAGAGCTCGATGGGGCCTTCGTCGGCCAGCAGGGTCCGCACCACCACGAGGCGGGCGTCGGGCGGACGGCGGGCGACAGCGTCGAGCGCGTTGGAGAGGAGGTTGACGAGCACCTGCTGGAGCTGGATGCCGTCGCCCCGGACCGGCGGCAGGCCCGGCGCGAGCTCGAGCCGCACGGTCGTGCCCGCGAGGAGCGCGGCGCTGGCCATGAGCCGGACCACCTCGCGGACGAGCTCGTTGATCTCGTGGGCGGCCACGCTGAGCTCGCTCTTGCGGAGCATCGCGCGCATCCGCTGGATCACGAGCCCGGCGCGGCGGCCGTCCGCCGCGATGTCCCCGAGCGCGGCGCGGGCCTCGGCGACGTCCGGCGGCGCGCGCGAGAGCAGCCGCTGCGCGGCCTGCGCGTTGCTCAGGATGGCGGCGAGCGGCTGGTTCAGCTCGTGCGCGATCGAGGCCGCGAGCTCGCTCATCGCGGACACGCGGTTCAGGTGCGCGAGCTCGTCCTGGGCCTTCTGCACCCGGAGCTCGGCGGCCCGGTTCAGCTCGAGCTCGCGCTCGAGGCGCTCGTTGGCCGCGCGGAGCTGCTCGGTCCGCCGCGCCACCTCGAGCTCCAGCGAGGCCCGGGCGCGCGCGAGCTCGTCGTTCTTGGCCGCGAGCGCCGTCGCCGCGGCCCGGACGGCGAGCTGCGTCCGCACGCGGGCCAGGAGCTCCTCGCGCACGAACGGCTTGCTCAGGTAGTCGACAGCGCCGAGCTCGAGCGCGCGCACGCGGCTCGCCGTGTCGGCGAGCACGGTGGTGAAGAGGATCGGGACGTCGCGCGTCGCCGGGTCCGCCTTCAGGCGGCGGCAGACCTCGAACCCGTCGAGGCCGGGCATCCTGGCGTCGAGCAGGACGAGGTCGGGCGCCTCGCGCCGGATCTGCCGGAGCGCCATCTCCCCGTCGATCGCCACAGCGAGGGAGAGGTGCTGGCCCGCGAGGGCCTCCGAGAGCAGCTTGAGGCTGCCGGGATCGTCATCCACCAGCAGGACGAGCGGGGGGCGGTCCGGCGCCATGGGGCAGCAGATGCCAGCGCGCCGCCGGGCGCGTCAAGCGCGCTCCGCTGCCGCCCGGCGCCGCGCGCCGTCGCGCGCTTTCCCCCGCGCTTGCCGCCGCGCCTGGCCGCGGTTGACGCCCTCGCCGCCCGGGCGTGGAATGCGGCGGCGGGCATGGCGGAGAGCGCGAGCACTGTGTTTGTGGTGGACGACGACCCGTCGGTGCTGCGCGCCCTGGAGCGGCTGCTGCGCTCGGCGGGGTACGCGGTGGAGGCGTACGCGTCGCCCGGCGAGTTCCGGGACCGCGCGCCGTCGGAGCGGCCGGGCTGCGCGGTGGTCGACCTGCGCATGCCCGGCCTGGGCGGGCTCGAGCTGCAGGAGGAGCTCGAGCGCCGGGGGTGCCCCCTGCCGGTGGTGTTCCTGACCGGGCACGGCGACGTGCCGAGCTCGGTGCGGGCGATGAAGGCGGGCGCTGTCGACTTCCTCACGAAGCCCTGCGACGACACCGACCTGCTCGCGGCGGTGGCGCGCGCCATCGCGCGCGACGCAGCGGCGCGCGCGGCCCGTAGCGAGCAGCAGGCGCTCCGGACGCGCTTCGATGCGCTCACCCCGCGCGAGCGCGAGGTGTGCCTGCGGGTCGCGCGGGGGCTCCTGAACAAGCAGATCGCCGACGAGCTCGGCGCGGCCGAGAAGACGATCAAGGTGCACCGCGGCCGGGTGATGGAGAAGCTCGGGGTCGAGTCGGTGGCGGAGCTCGTGCGGCTCGTGGACCGGCTCCAGGGGCCCTGAGCCTGACGCGCGGGCCGGACCGGTGGGCCGGGGCGCCCCGCGGAGGCGAGGGCCGCGCTCGCCGCGCGCCGGCCCTTCCCCGGGGAGCTATCGAGCTCCACGGCGCCCGCGACAGCGAAGGGCGCTTGACAGCTCGGCTGCGTGTACCGACATCCGCGTTCCCCCGGCCCGGGGCGGACATGCGGGCTCCGGGCTGGAGTCCGCCAACCGTCGCAAGCGTGCGCGTTCAGCGCCCAGGGAGACAGCATGATGTCTTCAGGCCTTCTCCCGGTGATCGGCCTGGAGATCCCGGTCAGTGGCCATGCCGTCGAGGTCCCGTTCAAGTGCACGGCATCGACGTCGCCAAGCCGGACTTCAAGGGCGGGATCGACGCTCAGGGTCGAGCGCAACGTTCCATCCCGTCTCGGCGGCGTCAACCTGAAGGTCACCGGGCCCCGTGCGCGGCGGCACGGCGCTGCCGAAGGGCTCAGGGCCACGCCCGCCTCGCGCTGCGGGACATGCTGTTCACCGAGCACGCCCGGTGGTTCGCGGACAAGCACTCGAAGGTGGCTGACACGCGGTGGTACTACTTCAGCTATGTGCCCTCGGGAGGCGGACCCCGGTAGGAGGCCCGCGCGCTGACCGGGGCGGACGCGCACGCGGCGCCTCGCCGGCGCTTGCCGCCCGCCCGCGCCTTCACTTACCCTCCCGTTCATGGCCAACCCGACCGCGCTCCTCGAGACCTCCCTGGGCAACATCAAGATCGAGCTCTTCCTCGACAAGATGCCCATCACCGCCGGGAACTTCGTCAAGCTCGCGAAGAGCGGGTTCTACGACGGGCTGCACTTCCACCGCGTCATCAACGGCTTCATGCTCCAGTTCGGGTGTCCGCGCAGCCGTGACCCGAAGAGCTCGCTGGCAGGCACGGGGGACGGGCCCGACGGGTGCATCCCGGACGAGCACCCGGCCAACGCCAAGCTCTCGAACGAGCCCGGCACGCTCTCCATGGCCAACACGGGCGACGCCAACAGCGGCTCGTGCCAGTTCTTCATCAACACGGTCCACAACGCCTACCTCGACTGGTTCACGCCCGGCCCCTCGAAGCACCCCGTGTTCGGCCGCGTGATCGAGGGCATGGACGTCGTGCGCAAGATCGAGACGGCGCGCACCGACGGGAGCGATAGGCCCCTCACCCCGATCCGCATGAACCGCGTCGTCGTGCAGGATCCCTGATCCGCGCCGCCGCGCTCGCGGCGCTCCGTGCCCCATCCCCCGCCATGACCTCGGTCCTGCGCCGCAGCGGGAGCGAGCCGTGGGCCACCGCGGCCGCGACGCCGCGCGAAGCGCCTTTGCAGGATTCGTGCTCTCCACCGCGCCGCGAGCGCCAGTCGTTCCCGGCGACATCGCGCTGCCCCGCGCGCGCCGTCAAGGACTCACGATGGATTCCTCGAACGCGATCGTGGCGCCGGAGGGCGTCGTCCCGGGAGCGTCCATGGAGACGGACCTCCCGAGCCTGATCAGGTGGCTTGAAGAGCGGTTCACGGACATGACGCCCGAGGAGCAGGCGGCCGGCCCCGGATGAGCGCTCGGCGCGGGCCGATCGGCGCCGCTCCGGAGGCAGTCCATCTCCCCAGCTCTCCGCGGGGCGCGCTCCCGTGTTCCATCCCGAGAGGCATCGCCTGGACAGGCATCGTCTAGGATGCGGCCTACATGCTCGGCCGATCCTCTCTCCCCCGCCGGCGCCTGCGCGCCGCCCTCGCGCTCGGGCTCGGCGCGGCCCTCGCGCCCGCCCCCGCCGAGGCGGACACGCGCGTCCCCCCCGCCGCCGGCCTCCGGGCGCTCGGCGCGCCGTCCATGCGCGTCTTCGACGTGGAGGACGGCATCCCCCAGATCACCATCAACTCCATCGCCTTCGAGCCCGGCGGGCGCCTGTGGATCGGCACCCAGAACGGCGCCGCTTCCTACGACGGGCGCCGCTTCACACCCCTGCCCTTGCCGACAGGCGGCGGGTCGAGCTGGGTGCAGGGGGTCGCCGTGGGACAGGACGGCGCCGTCTGGTTCGGGATGGTGACCGGCCAGATCATCCGCCACGCCGAGGGGCGCTTCACGCGCTTCGGGGCGGCCGAGGGGCTCACGGCCGAGAAGCCGATCCGGATGCTCCTCGAGGCGCCCACCGGCCAGGGTCGCGCGGTCTTCGCCGGGACCACGGACGGCCTCTACCGGCTCGACGGCGAGCGGTGGACGCGGGTGGACCTCGGGCCCGGCTTCGAGCACCCGGACGTGCGCGCGCTGCACGCGGCGACGCTCCCCGGCGGGGAGCCGGGGCTCTGGGCCGGCACCGGCGCGGGCCTCTTCCGGTGTGACGCCCGGGGCTGCGCCCGCTTCGCGTCGAGCGCGGAGGGGCTGCCCGCCGACGTGGTCACGAGCGTGCTCGAGACCCCGGGGGACGCGGGGGGCCGCGTGCTGTGGGTCGGCACGCGGGGAGGCCTCGCCCGGCTCGCGGACGGGCGGTGGGAGAGCTTCACCCCGGCGAGCGCGCCGGCGCTGGCGCACCCCGTGCGGGCGCTCGCCGAGACGGTGAGCGGCACCGGCGCGCGGACGCTCTGGGTCGGCACCTACGGCGGCGGCCTCGCGCGGCTGCAGGGCGGGGCCTGGACGGCGCTGACGAAGACGAGCTCCACGCTGCCGGACGACCACGTGATGGCGCTCGCGACGGCCGGCGGGGTCCACGGCGGCCGCACGCTCTGGATCGGCACCAACGCCGGCGGCCTCGCGCGCCTGCGGCACGACGGGTGGGTCGGGTTCACGGAGCGCAATGCAGGCCTGTCGGGCAGCATCACCTCGATCGCCGAGGTGCGCGCGCCGGGACAGGGCGGCCCGCCGGAGCTGTGGGCGGCCGTGAACAACACAGTGGTCCGGTCCTCGGGGCAGGGCTTCGCGCCGCTCGACGCCCCGGAGCTCGCCGGCAAGCTCGGCGACCTGGTGACGTTCCTCCTGCCGTCGACGCGCGAGCCCGGGGTGGTCTGGATCGGCAGCGACACCCGCGGGATCCACCGCTGGGCAGGGGGGCAGCTCACCGCGTACACGAGGCAGAGCTCCCCGCTCCCCCACGACGGTGTCCGGTGGCTGTCGGAGTCGCTGGACGGGCGCGCGCTCTGGATCGGGACGGTCGGCGGGGCCGCGCGCCTCGAGGCGGACGGCGCGTGGCAGGTCTTCACGAGGGAGCGGGCGCCCCTCGCGGACGACCACGTGACCAGCATCCTGGAAACATCCAGCCCAGATGGAAAAACCTCAACCTGGTTCGGTACCATGAAGGGGCTCTCACGGCTCGAGGACGGGCGGTGGCGGAGCTACACGGCCGCGGACGCGCCGCTCGCCTCGGACGCGATCGCCGCGCTCGCCGAGCTCCGGGACGCGCGCGGCCGCCGGGTGCTCTGGGTCGGCACCCAGGGCGGCATCTCGCGCTACGACCTCGACGCGGAGGCGTGGCGCGATTCGCTGAACGAGCGGAGCCGACCGGCGCTGCCGGACAGCATCGTCTACGGCGTGCGCGCGGACCGGCAGGGCCGGATCTACGCCTTCACCAGCCGCGGCGTCACCCGCTTCACCCCGCGCGCCCCGACGCCGGACGACCCCGCCGAGCTCACCGCCTACACGTTCACCACCGACGATGGGCTGCCGAGCAACGAGTGCAACCAGAACGGCTCGTTCCTGGACGGCCAGGGCCGCGTCTGGGCGGGCACGGCCGACGGGCTCGCGGTGCTCGATCCGGCCGAGGAGGTCCCGGACGTGACGCCCCGGCCGCTCGAGCTCGACGCGCGCGCTCTGCGCGCGCGCGGCGCGCTCGCCCTGTCGCCCGGCGCGTCGCTCGCCTGGGACGAGAACACCGTCTCGTTCGAGTATGCGCTGCTGAGCTTCTTCCACGAGCGCAGCACGCGGTACCGCACCCAGCTCGTCGGCTTCGACGCGGCGCCGGGCGCGTGGAGCGCGGACGTGAGCGCGCGCTACACGAACCTCGCCCCCGGCGAGTACACCTTCCAGGTATGGGGCCGCGACCACGCCGGCAACGTCGCCGGCCCGGCGGCCGTCGCGTTCCAGGTCCGGCCCGCGCCGTGGCGCACCGCCTGGGCTTACCTCGGCTACGCGGCGGCGCTGTCCGGGCTCGGCTACGGCGGCGTGCGCCTGCGGCTCCGGGCGCTGCGGCGGCGCACGCGCGAGCTGGAGCTGCTCGTGGAGCAGCGCACCGCCGAGCTCAAGGCCGCCAAGGACGCCGCCGACGCCGCGAACCAGGCGAAGACAACGTTCCTCGCCAGCATGAGCCACGAGCTGCGCACGCCCCTCAACGGCATCCTCGGCTACGCGCAGCTCCTCCAGCGCTCGCCCCGGCTCGCCCCGGAGGACCGGTCCAGCGTGGACGTGGTGCGTCGGTCGGGCGAGCACCTGCTCACCCTGATCGACGACGTCCTCGATCTCGCCCGCATCGAGGCGGGCCGGATGGACCTCGCGCCGGGCGACGTCCACCTGCCGTCGCTCGCGCGGGCGGTCGCGGAGCTGTGCAAGGTGCGCGCGGCGCAGAAGGGGCTCGCGTTCGAGCACGAGGTCGCGGAGGGCACGCCGGGGTGGGTGCGGGTCGACGAGCGGCGGCTGACGCAGGTGCTGCTCAACCTGCTCGGCAACGCCATCAAGTTCACCCGGGAGGGGCGGGTGAGCTTCCGCGTCATGGCGCGCGACGCGGGCGCGGGCGGCGGCGCCCTCTTCCGCGTCGAGGACACCGGCCCCGGCATCGCGCCGGCGGATGTCGCCCGCATCTTCGAGCCGTTCGAGCAGGCAGGCGACGAGCGCGCGCGCCTCGAGGGCGCGGGCCTGGGGCTCGCGATCAGCCGGCGCATCGTGGACCAGATGGGCGGCCGCATCGACGTGGAGAGCGCGCCCGGCGAGGGCAGCACCTTCACCGTGGCCCTCGACCTCCCCGCGCTCGCCGGCGAGCCGCGGGTCGACGAGCGGCGCGGGGCCGCGGCGATCACCGGCTACGAGGGCGCGCGCCGGACGATCCTCGCCGTCGACGACAACGAGGACAACCGCGCCTTCCTGCGGGACGCGCTCGCGCCGCTCGGGTTCGAGGTCCTCGAGGCCGCGGGCGGAGAGGCGGCCGTCGCGCTGGCGGAGGGGCGCCGGCCGGACCTCGTGCTGATGGATCTCCGCATGCCCGGTCTCGGCGGCGACGAGGCCGCGCGCCGCATCCGCCGGCTCCCCGGGCTCGCCGGCGTGCCGATCGTCGCCACGTCGGCGAGCGTGGAGGCCCCCGAGCGGGCGCGCAGCGCGGCCGCGGGCTGCGACGGCTTCCTCGCCAAGCCGATCGCGCTCGGCGCCCTGCTCGAGCTCCTGGAGCGGCGCCTCACCCTCACCTGGATCCGCGCGGCCCCCGCGAGCGCGCGCGGCGTGAACGACGGCGGCGACGGCGAGGCGCTGCCGCGCGAGCCGGTCGTGCCGCCGCCCGCGGACGAGCTCGCGCGCCTCGCCGAGCTCGTCGACCGGGGCCGCATCCAGGACGTCGTGCAGCGGCTCGCCGCGCTCGAGGTGGAGGACCCGCGGCTCGCGCCGTGGCTCCGGGAGGTGCGCGGGCTGGCCGAGGAGTTCCGGATCCGCGAGCTCGGCGAGCGGCTGGCCACGCCGGAGCGCGGCGCCGCGGCGTCATGAACGAGATCGTGCGGCCCGGGTGCTTCGCGCCGTATCCTGGCTTACGATGCCGGGATGAACCTACGCTTTCGAACCCTGAAGCATCACCGCTCCTCTGTCGTCGGGGCCGCGCTCCTGGCCATGGCGTCCGCCGGCCTCCCCGTCGCGCGCGCGGACAGCGGCCCTCTGGAGCGTACTCCGGCGACCTACCGCGTGACGGATCCCTACGCGCGGAGCGTCGAGCGCGAGATCCACGGCTTTCGCGTCGACCCGCCGTGCGCGGCCACGTCGGTCGTGCTGCTGCTGCACGGCCTCTCCTATGGCGCCGAGGCCTGGGATTTCAGCCCCGAGCAGGGCTATTCCTACGCGCGCACCCTGGCCGACGCCGGCTACACCGTGGTGGCCATCGACCGGCTCGGGTACGGCGCGAGCACCCTGGATGACGGATACCGGGCGACGGTGGACGTGCACGCCGAGTTCGCTCACCAGATCGTCCAGCAGCTCCGCGGGGAGTTCGCGCACGTCGCGATCGGCGGCCACAGCGCCGGCGCCGAGATCTCGGAGCTCGAGGCGGGCCTGTTCAACGACGTCGATGCCCTGATCGCGATGGGGTACCACCAGTTCCCCTCCACGCGGTTCCTCGTCGATTTCGCGACCGGCGACATCCCGCGCGCGCTGCGCAGCGATTACGAGTACTTCCTGGGCACGCCGTCGCATCGCGCCCAGATGTTCTACACGGCCGCCGCCGAGCCCTGGGTCGTCGCCGCGGACACCGCCGCCGCCCACCTGACGCCCAGCGGCGAGATCCTCACGATCACCCTCCAGCCCTCGCGCGTCCTCGCGCCGTTCGTCCGTGTCCCTGTGCTCCTGCAGCTCGCCGACGGCGATCGGCTGTTCCCCGCGGCGTTCGCGCCCCTCGCGGCGGCCAGCTTCATCCATTCGCCGTCGGTGACGCTCGATACCGTGCGGCAGGCAGGACACACGTACATGCTCCACCGCAGCGGCCCGGCGGCCGGCGAGCGCATCGCCGGCTGGCTGCGCGGCAGGCCCGAGACGCCGAGCTGCCTGCCCTGACTCCCCTGAGGAATGCCAGCCCGCTGCCCTGGGCGCAGGAGCCCAGGGTGCACCGCCTCCGGCGCCCGCGGCCCCTCAGCCGCCTGCCGGGGCGCGGTTCCCCGCGTCGAGGCCGCCCTTCTTGACGATGAAGGCGGCGATCTCCTCGACGCCCTTGTTCTCCTTGAGGTTGGTGAACAGGAACGGCCTGTCGCCCCGCATCTTGCGGGCGTCGCGGTCCATCACCTCGAGGCTCGCGCCGACCATGGGGGCGAGGTCGATCTTGTTGATGATGAGCAGGTCCGAGCGGGTGATGCCCGGGCCGCCCTTGCGCGGGATCTTGTCGCCGGCCGACACGTCGATGACGTAGAGGGTGAGATCGGCGAGCTCCGGCGAGAAGGTCGCGGCCAGGTTGTCCCCGCCGGACTCGACGAACACGAGGTCGAGCGGGGCGAGGCGCTGGGCGATCTCGCGGACGGCCGCCAGGTTGATGGAGGCGTCCTCGCGGATCGCCGTGTGGGGGCAGCCGCCGGTCTCGACGCCGACGATGCGCTCGGGGCTGAGCGCGCCCGAGCGGGTCAGGAACTCGGCGTCTTCCTTCGTGTAGATGTCGTTGGTGACGACGGCGACGCGCCACTCGTCGCGCATGCGCTTGCAGAGGCGGTCGACGAGCGCCGTCTTGCCGGAGCCGACCGGCCCTCCGATACCGACACGGAGGGGGCCGTGGGTGCTTGTTGTCATGAGCGGAATAACCTCGTGTGCTGGGTTTCGTGTTGCATCGACGAGAGATCGACGCCCGGCGTCGCGGCGCCGATGCGATCGAGCGGCGTCTCCCGGGCGCGCCGGGCGGCGTCGACGATGACGGGCTCGAGCGCCGCCACGACCCGCTGGCCGTCCGTCTGGCCGAGCGGGATGAGCCGGATGCCCGCCGAGACCAGGCCGGAGCCGAAGGCGTGCAGGTACGCCGTCAGCGCCGGATCGAGGGGTATGCCGTGCGCGGCCGCGGCGAGCCCGACCGCGACAGGGAGCGACGCCTCGCCCGCGTGGCGCGCCGCGAACGCGTCGAGGCGAGGGTGCGGCCACGCGGCGCGGGTGATGGTGAGGAACGCGGCGCCCTGCTGCGCGCTCTCCAGCGCGAGCTCGCGGGTGCCCCGGAGCGCCGCCGCCAGCTCGGCCACCTCGTCGAGCTCGAGGTCCTGCTCCGCGCGGTAGGCGGCCGCGAGGAGCGCCGCGTCGACCTGGCCGGAGCCCTCGCCGAGGATCGTCGCGACCCACGCCCGGAGCTGCTCCGCCGTGCCGAGGAGGCCTGCCTCGACCGCCCACTCCAGCCCGTGGCTGTAGCTGAAGCCGCCGATCGGGTAGGCCGGCGACATCCAGCTCATCAGGCGGTAGAGCGCTCCCTCTCCCACGGCGATCACCCGCGTCGGCCCTCGCGATCGTGCTCATGGTCGTGGGAATGCCCGTGATCGTGGGAGTGCCCATGCTCATGGGAGTGCCCATGTTCATGAGAATGCCCATGCTCATGAGAATGCCCATGCTCATGAGAATGCCCATGACCGTGCCGCGACTGCCGATCGTACGCGCCGCGCTCCGGCGTGAAGGGCGCGCGGAGCGGCGCCGCCTCGGCGCCGAGCCCCCGGACCATGTCGACGATGACGTGATCGTGGCGGATGAGGATCCGCACGCCGTCGAAGGCCGCCGGGATATGCCGGTTGCCTATGTGCCAGGCGATGCGGGCCAGGTCCGTCGCATGACGGCACGTGACAGCGACGAGCTCCTCGTCCGCGGCGCGGACCAGGAGCCAGGCGCCGTCCTCGAGGCGAAGGCCGTCCCCGTCGCCGAGCACTGTCGCCTCCGGAAGGTCGAGCAGGAACTCCCACCCTCCGTCGGTCGCGAGCCGGATCCGCCGGCGGTGCCGGTCGTCGTAGGCGAGCGTCACGCACGCCTCGGCGGCGGTCTCGGGCGTGCTCGTGCGGGGAATGACCTCGATGGCGCGTCGCATGTCAGTACAGGAAGTAGCGCTGGGCCATGGGGAGCACCTCCGCCGGCTCGCAGGTGAGCAGCTCGCCGTCGGCCTTCACCGTGTAGTGCTCCGGATCGACCTCGATGCGCGGCGTCTCGCTGTTGTGGATCATGCTCGCCTTCGAGATCCCGGACCGCGTGTTCTCCACAGCGAGCAGCGGGCGCGACAGCCCCGCCGTCGACGCGACCCCGCGCTGGAGCGACGCCTGGCTGACGAACAGCACCGAGCTCTCGATCGCGCTCCGGCCATACGCCGCGAACATCGGCCGGTAATGCACGGGCTGCGGCGTCGGGATCGCGGCGTTGGGATCGCCCATCGGCACCGTGACGATCGAGCCGCCCTTGAGCACCATGTCCGGCTTGACCCCGAAGAAGGCAGGCGACCAGATCACGAGATCGGCGAGCTTGCCGACCTCGACCGAGCCGATGTGCCGGCTGACGCCCTGGGCGATGGCCGGGTTGATCGTGTACTTGGCGACATACCGCTTGGCGCGGAAGTTGTCGTTGCCCGGGCCGTCCTTCGGCAGCTTGCCGCGCTGGCTCTTCATCTTGTGGGCGGTCTGCCAGGTCCGCAGCACGACCTCGCCGACGCGCCCCATCGCCTGGCTGTCGCTCGCCATGATGGAGATGGCCCCGATGTCGTGCAGGATGTCCTCGGCCGCGATCGTCTCCTTCCGGATGCGGCTCTCGGCGAACTTCACGTCCTCCGGGATCTCCTTCTTGAGGTGATGACAGACCATGAGCATGTCGAGGTGCTCGACGACAGTGTTCCGGGTATAGGGCCGGGTCGGGTTGGTGGACGCCGGGAGCACGTTGGGCTCCCCGACCAGCGCGATGACGTCGGGCGCGTGGCCGCCCCCGGCCCCCTCGGTGTGGAACGCGTGGATCGTCCGCCCCTTGAAGGCGCGGATCGTATCCTGGACGAAGCCGCTCTCGTTCAGCGTGTCGGAGTGGAGCGCCACCTGGACGTCGTACGCGTCGGCCACGGAGAGGCAGTTGTCGATCGCCGCGGGGGTGGTGCCCCAGTCTTCATGGAGCTTCAGCCCGCAAGCGCCAGCCTCGATCTGCTCGACGAGGGCAGCGGGCCGGCTCGTGTTCCCCTTGCCGAACAGGCCGATGTTGACCGGCAGCGCCTCGGCGGCCTGGAGCATGCGCCGGAGGTGGAAGGGGCCGGGCGTACAGGTGGTCGCGGCCGTGCCCGCCGCCGGTCCGGTGCCCCCGCCCATCAGCGTTGTCAGGCCCGAGCAGAGCGCCTCCTCGACGAGCTGCGGACAGATGAAGTGCACGTGCGTGTCGATGCCGCCGGCGGTGACGATCTTCCCGGCGCCCGCGATGACCTCGGTGCCGGGGCCGATGATGATGGTCACGCCGTCCTGCACGTCGGGGTTGCCGGCCTTGCCGATGGCGGCGATCCGGCCCTCCCGGATGCCGATGTCCGCCTTGACGATGCCCCAGTGGTCGAGGATGAGCGCGTTGACGATCACCGTGTCGACGGCGCCCTCGGCCTGCGTCCGCTGGGACTGGCCCATGCCGTCGCGGATGACCTTGCCGCCGCCGAACGTGACCTCCTCGCCGTATCCCTGGAGGGCAGTGAGGTCCTGCTCGACCTCGATGAGGAGATCGGTGTCGGCGAGCCGCACCTTGTCGCCCACGGTCGGGCCGTACAGGCTCGCGTAGCTGGAATGAGAGATCGGATGGGGCATCGCCGGAGTCTCCTAGAGTGAGCCGTTGATCTTGCCCTGAAAGCCCACGACGACGCGGGCGCCGCCGAAGGCCACGAGCGGCACGTCCTCGCACGTCTCGCCCGGCTCGAAGCGCCTCGCGGTGCCGGCCGGGATGTCGAGCCGCATGCCGCGCGCCTTCTCGCGGTCGAAATGGAGCGCCTCGTTGACCTCGTAGAAATGGTAATGGCTGCCGACCTGGATCGGCCGATCGCCGGTGTTCTTGACCGTGATCGTGGCGACCGGCCGGCCCACGTTGAGCTGGAGGTCGGCTTGCCCCGCGGGGGTGATGATCTCTCCGGGAATCATGGATGCTCCTCCTCGCCTCTACGCCTTGTCCTGGGGCGCCGCGTGAATCCCGAGCCGCGGGCCGATAGGGTTGTGGACCGTGACGAGCTTCGTGCCGTCGGGGAAGGTCGCCTCGACCTGGACGTCGTGGATCATCTCGGCGACGCCCTCCATCACCTGATCCAGGAAGATCACGCGCGCGCCTCGGCTCATCAGGTCCTCGACCGAATGGCCGTCGCGGGCGCCCTCGAGCACGAAGTCGGAGATGAGCGCGATCGCCTCCGGGTAATTGAGCTTGACGCCGCGCTCGAGCCGCCGGCGCGCGACCATCGCGGCGACGGAGATCAGCAGTTTGTCCTTCTCTCGGGGGGTGAGATTCATCGACTCCTCCTCAGATCGACCAGAACCGCGGCATGCGCGCCGGATGGCCCGAGCGCGCCGCCCTGAGCCACGAGACAAGATCGGTGAGATCGCGGCGCACGTGCGCCGGCTCCGCGCCGAGCGCCCGGGCCACGAGCACGCCGCCGACGAGCGTGGCGCCCGCGCGGGACGCCCCGCGGGCGAGCCGCGCGCGCGCCTCGTCGACCCAGGCGGCCGCGTCGTCGGCGACGAGCAGCGCGAGCCCCGCCGCGGTGGCGCCGCCGAAGCCGGCGGGGCTCGCGATCTGCGCGGCGAACTCGCCGGAGAGGGCGAGCGCGTCGGCCCACACGAGGCGCCCTCCGCGCCGGACGCGCCAGACGTCGTGCAGCGCGCCGGCCGTGAAGCGCTCGCCGCGTGCCAGGCGGCCGAAGACGGTGAGGTCGAGCGCGAGGAGGCTCCCGCCGGGGTCGACGTCGAGGTCGACGCGCCGCTCGAGGTGGGCGTTGTTGAACAGGATGGTCTCGCGGGGCAGCCACTCGAGCGCGGCGCCCGCCTCGACGCGGAGACGGAACGAGAGGCGGCTCGGGGCGCCCAGCGAAGGGTAGATCTTCTCGGCGGCCTGGCTCGTCACGGTGGCGGTGGCGCCGCGGCAGGCCTCGACCGAGACGCGGAGGACGTCGCCTCCGGCCATGCCGCCGGATGTGGTGATGAACACGCCGAGGAGCGGCTCGTCCGGCTCTTGCCGCGGGAAGAGCATGCGGCACGGGGCGCGGTGGGCGAGGTGCACAGCCCTGGTGCGGTCGTGACGCTCGAAGCGGACGTCGAGGAATCCGTTGTCCCGCTGCAGACCCAGGCGGTGCTCGGGGTGATCGGTCGGGTCAGCCATGGGGAACCCTTGTCGCTTGTGCGCAAGCATCTTACCCCGCCGCGGTGAGGTGCTCGTCGATCCGGCTTGGGGCTTGTACTCCAGCCAACGCAGCGCTGTCCATGGAACTTTGCCCTCCCGGTGATGGCCTGACCCGACCCAGGTTGGTGGCCTGACCCGACCCAGGTTGGTGGTGGCCCGACCCGACCCAGGTTGGTGGGCGACCCGACCCAGGTTAGGCGACCGGTGTGACCCGACCGAGGTTGGGGCGACCCGACCCAGGTTAGGCGACCGGTGTGACCCGACCGAGGTTGGGCCAACAGCAGCGAGGTTGGGCGAACATCAGCAGCCCAGGTCAAGGCTACCTGGCGGGATCGGCGGAACACCCTGGCGGCCGCCACCCACGGAGCGCTCCCAATGTTCGAAATGCCCCACCAGGACGGCCGGCACGCCGTTTGATGATGTGTAACGGCCATGAGCCAGCCCCGCAATATTGCCCCCGGCGCCACCTACCTGATCACGCGTCGCGTCCTCCGCAGGCACCTCCTCTTCCGCCCCGACGCGGCCATCACCCAGTTCCTGATCTACGCCCTCGCGGTCTCGGCGCGCCGCTACTGCATCAAGGTCCATGCGCTCTGCGCGATGTCATCGCATCTGCACATCGTCGTCACCGATGCGAACGGCGTCCTGCCGCGCTTCCTGCAATTTTTCCACCGTATCGTCGCGCTCGGCACCAAGGTGCTCCGCGGGTGGGAAGGGCCGGTATGGGACCACGAAGCCACGAGCGTTGTGCGGCTGCTGACACACGCGGCGGTGGTCGAGAAGATCGCCTACGTTCTCGCGAACCCTGTGGCCGCTGGCCTGGTGGGCCATGCGCGTGAGTGGCCGGGCGCCAAGGTGGATGTTTGCGAGATCGGCCGCGGCGAGCTACGCGCGACCCGTCCCGTGGCGTATTTTGACCCGGAGAACCCGCAATGGCCGGAGCAAGTGACGCTCCAGCTCGCGCTGCCGCCCACCGTCGAGCAAGACAGCGCGGAGGGCTTCCGTCATGCGGTTGCCGCCGAGCTCGAGCGCTACGAAGCGCAGGCACATGCGGAGGCACATCGGCAAGGGTTGCGCTTCTTGGGCGCCGAGAGCGCCAGCAAGGTCTCCCCCTACGAGCGAGCCACGACCTTCGAGGCGATCCGCGATCGCAATCCGACATTCGCGGTGGGCCGTGAGCAGCGTGATACGTGGAGAATCGCAGCCTCCGCTGTTCGGGCATTTCGCGCCACGTACCGCGCCGCGCTCGAACGATGGCGTGCTGGTGTACGCAGCGCCGTATTCCCGGGGGGTACGTGGTGGATGCGCATATTTCACGGCGTTCACGTGACCGACGCTGTGCTCACACCGATGTAGTCTCGGCGCGGGTTCAGTACAGCGAGACGGGCAAGAGGGCGCGGCGTCGACGCGCGCTCTTGGGGGACGTGCGCTCCGAGAAGGCTAAGCGGGCGAAGGATCATTCACGCGCGCTGCGCGAATGGGCTCACTTCGTGCTGCACCGAGCGTGGAGGAAGCGGGGCTCAACCTGACCCGGGTTGCGGTTGCCGAGTTGCCGACCCCGGGTCGAATGGCTGGTAGCTCAACCCGATCGGGTTTCCCACCCCAGATCGGATGGCTTGCGGCTGCACGGATCGAGCTGCCGAACCCCGAGCTGCCGAACCCCGGTCGAGCTGCCGAACCCCGGTCGGGTTGGACCGTGGGCTGGTCGGGTGGACCGTGGACTCAACCCGGGTCGGGTGGCTCAACCCGGGTCGGGTGGCTCAACCCGGGTCGGGTGGCTCAACCCGGGTCGGGTGGCTCAACCCGGGTCGGGTGACTCAACCCGGGTCGGGTGACTCAACCCGGGTCGGGTGACTCACAACCCGGGTCGGGTGACTGCAACCCGGGTCGGGTGACTCCGTCCCGGAGCTCACGGCCCGGGCGGTGCGTCCCAGAGCGCCACGAGGCGCGCGTAGCCGCGGAAGCCGATCGACGTGGCGCGCTCCGGCGGCTGCTCCGGATCGAGGCGCAGGTTGGGCAGCCGCGCGAGGAGCCGCTCGAGCGCGACGCGGGCCTCCAGCCGGGCGAGCGGCGCGCCCAGGCAGAAGTGCGCGCCCCGGCCGAAGCTGAGGTGGCGGTCGGCGTTCGGCCGGCACGGTTCGAACGTCGCCGGCTCGCTGAACAGGCTCTCCTCGCGGTTGGCCGCGCAGGCAGCGAGCTGGAGCGTCGCGCCCGCCGGGATCGTCACGCCGCCCAGCTCGACCTCCACCGTCGCCCGGCGGCTTATCCAGAGCACCGGCGCGTCGATCCGCAGCGCCTCCTCGACGACGTGCCCCATCAGCCCCCGGTCCGCGCGCGCCGCGGCGAGGAGCGCCGGGCGCTCCAGCAACGGCACAAGCGCGTTGCCGATCAGGTGCAGCGTCGTCTCGTGCCCGGCCATGATGAGCTGCATCGGCACGGCGATCAGCTCCTCCTCGCTGAGCCGCGCGTCGTCGTCGAGGTGCGCCTGGATCAGCGCCGAGAGCAGATCGTCGCCCGGGCGGCGCCGGCGCTCCGCGATCACCTCGGCGAAGTAGCGCTGGAACGCCGCCAGCCCCCGCGCCGCCTCGATGAGCTGCTCGACGGGCTCCACGTTCCACACGAGCCGGATCCAGTCGTCGGACCAGCGCTTCAGCCGGGCGATGTCCGCGCGCGGCATGCCGAGCATGTCGCCGATCACGAACGACGTGAACGGGAACGCGAAGCGCGGGACCAGGTCGGCCCTGCCGTCGGCGACGAAGCCGTCGATCAGCCCGTCGGCGATCGCCTGGATCTCCGGCTCCATGGCGGCGATCCGCTGCGCGGAGAAGCCCTTGCTGAGCAGCCCGCGGAGCCGCGTGTGATCGGGCGGGTCGGTCGTGAGGAGCGTCGGCAGCCGCGCGTCGGCGTCCCCGAGCAGCGCGACGATCTCCGGCGCCAGCGGGGTCCTCGGGCTCATCAGGTATTTCGACGAGAAGCGCTCCGTGTCGCGCAGCACCGCCAGGATGTCCTCGATGCGCGTGACCATCCAGCAGTTCGCGGACGCGTTGAAGAAGACGGGCGCAGCGCGGCGGGCCTGCGCATAGAGCGGGTACGGATCGGTGATGTGCTCGGGGCTGAAGAGGTTCTCCGCGGCGAGGGCGGCGCGCAGCGCGTCGGGTTCGGTCATGCTGAAGATCTCCTCTGCGTGGGCGAAAGGGTGACGGAGCTCGTCCCGGCGCCGGAGAGCCCGGCCCGTGGACTGTCCAAAGCGCATCTCTTGTGATCTACATCACCCGGAGCTGTGGTCGCCAGCGTCTGGTACAAGGGCCGGACGCGCCGACCGCCTGGATGCCAGGCGCGCCGGGAGACCTCCGAACTTGCCGTCTTCGCCCCCTGGCTCCACCTCGCCCCGCTCCCCGGAGAGCTCTTCCGCCCCCGGCGCGCCGGCGCGCGCGCGGCGCTCCTGGGCGGGGTGGGCGGGCTTCTCCGGCCTGCTGCTCCTGGCCATCCTCGTGCCCTTCTTCCTCTTCGCGGACCGACTCGAGGCGGCGGCCCGGGGGCTGCTCGCGTCGCCTCCCCCGGCCGCCGCGACGGCGCTCGTGCTCGCGGGGTTGCTCGCGGGCGACGTGCTCCTGCCGGTCCCGTCGAGCTTCGTGAGCACGGCGGCGGGCGGGCTGCTCGGCTTCTGGCGCGGGACGGCGGTGTCCTGGGCGGGCATGATGGCGGGCTCGGCGCTCGGGTACGCGCTCGGCGCGCGGGCCGGGGCGCCGGCGCTCCGGCGGATGGTGGGCGAGGCGGAGCTCGCCCGCCTCGCGCGGGCCGCCGAGCGGCACGGCCCCTGGTTCCTGCTCCTCTTCCGCGGCGTGCCGGTGCTCTCCGAGGCCTCGGTCGTCTTCGCCGGCGCAGGCCGCATGCCGCGCCGCGCGTTCTTCGCGGTCACCGCCCTGGCGAACCTGGGCATCTCGGCGACCTACGCGGGGCTGGGCGCCTCCGCCGCGCGGCTCACGTCGATCCTGCTGCTGTTCGCGGGGATCGTGCTGCTTCCCGCGCTCGCGCTGCTGGTGATCGTGCGCCTGCCGGAGCGCTGGCGCCGGGCGGCGCGGGAGCGCGGGGCGCCGCCGCGATGAGCCGCTCCTGGCGAGCGTCCTTGCGGCCCGCGCGCCTTGGGAAATGCTCCTTACTACCCCCGAGCAAAGCGCACACGCGCTCGCCATGTGGGATGGCAGGAGCACCTGATGGGCTGGCTCGCCTGCGGTGGTACCTGCCCGTCTCGACGCGCCGAAGCCGCACGTTTACGCTCGCCGGATGGGTTTCATCGCCAGCTTCCTCATCGTGTACGGGGTCGCCGGGGTGGTGCTGGGCGTCGCGTTCGCGATCGCGATCGGGCGCTGCATCCACCACCAGCGGCGCTCGCAGGTCGCCGCCTATGCGCGGAGCCCTTCGGCCTCGCCGGACGCGATGCGCGAGGGGTTCGCCCTGCTCCGCGGCGAGGTGGGCGCGGACGACGCCGCGCCCGACGCCGCGGTGATCGCGGTCGAGATCCCGGGCGGCGGCCAGAGCGTCCCGGGCGCCTCGCCGGGCGCGTGGGACACCCGGGCGCGCGCGTTCTCGCTCCGGCTCCCCTCGGGGGCCGCGGTGCGCGTCGAGCCGGCGAGCGGTCGTTTGACCCTCGACACGACCTTCGTGCCGGCGAGCCGCGGCGGCGCCTTCATCTACAGGTCCGAGGTCCGCCCCGGCGACGCCATCTACATCGCGGGCTCCGTGCGCCGCGAGATCGACCCCAGCGCCGCCGGCAAGGGGTACCGCGACGCGGCGCAGGCCTGGGTGCTCCGCGCGCCCGCGCACGGCAACCTCTGCGTCTCCTCCGACACGGTCATCGCCCACCACGCCCGGCGCGCGCGCTTCCACCGCGCCTGGGCCGTCGCCCTCGGCGCGGCGCTCACAGCGCTCCACCTCGGCCTGTTCCGCGCGTTCCACGCGGACGTCCTCGGCGCCCTCGGCCCGGCCGGCGACGTCGGCGTCGGCCCCGCCGGCGGCATCGGCATCGGCCCGGCCGCGCTCGCGCTCTTCTTCGTCGGCGCCGTGGCGCTCGCGTACCGTACCCTCGCCGAGCAGACGTCTCCCTGGACCGAGCTCCGCGTGGAGCGGCCCCGGACCGCGTGAGCTCGACGAGCGAGGAACCATGAGCACCCAGGGGCATGATGACGCGATGTCGGCCGAGAACGCGCGCCTGCGGGCCCGGATCGAGGAGCTGGAGCGCCGGCTCGGCGAGGCCGCGCCGCAGCAAGCCACGCCGCCGCCGGCCGCGCAGCCCTCCGCGAGCGAGCCTCGCATCCCCTTCGAGGCGGTCTTCGAGCTGCTGCCGATGCCCGTCTTCGTCTACCGCACCGACGGGGTGGTGGCCGCGGTGAACGAGGTCTGCTGCACCTGGTACAAGACCCCGCGGGAGTACCTGGTCGGCAAGTACAACATGCTGCAGGACCCCGAGGTTGTATCGAAGGGCTTCGCGGAGCCGTTCCTGCGCGCGGTCGCCGGCGAGACGGTCACGCTCCCGGCGATACCCTATGTGATCAAGCACGAGGTCCACGAGGACCTGGGCCGCTGGTGCTGGCTCGAGGTGACCTACCTGCCGCTCCGGGACGAGACCGGGGTGAGGTTCGTCATGGCGGTGGTCCGCGACGTCTCGGCGCACCGGGAGGCCGAGGCGCAGCAGCGCCGGAGCGCCGCGCTGCTGCAGAGCATCATCGAGAACGCGCCCCTGCTCATCTACGCGGTGGACGCCGAGGGCCGCTACACCGTCGCGAACCGCCTGGTCGAGGCGGCGGCCGGCAAGCCCCGGAGCGAGCTCATGGGGCGGATGCCGAGCGAGTTCCTGCCCGGGGACACCGCCGCTCGGTTCGCCGCGCAGGACCGCGAGGCCATGGACTCCAGCGCGCCGATCGCCGTCGAGGACCGGGTCGAGATGCTCGACGGCACGCACGTGTTCATCACCACGAAGTTCGCTCTCCGCGACGACGACGGCAAGGTGACGGGCGTCTGCGGCATCTCGGCGGACATCACCGAGCGCGTGCGGGCCGAGGAGCACAACCTCCGGCTGCAGGAGCAGATGTTCCGCGTCCGCGAGGACACGCTCCGGTCGATCTCCACGCCGCTCCTGCCCATCGCTCCCGGCGTCCTCGTGGTGCCGCTCGTCGGCAAGATGAGCCGCGAGCGGGCCGATCTGGTCATCGAGGCGCTCCTCGACGGGATCTCGAGCCAGCAGGCGAGGATCGCGATCCTGGACGTCACCGGCATGCCGGAGGCGGGGGCCGAGGTGACGGACGCGCTGATCCGGGCTGCCCGGAGCGTGCGGCTGCTCGGGGCCGAGATCGTGATCACCGGGGTCCGGCCGAGCGTGGCCCGGTCGCTGGTCCAGCTCGAGGCCAACCTCGGCGGCATCGTCACCCTGGGGACGCTGGAGCGGGGGGTCGCCTACGCGCTCTCCCGCCGCAGCCACCGCGGCGCGGCGCCGTAGCCGGCGTCCCAGGGGCGCCCGCCGGCCAGGCCCCGCCGGTCAGCGCCTCGCGCGCCGACCGCGCGCGCCGGCGCGCCGCCAGGCGGCCGCGCCGATCGCGGCGGCCGCGAGCGGCGCGCCCCAGCCCGGGCCGCCCGCGGCGGGCGGCGACACCCCGCAGGCGACCATCTGGTCCTCCCCGCACTCCGGGGCGAACCCGTGCGGCGGGATGGGGTTGCACGTCGACGTCGAGAGATCCCGAGGGGGATAGACCTGGCAAATCCCCGTGATGTCGTCCTCGTGCAGCGTCCGGAAGTTGATCGGGTCCGACCTGTCGTACCGGTAATGCATGGTCGCCTCTGGACCGATCATCGAGTGATCGAGGCCCAGGAAATGCCCCGCCTCGTGCGTGACGACGGCGAGGAGGTCTTCCCGCGGCGCAGCGGAGTCGTCCCCGACGGAGAAGTCGTAGAGATTGGAGTTGATCTCCATGTCGGCCCCCCAGAGATCACCGGTCTTCTTGTCGAACTGCACCGTGGTGAGCGCCAGCATCTCGCTGTTGTGCCCGGCGGCCGCGAGCCAATCGAGGTCGCGGAAGACGACCACGTTGGCGTTGCCCGGCACGAGCCCGTCGACGAGCTTGGTCTTGCCGTCCCTCGCGTTCAGCTCCACCGCGCCGCACGCCACGGGGCCGAGGTTCTGCACGCGGATGCCCGGTGTGCCTCCCCCGGGGCAGGGCGCCTGCTGCCACGCCGCGAAGGCGGCGTCGAGGACGTCGGAGATCTCCTGGTAGGAGACCTCGCTCGACGCGTCCTCCTGGACGGAGAATCCGATGCAGTCGCCCGTCCAGCGGAGCGGCCTGCAGTCGCCCCGCGGCAGGTCGTCCTGGAGGCACAGCTCCGGTATCTTGCAGGTGTTCGAACGGCAGTAGGCCGAAGCCTCGTGAGCGCTCGCCAGCACGGCGAGCGCGAGGGCCGCACAGGAGCACCTCGCACCTTTCGTCGACATCCACTCCTCCACCACGTCGCCGCGATCGATTCGCCACGACGGTACCAGCGCTCGAGCGAGGCGTGGGGATTTCGCGTCCGGCGCCTTGCCGCCAGGTGGCCCGGCGCCATCCTGAGCGCATGGGGCGGGCTCGTGGATGAGGCGGGCGGCGGGGCGGCCCGGGCGCCGGACGAGGCGGCGGGGCCGAGCTTCCTGTGCGACGCGATGCTCGGCGGCCTGTCGCGCTGGCTGCGCGGCGCCGGGTACGACGCGACGTTCGAGCACGGCATCGACGACGGCGAGCTCGTACGCCTCGCGCAGCGGACGGGCCGCGTGCTGCTGAGCTCCGACGCCGGGGTGTTCGAGCGGCGCCCCCTGCGCACCGCGGCCGTGCGCGGGCTCTACGTGCCCCGCGGGCTCCGGCCGATGGAGCAGGCCGGCTTCGTGCTGCGGGAGCTCGGGCTGCCCGTGCGGGACCCGCGCTGCATGGCGTGCGGCGGCGCGCTCGCGGCCGCGCCGAAGGACGCGGTGCGGGGCGCGGTGCCCCCGCGGGTGGCCGAGCGCCACGACGAGTTCTGGCGCTGCGAGCGCTGCGGCAAGGTGCTGTGGAAGGGCAGCCACTGGGAGGGCATCGTCGCCGGCGTGGCCGCGGCGGCGGCCGGCGCGGCGGGCGCGGAGGCCACGCCGGAGGGTGCGGAGGCCACGCCCGACGCAGGTGCGCCCTCCGAGCCGCCGCCGGACGGCCGCGAGCCGTCGTCGTGAAACGGTAAGCAGGCGCCCCGCGCGCCGCGGGATGGCAGGCAACGTGCCAGCGCCCCGGCGGTGGTTCGTCGCCCCGCCCCTGCTGCGGGGTTGGCAAGGGTCACTCAGCTGCGGTAAAAATCGACCCATGGGCGGGGCTGCTTCGACAGGGGCGGGGCGACGAACCACCGCCGGCAGCGCTCTTCGGCAAGCGCCCCAGCACGCCACAGGCAGCAAGGAAAAGTTCTCATGAGAGAGGTTCGCTCGATACCGTTCGTGCTCGCCGCTTCCCTGCTCGCGGGGGCCGCGCTCGCCGGTTGCAGCGGCTCGATGCGCTTCGTCTCTCAGGGGACGGAGATGGCGCCGAACGCGAATGCGCTCATCGTGGCCGAGATCGACCGCAATACGTCAACGACGGAGCTCCACCTGAAGGTCGATCACCTCCCGCCGCCCGAGCGGCTCGGAGGGATGGCGTTCGTGGCCTGGGCGAAGCCCGAGAACGACGAGTGGCGGCGCGTCGGCACGCTCGACTACGACCCCGTGATGCACAGGGGCGAGCTGTTCGGCGCGAGCATCGCCAGGACGAGCTTCGATCTGGTCATCAGCGCCGAGGCGGACAGCTACTCCGAGGTCCCCTCGTCGGTGGTCATCATCAGCCAGGACATCTCGGATTAGGCGGCGCGCCGTCACAACAGGCACGTGTTGTCGACGACCACGCCCGTCGCCTTCACGTGGTACGTCCCGGGCTCGCCCTCGAGCGCGAGGGTGACGTCCATGTCGATGACACACGGGATACCGGTGTTCGGCTCGGATTCCCACGACAAGGCGCCGGTGGCGCCGGTCACGACGTGGAGCCCATCGTCGTCGGGCGTGCGCGGCGCTGTGCAATCGCGCATCTCCCCGGTGAGCATCACATCCACGAGGGCCCAGTGCTCCGGAAGCTCGACGCCCGTGAACCGCGGATCGCTCTCGGTCGGCCAGGCCAGGGAGAGCGTCAGGCACCGGTTCGCCTCCAGATCGGCGCTGTGCACGTAAACTCGGTCGTTCACGCCGACGACGTACTCTCCGCTCGAGCACGACGTGTCCTTCGACGCCCTCACCCCGGCCGCGCGCGCCAGGCACTCGTTGCAATGGACGCGCTGGTCGCACCCGCAGACGCCCGGGCAATCCTCGGGGCACTCCTCGACCCTCGGCCGCGCGACGCACACGCCGATCGCGCGCTCGTCGCACACCTCCGCGCCGGGCTCGCGGAGTTCGCAGTGCTCCGTCTCGGTACAGGTGTCGCCCAGGCTCCCTCCGCACGAGACCAGCGCTCCGCCCCCGTCTCCACCGCCGCCGGTCGCGCTGGCGCCGTCCTCGCCGCCGGCCCCGCCGCTCCCGGTCGGCGTCATGGCGGGGGGGCTGCTGCAGGCCGCAAGGAGGACCCCGAGGACCGATGAGCGAAGGAGTTCACGGTTCATTGGGCGGACCATGCCATGAGCGGCCGCCGCAGAGGAGCGGCACCGGAGCCCCGCGACCCGACCCCGCGACCCGACCCAGGTTGAGCTCCGCGACCCGACCCAGGTTGAGCTCCGCGACCCGACCCAGGTTGAGGACGTAGCCCCGCGACCCGACCCAGGTTGAGGAGCCCTCGCCCAGGTTGAGGAGCCCCCGCGACCCGACCCAGGTTGAGGAGCCCTCAGCCCTCCCAGGTTGAGGAGCCCCCGCGACCCGACCCAGGTTGAGGAGCCCTACCCAGGTTGAGGAGCCCTCAGCCCTCGGCAAGTTCGTCCTCAACGTACGCGGTACCAGCCGCCGACGAGCTCGGTGGCGAGGGCGGCCAGCCGCCCGCGTTGCGTTGACCGGCGTGGGTGGAGCTGGTAGCCCCCATGTCCGGGCCGCCGCGCGCCCGCGCTGCGCGCGGCCCCGGCGCCGATACGTCCCTGGAGGTCACGCATGTTCCGCAAGACGCTCGCCGCTGCTCTCCCGGTCTCGCTCGCGCTCTCCGCCGTGACCCGCGACGGGGCCGCCTCGAACTACCCGCCGAGCTACGATTACTGCGGGCCCACCACCACGGTGCACACCGGCCCGTTCGAGCTCATCCAGGATCCGGTCCGGACCGACGCCGCGAAGCTGACCATCGCCTACCGCGGTTACCTGCGCGACCTCTACCCGGACCACGAGATCAACCTCTATGTCCGGCTGAACGGCAGCGACGCGTTCCTCCCCGCGAGCGCGGGCGCGCACGGCGACGCCTACGTCCTCGTGAGCAACGCGCCCCGCGACTGCGCGTGGTGCTCGCCGCCCCCCGACGCCTCGGGACAGCGCATCTGCGGCGGCGCGCCGCTCCCGCCCGCCTCGAGCGGCACATGGGTCTGCAACGAGCCGACCGCGACCGAGGAGGCTCTCTTCCTCTGGGCCTACGATCAGTACGGCCGCATGAACGCCTGGGACATCGAGGTGGCCGCCGAGTCCCACGGCGCGTGGGACAGCAACCTCGGCGCGAACCACGCGGCGCGCTTCGAGGCGCGATCGACCTGTTTCTGAGCGCTCCGCGCGAGCGGCGGCGGGAGGCACACACATGGCGGATTCGTTGAACAAGGAGAAGGCGCGGCGCGCGGCCGCGCGCCCGGACAGGCCGGGAGAGCAGTGTCGCGCCGAGCCCGGCGCCTTCCGGCCCGTGGTGGACCGGAACCGGTGCGAGGCGAAGGGCGATTGCGTCGAGGTCTGTCCCTATCGGGTCTTCGAGGTCGCCCGCATCGCGCAAGCCGATTTCAATGCCCTCTCGCTGCGCGGCAAGCTCAAGTCGCTCGTCCACGGCCGGAAGACGGCGATGACGCCGAACGCGGCGCTGTGCCAGGCGTGCGGCCTCTGCGTCGTCGCCTGCCCGGAAGAGGCGATAGAGCTCGTGGCGGCGCCGCAGCCCGGGTGAGCGCGGCCGGCCCGCGGGCGCGCGCCCCCGCGGGCCCTCACGGCGCCGGCGGATACTCCGGGGTGAAGGTGGTCTCGACCGCGCGCTGGGTGGTGAGGAGCGGCGACCGCGAGGCCTCATCGGCGTAGATCGGCTGGACGATGCAGGTACGCTCGCCGCACGCGTCGGGCTCCGGAAAGAGCACGTCGGCGACGAGCCAGAACCTGGTTCTGGCGTCGGCGGGAGCGAAGGTGACGGGCTGCTCGGGCTGATAGAAGCCCCTGGGCCCGAGCTCGGCCGCGAGCGCGCCGTCGCAGAAGACCTTGATCCGCGGGTGAACGTCGGATGTCACGCTGTCCGCGCCGTAGTAATGCACGCCGATCCGCATCCACTGGCCCCTCGGCGGGAAGTCGATGTTGATGTTCTCCGGCGCGCAGAAGTCTGTGTCGTTGGGGTCGGTGACGGCGGGGTCGCAGACGACGTTGTCGAGGTCGAGCCGCGGGCTGTGGCATCCGCGGCCGAGATTCCGCCACGCATTGCCCCGGCCCCGCGGGGCGTGATAGCAGGTGTTGTTGGTCTCCTCGGGGTCGAGGTACCAGTTCACCGGCTCGGGCGGCGTCGCCGTGTCGCTGAACCAGCGGATGTCCGAGGAGGACGAGAGAGCGTCGATGGTGCAGTTGCTGTATCCGCAGTCCTCCGGCGAGCCGTGGATTCGCCACGGCCGCGTGCTGTTCGGCCTGTGGAGGTGCAGGTCGAGATCGACGCTGCGGGGGAGGTGCTCCCACTCGAGCTCGACGCGGAGGCCTCGCGCGCCGACGAAGAGCGGGTATGTGCAGCTCCTCGTGCCCCCGTCCATGAGGCCGCGCTTCGTGTAGGTGACCGTGTACTCCCCGGATTGCAGCGGCTTGAAGTCGTCCGCCGGCTCGGCCCCGCCGACCTCGGGGCACGGGTCCACGCCCTCGGGGCATGCCACCGTCCACCGCTCGGCGCCCGCATCCTCGCTGAACGAGCCCGTGCCCTCCTTGAGGTCGACGTCGGCGAACGGAGCCGCTTGCATCGCGTGGCAGCCACTGGCGTCGTCGAGGAAGCACATGTCGGCCGCGTGCAGGCCACCGACGCAGGGGCCCCACGTGCCGGCGTCATCGCAGATCTCGGTGCCAGGGAAGCAGCCCGCGTAGGCCAGGTACGACGGATCCCCGCGGAAGCAGGCGTGCGCCTGACCCGCGGTGCACCCGCACGTCTCATCGACCTCGCCGTCGCAGTCGTCGTCCACGCCGAGGTGGCTCTCGTCGCACAGCTCCTCGTCGCCGCACGCGCTCCCGCAAGGGTTCATCGGCACGGCGGCCCCCTCGCCGCCCGCGCCGCCGCTCCCCCCGGCGCCGCCCGCGCCCGCGCCGCCCGCGCCCGCGCCGCCCGCGCCACCGCTCCCCCCGGCGCCGCCCGCGCCACCGCTCCCGCCCGCGCCGCCCTCCCCACCAGCGCTCGACGTGCTCGCCGACACGGCGCCGCCGCCACCACCGCCGCCCGACGCGGTCGCTGACGCCGCACCGCCGTCACCGCCGCTCACAACGATGGAGCCGCAGCCGCCCGCGACGACGCTCCCCGCCAGGGCGGCTGCACACAAGAGAAGATACGTCCCCTCACGAAAGCACCCCATCGGAACTCCCACGCGACGACCCGGCGCGGCGGCCCGGTAAGGACGCACTTCCAGCGCCATCATGAAATCGATCGCACCGATCGTATCAAGGTTCGACGCCGCCCGGCAACGGGCGCACGGCGGCTCAGGCGACGCTGCGCGCGGCGCCGGACGCGGGCGCGGCGCCGTACGCGGCGCGGTAGCGCGCGTACCGTTCCATGAGCTCGCTCGTCGTCTTGGGCATCGGCACGCGCGCGCGGGTGATGTACGAGATCACGTTCTTGCCGCGGACGATCAGCTCGACGCCCCGCGCCGCCTGCTCCCGCTCGGCGGGCGAGGCGTCCGGGCCGAGCAGCGGCTGGAAGGCGGCGAGCTTCTCCGCCGACACGACGAAGGACGTCCAGACCTCGAAGATCTCGGCGTCGGTCCGCAGCGTCTCGCACTTCACCTTGGCCGCGTGGGCGAACTCGCGGGCCAGGCGGTCCACCCCGGCGAACATCGGTGGTCCCGCGAAGGTGGCGATCATCTCGTCGCGAACGCCGTCGATCGCCCTCATGCTCTGGGCGATCTTGACATAGCGGCTGTTGTAGAACGCCTCGATCGGGAAGGAGAAGGCCTTGAACGGCTCTCCCCAGAGCTCGTCGAGCCCCTCCTCCCCGCTGCGGTGGAGCACCATCTTCCCGAGCGTCAGCGCCTCGAGGAGGTGCTCGCCGCACTCGCGCATGAGGGCGTTGTCGGGCTCGATGGTGACGCCGAGCGCCTGGATCTCGACGAGCTTCGTGAAGATGTCCGCCGCGCGATTGAAGATCGCGCCGGCGAGCATGGCGCCCTTGACGCGCTTGCGCTGCGGGTCGGTCTCCGACTCGAAGGCGCGCCGCGCCTCGTCCAGCCGCTTGCCGGGCACGTTGATGCCGTGCTCGACGTGGTTGAACAGGCGCCGCGTCAGCGCCTCGATGAGGCGCTTCTTCGCGAGCAGCGTGTCGGCCGGCGCCTCGTACGCCTTGATCCAGTAGCCATAGTAATAGACGCGTAGCTGGCCGTCGATGATCTGCTTCTTCCCGAGCGGTATCGCGCTGTCCATGGCCCGCCTCCGATCGGCTGCCGGGCGACGCCCCTGCGCGAGCGGCGCGGGGCCTCGCGTGCGTGCCTGTGCGACGAGCGATTAGCATGGGCCGGAGGCGACCCGCAAGGCGACAGCGGCGCGGCCCCGCGCATTCGATCGCTCGAAACAGGGACTTAACCGACAGGAAAGATAGCTGTCGGCTGTCGACAACGGGGCGACGTTGACGATGAGACGTCTCGCGATCCCGCGTGACCTGTCGCGGCCGCCGGCGGCGCGCCTCCTCAGCCCGCCTGGCGCCCCGGGGCGAGCGGGCTGACGACGAGAGGGCCCGCGCGCGGGCGGCGCCTCTGCCCGCCCGCGCCCCGCGGCTACCGCGCGCCGCCCCCCTCGAGGGCGGCCATCATGCGCCAGAAGGCGCGGGCCTTGTCCTCGCAGCTGTCCTGCGTCGTGTGGGTGTGCTCGTACGCCGAGTTACCGGACACCCGCACGTCGAAGCGCGGGTGCTGCATCGGGATCTCGGTCCGGTCCACCACCGCTGTGTGCCGCTCGCCTCTCCAGTGCGCGTCCAGGTCCTCGAAGTCGAAGAGGATCTTCCCGTCGTCGCTGCGAAAATCGCGGTGGTGGAGGCGCCCTGCGTCCAGACAAGACGGAAACGCATCGTACGGCGTGGCGAGGCGTTGCTGCTGATGGCCGACGGCGCAGCCCGCGGCCGCCGTTCCAGCTCGCAGCAGAACGGTTCCGCTCGGTGGACTCGCCTCGCAACTACGGGTTTTTCGCGCAGCGGACCCCGACGTAGGGGCGGCGGGTCGTCGCGTCGTAGCTGTCGCGGGTGGATGAAAGCAGGTATTGCGCGTCATCCGAGAAGGAGCCGCCCCGCAATACCCGTTCGGCTCCCCCCTCCAAGTTAGCGCAGTCCGTGCAATCTTCGGAATAGTCCCGCTTCGTATCCAGGGCCCATTCTCGCACGTTCCCGGCCAGGTTGGCCTGCCTCCATCTTCCATCCCCTGTCATCCGTGATCCGACAGGCAATATGTCCGTGAACGTACACTTCTCTGGAGTATCCGTGAAGGTGCAGCCATACCCCGCAAAGCTCTTGTCGATCGTCTCATCCGTAGGCGACGTCGACCACGGGTACGGCCGCTGCTGGTCTCCGCCCGCCGCCGCGTAGTTCCACTCCGCCTCCGTTGGCAAGCGGCCCCCATCCCAGGCGCAGAACGCGAACGCAGCATACCAGCTCAGGCAGTTCATTGGCAGACTCTCGTTGTCGCCCGCCGTATCCGTCCACGTCCGGAACATCGAGTCGCAGTTCACCGCGTCCTTGAGCAACGCCGCGCTCGAAGCCATATACCCGTTCCACCCCGAATCCCACCCGCTCCCCTCGATCTTCGGGTGTTTCCCGGCTCCCGGCTCGGGGAAGCTCCCCGGGTACGCGTCGACGAACGCGCGGAATCGCCCCACGGTCACCTCGAACCGGTCCAGCAGGAAGTCGCTCACCGTGGCCGGATGTTCGCTGACATTGCTCCGGTTGAAGCTCCCGCCCGATACCGCCATCGTCGCGCAGCAGCTCTCGTTTCTCATCGGCCCGCACGTCGGTGCCAGGCCGGCGCAGCTCGGAGGTGTCACGCAGGTCCCTCCGCGGCACACCGGCGCCCTGGCGGGGCACGGCGCCTCGTCTTGCCACGCTCCGCTGTCGTCGCACCGCTGCGGCGCGTTCCCCGAGCACCGCGTGTCGCTGTTCGGAGCGCACACACCGCCGGGAGCGCCGCCTGAGCCCCCGCCCGCCGATGCACCCCCCGATCCATCTGCGCCGCCCGACGTGGCAGTCCCGGCTCCATCCGAGGAGGCGTCAATCCCTCCGCTACCCCCGCCGCCCGGCGCTTGAGCGTCGGTGAAGTCATCGAGGCCGAGCAGCGCCCCGCACGACGCGCCCGTCAGCGCCGGCAACACGGCAAGCAACGCAGAACGAAGGCCACGTTTCATGATCCGATTGTACACGAGGTGGCGCGCATCTCACCCCTCGGCTGGAGCCCGGGCGGGCTCAGCGAGCAAAGCCCGCGCGAGCGAGCGGCGGGCGCGACGTTCGGCCGCCTGCTCACCCCTCCGGTGCCACTGGCAGCCCGAATTGCGGAGATCTGCCTCGACGCCTCGTTCAGCTCCCCGGCGGGCGGCTGCGCCAGTCGTAGCGAGCGCCACTGCTCGCAGAGCTCGCGCATATAGCCCACGTCGGCGCCGTGAGCTCACCCGCCGCCGGGGAGCGGATCCGGCAACGAGCGCGTCGAGATCGGCCAGCGGGGCCGTCAGCGTCGTGCTCCCGATCGTGACCTCGCCGTTGAGCTCCCCCGCGAAGAGCACGTTGCCCGACCCGTCGACGGTCACCGCGTTGGCCGCGGATCGCTCCTCCGTGACGATGGGCGCCGACCAGCGGAGGTCGCCGTCGCGATCGAGGCGCACGAGGAACGCGCCCCGCTCGGTGATCGTCCGATCGCCCAGCGACGTCTCGCCGAAGGCCTCACCGGGACGACCGGCCGCCTCGGACGGCGTGGACGCAGGTGGCCCAGCGATCGCGACGGGGAGCAGCGCCTGAGTCGGCCGGGTTCCCCCCGACTGCCCGGTTCAGGGTCGGAGCACCGCTCCCGCCCCTGGCTCGCGGCGATCGTCCAACGTGCCAGTCGCCGCGTCGCTGTGTGAAGCGCAAAGGTGCCCGGAACGTCGCGCACACAAGGACAATCTCTCGCCATCTCCCGCCTCCTCATGGCCGGACCCTTTCCTATCCTGTACGCTCATCCCATCTCCCTTGGCATCCAGAAGGAAGCCATCGCATGCATTACGCCCCGGATTCCGTCGTAGGTGGGAAGTACCGTCTCGAGCGTCCGCTCTCGTGCGGCGGGATGGGCTCGGTGTGGCTGGCGCGGCATATCAACCTCGGCTCTCCCGTCGCGGTCAAGTTCATGGCGCCGACGTTTGCGACGTCGGCCGCGTTCCTGGCCCGCTTCGAGCGCGAGGCGAGGATCGCCGCGAACCTTCAGAGTCCGCATGTCGTCTACGTCCAGGACTATGGCATTGACGACGACACCCCGTACCTCGTGATGGAGCTGCTCCAGGGCGAGGATCTCGGCACGCGGCTCGAGCGCGTCGGCCGGCTCTCGCTCGCGGACGCCACGCGGATCCTCGCGCAGGCCGGCAAGGCGATCCGCCGCGCGCACGACGCCGACCTCGTCCACCGCGACCTCAAGCCCGCCAACCTCTTCCTCGTGCGCGGGGAAGACGAGCAGGAGGAGATCGTCAAGGTCCTCGATTTCGGCATCGTCAAGGAGACCGGCGCTCGGCTCACGGACGAGGTGACGCGCACAGGCGAGCTGCTCGGCTCGCCCCATTACATGAGCCCCGAGCAGGTCCGGGGCGAGAAGGACGTGGACCAGCGCAGCGATCTCTGGTCGCTCGCTGTCATCCTGTTCTACGCCGTCACCGGCGAGCTCCCCTTCAAGGGCGACCAGCTCGGCGCGGTGATCGCCAACATCCTTGTCGCGCCTCTGCCGAGCGCGTCCCGGCTCGCGCCCGATCTGCCGCCGACGATCGACGCGTTCTTCGCGCGGGCGCTGGCCCGCGACAGGGCGCAGAGGTTCCAGTCGATAGGAGAGATGATGGGCGAGCTCCGCCGGCTCGCGGGCATGACGTCGCCGTCGATCCCGGATCTGCATCAGGCAGGCTCCGGCGCGCCGAGCTCCTCTCAGCCGAGCCCTGGCATGACGATATCGCTCGACGATCTGGAGCTCGTCACGCCGGCGGCCGCGCCCCGCTCGATGAGGCCAGGCACCCTGACCGGCGCCACCTCGACGGCGCGGGAGGCCGCGCATCCGAGGCCTTCGCGCGCGAGGCTGGCGCTCGGCGTCACGATCACGGCGCTCCTCGGCGCCGGCGTCACCGCCGCCGTGAGCCAGGGCAGCGCGACAGGCCGGGGCGCGACAGGCGCGGAGGTCGCCCCCGCGGCCACCTCCGTCGCGGAGCAGACCGCTGCTCCACGGCCGGCGGAGCCACTGGCGTGGCCTGAGCCTCGGCCGAGCGTGACGCCCGGCGACGCGTCCCCGCCTGAGCCGCTGCCGAGCGCGACGTCCGGTGAGCCGGCTGCATCGGCGGCGAGATCGGCGGCGTCCGCTCCCCGGGATGCGAGGGTGCGCTCATCCCCCTCCGCAACGGCATCACGACCGTCGCCGATCGCCAGGCCGAGGACGCCGCAGGCAGCGGCCTCCGATCCGGCCATGAATCCGCCGGCTCCGCAACCGACAGCCCCCGAGCCCGACCGCGTCCCGATCCCGGAAGTGCCCTTCTGATAACGCGTCCTCCAGGACAGCGCTGCGGTGCCGGACCGCGCGTGGCCGCTCCCGCCCGACCCAGCTCATCACGCGATGACGCCTGCGCTGGCCGAGGGGGCGACCTCGGCGCTGCCCGAGGGAGCGCGGAGCGGGGCGGGCGGCGCGGACAGGAGAGCGTTTACACACGGCCCGATGACCTCGCGCACGGCGTCGAGGTGGCAGCGCGCCCGCTCTGCGTCGGTGAGCCGGCCGTTGTCGTGCCACGCGGCGGCGTCGCCCCCGTCGCGCTCCGGCTCTCGCGCGGCGCGCAGCGGGGCGAGCGCCTCGTCGAACGCGCGGGCGACGGCCGCGCGTTCGACGAGGCGCTCGCCGCCGCGCGCGATGGCCCAGCGCACGAAGGCCCAGGCGAGCTCGGCGTGGGCGGCCTCGTCGGCGGCGATCCGGTCGAGGACGCGGCAGACCTCGGGGTCGCGCGCGCGGCCGCGTTGCTCGGCGGCCTGCATGGCGGCGAGCGTCTCGCCCGCGCCGCCCGCGCCGCCGTCGCGGATTTCCATCTGGCAGCCGACCGACAACGGCAGGCCGGCAAACACGCCGGCTCCAGGATCCACAGGATGCGCCCGCGCAATTCCCTGCTCATGATCGTGTGCCTCCCTGCGAAGCTCCGCGACCCAGCATCAAACATGCCAGTCTGCGTTCCCGCGCGAGGACCGCTGCAGCGCACCGGAGAGGGGGCAGAGGCGCTCGCGGCTTCACGCCCTCTTTGCTCGCAGCGGAGAGGTGCTCGTGAGCTGATGTCAGGAACTGGAACTCCCGCGTCGCCACCTGGAACGCCGTCGAGCGCGGGCGCAGCAGGAGCCGGTCGAAATCGCCCGACTTCACCGTGGCGGAGAAGGTGTCGAATCCGCGGCCGAACGACTCCGCGAGCGCGAACGAGACGTTGACGAGGCCGAACAGGAGCGCGACCTCGGCGAAGCGCCACCCCCGGACCGCGCCGAAGCGAGCGCCCCGCGGGCGGCGCGGGAGCATACAGGACCCGGGTCGAGCGGCCAGCCCCGTTCAGTCCCGGATATAGACGCTGAGCCCCTCGAAGCTGGCCGAGTTGCTCCTGTTCGCGAGCCTCGCCACGACCCGGATCGCGTCGCTCCCGCCGGCGGGGACCGTCATCGAGCAGCCGCTGTTCATGTGGGTCGCGCTCGATCCGCAGCCGGCGCCGCCTTCGAGCTCGAAGCCGTCGCACGCCATCGCGCCGACCGGCGCGCCTCCGCGGAGCAGCGTCACCTCGATCCGCACGTGGTTACCGCCGCTGTGCTCGTAGCTGTCGGCGTGCACGGGGAACTCGAGCTCCTTTCCGGCCGGGAAGGAGATCGCCTTCTCGACGGGGACATCGAGCCCCGGCAGATCGACCTGTCCCGCCGTCGGGCCCAGGCAGCTCAGCAGCGCGCCGACCCCGAGCGCCGCCACGACGGCGCGCGTCCGGCCGCGGTTCGCGGCGCGCCTCACGAGCCGCGCCTCACCCGCCGGACTCCTCGAGGACGTCGCGCACCCAGGAGTAGACGGCGACCGCGCCGGGCAGGCCGAGCGTCGCCGCCGAGATCGCGACGACCTGCTCGATCTCCTCGGCCGATATCCCCATGGCCAGGGCCTTGCGCACGCCCGCATGCACGGCCCCCTCGCGCATCGCGCCGCACGCGAACGCGAGCTTCAGCAGGCGCACCGTCTTCTCGGGGAGCGGCCCCTCCGCGCCGGCCTCGCCGAGGAGCGCCCAGGCCTCGCCGAGCTTGGGGAAGCGGCTGATGAACTCCTTGTGGGTTTCCGGGGGATCCGGCATCTGCATGGTGGAACGCTCCTCTCGGGAGAAGGGGGGTGGTGTCGGGGGACGATGTCTCCCGCGAAGGAGTATCCGACGCCTCGGGTCCGGCCACCAGATCTCCCCTCTTCCGCGGCCGTCGCCGGTCGAGAGCGCCCCCTTGAAGGCGAGTCGCTCGCGTCGCTGGCGCCGAGGGCCTGCGGCTTCCTCCCTGATCGCCAGCGCCGCGCGGGTCGACGTCGCGATGGCGGCCCCGGCGCGCGCGCGTTACGGTCTCCGCCGCCCCATGCCGTCCGATCCTGGCGCGCCCCCCGACGACCGCTCTCTGTTCCCGTCGTTCGACGGCCCCGCCGGATTCGACCGGATCCGCGCCGACCTGGAGGCCTTTCGCCCGGCGGTCCTCGCGGTGTGCCAGCGCCACGGGCTGGCGACGAGCGGGCTCTCCGCGTTCGCGCACGGGACGAACGTGGTTGTCTCGAACGACGCGGGGCAGATCATCAAGCTGTTTCCGCCCTTCCTGCGGCACCAGTTCGAGGCCGAGCGCCTCTCGCTCGCGCGGTTCCATGGCGAGGTCCCCGCGACGACGCCGGAGCTCCTCCAGGAAGCGGAGCTCGACGGGTGGCCCTATCTCGTGATGTCGCGCCTTCCCGGGCGCCCCCTGGAAGAGGTCTGGCCCGCGCTGGGCGACGCGGAGCGGGTCGAGGCGCTGGCGCGGATCGGCGAGATCATGAGGGCCGCCCACGCGCTGCCCACCGAGGGGCTGGAGAGCATCGACCTCGGCTGGGACGCGTTCGTGGAGCGCCAGATCGCCGGCTGCGAGGGCCGCCACCGACGGATGGGCTTGCCCGGACACCTGGTCTCCCAGCTCCCATCGTACCTGGAGTCGGCCCGCCCTCTCCTGCCGCGGTCCGTGGTCCCGGTGCTCCTGACCGGGGAGTACACGCCGGAGAACCTCCTCGCGACCCGGACGGGCGAGAGGTGGAGCGTCACCGGCATCATCGACTTCGCGGACGCGTGCCTCGGGCCGCGCGAGTACGACCTGCTCGGCCCGTGCCTCTTCCTCGCCGCGGGCAGCGCGGACCTCCAGCGCGCCTTTCTGTGCTCCTACGGATACCCGACCACCGACCTCACCCCGGCGCTGAGCCGCAAGCTGATGGCGCTCTCGCTCCTGCACCGGTACAGCAACCTCCGGTTCCAGCTCAGGATGGATGGCTGGGAGTCCCAGGTCTCGTCCCTCACCGAGCTGGAACAGAGGATCTGGCCGTTCTCGGCCTGATTTCCACGCCGAGCGGCGCGCGACGGAGTCGGACTTCAGCCTGGAGACGTCGCTGAAGCTCACGAACTGCGAACGACGCTGGCCCTGACCCTGTAAGCGCGCGTCCGCTGGGAGATGTCCATCCACGGAAGCGGACGGCCAGACGTCTGGCCACGCACAGCCAGACGTCTGGCCACGCCAGCGCTCACACGTCTCCTGATGGACGCCGGGCCATGCCCGGAATATATCTACATGAGATATTCGATGACCGCGCCTCCCCGAGACCCAGTGACCGCCGACCAGCTTCGCCCGGGAGATCCCTACGAGCTGTCGGAGGGTCGCCTGGTCGAGTGCTTGCCAAGCGGCCGCCGCGGCGGCCGGCGTAACGGCACCGGCTTCGGCGTGCTCGACACCGATCCGCTCGCCGAGGCCGCCGCGATCGACCTCGGCGTCTCGCCGCGGCCGGAGATGCTGCGCGCGCCCGACATCGCCGTCGGCCCCATCCCGGACGAGCCCGGCTGGGCCACCGAGGCGCCGCCGCTCGCCGTCGAGTACGCCGACACCGGCCAGGACGAGGCGGAGCTGCACAGCAAGATCGACGAGCTCCTGGCGGCCGGCACGCGCTGGATCTGGGTGGTGCGCCTGCAGGGCGAACGGCGCGTCGAGGTCTACGAGGCCTCCACCTCGACCAGGCAGAAGGCGCCGGCGCGCAGGGCGCGGGCGCGCGCCGGCACCCCAAAAACCCGGCGCCAGCCGGCGCGTGTGGCCGTGCCGGGCGAGGCGCTGCTCGCGCCGGGGGTGCTGAAGAACCCGGTGCTTGTCGAGGCCCTCTATGACCGCGAGGCCGCCCACGAGGCGACCCTGCGCAACCTCCTCCAGCGCAGGGGCTATGACGACATCGAGGCGGTCCGGGAGGAGGGCAGGAACGAGGGCAGGAACGAAGGCAGGAACGAGGGGCACATCCAGGGACTGCGAACCGCGGTGCGGGACCTGTGCGAGGTGCTCGGCATCGCCCTGTCATCCGAGCGCGAAGCGGCCCTCGAGGCCATGGCGGGACAGGAGCTCTCCGCCCTGCGCGAGCAGCTCAAGCGCGAACGACGCTGGCCCTGACCCTGTAAGCGCGCGTCCGCGGGGTGATGTCCGCCCACGGAAGCGGACGGCCAGACGTCTGGCCACGCACAGCCAGACGTCTGGCCACGCCAGCGCTCACACGTCTCCTGATGGACGCCGGGCCATGCCCGGAATATATCTACATGAGATATTCGATGACCGCGCCTCCCCGAGACCCAGTGACCGCCGACCAGCTTCGCCCGGGAGATCCCTACGAGCTGTCGGAGGGTCGCCTGGTCGAGTGCTTGCCAAGCGGCCGCCGCGGCGGCCGGCGTAACGGCACCGGCTTCGGCGTGCTCGACACCGATCCGCTCGCCGAGGCCGCCGCGATCGACCTCGGCGTCTCGCCGCGGCCGGAGATGCTGCGCGCGCCCGACATCGCCGTCGGCCCCATCCCGGACGAGCCCGGCTGGGCCACCGAGGCGCCGCCGCTCGCCGTCGAGTACGCCGACACCGGCCAGGACGAGGCGGAGCTGCACAGCAAGATCGACGAGCTCCTGGCGGCCGGCACGCGCTGGATCTGGGTGGTGCGCCTGCAGGGCGAACGGCGCGTCGAGGTCTACGAGGCCTCCACCTCGACCAGGCAGAAGGGGCCTGAGCGCAGGGCGCGGGCGCGCGCCGGCACCCCAAAAACCCGGCGCCAGCCGGCGCGTGTGGCCGTGCCGGGCGAGGCGCTGCTCGCGCCGGGGGTGCTGAAGAACCCGGTGCTTGTCGAGGCCCTCTATGACCGCGAGGCCGCCCACGAGGCGACCCTGCGCAACCTCCTCCAGCGCAGGGGCTATGACGACATCGAGGCGGTCCGGGAGGAGGGCAGGAACGAGGGGCACACGCGAGGCCTGCGAACCGCGGTGCGGGACATGTGCGAGGTGCTCGGTATCGCGCTGTCGCCCGAGTGCGACGGGGCCCTCGAGGGCATGACGGGACCGGAGCTCTCCGTCCTGCGCGAGCAGATCAAGCGCGAACGACGCTGGCCATGACCCTGTAACGGCGTGCCGGCTCGACGGCGTTCGATCGACGGAGGCGCACAGCCAGACGTCTGGCCACGCACAGCCAGACGTCTGGCCACGCACAGCCAGACGTCTGGCCACGCACAGCCAGACGTCTGGCCACGCACAGCCAGACGTCTGGCCACGTTCATCGTTGACCGTCCGTGGTCGAACGCGAAGCTCGGACAGCCACTCTTCTCCATCACGCAAGCGCCTCTCGAGCGAAGCGCCGAAGCATGCCTCTCCCCTCGCTTGCCTCGGCCCCGAAGGGCCATTCCTCGCATGGGCATCTGTACCGCCCACGCAATCGCCTGGGGCGCTGCGTCTGCCGCATGTGGATCCACGAAATCGGACATCCGACGAGGGGATCTGCCGATTGTCAAGAATCGTTAATTCGTCAAGAAACATTAAGTAAACTCTGGCATTGGGTCGCTTGACAGCGCCCGGTCGCCATGACAAGTCTGCCCGCAACGCCACGAGCAGCAGGGCATTGCGCAGCTCTCCACGATGGCGAGGCGCGCGCCCGAACCCCTGCTGTTTCCGCGTTCGAAGGCTCGTCGTGCCAGAGGCTCAACGCTGCTGAGGACAGCAGCGGCGGTCTTCGGCTCGTTTTCGAGCACGAATTCGTCAACGCTCGCCCCTGGTAATGCCATGCCAAACAACCAAACCAAGCTCTCCGACATCGTGTCTCGCCATGCCCTCCTTCGTCGAGCCTTGCACGCCGTGCTGCTCGGGATCTCGGCCAGCGCCTGGGGCTGCGGCGACGCCGAGCCGGTCGCCGAGGACTCGGCCCCGCTGGTCGTCAGCGGCCCGGCCAGCGCGCCCAGCCGAGGCCTGCGGGCCGTTCCAGACAAGGCGCAGGCGTCCTCGTGGATTCCGAGCGACGTCTCCGACGTCCGCGTCGTGATCAAGTTCCACGAAGGGACAGGGGTCCGGCTGCGCGGCTCGCTGCTGAGCAGCGATGGGCTCGGCGTCCTCTCGAGCGCCGCAAACGGCCTCGACGCCGATCAGCTTCAGCGTGATCTGGGCAGCATCGCCGCGCTGCTCTCGCGTCGGTCGATCGCCGTCGAGCCCTTGTTTCCGCTGCCCGAGGCGCGGCTCTCGTCGCTCAAGAGCAACGGCGAGCGACGGAGCGCGAGCCGGCTCCCGGAGCTGTCGCTCTATTTCGACGCCCCCTGGTCGGGAGGCTCACGGAGCGCGCTGGTCGAGCTCGTGGAGGCGCTGAACGCCCACGCCAGCGTGGAGATCGCCTACGTGCAGCCGAAGCCCGAGCTCGCGACCGCGGCCCCGGAGGCGAGCGCCGAGCTCGTGGCCCTGGACGCGAACACGCCGGATTTCACCTCCCTGCAAGGCTACGTGAACAGCGACGCCAACGGCATGGGGGTGGCCGAGGCGCGCGCGCTCCCGGGCGGCCGCGGCGAGGACGTTCGGATCATCGACGTCGAGCAGTTCTGGGTCGCCGATCACGAGGATCTCCCGGCGCCTTTCTTCTACGCACCCGCGTCGGGCTCGGGCGACGCGAGCCACGGCACCGCCGTGGCAGGCGTCATGGTCGCGCAGGAGAACGGCTTCGGCGTCACCGGCGTCGCGCCGCTCGCGGGCGTCGGCTACTCGAGCTGGGTGGACATCGGCGTCGCGCCCGCGATCGCGCAGGCCGCCGCGCAGCTCGACGCCGGCGACGTCGTGCTCATCGAGGTGCACGCTCCCGGCCCGACAACGACAACGTGCGGCTGCAACCAGGGCCAGTGCAACTACCTTCCCATGGAGTTCTGGCCGGCCGAGTTCGACGCGATCCAGACGGCGACGGCCAACGGGATCGTCGTCGTCGAAGCGGCCGGCAACGGCTCGGTGGATCTGGATCACCCAACGTACGCCGGCGCCTTCGACCGCGCCGTCCGGGACTCCGGCGCCCTGGTGGTGGGCGCGAGCCTGTCGAGCTCACGCAGCCCGACGTGCTACAGCAACAGCGGCGGCCGCGTGGATGTCCATGCCTGGGGACAGGACGTTGTCACGACGGGAGGCTCCGGTGACCTCTACAGCGGGACGCTGGGGGAGCGGGACCGCTATACCGCAGGGTTCGCCGGGACGTCGAGCGCCTCCGCCGTCGTGAGCGGCGCCGTGGCCGTGGTGCAGGGCGTGGCGCAGCAAGCGTCAGGGCCGCTCACGCCGCAAGCGCTGCGCGATCTGCTCGTGAATACCGGCAAGCCGCAGCAAGATGAGCTGAGCCGCGAGATCGGCCCGCTCCCGGATCTCGCCACGGCGGCGCCCCTGGTGGCCGACCCCGGGAGCTGCGGCGACAACGTTTGCTCCGCGCTCGAAAGTTGCCAGTCGTGCGAGGCGGACTGCGGGCCCTGCTCGACCTGCGTGCCCTCGGGCTGCGAGGCGGCGGCGCACGTGACCGTTCCTTACGTGAACAACGGTCCCATCAATACATGCGTGTTCTTCGACGCAGCGAGCTCGAACATGCAGTCCTGGAACATGGCGACCGTCGAGCTCAATGGAGTCAGCTTCCTGAACACGTGGGTCTCGCCCTCGAGCTTCCCCCCTGCCTGCGACGGCGGGTACTATCTGCGCCTGGTCGGCGACTTCGCCTGGTCTCACGTCGAGGTGAACTGAGCCGACGCCGGCTGCGCTGCGCGCGCCCCCCGCCCGCCCAGGCACACGCGCGCGTAGTCGGCGACCATCCTCTCCAGCGAGAACCGCTCCCTCGCGCGCTCCCACCCCGCCGCCCCCATGAGCGCCCGCCGCGCCGGGTCGTCCGCCAGCTCCACGAGCGCCCCCGCGAACGCCTCGGCGTCGCCCGGCGGCACCAGCCGCCCCGTCACGCCGTCGTCCACCTGCTCGGCCATGCCGCCGACAGCGGTGGCCACCACGGGCAGCCCCTCGGCCATCGCCTCGAGCGACGCGTTCGGGCACCCCGCGGGCTCGGCGATCAGCGCGAACACGTCGAGCTCGCGCAGGAAGCCGCGCGCGTCGGCGAGCTCGCCGACCCACTCGACCGACAGCCCCGCCGCCATCCGCCGCAGCGCCTCGGCGTGCGCCTCCGCGCCGCGCTCGACGCCGCCCGCGATGCGCAGCACGTGCGGCGGCAGGCGCGGCGCCGCCACGCGCAGCGCCGCGAGGAGCTCGTCGAGCTTCTTGTGCGGGTGGATCCGCGCCGCCGTCCCGATCACGATCCGCGCGCGCTCGCCGCCGGACGCGCGCGGGCCCGGCGCCGCGGGCGGGCGCGACGGGCGCGGACCGAGCGCCACGCCGTTCGGCACCACATGCGCCGGCGCCCCGAGCACCTCGGCGGCGAGCGCCGCCTCGGCCTCGTACTTCACGATCACCCCGGCCAGGCGCGCGCCGTAGTCGCGCGGCGTCCGGTACGGCAGCCCGCGGCGCGGCGACGCGAAATACCGGCGCAGCGAGGCGAAATACATCTCTCCGGGGCTGATGTCGAAGAGCGGCACGTCGAGCAGCCCGTCGGCCAGGAGCACCTTGTGCTCGGCGATCACGTTCCACATCAGCACCGCCTCGGGCGGGTCCTCCTCGATCGCGCGCAGCAGGCGCTCCACCGCCTCGGCCGGCTCGATGTCGTCCGGCGGCGGCACCGCCAGCACCGGGATGCCCGCGGCAACGAGCGCCCGCCGCCCCGGCGTCGGGTACTCCGGCTGCTCCTCGATCACGGCCGCCCGGCCGCGCACGCCCGCCGCCCGCAGGCCGAGCAGCAGCCGGCGCGCGCTCGACTGGGCCCCGCCGGTCGAGAAGTTGTTCGTCACGAGGAGCAGCCCGTCTCCCCGGCGCACGCCGCGGCTGCGCGCGAACGCCCGCGGGTAGAGCCGCGCATAGCCCTCGGCCATCCGCGCCACGCTGAAGTGCCGCGCCACCACCTCCCGGCCACCCGCAGGCGCCGGGCGACAGCGCGCCGCCGAGACGATCGCCTCCGCGAAGCGCTCCGGCGCCGCGTCGAGCGGCAGGTGGACCATCGCCGGGGTCTCGGCGGCGATCTCCGCCGTGCCGCCGGCGCCTGTCGCGACGACCGGGAGGCCGGCCGCGAGCGCCTCCAGGTGCGCGAGGCTCAGCCCCTCGTGGGCGCTCGGCGACACGAGCACGTCGGCCGCCGCGAGCAGGCCCGCGACGTCGGCGACAGCCCCCGCGAAGCGCACCTCGGCGCGCAGGCCGAGCCGGTCGACCTCGCGCCGGATCTCCGCCTCCGCGGCGAGCGCCTGCTCGCTGCGGGGCGAGGCGCTCCCGGCGATCACGAGCCGCGCCGCCCGCGGATCGCCGGCCTCCGCGAGCGCCGCCCGCGTCGCGGCGAGGATCGCCGGCAAGAGGTGCAGCCGCTTCTGCGGCCGCGGGTTCGCCACGGCGAGCAGGACGATGTCGTCCGGCGCGATCTCGAGGCGCCGCCGCCACGCGACCGCCTCCGCGGCCCCGGCCCGGCGCGCCTCCGCCTTCGCGGCCGCGAGGTCGATCCCGTTCCAGACCGTGCGCGCCGGAACGGGCAGCGCGCGCGCCGCGAGCTCCGCCTCGACAGCGCGCGCGCACGCCACGAGCAGCGCCGCGTCGCCCGCGCCGAGCCGGCCGAGCCCCGCCGGCCAGCCTGCGGCCACGTTGTGCACCGTGACCAGCGGCAGGAACCCGCGCGCGGAGAGCCGCGCGAGATCCTCGGCGTCGAGCAGGTGCGCGTGCGCGAGATCCGCGCCCCACGCCGCGAGCGCGCGGGCGAGCGCGTCGAAGCGCTGCTCGCGATCGCCAGGCACCTCCGACAGGTCGAGCGCCCCCGGCGGCGCGGCGAACGTCGGGCGCGTCGGCCGGTACACAGCGAGGACGCGCGAGCGCACGCCGCGGCGCGGCAGCTCGGTCGCGAGGTCGATCGCGATCCGCTCGGCGCCGCCCTGCTGCAGGCTGGTCACGACCTGCGCGACCCGCAGCGCCGCGTCGTCGCGCACGTCGAGCGGCGCATGCCGCACAACGCGCGCGCGCCGCCCCGCGAGCTCGCCCTGGAGGGCCGCGTCGAGCCCCTCGCCCGCGCGGAGGCGCGCCGCGACGCCCGCGGCGAGCGGCGCGTCGAGGTACACGCTCGCCGCCCGGGGCAGCCCCGGAGCCCGGCGCGCGCGTGCGGCGCGGCTCAGGTCGCCGCCCGTCGCCCGCAGCAGCGCGGCCCACGCCGCGGCCTCGGCGTCCGCGGCGGAGGGCGTGGACACCGCGCCGACGTCGGACGGCGTCATGACCGCGCCGAACGCGCAGAGCGGCAGCCCGGTGTCGCTCGGCGGGGGGAACGGGTCCCACGCGAGCGCCGCGGACGGGGCCGGCCACGCGCCCCCGCGCACGAGCCACACCGGCCCCGCCGCGAGCGCCTCCGCCGCGGTCGCGAGCGGCGCCGCCGTCAGGTCGACCGGCGCGAGCCCGGCGAGCCGGAGCGCGCGCAGCGTGCGGCCGGCGCGGGCGCGGTGCGCGGGCGCGTCGGCGAAGACGGCGCAGATCGGAGGGCGCATGCGGGACCTACAGGCGCGGCTCAGTAGGCCGAGGGGTAGCCGCGGAACGGCGCCACGACGGCCACGTCCGGCGCGCTCGAGATGCGGTCCCGCGAGCGATAGCCCCCGCGCGGCGCGGCGGCAGGCGCCGCGACCCCGCGCCCCACGCCGGGCGCGGCGGCCCACGCGGCCGCGCCGAGCTGCTCCACCTCGACGGACGAGGGGGCGCCGCCCGTGTAGACGAACTGCCCGCGCGCGCTCGGCTCGATCGGCACCGACGCGCGCCGCATCGCGCCCCTCACGAGGCAGCGGTAGTGGAGCGTCGATCCGTACAGGTGCGGCGGGGCGCTCAGCCAGAAGCCGTCGCCCTGCGGCCGGAACGTCACGCCCGGCGGCGCTCCGGCCACGGGTCTCCGGCGGACCGCGCGGTGCACGATCAGGCCGATGAGGCCGATGACGGCGCTCGCCAGCAAGAGGCCCCCGCCGGCGAACGCCGCGATCGTCCCGGCCGACGCGGTCGACCAGAAGCTCGACGGCGCCTTGCGCGTGGCCCCCGCCTGGAGCGGCGCGCCCGGCGCGGGCGCCGCCGCGGCGGGGGCGCTCGCCTCCAGCGCGGCGACAACGCGGAAGCCGTTGTCCGCGTTGCGGCTGCCCGGGTCGTTGCGGTACCGCGCCGCGGCGCGCAGGTGCTTCGCGTCCTTGAGCCACGACCCGCCGCGCAGCACGCGCCGGGGCTTGTCGCCGGCCGGCGCCGCCGCCTGCTCGGGGTCGACCGCGGGGCCGGGCGCATAGGGACCGTACCAGTCGCGACACCACTCGTGGACGTTGCCGCTCATGTCGTGCAGGCCGAAGGCGTTCGGCCGCCTCTGCCCGACAGGCCTCGTGCCGCTCCCCGCGTTGCCCTTGAACCACCCGATGAGGGCGGCCGCGTTGTCGTCGTCGCCCGCGTAGAACCGCGTCTGCGTCCCCGCGCGGCCCGCGTACTCCCATTGCGCCTCGGTCGGCAGGTCGAAGGCGCGGCCGGTCCTCCGCGTCAGCCAGCGGGCGAACTCGCCCGCGTCCTTGAAGGTCACCAGCGTCACCGGGTGCTGGTCGGTCTGCGGGAAGCCGGGAGTCCTCCAGGTGAACTCCTTGCGCTGCGACAGGCCCTTGCCGTCGAAGCCGAACCCGCCGGAGGCGCCCACCTCGGCCTCGGTGCGGTAGCCGGTCTCCTGGGCGAAGCGCGAGAACTGCCCGACAGTGACCGGAAACTTCCCCAGGTAGAAGCCGCGGCCGAGCGTCACGTCGCGGGGCGCCTCGTCGTCGCCGCGGCCCGCCTCCTGGGGCGGCGAGCCCTGGCGAAAGCGCCCCGCCTTCACCAGCACGAGCTCGAGCTGCGCGCCCCCGAGGTCGACAGCGATGGCGGGCGCCGGATCCGCAGCCTCCGCAGCGGCCGGAGCCAGAAGAACAGCGGCCGTCGCAACGACGAGGGCGCGCGCGCGGCGGCGGGTGTGGGCACGTGGCTGCACCGGCCCAGGCTACCAGAGCGCGCGGCCCGCGGGAGCTCGAAGCGATCGCCGCGGGCTACCTTCTTCGGGGCGCGCAAGGCGACGTTACGTTACTCAAAGCATCTTTGCATTTCTTTACCCGGCACATCGATCGTTCGAATCCGGTTCGAAACACAACCTCGCGACGCCGATCGGATCGAGTGTTCAGAGAAGCGCGCGAGGTCGACCTACAGCGAACGGACGTACGCATTGTCCGATGAGGCGCTCGACGCGCTGTGAAGAAGGGACGGCCGGCACAGGCCCCTTCTCGCTCCCCGGCAGGAGGAGCGCGGGAAGAAACAGCTCGACGGCGACGTACTTACCTTGCTGACCCAGGCCGAGGAGCAGGGCGACCGACCGAGCAAGGATGAGCTTGTCGCGCTGGTCGCCGCGGCGCTTGTGGGAGGCACGGAGACCACGGTCCACCTCATCTGCTTTGCGATGCACAACCTGCTCCGATCGCCCGCGGCGCTCGCCGAGGTCAGGCGCGAGCCCGCTCGTCGAGAACGTCATCGAGGAGACGCTCCGTCACGACAACTCCGTCAAGCTGGGATCCCGCGGTATGCGCTCGAGGACGTCCGCTTCCGCGGGGCGCGGTTCAGGAGGGGACAGAGGGTGATGGCCGTGCTGAGAAGCGCGCTTCGCGACGAGGCGGTCTATCCCCGCGCGTCGGCGTTCGATCTGAGGCGGGGCGCCGACACGGGCATTGCTTTCGAGGGCGGTGCCCACTATTGCATGGGGGTGGCGCTGGCTCGTCTGGAGGGGCGGATCGCCATCGAGACGCTCCTCGACCGCTTTCCCGACATGGAGCTCGCGGGACCTGCGTTGTTCGCTTCGCACCCCTCGTTCCGGGAGATGACGTCACTCCCCGTCCGCCTGCGCCCCCTCAACGGATGAGGCGGCCGCGGACGCGCCGGCGCGGGCCAGCCGGCGTTCACCGATTTCCCTGGGCGGGGGCGACGTCGCCGCCATACCCCGGGAGCCGCGCGCGCGCTCGAATCAGCGGCGCGCGCGCACGATGTGAGATCAACACACAGCAGGGATCGACTCATGCGCACAACCACTTCCTCATTCCTCGTCCTCCTCGGCGCCGCCGCGCTCTTCGGCTGCTCTTCCTCGGGCAACGGCCCTGAGGAGCCGGGGGACGTGCTGCTGGAGCCGCCGGCTCAGGGCGCCGGCGTCCAGTACCGGATGGTCTCGACGATCGAGCCGGCGCAGGAGATCGAGCGCTGCCAGCTCTTCGTGGCGCCGCCGGAGGGGCTCAACGTCAACCGGGAAGAGGTGAGGTTCTCGGGCGGGAGCCACCACGTGCTCCTGTACGCGACGCCTTACACGGAGATGCCGACCGAGACGGCCCGCGGCCAGAAGCTCGACCCGAGCCAGGTGCACGACTGCAACGATGGTCCCCAGGCCGACTGGGATGTCACCGGCGTGATCGCCGGCGCCCAGTCCTCCGACGGCAAGTCGTTCCTCGGCGGTATGCCGGAGGGGGTGGCGCTCAAGGTCAAGCCGGGCACGGTGCTCCTGATGAACACCCACTACCTGAACTCGTCGGCCGAGACGCGCGAGACCGACGCCCGGATCAACCTCCACACGATCCCGGACGAGGAGGTGACGATCGAGGCGGGCATGCTGTTCCACTACAACCCGTTCATCAGCGTGCCCGCGCACGGGGAGTCGTCGGCGCGGATGCGGTGCACCACCGACAACGACATCTCGATCGTGCGGCTCCAGTCGCACATGCACCGCCGCGGCGTCGGCTACGTCGCCCACAAGGTCGACGCCGACGGCACCATGACGGAGCTCTACGCCCACGACCGGTGGGAGGATGTCCCGACGCAGGAGTTCGAGCCGCTCCTCGAGCTCAAGGCGGGCGAGGCCCTGGACTACCGCTGTGATTTCAAGAACACCGAGGCTCGAGACATCGCCCAGGGCCTGACCACCCGGGACGAGATGTGCATGCTGATCGGGCCGTACTTCCCGCGGTCCGAGGCCTACGAGAACTGCGCGAACGAGCAGAACTTCTTCGTCCCGACGTGGTTCGGCTCCGGCAAGTCCACGTGCGCCGAGGCGCTCTCGTGCCTCAACAGCACGGCAAACGGGGACGAGGCCGCGGCCTACGGCTGCGTGGTGAACAGCTGCGAGAGCGTCGGGCCTCAGCTCTCGGCGGCGCTCACTTGCCAGATCAACGGGGGCTACGGCGCGTGCGGCGAGGCGTGCAGCGCGGGGGACCCCGAGGCGTGCAACACCTGCATCGTCACGGAGTGCGCCGCGGAGATGGAGGCCTGCGAGATCGCGACGTGCGACTGACCTCCTCCCGGTGAGCGGCGCCGCGGGGCGGCTCTCCTCCGCCCCGCGGCCCTCCGCCCCGCTCCGGCCGCTTCAGCGGGCCGCGGGCGCCCCCATCAGAACTCCCCCCGGAGATCGATCCTCCCGAGGCCCACCCCGGCGCTCCAGGCCGCGCCGCGCCGCGCCTGCGGCGCCGCGCCCGCGGCGTCGCCGCCCGGGCGCACAACGAGCAGCACGACGCCCGCCGCGGCCGAGGCGGCGCCCACGATGAAGCCCACGGTCGACACGTGGCCCAGCGTGGTCGCCGTGTCGGCGTCGCCCTTCAGCTCGGCCGGGCAGCGCTGGCCCTCGCACTGCGCCTTGATGTCCGACACCCTGGACAGCGACACGATGCCCGTCACGGCGCCGACGCCGAGCCCCACCGCCCCGAGCCCGAACGCGATGCCCGCGGGCAGCAGCGAGCCGCCGCCGCCCTCGGCGCGCGGCGCGGGCGCCGGCGCAGGCGCGGGCGGCTTCAGCGCGTCGCGCACGCCGGCGAGCTCGGTCTCGGCGTCCTTCCGCGCCTCGAGGAACGCCGCCGGCGGGTCCTCCGGGAGCCGCTCGTCGAGCACCTGCTCGTACAGGACGCGCGCGCCCTCCAGGTTCCCGAGCTTGCGCTGGCACCGCGCCATGTAGAGCACGAGCGTCGGCGCGTGGTAGAGCCGGTCCGCCTCCTGGAAGGCGTCGAACGCCTCCTGCCAGCGGTCCGCGCCGTAGAGCTTGAGCCCCTCATGCGCCCTGGTCCGGGCGAGCTGCTGCGCGTCGGCCGAGGCGCCCTCGGGCGGCGGCTCCGCCGCGAGCGCCGGCGCCGCGGCCAGCAACGTCACCACGAACGCGCACCGGCGAAGACAGTTCGAGAGCATCATCCTCCTTCTCATCGGCGACGGTCGACACACTGTGTCGACACATTACGGCGAACCGCGCGCCACCGTCCAGCGGCGCCACGGGCGCCCGCGGCGTCGGCCGCATCGGGGCGCGGGGCGCGGGGCGAGAGCGGACTTCCACCAAGATCGTCTCACGGAAACGGATTGGATACATTGCACATGGTACTTGCTCCTCCATGACCGGTCTCCTCAAATGCTCCGAGGAAGCAGCGACGAGAGCTCGATTGAGGCTCGACAATGTCTTGACCGATGACCTGTCGCTCGTGGAGCTCCTCCGGATCGTCACCGTCGACGTCCACGAGGCGGCCACCGTCGAGGAGGCGCTGCATCGCACCATCGCGCACATCTGCGGCCACCTGGGCTGGCCCGTTGGACACGCGTACGTGCCGGCCGCGGACGACCCCTCTCTGCTGCTGCCCACGGCGCTCTGGTACATCCACGATGAGGTGAAGTTCGCGACCTTCAAGGCGGTCACGGAGGCGACGCAGTTCACCTCCGGGGTCGGGCTGCCGGGGCGGGTGCTCGCCAGCAAGCAGCCGGCGTGGGTCCGGAACGTCACGGACGACGCCAATTTCCCGCGCGCCAGGCTCGCGAAGAACCTGGGGGTCAAGGCGGGGTTCGCGTTCCCGGTGATGGTGGGCGCCGACGTCGTGGCCGTGCTGGAGTTCTTCTCCGACGCCGAGCACGGGGATGACGGGACGTTCACCAGGACGATCGGCCGCATCGCGCGGCAGCTCGGCCGGCTGTTCGAGCGCAAGCACGCGCAGGAGATGCTGAGCCGGGAGCGGGACTTCCTGGCGGGGGTCATGGACCTCGTGGACGGCCTCATCGTGGTGCTCGACGCGCGCGGGCGCATCGTGCGGACGAACAGCGCCGCCGAGCTGGCGCTGGGCGCCGGGCGCGGGCTGCTGGAGCCGCGGTTCCTCTGGGATCTCACGCCCGATCCGGCGGCGTCGGCGCAGCTCAGGGGCCTGTTCGAGGAGCTCGGCGCGGGCGCGTCGAAGCAGCGCGTGGAGGTCCCGTGGACGGCGCGGGACGGCGCCCGCCGGGTGACGGCCTGGTCCGGCGCCGTGCTGCGCGGCAGGGACGAGGGGGTCCGGTTCATCATCATGACCGGCATCGACATGACCGAGCGCAAGCGCGCCGAGGAGGAGCGCGCGCGCCTTCGAGAGGAGGTGATCCAGGCGCAGGACGCGGCGCTGGCGAGGCTCTCGATGCCGCTCATCCCGCTCAGCGACGACGTGGTGGTCTTGCCGCTCATCGGCCCGCTCGACGCGAAGCGCGCGCGCCGCGTGATCGAGGTGCTGTCGCGCGGCATCGCGGAGCGCCGCACGCGGACCGCGATCCTCGACCTGACGGGCGTTGGCGACCTCGCTCCGGGGACGGTGGACGCGCTGCTCGAGGTGGTGCGGGTCGCGGGCCTGCTGGGCGCGCGGGTGGTCCTGACGGGCATCCGCCCCGAGGTCGCGGGCCGCCTCGCCGCGAGCGGCGCCGACATCGGCCGGCTGGCGGTGAAGAGCTCCCTGCAGAGCGGGATCGCGTTCGCGCTCGGGAGCCGCTGAGCGGCTGAGTCGAGGAGGACGCTGACGCCGGGTCCGTCCAGGGGGACGGACCCGGGGCGGCTGTCGCTCGTTCGCCACCGGAACCGCATCATCACCGCATCGAACAGGGGCGATGATGGCTCCCGCTGTGTCGCTGTTTCGTGATGTAATGAGAGGATCCCGAGAAAGGTCCGGTGCAACGATATGCGATCGACGTCGTCCATTTCGGAGCGGTGCGCGTGGTTTCGTCTTCCGTTGCTCGCGTCAGCGCTCGCCCTGGCCGCGTGCGCGGCCGAGCCGCTGCATGGGGAGCAGATAGGCCCGGAGGCGACCATCCTGGCCGAGGGCAGCGAGGCGCTCTCGACGCGGGTCCGGCTCATGGCAGCGAACCTCACGAGCGGCACGAAACAGAGCTACGATCCCGGGCACGGCGCGCGCATCATGCAGGGGGTGCAGCCCGATATCGTGCTGCTGCAAGAGTTCAACTACGGCAGCAACACGCCCTCCGAGATTCGCTCCTTCGTGGACGACGCGTTCGGCGCGGGGTTCAGCTACTACCGCGAGGCCGGGGCGCAGATCCCGAACGGGATCGTGAGCCGGTGGCCGATCGTCGCGTCCGGCGAGTGGAACGACGCGTCGGTGAGCAACCGGGATTTCGCCTGGGCGCAGATCGACATCCCCGGTCCGGTCGACCTCTGGGCGGTCAGCGTCCATTTCCTCACGTCGAGCGCGAGCGCGCGCAACACGGAGGCGAACGACCTCGTCTCGTTCATCGACTCGGCTGTGCCTGAGGGCGATTATCTGGTCATCGGCGGCGACTTCAACACGGGAAGCAGGACCGAGGCGTGCATCTCGACGTTGAGGGATGTCGTCGTCGCGCAGGCGCCCTACCCCGCGGACGCGAGCGGGGACACGGACACGAACGCCGGCAGGACGAAGCCGTACGACTGGGTGCTCGTCGACGGCGATCTCGATCCGCACGAGGTCGCCGTCACGATCGGCGGGAGCAGCTTCGCGAGCGGGCTCGTTGTCGACACGCGCGTCTACTCGCCGATCTCGGAAATCAGCCCTGCGCTCTCGGCGGACAGCGGCGCGTCCAACATGCAGCACATGGGCGTGGTGCGCGACTTCATGATCCCCGACAGCGGCAGCGGGAGTAGCAGCAGCAGCAGCAGCAGCAGTAGCAGCAGCAGCAGCAGTGGTGGTGGCGGCGGCGGCGGCAGCGGCGGCGGCAGCGGCGGCAGCGGCGGCAGCGGCGGCAGCGGCGGCAGCGGCGGCAGCGGCGGCAGCGGCGGCAGCGGCGGCACGGGTACCGCCACGGTGATCATCAACGAGGTCCTCGCGAACGAGCCGGGCAGCAACACGAACGGCGAGTTCGTCGAGATCGTCAATATCGGCACGGGCACGGCCTCGCTCGGGGGGTGGACGCTCTCCGACGCCACGGGGACGCGGCACACATTCCCGAGCGGCGTGTCGCTCGCGCCCTCCACGGCCATCGTTGTGTACGGCAACGCCTCGGCCGTGCCGATCGGCAGCGGCGCCGTCGGCGCGTCCACGGGAGCGCTGAGCCTCGGCAACAGCGGAGACACGCTCACGCTGCGGAACGCGTCGACGACGATCGTGGATAGCGTGACGTACTCGTCCGCGCTCACGAGCCAGGACGGCGTGTCCATGAACCGCAGCCCCGATGCTTCGGCGGGAGCGAGCTTCGTGCTCCACAACACGCTCGGCGGGAGCTCGTCGCCCGGCAAGCGCACGAACGGGCTGCCGTTCTAGCGACCGCCCGATAGCCACCTTCCTCGGCGGGCCTCGGAATTCCGTCGTCGCGAGAGCTCAGCAGCTCATGCGTCATGGGCGGAATAGCCAAGCTCACGTCTGATTCAAACGCTCAGAGCTCCTTGACGCGAACGTCCTCGAGGCGTACGCCCGCTCACGCTTCACCGTCGGCCTTCAGCGCAACTGAGGTGCACCGTGAGCCGCCCTGTCCTCCTTCGGTTGCTCATATCGCTGTTGGCTCCCTTGTCGCTGGTGGCGATCGCGGCCCCGGGATGCACCAGCCCGCTGGACAGGCCCTGCCCCTTCCCGGGGGAGACGTACTGGATCTGCTCGGCGCTGGTCCAGGAGAGGTCCACGCCTTCCTGCTCCTGTGAAACAGGACCGAGGGAATACTCCGACTGGGTCTGCGCCAGCGACGCGTTCACGGCGCAGAACGCGATGGGGTAGCCGCGGAGGCGGTGTCGTGCCTTGACGACGCCTGCCAGGCGCAGTGCCCGACGCTGGGCGCCCTCGGCTCCGTCTGGACAGGTGGAATCGATGGCCAGGCCCGCTGAATCCACCGAACGCACGGCGCTCGTCGCGCTCGGCAGCGAGCTCGCCCGCAGCCATGCCTGGGACGTGCTGATCCATGCACTGCAGGTGAGGCTCTCCCTCGACAAGCGCGAGGGTTTGCCGGAGCTCCTCCGGCACAGCGAGCGACAGGAGGCCACCGGGCCGATCTGCGACGCGGGGCGTCTCGCCGCCGCCCTCGTAGGAAAGCTGCGCGTCGACGGGCGGGGTGCGCTCGCGGACGCGATGCTGTCCTTGCTGGGCGGCGGCCCGATCGACGCCGATCCGGTGCTCTGGCTGGACGAGGTCCGAGGGAAGATCGCCACGAGGAGCGAAGAGGCCGCCACGCTCCGCGCCCATGGGCGTCATGAGATCGCGCGCATGGTCGAGGACACGCTGTCGCTCGACCTCCGGGTCGCGCTGAGAGAGCGGCTCTGCGCCGACGGGCGCCACGACCTCGCCGATGCCGTCTCGAGGGCGATCTTCGCTCACGAAGCGCGGGAGCGCCTCGGCGCAGGGACGCCGGCGCCGGCTCAACCGCCGGTGCCCGCCACGCATGACGAGCCCGCGCCCGACGTCGCCGCGCGCTGGGCCTTCGCCGACACGCTCGGGCGCACCCACCCCGCGGACGTCCTGGCCTGCGCGCTCGTCACCAGGCTCCGCGCCGAGGGGCGCGACGTGCTCGCGGGGTCGATCATGATGATCTGGGCGCGCGGCGTCGCCGGGCCGATCGTCGACCCGGCGCGGCTCGCGGCCGACCTGGTCGCGCAGCTCCGCGCCGAGGGGCGCGGGGAGCTTGCGGACGCCATCGCCTCGCTGGTGCGCGGCGCCGCCATCGACCGCGATCCGTGCGAGATCATGGCGGTCTGGCTCAACGAGCTCGCCGGGCCGATCGTCGCCCCGGGGCCGCTCGCCGCCGCGCTGGTCTCGGTCCTCCGCAGGCAGCGGCGAGGCAGGCTCGCGGAGGGGGTCGACGGCTTGATGAGCGCGGACCGATGGACGGATGTCCCCCCGCCGGGCACATGAACACCACGATGCATCCTGGTGCATTGCCGCCCGGGCTCGCCCGCGACCACAACGTGTCCTGGTCCTTCGCGAGCGGGCTCGCCCGCAACCACAACGTGTCCTGGTCCTTCGTGACCCGGGCTCGCCCGCGACCACGACGCGTCCTGGTCCTTCGCGAGCGGGCTCGCCCCGCGACCACGACGCGTCCTGGTCCTTCGCGAGCGGGCTCGCCCGCGACCACAACGCGTCCTGGTCCTTCGCGAGCGGGCTCGCCCGCGACCACGACGCGTCCTGGTCCTTCGCGAGCGGGCTCGCCCGCGACCACAACGCGTCCTGGTCGACGGACCTGTATCTTATGAAGATTGCTCGACTTTCCAAGCAAACGTAGGCAGAGTCACACCCGTGGGCTCTTGAAGGTCCTCTGGTGCCACGCGCCGGCGATCGCGTCGAGGGGCGCCTTCGACTCCTCCCTTTCGAGCTCCCAACCTCTTCCCTGGTTCATGAGAGAATGAACCACAGAGGGCACAGAGGCACAGAGGGCACAGAGGAGAGAGAAAGAAACTTACACACCCAACACTCTCTTATTCTTCTTCTCATCCTCTGTGCCCTCTGTGCCCTCTGTGGTTCAAATTCTTCTTCATCATAGGATTCGGAAAAACCTCGGCGCCCCGGCGCCTCGCCGGAAGGCGCCACAGCCACTCGGCCACGCCGAGCACAACATAGCCGCCGATCAGCCCCACGACGACGAACCCCGGCGCCGATCGGGCCGAGACGAGCGCGCCCGATCCCAGGGCGAGCGCCAGCCACAGCGCGGTGCGGGGCTCGAAGCGAAGATCCTTGAACGACCGGAACCGGATCGTCGACACCATGAGGAGCGAGACGAGGAGCGTCGTCGCAAACGCCGCCGGCGCCGCGCCGGCGCCGCCGAGCGGCCCGCCCGCGGCGCCCTCCGTCATCACGATCGCGACAAGGAGCCCGGCCGCGCCCGTGACCGGGAGACCCACGATGTACCTGGGGGGCGGCGCAGCGGCGCCCGCGTCGCGGGTCGCGAGGACGTTGAAGCGGGCGAGCCGGATAGCGCCGCACGCCGTGAAAACGAACGCGCCGAGCACGCCGACAGGACCGAGGCGGTGCAGCGAACACTGGTACGCAAGCACGGCCGGGGCCACGCCGAACGAGACGAGATCGGCCAGCGAGTCGAGCTGGAGCCCGAACGCGCTCTGGGTCCGGGTCATCCGCGCGACCCGGCCATCGAGCGTGTCGAGGAGCATCGCGAACAGGATGAGGAGCGCCGCGCGCCGAAAATCCTCGTCCGATCGCGCCGAGGCCGAGCGCCGTACCGCGTCGAAGCCGCAGAAGACAGAGGACAGCGTGATCAGGTTGGGGAGGAGATACAGCATCCTCCTCGACACGAGCCCCCGCCGCCCGCGCGCCGCCTCCCCGCGCGGCCCCTCGAGGCGTGCCTCCGGGCCCCGCCCCGACCTCGCAGGGCACCACGCCCCGGCGCCGGTGTCCCACGCTGCTGGATGACGTTCTGACATGGTGGCGATCCCGCGGGACATCGCCGCCGCGCGGCGCCAGGCCGGCGGCCCGACGAGCACGCTCGCCGGCCTCCTAGTACACGAGGCCGCTCGTCTTCAAGCCGCTCAGAGCAGCACCGCGAGGACGCCCGCCCCGATGAGCGCGACAGCCCAGGCCCGGTCCAGGTTGAACCACGCGGTGCGGAGGATCGCGAGGCCGACCTTGTGATAGACCACCAGCGCGACAGCGGCGGCAGCCGCCATCATGGCGGCCGTGTGCACGAGGACGGCGGCGAGGTAGCCCGCGGGGCTCGTCAGCGACAGGCCGGCTGCGCTGTGACACCCGCCTCCGTGGCACGGAGCCGGGTTGTCGGCGCCGAGCAAGAAGACCGGGAGCAGCATGAGCCCCGCGCCGTGCGCGGTCGCCATCAGGAACGACCACCAGGTCAGATCGCGGAACCCGACGCGCATCCCGACCCACCTCGGGTGGCGCGGCCTCACCAGCTTGAGCACGCCGAACGCGACAAGCGCGGCCGCCGTGATCCAGCGAAGCGCCGCGGCAGGGACGCTCGCGAGCCCGAGCCCGAGCAGCGCGACAGTGAGGCCGATCGACGCAGCGTGGCCGACCGCGATCGGCACGAGCGCCCGACGCACAGCGCGGCTGCTCTTCTCCTGCAAGCCGAGGGCGACAGCGAACAGCCAGCCCATGCCCGGGTTGATGCCGTGGTAAGCGCCGAGGAGCGCCAGCGTGAGCCAGGGCGTCATGGCCGCCTACGGGTAGCAGAACGAGTCGGACGACGCGTCGCCCCCCTCGAGCCGCACCTGGTGAGGCCGCAATGGGCCGAAATCCACGAAGAACTCGGGGTCGAGCGCCATGCCCCCGCCGGGCGCCACATCGACCTTCGCCATCCAGCCGCCGACGCCCTCCGGATAGAACTGCTCGTCCCAGGAGGCATACAGCGAGTTCGTGAAATAGACCCGGCGCCCGTCGCGGCTCACCTCGACCATCTGCGGCCCGCCCCGCAGCGGCCCGGAGCGGCGGTGCGCCGCCCTGCGGACGACGCCCCCGAGGTGCACCGAGCCGGTCAGCTTCGGGTGGAACGGGTCCGACACATCGTACTGCCGGAGCTCGCCCGTGCCCCAGCAGGACAAATAGAGAAACCGGTCGTCGAGGGAGAGGTTGATGTCGGTGATGAGCGGCGGGACCGCCTTGAAGCCCTGGAGCAGCGGCGGCAGGGAGCCCGGGTCCGCGGGCTCGGCCGGCACCTCGATCACCTTGCGGATCGCCCACCTGTCGCCGTCGCGATGCCAGAGCCAGACCGAAGCGGAGAGGTCCTTGACGCTCACGACCACGCCGACGAAGCCGTAGGCCTTCGTCGGATCGTGCGCAGGGCGGAGCTCCAGCGCCATCTGGTGCTCGTCGCCGAGATCCAGCGCCTGGAGGTGCTTGCGCTTCCGGAGATCCCAGACATGGACCCTGTGGCCGTACTTCTTGCCCAGGAGGAGCTCCGGATTCACGCCGTCCTCGATCATCCGCGGCGTCCCCCACTCGCTCGTGAGGAGGGTGTCGTGGCCGAGGTGCCACCAGAAGTCGTAGTGGAGGAACTGCGGCCCCCTGTCGAGCTCCCAGCGGCCGAGGACATCGAAGCTCTCGCAGTCGAGCACGAAGATGCCCCCGGGCCCGTCGCCGTCGGGGCTGCCGAGCGCGCTCACGTAGATGCCGTCAGGGCCGCAATGCAGCGTGTGCGGGCGCGAATAGCCGGCCTTCTTCGCGATCTCCTCGGCGCGGACCGTGTGCACGAGCTCGGGGCGGCGCGGGTCCGGCTTGACGTCGAAGACGAAGATGTTCGACGAGCGGAGCGCCGGGAGCAGGAGATAGCGGCGCTCCACGTGGGGGTGCGGCGCGTAGGGGCACAGCGCGGCGCTGCACGCGTTCCAGCCCGAGTGGTGGAGCTCGTCGCCGTACGTCGGCAGCTCGTTGACCGAGACGAGCGTGCCATACGACGGCGACCTCGGATCGAGATCGACAACCGTGAGCGCGTCGTGGCGAAGCTCGCCCTGGCGCTTCAGCGCGGCGCCCGCGTCGAGCGCTGTCACGTAGGCCAGCCGCTCGGGCGGCGCCTCCATCGCCAGCCGCGGAGACGGATAAAAGGTGGGATCCGGACGAAACCGCATGCGCTGGCCTCCTTCGTGAACGGGCATCCGTTATAACAGAGGCCGCGCACGGGGTCCACGCCCGGCTCCACAGCGCGTCGCCCCCCCCGGCGACGTGCCTGCGCCGCGGGCTGGCGCGGCTCGGGCGGCTGGCCCGACAGGCGCGCGGCCGGCCGCGCGCCCGGGCGGCCGCGCTCCGCCCTACTCCTGGAGATCGGTGCTGAGGAAGACCTCGTGGATATCGAGCTTGCTCGGGCCCGCGAACATCTCCTTCGGCGCGCGGTTCCGGTGCGCCTCCGCGAACGCGGGGCTCCTCGTCCAGGCGATGAAGTCGTCCATCGATCGCCACCAGGTCTTCACCTCGTAGAACCCCTGGGCGTCCGGGTCCGGGCTCCACGCGCCGGTCGCGTGGTCGAGCTTCATCGGCTTCGGCCGGTGCACCTCGTTCCGGATGAAGCCGGGCGCGCGGTCGACCAGGTGAACCCGGTTCTTGAAGCGGTCCTCGAAATCGGCCTCGTGGCCCTCGGCGACAGGAATGCGGTTGGTGACGACGATCATGCTCCTCTCCTTGCTGGCTCCCGGGTGGTGCCGGAGACCCGCGCAGCCGGGCAGCGGCGAGCTTAGCAGCGCTCCCGCCCCTCCGGGGGGACAACACAACGCCCAACCCCAGATCCGCGACAATTTTTGTGGAAAATTTAGCCACTCACCGCAATGCGATCCAGCACGCCCGGCCGGCGAGGACCGGTGAGGCGCCCGCCGAATCAGGCCAAATCGGATTGACACGCCCGCCCTTCGGCTCCTTTATCCCCGGAGGTCCTCCATGAACGGCTCCAGGATGGTTGATCGCAGACCCACGCGCGTGGAGAACGGAAGGGACGGGCTCGATCGCTCCGAGGTCGAAGGTGTCCTGCGACGGAACGTCGAGGCGCTCCGGGAGGTCCAGAGGAATCTCGACCGCAACAAGAGCTTCCAGGAAGCGCTCGCCGACAGGATCACCGGCTTCACGGGGAGCATGACCTTTGTCTTCCTCCACGCCGCCCTGTTCGGGGGCTGGCTCGTGGTGAACACCGGGGTCGTACCCTTCATCAAGCCGTTCGATCCATTCCCGTTCGTGATGCTGGCGATGATCGCCTCGGTGGAGGCCATCTTCCTCTCCACCTTCGTGCTCATCAGCCAGAACCGCATGCAGGCGCTCGCCGACAAACGCGCCGAGCTCGACCTCCAGATTAACCTCCTGGCAGAGCACGAGGTCACCCGGCTCATCGAGCTCGTCGACGGCATCTCCAGGCACCTCCAGGTGCCCCGAGGGAGCGACCTGCACCTCGAGGAGCTCAAGAAGGATGTCTACCCCGAGGTGGTGCTGGACGAGATCGAACGCGCGAAGCAGGAGGGAGTGGAGCAGTGACTACGGACTCTCCCTAGACTGAATGTTAGTACTCCCTGATGCCACCGCCCCCTGTCGACTCGTCGCCTCCGCGTCCCACGCCGTATTTCGCGCGGTACATGCCTGCCCGGGGTTCTGTCGGTCAAATCCCGGATAGCTTTGACGGAAGCAGAGTACTCCTCACTTGAACTGAGGAGCTCGTACTGGACGGGAACGTGTCAAAACTCTCACAGAGCGGTCTTGCGGGCTCGGGGATTACATGTTACTCGGATGGCGTCCGGGGCATCGATTGTACGATGTCCGTAGCGAACAGACCCGGACACGCCGCGCCGTGGATTGTTCAGGCTGCAGGGTGGCAGCACGGGCGTCCTGCCTCGATCGCCAGGCCTCGCCTGGTCCGCTCAGGCCCGTGGCGAAGTGTCACCCATTGAATCATCGACCAAGAGGAATATGGCCAGTCACGTCCTCATCACCGGTGGAGCGGGGTTCATCGGCTCGCATGTCGCCGACGAGCTCCTGCGCCAGGGGCACCGCGTCCGGGCGCTCGACAGCCTCCTACCCCAGGTGCACGGCCCCGAGCGCCAGCGCCCGGCGTACCTCGACCCGGAAGTCGAGCTGCTCGTGGGCGATGTCCGCGACCGGGAGGCAGTGAAGAAGGCGCTCCGCGGCGTGGACGTCGTGGTCCACTTCGCGGCCATGGTCGGGGTCGGACAGAGCATGTACCAGATCGAGGAGTACACCTCGGTCAACAACCTCGGCACCGCCGTGCTGCTCGAGGCGCTCGCCGAGAAGCCGGTATCGCGGCTGATCGTCGCCTCCAGCATGAGCGTGTACGGCGAGGGGCTCTACCGGACCGCCTCCGGGACGGTGGTCGCCGGAGCGAGCCGCCCGCTCGAGCAGCTCAAGCGCGGCGACTGGGAGGTCCGGAGCGAGGCGGGCGAGGTGCTCGTGCCCATCCCGACCCCCGAGTCCAAGACGCCGGCGCTCGAGTCGGTCTATGCGCTCTCCAAGTACGACCAGGAGCGGCTCTGCCTGACGATCGGGCGCGCCTACAAAATCCCGACCGTCGCCCTCCGCTTCTTCAACGTCTATGGCCGCCGCCAGGCCCTCTCGAACCCCTATACAGGCGTCCTCGCCATCTTCGCCTCGCGGCTCCTCAACGACCGTCCCCCGCTCATCTTCGAGGACGGGCTGCAGCGGCGCGACTTCGTGAGCGTCGCCGACATCTCCCGCGCCTGCGCCCGGGTCATGACGGCCGACTCGGCCGTGGGCCAGGTGCTCAACATCGGCAGCGGGAAGTCGTTCACCGTGCGCGACGTCGCCGAGCACGTCCGGAAGGTGATGGGCAAGGACCGGATCGACCCCGAGATCACCGGGAAATCGCGGCTCGGGGACATCCGGCACTGCTTCGCCGACATCGGCGCGGCGCAGCGCAAGATCGGCTACGAGCCCAAGGTCTCGCTCGAGGAAGGGCTCCGCGATCTCGCTGGCTGGCTCGAGGGGCAGGTGGCGAAGGACGCTGTCGCCCAGGCCCGCGCCGAGCTGGAGTCCCGGGGGCTGACCGTATGAGCGCCGCGCAGCCCGATGCCACCAGCGGGGCCGGCGCGCCGGTGCGCCCGGCGCTGATCACCGGCGGCGCCGGCTTCGTCGGGGCCAACGTGGCCCACCGCCTGCTCCAGGCGGGCGAGTCGGTGATCCTCTTCGACAACCTCTCGCGGCCCTCGGTGGCGCGCAACGTGGACTGGCTGAAGCGCGTCCACGGCGACCGCGTCACGCTGATCACCGGCGACGTGCGGGACGCCGGCGCGGTGGCCGATGCGGTCCGGCGCGCCTCGAGCGTCTTCCACTTCGCCGCCCAGGTCGCGGTGACGACGAGCCTCGTCCGGCCGGTGGAGGACTTCGAGATCAACGCCCGCGGCACGCTCAACGTCCTCGAGGCGATCCGCGCCCAGAGCTCCCCGCCGCCGCTGCTCTTCACCTCGACCAACAAGGTGTACGGCGGCCTCCCCGACGTCCCGCTCCAGTGCCGGGACAGGCACTACGAGCCCGAGGATCCGAAGCTCCGCGTCTCCGGCATCTCCGAGGCCCGCCCGCTCGACTTCCACAGCCCGTACGGCTGCTCCAAGGGCACGGCGGACCAGTACGTCATCGACTATGCCCGCACCTTCGGGCTGCCGGCGGCGGTGTTCCGGATGAGCTGCATCTACGGCCCGCGCCAGTTCGGGACCGAGGACCAGGGCTGGGTGGCCCACTTCCTCCTCCAGGCGCTCCGGCGCGAGCCGATCACGCTCTACGGCGACGGGATGCAGGTCCGGGACGTGCTGTTCGTCGACGACCTCGTCGACGCCTTCCTCCTCGCCCGCAAGCACATCCAGCAGCTCTCCGCGACGGCGTTCAACATCGGCGGGGGCCCGGAGAACACCATCAGCCTGCTCGAGCTGCTCGACCTCATCGAGGAGCTCGACGGCAAGCGCCCCGCCACCGGCTTCGAGGCGTGGCGGCCCGGCGATCAGCGCTACTACGTCTCCGATTGCCGCCGGTTCTGCGCGGCCACGGGGTGGTGGCCGCGCGTCCGCGTCCGCGAGGGCGTCCGCAAGCTGTACGGCTGGCTGCGCGAGCTGATGGAGACGACCGGCGCCGGCAAGGCCGCCGCCGGCCAGGCGGCCGAGGAGCTGCGCATGGAGGGCGTCGGGTGAGGCTCGCGCTCGTCAACCCGCCCTGGAGCTTCGAGGGGAGCATCTATTTCGGGTGCCGCGAGCCGCACCTGCCGCTCGAGTACGGCTACGCCAGGGCGCTGCTCGAGGCCGCGGGGCACGAGGCGACGATCGTCGACGCCCAGGCCCGGGACCTCTCCCAGGACGCCGTGCGCGACGAGGTGGCCGCGCTCCGCCCCGACGCCGTCGTGGTGACCACCGCGCCGAGCTACCTCTTCTGGCGCTGCGCGCCGCCCGAGCTCCGGGTCCCCCAGCAGACGCTCCACGCCCTCCGCGGCCTGCCGGGCCTCCGGTTCGCGGTGGGCCCCCACGCCTCCACCACCCCCCGCGCCACGCTCCGCAAGCTCGCGGTCGACGCTGTCGTGATGGGCGAGTGCGAGGAGGTCCTGGTGAAGCTCGCCGATCTCCCGCGCTCGCGCTGGGGTGAGATCGCGTCGATCGCGTACGTCGACGGCGACGAGGCGCGCGTGCAGGGCGGCCCGCACGGCGCCGACATGGCCCGGCTCCCGGCCCTGCGCTGGGACGACGCCACGGTGGCGCGCCACGCCCACCACCACCACCGCTTCGACACCGCGCCGGTCGGCCCGGGCGCCGAGGTCGAGGCGTCGCGAGGGTGCCCCTACAACTGCACCTTCTGCGCGAAGGACAACTTCCGCGATCGCTACCGCAAGCGCCCGCTCCCGGTGCTCCTCGACGAGCTCGACGGGCTCATCGCGCAGGGCGTCCGCTACGTCTATTTCATCGACGAGATCTTCCTCCCCGACCGCCCGCTGCTCGAGGCGCTCGTGGATCGTCCGGTGTCGTTCGGCATCCAGATGCGCATCGACAACTGGAGCCGCGAGATGCTCGACCTGCTCGGCACAGCGGGGTGCGTCTCGATCGAGGCGGGGGTCGAGAGCATCACGAAGGAGGGCAGGAGCCTGCTGGCCAAGCACTGCAAGCTCTCGACCGAGCAGCTCAGCGATCTCCTGATCCACGCGAAGAAGAGCGTCCCCTTCGTCCAGGCGAACCTGATCCAGTCGCAGACCGACGACCCGGCGGACGTCACCGCCTTCCGGGAGCGGCTCCGGCAGCACGGCGTCTGGGCGAACGAGCCGGTGCCGATGTTCCCGTACCCGGGCTCGCCCGATTACACGATGCGCTGGGGTCGCCCCGACGATCAGGCGTGGGAGCGCTCTGTCGAGCATTACCTCGGTCAGTTCGATCACTTCAGCGACATCCAGGAGAGCCGCCCCCTGCCGCTCTCCGAGCTCGAGGTCGCCGCGCCGGGTCATGGGTGACGCCTTGCACGAGCTCGGCTCCATCCTGATGACCGCCGACACGGTGGGAGGCGTCTTCTCCTACGCGATCGAGCTCGCGCGCGCGCTCGCGGCGCGCGGGGTGCGGACGTCGCTCGCCACGATGGGCGGGCCGCTCTCGGCGCCCCAGCGCGAGGCCGCGGGCAGCGTGCCAGGGCTCGCCCTCTTCGAGAGCTCGTACCGGCTCGAGTGGATGGACGACCCCTGGGACGACGTCGCGCGCGCCGGCGACTGGCTCCTCGAGCTCGAGGAGCGCGTCCGCCCGGACGTGGTCCACCTGAACGGCTACGCGCACGGCGCGCTCGGCTTCCGCGCGCCGAAGCTCGTTGTGGCGCACTCCTGCGTGCTCTCCTGGTGGTCCGCCGTCCTCGGCGGGGAGGCGCCGCCGCAGTACGATCGCTACCGGCGCGAGGTGGCCCGGGGGCTCGCCGCCGCGTCCGCGGTGGTGGCGCCGACCCGGGCGATGCTCGACGCCCTGCTGCGCCACCACGGCGCGCTCTCCCCGCAGCCGCGCGCGGCGGTGATCCCCAACGCGGCCGACCCCGATCGGTTCGCCCCGCAGCCGAAGGAGGAGTTCATCCTCGCCGTCGGGCGGCTCTGGGACCAGGCCAAGAACGTCGCGGCGCTCGGCGAGGTGGCCCCTCGCCTTCCCTGGCCGATCCGGGTGGCCGGCAGCGACGTCCACCCCGGCGGGGGCGCGCGGCCGATCCCGTCGCTCGAGCACCTCGGCGTGCTCTCCCCCGCCGGCGTGGCCGGCGCGCTCGCCCGCGCGTCGATCTACGCGCACCCGGCCCGCTACGAGCCGTTCGGCCTGTCGGTGCTCGAGGCGGCGCTCTCCGGCTGCGCGCTCGTCCTGGGCGACATCCCCAGCCTGCGCGAGGTCTGGCGGGACGCGGCCCTCTACGTCGACCCCGGCGACGCGGAGGCGCTCCGGCGCGCGCTCCAGGCGCTGATCGACGATCCCGGCGCCCGCCGGGAGATGGCGTCCCGCGCCAGCGCCCGCGCCCTCGACTTCTCGCCGCGGCGGATGGTCCGCGGCTACCTGCACCTCTACGGCGACCTCCGCCGGCGCGCCTTCGCCGCGAGGCGCTCGCCGGCGCGCGAGGCCGCCGCTGCCGCCGTGGGAGGCGAGTGAGCCCCATGCGCATCGTCCTTTTCTGCCATTCGCTGCTGTCCGACTGGAACCACGGCAACGCGCACTTCCTCCGCGGCGTTGTCACCGAGCTCGCCGAGCGCGGGCACGAGGTCCGCGTCTTCGAGCCGCGCGACGCCTGGAGCCTCCAGAACCTCGTCGCCGACAACGGCGAGGCGCCGCTGCGCGAGGTGCGGGACGTCTATCCGCACGTCGACCCGATCCGGTACGACCTCGCCTCGCTCGACATGGACCAGGCGCTCGAGGGCGCCTCGCTGGTCATCGTCCACGAGTGGAGCGAGCCCGAGCTCGTCGCCCGCGTCGGCGCGCACCGGACGGGCGCGTCGTACAGGCTGCTCTTCCACGACACGCACCACCGGTCGGTCACGGATCCCGGGGCCATGACCCGCTACGACCTCACCCACTACGACGGCGTCCTCGCCTTCGGCCGGGTGATCCGCGACATCTACCTCGAGCGGTGCTGGGCCCGCCGCGCCTTCATCTGGCACGAGGCCGCGGACGCGCGGGTGTTCCGGCCGCGCCGCGACGTGAAGCCCGAGCGCGACCTCGTGTGGGTAGGCAACTGGGGCGACGAGGAGCGCGCGCGCGAGCTCGACGAGTTCCTGATCGGCCCGGCGCGCGACCTCCGCCTCTCCGCCCGCGTGCACGGGGTGCGCTACCCCGAGCACGCCCGCGCCGCCCTCGAGGCCGCCGGGATCGAGCACCGCGGCTGGCTCCCCAACCACCGCGCGCCCGACGCGTTCGCGCGGGCGCGGGTGACCGTCCACGTGCCGCGGCGGCCCTACGTCGAGTCGCTCCCGGGCATCCCGACCATCCGGCCGTTCGAGGCCCTGGCGTGCGCGATCCCGCTCGTCTGCTCGCCGTGGAGCGACGCGGAGGGGCTGTTCTCGCCCGGGCTCGACTACCTCGTCGCCCGCGACGGCGACGAGATGAAGAAGCACCTGCGGGCGCTCCTCGCCGAGCCCGCGATGGCCGCCGAGCTGGCGGAGCGGGGGCGCAAGACAGTCCTCGCGCGCCACACGTGCGCCCACCGCGTCGACGAGCTGCTGAGCATCTCGGCCGACCTCGGCATCGAGGTCGACCGCCCCGCGCCCGCCGCCACCACCCAGCGAGCCACCGCATGAACCGACGCCCGACCTCGAGCCGATCGCTCACCATCGCCTTCTTCGGATCGAGCCTCGTCTCCGCCTACTGGAACGGAGCCGCGACCTACTACCGCGGCATCATCCGCGCCCTCGCCGCGCGCGGCCACCGGGTCACCTTCTACGAGCCGGACGCCTACGACCGGCAGAAGCACCGCGACATCGAGGACCCGCCGTGGGCCCGCGTTGTCGTCTACTCGGGCACCGACCCGGCGGAGCCCCGGCGGCTCGTCGAGCAGGCGCGGAGCGCGGACGTCGTCGTCAAGGCGAGCGGCGTCGGCGTGTTCGACGAGCTCCTCGAGGCCGAGGTCGCCTCGCTCGAGCGGCCGGGGCTCACGACCCTCTTCTGGGACGTCGACGCGCCGGCCACGCTCGAGCGGGTCCGGACCGACCCGTCCGACGCGTTCCGGCAGCAGATCCCGCGCTACAGCCTTGTCTTCACCTACGGCGGAGGCGACCCCGTTGTGCGCGGCTACGAGGCGCTCGGCGCGCGGCGCTGCGTGCCGATCTACAACGCCCTCGACCCCGAGACGCACTTCGAGGTCGCGCCGGATCCGCGGTTCGACTGCGATTTCGCGCTCCTCGCCAACCGCCTGCCGGACCGCGAGGGGCGCGTCGAGGAGTTCTTCCTCCGGCCGGCGGCCGCGCTCCCCGGGCTCAGGTTCCTGCTCGGCGGCAGCGGCTGGCAGGACAAGGCGATGCCGCCGAACGTCCGGTACGTCGGGCACGTCTACACGGCGGATCACAACGCCTTCAACGCGAGCGCGCGCGCGGTGCTGAACGTGGCGCGCGACAGCATGGCGTCGGTCGGCTTCTCGCCGGCGACCCGGGTCTTCGAGGCCGCGGGCGCGGCCGCGTGCCTCATCACCGACGCGTGGGAGGGGATCGAGCTCTTCCTGGAGCCCGAGCGCGAGGTGCTGGTCGCCAGGAACGGCGACGAGGTAGCGGAGATCCTCCGGGCGCTCACGCCCGAGCGGGCGCGCGCGATCGGCAAGGCGGCGAAGCAGCGCGTGCTCGCCGCGCACACCTATGCGGAGCGGGCGAAGCAGGTCGAAGCGCTGCTCGCCCGCCCAGACGACCTACCCCTCACCGCGACAGCGCCGTGAAGACAATCTCCTTCGTTTTCCTGGGCCTCTCGATCACCTCGTCGTGGGGCAACGGCCACGCGACGACCTACCGCGGGCTGATCAAGCGGCTGGCGCAGCGCGGCCACCGCGTGCTGTTCCTCGAGCGGGACCTCTGGTTCTACGCGGAGAACCGCGATCTCCCGCGCCCGCCCTACGGCCAGACCGCGCTCTACCAGAGCCTCGACGACCTCCGCGCGCGCTTCGGCGAGGCGGTGCGCGACGCGGACATGGTGGTTGTCGGGTCGTACGTGCCCGACGGGGTCGCTGTCGGCGCGTGGGTGACGGAGACGGCGCGCGGGAAGACGGCGTTCTACGACATCGACACGCCGGTGACGCTGAAGAAGCTCGAGCGGGGCGACACCGAGTACCTGTCGGCGGCGCTCATCCCGCGGTACGACCTCTACCTCTCGTTCACCGGCGGCCCGACGCTCGACCTGCTCGAGCGCCGCTACGGGGCGAAGCGGGCGCGCCCGCTCTACTGCTCGGTGGATCCGGACGAGTACTTCCCGGAGCGCGCCTCGCCCCGGTGGGATCTCGGCTACCTCGGCACCTACAGCGCCGATCGCCAGCCCACGCTGGACCGGCTGCTTGTCGAGCCGGCGCGCCGCTGGGAGCAGGGCCGCTTCGCCGTCGCCGGGCCGCAGTACCCGGCGGACATCGCGTGGCCGGCCAACGTCGACAGGACGGATCACATCCCGCCGGGCGAGCACCGCGCCTTCTACGGCGCGCAGCGCTTCACGCTCAACGTCACGCGGCAGGACATGATCGAGGCGGGGTACTCGCCGAGCGTGCGCCTGTTCGAGGCGGCGGCGTGCGGCGTGCCGGTGATCAGCGACGACTGGCCGGGTCTCGACGAGCTCTTCGAGCCTGGCAAGGAGATCCTTGTCGCCCGCTCCTCGGAGGAGGCGCTGCGCATGCTGCGCGAGTTCCCGGAGCGGGAGCGGATCGCGATCGGGCAGCGGGCGCGCGAGCGCGTGCTCGCCCGGCACACAGCGGCGCACCGCGCCGAGGCGCTCGAGAGAGCTGCCCGGGAGCTGCTCGACGAGCAGGAGCTCCCAGGGGACCGGAGACAGTGACATCGACGTGCGGTGTCGGGCTTGGAACAGCGTGCTGCCAATGAAGGATGACGAAGCGACCGTGACGAGGATGGATCTCATCGCGCTCGCCCCTCCGGGGGCTGGCGGGCGGTCGTCGTCTTCTGGAGAGGAGGTCAGAGAGACATGAGCGCTGCGCTGCGCATCCTGGTGACCGGAGGCGCCGGCTTCGTCGGCTCCCACCTGTGTGATCGGCTGATCCGCGACGGCCACGAGGTCGTCGCGCTCGACGATCTCTCGACCGGCTCCAAGGCCAACGTCGCCCACCTCCTCAACCACCGCCGCTTCCGGCTGATGGAGCACGACGTCACCCAGCCGTACGACGTCAAGGTCGACCGCATCTACAACCTCGCCTCGCCGGCGAGCCCGCCCCATTACCAGCGCGATCCGGTCCGGACGACGATGGTCAACGTGGTGGGCGTGCACAACGCGCTGAAGCTCGCCGAGGGCTGCGGGGCGCGGGTCTTCCAGGCGTCGACAAGCGAGGTGTACGGCGATCCCGAGGTCCACCCGCAGCCGGAGAGCTACCGCGGCTCGGTGAACCCGATCGGGATCCGCTCGTGTTACGACGAGGGGAAGCGCTGCGCCGAGTCGCTGGTGATGGACTTCCACCGTCGCCGCGGCGTCGAGGTCCGGATGGCGCGGATCTTCAACACCTACGGTCCGCGGATGGCGCTCGACGACGGGCGCGTCGTGTCGAACTTCATCGTCCAGGCGCTGCGGGGCGAGGATCTGACGGTGTACGGCGCCGGCTCGCAGACGCGGAGCTTCTGTTACGTGGACGATCTCGTCGAGGGGATCGTGCGGCTGATGGAGCACCCCACGGAGACGGGCCCGGTGAACCTCGGGAACCCCGAGGAGTTCACGGTGCTGGAGCTCGCCGAGGAGGTGATTCACCTGACCGGGAGCCGGAGCCGCGTCGCGTTCCGCCCGCTGCCGCAGGACGATCCGCGGCAGCGGCAGCCGGTCATCGATCACGCGAAGCGGGCGCTCGGGTTCGAGCCGAAGGTGCCGCTCCGGGTGGGATTGCGCCGGACGATCGAGGGGTTCCGGGGCGTGCTCGGGCTGACCCGCCACGCGCCCGGGCTGGCGTCGGAGAGCGACGCGCCGCTGCCGCAGGCCGCGAACGGCTGAGCCGGCGACGAACAACAGGCCGGGAGCGGCTGAACTGGATCGAGCGAGGAGAGGATCGGATGAAGCAGCCGCAGAAGCTGGTGAAGCCGCAGGGGAAGCTGGCCGTGCTCCTCCCGGGGCTCGGGGCCGTGTCGACGACGACGATCGCGGGCGTGATGCTCGCGCGGCGCGGGGTGGCCGCGCCGGTGGGGGCGCTATCCCAGCTCGGGACGATCCGGCTGGGCAAGCGCACGGAGAACCGCTCCCCGAGGATCAAGGACTTCGTCCCGCTGGCGTCGCTCGATGATCTGGAGTTCGGCGGATGGGACATCTTCCCTGACAACGCGCATGAGGCGGCGGTCGAGGCGAAGGTGCTCGAGGCGGCGCACCTCGATGCGGTCCGCGAGGAGCTCGCGGCGGTGACGCCGATGAAGGCGGTGTTCTACCCGGACTACGTGCGCCGGCTCCACGGCCCGCACGTGAAGACGGGCCGCAGCAAGGCCGACATGGTGGAGCAGGTGCGGGACGACATCCGCGGCTTCGTGCGGTCGCGCGGGGCGGACAGGGCGGTGGCTGTGTGGTGCGGATCGACGGAGATCTTCATCGCGCCGTCGGACGTGCATACGTCGGTGGCCGCGTTCGAGGCGGGGCTGCTGTCGAACCACCCCGGGATCTCGAACTCGCAGATCTACGCCTGGGCGTGCATCAAGGAGGGGGTCCCGTTCGCGAACGGGGCGCCGAACCTGACCGTCGATTTCCCGGCGGCGTCGGAGCTCTCGCGCCATCACGGGGTGCCGATCGCGGGCAAGGACTTCAAGACGGGGCAGACCTTGATGAAGACGGTGATCGCGCCGGCGCTCAAGGCGCGGATGCTCGGCATCTCGGGGTGGTTCTCGACGAACATCCTCGGCAACCGCGACGGCGTTGTGCTCGACGATCCGGACTCGTTCAAGACGAAGGAGGCGTCGAAGCTCAGCGTGCTCGATCAGATCCTCCAGCCGGGGCTCTACAAGGAGCTGTATTCGAAGCTCTACCACAAGGTGCGGATCGAGCATTATCCGCCGCGCGGGGACGCGAAGGAGGGGTGGGACAACATCGATCTGTTCGGGTGGCTCGGCTATCCGATGCAGATGAAGGTGAACTTCCTCTGCCGGGACTCGATCCTCGCGGCGCCGATCGTGCTCGATCTGGCGCTGTTCCTGGACCTGGCGGCGCGGGCGGGCTTCAGCGGGACGCAGGAGTGGCTGAGCTTCTACTTCAAGAGCCCGATGACCGCGCCGGAGCTCTACCCGGAGCACGACCTGTTCATCCAGTCGATGAAGCTGAAGAACACGCTGCGCTGGATGATGGGAGAAGAGCTGATCACGCACCTGGGGAACGAGTACTACGACTGAGCGTGCCCAGGGTTGGGCGAAGCGGCGGCGCGGGCAGGACGGCGGCGGTGCGCCCTGGCGGGAGCACCGGCGTCGGCGCGTACCTGCAGGGCGCCAACGCATGAGGCCGGTTGGACCGGAGATCCCCATCAAGAACAGGGATCGAACCCGGGGCGAACTCCACTTCTGGGAGGGCGCGCTAACAGCGGGTCAGCGCGTCGTGGCGTCGACGCACTTGCGCCACGCGTTGCGGGCGCTCGCGTACGTCGTCCGGACGGCGAGCTCGCGTTCGACCTCGGTGATCGCGGGCAGCTTGCGGCCACGCATCTCGACGTGGAGGGCGCATTCCACGCGCGCCCGTGCCTCGCGCAGGGTCCCCGGCCAGCCCCCGGACGCGCGACGCCCCTCCTGCAGCAGCTCCCGCCGACACCCGTCAGCCCACGTACGTCCGAGCGAATCGGCGCTTTGCTCGATGATCGCCCGCCGCGCCGCCGAGACCTCCGAGGCGACGTCCCCCTCGGCCGGCAGGCCCCCCTCGATCGCGGGCCTCAATCGACGACCTGAGGCTGAGGCCCCGGGACGATGCCCGCGATGTCCGGGTCTTCCCCCGGCACCTGGGAGCCGCTCGCCCCCTTGTCATTGCGGCGCTCGATGCGGCTCGCCGTCTTCTCGCGCTGCTTCTCGATACGAGCGCGCTCTTTCTGTCGCTTCAACGCGGTCTGTCGTTGCATGATGACTCCATCTCAGGACGCCCGCGAACGGGCGTGTTGGTTGACGCGAGCGCTCCGCGGTCATCGGGAGCTCCACCCGGACCGGTCCGGTGCACGAAGCGTATCCGATCACGGCCACCGAGGGGCCCGACAACAAGCGTGGCTCCACACCGGAAGACCCACCGATTCCGGACCTGCGCGCGTGCGAGGTCGCCCCCCTGCCACGCCCCCGGCAATCTGCCTGAACCCGGCGACTGGCTCCCCAGCGAGCTCTATCGATGAGCGAAAAAAAAGCGGCGGACCTTCGGGGGTCCGCCGCCCTATGTCGACTGAACGAACGGAGCGATCAGTAACGATCGCGGCCGCCGCCGCCGCCGCGCCCGCCGCCACCGCCGAAGCCGCGACCGCCGCCGCCGCCACCACCGCCGCCGGCCGGGCGCTCCTGCGCCTCGTTCACCTTGAGCGCGCGCCCATCGAGCATCATGCCGTTGAGCTGCGAGATCGCGCTGTTCGCCGCCTGGGCCGAGCCCATCGTGACGAACGCGAACCCGCGCGGCTGGCCGGTCTCGCGGTCGGTCGGCATCGCGACCTCCCGGACCTCACCGCTGCCGGCGAACGCGGACTCGAGGGACTCGCGCGTGGTGCTGTACGAAAGATTGCCGACGTAAAGACGATTACCCATGACACATTGCTTTCACGGCTTACAGATGCGCTCCTGAGCGCTCTTCGCCTGCCATTCGATGAAGCCGTTATCGGTCGAACGGTGACGTGCCGCGCAGCGAAACCTGCGCAAGCACACGGTGCGTCGTCCAGTCATCCGCGCGAGCGATAATCTCCCTTGTGAAAGGGAGAGAGAAAGCATCGTGTCGAGAGCCAGTGACGTCGTGAGGAAGGGAGCAACCTACTCCGCTACGACGCGACATGCAAGCGGCATCGCGTCGGTTTTTCGTTTTCCCCCTCCCTCCGCCCGCTGCGGCTCGCGGCGACCCTCGACCCTCGACGCGGAAGACCCGCGCAGCGCCGGGTCATCGGCGATGGATGAGCCTGCTGCTGTGCGGACACCCCCATCGCGACCCGCCGATGATCCCACTGCGACGCGGCCGGCAGCGCGGCCGGAGCCCGTGCGAGGCGGCTGTCCGTGAACAAGCTGGCGGGCTCTCCGCGCGACGTCGGCGAACCCATCCGTCTGTTGCAGCTCCTCCTCCTCCCCGGCGCCCCGTCGCGCGTGGCCGTCCGCTGTCGAGCCCACCCGCGCGACCGCGCGGCGCCCCATCACCGAGCAGAAGACGCCCACGGATATCGGTTACGACACGAAGCGTGGACGCGTCCTCGTGCCCCACGTGATGGTGGACACGGTCGACGTCTACGAGCTGAGGTGATCTGCGGACGAGGGATCCCGGGGCTGCTCCCGGAGATCGCTTCGCGCCGTCTCGGCCGCGAGCTCGTGCTCAGCGCAGTCGAGGCGTAGCCGGTCGCTCGCGAGGCGCCGCTACTGAACCACGCCGATCGAGTCGAGGAAGGCGTTGTACTCTTCGACCTTGTCCGACGGGACCACGTCGAGGCCGACGTTGAGCCGGCTCTCGTCGAACATCCGAGGGGCGAAGAGCGCCTTGGTCGCGTCGAGGCCGATGGTCTTGATGCCGTAGAGGATGTAGGGCACGAGGTACCCTGCATAGTACTGCCGCTGGGCGTGCGTCGCGTCGATGCGCCCCCGGCGCAGGTACTCGACGGTCTTCGGCTCGAAGTCGAAGGCGACGACGGGGAGCCTCTTCGCGCCCGCGGCCTCCGCGGCCTCCGCGGCCATCGCGCACCGGTACGAGACGTTGTGCAGGCCGAGCAACCCCACGACGGGCGGGTCCGCCGTCTCGATCAGGGCCTTCATCGCCTCGACGTCAGCGGCCTCCCCCGGCGGGGACCAGGTGATCGCGCGCACCACGACCTTGTAATCGGCTTTCTCGAGGACGCCCCGAGCCCCCTGCATTCGATTCATCCCGTCGACCCAGGACGGGTCGTCCGCGCCGTGGATCACCACCGTGCCCGGCGCCGGGGGCAGCAACGCGAGCAGGGTCTCTCCTGCCGTGACGCCGGCCGCCTCGCTGATGGTTCCGACATAGATGGCGCGCTTCGAGTCCTTCGCGTCGGTGTCGAGCGTCACCACGGGAACCCCGTCGGCGACGGCCTCCTCGATGCCGGCCGCGATGGCCTCGCCGAAGGGCGAGACGCCGATCCCTTCGGCGCCGTCCGCGACCGCCTGTACAATCTGCTCCCCCTGGGCCTCCGCCCTCTGCTGCTGATCGCTCCCCTGTCCACTGGGCCCGACCACGTTCCCCGTGACCCCGAGCTCGCCCATGGCTCGGTTCGCCCCCGTGGTGATCGGCGTGAAGAACCCGCCGAGCTCCTTCAGCAGGATCGCCATCTGCATGGGCTCGACGGCGCCCTCGTTGAACTCGGCGACGAGCGTGTCGAGCGTCGTCTCGATCTCCTTTGCGGTGAACTCGCTCTCGGGCGTCGGCGCGCGCTGGATGGGCAAGGCTTGCTCGCTCGGGCCGGCGGTGCCGCCCGATTCGCATGCCGCCGCCATCAGCGCGAGACCGAAGGCCGCCACCCAGCGTCGTCCGATTCTGTTCATGATACCCCCTTATGCTCTGTGATTCGTCGTGTCGTACGCAGCATCCCTGCGTGAAGCGCTGTCTCGCGGCGGGCTCATCTCCCGCCGACGCAGCTGACGGGGACCGGGTCGAGATCGACAAAGCTGTCGCCTTCGACGGTCCACTGCTGCATGAAGTAGTGCCTGTTCGCCCCGTAGTCATCGAACTGGTACTCGGCGGCCGCGCCGACGTAGCGGAGAGGGGTGCCCGCGCGAAGCTTGGCCATCGCCGCGGGGAGGTCGCGCCACGAGGCGACCTCGTTGGCCGGGTCGTTGAGATCGCGGATGATCTCGTGCAGATCGTGACCGGAGGTCGGGATCGCCCCGCTCTTCGCCTGGGCGAACGCGAGGCCCATCGCGACGAGGACGACCCCGTCGTAATAGAAGTGGGCCGCGGGCAGCGGCGCCTCGCCGCCCCAGAAGGTGGAGAAATGCCCGATGAAGGCGGCGGCGTTCCCGGTCGTGCAGTCGACCACCTGCTGGCCCTCGGCCATCATGCGGCACTCGCTCGGCAGGCTGAGCGACGGCGAGACCCCGACGTATCCGTCGAGGGAGCCTGTCGGGATGTTGGCGAGGAGCACCTCGGTGCGCAGCGCGGGGCCGAGGAACCAGGTGCCCGGGCGCCCGGAGACGGCCCATTCCGTCACGATGGTCGAGCCGGTGGTGGGATACGAGGCCAGGAGCGTCCGGCCGGCCTTCGCGTCGAAGGCGGACTCGATCTTGCTCGCATACGTCTGCTGGCCTGGCGTGAACGTCACCGAGGGGAGGATCCTCCCCCCGAGCGCCGCGAAGCGGGTCGTGAACTCGCTGCTGACGGTGGTGTTGTAGTCGTCGAGCGCGGCCAGGCTGTTCACGGTACCGATGCCCTCGTCGAAGGCGATGCGCGCCAGCGTGCAACCGACGTCGAACGAGGAGGGGGCGAGCCGCATCCAGCCGCCCATCGTCTCGCTGCGCGCGACGGTGGGCGCGGCATAGCCCGGCAGCATGTGGAACACGTCGAGCGCCTTCACGTCCCGCGCTATATCGCGGGCGAGCCCGTTCTCTTCCGGCCCGATCAGGTAGCGGACCTGATCTGTGTAGAGCAGCTTGAGCAGCTCGTCGAACCCGCGCTCCGCGCTGGAGTGGCTATCTCGGCTCCGGAGGTGGAACGGCCTCCCGTCGAGCCCCCCCGCGGCGTTCAGATCCTGGACCGCGAGCAACATCGCTTGCTCGAGGTTACGGCCGATGGCGGACTCCCTGCCGGAGAAGGGCAGGAGCGCCCCGAGGAAGATCGCGTTCTCGGGAGGATGGGGCTCTTCCGGCGCGCAGGAGGCGGAGAGAAGGGACGCGAGCCCCACGACCAGCCCGGTCCCCGGCCAGCGCATGCGCCGCCGTCGAGGCGCGGAGCACACGCCCGTTCGACGCAGACGATGCGGCGCGGCGACCATCCGAAGGTGCATTCTTCCCCCGCGGAGTACGCCATCACATCGAGCTTCGTTGTGTCAAGGGCACATCAGCGCAATCGACGCGTCGTGGAGCCGAGACTCATCCACCGATGTAACACAGAGCACGCCGGATAGCAGCGGTTCTCATACATCGCGATGTGTGTCCGTGGATCGCGGCTGTCAGGCCGAGAGGTGAGCGCATGCACGAGCACGGAGGGCCCGAGCGCGACGAGGGAGAGGAGCGCCGCGTCGGGCAGGCGAGGTGAGCATCAACTACGGATGCGGTCCGCCGGATGACGCCGCTCCGAAACGCACGCGTGGCTCCTCGCGCTGCGATCCGGCTTGATTTGCCTATTGACCCGAGACAGGCGTGCTCGCGTTCATTGTCGGTCGCTCAGGCGAGATCAGCCGGCGGGCTCGCCGAACCAGCGGGAGAGGTGGTCGTCCAGGTCCTGCTGATCGTCGCCGATCCAGGCGACGTGGCCGTCGGGGCGTAGCAGGACGCAGGGAACATCGAGCACCGCGGTGGGATCCGCGAGGTGATCGACCCGGTCCGACCAGCCGCCGACGGTCAGGCGTCCGGTGCGGTCCAGCAGCAGACCGCGGCCGCGATGCAGCAGACTGTAGAGGTTGCCCTGTTTCACCTCGATGTCGCGCAGGCGGCGGCCGAGCAGGTCGGGGCCCTCGCCGAAGTCGTAGCGGATGCCGATCGCGGTGATCTTCTCGATGAGATGGCGGTTCACCTCGTCGAAGTCCATCAGCTCGGTGAGCAGCCTGCGCACGGCCTGTGAGCCCGGTTCGGCGGACGTCAGCGCCACCTGGGCGCGGGTGTTGTCCAGCACGTCCTCGGCGACCGGATGACGTTCGGCATGGTAGGTGTCCAGAAGTGTCTCCGGCGCCCAGCCGCGGATCTGCGCGGCCAGCTTCCAGCCGAGGTTGAACGCGTCCTGAACCCCCAGGTTGAGGCCCTGACCGCCGGCGGGTGGATGGATGTGCGCCGCATCGCCGGCCAGCAGCACCCGCCCCACCCGGTAACGCTCGGCCAGCCGGGTGGCGTCCCCGAAGCGGGACAACCAGCGCGGGGAGTGCACGCCGAAATCGGTTCCGGCGATGGTGCGCAACTGTTGTTTGAAATCCTCGAGGGTGGGCGGCTCCGCGCGGTCGCTGACCCCCGCGGCGGGGACCACGACGCTATAGACCCCTTCGCCGAAGGGCTTGATCATCAAGAATCGCTTGTTGGTCGCGCTGATCTCGGCCACCCTGGCGGCGATCTCCTCCTGCGGTACACCCACTTCCATCTCGCCCATGAGCGTGTCGTTCCGTGAGGGCTCGCCAGGGAAGCCGACGCCGAGCCGTTTGCGCACCGTGCTGCGCGCGCCGTCACAGCCGACGAGATAGCGCGAACGCAGATGTTCCCCGCCGGGCAGCTCGACGGTCACGCCCTCGTCGTCCTGCTCGAGACCGACGACCGAACAACCGCGCCGGACCTGCGCCCCCAGCTCGATCGCATGTTCTTCGAGCAGATGATTCACGACCGGCTGCGGGATGCCCAGCTGATAGGCGTGCGCGGAATCCAGGCCCTCGGGCGTGGGCTTGGCGATGGCGGCGAAGATACCGCCGACAGGACGCCGTCTTCCGCGCTCGAGAATGCGATCCAGCAGTCCGCGCATCGCCATCAGCTCGATGCTGCGGATGTGCAGACTGACGATGCGGACGAACGACGAAACGGGCACGGGTTCCTTCTCCAGAACGAGTACCCGCACATCGTGAAGCCGCAGCTCGGCGGCCAGCATCGCCCCCGTCGGCCCGCACCCCGCGATGATCACATCGAACATGAGGGCCCGCGACCGGCGCCGGAGGCCGGCGACAAGAGCTCGAGGACGTCGACCACGGTGAAGTCGCGCCCGACCGTACCGTTCGACGACGGCTCGCCGATGAATTGCCAAGAGTGCATAGGTATTGCCTTTCGGGCGGACAGGATATCACGGCTCTCTCGCCCGCGCCCAACCCCCCGGGAACGGCGCCGGGATGCGAATGTGCGCGGCCGGAGATCGGCGCGGCCACCGTGCTAGGGTCGACGCCGGTGGAGGTGAGGCGAGCGATGGCTGGAGCAGCCGAGGACCGCAGCGAGCTCTGTACCTGGCCGCGCGTGGTGCGGCCGAACCGCCGGCAACGGCTCCTCGGCCAGGGGGCCGGGGCGGTGCTGCTGGCGATGGGGCTCGCGCTCGTCGGCGTCGCGCTGTCCTGGAGACCGGAACCGGCGGCCGATGTCCTGAGCGTCGTCCTCGCGGTCACGGGGCTCGGCTTCGCGCTGGGCGGCGCCTATTGCATCGCCTGGATCAGGAGCAAGCGCGCCGTCCTGTTCGAGGACGCGATCGAGCTCGTGGATCTGGGGGTTGGCCGGCGCCGGCTGCGCCGGGACGAGGTCCGGGGGCTCCGGATCATCCCCAGGCAGCACGGCTTTCAGCGGCTCGTCTTCGAGCTCCGCGAGGCCGGGCGGAAGCCGGTGAAGACCGACCTCCACTGCGAGCGCGACGCTGCCCTCGACGACTGGCTCGCGGCCATCCCCGACCTCGACGCGCTCGATCGGAGGCGCGCCAAGGCCAAGCTGCTCCGGCGGACGGAGCTCGGGCAGACCGAGGAAGAGCGCCGCCGGGCGCTCGCGAGGGCGCGTCGGGTCGCGCGCGCCGCGACCGTCCTCAGCGCGGGGACCATGGCCTGGGCCCTGCTCTACCCCCGGCCCTACGAGGCCGCGGTCGCGACGCTCGCCGCGATCCCGCTCGCCACGGTGGCGCTGCTCCTCGCAGGGCGCGGGCTCTACGCGATCTCGGACGCTCGGAACGAGATCCGGCCCTCGCTCATGGTGCCGCTGTTCGGTCCCGGGCTGTTCCTGACGGTCCGCGCGATCTTCGATCTCCACGTGATCGACTGGGAGCCGTCGCTCGTCTGGACTGCGCTCGTCACCCTCGCCCTCACCGTCCTCGTCATGGTCGGAGAGCCCTGGGGACCGGCGCAGGAAGGTGAGGTCACGGTCGACAGCGATTTGTACGAAGCGGTGGAGGTGGGCGGCGAGGTCTGCGTCGCGCTCCAGCCCGGGGCGCTCGGCGTGCGCTGGTTCCTCGTCGGGCGCTGCGATGAATGAAGGCTCCAGCCGGTCGGGGATGGGGCAGCGCTCACGCCGGAGCTGTAGCGCGGGAGGCTCGCGCGGCTGGAGATCGAGGAGCCTGCAGCGCCCGCCGGCGGAGAGCTCCCGCGCGATTTTGGACCGCCAGTCCGCCGCGGGGAGTGATACTCTATGGGTCATGACAGCGCTCCAGCTCGCGGCTCGCTTCTCCGCTGTGCTCGCAGCCCTCTGGCTGCCCGTCATCGCCTGTTCGGGGGGCGGCGACGGCGACAAGGGCAACGCCACGGGGAGCGGCGGGGGCGGCCAGAGCGCCAGCGGCGCGGGCAGCAGCAGCAGCAGCAGCAGCGGCGATTTCGGCGGCGAGATCGGGCTGACGAGCTCGGGTCCGGGCAGCACGCCGCCGCCTGACGCCGGTCACCAGACGACGTGCGATGACGAGGGCAATTGCACCTGCATCAACATCGCGTCGATCGGCCACGAAGGTGTCTGGGGTCCGTGCAGCAGCGACAGCACCACGGCGCTCCAGAGCTGGTTGAACACGCAGAGCACGGCCCAGGTCGACAACTACAACACGGAGAAGCCCACGCTCACGCCGGAGTTCCTCGCCAGGTACGACGTGATACTCCTCCAGTGGATGGTGACGAAGGGCGCACAGAACGACGACGGGGCGCCCTGGCAGTTCACCGCGGACGAGGTGAGCGCGCTCAAGGACTGGGTCAACAACGGCGGTGGTCTCATCGCGCTGAGCGGTTATCAGTGCAATGGACAGGGATGCACCATCCACGACGTCACGGCGACCAACCAGCTCCTCTCGTTCACCGACATCCAGTTCAACACCGACGGCCTGCTGGATCCTGCGCGGATCGGCTGCCCGGATTGCAACTGCTGGGGCGGCCCGGTGCCGCTCGGCGGCCCCCTCCCCGGGAGCGTGGGCACCTGGAACCAGGACACGCCGATCGGCAAGGACATCCAGAGCGTGGGCGCGTACGTCGCGCGCTCGATCAAGTCGACGAACGCGACAGTCGATTGCACCGACGGCACGAACAACTTCGCGGTGCACGAGGAGGTCGGCAAGGGCCGCGTCGTCGCGTATGGCGACGAGTGGGTGACCTATTCTGGCCAGTGGCTCGGGACGGCGTCGTGCATCGATCCCCGGACGTACACGGACCCGAACAGCCCCTGCTATGAGAGATCGGCGGCGCAGGTCTTCCAGATCTCGCAGTTCTGGTACAATGCGGTGAAATACGCGGCGTCGTCGGTCGAGTGTTTCACGATCGAGGATCCGGCCATCGTCAAGTGATGCAGGGGGATCGGGCGGCGCGACAAGGGCCGCCACCCCGCTCCGTCCGTGCCGGCGGCCACGTGGAGCCCGGTCTCGACAGCCCCACGGCGGCTCGGCCGGCGCTCAGCGGGTGAAGCGGCGGATGGCGTGCCGGATCTGCTCGGCGCTCATCGGATCTGTAGAGAGCGCGCTGTGCAGCACGAGGCCTTCGACGAGCGCGTCGAGCTCCCGCGCTGTCACCGGGTCGAAGTGGCGCTCCAGCGCTCGCCTGCTTCGCAGCATCCAGGCCTGGGTGACGGCCCGCAGCGCGGGGCTCCGGGCGGCAGCGACATAGAGCTCGACGCTGAGCACGAGGTCGCGCGACGAGCCGAGCAGGTCGCAGGCGAGGTGCTCGACAAGGCAATCGACGGCGGCCTCCCGGTCGCGCGCGGCGCGCATCCGCTCCTCGAAGCGGGCGGCCACGGTCTCCGCGTGCCTCGTGAACGCCGCGGCGAGGAGCTCGTCGATCGAGGCGAAGTGGTATGTCGTCGAGCCGAGCGGCACGTCGGCGGCCCGCGCGATGGCTCGGTGCGAGGCGCCGGCGGCCCCCTGCTCGGCGATCACGTCGAGCGCCGTCGCGACAAGCCGCTCCCTGCGCCCTGGGTCGTGGCGGCGGGCCCGCCGCGCCGGCGCGGCGGCCCTCGCCCTCCTCGCGCTCATCGCGCCCCCGTCACCCTCGCGCGTCGCCAGGCGCCGGCGCGGCCCCGGCGCCGTCGATCGAGCGGATCACGCGAGCGGGGTTGCCGACGGCGATCACGTTGGCCGGCAGATCGCGCGTGACGACGGAGCCGGCCCCCACGACGGTGTTGTCGCCGATCGTCACCCCCGGCAGCACGATGGCGCCGCCGCCGAGCCACACGTTGTTGCCGATCTTGATCGGCTTCGCGGCCTCCCACTTCTGTCGCCGGGGCTCCGGCTCGACCGGGTGGGTCGGCGTGAGGAGCTGCACGTTCGGCCCGATCTGCACGTCGTCGCCGAGGGTGATCGGCGCGACGTCGAGCGCGACAAGCCCGAAGTTCGCGAAGCAGCGCGCCCCGATGGTGATGTGCGCGCCATAGTCCACGTAGAACGGCGGCCGGATCTCCGTCCCCTCGCCGACCGACCCGAGCAGCTGCTCGAGCAGGCGACGGCGCAGCGGGCGCTGCCGTACCGAGGTCGCGTTGTAGGCCGCCATGAGGTCCAGCGCAGCGGCGCTCCGCTCCGCGATCTCGGGGTCATCGGCGATGTACGGGTCCCCCGCGAGCATCCGCTCGCGCATGGACCGGGTATCGTCAGGGTTCGTCATATGGACGAGTGTACGCATCATGGGAACGAGCGTCCACATCGCCGGGCGGGAAAGAGGCGCCGTCGCCCAGCGCCGCCCGCTCGATCACGAGCCCAGCGGCCGGCCATGCCGCCGGGCAGGCTCACCCGTTGCTACAGCGCCGGGCTGGCGAGCGGGACCTTCAGAGACACCGCTCTCGCCCGAGGCCGAGCAGCGTGAGCGTCTTGACCGCCAGCTTCCGCCAGCGCGCGCCGTCGATAGGAAAGCCGAGGTGTTCGTAATGGAGCGTCCCCTCGTGCGGCGGCCGCCGGAAATCGTACGTGGGCGCCGGCCGGAACCGCTCGACCTCCGCGCCGAACGGGGCGAGCGTCTCCTTCTGGCTGGAGAAGCAGTCCAGCATGGCGCGCTTGCGCGAGGCCTCCTCGTCGGAGAGCCGGAGGGCTATCTCGGGGACGCCGGGATACGGGATGAACTCGCCGGTGACGAGGTGCCCCCGCGCGGCGTTGTACGAGGCCGCCTCGAAGATCAGCGGCGCGCTGACGCCGTTCCAGCGGGCGAGCACCGCGGCCGAGTGGACGGCGAGGGCCGCCGCGTCGTGATCGGGGTGGCCGCCCTCGTAGGGATGGGTGATCACCACCTCGGGCCGCGTCCGGGCGAACAGCTCGACGAGCTTGCGGGCGAGGCTCGGGGCCTCCTCGATGGCCTCCTGGGCGACAGCGCCGAGGCACCGCAGCCTGGACGCGGGCACGTGGGCCATGGCGAGCGCGCGCGTCACCTCCTCGCGGCGGATCGCGGTGTAGCGCTCGCGCCCGAGGCCGGCGAGCTCCGCCGGCATGAAGCGGCTGTCGCGGGGCGCCCCGTCGGTCACGTGGATCACCTCGATCGGATCGAGCCGCCCGATCCGCGCGCCGAGCCCGATGGTCTCGACGTCGGGGTGCGCCAGCACGACGAGGCAGCGCGGCGCGCGCCCGGACGAGAGCCACATGAACGGCGGCCACGCGAGCTCCGGAGCGTTGCGCCCCTGGCGGCGGAGCACGGCGAAATTCACGGCCATGCCTCCCCGGCTCCCGTGAGCCTGCCGCGCGCATCGAATCGCCTGTCCGGCGCCGCCGCGATGCAGCGGTGTTCCTCGGCCCTCTCTCGCTTCGGGGTGCTCGCGACGTGGGACATGACTCACCTGGACTGCGTAACGTCAGGTCATCCGGAAGCAGCGCTCAGCGATCTCCACCCTACCAAACGACGCCGCAGCGCGCCAGAGGTGCGGATGAAGCGCGGACAGATGACGCGGGCGCGCCCGGATGAGCAGCGGCGAACGCCTGGTCCGGCGACCAGACAGGATAGGATTGGCCACCTACAAGGCTCAGGCCGTCCTCGCCTCGACCCGCTCCTGCGCCATGAACTGGCGTGATCGGAGCTCATCCATCCGGGACGGGGCCTCGACGCTTGGCAAAATGTCTGCAAGCGACATGGCGGCTATGCCGTGGGCGCTTCGGCGTATCGGGTCAGACCCGATGTGTTCATCCGATAGCAAAGCTGCTGCAGCCTACCCGACATACCGCCGCGTCATCCGGGCGCAGAACTCCGCGAACTCCTCGATGCGCTGCGGGGGGCTCGTGTGGTGCGGCCGGACGCCGGCGTGCTCCGGGGTGAAACAGTAGGTCAGCGTCACGTCGAACGGCTCGAGCGCCCTCATCTGCCTGTCGAACCAGGCCTCCGCGCCGGGGCGGAAGCTGTCGGCCCAGCTCAGGCCGGTGCGGAGATGGCGCACCCCGAGCTTCTTCAGCCACTCCACCGCGTCGTCGAGCCGGTGATCCTCGAAGTGAAACCACTGGCACAGACCGAAATCGGGCGTGCACTCCGGGAAGAGCCGCAGCGCGCGCTTCGGCGTGCCGTCCTCGCGCAGCAACCCCATGTAGAAGTGCCTGTAATAGGAAGACCCCTCGGCCTCGCGATGCCGCGTCGTCGCCGGCCACGCGCGCGGCAGATCGTAGAGGCTGTACCAGTGGACCCGATCGACCTTGCCGCGCAGCAGCTCGGCGCTCCGCCTCAGGCCGAACTCCTGCACCTCCTCGGCGCCGAACGTGGAGACGCCGATCTCGGTGATCCAGATCGGCCTGTCCGTCACCGCGCGGATCTCGTCGAGCTTGCTCGGCCACTCGTGGATCTGCCAGTGGTTCCAGTCGAGAGGGAAGCCGTGCACCGCGACCACCTCGACGTTGTCGAGCACGCCCTGGCGGCCCATGTTGGCCACGAACGCTGGATCGATCGGCGAGATGCCGCCCAGCACCCGCGGCACCCCGGGGCGCTCGCTCCGGATCGCGTCCGCGGCGAGCTTCACCATCGACCCGAACGTCGTCCACTCGGGATCGATCTCGAAATCCCAGTGCGACTTGTTGTTGGGCTCGTTCCAGAGCATCACCGCTTCGATCATCCCTGCTCTCCCTTCGTCGTGAGGCCTCGCCGGGCCGGGTACGCCGCGCCGGGCACGCCGTCAGCCTTCTCGCGGCGGCGGCAGATGTAGACCTCGGGCTCGGGGTGGTTCACGATCTCGAAGCCCGCGCTCCGCAGCATCGCCTCCGCGCAAGCGCGGTTGGGCACCCACCAGTTGGTCGGGTCGTGCGAGTAGCTCTGCTCCACGAAGTGCAGCCGGGGAAAGCCCGCCTCGTCGAACATCCGCTTCTCGGAGAACGGATAGTCCTCCTGGAGCGGCGTCACCTCGGCGCTCCCGCGCTGCATGCTCTGGAAGACCAGCGTGTGCCCGACAACGTGCTCGTGCAGCAGATCCAGCGCCAGGAGCGGGTGGCGGAGGTGGTACAGGACGCCCATGAAGAGCACGATGTCGAAGCGCTCTCCCAGGCTGCCGACGTCGTACACGGAGAGGTTCTGGAACTCGATGTCCGCCCCGGAGACCTCCGCCGCGAAGCGCGCCTGCGCCAGGTAGTCCTCGTCGCTGTCGATCCCGAGGACCCGCGCCGCGCCGCGCCGCTTCATCTCGAGCGAGTAGAAGCCCGCGTTGCAGCCGATGTCGAGGACCGTCTTGCCCGTGAGGTCCGCCGGGATGGCGTGGGCGAAGCTCTTCCACTTGAACGCCGGGTAATCGCCCAGGAAATGGTCCGGCGCCGTCTTCACGCCGCCGAGATCGAGGTTGTGGAACCACTGCCCGAGCCCGCGCACGCGCTCCTGGATCTGCTCGCGGGTCAGCTTCGCCGTTGTATCAACGCCATCGACGTTCCGCACGCTCCGCTCCATCGCTCCTCCGTTCACACGACAACGCCGCTGAGGAGCTGCATGGCCTCGCGGTAGCCGTGCAGCGTCCCGACGTCGACATACGCCTCGCCAGCCCGCACCGCCCGCGCGCTGCCGCCGCGCGCGATGTACTCGTTCACCAGCGTCCCGATGTACGGGTCCTGCTGCCCGCGCTCGCACCAGAGGTCGTGGAGCTCCCGCATCACCGCCCCCGTCAGCTTGAAGGCGCCCCAGACCCACCGCGACAGCGCGTCCCGCTGCTTGACCTGGATCTCGAGCACCCTGCCCCGCTCGTCGGTGACGACAGCGTCGAAGAGCTCGGGGTGCTCGACCGGAAAGAGCAGGAACGACAGGCCCCCGCCGTCGAGCGCGCGCAGGCCGTGCTCCGGGAACCAGACAGTGTCCGGGAGCCCCACGACGACCTCCTCCTCCGGCTGGATCCAGGGCAGCGACCGGAAGATGGCGTCACAGAGCCCGGCGGCGACCGGCTGCACCACATAACAGATGTCCGCCGGCCCCACGCTCGCGCCGTAGTACTCGACGATATCCGACTTGCCGGGCGAGATCACCATGCAGATCTTGTCCGCCCCGGCGAGGATCATCCGGTCGATGAGGTACTCGCTGACAGCGCGCGGCCGCTCCACGTCGCCGTCCCTGCGCGTACCGACAGGGAGCAGCTCCTTCGAGAACGCGAGCGGCTGGATCCTGCTCCCGAGGCCCGCCGCCGGAATCACTCCCCACATCGCCCTCTCCCTTCCTTCATCGAGCCGGAGCCCTGTCGAGCGAGTCGACCGAGCCGACCGAGCCGACCGACTCGAGGATCGCCACGAGCTCCTCCGCGCGCCGCGCCGCGCTGTGCTCCGCGAGCACCCGCTCCCGCGCCGCGCGCGCGATGGCCGCGACCTCGCCCGCCGGCAGCGAGAGCGCCGCGACCGCCTCGTCCGTCGTCCTCGCGACGAGGATCTCCTTCCCCGGCGTGAAGAACCGATCGAGCCCCTCCCAGCCGTCGCTGAGGATCGGCGTGCCGCACGCGGCCGCCTCGAAGAGGCGCCCCGAAGGGCAGTATCCCATCGCCGCCATCGCGCCCCGGGTCACGTTGAGCGTCAGCGGCGAGGAGCAATAGAACGCCGGATGATCCGGCGGCGCCACGTGCCGCATGTAATGGATGTTCGGCGCCCACGGGAAGCTCTCGGGATAGAGCGAGCCCCCGATGACGAACCGCCTGTCCGGCAGCCTCCTGGCCGCCTCGAGGAACAGCGCGGAGAGCGCCTCCTGCCTGTCGGCGGCGTACGTGCCCAGGTACGAGAGATCCCCGCGGAGCTCCTCCCGCGGCGCGACCGGGCGGTGCACCTCCGGATCCGCGCTGCCGTACAGCGGGAACACCCGCCGCGCGCCGAGCTTCGCCTGGAGCTGCGCGAGCGCCTCGCCGCCTGTGTAGCTGAGCACGCAATCGAAATCGACGAGGCCGCGCGGGCCGATGTAACCGACCGACTGGCCGGCGTCGATCCGGTCCAGCGTCACCGGCGTGTCGAGATCGTAGAAGACCTTGAGCGCGCGCGACCCGAGGACCACCTCTGTCGCGGGGCCGCCGTCGGGGCAGTACGAGGTCACCATCGCCGCGTCGGCCTCCGCGACAGCGCGCCGGGCGTCGGGCAGGACGTCCTCGAACGAGGCGTAGAGCCGGAGCTCGTTGCCGTGAGAGAGCGAGAGAAGATCGCGGTGCGCGGCGTAATACGGGACGTCGCGCTCGAAGAAGGTGACGCGGTGCCCGGCCCGCCCGAGGGCGGAGATGACGCCGCGCCACAGCGTGGCGTGGCCATTGCCCCAGGACGAGCTGATCGTCAGACCGAAGATGACGAGCCGCATGACGAGCCGGACCTCCTCTATGCCTGCGTCTCCGCCGGAGCGGGCGCCACCGTCCTCCTCGGCTCGCCGAGGATCATCGCCTCCACCTCGGGGCGGCACCGGATCCGGGGCAAGAGCGCCCTCGCCGCCGGGCGGAGGCGGCGGAGCGTGTACGCCACCTTGGCGCGCGTGTGCTCGGGTCCGTAGTAATCGAGGAAGCCGCCGCTGTTCAGGGAGAAGAACGAGAGCGCGTCGGCGTCGTTGAGCAAGGCGAGCTCGGCGTCGTCCCCCGGCCGCTCGTGCGCGCTCACCAGCACGCCAACGCGGTCGAGGACCTCGGGCGGGAGCCCGACGTCGGCGAGCGCGGAGCGCGCGAGGGCCGCGCCGCGCCGCGCGTGCTCGTCCTTGAAGGCCTGGTAATCCGGGGCGCGGTGCTCGATCCGGACGTCCGCCTCGGAGACCAGCCGCTCGACGTCGTGGAAGAGCGCCGCCGCCTGGGCCGCGGCGCTGGCGCGCGCATCGAGGCGGAGCATCCATTGCCAGACGTCGATCGCATGATCGTAGTCGGCGCGGACAAGCGGCCTGTCGAGATCGTAAAGCCCCCGGTGCCGCCCGAGGACCCGGGCGAAGACAGCGCTCGCGGAGGCGAGATTCCTCCGGCGGATGAAGCGCTGGCAGCGGGTGAGCACCTCGTAGGCCGTCCGGGCGGCGCCTTCCGGCTCGAGCCCCTCGATCCGGAGACCGAAGAGGCCGCGGGCGTCGAGCGCGTGCAGGTGGGTGTCGAGCGCCCAGAGATCGAGCGCCGAGGAGCGCCACGCGCGGGCGTCGACCGAGGCGCGGGGCTCGTCCCCGGGGGGACAGGGCGCGTCGATCTCCACCCCGGGGAACTCCCTAGAGAGCTCCGCCTTCCCGGAGGGAGACAGCAGCGGTGTCCGGCGGACCGACGGGTCATCGCTGCTCGAACTGGAGCCGGCAACGAGGATCAAGCGCTTGAGCATGAGCGTGCGTTCTTCGGTCAGCTACGGGCGTGGAGCTCCAACAGCTTCCGCGAGGTTGGCTGCCGCGGACGAACAGGGGTACAGCGTCGTGAACCTATCTCCGCGGCGCTCGATCCACCATCGCGGAAATCCCGTACAGGAGGGTAGGGAAAGAAATGATCAACAGACGTCGTGGCCGTAGCGCGCTCGCGGCGCTACCCGAAGACGCCCGACAGCCTCTCGGGGCCGAGGGCCTCGACCGCCGCGCGGTAGCGCTGTCGCGCCGCGACGAGGCGCCGCACCTCCCCCTCCTCCTGGAGCGATACAGCGGCCATCGCGGCGTGACCGAGGCGCAGGAGCGCGTAGGCCAGCAGATACGGCGGCAGGCGCCGCTCGGGATCATCGCCGGAGCGACGCCGATAGCGATCGAGGAACGCGCGCCGGGCGTCGGGCGCCATCCGCCACTCGATCATGGCCGCGGCGAGATCCCAGGCGATGTCCGTGGGGCCGGGGAGGAAGTGATCGTCGCCGTGCCCTGACGCGTCCACCTTGAAGAGCTCGCCAGAGGAGGACCTCAGCCACTCGTGAGGATCCATCCTGCCATCGACGAGCACGGGACGCGCGATCTCCAGGCGCAGCTCACCGGGGAGCTCTTTCCCCATCTCGGTTGAGAAATTGGTGCGTGCCATCGCAATGAGCTCCTCGACCGGAGCGTTCGGGAGGGCGAAGGCCGAGGCGCGGAAGGCGCAGTACTCGGCGAGGCGCTCCAGGACGGCGGCGGAGAGGTCGTCGGCCTGGAGCGGCCGGCCCTGGATCCAGGGATAGGAGGCAAAGCCCTGGCCCTCGTCGCGCGGCGCCGGCCCGAAGCCGGCCTGGAAGACGCCGTGAGCCCGCTCCAGGCACTCGGCCCCGTAGCGACCCATGCCCTCGAACTTGAGAATTCGATTGCCGTCACGGGAAAGGCATTTGAAGCGCTCCATGAGCGTCCAGGAGGCCGGCCAGCGCGACTCGTCCTCATAGAGGCGATGGCGCCACTGCCCGCCACCGATGAACTCGCCCGGGTCGCCCGGGACGTGCGTCACGCCCGCGACGTGCTCCGCGCGGAAAGACCGCCAGCGGCGCGCGCCGTCCGGCGCGACGAGCGCATCGGGGTCCGGGGCGCGGGAGGCGAGGAATACGATGCTCCCGCGGGGGACGCCGGCGCCGGTCAGCGCGTCGCCGGTGGAGAGGAACGAGGAGCCGCTGAAGCCTGGCCCCTCGTCCGTCACCCAGAACTGCGCGCCCTCGGCGATGCCGTCCTCGACCCAGCGGCGCTGCGAGGCGGCAAGCTCGACCCGGCGATCGTAAGGGTGGCCGGTCGGGCGCACGGTGATGCGATCGGCCCGGATCCCCCGGCGGCGGAGCGCCGCGGCTGTCACCGCGCTCAGGGTGGTGCCGATGCTGCGGACGCCGACGACCCGGACCGGCGCCCGAGAGGACGCGAGCCGCTCGGCGAGCCGGGCGAAATCGAGCGGGTGCAGCGCATAGAACGAGAACCCCTCGGGCGGCGAGGTCGGAACGGTCGCCGGCACCTCGATCGCCGCGAGCGCCGTGAGCGCCTCCGCCGTGGCCAGACGTCTGGCCGTCCGTGGCCAGACGTCTGGCCGTCCGTGGCCAGACGTCTGGCCGTCCGGGATCGTGCCCGCGCCGTCGCCGCCGACGCCGACGCCGACCAGCAGCGCGGCGAGATCGTCGGTGAGCTGGGCCAGGAGCGAGGCGCCCTCCGCGCCGGCGTCGGCGAGGATGGATTCGAGCTCGCCGGCGCGGATCAAGGCGCGGAGCGCGACGGCGCGGCGGAGGTCGGCGCCGGCGGGGTCGGCGAGCGCCCGGACGTCGTCGGCGAGCTCGTCGATGAGCCGCTGGCCCGGGACGTCGCGGCGGCCGTTGCGGAAGACGTACATGCGGTATCCGGAGCTGTCGGTCATGGGGGTGTGCGCGAGGATCGGCTCGCATGCGCCGGGCTGCCTCCCATGAGCTCGCCCGAGCCGCAAGGAGCGGTGTTCGCAGCGCGGCCCGCGCACCGGCGTGGTGCTCGGTCTCCCGGGCTGCTCGCGCTGCGTGGGGCGGGATCGAGGCGATGCCAAGCCGGGATGCGCCGTACCGCCGGCGCCCCTCGGGCGGGCTCCTCTCCATCATGGATCGGCCTCGGCATCCAACGACGGGCTTGCTGGCATCGCGGTGGACGGAGACGGAAGCGTGTTCCTCGCCGGGAACGCGCACTGCGACCTTGATTTCGGCGGCGGACCCTCCGGCAGCGCGTCCTCCGCACCCCGTCCACCCGCCCCCGCCCCCGGAAAGGCGGCGACTGCCGCCGGAGTTAGACGAATCTACGCTATGACGCTCGACAGCATTTGGGCCTTGTGGCGCAGAGCCAATCCGTGAGACTTTCCGTGAGGGGGAGGTCAGAAAAGGCGACGAGCTAGACAGACCTGGTCCGGCGGCTTCGGTTGACCAATCGACTGATAGTTCGGTGGGCAGAGGCACCAATGAAACGACGGTTTCGGGAAGAATACGATCGTGGCCCAATCCCCATCACTCCGGGCTTGGTTACGATCATCCTCGTCGTTTGTCCGAGCTGCCGCGAACGTGCCGAGTTGACGCGCCGCCATGAGCCACCCCAGGAGGTGCTGAGTTGCTCGCGATGCGGACACATCGAGCAAGACCCGGGCGGGTATCGGTATTGGCTTCGGGCCGCGTGCTGCGGCCACACCCTCTACGCGACGAACAGCCACCACCTCGCATTCCTGGAGAGCTACATCGCCAGTCCCCTGCGCGAGCGCCTGCGGTTGCATTGGGCCGACCGCGACTACCTGGCCACGCTACCCCGGTGGATGTGTCTTGCCAAGAACCGCAAGAAGGTCCTCCGCAGCATACGGGCCTTATGGGACGAATTCGTTGATTCATGAACGGGTCAACGACTACCGCGACCGCGCTCGATGCCCACCTCCTCGAGGGCGTGCACCTCAGGCGAAGGCGGCATGCAGCGCTCGGGTCCGGGAGGGGCCGGCCCGCCGCGAGGAGGAGCTGGCCGGCCGGCGGGAAAGTATAGGTGTCCGGGCCCACGCGGCATAACATCGACAGGCGTCCGCGGCCGGGGCTCCCTCCCGGCGCCGGGCGCTCGCGCCTCGCTCGCGCGATCTCGCCGGAGCAGGAGACACTTAGCATGACAACCCCTGACGACCTGCGCGCCGCCCTCGGCGCCCACAGCCTCTTCGACCCCGGGCACCCGGCCGATCCCTATCCGTTCTATGCAGAGGCCCGCCGCGGCGCCCCCGTCTTCTTCAACGCGCCGGCGAACAGCTGGTTCGTCACGCGCGCGGAGGACGTGATGACGGTGCTGCGCGACACGGAGCGCTTCTCCTCGAAATCCCTGATGAGCCCCAGGACCCCGCTGGCGCCCGAGGTCGTCGCCGTGCTCGGGGACCCCGAAGCGCGGCTGCCGACGCTGCTCACGACCGATCCGCCCGACCACACGCGGCTGCGCGGCCTCATCAACAAGGGCTTCTCCCCGCAGCGCGTCGCCGCGATGGAGCCGCAGATGCGGGCGCTCGCCGACGCGCTGATCGACGGGTTCGCCGCCGAGGGCCGGGCGGATCTGATCCCGCGGTTCGCGTTCCCGTTCACGGCGCTCGTGATCGGCGACATGCTCGGGATGCCGCGCGCCGACATCGATCTGCTCAAGCGCTGGTCCGACGGCTGGCTCAAGCTGATCTGGAACGCGGAGCCCGTCCCGCAGCTGGTGGAGGCGGCGAAGGGGCTGCGCGCGTTCCAGCGTTACTTCGCCGAGGTGATCGCGGAGCGCCGGCGGAGCCCGGGCGACGATCTGCTCTCGGCGCTGATCCGGGCGCATGAAGACGGCGAGGCGCAGCTCAGCGAGGAGGAGCTGATCGCCGTGCCCATGCAGCTGATCCTGGCCGGGCACGAGACGACGCTCTACCTGATCGGCAACGCGCTGGCGCTGCTCCTGGAGCACCCGGCGCACGTCGCCGCCGTGCGCGAGGACCCGGCGCGGCTCGGCCACGTCATCGAGGAGACGCTGCGGCTCGACTCGCCGCTCCTCTGGCTCGGGCGACAGACAATGACGGAGGTCGAGCTGGGCGGCGTGAAGGTGCCGGCGCGCGCGACGCTCCAGCTGGCCATCTGCTCGGCCAACCACGAGGAGAGCGTGTTCAGCGAGCCGACGACCTTCAACCCCTGCCGGCCGAACGCCGATCGGCATTTCACCTTCGGCCGGGGCGCCCATTTCTGCCTCGGCGCGCCGCTCGCGCGGCTGGAGGCCCGCGTCGCGCTGGAGCGGCTGCTCGCGCGCCTTCCGAACCTGCGCCTCGACCCGGATCATCCGCTGGAGCGAGCCCGGATCATCGGTTTCCGTGGCTACGAGCACCTGCACATGCTCTGGGGTTTCTGAGGCGGTCACCCGCTGCGGCGCGGGTCAAGAGCGGCGCGGTGACCGTCGTGCAACGCACGTCCGGCGACGTGCGGCTCAATCCGCATCTGCACGTGGTCTTCCTCGACGGGGCTTATCACGAAGGAGCGCGCTCCGCGTCGCGCGCGCGTCATGGAGCGGCTTCGCGCTTGACGATCGAACGCGGCTTCGGTGAGATTGTGCGATCTTCGCCACAGGAGCCCTCATGCGCCACCGTCTTTCAATCGTCGCCGCGTTGACCGTTGTTTCGCTCTCGCTCGGTGCGAGCGCCCGCGCCGATGACGGACAGGACGAAGTCACGCTCAAGAGCGGCGGTACGATCCGGGGCACCGTCGTCTCGTCCGAGCCTGGGACGAGCGTGAAGATCATCGAGCTGGGCGACAAGGAGGTGCGCGTCATCCCGTGGGCCCAGGTGTCGGACGTGGAGCGCGGGAAGTTCGCGCCGAAGAGCGCCACGCAGCCGGGGTCCGCGGGGCCGGGCTACGGCGCCGCACCGCCGCCGCAGCCGCTCCCGGCCCCGGCACCGACGCTCGGCGCGCCCGGCGTGGTGAGGCTGCATGTCGAGAGCCCGAAGCCCGTGCGGGTGATCGAGGAACACTCCACGACGGTCGGCGCTTACGGCGGCTACGGCTTTGCCGTCAAGCAGTTCCGGCCCGTCTGCGCCTCGCCGTGCGACAAGGTGATCGACGGCAGCGACGGGCGCCGGTTCTCGCTCTCGCCGGAGGATATGCCGCCGCCGGACCCGTTCACGGTCTCGCAGATGACGGGCGACGTCACGCTCCACGTCGCGCCCGGCAGCTACGGGCGCCACACAGCGGGGTTCTGGTTGACTATCCTGGGTACCACCGCTGCGGTCCTGGGAGGCACCTTCCTTCTCCTGGACTCCACGAGCCCATCGTACGAGTACGACGACGCGGGCAACGAGATCCCCGACGACGGTGGGGTCTCGACCCCGGGCCTCGTCACGCTCATCGGCGGCGGCGTGACGCTCGTCGGCGGCATCGTGCTGCTCGCGACCTCGGGCACGTCGGTCACGCTCGAGCAGCGCGATGGGAAGCCGCCTGCCAAGACAGCGCAGGTCAAGCCGCGCTACTGGCTGGGCGAGTTCTGATGCGTCCGCGCCGGCTTCACGGGCTCCTCGCGCTCTCGCTCGGCGCGGGCTGCGGCCCCGGCGCGGCGCCCGCCGGCCCTCCGCGCAGCGCCGAACAGCCCGCTGCGCCGGCGCCGCACGAGAGGTTCACGCTCGGCGATCGCGCCATCGAGGAGGTCGTGCGCGCGGTGAGCACAGCGCGGCAGCTGTCGCCGAGGAGGCCGGTCGTCGTCGAGCGGCTCGACCATGAGCGCTTCGTGGAGCGCCTGTTCGCCGGCCGCGACGCGGAGCCTTCGCCCGAGGGGGCGCTCAGCGCCGAGGCCGCGTTTCTGCTCGGCTTCAACTTCCTCCCGCAGCCCGGAGAGCGCGGCGGGCTCTCCACCGTCGACGAGGTGCTGAAAGAGCAGGTCGTCGGCTTCTACAGCCGCAAGACGGACAAGGTATTCATCCCCGACGTGGCCCTCGCGTCCGAGGACGAGCTGCTCGAGCAACAGGCGGTGCTCGCGCACGAGGTGCAGCACGCGCTCCAGGCGCAGGTCTTTCCGCGCCCGCCCGAGGCGAGGAGCGCGGACGAGGCGATCGCGCAGCTCGCGCTCATCGAGGGCGACGCGATGGTGGCCATGGGCGCGTGGCTCGGCGCCGAGGCCGGCGCGCCGGTGGGGCGCACGCTGCGGCGGATCGTGGAGGTGACGAAGCGCGTCCCGCTCGCGAGCGTCACGCGCGGCGAGGCGGACACCAAGCTCGACAAGGCGCTCGACCTGACGAGAAAGCGCCTCGAGTTCCCCTACCGCAGCGGGATGCTGCTGGTCACCGACGTGTATCGCGCGGGCGGCTTCCCGCTCGTCGACAGGATGTACACGCGCTTCCCGCGCAGCACCGAGCAGGTGTTGCACCCCGAAAAGTACCTCGCGGGCGAGCCCCCGCGACCGTTCGCCGATCCGCGGCCGCCGCCGGGCTACGCGCTGTCCGCCGCCGACACGCTCGGCGAGCTCGACACGCGCATCCTCCTCGAGCGCTGCGTCGACGCGGAGATCGCCGAGCGCGCGGCCGCGGGCTGGGCGGGCGATCGCTTCGGCGTGTTCGCCGGGCCGGAGCGGCGCCTCGCGACGGCGTGGATCAGCGGGTGGGACACCGAGAAGGACGCGGAGGAGCTCGAGACGACGCTCGGCCAGAGCGCGGCCTGCTGGCAGAAGAACGCGCTCGGGCTCGAGCAGGGCGACTACACGATCGCCGCCAGCATCGCCGTCCGCCGGCAGGGCAAGCTCGTCGCGTTCGTGCGCGGCTTTCCCGAGGGCGCCGGGGCTGCGCTCGCGTCGCAGCTCTTCACGCTCGCCGGGCCGGAGCCGAAGCCCACGCCGCTCACCGATCTCCTGATCCCGCCGCGCGTCCGCCTCCCCGAGCCTGAGCCGGGCCGCATCGAAGGCGACGTGTACCGCAACGACTGGCTCGATGTCGTCGGCCGCGTGCCGCCGGGCATGCTTGGCCATGTGGGCGGCGACGTCGACTTCGTTGTCGAGCGGCCCGGCACGCTCGTGCGCGGCGGCATGTCGGTGTCCACGCGCATCACCAGCGACGCCGAGAACGAGAAGACGTTCGGCGAGGTGCAGGAGTCGTTCGTCCGCGATATCGCCGCGCTCTCCATGCGCGTCGAGGCGCTCGGCGGCGGCCCGATGACGACGGCGCTCGGCGCGGGCGTCGCGCGAACGTGGCGGGTCGCCGGCACGCCGGTGGAGCTCCGGCTCGTGCTCGTCCCGATCTGCGCTGGTACCGGGTCGATCGTGTTCGTCCAGGCCTATGGCGATCCCTACGCGCGCGGCGTGCTCGACGGATGGATGGACAGCTTCCGCTGGACCGACGGGCGCAACCTCACCGCGTGTGACTTTCTCGATCCGAAGTAGCCGCCGCGTGACCGCGGCGAGGCTGCGGGCCCTCTCACTCTTGCTCGGGCACACCCCCTGGGACGCGCGCGGGCAACGGAAGATTGACGCCCTCGGACAGGTTGCCCTTGCCGGGGACGTGGTTGATCTCGAGCCCAATACGTCTTGGAGCTTCAGTACTGAACCTGCCGGGCGTTCGTCGCGGGCCCGCACGTCAGCGTGGACCAGGGCGCTCCTCCGTCAGCCGCGCGAGGATACGCGCCGGCTCGGCGCGCTCGCCTGCCGAGCGCCGCGCGAGCCATGCGCGCCGTGCGCAGCTACGGCGGAGCCAGGGGCAGACGCTGGCCATGCCGCTCGTGGCCACCCGACGCCGCGGCTTCGACGGACGCCCCGGCCGCCTGCGCCCGCCCGGCCGCGCCAGCGGCGATCAGGGGGTCGTGTGCAGCCTCGCTCAGCAAACGCGGCTCGCCATGCCGGCGATCCACGCCCCGCCGGAAGCGCCACTTCCTCGCGCTGCGCTCCGGCTTGATTTGCCTACGCGTGGCGCGCTCGAAGGCGCGGTGGAGGTCCGGCACCGTCGCTGCCACGCCCGCGCCGGCTTGATTTACCTACGCGCGGCGCGCTCGAAGGCGCGGTGGAGGTCCGGCACCGCCGCTGATGCCGCGCTCGTCCATCACGGCTTTGTTGCGCGCCTCGCTCTTCGCGTACGCCGGGCGGGCTCTGACCCGCTCGGCATATCCGGTGAAGCTCGGGCGCGGCTCGAGCATCTTGAAGTCGAGCATGTACGCGATGGTGCCGCCGAAGATGACGTCGGCCATCGAGAACTGCTTGCCGAGGACGAAGTCACGGCCAGAGATGGCCGATTCCATCGTCGCGATCATGTCGTCGTAGCTGCCCCAACCGGCGGAGCCGGCGCGGAACTCCCAGCTGCCGGCCTTGGCCATCGAGCCGGGCTCGATGACCGAGGGAGCGAAGAGCGACCAGCGAAAACACGTCCTCGGGCCGCCCCGCGCCGTCGCGCAGCGGGACGAAGATGTCCACGCTCAGCCCGTTCTGGTGCGTGCGATGCGGCCAGAACGGGCCGCCCCGGCGGTGGCCCGTCTCGCCCACGACGAAGCGGCGCCCGAGCCTCGCTGCCGCGACCGCGGCGAACGCGTCGAGCAGCGCGTCGCGCACCGCGCCGTGCACGTACTGGCGCCCGAGGCTCGCTCCCAGGTACGAATACGTCACGTGGCCCGGCCCCGTGGGCGGGAGCGGGTGCCCGTGCACCAGGCGGCCCTGCGCCGGGCTGCCGGCGCTCTCCGAGGGCGCCGCGCCGTCGAGCCAGACGCGGCCGTGCGCCACGACGACGGGCCCGACGAAGAGGAGACCGGCGGCGAGCGCGAGGCGCTTCAGCGAGGGGCGGCGCATCGCAGGAGCGGCCCCACCGTTCCTTGATTCACGGATCCCTCGCGCACCGCGCGCCGATGCCGTAGTAGCGGCCGGCGGGGTCGCCGGGGAGTCGATAGCTCGTGCGGATCTGCCTCTCTGGATCTTCGAAGGACCCGCCGCGCATGCCCCGGTCCCCTGTGTCGGTCAGGTTCGCGCAGTCGTCCGTTCCATCCGGAGCGCCACCCGCTCTCGGGGAGCGCCGGGTGGTCTCCTGCGTTGTCCTCCGGCGGATCCGCCTGCGTCCGTTTCCCCGCCTCGACGAACTCGAGGAACCGACCGACCGTGATCTCGTAGGTATCCAGCCGGAAGCTGCTCACGACCGCCCGGCGCGCATTGGCAGGCTCCGATACGCCCTCGTAGCTCCTGTCGTAAGCGCCGCCGTCCACCGGCTTGCTGTCACAGCAGCTCGTCCTGGCCGGGCCGCACCGCACGTCCAGCGTGGCGCAGCTCGGGGGGACGGACGTGCCGTTGCCCCCCTCTCCGCCCGTTCCGGCGGCGGCGCCGCCTTGGCCGCCATCTCCGCCGCCGCCCGCGCGCGCATAGCTTTCCCAGTCCGCGCCGAGGAGGTCCGCGCAGCCGGCGCCGAGGGCGACCGCACCGAGGGCGCCGATCCACCCGATCTTCGCCCAGCTCCCGCTCCCCATGGCGCAGCAGGCTCATGCTTCTGCGCCGCCGCTGTCAACCCATTCCGCGAGCGATGCCCCCGCTGCCGCGCCGCCGCAGAGCGACAGCGACGACGCTCCGCCCGGCCTGTGCAAGACTGGCCGCCGATGCCCTACGACGACCTCCTCGGACGCGTGGTGACCTTGCCGATACGGCGGTTCGGCCCGCCCGGCGCCTTCCTCTCGCCCGATCCGAACGACTTGCGCCCGAACGCGCCGGTGCTCCTCCTGCCGGGCGGCGAGGTGCCCGAGGGCGCGCTGGAGGGAGACGCGATCGAGGTGTTCGTGCACCTCGACTCGGAGGATCGCCCCATCGCGACAACGCGCCGGCCGAGGCTCACGCTCGGCGAGGTCGCCTTTCTCGAGGTGACCGACGTGGCGCCGTTCGGCGCGTTCCTCGACTGGGGATTGCCGAAAGAGCTGCTCGTGCCGCGGGCGGAGCAGACCCGCGACCTGCGGGTCGGCCAGCGGCACCCGGTGGGGCTCCTCGTGGACAGGACCGGGCGCCTCGCCGGGACGATGCGCGTGACCGAGATGCTGCGCGACAGCGGCGATTTCGAGCTGGACGAGTGGGTCGAGGGCGAGGCGTGGCGCAACGAGCCGGATCTCGGCCTCTTCGTCATCATCGAGCGCCAGTTCGTCGGCCTCGTCCCCGCGGACGAGCCGCACCCGCTCTCGCGCGGCGAGGCGGCGCGGTTCCGCGTGACCAGCGTGCTGCCCGACGGGAAGATCGAGCTGTCGCTGCGCGGCCACGCGCACGAGGAGCTCGAGAACGACGCGCAGAAGATCCTGGCGCGGCTCTCGCGCCCGGGCGCGCCGAGGGTCGGCGACCGCTCGAGCCCCGAGGAGATCCGGGCGCTCTTCGGCCTCAGCAAGAAGGCGTTCAAGCGCGCCGTCGGCCGCCTCCTGAAGGAGCGCGCTGTCGCGATCGATCGCGACGGCTTCCTCGTGCACTCCCGGCGCTGATCCGGCGCTCTGTCCTTCGCCCTCGCGCGACACCTGCTGTGTCCGTCCGGTCATGAACGCTCGCGCGCGAGCCCACACGAAGGGCTCAACGCATCTGGGGCAGATTGACGCTACCCACCTTCACCTACTAGGATTGCCGCCGAATGAGCCTCCGTCCCGCGCGACGCCGCGTCTGGGTGGTCGACGACAGCCCTCTCGACGCCGAGCGGGCGCGTCGCGTGCTCGCCGGCGAGCACGACGTGGAGGTGCTCCTCGACGGGTCCACGGCGCTCGAGCGATTTTCCTCCTGCGCGGCGCCGGACGTGATGATCCTCGACTGGATCATGCCGGGCGTGAGCGGCCTCGAGGTCTGCCGATTCCTGCGCTCCGAGCATGTCGGGGCTCAGAAGCTCGGTATCCTGCTGCTCACCGCGCACCGCCACACCGATCAGATCGTCGAGGGGCTCTCCGCGGGCGCCAACGACTACCTCGCGAAGCCTTACGAGGACGAGGAGCTGCGCGCGCGCGTCGCGTCCCTGCTCCGCGCGCGGGCGCTGCTCGAGCGCGCGGAGCAGGCCGAGGCGGCGAATCGGAGGCTGCTCGAGACGGCCCCCGACCCGCTGCTCGTCATCGACGCGCGGGGGTGCCTGAGCTTCGTGAACGACGAGGCCGTCATCGCGCTCGGCGTCGCGCCTGACGCCGTGATCGGGAGGTCGATCTCGGAGCTGATCCCCAGCCTCCCCGTGAACGAGCCGGAGCTGTTCAGCGGCGAGTCCACATTTCCCATTCCCGACGTGGCGATCCGCGGCCGGGTCTTCTCACCGACCTTGCGGGTGCTCCCGGGGGGGGCCGCCTCGAGCACGATCGTCTCGCTGCGCGACGTCACCGAGCGGCGCCTGCTCGACGAGCGGCGGCTCGATTTCTACTCGATGATCGCGCACGACCTGCGCACGCCGCTGAACGCGATGACGCTGCGGATCGCCAACATGCTCGACTGCGAGGATCTCGCGAGGTCCCCTTCCCTGCACGAGGACGTCGAGAAGCTCGACGGGCGACTGCGATCGCTTGTGTTCATGATCAACGATTTCCTGGAGCTCGCGAGCCTCGAGGACGCGAAGCACCGCATGGAACGCAAGGAGGTCGACGTGGTGCGCCTGATCGCGGACACTGTCGAGGACTTCCGCCCGCTGCTCGAGAAGAAGGGCCACACCTTCTCCGGGCCGTCCCGCTGCGAGGGCGCCGCGGTGCTCGGCGATCGGCGGCGCATCGCCCAGGTGCTCTCCAACCTTGTCGGCAACGCCATCAAGTTCACGCCCCCGGGCGGCGCGATCGCCGCGCGTGTCGAGGTGGCGCAGCACCACGTGGAGGTCTCGCTCGAGGACACGGGCGTCGGCGTCGCGCCGCATGTCGCGGACACGCTGTTCCAGCGCTACCGGCGCGCCGACCACACCGTCGGCGGGACGGGGCTGGGGCTGATGATCGTGCGGGAGATCGTCGAGGCCCACGGCGGCGAGGTCGGCGTCGAGAGCCACCCCGGGCGGGGCAGCCGCTTCTGGTTCCGCCTGCCGCGCAACCCCCCGGCGGCGCGCTCCGCGCCTGGCTGAGCGCGCCGCGCGGTCGCCGCGGGGTGGGGGTTACTCGAGCAGGCTGCGCAGCATCCACGCTGTCTTCTCGTGGATCTGGAGCCGCTGGGTGAGCAGATCGCAGGTCGGCTCATCGTTGGCGCCCGCGGCCACGGGGAAGATCTCGCGCGCTGTGCGCGCCACGGTCTCGTGCCCCTCGACGAGGCGCCTGATCATGTCGGTCGCCTTGGGGATCCCGTCCTCTTCCTTGATGGATGAGAGCGCCACGAACTGCTTGTACGTGCCCGGCGCCGGGAGGCCGAGGGCGCGGATGCGCTCGGCGATGAGGTCCACGGCGAGCGCCAGCTCGTTGTACTGCTGCTCGAACATGAGGTGCAGCGTCTGGAACATGGGCCCCGTCACGTTCCAGTGGAAGTTGTGCGTCTTGAGGTACAGCGTATAGGTGTCGGCGAGCACACGGCCCAGCCCCGTCCCGATCTGCTCGCGGTTCTTGGCGTCGATGCCGATGTTGATCTCCATGATGTTTCCTCTCGGTTCGTGAGCTGGCCAGATGGGCCGGCGGCGGCGAAGCCCCGCGCGGCCCTCTGCGTGTCCTTGACGCGCTCCGCAAGGTTCGTCCTTGCGTCCCCCGCGTCAATCCGCCTCACGCCTCGCCGATGGTACGCATCGTCATGACCTCTATCGGGCGCAGCCCGAGCAGCGCATACGCCTGTTCCCACCGCCTGTCCGCGGCCACGTCGAACAGGACCCCCTCGTCCAGGGGCACCGGCAGCCACGCGCCGGCGGCGATCTCCCGCTCGAGCTGCCCGGGCCCCCACCCGCTGTAGCCGAGGAGCACCGTCCTGTGCCGCGGATCCGCGGCGACCGCGCCGCGCACCGCGTCGGCCGCGAGCGCGTCGAACGCGCTCCGCGACGACGTGACGCGCACCCGGGAGCCCACCGGGATCACGCCCGACTCGTCGCCCCCGAGCGCCGGATCGAGGCACAGGATCCACCCCGAGCTCGGCTGGACCGGCCCGCCGAGGTAAACCGGCGCCGGATCCTTCAGGTCGTTGCCATAGCCCGCGAACGACAGGAGCTCCCCGAGGGTCATCGGCGCCGGCCGGTTCACAACGAACCCCAGCGCCCCGCCCTCGCTGTGCACCGCCAGCAGCACGACCGTCTTGTCGAAGTTCGGATCGCCCAGGGGCGGCGACGCGATGAGGAACCCTGGGGCCAGCACGCTCGCTTCGCTGTTCATCCGCGATCCTCCCTCTCAACGGCCAACCGGTCACTGCGTCCCGCACGGACCCGCCCGCCCCGGCAGTGGGCTGATGGGGGACCGTCCGCACCTTACTCCCGCGCGCTGCGACAGGCGATTGGGATCTCCCTCCGGCGCCGTGACGACGAGTATAGTGCGGGCATGTACACGGTAGGCGTCCGCGATCACATCATGGTGGCCCACAGCCTGAAGGGGGAGCAGTTCGGCCCCGCGCAGCGCCTGCACGGCGCGACCTACACTGTCACCGCCGAGGTGGACCGCGAGGAGCTCTCGCCCCTCGGCCAGGTCCTCGAGACGAGCGTGCTGCGAGACTGCCTGCGCGGCGTGCTCGCCGAGATCGATTACCGCAACCTCGACGAGCACCCCGCGTTCGAGGGGAAGCGCTCGACGCCGGAGCTCATCGCGCGCCACATCCACCGCGAGCTCGGCCGCAAGCTCCCGGTGAACGCCGGCACCGCCCTCTCGGTCACCCTGCACGAGTCCCCCCTCGTGTGGGTACGTTACCGCGCGCCGATCCGCGGCGCCTCGATCATGCCGGCCGAGCTGGCCTGATCGCCGCTCTCTCCGCTTGGCACGCCGCCCCGCTCGCGGCAAAAGAGCGCGCCGATGACCGAGCCGGTCCGCACAGCGCCCATCGTCCTGACCTTCCAGGGCGGCACCCTCCGCATCGAAGGCATCGCCCCGCGGCCGGCGCTGGAGCCGGCCGCCTCCGATCTCGACGCGCGCCTCGAGGAGGAGGCCGACGGAGGCGGCGCGGGCTCGTCCGCCGAGGGCGCGCCGCTCGACCCAGCGTGCTTCCCGGCGTCGTGCCGCTGGGACGCGCGCGAGCGCGTCTACCGCGTGCCCGCGATCGACTACGCCGAGCTCGTCCTGAGGCTCCGCGCCCGCGGCGTCCCCTTCACCGACGCCGCGCGCAGGTACGAGGCGCTCCCGCTCACGCCCCTCGCCAAGCACGATCCGTTTCCCTACCAGCGCGAGGCGCTCGAGGCGTGGGCCGCGCGCCGCAGCCGCGGGGTCGTCGTGCTCCCCACGGGCGCGGGCAAGACGTTCGTCGCGACGCTCGCGATCGCCGCGCGGCAGCGCAGCACGCTCGTCGTCGTCCCGACGCTCGATCTCCTGAACCAGTGGTACGACGGGCTCTCGGCCGCGTTCGGCGTCCCGATCGGCCTGCTCGGCGGCGGTTACCACGACGTCCTCGACCTGACGGTGACCACGTACGACTCGGCGCACCTGCACATGGACCGGCTCGGCGCGCGCTTCGGCCTCGTGATCTTCGACGAGTGCCACCACCTGCCGAGCCCCTCGTACGCGCTCGCCGCGAAGATGTGCCTCGCGCCCTTCCGCCTCGGCCTCACGGCCACCCCCGAGCGCACCGACGGCCGCGGTTACGACGACCTCATCGGCCCGATCGTCTTCCGGCGGGAGATCACCGAGCTCTCCGGGCAGTACCTGGCGGCCTACGATGTCGTCCGGCTCGAGGTGCCGCTCTCGGACGGCGAGCGCGCCGCGTACGAGGCCGACCGCGCCGTGTACATCGGCTTTCTGCGCGCGAACGGCATCCGCATGCCCGAGGGGTGGGGGCAGTTCATCCTGCTGAGCTCCCAGTCCGACGCGGGCCGCCGCGCCTTCGAGGCGTACAGGCGCCAGCGGAGCCTCGCCCTGTGCGCGCCCGGCAAGATCGACGTCCTCGCCCGGCTGCTCCACGCGCACCGAGCCGACCGCACGCTCGTCTTCACCGAGGACAACGCCACGGTCTACCAGATCTCGCGGCAGTTCCTGCTGCCGGCGATCACGCACCAGACCAAGGTGAAGGAGCGCAGCGCGATCCTCGAGGCGTTCAACCGCGGCGCGCTGTCGGCGGTTGTCACGTCGAAGGTGCTGAACGAGGGGGTGAACGTGCCCGAGGCCAACGTCGCGATCGTCCTGTCGGGCAGCGGCTCGGTGCGGGAGCACGTGCAGCGGCTCGGCCGCATCCTGCGCCGGAGCGAGAACAAGACGGCGATCCTCTACGAGCTCGTGGCGCTCGGCACGGGCGAGCAGCGGGTGAGCGACAAGCGCCGGGAGCACGTTGCTTACCAGTGACCTCGTCCGGGTCCGCCGCCGGGGCGGGCTGGTCGTGCCGCAGTACCTCCGCGGCGCGGCGGCCGAGCGCCTGCTCCCTGTCGCGCGCGCGTACCTCGACATCCTGTCGCAGCGGGTGGGCGAGAGCCGCGACGAGGTGGAGGCCGCGCTCGACGCCGTGGAGGTGCCCGCGCGGGATCGCGTCGCCGCGCTCGGGCTGAGGAAGGTGCTCGAGGACGGCTGCGAGTACGAGGTGCAGGAGGGCGTCGACCCCGAGGCGCTGCGGCGCGCGCTGTTCCACGCGGCCGCGGCGGCGCACCGCGCGCTCGACGTGCGCGCCCGCTTCGATCGGGCGGCCGTGCTCGACGAGGTGGCCGCCCGGCTCGGCACGACGCCGGCGGCGATCGAGGCGGGGCTCTATGCCGACCTGCGCGGCGCCGAGATCCTCCGGCGCGCGGCGGCGGACCTGCCCGAGATCCTGCTGGATCGGTACAACCTGGCGCTGGCGCAGTCGATCTTGCTGCGGGCGACGCAGGTGACGATCCGCGTCGACGGGGAGAGCGCCGCGCGGTACCGGAAGATCTTCCGGGCGGCCCGGTTTCACGGGTTGATCCACGTGGTGCAGGGCGATCCGGGCTCGGGCTACACGATCTCGCTCGACGGCCCGTTCAGCCTGTTCGACGCGGTCCAGCGCTACGGCCTGCGGCTCGCGATGTTCCTGCCGTCGGTGCTCTCGTGCGCCTCCTTCCGGCTGCGCGCCGACCTGCGCTGGGGGCGCGACAAGGAGCCGTTCGCCGTCGAGATCGGCCCGGCGGACGGGCTCGTGTACCACGGGCGCGAGCTCGCGGAGACGACGCCCGAGCTCACGGCGTTCTGCGAGGGGTTCAGGAAGCTCGGGTCTCCCTGGACCGTGGCGCAGAACGAGCGGCTGTTCGCGCTGCCCGGAGAGGTGGTGTGCGCCCCGGACCTCGTGTTCCAGAACGCGGAGACCGGGGAGGAGGTCTATCTGGAGGCGTTCGGCTTCTGGAGCCGAGCCGCTGTGTGGCGGCGCGTCGAGCTGATCCGGAAGGGGTTCCCGGCGAGGATCCTGCTGGCGGTCGGCAAGCAGCTCCGCGTGAGCGAGGAGGTCCTGGGGGAGGACGACGCGGGGGAGATCTACGTGTACCGGGCGACGATGTCGCCGCGGGCGGTGCTGGCGCGGCTGGATGGCAAGCGCGGGGGGAGTGAGGGCTGAGGAGGCCTCTCGCACTCCACCCGACGCACGGGCGATGCCACCACGACGCGCTGAGGCTGCTCTGCGTCACCGGTGCGAACCCGCAGGCGCGCTTCAGGAGGAGCGACGTGAGGCATCACGTTCGTGCATTCTCTTCCAGCATGGCCTGAAGTTCCGGATGGGAGAGGAGCAGGGCCAGCAAGTTGGCTCGTCCCCCAGCAGCAGCGTACAGGAAGTACTCGCATGCGTCCGAGGGTTCCTCATGCCATGTGGTCACGACTTCCAGGGCGCTTCTAGCCTCGATGATGGTGTCGAGCGCATCATGAAGCTGTTCGGCTTCGTGCCCCACGCAGCAGAGCTCTACGCACCCGAGATCGATCAAGTCCTTCGTTATCGCCTCCGCTTGCTGCCGCTCCGGTGGGTTAAAGGCGGGCAGGAGCGTTACGAAAGGTCGCTGGATCGAGTGGTCGGCAGATGCTCCCAGCGAGCTGATCACCAGCTTCCGGTTACCTGCGAGGGTGGTACTACGCGCTGCCATATCAATCGCCCACTTTGAGCTTCTCGATGTTCTCCCCGAACGTCTGGATCTCCTTTTCGAGGTGCCTGATGCGCGACTGCTTATCAGAATCGGATCTACACCGTATTTTGTGGTGAAGATACGCTTTGAAGAAGCGCCGCAAGGTCTTCAGCACATTGAAGTGGAGCCCCGCCGGGCCGAAGCGGAAGCTGCCGCTGCCAGGCACCACGTGACGACCTCCGGCGCGCAGCGGGCCAGCGTCGCTAAGACACGACGTGCCTTGTCACCACGTGCCCTGAAGGAAGACCCCCGCCCGCTCTGCCGTCATCACCGGCACGACACGGACGCTCTGGCGGGCCGGCTCGCTCGCCCGGTACGACAGATCCGCGAGGAACGCGGCCGCCGTCACGGCCGCGAAGACGCCGCCCGCCGCCAGCGTCCCCACCCCGAGCTTGCGGAACAGGTCCCGCGCCTCGGCCGTGTCGCGGAGCTCGGCGCAGGCCGGCGGCGCGTCCGCACCCCCACACGCGGACGGGTCCCACGCCCCGCGGCGGAGCACGGCCTCCTGCGCGGCGAGGTCGTCGCGGAGGACGCCGGACCGCAGGAGGAAGACCGTGCCGGCCGCCACCGCCGCCGTCGTGAGCGCCACCCCACCGACGCGCAGCTCCGCCAGCGGGAAGGTCGACCCCGCCGGAGGCGCAGCCGGAGCCGCCGAAGGCGGCGCAGCAGCGGCCGCCTCCGGCGCGCGCGCGACGCGCTCCGGAAGGCGCCGCAGCTTGAGGACGATCGGGTGCGTCATGCCAGCCTCGGCGGTGAACGAGCTCACCGCCTCCTCGTGCCCCTCGAGCCGCGCCCGCGCTGTGTGCTCCCCCGGCTCCACGAACGCCTCCTGGACCGGCTCCGGCGGGTAGAGCGCCTGCCCGTCGATCAGGACCTCGGCGCCCGGCGGGTTGGTCGTCACGTAGACCGTCGCCACGCGCTTCGCGGCGCGCTGCAGGCCATCATCGACCCGGCCGCGGAGCCATCCGCTGATCACGCCCCGGTGCTGGAGGCACTGCGCCAGGTGGCTCGCCGCGTCCCGATGCCGCCCCAGCGCGAGCTCGACAAGCCCGAGCTCCCCGGCGATCGTCGCCCGCTCCGCGTCGGTCGTCCACGCCCCCTGCGCCGCCTCCAGCGCCCGCTCGTAGGTCGCCGCGGCCGCCACCAGCCGCCCGTCCGCCTGCGCCTGCCTGGCGCGGCGCAGCAGCCCCGCCGTCATCGACGCCGCGCGCGCGTCCGGATCGGCGTAAGGCTCATCCGCGCTCGCCGCATTCCCGACACCGGCGACGGACATCGCGAGAGCGCACGGCAACAGCCAGGAGATCAAGAGACGCACGCACTCTGAGATACTTGCTGAGGCGATCCCAAGTCAATTGGCAGCTTCGTCACTCCACCGCCGCGTACGCCTGCGTCCACGCCCGCTTCCCGTCCGGCCGCGTGATCCGCGCCCGCACGTAGCGCTCTCCGCCGCGCAGCCGGTACATCGCCCGCCCCGCCACGGGCCGCTGCTTCTCCAGCACGCGCCCGCCGGCCCCGATGAACTCGACCTCCGCGTCCGGCGCCTTCGGCCACACAGAGAACGCGTCGTCGGCGACCGCGATCCTCCGGAGCCTCGCGCCCGTCGACGCATAGAGCCGGCCCCAGGCGAGCGCGCTGCAGATCGCGGCGCTCGACACCTCGCGAGAGAACACCTCGATGAAGCCGCGGCCGGGCCCCGACTGCGGGGCGCTCGATCCGGGCACGAGCTGGTGCAGGTCGTCCACCGCGACCCCCGCGATCGCCCCCCCGGCGACCCCCCTCGCCGTCAGCACCGTATCCCACAGCGCCTCGTGCGACGGCCGCTTCGCGTCGCCGTCCGTGTGCACGTACGGGTGCCCGCTGTGGATCTCCAGCAGCTCCGCCGCGGGCGCCCCCAGGAGGTCGGCCGCCGAGAGCGCCCAGTCGAAATTCGGATGGTTGATCAGCGCCACGCCGCCCTCGGCCCGCACGCGCTCGATCGCCCACCGGAGCGCATCGCCCTTGGTGGGAAAATTCCCACCGCCGATCGTCGCCTGCGCGCAGAGCGCATTCACGTGCACAGGCCGCCCCTCGGCCGTCATCGTGATCTCCTCGCCCGGGATGACGACGAAATTCGATGACGCTTGCAGGCCCTGGAACATCGCAGGATCGACCCGGTGGTTGTGGTCCGTCAGGGCCACGAACGCATACCCGTTCCGGCGGTACCAGCGGACGACATCGCGCGGCTCGCTGTCACCGTCGCTCAGCGACGTGTGTGTGTGAATGTTCCCGCGCTGGAACACCGACACGTCGAGCGATTTCTCGAAGCGCAGGCGGCCCGGCGGCCCTTCCAGGCCGGCGGCGGCGGCGTCGGAGGCGGCGGAGAGGCTCCCCTTCCAGCAGGCGAAGCCGAGGAGCGCCGCTCCACCGACGAGCAGGCAAGCGATCCAGCGTTGGCGAATCCTCATCTCGATAACCGAGAGAGTATACCGCCGCCAGCGGGCGCGACCAATTCAATGCGACGCATTTCCGCGGGCGCAACGCGCGTGTCCCCTCCGGTGCGCCTTCCGTGGGCCCCCTCCCCTTTCCACGCCTGCCCCGTCCACCCCAGCCGCCTTCCGGGCCTTCCGGCCGTCCCCCCGCCGCGGCCGCGACGCAGCGCAGCGGCCGACGCGCCCCCCTGCCGCTGCCGCAGCTCAGCGGCTGTCGCCGTCCTTCCCGAGCCAGCCCTTGCGGCGGTAGTACACGAGCAGGCCGATGACGCTCGCCAGCATCAGGCACCAGACGAGCGGATAGCCGTAATACCAGTCGAGCTCCGGCATGTTGTACGGCGAGCTCTCGTGGTGGAAGTTCATCCCGTAGATGCCCGCGATCGCGGTGACCGGAAGGAAGATCGTCGAGATGATCGTCAGCACCTTCATGATCTCGTTCATCCGGTTCGACATCCCGGAGAGGTGGAGATCCATGAGGCCCGAGCTCAGCTCGCGGTAGGTCTCGACCATGTCCATGAGCTGCACCGCGTGATCGTACGTGTCGCGCAGGTAGAGCCGCGTGTCCTTGGCGATCATCGGGTTGTCCTCGCGGAGCAGCACGTTGACGAGGTCGCGCTGCGGCCAGATGGCGCGCCGCAGCGTGAGCAGGTCCCGCTTCAGGTCGTGGATCGGCTTCGACATCGAGCGCTTCGCGTCAAGGACCTCGACCTCCAGGTCCTCGATGCGCTCGCCGAGCCGCTCGAGCACCGGGAAGAAGCCGTCGACCACCGCGTCGAGCAGCGCGTACGCCAGGTAGTCGGCGCCCCGCTGCCGCACCGCGCTCCGGCCGACGCGGATGCGCTCCCGCACGACCTCCATCACGTCCCAGTCGGCCTCTTCCTGCACGGTCAGGACGAAGCTCTTGCCGACGAGGATCGCGAGCTGCTCGGTGCGCAGCTCGCAACGCTCGGTGACCTGCGCCATGCGCGAGATGATGAGGACGTGCTCGCCCCCGTAGACGTCCGCCTTCGGCCGCTGGGGCACGTTGACCATGTCCTCCAGCGCGAGCGGGTGGACCCGGAATATCTCGCCCAGCCGCTCGAAGGTCGGCTTGTGTCCGAGCCCTCGGACATCGACCCACGTGATCGAGGGCCGATCGTCCGTGAGGTACGGGATGCACTCGTCCAGGGACTGGACCTCCTTCTCGGACACGACGTCGGCGTCATAATCGATGACGAAGACCTTCGGCCGCCGCGTGTCGTGGATGACGAGCGTGCCGGGCGGCGAGGCCGGCGGCGGCTCGTGCATGAGCCGGTCGCGCCTGGGTCGCTGCGTCCGGTCGAGGTCGGCCCTCTCCTGCGCCCAGGAGGTGCGCATCGGCGGCTCGCTGTTGCTCTGCGACTCGGGGGGTGGCGTGGTGCTCGTCACGGGGGCGGGATGGTAGACCAAGATCCCGGGGCATCGAGCGCGCTCGCCCCGAAACGCCGCGTGGCGTATGCTGATCTGCTGCGGAGGGGGGGCGGGCGCTCGCAAGGCCATCTCTTCCTCCCTGTCCCGCAGGCCGGGGGAGCGCCGCGAGGCGCGCCGGCCTGCGCCGCGCGCCGCCGCGCGCCTTGCCCTGCCGGCTGCCCATGGGAACGACCCTCGACATCGCGATCGGCCTCGTCAGCGTCTTCTTCCTGCTCAGCGTCCTCTGCTCGGCCATCCACGAGGCGCTCGCCGGCGTCTTCCGGCTGCGCGCGCTGAACCTGGCGCAGAGCATCGAGATCATGCTGGCCGACCACGCGCTCGACCCGCACGTGCTCCGGTCGCTCGCCGCCCGCGACGCCGCCGCCCGCGACGCCTCCGCCCGCGGCGTCGCCCCGAGCGAGCCCGTGATGAAGCGCCTGATCCGCGGCGCCGCCGATCACGTGCGCACCCGGCTGATGCCGGGGCCGCCCCCGAGCCCGCTCGCGGCGGCGTTCCGGCAACACCCGCTGATCAAGGATCTCAAGTACGGCTGGGTGGGGCCGTCCTACATCCCATCGCACACGTTCGTGGCCGCGCTCATGGACACGCTGCGGCACATCGACTGGTCCAGGAGCGGCGCGCCGTCGCTCCCGCAGGCCGGCGCCGCGGCGGCGGCCCCTCCCCCGACCGCCGCGGGCTCCGCGCCCCTCTCCGCGGTCTCCGCCCCCGCGCCGCCCGCGAGCGCCGCGGATCCCCCGCCCCCGCCGGCCAGCGCCGTCCCCCCGCCGGCCAGCGCCGCCCCCCCGCCGGCCAGCGCCGCCCCCCCGCCCCCGCCGGCCGGCTCCGCCGCGCCGCCGAGCTGCGACGACGCGCCGCTCGGCGAGCTGCGGAGCATCATCGAGCGCATGCCCGGGGAGAGCGACCTCCGGCGCGCCCTCTCCACGATCGTCGACAGCACGGTCAGGGACATGCGCGAGGCCAACATCCGGCTGGAGCGGTGGTTCAACGACGCCATGGACCGGGCGGCCGGGCGCTACAAGCGCCGCGCGCAGCTCATCATCACCGCGACGGCGCTCGTCCTCTGCATCGGGTTCAACGCCGACAGCATCAAGCTCGCGGGCGCCCTCTCGCGCGACGCCGTGGTGCGCGCCGCCATGATCGCCGCGGCGCAGGAGATGGCGAAGACGCCGCCCCGCGCCGCGCCGCTCGACGGCGGCATGGGAGAGGACGAGGACGTCATGGCCGCGCTCGCCCAGGGCGGGGGCGCGCACAAGCAGCTCACCGGGCTCGACCTCAAGATCACCTGGGGCGTGCAGGCCCCCGAGCAGATGAGCTTCCCCACGCTCTGGAAGTCGCTCGCGGCGATCCTCGGCCAGGGCATCGTCGCCTGGATCCGCGGGGTGCTCGACCGGCTGGTGAGCCCCGGCATCCTCATCACCACCGCCGCCGCGTCCCTCGGCGCGCCCTTCTGGTTCGACCTGCTCAACAAGCTCGTGAACCTCAGGGCCGCCGGCAAGAGCCCCGAGCCCTACGAGCCCCCGAAGGGCGCCGGCCCCGACGCCAGCGTGAACCGCTGACCGGCGCGGCCGCCGCGCCTCACCGCGCGGCGCGGCCGCGCCTCACCGCTCGGCGCGGTCGAGCCACGCGCGCGCGTCCTTCTCCAGCAGCGGATCCCCGAGCCGCACCGACAGCTCGAGCAGGTCCTCGAACTCGCGCCGCGCGAGCGCGTCGTTGCGCGCGTTCTTCAGCAGCATCGCCGCCGCCCAGCGGCCCTGCAGCACGTCGTGCCAGTAGCCCTGCTCCTCCGCCCGCGCGATGAGCTCCTTCAGCCGCTCGCGCGCGTCCCCCGCCCCCTGCACGCCGTCGAGGTACGCGATGTACATCCGGTTCGAGGCCGCCACCCGCTCGTACCCCGCCTCGTCCGCCCGCTCCAGCGACTCCGCGAAGAGCGCCCGCGCCCGCTCGTTGTCGCCCAGCCGGACGCACGCGTACGCGAGGTTGTGCAGGTTCGCCACCCCGTCGAAGCGGAGCCCGAGCGCCCGATCCAGCTCGAGCGCGCGCTCGCACGCCAGCACCGCGGCCCTGAAATCGCCGGTGTAGAGCTCGATCATCACGAGCAGCTTCGCCCGCACCGCCTCCGCTGTCCGGTCGCCCGGATCCGACATGAACTCCGAGCGCACGAGCGCCTCCATCGCGCCGGGCCGATCCCCCGACGTCGCCCGCGCCAGGGCGACCGACAGCAGCGCCCGCGGGTCGTCGATGGGCCCGAGCGCGTCGAGGTCCAGCGCCGCGCGGCGCGCGCGCGCGAACTGCCCCTGGAGGCACGCGACCTCCAGGTCCACCCTCAGCGCCTCGCGCAAGAGCTCGCGGTCCCCGAGCGCCATCTCGAAGACGCCGTCGAGCAGGTCGTGCGACATCCGGAACAGGTTGGTCGCGCCGAGCGCGCGGGCGAGCTCGATGCGCGACTTCACCCGCAGCTCCAGCGGCGAGACAGCGTCGACGCGCGACAGGATGCGGTCCGAGGCCACCGCCAGCGACGGCGCGCGCCGCGCGTGGCCCACCGCCTTCGAGAGGGTCTCCACCCACCGGCCGAGCTCCGCCGGATCGCGCCGCGACACGTCCGCCAGCTCGAACGCCCGCGTCATCGCGCCGACCGCCCCGTCGAACTGGCCGGCCCGCGCGCGGATCGCCGCCGCGCGCGCGAGGTGCCCCGCCGCGGCGTCGGTGTTCCCGAGCGCGATCGCCTCCTCCGCCGCGCGGCCGAGGTGCTGGTCCAGGAGCGCGAGCGCCGCCGGATCGTCCCCGCCCACGCGCTCCAGCCAGTCGGCCGCGAGCCAGTGCCCGAGCGCGCGGTCCGCGTCGGTCAGCATCTCGTAGGCCGCGTCGCGCACGAGCCCGTGGCGGAACGCGTACTCCGCCTCCCCGCGGAGCGTCGCCTCGGGCCGCGGCACGATGAGCTCGCGCTTCTCCAGCGTGAGCAGCCACGACTCGAGCTGCGGCACCTGCCCGCCCCCGCCGAGCAGCGCCTCCAGCCCCCCTCGCCAGAACACCTCGCCGAGCACAGCGGCCGCGCGGAGCACCCGCCGCGCCTCGGGCTCGAGCGCCGCGAGCCGCGACTGCATCATCGCGAGCACCGTCTCCGGCACCCCCCGCGGCCGCTTCTCCACCGTCGCGCGCACGAGCTCCTCGAGGAAGAACGCGTTGCCCGCCGACCGGTCCACGATCGCCGCGAGCTCGGCCGCCGGCACCGCCTCGCCGAGCACCTCGCGCGCGATCCGCTCGCACGCCCGGCGCGACAGCTCGCCGAGCCGCATCTCCGTCGCCTCGCGCTCTTCCCAGAGATCCGGGAACGCCTCGCGCACCCCGGGGCGCGCCAGCGCCAGCACCAGCAGCGGCTGGTGCCGCAGCATCCGGAGCGCCGCGTCGATGTACTCCACCGTGCTCCGGTCGCCGAAGTGCAGGTCCTCCAGCACGATCAGCACCGGCTGCGCGTCGCACTCGGCCCGGAGGAAGTCGAGCCACGCCCGCCGCGTCTGCTCGTCCATCACCGCCCGGTCCTGCCGGGCCGCGCGCAGGCCCGGGCTCTCCGGGAACGGCGCCCCGACCACCTCGCCGAGGAGCTCCGTGACCCGCGCCCGCGCTGCCTCGCCGACGTGCCGCGCGACGCGCGCCGCGAGCTTCTCCTGCCGCGCCTCGAGCGGCTCGCCGTCCGCGATCCCCGCCGCGCGCCGCACGATCTGCGCGAGCAGCCCGAGCGACGCCCCCGCGCGCATCGGATCGCCGTGCGCGCGCCACACCTCGACCGGCTCGCTCCGCGCCTCGACCCGCCGGACGAGCTCGTAGCCGAGGCGCGACTTGCCGACGCCGGCCCCGGCCGTGACCAGCACAACGCGCGCGACCCCCTCGGTGGCGCACTCGTCGAGCAGGTCCTCGAGCGCCCGGAGCTCGCGCTCGCGGCCCACGAAGGTCGTCGGCTTTCCGAGCACCTTGCGCCCGCCCTCCTGCGGCTCGCGCGCGCCGAGCAGCGTGGGCCCCTGGCTGCCCGCCGCTGTCTCGAACCGATCGCCGAGGAGCGCGGCCGTCATCTGGTCGATGAGCACCGGCCGGCCCGAGGACGGATCCTCCGAGGCGTGGCGGACGCGCGCGTCGAGCAGCGCCCCGGCGCGGTCGATGACCTGCCCGACCGCCTGCGTCCCGGCGATGACGTCCCAGCCCGTGGCCAGCGCCACCCACGCGCCCGGCAGCAGCGCGTGGATCGAGAGCGCGCAGCGGGCGGCGTTGCCGGCGAGGTCGGTCGGCGAGCCCGCGCCGGCGACGACCGCGGCGACCGAGCCGTCGGCGAGCACCTCGAGGACGGCGCCGTGCGACTGCGCGGCCTGCCGGACCTCGTGGAACGGCGCTGTCGGCGGCGGGGCGGGCCGCGCCCGCACCGACGGCGCGGGCGCGAGGAGGTCGCCCGCGAGCGCGCCCTTGCTGCCGGACACGACGGTGGGGTCGTGGCCCGACAGCATCGTGTCGTTCACCCGCGCCGGGGTCTCCATCGCCTGCGGCCGGGCCGACGGCGGGCCGCGCTTGCCCGCGCTCATCTCGGCCGCGAGCACGACGCTGACGAGCCGCCGCTCGCTCTTCGTCAGCGCGGGCGTCGGCAGGCCGTTGCCGCTCGACATGTTGCCCTCGACGACGCTCAGCATCCGGAGCTCGGCGGCGATCTCGCCCGCGTCCGCCGGGCGCTCCGCGGGGTTCTTCGCGAGCAGCCGGGTCACGAGCAGATCGAGCGACGGCGGGATGTTGGGGCAGAAGGTGCTCGGGCGCGGCGCGGCCTCGAAGAGCACCTTCGCGAGCACGGACAGCGGGTGCTGGGCGACGAACGGCGATCGCCCGGTGATGCACTCGAACAGGAGGCACCCGATCGAGTAGAGGTCGGCGCGCGCGTCGACGTCGAGATCGCCGCGGACGCGCTCCGGCGCCATGTAGGCGGGCGTGCCGATGGCCGAGCCCGTCAGGGTGAGCTCGTACGTCGCGTCGGCCTGGCGCGCGATGCCGAAATCGATGAGCTTGGCGCTGCCGATGTCGCCGCCCGGCAGGAACACGTTGGTCGGCTTGAGGTCGCGGTGGACGATGCCGCGCGCGTGGACGGCGGCGAGCGCCTCGGCGACGCGGCCGACGAGCATCAGGCTGTGCTCGATCCCGAGCGGCCCGCGCGACAGCCTGGCGCCGAGGTCCTCGCCCTCGAGCCACTCCATGGCGAGGTAGTAGAGCCCGTCGGCGGTGACGCCGTGGTCGATGTAGCGGGCGACCACGGGGTGCTCGAGCTCCGCGAGCAGGCGCGCCTCCCGCTGGAAGCGCACGACGTGCTCCCGGCCCTGGTTGAAGATCACCTTGAGCGCGACCACCTGGCCGCTCTGCCGGTCGAGCGCCCGCCACACCGCGCCCATCCCGCCGGAGCCCGCGAGGCGCTCCAGCAGGAAGCGGTTGGCGATGACGTGGCCTGAATGCATGGAGAGCTTCCGGGTACGGACCTTCGCGGGCCAGGCGACGCGCGGCGACGACGACGACGAGACGGCGAGCCGTGGGCTCATCGCCCACGTCCCATCACGAGGATACCCATCCCGCGGCGCGGCTACGAGCCTCGAAGACGCCCGGCGGCGCGCTCGGGCCGCGGGGCGAGGCGGCCGGGCGTCGTCGAGGCTCGCCGCGCGGGAGCGGCTGGTCGTGTGGGAATCGTGGGCAGATGCAGGGGCTGGGCGGCGTCGCGCGGCCCTCCCCTTCCTTCCGCGGACACCTTTGACACCTTCGCTGGATCTCGCGCCAGCGCGCCTGTCGCGCGGGCGGCGCTGGCGCCGCCGCGGGAGGCCTCAGCTCGCGAGGCGCTCGAGCCGCGCGTCGACCTCGCGCTCGGCGTTGAGCCAGTCGTCAACGGGGTTGCTCCGGAAGCCGGCCCTCTCGGCATATCCATAGGCCACCTTGGCGATGAGGCGGTGCCGCTCATCGCGCGAGGGCCGCGGGGGCGTCGGCGCGGCCTTCGGCGCCTCGACGCGCGCGCGCCCGGCGGCGAGCTCCGCGGACGCAGACGGCATCTCGACAGCGGCGGGGGCAGAGGACGCGCCCTTCGGCTGCACGGCGCTCGGCTTCTCCGAGGCGACCGGGGTCGGGACCTTCGTGGTCTTCGTGCGGGCCGGGGTCTTGCGCTTCGAGCTCATCTCGTCGTGTCTCCTTTCGGGTGCACGGGTCGACTAACCCAGGTCCGCGCTCACGCACAAATTTCGAGCACGTAGTTTCTCGCCGCCCGGCCCCGTCCCGTGGGGATCTCCCTTCCACGAGAGCGCCGTTCGCGGTAAAGTGGATGTGGCTGGCCGGAGGACAACTTCCGGCATCTGTCCACCGCCGTCCTCGTGGTCACTCCGCCGGTCGCGGGCCGTCCGCCGCCGTCGCTCGTCGGGGTCCACCCCTGGTGACGGCCTGCGCCGGGTACAGCACGGCATGTAGAAAATGGCAGACACGGCGCTCGCCGTCTGCCCACGAATGAAAATGGCAGACACGGCGCTCGCCGTCTGCCCACGAATGAAAATGGCAGACACGGCGCTCGCCGTCTGCCCACGAATGAAAATGGCAGACACGGCGCTCGCCGTCTGCCCACGAATGAAAATGGCAGACACGGCGCTCGCCGTCTGCCCACGAATCAGGAGATGCGATGTGGAAGACAGCGCAGCCCTTTCCTGGCGCACGGAACACCTCCGCTCCCTCGGCGGCGGGATGATGACGCGCGTCCTCTGGGTCGAGGATGACAGCGAGGTGCGCCTCGTCGGCGCCTCGGAGCGCTGGACGCGCGCGATGGACGAGCTGCGGCGGCTCACCGCGCACGAGCGCGCGCCGCTGCTCATCACGGGCGAGCCTGGCACGGGCAAGGAGCTCTGCGCGCGGTACCTGCACGGGGCGAGCCCGCGCGCGGGCGGCCCGTTCGTGGCCGTGAGCGCGGCGCGCCTCCCGGCCGAGCGCCTCGGGGACGAGCTGTTCGGCGTGGAGGCGCGGGCGGACGGCCGCCCCGCGGCGCGCCCCGGGCTGATCGAGCTCGCCCAGGGAGGCACGCTGTTCCTCGACGAGATCGGCGCGCTCCCGCTCGATCTCCAGCAGCGGCTCGTGGGCGTGCTCGACGGCGAGCCGCTCTGCCGGATCGGCGGCGAGGGCTCGCAGGTCGCGGACGTGCGGGTCATCGCCGCGACGAGCCGCGACCTCCGCGCGCAGGTCATCGAGCGGTCGTTCCACCCCGATCTTCACCAGCGCGTCGGCGCGCTCGGGCTCTCGCTCCCGCCGCTGCGCGAGCGCGACGGCGACGTCCGCCGGCTGGTCGAGCACTTCCTGGAGCGCCAGCGCGGCGCGACGGGGCTCGCTGGCGGCGTCTCCCCGGGCGCGCTCGCGCAGCTCGAGGCGTATCCCTGGCCGGGGAACGTCCGCGAGCTCCGGAGCGTCGTCGAGCGCGCGTTCCTCCTCGCGCACGGCGCGCCGCTCGACCTGGAGCACCTGCCGCCCGAGATCGGCGCGCCCTCGCTGGCGAGCGCGCCGCCGCGGCCGGGCACGCTGCGGCCGTCCCCTCCGGCGCGCGGCAGCGCCTCGCTCGGGGAGGCCGTGCGCCGCCACATCCTCGCGGTCTACGCCGCCCAGGGCGGCAACGTGACCCGCACAGCGAGCGCGCTCGGGATCACGCGCGTCTCGCTCCGCCGGCACCTGCGCCAGTACCTCGCCGCGGAGGCGCGCGGCAAGGAGCCGCTCAGCGACTGAGCTGCTCCTGTTGGCGGCGCGACAGCGTGGGCGGAGCCTCGCTGTTCTCCGCGGTTCGCGCGGGGATTCCTGGCGATGCGCGCGCTGACAGGCCTCTCGCGATCGGATACTGCTCGAGGCCATGTCGCGCCGCCGATTTGCATTCCTGATCACATGGGTCTCCACCGCCGTGCTCCTCGCGATGCCGCTCGCGTGTGGAAACGATCACGAGCTCGACGGGGGTCACGGAAAGGGCACCGGCGCGGCCGGCGCGGCCGGCGGCGGTGGCGGTGGCGGCGGACAGGCCGCCGTGCTTTGCCCGGCGTCGTTCACGTTCGCCGCGCCCCCCGGGGCGACGGATGTCCGTGTCCCTGGCGAGTGGAACGGCTTCGATCTCGACTCTGCCCCTCCGATGGTCGAGGGCGACGCGCCGGGCGAGCTCGTGGCCACGGTCGACCTGCCGCCGGGGCTCCACGGCTACAAGATCGCGGTTGGGTCCGGCAGCGAGGTCTCGTGGGTGTTCGACCCTGCGGAGGGGCGCCGCAAAGTTGTCGGCGGCGTCGAGAACTCGGCGATCAAGGTCCCTGACTGCCGTCTTCCGTCGTTCTCGATCGCCTCGAGCCAGGTGACCTGGGCCGCGGACGGCGAGGGCGCCTACGAGGCGCGGCTCGTGTATCAGGACGGCATCGAGGGCGCGGGGCCCGAGGCGTCCGCGTTCGAGGCGGTGCTGCAGGACCCGGAGGGCGAGGCGCGCCCGCTCACCGAGCAGGAGATCTCGGTCGACGCGCGCGGCGACGTGCGCATCGACCTCGGGGGCCTCGCCGACGGCAAGTACCGGGTGACCCTGCGCGGCGCGACCCGGAGCGGCCGGGTCGGCGAGCCGCTCCGGCTGGTCTTCTGGGTCGAGGAGGAGCCGTTTTCCTGGGAGGATGCGCTCATTTACATGGTCGTCACCGACCGTTACCGCGACGGCGATCCCGACCTGAACGCGCCGCCCACGCCGGGCGCCGATCCGCGGGGCGACTGGCTCGGCGGCGACCTCGAGGGGCTGCGGCGGTCGATCGAGGACGGCACGCTCGACGAGCTCGGCGTGCGGGCCATCTGGCTCACGCCGTTCCAGGAGAACCCGGCCGGCGCGTACCCTGCGAGCGATGGAGTCCACCAGGTGACCGGCTATCACGGTTACTGGCCGATCAAGGCGCGCGAGGTGGATCCTCGGCTCGGCGGCGCCGACGCGCTCCGCGCGGTGGTGGCCGAGGCGCACCGCCACGGGATCCGCGTGCTCCAGGACTTCGTGGTGAACCACGTCCACGAAGATCACGAGTATGTCGCGTCGCACCCGGGCTGGTTCAGGACGGGGTGTGTCTGCGGCACGGACGGGTGCGACTGGACATCGCACGCGCTCGACTGCATGTTTGCGGGGTATCTCCCCGACGTCGACCACACGGTGCCCGAGGCCAACGCCGCGTTCGTGGACGACGCGATCTACTGGCTCGACGAGTTCGATCTCGACGGGCTCCGGGTGGACGCCGTGAAGCACGTCGAGGAGATCGCGACGCGCAACCTCGCCGCGGAGGTCCGGGCGGCGTTCGAGCCTGCGGGCACCCGTTACTTCCTGATGGGCGAGACGGCGATGGGCTGGAGCGACTGCGGGCAGGGCGCGTCGTGCAACGACGAGAATTACGGGACGATCGCGAAGTACATCGGTCCGCACGGGCTGGACGGCCAGTTCGATTTCGTCCTTTATCATGGCGTCTCGTACCGCACGTTCGCCTGGGGTGACGAGGGCATGCTGCACGCCGCTTATTGGGTCGAGGACGGGCAGCGGCGGTGGCCCGAGGGCGCGATCATGACGCCGTACCTCGGCAGCCACGACACGTCCCGGTTCGCGACGCTCGCGGACTACAGCGACGCGGAGGGGGCTCGCAACCGCGATGTCCCGAACCGCCAGTGGACGGACACCGCGTCGGAGCCGGCGTCCGCCGACGTCTATGCGCGGGTGCGGCTCGGGATGGCGTGGTTGCTCGGGCTGCCCGGGGCGCCCTTGCTCTATTACGGAGACGAGTACGGCGAGTGGGGCGGCGTCGACCCGAACAACCGCAGCCTGTGGCGACCGGAGGCGGAGCTCACGCCGGAGGAGGGCGAGACCCTCGATTTCGTGCGCGCGCTCGGCGCTGCGCGCCGGGACATCCCTGCGCTCCGCCGCGGCGCCTACGTGAACCTGACAGCCACGGAGGACACGCTCGTCTTCGGCCGCCGCCTCGCCGAGGGGAGATCGGCGGTCGTGGCGCTGACGCGGGCGGGCGCGGCGCAGAGCATCTCGGTCGAGGTCGCGCAGGCGCTCGGCCTCCCGGCCGGCACGGAGCTCACCGACGCGCTCAGCGGAGAGACAGCGGCGGTCTCCGCGGCCGGCATGCTCTCGATGACGATCCCGCCGGGCGGCGCGGTGATCCTCGCGCCGTGATCCCTTGAGCCATCACCGGCTCCGTGATGATGAAGAATTGAACCACAGAGGCACAGAGGGCACAGAGGTAGAGAGAAAGAACAGGGAACAGAGACAGAGATATAGAGCACAGACACAGAGAGACAGACCGCAATCCCTCCCTTCTCTTCTCTCCTCTGTGCCCTCTGTGCCTCTGTGGTTCAATCTCTTCTCATGAAACCTCGTGCCCCCTGACAACCGCCGCTCAGGACGCGACGCGCACCACCAGCTTGCCGAAGTTCTCTCCCTTGAGCAGACCGATGAACGCCTCGGGCGCCTTCTCCAGCCCCTCGACGACGTCCTCGCGGTACTTGACGCGCCCCTCGCGGATCCAGCGGCTCGTCTCCTCCAGGAACTCGCCGCGCTGCTCGGCGAAGTCGCCGACGATGAAGCCGCGCAGCATCAACCGCTTCGAGAGCACCTGTCTCATCAGGTCTGGCAGGCGGTCCGGCCCGGGGGGCGGCGCGACGTCGTTGTAGTGGGCGATCAGGCCGCAGACCGGCACGCGGGCAAAGGGGTTCAACAGCGGCAGCACCGCCTCGAACACGGCGCCGCCGACGTTCTCGAAATACACGTCGATCCCGTCCGGGCAGGCCGCCTTCAGGCGGTCGGCCATGTCGGGGCCGCGGTGGTCGACGCAGGCGTCGAAGCCGAGCTCGTTCACCACGTGATCGCACTTGCGCGGCCCGCCCGCAACGCCGACCGCCCGGCAGCCCTTGATCTTGGCGATCTGCCCCACGAGCGAGCCCACCGCCCCGGAGGCCGCCGCGACAACCACGGTCTCGCCCGGCTTCGGCTGGCCGAGGTTGAGCAGCCCGGTGTAGGCCGTCATCCCCGGCATCCCCAGCACGCCGAGCGCCGTCGAGACAGGGCCGAGCGCGGGATCCACCTTGCGCAGGCCGCTCCCGTCGGTGATCGCGTACGCCTGCCAGCCCGTCCGCCCCTCGACGATGTCGCCCGGCGACAGGCCGGCGACGCCCGACCGGACCACCTCGCTCACCGCGCCGCCGACCATCACGTCGCCGATCTCGACAGGCGGCGCGTACGACTTGCCGGCGTTCATGCGCCCTCGCATGTAGGGGTCGAGCGACAGGTACAGCGTGCGCAGCAGCGCGCGGCCCTCGCCGGGCTCGGGGATCTCCTCCTCGATCAGCTTGAAATCGGACGCCTTGGGCTCGCCGGCCGGCCGCGCGGCGAGGACGAATTTGCGGTTGCGCAGGGGGGTCATGGTCCAGCGATCCTGCTCGACCCGCCCGAGATTTCCAGCGGATAAGACCCGCGCGCAGCGGCCCAGGCGAGCTGAGCGAGCGCGCGCTTCCGCGGGGCCAGGCAGCGAAAGGCGGTTGAGCCCGCGCTGCACGGTTGAGCTCCGCGGCCGTCGAGGTTATGCCGGGACGGCACGATGGCGTCCCACAGCGCGACCCAGTTGCCCGAAGAGCTCCGCGAGCCGCCCCCGCGCCCCTGGGCGGCCCTGCGGCACGCTCGGCACCAGATCGCGGGCGTGGGGTACGCGCTGCTCGTCTGGGCGGGGATCCTCGCCGTCGGCTGGTATTACCGGGACAGCGATCTCGCGTCGATGGTGGTCGCCTTCTCGTATGTCGTCATGCCCCTCGTGCTCCTGTATCAGGCGCTGGGCAGCTACACGGCCTGTCGCCTGGCGCTGCGCGGCGCGCCGTCGCCCGCGCAGATCTACGAGGGTGTCGTCGTGACCCGGTTCGGGACGGTGAACATCTGGCACGTCGTCGTCGCGGGCGAGCACGTGCGGATTCGCGCGGATGCGCCGCTCGTCAAGAGCATGGTGGTGCTCGTGACGCCCGAGACCCGGAGAGGGAAGCGCAGGGTCGGCGTCTATCATCCCAAGATCGGTATCTCCACGTCGCTCGTGTGAGCTGCACCGCGCCGCGCGGCGCGGGCGGCAGCGCGCTCGCGGCGCTGTTGTGACTGGCGGACCGGCGTGAGACATTCGACGCCATGCGAGCTGGGTCGGCTTTTCGCGTGCTGGCCGTGGTCATCCTGGTGACCGTGGCGGGGTGGATGAGCGCGCTCGGGTGCGCGACGGGGCACGACCGCGCCGCGGCGGCCGCAGCGGCAGCGCAGGTGCAGCGCCGGTTCCCAGCGCAGGCCGCCGAGGTGCTGGGCGGCAGCGCGCACGACGCGCCGTCGGCGACGGAGGGCGGCTTCGCGCTGGGCGCGGCGGGCCCGGCCGGGCGCGGGCGGCGGCTCCAGGCCGAGCTGCCGCGCGACGGCGGCGGCTGGGTGCGGCTCTCGGGCCCGGGCGGCTTCGAGGTGCGGGTGCGGGAGACAGGCGCCTCCGGCCCGGGGGCGATCGTGGACGGCGCGGTGATCTACGGCCGCGCCGGCGGCGCGTCGTTCTGGAGGGCCGCCGCCGGCGGCATCGAGGAATGGCTCACCGTGGAGCCCGGCGCCGCGCCGGCCGGCGCCCCCGCGGCCGTCTGGGAGGTCGACGGCGCGGCGCTGCGGCAGCGCGGCGAGGCCGTCGAGGTGGTGGACGCCGCGGGGACACCGCGGCTGCGCGTCACCGCGCCGCGAGCGTTCGCGGAGGGTGGACGGCCGATCGCGGTGCGCCTCGAGGCGCGCGGGTCGGAGATCGCGCTGCTGGCCGAGGCGTCGGGGGAGTTCCTGCTCGTGGATCCGCTGTGGCGCCCCGTCGGGGCGCCGGCCGAGGGGCGGGACGGGGGGCACACGGCCACGGGGCTCGGCGGTGACGATGGGCGGGTTCTTGTCGCGGGCGGCAGGCGCGGCGACATGTATCTCGCGAGCGCGGAGCTGTACGACCCGGCGGACGACGGCTGGGCGCCGGCGCAGCCGATGAGCGGCCCGCGCTACGATCACGCCGCCCTGCTGCTGGACAGCGGGCGAGTCCTGGTCGTGGGCGGCTCCGGCGCCTCGGGCGCGCTGGCGAGCGCGGAGCTGTACGACCCGGCGGAGGACCGCTGGACACCGGCGCGGCCGATGAGCGCCGCGCGCGAGCGCCCCACGGCGACGCGGCTCGACAGCGGGTCGATCCTCGTCGTGGGCGGCTGGAGTGACGGCGCCCATCTCGCGAGCGCCGAGCTGTACGACCCACGGGAGGGCACCTGGACCGCGGCGGCGCCCATGAGCACCGGACGCTACGGGCACACGGCGACGCTGCTCGGCGACGGGCGGGTCCTTGTCACGGGCGGCTACGACGGCCTGGACGCGCTGGAGAGCGCGGAGCTGTACGACCCGGCGGCGAACCGCTGGACGCCGGTGCGGCCGATGAGCTCGGCGCGCCAGCGGCACGCGGCGACGCTGCTCGATGACGGGCGCGTCCTGGTCACGGGCGGCGCCGAGATCTACCGGGGAGAGGAAGAAGAGGAGGAGGAAGAAGAGCGCGAGTTCGCGAGCGCGGAGATCTATGATCCGGTGAGCGGTAGCTGGGCGCTGACCGCGCCGATGACCATCGGGCGCTCTCAGCACACGGCGACGTTGCTGGTGGACGGGCGGGTCCTCGTCGCGGGCGGGTCCGCTGTCGAGGGCGAGTCCGATCGGTCCCGGTACCTCGCGGACGCGGAGATCTACGACCCGACGGCGGGGTCGTGGTCGGATGCACCGGCGATGGCCGTGGGCCGCACCGGTCATACAGCGACGCGGCTCACGAACGGCGACGTGCTCGTGATGGGCGGCAATCGGGGCGTCTATGCGACCGCTGAGGTCTACGACCTGTCGGGCGCAAGCCCGTGGTCGAAAGCAGCGCCGATGATGGACTCGCGCCAGTTGCATACGGCAACGCTGCTGGCCGACGGGCGGGTCCTTGTCGCTGGCGGCTACGGGGCCGGCTACTTCCCCCTCGCGGGCGCGGAGATCTTCAGCCCGGCGGATGGAACCTGGACCGCGGCGGAGGGGATGCTCGACGCGCGCTACGAACACACGGCGACGCTCCTCGACGATGGGCGGGTCCTTGTCGCCGGCGGCTACGGGGCCAGCTACTTCCCCCTCGCGAGCGCGGAGATCTTCGACCCCATGACGGGCAGATGGACGGCGGAAGCACCGATGCTCACCGCGCGCGACATGCCCACGGCGACCCTGCTGAACGACGGGCGGGTCCTCGTCGCCGGCGGCTACGGGGCCGACTACGTCCCCCTCGCGAGCGCGGAGATCTTCGACCCCGTGGCGCGCAGCTGGACGGCGGCAGGACCGATGATCACCGCGCGCCAGAGGCACACGGCGACGCTGCTGAACGACGGGCGGGTCCTTGTCGCCGGGGGCGAAGGAACCGACTACGTCCCCCTCGCGAGCGCGGAGATCTTCGACCCCATGACGGGCAGATGGACGGCGGCAGAACCGATGGTCATCGCGCGCTACATGCACACGACGACCCTGCTCGACGACGGGCAAGCCCTTGTCGTGGGCGGCTACGGGCCCGACTACGTCGACCTCTCGAGCGCAGAGGTGTACGACCCGGCGACCCACCGCTGGACGGCGCGGGCCCCCATGAGCACCACGCGCTACCTGCACAGGGCAACGCGGCTCCTGGACGGGCGGGTCCTTGTCGAGGGCAAGGCCGCCTCCGCGGGCCTTGGCGCCGCGAGCGCCGAGGTCTACGACCGGGCCACGGACAGCTGGTCTCCGGCAGCGACGATGTACTCCGAGCGATCTGGCCACGCAGCGACGCTGCTGCGCCATGGCAAGGTCCTGGTCACCGGCGGCGATGGCCCCGGCGGCGCCCTCGCCACCGCCGAGCTCTACTCCCCCGTGCTCCCCGGCGCTCCCTGCGCCGCCGACGCGGACTGCGCCGGCGACTCCTGCGTCGACGGCGTCTGCTGCGACGCTCCTTGCGCGGGCGCCTGCATGGCCTGCTCCGCCGCGAAGAAGGGCGCCGGCCCCGACGGCAGGTGCGGGCCCATCCAGGCCGGCGCCGATCCGGACGGCGACTGCGCCGCGGAGCCGGCCCCCACCTGCGGCGCCACCGGCTTCTGCGACGGCCGCGGCTCCTGCCAGCTCCGGGCGCCGGGCACCCCCTGCGGCGCGGCCTCGTGCAACGGCGCCACCGAGCTCGTCGAGGCCCCCCTCTGCGACGGGCTCGGCGTCTGCGCCGACGGGGACACGCGCTCCTGCGGCGATCACCGCTGCGTCGCGGGCGCCTGTCTCGCGGGCTGCGCCTTCGACACCCAGTGCGCCGACACCGCCTATTGCGCGACGACCGGCGGCGACTGCCTGCCGAAGAAGCCCGTCGGCGCCGCGTGCGCGCTCCCGAACGAGTGCCTCAGCGGGCTATGCCTGGCCGGCGTCTGCACGCTCGACAGCGACGCTGACGGGATCGCCGACCACGAGGACAACTGCCCTTCGGTCCCGAACACGTCCCAGGCCAACACCGATGGAGGCCTGTCCGGGGGCGACCCGCTCGGCGACGCCTGCGACGACGACGACGACGCCGACGGCCATGGCGACGCGGCGGACAACTGCCCGCTCATCGCGAACCCCGACCAGGCCGACGCCAACGGCGACGGGATCGGCGACGCCTGCGATTGCGCGAGCCCGCGCAAGGCCGACGGCAGCCCCTGCGACGACGGCAACGCCTGCACGCAGACCGATACCTGCCAGAACGGCGCCTGCGTGGGCAGCAATCCCTTCCTCTGCCCGCAGCCCGACGCCGCCGTCTGCCGGGTCGCCGTCTGCGAGCGGGCCACCGGCAACTGCGGACAGCGCTACAAGCTCGACCGCGCGCCCTGTCCGGGCGGCGAGTGCATCGCCGGGGGCTGCTTGCTCGCGGAGGCCACCGACGGCTCTGGCGGCGGCGCTGGCGGCGACGGCGGCTCCGGCGGCGCCGCCGCGTCGACCGGCTCTGGCGGCGCCGGAGGCTCTGGCGGCGACGGCGGCTCTGGCGGCGACGGCGGCGCGCCGCCCAGGCCCGCCCCGGAGGGGAGCGGCCCGCCGCACCTGCGCGGAAACGGCTGCGCCGCCGCGCCCGACGCCGGCCCTGGCCCCGTCGGCTCGGCCGCGCCCTGGCTGCTCGCCGCAGCCCTGGCCGCCGCGCGGTGCCGGCGCCCTGGCCGCAGTCGACGCGCGGCGCGGCCCCCTGCTACCGGGCCTGCGATCCAGACTTCGCGCTGATCTGCCCCCGAGGGCAGCGAGGTGGGCTTCTTACCCGGTGCTGCGGGGCGCCCCGTGCGGGCGCCCGCGTTCAGCCCCGTGCCGGGCGCCGGCGCTCAGACCGCCGACTTGACGAGCCGCAGCCGGCTCGGGGACTGTCCCCGCTCGTTGAGGCGGAGCTCCGAGGCGGCGGGGGCGCGGCGCCGCACCGGCTGGTGCAGCCGGGCGCTCGCCAGGATGGCCTCGCAGAGGTCGCCGAACTCGTAGCCTGCCGCCGCCGCGATCTTCGGCAGGAGGCTCGTCTGGGTCATGCCCGGCAGGGTGTTCACCTCGAGCACGTACTCGTTCTCTCCGCCGGTCACGAGCAGGTCCACGCGCACGGCGCCGGTGCACCCGAGCGCCTGGGCCGCCCGCTCCGCCAGGTTGAGGACCCCGCGGTAGCGGGTCGGCGGGAGGCGCGCCGGCATGTGGTACTCGGTCATACCGGGTGTGTACTTGGCCTCGTAGTCATAAAGCCCCTTCTTCGGGACGATCTCGATCGCGCCAAGGACCTTCCCGTCCAGGATCCCCACGTTGACCTCGGTCCCGGCCACGAACCGCTCCACGATGGCCGCGTCGTCGAACTCGAACGCCAGCGCGAGCGCCGCCTGGAGCTCCTCGAGCGACCCTGCCTTGGCCACGCCGAGGCTCGACCCCTCGCCGCGCGGCTTCACGATGACAGGGAACCCGAACGAGCCGTGAATCGCGTCGAGCTCTTCGAGGTCCTGGTGAGCACCCACAGTGTAGTAGGGAGGCGTCGGCACGTTGTGCAGCCGGAACATCTCCTTGGCCTTCAGCTTGTCCATCGCGAGGGCGCTCGCGAGCACGCTCGACCCTGTATACGGGACCTGGGCGAGCTCCAGGACGCCTTGCACGCACCCGTCCTCACCGAGCCGTCCGTGCAGGGCCAGGAACGCCGCGTCGAGCTGCGCGCGCTGCAGCGTGGCGCAGAGCTCCGCGCCGAACCGGTCACCGAGCGTGATCCGGACGACATCGTACCCGCGCGCCTCGAGCGCCTCGGCGACGGCCGCGCCCGAGCGAAGGGACACCTCGCGCTCACCCGACGAGCCGCCCATCACGACGCCGACCCGCTTCCGGACTTGCCGCTCCACCATCGAAGAACCTCCGTCGCCTTCCCGTGCGGACACCAACACAACGCCAGCCTCTTCCGGTACAGTCAGACTGCCGGAGAGACACTGCGCAAAAACCAAGCCAGCGGCTCCCAAGGCCCGATCATGGCGGCCTTGCAGCGAATGGGCGGTATTCCTGAGCTGTGGTTGAGGAAAACTGCGCCCGCCCGCCGTGTTCACCTGCCCACGACGCGCTGACCGCCAACCCGGTATCAAGGCCAGCGGCGGAGGTCAACTAAACGGAGCGATCGCGCCGTCGGGGGAGGCGGGCGCGGCGGAGGGCCTCTCGCGGGGTGTTCGGCGCCGCGGGGCGAGGAGATCGGCCCCTCGCGCGGTGCCCGTTCCGGGGCGCACCGCAGGCGCGTCATGCCGTTCGCGCCCCTGCATCGCACGAGCGGCGCGCGAGCGCGTCGAGGCGTGTGCGAGGCGCTCTTTCACCATCTCGCTGCACCCCGCGCCGACCGGCCGGCCGCAGGGGCTGATCGGCGCCGGAGCGCTCGACTCGGAAGGGAGGAGAACGACGTGAAAGGAGGTGCGCCGGACTCCCCTCCTCGGCGAGGCGCTGGAGAGCGCCCGATCGCCGCGCCGCTGCGAGGCGACGCGGCCGACGCGACGAAGGACGCTCGATCCGTCGGCCAGGCGGCTGGAGCCAGGGTATCTGCTGCTGTGTTTCCGGCGATGAAGGGGAGTCGCGAGAGATAACGTGATAATTCCTCTGCGCTCCCCGTAAATGGCCGCACTTGGACGTGGCGACAATCCGGCCCGAAAGCGCTCTTTTCTGCCCCGCACTCTACCACCCTTTGGTAGTCTCCCGCTCAGCCCATGCGGAGAACACTTGGCGCCTGTGGGTCAGGTCCGATCCTGCGGAGTTCCTCGGCTCGGTTGTAGAGGACACATCGCGGCGGCCTCATCACTGACCCGTCGAGCGTGCGCTCGAGAGGTGCCAGGGTAGGATACTTGCGTGCTCGTCTCCGATCTCGTCGCCACTTCCGAGCGTGTCGCCACGACGTCCAGCCGTCTCGAGAAGATCGCCGCCCTCGCCGACCTCCTGCGCCGCCTCTCGCCCGAGGAGGTGGAGATCGGCGTGGACTGGCTCGCCGGCCGGCTGCGCCAGGGCCGCATCGGCCTCGGGCCGTCGATCGTCACCGAGGCGCGCCGCGCGGGCCCTGCCGCGGCCGAGCCCGCGCTCACGCTCGGGGAGACCGACGCTGTCTTCACGGAGATCGCGCGCACAACGGGATCTGGCTCTGCGGGTCAGCGCCGCGCTGCGCTCGGCCGGCTCTTTGCCCGGGCGACAGGGGCCGAGCGCGACTTCTTCGCGCGGCTCCTTGTCGGCGAGCTCCGCCAGGGCGCGCTCGAGGCGGTGATGATCGAGGCGGTGGCGCGCGCCGCCGGGCTGCCGCCGGCCTCGCTGCGGCGGGCTGTCATGCTGGCCGGCGACGCGGCCGAGGTCGCCAAGACGGCGCTCCTCGAGGGGGCGGTCGGCCTCCAGCGCTTCTCGCTGCAGCTCCTCCGCCCGGTGCAGCCGATGCTGGCGCAGGCCGCCGACGACGTCACGGCGGCGCTCGGCGAGCTCCGCGCGATGGCGCTGGAGTGGAAGCTCGACGGCGCGCGCGTGCAGGTGCACAAGGCCGGCGACGAGGTGCGCGTCTTCAGCCGCAGCCTCAACCCCGTCACGAAGGCGGTCCCGGAGATCGTCGAGGCGGTGCGGGCGCTCCCGGCCCGCTCGCTCGTGCTGGACGGGGAGGCGATCGCGCTGCGGCCGGACGGCGCGCCGCACCCGTTCCAGGTCACGATGCGCCGCTTCGGCCGCACGCTCGACCTGGCCGCGCTGCGGGCCGAGCTGCCGCTGCGCGCCCTCTTCTTCGACGTGCTGCACCTCGACGGCGAGGATCTGCTCGACCGGTCTGGCAGCGAGCGCGCCGCCGCGCTCCGGCAGGTGCTCGACAGGTCGCTGCGGGTCCCGCGGATCGAGCTCCCGACGGCGGCCGAGGCCGAGGCGTTCTTCGCGGACGCGCTCGCCCGGGGCCACGAGGGGGTGATGGCCAAGTCGCTCGCCGCGCCGTACGAGGCCGGGCGGCGCGGCAGCTCGTGGCTCAAGGTGAAGCGCACGCACACGCTCGACCTCGTCGTGCTGGCGGTCGAGTGGGGGAGCGGCAGGCGCCGCGGGCTGCTCAGCAACCTGCACCTCGGCGCGCGCGACCCTGCCGCGGGCGCGTTCGTGATGCTCGGCAAGACGTTCAAGGGCATGACCGACGAGATGCTCACCTGGCAGACCCAGCGGCTGCTCGAGCTCGAGATCGCGCGCGACGCCTATACAGTCCACGTGCGGCCGGAGCTCGTCGTCGAGATCGCCTTTGACGGCGTGCAGGCGAGCCCGCAGTACCCTGGCGGCCTCGCGCTCCGCTTCGCCCGCGTGAAGCGCTACCGCCCCGACAAGGCCGCCGCCGACGCCAGCACGATCGACGAGGTGCGCGCCATCCACGCCGGCGCGCTCGCGCGCGAGGCGGCCGAGGGGAGCGCCCCCGCGCGCGAGGCCGCGGGCGGCGACAAGGCGGAGGGCGAGCCGGCGGCGCGCGAGGCGCCCGGGGGCAGCGAGGGGCCGGCCGGGTGAGGCGACGCCTCGGAGACGCTGTGGCCGAACATCGGGGCAGCGGCAGCACGCCCCGTGTCTGCTTCGTCGCAAACGACGGTTTCCATTCACCATTCGTGCGAAGACACGCGGCGATCCGCTCCCGAACAACGTCCCAGGGCGCGCAAGCTACGGACGGAATCTAAGGCTTCGTTGCCGGGAACCAGCGCGCTCGCTCCGCCATTGAGCGTTGACCGGCGCGGAGCGGTGCTGGTAGGGTAGCCCACGGTCCGCGCGGGGGTGGACTGTCGATCTTGGAGGGGGGGAAGACCGATGAACACTCGGCTGGGCGGTGCCCTGGTGACCGTGCTCGCCTGCGGCTGCTCTATCGTGGATCCCAGCGACCGCGACGAGCTGAGAGACAGGATCGCGGCAGCGCCGCCGGAAACAGCGGAGTACCTCACACGGCTGGCCATGAACGGCGCGGCGGTCAAGTGGCTTCAAGGCAGGCCACCCGAAGATCAGGTGGGCAAGCTCCAGTGCCGCTACCAGGCCGGTGGTCAGTGGACCGCCTGGGCTGATCAGGAGCCGCGGCTCACCGTGGATTATATGCGCGACTGTCTCCTGAAACGACCCTTCAATTTGACGTACGTCATGTGCAAGGACGAATGGTATTACCTGGAGCGTCAGGCCAGGATAACCGACCTCCAGAACAGTCTACCAATCCCGGGTGGAGCGACCGTCGAGTGCCGCTTCGTGTGGGACTTCCGCTATGACCCCGAGACCGGACCGGCCGCGCTCACGGATCCCGACGCAGTCAAGCCGGACGACGTCATCAGCTCCCTGATCGTGCTACCGGCGCCGCCTCCCGGATGGGCCCTTCCTGAGCTCGTCCCGCTCCTCTGCCCGCTCGGCGCCGGGCCTGGCTGGGGCTGCCCGCCGAGGCCCACCGACTTGCCGGGCGAAGAGCCCACGGTTCCTGAGGACAACGAACCGGGAGATCGGCCGTGAGATGGCTGGCGAAGTTCCCGCCGGGAATCCTCATGGCGCGCGAGGGAGCTCACGGATACGGGCTGTTTACAACCAAGGATCCTGGTTCATGGAATTGGGACCTTGAAAATCTGGGCCAGGTATGCGCCGAAGCATGGGACGATGGCCTGCTCGAGGAGGACCGCGCATGGGCAGAGCGACGCCGCGAGAAGTTCGCGCGGTGGATCGACGATTCGCGACCCCCGGGCGTCGGCCAGGGCAACGCAGGCGCTCCCCCGAGCCCCCACGGACGCTTCGACAGGCAGCCGGCTCCGCCCTGGCCGATGCTCCTCGAGGCCGTCCAGAGCGCGTTCTTTGTCATGTTCGAGGCCCTCAAGAAGGAGCGCCCCGGCACAGGCGAGCTCGCTGAGGCAGACCCGACGTCTCGCCTCCACCGGACCTATTTCTGGCGAATGCTGACGTCCGACGACACGGCCGAGGAGCTCCGGGCCCAGGCGCTCCGCGCTTTCCGGAGGGGGTTTCGGATCGGGCGTCGCGGAAAACCGAAAACGCTGACGAGGCCCATTCCCCCGATGCTGAAGCCGCCCGTCGGCTGGGGCGCCGCGCACGAGCTCCCCGGGCCGAGCGCCGCGCGCGACCGCGCGATCAGGGCCCTGCCGCCGCCGGCCAGTCGAGAGGAGCTTGCTTCACGCGAGGAGGAGCTCCGCGCGCTCTATGCGAGCGCATGGCGGGAGGACGTCCCGGAGGAGGACCGCATCTGGGCCGCGATGTACCGCGACACCTGCACGATGTCGGTCAACTACCGCTGGCAGAGGGCCCTCGCGCAGAGCGCCTACGAAGGCTTTCTCCAGAGCAGCGATGGACGCTTTGGCGGGGAGCCCGCTCGACCGTGGATGAGCCTGAGCCACCGCACCTCGGAGCCATGGTGCTCTTTCGTGGATCGCGTCGTGGAGGCGCCCGAAGGCGAGAGCGATCCGGCCACAACCGAGGCGGCCGTATGGGAATACTGGGACACGCTCTACCGGGAGGCGCCGCCGTGGGACAGCGACCCGGACCAGGCGCACTGGCTCGCGGCGCTCCGCGCTGCTCGGAGAAAGGCGCAGGCCGACGATGGTCCGCCGGAGATGGCCAGGTAGCGCGCTGGCGGGGCCGTGCGCCGGGATCATCGCGCTGTCGTTCGTGTCCACGGGCGCCCGTGCGGAAGAGGGCGCGCCCCCGCGATGGCAAGTCGACGTCAAGGCCGCCTATGTCGTGCTGGGGGCGAGCGCCACGCGCGCGACCGGCGGCATCATGCCGTCGGTCACCGGCATGCATCGATGGCCCCTCCGTGATGCCGTGGACGTCGGCCTCGGCGCCGACGCGGGGCTCTTCGGTCTGGGCGGCGACGCGCGCTGGCTCGGCTTCCTGGGAGGCCCGGCGGCGTCGGCCCGCGTCGTGCCGTTCCGCGCGCCCGTCTCCCTCGAGTTCACGGCGCGGCTCGACTTCGGGCGCATCCCCGTGTGCAACGCGTGGGGGTTGTGCCTGCGGTACCTCGGTTTCTTCCCGGCCGCGGAGCTCGGGGCCGCCTACCTGTCGACGCAGCACGTGGCGGTCGTGGCGACGTGCGGCGTGCGCTTCATCAGGACGCTCGCGTGGTCCGGTGTCAGCGTGGAGCCCGCAGCGGCGGGTCGGATCTTCTGGTAGGCCCGACCGCCCGGCCAGGCCCGGGCTAGTCGGCCCCGCTGCAGTCCGAGACGTGAAAGGTCGCTGTCACGAGGCGCGCCTTGCTGCCGTCGAAGTTCCGGATGATGTCGCACGGCCCCGCCGCCACGTCGGCCTCGTACGGGTCGCCTCGCTGCTCCTGGACGATGATCTCGCATGCGCCCTGGTACAGTTTTCCGTCGATTTCCGCGGATACGTGGGGCAGACCGGTCTGGTCCATCAGGTCAAAGAACGAGAAGGCGGCGCCCTCCTTTTGCACCGTCACGCTGAGCTCGCTCTGATTGCGCACGATGCATCCTCCCGCGACTTCGCCGCTTGCATCCACGACCCTGGTTCCGTTGCTGCCCGTGTCGAGCACCAGCTCTTCGCCTTCCCGCGTGATGATCACCTTGCCCGAGACCTCCGGATGGGCGATGCATCCGCTGGCCGAGGTGCATACGGCGACACCGAGCAGCGATAAAAGCGCACGTGCGCTGGTGGTTGCCTGCTGCTCGCTCATATCGTGCATTCACCGTAGCTTTGAGGAAGCACGGTCGGCGGGTTGCCCGCAGGAGTGCAGCACATCACATGCTCCTCGCCATCTCCTTCCAGATAGATCGCACGGTCCTCGTATCCCTCCCAGCAGATCTCCTCCACCTCCGTCGGGATGACGCAAAGGATGTACCCGTCCGGGATGTTCTCTCGAACAACGCCGGCGCAGGCGCGCGCGAATGCAGGCGAATCCGGGGCGGTGGAAGAACCTTCTCTCCAGCCGTCCCAGAGGACCTCGGTCCCTTCCGCGCAGCTTTGCGCCTCGTTCTGCGTGCCCTTCGAGAGCCATACGGCGGGGTCGCCCTCGTGGGGGCCTGAACCGGGGCAGTCGAGATCGGGGCCACAACCCAGCCCAGCACTCATGCCGATGAACAGTAGAACGCTTCGCATCGACAGAAGCCCTCCTAGTACAGCGCAGGACCACAGCTCACATCACCGGACTCGCAGTACGGCCGGTGCAGACCGGCTCTCGCCGCCACGCCCAGTCGCGGCGAGAGCACAGCACGCGGGCGGCTGCCTGCTTCCTTCGAGGTGATTGGCGGCGACGTCGGCGGCGGAGAACGCTGCTGCTCACGTAACGGCGAGCCCCGCTCCACCAGGGTCGTCGCGAGCTTCTCCGCGCGGAGGACGGCGCCAGCCGGGCGCAGCAGGCAGAGCGCGCCTGCACACAGCGCAGCTATCGCAGCGACCGAAGCCGCGATGCGGCTCGCGAGCCTCCGGGGCGACGTGTCGGCAGGGTTGCTCCGCGCCATCATCGTCTCTCGCCCTGGTCCTTGGATGAGGGAGGGCGGCGGTGGCAACATCAGATCCTCCGGAGCGGGAGCCATCCGCGACGGCACGTCAAGAGGGGGGATCTCGGGCAGCGGAAGCCCACCGTCATTCGACAGCGAAGCGACCGCTTTGACCTCGGACGAGCGGGCGTCCGGCTCTTCTGTGACCGACGCTGGCGAATGAGGCCCCTCCAGGTGGGAGCTGCGCAAGGTCGACGGCACCGTGCCGGCGACCGAGGCCGGCTGCTCGCCGCTGCTCGGCGCCCGGTCCAGCTTGGACCAAGCGTCCACGAGGCCCTCGAGTTCTGTAATGAGGTGGTCCACATTCCTGTACCTGCGGCGCGGATCCTCTTCCAGGCCCATCTCGATGACCGCAGCGACGGAGCGCGGTATATCGACGGGGATCACAGGCCTGTTCCGCCGCGCTCCCAACGTACCGGACGGGCCGGCTTCGCACGAGCGACGGCAGAGGAGCTCGTAGAGCAGGGTCCCGAGGCCATAGACGTCCGCCCGGGGTCCCACCCGGTCGCCGCTCAACAGCTCAGGAGGCGCCACCAGCGGCTCCCGCGCGGCTTCGTGCGGCTCGATCCGGAACAGCCGGACCAGGCCGAAATGGCTGATGCTATAGTCCCGCTTCGAGGTGATGAATACGCGGTCCGGCCCGAGCGCACCATGGCACCAGCCGAGCGCGTGGCTTCGCTGGAGCGCGCGGGCGACCTCGACCACCATCTGCAGCGCGGTCGCCCCGAGATCGGCCCTGCGGGTCGCGTCCTTGATGCTGATGCCGTCGCTTCGCCGGCACGCGACCCAGGCAGAGAGGCCGCCCGCGTCGCCATAGAGAACGGGTTCGATCTGCGGTACCGCGCGCGAGACATGCTGCAGCCGTTTCAGCTCGGAAACGAACGCGGTCCTGTCCATGGGTTGGCCCTCGCGGAGGTGCAACCAGACCGTCGCTCCCTCATCGCCTACCTGTCGGGCCAGGAACGTGCGGTCCATACCATCGTGAACCTCGCCGAGGATCCGGTGGCCTTCCCAGACGGTACCAGGCTCTACCACGAGAACCGCACCTCCGCGCCCGGCCCAACGTGAGGATCGGACGCCGCGCTGGCGCCGATCCGGCGCGACATCGCTCTTCCCGCCCAGCCTCGGCCGGCACGGCGTCTGCTCCTCGCGCAGAGGTGACTTACCATGGGACTCCTGGCGCTGTGAACCCTGGATGACCCCGATGTACGGCCCGCGAGCGCATTGCGAATCATGGGCAAAAATTCTCACCCATCGATGGCTGTCGCGCTCGCCCTGGAGAACCGCGCGTCGCCAAGGCGGCGCCCCCGCGGCGGCGTGGCTCCATGGGGTCGAGGCGCACGTCGGCCAGCAACGAGGCGGCCACAGCGCGCCCTTGCTACCCGCGGCTCGCCTGCGAGGCGACGTCCTCAGCTCGCCGCTCGCACCGGTCGTCCTCGCTGGCCCTGATCGAATGCGGAGCGGACGCGGGCGTCGACGAGAACGAGGAGAACGCCGGCGGGTTCGGGGCGGCCGTGCGGGTCGAGGTCCTCCGGCCGCAGAGCAAGACTGCGACGGCCGACAGCGCGCCCGGCAGGTTGCGTCCAGTCAATCCGGGACCGACACTCCGGGCGCCCCTGACCAAGGAGGGTATCTCATGGGTTATCGCAATCTCAGCCCCCAGGCGATGGTCAATATCTCCGGCCCGTGGCTCGATCCGGAGCAGGACCGAAAGGCCTTCACGTCGTTACCATTGCTCGCGCCGCTCCTGCCCGCGGTCGCGGAGGCGCACGACCGGATCAGGACAACGCAGCGGCTCGGCTCCAGCCTGCAACAGCAGTCGAAGGCGCTCATGGAGAAGGCCCTCGCGCTCGACGCGACCCACGATCGCAAGCTCCGCGGGGCGTACAACTACCTCGGCGCGCTCGCCGAGATGACCGACGACCCCGCGTTCGCGGCGGCGCTCCTCGACCTGCGCGATCGGCTCGCGCCGGCGGGGCTCAAGGCCATCGCGCGGAGCTATGGCGACCAGGCGGGCGACGCCAAGCTGCTCCGGTCGCGGCTCGACGACGCCTCGGAGAAGCTGCTCAAGAAGCTGAAGACGCCCGAGGGCCCGCTCGCGCAGGTCGTGGACGCCTGGGTCGCGGCCGCGCTCGAGATCGAGAAGGTGGAGGCGCAGCGCGAGCAGCTCGCGCTGAGCGCCCCGTCGAACACCGACGGGGCGACGCCGCGCGAGGTGCTGAACGCCCGCAACGCCTGGATCCGCGTGGTCCGCGCCGTCGAGACGAACCTCGCCCTCGAGAAGGCGGCGACTGCAGAGATCACCGAACGCCTCCTGGGCCGGCTCCGCCGCGAGTCCGCCCGCGCCGACAGGCGCGGCCGCAAGGGCGGCGCCGAGGCCGCGGCCGACCCCGCGCCGGCCGGCAACGCCGTGACGCCCGGCGAGGCCGGCGACGACGATTCTCCCTTCGACGACGCCTGAACCGGGCGACCCCCTGATCCCGCGCCACGGCGGGTCCCCCGCGCCGGGGCGCGCGGCGCAAGCCAGCTTGCTCGATCCGCCGCCCTCCACCCCACGAAAGTAAGCCATCTTCCTTTCGTCGCCGCCTGCCAGCCGATGCGCGGTAGTTCACTCGCTCGAAACGGGTGGCGGGCGGCCATCCGGGTAAGATTTCTTACTCCCAGGCGCTCCCGGCCAGCGATACTCGGTAAGAATCCTTACATCAAAGCGCCATCGACCGGCATTCCGGAGCAAGATGGCTCACATCGAAGCGCCGCCGGGCGGCGAATGCCGACAGTGGACTCGCGCCGAGCGCCCCCCGGCGCCGATCTCGCGTAAGCCGTCTTACTTTAAGGTGCCGCCGGCCGCCGATCAGCCGAACCGGTAGTGCTTGCGCACCGGGGAGCGGACCTCCCACGTGCAGCTCAGCCCCGCGGGGAACGTCACGAGGTCTCCCGCCTGGATGCGCACCGGCGCGCCCCCGCCGTCCGCCGGCGTCACGATCACGTCGCCCTCGAGGACGTAGCAGGTCTCCGGCTCGTCGTAGTGCCACGAGAAGGTCGACACCTCCTTCGTCCAGATCGGCCACCCGCGCGCCCCGAGCTTCGCGAGCTGCTCCTCCGACGGACCGTGCTCCAGCTTGATCTCCATGGCTCCTCGTCCTCGCGCGATGCGCCTCCAGGCCCGCCCCCGCGGCGTCCTCAGCCACCGTCGCGGCCGATGCTAGCAGCTCGGCGCGTCCAGGCGGCACAGGTCGCGCGCCTCGCGCGCGAGCGCCTCCATGCGCTCGAGGCTCTCGAGCAGCGCCTCCGCGCCCTGGCCGGGCGCCGCCAGCGCCGCCTCCACCCGGTCGGCGAACCCCTCGGGGCACCGCGCGAGCGCCCGCGTCCTGCGCAGCGCGCCCTTCTCGTTCGACACGTAGCGCTCGTTCAGCGCGAAGAGCGCCTGCACCAGGCAGGCCGCGGCGCGGAAGAGACACCCGCTCACGTACAGCACGTCGCCGCGCTTCCCGGCCTTCTGCGCCGTGTCGAGCGCGAAGCCGGCCTCCCACAGGAACCTGTCGATGAGCGCCCGCCGCAGGCGCGGCGGATAGGGCGTCGCGAGCGCCTTCAGCGGCCCGAGCACGCCGTCCGGGTCGAAGAGCGGCCGGCCGTCGTGGATCTCGGCCAGGTAGATGGCGTTGAGGAAGCCGTGGGGATGCCCGGGCTGGTAGTCGCACGTCACCTGCCCCGCGCGGCACGCCTCGATCACGCGCCGCACGCGGGCGAGATCGCGGTAGAGCCAGTCGACCCGGCGCCCCTCGACCTCCAGCCACGCGCCCCCGTTGATCCACGGCCCCCAGGCGCCGATCGGCGTCACGACGTCCTCGGGGACGTTCCCGTGGAGCTCCTTCGCGAGCGGCGCCACGCTGTCCGCGGCGCCGCCGCCGCAGAGCTCCCGCGCGAGCGCGCGCAGCGCCTCGAGATCGGGCGGGCGCTCCGGCTCGTAGTAGATGCCCAGATCGATGTCCGAGTCGGGGAGCCCTTCCCCTCGGGAGCGCGAGCCGCCCAGCACGACCGCCGCCACGCCCGGGATCGCGCCGAGCCGGGCCGCCACGCGCGCCGCCACGTCCAGTGCCTCGTCCACGCCGCCTCCTCCCGCTCCGCGCCTCACCCAGGTGGAGCCGCGCGCCGACGGTAGCATGGCCCCCGCCCCGTTCGCTGTGCCCGACGCCGCCGTTCTGCTACACGGCAACGCGTGCCCGACCTGATCGTCCACCCGGCCGAGCGCCCGCTCATCGGAAGCGTGCCGGTCCCCGCGGACAAGAGCATCGCCCACCGCGCGCTCCTCCTGGCTGGGCTCGCCAGCGGGCGGAGCCGCATCCGGGGCGCGACGCAGGGCGGCGACATCCGCTCGACCGTGGGCGCGCTGCGCGCCCTCGGCGTCCGCGTCGACGAGCCGTCGCCGGACGAGCTCGTCGTCGAGGGCGTCGGGCTCTCCGGCCTCCGCGCCCCGAGCGGCCCCATCGACTGCGGCAACTCCGGGACCACGATGCGGCTGCTGGCGGGCATCCTCGTCGCCCAGCGCTTCCCCGCCCGGCTCGTCGGCGACGCCTCGCTCTCGCGCCGCCCCATGGAGCGCGTCGCGAAGCCGCTCCGGCTCCGCGGCGGGCGCATCGAGGGGCAGCTCGACCCGCGCAAGATCGGCGAGATCACAGCGCCGCTCGACGTCGGGGCGCTGCCCGAGCCGCACGTGCTCTCGTCGATCGAGGTCGAGCTCCCCGTCCCGTGCGACCAGGTGAAGAGCGCCCTGCTGCTCTCCGGCCTCTTCGCCGACGGCCCCACCTTCGTCCGCGAGCCGACGGTCTCGCGCGACCACACAGAGCGCATGCTCACCGCGCTCGACGTGCCCCTCGACTCGGTCGGCGCGATGGTCTGCCTCGACGCGCTGCGCTTCTCCGGCGCGCTCCCGGCGTTCGAGCTCGACGTGCCCGGCGACCTCTCGGCCGCCGCGTTCCTCCTCGCCGCCGCGCAGATCGTGCCGGGCAGCCGCGTGACGGCGCGGCGCGTGGGCCTCAACCCGACGCGCACCGGCCTGCTCGAGGTGCTGCGCGACATGGACAGCGCCGTCGCCGTCGAGTTCAAGGGCGAGGCCCTCGGCGAGCCGACAGGCGACCTGCACGTCGCCTTCAACGCCGGCGCCGGCCTGCGCGGCGGGCGCGCCGGCGGCGAGCTCGCGTCGCGCGCCATGGACGAGCTGCCCATCCTGCTCGCCCTCGGCGCGCGGGCGCGCGGCGTCACCGAGGTGTTCGACGCCAGGGAGCTGCGCGCGCAGGAGACCGACCGGATCGCGGCCATGGTGTCCGTGCTGGGCGCCTTCGGCCTTCGCTGCGAGGAGCGCACCGACGGGCTCCTCGTCGAGGGCAGGCCCGACGGCCCGCTCGACGCGGCGGACGTCGACAGCTTCGGCGACCACCGCATCGCGATGACGGCCGCCGTGCTCGGGCTCGCCGCGCGCGGGCCCACGCGCGTGCGCGACGCGGGCTGCATCGCGACGAGCTTCCCCCTCTTCGTCGGGACGCTGCGCGCCCTGGGCGCGCGCATCGAGGTCGACAGCGCGCGCGCGGCGTGAGCGAGGGAGCGGATGACCGAGGAGGAGCGCAGGTGACGGAACGGCAGAGACAGGATGACGCGCGCCACCTCGCGGCCGCGGGCGAGCCCCGGCGGCTGCGCGTCGCCATCGACGGGCCGGCCGGCGCCGGCAAGGGCACTGTCGCGCGGGGGCTCGCCGAGCGGCTCGGCTACCTCCTCGTCGACACCGGCGCGATCTACCGCGCCGTCGCGCTCGCGGCCCACCGCGCCGGCCTCGCGTGGGACGAGGCGGGCGCGATCGGCGCGCTCGCCGAGGACCTCGCCAGCGGCGGGCGCATCGCGCTGGAGCGGCGCGCGCCCGGCGCGGACCCCGCCGCCGCGGCCGGCGACGAGGCGGCGGACGACGCCCCGGCCCAGTCGAGCGTCGGGGGCAGCGGCATGCAGGTGCTGCTCGACCGCGAGGACGTCTCCAGCGCGATCCGCGCGCCCGAGATCAGCCTCGGCGCGAGCCGCGTCTCGGCCATCCCCGCGGTGCGCAAGGCGCTGCTCGCGATGCAGCGGCAGGCGGGCGCCGTGGGCGGGGTCGTGCTCGAGGGGCGCGACATCGGCACCGTCGTGTTCCCCGACGCCGAGGTGAAGTTCTTCCTCACGGCGCCGGCCGAGATCCGCGCCAAGCGGCGGTACGACGAGCTCGTCGCGCGCGGCATGGCCGTCAGCTTCGAGGCGACGCTCGCCGACGTGCTCCGCCGCGACAGGGCCGACAGCGAGCGCGCCGTCGCGCCGCTGCGCAAGGCCGACGACGCGATCCTCGTGGACTCCGGCCACAGCAGCCCGGAGGAGATCATCGACGAGATGGCGACCCTCGTGGAGATCCGTGCGCGCGGCGGCTGACGTCCGCGCCGCCGCCGCTGGCCTGGCCATCGGCCTCGCCCTGATTGCGCTCGCGCTCCCGGCCTGCGGGGACGCCGCCCCGCGGCTCGCCGGCGACCGCGGCGCGCAGGCCCCCGCCGGCCCGCGGATCGTCCGGCGCGTCGAGCCGGCCGATCTCATCCCCGCCGATCTCGATCTCGTTGTGCGCGTCGACGTCGCCCGCATGCGCGCCGGCCTCGGCCAGGCGGCCGCGGACGCGCTCGCGCGGCGCGCGCTCGACGAGGCGCCCGACGCGCTGCTGGAGAGCGCGCTCCCGCGCGCCGACGTCGTCTGGCTCGGCCTGCGGCTCGCCGATCTCGAGGAGGGCGACAGGGTCGTCGTCCTCGAGGGCCGGATGGCCGGGCTCGCGCCCGATCCCGACCGCTGGGAGGTCGCGCCGTCCTCGCAGGGCGGCGTCTCCGTCTTCGACCGCCGCGGCAGCGTCGGCGCGCGCGCGGACGCGGCGCGGATCGTCGCGCTCGGCGACCGCGCCGTCGCGCTCGTGTCCGCGGTCGAGGTGAGCAGCGTCGCGCGCGTCCTCCGCGACGGCCCCGACGCGCGCCGCGGCGACCCGGCCGCCGAGGGGCTCGTGAGCCTCGACCTGCGCGCGCGCCGGCTGCCTCCCCGCCTCGAGCGGCGCTTCCCCTCGATCAGCGCGCTCGTCGCCGGCGTCGAGCGCGTGCGCGCCGTGGCGTCGCTCCACGACGAAGGGGTGCGCGTCGACGCCGAGATCGTCGGCGTCGACGCGGCCGGCGCCGGGCGCGCGCTCCGTTTCCTCGAGGTGCTCCGCGACAACCTCGAGGAGACGCGCCACGCCGAGCTCGTGGAGGCGCTCTCGATCGAGCAGGTGGAGCGCGCCGTGCGGCTCCGCTGGCTCATCCCTGCGCCCCTCGTGCTCTCCCTGCTCTCCTCGCGCTCGCCCGGCTGAGCCGACGCGTGACACGGTCCGATTTTGTCTATGTAGTAGGGCTGTTTGTCCCCCTGGCTGCCCCGGCGCCCGCCCGGCTGAACCGATGCCCGACACCCTGATCGAAGAAGAAGAGCCGATCCGCCCCACCGTGACCGACGACGCCGCGGCGCCCGCGCCGGCGCCCGGGGGCGACCCCCCCGAGGCGCGCGCCGGCGACGGCCCGCCCGCCGCCCCGCCGCGCCCGGGCCCGCCGCGCCGGCCGCCGATCGCCGCGTGCCTCCTCGCCGCGATCGCGCTCCTCGCGCTGCTCGGGGGCGCCGCGCTCGCCGTCTACTTCTTCCTCTGGCGCTACGAGCCGACGGCCCGGCGCCACATCCCGGGCGACGCGAACATCGTGGTCCGCCTGGAGGCCGCCGAGCTCGCGCTCTTCGGCCCCGTGCGCCGGCACTTCCTCCCGCTGCTCGACGAGGCGGCGTCGGACGCGTCGCGCGCGTCGCGCAAGGCGCGCATCGAGGCCGCCACCGGCCTCGATTTCCCCTCGGACCTGCGCGAGATCGTGATCGCGTCGACCGACGCCGCGAGCTGGGTCGCGCTCGCGGGCGGGCGCATCCCGAAGGGCCGGTTCGTCGCCGGCCTGGAGAAGATCGCGCGCGACGAGGGCTGGACCGGCTGGCGCCGCGAGGGCGAGCTCCTCGTGGTCCTCGACGGCGCGCGCCCGCGCGTCGTGATCGGCCAGGCCGACGACGGCACGCTCGTCCTCGGCACGGACGTCGAGATCGTGAACGCCGCGCTGCCCGCGTCGGACGAGTGGCAGCGCCTCGATCTGCCCGAGCAGGGCCCGGTCACCTTCGCGCTCACGAGCCCCGCGTGGTCCGGCGCCGCCGGCGCTGTCTCCCCCGTGCTGCCGCGCGCCGCAGCGCTGTTCCGCCGCATCGATCACGCCTCGGGCGCCCTCACCCTCGGCGCCGAGCCCGCGCTCGCGATGCGCCTCGCGCCCGCCTCGGGCGAGGCCGCGGCGGCGCTCGCCTCGGACGCCCAGGCGCTCCTCGGCAGCCTCAAGCTCCCCCTCGCGCTGGTGCCGGACGTCGCCGGCGCGAAGACAGCGATCGAGGGAGCCCAGGCAGCGGCGCAGGGCGATCGCGTCGAGATCCAGACGAAGTGGCCCTACGAGGGCCTCGATCGCGCCTGCGCAGACCTCGCACAGCGCGTCGCCAGCGCCGCCAACGCGCCGCCCCCCGCGCCGCCCGCCGCGCCCTGAGGACCGCGCCTCTTTGAGCCGGCGAGCTCGTCATTTCTCAGGAAAGCGACAAAAACTGCCCGTGGCTCGGTCGTTGCATTGACAGAGGCCCTTCCTCAGACTACAGGCTCGCCTCTCCCGAGGGGCCGGGTGCATCGGTACTCGTGTGCCTGCCCCTCCGTCGCTCGTGCGTGGCACCAAGGGTCCACGCCTACGCCCGCAGCGGCGAATCCCAGGGAAGGAAAGGAAACAAGAACGAACAACATGACTAGTAACATCCAGATGGAGGCAGGCTCGTCCGGGGCGAGCATGGAGAGCTTTGCCGCGCTCTTCGAACAGAGCGTGGAGGGGGGCGATTTCGCGCGTGAAGGAGAGATCATCTCCGGCACCGTGGTCGCAGTGAACCGCGACTCCGTCGTGGTCGACATCGGCGGCAAGAGCGAGGGCGTCATCGCGCTCCGAGAGTTCTCGGATGCCGGGGGCCAGGCCGCCGTCAAGGCGGGCGACAAGGTCGACGTCTACATCGAGAGCCGCGAGAACGACGACGGCCTCGTCACCTTGTCGAAGGAGAAGGCCGACAAGATGAAGGTCTGGGATGAGATCTCGAACGCCTGCGAGGCGGACGAGCTCATCGAGGGCACGATCAGCCAGCGCGTGAAGGGCGGCCTCTCGGTCACCATCCGCGGCGGCGTGAAGGCCTTCCTCCCGGGCTCTCAGGTCGATCTTCGCCCGATCCGCAACTTGGACAAGCTGATCGGCCAGACCTACAAGTTCAAGGTCATCAAGTTCAACAAGAAGCGCGGCAACATCGTGCTCTCGCGGCGCGTGCTCCTGGAGCGCGAGCGCGACGAGATGAAGGCCAAGACGCTCGAGACGTTGACCGAAGGGATGACCGTCAAGGGGACCATCAAGAACATCACCGAGTACGGCGCCTTCGTCGACCTCGGCGGTATCGATGGCCTCCTGCACATCACGGACATGTCGTGGGGCCGCGTGAACCACCCGAGCGAGGTGTTCCAGGTCGGCGACGAGGTCCTCGTGAAGGTCCTCAAGTACAACGCCGACACCGAGCGCGTCTCGCTGGGCCTCAAGCAGACCCAGGAGGACCCGTGGAACCACGCCGAGGAGGCGTACCCCGCGGGCAAGAAGGTGCGCGGCAAGGTCATGTCGATCACCGACTACGGCGCGTTCGTCGAGCTGGAGCCGGGCGTCGAGGGCCTCATCCACGTCAGCGAGATGAGCTGGACCAAGAAGGTCAAGCACCCGTCGAAGCTGCTCGAGGTGGGCCAGGAGCTCGAGTGCCAGGTGCTCGAGGTCGACGCGCGCGCGAAGCGCATCAGCCTCGGTCTCAAGCAGCTCGAGCCCGATCCGTGGATGCTCTTCACGGACAAGTACCACCCCGGCGACAAGATCGCGGGCAAGGTCCGGTCCCTCACCGACTACGGCGTGTTCGTCGGGATCGAGGAGGGCGTCGACGGCATGGTCCACAAGAGCGATCTCTCGTGGTCGGTGCGCGTCAACAACCCGAGCGACCTGTACCACAAGGGCGACGACGTCGAGGCGATCATCCTCTCGATCAACCACGACGAGAAGAAGGTCTCCCTCGGCATCAAGCAGCTCTGGGACGATCCGTGGCCGAGCATGCTGACGGAGTACCCGCCCGGCCGCGTCATCGACGACGCCCAGGTGGTGAGCATCGTCGACTACGGCGTGTTCGTGCGGCTGCGCGAGGGCGTCGAGGGCCTCATCTCGCAGAGCGACGTGCAGGAGCCCGAGGAGGGCAAGCTGAAGGTCGGCGACAAGGTCAAGGCCGAGATCTCCTCGCTCGACACGGTCGACCGCCGGCTCTTCCTGACGATGAAGAACATCGGCATGGAGCGCCCCGCCCCGGTCCGGCAGCAGCAGCAGAAGCGCAAGGACGACGACGACAAGCCGGTGGCCGGCACGATCGGCGATCTCATCAAGGAGAAGTTCGGCACCAAGCTCGACCTGAAGTGACGTCGCCCGGCGCGCGGCCTCTCTGACGGCCGCGCGCCAGGCGCTCACGCCGCCGCGTCAGGTGCGGCGGGCCGCGGCGCCCCCGGTGCCCTCGGCTCGCCGTGTGGACCCGATGGTACGGATGTGAAACGAGAGGCGAGGCTCTTCCAAGGGCCTCGCCTCTTGCTTTTTCCGCGGCGCCGCGGACGATCCGGCGATGAGAGGCTTCCTTCCGCGCGCCGCCCTCGCGGCGCCGGTCCTCGCCGCCGTGGCGCTCGGCGCTCCGCCTGCCCGCGCCGACGGCCCCGCCCGGACCGACGACCCCCGCCCCCGCGCCGCCGCAGGCGCGCCCCTGGCCCGGCCCGGTAGCGCTCCCCTCCCCGCCGCGGGCTCCCGCGCCGCAGGCCCGTCGCCCTGGCTCGGCTCCGCGGCGCAGCCGCTGACGCGCGGCCCCGACCCGTGGTTCGGCGAGGACAAGGCGCGCCACTTCTGCGCGTCCATGGCGCTCGCCGGCGGCGGATACGCGCTCGGCGCGCTCGCGACCGACGACCTCCGCGGGCGGGTCGCGCTGGGAGCGGCGGTCGCGCTCGGCGCTGGCCTGGCCAAGGAGGCGCACGACGCCGCCGGGCACGGCACCCCTTCTTTCCGCGATCTCGTCTGGGATGCGCTCGGCACGTTCGCCGGGCTCGGCCTCTCGGTCTGGTTCGATCTCGCGGCCACGCCGATCCCCTTCTGAAGATCCGCGGCGGGAGCCGCAGCGCGCGCGGCGAACCCCGGCGCGGGGCGATGCAAGGACGGTGCGGGCGCGAGGCGGCGCGCGACAGCGCCGGCGCGGCGCGGCGCGGCGCGACGCGACGCGATGCGACGATGCCAGGACGATGATCGCGCGGTGGTCCCCCGCGCGTGGCCGCCGTGCTAGCGTCTCCGCGACATGGGTAACCCCCTGTGGGCGCCCTGGCGCATCGAGTACATCCTTGCGCCGAAGGGCCAGGCCGACTGCATCTTCTGCGGCATCCCCCGCGCCTCCGAGCAAGAACAGCGCGACCGGCTGGTCGTGGCCACGACCGGCCGCGCGTTCGTCATGCTCAACCGCTACCCGTTCGCGTCGGGGCACCTCCTCGTCGTCCCGCACGCGCACGTCGCCTCGCTCGACGCGCTCGATCCGGCCGACCATGAGGCGCTCTTCCGCCTCGTGCGCGAGTCGGCGACCCGCCTGCGCGCCGCGCTCAGGTGCGAGGGCATGAACATCGGGATCAACCTCGGCACAGCGGCGGGCGCCGGGATCGCCGAGCACCTGCACGTGCACATCGTCCCGCGCTGGCCCGGAGACACCAACTTCATGCCGGTGCTCGCCGACGTGCGCGTCGTCCCGCAGGCGCTCGACGCCACGCGCGACCACCTGCAGGGCTTCTTCGCCGACCTCCCCGCGTCGCTCATCGACGGCGGCGCCGCGAGCGCGGCCGGGCGCGGCGAGGCCAAGTGAGCGAGGGCATCTCGCGGCGCACCGTGTTCCTGACGGTCAGCGCCGTCCTCACGGTGACGCTGCTCGTCGTCGCCCACGCGGTGCTGCTCCCGTTCGTGCTCGGGCTCGTCGTGGCCTACGTGCTCACGCCGTCGGTCGTCCGGCTCGAGCGCGCGCGCATCCCGCGGTGGGCGTCGATCCTCATCGTCTACGCCGTGGTGCTCTCGGGGATCGCGGGCTTCTTCGCGCTCAGCGTCCCGCGCCTCGTCGCCGAGGGGAAGGCGCTCACGGTCGAGGCGCCGCGGCTCGCCGCGCGGCTGCGCGAGGAGTACCTGCCCGCGCTCGACGAGCGGCTCCGCCGCTGGTCGGGCCGCGAGGCCGACCCGGCGACAGACGCGCCACGCGTCGGCGACGCCGCGCCGGGGGGGGAGCCCGACGAGATCACCGCGCTGCCGCCCGACGCGATCGCGCTGCCCCGAGAGGATGACAGCGAGCGCCCGCCCGTCCGCATCACGCCGGGGCCGGACGGCTCGTTCGACGTGCGCATCGCCGACGACATCGAGATCCGGGAGGCCGGCGACGGCGTCTGGCAGATCGCGCACGGGCGCCCGAAGCACCCGCTCTCCAGCGCGAACATGCTCCAGGAGGGCTACGAGAAGGCGGCCTCGTACCTGAAGGAGAACTCGCTCACGGTCCTCAGGATCGGCCAGGCCATCGCGACCGCCATCTCGCGCGGCATCTTCAACCTGTTCATGACGCTGATGCTCGGCGGGTACATCATCCTGACCCACGAGAAGATCCTGCGCTTCTTCCGCGACCTCTGGCACCCGAGCTCGCGCGACTCGTTCGATCGCTTCCTCCGCCGGCTCGATCGCGGGCTCTCCGGCGTCGTCCGCGGGCAGCTCCTCATCTGCCTCGTGAACGGCGTCCTCTCCGCGATCGGCTTCTGGCTCTTCGACCTCAAGTACTGGCCGATCCTCTCGGTCGTCGCGGGCGTGATGTCGCTGATCCCGATCTTCGGCTCGATCCTGAGCTCGATCCCGGCGGTCGCCATCGGCCTCACGCAGTCGTTCGGCACGGCGGTCGGCGTGCTCGCGTGGATCGTGGGCATCCACCAGCTCGAGGCGAACTTCCTGAACCCGAAGATCATCGGCGACTCCGCGAAGATCCACCCGGTCCTCGTGGTGCTCGCGCTGCTCATCGGCGAGCACTTCTTCCAGATCACCGGCGCGCTCTTCGCGGTCCCCTGCCTCTCGATCGCGCAGACGATCTTCCTCCACTTCCGCGAGTCCACGCTCGGCCTCGCCGACCCCACGGCCTCGATCCCGCCGCAGCGCGGCGCGACGCTCGTCACGCCGTCGATCGAGCCGCTGCCGCCGCTGCGCGGCTTCGAGGCGGTCCACCCGGCGTCGACCCCGGTCCCCGCCTCCGGGGCCGAGGGGGAGCCCCGCCCGCGCGCCGGCGACCCCGACACCGCCGCGGGCTGATCCGCTCGTCTCATCCATCCCTCGCCGGGGGCCGGGCCGCCAGCACCAACCGCCCCCGGCCGCCCGCCGGCGCTGGCCGCTCCCGCGCAAGCCGGCTATGAGACCCCGCGCCCCCGCAGCGGGAACGTCAGATCCACGACCCCGATGAAGACCCCCGGCAAACCCACCCCGAAGAAGCAGAGCCCCAAGCAGCAGCGCGAGCAGGCCATCGCGGCGCTCCGCAGCGGAAAGCCGCCGGCCGACCCCCTCTCCCAGCTCAACCCGCGTTCGCTCGCCATCCGCGTCGGCATCCCGGCGCTCATCGTCTGGGCCATCGCCCTGGCCATCCCGGGCGTCTGGCCGAAGGTGGTCGCCGGGATCCTGACTGTCGTCGTCGCGGGCGTCATCGTGTGGGCGCTGCGCTTCGCGACCCGGTCGCGCGCCGTCGCGCAGATCGTGCAGACAGCCGACACCGCCGAGGCCCGCAAGGACGCGATCGCGAAGCTCGACACCGAGTTCAAGAAGGACGACGCGGCCGCGGTCTTCGCCAAGGCGCAGCTCCAGATGCAGGAGGACCCGCGGGCCGCGCTCCGGACGCTGGAGACCATCAACCTCGACAAGGTGATGGCCCCGATGGCCGACGAGGCGCGCGCCCAGCGCGGCATGATCCACCTCATCCTGAGCGAGACCGACGAGGCGCGGGCGCTCGTCGACAAGATCGACATGACCCGCCACAAGGAGCCGAAGATCCGCGCCATGATGGCCGCCATCGTCGGCGAGGCGTGGGCCAGGACCGGCCAGGCCGCGAAGGCTGTCGAGCTGCTCGAGACGTTCGACCCGAACGACGAGGCGTTCGCCGATCTCAAGCCGCAGCTCCTCCGCTCGCGGGCGTTCGCCTACGCGTGGGCGAACAACACGAAGCAGATGAAGAACACGCTGCGGAGCCTGTACGGGCTGAACCCGCAGTACCTGAGCGGCTTCGTCACGCGCAAGAAGAGCCCCATGGGCGTCCCGCCGCGCGGCATCCACCCGATGCTCGAGAAGGAAGCGTTCGAGATGCTGATGCGCTCCGGCGCCGTCCCGCGCAAGATGCAGCAGATGCGGCGCGGCTGAGCGAGCGGCCGGGCGAGGCCCGCGCCACGCCGCCGCCGTGATCGCCGCGCCTGCCGCTCGTTCGACGGGGAGCGGCCTCTTGTCTTGACGAGCGGCGCGCCGAGCCGCTCAGATCCCGGCCCTGATGAGAGGGACCGCGCTGATCTACAGCTCGCACAACCGCTGCAACGTCATCCACAACGACCACATCGCGCAGCGCGCGCTGCAGGGGCAGGACAACAAGCGCATCCTGTTCCTGCCGATGTCCGAGGCGCCCCGCGACGGCAACGAGCTGGAGCGCCAGGAGTTCGCGTACGGCAACTTCCGCTGGTTCTTCCAGCACTACGAGCGGTTCGGCCTGGAGCACGTGCCGTTCTACTGGAGGAGCGACCTGCGCGGGGAGGATGTCGACCTCCTCTGGCGCTACCTGGCGTCGTCCGAGGTGGTGATCCTCGGCGGCGGCTACAGCACGACGGGCCTCTGGCGCTACAAGCAGCTCGGCGCGCTGTTCGACGGCGAGCCCGGCAAGTTCGGGCGGATCCTGCACGAGCGCCGCCAGCGGGGCCTGCTCACCGTCGGGTTCTCCGCCGGGGCCGATCAGCTCTGCCAGCACCTCTTCCGCCGGGTGTGGGACAGCCCGGGCGACAACGACGCGTTCGGCCTCGCGCGCAACACGCTGGTGACGCTGCACCACGAGCCGAGCCGCAACGGCGACCTCTGGCACGCGGCGCGGCGCATGCCCCACTGCCTCGTCTTCGGGCTCCCGAACGACTCCGGGCTCAACGTGGACTGGGGCGTGCTCCCGTCCGGCAACCTCTGGCAGGTCTACGAGCTCATCGTCGATACGTCCTGGGACAGCCCGGCCGACGCGCTCCACGTCAAGACGCGGCAGGGCGCGCTCATCGACCACTTCGACAACACGGGCCGCCACTGGGCGTTCCACGGCGGCGATCACCTGGTGCGGATCACGTCGCAGGACGGCCGCTACGACCGGATCTGGATGACGGCCGGCGGGCGGCTGCTCGATTACTGGACGCACGAGCCGGCCGGCCAGGGGTCCATCAGCGACGTCCTCGCGAGCCACTGACGACGCCGCCGCCGGCGCGGCCCGGCTCGCGCGCTGCTCAGGCTGCCGCGCGAACCGGGCCGCGGCGGGCCGCGCGACAAAAGGTCGCAGCCGGCCGGCATTGACGCCGCGCAGCGGGCGCGGCATCTCGCGGGCTGCCTGTGGCCGCGCGTTCTTGCGTCTTCTGCAGCATCGTTCGGGGCGAAACGCCGGCGTTCGTCGTTCTCGACGAGCCGGACGTCATGGCGTTCCTCGACAGCCGCCCGCTGTTCCCCGGCCACTGCCTGCTCATCCCGCGCGCCCACCACGAGGTGCTCACCGACCTCCCCGCCGCGCTGGTCGGCCCGCTCTTCACGACAGCGCAGCGCCTCGCGCGCGCCGTGGAGTCGGCGCTCTCAGCAGACGGCTTCTTCGTCGCGATCAACAACCGCGTCAGTCAGAGCGTCCCCCACCTCCATGTCCACGTCGTCCCGCGCCGGCAGAGGGACGGCCTCAAGGGCTTCTTCTGGCCTCGTTATAAATATGCGGGTGAGCAGGAGATGCACGACACGCGTGACGCCATCGTGACAGCGTTGGCCCCAGGTTGAATCCCGACTGCAGAGCGGTTATCTGCGTCGGGCCCCAGCCTGGTCAGGCGCCGTGAGTCCGTCCTCGATGGTGACATTCTGCCACAAGCGGCCTGTACCCCATCAATGTTGCGCGACACACTAGCCGTCCTGCCAATTTGAGGAATATACTGCGTTCCATCCTGGTTCGAGCGACCGACGAACTCTTCAATCCCCGAACCATGCTGAGCCTTCGGTCATTTTTCCCGCGGATCGCGCTGCTCTTCGCGCTGCTCCTCGCGCCGCTTACGCTGGCACGAGTGAACATCAGCGTTATCGAAACGAGCAATACCGATGTTTCGGGAACGTTTCGATCTGGGGCCATCGAGGTCGATCACGCCGACCTCGAGGTGGTGCAGCCGCTGCAGCGGGGAGCGACGTTTCGTGCACGCGCGATACAGCGGGCCGGGATCGGGGGCGATCTGCCGCCTCGCGTTATCCTCGTCGCCGACCTCCGACCCGCGCGCCTCGCGTCTCCTGTCCTCCGCCCTCCTCTCCGTCGTCCCCCGGCCCGCTTCCTGAATTGATCCGTCAGCTCCGCGCCCGCGGCCGTTCGCCGCGAGGTCGGAGGAGCTGGAAAGGGTGGTGTTCACGACGACAGCCGCGCCAGAGCCGCGCGGTAACGGAGAGGGTTTGTTCAATGCAGAAGCTAGCGACCGGGTTGCACAAGTTCCATGCCGAGGTTTGCCGCACGCACGAGGATCTCTTCAAGAACCTCGCGAGAGGTCAGCGGCCCGAGGCGCTGTTCATCACGTGCTCGGACAGCCGGATCAACCCGAACCTCATCACGCAGACCGAGCCGGGCGACATCTTCATCGTTCGCAACGTGGGCAACATCGTGCCCCCCTACGGCGCGAGCAACGGCAGCGAGGCCGCGGCGATCGAGTTCGCTGTCGCGCACCTCGAGGTCAAGCACATCATCGTGTGCGGTCACACGCTCTGCGGTGCGATGCGCGGGCTGCTCGATCCCGGGAGCCTCGAGGAGATGCCCGGGGTCAAGAGCTGGCTCCAGCACGCCGAGCTGACGCGCCGGCTGGTGCAGGAGAACTACCCCCACATCGAGGGGGAGGATCGGCTGACGATCACGGTGGAGGAGAACGTCCTCGCCCAGATCGAGAACCTCAGGACGCACCCGACGGTCCGGGCGCGGCTCGCGCGCGGCGAGCTCTCGCTCTACGCGTGGGTCTTCAAGATCAAGACCGGGCAGGTCTTTCAATTCGAGGCATCGAGCGGTCAGTACGCGCCCATTTGCGACACGGCGTCGCCGTCGGCGCTCCCGGAGACAGCGGTCTTCCGGCGAGCGGTCTGAACGCCTGACAGGCGCTGACCCAAGACCTCACTCGAAAAGAGGACCGTTCGATGCAGCTCGACAATGTCATTCAAGCAAGCAATGGGCCGGGACAAACAGACGCCCGCACCCAGATCACTGACGTTCCTGGCAACGCGACAGCGCTCCCGGGGGCGCCGGCGGACGGCGCGCCGCCGCTCGATCCGCGCCTCACCGCCAACCTCAAGTACGACATTCCGGCCGGCGTGGTCGTCTTCCTCGTCGCCCTGCCGCTCTGCCTGGGCATCGCGCTCGCGTCGGGGGCCCCCCTGCTGTCGGGCATCGTCGCCGGCATCGTGGGCGGGCTCGTCATCCCGCTCGTGAGCCGCGCCCCGCTCAGCGTGAGCGGCCCGGCGGCGGGCCTCGCGGCCATCGTGCTCGCGGGCATCACCAGCCTGCAGAGCTTCCAGGCCTTCGCGATGGCCGTGGTGATCGGCGGCGTCCTGCAGCTCGCGCTCGGGTTGCTGAAGGCCGGCGCGATCAGCCACTTCTTCCCCTCCTCGGTCATCAAGGGGATGCTCGCGGCCATCGGCGTCCTGCTCATCCTGAAGCAGCTCCCTCACGCCATCGGCTACGACAAGGACAACTTCGCCTCCGAGTCGTTCCAGGCCGAGGGCGGCAACACCTTCACGATGCTGGCCCAGGCGCCGCAGGCGCTCGAGTGGGGCGCGTTCCTCCTCAGCGCCATCTGCCTCGTCATCCTTGTCGGCTGGGAGAAGTCGCGCCTCGCGAAGATCTCCTGGCTGCCCGCGCCGCTCGCCGCCGTGCTCGTCGCGACGCTCGGCAACGAGCTGTTCAAGGCGGCGATCCCGTCGCTCGCCCTCGAGCAGAAGCACCTCGTGACGCTGCCCACGGGCGACCTGCTCAGCGCTTTCCAGCTCCCGGACTGGTCCGCGATCATGCGGCCCGAGGTCTGGGTGCTGGGCGTGACGCTCGCGATCGTCGCCAGCCTCGAGACGCTGCTCAACCTGGAGGCCGTCGACCGGATCGATCCGTGGCAACGCAAGTCGCCGCCGAACCGCGAGCTCGTCGCGCAGGGGCTCGCCAACATGGTCTCCGGGTTCGCCGGCGGGCTCCCGGTCACGTCGGTCATCGTCCGCAGCAGCGCCAACACGAACGCCGGCGCGCGCACGCGGGTCTCCGCCCTCACGCACGGCGCGCTCCTCCTGCTCGCCGTGGTGTTCGCCGGGGCGATGCTCTCGCGCATCCCGCTCGCGTGCCTCGCGACCATCCTGCTCGTGACCGGCTACAAGCTCGCCAAGCCCAAGATCTTCGCGGAGATGCACAAGCTCGGGTGGAACCACTTCATCCCGTTCGTGGTGACGATCGTGGCCATCGTGCTGACCGATCTCCTGAAGGGCATCGCGATCGGCCTGGCGGTCGGCGTCCTGTTCGTGCTGAGGACGCAGATGTCCCGCGTGTTCGACGTGGTCCACGAGGGGGCGCGCGTGACGATCCGCTTCAACAAGGCGGCCTACTTCTTCACGCAGGGCAAGCTCGTCTCGCTCTTCGAGGGGCTGCCGAGCGACACGCACGTGGTCGTCGACGCCCAGGGCGTATCGTACGTCGATCACGACGTCGCGGAGCTCATCCGGCGCTTCCAGCAGTCCGCGCCGCGGCGGAACATCCGCGTCGAGGTCCTCGGCCTGTAGGCCCGGCCCGACGAGCGGGGCGCGGATTTGCCCCGGCGCCCCGCTCGAGCGACGCTGCCAGGATGCGTCCTGCGCTCGATAGCACCGGCACGACAGGCAGCGTCCCCCTCCCTCTCCTTCCCACCTCGGGTTGACCATGACCGCTGGATTCGCCGGCGGGTGGCGTTCGCGCTCGCCGCGCGCGAACGAAGGCGCGGGCGCCGGCCTCGCCCACGTCCGGGGCGCCGCGCCCCCGCCGCGCATCGACGAGATCCCGCGGAGGCCGCTCTGCCTCCTCCAGGGCTATGGCGGGCTCCACCATTCGTGTGGAGACCTGTACTTCCCGAGATCGGTCGAGCAGCTCAGGGCGCTGTTCCGGATGGCGAAGCAGACGGGGCGCAGGATCACGTTCCGCGCCGGGGGCCAGTCGTTCGACGGGCAGGCGCTGAACGACGACGTCATGATCTCGATGAGCCGCTTCGACTCCATCGAGGTCGACGCGGAGCGCGCCCGGATGACCGTGGGCGCGGGCGCCACGTGGGGAGCCATCGCCCGCAAGCTCGCCGCCCGCGGCTTCGTGCCGTACACGGCGGTATCGACGAGCTATGCGACCGCGGGGGGCACTGTCTCGGGGGGCTGCCTCTCTCGCTTCTCGGGCACCGCCGGCAAGGAGGGGAGCTACGTCGAGCGGCTGACGCTCCTCACCACCGACGGGCAGCTCCTCTCGCTGAGCCGCGACGAGCCCACGAGCGCGCTGTTCCACGCGGTGATCGGCGGGCTCGGCTACCTCGGCGCGGTGATCGACATCACCTACCGCGTCGCGCGCGTCGCCCCGGCCGGGACGCCGATCCGGGTGGTGACGCAGGCGACGCGCTACGCGTCGTTCGAGGAGCTCGCCGAGGCGCTCGTCCCGCCGCCCGAGCTGCTCTTGCCGGCGGAGGGGGGCACCGCCGACGAGGCCGGATGGATCCCCGAGGCGCTCTTCTCGGTCGCCTTCCAGACCCTCGAGGGGAGCAGGAGCATGGTCCTCCGGTCGCGGTACGTCGCGGGGACGTCGCTCGTGCTCCGCCCGCTGCTGACCCATCGCCCCCGGCACCTGCTCCGCGTGCCGGTCGAGTGGCTGATGCGCGCGTCGGTGGTGAGCCGCGCCATCTGGACGATCATCGATCGCTTCATCTTCGACGTCACGCGCCCGTACGTCGATGAGCTCATGGGCTACATGTTCTTCATGGACGGCAACGTCCTGGCGAAGCGCATCGCGCAGGGCTTCGGGATGCGCATGTTCACGGTGCAGCAGTCCTTCATGATCCCGTACGACGCGGGCGCCCGGGAGGAGAGCCTGCGCCGGCTCGCCGACTTCCTGCGCACGATCGAGGAGATCGCGGCCCGGGACGGGATCCCGCCGCTCATGTTCGACGTGCTCCACATCCAGGGAGATCGGTTTCTCCTCTCCGCCAACCACGGGACCGACGGGTTCGCTGTGACGCTCGCGTTCGAGGCCTGGGATGAAGACAGCGTGTGCCGTATCCGCCTGCGGCTCAGCGAGCTGAGCGCGCACACGCTCGAGCTCGGCGGCCGGGTCTACCTGGTGAAGAACGTCTACGCGACACCGGAGCAGATCGAGGCGATGTACGCGCACGCGCTCCCGGAGTTCGTCCGTCTGAAGCAGCTCGCCGATCCGGACGGGCTCCTGCGCAACGAGTTCCTCGAGCGGGTGTTCCCCGCGCACTTCCGTCCGGCGCCACGGCTCGCCCGCCGGTGAGCACGGCGCGCCGGGATCGCGGGCGTCTTCCCCGATTTCCGGTCCTCTCGGGCGCGCGCCGATGTCCCGGGCTCACGGGGGTGTGGAGCGCGGAGGCGCAGCGCGCGCGGAGATGCAGAGATGACGAAGATCGTTCTCCGCGCCCGCCGCGCTCCGGCCCTCGCAGCGCGCTGACGACGGTCCGGACAGCGGGCGGAGATCGCTGGTGGAGATCTTGCACCACCTTGCGCCGATCGGAGTGCGGGGGCCATGCAAAGCGGTCAGCAGCGAGAACAACCTGTCCGAGCGCGCGGCGCGCACGGGTGGGCACGGCGGCTATCGGGCGTGCTCACCCCGCTGGTGCCGCTGGCGTTCGCCGCGTGCCGCGGCGATTGCTCGCGCGCCGAGGCCACGCAGCAAGGAGCCGACGCCGCGCAGCAGGGCGCCGAGGCCGCGCAGCGGCGCGTCCACGCGCCGGCAAGCCCGGCGCAGACAGCGACTGCAGAGGAGCGGCCGGGGCCCGCGCCGACGATGACGTCCATCCCTGCGCCGTGGTACCTCACGGTCCAGCCGACCTCGGGTCCTGGCGTGAGGATCGCGACCATGGATGTCCGCAGCTTCACGGCCCCGCTGCTGGAGCCGGGCGACGTCATCCTCGCGGTCGACGGGCGGCCCGTCCACTCGATGGCAGCGCTGGAGGGTTACCTGACCGCCTGCGCGCCCGGAGATATGGTGGTGCTCACCGTGCTGCGCAACGAGACCACCATCAACTACGCGATGCTCCAGGTGCCGGCCGGCGATCCGCGGCCGACCCCGCCGGCCGGCGCCGCGGAGCGCGCCGGGAGAGCAGACGGCGGCTGACCGCGCTCGCGACGGCCGCCGCCCGGGCGCCCCCTCATCGCGGTCGAGCTGCGAGCCCGCGGCCAGGCTTCTTCGCGCCGCCCCGCTTCCCGATCAGGAACTCGAACGCCTTGTCGACCTGATCATCGGTCATCGCGTGCCCCGCGCGCGGCTTGCCGAGCGCCTTCGAGGGCCATTTCAGCCTGCGGAGCATCCTGGCGAGCGCGACCTGATCCCCGTGCGCCGGGTCCTTGCCGCCCCAGCCCACGAAGAGGGGCACGCGCGCCCGGGTCTGCGCGCCCGCGCGCTCGAGATAGCGCGCGCCGGATCCGCCGGCGAACGCCGCGTAGCCGTCGACCGGCAGCCGCCCGCGCATCGCCAGCGACGTCGCGTAGTACGCCCCGTTCGAGAAGCCGAACACGAGCACCCGCTCGAAGCGCCCGCCCGCGCGCCGCTCGAGCTCCGCGCGCGCGGCGTCCCACGCGGCGAGCAGCGCGTCCTCGTGGGATGCCTGCGCGGCCGTGGCTGTGGGCCAGCACCACCAGTCTTCCATCGTCCTTGGCCCGATCCCTCGGCGTCCGCGCGGCATCATCACGACGACGCCGTGCCGGGCGCCGGCGCGCGCCGCGCCCCGCTGCTGCGCCCACTGCCACCCGGAATCGGGCTGAACGACGCCGTGCAGGAAGATCATCAGCACGCGCGGGCCAGGCGCTTCCTTGGCCGGCAAGAAGGCGCACACCTCGCCGGGCAGCGACGCGAGCTCCGGCGCGCACCACCCCGCTGCTGCCGGCGCGGCCTGCGGGGGCGCCGGCGCGTCCGCTGCCAGCGGCGCGGCCTGCGGGGGCGCCGGCGCGTCCGCTGCCAGCGGCGCGGGCGCGGATGCGCCGGCCGGGCGCGCGCTGGCCTCGTCGCCCTCGGCCGAAGCGGGCGCGCCCGCGGCCAGGAGCGCGGCCAGGGACAGCACCATCGCGATCGAGCGCATGAGCGCGCAGTACCATTTCCGCGCTGCCGCCGGAAAGCGCGGGCATGCCCCATGTGCGCGCCTCTCGCGGCTCGCGCCCGCGCGTCGAGCGCTCGCGTCCAGCACGAGGGCCTGACGCGGGCCCCCGCGCCGTCAGAGCTGCATCTCGATGCCTGCGCCCGACGCGCCCAGCCACGGCCTCACGCTTCCCGTCTCCGGCGCGCTCGGCGCTGGCTGGTTGAGCAGGAGGTACAGCCCGACACCCACTGTCGCGAGACCGACGCCGCCGAGGACATCACCGACGATCCCCTTCGCGCGCGCGGCGCTCGCGTCCGCGCCCGCGCTCGTGCGCGCGGCGCTCGCCTGCTTCACGCCGGAGATGCCGAGCACCGCGCCCCCGGCGAACAACGCGCCGCCCACGCCCATGACGACGATCGGGAGCGTCCGGCTCGGCGAAGCGTCGGAGGGATCGGCCACGGGAGGCAGACCGCCGGCCGCCGAGGCGTGCGCGGCCACCGCCGTGCGAGGCGCCAGCGCGATCGGGACCTCGACCGAGCCGCCCGCGTCGACGGTGAACCGAGCCGAGGCGGCGCGGTACCCCGGAGCGCTCGCCACGACCTCGTGATCTCCCGGGTCCAGCTCGACGACGTGCCCGGGCCCCCCGCGCGCCGGTTTGCCGTCGACGACAAGCGTGAGCCCCTCCACGTTGCCGGGCCTGACGGCGATCGTCGCCCGGCCGACGCGCGCCTCGAGCGCGGCGACCGCGTCCCGCGCCGGCCCGACGTAGGGCGCGGTCGCCGGCGTGGACGGCTCGGCGAGGAACGCGCGGAAGCAGGCGAGCGCACCGGCGAGCTGCCCCAGCTCCTTTTGCGCGACGCCGAGGCTGTACCGCGTGAGGGGCGCCGGCTTGATCTCGAGCGACCGGGAGTACAGCGCCCGCGCTTCCTCCCAGCGCCCCTGTCGGGCCAGCTTCGCCCCCTGGACGAACAGCACGCGCGCCGACTCCACATCGCCCGGGCCCTGCGCGGACGCGGACGACGGGGCCGCGGCCGCGAGCAACGCCACGACGAGGAAGGCGCCAAGCCGCCTGGATCGAGCAGGAGAGCGGGCCATCACTGACATTCTCCCTGCTGGCAATGCGTGCGGTCCAGGCACCGGTTGCCGCAAGCTCCGCAGTGGTTGTCGTTGCTCCACAGGTTCGTCTCGCAATGGTGCGCGGCGTCCCCGTCGCAATCGGCGAAATGACCATGACAGACCGCCCCGCCGCCAGCGCCGCTGCTCCCGCCTCCGCCCTCGTCGCCGCTCCCGCTGCCCGGGCCGCCGGGGCCGCTCCCGCTGCCCGGGCCGCCGGGGCCGCTCCCGCTGCCCGGGCCGCCGGGGCCGCTCCCGCCGCCTGGACCGCCGTCGCCGCTCCCGCCGCCCGGACCGCCGTCGCCGCTCCCGCCGCCTGGGCCGCCGTCGCCGCTCCCGCTGCTGGTCGCGCTCCCGCTGCCACCGCTGCTCGCGCTGCTGGTCGCGCTCCCGCCGCCGGCGCCGCTCCCGCTGCTGGTCGCGCTCCCGCTGCCACCGCTGCTCGCGCTGCTGGTCGCGCCCTCGCCACCGCCGCTGCTCGCGCCCTCGCCACCGCTGCTCACGCTGCTGGTCGCGCCCTCGCCACCGCCGCTGCTCGCGCTCTCGCCACCGCTGCTCGCGCTGCTGCTGGCGCTCTCATCCCCGCCGCTTCCGACGCTGATCCGGTGGAGATCGCCGCCGCCGCTCCCGTCGCCTGTGTCGCCGACGCCCTCGGCGTCCTCCGTCTCGTCGGGCTTGTCGGACAGCTCGGCGCCGATCAGCGCGGAGCAGCCTCCCGGCCCGAGCGCCGCCGCGGCGAGCGCGGCCACGAGGAGCAGCAGGTCGCCACGGCCGCGAAGGGAGCGAAACGTCACCCGAGAATTGCGCATGACCACCTCAGAAATCCGGCGTCGCCGGGAGCGGCATCGACGTTGTTCGGGGCCTCGAACGCGACGGCGGCTCGCCGGGCCGGGCCGTCGGCTCGGTGCGGGGAGCGGGCGCCCTGACGCGCTGGACGGGCGCCTCGACCGGTTGAGCAAGCGGCTCGGCCCCCTCGGCGGGCGGGTCGTCGTCCCACGGATAGGGCTCCTCGTCCCCCGGATCGGGCGCCGCGAGCGGTGACGCGGGCCGCGCGGCGCGCGGCGTGAGCGGCTCGTCCCCCGGCGCGCTCCTCACGACCGTGCCAGAGGCTGCCGCGCGCGGGGCCCCCGTGTCCGCAGAAGCGATGTCCGCATCGGGCGCCGCCGGGGCCGCCGCCCTGGGGGCCAGCGCGGCGCCCGGATGGACAGCGGGGACACCGGCTGCCGCCACCTGCTCCGCGGCGCCGGCGCTTCTGCCCCGCGCGTTCAGCCCCATCACGACGACCACCGGCGCGACGAACGCGGCGAGGACCCCGATCAGGAGCGCCTTCTGCAGCCGCAGCGCGGGCGAGAAGCCGAGCGACCTGCCGTTCGGCGCCTCCGCCATCACGACCGTGCCGCCCCGACGCCCGCCAGGCGTGACCGCCGGCGCGGGGGACGCCAGCAGCGTCCCCCGCGCGCCGGCCCGGCGCTGCGCCGCCGGCAGACCGGAGACGGCGCTGGCCCTCGTGACGCCCGGCGCAGGCCGCTCCGCCGTGCCCGGCGACTCCGCCCCTCGCGCGAGCCACTGGTGCTCGAGCGACGTGCCCGCCGCATCCGCCGTGATCCCGCGCTCGACAGCCCAGGACGCCAGCGCGCGGCCGAGGGCGCGCATGGTGGGCCACCGCTCGGCGGGCGACTTGGCGAGCCCTCGCCGGAGGATCGCCCAGAGCGCCTCGTCGCCCGCGCCGAGCTGCGTCGTCGGCACCGGCTCCTTGCTGAAGATCGCCGAGATCACCGCGCTGAGCGTCTCGCCGCTGAACGGCCGCCGCCCGGTGATGAGCTCGTAAAGCACCACGCTGAACGCCCAGACGTCGGTCTGCTCGCCGACCTCGGGCTGCCCGTCGGCCTGCTCCGGCGACATGTACTCCGGGCTGCCGACGATCATCCCTCGCTGGGTGATCGAGGGGCTCGCCGCGTTGGCGAGCTTGGCGATGCCGAAGTCGACCACCTTGGGGACATGGCCGCCCGCGCCGTCGGGCACGACGAGGATGTTCGCGGGCTTGATGTCGCGATGGACGATGCTCTGCGCATGCGCGGCCGCGAGGGCGCACGCGACAGGCAAGAGCATCTGGACCGCCTGCCCCACCGGCATCGGGCCGTTCGCGTCCAGCCAGTTCGAGAGCGACGTGCCCTCGAGCAGCTCCATCACCAGGAACGGCTCGCCCGAGTCGGTCTCGCCGAAGTCGAACACGCGCACGATCGCCGGGTGGCCGAGCCGCGCCGTCGCGCGCGCCTCGCGGAGCAGCCGCTCGGCGGCGTGCGCGTCGAACTGCTCCTCGTGGAGCACCTTGATCGCCACGTCGACGTCGAGCCACAGGCTGCGCGCCCTCCACACGGTGCCCATGCCGCCCGCGCCCAGCCGGCCCACGATCTGGTACTTGCCAGCGAGGACCTCGCCCACGGCGCGCTCCTTCCGCGGCAACCCGCGGACGCACGACGAGACACCGCCGGTGCTCGCATCGCCTCTCCTGGCGAACGATCTGCTGTGTCCGGGGTCCTGAGGCTCGTGCTTCATGGGTCGTCCATCCCGAAAGCAAGCAACGAACCACCGCCCATCGCCCGGCCAGCGCCGGCCCCCGCGCGGCAAAACACGGGGCTCACGCCCCATCGCGGCCGGGACCTCTGGCGAGCTCGGCGCTCTTCCGCCCGGTCTCACGGCCGCAATGGAAAGAGCCGTTACTCCCGGAGGAGAATCGTCCACGCGCATCGGTCACGCTGAGGCAATTCGCAACAAGCGATTTCGAAGGAGCAAGGCGCGCTCCGCGGCTGTGGCCGGAGCGCCCCTCTCCCCGTTCCACGACGTGACAGGCGGCGATCCTCGTCAGGAGGATCCTCATCGCTTCAGGTCCGCGCTAGACTCGCCAGCAACGTGGTGCCCACTGCACCCAGGACAACCCTGGACGACTCCTTCGGTGCGGCCTCGGAACGCCTGCGTTCCAGGAGGCCGATGCCCGGGCTGGTGCTCGTCTTCTCCGTGGACAGCCCCCGCTGCGATGTCCTCCCGCTGAAGGACGGCGAGCTCGAGCTCGGGCGCGGCGAGGTCGGAGGCGTCCCCCTCGACGACCTGAAGATGTCGCGCAGGCACGCGCGCGTGCGCTGGCGCCAGGGCCAGTGGGAGGTCGAGGACCTTGACAGCCGTAACGGAACGTCGCTCGACGGCGCGCCGCTGACAGGCGCGCGCGCGGGCAGCGAGCTGCGGATCGTGCGCACGGGCTCGTCGGTGTTCGTGATCCAGGCCGATGTGGAGCCGTTCCGGGCGGGGATCTCGAGGACCGGGGGCACGATCCTCGGGCCGACGCTCGCGCGCGCGTGGGACGCGATCGACCGCGCGGCGCGCTCGGGGACGGTGCTGCACATCACCGGCGAGAGCGGGACCGGCAAGGAGCACGCGGCGCGGGCCTTCCACGCCCTCGGCCCGCGGCGCGGGGGGCCGTTCGTCGCCGTGAACTGCGCCGCCATCCCCGACGGCCTGGCCGAGCGGCTGCTCTTCGGCGCGCGCAAGGGCGCGTACTCGGGCTCCGCGGCGGACGCCGAGGGGTACGTGCAGGCCGCCCAGGGTGGGGTGCTCTTCCTCGACGAGGTGGCCGAGCTCGATCTCGGGGTGCAAGCGAAGCTCCTGCGGGCGCTGGAGGCGCGGGAGGTGCTCCCCCTCGGCGCGTCGCGGCCCATCCCGGTGGATTTCGCGATGGTGTCCGCGACCCACAAGGACCTGCGCGCGCAGGTGGCCGCAGGGAAGCTCCGCGAGGATCTCTTCTTCCGCATCGCGCAGCCGGCGGTCCGCATCCCGCGGCTGTACGAGCGGCCGGAGGAGATCCCGTGGATCGTGGACGCGACGCTGCGCAGCGCAGGCGCGGCCGTCGAGCGCGGCGCGGAGAGCGCGAGCGCGCCGCCGGTGGCCCACGCGTCGTTGATCGAGGCGTGCCTGCTGCGCGCGTGGCCCGGCAACGTGCGGGAGCTGATGGCGGAGATCCGCGCGGCGGCGCAGGAGGCGCAGCTCGCGAAGAGCCACGTGGTCCAGGCGCGGCACCTGTCGCCCTCGGCGGGGCACGCCTTCGCCCCGGCGCGGTCGAGCGCGCCGGAGCAGCCTGCGGCCGGCACGACGGCGACGGATCGCGGCTCGCTGCCGCCGGCGAGCGCGCAGCACGGCGAGCGCGCGGCGCGGCGCGCGGCGTCGCTGCCCGCGGACGAGGTGATCGAGGAGGCGCTGCGCCGCGAGGAGGGGAACGTGGCGCGCACGGCCCGGGCGCTGGGCGTGCACCGCACGCAGCTCCGCCGCTGGCTCGGGCGGCGCTCGGCGAGCGACGAGCCCGCCGAGGACGACGACGCCGAGGGGTGAGGCCCGGCCGCCCGGAGCGGCGCGGCCTCAGGGCTCCAGGCCTCAGGGCTCCAGGATCACCACCGCGGCCTGCCGGGTCAGGACGGTGGCCGAGTGTCCGGCGTGCAGCGTGAACGCGCCGGGCTCGACCTGCCAGCCGCCCGACGCCCAGTGCGCGAAGGCCCGGGGCGCGACGGGAATGACGACGTCGACCGCCTGCTCGGGCTCGGCCTCGACGGCGGCGAAGCCGGCCAGCCAGAGCACGGGGCGCTCGACCTCGGAGCCGGGCCGCGACAGGTACAGCTGGACCACGTGACGCCCGCGGCGGGGCCCCGTGTTGCGCACGCGCACCCGCGCCTCGACGGGCGCGCCGGCCGCGACGCTCGCCGGGGCGTCGATGTCGAGGATCTCCCAGCGCGTGTAGCCCAGGCCGTGCCCGAACGGGTACGCCGGGGCGACGCCGGCGCGGGCCCAGGCCCGGTAGCCGATGTGCAGGCCCTCGGCGTAGACGAGCTTGCCGTGCTCGGGCTTCGTCGACAGCACGGGCACGTCCTCCTGCCGCGACGGCCACGTGGTCGGCAGGCGGCCGCCGGGCTCCGCGGCGCCGAGCAGCACGTCGGCGACGGCGTTGCCCATCTCCTGGCCCGGGAACCACGCGAGGAGCACCGAGTCCACCTCGTCGCGCCAGGGCATGGTCACCGGGCCGCCGGAGTTCACCACCACGATGGTGCGGCGGCTCACGGCCGCGATCGCGCTGACCAGCTCGTCCTGGCGGCCGGGGAGCGCGAGCGAGCTCCTGTCGAAGCCCTCGCTCTCGATCGCCTCCGTGGTGCCGACGACAACGATCGCGACGTCGGAGGCGCGCGCGAGCGCGACGGCGCGCGCCAGCTCCTCGTCGTCGGGCAGCGCGGGGATCTCGACGCCGAGCGAGAACGCCACAGCGAACGTGTCGGGGGCGACAGCGTGCGTGAGGGCGAGGTCGATCTCCTGGCCCGCGGCGAGGGTCAGCTCGGCCGCCCGCTGCGGCGGGGCGAGGAGCATCGCGGCCATGTCGTCCTTGTCCGGCGCGACAGTCTCCTCGAAGAGGACCTGCCCGCCCGCTGTGAGCCGGTAGGCGCCCACGCCGGCCACGCCGATGCTGTAGCGGCCCGCCTCGGCGGCGCGGAACCGCGCCGTCACCTCGATGGTCGCGGCCCGGTTCGCGCGGAAGTCGCCGATGAACGTGAGCTTCCCGACGGCCCGGTGCTCCTCGTGGAAGGCGTCGCCGCTCGCGTCGAGGAGGCGCACGTGCACGCCGTGCTCGCCGGTCACGGGGTCGGTCACCTGGTCGCCGGCCACGGGCACCAGGCCCTCGAGGCTGCGGGCGCCGAGCGCGTGGCGCACCTCGACGCGCTGGCCCAGCGCGGCGCGCAGGCCCTCGAGCGGCGAGACGGCGTAGTGCGGGTGCACGCTGGCGCTGCCGCCGCCCTGGATCCGCCCCTGCGCGGCGTTGGGGCCGATGACGGCCACGCGCTGCAGGGTGGACGCGTCGAGGGGGAGCGCGTCGCCCTGGTTGCGCACGAGCACCATGCTGGCCGCGGCGACCTCGCGGGCGAGCCGGGCGGCCGCGTCGGCGGGGAGCTGCGCGGGGGCGGGGGCGGCCGGCGCGACCCCCTCGAGCGCGCCGACGCGCGCGGCGAGGCGCAGCAGGCGGCGGACCTTCTCGTCGATGGCCTCCTCGGGCACCTCGCCGCTGCGGACGGCGGCGACAAGCGCGTCGCCCCACGGTCCGATCGGGCCTGGCATGGCGAGGTCCATCCGCGCGCGCGCCGCGGCCGCGGTGGAGCGGGTCGCGGTCCAGTCCGAGACCACGACGCCGTCGAAGCCCCACGCGTCGTCGAGCGGCGAGGCGAGCAAGGGGCTCTCGGTCATGGTCGCGCCGTTGACCGCGTTGTAGGCGGCCATGACGAGCCACGCGCGCGCGTCGACGATCGCCCGCTCGAAGGGCGCGAGGTAGAGCTCGCGCAGCGTCCGCTGGTCGATCCGGACGTCGACGGTGAAGCGCTCGGTCTCCGAGTCGTTGCCGACGTAGTGCTTGGGGGTGGCGCCGACGCCGTGGGCCTGCAGCCCGCGGACGTAGGCAGCGCCGATCCGGCCGGTCAGCAGCGGGTCCTCGGAGAAGCACTCGAAGTGCCTGCCGCCGAGCGGGCTGCGGTGCAGGTTGATCGTCGGCCCGAGGACGACGTCGACGCCCTTGCGCCGCGCCTCCGCGGCCAGCAGGGCGCCGACGCGCTCGATCAGGGCCTCGTCCCACGTGGCCGCGAGGGCGGTGGGGGAAGGGAGGCTCACGGAGGGATCGCGCTCGTCCCACTGCTCGCCGCGCACGCCGACAGGGCCGTCCGAGACAACGATGCGGCGCAGGCCGATGGCGGGCTCGGGGTGCGTGCTCCAGACGTCGGCGCCCGTCAGCAGGCGGACCTTCTGCTCGAGCGACAGCGCGGCGAGGGCCTCCTCCACGCGCCGTTCCACGGCCTCGGGCTGGTGTTCGATCCGGTTCCCATGAAGAGCAGCGTGCGAGTCGGCGGCCATGAACCCTCCTGAAGCGCGGACGCCGCCCCCCGAGGCGGCGAGCCAGAACGGTACGTACGACGTCGAGGAAACACCAGGTTCACAGGAGAGCCGCGATCGCGCTGTGTGAGCGAGCGCCCACGCGCAGGCGCTGAGCTCGCCGGGCGCGAGCAGCGCGCTCACGGGCAAGCGCAGACGCCGCCGTGGTGCGAGCAGCAACCCCGCTTCACGCGGGTGCACGTCGGCGAGAGCGTGCCGTCGCAGCAGCAGACGCGGCCCTCGGACGCCGGCCGCTGTGGCTCCTGCGCGCCCGATCGGCCGCCGGGCGGCGCGGAGGCGGGCGTCTCGGCGGCCTCCCGGGCGCGCTGCTCCTCGCCGGCCCTCGCGGCCTCGCGCTCCGCGGCGGCCCTCGCGGCCTCGCGCTCCGCGGCCTCTCCGGCCTGCTGCTGCGCCGCGATCTGCGCCTGCCGCGCCTCGCGCTGCTGCCGGTGGCGGGCGACGAGGGCCCTCGACGCGCGCAGGTCGGCGTCGGCCGCCTCGCACGCCGACACACACCGGTCGGCGCGGGCCTGCGCGTCGAGCTCGAGCACGAGGCAGTCGGGCTCGCTCCGGCAGCCGCGCGCCAGCCGGCTGCGGAATCCGTCGTCGTGGAGGGCCCCGTCGCCGTGATGGCAGCCGGCCGCGAGGGCGACGAGGGGAAGCCAGGCGACGGCGAAGCGGATCACGAGGCCATTCTCCCGCCGCGCGCCGGGGCACGTCGAGCCCCAGCGCGCGGAAGACGGGAGACGTGGGAGGGACGACGCGGCTTCGTTGCGCGGCGCCGGCGACGGCGCAAGGCTAGCGGGCCCCCTCGCCGCGAGGCATCGGATGAGCCTGTCGACAGTTCTCCGCGTACTCGGCCGTGCAGACGGCGAGGTCCACAGCGCGTACCGCATCGGGTCGCGCGTATACGGCACCGCGACCGCGACGTCCGACGAGGATTTCGTCGCCGTCCTCGCGCGCCGCGACGCGACGCAGGACCTCGCGTTCGCGCCCGGCGTCAACGTGGTCGTCCACGGGCTCGACGCCTTCCGCGGCGCCCTCGCCGATCACAGCGTCTTCGCGCTCGAGTGCCTGTTCCTCCCGCCGGAGCACCGGATCAAGGAGGCGAGGCCGCCGTTCCCGTTCAAGCTCGACAGGAAGAAGCTCGCCGCGTCGGCCGCGGGCCGCTCGGCGTCCGACTTCAAGAAGGCCGGCGCCCGCTTCGACGAGGCGCCGGAGGCCTCGAAGAAGAAGCTCTTCCACGCGATCCGGGTGCCGCTCTTCGCTGTCCAGATCGCCGAGGCGGGGGCCATCCACGACTACGGCGCGGCGAGCCCGATCTGGCGCGAGATCGTCGCGGACGAGCGCATCGACTGGGAGGATTACCGCACGACCTACGGCCCGCTCCGCGAGCGCCTCTGCGACAGGCTCGCGGCGCTGGCCTCACGGCGATAGGCCCTGTGCCGGCGCCGGGGCGAGCCGCTGCGCCCGGATCTCCTGGTGCATCCAGTGCTCGTCCGTCTGCACGTGCCCGCGCCGCACCCACTTGGCGAGGCACCGCTGGAACGAGGCGTCCGGGAACTCGCGCGCGACCCGCGCCACGACCCCCTCGCGGGGGCCGCCGAACGCGGACGGCTCGCGCGCGAGCGCGCTCGTCAGCGCCTCGAGCTCGCGCTCGCTCGCGACGACGCCCCGGAACAGGACAGGCACCGTGGGGAGCGACAGATCCTTCGCCTGGGCGACGACCATGTCCCATTCCCAGAAGAGCCCCCGCGCGTCGTCGCGCACGCCGAAGACAAGCGAATAGCCCGGCAGCGCGTCGTATTCGATGGAGTGGACCGCGTAGCAATATTCGCAGAAGAGCGACATGCCCTCCGAGAGGAGGTGAGCGATGCTCGCGTGCGTGGCCTTCGCGAGATCGAAGCTCGGGTGGGACGGAGGGCCCGAGTGCGAGCGCGAGAAGACGCTCTTCCGCGTGTAGGTGAGGTTGCTCCCGTCGCACTTCTCGGTGATGACGATCTCGACGCCGAGCAGCCCCGACACGTCCGCCATCCGCTTGTCGTCGGACGTGCCGCCGGGCGACCATGGCAGGTGGAACGAGCGAGGGTATTTGGCGGACATGGCGGCGCCAGCGTAGCACCGCCGCCCCGGACCGGACATGCTACGTTCCCGCGCCGCGCGCCGTCGGAGACGGCCCGCGCTCGCCAGGGGGTGTTCGTCATGTCCTCGTCATCGCTGCTCGACCTCCTCACGCCCGATCCGGCGCGTGTCCCCTGGGATGCTCTCCAGGTCTTCGACTGGGTGCGTGCGCTCGAGGCCTGCCCGCAGGACCCGATCCACCACGCGGAGGGCAACGTGTGGATTCACACCCGCATGGTGCTGGAGACGCTCCTCGGGCTGCCCGCGTGGCAGGCGCTGCCCGCGGAGGAGCAGCGCGCCGTGTACCTCGCGTGCCTGCTGCACGACGTGGCCAAGCCGGCGACCACCCGCGAGGAGGACGGGCGGATCACGGCGAAGGGCCACTCGCGCGCGGGGGAGCTCCTCGCGCGCCGGCTGCTCTGGGAGCTCGGCGCGCCGTTCGCGCTGCGCGAGCAGGTGTGCGCGCTCGTGCGCTACCACCAGATCCCCTTTTACCTCATCGAGCGCGACGACGCGCGGCGCGTCGCCGCCGAGGTCAGCCTCCACGCGCGCTGCGACCTGCTCGCGCTCGTGGCCGAGGCCGATATCCGCGGTCGCGTCTGCGCGGACATGGCCCGCGTCGTCGACAACATCGAGCTCTTCCGCGAGTTCTGCCGCGAGGAGGGGTGTTACACGGCGCCGCGCTCCTTCGCGTCGGCTCACACGCGCTTCGTGTACTTCCGGTCCGACCCCGCCAGCGGGCGGCACCCGGACGTGGAGGTGTACGACGACACGCGCGCCGAGGTCGTGGTGATGAGCGGGCTCCCGGGCGCCGGGAAGGACACGTATGTTCGCGAGCACCTCGCGGGCTGGCCGGTCGTCTCCCTGGACGCGCTGCGGAGCGAGCTCGAGATCGATCCGACCGACACGCAGGGGCAGGTGGTCCAGGCCGCGCGCGAGCGGGCGAAGGAGCACCTCCGGCGCGGCGAGCGGTTCGTGTGGAACGCGACGAACCTGTCGCGGCAGCGGCGCGGGCCCTTGCTGCAGATGGTGGCCGACTACGGCGCGAGGATCCGCGTCGTGTACGTGGAGGCGCCGGCGGCGGTCCTGTTCGCGCAGAACCGCGCGCGCGAGGCGGCGGTGCCGGAGGCGGTGATCCGGCGGATGAGCGAGCGGTGGGAGATCCCGGCGAGGACCGAGGCGCACGAGGTGGTGCTGGCGGTGCGCGGGGCGGGGTAGAGCGCTGGATCCGAGCTGACCGGCCCTCGGAGGGGGCCTGCCGCGATGCGTGGAGACGAGCACGTCGTGGTGGCGCGACGCAGCCTCGACCGCTCGCCCAGGTTGGTTTTCCCTGACGGAGAAGGATTTGAACCACAGAGGGCACAGAGGGCACAGAGGGCACAGAGGGAGAATTGTTGATTCTCTCCTCTTGCCCTCTGTGCCTCTGTGGGTCCCTCTCTCATGAACCAGGGATGAACCTGGGCGGCGCGGGACTAGCCGGTGGACCCGCCGTCGATACGCGCTTCGCTCCGCCGCGCAAGGATCTGATCCACGGTCTCCGCGACAGAGAGGCCCGATGTATCCAGCCAGAGGCCCAGCCGCGGCGTCTCCGCGCGCAATACACGGTCGAAATCGAGGACCGCGGAGGGGTCTCGATAGCCGCGCTTCGCTCGGCCCGCCTCGCGCGCCGCGACAACGGCTGGGTCCGGGCAGAGGACGACGACGTGCAGAGGACGAGGCGCGTAGTGCTGCACCACCTCGGCCAGCGAGGGTCCAAGGATGATGTCCTGGTGCACGACGGTGAACCCGGCCTGAAAATAGAGCTCGCCCGCCGCCGCCGCGATGCTGTAGCGGAGCCGCAACTGCCGCTCCGCCTCCTCGGAGAGCTCGAAGCCCATCTCGGCGCGTCCGCCCGCGATCATGCGGCGGAACACGTCACCCCGCAAATGCACGCTCCTCGGCAGGCGCTCGGCCAGCGCCTGGGCAACCGTCGACTTTCCAGCAGCCATGAGGCCCGTGATCAGGAAGATCGCGGGAGATTCAGGCAAGCTCACATACGCCGTCACGATGGCCGATCCTCCCGCGTATCCCGGAGCGCTGCTCCGCTACCTCCGACCGAACCCCGGCGCCAGCATCGCCGCCCACCGCGCCGGGCTCTTGATCTTCTCCCGCGCCATCACGGCGTCCGCCACGAGCAGCCGCTGCAGCCCCTTCTCCCCGCCGAGCAGCTCGCCGGCCTGGCGCCGCGCCGCGGCCGCGTAGAGCGACATGTCCGCCTCGTCGAACCCGGCCGCCGACGCCTCGAGCTGCGCGATCGCCGCGTCCCTGTCGCCCCGCAGCGCGGCCGCGCCGGCGCGGATCAGCGGCACGAACGGGTCCGACCACGACGTCTTCTCCCGGGCGAGCGCGGCGGCGTCCCTGAGCGCCGCCTGGAGGAGCGGCTCGGGGTCGACAGCGCCCTCGGCCGCGGCGAGCGCCGTGCTCGCGCGCTCCACGTGCGCCATCACGCGGCTGTTCTGCATCATCAGCAGCATCGAGCCCTCGAGCGCCGGCCACGCCGCCGTGAGCCGCTTCAGCGCGGCGCCGGCGCGGCCGGCGTACCGGTCGGCGTAGGTCTCGCCGAGCAGCCCCACGAAATGCTCGAGGTGGAACCCCGAGGTCGTCCACCGCGACAGCGCCCCCGCGATCGCGCCCCGCGCGCCCGCCACGTCGTCCGCCGCGAGCGCCACCCACGCGGCCTGCGCGCCGAAGATCGCCACCGCGTAGCGATCGCCCCGCTGCTCGGCGCCCCGGAGCACCGCCGGCATCGTCCGCCCGAGCGCGCCGATCTGCCCGCGGTAGTACCGCACCCACGACGCCATGAGCTGCGTCGTCACGAGCTCCCAAGCGACGCCGGCGCAGCGATCGCGCAGCAGCTCGTCCGCCTTCTCGTACCACGCGGCCGCCTCCTTCCAGCGCCCGGCCGTGAACGCCTCGAGCATGCCGGAGACCATCATCGACAGGCCGAGCAGGTGCGGGCTGTCGAGCCGCTCGGCCAGCGCGCGCACCGCCGCGACGAGCTCCTCCGCGCGCGCCCGGTTCGGCGACCCCATCATGCACGCGGACGAGGCCTCGAACGCGAGCGCGCGGCCGACGCGGTACGGCTCGCCGGCGCGCAGCGCGAGCAGGAGGGCGCGCGCCGAGAACTCGGCCGCGCGGACCATGTCGACGCCGGAGAGCCCCACCGTCACCGTCCAGCACGCGTCGATGCGCGCGAGGTCCTCCGGGCGCACCTCCCGCTCGGGCCGCTCGCGGAACCGCAGGCCCCGCAGGCGCAGCTCGGCGCGGTGCAGCAGCAGCGACACCAGCGCGCGCCGCGGCGTCTCCGGGAGCGGCAGGCCGACCGCCTTCAGCACCGCGCGGATCAGCTCGAGCCCCTCGTCGATGTGCCCGCTCCGCAGGTACTGCTCCGCGGCGCGGCGGCGGAGCTCGAGCCCGGGCCCGCTCTCCGCCCCCTCCGCGGCCGCCGCGTAGAGCGCCGCGGCCGCCGCGCCCTCGCCCGCGTTGACGAGCGCGTCGGCGCACAGGACCTCGAGCGCGCGCCGCTCCGCCTCGGGGAGCCCCGCCTCGCGCGAGAGCAGGCCGAGCGCGCGCTCGTAGAGCCGCGCGGCGCGCTCGAACGCGAGCGCCTCGGCCGCCTGCTCGGCCGCGCGCGCCGCGAACCGCCCCGCCCTCGCCGGCTCACCCGCGCCGAGCCAGTGCCGCGCCAGCGTCTCCGCGTCCGCCGTCCCGAGCGCCTCGAGCGCCCGGCCGAGCCGCCGGTGCCGCGCCGCGAGCTGCTCCGGGGCGAGCCGGCCGACCACGGGCGCGCGCACGAGGTCGTGCGACACCTCGACGAGCTCGCCCTCTCCGGCCGGCCGCGCGGCGATCAGGTCCTCCGCGAGCAGCAGCGCGAGCGCCGGCGCGCGCTCCTCGTCGTCGAGCTTCGCCGCGCGCGCGGCGACCGCCGCCTCGATCGGCTCCCGGGCGACGGCGATCACCTCGAGCAGCCGGCGCGCCAGCTCCGGAAGGCGGTGGAGCCGCGCCTCCAGCGCCCTGGCGAGCGCGGCGTCGCCCCGCGCGGCGCCCTCCCCCGCCGGCTCCTGCGCGTCGCGCGCGAGCTCGCCGAGCAGCCGCGGATCGCCCCGCGACGCGCGCGCGACGGCGTCCGCCCGCGCCCGCGTGCCTTCGCCGCGCGCGAAGAGGAGCGCGAGCGCGAGCTCCTCGGCCTCGATCGGCGACAGCGGACCGACCGCGATCTCGCGCAGCGCGCCGTCCCGGTGCTGCCGCTCGACGCGCTCCGGCGCGCCGGGCGCGGCCTCGCCCTCCCCGGCGGCGCGGTGATCCAGCCCCATCCCGTCGAGCAGCGCGCGGAGCGGCGCGCTCGCGGCGACGTCCTCGGTCCGGTAGCTGCCGAGGAACATCATCGCGGGCGCGTCGGGCGGCCGCGTGACCTCGAGCAGGAGCGCCGCGCTGTCGATGTCGCTCCACTGGAGGTCCTCGATCGCCACGATGAGCGGGCGGCGCTCGGCGATGCGCCAGAGGAGCTGCCGGAGCGCGGCGAAGCTGCGCCGCCGCAGCTCCTGGGCGTCGGGCGCCTCGCTCACGCGCGGCGCCGCGGCCACGGCGGGCACGCGCCCGAGCGCCGGGAAGAGCCGGGCGAGCGCGCGGACGTCGCGCGGCAGGAGGCGCGCCGCCTCGTCGGCCGGGATGCGCCGGAGGTGGCGGCTCAGCGCCTCCATGAGCTCCCCGAGCGCGTTGTAGGACTCGGTCGCGCCGAGGGCGCAGCGCCCGCGCAGGACCACCGGCCCCTTGTCGCGGCGGAGCCCCATCAGGAAGTGGTGGATGAGCGCGCTCTTGCCCATGCCCGCGCCGCCGTGCACGAGCACCGAGACGGGCCGCTCCACGAAGAGCGACTCCGCGGCGCGGTGCAGGGCGCGCAGGTGCGGGCGGCGGCCGATGAAGTGCTCGATCGTCGGCGGCGCGACCGGGGGCAGCGCGCTCTCCGGAGCGCCCGGCCCGGCGTCGCTCGGGTCCTCCGCTCCGCGCCCCCCGCCCTGCGCCACGGTCACTTCTTGCTCAGGAACGCATCCATCGCCCGCCGGTGCTCGGGGCCGTTCCACTGCTCGACGAACGCCTCCCGCTCGACCTCGACGGCCGCGGCGCGCAGCGCCTCGCGCACCCGGCGCAGCGACCGCTTCATCGCGGCGACCGAGGCGCGCGGGCTGTCGGCGATGCGGTTCACCTGCGCGATCGCGCGGCTCCGCGCCGCGCCCGTCGGGACGACCTCGCTCACGAGGCCGATCCGGAGCGCCTCGGCGGCGTCGATCCGCTCCGCCGTCAGCAGCAGCCGCGCCGCCTCGAGCGGGCCCACCCGCTCGCAGAGCCGCGTCAGGCCGCCCCAGGCCGGCGACAGCCCCATCTTGACGTGGCGGAACGAGAGCCCCGCGTGCTCCTCGACGATGACGAAATCGCAGAGCAGGAGCAGCTCGCAGCCGCCGCCCAGCACGTCGCCCTGGACCGCCGCGACGATCGGCACCTCGCTCTCCTCCAGGGCCGCGAGGCCCTCGAACATCGCGAGGATCTCGCCGCCCGCCGCGCCGCCGCTGGCGAGCGCGTGGAGCTCGCGGATGTCGCCGCCCGCCACGAAGACGTCGCCGCCCGCCGCGATCACGACGCCGCGCACGCGCGGATCGGCGCCCGCGAGGCGGATCGCCTCGCCGAGGCGCCTCGCGAACGCGCTGTCGATGGCGTTCCTGCGCTCGGGGCGATCGATGGTGAGGACGACCGCGTCGCCGGCCGCCTCGACCCCGAGGGTCATGAGACAGCCCTCCGGGCGCCCCTCCCGTTCGTGAGGATCGCCGGCTTCCGGCGGCCCGCGCCCGCCCCGTTCTCCGCCGCGCGGCTGAGCCGCCGCGGGACGGGCATGCGCTCGTCGTGGATCACCTCGGCGATCCGCGCCTCGAGCGTGCGGCGGCTCAGCCCGCGCTGCTCCTCCGCGTACCGCTCGGCGTAGCTGATGATCGCGCCCGCGACGTCGACGCCGCTCGCGCGCTCGATGCCCTCCAGCCCGGGCGAGCTGTTGATCTCGAGGATCTTCGGCCCGGAGCGCGCCTCGAGCATGTCGACGCCGGCGACCTCGAGGCCCATCGCCTTCGCGGCGCGGATCGCGACGCTGCGGTAGAGGCGCGGCAGCTTCACCCGGTCGCCCTTGCCGCCGCGGTGCAGGTTCGAGCGGAACTCGCCCGGCTTGGCGACCCGGCGCATCGACGCGACAACGCGGCCGCCGACGACGATGACCCGGATGTCGCGCCCCTTCGACTCGCGCACGTACTCCTGGAGCACGATGTCCTGGCCCATGGCCCAGAACGTCTCGAGCAGCGCGTGCACCGCGTGCGGCGTCTCGGCGAGCATCGTGCCGATGCCCTGGGTCCCCTGCTGCAGCTTCACGATCGCGGGGCAGCCGCCGACGAGCGAGAGCGCCGCCTCGACGCCGGCCGGGTTCCGGGCGCACACGGTGATCGGCACGTTGAGCTTGCGACGCGTGAGGAGCTGGAGCGCGCGCAGCTTGTCGCGGCTCCGCGCGATCGAGACGGCGCCGTTCAGGACGGGGACGCCCATGAGATCGAACTGCCGGACGACGGCGAGGCCGTAGTTCGTGATGCTGGCGCCGATGCGCGGGATCACGATGTCGAAGCGGGGCACCGCCGAGCCACCGACGAGCAACGAGGGGCGACCGCGCGACACGACGATCTGGAAATCGAGCGGATCGATGACGCTGACTTCGTGGCCGCGCGCGCGCCCCGCGAGCACGATGCGGCTCGTCGAGTAGAGGGACGCGTTGCGCGACAGGACGAGGAATCGCATGTGGCCGGGAGGCTAGCAGAGCCCGCAGACTGCGTGGATGGGTCGCGCGTCGATCGACGTTCTGGCGACGTTCTGCCGACGTTCTGCTCGCCGCCGCCCAGCCGGCGCTGCGCTTACGCGGCGGCGCTCGCGGTCGTGCGCCGCGCCATGTGCCCGCCTTTCCAGGGGCGCGCTCGACGGGGGCGGAAGCGCGGGAAGGCGCGGCGCTTGCGCTGAAAAACGTTTCGTGTACGAATTATTTTCATTCTGGCGGCGAGGAGGGGTTCGCGATGTGGCAGCCGTTCACGGAGGAACATCAGCAGTTCAGGAAGACGGTGCGGGCCTTCGCAGAGAAGGAGCTCGCTCCTCATGTGGAGGAGTGGGAGGCGGAGGAGTGCTTCCCGAGCTGGGTGTTCAAGCGCGCCGGCGAGCTCGGGATCCTGGGCGCGCACTTCCCGGAGGAGCACGGCGGCGCCGGGCTCGACTACTGGTTCTCGGCGGCGAAGGCCGAGGAGCTCGTGCGCTCCACGATGGCGGGCGTCTCGATGGGGCTGCTCGTGCAGAGCGACATGGCGACGCCGGTGATCAGCGACATCGGCACGAAGGAGCAGATCGAGGAGTTCCTCAGGCCTGCGCTCGCGGGCGACAAGATCGCCGCGCTCGGCGTCTCCGAGCCGGCGGCCGGCAGCGACGTGGCCGGCATCCGGACGACCGCGCGCAAGGACGGCGACGACTACGTGCTGAGCGGGCAGAAGACGTTCATCACGAACGGGACGCGCGCCGACTTCGTGACGCTGCTCGCCAAGACCTCGCCGGACAAGGGGGCCCACGGCTGCTCGTTCTTCCTCGTGCCGACGGCGCTCCAGGGCTTCAGCGTCGCGAAGAAGCTGAGGAAGATCGGCAACAAGTCCTCGGACACGGCGGAGCTCTTCCTGGACGACGTGCGGGTGCCGCGGCGCTACCTGCTCGGCGAGCCGGACCAGGGCTTCGCGTACCTGATGCAGAACTTCCAGACCGAGCGGCTCGTCGCCGCGGTGGGCGCGATCGCGAGCTCGTTCATGACGCTCGACAACACGGTCGAGTACGGGCGCGAGCGGGTGGCGTTCGGCAAGCCGATCATCAAGCGCGAGTCGTGGCAGCACAAGTTCGTGGACCTGTACACGCGCTGCGAGGCGGCGCGCGCCTTCGTCTACAAGTGCGTCGACCACTACAACGACGAGCGGTACGTGCGGAAGGTGCCGATCAGCTTCGACACGGTGAAGCTCATCTCGATGGCGAAGATCCTGGCCGGCGACGTGGCGAACGACGTGGTGGACACCTGCCTGCAGTTCCACGGCGGCTGGGGCTACATCGAGGACTTCCCCATCGCGCGCGCCTGGCGCGATCAGCGGCTCCTGCGCATCGGCGGCGGGACGACCGAGACGATGAAGTACTACCTGGCGAAGCTGATGAACTTCTGAAGGCCCCCCGCGGCCGGCAGCGCCTCGCCGGCGCGGCGCCACAGCCCGCGCCGGCGAGGCGCGGAGCCCCGCCGGCGAGGCCAGGACCGGAAACCAACCGTCGACTGAAAAAAAATAGAGACAAGCGGCGCGAGGGGCTGTAGATATCCCGCTCCCAACGACCGGGGCTGTAGCTCAGCTGGGAGAGCGCATGACTGGCAGTCATGAGGTCAGGGGTTCGATCCCCCTCAGCTCCACAAATAGGACCGAAGGACTCCCTCGGGAGTCCGGCACGCCGCGCCCGCCCGCCGGCGTGCTCCTTCAGAACGCGCCGAGGTAACGCGGCGGCAGACCCACCCGCGGGTCGACGTGGAAGGCGCCAGCGTGCACGAGCGCGCGGCTGCCCCCGCCGGCGCCCACGTCGAAGCGGTGCACGACGCCGCCTTCGGTCTCGGCGTCCGCGACGAGGCACCGCCCGCACGCGGCGGCGCAGCGCACCTCGCCGAGGGAAAACGGGAGCTCCTTCGAGCGCAGCAGGACGCGGGGCGCGCCGCCGGAGAGGTCGGCCGCCGTCAGGGTGTCGTGGACCGGGCGCACGCCGCCGATCGCGTCGTGCCCGAGCGTCGTGAGGAGGACCGTGTCCTCGGACGCGAACGCGACGGAGAAGCCGGGCGACCCCTCGCCGAGCTCGGCGGCGGTCCAGCGCCGCTCCTCGACGAGGCCGCCCTCGCCGCGGGCCAGGATCACGACCCCCGCCTCGGCCAGGTTGGCGGTGGCGTCGCCGCCGAACGACCCGGAGCACACGACCGCGAGCCGCGCGCCGCTCGGGGACACGGCGAGCCCCGCGCAGCCGTGCAGCCCGTCGAGGAGGGTGACCGCCTTGATCGCGTCGTCGCGCGCGTCGATCTCGACGAGGCGCGACGCGGCCGTCTCCAGGAACGAGAGCGTGGACGCCGTGAGCAGCACGTAGAGGCTGTCCTCGACCAGCGCCGCCCGGCTCGGCCGCGGGTGGAACTCCGGGTCCTCCCCGGCCATCGCGGGCGCGAGGTCGACGCGGCCGACGAGGGCGCGGGCCTCGGGATCGACGACGAGCACGTCGCTGCCGCCGTCGAGCGGCTGGGCGCCCGGGGCGAGGTTCGGCTCGAGGCGCGGGACGTACGCCTTCACGGGCGAGACCTCGATGTAGTCCTGCGGGTTCGCGGTGAAGCCGGTCGCCACCGAGAGCTGCCCGGTCACCTCGCCGCGCCGCGCGTCCAGCCAGGTGAGCGCCGAGGCGGAGCGATCGACCAGCGCGAGGCGGCCGCCGCGCAGCGGCATCGTCGACGCTGTCACGTCGCCCGAGAGCGGCGCCGAGAGCACGAGGGGCGCCGAGGCCGACGACGCGATCGACGCGGACAGGACCGCGCCGTCCCAGCTCAGCAGGCCGACGCTCGTGGACTGGTAGTCGCTGCTGATCACGACGGCGCCGATCCCGCACGGCCCCTCGGGCGCGTCGGTGCCGCCCGTGTCCTCGGGCGGCGCCGGCGCGTTGCACCCGAGCAGCGCGCCGGCCGCGCCCGCGACCAGGGCCGTCCACGGCGGGGACCAGCGCGCGGGCCGGCGAGGGCCCCGATCGAACGACGACGTCATCACCCTCATCACCACCACACCTCCATGGCCGCGTGGACGCTCCGTCCGGGGAGCGGGAAGCCGACCGCATCGAGCATGCGCGCGCCCGTGGCGTTCTCCACCGCGAGGCGCGCCGACAGGCGCCCGTCGAGCGCTAGCACGGCGAGGTCCACGTCGACCGCCGCCTGCTCCGGTAGCACGAGGAGCCCCGCGCTGTCGGCGACGCGCGAGGACCTGTAGAGCAGCCGCGCGCCCAGCGAGGCGCGGCCGCCGCCGAGCCACGCGGGCTCCGCGTACACCTCGAGGGACGGCGCCGCGACGAGGCGCGACTGGAAGGGCAGGAGATCACTCACGATTCCGCGATCCGGCGACGCGTCCCGCGGGTCGAGCGCGGTGAGCGTCAGCGCCGCGCGCACGTGGTCGAGCGCCGAGGCCGAGGCCGTGAGCTCGAGCCCGAGCACGCGCGCGCCCCGTACGTTGTACGGCCGCACGGCGCCGATGCCCGCGCGGCGGTACGCGACGAGCGCCGACGCGAGGCGCGCGAAGCCGAGGAGCTCGAGGGAGGCCTCGGCCCGCGCGCGCGGCAGCGCGGCGGACGCGCGCGCCCCGAGCTCGGCGGTGACGCCCTGCTCGGGCTCGAGCTCCGGGTTGCCGCGCACGATCGGCGAGATGCCGTGGAGCTCGCCGAGCGCCGGGACGCGCACGTAGCGGCCGACGTTGGCGAAGAGCGCGGCGCCGTCCGCGAGGCGCAGCCGCGCGCCGAGGCGGCCGCTCGGCTCGACGAGCCCGCGCGCGCCGCCGTCGCCGTCGACGCGCGTCGCGTGGTGCTCCACGGCGCCGAGCGCGTAGCCTTCCAGCCAGGGGGCCGGCGCGAGCGACGCGCTCGCCGACGCGCGGGACGTCGCGCGGAGGGCGCGGAGCGGCGGCGCGCTCGCCTGGTCGATGCCGAGGCGCTCGACCTCGACCGCCGCGGAGGCCGACACGGTCACCCCCGCGGCGACGCGGAGGCGGACGGTGCCCTGCTCCGCCGCGCGCTCGCCGGCGCTCGCGACGAGCGGCGAGGGCAGGCCGTGCCGCATCAGGGGGTCGCGGAGGATCTGGCGCGTGAGGATCGCCGAGCTCTTGAGCTCGAGGCGGCACCGCTCGACGCCGCCTGCGCGCGGGCCGGCGCAGGGGACCACGGCGGCGACCGCGCCGAGCCAGCGCTGCACGCGGGATCGCGCGGCGCCCGCGGGGCTCGCGGGCGCCGCGGCCCTCGCCGAGAGGTCGCTCAGGCCCTGATCGCGCGCGAAGCCGTTGAACAGGGCGGTGACCCCGCCGCCGCGCGGCAGCCGGTAGCGGGCGACGCTCCAGAGATCGTAGGCCTCGAAGTCGGCGTTCTGCCGGATCCGGGTGCTGTCGTCCGCGGCGTTGAGCCCCGTGTCCCCGTCGTCGAGGTACGGGTAATCGTTGTCGGCCGCGCGCCGGCCGAGCGCGAGCAGGACGCTGGCGCGCTCGTCGCCGAGGCTCGCCGAGGCCGACGCGGAGCGCTCGCCGAAGCTGCCCGCGCCGAGCCCCGCGCCAACGCGGGGGCCGCGCGGCAGCGCTGGCTCGAAGAAGATGGCGCCGCCGATCCCGAGGCGGTCGGCGTCGGCGGGCGCGTTGCCCCGGTAGACCTCGACCCGGTGGAGCATCCAGAGCGGCACGAGCGAGAGGTCGGCCGTCCCCGTGACGTCGTCGTTGAGCCGCACGCCCGCGAGGTAGACCGGGGTCTCGGCGCTGCTCGCGCCGCGGATCGAGGCGGTCGCGAGGTCGGCGCCGGCGCCGGTCCGGACGACCTGCAGGCCGGGGACGCGCCCCAGCACCGAGGAGGCCGTCGCGCCGGGGGCGCGGAGCTCGTCGCCGCGGATCACGTAGGACGCCGCGGTGGGATCGCGCGCGGCGGCCGTCGCGGTGCGCTCGCCCTGGACGCGGACCTCGATCGCCGGCCGGCGCGCCGCGGGGGCCTCCTCCGGCGCGGCGGGCTCCGGCGCGGCCCCCTCCGGCCCGCCCTGCAGCCCGGCGGCTCGCGGCCCGGCCGCCCTCGGCGCGTCCTCCGGCGTGGCGCTCCCGGCGCGGGCGCCGCGGCCCGCCTCCTCGGCCCGCGCGCGCGGCGCGAGGCCCGCGGCCACGAGCGCCGCGCAGGCGAGCGCCCCCGCGCGCCTCACGGACACAGCGCGTGGACGATGCCCACCGCGTCGAGGTCGAAGACGTCGGGCGTGCCGGCGCGGTCGGTGATGCGTACGTAGCGGGCCAGCGGGACCCCGACGTCGGCCAGATCGAACGGATCGCCCCCGGCCGACGACGGATCGAGCGGGTCGACGTCGTTCTCCCCGGGGTTCGCGTGCACGGGGTGCCACCCGGCGCAGCCGTCGTAGGGGTAGCGTTCCGCGGCGCAGGGGAAGGCCGACCACGCGAGGCCGTCCTCGCTCACCTCGACAGCGGCCAGCTCGGCGAAGACGCTCTCGGCGTCGTCGCCGCGCTCGAAGGCGTTCTCGAACACCAGGAAGTCGGCGCCGGGCCCGTCGACGATCGCGTTGCCCTCGAAGGCCACGACGATCGACCCCCCGTCGCCCAGCGAGAGCACGTCGAGCGAGCCGCCGCAGCATCCACCGCCTCGCGGCGGGCCGAGGACGACGTCCGGGAACCTGTCCTCACCGAACCCCTGCCGTGCCCCGAGGCAGGCGGACACCACGCGCGTCGCGAACCGCGCGCCCGGCCCGGCGCACGACGCCGCGCCGTCGCCGGCAGCTCCGCCGTGGCCGCCCGAGAGGCACGAGCCGCCCGCGCCCTCCGCGGCGGAGGGCTCACCGGAGCCGCCGTCATCCCGGGGCGCGTCGACGCCCCCGCACCCGGACAGGGCAGCGGCGGCGGCGCCGAGGCAGACGGACCAGACGAAGAGGACACGCAGCGACATCCTGACCCCTGTTCGAGCGAGCTCGCGCGCCGCGGGGGCATCCCGCCTCGGCGGCGCTCGGTCTGTCCCGGGGGGGACGCCATGTCCCCTCGTCCCGCGAGGGACCTCTTCGGCCGGACGGGCGGCTATCACGGCCTACCGACACGGTCAACGCGCTTCCCCGGCCTGGCGCGCGGGAGTAGAGAACGCGGACATGGCTTCTCCGCCTCCCTGGGTGTTCCCGGAGCTCGACGCGAGCGCGGCGGACGCGGCGCGCGCGCGGCAGGACACGCTGACCAAGCCGCGCGGCAGCCTCGGCGCGCTCGAGGAGCTCGCCGTCGCGCTCGCCGGCATCCAGGGCGGTCCGCCCGCGAGCCGGCCGGCGGCGGCGGTGCTGTTCGCCGCCGATCACCCCGTCGTCCGGCACGGCGTCTCGGCGTACCCGGCCGAGGTCACCGCGGCGATGGTCGCGAACTTCGCGCGCGGCGGCGCGGCCGCCAGCGTGCTCTGCCGGCACCTCGGGGTCGAGCTGCGGGTCGTCGACGTCGGCGTCGCCCACCCGTACGAGCGCGTCGATCGCGACGCTGCCGGCGCGCACGCACGGCTGCGGCGCGATCCGGTCGCCGACGACCCCATCTTCGACCTGCGGGTCGAGGACGCGCTCCCGGAGGCGGTCTACGAGCGCGCGCTCCGCGCCGGCGCCGCCGAGATCGACGCGCTCGGGGGCGACACGCGCGTCGTCCTCCTCGGCGAGATGGGCATCGGCAACACCACCGCGGCCGCCGCCATGACGGCGCTGCTCCTCGGGCTCGCCCCCGAGGACGTCGTCGGGGCGGGCACCGGCGTCGCGGGCGACGCGCTGTCGCGGAAGATCGAGGTCGTGCGCGACGCTGTCCGCCGCGTCCAGAGCGCCGACCCGCGCCGCGTGGTGCGGGCGGTCGGCGGGAAGGAGATCGCCGCGCTCGTAGGCGCCGCGGCGCGGGCGATCGAGCGGCGGATGGCGGTGCTCGTCGACGGCTTCATCGTCTCGGCGGCCGCGCTCGCGCTCGTCCGGATGGCCCCGCGGGCGCGGGCGGGCATGCTCTTCGCCCACCGCTCCGCCGAGCGCGGCCACGCCAGCATCCTCGCGGCCCTCGACGCCCGCCCGCTGCTCGACCTCGGGATGCGCCTTGGCGAGGCGAGCGCCGCCCTGGCCGCGCTGCCGCTCCTCGACGCCGCGTGCGCCCTCCACGCCGGCATGGCGACGTTCGCGAGCGCGGGCGTGCCCGATCGCGCCTCGCCCGGGCCCTCATGACGATGCCGCCGGTCCTGCGCGGCGCCCGGGCAGCGACGACCTTCCTCACGCGCGTCCCGGTCGGCGGCTTCCCTTACGCCGAGTCGGACTGGCGCTGGGCCTCGGCCTGGTTCCCGTTCGTGGGCGCCATCCTCGGCGCCGTCCAGGCCGCGGCGTGGCTTCTCGTCGACCGGGGCGGCGCGCTCGTCGCGGCCAGCGTCACCGTCGCGCTGGGCCTGCTCCTCACCGGGGCGTTCCACGAGGACGGCCTCGCGGACACGGCCGACGCGCTCGGCGGGGCCTTCGACAGGGCGCGCATGTTCGAGATCCTGAAGGACAGCCGCATCGGCTCGTTCGGCGCCGCGGCGCTGATCGTGGTCCTCGTGCTGCGCATCGCGCTGCTCGCGCGGCTCGACGCCGCGGCGCCTGTCGCGCTGGTGCTGACGCAGTGCCTCTCGCGCACCCCGCCGATCTGGCTGATGGTCGCGCTGCCCTACGTCACCCAGGGCGGCTCGCGCAGCCGGCCTGTCGCGCAGGCAGCGCTGCCGCAGGCGCTCCTCGGCTCGGCCTGGCCGGCGCTCGCGCTCGCCGCCGCGCACGCCGCCGGGGCCGTCTCGGCCGCCGAGGCGGCGGCCATGGTCGGCGCGGCGGCCTCCGCCTCGGCGATCTGCGGCCTCCGCTTCCGCGCGCGGGCCGGCGGGATCACCGGCGACTTCCTCGGCGCGACGCAGCAGATCGCCGAGTGCGCGGCGCTGCTCGCCCTCGCGATCGCGCGGGGCGGCTGAGCCGGGGGCGCCGCGCGTGGATCCCCTCCCCTGCGGCCTCATCGCGTTCCGCCACGCCCCCGTCCCGCTCTCCGGCGTGTGCTACGGCCGCCTCGACGTCGCGGCGGAGCTCTCCCCCGAGGGCGCCGCGACTACGATCGAGCGCGCGCTCCGCGACCTCGCCCTCCGCCCCGGCGTGGTCTGGTCGTCGCCGCTCTCCCGCTGCGCGCTCCCCGCGGTCGAGCTCGCGGCGCGCCTCGGGGCGCCGCATGCGGTCGACGAGCGCCTCGTCGAGATCGCCTATGGCGCCTGGGAGGGGCGCGCCTGGTCCGACATCGAGCGCGACGATCCGATCGCGTATGCCGCGTGGCTCGACGGCTGGGAGCGCGCCGGCCCGCCGGGGGGCGAGTCGGCGATCGAGGTCGAGGCCCGGGTGCGATCGTTCTGGTGCGCGCTCTCTCCGGCGTGCGGGGCGTCCCCGCACCTCCTGGTCGCGCACGCGGGCGTGCTGCGGGCGCTCCGCGTCGTGGCCTGCGGCGCGTCGTGGCTCGAGGCGATGAGCGCGCCTGCCCCACACCTTGCGGCCGAGCGCTTCCCTCTGCCGGCGTCCGCCGTCTCGCTGGAAGCCCGCTAGTCGCCCATTCCGCGCATCAGAAATCCTGGCAGGACCGTTCCGCGGGGGCGAACCGTCGCGATCCGTCGGATCCTCCGGGGTTTTGCAACCACGATCGCGAGCGCGTCGGCAAGAGCCAGCTCAAGTTCAGCCACGGGGTGGCGAAGCGCGTGATCGAGCGCGGGGAGGCGGTGCTCACCGTGGAGGCTCTCTCGGACGAGCGCTTCCGCAGGAGCACGTCCGTCCACGGCCTGCGGCTGCGGTCGATCGTGTGCGTGCCGATCCGCGCGCACGACGCGGTGCTGGGCTCGGGTCGGACCGGAGCGTCGCCGTGGCCGACGTCCGGGTTGTGTGCTCGACGGACCGGGACCTGCGAGAGGAGGTCGCCCGCGGGCGGTTCCGCGAGGACCTCTACTATCGCGTCAGCGTCACCGAGATCCGCCTGCCGCCGCTACGCGGTCGCCCGGACGACATCCCCGCGATCGCGCAGGCGCTCCTGGAGAAGCTCGCGGCGCGCCAGGGCCGCCCGGCGTTCCGGCTGTCGCGGGGCGCGCTCCGGCGGCTCACGTCCTACGGCTGGCCCGGCAACGTGAGGCAGCTCGAGAACGTCCTGTCGCGCGCGCGTGCTCGCGCCCGACCGATCTCGACCCACCGCCGGATCGAGGAGGAGCGGATCCGCGCCGCGCTGGAGCTCGCCCACTGGAACGTGTGCGAGGTCCCGAGGGCGCTCGGCATCCCGAGGACGACGCGCTACCGCAAGCTCGCGCGCTACGGGCTGCTGCGCCGCGCGTGAGCGGTGAGGCGTGGAGGCGGCTCTGCGTCGCCCTGCAGGGGGCGAATTCGCCCGCCTTGGATGAGCTCCCGCTCGGAGCTCACGAGAGCAGGCGCCGCATCTCGCCAGAATCCTCGATCCACCCGCTCCCGTCGGGTGAGAGGATCTTGATGTAATCCAGCAGGTCGTTGAGCGACTTCGCCTGCTTCGACGTGAAGCCGAGATTATAGCCCTTGTAGGCGTCGAGCACCCTGCGGACGCCGCTGTCGGACGACAGGTTCCCGGGGTCCCCGAAGCCCTCCCGATGCAGGGCGACCACGTTGACGTCATGCTGCACACCTTGCTCCTGATGCGCCTTGATCGTGAAGCTGGGCAGGATGTCCTGGGTGAATTCGAACAAGACGACCACATCACTGGACGACGAGACATCGACGTTGGAGAAACCCCTCACCTTGACCAATGAGGTGGAGACCCAGAGGCGATGGTAGTTGCCGCTGTTGTATTTGAAGTACTCCTGAAAATCGTACTTCGCCGAGCCGCCGATCTTGACCGCCTTCTTCAGCTCCGCCAGTCCGGTTCGTCGGTAGTAGGTCGTCGTGCGGCCTTGATGGATGTTCCCCTTGTAGTTCTCGACAAAGAGCGAGGTGTCGTCCAGATTGCTCGAGCTCGCCTGAACCGTGCTCGGCGTCCCGGCGTCGCGCCGCCCTCCCGCTCCCACACCCGGCACACACGACGCCGCCGTCCAATCGCGCAGCGTGACCGTCGCCGGATGTGATGAGGGCACCACGGCATCGGGCAGTGTGTGCGGCGCCTTCGGCTGCGCCACCGTCGCCGGATGCGGCGGAGTCGAACGAGCCCCTCCAAACGGCCGCTTCGGCTGCACCACCGTGGCCGGGTGAGGCGGCCTCGAAGGAGCCCCTCCAGACAGCCGCTTCGGCTGCGCCACCGTCGCCGGATGCAGCGACCGCGTCCTCTGCGGCTCGTTGGGCTTTTTCGGCGGGCTCGGCGGCATGATCATCGAAGGATCGGCCCCATGCTCCCGGAGCGCCAAATTTTTGGCTGTTCCCCGCCCCACCGGCGGCACCTCTGCTGTTGCCCGCAATCCGGCTACTGCGGCAGATAGATAGAAGCGATCAAGATACGCTAACAGCGGTTCGCCAGGGCGGCGGATCACGCCTACATCCTTTGCCTCGCCGTACATTCTCCACATGTCTGCATGATGGCGCTCCGGCCGCTCTCCGGGGGGCTTCTGGCATCCGTCCCATTCCAGCCCGCATGTCTCACACGTGTCGAGCGACGGGTCGATCTCGATAAGCTCGGCGGCAAACCGCTGGCTCGGTCTGCGCGCGCACGGCTCGACGTCGGGCACGAGCTCGGCTGGTTGCCTCTGAAATTCCACGTGAACACCAGCAGATCGCGCACGAGCGAGGGCTACGCCGCGCCCTCGCGAACCGCAAGCGCGCACCGCGAGCAACGAACCAGGGACGGACTCGGACGACGACGTGCTGGCCCCTCACCTCGCGCCCGAGCGCTTCCCGCTCCCCGCGCCCGCCCTTTCGCTGGCGGCCCCTTGAGGGGCGCGTACCCTCGTCGAGCATGACCCCGCACGAAGAGCTCGCGCTCCTGCTGCGTCCGGCGGCCGGAGGCCTCTACCTCGTCTCGACCGGGCGCGCCCAGCAGCTCGAGGTCCAGCGGCGGCTCTACGGCGCCACGACCCAGGACGAGGTCGCCGCCCGGTTCCGCGCGTCGCTCGACCGGATCGCCGGCGCGCGCGCCATCCTGCTCGGCATCCCCTCCGACGTCGGCGCGGGGTTCCTCCGCGGGTCCAACATGGGCCCGCAGGCGATCCGGACCGCGCTCCTCGACGCCTTCCCGGACTTCCCCGAGCGGGCGCGCGACGTCGGCCTCGTCGACATCGGCGACGTGTTCGTCGTGCCGCAGCTCCTGCACGACGACATGCTCTCGGAGGGCCAGAAGGCCGCGTCGCGCCGCGCCCTCTACCCTGGCGTGCCCGAGCCGGCGGCGTCCCGGCTGCCCGTCGCCCCGCTCTCCATCGCCGAGCGCGCGCTGGATCTCGTCTTCTCGATCAACCCGCGCGTGGCGCCGATCGTGCTCGGCGGCGATCACTCCACGGCCCTCCCCGTCGCTCGCGCGCTCGCCCGCGTACGCAGCGCGCAGCAGAGGCCGTGGGGCATCGTGCAGCCCGACGCGCACACCGATCTCCTCGAGGAGCGGCTCGGGGTCGCGTACTGCTTTGCCACCTGGTCGTACCACGCGAACGAGCTGGTCGGTCGTGGCGGCCGGCTGACCCAGGTGGGGGTCCGCGCCTCGCAGAGGCCGCGCGAGCACTGGGAGAGCCGCTACGGCGTGCGGCAGTTCTGGGCGGCCGAGTGCCGCGCCGATCCCGCGGCGGCGCTCGACGCCATCGTCGCCCACGTGAAGAGCACCGGCGTCGAGGGCGTGTACTTCTCGAACGACATCGACGGCACGGACGCCGCGTACGCCGACGCCACCGGGACCCCGGAGCCGGACGGCCTCACGCCCGACTTCGTTGTCGCGCTGATCCGCCGCCTCGGCCGCGAGGTCGGCCTGATCGGCGGCGACGTCATGGAGGTCGCGCCGGCGCTCCAGCCCACGCCGGAGAGCTCGGCGCGCACGCTCGCGCTCGCTGTGCGCTACCTGCGCGAGACGATCGAGGCCACGCTCGGCCGCGCGCTCGCCTGACGCTCGAGGAGACGCTCGGGGCGGGGCGAGGCGCTCCGGGCTCGGCGCGAGGTGCTCACGGCTCGGACCCCTTCGCCGCGGGCAGGCTGGCGTCCCTGGCCCAGTCGCTCCACGACCCCTCGTAGAGGATCGCGTCCGCGCGGCCGATCGTCGCCAGCGCGAGCAGGTCGTGGCAGGCGGTGACGCCGGAGCCGCAGTAGCAGACCACGGTGGTCGCCTCGAGCGCGCCGATGTCGCGGTAACGCCGCTCGAGCTCCGCGCGCTCGCGGAAAGGCCCGGAAGGCGCGCGGAGGTTCTCCGCGAACGGCGCGGAGCGCGCCCCGGGGATGTGGCCCGGGCGCGCGTCGACGGGCTCTGTCTGCCCCTCGTAGCGCTCGCGGGCGCGCGCATCGAGGATCACCGCCGCGGGATCGCGGCGCAGCCGGTCGACCGCCGCCTTGTCGGCGACCGGCGCGCCCCCGGCGGCGAGCTCCATCCGCGGCGCCTCTGCGACGGCGGGCGCGTCGGTCGAGAGCGGGTGCCCCGCCGCGGCCCACGCCTGGAGCCCGCCGTCGAGCACGCGCCCGCCCGGGTGGCCGAAGTAGCGCAGCAGCCACCAGAGCCGCGCCGCGATGGCGCCGCCCGCGTCGTCGTAGCCGACGACAAGCGTCTCGGGGCCGACCCCGATCCTGGCAAGCGCGCCCGCGAACGCCGCCGCGTCGGGCAGCGGGTGGCGCCCTGGCCCTCCCTGCGCCGGGGCGGAGAGGTCGGCGTCGACGTCGAGGTGCACGGCGCCCGGGATGTGCCCGCGGGCGTACTCCTCGGCGCCGCGGCGACCGCTGAGGTACCAGCGGCAGTCGACCACGCGGACGCGGGGGTCGGCGGCGTGCGCCGCGAGCCAGGGGACGTCGACAAGCGGGCCCGTGGGCACGGAGAGGGGATCGCGCATGCGAGGGAGGGTAGCAGCGCGCGGCTGTCGGCGGATTCCCGGCGCGTCCGGGGCTCGTTGCGGCTCGTCCTCTCCCGGATCGCGTCCTGCTTCTGCCACTCCCCCGGGGCGCCCCACGTCGGCGCGTTCGGCGCCAGCATGCCCCGTCCCGCCACGGTCAGCAGGCCACGCCCCTCTCCCCCTGCCTCCCCCTCCGCGCCTGGCCCGCGCCTCCCTGGCGACGCGACCCTGCTCGGTTCGCACACGCCGACGCGCTCGCCTACAGTCCGCCGTCGCGCGCGATCCGCCCCGAGCCCCACGGGAGGCACCCCTTTGAGCCCCATCCTCTCCCTCTGCGACGGCTACCGACTCGACCTCTCCGACTACGCGCGCACCGGCCTGCGCGTCGGCATCTGGGCCTCGTCCGGCCGGGGCAAGAGCTTCGGCGTCGGGGTGCTCTGCGAGGAGCTGCTCGCGGCCGGCATCCCCGTCGTCGCGATCGACCCCGAGGGTGAGCTCTACACGCTGCGGGAGCGCTTCCGCCTGCTCGTCCTCGGCGGCGCCCACGCGGACCTGCCGCTGCCGTCCGGCGAGCGCGCGGCGGCGCTCGCGCTCGCGCGGGTGCTCGACGAGGGGCTCGGCCTCGTCGTCGACCTCTCCGATCAGCCGACGAACCGCGCCCAGCAGGAGGCCGCGCTCCCGTTCCTCGAGCGGCTCTGGGTCCTCCTGTCCGAGCGCCGCGCGCCCGCGGCCCTCGTGGTCGAGGAGGTGCACATCTTCGCGCCCCAGTCCGGCGCGTCGCTCACCTCGGACATCCTGCACCGCTTCGCCAAGCAGGGCCGCAAGCGCGGCGTCCTCCTCGCCGTCGCCAGCCAGCGCACGCAGGCCGTCTCGAAGGAGCTCATGAGCCAGCTCAACTTCCCGGCGATCGGCGGGTTCGAGATCGAGCGCGACTACGACGCGGTGAAGGCGCTCGTCGACGGCCACACGTTCGAGGAGTTCCGCGCCCTCCCGGCCGGCGAGTTCTTCCTGCCCGCCGCCGGGCGCTTCGCGCGCTGGCGCGCCCGCCACACCGCCCATGGCGGCGACGCCCCGAGCTGGACCGGCGAGGCCGCCGGCCCGCCGCGCGCCGCGGACTCGAAGCTGAGCACGCTGATCGACGAGCTGCGCGAGGCGCTCGCGGACGAGATCGCGGGCGCGAAGGCGCCCGATCCGAGCGCCGCGCTGCGCGCCGAGATCCGCCGCCTCCGTCAGCAGCTCGAGCAGGCCGACGAGGCGCGCAGGGCCGCCGAGGCCGAGGCCGAGCGGCTGCGCGTCGCGCTGCAGGTGGCCGGCGTCGTCAAGGTCGTCATCCAGAGCGAGATCGTGGCGCGCGTCGGCCAGCCCGACGCCGCGCGCCCGCCGGCGGCGCTCGCCCCCGCCGCGCCGCGGGCCCCCGCCCCGGCGGCGCCCGCGCCCGCGCCGATCGGCGCGGCCGTGAAGGTCGTCGCGCGGCCGGCCTCCCCGTCGCTCCGGGATCTCGCGCTGCCGGCCGGGGCGGTGCTCGAGGCGCGCGGCGTCAAGCAGATGGTGAACGCCGCGAGGAGCCACGCGCGGCGGCGCTCACCCCGGTCGGTGACGCACGTCGCCCTGGCCGCGAAGCTGCTCGCCGGCGGCGCGGCGCTCACCGCGGAGGAGCTCGCCGCGCGCGGCGGCTCCCGCAGCCAGGTCGAGATCCGGCGCGCCGTGCACGCGCTCGCCGGGCTCGCCCGCGCGGGCTTCGCGCTGGTCCAGGGCGGCCGCCACGCGCTGAACGAGGCGGCCGTGCTCCGCGCGATCCAGCTCGGCTGATACGGCCTAGCAGCCGGCCACGAACACCAGCCGGACCGTCGCGAGCGTCCCCAGCACGAGCAGCCCCGCGTAGAAGATCCGCCGCTTGCGCCGCATCTGCTCGGGGCTGAGCCCGGTGTCGCCCGGCTCCTCGACGGGCGCCGCCCCCGCGCCGGCGCCCGCCGCCGGCAGCATGCCGGCCGCGAGCGCCGCGCCGGCCGCGCCGGCCGCTGACGGCTTGCCGGCCTTGGGCCCCGCCTCGCCTTCGGCCTCGGCCGCGACGTGCCTCCGCAGGAGCTCTCCTTCCGGCGTGAGCGGCGTCGCGAGCGCGCGCGGGCGCGGCGGCGCGTCGTCCGGGCCGTCGAAATCGAGGTAGTTCACCGACAGCGAGCCCGGGGCCGCGCCGGACGGCCGCGGCGCGCCGCTCCGGCGCGCGGGAGGCGCGCTCCGCCGCGGCTCGGGCGACGACGGACGGCCCGAGGGGCGGTCGGCCGACACGCCGCCCGCCGGTGCCCCCTTCCACGAAAGACCCGGCGAGCTCAGCCCCGGTCCGCTCGCGGGGGGGATCGACGGCGCCGCGTGGCAGCCCGAGCCGCTCGTGGAGCGCGCCTTCGCCAGGTAGCTCTCGATGAGCTCCTTCAGCTCGCGCCGCGCCTCCTGCTCGGCGTCCGGGCCCATCCCGAGGAGGACCTGCTCCAGCGCGTCCGCCAGCGCGCCCGCGCTCGCGGTCCGCTTGTCGACGGAGAACTCGGTCGCCGCGTCGAGCGCGTCCGCGAGCGGCGCGCTCAGCTCGGGCAGCAGCGTCCGCGCGCGGGGGATGGGCGTCGACGCGACCCGCAGGATGAGCTGCGTCTGCGTCTCGGCCTTGCGCACGCGGCTGCCGAGCAGCGTCTCCAGGAGCGTGATCCCCAGCGAGAACACGTCCGCGCGCCCGTCGAACGGCTCGCCGCGCGCCTGCTCCGGCGGCATGTACGGGAGCTTCCCCTTGAACACGCCGCTGTCGGCCTGCTCGCCCCCGCCGCCGGGGACGCGCGCGACCCCGAAATCGGTCAGGCACACGCGGCCGTCCCGCGCGATCAGGATGTTGGAGGGCGAGACGTCGCGATGGACAACCGCGTAGCGCCGCCCGTCCTCCTCGCACAGCGTGTGCACGGCCTCGAGCGCCCTCGCCATCTCCCGGCCGATGTACGCCACGACGCGCGGCGGGAACGCGCCCACCTTCCTGAGCACGCGATCGATGGCCGGGCCGTCGACGTAGTCGAGCGCGAGGTACACCGAGCCCTCGAAGCTCCCGAGCTCGATCAGCCGGACCACGTTCGGGTGGTCGAGCCGCGCGATCACCTGCGCCTCGGCGAAGAACGACTCGCGCGCGTACGCGCCGAGCTCGGACCTCGGCGCCAGCCGCTTCAGCGCGACGAGGCGCCTCGCCTCGAGCGGCCCGTCCTCCTCGGCGAGCCACACCTCCCCCATCGCGCCCTTGCCCAGCATCCGGATGAGCCGGTACTTGCCGGCGAACAGCTCCCGCTGCGGATCGGGCTCGGCGCTCTTGGGGTGGGGGCGTGAGGCGGCCATCTCGTGGGTCTGCGGCGCTCGACCTCGACGACCGTCGAGGCTAGCCCTCCTGCGGCGGGTGGAGAGGGTGCAGGGGAGGCATGCCCGATCCTATCGCCGCCCGCGCGCCGCAGGAATCACCGCGTCCATGCCCGGCGCAGATTCGTCCCGCGCCGGCGCCCACCCCAGCGCACCTGCGGGCGCGCCGCTCACTCCTGCGTGTGCTCCTCGCGGATCGGCTCCCGCATGGTCGTCGCCGGGAACCACTCGAAAAAGCGGTGGATGAGCAGCCGCCGCTCCGGCTCGATGTACTCGAACACGGCGCCCCGGTCGTTGATCTCCCAGAACTCGTTGCTCGTCACGGCCAGGAGCTCCGCCCGGATCGAGCGCAGCCGGTCGGGCCGCTCGTCGCGCATGTCGCGGTAGATCTTGCGCGCGAGCGCCTCCTCGCCCCGCTGCAGGTAGTACGTGGCCAGCTTGACCTGCGCCTTGCGGACGCCGCGGAGCGAGCGCTCCTGCTGGTCGAGCTCGGCCTCCTTGTCCACCTCGAGGAAGATCCGGAGCAGCTCGTCCCGGGCCGGCGCGTGGACGTCGTACGCGCGCTCGTTGAGCACGCACAGGTCGAACGCGACAGTCTCGGTGAGGAACGCGAGGCCCATCGCGTGCGCCGTCTGCGCGTAGTACTTGAAATAGTGGGCGATCTCGAGGACCTGATCCCCCCACCCCGCCTTGAGCAGCTCCTCCGCGAGGTAGCGGTACTGGTTCAGGTTGTTGTAGGCCGCGGCGATGTCCTTCGCGTTGAGCGCCCGGCGCATGTAGGTGTTGAAGAACTTCACCACCACCGCGACGGCCGCCTGGTCGCCGGCGGCGATCGCCGTCTGCCCGATGTAGCGGGTGTCGATCGCGATGCGCGTGATGAGGTCGGGCATCGCGGTGAGCGCCTCGCGGTAGACCATCAGGAACTGGCGGAGCGCCTTGTATTCGAGCCAGGTCCGCGTGGTCGAGAGCTTGCCGAGCGCCTCGGCGTTCATGCTCACGAAGTCGGTGTCCTTGGCGAGGCGGTCGCGGATCTGGAACCAGCGCTCGTCGAGCGTCGCCTTGTGGGGCAGGTACGCGACGACGAGCTCCGACAGCGAGTCGACAGTCTTCGACGCGATCCCCTTGTCCTTCTGGTCGATCGCGTTGAGCGCCACGTCGGCGAGCTGCTCCAGCGCCGAGAGCGCCATCACCCGCCGCTCGTCGATCGCGTCCTCGCCCTCCCCGCCCGCGGGGCGCAGCGCCTGCTCGACGCCGCTCCGCTTGATCCGCCCGACCACGTTGTCGGGCTCGACGAAGTCGAACACGTACCCGAAGTAGGGCGCCATCATGAGCAGGCTCGCGGTGAGCAGCCCCATGGTGACGAGCACGCCGTAGTACGGGACGAACCCGGGATCGGGCGGGCTGTCGCCGCGGATCGAGAAGTTGATCCACAGCGAGAACACCGCGCTGACGACGAAGAAGCCCATCACGAGCATGTTCGTCCGGTCGCGGAAGAACATCTCGGTGATCCGCGGCGTGTACCGGTTCGCCGCGAGCTGCACGATGATGGAGGCGACCGTGATCACGATGCCGAGGATCGCGGCGATCACCTCGCCGATGCCGCCCATGATGTGCTCGGCGTCGCCCGGCGACATGCGCGCGAACACCTCCCAGAACGGCAGCCCCGTGTCCCCGCGCCGCGCGAGCTCGAGCAGGTAGACGCCGGCCAGCGTCGCCATGCTGACGCCGAGCGGATACGTCATCGGCCGCAGCCAGATGCGGACCAAGGCCGCGCCCCTGCGGCGCTGCCCGTCGCCGTCGGCGTCGGCGGCGGTCCGCCCCAGGCTCATGAGGTACTCGCCTGTCGATCGACGCGCCTGACCGCGCGCTTGATCACCACGCAATGGATCCCCCCGCCTGCTCACGCGCTCGCCCCGCCAGGCGGCAGCCCGCCTATTTCTTCTCCGGGGGGCTGTCGAGATCTTCCGCGAGGTAGCTGAGGATCACCTCGTCCAGCGACTTCTCGCTGATCAGGTCCTCACCGAAGATCGAAGCGCCCTCCGCGGGCCGGTTGGTGGCGAAGATGCTGGCCGGGCGCGAGGCCGCGTAGCGCCCGGAGCCGGGGCCGCCCGCGTAGTGCTCGACGGCGACAGTGGCTGCGGGCGGCGCCACGGGCTGCTCCGGGTGGACGTTGCTGTACACCCCGGCGCCCGAGGACGCGGACTCCGTCCGCCGCCCGATCACGGACGCAGGCGGCGGGGGGAGGTCCTGGATCTGCTGGAAGAACGGCGTCTGCGCCTCGGCCGCGGCGCGCTCGAGCGCGTCGAGATCGAGATCGATCGACGGCTGCTCGTGCTTGATCTCCGGGGGCGCCGGGCGCACGGCCCTGCTGCCGGCGAGCGGGCTGGCCTGGCGCCCGCCGCCGACGTTGCCGAGCCCCTGGAGCGCTGCCGGATCCAGATCGAGCCGCGGGCGCGAGCTGGCCGACGCGGGCGCCGGCTCGGCGGCCGGGGCGCGCGGCGGCGCGGCGGCGACGGGCGCGGCGGCCGGCCTGGCCGCCTGCGCGGCGGGCCTCGGCGGCGGCGTCGGCGCCGGGGCGGGCGTCGCGGCGGGCCTTGGCCGCGGGGCCTCGGGCGTGAGGGGCCGCGACGGCGGGGGCACCTTCGGCGCCACCTCGGGCGACGACGGCGCCGGCGGCCGCGCCGGCTTGCTCTGCTCGGCGGCGGGCGGCGCCGCGGCGGCCGCCGACACGGGCGGGGCGGCCGAGTCGTCGAAGAGGTAGTCGAAGTGGCCGTCGCGCAGGGCGATGAACATCGCCTTGTGTTGCTCCTTCATCATCCCGCGCACCGTATCGGCGAGCGTCGCCTGACCGATGTGCTCGGCGTACGACGTCTTCGTCGTCTTCAGGATGCGGCCGCCGTCGGCGAAGAGGTGCGTGATGATGTGAGGATGGCGAATGCCCGAGTCCTCGGTCTGTATGTGGAACAACCGCCCCTTGTGCCGGACGTTGTTGTTGAAGCCGAGCAAGGGCGACGGGGCTTTCACGACAGGCAATCCGAGGGTGGGGAGGTGAGGAGATCGCGCCAGAGCGGAGCGCTCGCCACGGCCGAGACTATCACAGCGCGGCGCGCCCGGAACGATTCGCATCGCGCGTCGTCTCTTCGCCCAGCCCAGCGTCCACGCTGGTCGACGGCCGGGCCGCGCGGGTCCGCGCAGGGTTCACGCCGGGGGCGCACGTCGGAGCCGGCCGGCCGCCGGCCGCGGGCCCGTCATTTCAGGGCAGACAGCGCTCCAGGTCGTCCGCATTGCCTGCCTGGAGGGCGCACGCGACCTCCGCCTGCGTGAGGTCGGCTTCGCAGCGGACGAACCCGCGCTCGCCGGCCGCCTCCCGCGCCAGCGCCTGCCGCTCGGCGACCAGGGACGCGGCGGGCTCAGGCGTGGCCGCGCGCAGGACGAGCTCGACGTAGCGATCGAGGAGCGCGGCGCACGCGTCCGGAGAAGGACGCGGGGCCAGACCGCGGAGCACGACGCGCCCGGCGACCACGCCGACAACGAGCAGCACGACCGCCAGCGTCGCCACGACGTCGGCGCGCGTCGCCGGGCGCGTCACTCCAGGCATCGATCGACCTGCTCCGGGGTCGTCGCCTGCCGGACGCACGCCATCGCCGAGTCCGTGATCCGCCGCCCCACGCACCTGTCGATGAGGTCCTTGCGGGCGTCCCGCACCGCCGCGATGCGCTCCTCGACGATCTTCGGATCCACGATGTTCTGGGCCCGGAGCTCGATCTCCGCGCTCCGATCGAAGATGGCCTCGCACTCCTCGCGGCCCGCCGGGTGCCCGCACCCCGCCGCGAGCGGCAGCCCGACGAGCAAGGCGAGGAACGACGCGAGCCCGAGGGCCGAGCCCCGATCCCGGCGGCCGGAGACAGTGGAGACGGAATGCCGCCTCCTTTGAAGCGAACTGAAGCCAGGGCGGCGACGCATGGCCGCGACGATGGCGCCATGCCTGTCAGGGCGCAACTGTCAGGGCGAGTCGGGGCGGGACCGTGTTCACCGGCCAGGGCGCAACCGTCAGGGGCCAGCCGCGCCCCCCGGCCGGCCGAGCCTGAGTCAAGCCTGGAAAGCTCGCGTCTTGCTGGAACGCCTGTCCAGGTCTGTTAGGATTGCTTTCTGTGCGCAAGGCGAGCGAGCACGGTGACAGCGTGGGCGGCGCTCGAACCGTCCGTGGGGGCTCCGGCGGTGCGTCGCGGCGCACGAAGCCGGGGGCCGTTGCTGGCAGCGGGGGCGAGGTGGGCCTGGAGGACGTCCCACGAAAGAAGCGGCCCAGCAGCGCGCCGCGGCGGCGGACGCCGGCGGCGGCGCTGACGGCCGAGGAGATGCTGCGGCGCGCGCTCGGCGCGGAGACGCCGCGCTCGCGCGCGCTGTGGGCGCGGCGAGGCCTGTCGCTCCGGGGGCCGCTCGACAGGACGACGCAGGCGATGCTGCTGCGGCAGCTCTACCTCGCGTACTTCGAGACGCGCCGCTTCGAGCGGGCGTCCGAGGTGGCCGAGCAGATCGTGGCGCTCGGCGTGCTGAGCGACGTCGCCCACCAGGACGCCGCGCGGGCGAAGCAGGCGCGCGGCGACATCGAGGGGGCGGTGGGCCACCTCCGGCTCGCGGCGCGCACGGGGCCGGCGAGCCGCCGGGCGTTCCACTGGTGGACGCTGGGCAGCGTGTACCACCTGGCGCGCCGGTACGACGACGCGATCGGCGCGCTCACGCGGGCCGCGCGCTGGGGCACGCGGGACAAGCCGCTTTACCAGGGGCACCTCGCCGTCGTGCAGTGCGAGAGCGGCAGGATGGTGGAGGGGCTCGGCGCGCTGATCGACAGGCTCTCCGAGGTCCCGGCGGGCCAGGGATACGGCCGGTTCGTGCTGGGGCAGATGGCTTACTTCGACCGTCGCTGGGACGAGGCCAAGAAATACCTGGAAGCCTTCGTACAGCGGAGCACCTCGGGCAGGGCGGCGGTCGCCATCGCGCTCGGCGGGGAAATCGAGGCGGCGCGTCGGACGCTGGCGGCGATGGCGAAGCGCTGACGGCGGTCCGAACGGAAGACGGGAGGGAGCGCGCCGCACGAGGGCGATCGCTTTGCTATAGAACCTCCGTCATGACCGCTTCGACTCGTCTCCAGGGGAGCGCCGGCGCCGCGCCGGCGGGTCTTCAGCGCGCCGCTCGCGGCGCGCGCGGTACGCTCGGCGCGTCGGATCGCGCGCTTGTCGCGCTGATCGCGCTCGCGGTGCTCGCGTCCCCGGGGCTCGCGCTGGCCGCCGACGAGCCGGATCTGTTCACCCGCGGCCTCCAGGCCGGCCCGCTCTTCGCGGGGCTCGCCGCGCTCGCGGGCGGCCTGCTCACGTGCCTCACGCCGTGCGTCTACCCGATGATCGCCATCACGGTGAGCATCTTCGGGGCGCGGGAGGCGAAGTCCCGGCGCGAGGCGATGCTGCTCTCGACGAGCTTCGTGCTCGGCATCGTCGTGCTCTTCACGGCGATGCTCGTGATCGCGGCGCTCACCGGGAGCCTGTTCGGCAGCGTGCTGGCGAACCGGTGGGTCATCGTCGGCATCGCGATGGTGTTCATCGCGCTCTCGCTGTCCATGTTCGGCGCCTTCGACATGACGCTGCCCGACACGCTGATGCAGCGGCTCTCGCAGGTCGGCGGCATCGGCTACGGCGGCGCGTTCCTGCTCGGGCTGGTGAGCGGCCTTGTCGCCGCGCCGTGCACCGGGCCCGTCCTCACCGGCATCATCCTGTGGATCGGCAAGACCCAGAGCATCGGCCTCGGCGCGCTGGTCGGCGCCACGTTCTCGATCGGGCTCGGCCTGCCGTTCTGGCTGGTCGGCACGTTCGCTGTCGCGCTCCCGAAGGGCGGCAAGTGGATGCTCGGGGTGAAGTCGTTCTTCGGGATCGTGATGCTGATCGTCGCGCTCTATTTCCTGAAGACGACGTTCCCGGCGCTGTCGTCGCTCGCGCGGCCCACGCCGCAGTTCATGGCGGTGATGGCGGGCCTCGTGGCGCTCGGCCTCGCGCTCGGCGCGGTGCACCTGTCCTGGGACGACGGCGGCCTCGGGGTGAAGGTCCGCAAGGGGCTCGGGATCGCGCTCACGGTCGCCTGCGGCTTCCTGCTCGTCGCGAGCCTGGACCTGCCGCGCCTCGCCTCGCCCGTCCCGGCGGCGGTGGCCGGCGAGGCCGCGCCGCGGCAGCTCACGTGGCTGCACGAGGAGCCGGTGGCCGTCGCGAAGGCGAAGGCGGAGAAGCGGCCGCTGCTCGTGGATTTCACCGCGGAGTGGTGCGGCGCCTGCAAGCAGCTCGACAAGGACACCTTCTCGGATCCCCGCGTGATGGCCAAGGCGGGGCACTTCGTCGCGGTGAAGGTCGACGCGACGGACGACGAGGATCCGCAGGTCGACGCGGTGAAGGGCAAGTACCGGGTCGTCGGCCTGCCCACGGTGGTGATCTACGACTCCACCGGGGCCGAACGGAAGCGCTTCAACGACTTCGTCGGCCCGGACGTGTTCCTGGCCGCGCTCGAGGGCATCGAGTAGCGCCGCGGCCATGCGCCCCTCCCTGCCCGCCGCCCTCGCGCGCGGCTTCCTCTGCGCCCTCGGTCTCCTGCTGGTCGTCTCCGGCTGCAGCGTCGGGGCCCCGCCGACCGGCACCGTGGTTGTCGGGGTGACGAGCGAGCTGCTCCCGGGGGTCGACATCGACCGGATGCGCGTGGTCCTGCGCGCGGCGGGCGAGCTCGTGCGCGACGACGTGATGACGCACCGGAGCGGGCAGCTCTTCTTCCCCCGGGAGTTCGCCTTCAAGGACCTCGACGACATGACGGCGGTGGAGGTCTCGCTGGAGGCGTTCGGGGCCGAGGACCCGGACAGGCCGGTGCTCGTCCGCACCGCCATGACCCAGGTGATCGGCGGCCGCACGACGCTGCTGGAGCTGCGCCTCGAGCGGGAGTGCGTCGTCGCGCCCGGGGCCGCCACGTGCCCGGCGCCGCAGACCTGCGTCGCCGGCGGCTGCAGCGCTCCCTTCGTGGATCCCCGGCAGCTCGACCCGTACGACCCCTCGTGGAAGGCGGACGCGGAGCCGGACCTCTGCAAGCCGGGAGGCGCCGGGGCGCCGGTGGTTGTCGTCGGCGAGGGGCAGGCCGACTACTTCCCGCTCGAGGAGCTCGACGAGGTCCAGGTGGAGGCGGGGCCGCAGGGCGGGTACCACATCTTCATCGCCACCCGGGTCAAGAACCTCCGCCGGTCCGGCTCGACCACCGTGGTGAGCGGCGTCGTGCCCGAGCTCGACTACGAGATCGAGCCGCTCAGGGTGATCTTCACCCTGGACCAGGACGAGGGCGGCTTCTGCAAGCTCTCGGGGCTGCGGTTCCGGCTGGACGGGGAGCGGGAGATCGAGGAGCTGCTCGGCAAGGTCGTGGACGTCGAGGTGACCGTCACCGATGCCGACGGGGACACCGGGACCGGCAAGCGCAAGGTGACGCTCTCGCAGACAATCCTGTAGCCGGGGTCACTCGCGCGCGGCGCGCCAGCGCGTCATCCAGCCGCCGGTGAGCAGATCGAGCGACGCCTCGGCTTCGAGCGCCTCCAGCGTCGCGGCGCGGTGCTCCTCGGGGCTCCGGCCCGGGTCGGCAGCGAGCGCGACGGCGCGCTGCCACGCGAAGAGCAGCTCGATCACGCGCGCCGTGAGCTTCGTTTGCAGCTCGGTGCGCTCGCGGCGGAGGCGCTCCAGGGCGATCTCCTCATCGACGAAGACCAGGCGGTCGAGCCGCCAGGTCGCGCGCGCCTCGAGCCAGAGGCTCGTGCCGCCGGAGGCCGTCCTGCGCGCCGGGTCGTACTCGGTGGGCGCCAGGTTCTCCGCCTCGTCGACGAGGCGCGAGACGCGGAGCCGGAGCTCCGGGAGCAGCGACGACGTCCGGGCGCGCGAGGCGAGCGCGTCGATGCGCGCCCCGGGGTCGAGCAGGCGCGCCTGCCGCAGCGCCGCCTCGACGGCCGCGCGCGCCATCGCCGGCGTCACCCGGACCGGCAGCGGGAGCTGCGGCTCCGCCTCGGCGGGCGGCGCGGGAGGCGCCTCGGGGAGCTCGAGCGCCGGCGCGGCGCGGGGCGCGCCCGGGGCCTCGGCGGCAGGCTTCAGCCGGGGCGCTTCCGGCTCGGCGACGGCGGGGGAAGGCGGCGCGCGCGGGCGATCGGACGTCCGCTCGAGGGGGATGCTCGCGAGCAGCATGCCGCTGACGGAGCGCTCGCCGCGCTCGAGCCGAGCGACCCCGAGCTGGACCGCGATCCAGAGCGGCTGCGCGCGCCCCGGGGACGCAGCCCAGAGCTCGTGGGGCGCGGTGTCGAGGCGGTCCATGCGCGCGTCGAGCGCGGTGGGCTCGTCGTCGGAGGGGAGGTCCGCGCGCGCCTGCGGCGCGGGCAGGGCGCACGCGAGCGCGCCGAGGAGGAAGAGGGCGGAGCGGTGGAGGGATCGGTGGTTCGTTCGCACGCGAGCTGGGTCGACCGCCGCGCGCCGCCAGTTGCGTGCGGCGCGCTGCGCGGTTCGCTCAGCGGCCCCCGGACGGCGCGCGCGCCCCGGTGGCGAAGCTTCGCCAGAGCCCGGTTCCGCCGCCCAGGGGGCGTGCCCATCCCGCGCCCGAGCGCAGCTCGCTGCCGCCGCCCACGCCTCGCAGCTCGCTGCCGCCGCCCACGCCTCGCAGCTCGCTGCCGCCGCCCACGCCTCGCAGCTCGCTGCCGCCGCCCAGGGACCGAGCCCCCTCGGCGCCGATGCGCCGGAGCGCCTCGCTCGCGTGGGGCGGACCGCCGGGCCCGAGCCCGGGGCCGGCGCCCCCGCCGCCCCGCCGACCGAGCTCGCTGGCCCCGCCGCGGGTCGCCGCGACAGCGTGCGCGATCGCCTCCGGGGTGGGCACCGTCCCCGAGGGGAAGCGGGGTGGGCCCTCGCTGGTCCCGCCGCGGGTCGCCGCGACAGCGCGCGCGATCGCCTCCGGGGTCGGCGCCGTCCCCGAGGGGAAGCGGGGAGGCTCCGCGCTCGGGGAGAGGCGCCCCGTCCCCGCGGCGCCGCCCGGCGCGCCGTGGCTGGTCGTGCCCACGTCGACAGCGGGGCCCTGGAGCGGCGCCCATGCGGCGGTCTCGGGTGCGGCGCCGTGGGGCGAGGCCGATGCGGTGGCCTCGGTGCGCGCGTCGCCCGCCTCGAACGCGACCGCCTCCGCCGATGCGCCGGGACTCGCGGAGGGCGCAGCCGCCGCCTCGTCGCGGCTCGCCGCCGGCGTGGCAGCGTGCGGAGCGGCGTCGCGGCCCCGGGCCGGCGCGGCGGCCTCGGCGACAACGTCGCCACGCGCGACGGACGCAGCCGCCTCCGCAGCGACGTCGTCGCCGCTCGCGGCCGGCGCGCTCGAAGGCGGCGCAGGCGCGATCGGCGGCGCTGCGTGCGGCGCCGCTCCTGCCACGGCGGCAGGCGTCCCGCCCCCGCCGCTGACCCCCGAAGGTTCCTCGGACACCGTGACAACGTCGAGCGCACCGGACGCCGGGGAGCACACATCGCCGGCGGCCCCCTCGACGTGCGGCTCCGGATCGCTCGCGGCGATGAGGCTGCCCGACGGGATCTCGTCCGGCAGCGCCGCGGGCCCGGAAGCAACGGGCTCTGCTGGAGACGGCCTCGGCGCGACCGGCAGCGCGCGTGGCGCGGCGACCTCGAGGCCCACCGCGAAGGGCTCGAACACGTCGCCAGCGAGCCAGCCTGTGCACATCCGGAGGTGCGCGCCGGCCGGGATGTCGCGCACGAACATGTCCCCGAAGAGCGCGTCGATCGCGAGGTCGCGCTGCTCGACCACGGGCCTCTCCCAGCTCGGGAGCACCGCGACCACGCGGACCACGAGCTGCCCATCCGACCGACGCGCGCGCGCTCGCGCGAGCGTCCTGGGGCGCACCTCCCAGTAGAGGTAGAGCGTCTCCGGATCGACGGCGAGGCCGACGATCTCGTCGACGTCGTACCGCGCCGGCATCTCCGCCCGCTCGTCCTGCACGATGGCCGCGAGGCTCAGCGCCGCGCCCGCGCGGCTGTCCTCCGCGACCGGCGATGCCTGCGCCGGAGCCTCCGCGGGCGGCAGGTCTCGCGGCGACGGCACCGGAGCGACGGCGGGCGCTTCGGAGACCGCCTCGGGCTCTCCGGCCTGCCCGTCGGCGGCCGGGGCCTCGACCAGCGCGACAGGGCCGGGTGCCTCCGCGCCCGCGACGTCGGCGGCCTCCGGAGCAGCGCCTTTCGTGGCCTCCGCGCCCGCGGCCTCTGCGTCTGCGATCTCCTCCGCGGCCTCTGCGTCGGCGATCTCCTCCGCGGCCTCTGCGTCGGCGATCTCCTCCGCGGCCTCTGCGTCGGCGATCTCCTCCGCGCCGACGTCCTCGTCCGTCTCCTCCTCGTCCTCCTCGTCCGTCTCCTCCTCGTCCTTCGCCCCCGCCGCGCCCGTCCCCTCCTCTTGTTCGCGCTGCGCCTTCTCGATCAGCCGCGCGCGGAGCTGCCGCGCCTCCTCGTGCTGCGGCGCGCGCGCCAGGATCTCGTCGAGCACCGCGATGGCGCGGGCCGTGTGCCCCTGCGAGGCGTAGATCTCGGCCAGCGTCGTCGTGGGCAGCGGCGTCGGCGCGGGCGGCGGCCACTGCTCGGGCGGGGGCTCGCCGCGCAGCGCGCGCGCGGTCTCCGGCATGTGCAGGCCGCGCTCGACCACGCGCGAGAGCAGATCCCGCGCCCGCCCGAGGAAGCCGCGCAGGCGCGCCCGCTCCGGCTCGCTCTGCGCGGCGCGCGCCAGGATCTCGTCGACGAGCTCGGCCTTCGTGAGCACGCGCGGCCGCGGCACCCCGAGCCCCTCGGCGCGCGCTATCAGCTCCTCCCGCGTCAGCCCGTCGAGCTCCCGGCGCTCCATCGCCGTGGACGCTACCACATCCGACGCGCGACCACCGTCGCGCGCCGCCGGGCGCCGCTCAGCGAAACGCGCCCTCCGCCGCCGGATCCTCGACGAGCGACGCGAGCCGCGCGCGCGCGGCCTCGGCGTCGCGCGCGATCTGCTCCTTGAGCTCCGGGAGCCCGGAGAACCGCCGCTCCTCGCGCAGCCGGGCGATCAAGTGCACGCGCAGCGAGGCGCCGTAGAGATCCTCGTCGACGCCGAAGAGGTGCACCTCGAGGTTCGGCCGCGCCTGCTTCGACGCGTCGACCGTCGGCCGCACGCCGAGGTTCGCCACGCCGCGGGCGAGCGCGATCGCGCGGCCCGACGGGGTCACCCGATCGACGAGCGTCGCGTAGACGCCGAACGGCGGGAGCGCCTCCGCGATCTCGTCGATGTTGCACGTGGGGAAGCCGATCGTCCGGCCCCGCTTGGCCCCCTGCGCGACGACGCCGGACAGCATGTGCGGGCGGGACAGCATGTGCTCGGCCGCGCCGAGGTCCCCGCGCGCGATGGCCGCGCGGACGCGGGTGCTCGACCACGCCCCCTCGGCGTCGCCGACGAGCGGGTGCGACCGCGTCTCGAAGCCGAGATCCTCCCCGAGGCGCCCCAATGTCGTGAAGTCCCCGGCGCGCCCGTGGCCGAACCGGAAGTTGGCGCCGACGAGCACCACGCGCGCGGCGAGCCGGTCGAGCAGCACGCGCCGCACGAACTCCTCCGGCGTCTGCGCCGCGAACGCGCGGTCGAACGTCACCACGTCGACCCGGATCGCCGGCTGCACGCGGCGGATCAGCTCGATCTTGCGCGGCAGCGCCGTCAGCGTCGGCGGCGGGGTGCGGCCAAGGACGCTCGCCGGGTGCGGCGCGAACGTCAGCGCCACCGGATCGAGCCCCCGCCGCTCCGCGTCGAGCGCCGCGTCGGCGAGCAGCGCCTGGTGTCCCCGGTGAACGCCGTCGAAGTTGCCGATGATGACGAGGCTGCCCCGCGGCTCGACCGCGGCGCGCCCACCCTGCCCGCCCGCGGCGGCAGCGAGATGCTCCACAGCCGCTACCTAACCCGAAGCCACGCCGAACGAAAAGCGGTGGGAAGCGAGCCGGGAAAGAAGCCGCGGGCACGATACGCCCGTACAGCCGAGCGTCCGGTGGACGGAGTCGCTTGACGGCCCCATGCCAGGCTGATAGAGCCGCGCTCCCGCAAATGGGCTGGAGGCGCGCCGTGTTCAAGAGAGTCAGTATCTTCTCCGGCAACGCCAATCTCGCGCTGACCCAGGAAATCTGTCAGGTCCTCGAGCAACCGATGGGGAAGTCGCGCGTGTCGCGCTTCTCGGACGGCGAGACGTTCTGCGTCATCCAGGAGAACGTCAGGGGCGTCGACACCTATGTCGTGCAGCCCACCTGCTCGCCGGTGAACGACAGCGTGATGGAGCTCCTGATCATGGTCGACGCGCTCCGCCGCGCCTCGGCCGGCTCGATCACGGCGGTCATCCCGTACTACGGCTACGCCCGCCAGGACCGGAAGGTCGCGCCGCGGACGCCGATCACCTCGAAGCTCGTCGCCGACCTCATCGTCGCCGCCGGGGTGAACCGGATCGTCGCGCTCGACCTGCACGCCGGGCAGATCCAGGGCTTCTTCAACATCCCGTTCGACCACCTGTTCGCGATGCCGGCGCTGCTCGACCACCACCTCCGCGAGAACTACGGCAAGGACGTCGTCATCGTCTCGCCGGACGCCGGCGGCGTGGAGCGGGCCCGCGCCTACTCGAAGCGCCTCCAGGGCACGCTCGCGATCATCGACAAGCGCCGCGAGCGCGCGAACGAGAGCGAGGTCATGAACATCATCGGCGAGGTGGCCGGCAAGAACTGCCTCATCCTCGACGACCTCATCGACACCGCCGGCACCCTGGTCAACGCCGCCAACGCCCTGATGAAGCAGGGCGCGAAGAGCGTCGCCGCCTGCGCGACGCACCCGGTCCTGTCCGGCCCGGCGGTCGAGCGCATCAAGGAGTCGCCCCTCACCGAGGTGGTTGTGACGAACTCGATCCCGCTCACCGAGGAGGCGAGGGCCTCCGGCAAGTTCAAGGTCGTCTCGGTGGCGCGGCTGCTCGCCGAGGCGATCCGCCGCATCCACCACTCGGACTCGGTGAGCTCGCTCTTCGTCTGACCGGCCGAGCGCGCCCGGCGGCCGCCTTGGGCCTCCGGGGTGACAGGTGCGCAGGCGACGCAGGTCGCCCCCGCGCCCCTGCCACAAAACGCGCCCACCGGCGACGAAGACTCGACTTTCTCTTCTCCGTTTTGCTATAGCGCCGCACCCTACGCCGGAGCGGACCGCGCGTCGCGAACCCCCCGGGTCACTTCTGGAGCCGTCGTCATGGAGATCATCAAGCTCAACGCCACGAGGCGCGAGGAGAGCGGCAAGAGCGCGTCGAGCCGCCTGCGCCGCGCCGGACAGATTCCCGCCATCGCCTACGGGCGCGAGCTCGCGCCGATTTCGGTCGCCGTCTCGCCGAAGGCGCTCCTTCAGGTGCTCGGCTCCGACCACGGCAAGAACTCCGTGGTCGAGCTGGCCGTCGAGAACGGCGAGACGCTCACCGTCATGGTGCGCGATTACGACTACCACCCGGTCTCGCGGGAGCTCGTCCACGCCGACTTCATCCAGGTGAAGCTCGACCAGCCCGTCGACGTCCACATCCCGTTCCGCTGCGTCGGCAAGCCGAAGGGCGTGGTCACCGGCGGCGTCCTCCAGCAGATCTTCCGCACCATCCCGGTGCGCTGCCTGCCGGAGAAGATCCCGTCGTTCATCGAGATCGACGTGACCGAGCTCGACATGGGCGAGTCGTACAAGGCCAGCGGGCTGAACCTCCCCGAGGGGGTGAAGACGCTGCTCGCCGACGAGCAGACCATCGCCGTGATCAACGCGCCCGAGAAGGCCGGCGCCGAGGAAGAGGCGAAGCCGGCTGCCGGCGCGCCCGCCGCGGCGGCTGCTCCGGCCGCTGGTGGGGCCGCTCCCGCGAAGGGCGGCGCCGCTCCGGCCGGCGACAAGAAGGACAAGAAGTAAACCCGGGAGCGGGCCGCGCGGCGAGACGCGAGCGGCCCGCTTCGCGGCGAGACGCGCGCGGCCCGCGTTGCCTGCCCGCGCGCGGCGCCCCGTCCTCGTTCCTTTCAGGACTCAGCAGAACCCGCCCGTCATGCTGCTCGTGGTCGGCCTGGGAAACCCGGGCAAGGAATACGCCGCTCACCGGCACAACGTCGGCTTCATGGCCGTCGACGCGCTGGCCGAGGAGGTCCGGGCCGACCCGTTTCGCGAGAAATTCTCGGGCGTGCACGCGAAGGCGGAGATCGCCGGCCAGCCGGCGATCCTGCTCAAGCCCATGACCTACATGAACGAGTCGGGGCGGAGCGTTCAGCCGGCCATGGCCTTCTTCAAGATCGCGCCGTCCGGGCTGATCGTGCTCCACGACGAGCTCGATCTGCCCTTCGGCACGGTCCGCCTGAAGGTCGGCGGCGGCCACGCGGGGCACAACGGGCTGCGCTCGATCATCGCGCACTGCGGGACGGGGAACTTCGGGCGCGTCCGCCTCGGGATCGGCCGGCCGCCCGCCGGCTTCCGGGGCGAGGTCGCGGACTACGTCCTGTCGGGGTTCGACGCCGTCGAGCGCGCGGGGCTGCCCGACTGCTTGAAGCAAGCTGTCCAAAGTGTGCTAGAAGTCGCCGCCCGCGGCTTCGACGCCGCGATGAATGTTCGAAACACCCGGCCGAAGCCGGGCAAGAGGCAGAAGGGCGAAGGGGACGGGTCGACAGACCCAGCCCCGGCCGCGAAGGGAGAGAGGGGACCCCTCCCCCCGACGCAGAAGCCCTGATCCTCGACGGAGTCAGCGTGTCGCGCGCGCCGGTGCGTCGCTCGACACGCTGCTCCTTTCCTCGCTCCGGGGCGCCGCCCCGGGGCCGTTGTCCGAGAGGGAAGACGGAATGAGCCGACAGGTAACGGCGCCCGGGCGCGCCAGAGAGTACGAGACGATTTACATCCTGCGACCCGACATCGACGCCGACGGCGCCGAGCGGATCGGGTCGCGCCTCGCCGAGGTCGTCGGCCGCGAGTCCGGCCGGCTGACCAAGGTCGAGACGTGGGGGCGCCGCCGCCTCGCCTACGACATCGCCAAGCACCGCCGCGGCGTGTACGTGTACCTGAAGTACCTCGGGGGCGGGAAGGTCGTCTCCGAGATCGAGCGCAACCTGCGCCTGTTCGACGGCGTGCTGAAGTACCAGACGGTGCTCGTGCGCAACGACGTCGAGGCCGAGGGCGTCACGATCGCCGACGAGGACGTGAAGTTCGAGCGCCTGGAGCTCACGCCGCTGGAGGACGACCGCGACGACTCGCGCGAGCGTCAGCTCGGCCTGATCGAGCCGGAGCGCCGCGTCGACCGGAGCTCCGAGGCCGCCCCGCCGGATCTCGAGGACGGCGAAGAGGCCGAGGCTGAAGGCGCGACCGACGAGGAGGAGAGCTGAGCAATGAACGGCCGCAACAACGACATGGGCCGCAACGGCGGCGGTGATTACGACGATCGCGACTTCGGTCGCACGCCCGACCTGAACGCGGACGCCCCCGGGCGCCGCCGCACGGGCCGGAAGCGCGTTTGCCGCTACTGCGCGGACAAGGCGCTGGTCATCGACTACAAGGACCCGCAGGCGCTCAAGTACTTCATCTCGGAGCGCGGCAAGGTCGTCCCGCGCCGCATCAGCGGCAACTGCGCGCGCCACCAGCGCAAGGTGACCCTCTCGATCAAGCGCGCGCGCAACATCGCGCTCTTGCCGTTCACCGTGACGGCGTAGGAGGTCGATCATGGCAACCCACATCCATGTGGTCCTCACCGAGGACCTCCACAACGTCGGCAAGAGCGGCGAGCTCGTGAAGGTTCGCCCGGGCTTCGCGCGCAACTACCTCATCCCGCGCGGCCTCGCGGTGGGCGCCACCGCCGAGAACGTGTCCCGGATCGAGCACGAGAAGCGGGTCGCCGAGTCGCGCGCCGCCAAGACGCGCTCCGAGGCGGAGCAGCTCGCGGGCAAGCTCAGCCAGGTCAAGCTCACGATCAGCCGCCCTGTCGGCGAGGGCGACAAGCTGTACGGCTCGGTCACCGCGCGCGACATCGAGGAGGCGCTCGCCGCGCAGGGCTTCAGCGTGGACCGGCGCCGCATCGAGACCGACACGATCAAGTCGCTCGGCGCCCACGCCGTCACGATCCGCCTCGCCCCGTCCATCACGGCGTCGGTCGAGGTCACGGTCGCCGCCAAGTAGCCGCCCGGAAGCGCGGGCGAGCCCGCGCTTCCACCCGTCCCCCAAGCGCGGGCTCGCCCGCGCTTCCACCCCGTCCCCCCAAGCGCGGGCTCGCCCGCGCTTCCACCTCATCCCCGCTTTCGCCTCACCCACGCCCGCGCGACGTCGTGCCCCCGCGCCACGGCGCGCAGCATGAGCGTCGCGTCCGCCCACGCCGCTCGCTCTTGCCACACGAGGCTCGCCAGCATCCCGGCGCAGAACGCGTCGCCCGCGCCCGTCGGATCGAGCGGACGCACAGGGCGCGGCGCGACCGAGCGCTCGCCGCCCGGGCCGAGCACGAGCGTCGCCCGCGCGCCGTCGGTGACGACGAGCGTCGCGTCCGGGCGCAGGCGGTCGCGGAGCGCGCACGCCGTCGTCCCCAGCACATGGAGATCGCCGGCGCTGCACTTCACGAGATCGGCCTCGCCGAGGAGCCGGAACCAGCCGCGCACGCCGGCGCCTGGCTCGCCCGCGGCGCGCTCGGCGCGCGGCCACATCCGCGGGCGCGCGTTCGCGTCGACCGAGATGGCGCACCCCTCGCGCCGCGCGCTCGCGGCCGCCCGCACGACCGCGCCGACCGCCCCGCGCGCCGGCGCGATCCCGGTGAAGTGCACGACCCGGGTCTGCCATCGCGCCGGCATCGCCGCGGCGAGCGCGCGCGCCTCGATGTCGCCTTGCCTGTACCCGAGGAAACGCGCCTCGCCTCGCTCGATCGCGACGAACAGGAGGCCGGTGCGCGCCGCGCCCAGGGCAAGCCGGCTCACGTCGACGCCGGCCGCGGCGACCTCATCCCTCAGCCCGCGCCCCAGCGCGTCGTCGCCCACCGGGGCGCACAGCCCCGACGGCACGCCGAGCCGGGCGAGCGCCGTCGCTGTGTTCACCGCGCCGCCGCCGGGAACGCGGCGCAGCAATTTCGCCTGCTCCAGCGGAACGCCCTCCGGCGCGATCAGGTCCCACAGCGCTTCACCAACGCAGACCACCTCGGCGGGTTCAATCCTTGTTTGACGCGTTTTGTGATCCACAATGGCGGCTCCCGTGATGGTTCATGGCCGGGCGCAAGGCGCCATCGCAGCTCAGTCAAGCGCGAAGGGAAATGGCGACGAGACCGGGGTTGCGCGATTTCCATGCCTCGCCGCCCGCGGCGCCTCGCCTGGACGCGCGGCGTCTCCGCCGCGATTGGAGGGGCGCCCCATGAACGTGGAGCCTGCATTGGGATGGCCACCGCACGAACGCTCACTGCGATGCAAACAGAAACCCTTCTCAGGGCTGCCCATGTTCTGATAGACGGAAATCGACCCTGCACCCGACGCCCCGAAGGACCGTTGCGCCTTCGGGGCGTCGCCCATTTCGGCTCCTGTGGAAAAGCTCGGGGCGGGATGGGGGGAATCGGTGGGGAGGAGATGCACGGATGATGAGAATGATGGAGCGCCGCGGCCAGCGGCCTCAGAGGGTCGAGCCCCCCATCGTCGCCGGGCGTGTGCCGCCGCACGACCTCGACGCCGAGGCGGCGGTGCTCTCCGCCATCCTGCTGCACCGCGACGCGCTCGATCGGGTGCTCGAGATCCTGAAGGCGGAGCATTTTTACAGCGAAGCGAACAGCCGCATCTACGAGGGCGCGCAGGAGCTCGCGGCCGCCGGCACGCCGATCGACATCGTGTCGGTCGCGTCCTGGCTGCGCGACCGGGAGCGCCTTGCCCAGGTCGGCGGCGCGGCGTACCTGGCCCAGCTCGCGGACGCGACGCCGGCGGTCGCCCACGTCGGCGCACACGCGCGGGTCGTGTACGAGAAGTGGCGCGTACGCCAGCTCATCGCGACGTGCCAGCGCGTCGCGGCCGAGGGGTACGGCGACGTCGGCGTCGTGCAGGAGTTCATCGACGGCGCGGAGCAGTCCGTCTACCAGCTCGCGCGCACGCCGCAGGGCACGTCGACGCAGCCGATCGCCCAGGTGCTCAAGGCCGCGTTCGAGCAGATCACAGCGGCCGCCGAGCGCGGCGACAGGATCACGGGCATCTCGACGGGGTACGAGAAGCTCGACGCGAAGACGGCCGGCTTGCACGACGGCGACCTGACGATCGTCGCGGCGCGCCCCGGCATGGGCAAGACGTCGTTCGTCCTCAACCTCGCCGTGAACGTCGCGTCGCCGCGCACGGTGAGCTCGCCCGGCCCCGACGACGCGAGGCACGGCGTGGAGCGGCACGACCCCGGCTTCGGCGCGGCCGTCTTCTCGCTCGAGATGCCGCGCGAGCAGCTCGCGACACGTATGGTCTGCAGCGAGGGCCGCGTCGATGTCGGCAAGCTCCGCCAGGGCTTCCTGCAGCCCGACGACTGGCGCCGCCTGACCGAGGCGGCGTCCTTCCTGTCGACCTTGCCGATCTGGATCGACGACACGCCGGCGATCTCGCTCCTCGAGCTGCGGGCCAAGGTGCGGCGCATCCAGGCCGAGTACGACCGGGCGCCGAGCGACGGCCACCCGGGGCGGCGCGTGGGGCTCGTCGTCATCGACTACCTGCAGCTCATGAAGGGGCGGGACGGCGTGAACAGCCGCGAGCAGGAGATCAGCGAGATCTCCCGCGGGCTGAAGCAGCTCGCGAAGGAGCTCAAGCTGGCGGTCATCGCGCTGTCGCAGCTCAACCGCGCGGTCGAGACCCGGACCACCAAGGACAAGCGCCCTCAGCTCTCCGACCTCCGCGAGTCGGGCGCGATCGAGCAGGACGCCGACAACATCATCTTCATCTACCGCGACGAGTACTACAACGCGGAGACCACCAACCAGAAGGGCATCGCGGAGCTCATCGTCGCCAAGCAGCGCAACGGGCCGACGGGCAAGGTGCTGACGCGGTTCACCTCGTCGTGCACCCGGTTCGACAATCTCGCGCCCGGCGACTACCCGGAGCTGATGGACGACGAGTAGGGGGCGCCGCCTGCGCCTCCCCGCGCCCGCGCGCTCCGGACCCAAGCCGCGCGGCGCTCGCGCATCGGAACAGCACCGATGATCCGCCCGCCCGAGAGGCCGCCCCGTCCCACCGCCGTCCCGGCGCGCGCGCGTCGCCCCTCGAGCCGCGCCGGCCTCGCCGCGCTGGCGCTCGCCTGCGCGACGTGCGCGCCGCCCGCGCAGAACGGCAGCGTCGTCGTGTCGTCCGGCGCGGCCGAGCGCCTCGGTATGCTGTGCCGGTGGGGGCACGGCGGCGCGGAGCAGGGCGCGCTCTGCCCGAGGGCCGAGGGCGCGGCGCGGCCCGCGCGCGTCCGGCGGATCGCGGGGCCCGCGGACGCGCTCTCCGGGCCGCTCGCGGCGGGGCGGCCCGGCGACCACGTGCTCGAGAACGACGAGATCGCCGTCGTCGTCGAGCAGCTCGGCCCCGGGGCGGGGCTCGCCGAGAGCGGCGGCCACGTCATCGACGCGGCGGACGCGCGGGCGCGGCGCGACGAGCTCGGGCAGATCGTCGCGCGGCTCGGCGCCCCGGCGCGGCAGGCTGTCTACAGCGAGCTCGCGACGGGCGCCGGCGAGGGCGGCGCCGCCTGGATCGAGGTGCGCGGGCGCGGCGGCGCGGGCGGCGCGCTCTCGGTCACGACCCGCTACACGCTCGGGCCGCGCGATCGGGCGCTCGTGATCGCGACGTCGATCCGGAACGACGGCAGCGCGCCGATCGAGGGGCTCGACCTCGGCGACGTCGTCCACTGGGGCGCGGCGGCGCCGATCGCGCTGGCCAGCGCGCCAGCGTCGCGCGGCGAGCGCGAGGCGCCCTACGTGGCCGGCGTGGGGACGGGCGTCGCGTACGCGCTCGCCGCGGCGGACGGCGCGCCGCTCCGCGCGCGCAGCGGCGCCGGCTTCAGCGACGCGACGTTCGCCCGGCCCGCCGCGCTGCCGCCCGGCGGTCGGGTCGAGTACCAGCGGATCCTCGCTGTCGCGCCGCGCGGCGATCCGCTCGCCGTCGCGACGGAGCTCTTCTTCCTCGGCGGCGGCGCGCCCGGCGGCGTCGCGCTCGAGCTCGTGGACGCCCGCGGCGCGCCGCTCCCGTCGCTCGCCGGCAAGGTGACGCTGACGCCGGTCGCCGAGGGCGGCGCCGCGCCGGCGGCCGGGGCGATCGACCTGTGGCTGCGGGCGACCGCCGGCGGCGGACCGCTCGGCGCCGAGGCGCCGCCGGGGCTCTACGAGGTCGGCTTCGAGGGGAGCGGCCGCCGCGCGCTCGGGAGCGCTCGCGTGAGGATCCGGGCCGGCGAGGTCGCCCCGGCGCGGCTCGCGCTCTCCGGCGCCGGCCGGCTCGCGCTGTCGGTGCGCGAGCGCGTCGGGCCGGCGCCCGCCGCGGGCACGGCGCTCCCCGGGCGGCCCACGCCGGCGAAGATCAGCCTCTTCGACGCCAGGACCGGCAGGGCGGCGGCCCCGCCGCTGTTCACGCTGTCCGGCGACCTCGAGATCCCGCTGCCCCCGGGGCAGCTCCGGGTCGTCGCCTCGCGCGGGCCGGAGTTCTCGATCGCCGAGGCGGCGGTCGACATCGTCGAGGGCGGCGAGGCGCGGATCGAGCTCGCGATCGCGCGGGTTGTCGACACGTCGGGGTACGTCGCCTGCGACCTCCGGCAGCACACAGCGCGGAGCGCCGACGCGGGCGTGTCCGCGGCCGCTCGGGTCGCCTCGAACGCGGTGGAGGGCGTCGAGTGCGCGGTGGCGAGCGAGCACCACCTCGTCGCGGACCTCGCGCCGGCCGTGGCCGAGCTCAAGCTGGAGGGGCGGCTGCGGCTGATCCCGGGCGACGAGCTCACGAGCGCCCGCGGCGGCGCGGGGCTCGGGAGCGTCAGCGTGTTCCCGCTCGACGCGGCCGCGCCGGCCGGGGGCGCCCTGCGGTGGGGCGACCAGACGGCGGAAGCGCTCCTCGGCGAGGTGCGCGCGTTGCCGGGCGAGCGGGTCCTCCAGGTGAGCCGCGCGAGCGGCGGCGGCTCGCCCCTGCACGCGCTCGAGGCGCCGCGCGGCGCGTCCGGGCAGGGTCCGGACCTCGCCGCGCTCGTCGGGGACGGCGCGGGCGCCGACGCCCTCGAGGTCTGGACCGGGCGCGAGATCGCCGCGCGCGACAGCGCCCTCGAGGAGCTCTGGGGGCTGCTCCGCGCGTCGCGCCCGGTCACGCCGACGGCGACCAGCGACACGCACGGGCTCCTCGGCGCGGAGCCGGGCTACCCGCGCACGTACGTCGGCGTGGCCGGCGACGATCCGGGCCGCCTCGACGTGGCCGACCTCGTCGCGGGCCTGCGGCGGCGGCGCGACGTGGTGATCACGAACGGCCCGTTCGTGACGATGCGCCTCGGCGAGGCGCGCCAGGGCGGCGTCGCCTCCGCGCGGCGCGGCGCCCGCCGCGAGGAGCTGTCGCTCTCGATCCGGGTCGAGCGCGCCCCGTGGGTCGACGCGAGCGAGCTCCACGTGCTCGTCGGCGGCGTCGCGCATGGCGCGCCGATCCCCCTGGAAGGCGCGCGCACCACCCCCGCGGGGGCGCTCGTGGACGAGATCGCGATCCCCGTCATCCTCGGAGGCGGCCGGAAGCCGAACCACGTTGACGCTGCCGGCGAGCGCCGCCCCGGGAAGAGCGCGCCCCGGGCGCTCTTCCTCGCCGAGGACACCTTCGTTGTCGCGATCGTCCGGGGGCACCGCCCCCTCGAGCCTGTGCTCGCCGGCGAGCCGCACGAGATCCTCCCGTTCGCGATGACGGCGCCGCTCTGGATCGACGCTGACGGCGACGGCCGTTCCCTCGGCCGCGCCGCAGCGCCGTGAGCGCCGCGGGCTCCTTGGCGCCCGGCCCGAACAGCGAGAGTTACCGGGGGTCGGCTCAGCTCACGATCTCGCCGTCCGCCGCGCCCGCCTCCTCTTCTTCACCGACCGCCGGCTGCCCCGGCTCCCCCACGCTCGGCCCCTCGGCCGCGGGCGCCCCGCCATACCGCTTTCCCGCCCGCTCCGAGGCCTTGAGCACGGGCCCGCGGATCGTCTCGATCGCCTCGGCGGGCGCGTCGGAGAGCTCCAGGTTGGAGAGCACCGCGGACACGACCCGGAACCACTGGCTGCGCGCCGCCGCGACCGTCGCCTTCGTCACCGGCGCCGTCTTCTCCTTGGCGGCGAGCTCGTCCCGCCGGTGCTCGATCGCCTCGAGCTCCTTGCCCGTCTTGATCCACCGCTGCGTCGTGTGGAGCAGCGTCGTCTTCCCGGGCGCCGGGATCCCCTTCAGGAGCTCGCCTATCGACGGCTCCTCGTCGAGGAGCCGGGCGACGCGCGCTGTATTGCCCGCCTCCGCGGTCGGCGACGCCTTGATGATGTTGAGGCCGCTCGGGAACAGCTTCGGCTGCACCTTGTCGCAGGCCGCGGCGCGCTCCCTTTCCGGAGGATCCGCGCCGAGGCAATGCGCGCGGTGCGCGTCGATGCCCCAGCAAACGGCCCTGGCGAGGTGATCGTGGCGCTCGTCGACGCGCCCGAGCTCGTCGTTCAAGGCGCTCATCGCGGCCGACGACCCTGCCTTGCTCGGGCGCACAGCGAGCACGGACTCATGGGCCGCGACGACCTTCGGGTGCAGGCCGGCGATCTCGGGGATCGAGAGGAACAGCCGCTTCCGTTGCGCGTTCTCGACCCACGGGGACACCAGCGCGACCATCTCTTCGATCATCAGGTGTTTCAACATCGCAATAGACCTCCTTGACCGGGGTACAGCGTGTCCGGCCAGGAGACGGCGACGCGTCAGAGCCCGTCAAGCGGCCCGCCGGTTTGCGACGGCTCGAGACCAACCCGGCCCGTCGAAAAGATGCTGTTCCGGAGGTCGCGATCAACGCCGACGCTCGTCACGAGCCCAAGGCGAGGTCGCGACCGATCGCGGGGGATCTTTTCAGGCCGCGACGAGGTCCCGATCAAAAGAAATGGATCTTTTCATACAAATCGAGAGGTCGCGACCTCTCTGCCGGCTCCTGGAGAGCCTCCGCGTTGGGTCGAGACCCCGCGGGGGGCGTCGCAGGGACGGGCCGGGGAGGTGGAGACCGCTCGGCGGCGTCGCCCCGCCCATCGAGCGAGCAGCGCACGGGCAGCCGCGATCTCCGCCGCGGAGGGCGCAGTGCCTGCCACGGCCCGCGCCTCGAGGATCGAGATCGCTACATTTGCACGTTGGGGCGCGCTCCGAGCCGCTGCAGGCGCGCCCCCGAAGGGCCCTCCACGACGACCCAGGGGGCCGCCGGGTCGTACGCCGTGACCCCCCACATCGGCAGCGGCGGCCCTTGAGCGATTTCAGCAAGACCGTGTCGCTTTATTTCATCGCCGACAGCCGTCAGCCTATAGCGAGCTTCCAGCATAGGTGGTCTGTCCGTCCTGTAGGGCACACTCTCCAGCGCGGCCTCCGCCCCACGGTGCTCGGCCCACTGGCGCAGCCGCATGGCGATAAAGAAATCGCCGATGCGTGCTCCCCAACCATTACGCAGCTCTTCGCCAGCCGATGAACGGTGCATGAATACGTCAGCGGGCGTCAGCCAGTCTTTGCCTAGACACGCGAACAAGAGCTGGTCAACCCAAGACAGGGTGAGCGCGTTACCGTCCATGCGAGGAAAGAATGCGGCTTGGTGGGTGCCCAGCTCTACGAGCTCCTTCCGCGCACGATCTGCGCGCCTCCCCTCGGTGGACAGGATCGGAGACCGACCGGATAGCTTTCGCCATGAGCGCGCCATGTGCTGGACGCGCGTCCGAGATAGAGCGCGCGCGTCGTCCAGACCGCGGCGCGCGTCGGCCGGCTTCACGCGGATGAATCCACGGCTAAACCCGTCCTCCGGCGCATCTCCCAGGACGACAATGTCGAGGTCCGGGTGCTCGGGCCGATAGCGGAGCCTCCACGCGCAGAGCGCCCACAGCATCAGCCTATCCCTCCACAACCCGGACGTCCACAGGACGATTCGTCCGACGCGATTTCACCGCGCTGATAACATCATCGAACGACGAACAAAAACGTGCACGTTCTCGACCGCGAAGGCTCCAATAATCGCACCGCTGCTCACGATGGTCTTCGGGATCGGACGCACACGGCCCCTCCAGCACGTTATCGCGCATGAGGCGCACGGGAAGGCGAAGCCCGCGCCGGACCGCTCTCCGAATGTCCTCATTTGTAGTGACGTGAATAGCCATTGGGACCTCAGAACAATCCGCCATGTCGCGGCGACGATGATGCCGCCGGCACCGTTCTCGCCGTCACGCCGGAGGTAGCAGTGTCCGACATCGATGGACGCCCTGCATCCTCATGGGCTCTTGCGTGAACGTCAATGCGGAAAGCCGGCGACTCGGTCGCAAGTCCATCTTCAACCGTCCCGCGCGTGCGCTGGCGCGTCCGGGATCTCCGCCGCGCTGGGGTTCGTCAGCCAGCGAGTCCGCAAACGGTCCTCGCCCCAGCGACCCGCTGCGCCGCGACGGTTCCGCTCGACCACGGCGACACCCCCTGCTCGCCGGCGCATGCTCCGCGCCCCCCCCCCCGCATGCTCCGCGCCCCCCGCGGCGAGCTCGCCCCGCCGCCCCCCGCGTCGGTTTTCGTTTGCCTCCCGCGCGCCCGGGCAACATGGACGGCGGCGCATGCAAACCGAGCGGCTCGCCGCGGACGCGGCCTCCATCGCACGGGCTGCCGAGATCCTCCGGCGCGGAGGGCTCGTCGCCTTCCCCACCGAGACGGTGTACGGGCTCGGCGCGCGCGCGGACGACGGGCGCGCGGCGCGCGGCATCTTCGAGGCCAAGGGAAGGCCGCCCGGCAACCCGCTGATCGTCCACGTCCCCGACGTCGCCTCCGCCCGCGCGCTCGCGGCGAGCTGGCCCGACGACGCCGAGCGGCTCGCCCAGGCGATGTGGCCAGGGCCCCTCACGCTGATCGTCGCGCGCCGCCCCGACCGCGTCGCCGACGAGGTGACCGCCGGCGGACCCACCGTGGCGATCCGCGTGCCCGTGCACCCGGTCGCGCGCGCCCTGCTCGACGCCGTCGGCCTGCCGATCGCCGCCCCGAGCGCCAACCGCTCCACCGCGATCTCGCCGACCGCCGCCGAGCACGTCGAGAAGAGCCTCGGCGGGCGCATCGACGCGATCGTCGACGGCGGGCCGACAGCCGTGGGCATCGAGTCGACGATCGTCGACGTCTCGCGCTCGCCCGCGCGGCTGCTTCGCCCGGGGCACGTGGCGGCCGAGGCGATCGCCGCCCTCGTGCCGCTCCAGACCTCCGCCGGCCTGATCACCGCCCCGGGCGAGCGCGCGCCGTCCCCGGGGACGCACGCGCGCCACTACGCCCCGCGCGCGCGCGTCGCGCTGGTCCCCGCGGCCGCCGTCCGCGACGAGGTCGCGCGCGCCGCGCAGGCCGGGTCGCGCGCCGGCGCCGTCGAGCGCGGCAGCCGCACCGCGCCCGGGCCGCACGCCGAGCTCCTCCCCGCAGATCCCGCCGGCTACGCGGCGGCGCTCTACGCCGCGCTGCACCGCCTCGAGGACGCCGGCTGCGACGTGATCGTCATCGCCGCCGTCCCCGAGGATCCGGCCTGGGACGCCGTGCGCGACCGGCTGGCGCGCGCGTCGGCGCCCGCCTGAACGGCTGGCGCGCGCGTCGGCGCCCGCCTGAGGAGCGCCGCGACGGGCGCCGCAAAGGGGGCCCGGCCAGGTCCGAGGTGTGTTTTCATCCCCCGCGCGGGCGGTTTGTGGCAAACCAGGGTCGCCCGCCCGCCGGGTGAGCCACCTTCCCCCCGTCCGGTTCGTCCGCCCCGTCGATCCCATGCCGGCACCGTTCCGCGCCGCCCTCCAGAGCCTCGCCGCCGCCCTCGGCCTCGCCGCCGCGCTCGTCGTCGCCCCGCCGGGCGCCGACGCGAGCCTGCTCGACGAGCCGCCGAGGCGCGCGACCTTCAACCTGGACGAGACGGTCGCGCCGGAGCTGCCGCTCCTCCGCGCCTTCCGCAACGCCGCCGTGGAGCGCCCCGGTCCCCTCCGGCTCTACATGAGCAGCGCCTACGGCAAGTGGCAGCAGCAGCCGTGGTGGCAGCTCGCCTGGGGCGGCGCGCGGCCGGACGCCGGGGACATGCTCGGCGAGCGCGGGCTCGCCGGCGCCGTCCCCGGGACCTCTGTCTTCGCGAACGCGTACGCCCCCTTCTCGCCGTTCTCGCCGTTCGAGCCGCCCGCCCCGCTCCACCTCGATCCGGCCACGCCGGCGTGGCTCCGCCAGCTCGATCCGATCGCCAGCCCGCCGCTCCTCGCGACAACGGGGCCGAGCCTCTCGTCGAACGGCTTCGACCTGATCTGGGACCCGCCGAAGAAGCTGCCGCCCGACTGGCGCTGCCGCCGCGGGCCGGTCCACTTCGCCCGGTACGGCGGCCAGCACGACGCCTTCGAGCTGGTGCGCTGCGACGGCTCCGTCGCGCCCGGCGCGCTCGATCGCCTGTCGATCATGGCCCGCCCGCCCGACGCGCCGGACCCGGGCGAGGTGCTCCCCGACGAGCCGGACGCCGACACATGGCAGCGGGCGCACGAGTGGGTGCCCCAGGTCCGCCTCGTCCACCCGCGCCTGCTCTGGCTCCTCCAGCAGATCGCCGACGCCTTCCCGCGCCGCGGGATCCACATCTTCAGCGGGTACAGGCCGCGCCCGCCCGGCGACGGGCCGGCGGCGCGCGGCAAGGGCTCGGGCGGCCACCACAGCCAGCACGCCGAGGGGCGCGCCATGGACGTCCTCGTCAGGGGGGTGCCCAACGCGGCGCTGTTCCAGTTCTGTCGCACGCTCGACGACGTCGGCTGCGGGTTCTACCCGAACAGCAAGTTCGTTCACGTCGACGTGCGCCGCCCCGGCGCCGGGAAGGTCTTCTGGATCGACATCTCCAGGCCCGGCGAGCCGTCGGAATACGTCGACTCCTGGCCCGGCGTCGTCGAGAGCGGAGCGCCCTCGTCGGGGACGCGCGGGGCGTCCTCCGGCGTACACGCCCCGCGCTGACGTCGCCTGCCCGCAGGCGCCCTCGCACCTCGTCGTAGCTCGCGGTCACCAGGCACGCTGCGACGCGCCCCTGCGCGACGGAGCGCGCCGCACCGCGCCCCCTGCGCGACGGAGCGCGCCGCACCGCGCCCCTGCGGGGACAGGGCGCGCGCGGCGCGGCGGGGCGCGGTGCCGTTCCGGATGGAGGACGCTCCAGGGCGCCGCGAGCTTGCAGTTCTGGGATCGGTGTTAAGCTTGGCTTCCCCCTGGGCGCGCGGCGCAAGACGAGGGCGGAGCTCGGCGAGCCGAGCGCTGCTCGCGCACCTCCGGCGGCCATGGCCGCCCCGCGATCGACCCGGAGAAAAAGGTGCGAAATGGGCGAGATGCGGACAGGGATGGTTGAAAAGATCGCGGCGATGCAGGACTTCGCGCTCTACCGCGATCTCGCGTGGGAGGGCTCGTTCGAAGAGTACCTCCAGGTCGTTCGCCAGAACCCGCAGGTGACGCGCAACGCGTTCCAGCGGGCGTATGACATGATCATCCGCTACGGCATCGAGGAGTACACGGACAACAAGAAGAAGCTCATCCGGTACAACTTCTTCAAGGACGAGATGCACGGCGGCGCCGACGCCGTGTACGGGCTCGACATCCCGCTGATGCGGCTTGTCCATGTGCTCCGGGCGGCCTCGGAGGGGTTCGGGCCGGAGAAGCGCGTCATCCTGCTGCACGGCCCGGTCGGCTCGTCGAAGTCGACGATCGCCCGGCTCCTCAAGAAGGGCATCGAGCACTACTCGACCACGCCCGACGGCGCGCTCTACACGTTCGACTGGGTCAACCTCGACGACGTCGGCATGGCCGGGACGGAGAGCGCCCGCTTCAAGTGCCCGATGCACGAGGAGCCGCTGCGCCTCATCCCGCCGTCCTGGCGCGACCGCGCGTTCCGCGAGCTCGGCCTGTCGAGCCCGCAGTTCCAGGTCCGCACCGAGGGCGACCTCGACCCGGCGTGCCGCTTCATCTTCAACCGCCTCATGGACAAGTACGGCGGCGACTGGTCGAAGGTGATGCAGCACGTGCGCGTGCGCCGCCTCGTGCTCAGCGAGAAGGACCGCGTCGGCATCGGCACCTTCCAGCCGAAGGACGAGAAGAACCAGGACTCGACCGAGCTCACCGGCGACATCAACTACCGCAAGATCGCCGAGTACGGCTCGGACTCGGACCCGCGCGCCTTCAACTTCGACGGCGAGTTCAACATCGCGAACCGCGGCATCGTCGAGTTCATCGAGGTCCTGAAGCTCGACGTCGCCTTCCTCTACGACCTGCTCGGCGCGTCGCAGGAGCACAAGATCAAGCCGAAGAAGTTCGCCCAGACGGACGTCGACGAGGTGATCATCGGCCACACGAACGAGGCCGAGTACAAGAAGCTCCTGAACAACGAGTTCATGGAGGCGCTCCGCGACCGCACGATCAAGATCGACATCCCGTACATCACGAAGGTGTCGGAGGAGATCCGGATCTACGAGAAGGACTTCAACAAGGAGAAGATCCGCGGCAAGCACATCGCCCCGCACACGCTCGAGGTCGCCGCGATGTGGGCCGCGCTCACCCGGCTCGAGGACCCGAAGAAGCACAACCTCTCGCTCGTCCAGAAGATGAAGCTCTACGACGGCAAGGTCCTGCCCGGCTACACGCAGGACACCGTGAAGGAGCTCCGCAAGGAGGCGTCGCGCGAGGGCATGGAGGGCATCAGCCCCCGCTACGTGCAGGACAAGATCTCGAACGCGCTCGTCAACGACCTCGGCGAGGGGACGATCAACCCCTTCATGGTCATGAGCGAGCTCGAGAAGGGCCTCCGCCACCACTCGCTCATCACGAACGAGGAGCAGCGCAAGCGGTTCACCGAGTGCATCGGCATGGTGAAGCGCGAGTACGAGGACATCGTCAAGAACGAGGTCCAGCGGGCGATCAGCGCCGACGAGGACGCGATCCAGAAGCTCGCCGCGAACTACATCGACTCCATCAAGGCCTACACCCTGAAGGAGAAGGTGAAGGACCGCTTCACCCGCGAGGACATCGAGCCGGACGAGCGGCTCATGCGCTCGATCGAGGAGAAGATCGACATCCCCGAGAACCGCAAGGACGACTTCCGCCGCGAGATCATGAACTACATCGGCGCGCTCGCGGTCGACGGCAAGAAGTTCGAGTGGCACACGAACGACCGGCTCCGCCGCGCCCTCGAGCTGAAGCTGTTCGAGGACCAGAAGGACGCGATCAAGCTCCAGACCCTCGTGTCGAGCGTCATCGACAAGGAGACGCAGGAGAAGATTGACATCATCAAGACCCGGATGATCAAGTACTTCGGGTACAACGAGGTCTCGGCGCGCGACGTGCTCGACTACGTCGCCAGCATCTACGCGCGCGGCGACACGAAGTAGCCGGCCCCAGGGCGCGGCCTCGCGCCGCGCCCGTTCGTCAGAGCGCGGCGCGGCCTCGCGCCGCGCCCGCCGCTCACCCCCGCGTCAGCCTTCCCGCCTGAGCCGCGCGATCTCGCGCTCCAGCGAGGCCACCGTCCGCTTGAGGTCGCGGACCTCCTCGGCGGTCGCCAGGCCCATCGCCTTGGCGAACGTCTCCTTCTGCTCCGCCGTGAACGAGGAGACCCGGCCCGGCACGCTCATCGCCGTCATGAACAGCCGCATGAAGCGCTCGTCCTGCATCAGCTTCGCCACGTTCGGGTTCGCGGCGAGCTTCATCCCCTCGGATACCAGTTTGTCCTTCAACGCCATGCGCGCAGCCTAGCCGACTTCGGCGCGGCCGCGTCAGCCCACCTCGACCAGCACCGCGGTGATGTTGTCCCGTCCCCCGCGGCGATTCGCGAGCTCGATGAAGAGGTCGACCGCCGTGTCGCCGCCCTTCGAGGCGATGCTCGCGATCTCCTCCTCGGCGTGCAGGTACCCGTGCAGCCCGTCGGAGCAGAGCAGGTATCGATCGCCCTCCTCCACCGCGACGATCGAGGTGTCTACCTCGACATAGTCCCTGTTGCCGACCGCGCGCGTGATCACGTTGCGGTGAGGCGAGCTCTTCGCCTCGTCCGGCGAGATGAGCCCATTCTTGATCTGCCAGGCGATGAGCGTGTGATCCTCGGTCATCTGCACCGCGGTCCCGTTGCGGACCTGGTAGATGCGGCTGTCGCCCACCTGGCCGGTCACGAGCGCGCCGCCGACGACGAGCGCCGCGCTGATGGTCGTGCCCATGCCGCTCTTGTCGCGGTCGAGCTCGGCGATGGCGAAGACCATGTACGTCGCCGCCTGGATCGCGCCCTCGAGGATGCGCAGCACCGCGCGCGCCTTGGGCTGCGTCAGCGGCTCGTCGGGGTCGCCGATGGCGGGCAGGCCCCGCTTCACCATGCCGTAGATCGTCTCGACCGCCTCGGCGCTCGCCACCTCGCCGGCGGCGTGTCCGCCCATGCCGTCCGCGACGATGTAGAGGCGGAGCTCGTCGTCCCGGAAGAAAGCATCCTCATTGGCGCGCCGGTGGCGCCCGACGTCGGTGCGCCCAAATGATTGGATCCTCATCGAGCTTGCCCGGTCCTTCGATCGCCGCCCGTGGGGAGAGCCCCGAGTCGTCGGCGCGACTGTCGCACGATAAACTCCTTCAACGGGGCCTGTCGAGTGGGCGACGGCTCGGTTAGGATGGGCAGGCCAGCCATGGCACGAAGCTTCTCCGCGACCTGTGGGCCGGATGGCCTTGTCCACCACCTGGCCGACCTGCGCAGCGCCGTCCCGTCGGCCTCGGGCGGCGTGGTCTTCGTCTCCGGCCAGCTCGCCCAGCGCGCCTCGAGCGTCGCCGAGCTCGTCCGGAGCACCTGGCGCGGCATCCCCGCCTGCGTCGTGCCGGCCGCGGGCGTGCTCAGCGAGCGCGGCGAGATCGAGGGGGACACCGGCGCGAGCGGCGTGCTCTGGGCCGGCGGGCGGGTCACGCCGTTCGCGCTGCCCGAGCGCGCCGAGGACCCGGGCCGCCTCCTGCGCGAGACGCTCGCCCGCACCATCGGCCACCGCGCCGCGACGGCCATCCTGTTCGCCCGCCCCGGGGCGCTCGCGCCCGGGATGCTCGATGGGCTTGGCTCCTGCGCGCCGGGCGCGTGCCTGTTCGGCGCCGGGACGGCGTCCGGCGCCGCCCTCGGCGTGACGCCGCAGGGCGAGCTGATCGAGGGCGCCGTGACGGGCCTCGCGATCACCGGGTTCGCCCCGCCGATCGTCGACGCCTCGCCCGCCGCCAGGCTGCTCTCCGCCTTCCACCCCGTCGAGGAGGTGAGCGGCGGCGTCGTGCTGCGCGCCGGCGGGCGCTCGGCGCTCGACCTGCTCTCCGCCGCGACCGCGACGCTCGGCGAGCAGGCCAGCGCGCAGCCGCTCGTCCTCGCCGCGCTGGCCGATCCGCCGCGCGGCGACGAGGCCGATCCGGCGGCGCTCGGTCGCGCACATTCCGCGCCCCCCGTACGCTACGCGCTGCGGCCGATCCGCGGGATCGATCCGTCGCGGCGCGGGCTCCTGCTCGACGACGCGCGGCCCGGCGTGCGCCTCGCCTTCGCCGTGCGCGACGCCGCCGCCGGCCGCGCCGGGCTCGACGGGATCGCGCGGCAGGTGTCCCGGAGCGCGCTCGGGTCGGCCCCCCGCTTCGCGCTCTACCTGAGCTGCGCCGGGCGCGGCCAGGGGCTGTACGGCGTGCCCGACGTGGAGTCGCGCATCCTGCGCCAGCGCTTCGCCGACCTGCCGATCGCCGGCATGCACTCGAGCTTCGAGATCGCCCCCTGGGCGCCGGGCGAGATCAAGCTCGCCCTCTACACCGGCGTGCTCGCGCTCTTCCGCGCGCCGAGCTGACGGCCCGGCGCGCCACCGGGGGCGTCAGCGCTCGTGGTACACCGCGACGACGGCGGCGGCGCGCCGCTCCACCTCGGCCAGGATGGCCCTGAAGCGGGGGTCGCCGCGCAGGGGATCGAGGACGGGGCAGCGATCGAGCCAGCTCAGATCGAAGAGGCCGTCGGCCAGCGAGCGCTCGAGCGCGGCCAGCGCGAGCTCCGTGTTGCCGAGGAAGGCGGCGAACTCGGCCTGGACCTGCCACAGGAACGACGTGCGGCGCAGCGCCGCGACCGGCGGCGCGCCCGCGCCCGGCGGCGCGACCTGGATGTCGATGAGCCGGCCGTCGAGGACCTCGGCGGCGATCTGCGCGAACGGCGGGGAGATGCCCGGGAACGCCTCGCTCACGCGCCTCTTCGCGAGCTCCTCGACCACCCTCGGGTCCCGCTGCCAGAGCGCGCGGCGGATGTGGAGGACGGCGCGGCCCGAGCCGCTGCCCGTCGGCGGGAGCACCCTGATCACGTCGTCGGCCTCCGGCCACCTGCCGAGGAGCGCGTACGCGCGCGCCAGCGCGTACGCCGCGAGCGCCACGTCCGGGTCGCGCGCGAGCGCTGACCGCGCGCGCCGCACCCCCTCCTCGAAGGCGTCGCACTCGAGCAGGATGGTGCCGATGAGGCCCTCGGCCTCGGCGTGCCCGGAGCGCGTCGCGAGCGCGGCCCTGAGCTCCCGCATCGCGCCGACCACATCGAGGCGCTGGAACTTCACCGAGGCCATCGCGAGCCGCGCGTCCGGGAGCCCGGGCGCCGCGGCGGCGGCCCGCGCCGCCGCCTGGATGGCGAGGTCGCCGCCCTGGTCCGTGAAGAACCAGAAGCGCGAGCGCGCGAGCGCGTAGGACGACAGGATCATCGGGTCGTCGGGCTCGCGCGCGAGCGCCTGCTCGAAGAGCGCGATCGCGCGCTCCTGGTGCTCCGGCCAGAACCGCCGGTACTCGTGGCGGCCGCGCAGGAACAGGTCGAGCGCGATCGGATCGCTCGGCGCCGCGCGGCTCGGGGCCGATCCGGCGAGGGTCAGCGCCTCCGCGACCGCCTCGGCCACCTCGTCGTTGATCCGCAGCACCTCGGCCTCGGGGCGGTCGAAGCGCTTCGCCCAGAGCTGGAACCCGTCGGTCACGCAGAGCAGCCGCGCGCTGATCCGCACCGTGCCGTCGCGCCGCCGCACCGAGCCGCCGACGACCACCTGCACCCCGAGCTCGCGCCCGATCTCGCGCGGATCGGGATCGCTCCCCTGCCACCGCGCCATCGCGACGCGCGGCCGCACCCGCAGGCCCGGGGTCATCGAGAGCGTGTCGATGAGATCGTCGGTCAGCTCCTCGGCCAGGTATGCGTCGGCGGGGGAGCCCTGGTTCGTGAACGGGAGGACCGCGACGCTCTTGCCGGCGTCGCCCGTCCCGGAGATCGACCCCGAGATCGGCAGCCGCTCGTTCGGCGGCGTGATCGCCGGGGAGACGACGGTGGCCGGGCGCGTGAGCGAGGCGAGCTCCTGCGCGACCATCTCGACCGACGCGTACCTGTCGCTCCGCTCGCGCGCCATGCAGCGGAGCACGACGCGCACGAGCGCGTCGGGCAGGTCGGCGCGCCGGTGCCGCGGGTCGGGGGCGTCGGCGATGAGCCGCGCGGCGGCGACCGCGAGCGGCGCGTCGCCCTGCCACGCGCGCTCGCCTGTGAGCATCTCGTAGAGCATCGCCCCGAGCGCGTAGAGGTCGGCGCGCGCGTCGACGTCGGCCGCGCCCTGCACCTGCTCGGGCGCCATGTAGGCCGGCGTCCCGAGGACGGCGCCCAGCGTCTTGCCCGCCTCGCCTTCGAGCGCGAGCGCGCGCGCGATCCCGAAGTCGGTCAGGATCACGCGCCCGTCGCGCCCGAGCAGCACGTTGTCCGGCTTGAGATCGCGGTGGATGACGCCGGCCCGGTGCGCGGCCCCGAGCCCCGCGCAGACGCTCTCCACGATGTCGATGGCGCGGCTCACGCCGAGCCGCCGCTCGCGCGCGAGGAGCCCGGCGAGCGCCTCGCCGTCGACGAACTCCATCGTCAGGAACCGGTCGCCTTCGTGCTCGCCGATGTCGAAGACCCGCGCGACGTTCGGGTGCGTCACCTTGCGCGCGAGCCGCACCTCGCGCCGGAACCGCTCGATCACCTCGGGGGCGCCGCTGAGCTCGCGGCGCAGCACCTTGACCGCGACGACCTCCTCGAGCTCCAGGTCGCGCGCGCGGTACACGCTCCCCATGCCGCCGATGCCGACCAGCCCGAGGAGCTCGTACCGGCCGGCGAGGACCTGCCGCGGGCCGGTCGCCGCCGCGTCCCTGGGCTCGGACACCGCGCGGGTGCCGCTCGCCGAGAACGAGAGGTCTTGAAGCGTGTCGTCCTTGAAGCTCTGCGGCATAGGGGAATCCCGGGCGACCGTTGCCCCTCAACTACCCCGAGAGGCTAGCGCAGGATCGGCGGGGCGAGCACCCGTCGTCGCGGGAGGTCCGGCGCGGAGGTGCTAGTCTCCGCCGCCCATGGCAGAGGCGTCGAGCGCCATCGCGGTGGAGTCGCTCTCCAAGACGTACCAGGTCCACGAGCGCGCGGCCGGCTTCGCGGCCACGGTGCGCTCGGTCTTCCGGCGCCGCTACCGGGTCGTCCACGCGGTCGAGGACCTCTCGTTCTCGATCGCGCCCGGCGAGCGCGTCGGCTTCCTGGGCCCGAACGGCGCCGGCAAGACGACGACGCTGAAGGTGCTCGCCGGGCTCCTCCACCCGTCGGGCGGGCGGGTCCGGGTCGCGGGCTTCGTGCCGCAGCACCGCGAGGCCGACTTCCTGAAGCGGATCACCCTCGTGATGGGCCAGAAGCAGCAGCTCCTCTGGGACCTGCCGCCCGCCGAGACCTTCGCCCTGAACCGCGCCATCTACGGGATCGGCGACGCGGAGTTCCGGCAGACGATGGGTGAGCTGGAAGACCTGCTCGGGATCGCCGCGATCGCCACGAAGCCGACGCGGCAGCTCTCGCTCGGCGAGCGCATGAAGTGCGAGCTCGCGGCCGCGCTGCTGCACCGGCCGGAGGTCCTGTTCCTCGACGAGCCGACGATCGGGCTCGACGTCGCGATGCAGCTCAGCGTCCGCGAGTTCGTCCGCCGCTACAACGAGCAGCGGCGGGCCACTGTCGTGCTCACGTCTCATTACATGGACGACGTCGCGGCGCTCTGCCCGCGCGTCATCGTCATTGACAAGGGCAAGCTGCGTTACGATGGCGACCTCGCCTCGCTCGTGCGCAGCGTGCGCCCGCACAAGCGGATCGCGTTGCGCCTCGGCGGCGCCGTCGACCGGGCGATCCTCGAGCGGGTCGGGGCGGTCGTCCTTCTCGAGCCGGGCCGCGCCGTGCTGCAGGTGCGCCAGGAAGCGCTGCGCGAGGCGATGTCGTGGCTGCTCAGCCAGACCGACATCGCGGATCTCACCGTCGAGGACCCTCCCCTGGAGGAGGTGATGCGCGAGCTCTTCGCGGGCGAGCAGCCCGCGGGCGAGCAGCCTGCAGGCGAGCCGGCGAGCGCCGCGGGCGAGCCGGCCCGCGCCGCGGACGGGGGCGCGTCGTGAGCGCGCTGTCCGGGGCGATCCGGGCGTTTCCGACGCTGCTCCGCGTCGGGGTCGCGGCCGCGATCGCGTACAGGGCCGAGATGCTGATCTGGATGCTCACGACGACGATGCCGCTCGTGAGCCTCGCGCTCTGGTCGGCGGTGGCCGAGGCCGCGCCTGTCGGCCGCTTCGGGGCGAGCGACTTCACCGCGTACTTCCTGGCGATCCTCATCGTCCGCCAGATGACAGGGTCGTGGCTCGTCTGGGAGATGAACATGGAGATCAAGAGTGGCGCCCTCTCCCAGCGCCTGCTCAAGCCGATCCACCCGCTCATCGCCTACGCCGCCGACAACCTCGCCGCGCTCCCGCTGCGGGCGCTGCTCTGCTTGCCCATCGCTGTCGTCGCGCTCCTCGTGACCTCGGGCGAGCGGTTCCACCCGACGGCCTTCGAGCTCGGGATCTGGGCGGCCTCGCTCGTCGGCGCCTGGGCGATCAACTTCTTCACGATGGCGCTGATCGGCTCGCTCGCGTTCGTGATCGAGAGCTCGACCGCCGTGTTCGACATCTACCTCGCGGCCTTCATGGTCTTCGCCGGCTACCTCGTCCCGATCGAGCTGTTCCCCCCGTGGCTCGGCGACGTCGCGCGGGTCCTGCCGTTCCGGTACAGCCTCGCCTTCCCGGTCGAGCTGATCACGGGCCTGCTCGACCCGGGCCGCGCGCTCGCCGAGCTCGGCGTGCAGTGGGCCTTCGCGGCCGGCACCGCCGCCGCGGCGATCGTCGCGTGGCGCGCGGGGGTCCGGCGGTTCTCGGCGTTCGGCGGGTGAGCGGCGTGCGTTACCTCCGGTTGCTCGCGACGCAGCTCCGGGTGTCGATCGCGCTCGGGATGCAGTACCGGTGGGACTTCCTGCTCGGCGCCGTGATGACGGTGGTCTGGACGCTCGTCGGGCTCGTCCCGCTCCACATCGCGCTCGTCGGCCGAGGGCCCATCGAGGGCTGGACGTACGACAGGGCGCTCGTCGTCGTCGGGTGGTTCACGCTGCTCAAGGGCGTCCTCGAGGGGGCCGTGAACCCGTCGCTCATCAGCGTGGTCGACCAGATCAGGAAAGGCACGCTCGACTTCACGCTGCTCAAGCCGGCTGACGCGCAGTTCCTCGTCTCCACGGCCCGCTTCGAGATCCGCAAGGTCGTGGACGGCCTCGCCGCGGCGGCCATCTTCGTCTACGCCTTCACGCGGATCGGCCGCGCCCCAGCGCCCGCCGACGTCGCGCTCTCGCTCGGCCTGCTCGTGACGGCGACGCTGGTTCTCTACTCGATCTGCATCCTCGTGATCTCGGCCGCGTTCTGGGTCGTGCGCCTCGACAACCTGGCGTATCTGTTCAACTCCCTCTTCGATTTCGCGCGCTGGCCGGTCACGCTCTTCAAGGGCTTCTGGCGCGTCGCCTTCACCGTCGTCGTCCCGCTCGCGCTGATGACCACCTACCCGGCGCAGGCGCTGCTCGGCACCCTCGCCCCGCGCACGGCCGCCGCCGCGGCGCTGGGCGCGCTCGCGTTCGGCGCCGTGGCCCGCGCGGTGTGGAAACGGGCGATAGGGCGGTATACGTCGGCGTCGAGCTGAGCGGCGCGGGGGCTTCCGACGGGCAGCGCCGCGCGTTAGGCTCGCGATCTTGACCTCCGCCGCGAGGAGGGAGAGCGAGCATCTCAGAAGGAGACATGGTGAACAACGGAGGGCTCACGCTCGAGGACCTGGGCCGGAGCGTCGTCGATCTCGTGGTGACGGAGGACCTGATCCGCCGCCGGGCGACAGCCCTCTTCCCCGCCGCGCGCCGCGAAGAGCGGGAGCTCAAGGTCCTCGGGAAGGTGTCGCGCCTCACGCTCGATGTGCAGCCCGGCGAGGCGGCGGTGACGCGCGGCACGAGCGGCGCGTTCGACGTCGCGATCGCGCACGCGCTGACGGTCCGGGTCGAGACGGCGGGCGAGGCCGAGGCCGCGGTGCACCAGCTCGGCGCGACGGTCACGCTGCGCGTCACGCCGAGGCCGTGCGCGCCGCTCGGGATCTTCCTCGACGTCGCGGAGCCGGCCGCGGAGTCGATCCTGTTCGCCGAGCCGCAGGCCGGCGCGAGCGACTTCCTGCGCGGCCGCATCGAGGAGGAGGTCCGGAGAGAGCTCCTCCGCCTGGTGCGCGCCCGGCTCGCCGAGAGCCACGCCGAGCGCACCGTCGATCTGGAGGGGCCGCTCGCGCGCGCGCTCGGGGTCGCCGGCGACGCCGAGCGCGCGCGCGACGCGCCCCCGCCGAGCCGCCTGCGCGGGGCCGGCGTCCAGGCCGGCGGCGCCGCGACGCAGCCGGGCGCGCTGGCCAGCGAGCTGGACGCGCAGCTCCGGGCCCTGGGGGACGCCATGCCGCTCCAGGTGTGGAGCGCGCGCCCGGACGGCAAGCTGGACTTCGTGAACCGAGTCGTCCTCGACTACTCCGACCGCACGGAGGCGCAGATCCTCGGCGAGGGGTGGCTCGCGATGGTGCACCCGGACGACGTCGAGAAGACGGTCGCGGCGTGGACCCGGAGCCTGGAGACGGGGGAGCCGTACTACACGGAGTTCCGCCTGCTGCGCGCGAGCGACCAGACGTACCGGGAGCACGTGGTCAGGGCGCTGCCGCAGCGCGACCGGGCGGGGAGCATCGTCCGGTGGCTCGGGGGCACCACCGACGTGGCCGACGCGCGCAAGGTCGAGGCCGCCCTGCGGCGGAGCGAGGCGCGCTACAGGCTCTTCGCGGAGGCGTCGAACGAGGGGATCTGGTTCTGGAACATCCGCGAGGACACGGTCGAGTGGAGCGACCGCCTGCTCGAGCTGGTGGGCGTCCGCCGCGAGGCGTGGGGCGAGACGTTCATGAGCTTCTTCGAGCGCGTGCACCCCGACGACCGGGGCGCCCTCCAGGCCGCGCTCAAGGCGCACCTGGAGCAGCGGCGGCCGTTCAGGGTCGAGTACCGGCTACGGCACGAGGACGGGTCGTACCGCGACGTGTTCACCCGCGGCATGGCCGACTGGGACGACAAGGGGGTGCCGTTCCAGATGGCCGGCGGCGCGACCGACATCACCGAGCGCAAGCGGCACGAGGCCATGCTGCAGGAGCGGCTCGAGATCATCGAGCAGCAGCAGGAGGCGATCCGGGCGCTGTCGACGCCGATCATCGAGGTCTGGAAGGGGGTCCTGACCATGCCGGTGCTCGGCGTGCTCGACGAGCAGCGCTCCCAGCAGATGATGGAGGTGCTGCTCGAGGCCGTGGCGCGGACCCGCTGCCGTCACGCGATCATCGATCTGACCGGGGTGAGCGCCGTGGACGCGGCCACGGCCGATCACGTGCTGCGGCTCATCGACGCTGTCGCGATGCTCGGCGCGCAGGGAATCGTTGTCGGCATCCGGCCCGAGGTGGCGCAGACGGTGGTGTCGCTGGGGCTCGATCTGTCGAACATCAAGACGCTCTCGAACCTGCGGGAGGGGCTCCGCTTCGCCATGCAGTCGAGCGGGATGTCCGTCCGGCGGCGGCGCAGGCGGCGGGCGCGCCGCGAGGACGCGGACGACGCGCCGGCGCCGCCCTCGGAGCGCGAGGGGTGATCGCGCGCCGGCGGAGGTGAGCGGGCCCGGGGCTCAGCTCAGCCACGCCTCGGACCGCAGCCGCTCGACGAGAAAATCGACGAAGGCGCGCACCCTCGCCGCCGCGCGCGGGCCCTCGGGGTGGACGACGTGGACGGGGACCGGCGGCGGCTCGAATGCCGGGAGCACGATCCGGAGGCGGCCGGCGCGCAGCTCCGGGCCGACCTGGTAGGAGAGCACCCGCGTGAGCCCCCGCCCGGCCACGGCCGCCGCGATGGCGACGTCGGCTGTGTTGACGAGCAGCTGCGACGGCGGGAGGACCTTCTCGACCCGCGCGCCCGACGAGAACGCCCACTCCACGGGCGAGGCCGCCTGCGAGAAGGCGATCGTGTCGAGCTGCGCCAGGTCGGCCGGGGTCTCGGGCGCGCCGCGCGCGGCGAGGTAGTCCGGCGAGGCGCAGACCACCAGCCGGACCGAGCCGACGCGGATCGCGGTCAGCGACGAGTCCGGCAGGTGGGCGATCCGGACCGCGACGTCGAGCCCCTCGTCGAGCATGTCGACGACGCGGTCGACGAGCAGCGTCCGCGCCGACACGCGCGGATGGCGCGCCAGGAAGTCGAGGACGACAGGCGCGACGAACATCCGCCCGAACATCACGGGCGCCGTCACCCCGATCTGCCCCCGCAGCTCGGCGTGGGACCCGGCCGCCGACGCCTCGGCCTCCTCGATCTCGCCGAGGATCCGCTTGCAGTCCGTGAGGAACCGGGCGCCCGCCTCGGTCAGGCGGACGATGCGCGTGGTGCGGTGCAGGAGCCGCGTGCCGATCCGCTCCTCGAGCGCGGCGATGGCGCGCGTCACCGCCGGCGGCGACATCGACAGGCGCCGCGCCGCGGGCGCGAAGCCCTCCTCCTCGGCGACGGCGATGAACACGCGCAGGGTGTCCAGGCGATCCATCCGATTATTTCATTTCCTGGAATAGTTCATTGTCAAGGACGGGCATTCCCGTCGGCCACAGCAACGATCATGGTTCGTTGGCGAGCGAGGGGGGCACGCGCTGTCTGTGCCGCCTCGCCCTGACCCTCCCGCCGAAAGGACACGTCGATGACCACTCCTGCCAGCCCTATCCGCCTTTACCGACACCCGCTCTCGGGGCACTCGCACCGCGTGGAGCTGTTCCTGTCGCTCTTGCGGCTCCCGTTCGAGCTCGTCGACGTCGACCTCAGGAACGGCGCCCAGAGGTCGCCCGAGTTCCTCCGCAAGAACCCGTTCGGTCAGGTGCCGGTGATCGAGGACGGCGACGTGACGCTGGCCGACAGCAACGCGATCCTCGTCTATCTGGCCCTGCGGTACGACCCGTCGGGGCGCTGGCTCCCGCGCGATCCCGTGGCGGCGGCGCACGTGGAGCGGTGGCTGTCGGTCGCCGCGGGGCGGCTGTTCGCGGGGCCCGGGACGGCGCGCCTCGCGCACGTGTTCGGCCTCAAGGTGGATCGCGAGCAGGCGAAGGGGATCGCGGTCCAGCTCCTCACCGTGCTCGATCAGCACCTGGCGACGCAGCGCTTCCTGGCCGGCGACGCGCCGACGATCGCGGACGTCGCGATCTACACCTACACGGCGCACGCGCCGGAGGGCGGCGTGTCGCTCGACCCCCATGACAACGTGCGCGCGTGGCTCGCCCGCGTGGAGGATCTGCCCGGCTTCGTGCCCATGCAGCGGACGCCGGCCCCGGCGGGGGCGTGAGGGTGACGCCCCTGCCTGGCTGGCCCGGTGACGGCTCGCCCTATCACCCGGGCGAGATGGCCGTGCAGACACGGGCCGGCGCGCGGGAGCGGGCCGAGAGGGCCGGGCGCCGGGTCATCCGGGACTTCATGCCCGACCAGCACCGCGAGCTGTTCGCGAAGCTGCCGTTCCTGCTCGTCGGGGGCCTCGACGCGCAGCGCCGGCCGTGGGCCACGATCCTCGCGGGGCAGCCGGGGTTCATCGCGTCGCCGGATCCGCGGACCCTGGCGGTGAGCGCGCGCCCCGGGCCCGGCGACCCGCTGGGCGCGCACCTCGTGGCCGGCGCGCCCGTCGGGCTGCTCGGCATCCAGCTCGAGACCCGCCGTCGGAACCGGATGAACGGCACGATCGTCGAGGCCGGCGACGGCGGGCTCGTCGTCGAGGTCGGGCAGAGCTTCGGCAACTGCGCGCAGTACATCCAGGCGCGAGAGCCGGTGTTCGCGAGGGCGCCGGAGGCGGCCGTCACGCCGCGCCCGGCACAGGCGGAGGGGCCGGCCCTGTCCGACGGCGCGGCGGCGCTGATCCGCCGCGCGGACACGTTCTTCATCGCGACAGCCGCGCCGGCCGCGCGCGGCGGCGACGCGATCGAGGGGGCCGACGTCTCCCACCGGGGCGGCAGGCCCGGCTTCGTGCGCGTCGCCGAGGAGGACGGCCATACCGTCCTGACCTCCCCGGATTTCACCGGCAACTCCGCGTTCAACACGCTCGGCAACCTGGCGCTGAACCCGCGCGCCGGGCTGCTCTTCGTCGACTTCGCGTCCGGCGGGCTGCTGTCGCTCACCGGAGAGGCCGAGGTCGTCTGGGACGGCCCGGAGCTCTCGGCCTTCGCCGGCGCCCAGCGGCTCCTGCGGTTCCGCGTGGCCGAGGGCGTCTGGATCGAGGACGCTGTGCCGCTGCGCTGGTCGGCGCCGGTGGTGGCGCCGCAGCTCGCGGCGACCGGGACCTGGGAGGACGTGGAGCGCGCGACGGCGGCATGAGCCGCGGCCCCCCGGGCCATGGCGCTCGGCACCTGGCGGGCCGCCCGGCCCCCGCCCTGCGCCCCGCGCGCGCCGCCCAGGGGAGTTTTGCCCCACCCGGGGAGCTCCGGGGCGCCCTGATATCGACGCGCGCCGCGCCGCGGCCCCTTGAGAACGCGCACGCGTCCTGCATGCTCCCCCAACCACCTCCATGCGGCTCGCCAGCAAGCTCACCGTCGCCCTCGTCCTCGTCATGTGCGCCGTGCTGAGCCTCTACGGCTACCTCTCGGTGCGGCGCGAGCGGGCGCTGTTCGAGGCGGACATGCGGCGCGACGAGCACCTCATCGGCAGCGCCCTGAGCGTGGCGATGGTCGAGATCTGGCACCGGGATGGGATGGACGAGGCGCTCCGCGTGCTCAGCAAGGCGAGCGAGCGCCAGGACGGCGTGAGCTTCCGCTGGGTGTGGCTCGACGCGCCGGCCGGCGACCGCTTCGCGCCCGCGCTGCCCGCCGCCGAGATCGCCGAGCTCTCCGGGGGGGCCGAGGTGTTCCGCCTCCAGCGCGAGGGCGACAGGAGCGGGCGGTTCTACACGTACGCGCCCGTCGCCGTGGACCCGGCGCGCGTCGGCGCCATCGAGATCTCCGAGTCGCTCGGGGAGGAGGAGTCCTACGTCCAGGCGAGCGTGGTCAACACGGTCACCACGATCCTCGCCCTCGCGGCGCTGAGCGGCCTGCTGGCGATGATCTTCGGGCAGCTCCTCGTCGGGCAGCCGACGCAGCGGCTTGTCGACAAGACCCGGCGCATCGGCAAGGGCGACCTCGGCGGCCCGCTGCTCCTGCCGCAGCGCGACGAGCTCGGGGAGCTCGCCCGCGAGATCAACGCGATGTGCGATCACCTCGCCGAGGCGCGCGAGCGCGCCGCCCGGGAGGCGTCCGCGCGCATCGCCGCGATGGAGCAGCTCCGGCACGCCGACCGGCTCGGCATCGTGGGCAAGCTCGCCTCGGGGCTCGCGCACGAGCTCGGCACGCCGCTCAACGTTGTCGGCGGCCGCGCCAAGATGATCGCCCGCGGCCTGCCGCCGGAGGAGGCGGCGGACAGCGCGCGCATCATCGCCGAGCAGGCGGACCGGATGACGAAGATCATCCGGCAGCTCCTCGACTTCGCGCGCCGCCGGGTCGCGCAGAAGGCGCCGCACGATCTCGCGCACATCGCGCGCCAGACGCTGCAGCTCCTCGATCCCCTCGCCCGCAAGCGCGGCGTGGCGCTGCGCCTCGACGACGTGGGCCCGGCGCCGGCGCGCGCCGAGGTGGACGCCGGGCAGATGCAGCAGGTGCTCACGAACCTCGTCATCAACGGCATGCAGTCGATGAAGCGGGGCGGCGAGCTCATCGTGCGCGTCGAGCGGGCGCGCGCGTGCCCTCCGGCCGATCACGGCGGCGCCGAGGGCGAGCACCTCGCCGTCCGGGTGATCGACGCCGGCGACGGGATCGAGCCCGCCAACGTCCACCGCATCTTCGAGCCGTTCTTCACCACGAAGGACGTCGGCGAGGGCACCGGCCTCGGGCTGAGCGTCTCGTACGGCATCGTGCGCGAGCACGGCGGCTGGATCGACGTGGAGAGCCAGCTCGGCGAGGGCTCGACGTTCACTGTGTACCTCGCCCCGAGCGGCGAGGAGGCCGCGCGGCCGGCGGCCAAGGGCGAGGGCGCGCCCGCGGCGGAGCGAGGCGGCGCGGCCGGGGCGGCGGCGTGGCCGCGGGCGAGCGTCATGGTGCGCGGGGAGAGCGAGGAATCATGGGCAGGCGAGCGCTGATCATCGACGACGACGAGGCCATGTGCGCGTGGCTCGCGGCGGACCTCCGCACGCGCGGCGTGGGGGCGACAACGCGCACGTCGCCTGTCGAGGCGCTCGCGTTGCTCGAGGAGGACGAGGGCTTCGACGTCATCCTGACCGACCTGAACATGCGCGGCATGAACGGGATCGAGGTCTGCGGCCGGGCGGCCGAGATCCGGCCGGACGTGCCCGTCGTGGTGATCACAGCGTTCGGCAGCATCGAGACGGCGGTGGAGGCGATCCGCGCGGGCGCGTACGACTACGTGACCAAGCCGGTCGACATCGAGACGCTGGCGCTCGCGCTGGAGCGGGCGATCGCGCACCACGCGCTCAAGGCCGAGGTGCGGCGGCTGCGCCGCGCGGTGGCCGGGCCGGGGGCGTTCCCGGACCTGGTCGGCCGGAGCACAGCGATGCGGCGGGTGCAGGACATGATCGAGCGCATCGCCGACGCGGAGGCGACGGTGCTCATCACCGGCGAGAGCGGGACGGGCAAGGAGGTGGTCGCGCGGGCGCTGCACGAGCGGAGCCGGCGCAAGGGGGGGCCGTTCGTGGCGATCAACTGCGCGGCCGTGCCGGAGTCGCTGATCGAGAGCGAGCTGTTCGGCCACGTGCGGGGGGCCTTCACCGACGCGCGGGTGGCGCGCCCCGGGCTGTTCGTCGAGGCGAACGGCGGGACGCTGCTGCTCGACGAGATCGGGGAGCTGCCGCTCGGGATGCAGCCGAAGCTGCTGCGCGCGCTGCAGGAGCGCCGGGTGCGCCCGGTGGGCGGCAACGCCGAGGTGGCCTTCGACGCGCGCATCGTGGCCGCGACCAACCGCGACCTCGACGCGGCGGTGGAGGAGCGGCGGTTCCGGGAGGACCTGTACTACCGCATCAACGTGCTCCACGTGGATCTGCCGCCGGTGCGGGCGCGCGGGAGCGACGTGCTGCTGCTGGCGCAGCGGTTCGTGGAGGACTGCGCGGCGCGCTCGGGCAAGGAGGTGGTGGGCCTCTCGCCGGCGGCGGCCGAGCGGCTGCTCGCGTACTCGTGGCCGGGCAACGTGCGGGAGATCCAGAACTGCGTGGAGCGGGCGGTGGCGCTCACGCGGTACCAGGAGATCACGGTGGACGACCTGCCGGCGAAGATCCGGGAGCACCGCCCGTCGCATGTCATCGTGGCGGCGGACGATCCGTCGGAGCTCGTGCCGCTCGAGGAGGTGGAGCGCCGGTATATCCTGCGGGTGCTCGAGGCGGCGGGCGGCAACAAGACGCTGGCGGCCAGGATCCTGGGGCTCGACCGGAAGACGCTGCACCGCAAGCTGGAGCGGTGGGAGCCGGCGGCCGCGGGCGCGGCGAAGGGCGGCTGAGGGCGAGGAGGAATACCCCGGGCGGGGAATGGCGCCCCGACATGGGTCGGCCCTGGCCCCCAACCTCGGTCGGTTCCGGCCTCGGGGACGGCACGATGCCTGCATTGGGACCTCCCAAAGGAGAAAGCCCGATGCCAGCCGAGCAGTTACGCGACCTTACCTCGTTCCACGATGCGCCCCCTGGACCGGTGCCGAGCGCTCAGCTCGGCGCGTCGCCCGTTCGCGTGCTGCTCGCCGAGGACGACCGCGAGCTGCGGCTCCTGCTCGCCACCGTCCTCCGCCGCGACGGCTACGAGGTCCTGGAGGCGCGCGACGGCAACCACCTCCTCGAGATCATGGGCGCGTCGCTGGCGTCCAGGGGCGGCGCGCCGCTCGACATCGTGGTGAGCGACATCCGCATGCCCGGCAAGAGCGGCCTCGAGCTCCTGGCCGGCCTGCGCCGGGACGACTGGTCCATGCCCGTGGTCCTCATCACCGCGTTCGGCGACCCGGAGACCCACGCGGAGGCCTACCGCCTGGGCGCCGACGCGGTGCTCGACAAGCCGCTCGACCTCGACGATCTGCGCGTCGTGGTCCATTCCCTCGTCGCGATGCGCCGCTGACGCGCCGCGCGGCAGCGCGCTCCCTCGCGCCGCCGCGCCCGCCCGACCTCGCTCGGCCAGGGTGACGGCGCGCGGCCATGAAGCGGGCATTGTGGCTCCGATACGCGTCGTTCCATCGATGCCCTCGACGCTCACGCCGCGTCGACCGGCAGCCGGCGCGGCTCCCCCGCGCGCTGCGCCTTCAGCCGCTCCCGCCGCATCTTGTGCCAGGCGAGGATCCCCGCGTCCGCGCGCACGAAGCGGCACGCGCTCGGGTCCGCGTGGCGCGGCTCCGACGACGCGAGCATCCGCGCGTCGCCCGGCTGGATCAGCAGGAACTCCAGCGCGAGCCCGAGCCAGGCGAGCGCGCGGCCGACAACCGGCACCGGCACGTAGTACCGCCCCACGATCGCCGTCCGCTCCGCGTCGATCGGCGCGCACCCGACAACGCCCACCATGCGCCCGCCCATCGTCAGGCGCAGCACCCCAGGAAACCGCAGCTCTATCGTAAATTTCCACCCTCGACGCCCGTCCCACGGCCTCCCGTCGTCGTGGCGGAGCACCCCTTCGGCGTGGATCGTGTCGCCCTCCGCGCGGACATCGAACGGGTCGAGCAGCGCGCCGACGCCGACGGCCCACGGGCGGTGCGCGAACGGCAGGTGGTGCACGTCGAGCATGCCCTCCATCGCGCGCTCGAACGGCACGTCCCACTCCATCGTGGCCGTATGGGCGTGCCGCTCGTCGGGCGGCAGGCCGTCGAACCAGGGCAGCGGCGGCAGCTCGGCGGGCCGCTCGCCCCAGTAGAGCCACACGAGCCCCCGGTGCTCGCGCACCTCGTAGCGCGTCAGCGCGAGCGTGATGCCGCCGCCGCCCGCGCCGGCCACCCTCGCCACGCCCGCCGCCCCCGTGGCCTCGCGGCCCTCGCACGGGATCGCGACGCAGCGCCCGTCCCCGGCGTACCGGAAGCCGTGGTACGGGCACTCGATCGCCCCGTCGACGACGCGCCCGAGGCCGAGATCCGCGCCGCGGTGCGGGCAGCGCGCCCGCGCCGCGACGAGCGCGCCGCGCTCGTCGCGGAACAACACGATGCGCGTCCCGAAGCGCTCGACGGTGACCGGCCGCTTGCCCACGGTGGACCCGTCCGCGATGATGTACCAGGCGCCCTCGACGAACGCGCCGCGCCCTTCCTCGATGCTGTCCCTTCGCATGTCGCTCCTCCGATTGCCTGCAATCCTGGGGATTGCTCGGCTGGACAGCAGTGACAGCGCGCGCCACAAGGGCTGACATGCGGCGCCAGGCGACCCGGGCGCCGGAGCGCGCGCCGACGATCTGGGCCCGCCTCGCCGGGCAGCTCGCGGACCACGCCGCGCAGCGCGGGGCCGATCGCGCGGCGCTGCTCGACGCCGCGGGCCTCTCGACCGCGGCGCTCGACGACCCCGACGCCCGCGTGCCGCTCGCGGCGTTCTACGCGCTCCTCGAGGACGCCGTGGCGGCGATCCGCGATCCGCACCTCGGCCTGGACTTCGCGGCCCGCTTCCACCCGGAGCAGCTCGAAGCGCTCGGCTTCCTGGCGATGAGCAGCCCGAACCTCGGCGAGGCGCTCGGCCGGATGCTCCGCTACCAGCAGCTCTGGAGCGAGGGGGAGCGCTACACGCTCGAGCTCCGCGGGGGGCGCGCGCACCTCGGCTTCACGCCGTTCGGGCCCGATCGGCCGGCCCACGGCCAGGTGGCGGAGATGTTCGCGTTCGACGTGCTCGTGAACGGCGGGCGCATGAGCGGCGCCCCGATCGAGGCGGCCGCGGTGAGCTTCCGCCACGCGGCAGCGGGGGATCCGGAGGAGAAGGCGCGGCGGCTCGGCGCGCCGGTGCGGTTCGAGGCGCCGCAGACCGAGCTGGTCCTGCCGGCGGAGGTGCTGGCCCGGCCGCTGCCGCAGGCGAACGACGCGCTCGCCGCCTTCCTCGAGCGCCAGGTGGGCGCCCTCGCGGCGCGCCTGCCGGGCGCGGCGCCGTCGGGGCGGGCGCTCGCGGACCGCGTGCGGGCGCTCCTCGCCGAGCGGCTGCGCGAGGGGGCCGACCTGGGCGCGCTCGCGGCGCGCCTGCGGATGAGCCCGCGCACGCTGCAGCGCCGGCTCGGCGACGAGGGGACGTCGCTGCACGCGCTGCTCGACGAGGTCCGGCGCGGCCGCGCGGCGGCGCTCCTGGAGGCGGGCATGGCGATCGGGGAGGTGGCGTACCTGCTCGGCTACTCGGAGCCGAGCGCGTTCCACCGGGCGTTCCGGCGCTGGACGGGCGAGACGCCGGAGGCGTTCCGCGCCCGGGCCAGGGGCGCCGCGCCGCGCTGAGCGCCCCTGTCGGGGCTCAGGGCGAGGTCCGGACGAGCAGCAGCTCCTCGAGCGTCGCGGTCAGCTCGTCGACCCGCACCGGCTTCGTCAGGTAGCGGTAGAACCCGGCCTCCTCGGCGCGGCGGGTGTCCCGCGGCATCGCGGCCGCGCTGAGCGCGATGACCGGGATGGCGCGGGTCTCCGGCCACCCCTGCAGATGGCGCTGCGCCTCGTAGCCGCTCATGCCGGGAAGGTTGATGTCCATGATCACGACGTGAGGCCGCCGCGCCCGCGCGAGCTCGATGCCGATCTCGGCGTTCGGCGCCGTGATCAGGTCGATCCGGTCGAACTCCGAGATGAGCGCCTCCATGAACGCGATGTTCGACGGGTTGTCCTCCACGTAGAGCACCGCGTAGCGCGCGCCGCCGGCCTCCGCGAGCGGCGACGCCTCGGCGCGCTCGCTCGGCTGCCCCGCCACCTCTTCCGGCCTCACCTCGTGCGCGGGCAGCTCGATCCAGAACTCCGACCCCTCCCCCGGCGCGCTGCGGAAGCCGACGCCGCCGTCCATCATCTCCGCCAGCCGCTTCGTGATCGCGAGCCCGATCCCCGTCCCCTCGATCGGCCCCGTCTCCTGGCCGGCGCGCTGGAAGGGCTGAAAGATCTTCGCGTGCTGCTCGCGCGCGATGCCCATGCCGTCGTCCGCCACGCAGATCCGCACGCGCCCGCCCGCCGTCACCGACACGGCGAACGTCGCGCGCCCGCCCTTCCGGCCGTACTTGATCGCGTTCGACCCGTAGTTCATGAGGATCTGCGAGAACCGCGTCCTGTCCGCCATCACCTCCGGGATGTCCACGGGGACGGGCGTCATGGCGAGCTCGACGCCCGCGCGCTGGGCCATCGGGTCCAGCGTCGCCTTCACCTCGGCGAGCACCTCGGGGACGCTCACGGGCTCGAGCGAGACCGCCACCCGCCCGGCCTCGATGCGCGAGAGGTCCAGCACGTCGTCGATGAGCTTGAGCAGGTGCTCGCCGCCCTTCAGGACGTACTCGATCCGCTCCGTCTGGCGCTCGGTGAGCGGCGTCTTCCTGTCGCGCTGGAGGAGCTGCGCGAAGCCCAGGATCGCGTTGAGCGGCGTGCGCAGCTCGTGGCTCATCGAGGCGAGGAACTCGCTCTTCGCGCTGCTGGCGGCCTCGGCGAGCGCGCGCGCCTTGCGGAGCTCCTCCGCGCGCTGCACGTCGCCGGTCATGTCCCAGATCGTGCACACGGTCGCCCCCTCGGCCGTGCGGCGCTCGGTCACGCGCAGGCTGCGCCCGTCGCTCGAGCCGAGATCCAGCGCGCTGCTCGGGCTCGCGTGGTAGGCGAGCATCCTCGCGCGGAGCGCGGCCGCCGGCTCGCCGTCGAGCGTGAAGAGCCCCGCGGCGAGGCCCTCGTCGAGGAGCTCGACGTAGCTCCGCCCGACGACGGGGCCGCTCCCCCGCCCGCCGAGCCACTGCCGGTACGCGCTGTTGCAGAGCGCGAGCCGATCCTCCGCGTCGAACACGGCGAACGCGCCCTGGGCGCTCTCCACCGCGCTCCGCAGGAGATCGCTGGAGCGCTGCGCCACGGCCTCCAGGCGCTTGCGCTCGCTGATGTCGCGGATCGCGCTCGAGACGAGCGTGCCCCCCGCGGTCTCCAGCGGGCTGAGGCTGATCTCGATCGGGAACTCGCCGCCGTCCTTCCGCCGCCCGAACAGCTCCAGCCCCGATCCCATCGGGCGCGCCTTGGGCGCGCCCGTGAACGTCGAGCGGTGGCCCACGTGAGAGCGCTGGAACCGCTCCGGGAGCAGGACCTCGACCAGCCTGCCGAGGAGCTCGCCGCGCCCGTAGCCGAACATCCGCTCGGTCTGGACGTTGACGAACACGATGCGCCCCCGCTCGTCGACGACCACCATGGCGTCGGGCGCCGCGTCGATGAGCTGGCGGAACTTCTCGTCGTCGAGCTGCGGCGCGCCGAGCCCGTCCTGCGCCGGCTCCCGCGATGACGCCCGCTCGCCGGGGGATCGTTCATTCGTCATCGGGGAGCCTCACACAGAAGATCGCGCCGGGCGCGTTGTCCTCGATCCAGATGCGGCCGCCGTGCGCCTCGACAGCCATCTTGCAGAACGCGAGGCCGAGGCCGCGGCCGGCCCGGTGGAGGTCCTCCGCGTCGCCGCCGAGCTGGGTGAAGCGATCGAACACCCGCGCGCGCAGCTCGGCGGGCACGCCCTGCCCCGCGTCCGCCACGCGGATCTCGACCGCGGCGCCGTCCTTCACGGCGCTCAAGACCACCGCCGTCCCGACAGGGGCGTGGTGGATCGCGTTCTCCAGGAGGTTCTCGACGGTGCGGCGGAGCAGGTCCGGGTCGGCCCGGACCGCGGGCGCCTCGACGGCCTCGCGCAGCGCGATCGACCGGGAGCTCGCGCGCAGCTCGAGCGCGGCGAACACCTCGAGGACGAGCGCGCGCAGGTCGACGCGCGCGCGCTCGGGGGCGAGCCGCCCCTCCTCGCTCTTGCTGATGTCGAGCAGGTTGTAGATGAGCCGCAGGAGCGACCGCGCCTGGTCGCGGATGTGCCGGGCGGAGTCGCGCGCCGGCTCCGGGAGCGCGCGGTCCCGCAGCAGGAACTGCGCGTGCAGATCCATGCTGCTCACCGGGTTCTTCAGATCGTGCACGACGAACGCCGTGAGCTGCTCCTTCTGGAGCTGGAGGCGCATGAGCGCGTCCCGCTGCTGCCTGACCAGCTCGACGTGCTCGCGCAGCTCCGCCCCGAGCCGGCGCAGCCGGAGCGCGGCCTGCACCCGGACGAGGAGCTCCGACGGGCGCACGGGCTTCGTCAGGAAATCGTCGCCGCCGGCGCGCAGCGCGCTGTCGAACGTGTCGACGTCGCGGAGCGCGGTCAGGAACACGATCGGCGTGCCCGCGCCGCCGGGCAGCGCGCGGATCCGGGCGCACACGGCGAAGCCGTCCATGCCCGGCATCCGCACGTCGAGCAGCACGCAGTCCGGGCTACAGCGCTCGAACTCCCGGATCGCCTCCTCGCCCGACGTGGCGAGCACGACCTCGTAGCCGTCGTCCTCGAGCGTCGCCCGGGCCAGGGCGCGGTTCTGCTCGTTGTCATCGACGACGAGCACCCTGGATCGCACCCCCTGCTGCTCCATGCGCGCTCGGCTCCGGCAGCAGAGTACACGAGGGTCGGCGACCCCACCATACGCCGCGACGCGCGCCGGCGTCGATCGCGGCGAGGCGCCTCTGGCGGCGCTGAAAACAGCGACGGCCGGGGCGAGCGCTCGCAGCGCTCCGCCCCGGCCGGCCCTCGTCATCGCGCGCGGATCCCGCGTGGATCCGGCTCGATCACGCGCGCCCGGCAGCGGCCCGCGCCGCCGCCAGGCCCGCGCTCACTGGCGGGGAGCGATCTCCAGCTTGGCCATCACGTTGGCGCTGGCCGTGAGGCTCGCGTCGATGTTCTCGACCGCCTGCGTGATCGCGTTGGTGGCCGGGATGATGCAGGCCCCCGCCTTCATGCTGCCGGTGACCGCGCCCTCGAGGGTGCCCGCGGCCTCGACCACCGCCTCGGCGTTGGCGAGGAGGAGCTTGCCGCGCGCCTGCGCGACGACAAGGAGCCGCGGCAGGTTCGCCTGGAGCGTCGAGATCACCGCGTCGGCGTCGGCCGCGCCCGCGATGCTGACCGCGGGCTCCTTGCAGCTCGCCCGCGCGCTCGCGCTCGCCTCGCAGGAGCCGCTGCACTCCGCGCTCCCCTGGCACTCGGCCGACGGCGGCTTGAGCTGGGCCTTGCACTTCGGCGCCTTGAACTGGACGTCGCACGAGCCCGAGCAGTCGGCGTTGCACTGCACCTGCGCGTCGGCCGCGAGCTCGCACGAGCCGCGGCACTGGCCCGTACAGGTGCCCTCGCACTGACCGCGGCAGTCGCCGCCCTCGGTCGTCGCCGAGCAATCGCCGTCGCACGCGCCTTCGCAGGTGCCCTGGCACGTGCCCTCGCAGTTGACGGCGAGGTTGGCCGAGCCCTCGCACGAGCCGGTGCACTGCCCCTCGCACCGGCCCGAGAGCTCGCCGGGATCGCAGCGCGCGACGATCTCCGCCGGGGTGAGCTGGCACTCGACGTTGGCGCTGCACCGCGCCTCGCAGTTCGCCTGCACGCTCGCGTCGACCGTGCAGCTCGGCGGCTGGAAGGAGATCGACAGATCGGCCGTCGCGTCCCCGAGCTGGTCGATCGCGAGCTCGCACCACGCCGACGCCCGCTCGCTCGGCTTGGTCGCCGTGATCGTCGCCGCGTCCGCGCCGAGATCCAGCGCGATCGCCTGACAGGCGGCGCTCACGTCGGCCACCATGGCGCCCGCGGCGCCGGTGAAATCCGACACGGACTGCATGAACGCACCGTAATTGAGCTCGGCTTCGCCCTCGAGCCCCCACTCGACCGTGGCGAGATCGGCGCCCGGCGTGAAGTCGCGACAACAGAGGTCATTCTGCAGCTCCGACGCCTTGTCACACCCCATCACCGGAAGGACGGAGAGCCCCGCCAGCGCCAGAGAGAATGTCGCGATTCGCCACGTCACACGGATGTTCATCAGGAAACTCCTTGGTTCTTTGTCGGGAGCGCCGCTGGCGACCGGATCGCCACGGAGAGCGGCGACGGCCATGAGGGCGCCGCGCTCCTTGCGAAATCGGCGGCCACCGCCGAAGCAGGGCGACAATAACTCATAAAGCGCCCCGGCTGACAAGGGCCACTCTGCGGAATTGTTACCGCGATCAACACCACCCTAGGGCGCGGCCCGTCAGCGAGGCCGCAATGCACGACGAGATCTGTTGTTGGCTGTCTCGGCGCCGTGCGCCACGCCCGGATGCGGGCGTCGCGATCGCCGCGCCGTCCAAGCAACGATGGCGACGCGCCATGACACGGCACGTCGTGGGCTCACACAGCCATCATCGAATAACCGTTGCAGAGCTCGCCCGGGCCGTAGGACAATGGCCCGGTGAAGACGCTCGGCCCCCCGCTCGCCCGACTCGCCCGGTTAGCCCGGCTCGCCCGGTTAGCCCGGCTCGCCCGACTCGCCCGGTTCCCTCTCGCGCTCGCGCTCACCGCGGGTTGCGGCTCGTCCGACGACGAGCCCGCGACGGGCGGCCAGGCGGGCGAGCCGCCCCGGATGAGCGGGATGACATGGGCCCACAACCGGGCGCGCGCCGCGGTCGAGCCGCCCTCCGACCCGCCGCTGCCCGGGCTCTCGTGGTCGCCCGAGATCGCGGCGGCGGCGCAGGCCTACGCCGAACGGTGCGAGTTCAGCCATAGCGAGAGCAACTACGGAGAGAACCTCTACGCGTCGAGCGGCGCGTCGACGCCGGAGGACGTCGTGGCCGCCTGGGTCGACGAGGCGGCGAACTACGACCTCGCGACCAACGCCTGCAGCTCGACGTGCGGCCATTACACGCAGGTGGTGTGGGCCGACTCCGCGCGGCTCGGCTGCGGGGTCGCCGATTGCACGGACGGCTCGCCGTTCGGCGGCGGCTCCTGGCAGATCTGGGTGTGCAACTACGATCCTCCCGGCAACTTCGTCAACGAGCGCCCCTACTGAGCCGCGCCCCGGCGGCGATGACCGCGCAGGCGGCGCCGGCGGCGATGGCCCGCGCGCCGCCCTCCGGTCCTCCCCGCCCCTCGCCCGCTCTGGTATCGCAGCCGCGATGGACTTCGGATGGACCCCCGCCCAGCGCGCCGTCCACGACCGCATGCGCGCCCTCGGCGCCGAGGCCGACGCCGCGGCCCCTGACGATCGCATGCGCGTCCTCGCCCGGGGCGGCGCCCTCGGCCTGCCCATCGCCCGCGATCTCGGCGGCGAGGGCCTCGACCTCGTGACGACGGCGCTCGCCTACGAGGGCCTCGGCGCGACGCTGCGCGACGGCGGCGTGCTGCTCGCCGCGGGGGCGCACCTCTTCGGCGTGGCGCTCCTGCTCGCCCGGGTGGGCACCCCGGCGCAGCAGCGCGCGTGGCTGCCGCGGATGGCCACCGGCGGCTGCATGGCCACTGTCGCGGCGACCGAGGCCGGCGCCGGCTCGGACGTCGCGTCGGTGCAGGCCAGGGCCGACCGCACCGCCGCCGGCTACCGGGTCACCGGCGAGAAGCGGTACGTGACCTGGGCCGACCGGGCCGACGTCTACTTCACTGTCGCGCGCGACGGCGGCGGCGCCGGCGGGGCGCCCGCGCGCGGCCTCACGGCGCTGCTCGTGCCCCGCGCCGGCGCGGCGGACGCCGGCGCCGCCGCCGCGGACACGGCCGACGCAGCGGGCGTCCGCGTCGGCGCGCCGCTCGCGACGGCGGGCCTCCGCGGCGCGCGGCTCGCGCCCGTGTCGTTCCGCGGCTGCGAGGTCGGCCCCGACGCGCTCCTCGGCCGCGCCGGCGCCGGCCTCGCCGTCTTCCAGATCGCGATGACCTACGAGCGCGCGCTGATCCTCGCCTTCCGGCTCGGCGCCATGGAGCGCGCCCTCGGCGAGGCCGTCCGCTTCGCCCGCGAGCGCGAGATCGGCGGCCAGGCGATCGCGCGCCACCAGGCCGTCGCGCACCGCGCCGCGCAGATGAAGCTGCGGCTGGAGACGTCGCGGCTGCTCGTCTACCGCGCCGCCTGGGAGCTCGATCAGGGCCGGCGCGGCCAGGCCGAGGCAGCGCTGGCCAAGTGGCACGCGGCGGACTCGGCCGTTCTGTTCGCGCTGGACGATCTCTGGCTGCGCGGCGGCGCCGGCTACCTCGAGGAGAGCGGCCTGCCGTCGGCCGTGGACGACGCGCTGGGCGGCAGCATCCACTCGGGGACGTCCGACGTGCTCGCCACGGTCGTCGCGCGGTGGCTCGGGCTCTAGCCGCTGCCGCGCGCGGCCGCGCCGGGCCCGCGCCGGCCGCCATGGCAGGCGCATCGTGAGGCCGGCACTAGCCAACCCAGGCCAGCGCCTTTACCAAAGGGAGGGCCCCGCGCGCCGGCCGAGGGTCGCCGGCGCGCCGCGCCCCGTCCGCCAGCCCCACCAGGGGGGCCCAACCAGGAGCGATATGACCGAAGCGACCGACAATCCCCTGCTCTCTCTCGGCTTCGAGATCCCGTTCGATCGCATCCGGAGCGAGCACGTCGAGCCCGCGGTGCGCGCGCTGCTCGAGGACGCCCGCGCCCGGCTCGACGCCCTCGTCGCGGCGCCCGGCCCCCGCACCTACGAGAGCACCCTCGGCGCGCTCGAGGCCGTCACCGACCGGCTCGATCGCGCCATGAACGTCATCTCGCACCTCGAGTCGACGTCCACGACCCCCGCGCTGCGCGCCGCCTACAACGCCATCCAGCCGGAGGTCAGCGAGTTCCTGAGCGGCATCGCCCTGAACGAGGGCGTCTACGGCGCGCTCAAGGCGTACGCCGCCACGCCCGAGGCCGAGGCGCTGACAGGCCCGCGCCGCCGGTTCCTCAAGAAGACCCTCGACGACTTCCGCCGGAGCGGCTCCGAGCTCGACCCTGCCGGCAAGAAGCGCCTCTCCGAGATCGACGTCGAGCTCGCGACGATCACGCTGCGCTTCTCCCAGAACGTCCTCGACGCGACGAACGCCTTCGAGCTCGTGATCGAGGACCCGGCGCGCCTCGCCGGCCTGCCGCCGAGCGCCGTCGAGGCGGCCCGCCAGAGCGCGCAGGACCGGGGCCTCCAGGGCTACCGCTTCACGCTGCAGGCGCCGAGCTACATCCCCGTGCTCACGTACCTCGACGACGCCGCGATCCGCGAGCGCTTCTACCGCGCGTACAACACGCGGGCGACCGAGGGCGAGCACGACAACCGCCCGCTCATCCGCCGCATCCTCGAGCTCCGCTGCGAGAAGGCGAAGCTGCTCGGCTACGCGACCTTCGCCGATCTGGTCCTCGAGGATCGCATGGCGAAGACGGGCGGCGAGGCGCGCCGCTTCGTCGAGACGCTGCGGGCGCGCACCGAGCCGGTGTTCGAGCGCGAGAAGGAGGAGCTCGCCGCCTTCCGCCGCGAGATCGAGGGCGCCGGCGCGCCGCCGATCGCGCCGTGGGACGTCTCGTACTACGCCGAGAAGCTGCGCCGCGCCCGCTACGACTTCGACGACGAGGCGCTCCGCCCGTATTTCCCGCTCGATCGCGTCGTCTCCGGCCTGTTCGAGATCGCCCACCGCCTCTATGGCGTGCGCATCGCGCCGTGGCAGGACGCCCCCACGTGGCACCCGAGCGCCCGCGCCTACAAGCTCATCGAGGCGGACGGCGCCCAGAGCGCCGCCTTCTACCTCGACTTCCTCCCGCGCGAGCAGAAGCGCGACGGCGCCTGGATGCACGGGCTCGTCACGGGCGCGCCGCGCGAGGACGGGCGCGCGGACGGCGAGGACGCGCGCCACCTCGAGGTCCTGGCGGGCAGCTTCACCCCGCCTGTCGGCGGCCGCCCCGCGCTCTTGAACCACCGCGAGGTCGAGACGCTGTTCCACGAGTTCGGCCACATGATGCACCACGCCTCGAGCCGGGTGCCGATCCGGAGCCTCGCCGGCACCAACGTCGCCTGGGACTTCGTCGAGCTGCCCTCGCAGATCATGGAGAACTGGTGCTGGGAGCGTGAGGCGCTCGACCTGTTCGCGCGCCACCACGAGACGGGCGCGCCCATCCCGGACGACCTGCTCCAGCGGATGCGCGCGGCCCGCACGTTCCGCGCGGGCGCCACGACGATGCGGCAGCTCGGCTTCGCCGAGATCGATCTCACGCTCCACATGGACTGGGGCCCCGGCCGCGGCGATGTCGTCGAGCTCGCCCGCGAGGTCCAGTCGCGCTACTCGCCGGTCCCGCTGCCCGAGGGCTACGCCATGATCGCCGGCTTCTCGCACCTCTTCTCGAGCCCGGTGGGCTACGCCGCCGGCTACTACTCGTACAAGTGGGCCGAGGTGCTGGACGCCGACGCCTTCTCCCGCTTCCAGGAGGAGGGCCTGTTCAGCCGCAAGGTCGGCGACGCGTTCCGGAGCCAGATCCTCGCGCTCGGCGACACCCTGGACCCGATGGACCTCTACAGGAACTTCCGCGGCCGCGAGCCCACCCTCGACGCCCTGCTCCAGCGCAGCGGCCTCGCCTGAGCCCCGGGGCGGCCGCCCGGTCCGCCCTGCGCCCCTCTCCTCGCCAGCGTGTGGCGTGATGGCAATCCTTGCCGTGTCTCTGCCCTTCAGCGCTGGCAACCGTTGCCAGGACGGCAAGGCTTGCCATGCGCTCGCCGGTCCCGCGGGCGCGCTCGATGGCGCGGCAGCCGCTCGTGCGCCGCCGCTCTCGTCGCAGAGGCCCTCGCGCGGCCGGGCGGCATGCACGTTGCGATAGCGCCCTGCCAGCCGGACCACCGCGGCGTGGAACAGCCCGGCATCTCAAGGAGACCATCGAATGCGACGTTCACGTTTCATGATGACGACCTCGTGCGCGCTCGTGCTCGCAGCCTGCGCACAGGGGACCGACACGGAGGAGCAGATCGTCGATGAGGCGGCGCAGGCCCTCGTGACCCCGGCGTCGGTGCTCGGCTTCGAGAGCACCGCCGACTGGACGGCCTCCGGCGCCGTGAAGAGCGCGAGCGTGGATCACTCCCAGGGCAGCTCCGCGCTCGCCCTGCGGAACTTCAGCTTCGTCGAGCTCCAGTCCGCGCCGCTGACCACCGTGTCGGGCGTGACCTCGACGATCGCCTTCGACCTGAAGGCGCCTGTGTCGCCCGCCTTCGGCAACGCGCAGCTCGTCGTGAACATCCCGTCCCGGGGCGTGCACACCGTCTGGCTGGGCCAGGTGAACCTCGCGGGGCTGCCCGCAGGCACGTTCAGCCCGATCTCGTTCAACCTGCCGCAGAACGTCGTCGACGCCCTGAGTCAGACCTACAGCGACCTGACGTTCAAGATCGTCCTGAATGTCCCGTACACGACGACCGATTACGTGGTCGACAACCTCCGCTTCGTGGGCGGCGCGCCGTCCGGCCATTCCAAGGTGGAGCTGCGCGTCTCCGACGCGGACGACCGGCTCGTCCTCTGGGTGAACGGCCTGCAGCGGAGGATGTTCAACGACGGCGATCCGAGCATCGGCCAGCGCATCGACGTGAGCGACTGGTTCGGGAGCGGCGACAACGATCTCCGGATCCAGAGCATCAACACCGGAGGACCGGTGAGCTATGGCGTCGAGGTCTGGGTCGACGACCAGCTCGTCGTCAACGCGACGTGCCCCGCGACCCTGTGCAACGGCCAGGAGGTCCGGCAGGGGATCGTGGCGGATCGGACGTTCTCCGTGGACACCCCGAACCGGCCCGCGCTCCAGCCTGTCACCGTGACGGCGACGAGCCCGCAGCCCGGCAAGGTGTACGTGAACGACGTCTTCACGGGGCACACAACGCCGGCCACGCTCTCGCTGCCGCCGGGCGACTACACCATCGGCGTCGGCCTCGGCACCGAGTCGCCGCCGTACGACTACACGGGCTCTTACCGGGAGCAGAGCGTGACCGTCGGCGCGTCACCCGTGGGCGTCGACATCACCGCGAACGCGCCGCTCGGGATCCAGGAGGACACGCGCATCGGGATCCTGCCGATCCGGACGAGCGTCAACTACAGCGCGTCGCTCGGCGGAGCGGACCCGTCGAACCTCGGCGTGCTCTCCGAGGACGACATCGAGCGGCTCTTGACGCAGGCGAGGGCGACAAGCGCTCGATGGCTGGAGCCGCTGTCGTACGGGCTCGCCAAGTGGACAGTCGATGTCCTGCCCCCTGTCGAGGACGTGCCGATCTACGAGCCGAACCACGATGGGTGGGACACCGGGCGCTTCCAGAGCGAGCACCCGACCGCGCACCTGCTCTCGGACTACGACATGATCGTGCTTTTCATCCCGCAGCACCGGGCCGACGGCTCCCTGGTGGACGACGAGAGCAACCTCGCGTGGGCCTGGGACGACAGGTACCTCGCGATCCCCACCACCTACACCGGCGCGGGGATCGGCGTCCCGAACGCCGGGCTCCTCCACGAGGTGATGCACAACTACGAGGGGTACAACCGGAACGTGCTGGGCTCGTACAACGGGATTCACGGGCTGCACGGCTCCTCGAACCACGGTTATTACGACGGTTCCAACGGCGAGCACGACTTCGTGTACTTCTATCGCCACTTCCTCCGCGGTCAGGTCGCCGAGGTCGAGGCCATGCGGCCCGACAGCGATTGGCCGCCCATCGGGCCGACCTTCGGGAGCCTCTACCTCGGTGTCTTCCCGGTCCTGCGCCACGGCTTCGACGTGCGGTGACGTGGCGCGGTCCGCCCCCCGGACCTGACCCCTCTCGACGGCCGTAGGCCCGAGGAGATCCCTCCTCGGGCCTGGCCCCCCTGGAGTGGAGCCCCGACGGGCCCCCCGGGAGTCACCCGCTCACTTGATCGAGAAGTTGCACGCCGAGAGCGGCGCCGCTCCCCCGACCATCGTCCAGTTGTCGATCGACCGGATGCCCGCCGCGACCTGCTCGGGCCTGAACGCGTACCTGTACGCGAGCTGCACCTCCTGGCCGTTCTTCGGGCGGATGTACACCGCGTACCGCTTCGACCCCGGCTCGACCACCATCCGGACGGTGTACGTCGTGCCCGCTGTGTACCGGAACGCCGTCATCGCCTGGTAGCTCGACCCGTTCAGCACGCGGACGTTGCCCTGCCGATCGAACACGACGCTCGCCGCGAGCTCGCTCGCCTGGTCCGCGGCGCCCTTCGACACCCCGATCCTGCCGTCGATGTTCGACGCGGTCGGCGTCACGTCCCAGGTCGCCGTGAAGGTCCCCCACTGGGTCGGCAGGGGCGTGTTCGCCCACTCGCCCGGGTCCACCGACGGGCACGACGCGTCCGGCGTTTGTGTCGTCGGCTCGGTCGGCTCCTCGGGCTCGGCCGGCGCCGTCGGCTGGGTCGCCGCCGCCACCCCCGAGCCGAACTCGAAGGCGCCGATGTCGACCGCGCCCACGGCCGTCCGCGCCAGCGCGGTGCCCGGGGCCGCGAGCGCCGCCTTCGGCGGGTGGAAGAGCGGCAGCGCGAGCGGCGCCCTGATCTCGCGCCCGGCGATCCCCTGGATCTGGCTGACGCCCGCGTTCCGGAGGGGGCTCGTCGAGAGCAGCGACACGTCGCGGTTGGCGAGGCTCGTGAAGCCGGGATCCCCGCTCACCTTCAGCGTCCCCGTGAAGCCGGAGGGCACCACCGTGTCCTTGGGAACGGCGTTGTTGACGCCCTTGATGATCGGCCTGCCCGTCGCCCACTCCGCGTCATCGCGGAACACATCGATGCTCCCGCCCCCGACGCGGTGGAAGACGTTGTTGTGCAGCTCGACGCTCTCGACGCCGAAGTGCATGTGGATCGCCGCCTTCGACCCCTGCGCCAGCAGGAAGGTGTTGTTCACGAACCGATACCGCCCGTTCGTCTCGCCCGTGCCGTCGCCGCCGACGCGCACAACGTACTGCGTGCGCGTCTTGCGGAAGACGTTGCCGACAACGTCGGAGTCCTCCCGCGCGAGGCTCGGATCCTGCCCGTCGGGCCCGATGAGCTCGAGCTCCTTCCAGTACCCGCCCTCGATCCAGTTGTGATAGATCTCGTTCCGCTCCGCGCGGCTCTTCACCGCGTTGCCGCCGTTCGCGTCGTGGATGTAGCTGTGCTGCATCCGGAACACCGCGCCGGGATACTTGGACTCGTCCGTCGCGATGTAGATCGGGTGCTTCGTCTCCCCGGCGCCGCACCTGTACACTTCCACGTACTCGAGGGTCAGCGAGCCCGAGTCGCTGTCCGCGCCGAGGATGCCGTGCGCGGGGCAGTCGTGGACGACGGTGTCGCGGATCGTGAGGTCGTGGCCGTGGGTGAAGATGCAGCGGGACGTGCCGCCCGTGACCTCGAACCCCTCCATCACGATGTGGTTCGCGTTGAGCTGGATGGTGTTGGCGCCGCCCTTCAGCAGCGGCCGCTTCCCGTTGGCCCGGACGCCGCGGATGGTGACCTTCGCGTTCGCCGTACCGCCCTTCTTGAGCCAGATGTCGCCCGGGTACGTCGCGTTGCCGTCGACCTCGACAACGTCGCCCGGCGCCAGCCGGCTCGCCACGTCGGCGAGGGTCTTGTAGGTCCGCGTCGGGCCGACTCGGTATGTCGTCCCTGCAGCTTGCTCCTCCGCGTCGAGGTCCTCCTCGGTCACGTCCACGTCGAGCGGCGCGCAGCCGAGGCCGACGATCGATACCGCCGCGATGGAGGCGATGAACTTACCGGCGGCAAACGACCGCGACCCAAAGCCCTGAGAAATCGAATGCATGGCTTTTTCTCCCCCGGCGTCGTCGACCCCTGCGTTGAACAGGACCGTTACGGCCGAAGGCAACAGGGGGCAGAAGAGGAGCCTCCCGCTGTTTGCCTTCACGCCGCGAACCATCGGTGCAGACCATTCAGCAACCGAAGGGGCGGATACCGGCGCTCTCGTGAGACAACTTATTCCTGGAACGGCACGAAGGGTCAAGACGAAATGCTTTCGCAAACCAAACGATCGGCCAATTAGGTCGCACACCCGAGCTGCTTTTCACATCAAGGTTGCAAAAATTCGATGCAAAACTGCAATGCGCAGTTCGCCCGCTCCTGTGGGGAAGGTGGTTGGACGTGGTCGCTCGCTCGCTGTCACCAGGCCAAAATCCCGCGGAAATGTTGGGCAAAGCCCATCGCTGTCGCGTTCTCCAGGCCAATTGACGACCTTCACCCACCAGCCCCTGCATGCTCGAGCTCGGTGACGACATCGACGATCGCGCGGAGGCGGCATCCTTCGCTCGGTACACGCACCGTTACAGCCATCGGCCACGGTCGGAGCGCGTGGAGTTCGGCGATCTCGGCCCGCGCCTCGATCGACCTCGAAGAGCAGCGGCAAGGCGCCCTGACGGCGCGCTCGACACGGGCGTCTCACGCGCGGCGCGGAGCCCGCGAGGTGCTGGCGACAGCGAGGTTCGAGGCGCGCGCGTCCAGGTCAATCGTCCTGTTGAAGAGGGCCGAGGCGCTCTCTCGGCGACGTGCTGTCGCCCGCGCGCTCCTCGGTGTTGCTGCGCCTTCGATCACGGCCCCTGTCGTGTCGTGCCGTCCACGACGCGTGCAATGGCTCCCTCCGCGAGAGCGGCGTCGCGTGCGACCATTTCACTCCTGGACGGCTGTGTGGGCTCGCGAGCGAGGCCCGGGCGAAGCACGTGTCGCCGGGTTCGACGAGGAGGTCCGCCGCATCCACGGGACGGGCGCGCCGTGCGCCGTGCGCCGGCGACGAAGAACCTGAATCCAGGCTTCGACGGAAAAACTGAACGGGTTGTCAGGAATCCGGAAATGAACGACACGAACCCGGCAGCGGATTCAAGCTCTTTCCGGGATTCCCGACTTCCTGTTCAATCCAGGGGACAGCGTCGATTCACTCGAGCGCTCGACGAGGCGCGGCAGACTCCGCTGTAGCCGCCGGATTCTGCTGTAGATCCGAGCATTTCGCCGCGTCTCCGCGCGTCGGCGTCTCCCTGGCTCGCGCGGTGTTCCTGGGGGTCCGCGGCGCCGCGCGCCGGCTCAGCGTCGTCCCTTGAAGCCCATCATCTGCTGGACGACGGCCTCGCTCTCCTCGGCGATGGCGCCCTCCTGGGCCGCGCGATCGGCGCAGTCCTCGCAGACCTTCTTCTTCTTGGTTCCGACCTTGATCGTCTTGAGCTCGTCGACCTCGCTGTCGCACTCGCGGCACGTGGGCATCGCCAGACCTTCCTTTCGCCGCCCAGCATATCGCACGGCGCCGAGATCGTGCTGGCCCGCGGCGTCCCGACCGCGGGGCTCGCCTGCCCGATGTTTGGCCAGGGCGCGCCGCGCGGCTTAAGCTCGGGACCGGCACGACGTGCCCCAGGAGGAACGCATGGATCGAAGGCAGGGCGCGCGCGCGCAGGTCGACTTCCCCGTCTCGGCGCTCGTCGACGGCCACAGGCACCGGTGCCGCGCCATCGATCTGTCGCCCACCGGCATGATCGTCGAGCGCGCGCCCGCGCTCGCGGGCCGGGCGCTGCCCGCCGTCACCCCGTTCGAGCTCGATCTCGGGGTCGGGCGCCCCATCCGCCTGCGCGCCCGCCCTGTGTGGGACCGCGACAACCTGCTCGCCGTCCGGTTCGTCGTCATGAGCGACGCCGACCGGCTCACCATCGCCGAGCACCTCGACGACAAGGCCCGCCGCCGCGAGCCGCTCCACTGAGCGAGCCGCGCCGCGCCGCGGGACGCCCCCGCGGCCGAGGCGCCGCCCCCGACGCAGTGCGCGGCTGCAAGGGTGAAATCGCAGGAGTGCAACGTCGGGGGATGCGCCCGGGACATCGAGGCGAAATTGCCCTGCGTCCCTGTCTTCCCGCGGTGGCACGCGAGCTGCAAACTCCCTGAGCAGCGTTGCTGGTGCGGCCTCTCCCCCCCCGGGCCCCGGCGACGCTTTTTCTTTTTGTCGCGCCGCCTAGGTCGACGCCTTCCGCCGGCGCGCGGCGGCGATCGAGGCCCGCGGGATGTTGGCCGCGGAGCGGCGGAGCTCGTCGAGCGCGTGCTCGGGGAGGCGCGGCGCGGTGTGGCCAGCGCGCGGCGCCTCGGCGGGGCGCGGCTCCTCGGCGCGCGGCGCCTCGGCGGGGCGCGGCTCCTCGGCGCGCGGCTCGGCGGGGGCGGTCGTCCGGATGCCCAGGTACGGCCAGAGGCTCTCGCGGATCGCGGACGGCAGGACGTTCTCCAGGTACTCGAGCGCCGTCCCGCGGAGGTGGGCGTCGTCGGCGTGGAGCGCGCGGTAGGCGATCTCGAGCGGCTCGCGCTCGAGGCAGAGCGAGAGCACGCGGAAGACGTGCTCCAGGCTGCGGCTCGTCCGCTCGATGAGCAGGCGCACGGCCGGGGGCGCCTCGCCCGGGGGGGCCGCGTTCGGGGGCTGGGCGTCCCACACCCGGCGGTCGATCTCGATCTCGCGCGTCGCGGCCTCGATCACGTCCTCGCGCCGGAGCTGGATCGGCGCGCGCTGCTGCAGGAGCCTCGCGAGCGCGACGCCGCACTGGTAGCGCACCTCGAAGCGCTCGTCGGCGAGGCCGAGCATCAGCCCGTCGGCGGCGCGCTGGGTGGGGCAGGCCTGGAGCACGCGCGGGATGCGCCGCCGGACGGCGACGCTCACGGACGGGTCGAGGAGCACGTCGAGGAGCTGGCCCGTCGCGCGCTGGGCGACGCTGCGGAGCGCGCGGATCGCCTCCGCGTTGAGCCCCTCCCGCTCGAGGAGCGGGATCGCGTGGGGGACGAGCGAGAGGTCCAGCTCCCCAGCGAGCGCCCGGCGGATGCGACCGGCGTCGCCGGAGCGGAGATCGGCCGTGGCCGCGAGCACCGGGTCGGCAGCGAGCGCCGCCGACGCGGCCCGCGCCGAGAGCGGCCCGTCGGCGAGCCTGCCGTCCCCCGCCGGCGCGCGCGGGCCGTCGCCGGGCGCCCCGACCGAGACCGGCGCGCGGGCCGAGATCGGCGCGCGGGCCGAGATCGGCGGACCGGCGTACGATGTACGCTCGCCGTCCGGGCCCGGGGCGCGCCCGGCGTCGGGCCGCGCGCCCGTGCCCTTGCGGAGCGCCGCGAGCTCGGCGAGGACCTTGTCCCGGCTGAGCGCGTCGACGGTGCCGCTCAGGGTGCGGCGGGTCGTCGCGTCGACGACGTTCGCGGGGTCGAGCGAGACGGCGCCGGAGCGCAGGCTGCCCTCGAGGGCGGCGACGTAGCCCCGGTGCAGCCGCGGCGTGAAGAGCAGGGTGACCCCCGCGGCGGCCGTGCCGAGGCCGAGCAGGAGGGGCAGCGACGCGCCCGGCGCGAGCACGAGCAGGGCCATGGCGAGGCCGCTGCCCGCCGCGGTGCCGATGCGGTCGAAGCCGACGTCGATGAGCGTCTTGATCGACCGCTTCTGGTCCGGGGGCAGCGGCGTGTAGAGCAGCTCGTAGCCCGAGCGGAAGAGCGAGTTCCGGAGCACCGCCTCGGTGCCGCGGACGATGGAGGCGGCCCAGAGCCGCGGGGCGATCACGAGGGAGAGGGAGCTCGTGAGGACGGCCACCGGGAGGATGCCGATGGTGGCGGCGAGCCCGAGCCTGTCGAGCGAGAAGGTGGCGGCGAGCGACTGCACGAGGAAGGACAGCACGCTCACCGAGAGGTGGAAGAGGGCGAAGAACGAGAGCAGCTCGTTGCGGTCGCGCATCGCGGCGGCGGCCTCGGCGCTGAGGGCCACGTCGAAGAGGGCGCCGCTCACGGCGCCGAGCCCGACGAGCACGGCGAGGTCGCGCAGGTGGCCGCTGTCGCGAAGCGCCCCGAGCCCCGCGGGGCCGGCGCTCGCGCCCGCGTCGGCGCGCGCCTCCTCGCCGGCGGGGCCGGCGCCGGCGGCGCTGGCGGACGGGGAGAGCGGGAGGTGCCGGCCGAGCAGGTAGGTGGTCCCGGCGCTCAGCGCGCTCGCCGCGGCGAGGGCGAGGAGCATGGTCGGGGCGTCCATGAGGTGGCTGGCGCGCCACGCGAAGAGGCCGCCGACCACGCCGCCGAGCGTCCCGCCGCCCGCGATGCGCCCCATGGAGCGACGGGCTGTGTGGGGATCGAAGCGCTCGTTGACGAGCGACCAGAAGGCGGAGATGAGGGTCGCGCCGAAGACGGCGATGTGCAGGTAGAAGACGAGGGCGGCGGCGCCGGGCGCGCGCAGGGCGAGGCCCCACTCCAGGACGAGGAGGGCGGAGCTCGCGCCGAAGAGGGCGGGGACGACGCGCGCGGGGGAGAGCCGGAGGAGGGCGCGCGAGATGAGGAGGACGGCGGCGAACGACAGCGCCGCGCCGGCGGCCATGACCTTGGGGACGTCGTCGGCGCCGAAGCTGGAGAGGAAGAGGGCGTCGCGGGTGGCCCGGCCGGCGACCTGCTGGGCGATCATGGCGCCGGACGCGATCGCCGCGATGAGGGCGGACCTGTCGCTCGCGCTCTCCCCTTCCACCTGTTCTCCGGGCATCCTAGGCGGGCTCGGCCTCGAGCACGCGGGCGTCGGTCACGATGGTGCCGAGCGGGACGTCGCCCTCGGTGGTCGGCACCTCGGCGATGAGCTGGAAGTCGAACGCGACGCCGACGGTGCGGGCCGGCGGGGAGAAGCGCGGCAGCGTGCTGTCGTAGTAGCCGGCGCCGTAGCCGATCCGGTGCCCCCTGGGGTCGATCTGGAGGGCGGGCACGACGATGACGTCGAGCGCCGCGGCCTCCTCGTCGGCGGGGTCGGGCTCGCGGAAGCCGAGGCCGCGCTCCTCCATGGCCTCGGGATCGGCGACGAAGCGGAAGGTCATGACGCGCGACTCGGGGTCGATGGCGGGGTACGCCACCCGGACGCCGCGGCCGCGGAGGAGCGGGTCGAGCTCCCGGAGGTCGACCTCGTTGCGGTCCTCGATCGGGTAGAAGAGCGCGACGTGACGGGCGGCGGCGAGGGCCGGCAGCTCGGCGAGGGCGCGCTGGATGCGGCGCGACCGCTCGAGGAGGGCGCCCGGGGGGATGGAGCTGCGGAGCGCCCTGGCGCGCTTGCGCAGCTCGGCCTTCGCGCGGTGACGCAGTGCGGCTTCGGCGTCGGGGTCCATGGCTCGGTCGATCCTCCGGCGGGCATCCTAGTCTCGCGCGTCGGAAATCCAGCCAGGGATTCCTGAGGCGCGCTGCAAGGCGGGCGGGGAGCGGACGCCAGGCGGGGAGCGGATGCCGGGCGGGGAGCGGATGCCGGGCGGGGAGCGGATGCCGGGCGGGGAGCGGATGCCGGGCGGGGAGCGGATGCCGGGTGCGAGGCGGCGGGGGCGCCGGGCGCGAGGCGGCGCGGGGGCGCGCCCGGGGGGTCACGGGCGAGCTCGGCGGCGCCGGTCGTGCCGCGGCGCCTGGATCCTGGGGCGGCCGGGAGGCCACGATTCGACGGTGGATCTCGGGGTGCCTGCCGGAGTAGAAGCTCGACGCGGGAGGCGAGCAATGTTCTGGGACGATTTCAAGAAGTTCGCGATTCGTGGCAACGTCGTCGACATGGCGGTCGGCGTCGTGATCGGCGCGGCGTTCGGCAACATCGTCAAGTCGCTCGTCGACCACCTGATCATGCCGCCGATAGGCCTGTTGACGGGCGGCATCGATTTCAGCCGGCACTACATCGTCCTGAAGGCGCCGACCGGGCCCGGTCCCCACACGACCATCGACGAGATGACGAAGGCCGGCGCGGTCCTCCTCCAGTACGGCCAGGTGATCAACAACCTGGTGAGCTTCTTCATCGTCGCCTTCTGCGTGTTCCTGCTGATGCAGCTCATGGGCAAGCTCCAGAGGAAGCACGAGGAGGCGGCGACGACGAAGGAGTGCCCCGAGTGCGCGATGACCATCCCCATCAAGGCGGTGCGCTGCGGGCACTGCACGGCGGCGCTGAAGACCGCGTAGCGCGCGGGGCGGCGCGAGGCGACCAGACCAGGCCGCCCCGGCCGTAGCCATAGGTCACCACCTCCGCGTCGGAGCCAGGGAAGTTCATCGACAGCAGGCGCCCGAACGCGTGCGCCTCGTCGTCTGGCTTCCTCGCCCTCGATGACCCGCGAGAGCACGTCGTACGCGAACACCGTCGGGTGCTTCAGCGGCACGTCAACGAACGCCGTCGCCGCGCCCGCACCTGATTCAGCCCTGGCCATTCGTGATGAACCGCCCGTCCCGCAGCGTCAGGTGCTGGTCGTGGTAGGCCGTCTCCTCCTCGCCGCTGATGTGGTGCAGGTGCACCCGCCGCTCGCCGTCTCCATCGTAGAGCACGCGCGACTTCTCTTGCCCGTTCTGCAGCACCCGGCTGACACGGTTCTCCTCGTTCCACTGCGTCACGCGCGTGCCCGAGCCCGGGTACGTCCAGCCGGTCTGGTTGCCGCTCGCGTCGTAGCTGATCACCCGTGACCACGGCCCCGACTCCGCCACGAGCTGCTCATCGATCTGCCTGGGCGCGTGCGGCTGCAGGCCCGTGCACCTGTAACGCCGATCGGTACGTCTGCTCCCGGATCGGCTGCTCCTCGCACCAGTCCCCCTCGCACCGGTCCGCGTCCGTATCCGGCACGCAACGATAGCTACCCTGATCCTTGACAAGGATCTTACCAATCTCGTCGTAATCAAACGACACCCGTTACCGGAACTTCTGCCGACGTGCGGCCACACAACCAGATACAGCTGCTGATATCGAACCGCCTACCCAAACCAGACAACAAGCCGCACACCGTCAACCCCAAATCTATCTGCGAGGCACCCCATGAGCTTCATCAATAGACCAAACTCTGTGCCGGCGATCGCATCTGCTCTGCGCAGCACAGGCCTACGAAACACACGGTCTCCACTTCGTACTTCCAGCTCGGTCTCCAGAGCCTCGCGCACCCAGTCGTGCTCCAGCTTGTTCAGCCACTTTGTAACAAATTTTTCTTTACCATCGCCATACACAACATACTCGCTGATCCTGTAATCCCTCGAGACCGCACGCTCATCCCAGTCAATGCAAGCGAGCTCACTGTAGAGAACCCAGCTCGGCCAACTCTCATCATCAAGATAAGTGGAAACTTTTTGCTTCAAGTTTTCACTACAGTCCCCAGGAACTCCCCGACCAGCAAACAGCGGAACAAAGTCCGCATAATTATCCACACCAAACAAACATCCGTTCAGATCGTAGTGCTGCAGGAGCAAACTACTGACATTGATGACATCATACCATTCGTCTTCGATTCGAAATTCGACCGCACCATAGATCTGAGCCATAAGTCACCGCTCCGGAATCTTGAACACGTTTTCTGCCCCAATCCTCTTTGCAGTAAAATCAATCACCGACTGTGGAGTGTCGGCGGAAAATATGCTCGCACCCCGACCTTGCGTTCTCCTGAAGCTGCAGCGTGTTGATACAGCTTGATCACACGCGCCAGATTGCTCAGGTTTTCTCCCTTCTTGGGGCCTCCGACCATCACCAGATCCCCGTTGCCGGCCACAACATCAATGTCCGTATGCCCCAAATTGGGTGCCTGGATTTCGTCGCCAGAAACCTTTCCCCCGGTAAGTTCAGCAACTTTCGATTCACGAGCAGCACCGACTGCCCGACGCGCTGCCCCTCCCCTAGCCTGAGCCCCCGCGTTGCTCCCGCCGCTCTTGGGAGCCGCCTGCGCCGGCTTCGCCGCCTGCGGCGGCTGCGCCGGCTGCGCGGCTTGCGGCGGCTGTGACGGCGCCACCGTGGGTTGCACCGGCGGCCGCGGCCCCTGTTGCGGCTGCGCGGTCCATCGGAACAGCATCCGCCGCATGACGTTGCCAATGCCGCGCGAAGCCGTACCGGTCGCAGCCGCTGCGGAGCCGGCCCCCGTCCGCCGCAGCATCTGCTCCTGGTGAAACTTCGCGCCCTCCGGCCCGTTGAAGCAGCCCGGGTGCCGGCAACCATTCATCCCCGGCGGGAAGTTCCGGTGCGCCCCTTGCGAGCTCCGCCCATCCGGATCGACAAGGTTCACCGGGTTGTTCAGCGTGTAGCTGTACAGCCCCAGGTTCCCCGGGTTGAACACCCCCCCACCCGGCCCGCCCTGCATGTACTCGTCCAGGATCGGATCCGGGCTGAGCCACACGCTCATCCGCGGGTCGTAGTACCGCGCCCCGAAGTAATAGAGCCCCGTCGCCTGGTCGAGCTCCTTCCCGGTGAACACATACGCCCGCCGCAGCTCGTACCGCGAGTCCGACGCGTCGATCCACAGCTCCCCGCTCGGGAAGTACTCGTCCCGCTGCGTCAGCGTCTGCTCGTTGTTCGTCGCGAAGCTCGTGCTGCCCAGGTGGTCCGGATGGTAGTAGATCGTCGGCGGGTCACGGAACCAGTCCGGATCCATCTTGCTCGCGATCCGCGTCTGCCCCGCGTAAATGTGCTTCGTGATGAACCGCCCGTCCCGCAGCGTCAGGTGCTGGTCGTGGTAGGCCGTCTCCTCCTCGCCGCTCACGTGGTGCAGGTGCACCCGCCGCTCGCCGTCTCCATCGTAGAGCGCGCGCGACAGCTCCTGCCCGTTCTGCAGCACCCGGGAGACGCGGTTCTCCTCGTTCCACTCGGTGACGCGCGTGCCCGAGCCCGGATAGGTCCAGCCGGTCTGGTTGCCGCTCGCGTCGTAGCTGATCACCCGTGACCACGGCCTCGACTCCGCCACGAGCTGCTCGTCGATCTGCCTGGGCGCGTGCGGCTGCGGACCCGTGTACCTGTACACCGACCGGTACGTCTGCTCCCGGATCGGCTGCTCCTCGCACCAGTCCCCCTCGCACCGGTCCGCGTCCGTATCCGGCACGTAGCGGTAGCTGCCCTGATCCTTGACAAGGATGTTGCCAATCTCGTCGTAGTCGAACGACACCCGGTACCGGAACTGCCAGTCGTTCCAGTCCTGGTACGTCCCGCTGGCCAGCACGAGCTGGTACAGGTCGTCGTACCCGTAGTCGTGCGTCGTCGGCCCGACCCGCACCGACCCCGGCATGTTCACGTCGTACGGCGCCTCGTTCCGCACCTGCTCCAGGTTGCCCGCCGCGTCGTAGTCGTAGCGCATCTGCAGGAACGGCCTCGCCGGCAGCCCGCGCTCCACGAGGAACCGGTCGCGGTGATCGGCGTTGATCTGCTCCAGCCGACGCGACTTGTCATAGTACCTGTACGACGTCGCGATCCCGTTGCCGTGCACCACCCGCACCCGCTGCTCGAACTCGTCGTACCCGATGTGCAGCAGGTACTGCGTCACCGCCGGCTCGTCCGGGTGCTGAGGATTCGTCTGCGTGTTCGTCCCGACAGCCGACCGGACCAGGCCGCCACGGTCGTAGCCATAGGTCACCACCTCCGCGCCGGAGCCGGGGAACTTCATCGACAGCAGGCGCCCGAACGCGTCGACGTCGTACTCCATGGTCGCCTGGTACGGCCCCCGGTGCGGCTCGCGCAGCCGGGGGAACTCGGTCGTCAGCGTCTTGACGTTCCCGAGCCGATCATACGCAAATGTCCTCGTCCCGGCCTCGCTCCGCTCCTCCTCCAGCCGGCCGGCGCGGTTGCCGTGCTCGTCGCCCGCCTCGCCCGGCTCGCCGTATACGTACGTCACGTCCGGCGAATCCGGGTAGTCCACGCGCCTCAGCCGGTTGTAATCGTACTCGTACCGGATCAGCTTGCTCGCGCCTTCCGCCGCCAGCTTCGCCGTCTGCCGCGCCCCGAGGTTGCCCGACAGATCGTAACGCCACTCCGTGCGACCCATGTCCGGGCTCGTGAGCGCCACCATGCGGCCCACTGTGTCGTACTCCGCCGTCGTGACATGGCCGAGCGGGTCGGTCACGCGCACCAGCTCGCCTACCGGGTTGTACGCGTACCGCGTCACCAGTGTCGTCCACGTCTCCGACTCGTGCAGCCGATTGCGCTCCTCGACCGCCACGATCGCGTTGTCCACGTCCTGGTACGCCTTCCGCACCTTCTCGTTCGGATCGGTCTCCGTCGCCACGAACATCGCCACGCGGTCGAGCACCTCGATGTCGTAGGTCGTCGTCGTCGTCACCTCGCCGGCCTCGTCGTCCGGCTCTCTCGCCTCGATGACGCGCGAGAGCACGTCGTACGCGAACACCGTCGGGTGCTTCAGCGGCACGTCCACGAACGCCGTCGCCGCCCCCGTGTCGAACACCGGCTGGCCCTGGTACGCGATCCGGCCGCGCTCGTCGAAGACGACCCGCCCGCTCACCGACATGCCGACGATCGGGGCCGCAGCCGGCCCCTGATCCTTCTCCAGGTCCTTCTTCGTCTGGATCACCCGATCGAGCCCGTCGATGAACGTCACCGTATCGATCGGATCCCCGGGGTGTTGCACGTCCTTGTGCCGCGTGCGCGCCCACGCCGGGACAGCGGCGCTCGCCCCCGGCTGGAGCGCATACTCGAAGGAGATCGTCGCCTCCGCCGCCGCGACCGGATCGTTCGGGCCGAACACCGCGCTCAGCCGGCCGAACGCGTCGTACTCGTAGCGCACCTCATGGCCATTGACGTCCTGGACCGCGCTGACGGCGCCATAGCGGTAGTCCGATGACGCCCCCGAGAAATAACCGAACGAGTCGTCGACCCGCTCGAGGTACGTCTCCGCGACGTCCTCGTACTCGTACGTGAGCGTGAACCCCCGCGGGTCGATCGCCGTTTCCAGGTTGCCGTACGCGTCGGGGAAGAACTGCCAGGTCGGGTTCGTCGCGTCGTCCCCGGTGTACGGCGCGCCCGTCACGGGATCCTTGCCGCCGATCACGGTGCTCGTGATGGACTCCAACGCCCCGGTCGCCTCGTCGTACATCGCCGTGCGCTTCCGCAGCAGCCTGCCGGCGCTGTCGCGCGCCTCGACGCTGTCCGCGCGAACGATGTACGGCCCGTCGTACGTCACGTGGTGGATCGTCGTCGTGACATCGTCGGCCAGCGTGCCTGGCTCGCCGTGCTCCGTCAGCCCGATCAGGTTGCCGCGATCGTCCCAGTCGCGCCCCTCGCTCGTCTGCTTGCCAGGCGCGCTCGGGTCCGTCGTCTTGCCCTCGTACCACGACGTCGTCCGCAGCTCTTCCCGGGGGAAGAACGTTCCCGTCAGCGTCGGCTGCGCCCCGGGCTCACGGTACGCAATCTGCTGCCGGCTGAACAGCCGCCCCTCGGCGTCCTGCTCGATCACCTCGGCCACGAGCCCGCGCCGGTAATAGTCCTGGTTGTGGTACCGCGTGACGATCTGCGAGTCGTCCTCGCGCGTCGCCGTCACCTGCGCGAAGCCGTAGTCCTCGCGCTCCGCGCGGTCGTAGAACCCGCTCTGGTGGTAATCGAACGTGTGGACATAGGCGGGCGTACCCATGCCGTCGTCCACCTCGACCCGTGACAGCACCCACTTGCTGCCGGGCATGTCCACGCTCAGCTCGCCCGGGTCGCTCGCATGGGCCACCTTGTTGCCTTCACGCTCATAGTCCAGCGCGAAGCTGCCGCCAAGCGGCCGTACAACGCGCGCGAGGCGGTTGGTCTTGCCCGTCAGGTTCAGCCGCGCCCGCAGCGCCGCGTCGCTCTCGCGCAGCATGCCGTCGCTCAGCTTCAGCACGTGATCGACCGTCCCGTCGCCGTCCAGGTCGTCCCATCCGAGCTCGCTCCGCCCACCGTTCAACCCGAGCTGCGCCGCGATCTCCAGGACGATACACACGTACGGCGTCGTGATCTTGATCGGCACCCCGTAACCGGCGTTGAACGCCGTCGTCTCCGAGAAGGCCAGCGCGTCGTTGCTGCCGTTGATCTCCTTCGTGAAGTCCTTCTCCAGCGGGACGCCCCACGGCAGGCCGCCGCTCGCCGCCGGCGCGCTCCACTTCTCCTCCGGTCCGAAGCCGTCCCCGAGGTTCAGCCGGACCCGATAGTAGTCCTGTCCTGGCTGCTTGCTCACCCGGTCGGGAGCAATCCAGAAAGGAAATGGCAATTACAAACCGAGACGGGCGAGGTGGAGATGCCGTGAAATGCTCCAGGACCGCCGGATTCAAAGCACGATTCCAGCGTCGCCGCTCCTGCGCCCGGTCCGATCAACGATTGAAATCTGGCTACTCGGTTGACGACAGTCCCGCGGCCGTGCTGCGTTCCGACAATCACCCTCAGCCCGCCCTCTCTGCCGCTGGTGCGGCGCGGGGGCGGGCGACCACGCGATCCACATACGATTCACGGAGGTGACCTTGCGCAATCTCACGATAGGGGACCTGAAGCTGGCCTTGCGCGATCTGCTCGACGAGAGGGCCGACGAGCTGCGCCTGTCCGCGACTGGCAAGCTGTACGAGCGGCGGCTCAGGGCGAAGCAGAAGGAGATCGACGCGATCCCCGACGCCGCGGGCACGCAGGCGCCGCTCGCCAGGGAGCTCTCCGAGGCCGACGTCCGGCACGACGGCCTCGGGGCGGCTATCTTCTTCTTCTGCAAGGCCGTCGAGGCGCACCCCGCCTTGCCGGCGCCGCTCAAGGAGGCGGCGGCGACCGCGCAGCAGACGTTCGTCCCGAAGCTCGAGGTGCTCCGCGCCCCCTACGCGGACGAGGCATCGGCGGCGCTCGACAACCGGCCCGAGCTGACCCGGCTCAAGGCCGAGCTGAAGTCCGCCGCCACCCCCGGCGGGGGAACCCTGCACGACTGGGTCAAGGCGTTCATCGCCGCGGGAGACGACATCGACAGGCTCCTGCGCAGGCGCGCCACGCTCCTCGCGACGGGCGAGAACGCCGCGGCGACAGGCCCGCTCCGCGGCGCGGTGGTCGGGCTGCTGGGGCGCTTCCGGGAGGCGCTCCGGGACGAAATCCAGGAAGAGGGCAGCGCGCTGCCCGCCGACCACGAGGCGCGGCTGTTCGCCTACATCGACAAGCTGAACGCCGACCGCGATCGGGGCGCTCGCGGGCGCGCGGCGACGGAGCAGGGCCCGACGACGGCCCCCACCCCGCCCGTCGCCCCCGCCTCGCCCGTTGCCCCCGCCCCACCGGCGCCGGCTGAGCCCATGGTGCTCAGCGCCCCGGATCTGTAGTCAGCGCCACGTGCTCGACCTGCCCGGGGCGTGCTCGACCACGCCCCCGGGGTTGTCGCCACATGCCCGCCGCCTGCCCGGCCACGCCCTCGCCCATGTCCCGACATCCCCACCGCCTGCCCGGCCACGCCCCCGCTCATGTCCCGACATCCCCACCGCGTGCCCGGCCACGCTCCCGCCCATCTCGCGACATCCCCGCCGCCTGCCCGGCCACGCCCCCGCCCATGTCGCGACATCCCCGCCGCCTGCCCGGCCACGCCCCCACCCCTATCGCCACATCCCCGCCGCCTCCCCCGCCACGCCCCCGCCCATGTCCCGCCCCGCCCACGCCGCCCCGCTCCTCCCCCCGCGCCGATCCGCTCACCCCCCCGCGAGCAGCCGCGCGATCTCCCCGCGCTGCCGCCGCGCCGCGCGCGCCAGCGAGAGCTGCCCCGCGGCCCGGTGCAGGTTGTGCGCGACCCGCGTCGGGAACCGCGCGGCGTCCCAGCCGAAGTACCGGTCCTCGAACGCGTCCCGGCAGAAGCGCGCCGCGAGCTCCAGCGCGATCCGCTCCACCGCGTCCGCGAGCGCCTCGCGCTCCTCCGCGCTGAACGGCCGCACCTCGCGGTAGCCGGCCACCGCGGCGGCGAAGACCTCGAGGTCGAAGCGCGCCTCGGTCGCGTCCTCCCCGGCCGGGTTGCACCACGACCGCCACGCGTCGCCGAGCTCCACGTCGAGCGACTGCAGCGCCAGCGTGTCGAGGTCGAGCAGGCAGATCCCCTCCCCCGCCTCCGAGAAGCGCAGGTTCGAGATCTTGAGATCGCCGTGGCAGTGCCGCGCCGGCAGGTCGAGCCGCCCCTGCCACGTGCGGAACGCGTCGAGGATCGCGTCCGCCAGCCGCCGCCCCTCGCCCCCCGTGGCCACGCCGTCCAGCCGCTCCATGTGCAGCGCCGTGTCGTGCGCGCCGGCGCGGACGTGGCGGTACGCGTGCTCGAGATCGTCCACCGCCCGGTGGAAGCGCGCGGCGAGGGCGCCCGCGGCGCGGGCGAGCGCGGGCGAGCCGACCCGGTGGTGCGTGCGGCCAGGGACGAAGTCCATCGCCCGCCACACAGCGCCCGCGCCGTCCCGCGCGAAGAGCGCGCCGTCGTCCGCGCGCAGCAGCCGCGGCGTCGGGACGCCGCGGCTCGCCAGGTGCGCGGTCACCGCCTCGATGTCGTCGTGGACCGGCGGGGCGAAGATCGGGCTCACCCGCTGCACCACGAACCGCGGCGGCTCGCCGGCCACGCCGGCCACCCACGTTCCGTTGATGAGCCCCTCGTCCTCGCAGCGGCGCACCGAGAGGCCGCGCAGCGGCGCCCACACGTCCGGGATCATCGGGGCCGGAGGCTACCTGCCCTCCGTCCCGGGCCGCAAGGAAACCTCCTTCGCCCCCGCCGCGGCCCGCCGGCGCACAACCCACTGCGACCCGAGCCAGGCGACGACGCCGGCGCCGAGGCCGAGCCACGCGGCCGCTCCCACCGGCGCGCCGACCCGCTCCACGAGCACGGCGCCCCCGAGCGACGTGGCGCACAGGCCGACCGTGAGCACCAGGTTGTCGATCGCCGAGAGCCGCCCGACGAAGCGGTCCGGCGAGAGCCGCTGGATCTCCGCGCTCGACAGCACCCAGTTCGCGCCGCTGCCCAGGCCCCACACGAGCGCGATCCCGAGCAGCGCCGCCCAGTGCCGGGTCACCGCGAACGCCGCGATCGACGCGAACGTCACCCAGGCGGCCCCTGTCGCGGCGAGCTCGCCCCGGAGGCCGCGGCGCACGAGCGCGACGCCGAGCAGCGGGCCGACCCCCGTCCCCGCGCCCCGGACGCACTGGAGCACCCCCAGCGTGAGCGCGCCCGTGCCCGCGAAGGCGAGCTGCGTCGCGAGCACGTTGAGCAGCAGGAGCGCCCCGCCGTTCGCCAGGTGGACCGGCGTCTTCGCGAGCACGGCGTCGAGCAGCGGCGGCCGCTCCCAGGCGTGCTTCCAGGCGAGCACCATGTCGCCGCGCACCGACGCGAGCGCGGCGACCGCGCCGCCCTCCGCCGGCCGCCCCTCGGCGACCATCCGCGGCAGCCCCCACAGGAACACGACCGACAGCCCGAACGACGCCGCGTCCAGCGCGAGCGCAGCCGCCGGGCCGAGCGCCGCGATCAGGCCGCCGAACGCCATGCCGACCGCGAACATCACGCTCCACGTCGCCGACGCGATCGCGTTCGCCTCGAGCAGCTCGTCCTCCTCGACCACGTGCCGCAGCACAGCGCTCTGGGCCGGCAGCCGCAGCGCGCCCACCGACGCGCGCGCGAACACGAGCACCTGCACCGCCGGCACGCTGCCGAGGACGGCGGCGACCAGCATGCCCACCGTGAGCGCGCCCTGCGCCGCGCTGGTCCCGATCAGCAGCCACCGGCGATCGAGCCGGTCCGCCAGCACGCCCGCCACCGGCGCGAACAGCGCGTTCGGCAGGTGATGCCCCACCATGACGAGCGCGAGCGCCACGACGCCGCCCCCCTCGCCGCCCAGCGCGAGCAGGCTCACGGCGACGAAGCTCATCCAGTCGCCGAGCAGCGAGACGATCTCGCTCAGCCAGACGCGACGGAAATGGGGGCGGCGACGGAGCAAGCCCGGACGGGGCTCCGGCCGACGATCGCCGGCCAGCGTCGAGGGGACATGCACGTGGAAGCTCCTTGGGCTGGACGCGCGCTACCCGGGCAGCGCGGCCGCGGCCGCCCGCCAGGAGCCCCGCGCAGGTTCTCCCGCGTCGAGATCGAGCGCGGTCGAATGTCTCCCCGCCGACAACGTAGAGGACAGATCGTGCCTGCCGCTGTTCATCCAGGGCACACCGTGGTAATCGCGCTCTGCTTCATGCGGATCTGCGCCATCATTCCCGCCTACCAGGCGGAGCGCAACGTTGGGGACGTCACACGCGAGGCGCTGCGGGTCGACGGGCTGGCTGGCGCGGTCTTCGTCGTGGACGACGGGTCGACCGACAGGACGGCCGAGCTGGCGCGCGCGGCCGGCGCCACGGTGCTGAGCCACCCGGAGAACCTCGGCAAGGGCGCCGCCCTGCGCACCGGGATGGAGTTCGCCCTCGCCTCGGGCTTCGACGTGGCGGTCACCGTGGACGCGGACGGCCAGCACCCGCCGGACGAAGCGCGGCGCCTCGTCGAGGCCGACGCCGACCCCGAGGCGCTCGTGCTCGGCATCCGGGATCTCGCCTCGGCCGGCGCGCCGCGCGCGAACCAGATCTCGAACCGCATCTCGAACTTCTTCCTCTCGCTCTTCGCCGGCCGCCCCTTCGCCGACACCCAGTGCGGCCTGCGCCGCTACCCGCTCCGGCGGACGCTCTCGCTCGACGCGCGCGACGAGGGCTACGCCTTCGAGGCGGAGATCCTCCTGCGCGCCGTCGCCGCCGGCGTCCGCATCGTCGAGGTGTCGATCCGGGTCATCTACCCGCCCGAGGACGAGCGGCTCACGCACTTCGACAGCGTGCGCGATCCGGCGAGGATCGTGCGCCGGGTGGTGACGACCCTCGCGCTCACGCGCGGGCTCCGCCACGTGCCCGCCGCCCCGGCGCCGTCCCCGGCCGCGCGCCGCCCCGCCGCGGCGAGCGCGATCGCCGCCGAGATCGACCCCCGCCCGTCGCAGCCGACGACGGCGTCGCCCTGATGTGAAGCGAGCATTTCGGGACGAGCGGTCGAGAGCGCGCTCGCCCGCGTCGGAGACGCTGTCGAGCGAGCATTCTGGAACGAACGAGCGCTCCAGAACGGCCGAGCACCGCGCCGGAACGAACCGCCCCAATTACTACGAGTCTCGGCGCCGGCTCACGGCTGGCGGCACCGGCTCACGGCCGTGGCGCGCCACGTAGTGGCCGAGGGTTTGAAGAGCCGGCGGCAGGCCGAGGAGGAACGCCGCCGGCGATCAGAGGAAGCCTGGATATGCGGGATGAGATCGCACCTCTCCACCGGGGAGCTCACGCCTCGCGGCGAGCGGGCGCGGTGATGCCGCGGGCGTCAGGGCGAGTAAACCTCGGCGCTCGACAGCCACACGACGTCCCCGAGGATGATGTCCACGGCGAGGCCGCCCACGGCCAGCACTCTGCCGTCCCCGAGCAGGACAGCGGCGTGGGCAAAGCGCTCCTCGTTCATGGAGTTAACCGTGGTCCAGGCGTTCGATACCGGATCGTAGATCATGGCCGACGCCAGGCTGATGATCCCATTGGGGGGGCTGGAGGTCCGGCCGCCTGTCACCAGCACCCTGTCGTCATCGAGCAGCGTCGCGGCGTGCAAGGAGCGGCCGACGCTGATGGATGGACCGGATGTCCAGGTGTTGGACGACGGGTCATAGATCTCGGTGCTCGCCAGATAATTGGTGGGGCTGCCTTCGTCGCCGCCGACGACAAGCACGTTGCCGTTGCTCAGCAGCGTCGCCGTATGATACATTCGCGCGTCGCTCATCGAGGGCACCGAGGACCAGCTATCCGTCACCGGATCGTACATCTCGGCGGTCGCCACTGAACCTGTGGTGGAGAACCCTCCCGTGACCAGCACCTTGCCGTTCCCGAGCAGCGTTGCGGTATGGCCAAAGCGCGCGGCGCTCATCGACGCCATTGCCGTCCAGGTGTTGCTCGTCGGATCATACAGCGTCGTGGTCGCCAGGCTGTTGAACGCGCCGGCCGGCCTTCCCCCGATGAGCAGCACCGTCCCGTCGGAGAGCAGCGTCGCGGTGTGCTCGTACCGGGAGATGGTTGACGAGCCCACGGACGACCACGTATCGGTCGCGGGATCGTACAGCTCGGCGTTCTTCGCCACGGTCGTGCTGTAACCTCCCGCGACCAGCACCTTGTTGTTCCCGAGCAGCGTGATGGTGTGGTACAGGTGGCTTCCTGACGTCGTAGCGGCCGATGTCCAGGTGTCCGTCGCCGGGTCGTACAGGTCGACGGTCACGTTCAGCGCGTCGTCGGAGCCCACGGCCAGCACCCGGCCGTCATGGAGCAACGTTGCAGAGCGCCAGGCGTGAGCGTTGGCCATGGACGCCGTCGGCACCCACAGCGTGGCCGCCGGGTCGTAGACCTCGGCGCTCGCGATGTCGATGGCTAGCGGCAAGGGTATGTACCGACGACCGCCCGTGATCAGCACCCTGCCGTTGCCAAGCAGCGTGGCGGCATGCATGGTGCGCTGGGAGCTCATCGCCTGGATCCCGGTCCAGGTGTTGGTCACCGGGTCGTAGACGTCGACGGTCGCGGTCGCCGTGTTCGTCGCGACGGTTCCGCCCGTCACGAGCACCTTGCCGTCCTGAAGCACCGTCGCGGTGTGCAGTCGGCGGGTGGTGCTCATCGACGGGGCCGCCGTCCAGGCGAGCGTTGCCGGGTCGAAGATCTCGGCGCTCGACAGCTCGAGAGAAACCGAGTTGTAGCCGCCCGTCACGAGCACATTGCCGCTCTGGAGCAGCGTCGCGGTGTGAGAGGACCGTTCGGTGCCCATGGCCCCGACCGACGACCACGAGTCGGTGCCCGGATCGTAGATGGCGGAGCTCGTCAGGTACGTGCCGTTATTTCCGCCGGTCACGAGTACCCTGCCGTCCGCGAGCAACGTCGCGGTGTGCCCGGAGCGGCTCGCGCTCAGCGACGCGGCCGCCGACCAGCTGTCCGTCGCCGGATCGTAGAGCTCGGCGCTGCTCAGGGAACCTGGGCGCCGCCCGCCGGTCACGAGCACCCTGCCGTCCACGAGCAACGTCGCGGTGTGCCCGGAGCGGCGCGTGCCCAGCGACGCGGCCGATGACCAGCTGTTCGTCGCCGGATCGTAGAGCTCGGCGCTCGCGTACGTAGTTAAGCCCAGAGCGATTCCTCCACCCACGACGAGCACCTTGCCGGAGCTCAGCCGTGTCGCCGTGTGGTCTTGGCGGGCAGTGGCGAGCGCCCCGGCAGATGACCAGGTGTTGGTGGACGGGTTGTAGAGCTCTGCGCTCGCCAGGAGAGTGCCGTTGTCTCCCCCCACGACAAGCACCTTGCCGTCCTGAAGCAGCGTCGCAGTGTGGTTGTGGCGCGCCGCGCTCATCGTGCCCGCCGGCGCCCACACCGGGTCGACCAGCGCAGGCTCGCCGCCCGCGTCGGCCCACAGCTCGAGGGTGGCCCCGCGCGCCTCCAGGCGCGCTGGGATCGGCCGCCCGCCGCGCGCGAACGCGGCCGGCGCCGTCACGCGCAGCCGCGCCACACCGGTGTCGTCGACGACCTCGACCGCGTCGCCTTGCTGCCTCAGCGTCGCGCCCTCGACCTCCCACGCCGCTGCGGGCGCGCCTGCCCTCGCGACGCCCGCGTCGAGCAGCAGCCACTCCTCGTAGCCTTCGTCGATCGCAGACCAGAACGACGTGCCGCCCTTGCGCCGATACGCCACCGCGCGCTCCGCGATGGCGCCGTCACCCTCGGCGTCGATCTCCTGCACGCGCGCCTCGAAGCCACCGGGCAGATGAAACCGGATCTCTCCCTCGCCGCGCGCCGGAAGCGCGGCGTGCAGCCCGCCGCGACGCTGGAGCGAGGCCGCGATATCGGCCTCTCGGCTTAGGTCGCCGGTCGAGGCGAGCGCGAAGCCGCCTTCGACGGCAACGAAGGCCTCGCTGGTTTTGAGGACCAGCGGCGCCTGGTCAGGGAATAGACGCCTCAGGTCGTCGCCTGCCGGCGGCTCGGGTCCGAGCGCGCAGCCGACGCCGCTCGCGAAGAGCGCTCCGCCGAAGAGCAAGGTAGATAAGATGAATAACCATCGTTGAAATGGAAAATAGGAAGGCATCGTGGATCTCCTCATGAGCCGTCGGTCCGCCGAGGCGGTCGCCTCGCATCTGTACGCGGCCCCCTACGCAGCACGCGCGCGAGCCATGTTCGCGCATGCACAATCGTTTGCGTCAATACTTTTATAATCAATTTTCAAGATTTCATCGGCGCTGCCCAGCGCATCAATGACGTTCTCCTGCTCCACCGTGGCGAACAGTCAGCGTGCGTGTTCGGACCGGGACTCGAGTACGAAGGTGACCCGCCACGTAGGAGATTGACCTCACGCGGAGAAAGCTCACCACGATCGATTCGAGCGAGAAGCTCTGGCATGGGGCGACGAGCCACGTCGGCGCGTCGCAAGAGGGGTTCCGCCACGTACGATGCACGGGCCCGGCGACCCGAGCCGCCTGGTAAGCCGCCGGCGTCCCCGAGCTCCCCGCGGGGACGCCATCACCTGGGGCGAGCGCGGCGAACCGGCCGCCGCCGGGCGGCCGCGACGGTCGACCCGGTCCGCAAGCGCGCGAACCACGGGTGCGAACCACGCGATCGGCAGGCAAGCTCACGCGGCGGACAGATCGGCAGCCGCTGTTCATCCAGGGCACACCGTGGTAATCGCGCTCTGCTTCATGCGGATCTGCGCCATCATTCCCGCCTATCAGGCAGAGCGCAGCGTCGGGGACGTCACGCGTGAGGCGCTCCGCGTCGACGGGCTCGCAGGATCGGTCCTCGTCGTGGACGACGGGTCGACCGACAGGACGGCCGAGCTGGCGCGCGCGGCCGGCGCCACGGTGCTGAGCCACCCGGAGAACCTGGGCAAGGGCGCCGCCCTGCGCACCGGGATGGAGTTCGCCCTCGCCTCGGGCTTCGACGTGGCGGTCACCGTGGACGCGGACGGCCAGCACCCGCCGGACGAAGCGCGGCGCCTCATCAAGGCCGACGCCGACCCCGAGGCGCTCGTGCTCGGCATCCGGGATCTCGCCTCGGCCGGCGCGCCGCGCGCGAACCAGATCTCGAACCGCATCTCGAACTTCTTCCTCTCGCTCTTCGCCGGCCGCCCCTTCGCCGACACCCAGTGCGGCCTGCGCCGCTACCCGCTCCGGCGGACGCTCTCGCTCGACGCGCGCGACGAGGGCTACGCCTTCGAAGCGGAGATCCTCCTGCGCGCCGTCGCCGCCGGCGTCCGCATCGTCGAGGTGCCGATCCGGGTCATCTACCCGCCCGAGGACGAGCGGCTCACGCACTTCGACAGCGTGCGCGATCCGGCGAGGATCGTGCGCCGGGTGGTGACGACCCTCGCGCTCACGCGCGGGCTCCGCCACGTCTCCGCCGCGCCGGCGCCGCTCCAGGACGCGCGCCGCCCCGCCGCGGCGAGCGCGATCGTCGCCGAGATCGACCCCCGCCCGTCGCAGCCGACGACGGCGTCACCCTGATCTGGAAAGGGAGGACGCGTGACGGCCTTCGCCCGCCACCGGCGCAAGCTCATCGCGGCCGCCGCGCTCCTCGCCGCGCCCGTCCTCGCGCACCTCGGCATCGCCGCCGCCACGCGCATCGAACCGCCGCCGATCGCCGCGGCCTCCGGCGAGCCCACGGCCGGACCGGCGGGCCTGCGCGTGCTCGGCCCCGCCTACGCGCGCCGCCGCGGCCGGATCCTCGAGGCGCGCCTCGCCGGATCGCCCGAGGAGATCGGCCACCAGCACGGCCGGCTCTTCTACCCGGAGATGGTCCGGAACGAGGGCACCCTCTACGAGCAGTTCCAGCGCTACGTGCCCGTCGCCCCGCTGCGGTGGCTCCTCATGGACCTCTCGCGCCTCCAGTTCCGCGGCGTCGACGAGGGCATGGCCGAGGGCGCGCGCCGCGAGATCGCCGCGCAGGCCCGCGCCTTCTCGCCCGACCCGTTCGACGGCGTCCTCCCCACGTACCACCGCTTCGTCTTCCTTCAGTCGCTCTACGACATCGCGCTCTCGTTCGAGCACTCCCCGCTCATCGGCTGCACGAGCTTCGCGCTCACCGGGACGGCGTCGGCGGGCGGGCACGCGGTGCTCGCCCGCAACTTCGACTTCGAGGCCGGGCCCGTCTTCGACGAGGGCAAGGCGGTGTTCCTCGTCCACGAGCAGGGCAAGATCCCGTACGCCTCGGTGGCCTGGCCCGGCCTCGTCGGCGCGGTCACCGGCATGAACGCCGCGGGCCTCGCGCTCGTCGTCCACGGGGGGCGGGCCGGCGCGCCGCGCGCGGCCGGCGAGCCCGTCGTCCACACGATGCGCGAGGTGCTCGGCCGCGCCGACGGCGTCGACGCGGCGCTCGCGATCCTCGAGGCGCGCGCGCCGATGGTCTCCCACCTCGTGATGCTCGTCGACGCGGCGGGCGAGGTCGCGATCGCCGAGCGGGCGCCCGGCGCGCCGCTCCACGCGCGCCGCGGCCGCGGGAAGGTGCCGCTCACCAACCACTTCGAGGGGCCGCTCGCCGGCGACCCGCGCAACCGGCGCGTCGAGGCCGAGACCTCGACCCACGCGCGGCGCCGCCGCCTCGACGAGCGGCTCGCGGCCCTGCCCGAGGGCGCCACGATCGAGGCCGCCGTCGACGTCCTGCGCGACAGGCGCGGGCCCGGCGGCGCGCCGCTGCCGCTCGGCGACCGGCGCGCGATCGACGCGCTCATCGCGACCCACGCCGTCGTCATGGACGCCACAGCGCGCGTGCTCTGGGTGAGCGAGGGCCCGCACCTCGCCGGCCGCTTCCTGCGCTTCGACCTCGCGCGGCTGCTCGATCCGGCCTTCGACCCCGCCCGCGACACAGCCGAGCCCGAGGCCCTGCCCGAGGACCCGCTGCTCACGCGCGGCGACTACGCCGCCTGGGAGCGCGCCGGCTCGCCCCACCCCGGCGGCGAGCAGGGAAGCGACGCGGTCGGTCCTTCCTCTTCGGATGGCGAGCGCGACCGTGACACTCCTTAAATAAACAAACAAATAAATTAACGATGCGGAACCGCGAGCGCCGCCGCCGCAGGCGCTGGTCCGCGCGATCCAGGCGCGCGGCCGTTTCGCCCGGGGTTCACCGACCGCGCTCGCCCACGCCCGTACATCGGCGGTAGGACACCTCTCGTCCGGGGCGCCCTTACCGCGAGATTGCCTAGCGAGAACTTCCGTCCGACAATGCGATCCGGGGCGCAAGGGTCGGCGCATCGGAGCGGCGACCGGGTCGACCGGACCATGACGGACATCAACCTGATCAACACCACCCTCGATCAACGGTACCTCATCCTCGGGCTGCTCGGAGAGGGCGGGATGGGGGCAGTCTACGAGGCACGGCACCTCGGGACCGGTCGTCGCGTCGCCGTCAAGGTGATCACGAGCAAGCTCGCGCAGGACGAGGCGGTCATGGCCCGCTTCGAGCGCGAGGCCAGGGCGGCGGGCGCCATCGACAGCGAGCACATCGCCAGCGTGCTCGACAGCGGGAGGGACCGGGCGACCGGCTTGCCCTTCCTCGTGATGGAGCTGCTCTCCGGCGAGGACGTCGACCAGCTCCTCCGGCGCCTCGGTCCCCTGCCGCCCGAGCTCGCGCTCTGCATCGTGGCCCAGGCGTGCATGGGCCTCATCCGGGCGCACGACGCGCGCGTCCTCCACCGCGACATCAAGCCCGCCAACCTGTTCCTGGCCCGGCGCGACGGGGGGGAGCTCTCGGTCAAGCTGCTCGACTTCGGGGTCGCCAAGATCCAGGCGGACGACAGCTTCGAGAAGCACCAGGAGCTCACGGCCACGAGCAACCTGATCGGCTCGCCCATCTACATGTCGCCGGAGCAGGCGCGCAACATGAAGGACGTCGACGGCCGGACCGACCTCTGGTCGCTCGGCATCGTCCTCTTCAAGATGCTCGCCGGGCGCACCCCCTACCGGAACTCCCGCGGGCTCGGCGAGCTGATCGTCGCCATCTGCTCGGTGCCGGCGCCGCCCATCCAGAGCCTGGCGCCCTGGGTGCCGTACGAGGTCGGCGAGATCGTGCACCGCGCGCTCCAGATCGACAGGAACCTGCGCTTCCAGAGCGCGGCGGAGATGCTCGACGCGGTCCGGACGCTGCTGCCGTACGGCGCCTCGATCCGCGAGGACATGCTGGAGCCGCTGCCCGACTCGGTGCAGGCCGACGCCCCGCCGCCGTCGCGGGCGAACCCCGAGGCCCCGACGCGGCGGCCGCCGACGCCCGCGGGCACGGCCGTGAACTGGCCCGAGCCCGGCGACCTCGCGACGCGGCGGCCGCCGACGCCCGTGGCCACGCCCCGGAGCTGGCAGGACTACGGCGACCCCGGGTCGCGGCGGCCGCCGACGCCCGTGGCCACGCCCCGGAGCTGGCAGGAGCGCAGCATGCAGTACTCGCAGAGCGGCGCCCCGGTCCGCACGTCGGAGCCGAGGCTCGACGGCCCGCCGCCGTCGATGACGGGCGCCGGCACCTCGGTGCCGTTCCAGCGGACGATCATCGTGGCGGGCGAGGCGGCCCACGCCGCGCCGCGCCCCCGCAGCAAGGCGGCCCCGCTCGTGGCGGCGGCGGCGCTCGTCGCCGCGACCGGCGCCGGCGTGGGCGCGTGGCTCGTGCAGAAGACGACGGCGGCCGCGCCGTCCCCGGTGCCCGGCGCCGCCCCGGCCGCCCCGCAGGCGACCCCTGTCGGCGCCGCGCCCGGCGCGACGGCCGCGCCCGGCGCGGCCGAGCCGGCCGTGCAGATCGATCCGGAGCGGCTCGGGAGCTTCAACCCGCTGCCGGCGCTCATCACCTCGTCGACCAACCCGCTCACGGACGAGAAGGTCAGCCTCGGCCGGATGCTCTTCTACGACAACCGGCTCTCGAAGAACCACGACCTCTCGTGCAACTCGTGCCACCCGCTCGACCGCTACGGGGCGGACGGCGCGAAGGTGTCGATCGGGCACGCCCACCAGAGCGGCCGGCGCAACACGCCGAGCGTCTACAACTCCGCGGGGTTCTTCTCGCTGATGTGGGACGGGCGCTTCGACAGCGTCGAGGAGCAGGCCAACGGGCCGATGATGAACCCGAGCGAGATGGCGATGACGCCGGTGCGGCTCGAGGCGACGCTGCGCTCGATCCCCGACTACGTGAAGGCGTTCGGCCGGGCGTTCCCGAACGACCCGTGGCCGGTGACCGTCATCAACACAGCGAAGGCGCTCGGCGCGTTCGAGCGCAAGCTGTTCACGCGCGGGCGGTGGGACCTGTTCCTGGAGGGGGAGCCGGACGCCCTCACCAACGCCGAGAAGGAGGGCTTCAACGCCTTCGTCGAGGTCGGCTGTGTGACGTGCCACTTCGGCCCGCACGTGGGGGCGACGATGTTCCAGAAGCTCGGCCTGGTGAGGTCGTGGCCCGACACGATGGACCGCGGCGTCTTCGAGATCACGAAGAAGCAGGCCGATTTCATGGTCTTCCGGGTGCCGACGCTCCGCAACGTGGCCATGACGGCGCCGTACTTCCACGACGGGTCGGTCTCCTCGCTGCCCGAGGCGGTGCGGCTCATGGCGAAGCACCAGCTCGGCAAGGACCTGACCCACACGCAGGTCGATCAGATCGTTGTCTGGCTCAAGTCCCTGACGGGCGAGCTCCCGACGGAGTACATCGCGAAGCCGGAGCTCCCCGAGAGCGGGCCCAACACGCCGAAGCCGGTGGCGGACTGAGCGCGGCCGCCCGGCCGCGCCCGCGCGCCTCCCTCGCCTGGCCAACCTGGCGATCTACCAGGCGTGAAGCAAAGCGCGGCCCGCCCGTCTGGGGTAAGAGGACGACGATGCAGCGACGATCTTTCCTGATGGGCCTGGCGGCGTGCGGCGGCGCGCTCTCCGTCGCCGGCCGCGCCCGCGCCGACGCCGTCGGCGACGCGCTGGCCGAGATCACGCGGGCGCGCGCGTCGGTGAAGACGCTCGTTGCGCCGTTCACGCAGGAGCGGAGCATCGGCCTGCTCGCGACGGCGGTGAAGAGCGACGGGGAGATGACGCTGGTCCTGCCGGACCGCCTCCGCTGGGAGCTGAAGCCGCCGGACGCGATCACCTACTGGATCGCGCCCGAGGGGTTCGGCTTCGCCACGCCGAAGGGCGCGGCGGGCGCGGGGCGGGGCGCGGCGGGGCGCTTCGGCGCGGTGCTGTCGGACCTGCTGGTGCTGCTCGGCGGCGATCTCGAGCGGCTGAGGGCGCGCTACGAGCTGTCGATCCCGAGCCGCGAGGGCGGGATCACGCTGGCCGCGCGCCCGCGGGTCGAGGAGGTCGCGAAGCACGTGCGCAGCCTCGAGATGGCCTCGGGGCCGGAGCTCTGGTCGGTGCGGCGGGTCGTGATCGAGGAGAAGAACGGCGACCGGAGCGTCATCGCGTTCGGCAAGGTGGCGCGGGACGTGGCGGTCGACCCGGCGCGGATGAGGGCGCCGAAGCAGGGTTGAGCGGGCGCGCCGGCGAGGGAGGCGGGCGACACTGTCGGGGCGCGCGGCGCCTGTTCGGGGGAGGCGGGGGCGCCTGTTCCTCGGGCGCGAGGCTGGTTCCCCTCGCCGCGATCTCGACTATGACGCCGGGCATGCGACGCCTCCTGCTCCCCCTCCCCGCCCTGACGCTCGCCGCTGCCTGCTCCGGCGCTCCCCCGGAGCCGGCTCAGCCGCCGTCCCCCCCGCGCGCGCACGACGATCGCCCGCCCGCGGCCGCGCCGTCCGCGACCGGGACCGCGGGCGCGGCGCCCCCGGCCGCGGAGCCCGGCGCGCCCGCCGCCGAGCCCGGGACGCCGGGCGGGGCGAGCGCCGCCGCCGAGGAGCAGGCGTGCCCGGCCGACATGAAGCTCGTCGAGGGCGAGTACTGCACCGAGGTCGAGCATAGCTGTCTCCGGAGCTGGTACGACAAGTCGAACAAGAAGACCGTCTGCGAGGAGTTCGCGCCCACCCCTGGCCGCTGCACCGGCGAGAAGGTGAAGAAGCGGTATTGCATCGACACGTACGAGTGGCCGAACAAGAAGGGGGAGCGGCCCGAGGTGATGAACCGGTTCCACCAGGCGCAGGTCAAGTGCGCCGCCGCGGGCAAGCGCCTCTGCACCGAGTCGGAGTGGACGCTCGCCTGCGAGGGCCCCGAGATCAAGCCGTTCCCTTACGGGTACTCGCGCGACGCGACGAAGTGCAACGGCGATCACCTCTGGGACGATCCCGACATGAAGAAGGTGGCGAAGCGCGATCCGGCCGAGCTGGCCCGCCTCTGGAAGGGGGTGCGGAGCGGGTCGCAGGCGCAGTGCATCAGCGATTACGGGGTCGCCGACCTGCCCGCGAACACCGATGAGGTGGTGGCGAGCGAGACGACGGGCGGCTGGCGCGGCAAGTTCGACAGCGTCCACACGGGGGGCCCCTGGTACAAGGGCGTGCGCAACCAGTGCCGCCCGAAGATCTACACGCACGACGAGGGTTTTTATTACTACTTCCTGAGCTTCCGCTGCTGCGCCGAGCCCGACGACAAGACCACCGACCCGCGGACGCCGCGCCAGATCCAGGAGGGGTGGAGCATGGACCGGGTCGAGCGGCTCGCGCAGTTCACTGTCGAGCAGATGCGCGGGAAGCTCGAGCTCAAGCAACAGGGCAAGTGCGAGTGCCGAGCGACGGACATCCTGTGCAAGACGATGTGCGGGACGCTGCTCGGGCCCAATGCGGTGGACGCGACGCCGGGGGGCGGCGCGCCGGCGGCGTCGACGAGCGGCGAGAAGCGGTGATAGAACCGAGGGCACGATGGGCGACGATCCGGATCAGGTTGAGCTCGTTGCGGAAAACCAGCGCCTGAGGCAGCGCATCCAGGGGCTGGAGCAGGCCGAGGAGGAGCGGGATCGCCTCCGGGAGGCGCTGCGCCGGAGCGAAGAGCATGTGCGCCTCTTCATGACCTACACGCCGGCCGCGTTCGCCATGTTCGATCGGGACATGCGCTACGTCATGGCCAGTCAGCGCTACGGGGCGGATTTCGGCCTGGATGCTCGGGATCTCATCGGCCGGAGCCATTATGAGGTGTTCCCCGACGTCCCCGAGCACTGGAAGGCGATCCACCAGCGCTGCCTCGCAGGGGCCTCGGAAGGGAATGACGAGGAGCCCTTTCCGCGGAGCGATGGGCACGTGGAATGGGGGATGTGGAAGATCTTCCCGTGGCACACGGCGACCGGGGAGATCGGCGGGATCATGCTGTTCACGGAGGTGATCACCAAGCGAAAGCAGCTCGAGGACAAGCTCCGGATGCAGGCGAAGACGCTCCTGGAGCTGTCGGCGCCCATCGTCCCCCTCAGCCAGGGCGTCCTCGTGCTGCCGCTGGTGGGCGCGCTGGACGCGGCGCGGGCGCAGCAGATGATGGAGAACCTGCTGGGCAAGGTGGTCGAGCGGCAGGCGCGGGTGGCGATCATCGACGTGACGGGCGTGCCGCACATCGACACGACCTCGGCGAGCGCTCTGCTGCAGGTGGCGCGGGCGGTGCGGCTGCTCGGGGCGCAGGTCGTCTTGACAGGGATCCGGCCCGAGGTGGCGCAGGCGATCGTGGGGTTGGATATCGAGCTTGCGGGGGTCGTTACGCGGAGGGATCTGCAGAGCGGGATTGCGTTCGCGATGACGGTGAATCCGGGGGGGGTGGGGATGTAGGGGGGTGAGGGCGGGGACGGGGGGAGCGGGGAGCGGGGACGCGGGGACGCGGGGACGCGGGGACGCGGGGACGAATGAACGCGCACGCGCACGCGCACGAGCACGCGGAGGACAGACGCGGATCGGGGACGGGGGACGGGGGATGGGAGACGGGAGACGGGAGACGGGGGGCGGGAGACGGGGGGCGGGGGTTATACGTCGAGGTCTTTCCACCTCTTTGACCGCTGCGTGAAGATCAGCATTCCCACCAGCGACGCGACCCCTATCGCTGCAAACGCGTACCATATCTCGTAGGGACGATACGTTTCCCAGAGCAGCTGCGTGGCATCGACCGCGTCGAGGTTCAGCACCTCCTGCAGCTTCCTGAACGCCTCCTGCCGCGAGACCCCGACCGCCTCGGGAAGCGAGGACACGTCGCCGTTCCACCCCTTCCCATGCTCGGTCTTCTCGGCGAGGTACCGGAGGGCCAGCGTGGCCTTCTCGCCCCGGGTGCCGTACAGGATCCCCGCGAGCTGCGCCCCGACGGCAGGGCCGATCGCCGCCGGGATGTTGATGTACCCCAGGTACAACGCCTTCTTCCCGGGGGGCGCGATGAGCGCGAAATACTCGCTCTTCTTGGGGCCGGTCAGCATCTCGCCGATGGAGAAGAGGAGGATGCCGAGGAAGAGCACGTAAAGTGAGCTCGTCGTCCCGGAGACGATGATCCCGCCGATCGCGACGAGGATGCCCAGCGACATCGCCGAGAGCACCTTCATCCTCGCCACGAGGTACGAGAACGGCACGAGCAAGAGGACGATGCACACCGCGTTCAGGTTGAGCACGTTCTCCTGCTTGAGCTGGACCCCGCGCGCGTCGCCCGCGTTGAGCCACGAGGCCGGGAGCCAGGGGTTGTTCCGCACGAACGAGGTGCTGCTGATCCAGTCCGTGTAGAAGTTCGGCATCAGATCCCAGAGCTGGTACATCATCAGCCAGAACCCCGAGAGCAGCAGGATCACGGTGATGAGCCGCGCGTCCCAGATGTTCTTGATCGTGTCCCTGAAGACCTTCCACGCGTCCGAGGTCTTGTCGGCGCCGGAGTCGACCTCCTTGTACGTGAACAGCATCAGGAAATTCAGCGAGATGATCGCGGCGCAGCCGTAAAACACCCACGGCCAGCCCTTGCCGTGGAGATAGCCGGCCAGCGGCGGGCCGATCGCGGCGCCCACGTTCACGAGCCAGTAGAAGAGACCCCAGCCCACCGAGGAGTTGGACTTGTCCATCGACTGGGCCAGCGTGCCCTGGATCCCCGGCTTGAAGAGCGCCGTCCCCGTCGCCAGGACGACCACGCCGAGCAGGAAGCCGGTGAAGCTCCGCTGCGTCGCCATCAGCAGATAACCGATGATCTTGAGCCAGACGGTGATGAAGATGGTGCGCTTGTAGCCGTATCGATCGGCGTAACCCCCCGTGATCATCGGCAGCAGCGACTGGATGAGGGCCCAGACCATGTAGATGGTGCCCTTGTCCCGCTGGCTGAAATGCAGGCCCCCGGGCTCGTCGGCCTGCGCAATGTAGATGGGCATCACGACCCGCACGCCGTAGTAGGCAAGTCGCTCCCACATCTCCATGGTGCAGCCCATCCAGAAGGAGCGCGGAAGGCTCCTGATGGTCTGAGCAAAAGAGAGCTTCGGCGGCCCCTCGACAGCGGGCTCGCTCACGGCTGCGTTCGTCATTTCATGCTCCTCGCGCGCCCGCGCCCCCGGGCGAGCCCTCGTACCACACCGAATGCGGCGCACATATCAGGATCATGGGCGCAGCAAGCCGCAGGCTGTCGCGGGCACAGGAGATCGCGTGCCCGGACCGCCGCAAGCGAGCTCCCGCCGCCCCCGCGCCGGGTCAACCACGCAAGATCACGCGGGGCAGTGCCCCGGATCACGGGTCGCCGCGCCAGCCGACCGTGGCCGGCGCGGCCGGACATGATGGAAGGACGAGGAGATGGGCGAGCTCATCGGTGGAGCGCGGCCGCGGACAGAGAGCCGTGGACAGCGGAGGATCCGAATGGCACCTAGAGTCCATGGACAACCGAAGATCAGATCGCAGGTGGGCCCGGCTCGGGGTGGCTCAGGTGCTCCTGGTCGGCTCGGGCGCGCTGGCCTCGTGCTCGCCCAAGCGCGCGGAGATCACACCGCAGCCAGCGCCCACCGACAAGATCCTCACCGGCGCCGATGCGCTGGGCGACTGGACCACGGACGCACCGGGCGTGAAGCGCAAGATCACCGTCGCCGATCTGCCCGCGCCCAACGAGGATGAGTCGGTGGTCAACCGGCCGAGCAAGGCAGATCGTCAACCGGGGATGTTCCCCAAAGTCCCGTCGGGGTTCACCGTCACCGAGCTCGCCACGGGGCTGGAGGAGGAGCCGCGCGTCGTGCAGGTGGCGCCGAACGGTGACGTGTTCGTGGCCGAGAGCGGGGGGGACCGGGTGCAGGTGCTCCGGGACACGGACGGCGATGGGAAGGCCGACCTCCGCAGCATCTACGCCGAGGATCTCAAGAGCCCCTTCGGCATCGCCTTCTATCCGGCCGACACCGATGCGCCGACGCACGTCTACGTCGCGAACACCGACAGCGTGGTGCGGTTCCCTTACAAGGCGGGCGACACAAAGGCCAGCGGGCCGGCCGAGACGCTGGTCGATAACATCCCCTCTGGCAAGGAGGCGGTGGGCGGCGGCGGCCACTGGACCCGCGATATCGTCTTCAGCAAGGACAGCCAGCGGATGTTCGTTTCCGTGGGCTCCCGCTCCAACGTCGACGACGACGAGTCCGAGAACCGCCGCGCCTGCATCCTGGCGTTCACGCCCGACGGCAAGAACGAGACGCTCTATGCGTCCGGCATCCGCAATCCGGTCGGCCTGGCCATCGAGCCGGCGACAGGCGCGCTCTGGACCAGCGTGAACGAGCGCGACGAGCTGGGCGACAACCTGGTCCCCGACTACGTGACGCGCGTGCAAGAGGGCGGCTTCTACGGCTGGCCCTGGTACTACCTCGGCCCGAACCAGGACCCGCGCCACGAGGGCAAGCACCCCGAGCTGAAGGACAAGGTGATCGTGCCGGACGTGCTGATCCAGTCGCACTCGGCGTCCCTGGACCTCTGCTTCTACACGGGCCAGCAGTTCCCTGCCGACTACCAGGGCCACATCTTCGCCGCGGAGCACGGCTCGTGGAACCGCTCGCGGCGCACCGGATACAAGGTGATCCGCATCCCGGTCAAGGACGGCAAGGCGGCGGGCTACTACGAGGACTTCATGACCGGCTTCGTCACGAGCACCGGCGACGTGTGGGGACGTCCGGTCGGCGTCGCCGTGGCCAAGGACGGCGCGCTGCTGGTGACCGACGACCAGAGCAACACAGTGTGGCGCATCGCCTACGGGAAGTGAGATTCCCCTGCCCCCACGACCTCTAGAGCGACAAACGGGTTGAAACCCCGAGAAAACGAACCACAGAGGCACAGAGGGCACAGAGGAAGAGAAAAGAAAGATAATTTATTCTCTCTTCCTCCTCTGTGCCCTCTGTGCCTCTGTGGTTCAAATCTCTTCATTCCTGGGTGTTTCAAGCTGATCGGCGCTCTAGCTCGCTCCTTCGGCCCAGCCGGTACGTCCTCACCGGCGCTCCCCGGACGATCCGGTCGTGCTCGCTCCAGCGCGCCGCCTCCCCCTCGGCGAGGCGCCGGGCGGCGCGATCGGCGAGCCGCTCGGCGATGCGCTCCACCCCGCGGCGGACGTTCGCGCGCTGCGAGCGCTCGTCGGCGACGCGCACCGTGATGCCGCTCGGCCGATGGTGGACCCGCACCGCCGATTGGGTCTTGTTCACGTGCTGCCCTCCCGGCCCGCTCGCACGGCAGGCCGAGATCTCGAGCTCGCGCAGGTCCACGCCGGCGCCCGCCCCGGCGCCCGTCTCGGCGGGGTGCACCGCCACCCCCGCGAACCACCGCTTGCGCGCCGCCCGCCCCCGCTCCGCGCTCCTCTCGACCAGCGCGTGCGTCCCGACCTCGCCCTCGAGGCAGCGCCGCGCGTCGCCCTCCACCAGGATCTCGACCGAGGCCGGCGCGCCCTCGTCGCCGTGCACCGTGACGTCGATCACCGCGAGCCCGCGCTCCTCGCAGAGCGCCTCCATGCGCTCGGCCAGCCGCGCAACGAACCGCCGCACCTCGATCGGCCCCCGGCCCGCGCTGATCTGCACCCAGGACCGGCTCATCGCTTCACCGTGAGCACCGGCACGAGCGGCGCGACGACGGTCGCCAGGCCGGCCTCCACCAGGCTCTCGACAACCGGCTCGATCGGCTTGTACGCGTCCGGGTGCTCCTCGAGCAGCAGCGCCGGGTCGTCGCACACGACGCGGCCGCCGAGCTCGGTGCGGGCGAGCTCGCGCCGCCGGTACCTGGCCGCGATCTTCTCGCGCGCCTCGCCGCGCCCCATCTTGCGCCCCGCGCCGTGCGCGACAGAGCGCAGCCCCGCCTCCGCGTCGCGCGAGCGCATCACCCACGACGGCGTCCCGCGCGAGCCGAGCACGATCGTGAGATCGTCGCCCCGGGCGGGCGCGGCCCCCTTCCTGTGCACCCACGCCGGCTCGCCGCCCACCGCCTCGCGCGCGACGTCGTTGTGGAGGATGTCGAACCCGCCCGCGATCTTCGACGCCCGCGTGGCGCCGAGCGCGCGCAGCATCCGGTAGGCGAGCAGGAACCGGTTCGCCTGCGCGAAGCGGCACGCGCCCGCCAGCTCGCCGAGGTACGGCTCGGCCGCGCCCCCCTCGAGCACCGCGCCGCCCCAGCGCTCCCCGAGCGCGCCGCCGAGCCCGCGCGATCCCGAGTGCGCCAGGACCACGAGATCGCCGGCGGATAGGCCGACCGCCGCCGCCGACGCCGGGTCCCGCAGGGCGCCGGCGCGGGCGATCTCGACGAAGTGGTTCCCGCCGCCCACCGAGCCGAGCGCGCCCTCGTAGCCCGCGCTGTACGGCGCGGGATCGCCGCTCGGACGCAGGCCGTCCTCCGGCTCCGCCGCCGCGAGCCGCGCGAGCGCCTCGGGCGCGCCGTCGAGCTCCGCGAGGCCGCGCGCGCCGAGGCGCCAGACCCGATCGAACACCTCCGCCGGGTCGCAGCCGGCGAGCGGGTCGTCCTCCATCGCCTCCCGGGCGCGCCGCTCGAGGACGTCCGGCGCCACGCGGCCGATCGACGTCGCGACGAGCCGCACGCCGCAGCCGGCGTCGCCGCCGATGAGCTGCGGGACGACGCGGTCCGCGAACGCGAACGCCGCGCCGACAGGGATGCCCCGGCCCGCGTGCAGGTCCGGCATGCCCACGGCGCGGACGCAGCCGGGGAGCGCGGCGATGCGCGCGAACTGCTGGACGGCGTTGCCCTCGAGCCAGACATCGTCGCGGGCGATGACGCGGGCGTGGGCGGGAAGAACGACGCTGTCGGCGGGCGCTTTCATGAGGATCTCCGTGGCCCGCGGCGCGGGCGAACGCCGGGGAGACTTGCGGATCCCGTGCCAGCGCGCGATCCCGCGCCCGCGCCGGCAGAACGCTTCAACATGGTGCGCTGTGCACCATGTAATATGGTGCACGGCGCACCAACGCTGGTGTACGGTGCACCGGTGAATCGCCTCCTGCTCACCTGGTCGGACGCGGGCACGCTCGGGCCGGCGCCGGCGCACCAGGGCCGGCGGCCGGAGGGCGATCGCGGGCCCGTGCTGCGGCTGCTCGACCAGGAGGAGAGCCGCTACGACGCGATCGTGGTCCTCACCATCCCGGCGGGCGAGGCGCCGTCGCGGGCGCTCGTCGAGCGGGCGCGGGGGCGCGCGCCGCGCGTCGAGCTCCGCGTGGTCGACGTCGACGATCCGTCGGATTACGCGAAGCTCTTCCGCGCGCTCGGGCCGCTGGCGGCGAAGCTCAAGCGCGCCTTCCCCCCGGCGGCCTGGGCGACGGACGTGCTGCTCTCGGCCGGCACGCCGCAGGCGCAGACGCTCTGGGTCATCCTGGTGCAGGCGGGGCTCCTGCCGGCGCGCATGCTCCAGGTGATCCCGGCGGCGTTCGTGCCGCGGCCGCACCCGCGCGCCGTGCGCGAGGTCCGGCTCGACATCGAGGGGTTCCCCGAGATCCGCGCGCTGCGCGAGGAGGTCGTGCGCCTGCGGGCCGAGGCGCGCACCCGCGACGCGGTGCTCGTGGGCGAGAGCGAGCCGATGCGCCTCCTCCGCGCCCGGATCGCCCGGGTCGCCGCGACCGACGTGCCCGTGCTGATCCTCGGCGAGACAGGGACCGGCAAGGAGCTCGCGGCCAGGGCGATCCACGAGCACAGCCCGCGCGGGCGGGGGCCGTTCATCGCGGAGAACTGCGGGGTCTTCGCCGAGGGCGTGCTCGCGAGCGAGCTGTTCGGCCACGAGGCAGGCGCCTTCACCGGGGCCGCCGGGCGGCGGCGCGGCGTCTTCGAGCAGGCGCACGGCGGCACGCTGTTCCTCGACGAGATCGGCGAGCTGTCGCCCCGGGTGCAGGCGTCGCTGCTGCGCGTGCTCCAGGACGGGGCGCTGCGCCGGGTGGGCGGCGAGGCGACGATCGAGCTCGACGTGCGCGTCGTCGCGGCCACGCACCGCGATCTCGCGGCCATGGTCGCGCAGGGGACGTTCCGCGAGGATCTGTATTACCGGCTCCGCGGCGCGACCATCGAGGTCCCGCCGCTCCGCGCCCGGGCGGGAGATATCGAGATCCTCGTCGACGCGTTCCTCGACGAGGTGGGGGCGCGGCGCAAGGGGCGCGGGCTCAAGGTGAGCCGCGAGGCGATGCGGCGCCTCCACCAGCACCCCTGGCCGGGCAACGTGCGCGAGCTGCGCGCGGAGGTGCTGAGGTGGGGCGTCTTCTGCGATCACGCGGTCGACGTGGGCGACCTCGCGCCGGAGATCGCGGCGGCGCCCGGGACAGCGGGCGGCGGCGCGGGCGGGGCCGTGTGGCCGGCGGAGCCGGGGGCCGGCGGCGACGAGGTCGCGCCGCTCGCGGACGCGGTGGCGTCGGCCGAGCGCGCGGCGATCGGGCGCGCGCTCCGGGTGCATCGGGGCAACATCTCCCGCGCGGCGCGCGCGCTCGCCATCGACAGGAACACGCTCAAGCGCAAGATGGCCGCGTATGGCCTCCGCGGCGACGGGGCGGCCTGATGTCTCCACGCTGTCGTGCGGGCGCTTGTCCGGCCGGGCGCCTCCCGCACCAAAGCAGCGTGTCTTCACGGGGCCAATCGCTCGACGACGTGCTGTTCCAGCCACCGCGTCGCGCGACGAAACCGCCGCGGTGGCTCGCTTCCATCCTACCAAGGAGCGTTCATGCGACTGTCAGTATCTTCGGCACATTGCGTCCTCGCCCTCGTCACCGGGCTCACGGGCATGCTCGGGTGCTCGGACGATCCTGGTCCCGGCAGCAGCGCGCCCGATGCGGGCGCGCCCAGCGATCCCGACGCGGGCGCGCCCGACGGCAGCCCGCCCTCCTCCGCGACGTTCGGCCCGCTCGGCGATCGGCCGGATCTGCCCGTCGACGGGCGGCTCACCATCGACGGCCTGCTCTCTGCCGTCGATGTCGTCCAGGACAGGGACGGTAGGCCCCATATCTATGCCGAAAACCTCGTGGACGCGATGCGCGTCGAAGGGTATCTGACGGCGCGCGACCGCGCGCTTCAGCTCGAGATATTGCGGCGCACCGCCGAGGGGAGGCTCGCAGAGCTCTTCGGCGACCTCGATCCCACCACCATCGATCAGGACATCGCTCTCCGCCATGTCGGGCTCGGTCGGATCGCCAGGGCCCAGTACGACGCGCTCCCCGAGGGGGAGCTCCGACAGATGCTCGACGCGTACGCGGACGGGGTGACCCAGGTGTTCAGGAAGATCCGCTCCGGGGACATCCTCCTCCCCGAAGGCGCGACGGGGATACCCGCCAAGGCGTTCACCGACTGGAGCGGCGTCGACTCGCTCGTGATCAGCCGCTTCCAGAGCTACCTCCTGTCGTTCGACGCCGAGCTGGACATCACCATGCAGCAGCTCTTCGACGCCGCCCGGACGACGTTCGCGTCGAGCAGCGCCGATCCGCTCGCGCAGAAGCGCGCCGGCTTCGAGCGGGACTTCCTGAGGTTCGCCCCCGCCGAGCCCGCGGTGACCAGCAGCGGCTACCCCGCCTCCCCGGCGCGGGAGAAGGCGCAGAAGGCGGAGGACAAGGCGGCGAAGAGAGCGCCTCGCGCGCGACGACCGGGCCGCGCCGCGCCGGGGCGCGCGAAGCTCATCTCGTCGCTGACCGGCTACCTGAGCGCGGTCCAGCGCGCCAGGAGCAAGGTCGCCCCGGAGGGCTTCGGCTCGAACAACTGGGCCATCCACGCGAGCCGGAGCGCGACGGGGCACGCGCTCGTGGCCAGCGATCCCCACCTGTCGCTGAGCGCGCCGGCCGTCTGGTATGCCGTCTCGATCCATGTCGCCGCGCCCGAGGGCAAGGACGCGAGCCGCGATGTTCACGTCGGGGGCGTCACCTTCCCCGGGATTCCGGGGATCATCCTGGGCCACAACGAGCACGTCGGGTGGGGAGCGACTGTCGCGATGTACGATGTCACCGATGTCTATGCCGAGAAGCTCACGCCCGACGGCAAGGCCGTGCTCTTCAAGGGCAATCCAGTGCCCCTCCAGACGGTCGAGGAGGTCATCGCGATCGCTGGCAGGGAGCCCTATACCTACCGTGTCCCGATCGTGCCCCATCACGGCCCGCTCCTGCCGACAATCGTCGACCATGCGGTGGTGGATCCGGACCCGGCCGTGGGGGCGCTCAGCGTCCGCTGGACGGGGCTGGAGCCGACGAAGGAGCTGGAGGCCATCTTCGGCCTGCTGCGCGCTCGCTCGGTCGATGATGCGCAGGAGTCGCTCTCGAAATTCAGCGTCGGCGCGCAGAACTGGGTGATGGGCGACGCCGCGGGCGACATCCTCTGGACGACGCACGCGGCGATCCCGACGCGGTCTCGTGAGGCGTTCGCCTGGGACGCGGCCACCTATACGGGCGTCCTCCCCTGCATGGTGCTCCCCGGCGACGGGACCGCGGAGTGGACCGGGACGCTCCCCGAGCACCTCATCCCCCGGGCGAAGAACCCGCCGGCGGGATACATCGCCACGGCGAACAACGACCCCATCGGGGACTCCCTGGACAACGATCCATCGAACGGCGCGCTCCCCGACGGCACCCCCATGTACCTGGGTTGCAGCTTCGACATCGGGTTTCGCGAGGGCCGCATCCAGGAGCGGATCGATGCCCACGAGGGACCTCTGTCGCCGGAGGATTGCGCGGCGATCCAGGGCGACATCAAGTCGGCGCTCGGCGCGAGGCTCGTGCCTCACCTCCTCCGCGCCATGGCCCGCGCCGGCGAGGAACGCGCGACGCCCGGCACGCACCCCGATCTGACCGCGATCGTCGCGGACGCCGCCTACGACCCGCAGCGCCTCACCGCCCTGCAGGCGCTCCTCGACGGCTGGGGCAAGGAGGCGGACTACAAGGCGGCCGCCGGCATCGATCTCGATACCGCCATGCCGCTCGCGGACGAGGGCGATGGCCCCGGCGCGATCGACGCCCGCGCCTCGGAGGCGACCCTGGTCTTCAACCTCTGGCTCGTCCGGGTGGTGCGCCGGGTGCTGGGCGACGAGCTCGGCCAGATGGGCTTCTCGTCGTTCTCCCGGGAGCTGTCGGCGAAGGCGCTCCTCCACCTGTTCTCCGCCGATCGGGAGCAGCTCGCCACCTTCGATCCGGCCGTGCAGGACAGCGCGCTGTGGGACGACATGGGCACGCCAGCCGTCGAGTCCAGGGACGAGCGCGTGCTGCGCGCCCTGATCGACGCCGTCGCCTGGCTCGATCGACAGAGCGGCTCCGGCGCTGCGGCGCCCCGCTGGGGCGCCTTTCACACGGTCACCTTCGACGCGCTCGTCCCCCTCTTCAGCAGCCACAGCATCCCTCCGCCGAGCGATCCCCTCTGGAGCGGCGGCTTTCCGCGCGGCGGCGACCAGTTCGCGGTGGACTCCTCGGATTACCGCCTCTCGTGGGCGCTCGACGAGTCACCGGATTTCCGGTACGTCCACGGCCCGTCGCAACGGCTCGTCGTGGAGCTCGACCCGGCGGGGCCGAAGGCGTGGAACGCCATCCCCGGAGGCAATGTCTGGGACGCCGAAAGCCCACATTTCCGCGATCAGGCGGAGCTCTGGCGAAAGAACCAGACGCACCTGGTGCCGTTCCTGCTCCCCGACGTGATCCAGGCGAAGGAGTCGCGCACGGTGGTCGAGGCGCCGTAGCCGGCGCGTCCTTCCGAGGCCCGCCCCGGGCCGGCATCTGTCACGTGACGACGGATCGCCCCCCTCAGGAGGTATGGACCCAACCCCGGCCCAACCGCCGAGCCCTGGGCCCGGAGAACTCGCGACGGTCGATCCATCGCCTCGAGCCGCCGTGGTTGCGTCGCTCGCCGGCCCCCTGAGCCGAGCCGTCGCCCTCGGGGACGCGGCGGCAGCCTGGGTCGTGCACGAGGCGATCGGTCAGCTGCTCGGGCTGCCGGTGGCACCGGAGCGGTGAGCAAGCTTGGGCCGAACGTCGAGCCCGCCGCTCGCGTCGACTCGCTGCCGGAGCCTTGCCGCTCGCCAGTGCCCGCAGGCTCTACTGGGCAAGCGTGGCGGCTATCGACCGTGGGCCGAGCTCTTGCGCCGCACATTGGCGCTCGATGTCCTCGAGTGCCCAGCTTGCAAGGGGCGGGTCACGGGCAGCTTCCGGCGTGTCCTGCGTCCCAGCCGAGCGAGGCTGTCGCTCCGACGACCAGCCAGGGGGCCCACCTGTAGCCATGGCGGAGCGACGAGCCCTCGATGAAGCCGAGCAGGGAGTCCGCCGCGAGCGCGGCGCTCACGACGTGGGCGCCGTGCGGCGTCGTCGCCTTCGAGACCACGTCCATCAGCGCGGCGCTCCAGGCGCTCGCGCTCTCCCTGCCCAGCGTGATCGCGAACGCGTGAGCCCTGGCGGCGAGCCCGCCATGGAACGAACTCGGCCACGAGGCAAGGATGGGCCCGAACTTCGGGACATGCGCGACCGCGGGCTCGCGGAGCTCGTCCCCATTGACATCACGCGTGTCGAGGACGGCAGTTGGCGCGACGTGTACGGAGCTCGGGCCGTGGCCTGCGACGTCCCGGCCGGCTGCGCGGCCTTGCCTCGCTAGCGCCTGACCGCTCCGGCGGCAGCCGTGGCCGCCAGCGTGTATAATCATGGTGTTCGCCGATGATCTCTTGATCAGGGCAGAATCCGCGCGAGGCATTCCTGCAAGTGGGGTACACATGGCCGTCGGGCAGCAGCAAGCGAGTCAGCAAAGCCTGTTCACCGATGATTTTTTCTACTTCATCCTGAGGCTTCGAAAATCACGTATCCAGTCCGTGGTGGCCCGCGTGCGGCGCATGTATCCAGACGAGTCGCCGGAGCAGCAGGCGCGCCGGCTGATCGCATCGACCAAGGCGATCTCTTTCGCCGCGGGCGGCGTCGTCCATGTGCCCTCCATCATCCCTGGGTTCGGCATCGTGTACGAAGGCGTGGGGTTCGTCGCCGGCACATCCATCCTTACCAGGATGCACCTTTACCTGGTTCTCGAGATAGCGCTGCTCTTCGGGAAGGACATCGACGAATCCGAGCGCGTCAAGGAGCTCGCGGCCGTGGTGGCGGCTTGTGCCGCCAGCGTCGCCGCGCCGGTGGCCGTCCTCGCGGTGAGCTTGAACCCGGCCTTCGCCGTGGCGACGGGGGCGCTCGCCGCGACGGCCGTCTCCCGGGCGATCGGGGAATCGGCGATCCGCCGCTACCAGCGCTCGACGGCGCCCGAGGCGGCTGTCCCCGCGCCCGCGAAGGGATAGCCGAGGAGGAGCTCGCCCGGGCGCGCGAGCTCGCGTACGCGCGGGAGCTCACCGAGAAGCGGACGCTCATCGAGCACCAGCGCGCCGCGATGCGGGCGCTGTCCATGCCCATCCTCGAGGTCTGGAGCCGGGTCCTCTGCGTCCCGGTGATCGGCTCCGTCGACGAGGAGCGGTGCGCGCACCTGATGATGGAGCGGCTCCTCGCCGCCGTGACGGCCAGGCGCGCGCGCGCCGTGGTCATCGACGTCACCGGGCTCGACCGGATGGAGGCGAGCGCGCTCGCGCTGTTCCTGCGCGTGGCGACGTCGGTGAGGCTGCTCGGCAGCGCCTGCGTCCTCGCCGGCATCGGCCTGGAGGTCGCCCGGGATCTCGTGCAGGAGGGCGTGCCGTGCGGCGACGTCGCGACGTGCCGCCGCCTGCACGACGCGCTGCGGGCGCTGCTCCCCGCCGCGCGCCGGTGATCCACAGCGGCCCGCGCGCCCGCGCGCGGCTCACTCGACGGCGGAGGGCATCGAGGAGATCACGTGAGGCCGCCCCGAGCTCTCACAGCGGCTCGATGCTCAGAAGATCGCCCGCCAGGTGATACACGCGGTAGTGGGCGCCGTGCGTCGTGAGCTCCCACGCTTTCTGCGAGACGACGAAGGCGACTCCGCCGATCACGTAGCGCCACTGGCTCGGCATGCCGCCGCGGCCGTCGACGTGCACCTTCTGGAGCGGCCCCTGGGCGACCAGCGCGGGGCTCTGGGCGTACGCCTTGCGCCTCGCGCTGACCTTCCAGAACGTCGACAGCGCGCCGATACCGAGCAACCCGCCCAGCACGACGCCGCCCCCGCCGAGCGCGTAGAGCCCGTTCATGTCGATGTCGGAGATCGGCTTCGCGTAATCGTCGTGGAGGTAGAGCGCACCTCCGACCCCCCCGGCGGCGACGAGCAACCCCAGCAGGAGCAAGAACACCCCACCGCCGATGCCGGAGCGCTTGCCGCGCTTGACCTGCGCCGGATGAACGCGCCCTCGCCGGTTCATGTCGAGCGCTTCGAGCGTGAAGCCGTGGGCCGCTCCGAGGTCTCGGAGGTACGCCTGCCGCGGGTCGGAGGGCGAGGCCATCATGCGAGCCTCGAGTGACCCAGGGCGACCAGGGCGTCGATGGGGGCTTCGAGCTCGGCGGGCTTCAGCGGCTGACCGCCGTAGGAGAGACAGAGCTCGCCGTTGTCGTAAGAGAGCCCGACCTGATTCATGGGCAGCTTGAGCAACGCCGCCTGCACCGCCGAGTTCATGAGCGCACGAGAGAGGGCGGGCGCGTCGCTCCTGAGCGAAATCATGCGATCGAAGCTCGGGTCGCCCGTCGGCACCAGGTGGTGCTGCGGGCCCCCCGCGCCGCGCGTGACCTGGAGCGAGAAGCGATACGGCGCCGGATACAACGAGCGCGCATAGAAGGCCGTGGAGGTGGTTCTGGTGTTGCCCACCATGCTCCAGGTGGAGATGACCCGGAGCGGCACGTTCTGCACGGCGCCGGTGAGGGACTTGACGCGGCGCTGTGACGTCATCGCGTTGCCCTCGTTCTGCTGATCGAAGGTCAGCCCGTACCTCGTCGCACAGTTCGGCCAGACCGCGTCCGTCGCGCGCGAGAGCTTGATCGCGCCCGCCACGATCGCGACCAGGACGAGGGCGCCCGCCCCGAGCCCCAACCACTGGAGAAGTTCGTACGTGCTCATCTCGTGTTCGCCATCTCAGCAGGAGACTACTCGCCTTTGGAGAGGCGCGACAACGGGCCGCTCTCGCACCGCGAATTTTCCGTTGACTGAATTTTACATCGGGACTGTTCCACCGGGGGGCGAATCGCCGCGATCCGTCGCTACCCGAGGGATTCTGGGAGGGCGTGACGACGGATCGCACCCCCTCGGGAGGCATCGGCCCGACCGGGGCCCAACCGCGGAGGCCTGCGCCTGGGGAGCTTGCCCTGACCGACCCGTCGCCTCGAGCGGCCGTGGTCGCCTCGCTCGCCACCGGCGCGCAGCAGGCGTGTGCCGGGGTGGCGGGCGCGAGGGCGTACGCGGCGATCTACCACGCGCCGCGATGGCGCCTGGCAACGCCATGGCGGACCTGCGGACGCCACAAGGAGCGGTGAGGACAAGGAGCGGCGAAGGGGCTCCTGCATGTAACAGTCAATCGCCAATCGTATTCGCGCCGCTCGCGAGGCGAAGCCGCTCACTCATCGCGAGCCCTCCGCGCCTGCGAGGGCGCCCGGCGTGGTCCCGAGGCCCAGGGGTGCCCCGAGCCCCGCTCCGAGCTTCAGCCGTTCGGGCCGCGGCGGCTCGACCGGCCGAGGCGACACGGGCGCGGCGCGATGTGCCGGCGGGGACGGCGGCGGCGGGCTCCCGTACTTCGCACGATACCGACGGCTACGGCATTGCAATTGCGAACGGATCCGCATATCGGTGCACTATTGGGAGTGCCATGTGCGCCTAGCGTCTGGCGTCGCGGAGGGTTAGGGCGGCCGCGGGGTGTCCAGGCGACCGTGGGCTCTCAAGGGATCAAGTCTTCTTGGGAAGGGACAAGAATCATGAACCACCGAGCTCGGGTTACCCTCTCCGCGCTGATTGCGGCTGTCTCGCTGGGCGTCGGAGGACCAGCCTCTGCCGACGTGACCATCTGGGGAAGCGTATCGCCTCAGAATCCAGCGGACCCATGGGACCTCGGACTGGACCGGCTCCGCGTGGGAACCGGCGCGGTCGAGGTGACCGATGGCGGGACGTTGATCAGCCCCGGCGCAACCCTGTGGGCGAGCTACGATCCCGGCCTCATCTTGATCGACGGGTATGGCTCGACCTGGATCAACAACGGATCCATCGAGATCGGCGACGATCTCGAGAGTCGGATCGTCATCCGGAACGGCGCCGAGGCGATCACAGATGATCTCGTGGTGGGCATCAGGGGCGATCGGTACCATGGCCGCGTGCTCGTCGAGGGGTACGACGCCACCCTGACGAGCAGGACGACGGCCTACATCGGCACGATGGGACATGGAACCTTAGAGCTCAGGCAAGGAGCGAGCTTCTTCTCACACGACGTCTACTTCGGTGGCATCTTCGGCCCCAGCTGCGGGACCTGCACGGGCGAAGCAATCATCACGGGCACCGCGACGAGGTGGGTGAGCACGGGAGAGTTCGTCCTGGGCCTGAGGAGCCGCGGCTTGCTGGACATCCGGAGCGGCCAGCTCTCCACCGTGAACGCGCGCATCGGCGGCGATGACCTCATGAGCAGCCGCGCGAGCGTGCGCGGTTGGGGCGGCACGTGGACCAACCAGGGCCTCCTTCAGGTGGGATCGAACCACGGATACGGCGCGCTCACCGTCGGCGCTTATGGGACCCTGATCACGGACGATGCCGAGATCCGCTCGGAGCTCGGAGGGGGCTTCGTCAAGGTGAACGACGTCTATGCGTCATGGCTGAACAGCGGCGATGTCTCGATCTTCGCCTCTCTGTCGCAGTCTCCGTCGCTCCTGATCGACAAGGGCGCCTCCGTGAGGATCGGCGGCCTCCTCCGGACAGCGCTGTTGTTCAACGGCTATCCCTATCTGGGGCCCTCCGTGCGACTCGCGAAGGGCGACCTCGTGGCAGGCGCGATCGAGGTCGATGCGGGCGACTTCGACTTCGCCGGCGGGCGCCTCGAGACCGGCAGCTTCGTGGGCGATCTCGCCAACACGCAGGCCGGCGAGCTCTCCGTCGGCGAGGTTCACCCTTCGACCGTCATCGCCGGCAGCTACAGCCAGGGGTCGGGCGCCGCCCTCAGCATCACGGTCGCAGCTTCGAGCTCCTCGCCGCTCCTCCATGTGGATGGGGAGGTCAATCTCGACGGGGCGCTGGAGGTCCTGCCGGCCGCCGGGTCCGCGTCGTTCCAGGCAGGGGACACCATCGTTCTGCTCAGCTGGAGCGGTGACCTCACGGGGACGTTCGCTGCCGTGAATATCGCCTTGCCGCTCGCCCCAGGGCTCGCCTGGGACACTTCCGCGCTGTACACGACCGGCGAGATCACCGTCGTGACCGCAACCTGAGCGCCACTGGCTTTCCTGACCACGAACGATCCTGGCTCGAATGAACCTGATGGTTCAGCTCGAGTCGTGCCGCGCGCTTCATCCTCCGGGTCGGCGATCCCGCCGATGCAGTACGCAGACAGCGAGCGACCAGGACTGACGCGTATGCGGTGAAGTTTCCCCGTGTAGCGGTGCAGAGCAGGTACGTGGATCTCTGTCGCCCCGATCTCCGCCAATGTACAGGTTCCGCGCCGCATCCAGCTCGTCGACGCCGCAGACGGGCCCGAACCAGTAATCGCTCTGTGGCCAGCTCACGATCGTGACGTCGCTCGGCTCGAATCCCGCCTCGAACACGGTGATCGCCTGCTGGGCCCTCGGATCCGCGTGCTCGGCGGCGTGCGGCTCCCCCGTCTCCGCCCACGACTCTGGCCCGAGCACGTGCTCCACGCCCGCGATCGCGAGGAGCTGAAGCCCGGTCGAACGCGGACCACCCGCCCGTTGGGTAGCGCGATCTCGATCGGCTCCGGCGCGCTCGCGTACGACAAGCCGTTGTGCGCTGCGCTCGATGGCTTCACCTTGCACGCAGCGACGCGCGCCGGTGCGCACCATGCCGCGGCGAGGGAAGCGCTGCTGCGCTACGTGCTGCGACCCCCGATCGCAAAGGAGCGCGTCGAGCCGCAGCAGGACGGCCTGGTGCGGCTCTCGCTCGAGCGCGCCTTCGCTGACGGGACTGTCGCGGTGGACATGGATCCGCTCTCGCTCCTGTGCCGCCTCTTGTAATATAGCGCCTCGCCCTCCTCGAACAGCATGCCCAACGCGCACGCGCAACGAGGTTAAACCACCCGGTTCGATGCCCGGCACAGGCGCGCCGGCGACCGCGCCGAGGGAGCGTGGCTGGACGACGAAGGACGTTCCGGAAGCAGCATGTCCGAAGCGGAGGATAGCCGACCCGGCGGTCGTCCGTGAGGGCGCAGCACCGGCGCAGAACCGCCGCCGCTCGCCGCCTTATTCCCGCCGCCGCGTCGCCCGCGGTGAAGGGCTCGCGGTATCACCGTCCCACCGTACCGCCACGCTGCACGCGCTGGTTGACATAGAGAACCTTGCGCGAACCGCGTCCCTCTGGAAAGTGGCACTGTATCAGCGACTTATCCATGCATCGAGAAGGCTCGGCGTGGCGACCCGCCCGGGTTGCTATGAGCCAACGAAGATGCACGCCGAGCACCTTGAAGGTGCGCCGGCGCGAGCAGGAGCATGTGCAGCGCGGGCGCGTGGATAGCTCTTCGTCGCGGGCGCTCACTCGCCCGGGAAGAGCTCCTCGGCCGTCATGTACTTCGCCCCGAGCGCGCGCGCGAACTCCCTGTCGCTTTCCATGTCGCCGACCATGACCAGGTGCTCGCGCGCGAGCTTATGGCGCTGGATCAGCGATATCCCGAGCCCCGGCAGGGGCTTGCGGCAGAAGCAGCCGACCGGAAACGCCGGGTGCGGGCAGTACACGGCCTCGGCCACGGGCAGGCCGAGGAGCTCGATCGTCCGCGAGAACGCGGCCACGACAGCCTCTTCGGTCACCGATCCTTTCGAGATGCCGCTCTGGTTTGACACGAAGAAGAGCGTGTATCCGTCGTTGACCCAGCGCTCCAGGACCGCGCGCCGACCGGGCAGGAGCTCGACGTCGTCGGGGTCGCGCGGGTAGATCTCGCCGCTCTTCGTCTTTCGCAGCGTGCCGTCGACGTCGAGGAGCAGGCCCTTGCCCGTGAAGAGCGGATCAACGCGCCGGGCGAACGGGATCTCCTCGACCACCGAGAACCCCTCATCCACGTGCGGCGCCTCGAAATTCGCGGCCCACCGCGAGAGCGCCTGCGGCGGCGGCAGGTTGGGATCCTCTTTGCCGAGCGCTTTCATGTCCTCCGGCCCGAGCAGCTTGCCGTGGCGCTCGAGGACGCGCAGGACGACGTTCGCGTAGGCCTCGTTGATGGGCGTGGCCAGGTACCGGCACCGGACCGGCACGCCGTGCGCGTGCGCGATCCGGAGCACCGCATAGCGCGACGCGCGCGTCCCGTACGTGTTGTCGAGGACCACCCGCGTTTGTCCCGAAGAGAGCAGCTCTCCGAGCTTCTTGACCACGCCATCGAGCGTGCCGCCGAGCTCATCGCGGTTCAGGCGCGCGTACCCTTTGGCCGTGTAGCGGGCGACCTCCGACGATTTCCCTGCCCCTTGAATTCCCATGACCACGACCACCTCGGGCGCATCGCCGGGGCCTTGTCCGGGCTCGAGCTTGCGCAGGCCGACGGGGACCACGGGGGGCGCGACCGAGGCCAGCACATCGGCCGTTGGCGCAAAGCTGGTCTTCGAGAGGTCGGCTCGATCGCGCGCGCCAAAGGGGACCCGGAGCGCGCGCAAGCAGGACTCGACGCTCTCCCGCTTGGTCGCCCCGAACAGCGGAAGGACTGGGGGGCCGAGATCGAGCAGGGCCGCGAGGGCCGCCTCCTGGGGCGTGACGCTGTGCCGCGCGGCGATGGGCTTGATCGCGCGGTTCTTGAGGAGGCTATCGACCTTGGCGTGACCGCCGAGCGGCCGGTGGGCGAGGAACGGGATGCCCATTTGCTTGGCGAGCTCGCAGAGGCCTCGGGCGGCGCTGCCGCGATCGAGGACGCTCAGCTCCTCCTGGATGGCCCGCACCGGAAAGTGCCGCTCGGCCTGGCGGACCTCTGCGATGGAGGTGTTGCTGAGGCCGAGGTGCTCGACAAGGCCCTCTTTCTGGAGCTCGGCGAGGGCGGCGAGGCTCTCTTCGAGGGGGGTCTTGGGGTCGGTCACGTGGAGGAGGAGCATGAAAATCCGCGGGACGCCGAGCGCCTTCAGGCTGCCCTCGACAGTGCGGCGCAGGTGGTCGTGGCTGCCGTTTGGGACCCATCGCCCTTTGGGTCGGGTGAGGCCCGCCTTGGTGATGACGCGCACGTCGTCGCGCGGGCCGGACCACGCGTCGAGCGCCTTGCGCACGAGGCGCTCTCCATAGTGGACCTCGCGGTCGGTGAGGCAGTAGGAGTCGGCGGTGTCGAGGAGGCGTATGCCTTGATCGAGGGCAACGTGGATGACGGCGGTCGCGTCCTCTTCTGAGGGGCGCCCCTCCGTGGTCAGCCGGAGCAGGCCGAGGCCGAGGGGAACGTCGAGGGGGCCTAGGACACCGTAGGGCGAGGGGGCGGGAGTCACGGAAACACTGACGTAGCCAGGTCCGCGGCTCGATGCAAGCGCCAGGGCCATTTTCGATGGGACCGAGAGGACCCGAGGATCGCCGCGCGCGGGCGATACCCCCGCCCGGGACAAGCACGCACAACACCCCGACGGCGCGTGAGGCTGTCGGTGTGGAAGCCTGGACCAGGGTAGAACAGGCCGTCCCGGCAGAGGACGGGATACGCGCGGCGCGGTCCAACGGCGGTATCCTACACGAGCTGATCGCGGTGGCGGTTCTCTCGAACATGGCCCCGCGACCCGGCGGCCTCCGTGCCAGCATGCAGGAGCCGTTTCGCCGCTCCTTCTCACCGCTCCTTGTGGCGTCCGTACTTCCGCCACGGCGTCGCCAGGCATCATCGCGTCGAGAGGTTGATCGCCCGCGCACGCCCTCGCGCTTGCCTCCCCGGCACAGGCCTGCTGGTTGCCGACAGCAATTGGCGAGGCCGAAGCTTGCTCACCCCTCTGGTGCGACCGGCAGCCCGAGCAGCCGACCGAGCGCCTCGTGAACGACCCGGGCCCCCACCTCGTCCCCGAGGGCGACGGCGCGGCTCAGGGTGCTGGCGAGCGAGGCGACTACCGCAGCTCGACGTGACGGCTCGATCACGGCGAGCTCCACAGGCCCGGGGCTTGGCCCTTGGGCCCGGTTGGGCTCATGCCTCGCGAGGGGGTGCGATCCGTCGTCACGCCCTCCCCGGATCCCCGGGGATGTGACGGGTCGCGACGGTTCGCACCCGCGGAAGAGTCCCGCCAGAGAAACCGGTCGATAATGGGCGGTCGTGGGAAGCAGTAGCAATTCCCATGGGTTCCGCCTGTTTCGCCGCCGAGGGCGGCTCCGGTGTGGCCCAACGCGGGGCCCAACGCGGCGCCTGTAGCCGTCGCGTCGCCCCGTGCGGCTGGCCGGCATGGTCATCGACCGCGCCGGGTGCTTGGCCGTGCAGCGCGCGGGACGGCGAGCCTGCCTCCAGTCCCGCGGACGTGGGAGCGCCTCCACCTGAAGGGCCGCCCTTGCCGTTCAGCTAGGGGATCGCCTCGTCCAGAGGCGCGAAGTCCCCCAAGCCGATCTCAGCGACCTTGCGCGCCGCGCGCTTGTCGTGGTGGATCTGACGGCTCGACTTATGCACGGTCCGATCGGAGATCTACGTCTCCGTGCGGCCGTTCGCGAGCTTGATTGTAATGAAAGTCGCACGGGTGTCATGCAAGCGGATGTTGAGCCTCGAATGAGTGGCCTCGAAGAGCTCAGGCCGATCGATTCCGGCGCGACGCAGGTGATTTCGAAAGTTCTGCGCCCCCTTGCACCCCGGCAGTGGGCCGTTCGGCCCAATGAAGACGCGCTGCTTCGGTGGAGATATAGCAGAATAGGCTCGAAGCGCGCGCACGACATCGGGGTAGAGCGCACAGGCCCGCGGGTCATCCGTCGTATTCTCGTCGAGCACCACGGCGCCGCGCTCGAGATCGAGATCGGACGGTTCTAGCCTTCCAGCCTCGTCTGCCCGCATTCCCTCGCGGAACAGGAAGCCATAATAGATCCGATAGGACAGTGGATTCACCTGGCGCTGGGCAACCTCAGTACTCACACCGCCGCATCGCTCATCAAGGCCTTCGGGACCGAGCGGGGCCACGCGCTCGCCTCGCGTTTCGCGTTTCACCACACGCCCAAGCACGCGAGCTGGCTCAACGCCGCGGAGATCGAAGCCAGCCTCGTGTCCAGGGAATGCCTCGATCGCAACCGCATCCCAACCCTCGCGGAGCTCCGGGGTCGCGTCCGGCAGTGGGCTGCAGCTGCGGATCGAGCTCGCCGCAACATCAACTGGAAGTTCACCGTCGGCGACGCCGAGCGAATCTTCGGGTCCGACTGGTTCAACAGAATCGTGTCAGAGCACTAGCCCCAAAACGACAAGAACGACGCCGTGCACTTCGTCGCCGCCAGGCCAGGGCGCCGCTCCAGCCGAGAACAACGCCGAACTTCAACTTCATCGTCTTCATGCTCGCAGGTCGCTTGTGCTCTTCGAGCGCTGCGACATCCGCGCGGGACGGCGGCTCGAGCTCCGGCCTCGACAGCTCACATCAGCGAGCGGCCAAGCTCTGGCGAAGCCCCACCTCGACACCCTGCACATTAAGCTCGACGTCGCGAAGGCCAAGCTCCACGAGATCGCCGAGACGACCGACGATAAGTGGGACGAGGTGAAGCAGGGCGCCGACCACGTCTGAAGCGACGTCGAGGGGCGCGTACGACGCCTCAAGAAGCCCAGGAAGGAGGGCTGACCATGTCGTGGTTCACAGCATGGCTCGGTTACGGCCTCGGCCGGGGAGCGGCCAAGGCCATCTTCGGCGAAGACAAACCGGAGGCAGCGCGCCCGCCGATCCGCGAGCAGACCGAGGCGGAGATCCGCGCCGACGAGGTGCGTTACGACGAGGAAGCGCAGCGGCTCGACACGGAGGACAAGGCGGCGAAGAGACGCGGCTCCGGCTGAGGACGAGCGCCCGCTCGACCAGGCGCGACCCGCATAGGTCGGATCTGAGCGACACCGGCCGGAACCGCATTACGCTTCGTGTCATGGAGCTGCACCACACCACGATCCACGGGCACGACATCGCCTTCCGCCGGGAAGGCCGGGGCCCGCTCATGGTGCTCATCCATGGCATGGTCGGGAGCTCGGCGACGTGGCGGCACGTGATCCCCGCGCTCGCCCGGCGGTTCACCGTCGTCGCGCCGGATTTGCTGGGCCACGGCGCCTCCGCCAAGCCGCGGACCGACTACTCGCTCGGCGCGTATGCGAGCAGCATCCGCGACCTCATGGCGGCTCTCGGACACGACCGCGGCACGCTCGTCGGGCACTCATTCGGCGGCGGCGTCGCCATGCAGACGGTCTACCAGTTCCCCGAGTGCTGCGAGCGGCTCGTCCTCGTCGGCAGCGGCGGCCTCGGGATCGAGGTGAACGCGCTCCTGCGGGCGCTGAGCCTGCCTGGGGCCGAGCTGGCGCTGCCGATTGGCTGCTGGCCGCTCTCCCGCGCGCTCGTCCGCTTCGCTCTCCACCCGGAGCGCTTCCTCGCGCGCGCCGCCGTGCGCTTACTGGAGCGGCGCGGCCGGCGACCCGGCCCGGTGCTCGTCGAGTTCGTCAACGCCTATTCATCGCTCGCGGACGCGGACGCCCGGCGCGCGTTCGTCCAGACCCTGCGCTCGGTGATCGACCGCGCCGGCCAGCGCGTGAGCGCGCACGACCGGCTGTACCTGACGGCGGAGGTGCCGACGCTGATCGTGTGGGGGACCAACGACCCGGTGATTCCCGTCGCCCACGCCCGCGACGCGCACGCATCGATGCCGGGCAGCCGTCTCGATCTTTTCGACGCCGTCGGGCACTACCCGCATTGCGAGGATCCGGAGAAATTCGTGCGCGTGCTCGAGGGGTTCGTGGACACGACGGAGCCGGCGCGGGTCTCCGCGCAGCGGTGGCGCGAGCTCCTCACGCGCGGGCGCGCGGCGTGACGTCGACGCGCCTTCGCTGGCCATGTCGGGGCGCGATCACACGACGCGCGACACTGACAGTATATCCGTACCCGTTCCGCGAAACGAGGTCCTCGGCCGCGCCCGTACGCGATCGACGGGCGCGCCGAGGCAACAACGCCCCTCGCTGCACCCCCGGGTCGCCGAGGTTGAAGTTCCGCGTCACGCACGCGACGAGCTGTCGGTCCGTCGGATGATCGACCGTCTCGAGCCCGCGATCCTCTCCTCGGCTCGACACGGGCGCTGTCGCGGTCGTGCGATCGGCTGGAGAAGCACGCCGCCGAGGTGGATCGGCAGAGAGCCGGCTCCGTCGCGCGGCTGCACGAGAGGGAGCTACGGGAGGAGGACGCGGAGGGGCGGTTCCGGATGCAGAAGAGGAGCCCATGGAGCCCCGAGGTGGGAGGCATCGATGCGTCGGCTGCACATCTTGAAGCTGGCGGGATGGAAGCGGCGGTTTTCACGCGCCGGCGCTTGGTCGAAGGACGTGCTCGTCTGCCTGGATCGCACGAGGGTCCTCGGCCTCGCCGCCGAGACGGCGTTCTGGCTATTTCTCTCGCTCGTGCCGCTCGCCGCTGTCGCGGGTCTCCTTGCCGGGCGCTTCTCGACGAACAACTGGAGCGCAGTCGTGCAGCTGTTGAGCCCGCTCCCGGCAGCGGCCCGCCAGCTCGTCAGCGCCGAGCTGATCAACCTCGCCACTTGGAACGAGGGTTCGGTGGGCGTCGGGAGCACAGCGGTCTTCATCTGGCTCGCCTCGAGCGGCGTGCACTCGATCTTCGACTCCCTCGAGATCGGGACCGGGATCGCGCGTCCCTGGTGGAAGAAGCGCCTGCTCGCCATCGGCATGTGCATCGCCCTGCCGGTCGCGGTTGCTCTCCTCGCGTCCCTGGGCCCCGCGCTCCAAGGCGCGATGGGTGGGCTCGGGCGGTGGATCCCGCCGCCGCGGGCGACCGAAGCCCCGACCCTGGCGAGCCGCCTTCTCCGCTTCTGCGTCAGCGCGGGAATCGTCCTCGCGTCCGTCTGTGCCCTGTACCGGGTCGGCATCCCGCCCCGGGCCCGGCGTGGCGTGCCGATCCTCCCCGGTGCGCTGCTCGCCGTCGCGCTCGAGATCCTGTTCGGCTTCGCCTATGCGTTCTACATCGCCAAAGCGGGAGATGGCGGCGCCTACCTGGCGGGGCTCGCGGTGATCGGCGTGACCATGATCGGCCTGTACTTGTTCACGGCAGCGCTCCTCGTGGGGGCGGTGGTGAACCGGAAGCTTGCGCGCGGCGTCGAGACCTGCCCCGGGGCGGCAGCCAGGAGCAGGATGGACGATTGAGCGTCGATCTCGCCACCTCGATCACCTCCGAGCCTCGCCCTCCGTGCGCCTCCCCTTCATCTCTGCCACGTAGATCCGCAGCGTCGAGATCGCCAGCGCCATCACCAGCGGCCCGAGCAAGAGCCCGATCAGCCCGAACGTCTCCACCCCACCGAACAGCGCGCCGAACGTGAAGAGCGCTGGCATGCTCGAGCCCCGGCCCACGAGCCGCGGGCGGATCACGTAGTCGGAGACGCCCCCCACCACCAGCGCCCCCCACGCGAGCTCGACGATCCCCATGGCGATGTGGTGCGTGAGGATCAGGTACACGCCCGCCGGCACCCAGACGAGCAGCGTGCCGACCGCGGGGACCAGCGAGGCCACCGCCGTCGCGGCGCCGAAGAACGCCGCCTCGGGCACCCCCGTGATGAGGTAACCGATCGTCGCGAGAAACCCCTGCGCGATTCCGGTGAGCACGGTGCCGAGGAGCGTCGTCCGGCCGACGACCCGGAACTCGTCGAGCAACGCGCGGGTGTGGCGTGGGTGCAGCGGGAGCACGTCTTCCGCGCGGCGCGCGAGCGAGGTCCAGTGCCGAAGGACGAAGTAGGTGGTCATCGACACGAAGAAGAAGCCGAGCAGCGCGCTGAAGCTGGCCGAGGCGACGAACGCCGCGATGCCGGCGGCGCGGGCGGCGAGCTCGGCCGCGGCGTCGCGCAGCCGGGCGGGAAGATCGTCGGCGCGGAGCCCGAGCGGTTCGAGGCGCCGGGTCCACTCGACGACGCGCTCCCGGGCCGGGGCCCCGGGGGAGAGCGCGGCGATGAGCGCCCCCGCCAGCACCACGCCCCGGCCTACGAGCAGCGATGAGATCCCGGCCAGCACCGCGACGATCACGATCGACGACAGCCCGACCGCGATCGCCGCCGCCACCGCGGGTCGACGCCCGCGCGCCCGCATCCGCTCGTAGAACGGCTGCATCGTGAAGGCGTTGAGCGTGCCGAGGAGGATGCCGATCCCCACCGGGTGGGTGATCCACACCATGGCCGCGACCGCGGCGATCGCCAGCACCGCGAGCGCCCTTCGCTCCCGCGCGGGCTCCGGAGAGGCCGCCGGCAGGACCGCGGTGGGAGGCGGCGCCGGCGCGCGCATTTCCGAGGACGGGGGCGGCGCCGAAGCGTCGGGCGGGAGGGGGTCGGCCATCACGTAGGCCTCCGCGGTTCGAGGCGAGGTCCGATCTCCGCGCAGGTGGAGAATGCCGCGATCTCCTGCCCGGTGTTGGGGCTACTTGCCCCGGTGTTGGGGCTACTTGCGCTGGAGGACTGGCGCTTGGGTCTCCGGGCGGGCCGCAGCGTCATGATCGCCGGAGGGGGTATTTAGTCGTCCGGCCGATCTCAGTGGCCGTCCTCGGGAAGCGTTTGCTGCAGCTTGCCCAGTGGCGTCGGGGGCGCAGGAGGCGAGGGCTCTCATCCGCTCTGCTCCCCTGTGTGGAGCCGGCGGGTCGGGGGGCGTGTTTCTGCTTGGGGTCGCTCTCGCTCTCCTCCTCGGACATGCGGCACCTCCGCGCGCTCGACGTGGTGATCGTCGTCGTGGTTCGTGCCTCGTCAAGACGCCCGAGGCCCTCCGCTGCACGCGGTGAAGCTCAGGTTCGAGCGTCGCGCACGACAGCTGTCGGACGAGCTCGCCACCCTGCCCGTTACCACGAGCATCGAGGACGTCGTGCGGACGATGCGCGAGCACGGCTGCCGGCGTGTCCCCTCGTCGACGACGATAACGGACACGCACACCGAGCAAGGAAGGCGCATCGCAGTCTTCCCGCGCATGCAACGGTCGCCGCGGCAGGGCCGGTCGGCGAAGTGAATGCCCGGCTCAGCGATCCGCCGAGCGCAGCGACGGGAGGTGTCGTCATGAATACCCGTTCAAAGCCGTACTCCTGGCATCTACCCACCCTCGAAGGAGCGCTGGATCCGCCGCGGACAATGGCACCATCGCGGTGTTACATTGTTTATCGCTGGCCGGACCCGCGTCGAACCCTACCGGCTAGCCTCTGCCCGCCGGCCTCTCTTCGCGATCCATCAGGGAGAGCCGGGTGCATAACGAAAGGTGCATGCCCGGTTCGGAAGGGGGCGCCCGGAGACCTACCGGCGAGAGCCGGCAAGGCGCCGGGCGCCCACCTTACGCGACCAGGAGGTCCTGACCGCACTCATCGCAATGGAACCGTAGAAATCCATGCGCGAAGACTCGGCAGCGCAGGTAACCGCGAAACGCCTGCACTACGTACCGAGGTAGCGACCGCTCGTAGGTTTCGCGCGCGTGCGCGAGGAACGATTGGAGATTCTCTCGACCAGCCCATGAAGGACCGTCTCGTCGGGGCGATGGGGCGCGTACCCCGCCGGAAACTTCGCCCACGGCGCAAGATGCACCGCACCCGGTCCAGCAGAAGCAACGGAGGCGCCGCTTGAAGCCAACATGGCTCCGCAACCCGGCGGCATCCGTGCCAACATGCAGGAGCCCCTTCGCCGCTCCTTTTCTCACCGCTCCCTGTGGCGTCCGCAGTTCCGCCAAGGCGTCGCCAGGCATCATCGCGGCGAGAGGTCGATCGCCGCGTACGCCCTCGCGCTTGCCTCCCCGGCACAGGCCTGCTGCTTGCCGATAGCACTTTGCCGGAGGTCTCCGGGGCGCTTCGGCGCGCAACCACTGCGCGCGGGCGATCTCAGCAGAGCCCGCGGGTGCTGGCGAGCGGCAAGGCTCCGGCAGCGAGTCCACGCGAGCGGCGAGCTCGACGTTCGGCCCAAGCTTGCTCACCGCTCCGGTGCCACCGGCAGCCCGAACAGGCGGCCGATCGCCTCGTGAACGACCCGGGCCGCCACCTCATCCCCGAGGGCGACGGCGCGGCTCAGGGTGCTGGCGAGCGAGGCGATCACGGCCGCCCGAGGCGACGGAGCGATCACAGCGAGCTCCCCAGGCCCGGGGCTTGACCATTGGGCCCGGGTTGGGCCCATGCCGTCCGAGGGGGTGCGATCCGTCGTCACGCCCTCCCAAATTGCCCGGGGATGTGACGGATCGCGACGGTTCGCCCCCGCGGGACAGTCCCGCCAGGATTTCTGACAGGCGGGACCAGAAACTAGAGGACCCGCAGGAACGCCGTGAGGTCGGCCTTCTCCTGCGCGGTCAGCTTGGTGCCGAGCACGAGGTTGAAGAACTCCACGGTGTCCTCCAGCGTGAGCAGGCGCCCGTCGTGCAGGTAGGGCGGGCTGTCCTTGATGCCGCGGAGCGGGAAGGTCTTGATGGGGCCGTCGGCGGTGGCCATCCGGCCGTTGATGAGCTCGGGCTTGAAGAAGCGCTCTGCCCGCAGGTTGTGCATCAGGTTGTCGGTGTAGTACGGCGCCACATGGCACGTCCCGCACCGGCCCTTGCCGTGGAAGACCTGCTCGCCGCGGAGCTCCTCCGGGGTGGCCTTCGCGGGGTCGAGGCGCCCGTCCACGGCGAGCTTCGGCGCCGGGGGGAAGTCGAGGATCTCCTGGAACTCGGACATCGCGTGCACCTGGTGCCCGCGGTCGAGGATGTTGATACCCTTCTTGACGGCGATGACGATATCGCCGTCGAAATACGCCGCCCGCTGCTCGAACTCGGTGAAGTCCTCGACGGTCTTCAGCGCGCGCTGCGAGCCGAAGAGGCGCTGGATGTTGACGCCGCGGAGCGTCGGGGTGTCGACCCGGTGCCGGAACTCCTGCGGCCGGGTGTCGCCCACGAGGTGAAACGCGTTGTTCGTGTGCCCGTTCGCGTGGCAATCGAAGCAGGCGACGCCGAGGCTCGCCCGCTCCGAGCGCCGGTCCGCGGTGGCGTTGAACTGCATCTGCGGGAACGGCGTGACGAGCAGCCGGAGCCCCTCGAGCTGCTTCGGCGTCAGGATGCCGTTGAAGATCTCGTAGAAGTTGTCGATCGTGACGAGCTGCCCCCTGGAGACGTCGCCGAGGTCGGGCCGCGTTGTCAGGTAGATCGGCGCCGGGAACTCGGAGATGACGTGATCCGGCAGGTCGAAGTCGAGATCGAAGCGCGTGAGGTCACGCGCCGTCTGGCGCTTCAGCTCGTCGATGTGGAACTTCGGAAAGACCATTCCCCCTTCGGGGTGGTTCGCGTGCGGCAGCGGCAGGAAGCCCCTCGGCCAGAGCCCCTGCTCCCGGATCGCGTCGGGCGTGAGCGCGGCCAGCCCTTCCCACGTCGTGCCCTTCGGGAGCTTCACGCGGACGCCGGCCTGGACAGGCTTGCCGCGCGACATGGTGACGCCCTGCGCCGGGCGGTTCGAGAGGTCGTACCGCTCGTCGAGCAGGGTCTGATGGCGCTTCATCACCGCGGGCTTCTCGGCCTTCATCCGGGCGACCACGGCGGCGAACGGCTCCTTGTCCTCCACCGGCAAGTAGCTCGTGCGCGGCGTGTCGGGGCCGGGCGGAGGGTCCGCGTTCATCGGCGCCCTCGGCCCGGCCGGCGCGATCGTTCCGGCCGCAGCGGGCGGGGCCTCGCGCGGGCCGGTGGGATCTTCGGGCGCCGCGCCCGGCGTCGAGGCGCAATGCACGAGGCCGAGCGAGAGCGCCGCGGTGCACGCGACAAGGCACGACACATCCATCTTCTTCACAGGCATAAAAGCGCTCCTTCCCGAGGGAACGATCGATGTGGAACGAACGATCGCGCGCACCGACGCTCCAGCGCGCCTGTCCGGCCCACGCAGCATGACGGCTCGCCAGGCACGGAGGCCAGGCACCATGAGCCGGTCCGTCCATAGGCGGCTCCTGTGCCAAGGTCGCGTCCGCCAGGAGCGCGTTCCGGACGAAGCGCGGAGCCGAGCGCCCGGCGCGGGAAACCCGTCTGTTCTTGCTCTACCTGGCAGACGCCGGGCCAGGGCCATCGGCTCCGGGTGCGGGAAGGAATGTAGCAAATTGCCACGCGTGTGGCAGAGGCGCTCAGAACGATCCGCCAGCTCAACGTGGATGACGAGCAACTGCGACGGCCTGGGCGGCTACCCTCCGTCGCGCGCGCGCCTCGCCGGAGCGATGCGGACGAAGGGCTCCTTGACGTCGCGCACGTCGAAGAAGAACACCCGATCCCAGCAGGGCACCTGCTCGCGCTCCGACAGGTCGAACACCTCACCCCGGGACAGGCTGCCGACGAGCTTCGCGCTCGACTGGCCCCTCAGGCTCCACCGGAACTCGTACGGAAGGAGGACGCTGGGATCGCTGAACATGCCGCGCCGCGCGGAGAAGCTCCGCTGCGCGGCCTCGGAGAGGTCCTGTGCGTGAAGCAGGTTCGGGGCGACGATATAGGTCATCGCCAGGCCCTCCTCGAGGAGCAGCCGGTTGATGAGCCGACCTCCCGAGATGACATACCCGAGCACGCGACCGTAAGCGTCGCTCGGCTGCTCGTCCGTCTGGATCTCGACCTCGGCGCCCGCGGGGAGCAGCTCGGACAGCCGCGCGGCGGCCATCTCGGCCCAGTAGCCCTGCGAGGCGCCGAGGAAGTGCGTCTCCGGCGTGTCGATCGAGAGCATGCGGATAGCGTGGTCCACGCCCCGCTCGTCGCATACGTGGAGCGTGTCCCCGTCGACCGTCCTCACCACCGTCGCGGGAAAGCGCGGGCCCGGCAGATCCGGCGCCCTGCGGAACCTCCGCCTCCGAGCGACAAGGGATACATAGCCGATGAACCTCCGGAATCCCGGAAGCAGTCCTGTCATCGCCCCCTCCTTGGATGGATAAACCCCCAGAAACCGCCGTTCGTCAGGGCGATCGGACTCCACTCCTGCCCAGGCGGCCTGTTCCATGACGCTATAGAGCGCGCCCAGGCCTGATGAAAGCGCTCGACCGCCCTGACCGGGGGTACGCGGGGTGGCCTGAGTCAACCGGCGGATGGAAGGGAGAGGGAGAGAAAACGCCAGGAGCGCCACGCGCCGTCCGCGCTTTCCCGTTACGATGGCCGTCGCGATCGCTTCGGTAGATCGTCGCGGGGCACGGGACGTCTGCGGGTGACCCCGCGCTGGGCTCCGGGGACGAGAGCCGCCGCGGCGAGGAGGTCCTGGATGTCGTCGCTTGAACACGAAGAGCCGGCCGGAGCGCCGGAACCGGAACGGGAACGCGCAGCCGCGGCGGAAGGCGAGGCGGCGCGGCGCAGGCGCAGCCTCCGCCTGCGGCTCGCGGCCGGGGCGCTCGCGCTCGCGGCGGCCGTGACCGCGCTCGTCCTGACCCGGGAAACACCGCCCGCGAAGGCCAGCGCCATCGGCGCGCGGCTGGAGCTCTCCTCGGGAGACGTCACGCTGACGGAGAGCGCGCAGGACGACAGGCGGTCGACGGTTGTGTCCGGCATCCCGATCCCGGTCGGGGCCGAGCTCGCGACCGGAAAGGGAGCGCGGGCGCTCGTGCGGCTCGCCGACGGCTCGGCGGTGTTCCTCCGCGCAGACTCGGAGATCGCGCTCGGCGCGGGCGGGCTCTCGCTCGCCCAGGGCGAGGTGTGGCTCGACGCGCCGCCGTCCGAGCGCGGCGAGCTCTCGCACACGCTCGGGGACGTCAGGGTCTCGGCGGCGGACGCGGGCCTGTCGATGAGGCGCTCGGGCAAGGAGGTGAGCGTGTACGTGGCGCGCGGGCTCGCCTTGGTCACGGCGCCCGGGGGGCGCGTCGAGGTGCACGCCGGGGAGCAGGCGACAGTCGCCGGAGACGCCGCGCCGAAGGTCGCGCCGCTCGCCTACTGGGAGGACTGGACCGGCGGCATGGGCGACCACCGGCCGCTCGCGGGCGAGGGCAGCGGCGCCGGCCGGATCTACGGCGTCGACCTGCAGGGCGCCCCGGGGGCGCAGGCGCGCACGCTCGAGATCAGCCGGCAGGTCGTGCGCGCGGTCGTGCGCGACGGCATCGCCGAGACCGAGGTGGACCAGACCTTCTCGAACCCGGGCGGGCGGCAGGTCGAGGGCTGGTACTGGTTCACCGTGCCCGAGCGGGCGCTCGTGAGCTCGTTCGCCGTGGAGACCGACGGCGTGCTCGTCGAGGGGGAGGTGATCGAGCGGAGAGAGGCGGCGCAGCGGTACCAGACCGCCGTGCAGACCGGCCACGAGCCGGCGCTTCTCGAGTGGGTCGATGGGCACAGCTACCGCGCCCGCATCTTCCCGGTGCCCGCGAGCGGCTCCCGGCGCGTCGTGCTGCGGTACGTGGAGATGCTCGGCGCGCCGGCCGGCAAGCTCGCCTACGTGTACCCGATGCGCTCGAGCGATCCGGTCCAGATCGGCGAGTTCTCGCTCTCCGTCGACCTGGGCCAGGCCGGCCAGGGCATGCAGATCGCGACGCTCGCGGACGCCGTGATCGAGGACGGCGGGCGGCGCGTGAGCATGCGGCGGAGCGGCTACGAGCCGCGCGCGGACTTCCAGCTCGAGGCCTCCGTGAAGGCGAAGGCGTCGCCGCTGCGCGTGTCGCGCTTCGCCGCGGGCGAGGACCGCGCCGACTACGTGATGGCCCGGTACGTGCCCGACGTGGACTGGACCGAGCTGAAGGAGCTGCCCGCGGACCTCGTCGTCGTTGTGGACACGTCGGCGTCGGCCGACGAGCCGTCGCGGCAGCAGAAGGCGTCGGCGGCCGAGGCGATCCTGCGGGCGATGTCGCCGTCGGACCGCTTCGCGCTGATCGCGCTCGACGCGGCGCCCGCTGTCCTGCACCCGAGGGACGGGCTGGCCGAGGCGTCGGAGCAGGAGATCTCCGCCGCGCTCACGCGGCTGGCCGAGCACGCGACAGGGGGCGCGACCGACCTCGGCGCCCTGTTCGAGTCGGCGCTCGGGCGCGTGCACGGCAAGGAGCAGCCGGCGGTCATCTACATCGGCGACGGGCTCGCGACGAGCGGCGAGGTGACGGGCGCGCGCCTGTCGGAGCGGCTCCGCCGGTCGCTCTCGGCCTCGCGCGCGCGCTTCTTCACCGTCGGCGTCGGCGAGAACGCGAACCACGCGCTGCTGCGCGAGCTCGCGCGCGCCGGGGGCGGGCAGGCGTTCCGGATCGACGAGGCCGAGGGCTCGACGTCCGAGGTGCTGCGCCTCGCCAGCGCGATCAAGACGGCGACGATCACCGATCTGGCGATCGACCTCGGCGCCGGGCTCGACGAGCCGATGCTCACCGCGAGCGGCAAGGTGTCGCGCGGCGAGGAGGTCGTGCTGCTCGCGCGCACGCACCACGCGCTGCCCGCGAAGGCGATCGTGAGGGGGCGGCTCGCCGGGAAGGAGTACGCGCGCGAGCACCCGATCGAGATCGATCGGGGCGTCGGGGCGGCGCTGGTGCCGCGCTTCTGGGCGGCCGAGAAGATGCGGCGGCTGCTCGCGGACGGCGACGACATCGAGGCGCACCGGGGCAAGGTGGTCGAGCTCGGGCTCGAGTACGGGCTGATCACGCCGTTCACGAGCACGCTGGCGCTCGAGAGCGAGCAGGCCTACGCGAACCAGGGGATCCGGCGGCGGCGCTCGCCGCTCCGGGGCGAGCGGCTGACGGCGCTGACGCCCGAGCGAGAGCGCGAGCTCGCGGCGCTGCTCGCGCCGCCGTCGATGGCTGTCGCCGCCGGCTGCTCGAGGAGCGAGCCGAGCGCGGCGAGCGATGAGGAGGGCTCGAACAAGGAAGGCGGCCACGGCATGAGGAAGCAGGCGCCGGCCGCGGAGCCGCCCGCGATGCCGGCGCAGGCCGAGGCGCGGGCGCCGGGCGCCGCGGCGGACCTCGCCCCGCCCGCCCCCGCGCCGCCCTCCCCGGCCGCCGCGCCCGCCGCGACGGCCACGGCCCCGGCCGACGAGGCGGAGCTGGAGGACGCGCGGCAGGAGCGCGCGGTGGCTGCCCCTCGGTCGGAGCGCGCGCCCCGGAAGGCCGCGGAGGGCGGCGGGCCGACGGCGTCCGGCGCGTTCGGCGCGGATCGACTCAAGGGCGCGCCGCGCGGCGGCGGCGGTCCGCCCGAGCCGGCCGCGGCCGCCGCGAGGCCGGGCGCGGCGGACGGGGCGGCGGCCGCGCGGAGGGCTGCCCAGGCGTGGGCGCCCAGGCCCCGGCCCGTGGTGATGTCGCCGTGCAGCGACACAGCGCGGCGCCCGCTCGCCGAGCGGCTCGTCGTGTGGTCGAAGCGCCTCGCGCGCGCCACGACGGCCGAGCAGCTCATCGCGCGCTACGAGGGCGCGCTGTCGACGTGCGAGCTGCCGGACTGGCGCGCGAAGGCCGCGCTCCTCTCGCTGCTCCAGGCGAAGGTGACAACCGAGGGCGGCGCCGAGGCGCTGCTCGTTCGCTTCGCCGACGAGCCCGAGGCGCAGCGGTTCATCGCGCGCGGGCTGATGCGGCGGACCGTCGATCCCGCGATCGCCGCGGCGGTGCGGCGCACGCTCTTCGGGGGCGCCGATCCGAGGGCGCGCTGGACGCTCGTCGACGAGCGCCTCGCGGCGCTGTCGACGGTGGACGAGCGGCTCGCGCTGGTGCGCCAGATGCTCACCGAGCGGCCCGACGACCCGGAGGGGGAGATCCGGCGGGTGCGCCTGCTCGCGGAGGCGGGCCGGAAGGACGAGGCGCTCGCCTACGGGCGGCGGCTCCGCGACCGCGGCATCATGAGCCCCGGGCTCGCGCTGGAGCTCGGCGACGTGCTCGCCGCGAGCGGCTTCGAGCCGGACGCGCTCCGCACGTACTCGGAGATCGTCGAGTTCGATCCGACGAGCCCCGCGTCGCGCGAGATGCTCGGCGACGTGTACCTCCGGCACGGCTGGTACGCGGCCGCGTACCGGCAGTACACGACGCTCACGGACCTCGCGCCGGCCGAGCCCCGGGGCTGGCTGCGGCTCGCCGCGGCGGCCGCGGGCAGCGGGCGCGTCGACGAGGCGCTGCGCATCCAGCGCAAGGTCGCCACGGCCGAGGGCACGCCGGGGGCGGACGATCCGCGCGCGTGGGCGCGCCTGCTGTCGGCGGCGCGCATCGGCCGGCTGCTCGCCGAGGGCGGCGCGCCGGCCGACGCCGAGAGCCTCGCCCGCAAGCTGAAGGAGCTCCAGCTCTTCAGCGGCCCCGGGGCGCTCCGCGTCGTGCTCTGGGAGGACCACGCCGCGGAGCTCGCCCTGGCGGCGCGGGACGGCGAGGTGGACGCGGCGCTCGGCGACGGCGTGTTCGCGCCGGCGGTCGGGCTCGCGGCGGTGCAGCTCCCCGCGCCCGAGCTCGCGCGCCTCGAGTGGCGCGTGCGGTTCCGCAGCGATCCGCCGCGGCGGGACGTGCGCTTCGTGGTGACGACGATCGTGTGGGACGGGGCGTCGTTCCGCGTGACGAGCGCGCCGGGGGTGGTCCGCGCGGGGGAACAGGGCGCCGCGCTGGCGAGCGTCGCGGCGCCATGAGCGGCGCCCCGGCGTCGCGCGATCGCCGGTGAAAGGACGGCGGGAGACCGCTGCGACGATGGAATCGAAGCGTGGGAGGGTGCCTGAACGTAATGGACATCTTGACGCGCGGCGGGGCCGGCAGCCTCCCCGGTTGCCGTGCCATCGGCTAGACTTGGATCGTGGTTCAGGCCCTCCCTGCCGGTTACCGCTTCGATCCCGCGGATCCGCGCGCTCCGACGAGCGATCAGTGGGCGCGGATGACCCCGGCCGAGCGCGCGCGGGTCGTGGACATGCTGCCCGCCGAGGTCCCGCTGGAGCTCATGCCGCCCGAGGGGGACGCGCACCGCAAGGCCAAGCGCGACGCGCTCGACGCCCTCGACGGCTTCTTCCGCCGCGTCGGCCGCAAGATCTACCTCTCGTCCGAGCTCGCCGTCTTCTATCCCGGCGAGCCGCGGTTCGCGCCCGACCTGCTCGCCGTCGTCGACGTCGAGCCTCACGAGCGCATGCGGTGGGTGGTCGACAACGAGGGCAAGGGGCTCGACCTCGTGATCGAGGTCCACGTGGCCGGCAGCCGCGCCAAGGATCACCAGGTCAACGTCGAGCGGTATGCCCGGCTCGGCGTCCGCGAGTACTTCCTGTTCGACCGCTCCCGCCTGCGCCTGCACGCGTACAGGCTGCCCGCGGCCCCGGAGGGTGACGCCTCCCCGCCGCGCGCATACCAGCGGATCGTGCCTCAGGCTGGGCGGTTTGCCTCCGAGGTGCTCGGCCTCGATCTCCTGCTCGACGGCCCCCGCCTCCGCTTCTTCGCGGGCAACGCGCCCCTCGAGGACGCAGACGAGATGATCACCCGCCTCGGCGGCATGCTCGATCAGGTCATCGCGCATCAGGAGGAAGCGCAGCGCATCGCCGAGGAGCTCGCCGCCGAGCTCGACAGAGAACGGCGCCTGCGCGAGGAGGAGCAGCGCCTGCGCGAGGAAGAGCAGCGCCTGCGCGAGGAAGAGCAGCGCCTGCGCGAGGAAGAGCAGCGCCTGCGCGAGGAGACCGAGCGGCAGCTCGCGCAGGCCCGCGCGGAGCTCGAGCGGCTCAAGGCCCGCTGAGCGCGCCCCGGCGGGCCCCCGCCTCGGCGGTCACTGCTCCTTCAGCTTCGCGGCCAGGAACCGCCGCACCTTCTCCCAGGCGTCCGCCGCGGCCTTCGTGTCGTACCGCTCCCCCGACGGGTTCGCGAAGGCGTGATCGGCGTCGTACCGGAGCACTTCGTGCTCCACGCCCGCCTCGTGCAGCGCCTTGTCGAACTCGTTGACGACCTGGGGCGGGATGCCCTCGTCCCGGTTGCCGAAGACGCCGAGCACCGGCGCCTTGATCGCCTTGAGCTTCTCCGCGTCGGTGACGAGCCGGCCGTAGTAGAGGACCGCAGCGTCGAGCTCGGGCTCGTTCATGGCGAGCTTGAGCGACCAGGCGCCGCCGAAGCACCACCCGATCGAGCCGGTCCGCTGGGCCGAGACGCGCGCGTCGGTCGTGAGGAAGCGGTGCGCGGCGCGCACCGTCTCGATCCCCTTCGCCTCGTCGACCGCCTTCATGGCCGTCATCGCGTCGTCCGGCGTGGTCGCGACCTTGCCGCCGTACAGGTCCACGGCGATCGCGGCGTAGCCGTCCTCGGCGAGGCGGTCGGTCCAGTGCTTGATGTGCTCGTTCAGGCCCCACCACTCGTGGATGACAACGACGCCCGGGATGGGCGGCTTCGCGTCCCGCGGCAGGCTCAGGTACGCCTTCGTCCCGGCCACCTCGATCGACTGCCCGCGCGCGGGCGGCGCCTTGTCCGCCCGGAGCTGGTGGAGCGCCTTGAAGTCCTCCTCCGAGAGCAGGCCGGTCGGGCCGTCCGCGGCGCCGGACGGCGCGGGCGCCGGGGCGGCGGCGCCGGAGGGCGGCTCGGCGCGGGGAGCCGGAGACGAGCCAGAGCAGGCGGCGGTCGCCACGGCAAGCGCGAGCGGCGCTGCCAGGCGGAGGCGGCGAGGGCAGAGCTTCATGGCCGCGCACCCTACCAGCACGGGGCGGCGCGCCGGAAGCCTCCCCGCGGCGGCGCGCCGCCCGCCTAGGTCGCCACGCGCAGGCCGAGCTGACTCGACGAGACGCTCCGACGGACGGCGGAGGCCAGCGTGTCCGCCGAGAACGGCTTCGCGACGAACGCGTGCGCGCCGAGCCGGAACGCGCGCTCGCGCTCGCGCGCCGAGGACATCGTCGAGACGACGATGAGCGCGACGTCGCGGTGGTGCCGGCTCTGACGGATGAAGCGGATGAGCTCCAGCCCGTCGATGTCCGGCAGGTTGATGTCGATGATCACGGCGCCGTACGCGCCCCTGTGCATCAGCCGGAGCGCAGCGAACCCGCTCGCCGTCTCGGCGATCTCCACCGCCGGCCCGAGCTCCTTCGACCCCTCGAGCGCCGCCCGCATGTGCGTTCGCATCGCGGCGGAGTCATCGATGAGGAGGATGCGGGTCATGCGGGGTCCTGTCGGAGAGTTTGGGAGCGACTCCTACAACAGAAACCGCAGAACTTGAAGTGGATACCAATTTTCCGACGTGTCCACAAATATACGTCCACATAAAATAAATACGCCCGCGCAGTAACATGGGACGGCGCTGCCGGAGGGTGAACGCCTCCCCGGCTGTTCCCGGCGCGACCCTCCGGGCCCCGTTCCCGCCCCTCCCCCGACCTCGCGCCGGCGCGGTCGATGTGCCGGACGCTCACGCGTACCCGCTTTCCCCGGCCCGCGAGCCCTGGTCTGGCTCGCCCGCGCTCCCCGCGGCAGCCCCCGAGGCTCGACCTGCCCCGTTCCCCGCCGCTCGCGCAGCCGCGATCTGCGCCGCCGGGCGCCCCCCGCGTCCGGGAAAGCGACCTCTTCGGCCCCTTTTCGAGCTCCTGGCGTGATCAAATCGCCTCCGTCCGGGAATTCGTCTGGGCTGGGCCACACGGGAGACGATTGTGCGCGCAGGCGTATTGCAATTTTTCGTCACGACTGTCGGACCGGTCCTCGCGAGCGGCAGCGGCGGCGTCTCCCGTGAGGACGATGAGCGGCAGGGCGGCGGCGGACCCGGCCCCGCGAGCGGGTCCAGGAGCCACGGCAGCGCCGCGGTCGCCGGGGAAGGTCTTCGAGCACCTCGACCCCAGGGCCCACCTCGGCCGGGTCACCGACGACAACAGCCATGGAGTGACGACCCGCCGCGAGAGGGACGAGATCCTCGCCTTCGCGGAGAGGTCCCTGCTCGTCAAGGAGGGTTCGGCGGACAGCTCGACGAGAGCTCCACCCGCCGGCCATCTCCTGGCCTTCCCCGCGGAGGGCCATAGACGAGATACGCGCTGCTCCCTCCCACTGACCAGCATCGTTCCGCGCTCGATCGGGCGAAGTGAAATCCTTACTGGACACTCGATCCCTCTCGCCCCCTCGACGCTGAGCCGACTTGATCTCAGCATCACACAATTCAACTTCTTCGGTCGACCCAAGATCCAAAACTCTGTTTGACAATAAAACCGTGCGACGGTATCCCCATTGACGGCCCCAGCGCACAGCGACTGCGTCCGGTAGTACGTCGCGCGAGTCTTTCTTAGGGATGGCAGTCCCTCATGTCCCTGGAGCACCGTCGTTCCTTGAACAGCGGGAGCGTCGGTCCGTTGCCAGGCAGCTCCGGCGGCCCGTGCCCTCGCCGTATCCCCGGCCCCCGCGCGTTCATCGCTCCTCGTGACGGCGTGCGATGCGGAGATCGTGGATCCCTCCGATGGAGCCAGCGAGACGGCGCCGCCGGGCGGCGTGGGCATCCCGGCCGATCGGCTCGAGCTCATTCGTCGGTGGAACTTGGATGGGGCGCCGATCCCCGCCCAGCCTGATCAGAGCAATTCACGGTCGTGGCATGACTTATCCAAGGAGATCTTTGTATGGCTGAGAAGAAGGGACCCCTGGCTCGTGATCTGCTCGGTTGGGTCCTCGACCGGCGGCAGATCCTCATCAAGCTCGGGGCGTTCGCCATCACCGCGCCCGCGCTCACGTCCTGCGGAGAGGACGACGCGACCGACGACCCGGGCTCCAGCAGCGCCGGAGGTACCGGCGGCGGCGGAGGAGGCCTGGGCACGACGACCAGCAGCAGCGCAGGCACCACCAGCACGAGCAGCACCAGCTCGGGTATCGGCGGCGCCGGTGTGGGCGGCGCGGAGGGCGACGACTCGCTGGACCTGGATCCCTCGATCTTCGAGGACGCCGTCAGGTGCGCCTTGACCACCACGGACATCGAGGGGCCCTTCTTCATCGACGACAGCGAGATCCCGAACGACATCAGCCTGTTCCGCAGCGATCTCCGGGACGGTCATCCCGGCTGCGAGTTCCAGTTCTATTTCCGCCTGCTGGACGCCCAGAACAACTGCGAGCCCATCCCGGACGCCGAGATCTACATCTGGCACTGCGATGCGGATGGCTATTACAGCGGCTTCGACGGCCAGGACCCCTCCACGCCGTACAGCGGCCCGGGCGAGCGCACGGTCGAGAACGACGAGCGGTTCTGCCGCGGCGTCCAGCTCACCGACCGCAACGGGGTCGCCGGCTTCAGGACGATCTGGCCGGGGTGGTACGCGGGGCGCCCCGTCCACGTTCACCTGGTCGCGCGCATCAACGGGGCCACGACCCGGCTGATCACCACGCAGTTCTACTTCGAGGCCGACTTCAGCCGGCAGATCTACGAGAACGAGCCGGCGTACACGGCGCGCTCGACGAACATCCCGGCGTCGAGCCTCAACCCCCCGGGGTTCGGCGACCCTGCGATGCCCACCATGTCGTACACCCCCGGGCTCGTCATCGGTAAGCTCAACGTCATCGTCAACGGCAACGGCTGAGCGCACCGGCGCGAGACATCCTGGAAATACGGGTCGCGCCCCTGCTCGCGACAGCGCCGGCGCGGGGCGCCGCGATGGAGAGCAGGGGCGGACAACCTCCCGGCCGGGCGCCAGACTGCTGTAGGGAGGTCCCATGAGCGACGCGGATCGGCTGGATCCCGGGAGCATGGCGCGCGCGTTCCGCGAGGCGCGGCGCCGCGGGATGGATGTGGAGCCTGCGGTCCTGTTCCACGACCTCGGGCGCATGCGGGCGCGCATCGGGCGGCTCGGCGCGGCGTTCCCGCCGGGCGCCCTCCACGCGGTGGCGATCAAGGCGAACCCGCTCGTGGAGGTCCTCCGCGCGGCGGTCGACTGCGGCGCGGGGCTCGAGGCGGCCTCGATCGAGGAGGTGAAGCTCGCGGCGGCCGCCGGGTGCCCCCCCGGCCGCATCGTCTACGACTCCCCCGCGAAGACGCGCGACGACATCGCGGAGGCCCTCCGCCTGGGCGTGCGGATCAACGCCGACAACCTCGATGAGCTCGAGCGCATCGACGCGCTCGTCGGGCACGACGGGGCGGGCGGCCGCATCGGGCTGCGGATCAACCCGCAGGTCGGGGCGTCCAGCATCGCCCTCACCAGCGTCGCGGATCGGCGCTCCAGGTTCGGGGTCCCGCTCGAGCAGGCCGACGCCGTGCGCGCCGCCTTCGCGCGGTACCGGTGGCTCGCCGGCCTGCACGTGCACGTCGGCTCGCAGGGGTGCGCGCTGTCGCAGCTCGTCGACGGGATCCGCCGCGTCGAGGCGCTGCGCCAGGAGATCCGCCGCGCGCTCGGGCCGGGCGCCGCCCGCACCATGGATATCGGCGGCGGGCTGCCGGTCGCCTACCGGAGCACCGACCGGCCGCCGCTGCTCGAGGACTACGCGGCCGCGCTGCGCCTGGAGGCGCCGACGCTCTTCGAGGAGGGGACCACGCTGATCACCGAGCTCGGGCGCTGGGTCCAGGCGGGCTGCGGCTTCGCCGTCTCGCGCGTGGAGTACGTGAAGGAGGACTCGGCCGGGCGCACGGCGATCCTGCACCTCGGGGCCGACTTCCTGCTGCGCCGCGCCTATCACCCGGCCGACTGGCACCACGATTTCGTGGCGCTCGACGCGGATGCCGCGCCCAAGGAGGGGCCGCTCTCGCCGTGCACCCTCGGCGGCCCCCTGTGCTTCGGCGGCGACGTGCTGGCCCGCGACCTGCCGTTCCCGGCGCTGTCGCCCGGGGATCTCGTGCTCGTCCGCGACACGGGGGCTTACACGCTGAGCATGTGGTCCCGCCACTGCAGCCGCGGCATCCCCGCGGTGCTCGGCGTGGACGGCGACGAGCTCCGCGTCCTGCGCGAGCGCGAGCGGCCCGAGGACGTCGTGGCGTTCTGGAGCCGCGGCCGCGGCCAGCCATGAGGCCGCCGCGGGGCGTTCACGCGGCTGTTTCCCACGAACGCCAGCCTGTGAGAGCGTGGATCGGCGAGCGCTTCGACGTGGAGGAGCAGGGATGAGGTGGACTGGAGCTTCCGGGGTCGTGGGGCGGTGCGCACGGGCGTGGCGGGTGACGCTTGTCGGCGCCGCGCTGATCGTGCCGCCGATCGCCGGCGCGGGCTGCGGCGACGACGCAACGAGCCCCGTCGGGGGGACCGGCGGCGCCGCCGGCACCGCCTCGGGTGGCGGCACCGGCGGCGCCACAGGCACGGGCGGCCAGGGCGGCGACGGCGGCTCGGGCGCCGCCGGCACGGGCGGCCAGGGCGGCGACGGCGGCTCGGGCGGCAGCGACACAGTGAGCGTGCAGATCCTCGCCTTCAACGACTTCCACGGCAACCTGGAGCCCCCGGCGGGCAGCAGCGGCAGGATCACGCTGCCCGACACGACGCAGGTGGACGCGGGCGGCGTCGCCTACTTCGCGTCGCGCGTCGCCGCGCTCCGCGCCACGAACCCGAACACCGTGGTGGTGTCGGCCGGAGACCTCATCGGCGCGAGCCCGCTCGTGTCGGCGCTCTTCCACGACGAGCCGACGATCGAGGCCATGAACCTCCTCGGCCTCGACATCAACGGCGTCGGCAACCACGAGTTCGACAAGGGCACCGCGGAGCTCCTCCGCATGCAGCACGGCGGGTGCAGCCCGGTCGACGGCTGCGCGGACGGCACCTTCTTCGGAGGCGCGAGCTTCCAGTTCCTCGCCGCCAACGTCGTCGTGGACACGACGACCGGCAGGACGCTCTTCCCGCGCTACGACGTCCGCGAGTTCGACGGCGTGAAGATCGCCTTCATCGGCATGACGCTCGAGGGCACGCCGTCGATCGTGACGCCCATCGGCGTCGCGGGGCTCTCGTTCATGGACGAGGTCGACACGGTGAACGCCATCGTCCCGGAGCTCCAGGCGCAGGGAATCGAGGCCATCGTGGTGGTGCTCCACGAGGGAGGGCTCCCCAGCGGCCATTTCAACGAGTGCCCGGGCCTCTCTGGCCCCCTCGTCGAGATCGCCACGAACATGGACCCCGCCGTGGACGTCATCGTCAGCGGGCACACGCACCAGGCGTACAACTGCATCCTCGACGACAAGGTCGTGACGAGCGCGGCGTCGTTCGGCCGGCTGGTCACCGACATCGATCTGGAGATCAGCCGGACCACGGGCGAGGTGACGGCGAAGACGGCGAACAACGTCGTCGTGGCGCGCGAGGACGCCGACGCGGGGGTGGACGCCCTGGTGACGCGCTACAGGGACCTCGCGGCGCCGCTGGCCAACGTGCAGATCGGCACGATCACAGCGACGCTCGATCGCGCTGTACCGCCCATGAGCTCGGGGCTGTTCGCGCTGGGCGCCGTCATCGCCGACGCCCAGCGCGCCGCCACGCGCGACGCGCGCACCGGCGGGGCCGAGATCGCCTTCATGAACCCGGGCGGCGTCCGCGCAGACCTCGGCTACGCGGCGTCGCCGGCCGAGCCCATGGACGGGGTGGTGACGTTCGGCGAGGCGTTCACGGTGCAGCCGTTCGGCAACAGCCTTGTCGTGATGACCCTGACGGGCGCGCAGATCCATACGCTGCTGGAGCAGCAGTTCCGGGTCGGCGCGATGGGAACGCCGCAGAGCGTGATCCTGCAGGTCTCGGACGGCTTCACCTACACCTACAGCCAGAGCGCGCCTGTCGACTCGAAGGTCGACATCTCCTCGATCCGGATCAACGGCGCCCCGCTCGAGCCGACGCGGACGTACAGGGTGACGGTGAACAGCTTCCTGGCGTCGGGCGGCGACGGCTTCACCGTGCTCAACGAGGGGACCGACCGCCTCGGCGGCGCCCTGGATCTCGACGCCCTGCGGGACTACTTCGCGGCGAACTCGCCCGTCTCGCCGCCCCCGCTCGACCGGATCACGATCGTGCCCTGAGCGGAGGCTCGCCTCCGGCGTGCCCGGAGCGGTGCTCGGTTGCTTCGGGGAAGAAGAGAGATTTGAACCACAGAGGCACAGAGGGCACAGAGGGAGAGAAAGAGAGGGAGAGAGAACAGCTCATCATCTCTCTTCTCTTTCTCTCTCTTCCTCTGTGCCCTCTGTGCCTCTGTGGTTAATTTCTTCTCTTCCTAATCGCTCACGGTGTCACCGCGCTACGGCCGCGGAGGCCATACCATCCGCTGTGCCGCGACCGCGGGCGAGCGGTGGATGACAGGGGACGACGCGAAGGACGCGGCCGCCGGGCCGCCGCCGGCCGCGGCGCGCTTCGGCCACCAGTCCATGCTGAGGTGGATGTGGTGATGGTGATACGGCCACCCGGAGCCGTAGGCCATCCGGTCCGAGAAGCTCGCGAGCTCGGCGTCGGTGATCCTCCGCGGATCGCGCGCCGGAAGGGCGTTCAGCCTGGCCGCCGTCTTCGAGAGGAACGGCGCGAGGATCTTGTCCACGCCGATGACGCGCGTGCGGGGCGAGCGGAACAGCCTGGCCATGAAGAACGCCTGGCGCTCGAGATCGACGATGTGATTCCGCTTCGCCGCCGAGGAGCAGTACCCGTCCTCGTGCTTCGACCCGTCTCCGCAGATGATCTCTCCGTCGTTCGAGCCGTCCGTCTGGAAATACGCGATGTCGATATTGCCGCCCTGATCGTGCGTCGACTCGGGGTGGCGCGGATCGCCGATGTCGTACCCGGGCGTGACGCCGTCGATCTGGCAGACGTCGATCAGCGAGAGCGGCGTCGTGCCGGGGAACGCGCCCAGCGTCTCCGACAGCGCGTCGCGGACGAGCATGATGAGCTCGCGCCGAGCAAAACGGTAGTTGCTGAAGGTCTCCCAGACATACCCGCCGCCGACGACCGAGTCGTCAGGGTCGGGGAACGGGAACGGCAAGAGCCCGCTGCCGCCGTCGCCGAAGCCGGCGCAGTCGTCGAACGAGAAGCCGGCGCTCACGCAGCTCGGGCCGTCGACGTAAGGATACGAGGTCACGTCCAGCCGGTAGGTGTTCTGCGCGCCCTCGTGGCCGACGACCCGGACGAGGTACTCGGCGCCGCCTCGCTCGGAGTAGAACCCGTACGCCTCGATGTCCGTCTCCTGATCACGGTACGAGTACGGGTACTGCTCGCCGTAGCGCGACCCGAGCAGGCGGCCCTCGCCGTCATAGGCCACCAGATCGAGGTCCCCGGCGGGGTCGCTGAGCTGGATGCCCACGCGGACGATCGTCCCCTCCGGCACCACGATCCTGAACCAGTCCTCGTCCCCCTCGCACACGGTGAGCCCCTCCGTGACGCCCGCGGGCGCGCTCACCGCGGCTCCCGGAGCATCGTTGGGCTCGAGCACGTCACCCCCGGATTCGCAGGCGGACACGTCCTTGCGGCACACGCCGTCGTCGCACCGCTCGCCCTCCGGACACCACCCGGAGGGGACGTCCGGTGAGCACGCGACGTCGTCGGACACGCACAGCTCCCCGAGGCAGGTCGTGCCCGCCGGGCAGGTCGCGGCGGCGTCGCAGCCCGCGAAGCAGGCAGGGCTGCTCGCGCCGTCGACGACGTGACAGACGTAGCCAGGCCGGCAGTCGAGATCGCTGCCGCAGGTGTTCATGCACACGGGCGCGCCGCCCGCCGCCGCCGGGAAGCAGCCCGCCTCCGGGCCGCACTCGTCGTCGCTCGCGCAGTCGAACGCGAGGCAATAGCCCTCGACCCAGCCGTTCGGCTCCGCCGTGCTCGCGTCGCTGTAGCAGGTCGCGCCGCGCAGCGAGCACGCCTCCGCCGTCTCGCAGGCCGCGCCCACGTCCCCGGCGCCCACCGAGTCCTCCGCGCACGCCACGCCGCAGGCCGGGTTGCACCCCTCCCCGCGCCGCGGGGAGCAAAGGCCATGACGGCTCTCCACGCCCTCGCAGGTCGCGGGATCGTAGACGGGATAACACACCCCCGTGTCCGTCAGGATATCCGTGTTGAAGCAGCGGGATCCGGGCGCGCACCCCTCTTCGCTGTTCGGCGCCGCACACAGCCCCTCCGCGCGCTGCATGCAGATGCCGAGCACGCAGAGGGCCCCCGCGCCGTCGCAGTCCGCGTCACAGCCGCAGCTCGCCCCGATCGGCTTGACCTTCGGGCCCGCCGCGTCGCCGCGCAGGACGCTGTCGACCGGTAACGCCGCCAGCCAGGGGCCGTGATCACACCCTTCCAGAGAGCCCATGAGCGCCGGCACAACCACGAAGAGCCATCGCCATCGTCGTTCCATGTCACCTTGCCTGTCGAGGGGTGCGAGACCGCACGCGGCGAGCGTTCTAGTCCCAGGCGAGGACCGGTTGGCGATCGAAAGGAGCAGAGGGTCACGCAGGATACCCCGCGCGATCATATTTCCACCTTCTCAGCGGCGTTGTTCGACGCGCACGGTGGGGGTGCCTACTCGACGAGAGGCCGGCTCACGTCCACCGCGACGCGCTCGTTGCGATCACCATCGCGCAGCCTCGTCACGAGGTGACGCCCCTGGCCGAGCGGGGCGCCTACTCGTACTTCTGGCTGACGCGGAACGAGCCGAGCGAGCGCACGCCTGTCGCGTGCTGCTGGAGGAGCGCGAGCGCTTCCTGGAAGGCTGGCTCGCTGGTGCTGCCCTCGCACTCGACGAGGAAGAGGTACTCCTCCGGGCTGTCCGGCAGCGCGCGCGAGACGATGCGCGTGAGGTTGATATGGTGTCTGCCGAGCGCGGACAGCGCCGAGACAAGGGCCCCGGGGCGGTGGTCCAGCCCGAACAGGAGCAGCGTCCGCCCGCCCGAGGTCGGCGGCTCCTCGGCCCTGCCGACGATGAAGAAGCGCGTGATGTTCTCGCCCTTCACCCCGAGCTTCGGCACGAGGACCTCGAGCTTGTAGATCGCCGCCGCGCCCTTGTTGCCGATCGCCCAGGCCTCGCCGTCCTGCGCCGCGCGCTCGACGGCCTCGGCGGTGCTCTCCGCCTCGAGGATCTGCGCGTCAGGGTAGCTCTGGCGCAGCCAGTCGCCGCAGTGCTTGAGCGGGACGAAGTGAGAATAGATGCGCTTCGGCGTCACGCCCCTCCTGCCGAGGAGCGACAGCGTGACGTGCAGCGAGAGCTCCTCGCACACGACCAGCGCCGCGCCGGTGCCCTCGCGGCGGATGAGCTGATCGACTGTGTCGTAGATCGGGCCGCCCACCGCGTTCTCGATCGGCACGACGCCGTAGGTCGCCGCGCCGGCGGCCACGGCGTCGAACACCTCCGAGATGGTGCGCCGGGGCGCGAGGTCCGCGCTCTGCCCGAACCGCCGGGAAGCGACCTCGTGGCTGAACGTCCCGGGCCGCCCGAAGTAGGCGACCAGCGGGCGCGGCGCCGCGGCCTCCCCCGCGCCGCCCGCCGCCGCGGCCGCCGCCTCGTCGCGGCGCGCCGCCCCCGGATCCCCCGCGTCAGTCGACATGGGCGGTGACCGCCTCGCCAGGGCCCCTGCGGACCAGCGGGGCGCCGATCCGCCGGGAGGCCGGCGTCCTTCGAAGGAGCGTGTGCATCGAGCGCGGCCTGTCTACCGGCGCGATGCGGTGGCGTCCAGCGGGGAAAGCGGCCGCGTCCGCGCGGGCGAGCCCCTCCCCGGCGCGCCGCGAACGGCAGCGCCCGAGGCGCCCGCGGCCAGCACCGGGAGAGGAACGATCGTTACATCGCCAGCACGATCGTCGAACGACGCTTTCTCCCACGATTCAGCCTTGATGCGCGCAACACGCGCTGTCGAGGACACAGCCGACACCGACCACCTTTGACTACATTATCTCACTCACAAGGCTGAATTCCGCCTGGGATCGCTTCGGCCACGTTTTGCAAGTTTCGTTTCTTGTGATAACGATCGTTACGCGATGCCGGGCACGGGGCATGGAAGCGACGGTGCACAGCCGCCGAACAACAGGGAAAAGGCTTTTTGGCGGATCTTCAACAAGAAAACGATCGTGCTCGTGCGGCGCTGGCTGCGCCTGCTGGGGGTGCCGCGCCGGGATCGCCGGGACGTCGCCCAGAACGTGATGCTCGCGGCGCACGAGAGCTTCGGGAACTACGATCCGGCGCGCGGGCCGCCTGACCGCTGGCTGAACAGGATCGCTGTCCACACCGCGTCCCACTACGCCGAGCGCGCGCGGCGCCGGGTGGAGGAGCCGCTGCCGGACGACTTCGACGCGGAGCTCGAGGAGCCATCGGCAGAGGAGCAGATCATCTCGGAGTGCGATCGCCTGTTTGCGCTCTCGGTGCTCCGGGAGATCGACGGAGAGCTCGGCGCGGTCCTCATGGCGCACGACATCGAGGGCGTCCCGATGGCGGACTTCGCGAGCCAGTCGGGAATCCCGCTCTCGACGGCCTACAAGCGGCGGACGCGGGCGCTCAGCGCCTTTCAGCTCCTCGCCGCGCAGCGGCTCGCGTCGATGGACGGGGCCGAGGTCCGGAACGGCGCCCGCCCGGCGGCGGTATCCAGTGGCCCGCCGGCGCTCGTCTTGCTGTCCTCGCTGTCCGCGCGCCCGTGAGCGCCCAGCGGATCATCGCACGGGGCGCCGGCTCGACGACGAGGGCGCCCCGCTCCGCGGCCCGCGCTCGTCCGGCCGCGGCCGGGAGCGCGGCCGCGCGCGATCCGGATCATCGTTGATGAGCGCGAGGATGGCCTGCTTCTTCGGCGAGTCTTCCGGCTCGATCAGGAGGAAGAGGAGCGCCTCCTGGAGCGCCTCGGGCGCGCGGTCGAAGCGATCGGCGACGACCGCGGAGACCGGGCTCCGCCCGTCGCCGGGAAGGAGGAGTCGAGCATCGCAGTTGAGCCCCTGTGCGATGAGCGCCAGCGCCCCGAGCCCGAGGTCGCGCTCGCCGCGCTCGACCTGCCGCAGGTAGGTCGCAGAGAGGCGCGCCTTCTCGGCGAATTCGGCGTAGCTGAGCCCGTGCAGCAGCCGGAGCACGCGAATGGCCCGGCCGACCTCCCTGGGAAGCGTATCGCCCATGACCGGCGCAGCCTATCAACTCCCGCCGCGGCCAGAAAAGGACGATCGCACCTTTCTCTCGGCGTCGCGCGGCGCCGCGCGGGCGCGCGCTCACGCCGGTGCGCGTTACTTACTATAACTGATTCAGCTCCTCCACGAGCGCCCGGGAGTGCGAGTTCTCGCGCTTTCTGGAACGCCATGTTGGTACGGAAGGACGCGCGGGGCGCGCCGGGCCGCGTGTGGCGCGGCGTCGGCTCGCGTCCGAGCCGCGCTCGGTCTGGGCCCTTGCAACCGCGCAACGCTTTTGCCATTGCTGGCGAGCCATGTACCTCGACGTGCGCTGTCTCGATGGCGTGTCTCGGCCCCTGGAGCCACGGCGGGGGCGTCGATGATCCGTCTGGAGCTCTCAGGAGAGCACACCCGGCTGCACTCGTCCCTGTGCAGCCAGTGCCCGCAAGGCCCCGCGGGCTGCTGCGTCAGCCCGCCAGAGCTCGACTGGACCGACATCGGCCGCATCGTCTCCCTGGGCGGTCGCGGCTGGCTGCTCGAGCAGATCGCCGCCGGCAACCTGCTCCCCGTGAGCCGCGGGCTCGAGCTCCGGCGCGTGCGGAGACGAGAGGATCGCGCGGCCCCGCGGCGCTCGAAGTGCGTCTATCACGGCCCGCGCGGCTGCACCGTCCCCGCCGAGCGGCGGGCCGCGACATGCAACTACTTCCTCTGCGAGGACGCCTTCGCCGAGCGCGCGGACGGCCAGGCAGATCCGGCCTCCGGCGCGGGTCGCCGGGCGCACGCCCTGCTCCGGGAGGTCTACGGCCGCTGGGACCGCGAGCTCACCGGGGCGGTCGCCGGCCGACCGGAAGGGCCGTCGTGGGACGCGGCGTTCCTCGACTGGCTGGGCGCGGAGTTCGAGCGGCTCTCGAGCGCGGGCGAGCTCGCGGCGCTCGCCGCGCCCGGCTAGCGCGCCCCGCGACGCCGGTCACAGCATCGCGACGGGATCCACGTCGATGATCACGCGCGCGTTCCGGTCGAGGCCGTCCCGCAGGAGCCCGGCCAGCGCCGCGAGCGTCCCCCGGAGCGGGCCGCGCTCGCGGGCGCGGAGGAGCACCCGGAACCGGTACCTCCCCCGCAGGCGCGCGATCGGCGCCGCCGACGGCCCGAGCACCTCGACGCGCCGCGCGAGCCCCTCCGGGCAGGTGCGGGCGTGGGCCGCCAGCTTCGCCGCGGCGCCGCGGCCCACGTCCTCGTCGACGGCGTCGACCCGGAGCAGCGCGAGGCGCGTGGCCGGCGGATAGCCCACCTCCTCGCGATCGCGGATCTCCCGCTCGAGGAAGCCGGGCACGTCGTGCGCCGCGGCGAACGCGATCGCCGGGTGCTCGGGGTTGCGCGTCTGGATGAGCACCCGGCCCGGGCGATCGCGCCGGCCCGCGCGCCCCGCCACCTGCACGAGGAGCTGGAAGCCGCGCTCCGCCGCGCGGAAATCGGGCAGCCCCAGCGCGGCGTCGGCGTTCACCACGCCGACCAGGGTCACGTTGGGCAGGTCGTGCCCCTTGGTGACCATCTGCGTGCCGACCAGGATGTCGATCTTGCCCTCGCGCATGCGCGCGAGGATCGCCTGCGACCTGTCCTTGCCCGCGACGTCGCGGTCGAGGCGCGCCACGCGCGCCTCCGGGAACGACGCGGCGATCGTCGCCTCGAGCCGCTCGGTGCCGAGGCCCTCCAGCAGCAGCGACCGCGAGCCGCACGCCGCGCAGCGATCCGGCAGCGGCCCCGCGTAGTCGCAGTAATGGCAGCGCAGCCGCCCCCCCTGCGGCCGCTCGTCGAGCGAGCCCGCCGCGGGCGCGCCGGCCGCCGGCGGCGCCGCTGTCGCCCCGGCCGGCGGAGGCGCGACCGCGCCCGCCGCGATCGACCCGGCCGGCGCGTCGCGGCGCCGGCCGCGGTGGTACGTCAGCGCGACCGAGCAGGCGTCGCACGTCGTCAGCGTCCCGCACGAGCCGCAGACGACGCTCGGCGCGAAGCCGCGGCGGTTCAGAAACAGGATCGCCTGCTCCTTCGCCGCGAGCGTCCGCTCGAGCGCGCGGTGCAGCGGCAGGGAGATCAGCGGATCGCCCGAGGGGCCGGCGCCAAAACGACGGAGATCGACGAGCGTGACCTCGGGGAGGCTGGCCTCGCGGTGCGCGCGGTCCGGCAGGCGCAGCTCGGTGAGCTTGCCGCGGCGCACGAGCGCGACCGACTCGATCGAGGGCGTCGCGGAGCCGAGGACGCACACGGCGCCGGCGCGGTGGGCGCGGAGCAGCGCCATGTCGCGCGCGTTGTAGCGCACGCCCTCCTCCTGCTTGAACGAGCCGTCGTGCTCCTCGTCGACGAGGATGAGGCCGAGGTCCGGCACCGGCGCGAACAGGGCGGAGCGCGCCCCGATGGCGACGCGCACGTTGCCGCCGTGCAGGCTCGACCACATCGCGTGGCGGTCGGCGTCGCTGAGGCCGCTGTGCAGCACGGCGAGCGCATCGCCGAAGCGGGCGCGGAAGCGCGCGACGAGCTGCGGGGTGAGGGCAATCTCCGGCACCATCACGAGGGCGCCGCGGCCCCGCTCGAGGCAGCTCTTGATGGCGCGCAGGTACACCTCCGTCTTGCCGGAGCCGGTCACGCCGAAGAGGAGGAACGCGCTCGGCCCGGCGGGCCGCGGCTCGCGCGGGGCGCCGGCGCGCGGCTCCCCTTCCCCGGCGGTCACCGCGAGCGCCGCGAGCGCCGCGTCGATGCGCTCGGCGGCCTCGGCCTGCGCCGCGTTGAGCTCGGGGGGCACGTCGCGCGCCTCGGCGAGGCGGAAGAACGGGTCGCGCGGCGGCTCGCGCTCGTCGAGGGCGACGAGGCCCCGCTCGGCGAGCTTCTTGAGGGCGCTGCGCGCGTTGCCGAAGCGCTCCTCGAGCCGCGCGACCGGCTGCTCGCCGCCCGCGCGGAGCACCGCGAGCAGGGCGGCGGCCTGCCCGCGGAGCGTGCCGGGCTCCTCGATCGCGTCCGTCGCCCGCGCGAAGGCGACCTTGCGGCCGCCCACCTGCTTGGCCCGGCCGAGGTCGAGGACGCCGTCGAGCTCCCCCTGGGCCTTGAGCGCCCGCACCTGCTCGCGCTCGATCGCCGGCAGCGCCAGGCGGAGCACCTCGCCGATCGGCGCGAAGTAGTAGGCGGCGAGCTCTTGCAGGAACGAGAGCAGCTCGGCCGGCAGCGCCGGGCGCGCGTCGACGAGCGCCGTGAGCGGCTTGATCCTGGACGGATCGATCGCCGTGCTGCGCTCGCTCACGGAGAGCACGACGCCGAGCAGCTTGCGCCGGTGGAACTCGCAGAGCACCCGCGCCCCCGGCCGCACCTCGGCGGCGAGCGCGGCGGGGACCTCGTAGGTGAAGGCCTGCGAGAGCGGGACGGGCACCGCGACGTCGGCGAGGAGGGGCATTCGCTCCGGGAGGGCCGCGCTCGGCGCGGCACGGGCGAGATACCAGAGAACGCCGCGCGGGACGAGGAACGACGAGGAACGCTAGGTGCGCTCGCGCCGGCGCGCCTCGCTGCGCGGGATAGAGCGGCAAAAAAAAGCGCCGCCGGGGCCTCGGGGGGGGGAAGGCCGCGCCGGCAGCGCTGCCAGGACAGAGAGCACCGTCCGTGCCATCCGTGATGTTCGCGATCGGAACGTATTTCGCTCCAGATGCGGTGTTCCTTGGTTTCGAATCTGAAATCTCGGCATCCCCACCCTTGCAGAAGCGAAGTGCGCCGCCCTTGTCAGCGCGCGCCGCGCGGCGATGGGAGCGCCCGGGCCGCTCGCGCTGGGTCCGCTGATTGCTCCTGCGTCAGGTGAGGTTCACCCGCTGGACGTCGGCGGCGCGGGCGCAAGGAGCTGTGAATGTGCGCGAGCGACTCGCGCCTTCGAGGAGGGAACATGATCGGAACCGCAGTCTTGGGAGGCATCGAAGAGCAGGACTGGATCGACCGGATCGCGAACCCGCTGCAGCGCGGCATCCAGTCCGTCCTGAGGCGAGCGCCCACGGTGGCCAAGGTGCTCCACGGCAAGTTCCTCGGGCACCCGTTGCACCCGGTGCTGGTGACCATCCCCATCGGCGCCTGGTCGTGCGCGCTGGTGCTCGACTTCGCCGGCATCGGCCGGCGCAAGCTCCACCGGGGAGCGGACGCGAGCGCGGCGATCGGCCTCGCCGGGGCGGCGGCGGCGGCGGTCGCCGGGCTCGCCGACTGGAGCACCACGCTCGGGTCGGCGAAGCGGGTCGGCTTCGTCCACGGCGCCATGAACCTGGCGATCGCCGGCCTGTACGGCGCCTCGCTGGCCTCGCGGGCGGTCGGGCTGCGGTCCCTCGGGATCGCGCTCTCGACAGCGGGGTTCGGCCTCGCGGGCGCGAGCGGCTGGCTCGGCGGCGAGCTCATCTATCACTACGGCGTGGGCGTCGGCAACGACGCGTGCGAGCGAAGGTCGGAGACGCAGATCCCCGTGCCGGAAGCGCCGATCGCCGAGCCCTCGTGAGGGGTCGGCTAGCGCGCCGCGAGGTAACAGCCGGCGATGCAGAGCGCGACGAGGACGAACAGCAGCGCGCAGTGAAGCAGCAGCGGCGCGAGCGCGCGCTGCGGCGGGAGCGCGACAGGGCGCTGCGCCCTGGCCCACGGTGACGGCGGCGCGGCCGCGGACCTCGCGGCGGGCCTCGCGCGCGGCGCGCGGGCCGCCAGGGGCGCCGGCGCGGCCGCCGCCGCCATCGCGCCCGGCGTGGCGGCCGCTGTCGCGACCGGCTCGAGCACCGCGGGCGGACCGAGCTCCAGCGCCCGCACCGCGCGCTCGCGCGCCCGGCGGGCGGCGACCATCTCCGCGCCGAAGTTGTCGCGCAGCCACGCGCCGAAGCGCAGCGGGCTCGCTGTCAGCTCGGCCGCCGCCGCGTACGCGGCGACGTCCCGCAGCATCGCCGCCGCGCTCGGGTAGCGATCGTCGGGCGCCACCGCGAGCGCCCGCGCCACGATCGCGTGGAGCGCCTCCTCCTCCGGGAGCCCGCGCTCCACGAGCGGCGGGATCTCCGCGCGCCGGGCGAGATCGAGCAGCTCGCCGCGCGCCTCCTCCTTCGAGAGCGACGCGCCGGGGCCCGCGCTGTACATCCGCCGGCCGGCGAGCAGCTCCCAGAGCAGGACGCCGGTCGTGAAGAGGTCGGACCGCGCGTCGAGCGGCTCGCCGCGGGCCTGCTCCGGGCTCATGTAGCCGGCCTTGCCCTGCAGCGCCTCGTCCAGCGCCCCCCCGCTGCGCTCGTGCGCGCGGGCGATGCCGAAGTCGCAGAGCTTGATCTCGCCCTCGAAGCTCAGCAGCACGTTCGACGGCGAGACGTCGCGGTGCACGACGCCCTTGCGGTGGGCGTAGGCGAGCGCCTGCAGCGCCTCGACGACGATCAGCAGCGAGAACGCGACCGGGAGCTTCACCTTCTGGCGCGCGCAGCGGCGGAGCAGCTCGCGCAGGTCGAAGCCCTCGACGTACTCCATGGCGATGAACAGCGCGCCGTCCTCGCGGCCGAGGTCCTCGACCTGCACGATGGACGCGTGCCGCAGCCCCGCGGCGAGCCGGGCCTCGCTCGCGAGCATCTCCACGAAGCGCGGGTCGTGCGCGAACCTCGGGGCGACCTCCTTGATGGCGACGAGGCGCGCGGCGCCGAGGTCGGTGCGCACCCGCGCCAGGTAGAGGTCGGCCATCCCTCCCTGGCCGATGTGGTCGAACAGCGTGTAGCGGCCCAGTCGGCACGGCAGCATCCGCCCGATCCCCCGCTCCCGCGCCGCCCGACCCCCGCCGGAGGGCGACCCGCAGCGGGCGGGCTCGTCGCGGCCGGGGCCGAGGGCGAGCGGCGGCAGGCCAGAAGGCGGGTACGGGAGGGTGCCTCCGCGACGCACATCGAGGCGATCGATCTGCACGCGCCCTCGTCGCAGACTTCGCCGGGACGGGCCAACTAAGCAGCCGCCCGACCCCCGGCCCGGACGGCCCCCGGCTCGCGCGGCGCCGGCGCGCCGAGCGCGTGCAGCGCGCGCGGCGACGGGCTACATCCGGCGCATGACGTTCAGCGCAGGCTGGGGCCCGTCGTTCGCCGGGTCGTTCATCCGCATCGTCGACGACAGGGGGCGCAAGCACGAGTGGCGGACCCCGCCCCGGCGCATCGTCTCGCTCGTCCCGAGCGACACCTACTCGCTCGTCCGGCTCGGCGCGGGCGACCGCCTCGTCGGCCGCACCCGCTACTGCGTCGCGCCCGCGGAGGGCGTCGACGACATCGAGCCCGTCGGCGGCACCAAGGACGCCGACGTCGACCGGATCGTCGCGCTCGACCCCGAGGTCGTCGTCGCGAACCAGGAGGAGAACAGCAAGCGCGACATCGAGCGCCTCGACGCGGCGGGCCTCCGGGTGCTCGTCTCGTTCCCGAGGCGCGTCGCGGACGGCGTCGCGCACCTCGCCCGGCTGGCGCGCCTGCTCGGCCACTCCGCGGCGCCCGCGCGCCCCGCGGCGGCGGCGGCGGAGGACGGCGCCCCGGGGGCGGCCGCGCGCGAGCTTGTCGCGACCGCCTACCGCGCCCACGCCGCGGCCGAGGCGCGGCGCCGCGAGCGCCCGCCGGTCCGCGCCTTCATCCCGATCTGGATGGACCCGCTGATGACCGTGCACGGCGACACGTTCATCTCCGACATGCTCGACCTCGCCGGCGCGCAGAACGTCTTCGAGGATCGGCCGCGGCGCTACCCGCTCGCCGCCGACCTGGGCAAGGCGCCGGCGCTCCCGCCCGAGCGCGTCCAGGGCCGCGACCTCCGCTACCCCCGCGTGACCCTCGAGGAGGTGATCGCCAGCGCCCCGGACATCGTGCTGCTGCCCGACGAGCCGCACGCCTTCACCGACGCCGACGCGGCAATATTTCGCTCCCTCGATATCCCCGCCGCCCGGCGCGGCCACGTGATCCGGTGCGATGGCAAGGACCTCATGTGGTATGGGGCGAGGGCGCTCGAGGGGCTCAGTCGGCTCCGCGAGCTCATCGACGCCGCCCGTCCCTGATGCATCGCCATCGTCTGTTCAGGGGGTCCGCGGCCGCATTCGAGCGCCGCGCCGCCGGCGCAAGCCCCTCCTCGCCACGCCGCAGTTGGGGTAGGACCGTACGATGACGTGGACACGGGAGACATTGCGGGCAGAGATCATCCAGCTCCTGGAAGGACACACGGCCGGCGAGGTGAAGATCGAGGAGTCGAGCCATCTGGTCGCCGACCTCAGCCTCGACTCGCTGGGGGTGATGGAGATCGTCGCGGACATGGAGGATAAGTTCGACCTCTCCATCCCCGACGACATGTTGCGCGAGGTCGACACGGTCGCCGACGTCGTCAAGGCCATCGAGCTCCGGCTCAAGAACGAAGGAAGGCTCTCGGGATGACGTCTGTTTGGAAAGCGCGGACGGTCGCACAGGCGATCGAGGACGCAGCGGCGAGCACGAAGACGGGCTATCGCTTCATCGAGGAGTCGAGCGAGAACGAGCCGTTCTTCACGCACGGCGGCGTCGAGCGGGCGAGCGCGCGCCTCGGCGGCGCGCTCCAGGCGCTCGGGCTCCAGAAGGGCGATCGCGTCGCGTTGATCCTGCCGGACAACGCCGACTTCATCTTCGCCTTCCTGGGCGCGATCCGCGCCGGCGTCGTCCCGGTGCCCATCTACCCGCCGACCGGCCTCGGCAAGCTGACCGGCTACCTCGAGAACACCCTGCACATCGTCGCGAAGAGCGGCGCCAAGGTCCTGCTCACGACCGCCGAGATCAAGCGCATGCTCGGCACGATCCAGGCGCAGGCGCCGGAGCTCCAGCAGGTCGTGGCGGTGGAGGGCATCCGCGGCTCCCGCGAGGAGCTCAGGCCCGTGAAGGTCGAGCTCGACGACGTGTGCTTCCTCCAGTTCACGAGCGGCTCGACGTCGCGCCCGAAGGGCGTGGTGCTCACGCACGCGAACCTGGCGGCGAACGTGCGGGCGATCGTGGAGCTCGGCCTCGGGGTGCGCGGGTCGGTGGACACCGGCGTGTCGTGGCTGCCGCTCTACCACGACATGGGGCTCATCGGCTTCGTGATCGCGCCGCTCTACTACGTCAACACGGTGTCATTCCTGCCTCCGCTGCTGTTCCTGAAGCGGCCGGTGCGCTGGCTGGAGACGATCACGCGCCACCGGGGCAACGTGTCGTTCGGCCCGAACTTCGCCTATGCGCTCTGCGTGAAGCGGATCCGGGAGCAGGACATGGCGGGGCTGGATCTCTCGACGTGGCGGGTGGCCGGCTGCGGCGCCGAGCCGATCCGGGCGGACAACCTGCGCGCGTTCGCGGAGAAGTTCGCGCCGGTCGGGTTCGACGAGAAGGCGTTCGTCTGCTCGTACGGGATGGCCGAGAGCACGCTGGCTGTGTCGTTCAGCGCGCTCGGGACCGGGCTGCAGACCGACTCGGTCGACGGCGAGACGCTCTGGAAGGAGGGCAAGGCGGTGCCCGTCCCGGCCGACAGCGACGGCGCGTCGGCGCTCGTGCAGTGCGGGTCGGCGTTCGAGGGGCACGAGATCGCTGTGTTCGCGTCGGACGACGCGGAGAGCGCGCGCCCGCTCGGCGATCGCGAGGTCGGGGAGCTCAGGCTGCGGGGCCCGAGCGTGATGCCCGGGTACTTCAATGATCCGGACATGACGAAGGAGGCGTTCGCGGGCGGGTGGCTGCGGACGGGGGACCTCGGGTATCTGGCGGAGGGCAAGGTCTATATCTGCGGGCGCTCGAAGGAGGTCATCATCGTCAACGGGCGCAACTACTACCCGCAGGACCTCGAGTGGGAGGCGAGCCGCGTCTCCGGGGTGCGGAAGGGCAACGTCATCGCGTTCGGGACGATGAAGCCGCACAACGACCGCGAGCGGGTGGTGATCGCCTTCGAGACGGGGGCGTCGGACGAGCAGGAGAAGCAGGCGCTGAAGGGCGAGGTGCGCCGCGTTGTGCAGCAGGCCATGGGGCTCACCGTCGACGACGTGGTGGCCGTCGGGATGGGCGTGCTGCCGAAGACGTCGAGCGGGAAGCTCCAGCGGAGCAAGACGCGGGAGCTCTACGAGAACGGGGAGCTCCTGATCCGCAGCTCGTCGCGCGACGGGGACCGGCTGGACGCGGCCAAGGAGTTCGCCAAGAGCCAGATCAACTACTTCCGCCACGCGATCTTCCGCGGGCGCGGGGGGTGATCCGGGCGGGGGGGTCCGGGACGCAGGGGCTGCCGGGGGGGCAGCGAGCGCCAGCGGCGCGCGCGAAGGCGTAGCCGCTGGTGCGGGGGGCCGTTATCGTCGGCGGCCGGAGGGCGATCCATGCCTGCCTGGCTCAATCAGCTTCTGCCGATCCTTCTGCTGCTCGCGGCCATCGCGGTCGTCATGCGGCGGCTGCCGAAGATCGACCTCGGACACTCGGCTGAGTTCCGGCGGAGGCGGTTCTTCAACTGGTTTCCGCTCGGGCTCACCTACGCCTTCCTCTACATGGGGCGGTACAACTTCTCCGCCAACGCGTCGGCGCTCGACGCGATGCACCTCGTCAGCAAGCAGGAGTTCGGGAACATCGACGGCTGGGGCTCGGCCGTCTACGGGGTCGCCTTCCTGCTGAACGGGCCGCTCACCGACCGGTGGGGCGGGCGCGTCACCATCCTCCTCGCCGCGGGCGGGTCCGCGCTCATGAACGCGCTCATGGGCACGGCGGTCCGCTTCGCCCAGGAGGGGCAGCTCGGGCACGACGCGGCCATCACCGCGATGACGGTGCTGTTCGCGGGCAACATGTACTTCCAGAGCTTCGGCGCCGTATCCATCGTCAAGGTGAACGCGCCGTGGTTCCACGTCCGCGAGCGCGGGATGCTCGGCGGCGTCTTCGGTATCCTGATCTCGCTGGGGCTCTATTTCGCGTACGACTGGAGCCGGTTCATCGCGAAGGTCCTGCCGATGCCGTGGGTCTTCCACGTCCCCGCCCTGCTGCTGCTCGGGTTCGCGGCGCTCGACTTCTTCGTCATCCGCGACACGCCGGGCCACGCCGGATTCAAGGACTTCGACACGGCCGACGCCTCGTCGGGCGACACGGGCGAGCAGCTCGGCCCCGTCGAGGTCGCGAGGCGCATGTTCTCGCAAAAGGTCATCTGGATCATCGTCGCCATCGAGTTCTGCAGCGGCTTCCTCCGCAACGCGGTGATGAAGTGGTACCTCATCTTCGCGGACAAGACGGGGCTCAAGGGCTTCGTGTCGACGCACTGGGGCGTGCTCCTCTGCATCGCCGGCATCCTCGGCGGCGTCTTCGCCGGCTTCATCTCCGATCACGTCTTCGAGTCGCGCCGCGGACCGGTGGCCTCGGTGCTGTACGGGGGCCTCGTGCTCGGCGCGGTGATCGTCCTCTTCACGCTGAGCCTCCCCATCGCGGGGTGGACCGTCGTGTTCATGTCCCTCTGCGTCATCGGCGTCCACGGCATGCTCTCCGGGACCGCGAGCATGGACTTCGGCGGAAAGAAGAACGCCGGCGTCGCGACCGGCATCATCGACGGCTTCGTCTACCTGGGCACGGCAGCGCAGTCGTTCCTCTACGCGAGCATCCTGCCCTCGGGCGACGCGGCGAAGGACCCGGCAAACTGGATGCCATGGCCCGTCGCCATGCTCCCCGTCGCCCTCGTCGGCTTCGCGCTGGCGACCCGCGTCTGGAACGCGAGGCCGCAGCGGCACGTCGCGGCGCACTGACGCGCAGCGCAGCAGCCAGGGTGGCGCCTGAGCCGCGCCGTCGCCCCCGAAGAGACAAATTGGCGTGAAGGGCCGCTCCCCCTGGAGGCATCAACCTGTCGAAGGGATCACTTCGGACAGCAGGTGCCAATTGCTCGTGGAGCTCAACGGACGGCCAGCTCGCTCCCCCGAAGGTGGGACAATCCCCCACCTGCTCGAGGATCTCGTGCTCCCTGCGGACATCTCTGCCCCGTCCGGCCCAGGGCGCCTGGCTCCCCGGAACGTGCTGCTCACGGGGGCGACCGGCTTCATCGGCGCCCAGCTGCTGCACGACCTGCTGGGGCTCCGCGACGTACGCGTGTTCTGCCTCATCCGCAGCGCCAGCGCGCCGGAGGCCGTGCGCCGGGTGCAGGCCAACCTGAGGCACCACGGGCTGTGGGACGAGTCCCTCGTGCCCCGGATCGTCCCTGTCGTGGGCGACCTGAGCCAGCCGGGGCTCGGCCTCCCGCCGGAGGTGCTCGACGGGCTGGCGCAGACCCTCGACACCCTCGTGCACAGCGGCGCGCTGGTGAACCTGCTGAACGATTACGAGGCCCATCGCGCCGTGAACGTGGCAGGCACCGTCGAGCTCCTCCGGCTCGCCAGCCGCGGGCGGCCCAAGAGCCTTCATCACCTCTCGACGCTCAGCGTCTTTCCCGAGTCCGCCCGCGCGCGCGCCGCGGGCAAGATCCCCGAGGACGCGGAGCCGTCGGAGGCGTCGCTCCCGACCGACGGCTACAGCCAGTCCAAGTGGGTGGCCGAGAGGCTCCTTTCTCAGGGCCGCAGTCGAGGCATCCCCGTCACGCTCTACCGGCTCGGCGAGGTCATGCCGCACTCGGGCAAGGGCACCCCGAACCCGCGAGGGCTCGCCGACGTGCTGCTGCAGGCCTGCCTCCGGCTGGGCCTGTCCTTCGAGAGCTCCATCCGGCTCGACTACACGCCGGTGGACCACGTGAGCCGCTTCGTCGTCGAGGTGCTGCGCAGCAACAGCGCGCGAGGCGGCTGCTTCCACGTGCTCCAGCCGGAGAGCATCTCCTTCGACGACATCCTGGCGACCTTCGCGCGGCGCGGGCTCGGCTTGCGCAAGGTGCCCTACGCCGAGTTCTGGCAGGCGCTGACGGAGAGGGTCGCGCGCTATCCGACAGAGAAGGGCCTGGCGAGCCTGGTGGCGCTCTTGCCCGTGCCGCTCGGCGCGGGGGACGACCCCGGGGACAGGCGCGCCGAGGACGCGCTCGCGGCGCTGTTCACGGACGCGACGCGCCACTACGCCCTGGAGAGGACCACGCAGGCGCTGAACGACATGGCCCTCCGCTGGCCGCCTGTCGACGCGCGCGTCCTCGGGGCGCGCGCGGAGCACCACCTCGCGGCGCTGCGCCGAGGGCTCGCTGGACAACCCTCCCCTCGGGCGGCAAGGCGTGCGAGGAGCGCCGCCGCGAGGTAGGCGCGTCGCGTCCAGGCGCCCCGAGGGCGCATGGACGCTCCGGTCCACGACACCCCGGCTCGACGGGCTCGAGCTCGCAGAGGCGCTCCCGAGCGACCGGCGGGCGGCTCTGCCGCTACAGGATGATCGGCTCGCAGTTCGTGTACTTGAGCGTCGAGATCATGAAGCTCGATCCACCGCTGCGGCGCTCCGCGAAGAAGATGTCGAGCGGGTATTCCTTGCCGACCTCGAGGCCGAGCTCGTCGGCCATCGCGTCGAGATCGAGGGTGTCGAACATCTGGCCGTGGACCCCGCCAAGATCCATCACCAGCTGGTTGTTGATGAACACCCAGATGTCGTCGTCGCCGCCGAAGGTGAAGTCGTCCCCGCCCCTGTACCTGAAGCTCATGTGGAGCTCGAACGTGAAACCGTAATTGTGGTCCCTGCCCTGATTGCCCCAGCCTTTGCCGTCGATGGGGAAGAACTCCCTGCTGGTGAAGAGGCGAAACACGTCATCGCTCACGTTGAGGGGGACGGTGAACCGGATCGCGTCGTTGACCCCCGGGACGTCCCGGAACCATTGATCGAAGTACTCGGGCCCGACGGTGAACTCCGTCGCACCCTCATGGGCGTACACCGGCTTCTGGTCAGGGCCGAGCACGCGCTCGACGATGCCTGTCAAGCCCACGCCCTCGAAGCGCTCGAAGTCCGGGTGCCCGCCGGGCGTGCCGTGCGCCTTGAAGTCGCGCACCACCCCTTCGAGCCGCGGCGCGCAGCCGGCTTGCCCGCCGCTCGAGGAGGACGCGTCCTCGGTCGATCCGCCGGCCGGCGGGAGGTCGCCGCCCAGGCCCGTCCCGGAGGAGCCGCCGCCCGTCCCGGAGGCGTCGCTCGTCCTGCCGATGAACTCGGGGATCGCGGTGCATCCGGCGAGCGCGAGCGCCGAGAGGAGGACGGCCAGCGCTGGCGGAGAGCCCTGGAAGAAAGATGCCGTCTGCGGGGCCATGTTCATCGAGATCGCCTCCTGCTCGGTGGATGCGCCATGCTCGCTCTTCCTTTGCTCAATCGTCCACGGCCGCGCTGGCGCTATATAGCAGGTCGGGTCGACTCGCGCCCGCGTGCCCACCCGGGCGCCTGGAGGATGTCAGTCCATGAGCATCGCTTCCGAGGCGCCGCCGGGCGCAGAGGCCCTGTTCAACAGCCGTGTGTTCCTGCGAGATCGTTACGAGATCCAGGTGCTACGAGCCGCCCTGAGGGGACGGTCGCCGCTCGGCGAACGAGGTCGTCACCACCTGTCCTCGACCGCCTCCACCCTCACCTCGCACGCCTCGTCCCCCCGGAGCGGCGACTTCGTCTCTTGCACCCGGAACCGCGTCCCCAGCTTGAACAGCGCGCCGTACGTCTCCGCGTCGATCGGCCGATCGGTCCCGAAATCCACCCGGTGCAGGAGCTGCATGATCGCGACCGCCGTCCCCTGTTGAAACAGGAGCCGACCCCGCGCCGTGGGGCCGTGCTTCATCGCGTAATACGCGCTCTCGTGCGTCATCGGCGCGCGCAGCACAAGCACCCGGCCCGGCTGGAACTCCGGCGCTGAGAGCGCCCCCCAGCCGAGCGCGCGGGCGAGCCCGAGGAGCTGCTCCAGGCGCTCGTGCTGGTCCCGGCCCACCGGGCCGCACGCCGCCTCGAACGACGCGGACGCGAGCATCCCCCCGAGCAGGTGGAACGCGCCCGTCTGCGCCGCCTCCCGCACGAGCGCCTCGAACACCGGGACCAGCTCCGGAGACCGCCGCTCGATGAGGTGCACCGTGTCGAACGTCTTCTGATGCACGTACCCCACCGGCAAGAGCGCCAGGTTCACGCCGTACGCGGAGATGAGGCCGCGCTCGTCGGCCCGGAGCGCCCCGAGCTCCTCGAGCATCGCGATCCCCGTGCGCCGCGCCCGCGCCGCGGCGCCGCCCTCGAACGCCCAGCTCACCCGCGCCGACTCGACCACCTTGCGCGTCAGCGCCTCGCCGAAGCGCGGCCGCTCCGACCGCCGCGTGAGCAGGAACGTGCAGACAGCGTCGCCCCGCGCGACGCACGTCACCTCGTCCGCGTCGAGCCGCCCCCAGTCGGAAGGGAACGCGAGGCTCGCCGCCGCCGCGCAGTAGCCGGACGCGAACGCGTCCATGACCATCCGGTTCTGGATCCGGCCGCCGTACTTCGCGAGGAAGCTCGTCCCGTGGAAGAGCGACGCGGCGTGCACCGCGCCGCCCTCCGCGCTGAGCTCGAACTGGAGCCGCCCCTGCCCCATCGCGGCGAACAGATCGGCCGCCAGCTCGAGCTTCTCCCGCGGCGAGGCGCCGTGGCGCTCGGCGTACAGGGGGCCGAGCAGCGCGTGCGCCGCCTCGAACGCGGCCTGCCGGCGCACACCGCGGCTCTCCCCGCCCAGCGCGTCGAAGATCGTCTGCTCCAGGAAGAGCGCGAAGTGGTGCGAGTGCGCGATCACGAGCTGATCCGCCACGTGGAGCAGGCAGTGCGGCTCGATCGGGCCGAGCAGATCGTCCAGCGGGCCCTCGACGCGGCCCCGCAGGCCTTGCCGGAGCGCCGTCACAGGAGCCTCCGCAGCGCGGCGCGCTCCAGGCCGAGGATGTCCGCCGCCGCCGTCTCGATGAGCACCACCGCCTCCGCGCCGAGCTCGTCCGGGTGCTCCAGCGCGAGCGGCGTCAGCCCGGCGCGCAGCGCGAGCCGCAGCCGCGCGACGTGCGGCTCCGGCGCGCGGGACTCGAGCAGCGCGAGCAGCCGCTCGGTCCGCGCGACCTCGGCCGACGGCGGCTCGACCGGCGGCGGCGCCCCGCTGCTCCGGCGCGACGGGATGCTGCTGGACGAGCCCCGCGGCGGCGCCGAGCGCGCGACCCCGCGCACGAGATCGTCCACCGTGTCGGCGCTGAGCGGATCCTCGAAGAGCCCCGGCGGGTCGCTCAGCATCTCCTCGGGCGGCTCCTCGAGCGGCAGCTCGGGCGCGAGCGTCGCGGCGAGCCGCTGCGCCACGAGCCGCGCCATGCCGAGCGGCATCGTGCCGTCGAACAGGCTCGCGACGACGCACGCGCGGACGCGCCGCAGGAGCACCGTCCTGCCGCTCAGCTCCAGGGTGACCACCGGGTCCGGCAGCTCGTCGGCGCGGCCCTGCGATCCGGGCGGCTTGCTCGACGCGCGCGCGCCGCGGCCGCGGCCCGACCGGGCCTGCGCCTCGCGCTCCGGGACGAGCCGCTGGGCGGCGAGCTGGCTCCCGAGGTACGCGTCGCGGAGCCCGGCGGCCACGTCCGCGGGCGAGAGCGGCGCGCCCTCGCGGACGAACACGGCGTGGACGCGCGCGTCGCTGAGGTGGAACACAACGATCGCATCGAGGCCGGCGACGCCGTAGCCGATGCTGTCGAGCGCGATCGGGGCGAGCGGATCGTCGTCGTCCAGCGCGCCCGCGATCGCCGTGAGCCCACGATCGAGCGAGGGCTCGCCGTGGTCCGCGCTCATCCGACGACCCCGATCGCGGCGTCGAGCGCGTGCTGGCACGCGATCCGCACGGCGTGCGCCTCGCGCGGCATGAGCGGGCTCGGGCGCATCAGGCCGACGATGTACGCGGCGGAGCGCACCTGGAACCCGATGAGCTGGAAGAACGGCCCGTCGCCGGCGCAGAGCTCGAAGCGCTGCGACGGGGCGCCGGGCAGCGCCGCCACGAGCGAGCCGATCGCCGACGCGATGAGGCCCGAGGCGGCGAGCCTCGCCTCCGTGTCGCGGATCGCGCCGGCGAACGGGAGCCCGGCGGCGTCCGCGAGGAACACGTCCGTCGCGCCGGTCGCCTCGGCGATCCACTCGATCACCCGCTCGCAGCGCGCGACAGGCCCGGCGGCGGAGAGGTCCGGGAAGCGCGGCGCGCGGCCCGCCGCGAGCGCGGCAATCGCGTCGTCGAGCCGCTCCGCGCGCCGCCCGGACACCGCCACGTACGAGGCCGACGAGGCGGGCGACGGCAGGTCGAGCGCCGCGCCGTGCCGCGAGTCGACGTCGTCGGCCGAGGGGGGCAGCGCGCTCCGGAGGCCGATCTCGCCGCTCGCGCCCGCGCTCGACAGGGGCAAGAGATCGCTCGACGGCGCGAGCTCCTCGAACGCCGGCGACAGCGGCGACATCGGCGGCGAGGAGATCGGCTCCGGCTCCGGCCGCGTGGGCGGCGGCCGCGACTCGAACGACACGAGCGGCGCGGCCGCGGGCGCGATCGACGGCGCCCGCGCCTTGCGGGGCCTCGGCCGCTTGACGAGCGCCGCGGCGGTGGCGACGGCGCCGTCGATGTCAAAGGAGGAGCGAGATCGGGCCATCGTCATCGTCCGGCGAGGTGGGCTCCAGGCGAACGAGCACGTCGTTCGCGAGCTGATCGAAGACCCGCGCGAGCGGCGGTGGCCGCTTCTGCATCAGCAGGAGCGGCGCCCCGCGGAGTGACGCCTCGAGGAACGCGCCGTCGCGCGGGATGACCGTGTCGAGGATGATCCCGTCGGGGAACCTGGTCCAGAGCGCCTCGGCGACGTCGAGCGACGCCGGCGCCTGTCGGTCGAACATCGACAGCACCATGCCGATGAGCGACAGGCGCGGGTTCTTCTCGGCGCGGATGCGGTCGATCACAGCGAGGAGCTGGCCGACCGAGCGGAGCGCCAGCGGCTCGGCCTGGAGCGGCATGAGCGCGTGCGTCGCCACCTCGAGCGCCCGCGTCGTGACCTTGCCGAGCCCCGCGGGGCAGTCGACGACGACGACGTCGAAGTCCGGCGCGAGCCGCGCGAGCACGCTGGGGAGCACGGGGGCGCGGGCGAGCGCGTCCTCGAAGCCCGCGACGGTCGTGGGGTCGACGCGGCCGACCGTGAGCACCTGGAGCTGCGGATCGCGCGTCCGGAGCAGCACCGACTCGAGGCGCTCGGCGCCCGTGAGCAGCTCCGCGATGCCCGCGCGCGCGCGGTCGGCGAGGCCCAGCGACAGCCCGAGGCTCCCCTGCGCGTCGACCTCGAGGATCAGCACGCGATGGCCGGCGCGCGCGAGGGCGAGCCCCAGGTTGAGGGAAATCGTGGTCTTTCCCACGCCGCCCTTCTGGCTCGCGACCGCAATGACGTACATGGGCTCCCTGACGGCGCACACCCCGGCGCCCGGGGCGCATCCTAACAGGACGGGCGCCGCAGGAAACCAGTGCCGCGCTCGGCGCCCCGCGGCGGGACGCCGAAGCGCAGGGCTACAGCAGCGAGATCCGCTTCATCAGCGTGCCGCACAGGTTGCTCTGCGGGTTGCGCTCGCGCTCGATGGTGAGGCCGGCGCGGAAGATCTTGTCGGCGCTATCGAGGTTGCCGAGCACCACGTGGCACAGCCCGAGGAGCTCGTGGTCGCCGGGATCGCCGTGGATCGAGACGAGCTCCGTCAGGGCGGGCACCGCGGCGCGGTGGGCCTCGATCATCGCGTCGGTCGGCGTCGACGGGACGCCCTTGGCGAGGATCATGAGCCGCAGCACCTGCCGCTGGTCCTCGGGCCGGTGCTTGAGAAACTCGGGCTTCTGAAAGAGATCGCGGTACCCCCGGTAGGCGGCGTCGAGATCGCCGCTACGCGCAAGGGTGACGATGGACTTGACCGCCTGGACGAGCGCCTCATTGGCCATGACGAGACGATACACGGGCCCGCGCCGCGCGGGGAAGACGCCGCTGCGCCGCCGCGACGCCAGCGCTTCCGTCGCCGGCGAGCGAGGGCGCTGCGCTTGCGGCGCCGCTGTGCGCCGTGGTAGTCGCGTGGGGCTCTCTCACCCATGCGCGCGTCTGGAGCAGAAGCAGGGACAGCGAGGCCTCGCGCCGGCGCGCGGCGCACGTCCGCTCTGGAGGGCGCCGCAGAGTTCGCCGCTCGTGCATCGAAGCGATCTGCCGTGTCGAGGAGCCGCTGGGTGTTCGCCTGCTGTCTGTGGACCAGCGCCGTCGTCGCGCTCGCCGCGCCGTCGGCGCTCGCGCAGCCCGGCGCGGCCGCGCCGCCGCAGATCCTCGAGCACGTCGACCCGGTGTACCCGCCCGAGCGGCTCGCCGAGGGCGTCGACACGACGGTCACGCTGTTCGTCACGGTCGAGAAGGACGGCGCTGTCAGCGACGCGGCCGTCGCCGAGTCGGGCGGCGCGGGGTTCGACGAGGCCGCCCTGAACGCCGCGCGGCGGTGGCGCTTCTCTCCGGCCATGCGCGACGGCGCGCCGGTGCGGGCGCGGATCCGCGTGCCGTTCCACTTCGCGCCGGGCCCGCACGAGGCGCCGCCCGAGCCGGCGCCGGCGACGCCCGAGCAGCCGGCGGCGTCCCCGGCGCCCGCGCCCGCGCCCGAGGCGCCGAGGCCCGTTGAGTTCGCCGGGGGCGTCGCGGGCCCGCACGCGGTGGCCGAGCCCGGCAAGCCGATCGAGATCCACGTGCAGGGCCGCCCGAACCCGCCCCGGCGCGCGTCGAGCGATTTCCGGATCGGCCGCGCCGCGCTCTCCGCCGCGCCGCACGCGACCGCGGCCGACCTCCTGCGCACCGCGCCCGGCGTGCACGTGGCGCACCCCGAGGGCGAGGCGGTCGCGCAGCGCATCTTCCTCCGCGGCTTCGACGCGGAGCACGGCCAGGACGTCGAGCTCCGGGTCGGGCCGATCCCGCTGAACCAGCGCTCGCACGTGCACGGCCAGGGCTACGGGGACCTCAACGTGATCATCCCGGAGGTCGTGCGGTCGCTCCGCGTCGTCGAGGGCGTGTACGACCCGCAGCAGGGCGATTTCGCTGTCGCGGGCAGCGCGTACTTCGACCTCGGCGTGGAGGATCGCGGGCTCCTGCTCAAGGGGACGCTCGGCTCGTTCGGCGCGCGGCGGCTGCTCGCGATCTGGGCGCCGGAGGCGCAGTCGGAGGACACGTTCGGGGCCGCCGCGGTGCGCGCGACCGACGGCTTCGGCGACGGCACGCGGGGGGCGATCTCGGGCGCCGCGGTCGGCCAGTACAGGATGCCGCTGCCGGACGAGTACTCGCTGCTGATCCACGTCGCGGCCCACGGCAGCCGCGCGAACCTCGCGGGCGTGCTCCGGCGGGACGACATCGAGGCGGGGCGCGTCGGCTTCCACGACGCGTACCGCGACCCGTCGGCCCGCTCGCAGTCGGCCGCGTCGACCCGGCTCCAGGTGGCGCTGTCCGCGGAGCGGGCGGACGACGACGGGTCCCAGAAGAGCGCGTGGCTCTGGGCGATGACGTCCGGGTACCGGAGCCGGATGAACTTCACCGGCTACACGCAGCGCTCGCGCGAGCGGCCCACCTGGGCCGGCCGGGGCGATCTCATCGAGCAGTCGAACGAGGACGCCGCGCTCGGCGGGGGGCTCGCCTACCGCACGCCGCGCGCCCCGCTCGCGTCGTGGCTCCACGGCCAGGTGGCCGTCGGGGCCGAGGTGCAGACCGACGGCATCGAGCAGGCGCAGAGCCTCCTCCAGCCGCCGCAGAACGAGACATGGGACCGGCGCGTCGACGCGTCGATCCGGCTGACCGGGATCGGCGTGCACGGCGACGCGCTGCTCGAGCTGTCGCGCTGGGCGCGCCTGCGCGGCGGCGCCCGCGCGGACGTGCTCGTCTTCGACGTGGACGACCGCCTCGGCAACTTCATCCCGGCGTTCCAGAAGGAGACGCACATCCAGGGGTTCCGGCGCACGGCGGCGGGCGTGGCGTTCGGCCCGCGGGCCACGCTGGAGGTCGATCCGCTGCCCGCGCTGCGCCTCTCCGCCGCGTACGGCCACGGCTACCGCTCCCCGCAGGCGCGGCAGCTCGAGGAGGGCGAGAACGCGCCGTTCGCGACAGTGAAGAGCTACGAGGTCGGCGCGACGGTGCGCCCCGGCGGGGGCCTCAGCGCGACGGCGGCCGCCTACGAGACGCGCCTCTCCTACGATCTCGCGTTCGACGCGGCCGAGGGCGGGCTCGCGCGCATCGGCCCGACGACGCGCCGCGGGGTCGTCGTCTACCTGCAGGCGTCGCCGAGCCCGGCGCTGACCGCGGGCGTCAGCGCGACCCTGGCCCACGCCACGCTGGACGCGCCGCCCCCGCCGACGCCCGAGAGCCCGACGCCGCCGTACGTCGAGGGGCAGCAGCTCCCGTTCGTGCCGCCCGTCGTGGTGCGCGCCGATCTGTCGGTGAAGCGGCCGCTCGCCACGATCGCGGGCCGTCCGATCGAGGGGCGGCTCGGCTACGGCGCGACGTTCCTCTCGGCGCGGCCGCTGCCCTACGCGCAGAGCGCCGCGCCGGTCCTCGTGATGGACGCCTCGCTGTCGCTCCGGCGGAGCCTGCGGGCGGGCGGCGACCCCGCGCAGGAGGGCCCGTGGATCGAGGTCGGCGTGGAGGCGCAGAACCTGCTCGACGCGGAGCACGCGGACACCGAGTACTCGTTCGTCTCGAACTGGCAGACAACGCCGGTGCCCTCGGCGCTTCCGGCCCGGCACATCAGCGCGGGGCCGCCGCTCACGGTCCTCGGCAACGTGACCCTCTCGCTATGAACGATCGCCGCGCTCGTCACGATGGCCAGGGCCGCCCCGCCGCGCGCGGCCTGCTCGCGCTCGCGCTCGCGTTCTCCGTGGCGCCGCCGGCGCTCCTCGGCTGCGCCGGCACCGGCCAGCCGGAGGTCTCGTACCTCGCGTACGCCGAGGCCGCGCCGCCCGGGGAGATCGCGGCCGGCGGCTGGACGGTCGCGCTCGACGAGGCGGCGGTGGCGTTCGGACCGGTCCAGTTCTGCGCGGCCGCGTCCGGCTCGGCGACGCTGTGCAGCACCGCGATCGCCGAGCTGCTCTCGATCGCGCAGGTCGATCTGCTCGCCCCGGAGCCGCAGCCGCTCGGTCGGGTCCGCGGCTTCGAGGGGGAGATCCGGAGCGCGTCGTTCGACTACGGCATCCACTGGTTCCTGACCGAGTCGGCGCCGGCGCGATCACCCGCGGCGCCCGGGGGGCGCTCGGCCCACCTGCGCGGGCGCGCGACGCGGGGCGACGACGTGCTCGAGTTCGTGGCCGACGTCGACGCGGTGCCGCAGTTCCAGGGGCAGCGCGCCGTCCCGAGCGTCGCGGCCGCGGCGATCGTCGGCGCCGAGCCGGTGCGCCTCGCCGTCCGCTTCGACGTGGGCGCGTGGCTCGCGCGGGTCGATTTCGACGCGGTGCTCGAGGGCGCCGGGGGCGAGGGCGGGACGACCGAGGCGGTGATCGCGCCGGGGTCGCGCGCGCACAACGCGCTGGTGATCGCCATGACGGCGCAGAGCCCGCCGGAGTTCGTCTGGTCGGAGGCGCCGTGAGGGGGCGCCGCGGCGCGGTCGCCGGCGCGACCGCGCGTGGGCCTGCGTCCGGCCCGCGCGACGGGCGGCGCGCCGGTGCGCGCTCGTCCGGAGTCTTCGACGACAGAGGAGCCAGAATCATGGGAGCGAGAGAGACAGGGGTGCTGGTCGCGGCGTGCGCGCTCGCGCTTGTCGCGGGGTGCGGCGGTGAGGACGGCGCGGGGTCCGGGACAGGCACCGTGCAGATCTTCGTCGAGCCGGAGGACTCCATCCCCGAGGGGCTCGAGCCGGGCACGGGGGAGGAGAACATCGCGGACGGCTGGCGGGTCACGTACGACAGGTTCCTCGTGACGGTCGGCAACGTGCGCGCGGCGCGCTCGGACGCGCAGGAGACGCTGAACGATCCCTCGGTGTTCGTGCTCGACCTCAAGAACGCGCCGGCCACGAGGTACGTGATCGCGGAGTTCGAGGGCGTGAGCGCGGTGCGCTGGGACCGCTTCGGGTTCGACCTCCCGAACGCGCGGGAGGGGGTGAAGTCGCTGTCGCCCACCTCGGAGGGCGACGTGGCGATGATGGTCGAGAACGGCTACTCGGTGTTCTTCGAGGGGTCGATCGAGAAGGAGGGCGGCGAGTCGTGCCCGCGCGGCGAGGCGTGCGTCCCCGCGGAGAAAGTGCGCTTCAGCTGGGGTCTCTCGGCCGGGACGTCGTTCGACGACTGCGCGACCGAGGACGAGCTGACCGGGTTCAGCGTGCCGACCGGCGGCACGATCGCGGTGAAGCCGACCATCCACGGCGATCACTGGTTCTTCAACAACATCACGGCGGGCGCGGAGATCACGAAGCGCCATGCGCAGTACATCGCCGACAGCGACATCGACGGCGACGGCGAGACGACGATCGAGGAGCTCAAGGAGGTGAAGGTCGCCGAGGTCTTCGGCGAGGACTACAACCTCGGCGGCGCGCTCGGGGTGATCGAGACGGCGTACGACTACGTCGTCGCGCAGGCGCGCACGCTCGGCGATTTCCAGGGCGACGGCGAGTGCCCGACGCGCGCGGTGCTGCCGTGACGGGCTGAGGGCGGGTGGCCGCGCCGGTCATGACGGCCGGCCCGGCGCGCCGCATCAGAGGCGGTAGACGCCTTGGCTCTTGTGCTTGATGACGGCCAGCACGCCTCGATCCGTCCATCGATCAACTTGCTCGTGCGCCTTCCATATTCCGCCTCCGCGGGACTCGCGATCCTCGGTGCCGTCCTGGCATCGGCCTGCCGGCGCCGGTGGCGGCGACACGAGACGTTGCGCCTCACAGCGCCTCCCCTCCTGGACCCAATCGGAGATCCTGAAGGCCAGGGCCTTGCCCCCTGATCGTCTCGCTGACGGTACGGGACAGCCATACGGACAATCTTGCCGTGTCGGATCAGGTGAGTGCCCATGGAGACGACTGGCACGGGTTTCCGGCTGTTCCTCGACGCCCCGACGCTCACCTACCGCGCCTCGTGCTCGCGCCAGAACGCGATCGCCTCGTCCAGGTAAATCTCCCTCGCGCCGTGGCCGACCGGGTGCTCGGCGACGCGCACGGGCCAGCCCGCGCCGCGCAGCACGCCGGCGAGGGCGCGGGCCGAGCGGCCCACCGTGTCGTGGGAGCCGAAGCCGATGTAGAACGGCCGGGGCTCGAGCGTCGCGAGCTCGGGCGTCGCCTGGCCTCCCCCGCCGGACATGGCGCCATAGCCGTCGGCGACGACGCCGCCGCGCAGCGCGAGCGCCGCGGCGAAGAACGCGCCCGACGACGAGCCGGCGACGTACACGCGCGCGAACGGCGCGCCGGCGATCTCCTCGAGCCTCCGCCGCTTCTCCGCGAACGTCGCCGCGAACGCCGCGGCGTGCTTCTCGTACGCGGGGCCGCCCGTCGGCCAGCCCCACCAGCGCGCGTACCCCTTCGGCGCGAGGCCGACCTTGCCGCGCGGCATCAGCGCGGCGACGCCCGCGCGCCGGGAAGCGCGCGACACGACCGTCTCGAAGTTGGTCTTCTGCTGGCTGTCCTTCCCCGGCGGGACGATCCCGTGGAGGTAGATGAGCAACGCGCGGGTCGGCGCGTCGGGCAGCACGTAGCAGGTCTCCTCGTCGAGCGCGTCGACCCCGTCGATGCACCAGTCCGTCTCGACCCGCGGCGGGCGCGCTCGAGGCCACGGCGCCTGCTCGGGCTGCGCGCTCGCCGCTGCAGGGACGACCGGGGGCGGCGGCGGCGCCGGGGCGGGCTCCGCCCGCGCGGGCACGGCCCCGTCGTGCGCCAGCGCAGGCCTGCTCCTCGGCGCGTCCGCCGCGCTGTTGCACGCGCAGGGGACGACCACGAGCGCGGCGAAGAGCCGCGCGATCCGCCCGCCGGACGCCGCGCCGTTCATCGAACCTCGAGGCGACGCTCCGGCCGGCCCATCACCCCGCCCGCGCGTCGCTCACCGCGATCAGCGCCCCGAGCGCCGCCGCGCACACGGTCTCGGTGCGCAGCGTCAGCGTGCCGAGGCGCGCGCGCTCGAACCCGAGCGCCGCGCACACGCCGAGCTCCTCCGGCGTGAAGCCGCCCTCCGGACCGACGGCGAACGCCGCCTCCATGCCCGGCGTGAGCGCCGCGAGCCGCGCGCCGAGCGGCGTCTCCGCGTACGGGTCCAGGCACATCCCCAGCGCGCCCCCGCCGGTCGACGGCGCCGCCCGCGCCTCCGCGAGCGCCGCCGCGAGGCTCATCGGCGCGTCCACCCGCGGCGCGTCCCCGCGGCCGCACTGGCGCGCCGCCTCCACCGCGATCCGGCGCCAGCGCTGGACCCTGTCCTCCACGGGCCGCGCCACGCTGCGCGCCGAGATCGCCGGGATGATCCGCGTCGCCCCGAGCTCTGTCGCGTCGCGCACCACCGCGTCCATCTTGTCGCCCTTGCCGACCGCCTGGATCCACGTCACCCGCCGCCCGGGCCGCAGCGCCGCCGGGCGGGGCGCCTCGATCCGCGCCTCCGCGCTGCGCCGGCCGATCGACTCGAGCGTCGCGTCCGCCTCGACCCCGAGCTCCGGATCGAAAACGACGAAGCGGTCCCCCTCGCGCAGGCGGTGCACCCGCACCACGTAGCTCGCCGCCTCCGGCGGCAGCGCGATCACGCCGGCCGCGATCGATCCGAGCGGCACCCGCAAGAGCCCCGGGCCGCTCATCCCGGCGAGGGCGCCGCGCCGCCCGGCACAGGAGCGCGGAACAGGAGCGCCACCCACCCCTCGCCGCCCGCGTCGCCCCGCCCCGCCGGCCGCGCCGCGCCCCGCTCGCCGCGCGGCGACGCAGGATCCGGGCGGGTCGCGACGTGCTCGAGCGGCAGCGCTGTGTACCGCGCCACCAGGTCGTCGCGCTCGCTCTCGAGGATGCCCGACAGGATCAGCCGGCCGCCCGGCTCGAGCACGCGCGCGAGCTCCGGCGCCAGCGGCCGGAGCACCCGCGCCTCGATGTTCGCGACGACCCACGGGAACCGCCGCGTCACCGCCTCGACAACGCCGGCGCTCGCGTCGACGCGGCCCTCGAGGCCGTTGCGCGCCGCGTTCTCGCGGACCACCTCGATCACGTCGTCGTCGTTGTCGATCGCCACCGCCCGCTCCGCGCCGAGCAGCAGCGCGACCAGCGCGAGGATGCCGCTGCCCGTGCCCACGTCGAGGATCTCGCGGCCGCGGAGCTCCGCGGCGTGCTCGTCGAGGAGCTCCGCGACGAGCGCGGTCGTCGCGTGGAGGCCCGTGCCGAACGCCCTCCCCGGCTCGAGCAGGAGCGCCCGCTCGCCCTCGCCGCGCGGCGCGTGCGGGGCCCACGGCGGCACGACCGTGATCGTGGGCGTCAGCGCGAACGGCGCGAAGTGCTCCTTCCACGCGTCGCGCCACGCGTCGCCCACCACCTCCTCGAGCCGCGCGACGCGCGGCGGATCGAGCTCCGCGAGGGTCGCGATCGCGGCGTTCGCCTCGTCGTGATCCTCGAAGCTCGCGACGAGCGTCACCTGGCCGGAGAGGGCGCCGCGCACGAGCGTCTGCTCGTCGCGCTGCTCCACGCCGGTGGCGCCCAGCTCGAAGAGCGCGGCGGCGATCTCGTCGGCCTCCGGCTCGGGTACATCGACTGCGACGAACGGGTATCGAGGCTCCACGTGGCTTGCTCCGTGACGGGCCGCCGGCCTGAAGAGCGGCGGCGGCGCGGGCGGGAGCCTAACGAAGATCCCGCGCGGCGGGGCCGCCGATCGCGCGGAACCGCTGGAGGAACCGGAGCATTTCGGCGCTCCACCGCCGTTGCTCCCCCCGAGTTACGCCGCGCTAACGTCCCACGTAGCGGCGCCGCGACGGGACCGAGACGAGCACCTCGCCGCGCGACGCCGGCGGGGGCACGCGCTCGCCGTCGTGGAGCACCATCGCCGTGAGGCGGCCGCCGTACACGGCGCCCGTGTCGATCCCGGTCGCCCACGCGTGCATCTGCGGCTCGCTCCGCGCGTTGTGCCCGAACACAACGTGCGGCGGGCCCTGGTAGGTCTGGCCCCACAGCGTCTTGCCCCCGCGGCGCTCGACCGGCTCGCCGTAGCGGCCGAGGCAGCGCACGTACATCAACGTGTGCGGGTCCTGCCGCTCGATCGGCAACCCGGGGATCAGGCCCGCATGCACGACGCGCAGCCCGTGCTCCGGCAGATCCAGCCAGTACGGCAGCGTCTCGAGCCAGGCCCAGTCGCGCTTGCGGAGCTGCTGCGCGGTCTCCTTCGAGAGCTCGCCCAGCGGCTCGCCGCGCGGATCGCTGCGCCCCGCGCGCCAGCGGAGCAGCCGGTCCTCGTGGTTGCCCCGCACCGAGATCGCGCCGAGCTCCCGGAGCAGGTCGAGCGTTCCGCACGGATCCGGACCGCGCACGATCATATCGCCGACCATGACGACCCGGTCGCCCGGCGCGAAGCCGACGTGCTCGATCAGCCGCGCCAGCTCATCCCGGCAGCCGTGAACGTCACCGATGATGATCGTGCGCGGCATCTCACACCCAAGGTAGCAGGGACGCCCGGTCCAGGGGGCCCCGAGGCCCCGACCTCCCGCGCGCAGCACGACAGCGCGGCCCCCCCCGCCCGGCGAACGCCCGCCGCTCCCGGGCGCCCCGAGCAGCGGTTTTCCCTGAAATTCCGGACACCTGGACGCGCATCGCCGCCAGGCGACCGGGCTCATCGGCGCCGGAGACGCTGTCGCCGCGCGGGCGCGCGGCGACAGGGGCTCCAGTCAGGAACGTTACGGGGAGTCGATCTTGGCGCGCTTCGGGATCACCACGATCCCACCCTCGCTGACGAACCACTTCTTGCGGTCCTCCTCGAGGTTGAAGCCGATCTCGGCGCCCGCGGGGATCTCGACGTCCTTGTCGATGATGCAGCGGCGGAGCTTGACGTGGCGCCCGATCTTCACGTCCTCGAACAGCACGCACTCCTCGATGTGGCTGAACGAGTTCACGCGCACCCGGTTCGAGAGCACGCTCCGGTGGATCCGGCCGCCGGAGATGATGCACCCGAGCGAGACGAGGCTGTCCGTCGCGATGCCGACGCGCGCGTTCGCCTCGTCGCGGAACACGAACTTGGCGGGCGGGTCGTGGCTGATGCCCGTCCGGATCGGCCAGCGCGGGTTGTAGAAATTGAACGCCGGCTGGATGCTGACCAGATCCATCTGCGCCGCCCAGTACGCGTCGATCGTCCCGATGTCGCGCCAGTAGCCCGCGCCCTCGTCCTCGCCGGGGACGAGGTTCTCGTGGAAATCGTAGACGTAGACGCGGCTGCCGCTCTGGACCATCCGCGGGATGATGTCGCGCCCGAAGTCGTGCGCGCTGTCCTCCGTCGCGGCGTCCTGCTCGAGGACGTCGAGCAGCGCCGGGGTCTTGAAGATGTAGTTGCCCATCGAGGCGAGGCACATGCCCGGCCTGCCCGGCATGCTCGGCGGATCCTGCACCTTCTCGTGGAAGGCGAGGATGCGCCCCGCCTCGTCGCACTCGATGACGCCGAAGGAGCGGGCCTCCTCCTTCGTCACCGGGATGGCCGCCACCGTCACCTCGGCGTCGCGCGACAGGTGCTCGTGCAGCATCTGGCGCACGTCCATCTTGTAGACGTGATCGCCGCCGAAGATGCAGAGGTGCTCGGGCGACTCGTCCGTGATGACGTGCTGGGTCTGGTAGACGGCGTCCGCCGACCCCTTGAACCAGCTCTTGCCCGTGCGCTGCTGCGCCGGGACGGTCTCGATGAAGCTGTCGAGCATCGGCGACAGGCGCCAGGCTCGGGCGATGTGCTCGTCTAGCGACGCGCTCTTGTACTGCGTGAGGATCTTGATTCGGTGCAGGCCGGAGTTGACGAAGTTCGAGAGGACGATGTCGATGATCCGGTAGCGGCCTCCGAACGGCACGGCTGGCTTCGCCCGATCGTGCGTGAGGGGGCCGAGCCGACGGCCTTCACCGCCAGCGAGGATCATCACCAAAACCTTCGACGCTTCGAAAGCGGCGCGCAGGGTCGTCTCGCGCATGGGACGCAGAGGGTACTCGATCGGTGTTGCCAGCGCGAAGAGCGGAAACGCGCCCTCCGCGCATTCGAGGCGATCCGGGGCGCCGGGAGCGCCGCGCGGAGGCCAGCGGCACCGCGCCGGCGAGCGCCGCGCCCCGCGATCGGGCTCCTCCCGCGCGGCCTCTCGCCGCGGCGCGGCGGCGGGCGCTGTCGGCCAGGTCGCCGCTCGCCGCTTGCTGAAGCGCAGGGGACGTTTCCGTTTCTCTTTACGATCCGCTCGCGGCCGTGTTAGCCGTTTTCGCCGCCACGCGCGCATGCGAGAGGCGCCTGATCCGCGCGCGGCGCACCGCTGTCCGAGGGCTACTCCAGCGCTGGATCTTTCCTGCTGGCGCGCCCGTCACGTTGACCTTTGGAGATGCCATGAACGTCCGATTCGGTCGAACCCTCGCCGCCGCTGTCCTCCTCGTCGCGGGCACTTCAGGGTGCGGAACGGACGAGCAGCCGTACCAGCCCAAGCCTGCGTTCAGCGGCCGCAAGCCGAACCTCCCCGCGGTGCCGACGCTGCCCGCGAAGAACAAGAAGCAAGGCGACGCCTACACGGTCTGGGGCGTCACGCACGATCTCCGGAGCCGCGTCCACTTCGAGGACGTCAACGGCAAGAAGCTCTCGATCATCGGCTACATCGTCAAGACGAACCTCGCGGACGCGCCGACCTGCGCCGTGCACAAGACCGGCAAGGCCGACCCGCCGGACTGCAAGGCGCCGGTCCCGAGCTTCGCGATCGCCGACGAGAAGGGCGAGACGAAGGACGTGATCGAGGTGATGGGCTGGGCCTCGAACTTCGCGCAGATCTACAGCATGATCGAGGCGATCGACAAAGCCCCGCGCGGCAAGGAGGGCGAGGCCAAGCTCACGGACGAGTTCTGGGGCCAGGAGATGCCGAACCCGATCCCGGCCGTCGGCGCGAAGGTGAAGGTCACCGGCACCTACGGCGTGACGTTCACGAAGTCGACGGGCGGCGCGGCCGCCAACCCGAAGTACGGCATCATGTCGGTCGAGCAGATCGAGTACCTCGAGCCGCCGACCGAGAAGGCCACCCTCCCCGGCATGAAGCGGCGCCCCTGACGCCCCCGCGCGCGGCGGCCCGCGGAGGGCCGCCGCGTCACGTGAGGTTCACGTGAGGATCGGCCGGATCCCGCTGCTCGGCTCGGTCGCCGCCGACTCGAAGATCGCGTCGATGATCAGCCGGCGCGCCGCATCGTCGCCCGCCTCCCAGCGGTCGAGGCGCACAAGCGAGGCGGGCGCCTGGCGGATCACCGCGTCGAACGACTCCGCGTCGAAGCGGTACAGCTCCTCCGCGACGACGATGGCGTAGGGCTGCGACGCGGCGATCGTCGGCCGGAGCGAGCGCAGATCACACTCGCGCACAGCGACCCCGAGCCGGGCCCCTACCTCCCGGCACACGGCGACGAACTCGGCAGGACAGCCTGCCACGATCACGAGAGGGATGGGCGGAGCGCTCGGGACCACGGCCTTGCGCGGCTTCGTACCGTCCTCCATACGCGGCTCAGGGTAGGCCATGACCGGAGTACGCCGGCAAGGGAATTGTTTCGCCGAGCACCACGGCGCGCGGCGCGGCGCGGGCACCTGCTGCGCTCAGCGCACCCCGGCGCTCGGCTGGACGTGCCACCCGCGGCCCTCCTCCGCGCCGACGAAGCGGATCCGCCCGGACCGCTCCATGTCGTCGACCAGCTCCTCCGCCTCGAGCTGCGAGATGTCGATACGGCCGCAGAGCACGTCCCGGAACTGCGTCTTGCCCTGCACGTAGTCGGCGTCGATCAGCGGGCCGAGCGTGGCCACGAGGATCTCGGCCGCCAGGTCCAGCGCCAGCACGGGCGTGAACACGGCGTCGTCTGTCGTCCGGACGCTCTCGTCCGTCGTCTGGACCGCCGCGTCGCCCATCGCGACGCTCTCGTCCTCGGTGATGATGGTGCCGTACTCGATGGTGCTCGGATCGTCCGTCATTCCTCCACCTCGCCCACGCTCCAACCGGGCCCGGAGACCGCGCCCGCGTCAGGCTCTCTCCCACGCCCATGGGGCGCGGGAGCGCCAGGCGGAAGCCGGTCCCGCGAACGCGCCGCCGGAGAAGTCGCGCCTGGCCTCGATTTCAGGCAGCAACCGGCGGAGAGATCAGGGAAGCTACCCGCCGGGGGGACCCCGATCCCCGAGGTCATGATGTCGTCCCCCGAGGACTCCCACGCACGCCCCAGCCGCATGGGGATCGCGCGCACCCCGCTCCCCCGCGCGCAGGGGCTGATCGCGTTCCAGCTCGTCGGCCGGGTGCTCCTCCACGCGATCCTCGTCGGCGTGGCGGCCGGCATCGTCGGCTCGCTCTTCTTCGCCGCCCTCGAGCTCGCCGAGCACGAGCTCCTCCTCTCGCTCACCGGCTACGTGCCGCTCCGCGCGAAGGGCGAGTCGGTGTTCCGGGGCGCGTACTCCGGGCCGTTCCGGCCCTGGCTCGTCTGCATCCTGCCCGCGCTCGGCGCCCTCGTGGGCGGGCTGCTCACGGCGAGGCTCGCGCCGGAGACGCGCGGCGGCGGCAGCGACGCCTTCATCGCCGCGTTCCACCACAACGCCGGCAACATGCGCAGGCGCGTGCCGGTGGTGAAGGCGCTCGCCGCCATCTTCACCCTCGGCAGCGGCGGCTCCGGCGGGCGCGAGGGGCCGACAATGCAGATCGGCGGCGCGATCGGCTCGATCATCGGGCGCGCCCTGCGCGTGGGCGCGCGCGAGCGGCGGATCCTGCTCATCGCGGGCGCGGCCGCGGGCATGTCCGCCGTGTTCCGGACGCCGCTCGGGGCCGCGCTCCTCGCCGTCGAGGTGCTGCACCGCGACGACTTCGAGGCCGACGCGCTCGTCCCGTCCATCCTCGCGAGCGTCGTCTCGTACTCCGTCTTCATCTATTTCTTCGGCGAGTCGACCCTGTTCGCGCACGCGCCGCGCTACCCGTTCATCCCGGGCCACCTCCCCCTCTACGCCGCGCTCGCGCTCGTCGTCTCGCTGGTGGCCACCGTGTTCCTCCGGACGATGCACGCCGTGGAGCACGCGGTGCACCAGATCCGGCTGCCGATCTGGGCGAAGCCGGCGCTCGGCGGCCTCGCGCTCGGCGCGCTCGTGACGCCGCTGCTCATGCTCCTCGGGCCGCGCTTCGACCGGCCGGGGCAGGGCTTCGGGATGCTCGGCGCGGGCTACGGGGCGGCCCAGATCGCGATCACCGGCGCCTCGTGGATGCCGAGCGGGTGGACGGCCGTGCAGCTCCTGCTCGTGGTGCTCGCCACGAAGATCGTCGCGACGTCGCTCACCGTGGGCTCGGGCGGCTGCGCGGGCGACTTCGGCCCGTCGCTCGTGCTCGGCGCGCTCACGGGCGGGGCCTTCGGGCGCGCGGCGGAGCTGCTCCTCAACGACCCGCGCATCGATCCCGGCGCCTTCGCGCTCGTCGGGATGGGCACGTTCTACGGCGGCATCGCGCACGTGCCGATCGCCTCGCTCGTCATGGTCTGCGAGCTCGCCGGCAGCTACGACCTCCTGGTGCCGCTCATGCTGTGCGAGGGCATCGCCTTCGTCGCGCTCCGGCACAGCACCCTGTACCGCGCCCAGGTCGCGACGAAGCGCGAGTCCCCGGCGCACCGGGACGAGCTCATCGTCGACGTGCTCCGCAGCATCCGCGTCGCCGACATCGTCATCCGCAGCCGCCCGTTCGTGTCGTTCGACCCGCGGACGCCCGCCGCGAGCGTCGTCGAGCGCATCGCGGCCTGCGAGTGGCAGGACACGTTCCCCGTGCTCTCCGACGACGGCAAGGTCATCGGCACCATCGACGCCGAGATCCTCCGCGCCGCGGCGATGAGCCCCGAGCTCTCGGGGCTCGCGATCGCGCACGACATGATGGCGATCCCCGCCTCGGTCAGCGAGACGGAGGACCTGCACGGCGCGCTGCGGGTGCTGCTGGAGCACGGCGTGCGCGAGCTGCTGGTCACCGACGCCGACGGCAAGATCGTCGGCATCCTCGACGAGTCCGACGTCACCCGCGCTTACCACGAGGCGACCGAGCAGCTCGAAGGCGTGGCGCCGTAGGCGCCGCGCCCGCTGGCCCCCGCGCGGCGCGACGCTCGAAAAAAGCAAGCTTTCGGCGCCCGCGCGCCCGTCCACGAACGCCCGTGCTTCACGAATGCACGCGCGCGGCTGTCCCGGTCACGCGTCGCGCGGCCCGCCGGTCGACCGCATGAACGGGCGCGGGGATCGAGCGCGCGGCCGTCGCCCGGTTTCGGGAGTCTCCTGAGGTACCAATCTTGGATTCCACGCAGCGACGGAACGAGAGGTGTGGGGGATACTCTGGTTCATCCCTGGAATTCGGTCCGGAGAGCGCGCAGGGGAGAGGTTCATGCTGGTCGATACGCTCGGAGGTCGGACGGTGCGGCGCAACGCAGAGGTACGAACACGCTCGAGCGCGCCGAACAGCCGCGCCAAGCTGGTGGTGGTCGTCGACGACGAGCCAAGCATCCAGGAGGTCGTGAGCATGATCCTGGAGAGCGAGGGCGGCTACGAGGTGCGCTGCGTATCGAACGGCGAGGAGGCGCTCGCGCTCCTCGACCAGATCGCGCCGCCGGATCTGCTCGTCGTCGACATCATGATGCCGGTGATGGACGGCTGGGGCCTGCTCACGGCGCTCCGGCACAACGAGAAGACGGCGCGTATACCGGTTATTGTTTCATCCGCGTCTTCAAAACATGACGCGACGAGCCTCGGTGTCGCTCGCGTGCTCCCGAAGCCCATCGACTACGACGCGTTTCTGGCCGCTGTCGACGAGCTCACCCGCTGCCGCGAGCGTCAGGCCCTCGACGCCGAGTGACGCCGCCGCTCACCGCCACGGGCCCATGGACCTCGAGGGCCTCAAGGCGGTAGCTTCGCTCCAGTGTTGTTAGAGACCCCGGGTGCCGGCCTCTTCGCCGGCTACACACCAGTCCCCGGCGCCTACGACGAGCTGTTCGGTCCAGACGGCGCCCCTCGACCCGAGTTTCTGCGCACGGCGACGCTCCTCGGCGCGTTCGCGCCGGACGAGTTCGCGCGCGCGCAGCAGCTCGCGGAGCTCGCCCTGCTCAACCAGGGCGTCACGTTCTCGGTCTACGCGGATCAGCGCGGCGCGGAGAAGATCTTCCCGCTCTGCCTCATCCCCCGGATGCTCTCCGCCGCGGACTGGGCCCACATGGAGCGGGGCCTCGAGCAGCGGGTGCGCGCGCTCGGCCTGTTCCTCGACGACATCTACGGCGAGCAGCGCATCCTCCAGCACGAGCGCGTCCCCCGCGATCTCGTGCTCGGCTCGGGGCAGTACCTGAAGCAGGCCCACGGCCTGCGGCCCCCGGGCGGCGTGCGCATCCACATCGCGGGCGTCGACGTCATCCGCGACCCGACCGGCACCTTCCGCGTGCTCGAGGACAACCTCCGCACGCCGTCCGGCGTCTCCTACGTCCTCGAGAACCGCCTCATCAGCAAGCGCGTGCTGCCGCACCTGCTCGACAAGGGGCGCGTCCAGCGGGTCGACCATTACCCGGCCCGGCTCGCCGAGACGCTGCGCTCGGTCTCGCCCGTGGCCCCGGGCGCCACGAGCGCCGTCGTGCTCACGCCGGGGCCGTACAACTCAGCGTATTTCGAGCACAGCTTCCTCGCGCGCACGATGGGGCTCGAGCTCGTGCAGGCCCCCGACCTCTTCGTCGATCAGGACCAGGTCTTCGTCCGGACGACGCGCGGCCCGCGCCGGGTCCACGTGATCTACCGCCGCATCGACGAGGCGTTCCTCGACCCCGAGGCCTTCCGGCCCGACAGCCTGCTCGGCGTGCGCGGCCTGATGCGCGCCTACGCCGCCGGCAACGTCGCGCTCGCGAACGCGCCCGGCAACGGCGTGGCCGACGACAAGGCCGTGTACCCGTTCGTGCCGGAGATGATCCGCTATTACCTCGGCGAGGAGCCGATCCTCGAGCAGGTCCCCACTTACCTCTGCATGCGCGACGACGACCGCCGCTACGTGATCGAGCACCTCGACGAGCTGGTCGTCAAGGCGGTGGACGAGGCCGGCGGCTACGGCATGCTCATGGGGCCGCAGTCGACAGCGGCGCAGCGCGAGGAGTTCCGCACGCGCATCGAGGCGACGCCGCGCCGCTACATCGCGCAGCACCGGGTCGAGCTCTCGACGAGCCCCACGTGGGACCCCGCCGTCAGGGCCGCTGTCCCGCGCCGGCTCGACCTCCGCCCCTACGTGCTCACCGGCCGCGACGGCTCGTGGGCGCTGCCCGGCGGGCTCACGCGCGTCGCGCTCGTGGCCGGCTCCTACGTCGTCAACTCAAGCCAGGGCGGGGGCTCGAAGGACACGTGGGTCCTGAACAGCCCCTCCGACGGCGCGCAGCGGGTCCCGTCGGTCGGCGCCGCGGACCCGGCCCCCGGGGCCGCGAGCAACGACCGCAACGACCGCAACGACCGCAACGACCCACCAAGCGCGCCGCCCCCGTCCGACCCCCCGGAGGCGCTGTGATCTCCCGCGTCGCTGACCATTGCTTCTGGCTCGGCCGCTACCTCGAGCGGACCGAGAGCGTGGCCCGGATCCTCGCCGTCACGCAGAACCTCGCGCTCGACGCCGAGCTCCCGGCGCACCAGTGCTGGATGCCTGTCGTCATCGTGGCCGGGCAGAAGGAGCACTTCATCGCCCAGCACGGCGAGGAGGCCGCGGCCGACGGCGAGCTCGTGCAGCGCTACATGAGCGTCGACGACGACAACCCGACGAGCCTCTGCCGGTCGAGCTCCGCGGCGCGCTGGAACGCGCGGTCGATCCGCGAGGTCGTCAGCCTCGAGGCGTGGGAGACCACCAACGAGCTCCACCTCTGGATCAACAGCGAGCAGGCGCGCGAGGAGTTCAGGTCGAGCCGCTACGCCTTCTACCGGCGCGTCCGGCACCTCACGCAGCTCTGCCTCGGGCTCACCCAGAGCACGATGCTCCACGACACGCCGCTCGACTTCATCTGGCTCGGCGTGCTGCTCGAGCGCGTCGGGCAGACGGCGCGCACGCTCGACGTCCACCACCACGCCCTCACCCACCTGGCGCCGCCGCTCTCGGAGCGGAACGGCCAGGCCCAGGGCGCGGTGCGCCGGCGGCACCGCGTCGTCGAGACGGCGCTCTGGCTCTCGCTGCTCCGCGCCTGCTCGGGGTTCGAGCCGTTCATGAAGCTGAACCAGGGTCAGGTGACCCCGCAGGCGGTCGCACAGTTCCTCCTCTACGAGCCGCGCTTCCCGCGCTCGATCCGGCACTGCGTGCACGCGGCGTTCGCGCGGCTCTGCGAGATCCGCCCGCCGGAGAGCGCGACGCTCCCCGGGGGCGCGTGCCTGGAGCGGCTGCACCTGCTGCACCAGTGGGTCGCCGACAGGGCGGCCGAGCCGTTCGATTCCCTCTCGGTGCACGCGGCGCTCACGCACGTGGTCGACGAGACATCGACGATCTGCGACGGTATTGGCCGCGAGCTGCTCGGTTACGGGCCGCCCGACAGCCATCCACCCGCGACGAGCCAGTAGCCGGACCCGCCAGATCCCTCCATGCCGAACCTCCTCGCGATGTCGTTCGAGGGCGAGCTCGCCCCGTGCTTCGATCTCACCTGCCTGCGCCCCGGGGGCAGGCTGCCGGACGGCTGGGGCATCGGCTACTACCCGGGGGGCGAGCCGAGCGCCACGGTGCTCAAGGAGCCGGCGCCGCCGCAGGGGAGCATCCGCAGCGAGCTCGTGAAGGCGTGGGAGCACCTCGAGTCGTCGCTGCTGGTGCTGCACATCCGCACGGCGACGTGGGGGAGCATCAACGACGCGAACACGCAGCCGTTCAGCCGGAGCTGGGGCGGGCGCGACTGGCTGTTCGCGCACAGCGGCAGCCTGGTCGACCGGATCGAGGTCGACCCGAAGTCGCTCTTCCAGCCCGTGGGCTCGACGGACACGGAGCTCATCCTGTGCGAGCTCCTGCGCTGGATGGCGTCCGAGGACCTGCGGAGCATCGGCGACATCGATCCGCGGGTGCTGCGCGACTGGTTCGACGAGATGAACGAGCACGGCCCGCTCACCTCGGTCCTGTCCGACGGCCGGGACCTCGTCGTCTACGCGGACCGGGATCGCGAGGGGGACGCGTTCCTCTGGGAGGTGCTGCCGCCGTACGAGCGCCTCGCGTTCGGGGACGACGACCTCGAGGTCGATCTCACCAAGCGGGGCGTCAAGAGCCGCAAGGGCGTCATCGTCTCGTCGGAGGAGCTCAAGGTCCACGCCGGCGCGCAGCCGGCGACGTGGACGCGCGTGTCGCCGGGCCACCTCGTGGTGCTGCGCCAGGGCGCGCTCCGGGCCACCGCGTCGCCGAGCACCGACAGGCGCAGGTCGTCGCCCTCGACGCCGCCGACGTCGTCGCGCCCGGTCCGCCGGCCGACGCACGCCTCGATTCGCCGCTTCCAGGTGGTGCACCGCACGGCGTACCGCTACGCGACAGCGGTGGAGCGCAGCACGCACCTCTTGCGGCTGACGCCCGCGCACGACCGGCTGCAGACGGTGCTGCACAACGAGATCGACATCTCGGTCGAGGGCAAGCAGCGCGAGTACGACGACGTCTTCGGCAACCGCGCGCGGCGGGTGCTGCTCGAGACGCCGTTCAAGGAGCTCGTCATCGAGTCGAGGTCGCAGGTGGAGCTGCTCGACACCGATCCGCTGAGCTTCCGCCCGCTGCGCGCCCGGTCGACGATCCCGCTCGTGTGGATGCCCTGGCAGCGCCAGGTCTTGCAGCCGTTCCTCCTGCCGCCGGAGCTCGCGGAGAGCGAGCTCGCGGAGCTCAGCGAGTACGCGATGACCTTCGTGGAGCGGAACGACTACGACCTGCTCGACACGCTGCTCGACCTGAACGCGTCGATCTTCCAGGAGTACGAGTACAAGCAGGGGGCGACCAACCTGTCCACGACGGCGTTCGACGTGTACGCGAACCGCCGCGGCGTGTGCCAGGACTTCACGAACCTGTTCATCTGCCTGACGCGGCTGCTCGGCGTGCCGTCGCGCTACGTGTGCGGGTACATCTACACGGGGCCGAAGCACGAGAACCAGCGGCAGAGCGAGGCGTCGCACGCCTGGGTCCAGGTGTACCTGCCGGAGATCGGGTGGAAGGGCTTCGATCCGACGAACGGGATCCTGACGCAGACCGATCACATCCGCGTGGCGGTCGGCCGCAACTACGTGGACGCGACGCCGACCTCGGGCACCATCTTCGTGGGGGGCGGGGCAGAGCGCCTCGAGGTCGACGTGCGGGTCGAGCCGATCGACTGAGCGGGAGGGCCGCTCAGGGCCGCGTGGCGATCCAGTAGAGGAGCGCCGTGCGGCTGAGCCCGTTGTCGAGCTCGGTCAGCGCCTGCGCCTCCTCCCAGGCCGCCTCCTTGTCGATGACCGCGTGCGCCGCGGTCAGGAAGGCCTTCCAGGGCTCCTCCGCCTGCTCCGCGGCGTCCGACATCGCCGGCCACGCGTCCTGGATCCACTCCTTGGAGAGGAGCGACTCCGAGATGGGCGTGATCGGGAGCATCTGGATGCCATAGACGTACTCGGGATTGGCCCCGAACCAGGTGGAGAAGTCGGCCTTGGTCGACCAGAGGACGCCGACGGCGCCGTTGTCCTTGAACGGCACGTCATAGATGGTGCTGTTCGACGTGATCTGCCAGTAGGTCTGCGCGGAGGCCGTCTCCACCGCGAGGAGCAGCCGGCCGATGTTCATCACGTCTTCGTCGCCGAGCGCCTCACCGAGGAGCTTCATGCTGTACCAGGCGTTGACGGCCTCGGACGTGGACTCCTGGTTGCGGCCGTCCGCGAACGGGAACAGCCCGGAGGCCCAGGAGTGGCCCCGGAACCAGTCCATGTTGCGGAACGGCGTGAAATGCTCGTCCTTGGTGCTCGGGTTCGCGATGTCGCGGACGAGCCACAGCACCTTGTCGGCGTAGCTGTCGCGCCAGTTCTCATCGCCCTTCGCCAGCACGGCCGCCGCATAGAGGAAGTAGCCGTAGTGGAAGTGGTGATCGTTGTAATACGCCTGGCCGAAGTCGGCGGTCTCGTCCTCCAGGCCCTTCGTCGTCACGATGCCGCCCCAGGTCGAGTCGTAGACGAAGGGGTTCTCGTTCGTGCCGTTGAGCCACGGGTTGATGAGCGACTTGAGCCGCGCCCTGAGCTCCTCGGCGAGGTCCGCCTTGCCGACAACCTCGGCGATCTGCGCGAGGCGCGCGAGCTTCGCGAGCTCCTTGCCCCCGAAATAGGGGTCTGAGCCGACGACATTCGCGTCGGGCGTGAACCCCCGCTCGTCCTCGAGCGCCTCGACGATGGCCTCTCCCCACTGGTCCGAGACGCGGCGCGGCGCGTCCCAGCCGATCGCGCTGAGCGGGTACACGAGCTCCCACTCCGCCCCGGAGACGGCCTTCATGTCGCCGATCACGGTCGGGTACGAGAGGTCCGCCGTCGTCGCCTTCTCGAGGCGCTCGAGGTGGTGCGGCAGGGCCATGGTGAGGAGATCGCCCTCGCCCTTCGTCTTCCAGACGAAGCGCAGCGAGGCGGTGTCCTCGATGATCGACGCCTTGATGTCGCCGCCGACCGGGATGACGCCGGCGTGCTCGTCGAGCACGGCCGCGGCGTTCGGCCCGGGCACGATCGCCACGCGGAGCGACCCCACGTAGGGCTCCGCCGCGTTCATCACGATGGCGTCCCACTCGAGGGTGATGGCGGGAGACGCATAGAGGACCCACGTCTGGCCGTTGTTGAGCGAGATCTCGAATCGATCGCCCGTGACCTTGGTGGGGCTCGTGGAGTCGCCGTTCACCGCGGTGAACGCCACGCCGTCGCCGGCGCGCACGGAGGGGGTGAGCCCGTCGTACATGGCCGTCACGTACGGCATCCCGTACACGATGGGCGCCGCCATGGTGCCGCCCTGCGCCGCCCATTCCACGGTGACCGAGAGGAGGTCGGACGACCGGACGGCGTGGCCCGTGACCGCCTGGCGCACGGTGAGGCCGAGCTGCGACGCGTCGGCCGACGTGACGGACGTGCTGTTCACCGTGATGGCCGGCCGGGAGATCGACAGCCCCTGTCCGAGCGCCTTGAGGTCGTAGGGCGCGGCGTTGATCCGCTGGTCGCCGTCGCCGAGCGCGAAGTTCATCCAGGTGGCGTTCGTGGGGAGCGGGGTGTCCAGCTCGCTCAGGACGTCGCCCGGCTCGAGCGGGTGCGGCGCCTCCGTGAAGCCCGGCTCCGCCCCCGGCAGCGGCCTGTCACGGTCGAGCTCCCACACCTTGATCTCCTCGCCGCCGGCGCCGCCGGCGCCGCCGCCGCCGCCGGCCCCGCCGCCGCCCTCGTTGTGGGGCACCGGGGGCGGCGGGGGGTCGTCCCCGCCGCAGGCGACGATCGCGCCGAGGCAACTCAGCAGGGTAAACGTCCTTACCATCGGATGCTTTAGAATCATGATCTGGCTCCCTCGCTCCAGCGCTCATCGCTCCACCTGACGTGAGGCGAGTCGAGGGATGAGCCCTGGTGTCGTGGTAATTTCATCGATCTACAAGAAACGGTGCAAGATTCTTTCACGAAGCGCGGGGCCCGTCCAGCCCGGAGGACGCGCAGGCGGTCGCGCGGGATGCCCTCGCGACGGCCTCAATCAGGCGATCGCCGCGCGCGTTCACGAGTACGCCGTGAGTCGGCTGCGTGGTTGTCCGCCCGTCCGGGCGGCCGTTATCGGGGCTTGGCAACGGGCTTTGCCGGCGCCTTCACCGCGCCTCTCTTCGCAGGCGCCTTGGCCGCGGTCTTCGCGGGCTCGGGCGCGCCGCCGCCGCGCACGAGCGCGAGCACCGCGTCCGCGTGGCCGTCGACCTTCACGCCGCTGAAGATGTGCTTCACCGTGCGGTCGGGGCCGATGATGAAGGTGCTCCGGATCGTGCCCATCACCTTCTTGCCATACATCGTCTTCTCGCCGTAGGCGCTGTAGGCCTCGTGCGCGGTGAGATCCGGATCGCTGAGCAGCGTCACCCCGAGATCGTATTTGGCCCTGAACTTCCGGTGGCGCTCGACCGAGTCGCGCGAGACGCCGAGCACCACGGCGCCGGCCTCGGTGAACGCGTGGAGGGCCTCGGAGAACGCCTGCGCCTCCCGCGTGCAGCCGGGCGTGTCGTCCTTTGGATAGAAGTAGAGGACGACCGTCTTGCCCGGAAAATCGGCGAGGCTCACCGTCTCGCCGCCGTCGCTCTCGAGAGAGAAATCCGGGGCACGATCGCCTGCATTCAACATCGCTCGCTCGCTCCTTGTCCGTCCGGAGGCGAGGAGGACTGCCCCCCTCCCCCCGCGGGGCGAGCACGATACACGGGCCGTCGCCGGCGCACCACAAGGCGTCGGCCTGGCGCGCGGGCCCGAGCCGGCGAGTCGACCCCCCCGGCCCCGGCAGGGCGGCGAGCACTCAGGGCCAGCCCGGATCCGGCTCGGGCGGGGCATGAATCCCGTCCCAGAGCGCCCGCACGGCGTGGGCGGGCCACGCGTCCCTGAGCCGCGGCCGCCCTGCGACGCCGCGCGCGGCGTCGCAGGGCAGCCGCGAGCCGTCGTGCGGGTGCCGCCGCGCCCAGTCGTACATCGCGTCGCGCGTCGCGCGGTCGGCCATGGCCTCGAAGATCCGCATCCCGGCGCGGATGCGCCGCCCGAGGATCGCGAAGCCGCCGACCTGGATCGACGCCTGCGTGCACGGCAGCACGACAGGGGCCTCCTGCCCGAGCGCCTCGGCGAGCGCGACGAGCGCCCGCGCGGTCGGGAACCGGGGGTGGTGCACGACGCGGCGCTCGATGAAGTTCTGCTCGTTCGTCACGAGGTCTCGCACGAGCGCGCGCTCGAGGGCGTGGTGCGGCTGGCCGGCCCGCCGCGCGCCCTCGTGCCGGGCCCACGCCTCGCGGACGAAACGCGAGCACCGGCCGGGCGCGAGATCGGCGCTCCGGCCGAGCAGGTGGTGGAGCACATGATACCAGGCGTCGAAGAAGATGAGGTGATTGGCGCGCTCCAGGAAGAGGAAGAGCTCTCGCAGCGCGGCCGGGGCGATCACGCCGTCGCCGCGGTCGAGGACGACCGCGACGTCGGTCATCAGGGCGCCCGCGTTGCGCGACACGAGGTGCGCCATGAGCAGCCAGGGCAGATCCGGCGGATGGGCGCGGGTGAGCGCATAGAGCTCGAGGTAGCTCTCCGTGCGGGTCACATTGTCGAGGTTTCGCTCGTCGAGCTCGGCGAGCAGCGCCGTGAGGCGCGCCACGCCGGCGCGGCCCGGCGCTTCCGAGCACACCGTCTCAGCCATGCCAGGGCGGCTTTGCACGAGCCCGGCCATGGAGAATTCAAGGCTTTCCGCGTTCTCTCCGCGCGCCCTGTGAAACGGCGCGAGCTGTCGTGAACTGTGAGGGACCGCGCAGGCGGCGGGGCGTCCTGGGCCGGCTTGCCCCCACAGGTCAACCGAGGTACCAAAGGCACATTCGTGAGACGCCCTCGACGGCGTCATCGAATGAGACGGCGCCGGCGCCGCTGGAGGAAATCATGACCCTACCCGTCCCCGTGTACATCGTCGCAGCGGCCCGGACGCCGATCGGCGCGTTCCAGGGCGCGCTCTCCCCCTTGCCCGCCCCGCGGCTGGGCGAGGTCGCCATCCGGGCGGCCCTTGAGCGGGCCAAGCTCTCTCCGGACGCCATCGAGGAGGTCTTCCTGGGCAACGTCCTCTCCGCGGGCGTCGGGCAGGCCCCCGCCCGGCAGGCCGCCATCTACGCCGGCATCCCGAGCAAGGTCCCGGCGACAACGGTGAGCAAGGTCTGCGGCTCGGGGCTCCAGGCCGTCATCTTCGGCGCCAAGACGGTGGCGCTCGGCGACGCGGACGTGGTGGTCGCCGGCGGCATGGAGTCGATGTCGAACGTGCCCTACTACCTGCCGCAGGCGCGCACCGGCTACCGCATGGGCGACGGCAAGCTCGTGGACGGCATGATCCATGACGGCCTCTGGGACCCGTACGGCAACTTCCACATGGGCACCGCGGGCGAGGCGTGCGCCAGGGAGCACGGCTTCTCGCGCGAGGCGCAGGACGAGTATGCGAGGGAGAGCTTCCGCCGGGCGCTCGCCGCGCAGCGCGAGGGGCTCTTCGCCGCGGAGATCGCGCCGGTCTCCGTCCCGCAGAAGAAGGGCGACGCCGTTGTCGTGAGGGACGACGAGGGGCCGCCGGCCGGCAAGCCCGAGAAGTTCGCGTCGCTGAAGCCCGCGTTCCAGAAGGACGGGACGATCACCGCGGCCAACGCCTCGTCGATCAACGACGGCGCGAGCGCGCTCGTCCTGGCGAGCGAGCGGGCGGTCAAGGAGCACAAGCTGACGCCGCTCGCGCGGATCGTCGGCTACGGCGGCGCCGCGCAGGCGCCCGAGTGGTTCACGACGGCGCCGGCCGCGGCGATCGCGAACACGACGAAGAAGCTCGGGCTCACCGCGGACACGATCGACCTGTTCGAGGTGAACGAGGCGTTCGCGGTGGTGGCGCTCGCCGTGAACAAGCTCGCCGGGATCGACGCCCAGAAGGTGAACGTCCGCGGCGGCGCGGTCGCGCTCGGCCACCCGATCGGCGCGAGCGGCGCCCGCATCCTGACCACGCTGCTCTTCGCGATGAAGGACCGGAACGCGAAGCGCGGCCTGGCGACGCTCTGCATCGGCGGCGGCGAGGCGCTGGCCGTCGTCGTCGAGCGGTGATCCGGCCGCGACGTGTCGCGCTCCGCGCGGGTGACGTGCGCGACGTCGAGGCCTTCGCCGCGCGCACGCCGACCTTGCCCCCCGCCACGCACACGAACAGCTACGCGCTCGGCGGCCGCGAGGTGCTGCTCGTCGAGCCGGCCACGCCGTACGAGGACGAGCGCCGCGAGTGGCTCGCGTGGGCGCGCGGCTTCGCCGCCCAGGGGCGGACGATCGCGGCGATCGCGGTGACCCACCACCACGCCGACCACGTCGGGGGCGCGCGCTTCTTCGCGGCCGAGCTCGGCGTGCCGGTCTGGGCCCACGCCGAGGCGGCCCCGCGCCTGCCCGGCGTGCCGATCGCGCGCCGGCTGGCCGACGGCGACGTCGTGCGGCTCGGCGGGCCGGAGCCGATGGAGATCCGCGTGCTCCACACGCCGGGGCACGCGCCCGATCACCTCTGCTTCCTCGACGAGGCGCAAGGCGCCCTGGTCTGCGGCGACATGGTGGCCGGCGTGGGGACGATCCTGATCGACCCACGGGAGGGCGACATGGCGGTGTACCTGGCGCAGCTCGAGCGGCTCGCGGCGCTCGGCGCCCGGGTCGTGCTGCCCGCGCACGGCGCGCCGATCGAGGAGCCCGAGGCGCTGTTCCGGCGGTATGTCGCGCACCGGATGGGAAGGGAGCAGCGGGTGCTCGAGGCGCTCGAGGGGGCCGGCGAGGGGGGCGCGGCGCTCGAGGGGCTCCTGCCGGTCGCCTATGCGGACACGGCGCCGGCGATCTGGCCGCTCGCGCGGCTGAGCCTGGAGGCGCACCTCGTGAAGCTGGAGCGCGAGGGGCGCGCTGCGCGGCGCGAGGATCGATGGCGGCGGGCGTCGGGGAACGACGCCTGACCTTCCTGCGCGCAGGCTCCGCGTTTCGCCCGCTGCGCCGCTTCCGCGTCTTCCCTGCCGTCCGACGTCTCGCCGGGCGCCAGGGGCCTCGACGTCGACGCGGGCTTCGGCTTCGTGGGTGCGGCGCGCGCTCCCTCTGGCCGGCTGCAGGCGCCGTGTCGGCCCGTCTGGAGCCGCGGCGCCGCAGGACTACAGGCCCGTGTGAGCCCCGGTGATCCAGACGGTCGCGTGGGAGTCGTCGGACTGCTTGGCCCAGGTGCGAACGCGGTACTTGGCCGTCGCGACCTGCTGCGCAGTCCCGTAGTTCTCGTGGTAGTAGAGGAACGCCGGGGTCGAGCAGTGCCCGCGGCCGGTGATCGGGTTGTCCCAGACCCACGCGCCCGCCTGCTCCTTGTACGTGAGCTGCACGAACTGGCCCGTGGCCGAGTCCCAGCGCTGCACGCGCGTCGCCATCCTGGTGTTCGCGCAGTCGCTCATCGCCTGCGACGCGCCGCTCCACGAGGTGGAAGAGGAAGACCAGAAGGACGGCTGCACGGTGAAGCTGTACGTCTCCGGGATCTGGTGCTGGTAATAGCTGGGCACAGGGAAGTCCACGATCGTCGTCGCGCGATCTTGCCCGCTGGCCGGACAGATGCTGTCAATCCACTGGTAGGAGCGGGTGTACGACTCGCTTGCTCCGACCTCGGTGAGCTGCGCGCTGGTGAAGTTCGGGAGGGTCCCCGTCGCGCACGGGTCAGGGTTTCCCCCGAGCGCCTCGGCGCCCTCCGCCGTGTCTTCATCTCCGAGGCTGCCGTCATCGGCCACCACGCAGCCCGTGACCATCGAGAAGGTGATGAGACCGAGACCGACATGATATGCAGCAATCTTCATGGTGCGACTCCCTGGGTAGGCCGGCCTCTCCGGCCGCGCCCGTGCCCGACCAAGGAGCAGGGAGCATGCCCACGACGATCCGCTGCGCGTCCCCGAGCGTTCGACGCGCTCGCGGCGCAAACTCGCGATGCGGGCCCTGGAGCCGGCCGCCGCTCGCCCCGGCGATGGAGGCTGCAGCCTCCTCCATCGCCAGGGCGACGGAGGCTCGCGCCTCCACCCCGGCGAGGCCCCTGATCCCGTGGACGTGGACGAGAGCGGGCGCGGCCCGCCGTCGCCAACAGGTTGACGCGTGGAACCCCGCGACCTCGACCGCTTCACCGAACAGCACGTGAAGGGAGCACGGAGAGGGGCATCTCGACGTATGCCTGCTTCGGTGAGCGTCCTGGCGCGCACGGCCCCGTCGCGGTTGACGCCGAGGATCAACGCCGGCTACGCTGCCTACCCGCGATGAACCGGGGAGGGACAGGCGGGGAACGCGGATGGGTTGGCGAGCGGAACACCAGATCTTGACCGACGCGGGCGTCACGGTTGCGCCCGGTTTGACGGAAGCCGAGCTCGACCGAGCCGAGTCCGTCATCGGCGCCAGGTTTCCGCCGGATCTGCGCTCCTTCCTTTCGGAAGGCCTCCCGGTCGGCGGGCGCTTTCCCGACTGGCGGGGGCCAGACTCGACGGATATCCGTCGGCAGCTCGACTGGCCATTCGAAGGCATGGCGTTCGATATCGGCAACAACGCGTTCTGGTTGGACGCGTGGGGCGCTCGGCCCTCGGAGCTGCAGGAGGCGATACGGATCGCGCGGGCCATCGTCGCGGAGGCGCCCCGCCTGATTCCGATCGCGGGACACCGCTACATTCCGGCGGAGCCAGCGCTCGCCGGAAACCCCATATTTTCAGTCTACCAGACCGACATCATTTACTACGGCAGCGAGCTGGCAACGTACCTGCGGCACGAATTTCATCGGATACCTCACGTCGACGCCGTCCGCGAAGGAACGCGCAGGATCCGGTTCTGGAGCGAGCTTGTGGATGCCAACGAATAGCGGACCGCCCAGCATGGCGTTGCGGCGAAGGGGCTTGTCGCGCCGGCCTCGCCGTCGCGCTGGCGCTCGCAACGGAACGCCGGCGCCTTGAGCAGGCGCATGGCCCCGACGTTGGCTGCAGAAGTGTCGCGCCTCCATGAGGCAGCGTGGAGGGATCCAGCGCAGTGGACGTCCGCGCTCGACCGGGCTGAGCGCCTGCTGCGTGCACACCTCGAAGCGGAACCGGACTGCATCGATGCCTTGACGTCGCTCGGCGCCGTGCTGTCCGACGCGGGGCGGCACAGCGAGGCGCTGACAGAGCTGCGACGTGCCGAGCGACTCGGGTCCGCCGACGCGAACACGTACCACAACCTGGCCGTCGCCATGATGAACACGAGCGAGCGCGGCAAAGCACGCGATTACTTCAAGCAGGCCGCTCTGCTCCAAGCGGGGGCAAGCACCCTGCAGGCCTACTTCGATCCGCACGGACATTGACGGGAGCGCATCGGACCGCGCCCTGCGAAGCCGCAACAGCCCGCGAAGGCGGACGGCGTGCTTCGGCGATCGGTACCCAGAAGCGGCCTTCAGAAGCGCAGGCCCAGATCGAGCGCTGCCGCCGCGTAGACGTTGCTCTCGTCGACGACCTCGTACAGCTGGACAGAGCTGCCACCCGGCAGATCGTCGATGCGGGCCGCGAGCTGGAAGGCGTACCCGGCGCTCACGCTGCCGTCGACGTAGAAGCTGCTGAAAGGCAAGCCATACCCCGCCTCGATGTGCGGCACGCCGTAGAACGAGCGCGCCACCGTGCGCTCCGCCGGGAGCTCGACGTTGGTGCGCAAGAGCTCGGCCGCGACGCCCAGGTGCAGGCCGCGCTGCGCGGGCTGAAGGTAATAGCGCCCGCGCAGCGCGACCCCATAGCTGAAAGCGAACGACCACTCCTCCTCGAGGAACAACGCGCGGCTCAGCAGACCCCAGTGGAAGACGCGCGCGCTCGCGCCCACCGTCCAGCGCTCACCGCCGAGCTCCGCGCCCACGCGCGGGCCGAACAACAAGAACCCCGCAGGGTCCACGAACGCCGAGCCGAGCACCGCGCGCTCGGGTTGGGTGAGACATGCTCCCCCTCTGTGCCAACGTCCAGGCAACCTGCGAGCTCCGCGGTCGGAGCACGCTACGGACCGACGTAGCGGTAGACGCGGAGCCAGTCGTACTCGGCGCGCGTGGGGGCGGTGCTGCTGTCGACGGGGCCTGCCCAATCTGGCGCCCCGGAAGCCCAGATCGTCAAGAGGATGTTCTGAGGGAGGACCATGCGTTCCATTTCCTCGGTGGCGGTGTGCATGAGCGCTCCGTCGACGTAGAAGCGCGCCTCACCGGGCACCCATTCGATGGCGTAGGTGTGAAAGCCCGCTGCGGGGTTGAAGTCCAGAGTCACGAGCTCGGGGAACTGGAGGTGGCCGGTGGCTGGATCAGCGGGCGGGATGTTCACCATGTGGTTGAACTGAACGCGATCGTGGTTTTTGCCCAAGAACTCGATGTCGAGCTCGTTCCAGTCGTCGGGGGGCCATGGGGTGTAAATGAGCACCAGAGAAGAGACGACCGCGGAGCCCTGCGCAAACCGAGCTGACGCCTCAATTTTCCCGTAGGTCAGCTTCTCGCGAGAGCGCATTTCCACGCCGCGGAAGGGCTTGCTGGTATCGTTGGCTGCCGTCAGCGAAAGGCGCAGGATGCCGTCGCTCACAGCAGCGTTCTCGCCGGTAAACTGCGCGAGATTGCCGTCCCAGCTGTGGGTCATCAGCTCCCAGCGCGTGAGATCGACGGTGTCGAACGGATCTTCCCAGGCGAGCGCGAAGCTGCCATCCCCGGCGCCACCTCCAGCGGCGCCGCCCGTGCCGCTCGCCGTTGCGCCGATCGTCCCACCGGAGCTTGCGCCGCCCATACCTGCGCCGCCCATACCTGCGCCGCCGGTACCGCCGGCGCCACCGGTCGTGGATATCTCTGGCGGCATGCCGCCAGCGCCACCGGTCATGGGGCCGGCGGCAGCCCCACTCGTCGCCGTGCTGGGGGGAGCTCCACCGGCGGCGGGGGAGGAGTTCGGATCCGGCGAGTCGTTGGAGCATCCCGAAAAGGCCAGGAGCGCGAGCAAGGCGAGGGCTGATCGACTTCGCATGCCGAGCGAATACTCAGCCGCCGCACGGCGAGCATCAAGGTTTGTGCGTTTTCGCAGCCTGAACGCCGATCGCGGGGCAGCGGTGCCGGAGACGATGGGCGTGCGTGCGCGAGCTACCCGGGATCTCGGCGATCGTGCTGCGCGCTCAACGGTTCCAGCCTGTCGGCGAGTAGCTTCCGGGTGCCTGGGTCGAGGAGCGCGCTGGGCGCCATGCCCAGCAACTCTCTGATCACCTGGTGACAGCGCGAGTAGCTGCCGAACCCGGCTTCGAGCGCCGCATGCGTCAAGTGGCTACAGCCCTGTTCGAGCAGCTCGAGGAGCCTCAGCGTTTGCAGCCGGTTCTTGTACTCCGTCAAAGACAGGCCCTGGTCGCGGCGAAACTTGCGGCTCACATCGCCGCGGTTGCTGGCCAGGCGTCGGGTCAGCTCGTCGCGGCGGAGGCTCGGCGCATCGGCCAGCAGGGCCGCAGCACGGTGGCCAAGGCTCATCTGCGGAGGCGGTGTCATCTGGGCCAGCACCGCAAACAAGTCGAGCAGCCGTCCTTCGACAGCCGGGTTGTCGCGGCTGCTGGGCACCTGGGCCATGGCGTCTGCACAAGCCAGCAAGGCGGCCCCGTCAAGGCGCTGCTGAGGCCGAGAGAAGCTCGGCGCGCAGCCGTGCTCCCGCGCGAACGCATCGATCAGCTCGGGCCGGAACCCTACCACGTAGAGCTCGATGTCTGGGCTCGCGTCTTCGAGATAGTGATCCAGCCCGGGCGGATACCAGAACAGCGCTCCGCGGCCCATCAGGACGCGACGATGCCCCACGCGGAAGACGGCGGTTCCCCGGACGACGAGATTGAACTCCGGCTCGTCGTGAAAATGGGCTGGTCGCCTGTAGGCGGGATGATATCGCCAGGCCTGGGCGCGCCGACCTTCGGGCATGGGGAACGACTGCCACAGCAGGTTCACGGTAAGTCCAAGGATAGTGCAGCCTGGTCAGGGAAGCACTGCGCCGAAGGCGTGCAGCGGCCCGTCCGGGCAGCCGGGGACCTTCAAACGCACATTCCTGGATGTGCTTCGAGGAGCGGGGGCCAGGACAAACGATCCGCTCGGGGACCGCCTCGAGAGCGTCGATGGCGGCCGAGGCGCCGCGGGCCGGGCGGCCTGCGGGAACGCCTGCTCGTCGTCTTCAGCGGCATCGACATGGGCGCCGAGGGCGCGCTCGACGAGCTCGGTGAGCTCCGGAACGCTCGGCCTGGCGCCCGTGGCGCTCTCAGGGGCATCGTCCGGTGCCGGGGCAGGCAGTCCAGGCGATGTGGAAAGGGACGTCGCCTGTGTAACTGGGGCGCAGCTGCCCCTCGAAGCGCTCGGGAGAGCCTTCTGGCGACGCCGTCCCTTCGAAGCTGTAGTCGGCGGGCATCTCGAGCATCGGCCACGGGAGATGAAAGCTGAACCGCACCGTGTCGCCCGACACGCTGCCGTCCGTCACTGCTCCGCAGTTCGTGTTCGGCACGTCCACGGAAATTTCAGGCCCGCAGACAGTCCCGCTCAGCGCCCCGTCCGCTGCCTGGGTCAGCTGCGCCTCGAAGGGATCCTCGAACTCCGAGCTGGTCCAGCGCCCGGACACGCCGAGCGCCGCAGCCTCCCCCGTGTCCGGAACGGAGTCGCCGCCCGCCGCGCCGTCGAGACCGGCCTCGGCCCCGCTGGGGGTGTCGGGATCAACGCGGCCGCAGGACGACGCGAGCGCCGAGAGACAGCAGGCGAGGAGCATGGTGGTGGTATGCAAGGTAATCTTCATGGGCGCAGTCTAGGCCTCACGGCGCGACCGCGCCACGGACGCGCGCCGCCCGCACCAACTCCCCGTCGAACGCAACCCGGAGTAACGCGCGTGACGCATCGCGGCGTTCACGAGCGCTCGCCCGCGGCGAGCGCGCAGCTCGCCCCGGCAGTGAACCTCGTCCAGTGAGCGCTCGATGCACACCGCGAGCATGCGAGCGAAGCCGATCTCGCCGACGTCCAGCCCTGGACAATCAGGTCCGGAGACGTACGTGAAGGACGGGCTCAGCGCAGCCCCGTCGTGACGACATACCGCGTCTTGCCCGACTCCGGATCCACGCAGTCCTTGTAGTACTGCCCGGGCGGGTGGAGCTTGCTGCAGTGAGCCTGGCAGTCTCCGACGATCTCGATCATCCCGCAGGCCTCGAGATCCCCGTCTTCGTCGACGTGCCCCGCCGCGCAGTCGCGCAGCACCGCGCGCGACAGCTCGACGCTCGCCCCCGTGTAGCAGGCGCGCAGGTACGGCGTCTCCGCGAAGAGATCCCCCCAGAACGCCCCCTCGACATGAGGGTACGCCTCCCGCTCCTCGCGCCCGACCTCGTGGCGCAGCGGGGCCTGGTGAGAGCGCATCGAGATGACGACCGACACGCCATAACGGTTCGTGCGCGCCGCCAGGCAGGCAGAGACGATCTGCTTGCCGCCCGGATCGAGCGGGCCCCTGCCCCACGCGTCGGCGAGGCCGAGCTCCCCGCGATACACCTCGTCGTGGGTCCTGCCAGCGGCGTCGGTCCAGGAGAAGCTGAAGCGCTGTGACTCGTCGAGCGCGCAGCTCACCATGTATTTCACGAGCGTCCGGAAGAGCTCTCCCCCCTCGCCCGGATCCTTGAGCGTCAACGCCGCCTCACGGCTGAGCGCGTTGGCGCTCAGCGCATTGGCGCTCAGCGCGTTGGCGCTCAGCGCGTTGGCGCTCAGCGCGTTGGCGCTCAGCGCGTTTCCGCTCACAAGCTCGTCAGCGCTCGAGAGGAGACCGTCAGTCTCCGCATCGAGCGCGAGCTCGGGCGCCATGCAGCCGGTGGTCGCGAGAAGGACGCCTGCGCATCCAAGCATACTCCTGGTTTTCACGTGATGAGACCTCGGTAGCGAGCCAAGAGGAGCGCTCGCGCTCCTCGATCACAGCACGCCCTCCGGCGCTTCGCTCAGGGCGACCGCTGCCGGGAACTCTCCACGTCTATGGACAGGGTACGGCCAATCACCTGTTCTGTCAGCCATTAATTGCACGTCCCGTGCGGATTCACCCGTGGGACAGCGGCGCTCTGCTCTGACCCGTTCCGACCTGTTCCGACCCACTGCGCCGCGAGCTCCAGTGTGCGGGCGTTGTCGGGGACGTGGGAGAGAAAGCGCCTGCGCCACTCGGCGTCACGGACGCTGGCCGCCCGCTCGAGCAGCTTGTCGCGCGCCGAGGCGATGGCCACGGAGGCCCTGCCAGGCTCGCCGTTCGCCGCGAGCGCTTCGGCATACACCAGCCGGATCATCGACTCGCCCTCTTCCAGCCCGCCGAGCGAGTCGAGCGCGGCCAGGGCCTCGCCGGCGGCCGCGAGCGCCTCGCCCGCGCGCCCGAGCCCGAGCAGCGCCCGCGCGCGCAGCGCCGTGGCCGCGACGCGCAGCGGCGACGCGCTCTCCAGCGCCTCGGCGAGGCGCGCCTCGCGCTCCGCGGCGCCGAAATCGCCGGCCAGCAGGGCGATCTTCGCCAGGTACGAGCGCGACACCACCTCGGCGCGCGGGTCGCCGAGCCGCTGGCTCGACGCGAGCGCCGCCTCCTCGACCGCCCGCGCCTCCGCGAGCCGACCGCGGTAGGCGAGGACCTGCCCCAGGCTGGCCTGCGCCGCCGCCGCCACCTCGTGGAGGCCCATCCGCTCGGCGGCCTCCAGCACGGAGCGGAGCGCCATCTCGGCGCCGTCGAAATCGCCGAGCTCCCCGTACGAATAGCCCAGGTTCGCCCGGGTGATGCACGCGTTGCGCCGGTCGCCGACCTGCTCGAACGCCGCCAGCGCGGCCTCCAGGCCGGTGACGCAGGCGCCGGGGTCGCCCCCGCTCATGGCGCGGAAGGCGCGCGCCTGGTGGAGCGCCGCCACCACCTCGGCGCCCGTCGCAGACCCGTCGTCGAGGGCGCGCTCCACCGTCGCGATCAGCGCGTCGACGACGGCGAGGCGGCCGGTGAAGGCCAGCGTCGAGGCGCCCATGGAGAGACAGGTGCACTTCGCGCTCTCGGCGCCTCGCGCGGCAGGCAGGACGGCCGCCGTGCCCGTCCACCGCTCCACCCCTTCGAAATCGCCCAGCTTTCCCATGGCGGCGACCACCTGCGCGACGGCCGTGAACCACGGCGCCGAGCCGCGCGCGAGGTGCCGGGCCGCCTCCGTCCCCCGCTCCTCGGCGAGCGCGAGGTCGCCGCGCCACACGTGGGCCTCGGCCTGGACGAGCCGCAGCGCCCCCACCACGGCGGGCTCCGGGGCGCGCGCGAGCCCGCGCTCGGCCCGCGCTATCGCGGCGCCGAGGTCGTTGCCCTCCAGCGCGTGCTGCGCGGCGCGCAGGTACGCCGCCGCGGCGCGCGCCGGCACGACGCCGCGCTCGAAGTGCTCCGCGAGCGTCATCGCGTCGGGCTCGCCCGCGCCCTCCAGCCAGGCGCCCGCCAGGGCGTGGCCGAGCCGCCGGTCCGCCTCGGTCAGCATGCCGTACGCCGCCTCGCGCACCAGCGCGTGCCGGAAGCGGTACTCGACCTCGCCCCGCAGCCGCCCCGGGCCGCGCCGGTGGATCACCTCGCGCCGCTCCAGCTCCGACAGCCACCGCGTCACCCCCGCCCCGCCCAGCAGCGCGCTCACCCCGCTCGGCCAGAACGCCTGGCCGAACACGCTCGCCGCCCGCAGCACGCGCCGCGCCTCCGCGTCGAGCGCCTCGATGCGCGCCTGCACCATCGCGAGCACCGTCTCCGGCAGGTCCGCCCCGTGGCCGGCCGCCACCGCCCGCACCTGCTCTTCGAGGTAGAACGGGTTACCGTCGGCCCGGTCCACCAGCGTCGCCACGAGCTCCGCGCTCGCCTCGTCGCCGAGCGCCGCGCGCACCAGCCGCTCGCTCGCCCGGCGCGTGAGCGGCGGCAGCATCATCTGGTTGCCGAAGCGGCCCTGCGCGAGCGCGGGAAACATGTCGTGCACCTCGGGGCGGCCCAGGCCGAGCACGAGGAACGGCAGGTCCTTCAGGCTCCGGAGCGCCGCCTCCACCATCGTCACCGTGGGCAGGTCGCCCCACTGCAGGTCCTCGAGGATCAGCAGCACCGGCTGCTTCGCGCACTCGGCGCGGATGAACTCCTCCCACGACAGCCGGAGCTGATCGCCCATCAGCAGGCGGTTGCGCCGCGCCGCGCCGACCTGGATGTCGTCGTCAGGGAACGGCGCGCCCACGAGCTCGCCGAGGAAGGCGCTGACGCGCCCCACGTCGAGCTCCCGGTGGCGCTCGACCCGCGCCCGCACCTTGCGCCGCCGCTCCTCGAGCGGCTCGCCGTCGACGATGCCCATCGCGCTGCGCAGCGCGCGCGACAGGAGCCCGAACGCCGAGCCGGAGCTCATCGGGTCGCCCTGGCCGACCCACACCTCGACGCCGCCGCCCCCGGCGTCGCGCGCGGTCCGCGCGCCGTTCGCGTCGTTCGCGTCATTCGCGCCGCGCGCCGCGACGGAGGACACCTTCTCGAGGAACTCCTGTCGCAGCCGCGATTTGCCCATCCCCGCGGCGGCGACGACCAGCAGCGCGCCCGAGGTCGACTCCTCGATGCTCCGCTCGAGCTCCGCGCTCAGCACCGCGAGCTCCCGCTCCCGCCCCACGCACGCCATCGGCTTGCCGAGCAGCGCCGGCGCGGTCGCCACCTTGAGGTCGTCCCGCGCCCCGTGCAGGAACCGCGCGCCGCCCTCGCAGCTCGTCTCGAACCGGCCGCCGAGCAGCCCCGCCGTCACCTCGTCGATCCGGGCCGCGGCCGCGGGGGCCGGCTCGCCGCGCGCCGGCAGGAGCTGCACCGCCCGATCGATGAGCTCGCCCATCGGGATGCGCGACGTGAGCTCCGCCCGCCCGGTCACAAGCGCCACCGGCGCGCCCCCGAGCAGCGCGCGCAGCGCGAGCGCGCAGCGGGCGGCCTGCGCCGCGAGATCGGTGGCCGCCTCGGCGCTCGTCAGCACGAGCAGCGGCGACCTCGCGTCGATGAGCTCGAGCTGCCCCTGGTAGCGCGCCGCGAGCGCGCGCAGCTCGTCGGTCCGCTCGAGCGCGCGCGCCTGCTCCTCCTCCTGCGAGCGCGTCTCCTCCTCGGGCGCCGAGCGCTCGTGCGCGAGCACGAGGCACGTGACGCGCCGCTCGCTGCTCGTGAGCTCCAGGACGCGCACCGGCGCGGCGGCCGCGCCCCCGTCCGCCGCGCCGACGCCGCGCACAGCGATCGCGCCGAGCGCCTCGGCGACGGCCGCGCCGTCGCGGGGCCGCTCGCCCGGCGGCTTCGCGAGCATCCTGGCGACGAGCGCGTCGAGCTCCTCGGACAGCTCGGGGCGCAGCTCGCGGAGGCGCGGCGGCTCGTCGAGCAGCACCTTGACCAGCACGGCGAGCGCCCCCGCGCCCTGGAACGCGGCGCGCCCGGTGAGGCACTTGAACAGCACGCAGCCGAGCGCGAACACGTCGGCGCGGGCGTCGACGCTCCGCTCGCCGCGCGCCTGCTCGGGCGCCATGTACTCCGGGGTCCCGAGGACGGTGCCCGGCATCGTGATCTGCTGGTCGATCCGGAAGCGCGCGATCCCGAAGTCGAGCACCATCACCCGATCGAGCCGCCCCTCGACGAGCAGCAGGTTGCTCGGCTTGAGATCGCGGTGGACGACGCCCTGCCGGTGGATGGCGCCGAGCGTCCCCGCTACCTGCGCGACGACATCGACGCTCTCGGCCGGGGTGAGCCCCCGCTCGGCCATGCGCTCGGCGAGCGTCTCGCCGGAGAGCCACTCCATGACGAGATACGGCTTGCCGTCCGCGGTGACGCCGTGATCGATGTAGCGCACGACGCCGGGGACGCGCAGGGCCGAGAGCGCCTGCACCTCGCAGGAGAAGCGCCCGAGCTCGGTCTTGCCGGCGCGGCGAAGCACCTTGAGAGCCACTGTGTCGCCGGTGCGCCTGTCGCGCGCGCGGTAGACGTGCCCCATCCCGCCGGAGCCCGCGAGGGCCTCGATCTCGAACCGCTCGCCGACGATCTCTCCCGCGCGCATCAACCGCCGTGGCTCCAGCGATATCACGCGCGCGGCCCTCCAGGTCCGGATCCGGTCCCGGGATGGTGCGCCGATTCACCTCATCGCAGGTGCGGCCGGGTCCTTCGCGCGATGCGATGCGTCGCGGGTGACGTGGATCGAAGAGCGCACGCCCGGAGAGGAACGGCGCGCCGCGTTCGCCGTGCCCGTACAACGACGATGTCGCGCCGGCCCGCTTCGTGTGCAGGCTCACCAGGCGACGCGCCGAGCCGGCGCGGTCAGCGCCGATGCGGTGCGAGCACCCACAGCGGTTACCGGCCTCTCCCACTGGACACGTCAAGCGTCACGGTGATGACGATGCTTCCCTTCTTGTGTCCCTCGTCGACATACCGGTGAGCCTCGGCCGTCTGTTCCAATGGATAGCGCCTATCGATGACCGGCCTCAACCTCCCCACCTCGATCAGCCCTCGGATGAAGTTCAGCCCTTCGGTCTTCTCGATCGACATCGCAGAAGTCGCCCTCTTGCCGCCCGCCATCGACGTCCACGACCGCTGCAGGAGCAGCGGCGCCGTGAAGACGGTGGAGAGATACACACCATTCTTCGCCAGCGAGCCCTCGCAGCGCGAGAACGAGCTCTTGGCCACGGTATCGAAGATGATGTCGTAGACCTCTCCCCCGCGAGATCGAGCCCCTGTACGCCCCCGTGGTTCAGCTCCCTCCCCCACGGCGGTCATCCACGAAGCGCGTCCCGCTCTCGAGCGGCGTGAGCATCCTCGCGCTGGCCTCCGCGGTCGCCCGACGGCGCGCTGCCGCCGCTCGCCGGGACGCCCTCCCCGCCCGCGGCGTCCCCGTAGACCCCGGCGCCATCCCGGAACATGAGCCCCGCGGGGGAGCGCGGCGCTCACGTCTCGGTCGTCGCGAGCCCGCTCCTTCTGGGAGACCCCGGCGCGCGTCGAGCAAGCGCGCCGCCCCGGGCGGGTCCACCGAGCCCACCGGGCTCGCCGGAGGAACGCCCATGAACGCACTCCCACCCACCTCCACTGTGTTCCTCGCCACACGCGCGGTGCCCGGGAGCGGATGCCGCTTTGCGTCATCCACGCCTGCCGGGAGCCACCGCACCTCGACACGGGTCCTCGCCTCCGATGGCCTGGTGCTCAACGTCGGGGGCGCGGCGCAGGGGTCCAGTCGGGTCCTGCTCGGCGCGGCGTTGCTCCTCGGCGTGATCCTCGTGATCACGCGGCTCGGCTGCACCGGGACGATCGCGCTCGCCGCCCACGTGGAGAGAAATTTCCGCGCGTGTTGCACGCCCGCCGGAGACGATGAAAAAAAAGGAGGCTCGAATGAAGTTTCTCCCCCCGACCTCGTCTGCGCCTGGGTGGTGTTCGCGAGCGCGTTCAATGCTCAAGGTGGCAGTTGACAACCCCCCGAGGAGCTGCGATGTCTCTCGCTGAGCTTGCCCTTTCCTACAGGAGACGTCGGATGTCGATGAGCAAGTTGATGAGTGTCGTGCTGATGGGCGTCGGCATTGGGTTTGCTGGGGCCGCGTGGGCAGCGGGCGGGACGACGGACGTCCCCTCGTCCGTCGCCGAGAAGAAGGATTTCGGCTGCGGTGCAAAAGGACAGAAGCCCTGTCCGATGCAGGGCTGGATGAAGACGGTCATGCAGTCGGCGACCAACAGCGGCGACGGCGCGAAGATCGCGGAGGCGCTGGAGTACGTGGCCACCAAGCCGCCGCCGGGGATGGCCAAGTGGGTCGCGATCTCGAAGGAGGGCGCGGAGAAGGCCAAGAAGGGCGATATCGACGGCGCCAAGGCGAGCTGCAAGAGCTGCCACGACATGTACAAGAAGCAGTACAAGGAAGAGCTCCGCGCCAACGCCTTCTGATCGGCTCCGTTCCGGGGCGTTGCTCGCCTTCCCTCTACTTCGCTCTCCTTCCCTCTCCTTCCCTCATCCCTCACGTCATCCTCCGCGCTCCGAGCGCGCGTCCACCCGGCGGCCCTGGACCTGAGCGTCTGGGCGCGCCGGTCGGCCTGCGCCGGGCCCGGCCGTGCGGCTGCCGTCGCGCAGGCGCGGCGCACCGCCGGGGCCCGGCCCCGGCGCGCGTGGAGCTCCGCCAGGGCAAGCACGGGGCCCGGCCGCGCAGGCACATCGCTCCAGCGCTGGCACACCTCTCCAGCGCTGGCGCGGCGCCCCGCTTTCGGCAGCGCCCCTTCGCTCAGCAGCCGTTCTTGCCGGCGGCGGCGCAGATCTCCTGCGGCGCGAGCGTCCGGCCGAAGAGGCGGAGGCTGTCGATCAGCCCGTGAAACTCGTCCTGGTCGGTCGGCTCTTCCGAGCCGATGTGGATCGGCTGCTCTCCGTCAGCGAGCACCGGCCCGCAGGGGCTCCTGTCGACCTCGACGCCGTTCACATAGAGGCTCTGCGTCTGGCCGTCCGACAGACAGGCGATGTGCGTCCACTCCCCAGGTACGATGGAGTGAGGCACGTTGCGCTCGACCCCCATGGTGCAGCGGATCTGGCCGCCCGGCACCAGGAAGAGGGAGGGCTTCCCGCCGCTGTCGATCACCGTGAATCGCTCCTTCTCCGGGAGGGAAGCCGGGTTGATCCAGACATCGATGGTCATCGCGGGGGCGGTCCACGCGGCGTCGTGGCCAAAGCGGAGGCGGCTCCCCTTTGTCACGCGGAGCGCCTGGCCGTCCCTTCCAGGCGCGTACTCCAGGCCGCGCGCGCGATCGGGCATGAAGCGGTGCTGCGAGCCGTCGCCGGGATCCCCCTCGAACGCGAAGCACGCGATGAGCGACGGGTCCCCCGCCTCGCACAGCGCAGAGGGGCGCTCCTCCTGAGGGCCAGGCTCCTGCGTGGGCAGCTCCCCCTGAGGGTCAGGCTCCTGCGTGGGGAGCTCCCCCTGAGGGCCAGGCTCCTGCTCCGGGCTCTGATCTGGAGGGCCAGGCTCCTGCCCGGGGAGCTCTTCCTGAGGGCCAGGCTGCTGTTGCTCGGTCCCTCGCGGCGCGGCCGTGCCTCCCCCCTCGAGGACACACCCCGTCGAGGACAGCAGCACAAGGGCCATGCCGGCCAGGCAGCGTGTAGAAAGATGTGATGATACAAGCATCCCGTGTTTCCTGCGATCAGCGTAGCTCAGGAGGGCGCGCACTGTCACCGAGCCTCTCGCGAAGATGCGATCCGTGTCAGCGCGCTCTCCTCCGCTGGCCTGCGCAGATGCCGTGAAGAGAAAAATGAACCACAGAGGCGCGTGGATCGCTCATCGCTCCCCGCCGTCTCCGCCTGTCACGTCTGCCACCCGCGCTCTCGCTTCCTCGATACCCTGTCGCTCGAGGCGCGCCCCCAGCCGAGGAGCGGCATCGCAACGGCAGGAGCGCCGGCCGAGCCTCTTGCTTTTCAGGGGCCCTGGGGCGAGCCTCGCGTCGAGGGCGGGGCTCTCCTCGGCATCCACGAGCGCGGCGAGGGCGGGCCCAGGGCGGAGGTGCACGTCTCCCGCACCTCCGAGATGGTGCTGGCGCTCTCCTCGTACACGTTCACGCAGTGGATCGTGACCGTCGACGAGGGCGCTCAGCTCCAGGGGATCGTGCTCGTCGGCCACGAGCCCTCCCGGGTGACGGCGCCGGCCGGCATCCCCATCAGCACGGTCATCCACGACAAGGACGGCGCCCGGATCGAGGCCGAGGGTCACGTCCCCGTCCACCAGCACGATCGGCGGGGCGTTCGCGCCATATCGATGAGCCGCAATCGACCTTGCATCAACGAGGCTGCCCGCACCCCGGGCGCCCTGTCTCGAGATCGAACGAGTCCCCGGCGCTCAGCACGTGGAGCCGCACGTCAAACAGGCTGAGCACGCGGTCCCCCTCCTCTTCGCCGATGTTCGTATGGCTGATGCTGCGTCCATCTACGACATAGACTGCGCCTGTCCCGAGCGCGCGCAGGCGGCGATCGGGCTCGATCACGGCGGCCGTATCCTCGTCGACGCCGACGCCGAGCAATCGGGGGTCATGGGCGACGGCGCCGAGCAAACGGCCGAGCCTGCCGCGCTGGGCGAAGTGCTGATCGACGAGGAGGTCGCGCACCAGCCCGAGGCCGGGCGCCATGCGCACGGCGCCGCGCACCTTCGCTGACTCCTCGCCTGCCCCGCCCACGAGCATCGTCTCGCTCATCACCGAGGCGCCGGCCGAGGTGCCCGCGACGGTGCCGCCGCGCCTGTATACAGCGCAGATCGCGTCGGCGAGGCGGCTGCCGCCGAGCTTGCTCGTGATCTTGAGCTGATCGCCCCCGGTGAAGAACACGCACCCCGCGCCCTCGAGGATCTCGAGCCAGCGCGCCTCCCGGGCCTGATCGCGCTGGACGATGTCGAGGTGCCTGACGTCGCCCGCGCCGAGCGCCCGGAAGACCCGCTCGTACTCGACCCAGAGCTCCCCGGCGACCTCGCTCGCGAGCGTGGCCACCACGATCGGCCGCGCTCCGGCGCGGCGCACGACCTCGCGCAGGATCTCCCGCGCCCCCTCCTTGTCCTCGTGCCCCCCGATCAGCACCAGCGCGCCGCCCGGACGGCCGCGCGACGCAGGCGCGCCTGCCGAAAGGTCCCTGTCCGACCCGTCAGCGCCCCCTTTGCTTTCCACCATGCAACTCGGCCTTTCGATTGCTATGGCGGCTCGGGCGCGAAGACCTCCCCGCCCTCGATGAGCACGAACATCAGAGCGCCACGACCGAGTCCTGGCGGCGCCGCGCGCGGGCCCGGGGGCCGGACATCAGCTCGGGCACCTCGTTCACAGCGGCAGCCCCCATCCGGGTGAGCGTCTCGCCCATCCGGGCCGCCTCCTCGGTGAACAGCACGATGACCTCGCCCGGCTCCGCCGTGGCGAGCGCGTGCTCGATGGCCTCGCGCTCGTCCGGGACGATCTGGCAGAGCTGCCCGGGCTTCACCTCCTTCACGACCCGCTGGAGCAGGGCCGGTACCTCGCCAGGCGCCCGACCCCGCCGGTCGCCGTCGTCCTTGACGATGATGCGGTGGAACCCGCCCTCCGCGATCTCGCAGGCGCACGCCTCGAGCAGCGCGTTGGAGCGGTCTCCGGGCAGGCTCACGATGCCCGTGAGCCTCCGCCCCTCCCACTGCGCCGCGAGCGCGCACGTCGCGCGGAACGCGCCCGGGTTGTGGCCATAATCGATCAGGACGTAGCTGTCCTCGAGCTGGTAGAGGTTCATTCGACCGCTGTTCCTCGTGCACGCCTCGAAGGTCCGGAGCGAGCGCTGGATGGTCTCCACCATCACCCCCTGCGCGCGGCAGGCGGCGATCGCCGCCATCGCGTTGGCGACCTGGAAGAGCGCCGCGCCAGCGAAGGTCGCCGGGATCTCGGCGGCCCGGAGGATGCGCAGCTCGACGCCGCGCTGGAGCTCCACGATGGCGCCGTCCCTCAGCGTGTAGCCCGTCCCGCCCCGGGCGACGTGATCCCGCAGCACAGCGTTCGACGGGTCGAGCGAGAAGAACACGATGTTCCGCGAGAGCTTCGTCATGCGGCGGTGCTCCGGGACCGCGGCGAGCAGCGGGTCGTCCGCGTTGAGCACCAGCGTCCCGCCCTCGCGCACCCGCTCGGCGACGACCATCTTGATCCAGAGCAGGTCGTCGACGCTCTCGATGCCGTCCTGGCCCAGGTGATCCGGCCCGATGTTGGTCATGATCGCGACGTCGGACCAGTCGTAGCCGAGCCCCCGCCGGACGATGCCGCCGCGCGCCGTCTCGAGCACGGCGATGTCCACCGTCGGATCGAAAAGGATCGTGCGCGCCGACCCCGGGCCGGTCGTGTCGCCCGACGCGATGCAGCGCCCGCCGACGTGGATGCCCTCGGTCGTTGTCATCCCCACGGTGGCGCCCGTCGCCCCGAGGATGTGGCCCACCATGCGCGTGGTGGTGGTCTTGCCGTTGGTGCCCGTGATCGAGACGATGGGAATGCGGGACGGCGCGCCCGGCGGATAGAGCATCTCGACGATGGCGCCGCCGACGTCCCGCGGCTTCCCCTCGCTCGGGTGCTCGTGCATGCGGATGCCCGGGGCGGCGTTCAGCTCGATGATCGCGCCGCGGCCGAGGGGCTGCGCGATGTCGCCGGCCACGAGGTCGATCCCGCAGATGTCGAGATCGATGGCGCGCGCCGCGCGCTCGCACAGCCGGGCCGTGTCGGGGTGGATCTCGTCGGTGACGTCCCGCGCTGTGCCCCCTGTCGAGAGGTTGACGCCCTCGCGCAGGAAGAACCGCTCGCCGGGCGCCGGCACCTCGTCGAGCGAGCGCCCCTGCTTGGCGAGGCCGGCGCGCACAACGTCGTCGACGACGATCCTCGTCAGGACGCCGTTGTGCCCGTTGGCCCTCAGCGGGCTCTGGTTCTCCAGCGCGATGAGCTCGGCCACGGTCCGCTGTCCGTCGCCGACCACGTGGGCCGGCAGCCGCTCGCTCGCCGCGACAACGCGCCCGTCCACGACCAGCACGCGGTAGTTGCGCCCGCTCACCATCTCCTCGACGAGGACCCGAGAGCGGACCGCGCGCGCGATGTCGAACGCCTCGCGCACCTGCGCCTCGGTCCGGAGGTTCAGCGACACGCCCTTTCCCTGGTTGCCGTCGAGCGGCTTGACCACGACGGGCGCGCGCAGCTCGCCGAGCGCCCGCGCCGCCTCGCCGGCCGTCCTCACCACGACCCCTCGCGGCGTCGGCACCCCAGCGCGCTCGAGGAGCTCCTTGGTGAGCTGCTTGTTGCCGGCGATCTCGACGGCCACGCAGCTCGTGTTGCACGAGGTGGTGGCCTGGACGAAGCGCCGGTGCTTCCCGTAGCCGAACACGAGCAGGCTCTCGTCGTCGAGGCGCGACCACGGGATCCCCCGCTTCTCGGCCGCCTTGACCACGGCCCGCGTGCTCGGCCCGAGCGCCGTCTCCTCGGCGACCTGCGCTGCCTCGGCGACCTTCGCCGCCACGTCGTAGGGCTTGCCCTCGAGCACGGCGGTGACGAGCTCGAAGGCGGCCTCGAGCAGGAGGCGCATCGCGGCCTCGTTCTCGAACTCGACGACGACGTCGTAGAGCCCGGGCGCCCCGGCGTGGACCGTCTTGCCGTACGTGACGCCGATCCCCGCCGGCTCGCTGAGCTGGAGCGCGACGTGCTCGACGATGTGGCCCCAGTATGTGCCCTCCCGGAGCCGCTCGACGAACCCCCCCGGCTTGCCCCGCGAGCAGTGGTGCTCGGCGAGGCCCGGCAGGAGCCCGAGCAGGCGGTCGACGAAGCCAGGGACGTGCGCGCTGCTCCTCTCGTTGAGGTCCTCGAGGTCGAGGGTCATGCGGAGGACCGGCCAGCTGGCGAACACATTCGGGCCCTGAAGCGTACGGATGGTGATGATGCGCATGGGTAGCTCGGCTGTGTTGGAGTCAGTCAGCGGCGATGATGGGTTTTCTCTCGAGCAGATCGAAGCTCCGTCCGTGAGGGAGCGAGTGCAGGGTGACCCCGCAGAGCGTGATGCAGCCTCCCGATGGGATGTCCACGGCGTCGTTGAAGGCGGCGCCGCCGGCGTCGACGATGGTGACGGCGCCGCTCCCGATCACGGAGGCGCGGTGTCCCTGGACGACGATGGCTGTGTCCTCGTCGATGCCGACGCCGAGGTAATGGGGGAACAGCCCGACCACGGAGAGGAGCCGGCCGATGCGGCCGCGCTGGGCAAAGTGTTGATCGATGATGACGCCGGGCAGGAGCTCGAGGCCGGGGCCGGTGCGCACCGCGCCCGCTCGCGGGGACCTGGTCTCGCCCTCGACGATCATCGTCGACGACATGACCGCCGCGCCGGCGCTCGTGCCACCGACGACCATCCCCTCCTCGCACCGCCGGTGGAGCATTGTATCGACCCCGGTGCCGCCGAGCCGGTTCATGATCCGGAGCTGATCGCCCCCCGTGAAGAAGGTGCCAGTCGCCCGCTCGACCTGCCGCATGGCCGCCTCGTTGCGCGCGTCGTCGCGGGCAGCGATGGTGAGCACGGCGACCTCGGAGGCCCCGAGCTCGTGGAAGAGCCGCTGGTAGAGCTCGCCGACCACGTCGGGCGTCTCGCTCGCCGAGGGGATGACCACGAGGCAGGCGTCCTGGCCGCCCGCGAGGCGCACGAACTCGCGAAGGATGGTGCGCTCCCCCTCCTTGTCCTCGGCGCCGCCGATGGCCACCAAGCGCGGAACGTTCGTACCGGGGACCATGTCCAGGAGCTCACCCGCGCTCGCAACGCCCGGGCCAGGCGCGCCTTCGCACCGTTTCACGCACGTTTCGACGCGATGGTCAGACCTGCACCATGGCAAAATGCCACAGGGTGTCCGATTGCCCCTCTTCCGCTCCGGATGAGGCTGGCGCCCTGCGTGGACGGGCCGGATTCCAGCGGCCGGCGACGCGACTCGCTGAGCCCGGCCGGTCTGCCCGTACTGGCTCGGTTCAGCCGATCGGACGCGCTCCGTCGAGCGCTCTCAGAGGCCTGCTGTGATGTGCTTCGCAAGGAGCTCGCGAGGCGTGGCGGCGCCCTGCGTGTCGGGTGAAGAGAGAGAGAGAGAGAAAGATTGAACCACAGAGGCACAGAGGGCACAGAGGACAGAAAAGAGAGAGAGATGTAGAAATAGAGATGAATCAGCTCTCTTCTTCACCTCTCTTTTCTTCCAATCTCTTCCTCTCGCCTCTGTGCCCTCTGTGCCTCTGTGGTTCAATCTCTCTTCGGGTCCGCATCGCAGCACGCTCTGTGGTTCAATCTCTCTTCGGGTCCGCATCGCAGCACGCTCGCGGCGCGGCAGACCCTATGCAGGGCAGCCTCCGGCGGATAGTCTCGCGCACACCGCCGTGAAGCCTCATCGACCTTCCTTCCTCGTCGCGCTCGGCGCCCTCGCGCTCGCCGCGCTGTCGGGCTGCGGATCCTATGTCTCCGAGTACGTTCCGCCGCCGGACGGGCGGGCCCGCCCGGTGTACAGCGACGGGGCGGTCGCGATGGAGCTCGGCGGGGCGATCCCGGACTGCCTCTCCGGCGAGCCCGGGTCGGGCGCAGCGCTGCCTCCGTATCCGGCACGAACCTCGCGCGATCCCGCGGCCTCGCCCGTGCGCGTCACCGGCGGCTTCTGGGTGCCGATCTACTTCGGACCGCGCATCGTGGTCGAGCGGCGCGGCGTGGCCCCGCCGCCGCCGCACCGCCACAGACCGGGCCCGGACGTCGCGCGGACCCCTGCATCTCCCTCGAAGGGCAGCAAGCCCGCGCCAGGCGGCAGCTCGTCCTCCGGCGGCAGCGGCGGCAGCGGCAGCGACGGCGGCAACGCGGCGGCGTCGATCCTGCTCGCCACGGTCGCGGTGCTCGCGCTCGCCGCGCTGCCGCCGATCGCGGTGGGGCTCTCGGTCGGGAGCCCGGAGCGAGACGAGGACTCGGCCCTCGCGCTCGACCAGGTCAACGCCTACAACGACCTCGCGCGCACCCCCGGCTCGCCGTGCGCGGCCGCGGCGACGGAAGGGCAGGTACCGTGACGCCGGTGAAGCAGCCCCCGACCGCCCTGCTCGCGTGCATCCTCGGCTCCACGCTCCTCGGATGCTCCAGCGGGCACACGATGTACGCCCCGCGCGTCGTGGCGCGGGGCGAGCTCACGGCGACCTACGACGAGGGCTTCACGCTGTGGGCCGGCGGCCGGAAGGTGGCAGAGAGCTACCATTACGACGGCCTGGAGCGCTTCGTGCGCTGCGTCCCCGAGGCGCGCGAGCACGCGCGCCAGGCGTCGGAGAGCGGCCGCTCCGCGACGACGCTCTCCACCTTCGGGGTGGTGCTCGGGCTCGGGAGCCTCGGCGGGTTCTCAGGGCTCTATTTCCACGACAAGAACGAGGCCGCCATGGGCGTGATCCTCGGCACGGGCGTCGCCGTCGCCGTGACCGCCGTCGTGCTGGGGGCGCTCTCCAGACAAGGCAAGGAGAACGCCCACGGGCACGCGTTCGACGCGATGAACCACTACAACGACGCTGTCGGGAGCCTCGGCGCCACGTGCGACGACCTCACCTACCCGCCGCCGGCCGGGCCCGCGCCTGCCCCCGAGACCGCGCCGGAGCCCGCGCCGCAACCTGGCCCCGAGGCCGCGCCGGAGCCCGCCCCCGCGGCCACGCCAGGGGCCGAGTCCCCCGCGCCGTAGCAGCAGAACGACACGGCCGCGCCGCCGAGCGAGGAGCTCGGCGCCGGCAGGGCGCAGGAATGACCTCACCGGGGATCGAGGAAGGCAATCTCAGGCCGAGCGGGCGCACCGTCCTCACCTGCTCTGACGAAGGCGGCCTGTGGCCGCCGGTCGGCCGCGAGGAGGCGCAGCGCCCCTCGTGGCGCGCTCAGCCCACGGGCGACATGAAGAGTCGCCGCCGGGCCCGCGTCACCCCGGCTCCCGCCGGGGGCGGCGGAGGTTCAACGACGCGCTCTTCCGATCCTCCGGCTGGCACGTCGGGCAGAAGATCGCGTCGTGGCCGTGGACGCTCGCGCGCCGGAGCTTGTCGCCGCAGCGCGGGCACGGATGGCCCGGGCGCCCGCGGACCTTGAGGAAGTCGCGGAGCTTCTCGTCGAGCGCCGGCGACCGCTGCGCGATCGTCCGCGTCGCGTCGCCGAGGACACGGACGATCGCCGCGTGCAGGTTGTCGATCTCCTCGTCCGAGAGCCCCTTGACCGCCGCCTTCGGGTGGATCTTCGCCTCGAAGAGCACCTCGTCGGCGTACGCGTTCCCCATCGCGTCGAGCGCCGCCTTGTCCATCAGGAAATCCTTGGCGAGGTCGCGCCTACAGCGCGCGGCGGCGCGGAACGCCTCGGGCGTGAACACCAAGGGATCGAGGACGTCGAGGCCCACGCGCCCGAGGCCGGGGATCTTGTCGAGATCGCCCCGCGCGAGCACGTAGACCTTGCCCATCTGCACCTCGTCTCGATACCTGAGCTCGCGCCCGTCCGCGAGGACCAGCGAGAAGGCGAGATCGGTCGGAATCCGCGTCTCGCCGGGCAGCGTGATCGAGAACCGCCCCGCGAGCATGGGGGAGATCACGAGCTCGAGCGCGCGCGGCCCGCCGAGCTCGAAGATCACCGCGTGCGCCCGCCGCGCGACGCGCCGGATCTGCGCGCCCGGCAAGAGCGCGTCGACGCGCTCGGGCAGCAGGACGCGCAGCACCACCGGGCTGTCGGCCCGGACCCCGACCACTGTCGCGCCCGCGAGCTCGCGCGCGAGGATCGGGACGACGTACTCCAGGTCTGGGCGCTCCGGCACCGCCCCAGAATACCCGTCTCACCGCGGAGGTCGACGTACGGTTCTGCCGTGAGGCGGAAAAAGGAGCGCGCCGGGCGCGGCGCTCGGCGCCGATCACGCGCTGATCGGCGGCGCCCGCTCGGCGCGCGCGGCGTCGCCGCCGTCGCTCTCCCTCGCCGGCCGATCGCGCTCGACCTCGAGATCCTGGCTCCGCGCGAGCGCGTACACGGCGCGGATGCGCGCGGCCTCGAGCGTCGATCCGGGCTCCGGGTTCAGGAGGACGGTCCCGTCGTCGCGCTCCAGCGCCACCGGGACCGCGCCCCTCGGCTCGAGCGCCGCGCGGAGATCGTCGAAGCCGACGGCGTCGCGCGCCCGCTCCGCCGCGCCGCTCGGCCGCGCCTCGATCCGCACGAGATCCTGCCCGCCCTCGCCGAGGAGCTCTTCGTAAAGTGTCGTTACTCCCGGCACGAAGGCGCTGTGGACCATGAAATAGTTCTTGATGCGCTCGGTGCTGACGAGGCTGAGCCGCAGCCGATCCGGGCCGGCGAAGCCGCACCGGCCGGCGTCGAGGAGGCTGCGGACGTGCTCGCCCTTGGTCACCGAGGAGAACTCCGCGAGCACGTGCAGCCGCCCGCCGTGCGCGAGCTCCCGGCTCTCGAGCGCCCGCGCGAAGCGGATGAGCCGCATCGCCGTGCGCGCGTCGCGATCGAGCCCCTCGGGCTCGCTCAGGAACACGGCCGCCGACGGGGGCGCCCCGCGCGCGACGCAGCGCACAGCGAGCGCGGCGAGGTCGTGCCCGCGCTGCGTGTACACGGTCGCGCGGCCGCCGCGCGGGAGCGAGAGCGGCGCGCCGTCCGTGCCCGGCGGGGGGCCGTCGGGCGCGAGCGTCATGCCGAGCGAGGCGAGCCGGTCGGCGAGCGGCATCCGCTCGTCGCCGCGCTCGCCGAGGACCAGCGTCACGTCGACCCCCGGGACGAACCGCGCGAGCGCGTGGAGCAGCGAGGGCAGCGCGGGGCTGTAGCCGACGATCAGCACCCGATCGAGGTGGCTGCGGCGCCGCGAGAGCGTCGCCGCCCACGCCTCGGTCCACGCGCGCGCCGCCTCGGCGCCGTGCGCCCGCGCGCGCGCGTCGACAACCGCCGCGACGCCCCGGCCCATGAGCAGCTCGCGCCCGTAGCGCCGGAGCGGCGCGTACGTGGCCGACACCCCGATGAGCCCCCGGAGCCGCCGCGCCGGCACCCGGCCCGCCCGCGCGCCGAGCGCCCACGCCGGCGACCCCTCGGGCGGATCGAGGAGCGGGTTGAGCCACTGCACGAGCCCCTCCACCGGCACGAGCTCGCCCTCCCTGCGCTCCGGCGCCTCGTCGCCGAGCAAGACGCCCGCGAGGATCACGCTCTTCTCGTGGGCCGCGCGCGCCATGCGCGAGAACGAGATCTCGCCGCCCGGGCCCTCGCCGAGCGCGGCGACGGCGCGCGCCTCGTCCGCGCCGAGGAAGACGTGCGTATAGAACTCCGAGCCGTCGGTCGTCATGAGGTCGGTGTAGAGCGCCTCGACGCCGGGCGTGATCAGGTGCTGGCACAGGAAGAGGCCGAGGAACCGCTGCATGTCGAGCGGGTACGTCCCCGGCCCGCCCACCGCCTGGATGAGGTCGCGGTTCCTGGTCTCCTGCACCTCGACGAACACGTGGCCGCGCCGGTTCTGCGTGCGGAACGAGGAGAGCGCCATGGCCGTCAAGGCGTCGGCGTCCGGCCCCGCGTCGTGGCGCGCGAGGATCAGCGCCCGCTTCGCGCCGGCGGCGCCCACGAGCTCGAGCGCCTCGGGCTGCGCGATGTCCCCCTTGCGGTAGACGACCCAGCGCATGCCCGGAGCGTAGAGGTACGCGGGCGGGTCGTCCTCGGCGCCGAGGAGGGCCATGCGCGGGAGCGCGTGCCGGGTCGGCGCGGGCCCGCGGCGGAGGAGCCAGAGCCAGAGCTCCGAAAGCCGGATGCTGCGGAGCGACCGGTGGCGCTCGTAGAGGCGGACGAACTCCTGCACCAGCATCTCGGCCTCGTGCACCGGGCCGATCACGAGCGCGTGGCCCGCGTAGCCGACCGGCCGCCGCCGGGCCGCGCGCACGACCTGATCGACAACGTTGGCGCCGATGCCGATGATGAACGAGGTCACGAAGACCCCGACCATCGTGAGGCCGAGCGAGATGACGGCGACGATGGGGTGGACGTGGAGGTTGGCGACGAGGTTGTCGGCGCTCTCGAGCTGCCGGAAGGACCACCAGATCCTGTCGAGGAAGCCTGTGTCGGGGACGGGGCCCCGGCCGTCGTAGTCGTGCGGGATCGCGAGGTGGCTGAGCAGCACGGAGGCGCCGAACGCGAGCCCCCAGACGGCCAGCGTGACGAGCCCGAACTGCTCGAGCAGCTCGCGCCGCGTCAGGATCGCGTAGAGGTCGATCGCGATCTCGCGCGTGAAGCGCAGGAGCAGGAAGAGCCGCGAGAGCCGCAGCAGGGGGAGGGCGTGGGCGGCGTGCGCGTCGAGGATCCGCTCGAGCGGCAGGAAGCTGAGCCAGGCGATGACGTCGAAGGCGAAGAGGAGGACGTCGAGGCGCGAGCGATCGCGCTCCCGCTCGCGGAGGAGGGAGGCCCGGAGGACGAGCTCGACGCCGAAGATGGCCAGGAAGTACGGGCGGAGCTCGTCCTCGAGGCCCTGGATGGGGAGGACCGAGACGAGGATGAGGAGCGAGAGCGCGAGCTTGACGGGGCGGGTCTCCAGCCCGCCGGCGAGGCGGAGGAGCAGGGACGGGCGCGGCGTCATGGGGGGCGAGGATAGGCGACGGAGCGCGCCGCCGTCTGCGGGCAGGCAGGAAGGCGCGGGCGATGCGGGCGGCGACCGGCGCGCCCCGCTCAGGGCCGCGCGCTGCCCGGCCCGGTGTTGGCGTGCTCGTGGAGTCGGTTCGCGGGGTACATGCCCGCCGTGGAGCTGTAGGGGCGGCTGATGGTCGAGGCGTGCCACGGGTCCAGCGCGCGGATGTGGGGGCCCAGCGTGGAGCTCCGGAGGATCGCGTGACCGTTCGGGTAGGCGCCGCTGGCGACGCTCGTAGCGTACGTCGCGAGGTCGTTCTGCCCCTCGTCCCAGGCCCGGCCGAGGTGGACGAGCCCGCCCGGCGTCCCGGCCTCGGCGGTGAGATCGCTGTTGATGATGAGGATGCCGTGCGCGTTGCGCGCGTCGGTGCTGGGGGCGACGATGTACCCGCCCGTGGCGCCCTGCCGCGCTGTCAGGTACCTGATCGTGCAGCCGTCGAGCACGAAGGTGCCGCGGCCGAAGATGAAGTCCACGTCGCCCTCCACGTGGCACCCCTTGAAGTACGCGCGCGACACAGTCCCTGCGTTCGGCGTCTTCACATAGAGCGTGTCCTGGTTGCCGAGCAAGCGCACGTTCTCGAAGATCAGCCTGTCGGCCTGTGTCATCAGCGCGACGGCCTGCTTCCCGCCGGACACGGCGCGCTCGTCGGTGTCGTTCGCGATCGTGAGGTTCTTGGCCTGGAAATCGTCGGCGTACGCGGCGAACGTCGCGCTGCCGCTGGTCCCGTACGTGGTCCCGCTCAGGTTCGGGTTGCAGGGATTGGCCGGCTTGCCTGTCTCCTTGGTCTTGCCGTTGTAGTTGTTGTACGCGATGACAGTCCGGCTGGCGTCGGAGCTCTTGCTGTAGAGCGTGATCGGCGGGGCCGACGACGGCACGCAGACCACCTCGCGGTAAGCGCCCGACGCGACCTCGATGTAGACCCGGCGCGCGCCGCCGGAGGCCACAGCGGCGTCGATCGCGGACTGCACCGTCCTGTGGGTGCCGCCGCTCGCTGCGACCGTGTACGTGGGCGTGAATCCGCCGACGTCGCCTGCCCCGGCGGTGGGATCCCACGCGTCCGTGACGAGGCCGGACGCGAGATCCCCCGCCTTCTCGAGGTGCTTCAGGACGGTGTGGTGGGCCGCCTGCGCGGCCGTGAGCTGCGGGCGCGCCTCGGTCCCCGCGGTGGGCTCCTCCAGCCCGGAGCCGCCCGTACCAGCGCCGCCGGTGCCCGCGCCGCCCGTACCCGAGCCGACAGCGCCGGAGCCGCCGGTGCCCGCGCCGCCCGATCCCGGGTCCTCCCCCGTGGAGCTGCTCGCGGTGCCAGCGCCCTCGCCCGACGGCGAACCGCCGGAGCCCGGGTTTCCCCCGGTTGTCGAGCCGCTGGAGGCGTCCGGCGCGGTCGATCCTCCGCCCGAGGACGACGCGCCTGTCGGGCCTCCGTCGCTCGCCTCATCGCCGCCGCACCCGGCGAGGGCGAGCGCGAGGAGGGTGAGAGGGAGCGAGATTATCCGACGTGACTTGCTGTTCATGTTCACCGTTTCGACCTCGCTTTCAAGACGCGCGCCACGCGGCGACGCCACACCGAGCCGCCCGTCATGTCAGGCAGATCGAGGGAGGGTGACCCACGGATCGCCGAGGCTGCGCGCCTCGCGCCGTGTCGCGCAACATGCTCGTTCTCCCACACCCGATGTGGCTGTCACTCCTGTGCGCCGGCCGTCCGCGCACGGCAGGGTGTTGCTGAGCCGGCATGCCCTGTCAACTCCGGGTTAACACGGTGTACAGCCCTGCGTGACAGCGCCGGACGCGCCTGGGGCCCGAGAGGGCATGGGCCGTTGTTTTCCGAGGAAATATCCAGCAGTAACGCACCCTTGCAGCGCTTCGATGCGACCCGCATGTGGCCCGCGTGTTGCTGATAGGGTCTGTGCGACAAGCGCAGCGCAGAGCACCTCGGACGGGGCGCGCAGGGCTGACGACAGCGGTGCGCGCTCCGGGCCGGAGCGCTCGCGAGGCGACTTTACGGCACGACAACTTACTTGAACAAGGACTGGAATCATGAAGCTTCATTCGACCTTTGCTCGTCATGTGCTGCTGGCGATCGGCGCCGCGGGGTTCATCGCGACCGGCTGCCTCTCGGAAGAGGAAGCCATCATGGAGATGGATGGCGTGAGCGAGGCGGTGAGCGCCACGCGGCTCGAGGCCGAGTCGCAGTCGTGGTCTCATTCGTCGGGGGATGGATTCGACGCGAGCTCGAGCACCGTGCGGCTCAAGGCCAACGCGAGCGGCGACAACTTCCGGTTCTCGAAATCGGTCGCAGCGGGCGAGTACCGGGTCGTCGTGCGCTATGCCCAGCGGAACGCCTACGGGAACTACCAGCTCCAGGTGAACGGCGCCTCCGTGGGGAACCTCGACGGCTATTCGTCGTCCACGAGCGATAGCTGGAAGACGGTGACGCTCGGGACCAGGAGCCTCTCGGGCAATGTCGAGTTCAAGCTGGTGTGCACCGGCAAGAGCTCCAGCGCGACGGACCACGACATCAAGGTCGACTACATCGAGCTCGTGCCGACGGGCAGCAGCTCGAGCAGCGGCGGCGGCGCGACGTCGAGCTCCTCCTCCAGCGGCTCGGGCGGGAGCGGCGGCAGCGGCGGCTCGGGCGGGGGCGGCGGCGGCACGGTCACCGGGAGCGGCGGGGTCGTTGACGCGACGATCGTCGTGCGATCCGGCCAGACCTACGACGGCGGCGGCAGGCGGTTCATCGCCGGCAGCGCGCTCGGCGACGGCAGCCAGTCGGAGAGCCAGAAGCCGGTGTTCAAGCTCGAGAACGGCGCTGTGCTGAGGAACGTTGTCCTCGGCGCGCCGGCCGCGGACGGCATCCACACCTACGGCAACGTCACGCTGGAGAACATCGTCTGGGAGGACATCGGCGAGGACGCCTTGACGGTCAAGGAGTCTGGCACGGTCGTCCTCAACGGCGGCTCGGCGGTGAACGGCGAGGACAAGGTGTTCCAGATCAACGCCGCCAGCACCTTCCGGGTCTCCAACTTCCGGGCGTCCAACGCCGGCAAGTTCATCCGGCAGAACGGCGGGACCACGTTCAAGGTCGACGTCTTCATCGACCGCTGCGACATCTCGCGCATGGATGAGGCGATCTTCAGGACGGACAGCAGCACCAGCACCGTCACGATGACGAACACCCGCTACAGCGACATCGGCGACTCGCTCTTCATCGGCCTGTCCTCGTCGCGGATCACGACATCCAACAACACGGAGTACTGACGGGGCGCGCCCTGTCGGTCGGCAGGCCGGGGCTGGAGCCTCCCGGCCTGCCGCTCAGGCTCAGACCGCCGGCGACGGCCACCGGCGCGCGGCCGGGCGGGCGAAGGCGTAGAGGGCGTCGACCGTGCGACGCAGAGGCGCCCTCCGGTAGGTCGCGCGGTGAATGGACCACGCGTGGAAGACACACGCATCTCCGGCGCGCAAGGCGATGCGCGCGGCGTCCGGCATGTCCGGCGTGGTCCTGTCGGCGCCCCTTCGGATCCGGAGCTCGTCCGGGGTGTCCCAGCGAGCGTGGGATCCGGGGACGATCTCGAGGCGGTCGTCGTCCTCCAGCGCCACCCGGAAGTGCACCGCCGTCGTCGTCGCGACGACCGCGCGCTCGATCTCCGGATCGGGCTGGCCGAACTGGCTGTCTCGATGCCAGTCCCCATCCCAGTCACGCCGGGTCTGCTCGTGGTAATAGTGCGCGTCCTTCAGGCGCGGCGTCTCCTCCTCTCGCGGGCGGGAGAGGCCGGCGAGGAGCTCGCAGACCCGCCCGGAGCCGACGAAGACGGCGATGCGCTCGAGCGCGCCAAGGTCGTCCTGGACGCAGGTCGCGCCGTCCGTGAGGAGCGAGATCCTGGGCGTCGAGTGACCCGTCTCCAGCGAGCGCGCTCGTGCGTGAAGGAGCGCGGCGTCGCACGCGCGGCGGAGCTCGGCGCGCTCGGCGACGTCGAGGAAAGCGCGCACGACGAAGAAGCCGTGCGCGCGGAAGGCGTCCATCCGGTCTCTCGCTGAATTGCTCATCATGACCTCGCGGCGCTCGAGCTCGCGACGATCACCGATGGCCGGTCATCGGCCCTTTCCTTGTGATCTGCCGAGCTCGATCCTTGCCGGCCGGCACCGACGGAAGAGGGGCAGCATCACGATCCAGGACCGCCGAAGGGCCGCGCCCTCTTCGCCCTGGCGCGCGCCGTGCCGGCGGCGGCGCGAGGGGCCGGGCTCGGGAACAGCCCGCGCGTCGAAGCATTCATTGGCTCGGGGCCGCTGTCAAGCTGCCCTCAGAAACCACGAGAAAACGAACCACAGAGGCACAGAGGGCACAGAGGAAGAGAAAAGAAAGACAATTTATTTTCTCCTCTTCCTCTGTGCCCTCTGTGCCTCCGTGGTTCAAATCTCTTCATTCCTGGGTATTTCAAGCGGATCGGCGCTCTGGACGATGCCGTGAAGCTCCGAGAGGCTGCGCACGACGCGAACGCCGTCCGGGACGCGCTCCTCCGAGAGCTCCCCCTGGAGCGCCACCACGGTCATCCCTGCGGCGAGGCCGGCAGCGATGCCGGGGCCGCTGTCCTCCACCACGATGCAGTCGGACGGTCGAACGCCCAGCGCGCCCGCGGCATGCAGGAACAAGCCGGGATCCGGCTTCCAGACGCCGACCTCGTACGAGCTGAAGATCCTGCCCGAGAAGAACGGCAACAGGCCGGTCACCGACAGGCTCAGCTCGATCTTCTCCCGTGGGCCGCTCGACGCGACGCAGAACGGGATCGAGAGCGCGCGCACCAGGGCCAGGGCGCCGTCCATGGGTCGCAGTCGCTCGCGAAACGCTCCGGCCGTGCGCCGCCTGAGCTCTGCGACGAACGATGGCGGGAACGCCCTCCCCGCGCGCGCCTCGAGCGCTGCGACGCAGTCCGCCATCTTGCCGCCCCGGAACAGCGCCATCGCCTCGCGGACCGTCATGCTGACGCCGTATTCGGCCACGTGCTCGACGAGGACCTCGTTGCCGAGGCGCTCGCTGTCCACCAGCGTGCCGTCACAGTCGAAGAGGATCGCCTTCATCCGCCCTGCCTCGCCGGCCCAGGGTACCGCGGCGCAGCGGACCGCCGCGCCGTTTCTACCCCTCCGGCGGACGCGGGTCGTGCCCGTGGAGGAGCAGCAGATCACCACCGGCTGTTGCCAGAGCAGCAACGCGGGCGGCAGCTCGGCACCCCACGGCGACCGCGGAGGTCCCGATGCCGGGCGTGAGCCCCACGGGCAGGCGACGCCATCCGGCGCGCGGGGCAGCGGCATGGGAGTTGTTTCCACAGCAGCGTCGTGGATCTCGGCTTGAAGGGACAGGTCGCCATCGTCACCGGTGGCAGCGAAGGCATCGGGAGAGCCACGGCCCTGCGGCTCGCGGAGGAGGGGGCGCGGGTGGCGATCGCCGCGCGGCGGCCGGACGTCCTCGCGAGCGCGGAGCGGGAGATCCGGGACCGGGGCGGCGAGGTGCTGGCGATCGTGGCAGACGTCACGAAGCCGGCCGACGTGGAGCGCCTCGTGGCGGAGACGGTCGCTCGGTTCGGGCGGCTCGACATCCTGGTCAACAACGCCGGCACCGGGCGGGCAAACCACTTCGAGGAGGTCGACGATGAGCTCTGGCAGGCCGACCTCGACCTCAAGCTCCACGCGGCGATCCGCACGACGCGCGCGGCCCTACCCCACCTGAAGCAGCAGCGCGGCGGGCGCATCATCAACGTGACGACGCCCGCCGGCAAGCAGCCCGGGGCGAGATCGCTCCCGACCTCGGTCAGCCGCGCGGCAGGGATCGCGCTCACCAAAGCCCTGTCGAAGGACCTGGCCGAGCACGGCATCCTGGTGAACACCGTCTGCGTCGGCGTCATCAAGAGCGGCCAGCAGCGGAGGAACGCCGAGCGCCGCGGGCTCAGCCCCGACGAGCATTATGCGGCCCTCGGGAAGAACGTGCCGCTCGGGCGCGTGGGCGAGGCCGAGGAGGTGGCCAACGTGATCGCCTTCCTCGCGTCGAGGGCCGCGAGCTACGTGACCGGCACCAGCATCAATGTGGATGGGGGGACCTCCGGAACGGTGTAGAGCGCCGATCCGCCTGAAACGCCCAGGAATGAAGAGATTTGAACCACAGAGGCACAGAGTGCACAGAGGAAGAAGAGAAAATAAATCATCTTTCTTTTCTCTTCCTCTGTACCTCTGTGGTTCGTTTTCTCGGGGTTTCAACCTGTTGGTTTCAACCCGTTTGTCGCGCTCCTCAGAGCGCGCCCCCGGCAGGCGCCGCCGCCTGCGCCGCGCTGCGCGGGCGCGTGTCCGCGGTGGGCAGGGGCTCCGGGATCGAGCCCGCCTGGCTCAAACGCCGCTTCGCCTCGGCGAGCACGTCGCTCGGCAGGGGACCCTTCCTCGCGAACTCCAGGTTGTCGCGGAGGTGCTTCGGGTTCCGGGTCCCGACGATCGTGGTGCTCAGGCCCGGGTGCGAGAGCGTGAAGCGCAGGGTGAACTCGATCCGGCTCAGGCCGTCGAGCAGCTCGTCGAGCCTGGCGCGCTCCCAGCGGTCTTGCATGGTGGTGCCCGGCAGCATGTAGTTCGTGCGCTGCCAGTCGGTGGGCGCGCCGCGCGCCACGCCGCCGCGGATGATGGTGCCCGCGCCGGCCTCCGCGGCCCTCGTGATCACGTCCTCGTGCTCGCGCTGGAGCGCGGAGTACGGGATCTGGAAGGCGTCGAAGACGCCCATCTCGATCTGCTCCACCAGGTTGGGCAGCGTGCCCGAGACGCCGAGGAAGCGCACCTTGCCCTCGCTCTTGAGCTTCAGCGCCTCCTGGAGCGCGCCGTCCTGCTCGAACTCCTGCCGGGTGAGGCTCCGGTGGAACTGCACCAGATCGAGGTGGTCCGTCTTCAGCAGGCGCAAGCTGTTCTCCACGCCGTGCCGGATGTTCTGCGCCGTGTGCACGTGCTCGCCCTGAGCCCCGCCGACGACACAGCCGCACTTCGAGGCCAGGAAATATTCACCCCGGCGGTGCGAGATGAACTGCCCGATCCGCTCCTCGCTGCGACCGTAGTCGATGGAGGTGTCGATGAAGTTGATCCCGGCGTCCAGCACGTCGTTCAGGATGCGCTCCGCCTCCTGATCCGAGATCTCCGGGCCGCGCGGGGCGCCCCGCAGCTCCATGGCGCCGAAGCCGAGCGTGGTGACGCGGACGCCCGTGCGTCCGAGCGGTCGAGTGGGCAGATCAGTCATTGTCTTCCTCCGGGAGCGAACGCGAGCTTGTCGCGCCGGTCGGCCGTACCCCCGAGCGGGGGACGTGCGGCTCCTGCGTACCTGTCGGCTCTTGGTTCGCGGCTGCGCTGAGCGCGCGCGGCGCATTGTGCAAGCCGTGGGCCAGGGCGGGCTCCGGAGCGGGTGGCCGTCGCGCCGTCAGAGGTTCATGCCGATGCCCACCCGGAGCCGCGCCGCCACGGAAGGGGCGATCTCGCTCTCCTCGCTGCCCGCGCGCTGCTGCTCGAAGAGGTACGTCTGCGCTGCCGCCTCGACGCCGAGGTACAACCCGCCCACGAGGTCGACGTTCGCCCCGGCGCCGGCGCCGAACGCCCCTGCCAGGCTGTGGCGGTCGGGGGCGTGGCCGGACGTCTCGAACCGCTGCCTCATCACGGCGAGGCCGACGTCCACGCCGACGCCGAGGGTGACCACGGGCAGATCCCACGCGTGGGACAGGCGCACGTCGAGGCCGAGGTCATCGTTGCTCGCTGTCAGGTGCTCGTTCTGGAAGGCGCTGTGACACGCGCTGAGCCGGGTCGCGAGGCCCATGTGCTGGAGCTCGACCCCGTAACCGACGAAGCCTCCGTGACACGACGAGCCCCCCTGGAGGATCGGCGTCCTGAACTGATATCCCGCCACCGGCCCATGCGCGATCTCGCGGACGCCGCCGCCTTTGCGCACCAGCCGCGCGAACGTGACGCGGCTCAGCCGCTCGTCGCCCACGTCGGTCGTCTGCCCGGCCTCGGCCTCGACGGTCCCTTCCAGGAGGAAATCGGGGCCTCGGCCGCGCACGAAGTAGCGGCCAGGGCGCAGGCTGAGCTCCCGCGTCGCGTCGCTCGCCCCCACCTCGGCCGCCACGGGGCCGTCGCTCGAGCCCCGCATCACCAGGTAGGATCTGCCGCGCGGGAACCGGAGCACGCCGCGGAGCGACGCGTGCACCGGCAGCTCCGTCAGGATGAGCTTGCCCTGGCCGCGGAGGTCGTAGCGGAAGGTGGGGTGTTGCGCGCCGGCCCACGTGCGGCTCGTCGCGCGCAGGGTGCTCTCGTAGGCATGGCGATAGGCCTCCTCGAGGGAGACGGCGCCGTCGCGATCCGCGTCGGCCGTCCCGAGCAGCCCCGAGACGAGGGCGTGGGTGAAGAACGAGCCTTTGAGCTCATCGGACTCCTGGGCGTCCTCGTTTCCGGAGCTCGACGTGAGCGTCACCATGCCTTGCCCCGCGAGCCGCTGATCCAGCTTGATGACGAACGGCGGCGCGCTCGTGCCGCCCTTGACGCGCGTCAGCGCCCCGGATCGGCACGAGTCGACGATCAGGAGCCGCGCCGAGGCCGCCGAGCCGCGGACGAGCTGCTCGAACTCCGTCAGCGAGAGCGGCGACGGCCCGAGGTGGAGGGCGTTCGCGTCGGCGTGACCGGAGTAGTAGACGAGATAGAGGACATCGGTGTCCGGGCTCGACACGGCCGCGCGGACACGGTCGTTCATGGTGATGAGCGTGCGCCGGACCGTCTCCGCGCCCTCGCTCCGCAAAAGCACCAGGTTCGCCGGGGGAAAGCCCCCGAGATCCTTGAGGACGTCGTACATCTTGGCCGCGTCGTCCTCCGCATAGCGGAGCTCCACCTCGCCCTTCTCACCGGCGTTGTTGCCGATGAGCACCGCGAAGCGCTCGATCCGGGCCTCGGCCGGGGCCGCCCAGGCGAGGACCCAGACGCACGCAGCGACGACGAGCGCGGCGAGCGCGGCGGGGCGGCCGAGGATCACGGCGAGCCCGCGACCTTCTCCGCCGTGAGCGCGTCGACGTCGCACCCCGGCGGGGCCGGAGGCGCGTCGGGGTGAGCCGCGAGCGCGGCCCGGAGCGGCTCGACCGCGACGGCCTCGGCGCAGAACAGCCCGTAGAACCGCTCGGCGCCGAGCGTGTCGTCCAGCACCGTGCTCTGCGGCAGGAGGACGTCCCGGCCCGGCTCGATGCGCGCGGCGACAGGGCCGCTCGGGTAATAGACGCTGGCCTGCGACGCCCCGTCGACGCTCAGGATCACGAGATACAGCGCCTCCGTGGCGGAGTACGTGAACTGGATCGCGTCGCCGGGATGGAGCCGCTCGCCTGCCCCGCCGGGCTGGACGCTCCCGCCGCGCTTCACGTAGAAGCCGATGCGGTTCGCTCCCTTGATGCGCTCACCGGGGCTCTCCGGCGCCCCTCCAACCGGATCCGGCGCCGCGCGGAAGAAGAGCAGCGCGGCCGCCGCGGCCGCGAGCGCGCTGGCCACGACGGGCGCCAGCCATCGCCGCGGCGGGCGCGTCGTCGTCGCGGCGCTCGCGGCGCTCGCGGCGCGGTCCTGCGGGGCGCCGCGATCGAGCCGCAGCGGCGGCGCCGAGGCCGCGAACGCGTCTCGCGCCGCCTCGATCTCGAACAGCCGCGCCGCGCACCGCGCGCAGCCGGCCACGTGCGCGCGCGCCTCCTGCGCGGCGGCGGGGTCGAGCTGGCCCGCCGTGAGCTCGTCGAGCCTCAGCTCCGAGAGGCACCCTTCGGGTCGCGCTGGCGTCATGGACTCGAAATCCCTTCTCTCGTCTGCTCGGAGACCGCGGCCTTGAGCCGCTCCAGCAGGTCGCCGACGTGCCGGCGGGAACAGCCCATCACGCGGGCGATCTCCTCGTGGGTCATCTCATCGGAGAAGTAGTGGACGGCGACCTGCGCGAGGTCGCCCGGGAGCTGCGCGAGGAGCTCCCGTGTCAGGAGCGCCGCCTCGGCGCGCGGCGCCACGCTCTCTTCTTGCATGGGCGCAACGTGGGTGTCGAGGAGGCGCAGCCGGTTCTTCCGATCGCGGATGCGGTTCAGGCAGGCGTGCGTCGTGGCGCCGTAGAGCCAGCCCACCATCGGGCCCTTCCCGTCGAGCTGCCCGGGCTCGCCGAGCAGGGAGGCGAAGACATCCTGAAGGATCTCCCGCGCCTCCTGCTCGTTGCCGAGGAGCCGCCGCGCCCGTCGCAGCACGATGTGACCGTGCTGGCGGTAAGCCGCCTCGATCAGGGCCACCAGAGTCACCCGATCGTCCACGTCGGAGCGTGTACCACGATCAGTGCCAGTCCGGGTATGTCAAATCCTCGGAAGGGGCCATCCGGACGGTGAGCGACGTGCTCGGCCCGCCTGCGGAGGGGCGGACCTTGATCTTCGCGTCATACCCGTAGCAGGCGTTGTGCTCCGCCTCCGTGGTCGCCGCGGCGTCGCAGGCGTCGAAGGCCGCCTGCTGCTCTGCGTCCGCCTCGCCCTCGCTGGAGAGCACGTCCATGACATGGAATCCGGGGGCGAGCGGCCCGCCGAAGAAATTCGACCAGAAGCCGTCTTCGTCCATCTCGCTCTCCACGTACACGATCACATGGTGCTCGTCGACGCCGAGCCCGCGCCCCTCCCCGGCAGACTCCTCGTTCAACGCCGCTTCGATGGTGGCGATGCCGACCCGGGTGTCGACGAGCCCGACCTCGGTGAGATCGTTGAGCGACTCCCCGGGCGGGGACGCATGAATCGACAGCGAGAAGGCCGCGGGGAAGCTCCCGGTCACCGTCGTCCGGACGGGGAAGTTCTCGTTCTCCGTGTCGGTCGTCAGGCTGTTCCAGACCAGCACGGCGTCGACCGGCCCCTCGGGCGCCTCGTCGAGCTCATTGACGATGGTGCCCTTGACCGTCAGGAGAGACTCGCCCTCATAGTCGGAGCCCACCTGGGAGTCGCCGCACGCGGCGAGAAGGACCGGGAGAGCGAGCGAGAAGATCGAACGAAGCTGCATGACGTTCCTCCTTGAAAAGCCAATAACGATGGATGATCGGATGTTGAATGCGCAGGCCAGCCATCCGCGAGAGGGCGATGCGCGCGACGCTGCCGTCGCCGCCATGGGGCGGTCGTCGTCGCCGGAGCTCTCCTGGGTGGATGGCGAGGCGCCTGCCGCTTCGCAGCGCGGCGCGCGGCGCCCGGGAAGGAACCGCCGTTGCCGGCCCCTTCGACTAGAAAGAACGCGAGGGGCCTGGTTCGGGCACGGGTCGGTGTCGATTGTTGCTATTGCAGTATTGCTGCGGTTTTACCGCAGGACTGAGCGCTCCCCTCAGCGTTGTGTCTCGCTGATCGGGCGCTCGGGGCCGGGCCGCCCTTCGGCCAGCGTGTCCCGGAGGCGCTCCTGCGTCAGCCCCGGGCTGCTCGAGAGCCGCGTTTCCGCGTGCGGGTCGTCCGACCGGGCGACCGACTGCGCGTGCGCCGCCTCGGGGCGCGCCTCGCTCAGGGGGTGAAGGCTGCCGGGCCGCCCGGTGGCGAGCGACGCGCCGTGGCCGGCGTCGGGCGGCGCCGGTGCGTGGACCGGCCGCGGAGGGGGCGCTCCGGCGGCGCGCGGGGCGAAGAGGTCGGCCAGGTCCGGCAGGTGACGTTGCAGCCGCAGGCGCGCGGCTTCGGACAGCGCCTCGCCGATCACCGCGCACACGGCCTGGGCGTGCTCCATGCCGAAGCCGCGCGGGGCGCCCTCGCGGCGGGCGGTGCGGTCGTAGAGCTCGTCGCGGTCGAAGTCGCCCTGGTAGGTGGCGCCGCGCAGCGCGGCGGCGACCGGCTCGGGCAGCTCGGTCGCGACGGAGGCGACCTCGTCCTCGAGCAGCCGCTCGCCGAGCGTCCGCGCTGTCACCGCGATGGCGCGCTCGGCCTCGCCGCGGGTCTCGAAGCCGGCGCGGCGCTGCACTTCCTCGACGAAGCGGTCGTGGTCCATGAGGGGCCTCCTTCCAGGGCGCGATCTTTCCAGGACGCTTGCGAGACCCGTGCCACGCGCGCGGACCTCGACCTCAACCTCGGTCGGGTCGCTCAACCTGGGTCGGCTCCCTCAACCTGGGTCGGCTCCCTCAACCTGGGTCGGCTCCCTCAACCTGGGTCGGCTCCCTCAGGGTCGGGTCCCCCAACCTGGGTCGGCTCCCTCAACCTCGGTCGGCCCCCTCAACCTCGGTCGGCTCCCTCCGCCAGCTAGCCCGCGCCGGCGCGCCCCCCGCGTGCCTTCAGCCGGAGGCGCAGCGCCTCCACCACGTGATCCCGCAGCGCCACGGTCTTCTTCGGCAGGTGCTGGCCGCTCGGGAACACCAGGAACACGCCGCCCATCGGCATCGCCCAGCGCGGGAGCACGCGGACGAGCGCCCCGGCGAGCACGTCCTGCTGCGCCAGGAACGCAGGGAACATGCCGATCCCGACGCCGTGGCGCACCGCCTCGCGCGCGAAGAACCCGTCGTCCGCGAGCAGCCGGACCCGCAGCCGCGCGCGGGCGCGCGTCGCCTCGTCCCGCGCGAACGGGCTCGTCCCCGCGAGCGCCACGCAGTCGTGCTCCGCGAGGTCGTCCAGCGTCCTCGGCGTCCCCCGCGCGGCCAGGTACGCGGGCGAGGCGTAGAGCTGCATATCCAGGTCGCCCACCTTGCGCGCGACGAGCGTCGAGTCCCGGGGCTTCTTCCCGAGGAACCGGAAGGCAGCGTCGTACCCCTCCTTCACCAGGTCCACGGGCCGGCTCGACAGGTGCATCTCCACCGCGATGCGCGGGTAGCGACGGCAGAAGCCGGCGAGGATCTCCGCCAGCACCTCGGTCCCGAAGTCCGCCGTCGCGGTGAGGCGCAGCGAGCCCGACGGCTCGTCCCCGAGCTCCGGGAGCCCCTCGATCGCCTCCGTCAGCGCCCTGAGCCGTGAGCCGAGGCGATCGACGAGCGCCTGCCCCGCCGTCGTGAGCGCCACGCTGCGCGTCGTCCGCTGCAAGAGCCGCACGCCGAGCGACGCCTCCAGCGACGCGATGCCCCGGCTGACCGTCGACTTGGGCACCCCGAGCTGACGCGCCGCCGCCGTGAAGCTCGCCGTCTCGGCGACGGCCGCGAACACGGCGAGGTGGTTCAGATCCATTGTTCCCATTTCGGAACAGAGTAACCAATTTTCGCGCATTGAACCACGATCGAGACAGACCCACTATCCCTTCAACCTCGTCACAAGGAGCGCTCACCATGTCTCAACCTCTCCTCGTCACCGGCGCCGGCGGCCAGCTCGGGCGGCGCGTCGTCGATCTCCTGCTCGCGCAGGGCGCGGGCCCCCTCATCGTCACGACCCGTCACCCGGAGAGGCTCGGCGAGCTCCGCGCCCGCGGCGTCGAGGTGCGGCGCGCCGACTTCGACGCTCCCGCGTCGCTCCCGGAGGCGTTCGCCGGCGCGGGGCGGCTGCTGCTCATCAGCACCGACGCGCTGGACCGCCCGGGCCGGCGCGTCGCGCAGCACCGGAGCGCGATCGAGGCCGCGGCGAAGGCGGGCGTGCGGCACGTTGTCTACACGTCGTTGACCAACCCCGGGCCGGGCTCGCCGGTCACGATCGCGCCCGACCACCAGGCCACCGAGGGCGCGCTCGCGGAGAGCGGGCTCGGCGTCACCGTGCTGCGCAACAACCTCTACGCCGACTTTCTCGTGGCGTCGCTGCGGCGCGCGCTCTCGACGGGCCAGCTCGTCGCTGCGGCCGGCAACGGCAAGGCCGGCTACGTCACGCGCGAGGACTGCGCCCGCGCAGCCGCCGCGGCGCTGTCGGCCGATTTCAACGGCAAGCGCGTGCTCGACATCACCGGCCCGGCCGCCGTCTCTCAGGGCGAGATCGCCCGGATCGCCGCGGACCTCACGGGCAAGCCGCTCGCCTACGTCCCTGTCCCGCGCGAGGCGCTGGAGCAGGGCATGCAGCAGGCCGGCATGCCCGCCGCGACAGCCACCCTGCTCGCCTCCTTCGACGCGGCGATCGCGCGCGGCACGCTGGATGTGGCCACGAAGGCGGTGGAGGAGCTCACCGGCAAGCCCGCCGAGGACGTGCGGAGCTTCCTTGCGCGGCACAAGGCTGCGCTGGTCGCGACCTGACGCCGCCATCCCAACCCGGGTCGGATCGCCCTCAACCTCGGTCGGGTCACACTGGCAGCGCCTCGTCGAACTGCTGAAACGCCGCGAGGCGCAGCCTCACCGTACGTCCCGCACGAGCCCGCTCGGCGCGCTCTCCCGCATGGTAGCGTCCTCGCATGGAGCTCCGCCTGCGCGGCCTCACCCACCTCGATCCGCTCGCCGTCCCGCTGCCCCACGGCACCGAGGTGACCACCCGCGTCGACCGCGTCCTCGGCGAGCGCCGCGTCCCGCAGGGCGCCATCGGGCGCGTCGTCGGCTCGGCGGGCGCGGAGCTCGACGTGATGCTCGTGGGCGTCGGCGTCGTCCGCTACCGCCGCGACGAGCTCGTCCCGCGCAAGACAGGCCAGGTGCGGCACGCGGAGCGGCGCAGCGCCGCCTGGGATGCGCTCCTGCCCACCGTCGTCCTCGAGGCCGTCGTGGGGTCGCGCGCGTGGGGGCTCGCCCACGAGGGGTCCGACACCGACAGGCGCGGCGTCTTCGCCCTCCCCTTCCCCTGGACCACGGGCCTCGCCGAGCCGCCGCGGGACCTCGTGAGCGCCGACGGCAGCGCTTCGTACTGGGAGGCCGAGAAGGCCATCCGGCAGGCCCTGCGCGCCGATCCGAACACCCTCGAGCTGCTCTTCGTCCGCACCGCCGAGGCGCGCGACGAGATCGGCGCGTGGATCCTCGAGGCGCGCGACGCGTTCGTCTCGTCGGCCATCTACGGCAGCTTCGGCCGCTACGCGCTCTCGCAGCTCAAGCGGCTCTCGCAGGCGCACCGGCTCGCCGAGCACCGAGAACGCGTGCTCGACTGGCTCGCCGACGACCCCGTGTCGTCGCTCGACGACATCGCCCGGAAGCTCGCCGCCATCAGCCCGCGCGCCGCGCCGACCGAGGCCGACAGGGAGCTCCAGGCGAAGGAGTACATCAAGCAGCTCTACCGCTCGCTCCACGACCAGGGCCTCCTGCCCGCGCGCGACTTCGCCTCGCTCGCCGCCTTCGCCCGCTCGGGCAGGACGTCGCTCGACACCGCCCGCGACCTCCGCCCCAAGAACGCCTACAACCTCGTCCGCCTCATCGCGACCGCCATCCGCTGGCTGCGCGACGGCGAGGTCGACCTGGTCGTGCAGGGCGAGCTGCGCGAGACGCTCCTCGCCATCAAGGCCGGCGCCTGGCCGCTCGACCGGACGATCGAGCTCGCCGAGGCGATGACGCCCGAGCTCGAGGCCGCGCGGCTCGCGACGAAGCTGCCGCCCCACCCCGACGTGCCCCGCGCCGACGCGCTCCTCCGGCGCATCCGCGAGGAGGTCGCCCGGCGGCACGTCGCCGCGGCGCCGGGGCCGCTCGGCAAGGACGCTCCCCCCGCGCCCGTCGCCGTCTGGGACGACGGGGACGCGGGCCCGGCGCGCGGCCGCGCCGCTGGCGACGACGAGAGAAAGGACGAGGCATGAACACCCAGGTGCTCGAGGCACATCAGCAGGAGGTCGCGGCCCGCGTCATCGCCGAGGAAGAGGCCAATCGCCCGCACCTCGTCGTCGCCCTCAGCGGCGCGCACGCGTACGGCTTCCCCTCGCCGGACAGCGATCTCGACCTCAAGGCGGTGCACGTCGAGCCGACCGACAAGCTGCTCGGCCTGCTCCGCAGCAGCGCGAGCCCAACGCGCATGGAGGTCATCGACGGCGTCGAGATCGACTACACCTCGAACGAGATCCACCCCGTCCTCCTCGGCGTCCTCCAGGGAAACGGCAACTACATCGAGCGGATCCTCGGCCCCCTCCAGCTCCACATCGATCCCGACCTCGCCTCGCTCCGCCCCCTGGTCGCCGAGGCCCTCTCGCGCCGGATCTTCCGCCACTACGTCGGCTTCGCCACGAGCCAGCTCCGCGCCTGGGAGACGGGCGGGCGGACGTCGGCGAAGAAGCTCCTCTACGTGCTCAGGACGGCGCTGACCGGCGCCCACGCGCTCCGGACAGGCGAGATCGTCACCGACGTGACAGCGCTGCTCGATCTCTACGGCTTCAGCGCCGCGCGCGAGCTGATCGAGGCCAAGCGGGCCGGCGAGAAGTCGGCGCTCTCCCCCGAGGCCTCCGCGCGCTGGGCCGAGCAGATCTCCCGGGCCTTCACGACCCTCGAGGCGGCCCACGACCGGGCCGTGCTGCCGGAGGAGCCGCGCAATCAAGACGACCTCAACGCCTGGCTGCTCGCGCTGCGCAAGGCGCGGCTCTGACTCGGGTTTCGCCGTTTATGCGGCGAGTCAGAGGCGCGGAGCGGGCTTGAACAGGTGTACATGAAGGTGTACACTTTGGCATGCCGAAGCGCTACTCCATTGCAGAGGCCCGGGCCAACCTGCCGACCATCGTCGATGAGGTTGAGGCAGGCAGCACGATCGAGCTCACGCGCCGGGGCAAGCCGATAGCGGTCGTGCTCTCACGCCAGCAGTATGACGCCTTGCGCTCCGAGCGGCCGCGCTTCTCCGAGACCTACCGGCTTTTTCTCGAGAGATTCCGGCTGGAAGAGATCGGCGTCGATCGCGATTACTTCGATTCGCTTCGCGCGGCGGGCCCGGGGCGCAAGGTCGCGCTGTGAGCCTGAGATTCCTGCTGGACACGAACATCGTGTCGGCTCCGGTGGCGAGCAAGCCGAACCTGGAGATCGTGCGTCGACTCGAGCAGCACGCTCAGGAGTGTGCGATCGGAGCGCCCGTATGGCATGAGCTCGTGTACGGGTGCAGGCGGCTTCCACGCGGGCGCCGGCGGACGGCGCTCGAGGCTTACATCGAGGAGGTCGTGCGCGCGTCATTCCCGATCCTGCCCTACGACGACGCGGCGGCAGCATGGCATGGCGCCGAGCGCGCGCGCCTCGAGGAGCTCGGTTCGGCTGCGCCCTACGTGGATGGGCAGATCGCGGCCATCGCACACGCGAACGAGCTCGTCCTCGTGACCGCAAATACGAAGGATTTCGCTCGGTTCAAGGATCTCGAGATCGAGGACTGGTCGAAGCGAAGGGCGCGATGATCCGCCGCGCGGCTGCCTGGTCGCCGGGCGCGACGGCCGTGCCTCACTGCGGCAGCGAGCAGCCGTCCCCGCACGCCTTGCGGCCGTCGGCGCACCGCTTCGCCGGCCCCTGGCCCTGACACGTGATCGGGCACCCTTGCCCGGTGGCGGAGCACGACACAGCGCACGAGCCCGTGCAGGTCACCTCGCAGAGCCCGACCTGATTGCACTTCACGACGCTCCCCTCGCCGACGACGGGGACGCACTTGCCCGCGTTCTCGCATGTGTACTTGCACCCCGCGCCGCAGGTCGCCTGGCACGTCTCGACGTGGCGGCAGTCGACGACGCAGTTGTCCGTGCAGCGCGTGTCGCACGCCTTGCTGTGATCGCAGGAGGACCGGCAGTTGCCGGCGCAGCGGCTCTCGCAGACGTCGCGCTCGGAGCAGCTCGGCTTGCAGCCGGGCGCCTCGCCGCAGGTGAGCTGGCAGCTCTTCGGCACGTTGCCCGGCGTGCCGGGCGCGCAGGTGCACGGCACGCCCGGCTGGCAGCCGCCGGCGTCGCTCGCGGGCGCCATGGAGCTCGCGGCGCGGGGGACATCCTTGAGGGACACCGGCGCCGGCGCGCCGCTCTCGGGAGCGTCGCCGGCGCCCTGATCGCGGGAGCGCCAGAGCAGCAGCGCCGCCGCGAGGCCGACACAGAAGAGGAGCACCGCCGCCCCGGCGACGATGGCGAGCTGCGGCGGCGACCCCGGCGCGCGCGGCCCCGGCGCGGCGCGCGCGCCCGCCTGGAACGGGCCCGGCAGCGCCGCTGCCGGGACGGCCGGCGCGGCGGCGGGCGCGGCCGGCATCGCCATGGCCGGCGGGATCGCGCCCGGCAGGGGCGCCCGGAGGGGCGGTCCGTCGGGGATCGACCGGCCGTGCACGCGCGCGCGCTCGTCGCCGCCGGCCATCGCCGCCGTCGCGAAGGGGGGCTCCTCGCCGCGGCGCACGGCGCGCACGTCGGCGAGCATCGTTTGCGCGTCCGGATACCGCTGTTCGATCGCGAAGGCGAGCGCGCGGTCCACGACGCGCGCGACCCGCGGATCCACGCCGGGCGCGACGGCCGCGAGCGGCGGGGCCGGCGTCGTGCTCATCTTCACGAGGAGCTCTCCCTCGGTGAGCGCGTCGTGGAGCCGGCGGCTCGTCAGGAGCGTGAACATCGTCGCGCCCACCGCGTAAAGGTCGGTCCGCCCGTCCACGTCGCGGCCCAGGATCTGCTCCGGCGCCATGTAGCTCGTCGTGCCGAGCACCGCGCCCGTGCGCGTCTTCAGCCCGGCGCCGCCCTGCCTCATGCGCGCGATCCCGAAATCGAGCACCTTGAGGCGCCCGTCGCGGGTCACGAAGAGGTTGTCGGGCTTGATGTCCCGGTGGACGATGCCGGCGTCGTGCGCGGCCCGGAGCACCTCGAGCAGCGTGTCCACGTGGGCGAGGAGCTCGGGCAAGGCGACCCCGCCGAGCCGCAGCGCGCGCTCGCGCAGACTCTCGCCGTCGAGCAGCTCCATGACGAGGAACGGCTCGCCGTGCTCGGTCACGTCGATGTCGAGGACCTGGACCGCGGCCGGGTGCCCGAGCCGCGCGGCGGCGAGCGCCTCCTGCTCGAAGCGGGCGCGGTGGTCGCGGGACACGGCGCCCTCCGGGTGCAGGATCTTGATGGCCACGCGGTGCCCCACGTGATGGGTGGCCGCGTAGACGGCCGCCATTCCCCCCGCCCCGATCAGCGCGTCGAGCCGCCATTTCCCGCGCACGGTCGTCCCGACACGGGCCCTCAGCCGCTGCGTCTCCTCGTCTTCCGCTCCCGACATCGGCGCGGAGCCTAGCACGGGGTGCCAGCCGGTCGGATCGGGCGAGGGCAGCGCCGCGCGCCCGCCGGACATCGCGCCGTGACACGGCACATCGAGGAGGCCCTGCGCGCGCGCCGGTCCGCCCCGCGCGCAGCGCCGCGCACCGCCGGCGCTGCGGGCACGGCAGATTCGCGCGCTTCACCGGAGAGATAGGGCCGCGGCATCGATGGTGGAGGTCGACGCGCCCGACGGCTCACGCCATGATGGCCATCGCCACTGGCCATCTCCGCTCTTCAACTCTCGTCATGTCACGAGAGGCGTGTCGCGCTGCTCAAGAAGGTCACGTCATGCGCACTGTCGCCAGAGCCTCCGTCTTCCTCCTGCTACAGGCGTGCGCTTCGGGAGAAGCCATGCTCCAGGGCGATGAAGCCGGGAGCGGCGCCGACGCGCACGCCCCCGGCGCGGGCGGCGGCGGCGCGGCGAGCGAGACGGCGAGCGGCACGGGCGGCGCATGGCCGGGAAGCTCCTGGGGCACGGAAGGCGCCGCGGGTGAGCACAGCGTCGTGAGCGTCGTGGACGCACTCATCGACGGCGACGACGGCGGCGCAGGGGCGGGCGGCGGCGGGGATGCAGGGGGCGGTGGTGCAGGCGCCGGCGGGGGTGACGCCGGCGGCGGCGCGCCGGACTGCAGCGGAGCGTCCGCGGCGGTCACCGGCGACGTGCTCGACCCCGACCAGGTCTACCTCGCTGGCACGCTGTCGGAGGGGAGCTGCGGCCAGGACGCGGTGGCGCACTGGAGCTCGCCGGGGTCGGCCGTCGTGGGGTTTCATTGCCATGTCGACGAGCGGAGCGCGCGGATCCGCCCCTCCGACGGGCGCCTCCTCTACACCAACGTCTTCGAGGACCTGCTGCGCGAGTTCCACTGCGACGACTGCCCCTTTCGCGGCAACGACTATCCGGAGGCGCCGCTCGACAACGATCCTGTCCTGCTCACGCCCTCGTGCGCCGACGGGCTCGCGCCGCTCACCGGGTTCCTCGTCTCGCCGGCGGGCGCCGTCCTGTACCGCTGCCGCTCGGACGACGCCACGTGGTACGACGAGAGCGGCCGTGTCGCCTACGCCGATCCGGAGGACCCGCTGCTCCACCTGGGCCACGGCGATCTCGCGCTGACCGCGCGGAGCGTGGTTCACCTCGCCACGTCGACGTCGCTGCCGATCACCGGCCTTCCGGGGGACCGGCTGCTCCACACCGTGCGCGCCAGGGCGCCGGACAGCTTCCTGCTGGTGCTCGAGTCGGAGCGGCCGACCGACGACGGCAGCAGCCAGGAGCTCTGGCAGGTCGACGGCGACGGCGCGGCGACCCGCCTCGGCGCCTTTCCCCCGCTGCCGCCGGGCGCGGTGCAGGTCAGCGCGTACACATCAAAGCTCGACGGGTGCGGCGCCTTGCTGCAGTTCGGGGGCGGCACTGGCGTGCTCGAGGACGTCATCGTGCGCCGGCACATCGGCGGGGCCAGCGAGGTCGTCTACACCGAGGCGGCCGATCCGCTGGTGAAGATCCATGTCTCCTCGCTCTTCACGGGGCCCTGATCTTCCCCGCCTCGCCGTTCAGATCCGGCCGGTCCCGGCGCGGCCGCGGCCCGCGAGGTCCCACGCCATGGCGACGGCCTCTTCCGCGCTCGCGGCGGACGCGATGCGATCCGAGCGCCTGTCGTCCACGCGCCCTCCGGCGAGCTGCGTTGCCCATCCCCCGGTCGTCGCGAGCGCGAGCAGCGGCTTGCCGAGCTGCCAGGCGACGGCGATCTCGGTCAGCGTCCCCGCGCCCCCGCCGACGGCCACGACGACGTCGGCCGCCGCGACGACGAGGATGTTGCGCCCGATCTGCAGGCCGGTCGGGACGACGATGTCCACATACGGGTTGGCCGCGGACGCCTCGTACCCTGGCAGGATCCCGAGGATATCGCCGTCGCGCCACGTCGCCGCCTCGCGCCCGCCGCGCGAGACGGCGGCCATGACGCCGCCGAGCCCGCCGGTGACGAGCCGGAACCCCGCCTCGACAGCGCGCCGCCCGAGCTCGACGCACACGGCCTCGGTCGCCGCGTCCAGCGCGAGGCCGTTGCCGACCACCGCCATCACGGGGCGGCGCGGCACGTAGGGAGCGATGTCCCTCCTCGTGTCCTCGTCTTCGCGATCGTCGTCCATCACGGCTCCGCTCCGGCGCCCGCGTGCCGCCGCGTCACGTGGCGCTCGACCCGGTCGCGAGGCGCATGGTGTCGCTTCCCGTGGAGCGTGGCAAGGCTGCTCAAGGCCACGCGCGCCGGCCGGCGGCGCCGCGCGCGCTGGATCCAGGGAGGCCCTCGCGACCGCGAGGGAGCCCGCGCGACCGCGAGGGGTGAAGGCTGCTGCGGCGCAGCCTCGCGGGGGGTCGAGGCTGCTGCGGCGCAACCTCGCGCGGACGCGCGCTACGGCTGGCCTGTGTAGAGGACGTCCACGGCCTCGGCCCAGAGCTTGTTCATGGCGACCCGCCCGGCGGGACCGGGGTGCACCTGATCGTCGAGCTGCTCAGGGTGGTCCTCGAAATACGCATACAGATCCGGCCCCGGGACGAGGCCGTTCTCCTGCGTGAGCTCGTCGATCGCCTGGTTGAACACGTCGAGCGTGTCGTGGTGGCCGTCGGGCGAGAACGGGATGCGCGCGAGCACCGGGACGCGGCCCGCTTCCTGGATCCTGTCGATGAGCTCCTGCAGGTTCGACCTGAAGGTGCTCGGATCGGTCTGGTCCCAGGAGTCGTTGGTGCCGTAGCCGATGGCGAAGAAGTGGAAGTCGGGGTTCATCTCCAGGACGTCGTCGAGGCGATCGAGCGCGCTGGGGCGGTCGTCCGAGGCCTTCGTGAGCTCGCCGCCGATGCCGCCGTTGATCATCGCGGGGTAGTTGGCCTCGTGCGCCGCGTGGATGTTCTCCGCGAAGCTCGGCTGCGTGGCCGGGGTGTCGCGGTCGTAGGCGAACGCGGTGATGCTGTCGCCGAGGAAGAACCACGTGTCCTCCGCGCCGTTCGAGATGTCGTGCACGTCGATCTCGTCGAGCTGGACGCCGGCGTCCGCGGTCGTCGCCGGGGCCGCTGTCACGACGAACCGCACCCAGCTCTGGCCGCTGAAATCGAAGCTGTGGGCGCGCGTGCGGACCGGGTTGTCGGTCACCTCGGCGACGCTCTTCCAGGTGCCGTCCTGGCCGTTCGTGGAGTCGCTCGACGTCTCCACGCGGTAAGCGCCCGGCGCCCCGTATTGCACGTCCGTGTAGTTGTAGTTGTACGAGGCCGTCCAGCTCAGCAGCAGCCGCTCGTACCCGGTGCCGACCTGGATCGCGACCCACGCGGGCGCGGCGGCGGTCGGCTTGCCGGCGATCCAGGTGCCTGCCGACTTGTACTTGCCGTCGTTGATCACCGACGCCGTCCCCGACGAGGCGAAGGCGGGCTTGCCGCGGGAGATGATGGGGTTGGGGGTGATGCCCTGCGCATCGGGGCCGCCGCCGGTGCCGCTGCCGCCGGTGCCGCCCGTGCCGGTGGTGCCGGTGCTGCCGGCGTCGCCGCCGGTGCCGGTAGCGCCGCCGCCCGCGCCGCCCGCGCCCTGCGAGGCGGTCGAGGTGCTCGCGGACGCGCCGCCGCCGGTGCCGCTGGAGTCAGGAGGATCTCCGTCGTCCGAGCAAGCGGACAGGAGCGAGAGCGTACCGAGCGCGAGAAGGAGCGAGCTAGATCGAAGAAGTGAGCCAAAAGCCATGTCGTTTGACCTCCAGGGGGAGGCACTCTGGGGCATTGTGGCCAAGATGTGAACCGGTAAAGTTGAGGACGCGGTGGGGCGAGGTCGCGGCTGGGGCAGCGCGCTGCGCGGCGGGGAATTGTCGCGCAGCGTGGCAAATTTACAGAGTAGCTGCTCAGAGGGCGCCCCGGGCGTGGTGGGATGGGCTGATCACCGCGGCGACACGCCACGATGCCGGAGCAGAACGACTCGACAGCTTGCGGAGGGTAGCAGCGGTTCGTCAGGAGCCGGTCGTGGCGAAGAGCTCCCGGGCGTCGCTGACGATCCCGACACGGCGGATCCAGCGGTCGAGCTCGTCGACGTCCGTGCTCGCAAGCACGCGCTCCCGCACCTCGACGGGGACCTCCAGCCCACGGGTCTCGAGAACGGCGAGCAAGTCGTGCGCCTTGGCCTTCAGCATGCCCTCCCGCAGCCCTTCCTCCCGGCCCTTCTCGATGCCCTTGGCCACGTAGCTGCGCGCGAACTCACTCTGGAACTCGTACCCGCTCTTCATCATCGCCTCCAAGGTCCGTCTCGCCGCCTCGTTCAGCGAGGATAGCACCAGGTCCCAGTACAGGGTGCGGCGCTCCTCATCGAGCCCGGCAACCGCCGCCAGGAACGCCGCGCCGATCCCTTCCGCCGCCTCGCTCTGCCCGTGCGCCATGGCCGAGAGCACGACCACCTCGGGCGCCGCCTTCGCCTGCTCGGCGTCGGTGACGACCGGGACGCCCTCGGGACCGAGCACCAGCGGCGTCAGCGCCCAGCCAGGGTGGCCCGTGTCGATCGGGCGCGAGCACCACTTCACCATCGCCGGGTCGGTCGTCACGACCAGCAGCCGGGTCGGGCAGCGGTGCCTGGCCCTCGTCTGGGTCACGTACACCGGCCAGGCATACGGCTTGTCCGGGTCCACGCCGAGCTGGACCTCGACCACGATGGCCATCGCGGGCCGCTGCTGCTCGCCGACCAGCAGCACGACGATGACGTCCGCACGGCGGTTCGAGGGCACGATCTCGGTCAGGTCGGAGGCGTCGACGCGCGCCTCCGTGAAGTCCGGGACCGGGTGGCCGAGCGCGTCGTGCAGCATCTCGGCGGCCAGCGTCGGCCGGTTCTTGAACAGCTCCACCAGGGCTTCATGGGTCACTGAGGGCATCGGGGGGTCTCTCGGGCAGGTACAGGCGTGCTGAGGTTCGAGCGGCGTGCCGGGCTCGTGCAGTGGTCCCCGCACGGGCCGTGCAGCCGCATCCCACCCTTCAATTCCGGGCCGCCTCGTGGAGTCATCACGCCGTCTGCCTTCCGTGTGCCCCGACGTCAGCGCACCTTCCGGGGTTCATCGGCGCCTCCGGAGCTTCAGCGCGAGCGCTTCACGGGCGATGCGGAGCCGGCTCGCTGCGGTGTACGGGTTCATGCCGCGCGCCTTCGCGAACGCGACGAGCGACTCCGGGCGGTCGACGGCGAGCAACATCTCGCGCTGCCACGGCTTGAGCTGGGCGAGCGCCTGGAGATCAGCGCGCGCGTCGATCTGCGCTTCGAGGCTCGGTCCGGCGGGCTCGCGCAGCAAGCCGAGCGGCTGCGCGTGGAGGACCATGTGACGCACGTAGGCGCTGTTGACGTAGTGCGACACCTTCCTCCAGGCGACGCCGTGGATCCACGCGCGGAGCGCCCGCCGACGCTCGTCCGAGGGGTCCGGCCGGTACATGCCGCGCTCGACGGAGCGCCATGCGCCCAGGAGCACCTGCTGCTCCACGTCGGGGCGGTCCCGCGCCGGGACGCCGCTGGCGATGAGCACGGTGAGGATGAGCGAGCGCTCGGCGAGGATGGCCTGGATGCTCGGGTGGGCTGCGGGATGGGCCTGCGGGAGATGCGGCTGGTCGGCTCGCGTGCTGCGGGGGCGATCGGTACTGGACCGCCGTGCTCGGCGGTGAAGAAGGCGATCGGGGTGAGGGGTTGGGCTATCGATGGACGGATCGATCTGTTGGCCCTCTTCGGGCCGCGGACGTAGCTTCGCCATGTCGGACCTCGCGCAACGGGGTTCCGGCCACGCTCCCCGGTCGGTTGGCGCCGACGCGGGGAGCACTTTTTGTGGTCCGTACAGGCTACGCACGCGCCCTGCAGGCCGTCAACGAAATACAGACGATCGTCTGTTAATTCGGCAAGAGCGCGGCGGTACCCCTGCGGACGTGAGTAGCGCCCGGGTCAACACGGTGCTGACGTACGTCGCGGCGAACGTGCGACGGATCCGGCTCAAGCGCGACATGACGCAAGAGGCGCTGGCCGAAGCCGCCGACCTCCACCTGACCTTCATTCAGCGCATCGAAGCCGGTCGCGTGAACCCGAGCGTTGGTGTTCTCGTCCAGCTCGCGGATGCCCTTGAGGTGGCTCCAGGGATCTTGCTCCGCCCTGCTACCATGCCGGAGGTCAAACGCGGCCGGCCGCCGAAGACGCCGAAGTGAAAGGTGCCGTATTCAAGGCGACCATAGGTACCATCCCGTGTCGCTCTCCGTCGCAAGCGAAATAGGACCTTAGTCTAGTCGTCGCGCAAGCCCGAGCGTTCCGACGTCATGCTGGCGTTCTTCTCACTGATGGTGAGGTCAGGCTAGCGCGAGGGCTGGAGTGGTCGAGGTCGTGCCGTCGGGTTCGCTTGGCCTAGGCATCGGCGCCATTCACCTCGCGGTAGCAGACGGACGCGACCGAACTCGCCCCGTCGCTGCACCGCCCCGTCGCTGCACCGGTCGAGGTGCCCACGCTCCGGCGCCCTGCCCGCCGACGCCGCGCCCGGCCGCGCCTTGGGGCGCCACGGGGACGGGTCGACAGATTGGGAGGAGCGCCGGTTTACCCCGACCGTGACGCCGGCCAGCGGCCGATGGCGGGGCCTTCCTTAGGTATGTGCTCGAGACCGAGGGTGCTGTGATCCATTGCGGGACGGAGCCCTGGGGTCCAGCGGCTCGGTCGAGATCCCCCAAGCTCCGGTCGACGCCGCGCCCCGCTGCGATCGGACGCGCCACGAGGACGAGCTGCGCGGCGGGCAGGTCGTCAATTCAACACCGGGTTCGAGTCCCGGCGCCTCCACCAAGAAGACACGGCGAGAGCCGTGTCTTCTTGTGTGTCCTGCGTGTGACCTGACAAATTTCGGCGACGCTGGATTTGGGGCGGGGCCGGCGTGAGCGGAACCATTGGGAGCGGGCGCCTCCGGTGACGCCAGGGTACGGGGCTCCACGGAGTTCCACGGCGGGCAGCCGGCCGGCGGGGCGGCTCCCGGGTCCGAGTCTGCGATGCCCGGAGCCCGCCAGCGCAGCGCAACCGGTCGAGCGGGCGCTGCTGCGAGCGAGGTCGGGGATGCAGGCGGCAGGTGAGGTCACCGCCCTGCGGGCCGGCCGATCCTCTTCCCTGCCCTGGCCACGTGTCAGGGACCGGCCTATCGGATCGCGACCGAGACGGCGAAACGGATCGGCCTCGGATCGGCCAAGTGGATCGGGGTCGAGTCGGCCAAGCGGATCACGACAGGTAGGCGCCTGACGGTAGGGAGGGACTTCGGAGAGAGAGAAATTGGGTCGACCTTCCGGAATGCGTTGCACGCGCTGTCGGAGACGGCGGCGGTAGGAGCGGGCCCGGCGAAGCGGATCGCAGCTGGGTCGGCCAAGTGGATCGCAGCCGGGTCGGCCAAGTGGATCGCGGCCGAGACGGCGGAAGCGCCGGATCTCGGGCGTCAGACAGCCGTGAGGCATGTACACCCGAGTCCGATGGGGCCGGGCATGGCTCCCGGCTTCGAGGAGGCCGGGATGAGCGCGAGGAGGACGGAGATGCACAGGCTGCAGGAGCTCGTGCGCCTGCACCGCAGGGGCGAGGACTGCCGGGAAGTCGCGCGGCTGCTGGGGATGGGGCCCAACACCGAGAGGCGGTATCGCACGGCGCTGTCGCAGGCTGGCCTGCTTGATGGCAGCGCGGAGGAGATCCCCGCGCTCGAGGAGCAGAAGGAAGCGGTAAAGAAGCACGTGCCGCCGAAGGTGGCGCCGCAGCAGCAGTCGAGCGTGGAGCGGTGGCGAGCGTACATCGCAGCGCGCGTCGAGGAAGGGCTCAAGCCGGCAGCGATCTACGACCGGCTGCGGCTCGAAGAGCGTGACTTCAGCGGCAGCCGCTCCGCGGTCAAGCGCATGGTCGCGACGCTCCAGAGGGAGCAAGGGATCAGGCCCCAGGATGTCGCCATCGTGGTGGAGACCGATCCAGGGCACGTCGCGCAGGTCGACTTCGGGTACGCGGGGCGGCTGTGGGACCCTGAGACCAAGAGCCTGCGCAGGGCGTGGGTGTTCGTGATGGTGCTCGGCTACAGCCGGCATCTGTTCGCGCAGATCGTGTTCGACCAGAAGACCGAGACATGGCTGCGGCTGCACGAGGAAGCGTTCCGCGCCTTCGGTGGGGTGCCGTCGACGATGGTACCGGATAACCTCAAGGCGGCCGTGGTGCGGGCCGCGTTCGGCGTGGACGAGGACTCGGGGCTGAGCCGCAGCTACCGCGAGCTCGCGAGGCACTACGGCTTCACCGTGGACCCAACGCCGCCGCGAGCGCCGCAGAAGAAGGGCAAGGTCGAGGCGAGCGTGAAGTACGTCAAGCGCAACGCCCTGGCGGGTCGCGAGGGGCAGGACGTGGGCGAGGTGCGCGCGGCGCTCGGTCGATGGATCGTCGAGATCGCAGGCACACGGCAGCACGGCACCACGAAGCGAAGGCCCCTTGAGGTGTTCGAGGCCGAGGAGAAGAGCCGGCTTCAGCCGCTGCCGCTGCGCCCGTACGAGCTCGTGACCTGGAAGCGGGCGCGGGTGCATCGCGACTGCCACGTCGAGTTCGGAGGAAGGCTGTACTCGGTGCCCTGGCGTCTCGTGGAGCGCAAGGTGTGGCTGCGCGTGACGCCATCGAGTGTCGTGGTGTATGCCGACGACGAGGCCGTGGCACGGCACGATCGGCGCGGCGCCGGCCTGCGCAGCACGCTCGATCGACACCTGCCCGACGAGCGCGTGGCGCTGCGGCACCGGAGCCGCGCCTACTGGGAGCAGCGCGCCGACCAGATGGGGCAGGACGTGGGCAGGTTCGTCCGCGAGGTGTTCGACGCCGACGACGTGCTCTCGCAGCTGCGCAAGGTGCAGGCGATCGTCACGCACCTGGAGAAGTTCCCGCAGGAGCGCGCGCAGGCCGCGTGTCGTCGAGCGAGCCATTACGGCAACCTCAGCTACCAGGGCGTTCGCGACATCCTCCGGCGCGGGCTCGACTTCGAGCCGAGCCCCGAGAGCGCTGCGCCGGCGGCGTGGGCGGATGCGCCTCCGCGGTTCGCGCGCGACCTCCGGCTGCTCGCGGCGTCGCGGCTGTCGTCGACAGGAGGGGACCATGGGCCTCACTGATGAGCTGGTGCCGGTGCTCAAGAAGCTGCGGCTGTCGGGCGTGCTGCAGTCGCTGGAGGTGCGCGTGCGGCAGGCCGTCGACGAGCAGCTCTCGCACGAGGAGTTCCTCGTGCGGCTGCTGTCCGACGAGGTCGATCGCCGCGATGGTCGCCAGTTCGACCAGCGCGTCCGCCGAGCGGGCTTCGACAGCCTCAAGACGCTGGAGGACTTCGATTTCCAGTTCAACCCGAGGGTGCCGAAGGCGAAGGTGATCGATCTGGCGACCTGCTCCTTCGTCGAGCGCCGGCAGAACGTGCTGCTGGTCGGCCAGGCGGGAGTCGGCAAGTCGCACATCGCTCAGGCGCTCGGTCACCGCGCCTGTCGCGCTGGCTACCAGGTGCTGTACGTGGGCGCCGGCGACATGCTCAAGCAACTGCGCGCCGGCCGCGCCGACGGCAGCCACGACCGACGGCTGGCGAGGCTCGTGGGGGTCGACCTGCTCATCGTCGACGACCTCGGTCTCCGCGCGCTGACCGTCGAAGAGGCGGCCGACATCTACGAGGTCATACGCCTGCGTTACCATCGCGGAGCGATGATCCTGACGTCCAATCGCGCCGTGGAGGAGTTCGGCGGCCTGTTCGGTGACCCGCTGCTCGCCAGCGCCGCCATGGACCGGCTGCTCCACGACGCCCACGTCCTCGTCCTCGAGGGCGACTCGTACCGCAACCCTCCCCCGGGCAGGCGACGCCGGGCGGCGGAGACATCGAAGGAGAGCAAGACATGAACACGTCGAGCGGGTGACAGGATCCGCTTGGCCGACCCCGAGCGTCGATCGCCCGGGTCGTGATCGCAGTGCTGACGGCGCTCGCGATCACAGGATCCGCTTGGCCGACCCAGGCGCGATCCATGAGGCCGAGCTATGACACTCCGAGACCAAGGGAGCTGGGACGACGGTGCTCCCGGCGAGCGGCTCCTGGGCCGTTACGCTGTAGACGTGCGTGGATCACCGGGGTTCTGCCCGCCGCAGGCACGCGAGGCATGCGAGTTCCAGTACGAAGCCCTGGGCGACCTGGGTGGAAGGCACGGGGGGATCAACGAGCGCGGTGTCCGCTAGGACGTATCCGTCCGACCAAGGCCATCGTGACCACCCCGGCGGCGCCGGTTACCTGTCCCCATCGCGACGCAGGAGGAAGCGATGGCGACGAGGGCGGAGTGGGCCGAGCGGGTGGAGCGATGGCAGCGGAGCGGGCTGAGTGCCGAGAAGTTCGCGCGGCGCGAAGGATACAAGCCGAAGCAGCTGTACTGGTGGCGCTGGAAGCTGAGGGCTGACGGGCCCTCGCGGTCGTCGCCGTCGGGGGAGGCACCGAGCTTCCTGCCGGTCCACGTGGTGACCGACGCATCGCCCATCGCGCCGGAGCCGATCGAGATCGCGCTGCCCAACGGGCGGGTGGTGCGGGTCCGGCCGGGCTTCGACCCGGCCACGCTCGAGCGCGTCCTGGCGCTCGCTGCCGAGGAGACGTCGTGCTGACGCTGCCGCCGTCGGTGCGTGTCTACGTCGCGGCTGAGCCTACCGATCTGCGGAAGAGCTTTGATGGGCTGTCGGTCCTGGTCGCTCAGCGCTTCGGAGCTGATCCGCTCTGTGGGCACCTGTTCGTGTTCAGGAATCGACGAGGGGACCAGGTGCGCGTGCTGTTCTGGGATCGCACCGGATATGCCATCTTTGCAAAAAAACTGGCCCGTGGCCGCTTCCACCTCGCCCGCGACCTGCCCCAGGGCGCCACCCACGTCGAGGTCGAGGCGGCCGAGCTGTCGCTGATGCTCGAAGGGCTCGACCTGTCGCAGGCCGTACGGCGCAAGCGCTGGAGACCCGGCGTGAGAAACCTCGACGTGACGAAGCAACGCTTGATGGATGCGCGCGGGCTCGATATCCAGCGCGCCCGGTGACCAGTCCCCGTCCGTCCCACGCAGTGCTGCCCGCCGATCTGGCGGATGTGCAACGTAAGCTGGAGCAGCTCGCGGCTGCCGGGCAGCTCTCGGAGCTCATCGAGCTGGTGCTCGGGCTGCTGGTCGATCTGCGCGACAAGAACACGGCGCTGTCGGCGAAGCTCGCGAGCGCGCTGCGCGAGCTGTACGGCCGCAGAAGCCAGAAGGTCTCGACCGAGCAGCTGATGCTGCTGTTCGCCGAGCTCGGGGCGGAGCCGCCGCAGGGGGCCGCTGGCCCGGCGCCCACGTCGGAGCCTCTCGCCGAAGCGCCGCCGCAGCCGGAGCAGGGCCTGGTGCCGCAACCTCCTGAGCCCCCGAAGCCTCCACCAGGACGGCGCGGGCGCTCGCCGCTTCCCGCACACCTGCCGCGCGAGACGCGCTTCGTGCCAGTCCCCGAAGCCGAGCGCACGTGCCCGCAGTGCGGCGCGGACAAGAAGTGCATCGGCCACCGTACAAGCGAGATTCTCGAGTTCGTCCCGGCGCAGTTCCGGGTCATCGAGGAGCAGAGGGAGAAGCTCGCCTGCCCGAGCTGCCCAGAGCAGGGCGTCACGACGGCCGACAGCGAGAAAATGATGGATCGGGGCCGCCCAGGGCCGGCGCTGCTCGCGAACATCATCGTCGAGAAGTTCGAGGACGCGATGCCGCTGTACCGACAGGCGCAGCAGTACGCTCGCTGCGGCGTGTCGCTGTCGCCGTCGACGCTGGGAGAGTGGTCGGCGTTCGCGCTCGATGTGCTCGCTCCTGTGGCGAAGAGGATCCAGGAGCGCGTGCTGGGCTCGTGCTACCTGCGCGCCGATGACACCGGGATACGCGTGCTGGATCAGGATCATCCAGCGGGGGTGAAGCGAGGGCACATCTGGTCCTTCGTCGGGGCCGAGCTCGTCGCGTTCGTCTACGCGCCGGACTGGAGGGCGAAGCATCCGGCGGCGCTGCTGCGGGGCTTCACGGGCTACCTGCAAGGCGATGGCTACGCGGGCTACGGCGCGATGCTGCGCGGAGACGACGATGGCGAGATGATCGTGCCCGAGGTGCGCCGGCTCGGCTGTGGAATGCACATCCGCGCGAAGTTCGAGAAGGCGGCGAAGGGCGGTGACGCGCGGGCCGCCATGGCGCTCGCGTACTTCAAGGCGATCTACCGCATCGAGGCCGCCTGCAAGGCCGAAGCGCTGTCCGCGGAGGCACGCCTGGCGCGCCGGCAGGAGCTGTCGCTCCCCGTGGTCGACGATCTATACGAGTGGGTTCACGAGCTACACCTGCGGCTCGTGCCGAATACGCCGCTTTACGTCGCAACCCAGTACGCCATCAACCAGGAGGCAGCGTGGCGGCGCTGCTTCACGGACGGGCGTTTCGAGATCGACAACGGTGAAGTCGAACGGCGGATAAGATGCGTGGCGCTCGGGAGAAAAAACTACTTGTTCGCAGGCTCGGACAAGGGAGCTGAACGCCTCGCTGTCGGCTACACGCTATTTGGCTCGTGCCGGATGTACGGAGTCAACCCGCTCGCCTGGGCGACAGACGTGATCGGCAAGCTGCAGGCAGGCTGGCCGCGTGAACGGCTGGACGAGCTGCTGCCCGACGCGTGGGCGCGCTCGTTGCCCGCTGCTACGGCCGCCGGCGACGCCGGCGCGCCCTGAACGACGCGGAGCTCGATCCTTGCCACCGAGGCGCCGGAGGGGGGCACCTCGCCGGCCCTCTCGTGCCCGCCCGCGTCCGCTCGCGTCCGCTCGGCCCCTGGGTAGTCGCCGCCCGCGCCCAGCATCGTCGACCCCGGCGATCACCGCAAGGGGTCGCGCCTATGGCGATGGCTGGGCGCTTACGCTAGTGGACTGTTCTATAAATTTTTCAACATAGTCGCGAAGCATATCGAGCCGCCCAGCGGCGCAGCTTCGGCCGCGTCCAGGACCAGGTAATCGGATGTGCGAAGCGCTCATTGTACTCCCGCCAACTCGCGTCGAGGTGCTCGATGAGCTGCTGGCGGCTCTTCCACTCGCCACGCTTGAGGTAGCGCTCGGTGAAAGCCCGCAGCAACAGTTCCGCCTGATTGAGCCAGGAAGCGTGGGGCGGCGTGACGAGCGTACGCACGCGCGGGTCGTGGTGGCGCAGCCATGCCCTCGTCTCATTGGCAGCGTGCGACGAGCCGCCGTCCCAGATCAGGTGCACGCGACGTGCATGCCGATGCTCGTGAAGCACTTCGGGCAGGACGGCGCGAAGATGCTCGCCGTCATTCTTCTCGAGGCACCAACCCCGCATCTTGCCGGTGTGAACGACAAGCACCACCATGAAGTTCACCGTTCCATGCCGAATGTACTCGAACTCACGACGCTCAATCTTGCCTGTGCGCATGGGCAAGGTCGGAGATCGGCGCTCAAGCACCTGGATGTTCGGCTTCTCGTCGAGGCAGAGCACGACCTCGCGCCTTTCGGCCAGTTCTGCGGCGTTCTCGTAGCACCAGAGGATCTGGGCGGCGCGCTTGATGAACGCGGGGTCAAGCTTCGGCGTCTTCCAGTACCGCGACCGGTGAGGCTGAAGGTCGGCTGCGCGCAGGATCAACGAGACGGTCGAGTGCGAGATCTCCGGTACGATGCCACGCTCCGCTGCTACTTGAGCGAGGGTGCGGGTCGACCAGTGGGTCATGTGCAGACCGAGCCCCGCAGGATCGCTGCAGGCAAGCTTCTCAATGCCAACGCGCTGCAGGGGGACGAAATGTCCGCGGCCGTCCCTCCCGGGGAGCGTCGTGGACGACGTGCACCCCCGAAGTCTCGTACCGCCGACAGAGATGCCAGATCGTGGTCCGCTCCACCTCGAGATGGTCCGCCAGGTCCTGCACGACGGTCGCTGGGTCCGCCATGGCCAGTAGGATCCGGGCTCGCCGAGCTACCCGCTGCTCGGTATGCCCATCACGGACGAGCTGCTCGAGGTAGACGGCATCGTCCGGGGACAGATCGATCACGCGCGGCGGGCGCCTTCGCATCCGCGAGGTCTAGCAAACCCGCCACGACTATGTTGAAAGATTTATCGAACAGTCCACTAGGACGGCGAGGTGGTCAGGATTGGTCACGCCCGGGGCATCGACGGGACAGTGACACCGGCTCCGTATGTGCGGCCGGGGCGAGATCCGTTCGGAATGCCTGATAATCCCGGCGACCCGGTTCGTCATGTGCTCGATGCTGCTTCCAACTATTTGATATCACTTGACAAATTGATTTGCTTTCCAGCGCGAAAGAGTGCGTGTAGTCTTCGCGATATGGGACGTTCAAGTCGTTCTAGAGGCAGTGCGACGGCTACGTTGAAGCCGCCAGTGTCGCAGGAAGCAGTCTCCGAGCAGTCGGCGAGCCAGGAGGCGCGTCCAGTTGCGACGAGGGACGCCACGAGATCCAAGCTGCAAAGCATAGAGAGCGGTGAAGAGGATCCGGAAGCTGACCGGATGCGCGCGCTGCTCACTGTTTATGTGACGACACAAGCTTTTCTGCTCTTGATGTTTTTTGCGTTGGCACCGGTGTGGATAGGAACGATCACTCAGGCGGAATCTTTCGAAATGGTCAGGATGATAATGCCCCTGTTTGCCGGCTACATTGGCCAGATTGTTGGCTTCTATTTTGCGGCTCACGGACCTGAGTAAGGCATCTATGCGACCCTACTTAACGATGTTCCCACTCGTGGCACTCACGATGGGACTTTTTGCTCTGACGGCTACACTGTTGGCAGATAAAGGGCTGCAATTTTCAGATTACAAAAACTGGGTATCTGTGCTTCTGAGCCTGGTGTCGCTATTATCGAATGCCGCGATGGCATTTTACTTCGCAAAGAGCGTAAAAAAGAGAAGGCGCCGGGAGAATGTCCGAGACATGGGCGAATAATCGATGAGCGGGATGGGGCAGCGAAAGTGGTGGGTGTGGGCTCTTGTTCTGGTGTGCTCGATAGTTGGACTACTCTCGCAAACGATTCTGACCCTTAGTAAACCGTCGGCGGGTGCTCCTTATCCTAACCTTCCGGAATCCTTGCACGCATTTCGAATTGGTTCGCCTGCGTCTGTGGGGATCTCGGGTCTGGAGATTGAGAGAAGGCTCAACATCGAGTTTCCTGATATATACATGTTGAGCCGGTGTGCTGGCATTGGTTGTGCGCCCCGGTTGAGTATCGATGTTGTAGAATTTCTCCCGGAATCCGGGTGCGGCAACAAGGATGTTGTGCACGATGCCCTGCGCGGTGCGGTTACTCGAGTGCTTCGTTCTGTGGGCTACGCTATTGATACTTCTCGTGCGCGTGTTGGGCTTTTGAGGGCTGAGCTGAATGGGCGCAATTTGTCTCTCGCGGGCGGCCAGAGCGTGCTTGTTGTTATTGCTGTGGCGCTGCTTAGTCCACCTGCCGAAGGTGTATTCCCCTTGGTGATGACGTACCAAGTTCTCGCTTCTGCTCGTGCGAGTGAGCCCATAAAGAACTGGAAAGATATATCTGATGAAATTGAGTCAAGGCGATATTATGAAAGTATTAGGGGTAACATATTGAGTGCTACTGATCTGGAGCTGAAATTCCGTTGTCGCTGACGCCGGACTCTAATCGCTATTGGGAGATCGTTCGGTAGTTTCGGATTGTGTAATTTTACGGCTGCGCGTGAAGGTATTTCTCCGGTCCTCGCTCGCGCTCCAGCTACCCCCATAGCCGCCACCCTCTGCGAGGCCATCGGAGACACCGTCCCGTGTCAAGAGCAGCTCGTCCGGCAGGGGCCGCGGCCAAGGCAGGGAGCGGTCCCGCAGGGCAGGGACTCCGCCGCCGCATGCGCCTCGCGAAGCCGCGTCCGTCCGCTCGGCTTCACCGTGGCTACCCAGATCTGCAAGGCCAGCGGAGACACCGTCCCATGTCAAGACGGGCCATGCGCTCGGCAGGGGGCCCGCCGGCAGCGGTAGGGGGGCGGGCCGGTCGGGCGGAGGCCCCACCTGTGCCTACATCCGCGTCGTCGCGCTCGCTGGATCGGCTCGCTGTAACCACCCAGCCAACGCCATCGTGATCCTCCGTGCGGCGCCGGCTACCTGTTCCCATCGCGAAGGAGGAAGCGATGGCGACGAGAGCGGAGTGGGCCGAGCGGGTCGAGCGATGGGAGCGGAGCGGGCTGAGCGCCGAGCAGTTCGGGCGGCGCGAGGGTACAAGCCCATGCAGCTTTACTGGTGGCGCTGGAAGCTGCGGGCTGACGGCGCCTCACAGCCGGCGGGCCGGGCCATGGCGGCGGGAGGTCGAGATCGGGGAGGCGTGATGCCTCGCGGCAGGCGTGCCTCGCGTGCCTGCGGCAGGGAGGACCGGGGACCTACGTACGCCCACGGCGGGAAGACCCAGGAGCCACTCGCCGGGAGCACACAGCTTCCGGGCGCCCTCCCCCTGTAGGAAGTACCGGAGGCACGCGCCTCTTGACACGTGACGGTACTTCCGCTGGCCTCGAAAGGGGAGACGGCCATTCGGGTAGCTGGAGTAGAGGCGAGGAGCAGAGGAATACCTCCGGACGCGTGCGCGACGCCGCGCATGGCCTGCAATATGGCACCTTAGGTAATATATGCGAAGAGCCAGACCCAAGTACCAAGTATTTATAAGCTCAACCTACCAAGATCTCCACGAGGAACGATCAGCCGTAACCTGGGCAATCCTGAATGCCCGCCATGTCCCTGCGGGAATGGAGAATTTTACGGCAACCAATGACAGGGGATGGGAAACCATCCAGCGAGTAATTGACACATCTGACTACTATATCGTCATTATCGCCGGAATGTACGGCAGCATCGATCCAACCACCGGTATCAGCTGGACCGAACGCGAATACAGGTATGCGATCGACAAGAACATACCAGTGTTGGCATTCATAAGAAGAGACAGCGCGGTCACACAGAACTTAGCCGAAAGGAACCCCGACAACACCCAGAAATTGGCCGAATTCAAGAAGAAACTTCGAGACAATCATCTTGTCCGCGACTGGTCACAAGACTCAGATTTAGTACACGCGGTAGTCGAATCTCTGAGGAATCATATAGCAGATGACGAGGACAACGATCGCGCTAGGCCCGGCTGGTTCCGTGGCGATTCGATCGATGCATCTCCGAATGTTCTCGAAGAACTCGCCAGGCTCTCACGCGAAAACGAAGACTTGCGTCAGCGACTGAAATCCATCGAAGGCGGCACTGCGGTGCTAGGCGTGGTGGACGAGCATGGAGCTCCGCTTGCGGGCATTCAATACGACAGCACCATGCACACGCTAAGCGACGCTTCCTCCAAGTCACTTAGCAGGAAACTCTTCGACGCCCAAAAGAATTTTCTCGACAAATACAATCGCCTCGTGCACGTGGAGCTTTACATCAGCAACTCAGGCGCTCGCGCCGCCAAAGACGTACTCGTTGATCTTTCTTTTGAACCGTGTGAGGATATACAACTCGTACGTGAACGCGCTCCATCTCACGTAAGCGATTACTCCGCAGTGTCACCCACGCTGATTCCAAGGTGGATGACATCGCCAACCGAGCACGTCTACATCGATCGACATCGCGTGCAAAATGGGCGCGGAATCGTTCGTCAACGCATTAAGAGCGTTGCCACTGGCACCACTGAGCGCACTGTAGGATTTTGGGTTCTCCTGGCGCGCAGCGAGAATGGGATATCTTGCACCTGCTCCTACCATCTCACGGCAATTGACGGAGAGAAATTTTCCGGAGAAATACCAATCAGCATTAATTATACCAGATCGAAGGCAGTTGATCTGGAACTGCTTGAATCGCTGGTTGATGACGTTTGACCGCAGCGGTGCGACATCTGCACGAAATCTTCTGCATCCGATCTGAAGACACTCAGCACAGATGGCGCCTCTTGAGCACAATAGCAAGGCTCTTCCATCCTCGGCGGGGCCATCAGACCCCGGTCCCGACCGGCAACCCAAGGCTTCTAGCGATCTCGCTGACCGGTTCGCCCGCTACCACAAAGATCAGCACGCGGCGCTCCCGGAGCTCGACCAGCAAGAGGTACTTCAGAAGGGCGCGTCGACTTCCCGTGAGGCGACGGCACGCGTTCCCGGCCGGCGATGTAAGCCCGTGGGTCCGGGACGGCGACCTACCGTCGGCGGTAGGCCTTCTGGTGGTACTTCCTTGCCTGGTGGTCGGCCACTGCGTCCAGCACGGCCACGGTGGCGTTCAGGATGGGTCTGAGATCGCGCGCGCCGGGCGTTAGCGAGGTCGACCACGGGCGCGACGTGCGCGGGCGCGCGCGGGGCGCCGAGGAGCTCTGTGAGGGTACGAGCGGCGATCTGCGCGGTCGCGAGGTCGCCCGCCGCGTGGGCAGCGGCGATGGTCTGCGTGAGGGTCGCGACGAGCACCTGGCGCGGGCTGCTCGCCGGGGGCGTGGTCAGGGCTGCTTCGGGTCGGGGAGAGGTCGCCCGCGCTGCCTCATACATGGGCGCCGAGGGCACCGCCAGAAGCGTCACCGAATCGTCTGGCCGACCAGAGATCGCGGGGTTAGCGCCCACGATCGGCAGGTTCACGTCAGGCTTGACTTGCTCGAACTCTCGGAAACCCGCCCGATCGTGTCATCCCGCTCCCCGACCCCGCGCGACGAACGCCCGCTCCGCGGCCCGGGCAGCTCGGCAACCCTCTTCCTCGCCTACCCCACCAGCGCGCTCCAGTCGATATCGAACCGCGCCAGGTACTTCCGCAGCCTATCCGCGTCATTGACGCTCTTCTTCTTCGCCCGCGACGCCGCGAACAGGAGCCGCCCCGCCTCCGACAGCGACCGCGCGCTCTTCAGCACCCGCAGCACCTCGGCGAGCTGCGCCCGGTCGAACTGGTCCAGCGCCGCCGCCTTCCGCGCCCCGAGCGCCGCGATCACGACATCCTCCCCGTCCCCATCCCCGTCGCTCCCCTCCCCCACCCCTCCGCCCGCGCCCCCCACGCCCCCCGCCGCCGGCCCCCGCCGCCACGCCTCGCTCAGCCGCCCGATCTCCTCCTCCACGATCTCCACCCCGATGCGCCCCCCCGGCGCGAGCGTCGCCATCCGCGTCACCGCCGCGTTGAAGTCTCTGAAATTGCCCGGCCACACCGCCTCCCGCGCTGTAGCGAACCGGAGGAACCGCGCGCGCGCGTCGCGGCTCATCGTGATCCGCACGCCGAGCAGCCGCGCCGAGGCGTCGAGCTCGTACTCGAGGTTCGGCTCGATGTCCTCGACCCGCTCGCGCAACCCCGGCAGCCGGAAGGTCCACAGGTTGATCCTCGCCAGCAGGTCTTCCCGGAAGCGCCCCGCCGCGACCTCGACCGTCAGATCCCGGTTCGTGCCGGCGAGGAGCTGGAACTCGCTACGTACCTCCCGGTCCGACCCGACCGGCAGAAACGCCTTCTCCTCGATCGCCCGCAGCAGCATCGCCTGCTCGTCCGCGCCGAGCTCGCCGATCTCGTCGAGGAACAGCACCCCCTCGTGCGCCTTGCGCAAGAGCCCAGGGCGATCCTTGAGCGCCCCCGTGAACGAGCCTCTCTCGTGGCCGAACAGCGCCGACATCGCACCATCGCCGCGGATCGTCGCGCAGTTCAGATCCACGAAATCCCCGCTCACCTGCCGGCGCCCCTTCTTGAGGTCGTAGATCTTCCGCGCGAGCTGCGACTTCCCGGCGCCCGTCGGGCCCATGAGCAGGATCGGCGCCCGCGACGCGATCGCCACGTGCTCGATCCGCTCGATCAGCTTGTTGTACGCCGCGTTGCGCGTCTCGATACCGCTCTTCAGGAACGACACCCCCTCGCGCTGCTCCTTCTGGAAGCGCGACGCGATGCGATCGTACTTCGAGAGGTCGAGATCGATGATCGTGAACGACCCGGCCGCGAGCTCCGCCCTGTCGCGCTTCGGCGGCGACGTCTGGATGAGCCGCCCCGGGAAGTATCGCGACTCCGTGAGCAGGAACAGACATATCTGCGCGACGTGCGTGCCCGTCGTGATGTGGAGGAGGTAATTCTCCCGGTCGGGCGCGAACGGGTACGCCTTTGCGAAATCGTGGAGCGCCCCGTACACCGCCTCGAAATCCCACGGGTCGTCCACATCGACGACGTGACCGCGGATCTCCGTCTCCGGCGACACGTGCCGCACGTCCGCCATCACCGTCCCGGCCAGGGCCTCGAACCGGCGCTGGTAGAGCAGCTCGAACCGGTCGACGAGCAGGTCCTCGTGCTGGCAGAGCGCAACGCTCGGACGCCAGCGCGACCAGCGCTCCGTCGTCTTGCCGGTGTCCAGCGTGGGGCCGAGCATGCCGAGGATCACCGTGGGTTTGCGGGTCATAGATGGATCTCTAGTCGCTTTATACAGGAAGATAAGACCCCTGGCCACCCCGCCGAGACCCGGCCGAGATCGCCGCGACTCCAGGTGGCACGCCCCGTGCGATACGCCCCGGCACACCGGAACTCAACGCAACCAGCGCGACCCAGCACCGCGCGCGAGCCGGACGGCTCGCCCCCCCCCTCGGAGATACGGCCATGGAGCGAAGCTACAACGTCATTCCCACGGACTCGGGCGTTCCCATCAAGGCGTGGACGGTCGGCGTGCCGTTCGAGCCGGCCGCGGAGAAGCAGCTCAAGAACGTCGCGTCGCTGCCGTTCGTCCACAAGTGGATCGCCGTGATGCCCGACGCGCACCAGGGCATCGGCGCGACCGTGGGGAGCGTCGTCGCGACCCACGGCGCGGTCATCCCGGCGGCCGTCGGCGTCGACATCGGCTGCGGGATGATGGCCGCGCGCACGAGCCTCCGCGCGTCCGAGCTCCCGGACTCGCTGCGCGGGCTCCGCGCCGCCATCGAGGGCGCGGTGCCGCACGGCCGCACCGACAACGGCGGGAAGAACGACCGCGGCGCGTGGCGCGCGCCGCCCCAGGCCCAGCTCGACACGTGGGCCGCGCTCGAGCCGCGGTACAAGCAGATCGTCGAGAAGCACCCGCGCCTCGGGCGCGGCTCGGCCATCGAGCACCTCGGCACGCTCGGGACAGGGAACCACTTCATCGAGCTCTGCCTCGACGAGGAAGAGCGCGTCTGGGTGATGCTGCACAGCGGGTCGCGCGGCGTCGGGAACCGCGTCGGGAGCTACTTCATCGAGCTCGCCAAGCAGGAGATGCGGCGCTTCTTCGTCAACCTGCCCGACGCGAACCTGGCGTACCTGCCCGACGGAACGAGGTACTTCCACGACTACATGCAGGCCGTGTCGTGGGCGCAGGACTTCGCGGCCGTCAACCGGGAGCTGATGATGGCGCAGGTCGTGCGGGCGCTCCGCGAGTCCGGCGAGCTGCCGCCCTTCGACGCGGCCGTGGAGGCGGTGAACTGCCACCACAACTACGTGGCGCGCGAGCACCACTACGGGAAGGACGTCCTCGTGACGCGCAAGGGCGCCGTCCGCGCGCGGGCAGGCGACCTCGGGATCATCCCGGGCAGCATGGGCGCGCGCTCGTTCATCGTCCGCGGGCTCGGCAACCCGGAGAGCTTCTGCAGCTCGAGCCACGGCGCGGGACGCGTCATGTCGCGCACCGAGGCCCGACGCCGCTTCACCGTCGCGGAGCACGAGGCCGCGACCGCCGGCGTCGAGTGCCGCAAGGACGAGGACGTGATCGACGAGACGCCCGCCGCCTACAAGCCGATCGACGACGTGATGCGGGCGCAGAAGGACCTCGTCGAGATCGTCCACACCCTGCGACAGGTCGTCTGCGTGAAGGGGTGAGCCGCGGCCCGCGGTCGTGGTATCGCTCATCCAGGTCGTGGTATCGCTCATCCAGGGAGAGTCGACTGCCATGCTGACCATCGATGGATCCGCCGGAGAGGGAGGAGGCCAGATCCTCCGCACGACGCTCAGCCTCTCGCTGATCACGCAGACGCCCGTCCGGATCACCTCGATCCGCAAGGGCCGCGCGCGCCCCGGCCTGATGCGGCAGCACCTCACCTCGGTGCAGGCCGCCGCCCAGGTCGGCCGCGCCGAGGTGTCGGGCGCCGCGATCGGGTCGCAGGAGATCGTGTTCCGGCCGAGCGCGCTCGAGCCCGGCGAGCACACGTTCCGGATCGGCAGCGCGGGGAGCACGATGCTCGTGCTGCAGACAGTCCTCCCCGCGCTGCTCCGCGCGCCCGCGCCGTCGACGCTCACGCTCGAGGGCGGCACGCACAACCCGATGGCGCCGCCGTTCGACTTCCTGGAGCTCGCCTATCTGCCGCTCGTGCGCAGGATGGGGCCGGACATCACCGCCACGCTCGTGACACCAGGCTTCTACCCGGCAGGCGGCGGGCTGGCCCGGGTCTCTGTCGCGCCCGCGCCCTCGCTCGCGCCGCTCACGCTGCTCTCGCGCGGGGAGATCCGCGGCCGGAGGGCCGTGGCCACCGTGTCGAACCTCCCGAGCTCCGTGGCGATGCGCGAGCTCGAGGCGGCGGCGGCGGTGCTCGGCTGGGAGCCGGCGTGCTTCAAGCCGAGCGTGCTGACGGGCGGGCACGGGCCGGGCAACGTGCTCACGATCGCCGTCGAGAGCGAGCACGTGACCGAGGTCTTCACCGGCTTCGGCGAGAAGGGCGTGCGCGCGGAGACGGTCGCCACCAAGGTCGCCGAGGAGGCGCGCGACTACATCGCGGCGGACGTCCCGGTGGGCGAATACCTGGCCGACCAGCTCCTCCTGCTGATCGCCCTCGCGGGGCGCGGCGCCTTCCGGACCGTGCGCCCGTCGTCGCACACGACGACCCACCTGCAACTGCTCCGCGACCTCCTCGGGATCCGCGCCTCGGTCGAGCAGGTCTCGGAAGAGGCGTGGCACATCGAGATCGAGCGCTGAGCGCGGGACGTCGAGAATCACGCGTGTTCAGCGCCCGAGTCGGCAGATCAAGGCCGATTGACGGCGGCGTCCCGGTTGTGCCACATGACAGCGGGCGCACGGCGCGCTCTGGCGTCGCGGGCTGCTCCGCGGCGCGACAGCGAGCATCCGGACGGAGCGGCGCGGAAGGCGGGACCATGGCGAAGCGCGATTACCTCAAGATGACGGACATGACGCTGGCCGAGGCGCACCGCGTGCTCAGGCTCGCCACGCGCCTCAAGGAGGAGCCGAAGGGGCGGCGCGCCACGCTGCTCGCCGGCCGCTCGGTCGCTGTCGTCCTGGAGAAGGCGAGCACGCGCACGCGGGTGTCGTTCGAGGTCGGGATCGCGCAGCTCGGCGCCCATCCTGTCGTGCTCAGCACCCAGGGCAGCCAGCTCGCGCGCGGCGAGCCGATCCGGGACACGGCGCGCGTGCTCGCCCGGTACTGCGACGCCATCGCGTTCCGCACGTCGTCGACCGCGCGCCTCAACGAGATGGCGGAGGCGACCGTGCCGGTGATCAACGCGCTCTCGGACGACGGCCACCCGGTGCAGGTGCTCAGCGACATCTTCACGATCGAGGAGGCGCTCGCGGCGACCGGCGACAGGAGCGGCATCGCGGGCCGGCGGGTCGCGTTCATCGGCGACTGCTCGAGCAACATGGCGCGCTCGTGGCTCGAGGCGGCGCCGCTCTTCGGCTTCCACCTCGTGCTCGCGGGGCCCGAGGGGTACATGCCGCCCGCGGACGAGGTCGAGCGGGCGCGGGCGACAGGCCACGTCACGCTCACGAGCGACCCGCGCGAGGGCGCGGCGGGCGCGGACGTGGTGAACACCGACGTGTGGGCGAGCATGGGCCAGGAGGACGAGGCGGCGCGGCGCCGCGCCGCGTTCGCCGGCTGGACGGTCGACGCAGGCGTGATGGGGAAGGCCGCGTCGCACGCGATCGTGCTGCACTGCCTGCCGGCGCACAGGGGCGAGGAGATCGACGACGAGACGATCGAGGGGCCGCGCTCGCGGGTCTGGGACCAGGCAGAGAACCGGCTGCACGTGCAGAAGGCGCTGATGCTGTGGCTGCTCGGCGTCGAGCTGGCCTGAGCCGACCGGGCGGGCCCTCTCGTCAGGCGGCGCCCACGCCGCCGAGGCGCATGGGCTCGCCGCCGGCCACGGCTGTCTGCCCCACGAGGGTGTGCCCTGGGACGGAAGGCTCAAGAAGACGAGCTCTTGCGCCGCCGATCGCGCGTTGCAGCACAGGAGCGTGACGACGGCACGACAGCGGCCTGAAGTGAGGTCCTGAGCAGACCGACACGGCGGGCCGCGCGTCCGGTGCAGCGATGTGCGCTCCCGGGGTGCGCCCTTGAGTCCGCCCGCTGCCACGGAGCTGTTCCGCGCCCGCGATCCGGAAGAGGCGGCGCTCGCTGGCTGTTCTACAGCACACCTCGACAGCGTCCGGTGGTGCGTTCCTGGTGAACGTACCACCGGAGTCTGGCTTGCGACGACCCGCGCGATCGGCCGAGGTCGGCGCGGGATCGCGGCGAGCTCATGGGGATCCAGGGCCGAGGAGCTCCCTCGATTTGTAGCGCTTTTCAGCGGAGAAATTGAACAGGGAGGCGGGGAGACGGGGAGTATTTGAAGGCTTCCCTACCCGCCTCCGCGCCTCCCCGTGAATTTTCCGAAGGATTTGAAAGGATGCGTCAGGACTGAGGGGGATTGAGGAGGATCTGACGTTCAGAGGGCTCCTTCGGGATCGTCCCGGGGAGTAACGAGGGGTTCTCCCCGATTGCGAGTCGGGTCGATGAGCCGCACTGTTACGACCCCGCGCAATGAGCTGGGCGCGAGCAGGATGTCGAGCGCTGGCGCGAAGCTCCGGGACGCGTGGTCGAGACACACGAGACGTTGTTTCACAACGAGACGAAGGAGTTACCACCATGCGAAATCGGTTCGACAGGAACACCGAGTACGGGCGCGACGAGCGCGGCTGGGACGAGCGCCAGGGCCAGAGCGGCGGACGCTGGGACGAGCGCCAGGGACAGGCAGGTAGCTGGGACGAGCGCCAGGGCCAGAGCGGCGGACGCTGGGACGAGCGCTACGGGCAGCCCCGGAGCTACCCCCCCGAGCGGAGCTGGGGGCGCGAGGAGCAGCGCACCTCGGGCTACGACCAGGACCGCGACTACGGGTACACGGCGCAGCGCGGCTACGGCGGTGAGCACACGTTCGACCAGGGCCGCTTCGCCGGCACCGACCGCGGCTTCGATCGCGACTACAACCGCAACTTCGGCGGCGACCACAACCGTGATTACCGCGACTACAACCGAAGCTTCGGCGGCGACTACAACCGAAGCTTCGGCGGCGACTACAACCGTGATTACCGCGACTACAACCGCGGCTTCGGCGGCGACTACCGCAGCTACGACCGCGGCTTCAGCGGCGACTACAACCGAAGCTTCGGCGGCGACTACCGCAGCTATGACCGCGGCTTCGGCGGCGACTACAACCGAAGCTTCGGCGGCCAGTACGGCCGCGACGAGGGCCGCGGCTGGGGACGCGACCAGGACCGCGGCGACTTCGGGCGCGACCAGGGCCACGAGGGCGGCCATGACTTCGTCCGCACCGTCCGCGACGCGGGGCGCTCCGCGATGCAGAACGTCAGCGGCGCGCTGAACCACCTCGGAGAGCGCGTGCGCGGCGCGCTCGGCCGCGGGCCCAAGGGCTACAAGCGCTCCGACGAGCGCATCCGCGAGGACGTGTGCGAGATGCTCTCCGACCGCGACGACATCGACGTCAGCGAGGTGACCGTCCGCGTGCAGAGCGGCGAGGTCACGCTGGAAGGCACCGTCAACGAGCGGTACCACCGGCGCCTCATCGAGCAGATCACCGAGAACGTCCGCGGCGTCGAGGACGTCCACAACCAGATCCGCGTCAAGCGCCCCACCGAGACGACGACAGCGACAACCGGCTCGACAGCCTCGACGGGCGCGCAGCAGGGCGCGCCTCGCCCGATGGCGAACGACGTCGCCCACCGCTGAGCCCTCGCCGGCTCACGGCCGGCTCGCGAGATCCGCGATCACCTTCACCAGGCAGGACGGGTCGATCGGCTTCGGCACGTGCTTCTGAAAGCCGGCCATCAGCGCCCGCCTCCTGTCCTCGATCCGGGCATAGGCCGTCAGCGCCACCGCGGGGATCCCCCGGATCTCGTCCCTCCCCGTCGCGCGCACCTGCTTGATCAGCGCATAACCGCTCTCCCCCGGCATGCCGATGTCGCTGACCAGCACATCGGGGCTCAGCCGCTCCAGGAGGCCCATGGCCTCGCCCGTCGAGCCGGCCACCGTGACCTGCGCGCCCGTCGCCTCCAGCACGAACGCGATCATCTCCCGCGCGTCCGGCTCGTCCTCGACGAGGAGCACGTGGATCCCGCTCAGCGCCATCGAGCCGCCGTCCTCGAGCGCGGCGGGCCGCGGCGCAGGCGGCGGCCCGCCGCGCGCGCCCATGGGCGCGTTCTGCGCGGGGAGCGTCACCGTGAACGTGGCGCCCCACCCCTCTCCCGGGCTGTCCGCCTCCACCGTGCCCCCGTGCAGCTCGACCAGGTGGCGGACGATCGCGAGGCCCAGCCCGAGCCCGCCGTACGCCCTCGTCGGCGACGAGTCGCCCTGGCGGAAGCGCTCGAAGACGTACGGCAGAAACGCCCGGGCGATGCCCTTGCCGTCGTCCGTCACCGCGATCACGACCTGGGCGTCGCTGCGCGCCGCACGGACCGTGACCCGGCCGCGCTTCGGCGTGAACTTCACCGCGTTCGAGAGCAGATTCCACATGACCTGCTGGAGGCGATCCGGGTCGCCGCTCAGGTGGCCCAGCGCCTCGCCGAGCTCCACGCAGATCTCGATGCCCTTCGCCCTCGCTGTCGGCGCGATGGTGTCCACGGCGGCCTCGATGACGCCGGCGAGGTCCACGGCGACCGTGTTCAACCGCAGCTTGCCCGTGATGATGCGCGAGACAGTGAGGATGTCGTCGACGATCTGCGACTGCGCGTGGGCGTTGCGCTCGATGGACGCGATCCCCTGCTTGACGCGCTCGGGGGCGAGCTCCTTCTCCTTGATCAGCCGCGCCCAGCCCAGGATCGCGGTGAGCGGCGTCCGCAGCTCATGAGAGACTGTCGCGAGGAACTCGTCCTTCATGCGGTTCGCGTCCTCGGCCCGGAGGCGATCCTTCTCCGACTGGGCGAGCGCCTGCTGCTCGCGGCGGAGCAGATCGGTGCGCTCCTCCTCGAGCTGCTTCAGCCCCGTGATGTCGACGACGGCGCCGGTCAAAAACCTCGTGGAGCGCGCCTCGTCGTAAAAAATGCGCCCGCGATCGTGCACCCACCGGATCGCCCCGTCGGCGCGGATCACGCGATGCACGATGTCGTACACGCAATGCTCACGGACGCACCGCTCGGTCAGGGCGCGCACGGCGTCGATGTCCTCCGGGTGGACGCGGCTTATCCAGTCGTCGACGGGCTGCGACGTCTCGCGCTCCTCCAGGCCCAGGATGCGGTTCAGGCTCGCGTCCCTCGTGTCGGACCACGTCGCCAGGTCGATGCGCCACGTGCCCACGTCCGCCGCCCACGTGGCGAGCCGCAGCCGATCCTCCCTGTCGCGGAGCGCGCTCTCGATCCGGGATCGCTCGGTCAGGTCGACAGCCGAGCCGACCATGCGGATCGCCTTGCCCGCAGCGTCGCGGAGCGCGTAGGCGCGATCGAGCACGCGGGCGATCGACCCGTCCCCGCACACGACGCGGTACTCCGCCGACCAGCAATCGATGTCGCCGCAGAGGACCTGCTCCAGGCCGCGCGCCACGCGGTCGCGATCCTCGGGGACGATGCGCTCGATCCACCACCCGCCAGAGGGGTCGGTCTGGTCGGGATCGTAGCGAAACAGCTCGCAAAAGTTCTCGTTGCGCTCGACCTGGTCGGTCCGGATGTCCCAGTCCCAGATCGAGTCCTTCGTGGCGCGCGCGAGGAGGCGGTAACGCTCGCGCTCCACGTCGGCCTCCAGGCGCAGGCGCGCCGCCTGCTCGTCGACGCTCCCGGGCGCGACCTCCCCGCCCGGCTGCGCTGTCGCGCCCCGCTCCGACGCCGGGGCGTCCGGGAGCGCCCTCCGGGCCACGGCGGCGAGCGCGACCGCCGCCTGGTCGGCGAGCGCCGACAGCAGCCAGGCCTCGTCGTCCGTGGCCTCGGTCGAGCGCGCGACAGCGAGCACGCCGGAGACGCGGTGCTCGGCGATCAACGGCGCGGTGGCGACATGGGCCGCCCCGCGCAGCGCGCGCGCTATCCCCTCGTCGAAGCTCGGCTGAGCGACGTCCCGGAGCTCGTCGAGCAGCGCCGGGTCGAGGCCCAGCGCGGACCGCACGACCGGCCGCTCCTGCTCGTCGTTCAGGAGCAGCACGGCGCCGTCCGCGCCGCTCAGCTCCCTCGCCGCGGTGAGGACGGCGTCGTGGATCGCGCACGCGGAGCGCGCCCGCGCGAGGGCGCGGCCGGCCTCGGTCAACAAGCGAACCTTCCGGAAACGTCTCCTGTCGGGATCAATCACAGACCGACGGGCCTCGGCACAGAATGAGGGATTGCCAGCGAACCACGGAGGATGCTCCCCGACCGGGCGAGCCGAGCGCGCACGGGGAGCGCGACGCCGCCCCGGAGAACGGGCGCGCGGATGCCTGATGCGGAGCTGAGCCGTGCGGCTTGTCCTAGCGGCCCGCGGACACGCCCGCCAGCCGCGCCGCGGGCTGTCTGTCGCAGAAAACTTGGCCCGATCTCCGGAAATTTGCGCAAACACGCGCTGCGTGGATCTCCGCGACGCACCGCCCGAGCTCCTCCTGGCCGTGGCCGGCGCGGCGCTCTTCTTCGGGCTCGCCCAGACGGCCCGGCTGGCGTGGCGGAGCGCCCGGCAGCGGCGCCGGATCGGGCGCATCCGGGAGCAGGGCGCCGCGGGGGAAGCGCGGGCCGAGGCGCTCCTCCGCGAGCTCGGGTACACGATCCTCGGCCGGCAGGTCGCTGTCTCGTACGGAGTCCAGATCGACGGTGAGCCGATGACGGTCGGCCTCCGCGCCGACTACCTCGTGGCGCACGGCCCGAGGCGGTATGTCGCCGAGGTGAAGACAGGCCGGCTCGCGCCGCGCATCGACACGCCCGCGACGCGGCGGCAGCTCCTCGAGTACCGGCTCGCGTTCGACGTCGACGGGGTGCTGCTTGTCGACGCGGAGGCGCGGCGGGTGCGGTCCGTTGTGTTCCCGCTGCCGGGCGCGGCCGCGGCGCGCGAGCCGCCCGGCGCGCAGCTCGCGTGGTTCCTGGCGGCCGTCGTGGCGGGCCTCGTGGCCGCCATGGCGGCGCGCGCCGCGTGGTGAGGCGTGGTGACGACGACCGCGCAGGGCGGCGTGGTGAAGACGACCGCCCAGGGCGGCGTGGTGGTGAAGACTACCGCGCAGGGCTGCGCGGTGAAGACTACCGCGCCGCGCGGGCGCGGCGCCTGCGGCCGGCGAGCAGCAGGAGGCCGAGGCCGAGCACGCCGAGCCTGGCCGGCGAGCCCTCCGACGTCGACGACGTCGCGCCAGCGCGGCAGGCGCAGGACGAGTCCGGCTTGCGGATGCCGCCGCCGTTCCCGCCGCTGCCCGCGGCCCCGCCGGCCCCGACCGTGGCCGTCAGATCCGGCGGCGGCTCGTCCAGGAACAGGCCGCCTCCGTCCTGCCCGCCGCTCGTGGCCGTGGGGCCGCCGACAGGCGGCTCGCCGCAGGACCCGTTCGTGCACGGCGCGCCGCCCGGGCAGACGACGCCCGCGCACGCGTCGGCGCAGCTCCCGCCGACGCAGACCTGCCCGGGAGCGCAGGTCTTGCCCTCGCAGCCGGTGTCGACGCAGCGGCCGTCGGCCCCGCACGTCTTGCCGTCAGGGCAGGTGCGGCAACCGCAGTTCGACTGGCAGATGCCGCGCTCGCACACAGTGTCCTCGCCGCAGTCGATGGTGGCGCAGAGATCCACGCACCGGCCGAGCTGACACTCCTGGTTCGCGGGGCAGACGACGCCGTCGCAGCCGCCCACGCACGTCCCGCCCACGCAGACCTGGCCGCCCTCGCACGCGACGCCCACGCACGCCTGCTCGACGCAGAGGCCCTCCTCGCAGACGAAGCCGAGATCGCAGACGACCTCGCCGCGGCCGCAGTACGGCACGCACGCCCCGCGGTTGCACACGAGGCCTTCCTCGCAGAGCCCGTCGCCGTCGTCGACCTCGCCGTTGCAGTCGTTGTCGATGTTGTCGCAGCGCTCGCGCTGCTCGCCGGGCTCGAGCACGGGCAGGCACTCGGTCACGCCGTCGGTCGCGCAGCCCGTCCTGCCCACGGCGCACGCGCCTGTCTCGCCCGTGTCACAGACCTGGCCGCCGCCCTTACAGGTCACGCCGGTGATGTAGTAGACGAAATCGTTGAAATCGCCGTCGTTCGTGTACCCGCCCTGGTTCCCCTTCCAGCTCGTCGCTGTCACGGGCAGGTCCTCGAAGGCGACATAGAACGCGTCGGGCGAGGCGGTCGACGTGTAGATGAGCGTGGTCACCCACGGCGCGTTCGGTGTGCAGTTCGTGCAGACGGTGTTCAGCTCGCGCTGCGAGAACTTCGTCTGGGTGCAGTAGGTGCCCGCCTTGCCGATCAGCGCGAAGCCGACGAGGCCGCCTTGGTACCGCGGATCGTTGCGGATGTCCGACGCCGAGAACTGCCGCGGCGTCCAGTCGTGCTGCCCCGCCTGCGTCGTCATCATCGTGGCCAGCGGGCAGAAGTCGTTGTCGTCGCAGTTGAACGCCGTCGACGTGTCCGCGGGGATCAGCTCGTAGATCTGGTTGTCCGGCGGGCGCGTGCCGCTCGCGGTCGCGTTGTACCAGCCGAACGCGACCTTGCACCCGCCCCCGCGCAGCACGAGCTCTCCCGTGAACCCGCAGAGCGGCGAGAAAACGCCCGGCTCCGTGCTCGCGTCCGCCACCGGATCGATGTCCTCCCCGCGGTACATGAAGAGCCCATCGAGCGTGACGGCGTCCTCCGGGAACCCACGGCTCGTCACGAGGCCGAGCTCGGCATCTCCCACCGGCGTGGGCAGCCGCGTGCCGTCGAGCTGCTGGACCGCAGCGCTGGCGGGCGCGGCCCCCGCGAGCGGCGCGAGGGAGAGGAACAACGAGAGCGCGGCTCGCGCCGCGCGGCGACGAGGCATGATGAAGAAAGGCGTTTGCGGCATGTAGGCCACTCTACACCTCCTGGAGAGCTCACGGTGTATAAGATTCCACCGCTCCACAGCGCCGTAATTGTGCAGCAGGGTTGCTTGTGCGTCGTCGCGCGCGCCTGATTTGACGCATGCTGTCACCACGGCGCATGGAGTTGCGCTGGCCGTCGCGGGCGGTTCAACGACACGCCGGGGTGAGCGGGGAGAGCCTTTGTTAATGCTATTGCCTGCCGCGGCGCGGGGCCGTTGAGGCGGAGTCGGAGCGGCGTTTCCCCGGCGCGCGGGCGCGGGGCCGGGCTGTGGTAGGATGACGCGCTCCGGCTGCGGCCGGCCGCGCCGCCGTATGACCAAGAAATCGCTCCGCGTCTATCTCATCGCCCACCACGACGGCCGCGTCACCGGCATCCTCCTCCGCACGTGGGCATTCCTCTTCGACCGGCCGGCGCCGTCGGCCTATGGCGCCTCCGAGGAGGACGTGCTGCGCAAGATCGAGCTCGAGCTCCACGCGCGCATGGCGACGGGCGAGGACGATCTCGACCGTTATCTGTGGGACGAGTCGTTCGAGGTGCGCACGCTGGCGGTGGACGTTCACCCGCAGACCACGGTCAAGCGGACAGCCGTGGTCGGCCAGGGCCGGATCCCGCTGCGGCTCACGTACCTCGCGAGCAAGCTCGCCGAGGGTGGTTATCGCGTGATGCTCCCCCGCTTCGGCTGGTCGGTGATCCTGGAGGATCTCTCGATCGCGCCCGAGGTGCTGCGCCAGCTCGTCACGAGCGCGCTGATGGGCGAGTCGCCGCGGTCGCTCTTCGATTTCCGGCGCGAGGGAGACGAGCACGTGCGCCCGTGGTCGCCGCGCCTCGCGTCGCGCGCGGACCGCGCCGCCCGGCGCGCGGGCGACGAGCGCCCCACGCTGGGCGCCGTCGCCGAGGACCTCGTCGAGAAGGCCGCGCGCCAGCGGCTCCCGCTCGCGGTGGGCGAGTCGGAGGAGCTGGAGCAGGCGCTGCCGCTGTTCGACGTCGCGGCGCTCGCGCCGGGCGCGCCGCTGCCGTCGATCCTGCTGGTGGGCGGCCCCGGCGTGGGCAAGACGACCTGGGTTTACCGGCTCGCGCGGCGGTTCGCGGCGTGGCGGAGGGACAAGGCGCGCGCGCGCTCGCCGGGCCTGTTCAGCACCTCGGCCGACCGGCTCCTCGCCGGGATGACGTACCTCGGCATGTGGCAGGCGAGGTGCTTGAAGCTGGTGAGCGAGCTGTCGCACGAGGGGGATCTGCTCCACGTCGGCGCGCTGCTGCCGCTCTTGCGGCCGCAGCCGGACGGCGCGTCGATCGGCGACGTGCTCCTGCCCGCGCTGCGCAGCGGCGAGGTGAGCCTCATCGCGGAGTGCACCGAGGCGGAGCTCGAGGCGTGCCAGCGGCGCGCGGCCTCGCTGGTGGCGTGCTTCCAGATCGTGCGGCTGCGCGAGCCCGACGCGGCCGCGGTCCCGGCGCTGCTCGCGGAGTACGAGGCGCGGAAGGACGCGCGCGTCCGGCTGCACCCGGCCGGCAAGAAGCGGCTGGTGCAGCACCTCGCGATGTTCCGGCGCGACGTGCTCTTCCCTGGCAAGGCGTTCCGCTTCGTCGACTGGCTCGCGCAGGAGTCCGGCGCGCGATCCACCGCGGAGGCCGGCGCGGAGGCGCGGCCGGCGGAGCTCGCGCGCGGGGCGGCGGGGGCGGCGGCGGCGACGCACGAGCTGTATCCGCGGGACGTCTCCGAGGCGTACGCGCGCCACTCGGGGCTGCCGATCGAGCTGATCGCCGACGAGATCCCGGCGAGCGCCGAGGCGATCGCGCGCGGGCTGAAGGGGCGCGTGATCGGGCAGGACGAGGCGTGCGACACAGCGGCGCGCGTGCTCGCGCGCTTCAAGGCCGGGATGAACGATCCGGAGCGCCCGTGCGGCACGCTGCTGTTCGTCGGCCCGACGGGCGTGGGCAAGACGGAGCTCGCGAAGGAGCTCACGCGGTTCATGTTCGGCGACGAGGCGCGGATGATCCGGCTCGACATGAGCGAGTACCGGCTCCCCGGCTCGTCGGCGCGGCTGCTCGAGGCGGGGCCGGGCGCGACGACGCTCGCGCAGCGCGTGCGGCAGGAGCCGCTGTCGCTGGTGCTCCTCGACGAGATCGAGAAGGCCCACCGCGAGGTGTTCGATCTGCTGCTCGGGATCCTCGGCGAGGGCCGGATGACGGACGAGGAAGGGCGCCACGTCGATTTCCGGATGGTGCTGATCGTGATGACCTCGAACCTCGGCGTCGCCGATCGGCCGCCTGTCGGCTTCGGCGGGGGCGAGGCCGGCGCGCTGGCCGCGGCGGGCGCGCACCACGCGCGGCGCGCGGCGCCGGCGGGCGTGCGCGAGCACTTCCGGCCGGAGTTCGTGAACCGCATCGACCACGTTGTGCAGTTCCGGAGCCTCGGGCGGGACAGCGTGCTCAGGATCGTGGATCTCGAGCTCGCGAAGGCCGAGACGCGCACCGGGCTCGTGCGGCGCAACCTGCGGCTCCGCGTGCTGCCCGAGGCGCGGGCGTGGCTGGCCGAGGCGGGGTTCGATCCGAGGCGGGGGGCGCGGCCGCTGAAGCGGGTGATCGAGGAGCGGGTGATCACGCCGATCGCGGCGCGGATGGCGGAGGATCCCGGGTGCAGGGATCGAGAGGTCGTTGTGGCGGGCGGGGGCGCGGGGATCGAGGTGCGGTTCGGGTAGCGCGGCCGCGCCGCCGGAGAAGCGCTCCGCTCAGCGCGCCTCGGCGGGCTGCTCGGCCGCCGATCCGGGCTCCCCGTGCACGATGGCCCACACGAACTCGGGGATGAGCGCGAGCGAGTGCTGGTCCTGCGTGACGCCGATGAGGCCGCTGATGAACTCCAGGGCGTGGTCCCGGCGCTGCGCGTCGGTGAAGCGCAGGGGCGCGCTGGTCAGCCCGGGCGGGAGCCGAGCGAGCCCGGGCCCCTCCGGATTCGCCAGCGCGGAGAGCGGGTTGCTCCGGGCCTCTGCGGCCTTCCAGCGATCGTGCCAGCCGTCGAGGTACGTATTCGGCGTGAAATGGTCGGCAGGCCAGGCGCGCAGGTAAGGGAAGAGCACGTGAATCCACCCGGTGAGCTCGTCCGCGGCGTTCTCGTACCGGAAGAAGGCGCGCCAGAACGCTGGATCGTGGCGGCCCTCCGCAGAAGCCACGATCTGGTCGAGCACCGGCAGGAGAGCGTGAGTCCAGCGCTCGGCGCCGAACGGGCCGAAAGCCGCCGCGCGGTGGCGCACCCAGCGCCAGTCGTCCGCCGTGCCGAGCAGGTAGATGCGCGGGATTCCAGGGTTCGGAAAGCTCATGTCCGCGAGGAAGGGCGGCTGCCACTCGAAGTGCGGCACGAAAGGCGTCATCACCGTGAGCTCCGACGCGACGCGCTCCACCGGTCCCGTGGTCGAGAAGCCGGCTGTCACGAGCTCCCGCAGCTTGCCGACCCGCGCGGCGACCTGGGCAGAGAAACCCGAGAATGCGACGGGCCACGGGTTCACCTCGCCCAGCGTGAAATCGGGCCGATCGATCGTCAGCTCGAAGTCGCTGTCGTCGAGGAGGATCTGGCGCCGCTGCTCCTCGCTCGCGGCGACGTGGAACGTGAACCCCCGGGCCAGGCAGAACCAGATCACGTCGGGCGAGAGGACGAGGGGATACCGCTGGGTGAAGGCCATGGTTGCCGCCTGGACGAGCGGGTGCACATCCGTGCGTCCGACGAGGGGCAGGCGATGGCGGTAGGCCGCCTCGACGGGAGAGACGAGCAGGCTCTGCACCGTTGCTTCCTCGTCGAACGCGGGCAGCGGCGCCGTCGCAGGCTCGAAGTCGGTGACGGCGATGGTCGTGATGCTCATGGCTCCTCGCTCTCCTGGCCCTGCGCGACGGCTCGATGGGCCAGCGCTGCGCGCTCCAACCTCGTACACAAGAGCGCGGCGCGAGACAACTCGCCGCGGCGGCGGGCGCGCAGCGAGCCGGCTCAGCGTTCGATTCGCGCCGGCAGCCGTCGATTCCCGCCGAGCGCGCCGACGCACGACCGCACGACAAGCGCGTGAGGGAAAGGCAAGACAATTCACTCCTGCAAGAATATTACAGTGCAATCGGCGCGTCGGCCCGTGAATTCGAGAGATAGGTTACCTGCGAGGCGGGTTGGCCGCGATCGCGGCGCCTGTCGCGCGTCGCCCTGAACGCATGCTCGGATTCGCGGCGGCGTCTCGACGGGCGAGCGCCGCAATGGGGCGAGCCGTTGCGGATCCGAGGTGCTGGGGTCGCCGGTCCAGAGGCGGCTCCGAAGCGATGCGCAGCGGGCGGAGCAGGATGCCACGGGACCGGAGTTGCCGCCGCGAGGCGCGCGGGCGAGGTGCTTGGCAACGCACGAGTTTCGCGTCAATCATGGTTCATGAGGTCCTCGCGGAGCCGTTCGCCGTCGCCGTCGCCGTCCAGATCGATTCGTTCGGACCTGCGCGCTCAGTCGAAGAGCGCGGGCAATTTCGCGCATCCCGCGTCCGGCACCAGCAACCCGTCCAGCAGCACGACCGCGCCCGGCGCCATGAACCAGGCCGCGGCCCCGAGCGCGACCCCGAAGCCGGGCGCCTTCTCCGACTGGGATCCCGTGACGCGGAAGAGCGTGAGCCGACCGAGCTCGCCCGGCCCGACCACCACGCCTTCGGGAAGTCAACTCGGGAGCGCGACGACCGGCAACAACGGCCCCCGTGTCGGCCAAGCGCCCACCACCACGCCGAGCTCGCCCACCGCGACGCCCAGGCCGCCGGCCTCTCCGGTCAACGTGCCTCCGAACCAGAGCGCGATGCCGGGCAACGTCGGGTCGCAGTCCCCGGGGCTCCCCGGCACCAGAACGCCCCCTGTCCCCGCTGGGAACCCGCAGGTCCCTGTCAGGCCTCAATCCGCGCCTCCCGGTGGCGGCATGCCACAGGGCGCCACGACGCGCCCCAACACGCCGACCCCGGGCCTCGGCAATACCGCCACCCCGCCTCAGGCCCCCCAGACACCGGTCAGGCCTCAATCCGCGCCTTCCGGCGGCGGCATGCCACAGGGCGCCACGACGCGCCCCAACACGCCGACCCCGGGCCTCGGCAATACCGCCACCCCGCCTCAGGCCCCCCAGACACCGGTCAGGCCTCAATCCGCGCCTTCCGGCGGCGGCATGCCACAGGGCTCCACGGCACGCCCCAACACGCCGACCCCGGGCCTCGGCAATACCACCACCCCGCCTCAGGCCCCCCAGACACCGGTCAGGCCACAATCCGCGCCTTCCGGCGGCGGCATGCCACAGGGCGCCACGACGCGCCCCAACACGCCGACCCCGGGCCTCGGCAATACCGCCACTCCGCCTCAGGCCCCCCAGACACCGGTCAGGCCTCAATCCGCGCCTTCCGGCGGCGGCATGCCGCAGGGCTCCACGGCACCCGCAAACCCCTCATCACAGCTCCCGGGCAATGGTTCCCAGGGGAACACCAGCGCGACGGCGCAGGGAAGCACGCCGTCCAAGACCGGCGAGCCGTCCCCAAAGGCGCCTCCGAAGGACGCCGCCGCAAAGGACGGCTCTTCAGCGCAGACCTCCCCCAAGCCCGGTGAGACGTCCCCAAAGGCGCCTCCGAAGGACGCCGCCGCAAAGGACGGCTCTTCAGCGCAGACCTCCCCCAAGCCCGGTGAGACGTCCCCAAAGGCGCCTCCGAAGGACGCCGCCGCAAAGGACGGCTCTTCAGCGCAGACTTCCCCCAAGGCCGGCGAGACGTCCCCAAAGGCGCCTCCGAAGGACGCCGCCGCAAAGGACGGCTCTTCAGCGCAGACCTCCCCCAAGCCCGGTGAGACGTCCCCAAAGGCGCCTCCCAAGGACGCCGCCGCAAAGGACGGCTCTTCAGCGCAGACCTCCCCCAAGGCCGGCGAGACCGGCGGGAAGAGCACCCCCACGCAAAAGCCCGCTCCCGCCGCGCAGGGCACGTCCACCAGCCCCTCGGCTCCGAAGTCACCGCCCGCGGGGCAGGGCTCCCGGCAGCCGGGGGGCGGTCGACCGGGAGCGCAGCCGGGAAGCTCGTCCACCACGACGGCCCCGCCGCAGGACGGCGGGGTGACGTGGATCGCGGACAAGTCCGTCACGAAGAGCGAGTGGCGGACTTCCACCGGCAGAGGAATGCGCAAGAAGGCGAAGCGCGCCATCCCGAAGATCACCGACCAGCTGACCCAAGGCGGCTTCCCCACCCACCCCGCGGACGCGAAGAAGCAGATCGGGAGGCGCTTCCCCAAGGGAAAGCTGTTCAGCGATGCCGAGTGGAACGCCTTCAAGGAGCTCTCCTCGACCCCGGAGGGACAGACATGGCTCAACGCCTCGGGCATGCTCACGCACGCTCAGGTCGAGCAGTACCTGTCGGATGACAACGCCGAGAAGTTCCGCGGCTTCCACCTGCTCCACAAGCCGAGCAAGGTCGTCCTGGCGAGCTACGTCTCGCGCCAGACGAAAGGCGGCGATGACGGCAAGCGCTTCGAGGGCACGCCTCCAGCGGCGGTGGCCCTGTCCATGGAGGCGAGGCACACGACCGACCCGGTGAGGAGGGACGAGCTCAAGAAGCAGATCGACCAGCTCATCGCCAACGAGTGGGCCAAGACGCTCGAGCACACCGAGCCCAACGACGACGCGATCAAGGCCATGGACGACGGCGCCGTGCTGGCGCCGAGGACGCTCAAGGATAGCTTGACGCGCGCAGACATCGAGTCGCTCCCGACGGACGAGGCCCTCGAGCGGCACCGGCAGTCGATCGAGGTGCTCAAGAACATCTTCCACCTGCTCCAGGCCGGCGCCGAGATCTACGACGCCGGCTCGAAGAGCCATGTCCCGCTCCAGGGCGCGCCGGTCGCCAAGCTCCTTTCGCACGGCGGCCGCGTCAACGTCCAGATCCCCGCCGGCACCGCGCCGTACGCGCTCACGGAGCACCTCGGCATCACCGACAGCAACGGCAAACCCAGGGCCGGCGTGTTCAAGCGCGACTTCGGGACGCACCACGTCTCGTTCCGCAAGGGGAAGCTCAAGGAGCAAGGCGGGCAGTACGCCGCGATCCGGTCGAAGCTGGACGACACAGAGCTCTACGGCATCAACCTCGCCATCGGCGGGTTCGGCCTCAAGGACTTCAACGGCGATATCATCCTGAACGACGGCGCTCACGGCCACGTGTTCATCGGCTACCGCCCGCCCAAGGCAGATCGGCCGGGGGGGCTCCAGATCGGCATCGAGACCACCGGCCCCGGCGCGCCCAGCACCGTCGGCTACGTCCACAACTGGCGCTCCACCGAGAAGACAGCCAACCCCATCTCCAGCGTCGGCGGCCTCAAGCAGGACAAGATCGGCGACGAGAAGGGCAAGAACGCCCGCACCGTCGACCTGCGCAAGTTCGGGGACGACTGGAAAGGACCCCTCAAGGACCGAGCGGATCAGTTCGCGCACGACGTAAAGGAAAACCCGACAGAGGCGATCAAGAATCTCGTCGGCCCGCGCGACATCTCGCCGCTGGACACCCACGATACAGCGCCGCTCGCCACCGACGAGCCGTCCGATGGATCGTCGGACGAATTCGCCGATGAGTCGTCCGATGGATCGTCGGACGAGTCGGACGACGCGTCGGTTCGATCCGAGCGACATTCGCGGGGCGGCGATCGCCGCGATCCGCCGGGTGACGCCGCGGCCGGCCCGAAGCGAGGCGCCCAGGATCCCGGGCAGAGCGGCTCGGATCAGCGGCCGCGAGGCGCCGAGCAAGCCCCCAGGGGCAACGAGCCCCTCGAGACGCCCGGCGACGCGCCGGAGCAGATGACGGCCAAGACACAAGAGTCCTCGAGTCCTCGCCCGGAAGCTGGAACGACGCAAAGCGCTCCAGGAAACGCGCCGGAGAGCCCCGGCCCGCGCCTGCCAGAGACGACATCGCGGCTGCCCGCGCGGGACTCCGGGAGCCCGGCCGCGGCCATCACCACCGGGATGAAGGCGCCGGCCGGGCTGTCCGCGGCCAGCGAACAGGGCTCCGCCGCGCCTTCCCCGACCCCGAGCCCGGGGACTCTGCCGTCGCTCGAGGACAGCAGCGTCGAGGAGGACATCGAGAACACCTCCGATCTCTTCGTGATCGCGCTCCCCGACAACTACGTGCATGACTCGATGGTGACGTTCGATCCGACGAACGTGCCGCGCCCCCTCGCGAGCCCCGTGCCATCGCAAGCGGGCATCGACGGGATCCTCGACCGCTGGGGGTTCGACGATCAGGTCTCCTTCAGGCGCGATCTCCCCATCGATGGGCTCACGAAGCCGGGCGAGGACCCGGACATCGGCCCAGGGTCCTTCGAGAGCACCGTCTTCCCGGCCGGCGGCTTCGGAGTGGCCGTCACCTTGCCGCCGGAGCTCGTCGAGCTGCGCGTCGCGCTCGCCATCGCCCATGAGCTCTCTCATGCCAACCAGTACGACGACCTCAACCTCATCGAACTCGAAGGCAGGGAGGCCGACATCGATCGCCTGCCGCCGCTCCAGCGAGATGTGCATCAGACCGCGTTCGAGCGGCAGAAGGCGGCGCTCGAGGTGGTTGGCTACCAGTCAGAGCTCGTCAACCTGGAGCGCTTCAGGCAGTCGCTCAATGACGACGAAGCCAAGGCCTACCACGACGGGCTGCAGGCGATGGAGGACCAGGCGAGGACCCGGCGAGACGAGTTCTTCGATCAGCTCACTCCGCAGCAGCAAGCCATGTTCATCCAGGATGGAGTCGAGGCGGTCCTTGAAGACATCCAGCGTGGCGTCGACGCGAAGTTCTTCGGGAACAATGCGCAGGACGCGGGCGCGCAGGATCAGAGCAGTGACGACGGCGACGAGGACCCCAGCGATGCGGACTCGGACCACGACGACTCCGAGGACCAGGCTGACGACGACTCCGAGGACGAAGGCGAAGACGACTCCGAGGACGAAGGCGAAGACGACTCCGAGGACGAGGACGACGACGACTCCGAGGACGAGGACGACGACGACTCCGAGGACGAGGACGACGACTCCGAAGATGACGACGGCGGAGATCGCTTCACGCCATCTCAACGGCCCCAGTCCGGCCGCGAGGCCCCGTCTCCAGCGCCGCTGACGCCTGAGGGCGGACAGCACGCCCGCGCGCCTCGCGGCGAGTCCCCCGCGACGAGCACCAGAACTGACGGGGACGGCAGCGCTTTCGAACAGCGGTCCGGGAACACGCCCGCGACGGGCCCCGGGAGCCCGACCGCGGCCGTCACCACCGGGATGAAGGCGCCGGCCGGGCTGTCCGCGGCCAGCGCGGAGGGCTCCACCGACGAGGCCCCCCCGCCCTCCAGCGGGAGGAAGCGCACAGTCGAGCAGGCGTACAGCGACGACGAGCAAGACGCCCCGACGAGCACCAAGAAGATGAAGGATGCGGGAGAGCCATCCTCTTCCTCGCAGCAGGCGCCGCCCGCGCCGGTGAGGAGCAGCAACGCCGTCGTGGCCTCCCGGCACATGGACGCGCTCAAACCCTTGATGCGCGACATGTCGAACACGAGCTCTGAAGCGCAGACCATGCGGGGGATCCCCGGCGGAGGCGCCTTCACGAGCAAGCGCGGCAGCGACGGCGAGCTGAGCACGGACCTGCGGCCCGACGAGCTGAAGAGCCTTCGCCAGAAGGTCGACGACTTCTCGCGCGTCGCTCAGGACTTGCTTGAAAAGACCCAGGACCTGCCCGAACAGGACCTGACCGTCTACCGGGTCATCAACGGTCTCGACACCAGCTCGCTGAGGGAGGGCAAGACGCTCGACGAGTTCCTCCCCAGTTCGACGTCATGGACCTCCGATCTGGCCCTGGATCAATGGGTCCAGGACGGCGGGCTCATGATGACGATCAAGACGACGAACCGCTACCCGACGGTGATGTTCTCCTACCCCGACGGGCAGCGGCCCGAGGACACGACCGCCTACAATCAGCCGCAGAAAGAGGTCCTCCTGCCGCCTTCGCGCATGACCATCACCAGGGTCATCGACCGCGAGCACAACGGCAAGCGCTTCCGCGAGGTCGAGGTCGAGCCAAGACCGCTTCGGTCGGACGAGCTCGATGCCGTGTTCGGCAGAGCATCCCGGCGCATCGAGGACAAGCAGAACACCAAGCCGAAGGAGAAGCACTTCGAGTTCGAGGAGCGAGCGGCCATCGCCGAGCAATTCGGCGACACAGTGGCCGACCAGATCCTGGGTCACGTCGGCAAACTCCCCCACTCCGGGGAGATCGTGGTTCAGGACAAGGCGGGCACCTCCTGGCGGATCGTCTCCGCGGACGACATGTTCGGTATCGACCTTCAAGAAAAGAAGGCCACGCCGGCGGACGTCGCCAGCAGCAGCGATGCCACGGTGGCCGGAGCCCCGGCGCCCAGCGGGCTCCACGCGCCCGCCCAGGGCGAGCCGAGCACGCAGCCTTCAAACAACCCGTCTGGGGACGGCCCGTCCGTGTCCCCGGATATGACGGCTGGCCCCAATCCCACAGCCACGCCCCAGGCCGGCGAGACCGCCGCAAACAAGGCTCCGCCGCAAACGGTCGGAGCCGATCCGGGCGCCACGGACCAGGGGGCCACCACCGACGGCAAGACCTCGATCGATGCGGCGCTCAAGGAGTTGAGCGACAAGAGCGCCCAGTGGTCTCATCCGGCCAGCAACGCAGACAAGGACCAGGCCAGCAAGCTCCTCGGCGACCTCATGCGCTCGCAGGGCGTGGATGACTCGCTCGTCAAGCGGCTCGACGAGCTCATCAAAAACCCCGGCTCCCTCTCCCAGTCCGAGTTCACCATCTGCGCGCTCAACAGCGCGCTCTACTCGCTCCTCACCTCCGACCTGGGCGGGTTCGCCCGCGTTGTCGCGGCCGAGTTCACTGGCAAGCTCCTCGATCCCCAGGGAAACCTGCTCGCCGACTTCTCGCTCCCCGCGCAGGGCGACAACGGCGCTGCCACGAGCGCGCCCGTCGACGATCCCATCCACCGCGTCATCCGCGGCCAGCTCCCGGCGCAGAACGCCGGGATCAACAACAAGCTGCTCCTCAACGGCGTCAAGAAGGCCAAGGCCGGGGCCGACGACCTCGCGCGCCAGGGCAGCGCCCTCTCCGACAAGCACGTCCTCGATTACCTCCTCGCCCGCGGCATGGGCAAAATGCTCAGCAAGCTCGCCCCGGAGCAGTACAAGACCGACGCCGACAAAGCCGCCGGCGTCGTCCCTGGCTACCTCGTCAAGGCGGCCGACAGGTCCGAGGACGCCACCGGCCCGTCCAAGAAGCACGGCGACCTGCTGCTGTCGGCCAACTCGCTGGTGACCCTCTTCAACAACATCCTCGGCGGCAACGCCCAGACCATGGTCGCCGGGGACAACTACGACGTGGACCGCGTCAACGACGTGCTCGCGAGACCCGACCAGGCTCCCTTCGCCCTGGCCACCTTCCTGGACGGCGACGGACTCGCCGAGCGCGCGGTGGCGCTCGCCAAGGATCCCACCAGGTCCACGCCCTTCGACAAGCCCGTCTCGAGCAACGCCTCGAATCCGCACCAGATCGTGATCAACGGCAAGATCACGGACAATGGCACCCACTACACCGTGCCCGTCTATTCCTGGGGGCGGACCTTCTCCATCGACGTGAAGAAGGACGTCATGCCGCAGCTCTTCACCGCCGTCACCTACGGCTCGTTCGGCACGGCGCAAGGGCAGATACCGACGCCGGCCACATCCAGTACAGCCCAGGCCACGACCGTCACTGGAATGCAGGCCGACGAGGCCCCCCCGCCCTCCAGCGGGAGGAAGCGCACAGTCGAGCAGGCATACAGCGACGACGAGCAAGACGCCCCGACGAGCACCAAGAAGGCGAAGGATGCGGGAGAGCCATCCTCTTCGTCGCCCGCGCCGGTGAGGAGCGGCAACGCCGTCGTGGCCTCCCGGCACATCAACGCGCTCAAACCCTTGATGCGCGACATGTCGAACACGAGCTCTAAAGCGCAGACCATGCGGGGGATCCCCGGCGGAGGCGCCTTCACGAGCAAGCGCGGCAGCGACGGCGAGCTGAGCACGGATCTGAGCCCCGACGAGCTGAAGAGCCTTCGCCAGAAGGTCGACGACTTCTCGCGCGTCGCTCAGGACTTGCTTGAAAAGACCCAGAACCTGCCCGAAGAGAACTTGACCGTCTACCGGGTCATCAACGGTCTCGACACCAGCTCGCTGAGGGAGGGCAACACGCTCGACGAGTTCCTCCCCAGTTCGACGTCATGGACCTCCGACCTGGCCCTGGATCAATGGGTCCAGGACGGCGGGCTCATGATGACGATCAAGACGACGAACCGCTACCCGACGGTGATGTTCTCCTACCCCGACGGGCAGCGGCCCGAGGACACGACCGCCTACAACCAGGAGCAGAAAGAGGTCCTCCTGCCGCCTTCGCGCATGACCATCACCCGGGTCATCGACCGCGAGCACAACGGCAAGCGCTTCCGCGAGGTCGAGGTCGAGCCAAGACCGCTTCGGTCGGACGAGCTCGATGCCGTGTTCGGCAGAGCATCCCGGCGCATCGAGGACAAGCAGAACACCAAGCCGAAGGAGAAGCACTTCGACTTCGATACGGACGAGCAACGAGCGGCCATCGCGGAGCAATTCGGCGATACCGTGGCCGACCAGATCCTGGGTCACGTCGGCAAACTCCCCCACTCCGGGGAGATCGTGGTTCGCGACAAGCAGGGCACCCCCTGGCGGATCGTCTCCGCGGACGACATGTTCGGTATCGACCTTCAGGAGAAGAAGGCGACACCGGCGGACGTCGCCAGCAGCAGCGACGCGATGGTGACCGGAGCCCCGGCGCCCCGCGGGCTCCACGCGCCCGCCCAGGTCGAGCCGGGCACGCAGCCTTCAAACAACTCCGGAATGCAGCCCGACGAGACGCCCGCGCCCTCCAGCGGGAGGAAGCGCACAGTCGAGCAGGCGTACAGCGACGACGAGCAGGGCGCCCCGACGAGCACCAAGAAGGTGAAGGATGCGAGGGAGCCATCCTCTTCGTCGCAGCAGACGTCGCCCGCGCCGGCGAGGAGCGGCAACGCCGTCCTGGCATCCCGACACATCAACGCGCTCAAACCCTTGATGCGCGACATGTCGAACACGAGCTCTGAAGCGCAGACCATGCGGGGGATCCCCGGCGGAGGCGCGTTCACGAGCAAGCGCGGCACCGACGGAGAGCTGAGCACGGATCTGCGCCCGGACGAGTTGAAGAGCCTTCGCCAGAAGGTCGACGACTTCTCGCGCGTCGCGCAGAACCTGCTTGAAAAGACCCAGGACCTGCCCGAACAGGACCTGACCGTCTACCGGGTCATCAACGGTCTCGACACCAGCTCGCTGAGGGAGGGAGACACGCTCGACGACATCCTCCCGAACTCGACGTCATGGACCTCCGATCTGGCCCTGGATCAATGGGTTCAGGACGGCGGGCTCGTCATGACGATCAAGACGACGAACCGCTACCCGACGGTGATGTTCTCCTACCCCGATGGGCAGCGGCCCGAGGACACGACCGCCTACAATCAGGAGCAGAAAGAGGTCCTCCTGCCGCCTTCGCGCATGACCATCACCCGGGTCATCGACCGCGAGCACAACGGCAAGCGCTTCCGCGAGGTCGAGGTCGAGCCAAGACCGCTTCAGCCGCGCGACCTCGACGCCGTGTTCGACAGAGCATCCCGGCGCATCGAGGAGAAGCAGAACGCGAAGCCGAAGGACGTGCACTTCGAGTTCGAGGAGCGAGCGGCCATCGCCGAGCAATTCGGCGACGCCGTGGCCGACGAGATCCTCGGCTACGTCGGCAAACTCCCCCACTCCGGGGAGATCGTGGTTCGCGACAAGCAAGGCACCCCCTGGCGGATCGTCTCCGCGGACGACATGTTCGGTATCGACCTTCAGGAGAAAAAGGCCACGCCGGCCGACGTCGCTGGGGGCAGCGCCGCGATGGTGACCGGGGCCCGAGCGCCCCGCGGGCTCCACGCGCCCGCCCAGGGCGAGCCGAGTACGCAGCCTTCGAACAACCCCGGAATGCTGCCCGAGGATGCCCCCGCGCCCTCCAGCGGGAGGAAGCGCACAGTCGAGCAGGCGTACAGCGACGACGAGCAAGACGCCCCGACGAGCACCAAGAAGGTGAAGGATGCGGGAGAGCCATCCTCTTCCTCGCAGCAGGCGCCGCCCGCGCCGACGAGGAGCAGCAACGCCGTAATGGCATCCCGGCACATGGACGCGCTCAAACCCTTGATGCGCGACATGTCGAACACGAGCCCGGAAGCGCGGACCATGCGGGGGATCCCTGGCGGAGGCGCCTTCACGAGCAAGCGCGGCACTGACGGAGAGCTGAGCACGGATCTGCGCCCGGACGAGCTGAAGAGCCTCCGCCAGAAGGTCGACGACTTCTCGCGCGTCGCTCAGGACCTGCTTGAAAAGACCCAGGACCTGCCCGAACAGGACCTGACCGTCTACAGGGTCATCAACGATCTCGACACGAGCTCGTTGAGGATGGGCGACACGCTCGACGAGTTCCTCCCCAGTTCGACGTCATGGACCTCCGACCTGGCCCTGGATCAATGGGTCAAGGACGGCGGGCTCGTCATGACGATCAAGACGTCGAACCGCTACCCGACGGTGATGTTCTCCTACCCCGACGGGCAGCGGCCCGAGGACACGACCGCCTACAATCAGGCGCAGAAAGAAGTCCTCCTGGTGCCTTCGCGCATGACCATCACCCGGGTCATCGACCGCGAGCACAAGGGCAAGCGCTTCCGCGAGGTCCAGGTCGAGCCAAGACCGCTTCAGCCGGACGAGCTTGACGCCGTGTTCGACAGAGCATCCCGGCGCATCGAAGAGAAGCAGAACACGAAGCCGAAGGACGTGCACTTCGAGTTCGAGGAGCGAGCGGCCATCGCCGAGCAATTCGGCGACGCAGTGGCCGACGAGATCCTGGGTCACGTCGGCAAACTCCCCCACTCCGGGGAGATCGTGGTTCAGGACAAGGAGGGCACCCCCTGGCGGATCGTCTCCGCGGACGACCTGTTCGGTATCGACCTCCAGGAGAAGAAGGCCACGCCGGCGGACGTCGCCAGCAGCAGCGACGCGATGGTGACCGGGGCCCGAGCGCCCCGCGGACTCCACGCGCCCGCCCAGGGCGAGCCGACTGCGCAGCCTTCAAACAACCCCGGAATGCTGCCCGAGGATGCCCCCCCGCCCTCCAGCGGGAGGAAGCGCACTGTCGAGCAGGCGTACAGCGACGACGAGCACGACGCCCCGACGAGCACCAAGAAGGCGAAGGATGCGGGGGAGCCATCCTCTTCATCGCCCGCGCCGACGAGGAGCGGCAACGCCGTCGTGGCCTCCCGGCACATCAACGCGCTCCATGACCTGATGCGCGACATGTCGAACATGAGCCCGGAAGCGCTGACCATGCGGGGGATCCCCGGCGGAGGCGCCTTCACGAGCAAGCGCGGCACAGACGGAGAGCTGAGCGCGGATCTGAGCCCCGACGAGCTGGACAGCCTTCGCCAGAAGGTCGACGACTTCTCGCGCGTCGCGCAGGATCTGCTTGAAAAGACACAGGACCTGCCCGAACAGGACCTGACCGTCTACAGGGTCATCAACGATCTCGACACGAGCTCGTTGAGGATGGGCGACACGATCGACGAGTTCCTCCCCAGTTCGACGTCATGGACCTCCGACCTGGCCCTGGATCAATGGGTCCAGGACGGCGGGCTCGTCATGACGATCAAGACGTCGAACCGCTACCCGACGGTGATGTTCTCCTACCCCGACGGGCAGCGGCCCGAGGACACGACCGCCTACAATCAGGCGCAGAAAGAAGTCCTCCTGGTGCCTTCGCGCATGACCATCACCCGGGTCATCGACCGCGAGCACAAGGGCAAGCGCTTCCGCGAGGTCCAGGTCGAGCCAAGACCGCTTCGGTCGGACGAGCTCGACGCCGTGTTTGACAGAGCATCCCGGCGCATCGAGGAGAAGCAGAACACCAAGCCGAAGGACGTGCACTTCGAGTTCGAGGAGCGAGCGGCCATCGCCGAGCAATTCGGCGACACAGTGGCCGACCAGATCCTGGGTCACGTCGGCAAACTCCCCCACTCCGGGGAGATCGTGGTTCAGGACAAGGCGGGCACCTCCTGGCGGATCGTCTCCGCGGACGACATGTTCGGTATCGACCTTCAAGAAAAGAAGGCCACGCCGGCGGACGTCGCCAGCAGCAGCGATGCCACGGTGGCCGGAGCCCCGGCGCCCAGCGGGCTCCACGCGCCCGCCCAGGACGAGCCGACTGCGCAGCCTTCAAACAACCCGTCTGGGAGCGGCCCGTCCGTGTCCCCGGATATGACGGCTGGCCCCAATCCCACAACCACGCCCCAGGCCGGCGAGACCGCCGGTGAGACCTCCGCAAACAAGGCTCCACCGCAAACGGTCGGAGCCGCTCCGAGCGCCACGAGCCAGGGTGCCACCACCGGCGGCCTCTCGATCGATGCGGCGCTCAAGGAGTTGAGCGACAAGAGCGCCCAGTGGTCTCATCCGGCCAGCAACGCAGACAAGGACCAGGCCAGCAAGCTCCTGGGCGACCTCATGCGCTCGCAGGGCGTGGATGACTCGCTCGTCAAGCGGCTCGACGAGCTCATCAAAAACCCCGGCTCCCTCTCCCAGTCCGAGTTCACCATCTGCGCGCTCAACAGCGCGCTCTACTCGCTCCTCACCTCCGACCTGGGCGGGTTCGCCCGCGTTGTCGCGGCCGAGTTCACTGGCAAGCTCCTCGATCCCCAGGGAAACCTGCTCGCCGACTTCTCGCTCCCCGCGCAGGGCAACAACGGCGCTGCCACGAGCGCGCCCGTCGACGATCCCATCCACCGCGTCATCCGCGGCCAGCTCCCGGCGCAGAACGCCGGGATCAACAACAAGCTGCTCCTCAACGGCGTCAAGAAGGCCAAGGCCGGGGCCGACGACCTCGCGCGCCAGGGCAGCGCCCTCTCCGACAAGCACGTCCTCGATTACCTCCTCGCCCGCGGCATGGGCAAGATGCTCAGCAAGCTCGCCCCGGAGCAGTACAAGACCGACGCCGACAAAGCCGCCGGCGTCGTCCCTGGCTACCTCGTCAAGGCGGCCGACAGGTCCGAGGACGCCACAGGCCCGTCCAAGAAGCACGGCGACCTGCTGCTGTCGGCCAACTCGCTGGTGACCCTCTTCAACAACATCCTCGGCGGCAACGCCCAGACCATGGTCGCCGGGGACAACTACGACGTGGACCGCGTCAACGACGTGCTCGCGAGACCCGACCAGGCTCCCTTCGCCCTGGCCACCTTCCTGGACGGCGACGGACTCGCCGAGCGCGCGGTGGCGCTCGCCAAGGATCCCACCAGGTCCACGCCCTTCGACAAGCCCGTCTCGAGCAACGCCTCGAATCCGCACCAGATCGTGATCAACGGCAAGATCACGGACAATGGCACCCACTACACCGTGCCCGTCTATTCCTGGGGGCGGACCTTCTCCATCGACGTGAAGAAGGACGTCATGCCGCAGCTCTTCACCGCCGTCACCTACGGCTCGTTCGGCACGGCGCAAGGGCAGATACCGACGCCGGCCACATCCAGTACAGCCCAGGCCACGACCGTCACTGGAATGCAGGCCGACGAGGCCCCCCCGCCCTCCAGCGGGAGGAAGCGCACAGTCGAGCAGGCATACAGCGACGACGAGCAAGACGCCCCGACGAGCACCAAGAAGATGAAGGATGCGGGAGACCCATCCTCTTCCTCGCAGCAGGCGCCGCCCGCGCCGGTGAGGAGCGGCAACGCCGTCGTGGCCTCCCGGCACATCAACGCGCTCAAACCCTTGATGCGCGACATGTCGAACACGAGCTCTAAAGCGCAGACCATGCGGGGGATCCCCGGCGGAGGCGCCTTCACGAGCAAGCGCGGCACCGACGGAGAGCTGAGCACGAATCTGAGCCCCGACGAGCTGAAGAGCCTTCGCCAGAAGGTCGACGACTTCTCGGGCGTCGCTCAGGACTTGCTTGAAAAGACCCAGAACCTGCCCGAAGAGAACTTGACCGTCTACCGGGTCATCAACGGTCTCGACACCAGCTCACTGAGGGAGGGCAACACGCTCGACGAGTTCCTCCCCAGTTCGACGTCATGGACCTCCGACCTGGCCCTGGATCAATGGGTCCAGGACGGCGGGCTCATGATGACGATCAAGACGACGAACCGCTACCCGACGGTGATGTTCTCCTACCCCGACGGGCAGCGGCCCGAGGACACGACCGCCTACAATCAGCCGCAGAAAGAGGTCCTCCTGCCGCCTTCGCGCATGACCATCACCAGGGTCATCGACCGCGAGCACAACGGCAAGCGCTTCCGCGAGGTCGAGGTCGAGCCAAGACCGCTTCGGTCGGACGAGCTCGATGCCGTGTTCGGCAGAGCATCCCGGCGCATCGAGGACAAGCAGAACACCAAGCCGAAGGAGAAGCACTTCGACTTCGATACGGACGAGCAACGAGCGGCCATCGCGGAGCAATTCGGCGATACCGTGGCCGACCAGATCCTGGGTCACGTCGGCAAACTCCCCCACTCCGGGGAGATCGTGGTTCGCGACAAGCAGGGCACCCCCTGGCGGATCGTCTCCGCGGACGACATGTTCGGTATCGACCTTCAGGAGAAGAAGGCCACGCCGGCGGACGTCGCCAGCAGCAGCGACGCGATGGTGACCGGAGCCCCGGCGCCCCGCGGGCTCCACGCGCCCGCCCAGGTCGAGCCGGGCACGCAGCCTTCAAACAACTCCGGAATGCAGCCCGACGAGACGCCCGCGCCCTCCAGCGGGAGGAAGCGGACAGTCGAGCAGGCGTACAGCGACGACGAGCAAGACGCCCCGACGAGCACCAAGAAGGCGAAGGATGCGGGGGAGCCATCCTCTTCCTCGCAGCAGGCGCCGCCCGCGCCGGCGAGGAGCGGCAACGCCGTCGTGGCGTCCCGGCACATCAACGCGCTCAAACCCTTGATGCGCGACATGTCGAACACGAGCTCTGAAGCGCAGACCATGCGGGGGATCCCCGGCGGAGGCGCCTTCACGAGCAAGCGCGGCACAGACGGCGACCTGAGCACGAACCTGCGCCCGGACGAGCTGAAGAGCCTTCGCCAGAAGGTCGATGACTTCTCGCGCGTCGCTCAGAACCTGCTTGAAAAGACCCAGGACCTGCCCGAACAGGACCTGACCGTCTACAGGGTCATCAACGGTCTCGATACGAGCTCGCTGAGGGAGGGCGACACGCTCGACGAGTTCCTCCCCAATTCGACGTCATGGACCTCCGATCTGGCCCTGGATCAATGGGTCCAGGACGGCGGGCTCATGATGACGATCAAGACGACGAACCGCTACCCGACGGTGATGTTCTCCTATCCCGACGGGCAGCGGCCCGAGGACACGACCGCCTACAACCAGGAGCAGAAAGAGGTGCTCCTGCCGCCTTCGCGCATGACCATCACCCGGGTCATCGACCGCGAGCACAACGGCAAGCGCTTCCGCGAGGTCGAGGTCGAGCCAAGACCGCTTCAGCCGCGCGACCTCGACGCCGTGTTCGACAGAGCATCCCGGCGCATCGAGGAGAAGCAGAACGCGAAGCCGAAGGACGTGCACTTCGAGTTCGAGGAGCGAGCGGCCATCGCCGAGCAATTCGGCGACGCCGTGGCCGACGAGATCCTAGGCTACGTCGACAAACTCCCCCACTCCGGGGAGATCGTGGTTCGCGACAAGCAGGGCACCCCCTGGCGGATCGTCTCTGCGGACGACATGTTCGGTATCGACCTTCAGGAGAAGAAGGCCACGCCGGCCGACGTCGCTGGGGGCAGCGCCGCGATGGTGACCGGGGCCCGGGCCCCCCGCGGGCTCCACGCGCCCGCCCAGGTCGAGCCGGGCACGCAGCCTTCAAACAACCCCGGGATGCTGCCCGAGGATGCCCCCGCGCCCTCCAGCGGGAGGAAGCGCACAGTCGAGCAGGCGTACAGCGACGACGAGCAGGGCGCCCCGACGAGCACCAAGAAGGTGAAGGATGCGAGGGAGCCATCCTCTTCCTCGCAGCAGGCGCCGCCCGCGCCGGCGAGGAGCGGCAACGCCGTCGTGGCGTCCCGGCACATCAACGCGCTCAAACCCTTGATGCGCGACATGTCGAACACGAGCTCTGAAGCGCAGACCATGCGGGGGATCCCCGGCGGAGGCGCGTTCACGAGCAAGCGCGGCACCGACGGAGAGCTGAGCACGGATCTGCGCCCGGACGAGTTGAAGAGCCTTCGCCAGAAGGTCGACGACTTCTCGCGCGTCGCGCAGAACCTGCTTGAAAAGACCCAGGACCTGCCCGAACAGGACCTGACCGTCTACCGGGTCATCAACGGTCTCGACACCAGCTCGCTGAGGGAGGGAGACACGCTCGACGACATCCTCCCGAACTCGACGTCATGGACCTCCGATCTGGCCCTGGATCAATGGGTTCAGGACGGCGGGCTCGTCATGACGATCAAGACGACGAACCGCTACCCGACGGTGATGTTCTCCTACCCCGATGGGCAGCGGCCCGAGGACACGACCGCCTACAACCAGGAGCAGAAAGAGGTGCTCCTGCCGCCTTCGCGCATGACCATCACCCGGGTCATCGACCGCGAGCACAACGGTAAGCGTTTCCGCGAGGTCGAGGTCGAGCCAAGACCGCTTCAACCGCGCGACCTCGACGCCGTGTTCGACAGAGCATCCCGGCGCATCGAGGAGAAGCAGAACGCGAAGCCGAAGGACGTACACTTCGACATCGACACGGACGAGCAACGAGCGGCCATCGCCGAGCAATTCGGCGACGCAGTGGCCGACGAGATCCTCGGCTACGTCGGCAAACTCCCCCACTCCGGGGAGATCGTGGTTCGCGACAAGCAGGGCACCCCCTGGCGGCTCGTCTCCGCGGACGACCTGTTCGGCATCGACCTTCAGGAGAAGAAGGCCACGCCGGCCGACGTCGCTGGGGGCAGCGCCGCGATGGTGACCGGGGCCCGGGCCCCCCGCGGGCTCCACGCGCCCGCCCAGGTCGAGCCGGGCACGCAGCCTTCAAACAACCCTGGGATGCTGCCCGAGGATGCCCCCGCGCCTTCCAGCGGGAGGAAGCGCACAGTCGAGCAGGCGTACAGCGACGACGAGCAAGACGCCCCGACGAGCACCAAGAAGATGAAGGATGCGAGGGAGCCATCCTCTTCCTCGCAGCAGGCGCCGCCCGCGCCGGCGAGGAGCGGCAACGCCGTCGTGGCGTCCCGGCACATCAACGCGCTCAAACCCTTGATGCGCGACATGTCGAACACGAGCTCTGAAGCGCAGACCATGCGGGGGATCCCCGGCGGAGGCGCCTTCACGAGCAAGCGCGGCACAGACGGCGACCTGAGCACGAACCTGCGCCCGGACGAGCTGAAGAGCCTTCGCCAGAAGGTCGATGACTTCTCGCGCGTCGCTCAGAACCTGCTTGAAAAGACCCAGGACCTGCCCGAAGAGGACCTGACCGTCTACAGGGTCATCAACGGTCTCGATACGAGCTCGCTGAGGGAGGGCGACACGCTCGACGAGTTCCTCCCCAATTCGACGTCATGGACCTCCGATCTGGCCCTGGATCAATGGGTCCAGGACGGCGGGCTCATGATGACGATCAAGACGACGAACCGCTACCCGACGGTGATGTTCTCCTATCCCGACGGGCAGCGGCCCGAGGACACGACCGCCTACAACCAGGAGCAGAAAGAGGTGCTCCTGCCGCCTTCGCGCATGACCATCACCCGGGTCATCGACCGCGAGCACAACGGCAAGCGCTTCCGCGAGGTCGAGGTCGAGCCAAGACCGCTTCAGCCGCGCGACCTCGACGCCGTGTTCGACAGAGCATCCCGGCGCATCGAGGAGAAGCAGAACGCGAAGCCGAAGGACGTACACTTCGACATCGACACGGACGAGCAACGAGCGGCCATCGCTGAGCAATTCGGCGACGCAGTGGCCGACGAGATCCTTGGTCACGTCGGCAAACTCCCCCACTCCGGGGAGATCGTGGTTCAGGACAAGGAGGGCACCCCCTGGCGGATCGTCTCCGCGGACGACCTGTTCGGTATCGACCTCCAGGAGAAGAAGGCCACGCCGGCGGACGTCGCCAGCAGCAGCGACGCGATGGTGACCGGGGCCCGAGCGCCCCGCGGACTCCACGCGCCCGCCCAGGGCGAGCCGACTGCGCAGCCTTCAAACAACCCCGGAATGCTGCCCGAGGATGCCCCCCCGCCCTCCAGCGGGAGGAAGCGCACTGTCGAGCAGGCGTACAGCGACGACGAGCACGACGCCCCGACGAGCACCAAGAAGGCGAAGGATGCGGGGGAGCCATCCTCTTCATCGCCCGCGCCGACGAGGAGCGGCAACGCCGTCGTGGCCTCCCGGCACATCAACGCGCTCCATGACCTGATGCGCGACATGTCGAACATGAGCCCGGAAGCGCTGACCATGCGGGGGATCCCTGGCGGAGGCGCCTTCACGAGCAAGCGCGGCACTGACGGAGAGCTGAGCACGGATCTGCGCCCGGACGAGCTGAAGAGCCTTCGCCAGAAGGTCGACGACTTCTCGCGCGTCGCTCAGGACCTGCTTGAAAAGACCCAGGACCTGCCCGAACAGGACCTGACCGTCTACAGGGTCATCAACGATCTCGACACGAGCTCGTTGAGGATGGGCGACACGCTCGACGAGTTCCTCCCCAGTTCGACGTCATGGACCTCCGACCTGGCCCTGGATCAATGGGTCAAGGACGGCGGGCTCGTCATGACGATCAAGACGTCGAACCGCTACCCGACGGTGATGTTCTCCTACCCCGACGGGCAGCGGCCCGAGGACACGACCGCTTACAATCAGGCGCAGAAAGAAGTCCTCCTGGTGCCTTCGCGCATGACCATCACCCGGGTCATCGACCGCGAGCACAAGGGCAAGCGCTTCCGCGAGGTCCAGGTCGAGCCAAGACCGCTTCGGTCGGACGAGCTCGACGCCGTGTTTGACAGAGCATCCCGGCGCATCGAGGAGAAGCAGAACACCAAGCCGAAGGACGTGCACTTCGAGTTCGAGGAGCGAGCGGCCATCGCCGAGCAATTCGGCGACGCAGTGGCCGACGAGATCCTTGGTCACGTCGGCAAACTCCCCCACTCCGGGGAGATCGTGGTTCAGGACAAGGAGGGCACCCCCTGGCGGATCGTCTCCGCGGACGACATGTTCGGTATCGACCTTCAAGAAAAGAAGGCGACGCCGGCGGACGTCGCCAGCAGCAGCGATGCTACGGTGGCCGGAGCCCCGGCGCCCAGCGGGCTCCACGCGCCCGCCCAGGGCGAGCCGACTGCGCAGCCTTCAAACAACCCGTCTGGGAGCGGCCCGTCCGTGTCCCCGGATACGACGGCTGGCTCCAATACCACAACCACGCCCCAGGCCGGCGAGATCGCGGGTGAGACCTCCGCGAACAAGGCTCCACCGGAAACGGTCGGAGCCGCTCCGAGCGCCACGAGCCAGGGTGCCACCACCGGCGGCCTCTCGATCGATGCGGCGCTCAAGGAGTTGAGCGACAAGAGCGCCCAGTGGTCTCATCCGGCCAGCAACGCAGACAAGGACCAGGCCAGCAAGCTCCTCGGCGACCTCATGCGCTCGCAGGGCGTGGATGACTCGCTCGTCAAGCGGCTCGACGAGCTCATCAAAAACCCCGGCTCCCTCTCCCAGTCCGAGTTCACCATCTGCGCGCTCAACAGCGCGCTCTACTCGCTCCTCACCTCCGACCTGGGCGGGTTCGCCCGCGTTGTCGCGGCCGAGTTCACTGGCAAGCTCCTCGATCCCCAGGGGAACCTGCTCGCCGACTTCTCGCTCCCCGCGCAGGGCGACAACGGCGCTGCCACGAGCGCGCCCGTCGACGATCCCATCCACCGCGTCATCCGCGGCCAGCTCCCGGCGCAGAACGCCGGGATCAACAACAAGCTGCTCCTCAACGGCGTCAAGAAGGCCAAGGCCGGGGCCGACGACCTCGCGCGCCAGGGCAGCGCCCTCTCCGACAAGCACGTCCTCGATTACCTCCTCGCCCGCGGCATGGGCAAGATGCTCAGCAAGCTCGCCCCGGAGCAGTACAAGACCGACGCCGACAAAGCCGCCGGCGTCGTCCCTGGCTACCTCGTCAAGGCGGCCGACAGGTCCGAGGACGCCACAGGCCCGTCCAAGAAGCACGGCGACCTGCTGCTGTCGGCCAACTCGCTGGTGACCCTCTTCAACAACATCCTCGGCGGCAACGCCCAGACCATGGTCGCCGGGGACAACTACGACGTGGACCGCGTCAACGACGTGCTCGCGAGACCCGACCAGGCTCCCTTCGCCCTGGCCACCTTCCTGGACGGCGACGGACTCGCCGAGCGCGCGGTGGCGCTCGCCAAGGATCCCACCAGGTCCACGCCCTTCGACAAGCCCGTCTCGAGCAACGCCTCGAATCCGCACCAGATCGTGATCAACGGCAAGATCACGGACAATGGCACCCACTACACCGTGCCCGTCTATTCCTGGGGGCGGACCTTCTCCATCGACGTGAAGAAGGACGTCATGCCGCAGCTCTTCACCGCCGTCACCTACGGCTCGTTCGGCACGGCGCAAGGGCAGACACCGACGCCGGCCACATCCAGTACAGCCCAGGCCACGACCGTCACTGGAATGCAGGCCGACGAGGCCCCCCCGCCCTCCAGCGGGAGAAAGCGCACAGTCGAGCAGGCATACAGCGACGACGAGCAAGACGCCCCGACGAGCACCAAGAAGATGAAGGATGCGGGAGAGCCATCCTCTTCGTCGCCCGCGCCGGTGAGGAGCGGCAACGCCGTCGTGGCCTCCCGGCACATGGACGCGCTCAAACCCTTGATGCGCGACATGTCGAACACGAGCTCTAAAGCGCAGACCATGCGGGGGATCCCCGGCGGAGGCGCCTTCACGAGCAAGCGCGGCACAGACGGCGAGCTGAGCACGGATCTGAGCCCCGACGAGCTGAAGAGCCTTCGCCAGAAGGTCGACGACTTCTCGCGCGTCGCTCAGGACTTGCTTGAAAAGACCCAGAACCTGCCCGAAGAGAACTTGACCGTCTACCGGGTCATCAACGGTCTCGACACCAGCTCGCTGAGGGAGGGCAACACGCTCGACGAGTTCCTCCCCAGTTCGACGTCATGGACCTCCGACCTGGCCCTGGATCAATGGGTCCAGGACGGCGGGCTCATGATGACGATCAAGACGACGAACCGCTACCCGACGGTGATGTTCTCCTACCCCGACGGGCAGCGGCCCGAGGACACGACCGCCTACAATCAGCCGCAGAAAGAGGTCCTCCTGCCGCCTTCGCGCATGACCATCACCCGGGTCATCGACCGCGAGCACAACGGCAAGCGCTTCCGCGAGGTCGAGGTCGAGCCAAGACCGCTTCGGTCGGACGAGCTCGATGCCGTGTTCGACAGAGCATCCCGGCGCATCGAGGAGAAGCAGAACACCAAGCCGAAGGAGAAGCACTTCGACTTCGATACGGACGAGCAACGAGCGGCCATCGCGGAGCAATTCGGCGATACCGTGGCCGACCAGATCCTGGGTCACGTCGGCAAACTCCCCCACTCCGGGGAGATCGTGGTTCGCGACAAGCAGGGCACCCCCTGGCGGATCGTTTCCGCGGACGACATGTTCGGTATCGACCTTCAGGAGAAGAAGGCCACGCCGGCGGACGTCGCCAGCAGCAGCGACGCGATGGTGACCGGAGCCCCGGCGCCCAGCGGGCTCCACGCGCTGCCCGCAGCAGGCCCGAGCGCCATCACCAGCGGCTTCAGCCCTGCCGCGAACGTCGACCCGAACAAGCCCGGTGACGACCAGGCCAGCACCCCGGAGGACATGCTGGCAGGGTACAACCCTGCTTCGGACAGCGTCGGCAAGGCAGCCGACCCCCGGCCGCAAACCGTCGAGATCGAGGAAGCGCCGGAGCCGCCGTCGGAGAGCGCACCGGATCCGGAGGCGTCCACCCCGATCGAGCAGGTGACCTGGATCGTCGATAAGGCCCCGCAAGCGAGGCACGCGCCGGCTGCCCTCGACGGCGCCGTGCCCCTCCCCCCGCAAATCGACGCCCTGGTGAGGACGCTTGTCGCGAAGAGCGACGCGTGGTCTTCTCCGCGCACGCAGGCGGACAAGCGGGAGGCCATCGCGCTCGTCACCGAGCTCCTGCAGCAGCTCGGCATGGACGCGAAGGTCGTCGACAGGGGCGAGCAGGGCAAAGACGGGCCCGACGACGAGCACTCGGCCTGCACGTGCGTCCGCTAGGACCCGGCCCGCGTCAGCCCGCCTCCCTGCGGGCGCGCTCCGCCTGCCTCCGCGCCAGGTAGTGGCTCAGCAGCACCCATCCCCCCGCGACCGGCAGCATCATCAGCGACAGCCCCGCCGCCTTCACCCCGAGCGCCGACAGGCCCGACAGGGCCCACGCGCTCGCGGCGTCCCCGCCGCGGAACGCCACTGTGTCGATGAAGCTCTTCGCCTTGTACTTCTCCTCGCGCGCGACCACCGTGAACAGGATCTCCCGCGCCGGCCGGTCCACCGCATAGTGGATCGCCCGCCGGAGCCCCTGGAACGCGGCGATCATCCAGATCGTGGGCTGCGCCGCGAGCGCCGCGAACCCGACGCCCGTGACAACCGGGACGACAGCGAGCGCGACCCCGAGGCCCACCCGCGTCATGAGCCTCCCTGTCACGAGCACCTGCACGAGGATCGTGATCACGTTCACGGTGAGATCGATGGACGCGAACATCGCTGTCCGCCGCGCGGGATCCATCGATTGCGCGGAGACGATCCGCGCCTGCTCGAAGTAGAGCACCGTCGCGGTCACCGACAGGAAGAGCGTCTGCGCGCAGATCCCGAGCAGGTACGGCGACCGCAAAACGAGCGTCACCCCGCGGAGCGCGCCCCCGCCGATGCGCTCCTCCGCCGCGCTCCCGTCGGGCCCCGTCGCCCCGTCGCCGAGCTGGTCGGCGAGGCGGTTCAGCCGCCCCACGCAGAGCACGGCGAGCTCGAGCAGCGCCGCCGACAGCAGGAGGAGGTTCGCTGTCCCGATCTGCCGGGCCTGCGCGGCCGTGATGAACGAGCCGGCGAGCGCGCCGGCGCTGCCGCCGGCCGCGATGAAGCCGAAGAGGCGCTTGCCCTGCTCGCTGCGCCAGAGGTCCGCCATGAACCCCCAGAACACGGACACGGCGAACAGGTTGAAGACGCTCAGCCAGACATAGAAGACCTTGCCCACCTCCGCGCGCGGCGCGCCGAGCGAGAGCAGCCCGAAGAAGACGAGCAGGTTCGACGCGAAGAAGTGATAGACGATCGGGATGAACCGCCGCCGCGGCAAGCGCGCCACGAGCGCGGAGAACGCGGGCACGGCCGCGAGCATCGCCGCGAAGACGGCGGTGAACAGCCAGGGCAGCCTGTCCATCCCGCCGGAGATGCCCATCTCCTCGCGCACGGGGCGCATCACGTAGTAGCTGAACAGGAGACAGAAGAAGTAGGCGAAGCTCCACAGCAGCGCTGCGGCCTCGCCGTCCTTCACCTCGCAGATCCGCCGGAGCAGCGCGGTCGCCGGGCTCAACGGGACACCGCTCTTCCCGGGGCGAGGCAGCGCGGGGCGGGCTCCGTGAGGCGAGGCGACGGGCGCGGCATCGGCCGAACACTGCATGACAGCGCGCCGCGCATGTCAAGACGACCGCCGCCGGCACGAGCCCGGCAGAGCGCGGGCGGCTCGACACGACGCTCGCCCTCCGGCTGGACGAGCTCGGGGGGCGCTGTCTCCGGGCGGTCGAGCCCGGCGACGGCCGGTGAGACGATACTCATCGGATGAGCAGCGCTCGCGGCGAGAAGCGGCTAAGCTCCGGCCGCGCCAGCCCATGAAGTTCGTCCACGCCGCCGACCTCCACATCGACAGCCCGCTCCGCGGGCTCGGCCGTTATCCAGGCGCCCCTGTCGAGCAGATCCGCGGGGCGACCCGCCGCGCGCTCGAGAACCTCGTGAGCCTCTGCCTCACCGAGGAGGTCGACCTCCTGCTCCTCGCGGGCGACATCTACGACGGCGACTGGAAGGACTACAGCACGGGCCTGTTCTTCGCCGCGCAGCTCTCCCGCCTGCGCGCCGCCCGGGTGGAGGTCGTGCTCCTCTATGGCAACCACGACGCCGAGAGCAACATCACCCGTCACCTGGAGCTCCCCGAGAACGCCCGCCGGCTCGACCCGCGCCGCCCCGAGTCGGTCGTGTTCGACCGGCTCGGCGTCGCCGTCCACGGCCAGAGCTTCGCGACAAAGGCCGTCACCGACGATCTCGCGGCGGGCTACCCGGACGCGCACACCGGGCTCTTCAACATCGGCATGCTCCACACCTGCCTGGGCGGCCGCGAGGGCCACGACAACTACGCTCCTTGCAGCCTGAGCACCCTTGTCGGCAAGCGATACGACTACTGGGCGCTCGGCCACGTGCACACCCGCGAGGTGCTCTCCGAGGACCCGTACATCGCGTTCCCCGGCAACCTCCAGGGCCGCCACGCCCGCGAGACAGGCGAGAAGGGCGCCCTCCTCTGCACGGTGGACGAGGGCCGCATCACCTCGGTCGAGCACCGCGCCCTCGACGTCGTGCGCTGGTGCGCCTGCGAGGTCGATCTCTCCCCGGCCGCGAGCGCCGACGACATCGTGGATCTGACGCGGGAGCAGCTCGAGCAGCGCGTCGCCGAGGCGGACGGGCGCACGCTCGCCGCGCGGGTGATCCTGTGCGGCGCGACCCCCGCCCACGCCGCGCTGCGCGCCGATTTCGAGCGCTGGACGGGGCAGATCCGCGCGATCGCCAACGACCTCGGCGGCGGGCTCTGGATCGAGCGCGTGCTCTCCCGCACGCTCGCCCCGATCGAGGTGGGCGCGCTCGAGGAGCGGGACGACGCCATCGGCCAGCTCACGCGGTCGCTGCGCGCGCTCCGCGAGGACGAGGTGGGCCTGTCCTCGCTGCTGCGCGAGTTCGCGAGCCTCAAGAACAAGCTCCCCGCCGAGGCGCGCGAGGCCGACGACGCGATCCGCCTCGACGATCCCGCGTTCCTGCGCGAGGCGCTCGACGACGTGGAGCACACGCTGATCTCGCGGCTGCTCGGCGCCGGCGAGCCGCCCTGATCGCCCGCCCTGATCCGTCGAGAGCGCGCCCCGGGCGACCCCGCTCAGCCCGCCGAGCGGGCCGTCCGGGCGTAGGCGCGCAGCACCTCGGCCACGCTCCACGCCTGCGCCACGCACCCGCGGGGCGTGAACGGCGGCTCGGCGTCGAAGATCTCGCTGATCGACCCGGCGCAGGCCTCGTCGAGGTGCGGCGGGAAGCCCGCGAGCAGGCTCCGCGCCCCGGCGAGATCGGCGGGATACACCTTCAGCCAGGCGTCGACGAACGGGCCCATGAGCCACCCCCACACGGTGCCCTGGTGATAGGCCAGGTCCCGCGCGCGGAGGTCGCCGAAATACTTGGGCTTGTAATCCGGGTGCCCCGGGGCGAGCGACCTGAGGCCGACGGGCGTCCACAGCCGCTCCTTGACCTGGTCGACGATGCCCTTCCAGCGGGCGGGATCGAGCACCGGGTTCGGCAGCGAGATCGAGAAGATCTGGTTCGGCCGGAAGGCGTCGTCCGTGCCCTGCTCGCCGTCGATCAGATCGTAGAGATAGCCCTTCTCCTCGCTCCAGAAGCGCTGGTTGAACGACGCCTTGGCCCTGTCGGCCGCCGCGCCGTGGCGCTGCGACGCGGCGTCGCCCTCCGACTCGCGCACCCAGCGCTCCATCAGGCGGAGGGCGTTGTACCAGAGCGCGTTGATCTCCACCGCCTTTCCCCGGCGGGGCGTGACCACGTAATCGCCGACCTTCGCGTCCATCCAGGTGAGCTGATAGCCCTCCTCGCCCTGGCGCACGAGGCCGTCCTTCGGGTCGACGCCGATCCCGAAGCGCGTCCCGCGGGTGTGGTGCTCGACGATATCGGTCAGCGTGGGCAGGATGAACCGGAGCGTCTCGCGATCGCCGGTGTACGTGAGGTAGCGATCGAGCGCGTGGAAGAACCAGAGGGTCGCGTCGGCTGTGTGATAGAGCCCGTCGTTCTTGCCCTCCGGGAACATGTTGGGGATGAGCCCGTGCTTCACGTAATGGGCGAACGTGCGCAGGATATAGCCCGCCTCTGTGTGGCGCCCGGTGACGAGCGTCAGCCCTTCCAGGCTGATCATCGTGTCGCGGCCCCAGTCGGTGAACCAGTGGTATCCCGCGATGACGGTGCGCACCTCGTCGCCGCCGGCCCGGGCGCGGGCGGCGTCCTCGACGCGGCCGGCGGGCGTGATGAGGAACTGGTCGGCGCCGAAGATGAGCTCCGCCGGCGGCCCGGAGCGGACCTCGGGCGCCGCGGCGAGCAGGAGCCGGGTCCGGCGCTTGCGCTCGGCGCGCTGCACCTCCTCCGTGGAGAGGGCGTTGATCGTCTCCCACGCCTCGGTCGAGGCGACCAGGGTCACGCTGCCCGAGACCGGGAGCTCGAGGCTGAAGCGACCCGGGCTGTAGAACTCGCCGACGGCGTCGTATCCGCGGCTCTGCTCGATCCGGTAGCGCACGTTGCGCAGCCGGGCGCTCTCGATCCTGAACTCGGCGCGCGCGCCCTGGACCTGGAGCCGGAGCGGCGGGAGGTCGCTCGGCGAGGCGAGCTCGTAGCGGTCCTCGACCACGGTCAGCGCATAAGGCCCCGCCACCGGCCGGTCGAGCGCGCCCTCGTGGGGGCGGAAGTTCACCCACGGCTGGAGCTCGATCCGGACCGGCCCAGCCCCCTCGAGGAGCGTGTACGTGACGTGGACCGTGTTCTGCCCGTGGGGCAGGAGCAGGCGCCGCTCGAAGACCATCCCCGCGCCCTCGTAGCGCCACACCGGCAGCCCGGCCTCGAGGCGGAACTCGGCGAGATCGATGACCTCCGCCGAGGTCTCGTCGAGCCACGGCTCCTGCCCGCCCACCTGGTACACCTTGCCGTCCGGGGTGACGACGCGGATGCTCAGATCGCTGAGCATCATGGTGCGGCCGAGCGGCGCGGGCAGCGCGGAGATCAGCAGTCCATGGAACCGACGGGTCACGGCGCCGGAGATGGTGCCCGACGCATAGCCGCCCAGGCCGTTCGTGACGAGCCACTCCCGCGTGAGCGGATCCGAGCCGTGCTCCGCGTCGTCGTGCGTGGCGGGGGCGGTGCCCCGGGACCAGACCATCATCCGGCAGATCTCGTCAGCGTACATTCTTCTCGGGCTCCTCGGGGCGAGGGTTGGCGCTCGTCTTCTCGGGCACCGGCGCTCCGACCACGGGGTGGAGGAGGATCGCCGCTTCGCCCGGGATGTGGACGCCATCCTCGGTCATGACTGGTGGACTGCCTTGCCCCCCGTAAGAGGGGGATTCGCTGGACCACGACGTCTCCCAGCGGCGCCCCGGCGGCGGGGCGAAGAGCGGCTCCGGCAAGGACCCTCGATGGATGTCCCGCCCGAGGTTGACGAGGAGCAGCCGATCGTCGCCGTCGTCGCCGAAGTAGCGGAGGAGGAAGGCCTGGTCGGCGAGGACGGCCCCGTCCACGCCGCGCGGGCGCTGGGCCGAGATCACGGGATCGCGCCGGCGCAGCGCGATGAGGTCCGCGTGGAGGGCGTAGAGGCCCGCGTTGCGCTCGCGCTCGGAGAAGTCGAGCTTGCAGCGCTCGAACGTCGCCGGGTCGGCCGGATCGTCGAGGCGCGCGCTCACCTCGGGCGCGGCGCACGAGGGGAACTGCGTCAGGAACTCCGCCCTGCCTTTGCGCACGAGCGGCGCGAGCTCGGCGTTGTGGTCGGCGAAGAAGAGGAACGGCGCCGAGGACCCGAACTCCTGCCCTTGAAAGAGCATGGGCGTCCCCGGGGCGAGGAGCAGGAGCGCCGTCATCGCCCTGAATTTTCCGTGGGACGCGAGGTGGTAGAGCCGCTCGCCCTTCGCCGTGTTGGCGACCTGATCGTGGTTCTCCAGGAAGAGGACGAAGCGGGCCGGATCCATGCCGAGCGCCGGCGTGCCTCGCCGCTGCTTCTGCCATTCATAGCGCTGCCCCTGGAAGAGGAACCCGTATTTCAGGGCGGAGATGAACTCCTGGGGCGAGCCCTGGTGATCCGTGTAGTAGGCCTCGTTATGGCCGGTGAGCGCCACCTTGGCGCTGTGGTGGAAGTCGTCGTTCCACATGGCGTCGAGCCCGTAGCCGCCCCGATCGGCGGCGCGGATCAGCCACTCTTCCTGCGACTCGTTCTCGGCCACGATGAACATCGCCTTGCCCCCCGCGGCCTCCCGGACGCGGCGCGCGATCGCGGCGAGGATGTGGTCCTTCGAGCCGTCGTAGATGTTCTGCGTCGCGTCGAGCCGGAGCCCGTCCAGGTGGAACTCGTCGATCCAGTAACCGGCGTTGGCGATGAAGTACTCCCTCACCGCCTCGGAGCGCGGGCCGTCGAAGTTGATCGCGGCGCCCCAGTCCGTCTTGTGCCGCTCGGAGAAATAGTCCTTCGAGAACTCACCGAGGTAATTGCCGTCCGGCCCGAGGTGGTTGTAGACGACATCGAGGATCACGCCGATCCCGGCGCGGTGCGCCGCGTCGACGAAGCGGCGGAGATCGTCGGGGCTGCCGTAGAGGCGCGTCGGCGCGAACAGGTTCACGCCGTCGTAGCCCCAGTTGAACCGGCCGGGGACCTCGTTCACCGGCATCAGCTCGATCAAGGAAATGCCGATCCGGGCGAGCTCGGGCAGCTCGCGGGCCGCGGCCTCCCAGGTGCCTTCCCGGGTGAACGTGCCGACGTGCATCTCGTAGACGACTTGCCCCTTCAGCGGGGCTCCCCGGAAGCCGGCGTCGCTCCAGGCGAACGCGCCCGGGTCGACCACCTCCGAGGGCCCGTGCGGTCCTTCCGGCTGCGCGCGCGAGGCGGGGTCGGGATAGAGCTTCTCGCCGTCGTCGAGCCGGAAGCGGTAGCGGGTGCCGCTCGCGGCCGCGGGGACGAGCCCCGCGAAGTAGCCGCCCTCCTCGGGCCGCAGCACGGCGGCCTCGCCGCTCCCGGGGCCGGCCTCGAGCACGACCTCGACCCTGCGCCGGGCCGGCGCCCAGACGCGGAAGTGCACTCCTTTTCCGGCGAGCACCTCGGCGCCCACGGGCAGCCGCCTGTCCTTCTTGATTTCCCGCATTGGGATGAATTCTAGAGCCAACGCAGGTGACGTCCAGCATCCATGGGTTCGAACGTCCCCTTTGTAGCGCTTGATCGCCTGGCAAGCGGACGACACCTACGGAGTCACCTGAGAAGGTTCGGGGATCGACTGACGATGACATGCATCGCAGGGGAGATGGCAAGTCTTGCGCACGACAAGCAGCTGTGGAGCCCGGCCATGCTGGCGGGCTCCGATCGAGAAGAGCGGTGGATTCGCTTCATCAGGAAGCGCCGAGCGGAGTGGGCTGAGACGACGCGAGAGCGTGGACGGGCCGCGAGCAGCGCGAGGCAGAGCTACGGGTGGGCGATGACAACGAGCGTGCGCGCGCGCCGGAGCACGCAGCGCAGCGCGCGCTCCAGCGTCTCGGGGTCGAGCGCCGCGAAGCTCTCGTCGAGCACGACGACCTCGGCGCCCTGGAGCAGCGCGCGCGCGATGTAGAGCCGGCTCCGCTCGCCGTGCGAGAGCTGCCAGCCCGTCTCGCCCACGAGCTGCTCCAGCCCTCCCGGCATCCGGCCGAGCAGCTCGCCGAGGCCGAGCTCGTGGCAGATCGCCTCGGCCTCCTCGGTGTCGCCGGGCCCCGGCGGCCAGCGCCTGCCCATCAGCAGGTTGTACGCGAACGTCCCGGCGAGGACGTGGTTCTCGTGGAACTGCGGCGCCGCCGCCACGCGGCGGCGCCACGCGGCGGCGCCCAGCATGTGGCGGTCGAGCCCGTTCAGCAGGAGCAGCCCCGCGTCCGGCGCGCGAAGCCCCGAGAGCAGGGCGCTCAGCGTCGACTTCCCTCCCCCCGAGGGCCCCTCGAGCAAGATGCGATCGCCCGCCGCGATCCGCAGCGAGACGTCCGTCACGGCGGGGCGAGCCCTGCCCTTGTGCCGGAAGGACAGCTCGTGCGCCTCCAGGACCGGCGCGCGGACCTCCACGTCACGCGCGCTGTCCGGGCCGGTCGCGTCCCCTGGCACGCGCTGTGGTGACCGCCCCGCGTCGGGCGGCAGGGGCGGCGGCGGCGTCCCGCCGCGGGAGGCCGCCTGGAAGAGCGTGGAGACCTGCTCCCACGCGATCGCCGCGCTGGCGAGGCTCGACAGGCCGGCCGACAGCCCCTGGAGCGAGCGGCTCGCGAGCAGGACGCCGCCCAGCGCCACCGCGTACGCCCCGGTGGAGCCGGAGCCCGCGAGGAACGGCGGCAGCAGGCCGACGATGCCCGCGATGAGCCAGCCCCGCGGCATCAGCGCGCCGATCTCGATCTGGCTCCTGTCGAGCTCGCGCGATCGCAGCAGGTACTGCGAGAGCGCCTCGTCCTCGCCGTGGTGCCAGCGGCCGTGGCGCTCCTGGGCGAGGCGGGTCCGGTGGCCGACCAGGCGCTCGATGAGGTCGTGGGTCATCGCGAGCCGCGCGGCGGTCCAGCGCGCGCGACGCCGGTAGAAGCGCACGCAGAGCGCGATGACAAGCGCCGCCCAGGCGACGAGCAGGAGCGCGTGGGTCGCGCCGGCCGCCCCCTGAGCGAGCACGACCGCCGCCGCGGCGAGCTCGAACGCCGACGCGACGGCCGCGACGCCGCCGCCCATCGCGAGCGCCTCGATCGCCTCGGACTCGATCACGCGGCCGAGGAAGCGGCCTGCGCCCTCGCTGCGCACCTCCTCGGCGTCGAGCGCGAGCGCGCCCGCGAGCAGGCGCTGCTTGATCAGCGCGCTCGAGTCGATCGCGGCCACGCCGGAAAGCCACGCCATGAGCTGGCGCAGCGGGACCACCGTCGCGAGCAGCAGCGCGCCGGCGACGAGCCACCCCTCGTCGAGGTGATCGTCGAGGATGCTGCGCCCCACGGTCATCCACACCAGGATCCAGAGCGTGTAAGCCGACACGTGGGCGACGAGCAGGCCGAGGAGGCGGCGCGGGATCCGCGCGGCCGCGATCTGCCGCCGGAACGACGCGCCCGGCGGCAGGCGCAGGCTCCAGATGCCGTCGAGGATCACCGGCCCGAGGCGCTCGCGGAGCAGGGCCCGCCGCGCGCGCCCGAGCCGGCGCGGCCGAACGCCGGCGCGCGCGAGGACGCGATCGATCTCCGGGAGCACCTGCGCCTCGAGCGGGCGGGAGACGCGGCCGGCGATCGCCGCGACGGGCACGCGCGCCGTGGAGCGGTCGGCGCGGAGCACAAGGAGGTCCCGCCCGCTGCGCCCCGCGACGGCGAGGAAGCGGGGCGCCTCGCCGCCGCGCAGCCACACGAGCGCGGGCGCCACGCGCGGGAGCGCGGCGTCGACCTCGTCGTAGCGCGCCGCGATCGGCTCCGCCTCGACGCCGAGGTAGCCCGCGGCCTGATCGATCCACGCCCCGAGCGCGTCGGCGCTGCGGAGGTGGCCGGCTGTCGGGATGGGCGCCGCGACAGCGCGCGGGCGGAGGCCGCCCTGCAGCGCGAGCGCCTCGAGCGCGTCGCCGAGGCGCTCGGCGGGCCACTCGAGGGCTCCGAGCGCGTCGACCGCCTCGTCCGGCCGAGCGCCCCACCCGCGCAGCGCCTCCGCCGTCATCCCCGCTCGCCCTCGGCCGGCGCCGCCGCGCCCTCGGCGATCCGCCCGCGCACGACCTTCACCCTGCGCCACCCGCCGCTCGACCAGAGCCCTCGCTGCACGGCCGCCTCGGCGTCCAGCAGCGCGCTGTAGCGCGAGCCGGGCCGCGCCGCGAGCTCGTCGGGCGCCCCGTCCTCGACGACGCGCCCGCCGTCCACGACGAGCACGCGCTCGAACGAGCGCGTCTCGCCGACGTCGTGGGTGACGCACAGGATCGTCGCGCGGCGAAAGCGCCGCCGCGCCCGGGCGAGCAGCGCCCGGCGGCGCTCCCTGTCGAGGCCGCGGAACGGCTCGTCGAGGATCGCGAGCCGCGCCTCGCTCCGCATCATCGCCCGGCCGAAGCGCACGCGCTGCCCCTCGCCGCCGGAGACGAGCCCTCCGCCCTCGCCGAGCAGGGTCTTCTGCCCTTCCGGCAGCCGCTCCAGCACCTCGCGCAGCTCGGCCTCCTCGACGACAGGGCCGAAGTCGGCCGCGTCGTCGGGCGCGCCGTAGCGCAGGTTGTCGAGGAACGACCGGTTCCAGATCTGGATCGCCGGGTCGACCCACGCCGTCTCCTCGCGCAGCGCGCGCAGCCGCTCGCCGTCGAGCGGGCGGCCGTCGACGAGGACCCTCCCCTCGCTCGCCCTGTGCCACCCGAGCAGGACCCCGACGAGGCTCGACTTCCCCGCGCCCGACGGCCCCACGATCGCCACATGGCTGCCCGCCGCGATCTGGAGATCGACAGCGTCGAGGATCACGTGACCGGCGGCCTGGATGCGCACGCGCTCGAAGGCGATCGCGCAGCCCGCGCCCCCGGCTCCGGCCTGCGCTGGCGACGGCGTCGCCGCGCCGGGCGCGTCGCCGGCGCGCGACTCCTCGGGCGCGCCGAGCGGCTCGAGCAGGCGCAGCGCCGTGTTCCGGTGCGCCGGGTACTGGAGCAGCGTGCTCGCGAGCGCCTGCCCGATGGCCGGCAGCGCGAGGGCCCAGTAGAAGAGCAGGAGCGCCCGCGAGAGCGCGCCCCCGCGGGCGAGGAAGTCGCCGAGGATCCACGCGGCGAGCGCGAAGCCGAGCAGCGCCTGCGCCCCGTCGACGGCGAGGGCCGCGCGGAGCAGCGCGCGGCCGGCGAGCGCCCACTCCCCGAGCAGGCCCGCGTGCTGGCGCCGCACGGCCCGCTCCGCCGCGTGCGCCCGGATCGGCACGAGGCCGAGGAGGGCGTCGAGGTAGAAGCTCGTGAGCGCGCCGGCGTGGGTGCGGACGCGCAGGTCGCGCTCGACGAGCACGCGGCTCCCCGCGAGCGGCAGCGCCAGCGCCAGCGCGGCGCACGGCACGGCGAGGCGCGCGCTCGCGGGATCGATCCAGACGATCGCCGCCGTGGTCACCGCGAGATCGAGCGCCGAGCGCGCGAGCTGGCCGCCGAACGCCGGCAGGCCGCGGAGCACGTGCAGGCTGTGGCCGCGCTGCGCCATGTCCGAGGCCGGACGGCTGTGGAAGTAGCGATCGCCGATGCGCGGGATCTTCGAGAGGAACGCCATCCGCAGCCGGACCTCGAGGTGGCGCCCGAGCCGGATCACCCCCGTTGTCAGCGAGAGATCGATGGCGAGCTCGACCGCGAGGAACAGGGCGAGGGCGGCGATGGCGGCGAGGCGCTGCTCGAACAGCGCGAGATCATTGGAGATCTGGAGCAACCCGCGGAAGAGGAGGCTCTCCAGCACCACCGTCGCGACGCTGAGCGCGAGCGCGCCGGCGAGCACCGCGGGCGTCAGCAGCCCGTCCTCGCGGATCATCCGGAGGAGCTCGCGCCCGGGTCGGACCTTTGGCTCCGCGAGGGCGGCGGCGAGGTCGGGGGCGAGGCGCACGCCGGCGTGAGGGGCCGCCTCGCCGGGAGGCGGCGGCGCGGGCGCGGCGGCTCCCGGCGCGCCGCCGCGGCCTCCCGGGGCGCGGGCGTGGCTGGGCGGGCGCCGCCCGCGGATCCGCACGAGCACGGCGCCCCGCGCGACGACGAGCTCCTCCCCGCGCGGGCCGGCCGGCCCCTGGCGCGCCGTCCAGAAGGCGGGCGGGATCCTCTCCTCCCCAGCGGCCGCGGGCCCCTTCTCGAGCAGCGCGCCCAGCACGCGGGCGGCCTCGCGACCGCGGCCGAGGCCGCCGGAGCGCACGAGGGACGTCACAAGGCGCGCGCCGGCGTCGAGCGCCGCGATCGCGCGCCACCCCGGGTCCGAGAGCGCCGCCTCGAGCGGCTGCGTCCCCGCGCCGAGCCAGGCGAGCCGGCGCCCGAGCGGCCGCGTGAACCCGTCGCTCGCCGCCCAGGCGCGGAAGTCCGCCGCGGCCATGGGCAGCTCGTGCTGGTAGAGCTCGCCTTCGAGCTGCCGTCGCGTCACCCAGCGCCGCCCCGTGCCCGGGTCCATGACCTGGACGAGGCCGCCGTGCCGGCGCCAGATCACGACGAGGTGCAGCGGCCCTGTCGACTGCCGCACGATCGCCAGCGCGGGCAGCGCCTGGGCCTCGTCGAGCAGCACGTGCTCGGGCGGGACGAGGATCTGCTGGGCAACGAGCCCGAGCTGCTCCGCGAGGTCCTCCAGCGTGTCGATGGAGGTGCCGTCGACGTCGGTCTGGCAGGCCTCGCGCAGGCGCCCGTAGCTCACGTCGATGCCGAAGCCCTCGAGCACGCACTTGAGCGTGGCCGGCCCGCAATCCATCGCCGACGTCTGCACGACCTCCGGCGCGAGGAGCCTCCGCCTCGGGCCCGACGCTCGGCGAGGGCGATCGGCGCTCGCGGCCCGCTCCGCCGCAAATCGGGGATCGTCCGTCGTCCCCTCCGTCACCCGCCCGCTCCGCCGCGGACCCTCACGATCTGCCCTGCGGCCCGCAGCACGAGCGAGGCCGGCGAGACGCGCTCCGTCTCGATGACGACGCTGCCGGGGAGCCCGTGTTGCATCGGGATCGGCGACGCCGGGTCGGGGCGCACGCCGAGCTCCACGCGGATTCGGCCCTCCTGCGTCTCGCTGGCGACGCGCTCGACCGTCGTGGCCAGGGTGCCGTACTCGGTCCAGGGGAACGCATCGAGGCGCAGGCGTCCCTCCTGCCCCGCGCCGATCCGGCCGACGGACGAGGGCGGGAACTCCGCGATCACCCTGAGCTCGCCGGGCGGCACGACGGCGGCGACGACGTCTCCTTCGCGCACGAAGGAGCCGGCCCGCAGCACCGAGATCTCGCCGACCCGACCGGCGATCGGCGAGCGGATCTTGCGCCGCTCGATCTCGGCGAGCAGCCCCTTGATCGCCGCCTCCAGCACGAGCCGCTCGCCCTCGAGCGAGGCCGCCTCGCGGTCGAGCCGCGCGAGCTCGGCCTCCTGCTCGCCTTGCCCGGCGCGCCGCTCGACGTAGGCCCGCGCTGCGGCGCGGTCGAGCGCCTCGGTCGCCGAGCGCCTCGACAGCGCCTCGGCCGCGAGCCGCGCCGCGTCGGCCTCCGACACGAGCCCGTCCTGCCGCAGGCGCACGGCCCGCGCCGCCTCGAGCTCCTGGAAGCGCGCGCCCGCCTCGGCCTCCCGGATCCGCGCCTTCGCCTCGTCGACGTGCGCGCGCGCCGCCTCCGCCCCGTCGCGCAGCGCCCGCGCCCGCGCCGCGATCTCGGCCCGGAGCGGATCCATCTGCCCGGCGATCGCCGCGAGCCGGGCCTGCTTGTCGTCGATCTCGCGGCGGAGCGGCTCCACGTCGAGCTCGATCAGGACGTCGCCCGCGGCGACGTCGGCCCCGAGGTCGAGGTGGACGGCGGCGACCCTCCCGTCGAGCGGCGCCTCGACCCGGTGCGCTGCTTGCCCCACCTCGAGGCGCGCGCTCACGCTCGCCTCGTACCGCCCGACGCGGGCGAGGAAGAACCACGCGAGCCAGGCGATGAGCAGGAGCGCCCCGATCGCGGCGCCGGCGATCGAGCCGCGGTGGCCGTCGGTTGCGATCGCGTGGATCGAGCGTGAGAACCCGGCGGGCATGGGGGGTCGAGCAAAGTACCACGGGCGAAGCAGGCTCAGGAAGTCACGCCCTCGCCCGGGTGAGGTCATCGAATATAGCAAAACTTAACGTGCAATGCGGGTCGACCGGATGAATGCTGCCTCGGCGGCTCCGCCGCATGGCAATCCAACCATCTGGAGGTTCCCATGGCCGATATCGATCGTGATCCCGAGCAGACCGAGCAGACCGAGCAAACCGAGCAGGTCCCCTTCTTCGCTCGCTTCCTGGAAGACCAGAAGCGCGTCCGGACCGGCGTCAAAGCCGGCGGGGGCCCCGTCACGATGAAGTACCCCTCGGACAACGAGGATGGCGGCGGCGGCAACGTCACGCTCAAGTACCCCTCCGACAGCGACGAAGACGTGAACGTGAAGTGAGCCGCGAGCAGCGCGCCGCGGAGCGCTCGATCGCCGCGGGGCGCAACGATACGCGACCCCACGAAACGACACGCGCCCACACGCGTCCAACCGCATCCCCCCTCAACACTACTTAACAATAACCAACAAGACACAGCCGGACACCCGCGATCGTGGAAGACAGCCGCAACAGCGGAATCGTGTCGCCGCGACAGTACCCAGCGTGTCCGCGGACTTGCGCGCCGGCTGATTGCCATTTAAATAGGATCTCTTCTCTTCGGCGGGTCCGCCGAAGCAATCTGGAGGTTTCTTATGGCTGATGTCGATCTCCGCGAGCCCGAGCAGCAGGAGCAGGAGGAGAACGCCGAGGCGGTGCCCTTCTTCGCTCGCTTCCTGGAAGACCAGAAGCGCGTCCGGACCGGCGTCAAGGCCGGCAAGGTCGCCACGACGCTGAAGTACCCCTCGGACAACGAGGACGGCGGCGGGGGCGGGGGCGACCCCATCGCCACCACGCTGAAGTACCCGTCGGACGGCGACGAGACCTGAGCGCCGGATGAGCCGCCCGCGCCCTTGCGAGAGAGGCATCCTGACGTGACGACAGCGGGCGCGAGCGTCCTCCTGGTCTCGCATTCCCAGGACGACTTCGGGATCGGGCGCGTGGCGGACGCGCTGCGACGGCGCGGCGCTCGCCCCGTCCGCCTGAACGTCGACCGGTTTCCTCGCGACATCGCCCTCTCGACGGCGCTCGGGGCCGGCGGCGTACGCCGCCGCCTGGAGGACGCCGGGGCCGCGCTCGACGGAGACGAGATCTCCGCCGTCTGGCTCCGGCGCCTCTGGGCGCCGAGCCTCGGCGAGGGCATCCCCGAGGCGTACCGCGCCGCCTGCGTGCGCGAGTCGATGGCGACGCTGATCGGCTGGCTGGGCGGGCTGCCCGCGCGGCGATGGATCAACGAGCCGGCGGCCGAGGAGCGCGCCCAGGACAAGCTGCGCCAGCTCGCGGTGGCCGCGTCGGTCGGCCTGCGCATCCCCGAGACGCTGGTGACGAACGACGCGGCCGAGGTCCGCGCCTTCTTCGCGCGCCTCGGCGGCGGCATGGTCGCCAAGATGCTCACGCCCTTCTCGATGAGCCTCGCCGGCGGCGCGCCCTTCGTCTTCACGCACGCCGTCTCGGCGGCCGATCTCGACGCCCTCGCCGGCCTGCGCCAGAGCCCCATGGTCTTCCAGGAGCGCATCCCCAAGGCGCGCGAGCTGCGCGTCGTCTGCGTCGACGGCCGGTGCTTCCCCGGCGCGCTCGACGCCTCGCGCTACGAGTCGATCGCTGTCGACTGGCGCCACCCGGCCGTCAGCCATGCCGGCATCGGGTGGGAGCAGGACGCGCTCCCGCCCGACGTCGAGGCGCAGCTCGGCGCGCTCCTGCGCGCGCTCGGCCTTGTCTTCGGGGCCGTCGACCTCATCCGGACGCCGGACGGGGAGCACGTCTTTCTCGAGGTCAACCCCGCCGGTGAGTGGGGCATGCTGGAGCGGGATCTCGGCCTGCCGATCGCCGATGCGCTGGCGGAGGCCCTGCTCGCTCCGACGGAGAGCCCGTGACAGTCCTCATCATCACGCACAGCCAGGACAACGAGTGTGTCGACCGCGTCGCCGCCGCGATCGCCAGGCTGGGCGACCGGGCCTTCCGCTTCGACACCGACGCTTTCCCGCACGGGGCGCGGCTCGCGCTCGCCTCGGGGCCCGGCGCCGGCCGCTCCACGCTGCGCGCGCCGGGCGCCGGGGGGGGCGAGCTCGATCTCGGCGACGTGACAGCCGTCTGGTATCGCCGGGTCGCTCACGGCGGCGGGCTGCCCGCGTCGATGGACCCGCAGCTCCGGAGCGCGTCGATCCAGGAGGCGAAGCAGACCGTGGAGGGCATGCTGGCGGCGCTCCGCGTCCCGCAGGTCGACCCCCTGCCGGCGGTGCGCTTCGCGTCGAACAAGCAGGTGCAGCTCGACATCGCGCGCGAGGTCGGGCTCGACACGCCGCGCACGCTCACAACCAACGACGCCGACGCCGCGCGCGCCTTCGCCGCCGCCTGCCCCGGCGGGGTGATCGCCAAGATGCTCTCGTCGTTCGCCGTCTACCGCGAGGGCGAGGAGCACGTGGTCTTCACGAACGCCCTCGGGGCCGAGGACCTCGCGGACATGCGGGGGCTCTCGCTCTGCCCGATGACCTTCCAGGAGAAGATCCCGAAGGCGCGCGAGCTGCGGGTGACCGTCGTCGGCGAGCGCGTCTTCTCGGCCTCGGTCGACTCGCAGGCGGCGCCTGGCGCCGAGATCGACTGGCGACGGCAGGGGATCGAGCTCATCGATACCTGGCGCAAAGACGCGCTCCCGCCCGACGTCGAGGCCGGGGTGCTCCGGCTCATGGATCGACTCGGCCTCAACTACGGCGCCATCGACATCCTCCGCACGCCGGACGGACGGCACGTCTTCCTCGAGGTGAATCCTTCCGGCGAGTTCTTCTGGCTGGAGAGGACCCCCGGGCTCCCGATCAGCGAAGCGCTCGCCGAGGTGCTGCTCGGCAAGGCGCCGCGCCGCGGCTCGTGGAGCGCCTTCCTGCATCCGCCGGCGACGCAGCGCCGCTGAGCCGGACGCGCGGCCCGCCCGCCTGCTGGTTCCAGCGCGGCCCGCCTGCCATCTCGAGCGAACCGACAGCCGCAGCACAGCGAAGAGCGCCTTGACAACGCGCGGAGGTTTCGCACTTGCTATCCGTTCAGGGGCGAGCGCTGCCCCTGCGCCCGGCCGGCGACCTCGTGAAGATCCTAGAGCTCCACCTCCTCGCGTTCGGTCCCTTCACGGATCTCCGGCTCGACTTCTCCGCCCCGTCGCCGGGCCTCCACCTCATCTACGGCCCCAACGAGGCCGGCAAGAGCACCGCGCTGCGGGCGATCCGCGGCCTGCTCTACGGCATCCCGCACATCACCCCGGACGCCCACCTCCACCACAACACCGATCTGCGCGTCGGCGGCCGGCTCGCGAGCCGGGGCGACACGGCCGTCGCGCTCGTCCGCCGCAAGGGCCGCGTGAAGACGCTCCGCGACCCGGACGACAACCCCCTCGACGACGCCGCGCTCGCGCCGGTGCTCGGCGGCGTCACCGAGGAGCTGTTCCGCACCTCCTTCGGCCTCGATCACGACACGCTCCGGCAGGGCGCCGAGGCGCTGCTCCAGGGCAAGGGCGACGTCGGCCAGAGCCTGTTCGGCGCCGGCCTCGGCGGGCCGGGGCTCCAGCAGCTCCTCACCACGCTGCGCCAGGAGGCCGACGAGATCTTCACGCCCCAGGCGAGGACCCGCCCGCTCAACGAGGCGATCAAGGCCTTCGAGGAGGCGCGCAACAAGGCGAAGGGCGCCGCGCGGCCGCCCGCGGACTGGACGCGCAAGCGGCAGGAGATCGACGAGGCCCGCGCCGAGCAGGAGCGCGTCGACGCCGAGCTGCGCGCGACGCGCGCGACCGACAAGCGGCTGCGGCGCGCGCTCCGCGTGCTCCCGCTGCTGGAGGCGCGGCGCGCGATCCTCGGCCGGCGCGCCGCGCTCGGCGACGTCGTCCTCCTGCCCGAGGGCGCGCAGCGCGACCGCGAGGACGCGCAGGACCGCGCCGCCGACGCGGCCGCCCAGGCCGAGCGGCTCCGCGCCGACATCGAGGAGCTCGAGGCCCGCCACGCCGCGCTGCACGTCCCCGCGTCGCTCGCCGAGCTCGATCCGGGCGTGATCGACGGCCTCGTCACCCGGCTCGGGAGCCACCGCAAGGCCGCCGTCGACCTGCCGCGCGTCCGGGCCGAACTCCACGGCCTGGAGGAAGAGGCGCGCGCGATCCTCCGCCGGCTCGGGCGCGACGCCTCGCTCGTGGACGGCGCCGAGCCCGCGCGGCTCGAGGCGATGCGCGTCGACGTCGCGACCGAGGCGCGCATCAAGCGGCTCGCCCGCGATCGCGGCGCCGTCGAGGCCAAGCCGCGCGAGGTCGAGCGGCTGCTCGCCGCGCACCGCGCCCGGCGCGACGCCTGCGCGCGCCGGCTGGCTGAGCTGCCGCCGGGCGAGGACCCGGCCCCGCTCCGGGGCGCGCTCTCGCGCGCGCAGAAGCAGGGTGACCTCGAGCAGCGCCTGCGCGACGCCGCCGCCGCGGCGGCGCGGCTCGCCCGCGAGGCCGACGCGCAGCGCGACCGGCTCGGCCTCGGCGCGGCCGGCGCGGCCGGCTCCCCCGCGCAGCGGCCGCTGTCCGCCGCCGAGGCGAGCGCCCTGCCCGTCCCGCTGCCCGAGACGGTCGACCAGGCGGCCGCGCAGTGGGGCGCCCTCGCCCGCGAGCGGGAGCGGCTCGGCGAGCGCGCCGCGGAGATCGAGGCGCGCCTGCGCGAGAGCGCGCGCGAGATCGACGCCCTCCAGCGCGCCGGCGCCGTGCCCACGGAGGCCGACCTCACCGAGGCGCGCGAGCGCCGGGACGCCGCCTTCAAGGCGCTGCTGCGCGCCCTCCAGTCGAAGGGGAGCGCCCGCGCCACGGCGGCGGCCATCCACACCGCCTCGCTCTTCGACCTCGGCAAGGACGCGCCCGCCTCGCCCGGCGCGGGGCGGCGGCCGTCGCTCACCGCGCGCGACGAGCCGCCCGCGGCGAGCCGCGCGAAGCCCGACGAGTACGCCGAGCTGGTGCGCGTCGCCGACGCCCTCGCCGACCGGCTGCGCCGCGAGGCCGACAGGGTCGCGCGCCTCGCGCGGCTGCTCGCGGACAAGGCGCGCGCCGAGGCCGATCAGGCGCAGCTCGCCGCCGAGCGCGCCGCGCTCGCGCGCCGCGCCGACGAGGCCGAGGCCGCGTGGGTCGCGCTGTGGCGGCCCGCGGGGGTCGCGCCGCGCTCGCCCGAGGAGATGCGCGGCTGGCTCGGCCGCTACGCGGGCCTGACCGCCACGGTCGACCGCCTGCGCGCCGCGGAGGCGGAGGCCGAGGCGCTGCGGGCGCGGATGCAGGCGCACGCGGCCGAGCTCCACGCGGCGATCCAGGGCGCGCGCGCCGGCCTGCCCCTGACCGGCGCGCCCGACGACGCGGCCGCGCGCCTCCCGGCGCTCGTCGAGGCCGCGGAGCAGGAGCTCGCGGCCATCGAGCTCGCCGCCCGCGAGCGCCGCGACCGCCTCCGGGAGCGCAAGGAGCTCGAGCGCGAGCTCGAGGACCTCGAGCGCGAGCGGGCAGAGCACGCGCGCGCGCTCGAGGCGTGGCGGGCCGAGTGGGAGGACAGCGTGCGGCTGCTCGGCCTGCCCGGCGACGCGTCCACGGACGAGGCCACGGCGATCCTCGACGAGCTCGGCGCGCTGTTCCGCAAGGCCGACAGCGCGGCCCACGAGCGCCGGCGCGTGCGCGGCATGGAACGCGACGCCCTCGCGTTCGCGGAGGACGTCGCGGAGCTCGCGTCCCGGCACGCGCCGGACCTCGCCGCCCTGCCGGCGGATCAGGCCGCCGATCAGCTCGTCAAGCGCCACCACAAGGCGCGCGCCGACCTCCGCGAGCGCGGCGAGATCGCGCGCAGCCTCGCCGACAAGCGCCGCGAGCTCGACCAGCAGGAGGCGCGCCGCGCGGCCGCCGAGGCGCGCCTCGCGAAGCTCCTCGAGGCGGCGGGCGTCGCGCGCACCGGCGACGCAGCGGCCGACCTCGCCGCGCTCTCCGTGGCGGAGGAGCGCTCGCGCGAGGCGCGCCGCCTCGATCGCGAGCTCGTCGAGAACGAGGGCAAGCTCCTCGAGGCGGGCGAGGGCGCCGGCATCGCCGCGCTGGAGCAGGAGACCGCGGGGGCGGAGCGGGACGCGCTCGCGCTGGAGCTCGACAGCGCGGAGGAGCGCCTCGCGTCGCTCGAGGACGAGCGGCGCCGGATCGACAGGGCGCTCGGGAGCCTCGAGCAGGAGCGCGAGCACCTCCGGGCGACGGTGGGCGCCGCCGAGGCCGCCGTCGAGGCGCAGATCTGCCTGTCGCACCTGCGCGGCGAGGTGCGCCGCTACGTCAGGGCGCGCCTCGCCGCGGTGCTGCTCGAGCGGGAGATCGAGCGGTACCGCGAGCGCAACCAGGGCCCGATCCTGGCGCGCGCGAGCGCGCTCTTCCACCGCCTGACGCTGGGCGCCTTCGCGGGCCTGCGGGTGGGCTACGACGAGAGCGAGCAGGCCGTCCTCCGCTGCGTCCGCGCGGCCCCCCCGGCCGCGGGCGCGGGCTCCGCCGCGGCGCCGTCGTCCGCGCCCGACGGCGCCGCGGCGGAGCCAGCGAAGGCCCCCGTGCAGCGCGAGGTGGACGTGAGCGGCCTGAGCGACGGCACGCGCGACCAGCTCTACCTCGCGCTGCGGCTCGCGAGCCTCGAGCACCACGCCCGGACGGGCGAGCCGATGCCGCTCATCCTGGACGACCTCCTCATCCACTTCGACGACGACCGCGCCCGGGCTGCCCTCGCGGTGCTCGGCGAGCTGACGGCGACGACGCAGGTCCTGTTCTTCACGCACCACGCGCGCCTCTGCGAGCTCGCGCGGGAGGCGGTGCCGGCCGAGGTCCTCCGCGAGCACCGGCTGCGGTGAGGGGCTCCTCGGATCGGCGCGCCGGCGGCCCTCGGCGACGATCGGCGTGTACCGCTGCATCAGCTCCGCCAGGGCGGCCTCGTCGGCGGTCGCCGGATCGAGGTCGAGCGACGCGACCATCGCCTCCAGGAACGCGGTGGTGATCCTCGAGCGGCGCCGCCCTCGGTGGCGTAGTCTCGAAGGAGCACGTGTTCTTCTGCTATCCGTCGGACGAGGTCGTCGCCGTTCCACGACGGACGCCAGAGCGCGCTTCAGGAGTCCCCACAAGACGATGAAATTCACGCGACTATCGCTGTCGGCCGTTTTTGTCGCAATGGCAACGCGCACCGTCGTCGCTGTCGGTGCAGGCGGATGCGCCGACTGCGACCTACCGTGCAACGCTCCAGAAGAGTGCCCTTTGACGTACCTCGCATGCAGCAACGGTGTTGCTGGAAAAGCCCGCGGATGCTCGGACTTCGGCTGCTGCTGGGAAGGGGATGAGCTATGCGAAGAGGCGTGCGACGAGCTTGGTGCATCCGTTGTGCGCTGTTCACCCGTGGATGACCCGGGTGAGGCACCGTAGCGCAGCGCGCGAGACGGACGGGACGGCTCGCCTCTCGGCCCGTGGCCGCGCGGCAGCGATCGCCCGCATGGCAAGGCCGGCACGGGTCGCCGCTGTCGACGCCGGTCTCCCCGCGGCCGGTGTCCCGCGCGCCATCCCGCCGCGCGGGCGCCCTTGTCCCAGATCGCGCCGGGTGGCTCCGTCCTCCCGGCTCACGACGTGAACAGCCAGGCGATGCTCGCCGCGCCGAACACGAAGAGCGCCGCCGTGAACACCAGGATCGCCGTCCGGTCGGGCCGGTACGCCCCCCGCTCGATATCGCTGTACGCGCGCAGGTACCGCACCGCGGCCCACGCGATCATCGCCATCCCGAGCAGGACCATCCCCGCGCCCAGGCCGACGACCTCGCGCAGCAGCGACCGCGACCCGACCGGCGCGACCCCGGGCTCCGCCTCGAGGAAATACAGGCTGAACCGGTTGAGCGTGATGCCGAAGCTGAGCAGCGCGATCGCCGTGCGCACGTAGGCGAGGTGCGTCCGCTCGTTGGCCAGGTGCTCGCGCGCGTAGGCCTCGGTCCGCTTCACGCTCCCGTCGTCGGCCATGGCGTGACCATGGAGACGGTCCCCCGCGCCTGCAAGCCCGGGCTCAGCCGCGCTTCTTGCCCGAGAGCTCGACCGACGCCGCGTCCACCGACACCGAGGTCGGCGGGCCGAACTTCTTCACCTGGACCGTGACGCGGAGGGCCGGCGTGTCCTCGAGGACGCGCTCGATGATCCGCTCGGCGAGCGTCTCGAGCAGCTTGTACGAGGCGCTCGTGCCCGCCTCGACCACGAGGCTCGCGAGCCGGTCATAGTCGAACACCCGCGCCCGCGTGTCGGCGCGGGGCAGCAGGGCGATCGGGAGCTCCACCTCCAGGCACACAACGAAGTCCTGGGGCAGGTCGCGCTCGGCGCGGGAAACGCCGTGCTTGGCGCGAAAGCGGATGCCGTCGAGGCGGATCCGGTAACTCTGGATCACAGACTCCATCGCCGCCCCCCTAGCACGCCTACCGGCCGGCATCCGCCGCAAGGAGGTGGCCTTGTCGGCTCGCCCGCTCGCGGCGGCGCGCGCCGGCCGCGGCGGCCGCGCGCGCGCCGCCTCAGAGGAGGGGCCGCTTGAAGCACACGGCGTCGATCTTCGCGGTCATCTCGCTGCGCAGGAACTGCACGGGCTCCCACCCCTCCTGTCCGAAGCGCTTGAGGACCGGGTTCCACCCGGTGGCGTTGGTCACCTCGAGCGCCTGGCTGTCGCCCACGCGCGCCGTCTCGGCGTCCACGCACCGCACCTCCCAGCGGGGCGGATCGGTCCCCGCGTGCACCGGCGGCACCAGGAAGCGCGGCGCGACGTACGACGCGGAGCAACCGAAGAGAAACGCGAGGGCGATGGCTGTTCCGGAGCTGAGCTTCGGCATGAGCGGTCCTTTCCTGCGGGTCGACCCGCGAAAGGCGTATCGGCGCTCCGTGCGGCGCGTCAACAGGGAACGGCGCGCGCGCTCCTACCGCTTGCGGGCGAGCGCCTCCCGGTCCTTCACGATGAGCCGCCGGCCCGCCGCGTCGAGCAGGCCCTCTTTCCGGAACGCGCCGAGCGTCAGCGTCACCGTCTCCCGGGTCGAGCCGATCACCTGCGCGATCTCCGCGTGCGTGATCGGCGCCGAGATCAGCGTCCCGCGCGGCGTCGGCACGCCCCACCGCTCCGCCGCGTGCAGGAGGAACTCGGCCAGCCGTCCTCCCACGTTCTTGAACAGCATCGACTCGATCCGGTCCTCGGTCTCCCGCTGCCGCGCGACGAGCAGCGCGAACACAGCGGCCCCGAACCCCGGGTGCTGGGCGCAGAGCTCGCGGACGAGCGCGAGCGGCACCCGGACCACCTCGGCCTCGTCCATCGCCACAGCGCGCTCGGTCCGCGTCTCCAGCCCGCCGAGGCACGACTCGCCGAGCACGTCGCCCGTGCCGCGGTAGCTGAGCGGGAACGAGGCCCCCGCCGCGTTGACGCGCTCGACGCGCGCCCGCCCCCGGCCGAGCACGACGAGCGAGTCCGCGGGCGCCCCCTGCTCGAAGATCGCCGCGTCGGACGCCACCACCTCGAGCACGGCCGCCTCCGTGACCGCCTCGCGGACCGGGCGGTCCGCCTGCGCGAACAGCGAGGAGATCCGGAACGCGCGCGCGACCCGCGCCTTCGCGGGATCAGCCGCCGGGCGCCCGGCATCCGGCGCGTACTGCGAGTCCAGGTCGCTCACGGTTAGGGAGCGGAAGCGTAATCCATCTTGCGTAGTTTGGCACACACGAACACCCTCGCCGCCCCTGCGTCGAGGGGCGGCCTGGCGCCGTGCTCAGCGCCCGCCGCGATCGAGCGCGACGACGATGTCCCGGTCGAGCGCGCCGTCCGCCGCCCGCGCGAACTGCTGGAAGCGCGGGTAGGCGTCGGGCTGCACGCGGCCCGCGGGTAGGTCGAGGGAGCGATCGAGGAGCAGCGCGCCCCCGTCGACGCGATCGCTCACCCGGACAGTGCGACCATCATTCTCCGCCTTGAATGGATCGAGCCTCGTTGTCACGCGCGCGCCCTGGGGGAGCTTGATCCGGAGGCGCACCTCCGAGCGGGTCGCTATCTGCTCCGACAGGTAGAGCGGCGTCTCGCGGACCGGCAGGCTGGCGAGGCTCGCCACGCGGACGCCGAAGGGCGGCGACAGGACGAGCTCCGGGCCCTGCGCGCGCGCGAAGCTCGCGACAGCGATCTTCATCTTCAGGGTGAGCGGCCTGTCAATCTCGGTCATCTCCTTGACCTGGATCTCCTGGAGCCGCGCCCCCGGCACCATCTGCGGCAGCAGGCGCGACTCGACGGCGTCCCTGAGCTGCGCGTCGGGGAGCGACTCCAGCGCCGAGCGCAGGGCGATGGCGAGCTTGCCCTCGTAGCGCTGCTCGATGACGAGCGAGGCCGAGCCGTCCCTGGCGACCTCGGCGACGCCCTCGGTGACCACGCCGTCGTGCGCGCCGGACGAGGGCGTCACCTCGCGCGGCGCCCCGGGCCGCAGCACGATCGCCGGCTGCCCGCGCAGCGAGCTCGGCAGGTAGCCGTACGGCGCGAACTTGTCGCGCACGAACATCCAGCGGACCGCGCCCGCGCCGGGCTTGTCGCCCGTGTCGAGGCGCACGGCGATCGCGTTGAACATCTCCGCCTCGCTCATCGGCCCGCGCGGCGGCGCGGTGAGCCGGTCGCTCACCACGCCGTAGCCGGCGTCGATCCCGAGCAGGCGGCACAGGTAGAGGAACGCCTCGGTCCGTTCGCCGCTCTTGCCGATGACGACGCGGCGGCCGTCGCTCTCGCGCCCCTCCTCCACGTTGGCGAGCACCCACCTGTAGATCCGGCGCGCCTGCTCGTCCTTCGACGGCGCTGCCTCGCCGCCCTCGCCCGCCGCGGCGCTCGCCCCCTTGCCGGCGCCCGCGGCCGCGTTGCCCGCCGCGCCGCCCTTGCCGGCGCCCGCGGCCGCGCCGCCCGGCGCCGGCTTGAGCGCGATCGCCCGCGCGATGCGCACGAGCCGCGGATCGCGCGGCGTCTCGTCGGCGGCCGCGTCGACCATGCGCGCGATCGTGCTCTCCAGGCGGATGCCCCAGCCGACGCGGACGTTCGGCAGGAACTCCGCCATGGGCGCGCTGGCCGGCTCCTCGGGCAGGGCCGGGCTCTTGTCGACGCGGTAGCGGCGGGTGACGAGCGCGCCGGACTCGGTGATCTCCGGCGCGGGGACCGGGCCGGAGGTCTCCACGTCGAGCGGGCGGCTCTTCGGCGAGACGATGATGAACTCGCTCCGCCAGTAGGGGACCTTCTCCTCGCGGAAGAACCAGCGCGGCCCCTGGAACGTGAGGCCGCCCTGGCGGTCGCCGCGCAGGATGAACAGGTTCTCGACCTCGATGTAGTCGCCCACCTCGAGGTGCGGCATCGTCACGGTCGGCTTGTCCTCGATGAACTCCGGCTCGTGGATCGACCCGTCGCGCTTGACGGTGCGGAGCTTCAGCACGAGCCCCTCGGGCACGCGCTGCTCGGCGTGCTCCTGGATCGCCTCGCGCGACTGGATCCGGATGATCTCGTGCTGGAGCATCCGCGCCGAGCCGTCCTCGTGGACCCACAGCGCGGCGTAATCGAGCACGCGCGCCGCGGTGCCGGGCATGGCCTCGCCCGAGGCCTCGTGCTCGGCGATCACCTTCTTCGAGTCCTGCCGGTACGGGCTGAGCTCCGTCGTGCCGTCGAGCAGCTCGATCGCGTCGCGCAGCTCCGAGGTGTCGGCGCCGGTGCGGATCGCCTCGATGAGCGCCTTCTGGAGCGCGTCGCGCTCCCCCCGCGCGAAGCGCGCGTCGGCGAGCGCGAGGCGCGCGTCCGCGTCGTCCGGCGCCTTGGCGAGGGCGCGCTCGAGCTGCTCGAGCGACTCGGCGCGCTTGCCGGCGCGGGTCAGCAGGTCGGCGATGCGCAGCGCGATGTCCTTGCGGTCCTTGCGGACCGCGCCGATGCGCCCGAGCTCCTTGATGGCCGCCGTGTAGTCGCGCCTGTCGATGGCCCGCTCCAGCTCGATCTCCGCGTCGGGCTCGAGCTCCCGGATGCGGGCGGCGATCCGGTCGGCCTCGGCGATGTGCCCGTCGCTGTCGTGGATGCGGAGGAGCGCGCCGAGCACCTCGACGTCGTCCGGGAAGCGCGCGGCGGCCTCCTTCACGGTGCGGACGTGCTCGACGCGCCACCCGAGCCGCGAGTACATGGCGGCGAGGGTCTTCAGGACATCGGGCACCTCCCGGAACCTGTCGGCGAGCGCCTCGATCGTGCGGGTGACCTCGGGCAGGCCGGCCTTGTCGGCCTCCTCGAGGGCGAGCCAGAAGCGCGGGTACCAGAGCTCCGGGTCCTTCTCTGCGGCGCGCGCGCGCACGTCCTTCACGAGGTCGCGCCCGTCGGACGCCGGGAAGATCGGGTCTTTCTCGAGGAAGACCGCCTGCGCCGCGAGCGCGGGCCCGGTGGCGCGGGCCGGGTCGGCGACGAGCGGCTCGATCAGCACCGCGCTCACGTCGTCCTGCCCCTCGAGGTGGGCGACGTGGGCGGCGAGGAACCTGGCGATCGGGTCGTTCACGTCGCGCTCTGGCAGCGGCGCGCCGCGCAGCCCGCGCGCGCGGGCCACCCTGGGCGCGGGCTGCGGCGGCACGCCGAGGGCGTTGAGGAACGGCTCGATCGGGTTCGGGTCGGGGAGGACCTCGGGCGGGAAGAGCGCGTAGGGCGGCGTCGGGTCGGCGGACGTGGTCAGGCCGAGGGGGGTGCCGTTCGGCGCGAGCAGCCGGATGGAGGTGTCGCCGCTGCCGACGCGGGCGAGGATGCGGTGCCGGCCGGGGCCGAGGCGCAGGCGCGCGCCGAAGCGCGGCCAGATGCCCCACTGCTTCGTGTCGCGGGTCAGCACCTCGACGTCGTCGACGAGGATGGCGAACGCGCCCTGGACGGCGATGATCATCTCCCGTTCGGCGGGCAGGTCGACGAACGTCTCGACGTAGAAGACGCCGCCCCGCGCCGTGGCGCCCGGCGCCCCTTCCGGCGCGACGGCGGAGAGCTGGCACCCGCGCCGCTCGGCGCCGAGCACGCGGGGCGGGTCGGCGCGCCGCGGGTCGCGCGGGAACACGGGCGGCCAGGGTCCGGCGCGCTCCGCCTCGTACCGCACGCGGTGGTCGCTCTCCGCGTTGTGCCCGAACGGCCCGGCGAAGCGTGCGTTCTCGATGCACCCGTACCGGCGCGCGGCGAGGTCGACGAGCGGCACGGCCGGCGCGGCCCCGGCGGCGCGCGCCGCGGCGGCGGCCTCGTCCGGGAGCCCCTCGATGCTCCACCATTCGACGAGCTCTCCGCGCGCGCGCCAGCCGAGGTTGCCTGGGTGGTCGATCGCGCGCAGGACGATCTCGCGGGACTTCTTCCAGAGGCCGACGAGGCTGGATCGCAGCCCGAGCAGCCGGTTCGCGGCGAGCCAGCCCACGAGCGGGGCGTCCGGGTGTGTGCTCACGCGCGCGGCGTCCAGCGCCTCGAGGTAGGCGCCCGCGGCGCGCGCGTTGCGGCCGTGCTCTTCGTCGTCGAGCGCGCGTCCGAGCGACGCGAGCATCGACTTTGCGCCGAGCCCGTCGAGGCGCTTGCGCGCCGCCTTGACCCCTGCCGGCGTGCCGCCCGGCACGAGCAGCTCTCCGAGCAGCCATCGTCCGACCACCTCTCCGTCGGTCGAGTGCGCGCCCGCGTCGCGGAGCGAGGCGATGGGGTCTGGCGCGCGCTGCGCGGTGACCGCGCTGCATGCGCCGAGCGCGAGGGCCAGGGTGGCGGCGCCGGCGAGCCGGAACAGCGCCGTGAGGTGTCGAGGAGCGCGCATCGGCTCGGTCCTTAGCGCGGTCGACCGCGTGCGCACAGGTGGCGCGCGCGTCCCCCCGACGTCGTTCTGCCGGTCATCGGTCGAGCTGCCGACCTTCGGTCGAGCTGCCGACCTTCGGGTCGAGCGCGCAATCCTGGCCACATCGGGCCCGAGGGATGCCCACCCCCGGCCCGTGCTCGGCGCTCCGCGCCTGCGCGCGGTCCGCCCCTCCCAAATCGCGCGCTCCGCGCGCTCAGGGAGGGGCGCGCCGTCCTGTGCCTGCGGCCGGGTGCGCTCTTCAGCGCACAGGCCACGGCCCGGGGTGCCGCGCCGGGAGAGCAAAGGACCGGCGGCCGGCGCACGACAATCCTCTTCCGATCGCCGAAACTCGCATCGTAGCTCCCGCTCTCATTGCCGCCGCCCGGCGTTGCCGGTCGGCAGGGCGGCGATCAGCCATGGAGTATTCGAATGAGGTCCCCGAGGCCACGCGCGGAGCGCGCCACCACGTTCCTCACGGGGATGGGCGCCGTCGCCGCGATTCGCACGTGGATGGCCGAGGCGAAATTGTCTTTTTTGCGCCCTGGCGTCTCGCAGATCGCCCCCAGAACCGGGGCCGGCGGGCCCCGGTCCCGGGTCGCGGCTCAGACGCCAACTTCGACGGCGCTGGCGACCTGCTGGAGGAGCACCGCCTGCTCGATCACCTCGGGCGGCACGCCCAGATCGTCACGCGGCGCGCTCACATCCTGGCGCGCCGCCGCCACGTCCTCGCCCACCGCGCCGACGTGCTCGCGCTCCACGCTCACCTGCTCGCCCTCGGCGCTCACCTGCTCGCCCCTGGCGCTCACCTGCTCGCCCCCGGCGCTCACCTGCTCGCCCCCGGCGCTCACGTCCTCGCGCGCCTCGCCCACATCCTCGCGCGCCTCGCCGGCCTCACGCCCCGCGCCGGCCTCCTCGCGCCCCGCGCCGGCCTCCTCGCGCCCCGCGCCACCGTCCTCGCGCTCCGCCGCCCGGCGCAGCGCCGCGATCTCCGCCTGCGCGGCGATGAGCGCCTGCTCGAGCTCGTCGTGGAGCGCCTGCGGCGATCCAGCCGTGGCGCGCGCCTCGGCGAGCTCGCGCTCGAGCTGCGCGATCTTCCAGCCCGCCGCGCGCAGGTCCGCCTCGCTCGAGGCGGCGCTCCGCGCCAGCGCGTCGAGCTGCTGCCGCAGCGCCTCCGCGGCGTCGCCCTGGCCGCCCGTCCCCGGCAGCCCACCGCCCGATCCGCCGCCGCCCGCCGCGTCGCCCGGACCGCCGCGCCCGGCGGCCGACGCCTCGAAGGCCGTCCCGAGCTCGTCGACGAGCTCCTTGCCCACGCGCTCGCTCTCGCGGAGCTGCGCCTTGAGCGCCGCGATGACGTGACCCCGGTCGCGGAGCGCCTCCTCCAGGCCCGCGATCTCCGCGGCCGCCGCATCGCCCAGGTCGCGCTTCTCGAGCTCGGCGATCCGCTGCTCCTGGCCGGCGACGCGCTCCTCGAGCTCCACGATCCGCGCCTCGAGCAGCAGCCTGCGCGCGTCGAGCGCGCTCCGCTCCTCCTCCAGCCCGCGGTTCTCCCGATCGAGCCGGCTCGCCCGCTCCTCCAGCCTGTCGCGCTCCCGCGCGAGCTCGTCGAGCTTCGCCGCCGCATCGCGCCGCGCGCGCTGCGCCTCCTCCAGCGCGCGCTCGCCCTCCTGCGCGCGCCGCCGCGCCGTGTCCCGATCCGCCGTCGCCTTCGCCAGCTCCCGCCGCGTCGCCGCGGCGGCGGCCTCGAGCTCCTCCACGCGCGCCGCGAGCCCCGGATCGGGCGCCGCCACGGCGGGCCGCGCCTCGAGCTCGGCGATCCTGGCGCGCGCGGCGTCGAGCTCGGCCATCGCGGCGTCGAGCCGGTCGCGGGCGCCGGCGATCTCCGGCCGGTTGCGGATCATGCCGAGCTCGAGCTCGACCTTGGTCCGCACCCGCTTCTCGTCGTCGAGCTGCTTCGTGAGCCGGGTCGCGCGGTCGCGCTGGCTGCGGAGCTCCTCCTCCATGTCGCGGATCTGGTGCGCCAGGCGCTCGGCGCGGACGTGGGTGTCGCCCGCCCGGGCCTCGACCTCGCGAAGGCGCGCCGCCCGCGCATCGAGCTCGGCCTCGACCTCGGCGAGGCGCGCGGCCGTGACCACCGCGCTCTCGGCGCGGGCCCCGGCGTCCTCGCGGTCGCGCTGGTGCCGGGTGCGCAGCTCCGCGAGCTCGCCCCCGAGCCGCGCCGCGCGGCCCTCGGCCTCGGTGAGCGCCTCGGGCGACGGGCCCGCGCTCGCGACCGGGAAGCCGGAGAACGGCAGCTCGATCACGGCGAACGCGTCGAGCCGCGGCAGCCGCTCGCCGGCCACCGCGATGAACCACTCCGGCTCCTCGGAGCCGTCCAGGATCGACGTGTCGACGCTGACCTCGGGCTCGCCCTTCGGCGCGAACTCCGCGACCGTGTAGCCGACGAACGGCGCCTGGCCGATCATCCGCACCTGCTTGAACTGGAGCGCGACGAGGTCGTAGAGCGCGTAGTAGCCGGGCGCCCCGCCGCGCCGCGCGCCCGCCGGGAGCAGGCCGCGGCCGACGTCGGGGTTCGGCGACGCGATGACGGCGGCGCCGCTCGCGGCCGTGAGGCGGCGGGCGCGCCGGAGGATCTCGGCCGGCTCGCTGAAGATCGAGAGGTCGGGGATGACGAGGGTGTCGAAGGCGCCGTCGCGCACGCCGAGGTCGCCGTCGAACACGGCGAAGCTCGGGTGCGGCTGCCGCGTGGCCGCCGACCGCGCGAGCATCTCCGCGACGCGCGCGGCGTCGGGGTCGTAAGCGTGGACGAGGCGGGCTCCGCGCTGGAGCAGCCGGTCGGCGAGGCCGATCGTGGCGTCACCCAGGACCGCGACCCGCCGGCCGCGCACGAGCGGCTCGAGGTAGGCGCTCAGCACCAGGGCTGGGTGCAGCGCGGCGGGGGCGGCGTGCCGCGGCGAGCCGGCGGCGGCGAGGGTGGACTCCGTCGTCATGGTTCCGTCCTCTTACGGCGCGAGAGCCCGGGAGTCCACAAAGCGCAGTGCAGAGTTGCAAGGCCGCGCCCGTCGCGCCGGGCCCCCGCCGCGCCGGCGCCCCTCGCCGATGACGCTCTGCGTCTCCCGCCAGGATGCCCCTCGTCGCTCGCGACGTGAGGTTCAGCACACCTGCGTGGCCCCGCGAGTCGCGCGCCGGCGAGCCGCGACCCGGACCGCGCGCCGGTGGGGCCGAGGCCGGGCCGCGCGCGGCGCGATCAGCGGATCACTGTCTCGCAGCCGAGGAGGATCTGGATCTTCGCCACGGAGGCGTCCCTCGCCGCGCTGCAGGTGTCGGGGCACAGCACGAGCGCCTTCGGGGCGCTCGGGTCGTCGTAGCGCCAGCCCGGCCCGTCGCAGCCGGGGCTCTGCGGCAGGATGTCCTGCGGCGCGCCGTCGAGCCCGAACAGGACGTTGACGTCGTTGAAGGCGACCTGCCCGCCGGCCACCTGGGCGGGCACCTCGACCTCGCACGGGAGCGCCTGGCCCGTCACCTTCGCGAGCGCGCGCTCGAACTCGCGGGCGATGTTGGTCGACGCGACGAGGACCGCGGCGTCCGTGCCGCCCGCGGCCGCGATCTGGTTGGCGGTGCTCTGGTCGACGCCCGGGAGCCCGATGACGAAGGTGCGCACAGGAGGGCGGTAGCGCGCGCCCGCCGCCGCGAGCGCCGCGATGGCCGCCGGGTCCTCCGGGTTCGCGCCGCCGCACTGCGCCGCGGGCCCCTGCGGCTTGCCGTCGGTGACGAGCAGCACAGCGGAGGCCTCACCGGGGTGGTTCTTCGCCGTCTCGATGCCCTGGAGGAGCGCGCCGCCCAGCGCCGGGTAGATGGGCGTGCTCAGGCCGTCCGGCCTCTCGGCCGCGATGGCGTCGACGATCGCGCCCGCGTTCCCCGGAAGCGGGCCGAACGGGACGAGCGGCGCCTTGTAGGCGTTCTGGTCGCACGCCGGCACGCCGTCCGCATCGCGCGGGAAGAAGCGCAGCGCCACGCGCACGCCGGCGAACCGCGCGCTGTTGACGAACGCTGTCAGGCCGACCTTCGCGCTGTCCCACTTGCTTTCCACCATCGGGTCGTCTCCCACCATAGAGGACGACTTATCCATCATGATGTAGAGATTGAGCGGTACGACGACCGCCTCCTGCGTGACGAGCCCGCACGCGGCGTCCGGGTCGGGGGGAGACTCGATGGGCGCGTCGCCCAACAGCCCACCATCCGGCTCGAAGCTCCCGCCTGAGCCCGCTCCCTCGGAGGCTCCTTCCGATGAGGACGAAAGGGGGCCGATGCCCGAATCCGGGGCACAGGCGCCGTGGAGGCCGGCGGCGGCGGCGAGCCCGAGCACGGGAGCAAGCGAGAGGCGGCGGAGCGGGGAAAGGAGCATGGACGTACGGGCAGGCAGCTGGGCGGCGCGGCTGCCGGGAAGGGGTGCAGAAGAAGACTACCGGAGTCGGCGGCAGGCGCGAGGGGCGAATCGATGAAGGGTGAGCTGGCTCGCGAATGCGCGGCGCAGCGCGGCACGCGCGTGCCTCGTCGCGGCCTATGTGGCGCGCGGCGTGCCGTGCGAGACGATTACGTGGAGCGTGACAAAGTCTTTCCGAAGAACGCGTGAAGGTGCAGAATTCTGATCATGCGCGTGCGATTGCTCCTCGGAACGGCTTCTCTGTTTGCGATGCTCTCCGCGCTCGGCTGCGCCGAGAGCAGCTCGATCGACGGCCCCATCGGGCCGGTCTCGGGCACGGGAGGAGGATCCGGAGCGGGCGGCGCGCCCTCCGCGAGCAGCGCCACGACAACGTCATCGAGCGGCAGCGGGGCCGGCACGAGCGGCGCGAGCGGCACGGCCGGGGGCGAGGGCGGCTCCGGTGGAGACGGGGGCAGCGGCGAAGGGGGCAGCGGCGAGGGCGGAAGCGGCGGCGAGGTCGTCGTCGATCCCTGCGCGATGGGGTGTCTCCCGGGCACGCACGACGTCGACGGCAACCCGCTCACGGGCGAGTGCGGCTGTGAGTACGCGTGCACGCCGACCTCGACGACGGAGGATCCGATCGACGGCGACTTCGTCGACGACAACTGCGATGGCGGCGACGGGCTCGTGGAGCAGTGCGTGTACGTCTCCGCGACAACGGGGGACGACGCGAACCCCGGGACGCGCAATGCCCCGGTGGAGACGATCGCGACGGCCATCCAGGTGGCGCAGGAGAGCGCGGTCCCGGCGGTGTGCCTCTCCGGCGAGCTCTACGAGGGGGCCGTCACGGTCGTGTCCGGCATCAGCATCTATGGCGGGTTCGATCACAATGACCCTGACTTCAAGTTCCGGAGGACCCCCTCGGTGACGACCACCGTGCGCGCGACGGGCACGGTGTTCCATGCGCCCTCGATCGAGCAGCCGACGCATATCGAGGGCATCACGATCGAGGCGCTGCGGTCGCCGTCGGCGGGGGCGAGCACCTATGGAGTGCGCCTCGGCGGCGGGCTCGCGCAGCTCTTCGTGCGGTACAACCAGATCGACGTGGCCGAGGGCCAGAAAGGCGCCGACGGCACCCACGGCGCGGCGCACTCGACGGGGACGGCGGCGGCGGGGAATGTGGGCGAAGTGGGCTGCGACGCGTGTAGCGGCGGGGGATACGGCGGCGCGCAGACCACGTGCACCGAGTTCGGCGGCGCGGGCGGCAGGGGCGGATACAACAACTACTCCGGCCTCGCGGGCTCACCGGGCAGCGGCGGGGCGACCGGCGGACCGGGAGGCGCTTCGGCAGGCAGTTGCGGTCCGGATAGCGCGCCAGGCGGCGCCGGCATGGCGGGTGCGCCCGGGCTGCAGGGGACGCCTGGCGCGGGGGGAGCGAGCCTGGGCACCATCGCGTCAGGCGGCTACCAGCCGGCGAGCGGCACCAACGGACAGACCGGGGCGACGGGCCGCGGCGGCGGCGGTGGCGGCGGCGGCGGCGGCGGCTCGTGTGGCACCGGATGCTTCTGCTACGAAGACCGCGGCGGCGGCGGCGGCAGCGGCGGATGCGGCGGGCTCGGTGGCCGCGGCGGGCAGGGCGGCCGCGGCGGCGGCGGGAGCTTCGGCGTATTCGCGGCCGCCGGACGGGTGGTCGTCTCCGGCAACACCATCACGACGAGCGCGGGCGGCGACGGCGGTCGAGGCGGGAACGGCGGTGGGGGCCAGTTCGGAGGGAACGGGGGCATCGGCGGCGTGGGCCGGGAGGACTCCGGCGGGGGCGGCACCGGCGGCAAGGGCGGCGACGGCGGCGCCGGCGGCCCCGGCGCGGGCGGCGGGGGCGGCCCGAGCGCCTGCCTGGCGCGGTCCGGGAGTGTCGTTTTCACGTTCGCGGAGAACAGCTGCACGACCGACACGCCCGGCTTCGGCGGCCCGGGCGGCACGAACTCCACCGGCGGCGCCGCGGGCGCGGGGCAGACCGGCTCGGCCCGAGCGAACCTGCAGATCAACTGACCATCACCGCGCGTATCGAGGCGCTATTTCCCGAGTCGTTCGAGGTCGATCCTCGCCACGACCGCGCCGACCTCGCCGGACGCAGCGACCTTGACCCCATCACCGAAATCCAGGATTCCGTCGTTGAGTCCAACGACGACGAGGGCTTTCGTGATTGGATCGGCATCGATGCCAAAAATCGTCTGCCCCGCCGCAAGGTCGCCGAAACGCCTGCTCCAGAGGTGCTCCCCATGCTCGCTCAGCTTTGCGACTACCCAGTCCGAATCCTGTCTCCCGGCAAGGAGCCCGCCCCCGAAGTCCACGGCGCCAGCGATCCCGGTGCCGAGCACAACGTCTCCGGCGGCATCAACTGCGACGCGAGGCCCACCGATGAAATTGCCGGGGACAATGCTCCAGCGCCCGCCGAACTGGGCCGACTCATCCCCGAATCTCATTGACCACGCATGGTTCCCCGCGGACGAGAGCTTCACGAGCATGCCATCCGAGTCAGCCGGTCCGCTGGTCTGAAGGGCGCCAAGAGCTCCCCTCGCCCGGGTAGAGATCGCTCCCGCGAAAGCGCCGGCCGCAACGACGTTTCCGCGCGCGTCGACGTCGATGTCGCTCACCAAGGCGTCGCCCTCCCCTTGGAAGAACGAGACCCAGTTCGTGTCCCCGGTGGACACAGTCTTGAGAAGGAAAGCGCCCGCACCCGACGGGCTCTCGAAGCGACGTTGGGTGAAGACGGAATCCATGGATCCCGTGAACCGGCCTGCCACGACGAGGTTGCCATCGGGGTCCGCCGCCACGGCGGTGGCGGCGACGGTTGCCGTCGTCAGAGTGTCTTCGGGATCGCCTAGCTGAAAGCTCCACTGCTCCTTGCCTGTCTCGCCGTCCCACCTCGCGACGAAGGCGTCTCTCGCCGCCGTCGTCAGGGTCGACGAGCCGAGGTTCACCTCGCCTTCGAAGTAGCCGACCAGAACGACGTCGCCGCCAGGTACGACCGCCACGTCCAGCGCGAAGGCCTCCCCCGTCCCCGTGAACAGGTCGCGCCTCCAGACCAGCTCGCCGTCGGACAGGAACCGGGCCACGAAAGCGCCGTGTCCATCCTCCCTGGACGCCCTGAGGGGTTCTCCATCTCCGAGGTCGATTGCTTGCCCATAGGCCCCCGCCAAGACAACGCTATCGTCCGGCAGGATCGAAAGATGGGAAGCGAATAGACCATCCGAATCCTCCACCGAGAACCGCCGACTGAAAATGTGGCCACCGTCTGGCTTCAACTTTACAAGGAACACATCCATGCCAGACGATATCAGCGGATCTCCACCCCAATCGACGGTATCCCGAAAGAATCCTGATAGAAGAATATTACCCTTGGAGTCAATCCGAGCGCTTGTCGGATAAACCACGTCACCGCTCCCGAAGCCCTTCGCCCAGAGCACTCCTGAGCACGAATCTTCATCGCAGTCCTCGAACTCGCCAAGCCCCAGGACCTGAGCACACGAGGCAGTGCCCAGGAGAGCCCCCAGAGCGAGCACGCGGGTGGAGCGAAAGAGGACAGAAGGCGGAGCGCTGCGCATGGTGGTGCATGAGGCCTCAGGCGCGCACAGCCGTCAAGAGTGAACCATGACGCACAGCGGCTCTGCTCGCTCGTCCCGCCGGCGCTCTCTCCGCGCGGCACCTCCATCAGGCTCCGTCGGCGGTTTCCGGCAGCTTCGCCTGCGTGGACTGGCCGGAGTTCTTGCAGCAGCCTCATGCGACTGGCGTGCTCGCGCCGCGGCAAGCGCGTGCGGCGCATGGCTGCTTCGACCGGACTGGCAGCCTGGGCGAGCTCGGTTGCTGCCCGGGGGGCGGCTCGGAGCTGGGGCGCAAGAGACGTCCGGCTCTGGTCTCGTCGCCCTGCAGGCGACGAGGGTGGACCGAGGTGGCGCGGACCAATCGCGGCAGCGATTGAAGACGCCGAAGGGGTCAGCGACACCTGAGCAGGACAAGGCCGGCCATCCCGCGCCCGCATGAGCCGGCTGGACGCCGGTCGCGCATCTGTGGCCGCAGCACGACCCCCGTCTCACCTGGACGCTGCTCGAGTAGATGCAGTTCGAGAGCGCGATCCGGGCCGGGCGGCCGTCGCCATGACGGACGTTCGTCCGCTCGGGACGCCAGCGCCTCCAAGCGCGTGGAGGTGCCTCCGCTAGACTGGAGCAAAGCGATGGGCGCCCGTGTGAACGCGTTGCTACCGCACGCCGACCGGCTACAACCGCTCTCGGACGCGACGAGCGCCGAAGACAGGAAGGCCCCCCATGACCACCGCGATGCAGATGCCCATGATGCCGCAGACGATGAACCCCATGACGTCGCCGGAGATGACCGCCGGCGGATCAATGATGCCCGGCATGATGGGCATGGGCATGCCGATGATGCCCGGCATGATGGGCATGATGCCCAACATGATGGGCATGGGCATGCCGATGATGCCCGGCATGGGGATGGGCATGATGGGCATGGGCATGCCGATGATGCCCGGCATGATGGGCATGATGCCCAACATGATGAACATGATGAGCATGATGCCCAACATGATGGGCATGGGCATGCCGATGATGTGCAAGATGTCCTGTGAGATGACCAAGGACGGAATGACCTGCAAGATGACGCCGCCCGAGGGCATGTCGATGGACATGCTCAAGGAGCGCTGCGACATGATGACGAAGATGATGGCGTCCGGGATGCCGATGATGATGATGTGCGGCGGCATGCCCATGATGATGGGCATGTCCGCGATGACCAAGTAACCCGCCCCCCCAGAGCCTTCTTGGAACGACAGAGCGCCGGCGAACGCCGGCGTTCTTGCATTTCGCCGCCCTGTTCGCCGTCCCCTGCTCCCCGCGGGGAGCGCGCCCCTCCTCAGGGCGCCGGCAGCGAGTAGGTCATCACGAGGTACATCAGCGAGTCGACGTTCGCCGGATTGCGGTAGACGTGCGGGACATCCGCCTGAAACACGAGCGCGTCGCCCGTGGCCAGCAGGAAGCGCTGTCCGTCGACGCTGATCTCGACCGTCCCCTGGCTCACCACGATGTTCTCGGACGTGCCGGGCGGATGGGGATCCGCATTCTCGATGCCGAGCGGCGCCAGGTGCAGCTCGTAGAACTCGACCGTTCTTGGCGAATCGAACGGGAAGAGCGCGCGCGACGTGAACTTTCCGTCATGAGAGGTCAGCCGCTTCGCGCGGTCGCCGCGCAGCAGCATCGGCCCGCCGGAAGCGCGATTGCTGACGAGCGCCGAGAACGGCACCTCGAGCGCGCGGGCGATCTTCCACAGCACGTTGATCGTCGGCGCGCTGCGGCCGAGCTCGATCTGTCCGAGCATGGCGCGGCTGACGCCGGAGACCTTCGAGAGCCGCTCCAGCGAGAGCCCGCGCCGCGTGCGGAGCCGCCGGAGGTTCTCCCCGACGACCGCCGTGAGATCCGACGGCGCGTCGGGGTGAGCGACCTCGTAGGTCCACGCCTCGTCCTCGTCCACCTCCCTCGCCTGCGCCACGGACCCGGCCTTTTGCACGTCGAGCGCTATCGGGACTGTGCTGCTCGCCGCGGGAAGGTCGCTGTTCTGGCGAACCGATCTCATAGGAGGTGGGCGGCACTCTACACTGGATCACCAGGCCGGCAACACAGCCAAATTCGCCACCTCGATGTGACAACTGTAAGCAATCATCAGGTAATTTCCGTCACTCCTAAGATGGCGCCTGAGCCCGGCGCTGGGCGTCTCCTGCAGCGTCTCCCCTTTCCCGCAGTGGCCCTCCTGGCGAGCTCGCGGTTCTCTCCCGCGCTGGCCCTTCCGGCAGGCGGGCTCGCTCCTTGCGCGCTCGCCCCCACCAGCAGGCCCGCTCTCCCTTGCCGCGCGGCCCCCCCCCGCCCTCGGCCGCCTGCCCGGGGCGCGCCCTCCACCCGTCCCTACCGCCGGGGCGGCGGAGCGGCTACAACCAGGGCGCGTCTCGCGCGGGCTGGCCGCCGCAGCGCGCTCGGGACAGCGAGGACTTGCCGATGGCCCACGACATCGACGACGTGATCGACGGCCGGTACAAGCTGCTCGAGGTGGTCGGTCGGGGAGGGCACGGCAGCGTCTTTCGCGCCCTCGACCAGCGAACCGGCGCCCACGTCGCCGTCAAGTGCCTCCACCCCGAGTTCGCCAGCGACCCCGGCTTGAAGGCCCGCATGCGGCGCGAGGCAGGCGCCATGGGCGCGCTGGCCGGCACCAGCGCCACGCAGGTCTTCGCCTTCAGCGAGGCGCCCGACGGCACGCTCTACATCGTGATGGAGTTCCTGAAGGGCAGCGATCTCGAGACGACGCTGCGCCGCCTGGAGGCGCGGAACCAGCGGCTCCCGATCGACCGACTCCAGGAGCTGTTCCGTCCGATCCTCGACACCCTCGACGCCGCGCACGCGCGCGGCATCGTCCACCGCGACCTGAAGCCCGCCAACATCTTCGTCCTGGAGGGCGACGCGACGGATCCGTCCTCGTCCTCCCCGGCTCCTCCGGGCGCTGATCCACCGCAGATCCCCGCCGATCGTGCCCGCCCCGCCGGCGCGCCGGCGCGCCTCGCGGACGCCGGCGCGCCGTCCGGCGCCGCGGCGCGCGGCGGCGTGCGGTTGCTCGACTTCGGGCTCGTCAAGGTCATGCAGGCCGACCCCCTCACCCGCGAGGGCGCGATCCCCGGGTCGCCCAGCTACATCGCGCCCGAGGTCTGGAAGGGCCGGCCCCAGGAGATCGACCACCGGATCGACATCTACTCGCTCGGCGCGGTGCTCTTCCGCGTGCTCGCGGGGCGCGTGCCGTTCACCGGCGCGAGCCGGGTCGACATCCTGATCGCCGCCGCCCGCGGCCCCCGGCCGAGCCTGCACGCCTTCCGGCCCGATCTGCCGCCCGAGGTGGACGCCTGGGTGGCCCGGGCGCTCGCGGTCACCCCCGAGGAGCGCTTCCAGGACGTCCGCGCGCTCTGGGCCGCGCTGGTGCCACTCCTCCATCAGCGCGCGCGGGGAGGAGGAGGAGGCGACGGAGCAAGCGACGAGGGCGAAGGCGCCGCCGGGTGCGACGCAGTCCGGCCCTGAGCACGTTCCCCCACCCGAGCGCCTTGCGACGCGGGAAGCCGCTGCGATAGCGTGTTCCTGACCATGTCTGAATCGAGGGCCGCTGGATGAGCACCTCGCCCGGCCTGCTGCAGCCGAACACGCGGTTCCGCGACCGCTATCAGGTCCTGCGCGTCATCAAGGCGGGCGGCATGGGCGCCGTCTACGAGGTGATGGACGACGTCACGGCGACGCGCCGCGCGCTCAAGGTGATGCTGCCCAGCCTCCTCGACAGCGAGGAGCTGCGCGCCCGCTTCGCCCTCGAGGCCCGCATCACCGGCATCATCGAGAGCGACCACATCGTCAGGACCTCGGACGCCGGCGTCGACGACGAGACCGGCACGCCGTTCATCGTCATGGAGCTGCTCCGCGGCGAGGAGCTCGGCAGCCTCGTCAAAAAGCGCGGCGCCCTCCCCGCCGAGGACGTCACGATCTATCTCTTCCAGGCGGCGCTCGCGCTCGACAAGACGCACGCCGCGGGCATCGTCCACCGCGACCTCAAGCCGGACAACCTGTTCGTCACCGTCCGCGACGACGGCTCGCCGTGCATGAAGATCCTCGACTTCGGCATCGCCAAGGTCATCGAGCAGCACCACGCCTCGACGCTGACGCGGCAGATGCTCGGCACGCCCGTGTACATGGCGCCCGAGCAGATCCGGGCCGAGCGCAACATCGGCCCGCGCGTCGACATCTACGCCCTCGGGCAGGTCGCGTACGCGCTCCTCGTCGGCGAGACGTACTGGTCCCAGGAGGCCGAGGTGATCCCGTCGCCTTACCTGCTCGCGTCGGAGCTCCTGCGCGGCGCGACGGAGGCGCCCAGCGCCCGCGCGGCGCGGCGGCGCTCCGCCTCGCTGCCGGAGGCGTTCGACGGGTGGTTCTTCAAGGCGACGGCGCTCAAGGCCGAGGACCGCTTCGAGCGCGCGTCCGTCGCGGTGAGCGCGCTCGCCGACGCGCTCGGGGTCCCGCTGCCGCGGGCGTCGCGCGTCGTGCTGCTGCCGGCCCCGCTGCCGCCCGGCCCTCCCAGCCCGAGCCCTACCGATCCGACGCAGCCCTCGCGGCCCGGCGTGTCGCCGGGCTTCGCCGACATCCCGACCGTCACCGTGCCCGAGCTGGCCAGGACGCCCGAGCCGGGCAGGACGCCCTCCGAGCCGGGCAGGACGCCCTCCGAGCCGGGCAGGACGCCCACGTCGTCGCGCCGCTCCCAGGAGCCGCCGCCGCCCACCTCGAGGCCCCCGGAGACGCGGCCCCGGCCGTCGTCGCTCGAGACGTCCAGCCGGGCGAGCTCCCCCACGGGCGAGCCGTCGAGGAGGTCCGATACCACGTCGCGGCGCGAGCGCGTCTCGCAGCGGCGGTTCCAGATCAGGGCCGATCTGGCGACGGGGATCCTCCACGTGAAGGTCTGGGGGTTCTGGGACGTCGAGGAGGCCAAGGCGTACCTCGACGATTTCCGCCAGAAGGCCTCGGCGCTGCTCCACCTCGGCAAGCCCTGGTACGTGCTCGCGGACATCGCGGATTTTCCGCCGCAGAAGCCGGACGTGAGCCCCTACGTCGGGCAGACCATGGCCTACGCCGTCGAGCACGACATGCGCAGGGCGGCGAACCTCGTGCACAGCGCGCTGTCGAAGATGCAGATCTCCCGCCTGTCGGCCGCCATGGGGCTGCCCGAGTACTCGTTCTTCACGTCGGAGACCGACGCCATCGCGTGGCTCCTGAAGGGCTGAGCGCGCCCCCCGCAGCGCGCCCGCCGAGCCGCGGGAGCGCGGCCGCGCTCGGGGGGCTCGGCGGGCGCGGCGCGCTCAGCCGAGCACGAACCGGCGGATGCGCCCGGCGAGGCTCCGCACCTTCTCCTCGGCCTCGATGTAGCGCTCGGCCGCGTCGCGCAGGTGGGCCTGGCGCGAGGCCATCAGCAGGCTGAGCTCGATCACGAGCTGCGGGCGCGCCTCGATGATCGGCTGCAGCGCCTCCTTCGTGATCTCGTAGAGCACCACCTCGTCGACGGCGCGCACCGTCGCGGTGCGCTCCTCGCCCGTGAGCAGCGCGAACTCGCCGAAGACGGCGCCCTTCTCGAGCGCGGCGACCGTCGAGTCCTGCCCGTCGGGGTGCCGCACCAGGACCTCGACGGCGCCGGAGGCGACAAGGAACATCGACGAGTCCCGCTGCCCCTGCAGCACGATCCGGTCGAGCGGGCCGTACTCGACCCGGCGCGCCTTCGTGGCGAGCTTGCGGAGCTCGCGATCGAGCAGCGGCTTGAACACCGGCGTCCGCCGGAGCAGCGTCACGAGGTCCTCGGCGCTCGCCTCGCGCGGGGCCTGGCTCGGCTCGTCGAGATCGATCGACTGCGCGGCCCCGTAGCCGTCGCGCCGCTGCAGCGCGGCGAGCAGCTGCGCGTTCTTCTCCATGTACGCCTCGAGCAGGCTCGCGTTCCGCGGGATGCACTCGTCGCCCGTGTAGTCCATGAGCTGCCGCTCGGACGCCCACCGGGCGACGTCGTTCATCGACTTCCGGTACTGCCGGCACGCCGCGGGGAAGATGCCGTCCTGATCGCCGAACAGCGCCGTCAGCGCCTCGGGCATGAGGCTGAGCCCGAACAGGCGCACGTCGCCCCGCTGGTGCCAGAGCGCGAACTCGCGCCAGCGCGGGTCGAGGTGCGCGAGCTCCGGGAACGCGAGCGCGCTGTTCTTGAGCACCGCGCGCTCCGCGTCGCGGAACACCCGGTGCCACGTCTCCTGCGCGTTCCACAGGTTGGGCCCGGCGAGCTCGATCGCCCGCTGGAGGTCCGCGTGGTGGGTGTGCAGGAACGCGAGCGTGGCCTTCTGCTTGCGCATCAGGTTCGTCAGGCTCACGGGCCCCGCCGCGAAGAAGCCGGCCGCCCGCGGCGCGATGTGCCGCAGGTCCCAGACCTGCCGCCACGCCGCCACGTCGAGCGCCGCGCGGATGGGCGCGAACGAGGCGCCCTCCTCGAACGCCTCGCGCTCCTCCGGCGAGAGCATGTCCGGGTACTCGTGCTTCACGGCCTCGAAGATGCCGAGGCACGTGAGCAGCTCGAGGTAGAGCCCCACCCGCAGCAGCCAGCGGGGGTCGGGCAGGTTGCGCCGGTGCTGCTCGAGGTCCTGGTGGATGGCGCGGAGGTACAGCAGGGCCTTGTCCATGCCGATCGTCAGCACCGGGAACCACGGGTGGTAGCCAACGTGGAGCTCGTCGATCCCGAGCGCGCGCTGCTGGACCTCCGTGTCCGCCTTGACGAGCCGGTCGAGCAGGCGCGTGTAGAGCGAGCCGAAGCGGCCGGTGTCGAAGATCTCGACGTCCGTCGACTCGGAGCAGACGGTCCTGCCCGCCTCGCTGAGCCGGATCTCGACCCGGAGCTGCTGCCGGAACAGGCTCGCGAACGTGAAGGGATCGGCGCCGTCCGGGATGCGCTCGCGGAACGACGCGGGCAGGTCGAGCCAGTGGTAGCCGCCGCCGGTCTCCTCGCCGGGCGGGTGCGGCATGAGCTGCTTCGCCGGCGCGATCGTGGCGACGTAGACCGTCTGGTGGAACGAGTTCCAGGGGGCGGGCTCGAGCATCGGGACGGGGTAGGACGACGTCGAGACGATCTGGGGGCTGAGCGGCAGGTCGAGGATGCCGGGCACCGGGCACGGCTCTCCGTCGCCGGGGCTCGCGGGGAGGAACCACGCCGACAGGGTCACCTCGAACGGCCGCTCGAACGGGGCGACGAACGCGTAGAGGTCGCGCAGGCGGTAGAGCAGCCACACCTCGTCGCCGAGCTCCGCCGGGTCGCCCGACGTGTTGATGCAGCCGACGCGCTCGCTGCACCCGTGCCCCGGGTAGAGCGCCTCGTCGACGGGCCGCTTGCCGGGCTCGAACGGGATGAGCTCCAGCGACGGCGAGAGCTCGGCCGACTCTTCCTCCGGGCTCTGGCGCGCCTCGAGCTGGCGCAGGTACTGGCGGACCCGGGCGAGCTTGTCCTCCCAGTCCATGCCATCGACGCGGCTCATCAGCAGCCGCTTGAACTGCCTCTGGAACTCCTTCGGGGTCATCATGCTGCGTCCACCTGATTTGCCGGGCGCCGGACAGCCGCCCTCCGCGGGAGCTTACCGGCTCCGCGGGCGCCGCGTTCCCCGATCAGCGCCGGGCCAGGGGCCGCGCGAGCCCCTTGCGGCGCCGCGTCCCGGAAGGTACGGGCTTGCCCCCTATGGCTATCGAGCTCCGCGAGCTTAGGAACGGCGACAGGAAGGTCCTCAAAGACTTCCTGAACGTGGTCGACACGATCTACGAGGGTGAGCCCAACTATATCCGCCCGCTCGACCTGGACATCGCCGATCGGCTCGACAGGAAGAAGAACCCGTTCTTCGAGCACGCCGAGGGGACGGCGTGGGTGGCGTACAAGGACGGCCGGCCCGCGGGCCGGATCACGGCGCAGGTCGATCACGAGCACCTGAGACACCACCGCGACGAGACAGGCCTGTTCGGTTTCCTCGACACGATCGACGACCCCGAGACGGCGCAGGCGCTGCTCGCCGAGGCCGCGGGCTGGCTGCGCGCGCGCGGGATGAAGCGCATGCGGGGCCCTTACTCGCTCTCGATCAACGAGGAGATCGGCTGTCTCGTCGAGGGCTTCGATCGCCCGCCGGTGATCATGTTGCCCTACCACCTGCCGCACCAGGGCCGGCTCATCGAGCAGGCGGGGCTCGAGAAGGTGAAGGACCTCTACGGGTGGCGCTACGAGGTCGGCGACATCCCCGTGCGGGCGCAGCGGGCGCACGCCGAGGTCCTGGCGATGCCGGAGGTGCACACGCGCTGCGGCGACCCGAAGAACCTGCTCCGCGACATCCGCATCATCATGGACGTCTTCAACGACGCCTGGAGCGACAACTGGGGCTTCGTCCCGATGACGGAGAAGGAGCTCGTCAAGTGGGCGAAGGACGTGCGGCTCATCCTCATGCCCGAGCTGACGAAGCTCACGTTCATCGACGGCGAGCCGGCCGCCGTCTCGGTCGGGCTGCCCGATCTCAACGAGCTGATCCAGGGTTTGCACGGCAAGCTCCTCCCGACCGGCGTCCTCAAGCTGCTGTGGCGGCTGCGCGTGCGCGGCCCGAAGAGCGGGCGCCTCGTCGTGCTCGGCATCCGCAAGAAGTGGCGCCACGCGCGGCGCTACGCCGGGCTCAGCGCGTTCCTCTACGTCGAGATGAACCGGGCGGCGCACCTGCTCGGCATGAAGGGCGGCGAGCTCGGGTGGACGCTGGAGGACAACGCCGCCATCAACGCGGGCATCCGGCTGATGGGCGGCCGGGTCTACAAGAAGTACCGGATCTACGAGCGGGCGCTCTGATCGATGTGGTCGCGCGCGTTCGACGCGAGCGCGCCCACGTCGATAGAGCGCGGCCGTCGCCGCGGGGAGCTGGAGGAGGGAGCGGATCGATGAAGGTGCTTGTCACGGGCGCGAGCGGGTTCCTCGGCTCGCACGTCGCCGAGCAGCTCGTGCAGAAGGGGCACGGCGTCGTCGCCCTGGTGCGGCGCTCGTCGAGCACGAAGTTCCTGTCGTCGCTGCGCGGCGTCGAGCTCGCGTACGGCGCCATCGAGGACGCGGAGAGCGTCCGCCGCGCGGTGGTCGACGCGGGCGTCGACGCGATCGTGCACTCGGCCGGGCTCGTCAAGGCGCGCGACGAGGCGGAGTTCTTCCGGGTCAACGTCGGCGGCACGCGGAACATGCTCGACGCGGCGAAGGCGGCGCCATCCATGAAGCGCTTCGTGTTCGTCTCGAGCCTCGCCGCCATCGGCCCGAGCCTCGACGGCCGCCCCGTCGCCCCCGACGCGCGCCCGGCCCCGGTGACGCGCTACGGGCGCTCGAAGCTCGAGGCGGAGCGGCTGGTCCTCGCCGAGAAGGACGCGTTGCCGGTGGTCGTCCTGCGCCCCCCGATGATCTACGGCCCGCGCGATCAGGAGTCGTTCGCGTTCTTCCAGAGCGTCGCGCGCCGCTTCCTCCCGATGCTCGGCGACGGCAAGAACACGCTGAGCGTCATCTACGCCTCCGACGCGGCCGCCGCGTGCATCCGGGCGCTCGAGAGCGACGTGCCGAGCGGCCGGGCGTATTTCATCGACGACGGCCGCGTCTACGTGTGGCGCGACATGCTGGCGGACGTGGAGTCGGCGATCGGCGCGCGGGCGTTCGTCCGGGTCGGCGTGCCCTTCTCCCTCATGCGCGGCGCCGCGCTCGCGAGCGAGGGGATGAGCCGCCTCACCGGCAAGCCCGTGATGCTCACGCGCGACAAGCTGAACGAGCTCTCCGCGTCGCACTGGGTATGCGACGCCGGCGAGGCGCGCCGCGAGCTCGGCTGGGAGCCTCAGGTGAGCTGGGCCGAGGGGACGCGCCGCGCGGTCGCCTGGTACCGCGAGCACGGCTGGCTCTGACGTGGCGCACGTGGCGCCGCGCCGCGCGCCGTTTGACGCTCGCCCGCGGCCTCCGTACCGTAACCGCATGTCCCGCTGTACGTCGGCAGCTCCGGCCCTCGTCGCGGTAGCGCTCGGCTTGACGTCCGCGCCCGCGCAGGCCGAAGCGCCGCCCCGCGGCGGCGACGGCGCGGCGGACGCCCCGCGCGCGGGCGGCGACGCCGCGGCGGACGCCCCGCGCGTGGGCGGCGACGCGCCCCGATCGGCGCTGCGCGGCGCCGTCGTGGTGGCGGTGGACGACGCGAGCGTCGAGGCGGCTCGCTCGCTCGCTCGCTCGATCTACCGCGACCCCGCGCTTCGCCCGCCCGTCGACGAGGCGTCGGCGCAGGCGCTCGCCGGCGAACCCCCGGCGCCGGACGCGCCGGCCGCCGTGAAGGAGCTCGCGGTGGTGCGTCGTTCCGCCGGGCGCGCCGAGTCCGAGCCGGTCGCGCGCCGGCTGCTCGCGTCGCTGGGCGCGGACGCCGGCGCGGCGCTCGTCGTGGCGGTGACCACGGCGCAGGGCCACCCCGTCGCGCGCGTGCTCCGCGTCGCCGGGGCGAGCTACGCGCCGCTCGAGCTCGGCGCGACGGTCCAGCGGACGGAGGAAGGCGCGACCGCCGCTGCAACATTCGACTGGCCGGGCGCGGCCGCGGCCGTCCGCGCGCTGCTCGCCGGCGACGAGCGTGACCGAGGCGCCGCGGCTCGCCCGGCGGCGCCGCCCGCGCCCGCGGCGGCGCGCAGCGGGCCCCTCCGCGATGACCCGCGCGCGGGCGTCGATCTGACGTCGAAGGCCGCGGCCGGCGACCAGGGCTCGTCCGGGCGGCGCTCGGTGTGGAGCTCGCCCTGGTTCTGGGGGCCGCTCGCAGGCGTCGCCGTGACGGGCATCGCGGTGCTGGTGCTCGCTCAGACGGGGGGCGACGACGGCGGCACGGTTCACCTCCGCGGTCGGATCGCGCCATGACGTGCCCCACCCGGCGCAGCCCGGCGGCGTTGAGCCACAGGCTCGCGGCGCTCCTGTGCGTCGCGATCGCCGCCGCGCCCGGGCCCGCCGGCGCCGCGCCCCGCATCTACGACGCGCCCGCCGCGTCGCTCGACGGCAAGGCCGCGCTCGCCGTCCCGCCGCCCCCGCCGGAGTACCACACCGAGGATCTCGGCTGGATCGAGTTCGCTTACCGCCCGTCGACCCGCGATCGCGTCCGCCCCCTGATCGTCCATGCCGGCGCCATCCGCGCCGAGCTCAGCGCCCTGCTCGGCCGCCCGGCGCTGGTCGCCCCCGTGAAGGTCCGGATCGCCGCGGTCCCCGCCGAGCTCGACAACCTCGTCCCCGGGGGGCTCGCGGGCCCGGCGACCGCCGCGTCGTTCGGCGCGCTGCGGCTCGCTGTCCTGAGCGCCTCCCCGCGGCCGGGCGTCGACGCGCCCGATCTCGAGAGCGCCTTCCGCCACGAGATCGCGCACCTCGCCCTCGACGAGGTCACCGGCGGCGCCCCGCTCCCGCGCTGGTTCCATGAGGGGTTCGCCGTCCATGCGGCGGGCGAGCGCGCCGCGCGCCGCGCGCAGCGGCTCTCCGTCGCCGCGCTCCGCGGGCACCTCCTCCCGCTCGACGACCTGGAGGCGAGCCTCGCGGGCGCCGCGGATCCCGCCGCGTCGGTGGCCCACGCGCAGTCGGCCGACGTCCTCCGCTTCCTCATCGAGGGCGAGCGGCGGCCGAGCTTCACGCGCGCCCTCGACGCGGTGCGCGCCGGCGCGCCGCTCGCGGACGCGCTCGAGGTCGCCTACGCCTCGACCCGCCACGACCTCGAGCTCGCCTGGCGCGACGACGTCGCGCGCCGCTACGGGTTCCTCCCGGTGCTGGCCGGCTCGCTGCTCTTGCTCGGGCTGATCGTCGTGGGCGCGCTCGGCATGCAGCGGCTCCGCGTCCGCAAACCGGCGGCGCCTCCCGCGCCGCACCGGCGGCTCCGCGCGGCGCCGGAGACGCGCCACCGGCCCGCGCGCGCGTCCACGGCCCAGCTCGTGGCCACCCTGGGCGCGCGGCACCGCGGCGAGGCGGACGGCGACATGGGCGTCCCGAAGGTGGAGCACAACGGCCAGTGGCACACGCTCCACTGAACGCGGCCGAGGGCGGCGGTCCCCCGCCCGATCGCGCGCGGCAGCAGCGCCGCCTCATCGATCTCGCGCTCGGCGCCGCCTGGCTCGTCGGCCTCGCCGCGGCCTTGCAGCTCCTCTCCGCGCTCCTCGGGTCGAGCCCGCTCGCCGCGGCGCTCGCGGGCGCCGTCGTCGCCGACCTCGTCGCGGTGCGGGCCGGCGTGCAGTGGACCGATCCGCTCGAGCGGGAGGCCCCGGGCCACCGCGCGCGCCTGGCCCGCCGCGTCGGCCTCGGCGCCGCCCTCGGCGCGCTCGCCGTTGTGCTCACGCTCGGCGCCTCCCTCGCCTCCGGCTGGGCGACAGTCGAGGCCGGCGCGCCGTCGTTGAGCTTCGCCTTCGCCCTGGCGCGCGCGGTCGCGCTCGCCGTCCGCGACGAGCTCCTGCTCTCGGGCATCCCGCTCGCCACCGCGGCGCGCGCCGGGCTCTCGAGCCGCTGGGCGGTGGCCTTCTCCGCCCTCGCCCACGGCGCCGCGCTCGGGCTCGCCCCGGGCGCGACAGCGTCGAGCTTCGCCCTCGCCGCCGCGCTCGGCGCGCTCACCGCGGCGCTGTTCCGCCACTGTCGCGGCGCGTTCGCCGCGGTCGCTGCCCACGCGAGCTTCACCGCGCTCGCGGGCGCGGGCCTGCGCGGCTCCCTGCTCGACGTCACGTGGGTCGACGGCGCGCTCGCCGCCGGCACCCGCGCCTTTGGCCCCCCGGCCTGGCTCGCCGCGGCGGTGCTCGCGATCCTCGCCGCGCTCGTCCTCCGCGCCGGCGCGCCGCGTCCCGATCGACCCGCGCCCTGAGCGTCGCCGCCCGCGCACGGCCGCCTCGCGCCTCCCTCACCTTCCCACCTTCCCCGCCGCCCCGGCGTCCGGTGAACGTCGCGTCGTCGCGAGGCGCGGCGGCGTCGCGTTGACAGCCGCGGGCCGCGCCCCCGGGAGATGCCGTGTTCATCGCGTCGGCCATTGCGGCCGAATCGACGCCTCGATTCCGCGCGCGACGCGTCGACGTCCTCGGGTTCGGCACCGGCATTTCACAGCGCCGCGCGAGCAAGGGCCTCGCCGCGCAGATCGCGGTGCGACGCGCGCCAACGTCCCACAGCGCCTCACCCCCCGGACACGGCTATGTCATATTCCAGCGCACCGCGTCAAATCGACGTTGACGCATTGCCTTCGAGGCATCAACGATCGGGCATGCATTGGGAAATGATCCGTCAGATTGCGCCGGTGGCGCTGCTCGTCGTCACCTCGACGGGCTGCGGCATGGCGACGATGGTGGACACGAACACGCGCTCCATCCAGGCGACCACGGAGGAGATGCGGCGCATGCGCGCGACGATCGAGGAGTCGAATGCGACGCTGCGAGAATCGCAGCAGGGCATCGAGCGCCTCGCCGAGCTGCGCCAGCCGATGGAGAAGGTCGCCGAGATGCAGGCGGCGATGGATCGGCTCGCCGAGCTCAAGGGGTCGATGGACGCGATGCAGCAGAGCCTGCGCGAGACAGCGAGCCTCGAGCGGTCGATGGATCGGCTGAGCGAGATGAAGGCGACGATCGCCGCGATGAACGAGAGCCTCGCGGGCATCCGGGGTCCGCTCGCCGACGTGGCGGCCCTGAACGCCCCGATGCGCGACGTGGCGGCCCTGAACGCCCCGATGCGCGACGTCGCCGGGCTGAAGCAGCCGATGGAGCAGGTCGCGACGCTGCGCGAGCCGATGCAGGAGGTGAGCAAGCTGTCGGCGCCGATGGAGGAGGTGAGCCGGCTCGGGGGCGACGCCTCGCGCCAGACCGGCCTCGTCGCCCTCGGCCTGCTCGGATGGGGCCTCGTGACGTTCCTCGGCGTGTACTTCGGCGTGCAGGCCGGCACCCGCCGCCAGCAGCGCCTCGCGCAGGGCGACGGGGACGCGGGCGATGCCCCTGCGGCCCCGGCCAAGCCCGTGCCCCGCATCCTCGGCTCGAGCCAGAGCTTCGAGCGCCGCGCGCAGGTCAAGTCGACGTGATCGATCGCTGACGACGCCCGCGCCCGCTGGCGAGCGGCGGAGCCCTCCACCGCCCGCCGGCCGGCTGCGATCTCCGGTTCCGGTCAGCCGCCCACCCCCGTCGGTCACCCCTCAACGATACGCGTCCCACTGCGCCGACATGCGATCGGCCTGCCCCCCGGTGAACGCATCCATGCAGAAGTCGTCGGTGTAATCCATGTAGTTCTGGATGGGGTCGGCCCCGCTGGTATTGCAGGTGTCCCGGCCGGTCGGGCAACCGTACGCGGGCGACTTCTCGGCCGCCGTGTCGGCGACCATGTCCCCCTTCGTCGCGTCCCTCGCGCAGCCACCCTGGAACGTGTGGTAGAGGCCGAGCCAGTGACCGACCTCGTGCGTCGCCGTATCTCCCTCGTTGTACGGCGCCGCCCTGCCGCCGGGCAGCGAGGAGTGGAGCACGACGACGCCGTCGCTCTTCGGGCTCCTCGCGTAGTCACTGGGGAACGTGGCCCAGCCGAGTAGACCGTTGCCCGGGTTGGCCGTGTAGAGATTGAGGTGGTCGGGACCACCCTGGCGGAGCGCATTCTTGGCGTTCCGCTCGGCCGTGGAGCCCTGCCCCATCGTGTACCAGGTCGCGTTCGTGGTCCGGTCGACCGAGGCCAGGTCGAAGCTGAAGCGGGTGCTCGCGTAAGCGGCGTTGAGCACATCGATCTGCTCCGCGATCATGGCGTCAGTCACGTCGCCGTTCGAGGTGCCCGCCCCCTTGTTGATGACGTGGAAGTGCACGGGGATCACGACCGACGCGCCCGCGGTGAACCCGGCCGGCACCCGGCTGCGGACGAACAGCTCGACCTCCTCCTTTTCCATGTCGCTCAGCTCGACGGTCCCGCAGCTGCGCCGCAGGGGAGCCGGGGCCGCCTCCACCTGCTCGGGATCGACATCGGCGACGGCCGGCGCTTCCTCCGCGGGGGTCGAGGGGTCGCCGTTGCACGCGGCGCTCAGGCCAGCGATCACGACTAAGGCAAGTACCTCCGCACACGTCCGAGCTCGCATGGACATTCTCCTTGGTTCAGGCCCCGCAAAGGAAGCAGGAATATATATCCACCGTGACAATCGGTTCAATTCCAAAAGACCGATTCCGCTCAAGACGACAAGGTGAGATTCCACGTCTTGGTCGTCTTGCGCCTTCCGTCGAACGCCGGCTGCATCTGCGGGCGCGCGAGCGCGATGACGCGGCGCAATGACGTGTGCGGCGCGGAGACTGTTGCTGCTCCAACATGGAGCGATCGCTCCATAATGGAGCACGCGAGCCTCGGATTTCGATCGAGCGGCCCTCGACTCGATTCCACGCGGCGATCGCGGGTCGACCGTTCCGCCTGTTCCATGTTTCAGCGTCTCATCCCCGACGCTCCTCATGGATCTCCCCCAGGTTTCCGGGACGATTCCTGATGAGTCCGTGCGCAACGCATCCGCCTGGCTTGTGGAGTTCAAGCCACGCTCGAATGAGGGCGCACTCGGTTGCCCAACTCGCCATCTGCCACCTTCTCACTGTGGGCCCTGCTCCTCCTCTCCTCGGGTCGCGCGGGGGCCGCGCAGCGCAAGCCGGCCCCGGGTCGGTGCGCGAGATCGACCTCGCGCCCGCCCGGCAACCGCGCGACGGCGTCCCCGCCGCGGGCGGCGAGGCCACGGCAAGCCTGGCGGCGCTCGAGCGCTCTCCCTCGTGCCGGCGCGCGTCCGGCGAGCTCCGTGCATCCTGATTGCAGTACCGTCCGGGCGACGGTAGATGTCCCGCATGGCGCGTTCGAAAGCAGGTCAGTCCGCGGAGCAGCTCCGCGAGCAGATCAGGGCGACCGGCCTGCGAGCCACCTCACCGCGGATCGCCGTGCTGCAGAGCCTCTGCCGCTCGCGGACGCCCGTCAGCCACGCGGAGCTCGCGGCCGAGCTCGCTCCGAAGGGCTGGGATCGCGCCACCATCTACCGGAACCTCATCGATCTGACCAACGCGGGGCTCGTGCGCCGCACCGACATGGGCGACCACCTCTGGCGGTTCGAGCTGCGCGAGGGCACCGGCGAGCACGCGACGGGCGAGCACCCGCACTTCATGTGCGACACATGCGGTGATGTGCTCTGCCTCCCCGACGAGAGCATCGAGATCAAGCCGGCGCGCGGCGCGCCCCGCGCCCTGCGCCGCAAGGGTCTGCAGATCCAGATCAAGGGCCGCTGCGACCGGTGCGTGCAGCCCTGAGCCGCGCGCAGCCCTGAGCCGCGGCGCGGTCTGAGCCGCGGCGTGCCCTGAGCCGCCGGCCGACCCGGAGCCGCCTGAAAAAGTGCCGCCGGGCGGGAGGCACGGCCGTCCCTGCATCTCGATTGCAGGTTCAACTTGATGTTGATCGTGGTCGGGCGCTCGGGCATAGGCTCCCGCGCCCATGCTCGCGCTCGTCGTCGTCCTGTCGCTCGCCGGCCTCGCCGCCGGGCCGCTCCTCGTGGCGCTCGGCCGGAGCCGGACGCTGCCGACGTCGGCGCTCGACGGGCTGACGCTCGGCCTCGTCCCCGCCCTGGTCCTCTCGCGTCACCTGCCGCACGCCGTCGAGGAGATCGGGGCGCAGGCGGTCCTCTGGGCGGCGCTCGGCTACGCGGCGCTCTGGCTCACGGAGCACCGGCGGCGCGGCGCGGGCGAGGTGGTGGGGCGGGAGGTCGCGTTCTCGGCGCTCGCCGTGCACGGGCTGCTGGACGGCGCCGGGCTCGCGCTGGCCGCGGCCGCCGCTGACGGCGGCGCGGACGGCGCGCTCTTCGCTGTCGCCGTCCTCGTGCACCGGCTCCCGGAGGGGCTGTCGCTCGCCGCGCGCTTCCTGCCCGCCTGGGGATGGCGGCAGCTCGCCGTGCGCCTCGGGCTCCTCGGGTCGCTCACGCTGCTCGGCGCCCTGCTCGGCCAGCGCCTCATGGAAAGCCTCCCGCACGGGTCGTTCGAGGTGTTCATCGCCTTCGGCCTCGGCGTCCTCCTCCGGATCGTGGTCCACACGCACGACGCCCCGCCGCGGAGCCGGACGGCGCGGACGGCGAGCGCCGTCGCCTTCGCCTCCGGGCTCTGCGTCGCGCTCGCGCTGCCCAGCCCGGAGAGCTTCCTCGCGCACGCCCACCCGACCGAGCTGTCGATCGCCGAGTCGCTCGGCCCGCTGTTCGTCGAGACCGCGCCCGCCGTGCTCGCCGGGCTCGCCGCCGCGGGGCTCGCGCGCGCGTACCTCCCCCGTCTCCTCGCCGGATTCCCACGATCGCCGCGCGACGGCGCCGCGCTGTCCCAGGCCGCCCGAGGCGCGGCGCTCGGGCTGCCGCTCCCCGCCGGCTCGCGCGGCGTCTCGGCGCTGCTGCGGCGGCTCCTGCTCGCGGGCGCTCCGGTCGCCGCGATCGTCGCGTTCACCCTCGGCGCGTCGGAGATCGACGTGGGCAGCGCGCTGCTCTCGCTGCGGCTGCTCGGCCTGCCGCTCACCGCCGCGCGCCTCGCGGGCAGCGCGCTCCTCGCCGTGCTGGTCGCGCTCCTCGTCGCCAGGGTGGCCGGCGCCTCGGGCTCCGTCGCCGGGGCGTCTGCCGCGCCCGGATCCGCCGCCGGCACGGCCAGCGCGCCCGCCTCGATCGCGGCGCCGCGGGCCGGCGAGCCGCCTGCCGTCGCCGCCGCGCCGCCAGCGACGCGGCTCCGCGCCGCCGTCGCCGAGGCCGTCGGGCCGGCGCTCGACCAGGTGGCCGCCTGGTACCTCGTGGGCCTCGTGCTCGCCGCCGTCCTCGAGGCGACGATCGAGCCGGCCGCCGCGCGCGCGCTCGGCGCGCCGGCCGACGTCGTGGTGAGCGCGCTCGCCGCCGTGGTCGTCCACGTGTGCGCGCAGGGCGCGACGGCGCTCGCCGCGGTGATGATCCACAAGGGGCTCTCGATCGGCGCGGCGCTCGCGTTCCTCCTGGCGGGGCCCGCGACCAACGTCGCGGTGCTCGCCGTGCTGAAGCGCTCGCTGGGCGGGCGCGCCACCGCCGTGCTCGCGATCGCCAGCGTCGCTCTCGCCGTCGTGGTCGGCCTCGCCGCGAACGCGCTCGTCCCCGGCGCGTCGGTCCCGGAGCTCCACGCGCTCGCGGCGCACGAGCACGGGGCCGTCGAGTGGGTCTGCGCGGCGGCGCTCGGCGCGCTCCTGCTCGCGAGCTTCACGCGGCTCGGGCCGCGCGCGTGGTTCGGCCACATGAGCGGCCATGGCGACGCCCCCGCGCCGGCGGAGGCGGCGCCGCACACGCCTTCGTGCGCCGCGCACGCGCCGGCGGAGGCGGCGCCGCACACGCCTTCGTGCGCCGCGCACGCGCGCCCGCTCGACGCGCCGGCCGATCACGTCGACAGCACCCCCGTCCCGCACGCCAGCGCGCCGCGCGCCTGACGCAGAGGTCCCCCGGAGCCTCGTCCCGGCAGGCGCCGCGCGCCCTGCGGCGGCCGTCGCTCAGCGGATCCAGTACCTGCCGACCAGCACGAGGACCATCGCCCAGAACACCACCGCGAGGCCCGCCGCGACGAGCATGGCCGGCGGCAGCCGCCTCCCGTGCTGCACGAGGCGGCCGAGCGTTCCGACCGACCCGCCGCGCAGCCCGACGCTCTCCGGCGCGAGGCGGAGCTTGTCGCCGAGGCCCACGTCCGAGGCGCGCCGCCCCTTCTGCCCCCGGAATCGCGCCGCGCGCAGCTCGCGCAGCACGGCCTCGAGCTCCTTCGCGAGCGCGCCCGCCGAGGCGATCCGGGCGTCGCGCTCGCGCTCGAGGCAGGCGTCGACGATGTGGCAGAGGCGCGGCGGCAGCCCCGGCCGGCGCGAGGCGATCGGATCGCAGTCCTTGCTCAGGATGCGCACCATCAGCGCGTTGTAGTTCGACGCCTGGTGCGGGAGCGTCCCGGTCAGCGCCTCGTACATGACGATGCCGAGCGACCAGAGGTCGGCGCGGCCGTCGAGATCATCGCGCCCCGCGGCCTGCTCCGGCGACATGTACGCCGGCGATCCGACGACGCAGCCCGTGTGGGTCAGCGCGAAGTTGTGCTCCTTCTCGAGCACCTTGCTGATCCCGAAGTCGAGGATCTTCCCCACGAGCTCGCCCAGGTGGTTGCGATGCACGTAGATGTTGGCGGGCTTCAGGTCGCGGTGGATGATCCCCTGCTGATGGGCCATGTCGAGCGCCCGCGCGAGGCCGATGAAGAGCTCGACGAGCGTCTCCGGCTCGATGGTGCCCTCGCGCCGCAGCCACTCGTCGAGCCCCTCGCCGACGAGCAGCTCGAACACGAGGAACGGCGAGCCGTCCTCGGCCTGACCGAGATCGAGGATCTCGACGATGCTGGGGCTGCGCACGCGCCCGCTCGCCTTCGCCTCGTTGAAGAAGCGCTGGAGCGCGACGGCGTCCTCGGCCACCTCGGGGCGCATCACCTTGAGCGCCACGTCGCGATCGATGAGCTCGTTCTTCGCGGCCCACACCGACCCGCTGGCGCCTCGGCCCAGGATCTTCACGAGCCGGTAGCGAGACTGGATGAGATCGCCGGGGTTCACTGCTGCGCCGAGGTGTCTCTGGGGGAGCGGGGGAGAGGATGCCTTACCCCCGCTCCACGTCTGCGACGGGGCGGAGGATACCCCGGCGCACCGGCGAGCGGTATCGCGCGGCGTCATCTCCAGCAGGAAGCAAAAGTTCGCGAGCGGGGGAAGCGACATCGCGCCTCCCCTCCTCCGCGCCGCTGGAGCCAGCGCGCGCGAAGCGCTCGAGTTCGCGGTGCGCCGGCGCCTCCCGGCGCCACGCGCGCTTCACGCGCTCGAGGGTGAGGGGTGAAGGAGACGGGGCGCAAGGGTCACAGCGCAATTTTCTCGTGCGCTGGACCCCGCGCCGCTCGGGTGGGGTCGCTCAGACGTCGTAGTAGAGGAAGAACTCGTGCGGGACCGGGCGGAGCCGGATCGCGTCGACCTCGCGCTCGCGCTTGTAGTCGATCCAGGTCTTGAGGATGTCGCGGGTGAAGACGTCGCCGCGGAGCAGGAACTCGTGGTCGCGCTCGAGGGAGGTGAGCGCATCGTCGAGCGAGCCCGGCATGTGCGGCACTTCCTTCAGCTCCTCGGGCGAGAGCGCGTAGATGTCCTTGTCGAGCGGGTCGCCCGGGTCGATCCGGTTCTGGACGCCGTCGAGGCCGGCCATCATCATGGCGGCGAAGGCGAGGTACGGATTGCAGGTCGCGTCCGGGAAGCGGACCTCGATGCGGCGCCCCTTCGGGCTGTTGCCGGGGGCCAGCGGGATGCGGATCGACGCCGAGCGGTTGCGGCTCGAGTACGCGAGGTTCACGGGCGCCTCGTAGCCCGGGACGAGCCGGCGGTAGCTGTTCGTCGTCGGGTTGGTGAGCGCGGCGAGCGCCTTCGCGTGCTTCAGGATGCCGCCGATGTACCAGAGGCCCGTGTCCGAGAGGCCCGCGTAGCCGTCGCCGGCGAAGAGCGGCTTGCCCTCCTTCCAGAGCGACTGGTGGCAGTGCATGCCGCTGCCGTTGTCGCCGAAGACCGGCTTCGGCATGAACGTCACCGACTTGCCGTGCTTGCGGCCGACGTTCTTGATGACGTACTTGAACCACATCAGGTTGTCGGCCATCGACGTCAGCGTCGAGAACTTGATGCCGATCTCACACTGGCCCGCCGACGCGACCTCGTGGTGGCCGACCTCGACCGCGATGCCGGTCTCGATGAGCGTCGACATCATGTCCGCGCGCAGGTCGCCGAGCGTGTCGGTCGGCGCGACGGGGAAGTACCCCTCCTTCTGCCGGATCTTGTGCCCGAGGTTCACGCCGGCCTTGCCAGAGTTCCAGGACGCCTCCTCGCTGTCGATCTCGTAGAAGGCGCCGCGCGGCGAGCTCTCGTAGCGGACCGAGTCGAAGACGAAGAACTCGGCCTCGGGCCCGAAGTAGGTCGTGTCCGCGATGCCGCTCGCGCGCAGGTGGTTCTCGGCCTTCTGCGCGATGTAGCGCGGGTCGCGGCCGTAGGGCTGGCCGGTCACCGGGTCGCTGATCTTGCAGACCATGCTGAGCGTCTTCTGGGCGTGGAAGGGATCGAGCTTCGCCGTCGACGCGTCGGGCGTCATCAGCATGTCGCTCGCGTTGATCGGCTGCCATCCGCGCACCGACGAGCCGTCGAAGCCGATCCCCTCCTCGAAGATGTCCTCGTTCAGGCGGGACACCGGGATCGTCGTGTGCTGCCAGATGCCGGGCAGGTCGATGAACTTGAGATCGACAAATTTAACGTCGTTTTCCTTCGCAAACGCGACGACATCTTTCGGCTTCATGATTCTTCTTCTACCTCGCTGACTCGCTGCTCTCGCTGGATGTGATTCGAAGACGCGCGGGCTCGTGCTCGCTGCTGCTCTCTGACTTCTGTTTGCTCGGCTCTCGAGCCTGTGACCCGCCGTGAATGCCCTGTGACGCTCTGCCCGCGGCTCGCCTAGATGGCGTCCTCGCCGCGCTCACCCGTGCGGATCCGCACGGCCTCCTCGACGGGGACGACGAAGATCTTGCCGTCGCCGATCCGGCCCGTCTTGGCGCTCTTCTCGATGGCGTCGATCACGTCGCTGACCATGCTGTCCGGCACGACGATGTCGACCTTCACCTTCGGGACGAAGTCGACGACATACGCCGACCCCCGATAGACTTCCTTCTTGCCGCCGGTCCGACCGAAGCCCTTTACCTCGGTCACCGTCATGCCCTGAATCCCGACCTCGGCGAGGGCGTCCTTGACCTCGTCGAGCTTGAACGGCTTGATGATCGCCTCGACCTTTTTCATTGCGCATGCCTGTGGTGACCGGGTAACCGTCGGGGTAAAAAACCCGCACGCTCACCCGAAAAGCCCCGCCGGAGCAGAGCCAGTAAAGGGTGGACGCCTCCGCCGGCGGCCTCCCGTCGATGTGCCGGGCACCGCCCGGCTCCGATCCGTGACGGGGTCCGCCCGGTCCACCGGGCATTGCCCCGCCGCTGTCAATGACTCAGGGACCCGTCCGACAGAGCCGGATCGGCGACCCCTCGCCCCGGGCGCTGGCGCAGCGTCCGGAGGTCCACGCTGATGTACCCAAGCTCATGTTTCCGGAATGTTTCGCGCACTGGGCGTGCGTGAGAAAAGTGGTTCCGGCATCTGAAAAGCGGAGCCAGCTTACTTTTTTCGGGACGCCGGACGGGGGGTGGAGCCCCCGCTCCCCGGACGTGCCGGGGGTGGGGCTCGCTTTGACCACCCCCACCTACCCCACGGGCCCCGGTGGATGGGCCCGTTCTGCCGGTTCTTCCTCGTACGGAAGAGCCTGTTTCCCGGCTCCTCGAGGGGGTCGCGCCGCCCTGGCTGACGACCACGGCGCGCTTGCCTTGTCCTGGTGACGCGGCTCGAATAGTCTGCGCTGGCGAATCCAGTCGCGGGACAGCCCTGCCTGATGGCTTTGCCGAACAAAGCGAAGATCCCGGTAGGCACGGTCCTCGCCGGAAAATACCGCATCACACGCGAGATCGGGCGCGGCGGCATGGCTGCCGTGTACGAGGCCGAGCACATCGACATCGGCAAGCGGGTGGCGATCAAGGTGCTCGCCCAGGAGCTGACGACCTCGGCGGTCGTGGTCGAGCGCTTCCTCCGCGAGGCCCGGGCCGCAGCGTCGATCCGCAGCCCGTTCATCTGCGACGTCTACGACTCCGGCAAGCTCGACGACGGGCGGCCCTTCCTGGTGCTCGAGCTCCTCGAAGGCGAGTCGCTGTACGAGCGCATGACCGTGGTCAGGTACCTCGACCCCGAGACCACCGTCGCGGTGATGTCGCAGGTCTGCCGGGGGCTCACCAAGGCGCACGCGGCCTCGATCGTCCACCGCGACCTCAAGCCGGAGAACATCTTCCTCACGAAGGACGAGGAGGGCCGGCTCTGCGCGAAGATCCTCGATTTCGGCCTCGCGAAGTTCTACGCGCCGGTCGACGGGGGCGACGCGCAGGCGCGCCTCACGCGCGAGGGCGCGGTCTTCGGGACGCCGGCGTACATGAGCCCGGAGCAGGTGCGCGGCCAGGGCGCTGTCGATCACCGCGCGGATCTCTGGGCGCTCGGCTGCATCACCTACGAGTGCCTCACCGGCCGCACCGTCTGGCAGACCGAGCAGGGCGTCGCGATGACGTTCGCGCAGATCGCGAACGCGCCGCTGCCGCAGCCCGCGGCGCTCCGTCCGGACCTGCCGCCGAGCTTCACCGCGTGGTTCGAGAAGGCGCTCGACCGCGCGATCGACAGGCGCTTCCAGACCGCGAAGGAGTTCGCCGACGAGCTGTCGGTCGCGCTCGGCGTCGCGCAGCCGCGCGGCGCGGAGCCGTCGCAGGCGGGGTTCCTGCCCACGAACAGCGAGCCGCCGGCCGACGTGACGTTCGACCCACCGGGCGTCGTCCGTGTGACCCCCAACGAGGCGCGGCGGACCGTGCCCTCGGGCCCGGCGGAGCGCGGGGGAGATCCGCTCGGCGCGCTCGATCTCTCCGGCGCGCCGGGCGCGGCGATGGCCGGGCGCATGAGCCAGGGCGTGGGGCAGCAGATCTCGTTCTCCGGCGGCTCGGGCGACGCGTCGCTCCCCGACGGGCTCTCGCAGCGATCGCCGCCGAGGCGCGGCGGCGCCGGCCGCGCGCTCGTCCTCTTCGGCGTGCTCGCGCTCGCCGCGGGCGGCGCGTACGCCGGCTACCGCCAGTTCCTCAAGCCGACGGCCCTGCCGCCGGTCTCGTCGAGCTCCGCGGCGCCGTCGTCGCCCAGCGCGCCGTCGTCCTCCGCGGTCCCCAACGTGCCGGCGCGCGCCGAGGCCCCGGTCGAGCAGCCCGGCCTGCCCTGGCCGCCGCTCGTCGCGCAGGCGCAGGAGTCGATCGCCGCGGGCGATCTCAAGGCCGCGCTCAGGCAGCTGAAGGACGCCCAGGAGAAGGGCAACCACCCCGTGCCGCGGACGCTGATCGAGCACGTGCAAGTCGCCCTGAAGGACGCGAGCGGCAAGGCACCTTGCCAGCTCACCGGCCTCGTCAGGCCGCGCACGCACGATCTCGTGCGCGAGGGCGGCCGCGCCATCGGGGCCAGCCGGCCCTCGATCGCGCTCGGGCCGCGCGGCGCGGTGGTCACCTGGACCGACTCGCACGAGGGCACCGAGCACGCCTACACGGCGGCGCTGGACAGCGCGATGCGCCCGTCGTCGCCGGCGCTCGACGTGACGCCCGAGGGCCGCGCCATCGGCCGCCCCGAGCTCACCTCCGCCGGCGAGCGGCTGGTGCTCACGTACTGGGACGGCAAGGGGCCGGAGGCCGGCGTGCAGGTGCGCTGGCTCGACGGCGACGGCCGGATCGACGGCCCCGCGATGATGGTCGCCCGCTTCCCCCGCGGCGGGAACTCGTGGCCCTCGCTCGCGCGCGCCGCCGAGGGGTTCGTGATCGCGTGGTCGGACGACGGCGACAACGCCTCCTCCGAGGACCTCTTCCTGCGCCGCCTCTCGCCGAACCTCGATCCGGTCGGCGAGGTCATCCGGCTGACGGACGTCACCCCGACGGGCCCCTCGAAGCCGCGCGTCCGCTTCCCGTCCGTCGCGGTGATGAGCGACGTGATGCACCTCGCCTTCCGCTTCGATCGCGAGCCGATGCGCATCATCCAGTACATGCGCCTCCCGCTCACGAGCCTCGACAAGGGGCTCCCGCCGGCCAGCCCCGGCAAGCGCGCCGACCGCGCGCTCGGCGAGCTGTCGCTCGTGAACAGCGACCGTGCGCGCAGCGACAGCCCGTCGCTCGCGTGCGGCGCGGGGAGCTGCTTCGTCGTCTGGCACGGCGAGCCGCCGATCGGGGGCGCCTCCGCCGCCTACATCGATCCCGCGAAGGGCCAGCCGCTCTGGCGCAAGCGGTTCTCGAAGACCGGCGGTCGCCCGGCGGTGGCGATCGCGCCGACCGGCCAGGCTCAGCTCGTCTGGTTCGAGCAGGGCCGCCTCCTCACCGCGTCGATGAACCGCGACGGCATCGGCCCACCCACGAAATTCGCCCGCGTCAGCGGCGACCAGCCGGCGCCCTCGATCAGCCCCGGCGCGAGGCCCGGAGAATGGTATGTCGCCTGGCTTGACTACGAGGCGGGTCATCTCGAGCCGTACGCCGCTCGCATCCAGTGCCGGTGACCCCATGCTCATCCTCCCACCTCGAAGCGAGGTCCGCGCCCGTCCGATCGAGACCGAGCGGCTGATCCTCGTGCCGATCGACCCGTCCGACGGCCCCGAGCTCTGGCTCGCGGTCAGCGGCTCGCGCGCGATCCTCCAGCGCTGGCTGCCGTGGGTGCAGTTCCACACCGACCCGGCCGCGAGCGTCCGCTTCGCCGAGGCGTGCGCCGCCGACTGGGATCACGGCAGGGCGCTGCGCTTCGTCATCCGCGAGCGCGCGCATCGCTCGCTCGCCGGCGTGGTCGGGCTCGAGGCGTGCGTGCACCTGCACCGCTCCTGCGAGCTCGGGTACTGGCTGCGCAAGGAGGCGACCGGACGCGGGCTCATGACCGAGGCGGCGACGGCGGCGCTCGGGTTCGCGTTCAACCACATGGGCGCACACCGGGTCCGGGTCGCGGCCGCGACGGACAACCACGCTTCGCTCGCTGTCATCGGCCGGCTCGGCTTCCGCTTCGAGGGCATCGCCCGGCAGGCCGAGTGGTGCGACGGCCGCTGGCTCGATCACTCCGTCTTCGCGCTCCTGGCGACCGATCCCAGGTGAGCGGCGCCCGTCCCGGGCGTTGGATGCCGCGCGGGGCGCGGGATGCCCCACGTGCGCCGGGCGAAGCGCGCTAGCATCGCACCCTTCGCCGTGGCCCGTCGTCGCCTCATCCGCTGGCCCCGCGGCACGATGCCGCTGGTGCCGCTCGCGCCCGCGATCGTGATCGCCGTGGGGATCGCCACGGCGGTGGCGATCGCGGTGATCGGCATCCGCCAGCTCGCGAGCATGAGCGATCAGGCCGCGAGCCTGCGCGCGGAGGTGCTGTCCGCGACGCTCGTGGCGCGGCTCCGCGGCACGCCGGAGGGCGAGCGGGCGGAGTTCCTGGGGCTGGCCGCGCGGCGGGCGACGTCGGAGATCCTGCTCGTCGAGCAGAGCGGTCAGGTGCTTGTCAACGAGAGCTTCGGCGCGCCGGCCAAGGCCGACATCTTCCAGATGCTCACCCAGGGCAAGGGCGAGACGACGACCTCGCTCGGCCGCGTGCGGTTCGCGGCGCGCCCGCTGCACCCGCCGCTCTCCAACCTGTCGGTGATCACGTTCGTCTCGGCGCCGAGCCCGCCGCCCCACTCGATCGCCCTCGGCAACGCCGTCGCGGCGCTCACGACGCTGCTGCTCGGCGTCGCGGTCGCGGTCGCGCTCTCCTTCACCAAGGCGGCGCGCGACGACGTCGACTACCTGCGCGAGCGCATCACCGCGATGGCGCGCGGCCATGGCCCGGGCGCGTCGAACGCGGACGTGATCCCGGTCCAGCCCGTGCCGATCAGGTCGCTCGACCAGGTCGGCCTGCTGACGGCGGCGTTCAACCTGCTGATCACCCGCTTCGCCGCGGCGGAGCGCACCTACCGGGCGGATCTCCAGCAGGCGTCCGCGATGGACCGCGAGCGCTCGGCGTTCCTCGCGGGGCTGAGCCACGAGCTGCGCACGCCCCTCAACGCCATCCTCGGTTTCGCGCACGTCCTCGAGAGCGAGGTCGACGGGCCGCTCAGCCAGGACGCGCGCGAGGCGCTCTCCGTCATCCGGCAGAGCGGCGAGCACCTGCGCACGCTCATCGACGACATCCTCGATCTCTCGGCGCTCGAGACGGGCAAGCTGCAGCTCTCCCGCCGCGCCGTGAACCTGCGCGCCCTCGTCGATCAGGTGATGCGGGAGGCGTCCGCGGCGGCCCGCGACAAGCCCGTCCAGCTCCGCGTCACCGGCGACCACGGCCTGCTCGCGCACGCCGACCCCCGCAGGGTGCGGCAGATCCTGACGAACCTCGTCTCGAACGCCGTCAAGTTCACGGCGCGCGGCTCGGTGACGGTCCACATCGCGGGGCGCGGCCGCTACGCGGCCATCGTCGTCCAGGACACGGGCCCCGGCATCCCGCCGGAGGAGACGTCGGCCGTGTTCGAGGAGTACCGGCAGACGGGCGACGTGCGCTCGCGCCGGGCGGGGACGGGGCTCGGGCTCTCGATCGCGCGGCGCCTCGTGCTGATGCACGGCGGGACGATCCAGCTCGAGAGCGAGCTCGGGCGGGGCTCGACCTTCACGATCACGCTGCCGATCTGGCTGGATCCCAACCGCGCGCCCTCGCTGGCCCAGCCCGCGCCCGACGCGTCGCCGCCGCCGGGCGAGGCCGGCGGCGGCCGTCCAGGGGGGAGGATCGCGTGACCGAGGAGCGCATCAGGAACGACGCGATCCACTTCGCGCGGCGCGTGCTCGTCCGTCAGGCGCTCGTCGGCGTCGCCGCCTTCGGGGCGATCGCGGCGCTCGCGCCGAAGCTGCTCATCCTGGAGCAGGGCGTCGCGACGAGCGTGCTCTCGGTCGGCGCCAAGATCGCCCTCGCCGCGATCGGCGCGACCACCTTGCTGACCCTGCTCCGGCTGCGCACCCACCGGAACCTGCTGCGCTCGCTCATGATCGGCGCGCGCGACATCGATCACGAGGAGCTCGAGCGCTTCGCCGAGCTGCCGCCGTCGCTGGCGGTGCGCTTCGTGCTGGCGAGCTCGACGATCTCGAGCCTCATGATGATCCCGGGGATCAGGCCGGAGAAGCTCGACGACGGCCGCGCGGTCAGCCTGCTCATCCTCGCGATCACGATCCTCAGCGCCTCCGCGATCCCGCACTACGTGCTGACGCGCGCCACGACGTTCAGCCTCTTCGAGATCAGCCCGGCCGAGGCGATCGGCGCCCTGCTGGAGACGGCCGAGCTGTACCAGACGCCGCGCCGGCGGGTCACCTACAAGCTGCTCCTGTCCGTCGCCGCGCCGGTGCTGCTCGTCGGCGTCGGGGCGGTGCTCATCGCGAACGCGCACCTCCAGACGTTCATCGAGCGGAGCCGCCGCGCCACCGCGGCGCTCGTCGCGCGCACGGCGCTCGACCCGGCGCTCGGGGCCATCGAGGAGGCCGGTCGCAACGACGTCGTGGCCGCCGCCGCGGAGTTCGGGTTCCTCGCGCGCGTGGAGCAGGACTGCGGGGACGCGGAGCCCTCCTTCGGCCGCGAGGCCGACGGGCAGATCGCGGTGATCACGCCGCTCGACAAGGGCGGGTGCGTCAACATCCGGTTCTCCGCGGACCTCGAGCCCTCCGCCGCGATCCTGGGCGCGCTCGTCGCGTTGCTCGCGGTGCTCGTCGCCGGCGCGCTCGGCAACCTCTTCGGCCGCGTGCTCGCGGCCGATCTCGTGCACGCCACGAAGCAGGTGCGCCTGCTCGGGACGGACAGCGTGCTCCGCGGTGCCACGCAGATCGCGCGCCCCGCCCGGTTCGCCGTCGTCGCCCGGCTCGGGCACGCGATCGAGGATCTCGCCGAGCGCTTCCGCGTCTTCGCCGCGGCCCAGGAGCGCGCGCTCGAGGCCCGCGAGGCCGCGCAGCGCATGCGCGGCCTCCTGTTCGCGAGCGTGAGCCACGACCTCAAGAGCCCGCTGAACGCGATCCTCGGGTTCGCTGATCTCGTGGGCCAGGAGGATCTGACCGACGCGCAGCGCGAGAGCCTGGAGCTCATCTCGACGCGCGGCCGGGAGCTCCTTGGCCTCATCGAGTCGATCCTCGACGCCGCCCGCGTCGAGGCCGGGCAGCTCACGCTCGAGCCGCAGCCGACGTCCGTCGGCTCGCTCATCGCGGGCGCGATCCGCAAGGCGCGCGAGCTCGCGAGCGACGCCGACGGAGAGGTCGTCGTGGAGGTCGGCGACACGCTGCCGCTGATCCCTGTCGATCAGGCGTACGCGACGCGGGCGCTCGCGGTCATCGTGGCGCACGCGCTCAGGACCGGCGCGGCCGACCCGTCCGCGCGCCTCGTGCGCCTCACCGCGACGATGGCCGGTGAGTTCAACAGCGAGGTCCGCATCGACGTCGAGTACGGCAGCCGCGACGTGCCGCCGGAGGAGCTGGAGGCCCTGTTCAGCCGGCAGACCACGGCGCGCGGGCGCGGCCTGACGCTCGGCCTCAGCCACGCGCGCTCGGTCATCGAGCTCCACGGCGGCTCGCTCGAGGTGGACGGCGCCCCCGACGGCCGCCCGCTCTGCCGCGCCCGCCTGCCGCGCGTCCCGCCCCCGCGGCGCCCCCGCCTGTCGTCGGTCCCCGCGCTCGGCTGACCCCGCCCGCGGCCGCGGAAACGGCGCGCCGCCGCCGCGCGGATCGCCTCCCATCGCTTCCCTTCCCCGTCTCCCCGCGGTACTCCCGTGGCATGCCTGAACGGGCGCTCTCTCCTGCCGAGACAGGCGACGACGATCGCTTCGATCGCCTCTTCCGGCCTGCTTCGCTCGCCGAGTACGTCGGGCAGGCCAAGCACACGGAGAACCTCAAGATCTTCGTGGAGGCGGCGCGCCGGCGGCGCGAGCCGCTGGATCACATGCTCTTCTGCGGCCCGCCCGGGCTCGGCAAGACCACGCTCGCCCACATCCTCGCCCGCGAGATGGGCGTGACCCTCCACGTGACGAGCGGGCCGGCGATCGAGCACAAGGGCGCGCTGGCCGGGCTGCTGACGAAGCTGGAGCGCAACGACGTGCTGTTCATCGATGAGATCCACCGGCTCACGCCGGCGGTCGAGGAGAGCCTCTACCCCGCCATCGAGTCGTTCAAGATCGACATCATGACCGGCGACGGCCCGTACGCGACCACGATCCAGCTCGCGCTCAAGCCGTTCACGCTCGTCGGTGCGACGACCCGCACCGGGCTGCTCACCGCGCCGCTGCTGTCTCGCTTCGGCCACGTCGTCCGCCTCGACTTCTACCCGGTCGAGGAGCTCGAGCGCATCGTGCAGCGCAGCGCCGCGCTGATCGAGGTGCCGATCGACGCCGGCGGGGCGCGCGAGATCGCGGCGCGCGCGCGGGGCACCCCGCGCGTCGCCAACCGCCTCCTGCGCCGCGTCCGCGACTTCGCCGAGGTGCTCGGCGACGGCGCGATCACGATGGCGATCGCGCGCAAGACCGCGGAGCGGCTCGACATCGACCCGGCCGGCCTTGATGAAATGGACCGCAGGCTGCTGCGCGTCATCATCGACCACTACGACGGCGGCCCGGTGGGCGTCGACACGCTCGCGGCGGCGCTCAGTGAGCCGCGCGACACCATCGAGGACGTCTACGAGCCGTTCCTGCTGCAGCAGGGCTTCCTCGGCCGCACGCCGCGGGGCAGGATCGCGACCCGCCGCGCGTACGAGCACCTCGGGCTCGACGCGCCGGCGGCGAAGCAGGGGGATCTCTTCTCCTAGCCCTGCGCGGCGCCGATGCGCGATCCGCCGCGGTCGCGCGTCTGCGCTGCGATCGCGCCCTCCTGGGAAATTCTCTCATCGCCGCAGCGCGGAATCGATAAGCTTGCTGTGTGTCGCGCCGCGATCCTGTGCTCGTCGTCGATGACGATGCCGTCAGTCGGCAGATGTTGCTGCGCGCGCTGGCCGACGCGGGCATCGAGACCATCGCCGTCACCTCCGGCGCGGAGGCGCTCGTCTGGCTCAAGGCGAGCGTCCCCGCGCTCGTGCTGCTCGACCTCGTGATGCCGCCCCCGGACGGGTACGTCGTCCTCAGCGCCGTGCGGGACGACCCCCGGACGAAGGACGTCCCCGTCGTCGTGCTGACGGCGCTCGACGCCGACGAGGAGGTCGCCCGCGCCTTCGAGCTCGGCGCGGACGACTTCATCCGCAAGCCGTTCCGCCCGGCGGAGCTCATCGCCCGCATCCGCGGGCAGCTCCGGATCCGCGACTACGTCGACGCGCTCGCGCGCAAAGAGCACGACGCGAAGGTGGTCCTCGAGCTCACGCAGGCGCTCTCGTCGACGCTCGACTTCCGGAACATCCTCTTCACTGTCGTGCGGCGCATCGCCGAGGTGGCCCGCGTCGACCGCTGCAGCATCGTGCTCGTGCGCGATCAGGGCGACGTCGGCTACGTGGTCGCCGCGAGCGACGACAAGGAGCTCCGGGATCTGCCGATCGACCTCGGCAAATACCCGGAGATCCAGCGGGTCATGCGCACGGGCGACGTGCTCGTGATCGACGACGCGAAGGCGCACCCGCTCTTCGACATCGTGCGCGCGGAGCTCCCGGAGAACGCGTTCCGCTCGCTCGCGCTCCTGCCCATCCTGTTCGAGGACAAGCCGCTCGGCGTGCTCTTCCTGCGCGGCCGGCAGCCCGTGGCCCCCCACGCGCACGAGCTCTCGCTCGCCCGCACCGTCGCGAGCGCCACCGCGATCGCCCTGCGCAACGCGCGCATCCTGCAGTCGCTGCGCGATCAGACGCAGCAGAGCACCTTCGCCCGGTTCGAGGCGGAGCGCCGGCTGAAGGCGCTCCAGCGCTACGCCGATTTCTTCCACTCGACGGCGGACGGCATCATCGTCGTCGACCCCGACGGCCACATCCTCTTCTGCAACCCGCGCGCGCAGGCGATCACCGGGCGCACGGCCGAGGACCTCGAGAAGGCCAACCTCGCCGACCTGGTCGACGCGCGCGAGCTCCCGCTCCTCGAGGAGATCCGCGCTGGCTTCGCGAAGGGATCGTTCCCGCACATGGTGGACTTCACCGTGCGGCGCGGCGACCCCGAGCAGGAGAAGCTCATCCTGAGCTTCAGCTTCAGCAGCGTCCTCCGAGAGGAGAGCGGCGCCGTCCTGGTCAGCTTCCGCGACGTCACCACGGAGCGCGCCACCGAGGCGGAGCTCACCAAGACGAAGGAGTTCCTCGAGCGGGTCATCGAGAGCTCCGTCGACGCGATCGTCTCGGCCAACATGGAGGGGATCGTCCTGCTCTTCAACCGCGCCGCCGAGCGGATCTACGGCTACGACGCAAAGGAGGTCGTCGGCGCGATGAACGTCCGCGCGCTGTACCCCGACCACAACGCCGAGCAGATCATGAGGCTCATCCACGCGAAGGAGCACGGCGGCCCCGGCCGGCTCGAGGGCTACCGAACCGAGGTCCTGGCCAAGGACGGGTCGCGCATCCCGGTGCACCTCTCCGCGGCGCTCATCTTCGAGAACGGCGTGCCCGTCGGCTCCGTCGGCATCTTCACGGACCTGCGCGAGCGGATGCGGATGGAAGCCCGCCTCACCGAGGCGCAGGAGGAGCTGCGCTCTCGCGAGAAGCAGGCCCTCATCGCCGAGCTCGCGGGCGCCGCCGCGCACGAGCTGAACCAGCCGCTCACCAGCGTGCTCGGCTACGCCGAGCTGATCTGCCGTCGGATCGACGACGCGTCCCCCATCAAGGGCGCGGCGGCGACGATCCGCAGCGAGGCCGAGCGGATGGCGGAGATCGTCCGCAAGATCGGCAAGATCACCCGCTACGAGACGAAGTCCTACGTCGGCGCCGCGAAGATCATCGATCTCGATCGGTCGAGCGGCGACGATCCGAGCAGGGTGATCGGGTGAGCGGAAGGACCGCGGAGCACCTGGGGGAGCAGCCGTCGTCCGACGCTCCCGTCACGCTCCGGAAGCCGCTCACCCGAGACATCCCGCTCGAGTGGATCGACAACCTGCTGCTCGCGGCGAGCGAGCTCGATCCCTCCGCCTCCGTCGAGCAGCGCGCCTCGGCGCTGCTCGGCGCGGCCGAGAGGGCGCTCGCGGGCTGCGGGTTCGGCGTCTGCATCCCCGGCGCGGCCGGCGCGCAGCTGGTCATCCGGATGTCGCCGCGGGCGCGACGCGACGACGCCCGCGATCCGGCGCGGCTCCTGCCCGAGTTCGCGTTCGAGCGCGTCGCGGCGATCGAGCCTGAGGGTCGCTCGAGCGTGCACATCGCGGCCGACGACGCCGGGTACCTCGACAGCGCCCCGATCGGAGCGCTGATCGACCGGCTCGCGCTCGCGCTGCGGATCACGATCCGAGAGGCGCGCGCGCAGCAATCGCTGCGCGACCAGATCATCCAGGCCGAGAAGCTGGCCTCCCTAGGGAAGATGGCCGCCGGCGTCGTGCACGAGCTCAACAACCCGCTCACCTCGATCCTCGCCTACTCCGAGTACCTGCGCCGCAAGGGCGAGCGCAGCGGCTTCGACCCCTCGGACATCGAGCGGCTCGCGAGGATCAACGAGGCGGCGGATCGCATCCGCCGCTTCACGCGCGATCTGATCGCCTACTCGCGGCCCTCCGCGGAGAAGCCGGGCGCCGTCTCCCTTCACGACATCATCGAGCGCGCGCTCGTCTTCTGCGAGCACCTCCTCGATCAGACGGGCGTCACCGTGGAGAAGCGCTTCGGCGAGATACCGCCCGTGCACGGCGTCATCGACCCGCTGACGCAGGTGTTCGTGAACCTGGTCACGAACGCGGCGCACGCGATGCACGAGCGCGGCGGTTGCCTTGGCATCGCGACCGCGATGTCACCGAACGACGGCTACATCACGGTGACCCTCCAGGACGAAGGGCACGGGATCCAGGCCGACCACCTGCCGAGGATCTTCGACCCGTTCTTCACGACCAAGACCGACGGCACCGGCACCGGGCTCGGCCTGAGCATCGTGCGGAACATCGTCGCCTCGCACGGCGGCGCCATCCGCGCGGCAGCGCGCGCGCCGCGCGGGACGGTCTTCTACCTGGACCTGCCGATCGCGCTGCCGTCCTCGGGGCGCCGCTGAGCGCTGGGCGCTCCTTGGGCTCGGATTGCGCTCAGGGCGCGACCTTGACACCGAGCACGAGCACGCCGCCTAGGTGCTGCTGACCCGCCACGAAGAAATTCTCGCCGGCCTTGGCGTTCACCTCGAGCAGCGGCAGGAACGTGTTGCCGCCGGGCTTCTGGATGCTCGCGCTGATGACGAAGCGCTTCGGCTCGTCCTGCTTCTTCGCGGCCACGACGTCCTTCAGCGACACCATGAGGACGCTGCCGTTCGGCAGCTTGGTGGTCGTCGGCTTGCCCTTCTGCAGGCTGATCTTCAGCCGATCGAGGAGCTTGTAGCTGTTGTACGCCGAGAACGGCGGCTTCCCGAGCTCGGGCATCTTGCCGATCTTCGGATCGATGCCGGTCCCGTCGTTCGTCGCGTGGAGGACCACGACCTCGGACGTCACCGCGGCCTCGGACGGCGCCGGCGGCGCGGGGGCCGGCGCCTTCTCTTGCGCGACGGCAGGGGAAGGGCTCGCGCCGAGCGCCAGGACCATCATCGCGGTGATCGCACTCGCAAGAAATCTCATCACTGTCCTCCCGGACCGTCATCGGAGAGCCAAACCACCGTGGTCGTCGGGCCTGAGGCCACGGCCTCCCGCGGAACGTAGAAGATGGTGCCCATGCGCGCCCCGAAGTCGACCGCGGCGATCTCGACGCCGGGCGCGATCTCGCCCTCGGCGCTCGGCGCGGCGGCGGGCTCGCTCGGCGGCGCCGCGGGCGCAGGGGCGAGCGCCTCGGGGACCGTCCGCGCCGGCAGCGCCGCGGTAGGCGCCTCGACGTCCATCCGGCCCCAGACCATCAGCGCGGCGGCCGCGGCTACCGCGAGCGCCGTCAGCGCGAAGATCCCGCGCGCGTTGTCGTTGGCCGGCGCTCCGCGGGGGCGCGCCGGGCTGCGAGGTGGCTCGCCCGACGGCGACACGGCGAGCGGCCGCGCGGCAGCGCCGCCGTCGATCTTCGCGACCGCGCCCTCGCCGATCTTCGCGACCGCGCCCTCGCCGATCTTCGCCATCACCGCGTCGGCGATGCTGTCCCCCGCGCCGGAGGCCAGCGCGCTGGCCCGGATCATGTCGGACGCCGTGACGAGCCCTGCGACCTTCGCGCGGCAGCGCGGGTCGTGGAGCACATGGTCCTCCACCTGCCGGTGCCGCGCTTCATCGAGCTCACCGTCGACGTAGAGCATCAGCTCCAGATCCGTCGGCGGGGCGCTCGCCTCCCCGTGGTTCGCCTTGCTGCTGTTGGCGGTACTCACGCGATCTCCTCCGGGTCCGCTGCGGGGCCCTTGCCCTCTTCCTCCGCGTAACAGTCAGCGAGGGCACGCTGAAGCTTCTGACGAGCATGGAACAGGCGGCTCATGATCGTCCCCTTCGAGACCCCCATGGCCTGAGCCATCTCCTCGTAGGACATCCCCTCGACCTCGCGCATCAGGATGACCCCCCGATGGTAAGGAGGCAGCGCGTCGAGCGCGGCCTGAATGCGCCCGGCGATCTCCCGGCGCCGGACGACGTTGAGGGGGTCGGCGCCATCGATCCGAGCGACGAGCGGGAAATCGGACTGATCTTCGGCAGCCTGGTTTTCCTGGAACTCGAGGTCGCGGCGTCCCGGCTTCCGCATGAGGTCGATCGCCAGGTTCGTGACGATCCGGTAGAGCCAGGTGAAGAACGACGAGCCGCCCTGAAAGGAGCCGAGGCCCTTGTAGACCCGGAGAAAGGCGTCCTGCACCAGCTCGCGCGCGTCGTTCTCGTCGCGCACGAGCCCCATGGCGATCGCGAAGGCCCTGCGCTGGTGCCGTTCCACGAGCGAGCGGAATGCCGCCTGGTCACCTTGCTGCGCCCGCTCGATGAGCTCACGATCCTCCTCCGCCTCTCGCCGTCGTGCCTCGCGATTGGACGCACGGGCCGAAGCGCTATTCAGGCGCGCATGAAGCTGCTTTGCGTCACGACGGTCACCGTCCGCGGACGGGTCGTCGCCTTCCGGTTCTCCCGGCTTGTCGCCGGGGTCGCCGGGGGGCGCGACCCGCTCAAGCTCGTCCGGGGGGGCAGGTGCAGAGGCCACGGGGTCAGCTTACCTGAGGAGGCCGGGGGACAAGGAACACCGCGACGCAGGTTGCCTCGTGGGACCTGCGGCGGCTGGCGAGCGCGCCGGACAGGAGACAGGGACCGCCCGGCTCACGGCTCATCGGGCTCTTCGTTGATCTCGGGGAGCTCGCCGAGCGTGAGGCGCACATCGAAGACCCGCTCGAGCCGGGCGACGCGGAGCGTAACGGTCTTGTTCACGCCCGCGATGCTCGCCATCCACCGCAGCTCGTTCGGGTCGGAAATCGCGTTGCCCTCGAAGCCGATGATCACGTCGTCCGGCGCGATCCCGGCCCGCTCCGCGGGCCCCCCCGCCACCACCGTCTTCACCCAGGCCCCCTTGCGATCGGGACGCTTGAGCCGCCCCGCCTCGATCGAGTTGAGGACGTCGACGATCACCCCGACCTGGCTCCGCCGGATCTTCCCGTCGCGCAGCAGCATCGGCAGGAGCTGCCGCACCATGTTGATCGGGATCGCGAAGCCGATGTTGTTGGCGTTGGCGCGCACGGCCGCGTTGATGCCGACAACCTCGCCCTTGAGGTTCAGGAGCGGGCCGCCGGAGTTGCCCGGGTTGATGCTCGCGTCCGTCTGGAGGAAATTGAAATAGCCGCTCGGATCGAGCCCCTTCACGTCATCCCGGGTGCGGCCCTTGGCGGAGAGGATGCCCGCCGAGACCGTGTGGGAGAGGCCGAAGGGGTTGCCGATCGCCACGACCCAGTCGCCGACCTCGATGAAATCCGAGTCGCCCAGGGGAAGCGACGGGAGCCCCTTCTCATCGACCTTCAGCACGGCGACGTCCGTGTGCTTGTCGCGGCCGACGACGGTCGCCTTGATGTCGCGGCCGTCGACGAAGCTCACGAGGATGTCGGTCGCGCCCTCGATCACGTGGTTGTTCGTCAGCAGGTAGCCCTCGGGGTCGTAGACGAAGGCGGTCCCGAGCCCCTCGGCGACCGTGCGGCGACGGCCGCCCGGCTGCTGCCGCTCGACGCGGGCCTTGACCGTCGCGACCGCCGGGTCGGCCCGGCGCGCGAGCGGCGCGAAGGAGCCCGGCATGCCCTCGGAGCGGACGATGGAAGGAGGTGGCGGGGCGGGGGGAGGCGGCGGGGTGGCCACCACGGGCACGGCGCCCGAAGGGACCGAGGAGCTGCTGGCGTTCGAGGTGTGGCCAGGGGAGGCCTTGCTGCACGCGGCGACCAGCCCGGCGAGCAGGACCCACGAGAGAGCCCTGGCGCCGGCGGTCACGACCGCTTCGAGACCTCGAGGTAGCGCATCCGCAGATCGTAGAGCGCCGTTTCGAGCAGCCGTTCCTCGTCGCCCGTGAGGTTCCCCTTGGTCTTCTCCTGGAGCAGGGTGAGCAGGTCGATGTCCTGGTGTGCGAGGACCAGGTTTCGCTCCTCGCTGCCCTCAGGGTTGGGCGCGTCGCCCAGGTGCACGTAGGCGGAGCCGATGATCGACAGCACGAACGTCGAGAAGTCGAGCGTCGGCAGCTCCGGTGAAGCCCCGAGCGGAGGGAGGTCCTCCTGATCCGTCGCGTCGCTCACTCTGTCCCTTCGTCGTCGAGCTCAGGCTCGACCCGCGGTCCATGCGTTGACGCGCCGAGCGCCGGCTGATCGACGGCGATCATCTCGGATTGCTCCTCCACGTCCTGCAAGCTCGCGAGGTGCGACTCGATGGTCGCGGCGCTGAGCGTCCCGCTCGCCAGCAGGCGCTCGCGCACCCGGCGATCGAGGTCCAGCTCCGTCAGCTTGCCCTTCTCACCCACGGTCATGTTGTGATCTCCTCGGACAGACCCGCCAGTTCGCGGCGGGCTTATGACGACTTCTTCGAGAGCGTCACGAGCGGTTCCCCGTGCTCGTGATCGTGGCTGTGCCCGTGGTCATGATCGTGATCGTGATCGTGATCGCAGCACCCGCCGCTCTCGGACTCCTCGATGCGCTCCTCGAGCTCGGCCTGAGCCTGCGCGATCTCCTCCTCGCTGGCGGCGCGCACGTCGCTGACCTGGACCTGAAAGCGCACCTTCTGGCCCGCCAGGGGGTGGTTCGTGTCGACCCGGAAGCCATCGGGGAGGATGTCGACGACCCGGAGCGCGACCGGCTCTCCGTCCGGCCCCTGGGCGACGAACTCGTCGCCGACCTCGACCTCGCCCGCGTCCGGGAAGTCGGCCTTGTCGACCTCGAAGATGCCGGAGTCCTCGCGCTCGCCGAAGGCGTCTTCCGGCGCGACGGTGATCTCGCGCTGCTCGCCGGCGCGCAGCCCCTCGAGGGCGCGCTCCAGACCGGGCACGATCTGAGCGTATCCGTGCACGTAGATGAGCGGCTCCGCGGCGGGCGCCTGGTCGACCGCCTCGCCTTTCTCGTTGAAGAGGACGTAGGACAGCGTGACGACCGTGTCCGTTGCGATGGGCAGCGACTCCATAGGCGGCGTTGGTGTGCCACGGCGGTTCCGCGGTTTCAAGCGAGCCGCGCTGGCGCGGGCGGCATGCTATGAGGACGTCCGATGGCCGATTCCATGGCTCGGGCGACCGGTCGCGACCCTCTCGACGCGTCGGACTCGGCCGCGCAGGTCGGTCCGGAGGCGAAGCGCGCTCGCCCCAGCGATGCGCCGCCGGGCGCGGCGCGACCGACCTCGGCCGCCCCTGCGCCTCACGGGTCCCACGGCGGCGCGCCGCCCCGGGGCCCCCGCGAGGGGGCGCCGCCCCTCCCACGCGGGAGAGAGAGCCTGGAGCAGGAGCTCTCCCGGGTGGGCACGAAGCGCTGGCTCGGGCGGCTCGGCGTCCTCGCGGCGATCGCCGCGATCGTCGCGGCGATCGTGGTGTGGCGCATCCAGACGAGGCCGCCGCCGCCGCCGCGCTACGTCACGGGCGACGTCACCACGGGCGACGTTGTCGAGGTGGTGCAGTCGACGGGGCAGGTGAAGCCGCTCACCGAGGTGCAGGTCGGCGCGCAGGTCTCCGGGCGAATCACCAAGGTTTACGTGGACTTCAACAGCATCGTGAAGGCCGGCGACGTGCTCGCCGAGATCGATCCGACGCTGTTCGGGGCGCAGATCGACTCGAACCAGGCGCAGCTCGAGGCGGCGAACGCGAGCGTCGTGCGCGCCGAGGCGTCGCTCGGGACGGCCAAGCAGCGGCTCGACCGCGCGAAGAAGATGGTCGCGGAGGGGGTCGGCTCGCAGGCCGACCTGGACACGGCGCAGGGCGCCTACGACGTGGCGCTCGCCGATCTCGCGGCCTCGAAGGCGCAGGTGGCCCAGCTCAGGGCGGTGCTCCGCTCCTCCACGACGAACCTCCAGTACACGCGCATCTTCTCGCCCATCGACGGCGTCGTCATCAGCCGCGCGATCGATCCCGGGCAGACCGTGGCGGCGAGCTTCCAGGCGCCCACGCTCTTCGTGATCGCCCAGGATCTCCGCAAGATGCGCGTGCTCGCCGACATCGACGAGGCGGACGTCGGGCGGCTCCGCGAGGCCATGGAGGCCGACGTCAGCGTCGACGCGTTCCCGGGCGAGACGTTCCGGGGGACGGTGAGCCAGGTGCGCTACAGCCCCCTGAACCAGTCCGGCGTGGTGACGTACGCGGCGGTCGTCGAGGTCGACAACCCCGACATCAAGCTGCGGCCGGGGATGACGGCGACGGTGAGCATCCGGTCCGCCGAGGCCAGGGGGGTGCGGCGGCTGCCGAACGCGGCGCTCCGGTTCAAGCCGGCGCCGGAGCGGGACAAGGACGGCAAGGAGATCAAGGGGCCGCCCCTCGAGCCGCTCCCGCCGAAGAAGGGCCGCGTCTACGTGCTGACCGACGCGACGCCGGGCGCGGAGAAGATCGAGCCGCGCGTCGTCGATGTCGGGATCACCGACGGCATCTTCACCGCGCTGTCGACCGATCTCGGGCCGGTCAAGGTCGTCACCGACGAGAACGATGGTCCGTCGTCGGGCGGCAGGGGGCGCGGCCCCCGGCTGTTCTGAGGCGCGATGCTGCCGCAGAGCCAGGGCGTCGCCGCCGTGCTCCGAGACGAGCCGCTCATCGAGCTCTCGAGCGTCGGCAAGGACTACACGACCGAGGCCGTCGTCGTGAGGGCGCTTCGCCACGTGGATCTGACGATCCAGCACGGTGATTTCGTCGCGATCGTCGGGCAGAGCGGCTCGGGCAAGAGCACCTTGATGAACATCATCGGGTGCCTGGACCGGCCGACGCGGGGCACGTACCGGCTCGACGGGCTCGACGTCACCCGGCGCAGCAACGACGCGCGCGCCATCGTAAGGAACCGCCTGATCGGGTTCGTCTTTCAGGGGTTCAACCTGCTGCCGCGGACCACGGCGCTCGAGAACGTGGAGCTGCCGCTCGTCTACCGGGGCATCGGCGCCGCGGAGCGGCGCAAGCGGGCGCTCGACGCGCTCGGCGCGGTGGGGCTGGCCGAGCGCCTGCACCACACGCCGAACCAGCTCTCGGGCGGCCAGCAGCAGCGCGTCGCCATCGCGAGGGCGCTCGTCACCTCGCCGCCGCTGCTCCTCGCCGATGAGCCCACGGGCAACCTCGACACCCGCACGAGCTTCGAGGTGCTCGGGCTCCTGCAGCGGCTCAACCTGGACGGGATCACCATCGTCCTCGTCACGCACGAGCCGGACATCGCCGCCTGCGCGAGCCGCGTGATCACGATGCGCGACGGCGAGGTCCGCAGCGATCTCAGGAACGACCGTCCCGTCGATGCGGCCGAGGCGCTGGCCGCGCTGCCGCGGCCCGAGGCGGAGGCCCACGAGCAGGCGCCGTGAGGGGGTACTTCGCCGCCATCCGGATCGCGCTGCGCGCCATCGTCCGCTCGAAGCTCCGCGCCGCCCTGACGGTGCTCGGCATCCTCATCGGGGTCGCGGCCGTGGTGGTCGTCGTGGCGCTCGGGACGGGCGTGCGCAACCGCATCCTGGGCGAGATCTCGGGCCTGGGCGCGAGCTCGATCTACATCTTCCCGCAGTCGACGCAGGCGTCGGGGCTGAAGCGCCGCGACAGCGTGCGGATGTCGGAGGCCGACGGGGCCGCGATCCTGAAGGAGTCGATCAGCGTGGCCGCGCTGAGCCCGTTCAGCTCGACCTCGATGCAGATCGTGGCCGGAGAAGCCAACGTCGCGACGCAGATCATGGGCGTGACGCGGAGCTACCTCGAGATCCTGTCGTACAGCGTCGACAAGGGCGACGGCTGGACCGAGGCAGACGAGCAGCTCAAGACGAAGGTCTGCGTCATCGGCGAGACCGTCCGGGAGAACCTGTTCGGCTCGGACGAGGCGGTGGGGCAGTACATCCGGATCGGCAAGCACCCGTTCCGGGTGATCGGGGTGCTCGCGAAGAAGGGGCAATCGCCGTTCGGCGAGGACCAGGACGACCGGCTGCTCATGCCGATCGGCAGCTTCCGGTCGCGCGTCGTGCCGAGCGCGCCGGGCAGGGTGCAGATGCTCATCGCGGCCGCGACCAGCGAGCGGACCGTCGACCGCGCGGTGGAGCAGATCGACCGGATCCTCCGGCAGCGCCGCCAGATCGCGCCCGACGATGAGCCGGATTTCGTGATCCGCACGCAGGCGGAGTTCCGGGCCTCCCAGGAGCGGATCATCGACACCTTGACGATGCTCCTGTCCTCGATCGCCGCTGTCTCGCTCCTCGTCGGCGGCATCGGCGTCATGAACATCATGCTGGTCAGCGTCACCGAGCGGACGCGCGAGATCGGCATCCGCATGGCGATCGGCGCCTCGGAGGGCGACATCCTGGTCCAGTTCCTTGTCGAGGCGATCACCCTGTCGCTCATCGGCGGCCTGATGGGGCTCGGCGCGGGGCTCGGCCTCATCCAGATCTTCGCCGCGGCGCTCGGCTGGAGCATGACGTTGCCGCTCAGCGCGGTCGCCGTCGCGGTGGGGACGAGCGCCACGATCGGGGTCGTCTTCGGGTTCTTCCCGGCGCGCCGCGCCGCGCGTCAGGATCCCATCACCGCCCTGAGGCACGAATGATCGCGGCGCTCACCCGCGTCTTGTCGGCGGTCGTGATCGCGCTGCGCGCCGTCCGCCGGAACAAGCTCCGCGCGGGGCTCACGATCCTCGGGATCACCATCGGCGTCGCGGCCGTGGTCACCGTCACCGCGCTGGCGAGCGGCGCGCGCGCCAACGTCAACGCGCAGATCTCGAACCTCGGCTCCAACTCGCTCATCGTCTTCGCGCGCTCCGCCCGCGCCTCGGGCGTCCGCAGCACCACGGGCGCGAAGCTCTCGGAGCTCGACAGCCAGGCGCTCCTGCGCGAGTCGACGAGCATCCGGCTCGCGGCGCCTTTCCTCAGGTCGAGCGCCCAGGTCATCTACGAGGGCCAGAACTCGAGCCCGACGCTCGTCGGCACGCGCCTCAGCTACTTCGAAATCCGAAGCTGGAAGGTGGCCCAGGGAGAGGCGTGGAGCCCCGCCTCGGAGAACCTCTCCGAGAAGGTCGTCGTGATCGGCGCGCAGACCGCGCGGGATCTGTTCGGATCGCTCGACCCGATCGGCCGCATGGTGCGGGTCGGCCGACAGGCCTACCGCGTGCTCGGCGTGCTCGAGGAGAAGGGGGCGTCGCCCTTCGGGCAGAGCCAGGACGACATCGTGCTGATGCCCATCACCACGATGCGGTCGCACGTCGTCGCCACGCGGCCGGGCGAGGTGCACGCGATCCTGCTGAGCTCGACGTCGGCCGAGACGTCCGAGCGCGCCAGGCAGCAGGCCGAGGCGATCCTCCGGCAGCGGCACCGCATCGGCGAGGGCGACGAGGACGACTTCGCCGTCCGGAGCCAGGCGGAGTTCCAGGCCATGCAGGACGCGATCTTCGCGGCGCTCTCCGCATTGCTCGTCAGCATCGCGGCGGTGTCGCTCGTCGTCGGCGGCATCGGCGTGATGAACATCATGCTGGTGTCGGTCACGGAGCGCACCCGGGAGATCGGCATCCGGATGGCCATCGGCGCCCGGGAGATCGACATCCTGCTGCAGTTTCTGCTCGAGGCGCTCGTGCTCGCCACGCTCGGCGGCCTGGTCGGCAGCGCGCTCGGGTACGGCGTCATCCTCGGGTTCTCGAGCGCCCTCGGCTGGCCGATGAAGCTCGAGCCCGTGGCGCTCGGCGTCGCGCTCGGGGTGAGCACGGCGATCGGGATCGTCTTCGGGTTCTTCCCGGCGCGTCGGGCCGCGCGCATGGATCCGGTGAACGCGCTCGGGCGCGAGTAGCGCGCGCTCCCCCGGACCGCCGCGGCGACCCGGGGAAGGCGGAGGCGCGGCCGCGCGGGCGGCGCGCGCCTCCAGGCTCAGCTCTTCTTCATCAGGTCGGCGAACGTGCCGAACTTGGCTTCGCGCGCGACGCCGGCGCGGTACTGCTGGTACGCCTGCTTCTCGGCGTCCTCCTTGAGGGCGCGGATCGACAGCTTCGCCTCTCCCCGGCGCGGATCCACCTCGATGACCTTCGCGTCGAGCTGGGTTCCGATGGGGAACTCCTTGCGAAGGTCGGTGCCGCGCTGCGTGCCCGTGTGGCCGGCCGGGATGAAGCCGCGGGCCGCCCGGCCCGTGGCGCCGAGCACCCGGACGACGAGCCCCCCTTCCGTCACCTGCGTGACGGCGACCTTCACCGGCCTGCCCTGCTGCACGCGCTGGCGCGGCTCGGCCTCCTCGCCCTCGGGCGGGGCGGGGTGGAGCCCGATCCGCCGGGCCGCGGCGTCGCAGCTCGCGACCACCACGTCGATGTCGTCGCCGACCTTCACGACCTCGTCCGGGTGCTGGATCGGCTTCATCGACAGATCGGCCGTGTGGATGAGCCCATCGATGCCCGGCTCGAGTTCGACGAAGGCGCCGAACGGCTGCAGGCGAGCGACCTTGCCCTTGTGGCGCGTCCCGACCGCGTACTTGTCCTTCACCGCGTCCCACGGGTCGACCGTGGCGGCCTTGCGGCTCAGCCAGAGCTTGCCCTTGTCGTCGACGCGCAGGACCTTCACGTCGATCTCGGCGCCCGGCTTGAACAGGTCGGCCAGCTTGGCGCCGCGGTCGTGGCTCGCCTCGCTCATGTGGACCAGCCCCTCGACGCCGCCGGCGTCGGGGAGCGCGACGAACACGCCCCACGCGACGACCTTGCGCACGACGCCCTTGTGCAGCGAGCCGGGCTCGATCGACGTGAGCGCCTCGGTGCGCGCCTTCCGGTTCTCCTCCTCGAGCATCTTGCGGCGGGACACGACGATGTCGCGCCCCTTCTTCGCGAACTGCGTCACGATGAAGTCGAGCCGCTGGCCCACGAGGTAGTTGAGGTCGGCCCCGTGGCGCAGGTCGACGTGCGACGCCGGCGCGAACGCGCGGAGACCGCCGAGGTCAACCTCGAGCCCGCCCTTGACCGCTCCGGTCACGAACCCTTCGATCGCCTCGCCGCTCTGGAGCGCCGCCTCGGCGCGCGCGCGCGCCTGATCGAGCTGCACCGGCGCCCTCGACAGGAGGAGCATGCCCCCGCGCACCCCGGTGCTCGCCACCGTCGCGATGAACTGGTCGCCGTCGACAGGCGGCTCCTCATCGAGGATCTCGCGCCGGTCGAACAGCCCCGTGGCCTTGCCAGCGATGTCGATCCAGATGGCGTGGTCAGTGATCCTGCTGACCTTGCCGAACACTTCCTCGCCGATGCTGAAGGCCGGGCGCTCGCGCGGCGGCGGCGCGCCTTGACCCTTGCGCCGCTTGCGTTTCTCGCCTCCGGGCTGGGGCTGCCCCCCTGCCTCGTCGGCCGCCTGCTCCTCCTCGCCCTCGTCCTCTGCAGCGTCGGACGCCTCCGCGTCTCCTGCCTCGGCCGCGGCTCCGACCGCCTCGGCGGCCTCGGCCCCGGGCTGGCCCGCTTCCTCCGCGCCCTTGCGACGGCGGCGACGGCGGCGCTTTTTTCCAGCGCCCCCCTCCGTCGGCGCGGCCGCGCCAGCCTCGACGGCCAGCGCCGGCTTCGCTGCCTGCGCGGGCTTCCCGGCTTGCGCGGGCTTCCCGGCCGCCGGAGCGCTCCGCCTGCCCGGAGCACCCGGCTTGCGGTTGCCGATGTCATCCCGCGGCAGACCCGGAACGCGGTTGCCGATGTTGTCGCCCGGCTGCTCTTCCCAGTCGTCGTCATCGTCGGCAGAGCTCGCCTGGGCGGCGGCTGCCGCTGCGGCGGGGGTTGCCTCGTCCTGGGTCGGGCTCGCCTGCGGCGATGTTTCTCCGCCGGATTCGCCGCTCGCTTCCGGCGGGGAGGTGGACCCCGCCTCGTGAGCTTGGGCTGCCTGCTCGGGCGCAGCGTTCGACGACTCGAGCGGGCCGCCCTGGTCGACCGGAGCTGCCGGCGCGTCCGCCGGCGTGGTGGTATTTTCGTGGGTATTCATCCGCGCCTCGCGCGACAACGCATGCCGATGGGGGCGAAACGTGCTCGCGTTCTCTCCAGCGGCCCCCTCGGTTTGATTGGGGGGGAAGGGGCCGGAACCATAACGTACCCGGGACGTTTACGCGAGAGCCTACCGCATGATGGGCAGGTGCTTGTTCGTTCCGCCGCTCCGGTCGATGCGCAGGCCGCCCCCGCTCGCGAGGTCGTGGGCGCTGACCTGGGCGGCCAGCCGCTCCGCCACATCCACGAAAGCGCGCGCGATCGGGCTGCCCGGGGCAGCCTGAACGACCGGGGTGCCGGCGTCGCCCCACTCCCGGATGGCGGCGTCCATGGGGATCTGGCCGAGCAGCGGCGCCTCGGCAAACTCGGCGATCTTCTGCCCGCCGCCGGCACCGAAGAGCTCGTGCCGCTTGCTGCACCCGTCGCAGACGAAGTAGCTCTCGTTCTCGACCACGCCGAGCAGGGCGATCCCGACTTTCTGGGCCATCGAGACCGATTTGTACACGTCCTGGAGGGCTACCTCCTGCGGCGTCGTCACGACGATCGCCCCCGTGGTCCTCATCTTCTGGGAGATCGTCAGCGCGATGTCCCCGGTCCCGGGCGGCAGATCCAGCACGAGGTAATCTAGCTCACCCCATTCCACGTCGCGCATGAACTGGATGAGGGCGTTCTGGAGCATCGGCCCGCGCCAGACGACCGCCGACCTCGGATCTTCCAGCAGGAAGCCGATGGACATGAGCTTCACGCCGAAGCGCTCGAGCGGCAGGAACTTCTGTCCGTCGGCGGACGTCGGGCGACCCATCACGCCGAGCATGGTCGGCACGCTCGGCCCGTACATGTCCGCGTCGAGCAGGCCGACCTTCGCCCCCTCGCGGCTGAGCGCCAGGGTCAGGTTGGCGGCGACCGTGCTCTTGCCGACCCCGCCCTTGCCGCTCATCACGAGGACGATGTTCTTCACGCGCGGCGACGGATCGTCCGGAAGGATGGTGCGCGTCGGGATGCTGACCTCCCAGGCGATCCGGACGTCCTTCGCGCCGGCGCCCTTGAGGGCGGCCTCGATGTCCGCCGCGAGCCGCTGCTTGAAGTAGCTGGTCAGCTCGACGGTGAGCGACACCGCGCCGTTCTCGACCGAGAGATCCCGGACGCGATCGAGCTCCGTGAGCGGGCGCTGGAGGTCCGGAGCGACGACCTTTGCCAGCGCACCGAGCGCGGCGTCCTTCGTGATGGCCATGGGTCGAAGGAGTTAGGACTGCTCCGGATTCCCGTCAACCGGCGAGCGCAGCGGGCTCGCGGCCGCTCGCTTGGGCCGGGCGCAGGGCGACATCGGTCGTCCCTGCGCGTCCCCAGCGCCCTGCCCTGCCTCCGGCCGGTCTCCTCACCAGCAGGTGGCGACCTTGGAGGACTGATCCCTGGGGTCGACCCGGCGCGACGGCAGGTAGCAGCGCGAGTCCACACATTCCCTGTTCGAGTTCGTCTCGACGCACACGCACTCCCCGGCGAGCCCTCCGGGCGACTTCGGGCAGACGTCCTCTGCGTTGCTCTCGTTCAGCAGCGTGGTCGGGTCGTCCATGGTGCACCGGACCGGCAACGCCGCATCGAGGCACGCGCGCTGGCCGCGCAACGTCGTGGCGCACTCCATGGTGGAGCCTGCGTCACCGCAGTCGGTGTCGTTGCGGCACGGCTCGCAGAAGTTGCCCTCCCCGACGCAGGCGCCGAACCGCGGCGTGCACACCTCGCCCTCGCACTGGTAGTCGAGGTCGCAGTCGGAGTCCTCGCTGCACGCCCGGGCGCACCGGCTCTCGCCGCCGATCGTGACGCAGCGCTGCCCTGGGACGAGCGAGCAGTCGAGATCGGAGCTGCACGGCGCGCACTGGGCGCGCTTGACGCAGTTGGTGCGCAGCAGGCACAACGACCCCTCGACATAGGAGTTGCCGTCGCCGAACGTGGCGGGGTCGACGCACTCCTCGGTCGTCTCGCCGCAGAAGCTGTTATCCCCCTTCTCCGTGCCGCAGATCGCGTGAGGATCGCGGGTCACCGCGCACTCGTAGCCGCCGGGGCAGTCCGCGTCGCTCGCGCAATGCGGCTGCGTGCAGTAGGCCTCCGCGTCTCCCTCCCCCTTGCCGAGGCACTCCAGGCCGAGGGAGGTGCACTCGGCGGGAGCGCACGTCGGAATGAAGCAGTCGCTGCCGTCGGCGCACTTCCCGGCGTTGCAGGCGGGGTCGTCGCCGCACGCCGCCGTGTCGCGCTGGCACTCGCCGGGGTTGCCGTTGCACTGCATCGGGTTGCACGGCGAGTCGTCGGGGCAACGCCCGAACTGGCCGCACTCGGGACCGAACGGACAGGGCGCTCCGAAGCCCACGAGCGTCCCGTTCGACCGACAAACGGAAATCTCGGCGTTCGTGTCATCTTCCTCGGCCGGCATACAGTCCTGGAGACCAGGGACGCATTCGAGGTGGCTGCTGCACTTGAGCACGCAGCGGTTGCCCACGCAGGTGTTGCCCTCCAGGCAGAGCTCGGGCTCGCACTTGCCCTCGCAGATGCCGTTCACGACGACCCCGCCGAAACATTCATCCCGCGGAGTGCTCGACGAGGAGCAGGCGCCGCCCGCGCTGGCAGCCCCCATCGCCAGGCAGCCCAGCATCAGAAACGCGTGGATACGACGGAAGCGGGGCCGATGGGCGCCCTGAGAGGCGACAACCTGCTGCATAGGACCTCAACGCGGGAAACGCCCGCGGATGGGGCAGGCACGGCGGGCCTGGCCGGAGATTGCGGAAAGCACCCCCCGAGCGAAACGGGCGCGACAAGGTTGCCCTTGACGCCCCCCGTGCCGCCCAGAAGAATGAGCACTCCTACACCATACTTCAGGCGGTGGCATCATGCGAATGGACGCAGTTCTCGGTGGGATGGCCCTTGGCGTCGTGGCGACCCTGGGGCTCGTCGGCTGCGCGGGAGAAGAGGATCCCATACCGGCTCCTGATTTTCCTGAGGGGACGGGACAGCCTGCGGCCAACGCTGCTCGCTACCCGGCGGGTCCCTACGGGGTCAACCCTGGCCGGGTAATCGCGAACTATCAGTTCGTCGGGTACGCCAACGCCGACGCGGACAACGACACGATGCAGCCGATTCAGCTCGCCGACTTCTACAACCCGACCGGGACGGAGGTATTTCCCGAGGGCTCGCAGTACGGCGCTGGCGAGCCGAAGCCGAAGGTGCTGCTGATCGACGTCTCGTCCGTGTGGTGCGGCCCCTGCAGGATCGAGGCGGAGTCAGTCCTGCCCAGGCTCTACGAGAAGTATCAGCCGCTGGGCGGCGAGTTCCTGATGCAGCTCGCGGACGGGAGGAATCCGGGCGAGCCGGCGGTGGCGCTCGACCTGCGCCGCTGGACGACCCAGTATGAGGTGAAGTACCCATCGGCGATCGACCCTTCGTACAAGCTCGGGGCGCTCTTCCAGTCAGACGCGTTCCCGGCGAACATGCTCGTCAGGACCCAGGACATGACCGTCATCGAGGTCGTCGCCGGCGTGCCCGCTGAGGACAGCAATTTCTGGCGAACCTTCGAGAAGATCATGAACGGCGAGATCTGAACGGATCGCCGTGCGCGCGTCGTCGAGTCGCCGGACGACACGCCGAGTGGACCCCCTGCCAGGGCGCCGCGACAGGCGCCCGCGACGTTGAGCCTCGTATCCGTCGGCCGCTCAGGCCGGCCCATTCGCCAGGAAAGCCCGATGAACCGAACCACCCGCTGCGCGCTCTCGCTCGCGTTCACTGTCCTCGGCCTCGCGGCCACCTCGTGCGGAGCAGCCTCCGGCGGCTCATCGTCGAGCCCGGCGCCAGACTTCGCTCTCCCCGCCCTCGACGGCAAGACGATCAGGCTCTCGGACTATGCCGGCAAGAGCGTCGTCTTGATCGATTTCTGGTCGACCACCTGCGATCCGTGCCTGGCGGAGATGCCCCACCTCGTCGAGCTCTACAAGAAGCACAGGGAAAAGGGGTTCGTCGTGCTCGCCGTGTCGCTCGATGGGCCGGAGTCCCGCGCGCAGGTGAGCAGCACGGTCCACGACCAGGAGATGATCTTCCCGGTGCTGCTCGACGAGGAGACGACCGTGGCCGCCAAGTACAACCCGAAGCGCGAGCTCCCGTTCGCCGTGCTCATCGGCCGAGACGGCACGATCCTCCACAAGCGCGGCGGGTACCAGCCCGGCGACGAAGCCGTCCTGACCGAGCAGGTCGAGAAGGCGCTCGTCCAGTGACGCCGGGCCGTCGCGCCGGGGCGACCGCCCGGCGCGCGCTCGCGCCTCGATGGGCTGCTTGATCGCTGCTCCACGGCCCAGAGCTCCGTGGTAGGAACCTGACGGTGCGCAGCCAGCTCCACGTCGTCCGTCCTTGCCTGATAGCGGCGCTCGTCCTCGCGGCCTGCCCGGCGGGGGCGATCGAGCTCCCGAATGTCGGGGGTGAGCCGGTCTCGCTCGACGTCGTGAACACCGCGGCCGCCACCTACCACTTCGACAACCGCAACGACGACTCCCGTTATCCTTCCCGATACCTCGACGACAACTACGGAGAGATCCTCGACCGGCTGGACGCTCAGATCAACTGGTGGCGCCTGCAGCTCGGCACGCGGCTCAACGCGTCTTTTTACGTGGCCAGGCCGTCGGCGACGAGCATCGACCTGCAGCAAAAGGTCCTGGACGATGAGGTCTCGTTCTCGCTGGAAGACGCCAGGCGGGAGCTCCACACGCGGTATCGAACGACTGTCTATCCGGCGAAGCTGTGGCTGACCTACACCTATCCCGGCGTCGAGGCCACGGTGGGCGACTTCTACGCCCAGCTCGGACGCGGCCTCGTCTTCAGCGTGCGCAAGATGGACGAGCTGGCCATCGACACGACGCTGAGGGGCGGCAGGCTCGTGCTCGACAAGGACTTCGGGGCGCTCAGGCTCGAGGCCACCGCCATTGCCGGGCAGATGAACCCGCTGCGCGTGGACGACGCGAGCGGCCGGCGGCTCCACGGAGATGGGTCGCCGCTCTTCTTCGGCTTCCCTGCCGCCGACGACCTGGTCACGAACGAGACGACGCTGGATGCGCAGGGTAACCCCCGCACCCGCGCGGTGGTGGAGGCGGCACGACCGAACTACCTGGAGGACACCGTGCTCGGCGGGCGCTTGGAGGCAGGCGTGAAGGGCGTCGAGCTCGCGGCGAACGGCGCGCTGCTGCTGCGCAAGTCTTACACCGAGGAGTACAACCGGTGCTTGAGCGAGGGCGGCGCGGATCCGCAGGCCGCGCCGCGGCTGTGCGGCGGTCAATTCCCCGAGTTCAACGTCGTCAGCGCGCCGCCTGCGCGGCAGCACAACACGATCCGGACGTTCAGCGGCTCGGTGAGCATACCGTCCATCGCCCAGCGCGGTGACCTCTACGTCGAGGTCGCCGGCCAGCAGCTTCGCGACGGCCACCTCGACCGGGACAATGCGCCGACAAAGGACCTGTCCGGCTATGCGGTCTACGTGGCAGCGAACGGGCGCAGCGGGCCGCTCGCGGTCTCCCTCGAAGGCAAGCACTACCGGCGATTCTTCCCCCTGTCGGCCAACATCGACGTCTCGGTGCTGTCGAACCCCGGGTTCAGCGCGCCGGAGTTCGAAGGGGTGGCGTACAACCAGCCTCCGACGGCAGAGCCCGTCTATGTCGAGCCGATCGGGGCCCCCAACGTCTGTGTGACAGGGGGGCGCGGGCGGGCCGACTACCGCTTCAACCGGGGCGCGGCCATCTACGCCTGGCTCGGTCGCTATGTGAGCTTCTCTGAGCGCCAGGCGAACCACGAATGCAACACGGAGGAAGCGTACCGGACCGACACATGGGACGCCGCGGCGGGCACCGAGATCGACTTCGACGGTCGCCGCTCGCACGTACGCACATGGGCTGGAGTTCGGCAATCCGATGAGGCCGATTCCGGCAACGTCTTCTACAGCGAAGGCTACGTCCGCTACGACGTCGTGAAGCACCTCACGGGCGCGTTCTCGGTCCAGGTCCAGGGCAACAGCCGTCGCCGTTACAGGCCGGAAAACTTCGAATCATCCTGGCTCGAAGGGGACAACTACCTCGCGCTCCAGTGGTCGCCCCATATCGCTGCAATTTTCGGCCACGAGTACACGTCCGTGCCCGGGTGTGGGCCCGGCAAGGAACGCGAGTTTTGCCACTTCTTCAACGGGGGGTTGCAGTGGAAGTCCGGGTCCAGGAGGACGACGCTCGACCAGGTCGTCGACACGGTGAATCTCTTCGTCGGCCAGCGGCGCGGGGGCTTGCGGTGCGTCTCCGGCGTGTGCCGCTCCTTCCCGCAGTTCGAAGGCGCGCGGCTCGAGCTCGTCTCACGGTTCTGATCGATCGGGCGCGCCTCGATTCGACCGAGTCATCGGCTGCGATCACGAGGCGCCGAGGATGGCGCAGGCCACCGAGGTCCTGACCCGGGGATCGGCGTCGGCGAGGAGCAAGGCGGCGCGAGGGAGCTCGCCGAGCTCGACCAGGCCGGTCCCGGCCGCCTCGCGCACCGGGATCTCGCGGGACCGGAGATCGCGCTCGAGGAGCGGCGCCGCCGCACGGACGCCGGCGCGGGCGAGGGCTCCCCGCGCGAGCACCGCGCGCGTCGAGGTCCCTGACGCGAGCCTCATCAGCCATGCGACAGCGGCGGCGCGCTCGCGCGCCGCGACGATCCCCGGAGAGGCATCGATGTGGCGGGCATGAACGGCGAAGACAACGGCCTCATCGGGATCACCCTGCGCCTCGATGAGCGCGGTCCGCACCGCTGGGTCCTCGAGCGGCGCGGAGCGGATGGCGTAGATGCGATCCCTGCTCTGGCCCGTGCGGATGGCGCTGAGGAGCACGGAGACCGCTTCCCCGGCCCCCTCGCCTCCCGCGCGCACCAGGGCCCGCGCGGCGGCGATCGCGGGCGCGCCGCGCTGGGTGGAGATCGCCCAGAGGAGCTGCGCACGGCCCCCGGCGTCGATCGCGCGCGGGGCGGCCCACGCCTCGGCGATCGCTTCGCGCCCCGGCTCATCGGAGAGGGCCCAGAGATCTCGCAAGGCCAGCACGATCTCTCGCCCGCCGAGCGCGCCGGCGGCGCGGACCGCGATCGTCCGCGCGAGCGGGTACGGGTCGAGCCGCGCCGCCTCGAGCAGCGCGCTCCGGTCGTTCGGGTCTGCTGCCGAGATGGCAGCGCGGAGCGCTGCCAGGCGCACTTCCTGATCAGCATCCAGCATCCGAGCGCGGCGCAGCGCGCCGTCCTCGGCCGCGACGAGCGCCCGCGTCTCCAGCGCGCGGAGCGCTGCGCTCTTCGCAGGGTCTCTCCCCGGCCCCGCCTCGCGTGCGTACCGCTTCGCGCTCTCCGGATCCGTGAGCCCTGCCTCGAGGAGGATCATCGCTGCGGCCGTCGCGACGGCATCCGAGCCCGCGGCGCGCTCGTCGAGCGCATCCTCCAGGGGCCGCGCGCATGTCCGGAGCTCGCGCACCCGATCGACCCCGGACGGCGGCGTCGCGCGGGCGATCTCCCCCTCGGCGAGGGCGCGGGCGATCGCGCGCGCGTCGTCGCTGTCCAGCGCGCCGCGGCGCAGCTCGTCGATCATGGCGCGGCGCAGCTCGTCGAACCTGCCCGCCTCGGCTGCGCGCACCGACGCCGAGCTCGCGCAGCCCGCGACCGCGGCGAGCGAGAAGAGGCCGGCGAGGATCGACCCGGAGAGCACGCGGTACATGGGGCGCCTCTTAGCGCGCCGATGTTCGCGTTCGAAGCCCCTTCGGCTCGACCACCCGGGGAATCCGGTTTATACGGCGCGCTCGCGTCCCGGCACCATGCGTATCGACGTCATCGTCAACACCACAGCGCGCCGGTACCGGGCGAGGCCCTCGCTCATCGATCGCATGGCGGCCGCCTGCGCCGGCGCGGCGGAGCTCCACCCCACCGCGAGCGTCGCGGAGCTCGCGGAGGTCTGTAACCGGATCGCGCAGCGAGGCACAAGCCTCGTCGCGCTCTCCGGCGGGGACGGCAGCTTCATGGCGGGCGTCACGGCCCTCGCCCGCGCGTTCGGCGAGAGCTCGTTGCCCCCGCTTGCCCTGTTGCCAGGCGGAACCGTGGCGACGGTCGCGCGCAACTGGGGCATGCTCGGCGATCCGGCGGTGCTCCTCGCGCGGATCGTCCGCGAGCACCGCGATCTCCACGGCGGCGCCGCCGGCCGTGGAACGATCCGTCGGCCCACCTTGCGCGCTCGCGCGACGACGCGCACAGGCGTCGAGGAGCGCATCGGCTTCATCTTCGGCACCGGCCTCGTGGCCAGCTTCTTCGATGTCTACTACGAGCGCGGAGGCGACGGATACGGCGCCGCGGCGCGCATCGTGGCGCGGGTGTTCGTCGAGTCCTTTTACGGCGGCGCCTGCGCGCGTCGCGTCCTCGACCCGCTACCGTGCACGATCGAGGTGGAGGGGCGGCAGCTCGCTCCTCGCGCCTGGTCGCTGATCTGCTCGTCCGCGGTGCGCGACCTCGGTCTCCACATGCGGGTCACCTACCGCGCCGGTGAGGACCTCGACCGCCCGCACCTCGTCGCGAGCGCCCTGCCGCCTCGATCCCTGGGGCCGCGTGCCCCGCTCGTCCTCGCGGGCCGCCGGATCGGCGGCGAGGACCACTTCGACGACCTCGTCCGCACTTTCACCGTCCGATTTGGCGCCGAGGCCAGCGCGGCCTCGCCCGGCGAGGGCCCCTATATCCTCGACGGAGATCCCCTCCGGGCGAGCGAGCTCCGGATCTCCGCCGGGCCTTCCATCGACGTCCTGTCCCTGCGCTCCTGACGTCGCGCGCTCGTGCGTCACGCGCACCTGGGACGTCGCTGCGCTGGATGACCGAATCATGACGGTCGTCGTGAACCCCAGTGACGGGCATGCTCGATGCTCCATCCACCTTGGAAACCATGACGCAAGCCCGTCCATCGAGCCCTACACGAATCGTCGTACCGAAGCCTGGCCCGGGCTTGGGTCAGCTCTTCAACGTGCTGGGGATCACCGCCATCCACGTGGGCACGGTGGTCGCTTTCGTGCGGGGAGCCACCTGGAAGCTCGCGGCGCTCGCTGCGGCCACGTACTTCATCCGGATGTTCGCGATCACGGCGGTCTACCACCGGTACTTCTCGCACCGGAGCTACAAGACGAGCCGCGGCCTTCAGTTTTTGCTCGCGTTGCTCGGGACGACGGCGACGCAGAAGGGCCCGCTGTGGTGGGGGGGTACACACCGCATCCATCACAGGTACTCGGACACGGAGCGCGACGTTCACAGCCCGCTGCGCAAGGGGTTCTGGTACTCGCACATGGGCTGGTGGCTCAGCCGCGAGCACGAGGAGCTCGATCTGAAGCGCATCCCTGACTTCGCCGGGTTCCCCGAGCTCCGGTGGCTGGACCGGTACCACGTGGTCGGGCCGCTCGGCATGATCGCGCTGCTCTTCGCGGTGGGCGGCTACGACGCGTTCCTCTGGGGCTACGTCGTGTCGACGTGCGCGCTCATGCACGGCACGTTCACGATCAACTCCCTCGCGCACGTGTTTGGCTCGCGGCGTTACGCGACGACCGACACGAGCCGCAACAATTTCTGGCTGGCGCTGATCACCCTCGGCGAGGGCTGGCACAACAACCACCACCACTACATGAGCAGCGCGAACCAGGGCTTCTTCTGGTGGGAGATCGACGTCAGCTTCTACATCCTGCGCGGGATGGAAAAGCTCGGCCTCATCTGGGACCTCCGGACCGCACCGGCGCACGTCCTCCAGCGGAATCTCCTGAAGGAGGTCGGCGAGCGTTCGCCGCTCCTCGCCCCTCAAGCCGCGCCCACCGAGCCCCTCGACGCCCCGCCGCTGGGCCGGCCGAGCCTCGGCGACGTCTGACCCCCCGCAGCGTTCAGCCGCGATGATCCACGGACGGAAGCTGCAGGGCAGCTCTCGTCCGTAGGCGCTTGCAGCAGGCAAGCTCCACGACCGGCGACGACCCCACGCACATCTCGCCGTCAAGGCGGCGGCGAGGAATCCCTCAGGTCTCTGGCGGCCGCCAGGAATCCCTCAGGATCCTGGCGCGGGACGCTAGTTGACCGACGAGGCGGCTTGCTGGCTGTGAGCGGCGGCGGAGTCGCCGGGCTTCGGCTTCTCGGCCTTGTTGCGCTCGCGCTGGCGCTCCAGACCGGCGCGCACGAAGCGCGCGAAGAGCGGGTGCGCGTTATGGGGCCGGCTCTTGAACTCGGGGTGGAACTGACAGCCCACGAAGTACGGATGCTCGCGCAGCTCGATCATCTCGACGAGCCGCAGATCCGGCGACGTCCCGGACAGCACGAGCCCCTTCTGCGCCATCGCCTCACGGTACTTGTTGGCCACCTCGTACCGGTGCCGGTGACGCTCGCTGATGCTCGTCTGCCCGTACGCCTCGGCGGCGATCGACCCCTTCTCCAGCACGCACGGGTAAGCGCCGAGGCGCATCGTTCCACCCTTCTCGACGACACCCTTCTGATCGGGCATCAGATCGATCACCGGGTAGGCGGCGTTGCGGTCGAACTCCACGGAGTTCGCCCCCGCCATGCCGCAGACGTGCCGCGCGAATTCGACGACTGCGAGCTGCATGCCCAGGCAGATCCCGAAGAACGGGATCTTCTCCTCGCGCGCGTAGCGGATGGCCTCGATCTTCCCCTCGGTCCCGCGATCGCCGAAGCCGCCGGGCACCAGGATCGCGTCGAGGTTCGACAGCAGCTCGGGCGCACCTCGCGCCTCGATCTGTTCGGAGTCGATGTACTCGAGCTCGACGCGCACGTCGTTGTGGAGGCCGCCGTGGACGAGCGCCTCATGGAGCGACTTGTACGAGTCGCGCAGGTGCACGTACTTGCCGACGACGCCGATCTTCACGATGCCGCGGGACGGCTTCTTGAACCGCTCGACGATGCGTTGCCAGGGCGACAGGTCCGGCTGCCTCGCCCAGATGTTGAGCAGCTCCGTGATCTTCTCGTCGATGCCCTCTGCGTGGAGGACCAGCGGGAGCTCGTAGATGCAGTCGACGTCGACGGCCGCGATCACGCAGTCGACGGCGACGTTCGAGAACAGGGAGATCTTCTCCTTCATGCTGCGCGGGAGAGGCCGATCGCAACGGCAGAGAAGGATGTCCGGCTGGATGCCGATCTCGCGCATCTCCTTCACCGAGTGCTGGGTGGGCTTCGTCTTCAGCTCGCCCGCCGTCGCGATGAACGGCACGAGCGTGACGTGCACCGAGATCGCGTTCTGCGCGCCCGACTCCACCTTGAGCTGGCGGATCGCCTCGATGAACGGGAGCGACTCGATGTCGCCCACGGTGCCGCCGACCTCGACGATCGCCACGTCGGCCCCGTCCGCGGCAGAGCGGATGCGCAGCTTGATCTCGTCCGTGACGTGCGGGATCACCTGCACCGTCGCCCCGAGGTACTCGCCGCGGCGCTCCTTGGAGATGACCGCCTCGTAGACGCGGCCGGTCGTGAAGTTGTTCTGCCTGGACATCCGGGCGAGCGTGAAGCGCTCGTAGTGCCCGAGATCCAGATCGGTCTCCGCGCCGTCGTCGGTGACGAAGACCTCGCCGTGCTGGTACGGGGACATCGTGCCGGGATCGACATTGATGTACGGGTCCAGCTTCAGGTGGGTGACCTTCAACCCGCGGGACTCCATCAGCGCCCCGATCGAGGCCGCCGCCAGTCCCTTGCCGATCGACGATACGACTCCGCCTGTGACGAAGACGAATTTGGTCCGCTTGCTCATGACCCATCGCTCCGCTGCGCCGTGTGCGCGCCTGTAACCAGTTCCCCGACCGGCGCTCAAGAGGTGAGGCCGCCGAGGTTCGGCTGTCCACGGCAAATACCTTGCCCGGCTTACAAGCCGCACGGCCCCGTCAACAGGACCGAAGCCGGAGGAACCCCCGCGAGGAAGGCTCCCGCACCGGCAACAGAACCTGACCTGCCGTACGAGCCCGTCTGCAACCGGATGGGCCCACGGCAAGCCTGCGCGACGTGATGCCGCTCTGAATCCGCCGGCATTCTAGGCCGCTCTCCCCGCGCGTCAATGCAAAGGGCAATCCGATCTCGCGCCGGGCCGCGTCCCGCGGGAGCGCGGGCGGCTTCCAGGGAGCGGGCGCTGGCTGCGGCTCGCTGCCGCGTCAGGGCGCCGCGGGGACTTGCCGCCCCCTCGGGGAGCTTCGGCGGACCGGGGTGGTAAGCTCCGCTGGCGCTCCGCGACCATGAGAATCGCCCACGTTCTTCAGCTCGCGACGTCCACCCCGGTCGTCGCGCTGGAACGCGACGGCGCGCTGTACGATGTCGCGGAGCTCGAGCGCCAGTTCGGAACGAAGCTCGCCGACATCCCCGGCGTGTCGGACTTCCACACGCGCGTGGTGGCGCTCCGTTGCGCAGGGCTTCACGCGCTGGATGACCGGCTGCTCAGCGGAGATCGCCCCGCCGCGGCGCAGCTTCACCCGGACGCCATCCTGTGGTTGCCGCCCTGCGCCACCGACCGCGCAGCGTACATCCAGCTCGGCCCCTACGCGCGCGACGCAGCGCTCCCCTGGTACCGGTTCGGCAACAGCCGCGCGCTGCTCGGGCACGCCGCAGCGATCCCCTTCCCTGCGCTCGAGGACGAACCCGACTACGAGCTGAATCTGGCGGCGCTCCTTTGCGAGGATCTGAGGCGCGCTCCCCCGGAGGAAGTGGAGCGAGCGATCGCGGGCTACACCGTGCTGAACGACTGGACGGCGCGCAGCCTGCAGGCGCGGACGCTGGCGCGCGGGCTACCACCTTCAGAGGCGAAGGACTTCGCGACGCAGCTAGGCCCGGTGCTCGTCACGCCTGACGAGCTCGGCCCCGTCGAGGTGCTGCGGACCCAGGTCCGTGTCGACGCCGAGACGCGCTCCTGCTCGCGCATCGGCGAGTGGACGTTCTCGCTGCCGGAATCCATCGCGTACATCAGCAACCAGATCGAGCTGCGCGCAGGCGACGTCGTGGGAGCGGGCCTGGTCTTCGGCGGGAGCGCTGGCCGGCACGTGCCGTACGGCGCCAGCGTGGAGCTGATGATCGAGCGCGTCGGGCGCCTGACCGGCAAGCCGGTCCGCGGCCCAGCCTCGTTGCCGTGGCGCCGACCGTGAGCGTGAGCAGCGCGCCGGACGCGTGGTCCTTGGCGGATCAGAAGGTGCCGACGACGCCGACGCCCATGCCCGTCGCGGTGATGACGGGAGCCGCCAGCACCGTCAGCGCCGACGTGCTCGGAGGCTGCGCCGGGCGCGCCTCCGTGGTCATGAAGATGCCCTCGCCGACGAGCGCGAGGCCAGCGAGCTGCGCGAGCCCACCCACGACGGTGAGCGCTCCACGTACGTACAGCTTCGCTCCGCAGTCCGGCTCGTCCGGGGCGCAGCCGTTCTTGGCGAGCGCCATCCAGGGGCCGGCGATCGGGATCTTCAGCTCGCTCGACCCGGGCACCTCGGGCCACGACGTCGCGGCGAGGACCCCTGCACCGTAAGCGAGCGCCGTCACGGCCACCCCGCCGACGATGAGCTTCGGGCGCACCGACGACGGCGGGTACCGCGGAGGTGTCGTCTGCTCCTCCGCGCCGGCGGAAGGAGCGGCCAACGCGAGCGCAGCGGCGAGAGCGAGGGCCGGGCTCTTCATGGCTTCTTCGTGCTGGACGACGCGGAGCCGGCCTTCTTGGCCGGTAGCTTCACGGTGTACGGGACCTCGAGGGGATCGCCATCGAACGGCAGCACGATCTCCCCGACGAAGGCGCGCTTGACGCAGGACTCGGCGGGCGTCCCTGCGAATGGCGGTCCGACCAGCACGTCGGTCACGCGCCCCTTCTGGCCGTCGAAGACGACCTTGACCTCTCCCTCGCCGGTCGGCGCGCTGGGCACGACCTCGGCGCAGTTCGACGCCTTGTCTCCCCCGCGCCGCAGCGCGATCTCCATCTGCTTCTTCTGATCGGCGTTGAGACCGCCGCCGCTGTCCTGCGACGCGCTCGCCTCCGCTTCGGGGCTGTCCGTCTCGGCGGGCGCGGGCGCCGCCTCGTCGGAGGATGCCTGCTCGAAGTTGTAGTCTTCACCTGCCTGCTTGGGCTTGGCGCCCGAGCATGCTGCGGCCGCGAGGATGAGGAGCGGCAAGAGCGCACGGGTCGAGTGCTGCTGGGACACGGAGTCCTCCCTTCGAACAGAGCGTGAAAAGTGTCTGCGCGCACCCTAGCAAGCTCTCCTTTGCGAGGACAACCCCGAGCGCGCGTCCCGGGAGCGCTGCCGACCGGCGCCGAGCGGTCGACCGGATGAGGCGCCGGCGGCGGAGACGTTGTACAGCCGGAGAGCAGTTATGCCCCGAAGCTTCCGCTGGACCGTCTCCGTGGTCGCGCTCGCGCTCTCGTCGACCCTCGCCCGCCCGGGCGGCTCACAGCCGAGCGACGGCGATGCGCATGCCGCCGAGCGGACCGGCGCCGCGAGACCGGCGCAGGAATCGCCCGGAGGCGCGAGCGCGACGCCGTCGACCGTCGCCGCTCCCGAACCTCATCGCGTCGCCCCGGACCGCGCGCGGAAGCAGCTCGAGAAGCTCACCGCCGACGTGCATCGCTGGGGGGGGCGGGTCGGCGTGCTCGCGATCGACGTCGCCAGCGGGGCGACGCTCGCCGCCTTCGATGAGCGTGGCCTGTACAATCCCGCATCGAACGCGAAGCTGTTCACGGCAGCGGCCGCGCTGCGCCTGCTCGGGCCGAGCTACCGGTACCTGACCGGCCTTTACGGGGAGGCATCGAACGGAGCCGTCGCCGAGCTCGTGCTCCGAGGCTCGGGCGACCCGTCGCTCAGGACGCGCGATCTCTGGGAGATGGCGCGCGATCTGCGCGCGAGTGGCGTCCGCAAGGTCGCAGCGATCGCGGTCGACCAGGGCTACTTCGACGCGCGCTACGTGCCTCCAGCCTTCGAGCAGCAGCCGGAGGAGTGGGCGGCGTTCCGCGCTCCTGTCGCGGCGGCGTCGCTGAACGCGAACGCGGTGCTCTTCACGGTGCGTCCGTCGAAGACGGGCGAGGCCGCATCCGTAGCGATCGATCCCCCGGGCTTGACGGTGCTCCGTGGGAAGGTGGCCACCGCGAAGCGCGGTACACCGGAGAAGATCGGGATCCGACTCGAGCCGAGCGGCCAGCGCCTCGTCGTGCACCTCAGCGGCAGCATCCCGGAGGGTGGCCGCGCCGTGAGCGTGGCGAGGCGCGTCGATGATCCTCGCCTCGTCGCTGCGTATGCGCTCAGGGAAATGCTTCAGCAGGTCGGCGTCGAGATCTCCGGTGAGGTGCGGCTTGGCGGCGAGCACCAGAAACGGTTGCTCGTGGCCCACCGCTCGGCGCCTCTCGGCGAGCTGCTCCCTGCGCTCGGGAAGGACAGCGACAACTTCTACGCAGAGACGATCTTCAAGACGCTCGCCGCAGAGAGGCGCGGGCGCCCCGGCACGGCCGAGGCTGCGGCGGAGCTGGTCGGTGAGACCATCCGCGAGCTCGGCGCCACCCAGGAGGGCGTCGTCCTGCGGAACGGCTCCGGCCTGTTCGACGCGGCTCGCGCGTCGCCGGAGGCCATCGTCCGGCTGCTCCGTGCCGCGCTCCTCGATCCGTCGCTCGGCGCCGACTTCACCGCGCAGCTCGCGATCGGCGGCGTGGACGGGACCTTGCGCGGCCGCTTCCGCGGCTGGTCGAAGGAGCGCGCCATTCGCGCCAAGACAGGAACACTCGCCTCCGTCGCGGCCCTCTCCGGCTACATCCTCCCTCCGGCCGGCCGATCCCCGATCGCCTTCGCGGTGCTGGCCTCCGACGTCCCCGGGAAGATCGAGCCGGTGCGAAGGGCCATCGACGACTTCGTCGGTGCGCTCGCAGACGAGCTCTGGAAAGGAGCTCGCTCGCCTTGAGGACACGCGCGGCCCCAGGGCGACGGCCATCGCCCGCGATGAGCGTCCTCCGGATCGCGCCCCGCAGGAGATAGTGCATGAGGCGAAAGCAACGCGGCCGCGCAGCGTTACGCTGCGCGGCCGCATCATCGCGTCTGCTGCGTCCGTCGCTCAGTAATCGCGCATCTGCTTGCGGATCTTGCCGAGCGCCTGCTCCTGGAGCTGACGGATGCGCTCGCGCGACAGGTTGTACTTGTCGCCGATCTCCTTCAGCGTGAGCTCGTCCTCATCGTCGAGGCCGAAGCGCCAGCGGATGATCCGCGACTCGATCGGCGTGAGGGTGGTCAGAAGCCGGCGGACCTCGTCGCTCCACTTCCTGTTCGCCAGGTGATCGAACGGCGACAGCGCGTTCTCCTCCTGGAGGAAGTCGATGAACTTCCGCCCGTCCTCGTCGCCGACCGGCCGATCGAGGGAGAACGGCGTCTCTGCGTAGAAGTCCTTCACCTTGTCGAGCTTCTCGCGCGGGACGCCCGTCTCCTTCTCGAGCTCCTCGATCGTCGGCTCGTGCCCCGTGCGCGCGATGATCGCCTGCGTCGCCCGAGCCACGCGGTTGTACGTGTCGAGCATGTGGACCGGGATGCGAACCGCCCGCCCCTTGTCCGCCAGGGCGCGGCTGATCGCATGCCGGATCCACCAGGACGCGTAGGTCGAGAAGCGGTAGCCACGGCTGTGGTCGAAGCGCTCGACCGCCTTCATCAGCCCGATGTTGCCTTCCTGGATCAGGTCGATCAGCGGCAGGCGCCCGCGGTTGTAGCGACGCGCGATCGAGACGACGAGCCGCAGGTTGGCCTTCACGAAGCGGTTCTTCGCGTCGTGCTGCGCCTGGAAGCTCCGCTCGACCCGATCGAGGTAGCGGCGATACGAGCTGGACATCGGGAGCCTCGGCCGCGTGGGGCGGGTCTCCTCGGGATCGCTCACGTCGTCCTCGAAGTCCGGCTCGCGCACGAGATCGCGCGCGATGGTGAAGGCGCGCGCCATCCAGAGGCGATCCGAGTCCGGCAGGCGGACAGCCGCCGCGAGCTCCTCGGAGAACTGGGTCCACGGCTTTTCCTGCTCGGGCAGCAGCTTCCCCTTCTGCTTCTTCGCCGCGCGGACGAGCTTCTGCATCTCCGCGAGCTGCGGAGCCTTCACCTCATCCTCGCCGGCCTTGGCGACATCCTCCTCGAGCGCGGTGAGGATGTGCTCGGCCGCAGGCAGGTACGAGAGCAAAGCCACCCAGTGCTCCACCTCCGTGCGCTCGACCGCCCGGGCGGTGTCGAGCTCCTCGTCGGGGCCCATCACCGGATGCAGCGCCATGTCGCGGAAATAGCGGGCGAGCATCGAATCGCCGCCACCGTCCTCGACGTCCTTCAGCTCCCGATCCTGGTTCCTCGTCCGCTCGGGCTGCGGCAGCCGATCGAGCGGTCCGAGGTCCAGATCGATGAAGTCAGGCGCTCGATCCTCGTCGAGGATCTCCGCCGGACGGGGTCGCACGACGGTCTCCTCCGCCTGGTCGTCTTCCAGAAGGCCGAGGGCTGCGATTTCCGGCGTGGCCGTCCCACCCTGAGCGAGCGGGTCGCCCTTCACTACAGTGGCGTTGCTCTTGGTCGACCTCATGGCGGCTCCCTCCACGGTGGTAGCTCCTTGAAAGTGCGAGCGCGGCGACTGGCTGTCCCCGAATCCTTCGACCTCGGAGACCCCCGAATCGGTGGTCTGCGATGCCGCCCGCCGGGAAGCCGATGCTGTCTCGACCCCCTGCGGGCTCTTGGATGCCGCAGGCCGCGCAGAGGTACCCACAGCGGAGGCTTTGGCGTTTCTCCGCGCAGTTTCTGGACGGCGGGCGGTCGACGTGCTCATCTTGGTCTTTGTGTCGGCGTTCACTTCTAAACGGCTGACCTTGCGAGATTGAAATGCCTCGCCATCTTTTGACGGCGGGCGAGATGATTTCGTGCCAAACAGGGAGCTGGAGCTGACCGAAGGAGCCCCCGTTGAAATAGGCAACCGCTGGTGCTTTCTTTTGATTCCGGTCGAACTCTTCCCGCCAGAGGCGGGCTTGCTCTTGCAGAACAAGGTTCTCGAGCCAGCTCCCGGTGGCAGCCCAATTCTAGAAGCAAGAACAGTGCCCTTTTTGGCGTGCGTTCCGGTTTCTCCCGTTTGAGAGCTCGACCTGGGTGCGGTATGTAGACCGGGAGGCGCGGTCCGCGTCGTGTCGAGCGAAGTGTTTCGCTGGGACCGAGCCGAACTGCTTGGCTGGGTACGCTTTCGGGGACGCAACAACATCGGCAACCTGTCCTCCATGGGAGCACCTGGATTCCGCCAGCACCCCACGCCTCGGTGGAGCCGCCCTCGCGACGCAGGCAAGGGAATTCGCAATATTTTCCAGCGGATAGGGTGCTGAACCTGACTGCTGAGGCCGCTCTCTCACTGAGCTTCGATGTTTCCTGAACCTGGGCCTCCCGACGGCGATGTCGAGCCCTCACCCGACGGTCAAAGGCGGAGAAGGTTATTTTTCGCGAGAGATCGGCCTGGAAAGTTAGTATTTCCAGCCGTTAACTCAGGTTCGACGTAAGCCGCGGAGGGGGACGAGTCCGTGCAAACCGGCCAGGAGAGACCCTAGGCTCGCCAGGCCTCGGATGTGTGCGCGTGCCTTACAAGAGGCCCATCTGAACGGCCGGACGACCGAGTTCTTCAGGCTGGGTCGGAACTCACCCTGGCGTCGAGGTCATAGGGTGCCATCAAAGATGCGGCTCCGAGCGTGCAGGAAGTGCACACTGCGCATCTGTTTCGTACCCATTCGCCTCACCGGGCACATCGATGAAATTTCCAAGGTGAGCGATGGAGCAGCAGCCCACATTGTTCACAGTGACGTACCCAGACGCCCAGGGCCGCAGCTTGGCTGCGCGGCGCGCCGTTGTACACACAGAGCGGGGCGGGTTCGAACGGAGACCGTCGTTCGCCAAGGCGATATGCACCGGGCGGCCCCGGCCGCGTTCATCGCGCCAGGGAGCTGATGGCCGGGCGGTCGTGATGACCGCCAGGAGCGGTCACTTCGCTGCGGCGGAGGAGGAGACGAGCTTCGCCACGGCGCCGAAGGACGCGGGGTCGTGGATGGCGATCTCAGACAGGATCTTCCGGTCGAGAGCGACGCCGGCCTTCTTGAGCCCGCTGACGAGGCGAGAGTAGGTCGTCCCGTTGAGGCGCGCGGCGGCGTTGATTCGAGTAATCCAGAGACGACGGAAATCCCGCTTCTTGAGCTTACGGCTGATGTAGCCGTACTCCCAGGCGTGGCGCAGAACCTCGACCGCCTGGCGGAAGCGATTCTTTCGGCCGAGGAAGTAGCCCTCGGTCTGGTTGAGGACGCGGTTGCGGCGGCGGCGAGCCTTGAACCCTCTTTTTACACGCGGCATCGGAGCTTTACCTCACCGGTTCCAGGGTCAGCCGTAAGGAAGAAGCAGCTTGACGCGCTTCTCCATCGCCGAGTCGACCATGTCGTTCTTGCGGAGACGACGCAGGCGCTTCTTGCTCTTCTCCTGCATGCAGTGGTTGAGCCCGCTCTTGCTGCGGCGAATCCGGCCTGAACCGGTCACCTTGAACCGCTTGGCCGCGGCGCGGTTGGTCTTCATCTTCGGCATGACGCCCTCGATCCGGGTGCCTACGCTCCCGGGCGGCCACCCTCCGAACCACCGGAGAGGCTGTTCTGTGCCGCAGGGATGCGTAGAGGGGGCGCTTTATGGCGAGCCGGCGCAGGGTTGTCAAGGCCAGAGGAGGGCCGGGTGGCCAGGGCTCAGGTCCTCGCTCACTTGCCGAGCACGACCCGCTGACCGAAGGCGCGGTCCGCCGTCTCGCAGAACGTTCTGAAAGCCACGTACTCGGACGGCTTGATCCGGGACCTCGTGAGCGCGATCTGGCTGCGGACGACCACCTTCCCGGCGGACTGCTCGACCGAGATGGAGAACTTGCCGAACGGGGTGTCCAGATCCTGCGGAAGCGGCGCCCTGGTCACGCGCCACCCCTGCGGGACGCGGATGGACCACTCCTCCCGGCGCGTCGTGAGCGCGGGGATGATCACGTCGCGGGTGCGCGTCGAGAGGGAGGCGAAGTCGGTCGCGAGGCGCTGCGTGGGCACCGCGGGGATCGACAGGCTGTCGCCCTCCTTGCGGGCGAGCGCGACGGCCTTCCCTCGAGCCCGCAGCTTCACCGGCTGCTCGATGTCCTCGAGGTCGTTCACTTCGACCCCCGCTCTGCCGGCAGCCAGCTCGACCGTGCCGAAGTCCGCGGCGAGATCCCAACCCGCTCGGTCCCGGCGCGTCCCCTCTGCCATGTAGCGGGTGCGCCACTCCGGAGCGAACGCGCCGGCCACCTGGGTGTCGACCCCGAGCTGAGCTGATCCATCCGCGCCGAGCGCGATGTCGACGGTGCGATGGATGACGGAATCCTCCGGCGAGGGCTCGGGGAGGCGAACCAACTTCGGCTTGCCCTCGTTGATCTGAAGCGCCATCGCCCCGCGATCCATGATGGGCAGCTCGGTCGAGCCCGAGTGCTCTGCCGTTCCGTCGAGGTAGAGGTCGAGCGAAGGCACGTACGCGATCGCGTGGTCGAACGGCGCGAGGCTGGCCGGCTCCGGTTCGATGCCGCCGCGCATGCGGGTACGCACGAGCACGATCGTCGACGGGATGCCTAGCTCGCGGAGCATCGTGACGATCAGCGTCGCCTTGTCCTTGCAGTCGCCCCAGCCGCGCGCGAGCGTCTGGGCGCACCTCCTCGGACGGATCCCCTCGATGCCGAACTCGAGCGCCACGTAGCGCGTCTCGGTCGCGTACTTGTAGATCGCGCGGACCTTGCTCAGATCGTCGGTGAGGTTCTTCGTGATCTCGCGCACCCGCTTGCGTACCTCGTCATCGACATCGAACTGCTCTCGCGCGAGACCCCAGTACCAGGAGCCAACCTCGTCCCAGCCCTTGAACGTCGAGACATGGACATGCGCCAGGACCTCGGACCACGGCGGCATCGCCGGTTCGGGCGCCACGGGGGGGACAGAGGCGGCGACGAAGCGGTAGATGCGCCGGTCGGCGTCCTCCTTCGTCTCGCGCACGAGGCCAGGGAGATTGGACGCGAAGATGTGGAACGGCTTCGCCTTGGGGGTGATCAGCACGTACTCGCTGCTGGCGATCGGCTCATCCCCCTGGAGGTACTCGATCTCGCCGAAGTGATCGGCGATCTCGTTGCGCGGGCTGACGTCGTCGACGCGGTACCGCAGCTCGACGACGTCGCCGGCGTTGAGCCGCGGGAAGCTGACGTAGAACGTGCGCCCTGAGGTGTACATCGCGAGCGCTGGGTTGTTCGCCCCTGCTTCCCCGCTCTCGATCGCCCCGTCGACCTTGCCGTCTGCCCGGTAGACCTTCGCGGCCCGGAGGCTCACGGTCTGGCGATCGGCCTGGTACTCGAAGGCGTACTGCCGGGCGCTCGCCGCGGCCTCGTCCGTGAGCGGCTGGAAGACGACCTGCCGGAAGCGGCTGGCCAGGCCGTTCGGGAACACGGTGGTGACCGTCAAGCTGCGGAGCGTGCGCTTGGGATACTGTCGGTCAGCGCCGCGCCGCATCGGGAGGAAGCGGTCCGGCGCCCAGGCGTAGGCCTCGTCCGCGCGCGGCTTCGGCGGCTCGATGTGCTCGATGTACTCGCGCACGTCCTTCACCTGAGGGCTGATCGCCAGGATCTGCTGCAGCATCTCGAGCTGCGCCTCTCGGTTGCCCTCCTCGCCGTAGAGATCCGAGAGAGCGCGCAGCGTGCCGATGTCCTCGGGCGCCATGGCGAGCGCGCGCTGATGCGCCGCGAGGGCGCGATCGCCATGGCCGAGCGCGCGGTACGTGCGCGCCGCGACGGAGCGGGCCCAGACGGAGTCAGGCTCGCTGCGGAGGAAGCGCTCGAGCCATCGCTCGGCGCCGGCAGGGTCACGGCGCGCCACCGCGAGGTCGACCTGCTGGTGCAAGAAGCTCGAGTCGTCGAAGCGCAGCGCCGCGTATCGCGCCTCCATCTCGGCGGCCTCGGTGTCGCGGCCGAGGGCGCGGAGCTGCGACGCTGAAGCGCGGAGCAGCGAGACGCTGTTCGGCTGCCTCGAGAGCGCACGCTCCAGCGTGGCGAGGGCGGTGCGCTTCAGCCCCGCCTCCACGTAGAGGTCGACGAGACCCAGGACAGCGATGACGTGATCGGGGTCGGAGGCCAGGATGCGCTCGTAAATCGGAGCAGCTTCCCGCCAGTTCGGGCTCGTCTGCGCGAGCCGCGCCTGGGCGAGCAGCACGTCGATGTCCTCGCGGCCACGGCCCACGAGCGCAGCGGCGCGCTCGATCCACGCACGCTGCTGGTTTCTGTCCTCGGAGAGCTGGCCTGCGAGCACGTAGCGACGCACGCTCGGCTCGGCCTCCGCGGAGCGACGCGCGAGATCGCGCGCTCTGTGTTCGCCCTCCGCATCGCCGCCGGTGAGCACGAGGTAGCGCGCGAACGCCTCCAGGACGGCTGGAGATGGCCGCTCGGCGCTCGCGGCGCGCTCGAACGCCTGCATCGGTCCCTCGATGGCTCCCGCGCGCGCGGCCACCTTCACGCCTGCGCCTGGCCCCCCGACCTGCGCCCGCGCCTCGCCCGCGCGCTTCGCGCCGGCGGCCTCCCCCTGCGTCCCGATGATGTCCGACGTCACGTCCAGGTCGAGATCCGGGGCCCCCTTCTCGTTGCCGATGCGCAGCGCGAACTTGGGCGCCGATGCACCTCCGCAGACCTTGATCGTCAGCCGGTTGTAGCCGGGCCTGAGCGACACGGTCGCGGCGAACCGATCGATGTCGAGCTCGCGATACCCGGGATCGCCCAGGACCTTCTCGCCGTTCCAGAACAGCTTGAACGCGCCGTCCGCCCCGACCCAGAGGGAGATCGGCCGAGGCGCGCGCGTCCCGGCCTTCGCCCGGACCAACGTCGTCGCGTAACCGCAGACGCCCTCGACCGGACGGACGAAATCGCCGAAGTCGAACCACCCGTACTGCGGCGCCTCGGGCGGCACGCGCCAGCGGACCGCCCGCGCTTTACCGTCGTACGTCCGGCCCGCTGCGATCGGCTGGTCGAGCTCCTCCTCGGGCCCAAACGCGCGATCGAAGCCCCCCTTGTTCTCGTTGTCGAACGGGCCGATCGTGGCCCAGCGACCGATGAACCCGAGCTTCTGGATCTTGGCCACCGCTCCGTCGAGATCACCTCGCCGCCTGCGCGCGTACGCCGAGAGGAGCTCCGCGTAGACCCGCGCTGGCGCGCTGGTCGCGCTGCCCTCGGCGACCGCCGCGATCGCCGCCTCGACCTGCGCCGGATCCGCGCGGTCCCACGTGCGCCAGAGCTCTCGCAGCGCGCCGTAGACCTCTGGACCTCTCGCCGCACGGACCGCCGCGTGCGCGGAGAGCACCTCGGGGTGCACCGCGCCGAGCTCGGCGCCGGCATCCGACGCGATCGACGTGGCGCACACGAACGCCGCAGCCGCCGCGGTGAGCACGCAGTCGAAGCGCTTCCTCATCGTCCCCGGGTTGCGCTCGATCTCCTCACGGGGCTCGATCCGGCTGAGCACGTCATGCATCCAAGGCGCTATCCCGTGACCGAAGCGCTCGGTCAAGCGCAAGCCACGCGCGCAAGATCAGCGCAGCGGCTCAGGTCAAGCGGCGACACCACGGCGCCGATGAAACGTGCAGCACAGGGACGGTGCCCGGCCTCGCCCGTCGAGCAGCTCCTGCATGAGGCCGCCGCGTCGCCCGCGAGGATCCAGGCCCTCCTCGAGCTTCTGCCCGGCACGCAGCGGCGCTGCTCGCCTCGTTTCCCGGGCAGCGCGCCCCAAGGAGGCCCGGCCGGAGCGCATCGCGCACGGACAACAGCTCAAAACCATGAACAAATACAATAATTTACAGAAACGCCCCGTTCACCGACGGGCGCGGAGAGGCGCCTGGTGAGCACCGGGGCCAGACCCATGGGGGCGGGGGTGGGAGGCGGCCTCGGTCGAGCTCAGGCAGGGGTCGGAGGGGCCTCGGCAGCGCGATCCTCCAACTTCCAGAAAGGGCCGCCTTGCTCCGCCGCACCTGCTTCGGATAGAAACGTCCCAAGATGTACGGGCGCACGGTCGAGGAGCAGTCGCACTGCGCGCCGCGAACCGGTCATGCAAGTCCCCAGGCAGCGAGCGTGGCGCCGCGAACGTGTGGTACCGGTGGTACGGCATGCCCGCACCAGCGGGGAGCCGGTTGGATGATGGTCGGGGACCGCACGTGCGGCGCCCGGTGATGACAAGGGCTACAGAGCCCGCAATGCCCAGGGCCCCATCGCGAGAGCGCTGGCGGAGGAACGATGGTCAACCCTCAGATGGTGATGTACGAGGAGGAATTCAACCAGATCCAGAGCGTGGTGGATCGCCTCGTCAAGGACGCCAATGCGAAGGTCGTCTTCATCGTTGACAAGAACGGGCAATTGATCGCCGCGAGCGGAGACGTCGACAACCTCGACACCACCTCGCTCGCCTCGCTGACGGCGGGGAACATCGCCGCCACGGGCGGGATGGCGAAGCTCCTCAAGGAGAACGAGTTCGCCACTCAGTTCCACGAGGGTGAGAAGGCGAACATCCACATCCAGCTGGTCGGGAACCGCGTCATCCTCGTGGTGATCTTCGACTCAAAGTCGAGCCTCGGGTTGGTGAGGCTCCGGGTGCGAAAGGCGAGCGAGGAGCTCAACCACATCTTCGAGGCGCTGCTCAAGAAGGTGCAGGAGCCGGGCGCGGACTCGCCGTTCGCCGAGATCACCGACGAGGACATCGACAACCTCTTCAACGACTAGGAGCGCGGTCGATGAGCTTCATCAATTACATGGCGCGCGAGATCAACTGCAAGATCGTCTATTACGGCCCGGGTCTCTGCGGGAAGACGACGAACCTGCAGTACATCTATGAGCGCACCAATCCGGACGCGAAGGGGAAGATGATCTCCCTCGCCACGGAAACCGACCGGACACTCTTCTTCGACTTCCTCCCGCTCGCGCTGGGCGAGATCCGCGGCTTCAAGACGCGGTTCCACCTGTACACGGTGCCGGGGCAGGTCTTCTACGACGCGAGCCGCAAGCTCATCCTGAAGGGCGTCGACGGCGTCGTCTTCGTGGCGGACTCACAGCTCGGCCGCATCGAGGCGAACCAGGAGTCGGTGGAGAACCTCCGCACAAACCTGGCCGAGCAGGGCTACTCGCTCGACAAGATCCCGTACGTCATCCAGTACAACAAGCGGGATCTGCCGGAGATCGGCACGGTCGAGGAGCTCCGGTCGCTGCTCAACCCGACGAACGTCCCCGACTTCGAGGGCGTCGCGCGGACCGGCGTCGGTGTGTTCGACACGCTGAAGGCGGTCGCCAAGCTGGTGTTGACCGAGCTGAAGAAGGGCGGCCCCTAGCTTCAAGGGGCAGCCCCGGAAACGAACGGCGGCGAGGCGAGCGAGGCCGAGGACTCGCCCGCGCTCGCCGCTGCGCTCACGTGCGCTGGTAGATGCGATTCCGCCGGTTGCGGTTCTTCGCCTTCAGCTTGGACCGGTGGCGCTTCGACTTGGAGCGCGTGGTCTTTCGGGGACCTTTCGACAGCATGAGGAACATGGACAGGCTCCGTTGAGGCGCCCGACGCGGTGGCGTCGTGCCGCCGCTGTCGGTGCGAAGGGGCGGCAACCTACGGCATCGCAGGGCAAAATTCAACCGGAGAGCATCTCGGCCGGGCGCTCGGGCAGGTTCCGGCGACGGTGAGCCGGGTACGGCACCAGGGGCGAGCTTTTCTGCTATCGGTGTTGGTATCTCGTGCGGTTCAGCCCCCTCCTCTTCCTGGCCGCCGCCTCGGTGACCGCGACCGCGTGCGGCGCGAGCATCAACGCGGTGTACGAGGGGGACGTACGCTTCGAGCACTGCATGGCGCTCGACTCGATGCCCGAGATCAAGCCGACGCTGCGGCGCGCGTGCTGGGACGAGTGGCTCCAGTTCTACACGTTCGGCCAGACGCGCGACCGCGTGGAGTACGCGACGCTCCGGGAGAGGCAGCTCAGCCGCGCCAGCGACTTCGACGAAGGCGAGTGGAGCCCGCCCAGCAGCCGAGCGCCCGCCGTGCCGGAGCCGACGAGCGCGCTCGCGCCGCCGCCCATGCTCCTGAACGCCGACGCGCCTGCGCCCGCCGAAGAGGCGGACGCGGGGGCCCCCGACGCGCCGCAGAACGACGTCGAGGACGCGGCGCCGCCGGGCTCGGCGTGCAGCGCGGCGTGCCAGACGAGCTGGAACAAGTGCCGGCAGGACTGCAAGTCCGCCGTGTGCGAAAAAGGGTGCTCCGACAAGTACACGCGGTGCATGCGTCGCTGCTTCTGACCGGCGTCCGCGCGCCGCGGACATGCCTCACGTTGTCGCACCAACATGGCCCGGAATCTTGACCCGCGATCGAGCGTAGGGCTATCCGCGTACACGATGTCCGCCTCGCACGCGTCCACGGAGCTCAGCACCACGGTCTCGGATCGCAACGGCACGGCGTCGGCCGTCGAAGGGCTCGGATCGAGCGCCGGCCCGGTGCGGGTGCTGCGGCCACGGCGCGCGGCGCCGGCGGACGCGGTTCGCCCGACCCGCGCGGAGGTGAACCTCGCGCACCTGCGGCACAACCTGCGCGTCCTCGAGCGAGCGATGGCCGGCGCGCAGAGGCCGCAGATCTGGGGTGTGCTCAAGGCCGACGCGTACGGGCACGGCGCGCCGGCCGTCGCGCGGACGCTCGAGCGGACCGGCATCCCCGGGCTGTGCGTCGCGCTGCTGGAGGAGGCCATCGAGCTGCGGGACGCCGGCATCCGGCTGCCCATCCTCGTCATGGGCGGCTACTACGGCCCGCGCCGCGAGGGGTTCGAGGAGATCATCGCGCGCGATCTCGTTCCCGTCGTCTACGACGCCGGACAGATCGAGCGCCTCGCGACCGTGGTGCGGCTCGAGCACCGCGGTCGCGTCGGCGTCCATCTGAAGGTCGACACCGGCATGGGACGGCTCGGCGCCGCGAGCTCCGAGCTCGAGGCGGTGTTCGCGGCGCTCGCCAGGCACCCGGAGGTGAGGCTCGACGGGCTCATGACGCACCTCGCCTGCGCGGACGCCGACGACCTCGGCGTGACGATCGAGCAGATGAAGCGCTTCGAGGAGATCGAGCAGCGGGCGAAGTGCTTCGGCCTCACGCCGCGGGTGCGGCACGCCTCGAACAGCGCGGCCATGCTGCGCCTGCCGGCCGCGTGGCTCGACGTCGTGCGACCCGGGGTCGCGCTCTTCGGCATCTCGCCGTGCGCGGGGCTCGCGCCCGACCTCAAGCCGGTCATCCGCGTGCGCAGCGAGATCGTCGCGCTGCGCACGATCGCGAAGGGCGACAGGATCGGCTACGGCCACACCTGGCAGGCCTCGCGGGAGAGCGTCGTGGCCACCGTGCCGATGGGGTACGCCGACGGCCTGAGCCGCCAGCTGTCGAACCGCGGGGCCGGGCTCGTGCGCGGTCAGCGCGCGCCGATCGCCGGCGCCGTGTCGATGGATCTCACGATGCTCGACGTGACAGACGTCCCGGGAGCGCGCGTGGGCGACGAGGTGGTGTTCCTTGGAACACAGGACGGGCCGCTCGGGCGCGCGACGATCAGCGCCGAGGAGATCGCCGGGCTCACGGGCACGATCGCGTGGGAAGTGCTGACGAGCATCTCGCGCCGCGTGCCCAGGTTCTACCGCGAGCCCTGAGCTCGCGCGGGCGGCGCTCGCCGGCAGCGCCTGGGCCGCCGGTGCGAACGAGCGTGGTACGCTGCTCGTCATGAAGACGGCCGTGAAGCAGCGGGCCGGCGTCTGCGGCATGAGCTGCTGCCTCGGTGCCGCGCTCGCGCTCGCGCTCGGGGCGGCGCTGTCCGCGTGCACGGACGACGGCTTGAAGCAGCGTCCACGAAGCGGCGTCGGCCAGGAGGCACAGGAGCCCGATGACGGGTTCAACCCGGGCCCCGGAGGCTCGAGCGGACCACCGCCCGTGGACGCAGGTGGGCTCTGCGGCAACCAGATCCATCAGGTAGAGATCGCCGAGGCGCCGAACCTCTACTTCGTCCTCGACGCGTCGGGCAGCATGCTCAGCGCCGCCTCGTCGGGCGCGACGCGCTACGACGGGGTGCACGAGGCCGCCGTCGATCTCGTGCGCAACCTGGGCCCCCTGATCAACGTCGGCGCCGCGGTGTTCCCGCTGGACGCGACCGCCGATGCGCCGTGCCGGCCCGGCGGCGAGGTGTTCCCTGTCACGCCGGGAGATCCCTTCTCGGACGGCCAGGAGCGGCGCCCGACCACCTCGAGGTTCCGCTCGGCGACGCGCGTTGTCCCGCTAGGCGGGACGCCCACCGCGGCGACGCTCACCGCGCTCGCGCCGAAGCTCGTGGAGCTCCCGGGCAAGACGATCGTCGTGCTCGCGACCGACGGGGGTCCAAACTGCAACAGCTCCGCGACATGCAGCGCCGAGGAGTGCATCGCCAACATCGAGCAGCAATGCCCCGAGGAGAACTGCTGCGCGCCTTCCGGGCCCTCGGGGCCAGGTGGGTGCCTCGACCGCGACGACACGGTCGCCGCGATCGCGCGGCTCGCGGCGAGCGGTATCGATGTCTATGTCGTCGGCATCCCCGGGAGCGAGTTCTACGGCGATGTCCTCGACCAGATGGCGCTCGCCGGCGGCACAGCGCAGTTCGTGAGCCCCTTCTACTTCAAGGTGGACAACCTCGACACGCTGGGGAACGTGCTCTCGAGGATCGCCAGCATCGTCGTGTCGTGCGAGTTCGCTCTCGCCGACCCGCCGCCGGAGGACGGGCAGACCAACGTCTACCTGGACGAGCAGCTGGTCCCGTACGACCCGGAGAACGGCTGGCGCTGGAAGTCTCCCGCTGTCGTCGAGCTCCTCGGAGAGGCGTGCCAGAAGCTGAAGAGCGGACGGGTAGGTCAGGTCCAGATCGTGTCCGGCTGCCCGACGGAGGAGGCGCGGTGAAGCAAGAAGGGACGACGAGCTCGGTCTCGCTGATCCAGCTCACGGCCGACGCCGCGGACGACGCGGCGCTCGACGAGGTCGACGCGGTCGCGGCCGCGGCCTTCGACGTACCGCAGTTCTCCGCGCGAGAAGAGCTGCGCCGCCCGTGGACGCGCTGCTGGGTCGCGCGCGAGGGACGGCAGGCGCTCGCCTTCCTCATCGCGTGGCACGTGGCCGACGAGCTGCACGTGCTCAACGTCGCCACCTGCCCGACCGCGCGTCGGCGCGGGCTCGCGACGGCGCTGATGCGCCGCTCGCTCGAGTACGCGCAGCAGCAGCAGGTGCGGCTGCTCCTGCTCGAGGTGCGCCGCTCGAACCGCGCAGCGATCCGGCTCTACCGGAAGCTCGGCTTCACGGCGATGGGCGTGCGCCCCCGGTACTACAGCGACAACGGCGAGGATGCGGTGGAGATGGTGCTCACGCTCGATCCGACGACCGGCGCGGTGCAGCCAGGCCGCGACGAGATCCGCATCGAGGTCTGACCCGCGCCGCGCTGCTCAGCGCGGGCCAGCGGCGGCCGCGGAGGGGAAGCGGGAGACCGCCGCGAGCGGCGGGAGCCGCGCGGCCACGACCTGCAGCGGGGTCAGCAAGAGCGGCCGGAGCAGCGTCTTGGCTCGCTCGTCGAAGGGCTGGAGGAGCGCGTCGGCCTGCCGTGTCGCCTCGATCAGCCGCTCGGCCATGAGGCGCGCGTCGACGTTCGGGTTCAGGTCCTCGAGCCGCTGGATCTCGTCGCGCAGGGAGCTGAGCAGCGAGATGTACCTCGCCAGGGGCGTGTCCGTGACCGGCGCCGAGCCGCTCGGCGCGGCGGGGACTCCGAACTCGACGGTCCGCTTGAACCCGTCCGGGACCGAGCTCGGCCGGTTTCTGATGAGCTTCACGTTGAGGGGGACTTTCAACCTCGTCTTCTGCTCGATCTTCCGCTCGAGGTGCTCCTTCCCGCGCTTCATCAGGCCCGAGTCCTCGAGCGCGCTGCGATCCCGCTTCCACTGCGTGTTGTCCTCGAGGGCGCGGATGATCCGAAGGTACGGGTAGTCCGGCTTGGCGAGCTCCATGTAGACGTCCTTCGCCTCCTTCAGGTTGGCCGGGGTCCGCACGGTGAGATCCGCCATCCAGTCGGTCCACTGGGCGATGTAGCGGGCGTCGTAGTCGGCCGCGAGGCCGTCCAGGTTCTTGTTGATCGAGGTCTCCTCGCCGGGCGCGAGATCCACGACCCACCGCTCCGCCAGCAAGCTCTCCGCGCCCTCCTCGATCTTCTCGAGCACGGCGAGATGCCCCTTCTCGGTGTACGGGCCGTCGACCTCCTTCCAGCGCTTCTCCTTGGCGTACAGCTTGCTGCCGATGACCTTCAGCACGTCGGGGCGGTCGGCGAACATGTCGGCCAGCGTGAGCGGAGGATACTTGCGGTTCGCGCGGCTGTTGTCGCCCGTCGGGTCGTACTTCTCCTCGATGATCGAGTTGACGAAGAAGTCGTAATAGCGCTTCCGCACCTGCACCGCCTGGAGCGTCGCGCGCACGCTCGTGACCAGGTCATCCTTCCGCCCGACCGGCGTGACCCGCTTCTGCTTGATGAGCGATAGGTAGTACGCGACGTGCGGCTCGAGCTGCTTCGTCAGCTCGCTCTCGCCGAGGTTCGACGTCGGCCGGAGCACCTCGGCCCAGAGCGAGGTGAACCTGTCCGTGGCCCAGTCGACGTCGAGGTGCTCCACGTCGCTCAGCATCAGGTACAGCTTGAGCTCGTTCCGCTCGCGCAGGTAGTGATCTCCCTTCGCGAGCTTGAGGCGATCCTCGAGCCGCTGCTTGCACGGGATCACGAAGCCGTTCTGGAGGCTCGCGACGTAGACGTGCACCAGCGGAGGGTAGACCGTCTCTCCCTGGAACATCGTCCAGCCCATCCCGTCCGGCGGCCCGTCGTCGCGCGCCTCGTCGATCTCGAGGAGCCGGCCCAGCGCAGGTCGCAGCGCCGCGAGCTTGTCCGAGACGGGTCGCGTGTCCTCCCATCGGATCGCGCTGACGGCGCGCGCGTCTGCCTCGGCGTCGCGCAGGAACTCACGGTTGTTGCTGAACGACACGAAGCTCGGGATGGCGAGGATGACCCCGAGCGTCGCGGCCGCTGCGCTGATCGCGCCGCGCATGATCCGCTGGCGCCGGATCTCGCTCGCGCTCCTCGCGGCGATGTCCCCGTCAGGGAAGACGACGTTCATGAACACGTCGTGGAGGAAGTAGCTCTTCGACTCGACGTTCTGCTGAGCCACCGCCTCGTGCGTGCGGATGCCCATCGCGTGGCCCATCCGCTGGAGGACACGGTCGAGCGGCCTGCCCTCCTGCGTGCCGCTCGTGAAGTAAAACCCCCGGAAGATGGGCGTCCCCTGGAACGCGTTCACCATGAAGACGGTCGAGACGAGATCGGACAGGTTCCGACGGATGCCCGAGAACTCGAGCGGGAACTGGTAGACGCGCTCGCGCACCTCCCGGCTGCGCTCCATCACGAGCCGCTTCAGCGCGCGGCCGTGGATCTGCTTCGCCAGGGCGTCGAACTCGGCGTCGAACAGCCTGCCCGGGTCGTTCTTGTCCGCGCTCAGCTTGAGCGTCGCGCCCCACGCCTGGGCGCGGTCGCTCCTGCGCATGTCGCCGAAGAACTCCGAGAAGCCCGCGATGAGATCGCACTTCGTGAACAGGAGGTAGACGGGCAGCACCATGTGGAGCTGCGTCATCACCTCGTCGATGCGCGCCCGGAGCTTCTTCCCCATCTGCTCGACCTGCTGCTCGCTCGCGTCGATGAGATCCGCCACGCTCACGGCGACGAGGATGCCGTTGAGCGGGCGGCGGGCGCGATGCCTGAGGAGCATCTGCAGGAACGCGATCCACTCCTCGTGGTCGTCCTGCTCGGTCGTGTAGCGCCCCGCGGTGTCGAGGAGGATCGCCTCGTTCGTGAACCACCAGTCGCAGTTCCGCGTGCCGCCGACGCCGCGCACACCGCCGCCGTTGCTCGGGTGCGCGTACGGGAAGACCAGGCCCGAGTGCTTCAGCGCGGTCGTCTTCCCCGCCCCGGGCGGGCCGATGATGACGTACCAGGGCAGCGAGTAGAGCGCCGCGCTGCCGTGCTTCTTCCCCTTGCCGAGCTTCGAGGTCTTCAGCGCGCTGATGCCGCCCTGGACCTGCCGCTGGAGCTCCTGGATCTCGGCGCGGCGCTCGGGCCGCGCGTTGAGCGCCTGCTGCACGCCCTGCTGGACGATCGCCCGCTCGAGCGCAGACGCGGCGCGGCCCGCCTTGATGCGGCGGAACACGAAGAGCGCGACCGCAGCGAGCGCGACGACGACGCTCGCCGCGATCGGGATCGCGGTGGACAGCTCGAACGTGAAGTACGCCGCCCACGAGATGAGGAGCAGTAGCGCGAAGAGGACCCACAACACGCTGGCGACGATATCACCTGTCGACGCCGCCGGAGCACGTCCACGAGCGGCGCCGCGATCTGGCGCGTGGCGCGCGCGATGCGCCTGCGCGCAGCGGCCCCGGCTCAGCCGCCGTTGCGCTCGTAGTCGCCCGGCACGAGCGCGGCGTCGGTCTCGTCGCCGGCGGCGAGCCGGCGCGAGCGGATCGCGTCCACGGCGATGTCGATCACCTCGAGCCGCGTCGACGGCGCGTAGTACTCGTCCTCCGAGACCGGCGGCAGCTCGGCGAGCCTGGCCGCGACCGCCTCGCGATCCTCGTCCTCCAGCTCGAGCGCCGCAGGATCGCCGCTCAGGGGATCTTCCGCCGTATCCCGCGCGGCCAAGGCGCCAGGCTCCCGCGTGAGCGCCTCGCGAACGAAGAGCACGGGGCTGAACGCGAGGTACACCGACCCGAACTCGACCTGCCAGTACGTCGGGTCTTCGCCGTCCATCCGCCACCACGACGCATAGCGGCGTCGGATGACCTCACCGAAATAGACGCCCGCCATGTGCGCGACCACGGGCAACGCCTCGACCTTCTCCGACGTCGCCCTACGCGCCTGCTCGAGGTAGTGGTCGAGCAGGGGCAAGGTCTCCGGCCGATAGTCAAGCCGCACCCCGAGCGCGCGCTCCACAAACCGCACGCACCCCTCCGCGAGATCCTCCACGGCAGGCGGCGGCGGCTCGACAGCCGCAGCGGACAGAGCAGACGTGGCCGACCGCTCCGCAGAAATCGGAGAGGACCCTGCACCGTTCTGTTTGGTATTCATGGGCTCCACGCTATCCTTCTCCGGTGCGGGTGGCCGCTCGTCATCGCGATGGTGCTGGGAGCGTCTCCGCTATCTCGGCAAGCTCGGCAAAACCGACCAGCGCGACAAAGTCGACGAGATCGCCAAGACGAGCGGCCGGGCTCGGGGCCTCCACGAGGTCCCGGGTGCAGCGGAAGTATGGGCCACCGGACGTTCTCCGAGGAGCCGGGATCACAAGCCCCCAGCTCCGGCCCGACCGGCCCGGCTGTGGATTCGGATTTGAATTCCTAACGGAAGTCGAGGCCTTCGTGCTAACCTCCGCCCTCGCGTCGAAATGAGACTCGGGATCTTCAGCGATACCCACGCCAACTACGAGGCGCTTAGCGCTGTGCTCGAGTCGTACCGCCACGAACGCATCGACGTGTACTACTGCCTCGGGGACACGGTCGGCTACGGCGGTTCGCCAAACGAGTGCGCCGATCTCGTCCGCAAGGTCGCCAAGAAGACGATCCTCGGCAACCACGACGCGGCGGTCGCAGGGCGGATGGACTACTCGTACTACTACGAGGCCGCTCGGCAGGCGCTCGACACGCACGCTGCGATGCTCTCCTCGGAAAACGCGGCCTGGCTTCGGAGCCTGACGTACCAGGAGAAGTTGACGGACATCAACGTCGACCTCTGCCACGGCTCGCCTGTCCGCCTCGAGGAGTTCGAGTACATCTTCGCCCCCGAGCAGGCGCGCGAGTGCCTCCCCATGTGGAATGAGCTCGGTCACATCACGCTGATCGGCCACTCCCACCTCTGCAAGGTGTTCGCCCTGACGCCGACCAGCGTCGAGGAGCTCCCCGCGGTGGACTTCCAGCTCGAGCAGGGCCGCAAGTACATCGTGAGCGTCGGGTCGGTGGGACAGCCGCGGGACTACGACAACCGCGCGAGCTACACGATCTACGACAGCGACACGAAGCGCTTCGAGTTCAAGCGCGTCGAGTACGACATCGAGACGGCGGCGGAGAAGGTGCTGCGCGCCAAGCTCGAGCGCAACTTCGCCCACCGGCTCTACATCGGGGTCTGAGCCTCCACGTGGCAGGCGCGCTCAGCGCGTGGCCGGCTCGTTCCGCCGCGGCTTCGGCAACGATTCCGCGTCTCCTTCGCGGCCGCCGACCGGCGTGGCTCGCCTGAGGCCTTGCCTGGGGCCGTGCGTTCGTCGTGCGGCTCCCCGAAGCCGGCCGTGCGCCGCGCGGTCAGCCCTGGCGGCGGCCAGCTCGCACCGATCGCCGCGGGCGGCAGTGGTAGAGCAGCATGCTCGTCTGGTTGTCAGGCGGCGCCGCGGAGAAATCGCTGCGGAGCTCCGTGAGCTCGAAGCCGTTGTAGTGGAGCAAGGCTTCGAGCTCCTGCGGGTAGAACTGCCGGTGGGCGAGCGGCGTCATCCAGCGCTCGCCGCCGGCGACGGGCGAGAACTCCATGGAAACGAACAGGATCTGCCGGACCTTGTCGTAGTCGAACCGCTCCGTGTACCGGACGACCTCGCCTGGGCCGTCCTTCGTGGGATACCGGAAGCGCGGCGTGGCGTAGGCGCGATCCGGATCGCGCGCGAGCTCGGCCGGCTCGGGCATGGAGACGTCGAAGACGAGCTCGCCCCGCGGCGTCAGGTGCTCGTGTGCTCGCGCAAAGAAGCGCTCCACGTCCGCGCGCGTGTAGAGGTGCAGGAAGGCGTTGAACGGGCAGATCACGAGCGGAAAGCGGCGTCCCAGCCGCAGCGATCGCATGTCGCCGCGCCGGAGGCTCACGCGGGACGCGACGTCGCGCGGCTCTCGCCCGAGCTGCGCGCGCAGATCGCCGAGCATCGGCGCCGATAGATCCACGCCCGTGATCCGGACCCCCGCCCTCGCGACGGGTAGCGTGATGCGCCCGTTGCCACAGCCGTACTCGAGGACGGGCCCCGCGGACGCCACGGCGAGGTCGACGTAGTAGCGGACGTCGTCCGTACGCCGCGCGTAGGTCTTTGCGTAGTACGCCGGGTCCTCGTAGTGGGCCGACGTCCCCGCTTCGAGCTCCGGATCGCGACGCTGGACGGAGCCCGAAGCGCGCCGTGACCTCGTCGAGGCTGCCCCTTTCATGCGAAGCGACAGCTCAAGCGCAGCGCTGGCACGACGACGAGCGCGAGCGCTGGCGTGGGGCGTTCACGGAGCCGTGCATCGCCGGGGCACGCTCGTCCGGCGCGCCATCCGCGATCAACGCTGGCCGCCAGCGTTCATCTGCTGGAGCCACTCGGACACGACCTCGTGGGAGCTCCGGTGGAAGTGCACCTTGCCCGCCGCGATCTCTCGAAGGCTCGTCACGGCAGGCTTGTTCTTCGTCTTCACGAGGGTGTCCGCGCCCTTCATGAGCTGCCGCGTCCGGTTGGCCGCAAGCACGACGAGAGCGAACCGGTTTTCCTCGCGCTCGAGGCAGTCTTCCACAGTTACACGTGCCATAGGGGCGCCGAGAGTAGCGCCCTCGTCCAGGGACCGCAAGGTACATGCCGCCCGACGGTCGGGCCGGTTGGTCTGCCGTCGGATCGGCGTTCCGTCGGGCGCGGCGCTGCCGCTTCATCCGGCCGGCATGACGCGTTGCACATTGCCCTCCGCGCACGTCCCGACTACGAGATGCGACCGTGGCCGCTGAGCAGGACTCCCTTCTACCCCCTCCCCCCCGCCCGGCCCCCGGGCTGAAGTACCGCCGCATCGTGCTGAAGCTGAGCGGTGAGGCGCTCTGCGGCGAGGAGGGCGGGTTCGGCATACGTCCCGAGACGCTCCACCATGTGGCCGGCGAGATCGCCGAGCTCCAGCGCATGGGGGTGCAGATCGCGATCGTCGTGGGCGGCGGCAACATCTTCCGCGGGCTGAAGGGCGCCAGCGCGGGGATGGACCGCTCCCAGAGCGACTACATGGGCATGCTCGCCACGGTGATCAACGCGCTGGCCCTGCAGGACGCGCTCGAGAAGACCGGCGTGCCGACGCGCGTGATGACCGCGATCGAGATCCGGCAGGTCGCCGAGCCGTACATCCGCCGCCGGGCGATGCGCCACCTCGAGAAGGGCAGCATCGTCATCTTCGCCGCGGGCACCGGCAACCCGTTCTTCTCGACGGACACGGCGGCGGCGCTGCGGGCCATGGAGATCCAGGCGCAGGCGCTGTTCAAGGCGACGAAGGTCGAGGGCATCTACGACCGCGATCCGGTGCGCCACGAGGGCGCGCAGATGTTCGCGCACCTGAGCTACGACCGCTTCCTCGCGGACCGGATCGGCGTCATGGACTCGACGGCGGTCACGCTCTGCCGCGAGAACAAGATGCCGATCCGGGTGTTCAAGCTCATGACCCGCGGCAACATCCTCCGCGTCTGCAGGGGTGAGGAGCTCGGCACGATCGTCGACTGAGCGCGAGCGCGCCGGTGCGCTCGGCGCGGCGAGGCATACGCCGGCGCGCCGACAGGAACGCGGCCGGCGCGCCCTCGAGCCGCGAGGAAACCGTGCTACACCCCGAGCCTGCAATGACCCGAGCTCCGGTGCGCCGACCCCTGCTCGCCATCTCGCTCGCCGCGCTCGTCGCGGGCTGCGATGAACCCGCCCTCCAGGTCCCGTCCGACGCGGGCGACCCGGTGTTCGGGCTGACCGCCGAGCAGTCGGCGCGCGTGCTCGCGAAGGTCGGCGATCGGGTGATCACGCTCGGGGACTTCGGCAGGACGCTGGAGCGGATGGATCAGTTCGATCGGCTCCGGTACCAGACGAAGGAGCGGCGCCGCGAGCTGCTCAGCGAGATCATCGACGCGGAGCTGCTCGCGCTGGAGGCCAGGCGCCGGGGCCTCGACAAGGACGCCGCGGTCGAGGACGCGATCCGGCAGCTCCTCCGCGAGGCGATGATCGCGCAGGCGCGGAAAGGCCTGCCCGCGCCCGCGGACATCCCCGCGTCCGAGGTGCGCGCGTACTACGAGGCGAACGCCGACAAGTTCAGCGAGCCCGAGCGGAGGCGCGTCGCCGCCATCGTCGTCGGCGACAGGGCACTCGGCGAGAAGGTCCTCAAGGAGGCGCAGAAGGCCGGGAGCAGCAGCGCATGGGGAGAGCTCTTCCTCAAGCACTCGCTCACGGCGCCCAGGGACAAGGGCGCGAGCACGCCGCTCGACCTCGCAGGGGAGCTCGGCATCGTCAGCCCTCCCGGCGATCCGCGCGGCGCTCACCCCCAGGTGCCAGAGCCGGTCCGCGCGGCCGCGTTCCAGATCGGCAGCGTCGGCGCGGTCATCGACACGCTCATCGAGGCCGACGGCCGGTTCTACATCGTCCGCCTGAGCGGGCTGACAGGCGGACACCGGCGCGAGCTCGCCGAGGCCGAGCGCTCCATCCGCGTCGCGCTCCTCCAGCAGAAGATGCAGGACCAGGAGCGCGCCCTCGAGGACGAGCTGCGAAAGAAGTTCCCCGTCGAAATCAACGACGCGGCGCTCGCCTCGGTGAAGCTGCCGGAGCAGCTCGCGGCGCCCGCGAGCGCGCCGAAGCCCGATCCCACGAAGCCCCGCGCGCCGCAGCCGGAGAAGCCCGGCGATGCGGCAGCACCATCGAGCGATGCGGGCAAGTAGCGAGCTCGTCGCCGCCGCGCGTCTCGCTCGCCGGCCCGACAAGGAGGGCGCGGAGGTCCGCGCCGTCGCGGCGCCGGAGCCCCCGGCGCCGCTCGCCGCCGGCGCGCAGCCGGATCGCGCGGCGACGCGGAAGCGCGACTGGACGTGGCAGCTTCGCCGCGCGCTCTCGAGCGCCGACGACCTCCACCGGGCGCTGTCGCTGACGCCGGAGGAGCTCGCAGGCGCGCGGCGCGCCGAGAAGGCCGGGCTGCCCATCCGCGTCACCCCCTACTACCTGAGCCTCTGCGACAAGGACGATCCGGCATGCCCGATCCGACGGCAGTGCGTGCCGCTCGCCGACGAGGCCGCCGAGGTGCCCGGCGACCTCGTCGACCCGCTCGGCGAGGTCGCGCACGAGGTCGCGCCGCACCTGGTGCAGCGCTACCCGGATCGCGCGCTGCTGCTCGCGACCGACCGCTGTGCCGTCTACTGCCGCTTCTGCACCCGCTCGCGCATGGTCGGCGACGGCGGCGGCGCTGTGGCGCTCGATCGGCTCGCGCCCGCCATGGCCTACCTCGAGGCGCACCCGGAGGTGCGCGACGTCATCGTGAGCGGCGGCGATCCGCTGGCGGTCTCGACGGACCGCGTCGTGCGGCTCATCGCCCGGCTGCGGCAGGTGCCGAGCGTCGAGACGATCCGCATCGCCACGCGCGTGCCGGTCACGCTGCCGCAGCGGATCACCACGGAGCTCGTGCGCGCGCTGAAGCCGCACCACCCGCTCTGGGTGATGACGCACTTCAACCACCCGAAGGAGCTCACGCCCGCCGCCGAGCGCGCGTGCAAGCGGCTCGTGGACAACGGCTTCCCCGTGATGAACCAGACGGTGCTGCTGCGCGGCATCAACGACGACGCCGCGACGCTGGCGGCCCTCTTCCGGGGGCTCGTGCGCTGGCGCGTGCGCCCGTACTACCTGCTCCAGATGGACCCGGTGCGCGGCACCGCGCACCTGCGCACGCCGCTGGCGACCGGCGTCTCGCTCATGGAGCAGCTCCAGGGCCGGCTCACCGGCATCGCGCTGCCGAAGCTGATCGTGGATACGCCCGGAGGGATGGGGAAGGTGCCCGTCGGCCCCGAGTACATCGTCGATCGCCGGCCGGGGCGGACCGTCCTCCGGACCCACCGCGGCGTCGAGGTCGAGTATGTCGACCCCCCGCCGCCGCCCGGCGGCTGATCTTCCGGCTCAGCGGGCCGAGCCGCGCGAGAGCGGCTTCGCGATCCGGAACGACAGGTTCAGGGCCCGCGTGATCCCGAAGAAGCGGGTGCGCGACGCGCTCCTGCACTGCTGCGAGTCCGCAGACCAGCTCCCCGCGCGGGCGATGCGCCACGGCGGCGCGTCCCCGCCGGCGTCGACCGCCGACTCGAGCTCGCGCGACGTCTCCGCCCACGAGCGCTCGCCGTTCACGTCGGCGACCCACTCGCGCACGCCGCCCGCCATGTCGCGCACGCCATAGGGCGAGGTGTCGATGGGGAAGGTCCCGACCGGCTCCGGCTGCGCCAGGAAGGGGCGCGACGAGCGCATCAGGCAGAACGTCGGGTCGAAATGATCCCCCCACGGGTAGAACCGGCCGTCGGTCCCGCGCGACGCCTTCTCCCACTCCAGCTCGGTGGGGAGGCGGAGATCGAGGCCGTCGCGCTCGCTCCGGAAACGGCAGTAGGCCACGGCGTCGAACCAGTCGATGAGGATGACGGGAAGGTTCCAGAGGTGCCCCTCCTCCACCGGGAACCGCTTCAGCGCGTCGCCCTCGACAACGGTGGGCAAGGGCTCCCAGCCGCCGCTGCTGGCGGGCCGCGCGACGTAGCCCTCGGAGCCGCGCGTCCCGTGCGGGGCGCGCTTCAGCGCGAGATCGAGATCGTGCGCCTCGAGCTCGTTCAGGAACTCGCAGTACTCGCGGAAGGTGACCGGGAACTTCGCGATCGCGAAGTCGGGGACGTGGAGCTCGGCGCGCCGGAGCGGATCGTAGGACTGCGCGTCGCCGCCCGCGATGAAGGAGCCCCCGGGGATGTAGACGAACCCCTCGCCGATCTCCGCGTCGGTGTAGAGGTTCACCTCGGCGCGGTGGTGGGTGCCCCGCTTGAGCAGCAGCGGGTACCGCACGTCCCGGTAGCCGGCGCGCTTCAGGACGAAGAGGTAGCTGCCCGGCTTGAGGTGCACCTCGCGCAGCGGCGTGCGGCCGAGCGAGCGCTCCTCGCTGGCCACGAGGATGCGATCCTTCTCGACATAGCGGTAGGCGACGACGCTCGCGCCGGGCGGCGATGAGTCGATCGAGAGGACCGAGTCGGCGGTGAGCAGCGCGGCGTAGCGCCCCACGTCGAACTCCGCCACGAGCGCCTCGTGGTAGATGCGCGCCGCGTGCTGGTGCTCCTGGTCCGCCCGCACCGCGCGCGACCAGTAGAGATCCGCGAGCCCGGAGCGCGCCTCGACCAGATCCGGATCGTACGCGAGCGCCTTCGTGTAGAGGTCGATCGCCTCGGCCGCGGCGCGCGCCTGCTCGCGCTCCACCCCGGCGGCCCTGTCCTCGAGCTGCCAGCCCGCCCGCTTGCGCTCGATCGGCTCGTACTCCTTGACGTCCTTGAGCAGCCGCCGCGCCTCCTCGACGAGCCGCTCGCGCTCGCTGTCGAGCCGCCGATCGCGCTCGAGCGGGGCCTTGGCGAGCTCGCAGAGCTTGATCGCCTCCTCGCGCCGGCGCATCCGCTCCTTGGCGCCCTCGAGGAACGCCTCGGCCTCCGCCGCGACGCGGTCGGCGGTCGGCGGCCGCTGGTCCGGGTCCTTCGCGAGCATCGCCAGGCAGAGATCCTCGAGCAGCAGCGGGCAGCTCGGCGCGATCGAGCGCGGCGGCTTGGGGTCGCGCGTCTGCGTCGCGAGGATCACGGCGAGCACCGTCGGCGCGTCGAACGGGTGCTCGCCGGTGAGGATCTCGTAGAGCACCACGCCGAGCGCGAAGATGTCCGCGCGGTGGTCGATCCGCTTGTGATCCCCGCGGATCTGCTCCGGCGCGATGTACCCGGGCGTGCCCGACAGCGCGCTCGCGAGCGCCTCGTGCCGCTTCCGGCCGAAGTCCTGCCCGCTCGGATCGATGGTGATCGGCTCGCTCACCTCCGCCCTCGAGAGCAGCTTCGCGTTGCCCCAGTCGCCGAGGTACACCTCGCCGTAGTCGCCGAGCAGCACGTTCTCCGGCTTGATGTCGCGGTGCACGACGCCGCGCCGGTGGGCGTAGGCCAGCGCCCGCGAGATCTGCACGAACGCGCCGATGAGCCGGACGAGGGGCCACTGCCTGCGGAGCTCGGGGTTCGTCAGCACGTTCTGCAGGCTCTGCCGCTTGACGACCCGCATCGAGTAGTAGGGCTGCCCGTTCGGCAGCGTGCCCAGGTCGTAGACCGGGATGATGTTCGGGTGCTCGAGCTGCGCCGTGATGCGCGCCTCCGTCAGGAAGCGGCTGCCGACAGCGGAGTCCGCCTCGGCCCCCGGCTTCAGGGTCTTCAGCGCCACCACGCGCCCGATCTCCCGGTCGCGCGCCTTCATCACCTTGCCCGCGCCCCCCGCGCCGAGCGCCTCGCCGACCTCGTAACGGCTGCCGCCGGTGTTCACGGCGCGCGTGGTGGAGGTCGCCAGCGTGGGGAAATCGGCCACGGCGTCCTCTTCGGGCAGGTCGATCTCCCGCTGCGTGTCGAAGCGCAGCGCGTCCGGATCCTCGATCTGCGGCGAGAGGGCGCGCGCGACGTGCGGGGGGCGCGCCTCCTGCGCGAACAGCTCCGGCAGCGCGGCGAGCTGCTCCGGCGTGAGGATCCCCTCGAACAGCTCCTGGGGCGTCGAGGCGCCGCCGAGGGTCCATCGGCAGGCCATGTCCCAAAGGGCGTTGGGCTCGATCAGCCCTCGCGCCACGGCGGCGACGGCCAGGGCACGAGCCTCACGAGTCTGAGCGAGCTTCACCCGAGCGACCTCTCGTCCGAAACGATCTCACCCTGCGATGCGAGGCGGAAGGCCGCGCTGGGACCGCCGCCCCGGGGCGGCGCGAGGCGGAGGGGCAGCGCGCTCCCGCGAGCGCTCCAGGGCTGCCGGTGACGCTGCTCCGTGCGCACCTCACGAGACGCCACACGTCAGGTGCCGTGACTGGCGACCGCGCTGCTGCCACACCGGCTCGAGCTGCCCGCGCCGGAGCCGCGGCACGGCAGGGCCCCAGCGGCGGAGGCAGCCCCGGCGTCCCAGTCGTCAGAGGGTCTACGTGTCGGAAATTCCTGCATTTACCAGCGGCAATGAGCGCCGATCAGGGTACGTGGTGTCCCCTCGCGTGTGCAAGATAGTAGGGTGGAGGCCGCCCCGGAGCGCGGTCATTTTTCGTCGCGCCCCCGGGCATGCGCGCGCCCTGCCGCGCCTCGCACCGCCCGCGCGGCCGTCGCGCCTCGCACGTTTCCGCTGACCTCGCCCCGCTGCCGTCGTTGGCCGACCCCGCTGGCGGCGACATCGGCCTGCCTCGGGATCGCGGCGCCGCGCGCGACGGGGTTTCGATCCCCGGGGGGGTCCGTGGTAGGGCGCGGGCATGGCTGATCCGACGGCCCCGGGACGCCCAGCGCTCGCCCGCCTCGACGACATGAACCGCCGCGCGCTCGATGGGGGCGGAAAAGACCGCCTCGCCAGGCAACACGAGGCCGGCAAGCTCTCCGCGCGGGAGCGCATCGACCTGCTCCTCGACCCGGGGTCGTTCGTCGAGATCGATCGGTTCGTCGTCCACCGGTGCGCCGACTTCGGCATGGACAAGCAGAAGGTCCTCGGCGACGGCGTCGTGACCGGCTGGGGGCTCATCGACGGGCGCAAGGTCGTGGTGTTCGCGCAGGACTTCACCGTGATCGGCGGCTCGCTCTCCGGCGCGTACGCCTCGAAGATCTGCAAGGTGATGGATCTCGCGATGAAGATCGGCGCCCCCGTCATCGGGCTGAACGACTCGGGCGGCGCCCGGATCCAGGAGGGGGTCGAGTCGCTCGCCGGCTACGCCGACATCTTCCTCCGCAACACGCTCGCGAGCGGCGTCGTCCCCCAGATCAGCGCGATCCTCGGGCCGTGCGCCGGCGGGGCCGTCTACTCGCCCGCCATCACCGACTTCATCCTGATGACCGAGCGGACGAGCTACATGTTCATCACCGGACCGGAGGTCATCAAGACGGTCACCAACGAGGACGTCACCAAGGAAGACCTCGGCGGCGCCGCAACCCACGCCTCCAAGAGCGGCGTATGCCACCTCACCGCACCTGACGACCGGGCGTCGCTCGCGCAGCTCCGTGAGCTGCTCTCGTTCCTGCCCTCGAACAACACCGAGGATCCGCCGCGTCGCCCCGCGACAGATCCCGAGGACCGCGAGGTGCCTGAGCTCGACGCGATGGTCCCCGCGGAGTCGTCGAAGCCGTACGACATCAAGCAGGTCGTGCGCGCCGTGGTCGACGACGGCCGTCTCTTCGAGATCCACGAGCGTTTTGCGCAGAATATCGTGGTCGGGTTCGCCCGGATCGGGGGCGCGCCCATCGGGGTGGTTGCGAACCAGCCTCAGGTGCTCGCCGGCTGCCTGGACATCAAGGCGAGCATCAAGGCGGCGCGGTTCGTCCGCTTCTGCGACTGCTTCAATATCCCGCTCGTCACGTTCGTGGACGTGCCCGGCTTCCTCCCCGGGATCGACCAGGAATACGGCGGGATCATCGCTCACGGCGCGAAGCTCCTCTATGCCTTCGCCGAGGCCACGGTGCCCAAGGTGACGGTGATCACCCGCAAGGCCTACGGCGGCGCCTACGACGTCATGGCGTCCAAGCACATCCGCGCCGATTACAACCTCGCGTTCCCGACCGCCGAGATCGCCGTCATGGGGCCGGAGGGCGCGGTGAATATCGTGTACCGCCGGGAGATCCAGCAAGCGGCCGACCCGGCCGCCGCCCGCGCACGCTTCGTCGAGGACTACAAGGCGAAATTCGCCAACCCGTACAAGGCGGCCGAGCTCGGCTTCATTGACGAGGTGATCTACCCTCGCATGCTCCGCAGTCGGCTGGCCCGGGCGCTCGACCTCCTGCGCGACAAGCGGGACAAGAACCCGCCGAAGAAGCACGGAAACATCCCGCTTTAGCAGAATTTTGGCCAGCGCGGCGCCCGCGTGAATCATGCGCAGCGAGAGACCGGCCAGCAAAACTGCTTAGAGCGCGTTCGCAGGAGCGTGCCGGGGCGAGCGACGCCGTTGCGCGGCCGATCCCAAGCGTGTAGAAACCACTTGCGCGGCTGTTTTTCTCTCTTCTCCGCGCGCGATGCTTCTCTCTGACCAACGATCTGCACAGGTGCACCCGGGGGCCGGCACAGGAAAGCGGGTGGTTTGGCGGGCACGCCGAGCGTTGGGGGGCGCCGAGTAGACGAATGAAGGGTCGGTTGGGTTCTGTGGAGGTATTGAGCATGAAATCTTGGGTATTCGCTGCGTTTTTGATTTCCGGTTGCGCCCTCGTGGCATGCGGTGACAACAGCACCGACCCGCCGAGCAACGGCTCGACCGCCACCAGCGGGAGCACCAGCTCCGGCGGCGACGGCGGCAACGGCGGCAACGGCGGCAACGGCGGCAACGGCGGCAACGGCGGCAACGGCGGCGAAGGTGGCGCGAGCACCACGAGCTCTTCCTCGACCGGGACCCCGATCTGTGATGACACCGAGGATACCTGCGGCCGCGACACGAATACGGGCTGCTACAAGTGCGCCACCAGCGGGCCTTGCAAAGAGATCTTCGATGCCTGCGTGAAGGATAAGGATGGCCCCTGTTTCAAGCTGGCAAGCTGCCTCGATAGCTGCTCCGAGGACGACGATCCGGCCGCGTGCACCGAGGAGTGCCGCACGGCGAACGCGGACGCCGTCGAAGCCTACGACGCCATCGCCAAGTGCACTGTCTGCCAGGAGTGCCCCGAGAGCTGCAGTGCGGCCGATGAGCCGCTGTGCCAGCAGTGAGGCGCTGAACTCACCGCAGGTCATGCCTGGAGGGGGCGACGGAGCGTCGCCCCCTCCGGCGCTTTGTGCGCCCCCTGCCAGGACGGCTATCGTCCGGGCCCCGCGACCCCCGCGGGATCTGCTGTGGCTGCACTCGGGGCGCGCGCGCTCGGCGGTGCCCCTGCAGGTCGCCGGGCGGCGCCGAGGGCTCCGCAGCGAGCGCCAGCGGCTCCACGGAAGCGCCTCGTCCCTGCCCTTGCCCTGCCCCGCCGCGGCTCGGGCCGCCCCCGGGGTGGCCCCGGCGCAGGCGCGGCCGTTCCTCGGGGCGGCGCGGCGAACGCGCGAGGTAGCTCACGAGGTGCCGGCCGGCCCGGCTCGTCGACGTCCGGCCCCGCCCCCTCAATCGCGCAGCGCGCGCCGCGTTGCGCCTTCATGGCCCGGGCAACCCGTGGTAACGCTTGGCGGCGCCGCCGATGTGCGGCATCCGACATGGGAAAGAACCTTCTCGTCATCAATGTGGACATCCGCGAGACACGCGTCGCGCTGATCGAAAACGGGATCATCGCTGAGCTGCATCTCGAGCGGGAGAGCTCCAAGGGGACGCTCGGAAACATCTACCTCGGCAAGGTCAGCCGCGTTTTACCCGGAATGCAGGCCGCGTTCATCGACGTGGGGCTCGAGCGAGCAGCCTTCCTGCACGTCGAGGATCTCATCCGGCCCGACGACTTCGAGGCGTACCTGGCCGGGCACCGCCGCCCCGCGGAGGAGGAACGCGCCTCCTCGCGAGGTCGCGCCGCGCGCGCCAGCGAGGCTCCCGGGCCCGAAGAAAGCGAGGTGCACGAGCTCTCCGGCGCGGAGGCTGCGCCCGAGAGCCCCGGCGCGGCCGCCGAACACCACGCGGCGCACGAGGGCGCGGACTTCGAGGCCGAGGAAGGGCTCGAGGCCGAGGGCGCGCTCGGGGCGGACGGCTCGCTGGAAGAGACCAGCGATGTCACGATCGACCTGCCCACGGCGCTCGACGTGCTCGAGAGCCCTTCCGGAGAGGCGTTCGCCGGCGTCGGCTCGATGGTGACGCTCGATGAGGCCGACGACACCCCGGAGCCGGGGATCGACGGCGAGCCCGAGCAGGACAGCGCAGAGGACGACGACGAGGAGCTCGTCGCCCCCGGCGGAGACAGCGACGCCGACGAGGCGAGCGCCGACGAGGCGGGGCCGGACGAAGCGAGCTCCGAGGAGGACGACGAGCTCGACGCGCCCGCCTACGACGTCGAGCCTGCCTCCCCGCAGCCGGAAGAAGCGGCCGACGTGTGGAGCGCCGCCGCAGAGCGCCGGGAGGCGCCGAGCGACGACGCGGAGGCGCAGGCGGGGAGCGCTTCGGACGAGCCCGCCGCGCACGAGGAGAGCGCACCGGCGGCCGCCGAGGGCGCGGTCGCGCCGGACGCCGCGGGCGACGAGGTGCCACCGGCGGCACGGGCGCGCAGCGGGCGCACGCGCGGGCGGCAAAATGCGCGGGTGCGCCGGTCGGGGCGAACGCGTGATCGGCGCGCCAACCTGGAGGGCGGCAACGCCGCTCCCGAGGGGGCGGCCCCCGCAGAAGCACGCGAGACGCCGCGCGAGGGCCGCGAGACGCCGCGCGAGGGCCGCGAGACGCCGCGCGAGGGCCGCGAGGCACGCCAACCGCGCGAAGGCCGCGAGACGCCGCGCGAAGGCCGCGAGGCGCCGCGCGAAGGCCGCGAGGCGCCGCGCGAGGGCCGCGAGACGCCGCGCGAGGGGCGCGACAGGGGTGGACGCGGACAGCAGGGCGGGCGCGAGGGGCGCGACAGGGGTGGGCGCGACCAGCGGGCCCGAGGGCGCGAGCAGCCGCGGGAAGGCAAGGGCAAGGGCGCCGCGCGCGGCCAGCAGGGCTCGCGCAACTGGCAGAACGAGCCGCCGCGCATCTCCAAGTCGACCCCGATCCGCGAGGTCGTCCGCGAAGGGCAGGAGGTCATCGTCCAGATCTCGAAGGAGCCGATCGGGACCAAGGGCGCCCGGGTCACGAGCCACATCTCGCTGCCCGGCCGCTACGTCGTGTACCTCCCGACGGTCGATCACATCGGGATCTCCAAGCGCATCGGCTCGGAGAAGGAGCGCTCCCGGCTGCGGGACGCGATCGAGGCGATGAAGCCCCCGCAGGGCGGGCTCATCGTGCGCACCCTCGCCGAGGGCCTCACGAAGAAGCAGCTCAAGGCCGACGTCGGCTACCTCGTGCGCCTCTGGGGCGAGGTGGCGAAGAAGCGCGAGAGCGGCGTGAGGGCGCCGGCGGTGCTCTACACCGAGCTCGATCTCGTGCTGAAGACAGCGCGCGACCTCTTCACCGACGACATCGAGAAGATCGTGATCGACGACCGCGAGGAGTACATCCGCCTGCGGCGCTTCGTCGAGATGTTCATGCCCGAGCGCGCCGACGCGGTGGAGCTCTACGAGGGGACGGAGCCGATCTTCGACGCGTACGGGATCGAGGACGAGATCCAGCGCGCCCTGTCGCGGAAGGTCCCGCTCCCGTCGGGCGGCCACCTGATCATCGATCAGGCCGAGGCGCTCACCGCGATCGACGTGAACACGGGGCGGTTCGTCGGCAAGGGCTCGAAGGATCTCGAGGAGACGATCCTGACCACGAACCTGGAGGCGGTCGAGGAGATCGCCTATCAGCTCCGGTTCCGTAACATCGGCGGGCTGATCATCCTCGACCTCATCGACATGGAGCGCGCCCAGAACCGGGAGAAGGTGCGGCGCCGCCTCGAGGAGCTGCTCGGCCGGGACAAGGCGAAGACCACGCTGAACCGGATCTCCGATCTGGGCCTGATCGAGATGACCCGGAAGCGCACGCGCGAGAGCCTCGGGCGCACGATCCTCGAGCCGTGCTTCTACTGCGACGGGACGGGCCAGCTACAGTCGAAGCAGACCGTCGCCTACGAGATCCTGAGGCAGATACGGCGCGAGCGGATGAACCTGCCCGGCTACTCGGTCGTGGTGAACGCGCATCCGGCGGTGATCGACCTCCTGAAGAACGACGAGCGCATCGCCGTGCAAGAGGCGGAGCGGCTGTTCCAGCGCCGGATCGATCTCGTACCCCGAAAGGAGTACCACCTCGAGCAGTTCGATCTGCAAGGCAGGTAAGGCGCCATGGCGGACGATCAGGGTTCTCCGGAGAGCAGCGAGGGCGAGTCGTTGAAGACGGGACGCAAGGAGGAGCGCGTCACCATCAACAAGGAGTTCGAGTCGTATGACGCGTTCATCAACGAGTACGTGACGAACATCTCGCGGACCGGCGTGTTCGTGCGGTCGAAGACGCCGCTCGACGTCGGGACGAAGGTGAACCTCCGGTTCACCGTGATCATGGATGACATCGAGACGATCGAGGGCGTCGGCGAGGTCGTGCGCGTGCACGACGACCCGCAGGGGATGGGGGTCGTCTTCACCGAGCTGTCGAGCTACTCGCAAGGGCTCATCGACAAGCTCCTGACCAGCCAGGGTCACCGCACCCCGAAGGACTAGGCAGAGGGGCTTCGGCGATGTTCACCGGGCTTGTCGAGACGATCGGGGTCCTCCGCCGCCGCAGCGGCGGCCCCGTGGCCCGCGCGCTCATCGAGGCGAGCCTCGGGCCGCTGACGCTCGGCGAGTCGGTGAGCGTCAACGGCGCCTGCCTCACCGTCGACCGCATCGCGCCCGGCGGCTTCGAGTGCGACATGTCCTCGGAGACCCTCGGCCGCACCACGCTCGGCGCGCTGCAGGTCGGCGCGCGCGTCCACCTCGAGCGGGCGACGCCGCTCGGCGCGCGCATGGGCGGTCACGTGGTCCTGGGGCACGTCGACGGGCTCGGCCGCGTGAAGGAGCAGTCGCGATCCGGCGACGCGATCCGCCTCGCGGTGAGCGCGCCGGCCGAGCTCGCTCGGTTCCTGGCCCCCAAGGGCTCGATCGCCATCGACGGCGCGAGCCTCACGCTCAACGCCGTGTCCACGGCGAGCTCCGCGGAGACGTGGTTCGAGGTGATGCTGGTCCCGCACACCATCGGGCGGACGCTCCTCGGCGAGCTCCGCCCGGGCACCACCGTCAACCTTGAAGTTGACGTGCTCGCGCGCTACGTGGCGCGAACGCTCGAGGTCGCGTCGCTCGCTGGCCTGCGGAGCCTCTCCAGCACGGAGACGCGCGACGGCGACGCTTCGGTCCAGCGCGACGGCGAGCGTGGAAATACGGGAGAGAATGCGGATCACGACGAACGACTCCTCGCAAAGCTGCGCGCGGGGGGATTCTGGTGAGGCGCAGTCAGCCTCGAGCGGCAAGCTCGACCAGGACATGACCTCCGGGGGTCCGATGCCTCACCGGCTGACCATCGACAAGGCGGTGCTCGATCGGGTCAACACCGCGCTGGACCACATCCGCGCGGGCAAGATGGTGATCCTTGTCGACGACGAGGATCGCGAGAACGAGGGCGACCTCTGCATGGCCGCGGAGGCGGTGACCCCCGAGGCGATCAACTTCATGGCGATGCACGGGCGCGGCCTCATCTGCCTCGCCCTCGACGAGGAGCAGGTCGCGCGCCTCGAGCTGCCGATGATGTCGGCGCCGGGCCGAAACGGGCCGCCGCTCGGCACCGCCTTCACCGTGAGCATCGAGGCGCGCACCGGGGTGACGACAGGGATCAGCGCCGCCGATCGGGCGCACACGATCCGGGTCGCGAGCTCGCCCGACGCCGGGCCCGAGGATCTCGTCACGCCGGGGCACGTCTTCCCGCTGAAGGCGCGCCGCGGGGGCGTGCTCGTGCGGACGGGGCAGACCGAGGGGTCCGTGGACCTCGCGCGCCTCGCCGGGCTGCGGCCGGCGGGCGTGATCTGCGAGATCATGAACGACGACGGCAGCATGGCCCGCATGCCGGACCTCGAGGTGTTCGCCGCGAAGCACGGCCTGCTGATCGTGACGGTCGCGGATCTCATCCAGTACCGGCTCCAGACCGAGCGGCTGGTCCGCCGCGTGAGCGAGCGGCCGCTGCGCCTCGACCTCACGGGCACGGAGTGGACCGCCTACGTCTACGAGGTCATCAACGAGCCGAGGCAGTTCCTCGCGCTGACGAGGGGCGCCGTCGCGACGCAGGAGCCGATCCTCTGCCGCGTGCACTCGGGCTCGACCGTCGCGGACCTCTTCAGCTCGACGCCCTTCGACGGCGGCACGAACCTGCGCGAGGCGCTCCTCGCGATCGAGAGCGCCGGCGTCGGCGTTGTCGTGTACATCCCCTCGCGAGGGGACCTGAGCCGCGAGCTGGAGCTGCTGAAGGGCCCAGGCGCCGACGACAGCAGCCCCGTGGTGAAGACGCAGCAGCCGTGGACGCTGCGGGAGTTCGGCCTCGGCGCGCAGGTCCTGGCGGACCTCGGCGTGCACCAGATCCGGCTGCTCACGAACAGCCAGCCGAAGATCGCGGGGATCACCGGGTTCGGGCTCACCGTGGCCGAGCGGGTGCCGCTCGTGTCGATGAAGGGCGAGGCCTGACGCGCAGGCGCGCGGACGCGCATGTAGAAATTCGCTCGCCCGCGATCGCGGGCGCAGCGGCCGCGCACCCCGCGCGGCAGGAGAGAGGAACGGCGGATGGCAGAGCAGGCGGTCGGGCAGGGACAGGCGAGGGTGATCGAGGGCAACCTGGTGGTCCCGCCGGGGGCGCGCTTCGCGGTCGTGGCGAGCCGCTTCAACCACTTCATCGTCGACCGCCTGGTCGAGGGCGCGCTCGACGCCATCGCGCGGCACGGCGGCGCGCTGGAGCGGACGTCGATCGTGCGCGTCCCGGGCGCGTGGGAGATGCCCACCATCGTGGGGAGGATCGCGCACAAGAAGAGCGTCGACGCGATCATCACGCTGGGGGCCGTGATCCGGGGCTCGACGCCCCATTTCGACTACGTGGCGGCCGAGGTCACGAAGGGGATCGCGACCGTGTCGCTCCAGACCGGGGTGCCGGTCACGTTCGGCGTCCTGACGACCGACTCGATCGAGCAGGCGATCGAGCGGGCGGGCACGAAGCATGGCAATAAGGGGTGGGAGGCCGCCGTCAGCGCGATCGAGATGCTCGCGCTCGGTGCGTCGCTGGACGCTGCTGGCCTGTAGACGAAGGTTGTGAGAGATGGGTGCGCGCTCGACCGGCCGCGAAGCGGCCTTGCAGATGCTGTTTGCGGTGGAAGCTGGCGGGAACTCGGCGCCGCGCGTGGTCGCGACGTTCTGGCGCGAGACGCCGGGTGATCCGGAGGGGCGCGCCTACGCGGACGAGGTGGTGCTCGGCGTCGCGAAGGACCTCGCTGCCGTGGACGAGGCGATCCGCAAGGCGAGCACGAACTGGCGCCTCGAGCGGATGGCGCGGGTCGACCGGAACGTCCTCCGGCTCGGCGCGTGGGAGCTCATGAACCACCCGGAGGTGCCGCGCGCGGTCATCCTCGACGAGGCGGTGGAGCTCGCCAAGCGGTACGGCAGCGAGGAGAGCGGCGCCTTCGTGAACGGCGTGCTCGACCGCGTCGCCGAGAACCTCGGCCGCGTCGATCGGGATCGCTGAGCGCGCTGAGCGCGCTGAGCGCCGCGACGCGCGGCGCTCGCGCTCACCACGCGGCGCTCGCGCTCACCACTTCAGCCACGCGACCGTGACGCCGTCGCCGCCCTCGCTGGGGCCGCCCGGGCGGAGGCGCGCCACGTAGGGGCTCGCGCGCAGCGCCTCGCGGACGGCGTCGCGCAGGGCGCCCGTGCCGTGCCCGTGGACGAAGAACGTGACCCTGCGGCCCGCGCCGAGCGAGCGGTCGAGGAACTGCTCGGCCATCGCGACCGCCTCGTGCGCGCGCAGGCCGCGGAGATCGACGGTGTTGTCCGCGGTCTGGATCGGGACGTCCGGATCGGCCGCGGCGTCGAGGTCGACGCGGCGTTGCGGCGGCGCCGCGGCGGGCGGCGGCGCGCCGGTGCCGCGCAGCTCCGCGATCGAGGTCGTGAGCTTGAGCGCGCCGGCGGCGACCCGGAGCTGGCCGCCCGAGAGGACTTCCACCACCTCGGCCTCGGCCCGCAGGCGGGGCACGTAGACGCGGCTGCCGACGCGGATCGCCGCCGGATCGACGGCGGGGCGCGCCGGCGGCTCGTCCTTCGGGCGCAGCTCGAGCTCGCCGCCGATCGACGTCTTCTGCCCCACCGCGTCCATGACGCGCGCGGCCGCCCGTACGTCGTCCTCGGTGGGCTTGCCGCGCAGGCGCGACTGCGCCGCCTTGAGGTCCTCGCGCGCGCGCCGGAGGCTCGCGAGCAGCGCCTCGCCCTCGCGCGTGATCACGCCGCGCTCCTTCTCCCGGATCCGCGCGATCTCGCCGTCGAGCTCCCGCCGCTTCGCGCGGGCGGCGGCCGCCTCGCGCTCGGCGTCCTCGCGCGCGAGCTCGAGCGCGCGGCGCTCGGCGGAGAGCTTCTCGACCATCTGCTCGAAGGTGACCGCCTCCTTCGTGAGGAAGCGCTCGGCCCGCTCGAGCACGGCGCCGGGGATGCCGAACCGCCGCGCGACGGCGAGCGCGCTCGAGGCGCCGGGCACGCCGATCACGAGCCGGAAGGTCGGGGCCATGGTGGCGAGATCGAAGCCGACCGAGGCGTTCTCGAAGCGCGGGTCGCCGAGCGCGAGCGCCTTGAGGCCCTCGTAGTGCGTGGTGCAGACGACGGTGCCGCCGCGCGCGCAGAGCGAGTCGAGCACGGCCGCGGCGAGCGCCTCGCCCTCGCGCGGGTCGGTGCCGCCGGCGAGCTCGTCGAGCAGGACGAGGGCGCCGGGGCGCGTCTCGCCGAGGATCTGCCCCAGGTTCTGCACGTGGGCGCTGAAGGTCGACAGGTTCTTGTGGAGGTTCTGCTCGTCGCCGACGTCGGTCAGCACGACGTCGAAGAGCGCGACGCGCGAGCCCTCGCGCGCGGCGACCGGCAGGCCGGCGCGGACCATCAGCGCCGCGAGGCCGAGCGTCTTCAGGGCCACCGTCTTGCCGCCGGCGTTCGGGCCGGAGACGATCATCGCGCGGCCCGCGCTCATCGCGAGGTCGCTCGGGACCACCTTCACGCCGTCGAGCGCGAGGAGCGGGTGGCGGCCGCCGTTGAGGAAGATCGAGGTCGGCCGCGGCGCGCCGTCGGAGGCGCCGCGATCGACGAAGGCGTCCTCAGGGACGTCCGGGAAGGTGAGGTCGAGGTCCCGCGCGAGGCGCGCGGCGGCGGCCCGCACGTCGGCGTGGGCCAGCGCGCGGGCGGCGGCCGCGACGCTCTCGATGTCCTCGGCGACGCGGGCGGTGAGCGCCGCGTAGATGGCCTGCTCCTCGCGGGCGACCTCGGCGTCGACCATCTTCATCCGGTTGCCCGTCTCGACGAGCACCCGGGGCTCGACGAACACGGTGGCGCCGCTCGCGCTGGTCGCGTGGACGATGCCGGGGAAGCGCTCGTGCGCGTCGGAGCGCACCGGGAGCACGTAGCGCCCGTCGCGCTCGGTCCAGTAGCGGTCCTGGAGGATGTCCTCGTGCTTCTGGATCAGGTCCTCGAGGCGGCGGACGAGCCGATCGCGCACGGCGCGCCGCTCGGCGCGGAGCGCCTCGAGGCGGGGCGAGGCGCGATCCGAGAGCGAGCCGTCCGGATCGAAGGCCGCCGCGAGCTCGCGCGCGACGGCGTCGAGCTCCGGGTTGGTGGCGCACGCGGCGAAGAGCGTGGGCGCGATCTGCCGCCGGCCCTGCAGGTACTGGCGCGAGGCGCGCGCGGCCTCGAGCAGGCCGAGCACGGCGCGGAGCTCCTCGTTCGCGAGCGAGGCGCCGATGCGCGCCCGGTCGAGCGCGTCCTCGAGCTCCGCGACGTCGCGCGACGGCAGCGGCTCCCCGGCCCGGGCGAGCTCGAACGCCTCGCGCACCTCGGCGAGCATGGTGAGCGCCTCGGCGCGCGTGGACGCGAACGGCAGGGCCCGGGCGAGCCGCTTGCCGGCGCGCGACGCGCAGCGCTCGGCGAGCGCCTCGAGGATGCGGTCCCACTCCAGATCGGCGCGGGTCTTGGTCGGACAGGGGTCCGCGAAGGGCCCTTGGGGGTTGTAGTCCATCACGCTTCGGTCGGATCGCGGGCCACGCCGCCGGCCCCGCTCGGCATCGGGTTCTGCTCCTTCTCGAGGTAGCGGAAGATGGTGCGCGGGTCGACGCCGAGGTCGCGCGCCGTCTGCGTGCGGTTGCCGTTGTTGCGCTCGAGCGCCTCGAGCACGTAACGCCGCTGGAACTCCTCCTTCGCCTTCTCGAGCGGCATGATGGCCGTCTCGGCGCCGGGGCCGAGGTCGAGGTCCTCCGCGGCGAGGAGCGCCTGATCGCAGAGGACCAGCGCCTTCTTGATGCGGTTCTCGAGCTGCCGGATGTTGCCCGGCCAGGAGTACTTCTTGATGGCGGCGAGCGCGGCCGGGCTGAAGCCGCGCACGGGGCTGCCGAGCTCATCCGCGTACTTCGAGAGCAGCACCTTGGCGATGATCAGCACGTCGTCGCCCCTGTCGCGGAGCGGCGGGAGCCACAGGTTCACGACGTTGAGGCGGTAGTAGAGGTCCTCCCGGAAGTTGCCGGTGCGGATCTCCTCCTCGAGGTTCCGGTTGGTGGCCGCGACGATGCGGATGTCGACCTTCTCGGGCTTCGAGTCGCCGACGCGGAAGATGACCCGCTCCTGGAGGGCGCGGAGGAGCTTCACCTGGAGGTTCAGCGGGAGCTCGCCGATCTCGTCGAGGAACAGCGTGCCCTTGTCGGCGATCTGGAACTTGCCCGGGCGGCTCGCGATGGCGCCGGTGAAGGCGCCCTTCACGTGGCCGAAGAGCTCGCTCTCGATGAGGTTCTCGGGGATCGCGCCGCAGTTGATGGTGATGAAGGGGCCGCCCTCGCGCTGGCTGCGCCGGTGCAGCTCCCGCGCGATGAGCTCCTTGCCGGTGCCCGTCTCGCCGGTGATGAGCACGCTGATGTCGGTCGCCGCGACCTTCTGGAGCTTGCGGAACACCTCGATCATCGACGGGCAAGCGCCGATGATCTCGCCGAATTTCTTGTCGTGCAGCTCGGCGACGAGCTTCGCCTTGTCGGCCCGGAGGGCGTTCAGGAGCATCGCGTTCTGGAGGATGAGCGAGGCCTGCGACGCGAAGATGCTGAGCAGATCGAGCTGGGCGCGGTCGAAGAGGTGCTTGATCTTGTCGTTGCCCACGTAGAGCGCGCCGATGATCTGGCCCTGCGACAGGAGCGGCGCGCACATCACGCTGGAGAGCTTCATCGCGATGACGCTGTCGCTCCGGCCGAACAGCGTGTCGGCGAGCGCGTCGGAGACGATGACGGGGCGCCCCGAGGCGATCACCTGCCGCACGATGCTGTCCGAGATGCCCCCGGCCGCGTCGGTGATCGCCTCCTTGCGGACGTTGCGCGACGCGCGCACCGCGAGCTTGCGGTCGCCGCCCGCCGTCGGCGCGGCCAGCGCGCCCCCGCGCACCGCCGTGTCGGCCGCCGCCTCCGCGCCCTCCAGGAGCAGCAGGAACCCCTTGTCGGCGTGGGTCAGCTCGATGACGTCGTCGAGCATCGCCTCGAGGAGCTCGTCGACGCTGCGCCGGTTGATGAGCTTCTCGCTGAAGGCGAACAGCTTGCGGACGCCGGCGAGCTCCGAGGAGACCTGCGGCGACGCGAGCCGCTCCGCGCCGTCGTCGCCCGCCGGGAGCCGCTCCTGGGCCGTCGGCGCCTCGGCGAACATCGAGAACCCGATCTCGACCGCGCCGAGCTGGAGCCGGTCGCCGTGCACCAGGCGGGCGCGCCGCTTCTTCTTGCCGTTGATCGCGATCTCGCCGTCGCGCTCGCACTCCTCGAGCACGAAATCGCGACCGTCGAACACGATCTGCGCGTGATGCTCGAGCACCCCGGCCCCCGCGACCGCGACGTCGTTTCCGAGCGCCTTGCCGATCGTCGTGACGGGCTTGTGGACGCTGTACAGGCGTGGCGCGCCCTCGGAGACAAAATACTTCAGGGTCGGCATCGAGAGGAGCATAGCAGGCGCGCCGCGGCCCCACGCAGCCGTGTTGCCCGGCGCACCGCGGCTTACCAGAGCTCTCCGAGGACGACCGCGCCCATGCCGCCGCGGTAGGGTACGAGGCTGCCGCCGAGCACGCGCGCGAACGCGGGGCGGCCGCGATCCTCCTCGTCCGCGGCGAGCTCGCCGCTGCGGTCCGGTGAGCCGAGGAACAGGGCGCCCGCCACGAGGCCGAGGGTGCCCGCAGCGCCCTGGGCGATGAGGCCGCGGCGCGGGTCGTGATCGCTGCCGATGTACGCGAGGTAGATGGGCAACGACACGACCGTGCCGATGCCGAGGCCGCCCCACATCCACGCGAGCTGGTTCCACGACGGCGTCCAGGCGATGGACAGGCCGACAGCGCCCGCGGTCGCGACGTTGAACCCGATCAGGCCGCCGAGCGAGACGCTGTCGTTCGACTCGCTCCAGCTTCCATTGCTGGCCGCGGCCCCGAACTCGCTGCCGATGAGCGAGCCCCACACCGCGGCCGAGGCGAGGAGCATGTTGGTCTGCGGCTTCGGCCGGAGCAGGTAGTAAAACCCGAGGCCCGCCGCGCCGCCGACGGTGGAGCCGATCACCTCGGAGGTCGCGAGCCCGAGGAAGCCCCACTCCTTGCCCTCCCGCGCGGAGACGTACTGGTAGGAGGCGATGCCGAGCCCCTCGCCCGCGCCGATCACCATGCCCGTGGCGATCGCCGAGGGCATGCCGCGCGGCATCGGCGGCGAGTCGAGGAAGTAGACGCCCACGGGCGCCGCCACGCCGAGGATCGCCGGCGCGATGAACTGCACGCCGGGGTCGTCGATGCCGACGAGCGCGTCGAACCAGATGCCGGTCCCGACGCCGTAGGCCACGGACGTGGCGTAGAGATAGCCGACCTCGAGCGGCGTCGACTTCGGCTCGGTCTTCCTCGGCGGGTACGCGTAGCCGCCGTAGGGCGCGGGGGGCTGGCCGTACGCGCCGCCGTACTGGCCCCCGTACGAGCCGCCGTAGGGCGGCGCGCCGTACTGCGCCGAGGCCGTCAAGCCCACGCTCGACACGAGGAACGCGGAGAGGAGACTCACGAGAGGTCGTGTGTTCATCGCGCCGCCACTCTACACGCTCGCGAAAGACGCTGCGCGCGCGCCGCGCGAGAAAGCGCCTTCCCGCGAGCGGGCTCCGCGCCTCACTCTTTCGTCAGGGCGCGGGTCATCAGGTCGACAACGGCCTGCTGCGGCGGCTTTGCCTCGTAGAGCACCCGGTACACCTCGACCGCGATCGGCGCGCTCACGCCCAGCTCGTTCGCGAGCTCGTACGCGCTCTTCGCCGTCTTCACCCCCTCGGCGACGTGGCCGAGGCCCGCGAGGATCTCGTCGAGCTTCCGTCCCCTGCCCATCTCGATCCCGACGGTGCGGTTGCGCGACAGCTCGCCCGTGCACGTGAGCACGAGGTCGCCCATCCCGGAGAGCCCCGCCAGCGTGAGCAGGTTCGCCCCCTTGGCCGCCGCCATGCGGGCCATCTCCGCGAGGCCCCGCGTGATGAGCCCGGCGCGCGCGTTGTGGCCGAGGCCGAGGCCGTCGCAGATGCCGGCCGCGATGGCGACGACGTTCTTGAGGGCGCCGCCCACCTCCACGCCCACGACGTCATCGGACGAGTAGACCCGGAAGCGATCGGTCGCGAGCATCCGCTGCACAGCGTGCGTCTCCCGCTCGCTCCTGCCCGCGACGACGACCGTGGTCGGCTGGCCGGCCGCGACCTCCCGCGCGAAGCTCGGGCCCGACAGGTACGTGAGCCGCGGCTCGGCCTCGCGCCCGAGCTCGTCGACGAGCACCTCGCTCATCAGCATCAGCGAGTCGTTCTCGATCCCCTTCGTCGCGCTGCAGACGAGCGCGCCGCGCGGGATGTGGGGGCCGGCCTCGCGGACCACCTCGCGCAGCGCGTGCGACGGCACGACCACGAGCGCGAGCTCCACGCCGCGGAGCGCGTCCTCGAGATCGCTCGTCGCGCGCAGGCTCGCGGGCAGCTCGACGCCCGGCAGGTACCGGTGGTTCTGCCGCTCGGCGCCGATCCGATCGGCGAGCTCCCCCTGGTGCGCCCACAGCGCGGTGGGGTTTCCCTTGTCCGCCACCAGCTTCGCCAGCGCCGTGCCCCACGCGCCGGCCCCGATCACCGCGACGTTCGCCATGGCGGCGACCCTACCACCACCGGCGCGCCGGGCCGAAAGCGACGTGCCCCGCGCGGCGCGACGCGGCGCGCCGCTCGATCCGCCGGTGTTTCGACTATGCTGCGCCCATGCTCTTCCGCACCGTCGCGCTGCGCGCGCTCGGCCTCGCGCTCTGCCTCTCCCTGCTCGGGACGGTGTGCGGCGCGTGCGGCCAGGGCGCGCTCGGCGTCATGCCGGGCGTCGTGAACGATCCGGGGAACCTGTCCCTCCGCAGGGCCATCCTGGGCTTCGCGACGAGCCAGCTCTGCAGCGAGATGCGGAAGCGGAGCGTGCCGCTGCGCCTCCGCGACGACGACCCGGTGACGGGCCGGTTCTACCCGGGCTCGTGCGTCGCCCAGGAGCTCGCGAACGGGAACCTCTTCCTCCAGTTCGGAGGGAGCGGCGTCATCTGGACGAACCTGACGAAGCGCATGAGCTTCGACGCGAGCGCCGCGGTCGAGTACGAGCACGACTTCCTGATGGATGGCGACACGATGTACGTGTACTTCCGTCAGCGCTCGACCACGGCCGCGAGCTTCACGACAAGGCTCATCGAGCAGCCCGCCGCGATCTCGCTCGGCGGGGTGTCGCTCGCGCAGGGCAGCGCGTACGCGAACGCGCTCGGCGCGCAGCTCGTGAAGACCGAGCTCGCCCGCGGCTTCACGGTGATCCGCGACGACGACGGCGCGGTGCAGTTCGGGCTCGGCATCGTCGAGAAGGGCCAGCGGCCCCGCGCTCCCTACGAGCGCCGCGCCAACGGCAAGCTGCTCCTGGCGAACGAGCGGACCGAGGTGCACCAGGACCAGCGCGACTACATCGGCCCGCTGGAGATCACGGGCAGCGGCGAGGCGATGACGCTCACGATCGCCGTCGACGGGGCGCCGGGCGTGGACGTGCTCCTCGTGTCGCGCGGCAGCGGGGAGCCGTGGCTCCAGGCGTACCTGACGCAGCCCGCGCCGGCGCCGCTCCTGGCCGCGCCGCTCCTGGACGAGCCGGTGTACTCGGGCGCGCCGTGGCGGCGGACGGTGCCGCTGCCCGCGGGGCAGTACTACCTGGTCATCGACAACACGAGCGCAGCGGGGCGGACGCAGCCGACGACATACGCCCGCGACGACCGGGCCGCCCTCGTGAGTTACGCCGTCGAGATCGGGGACGCGCCGTGACGACGCTGCGCGGACTGCGCGGACAATGTGGATGCCGGCGACGGACGGCGGATCGGCCACCGCGCCTGCGCACTTGCCGCGGCGGGGGTCGACGTATACATAAGCTCTCTCTTGCCGCCGCGCCCCGATGATCCACCCCAGAGCGTACCGTCGGTCGCGGCCAATCGGCCCTCGAGCTCGGAGTTCAGACCCTCGATGAGGGGGAGCGCAACCCCGGAGCCCCGCGTCAGCGCGGCCAAGCCGGCCGGCGGCGCGGACCCGCGATCGGCCGGCAGCTCTCCTCCGCCGGGAGGCAGGGACGGCCGCCTGCTGCGCTTCCTGTTCCACCTCGTGTGGATCTGCCTCGTGCCGTTCGCGCTCGCGGTCCTGAACGTCTGGCTGCTCACGCCGGCGTCCCCGGGCGACAGCACCCAGCCGCTCCGCGTCTTCGTCGGCGAGCAGCAGATCCCGGCCGGCATCGTGCTCTTCACGATCTTCGCGATGATCCTCTGGCGGTTCCGCCACGATCTGCCGTTCGCGTCGGCGATCGGCGTCGGCGGCCGCCGGGACATCCCGCCGAAGGCGCGCGCCCGCTTCGAGGACGCCGCCGCGCTCCTCGAGGAGGCCCACCGGATCCTGCGCACCCGCAAGCGCGACGTCGAGCGCGAGCTGACGAGCGGCGAGCGCGAGCAGGTGACGCAGGCGATCGCGGCGCTCGAGCGCGCGATGAGCGCGGAGACGTTCGACGTCGACGAGTTCGACGCCGCCCACAGCCGCGCCGATCGCGTGGTCGGCGAGCACCTCGGCCGCTGGCGCAAGGGCGAGATGCGCGAGTACGCGGAGTCGATCGGCATCGCCGTCGCGGTGGCGCTCATCCTGCGCGCCTTCGTCGTCGAGGCGTTCAAGATCCCGAGCGGCTCGATGATCCCGACCCTCATGGTCGGCGACCACATCTTCGTCAGCAAGTTCACTTACGGTCCGCTCATCCCGTGGACCGACCAGCGCCTCTTCACCCGCCTGCCGCCGGCGCGCGGCGACGTGATGGTGTTCAAGTTCCCCGAGAACAAGGAGCAGGACTTCATCAAGCGGGTGATCGCCACCCCGGGCGACACGCTGGAGGTGATCAACGGCCGGCCGATCCTCAACGGCTGGCTCGTCCCCCACTGTCACGTCGGCCCGTACCGCTACGAGGGGCGCCAGGCCGAGCTGTTCGTGGAGTACCTCGGGGACAGGTCGTACTTCACGCTTTACGACGCGAACCCCGACAAGACGATGTGCGTCGACAACGAGGACTGCACGCCGGGCCTCAGCTGTCGCGGCGGCGTGTGCGGCGTGCCTCGCGGCCCCTTCAAGGTGGCCAACGACGAGGTGTGGGTGATGGGCGACAACCGCGACAACAGCCACGACTCGCGCGAGTGGCGCGGCAAGCTCGGCGCCGGCGTGCCCTTCGAGAACATCAAGGGGCGCGCGATGTTCGTGTGGATGAGCCTCGGGCCGGGCGGCGGCTTCGCGCACGATCGGCTCTTCGTGAACGTGATGGGCCGCCCGAAGCTCCCCGGCGCCCACGAGGCGGCCCTGCAGGAAGGCCTCGACAGGTGCCTGCGCGAGCGGCCGCCCGTCTCCGAGACGACCCCGCCGCCGGCGCCCGCGCGCGCGTCGTCGAAGCGCTGACGGCGCGCCGTCGATCACCTGCGCGCCACGCGCTGACCGGCGCGCCATGTGCTGAGCAGCGCGCCGTGTGCTGAGCAGCGCGCCGTGTGCTGAGCAGCGCGCCGTGTGCTGAGCAGCGCGCCGTGTGCTGATCAGCTCGCCGTGTGCTGATCAGCTCGCCATGCGCGGACCGGCTGCCCTGCAGCCTGTGTTGGCCAGCACGCACGCGGGGTGCGCTCCCCGTGGTGCTCGTGTACGGTGCCCTCGCCTCGCGGTCGACGTAGCGAGTCCTCCGGCCCGAGGCGACGGAGGAGACGATGGCACGTACGGTCGAGATGTGGAGCCTGGTGCTCGCGGGCAGCTTGCTCGCCGGAGCGGGGTGCAGCAGGGAGGAAGCCTCGACGACGAACGCAGCGGCTTCGGCCTCGGCGCCCCTGCCGGTGGCGCCTGCCACGCAGGATCTCGCGGGGTACGTGGCCACGTACCCGACCATGGAGCCCCAGCCGGGGCGCCGCCGCCTGCTGCAGCAGTTCGCCGTCTACCAGGCCGCGGACGCCCAATCGAAGGAGCTCGCGCGGCTCGACAACGGCGCGATCGTCGACCTCAAGGCGAGCTACCAGGACTGGATGCTCGTCGCCTTCCAGAGCGGAGGCCAGCCCACGCTGGGGTGGATCGAGCTCAAGACCAACGACAGCCGCGCGACGCTCGCGACCGACGCCGAGGCGCCTCCGGCGCCCCCCGCTCCCAGGACCGGCGACGCGGGCGCCCCGGCCGCGACCGGCGCTGACGCGGGGACGACCGGCACGGGCGCAGGCGCCGACGCGGGGACGACCGGCACGGGCGCAGGCGCCGACGCGGGGACGACCGGCACGGGCGCCGACGCGGGCGCGGCGGACGCGGGCACGGGGCGGCGCAAGATCGAGCTGAAGAAGCTGCTGGAGAGGAAGTGAGCAGCGAGAGCGCAATTTTCTGATGGGCGCTCGCCCGTTCACGCGCCACGCTACACGCGCCTGAGGCGCCCGCGCGGCAGCTCGGTGCGCCTCGAACCCCGAACAGGAGCCAGGTGCATGAGCGACGCGATGTGGGCGCTGACGTACAACCGCGAGAAGCAACCGTGGGAGTCCACCGTCGGCCTGTCCAGGGATGAGGTCGAGCGCCCGGCCATCAACGAGGCCAAGGACTACCACGACCGCGCGAGCGTCCTCGTCAAGCCGATCATGACGGGGTTCTGCGGCTCCGATCGCGGCATCTGGTTCCGCAGCGCGTTCAAGGACATGATCTTCAAGTCGCTCGATCGCGACAGGAAGGCGACGCGCACGATCGGCCACGAGCTGCTCGGCCGCGTCGTCGACCTCGGGACCGACGCGCGCCGGACCTTCGGGCTGGAGATCGGCGACATCGTCTCGACCGAGAGCCACATCGCCTGCGGCGCCTGCTACCAGTGCCGCGTCGGCGACACGCACGTGTGCGCCGACGACAAGATCATCGGGATCAGCGAGGACGGCTGCTTCGCCGAGCTGGTGAAGCTGCCCGCGAAGAACCTGTGGCGCACCGACATCGCCCGGATCCGGCCCGAGGTCGCCGCGGTGCAGGAGCCGTTCGGCAACGCCGTGCACGCGTGCACCAAGGTGAACCTCCGCGGCAAGCGCGTGGCCATCTTCGGCTGCGGCACGATCGGCCTGTTCGCTGTCGCGATCGCGCGCGCGATGGGGGCCATCTACATCATCGGCGTCGAGCCGGCGGAGCGGAACGCCGAGATGGCCCGCCGCCTGGGCGCCGACGTCGTCCTGCGCCCGCACCAGACGAGCCCCGACCGGCCCCACGCGAGCGATCCCGAGCTGATGGAGCGCGTGAGGAAGCTGACCGACGGGGTCGGCGTCGACGTGGTGCTCGAGATGAGCGGCGTGAACAGCAGCGTCAACAACGCGATCCACGCGGCGCGGCGCGGGGGCGACGTCATCCTCTTCGGCCTGAAGAGCGGCGACGCGGTGATCGAGGACTTCGATCGCCTCATCGTGGACGGCATCAGCCTGCACAGCGTGATCGGCCGCCGCATCTTCGAGACGTGGCACATCACGCGCCACCTGCTCGAGTCGCGCGACCCGAACATCCACGACCTCATCTGGGAGGTCATCCTGAACCGGGGCCAGGGGACGGTGTTCGACTTCGAGGACTACGATCCGGCGACCTTCCAGGAGGCGATCTCGAGCCACCCGAAGGTGATCATCCGGTACTGATCCGATCAGCCGACGACGCCGAGCTGCCGGCCGACCTTGCGGAAGGCGTCGATCGCCTGATCGACGTGCGCGGGCTCGTGCGCGGCGGAGAGCTGGACCCGGATGCGGGCCTCGCCCTTCGGCACGACGGGGTACGAGAAGCCGATCACGTAGATGCCCTCGGCGAGCAGCGCCTTCGCCATCTCGCCCGCGAGCCGCGCCTCGCCCAGCATGATCGGCACGATCGGGTGGACGCCCGGCTTGATGGTGAACCCGGCCTGCGTCATCCCCTGCCGGAACCGGCGCGCGTTCTCCATCACCCGCTCGCGCAGCGAGGGCTCCGCGTCGATGAGGTCGAACACGGCGATCGAGGCGCCGGCGATCGCGGGGGCGAGGGTGTTGGAGAACAGGTACGGCCTCGATCGCTGCCGGAGCAGATCGACGATCTCCTGCCGGCCGGTCGTGAAGCCGCCGCTCGCCCCGCCGAGGGCCTTGCCGAGGGTGGAGGTGATCACGTCGACGCGGTGCATGACGCCGCAGAGCTCCGCGGTCCCGCGCCCCGTCGGGCCGATGAACCCGGTCGCGTGCGAGTCGTCGACCATCACCATCGCGCGGTACTTGTCGGCGAGATCGCAGATGGTGTCGAGCTTCGCCAGGTATCCATCCATCGAGAACACGCCGTCGGTGGCGATGAGCCGGAGCCGCTTGCCTGACGTCTTGCGGAGGAGGTTCTCGAGCGCGGCCATGTCCCCGTTCGGGTATCGGTGCCGCTCGGCCTTGCACAGGCGGATGCCGTCGATGATCGAGGCGTGGTTGAGCGCGTCCGAGATGACAGCGTCCTCCTCGCCGAGGAGCGTCTCGAACAGACCGCCGTTCGCGTCGAAGCAGGACGAGTAGAGGATCGCGTCCTCGGTGCCGAAGAAGCGGGCGATCCTGGACTCCAGCCGCCGGTGCAGGTCCTGCGTGCCGCAGATGAACCGGACGCTCGAGAGGCCGAACCCGTGCGAGTCGATCGCCTCCTTCGCGGCGGCGATGACGGCCAGGTTGGACGAGAGGCCGAGGTAGTTGTTCGCGCAGAAGTTGAGGACCTCGGCGCCACCCTCGGTCCGGATCGCGGGCCCCTGCGGCGTCGCGAGGATCCGCTCTTCCTTGTAGAGACCCGCCGCGCGGATGTCCTCCAGCGCCCGTGCGTACAGTGACCGAGCGACATCGAACATGGATGTCTTTATAAAGCGGGGCTGTCGGCGGGTCGACGGGGGAAGGCCTTCCGGCCCCGCCGTGCGGCGCTGGTCCAGGGCCCGAGCGCCGGCGGGCTCCGCCGGACACGGGAGGCAGGGTGCGCGCGGCTTTCTTCGCGTGAGGCGCGGCCGCGACCTACTCGATCCGGGAGGGCCATGGCACAACGGGTCGCGTCCGGCGCAGCGCGCGCGCTCGGCTCAGCCGGCGCGGTCGGCGGGCGAGCCGCGCGGGCCGCGCGAGCCGCGCGAGCCGCGCGAGCGCCGCCGGGGAGGAGCAGGCATGACGGATGCCAGGGGGGACTTCCGGCGAAGCGCCGGTGTGCTGTGCGCTGTCGCGTCGCTCGCGGCCGTCGCGGGCAACCCGGGTTGCAGCCGCGCGAAGGAAGCGCCTGGACAGACAGTGACAGCGACCTCTGCCAGCGGCACGGGCGGCGCCACCGCGGCGAGCGGGACGGGCGGCGGGGGCGGCGCGGGGGGCGACGCTTCCTATGCGATCACGCCCCTCGCCCCGGCGATCGCGCTCGACGCGACGCCGGACGCCGGCGCGGCGTACGTGTACTTCACCGGCGTCGACGCGGGCGGCAGGGCCGGGGTCTTCCGGGTCAGCGCGCGCGGCGGGGCGAGCGCGGCCGAGATCGCTGTCGGCCCGCCGCTTGTCGCGCCGCTCGGGATCGCGGCGAGCGCGGACGGCGGCCGCGTCTTCGTGGCCGATCCGGGCGCGGGCAGCTCGGCGTTCGACGACGCCGGCGCCCTCTTCGCGATCGACCTGCCCGGCGGCGCCCTCGCGCCCGTCCGCGGCGGCGAGGGGCTGCGCGCGCGGGGCCTCGAGGTGGTCCGCGGCGCGGACGGCGAGGAGCAGCTCGTGTTCTCCGGGCGCGATCGCGAGGACGGCCAGCCCGGCGTGTTCGCCATGCCCGCGCGCGGCGGCGAGGCCGCCGCGATCGCGAAGGGGAGCCCGCTCGTCGACCCGAGCGGCGTCGCTGTCGCCGGCGGGGGCGACGTCTTCGTGTGCGACCCGCTCGCGAGCCCCGACGGCGCGGCGACCATCTTCAGGATCGAGGACGGCTTCGTGAGCCCGTTCGCGACCGGGCTCCGCGCCGGCTATCCGTGCGGCCTGGCGCTCACGCGCGACGACGCGGCGCTGCTCGTGCTCACGCGCGACCCGGCCCGCGGCGCGGCGGAGGTCGTGCGGATCGAGGTGGCGACCGGGGCGCGCTCGACGGTGGCGACCGGCGCGGCGGGCGACGGCGAGCCGGGCGGGCTGCACAGGGCGAAGGCCGCCGACGTCTTCGCGTTCGTCGATGCGTTCGTCGATCACGGAGCCGAGGAGCAGGGCTCGGTGTTCCTGCTCAGCCAGTGAGCCGCAGAGGAGCGATGGGAGGACCCGCACGCATGATCCACCGACCGTCGCGCGCCGCCGCCGCCTTCGCGGCGTGCGTCGCGCTCAGCGCATCCGGCCTTGCTGCTGCGTCGAGCCACCGCGAGGCGCCGGCCATCGCGAGGGACCCGACCGCCGACAACACCGACCTGTACGCGTGGGTGCAAGGCGGCAACCTCGTCATCCTCGCGAGCTACAACCCGCTCGAGGAGCCCGCCGGCGGGCCGAACTTCCACGGCTTCTCGGACGACGTGCTCTACGAGGTGCACATAGCGCGCGGGCCGTCGAGCCTCGAGGACGCGCTGACGTACCAGTTCCGGTTCTCGACGACGCCGTACCGGGCGGAGGATCCGGCGGGGCTCACGCCGGCGCCGAGCGGCGGCAACGAGTTCTTCTCGCAGCTCGCGGGCGCGGAGCAGACGTACACGATCACGAAGGTCGAGGGCGGCGCGTCGACCGTCATCCTGACCGACGCGCCTGTCGCGCCGCCGAACATCGGGAGGAGGACGAACCAGCTCGCGTACCAGATCTCCGGCGGCGGCTACCCGGCCTTCGCGACGTCCTCCAAGTTCCTCAAGCAGATGGCCGGCGGCGAGGGGCGCGCCTGGGCCGGGCCGCGCGACGACGGCTTCTACGCGGACCTCGGCCACGGGTTCGATCTCGCGGGGCTGTGCCCGCTGCTGGCCGCGCCGAACCCGTCGTGCGTCGCACGCGACAACCTCGCCGGCTACAACGTCCACACGCTCGCGCTCGAGATCCCGCTCGCCGTCGCCAACGGCGGGTCGGAGCCGACGCCGGGGCCGAACGACCAGCAGACGCTCGGCATCTGGGCCTCGGCGAGCCGCCGCAAGGTGCGGATCCTGCGCGCGAACGGCGAGGAGGACGGCCTCGGTCCCTGGGTCCAGGTGTCGCGGGTCGGCCTGCCGCTCATCAACACATGGATCATCGGCCTGCAGGACAAGGACAAGTACAACCGCGCGCACCCGCGCGACGATCTCGCCAACTTCGGGGCCTACTTCCTGAACCCGATCCTGGTGCGCGACGCCGAGTTCGCGGGCCTCTACCGGGCCGGCCAGCCGCTCGCCGCCTTCGATCCGGAGGCGCTGAAGCAGAACCGGACCGACCTCATCGACACGTTCAACCTGAAGCCATCGCGCCTCGGGGGGCACAACCTGGAGACCGTCGGCGACGTGCTCCGGATCGATCTGGGCATGCCGTCGGGCTTTCCGAACGGGCGCGCGCTCGTCGCCGGCGCGGATCACGAGCAGACCGACGTCACGGATGCCGTGCTGACGCTGATCCTGACCGGCGCGGTCGGCGCGACGGCGGGCGACGGGGTCGCCGCGAACGACGCGCGGTTCCTCCCGGCCTTTCCCTACCTGGCGACGGCCTGGGAGGGCGCGACCCAGGGCCATTTCAAGCCCTGAGGCGCTGGATGGGCGCGGCGCGGCGGGGGCGCGGCGCGCCCTTCGCCGGTCACGGCGCCGCGCACCGCCTCCCGCACACGCCGGCCGCGCCGCCGGAGGCCACCGCGCGCCCCTCGGGGCGGACGCACGCGGCGCGGCACTCGCCGTCGCGCGCGCAGGCCTCGCCCTCGGCCTTCGGGGCCGCGCAGCGCCCGTCCACGCAGCGCGCGCCGGGCGCGCAGAGCCCGCCGAGGCAGGCGGCGCCGGCCGGAGGGGGCGGCGCATCGCTGCACCGCCCGTCGACGCAGCGGCGGCCGCGCCCGCAGGCGGCGTGGGCGTCGCAGCGGCCGCCGAGCGGGACGTCGTCCGCGCACGCGCGCCCGGCGCAGTGGCCGCGGCACTCGGGGTGCGCGTCGGCGTGGCGCGTCTGGCGGGTGACCGCCGCCAGCGCGTCGACGGAGTGGCCGCAGGGGCCCGCGGCGCGCGGCGCGCGGCAGAGGCCCGCGTCGGTGGGGCCGGCGCCGTCGCAGCGCAGCCCGTCGACGCACTCGAGCGACGACCGGCACCGCGCCCCCTCGCCGAGCGCGCCCCGCACGATCCCCTCGCACGCGGGCGGAACCGGGGCGGCGAGCGGAGCGACCCAGTCGCACCCCTCGAGCGATCGCTCCATGGCCTCGACGCAGCGGCCGACGTCGTCGGGCGAGAGCGTCACCGCCTTCGCGCGCGCCGCGGAGCTCAGCGCGCGCGCGCACTCCGCCGCGGCATGGAAGCCCGCGCGACCGCCGCAGCACGCCGCCTTGCGCCGCGCGGGCAGGGCGTGCAGCGCCTCGCACAGCCGCGCCGCGAGCGGCTCCGGGGCGCCGTCGGCCTTCGGGTAGGCGGGGGCGATCGCGTCGCCGGCCGGGCCGTCGCCGCCGGGCGACGAGGAGGACGCCGCGATCGCGCCGGCGTCCGCGTCGGACGTCGCGGTCGCGCCGGCGTCCGGCGAGCTTCGCTGCGCGGGCGCGCACGCCGCGCCGAGGTGCAGCGTCAGCGCCGCGGCGCAGAGCCGCCGCAGGCGGTCGCCATCCGTCGAGACAGGCAATGCGATCCCCTCCGCGCTGCGCGCTGCTGTTCTTCGAGCGATGCGCTGCAGCGGCGAGCTTGCCGGCGCAGACCGACGCGGCAAGCTCTTTCGCGATCGGATCGCGCACGCGACGCCTCGGCGAGGAGCGCGGCGCGCCCCGGGCGGAGATCCAGCGCGCCACGAGGTCATCGCTCCGATGCTGCGACGAGCGGGTCGCCTCTTCGCCTGCGCTGTCCTGAGCGGAGGCCCCGGCTGCACGGAGCGCCCGCGCGCCGAGCCCGGCCAGGCGGCCGAGCAGCTCCTGACGCGGCGCAAGCGCCCTCTCGGCTCGGCTCGCTGACCCGCGTCGCGGGGAGCGGCGCGCGACACGGCCCATTGCTGAGCTCGCGAGTCGGCTCGATACGGGCTAGGTGTCGTATTTCACCGTCGATGGGACCACCAGAGGTGGAGGGACGATCGCCGGTTGCGAGGGCGCGGGAGGGGGCTCGTCGGTGAGGTCCGCGCCCGGCTGGCTCCTGGGCACTTGGAGCTCCCGGAGGCGGGCGGGAGCGGGCTCGACCGCTGTGGGGGCCTCTTCCACGGCCTCTGCGGTCGCGACGGGCGGGACGCTCACCGCGGGCGGGGGTGGGACGAACATCCGTGGTACGCGGATGGAGCGGGCGATCGAGGCGACCTCCGGGAAGCTCGTGGCCATCCGCTCGACAAACGCTGCACGGGCCGCATCATCCGGGGCGCTCGCCGAGGCCTTCGCGACGCGCAGCGCCGACCAGAGCTCGTAGTACCAGGCGGAGAGGGAGGCATGCGCTTCCAGCAGGTCACGAATGGTATCCTCGGAAACGATGATGTTCTTGCCCATGGGCGAGAGGATACATGACCGAGCGGCGCCTCCCACCTGGTTCGAGCGGCCCAACACCCGGGGATTCGACGTCCGGACGCGCCTCCACGAGCGCGGCGCCGGGCGCTCTCCAGAGCGCGGAGCCGCCGGACGGCGGCGCCACGCCGCTCCGGATCATCACCTATAACGTCCGCTACTTCGGACACGGCACGCGGGGCATCGCGTCGACCAGCGCCGCGATCACGCGGATCGCGGAGACGCTGGCGCGGCTGTCGCCGCTGCCCGATCTCGTGTGCCTCCAGGAGGTGGAGACGCAGTCGCTGCGCTCCTCGACGATGAACCGGCGGTGGCACCCCGAGGAGACGCAGCTCGATCGCCTGATGACCGAGCTGCACGCGGCGCTGGTGCAGCGAGAGCGGCGCGAGCGCTACGTCGCCTACTACTTCCCCGCGCACACGTACCGGCTCACATCGCGGACGAACATCTACACGACCGGGCTCGCTGTGATCGCGCGCGACACGTTCCGCATCGGGCACCACAACGCGGAGCACCCGCACGACATCACCCACCGGCGGAGGGTCAAGAGCCTGAAGCAGACGCGCATCTGCGCGCACGTGTCGTTCGAGCACGAGAGCGGGCAGAGCTTCGATGTGTTCAACACGCACCTCAGCCTGCCGAGCGTGTTCTCGCGCGAGTTCTGGACCGGCGAGGCGCGGATGGGGTTCGGGCCGAACCAGATCGAGGAGGCCAGGGTGCTCGCCGACTTCGTCCGCCGCGAGCGGCGGAGCGACAACTTCGTCGTGGTCGGCGATTTCAACTCGCTGCCGGGCTCTCCGGTCGACCGCTTCCTGCGCGAGGAGATCGGCTTCGTGGACGCGTTCGCCAGGGTGCGCTGCCTCTCCGAGAGCGAGGCGCGCGCGTTCCCGACGGCCGGCTTCATGAACCTCCGCATGCACCTCGACCACGTGTACTCGTCCGAGCGGCTCCGGTGGCTCGACTTCACGGGCACGCACCCGTTCGGGCACAAGGGCGATTTCGCCGGGCTGTCCGATCACGTCCCCTTGATCGCGCGCTGCCGCCTGCCAGGCAGCTCGGGCTGAGCGCCGCGATCGGGTCGGCCGCCGCGCTCGGCTGGGCGCCGCGCGCGGGTCGATCGCCGCGCCGCGCGGCGCGGGTCGCTCACCCCGGCAGCCAGAGCAGGTCGTCCATGATGGGCTCGAGGCACGCGGAGATCTGAGGCCCGAGGTCGCCGCCGCACGCGAGCTTGCCGAAGCAGGCGCGGACCTCTTGCCGGCCACGGCTGTTCATCGCGCCGATCGCCCGCTCGAGCTGCGGGCCGAGCCCGTCCTCGAGGCTCTGCCGGCACGTGGCGTAGTCGAGGTCTCCGCAGCCCGCGAGGCGGCCGCAGAGGACGGCCATGTAGGGGGCGAGATCGGAGCGGGGGAGCGAGGTGGCCGTCATCGCCTCGGCGCCGCAGCGGCTCACCTCCTCCGCGTAGGCCGGGGTGAAGGGATCGCCCTCGAACCGCCGCAGCGCTGCCAGCGAGCACTCCGAGGTGGCGCGGAGCATCCTCGGCGAGGCCATCGTCGTCCGCTGGGTGCACTCCTCGAACTTCGGCCAGCCGTTCGCCTGCTCGGAGGCCCGCTCGTAGAGCTCCTCGAGGTACACGCACCACGCGCGCTGCGCCTCGCGCTGCGCGCGTTGCTCGACGGCCGCCGTCCGCGCCCCCTGCCCGTCGCGCGCCGCCGGGGCGGGCCGCGCGGTCGCCTTCGCGGAAGCCGCAGGCGGCGGCGAGCCGCCGCATCCTGAGGCGAGGGCTGCGGCGATCAGCGAGGCCACGCCGAGCCTGAAGGCGGCGGCGCGGAAGCTGGGACCACGGATCGTGCGTTTCACGAGAGCCTCCCTTCGTCGAACAGGCTGCGAAGCAGGTGTTCCGGGCCCGTCGAGGCCATGCGCGTGCAGAGCCGGCCCAGCGACGGTGCACGTGCACAGCCCAGGCCACGCGCGCGTCGGGTGGGGCAGCCTCGAGCGAGCGACGGCGCTCGGCGAGCGCGGCGCCCGGCGCTGCGCTGTCGCTGCTCGGTCATGGGGCGGCCCGGGAGCCGGGCCGCTGGCCGATGAGCAGCTTCAGCTTGAAGAGCGCGCCGATCTGCCCGCGATCCATGGCGACGCGCGGGAAATTCAGGGGGTCGAAGGACGAGAGCACGCAAAGGCCGGAGTTGTTGGTGAAGCCGAGCTCGAAGCCCGCCTCCCTCACGGCGCGGTGGAACGCGCCGCACAGGCTGTATCCGACGGGGTACGCGACCGCGTGCACCGCCTCGCTCAGGACCTCGGAGAGCACGCGACGGGAGCGCGAGAGATCGCGCGTGGCCTCCTCGGGCGACAGCGTCTGGAGGACACGGTGCCTGTGCGAGTGCGACTGCACGTCCATGCCGGCCCGCCGCAGCGCCGCGATCTGCTTCCAGTCCATGATCGTCCTGGCCGCGAGCGCGCGCTCCTCGCAGAGGTCGATCGACACCCCGGTGGCGCGCTCGAGCTCATCCCACAGGCGCTCGATGTCGAGGCCGGAGGTGCGCTTGATGGCCCGGCAGACCCGCGTCGCCGCGGCGATGGGGTCGCGCAGGGGCTCGAGCATGAGCGTCGCGGGGTAAGCGATGTCGACGCGCGGGCGCCGGCACCGGTGCATGAGGAGGGCGACGCGATCCCACCAGTAGAGGCGGCCGCTGTCGGGGTAGTCGGTGGCGATGAAGAAGGTGGCCGTGACGCCTGCGCGTTTCAGGAGGGGCAGCGCGACGTCGTGGTTGTCCCGGTAGCCGTCGTCGAACGCGACCATGACGGGGTTCGGCGGGGGCTTGCGGCCCTTGGCGAGGAGACGCACGTCCCGGAGCGAAACCACGGTGCAGTGCGTCTTGATGACCGCGAGTTGCTCCTCGAACTCGCGGGCGCTCACCTCGGCGACCCCGGGATCGAGCTCGGCGACGTCCGAGGGCTCCGCGATGCGGTGGTAGGTGAACACGGAGAGCACGGGCAGCCGGAGCTTTGCGCGAAGCCATAGGAACCGGTCCAGCAGCCCGAGGGTGTCGAGCACGGCTGCGGCCAACACGCGACGGCCGAGCGGCGATCTCTTGCGAATCCACGTCAGTGGATGTGCGTCGACGTACACGAATGTATTCCAGCACACAGATGGCGTTTGCGCTTGCTTCGGCGTGGATCCGACGGGAACGCTCCGATGGCCCGCCGAGCGGGAGAGCTCGCTTCGGTGAGGGACGATGCCGCTAGACTGACGGCCGATGTTCTCGACGGACGCGGACGCGCCTCCGGACGCGCCTCAACCTGGGTTCGCGGCGCCGCCGCCCCAACCTGGGTCGGTGCCGCCCGAGCCCCAACCTGGGTCGGTGCCGCCCGAGCCCCAACCTGGGTCGGTGCCGCCCGAGCCCCAACCTGGGTCGGTGCCGCCCGAGCCCCAACCTGGGTCGGTGCCGCCCGAGCCCCAACCTGGGTCGGTGCCGCCCGAGCCCCAACCTGGGTCGGTGCCGCCCGAGCCCCAACCTGGGTCGGCGGACGCGCCTCAACCTGGGTCGGCGGACGCGCCTCAACCTGGGTCGGCGCAGGGCTCTCCGTCGAAACCACTCTCGCCGCTGAGCACCATCGGGATTGCGCTCACGACGGCCACCGTCGTGTTTGCGCTGGGGATCCGCACGGTCGAGACAGCCCTGCCCGGACTGGCGTCACCGGGCCGACAGGCTCCGCCGGAGGCTTCAGCGACCGGTGGACCTACGAGCACCGCCGCGGCGATGTCGAGGCAAGAGGCCGTTCCTGTACAGACAGCAACCCCGCTCCCAGCACGTGCAGTCCAGGACGGAACTAAGCCGGCGCAAACCGCCCCCCAGCTGCCAGGCCCTGAGGCTTCTCCCCCTCCCGCTCAGCCCCCCGCCGAGGCTCCCCCTCCACCGCAACCCGCCGCCCAAGCTGCGGCCCCCGCTCCCCCGCCCCCGCGGAGTGGACACGGCCTTCTCAAGCTCAACTTCTCTCGGAATGCGACCGTCTACGTCATGGGCGTGGCGGTAGGCCCCAGCAACCAGCCCATCGAGGTGCGCTGCGGACGTTTTTTCGTGCGCGTCGGCGAGCCGACGCCCAACGGCACGCGGTGGCTCGCCGAAGGCAGGAGCGTGCGCGTCAAGTGCGGCGCGCTGACGGAGGAGAGCTTCTGAGCTCGTCCGCACCGCTCTCGGCCGCAGCCAGCACGAGGTAGGTCACCGAAGCAGCTCCCGCGCCGAGAAGCGCATCACGGCACGCAGCGAGCGTGGCGCCCGTCGTGGCCACGTCGTCGATGAGCGCGATGCTCTGCCGCTGGACGCGCTCCGGCGCGCGGACACGGAACGCCCCCGCCACGTTCTCCAGGCGACGGTCGCGCGGGAGCTGCGCCTGCTGCGCCGTGGATCGGACACGACAGAGCGCCCGCGGAGCAAACGAAGCCTCGAGTCCGTCAGCGACATGCGCGGCCAGCAATGCAGCCTGATTGTAGCCGCGCTCGGCCAGGCGGCGCGGATGAAGAGGGACCGGAACCACGAGGTCCGCGCGCAGCCCTGCATCGCGCGCCGCGCAGAGCAGCAGCCGGCCGAACGGACGCGCGAGATCCGGGCGATCCCCGTACTTGAAACGTCGGATTCCGTCCGCCAGCGCCCCGGCGAACGGGGCGAACGCGAGGAGAGGGCCGTCGGCGGCGCCGGAGCCCGCCGTCCCCTGCGGCGGGCGCTCCGCGTAAGGGACGGCGGTACGCGCGCAGTCGGAGCAAAACACCGCGGCGTCCGCGACAGGGGTGTCGCAGCCGGCGCAGGACGACGGGCTGAGCGCGCGCGCAGCGACAGCGGCCAAGGCGCGGACGGCGGCGACGACGGCGCGGGCGGGGCTCATGGGCTACGAGCGCGATCTTCGTCGGACGCGGGGGCACAGTTGCGTGAGCGGACGAAAGAATGTCTCTTTGCAAACGACGCGCGGTACGATCGCCGCGTCGTGGACCACGTCTTGGAATTCCGGCGCTCCCGCCGTTGGAGGAGGGGCCCCCGTTGAGCGCGTGGAGGTGGACGGATGAGCGCGGCGTCCAGCGGCTCGTGAGCACCGCTGAGCTGCGCAGCGCCCTGGCTGCCGGGGTCATCCCGGGTTCCACGCTGGTGTGGCGCCAAGGCATGGAAGCGTGGGCGCCTGCGTCCAGGCAGCCGGAGCTCGCCGACGCCGCGCAGCTCCGGCGCAAACCCGAGGCGGGCACCGCTGCCCCCGAGAAGCCGGCCGCCCTGAAGGAGACCGCTCGCGAGAGCAGCGTGGAGCTGGATCTCGAGCTCGTCGAGGACCTGGATCCGGCGCCCGCCCGCGGCGCTCAGCGCGTCGGCCCAGCCCCCGCGGACAGGCCCGCCAACGAGCGGAAGCCGCCGACGCAGGCGCCCAGGGCGACGTCGCGACCTCACCCGCCGCCCCCACCGCCGCGCAAGCGCGAGTCCATGAGGACGCTCACGGGGGTCGATGCGCCGGCAGACGCGCCGGCCAGCGGACCGAGCGCGCCGATCGTCGTGCCGTCGGCCGGCGGGACGTTCGACGCGGGGGTCGCCCGGGCGATCACGCAGCTCCCCCGCTACGACAGCACCTCCGCGGGCGACCAGGGAGCCCCCGTGATTCCCCGCGCGCCGAGGCTCCCCTCGGAATCAGAAGAACGCGAGGAGACATCGGCCGTCGATCGTCCGGCCGCGGACGCCGGCGTCGCCGGGGGCGGCGCCACCGCGACGGCAGAAGAGGGGCATGCGCCGATGCGGGCACCTGGCGCAGCCGCGCCCAGCAGGCCGGGCGCGCCGCCGAAGGCCGCGGGCAGCCCGGCGTCGCGCTCCGCGGCGAGACCCCCCCAGCCGCCGCCCCTCCCCCCCGGGCGCGATGCGGCGCCCGCCGGCGTTGCACCGAGCAACCTCGGGCGCGATGGCGCAGCGGGCGGCGCGGAGCAGGGCGCCGGCAAGCCCCTCCCGACGCCGCCGTCCAGCTCCAGCGGGGCCACGAGACGACCCGCGCTCGCGGGGGGGCGCTCGGTGCCGCCGCCTCCAGTGCCGGTCCGGTTCCCCGCGATGGCAGCGAAGAAGGCGGCCCGCGCGCGCGCGCCCGAAACGTCGGCGCAGACAGCGGCCGGCGCAAAGGCCCTCGCCCGCCTCGGGACGCTGCCCGCGCCGCCGCCGCGCCCCCCTGCAGAGGCTCCCCGCGCGACGCCGCAGCCCGTCCCAGCGCCTCCCCTGGCCGCCTCGGCGCCCCCCTCCGATGCAGCACACGCCTCGAGCGCCGCCGCCACGGCGGTCGCGTCCCCTGGACCTCGACCCGCGAGCCCCGTGCCGCCCGCCGACGGTCCCCTGCCCCGCAGCGCCGAAGGCACGACGGCGAACGACGGTCGGGATCCGTCGGCGAGCCGTGCGCTCGGCGCGAGCCCGGCGTCGACCACGGTGCAGCACAGCGAGACCAAGGAGCGCCCCGCGGCGCCCGCGCCCGACGAGACGAAGCGCTCGCCGCTGCCCAGCGCCCCCGTGACCGCCGCGGAGAGCGCCCAGGGGCGCCGCGAGTACGCGACGATCCCGTCGGCCGGCACCGGCGCAGGCGCGCCGCAGCCGCGATCGTGGCCGGGCTTGCTGCCCGGGCTCCAGGGCCCGCAGCGCAGCTCGGCAGGCGCCGACGCGCCCCCGACGCCCGGCCAGCGAGACGATCGCAGCTCCGGCGCGGGATCGAGCCACGGCGCGCCAGCGCTCGACCCCCGCGCGCTCGCGGCGCGGCGCGCTCAGCCCGCGCGCGCCGGCGGTCTGAGCTCGCCCGCGCAGGGCAAAGGCAAGCCGTCTTCCGCGGCGGTGCCCGTGCCGGTCTCCTCGCTCATCGGCCTCGGCGGGGCCGCGGTGCTCATGAGCATCGTCGCCTTCTTCGCGGGCCGCCACTCCGTCGCCTCCCCCCGGACCGCGCCGGTCGGCACCGCGCGCGCCGCGCTCGGCGCCGCGCAGGACGCCGCGCGCGCCGCGATCCCCGCCCCGCCGAAGCCCTGCTGGGTGGCGCGCCAGCCGCAGCAATGGGCGCCGCTCGTGGCGAAGAGCATCCCCTTCGAGGTCACGGCGACGAAGGGCGGCAAGCTCGTGGTGGGCTACGCCAAGAGCTCCATGGAGGCCGTCGGCCTCGAGATCGATCCCGCGACCGGGGAGCGGAACGAGCGCTTCTCGAACCGAGAGGCCGCCGACATCGTGAGCATCTCGCCCGTCGAGGACAGCTTCACCGTGCTCACGGCAGCGCAGCAGGCCATCCGCTCTCCGGTCAATGTCCCGGGGCCACGTCCGTTCGTCGTCGGCCTGGCGGACGGCGCCGTCGTGGCGGCCGACAACCCGGGCGCCGCGCCCCTCACGCTGTGGCCGGTGCAGGGCGACGAGCCGCTCGAGGCGCCGCGCGCGATCGCGGCCGGGTCGCGCGGTCACGCGGTCGCGTTCCGCCGCGAGAAGGCCGTGTGGGCGGGCTGGCTCGACGCCGAGCGCAAGCCCCTCGGTGAGCTCACCCGGGTGGCGGGCTCCGGAGGCTCGGTCGGCAAGCCGTCGCTCGGCTGGAACGAGCGCGATCTCGCCGTCGTGTTCGCGGACCGACCGGCCGATGGGCGCTGGGAGATCCGCGCCGGTCAGGCCCCCGCGGGCACCCTCCCCACGTCGACCCAGGTGATCCCGCTGCCTTCCGGGGGCCCCGGGGGCGACGCGTTCGCGCCGGACATCGCGGGGCTCAGCGACGGGCGCTGGCTCCTCGTGTGGACCGAAGGCCCGCCGGGGAGCCGCGCCATGCGCGCGCAGACGCTCTCCTCCAGCCTCGCCCCGATCGGGGATCCGATCGCGCTCTCGCCCCCGGCAGGGAACTTCGGGCAGGGCGTGCTCGGCGTCGCGCCGCGATCGGGCTACGTGGGCGTGGTGTTCCTCTCGAAGCCCGCCGCGAGCTACGAGCTCTGGGGGGTCATCCTTCAATGTGGATGACGAGGACCCCGGATCGTGCGGGCCGGCTCCGCGCGGCCGCGCTCGCGCTGCTGCTCGTCGCGGCGCACGCGCCCCTGCTCGCCGCGTGCGCCGCGCAACCCTCGCAGATCGAGCAGGGGCGAGCCCTCCGCACGGGCAAGCAGCCCTACGACGAGCTCTTCGAGGCCACGCGGGAGGTCCGCGAGGAATCGATGAAGGCCGAGGAGCTCGCGCGCGCGGCGCACGCCGACCTCGCGCGCGCGGTGGGGCTCGATCCGAGGTCGACCGACGACGCGGTGCTCGAAGCGGCGCGCGCGCGCACCGCCGAGCTCCGCGCGTCGGGCGTGCTGTTCCGGGTCGAGCTCGTGCCAGAAGCGCGGCTCGTGAGCGCCCGCGGCGGACGCTCGCTCGACGCGGACGACAGGAAGCTCGTCGAGGCCATCGAGGCGTCCTTGAAGAGCTCCGTCGCGACGTCGAGGCAGCTCGGCGAGCTGTCGAGGCGCGCCGCGGAGCTCGAGAAGAGGCGGGCATCGCTCGCGACCGGGTCGGCCGAGGCCCTCGCGGGCGACCCGCGGCGCCGCGAGGTGAAGCGCGAGCTCGAGGCGGCCGAGCGCGTGCTCGCCGAGGCGAGCGCCGTCGCAGAGCGGCACGCCGGCAGGGCGTCGAAGCTCGCGCTCGACCTGGTGCTCGCGATCGACGCGGGCGCTGCGCCCGCGCGGCGCGGCGCGACCCGCCGACAGCCGCCGAGGCAGCCCGCCGGCAGCGCGAAGGCGCCGCCGCGACGCGGGAGCAGCGCAGGGGACACACCCAAGCCGCCGAAGCCGCCGCCCCCGCCGGCGCACGGCGGGGACGATTTCGATCCCTGACGCCGGCGCGGCGCAAGGGGTCGCCCTGTCAGGATCAGGCGCCGTCGGACAGGACCAGCGCCGCTTCCCCACTTGTCCGACGAGCGCCCGGACGCCTATCCTCCGCCAGCGCTCCCAGGAGCGCGGCCCGCCTGAACACCGCGCGCCAGACCGCACACCTGCCGTTCGACGACCCGCGCTCCGGCCCTCCCTGCTGATGATCCGATCCCTGCCGTTCGCCTCCATCGCTCTGGGATCGGCGCTCCTCGCGCTCGCGCCCCGGAGCGCGGCGGCGCAGGCGTCGCCGCAGTCGGAGGGCGTGCCCCTCGGCGCGTTCACGCTCCGCCCGTCGGTGGAGCTCCGGATGCGCAGCGAGTTCCGCCGCTACCCGGTGGACACGGGCGGCGACATCTACAGCTCGAACGCGGTGCTCGCCGAGGGCTTCGGGGGCGCGATGCCGCCGCTCCTCGACACCGGCAACGTCGTCAAGACCCAGTGGTTCGTCGCCCAGCGCGCGCGCCTCGGGCTGGCCGTCGATCACGGGCCCATCACGGGCGTCCTCACGCTGCAGGACGCGCGGCTCTGGGGGAGCGACGACGCGATCTTCGTCGGGGCGGGCGAGCCGGCCCTCCCGGAGACGGCGCCCTACGAGGCGTACATCGATCTGCACACGCGCTCCGGCCGCCGCGCCTTCGTGCGGCTGGGCCGGCAGCGGATCGCGTGGGGCGATGGTCGGCTGATCGGGGCGAACGACGAGACGCTCGCCGCGCGCTCGCTCGACGGGGTGCGCGCGGGGGTGCAGCTCGGCAACGTCGACCTCGAGGCGATCGCCGTGCTCCTGGCCGCGCCGGGCGGCGCCTCGCCCGAGGTGGCCGGGACGCGCAAGCCCATCTCCGCCGGGACGGGGACCCAGCTCTACGGCCTGAACGCGATCTGGCACGTCGCTCCGCTGCTCCACCTCGAGGCCACGGCCCTCGCGCGCATCGCGCGGGAGCCGCGCCCGAGCTGGCTCACGCCCGGAGATACCGTCGTCCTCGACGCGCGCGTCTCCGGCGACCACCGGGGCTTTCGCTATGCGGTCGAAGGGGCCTACGAGCTCGGCCGCATCTCCACGTTCTCGGCCGACCGCCCGCTCGGCGGGTTCGCGGCCGCTGCGCGCGCCGAGCTCGAGACGGCCCTCCCCGCCCATCTCACCTTCAGCGCCCGCGGCGCCTACGCCACGGGCGACGATGGCGCGCTCGAGGTGGGCGAGACGCAGCGCCGCTTCGATCCGATCCTGCCCGACGCGCAGGACAACCACGGCCCCATGGGGCTCTACGCGTGGTCGAACGTGATCGAGGCGGGCGGAGGCGTCCGCGCCTCCCCGTTCGAACCGATGACCATCGCCGCCGGGTATGCGTTCGTCGGCCTCGCCTCCCCCAGGGGCAGGTGGGTGACCTCGCGCCTCCTCCCCGTCGGCGCCGCCGAGGACAACGAGAGCCAGACGCTGGGCCACGAGATCGACGTCTCGCTCTCGCTCCAGCCGTGGGAGCCGGTGCGCTTCGCGCTCGGCTACGGCCTGTTCCTCTTCGGCGACGGCGCCCAGGCGATCTTCAGGAACGCGAACCGCGCCCACGAGGACGGCCGCCCGGCCGATCTGCAGCACTGGGCGTTCCTGCAGGCGACGTTGCGCGCCCCCTGAGACGAACCGGGGGCGCGCCGGCCGCGCGTGTGTCGCTGCCGCGTGTGTCGCTGCGCTGATGGGATGGGGGTTCGAGGCGTGTCGTGCGCCGCGCCGTGCGCGCGGCGCCGGCGGCGCGGGGGCTGCCCGAGGGTCGGGCGCTGCCCCCGCGCTTCGTGCGCTCAGGTGCTCGGGGCGGGCTTCGGGGTGCCGAAGATGCTGGCCGCGCGGCGCTTCTCCTTGGCGGCCCGATCGCGATCGCTGTAGCTCGGGATCACGACGCGCTGGCGCTGCGGCAGCTCGCGGCCGGAGACGATGGCGTCGACCTCCTCGGCGTCCAGCGTCTCGCGCTCCAGGAGCGCCGTGGCGAGCCGCTCGAGGATCTCGCGGTTGTCCGTGAGGAGCTGCCGCGCCTCGGCGTGGGCGTCGAGGATGAACCGCCGCACCTCGTCGTCGATCTGGTTGGCGATCGTCTCCGAGTAGTCGCGGCGCCGGCTCGTGAAGTCGCGCCCGAGGAAGACGCTCTCCTCGTCCGCGCCGTACGAGATCGGCCCGATGACGTCGCTCATGCCGAACTCGGTCACCATGCGCCGCGCCAGGTTCGACGCCTGCTTGATGTCGTTGCCCGCGCCCGTCGTGAACTGGCCGAACACGATCTCCTCCGCCACGCGGCCGCCCATCAGGACCGACAGGCGCGCCTTGGCGAAGTCGCGCGACATGCTGAGCCGGTCCTCCTTCGGGAGCTGCTGCGTGAGGCCCAGCGCCGGCCCGCGCGGGATGATCGTCACCTTGTGGACCGGATCCGAGAACTTCTCGAGCAGCTTCGCGACCAGCGCGTGCCCGGCCTCGTGGTAGGCCGTGGTCCGCTTCTCCTCGTCGCTGATGACCATGCTGCGGCGCTCGGCGCCCATCAGCACCTTGTCCTTGGCCATCTCGAAGTCGACCATCGTGACGACGTCCTTGTCCTGACGCGCCGCGAGCAAGGCCGCCTCGTTGACCAGGTTCTCGATGTCGGCGCCCACGAAGCCGGGCGTGCCGCGCGCCAGGATCTCCATGTCGACGTCGGTGCCGAGCGGGACCTTCTTCGTGTGCACACGGAGGATGCCCTCGCGGCCGCGCACGTCGGGGCGGTTCACGACGATGCGGCGGTCGAAGCGGCCAGGCCGCAGGATCGCGGGGTCGAGGACGTCGGGGCGGTTCGTCGCGGCGACGATGATCACGCCCTCGTTCGACTCGAAGCCGTCCATCTCGACGAGGAGCTGGTTCAGCGTCTGCTCGCGCTCGTCGTGACCACCGCCGAGGCCCGCGCCGCGGTGGCGGCCGACCGCGTCGATCTCATCGATGAAGATGATGCACGGCGCGTGCTTCTTGCCCTGCTCGAACAGGTCGCGCACCCGGCTCGCGCCGACGCCGACGAACATCTCGACGAAATCCGAGCCGGAGATCGAGAAGAACGGCACGCCCGCCTCGCCGGCGATCGCGCGCGCGAGGAGCGTCTTGCCCGTCCCGGGGGGGCCCATCATGAGCACGCCCTTCGGGATCCGGCCGCCGAGCTTCTGGAACTTCTTCGGGTCCTTGAGGAACGCGATGATCTCCTCGAGCTCGTCCTTCGCCTCGTCGATGCCCGCGACGTCGGCGAACGTCACCTTGTTCTGCGCCTCGCTGAGCAGCCGGGCGCGCGACTTGCCGAAGCTCATCGCCTTGCCGCCGCCGGCCTGGAGCTGGCGCATGAACAGGTAGAACATCACGAGCAGGAAGATCGTCGGCAGGAGGTACATGATCGCCCCCGGCCAGAAGGGCGACGCCTCCTCCTTCTCGAAGTACACGGCGACCTTGTTGTCGACGATCGTCTTCGTGATCTCGTCGGCGTTGTCAGGCCCGATCGTGACCTTCTTGGTCTTGGCTCCGCTCTTCGGGTCCTTGACCCAGAAGGTGTACTCGCGGTCCTTGATCGTGACCGACTCGACGTGCGGATCCTTGTCCTTGGCCTCGACCTGGACCAGGCCCATGAACTCGCTGAACGCGACAGGCGTGGCGGGCGGGCGATCCGGGCTCAAGAACTGCCAGATCGCCAAGAACATCATGATCAGCAGAACCCAGAGCAGCAGCGTCTTGTGCGATTGCTTCACGAGGACCCTCTAGACTCGCGCGGCGAGCCGGCGTGTACCGAAATTGTACGCGTGTTCCAGTCAGCATGCCACCCGTCAGCTCGGTCGTCGACCGCGGGTACTCCCCGCGGTGACACAGCGAAAAAAGGGGATCTCGACAGGGGCCGCGGGTGGGGGTGCATGCGGTCAGGCCCCGCGACGTGTGGACCTGTCCTCGATAAGCACGCTGGACTCCTCTGGAAAGCCCAGGGAGATCTCCCCGCCGCCGCGGACGCGGACGCGCAACGGACGCCCGAGCTTGCGAGCCCGCTCGATCGCGAAGCGCTGCGCCCGACCGAGCGGGATCGACAGCGGCTCGCCGCCGTCGAGGACGGCCGGATCGTCGTCCGACGGGCGCTCTCGGCCGGCGACGAGCATGTCCGAGAGCGCGCAGAGGTGCTCGACGATCGCCGGCGATAGGTCCTCGAGCAGCGGGAGCAGCTCGCGGCGGACGCGAACGCGGGTGAAGCGTGGGTCGGTGTTGCTGGGGTCCTCCGCGAACGCCAGCCGGTGTCGGTCGAGGTGGGCCAGGACGTCGACGCGGCGGGCCAGGAGCAGCGGGCGGATGAGCTCGATCTGCGCTGCCAGGCCCGGCGCGTCGACGCTGCGCGCCGCGGCGGCCGCGCGCGGGAGCGGCGCGCGCGGCGGCAGGACGGCCAGGCCCCGCGGCCCGGCGCCCCGCAGCAAGCGCAGGAGCAGCGTCTCGGCCCTGTCGTCCGCTGTGTGGCCGGTGGCGATCGCGCGGGCGCCGTGGGCCGCCGAGGCCGCCGCCAGCGCGGCGAACCGGGCGGCGCGCGCCCTCGCCTGGAGGTTCGCGCCGGGCGCGACGTCCACGCGGGTTGTCGAGAACGGGACGCCGAGCCGCTCGGCCAGGTCGCGCGCCAGCGAGAGCTCGGCCGCTGCCGCGGCGCGGAGCCCGTGATCGACGCCGTGCGCGACGACCTCGTGGCCGATCCGGCGCCGGAGCATCGCGAGGACGTGCAGCAGCGCGCTCGAGTCGGGGCCTCCAGAGCAGGCGCACAGGACCACGTCGCCGCGAGAGAGCAGCCGCTCGTCACGGATCAGCCGCTCGGCCAGGCGGATCAGCGACGGGGGGTGCGACCGGCCCCGCCGGGGCGGCGGGAGGGGCCCGGGGGGAGGGCTCATCGGAGCTCGAACGCCTTGCAAAAGATGACCTCGTCGCGATCGTCGAGGGACCGGCTCACGTGCGGCGCGACCGGGTAGCCGAGTGAGCAGCGCGGCGCGCGGCCGGGAGGCGCGGCGCCGCGGCTGTCGCGCCCGTCGCGATCGCAGCCCTCGTCGGAGTCTGCCGGATCGAACGACGCGCAGTCGGGGCAGGCGAACAGGAGACGATAACGCCGCGCCTCTTCGCGGAGACGATCGTCGAGGAGGTGAATCATCCCCGGCAGCGTAGCGCAAGCCGCCGGGCGGAGATCCCGCGCGGCCACGCGCGGTCCTCCGGCCGCGCCCGGGGCCGCTCAGCGCGCCGACCGCCGGGCGCGCGAGAGGCGGACGATCGACTCGATATGGCTCGTCTGAGGGAAGAGCTCGACCGCCTCGATGTCCGTGATCTCGAAGCCGCCGCGGAGGATGACGCCGAGGTCGCGCGCCAGCGTGGCCGGGTCGCACGAGACGTAGACGACCACGCGCGCGCCCGAGGCCGCGATCGCGCGCGCCGCGCCGGGCGCCCCGCCGCGGGGAGGGTCCAGCACGACGACGTCGGCGCGCGCCGGGAGCGGGTGCTGATCGGCGTCCGCCTCGATGACCTTGCCGGCGAGGCCGCGCGCGGCGAGGTTCTGGCGCAGGCAGGCGACCGCCTCGGGCGAGAGCTCGACGGCCGTGAACGACGCGAGCCCCGGGGCGGCCGCCTCGGCGGGGCTGGCGGCCGCGGCAGGGCGCGGCGCGCCGCGCGCGAGGAGCACCGAGAGCGTCCCGCTCCCGGCGAACAGCTCGACGAGGTGCGGCGGCCGGGTGGAGTCGAGGTGCGCGAGCTCGGCAGCGCGGCGGGCGAGGACGGCGGCGCCCTCCTCGGACGGCTGACCGAAGCCGCCCGGCGGAAGCAGCAGGGGCACGCCGTCCGCGCCCAGGATCGTCGTCCGCGGATCCCCGAACGACGCGGCCTCGCGGGCGCCGTCGAGCGTGACCCGGGCGCCGGCCCACTCGCCGCGCGCCGTGCGCTCGTCGAGCAGCTTCCATGCGGCCGGCGGGAGCTGGCCGCGCCACTGGATCTCGACGACCGGGCGGCCCGAGGCGCCGTGCGAGATCAGGACATCGCCCTCGCCCACGGCTCCGCGGAGCACGCCGGGCAGCTCGCCGGAGAGCGGCGCGATCGCGTCGCCCAGCACGAGGCAGCGATCGACAGCCACGACGGCGTGCGTCCTCGGCGCGCGGTAGCCCACGCGTACCTCGGCGCGCTCGGCGCGCGCGAACAGCCGCGCCCGCGACCGGTAGCCGAGCGGCAGGGGCGCCGGATGGACGCGGATCGGCGGCAGATCGGCCTCGGCGAGCGAGGTCGCCCGCGCGATCGCCTGCCGGAGGATCTGCTCGTGCGCGGCCTGCTGGGCCTCGAGGCGGACGTGCATCCAGTCGCAGCCGCCGCAGGTGTCCGCGAAGCGACAGGGCGGAGCCACGCGGTCGGCGCTCGGCTCGACGACCCGGAGGAGCCTGCCCCTCGCCGGGCGCGCGCTCCGGTCGAGCTCGACCTCGACGAGGTCTCCCGGCGCCGTCGCGGGCACGAAGACGACCTCGCCCGCGATCCTGCCGACCCCCGCGCCGCCCGCGGCGAGCGCATCGATACGTAGCTGAGCTCGCTCGCCTGTCCGGGGCCGCGACCCGGCGCCGCTCGAGCGGCGGTGAACAGCCTTCATCCCCTCATCGTAACGCGCGCAGGCTCGTCTGGCCGGGGCGGCCCCGCGGTCCACGGGCGCGCGCCGGAATGCAGCTCGCCCGTTGTCGCCGCGCCGGTCGCCGGGGCCGGCGCGGGGAGCACGTCGCCCCCGTGCGCCGGGAAGGGCTGCACGGTCCTCGTCTTCATGTAGATCAGCGCGCCGATGCCGATGACGCACAGCGCGGTGAGGGCGATGACGGCGAGCAGCACGAGCGTGTTCCTGCCGTTCCCCTTGGACACCGCGTCCTGCGTGGCGGCCCAGATGGCCGCCGGGTCGGGGCGCGGCAGCGAGAGCGCTGTCTCGATCTGCGACTGAGGCGGCTGCGCCGGCGCGGCGGGCGCGAACTGCTGAGCCTGCCCCAGGGTCGTCGAGGGCGGCGGCGGGAACGCCGGCGCCGGCGAGGCGCCAGGCAGCGGGGGCGCCGGCGCGTAGCCCTGGCCGTTCCGCGGGAGCGCGTACGACGGCGCGGCGCCATGCCCATGCGGCGAGGCGCCGTAGGCCAGCGCCCGGTTCGCGTGCGCGTGGCGCGAAGCCTCGCTCACCGCCTTGGGGACCGGAGCGACAGGGGGCGAGGCGGCCTGCGGCGGCAACGCGAGCGTGGAAGCGAGCGGGCTTTCCATCCCCCTGTCGAGGAGCCCCCGCGGGGGGGGCGGCGCGTGCCCGCCCGCGTCGAGATCGAGCGGAGGAGGGAACGGGGTCGGCGGCTGCGGCAGCGAGGGCGGGCTGTGACCGCCCTGCGCGCGCGCTGGGACCTGCTGATAAGGCGGCGGAGCGTCGCGCCTCCCCGCCGGGGCGGGCTGGACGGCGAGCGGAGGGGGCGTCACGGCCGCCGCCGGCCCGGTCGTCCTGCCGGCCGCCGGACGCACCGTCGGGCGTTCGTGCAGGGGAGGCCGCACCGGCTCGGCGTGCTCGCGCGTCGCGACCGTCGTCGGGACGTCCTCGTCGTCGTCCATCAGCGACGTGGCCACCATCTGCTTGTCGGCGGCGTCCCTCGGCAGGGCGCGCCCGACCGGCGCGATCCCGCTCGCCGGCGCGGCGTGGTGCCGCAGGAGCTGCGGCGGCGTGAGCCGCTGCGGCTCTGTGTCCCGGCCGCGGCTGCGGAGCCCGACGCTGTCCGTGGCCGTGGTCGACATGCGCCCGCGCACCTGCTCGACGTTGATGGTCGACGTCACCTCCGCCGCCCACGCGAGGTGGGCCTCGCGCTTCTGGATGCGGTCGGCAAACACCTGCTGCACGAACTGAGCGACCTCCTCGGAGCCGACGAATACCCCGCTCCTCATCAGGAAGCTCTGCAGCGCCCGGGAGAACTCGCGCGCTGTCTGGAAGCGATCGTGCCTGTGCTTGGCGAGCGCCTTCATGACGACGCTCTCCAGCTCGATCGGATAGTCGGGCACGATCGTGGACGGCGGCGGGACCACGCAGGCCTGCACCTTCTCGAGGGTGTCGAGATCCGTATCCATCCGGAAGAGACGCTGGTTCGTCGTGAGCTCCCAGAGGACGACCCCGAGCGCGAACACGTCGGTCGTGCGATCGACGTCGTTGCCGCGCACCTGCTCGGGAGACATGTAGGCCAACTTGCCTTTTAGCGTTCCCGCGCGGGTCGACGACAGCCGGTCGGCCACCTTGGCGATGCCGAAATCGACGACCTTCGTGTAGCCGTCGTAGGTCAGGAACAGGTTGTGCGGGGTCACGTCGCGGTGCACCAGACCCAGCAGCTGGCCGTTCTTCCCACGCAGCTCGTGGGCAGCGTGGAGGCCCTCTGCGGCATCGGAGCAGATGCGCGAGGCGAGCTCGGGCGAGATGCGCAGCCGGCGCTCCTCTGCGCGGCGCATCACCTCCCGGAGCGGCTCGCCGTGGAGGTACTCCATGGCGATCCAGTAAGTGTTGTCGTCCTTCCCGAGATCGAACACCTGCGCGACGTTGGCGTGGTTGATGCCAGCCGCGATACGCGCCTCGTCGAGGAACATGTCGACGAACTGATCGTCCTCGACCAGATGCGGGTGGATCCGCTTGATCGCGACCCACTTTTGGAAGCCGCCGGGGCCATCCATGCGAGCGAGGTGAACGCTCGCCATTCCGCCCACCCCGATCTCGTCGACCACGCGGTAACGGCCCAGGAAGTAGGTCCCCTGCTGCTTCTCGGGCTCCTTCGCGCGTGCGTCAGGCGATGAATTGGTCGACCCGGGGCTTGGAGGTCCGCCCATTCGTGATGCGGGTCGAGGCGGGGGTTGGGGCATGAGCGGTCACTACTTTACCGCGAGTTCGCGGCGCTTTGCCATGTCGTCTCGGTCGAGAGACCGGGCAGATGGTCAGCTTCAATCCACAGGGGCGCTGAAGGTTGTTGTCCTGACAGGTGGGACACCGCCGGAGACCCAGGACGGCGTCGCGGCGAGCTCAAGGGAACGGTTGACCGGGTTGACCCCGCTCGAAGTAGAAGCGGAAAGCCCCGGTCACCCGCGAGAGGAGCTCCTGTGGGATGGCGTCCGCTGGATTGCCGAGCCCGGCGTCGCGTGGGTCGCCGACCCAGACGTCGAACGTCGCGTCCGTGTACTTGTCGGCCGCGTCCGTCTCGTTCGGATCGCCGCTGAACAGCGCCTGGAACTTGATGGTCCCGTCCACGGCATAGAGCACGATATTCTGGTTGTGGCAGGATCGCTGGAGGTAAAGCGCCATGTGCACGAGCGGCGCGAGCCCCGCGGGCTTCGGCGTCGGGGGCGGCGAGCCGGGCAGCTCGACGCCGGGCGGGAGCCCGACGCTCAGATCGACGTCGAGCTTGTTCGCGCTCCCGTCCCCGCGGATGGCGTTGACGTCGTCGATGAGGACCGTGAGGCCGTCGGAGACCTCCTGCAGATCGCTGCCCCGCTGCACCCGGATCTGGAGCGTGGAGCGGTAGGGGACCGCGGCGAAGAAGTCGGGGCGCATGTCGTAGCTGTCGTCCCAGCAGCTCGCCGCGCGCAGCCGCGAGCTGTAGACCTCGCCCTCGCCCTGCCCGAGCGAGCAGCCCAGCGTGACGGCGCACGCGAGCGGAGCGAGCGCGCGAGCCCTCACGACAGCGCCTCCGGGCGAAGAGCGGCCGTGATGCGGCCGCCGCCGAGCACGCGATCGCCCCGGTAGACAACCGCCATCTGGCCGGGGGAGACGGCGCGCACGGGGCTGGCGAACCGCGCCACGAAGCGCTCCGCGTCCGTCGCAGGGTCGCGCCGCCGCTCGATGACGCCGGGCGCCGCCTCGTGCCGCGCGCGCACCCGGACCTCGGCCTCCAGCGGGAAGACCGCGTCGTCGCACCACACAGCGTCGGTGATCTCGGCGCCCGCGGCGTAGAGATCGCCCTCGTCGCCGAGGCGCACCGCGCCCGACGCCGCGTCGAGGCCCACGACGAACGCGGGGCGGCCGAGCGAGACGCCGATGCCCTTGCGCTGGCCCACCGTGAAGCCGTGCACGCCGCCGTGCGAGCCGACGACGCGGCCGTCCCGATCGACGATGGGGCCGGGCCGGAGCCGGTCCGCGGCGCGCTCGGCCACGAAGGGCGCGTAGCGGCCGGAGGGGATGAAGCAGAGCTCCTGGCTCTCCCCCTTCTCGGCGCCCGGGAGCCCGCGGGCGATCGCCTCGGCGCGCACCTCGTCCTTGGTCGAGTCGCCCAGCGGGAAGAGGAGCCGCGACAGCTCATCCGACCGGAGCATGTGGAGGAAGTAGCTCTGATCCTTGTGCCGGTCGCGGCCGCGGTAGAGGCGCGCGCTGCCCTCCTCCACGACGACCCGCGCGTAGTGGCCCGTCGCGACCCACGCGACGCCCAGCCGCTCGGCCAGCGGGAACAGCTCCCGGAGCTTGACCGAGCGGTTGCAGGCCACGCACGGGCTCGGGGTCTCGCCCGCGAGGTAGGCGTCGACGAACGGATCGACGACGTGCTCGCGGAAGAGGGCGCGGCGGTCGAACGTGTAGTGCGGGATCCCGAGGTGGTCGGCGACCCTGCGCGCGTCGTGCTGATCCTCGGGCGCGCAGCAGCGGCTCTTGACGCTGCCGTCGTCGGGGTAGTCCCAGAGGTGGAGCGTCACGCCGACGACCTCGTAGCCAGCGTCGCAGAGGCGCGCCGCGGCGACGGAGGAGTCGACTCCGCCGCTCATCGCGATGAAGACGCGAGCCCCCGGGGAGGCCCGCTCGCCGGGCCGCACCATGCCGTCGGCCTCTCGGACAGGACTTGCCATTTCCGTTCTTATAGCGTGAATCCCCCGCCGCGGTCGGGCGCCGCGGGCGAAAGCGCGGGCGGGGTCGCGCGGAGGCAAAGCAGGCTCTGACGATCAGACCGGCTCTCCGCCATTCACCCTTGGCCACCCCCGCGGCGCGCGTGTACCGTCTGCCAGATGCCGAGCGGGGTCGTGCTCGTGATCGAGGACGAAGAGTATGTCGCGGACCTGCTCGCCACCGCGATCCGCGAGGTGGGTTACGAGGTCATCTTCTGCTCCACCGCGGAGGCCGGGCTCTCGACCGCCTGCACCCTGGAGCCCGAGTGCATCGTCTGCGACGTCGGCCTGCCCGACCACGACGGCTACTGGGTCGCGCGCAACGTGCGCACCCAGCCGTCGCGGGTGTCGGTGACCCCGTTCCTGTTCCTCTCCGCGCTCGACGACCAGCAGTCCCGCCTCGAAGGCTTCCACGTGGGCGCCGACGTCTACATGACCAAGCCGTTCCGGGTCAGCGAGGTCGTCGCCCAGATCGGCGCGCTCGTGCAGATGGCGTCGCGCCTGCGCCAGCGGCGGGACAGCCTCATGTCCATCCCGGCCTCGGTCGACCAGACCGCGATCGAGGGCGACCTCAGCCAGATGTCGATCGCGACCGTCCTCACCGTCCTGGAGATGGAGCGGCGGTCGGGCGCGTTCGAGGTGACCAGCAAGAAGCGACGCGCGCTGCTCGACATCGCCGAGGGGTGCATCGTCCAGGGGACCGTGGGGGGCACGCACGTCTCGGCGCTCGCCGCGCTCCGCACCATGCTGAGCTGGAAGGTCGGGCGGTTCGCGTTCATCCCGGGCAGCCGCCCGGTGCCGTCGGATCGAAAATCGATCGCCGCCTACCTGCTCGAGGCGACCCGGCTGGAAGACGAGAGCACCCGCGTCGAGCTGGAGCTCCCGCCGTCGCGGCGCCGCACCGAGCCCCGGATCGGGACGACGGCGCTCGGCGGGCCGTCGTCCATCCTGGACGACGTGGCGCCGCCGTCATCGCGCGCGCCGCTCGAGGAGCGCCTGCGCTTCGGGCCGGGCGTCGCGCCGCGACGGGCGTCCGACGGCGCTGTGGCGATCGCTGACGTGGCGAACGGGCCGCCGTCGCTCGAGTTGAGCTTCGAGCTCGAGGTGGCGCCGCCGGTGACGCCGCCCACGCTGCGCTCGCTGGCCCGCACGGCCAAGCCGCCGTCGAGCCGGCGCGGCCCGGAGAGCGAGCCGCCCACGGTGCCGCGCGGCCAGGGCCAGACCTCCGCCTCCTCCTCACGACCTCCGTCCGGCCGGGCGACAGCACCGCCAACCTCGCCCGGGCGCGGGGGACAGCCGGAGACGGCCGAGATGGAGGCGCCCTCCCGCGGGACCCTCGCCCCCCCGGCGACCCGGCCGGCGAGCCTGGACGCCGGGCAGCGGACGAGCGCCGCCCCGCAGCCGCCACGGCCGGTGCCGCCCAGGCCGCCACGGCCGGAGACGAAGAAGCGCTGAGCGGGGGCGGGCAGCCGCGCGAGCCGCCGACAGCCGCGCGAGCCGCCGACAGCCGCGCGAGCCGCCGACAGCCGCGCGGGCCGCCGGCGGTCCGCGCGGACCGCCGGCGCCCGGGGCGCGATCAGGCTTCCACGTGCTCCGGGTCGTGGTCGCGCAGGTAGCTCAGGTTCACGGCGTTCACGAGGGCGTGCGAGAGGAGCGGTCCGACGAGCGAGCCCGTCGCGGCAAAGATGGCACCGAGGCCCGCGCCGACGGCGACGGCCCAGCCCACCCACACCCAGCGGCTCGGGCCGCGCATCTGGTGCACCAGGCCGAAGACGAGCGCGCTCAGCGAGACGCCGAGGAGCGGCGTCAGGAGCCCGCGGAAGAGCAGCTCCTCGCCGAAGCTCGAGAGGCCCGCGAGGAGCAGGATCTGGCCGAGCGAGAGCTCCCGCGCGACCGGGCGGAGATCGGCGTGCAGGCGGCGCGCCCAGACGAACCGGGCCACGGCGACGCGCGTCATCACGACGACGCCGGCCGCCAGCGTCAGGCCGAGCGCGGCGCTCACGAGCAGCGCGGCCGGCGGGCGCAGGGAGAGCCACGGGCGCGGGTGGATCCAGGGCCATCCATCCTGCAGGCCCACGGCCAGCGCGGTCGCCAGCGCCGCGAGGACGAGGTAGCCGGACGCGACCCGCAACGTCGCGTCGGTTCGGCCGGTCCGCGCCCATCGCGACGCCATGTCCCATGATGGCACGCCGCCGGAAGCCGGTGAAGCGGCGCGCAGCCTCAGGACCCCTGGCCGAGCGCCGGCAACCGGACTACGTGGACGGCCATGCACGCGACCGTGGTCATCTTCCCGGGCTCCAACGCCGATGCCGAAATGATCCATACCCTCCGCAACGTGCTGCAGGTGCGCACGTCGACCGCCTGGCACCGCGACGCCGAGCTCCCCGCTGGCACCGACCTCGTCGCGATCCCCGGCGGGTTCTCCTACGGCGACTACCTGCGCTGCGGCGCGATCGCGCGCACGAGCCAGATCGTCCCCGCCATCCGGCGGCACGTGGAGCGCGGCGGGCTGGTGCTCGGCGTCTGCAACGGGTTCCAGATCCTCACCGAGGCGGGGCTCCTGCCCGGCGCCCTCACCCGCAACGCGCACCTCCGGTTCGAGTGCCGCGACATCTTCGTGACGCCGCGCGCGGACGGGCCGTTCACGAGCGGCCTGCCCCGGGTGCTCCGCCTGCCGATCGCCCACGCCGAGGGGCGGTATCAGGCCGATCCGGAGACGCTCGAGAAGCTCGTCGAGGAGCGCGCCATCGCCCTGCAGTACTGCGACCGGGAGGGGCTGGTCGGCGGGGACGCGAACCCCAACGGTTCGGCCATGGACATCGCCGGCATCTACGGCGGGCCCCGGCGCAACGTGCTCGGGCTGATGCCGCACCCCGAGCGGATGAGCGAGGCCTTCCAGGGCTGCGCGGACGGGCGCGCCCTGTTCGACGCCGTGCTGCGCAGCGTGAGCGGCTCCCGCGCGGCGTCCGCCGCCGCGAGCGCGCCGTGAGCCAGATGTCGTCCGGCGCCGCCCGCTGCCGCGTGTGCGCCGCGGCGCTCGCGCCGGAGAGCGATCGCTGCCCGCAGTGCGGCGCGGACCAGCGCGCCGAGGCCTGCCCGCACTGCGGCGGCGTGGCCGGCGTCTCCGCGCACCCGGAGCTGCGCTTCCGGTGCGACGTCTGCGGCGGCCCGCGCGTCCCCGTCGCCGACGCGCGCGTGAAGCGGTCGGGCCGCGAGGTGCCGCTGCTCCAGAAGGCGCGGGCGGCGGCCTCCGCGCGCTCGGTCTGGCGCGCGGCCGGGATCGCGGCCAGCGCGCTCTTCGGCTTCGAGCTGTTCCTGTTCGCCGTGCTGCTGCTCATCCTCAGCGCGAGCGTGGGGCTGTTCACCGCGGGCCTGCTCACCATGGCGCCCGTCGCCCTCTTCGCGCTCTGGGCGTTCCGGCGGGCGAAGTCGCGGGGCCAGGACGTCGCGCCCGCGCTCGACGCCGCCTGGGTCTCCGTCGCGTCCGACGTCGCCCGGCAGACCGAGCGCCCGCTCACCGCCGGCGGGCTCGCCTCGACGCTCCGCATCGGCGAGTCGCAGGCCGAGGAGCTGCTCGCGCTGCTCGAGGTCAACGACGTCGTGCGCGGCGCGGTGAGCCCCGCGGGCGAGTTCGGCTACGCGCCGAAGCTGCGCGTCGGCGCGGCGCCGGCCGGCGAGACCGAGGCCGCGGCGCACGCGCTCGCCGAGGAGGAAGCCTTCGCCGCCGGGCAGGCCGCCGAGCCGCTGGCGCAACGGACCGCCCATGTCGACCCCGCGAAGCGCTGATCCCAAGCGGAAGCCGGGCCCCTCGCGGCAGGGTCCACCGCGGCAGGATCCGCCGCGGCAGAGTCCGCCGCAGCAGGGTCCGCGGCACAAGGCGGACGCGGTCCGGCCTGCGCCGCCGGAGCGCCGCGCCGTGGCCGCTCCACCGGAGCGCCGCGCCCTGACCAACGTCGGGGGCGCGACGGTGCTCGAGGGCGATCCGGCCGACGCCGCGATGCTCTCCCACGCGCTCGACGTGGCCAGCTCGAGCACGGCGGAAGAAGCGGCCCGCGCCCACGTGCACGGGTTCCACAGCTACCCGGCCCGGATGCACCCGGACACGGCCCGCCGGCTCATCGAGGGGCTCTCGCGCCCGGGCGAGCGCGTGCTCGACCCGTTCTGCGGCAGCGGCACCGTCCTCGTCGAGGCCCGCCTCGCGGGCAGGGCCGCGGTCGGCGTCGACGCGAACCCGCTCGCCGTGCGCCTGGCCCGGCTCAAGGTGCAGGGCAGCACCCCCGGCGAGCGCGAGCGGCTCGTCGCCGCCGCCCGCGAGGTCGCGGCCGCGGCCGACGAGCGCCGCAAGGCGCGCGCCGGTCCGAGCCGCCGGTACGGGCCCGAGGACGTCGCCCTGTTCGAGCCGCACGTGTTGCTCGAGCTCGACGGGCTCCGCGTCGGCCTCGATCGCCTCACCGGCCACGGCGCCGAGGCGCTGCGCGAGGATCTCGAGCTCGTCCTCTCGGCCATCCTCACGAAGCTCAGCCGCCGCGCGTCCGACACGTCGGAGCACGAGCTGCCGCGGCGCATCGCCGCCGGCTACCCGGCGCGGCTCTTCATCCGCAAGGCCGAGGAGCTCGCCCAGCGCCTCGCCGACGTCGCGGCGCCGCTCGCCGCGAGCCCGCCGGCGATCGTCGAGGAGGGCGACGCGCGCGTGCTCCGCGGCGTCGAGCCCGGCTCGGTCCACCTCGCTGTCACGTCGCCGCCCTACCCGGGCGTCTACGACTACCTCGCCCACCACGAGGCGAGGCTGCGCTGGCTCCGGCTCCGCAGCGCGCGCTTCGAGCAGGACGAGATCGGCGCCCGCCGGCACCTCGATCCGCTCGGCCCCGAGGCCGGCCGCGCGCGCTGGCGCGAGGAGCTCGGCGGCGTGCTCGTCTCGCTCGGGCGCGTGCTCCGCAGCGGCGCGCCGCTCGTGCTGCTCATCGCCGACAGCGTGGTGTCCGGCGCGCCGGTCTACGCGGTCGACGTGGTCCGGGCCGCGGCGTCCGGCGCGCGCTTCACGGTCCGCGCTGTCGCATCGCAGCCGCGCCCCCACTTCCACCGCCCCACCGCGCGCGCCTTCCAGCGCCGCCCGCGCCACGAGCACGCCATCCTGCTGATCCGCGGCTGACCCGCCGAAAATTGCCCCGCGACGCCGGCCTGTGGCAGGGTCGACGGCGTTGTTCAGGGCGCGCGCGGCGACCGGCGGTGGCCGCCGGCGACGCCCCGGGTACACGACGATGGCGAGAGCTCTCCTTCCTCATCTCCTGCTGTGCGGGCTGCTGTGCGGCTCGCCCGTGCTCGGCTGCGGCAAGGCCGGCGGAAGCGCGGGGAGAGCAGGCCTCGACAGCACGGGGGTCGACGCGTGCGACGGCTACCTGGCCGCGATGGCCGCCTGCGCCGGCAAGCTGCCGGCCGGGACCCGGGAGAGCCAGGATGCCGCCATCTCGATCGCGCGCGACGCGCTCGCCGCCAGGGCGGAGGCCGACGACGACGCGCTCGAGGGCGACGCGCGGGCGGAGGCGCGCGGCGCCCTCGAGGCCGCCTGCAAGCAGATGCGCGACGCGGTCCTGGACCGCGCCCCGTGCGGCGGCTGAGGATCGGCGGATCGACAAGGGCGCGCCCGGCGCGCGTCACGCGAAGTCGGGCAGCTCCGGCGGGTACTGCTGCCGCAGGAACGACGCCCACTGCGGCCGCCGCTCGGCGTGGAACACGTCGCCCGCGAGCATGCTCGTGATGAGCTTGCGCATCGTGGGGCGCTGGTTCTGCTCGAAGAGGATCTCGCGGAAGTGGCCCTTGTAGAAGCCCTGCACGACGCCGAGGAACAGGTCGACCGCGTAGCGGACCTCCGCCTCGTAGCCCGCGAACGCGGCGCGCGAGGTGTCCCCGGACTCGAGCGCGCGGTGGATCGCCGTGGCCGCGAGATCGGCGCCCTTCACGGCGAGGTGCGCGCCCGTCGAGAAGAGCGGATCGAGGAAGCCGCCGGCGTCCCCCACGAAGAGCCAGCCGTCGCCGGCGAGCTGATCGATCCGGTACGAGAAGTCGGCGAGCGCCGCCACGGGCCTTGTGCGCCGCGCGTTCGCGAGGAACTCCCGCGCCCAGCCGCTCTGCGCGACCGTGCGATCGAAGAGCTCGTCCAGGCTCTCCCCCTTCCTGCGGCCCCGGATCCAGCTCGAGGAGACGACCGCCCCGACGCTCGTCAGCCCGCCGCGGAACGGGATGAACCAGAACCAGCCGTGCTCGAAGATCACCAGCTGGATGTTGCCCTCGAGGATCCCCTCCTCGCGCACCACGCCCTCGTAGTGGGCGAACAGCGCTGTCTTGTCGAGCTCGGCGAGCTGCGCCTTGCGCCGCAGCCTCGACGCGAGCAGCGTGTCCCGCCCCGTCGCGTCCACGATCACCGGCGCCCGGAGCTCGACGACGGCGCCCGCGTCGGCGCGCGCGGCCGCGGCCTCCCCCGGCGCCGCGTCGCCGGACCGCGCGCACGGCCGCGCGCGCACCCCGACCGCGCGGGAGCCCTCGAACACCACCTCGACGGCCTCCCACGACTCGCGCACCTCCGCGCCGAGCTCCGCCGCGTGCCGGAGCAGCAGCTCGTCGAAGGCGTCGCGCTGCACCTGGTAGGCGAACTCGAACCTCGGGTCGAACGCGTCGGCGAAGCTGTACGTCCGCGTCCGCCCCGTCGACGAGCACAGGAACCGGGCGCCGTATTTGCGAAGGAAGCGCGCGTCCAGCTTCTCCTCGAGCCCGAGCCGCTCGAACACCTCGCGGGAGAGCGGCAGCAGCGACTCTCCGATGTGAAAACGAGGGAACCTCTCGCGCTCGAGCACGAGCGCCCTGCGGCCGAGCCTCGCCAGCGAGGCGGCGAGCGTCGATCCCCCCGGCCCTCCGCCGAGGATGATTGCGTCCCAGCGATCCGTCATGAGCCCGTCGTATAGTGCGTGAGGACGCCCGAGAAAATGCGCTCCAGGAGGAAGCGGCGATGCCCACGGTCGTGTTCGAGGCCAGCGCGCTCGGCCCCGCCGTCACCGCGGAGGCCGGAGCTGGCAGGCTCATCGATATCTGCGACGACGCGCGCGCGCCTGTCGCGTTCTCGTGCCGCGACGCGCGCTGCGCCACCTGCCGCGTCGAGGTCGTCGAGGGCGAGCAGCTCCTCGAGCCGCCCACGCGCGGCGAGCGCGATCTGCTCGATCGCCTCGGCGCCCCGCCGCGGCTCCGCCTCGCGTGCAAGGCCGTGCTCCGCGCCGGCCCCGGGCTGATCCGGCTGCGCGGCGTCATTGGCGGCCCTGGAGAACGGTGTTAAGGCTCGCCACGCCCTCAGCCCCGGCTCCTCGGATGTGAGCGAGATCCGGCGCCCCCGGAGCTGCCCGCGCGCGGTGACGGCGGGGACCTGCTCCAGGAGCTCATCGATCGCGGCGCGGACGCGCGGGCGATCGACGTCTACAAGGGGTGGCTCGAGATCGACACGTTCGAGGACTACCGTCGCGCCTGGGCGCTGATCAAGGAGTGAGCCGATGTCCCACGGTTCAGGCAAATCGTACGCGCCCGAGCTCGTCGCCGCGCTCAAGGACGCTGGGTTCGACTTCTTCGCCGGCGTGCCCTGCTCTCTCTTGAAGGGCCTCGTCGCGCAGCTCGAGAGCGACAAGGGCGCCCGCTACATCTCGGCGACGCGCGAGGACAGCGCGATCGGGATGGCCGTCGGCGCCTGGCTCGGCGGCAAGCTGCCGACGGTCCTGATGCAGAGCTCCGGGCTCGGCGTCTCCGTGAACGCGCTGGCCTCGCTGAGCACGATGTACGAGGTGCCGACGCTGCTCGTCATCTCCTGGCGCGGCGAGGGCGGCAACGACGCCCCGGAGCACATCATGATGGGCGAGATCATGATCCCCCTCCTCGACCTCATGAAGATCCCCCACCGCGTCCTCCGCGCCGGCGAGCCGATGGAGCCGCAGGTGGGCTGGGCGAAGGACGTCATGCTCTCCACCAGGAAGCCGGCGGCGCTCATCGTGCCCGCGGGGGTGCTCGAATGAACAAGCTCGACGCGCTCAAGGTGTTCACGGCGGCGGTCGGGAAGAGCGACCTCGTGGTCTGCTGCAACGGCGTGATCGGCCGCGAGCTCTACACGACGCAGGATCGGCCCTCGAACTTCTACATGATCGGCTCGATGGGGCTCGGCCTGTCGATCGGCCTCGGCGTCGCGCTCGCGCAGCCGCGCAAGCGGGTCTTCGTGCTCGACGGCGACGGCAACGTCCTCGTGGGCATGAACGCCCTCGCCAGCGTCGGGAGCGAGCGGCCGGTGAACCTCGTGCACGTCGTCCTCGACGACCGATCCCACGCCTCGACGGGCGGGCAGCGGACGATCTCGGGCGACGTGAAGCTCGAGTCGGTGGCGAGCGCGGTCGGCTACCGCGCCACGCACCGCGCCGACGCCGTCGACGCGTTCGACGCGTCGCTGCGCGCCGCGCTCGTGCAGCCCGGCCCGGTCATGGTCCTCGCCCTGGTCGACGGCGGCGCCGTGAAGGGCGTCGGCCGCGTCGCCGAGACCCCGCCGGAGCTCGCCGCCCGCTTCGCGGCGGAGGCGCGCCGGTGAGGGCGATCCTGCTCGCCGCGGGCCGCGGCCGGCGCATCGGCCGCGACGCGCCGAAGTGCCTCATCTCCATCGAGGGCAGGACGCTTCTCGAGCGGCACCTCGTGAACCTCGCCGAGGGCGGCGTCACCGACGTCACGATCGTTGTCGGCTTCCGGCGCGAGATGATCGAGGACGCCCTCGCGTCGCTCCGCCCCTCGCTGAGGGTCGAGCTCATCAACAACCCGCGGTTCGTGCACGGCAGCATCGTCTCGCTCCACGCCGCGGCCGATCGGCTGTCGGACGGCGGGCTGTGGATGGACGCCGACGTGCTGTACCCCGCCGCGCTGCTGCGACGCCTGGTGACCTCGCCCCACGAGAACTGCCTGCTCGTCGACGCGCGCTCCGAGGAGACCGGCGAGGAGATGATGGTCGGCGTGCGCGCCGGCCGCGTCATCGAGATCGCGCGCCGCGTGGGCAAGGGCTGGGACGTCGCGGGCGAGACAGTCGGCTTCGCCAAGGTCGGCCCGCAGGGCGGCCGCGTGATGCAGCGCCTCCTCGAGGAAGAGGTCTCCGCCGGCCGCCTCGATCAGGAGTACGAGGCCGCGATGGACCACGCCTTCCAGGAGATCCCGTTCGGCATCGAGCGCGTAGACGACCTGCCCTGGACCGAGATCGACTTCGAGGAAGACGTGGAGAAGGCCCGCCGGCTGGCGAGCTCGCTCTGACACCCTCGCACCAGTCGTACAATTCCACACATCATCACACACTCGCTCAGGTCCGACCTTCGCGGTGCGGCCGGGCTCAGACAACGGCGAGCTTCGCGCGTCGGGACGCGCTGCGGATGAACCAGCCGTTCAGCAAGAGGACAGCGACGATCCAGACGACCCCGCCCGTCGCGAAGAAGACCTGACCCAGCCAGAGCTGATCGACGAGCAGCGTCAGCACCACCATCGACAGGAACGCGTCTCCGTTCGATATCGCCCAGAGCGCGCCGATGAGGCGCGTGAGCGGCGACGACTCCTCCTGGATCAACAGGTTTACCTGAGCCGCGCTTGTCGACGACCGGCTCCGCTCCGGGTCGAACCACGCGTGCGCGAAGGCGAGGTGGCCCATCCGCCCGATGAAGACGTCGACATGGGCGAAGAACGAGGACGAAGGGCCGAGCGCCTCGGTCTTGCAGCGCAGCGCGTCCACCGTCTCGTCGGTGCCCCGCTCGAAGATCGAGCAGTACTTGAGCCTGAAGTAGTCCGCGGCGAAGGAGCGCAGCGCCGCCTGGAGCATCGCGAGCAGCAGGATCCCGTTCGTGGACAGGACGGCGCTCCATGGGCCCCCCGGCGGCGGGTGGAGGTGAAAGTGCCAGAAGATGCCCGCGTAAAGGAAGCTCACACCGAGCCAGTCCGCCAGGGCGTCAATGGCGTGCCCGGCGGGGCTCGCCATGCTCTTCGTCCGCGCCAGCGCGCCGTCCACGCAGTCCAGGATGGAGCGGAGCTCGAACACGAGCGCTCCGGCGACGAGGGCGCGCGGATCATCGAACGTCACCATGTATCCGGCGAGCGCCGCGAAGAGCGGTTGAACCAGGGTCACCTGGTTGGGGGTGACCGGCGTCCTCATCAGCGCCCGCACGATCCAGCGCGCGATCGGGTACCGGTAATAGCGATTGAGCGGATCCTCCATGCGCATCTTCCAGCCTCCGGGCACGCCGTCGGACTGAGCGGCAGGCGTCGGGCTCTCGGTGGCAGCGCACGGTGCAGGCATCGGCGGTTCCGGCCCGGAATCTAGAGCAGCCTCCCCCGGGAGACCAACGCGTTCGTGAGCGCGCGGGCGGGCTCCCCAGGCGCGCCGTCGTCGTGCAAGCTCGAGCCCCCGGCGCAACGCCGTGCGGGGCGCAGGCGTCCGCCGCGGGCCGCGGAGGAACCGCGTAGTCGAATGCGCTCCGGAGGCCATGCCGAGAATGACGCTTCGCACCCTGTGAGGCTCCCGGGGCGCTATGGTGTCGCCGTGGCAAGCACGTCCTGGAGCGCGGCGCTCCTGCTCATGGCCGCCGGTTGCAGCGCGAGCGTGGGCTCCATCGGGGCCGTCCTGGGGAGAGACAACGAGTCGGAGGCGCTCTACGTGCGCGACGCGCCGCCGGGCCTCGCCGCCGAGCGCGCCGGGCTGATCCCGGGCGACGAGATCCTCATGATCGATGGCGTCTACGTCCGGGATCTCTCCTCGGCCGAGGTGCGCGATCGGCTCCGCGGCGACGTCGGCAGCGCCGTCGAGCTCACGGTCGTCCGCGGGCGCGACGTGCGGCGCGTCCGGGTCGTGCGCGGGGCGCTGAAGGCGCAGGAGGGCATCAAGCCGAGAGAAGAGCGGATCCTGCCTTGATGGCCCGCCGGGGAGGCGCGCCTCACGGCGCGGCGAGCTCCTGCAGCTCGGCATAGTGCTTGTTCGCATAGAACGAGAGCACGTCGACGGCGTCGCGCACCTCGCTGGGGTCGAGGTCCTCAAGGCGGTACTCGACACTCAGGATGACGTCGCCCTCCTCGTCGGCCGAGAGCTTGGCCATGTTGATCTCGCGGTTCAGCCGGAGGAGGCGCCGCACGATCGCCTCGCCCTCCTCGGGCTCCATCGGGAGCCGCACGAACGGGATCACCGCGAACACGACGAACGGGGGCGAGAGCCGCACGAACAGGGGGAAGAGGCGCTCGGCTCCCTGAAAGTCGCTCCGCATCGTGTCGGTGGACACGACCTCCACAGCCCAGCCCTCGCGCTCGAGGCAGGTCCTGATCTCGTCAAACGTCATGGCGCGGCATCATAGCCGCTGGAGATGCGCCTCCGGGAGTGCGCCGGATCGGAACCGCGCGCCGCGCTCGTCCGGTCTGGCGGGCGCCCCGCGGCGAGGAGCGAAGGCCGCGCGGGAAGGCAGCGCGGGGGCCTGACGGCAGCTCGTCCGGCCGGCGCTTTTGTCCGCGCGAGGCCACGGCTCGCGTTGACGGTGCCCCGCGCTCGAACTATGCGTACGGGTCCGTATTTCGAGTCCGCCGAAGGAGCGATTCATGCGCCGTTATCAGTTCACTTCCGAGTCCGTCACCGAAGGACACCCCGACAAGGTGTGCGACCAGATCTCCGACGCCATCCTCGATGGGATCATCGAGAAGGACCCGACGGCCCGCGTCGCCTGCGAGACCCTGGTGAAGACGGGCATGGCCGTCGTGGCCGGCGAGATCACGACCTCGGCGTGGGTGGACATGCCGGTCGTGGTGCGCAACACGATCAAGGACATCGGCTACACCGACGCCTCGATGGGCTTCGATTACGAGACGTGCGCGGTGCTCACGGCGATCGAGAAGCAGTCGCCCGATATCTCCCGCGGCGTCACCGAGGGCGAGGGCCTCTTCAAGGAGCAGGGCGCCGGCGATCAGGGGCTCATGTTCGGCTTCGCGACGGACGAGACGCCCGAGCTGATGCCCGCCCCGATCAGCTTCGCCCACCGCCTCGCGCGCAAGCTCGCCGATCTCCGCAAGTCGAAGAAGCTCGATTGGCTGCGCCCCGACGGCAAGACCCAGGTCACGATCGAGTACGAGGAGCACACGCCCGTGCGCGTGAGCGCGGTCGTCGTGTCGACGCAGCACGGCCCCGAGGTCAAGCACAAGACGATCGTCGACGCGGTGCGGAGCATGATCATCGAGAAGTGCGTCCCGGCCAAGCTGATGGACCGGAACACGAAGATCTATGTGAACCCCACCGGCCGCTTCGTTGTCGGCGGCCCCTTCGGCGACGCCGGCCTCACCGGCCGCAAGATCATCGTCGACACCTACGGCGGCATGGGCCGGCACGGCGGCGGCGCCTTCAGCGGCAAGGACCCGACGAAGGTCGATCGCTCCGCCTGCTACTACGCGCGCTACGTCGCGAAGAACGTCGTCGCGTCGAAGCTCGCCGCGCGCTGCGAGGTGCAGATCGCGTACGCCATCGGCGTCGCGCAGCCCGTCGGCGTACACGTCAACACGTTCGGCACGGGCCGCGTGGGCGACGAGGTGCTCGAGAAGTACATCATGCAGAACTTCGACATGCGGCCGAAGGCGATCATCGAGCAGCTCGATCTGCTGAAGCCCATCTACCGCAAGACGGCCGCGTACGGCCACTTCGGGCGCGACGAGTTCAGCTGGGAGAAGACGAACCGCGCGGCCAAGATGGCCGAGGACCTGCTGCGCCCGACGCTCTCCGCGGTGCCCCAGAAGGTGAACGGCTCCGCCAAGAAGGAGCCGAAGCGCAAGGGCAAGAAGGAAGTGGGCGCCGAGGCCTGATCGTCCAGAACGCCCCGACGCGATCGGGGCGGAGCCAGGCATCCCGCGAGGGGTCGAGAGCGCCGGCGCTGTGAAAGCGCCGGCGCTCTGCGCTTTGTCGACGCGGCGCTCCCCGCCTCGAGCGCCGCGGACGCCGGCCTGGACCGGGAGGCCAGTGCCACGATGTGGGCCCCTGACTCACAAAAAAGCACCGCCCTTCGCCGGGATGGGCTGACTGTTGCCGCCGCTTCTGCTGATAAAATCATCGCCGACTCCCGTATCGCGGATCGATCCGAACCTCCCTGGTTCCATGCGACCTCGAGGAGCACCGATGAGAGCTTGGTTGAATTTCTTGAGCTTCATGGCAGCGGCCGGGTGTCTGGGCGTGGCCTGCACCGGGAACATCGGACCGGTGCTCGACCTCGGCGGCGGGGATGCCGGAAGCGGCGGCACCGGCGGCGGCTCCGGCGTCGGCAGCAGCGGCGGCGCGCCGCCCACGACGACCGACGCGACCACCACCTCGTCCACGGGGACGGGGAGCGTCGACTGCAGCGGCTTGCCGGACGACGACGCGGATGGCGACGGCTTCTCGGAGCTCCAGGGCGACTGCGACGACTGCAACGCGCAGGTCAACCCGAATGCCATCGACCTCCCGGCCGCCAGCGGGGATGGGGGCGCCGCGCCGGAGCCCGTGGATGACGACTGCAACGGCATGCCCGACGACTACGTGCCCGAGATTTGCGACGACGGGCTCTCGCTCGACGACGACAATCCGTACAACGCCGCGAAGGCGGTCGAGCTGTGCAAGATGTCGTCCGGGCCCGGCGACTGGGGCGTGGTCTCCGCGAAGTGGGTCATGGTCGACGGCTCGCCGCCCCCGGAAGGCGAGGAGCTGCGCGCCAACTTCCACCGCGGGCACGGCCTCCTGCCCGGGTTCGGGCCCAAGGTGACGCCGAGGGGAGGCGCGCGCCTGCTCGCCCTCTCGAGCGGCGCGGCGCGGCAGCAGCAAGACGAGGGGTACGAGAGCCCGCAAGGCTTCGACAAGAAGTACGAGAGCGATTTTCCCGAAGGCTTCCCGAAGCACCCTCGCGAGTGCGACGATCTCGTGCCCGCGAAGCCGTCCGACCCGACGGCCATCGAGATCACGATCCGGGTCCCGTCGAACGTCCACGGCTTCTCGTTCCACGTCAATTACGCCACGTTCGATTGGCCGTTTGCGTGCACCGATTTCAACGATTACTTCATCGCCCTGCTCTCGCCGCGGCCGCCTGATCTCATCGACGGCCACATCCTGTTCGACGCCCAGAACAACGCGATGAGCGTCAACAATGCGTTCATCGACGTCTGTACCTGCGAGGGCGAGCGGCCCTGCAACATCAACGGCGTGCAGTACGACTGCGACCGCGGGACGCTGGAGCTGCTCGGGACGGGGTTCGAGAACCGCGCCGGGACGAGCTGGCTCCTCACCTCGGCGCCCGTGGAGCCGAACCAGGAGATCAAGATCCGGTGGGGAGCGTACGACGCCGGAGATCACGAGCTCGACTCGACAGGGCTCGTCGACAACTGGCGGTGGCTCACCGAGGAGGACGTGCGCGTCCTGACGGTGGCGGACCGGCCCGCGCTCTGACGAGGCGCTGGCGCGCGCCGCGCCGGCAGCGCGCTCGGGGCGGGCGGCGGCGGGCGCGCAGCGGCATCCCGCGCCGACGCGCCGGGCGGCTCAGGGGACGATCGGCGCGTCCGAGGTCGCCGCGCCGACGTCGGCGAGCAGCTCCCTGTACCAGCCGGCCGCCTCGGCGGCGCGGCCCGGCAGCGCGCGGCTGCCCCAGAGGACCGAGAGCGTGCGCGTCGTCCCGGCGTGCGTCTTGGTCCGCTGCGAGTCCTTCACGGCGTTCGCGCACGGGCCCTCCGCGTCGAAGACGCAGAGGAGCCCCTCGAGGTCGATCTCCTGCCCCGAGGCGTTGAACACGTAGCGGGCGCCCGCGGGCGCCACGCCGATGCGGAGCGGCGGGCTCGCGCGGTCGAGGTCGATGACGCTGATGGGCAGCCCGGAGTGCAGCGACACGGCGTTGCACGCGTCCACCGCCGCGTTGATGGGGCCGAGCGAGCCGTCCGCGGCTGCGCGGATGAGGTACTCGGAGGCCGGCTTGCCCCGGCCTGTCGGCTTGTAGCCGCCGTGCCGGAGGAGGTCGCGGACGGCCGCGCGCACGGCGTCGTCCGAGCGGAGCGGGGCCGCGGCCTTGTCGGACAGGAAGCCGCGGAGCGCCTCGCTCGCCGACAGCTCGCCGAGCGGCGCGGGGAAGGCGGTGACGAAGGCGGCGGCGTCGAGCAGAGGATGTGCCGAGATCGTGAGCACGCGGCGCACTCTACACCACCGGCGGGGCCGCGCGACGGCGTCCTCGGCGGCGCCCGGCGAACGAGGCGCGGCGCCGGCGCGGGCGAGCCTGGAGGGCGCGGGCGGCGGGCGGCCCCGGCGCAACGCGCGGCGCGCGGCGTCGGGAGCCGCGCCGCGCGGCCTCAGTGGACCTCGTAGAACTCGACGCGGCGTAGATCCGCGCACTCCTGGCTGCCGCCCGGGTCTCCCAGGATGTGGATGCGACCCGACTCGGGGACCTGTATGGCGCCCACCGCCGCCGGCGCGTCGACCGAGATCTCCTGCTCTCCATCGAGGGTGACCTGCAGCGACAGCCCCGCGGGCGAGCTCGATATCTCGACGAGGAGGGCCTGCTCGCGCTCCCACGAGAGGCCCTCTGTGGCCAGGGTCTCTGCGCCGCGGGCGCCCGTCGCGGTCATCACGAGCGCGCCGTCCGAGGCCCGCAGAAACACCCTGTTTCCTGGATCGATGTAGAGGAGATCGTGATCGGCGAGCTGCTCGCCAGAGGCGTAGTTGGGCGCGAGCTCGACGAGCGCCTTGAACCACCCCTTCCAGATCAGCCATTCGGCGTTGTTCGCGTACAGCACGTCCGCCTCGCGCCGGCGCGCGCTGCCTGTGGTCGGGATGGCCGACGACGGGTATCGCGCCGACTCGAGGTTCAGGAACGCGAAGCTCGCCGCGCCCAGCCGCGCTGCCTCGCCCGCCGCGGGATAGAGCCATATTTGCCCGGCGCGATCGGTCTCGACGCCGGTGAAGTCCATGCGCCGCCACGCGCGCGCCGGCGCGAGCACCTTCGTGCGCGCGTCGGACTGGGCGGCATCATCGAAAGCAAAGGCCCGTATCCACGCGAAATCGCCCTCCTCTCCGTCGATATCGCCCAGCCACCCGGAGATGGTCGAGGTCGATCCGTCGCTGCGGTCGACCGGGACATAGGCCGCCGACGCCTGCTCCGCGTCCTCATCGGAGACGCGCCCGGCGGACATCTCGCCATCCGGCCCGTGTGCCTCTGCGATGCTCGCGTCGTAGATCACGCGCCAGGGCCGCTGCCCCGGCGTCGAGAGCGGAATCCGGTTCTCGCGCGCGCCCTCGAGGTTGAGCCCCCAGGGCCTGTCGTCGCCTGTCCGGCGCGCCCGGGGAACGTCCGCCGGTATCCCGCTCACGACGGCGCCCTCGCCGATCTGCACGGTCCTGTCCGGCGTGGGGCTCTCCAGCGTCAGCCAGCGCGGAAGCTCGTAGATCCCCGGCTGCGCCGGGGCGCCCGCGGCCCACCTGGTGAGCATCCCGTTCGGCAGGCCGTCGATGCTCCCTTCGCCGCCAGAACCGCCATCGCCCTCCGCTCGAGTCCCGCCCTCGCCGCTCCGCTCGACCGTTCCCCGCAGATCGAGCGTGCATGTCGACGCCGCGCTCGCCGCGAGGATCACCGACGGAAGGCCCGTTGATGCGAAGCGGCGAGCAGCGGCTTTCATCGACGGATGTTTGTCCTCCCACACTCCCCCTGTCAACGCCGGGAGTGCGCAGGTCGATTCGCGGGTGCCGTGAGCTATCCCGTCCCCACGCGACGAAGATCGACTACGCTGGCTGGCTGTGGAGCGGGAATACACACGCGTGAAGCCGAGGTCGCCGGGCGAGCGCCGTCGCTCGATGGGCGCCGCGGCGCGGAGCCGCCCAGCGAGGGCCGCGCCGCTCGCCGAGCGCGCGATCCCGTGGCTGCTCGCGGCGGCGATCGCCGGGTCCGTGCTCGCGATCGGCGCGGTCCATACGCCCACGCTGGCGCTCGTGTCGTCGATCACGGCGGTCGCCGCCGCGCTCTCGCTCCGCGCGAGCGCGCTCGCGGATCGGGAGTCTCACCTGAGATCGCTGCCGATGCTCACGCTGCTCGGCTTGACGGCGTATACGCTGCTGCAGGCCGCGCCGCTCCCGCTCTCCTGGCTCGAGCTCCTCTCGCCGGCGAGCGCCGACGTCTGGTCGCGCGCCCTGATGCCGCTCGGCGAGGCGCCGCCGCGCTACGCCAGCATCTCGCTCGATCCGGGGGCCACGCTGGTCGAGGCCACGAAATGGCTCACGTATGCGGGCGTGTTCGTCACAGCCGCCTTCGTCGGAGCGCGGCGCGGCGCGAGGCTCGTCATCACCCTCGTCTTCAGCAGCGCGTTCCTCGCCGCCCTCACGACGATCATCCACGGGCTGCTCGGCGCGAAGCAGGTCTACGGCCTGTATCAGCCGCGGTTCTCGGTCGCGCCGTGGCACGTCGGGCCGCTGCTCAACCCGAACAACCTCGCCGGCTACCTGAACCTCGGGGTCCTCTCCGGCGTCGGCCTGCTGCTCACGAGCAGGCCGCTCCTGCCGTCCTGGGTCACCGGCGTCGGGCTCGCCACGATCGTGGGCGTCAGCATCATCTCGTCGTCCCGCGGAGGGCTGCTCGTGCTGCCGCTCGGCCTCGCCCTCTTCGTGCTGCTCTCGCGGTGGCGGCGCGGCAAGCACCGCCCGGGCGGCCGCAGCCAGGGCCCGGCGGCCTGGCTGCTCACCGTCGCGATCGGCGGCGGCGCGCTCCTGGCCGCGCTCGCCACCACGAACCGCACGCTCACGGAGATCGCGGACGATAACCTCGACAAGCTGTCGCTGTTCCGCTCGACGCTCCCGATGCTCGCGGACCACTGGCTGCTCGGCGTCGGGCGCGGCGCGTTCGAGACGGTGTTCCCTGCTTACCGCCAGTCGCCGGGGAACATCGTGTTCACGCACGCGGAGAACTTCGTGATCCAGTGGGCGGCCGAGTGGGGCATCCCGGCGGCCGCAGCGGCGCTCGTCGCGCTCGGCGTCGCGTTCCGGCCCGGCAAGATCGCCCTGAAGGGGAGCACGGCGGCGGTCGGCGCCTGGGTCGGCTGCGTGGCGCTCCTCGCCCAGAACCTGCTCGATCTCGGGCTCGAGGTGCCCGGCGTCGCGATCGCGCTCACGGCGACGCTCGGCGCGCTCTGGGGCGAGGCCTACCACGCGCGGCCGCTGCACGAGGCCCCGGCGGACGGCGCGAGCGCCGAGGGGCGCCGGGCGTGGCGGCTCGCCGCGTACGCCGCGGCGTCCGGGCTCGCGCTCGTCGCCCTGATGCTGCGCTTCGGCTGGCGCGACGTCGATCACGACCGCCGGTCGCTGCGCGCGCTGAGCGAGGCCGGCGCGGCGACAGGCGCCGGCTGGCCGAGCTTCCGCGCAGAGCTCCGCGCCGCGATGCTCCGCCACCCGGGAGAGCCCTATTTCCCGCTGCTCGGCGCGGTCGTGGCGCTGCAGGGCCGGAGCGAGAGCCCGATCCCGTGGCTGCAGCGGACGCTGGAGCGCTCGCGCCGCCACGGCCGCGCCCACCTGCTGCTCGCGGAGGTGCTGGCGTCGCGCGGCGCCAGGGAGCAGGCGTTCCTGAGCCTCCGGCTCGCGGTGGAGGACGACCGCGCCGTGACCGGCGCCGCGGCCATCCTCGCGCGGCAGTGGACCGACAGCTTCGACGAGATCGCGCGCGCCGTGCCGGACGGCGAGGCCGGGGCCGAGATGCTCGAGCGGATGGCCACCGCTGGCAACCGCCGGGACGCGCTGGAGCTGCGGCTGCGTTGCGCGGAGGAGGCGATCGAGCGCGCCCCCGAGCGCGTCGCCGCCCGGTGGGCCGCGGGCGACGTGCTGCTCACGCTGCTGGAGGATCCGAGCTCGCCCCGCTGCGGCGGCCCGGAGGGCGGCGAGGAGAAGCGCGCCGACTGCGAGCGGCAGATCCAGGCGCACGCCGCGGCGATCGAGCAGCGGCAGGAGAGCTCGTTCTTCGCGGTCCAGCTTCGGGCGCGGCTCCTCCTGCTGCACAGGAAGTTCGCCGAGGCGGAGCGGCTCCTCGCGGAGCGCTGCGAGCGGCTGGACAACCGGGTGGGCTGCCTCCGCCTGCGGGTCCAGGCCGCGGCGCAGATGGCCTCGCACGAGCGGTTCCCCCCTGCGGCGCGCGACCTGCTCTCCGCGTCGTGCAGCTCGCTCGCGGCGTGCGCGTCGACGGCGACGTGGGCCGGCGACCTGCTCGTGGCGCGGAAGGACTACCCGTCGGCCGTGACCTACTACGCCCGCGCGGCGCAGGACGAGCCCACCGACGAGCGCCTCCTCAAGCTGGCCAACACGGCGAGCCAGGCGGGCGCGCATGTCGAGGCGGCGAACGCGCTGCAGCGCCTCCTGCAGCGGCGCGGCGGCGACGATCCCGAGCTGCGCAAGCGGGTCCTCGAGGAGAAGGCGAAGGCGCTGGCGTCGCCGCTGGTCCCCTAGGTAGACTGCGCCCCTCGTGCCCGTGCGCGCGCCCAGTTCGGTCGAGCGAAGCGATCTGTGAAGCTGTCCTCGTTGCTGCGCGCCTTGACGCACGGGGGCACGGGGGTCGCGGCCGCCGTCATGCTGCCGCGCGCCGCCTCGTTCGCCGCCCAGTGGGCGCTCGTGCTCGTGGCCGGGCCGGCGGCGCTCGCGTCCCTCGCCAACTACACGTCCCGGGGGGCAGTCGTCGTGGCGCTGGTCGCCGCCGGCCTCGCGCCGACGCTGACGCGCAGGACGCGCGCGATGGCGACCAGGGCCGGGCGCGCGCTCGCCGGCGGCGCGATCGCGCTCATCGCCTCGCTCGCCTTCAGCGTCACGCTCACCCACGAGCTCTGGTCCGGGCTAGGCGTCATGACGGCCGTTGTCACCGCGCTCTTCAGCGCGTGCACGCTCTTCGGCGCCGCGTCGAGGAGCGTACTGCCCATCTGGCAGTTCCAGGGGCGCTTCCTGCACACGCTCGCGGTGATCTTCTTCTTCTCGCCCTGCGTCTCCATGGCGGCCGCGCTGGCGGGCATGCCCGCTGCGGTGGCCGTGGCGCTCGGGCTCGCCGGCGCCACGCCTGCGCTGCTCCTCGTGCGCCCCACCCGGATCCGGCGCGCTGCGCGCTACGCGATGCTCGTCGTCCGGCAATCGTTCCCTTATTCGATCGCGAACTTCTCGACGGTCGTCGTCTACCCGCTCGCGCTCAGCGTCAGCCAGCCGATCATCGGCGATCATCGCGCCGGGCAGCAGGTGCTCTACTGGTCGTTCGTCGTGGCGCTCTCGCACGCGTCGCAGGCGTTCGCCGCGCGCGCTGTCGCGGGCGCCGTCGGTCCGGGGGGCGAGGCGGACTGGCACGCGCGCGCCGTGCGCGCCTGGCTGCCCGGCGCGGCGGCGCTCTCGGCCACGGCCGCGATCCTCTTCGCGCTCTTCGCTGTCCCGATCCCCTGGCTGCCGTTCTCCGGCGCCGCGCGCGACGCCATGACGCTGACCATGCTGGTCTCCGGGATGTGCTCCCACGTCACCGACTCCCTGTGCGTTTACTTCTGCGGCCCGCGGTCCCGCCGCACGCTCCCTGTCGGCAGCGTGGTGAGCAGCGCGTGCGTGGCCGGCGTCCTGCTGCTGGCGCCCGAGCCCCTGATCCGGAATTTCGGGGTGTTCGGCCCGTCGGTGCTCGTCGGTGTGGCGCGGCTCGCCTTCCTGACCGACGCACCCATGCGGCGGTACGCGCTGGGAACGTTGTTCCTGCTGATCTCTGCCTTCGCGCTGACGCTGGCGCTGGGGCGGGGCGTGGGCCTCTAGCTCTGCCCGCCGCGCCCGCGCAGCGCGGCGCGGCGGCTCGACCGAGCGACCGCCGTGCCGCGGGCGCGCGCGAGGGCGAGGAGCGCGGCGGCGACGGCGCCGAGGCCTGCCGGCCAGGGCGCCCCGAGGAGTTGCCCCGGTGCCTCGGAGCAAGCGCAGCCACGGCCGTAGAGGAGCGTGTCCTCCAGCGCAGGTCCGCCGCCGGCGCCACCATCGCCAGCGCCGCCCGCCCCGGCCCCACCGCCGCTTCCGCCGGTCCCGCCGGTCCCGCCGCCGCTTCCGCCGGTCCCGCCGCCGCTTCCGCCGGTCCCGCCGCCGCTTCCGCCGGTCCCGCCGGCCCCGCCGCCCCCTTCGCCCTGCGGCATCCTCACGATCACGCCGTCCGACCCGCGATCCGGGGAGAGCCCGGCGGCCGAGACCGCGCGTACGCCGACATAATACTTCGCCCCGTCGAGCAGCGGCAGCCTGCCGATCGATGCCTCGGAGACGTCGCCGACGTCCCGCCATGCCGGCGAGCCGAGGTAATCCCCCTGGCCCACGACCGCCACCTGATACGAGGTGGCCGACGGCACCTTCGACCATCTCACGTGGAGCGTGTCTCTGGTGATGATCTCGTCGACGTCCTCGCCCGCGTCAGGGCTGCTCGGGTCGGCATCCCACACGAACTCGGGCGCCGGCAGGTTCTCGTTCCGCAGGTTGTAGAGGTAGCCATCCGCGACGCTCACCACGATGTCGTCGTTCCCGTCGCCGTCCGTGTCCGCGAGGATCGGCGCGCCGACGGGGCTGCCGAAATGATGGGACCAGAGGAGGCGTTGTGAGCACGTGTCGACGGCATAAAGGAAGCCGTTGGTGGAGCCGACCACCACGGAGCTCCCGTCGGACAGGACACCCGTGATGCTCCGCGAGACCGCCACGTCGCCGAGCTGGCCCATGACGGCGTCCGCCTGTCGCGCGGCCTGCTCGTCCGCGAACACGGCGTCGCCCGCGAGGACGATCGCGCTCGCCCGCCCGGCCCGGGGGGCGTCGAGCTCGGTGAACGTGAGGCGCGCCGGCATCATGAACGAGCCCTCGACGAGGATCGACCGGCCCTCGCAGGTGGCGATCGCGCCGTGCGGATACGGGCGGTTGTCCTCCGTCCCGCTCCAGAGCGCGGCGCGGAGGTCGTGCGACAACGTCCGCGCAGGGAAGAACCCGCCGTGCAGCGTCATTTCGAGCTGCGGATCGCCCGACACGTCGGCGAGGATCGGCATGAAGTAGGAGATCACCTCGGCGCTCTCGCCGAGGGAGCTGCCGTTCCGGCCCGAGAACACCCGGGCCTTGTTGATGGCCAGCGCCACGTCCTGCGCCCCGTCGCCGTTCCAGTCCGCGATCGCGGCGGCCTGGGTCCCGTCCCTGGCGGCGATGCGCTGGGTCCAGCGCACCCCGCCGCTCCGCTCGATGGCGAGGAGGTCGGTACGCATGTCGTGATCGACCGTCAGCGCCACGAGCTCGGGCGCGCCGTCGCCGTCGAGATCGCCGTGCAGCACGTCCCACTTCGGCGGCCTCTCCAGCGGGACCTCGAGCCTCTGCCTGCCGCCCTCGTCGAGCATCGCGACCGAGTACCGCGCCGGCTCGGTGATCGGGTGCTGCCGCCTGAAGCACGCGAGGGTCGCCGGCGCGCCGCCCTCGGCGGGCGCGATGGAGGCGCCGAACGCATCCATCACGCGCCATGCCGCCTTGGCGGGCGCGACGTTGCTCGCCCCCTCGGACGCGATCCGGACGAGGTCACCCCGGCTGTCGACCACGACGACGCTGTCGGCCGTGTCGCCGGGGGCGAGCCTCGCCGCGAGCGGAGCCCGGCCGAAGTCGACGTAAGCGCCCGGACCGGTGCTGTAGCCGCCGACGCGCAGCCCGGGCAGGACGTCGCGCCCCTCCTGCGCGAGGTTCGTGGGCGCGAGCGAGGCGTCGAGCAGCGTGACGAACCCGTCGTCGCGGGAGACGACGAGCCGCGGCGACCCCGGAAGCGTCTCTGGCAGGACGTCGAACGCCGCGATGTCGACGCCGCGCTCGATGGGGTGGATGGCGGCCGACAACGGCCCCCCCTCGAACAGCTCGTAGGCGGTGACCGCCACGGGCTCCGAGGTCGACTCGAGCACGAGATCGTCGCGCCCGTCCCCGGTGAGATCCGGGGTGACAAGCGAGAAGATGAGGCCCGTCCTGCGCGCCCGCCCCCAGTCCGTACGCGTGCGGATCCGCTCTCCGTCGAGCGACCAGAGCAGCTCGACCCCTCCGCCGCCCTGGCGGCTGAACCGGAAGGCCGACACGCGCTCCTCGCGCGACGTGAGGATCCACCGCTCGGCGCCGGAGCTCCCCTGGACCGCGCCCCGCGCGATCTCGTCGGGGATGACGGCGAGCTCGTCGCCCGTGGCCGCGTCGAGCACGAGGGACGTCCATCGGTCCCCCGCGCTGCCGCTCACCACCACCTCGAGCGCGCCGTCGCCGTCGAGATCCCACGCGAGCTGCGTCGGGGCGCGGGCGTCTCCGCCCTCGTTGGGGGCGAGCGTCTTGCGCCACACGACGGCGAGCGAGGGGCTCTCGCCCCGCCTGTACGCGAGCAGGGTGACCTCGCGCCCGCCCTGCTGGGAGATGACGCGGTTCTGGAAGCAGAGCGCGTGCTGGCCAGGTGTGGAAGGGTCGCCCAGACTCACCGCCTCGCACAGCGCGCCGCCGATGTACCCGGCGATGCTCGCCGACTCCGCGAACACTGTCCCCGTCCCCGAGACGAAGAACAGCCTATCGTGCGAGGAGACCATGAGGTCCGCGATGCCGTTGCCATCCCAGTCGCCCACCGTGTTGACCGTGGCGCCACAGTGGAAGCGCTGCGGGGGCGGGGGCAGCCTCTCCACCGCGTCGAACCCGCGCGCGAAGCTATAGATCACGCCTGGGCTGTCCGTGCGCACGCCGCAGCATCCGCACTCGTCGAGGAAGAGATCGAGGTGGCCGTCGCCGTCGAGATCGGCGAGGCGCGCGGAGCCGAGCGCCCCGAGCTCCGAGGCCTCCTCGCGCCAGAGGACGGCCCCGCTGTCGCCGGCCACGACGGCCGCTCCCGCGCCGCTGAGCACGACCGCCTCGAGCCGCCCGTCGCCGTCGAGATCATCGAGCGCGTGCAGCGCCTGGAACCCCAGGGAAGGGGTGCTCCAGTGGATGAACCCTTGCGGATCGGACAGCACCACGCGGCCGCCGGACACGAAGAGCATGTCGAGCTCGCCATCCTGGTTCACGTCGTCGGCGAGCATCCTGTTCGGCGAGAGCACGCCGCCGAGGTATGCCCGCCAGTAGGGCGCAGGCTTCACGATATTGCTCGTGGACTGCGTGGCGCCCGTGCGCTGCGGATCGTGGCGCGCAGAAGCCCAGTCGCCGGCGGCCATGGTTCCGTGGAGCAGGAACGCGGAGCAAACCGCGCTCGCTACCGCACAGCGCGTTACGGAGGACGATCGTTCCATGCTGCTCTTCTCGACGCGCACGCTGTCAGCCGCTCGGCGACAGCGTACCCGATCGCCACCGAGGTAGCATCGCGCACAGCCCGCTGCACCTGGCCGCGCCGAGGTCCGGGCGTGAGCGGCCACACCAACAGCGCACATCCCACCACATCGTCACCATCTTCCGCGGGCCAGCTTGAATTTTGGGGGCTCGGCGGGCACCTTAGCCCTCCGCCGCACCCCTATCCGCATGGTAGCGCCTCGAGCGCATGACTTATGGCTGACGAACTCAGAGCTCCTCCCACGACCGCCGCCCGCTCCGACGCCCCTGGCGAGCGCGCCATCGACCTCGTCGCCACCTGGCGAACGGTCAGCAAGCACTGGGCCATCGCGTTGACGACGATGCTCTTCGTCGCCCTCAGCGTCACGTTTTACACGCTCGGACAGAAGAAGATTTACCAGTCGACGGCGACATTGCAGTTCGACCCGAACCCGCCGCGGCCCCTCGGCCGCGGCGTCGAGACGGTCGTCGACATGGGCGCCGGCTCATACTGGAACAACCGCGAGTACTACGAGACCCAGTACAAGGTCATGCGGTCGATACGGGTGGCGCTGGCTGTCGTCGCCCAGCTCAACCTCCATAACGATGCGTATTTTCTGAAGGATCTGCCGAGGGACGCGGCGGCCCCCGCGCCGATGAGCGTGAGCCCGGAGGAGGCCGCCGAGGAGCTGCGCGAGCGGCTCGCGGTCGAGCCGGTGAAGGACAGCCGCCTCGCCATCATCCGCTTCAACGACGCCGATCGCGAGCGGGCGCAGCGCATCCTCTCCATGCTGATGGACGTCTACATCGAGCAGAACCTCGACGACGCGCTCACCTCGACGAACTCGGCCGTCGACTGGCTCCGGACGCAGCTCGACAAGCTGAAGACCGATCTCGAGAGCAGCGAGACGTCGCTGCACGAGTACAAGAAGAGCAACAACATCCTCGACATCGATTTCGAGGACAAGACGAACCTCCTCCGCGAGGAGATGAAGCAGATCAACGACGCCCTCACGGCCGTGCGCACGAAGCGCGAGGAGTTCTCCGCGCGCAGCCATGAGCTGGCGAAGGTCGATCCGAACAACCCGCTCGATCTCCCCGCCTCCGAGCTCATCCAGAGTCCGGTGCTCCAGACGCTGCGCGCTCGCCACGAGGAGTGCGTCCGTGAGCGCGACGCGCTCATCGGCTCCGGCAAGGGGGAGAACCACCCCGACGTCCGCGCCGCGATCGAGCGGGTCGCCGCCAACAGGAACTCGCTGATCGCCGAGATCAAGAATGTTCAGGGCGCCGTGAACCGCGATCTCGCGATCGTGAGACGCCAGGAGACGGGCCTCGCTGGGCTGCTCGAGGGCGCCAAGAAGCAGGCCTTCGAGCTGAACTCCCTCAAGATCGAGTACGACCGGCTCCGGAGGACGAAGGAGAACACGGAGAAGCTCTATCAGATCGTCCTGGAGCGCACGAAGGAGAGCGATCTCCAGCGGATGATGCGGGTGAACAACATCCGTGTCCTCGACAGGCCGAACCTCCCGCTCGAGGCGATCCGGCCCCGCGTCGCGCTCAACATCGCGATCGGCATCCTCGCCGGGCTGCTCCTCGGGATCGGCGCGGCGCTGGCGCGGGCGATGCTCGATCGCACGATGAGGACGCCGGACGAGGTCGAGCGGGAGCTCGGGCTGCCCTTCCTGGGCCTGCTCCCGGAGTTCGACCGGAAGGACAGGGCCGAGGCCCTCTCCGGCAAGGCGCGCCGCCGGGGCAAGCTCGCGGTCCCGCCGAGCCGGCCCGAGCTCATCGTCCACGAGCAGCCGAAGAGCGGGATCGCGGAGGCAGCCCGGGCGATCCGGACGAACCTGCTCTTCATGTCGCCCGACCAGCCCTACAAGACGCTCCTCATCGCGAGCGCCGGCCCCGCCGAGGGCAAGACGACGGTGGGCTGCTGCATCGCCGTCGCCATGGCGCAGGCGGGGCAGCGGGTTGTCCTCATGGATTGCGACCTCCGCAGGCCGCGCCTCCACGCCATCTTTGACAAGGGACCGGAGATCGGCGTGACGAGCGCGCTGCTCGATGACTCCGTGATCGACGACGAGAACGCGCTGAAGACCGAGGTGGACAACCTCTACGTCATCCCTGCCGGCCCCATTCCGCCGAACCCGGCGGAGCTCTTGCACAGCGATCGATTCAAGGCCTTGCTCCGCAAGCTCCAGGGCCGCTTCGACCGGGTGATCATCGACAGCCCGCCCATCGGCGCCGTCACCGACGGCGCCGTGCTGTCGACGCTGGTGGACGGCACCGTGCTCGTCGTACGCGCCTCGGCCACGACGCACGACTTCGCGCGCCACGGGATCCGGGCGTTGCTCGACGTCGGTGGCCAGACCGTGGGCGTCGTGCTGAACGCCGCCGACCTGAACCGCCGGGAGTACGGCGCTTATCATTATTACGGCGACAAGCGGGAAGGCTATTACCGGACGCCCGACGAGCCGACGCCCCCGGACCCGGCCGACGCTCCGCCGCCCCCCTTGCCGAACTGAGGAGCACCGTCCTTGCGTTCGTTGAACCTCTCCCGTACGCGCGGCGCGCGGCGCGCCGCCGGCGCGGGCCCCGCGCGGAGGAACGCGCCGCTCGGCCGGCTGGCCGCGACGCTCCTCGTCGCGGCGGTCGCGACGATCGGCCCCATCCTCGAAGGGACGATGGGCGACGGGCGCGGGTGGACGATCGGCCTGCTGCTCCTCCTGGCCACTCCGTCGCTCGCCCGCGCCGGCGGCCCCCGCTTCCATCCGCTCGATCCGGAGACCTACATACCGGCGACCTACTTCCTGAGCGTCGGCTACTCACCCATCCTGCGACTCCTGAGCTCCCGGGAGTTCGCCTTGCCGAGCCACGAGGCGCTCGCCATGCAGGTGGGCTATGCCGGCGCGGTCGGGTGCGCCATCGCGTGCACGGCGTTGAGCCGGCCGAGGGAGGAGCCGGACGCGGAGCGCCTGGTCCCGTCGCGCTCGCCGAGGGCGATGCACGAGCAGGACTGGGCCACGATCGGCGTGGGCCTGCTCGGGCTCGGGCTCGTGGTCGCGTGGATCGCCACCATCGGCGTGGGGCGGTTCTTCACGATGAACTACGCCTCCAACCACCTCGAGGAGGATGGCAAGGGTCTGCTCACCTCGGGCTGGTACCTGGTCGGGATCGCGATCGTCTACCTCGTGCTCCGGGTCGCGTCGCTCCGCAAGGCCGGGCTGGCCATGCCGAAGGGGATATCGTTCGCGGCGGCGTGCTTCTTCGTGAGCATCCTCCTCAACACGGTCATGGGGCGGCGCGGCCCGCTCGTCTGGACATTGCTCTCCGTCGCGCTCGCCCTGCATGCCTACGGCATCAAGATCCGGCGCCTGTGGATGGGCGTCGGGATCGTGGGCATCCTCTTCTATGGCATCGCGGTCGAGGGCGCCCGGGCCAAGCAGGGCAGCGGGTTCGAGGCGCAGATCTCCTCGGCCGCCGCGCACCTCGACCGCGTCGAGAACCCGCTGGAGATCGGGGAGCTCAAGCGAATCTACGCGAACCTCGTCATCGTCGTGAACGAGGAGCCGCCGATCATCACCTACCCCGGCGAGAGCTGGGTGAACGCGTTCCTCATCCTCGTGCCCAAGCCGCTCTGGAGCGACCGGCCGCTCGGCCTCGCGCAGCGGTACGCGCAGTGGGCGGCTCCCGACTTCGCGCGCCACGGCGGCGGCTTCGCGATGGGCGCCGCCGCCGAAGGGTACCTGAACATCGGGCTGGCTGGCACCGCCGTCGAGATCGGGGTCTTCAGCGCGCTCTTCTTCATGCTGCCGCTCCTCGCGGCCGGCTCGCGCGACGCGTCCCTGCTCGTCCGGGCCGCCGCGGCGAACCTCGCCTCGTTCGCCTACAACCAGTTCCGAGGCGAGCTGGCCGCGCTGCTCAAGATCACGCTCTCGCTGGCGATCGCTGCGCTCGCCGTGCACCTGCTCACGTCGCTCATCCAGCACATCCGGGGCGGGCTGCTGGGCCGCCACCCGATGCGCAAGAAGGCGGGACCGCGCCTGCGCGGCGCGGGCATCGGCCACCCGTCGGCGCCCAGGCGGTAGGCGCGCCGAGGCGCGATCGACCCGCGCGAGGACGCTCGAGACCGAGCGACGTCGAGGATGTACCGCGCGGCGCGGCGCCGCGATAAAAGCTCAACCACGGGAAGGCTAGACCCACTCACCATGAGAATCCCCCTTCGTCTGAACCGAGCAGGCTGGCCCTCGCTGGGGCTGCCGCGCAGGATCTGCTTCCCGGACCCGCGGGACCTGCTCCGGCCCGAGCAGATCGCCGCGCCCGAGGTCTTCTCGGAGCGGGTCTCCATCCTCTTGCTCAGCGGCACCCACAAGACGACGCGGCCCGGCAGGCACCGGCAGAGCGATGCTCTCCTCGTGAAAGCGCTCGGGCAGCAGCGCCCCGTCGTCCTCGACGTCGGGGCCTCCGACGGCAGCACGGCGCTCGATCTCCTGACCACGCTCGGCGACGCCTTCGCGTCCTACTTCGTCACCGACAGGGCGCTCTCGCTCCGCGTGCGCACCGACGACCGCGGGCGCGCTTTCTTCTACGACGCCGACGGCGCCTGCGTCCTCGCGGCCACCCCGCGACTGCTGTTCTATCCGGCAGCGGAAGGTCTGCGATGGCTGCCGCGCTGGGCGTCCCCCTGGCTGCAGGACGGCATCCCGCCGTACGACCCCGCGTACCCGGAGGTGTCCCTCGTCCAGCCGCGCCTCCAGGAGCTCGCGCGCCGCGACGCGCGCGTGGTGCTGAGGACCCACGACATCTTCCAGCCATGGGACGGCCCTGCTCCGACGGTCATCAAGGCGGCGAACCTGCTGAACCGCGCCTACTTCTCCGACGAGCAGCTCCGCCAGGCCATGCGCAACTTCTGGCGCGCCCTCGCGCCCGACGGGCTGCTCCTCGTGATCGACAACCGCGACATCGAGAAAGCCTCGCTGTTCGCGCGCACCGAGGGCGGCTTCCGGCACATCGACAGCATCCATGGTGGAACGGAGATCCGACCGCTCGCCCTGAGCTGCTGAATCCGCCGTTTTCCTCGAGAGCGCCCCCCACACGCGCGAAGGCCTCCCTCGATCCCCATGAACCTCCGCTCCCTCTCCCCTGCCCTTCCTCCCTGTCCGGGGGCGCGCGCGTGAGCGACAGCGCAGGATCCGACCGATGACCCTCCCGCGGATCGCCCGCACCCTCGCCCATCTCCACCCGATCCAGGCGCTCGCCCGGCCGATCGCCCTCGGCCAGCGCGCGCTGGGCAGGGGACCGACCGCCGCGCTGGCCCCGCGCCTCCGGTCCGGCTTCGCTCCCCCGAGCCCGCTGTTCGTCGCCTTCGCCGAGGCCGAGAAGGAGCGCGGGCGCGCGCGCCTGGCGGCTATCCCCGAGGGCTCGCTCCTGCACGCGTACGAGCGCGCCTACGGCTGCGAGGTCGGGGCCGAGCCGACCCTCCCCGCCCCGAGCACCTGGGACGATCCCATCGCATTTCACCCCTACCCCGCCTCGGTGCGCGCCCGCAGGCTGGCGGTGGCGGCGCGCCTCGGGCGCCCCGGGCTCGCGGCCGAGCTGGCGCGCGCGTGTCGGGCCATCGCGCGCGGCCTGGAGCTGCACCTGCTCGCCAATCATCTCCTGGAGAACGGCATCGGGCTCGCGTGCGGGGGCGCGGTCGCCCAGGGGGTCGAGGCGGAGGTGTGGTGGAGGCTCGGCTCGGCGCTGCTCGCGTGGCAGCTCCCGGAGCAGTTCCTCGAGGACGGCGGGCACTTCGAGCGCTCCGCCTCGTACCACCTCGCCCTGACGGCCGGGCTGCTCGAGGCCATCGAGCTCGGGCGCGCGGCGGGGCGCGAGGTGCCCGATCTCTGGTGGGCCACGGCGAAGAGAGCCCTGGCGTGGGCCACCGCCGTCCGCGCGCCGGACGGCACCTATCCGCTGTTCAACGACGCCTCGTTCGACTCCGCGCCGGAGCTCGATCGCGTCCTCGCCCTCGGCGCTGCGCTCGGCCTGTTCGCGCCGGGCGGGTCCCCCGGCGCGCCGCCGAACGCCGGGCCGTCGCTCCAGCACCTCGAGGCGACCGGGTGGGTGATCCTGCGGTTCGGCCAGCAGGCCTGGCTCGCGTTCGACGCGGGGATGGATGGAGCTCCCTATCAACCCGGGCACGTGCACGCGGACGCGCTCACGTTCGAGCTGTGGATCCGGGGCGAGCGCGCCGTCGTCGACTTCGGCGTCTCCAGCTACAAAAACGACCCCGATCGCGAGGCGACCCGCGCCACGCGCACGCACAACACCGTCGAGATCGGCGGCGTGGACTCGAGCGAGGTGTGGAGCGCGTTCCGCGTCGGTCGCCGGGCGCGCGCCGAGGTGCGCCGGCTGGAGCACGGCGCGTCGCACGTCGCCGTCGATGCCGAGCACGACGGGTACCGCGCTCTCCCCGGCTCCCCCCGGCATCGCCGGAGGCTCGCTCTCCACGAGCGAGAGCTCGTGATCCAGGACGAGATCCTCGGCGGCGAGAGGACGAGCGCGTGCTCCCGGCTCCGGCTCGACGAGGCGGCCCTGGAGCGCCAGTCGCTCGCGATCGAGGGCGTCCAGCTCGCGCTCACGCGGAGCTCGGGCGTGTGGCACCCGTGCTTCCGGCAGCCGCGAGCGGCGGTGGTGTTCTCCGGATGCGGCGAGGTGCGCGACGGCTGGCGCGGCGACATCCGGATCCGCTGGTAGCCCGAGCCCGCTCTAGTCGCGCGCGTCCTGGCCGCGCACCGCCCGCAGGGCCTGGCCGAGCCGCGCTTCGCGGCTCGAGGTCCACTTCGCGTAGAGGACGAAGAGCGCGAGCGCGAGCAGCAGCGCGCCCCAGGACAGCGCCGCCGATCCGCTGCGGTGCGCGGCGCACGCCGCCCCGGCGACGAGCGCTGCCGCGACGCCGACGGTCCGCGCCACCTCGGCGTGCGTGAGGCCGGTCCGCACGAGGCGCTGGTACAGGTGGGAGCGGTGAGCTTCCCAGATCTTCTCGCCGCGCAGCAGGCGCCGGCCCATCGTGAACGTGCCGTCCGCGAGGAAGAACCACAGGCTCAGCGCGGCCGCGAACACCGCCGGGCCGCGCGCCGCAGGGTCGAGCTCGAACGGGAGCGCCGCGAGCATCAGCCCGAGCGCCGCGGACCCGACGTCGCCCATGAACACCTTGGCCGGGTGCCAGTTGTGCGCGAGGAAGCCGGCGCAGGCCCCCGCGACAGCGAGCCCCATCGCGAGCAGCGGGGTCGCGCCACCGCCGAGGAACGCGAGCGCGAGCGCGGCGATCACGCCCTGCATGCCGGCGAACCCGTCGATCCCGTCGAGGAAGTTGTAGATGTTGAGGACGCCCACGAGCCAGACCACCGCGATCGGGTAGGCGAAGATGCCCGTCTCGACGTCGAGGGGCGGCGGGAGCGGCAGGCGGCCGAGCCCTCCTGCGCGCAGCACCACGATGCCCGCGGCGACGACCTGGAGCCCGAGCCGGAGCCGGACCGACAGGCCTCCGGAGCGGTCGTCGAGGAACCCGACGAAGGCCATCAACGCCACGGCGATGAAGAGCTCGACCTTCGCGACCGGCAGCCCGAGCAGCGCCGCGGCCACCGCCGCCGCCGCGGCGCCCGCGAGGAGGCCGGCGCCGCCCCCGCGCGGCGTCGGGGCGGCGTGGGAGCTCCTCGCGTTCGGCACGTCCATGAGGCCGGTCTTGCGGAGGAACGGGACGAGCGCGCGGACGGCGGCCCAGCTCGCCGTGAGGGCGACGAGAAATACGGCGGCGAGCTTCATGCGACGAGCTCCGCGGCGCAGTCGACGACCCGCGACGGGCGCCACCCGATCGCCTCCCGCGCGCGGCGATCGTCGAACGTGAGCGTCGAGGTCATCTTCCCGAGCGTGCGGTGGTTCAGCGGGATCGGTCGGCCGAGGAGCTGCTGGAGGCGGTCGCCGACGGTCGCGCCCAGGTCGGCCAGCCACATCGGCAGCCGGAGGGGCACCGGCTGGCGCAGCGCTCCGGCGAGCACCGCCTCGAGCTCGGCGAACGTCGGGTGGTGGCCGTCGGTCAGGTTGTAGGTGCCGCCCGTCTCGGCCATCTTCGGCAGGATCTCGGCCACGTCGCGCGCCATCACCATGCTGCGCTGGGCCGCGCCGTCGCCCACGCCGAGGTAGCGCTTGCGCCGCAGCGCGCGCACCATCGCCCCGAGGTTGCCGGGGGCGCCGCCGCCGGCGACGAGCGGCAGGCGCGCGATCGCTGTGCGGACGCCGCGCTCTCGGCCCCACGCGAGCACGACGTCCTCGGCTTCCCGCTTGCTCACGCCGTACGGATCGCCCGCCCTGCGGGGCGTGTCCTCGTCCAGCGACCGCCCCTCGTCTGCGCCGTAGACAGCGACAGTGCTGACGAGGACGAAGGCCTCGGGCAGCTGTCGATCGCGGCCGAGCGCCTCGAGCAGCCGCTCCGTCCCCTTGACGTTGACGTCATGAAACCGTCGGCGGTCCGCGTCGGTCCTCGGGACGACGTGGGCGAGACCGGCGACGTGGTAGACGACCTGGTAGGGTTCGCCGCCGAGATCGAGCGCCGTCGATTCGAGATCTCCGCGGACGAACGCCGGCGCGGCGCCCTCGCCCGCTCCCGCCGCCCCCGCGGGCTTGCGCCCGAGCACGGTGACGCGATCGCCGCGGCGGAGCAGGGCCTCCACGACGCGGGCGCCGACGAAGCCGGTTCCTCCAGTGACCAAGCAGCTCGTAGTTGACATGATTCGACACTCCCGTCCTAAGAGGACGCTCCCTGTCGCGCGGCCGCCGGCGCCCCGGCCACCTCCGCGAGCACCTCGAGATACCGTCCCGCCAGCGCGTCGCGGTCGTACTCCCGCTCGACGAAGCTCCGGCCGGCGCGCCCCATCTCCTCGCGAAGCGCCGGGCTGCGCGCGAGGCTGCGGATCGCCTCGAGCATCGCGTCCACGTCCTCCGGCGGGGCGAAGAGCCCGCCGCCCGAGCGCTCGACGATCCGCCGCGCCTCCCCGTCCACCGAGATGACGAGGGGCCGCTCCATGGCCATGATCTCGAACATCTTCGACGGGATGACCGTGGTGAAGAGCTCGCTCTTGCGCAGCGGGACCAGGCAGACATCGCTGATGCGATAGAGCGACGGCATCCTGTCGCGCCGCTGCTGGCCGAGGAAGACGACGTTATCGAGCCCCTCATCCCGCGCGCGCGCCTCGAGCTTGCTCTTCTCCGCGCCCTCGCCGACGAAGAGGAACCGGAGCGCCGGCTCCGCGGCGCGAGCGCGCGCCGCGACGTCGAGCACCGCGTGCAGACCGTGAGCCATCCCCAGCGTCCCGACGTAGGAGCAGACGACATGCTCCGGCGCGAGCCCGAGCTCCTCGCGGAGCTCCGCGTCGGCGTCCGGCGCGTTGCCCTCCGCGGCGGGGCTGAAGCGCTCGAGATCGACGCCGTTCGTGACCACGCTGATCTTACCCTCAGGGACGCCCCGGTCGCGCAGGCGCTCTCGGAAGCTCTCGGTCACGACGACGATCCGGTCGGCCTCCCGGTACAGGAACTCCTCGAGGCTGCGCATCGCCGCGACCGCGCGGTGCCCCTCCGGGAGCGCGCCGACGGCGACGATCGACTCCGGCCAGAGATCGCGCACCTCGAAGACGAACGGCGCGCCGCGGAGACGCGCGATCAGAAAGCCGGCGAGCGCCACGAGGATGGGCGGGCTCGTGGCGACGACGACGTCGGGAGCCGGCGCGAACCATTGACCGAGCGAGACGGCCGAGAGGGCATAAGAGACATACGCGAGCGACCGGCGGACGATCTTCTTGTTCGGCGTCGCGTAGATCCAGGTACGGACCACGTTGACGGCGTCGAACACCTCGCGCGCGAGGACGCGGCCGCGGTACTCCTCTGGCAGCTCGCCCGTGGGATAGTTGGGCATTCCCGTGAGCACATGCACGGTGTGCCCTGCTTTGACCCAGGCCCTGGAGAGCTCGGACACCCGCGCCTGAGGCGCCCCCACTTCAGGAGGGAAGTACTGCGACACGTAGAGAATGTGCAATGGACAGCGCGCCTCCGAGGACAGCGAGCCAACGCCACAGAGAACGTCAGCGGCGTGAGAACAGGGCGAGTTCCTGACGTCGGCCCGGCGGCAACATACACCAAACCGCGCCGTGAGGTTGAGGATCTCCGGGTCGAGGCGGCGCCCGACCGCGGTCTCCCGCCCTTCGGCGGTGAGGCCATCACATCGGAGGCCAATCTGCTCCTCCAGCAAGGCTCGCCGGGTACGCAGCGGCCATCATGGGTCGCCCGGATACGCGGCCGCCATCCGCGGCGCGCTGCGCGAACAACGTGCGCGAGCATCGGCGCAAGCGAGCAGCAGCCGAGCGAGCACGATCGCCCAGATGGGGTATACGTCGAGACCGTATAATTACGCCCAAGACGTAAAAGCACTGTTCTGTCCTGTTGGGATGCCAATGAGCCGGAGGAGGTCCCGGCCGTGGCAGCGCCTCCCGGTCGCCGAGGACCCTTTCCAATGTCCCCGCCCGCCGTGCGCCTCACCGAGGTTGAGGTACAGCCGTCGACCCCCGTACGGTTCGGGTACCGCCCGATTACGCCCTCACCGTGGTTGAGGTACGTCCGTGGTTGCCACCGGCCCGGCGCCACCTCACCGGGGTCAGGGCCCCCGGCCCGGCGGGAGCCACCTCACAGCCACCTCACCGTGGTTGGGGCCCCCCGGCCCGGAGCCCTCTCACCGTGGTTGGGGCCCCCGGCCCTGCCGCCACCTCACCGTGGTTGGGGTTGGCTCGGACCGGGGTGCACTCCCGCGGTCGGCTCCGGGCCCGACCATCACCTCACCGTGGTTGGGTACACCGGGTACGCCCCATCTCCCCGCGGTCGAGGTGCGCCCCATGATCGGGGTGAGCCGCCGAGCGGCTCATATTTGTAATTGAACACACATTAACAGAACCGTGCCACTGGAAAACTCTCACGATGCTCTTTTAAGCTGAATGTCGTCGCGCAGCCCCGCACCCAACTGCGGGTCCGGTGAGTGCGCTCACGGTCCGGGAAACCGGCCCGAGGCGCGCTGGTGGGAAGCCGGAGGCAACGCCCCAGCAATGGACCGTCGAGCAGGAAGCAAAAGGATGACACCGGGGCGACATCAAGCGAAACCAGCTCACCTTCATGGGAAAACCTGCCCGCACCGCACGCTGCTCGTCTTGCACGAACGGGCAGGTTCGAGAAGAATGGCGTCGCGCTTGACGCGCCTTCTACGGTTCGTCTGACAGGCGAACCCAGCCTTTCGAATTATGATAAAGAGCACACTGAACGTCACGCTGGTCCGACGCAGCATCATCGTACTGGCGCACCTCGTGCTTTGGTCGCTCGCGTTCGGCGGCGCCTTGCTCCTTCGCTTCGACGGGGACCCGGCTGGGATCCACCAGCCATTCCGGAGCAACTGGCCCTATGCTCTCGGAACGCTCCTCGTGTGCCGCGCGATCACGTTCTATGCCTTCGGGCTGTTCCATGGCCTGTGGCGGTACACCGGGCTGCCCGACCTCTGGAAGCTGCTGCGCACAACCGCCCTCGGCACGGCGGCGCTCGTCGTGGTGGCAGAGTTCGTGCTACGCCGCGCGCAACTGCCTCGATCCGTGTACGTGGGAGAGCTGCTGCTGTCCGTCGTGCTCGCCGGCGGCCTCCGGTCCGCGATTCGCGGGGTGCGCGAGCTCAAGCGAGCCAGGCGCAGCACGAACGCGACGCAGGTACTCATCGTGGGCGCGGGCGACGCGGGCGAGAGCCTGCTCCGCAGCCTGCAGCGGATGCCCGACCGCAAGTGGAACGTCTGCGGCTTCGTGGACGATGACCCGATGAAGTGGCAGGCGCGCATCCGAGACGTTCGCGTGCTCGGCCCCGCGGACGAGGCCACGCTGCGCAAGGCCACCGCGGACCATGACGTGAAGCTCATCGTGCTGGCGCTCCCGAGCGCCCCGGGCTCGCGGATCAAGGAGATCGTCAACATCTGCCGCCAGCTGAACGTGCAGACGAAGACGATCCCGAGCGTCGCCGAGCACATCCAGGAGGGCGGGTTCTCGCAGATCCGCGAGGTCGCCATCGAGGATCTCCTCCGCCGGGACCCCGTGACGCTCGACGTGAAGCAGGTGCAGCAGCTCATCGAGGGGCGGACGATCCTGGTGACCGGCGCCGCCGGCAGCATCGGGAGCGAGCTCGTGCGGCAGGCGATGCGCTTTCGTCCGCGCAAGATCCTCCTGCTGGACCACAACGAGAACGGGCTTTTTTACCTGGAGCGCGAGCTGCGGCAGGCGTTCCCCAGTGCGTCGCTCGTCCCGCTCGTCTGCGACATCACCGATCGCGACCGGATCGGGTCGATCTTCCGTCGCCATCGGCCCATGGTCGTGCTCCACGCCGCGGCGCACAAGCATGTGCACATGATGGAGCTGAACAGCGCCGCGGCGCTCAAGAACAACGTGTTCGGGACCCGCACGGTCGCCGACGCTGCGCACGAGTTCGGCACCGACACGTTCGTGCTCATCTCGACCGACAAGGCGGTCAATCCGACCTCGGTGATGGGGTGCAGCAAGCGCGTGGCCGAGATGGTGATCCAGACGCGAGGGGCGACGAGCAGGACCCGTTACGTCGCGGTCCGCTTCGGCAACGTGCTCGGGAGCAACGGCAGCGTGGTCCCGCTCTTCCGGGAGCAGATCAGGAATGGCGGCCCCGTCACGGTCACTCACCCGGAGGTGCAGCGCTATTTCATGACGATCCCGGAGGCGACGCAGCTCGTCCTCCAGGCAGGCGCGCTCGGGTCGCGGAGCGAGATCTTCGTGCTCGACATGGGCAAGCCGGTGAAGATCATCGATCTCGCGAAGCTCATGATCGAGCTGTCGTGCCCCAATCCGGACGACATCAAGATCGAGTTCACGGGTCTCCGCCAGGGAGAGAAGCTCGCCGAGGAGCTGCTGCTCGACAGCGAGGCCTACGGCGCGACCCCGCACCCCAAGGTCCTCGTCGGCCGGATCCAGCCCGTCCCGAAGGAGCGGCTGGATCGGGCGCTCGAGCACCTCGCGAGCGCGGCCCGCGCGGGCAACGACGCCGAGCTTCGGCGCTTGCTGGAGGATCTGGTCCCCGAGGCGCACCTGTCCCATCCCGAGGAGAGGCCCTCCGCTGTCCCCTCGCTCGCTCAGCCGGCGTCGGCGCTCGCCTGACGTCGTCCCGCGCCCACGCTCGCCTGGCATCCGCCGGCGCCGCGAGGAGCGCAGGCGTCCCTCCCCCGCCGTCTCCTCCCCCGCCCGCCGAGAGGGCAGCCCCTTGTCGCAGGGGCTGCTCGCGAGGACCTCCGACAGAGAGACGACGATGCTCGCAGGGTCGCCGCGGCGGGTACGCCGGACAGGCGCCGAGGCGGCCGTCGAGCGCGACGCCGCGCGCCGTCGACCGGCGCCACGTCCTCTGGATGTCCCTGCTCTGTGGATCGAGAAGCGTCAGCCGACGCCGTCGGCCTCACGACTCACGCGCTGGGGTCGTCCAGCTCGTAGTACTTCAATGTTCGCCCGGAGGCGATCACCTTCAACGGATTGCCGACGACGACGGTGTTCGACGGCACGTCCTTGTTCACGACGCTGTTGGCCCCGATGATCACGTTGTCGCCGACGGAGATGTCGCCGAAGACGACGCTCCCGGTCCCGACATAGACGTCGTTCCCGATCCGCGGGACCCCCTGGCTGCCGAAATTCCTGCCTATCGTCACGTTCTGGCTGACGAGGCAGTTGTCGCCGATGACCGCCCTGGAGTGGATCACCACGCCGAGCCCCCAGTAGCCCAGCTTGAAATTCTTCCCGATCGTCGCCGACGAAGGGACGAACGCCGAGAACAAGAACCTGTTCAGCCAGGTGATCATCGTGGCGATGAGCACCATCCTGTTTCGATAGAAGAAATTTCCTATCCTGTACATCAGTACGGCCGGGTTCTTCATAGCTCCGACAACATCGACATGAATTTGCTCACGGCATTGTTGACGCTGTTCTGGCTGGTCCGCTCGAGCGAGCGACGCGAGAACTGCTCCAGCAACGCTGGCTCGCGGAGCACTGTGCGGACAGCGTCGGCGATTTGCGCCGGGCGGCCGACGTCCACCAGGATACCGTTGACGCCGGAGACGATCAGGTCGTTGACGGCGCCGACCCTGCTGGCCACGGCCGGGACGCCCAGCGCCATGACCTCCAGCAGCGCGTTCGGGAACCCTTCGCTGTGGGAGGCGAACACGCACAGGTCAAAGGAAGGGATCACATCCATCTTGTCCGTGGAGAGCCAGCCCGCATACTCGGTGTTCTTGAGGCCGCGCTCGCGGATGAACGCCTTGACGTTGTCCAGCTCGCTCCCGTCCCCGTAGATCCTGGCCTCGACCGGAGCGTTCTCGCTCTGCAAGAGGAGCATGGCTTCCAGAAAATCATAGATGCCCTTTCCCCTCTCAATACGGTTGTAATAGAGGACCTTCAGGGGCCTATCCATGCTCTGGGGATAGCTCTTCGCCGCACCTCTGGCGAAATACGAATCGGGAAGCCAGTTCTCTATGACGAGCAGCTCGACGCCGCTCTCCTCGGGCACAAAGCTCGAGAAGAAGCTCCGCCAGTGCTCGCTCTGGCATATCACCACATCGCAGGACCTGACGACGAGGCTCAGATACTCTCGATAGAGTTTGCTCCGGGCCACGTTATCGACAATGGGCCCCGAGCGAGGGAAGATGACGACCTTCTTCCCGAGCAGCTTGCCCAGGAGCCCGACCGAGCCCTTCTCCACGAAGCTCAACCCGGAGCTCGAGAACAGCAGGACGGCATCTACCCGCGAGAACAGGAGGTCCTTGATGCACCGGAGCACCCTCGGCACGATCTTGTGCATCCTGTGGAGCGCCGACCGGACCCGGATCGAGTCAATGGTGGAGTCGACGAGCAGGAAATCGAACTCATCTCCCAGGCCACTGTCGATCAGAGAGCGGCAGGCAAAGTACTGGCCGCCTATCCTTCCGTCGACCGGGGGCTTGAATGAGCCCACGAACAGAACTCGCTTCTTTTCGGCCATGTCGTTCACTTCCCCGCGCGGCGACCGTACCACTCTCGCGCCGCCCTGGGTAGCTATCCCTACCCGTGCGGTCCGGCGGCTGCGCTGCGGCGCGCTTGATGAGCTTGATGAGGCAGAGCGCTTGACGGCGCTCGCGTGATCGTCACTCCACCAAGGCCCGAACCCGGCGCGGCGCACCGTCCGTCATTCCCGTCCGGCGTGCATGACCGGTCCACGCGCGGGGCGGGCCGGGGTCAGGAGGACGGTCGGGCACCCGCGCTCAGGCTGAGCGAGCGCTCCCGATGAGAGCAGAGCTCGCCACGCCAGCCCACGAGGGCGCGCCGCGAGGGTCTCGTGACGATCAACTGTCGAGGTCGCTTCGGCCGCGCTCAGCCAGCGGACAGGCCGAAGCAGTCGCACAGGTTTCGACGCGGCGCAGCATAGCTTTCGTCCCGCCCTCGGCTCCCTCCGGTCCCCGGGCGGCGGCCGCGTCACGCGCCGGGCTCTTCGTTCGTCGCGCGGCCGGGAAGAGGCTTCTCCAGCATGTCGAGCCGCGCCCGATTCCGCCTCCTTCCGCTGTGTCACGCAGGCCCCCGTACAACCTGGTTGACAGGCTTGGCCCGGCGCCCTACAAGGTCCGCAACCCTAACGCACACGTAAGGGTCAGGGTTCCCCGATGACAGCCCGGCACCATCTTCCCGTCGCCCACGAGGCCTGCGAGCAAAGCATCGTCGGGCCCCTCGCGTCCAGCACGTCCCGAACGGACGCAAGCCTGGGGGCACCCGGCCCCCTGGGGGCACCCGACCTCGCCGAAGAGGAGGACCGCCTCCTTCAGGTGGGGGACATCGCCAAGGCGACCGGGAAGACGGTGCGGGCCATCCACCACTACGAGGAAGTCGGGCTGCTCAGGCCGCACGCCCGCTCCAAGGGGCGCTACAGGCTCTACGACAACGCGGCCCTCACGCGGGTCCGGTGGATCGGCAAGCTCCACGACCTCGGCCTGTCGCTGAGCCAGATCCAGCAGATCGTCTCGACCTGGGAGTCGTCCTCGTCAGCCCCCGGCGCGATGTCGCGGATCCGGGACGTCTACCAGCAGAAGCTCGAGGAGGTGAGAGAGCAGATCGCGCACCTCGAGACCCTCGAGCACGAGCTCATCGCGAGCCTGGCCTACCTGGACACCTGCGAGACGTGCGATCCGGCAGAGCTCGTCGCCGCCTGCACGCACTGTAACCTCCACGACAAGAGCCAGGCCGAGCCTGAGCTCGTCGCCGGGATCCGCGGCGGCAATGGGCATTGCCGCCAGGGCTCGAATCACCGCTGAACGAGAACACCATGGGTATCCAACTTCCGATCTACATGGACTATCACGCGACGACCCCGGTCGATCCGCGTGTCCTCGACGCCATGCTGCCGTACTTCAACAGCAAGTTCGGCAACGCCGCGAGCCGGAGCCACGTCTTCGGGTGGACGGCCGAGGAGGCGGTGACCCACGCGCGCGAGACGCTCGCCAGGTTCATCGGCGCCTCGAACCCCAAGGAGATCGTCTTCACCTCGGGCGCGACCGAGAGCGACAACATCGCGATCAAGGGGGTCGCCGAGTTCTACAAGGACAAGGGCAACCACATCATCACGAGCGTCATCGAGCACAAGGCGGTGCTCGACACCTGCAAGCGGCTCGAGAAGCAGGGCTACGAGGTCACCTACCTCAAGGTCGACAAGTACGGGATGGTCGATCCGGACGACGTCGCCAGCGCGATAACGGACAAGACGATCCTCGTCTCGATCATGCTCGCCAACAACGAGGTCGGCACGGTCCAGCCCATCGCCGAGATCGGCAAGATCACGAAAGCGAAGGGCATCCTCCTCCACAGCGACGCGGTGCAGGGGGTCGGCAAGATCCCGTTCAACGTCGAGCAGATGGGGGTCGACCTCGCGTCGGTGACCGCCCACAAGATCTACGGCCCGAAGGGCATCGGCTGCCTGTACGTGCGCCGGTCGAAGCCGCGCGTCCGCATCACCTCGCAGATGGACGGCGGGGGACACGAGTTCGGCATGCGATCGGGGACGCTCAACGTGCCCGGCATCGTCGGGTTCGCCAGGGCGGCCGAGATCCTCCTCCAGGAGGGCGAGGCCGAGTCGGCGCGCATCCTCTCGCTGCGCGAGCGGCTCCGGAATCGGCTCTGGAGCGAGCTCGACGCCATCCAGCTCAACGGCTCGCCCGATCGGCGGCTGCCGGGCAACCTCAACGTGTCGTTCAGCTTCGTCGAGGGCGAGGCCATGATGATGGCGATCAAGGACGTGGCGGTCTCCAGCGGCTCGGCGTGCACGAGCGCCAGCCTGGAGCCCTCGTACGTCCTCCACGCGATGGGGATCGGCGACGACCTCGCCCACTCGTCCATCCGCTTCGGGCTCGGGCGCTTCACCACCGAGGAGGAGGTCGACTACGTCGCCGACCTCGTGATCCGGAAGGTGAACAAGCTGCGCGACATGTCGCCGCTCTACGAGATGCACAAAGAGGGGATCGACCTCAACAGCGTGCAGTGGGCGGCCCACTGACGAGCGGCGCGTAAGCGCCCCTCCGTCAGGTCAAGGTTTCAAGAGAAGAAGGGAACGGTCGAGGAGAGAGCCATGGCATACAGCAACAAGGTCATCGAGCACTACGAGAACCCGCAGAACGTCGGGACGCTCGACAAGAACGACGACCACGTCGGCACCGGGCTCGTCGGCGCTCCGGCCTGCGGCGACGTCATGCGCTTGCAGATCAAGGTCGGCGAGGGCGGCGTCATCGAGGACGCGAAGTTCAAGACGTTCGGCTGCGGATCGGCCATCGCGTCGTCGTCGCTCGCCACGGAGTGGCTGAAGGGCAAGACGATCGATGAGGCAGAGACGATCAAGAACAGCATGATCGCCGAGGAGCTCCACCTGCCGCCGGTGAAGATCCACTGCTCTGTCCTCGCCGAGGACGCGATCAAGAGCGCGATCGCCGACTTCCGTGCCAAGCAGCAGGCGAAGAGGGCGATCTCCGGCACGACGGCGACCACCGGAAGCCCGGAGAGCGCCGCGAGCGCGGAGTAACAGCGCCGGTCCTCCGGGCGGAGGCGGCCCACGGCACCGGAGAGGAGCAACGCCATGCAGAGCAACGAGGAGACGACCACGACCATGGCGGAGGACAGCGGGAGCTACCCCGCGCCCGTCGCGACGGCGGACGCCGGGCACGCGCACGACGGCGGCGCGCCGAACGGGGCAGAGGCCAAGGCGAAGCGGACGCTCGCGGTGAGCGACGCGGCGGTCGAGGCCATCCGGGCCCAGCTCGCCAAGCGCGGCACGCCCGAGGGCGCCATCCGGGTCGGCATCCGCGGCGGCGGCTGCTCGGGGTTCTCCTACGTCATCGAGTTCGAGGACAGGCCGCCCCGGTCCGGCGATCTCGTCCTGGAGTTCGCGGAGCCGGGCAAGGCCACGGTGCGCGTCCTCTGCGACAAGAAGAGCATCATCTACCTGGGCGGCTCGGTGCTCGACTGGGAGAAGACGCTCATGTACCAGGGCTTCAAGTTCAAGAACCCGCAAGAGGCGACGCGCTGCGGCTGCGGGCACTCGTTCACGGTGGCCTGAGCCGGCCGCCGCGCGCGCCCGCCCCGAGGCGCCTCCTTTCGAGCACGTCATGACCGATCCCTTCGACACCCTGGGCCTCGAGCCTCGGTTCGACCTCGACCTGCGCGCGCTGGAGCAGCGCCACCGCGATCTCTCGCGCGCGCTCCACCCGGATCGCTACGCGGGCGCGCCCGCGGCCGAGCGGCGGCTCGCGCTGGGGCGCGCGATCGAGGCGAACGACGCGCTGCGCGTGCTCAGGGATCCGATCCGCCGGGCCGAGGCGCTGCTCCAGCGCGCGGGGCTCGCGCGGGGCGAGGAGGCCGGGCAGAAGGCCTCCCCCGCCCTGCTCATGGAGATGATGGAGTCGCGCGAGGAGCTCTCGGAGGCGGCGAAGCGGAGCGACAGCGCGCGGGTCGCGCGCCTCGGCGAGGCAATGCGGGCGCGCGAGCAGGCGAGCCTCGCCGCGATCCAGGGCGCCTTCGCGGCCGCAGGGGGCGATCCGGAGAAGCTGAAGGGCGTGCTCGCCCTGGTGAGCGAGCTCCGCTACATCCGGCGCTTCCTCGATGAAGTGAGCGCAATCGAAGAAGAACTCACGGTTCAGACATGACCCTCCTCGAGATTTTCGACCCCAAGGCCAGGCCAAGCCCGATCGGCATCGATCTCGGGACGACGAACTCGCTCGTCGCCCGCGTGCGCGACGGCCGCCCGATGATCATCGACGACTGCAACGGAGAGCGCCTCGTGCCGTCGGTTGTGCACTACGACGAGCGCGGCAACGCCATCGTGGGCCACAGCGCGCAGCGGCTCGCGCAGGGCCACCCCCGCGAGACGATCGTCAGCGTGAAGCGCTTCATGGGCCGCGGCGCGAACGACCCGGAGACGCGGCGGCTCGGGCCGTACGAGTTCGTGGAGCCGAAGGACCCCGAGGACGCGAAGAGCGTTCGCTTCAAGGTGCGGGATCAGGTCGTGACGCCCGTCGAGGTGTCGGCGGAGATCTTGAGGGAGCTCCGCGCCTCGGCCGAGCGCGAGCTCCGGTCGGTGGGCGGCGCGGTGATCACGGTGCCGGCCTACTTCGACGACGCGCAGCGGCAGGCGACGAAGGACGCCGGCCGGCTGGCCGGGATCGAGGTGCTGCGCCTGCTCAACGAGCCGACGGCCGCGGCCCTCGCGTACGGGCTCGACAAGCAGCAGAACGGGCTGTTCGTGGTGTACGACCTCGGCGGCGGGACGTTCGACGTCACCGTCCTCCTGCTCGACAACGGGGTGTTCCAGGTGAAGTCGACCGGGGGCGACAGCGCGCTCGGCGGCGACGACATGGACCGGGCGCTCGCGGAGCGGCTGCTCGCGGAGATGGGGGCGACCGCGCGCACGCCCGAGGTGGTGCGGCTCGCGCTGGACACCGCCCGCAGCATCAAGCACGCGCTGACCGACGCGCAGCGGGTGGAGATCGAGCTGCCGGTGCGATCAGGCGGCGACGGCGAGGCCGGGGCGGCGGGCGGCGCGGCGTCGAAGGTCGTCACCGTCACGCGCGACGAGCTCGACGCGCTGATCGCGCCGCTCCTGGAGCGCACCGGCGTCGCCTGCCGCCGCGCGCTGCGCGACGCGGGCGTGGAGGCGCGGGACGTCGACGGCGTCATCCTCGTGGGCGGCGCGACGCGCGTGCCGTACGTGCGCGCGTACGTGGCCAAGCTGTTCGGCAGGGAGCCGCTCAAGGACATCGATCCGGAGGAGGTCGTCGCGCTGGGCGCGGCCATCCAGGCCGACATCCTGGCCGGCTCGATGGAGCGCGCGGACGAGGTGCTGCTGCTCGACGTGCTGCCGCTGTCGCTCGGCATCGAGACGATGGGCGGCGTCGCCGAGAAGATCTTGCCGCGGAACACGACGATCCCGGCGGGGGCGCGGCAGGTCTTCACGACCTACGCGGACAACCAGACCGGGTTCGACCTGCACATCGTGCAGGGCGAGCGGGAGCTCGCCGCCGACTGCCGGTCGCTCGCGCGCTTCGTGCTGAAGGGGATCCCGCCGATGCCCGCGGGCATGGCGCGGCTCGAGGTGACGTTCCGCGTCGACGCCGACGGCCTGCTCGGCGTGACCGCCCGCGAGCTGACGACCGGCGTCGAGCAGAAGGTCGAGGTCAAGCCGAGCTACGGGCTGACCGACGAGGAGGTGGAGAACATGCTCCTCGCGGCGCTGGACCACGGGGAGGAGGACCTGCTCAAGCGGCGGCTGGTCGAGGCGCGGGTCGAGGGCGAGCGCGTGGCGATGGCGACGCGCAAGGCGCTCTCCGCCGACGCCGACCTGCTGGGGCCGGGCGAGCGCGAGGCGATCGAGGGTGCGCTGAGCGCGCTCGACGCGGCGGTCCGCGGCGAGAGGCCGGGGCTGATCCAGGCGCGCACGGAGGCGCTCGACGAGGCGACGCGCGCGTGGGCGGGGCGGCGGATGGACCGCGCCGTGTCCCGGGCGATCGCGGGCAAGCAGGTCGAGGACGTCGAGGCGACGGTCGCCGCGGCGAGGGGCGTGGACGCGCACCTGGCCGAGCACGCAGGGAGCGACGCGGGCCGCGCGCCGGCCGATGCGGGCGGCGTGAGCCAGGCATCGGCGGGCGTGGGGGCGAGGAGGAGCTGATGGTCAAGGTCCGGTTTCTGGCGCATGGCCGCGCGTGGGAGAGTGAAGTCCCGGTGGGCTCGACCGTCCTCCAGGCCTCGAAGGCGGTGGGCGCCCCCGAGGGCGACGCGTGCGGCGGCGTCTGCGCGTGCTCCACCTGCCACGTCTACGTCACGAAGGGGCGCGAGCTCCTCAGCGAGGCCGAGGAGGACGAGGAGGACATCCTCGACAAGGCCTTCGACGTGCGATCGACGAGCCGCCTCGGCTGTCAGGCGAAGATCCTGAGAGACGGCGACATCGAGGCGGAGATCTCCCGGGAGAGCCTCGACGCGTTCTACAACGAGCACCCGAACGTGAAGGATCCGCGCAAGGGCTGAGCCGTCGGCGCGCCCGGCCGAGCGGGATGGGCGCGCCGGGCTGCGCCGGCCTAGGACGGCGGCCTCACCTTGGCCGTCGGCGGCTTCGGCTCGCGCGGCGCGGGAGGCGGATTGCGGAGCTTGTCGAGCTCGGAGCGCGCCTCCGTGGTGATGCGGCGGGCGATGTGGGCGAAGGCGGAGGCGGCCTCCCTGGCGGGCGGCGTCGAGAAGATCGCGACGAGGTGCTGCGCGGCCGTCTTCCTGCCGATGGGGACGAGGAAGAAGGTCAGGGCGGCGAGGAGGAACACGACGCCGTTCGTAAGGCGCTTGAAGAAATCGCCGACCACAGCCGCCGAGGGTAGAGGGTGCGCGCGGCCGAGGCCCAGTTCTTGGGTATCTTGCCTTGCAACCAGGCGCCGCCTGCCGCGGTGGGACGGCGGGCCGCGCGCCGCTCAGCGGTCGAGGAGCTTCTCGTAAACCGCCAAGAGGTAGCCGGCTTCGCGCACCGTCACGGCGTCGCCGTCCGTCGTCGTCGGCCGGAGAAGCACGTCCACGAGGCCGAGCAGGGAAGAGAAATCGTTCGGGTCGAGATCCGTCATGTAGCGTGACGAGCTTCGAGCTACCCGGCGGAAGCGACCAGAAGAGGGGCAATGCCGCGATCGCGAAGTCCTCTGCTCGATCTGCGCGCGCTGTGATTTCCGGGTGCATGGGCGGCGATACGCTGCTCGCGCCGAGGGGGTTATCCACTCGATTTCCCCGGTGGGTCGCGCCGCCTTGTCCCCCCTGAACCCCGCCCCCTCCGCCCCTCGCTCGGCGTTCGTTCGGCGTCGGCGATCAAGCGCGCGCGCTCGACAGCGAAGCGCGCTGCGCGGGCGGACCGCCCCATGCTCTTCGCCCCTTGCCGGCGCGCCGGGGGCTCACGACAAACAACGCGCGCGGTTCGGCTGGAAGCGCCGGGCCGCAGAGGCCGATCGCCCCGACGCCACCGCAGGATCGGCGCGATCGCCCGCTCGAAGCAAGGAGGGGAATGACATGCTCAAGCCTGTTCTATTGACGACGATGCTCGCAGCGTTCCTGTCGGCCGCGACGGCGGCACAGGGGCAGGACGCGACGGGAGGGCAAACCACCCAGGCCGGCAAGGCCACGCTCAGCAAGGCGGATCGGGAGTTCGTCGAGGAGGCGGCGCTCGGAGGGCTCGTGGAGGTGCGGCTCGGGCAGCTCGCGCAGCAGCGGGCCGCGAGCCCGGACGTGAAGAGCTTCGGTCAGCGGATGATCGACGACCACTCGGCCGTGAACAAGCGGCTCGCGGAGCTCGCGCAGCGCAAGGGCGTGCTCGTGCCCAAGGAGCTCGATCAGAAGCATCGCGAGAAGGTCGACGAGCTGTCCAAGAAGACAGGGGCCGAGTTCGACCGCGCGTACATCAGCGAGATGGTCGACGACCACGAGAATGACATCAAGGAGTTCGAGAAGGCCTCGAAGGAGGCGAAGGACGCCGACCTGAAGAGCTTCGCCGCCGGGACGCTCCCGAAGCTCCGGGAGCACCTCGCGCTGGCGAGGCAGGTCCACGGCAAGGTGAAGGGGAAGTAGCGGCGCGAGGGCGCCGGCGGCGCGCGGCGAGCCGGCCCGAGCGCCGGCCGCCCGTCGGCTTCTTCGCCGCGCGCGGCGCCGACGGGCTCAGGCGACGACGCGCGCCGCGCGCTGGGGCGCGTCCGCGGGCGGCGGGGTCGTCCGCGACCTCGCCGCGCCGCGGACGGGCGCGAGCCTGGCCTTGAGCTTCTGGTAGGCGGCGACGTCGAGCGGCTCGCCCCGGACCCAGGCGCGGAGGAACGGCGCCACCGCCGGCTCCCACGAGGTCGAGAGGCGCAGGGCGAGGAACTCGCCGTAGAGCGCGGTGAAGAGCGTCTCGAGCTCCTCGATGAGGTACATGCGCTCGTAGAACTGCTCGTCCGCGGCGTCCTTGACGACGCTCGGGATCTTGACGCCGGAGAGCGCGAACGCGTCGGCGTTGAAGAGGAAGGCGTACTCGAGCTCGCCGCGGGTGACGCGCACGCGCGCCTGCGAGGGGAGCTTGCCCTGGCGCAGGGCCTCGTGGGCCTCGGGGGCGTTGCTCGGCGCCGCGCCCTTGAGCCGGCTCTGCTCCTTCTCCTGGACGAGCGTGATCTGCCCCTCGAGCCAGAGCTCGCAGGCGCCGAGGGCGTCCAGGGAGAAGCGGCCCTCGAAGAGCTCGCTCTCGAACCAGAGCCAGACCAGGAATTCACGGCCGACGAAGCGGCGCTGCTCGATCAGCTCGGCGAGGCCCACAGGGCACCTCCAGCGGTGGAATCTGCGTGAAAGACGGTGGGCTTGAGGAGCTCGAAGGCGCTCTGCTGCTCGCTCGTGAGGCCGAGCTCCCGGGCGGCCGTGTAGGGGCTCTCGGGCACGAGATCGAGCTCGAAGGTGTCCTCGAAGAGCTCGGCGAGCCCCTCGTGCGCGCGCGGCGACTGGTTCCAGAACCGGACGACGCCGGCCTCGAGGTTCCAGGAGAGGTCGACGACCTTCATCACCGGCATGAGCTGCGCGCGGAGCTTGCGCGACACGACCGCGCGGAGCTCCTCCTTCTCCCGCCGCCCGAGCTTCTCGCGCCCGCGCTTGGCGAGGTGCTCGCGCTCGGCCTCGGCGAAATGCGCCTTGAAGAGGGCCGAGGGCACCTGCCAGCGATCGGTCCTGAGGCCGAGGTTCAGGTAGGAGTTGAAGAAGATCTTGCCGTGATCGAGCTCGCAATCGAGCGGGTTCTCGATGGAACACCACCCGGCGCGCTGCTCGGCGTCCTCCTCGACCGTGAGCGGTCGGAACGCGCGGAGCTGGATGCGCTCGACGAACCTGTCCCGGAACCCGTCCGGCAGGTCGCCGCGGACGTAGAACTTCGAGAATGAGATGGATCCTTTGAGTGCGCCCAAACGATCGTCCTTTCGTCTCGTGAGGGCACGGAGGTAGCCGAGCGGATCCGGGGGGTCAAAAAAACCGAACCGGGGTTCCGGGAGGGGCGTGGTGGGGCCGCGGCGAGGCGGGATCGAGATCGAGATCGGCGTTCGCGCTGTCAGAGCGGCTCGGCCAGGGGCGGACGTAGCCAGCGGCCAGAGAGCGGGCCCGTGAGGTAGTAGCGGTAGCGGAGGAAATAGGGTTGCTCGTCGGGCCCGCAGAACATGACGGTGGACCGCAGGAAGCGGCCGAAGGCGTCGGTGTCGGACGCCGCGGAGAGCCTGTGCCCGACGGCCGGGCTGGATGCCGCCGGGAAGCGGGCGGGCGCGCCCGCCGAGAACCCGCTCGGTAGCGGGCACGGCACGGGCAAGCGGTGACGCGGGCTCGAGGTGGCGCTGCCGGGGTCCGGAGCGGAGGCCTCCTTGGCCTCAACCTCGGTCGGGGAGGCCGAGCCCTCGCCAGGCGCAACCTCGGTCGGGCCGGCCGAGCCCTCGCCAGGCGTAACCTCGGTCGGGCCGGCTGAGCCCTCGCCGGGCGCAACCTCGGTCGAGATCGCGTCGCAGCCCGCCGCGCCCTGCACCAGGCAGAAAAGAACCAGCACCGACGACGCGCCCCCGCTCGCCCTGGGCACCGCCATTCCTCCGTCCACACGGTAACGAGACGCCGGCGGTCATCGCCAGCGCACCGAGCCTCGCAGGCCACGAGGAGCAACCGCGATGCCACCATGCGCGCGCAGCCACGGCGCGGCGGGCGCCCCGGCGGACAGCTCGGACGGCCGGCTCAGAGGCTGATCAGACGTTGAAGAGGAAGTGCGTGACGTCGCCGTCCTGGAAGATGTAGGTCTTGCCCTCGACGCGCAGCTTGCCGGCGGCGCGGATGGCGGCCTCGGTCCTGTGCTCGACGAGGTCGTCTACCTTGTAGACCTCCGCCCGGATGAAGCCCTTCTCGAAGTCGGTGTGGATGACCCCCGCCGCCTGCGGCGCCGTGCACCCCACCGGGATCGTCCAGGCGCGGATCTCCTTGGGACCCGCCGTGTAGTAGCTCTGGAGGCCGAGGAGCCGGTAGGCCTCGCGCGCGAGCGTCGCGAGCGCCGGCTCCTTCATGCCGAGGCTCTCGAGCATCTCCTTGCGCTCGTCGGGCGCGAGCTCGTTGAGCTCCGACTCGAGCTTGCTGCAGACCGGCACGACGCCGCTGCCCTCGGAGGCCGCGCGCTCGCGCACCTTCGACGCGAGCGGGCCCGTGCCGGAGACGTCCGACTCGTCGACGTTCGCCACATAGAGGACCTTCTTCGCCGTGATCAGGCCGAACGTCTTCACGACCTTCCGCTGCTCGTCGTCGAAGGAGAGCCCGCGGACGGGCTTGCCTGCCTGGAGCGCCTCCAGACAACGCTCCATGAGCGCGATCTTGGGCAGGAGCTCCTTGTCGCCCTTCGCTTGCTTCCGCGTGCGCTCCAGCATCCCCTCGAGAGAAGAGAGGTCGGCCAGCATGAGCTCCGTCTCGATCGTGTCGATATCGCGAAGCGGGTCGACGCCGCCGTCGACGTGGACAACGTCGGCGACCGTGAAGCAGCGGACCACGTGGAGAATCGCGTCCACCTCGCGGATATGACTGAGGAATTTGTTGCCCAGCCCCTCGCCCGTGCTCGCGCCGCGCACGAGCCCGGCGATGTCGACCACCCGCACCATGGCGGGGATGATCTTCTCGCTCTTGATGTACTTCGCGAGCGTGGTGAGCCGATCGTCAGGGACAGGGACCGCGCCGACGTTGGGCTCGATCGTGCAGAACGGGTAGTTCTGCGCCTCGGCCTTGGCGGCCGTCAGCGCGTTGAACAGGGTGCTCTTGCCCACGTTGGGCAGTCCGACGATGCCGACCTCGACGCTCATGGCGCGCACGTCTAGCACAGGCCGGGTCGCGCGGCCCGGCTCCGTGGTAGCTCGTCGAGGGCGAGGGCTGTGCGTCGGGGAGGCGCTGCTACGCTTGCGACGACATGGCCGAGCCCACGTGGAAGAAGCTCGTCGACCAGCTCAAGAGCGAGGGGCACAGGAGCCCTTACCTCGACCGCCTCCGGCAGCGTCTGCCCGCCTCCGGCCCTGCGGACCTCGCCGGCGAGATCCTCCGGGAGATGGCCTCGGCGCTCGGGAAGTCCGAGGACAAGATCAACGTCGCGTTGCTGGAGCTCGAGCTGCAGGGCAAGGCGCTCGACGAGCTCGCCCGGAGCGAAGACGCGGACCCGGGAGAACGTACGGCGCGGATCGCGGCCTTCAACCGGCAGCGAGACGCGGCAATGCAGGCGCTCTGGGAGCTGCGCGTGCACCGGGAGGCGCTCGGGTTCCGGCGCAACGACGACCTCGCCGAGCTGTACCCCGTCCCGCCGAAACGCGCGTAACCGCCGCCGGTCAGCTGAAGAACGACCGGACGGCGGCCGCCACGCGGTCGATCTCCTCGTCCGTGAGCTCGGGGAAGATGGGGAGCGCGAGCGTCTCGCGCGCGGCGGCCTCGGCGACCGGGAGCGAGCCGGACGGGGGGCCGAGCGGCGCGAAGCAGGGCTGGAGGTGCAGCGGCGCCGGGTAGTAGACCTCGGCGCCGATGCCCCGCTCGGCGAGGAAGCTGCGCAGCGGGTCGCGGCGCGACCCGTCCTCGAGGCGGATGACGTACTGATTGAACGTGTGCCCGGCGGAGCCGGCGCCAGGCAACGCGACGGGCAGGCCCGCCCCGCCGAGGAGCGCCGCGTACCGCGCGGCGTGGCCGCGGCGCCGCCCGAGGAGCGCGCCGAGCCGCGGGAGCTTGCGCCGGAGGAGCGCCGCCTGGAGCGCGTCGAGCCGGAAGTTGCCGCCGACAAGCGTGTGGTGGTGCTTCCTCGGAGCCCCCTGGGCGCGCAGCGACCGGACGCGCTCGGCCAGATCGTCGCGGTCGGTGGTCACGAGCCCGCCGTCGCCGAAGCCGCCGAGGTTCTTGGTCGGGAAGAACGAGAAGCACCCCATGAGCCCGAGCGCGCCCGCGCGGCGGCCCGCGCGCTCGGCGCCGAAGGCCTGGGCCGCGTCCTCGATGACCGGCAGCCCGCGGCCGCGCGCAACCGCGAGGAGCTCGTCCATCGGGGCGCAGTCGCCGAAGAGGTGGACCGCGATGACGGCCCGGGTGCGCTCGGTCAGGGCGCGCGCCACCGAGGCGGGATCCACGTTGAACGAGCCAGGGAGCACGTCCGCGAAGACCGGCCGCGCGCCGGTGCGGTGGACGGCGCCCGCGGTCGCGAAGAACGTGTACGCGGGGCACACCACCTCGTCGCCCGCGCCGATGCCGAGCGCCATCAGCGCGACGAGCAGCGCGTCGGTGCCGGACGAGACGCCGATGGCGTGCCGGACGCCGAGGTACGCGGCGCACGCCGACTCGAAGGCGTCGACCTCCGGCCCGAGGATGTACTGGCCCCTGCGGATGACCGAATGGAACACGGCGGAGAGCTCGTCCTGCATGGCGAGATCGCCGCGGGCGCGGTCGAAGAAGGGAACGGGCGGCAACGTCATTCGTCGGTGTCCTCCGCCGCGGGGAGGTCGCGGTAGCGGCGCGCGGCCGCGGCGCGCGGCGCGGGGAGCGGCGCGTCCTCGTCGAGGTCGAGGCAGCGGACGACGTCGCCGCGACGCTCGTAGCGGTAGCTGGTCTCAGGGCAGCGCATCAGGCCGTCGCTCGAGGCGACGAGCTTGTGGCCGTGGCGGCTCATCCAGCCGGCGCGCCGGGCCGGTATGCCGGTGACGAGCGCGTAATCGGGGACGTCGCGGGTGACCACGGCGCCGGCGCCGACGAAGGCGTGGCGCCCGATCGTGACGCCGCAGACGACGGTGGCGTTGGCGCCCACCGTGGCGCCGCGGCGGATGCGCGTCCTGTCGAGGAAGGCGCGGCGGTCGATCTGCGCGCGCGGGTTGATGACGTTGGTGAGCACGGCGGACGGGCCGAGGAACACGTCGTCCTCGACGAGGGTGCCGTCATAGACCGACACGTTGTTCTGGATCCGGACGCCGTCCCCGATGACGGCGCTGCCCGCGACGAAGACGTTCTGCCCGAGGACGCAGGCACGGCCGATCCGCGCGCCCGCGGAGACATGGCAGAAGTGCCAGATCTTCGTGCCCTCGCCGATGTCGCAGGGCTCGTCGATGCACGCCGACGCGTGCGCGAAGAAAGGCCTCCCGGGCTGGCTCATGGCGCTGCCTCCGCGGACGGCGCACGGCCCGGGGCGCCCTCTGCCGGCCCGGTCGGCGGCGCGGCGCGCGTCGATGCCGCAGGCGCGGCCCAGAGCCCCCAGGCGCCGCGCGTCTCGAGCGGCGGGCCGGCGAAGGCGCTCACAGAGGGCCTGACGCGCCCGATGAGGTAGGCCGCCCCCACATCGGCGACGCGGCGCGCGAGCGACGCAGGGTCGTCGAAGCTCGACCCGACCGGCGGATCGCGAGGGTCGATCGAGCGATCCGGGTGCGCGCCCCCGGGGCGGCCCAGCGCGGCGAGCGTGGCGAGGTGGCCATAGTCGACGACCTCGACGAGGACCGGCGCGGAGGGGGGCGTGAGCTCCGCGGCGGCGCGGCCGATCGCGACCTCGTCGGTGCGCGGGTTGAAATGCTCGCGGCGCAGGTGGGGCCGGAAAACGAGCCCGACGCAGAGCACCACCAGCAGCGCGCCTCCGAGCGCCCACCGCGCCCCGCTCGAGGCGCCGCGGAACGCGCGCGCGGTGAGATCCCCGACGGCGAGCGCGAAAAGGAGCAGCGCGAGGAGGGTGGCGCGCTCGGGGTGATGCGTGGGGGCGCCGTCGCGCACGAGGGCGAGCGAGAGCGCCGCGATCTGGAAGGCAGCGACCGCGCCGGGGAGCGCGTAGGGCAGCGCCGCGCGGAGGAGCGGCGGGAACGGGCGAGGCGCCCGCCCCCCGCGCGCGGCGGCGCGGCGGGCGCGCCAGGCGACGAGGGCGATGGCGATGGGGCTCAGGAAGAGCTCCGGCTCCTCGCGGACCATCGCGGCAGGGTACGCGAAGAGCCGCAGCAGGGTGCCATCGCCGCCGGGGCTGACCGCGTTGCGGTAGGCGGCGACGCGGGCCAGGAAGTGCAGCGCCTCGCCGTGGGCGACGCGGTTCCACGCGATCCACGCCGCGGGCCCGGCGAGGGCGACGAGCGCCGCGATCGCGAGCTTCGCCTTCGCGGCGCGGCCCTGGCCGAGGCGGGCCGCCGCGAGCAGCGCCAGCGCAGCGAAGACGACGGCGACCGGCCAGGGCTCGTAGCGGGACAACGTGGCGAGCACGAGCGCGAGCGCGCCGAGGAGGGCGCGCCCGGCGGGCGGCGCGGGCCCGGCCGGCTGCGTGACGAGCGACGCCACCGCGAACAGCGAGAGGGCCGCGGCCGGCAGCTCGGGGACGGTCGCCACGCCAAGGCACGCGCTCCAGGGGAACGCGCCGGCGAGCAGCGCGCCGGCGAGCGCGGCGCGGCGGTCGCCGGTGATCCAGCGCGCGGAGATGTAGACGAGCGCGGCCGACGCGACGCCGAGCGCGAACGCGACGGCGCGGGCGACCTCCAGGGTCGACGAGAAGAGGAGGAAGAGCGCGCCGTTGAGCCAGAAAGGGACAGGGAGCCAGCTCGTCCCGGTCGGGTCGAGCCGGGGCGCGTGGGCCCACGCCTGCGCGAGGACCACGCGCGCGAAGTCGTCGTCGCTGACGGCCCGGAAGCCGAGCGCGAGGACCAGCGCGGAGACAGCCGCCTTCGCGAGGGCGACGAAGGCCAGGTCGCGCGCGAACGGGGCGGCGGAGGCCGGTGCCCCCCCCACGGACGCCCCCGCGTCGAGCGCCCCGCCCGCTTCCCTCCCCGGCGCGGGAGCGGGCTGCAGCACGCGGGCCTACTTCTCCTGGGACCGCTCGAACTCGCGCAGCGCGCGATCGCCCGCCGACGAGAGGTAGGCGAGCGACACGCTCGTCGTCATGAACACGGCGGCGCAGACGGCCGTGAGGCGGGTCATGAAGTTGCCCGCGCCGCGGCCGCCGAACACCTGCGCCGTGGCGCCGCCCATGGCCGAGCCCATCCCGCCCCCGCGCCCCTGCTGGAGGAGCACGACGAGGATCAGGAACAGGCAGACGAACACGTGCACGATGTTGAGTAGCGTGTGAAGCATCGGCGTCTTTCTGCTGGGAGATTCCGGCCCGCGCGGCGGGCCCGGGGCAACCTCGGCTGGAGGGCAGGCCGGCGCTCCCGCGGTGAGGCGGGAGCGGCCCGCGATCTACCCCTGTTCCGCGCGCTCCGCCAGTCGGTGCGCGGCGTCGACGATCTTGGCGAAGCCGGCGGCGTCGAGCGAGGCCCCGCCGACAAGCGCGCCGTCGATGTCGTCCTGGGCGAGCAGCCCCTCGGCGTTGTCGGCCTTGACGCTGCCGCCGTAGAGGATGCGCGTGACGGAAGCGAGGTCCTCCGAGGCCTTCGCGAGGAGGCCGCGGATGAACGCGTGCACCTCCTGGGCGTCCTCGGCGCGCGCGACCTTGCCCGTCCCGATCGCCCAGACCGGCTCGTAGGCGATGACGCCGAAGCCGGGCTGCTTCGCGAGCTCGTCGAGGAAAGCGCGGACCTGGCGCTCGACAACGGCGAGCGTGTCGCCCGCCTCACGCTCCTCGAGCGTCTCGCCGACGCAGACGATGGGCCGCAGCTCGGCGGCGACCGCCGAGGCGACCTTCCGGGCGACCGACTCGTCCGTCTCGGCGAAGAGCTGCCGCCGCTCGCTGTGGCCGAGGATGACCCAGGTCGCGCCGGCGTCCTTGAGCATGCCCGAGGAGATCTCGCCGGTGAACGCCCCGGAGAGCTCCGCGCTCATGTTCTGCGCCGCGATGCCGACCTCGCTCTTCGCCTCCGCGAGCTCGTGCGCCACGGCGGCGATCGCCGTGAACGGCGGGGCGACCACCACCTCGGCGCGGGTGAGCTCGCGGGTCGCCTTGGCGACGGCCGCGGCCAGGGGACAGGCGTCCTGCCCCCCGGCGTTCATCTTCCAGTTGCCGGCGATGAGCGGACGACGCGAGGCCGCCCCCGGGGCGGCGCCCGTGCCTTCGGGCGTTCCCCCGTCGTTCACGGGCTTCACTCGCTCACCTCGGACAACCGGAGCGCCTCGACGCCCGGCAGCCGCTTGCCCTCGATGAGCTCGAGCGAAGCGCCGCCGCCGGTCGAGATGTGGTTGAAGCCGCGGGCGATCTCCTCGCCGGCCACCTTGACCGCCGCCGCGCTGTCGCCGCCGCCGACCACGGTGAACCCGGACGCGTTGCTCATGATGCGCGCGACGTCGAACGTGCCCTTGGAGAAGGCCGGCGTCTCGAAGAGGCCCATCGGGCCGTTCCAGAACACCGTCTTCGCCCTCTCGATCGCCTTGCCGAAGAGCTCGACCGAGCGCGGCCCGATGTCGAGCGCCATCGTGCCCTCGGGGATCGCGTCGGCCGACGCGGAGTCGCCCTGCGTCGCGTCGATGCCCGAGGCGACGACCACGTCGACGGGCAAGAGGAGCTGGATGCCCCTGTCGCGCGCCTTGCTCATGATCGTGCGCGCGAGCGGGAGCTTGTCCTCCTCGATCCGGCTCTTCTGCACGTTCTTGCCCTGCGCGGCGAGGAAGGTGTTCGCCATCGCGCCGCCGATGCACAGGGTGTCGACCACGTTGAGGAGCGCCTCGACGACGTCGATCTTGTCCGAGACCTTGGCGCCGCCGAGGACGGCGACGTACGGCTTCTCCGGGCGATCGACGAGCCGGCTCAGCGCCTTCAGCTCCTTCTGCAGGAGGAGGCCGGCGGCGCGCTCGCGCATGAGCCGCGGCAGCGCGTGCACCGACGCGTGGGCGCGGTGCACGGCGCCGAAGGCGTCGTCGACGTAGACGTCGCAGAGCTCGGCGAGCTGGCGCGCGAACGCCTCGTCGTCCTGCTCCTCTTCCGGGTGGAAGCGGAGGTTCTCGAGCAGGCAGATCTGACCCGCCCGGAGGTCGTAGATGACCTTCTTGGGCGAGTCGCCGACACAGTCGTCCGGCAGGTGGACCTCGTAGCCGGTGAGCTCACTGAGCCGCCCCCCGCACGGCTCCAACGAGAGCCCCTCGGTCTTGCCCGGCTTCGGGCGGCCGAGGTGCGACGCGAGGATCACCTTCGCGCCCGCCTCCATGACGAGCTTGATCGTCGGGATCGCCTCGCGGATGCGCGAGTCGTCCGTGATCTTGCCCGTCTTCTTGTCGAGCGGGACGTTGAAGTCGACGCGGATGAAGACGCGCTTGCCGCTGAGGCCGGCGGCGTCGCCGGCCTGGGCAAGGTCCTCGACGGAGCGGATTCCGGTGAGCTTCACGGCGCTACACGCCCTTCTTCGCCACGAGCTGCGCGAGGTCGATCATGCGGTTCGAGAAGCCCCACTCGTTGTCGTACCACGAGAAGATCTTCGCGAAGCGATCGCCCAGGACCGACGTCATGGTGGCGTCGAACGTGCTGGACGCGGGCGAGCCGATGAAGTCGCCGGAGACGAGCTCCCGCTCCGTGTAGTTGAGGATGTCCTTCATCGGACCCTGGTCGGCGGCCTGCTTCATCGCGGCGTGGATGCTCTCCTTCGTGATCGGCTTCTCGGTCTCGAGGGTGAGATCCACGAGCGAGACGTCGACCGTGGGGACGCGGATCGCGAGCCCGTCGAACTTGCCCTTGAGGGCCGGGATGACCTCGGAGAGCGCCTTCGCGGCGCCGGTGCTCGAGGGGATCATGTTGACCGCGGCGGCGCGGGCGCGGCGCAGGTCGCCCTTGCGGTGCGGGATGTCGAGCAGGTGCTGGTCGTTCGTGTACGAGTGGACCGTCGTCATCAGGCCGCGGACGATGCCGAAGTTGTCGAGCATCACCTTGGCGATGGGGGCGAGGCAGTTCGTCGTACAGGAGCCGCACGAGATCACCGTGTGCTTCTGCGCGTCGTAGAGCTCGTCGTTCACGCCCATGACGACCGTGAGGTCGTGGCCCTTGGCCGGCGCGCTGATGATCACGCGCTTGGCGCCCGCGTTCAGGTGGCCCGCGGCCTTCGCCTTGTCCGTGAAGAGGCCCGTGCACTCGAGGACGATGTCGACGCCGAGGCTCTTCCACGGCAGCTCGGCCGGATCCTTCAGCGCGAGGACCTCGATCTTCTGATCGCCGATGCTGATGTACTTGTCGCCGGCGCCGACCTTCGCCGCCTTGAACTCGCGGTGGATCGAGTCGTACTGGAAGAGGTGAGCGAGGGTCTTCGGATCCGTCAGGTCGTTGATGGCGACCAGCTCGAGATCCTTCACGCCACGCTCGACGAGCGCGCGGACAATGCAGCGTCCGATGCGTCCAAAACCGTTAATTGCGATCTTCGTCGCCATCACGAACTCCTGGGAAAGTGGCCGGGCGCGATACGTAGTCACCTCGCGCGCGACGGTCAAGCAAAGCCTCAGCGCGCGCGCCGCGGGCGACGAGAGGGGCCTCTCGCCGGGGGCGTCGCGCGCGCCGGTGCATCGCGATTCGGCTGGTTGAACGAGGCGCTCGATCGGGCGGTGAAGCGTCCGGTCGAGCCAAGCGTTCCGTAGGGTGCGGCGCGCGGCCGAGCAAGGAGGCGCTCGCAGGAGGTCGCGCGGGCCGCGGGGCGGCGCCCGGCTTCGTGACTACGGAGCGCTCACGAGCTGGGCGAGCTTCTCGTAGGTCGTGAGCCCGACCTGCTGCTTCACCTTGTTGCCGCCCTCGAACAGGATGCACGTCGGGACGGAGCGCACGCCGTAGCCCTGAGCCAGCTTGGGCGCCGCGTCGATGTCGAGCTTGCCGACCTTCACCTTGCCCTGGAATTCGTTCGCGAGCTTCTCGACGAACGGCGCGAGCGCCTTGCAGGGTCCGCACCAGGTGGCCGTGAAATCGACGAGCACGGGGATGGGAGATTGGAGGACCTCGGACTCGAAGTTCTCCGCGGTGAAGGTGTGGACGTTCTGGCTCGCCATGGTTGTCTCCGTCAGTACCGCGCTGTTCAGGTTCGGGGCCGCGCGCTCGCGCGCCGGGCGCGTGACCCACCCCCCCACCGTCGACCGAGGCTGCTCCAGCCAGTCGGCCCGATGCAGAGCGGACGCCCTGTCGGGAACGGGGAGGGAAAGTAACTGGCGCGCATGGCTCCGGCAAGCGACCGGAGGCGCGCCTCGCGGAGCCTTCCGCCCGCGCGATCGCTCTGATAGATGATCGCCCGGCGCGGATGTCGTCGGACGAGACCACCCCGAAGCACCTCCGGCGCCCGCGGGCCCGCGGCGCTGCCGCGGCGGCGGCCACGGCGACGAGCACGGCGACGAACGACGGCCACGACGTCGAGGAGACGTGGCGGCAGACGGGCAGAGCGCTCGTCGTGCCGCTCGATCGCGCCCTCACGCTCTCCGCGCTGCGCGCCGCCCACGCGCGGCTGGCCGAGGTGGCCGAGCGGCAGGGGCTCGCGATCGTCGAGGAGCCGCTGTTCGGCCTGAAGGGCGATCCCGGCGAGGATCCCCCGCACCGGTGGGCCTATGAGGCCGTGCTCCCGATCCGGGGCGCGGCCAGCCCGGAGGGCGACGTGACGGTCGCGCGCATCGAGGGCGGGATGCACCTCGCCGCGACCACGCCGCGCGGCCTCGACGACCTGGCGAGCCTGTACGGCCGCCTGCTCGGGAGCCTCCTCCCCGCCAGGAAGCAGCGCCTCGTGCGGCCGTACCTCCTCCACCGGGCGCACCGCCTCGCGGACGGCCAGGCGCGCGCGCCCGGCGAGCCGGTCGCCGTCACGGTCTACGTGCCGGCGGTGCTCTCGATGGATCCGGTGCCGATGCCGGCCGACGGAGCGGAGGCCTGAGCGCAGACGGACGCCCGCGGCGCTGCACGAGGCGCAACGAGGCATAGACCAAGCGCGCGAGCGTCCGCCCGCGCCGCGCCGAGCCACGATGGCCCCCCGGACCCTCATCATCACGCCGACGTACAACGAGCGAGACAACCTCGCCGGGTTCGTGAGCTCCGTCCTCGCGGCGGTCCCGGACGCGCACGTGCTCGTCGTGGACGACGCGTCGCCGGACGGGACGGGCGCGCTCGGCGACGAGCTCGCCGCGCGCGACGGGCGCGTCCGCGTGCTCCACCGCGCGGCCAAGCTCGGCCTCGGCACGGCCTACCTGGAGGGCTTCCAGCGCGCGCTGGACGGCGGCTACGACGTCGCGTTCGAGATGGACGCCGACCTCTCGCACGACCCGGGCCACCTGCCCGCCTTCCTCGACGCGATCGCCCGGGGCGCCGACGTGGTCCTCGGCTCGCGCAACATGCCGGGCGGCGGCGTGGAGGGCTGGGGCCTCGGGCGCCACGTGCTCTCGAAGGGCGGCTCGCTCTACGCGCGCACGATCCTGGGCGTCGGCGTCCGCGACCTCACGACCGGCTACAAGGCGTTCACGCGGCGCGCGCTCCTCGCGCTCGATCTCGAGAGCGTGCGCTCGAACGGCTACGCCTTCCAGATCGAGACGACCTACCGGGCGCTCCGCAAGGGGCTCCGCGTTGTCGAGGTGCCGATCGTGTTCGTCGACCGGCGCGCGGGCCACTCCAAGATGAGCCGGCGGATCTTCGCCGAGGCGATCGTCGAGGTCTTCCGCCTGCGCCTCGACGCCGCGCTCGGGCGCATCTGAGCGCTCGCGCCCCGCACGGCTGCGGCGGGCGCAGGCGGCGCTCAGCGCTTCGCCGTGCGAGACGGCCGCGACGCGGCGTCGGACCGGGCCCGCTCGTCGGCCTGCAGGTCGTCGAGCTCGTCGAACTCCTGGTCCAGGTCGTCGTGGAAGCGCGAGCGCCCGGCTGGCTCCTGCTCGTCGACGCGCACGCGCGCCCCGGCGCCGTGGTCCTGCGGGGCGGCGTCGGGCGGCGCGGGGCGCCCGCGGACCGCGCGCATGGCCCGGAGCAGGGCGAGCTCGGCCACGCGGCCGGCCTTGCGCACGCTCGGCGCGGCCTCCTCGCGCAGCACCCGACCGAACACCAGCGAGAGCAGCGTGAGCACCGTCGGGACGATCACCCCGAGCGCGAGGCCGACCGCGATGCGCGCGACGGTGAGCCCGAACATCGCGCCCACGAGCGGCAGCCCGTCGAGGCCGCGCCAGGGCGTCGAGCGCCCCTCCTGCCCGCGCGCGCGCCGCTCCTCCTTGCGCGCGCGCCGCTCGGCCTTGCGCGCGTCGCGGTACAGCTCGCGCGCCTCGCGCTCGGCCTTGCGCGCGTCGCGGTACGCCTTGCGCGCGTCGCGCTCCGTGGCGCCCCCGGCGGCGTGGCCGGCGCGCGGGCGCTCGGGGGGCGCCCCGCCCGCGCCGAGCTCCGCGAGGAGCGGCGCGATGCGCGCGGCGCGGCGGTCCGGGTCGGGCTCCAGCATCGCGGAGAGCGCCCGGACGAGCCGCGGGTCCGCGCGGCCGCCGAGGGCCGCGGGCACGTCGATCGCGAGCCCCCGGTGCGGCAGGTTCTCCGGCTCCTCGCCGGTCAGCAGGCAGAGCGCCGTCGCGCCGACAGCGTAGACGTCCGACGCGGGCAGCGCGCGGCCCTGGAACTGCTCCGGCGCCATGTACCCGAACGTGCCGACCACGGTGCTCCCCCCCTCGGGTCGCAGACGATCGCGGACGGCCCCGAAATCGACGATCGCGAACGAGCCGTCGGGGCGGCGGATCACGTTGTTCGGCTTGATGTCGCGGTGGATGACCGGCGGCGCGCGGCCATGCAGGTAGTCGAGCACGCCCGAGGCGTCGCGCAGGAAACGGACGATCTCGTCCCGTCCGAGCACCGCGCGGCGGCGGCGCATCGCGCCCAGGCTCTCGCCGTCGATCTTCTCCATCACGAGGTAGAGCGCTCCGTCCTCCTCGAAATGGTCGATATAGGCAGGCAGGCTGGGGTGCGCGAGCGAGGCGAGCACCCGCGCCTCGCGCTCGGCGAGCTCCACGCCCTTCCAGCTCGACGCGCCGCGGATCTGGAAGCGCTTGATCGCCACGAGCTTGCCGACCCGCTTGTCGACCGCCTCGAGGGTGTGCCCCTGAGCCCCTTCGCCCAGGGCGCGCGTGATCACGTAGCGCCCGTCGCGCAATGCCTGGCTCGGCTCGGCACTCATGGCGGCAGCGAGGGTACACCGCCCGGGCAGCGACACCAGCGCGAAGCCGGAGGACGGCGCCCCCGGCCGCCGCGGAGCGCTCTGCTAGAGTCGCAGCCATGTCCCTGGTGCTCGTCCTGCTCGCCGTGTTCGCGGTCGCCTATCTCCTGTCGGGGCTGCGGCAGATCAACCAGTGGGAGGCTGCGCTGCGCTTCACGTTAGGCAAGCTGACCGGCCGCGTGTCCCCCGGCATCACGCTGTACCTGCCCGGGATCCAGGAGCTCCGGCGCATCGACACGCGGATGAAGAACCGCGATCTGCTGCAGCAGATGGTGATCACGCGCGACAACGTGACCACGATGGTCGACGCGGTCGTCTACTACCGCGTCGTCGATCCGGAGAAGGCCACGCTGGCCGTCGAGAACTACGAGACGGCGATGAAGGATCGCGCGAAGGTCGTGCTGCGCGACGTGGTGGGCGAGACGCGGCTCGACGAGCTCCTGTCGCACCGCGAGGAGGTCGCCGCCAAGGTGGGCGCGCAGGTCGAGGCGGTGGCGGCGGCGTGGGGCCTGCACGTGGAGATGATCGGCCTCCAGGACATCGCGCTGCCGCCGCAGATGCAGGAGGTGCTCGCGAAGGGGGCGATCGCCGAGCGCGACCGGCGCTACGTGGTCATCAAGAGCGAGGCCGACGTGGAGAGCGCGAAGAACTTCGCCGAGGCGGCCAGCATCCTCGCGCGCTCGCCCGGGGCGATGGAGCTCCGGCGCTTCGAGGCGCTGGCGAACCTGAGCCAGGGCAACACCAAGGTGATCTTCGACCTCGCGAAGCCCTACGACGACGTGCGGCACGCGGCGGCGGCGATGGCGGAGGCGGCCGTCACCTCCGAGGCGAAGCCCGTGCGCGTCCAGGAGGGGCACCGCGCGGTCGACGCCGAGGCGCAGCGCGAGGCCGAGGCGGTGCACGAGGCGGACGCCGCGCTCGCGGAGCAGCGGACCGCGCGGCGCGGGCGCATGGGCGGGGCGTGATCCCGGTCCCGGCGCTGACCGCGCTGAAGGCGGCGGTCGCGGCGCTGCTCGAGACGCGCGGCGAGCGCGGGCTGTCGGCCCTTGTCGGCGGCGCCGAGCTCGCGCTGGCGGGGCCGCCGGAGCGGTGGACGCTGGGGGCGCGCGAGGTGAGCGCGTCGCGCCTCTCGCTCGCCGTCGACGCGCCCGCGTTCGCGGCGCTCACGGCGGACGCGGCCCGCCTCGCGGCGGTGCGGGAGGCGTTCGCGAGCGCGGTGCGCACGCCGGACACGGAGCTCGCCGATCTGACGGTGCTGCTGCGCCTGCCGGGCGCGGGGCGCGGGTGGAACCAGGTGTACCGGGAGGCGGCGCTCCCGGCCGCGCAGGAGCGGCCGCACCCCGACGCGGTCCTCGGCGGCGCGGCGGCGCTGCTCGAGGCCTCGGGCGACGCGCGCGGCGCGGCGATGCTCCGCCGCGGCCGGCTCGAGGCAGCGCAGGTGCCGAGCAGCGGCGGGGTCGCGCTGGTCCGCTGCGTTGTGCGGCTCGACCCGGCAGATCTCGCCGCGCTCGACCGCGACGGCGAGCGCGCCGAGCGGCTGCGGCGCGCTGTGCGCAGCGCCGGCACGCGCGCCGCCGAGGCTGTCGCGTCGGTGGAGCTCGCGACGGCGCTCTACCCGAACGGCGGGGCGCCGGGCCCGCGCGGCCGGGCGCCGGGCCCCCTGGGCGCCGCGCCGGGCTCGATCGGCGCGCCCGGGGCGCCGGAGGCGCGGCTCGCGCGGGCGCTCGAGGCGCGCGGCGCCGTCGTCGTGCCCGTCTCCCGCGAGGACGGGGGGCCGGGCGGCGACGACGTCGAGCTCGCCGTCGTCGCGTCCGGGGAGCTCCTGCGCGTCCGGATCGGGGCCGGCCCGGGGCGCGGGCGTGACCGGCGCGGCTGGCGGGCGGAGGAGATCCGCGCGATCACGGTCGCCGCCGACGACCTGACGACCCCGGAGCGGGCCGGCGCGATCGCCGCGCTGCTCTGCGGCGGGGACGACCTGGCATGACGAGCGCCGCGCCAGGCGGGCGCGCGTCGATCCGGGGCGGTTCGTTCCTTTCGTCGGCAGGCGGCGCCTCCGGCGCGGGTCGTGAGGCCCCGGCGCGCTCGAGGGGGCGCGACTGGCCGAGGGACGCCGCAGGCCCCAGATCACCCGCTCTGTCATGACGTCGAGCCCGCCCGCCACGCGCAAGAGCCCCGGCTTCCTCGCCCTCATCCTCGGCGCGCTCACGGCGCTCGGTCCGCTCTCGATCGACATGTACCTGCCGAGCCTGCCGACGCTGCAGCGGGAGCTCGGCACCACCGCGTCCGCGGTGCAGCTCACGCTCGCGGTGTACTTCGCGGGGCTCGGGCTGGGTCAGCTCGCCTACGGCCCGCTGACCGACCGGTTCGGCCGCAAGCGCCCGCTGTACGTCGGCCTCGCGCTCTACGTGGTCGCGTCGATCGGGTGCGCGCTCGCGCCGAACGTGCGGTCGCTCATCGCGCTCCGCTTCCTGCAGGCTGTGGGCGGCGCCGCGGGGCAGGTCGTGACGCGCGCCGTGGTCCGCGACCTCTACGGCGGGGCCGCGGCCGCGCGGCTGCTGTCGCTGCTCATGCTCGTCATGGGGGCCGCGCCCATCCTGGCGCCGACCCTCGGCGGCTGGCTGCTCCTCGTCGCGGGCTGGCGGTTCATCTTCGCGCTGCTCGCCGCGCTCGGCCTCGGCTGCCTTGCGCTCATGGCCGTCGCGCTCCCCGAGACGGCGGTCGAGCGGACGCCGCGCCTCGATCTCCGGGTGATCGGCGCGCACCTGCGCGAGCTCGCGCGGGATCACGGCTTCGTCGCGTACACGCTCGCGGGCGCCTTCGGTCAGGCGGGCATGTTCGCGTACATCTCGGGCTCGCCGTTCGTGCTCATCGAGCTGTTCCACGTCTCGCCGCAGCACTACGGCTGGATCTTCGGCGCGAACGCGTTCGGCCTCATCGCCGGCGCCCAGGTGAACCACCGGCTGCTCGGGCGCCGGTCACCGGCGTGGCTGCTCGCGCGGGCGACCGCCGCGACGACCGCGGTGGGCGCGGTGCTCCTCGCGATCGCGGTCAGCGGCTGGGGAGGGCTCGCGGCCGTGCTCGCGTCGCTGTTCGCGTTCATCGCGTGCCTCGGGTTCGTCGGCTCCAACGCGACGGCGCTGGCGATGGAGGACCAGGGCGCGCGGGCGGGGCTCGCCTCGGCGGCGCTCGGGTCGACCCAGTTCGCGATCGCGGCCGGCGCGTCGTCGCTGGTCGGCCTCCTGAACGACGGCACCCCGCGGCCGATGGCGGCCGTCATGGTGGCCTGCGCGGCGGCCTCGTGGGCGGCGGGCGCGGCGGCCCGGCGGCTCACCGCCGCGCCGGTCTCTGCCCGGGCGGCCGGGTGAGCTGCGGCGCGCGCCTCAGATCGCCGTAGACCGCTCGGCGAGCCACGCCGGATATCCCTTCGAGGCGGCGGCCTCCAGCCGGAGATCGGGCTGCTCCGCGAACACCGCCCGGCCCGCGCCGTAGAGCGCCTCGAGGAGGGTCTCGGGCGGACCGAACGCCTCGATCCCCAGCGTCAACGCGGCCGGCGCGGCGCGCCCGTCGCCGTCCACGAGCTCGACGCGGGTCAGCTCCACGGCACCCCCGGCCCTGGCGTGCGTCCCGTGCGTCACCTCGGCGACGCGGCCGCCGACCAGCTCGAACACCCTCACCCGGCGCTCTTTTCTGAGGATCGTCCACCCGCGCCCGCCGTCGTCGGCGTCCGTGGACCCGTGCGCGACCTTCGTCCACCGCTCCAGCTCGCCCAGGATCGTGGGAGAGAAATGGGTGGGGCCGAAGGCGCACACCCGGAACTTGGTCTCCAGGCTGGTCGCCCCGCTGGCGCCGCGCTCCTTGACCCCGAGGTCGGCGCGCTGGAGGCGCAGGTAGCGGTCGGTCCGCGGCGGCTCCGAGGACGCGTGCGCGAACCACGACGTGAGCCGCTGCGCCCGCGCGTCGTCGGCGGGCAGGAACCAGCGGACCTCGATGCTCTCCCCGATGATCATGGCGCCTCCTGACCCGTGCGCCGGCGGCGCGCGCGCCCCCGTCTCTGTGCCAGAGGACGGAGACGCGTGCGCCGTCGGCGCGGCGAAGGCGGGTCAGCGCATGGCCGGGTCAGGCTGCCCCGCCGGAAGCCCTCGACTCCCGGCAATCGCCCCTGCGTGCGCGCCGTTCCCCGCGTGATCAGGCCCTCGACGAAGCCCGGAACGAATCGGTCACGACCTTCTTCGCGAAGTCGATGATCTGATCCTTGGGCGCGTTCTGGATCGCGTACTTGACCACATAGCCCCCGGCGAGGAGGGTGAGCTGGCGCAGGATCCTCGAGCTCGCGAGCACGCCGATCGCGAACGCCGCTCCGCCGATCGCGATCGGAACGATGTACGGGACGTCCTTGACCTTGCCCTGGATGTCCTTGGCGAACTTCAGCAGCGTGTCGAGGCTCACCCCGCCGTCACCGCCCTGCGCCTGCTGCGAGCCGGACTCCTGCGAGCCGGACGGCTGCGAGCCGCCCTCGTAGATCCCGTTCCTGTACTCGCCCGAAGTGTACTGGTCGTTACCGATGGTGGTCATAGCGCTCTACCTCGTCCTGAAGTGGTCGGCCTCTGAAATGGCGATAGCTCCCGGCCTCATGCGAAGCACATACCAATCTGGAATATCGCAGCGGCAGGCGCCCGGCAGCGGCCTCATCCTGCGCCGCTCGCTCCAACAGCACGGGCGACCGCGTGCACGGACGCGCCGGCGATGGGGCAACTTGGCGAACCGTGGCAAATGATCCCGCCTCAAGGCGCCCGGGCCCGCCGTCGCTGCGCTCGACGAGCACGGCGGGCCGGCGATGGAGGGGACGTCACCGCGAGCGCGGGGGCGAACAACGCGGCGCCTGGAGGACGGGGCGGCCATGCCCGGGGACGCGCACAAGAAATGTAAGAAAAACCACGTTTGCGCGCTCGGGACCGCCGGGGTCGATGAGAGGTGGCGACCGGGTCCGTGAGAGGAGCGCACCGGAGTCCGTGAGAGGTGGAGACCGGGTCCGTGAAAGGAGCAGACCGGAGTCCGTGAGAGGGACGTGGAGGTCGGCCGGCGCCCGAGGGACAGGCCGCGATGGCAGCGAGGTTGCGAAGAGGAACAGAGAGCGAGGCGGACGACTGTCGCAAGCGAGCCTCTCCCGCCTCCGTGGACTCGAGACACCGCAAGCGCGACAGCGCGTGTCGTCCCTGCGAGTGGATCGCGCTCGTGCACGCGCCGCGCTCGTGGACTCACCTGGACTGCGCGCTTCGATCCTCCCGGAGCGGCGGAGGAGCTGTCGTCGAGGTTGCCTCGCATTCGGTCGGTGTCGGCCGCTCGCATGCGGCAGCGCGCTGCTCGACCACATTGCTTCAACGTCGAACAAATTTCCTCGCGCGATCCGGATGCGGTGTGCACACCGTGCCTCCGTCCCATGAGCGCAGGGGAGCTCGCCACGGCACATGCTTTGCTGAACCGCGGGGCGCATGTCCCTCACGACGATCCTGTTCGGTCGGCGGCTGGCTTCGGACGAGGAGGAGAAAGAACAGATAGGACCGTTCTCCGGGATCCCGGTCCTCGGCCTCGATGCGCTCGCCTCCGCGTCGTACGGGCCGGAGGCCGCGCTGACAGTGCTTCTCCCGCTCGGCGCGCTCGGCCTCCGCTACATCGTGCCGCTCAGCGCCCTCGTCATCACGCTGCTCGTGATCGTCTACGTCTCGTACCGCCAGACGATCGAGGCGTACCCGAACGGCGGGGGCTCGTACGTCGTCGCGAAGGAGAACCTGGGCACCAACGCGGGCCTCGTCGCCGCGGCGGCGCTGCTCCTTGATTACGTGCTCAACGTGGCGGTCGCGGTCTCCGCGGGCGTGGGCGCGCTCGTCTCCGCGGTGCCCGCGCTCCTGCCCCATACGCTCGGCCTCTGCCTCGGCGTCCTCATCCTGCTCACCGCGGCCAACCTTCGCGGGCTCCGCACCGCGGGCCTCGTGTTCATGGCACCGACGTACGCGTTCCTCGGCTGCCTGTTCACGGTGATCGCGATCGGCATCGGGAAGACGATCCTGCAAGGAGGTCACCCGGCGCCCGTTGTCCCGCCGCCCTCGCTCCCGGGCTCGCTGGGCATCGCGAGCCTCGGGCTGCTCTGCCACGCGTTCGCGAGCGGGTGCACCGCGATGACCGGCGTGGAGGCGGTGAGCAACGGCGTCCCCGCCTTCCGCAAGCCGAGCAGCGCGCAGGCGCGCCGGACGCTCTCGTACATCGTCGCCTTCCTCGGCATCCTGCTCGCCGGGATCGCGATCCTCGCGAAAGTCTACGGCGTCACCGCCACGGAGCCGGGCAAAGCCGGCTATCAGAGCATCCTCTCGCAGGTGGTGGGCGCGGTCGTGGGGCGCGGCCCGTTCTACTACGTGACCCTGACCGCCGTCGTCGCGGTGCTGATGCTCTCCGCGAACACGAGCTTCGCCGACTTCCCCCGCCTCTGTCAGCTGCTCGCGATCGACCGCTTCCTGCCGGAGCCCTTCATTCACCGCGGCCGGCGCCTCGCCTTCTCGTACGGCATCGCCGTGCTCGCCGGGCTCTCGGCGATCCTGCTCGTCGTCTTCCAGGGGATCACCGACGCCCTCATCCCGCTCTTCGCGGTGGGGGCCTTCCTCGCCTTCACGATGTCGCAGTCGGGGATGATCGCGCACTGGCACCGGGTCCGCGGCAAGCACTTCCGGCTCCACCTCGCCGTCAACGCCACGGGCGCCGCGGCCACGGCCGCCACGCTCGTCGTCATCATCTTCTCGAAGTTCACCGAGGGGGCGTGGGTCTCGACCCTGCTCGTGATCGCGGCCTTCTTGACCTTCCGCGGCGTGAGGGGGCACTACGCGCAGCTCGATCAGGCGGTGCGCGCCCACGAGCCGCTCGACCTCACCCCGCCTCCGCCGCCGATCGTGGTGATCCCGATCCGGCGCTGGGACCTCGTGTCGCAGAAGGGGCTCCGCTTCGCGCTCCAGCTCTCGCCCGAGGTCTATGCGCTCCAGGTGCTCCTCGACGATCCTCGCGTCGAGGATCTGAGCGGCGAATGGCGCGATCTCGTGGAGGAGCCTGCAACCAAGAAGGGAGTCGCGGCGCCGCGGCTGGTCGTGGTCCGATCTCGCTACCGACGGCTCTTCAGGCCGCTGCTCCGCTTCGTCACCACCCTTGCGCGCGCTCACCCCGACCGGCAGGTGGCGGTCGTCGTGCCGGAGGTTGTCGAGTCACGCTGGTACCATTACCTGCTCCACAACCACACGGCGTCGATCCTCAAATGGCTCCTGCTGTTCCGGGGCGGGAAAGGCATCGTGATCGTCAATACCCCCTTCCATCTGGACGATTCGCCGAAGGCGGCCTGAGCATCGAGCCTGGTCGTGAAAGCTCCCCCGGCGCCGGAGCGCTCGGGGAGGACGCCTCCTTGCTCTCGAGCTCCAGGTAGAGCGCGCCCGTGGCGCAGCCGACCTCGGCGGCGCGCGTGGCGAGCCGCGCGCGGCCCCTCAGCGCCTCACCACCACGACCGCTCCCGGGCGAGCGACACGATCGCCGCCGAGAGCTTGTGAGGATCGTGGCGGATGAGCTTCCCGCCGGACAGCAGATCCGCCGGGACGAGGAGGTCGGACCGCAGCGGCCTGTCCGGCGAGGTAACGACAGGCTCGGAGCCGGTCGACGCGTACTCCCGGAGGCTCGCGGAGGGCCAGACGTCGTTGAACAGCACCGCGTCGAGGCGGGCCTCGCCGAGGTACATCGCGATGGTCCCCACGAATTCCTCGACCGTGTAGCCGGGCGTCTCGTTGGCCTTCGTCATCAGGTTGCACACGAACAGCGCGCGCGCGCGGCTCGCCGCGATCGCCTCGCGCACCCCTTTGACGAGGAGGTTCGGCACGAGGCTCGTGTAGAGATCGCCCGGCCCCACGATGATGAGATCGGCGTCCGCGATCGCCTCGAGCGCCGCTGGATACGCAACCGCCTCCGGATCCAGATAGACCGAGAGCACCGGCGCATCGAGCATGTCGGAGAGGTTGTCAATCGACGCTTCCCCCCGGATGGTCCGGTCGTTCTCGAGGTGCATGACGAGATCGACCTGGTCCATCGTGACCGGGAGGACGCGGTTCTTGACCGAGAAGATCTCGTGCAGCCGCTCGACCGTGAGCGGGAGCGAGCCGGTGATCTCCTGCACCGCGGTGAAGATCAGGTTGCGCAGCGTGTGCCCCCCGAGGCTCCCCGAGCGGAAGCGGTGGCTGAGCAGCTCCTTCAGCGCGTCCGGGTGCTCGGACAGGGCGACGAGGCAACGCGTGAAGTCACCGGGCGGCAGCAGCCCGTACTCGTCGCGGAGCCTGCCGGAGCTCCCGCCCGAGTCCATCATGGTCACGATCGCCGTGATCCGGGCGCTCAGGTCGCGCAGGCCCGTGAGGAGGGTGTAATGGCCCGTCCCCCCTCCCACGGTCACGATCTTCGGCGTCGCCATGGTGGAGCAGGCTACCATGCGGAGCAGCGGCGCCGACACCGGCCGTCACGCGGCCGAGATCTCGGCAGGCGGGCGCGGCGCGCACTTCGCGAGGCGGCTCGACGCGACCGCGTGGTAGCCGGGCGCGATCTCGGCGCTGTAGCAGCGTCTCCCCGCGCCGAAGGCGGCCACCGCGACCGAGCACAGCCCGCCGAACGGCTCCCAGACGACGTCGCCCGGATCGGAGGACGCGCGGATGATTCGATCGAGCAGCTTGAGCGGCTTCTGGTTGCCATGGACCGAGCGGGTCTCCTCCTTGAAGCGCTCCGGCCCACGGACCGCGGGCTCCTGCCACACGTTGGTCACCCCGACATCGCAATGGAACTTCGCCCGCAGGCTCGCCCATTCATGGCCGGTCAGCGGCCGCTTGCCGTCGATCGAGAAGTAGGGTCGCCCCTCGGGGCGGCCGTGCGCGTTCGCGAACGCGACGAGCCCCTCGAACGCCGAGGCCGGCGGGTAATACCAGAGGTGACACTGCGTGAAGTACTTCCTCGTGGCGGCGTTCTTCACGCCGCACGCCTCGTTCGTGTGGCGCAGCGGGAGGCCCGAGCGCTCCCACTCGCGCCGCAGCCAGGCCTTGAGGGGCAGCCGCGCGCCGCCGGACTCCAGGAGGACCTTGCGCACGTACTGCACGCACACCTCGCTCACCACCGGGAACTTGCGCAGGGTCCGCGTGTTCGCGTTGCCCGCCACGTGGGCGATCCCCTTGTCCCAGACATGGCAGCTCCGGTAGTCCCAGCCGTGCTGTTCCAGCAGCGGGTGCACCGTCGCCCAGCCGATCTCCGTCCCCCAGAACCACAGGGTGGCCGACGGCAAGGCGCGCTCCGACCAGGCGGCGACGTGGGGCGCGTACCACGCGGCGAGCCCCTCGTGCGTCGGCGGATCGCCGGGAAACCCGGAGACGCCGTAGGCGCCGTCGGAGACGATGACCGTGGGCCTCGGCCAGGAGGCATAGTGCTCCAGCGAGTCGCCCAGCGTCAGGACGGGGTGGAGGTCGGTCGATGCGCGCTTCACGGGGGGCACGCGGCCATCCAATCGAATTGCGCGGATCTGTCAACAAAACGGCGGAGCTCCGCCCCGGCGAGCCGCCGCCGGCCGGCGCGGCCGGCAGACGCGGAGCCTTACCCCCTGCCCTCCGGGGAGAGGTGCTTCTGCCCACCGCGCTCTTCCGACATCCGGCGAGCGCACCACACCGCCGCGCCCACGGCCGACGACAGGGCACCGCGTGAATCACGGCCGCCGCGCCGCGGCCGTGCCGTCCGTGATCACCTCGCTCGCCGCCGAGCCATGCGACCGCGGTGGGCGCGGGCGTGCGGCTCTAGGACGGCGTGATCGCATGTCGCCCGGAGGAGACAGGCTGAGGAAATGGATGGAATCATGCCCCAATAGAATCGTGCAAAAATCGAGTATCGCTGTCAGAGGGCGATTGTAGAGCTCGTACGACCGGCGTATGTTCGGCAGCTTGGTGCGCGACTTCGCTTCGCCGTAGCTCCGCCGCGACGCCCGCGGAGCCATCGGCTGACGGTGTGACCATCCCTCGCGGAACCATCGACTCCACACGGGAGGAAAACATGAATGCAATGAAGCGCATGAGCCCACGATCCGTTGTTCACGCGCTCACGGCCGTCATCGTGGCAGGGCTCGCCCTGCTCGCGCCGCGCCCGGCGCAGGGCCAGTCGTACGAGGAGCCCGACCATTTCTACTGGGCCGACACCCTCGTGGACAACATCGCGCCGGAAGACAACGAATATGGCGGCGGCACGACGTACGTGAGCTGGGCCGGAATCGGAGGAGCCACGGAGTACCGGAGCCGCAGCTTCTGCGCGTCCTTCGTGACGCACGTCCTCAGGCAGGCCTATGAGCTCTCCGTGTACGACATCAACACGTGGTTCGGCAGCATGAGCCCCAACGCGATCCGGTACCACGACAGGATCATCGAGGAGGTCGGCTTCGAGCAGATCCTGACGGTGGGCCAGATCGAGGCGGGCGACATCATCGCGATCGAGTATCCGGCGGGGAGCTCGGCCACCGGGCACGTCGCCATCGCGGCGGGCGCCGCGGTGCCGCGCCCGGCGACCTATCCGTTCATCGCCGGGACGATCCAGCACGATCTCGCCATCCTCGATGCGAGCACCACGGGCCACGGGCTCACGGACACCCGGCGAAAGGCCGACGGCACCTGGCACGCTGGCGTCGGGAGGGGCGTCATGCGCCTTTATGCGACTATCAACGGCTCGATCGTGGGATATTCCTGGAGCGCTCAATCGGGCTCGACGTACTACGCGAAGCAGGTGCGCGATATCGTCATCGGCAGGGTCACGGAGCCCTATATCGCGCTCCCCTTCCCGGGGTAGCGGCGCGCCACGCGGCGGAGCGCCGGCGCGCACTCCAGCAGGTCCGCGTCGAGCTCCAGGCCGTCGAGCATCGCGTGCGTCGCGGTGACGCCGGGCAGCTTGACCTCCGCCGCCCACGCCGCGACGTCCATGAGCTCTCCGCCGACGACCTCCGACGCGCGCATCAGCACCTGGCCCGCGTGCAGACAGAGGTTCACGTGCACCCTCGCGTCGCGCCCCTTGCGATGGCAGAGCTCGCGCTCCAGCAGCAAGGCCGCCTCGACGATGTCCCGCCGCGACGGCCGGTCCGCGGGCTCCGGGGCGTCGAGCTCCCGGAAGAACAGCAAGGTGTTTCCCGTCTCCAGCGCCGCACGGAAGCCCCTCGCGGACAGGAAGCGCGACGCGAGCGGCAGGACGTCATCCATGTCGGCGAGCAGCGCGTCGTCCGGGTCCTCCATCGCGCCGCGATCGGCGAACACCTCGACGTGGATCGCGCCGATCCGGCGCTCCTCCGGGCTCCCGGGCAGCGGCAGGACGCTCTTCCGCCCCGCGGCCACGGCGTCGCGGAGCTCGTCGATGAACTCCGCCGCTGTCTGGTGCCGCATGGCGGGATCCTTCGCCATCGCGCGGAGCACCACCGCGTCGAGCTCGGGGCCCACGGGCGCCTCGCGGCTCGGGCTCGGCGGGTGCACCCAGAGGTGCATGTGCAGGAGCGTCGAGAGCGTGGAGTCGAGGAACGGGAGCTTGCCTGTCAGCATGTAATAGGCGAGCGCGCCGAGCGCGTACACGTCCGTCCTCGCGTCCGCGAGCTGTCCCCGGATCTGCTCCGGCGCCATGCACGCGGGGGTGCCGAGCAGGTGGGTCGGCGTCGTGATGCCCGGCCCGGCGTCGTCGAGGACCTTGGCCACGCCGAAATCGAGGAGGATCACGCGAGGCGCCCCGCCGTCCTCGGCGATGAAGACGTTCGACGCCTTGAGATCGCGGTGGACGATCGCGCTCTTGTGGACCGCCGACAACGCCTCGCAGACAGGCTCGAGGATCTCGAGCGCGTCCTCCGGGGAGAGCCTCCCGCGAGAGATGATGTACGACTGGAGATCGACCCCGCTGAGGAGCTCCATCGCGAAGAACGGCCGTCCTCCGTCGATCTCGCCGCAATCGAGGATCCGGATCACGTTGGGATGATCGATCCGCCGGATCGCCTGGATCTCGCGCTCGAACCGCACGACCGCCTCGCGGGTGAACACGAGCTCCGGGTGGAGCACCTTGACCGCCGCGCGCTGGCCGCTCTCCGCGTGCGCTGCCCGGTAAACGACGCCGAAGCTGCCGTGAGCGATGCTCTGCTCGACGAGGTAGTCGCCTACCCGGCTGCCGGGGGGGAGCATCTGCGGGCGCCCCGACGAGGCGGGCGCCCCACAGGTCTCCACGCAGAGCAACGCCCCACCGGCGGCGTCGTCACACGCCGTGCTGAGCCCGGCGCTCCTGTCTGACGAGGCTCGCGGAGGCGCGCCGCCTTGCGTCAGGACCAACGAACGAACGGTCTCTTGCCACACTCTTGCGGAATAAGCACACCCCGTTCCATCGAGGTGGTCCGGGTGGATGAGGTGCTCATCCACCGCGTCGGACGGGCTAAGCTCTTGCCCAAGGAGGCAGCTTGCCCCGCTGTCCTGTCTGCCATCGCCGCGTTGCCGGCACGAAGCCCTGCCCGCGCGACGCCTGGCGCCCGCCGAGCCCCGCCCCCGACACGGCGCAGGATCCCGCGCCGTCGCTGCCCGGCCTGACGCCGCTGAAGGTCCTCGGCGCCGGCGGCTTCGCGACCGTGTGGGAGGCGGCGCGGACGGGCGGCGGCGAGCCGGTGGCGCTCAAGGTGGGACGGTGGGCGAGCCCGACCATGGCGGAGCGGTTCCGGCGGGACGCGGAGGCGCTCGAGCGGGTGGGGCCGCCTTACGTGCCCCGGATGCACGAGCACGGGACGCTCGCCGACGGGCGGCCGTTCATCGCGATGGAGCTCCTCCGCGGCAGGACGCTCGCCGACGTGCTCGCGGACCTCGAGGCCCCGCCGGCCGCCGCCGACGTCGTGGCCACGGCCGCGGCCATCCTCGATGCGCTCGAGGCGGCGCACGCGAAGAGCGTGATCCACCGCGACCTGAAGCCGGAGAACCTCCTCGTCGCCGAGGGGGGACAGCGCCTCGCGCTCCTCGACTTCGGCCTGACGAAGCACGCGCGCGCGCAGGAAGCGCGTGGTGAAGAGGGCCTCACGGCCCGCGGGACGATCGTCGGCACCCCGGAGTACATGGCCCCGGAGCAGATCCGCGGCGATCCGGTCCAGGACGAGCGCACGGACATCTACGCGTTCGGCGTGATCCTCTACGAGCTGCTGACGCTGCGGCTCCCGTTCGCCGGCGACCGGGGCGAGATCGAGCACGGCCACCTCACGCTGCGCCCCCCTCGACCCCACGAGTTCGCGGCGGTGCCCGAGGAGATCGAGAGGCTCGTCCTCTCGTGCCTCGCGAAGGAGCCCGAGCGCCGCCCGCGCGACGTCGCCGCGCTGCGGGGCGCGCTCGCGCGGGCTTGCCCGGCCGACGCGCAGCCCGCGCCGAACGCGCAGCCCGCGCGGGGCGCGCTGCTCACCGAGGGGCGTCAGCCCGCCGTCGTGCTCGTGGCGGAGGCGAAGAGCGCGTCCGCCGTCGTGATGGGCGCCGTCGCGGCGCGCAAGGGCTTCGTGGCGCGGCAGCGCGGGGGCCGGCTCGTGTGCGTGTTCTCGGGCGTCGACGCGGACGATCCGGTGAGCGCCGCGATCGCGGTCGCGCGCGAGATCGAGGAGCGGCACGCGGGGCGCGCGGCCGTGCACATCGCCGGGCTGATCGTGCGCCGCAAGGAGCAGGGGCCGCCGGCGGTCTACGGAGCGCCTGTCGAGCAGCCGGAAGCCTGGATGCCCCTCGGCGGCTGGGGCGGCGTCGTGCTCACCGCGGATCTCGTGCGGGCGCTGCCCGAGGGCGAGCTCCGCGGCGCCTCGCGCGACCCGGCGCTCTCGCACGCGACCGGCGCGGGGTTCTACCGGCTCGCCCCGCGGTCGCAGCACCCGCCGACCCCGGCGAGCGCCGCGCCGCTCATCGGCCGCGACGAGATCATCGGCGCGCTGGCGGTGAGCATGGAGGCGAGCATGTCCAGCGCGAGCCCTGGCCTGTTCACGCTGATCGGCGAGGCGGGCCTCGGCAAATCGCGCCTGATGGACGAGGCGGCGCTGCTCGTCCTGCGCTTGCAGGAGCGGGCGCAGCTCATCGCGCTGCGCGCGGCGCAGCCGCTCGCGGGCGCGCGGGCGTCGAGCGAGCTGCTCGCCCGCGTGCTCGACGCGGACGTCGGCGCGCCGCCCGCGGACCCGCGGGCGTTCTGCGCGGAGCGGCTCGGCGAGGAGCTCGCCGAGGAGGCGTGGAAGGCGGTGGCCGCGGCGCTCGGGTGGATGCCGCCGGAGCAGACCGGCGCGTCCCCGTGGTCGCTGCGGCAGAGCACGATGCGCGCGATCGCCGAGGGGCTGCGGCGCCGCGCGCGCGAGGCGCCGGTCGCGGTCCTCCTCGACGACGCGCACTGGGCCGACGACGCGGCGCTCGACGCGCTCGAGTTCGCGACGCTCGACGCGCCGGGCTGCGCTCTCTGGGTGCTCGTGGCGGCGCACCCGAGGTTCGAGGACATGCGCCGGAGCTGGGGCGCGCGCGCCGAGCGGCACGATCGCGCGGCGCTCGGGCGGCTGTCGGAGCAGGACGCGATGCGGCTCGCCGCCGCGCTGCTCTTGCCCGCGGAGTACCCGCCCGAGGCCGCGCTCCGGCAGCTCGCGCGCTGGTCCGGGCACAACCCGTCCAGCCTGGCGGAGCTCGTCCGCGCGCTGAAGCGCACGGGCGTGGTCCAGCAGCGCCCGACCGGGGCCTTCTACGTGGCGACCGCCGCGCTCGATCAGCTCCCGCCGCTGCCGGTGTGGCAGTGGCTCGCCGCGCGCCGGCTCGACGCGCTCTCGCCCGAGCTCTCGGCGTGCGTGCGGCTCTGCTCCGCGCTCGGGCCCGACTTCACGCGCGAGGAGGTGGAGGAGATCCAGGACGCGATCGAGCAGGCGGGCGGGGCGAGCACGCCGATGGACGCCGGGGTCGGCCTGGGCGCGCTGTGCGGGCTGGGCCTGCTCGTGCGCGGCGAGCGCGGGATCTACGCGTTCGAGAGCGCGACGTTCCGGGACGCTGTCTACGACGGGCTCGCGCCCGCGCAGCGCCAGGCGATCCACGCGCACGCGTTCGCGTGGTGGCAGGCGCGCGTGGAGCCGCGCGCGCCGGACCGGCGGGGGCTCGCGCACCTGGCGCGGCACGCGGCGGCGTGCGGCGAGCGCGCGCCGGCGGCCGCGGCGCACCTCGCGCTCGGCGATCGGGCGACGGCGAGCCACGACAACGTCGAGGCCGACCAGCGCTACACGGCCGCGCTCGCGCTGCTCGAGGAGGGCGACGCGCGAAGGCGCGCGCACGCGCTCGCCGGCCGAGGCAAGGCGCGCTACTGCCTGCACCGGATCCCCGAGGCGCTCGCGGATCTCGCGCTGGCGCGGGAGCTCGCGCGGGAGCTCGGCGACGGGCGGCTCACCGCGGAGCTCCTGTTCGAGGAGGCGACGGCGCTCGATCACGCGACCGACTACGCGGCGTCGGCGGCGCGCGCGTCGGAGGCCCAGGCGATCGTCGAGCGCCTCGGCGATCGGACGCTGGAGAACCGCCTGCGCATGGCGCTCGGGCGGTCGTGCTGGCGGCAGCAGCGGGTGGCGGAGGCGATCGAGCTCCTGGACCGCGCCTCGACCGGGGCCGCGGCGGAGGGCGACCAGGAGACGCGGGTCATCGCGCTCTTGCTGCTGGCGATGGCGCTGGTGATCGCGGGCCGGCTCGGCGACGCGGAGGCGCGCTTCTGCGAGGTGATCGCGCTGTCCAAGGAGATGAAGGACCGGCTGCACCTCTGCTCGGCGTACGCGAACCGCGCGTACCTGTGGGCCGCCCTGAGCGCGCCGGAGCGCGGGCTCCAGGACCTGAGCCGCGCCGTGGAGCTCGCGCGCGAGATCGGCAACCCTGGGCCGGAGCACGTGGCGACGCACAACCTCGCCGAGCTGCTGCACTGGTGCGGGCGCGAGGACGAGGCGCTGGCGCTGGCGCGCCGCTCGCGCGTGCTCGACGAGCGCTTCGGGGAGCGCGCGGCGCCGGACGACGCGCTGCTCATCGCGCGCATCCAGGCGGCGCGCGGCGAGGTCGGGGAGGCGGCGCGCCTCGTCGCCTGGGTCGCCGACCGGTGCAGCCCCGACGCGTCGGCGCCGGCGCCGTACGCGCTGTTCCGCATGCTGAAGCTGGTGCTCGCGGCCGAGGGGCGCCCGGTCCCGACGGAAGAGGACCCGGAGGACGGCTGGGACGCGCTCACGGACTTCGCGGAGCGCACCTTGCCGGTGGAGGAGCTGCTCGAGGTGCTCTACTTCCACGCGCGCACGGCCGCCTCGGCCGGGCGCCACCAGGAGGCATCGGCGGCGCTCGCCAAGGCGACGCCCGCGCTGGTCGCGTGCCGCATGTGGCAGCCGCGCTTCGAGGCGGTGGCGGCGCTGCTGCCGCGATCGCAAGAGCCGGCGGACGGCGATGCGCAGGACGGAGCGCTGACGCAGAGCGAGTGACGAAAGCTGCGCCCGGGTGAGCCGCTGGAGGGCGGTGCAAATCGCCTCAGCGTGGCGAGAGCGTGTCGCGGCGTAAAAGTTTCGATTGGGTGATCGAGGGTGAGAATGCGCGAAGGGGTCGCGCAATGGGGCGGGGGGTGGATCGGCCGTCGTTCAGGCTGAGGCATTTCGCCTCAGTACGGGAGGAGGGCGAAGCCGACGCGGCTGCCGCGCGCTGCCGAGCTCAACCTGGGTGTACCCGGCTCTGCTCAACCTCGGTCCAGGGGACGCAACCAGGGGCGCAACCTGGGTGCGCCGAGCCGTAGCGATGGACCGGCAGCTCTGGGCCGGCGGAGCTCAACCTCGGTGGGGTGGGGTGGGATGGGAAGAGGCGCGCGTAGTCAGGCGTGGCCCGACGATTGCAGGAATCGCGGAAAACCCCTCGGCACTCCAAGAGAGAGGCGACCCATGAACTTCAGCGCGCGACGAACCGTCCTTGCGATTCCCTGCCTGGTTTTGTTCGGCTGCGCTTCCAGCGCCGATCCGAGCTCCGAGGAGGCCGTAGGCGCCTCGGAGGAGGCGATTGTCTCGGTGAACCGCCTCTCGATGAACCGCCTCTCGATGAATCGCCTCTCGATGAACGGCCTCTCGATGAACCGCCTCTCGGCGAATGGACGGCAGCTGGCCACGACGGACCTGATGCTGGATGCGGATGGTCGTGAGCTCCTTCGCTACACGATCGGCTGCGCGCTTCCTGAGGGGCAGTCGCTGATCGGCACGGTGGACTCGACGACGTATCGGTTCGACGGACGGATCGGCCTCGCGCCCGACTGGTTGCGCGGCCCGCTCCCCGAGAAGTCCCAGCGCTGGGTAACGGCGTGCCTGCTCGCGCATGTGAACGGGTACGGCGTCGAAGTGGCCATCTCCCTGCGCGGCCGGAATCCAGCGCTGGCCACGGACAGCGCGGAGCGGCTCGCCTATCAGCAGGAGGAGATATCCTTTTTTGGCAACATATTCCAGCCGCTCGGCAAGCGTGACGAGCTTGGCGATATCGGCTCGCGGATGTACTCGTGCGGCGGCGCCTTGCTCCAGATGTCGTGCGCCGACGACGCGAGCGCCTTCGTGCCGGAGCGGACGTGCGCGTCGAGGGCCGACTGCAGCCTCAGCTTCCTGGGCGCGTGTCGCGACCTGACGAATTCGACGACCAGCGTGTGCAAGGACGTCTCCCTTCAGGGCTACGGGCGCTGCCAGGCCCCGGCCACCGCGATGTCGGGCAAGCCCGCGGCCACCCGCTACGACGAGGTCATCACCGTCTTTCTGCAGCGGCCTGACTTCTCCGCATTCTACCCGCTCTGCACGCCGCTGTTCCCATGAGTCCGCTCGCCTGCTGCGGGGGACAGCCCTGCTCGACGCGGCGGCGCATCTCGCTCGCAGCCCTCTCCTGAATCCACCGATCGGCACGCGCCCTGCCACGAGCACGAGGCCGCCCCGTCAGCCAGGCGTTCGCCCCGGTCATGGGCTTCCAGGGCCTGCGGCTCGGCGCACTGCTACCGAGCACGTGGGCCGTCGCCGCATAGGGGCATACCCTGCGAGCGCTCCAACCCGGGACGCTACGGCCCGCGGTCCGGTGGGCATCATGGCCATGAAATGCGCTTGGCTGCGCGGTGCCGCGCGCGTGTTCGGCGTCGATCTGGAGGAGTACAGGCCCGAGAAGGCGCGCGAGGTCGCCTCGGCCGAGACGGTCAACGTGGGAGCGGGCGTCGCGCTCGAGTTCATCCGGACGGCGACGTACGGTCGCGGCGCGGGCATCCGCATCGATGCTGGGGATGGAGGCACACCGGACGCCGCTCGAGAATATCTCCAACCTCGTTCACGGCCAGTCGGCTTCGGCCAGGCTCCTGTCCACAAGCATGTGGACAAGCTCCTCGGGTGGATCACGGAGGGCAAGCTCCGCGCCGACGACATCGTCACGCACCGGCTTCCGCTCGCGGAGACAGCCCGGGGATACGACATCTTCAACGCGAAGAAGGAAGGTTGCGTGAAGGTCGTGCTCAAGCCCTGATCGAGCACAAAAGAGACGCGCGCGGCGGCGGGAGGTCGACGCCCAATTCTCCGGCGCATCGTGCACACGCAACCAGGCCACTGCATGGCGCGTCACCGAGGCGGCTGCACGCCATTCTCAGGACACAACCGTGCACACGAGCGCAACACGCCGCGGCGCTCGCTCGCCTCGAACAGCGCTCCATTGCTCAGCTCGGCATTCGCTCGCCTCGCGGCGTGCCAGCTCGACCGATTCACAACACAAGCACGACGTCGCTCACGGCCGCGCCGTGAAACACACGCATCCACCACGTTTCTGCTGGAAACACCGCGCCATGCAGACCGGCGCGCCATTGTTCGAGCGCTCCGCGATACGCTGTGCGAAACGCACGTACGGCAGCAGACGCGATTCTTCGTACGTCGGCATGTCCTCTTCCCACCGCGAACGTTGGATTGAAGCCACGTGGCGGCTCGAAGGACGTAGCGCGATCGTCAGGCGAGACCATGCGTACACGGTCCGGTCCAAGGAAGCGATGCCCCTTGCGATGCATTGCGGCGCGCGCCTCCGCTTCCTGCCGCCCGAGCTCTGCACTCACCTCGCGCCGGAAGACGTCCGCGTCATCCTCCGCGACGGCAGGCGGAAGCGTGAGCGCGATGGCAGCGTCCTCGGGCCATGCTGGGTTGCTCGGGTCGAAGTAGACATCGGGGCGCTTCGCCCGCAGCACGCCGCGACCGAGCTCGCCGACGAGGACCTTCGCCCCCGGCCACTCCCGCGCACGTCGCACGAGTCCCGCCCCCACCGGATTCGCCAGCGTATAGGAGATCTTCTCCACGACGGCCGCTCGTGTTATAAGCCGGACCGCGCTCGTCGCTTCGTGACCCCATACCGGGCCCTCCCATGCTCGGATCGCCTTGGTTCCCAGCGCCACGAGGCGGTGAAAGAACTGCAGAAAACGCGGGAGCACTCCTTCTACGTCCGTGACGACGATGTGCAGGTGCGTGGACATGGCGCATAACGCGTGCACGCGAATGCCATAACGCTTCGCCGAAACCGCGAGCGCATAGACTATCAGCTGAGTAATCGCCGCGTCAGGCCGGAAGAGGAGATGCCGACGCAGCGCGCGTCGCGTGAGGAGATACGTGGCACCGGCGACAACAGGGCGAGGCTGGCTCATGACCGCCCATAGTGCCAAGGGCGTGCCGGGGTCTCGCGCGAATGATTTCGCATGGTTGGCGTTGCGAGGATCTGGCGGCCGCCACCCTTCTCCGCCACTTCCGCCAGGGAGCTCCCGCAGAGCGGGTGGAGAGCGAGCAGTGTCTCCACGGCGCGCTCGACGCCCGCTACCAAGTAGGGTTGTGGGGCAGGCGGGCGCGCCGGGACGGCAGGACGGCAGTCTCCTCCCGGTCGAGTAACACCGCGAAGGGCGGTGGCGTCCCCACGGGAGCGACCGATTTGTACGCAACGTAGGTCACGCCTTCAGGCAACCTGGGTCAGGTCCAACAAGGCCCTCACGGCGGGCCCGCCGTTTCCGGTTGACATCTGGCACGGCACATGGATCAACCACATTGCGCGCGTTCATGGTTGTCGATCTTGTGCGATGCTCTCGCTCGCCATGCTGCTGGAGAACTTCCATGCACCGAACCCTCCTCGCCCAAGGCCTTGTGCTGTCGCTCTCGCCGTTCGGGTGCTCCACCAGCCCGAAGATCCCCGAGGCCTACGGCAAGGCGGTCGTGGCCGTGGACGGGGAGGAGTTGGTCCTTGACACGGGCGATGACGGCAAGCAGCCTGTGCCCAGATTCGACGACGGCTGGGACGTTGACTGCTCTCTCCTCAATGGAGAAACCAATCTGGAGCTGGTCGACCACTCGAAGGGCAGGAGGGGCTTCTACTACCTCGATCTCCACCTGCTCGGCAGCAAGCGCAAAGGCGGCGACGCTGCTGTCGTGAACATGCGAATGTATGTCGACGATGATCTTTTCTATGGCTCTTGTCCGGCCACGCTCCGGACGTCTCAGCAAGAGCCCCACGAATGCGATTTCTCTTTCTCCGACTGCGAGCTGCATCTGCTCGGGAGTGCCCAGGACGTTGTCCTGGCGCGCCTCGAGCTCGCGTCATTTCACTTGAAATGGTGCTTCGTCCAGTGAGGGGCTCGCTCGCGATGTGCGCGAGGTGAGCTTCCCGCCCGGGCAGGCTGCCCACCGTGGCGCGAGGCGCTCCCAGCGGGCGCAGGCCAGGCCTGGGCGCCACGATGGCGCAGGGATCGATCCCGAGGCGGCGCTGGCCGGCGCGTCGGCCCACGGGTACACATCGAGAGCATGGCGGATACGTCTCCCCGGCGAAGGTTCAACGCCGCGTTCGCTCGCTGGTCTCGGCGCGTCCGGCGGCGCCTCGCGCTGGAGTTGATCCTCACCGGCGCCGCCGCCGGCATGGTGCTCGGCGCGGCAGGGGCAGCGGCGGCGTGGCAGACGCGGCACGGCGCGCTGCGCCCCTGGATGGCGGCCGGCGGGCTGCTCGGCGCGGCGGCCGGCGCAGCAGCGGCGCGGCGGCGGCGGTGGTCTGACCCGAACGTGGCGTTGTTCCTCGATGGCAAGCTCGGTTCCTCCGAGTCGATCTCGACGGCCGTGGAGCTCACGGCGGCCGAGCGCACCGAGGTTGACGCGCCCCGGGGCAGCGCCTCGGCGGCGCACGAGGTCGTGCTCGCCCACGCCGCAGCGGCGCTCGAGGGGGCGACCGCGCAGCAGGTCCGCGCGCCGATGTGGCGCTCCTGGCACGCCGGCGCGCCGCTCGCCGCGGCCGTCATCGGTTACCTCACCTGGCTCCCGCTGCCGCCTGCCCCTGCGGCAGCCGCGCCCCCGCCGGGGGCCGAGCAGGTACGCCTCGCCGAGATCGCCGGGCTGGAACGGGTGATCCAGCTCGCCGAGATCGACGCTCGGGACGCAGAGCAGCGCGAGCGGCTCAAGAAGCTCGCCGAGGACGCGAAGGCGCTCCGGCAAAAGCTCCGGAGCGGCGTCGAGCGCCGCGAAGCGCAGGCCGACATCGGCAGGCTCCGCGACGCGATCACGGCCGAGCGCCTGTCGCTCGGCGAGGGCGAGCAGCGCCAGGGAATGGAATCGGCGCTCGGCAAGCTCGGAGAGGATCCCGAGATGAGGCGCGCCGCCAAGGCGTTGGGCGACCGCGACCTCGTGGCGTTCGACGAGGAGATGGAGCGGCTCGCGAACAGGCTCGAAAAAGACGACCGCGCGCGCGCCAGGAAGACGCTCGAGGAGGCCGCCGAGGCAGCGAAGAGGGCCGGCGCCCCCGGCGTGGCGAAGGCGCTCGAAGAGCAACGCAAGCTGCTGGATCAGCGCGGGGAGCAGGCCGACAAGCTGCGGGAGCTGGCGGAGGCGCTCGGCGAGTCGCTCGGCGACGAGGGGCGCGAGGCGCTCGGCGATCTCGGCCGGACCGGGAGCGACAGGGACGCGCGGCGGCTCGCCGACAGCCTCGAGGAGGCGCTGGAGAAGCTGAGCCCCGAGGAGCGCAAGCAGCTCGCCGACCGCCTGAAGCAGCAGATCGCGAGGTCCCCCGGCGGCGCGCCCGGGGAGCCCACGTCGGAGGAGCAGATGCGCCAGCTCGCGCGGCAGCTCGAGACGCCCGAGGGCCAGCGGCTGCTCGAGGAGCATCTGCGCCGGATGGCCCAGGAAGGAGGCCCGAGCAGCGAGGAATCAGGGCGCCAGCGCGCCCTCGACGATGCGCAGCGCGGCGCGGACGAGGCCGAGGGGCAGCTCGGGGGAACGCCTCTCCCGACGCCGGTCGCAGGCGGGTCGAGCCCCTCGGGTCCCAGCGGGGGCCCCGGCCAGGGCGGGCAGCAGGGCTCGCCTGCGGGCGGCTCCGGCAACCAAGGGCCCGCGCAGCCAGGCCACTCGGAGGGGGGTGGGCCGGGCAGCCACGACGGGCAGACCGGCGCGATCGCCGGGGGCGAGCTGCGCTCACGCGCCAGCGCGAGGCTCAACCCGGGACGGCCAATGCCGGGGATCGTGATGGGGCGGACTGCAGGGCGCGCCGGGGACACCGCCAACGTGCAGGGAGAGGGCGCGCTCGGCGTCGTGGGTCCTCAGGAGATCGGCGGCGTCGAACGCAGCGATGTCCCCGAGGAGTACCGCGAGCAGGTAGGGCGCTACTTTCAACCACGGTGAGCCGACGACCCGGAAGCGCGTGGCGGAGCGTGCCGCGCGCTCCGATGACCGGCCTGCAGCCGGCGGTCGGCGGCTCCGTGGAGGCCGGCGCGATCTCCGGCGCGCGCGCGGCGCCCTCTAGAAGCTCGCGCCGAGCAGCAAGCCCTTCGCGTCGGAGGTCACGAGGGGCGCGGCATGAAGGCGGGCGAGCCCCGTGCTCGGGCTCGACGTGCGGCTCGACGTGGTGAGCGCGTACGCGGCGGTCCCGGCGAGGACCACGCCGCCACCGAGGAAGCTCCAGAAGGAGATGTTGGCGAGCGTGCTCTGGGAGTCGCGCAGGTCGAGGCGCCTCGGGCTGCCGGATGGCTCCCCGTCCGCGGACCTGGCCTTCGCCGTGGAGAGGATCGCGAAGGTCACGCCCGAGGCGACCCCGAGCAACCCGACCGCCCCACCCGCGACAACCAGCGGGATGTTCGGGCCCGTGTCGAGGCTCAGCGCGATGCGCTGGTCCGAGCCCCGCGCCACGAACAGCGACGTCGACGTCCTCGCGCCGGCGCGGCGCGCCTCGAGGGTGCGCTTGCCAGGGTCGACGAACACCTGGGCATCCAGGGGCGAGTGCCCGATGAGCTTGCCGTCGATGAGCACCTCGGCGTCGTCGACGTTCACGCTGATCCGGAGCGTACCGACCTGCGACTTGGCCTCGGCGAGCCGCTTCTGCAGGAAGCTCCTCTTCTCGAGCTTCTCGCCGAGCGGAAACGTGTCGAGGGCGTACACGAGGTGCTCGGCCGCCTCGCGAGGCTGATTCACCTCCAGCTCGACGTTCCCGAGGTTGCCCGCGACGTCGAAGCTCTGCTGGAGATCCCACGCCGCCTGATACCGCGCCTCGGCCTCGACGAACCTCCCCTCATCATAGAACCGATTCCCCTCCCGGTAGAGCTGCGCAGCGCGCTCGCCCGCGCGCGAGGTCGCAGGCACACCATCGGTCGGAGAGCTGGGCATCAGCCGCGCCTTGCCAGTCGCGCTCGCGGCGCTGGGCCCCAGCAGGACCGAGGCGCACATCAGGAATAGAGAAGGGAATTTCAAGAATGACTTTCGCATGATGGCTGCCGGCGGGATTGCGATCCGGAGAGGCGATTCCTCAGGGGAATGGACGCGGGGGAGCGGTAGTCCCCGGAGGCGCTGAGGGCAATGCAGCGGGCGCGGACGGCAGGGCCTGTGGTGGGTTCGGCGTGCTCACTGTCGGTTCGTAGACGTCTTCCGGCGTCGGGGGAGCCTTGGGGGGGCGCTTCGCCTGCACCGCGGGACGCGTCGAAGGAGGACGGGCGGCGGCGACCGGCCTGGGGGGCGCGGGCGTCGCGCTCGCCGACGGCACGGCCGACGGCGCCTCCGGCGCGGCAGGAGGCGGCGGCTCCGCGACGAGCGCCACCGGAGGCGACGCCGCCGCGGGCGGCTGCTCGGGCAACGCGCTCGGCGCGGGCGCCGCGACGCGTGGCTCGGGTGTCGGCCCGCGGACCTCGTCGACCCGCGCCGCGTCTTGAGCGATCGGCGGATTGGCGGCGCGCCACAGCACCCAGAAGCCCGCGACGGTCGCGCTCCCCAGGAACACGAGCAGCGCGAACAGGCCGAGCGGCGCGCCGCGGCGGCGCGCCACGAGGGCAGCGGCGGCGGCAGCGGTGGCGGGATCGGGCCGCGCGGCGCTCGGCGGCATCCCCGGGCGAGGCGCGGCGGCGACGGGCTGGGGGGACGGCGCCGCGAGCGGCCGCTGCTTCCGGGGCTCTTCGGGCGGCGGCCAGACGCCGCTACCCACGCCGACGCGCGCCGTGCGCACGCCGCCAGGGCGCACGCCGCCCTGCCCCCCATCGGGAGCGCCGGGCGGAGGGGGCATGCCGTGCACCGGGATCCGGCGCATCGTCGGTCGGTTCCGCTCGTCAACGCCCTTCAACAGCGACGGCGCCACCTGGATCTTCTGCAGATCCATGGCCTGGTGCTCTCGGTTCGGGGGGAGGGTGACCGGAGGAACGTACACCTGCTTGTCGCTCGGCCCCGCCTCGCGATCCTGCCGGCGGCGCGGCCTTGGATCGCCCCACGGCATCGCCCGCTCGGCGGGCGGCGCTGCGGCGGGGCCCGGCACCCCCTCGTCAGGCCTGCGGCGTGAATCCTGCGAAAGCGCGCGCTGCTGCGCGAGCAGAGGGTGCTCTTGCGGTACGAAGTTCGGCGTGTCGTACCCGCGCGACGGCTGCTGAGGCAGCGGCGGCGGATGCGGCTGCGGGGCGGCGTCGCCCGCGGCGCCCTGACCCGCCGGCTGCCCTGGCGAGCTCTTGTTCGCGTTCCTGTTGGTCATGCCTGCCCCTCTCGCCACGCGCAAAAGCCGCGCTGCTGCCCCGCGTGGGCAGGAGCGCATCGAGCACCCGGTCCAAGGCCCCGCATTGTCATGGGCGCGCTCCCGAAGGCGATCTGCCTCGACCGCTGCCCAGCAGACGGCGCGGCGGACGCCGTGGCAGCGCTCCGGCGAGCGCGAGCGCGCCGCGGGCCAGCGTTGGATGCGCGCTGGCCGGCGCGCGGCACCTTGGAGCTCACTCGGGGGCAGGGCCACGGCATAGCCCCGAAGATACCCCACCCAGCCGTCGCCACCACGCACCCAAGCATCACGACCCCTCCGCAGCGATACAACGGCGGGCGCCAGGAATCACCGACATCGGGTCCCTCTGCCGTCAGGGGCGTGACGGGACCGGGCGATGCCCACACGCGTCGAGGTTCCGGACCGGGGTCGCGAGCGCAGTGTGGCCCGGCGGGCTGGCCAGGCATGAGATCGATCCTGGCCACCATCGTGCCGCATTCCTGGAAGGAGCGAGGGATGACCATGGCTACGCCGTCGGCTCTGGCTGGATGCAGCGGTCTCGATTTTTTGCATCCGCCATGGATCTGCGCCCGCCCCCTGCGCCCGCCCCCAGGTTGAGCCGGCCGCCGTCCCTGCCACGCCGCACCCAGGTTGAGCCGGCCACCGTCCGCGCCACGCCGCACCCAGGTTGAGCCGGCCGCCGTCCGCGCCAACGTTGGGAGCTCCCCCGGACCGCCAGCACCCAGGTTGAGCGCTCCCGAGCGCTCCCCGGGTTGAGCGCTCCACCCACAGCCCGCCGGACCGCCAGCACCCAGGTTGAGCGCTCCCCAGGTTGAGCGCTCCACCCACAGCCCCCAGGGTAACGCCTTCGTCGCGCCCCGTGAGATTCCTTGCGATCGCGGCGGTGGCCTCACGGCCGCCGTGAACCCAGGACGCTCACCAGGAACGCCAGGGCGAAGCCAAACAGCACCACGCTCACCACCAGCATCGCCATGGCCGCGCGGCTCGACGCCGCGGCCGCCGGCCGTCGCCTCGTGCGCCTCGCCCCGGCCCCGTACGCCGCCGGGGGCTGCAGCTGCGCAGGTCGCGCCGCGGGCTGCCCCGCCCCACCCGGCGCCGTGAGGCCGAACGCCTCCACGGTCGCGTTCAACGTCGGTGCGACGACCGCGCGCACCGGCGGCACCGTCAGCGGCGCCGTGCTCTGCCAGCCCAACCCCGGTGGCACGACCGGCGTCACCACCGACGCCGTCCCCGCCCCGCTGCCGAGCGCCGCGGCGAGCCGCGACAGCTCCGCCGCGAACGCCGGGGCATCCGGGAAGCGGAGCTCCGGGCGCTTCTCCAGCGCCCTCATCACGGCGCGGTCGAGCTCCGGCGGCACCGGCCGCGGGGCGTGCCACGACGGCGGCGCCGGGACCTCGCTGGCGTGCGCGCGCACCAGCTCGTGGACGGGCCTCACATGCTCGAACGGCCCACGGCCAGCGAGCAGCGTGTAGAGCACCACGCCCGCCGCATACACGTCGGTGCGCGCGTCGACCGCGAGCCCGCAGGCCTGCTCGGGCGAGAGGTAGCGCGGCGTGCCGACGAGCACCCCCTCCTCGGTCTGGTAGAGCGACGGCGCCGGCGCGCGGCCGTCGCCGGCCGGGGCCACCACCTTGGCGATGCCGAAATCGAGCACCTTCACCACGCGCCGCCCCTGCGCGTCCGCGTCGCACACGAACAGGTTCTCGAGCTTCACGTCGCGGTGCACGATGCCCGCGCCGTGCGCCGCGGCCAGGCCGGCGAGCGTCTGCGCCACCAGGTCGAGCGCCTCCAGCGCCGGCAGCGCGCCGCGCGCCGCCAGCTCCTCGCGCATCGTCCGGCCGTAGAGCCGCTCCATGACGAGGAACGTCCGCCCCTCGGCCGTCCGCCCGAAGTCGGTGACCGTCACCAGGTTGGGGTGAGCGAGCCGCGCCAGCGACTGCGCCTCGACGCGCATCCGCTCCACCAGCCGCGGCTCGCGGTTGAGATCGCGGTGCAGCAGCTTCACCACCACCGGCTTGTCGAGGCCCACGTGCGCGGCCTCGATCACCTCGCCCATCCCGCCTCGCCCGAGCCAGCGCACAGGTCGGTACGGCGTGCCGTACAGCAGGGTGTCGCTCAGCTCTGGCGCCGCGCATCCGCGGTCTTCGTGCGAAGGCAAGGCCATCCTCCGCGGGCCGAGGTGGTGCCGCCGTCGTGACGCGACGCGAGGATCGAATCCCCCTCTCGCTCCCGGACCTCGAGCGCGCGGGCGCTCTTTTCACACGCCCTCCCGGAGCGCTCAAGATTTCGACAGATCCGCGCGCGAGCGCATCCTGAAGCATTCCCGCGACGAGATCCAAATTTCCACACAGCATCACGAATGCGTCCGATTCCGGAGCGCGGCGCGCGGGCGAACCGGTGCTCAAGCGACGGTGTCCGCGGTGCTCGCGGGTTCGTCGCTCCCTTGCGCGGCGGCGCGCGCCAGAGTCGCCTGTTCGGCCGCGAGGGCCGCCTCGTCCTCCTGGGCGAGGAGCGCGCTCGTCTCGGTGAAGGCTGCCTCGCGCTGCGCGATGAGGGCGGCGCACCGCGAGCGCGCCGCGGCGAGCAGGCCGAGGCCGGCGGCGACCCAGCCGACGGAGGCCGCGTACCCGGCGATCACGACGGGCCCAGGATCGCCCCCGGTGGCCTTGGAGATCATCGCGAACGCGTAGAACGGCGAGGGCGCCGCGACGAGGAGCGCCCTGTCGCTGGTGCTGAGCTCCGCGACGAGGCCGGCGATGGCCGCGATGATCCACGGGCCGACCGCGATCGCGAAGAGCAGCGTCAGGAGCAGCACGCGCGCGATCATGGGCGAGGCGGTCCGCGCGCGGAGGAAGGCGCCTAGCCCGACGAGGAACACGTAGAAGGCAAGCGCGTAGACGGCGAAGTACTCGAGCTGCCGCGTCTGGATCTCCGGCGACGCGATGGCCACGCCGGCGACGAGCCGGTGGCCGACGGCCCAGAGCGCGACGACCGCCGGGACGCCCACCGCGAGCAGGAGGTACGCCGAGCGCGCGACGCCGGGGCCGAGGAAGCGGCGCAGCCGGCTCACGCGGCGACGGGCCCAGTGCACCTCGACGCGGCGCGACGGGCCGATCGGCTCGCCGGCGAAGAGGGACACGCAGAACGTCAGGTGCGCGAACATCGCGCACATCCCCGCGATGATCGCGGGCAGGCGGTCGGTCGGATCCACCGAGAACGCCGGCACCGACGCGGCGGCGGCGACAACGGGCGTGCAGACCGCGAACCACGTCTTCAGGCCGGAGGAGCGATCGTCGCTCTCGCTCGTGAGGTTCGCGACGGTCACCTGGTACAGGAACCAGGCCGGGACGGCGATCGCCGCGACCGGCAGGAGGACCAGGAACAGCGCGTAATCGAGGCCGAAGGGCGCGCGCTGGTAGGCGACCGGGAGCCAGATCGGAGGGCCCTCGGGCACCTCCGGCCAGGCCAGGTGCGCCGCGTACGAGAGCCCGGCCCCGCCCGCCATGAACAGGCAGATCGACAGGGGGAACGCGAGCAGCAGCGTGACGAGGATCGCCGCGCGGAGGCTCGACATGGTCGAGCTGATCGCGAGCCCGAAGGCGACGCTGAGCAGCGCGAGCAGGAAGAGGAACGCGAACGCGATCACCACCTCGGTCGCCGTGATCCCGCCGAACAGGAACGGCATCGCCCCGACCGGCGCGAGCATCACCACGTACATCGAGATCGCCGTGTAAGCGGCGAGGAACTTGCCGCGCGCGATCTCGCCGGGCGGGATGCCCGTCAGGAGCACCGCCTCCCAGGTGCGGCCCTCGCGCTCCGAGGCGATGCTGTTCGCGGCGACCGCCGGCCCGACCAGCGCGACAACGAAGTACGCGATCGAGAAGAAGACCTGGAACAGGATCACCCCCGTCTTCGCGGGCGCGACGTCCCTCGAGGTGATGCCGCCGATCGACGCGATGAGCAGCGTCATCAGCACGGCGAACACCAGGAGGATCACCGGCGTGCGGGCGAGGCGCGCCGCCTGCCTGAGCTCGCGGATCCAGATCGGGTTCGGCTCGCCGACGAGGCGCGCCGCGCGGTGCCTCGCCCGATCGACGAGCCGCTGCGACGCCGGACCGGCGGGCGACGTGGAGCCAGTCTGCACGCTCACTGCACCTCTCCTTGCGTGACCTCGAGGAAGATGCGCTCGAGCTCGTTGCGCTCCGGCTCGACCCCGATCACGCCGATCCCGCTCCGGACGAGGTGGTGCACGATCTCGGCGATCTTGACGTCGTTGCCCACGTAGCCGACGTGCACGGCGCCCGCGATGACCTCGACGTCGTCGATCCCCGGCCCGCCCCGGAGCAGGTAGGCCGCGGCCTCGGGCTCGCCGAGGACCCGCACCTTGACCTTGCGCCGCGGCAGCGGCGACGGCCCAGCGTACGCCGGCGCCGCGCCGTGGGGCGGGTGCGGGCCGTACCCTGGCGGCGGACCGGCCACGGGCGCAGGTTCGCCCGCGGCCGGAGCCCCCGGCGCGCCCTCGGGTGGAGTGGCCTCGGGGCCGTACGGCGGCGGCGCGGGATGCGCGTGCGCCGCGCGCGCGCCGGCGTGGCGGGGCGGCGCGTGCCCGTGCGCCTGCGCGGCGCGAAGCGCCTCGAGGCGCGCCGCGATCTCCCCGATCGGACCGGCGACGACGAGGCGGCCCTTCTCGAGGATCCCGATCGACGTGCACACGTCGGAGAGCTCCGTGAGGATGTGCGAGGAGAGGAAGATCGTCTTCCCCAGGCTCCGGAGCTCGAGCAGGAGGTCGCGGATCTCGATGCGCGCGCGCGGATCGAGATCGCTCGCCGGCTCGTCCAGGATGAGGACCTTGGGGTCGTGCAGCAGGATCCTCCCGAGCTGGAGGCGCTGCTTCATCCCCTTCGACATGGTGGCGACGATCCGGTCCTGGATCTTGCCGAGATCGGTCAGCTCCAGGACGGCGTCGACCACCTCGAGCGACGGCACCCGGAACGCGTCCGCGAAGAACTCGAGGTACTCGCGCACCGTGATCCGGTCGTACACGCCGGCGTGATCCGGCATGTACCCGATGCTGCGGCGGACCGCCGCCGGGTCGATCGTGACGTCGACGCCGTCGATCTCGACCCGCCCCGCCATCGGCTCGAGCAGGGTCGCCATGACCCGGATCGTCGTCGTCTTGCCCGCGCCGTTCGGCCCGATGAAGCCGAAGATCTCGCCCGGGCCCACGTCGAAGGTGACGTCCCGGAGCACGTCGAGCGCGCCGAAGCGGTGCGAGAGGTGACGGACGCGGATCGTCGGCGCGGGCCGCTCGATCCGCGGCGCGAGGGGCGGCGCGGCGCTCACGGTCGACCTCCGTGGCCGACGATCCGCACGAGCACGCGGTCGCTCTCGATGCGCAGCCCCGAGTCGCTCGCGCGCCCCTCACCGCCGTCGAGCTGGCCGAGCAGGACGGGCACGCCGGCCGGGAACCAGTCGACGGCGGTCCCGGCCGCCTCCTCGACGGCCAGCCACGCGTCGCCGAGCCCCGGGGCGTCGGGCTCGAGGAGAGGGCCGAGCAGGCTGCCGCCGAGGTCGTGGACATCCAGCCCGCCGACCCGCCGCCCGAGGCTCACGTGCGCCAGCCAGTACTGCCCCTTGCTGTGCGCCCCGAGGTCGAGCCCGGCGCGCGACGAGACCTGCTCCCCGTCCCGGATGCGGGCGAAGTAGCGGGCCACCCCCGTCGAGATCCACAGGACGGCGCCGCGGAGATCGCGTCCGCTCCGGTTGGTCACGACGACGTCCCCGCTCGGCTCCTCGACGATCGCGATGCCGTCCCCGAGCGGCGCGACGCCGTCCTCGCGGACGATCACCGTCTGCCACGGGAGCGCGGCGACCTTCGTCAGCCGGGCCCCGCCGCGGTCCACGAGGAGCCGATCGCGCCGCTCCGAGAGCTCGGCCTGCACCGCCGTGCTGATGACGCCGCTCGCGTCGGTCGTGCGGACGGTGAGCTCCTCCGCGCGCGGGACGAAGAAGCCGCGGAACCGTCGCACCGCCCCCTTCGAGATGCCCGCCCCCGCCTCGATCAGCGTGAGGTGGCGCGCCCTGCCGCGCACCCCCTTCGCGATCAGGCCCACGCCGACGATCGCCGTAAACGCGACCGCCGCGTACACGGGCAGGCGCCGGAGCGCGCGCAGCGGCCTGCCCTGCCGCGCGGCGCGCGCGAAGTTGATCGGGCCGGCGAGCACCGCGTAGATGCAGAGCAGCATCGCGGAGACCCCGATCGCCCAGCGCGAGCTCTCGTTCGGATCGAGCTCCCGCCGCACCGGATCCAGGTCGAGGCCCATCGCCTCCTCCCCCGGGCGGAAGGCGATCGTGGAGCGGCGGTCGTGGGCGCGGCGCGCGAGATCGGCCACCCGGATCTTCGCCCACGGGTCGCTGGATGCGGGCGGGCGCGTCGGGTCGAACGCGAGCAGGTGCACCTCGCCGAGGCCGTAGGACGCGGAGCTGCCGTACGCGCTCGCGCGAAGGTTGCCGCCCGACCAGCCGGAGAGCGCCTCGGCCACCGCGGGGCCCGCGCTCGGCGCGGGCAGGAGCACGTTGCCCTGCTTGCCGAGGCCGCCCGGCGCGGCCGGCGGCGCGATCTCCACGAGCGTGGGCGGCGCGACGCCCGCCTTCGCCACCTGGCCGCCGACGAGCGCCGCGAGCGTCGGGTGCCGCAGATCCTCGGGGCGCGCCACGGCCAGCGCCAGCGTGCCGCCGGAGAGCACGTAGCCGGCGAGCGCCTCGAGCTCGGCGCCCTGCAGCCTCGAGAGCGTGTCGGTGCGCATGAGCACCGCGTCCGCGGCGCTGTACAGGGCCGCCCGGTCGGGCAGCAGCGGATCGCCGGTCGCGCTGTCGTAGCGCGGCTGCCCGACCCACAGGACAGGGCTCGACGACCCGGGGCCGCGGCCGGCCGGCAGGTACAGCGGCGCGACCGGCGCCTCGTGGAGGCCGCTCCGGACGAGCGACGTCTCGCTGACGTCGAACAGCACCACGCCGTGCTGCATGGTCGACGAGAGCGCGTGCGACCAGACCTGCGCGCCGCGCTCGTCGAGCGCCCGCACCTGCACGTCGGCGAAGGGCGACACCTGCACCGGCACGCGCAGGTTGACCGACGCGCCCGCCGCGACGGTGTACGGCGCCGTCGCGACGAAGACGCGGTGCTCGCCGTAGCGCGTCGACGAGACCTCGACGTCCCCTCGAGCCGCCTTGCCGCCGTTGTTCTGGATGCGCACGACGACCTGGTTCCACCCCCAGGGCACCGCGCCGCTCGTCCCGAACACGGGCGCGGCGTCGACGGCGAGCTCCGGCGCGCCCGGCGCCGGCGCCTGCCCGAGCGCGGGCCCCGCCGCCGTGATCGCCGCGAGCCACGCCGCGCCTGCCGCGGCCCGCGCCGCGGGAGCGACCCGGCGCGCCCTCCCCCGCGCGTCAGCGCCGCGCCTCATCGACGGATCGCCTGCGCCACGGCCTCGGGCCGCGCCTCGATCGCCGTGAGGAGCGCGGAGATCACCTGATCGGTCGTGATCCCCTCCGCCTCGCCCTCGAAGGACCGGATCATGCGATGGCGGAGCACCGGCTTCGCGACCCGCTGCACGTCGGCGAAGGCGACGTGCGCCCTGCCCTGGAGCAGCGCCACGGCCTTCGCGGCCAGCACCAGCGACTGCGCGCCGCGCACCCCGGCGCCGAACCGGAGCGCCCTGCGCACGATCTCGGGCGCCCCCTCGGCGGAAGGGTCGCTCGCCCGCGTGAGCCGCGACGCGTACCGCATGACCGGCTCGGCGACAGCGACGTCGCGGCAGAGCGAGCGGAGCGACAGCACGTCGTCGCGGGTGAGCACCCGCGGCGGCGGCCCGCGGTCGTGGCCCGTGGTCCGCGCGAGGATCTCGGTCAGCTCGTCCTCGGTCGGGCTCGGCACGAGCACCTTGAGCAGGAACCGATCGAGCTGCGCCTCCGGCAGCGGGTAGGTCCCCTCCATCTCGATCGGGTTCTCGGTGGCCAGCACGAAGAACGGCTCCTCCATCGCGTACCGCGTGCCCGCGATGGTGCACGCGTGCTCCTGCATGGCCTCGAGCAGCGCGCTCTGCGTCTTCGGCGTCGCCCGGTTGATCTCGTCGGCCAGGATCACCTGCCCGAAGATCGGCCCCCTGTGCAGCGAGAAGTGGCGCGAGCCGTCCGCGGCCGAGACGAGCACGTTGGTCCCTGTCACGTCGCTCGGCATGAGATCCGGGGTGAACTGGATGCGCGAGAACCTGAGATCGAGGCAGCCGGCGATGGTCCTGACGAGGAGCGTCTTGCCGAGCCCGGGCGCCCCCTCGAGCAGGACGTGCCCCCCGGCGATGATGCCCCAGAGCGTCTGCTCGATGACGTCGCCCTGGCCGACGACGGCCTGCCCGATCGCCTCGCGCAGCCGAGCGCTCGTCTGCTGCGCGATCTCGAGCCTCGCCTCGAAGGAGGCAGGGGCAGCGCCCTGCCCTCCGTCAATACCCGCGCCTGATTCCGCCGCCATCTGGTCGCCCTCGGGCGACGACCATAGCCGGCCGCGCGCCGCGCGTCGATCACGGCCGCGGCGCGTCGATCACGGCCGCGTCGCGCGGCGCGGCGGCCTTCAGCGCCGGCGCCGCCGCGAGGACTCGACATCTCGAGTCGAGGCTCGAGATCGACGGGCCGCCCGATCCCGACGCCTCGCCGGACCCACCGCGGACGCACGGCGAAACAGCCCGTCCAATCCGCTCGGCGGCGCACATCACCATGCTATGTTTCACGGATGAACGTGCTTATCCGGACCTGTCGCCGCGTGCTCGCTCCGCTCTTCCTTTCCGCGCGCGCCCGCGCAACGCTCACCGCGTCTCTCGCGCTCGGCGCGAGCGCCTGCGCCTCGGTCGTCGGCGAGCATGAGGCCGAGACGAAGTTCCTCGTCAAGCCGACCTCGCAGTCGACCTTCTCTGGATGGAGCGAGGTCTCGGTCTCGCAGGATCCGAACTCCGTCGACGGGGCCAAGCTCAGGTTCATCCGGCTCGAGGCGCGCGACAACAACGTGCCCGACCTGACCTTCATCAAGAGCATCACCGCCTCGGCCGTTGTCGACGACGTCCCGACCGTTGTCGCCAGGAAGGCGAAGATGCCCTCCGGGGAGCGCATCGTCCCGCTGGATCGGGTCTATCACGACGACATCCGGAAATTCTTCTACAAGGACGACGAGAACGGCGGCTACACCGTGCATGTCGACTGGAAGGGCGAGATCGATCTGACGAAGACGATCCCGCCGGAAGGAGTGTGGATGAAGGTCATCGTCTCTGTGAGCATCGAGTGACCTGACCGCCGCAACGCCCTTCCTTTCCGCGCCTCTCGGCGCCCCCCCGCGCCCGCGGCTGTCTGCCCTGACGGCCGGAGTCGCGCGCGAGGAATGCCCGATGCACGACCCCGGAGGCGGCCCGCGCTAGCGGGAAGCGGGCCCCCGAGCGCAGCCGACGAGCTCCTTGAAGAGCGGCGAGGTGACGTACCGCTCCCCGCCGTCGGGCAGGATCACCACGATGTTCTTGCCCTGCATCTCGTCGCGCGCCGCGACCGAGAGCGCCGCCGCCATGGCCGCGCCGCCGGAGATGCCGACGAGGATCCCCTCGGCCTTCGCGAGCCGGCGCGCGGCCTCGAACGACTCGTCCTCGGACACGGGCACCACCTCGTCGATGAGCTCGCGCCGCAGGATCTTCGGGACGAAGCCCGCGCCGATGCCCTGGATGAGGTGCGCCCCCGCGCGCCCGCCGCTCAGCACGGCGGCGTTCCGCGGCTCGACAGCGATCATCTTCACGCCCGGCTTCTTCTCCTTGAGCACCTCGCCCACGCCGGTGATCGTCCCGCCCGTCCCCACGCCGGCGATCACGACGTCGACCGCGCCGTCCGTGTCGTCCCAGATCTCGCGCGCTGTCGTCGCGCGGTGCGCGGCCGGGTTCGCCGGGTTCTCGAACTGCTGCAGCATCACCGCGCCGGGCGTCTCGTCGACGATCTGCCGCGCCCGCGCGACCGCCTGCACCATCAACGACCCGGGCGTCTGCAGCACCTCCACCCCGAACGCCCGGAGCAGCGCGACCCGCTCGGGGCTCATCGTCTCGGGCATCGTGAGGATCAGCCGGTAGCCCTTGGCCGCGGCGATCATCGCCAGCGCGAGGCCCGTGTTGCCGCTCGTCGGCTCGACGAGCACGCTCCCGCGGCTCAGCTTCCCCCGCCGCTCGGCGTCCTCGATCATCGCGAGGCCGATGCGATCCTTGACGCTGCCGCCGGGGTTCCGGCTCTCGACCTTGCCGAGGAGCGTGCCGCGCAGCCCCTTGCCCGCAGAGCTCAAGCGAACGAGCGGCGTGCGCCCGATCGTCGCCGCGATGTTGTCGAAGATTGCACCCACCTGGCCGCCCTCCGTGATGGCACCGGGCCAGACGGAGCGCCGGCCCGGTGGCTAGATGGAGTAGTCTTGCACGAAGATCTTCGCGTCGCGCAGATTTACAAGCACCCTGTCTCCCTCGGACAGCCCGAGCTCGGCGACGCGGTCCTTGGTCATCTCGACGGAGAGCGGCTGGCCATCGGAGAGGCGGAGCTCGGCCTTGACCATCCACCCCACCCGCGACAGCCGCTCGACGCGCGCCATGCTGGCGTCGTCCGAGCCGGGGGGCTCCGACGAATCGACCCGGGCGTGGAGCTCGATGTCGTGCGGCCGCACGAAGGCGCGCACGCTCGCGCCGTCGCCGGTCCCGGGGGGCGCGTGCACCGCGAGCGTCCCGAGCGCGGCCTGGCCGTCGCGCACCTCCCCCTTGAGCACGTTGATCGACCCGACAAAGCTCGCCACGAACTCGGTCGCCGGCCGGTCGTAGATCTCCTCGGGCGTGCCGATCTGCTCGACCCGCCCCTTGTGCAGCACGATGACCCTGTCGGCGAGATCCATCGCCTCTTCCTGGTCGTGGGTCACGAAGACGCTCGTGATCCCCCGCTCCTTGTGCAGCCGCCGGATCCACTCGCGCAGCTCGAGGCGCACCTTGGCGTCGAGCGCCCCGAACGGCTCGTCGAGCAGCAGCAGCGACGAGCCCGGGGCGAGCGCGCGCGCCAGCGCGACGCGCTGCCGCTGGCCGCCGGAAAGCTCGTGCGGGAACCTGCCCCCGAGCCCCTCGAGCTGCACGAGGCTGAGGAGCTCATCGACGGTGGCCGCGATCTCCTTCCGGGGCCGCTTCCGGATGGAGAGGCCGAAGCCGATGTTGTCGCGCACGGTCATGTGCCTGAACAGGGCGTAGCTCTGGAACACGAAGCCGATGTTCCGGTCCTGCACCCGCGTGTGCGTCGCGACCTTGCCGTTCAAGATCACCTCGCCGGCGTCGGGGCTCTCGAGCCCGGCGATGATCCGCAGGACGGTGCTCTTGCCGCCCCCGCTCGGCCCCAGCAGCGCAACCAGGGCGCCGCTCTCGATCTCGAACGAGACGTCGTCGACCACCTTGTTCGGACCGAACCGCTTCGTGAGCTGCTGGACAACGATTCCCATAAGCGACAGCTAGCCTTCTGCCCGTCTCGCGCGCGCCCCGGACAGAAAAAACCAAGGCGCTCAAGCGCGCCCCAGAGTCGCCCGCCGGACGGGTAGGCGCAACCAGATTCAGAAAGACACATCGGAAAGGTGGGCCTATTTGCAAGAGGCGCGTTTCTCGCGCTTCTCGCCCGCCTCCGCTCGGGCGTGAGGGCGAGCGCCCGCCTCGCGCCGCCGGCCGCTGCCCGACCCGTGGACGGCTCGAGGTGCTAGCATCGCCGCGCCGCGACGCGGCGGGACCAGGACGGGAGGCGGATGCGTTGTCTGGTGACTGGGGTGGCCGGGTTCATCGGCTCGCACCTCGCGGAGCGGTTGATCGAGCTCGGGCATGAGGTGCTCGGGGTGGACCGCTTCACCGACTACTACGCCCGCGAGCTCAAGGAGGGAAACCTGGGCCGGCTGCGCGGCGAGCCGCAATTTTCGCTGGCGACGGTCGATCTCGCGACCGCCGACCTCCGCCCGCTGCTCGCGGGTCGCGAGGTGGTCTTCCACCAGGCGGCGCAGGCCGGCGTGCGCCCGAGCTGGGGGCAGAGCTTCGAGGGCTACCTGCACGACAACGTGCTCGCGACGCAGCGGCTGCTGGAGGCGGCGAGGACGTACGGCCGGCTGCGCAAGCTCGTCTACGCCTCGTCCTCCTCCGTGTACGGCAACGCCGAGGATGTGCCCATGCACGAATCCAGCCGGACTGCACCGTACTCGCCCTACGGGGTGACCAAGCTCGCCGCCGAGCAGCTCTGCGAGCTGTACCGGCGCAACTTCGGCCTGCCCACGATCTCGCTCCGGTACTTCACCGTGTACGGCCCGAGGCAGCGCCCGGACATGGCGTTTCACCGGTTCATCTCGGCGGTGCTGAAGGGCGAGCCGGTCCGCGTGCACGGCGACGGCGAGCAGACGCGCGATTTCACCTACGTGAGCGACGCGGTGCAGGCCAACGTCGACGCCATGGAGGGCGCCGCGGTCGGCGTGTTCAACATCGGCGGCGGCTCGCGGGTGAGCCTCAACGACGCGCTCAGGCTCCTCGGGGAGCTCGCGGGGCCCGTGCGCGTGGAGCGGGGAGAGCCGCAGGCCGGGGACGTCCGACACACCCTGGCCAACACGGCGGCGGCGCGGGCGGCGCTCCGGTACGCGCCCCGGATGCCGCTGCGCGAGGGGCTCGCGGCCCAGGTGGCCTGGCAGACGAGGATGCTCGGGCTCTCCCGGTAGGGCGGAGCGCCGCGCCCTCAGGCAGCGCGACGACCCGGGAGCGCGGCGCGCGTCGACAGCCGCCTGCCGCGGCGGCGACCATCCCGGGAGGATCGCGCGATTCCGCTCACACATGTCCGCCGTCACCTTGCGCCCGCGCCGCGCGATCCCCGAACGACGGCACGGAACCGCGCGATCCCGGAACGATCTGCTATCCTCCGCCGCCGTGATTGTGGACCAGCCCCCCACACCAGCCCCCCACGACGCTCCGGAGGACCGGGTGACGTTCGGGCTCTCCGCCTTCGAGCCTCGCCCGAGCCTGATGGCGCCCTCCATCGCGCCGGCCCCCCAGCCGGCGCCGCACGTCTCCGTGGTCGTCCCGGGGCTGAACGAGGCAGAGAGCCTGGCCGAGCTCGCGCAGCGGGTGGATCAGGCCCTGAAAGGGCGCTTCGCCTACGAGCTCATCTTCGTCGACGACGGGAGCACCGACGACACCTGGAATGTCATCTCCAGGATCCGCGCGGAGAACCCGGTCGTGAAGGGCATCCAGCTGCGGAAGAACTTCGGCAAGGCGACGGCGCTGACGGCCGGCTTCCGTAAGGCGAGGGGCGCCGTGGTCGTCACCATGGACGCCGACCTCCAGGACGATCCGGCCGATCTGCCGAGCTTCATCGCCAAGGTCGAGGAGGGCCTCGACGTGGTGGTCGGCTGGAAGGTCAACCGGCTCGACCCCACGAACCGCCTCGTCCTGTCCCGCATCTTCAACGGGACGGTCCGCTGGGTCACGGGCGTGAAGCTCCACGACATGAACTGCGGCTTCAAGGCGTACCGGAGCCAGGTGCTGCGCACCATCCCGATCTACGGCGATCTCTTCCGGTTCATCCCGGCGCTCGCCGCGTGGCAGGGCTTCCGCGTCGCCGAGATCCCGGTGCGCCACCACGCCCGCAAGTACGGCAGCTCCCGCTACGGCCTGGAGCGCATCCTGCGCGGCTTCTTCGACCTCCTCAGCGTCATGTTCCTGACCCGCTACTCGAAGAAGCCGATGCACCTCTTCGGCCTCATCGGCCTCGTGTTCGCGGCGATCGGGGTGACCATCAACGTGTACCTGACCCTGCTCTGGTTCCTCGGGCACAAGATCGGCGATCGCCCGCTGCTCCTCCTCGGCGTGCTGATGATCCTCCTCGGCATCCAGTTCTTCTCGATGGGGTTCATCGGCGAGTTCCTCACCTTCCAGATGCAGCAGCGACACCTGACCGACGACCCGCCCGTCCGCGAGGAGTTCGAGTGATCTCTGACGCTTACTTCGGCCGCTTCGAGACCGTCAAATACAGAAAAGCAGGGGCGCTCAAGCGGAAGCTCATCCAGCGCTTCGCGTCCGCGATCCACGACCTCTTCATCGAGGCGAATCCGGTCGAGCGGGTGCTCGAGGTCGGCGTCGGGGAGGGGTTCCTCTCCGGCTACCTCTCCGAGAAGTTCCCCGAGAAGCAGTTCACCGGCGTGGACCTCAACCCCGCCGATATCGAGCGGCTGCAGCGGCTCTTCCCCCGGATCCAGGCGCGCGTCGGGAGCGCTTACGATCTCGGCGATCTCTGCGAGACCTCGCCCGGCTTCGACCTCGTGATCTGCGCCGAGGTGCTCGAGCACCTCGACACGCCCGACCGGGCGCTGGCCGAGATCCAGCGGCTCTCGCCCCGGCGCGTCATCCTCTCCGTGCCGCACGAGCCGTTCTTCAAGCTGTCGAACCTGCTCGCAGGGAACAACGTGCTCCGCCTCGGCAACGACAGCGATCACGTCAACCACTGGAACCCGACGTCGTTCCGCCGGCTCATCGAGCCGCGCTTCGACGTCCTGCGGATGACGACCTCTTACCCCTGGATCCTCTGCCTCGCAGCCCCGCGCTGAGCATGCGCCGCACGGTCGTCCGCGCGCTCGTCCGCCTCGTCGGGCCGCTCCTGCTCGCGGCCGTGATCCTGCGCATCGACGACCGCGACGCGGTGCTCGCCGCGCTCACCTCGGCGTCGGCCGGCCCGCTCGCGCTCGCGGCGGCGCTGAACCTCCTCAACATCCACCTCAAGGTGGTGCGCTGGGACGCGCTGCTCCGCGCCCGGGGCATCCGTTACCCCCTCGGGCGCGCGTGGGCGTCGTTCATGACGTCGCTCTATGTCGGCATGCTGACCCCGGGGCGCGTCGGCGACCTCCTGCGGATCCGCTACCTGCGCCACGATCTCGGCGTGCCCTACGCGGAGGGGCTGGCCTCCGTCGTGATGGACAGGCTGTGCGACCTCTACGTGCTGGCCGCGTTCGTCGCCGTCGGCGTCGCGCACTACAGCGCGGTCATCGCCGGCCGCCTGGCCTGGGTGACGTGGGGCGGCATCGCGCTCACGGTCCTCGCGCCGCTCGTGCTGCTCATCCCCGGGCTCGCCGAGCGGCTGCTGCTCGCGCTGTCCCGCAAGCTCGCGAAGGCGCCGGCGGTCGGCGCGGAGGCGGGCACGGAGCCGGGCGCGGCGAGCCGCTTCCTCGTGGCGCTGCGGGCCCACGTCGGGCGGGGGCTCCTCTTCACGCTCCCCGTCACGGTGGCGACGTTCCTCGTCAACTTCCTGCAGGGCTACCTGATCGCGCGGGCGCTCGGGCTGTCGCTCTCGCTGTTCGACGTCACCTGCCTGCTCGCCATCGCGAACCTGCTCGGCCTCCTGCCGATCTCGATCGCCGGCGTCGGCGTGCGCGAGTTCTTCTTCGCCCTCGTGTTCCCCTCGCTCGGCTTCAGCGCCGAGCACGGCGTGAGCTTCGGCCTGCTCGTCTTCGCCGTCGTCTACCTCGTCGTCGTCGCGCTCGGCTTCGTGAGCTGGCAGCTCGCCCCCCCGCCGAGCGCCCCCGAGGCCGCGCCGGCGGGCGCCGCGCGGCCCTAAAGTGCTCCCCCGACGCGCGCGCGCATCACCGGTCGGCGCTCATCGAGAACTGCGCCTTCATCGTCATGGGCTCGAAGGGACGGACCCGCGCCGCGGCCGCGCGGAACGCGTCGACAACGCACGCGCCGACCTCGGTCCCCTCGTAGGGCGCGCCGTCGAGCTGCACCGCGGCGTTGCCGCTCCGCAGGAAGGTCACGGTCACTGTCGCGTCGCCAGTCGGGCCTTCCGGCTGCCAGCAGCGCTGCGCGCGGCGGCCGCCGCGCTCGAGCGCCGCGGCCGCGTCCGTCGACAGGCGGAGGTGCTCCGAGATGAGCCGGCTCCCCCCGGGCTCGATCCCGTCGTGGGAGAGCGACGACACCTCGACGAAGGCCGGATACGCCGCGCTGCGGCCGGGGCAGTGCGAGGGGCGCACCATCGCGTAGCCGGTCGCGGTGGCGAAGCCGCACACAGCGAGCGCCACCAGGAGCGCGCGCTGCCCGCCGCTCCGTCCGTGCGGCCCGTCGAGCGGACCGTCGTCCGGCCCGCCGCGCAGGCGCTCGACCTCCGCGCGGATCTCGGCGATCTCCGCGTCCCGGGCGGCCAGCGCCGCGTCCCGCTCCTTCAGCTTGGCTTCGAGGGTTTCGATGCGCGCGCGAGCCGCATCGAGATGATCCCGGTAGTGCGACATGCGGCCATTCTACCGCGCCTCGCGCGCGGCGCCCTGCCCTTCCCGCGCCCTCCGCGCCGTTCCTTGACAGCGGGGGGTAGGGTCAAGTAGCCGAGACACCGCCTCACCCATGCTAGACCACCACCGTACCAGGCTGAGCAGCGCGCTCGCGAAGGTCGACGGCACCATCGAGCGGCTCGCGCGCGCCGCCTTGATCCTGGCGCCGTGGCCGATCCTCTACGGCATGAGCATCGCCGTGACGGCCTGGGTCTTCACCCACCCGGGCCGCCTGGCTCAGCTCGACACGAACAAGCTGACCGAGCTGGAGCGCCGCTGGATGGCCGGCGGCGCCGTCGTCGCGATCATCGGGGTCGGGCTCGCCTACTTCCTGGTGATGCTGGCGCGGCGGACGGTGACCCGCTCGTGGGCGTTCGTGAACACGGTGGGCCGCCTCAACCGGGCCCTGATCCCGGTGCTCGCGCTCCCGCTCGTCGCCGCGCTCAAGGTCCCGAACATCGAGAAGGAGAGCCCGAAGACGGCGCTCTTCTTCGCCGCCCTCGCCGCGGCGGCGGTCGGCGTGGGCGTCTACGCCTGGGGCCGCGGCGACGCGCCCGTGCACGGCGATGCGCGCGGGCTCGACGACGCGCGCGATCTCGACGGCGACAGCGCCGGCGCGCTGGCGAAGGCCGGGCGACGGCTCGCGCCGCTCGCCGTGGCCGCGCTGTGGGCGGGCTACGCCTTCTTCTTCTCCCGGCTCGCGATCACCAACCACCACGCGCTGCACACGCGGACGCCTGACCTCGGGTACTACGACAACATCTTCTACCAGTCGATCCACGGCCGGCCGCTCGGCTGCTCCTGGATCAAGGCTGGCTACCACGGCTCCGCGCACTTCGACCCGATCCTCGTCCTGCTCTCGCCGCTCTACCTCCTCTATCCGAGGGCGGAGTTCCTCCTCGTGCTCCAGTCCGTGTGGCTCGGCGCCGGCGTCATCCCCGTGTACCTGCTCGCGCGCGACAAGCTCGAGCACCGCGGCAAGGCGATCCTGCTCGCCGCCGTGTGGGCCATCTACCCGGCCCTGCACGGCACGAACATGTACGAGTTCCACTCGCTCACGCTGATCTCGCCGCTGATCGTCTGGCTGCTCTACTTCTACGAGACCGGCAGGGACAGGCTGTACTGGGTCGCCCTCGCCGCGCTGCTGCTCTGCCGGGAGGACGTCTCCCTCCTGATGTGCTTCATCGGGCTCTACGCCATCCTCGACCGGCGCCCGGGCAGGACGCGCCTCGGCTGGGTGACCATCGCGACGAGCCTCGTGTACTTCGTCGTCGTCAAGCTGTTCTTCATGACGTCGGCCGGCATCATCATGTCGGGCAAGGACGCGTACTCGTTCGCCTACTACTACCAGGAGCTCATGCCGAACCGGAGCGGGCTCGGCGGCCTCCTCGTCTCGCTCCTCACGAACCCTGTCTTCGCCCTCAAGGTCATGCTGGCGGAGCCGAAGATCCTCTTTCTTCTCCAGCTCTTCGTCCCCCTCTGCTTCCTGCCCTTCCTCGCGAAGCCCGGGCGGTGGATGCTCGCCTACGGGCTCATGTTCTGCCTCCTCGCCTCGCGCGACGCGGTCTTCTCGATCCACTTCCAGTACTCGGCAGTCCTCTTCCCGATCGCCTTCGCGCTGGCGCCGATCGGACTCAAGCGGGCCGCGGACTCCGCGCCGGCCGCCTACTTCGGGCTCGACGGGCGGCGCCTGTCGCGCGCGCTGCTCGCGGCGACGCTCGTGGCGAGCGCGCTCGTGTCGTGGAAGTTCGGCGGCCTCGTCGAGAACGCCTCGTTCCGGGGCGGCTTCTCCCGCGTCGCGCGCAGGCTGACGCCCGACCAGGAGGCGACCTACGCGTGGGTGCGGCAGCAGGTCGAGGCGATCCCGCCCGGCGCGGTCGTCGGCGCGACGAGCAAGATGGGGCCGCACATCTCGAACCGGAAAGAGGCCTATTTCTATCCGGGGGACCGCGCCGCGCTCGTCCATTACGTGCTGCTCGACGAGGGGGAGCTCAAGGCCAAGGACCTGGAGCGCCACAACGCGGCGGTGAAGCGCGGCGAGCTCATGGAGCTCAGCCGACTGAAGAAGATGGCGCTGTTCAAGCGCGTGAAGCCGGCGTCGAAGGAGCCGCCGCGGCCGCCGTCGTCAGAAGAGCCCGACGAGCCCACTACCCGGGAGCCGCGCCCGGAGCTACGAAAGCTGAACAAGAAGCCGGGCAGCCCGCCGCCCGACACAACCAGCACCGCGGAGCAAGATGAAGACCCTCCTCCTGGCCCATGACTTCGACGAGACCTCCGAGCTCGCCCTCGACACGGCGATCGAGCTCGCCCGCAAGCTCTCCGCGAAGATCGTCGTGGCGCACGTGTACAGCGTGCCCGTCTACAGCTTCCCGGAAGGCTCGTCGCTGATCCCCTCGGCGGAGGACGCCGCGCGCCTCGCCGAGGCGGCGCAGCGGAGCCTCGATCAGGTGATCGAGCGCCGCGCCACGCCCGACGTCGAGATATCGGGCGTGCTCCGCGCCGGCGTCCCCGACGAGGAGATCTGCCGCCTCGCGGGCGAGATTGGCGCCGACATGATCGTGATCGGGACGCACGCGCGCGGGGCCGTGGCGCGGGCCCTGCTCGGCAGCGTCGCGCAGCGGGTGGTGCGCTCGGCGACCGTCCCCGTCCTGACGATCCGCGGCCCGCAGCCCGAGAGCTGACGCGGCACGCCGGCACATCCTCCGTATCACTCAGGAGTTTTCCGGGGTGCCCCTGGAAATTTCCTGATCCGCTGCCAAATGCGTCCAGCCGCTGGCACGAAACCTCGTTGAAACTTCGGGCACGTTACCCCCGTGCCATGAAGATCGACACTGGGGATACGGCCTGGCTCCTCGCATCAACAGCCCTCGTCCTTTTCATGACGCCGGGCCTTGCCCTGTTCTACGGCGGCATGGTGCGCCGCAAGAACGTGCTCGCGACGCTCATGCACTCGTTCGCCGCGCTCGCGGTGATCTCGGTGCAGTGGGTGGCCATCGGGTACTCGCTCGCGTTCGGCACGTCGCAGGGCGGGCTCATCGGCGGGCTCGACTATGTCGGGATGCGGGGGCTCGCGGGGGTGGAGCGGGGCACCGTGCCGCACCTCGCGTTCGCGGCGTTCCAGATGATGTTCGCGGTGATCACGCCCGCGCTCATCGCGGGGGCGTTCGCGGAGCGCATGCGGTTCTCGGCGTACCTGATCTTCATCCTGCTCTGGTCGACGCTCGTCTATGATCCGGTCGCCCACTGGGTGTGGGCCGAGAAGGGCTGGCTCTTCGAGATGGGGGCGCTCGACTTCGCGGGCGGCACCGTGGTGCACCTCGCGGCGGGCGTCTCGGCGCTCGTGTGCGCGGTCGTGCTGGGCCGGCGCTCGGGGTACCCGCACGAGCGGCACGTGCCGCACAACCTGACGATGACCCTGACGGGCACGGGCATCCTCTGGTTCGGCTGGTTCGGCTTCAACGCCGGCAGCGCGCTCACCTCGGGCGGGCTCGCCGCGCTGGCGATGCTCGACACGCACCTCGCGGCGGCGGCGGGCGGCGCGGCGTGGCTCTTCGTGGAGTGGGCGCAGCGGGGCAAGCCGACCGCGCTCGGCGTCGCCTCCGGCATCGTGGCCGGGCTCGTCGGCATCACGCCGGCGGCCGGGTTCGTCGCGCCCTGGGCCGCCGTCGTGATCGGCCTGCTCGCGGGCGTGGTGTGCTACTTCGCTGTCGTCTCGAAGGAGCGCCTCCGCTACGACGACTCGCTCGACGCGTTCGGCGTGCACGGCGTGGGCGGCCTCCTCGGCGCGGTCCTCACCGGCGTCTTCGCCGAGAAGGCCCTGAACGAGGCCGGCCGTGACGGCGTGATCGCCGGCAACCCCGGTCAGATGGTCCCGCAGCTCGCCGGCATCATCGCCGTCGGGCTCTACGCCGCGATCGCGACCTTCCTGCTCCTCAAGCTGGTCGACAAGCTGATCGGCCTCCGCGTGGCCGAGAGCGACGAGCGCGAGGGCCTCGACGCCACCGAGCACGGCGAGACCGGCTACGCGCTGTAGCGGCGCGCGGGCAACCCCGGAGCCCCAGGTCGATCCGCGCGGGCAACCCCGGAGCCCTAGGTCGATCAGGGCTCCGGCCGCGTTCGCCCTCCTGGTAAGGAGGGGCACGCGCGGGCCGGGGCGCCGTCGTAGTTGCCTCCACACGGGCGCACCGCTAGAGCGACGGACGGTTCGCACCGCCAGGGCGCCCAAAGCGCCAAGAGACGTCGAACATCTCTTGGCGCTCTCGGCGTCCTGGCGTTTTCTGTGTTCGAACCGATCGGTGCTCCAGCTTGCGCCGAACCTTTCCCCTGGGCGCGCGCCGCGCGCGAGCGCCCCGTCATCACGGAGCAGACAGGCATGAGCGGCCATTCGAAGTGGGCCACCATCAAGCGGAAGAAGGGCGCGCTCGACGCAAAGCGCGGCAAGCTCTTCACGAAGCTCATCAAGGAGATCACCGTCGCGTCGCGCATGGGCGGCGGAGACCCGAACGGCAACCCGCGCCTCCGCAAGGCGGTCAACGACGCCAAGGGCCAGGCGATGCCCGCCGACACGATCAAGCGCGCCATCCAGCGCGGCACCGGCGAGATCGAGGGCGCGAACTACGAGGAGATCCTCTACGAAGGCACCGGCCCCGGCGGCACGCTCTTCCTCTGCGAGGCGATGACCGACAACCGGAACCGCACCGTCGCCGAGATCCGGAAGATCTTCGAGAAGAACAACGGGCAGCTCGGCGCCGGCGGCTCCGCGCAGTGGGCCTTCGAGCGCAAGGGGATCATCCTCATCGCGAAGGACGCGGCGACCGAGGATCAGCTCATGGACATCGCCGTGGGCGCAGGCGCCGACGACTACAGCGACCAGGGAGAGGACTGGCAGGTGCTCTCCAGCGTGGACGTGATGGACCCGGTCGTGAAGGCCCTCGAGGACGCGAAGATCGCGGTGAAGTCGAACACCGCCGGCTACGTCCCCAAGAACAAGAAAGAGGTCGCGGGCCGCGACGCCGAGGTCTGCCTCAACCTCGTCGACTCGCTCGACGACCACGACGACGTGCAGAACGTCTACGCCGACTTCGACGTCCCCGACGAGGAGCTCGCGAAGCTCGAGGGCTGACGCGGGGCGCCGGGGGAGGCCCCCGCGCGTCGCCGCCGGCGGCCGCCCGGCGCCGCCGTCAGGGGCGCCAGATCGGGAAGCTCACGATCGCCCACGAGAAGAACGCGTGGGCGAAGAGCGCCGGGGGCAGCCGCCCGGTCCGGTGCACAACGCGACCCCACACGATCGAGCAGCCGAAGCCCGCCGCGACGAGCAGCGGGTTCGGCCCGGCGACCGGATCGCCGAGCAGGAAGAGCGTGGGCAGGTGCGCGACGGCGAAGAGCGCGCTCGACAGCAGCCAGGCGGCCCCCTGGCCGAGCGGCCCCTCGAGCGCGCGCATCACGAGGCCGCGCCAGACGAGCTCCTCGAGCGCGGCCACGACGAACACCGCCGCGCCGACGAACACGCGCGCGTCGGCCGACGGGTCGCCGAGCTGGAGGTACAGGCGAAGGAGCCACGCCTCGCGCGGCGAGCCCCGCGGGGCGATCGCCATCTGCACCGCCATGGCGACGCCGTAGAGCACCGCCGCGACGAGCGCGCCGCGCGCGAGGTCGCCCGACAGCGGGCGGAGCGCGGCGCGGAGCTCGCCGCAGCGGCGGAGCCACATCACCGTGGCCGCGCCGAGGACGACGTAGGGCGCGCCGACGGCGGCGAGCATGCCGGACGCGCCCGCGCGCTCCGGGTCGAACGCGAGCGAGATGGCGATCGCGACGACGGCGGTGACCGACGCGGCGATGAGCGCGGCCTCGCGGCGCGAGGTCCGCGGCGGCTCGCGTGGATCGGTCGACCGCGGATCCTGCGAAGAGGCCGGGGCAGGCGGCGGGTCCGCGGACGGAGGGGCGGCGTCGGCGTCGACGGGGATCATCGCGCGCACATCCGGGAGACCCGGTCGAGGATGCGGTCCGCGAGCACGGGCTTGGGCAGGACGCCGAGGGCGTCGGCGGCGTCGCGGGTCACGAGCGTCGCGCGGTTGTCGTCCCGGCCGAACGAGTCCGCCGCGTGGTTGGCGACGATCATGTCGACGCGCTTGCTCGCGAGCTTGTGCCGGGCATAGGCGATCACCCCCTCGTCCGTGGCGGTCTCGACGGCGAACCCGACGAGCACCGGCGGCCGCGATCCGTCGGTCGGCGCCGCGCCGGCGAGGCCGGCGCGCGCGGCGCCGACCTCGGCGAGCAGATCGGGGTTCGGCACGAGCGGCAGCGAGGCGAGATCGGGCGTGCGCTTCAGCTTGGTCGCGTGCTGCTCGGCGGGCCGGTAGTCGGACACAGCGGCCGTCATGATCAGCGCGTCCGCGCCGCGCAGCTCCTCGCCGAGCGCCTGCCAGAGCGCGGCGCGCATCGAGAGCGCGCCGCGCACGTCGACGCGCCGCGCGCCCGGCGGCGTGGCGAGCGACACGGGGCCGGCGATGAGCGTGACCTCCGCGCCGCGGGCCGCGGCCCGCTCGGCGACGGCGAAGCCCATCTTGCCTGTCGACCGGTTGCCGAGGAAGCGCACGGGATCGAGATCCTCGAGCGTCGGGCCCGCAGTGACGACGACGCGGAGCCCCGCGAGATCGCGCGGGGCGAGCTGCGCGAAGGCCGCGGCCGCGATCGCCGCGGGATCGGCCATGCGACCGAGGCCGCGCTCGCCGGAGGCGACCTCGCCGAAGACCGGGCCCACGAGCTCGACGCGGCCGTCGGCCGCGAGCGCGGCGACGTTCCGCGCCGTCGCGGGGTGAGCCCACATGCGGGGGTGCATCGCGGGCGCGGCGAGCACCGGCCCCTTCGCGCACAGGGCGAGCGCCGTCACGAGGTCGTCGGCGCGCCCCGCGGCGAGGCGGGCGAGCAGGTCGGCGGTCGCTGGGACGAGGAGCACGAGATCCGCCTCGGCGGCGAGCGCGACGTGCAGCTCGCCCGCGAAGGCCGGGTCCCACATCGTGTCGCGCACCGGCTCGCCGCAGAGCCCGCTCAGCGTCATCGGCCCCAGGAACTGCTGCGCGGCGCGGGTCATGATCGGCAGCACGCGCGCGCCGCCCTGGATCAGGAGACGGGCGACCTCGGCGGCCTTGTAGGCGGCGATGCTGCCGGAGACGGCGAGCGCGACGGTCGGCCGCGCGCCGGCAGCGGCGCGCCCGGCGGCCGGCGGCGCGGGGGCGCTCGGGGGAGGCGCAGGGCTCGAAGAGGGCGCGGGAGAGGACGGCGTTCGGCCGGACATGGCGCAGGAGCCAACGTGGGTCGGGGATCCGGGGATCCGGGAGCCAACGTGGGTCGGGGATCCGGCGCCCACCCTGGCACGAAAACGGGCAGCCGTACACGCTGCGCCGCGGGCGGATGCTAGCCTCGGGAGGTGCGCTCCTTCGATCGGCTTCGCGGCCGCTCCCAGGCGGGCTCCGAGCAGCTCGTCACCGTGGCGACCTACAGCGAGTCCGTCGAGGCGCAGATGGGGCGCTCGGCGCTGTCCGCTCACGGCGTCCGCGCCTTCATCGCCGATGAGCACGTGGCGACGCTGACCCCTCATTACATCGGCAGCTCCCTCGGGATCCGGCTCCAGGTGCCGCGCGCGGATCTGGAGCGGGCGGCCGAGATCCTGAGACCGCCGGCCGTCGACGACGATCGCGAGCTCGACGAAGAGGACGACGCGGCCGAGCTCGACGGGCCGAAGTGCCCGGCGTGCGGGGCGCGTTACGCTTACCGCGAGTGGGCGCCCGGTCAGGTCCTCGTCATCATCGCGCTGCTCGGGTTGCCGCTGCTCGTGCTGAAGAAGCGATGGCACTGCCGCAAGTGCGACGCCTACTGGGCGCCGGCGCCGGCCGCGCCGAGGGCCGGGAACCCTTACCGGGCGCCGCGCGGGGCGGCGCTGCGGGCGAAGAGCTAGCGCCGCTCGCGCGGCGGAGCCGGCGCTGCGGCGCCCGCTGAAGGGGCCGGCGGCGGGCGATCGCCGCCCGCGCATCAGCCGTCCTCGGCCTTGTCCTCGCCCTTGTTCCGGCGCCGCTTCTTGCTCTTGCCGTCGTCCTTCGTCTCGTCGGCCGTGGGGCCTTTCTGGCCACGGGGCTCTCTCCGCGCCTTGCTCTCGGGCGCGGGCTCGCTCGCGCGCTGCACGATGTCGGCGCCCTCGGCGGGCGGGGCGTCCTCGCCGCGCGAGCGGCCGCCTTCCTTGTCTTCCCCGCGCTGGTCCTTCTTCTCGTCCTTGACGCGGAACGTGCCGAACCCCGCGCGGTCGGTCCAGCCGCGCCCTCCGGTGAGCCCCGGCTCCCGGCTCTCGACGGTGCCGCCGCCCGGCTCGGGGCCTGTCGCGCCGGGCGTGCGGACGTCCGGCCCCTGCGTGACGACGAGGTACTCGTCCGCCACGTACTCGGGGTGATTGTCGTCAGCCCCCTTGACCACCAGGTCGCGCGGGCCGCTCCCGACATGGACGATCTGCGTGGTCGGCGGGTAGCTGTCGCTCCACTTCTCCCGCACCCCATAGGCGCCGTCGCGGACGACCCGCGAGCTCGTCGTCCTGAAGCCGGGGATGCCGCGCTGAGCCAGCACCCGTGTGCCGTCGGGCAGCTTCGGCGTCGGGCGCTCGAGCTCCTCGAACGGGATGACCGCGTCGATGCGGCGAAAGTACGTGACCGTGAGCTTGCGCGAGGGCCCGAGGATCTCGGCGCGCACGACGCCGCCCGACACAGTCTCGTGGAGCACGATCGGGAAGTCGAACGGGTTCCTGAAGCGGTAGTTGATCGTCGGATAGACGACGGTCGCGTCGAGGCCGAGCTTGATGTAGTAGCTCGGGCGGGAGTGCGGGTAGCGCTCGACGATCTCGAGCCCCGCGAAGAACGCGGCGCCGTGGAGCGTGCCCGATATCTGGCACGTCCCGCCGCCGAGCCCGTCGACGAGCTCTCCTTGCGCGATGACGGGCGCGACGCGGTATCCATGCGCCTCGTCGCGCGGGCCCACCGTCTCGTTGAAGTCGAAGATCTCTCCCGGCATGACGACGACGCCGTCGAGCTTCGAGGCGGCGAGCCTGAGGTTGTACGTCCTTTCCCTGGACTTCGCCCCGGTCGCGTAGCGCGTCTCGAAGTAGCCGAGCACCTGATCGAACTTGACGTGGCCGAGCTGCTCGGCGACGAGCTTCGGCGCGATCGTCTCGACGCTCGCCAGCGCCGTGTCCTCGCCGGCTCGCAGGGCAGCGTCGATGCGCGCGAGCGTGCCGTAGACGTCCAGCCGATACCCGATCTTCTCGGGCTTGAGCTGCCGCGCCTCGAGATCGACATAGGCGTCGACCGCCGGCGCGTCGAGCTCGACCTTCAGATCGAGCAGCATGCTGATCGCCCGCTCGGAGTCGAGCAGGAGCGGGATCGGGATGTCGAGCGGCGCGTCCTCGTCCTTGCGCTCGTGCGCGCGGCGGAGCGCGCTCTCCGGGCGGATCGCCTCGCGGATGAACTCGGCGAGGCGGACCCGGTTGATCTCGACGCCGAGGTCGTTGCGGCGGAGCGCGCGCGCCGAGCCGTCGGGGAGCACGATCCGGATCTCCCCGGTGGCGTAGCGACGCACGAGGTCGAGCGCGTTCGCCACGACGTCGCCGCCCGCCGGCACCGGCACCTGCGCCACGCGGAGCACCGGCGGCGGCCTCGGGCCGTCGTCCGGCGGCGGCGGCAGCACGAGGTAGGTGATGACGAGGCCGCTCGTGACGAAGATCGCCACCAGCGCGGCGAACCGCCAGAGCTCCGGCGAGCGGCGAAGATTCATGCGAGGGCGGCCATCTTGAAAAGCCTTCCCCCAACCGTCAAGCAAACGCCGCCGCGGACGGCGGCGCGGGCGAGCGGAGGCGAGCGCGCCAGGCCGCTACGGGCCGGCGCCAGGGGGGCGGCGCGGCGCCTTCGCGGCGGCTGACGCGGCGCGCGCGGCCCTGAGGAGCGGCTCCTTGATCGAGCCCGCCCCGGGGGCGAGCTGCGAGCCCCGCGGGTGCGGCGCGCCCCGGCGCACCGACGACCCGAGCAGGTACGCGCCCGCGAGCGCCGCGAGGATGACGAGGCAGACAGCGGCGACGGGGACGAGCCAGCGCCGCGCCCGGCCCACGGGCGGCGGCGGGACCTGCGGCGCGCTCGCGTCGCGCTCGACGATCGCGCGCCCGGGACGGGCATTCGCCTGCGGCGGGCTCGGCTGGGGAGGCGGCTCGTCGTTGTCGATCGAGCGCTCGCGCGCGATCTCCATGGCCTCCTGGATCGCGACGCGCCGCCGCTCGCCGCGCGGGCCGAGCATCTGCTGCATCAGCGTGGCGAGCTCATCGGTCGTGGCGAGCGGCGTCGCCGGCGACACCTGCTCGATGGCGCGGCGCAGGTCGGCCATCGTGGCGAAGCGCTCGTCCCTCGCCTTCGCGAGCGCCCTCATGATGATGCGGTCGACGCTCTCCGGGAGCGAGGGGACGAGGGTCCGCGCCGGCTCGGCCGCGGCCTTGTCGCAGATGCGGCGCACCGTCGCGGGCTCGTTCTCGGCGAGGAAGGGGTGCTTGCCCGTGACGAGCTGGTAGAAGACGATCCCGAGCGTGAACACGTCGGTGCGCCGATCGATCGGCTCGCTGCCCGCCTGCTCCGGCGACATGTACGCGAACTTGCCCTTCACCTGCCCGACCTGGGTGCGCTGCAGGTTCGAGGCGGCCTTGGCGACGCCGAAGTCGAGGATCTTCACCGTTCCGTCGTAGCCGACCAGGATGTTTTGCGGCGAGACGTCGCGGTGAACGAGGCCGACGAGCTTGCCGTCGCGGCCGCGCAGCTCGTGCGCGGCGTGCAGGCCGAGGGCGGCCTCGCCCACGATGCGCAGCGCGACGGGGAGCGGCACGCCGCCGCGCGCCTTGCTCTCCCGCAGAACCAGGTTGAGCGGCTCACCGTCGATGAGCTCCATCACCTGATAAAGGACGCCGTCCTCCTCACCCACATCGATGGTCTCGGCGACGTTCGGGTGGTGGATCTGCGAGACCAGGGTGGCCTCATCGAGGAACATCGCCTCGAAGTCCGGGTCGTCGCTCAGCTCGGCCCGCAGCAGCTTGACGGCGACGATCCTCGGCAGCTGGCCGTTCGTCCGAGCGGCCCACACCGAGGCCATGCCCCCGAGCGCAATAGGGACGAGGAGCTCATAGCGACCGAGCGTATGGCCAGCGCGTACTTCTCCCATGGTGCTCACGTGCCGCTAACCCCGGCGAAGGCGGCAGTCCTCCCCCGGGAATCGGGCCCGCCGAGCGCGGCCTCCATGAGATCGGATCCGCAAGAAGCGCTCGGTGTGCCGGGTGATGCTCTCGTTCGACGATCGACAGCGGGCGCCAGGCGCGCGGCAGGGCGCCCGCTCTCCGGATCGTCGCAGAGAACGACCTGGCGCTCAACCGGGAACGTTATTCAGCAAGAGCGTGATAATTCACCGGTCCACCCCGGATCGGCGGGACCGCTCGCGCTCACCGCGCGAGCTCCCGGGCCTGGAGGGCGCGCCGCCTCCCTCCGCCGGCGCATCGGGCTGCGGGGCCTCGGGAGACGGGATGACCTTGCGCAGCGCGGACAGGTGACGCTTGGTGACGCCTGTCACCGCCAGGATCTGCGCGTCGGTCGCGCGACGCACTGCCTCCAGGGAGCCAAGCTCCCGGAGGAGCGCCGTCCTCACGGCGCTGCCGAGGCCCGGGATGTCCTCGATCTCGGAGCGGAGGCGCCGCGCCTTGCCGAGCCGCTTGCGTGCGTGGTTTGCGAAGCGGTGCGCTTCGTCTCGAGCGCGCGCGAGGAAGAAGAGGGCGGAGCTCGTGGAGCGGAGCGGGATACCGTTCTTCTGGCCAGGCAGGTAGACGCGGTCGACGAGCTTCTCGCCGGCCTGCGTCTCCCGCTCCTTCGCGAGGCCCACGATCGGGAGGCCGTGGAGGCCGAGATCGCGCGCCGCCGACAGCGCGACCTGGAGCTGCCCGCGGCCGCCATCGACAACGAGCAGATCCGGCAGATCCCACTCGGCTCCGCCGGACCGCGCGCTCTTCGGCGCCTCCTCTGCTGAGGCCGCGGCGCGCCGCTCCGCGGTCGCGGGCACCTCGGCAGTCTCCTCCGGCGGAGCGTCGCTCGCTGCCACCAGGGCAAATTCCTCGTCAGCCACGTCGCTCTCTGCGTCGTCGCTCGCTGCGAGATCGCTCTCGGCGAGATCGCTCTCGGCCTCGTCGAGCTCGGACGCGTCGCGCGCTGTCGTGTCGCGCTCTGCCGCGTCACTCTCTGTCGCGTCGCGCTCTGCCTGTTCGCGCTCTCCCTCGTCGCCCGCGGCCGCCTCGGAGGTGCCGAGCGCGGCCGCCTCGCTGTCTGCGGCGGGCTGCGGGCTCGCCGGTCGAGCGGCCTTGCCGCGGCGGAACCGGCGCGCGAGCACCTCGTACATGGCGGCGTAGTCGTCGCCGTCGGCCACGCTCTTCACGTTGAAGCTGCGGTAGCGCTTCTTGTCCGGCTGGCCGTCGAGGAGCGCCACGATCGATCCCACGGTGTCGCCCCCGCCGAGATGAGAGATGTCGCAGCACTCGATGCGACGCGGGAGCGTCGGGAGGCGGAGGCGCTCCCTGAGCTCCTCGAGACGGGCCTCGAGATCGTCGGAGCTCCTCTGCTTCTCCCGGAACGCGTGAGCTGCGTTCTCGCTCGCCATCTTGAGCAGATCGACGCGGGGCCCGCGCTGAGGCACGAAGAGCGCCACCTTGCGGCCGCGCCGATCGCTGAGCCACTCCGCGACGCCCTCTGCGCCGTCGGGCAACACCGGCACGAGGACCTCATCGGGGATCGTGGTGGACGCGACGCCATAGTACTCGTTGAGGAAACCGCCGAGCACCTCGTCGTCCGGCAGCTCCATGTTGCGGAGCGAGAAGGAGAGCGTGTCTGTCACGCGCCCCTGGCGCACGAGGATCACCTCGACCTCCACCAGCGTCCCCTCGCGGTAGATGCCCACGACGTCTTGATCGACGTCCTTCACATAGACGACGCGCTGTGCCTCCCGCACCGCATCGACTGCCCGGAGCTGATCGCGGTAGATGGCGGCGCGCTCGAACTCGAGCTCCCGCGACGCGTCCCGCATTCGCGCGGTGAGCTCGCCCGTGAGCTCGTCGTGGCGCCCTTCGAGGAAGAGCGCGACCGAGCGGACCATCTCCGTATAGAGCTCCCGGTCCACATCCATCACGCAGGGCGCGAGGCAACGCTTGATCTGGTACTGCAGGCAGGGGCGACGGCGCGACGCCATCTCGGCATCGGAGCAGGTGCGGAGCTGGAAGTGCTTGTTGACCAGGTGGAGCGTCCGCCGCGCGCTCGTCGCCGAGTGGTACGGACCGAAATACCGGGCCTTGTCCGGGGCGGGACGGCGGACCGTCTCGAGCATCGGCCACTCCTTCTGCGGGTCGAGCTTGAGGCAGAGGAAGTCCTTGTCGTCGCGCAGCTTGACGTTGAAGCGGGGCTTGTGCTGCTTGACGAGCTCGTTCTCGAGTACGGCCGCTTCCTTCTCGGTGGCGGTCACCACCGTCTCCAGATCGGCCACGATTTTCCGGAGTATCGGGATGAAGTAGCGGGCGTCGCTCCCGCTCTCCTGAAAGTAGCTGCGGACGCGGGAGCGCAGGCTCTTCGCCTTGCCGACGTAGACGACGGCGCCGGTCTTGTCGATGAACAGGTAGCAGCCCGGCTTCGTCGGGAGCGACGCGAGCTTGGCTGCGACGAGGGCTTCGGGATCCTGCTTGGCGCTCGGGTTGACCACGGCCGGAACGATCTAGAAGTCGCGCGCGCCGGCAGCAAGCGCCCCGATCACGGCCCTTCGACGCAGAGGGCAGACGCGGCCGGCGCCGGCGCTCCTTCACGGGCCCGGCGGCGCCGCTCGCCGCCAGGGCAGAGGCGGAACGCCCCGGTCGAGATCTCGTGCAGGTCGCCCGACGCGGAGACACGACGAGCGGGACTCGCCCCTGGCGAGCTCGCTCGCCGCCGCGGCGTCCGAGGCGATCACCGGACGCAGGTTGGACTCTCCCTCCACGCGGGGCGCGGCGGCGCGGCGCGCTGCGCTCGTGAGCCGCGCAGCGCTCGTGACCAGCGCTCGTCACGACATCGGCGTGTGGCGCGAACGGCGCGAGCGGCGCGGACGCGCCAACGTGCGAACGCGCGAGCGCGCGAAGCAGCGGTGGGCGACGCGAGAGGTGCGCCGCCGGGATCATCGAGCTCCGCTGGCGCACGCGCGCCTGCGAGGCGCAGCGCGGCAGATGCGCGGTTTTCTCCGAGAGGAGCGAGACGAGGGCAGCGGTGTCGCGCGGCCCCGCGTCGTGGTCTCGTGAGCGACGGCCTCTTCGCCTCGGTCGCAATCCGGCGCCGACTCCTCGTCGCGGCGTCGCGCCCAGTCCGTCTGGAGCTTCTTGGCCATGAGAAAGGTCGCCCGCTGGAGAGCGACGTTGCCCATGCCGACTGCCGGTGCCCCGCTTGTCCTCGCCGTAGCTGCGGTTCGGGTTCTCCCCGCTAGCCACTTTCAGCCCGCCGGGCGCCACGGTGACGAGCATCTGGCTGGGAGAGTGGACCGGCCGGACCTCCATCGTACCTCGCACCCTCTAATCAGGTTGCCTGAACCCGAAAGGACTTGTATGGTCGTAACACCACCAGCGACTGCCCGTTCGATACCCGGGTCCAGTGGCCAAAAGGCATCGGCGAACTGAGCCTGCGGCGCACCGGCCCCCTATCTGGTTCCCGTTCGCTGCCGTTCGCTGCCGTCCAGGTGGGCCACCGCGCCTGGTGTCGGGTAGACCCCGAGGTGGGAGTGCGCGTCGAACAGCCGAGGAGTGCCGAACTGTCCAGCAGCGTCCACCACCACCGCCCCGCTCGGGGGATCGATGTCGCCTCCGGCGGCCGCGGCGAGCTTCGCCCGTGGGTGCGCGCCGCGGACGAGCGTCACCCTCCTGCCCAGCAGGAGTGTCACCGCCTGAATCAGGATCGGCGGCTGAGCAGGAGCGGCGGCCTCGCGACCTCCCGGCCTACTTCCGGCCTGGCAGGGCGGCGGCCGGAGCTCGGGCGCTACGAAGGGTTTGGGACACACCCCCGGAGGCTGGGCAGCTCCAGCACAGCCGCAAAAAGATGCAGCCAGGCCCAAGGCGATGTGGCCTGCGGGGTGCAATGTGTCGGGGCGCCGATGGACAGGGCGCCGATGGACCAGGCGCGGACGCCTCGGTCCGTCGCGGCGATCAGCCAAGCGGATGTCCTGGCAGGTGGGTGCGGCAGCCCCCATGACCCGAACAGCGCCGGAGGGCGGAACGGCGGCCGACACGTTGCGGTCGATCCCGGGGAGCACCTCGGCGAGGAGACGAAAGCTCGGGCATACGGATACGCCGCCGGGGGATGGCGGAATGCAGAAGTGAAAGGCTCGTGCCGCCGGCCCAGCTCACTGGGGGTGGACTGGAACGGCGACCTCGGCCATGACACCTTTCCTCATCGGGGCCGATTCGCCGGGGGGCCAGCCTCCTCCCACCCGCCCTCGGGTCAGGCGCGCAGCGCGGCCAGGGCGCGGCGCGGCGCTTGTGTCCGGAGCACAGGAAAGCAAATCTTCGTGGGAATGTCGCTGGTTCCCCTCGGTTACGGAGCTGGCCGCGGCGCGCGGCATCAAGGGAGGCTGCTGAGCCGCGCAGAGCGGAGCACGGCGCTGACCCTCGCACCCCTCCTGGGTTTGAGCAGAGCCTGGCTCCGCGGCGCGAAGCTACCTGGCCTGACGGCGCCGAGCTTCACCACCGCGCCTGGCTGCGCCGGGCGTGGCCGCGGGCCTGGCTTCGCGGAGCGGAGCCACAGGCACGTGGTGGCTCGAGTCCGGCTCGACCGGTCGCCCCAGCAGACCATGACCCGACGGGAGCTCGCGAGCGCGGGTTCCCGACGCATGGTGAGAGGACACCTCTCGAATTATTTTCAAGCAAGACGCTGATCAGCAGTTGACAACTCTAGCTATTCATGGGACGCGAGATCCAATGAGCAACGTCGAACAAGAAATCAAAAGCCACGTTGATGCATTTGTCTCCCAGCTGAGCGGACTTGTCCGCAAAGCGGCTCTCGAGGCTGTCGCCGACGCCCTGAGGGGAGAGGGCCAGCCGGCCGCCGCCGCCGCCGCGCCGCGCAAAGCAGGTCGGGCCAAGGCGGCTCCTCAGCAGCCTGTGGAGGTCAAGAAGGCGGCGGGTCGCCCTGCGCGCGCCGCGAAGCCGACCCGCAAGAAGGGCGAGAAGCGCTCGAAGGAAGAGCTCGCCGCCATGACGCAGAAGGTCCTGGAGCACATCCGGGCCAACAGCGGCCAGGGCGTGGAGCAGATCGCCAAGGATCTGGGCACCACCACCAAGGAGCTGACCCTCCCGATCCGGAAGCTGCTCGTCGAGAAGAAGATCACGTCAAAGGGAGAGAAGCGGGCCACCAAGTACTTTTCCCGCTGACGTCGGCGCCGACGCCCCCCCGGCGGGTGCGGCCGCGCCAACCGAGGTCGACGTCCAGCCTCCTCCGCGCAGCAGGGGAGAGCGAGGCGCGCCAGGAGCCTTCCAGGCAGCCGCGGATACGTCGCACATCGGAGCGGAGCAAGCTCCGCTGCCGTACACGCCTCAGGCTACCCCTCAGGCAGACTTCTCCCGCAATGTCTCCTCCGCGTAACGCGGTGGAGGCATCAGCTCGCGCGGCCCGTCGGCCTCTGCCCGATCGCTGCCGAGCGACTCGAGCCCGGCGACTGGTCGCCGGCTGCTCCTGAGGGTCTCTGGGCACACAGGTCTGCTCCGGCGCCCAGGACGCCGCCTCACCGAGCCGCTTGCCCGTGCGCCTGTCGTCTTCGGGTCGGCAGGACGGGCGGCGTCATGTGCCCCGTAGCCCCCAACATCTCGTGGGCTGACATCCAGGAGCCACCACATCTAGTCTCGTCGTGCCGTGGCGGGGACGGGAACGCCAACCCGGCAGAGCACGTTCGACGCTGAGCGAGCGTGGCTGCCGTGAGCGCCTGGCTCGCGCCGTGTCCACCCGGCGTATCCTCAGAACGCGTGGGCGCTCTCGAAGCTGCGCGCTCAGCCCGGCCTGGAGTCCAACGCACCTGCGCGGACATCTGAACAGGCCGCCCCAGGCGGATATTGCTAGTCTGCCATGTCGGCGAACCGGCCATCTCCGAGGTGCCCCAGGGCAGTCTCCCGACGAGATCCTCGAGGGCACTCGACCTCTTCATGAAGTGGAGAGCGCGGACAGCCGGGTCCGACCCCAGAGCCCCCGTGGGCTAAGCACGGTGCATGCCATCATCATCTCGCTCCGCGGACAGCGCGGCTTGTCGAGTCATGAGGCCCCGCGAGGCCGGACCGTTGCCGCGCTGGACAGGTTCTGACCATCCGTGGTGCTCAACGCACAGGGCGACACCCTCGGTAGAGCCCGCACGCTGGATCTGCGGTCCGGGCGACGGCCGTTGAGGGCTTCGCGCCTGAGGGGCCGGATCGGATCTCGGGGAAGCGCGACTCGGGTCAGCGATGGGCTCGGGTCGCGACGATGAGGACATTCGAGAACGGCGTTTTCCCCCAGGCCGGACTGGTTTCGCAGGAGAAGCCGAGCTGCTCGAGGAGCGCCACGATCTCCCGGGCAGGGCGGAAGCGCACGCGCTCGCCCCGGTTGAACCGGAGCGCGGTGAAGATGCGCTCCTCGAGGAGGGTGATCGAGCTCCTCAAGCCGCGCTCGGTGTCCGCCTCGCGGACGAGCAGGCGCCCTCCCGGGCGAACCGCGGCCGCCGCCCGCCGCAGGATCGCGTCCTGCTCCTCCACGCGGAAGTAGTGGAGCAGGTCGATGAGCAGCACCGTGTCTGCCTCTCCCAGCTCCGCGTCGCGCGCGTCGGCACACCAGAACTCCGCTGGCAACGCGGGGGCCGCGTGGGTAGCGCGCGCGTGATCGGGCGAGCCGGGCGCCCCGGATGACCGCGGCGGCGCTGCGCCGCAAGCCCCGCCGCTCGCGCGGACGGCGTCCTCTATCTTGGCTCGGTCCCAGTCGAACCCGCGCACGCGCGCGGCCTTGTCCAGCTCGAGCAGGAGAATCGGGAGCTGGCCAGCCCCGGTCCCCATGTCGAGGACCTCGCCCAGCGCACCGGGGCGGTCGCCGGCGACGTCAGCAATCAGCCGCGCGACCGGATCGCCGAGGAGCTTGAAGCGAACATAGTGAAACCGGGTGCGCTGCGCCGGCGTGGCGGCGTCAGGCGGGCTGTACCTCGCGGCGACCCGCTCGACCGCGTGGATCCACGGCGGCGCGCTCTCGGGGAGCCGATAGGGCTCGATCTTGCTGCCCTGCAGCGAGGGAGCGCGGCGCCGCTTCAGCGCGACCACGGCGAAGATCAGGCCGCCGCCGAGCGCGGCGAGCGCGATCCCGACAACGGGCGCGCCGAGGAACATGTACTCGGGGAAATCGGACAGCGCTTGCGCCCAGCTCATCTTCTCATGGAGGCGCAGCCAGCTCCCCGTGCGGAGGTACGCCCCGACCTGGACCTCGGCCGTGAGCAGCGCTGGCGCGAACAAGGGGTTGGAGATATTCGCAGCGACCCAGGCAATCGCTGCATCGAGACGGAACCACAGGCAGAGGAGGAGCACGAGCGGCGTGTGGCAACCGAAGATCGGCTGCGAGCCGATGAACAGCCCGATCGCCACGGCCACGGCCGTCCGCCCGGCGGACAGCTCGCTGCCACGGAGCTCACGCCACGCGCGGCGCGCCTCCTCCCGGAGCGGAGAGTATTTCGCCAACGTTCAGGATCTGCCTTGCCGTGAAGGGTGCTCCGTATCATCGGCTGCGTCGGCTGTCGTCTGGGACAGGAGGTCGGTCACCTCCGTGGGCGTCGCCTCGTCGAGCGCTTCCCATGTGGCGCCCCTCTCCGTGGACGGCGGCGTCGACTCGCGCGGCGCGGCGTCCTTGGCGCGCGCGTTCCGCCGCGCCTCCACCGTGCGAAGGTACATCTTCGCCGTCATGTTGTCGGGATCGATCGCGAGCGCCTCGCGCCACTCGGCGATCGCCTGGTCGGACGCGCCAAGGGAGTGCAGCGCAACGCCGAGGAGCACGCGCGCAGGCGCGTACTTCGGGTTCGCGTCGCGCGCCGCGGCGTAGTGCTCGCGGGCGAGCGCCAGATTGCCAGCGTCGCGGTACATCGTCCCGAGGCGTAGCTGGAGATCCGTGAACGTCGGGCACAGCGCCACCGCCCGCTTGAGCTCGGCGATCGCCTCCTGGACGCACCCCACGTCGGCATAGGCCTGGGCGAGGTCGGCGTGCATGTTGGCGATCTTGCCGCGCGCGAACGGATCGAGGACGCCGCCCTCCCCTTCCCCGCGGCGGATGCGCGAATAGACCTGTCGCGCGGCCTCGTATTTGCCGAGGTCGTTGTAGGTGACGGCGAGGTTCAGCAGCGCTTCCGTGTAGTGCTCGTTCAGCTGCACCGCGCGCTCGAAGTGGGCCTCGGCCGCGAGGAAGTCCCCTCGCTCGTGGAGGATGACACCGAGCATGTTAAAGACGTCGGCGAACCGGTCGGTCTTCTCGAGGATCTGCCGCAGAGCATGCTCGGCGAGATCGTACTCGCGTCGCTCGTAGTGCTCCCTGCCGAGAACCAGAAGCTGCTTCAGCCGGTCTTCCATGAGGACCGTCAGCTTACGCGACCGGCGTACGACGCGGTCCGTCTTCCGCGCAACCCTTGCGGGGTTCCGGGTTCGCGCGGTTGCAACCCCGGCGACGCCTTGGTACGCACGTCGGCGTGCCGAGTGCAGTACCCCAGAACCCGCTCGAGGCATCCGGGGCACCGGACGCCGCGGAGCGCTCCGAGGAACGTAACGGAGCCGACGTGAGCGCGGCGGAGCCCGGCGCCGCCGCATCGCAGGACGCGCCGCGCGCGGACACCGAGGGCAGCAGCGCCGTCGAGGACGTGACGGACGACGCGTCCAGCCGTCCTGCCACGCCGCCGCTGGCCGCGCCGGTGCCGAGCCCTCGCCGCGGCGAGAGATCGCCGGCCGCGCCCTGGGCGCGGAGCGGCGATCCGCGCGGGCGCGCGGCGCCGACCTGGACGCAGCTCCCTCCTCCTTCTTCTCGCGGGCGCGCGTCGGCGCCCTGGCTGCGCGGCGGCGACCCGCGCGCGCAGCCCCCGCGGACGCCGTCGCTCGTCGACGGTCCCTACGCGGGCCCCGGCTCGGCCGACGGTCCGCGCCTGCCCCCTGGCCTCGGCCGCCCCCCTGCGGGGCCGCACCTCTCGCCGCGCATGACCGCGGTCTTCGGCGGCATCTTCGGCCTCGCGACGCTCACCTCGCTGATCGCCCTGCTGATCCAGGGCGTCCCGGTGCGCGACGAGCGCGCGCTGGTCGCGGCGGCCCCGGCGAGCTCGTCCGCGGGCACCGAGGAGGCCGGGAAGTCTCCCTCGTCACCCGAGGTGAGGGGCAAGAAGCGCACCCCGGTGCCTGGACCTTGGCGCGTCTCCGAGCTCGCGAAGGATCCGTCCGTGATCATGGCGAGCGACGTGATGGACCGCCGGTCGTTCATCACGGCCCTCGCCGAGAAGGGCGTCCCGAAGGCGCAGATCTACCGGATCATGAAGGCCTTCGACGGGCTGCGGAAGTTCGACAAGTGCGGCCGCAAGGACCGGTACACGGTCGCGATGGACCGGTCCACGCGCCGCGTCCGCGCCTTCGAGTACGAGATCTCGGCGAGCGAGATCTACCAGGCGAGGGAGAACGAGGCCGGGCTGCTCACGGGCACCACGCTCGACATGAAGATCGCCGAGGAGGAGGTCATCGCCGCCTTCTACGTCGGCAAGGACCTGACCAGCGCGTACCAGGCCGGCGGCCTGGAGCCCGGCGTGCTCGACGTGATCGACGAGGCGCTCAGCGGGCGCATGTCGACGGAGGGCTTCGAGGAAGGGAGCACCGTCCGGCTGATCGCCATAGAGGAGACGGCGCTCGGGATGTTCTCCCGGTACAAGAAGATCATCGCGCTCGAGTACCGGCCCGCGGATCCAGCCGAGAAGCCGGTGCGCATCTACGACTTCAAGGGGCAGGAGGCCCGCGGCTACTTCGATGAGCGCGGAAAGCAGCCGTACGCGGGCGGCTGGCGCTCGCCGGTCCCTGGCGCGCCCGTGACGTCGAAGTTCAACCCGAAGCGGATGCACCCGGTGCTGAAGAGGCCCATGCCCCACAACGGGACGGACCTCGGCGCGCCGACCGGGACGCCTGTGTACTCGGCGTACCGCGGGGTGGTCGAGTGGGTCGGCCCTGCGGGTCCGAGCGGCAACCTCGTCACGGTCGCGCACGCGAACGGGATCACCACCGGCTACGCCCACCTGTCGAGGTATGCCCCCGGCATCAAGGTCGGCATGAAGGTGGGTACTCACCAGCTCGTCGGCTACGTGGGATCGACAGGCCGCTCGACGGGCCCGCACCTCCACTTCAGCGCCAAGAAGGACGGCAAGTACTTCGACGCCGAGACGCTCCAGCTCGACGGGGAGCGCGTGATGCCCGGCGTCGATCGCGCGGCGTTCGCCGCGACGAAGGAGGCGCTCGACAAGCGGCTCGACGCGATCCCGCTGCCCGAGCCGCCGCCCGAGCCGGTGAAGCCCGAGGCCGCGGAGCCGAGCGCGCCGCCGCCCGCGGCCGCCGGCAACGACGCCACGGTGTCAGCCGCGCCCGCTGTAGGCCCGAGCGGACCGACAGAGCCCGAAGCGCAGCCGCCCCAGGGCGCCGGGGACGATGAGGGCGAGCTCATCGAAGGCCCCGATCTCAAGAACCCACCGGAAACGATGTGACACCGAGCGGGCCGAGAGGTCCGCTCGAAGGAGTCGGGGCGCGAGGACGCCGAGGCACCAGCCCTCCTCGCGTCGCCGGCCTGCCTGCGAACGCAAGGCACGTCGAACGCGTCGAGACATCAGCCTTCGCGCCTCCGGTCTGCGTGCAGACGCCAGAGGAACAAAAGCAGCGAGGACGCCAGGGGATGACCCCTCGCGTCCTCGTTGTCCTTGCCATGGCGTCCGCCCCGGGGGGCAACAGCCGCGACGGCTAGCGCTTCGAGTACTGGAAGCGCTTGCGGGCGCCGGGCTGGCCGTACTTCTTGCGCTCCTTCTTGCGCGCGTCGCGCGTGAGGAAGCCAGCGCGCTTGAGCGACGACCTGCGCTCCGGATCGAGCTCGCACAGGGCGCGCGCGATGCCGTGCCGCATCGCCTCGGCCTGCGCGCTGTGGCCGCCACCGACAACGGTCGCGTTGACGTCGAACTGCTCGAGCAGCTCGAGCAGCTCCAGCGACTGCCTCATCACCATCCGCGAGGTCTCGCGGACGAAGTACTCGTCAGCGGGCCTCTTGTTCACCTTGATGTTGCCGGTGCCCGGCGAGAGGAAGACGCGCGCGACCGCGGTCTTACGCTTCCCAGTGGCGTACGTTCTCGTTTCCGTCATGGCTTTGCTCAGCTGTAGCTAAGAGGCTGCGGCTTCTGCGCCGCGTGGGGGTGATCGGGACCGGCGTAGACCTTGAGCTTGGTGAGGAGCTCACGCCCGAGCACGTTCTTCGGGAGCATGCCCTTCACGGCCTTCTGGATGGGGAGCTCCGGCTTGCGCTCAAGCAGGTGACCGTACGACTCGGAACGGAAGCCGCCCGGCTCGCCGCTGTGCCGCACGTAGTTCTTCTGCTGGAGCTTGCGACCCGTCAGAAGGACCTTCTTGGCGTTCACGACGATCACGAAGTCGCCGGTGTCGACATGCGGCGTGAACGTGGGCTTGGTCTTGCCACGCAGCACCATGGCGATGCGGCTGGCAAGGCGGCCGAGGGGCTTGCCTTCCGCGTCGATCACCCACCACGTGCGCTCGTTGCGGGCCTCCGCAGGCTTGGCGGAAAAGGACTTGGGCTGAGGATTCATTGGGCGAAAAACTCCGGAAGGGCGCCTGCCAAAAAGGGGCGCCACTTCTACATGGCGGCCCTCCGCCTGTCAAGCGTCTCTGGTTTCTGATGGACCATCGTGCCGCTGGGAAGGTTGGTCAAGCGCGCCGGTCCGCACCCTGACGCTGGTCTCGTTCGCTCGGTTCACATCATGTCGCGGCGCGGTGCCGCTCTGCTCGCTCGCCGCTCGGGGCATACCGCATCCCCCCAGCCGCACCGCCTACCGAGGAAGCGACGACTCGCGTGGACGTCGGGCCGAAGCAACGTCTCCGGGAGCCCAGCATCGATCCGGGCGACCCGCCGCGAGACGCGAACGCCGCTGGCCGGCGGACTCATCAAGCGAATACGTCCTGCGGGCTCCTTTCAGAGGAGCTCACGACCAGGAATCGACGGACTCTTCGATCCAGCGGAGAGGGCGGGATTCGAACCCGCGGTACGTTGCCGTACACACGATTTCCAGTCGTGCACCTTCGACCACTCGGTCACCTCTCCCGATACTTCTTCGACGCGCGCCTCGCTTCTACCGGACCCGCGCCGCTCACGTGGGAGCGGGCGGTCAGAGCCCGTCGGGTTCACCTGGGGCAAGCAGCCAAGCGTAGCGGAGAGAGCGGGATTCGAACCCGCGGTACCCTTGCGGGTACACCTGATTTCGAATCAGGCACCTTCGGCCTCTCGGTCACCTCTCCGCGGGCGAACATGTCAAAGTGGGGCCGGTCGGTCAAGCATCTCCTGACCATCGACCGCTCTGGAGGTGCGCTTTCGCTGTCGAGGCCTCCCCCGCCCTCGCCTCGCGATCGGCCCCGGAGAGGGGCTCGCGCCCACGCGATCCGGGGCTTTCTGGCGCTCCCGCGGCGCGCGGGGGCTCGCGCGGCCCGCCCTCGCCCTCGGCCCTGAGCGCGGCGCGCGCCGCCGGCGTGCCCGCGCGCGGGAGCCGGATGACGAAGCGCGCGCCCCCGAGCGGTGACTCGAGCACGTCGATGGTGCCGCCGTGGTCGACGACGATCTTCTTCACGATGCTCAGGCCGAGCCCGGTGCCGTCGTACCGGGTCGTGACATACGGATCGAACATGGAGTCGCGCACGGCGGGATCGATGCCCGGGCCGTCGTCGTCGATCGCGATGAGGTAGCTCTGCCCCTCGCTCCGCGCCGAGACGCGGACCTTGCCCCACGGGCCAGCGCCCGCGCGCTCCGCCGCTGCGCCGCCCGGCGCCGCCCGCTGCGCGTCGCGCAGCGCCTGCGCCGCGTTGCGCACGATGTTGCCGAGCGCGCGCCGGAGCATCTCCCGATCGAGCGAGGCCGGCATCGGGGCGCCCGGCACGTCGAACTCGAGATCGATGCGCCCGAGCAGCGCCTCGTCCGACGCGTGCTCGCGCCCCGCCTCCTCGACCGCCGCGAAGCGCTCGCCCTGCTCGCGCAGGAACTCCGCGAGATCCGAGGGCTCGAGCTCGGCCTGCGGCAGCCGCGCGAAGCTCGAGAACTCGCCGACGAGCCGGCGCAGCGTGCCGACCTCCTCCTCGACGACCTCGAGCGTCGTCTGGAGCAGGCGCTGATAGGCCGGGTCGCTGCCCGAGTACCGGCGGTGGCACTCCTCGACGGCGAGCTGGATGGGGGTCAGCGGGTTCTTGATCTCGTGCGCGAGGTGCCGCGCCATCTTCTGCCACTCGCCCATCCGCTTGAGGAACTCGATGCGCGCGCGGCTGCCCTCGAGCTCCTCGAGCATGCGATCGAAGGCGCGGCCGAGATCGGCGACCTCGTCGTTGCCCTGCAGCGCCACGCGCACCGAGAGATCGCCCTCCGCGACGGGCCGGGTCGCCGCGGCGAGGCGCGCGATGCGATCGACAACGGGGCGGGCCACGAGCACGCCGGCGAGGACGGCGAGGACGATCGTCGCGCCGAGCAGCGCGGCGAAGGCGTCGCCGTAGCTCTCGTCGAGGTACTCCTTCCGGTGCTCCCGCTCGATCGCGCGGTACGCCTGCGCGAACGCCTGCGCCGAGTCGAGCTCGTCGAAGCGGGCGCTCGGCGTGGCGAACGTGGCGACGAGGGTCCGCGCGTCGACGTCGCCGTCGCACGCGCCGTCGTCGGGCGCGGGCGCGACGGGTGCGCCGCGCGCGCGCTCGATCGGCTTGCGGACCGTGAGCGTCTTCTCGCGCGTCGGATCGACCGGGCGGCCGCGCTCCCGCGCGCCGGCGATCTCTCCACCGCAGCGCTCGACGCGCACGGAGACCAGCGCGGGGTGGGCCGCGACGACGCGCGCGAGCTCGGCGTCGAGGCGCTGCGGGTCGCCGGCGAAGGCGCCCTGGCGCAGCGGGTCCGCCGCGGCGATCGCCTCGGCCTCGAGGCGCATTCCCTGCTTGATGGCGGCGGCGAGCTCCGCGTACACGCCGAGCGCCCGCTCGAGGTGGACGCCGAACTCGGGCTGGAACGCGGTCGCCGACACCCGCGCGATCACCGTCCTGGCGACGACGATGCTGGCGACCAGCGGGATCAGCGCGGTCACGAGGATGGCCGCGACGACCCGCCGCTCTGTTCTGCCGGGGATGCGCATGCGCGCAGCATAGCCGCGGCCCGGATCGGGCGCGCGGACGCGGGCTGGCCGGCTGATCCTGGCGCGGGCGCGCCGCGCCAGGCTCAGGAGGGCCGCTCGCCAGGCCGGAGCAGCCCTCCCGCGGGAGGCGCCGTTACTCGACCGTGACCGTCTTCGCGAGGTTGCGCGGCTGGTCGACGTCGTTGCCCTTCAGGTTGGCGACGTAATAGGCGATGAGCTGGAGCGGGAGCACCGTGAGGAGCGGCCCCACCTCGTCCGGCACCTTGGGGATCCAGACGTGGTGCTGCGCGATCTCCAGGATCGACTCGTCGCCCTTCGTGGCGATCGCGACGACCTGCCCCTCGCGCGCCCGGACCTCCTGCAAGTTGGAGAAGGTCTTGTCGTAGTGCGCGTCGCGCGGGCAGACGACGATCACGGGGAGGTTCTCGTCGATGAGGGCGATCGGCCCGTGCTTCATCTCGCCGGCCGCATAGCCCTCGGCGTGGGCGTACGAGATCTCCTTGAGCTTGAGCGCGCCCTCGAGCGCGATGGGGAAGCCGAGGCCGCGCCCGAGGAAGAGGACGTCCTTCGCGTGCACGAGGCGCTTCGCGATCGCGTGCACGTAGTCTGCGTCGCCGAGCACCTCGCGCATGTGGCTCGGGATCTCCCAGAGGGCCTGGAGGATCTCGCGCCCGCGCTCCGCCGAGAGCGAGTCGCGGCGGCGGCCGAGGTAGACCGCGAGCAGGAGCAGCGCGGCGAGCTGCGTGGTGAACGCCTTGGTCGAGGCGACGCCGATCTCGGGGCCGGCGTGCGTGTAGAGCGCGCCGTCGGAGAGGCGCGGGATCGCGCTGTCGAGGACGTTGCAGAGCGCCAGCACCTTGGCGCCCTGCGCCTTCGCCGCCTTGAGGGCCGCGATCGTGTCGGCGGTCTCGCCCGACTGGCTGATGGCGATCACGAGATCGTCGGGGAAGAAGATCGGCTCGCGGTAGCGCACCTCGCTCGCGAGCTCGACCACCGTGGGGACGCGGGCGAGCTGCTCGAGCCAGTAGCGCCCGGCGATCCCGGCGTGGTGGCTCGTGCCGCAGGCGACGATGTAGACGCGGCGCAGCTCCTTCGCGAACTCGGGCGTGACGCCGATCTCGGTCGCGTGCACGTCGCCGGCGGCGAGATCGATCCTGCCGCGCAGCGTCGCCTCGACGACGTCGGGCTGCTCGTGGATCTCCTTCAGCATGAAGTGCTTGTAACCGCCGCGCTCCGCCTGGACGGGGCTCCAGTCGATGCGCTTCACGCGCCGCTCGACCTTGTCGCTGCTGGCCACTGTCTCGATGCGGACGCCGCTCGCGCGCAGCTCGGCGATGTCGCCGTCCTCGAGGAAGATCATGTCGCGGGTGTGCGAGAGGAGCGCCGGGATGTCGCTGCCGCACAGCATCTCGTCCTCGCCGGCGCCGACGACGAGCGGCGAGCCGTAGCGTGCGACGACGATGACGCCGGGCTCGTCGCGCGAGACGACCGCGATCGCGTAGGCGCCGTGGACCTGACGGAGCGACCCGCGCACCGCCTCGAAGAGCGACTTCGCGCCCTTCTGGAGCTCGCGGTGGACGAGGTGAGCGACGATCTCGGTGTCCGTGTCGGAGAGGAACTTGACCCCCTGGCCCTCGAGCTGCTGCCGGATGGCGACGTGGTTCTCGATGATGCCGTTGTGAACGACGGCCACCGGACCCGCGGAGTGCGGGTGGGCGTTCACCTCGCTGGGGCGGCCGTGCGTCGCCCATCGCGTGTGGCCGATGCCGGTGGTGCCGTCGAGCGTCCGCTTCTCGAGCGCCTCGCTGAGCTTGACCAGCTTGCCGAGCGTCCGGACGATCTCGATGCCCTTGCCGTCATGAATGGCAATGCCGGCCGAGTCGTAGCCCCGGTACTCCAGCTTGCGCAGCCCTTCGACGATGATCGGCGCCGCCTTTTTTGACCCAACGTATCCGACGATCCCGCACATGCTCGCCTCGTTCAGGTAGTGCCCGCGCGCGCCACCGCGTGCTGCGGAACAGCTAACGTTACTCCTGGCACTGAGAGCTGGCAGAAAAAACTGAGCTGCCAGACAAGGAACGTCGCGTCGACCGCGCGAAGGTCACAGCGAGGACGAATGCGATCGATGCCGTGATCGAGGCGACGCCGAACGTGAGGGAGCCGCCGCCGCGCTTGTAGAGCTCGCCCCACACGAGCATCCCGATGACGGACCCCGCCCCGGCGCTGGCAGAGAAGAGCCCCTGCGCCGTGGCGAGGATCTGCGGGTGAGCGCGATCCCTCGTGTACGCGAGCGAGGCGACCCACATCATCGCGAACGAGACGGCGTGGAGCGGCTGGATGGCGAGCAGGGCGGGCCACCACCGCACGCTCGAGAGCAGCGCCCACCGGAGCGCGGCGCCGGCGAAGGCGAAGGCGAGCAGCGTCGGCGGCGCGAACCGCTGGAGCAGGGGGCCGGAGAACGCCATCAGCGCGATCTCGCCGGAGACCCCCACGGCCCACGCGACCCCCACCAGCGCTTCGGGGAAGCCGACGTCGCGCAGGTGCAGCGTGTAGCAGAGGTCATAGGAAGAGTTCGCGCTCTGGGCCAGGAACGACGCCGCGAGGAACAGGCGAAAGTCGCGGCTCCGGAGGAGCGCGCGGGCGCGCTGCTGCACGGAATCCTCGACGGCCGGCGCGGCCGGCGCGGCCGCGGCCTCGCGCGCGCCGCGCTGCTGGCGGAGCCGCTGGAAGGGGGCCTCACCGCCCGCCGGCAGCGTCCACGAGACGGCGAACGCGACGAGCAACACGGCGGTCATCGTGGCGGGGAACGCCGCCGGCCGCGCCGTATCGATGAGCGCCCCGCCGACGATCGCCATCAACGCGAAGCTGATCGAACCCCAGAGCCTGAGCCTGCCGTAGGCGATCCCGGAGCTCAGCGACGCCTCGATGGCGACCACGTCGGCCATCGTGAACATCGGTGCTCGGAAGAACGCGAACGCGAGCGCCGCGACGAAGAGGCCGCCAAAGCCGAGCGCGACGCCCAGCGCCGACGACAGCGCGAGCAGCGCGAACGCGACGAGGGCGCCGGCGCAGGCCGCGCGGATCAGCCATACCCGCACGCCGAGCGAGTCGGCGATGAAGCCGAACAACGGCGGGGCGATGAGGCCCATCGCGGGGAGCGTCGCCGCGATCGCCCCCATCGCGAGGCCCTGGACCTCCTGCGCCTGTAGCCAGCTCGGGAAGAGCGGCAGGTACACGCCGAGGACGGCGAAGATGCCGAAATAATAGAGCGAGATCGCCCGCGGAGACGGTTTGAGCTGCAAAGAAAGCGATGATGGCATCGGCGGTGCGCTGCCGCGCCTCGAGCGCGAGGTCCGGCCAGCGTGACGGTCTCTGACGCTCGCGCGACGCACAGGCAAGCTCCCCCGCTCGCGGAGCCGGGCCGCTCGCGCTGCTGGGGTAGGGCGTGGCGTGAGGCGCTTCCGCCGGTGGTGCGCCTGGAGGCGGCGCCGCACCGCCGGGTCGCGTACGGGACGATGCCGCCCTTCGCGCTCGCCAGCGCGGCGGTGAGCTGAGGACCGGGAGACGCGCGGCGAGGCGCGCCGCGGAGCGGCGGCACACGCATGAAAAACGGCGGCGCCTCCGGGGAGAGGCGCCGCCGCATGAACGTCGACCTACCTGGCTGAGCTCAGTAACGATCGCCGCCGCCGCGACCGCCACGGCCGCCGCCGCGACCACCGCCGCCGCCGCCGCGACCACCACCGCCGCCGCCGTAGCCGCCGCCGCCACCGCCACGGCCGCCACCGCCGCCGCCGCCGTAACCGCCGCCGCCACCGCCGCCGCCGAAGCCGCCGCCGCCACCGCCGCGCTGGACCCGCTCCTCCGCCTCGTTCACGCGAAGCGGACGGCCGTCCATCATGGCGCCGTTCATCTGCTCGATCGCCTGCTGGGCCTGCTCAGGCGTGCCCATCGTGACGAACCCGAAACCACGCGACTGCCCGCTCTCGCGGTCGGTCACGATGTGCACGTCCGTCACCTCGCCGCTCTGGGCGAACGCAGCCTGCACGGAGGCCTTGGTGGCGGAGAAGGGGAGATTACCAACGTAGAGGCGAGTACCCATGACACTGATTCACTTCACGGCTCTGCGAGATGTCAGCTTCGGTGCCGAACAATTGCCCTGCCGCCCCGATGGAGCCGTGGGGGATCGAGGGAGGGCGGCGCTGGGGAGGAGCCCCCGATGCGCCACACGTTGCGTCGTCCAGTCCGCGATCAATCCGCGATCCCCGAGAAGAGAAGCGTCGTGTCGAGTGCCAGTGACGTTCGTGACCAGCCGATAGTAACCAAATGTCCCCTCGGCGCAAGCGATCCAAGCAGGCCCCATCGTCGCGCCGCCCGCCCGGACGTCCCGAACAGCGCGATGCGGTCGCGTCCGTCATGCCCGCCGCGTCCGCCCTGTCCGTCGCGCCTGGTTTCACGTAGGATCGCGTCAGCGCCTGGGAGAACGGCGAAACGTGGCGCCGAGATCCCAGCCCTCGCCGCTCACGCCGCGCGCGAGCGCGATGTCCGGCATCACGCCGCCCGCGATCCGGACCTCGGCGATCACGCCGAGGCGGAGCGTCGCGGTGAGCGAGCGCGGCGCGGCGCTGGGCGCGAGCCGGGGCGGGTGGCGGGCGAGGTCGAGGGCACGACCGCGGTTGTCGGCGGTCGCGAGCGCGAGCAGCGCGTTGAGGGGACCGGGGCCGAGCGGGCGCACCAGCTCGATCGCCAGCGTCGCCTTGCCCCGAGCGCGGCGGCGCCCGAGATCCGCCCGCGAGACAGGCTCGGCCGTGACCTCGTGGCCGGGCCGGGAGAGGATCGGCGCGACCGCCTCGGCGACCTCGACGAGGTGCGCGGCAGACTCGTCCACGAGGAGCTCCGCCGGAGGACCACCCCACGCGGGATCGCCGTGCGCCTTCGGGAGGCCGACCAGGCCGAGGTGCGCGAGGCGCTCGGGCGGCAGCGCGTCGACGAGCCGCTGCGCGACGCCGGGCTGGCCGAAGGGGCCGGCGTCGGGGCCCGTGGTGAGGACGATCCATCCGGCGACGCCCAGATCGAAGCGCACGGCGCCGCGGCGGTTCGTGTGAAGCCCGGCGCCGAGCCAGCCGAGGTCGTCGCGCTCGGCCTCGAACGCGCGCAGCGAGGTCGTGAGATCCTCGGAGCGGATCACCTCGATCGCGTCGAGGAAGGCGGCGCCGCGCGCGGCGACGTCGTTGCGCGTCAGCGTGATCTGTCGCGGGCCGAGGTCGGCCCGGAACGCGCCGGTGCCGTCCGGGGCCGCGGGGTCGAAGCTGCGCGGCAGGAGCGCGACCATCGGCGACGCGAGCGCGCGGGCGACGCGGCCGGGGTCCGCGCGCGGGAACACGGCGGCGAGCGGATCTTTCGGGTGCCGCTCGGGCCTCGGGACGTCGGCGAGCGCCGCGGCCGCGCCGCGAGCGCGGGCGCGCTCGACGGAGCTCACGATGTCGCGCCCGTCGAGCTTGAGCAGGCGCGCGGTGCGCAGGCCCTCGCGCAGGCGCACGACCGCGGCGTCCCCCTCGCGGGACGGCAGCGCGGACGCGAGCGTCGGGTACGGGTTCCCGGACGCGTCGGCCCCGTAGAGGCTGTCGGCGATCGCCGGCGCGAACAGCGCAGCGGCCGGGTCGCTCAGGTCGTGCGGATCGAGCGAGCTCGTCGGCCACGGCAGGTGCATCGAGACGCGGCCGCCGAGCGGCGTGCGCCCCATGGCGCGGGCGCGGTCCGGGAGGGCCGCCGCGCCGAGCAGCGCGCCGGCGCCGCCGAGGAAGGCGCGGCGCGGGAGCGACCGGCTCACCGCACCACCCAGATCTCATCGGCCGTCGCGACGGTGAAGGGGGCGCGCCCGGGGCCGTCGGGCGGGCAGACAGCGAGCGCGCGCACCCCCGCCGGCGCCGGCAGGCGCAGGATCTCCTGGAGCGCCGCGCGATCCGGGGCGCCCTCGCGGCGCCGCCACGACCAGACAACGACGGCGTCCTCGAGCGGGTCGAGCACGTCGAGGGCGGCGAGCAGCTCGGGCTCGCCGTCCTGATCGAGATCGCCGATCGCGAGCTGCGCCCCGGCGCTGCCCACGGCCTTACGGCGGCCCGCGCTGTCCCGGAGCTCGACCGCGCCGCCCTCGCGCGTCGCCCAGACAGTGAAGGGCTCGCCCCGCGCGGACAGGAGCCGCGCCGACGCGAGCGCGTCGTACCGGCCCGAGAGCGCCGAGGTCGCCGGCGGCGGATCCGCCGGGGCACACGGCCCGAGCGGACCCGTGAGGAGCGGGCCCCACGTTGTCGTGCAGGCCGAGCCGCCCGCGTCCGGGATCGCGAGCCCGGGGAGCTCGGCGACCGCCTGGAGCTTGCCGTCGAAGCGGACGCTGCGCGCGCGATCGGTGAGCCCGACGTCGGCGAACGGCGGCAGGAGCTCGCCGTCGCGCTCGCGCTCGACGAGCGTGGCGAACGCGAGCGGCTCGCGGAGCGGCGACGGGTGCACGGCGACGACGTCCGGCCACGAGCGCGACGAGAGCGGCACGACGCGGCCGCCGCGCAGGCGGAGCGTCGTCACGCGCCGGCGGCTCACGCTCAGGATCTCGAGCGAGCCGTCGGCGTCGAGATCGCCGCACGCGAGCGCGACCACGTCGCCCTCGAAGTTCTTCGCGCGGTCGACCCTGGCGGCGACGAGCGGGACCGGCGCGAGGAAGCTGCGGATCTCCGCGTCGAGGGGCGCCTCGGCGTAGGCGTGGGCGATGGGCCCCGGCTCCGGATCGCGGAGGCGCGCCCAGACGGTGCGCGGCACCGGGTACACGTCCGCGGTGACGCGCAGCCGCCCCGCCCCGATCTCGACGGCGAGGTGGACGAGCGCCGCGCCGTCGCGCGCGGCCTCGCGCGCGAGCGGCAGCGGGATCGGGTCCTTCTGCGCCCGCGCGCCCGCGCCGAGCTTGCCCGCGAGCTGGGCGGCGAGCGACGTCGCGAGCTGGGCGCCGCGCGGCGCCGGCGCGTCGGAGACGAGCGGCGCGGCGGCGACGAGCGCGCGGCCGGTCACGGGGCCGAGCGAGCGCGCGAGGTCGTCCACGACGCGGGCGACGGCCGGGCGCGGCGGCGCGGCCGGGCGCGCCTGCGCGGCCACGGGACGCGGCGGCGCGGCGGCGGGCGACGGCTGCGCCGCGGCCGGGCGCGCGAGCGCGAGGAGAGCGAGGAGGAGCAGGCGCCGGGGCGACAACGCCGTGATGTTACGCACGTCGGCGGCCCCGGGGCCAGAGCCGCAGCCCCGCCGGCACCACGAGGAGCGCGACGACGAGGCCGACCGCGCTGCCGAGCGCGCCGACGCGGCCGAGATCGCGGAGGCCGTCGAACCTGCAGAACGCGAGCGCGGAGAAGCCCGCGGCCGTGGTCAGGGCGGTGGCGGCGATGGCCGGCGCCTCGTGGCGCAGCGTCTCGCGGATCACCGCGTCGCCGCTGCCGCCCGCCGCCTCGACGTCGCGGGCGCGGTGGAGCAGGAACATGCCCTCGTCCACGGTGATCCCGAGCAGCACCGGGATGACGAGCGCGTCGTACGCGTGGAGGGGGATGCCGAGCGCCCGGATCAGCAGGAGGACGAGGGAGATCTCGGACGCGACGACGAGCGCGGCCAACGCGATGTCGCGCGCGCTGCGGAGCGAGGCCGAGAGCGCCAGCAGCACGAGCCCCCCGGCGACGATCGCGATCCGCGGCATGTCGTGCGCGAGCGTCTCGCGGAGCGACGCCTCGAGCCGGGTATAGCCGGTGAGCATGGCCCTCGGATCCTCCTCGCGGATGGCGCGCTCGATCCGCTCGACCGAGCCCGTGTCGCGCGGCCGCACGTACAGCGCGACGAGCGCCTCGCCCGCGTCCTGCCCGAGGTAGCGCGAGAGCAGGATGGACGCGGGGCCGCGCTCGAGATCGGCGAGCGTCACCTCCTGCCGCGGCGGCGCGCGCATCCCGTCGAGCACCGCCGAGAAGCGCTCGGGGGCGAAGCCCGTGTCGCGGAGCGCCCGCGCGAGCTCGTCGGCCTTCCCGGGCAGGTCGAGCGCGTCGCGCGCGGCGAAGCGCGCGGCCTGGGTGGCGGCGGCGGGCGCGAGCGCGGTGAGCGCGTCGACGGCCTCCACGTCGGCCTTCATCGACGCGAGGCGCTCCGCGATCCGGTCGGCCCTCGCGCGGGCGCGCTCCTGCTCGCCGTCCGCGAGGAGCACCACCCACTGCCCGCGCCGCCCGCCGAAGGCGTCGAAGATCGCCTGCTGGACCTTGAGCGGCTCGAGCGCGGCGGGCCGGATCGCGACGATCGCCTCGGCGAGCGGCGGCGCCGCGCCGAGCGCCACGGCCGCGATGGGGAGCGCCGCGACCGCCGCGACCGCGAGCGCGCGGCCCCGCGTCCGGGTGAGCCGGTGGAGGCCGTCGGGCCAGCGCGCCGGCGCCTCGGGCGGGGGCGCGCCGCGCTCGAGCCAGGCGCCGAAGGCCGGCGTCACGAGGACGATCGCGATCGCCGTGAGCACCTCGCCCGCGGCGCACAGGAGCCCGAGCTGCCGGAGCGCGTTGATGTCCGACAGCGCGAGGGCGCCGAACGCCGCGGCCGCGGTGACCGCGGCGACGAGCACCGCGCGCCAGGTCCGCGCCCGCGCGGCGCGCGCGGCCGCCTCGGGGTCGAGGCCCTCGCGCCGCGCCTCGAGCAGCGCGGCGTAGACGTGGACGCCGGTGTCGACGCCGACGCCGACGACCACCGACATGAAGGCGACGGCGATCGCGCTGAGCCCGCCCGGGAGCGCCGTCGCGAGCCCGGCGGTCCAGACGGTGCCGAGCACGAGCGGCGGCATCACCGCGGCGAGCGCGCGCAGGCGGCGGAAGAGCAGCGCGAACACGGCGGAGGCGAGCAGCATCGAGAGCGAGCCCGAGACGGCGAGGTCGCGCGTGAGCATCTCCTCGGTGGCCGCGGCGATGGCGTGCCCGCCGGTGAGGCCGAGCGTGATGTCGGGGTGCGCCGCGCGGATGGGGGCGAGCGCGGCGTTCGCGTCGGCGACGAACGCGCGCGCGTCGGCGCCGCGGAGCGCCTGCCCGGCCGGCTGCACGAGGACGAGGTGCACCTTGCCGTCGTCGGTCGCGAAGGCGCCGTCCGCCTGCGTGCGCACCCCGGAGCCGATGTCCGCGGACTCGAAGACGAGCTGCGCGAGCCGCAGCGGATCGGCCGCGATCGTCTCGGCCGCGGCGCCGCCTCCCGGCGCGAGCAGCATGGCGCGCGTCTCGGCGAGGCGCTCCCGCATGCCCTCGGGCGAGAGCGCGGCGGCGAGCCGCTCTCTCACGCGCGCGTCCGCGTGCCGGAAGGCGAGCCACGGATCGAGCGCGCGCGAGACGTCGATCCGGTCGGCGGCGCGCTGCACGGTCGGGCGCGCCGCGAGGGCCCGCGCGATCTCCGCGGCCACGGCGGCGTTCTCGTCGGGGTCGTCGCCCTTGACCATCACGACGCCGAGGTCGCCGCCCCCGAACCCGCGCACGTACCGGCGCAGCGCCGCGGCGTCCCCGCGCTCGGGCAGCAGCGAGGCGACGTTCGGCTCGAGCTTCAGCCGCAGCGTCACGGCGGCGAAGGCGGCGATCGTCAGCGCCGCGAGGGCGAGCGCGACGACGAGGCGGAGCGGCCGGCGCGGAGCGTCTGCGCGGGCCGGCGGAGGCGGAGGGGGCACTGCCATGGCGAGGCCGGGCGGGGACCGGCGCCGCACCTCTACCCTCACCCCCGCCTGGCCGCGAGGGCCTCCACGCGGTCCGCGATCCCGGGCCGGCGGCCCTTGCGCCCGCGGGGGCGCTGGTTCATCCCCGGCGGCATGGAGCTCCCCCCGATCGTCCTCGCAGGCAGCGCCGTCCTGCGGAAGCCCGCCGCGCCCGTCCCGCCCGAGGAGATCGGGACGAGGCAGCTCAAGCACCTCATCGCGACGATGGTCTCCGTCATGCGCAAGGCGCCCGGCGTGGGGCTCGCGGCGCCGCAGATCGGCGTCAGTCAGCAGATCATCGTGCTCGAGGACAGCGAGGTGCTGATGTCCCGCCTCACGCCGGGCCAGCGCGCCGAGCGCGGCCGCGTGCCCTTCCCGCTCAAGGTGATCATCAACCCGACGCTGAAGGTCCTCGCGCCGCCGCCCCCGGGCGCGGCCGGCTCGGGGCGGGCGACGTTCTTCGAGGGCTGCCTCAGCGTCCCCGGCTACATGGCGCTGGTCGAGCGCGATCTCGCGGTCGAGGTGAGTGGCGTGGACGAGGAGGGCAAGGAGGTTCGCTGGGAGGCGACCGGCTGGCCCGCCCGGATCCTCCAGCATGAGGTGGATCACCTCCGCGGCACGCTGTACGTCGATCGCATGATCGCGCGCTCCTTCTGCAGCAACGAGGAGGCGCCGGCGCTGCTCAGCCAGTCCGTCGCCGAGGTGCGGGCCGCGCTCGGCGCGTGACGGAGGCGCGGCGCGACGGCGGGCGATCGCGCTCGACCCGCGGACGCGCGCTCACGGAGCGGGCGAGCCGCCGCTGCCTGCGCCCCGCCCGGCGAGCGCTTCGACGATCCGCTCCATCCTGATCCCGCGCGAGCCCTTCACGAGCACCAGATCGCCTCGCTCGACGACCTCGATCGCGCGGGCCGCGGCGGCGCCCGCGTCGCCGGCGAACCACGCCGGCACGCCGGCCGCCTCGGCGGCGCGCGCGATCCGCGACGCCTCGCCGCCGACGGCGATCAGCGCGGCGGGGCGCGCGGCCCCGACCTGCGCGCCGAGCGCGTCGTGCTCCGCCGCCGCGAGCGCGCCGAGCTCGCGCATCTCACCGAGCAGCAGGACCAGCCGCTTCCCGAGCGCGCCGGCCAGCTCGACGGCTGTCTTGAGCGACGATCGCATGGACAGCGGGTTGGCGTTGTAGCTGTCGTCGATGATCACGGTGCCGTCCGGCAGCTCGCGGACGGACAGGCGCCCGTCCCCCGGCGGCGCGAGCCCCGCGGCGGCCCGGGCCGCCCGCTCCGTCGAGAGCCGCTCGCCGAGCGCCTCTTCCACCGCGGCGACCGCGGCCGCCGCCGCCAGCGCGCCCGCCTCTCCGAGCAGCGGGACGACGATCTCCAGCGGCTCGCCTCCCCGCTCGAGCCTCACCGCGGTGCCGCGGACCCCGACCGGCCGTCGCGCCGCGATCCGGACCTGCGCGCGCTCGCCGAAGCCGTAGGTGATCCGCCGCGCCGCGCCGGCGCGCGCGAGCTGCTCGACCACCATCGCGTCGTCGCCGTTCCCGAGGGCGGTCCCCTCGGTCGGCAAGGCGGCGAGCAGATCGCCCTCCTCTGCAGCGACGTCCTCCAGGGTGCCGAGCCCCTCGGTGTGCTCGACGCCGATGGACGTGAGCACGGCGAGATCTGGCCCCGCGATCCGCGCGAGGGTCGCGACCTCGCCGCGCTGGTTCGTGCCGATCTCGACGACGGCGAAGCGGTGGCGCTCCTCGAGCCCGAGCAACGTCATCGGGAGGCCGATGGCGTTGTTGAGGTTGCCCGCGGTCGCGTGCACGTCGCCGCGGCCCGCGCCCGCGAGCAGCGCCGCGATGGCCCGCGTCGTGGTCGTCTTGCCGGCAGAGCCGCCGATCGCGACGATCGCGCGCGGCCCGTCGCGGTGGGCGCCCCTCCGCCACCGCTCGCGGTGCGCCCTCGCCAGCGCCCCGAGGGCAGCGAGCCCGTCCTCCACGAGCACCACACCTCCTTCTGACGGCACGGCCACCTCGCGGGAGACGACGAAAGCAGCCGCCCCTCGCTGCGCCGCGGCGTCGAGAAACCGGTGGCCGTCGAAGCTCTCGCCGGCGAGCGCGACGAACGCGGCTCCGGGCGCGATCGTGCGGCTGTCGGTCGAGACGCCCCGCGCGTCCGGCCCCGCCCGCAGCACGCGCCCGCCGGTCGCGCGCGCCAGCTCGTCGAGGGTGAAGGGGGCGAGGTTCTGCGGGATGGGCGTCGCCATGGCGGGCGATCACCAGCATGGAACGGGGCGCAGGGCCAACGAATCGCCTGCGGCGCGCGCTGTCAGCGCCGCGGCTTTTCCTTCTCGACCTCGTCGTAGATGTCCTCGGTCTTCGGCCGCGGGCGCGCGGCCGGGCGGGGCGCGGCGGTCGCGCTGGGGGCTGCCGGCTCGCTAACGACCGGCGCGGACGCGGTCTCGGCGGTCGACGGAGGAGGCTCGGTGTAGTCGATCGAGATGGGCCCGCCGCCGCCCATGCTCTGCCACAAGGTGATGCCGACGAGCGCCAGCAGGGCGACGGCCAGGATGACGCTGAGCACGATGATGAGCGTCCTGCCGCCCTCGCGCCGCGGCGCCGTGACGGCCGCGGGCTTCTGCGGCTCCGGGCGCTCCTGTACGAAGTTCGACGGGAGCACCGGCATCTCGAGCCGCGCCGACGTGGTGGCCCAGGGGCTCTCGGCGGCCATGGCAGCGCCGTCCCACCCGCCGGCGGCCGCCTGGGGCGCGCTGTGCGCCGCAGCGCCGTCCCACCCGCCGGCGACCGCCTGGGGCGCGCTGTGCGCCGCAGCGCCGTCCCACCCGCCGGCGGCCGCCTGGGGCGCGCCGTGCGCCGCAGCGCTGGGCGCTGCGCCCATGGTGGACGCAGGTGCAACAGCGGATGGCGGGCCTGCCTGTTCTGGCAGGCCGGCGTGCAGCGACGCCATGGGCGGACGCGCAGGATCTGACAGAGGGGGGCCGCCAGCGGGGCCGTAGCCGGGACCTCCGAACGCTGGCGGAGGTGCCGGTGGAGGCGGCTGCGCCGCGTTCGCGCCCATCCGCTCCGTGGTGGGCGCCGGCATGAAGGACATCTGGCTCGAGGGCGCCGGATCCGACGGTGGCGGGGCCGAGACGAACGGGAGCGCGCTCGGAGAGAAGACGCCGCTGGCCGACAGCACGTCCTGCTGTGAGACGAGCCCGGGCGGGAGGGTCCCGCCGCGCGCGGAGAGGTTCGCGGTCGGCGGCTGCGTGTGTGCAGGAAAAGCAGCCCCGGGCGGCGCTGGCGCCGAGAACGCCGGCGCGGACGGCGCCGGTCCCGGGAACGCCGGCGATGGCGGCGCCGGCCCTGGAAGCGGCGTCCCGGATGGCGCTGGCCCGGCGAAACCCGGCGCCGCTCCGGCGAAGCCGGGCGCCGACGGCGCCGGCCCGGGGTATCCGGCCGGGCTGTGCTGCTGAACGTGAGGGCTCAGCGCGTACTGCGCGGCGAGCGGGCGCAATGCCCCGGGCGCCATGAGCGGCGGCACGGGCAGCGGCCGGAACGGGATCCCCGCGCCTTGCGCGGACAAGATCGGCCGGCCTGGCTGCGCCGCCATCTCACTCTCCGGGGCTCCCCATGGAACGTGTTTGTCGGTCATCCGCGCGCCTCGGAGGAACCGCCCAGCGGCCCCCCTGCCTCACACTGAAGCGGAACAGCGGTTTCAATCTACCTCCAAGTCTCGGTGTCCGGCCATCCTTCTGACGCGTCGCCCCGCCCCGTGAGGTGCCGCTGCGCCGGGGCGCTCAGCACCGCGCCGACCCAGCGGCCCGTTGCGGACGAAGGCGCAGCGAGCCGCGCGCTCCGGGCTCGCCTCAGCACCGCGAGGTCGGATCGCCGCCGCGCCGCGCGCTGTCACACCCCTGGCGCGCGCGAGCGCGGACGATGCGCGCGCCGGCCACCGAAAACGCGAGGCGGCGCGCGCACGTCGCCGCGGGTGACCGCGCGCGGGAACATCGGACGGCAGAGCCCGCACCGAGGCGCTGTCCACGCTTGCCGGGAACTCTCGACATGACCAGGGCGCGCGCCGCGGACGGGAGACGACGCTCCCGCGGGGACGCGGGCTCCTTGCCGCCGCGGGGCGGCTGTCGACCGCGGCAGCACAGTGCTATGGCTCGTCGCGATATGGCCGCCGAGACGATGGGCCCCCGTACCTCCACCGAACCTTCCTCCAACGAGCCGCGCGAGCCCGTGCGCTACGATCACGCCGAGGTCGAGCCGCGCTGGCAGCGCGCCTGGGAGCAGGGCGAGACGTTCCGCGCCGTCCGCAGCGCGGGCAACGCCCGCGGGAAGCGTTACGTGCTCGACATGTTCCCCTACCCCTCCGGGTCGGGGCTACACGTCGGGCACCCCGAGGGGTACACGGCGACCGACATCGTGTCCCGCTACTACCGCATGCGCGGGATCGACGTGCTGCACGTCATGGGCTGGGACGCCTTCGGCCTGCCGGCGGAGCAGCACGCCATCGAGACCGGCACGCACCCGGCCGACACGACGGCGCGGAACATCGCGACCTTCAAGCGCCAGCTCAAGATGCTGGGCTTCAGCTACGACTGGTCGCGCGAGCTGTCCACGACCGATCCGCGCTACGTGCGCTGGACGCAGTGGATCTTCCTCCAGCTCTTCAAGAAGGGCCTCGCTTACCAGGACGAGGTGAGCGTCAACTGGTGCCCGGCGCTCGGCACCGTCCTCGCGAACGAGGAGGTGATCGACGGCAAGAGCGAGCGCGGCTCGCACCCCGTCTACCGGACGCCGCTCCGGCAGTGGATGCTGCGCATCACCGCCTACGCCGACCGCCTGGCGGACGATCTCCGCCTGGTCGACTGGCCCGAAGGGACGCTGGCCATGCAGCGCGCCTGGATCGGCCGCTCGGAGGGCGCGCTCATCTCGTTCGAGGTCAAGGGGCGGAGCGAGGGCTCGCTGAGCGTGTTCACGACCCGGCCCGACACGCTGATGGGCGTCACCTACGTCGTGCTCGCGCCCGAGCACCCGCTCACCGCATGGCTCATGGGCGCCGAGGGCGGCGCGTCCGAGGCGCGCCGCGAGGCGGTGCGGGCGTACGTCGCCGCCGCGGCGAGCAAGAGCGATCGCGAGCGGCTCTCCGCGGCCGCGAAGGAGAAGACCGGCGTCGACACGGGCCTCGTCGCCGTCCACCCGATCACGGGCGCAGAGGTGCCGATCTGGGTCGCGGACTACGTGCTGGGCGGTTACGGCACCGGCGCCGTGATGGCGGTGCCCGGTCATGACGAGCGCGACTTCTCCTTCGCCCGGACCTACGGGCTGCCGATCGTCGAGGTCGTGAGCCCCGACGGCGCCCTGCGCGACAAGCTCGAGGCCGCCTACGTCGACCCGGGCGTCGCGGTCCGCAGCGGCGAGTTCGACGGGCTCAAGACCGAGGACTGCAAGCGCGCGGTCATCGCCCGCCTCGAGTCGCTCGGCCGCGGCCGGCGCGAGGTGAACTACAAGCTTCGCGACTGGGTCTTCTCGCGCCAGCGCTACTGGGGCGAGCCGATCCCCATCTACTTCCCCGTCGACCTCGCCGCTCCGAACGGCGACCCCAGGAAGGGCGACGCGCACACGATCCGCTACGATCAGCCGATCGCGGTCGACGAGGCCGACCTGCCGCTCGAGCTGCCGCCGCTCGCCGACTTCCGCCCCGGCGACGACCCGGCGGGCCCGCTGGCGCGCGCGGTGGACTGGCGCTTCTTCCAGAAGGACGGCAAGTGGTACGCGCGCGAGACGAACACGATGCCGCAGTGGGCGGGCTCGTGCTGGTACTACCTGCGCTTCCTCGACCCGCACAACGACGCCGAGCCGTTCTCGGAGGCCTCCTACGACGCGTGGATGCCTGTCGACCTCTACGTCGGCGGGGCGGAGCACGCCGTGCTGCACCTCCTCTACGCGCGCTTCTGGCACAAGGTGCTCTACGACCTCGGCCGCGTGAAGCACCCCGAGCCGTTCGTGAAGCTCGTGCATCAGGGGATGATCCTCGGCGAGGACAACGAGAAGATGTCGAAGTCGCGGGGCAACGTGATCAACCCCGACGACATCGTGCGGTCCTACGGCGCCGACGTGCTGCGGCTCTACGAGATGTTCATGGGCCCGCTCGAGGCGGTGAAGCCCTGGCAATCAGGGCAGATCCAGGGGGTGGTCCGGTTCCGGGATCGCGTGTTCGCGACGTGCACGCGGCCGCTCTCGGACGCGATGGACGACGCGACGAGCCGGCAGCTCCACCGGACGATCAAGAAGGTGACCGGCGACATCGAGGCGATGGCGTTCAACACCGCGATCTCCGCGATGATGGTCTTCGTGAACCACCTGAGCTCGCTGCCCTCGCCGCCGCGCGAGGCGGTCCTCCGGCTGATCCTCCTCGTGTCGCCCTTCGCGCCGCACCTCGCGGAGGAGCTGTGGCGGCTCACGGGCCACGAGCGCTCGCTGAGCCACGAGCCGTGGCCCACGTACGACGAGGCGCTCTGCGTCGATGACGTCCTGGAGATCCCGGTGCAGGTGAACGGCAAGGTCCGCGGCCGGGTGATGCTGGCGAAGGCGGCGTCCGAGGAGGAGGCCCGCGCCGCCGCGCTCGGCCTGGAGAGCGTGGCCACCTTCTCCGCGGGCAAGCAGGTGAAGAAGTTCATCTACGTCGCCGGGAAGATCGTGAATATCGTGGTCGGCTGACCCTCCTGGCCGACGCTACGGCGCCGCCCGGCGACAACGAGCATCCGCGGCGCGGCGACGTCCCGAGCGGATGCTCGGCACGAGCGGCGCGGGTGCTTCTTCCTGGATCGCGATGAAGCGCGCTCTCCCACGGCCTCTTCACCGAGGAGCGCCTTGCGCCGTGCGGTCGCCGAGGTCGGGCGCTCGCCGTGCACGTGAGCCCGCCCGGCGCGCTGCCCGCATGCGTCATCGCAGCGCAGCGACGTTGCTCCGCGGGCGCGTGAGCTTCCTCGGAAGCGGCTCTCTCCTCCCCTCGAGGAACACGGCGGTGCACAGCCCAGGCTGGCAGGTGGCGTGCAATGGCGGCTGGCGGTGTGCCGGAACAACACCGCGCGGAGCACCCGAGCTGGAGGCCTCCTCGCCGCCGCCGCCGCCGCCGCCGCGCTGGCCGGCTGCGCAGGAGACGCGTGGGAGCCTGCTCTGGACGAGGAAGATGCGGCGGAGATCGCGCTGGAGATCAAGGGAGGGTACCCCGACGCTGGAGATCGCGCGGTCGCCGGGCTGCTCATCACGGATCGACGCGGGCGGGTCTCACGGACCTGCTCGAGCACGCTGATCGCGCCCAACCTGGTGCTCACGGCGCAGCACTGCATCGCCGAGGCCCCGAAGCTCATCGCCTGCAAGACGGCGACGTTCGGTGAGCCGGTCGATTCCTCGCAGGTCTTCGCCACGCTCGGCAGCGCCTTGTGGGCCGCGGACGCGCCGTGGATCGCCGCCCGCGCGCTGCTCAGCCCGCCTGATGGCAACGTCGTGTGCGGGCGAGATCTCGCGCTGGTGGTGCTGTCCTCGCCGGTCCGGGGCAGCGAGGTCACCCCCCTCGCGCCCCGCCTCGATCGGCCGCCGGAAGAAGGCGAGGTCTACTCGGCAGTGGGCTTCGGCGACACCGAGGGCCGAGCGCGCGACGGCGGCGCCCGCAGGCGCCGCGATGGCCTCCACGTCGAGTGCGTGGGGTACGGGTGCGGAACGCAGGAGCGCGTCACGGGGAGCGAGTGGCGCGGAGAGAGCGGCATCTGCAGCGGCGACTCGGGCGGGCCCGCGCTCGACGTCGCGGGGCGGATCATCGGCGTCACGTCGCGCGGGCCGGCCGGCTGCTCCGACCCCATCTACGGAGGGCTGATCGCCCATCACGACTGGCTCGTCGCGGAGGCGAGGCGCGCCGCAGATGTCGGCGATTACGACGCGCCCTGGTGGGCCACCGACGCCGACGCGGCGGAGCGCTTGCCTTCGCGCCGACCGCTCGACGAGCGCTGGCTCTCGTGCGCGCAAGGCCCCATCGCGGACGGCGCCGAGGCTGCGCCCGCGTTGCTCGCGATGCTCGCGCTGCTCGCGCTGAGGCGCGCCAGGAGGGTCACGCCGCCCACGTAGAGCGCGTGGCGGAGCACGATTTCCGCCCGATCACCACTCCAGCGCACACCTCGCCTGCTAGGATGCGGCCGTCCTGCCCTGCGGAGTGTCCATGTTCAGTTCGCCCATCATCCGTCCGGCCGCGCTGCTCGCGGCGCTCGTGCTCGCATCGATGTCCGTCGGCTGCGGACCTACCTACGTGCGCGGCAACCAGGTCGAGGGGCTCGACGACGCGGCGATGAGCACGGGGATCGACAAGCGCGACATCGAGCAGCTCCTTCACGAGAACCTGAAGTCGCTCATGGCGTCTCCGATCGTCAAGGCGTGGGCGAACGACGGCTCTCGGCCCACGCTCGCCATCTACCCGCTGTCGAACCAGACGAGCGAGCACATCGATAGCCAGCTCCAGGCGCTCCTGTCCGATATCGAGACGTACATGTTCGACACGGGCCTCGTCACCGTGGTGAGCGTCGAGCGCCAGCAGCAGATGATCGTGGAGGTCGAGAAGCAGCACGGCGGCGGCTTCGACCCGAACCACATCGCCGAGTACAACCGCCAGCTCGGCGCGAAGTACTACATCACCGGCAAGGTCTTCACCTCCGACGAGCGCACCGAGGACGAGCGCCGCGTCCAGTACTTCATGTTCATGCAGGTCATCGAGGTCGCGACGAGCGCGGTGGTCTGGCAGAACAAGGCCGCCTTCACCAAGGCGCTCATCCAGGAGTGATGCTCTCGCGGCGCGCGAGCCTCTGGGGGCGCGGGCGCGCGGTCCTGGCGCCCCTCGCGGTGCTGCTCGGCCTCGGACAGGCGGCCTGCGGCGGCCACGAGGACCGCGTGCGCACCGCGCTCGACGCGCTCGATCGGGGAGCCCCCGCCGAGGCGGTCGCCGCGCTGAACGACGAGCTCGACGTCGAGACCGCGGACGAGCTCCCGGCGCTCCAGGGCGACAACGCGCTCCTCCTGCTCGACCGCGGCAACGTCCTCCTCAGCATGGACCGCTACAAGCTGTCCGCGCGCGATCTCGGGATCGCGGACAAGTCGATCGACCTGCTCGACATGTCCCGCGGCGCCGCCGACGAGCTCGGGAAATACCTCTTCTCGGACGACGCGGGCCCGTACAAGGCCCCTGCCCACGAGAAGCTGCTCATCAACACCGTCAACATGATGAACTACCTGGCCCAGCGCGATCTCAGCGGGGCCAAGGTCGAGGCCCGCCGCCTCGCCGTCATGCAGAAGTACCTGCGCGATCACGAGGGCGAGACGGCGCTCATCGGCCTCGGGAGCTACCTCGCCGGCTTCGCCTTCGAGAAGAGCGGCCAGCCCGAGGAGGCGCTCCTCCACTACGACGACGCGCTCCGCCACGGCCCGTATCCGTCGCTCCGCGGCCCGCTCCGCGCGCTCACGCGCGGCGAGCCGAGATCGCCCCGCGTCGCCGCTCTGATCGAGGGCGTGGAGCCGTCGCCGCCCCTCGCCGAGGCCGGCGAGGCGGAGCTCGTCGTCGTCGTCGGGTTCGGGCGCGTGCCGCAGAAGGTGCCGCAGCGCTTGCCGATCGGCCTCGCGCTCACCCTCGTGGCCAGCGACATCAGCCCCACGGATCGCGCGCGGGCCGACGAGCTCGCGGCGAAGGGGCTCGTGACGTGGGTCAACTACCCGACGCTCGCCCGCGGCAAGGGCGGCTACTCGACTCCGACCCTGACAATCGACGGGCGCGTCCGGCCGCTGGAGCAGGCGCTCGACGTCGAGGCGCAGGTGCGCTCGGCCTGGAAGAAGAACGAGGGGACGCTCATCCTGTCGGCCATCACGAGGACCGTCGCCCGCATCGCGGCGGGCGAGGCCGCGCAGGGCGCGACGGAGGCCGCCGCGGAGGACTCTGGGCCGCTGGGCTTGCTCGTCGGCCTGCTCACGAGCGCGACGCTGACCGTGCTCGACACGCCGGACACGCGCGGCTGGTCGACGCTCCCCGCGCGCATCGCCATCGCGCGGCTCCGCGTCCCCGCGGGCACGCACGACGTTGTCGTGGGCGCCCGGGGCGAGGTGCGGCGCGCGCGGGTGAGCGTGGCCGCCGGCGGGTGGGCGTTCGTCCCGGTGATGGTGCTCCGCTGAGCGCCGCGGGCGCGGGGGGTTGCGGGCGCATTCCTCCCGCGGCAGTCTCCGCGCCGATGCGTAGCCCTGACGTTCGCGCCCTGCTTGTCCGTACGCTCTCGGCGTGCTCTCCCCTCGCGCTCCTCTGCGCGACCGCCTGCGGGACGCTGGCCACCTCGCCGTCCTGGGTCGGCGGCGGCCTCGCGGTCGCCGCGCCGATCCGGGAGGCCGAGGAGGACGCGGCGCTCGAGCGGGAGCGCGCGCTCGTGGCGAGCCAGCCGAAGCAGATCGGCGCGCGGCACATCCTCGTCATGCACGGCGGCTCGAAGAGCAGGCCCGAGGGCGTCGAGCGCACGCGCGAGCAGGCGCGCGCGCGGGCCGAGGAGGCGCTCCTCAAGATCCGCGGCGGGGCGAGCTTCGAGCAGGCGGTCACCGAGTACAGCGACGAGCCCGGCGCCGCAGAGCGCGGCGGGGATCTCGGGGTGTTCGAGCGCGGCGTGATGGTCAAGGGCTTCTCCGACGTCGCCTTCGCCCTGAAGGTCGGCGAGGTGAGCGAGATCGTCGAGACGCCGTTCGGTTTCCACATCATCCAGCGCACCGAGTAGCGCCGACCGCGGCCCGTCGCGCGCTGGCCGCGGGCTCGACGCACCGGCGGGAGTCGCCTAGCGTGCGCGCATGACGAGGACCGCCCGCGCCGCGCAGACCGCCGAGCACCGCCGCCTCGAAGAGGAGCGCGAGCGCCTGCTCCGCTGGAAGCACTGGGGCCCTTACCTCTCGGAGCGGGCCTGGGGGACGGTGCGCGAGGACTACAGCGCGAACGGGGATGCCTGGGCGCATTTCCCCCACGACCACGCCCGGAGCCGCGCCTATCGATGGAACGAGGACGGGCTCGGCGGCATCTGCGACCGACACCAGATCGTGTGTCTCGCCGTCGCCGTCTGGAACGAGCGGGATCCGATCCTGAAGGAGCGGGCCTTCGGCCTGACCGGCCCGGAGGGCAACCACGGCGAGGACGTCAAGGAGATCTACTACTACGAGGACGCGACGCCGACCTCCAGCTACCTGCGTTACCTCTACCGCTACCCGCAGCGACCGTTTCCTTACGAGGAGCTCGTCGCCGCCGCGCGCCGGGGCGGCCTGTCGGAGAGCGAGGTCGATCTCCCCGATCTCGGCGCCTTCGACGGAGACCGTTACTTCGATGTGTTCGTCGAGTACGCGAAGCGGAGCCCGAGCGACATCCTCATGGTGATCACGGTGGTGAACCGCGGCCCGGAGGCCGCGCCGATCCACGTGCTGCCGCACCTCTGGTTCCGCAACACCTGGTCCTGGAGCGAGCCTCTCGGCGTGATCCCCGAGATCCGGGCCATGGAACCCTGCGCCGGACACGTGATGCTGCGCGCGGCGCACCCCGAGCACGGCGCGCACTACCTGTACATCGAGGGCAGCCCGGAGCTGCTCTTCACCAACAACGAGACGAACAGCGAGCGGCTCTATGGCACCCCCTCGCGGACGCCGTACGTCAAGGACGCGTTCCATCACCGGGTCGTCCACGGCGACAAGGAGCGGGTGAACGCCGAGCTCCGCGGCACGAAGGCCGCGAGCTGGCATCGCATCGAGGTGCCGGCCGGCGAGCGCCGGCGGCTCCTGCTCCGCCTCGCGCCGGAGCCGGTGGAGAGGCCCTTTGACGGCGCGGACGAGCTCCTGGAGACGCGGCGCAGGGAAGCGGACGAGTACTACCTCGCCGTCCAGGGCCCTGGCCTCTCCGACGATCGCCGCGCCATCCAGCGGCAAGCGGCGGCGGGGTTGTTCTGGACGATGCAGTTCTACCACTACGACGTCGACACATGGCTCCGCGGCGACGCGCAGGCGCCGCCGCCGGAGCGTCAGAAGGGCCGCAACAGCCAGTGGCGGCACGTCTCGGTCGCCGACGTCATCTCGATGCCCGACACGTGGGAGTACCCCTGGTTCGCGGCCTGGGATCTCGCCTTCCATGCGCTCGCGCTGGCCCCGCTCGACATCGATCTCGCGAAGGCCCAGCTCAAGATGATGGTCAAGGAGTGGTACCAGCACCCGAACGGGCAGCTCCCTGCCTACGAGTGGGAGTTCTCGGACCTGAACCCCCCGGTGCACGCCTGGGCGACGTACCAGATCTACAAGATCGAGCGGAAGCAGCGGGGCGAGGGCGATCGGGTCTTCCTCGAGCGGGTGTTCCACAAGCTGCTCATCAACTTCGCCTGGTGGGTCAACAAGCGCGACGCCGAGGGGCACAACGTCTTCGAGGGCGGTTTTCTCGGCCTCGACAACATCTCCCTCTTCGATCGCAGCGAGCGGATCGCGCCCGGGGTTCGGCTGGAGCAGGCGGACGCCACCGCGTGGATGGCGATGTACTGCCTCGACCTCATGCGCATCGCGCTGGAGCTCGCGCTCGAGAACTCCGCGTACGAGGATCTCGCCAGCAAGTTCTTCGAGCACTTCCTGCGGATCGCGCACGCGCTCCACCACACCCCGGACGGCCGGCTGCCGCTCTGGTCCGAGGAGGATGGCTTCTACTTCGACATCCTCATCGAAGGCGGGAAGCCGCGGCACGTGAAGACGCGCTCGGCCGTGGGCCTCATCCCGCTCTGCGCCGTGCATGTGATCACGCCGGAGATCTACGGCAAGCTCGCGAACTTCCGGCGCCGGACCGAGTGGTTCCTCCGCAAGAACCCCGCGCTGGCCGAGGCGATCACGGTGCGTCCGGACGGGCGGCAGGTGCTCTCCGCTGTGACGCCCGGGCGTCTCGAGCGGGTGCTCGCGCACCTCTTCGATGAGGACAAGTTCCTCTCCCCCTTCGGCCCGCGCTCGCTCTCGAAGGAGCACGCGGCCTCGCCCGTCTCGCTCGGACTGGAGCGCTGCGATGCGCAGTACACGGTCGGTTACGAGCCCGGCGAGTCGATCACGCGCATGAAGGGCGGCAACTCCAACTGGCGCGGCCCGATCTGGTTCCCGCTCGGGTATCTCCTCTACCGCTCGCTCCTCCGGCTCGATCACGGCTTCGGGGACGTTCTCGCGATCCCGCCGGTCGGCGGCCGTGGCCCTCGCGCGCTCCGCGACGGAGCGCACGAGCTCGCGCGCCGGCTGATCGCGATCTTCGAGCGCGACCGCGACGGTCGCCGCCCGGTCTATGGCGAGCACCCCGTCTTCCAGCATGATCCCGGATTCCGAGATCGCCTGTTCTTCTTCGAGTACTTCCACGGCGACACCGGCGCGGGGCTCGGCGCCTCTCACCAGACCGGCTGGACCGCGCTCGTGGGCGATCTGATCCTCCGCACCGGGCGGCACAGCCTCCCCCATACGTAGTGCGCCACACAGGGCGTTCGGTGCAGCGCCGGTGCTCGTGAATTCGTGCTAGGAGGGCGCCTGTGTCGCTGGCGCTCGGCGTTTCGTTCCTCGCGCTGGCCGTCATGCTCGGCGGCCTCGCGGCGTTGTTCCGTCACCGGAACGAGGGCGCGATGTCGGCGCTACGGACCTTCGCGCTCGTCGGAGCGGCGTCGATCGCGTTGCTTCATCTGCTGCCGGAGGCGCTCGGCGAGATCGGCTGGCTCGGATTTGTCGCGGCGGCGGCCGGCTTCCTGGCGCCGGCGGTGCTGGAGCGCCTCGTGCTCGGGGAGGCCGGCGCTCACAGGACACCGACGACGGCGCTCGCGATGGGGTACGCCGCGGTGCTCGCGCATCAGTTCGGCGAGGGCGCGGCCGTCGCCTCGCTCTCGCGGGTCGGGCAGCTCTCCTTGCCCATCGTGATAGCGCTCGCGGCGCACACGGTGCCGCTCGCGATGGTGGTGGCCATCCAGGTCCTCGAGGTCAGGGCCGGAACCGGCGGCAAGCGCGCCATGAGCGCAGCGCTCGCGGGCATCGCGCTCGCGACGGTGATCGGCGCCTTCGCGACGCGCCTCGTCGACGCGGAGCAGTTCGAGGCCGTCGAGCCCTGGGTGCTCTCCGCGGTGGCGGGCCTTCTCCTGCACGCGCTCTCGCACGAGGCGATCGCCAGCGGCCCTGCGACGTTCGTGAGCCGAGCGGGCGAGGCCATGGGCGGCCTGCTCGGCCTGTTTCTCGCGACGATCGGGATCGACAAGGAGGAGTGGGTACAGCAGATCCCGGTTGCGCTCCGGATCTCCGCCCTGGTCATCCTCGCCGGCCTCATCTTCCTGCGAAGCTACGGCCCGAGGCGAGCCGTCGAGCACACGCACTGACGTCGATGCGCTGCCAGAAGCCTCGCCGCCTCCGGCGGTATGAGGTTGCGCCCTCGCTGCCCGGCCCAAAGCCCCCTGGCCGGGCCCCTCACCCCGGCGCCGCGTCTCAGGCGGAGACGCTACAGTACCGATCCAGCGGCAACGACCAGCAGCAGCGCAGCGGCGCGCGCCCAGACGGTAGGCCCCGTGGGGGCGCTCGTCGGGCGGCGCGGAGAGGGGCCGATGTCTGAGACCGATCGACGCGCTTTCTCCGGCCTGCCGTGCACGCCGGAGAAAGAACGTCCCAGGCGAGTCCGGCGGGGCCCCGCGCCGCCCGACGAACACCCCCGACAGGGCCCGTGGCCGTTCAGAACGCCCTTCGCGCGGCCAGCGACCGCCGTAGGCGGCTCGCGCCCGGCCTGCGGCTAGAACGCGGAACGGCTGCGATAAGACAAAAAAAAACCTGCGCACGGCGATGCCTGTGCGCAGGTTCAAAGAAAATCCCGGCGGCGTCCTACTCTCCCACCAGGTTGCCCTGGCAGTACCATCGGCTCCAAGAAGCTTAACTTCCGAGTTCGGTATGGGATCGGGTGTAGCCTTCTCGATATCACCACCGGAAACTTGTGGGTGCGTCCAATCGGAACCCGCGGAGCTCGCTTCTCGCGATGCTCTACGCTGGGCCAGCTGTGTCACGCTGCTCGTCACCCGAACTCCGGGCGCGACGCTTCGATGTTTGCCTTAGAAGTATGGTCAAGCCGCACGACCTATTAGTACCGGTTAGCTCCTCCGATTGCTCGGCTTCCACACCCGGCCTATCAACCTCGTGGTCTACGAGGGGTCTTTAGGGACCTTGCGGTCCGGGACACCTGGTCTTGAGGCCGGCTTCCCGCTTAGATGCTTTCAGCGGTTATCCGTTCCGTACATGGCTACCCGGCTATGCCCTTGGCAGGACAACCGGAACACCAGAGGTACGTCCACCCAGGTCCTCTCGTACTATGGGCAGCTCCTCTCAAGTGTCCTACGCCCACGGCAGATAGGGACCAAACTGTCTCACGACGTTTTAAACCCAGCTCGCGTACCGCTTTAATCGGCGAACAGCCGAACCCTTGGGACCTGCTCCAGCCCCAGGATGCGATGGGCCGACATCGAGGTGCCAAACCGCGCCGCCGATATGAACTCTCAGGCGCGATCAGCCTGTTATCCCCAGAGTACCTTTTATCCGATGAGCGATGGCCCTTCCATACAGAACCACCGGATCACTAACGCCTGCTTTCGCACCTGTTCGACCTGTCGGTCTCACAGTTAAGCTCCCTTGTGCGTTTGCACTCTACGCCTGGTTTCCAATCAGGCTGAGGGAACCTTCGCACGCCTCCGTTACTTTTTAGGAGGCGACCGCCCCAGTCAAACTGCCCACCAGGCAGTGTCCCCGACCCAGTTCATGGGCCCAGGTTAGATTTCCAGAATACCCAGGGTGGTATTTCAACGTTGGCTCTGCCGAACCCAGAAGCCCGGCTTCATAGCCTCCCACCTATCCTACGCAGAATATCCCGAAAATCACTGCCAAGTTGCAGTAAAGGTTCATGGGGTCTTTCCGTCTTGCCGCGGGTAGAGGGTATCTTCACCCCCGATACAATTTCGCTGAGTCCCTGGTCGAGACAGCGGGGATGTTGTTATGCCATTCGTGCAGGTCGGAACTTACCCGACAAGGAATTTCGCTACCTTAGGACCGTTATAGTTACGGCCGCCGTTTACTGGGGCTTCGGTTCAGAGCTTCGCTTGCGCTGACTCGTCCCCTTAACCTTCCAGCACCGGGCAGGCATCAGACCCTATACGTCGTCTTACGACTTCGCAGAGTCCTGTGTTTTTAGTAAACAGTCACAACCCCCATTTCTCTGCAACCACCTCACGCTACGGAGCGCTAGTCTCCTCACGCAAAGCGGCACACCTTCTCCCGAAGTTACGGTGTCATTTTGCCGAGTTCCTTAACCAGGGTTCTCTCACGCGCCTTGGGATACTCACCCCGCCCACCTGAGTCGGTTTGCGGTACGGACACCAAAGAGACTCTGTACGCGGCTTTTCTTGGAAGTTTGGGATCACCGAGTATCCCGGGCCGAAGCCCAGACCTCATCACCTCTCGGGCTTACGAGCAGTCGTTTGTCCCTATCGGGTCCTGACTGCTCACCCTACCGGCTTGAACACGGAAGCCATCTACCGTGCTCGGCCTACCCTTCTCCGTCCCCGCTTACTTCAACGTCACCCTTGGTGGTGCAGGAATATTAACCTGCTTCCCATCACCTACGCCTCTCGGCCTCGGCTTAGGATCCGACTAACCCATGGGAGGATTATCCTTCCCCAGGAAACCTTGGGCTTACGGCGACCGAGTTTCTCGCTCGGTTTATCGCTACTCATGCCTGCATAAGCTCTTCTCAAGGCCGTTACCGGTCGTCACCGTCCGGCGTGTATCTCCTTGAGAATACTCCCCTACCGCTTCCGTTAGAAAGCCCGTGGCTTCGGTACTGAGCTTGAGCCCCGTTATATTTTCGGCGCGGGTTCGCTTGACCAGTGAGCTATTACGCTTTCTTTGAAGGATGGCTGCTTCTAAGCCAACCTCCTGGTTGTCTGTGCGCTCCCACATCCTTTGACACTTAGCTCAGATTTGGGGACCTTAGCCGACGATCTGGGCTCTTTCCCTCTCGGCTACGGAACTTATCTCCCGCAGCCTGACTCCCGGATACTTGTCGACGGCATTCGGAGTTTGATTGGGTTTGGTAATCTGGTAGGACCCCTAGCCCATTCAGTGCTCTACCTCCGTCGCAATTCGTCCGAGGCTATACCTCAATATATTTCGGGGAGAACCAGCTATATCCCAGCTTGATTAGCCTTTCACTCCTATCCACACCTCATCCCCCACATTTTCAACTGTGGTGAGTTCGGTCCTCCAAGCGGTGTTACCCGCTCTTCAAC